>NZ_JAEQNC010000009.1 GCF_016722925.1 Phytoamicus setariae | reverse complement strand
AGGTCGACAAAGCTTCCGACTTTGCCGACCTCTTTAATCGTAGCTACTAATCTATAGCAAAACCGCTTCTAGCGGTTCAAGCGCAGCGTTTCAAACCTCCACCTTTGGTGGAGGTCATGACTTTGGTGAGTATAAGTCAACGAAGTTCATAAGTCGGGTTATCCCGCCTGGAACTTCACTGGGTCTTGATCGGGCTGCCGATGTCGGAGCCGCCGCCGATTGCGACATTGAGCGCAATGTAGTCGCGGGCAAGGTTCCTGATGGACGTTGCGAGCGTCAAACGGCCGTTGGCAACATTCCGTTCGGCATCGAGAATGTCCAGCACGGTTGCAGTGCCGCCCTTGTAGCTTTCACGCGCCAGCGACAAGGCCTCTTCATAGGAAACGACGAGCCGGCGAAGTGCATAGACGGTCTGGTAGTCGCGATGCAATGCAATCTGGGCGTCCTCGACTTCCTCGATTGCATTGAGTACGACCTGTTTCCAGGCAATATACTGCTGTCTGGCAACGGAGTTAGCAATGTCCACTTCCGCCTTCAGAGCGCCGCCGTTGAAGATCGGCACGACCACTGTAGGTCCAAAAGACCAGGACAAAAGCCCGCCTGAGCCAACGCGTGTGGAAAAGCGCGAGCCGTCGATCGAGCCGCCAAGCGAAATGCTGGGATAAAGTTGCGATTCGGCTACGCCGATGCTTGCCGTTGACGCTGCAAGCAGGCGTTCAGCCTGGCGGATATCCGGACGATTGCGGATAAGATCTGCTGGAATGCCGGTCTTAGTGGCATTACGAGGCATCGGCTGGCCACTACCACGCGCAAAGCTCGCAGTCATCGTCGCCGCCGGCACCGCAAGCAGGGTCGCGATGTGGTTTGCTGCCAGATGGTAGCCGGTTTCCAGCGTCGGAATTTCCGCAAGTGTCTGGTTAACCAGGCCCTCTGCCTGAACGACGTCAAGACGCGAAGCGGAGCCCGCTTCCTTGATGTCGTTGATCAGTTTCAATGTCACCCGGCGGGAAGCCAGGTTCTCGCGGGTAAGCGCAAGGGATTCCTGATAGTAGCGCAAGTCGACATATGTCACGGCCAGATCGGAAAAATAGGCAAGCCGGGCGACATTGACGTTATCGTAGGCGGCATCGAGCGAGTAGTTGGCCGCTTCGGTGGAGCGCTTGTACTGTCCGAAGAAATCGAGCAGCCAAGAAGCCGTCAAACCGGCTGATGCAGTCTTGTTGGTGGTATGCTTGGCATTTGTCGAGTTTTCGCCATTGATGATGGCGCCAGCTGAACCATTGACCTGCGGCAGTGCACCCGCACCTGCCGCAACGACATTGGCCTGCGCTTCGACAATGCGTTCCAGCGAGCCCAATACGCTGAGATTCTCATTCATGCCTTCTGCGACAAGTGCATTGAGGCGCTTGTCTTTGAAGCGTTCCCACCAGGGATTAAGGCGCACGTTCTCAGCGGACTTGTCTTTCGCTTCCGAGTACTTGGCAGGCAATTCCGCGATCGGTGGCTTGTAGTTAGGGCCAACGACACAACCTGAGAGGATCAGCGCTATTGTGGGCGCGAGTAAAGTCTTTTGTCTCATCGTGTTCCTTGATCGCCTGTCAGTCTAGTGATTTGCTGCTTTGGGATTCGTCAATCACGCCAAACTGCCACGCCGACACAATTGCTTTGCGCTACGCATCCTCAAAAACTCAAATTCACACATTTCTAGTTCATCCCGCTCGCGTATCTGGGTGCCCTGATGCGGTCGGACTTCGCTTAGTTTGTCAGACTAGGTGTGGAATCACTGATTTGTCTAGCTAAGATTTGAGGTTGCATCCGCTAAGATATGATAAAAGTATTAACTGTTACATATTTCTCATAGCCTGCCGGGCAGCTTTTATCATCTCCCGTACAGATCCCAGGAGGTCGTCTGATACCGAGGAGTTTCGGGCGGAACCTGCCGGCGAGTGGTAGGGAAGTGAACCCCGGCGCCTGACCGCGCACGCCGCTATAAGGCAAGGCGGCTGGCTCTTCGACGAGCTTTTCGGCTATAAAGCGCCAGCGGTGGCCGTGAAGTTGCGGAACCTGGCCGCGGCTTCAGTTCGATTGTGGACGCCGAGCTTTCGGATGATGTTGTGCAGATGAACCTTGACGGTGTGCTCCGACAACCCGAATTCGACAGCAATCAGTTTGTTTTGCAAGCCGCGAGCCACCATTTCGAGGATCTGTGTCTCGCGCATGGTCAACTCCGCCATATTGCGTTCACGTTGAACGGGTGACGCATAACGGTGGTATGTTGAAAGGGTGTCGTCGTTGTTGTTGCCCCTGGATTGCAGAGGGGTCCCTGGCGGGAAATACTCGCCACCGCAAAGCATGAGGCGGATGATCGACAGCCAGATATCCAGTCTGAAATCCATCGGTAAAACGCTGCGAAACAGCGGCGAGGCAGCGACTGCGGCGAGAGGTGCGGCCAGAACCTTGTCATTGGGCTGAATCACCGCAGCCAGCGCATTTGGATGGCTTCGCAGGATCCTGCCGGAAGCTTCCTCCGCTTCCTTCACCAATGCGATATCGACGAGGATCAAGGCGACGGGATGTTGAAATGTGGTACACGCAGCCGCAACGCGATCGACCTGTTCGACGACGATCCAGGGAAATTCCCGTTCGACCGCATCGATCAACCGATCCGACACGCTTCCTGAACTGGTCACGATCACCAAGACGCGTTGAGGTTCAAGCCGTCGTTTGGCGCCGCCTGTCCCCGCAGTGATTTCGCTACACTCGTTCCCGTCCAACAAAGCCGTGTCCTCTATCCGGGAGATACAGCCGATCGGTAACACTCACCGTTGGCCGCAAGCCACTCCACCCCATCACCGCCGCGACTTTACCGTACGTCGGCAGCGTCCGCGACGGCGTAAAACGGTTGATGTACGGATCGAAGGTCAACGACCGTGGAGGCGACATGCACCTGCTTATCCACCGAATGAACGATGTGCCAAGTGGATTCTCCTTCCAAATGAGGATGCGGGCTAGAGTTACTCTCCTCCCTAAACTGGCAGCAACCATCCATCGGGCGGGAGAATCACGGCAGTCGGCATGGATTTTCCTGCCGTGTAAGCATGCTTATTCCCATATCACCCATATTGATGAGGTGGCTCTCCGACCGTTCCTCTTTCTCTATCGGTCAATAATTTGCAAACTGCGATCGGTGTCCAGTGTTGAACCGAGCCAGAGCAGGGCAAGCCGCGGTATTCCAGTGTCGCCGAACTTGCGTCGCCTGAAACAATGCCTGGGGTATCAGGTCCGGAGAATTACATGCTCGCCGCTGTACGTTCCAAACGCAAATCAATCCCCACGACCATTATCACTTTGGCATTCGTCGTATTTGTCAGTCTGTGGCCGGGAACGTCTGCTTTTGCCGAGACGACACCGCTGCCGCCGCACACGAAAATCAGGCTGACGATTGTGCTCTGGATGCCCACCAAGGGCGCTTATGACAAATGGGACGCGCTGGGCGGCGATTTCGAAGTTTCTGACAGAGGTATCCTGTCGCTTCCGGTCGCTGGAGAGCTTACGGTCGGCAATCTCGACGCCACCCGGCTTTCCATTGAGATTGCCGGCCGGCTGAAGGCAAAGATCGGGCTTGTGGAAATGCCGGAGGTCACCGTCGCGATCGTCGAATATCCTCCGGTCTATGTCGTCGGAGATGTCGCAACACCGGGTGAATACAAGTTCCACGTCGGACTGACCGTGTTGCAGTCACTGGCGATGAGTGGTGGCCGGCTTCGCTCCGAGAGTGGGAAGAGTCAGGAAAAGCTGGCTGTTGTCGGCACGTTAAGGGGACTTGAGAACTCCATCCTGCGTAGCGAGGTCAAAATCGCACGGCTTTTGGCGGAAATGTCTGGCGCAACGGAGATCCCCGCCGGCTCGTGGGTTGGACGCGACGATAAGCTTGCAGCTGCGGTCTATGGGCAGGAGAAGGAAATATTCGTCGCGCGTGCGAACCTCCTGAAGCGGCAGGTGAAGTCTTACACGGAATTGCGCGACCTACTGTCCACGGAAATCACGAACCTGGACAAAAAGGCCGCCGGCTCGGATGCGGACATCGCATCCGTGGAAGGGGAAATGCGCAACATGAAATCAATGGTCGAAAAAGGCATAGCGCTTCCGTCTCGTCTGGCAGAACTTGAACGATTGCAGAGAGGATACTACGCGGGGCGGCTGGACCTGTCGACGGCAGCCATGCGAGCCCGTCAGGGCCTGGCTGAAGCGTCGCGCAACATAGAAGGCCTTTACGACAGGCGGCGAACGGACGTCGCTACGGAATTGCAGGCCGAGCAGGCCAGCCTGGATCAACTCAAGCTGAAACGCGATATTACGCAGAGGCAATTGCTGGATACGCTCGCCCAAAGCCCTGATGTGGAGGGCTCTGATGACGCGGATGCTCTTGTGTTTACGGTCGACCGACTGGCCAACGGCAGCGTCCAGCAGTTGCCTGCATCCGAAAATACACTCCTGCAACCCGGCGATGTCGTGCGCGTCGTCCGCAGGTCCAGCCAGCAGGTGCCGGAGACATCGGCTGCTGCCACGGTGTTGCCAGACAAAGCGGATCCGCAAACTGAGCAAACCGGCCAATGAGCACAAGCAACTACCGAGCCCGACGGTCTGGCAATCGGCAGCGGGTGCCCGACCGATCTGATGCCTGCAGCGATAAGATTCAGTGCCACAAGCGGATCGCCGGCACTAAATTGGGTGCCAAATGAAGCGAGACGAAACCCCGGCGGACGGGCACTCCATCGCCCAAATCCTCAAGTCGACGCTGCTTATCGGTGGCTCATCGGTCGTCAATGTTGCGTTCTCAATCTTCCGCAACAAGGCGGTAGCGGTGATGCTGGGGCCGGAAGGCATAGGCCTAATGGGCCTCTACAATTCCGTGATCGATATCGCGCAAACGCTGGCTGGCCTTGGCGTTCAGTCGAGCGGCGTGCGCCAGATTGCCGAGGCGACCGGAACGGGGGAGCCTGACAGGATTGCGCGCACTGCCAGAATTGTCGGTCGGCTTTCCATTGTTCTCGCTGTCCTGGGTACGCTACTTCTTGCTGCGCTTGCTGTTCCGGTTGCAACTCTGACATTTGGCGATCATCAGCATGCGGTGGGGGTTATCCTGCTATCGGTCGCAGTCTTCTTTCGGTTGGCAGCGGGGGGCCAGCAGGCGCTGATCCAGGGGATGCGCGATATTTCCAGTCTCGCGCGCATCAATGTGCTTTCAGCGCTCTTCAGTACCGTGCTGACGATCCCTCTGGTTTACTTCTTCGGTACTGGGGGCATTGTGCCCTCCATCGTCGCTGTCGCGGCCGCCATGCTGCTTGTGTCCTGGTGGTACGGCAGGAAGATCGGCCTCACCGATCCGGCGAACGCGACAGGCCTGTACGGTCCGGAAGCTGTGGCTCTGCTTAGGCTTGGCTTCGTGTTCATGGTCAGCGGTGTTCTGACCTTCGGAAGCGCCTATGCTATCCGCATCATCATAATGCACGCGAACGGCGTGGTGGCCGCAGGGCTCTACCAGGCGGCTTGGGCACTCGGCGGGCTTTATGCCGGATTCATCCTGCAGGCCATGGGCACGGACTTTTATCCGCGTCTGACGGCTATTTCGCGGGACAACACTGCGTGCAACCAATTGGTCAACGAGCAGGCGCAGATCAGTATGCTGCTCGCTGGTCCTGGCGTGCTTGCGACATTGACCTTTGCGCCCCTAGCGATGTGGCTGTTCTATTCCCCGGAATTCCACCCGGCAGTCAACCTGTTGCGCTGGATCAGCCTTGGCATGATGCTCAGAATCATTTCGTGGCCGATGGGTTTTATCGTGCTGGCGAAGGGCGCAAATTGGACATTCTTCTGGACGGACATCGCAGCAACAGTCGTGCATGTCGGGTTGGCGTGGCTGTTGGTGGACAGGTTCGGCGCAATTGGAGCCGGAGCCGCGTTTTTTGGGCTCTACGTCTGGCACAGCATTCTGATCTACATTCTCGTGCGGCGTCTTAGCGGATTTCGCTGGTCTCTGGCCAATCGCAACCTCTGTCTGATCTTCCTGACATTGTCCGCGTTGATCTTTTGCGCGACCCAGTTCCTGCCGCTTTGGCTGGCAACGGTACTGGGTTCGCTCGCCGTGCTCGGCACGGGGCTCTACTCACTGAAGATGTTGGCTGGGCTTGTGCCGCTAGCGTCCCTGCCGGCGCCTATCCGGACGTGGATATCACGGTTTGCCTGAAGGACAGTCCATGCTTTGCCGTCAGGCCATCTTGGCTGGTGCGATGCAACGTCGTGCAAGGCGTCGACCACGTCCGAAAGGTCTTCGTCGGTCATTTGCGCATAGAGGGGCAGGATGATCGTTTCTTCCTGTGCCGCGACGCTGTGGCCAAGACTCGATGCGACAAGATGTGTGTCACTACTTGCGTAAGCTTGTTCGCGGTGGATATTCATCACGCCCCGCCGGGTCGAGATTCCACGATCCAGCAGCGTTTGCATCACGGTTCGTTGGTCAAGCCAGTCGGGCAGCCTGACGCAGTAGCTCTGCCAGTTGCTGCGTGCCCAGGCGGGTTCGAGTGGCGCCTCCAGACCGGAGATTTCTGACAGACGTTGCCGATAGAGCTCGGCGAGTGCTCTGCGTCGCATGACAAGTTCGGGAAGCCGGCGCAGTTGCACCCGCCCGAGCGCTGCCTGAAGGTCTGTCATGCGGTAATTGTAGCCGATTTCGGGGTAGCTTTCGTAAATCACTTGCTTCGAGCCGTGACGCACCGTGTCGGCTACGCTCATGGCATGCTGACGCCACAGGCGTAACTTCTTGTCGTATTCGGCATTGGCCGTGGTCAGCATTCCGCCGTCGCCTGTCGTGACGACCTTGCGGGGATGGAAAGAAAAGCAAGCGATATCCCCATGCGGTTTGCCGATCTTCTGCCATTCGCCTTGCCAGAGGATTTCGCTGCCAGAAGCGCAGGCGGCGTCTTCAATGACCGGAATGGCGTGCCGGCGTCCGATATCCATGATGGCACGGAGATCACATGGCATGCCCAGCTGGTGCACACATAATATTGCCCGGGTGCATGGGGTAATAGCCGCCTCGATCAGTGCTGGATCGATGTTGAACCCATGCGCTTCTATGTCGATGAAAACCGGAACCGCCCCGCAATAGCGGATGGCATTTGCGGTGGCGATGAACGAGTGGCTGACCGTGATCACCTCGTCGCCGCTGCTGACGCCGATCGCTCTCAGCGCAAGGTGGAGCGCAGTGGTGCAGTTGGAGACTGCGCAGGCATGCGGCGCACCGACGAACGCGGCAAACTCGCTTTCGAACGCGGCTACCTCTGGTCCCTGGGTAACCCAGCCCGACAAGATGACGCGCCGTACGGCATCGACTTCCTCTTCATCAAGGACGGGTTTGGCGACCGGGATCTGGCGAAGGGGCGTGCTCATGCTGCCTGTCCCCCCACCGCCTTCTCCTGCCTCCACCAGGCGACGAGATCTCGGAGCCCCTGTTCGAGCGTCACTTCGGTCCGGAAACCCAGAAGGCGCTCTGCCTTGGCCATCGACGCGAGCCTGCGGGACACGGCGTTGACCTTGCGTGCCGGGGCGTATTCCGGCTCCAGCGACGATCCCATGATGCCAGACAAAAGGCGGGCGAGTTCGTTGAGGCTGGTTTCCGTGCCGCTGGCGACATTGAACACTTCGTCCGTGACTTCGGATTTGGCGGCGAGCAGATTGATGCGCGCGATGTCGTGAATATGGACGAAATCCAGGGTCTGGGTACCGTCGCCCTGGATGATCGGCGGCTGCCCGGCCGCGATCCGTTCCATCCACCGGATCAACACTTCGGTGTAGACCCCGTGCACATCCATTCTCGGACCGTAGACGTTGAAATACCTGAGGGCGACATATTTCAGCCCGTACATTTCCGCAAAGCTGCGCAGCAGCCCCTCGTTGAACGTCTTGGCTGCACCGTAGATGGTGCGGTTGTTGTAGGGGTGGTGCTCCTCTGTGGTCGGAAAACTGTCGGCCTGCCCGAGTACCGAAGCAGAGGATGCCGCGACGACCTTCGAGACGCCTGCTTTGACCGCAGCCTCCAGCACATCGAAGGTACCGCCGGCCAGCACATCGAAGGCAAGCCTCGGTTCCTCTGCACATTGCGTGATGCGGATGGCGGCCTGGTGGAAGACGACGTCCACACCCTCGAAGCATTTCGCCAGCAGCGCGCGATCACGGATGTCTCCTTCGATGATCGTCACCGGTGCGGCGCCTGTGGCCTGGATCAGGTTTTCCCGACGGCCGCGGACGAAATTGTCGAGGATCAGGATTTCGCGCGGCCGTTCCTGTGCCACGAGATCTGCGATATGCGAGCCAACCAGGCCTGCGCCGCCGGTAATCAGAATGCGCTTGTTTTTCATGGCCTATCACCGTTCACTAGGTTGCCGGGGTGGGTTCGTCCCGCCACCGCAAGAATTTCGCCGGTACGCCGGCGACCACCGAGAAAGGTTCGACATCGGCGATGACGACCGCGCCCGCACCGACGATCGCACCCTTGCCGATCGAAACACCCGGAAGGATCGTCGCGTTGGTGCCGATATCGGCCCATGCGCCCACGCGGACGGGCTTGATTTCCAGATCGGTTCGGATGATCGGCACATCCACGGGCAGGGCAGTGTGGCTAGAACCCAGGACCTTGGCGCCCGGTCCCCAGCCGACATGGTCCTCCAGGATCAGGTCGCGCGCATCGAAATAAGCCTGCGGCCCGATCCAGACATTGTCGCCGATCCGGCAGGTCCCATCATAGCGGCCCTGTATGTAGGCCTGCGCGCCGATGAAAACCCCGCTGCCGATCTCGAATGTCTCGGGGTGTTTGAAGCCCGCGCCGCTACCGACCTGCAGTCCAGGCCCGCAACGACGCGCGATGGCCTGCCAGATCGTCTTGCGCATCAAGCCATCGATGAACCCGTCGCCGGTCGCAAAGCGACCGTAGAGCTCCATCAGGCCGCCATTGCCGTAGGCACAACGCAATTCCTCGACAAGCCCACTCTGATAATCTGGATCAGTCGGACTTTGCCTACGACCATGCACCGCTTGCACAATTCTGGTGATGGGGCTTGCTTCAAGCGACATAGGCATCCTGCTCCACCGAGGCTGCGACCTGCTCGACCTGCCGTGCCGTCATTTCCGGGTAGATCGGCAGCGAGAGGACTTCCCGCGCCGCCCGTTCCGCCGCCGGGAAATCACCGGATTGATAGCCGAGGTCGGCATGGGCTTTCTGGAGATGCACGGGAATCGGGTAGTGCAGGCCGGTCTGTATGCCCGCGCTGTGCAACGTTCGCGCCAAGCTGTCGCGGTCTCGGCTTCTGACGGCGTAGACATGATAGACATGACGTCGGCCCGGAGCTTCGACAGGGGGCACCAGATCGACCAATCCCTTCAGCAGGTGAGAGTATCGCGCGGCATGCGCACGACGGGCATTTGTCCAGTCCTCCAGATGTCTGAGCTTGACCCTGAGGATCGCTCCCTGGATTCCATCCATGCGATAGTTGAACCCTTTCAGGACGTGGTGATATCGCTGTTCCTGGCCCCAGTCGCGCAGTATCCGCAGCATCGTTGCGTGGTCGTCATTGTCGGTGACTGCGATGCCGCCCTCGCCGCAAGCGCCAAGATTCTTGCCGGGGTAGAAACTGAAGCAGCCGAGAGCGCCAATGCTACCCGCCCGCTGCCCGCGATATTCCGCACCGTGCGCCTGGCAGGCATCCTCTATGACCGGGATGCCGTGGCGGGCGGCAATCGCTGCGATCTCGCCCATGTCTGCCATCTGCCCATAAAGGTGGACAGGCACGATCGCCTTCGTGCGTGGCGTAATCGCCGCCTCCAGCTTTTCAGGGGCCATGGTCAGCGTTATCGGCTCGACATCGACAAATACAGGGCGCGCTCCAACATAGCAGACCGCCGAGGCAGTGGCCACGAATGTGAATGGAACCGTAATAACCTCGTCGCCCGGCCCGACGCCGGCGGCAATCAGTGCCAGATGCAGCGCACTCGTGCCTGTATTGACGGCAACGGCGTGCTTCGTTCCGCAATAGGCGGCAAATTCCCGTTCGAATTCGGCAACCTCCTCGCCAAGCACATATTGCGCAGAGGCGAGCACGCCCAGCACCGCCGCATCCACTTCATCCTTTATCGAAGCGTATTGAGCCTTGAGGTCGAGAAACGGGATCATGCTATCCGCCTTGCCTGTTCGAGCTCGACGACACGCCCGCGCTGTGCAAGCGACTGCGTTGCGGCTTCGAGGATTCGCACGACCCGTAGGCCCGCATGCCCATCGGCGATCGGCTGCGTACTGGACTCAACGCAGTCGATGAACTGCCGCAACTCCCGGCCCAATGCCTCTGTCATGTCCAACTGCGGGGCATACATGTCGCCGGTGCGGTAGCCGACCAGCATCTGATAGACCTTCTCGCCGTTCTTTTGCGGATTACCGTTGAGCGTGATGCCCTTGTCGTAGACCTTGATTTTCTCGCTGGGTTCCAGATCGTCATAGACGATCATCTTGCTGCTGCCGCCGATCAGCGTGCGGCGTACCTTGACCGGTGCCAGCCAGTTGACATGAATATGCGCGATCAACTTGCTTTCGAAAAACAGGGTGAGATAGGCGATGTTCTCCGGTTCACCCATGACATGGCTCATCCCGGTTGCGGAAACTGCGACCGGCTTTTCCGGCAGGACATAATCCATGATCGACAGATCATGCACGGCAAGATCCCAGATGACGCTGACATCATGCTGGAACAGGCCGAGATTGACCCGCACTGAGTCATAGTAATACATCTCGCCGAGGCCGTTTTCGACGATCTCGCGCATCTTGCGGACAGCGCCGGTGTGAATGAAGGTGTGATCGACCGCGAGTACGAGCCGGCGGCGTGCGGCTTCGTCCACCATGCGCCGGGCTTCTTCGGCCGTTGACGCCATCGGCTTTTCGACGAACACGTGCTTGCCGGCCATCATGGCCTTCATTGCGAGACTGAAATGGGCGGAAACCGGTGTCGCTATGGCGATGGCATCGACCCTTGGGTCGCGCAGAACTTCGTCAAAGTCGTCGGTGATGTCAACGGCCGGATAGCGCGCCTTGACGCTGGCCAGCCTTTCCATCTTCAGATCGCAAACGGAAACCAGCCTGGCGCCCGAGATTTCCGCGATGTTTCGAACCAGGTTCGGACCCCAGTAGCCATACCCGATGACGGCGATCCCGATCATTGCGTTCTCCCGGAAAATAAGGGTTCAGCAGGCGTGTCCTTGGTGCGCCCGACGATCCGCGCCGGAACGCCGGCCACGACCGCATGGTTCGGGACATCCCGTGTCACCACGGCCCCAGCCCCCACCTGCGCACCTTCGCCGATGATGACGCCTGGCAGTATGGTGGCGTTGCTGCCGATCGAGGCATGGCGCTTGACGCGCGTCGGCATCATCTGCCAGTCGCTGTCGGATTGCAGGCTGCCGTCGGCGTTGACGGCGCGTGGATACATGTCGTTGGTGAACATCACGCCATGGCCGATGAATACGCCGTCCTCGATCGTCACGCCCTCGCAGATGAACGAATGACTGGAGATCTTGCAATTCCGCCCGATGATCGCGTTTCGCTGTATCTCCACGAAAGTGCCGATCCGAGTACCGCCGCCCACCGTGCAACCGTACAGATTGACCAGATCCGGGTGGTGGATAACGACGCCGTCATCCAGTTTGACGCTCGTTGCGATCATGTCGCGAAGTCCTCTGTTTTTGGTCGTCGCAGTTTTGGGATCAGCCTGTCGTTATGCGCATCCCTGTTGATTGTACTGTCAGGACTTCACAGCAATTCTTCAGTACTTAAGGGAACTCTTTTCGCTCGCTCCGTAAAGGAAACAAAATGTAGTACCGCGTGCATCGAAAGGCGTATGTTCTTGCGCGGTATCAATGTTTCCCTCCTGCGAATACCGTTCCGGTTGGCGGATCGCGGTATTGCTTCGGGGAAAAGATGTTGTTCAACTGGCTTTCTGGTGGCTTTGCTGGGTCGATAGTTGTGCAGCCAGCGCACCTTCGCTCCGCCTCACCATGCCCCGGGGCAAATCCCGGTGTCGTCGCATCGACACGCGAGCGGAGCTTCCGTATTGGTCAACCGGTGCCCCCGAGGGCGCCGATGCGTCGGCTGTGAACTGCACCGGGTTTGCCGGAGGCTCCGACTCGTGAGAAAGTAGAGCTGAGATGAGCAAGACGACCACCCCAGAAGTCAGCGAGCGCGCTATGCGGATGGTTCTGGACCACCAAGCCGAACATCCCTCTCGTTGGGCTTAGGTCTCCTCGATAGCCGCCAAGATCGGCTGCTCAGCGCACACGCTCAATGAATGGGTGAAGAAGGCCGAAGTGTATAGCGACCATGGCGGCGGCCTTGTCCATTATTCCGATCGCGGCAGTCAAGGCAGTTTCAAACGGTCGTCGCAACACTATAGAAATGGAGGTTGCAATGACGGTTCACAAGCGCGCTTCGGATCGGTGCACTCGAGAAAGGCTGCGTTCGCCCGGGCGGGCGGCCGCCTGGCAGCATAACCTAAACCAGACGACCTCTAGCAAATGCGGGCCGGTTCAGTCACTTTACCCAGCAGATCGTCGACAGATAGAATTCAAGGCATACCAACATTTTGGCCCGATGGCTTGCTTGAAAACTAACTTGATCCAAGGCAATGAATTTCGTACTTCGGGGGAGACCTCCAGCGCAAAGCGCTGAATTGCCTCGGCTGCCGCAATGTCGAATTTGTTGAACGCCACGCTGGCCTGTCGAAGTGCCTCTCTTCCGAGATCTTCTGTAAGAAAGCGTCGTAACTTCTCATCCTCTTTGAGATTATCCGCGCCGTGGCGAAACAGAATCTCGAAAGCCTTTTTTCTTTGCTGGAGGTCCGGAAGAATGCTTTCTGTATAGTAGTCTAGCGACATGTTCGATGCATGCCGGCGGTATATAGCTTGATCTTCACTGATAAAGCCTACTCCCGCATGTGATGCGAGCCGCAGCCACATTTCCATGTCGCCAGCATGTGGCAGTTCTATATGGTAGCCACCTACCTGTTTCTGTAGCGCCGTTCTCACGACGGCCGTCGGTGTCGGAACTATGTTGGTCGCCCCGCTCAATCGAATGAATTCTGAACCGGGCAGAACTTGCAAATGGGGCACATTGCCACCGAGAGGATTGAAGCGCCGGGTCGTGCCATCCGGCTCAGCTATAAGCGCGTTGCCGAAAGTGAATCCCAAATTCGGCATTCTACGCATCAACTGCGACGACCTACTTAACGCGCCCGGCAAAAGATAATCGTCCGCGGATAGAAGAAGGAACAAGTCGCCGCTCGCCCACTCAATACCCTCGTTATAGGTGGCGATGTGGCCCTTGTTTGCCTCGTGACGCCGGTACGCGACTCTCGCATCCCGAGATGCCAAGGCCGTTCCGATTTCCGGTGTATTATCTGGCGAAGCATCGTCCAGAATGAGCACTCGTACATCGACATCCGCTTGCGAAAGAACGCTTTCAACACATTCTTGCAGGAAATGAGCATATTTGTAGCAGGGGATCACGACATCGATACGCTGCAAGTTTGTTCCTCCGCAGGCTACCGCACAATTCAGGGGCACCTCATACATTTTCCGCACACCGCATCGCATTGCCCGTCCGTGGCATTACCTGTCGTCCCATCGAGCTAACCGGCCGAGTAGTGAAGGAAATATCCTTCGTCTCTGCGGATTGATGGGGATGTTAAATCGTATCTGTGGCATGGCTTTCGGTATTCATGTTTTGGCGCTGAGATAAGAGTAGGGCGAAAGCCTTGACAGCGCATATTGGACGACCAGCTTTGCCACCGTGCGCCGCCTGAGCGGAAAGCCGAAATCCTGCCAGATACGCCAGCGATCCCGAGCCGGGAGCGATTTGAACCAGTAGTATGGCTGGTCGGTGAACGCGAGGGGCTTGCTGCCGGCGGGGACAGGTTCCCCCATTCGCTTGTAGTCGGATTCCCAAGTCGTACGGTAGCATACCGTCGCTGTCGGCTCATGAGAGCACGATAGCCGAGAGGCCCGTATCGAACTCCAATAGACAGAATCTCCCACCGGATAGAGTTCCCGCGGCATGTAAGCCCAGCGCGCGATGATCGGCAGGGACGGTCGCGTGAGAAACAAGCAATTCGTATCCACGTGGGTGCGGCCGTCGCTCTTTGAGTCGTCGAACATGTAGCTGCCGTCCGTGCGGTGCATCGAGCGTCTCGATGTGCAAACCGCAGCACCGGTACGGCCTTGAAGCTCAAGCAGGCGCTGGATGTGGTCGGATCGGTACCAGTTGTCCGCATCGAGAAACGCCACGGCATCATAGCCCTGGGTAAAGGCGCTGAGGCTGCCGATCACGCGAGCCATGTTGCCCGCGTCGCCGTGGGCATTAGGCAGGATGAAATGCTTCGCGTGCCAGCGACCGACGGCAGCATTCGGAAACCCGTCGGCAACAAAGACATGGTCGCATGCAAAGGTTTGGTCGAGAACGCTCGCGTGGCACTGCTCAAGGAACTCGCTGGGTTCCTTGTAGTACGGTGTAATAACGGCAACGCGCATGATCCATGTCCTCAATTTTTTTGGTGGTGATCTGCACGTCCCACGGTAGCCGCCTTCTTTGCAAATCTCGATTTGGGCTTGCGGTCCATTGAAAAAGCGAGATTCGAGACGCGATGGTTGATGTAGCTAGTCATGCCCCTATCTTGGGAGCCAGGCCGAGATTCGACGCCGTCACATGCGGATAAGGCGCCTGAGTGGACCTGGCGTTGATCAAGTTCCTGACGCCGCCGGAAAGCGCCCACTCGAAATAGGCGATCGTTTTCGCGAGCCCTTCACGCAGGCCCACCGTCGGCTGCCAGCCCAGTTCATGTTTTGCACGGCTGATATCCGGCTTCCGCTGTGTCGGGTCGTCGGCCGGGAGGGGCTTGAAGACGATGCCCGATCTCGATCCCGTCATTTCGATCACCATTTCGGCCAGTTCACCGACCTGGAATTCGCCGGGGTTGCCGAGGTTGATTGGGCCAGTAACGCCAGAAGGTGCACCCATGAGGCGGATAAAGCCGTCGATCAGGTCGTCCACGTAGCAGAACGATCGCGTTTGCGTGCCGTTGCCGAAAATGGTGATCGGCTCGTTCCGAAGCGACTGAACGATGAAGTTGGAGACGACCCGGCCGTCGTTGGGATGCATGCGCGGCCCGTAGGTGTTGAAGATCCGCGCCACCCGGATGTCTACGCCATATTGACGGTGGTAATCGAAGAACAGCGTTTCGGCGCATCGCTTGCCTTCGTCATAGCACGCCCGCGGGCCAATCGGGTTGACGCTGCCTCGATACTCCTCGGGTTGAGGATGGACTGCGGGATCGCCGTAGACTTCGCTCGTCGATGCCTGGAAGATCTTCGCCCTGGTTCGTTTGGCCAAGCCGAGCATGTTGATGGCCCCGTGCACATTGGTCTTCACGGTCTGCACCGGGTCGACCTGGTAGTGGACCGGTGATGCCGGGCAGGCGAGATTGTAGATCTCGTCGATCTCAACATAAAGCGGGAAAGTGATGTCGTGACGAATGATCTCGAAATGGGGATCGTCAAGAAGCTGCATCACGTTGTCGCGCGAACCGGTATAGTAATTGTCCACGCAGAGGACGTCATTGCCTTCTCTCAGAAGCCTTTCGCACAGGAAGGACCCCAGGAACCCGGCGCCACCGGTAACCATAACTCGCTTATGTCCGTGCATTATGAACTCCGTTGTTGATGCTGCCGCAGAACGCGCAACAGGCTAGTAAGCTCCATTGCGCTTGAAGGCCGCTGGAATTGTGCTCAGGAGGATATGCCAGTCGAACCACAATGACCTGTTGTCGATGTAGAACTCGTCAAGTTGTTGCTGCAGGCAGATATCCGCATCGCTTCGTTCGGATATCTGCCAGAGGCCTGTAAGTCCCGGCGTCACCGAACGCCGCTTGTCGCGAAACTCGCCATCCATCGCCAGGAGGTGGTATTCCGGAAAAGGGCGCGGTCCGACGATTGCCATTTCCCCCGCTATGATGTTCGCCAATTGCGGGAGTTCGTCGAAACTTGTCGAACGAAGAAGATTCCCGATCACAGGCAGGACGCGCGGATCCTGCCGAAGCTTGAAGTGCGTGGTCCACTCGTTCTGTATGGCCGGATTTTCCCGGAACAACGCTTCGAGGCGCTGTTCCGCATCCCTGTACATTGTTCTCAGTTTCAGGACGTGGACCGGCTTGCCCGCCAAACCTTCCCTGGCATGCCTGAAGAAAACGGGACCGGGATCGATGGCATAGATCGCGGCTGCCGCAACAAGAATAAATGGTGTAGCCAGTAGCGTCGCAGGGATCGCGATCGCGAGATCGACGGCCCGTCGTACCATGTTCGAGTTTGTCGAGCTCCTGCTTGCGGCCAAGCGAATGCCGATCTCTCCGCCTACGTCCGCAGGCCGCAATCCGGTTATTTTGAAGTTCGGCGTGTCGCACAGAAGAATGACTTCGGCGAACTTTTGACGCATTGTCGCCAACTCGGCGCTTAGAGGCCCCGTATCCCCGGCTATCAAGGCAATCGATGCCGGGTTTTCTGAGGATATTTCCCGAGCATCGGGTGAAAAGGGTTCTGGCCGAATGCCGTACTGCCAGTGCTCGGTGAAATATGTCATGAGCGCGGGGATGCGATTGCGACGCGCTATGATTACCGCCCGTTCTCCCCAGATTCCAAGTTTCCGGCACAGGCCCCGTGCAACCCAATGCATGACGGGCTGAATAATCAGTCCCAGGGCAAGGAAGGCAACAGTGGCAAGCAGCAGCCCAGACGCTTCCGGCAGGAAAACCACAACAAGCACTGCAAGGGCCGCCACTTTGACGGAAGCTATCGTGCGCCGGCGCAAGTGCTCGTGATTGTGAAGCCTGTATCCTGGATAGAGCGCTTTCGATGCATAAAGAAACAAGGCAGCCACTGCCGCGAGGGCGAAAACACGCACCATAACCGTGCTGTCCCCTCCGACCGGAAGAATATGCAGGAGAAGGAAATAAGCCGCCAAATAGGCAATGATGTCGCCGGCAATCAAGAGTGACGACGTAGCCAGCCGCGAGAAGTGGCGTTTTAGTAGGCCCGATATCCTCAGTTCCTGCTGCTCGCTGAGCTTGGCGGTTGGTTCCGGAGGGGTCAAAGGTGGGACCGAGTTTGGCGGAATCGTCCGCGCCGACACACCATTTGAGGCGCTGGCCTTTGACCGGCCGGATTTTACTGCTGACGGCGCGAATGAAGCCATGCTGGGTTTGCTCCTCTACGGACTTTGCCTCGACGCGCTCGATTCAAAACGCTCGTCTTCGATCGGAAATTTCCGCAGACCCAGTCTCTGTAGTGCAGTCAGTGAGATGTAGGTCGGTACGACATATGCATATCGTCGCCACAGCCGTCGCGGCTCGCACATAAGGCGAAACGCCCATTCGAAGCCGCTTCTCTGGATTAACCTCGGAGCCTGGCGCTTGAGGCCGGCATGGAAGTCGACCGCCGCCCCGACGCCGATGAGCATCGAAGCCTCCAGACGATCGCGCATCCGCGCCATCCAGAGCTCCTGTTTTGGGCTGCTCAGTCCGACCCACACGATATCGGCGCCAGACCGATTGATCCGGTCGGCAATATCCGCTTCTTCCTGCGACGACAGTTCATGAAAGGGCGGTGCATAGGATCCGACTATCTTCGCTTCCGGGAATTTTCCAAGAAGTCTGGCCTGCAACAACTCCAGCGTCTTGGTCGTTGCACCATAAAGGAAGTGACGTAAGCCTTTGGATCTGCCAGCCTCGAAAACAGACAGCATCAAGTCAGGTCCGTAGACCCTGTCGCTTTCCGGGTGACCATCATGCTTCAATGCCCATACCAACGGCATGCCGTCGGGGGTCACGAGGAAGGCGCGGTTGTGTATGGATCGAAGCTCGGGATCCTTTTGACATCGGACGACGCCATGGGCATCGCGAACGCACACATATCCCCTCTTGCCACCTTCAATCGCCGCTTGAATAAGTCCGGTCGCGCTTTTGAGATTGACTGCCGAGACGCGTACACCAAGGACATTGGTCCATTCCAAGGAGCCTATCGGATGGAGAGCCAAAGTTTGGCTGCTGTCTGCTGGTGGCTTTCTCATGACCTGCGCTTTCGCGATCTGAACAAGTTGTCAGTATATGCCGGCAGGCCAATTGCCTCCATACTTGTCGTTCAAGCTATTGGGCGTAGAAGAGACTTCATGTTTTTACTTCTCGCACCGAGATGACTTACCATGTTTGAAGTAAGCCAATGTGCCTCAGTGCTTGCACGTTGCTCTTATTGATGAGCGCTACCCCGAAAAAGCAGTTTGACCTTTTGCAGAGCGGCAGAAAATCGTCGCTTTAGCGCTGATTAGGCTGGGGAGAGGGGCGTGGTGAACGGCGAGATGGCGGCGTCGGCTGGCGAGCCTTCAGATGAGACCGGCAGAACCAACCAGTTGCAAAGAGATTTGAGCTCCAATGGCTACATCGTCATCAGGGGAGTGCTGCCCCCCGAGCAGGGTCTGCAAGATCGCGTTCTACCTGCAGGATCAGGACGAAAACTCGCGAGGGACATTGAAGGTTCGACCAAGATCTCACCTCAAGGCCCTGGTCCACAGCATGCCAGAGCAGAAAATTGCCATACGGGCGGGCGATGCCATCGTTTTCGACGTGCGTATCGAACATGCCGGACAAATGCCGACACTGGTAGATAGGGATGCACGCAGGCTCTTTGAGCGGATCGGGCCGCGTCTTCGCCTGGACGTTCAAAAGACTTTCACCTTGACGCGATCGATCATTCGATGGCTCGGCAGGACATCCGACCGCGCCGCGATTTTCATGACCTTTGGTCCGTCTGAAGCATGGACCTATTCCTATATTGAGGAAGGCCGCAATCGCCATCCTGGAGTTCGGGGCACGCTCAGTGCGGAGGTGCTGACACAGTTCGTTGCCAACAACGTTGCCCCGCCCCTGATCGGGACGCCGACTTTACCCCACCAAACCTATGGGGCCGGACTTTGATGCATATACTTGTGTCAGCCTATATGCTCTCCTTGTCGGTCCCGACTGGCTTGGGCAGATAAGAGCGTGTTGATCGCGCCAATTTGGAAAGACATATGTCCCCTTTCGTGGCTGCGCTGTTGTGCCGAGAAACGATTATCCGCACATCCGCAGTCAACTAGAGCATTTTCATTGAATTCTGAGTCGAAAGGATTCCCCGCGAGGTCGGGGTCGGATTCACTGTCCTGATGATTTGCCAGGAGGGTGAGATGTCGCACAGCTTGAGTTCGGACCTTCGTGGTGGAGTGATTTCGGCGATTGAAGCGGGCCTCTCGACGCGGGAGGCAAGTCCGCTCTAACACAAATGAAGGTGGGGGCTACTTCTAACGCGCGTACGCACCATCCAAGGACGTTTAAGCACTCGGGAGACACTTCCCCCAAAGGATTGGTGCTAGGGTCTCAGGGATTGCCCGTAAGAGCAGGTGTTGCGCGTGTCCATTCACCGGTAGCTTGGCGATGGATGCAGTCCGCAAAGGACATCGCGCTGGGCCGCAATTGGCACCTTGAAGGGTAAGGTTTCGCATGGTTCAACTTCACCATCCTGGTTCTGCTCGCATAAGCGAGACCTACCTCCGGCATCGAGACGACGAGGATAACTACGCATCCGAAAGCCATCTCCCTTCTCGCTACGCTGCCCCGGACACAATCGACTGCCTGCATCATGATCGAATGTATTCTTCGCTGCATGCGCTCCTTCGACACGCCGCGAACTCAACGTGGATGACGGTCGGCGATGGTCGCTTCGGGACTGATGCAAATTTCCTAAGACCGCACGTTCGGTCCGTTCTTGCGACCAGCATATCTTCGTCAACGCTTAAAATTGCAAAGCATCGGAATTGGATTGACGAGTACTCCGAGGAGAACGCCGAGAGGATATCCTTCGGTGACGAGCAATTTGACTTTGTATTGTGCAAGGAGGCCTATCATCACTTCCCAAGACCGGCTGTCGGCTTATATGAGATGCTGCGCGTTGCTCGTGTAGGCGTCGTTCTCATCGAGCCATTTGACAGCCCATGGTCGCCACTTGGCAGTATCAAGAGAATTGTTAAACGCACCTTACGTGGTGAGCATGCTTACGATCAATTCGAGCCCGTTGGGAATTTCATCTTCCGGCTGTCGAGAACAGAAACGTCTAAAGCCATGACTGCTCTCGGATACTATGGAATTGCATGGAGGCCTATGAATGGGTTCTCGTGGGGGCCACTTATCAGGGCAAATAGAACGAAAATTTCCCTGCAACTCGCGTCGTATTGGTTCGGTGTGTACGCACAGGACTTCGCTTGTCGCATGCGGTTGCTGTCTCCAGGACTTGTGACCATGGTCTGCCTGAAAAAACCGCCTACTCCCGAACTTCTGCGCGACCTCAAGCGGCATGGCTTTCGGATCGATATTTCGCCCTTAAATCCATACACGTGAATAATGTAGGTAGCGTGTGACCTTATCCAGTTTGGGTTGCGCGACAGCAAGGTCCGTTATCACAGATCGAGGGCATCGACGTCGCTGGCGGCGGCGGAAACTCGATCGTCGTCGATGGCTTGCGCCATGGCAGGATCAAGGGGGCGCAGTTGTGCCGAGAAACGATTATCCGGACATCCGCAGTACAACAAGCAATAGAAGGCGGGGTTACTTCTAACGCGCCTACCACCATCAAATGACGTTGTCGTATCTAAGTCGTTGGGGGCGCCCCCCCAAAGAGCGGGTAGTCGGGTCTACAGGATTGCCCATAAGAGCAGGTATTTCGCGTGTCCGTTAGGCGGTAAAGTAACGTGAATTGTATGCCGCGTGGAATGCACACCGCGAAGGACGTCACGCTGACCGTAGGTGCTTTCCGCTGAAATTGATAATGGCTCCAGCGCAGGCTGATTGTCCGTAGTTGACGCTTGGAAGGGGTAGGATTTCTATGGTTCCACTTCATCGTGCGGGTTCCGCACGCATCATGACGGGGACGTCACTGGTTGTGGCCTGGTTGGCTGTGACCACACCAGCGCTAGGGGAGACGCTGATCGAGCGAGGGGATACATTGCATAACGCCATCACGGAGGCTCCAAAGCTCGGTGGCGACAGCAAGGTCGATCTGGCGGGCAATATCGTGTTGCCGCACCTTAGCAGCATCCGGGTTGCCGGACTGCAGCTCGATACGGTGCGCGCGCGCGTCCAGGAAAAACTCATCAAACACGATATCCTCAAGTCGCCGACAGTTCTGGTCCAAATCGCCAAGTACCGGCCGGGCGTGGTCGAATATGAGCCTGGCCTCACCGTTCGCCATGCACTTCTGCTCGCCGGAGGCGCTGGCCTGGCCGAGGAACTGGGTGCTCTGTCGGCGGAGATTCCGAATGCTGGTGCTTCTGTCCAGGCGGTCGGCAAGTTGGCTGAGCCGGTCGCCGTGATCTACCGATCGGTGGCTGGCCGCGAAGAGACGACAAAACCGAACATGAAAACGGAAATTCTGCCCGGAGATATCCTCGATGTTTCGCTCTTCATCGACCCCGCAGGTTGATGCCAGTCTGCATCGGGTTCCCCTCGGCATTTCGCACCGAACGTGCGCGCGTTGGGCAATGCGGCCGCACCAAAAGTATAGCGCAACGCCCCACTTGAGAGGTGTCATGGAGCGACCCGCCATCAGCGTCCTTATCAACAATCACAATTACGGCCATTTCGTCGGTCATGCGATTGACAGCGTCCTGAGCCAGAAGACACCGGACGTCGAGATAATTGTCGTCGACGACGGCTCCAGCGACCATTCGCGCGCTGTTCTGGAGGCCTACGGCAACCGGGTGAAGGCGCACTTCCAGGACAACCAGGGACAGGCCGCCGCGATAAATGCCGCTGTGCGAATGAGCAGCGGAGACATCCTCTGTTTCCTGGATGCCGATGACTGGTGGGCGCCGGGCAAACTATCGGCAATGGCAACGGCTTTCCGCTCGAACCTTCAAGTTTCGCTTGTCTACCACCGGCTTCAGCCAACACTGGTCGATAGGTCTCCAACCCTCAAGCCTATCCCTCGAACCCTATGTTCCGGAGATTTGTCGCAGCGGCTCACGAAATCGGCAGGGTGGTGGCCTTTCCCGTTGACGTCCGCCATCGCGGTAAGACGCAGTGCGTGGGACGCGGCGGGGGATATTCCCGAGCAATTCCGAATATCCGCCGATGTGTGGCTCGCCGGGATATATCCGTTTCTGGGGGGCGTTGCCGCTTTGCCGGATGCGCTCGGCTACTACCGGATCCACAACAACAACTGGTATCGCCCGGTCGATGACGCCCCCATGTTGCGAAAGCGGATGGCTCATTGGCAGGCCACGGTTGAAGTAACGAACCGGTTTCTTTCAGACCACGATATGCCGGGAAGGCTGCGTCTGGCTGATCACTATCCTTACCGGGTAGCATCAGCAAGGTTAGACGGAGCTGATACCCGCACCCGACTCAAACTTGCGGTCGAAGGGCTCTTCTTTGCCGGAGAGCCAAACCTGCTAAGGCGTACGCGCGATGCGTTGCGTTCGGCCCGCGACCTCCCGCGCCACGGTCTGGATGGCGTCTTGTCGGGGCCAGCGAAATGAAGGCGCTGCTGCTGGTTTCCGATCTGGAAGACTACACCATTTCATTCGCCAGCGGCGTTGCTCAACACATGCAGGTCGTTCTTGGCGTTCCGCGCCGGCGCTACGGGCACCTTGCTTCCTACGTCGATCCGGCAGTCGATCTGCACCTCCTAGACTGGCCACGGCACCGCTCGCTTTATAATCCTTGGTTCCTGTATCAGCTCACGCGGCTCATCCGGCACGAGCAGCCGACCATCATTCACCTTCTGAGCAACAACACCCTGTGGTTGAATTTTGCCGCGCCGTTTTGGCGCCCGATCCCGCTTTTGACAACCATCCATGATGTGGAATTGCATCCCGGCGATGTCGAAACCCGCGTTCTGCCCACCTGGGCCACTGAATTGATGGTAAGGCAATCACGGCATGTGGTCGTGCATGGCGAGGGGCTGAAACGGATAGCCCTCGGCCAATATTCAAAGTCGCCCGATTGCGTTCATGTCCTGTCGCATCCCGCTATTCACCGCTACGCGGAACTTGCTCGGCGGCAGAAAATGGCGAGGCGCCGAGAAGATGGAACATTCCGCGTGCTGCTCTTCGGGCGGATTTTTGCCTACAAGGGGTTGGAATATCTCGTTCGTGCTGAGGCGATGCTCAAGGATGCGCTCCCCAATCTACGCATCACGGTCGCAGGTCGCGGCGACGATCCAGGGGTGTTTCAGCCTCTTATGGGAGATGCCGGTCGCTATGATATTCGCAACCGTTTTATCGAAGATGCGGAGGTCGCCCAGCTTTTCCTGGACGCTGATATTGTTGTCCTTCCCTATACGGAAGCTTCCCAGAGCGGTGTGCTCAACCTTGCCGTAGCGTTTGGCAAACCAGTTATCGTGACTGATGTCGGCGAATTGCGATCCACCGTTCAATCCAACGGACTGGGAATGGTGGTTCCGCCCCGCGATGTCGAGGAGCTTGCGACAGCCATTCGGATGTTGGCGGAAAGCAGCGCGCTCAGAACAGAATTTGGAACCAACGCGTTCGCATGGGCGACGGGACCGAATTCGCCTGAAAAGGTCGGAGCACAGGCCGCAGCTGTTTATCGAGAGGTGGTCCGGGCATGCGCATAAAGGCGTTCATGGATGGAGATCGGATAGCGACGCAGAACGTAGCAACCGTCCGCCACTATGTCCCGGGCGGTTGTGAGAATGGTGGCGGTATTGGCAGGTTGGTCGGCTATATAACAAGCACGGCAAAGGCGGCTGGCCGGAAACACCTCGTCACCGACACCAGAGGACCTCGATGGTTCGTGCCGACATCCCTTGTGCGCCTGCTGGGATCCGTTTTGGCAATGGCAATGGATCGGATCGTTGCGCCCGAACGCATTCACCATATCCATATCGCGGGTCGCGGCAGCACCGCACGAAAGCTGATCTTGACGAAGGTTGCCCGCGTCCTTGGCTGCCACCACATCTTGCACCTGCACGATTATGACTATGCAAGCGACTTTGCTGCACGCTCGCCACGTCAACAAATGCTTATACGCCGGATGTTTCAGCATGCCGACTGCGTCGTGGCGCTGGGTCAGCGCGATCGCACGACGCTAACGACGCTTCTGGGCGTGGACGAGCGTCGGATCGTCGTCGTCCACAATTGCGTGCCCGATCCCGGTTTGCGCGACGTTCCTGCCGGCGGGACGCCGTTGATCGTCTTTCTCGGTCGTCTGAGCGAACGCAAAGGCGTAACAGAACTTCTGCTCGCGCTAAGCCATCCGATCATGAAAGTGCTCCAGTGGCGCGCCGTACTGGCGGGCGACGGACCTGTAGAGGATTACCAACGCCAGGCTGCAGCCATGGCTCTTTCCGATCTGGTGGAGATGCCGGGCTGGCTCGACGCGGATGCGGCGCGAGCCTTGTGTGCTAGCGCAGATATCCTGGTCTTGCCTTCACATGCCGAAGGCATGGCAATGGCGGTGATCGAAGGTCTTTCCCATGGACTCGCGGTCGTTACCACCCGCGTTGGCGCGCATGAGGAAGCCATTTCCGACGGCGAAACCGGTCTCTTCGTACCAGTCGGAGACAAAGATGCTCTGGCGGCAGCGTTGGCGAAACTGGTCAGCGATCCGGAAATCCGGAACCGCCTCTCGGCCAAAGGCCGCGCCCACTATCTCAACCATTTCAGTATGAAGGCATACATGCGATCGCTGGAAAAGCTCTACGAAGCCGTCTCCGCGCAACCTCAAGCGACGGAGAGTACACCATGACAATTTCAACTGTTCCTCCAGACCGCAACGTCTCGCTCTCGCCGATACGCTATGAACCACGGTTTCAGATAGAGGCTAAATCGGACGACCTTGATCTGTCATCCGGCTTGCGCCTCATCTGGCGAAGGATCGGCATGATCGTGGTTCTCACCATGCTGCTTATGGCGCCTGCGATTGCGGTGATTTCGGGATTCAAGCCGACCTATCATGCCGCGTCGCGGCTGATGATCCACAGGCCTCTGGCGACCACGCTCAGCGCGGAGGATCCCGGCGGCAATGGTTCGCTGGACATCGGATCGGAGATTGAGCGGCTTCGTTCCAGAAGCGTCGCAGAGCGGGTAATCCGCGACCTGCGGTTCGATGAACGGCCGGAATTCAATCCGGCACTGCGGAAAGCCTCGCTTGTCGACAAGGCCCGAGACATGCTGCGCGGCCTGATCAGCGGTCAAAAGCCGTCCTCGCCGATCCGAAGCAGCGTCGAGCCGATATTCCCGGAGTATTACAAGGCGCTTAGCGTGTGGCGCGACGGCCAGGGTGGCGTCATTCAGATAGGATTCGATGCAAGTGATCCCGAACTGGCAGCGGCGGTCCCGAACCGGCTGCTCGACATCTACCTTGAAGAGCGCAAGGACAGTATCCGTGGCAGTGTGGACGCAGCGGAAGCATGGATCAGGCAGCGCATCGCCGAACAGCAGGATCGCACGAATGCCGCGCGCGATGCTGCCGACACCTATCAGGAAACAATGCGCGTCGTCCCAGATGATGACGCTCAGGGCAAACAGATCAAGTCGATCACGGAGCTGAACGACCGGCAAACAAAAATCGAACAAAGCCGGGCTGACGTCAAGGAAACGATTTCTGCTCTGGAAGCGGCGGATGACGCTTCGCTTGCCGCTCAGAGCAAGTTCATTCCCGACAGCATTGGCGCGATGGAACGCGACCTTCGTGTCCAGCAGCAAGATCTCGACCGTCTTCTTGAGATCTACGGCAACGACGCCGAAGCAGTGGTCGACTTGCGCGCAAAGATCGATAAGTCCCGCACCGATCTCGGCCTTGCGGTCGATCGATATCTCCAATCAATGCGTGCCAGGTTTGCGGCGCTTGATCGTGAAGACGGCACAGTCCGCTCCGCGCTGTCGGCCGCCTATGAGCAGCGTTCTCGCTCTGCGCTGGCAAAAATCGAGTTGGCGCGACTACAGCGCATCGTTGACAAAGAGCAAACGGCGCTGGACAAGCTCGAGGCGCAGCGCCGGACGCTGGCTGGGCAAGCCCTGCTGCCGGGAGCGGAAGTGGAGGTTCTGTCCCCGGCTGCGGTGCCGCTCGGACCACAGGGGCGCGGACGGCTTTTCTATCTGATTGGTGCGCTGGTGGGCTCGATTGCGATCGCGGTAACGGCCGCTTTCGTGGTTGAGATGTTTGACAAGACGATCCGTAGCTTCGACCAGATGGCGGGAATAGCACGCATCGTGCCCGCCGGGTTCATCCCGCGCCTGAGAAGAAAAGACCGGAGAAATCCGTCGCTGCTCTTCGGGCGCAGTCAAGGCGGGATGTTTGAGGAAGCGATACGCACCGTCATGATTTCGCTCAAGCAATCCAATGGCGGAAAGTTGCCCACCAGTATTGTCGTCACGTCGGCGCACTGCGGAGAAGGCAAGTCGCTTGTCGCCGGATCGCTGGCCATCGAACTCGCTGCCAACGGAAGCCCGGTGCTGCTTGTCGATGGCGACCTTCGGCGCGGACATCTCGACTTGCTTTTCAAGTCCGGGCTGAAGCATGGGTTGAACGAAGTGCTGGGTGGACAGGTTGGCATCGAGGACGTCATCCATCACCATCCGAGCGGTATCGATTTCATCCCGGCCGGCAATCCCAGTCTCCATCGGCGCGCCCGTTTGACTGATGTGGCTGACATCATCGAGATGGCCCGCGCCAGGGGCCAAATCGTTATCTTCGACAGCGCGCCTGTGCTCGCCTCGGCGGATACGATGCATCTGACTGCGCTGGCAGAACGAACGCTGATGGTCGTACAATGGGCAAAGACGAGCCGCCGTGCCGTCGAACTCAGCCTGCAGCATCTGAAAAGCGCACGCAGCGCGGAAATTCCGATCGCTATCAATAATGTTAAACCGAAAAGACACGCCAAATATAGCTTCAGCGACTCTGAACTATTTTCGAAGTCAATGATGAAGTACCACGATATTAAAAAATGATACTGAAGAATACGAGAGATTTGATACTTTTGATCGGCTTATTGCTGCTATTATTAGATAGCGTTGAGCCTGATCCATCATTGAAACCGGTACACGCGACGGATTAGTAGACTGCATGGCAGGAAAAGAGTGATGGCCGAGTACTATGTTGCCATCGACGGGAGCGACATCGCCAATGGTAGCTCGTCGACGCCCTGGAAGACGATCAGCCGCGCCATGCAAGTGCAACTCAGCCCGGCGATGAGGTCGTGGTGAAGTCGGGAACGTACCGCGAGCAGATCGTGGTGAGCAAGGACTGGGCCGCGGACAACTACATCACGATCCGTTCCGAATTGTCAGGTGGCGCGATGCTCCGGCCGGCTTCTTCGGACACCTACAGTACGCTTAATGTGCGAGCGGACTACGTCAAAATCGAAGGCTTCGAAGTCGTTGGCGGCGACTGACATGCGATCGACATTGACGGCTCACACCACGTCACGATCAAGGGCAACATTGCGCACGACAGCGGCGGCTCGGGTATTTTCACCATGAAGTCGGATTGGCTGACGATCGAAGGCAACCAGGTTTACGGCTGAGCTCGGTGGCGCGCTGCTGGCGGCATCTTGAAGATCGGCGAAGGCGACGTGGTCTTCATTCCGAGCGATGGGTGCAACTCCTTATTTGTAAGTCCAGTTATTGTGCACAACGAAGGTAATTGCTGGCAGAGCAATGACGACACAGAATATTCCGAGATACCCAGGAAAACCCGCTAAATCTATTGATTTTGCAATGGACATACTAATCAAAAGCATGAAACTCGTTGCTATGGCAAAACGCTTAACATTGGCCCACCCCAAGGAAGCATCGAATGTCCAGAGTGTGTTTGCGACCCAGGAGAAGGACGTGGCTATCAAAAATGCGATACCGTTGGCAAATGCCGGATCTGTGGCGTAGTGTTCGATCAACACCCAAGCTATTACGACATGAATACCAGTCGCACAAGCGCCAGAAATTGTAAACTTTATCAGACGCTTAGGCATAGTTTGAAGCAACCGCCATCAACGAAAGTCCAAAGGGGAGATTAAGCCTGCGCAGCATCGGTGCTTCTGACTTAAAAATGGTTTCGAAGGCGGAATTAACAAATCGTGGCGGTAAGCTGCTTCCTGGCGATCCCTTTTTTCCGAGTGCGTTCCCGACCAACCTCGCAGCTATCGCAGCAGGGAACAGCAATGTATTGAAATTGGTCAGCCGATCCAGCTGAAGCCCCGCGCGATTTATAACGTTGGAGAGGGTTGTTCTCGTATAACGCCGGTGATGGTGTAAAACGGCATCATGATCAGTCCACATCCACGGATATGCGGGAACTGTAATCAGAATGCGACCGCCGGGATTCAATCGTGTGGCAAGCACCTTCAAAGACTCGAAATCCTTCTCTACATGCTCAAGAACATCAAACATGCAGATCAATTGGAAATTATGAGGAAAAGTAGGAAGCGAGTTCGGCAACAAGCCGTACTCGACGCCAACGCCACTGACTTGGGTCGCATAGGCTCTCGCATAGTCATCCATCTCAACAGCGCTGAGATCACCAAATCGCTGAAGCAGCTTGAGATTCCCGCCAGTACCGGCGCCAACTTCGAGGATCTTGGAGTGGGGCGGCAAATTAAAGCTCTTGATAGTGTCCGCGATAATCTTCCTGCGCGCCAGAAACCACCAGTGGGCCTGCTCTGTGGCGGCCATTTCTCGGTAAGCGGTTTGTTCCATTGTCTCTGATCCGTGTAAAATTTGCGTACGATGTAGATGAGTCACTTCGACTCGTTGTAGACGCATCCATTCACTTACCCGGGCTGCAGGGTACAGGGCCCGCCGGTGGCGTGCGCCGCCAGATCTGGAAGGCCTGGAAGGTTTCGGTGATGCGAAAATGCTGGTCGGACAGGAACGCGGCCAGTACCCCGCCCGGATCGTAGATGTCCGGCTTGCTGGTGACGACAAGGGTTGGAGCCTCAAGCGCCGAAGCGAAGCCCGGCTGCGGCTCGTAAACGTACAGGGCACCGGTGCACCCTTGTCCCAGCGGCACTTGGTAAACGAGCGCGCTAAGGGCGTCTGCGCTCCACCAGACGCGGTCACCCTCAGCGAGGGCCGACCGTACGACGGCGGCCGCTGAGCGGTAGTCGTCCTTCGCGTGTCGTGGCGCAAATCTGATGCTCGCGGCAGAGGCCAATGCCATCACCAGAAAGCCAAGCACCAGGAACTTGCCGATAGGCTGACGCCAGAGCAGCGTCACACCAGCCGCCTGCACCGCCAGCACGGGGGCAAGTGCAGGCGCGAGGTGGCGACCGACCACCCGCCAGTGCATCAGGTGTCCGGCGATCAGGATCAATGCAGCGGCAGCCGTGAACGCGATCGCGCAAGCTGTCAGCGTCCGAGGCGTAACATTGCGCACTGTGTGGATCGTGCCGGCCAGCGTCACGGTCCCGACTAAGACGGCGTAGCTGGCCAGCGCGAATAGGTAGGGCGAGAAGACCGCGCTCTCCAGTGCGCGCAGATCTATGCGGCCCGGGCCGAGGCCAGCGAAACCCAGCAGTTCGTAGGCCGAGAACACCAGGTTCTGTGCGTCGGTTGCCGCCACTTTGGTGCCGCCGGCCCCCGCGAGCACTGTCCAGAGATAGTAGAGCCCGAGCGGGGCCAACACGGCCACGAGTAGAATCGCCGGCCCGATGACGTGGCTGGCGGCGAGTAGGCGAGCGCGCCAGGGCACGGCTAACGCTGCGGCCGCAATCGCCGCGCCAGCCCATATCGCTCCGAGCAGGCTGCTTCCCGCAAGGGCAATGAGTCCAAACGCGAGGAGCCAGACCTGGTAGGGGCGAAGGAGCGTATACTCTCCGCCGGGATCACGCGCCGCAACGACTGCACGCTCTAGTAGGCCAAAAACCATCAGGCTCGCCCCGATCTGCATGCCGTACGGCCGTGCCTCATCAAGATAGTACCACAGGAAGGCACTGGTGCCGGCCACAAGAAGGCGGTCCACGCGACCGTTGGCGAAGATGTAGAGGCCCGGAATGAGCCAAAGCAGGTTCATCGCTCTGAGCGCAACCTCGCCGGCACCTACGACTTTTTCCCAGGCCCAGATCGCTATGAGGAACAACGGCATTTGCGCATCAGAGCCAGTCTCCGATACCATACGGCTCACGAACAGTCCGAAGCGCGGCTCCGCCGCGCGCCATGCTGAATTGGCCTCGTCTATCCAGTAGCTCTGCCCGCTGATCGCTGTGCAAAGGGCCACCAAAGTAGCGACCATCGTGAGCCACAGAGAGAAATGCCGCAACAACGGGCGTGACGCCCGCCAGGACGATCCTGGTTCCTTGCCCGGACCCAAGGGCCCTGGCATCTCCGCGCCGAGTGCTAGCTTGAGGTTAGATATACCCATCCGCGTACAAGTCCCAAAACCGTGCCCAACGCCTGGCCGGTGACTAGCCTATCCCGGCATCGACCAGCGCTAAGACTAGCGTGTTCTCCGTTCGAGCAACAACCAGCACAAAGCGGTATGCGTACGTCTTATGGCTCGCTTTCGAGCGGCCAGCATAAAGAATAAAGTTCGTCTCTACAGAGGTTTGCGTGTCATAGCTGACGGAGATGTCGGGGAAGCTCGTTTCGCCTTGGGGCTTGCCAGTTCGGCAGGTTGGATGGAGCCGGGGATGGTCAAGAGTAAAACTATTGTAAGCAGTGATCAGATCGGGCGGCTTCCTCAAACAACGTACGCACGGTGGCCTGGTTGCTGCGGCAAATACGCTAATCGGATTTGGTGCTATTCCGGTTCCGCAGACGCTCGTCGGGCTCGAATGGGTCGGCGCAGTAGCGACCCAGACCATGGCAACGATCGTATACTCCACCGTCTTCTTCGTGTTCTGTCGGGACTACATGCTCGCACACTCGCAGGGACAGCCCGTTTAGCGGTAGCTGGCGCGCGGTCCAGCTTGTTTCGTCGCATTGGGGACATAACATGTTGACCCGTAGCACTGAGTTCCCTCACACTTGGCCACTTGCCACTGCTGACCTGTCGCCCCGCTGCATACCCGGAACGGAAGGCTTAGCGTTGAGTATCGTTGTGCCGGTGTTCAATGAGGAGGAGACGATCGTGCTCTTTCTGGAGGCTCTGGATGCACAGACCGCAGCGATCCACACCGCTCTGGGACCAGGCGGGCGGTTAGAGGTTCTGTTCGTCGACGACGGCAGCAGTGATCGCACTGTGGCGATCATCGGAAGCCTCGTGGCGGAGCGATCGGATATCGGCCTGATTTGTCTGTCGCGGAACTTTGGCAAAGACGCGGCGCTGGCAGCTGGTTTAGCCCATGCTTGCGGCGACGCAATCATACCGATGGACGTTGACCTGCAGGATCCGCCGGAGATCGTTCCGGATATGGTGAGCGCCTGGCTGCGCGGCGCAAAGGTGGTCAATGCTCGCCGGAAGATGCGTCGCAGTGACAATTGGCTCAAGCGCTGGACGGCCACAGCCTTCTACGGTCTCTACAACCGGCTCGCCGACTATCCCATTCAAGACAATGTCGGCGATTTCCGGCTGCTGGATCGGAGCGTCGTTGACGTTCTGAACGGCATGCCAGAGCGTATCCGCTTTATGAAGGGGCTGTTCTCCTGGGTTGGCTTCACTCAGGCGACGGTAGAGTACGACCGGCCAAAACGCATGGCGGGTACCTCGAAGTGGGTATACTGGCGATTGTGGAACTTCGCCTTGGACGGGATCACTGGATCGACGACGATGCCGCTGCGGATCTGGACTTATGTCGGCCTTGTTGTCGTCTTTCTGGCCCAGCTCTATGCAGCCATCATCATTGGGCGTACCCTGATATTCGGAATCGATGCGCCCGGCTACGCGTCAATGATGGTCGTTATCTTAGTGTTCGGCGCGTTCAATATGATCTCCGTGGGGCTTCTCGGCGAGTATGTTGGCCGCATCGCGATCGAGGTCCGGCAACGGCCGTTGTACCTGGTGGAGCGTATAACTGGCCGACCCGCGGCAGGGGCGGCCGGCGACGTCGTTGCCGATCGGGTGCGGCGTGACGCGCCCGCCAGCGCGAGCTCTCTGCGTAGGGCCGGCCTCGTCTCGAGTTCAGCGGTCACGAGCGCACGAGCTCCGGAAAACCAGTTGAGCAGCCAATATCCGGCAGAGTGAAATGATCGAGAAGGCTTGCTATCCGGCAGTCTGCGGTCCCAAAATAGCCTTGCCTTGGCGGTCGCTGGAGTGCATCGGTGTCATTGTCGCATTGCTCCTTCTGAGCGGTTGCGTTTTTCCCCTGATCGATGCCGATGGCTCTTTGGATGCCAGGGAGATGGCGATCCTTCGTCTGCTTGGCATACCAATCTACTCGATTTCGCTCGGACTATTGGCCCGGCGTCCGTCGCAGTTGCTGATCGCCATCCGCCGGAGCTTCCCGCTCGTTGTGCTCCTCCTTCTACCGTTTGTCTCGGTGCTGTGGTCGTCCAGTCCCCCCCTCACTCTCCAGCGGGCGGTAGCGCTGCTTCTCACAATATCGCTTGCATACCTTCTAGCCATCCTGTTCACGCCGCGGCAATTCCTGTTGCTGACGGTTTTGGTTCTCGGGTCCGGCATGCTGTTCAGCCTTCTGATGGCCGCGGCGTTGCCCGGTCGTGCTTTCAGCGTGGGCGATAGCGCCCTCAAGGGTGTCTTTGACAACAAGAACGCGCTCGGGTGGAACGCTGCAATCGCCGCTTACGCTTGCGGCGTGATGGCAGCGGATCGGCGATCCAGGTTGAGAATCGTCAGCATACCGCTGCTGTGCGCTAGTCTCGTCTGCCTCGTCGCTTCCCAATCGATGACCGCCATGACATCTGCAGCCAGCGCTGTAGTGGCCACTGTGTTCTTCCAGGCTCTATCAAAGGCCCGCGGCCTTGGACGGGCGACTCTCGTGTTGGTTTGTCTGCTATTAGTGGCGCTGGTCCTTGTCGGTCTCAGTGAACTGCTCGTACCGCTGCTCGAAGCGATGGGCAAGGACGCGACGCTGAGCGGTCGTGTTCCGCTCTGGCGCGAGGTGGATCGCGCGATCGAAAGCCGCTTGTTGCTCGGTTACGGCTACCAGGCGTTCTGGGCCGACGCCAGCGTCGCCGGCTGGGGCGTCCGAGCGGCGGCGGGATGGCCGGCGCCGCACGCCCACAATGGATTTCGCGACATATTGCTGGGCCTCGGCCTCGTGGGCTTCGTATTCCTGGTCTGGACCATTGTCCGTGCGCTGCGTCAGGGCGCAATGTTGCTGTGTGCAGCTCCTGAGGAAGGTTGGCTGTGGCCGAACGTGCTGGTCATTATGTTCCTGGTGATGAACCTCACGGAAACGATCATCCTGGTTCAGAATAGTCTTCTATTCGTGTTGTTCGCCACTGCCGTGATTATGTTCGCGATCCGGTTCCCCACCGAAACTGAAGATCTGTCATCCGGCTTGCGCTTGATCTGGCGAAGGATCGGCATGATCGTGGTTCTCACTATGCTGCTTATGGCGCCTGCGATTGCGGTGATTTCGGGATTCAAGCCGACCTATCATGCCGCGTCGCGGCTGATGATCCACAGGCCTCTGGCGACCACGCTCAGCGCGGAGGATCCCGGCGGCAATGGTTCGCTGGACATCGGATCGGAGATTGAGCGGCTTCGTTCCAGAAGCGTCGCAGAGCGGGTAATCCGCGACCTGCGGTTCGATGAACGGCCGGAATTCAATCCGGCACTGCGGAAAGCCTCGCTTGTCGACAAGGCCCGAGACATGCTGCGCGGCCTGATCAGCGGTCAAAAGCCGTCCTCGCCGATCCGAAGCAGCGTCGAGCCGATATTCCCGGAGTATTACAAGGCGCTTAGCGTGTGGCGCGACGGCCAGGGTGGCGTCATTCAGATAGGATTCGATGCAAGTGATCCCGAACTGGCAGCGGCGGTCCCGAACCGGCTGCTCGACATCTACCTTGAAGAGCGCAAGGACAGTATCCGTGGCAGTGTGGACGCAGCGGAAGCATGGATCAGGCAGCGCATCGCCGAACAGCAGGATCGCACGAATGCCGCGCGCGATGCTGCCGACACCTATCAGGAAACAATGCGCGTCGTCCCAGATGATGACGCTCAGGGCAAACAGATCAAGTCGATCACGGAGCTGAACGACCGGCAAACAAAAATCGAACAAAGCCGGGCTGACGTCAAGGAAACGATTTCTGCTCTGGAAGCGGCGGATGACGCTTCGCTTGCCGCTCAGAGCAAGTTCATTCCCGACAGCATTGGCGCGATGGAACGCGACCTTCGTGTCCAGCAGCAAGATCTCGACCGTCTTCTTGAGATCTACGGCAACGACGCCGAAGCAGTGGTCGACTTGCGCGCAAAGATCGATAAGTCCCGCACCGATCTCGGCCTTGCGGTCGATCGATATCTCCAATCAATGCGTGCCAGGTTTGCGGCGCTTGATCGTGAAGACGGCACAGTCCGCTCCGCGCTGTCGGCCGCCTATGAGCAGCGTTCTCGCTCTGCGCTGGCAAAAATCGAGTTGGCGCGACTACAGCGCATCGTTGACAAAGAGCAAACGGCGCTGGACAAGCTCGAGGCGCAGCGCCGGACGCTGGCTGGGCAAGCCCTGCTGCCGGGAGCGGAAGTGGAGGTTCTGTCCCCGGCTGCGGTGCCGCTCGGACCACAGGGGCGCGGACGGCTTTTCTATCTGATTGGTGCGCTGGTGGGCTCGATTGCGATCGCGGTAACGGCCGCTTTCGTGGTTGAGATGTTTGACAAGACGATCCGTAGCTTCGACCAGATGGCGGGAATAGCACGCATCGTGCCCGCCGGGTTCATCCCGCGCCTGAGAAGAAAAGACCGGAGAAATCCGTCGCTGCTCTTCGGGCGCAGTCAAGGCGGGATGTTTGAGGAAGCGATACGCACCGTCATGATTTCGCTCAAGCAATCCAATGGCGGAAAGTTGCCCACCAGTATTGTCGTCACGTCGGCGCACTGCGGAGAAGGCAAGTCGCTTGTCGCCGGATCGCTGGCCATCGAACTCGCTGCCAACGGAAGCCCGGTGCTGCTTGTCGATGGCGACCTTCGGCGCGGACATCTCGACTTGCTTTTCAAGTCCGGGCTGAAGCATGGGTTGAACGAAGTGCTGGGTGGACAGGTTGGCATCGAGGACGTCATCCATCACCATCCGAGCGGTATCGATTTCATCCCGGCCGGCAATCCCAGTCTCCATCGGCGCGCCCGTTTGACTGATGTGGCTGACATCATCGAGATGGCCCGCGCCAGGGGCCAAATCGTTATCTTCGACAGCGCGCCTGTGCTCGCCTCGGCGGATACGATGCATCTGACTGCGCTGGCAGAACGAACGCTGATGGTCGTACAATGGGCAAAGACGAGCCGCCGTGCCGTCGAACTCAGCCTGCAGCATCTGAAAAGCGCACGCAGCGCGGAAATTCCGATCGCTATCAATAATGTTAAACCGAAAAGACACGCCAAATATAGCTTCAGCGACTCTGAACTGTTTTCGAGGTCAATGATGAAGTACAGCGACCTTAAAGCATGAATCTGAAGATTTCAGAAAAATTAACTTTGTATTGGCGGAAACTGTATCTGGCAATGCAAAATTGAGTGACTTTAAATTGCCGGCACCGCACGCGAGGACGGACTACCAGTTCGAACGGTTTCCTCGCAAAATTGCATTCGAACTGCTTGGCGAGTGACTGCGTTGATAAGCGACCTCGCCTGTCCCTTGCGCCATCCCTTCTGGTTGATCTGGCGCTGCATGGACCTTCCGCCCTGTTGGTCGAAAATTGGAACCGGGAGAAGTGCTGAGCCTGTCGGGAGCATCTACCACCCCCTCGACAACCCGTGTGCGACGATCGGCACGCGGGGGGATGGAAAATAGACATTTTAAATCAAGCTATTGCAAAGTAGGGCGATGAACTCCCTCTGAGCTTTTCTTCGCTTGTGTATCGGGCTCTCTGTTCTGCGTTGCCGCGAATGTGGATGGCCGGAAGTTCCAATTGGAAGGTGAAAAAAATAACGCACCGGTGGGGGCCGGTGCGCAAGTATGTCTATTTTTAGTCGCAGAATCTATCCCGATCACTGGGGAAGTCTGGCGTGGTTGTCGGTCGAGAAATCAGGCGGGAAGAGATCATTTATCTTATAGGCGACCTCGGTCCGGTTGGTTGCCTTGACCTTCTTCATGATGTTCCGGATATGAACCTTCACCGTGCTTTCGCGCAGATTGAGTTCATAGGCGATAATCTTGTTGGCTTTGCCGCGTCGCAAGGCTTCGACCACTTCCGCCTGCCGAGCCGTGAACATGCTCGCGAGCGGGCGAACCGGCTGGGTACCGGTTTCAAGGACCTGGCGCATGGCAAATACGGAACTGGCCGGTACAAATATACCGCCTGCCAATGAGAGTGCGATTGCCTCGATGCAAACGTCGATGCTGACAGAAGAGGGTATGTAGCCCTTGGCGCCACATTCGAGCGCTTTCATGATTTGATGAAGCTCGTCGTTATCGGCAAGTACAATGACTGGTTCAACAAACTCGGATGAAAGTTTCCTGATCTCCTCGCAGACTGCGGGATCAGCCACCTTCCTGCCCCCGACATTCAGCAATATGGCTGCGAGCGGAGGATAGCCGTCTCGCTTGCGTTTCCACTCTTCCATCGAGCCAAGCGCAAGTACATCCATATCCAATTTCAAGGCCGAAAGGCATTGAGCAAGACATTGGCGATCGAGTGCCCGGTTGTCGATGATTAGCAGGGAGCGTTCCCGAGCCGATGGCTGCTCTGAATAGTTTTTTCTGTTCAACGATCCTGACGAATCGATTGTTATTGGAGAAATAAGGCTGTTTGGTATGCCTGCATTGTTAGTTATCATAGTTGAATTCATGGCACATTTACTCCCCACCAAGACGCGCAGGTTTTGTGTCGCGATGCCGAAGACAATTTGTACGGGCGATGCCCCATATGCTAGGTTCAGCGGCCAAAACTTGGCGTGAATTCATGAATGTTTAGAAGGTAAAGCTACATAAGAGATGTATTATTTACCGGAAAATAACCATCTTGCCTAGCGTTATTGTCGGTACGATTGTCGCATGCTTAATTTTGCGCGCGATAGCCTCCTGCCGCCGAAAGGTTTGGTTGTACCTACTCAGTTGTAATTCGGTCTACTTCTTTGGACGTAAGCGTTTGCGCTGAACCATCTCTTCCACCGGTGTGAGCGCGGAAAGATGCAAAAAGCGGGTCCTTTCGGGCCTTCTAAGCTAAGAAATAGCCATCCTCCAAAAGATGAATACGAATTAAATGATTTTACTTAAATCGCGCAAATTTAAATCGCTTCGTGTGCCAGAATATTACCCTATCAAGGGGATCTGTGTCGTTTTTACACTCATATTAGCATCTCTATTTGTCTTACCTTTGATTATGCCGCGTAGAGCGCCTTGATATTTAAAGTTGTACTTTGGTTGAGTTTGATCCGGATTGGCCTTCCGACAACGGAAAGCGCATGGGCCGGAAAGCCCATGCGCGCCGGCTAAGACAAACTCTCCTGTTATCCGAGATTGACCCAGACTGATTTTGTCTGCGTGTACTGGGTGAGGGCCTCAAGGCACTTGTCGCGGCCGTTGCCGGTCTGCTTGTAGCCGCCCCAGATCGAGGTCATATCGCCGTGGTCGAAGCAATTGACCCAGACCACGCCCGCCTCGATGTCGCGGGCAAACAGATGCGCCTTGCTGATATCGCGCGTCCAGATCGAGGCGGCGAGGCCGTAGATCGTGTCGTTGGCGATCTCGATCGCGTCGTCCATGCCGTCGACCGGGATGATCGTTGCCACCGGCCCGAAGATTTCTTCACGGGCGATCTGCATGGAGTTGTTGACGCCGGTAAACAGCGTCGGCTCGACATAGGCGCCCGCCGGCGCGGATGGCAGTGTGCCTCCGCCGAATTTCAGCGACGCGCCTTCCTTGCGGCCGATATCGATGAAGCTCAGCACGCGCTTCTGGTGCGAGGCAGTCACCAGCGGTCCGATGGTGGTGGAAGGATCGAGCGGATCGCCGAGCACGAAGTTTTCCGCGGTCCGGGCGGTGAAGCGTTCGACGAAATCGTCGTGGATCTTCTTGTCGACGAGAATGCGCGACCCGGCGTTGCAGACTTCGCCCTGGTTGCCGTAGATGCCGTTGACCGCGTAGGTCACCGCTGTGTCGAGGTCGTCCCAGTCGCCGAGCACGATCTGCGGGGTCTTGCCACCGCATTCGGTGGTGACGCGCTTCATGTTCGACTGGCCGGCATAGATCATCAACAGCTTGCCGACTTCGGTCGAGCCGGTAAACGCGATCTTGTCGACGTCGTTGTGCAGCGCCAGTGCCTTGCCGACCTCCTCGCCGAGGCCATGCACGACATTGAGCACGCCCGACGGGCCGCCCGCTTCGATGAACAGCTCCGCCAGCAGGCCGGCTGAAAGCGGCGATTGCTCGGCCGGCTTGAGCACGACCGAATTGCCGGTGGCGAGCGCGGGGCCGAGCTTCCAGGCGGCCATCATCAGCGGATAATTCCAGGGAACAATAATGCCGACCACGCCGAGCGGCTGGCGCAGGATGTAGTGCAGGGCATTGGCTGCGGTGGATGTGACGGCGCCTTCGATCTTGTCGATGGTTTCGGCGAAGAACTTAAGGCTGGTGACGGAGCCCGGGATGTCGATGTTCATCATATCCATCACCGGCTTGCCCATGTCGAGACTGTCGAGGATGGCAAACTCCTCGGCATTGGCCTCGATCAGCGCCGAGAACTTCTCGAGCACCGCCATACGGGCGCGCGGATCCATGCGCGACCAGACTCCGGACTTGAATGTCTTGCGGGCGACGGCGACGGCTCGGTTGACTTCGGCTTCGCCGCCGCGTGCGACCTCGACGATCGTCGCGCCCGTGGCCGGGTTGATCGACGGAAAGGTCCTGCCATCGGCGGATGGCAAATAGGCGCCATCGATGAAATGGTTGACGCGAAACTCCAGCTTACCGGCTTTTGTGTGCCAGAAATCGCGGGTGTAGGTCTGACTATCCATGCTGTTCTCCCTAGTGGATTATTGCTTGCGGTCGCGCAGCAGCGTGACCGACAGGACGATGAGGATGAAGGACACCGCAACGATGACGCTGCCGATGGCATTGATCTCAGGCGTGATCCCGCGCCGGAGAGTGGAATAGATGTAGATCGGCAGTGTCACTTCGCGGCCCGTGAGGAAATAGGTCACGGGGATTTCGTCGAAGGATAGCGTGAAGCACAGCAGCGCCGAGCCGAGGATGGATGTGCGGATATTCGGCAGTGTCACACGCCGGAAGGTTTCGAATGGCGTTGCACCAAGGTCCACCGAGGCTTCGAGCTGCCGCCGGTTGAGCTTCGAAAGCCGCGCCATCACCTGTGAGACGACGACGCCGAGCAGCGCCGTGGAATGGCCGATTACCACCGCCGTCAGACTCTGCGGAATGCCGATCTGCTTGTAAAAGTTCAGCATTGCAATGCCGGTGACGATGCCCGGCAGGCTGAGCGGCAACAGGATGACATTCTGGAAGAGGTGCTTGCCGGGGAAATGGTACTTGTCGAGCGCGAGCGCCGCCGTCACGCCGACGATAACGCTGACCATCGTCGCAAACACCGCGACGATCAGGCTGTTGGCCAGTGCTCTCAGCATCTGCTCGTTCGACAGGAAGGCTTGGTACCAGCGCCAAGTGAAGCCAGCGAGCGGAAAGGAGGTGACCGCGCTGTCGTTGAACGAGAAGATCACCAGGATGACGATCGGGATATAGAGGAAGGCGAGCACGGCGAGGCTGACGCCGACCATGCCTTTCTGCCACCATCGGAGTGCGTGCATGATGTTTCCTCCTCAGCCCAGATCGACACGGCCGGCACGGTCGAGCCGACTGGAAATTTGCAGCAGCACCAGCACCAGTATCAGGACCAGCGTGGCCAGTGCCGAGCCGAGCGGCCAGTTGAGGGCCGCACCGAACTGGGTCTGCAGCAGATTGGCAACCATTGTGCCATCCGGCCCGCCGACGAGCACAGGGGCGACGAAGTCGCCGAAAGACAAGCAGAATGTCATCGTCGCACCAGCGACCACCCCGCCGAGCGACAGCGGGAAGATCACTTTCCAGAAGGTCATGAACGGTCCGACACCCAGATCTTCCGAGGCTTCGATGAAGCGCTTGGGGATGTTGTCTAGTACGGTGAAGATCGGCATGACCATGAACGGCACGAAGATGTAGATCAGCGTGATCACCATCGAGGTCTGATTGTAGAGGAACATCGTCAACGGCTCGTCGATCAGACCGGCGTTTATCAGCAGGGAATTCAGGGCGCCGTCGGTGCCGAGGATGATTTTCCAGGTATAGGCGCGTAGCAGATAGGACACCCACAGCGGCACGATCACTGACATGTAAAGCAGATTGCGCATGCGGTCCGACTTGACGGTGAAGACCAGGAAATAGGCCAGCGGATAGCCAAGCACGAGAGCGCCGAGCGTGACGATTGCGGCGATCTTCAGCGTCCGCAGAATCACAGTCGTGTATTGCGGATCGGAAAAGACCAGCGCGAAATTCCCGAACTGGAAATCCGGGTAGAAGAGCGGGAATTGCCGCGTCCAGAAGCCGACTGAAATCATGATCAGATAGGGCACGATCATGAACACCAGTGCCCAGGCAAAGGGCATCGAGAAGAGTGCCACGAAAGATCCAAAATTCCGCCGGCTGAGCATCATCGGCCTGCCTCCGCCGGAAAGATCATGATGTCGGCCGGGTCGACATGAAGGGAGAGTGTCGAGCCGGGCAGCAGCGATGCGGCTGCTGATGCAGCCGTGCGCGTCACCTCGGTGAAGATCGGCTTGGCCGCGCCTGCCAAGCCAAGTTCCATGCGGACCCGGTCGCCGTGAAACAGCGTTTCCACGACGCATCCTTGCAGGGTGTTTGCGCCCTCGAATGGTCTGGTCTGCAAGCGTTCCGGCCTGATGCCGGCAAGAACGGCCTGCCCGGCGGCAAATGCCCGGTCATTGGATTTGCGCTTGCGGCGAAGTATCGTGCCATCGGCGAGTTTCAGCAGGTCGAAATCGTTGTCAATGCCGGCAAATTGAGCCTCGACGAGATTGCTCGCGCCGATGAAGTCGGCGACGTAGGGCGTCGCCGGTGCGTCATAGAGCTCGGTCGGAGAGCCGATCTGGACGATCCGTCCCTGGTTCATCACTACGATCCGGTCCGAAAGCGCCAGCGCCTCGGTCTGGTCGTGGGTGACCATCAGGAAGGTGATGCCGAGTTCACGGTGCAGCCGTTTCAGTTCCACCTGCATGCCCTCCCGCAGTTTGACATCGAGTGCCGAGAGCGGCTCGTCAAGCAACAGCACGCGAGGGCGGCGGACGATGGCGCGCGCCATGGCGACACGCTGGCGCTGGCCGCCCGAAAGCTCACCCGGGCGCCGGTCGCTCATGCCGGTGAGGCCAACCATTGAGAGGGTATCGGCGACCCGCTTGTTGCGTTCGGCGCGCGGCACGTTGTTGGCTTTGACCGAGAGGCCATAGCCGATATTGTCGGCGACGCTCATATGGGGAAACAGCGCATAGTCCTGGAAGACCGTGTTGACCGGCCGCTGATAGGGCGGCCTGTCCGTCACATCCTGGCCGGCAATCTGGATGCGGCCGCGATTGGCAAACTCGAAGCCGCCGATCAGCCTCAGCGTCGTCGTCTTGCCGCAGCCGGAAGGGCCAAGCAGGGTGACGAACTCGCCTTCGCCGAGCGCGAGGTCGGTTGTGTCGAGGGCCGTAAACGTACCATAGGTCTTTGCGACGCCGTCGAGCGTCACGATTGGTCGCGATGTCATGCGTTCCCCACGCTTGTTTTTGATTTCGAATGTCGGCGGGGCACGAACGGCCGGATGGCCGCTCGTCCCGCAATGCGTGTCAGGGCGCGGCTTTGACCGCGTTCCAGACTTCCAGATACTTGTCGAGGCGCTTCGGCTGCTGCCACATGACGAGGCTCTTGACGAACTCGACGTTGTCGACCTGGCGGTCCTTCTTCATCTCGTCGCTCATGCAGCCGGCGACCGCTTTCGGATTGACCGGGAAATAGCCGGTCGATTCGGCGATGCCGCACTGGCCCTCGGCGGACTGCATGAAGGACATGTACTTGTAGGCGCAGTCCTCGTTGGGCGTGTCCTTGACCAGCATCATCGAGTCCATCCACCCTTCGGCCTTTTCCTTGGGGGTGAATTCGACGACCTCGAAGCCTTTCTTGAGGTTGTTGACATCCTTGCTGGTAAGGCCGGTCCAGGCATTGGAAACGAAGACTTCCTGGTTGGCCATCAGTTCGGTCAGTTCACCGGCCGATGCCCAATATTTGCGGATCAGCGGCTTCTGCTCGATCAGCTTGGCTTTGACGGCCTCCAGCTGTTCGTCGGTGAGATCGAACACATTGTCATAGCCGAGATAGCGCGCCGTCCAGTAAAGCGCCGATTTGTCGTCCCAGAGCGAGATCTTGCCCTTGTTGGCCGGGTCGAACAGCACGGCGATCGAATCCGGCTTGGTGGCGAACTTGTCGGGGCGATAGATCAGCGACACGGAACCCCAGATCAGCGGAACCGCCCAGGTAGCGTCATCGGCGACCACGTCGGCGGCTTTGGAGAATTCGGGATAAATCCCGTCGAAGCCCGCGACCTTGGCGGTGTCGATCGGTGCGACGAATCCGGCCAGCCGCATCATCGGCACGGTGTCGAGCGAAGGCGTGATGATGTCGTAGACACCGCCTCCGGCAGCGAGTTTGGCGGCGAAGTCGTCGTTGGAGCCGACATAGGAAGCCGTGACCTTGCAGCCCGACGCTTCCTCGAACTTGGGAATGAAGCCCTTCGTGGAATAGCCCTCCCAGGTGAGGACATTGAGTTCTCCGGCGGATGCCGCCACGGTCTGCGGCAGTATGGCGACGGTCGCCAAGGCGCAGACCGCCAGTTTCCTGAGTATTTTCATGTTGTTGTTCCCCTTTTGGTTTTGGTGGTTCATCGCTTGCGGTTTGTCTTGCGGACAAGTGTTGCTATGTCGATGCCGAGCGCCTTGGCGGCGCTTCGTTTGCTTCCATTCTCGGCGATGGATTTTTCGAGAACCCAGGTCTCGAATTCCTGAACGAGGTCCCGGAAACTAGCCGGCGTTGCCGGGGTCTCGTCTGTGTTGAGGATTGCAGGCCCGGCCTTCGGGCTGGCCGTTGCCGGCTTGATCGGCGTTACGAAATGTTCAGCCATAGCCAGATCGTCGGCGCATGCAGCGGCATGCTCGAGGATGTTGGAGAGCTCGCGGATGTTGCCGGGGTAATCATATCCGAGCAGCTTTTCCCAGAACTCTTCGGACAGTTTCAGCGTCGGTCGTCGTCCATAGTTGATCCGTTGCAACTGGGCTTCCGCTACGGCTCTGATGAGGTCGCTCTGGCCGCGAAGCGGTGGCAGTATCAGCGAAACGACAGCGAGGCGATAATAGAGGTCTTCGCGGAAGCGCCCGTCGGCCAGCATGTCCGGCAAGGTTCGGTTGGCGGCGGCTATCACCTTGACCTGCACTTGCCGCCGTTGCGCCGAGCCGACGCGGTTGAAGGTCTGCGCCTCGAAAAACGCCACCAGCTTCATCTGGCAGGCCAGCGACAGGTCTGTCACATGATCCAGAAACAGGGTGCCACCGTCGGCTGCCTCGATATAGCCGAGCTTGCCGCGCGTGGACGCATCCATCGTCGAGCCCGGCTCGATGCCGAACATCTCCGCGTCGAACTGGGCGTCGCCCAGCATGCCGCAATTGACATGTACGAAGGGGGCCGCGCCCGGCTCGTTCATTTTGCCGATGCGGCGGGCAAGCTCGGTTTTGCCGGTTCCGCTCTCCCCGGAGAGCAGGATGGCGCTGCCGCGTTCCAGTGCTACCGTGCCCTGTTTGCTGAGCGCGCGCAGGGCTGGCGTCTGTGCATAGCTTGCCGTGACCGGAGCGCCACCCTCTTCCTGGAAGCGGAAGCGTTCAAGACCGGCGTCGGCGGTGCGCGCGGCGCGATTGGGCTCTCGCATGACCAGCAGTGCGCCATAGGCGCCGCCGTCGCCGGTGCGAAGAATGCTGAGGCTGGCAGCGACCTGGCGCTGCGAGTTAAGCGCACCGGATATTTCCAGCCGCTTCAACTGCTGTAGCGCCGTCGATACCTTGTGGATGATCGGTCCCGCCGTCTTGGCGTGGCGGGCGAGTTCCTTGCCGACGAGATCGCCTTTGTTCAGGTTCAGCAGCAGTTCGAGCTTGCTGTTGACGAGCTTGATTGTGCCGTCGGTTTCCAAGAGCGCCGCGCCATCGGGCAGGGCTTCCAGAAATGTGGAGAACATCGGATCGTCGATGAAGGTCGGACGCAGCCGCCGGTGGGCAAGGTTGGCGATGTCGTTGCCATAGAATTTCATGACAGTGCCTCCGCCATTTGGCCGCGGGCGCGGCGCTTCGTTTTCCGCCGTGCGGTCAGCACGTAGCGGCGAAACTCGCCTTCAATATGGGCCACCCTGAAACGCCAGCTTTCCCGGATGTCATCGGCGGCAATGACGATCAGGTCACATTCGCTCTCCGCATCGTCCTCGGCGATGGCCGCCTGCCGCAAGCGGGTCAACGCATTGCGGCTTTCCACGAATTGTTGGATCGACCGGCCGAGGATCTGGTCGGCGGTCCGGCCCCAGGCGAGTTCGGATGCGGGATTTGCCGCGAGCAGCAATCCCTCTTCGGACAGCACGAGGATAGGATCGGGCGCAGCGCTGAGGATATCTTGCATCGAGGCGGCGCGGTCGGTCAGCTGTTGTTCCCTGCGGCGGTGCGGACCGATGTCGCGCGTGGTTCCCCAAAGCCGGATCAACAGGCCGTCATGGATCGCGGCCCTGAAATCGTTTTCCACCAGCATCTCGCTGCCGTCGTGCCGCTGATCGACGGCGGCGGCATGGTCGAGCCGGTAGTTGGAGCGGACGAGGTTGCGCACCATCGCCTTGTTGACCGGGGTTGCGGGAAAATAGCGCGATACCGGCTGGGTGTTGAAATCCAGCCCCTCCGGGACATCGTAGAGCCGCGCCATGGCCTCGTTGCAGGCCCGCCATCTGGACTGGTTGGAAAAAATTCGTTCGACGATCTCGTCTTCGCTCAGCGACACATCGACCGGCTCAAGGAATTCGATGCACCAGCAAGCCTCGGTGGCGGCGCCGATCATCTGGGAGAGGATTTCCACTCGTTCGATCAGCTCGTGGCTTATCCCGAGCGTGGCGGCGCTAAGCGAGAGCTTGAGGATTGCCAATCCGCCTCCGCTTTCGGCGACTGCTGCGGCAACCATGGGGATTTCCTCATAGGAAGACGTGTTCATCCAGACGGGGAAATGTGGAGTCGCCGGCTGCTCGCCTTTCAGCAGAGCACGGATGAACTGCGCGGAGTTGCCACCATAGATACGTTCCAGTGCCTGTCCGACGATCCTGTCCCGATCCAGGCCAAGTTCTCGTGCTTCCTGATCGTTCACCTTGAGGATCCGCCCGTCGGCGTCGATCCAGTCGACGAGCAGGGGGCCGGTCGTCAGCAAATCGGTCAATGTGTCGGCCATCGATGAATTCATTCCCCGCATCCTGCTCCCAAAGAATTCGCATTGCGACGCTGACTGCTGACGATATTCGACGTAATCCAGCCACAAGGCGCAGCAATTGCAATTGCGCGAAGGCATTTGGGCAAAAAAAGATCGATATCACGAGGAAAAAGCGGCAATTCCGCAGCGATTGATGCGAAATTGCGCTCATAGGCGCAATAGTTCAGTCGATTTTACTGGCTGTTGATGGAATTCGATCATCGGAGAGCTCCGAAGCGTGAAGATTTCGCTATTACTGATGCAGGAGGAGTGTAGGGGGGCGATGCCAAATTAGGCCGGCGCAATGGCTATCGCAAAAAGGTGGCTGCCGAGGTTGTGGCCGGCTGATCCATTTGTCCTGTTGTCGAAGGATGGACGGTGGCAGCCTAGACAAGAATGCCGCGCAGCACCGTGTCAGCGATCGTTGTGGCTGCTTTGTCGTAATCTTCAAGTTTCAGCCGGGTCTTGCCAAGCGCATCGGCCGCGAGCGGCTCGAACTGGGCGTAGTACTGGGTCGCAGCCCAGAGCATAATGAACAGGTGGCGCGGGTCGACTGCTATCATTTTGCCGGCGGCGATCCAGTTCTCGACGACTTTGACGCGCACATCGGTAACTTCCCGCATGTGCTCGCGATCCTTCTTCTTCAGGAAGCGCGCGCCCTGGATAATCTCGCTTGCGAACAGGCGTGCCTCAGCGACGTTCTTCCTGGTGTAGTCGAGTTTCGCCCTGATATAGGCGCGGAAGGCATCGGCGGGCTCGCTATCGGGGGATATGTGCTTGAGCGCATCATCCCAGCCGGCGATCAGGTGGGCGATAACGGCGGTGTAGATCTCTTCCTTGGAGGAGAAGTAGTAGTAGACATTGGCTTTCGGCAAACCGGAGGCTTCGGCAATCTCGGCAATCCGGGTGCCGTCGAAGCCCTTGCGCGCGAAAATCTCTATGCCAGCCTTGATGATCAGCCGCATGTTGCGTTCGCGAATTTTCCCTTCCGGATCTTTCGTCGCCTTTGCCATGCGATGCCTCGTTCTCGGTCGTTTTTTGGTTTTCAATAACAATTCAGCGGCGCAAATTCGCTCTCATGCAATTGCGCGTTTCATTTGCGAATGCAAGCGCAAATCCGCCATCAGGAAGTTGACGCTTTGGTCAGAAAAATTTTGACCAAATGGTCATTTTTCTATTTTCAGAAGTTGACACTTTGGTCAGGTTTTGTCTAGTCTCTTCTCAATAAATGAAAACGGGGACGGCACAATGCCGATGAGGTTGAAAGAGGCGATGGCGGAAACGCTCGCCGGCTGGGAGGCCGATCTGCCTGATGTATGGCGGGCATTCCTTGGTCCGGTCGGCGATCATTTCGATCGCGTCGATGCCGATCTGGAATTCGAAGCCTGGGAGCCGATCTTCCCGGTTCGCCGCGGCAGGCATTTTCCCGGACAGCCCAAGGGCATGCACGCGCTTTCCGCCTTCGACGGCATCGCGCCGGATGGTGTTCGCTGCATGATCCTCGGTCAGGACCCGTATCCGGAACCCGGCTTTGCCACGGGGCGTGCTTTCGAGGCTGGCAATGTGGCCTCGTGGGACGAACTCGACAAGATGTTTTCGAAAAGTGTGCGCGCCTATATGCAGCTCATTGTCGCTGCACGGCTGGGCGACGATCGGCTGGGGGCGAGCTTCGACAAGTGGCCCGACGTACGGTCGCTCCTGAATGACCCTTCCAGGCATTTCGAAAAGCCCGATGCGATCGCTGATCGCTGGGTGCGCGAAGGCGCCTTGCTGCTGAATGCGTCTCTGACGCTTTCGCGCTTCAAGGTCGATATCGATCCGCACCAGTCGCGCGGCCATCTGCCATTCTGGCGGCCGCTGATGCTCAGGGTGATCGAGACGCTACTTGAGCGCGATGCGCCGCTAGTTTTCATCGGCTTTGGCGCGGCGGCGGCCGATATTTTCAATGAAATGGGTCTTTCCGAGGGCGTTTCAGGCCGCAGTGCCTGCATCTTGCGCGAACACCCGGCCTTTGCCGATGCCGTGCTCGGCAAGCCCAACCCGTTTCTTCTCTGCAACTCATATCTGGAGGCGATGGGCGGCATGCCCGTCGCATGGTGAAAATGGCCGCGAACGATACGTACGATTTCATCATCGTCGGCGCCGGTTCCGCCGGTTGCGTGCTGGCCAACCGGCTGTCGGCCGATCCTGCCAAAAAGGTTCTGCTGCTCGAAGCCGGTGGCAAGGACCGCAACCCGCTGTTCCGCCTGCCGATGCTGATGGGCAAGCTGTTTCATTCCGGCATCTACAACTGGCACTATCACACCGAGCCCGAGCCCTATCTGAACGACCGGTCGCTCTATTGGCCGCGCGGCAAGGTGCTGGGCGGCACATCGACCATTAACGGCATGATCTATGTCCGTGGCAACAAGCACGACTATGACCGCTGGTCGCAGTTGGGCCTGCCGGGCTGGTCCTATGACGAAGTGTTGCCGGCGTTCCGTCGCTCGGAAGCGCATGTCCAGCGCGACAGCGAATTTCACAATGCAGGTGGCGAGCTGACCGTCTGCCGGGCGCGTGGCCACAATCCGCTGATGGATGTGTTCTGCCAGGCGGGCGCCGAGGCTGGCTATCCCCTTAACGACGATTTCAACGGCGCCACGCAGGAAGGCTTCGGCCGCTACGATTTCACCATCAAGAATGGCAAGCGCTGGTCGACCTCCTGGGCCTTCTTGCGGCCGATTATGGCTCGCAAGAACCTGACGGTGATCACGGCCGCCGAAACCACCCGGGTGGTCATCGACAAGGGCCGCGCCACCGGCGTCGAATATCTGAAAGGCGGTGTGCTTTCCACGGCCAACGCCACCAGCGACATCATCCTCTCCTCGGGCGTGGTCAATTCTCCCAAGACGCTGCTGCTTTCGGGCATCGGTCCGGCCGCCGAGTTGAGGGCGCTCGGCATCGATGTGGCGCATGATCTTCCCGGTGTCGGCAAGAACCTGCAGGACCATGTCGATTGCGTCATGAGCTGGGAATGCAAGGAGCCGATCACGCTCTATTCAGATCTGCGCGCCGATAAGCTGACAGTGTCGATGGTGCAGGGTCTGTTGTTCGGCGAAGGCATCACCACCACATTCCCCTATGAGGCGGGGGCTTTCATTCGCTCCAATGACGGCCTGATCGCGCCCGATATCCAGCTGCATTTCATGCCGGCGCTGGAAAAGACCGCCAACCTGCATTTTCCCAATCCGTTCAGGAAGCAGGCGGTCGAGGCCAATCACGGCTTTACCCTTCGCGTCGGTCCGGTCAACCCGGTCAGCCGTGGCGAGATCACCCTGCGGTCCAGCAATCCGACCGACAAGCCCAAGATCCAGGCCAACTATCTACAGGCCGATTTTGACGTTCGCACCATGATCGACGGCATCCGGCTAACGCGTGATATCATCAACCAGAAGGCGTTCGACAAGTATCGCGGCCAGGAGCTTGCGCCCGGACCGACAGCGATGAGCGACGCGGACCTCACCAAGTGGCTGAGAGCCACGGCGATGACCACGTTCCATCCGGTTGGAACCGCGAAAATGGGCAATGATCCCATGGCGGTCGTTGATGCCAGGCTCAAGGTGCACGGCATTGATGGCCTGCGCGTCGCGGATGCCTCGATCATGCCGATCATATCCAGCGGCAATACCAATGCCCCCGCCATCATGATCGGTGAAAAATGCGCCGAATTCATCCTGAACGCATAAAGGACAAATCCGATGATCCTCGAGCACCGCACTTACACGTTCAAGCCCGGAACCGTCGACAAATGGATGAAGAAATACGAGGCTGACGGCCTGCCGGTGCAGAAACGCCATCTCAACAAGTTTGTCGGCCTTTATATTTCGGAGATCGGTACCTTGCACACCACGGTGCTGATGTGGGCCTATGACAGCCTTGCCGATCGCGAAGCGCGGCGGCAGGCCATGTATGCCGATCCGGATTGGCAGAAATTCATCTCCGAGGTTTGGTCGCTCGACGCGATCCAGAAGCAGGAGGTGATGATCATGAACCCGGCACCCTATTCTCCGCCGCTCTGAGCGACGGGCAACACGCTTGCGGTGGCCGCCAGGCCGCCGCCGGACAATGATGACAGATTGCAAACAACCAGCAACAAGGGAACAAAACCATGACTGACATCAAGACTGGGAAGACCATAAATTCCGGTATCGACCGCCGCTCGTTCCTGCAGGTAAGCGCGGGTGCTGCCGCGCTGGGCTTGGCTGCCAACCTGATGCCGAAACTTGCCCATGCAGCAGGCGGCCTCGTGGCACTGGTTCACACCCAGGCTGCCGGCGACAATGGTCCGGTCGATTCCATGATCTCCAAGCTCAAGCAGCTTGCCGGCGAGCAGGGCTTCGAGTACCGCGCCGTCTACGCGCAGGACCCCGCGACCTATGAGACCGTGTTCCGCACGCTTGGTGATGCCGGCGCCACCATCATCGTCTCGACTTTCAACGAAGTCGCCGAGCCCTTCAAGGCGCTCGCTCCGTCCTATCCCAACACCAAGTGGATCCAGCTGTTCGGCGACCCGATCGAACCGACCCTGCCGAACGTCGTCACCGTGTCCTATGACTACTATCTCGGCTGCTACCTCTCCGGCATGTTCGCGGCCAAGGTGTCGAAAACAGGCAAGATCGGCTACATCGGTGGCGTGTCGCTGCCGCCGCTGAACGCCGATTTCAATGCGCTGAAGGCTGGCGCGCTGGCGGTCAATCCGAACGCCACTGTTACGGCAGCTTTTGCAGGATCCTTCCAGGACCCGGCAAAGGGCCAGGAAATCGCCACGCAGATGTACAATGACGGCATCGACTACATCCAGACGGACTCGGCTGCTACCGACGGCGGCATCATCGCCGCCGCCAACGAGAAGGAAGGCCGCATGGTCAGCGCCATCTCGCCGGCCCAGTACAAGCTCGGCCCGAAATCGGTGATCGCGCTTGTTGCGCTGGATTTCGGCCAGTCGCTCTACAACGAAGTCACCAAGGCGCTTGCCGCCGACTGGAAGGGCGGCCACTTCAACACCGGCCTCGGCACAGGCGTCATCGAGTTCGTCTCGTCGCCGACATTTGCCGAGCAGGGCCCGGCCGATCTTTCCGGCAAGGCCAAGGAAGTCTGGGCCGACATCGAAGCTGCCAAGAAGGGCATTCTTGACGGCTCGGTCAAGGTTCCCTTCAATACGACCCTCTAAGTTGTGTAGCTCCCCGGACCAAATGATCCGGGGAGCTAGCGATGCGCCACCAGAACGAGTTGCGATCCTCCCTTGCAGGGAGGATTGTCGTCGGTTCGCGGCTTCGTCACTAGCCCTGTTCGAAGCCGCGAACCACTGATTTCGGTTGGGAACCAATTCATGTCCAATATCCAAACGCCCGCCCTGACCTGCCAGGACGTCACCGTCAAATATGGTGAGGTGACAGCGTTGTCTGGCGTGTCGGTATCCTTCACGCCCGGTCTCATCCATGCCGTGGTCGGCCAGAATGGCGCCGGAAAAACCACCTTTGCCCGCGTTGCATCCGGGCTCGTCCAGCCGACAACAGGCGCGGTCGAGATTCAGGGCCGCGAAATTCGTACCGGGCATGTCAACGACAGCCGTGAAGCCGGAGTCGAACTGGTACACCAGAGCTTTGCCCTGCCGCCGTCGTTCACGGTCGCCGAGGCTATGGAGTTCGGTGCGCCCGGCAAAGGCGGGATATATTCGCGCAAGAGCTTGCTCGCCAAATGGAATGAACATCTCAGGAGCCTCGACGTTCAGGTCGATATTTCACGACGCATTCGCGACTTGCCAGTCGAAACGCAGCAGGGCATCGAGATTGCCCGCGCGCTGGTGACCGATGCCAGGGTGCTGATCCTGGACGAGCCGACAGCGGTCTTGTCGCCGAGCGGCATCGAGATGCTGTTTGCCCGCGTCCGCCGGCTGAAGGAACGCGGCGTTACCGTTATCCTTATCCTTCACAAGATCCGCGAAGTGCTCGGCATTGCCGATACCGTGACCGTGCTGCGTGGCGGAAAGCTGATCGACGGGCCGATTTCATGTGCCGATATTTCCGCCGACAAGCTGGCCGGCATGATCGTCGGCGAAGCGGCCAGAAACCTCAGCCAGGAGGACAGGGACGCGTTGGTCGGTGCACGCGCCGCGCATGGGGATGACGCCGCCAATGCAGCCCGCAACGGCCTGCCGCCGGTGCTGACTCTGAAGTCTGTTTCCACCCGACCGGATAGCGAGGGTGCACCGCTCGAAGACGTCGACCTGCTGCTGCGCCCCGGTGAAATCCTCGGTGTCGCCGGTGTCGAGGGCAACGGCCAGAAGACGCTGGTGCGTGCAATTGCCAGCCTTGCGGACCTTTCCGCGGGAACGGTGACACTTGCTGGGCAAGAAGTCAGCGGCAAGCCGCTTGCCGCCCGCCGGGCGCTTGGCCTGCGCATCATTCCCTTCGAGCGCAATGTCGAAGGGCTTAGCCTGACCAGCTCACTTTGGGAAAACTGGAGCGCCCGCGAACTGCTGCAGGGACCGCTCCTCAAGATCGTCAATCCGGCGAAAATTCGTGAATTCTGCGACAAGGCGCTGAAGAACTGGAGCGTGCATTACCACTCCTCGGCCCAGAAAGCCGGATCGCTTTCCGGCGGGAACGCCCAGAAGGTCATCCTCGCTCGCGAGGTCGATCCGGACGCCAAGGTTATCATCGCCGCCCAGCCGACACGCGGCCTCGACATCGGGGCAACCGCCTTCGTCTGGCAATCCTTGCGCGCAGCACGTGACCGGGGTGCCGCGATCCTGCTGATTTCGTCGGACCTGGATGAACTTTTCGATATCTCCGACCGGGTCGTCGTCATGCTATCGGGCAAAGTGGCGGGCGAATTCTCCGCCCCCTATGACATCCAATCCGTAGGCGCGGCGATGACCGGAGCCAGAGCAGATATGACCCCGGTCATGCCGGCCATGACGGGAGCCAGACAATGAAAGACCGTATCCTTTCCATCATCCGCAGCCTGATCTTCGTGGCTTTCGCGCTGGTGCTCTGCGCCGCAGTCTTCCAATTCGCCGGATATAACGCGCCGCTGATGCTGGGCTCGATTGCCGATGGCGCATTCCTCAGGCCGGGTGCCATGGAACAGAGCCTGCGCTGGGCGCTGCCGCTGTTTATCACCGCTGTCGGCGTCGGCATTTCCTTCCGGGCCGGCTTCTTCAATATCGGCGCGCAGGGACAGTTCTATGTCGGTGCGATTTTCGCCGCCTTCGCCGCCGAATGGCTGAAGGGCGGACCGGCATTCGTGGTCATTCCGGCCTGCTTTATCGCCGGCATGATCGGCGGCGCGCTCTGGGCCTTGTGGCCAGGTCTGCTGAAGCTGCGGTCAGGTACGGATGAAGTCATCACCACGCTTATGGGCAATTTTCTGGCCAGCCTGCTACTCGTCTATGTAACCTCTGGGCCTCTCAAGGATCCATCCGGTTCCGGCCAGCAGGCATCGAGCCGGCCGCTCGACGCCGCCTACCGCATCTCTAATTCGCTCGGACTGTCGCCAACCATCATCGCCATTGCCGTGGTCGTCGGCATCGTCATGTGGCTACTCGTCAACCGCACCGCATTCGGGGTCCTCGCAAGTCTCGCCGGCCGCAACGGCACGATGGTGCAGTGGCAGGGCGCAAAACTCTGGCAGCTTGGGCTTTCGAGCTTCATCATCTCCGGCGCGCTTGCGGGTCTCGCGGGCACCATCGAACTGATGGGACCGAATGGCCGCATCGCCTCGGGCTTCCTGCCGACGCATGGTTTTACCGCCATCCTGATCGCGCTGGTCGCCAATCTCTCGGTTGTCGGCACAGCTGTCGTCGCGATCTTCTTCGGCGGGCTGGCCTCGGCTGCGCTCTACCTGCCGATCATGGCCGGGCTGCCGGCAGCGGCGATCGACATCATCAATGCGGCGATCGCGCTGTTTATTACCGCGCGCTCCAATTTCGTCGAAAAATTCCTGCGCCTCGGAGGGCGTTCTCAATGAACGACATCATCATCGCCATCCTCCGCTCCGGCACGCCACTGATCTATGTGACGCTTGCAGGCGTCATCGCCCAGCGGGCAGGGGTGTGGAACCTCGGCCTCGAGGGCATCATGATCATTGGCGCCTGCGCCACCATCCTCGGCATCATGATGACCAATTCCTTCGTGATGGCGATCGTGATCGCCATGGCGCTCTGTGTGCTCGCCTCCGTGCTGTTGTGGTTCGTCATCGAAAAGCTCAAGGCCAATCCGATCATTGCCGGCCTCGGGCTGACCGGCCTTGGCATCGGCGGCACCGCGCTGGCCGTAGAAGCAATCTTCGGCAGTCAGGCAACGGTTAGTGCGCCATTCGGCGTGCCGAAACTGGGGCCGGCTTTCGGCTCCTACGGTGTGCTGTCGATCTTTGTCGTTGCCATGCCCTTTGTCGTCTTCGGCATGTGGGTACTGCTGCGGCGCACCCGTTTCGGATTGCAGCTTGCGGCCTGCGGTGAGCACCCCTTCGCGGCCCGCAGCGTTGGCGCCAATCCGGCGCGCATGCGATTGATCGCGCTGGCCATAGGCGGCGTGCTTTGCGCCATCGGCGGGGCGGAGCTGGCAGGTGGCAGCCTGCAGTTCTTCGCCCAGGGCATGACCTCGGGACGCGGCTTCATGGCTTTTGCCGCCGTCATCTTCGGTGCTGCGCATCCGGTCGGCGCGACATTCGCAGCGTTGTTCTTCGCGGTCGTCGGCGCCCTTGGCATTCGCGCGCAGCTGATGTTCGGCGACAAGGTGCCGCACGATCTGCTGCAGGCGCTGCCCTATCTCGCGACAATTTTCGGTGTCTGGCTGAGCGGCAAGCTGCGCGGCGGGGCGAAAGCAGCCGGCACGTTCGCCGAGCTGAAAGACCAGTAAGTTCAGGGAAGAGACATCATGAAATTTGCTCAAGTCCATCCGATCCAGGACGTCTGTATCCTCGTGACCGATCTTGAGGCCTCGATCCGCTTCTATACGGATAAGCTCGGCTTCGAACTCAAGCATCGTGCACCGGGATTTGCCGATTTCACCGGTGCGGGCCTGACACTGGCGCTTTGGGAGCGTGAGCATATCGAAAAGCATGCCGATGTCAGGGTGAAGCCCGGCTCTGCCTCGGCGGTACTGATCGCCGTCAAGCTCGACACGCCGGCCGCCATCGACGCGAGCTATGACGCGCTACGCAAGGAAGGCGTGACTTTCGTCAATCCACCTGCCGACTACCCCTGGAATTCACGCTGTCTGTATTTTTACGGCCCCGATGGCGAGACCTGGGAACTTTATGCCTGGCTCGAAGGTGGCGCGCCGGGCAAAGTTGAAGGAACATCGGCATGACCCAACGCAAGCTGATAATTCTAACCGATCCAGGCCAGGATCAGGCGGCCGCCATCCTGATGATCCTTGGACAGCCCCAGGCTTTCGAGGTGCTGGGGTTGGTGGCTACCGCCGGCAACATCAATCTCGATCACACGATCAACAATTGCCTGAAGCTGATGGAACTGGCAGGCCGGCCGGATATCCCCGTTTTTGCCGGTTGCCCGCACCCGATCGTCCGGCCGCTTGTGATGGCCGAACATGTGCATGGCCCGACCGGTCTGGACGGCCCGGATTTGCCCCAGCCGAAGATCAGGCTGCAGGAGAAGCACGGTGTCGATTTCATCATCGATACCGTCCGTGCCCATCCCGGCGAGATCACCATCTGTTCGCTGTCGCCCATCACCAATCTGGCGGTCGCGCTACGCAAGGCGCCCGACATCGCTGAGAAAATCGCCGAAGTCGTCGCCATGCTGGGAGCCTATTTCGAGGTCGGCAACATCACGTCAACCGCCGAGTTCAATTGCTATGTCGATCCGGAAGCCGCCGATATCGTGCTCAAGGCGGGGATTAAGACCACGATGCTGCCGCTCGACGTGACCCATCAGATGCGCTCGACGCCGGCGCGGCTTCAGGCCATGCGCGCACTTGGCAATAAATGCGGTATCGCCACTGCGGAGATGCTGGAATTTTCCGAGGCGTTCGACCTGAAGAAGTATGGTTGGGAAGGTGCACCGTTGCACGGCCCCTGTGTGCCGGCCTTCATGATGGCACCGGAAATGTTCTCCGGGCGGCAGATCAACGTCTCGGTGGAACTGAACGGCACGCTGACCGCAGGCATGACCGTGGCCGACTGGTGGCAGATCACCGACCGGCCGAAGAACGTCTTCTATGTCAAGGACGGTGACCCGGCTGCCTACTACGACCTGCTGATCCGCTCGCTGGGGAACCTGCCATGACCGAAATCCTGATCCGGGGCGCCAAGATTCTCGCCGTCGATGCCGCCCACGGTACCGAGCCCTTCGATGGCGATATCCTGATCGAAGGCGCCACGATCAGGGCCATTGGCCCACAGCTCTCGGCCGGTCCCGACGCTCAAATCATCGAGGGACGTGGCAAGCTGGTGATGCCGGGTCTGGTGAATTCCCACACCCATTCGAGCGAAACCTTCTTCCGCGGCCGCTATCAGGGCATGCCGCTGGAAATCTGGTTGCTCTATGCCTATCCGCTGCTGATGAACGGTGCGATCGGCGAGCGGCTCCTCTATCTCCGTAGCCTGCTTCTGGCGATGGAGTCGCTGAAGAACGGCGTCACCACTTTCTGCGACGATTTCTTCGATCCTCCCAAGCATGATCTCGATCGCCTCGGCACCGTGTTTCGCGCCTATGACGACGTCGGCATCCGCGCCAATGTCTCAAGTGCGGTGATGAACATTCACACGCTGGATGCACTGCCGTTTGCCCGCGAGGTGATGCCGCAGAACCTGCAGGACCAGCTGGATTTCGGCCCGCCGATCACGGCAGACGCCTATATGGATTACTGCAAGTCGGCATTCTCCAGCCTGCACGGAAAAGCCGGGCGGCTGAATTTCATGATCGCCCCTTCGGCGCCGCAGCGCTGCACCCGCGATCTGCTGCTTGCCTGCTACGATCTTGCCCGCGACAAGGCGGTGCCGTTCCACACCCATGTGCTGGAGACCAAGACGCAAGCCGTCACCGGCCATGAAATCTACGGCAAGAGCCTGATCGCCTACATGGCTGATCTCGGCGTGCTCGGCCGCAACACCACCATTGCCCATTCCGTCTGGGTCAGCGACGACGATATGCGCCTGATGGGCGAGGCGGGCGTCTCCATCGCCCACAACGCCGTCTCCAACCAGAAGCTCGGCGCGGGCATTTCGCCGATCCGCCGACTGCTCGATGCCGGCGTCACCGTCGGCCTTGGCACGGATGGCGTTTGTTCCAACGATACCTCGCGGATCTTCGACGTCATGCGCGTGGCCGGCCTGATCCACAGCGTTTCCGGCCCGGACTATAGCAAATGGGTGACGGCCGACGAGATCGTCCGCATGGCAACGATTGGTGGCGCGCGCAGCGCCATGCTGGAGCAGGTCACCGGTTCGCTCGAGGTCGGTAAGGCGGCGGATCTGTTGATCCTCAATCTGAGGAACTATCCGTTCATGCCGCTCAACAATGTCGCGAAGCACCTGGTCTATTCGGAGAACGGCTCGTCGATCGAGACGGTGATGGTGGCAGGCAGGATCGTTATGCAGGCCGGCAAGCTGACGACGGTCGATGAGGATGCGATCTTCGATGAGATTGCCGAACTTGTGCCGGTCCATCTGGCCGAGCATGCCGAGCTTGAAAAGCGCAATGCCGTTTTCGAGCCTGTGATGGCGGAAATCCATCGGCGTTCGATGCTGCAGGATATCGGGCTCAATCGTTATCAGGGCGATCTGCCGGCCTGGCCGGGTAAAAACTGAGAACCACCCGGCGGACATATCCGCCGGGTGGTTTTTCAAGACTGGCCGTATCAGCCAATCGACATCAGGCTGGCATTGCCGCCGGCCGCTGCCGTGTTGATCGAGGTCGAGACTTCCTCGAGAAGCCAGTTCAGGCAATAGGCCTGACCACCGGCGATTTCGGCTGACGATGCAGATTGCACCAGAACCAGCGGGCCGGGCAGCCCGGCGATCTGCTTGTTGACCGCGCGTACCCGTTCTGCATCGCCTTCGACGAGGGCGCCCGCAAATGGACCGGCAACTGACCAGTCCTTCGCCCAGGAGAGGCGCGCCGCCACTGTCTGCGGCAGACCCTTCAACGACGGTTCCAGACCGGATGCGGCATCGATGACGACGCTGTTGCCGGTGGCCAGTGCTGCTGCGAGTTGCTGGTGAAGGCCGCCCTCTGTTTGCGGAACCAGCAGGATGCGGCCGCGCGGATGAAGCGCGTAGAGGTTTCTTTCGCCGACAGGGCCGGGAAGCTCCGAGATCAGGCCGAGAGCCGAGCTGCTGCCGTAGTCGCGGGCGACCTCTGCTGCAGCCTTGGCGCCCTTGCCGTCGAGCCACAGAGCGAAATCCAGAAGTGCGGCATCGGTATGGACCGAGCTGTGATGCGGCGGCACCGGCGGCACCTGCACCAGACGGCCGAGATAGAGCGGACCGCCCGCCTTTGGTCCTGTGCCGGACAGGCCACGGCCACCGAATGGCTGGACGCCGACGACGGCGCCGATGACGTTGCGGTTGACATAGAGGTTGCCCGCCTTGATGCGGCTGGTCACATGCGCAATCGTATCGTCAAGGCGCGTGTGCAGGCCGAAGGTCAGTCCGTAGCCGGTCGCGTTGATGTCATCGATCAGGCGGTCGACGTTTTCGCGCTTGTAGCGGATCACATGCAGGACCGGGCCGAAGACTTCGCGCTTCAGGTCGGAAAGCTTGTCGAGTTCGATGATCGTCGGCGGCACGAAGGTGCCCTCCTGCGTTTCGCCGGCGAGGACGACCTGCTCGACGGTGCGGCCGAGGCCGCGCATTGCATCGATGTGCTTTTCGATGATGCCCTTGGCCTCGTCGGTGATGACGGGGCCGACGTCAACAGCCAGACGGTCGGTGCGGCCGATGCTTAATTCCTTGAGAGCGCCCTTGAGCATGGTCAGCGTCCGGTCGGCAACATCGTCCTGTAGGCAGAGGACGCGCAGCGCCGAGCAGCGCTGGCCGGCGCTGTCGAAGGCCGAGGCGATCACGTCGCCGACGACCTGTTCGGCAAGCGCAGAGGAATCGACGATCATCGCATTTTGCCCGCCGGTTTCGGCAATCAGCGGGATCGGCCGGCCCGTAGCGGAAAGCCGATCTGAGAGCTGCGCCTGGATGAGGCGCGCCACTTCCGTGGAGCCGGTAAACATCACGCCGGCCGTTTCCGCAGCACCCACCAGCGCTGCGCCAACCCGGCCGTCGCCAGGCAGGAACTGCAGGGCGCTTGCCGGGATGCCGGCTTCATGCAGGATGCGCACAGCTTCCGCGGCGATCAGCGGGGTCTCTTCGGCGGGCTTGGCCAAGACTGGGTTGCCCGCGACGAGCGCTGCCGCAACCTGTCCGGTGAAGATCGCCAGCGGGAAGTTCCACGGGCTGATGCAGACCACCGGGCCGAGCGGCTTGTGAGCCGGGCCGAGCGTGCGGCGGGTCTGTTCGGCATAATAGCGCAGGAAATCCACCGCTTCGCGGACTTCAGCGATTGCATTCGGAGCGGACTTGCCGGCTTCGCGCATGATCAGCCCGAGCAGCGTCTGGATGCGGCCCTGCATGATGTCGGCTGCACGATCGAGGCATGCGGCCCTGTCCCATGGCTGGACACCGGCCCATCCTGCGGTCGCTTCTGCGGCCAACCGCACGGCCTGCTTGGCATCGTCGTCGGAAGCCTCCTCGACGATCCCGACTGTGTCGCGGCGGTCGCCCGGATTGAGCACGGGTCGCGCGGCGCGGGTGACGGGTCCGGTCGCCAACTGTGTGCGTGCATGCCAGTCGATGGTTGTCGAGGCCCTCAACGCCGCGGCAAGATCCTCGAGGGTGACTTCGTTCGACAGGTCGAGGCCCGCCGAATTGGTCCGGTTGGCGCCGAAGATATTGGCCGGAAGCGCGATCTGGTCATGGCCAGCACCCACCACCGGCAGCGCGCGCGCCAGATCGACGGGATCGGCCACCAGTTCGTCGATCGACACCTTGGGATCGGCGATACGATTGACGAAGGACGAGTTCGCGCCGTTTTCCAGCAGGCGGCGGACGAGATAGGCGAGCAACGTTTCATGCGTGCCGACCGGCGCATAGATGCGGCAAGGGCGATCGAGATTTTCCTTGCCGACGACCTCGTCATAGAGCGGTTCGCCCATGCCATGCAGGCATTGGAACTCGTACTTGCCGACCTGGAAATCGTTCCCGGCCAGATGGTAGATTGAGGCGAGCGTCTGGGCATTGTGGGTGGCGAACTGCGGGAAGACGAAGTCGGTCGCGGCGAGCAGCTTCCGGGCGCAGGCTATGTAGGAAATGTCGGTATGGATCTTGCGGGTGAAGACCGGGAAGCTTTCCAGACCGTCGAGCTGGGCGCGCTTGATCTCCGCATCCCAATAGGCGCCCTTGACCAGGCGGACCATGATGCGGCGGTTAGCCCGGCGCGCCAGATCGATGATAAAATCCAGCACGAAGGGGCAGCGCTTGCCATAGGCCTGAACGACGAAGCCGACACCGTTCCAACCAGCCAGATCGCGGTCGAGGCACAGGCTTTCAAGGATATCGAGCGAGATTTCCAGACGGTCGGCTTCTTCGGCATCGATGTTGAGGCCGATGTCGTAGCTCTTGGCGATCTGAGCGAGTGCTTTGACCTTCGGCAGCAATTCGCCCATCACCCGATCGGCCTGCGAGCGCGCGTAGCGGGGATGCAGCGCCGAAAGCTTGATGGAAATGCCCGGTCCTTCATAGATGCCGCGTCCGGCCGATGCCTTGCCGATGGCATGGATGGCGTTCTCGTAGTCCTTGAAATAGCGTTCGGCGTCGGCGGCCGTGGTGGCGGCTTCGCCGAGCATGTCGTATGAATAGCGGAATCCCTTCTGCTCAAGGGCCTTGGAGCGGCGGAGCGCTTCGTCGATGGTCTCGCCGGTGACGAATTGCTCGCCCATCATGCGCATGGCCATGTCGACGCCGCGACGGATGACCGGTTCGCCGGCCCGCGCGATCAGGCGTGTCAGCGCGGCCGACAGGCTGCGGTCGTTGACGGTCGAGGTCAACTTGCCGGTGACCACGAGACCCCAGGTCGCCGCATTGACGAACAGAGACTTGCCGCCGCCGATATGGGACTTCCAGTCACCTTCGGCGATCTTGTCGCGGATCAGCGCGTCGCGGGTTTCGGTGTCGGGAATGCGCAGCAGCGCCTCAGCCAGACACATCAGCGCCACGCCTTCCTGGCTCGACAGGGAGTATTCGTGAACCAGTCCTTCGACGCCCGAGCCCTTGTGCTTGGCGCGCAGCGCCTCGATCAGCTTGCGGGCCGTGCTTGCCGAGGTTTCTCTCAGGCGCGGCGAGACGGTGGCAGCCTCGATCAGCGGCTTGAGGCATTCCGCCTCGTCGCGTCGGTAGGCTGCCGTGATCGTTTGGCGCAGCGCGCTCTGCGCCTGGACTGCAGGCGCGAACGCTGCAAAAAGGTCGGTCCGGGTTTTGTTGGCTTGTGTGTTCATCTCAATTGACCTCTGTGCGGCGATTTCAGAACTGTTGCTGTAAATCCGAGCTTTCGAAGGCAGTTGGCATGCGGCCACGCGGGTTCAATCCTACCAGATCGATGCCGGTTGCGCCTTCCAATATGCAGTCGCGGGGAACCTACCAGAACGCTTTTGGTGTTTCTCACTTGAAATGGGATGAAAACATTCGTACTTTGCAGAAATGTAGAGATACTAAGGTGGAATTCGTCGGTATGGGCGCTGTGGATGGTGAAATAGACTACTTCGATCAGAAGATTCTTGATCTGCTGGTCGAGGACGGGCGGATGTCCATCACCGACATTTCCAGGGCTGTCGGATTGTCCCAGACGCCGTGCAAGCTGCGCATGAACAGGCTGATCGAAGAAGGCTATATCGAAGGTTTTCGCGCCGTGCTCAACCCGCGCAAGCTTGGCGTCGATCACGTCGCCTACGCCGAAGTCAAACTCTCCGATACCAAGGAGAAGGCGCTCAACGAGTTTAATACTGCGGTCAAGAAGATCAAGGAAGTCGAGGAGTGCCACATGATCGCCGGCCGCTTCGATTATCTCCTCAAGGTCCGGACGTCGGATATCCGCAAGTACCGGCAGGTGCTCGGCGAAAAGATCTCCAGCCTGCCGCATGTCGCCAGCACCTCGACATCGGTGGCGATGGAGTCGGTCAAGGAAAGCGGGCGCTCGGTATCTTCCAGATAAGGCCGAAACGGCAGCCCTATCTAGCTGAGAAACGCCGCGACTTTGTCGAGGACATCGTTTTCCTTCTCTCGATGCGGCACGTGTCCGCAATCCGCCAGGATTTCCACCGTCGCAGGCCCGGCGACCGCCGCTGCGATGCGACGCGGATGTTCTATCGAGCCGAATTCGTCCTTGTCGCCGTGGATTGCAAGCACAGGGCACAGCACTGCAGATAGTTCAGCATCAAGGCTCCAGTCCGCAAATTGCGGGGAGAGCCAGGTCTCGGTCCACGCGTTCAGCACCCACTCGGCCTTGTCGCCGTGATACTTTTTCAGGCGATCGATCTGGCCGGGCATGGCAAACGCCCGCTTTGCCTCGCGGATGCCTTCGAGCGTACGATCCTCTACAAAGGCTTGCCCTGATTCCGTCACCAGCGCCTGACACGACGCAGGATGGGAACTTGCCGCAGCGATCGCCATTCCGCCACCGACACTGTGCCCAAAGGCCACAAACCGGTCGAAACCCAACTGGTCCTGCAATGCCGGAATAATCGCCTTCGCCTCTTCCTGGATAAAATCGAGGGTGAGTCTGTCGGAACGCGGGTCGGACTTGCCAAAACCCAGCCGGTCGTAGGCAATCACCTGCCGACTTGTCGCATGGGCAAGATGCCTGGGAAAATCGCGCCAGAGCTGAACGCTACCCAGAGAGTCGTGGAACAGCAGGATTGGAGCGCGGGCGCCGGTTTCGATGCCGGTTCCCCAGCACTTGGCAAACAGCCGTCCTTGCTGAATCTCTATCCACGTTTCTGTCGTCATCGAATCCAAGTCCTTATTTCAGGCCTTTCAATCGATTTCGGCAGGTTCTCTCAAGTGGAAATTTGCAGACGGAGACAAATGAGGCCGTCGGTGGCCTCGTTATCCGTTGATGTCGTGAATTTTCACGCCCGGCACGACTTCGCTGGCAATGTCGCAGAGATGCCGGTGGTGCGTGAGGTAGATGACCTGACCGACTTTCGCCATTTCGCCAAGCAGACGGAACACTTCTTCCGAGCGCGGGTCATCAAAGCTTTCCATGATGTCGTCTGCGATGAACGGTACTGCGGGCCGCACGGCGGCAAATTCCTCGTAACCGGCGAGGCGCAAGGCCAGATAGAGCTGGAACTGCGTTCCCGTTGACATCGCCTCGGCAAGCTTGGAGCCGCCGTCGCGGGCCATGCCGATCAGGATTTCCTTGTCCTTGTCCTTGTCCGGCCGAGCGGCAAGGCCTGTATATTCGCCTCGGGTGATCTGGCGAAATGCTTCGGAGGCCCGCACCATCATCGAGCTGCGGTGTTTCTCGCGATAGGCAAACAGTGCCTGCTCGGCTGCCAGCGTGCCGGTCCTCAGCCTGAGATAGCGGATCGCAAGGTCCTCGATCTCGAGGAAAATCGTCCGGCGCTCGGCCTCGATTGCCGCCACCGAGTTGTCTCCGCCCACGGCCTCCAGCTTGTCAGCAGTTCGCGTCACCTCGGCATAGAGGAGCTTGGTGCGTTCGGTCAGGTCATCGATACGCTGCTCCAGCTCGATCGCGTCTCTTTCGGCGGCAGCGGCATCCATTGCAGCGAGGTGGTCTTGTGCCCGCTGGTATGTCTCGACACGCAGCCCGCTGACGATCTGGTCTTTCAACGTCGATAGCCGATCCTCGAGCTGTTGCCTGCTGCGCACCTGTTCGAGACAGGTATTGACTGCGGTCAACGTGTCTGTGCCGAAGAAATCCGTCAGCTCCGCCTTCCTGGCTTCATGAAGGGCGCGCTCGGATTCGAGCGTGCGCCTTTTCTCAATCTGTCGGCCCAGCTCGGCGCCCTTGTCCGTGCGCATCTGGCGGGCGCGCAGGCTGGCCTCCAGGTCGGCCAGCAACGCGTCGGCGGCGGACCGGGGATCTGTCGGCAAAGCGAGGCGACCGAGTTCGGCGACGATGGCTTCGACATCGGCCTGAAAAGCCGCCTGGTCGCGCTCCATCGTCGTGACGCGTTGCGCCAGCTGGTCGCGCTCGCGGATCGCGCCGGGAAGATCGGCAAGCACATTCAGGATTTCGCGGATCGAAGCGACGGACCCGGCCTTGTCGCTGAACCATGTCTGCCCGAGCGAAGCGTTCCACGCGCCCTGCCATTTATCCATCGCATCGCGTGCTTGTGCATTGTCGCGCTGACGCTCCATCAGGTCACGCTCAAGATTCGCCAGCGTCTTTGCAAAGGCGCCTTGTGCATTATTCACCTTTTCCGCCTCGGCCAGCAGAGCTGCGGCCGCCTCGGCCAGCTCAATGTCCTGAAGCTGGGTCGCATCAGATGATCCAGCGTCTGTCATCGCTGTTTCGAGGACGATGCGGTGGGTCGCGATATCCTGCCGGATCTGCGTGGTCTCGTCTTCGGACTGCTGCAAGGCATGCGAGGCGTCAAGCGCCTGATTGCGGCGACTGGCCCAGCTTTCCAAGTTCGTGAGGATCTCGCCGGCCGTTTTGTCAGCACCGGTAAAGTCGGGCGTCGGCAGATGGCCGCGCATTGTGTCGGTCAAGCAGGTCAATTCGGCGCGCGCTTCGTCCAGCAGTTCCTGATGGCGATCCATCGAATCGGCGGCCATTGTCGCTGCTTGCCTGTACTGGCGCAGCTCGGCCAGATCCCGCGAACAGCTCAGACGTCGTTCCGCAAGCACATCGTCGCGCCGCATCTGCACTTCAAAAGCGCCAGCGCTTTCATCATCGAGCCTCTTGCGATGGTCTTGCCACGCTGTATCGCGTGCCTGGCGTATCTGCAGGGCTTCCGTGTCGTCGATCGGCCCGGCTTCCTCGAGCAGCCCAATTTTCGTTTCGGAAGCCCGTCTTTCCGTCGCCAGGTCGCGCAAACGGTTCTGATGGTCTGCGACGCGCTTGTCGATGGCCGCCGTCGCGATGCGCCAAGTCTCGATCTGACGGGGTTCGGCGGTTTTCGACCCGCGCAGTGCGGCGGCGTCCCCTGTCCATGGTTTCAGCGCTGCGAAGTGGGCCTCGCAGGCCCGCATGAGCTGCTGGCGCGTCCGTTCCTCGACCGCCAGGCGGGACTGAACGAGCGGCAGGTTCCATTGGGCGAGCGCACGACCAATTCGGGCCAGAAGTTCCGGCGCTGGCGCCTTTGTAGAGGCGCAGAGGTGCTTTTCCTCATCAAGATGGCGCTCCAGACTGTCATTTGCCCGCAGGACTTCGCGCTCGGCGCTGGCCAGTTGCGCTTCTATTCCGGATCTCGCTTCGATCAGTTCGCGGATCGCGCCTGTCAACGAGGCAGGTACGAGCAATTGGCTCGGCTCAGGATCGCCCGCGCGTTCGAGCGTGGTGAGAATGGATGAAAGCAATGCCTGTTGTTCGGCAAGAGCGGCCTTGCGCTTGGGAAGGTCGCTCTCGGCCGTACGGTATCGCGCGCGGCCATCCTCCAGAGCCTCGATGCGCCCGGCAAGCGCAAGCAGGCCGTCATCAAGCTGAATTGCTTCTATCTCGTCTTTCAACGTATCGATCGTGCGGTCGGCAGTGTCGACCAGCGTCAGAAGGCGCGTCTCGTCACGGGAAAGTTGGGGCAGCAGCGCGAACCAGTCCGATGGCGGGCGCGGCAGGTCGGCAAAATCGGCAAGCTGTGTTTCAAGCCGGGCTGCTTCCGCTGTCAGCGGCAGCGCATTGAGCAGGCGCGAGATTTCGCCATGTTTGCTGCGGGCTTCGGCAAGTTCGCCCATTGCCTTGTCATACGAGCCCTGAGCCTGGCCGTGGGCACCGACCAGCGCCGCATAGGCGTTGGCGAACGTATCGATTTCGTCACGACGGGATTTCAGGGCGGCGAGGGTGCGCTTGAGTTCGGCAACCCGGGTGCTCGATGAGCGCTTCTTGTAGATCGCGCCGGCATCGTCGCCCGCAGCCGCAAGCGAGCGGCTCAGGCCAGCAAGGCCGGCGCTCGCCGAAAATAGCAATTCGCCGAGATCGCCCTTGCTCTGGATGATGGCGTTGCCGCCCTCCTTGAGGGACTGGTCGTCGAGCGAGAACATCGTCCGGTAGGCGTCGCGGTTGATGCCGCCGAGCGCCGATGCCAGCAGGGCTTCGTTGACCGGCTGGCCGCGTTCGTCGAGCAGGCTGCCGGTGCGCTGCTTGAGCCTGACCAGTTCATGGTCGCCGCTGTTGAACTGCAGCCGTGCGCCGATCTGCATCGTGCTGTACTGGTGCAGGAAATTGTACTGGCTGCGCTCGGGGATGCCGAAGAGAAGATCGAGGAACGCCGAGAACGTGGTGGATTTTCCGGCCTCGTTCAATCCGTAGACGATGTGCAGATCCGGCGATCCGGCGGTCGCCTCACCAAAATCGATCGTAAAATCGGTGAATTTGCCGTAGCGGGTAAGATCGAGGCGACGCAGGCGCATTACGATTGCTCCCGGTCGGTCGCCTTGAGGCGGGCGGTGATGTCCTCGACGCTCTCGCCGAGGAGCGTGTTGACGAACGCCTCGAATTGGGTTTCGTCGCTCCCGGCAAAGCCCCGGCTTTCCTGCGGAATGTCGTCCAGCAGGTCTTTGACCAGCTGGCGCACATCCTCGCGAAAACCTTGACGGGTGATGATATCGCCGCGCATCAGCTCGCCGAGTTCGGCCACCGGGTCGGCATTTGCCGATGTCACGGCTTCTCCCGAACTGACGGCAAGCTCGATCTTCTCGATCCATGTGCGGCCGATGCTTTCGGCGCGTTGTTCGGCTTCGGCCTGCAACAGGTCTCCATCGCGCCGTAGCCGCCACGAGAGCGGTGTCGAGCCGCTCAGGCTGATCCGCGCGACCAGATGGTCGGAGCGGGTCCGTTCTCGCTCGGAATTGAGCTTTGTTTCGATCGCGCCGATGGCATCGCGCCATTCGGAAATGCCTGACAGGTCGACACTTACCCTGCCGAATTGCGCAATGCCGGTCAGGCGTTCCTCCACGGTGACCGAGCGGTCGTCACCAACAGTCACCAGCGTCGCGGTCTTTTCGCCGGCCTCGTTGATGTCGCGCCCCTGCGGCATTCCCGGCATGATGACGGTGGCACTGCCCTTGTGGTTGGTTCGCGCATGAATGTGGCCGAGCGCCCAGTAGTCGAATCCGGAGGCATGCAGATCCGCCACGTTGCACGGCGCATAGGCATCGTGGCCCGGCGCGCCCGCGAGGCTTGTATGCATGATGCCGATGTTGATCGCCTGTGGTACGGGTGGCTTGTATTTTGGCAGCAGGCTTTCGGGAGCCTGTGGCTTGGAAAAGCTCAGGCCATGAATGGCGATATCGAGGCCGCCCTTGGCAAATAGCACCGTTTCGGCGCGGCCGCCGAACACTTTGACGGATGGCGGCAGGATCAGTTCCTGGGTGATCCGAGACAGCGCGTCGTGATTGCCGCGAATGGTGAAGACATCGATGCCTGCCTGATGCAGCCGTTCCATCTGCGAGGCGAGGAAACGGGCAGTCTTCATCGACGTCTGGTCGCCGTCATAGAGATCGCCAGCAATGATCAGCGCGTCCACCGCTTCCTCGATACAGAGATCGACGATGCCGACGAACGCCTGCCGCGTAGCGTTTCCGATCAGGGCCGCGAGGTCGGGATCCCGGAGGGAAAGCGAGCGGAGCGGCGAATCGAGATGAATATCGGCGGTGTGAACGAAACGAAATGCCATGACGGATCATTCGCATGCCCGCTGCACGTGTGACAAGTGCCGGCTCGGACTTTGGCCACGCCGGTGAGTAAGAATACTGGATGCCAATCGCAGACAGGTATGATAGCCAAGAACCAATGCCATACAGTATCGGAAAACTGCCGCTTCATGACCTGCTGCTTCCCGTGACACGGGCAAGTGAGGCGATTGCCCGCCTTGATGAATGCCTGGCGCATTCGCCGATTCGCGACGGATGGATCGAGCGTGCGCATTTTGCCGACGCGGCCGGTTGCCTCTGGCTCGATGGCGAACTGGTGAATCTCGAGGACCTCGTGCTTCACGACGTCCACATGGATGTTAGGGCGCCGACGCATGAACTGGTCATTGCCCATGCAGTGCTCAGGACGCGTCGCCAGATTGCTGCCCGCGAACCGGCATGGGCCCTGAGCTCGAGCGGCCTTGCGGAATTGCGGGGCAGGCGGTCGGAGGAAATGTCCGCACCCGAGCAGAAGGATGTATCAGGACTGAAGCGGGCCGCCGTTCAGTCGCCTGAAGGCAACGACATTGTTGATGCCCTCGATGCGGAACTGGCTGCCATCGATGCGGTGATTGCCAGGAGCCAGGCTGTTCTGGATGGTGCGGCGCGACCCTCGTCTCATCCGAAAGCAACGTCGTCCGAAGACCTGATCTATGATCAGGATTGGGACGAGGACGAACGTTTGGCGGCCTGGCGTCGCGTCGTTGCGGAGACGGAGCGATTGCCGGCCGTGCTGCGCGCCGTACTGGCGCTGGATGCCTGGAACGAGATCGAGGTCGTCCAGCATGATAGTTGGATTGGTCGGCTGTTTGCCGCCGCCATTCTCAGGGAAAGCGGGCTTGCTAGGGCGCACCTTCCAGCCATCAATGTCGGCCTGCGTGCTGTGCGTTTCGAGCGCCGCCGCTCCCGCGATCGCAAGACCCGGTTGCTGGCGCTGCTCGAAGGCATCGAGCGCACCGGGCTTGCTGGGCTTGGCGAGCACGAGCGGCTGGACAATGCGCGTCGCTCTCTCGAACGCAAGGTGGTGGGGCGGCGCTCAAACAGCAAGCTGCCGCAACTGATCGATTTCGTGCTGTCGAGGCCGATGGTTTCGGCGGGCATGATCGCCAAGCAGCTGAAGGTCACGCAGCAGGGTGCGGTCGTTCTTGCCGAGGAACTGGGGCTGCGCGAGATGACCGGGCGCGGCCGCTTCCGGGCATGGGGCGTTATCTGAAACGCATCGCCGTCAGGAAATCGTCTCGCCGCCATCGGCGACCAGAATCTGGCCGGTGATGTAGGACGAGCGATCTGAGACAAGAAACAGGATAGGTTCCGCGATCTCTTGCACATCCGCCCATCGGCCCATCGGCACTTTGGTGTTGATATAGGCTTCGATCGCCTGGCGGCCGCCGATCTGGCGGATGAACGGTTCGTTGAAGGGCGTATCCACCCAGCCCGGGCACAATGCATTTACCCGGATGCCGTGTCTGGCATAGTCGCCGGCCATCTGCCGGGTCATGGCGATCACGGCGTGCTTTGTCGTGGTATAGGCGATCATTTCTCGGTCGTAGAGAACGCCCGAACTCGAAGACGTATTGAGGATGACGCCGCATCGCGCTTGCCGCATATACGGCATGACGGTGCGGGCAGCGAGAAAATGCGACCGGACGTTCAGGTCCCAGGAGCGGTCGAAACCTTCGATGCTGACCTCTTCGAGATTGCCTTCGACCTGCGCGCCGGCATGATTGTGCAAGATGTCGATGCGCCCGTAGCGAGCATGAACGTCGCGAATGGATTTCGTCAGTGCCTCGTCGTCGGTGACGTCGAGGGCGATGCAGTCTGCTTTGCCGCCATCGGAAGCGATCCGGTCGACGGTTTGTTGCCCCGCGCTTTCATCCCGGTCGAGCACGACCACGGTGGCGCCTTCGCGTGCCATGATCTCTGCGCTCGCCCTGCCGATACCGGAGCCGGCGCCGGTGATGATTGCCACTTTGTCTTTGAGGATCATTTCATTCACCATCGGCGGTGCGCGCGGTCTTTTCGCGCATCAGGAAGCGCGCAAGGCCGATCAGGAAGAGGGAGGCCACCAGCACTGACGTGGCGATGGCATTGATTTCCGGCGTCACACCGCGCCGGATCGAGGCGAAGACGTAGATCGGCAGGGTCGTCTGCGATCCGGCCACGAAGAAGGCGATGATGAAGTCGTCGAAGGAGAAGGTGAAGGCCAGCAGGAAGCCGGCGAGTATCGACGGCATGATCTGCGGCAGCACGATCTGGCGGAACGTGGTCAGCGGCGTGGCATTGAGGTCGCTGGATGCCTCGACGATATCGCGGCCCAGGCTCGCGACCCGCGCCTTGACGATCATGGTGACGAGCGCCAACGAAAACAGTCCATGCGCGGCGATGATCGAGCCATAGCCGAGGCCGAGCTTGGGCGCGTTCTCCATCGGCCAGAGGCTTGCCAGCGCCGGATTGATGACGCCGAAGACCGCGACAAGCGCGACAAGCGTCGAGATGCCGATCACCACGCCCGGCACGACGATGGCCGCAGCAAACAGTCCGTCGAACACGGTGCGCGCCTTCGGGCTCATGCGCTCCATGCCGAGCGCCGCCATGGTGCCGAAGACCGCTGCCAGCGTCGCCGAAGTGATGGCGATGATCAGGCTGTTCTGCAGCGCTTCGATGAGGAAACGGTTGGCAAAGGCCTTGCCATACCAGGCAACGGAAAAGCCGGTGAACTCGCTGGCGTTGCGGCCCGCATTGAACGAGAACAGCACGACGAGCGCGATCGGGGCGTAGAGGAAGAGGTAGACTGCCGTGACGAGTGCGCGCATCAGATCAAGTCCACCTGTCTGGTGCCGGCAATCCGCCAGGCAAGCCGCATCGAGATCAGCAGCACGAGAACGACGACGGCGACAAGCGTGACCGCGATGGCCGAGCCGAACGGCCAGTTGCGTGACTGCAGGAAGAGATCCACCAGCGCATTGCCGATGAAGAACACCTTGCCGCCGCCCAGAAGCTGCGGGATCAGGTATTCGCCGAGCAGCAGGATCGTCACCAGCGCGATACCGGTCATCACACCGGGCATCGACAACGGCAGCGTGATCTTGAAGAATGTCGTGACGGGGTGAGCGCCCAGGTCGTTGGAGGCGTCGATCAGGCGTCTGTCGAGTTTTTCGAGGCTGACATAGAGGGGCATGATCATCAGCGGCAGATAGCCGTAGACAATGCCGACCATGACCGCGAACGGCGTGTTGATCAGCCTGACATCTTCAAGCCCGATGATCGACAGCAGGTTCGGGATGCCGCGCGAACCGAGAATATACATCCAGGCATAGGTGCGGACGAGCAGGCTGGTCCAGAACGGCACGACCACCAGCGATACCAGCAGCAGGCGGTAGCGCCGGTCGGCCTTGAGCGCCAGATAGTAGGCGACGGGATAGGCGACCACCAGGCAGATGAAGGCGCCGGCTGGCGCAAGAATCATGGTGTTCCAGAACGCCGTGGCCCGCGAGGGCAGGTTGGCAAACTGGGCAAACGTGAATGCAGCCTGATAACCGCCTTCGGGCGCCCGTTCCCCGAAGGCGAACACGATGATCGCGATAAACGGCAATACCAGGAACACAAGCAGCCACAATGCCGCCGGCGCCATCAGCGCAGCGGTTGTCAGGTTCTTGCGTCTGTCTTGTTGTGCTGTTGTCATTCTTGCCGTCTGTTTCTTCTGTTTGATTGCCCCTCATCCGGCTGCCGCCGCCTTCTCCCTGCAAGGACGGGGAGAAGGGACTCGCAGGCAAGCTCGGAGCAGGTTCCCTCTCCCCGCAAGCGGGGAGAGGGCTAGGGTGAGGGGCAGACGCCAATCACATCATGCCGACTTGAATCTCGCCATGACCTCGGCGCGGTTCGGATCGGTCAGCGTGACCGCTGCGCCAAATTCCAGCGGCGTCAGCGCGGCTTCGTCCGGATAGACGATCAGGTTCGACGTCACGTCCTTGGGCAACAGTGCCATGACGCGGGAATCGGTGGTCGGTGCGCCATTGAAGATGTGTTCCTTCACGGCAACATCAGGCGTCATCAGGAAGTCGAGCAGCGCGTAAGCGGCGGCCTTGTTGGGCGCATCCTTGGGGATCGCGAAGAAATCGCACCAGATCTCGCCGCCGTCCTTGCCGAGCACGAACTTGATATCAGGAAGGTCGCGATTGAGCTGTGCGCCGTCATTGGTCCAGCACATCGTCATCCAGGCATCGCCCGAGCGCATCGAGGGCTGATAGTCGGAATTGATGGCGAACAGGTTCGGCTTGACCTTGATCAGCAGCTCTTCGGCCTTGGCGAGTTCGTCGGTCTTGATCGAGTTGAAGCCGTAGCCAAGTGCGACGAGCGCATTGCCGATCGTCGTCAGCTGGTAGTCGTGAACCATCACTCGGCCGTCAGCCTCGCCTTGCGCCAGATCGAAGAAATCCTTCCAGCTCGTAACCGGGCTCTTGATCTTGGCGGAGTTGAAGGCGATGCCGGTCGTGCCCCAGTTTTTCGGCAGGGCATAGGTCTTGCCGTCGATCGCGCCTTCGTGGGTGAAACGCTGGTTCTGGGTTGCCGGCGAAAAATTCGGCACCTTGGAGAGATCCAGTTCATCGATCAGGCCGAGCTTGTGGTAGGTCGAGATCGTGTAGTTGGTCGGAACGAACAAGTCCCAGCCGGAGGCACCGGCCTGCAGCTTGGCGAGCATTTCCTCGTTCGAGCCGAAGACGTTGACCGCGACGGCAACGCCGGTCTTGGCGGTAAAGGCGTCGAAGGTTGCGGGGTCGTGATAATTCGGCCAAGTGGCGATCGACATTTGCGTGCCGAGATCGCCGGCATAGGCCGGAGAGCCGAAGACGCCCGTCCTGCCGCCGAGCACAGCGGCCGCCAGGCCAAGCCCGGTCACGCCGAGGAAGTGGCGGCGTGTCACCGAGCCTTTCTTGAAACGCATCAGTTCGTCGGCGAACTGGCGCTGGGTCATAGCCTTGCTGTCATTTCCGTTGTTCATCGTTCTGTTCCCTTTGTAATTTTTTGGTGCTTCACGACTGAAAGACATGCGGCGCATCGGGTTTGATGCGTAATTCCACCGCTGTGCCCGGCTCGAAAAGGTCGGCGGGTCCGCCCGCATTCCGGTCAGTGGTGACCAGGATGCCGCCGACGCCAGGCACAGCGATGGAATATTCAACGGACGAGCCGAGGAATATGCGGTGAGTTACCTTGCCGGCGATGGCGCCGGAGACGACGTTTGACCCGACCGCGCCGAGCGCGATCGCTTCCGGTCGGACCGAAAGCACGGACTTGCCGCCGGCAAGGCCTGAATGTTTCACGACCGGAAGCACTGAGCCGTTGTCGAGACGTGCCAGACCCTTGCGGCCGTCGGCGGTGTCGATGGTGGCGTTGAGCTTGTTGGTCTTGCCGACGAAATCAGCCACGAAGATATCGGCGGGATTGTCGTAGATTTCCTGGGGGCTGGCGAACTGGACGATCTTGCCGGCATTCATCACGCAGACGCGGTCGCTCATCGACAGCGCTTCCTCCTGGTCATGGGTGACGAGCAGGAAGGTGATGCCGAGGTCGCGGTGCAGGTTCTGCAGCTCCATCTGCATGGCAGTCCGCAGCTTCTTGTCGAGTGCGGCCAATGGCTCGTCGAGCAACAGCACGCGCGGCTTGTTGACAATGGCGCGTGCCAGCGCCACGCGCTGCTGCTGACCACCGGACATTTCATGGATGCGGCGCTTTCTGAATTTCTCCAGGTGCACCTGCTCCAGCACTTCGCCGACCCGGCGCATGACCTCTGTATCCGAAAGCTTGGGGCGGATCTGGCGCAGGCCGTAGGCGACGTTGGTCTCGACATCGAAATGCGGAAACAGCGCATATTGCTGGAAGACCATGTTGACCGGGCGGCGATAGGCCGGCACGCCTTGCATCGGTGCGCCGCCGATCAGCAGTTCGCCCGATGTTGGCTGCTCGAAGCCTCCGATCATCCGCAGGCAGGTTGTCTTGCCGCAACCGGATGGGCCGAGAAGAGCGACGAAAGCGCCGCGTTCAAGTTTGAGGTCGATATCGGATACGGCGGTCACATTGCCATACAGCTTTGTAACTGCCCGGAATTCCACATCGAATTCGGACATTGCGTTCACTCAGAGTTCCCCGTGGCTTGTTCTTTATCGGCATCGTTCGATGCCATTCTATGCCCCGTCTAGAGCCAGATTACTCAAATACCGCCTTTGGGGTATATACCCCGAAGGTGGTACTGATCTAATAATTGCGAGTTTTAGGGAGTAGAGATCTGTTGCGGAGGGAATGAGCATTGCGGGTTGATTTTGAAGGCCTGTTTCATGCCGCTGCTAAACTGGTCGGGCAGGAGCAACCCACCGACGAGGCATTCGGCCAGTCATGTGTGGAAATGCTGCGCTCCCTCGTCGACTTCGATTACTCGGTGACGTTTGCCTATCGCGGGGACGAACGTCCCATCGATCTCTATTCGACCTTCAACGAGCAGGACTACCACGTTTTCGTCCGGCTTTATCAGCAAGGCGCCTACCTGCTCGATCCGTTCCACAGTGCAGCGACCCTTCCAAAGCCTGGTATCTGGCGCATGCGCGAACTTGCGCCCGACCGGTTTTTCGCCAGCGAGTACTATCGCGGCTATTATGGCCAGACGGGGCTGTCGGAAGAGCTCGGCTACTTCGTTCCTGTCGGCGAAGGGATCACGGTGGTGTTTTCGCTGATGCGCAGCGAAAAGGCCGGCGCGTTCAAGTCGGCCGAATACGAACTCCTTTGCAAGGCATCCGCGTTCGTCCATGCGTTGATCCGCAGTCAGTGGCAGGATCTGTCGAGGCGCTTCGATGCGCGGATTTCGCGCAAGCGGGGGCGCTCGCAAGCCAGTGCGGCACGCCCGTGGGACGATGGCAGGCTCACCCTTCGTGAGCAGGCGATCATCGAACTGGTGCTGCAGGGGCATTCCTCGGAATCGATCGGGCTCCGGCTGGGGGTGACGACGGGGACCGTCAAGGTCCACCGTCGTAACATCTACCGCAAGCTCGGCATATCCTCGCAAACACAGCTGATGTCGCTCTATCTCGACAATCTCAACCGCCGGAAATCGACTTAGCCAGCCGCCTTGGCTTGCAGCACTTCGACGGCGGCCTTGGAGACCACAATGCCTGTCTTGTGGCTGTCGCGTTGCGAAAGGCGTCGGTCGCCCGGCAACCGCACATCTGGCGTTTCGAGCACGGCTGAGAGCATGACTTCCAGCCGATCCGCGAAGGAGGGGCCGGCGAATTTTTCCGGCGAAAGCGCGATGATGAACTGGCCGGTGCGTGGCGGCCCGCCCTCGCAATCTCCGAACGACGACGCCTCGAACGACCAGTGCGAACCGGTCAGGCCGGCGGCGAGAATGTCGACCATCAGTGCAAGACCGAACCCCTTGTAGCCACCGATGGGAAGCAGGCTGCCATCCATGGCGGCGTTGGCGTCATTGGTCGGCTTGCCGTCCTTGTCGATGGCCCAGCCGTCGGGCAGCGGAATGCCGCGTGTCTGTGCATCGATGACGGCGACCTTGGCGACGACGCTGGAGGACTGATCCATGACGAAGGCGGCGCGGTCCTTGCGCGGCGCTGCGAATGCAATCGGGTTGGTGCCGAAGAACGGCGTCTTGCCGCCGAACGGGGCGATGGAGGGCGAGGCATTGGCCACCATGAAGGCGACGAGCCCTTGATCGGCGAGTTCCTCGACGAAATAGCCGAGCGAACCGCAGGCATAGGAATTGCCGACCGCCAGCGCTGCTATGCCCTGAGCCTTGGCCGCTTCGGCAAGCGCCGGCAGACCGAGCGCAATTGCCGGATGGGCAAAGCCTGTGCCGGCATCCACCGCGATCAGCGACGGCGTGCGTTGTTCCAGCTTGGGTTCGGCAAAGCCATCGACCTTGCCGCAGGCGGCGTGGTCGCAATAGACAGGCAGATAGGAGAGGCCGACGATCTTCTGGCCGTCACGTTCGGCGGCAGCGATGGATTGGGCCACGGATTTGGCGTTCTTTGGGCTAACCTTCGAAGCCAGCAGCGCTTTTTCGCCGAGCGCCACGATCTCTTCGAAGGACATTGTCAGTTCATCATGCATCAGGGGGTATTCTCCAGTTCGGGCTTGCCCTGCATCCGGGCGAGTTCGGCAAAAGGTATGTGGCAGCGCAGCGAATGACCGCGGCCGGTTTCGGCAAGGGCCGGTTCCTGTTCTTCGCAGATCCGGCCGATTTTCCGCGGACAGCGGGTCTGGAACACGCAGCCGCTTGGCGGATTGCTGGCGCTGGGGATTTCGCCTTCGAGACGGATACGGCTCGAATGGCTTTCATCCAGTTTGGGCACGGCGGAAAGCAGCGCCTCGGTATAGGGATGGTGCGGGCCGTTGAAGACCTGCTCGGACGGGCCGATCTCCATGATCCGGCCGAGATAGAGCACGGCGATCTTGTCGGAGAGGTAACGCACCACACCCAGGTCATGCGAGATGAACACATAGCTGACCTGCCGTTCAGCCTGCAGGTCGGCCAGCAGGTTGAGGATTGCCGCCTGCACCGAAACGTCGAGCGCCGAGGTCGGCTCATCGCAAACCACCAGCTTCGGCTCGCCGGCAAAAGCCCGGGCGATCGCGACGCGCTGCTTGAGACCGCCGGAAAGCTGGCGCGGTTTCGCCGCAAGGTGCCGCTCGGACAGCCTGACGGACTTGATCAGCTCCAGCAGCCGAGCGTTAAGGGCTTCGCCGCTCAGGCCACCCAAGCGCTTGAGGGCACGGCCGATGACGTGGCGGATGGTGTGGGACCGGTTGAGCGCGGAATCCGGGTTCTGGAAGACGATCTGCATCGCCTTGACCTGCTTGTCCGAGCGGTCCTCGAGCACCGGCGGCAACGCCATCGCATCCAGCGTGATCGCCCCGCCTTCGTCCGGCGGCAGAAGGCCCAGCAGCAGGCGGGCGAAGGTTGTCTTGCCACTGCCGGATTCGCCCACCAGGCCGAGGGTTTCTCCGGCTTCGATGGTCAGCGAAACGTCTTTTACCGCGCGCAGCGCATGACCCGCCTGCTGGAAGGTCTTGTTAAGGTTTTCGATCTTCAGCACTGGCACGGCAGCGGCCTTGTGGGCCGTCAGCTTGATTTCTGCCGGCGTTTCGCGCGGCAGTTCGGCAGCCCGATCGCTGTAATGGCAGCGCGATACGCGGCCACCCAGATCATGCAAAGGTGGCAATTCCCGGTGGCAGCGCTCGTCGGCCAGTGCGCAACGATCGACGAACGGACAGCCTTTGATAACTGCGCCCGGCGCGGGCAGCGATCCGGGGATGGTGTCGAGCCGGGTTTGGTCCTTGCGTTCGCCGGCCTTCGGCAGGCAGCGGAGTAGGGCCACCGTATAGGGGTGACGTGGATCGTTGAACAGCTTTTCGGTCGTGCCTTCTTCGACCAGCATGCCGGCATAGAGCACGCCGACCCGGTCGCACATCTTGGCAACGACGGCGAGGTTGTGGCTGATGAACAGGATCGACGTCGAGAATTCACGCCGCAGATGGGCGATCAGGTCGAGGACCTCAGCCTCCACCGTGGCGTCCAGCCCGGTGGTCGGCTCGTCGAGGATCAGCAGTGTCGGATCGTTGGCGAGCGCCATGGCGATGGCCACGCGCTGCTGCATTCCGCCCGACAGTTGATGCGGGTAGCGATCCATGACCCGTTCGGGATCGGAAATCCGCACACGTTCCAGCATGTCGAGCGACCGCTTGCGGGACTCTTCAGCCGACAGCCCGTCCAGTTCGAAGATTTCGGCGATCTGGCGGCCGATCCGCAGTGTCGGATTGAGTGCCTTGCCGGGGTCCTGATAGACCATCGACACCGTTTTGGCGCGCAGTTGCCGCAATGCGCCACGGTCGAGCTTGACGACGTCGGCCCCGTCGATCTCCACCTTGCCAGCGGTGATCTTGCCGGCGCGCGGCAGGTAGCGGACGGCGGTCAGCGCGACCGTCGATTTTCCGCAGCCGGATTCGCCGACGAGACCATACGCCTCGCCCCGGCCGATCCGGAAGCTGAGATTGCGCAGCACCGCCTTGTCCTTGCCATCAGAGCGGTAGGCGACGGAGAGATTTTCGATCGACAATGCGTCAGTCATCGAGGGCTCCCTGAAAACCGTCTGCAATCATGTTCACGCCGATCACCAGCGAGGCGATGGCGAGTGAATCGAACAGCACCGTCCACCAGAAGCCGCCCGCGATCATGCCGTAGTTGGTCGAAACGCTGAGGCCCCAGTCCGGCGATGGCGGCTGGATGCCGAAGCCCATGAAGCTCAATGTTGCCACCGCAAAGATCGCGTAACCGAGCCGCACTGTCGTCTCGACCAGGATCGGCGGCAGAACGTTGGGCAGGATTTCCACGAACATGATGTGCAGCGCACTCTCGCGGCGCAGCTTGGCAGCAGCGACATAATCGAGTTCGCGTTCGGAAAGCACTGCCGAGCGTACCGTACGGGCGATGATTGGCGCAAAACTCAGCCCTATAACCCCGACCACCGTCCATTTCGATGTGCCGAGCGCGACGATGGCCAGAAGCGCAATGATGACCGAGGGGATCGCCATGAAGGCTTCGAGAACGCGGCTGACCACATCATCGACGATGCCGCGAAAGTAGCCGGTCAGAAGCCCGAGCGCGGTGCCGACAATCGTCGCCGCGATGGTCGCGAGTGGCGCCACTGTCAGAATATCGCGCGAGCCGACGATGACCCGCGAGAAGATGTCGCGACCGAGTTGGTCGGTGCCGAACCAGTGTGCGCTGTCCGGCGGCATCAGTCCGTTGATGATGTCATCGGCCAGAGGGTCGTATGGCACGAAATAACCGCCGAACAGCGCGCAAAAAACCCAGAAAAGCACAATGACCGCACCCGCAAGAAACGTCTTCGAGCGCAACAGTGCGGCAAGGATCTTTGCAATACCGGTCCGGTCGCGGATTGCCGGGGTTGTCTCGATGGCGCTCATTTCTCACCTCCCAGCCGGATCCTTGGATTGAGCAGCGAATAGGCGATGTCGGCTGCGAGAGTGGCGACTGCGTAAATGATGCCGATCGTCAGGATGCCGGCCTCAAGCACCGGAAAGTCCTTGCCGCGCGCGGCCGTCAGGATCAGCGAACCGATACCCTGGTAGCGAAACAGCATTTCCACGACAACAAGTCCGCCGATCAGGTAGCCGGTCTGGGTGGCGATCACGGTGATGGTGGGCGTCAGCGCGTTGCGCAGCACATGCCGCCAGATGACCGTACGCCAGGGCAGGCCCTTCAGCACAGCTGTGCGCGTATAGTCGGAATCCAGCGCCTCGATCATGCCAGCCCGCGCCATGCGCGCGATGTAGCCGAACAGCACCAAAAACAGCGGCAGCGCAGGCAGGATCAGGTGGTGGATCTGGGTGAGGAAGCCGGCACCTTCCGGCCAGGTGGCCGAGATGGGCAGCCATTGCAGCCAGATGCCCAGAATCAGGATCAACACGATGCCGGTGACAAACTCCGGCAGGACGGTCGCCGAGAGGCCGCCGAGGCTGATGATGCGGTCGAGCGGGCGGTTGACATTGAGCGCAGCTATGACGCCGCCAAGAATTCCAATGGGAACCACCATGACGAAAGCGACCGCTGCCAACTTCATCGAATTGATCAACGCGTCAATAACGAAGGGCGCAACAGGGGCGCGAAACGCATAGGACGTTCCCATATCTCCGGTGACGAAGTGGCTTATCCAATCCCAGTACTGGACGAGATAGGGGCGATCGACACCCAGCTGGTGGTTGAGAAGCTGGACGGCTGCCTCATCCGCGAAAGGGCCGAGAATGGAACGCCCGACATTGCCCGGCAGCACCTGGCCGCCGAAGAAAACCATCATGCTGAGCAGGACGAGCGTTACCAGCGATAACGCAACACGCCTCGTAATGAACCTGGAAATGGCCGGATTCCCTCTTTGTTGCCAGGGCGACCGGGTCGAAGCCCGGTCGCTGGCACATAGCCGATGCAGAGATCAGATCACGCCTTGGCGGCGCGGTCGAGGAAGATCTGCGACATGGCTGTCGGATGGACACCCGTGACGCCCTTGCGAGCCGCCGCGAGGTAATCCATGAAGTATCCGAAGATGACCGGCGTCTCTTCAAGCAGCAGACGCTGGATCTTGCCGGCTTCTGCCTTCTGGGATTCGAGATCGAGTGCGGCGATGTAGCCGGCGGCGAGCGTGTCGTAATCCTTGTTCTTGAAGTGCGCGGAGTTCCAGGTGCCTTCGCTCTTCAGCGGTGCCGTGAGGTAGACGTTCGGCACGCCGCGGTGACCATAGTCGGTAATACCCATGGTGGAATCGAGCCACTGCGATTTGCCGAACACGGCGTCACCGTAATAGGCGCCGGAATCCATCACATTCAGCTCCATGTCGACGCCGATTTCCTTCACGGCATTCTGGATGAGCTGGGCGTAATCGGGGATTTCCTGGTAGCGTTGGGTGGTCAGCGTGACTTTCGTGCCCGGCTTCCAGCCTGCCGCCGCCATCAGTTCCTTGGCCTGGGCAATATCCTGCGCGCGCTGCGGCACCGATGTATCGGTGGATGGATAGATTGGGGCGAAAGGACTGTCGTTGCCCAGCACGGCACCGCCCCGGCGAAGACCCTTGACCAGCTTTTCACGGTCGATGGAGAGCGCAATGGCGCGACGGACACGGGCATCCTTGAAGGGATCCATGTCGCAGCGCATGTGCACCTGGTAGTGGGTCGCCGACTTGATGCTCAGCATCTCGATGTTCGGATCGGCGAAGAGGCCGATGGAGCCGAGCGCCGGCAGCTGGTTGACGACGTCGACCTGGCCGCCCTGGAGCGCGAGGATCTGCGGCTGGATGTCGGCGAAGAAGACGAATTCCAGCTTGGCGGGCAGGGCCTTTTCACCCCAGTAATCTTCATTGCGAACGAAGGTCGCGCCGACCTTCGGCGTGTATTTCTCCAGCTTAAACGGGCCGGTGCCGACGAAATTCTTCTCGAAGTCGCCGGCATAGTTGGCCGGCAGGATGATGGCATTGTAATTGTCCGAGGACAGCAGGTATGGGAAATTGCCGTTGGGCGCGTCCAGGTGGAAGGCGACGGTGTGGTCGTCGACCTTCTTGGCGCCGCCAGCCGAAAGCACGCCAGCGAACACCGAAAGTGCATTCGAGGAGTTTTTCGGATCGGCGAGGCGGTTGATGGAGGCAGCGACGTCGTCGGCCTTCATTTCCGCGCCGTTGTGGAATTTCACGCCTTTGCGCAGTTTGAAGGTCCAGACCGTGCCCTTTTCGTCCGGCGACCAGCTTTCGGCCAGCATCGGCTTCAGCACGAGATCCGCTCCGTCCATGCAGAGGAATTCGCCGGTCTGCTGGATCATCACGAGACCGCCGACATCCGGCAGTGTGACAGGATCGATGGCGCCGGTCGGCGCCGAGCAGGCGACCTTGATGGTTGCTCCGGCTGCGCCTTCTGCGCGGGCAAGCGAGGGCGTGGCGCCGAGTCCGGCGGCAAAGCCGATCTGGCTCAGCAGCGGCAGCGAAAGGCCGAGCACGCTGCCGTGACGCAGGAACTCGCGGCGGCTGATACGGCCGTCGACGAGGCCGTCGATCAGGTGGTTTTCGATGGGGTTGCGGTTACGCCGCAACAGGTCGAGTAAGCGGTAGTCTTTCATGGTCTGGTCCTTCCCCTAGTGTCTTCTGACATAGAACTCTTTGAAAGATTTAACTCTTCTTGTGGCCTTACCGCCACTGCTGATCGAGTTGGCCTCGAGCTTTTTTTCTACCAGTATCGCTTCCCACGCCGGTTTAGGTCTTTGGAATATTGTTCTTGTATATACATAATTACCCAAAATTAATTCAGCGGCAAGCGCCTATATGTGCCTGGCTTGCATGGGTCGTGATATTTGTTACATGGGCCGTTGTCGATGAAATCTTGGTGGCAGATAGCGAGCATTTCTTTCGAAAGCGTAACCCCGAGGCCCGGTCCTTCCGGAACGCGGACGACATTGTTCTTCGGCTGGAACGGTCCGCCTTCGACCACGTCCCTGGGCTGCATGCGGAACAGCGACTGGTTCGGTTCCCTGATCCACTCGATTGCAGCGCAGATCTGCAGATAGGCAGAACTGCCGATACCGCTGTCACCACTATAGCACCAGAAATCGATGCCGGCATGTTCGCAGGCACCGACGAAGCGCAACAGCCGACGAATGCCGCCAACCGGCGTCGGATTGCCGACAATCGCATCCGGCACCCTGAGCTCCATGGCGCGAGCGATATCGAGATTATGGGTCGAAAAGGGGATCGAGCAATGCTTCCGCAACTCGCGCATGTCCTCGATCGTCGGCACCGGGTCTTCCCAGTTGCGGATGCCCAGTTCTTCCAGCGGCCGGGCGATCTGGCGCGCGGTTGCCAGGGAGTAGGCCTGGTTGGAATCGATGCGGATCATCACATCGTCGCCAAGTTTCTTGCGGATCAGCTCGATCATCTTCAGCGATGTGCGTGGGTTCTCAGTCGAAAATTTGCCCTCGAACATGGTCGTCCCGTGTTCTTCGTGCATCCGCACGCAATAGTCGGCGACTTCCTCCGGCGTGCCTTCGCCCCGGACATTCGGGCCGTCGCCGCGCAACGAGAAGTAATCGGTAAACGGGATTTCCTTGCGAACCGCGCCGCCCAACAACTGGTAGAGCGGCTGGTTCCAGGCTTTGCCCCTGATGTCCCAGAGCGCCATCTCGACCGCGCCGAAGGCCATGATCCGGGTGCGGTCGTTGATGCTCTGAACACCTGTCCAGTAGGGCAGACAGACATGTTCGGCCCCCGCAAGATCGAAGGCGTCCCGGCCAATCAGCCTTGGCGCCAGGACATCATTGATGATCTGGGCCGCGGCCGGGGTAGGGCACTCGCCCAGCCCGATGATGCCATCCTCGGTTTCCACTTCGACGATGGTGGGCGAAAACCCGTCAAGTTCGCCGAACACCCAGAGATAGGGTGCTTCGAGCTTGAGGTTGATCGGCGTGGCCTTGATGTTGCGGATTTTCATATCTTAGGCCTTCAGCTGCAAGAATGGCTTGCCGATCAGGTCCGGCACCACGTCGATGGCAAGTCCCGGTCCCTTCGGAACGCCCATCTGGCTGCCGACGACAGGCGGCATGTTGGAGGCGGTCCGCACGGTCACCCATTCATGGAAGGCGATGGCATGCAGACGGCGCTCTACCGGCGTCGAAAGCGACAGATGCGCCATTGCAGCCGTGTCGATTTCCGCTCCGCCGGTGTCCTCGACTGTGACCAGCAGGCCGAGATCGACGGCGAGATCGCGCAACTGGCGGGTCTTCGAGACACCGCCAAGGCGAGCAATCTTCAGCGTGACGCCATCGGCCGCACCCCGCCGATGAATCTCCAACAGTGCTTCCAGCGTCTCGACGGATTCGTCGAGCACCATCGGCTTGTCGAGCGAACGGCGGACCGACATGTTGTCATCGATCGTCACGCAGGGCTGTTCGAAGACATAATCGATCGCCCGGGATGCGTCGGCGAACTGCCGCGCCTGAAACGGTGTCCAGCCGGCATTGGCATCGCAGAAGATCACAGTGCCTTTCGGCACAACGCCCGCAACTGCGGCCAGCCGCTCGATGTCTCCGTGCACGTCGCCGCCGACCTTGACTTGGATGCGCTTGTAGCCCTCGGCCATGATCCGTGTTGCATGCGCGGCCATGGAGTCGGGCGTGCCATGGGTGACGACCTTGTAGAGCTCGGCCATGTCACCGTCGCTGCCGCCCAGCATGGTGACGAGCGGTACGTCGGCTGCGCGTGCCGTCAGGTCCCAGGCGGCCATGTCGATGGCCGATTTGATATAGGGATGGCCCTTGAAAACGATGTCCATGCGCCGGTTGAACTGGGTCAGCGCGCGAGGGTCGAGGCCGAGGAGGTGAGGGGCGATCTCCTTGACGCCGGCTTCGGCGCCCGCCGCGAAGGCGGCGGAGTAAAACGTGCCGAGAGGCGCCATCTCGCCCCAGCCGGTCACGCCGTCATCAGACGTCAGGGCAACGATGATCGAATCGAAGGCGTCGGCATGGCGGCCTTTCGACATTTTGTAAGGCCCGTCCACGAAGGGCTGCAGCATGCGGTAGGCTTTGATTTCCTTGATTTTCATTTCTTCTTACCACTTTCTTCGAGGCTTTTCGCGTAGGCGACCAGTTCCTCGAAATCCCAGTCTATATGCTCATGTGCGTATGATTTTGCGGCAGCGATGTCGTCACCGGTGAGCAGCCGCACATAGTCCTCATGCATATCCACCGCGGGCACGGCTTCATCCCGGGCTTGCTGGTGGAGGGCAAAATACATCTGCAGCCGCCCCGCCAGCCTTTGCCATGTGTCGAGCAGCAGGGGGTGATCGACCCACTCATAGATCAGGCTGTGCAACTTGAGGGCAGTCTCGATCTGGCGGGTCAGATCGCCCGCAATCGTCGCCTGTTTCACCGCCTCGTGCCGCATATCGAGTTCCTTCAGAAAGGTCTCGTCGCGAAGCGGCCAGACGCGTTCGATGGCGAATTCCTCCAGCACGTGATGAAGCGAATAGGCATCGGCAATATCCTTGGCAGTGACGTCGATCACAGAAGCGCCGGCATAGGGAACGTTGGTCAGCAGGCCTTCTTGTACGAGCTCCCGGATGGCTTCGCGCAGCGGCGCGCGGCTGACCCGCATCTGTTCGGAAATCCGGAGTTCGTTGACTTTCTGCCCAGGCTGGAACTGGCCGGTCAAGATCGCGCGACGCAGCTTGCCGACGATTTCGGCCCGGCGCGTCGTGTCGGTAATCGGCTCGAATTCAGTCCTGGTCATTTACATTCCGTTTTGAGGATCAGGACTTGAAATCAATCACATTGTCGACAATCTAGCAATTTGAAATTACGCGTGTCGGAGATTTTCTTATTGAGGGGCTCGCGGACAGGTTTCAATTGTCTTGCTGCAAGGCTAGAAAAAGCAACCGAGGGGGACGGATATGATCACTGCGAATTTTGATTTCGGATTGTTCGGCAGGCTCAGGGCTGCGGCAGGTGCTGACTGGACTGATTATGTCAATCATCCCTTCGTCGGGCAGTTGGGACGCGGCACGCTGCCCCAAGCCTGCTTTCGACGTTTCCTGACGCAGGATTACCTCTTCCTCATCCACTACGCGCGGGCCTATGCACTGCTCGCCCACAAGTCCACGACGCTTGCCGACATCCGAATGGCGACCGCTACGCTTGATGCGATCGTGCAGGAACTGCCTTTGCACCTGAAATATTGCGCTGGCTGGGGCCTGACCGAGGCGATGATCGAGGCTGAGCCCGAAGCGCCCGAGACAATGACCTACACGCGCTTCGTGCTGGATGTGGGGCATTCCGGTGATATGCTGGATTTGTGGGTGGCGCTGATGCCTTGCGTTGCCGGCTATGCCGAGATCGGCCAATTGCTGATTTCCGACAAGGCCACCGTCATCGAAGGCAACATGTATGCGGACTGGATCCGCAACTACGAGGGCGAGCACTTTCTCGCCAGCGCGCAGGCGGCCATCGAAAATCTCGATTCACTGGGCAAGCGCCGCGGCGCAGACGCGCGTTTTGCCGAATTATCGAAGATTTTCAACACAGCGACCCGGCTGGAAGCCGCTTTTTGGCAAATGGGTCTGAACGCCGGACACTCGAAAGAGCCCATCGCCGCGGAATAGCCATCTAGGCCTATCGCGCTACAAGATGGCTTGCGGAACTCCTCAGGCGGTAGATTGTTTCAACTTTCAAATTTGTTCGTTTCGTTTCATTTGTTTCACTTGGGTCGCTCAAATTTGAAACAACGACATTCAGATGAAACAAACGAACTTTAGATCTGCATCCATCGATGTAGCCGACGTGTTGTCGTCGCGCTCCGAGATTCAGAGAGCAGATCAATGTCCACTTCCTTGCGCCTCAGTGCTGCCGCAGTGTCTGTCATTGTTATTTCTGCCGTCGTCGGTTTCGAACTCGGCGCGGCGATGCTGCCTGCTATGGAAGTAGCCCGTGCCGAAATCAGCAAGGGACCTGGCATTGCATCTCCCGCGTCCAACAGCCGCGAAAACTTGAAGACGCGGTCCATCGCGGGCCTCCTGGCACTGGATTTTGCTGCACATGGCGTTGCATCGGCGAACGTCGCTGTCGCGAACCCGATCGGCCCGGCACCGAGCGATACGCGGGTGGCCGTGCATGCAATGCGCTCGATCGTATCGGCCTGCCTCATCGCGTCGAACTGAACCGAAAGCGGATCCGTTCAGTTCCACTTGGAGCAATGTGCTCTATCAACTTCACCCTTCGGGTTCGAAAACGTAGCCTTCTCCGCGCACGGTCTTCAGGATTGCCGGCTCCGTCGGATCCTTCTCCAGCTTCTTGCGCAACCGGGCGATACGGATATCAAGGCTGCGGTCGGCCGCGCCCAGGGTACGGCCATGTGCAAGTTCGCACAGACGGTCTCTGGAAAGCACCTGACGCGGATGGCGAGCGAATGCCTCAAGCAGATCGTAATCCATGCTGCTGACTTCGATTTCCAGACCGCCGCCATCGAACAGGCGCCGCCCCGCCACATCGAGGACAAAGGTGCCAAGCGCCAGCTTCTGGCGAGCTTCGGCAGGTTTCTCGGCGGCTGGCGGTAGTCTTCGGAGCACGCTGCGCACCCGCGCCAGCAACTCGCGGACTTCGAAAGGCTTGGCGAGGTAGTCGTCTGCGCCATTCAGCAGTCCCGTCACCTTGCTGTCCTCGTCGGCATTGCCGGTAAGCATGATGATGCCCATCCGTTCGCCGGCATTCCGCAGGCGCCGGACGATGGAGAACCCATCCTCGCCCGGCAAATTGACATCAAGCAAAATAAGGTCGGGAGACCTGGATGCCAAAAGCCGGTCGAGTGCCGCGCCATTTTCGGCGGGCTGCACCGCATAGCCCTGCATCGACAGGTAATCTTCTATCATGCCCCTGAGGCCCGGTTCGTCATCGACCACAACGATGTTGGCTTCGGACATCAGTTCACTCCTCCATGCGCAATGCGGGTGGCTGCCTCTTCGGCGGCAGTCGTCTCTTGGTTCAGCAATGGCCGCAGCGCTGCGCGCAGCAAGGCAAGGTCGATCGGTTTGGTGACCAGTGGCAGGTCGACGCGTTCGGGGCGGTTCTGGGCATTCAGTGCGTCGCCGGTCATCACGACAATACGCCCCTCCAGGTGCGGGCGTTTCTTGAGGATGAAATCGACCAGCTTGCCGCCATCGATGCCCGGCATCCTGAGGTCTGTCAAAATGGCGTCGAAATCCTGCCTCATCACCATTTGCTGTGCTTCGCGGCCGCTGGTAGCGGCGGTGACTTCAACGCCTTCCGCCCCGAGTGCGTCGACCAGGAACTCGCCAATCGCGGCTTCGTCGTCAACCACGAGCAGCTTTCCCGACAGGCGGAAATCAGTGACGGTCTCGGCATCTCCGAACTTGGGCACGTCGAGGCTCATCGGGAACTTGATACGGCAGAGTGTGCCACCACCGGGTGCGGCATCGAGCGATATGAGGCCGCCATGCGCTTCTACGATCCGAAGGCAGACGGACAAGCCTATACCGGTTCCCACGCCCTGTGGTTTGGTAGTGAAAAAGGGCTCGAATGCCCGCGCCCGCGTGGCGTCGTCAATGCCCGGACCCGTGTCGAGGATATCGACGACGATGTGACCGCGTCCACGATAGCTCTTGACATTGAGCTTGCGCTCGCCGTCGATCCCGGACATCGCCTGCTGGGCGTTGAGAACCACATTCATGAACACCTGATGCAACTGGTCCGGATCGGCGAAGAATTCCGGCAGGGTCACAAGCCGCTCGCGTATCACATTGATCCCGTTGCTGCGCAGCCCATAGGCGGCCAGTTCCAGCACGTCGTCCATGACGGTATCGACAGAGACATTGCGCTTTTCAATCGGCTTCGAGCGGGCCATCGAAAGGAAGGTCTTGACAATGCGCGCGCAACGTTCGGCGGCGGCATGAAGCTCCTTCGTCCGCCGCTTCGTCGCCTCGTCCTTGGCCATTTCATGCAGCATTCCGGAGTAGCCGACGACGATCGAAAGCGGGTTGTTGAGCTCGTGGGCGACGCCCGCAAGCAGCGAACCGAGCGCGGCCATCTTCTCGCTCTGGTGCAGTGCGCCGCGTTGCTTCTCCAGCTCCAGTTCAACCAGTCTTTGACTGGTCTGATCAACAGCAAACACACCGGTGCCGGTAATCTCACCGTTTTCCGCGCGTACGGGAAAGCGGATGAACATGCTGTAGAGAAACGGGTCGAGCGACGGGTGGTATTGTTCCTCGATCTGCACCTCGCCGGTTTCCATCACCTGCTCGATCGAGCGGTCCATCATCGCCGCCTCGGCAGCCGGCAGGATATCGATGGTCCGCTTGCCGATGATCTCGTGCGCGGGACGTCCCAGGCGCTTGACCGTCTCGGGATTGACGAGCGTGAAGATACCGTTGCGGTCCTTGGCCAGCATGGCAACTGGCGCATGCTCGAGAAAGGCGGCCATTCTGGCTTCGCTGACGCTCAGGGCTTCTTCTGCGCGCACTTTTTCCGTGATATCGCGCCCGATCGCCTGAATTTCGATCAATCTGCCGTCGCCGTCGAAGATGCCGGTATCCGTCCACTCCTCCCAGCGAATATCGCCTGATGGCATCAGCACGTTGCGGATGACGATGGTCGCAGTGGGGGACTCCGGCGTTAGCGATGCGAGATGCGCTTCGTGCATCTCGCGGTCATCAGGAAAAATCGTGTCGAAGTCGCTGATCTCGCGGTTCAGCAGCTCGTCGAGCGACAGGCTAAGGTAGCGGCAATAGGCGTCGTTGGCGAAAGTCGTATGCCCGCTCGGATCATGACGCGCCACCATTTCGGTCTGGGTGTTGATCACCAGTCGGTAGCGTGCCTCGCTCTCACGGATCTGCAGCTCGGTGCGTTTGGTGTCGGTGATGTCATGCAGTAGGATGACCTTGCCGCCATCCGGCATGGCGTTGAGCCATCCGTCGATCCAGCGGCCATCGGCCAGTTCGTACTCGACCTCGGTGCCGTCGACATTGAATTTTTCGAGATCGATGAGAGAAGCGATGTCGACGCCCGCCGCGACATCCGCCTGCTTGTCGCCAGCCAGGTGGCCGGCAAACGCATCGTTGAAGAAGACGAGTTTGCCCTCCGCGTCGGCAATGGCAAAACCGTCGCTGAGACTGGACGTGGCAGCCAGCAGCCGCGCCTCGCTCTGCTCCAGGCGGGCCTGATAGCGGTGCATCGTCGAAACAATGCCGGCGATGGTTAGGAAATGTTTGCGCCAACCCGCTGGCAGGGGTGGGATTGTCGTTTCGACCCCGGCGGCCTGCAGCGTCAGATATTCCGCGAGCTTGAAGCTCGGCGCGATATAGGTGCGATGCAGCAGATAGAAAATGCCGAGCAATGTCGCGCCCAACCCGAGCAGGATCAGTGCATACGGCGCGAAACGCGGCAACAGGTAGGCATTGAGATCGGTTTTCGGCAACACGTAGACGAGGCGGAAGGGTGAGGCTGACGACGCCTGGATACGAACCCAGTCGCTGGCAGTTTCCTCGAAGCCAACCCTGATGTTGCCAAGGGGTTTGGGACCCAGCGCTCCGGTTTTCCTGAGGTAATCGGTCATTTTGGCGCGGTCGCCATTGAACGCCCGGCCGTTGATGCTGAGAATGTCGCCCTTATCGGTCGCAACGGCCAGAAGCCCGAGGGGTTGCGGCATGCGTGCAATGACGGCGTCGAAAGATTCCAGCCGTAGATCGGTGCCGACAACGCCGTAGAAGCGGTCTCCGAGATAGACGGGCGCGGCATGGCTTATCAGCATGCCGAAGCCGGCCGCATCCACATATGGCTTGGTCCAATACGGTTGACGGTTAGTATTGTTCTGGGGAAGGCCAAGCTTGTAGACATCGGAGCCGAGCAGGGATGCGAATAGATCGCCGAGACTGCGGATCGAGTGCTCCACGCCGCTGGCCCAGGCGATCGCTCGCAGGCTCAGGCCGGGATAGACGGCGACGAAATCCGCCTGTGCCGAGAGGAAATAGCTGGAATGCGAGCTCGATCCCGCCTTCCGGTCGATGTGCAGGGAAGAGAGCAGATTTATGGCGGCGTCCATCGGGCCGATGGCGTCAGGCGGCTTTGTCGCAATATCCGGGATCGTAAAGATGCTTCCCAGCGCCGCATTGTGGGCGCCGGGGGCCCATTCAAGGCCGTTTACCTCTGCAGAAGGAAGCTTCACGGAAACGGGATTGAATTCGCCCGCACGCATTCTGGACAGGCCTTCCATGCCTGCTATCCCGTCTACCATCGTCAGTCGCATGCGCGCCAGTTGCTGGTCGTTTTCCGCAACGAGCGTGCCCAGCGCGTGATGTTGTTCGTTCATCACCCGCTCGAGCTCGGTCAGCAGCGTCTTTTGCTGTCGCCAGAACTGATCGACGACGATGGCAACGATCATGAGGGAAAGCGGCAGGGCACAAAGCAGCAGCAATCGCGGCGACGGCCCGATGCGGCCATGCCGTACTACCTCGTTGCCGCCCGCCTTTGCGCGTGTCATGCTCTCTCAACCTCATCCTGGAGCCTGCTGTTGTTTCGTATCAAGCCTGTCGCCCCAAGATAATGCAATGCTTCTGCGGGGCAAAATGGGAGTGCTTTGTTTCACGCCGATGTCGCTGGTCGTTTTGCGGTCCGCCGGACGAGCCGGCAACCACCGCCTGGCGTCTCTTTTTTCGTTGCATTGAGACTGCTTGACGAAATATCCTCGGAGCATGAGAAAAATGGGGCGAGAAGGGGTTAAACAGCCATGGCGCAGCTGATTGTTGTCGATGACGACCAGTCGCTCTGCGGCATGATTGAAGACTTCCTCACGACGCAGGGGCACGTCGTGCGATGTGCGACCAGCGGAGAGAGTCTGGATGTACTGGTCGGGGAGGGGGCGGTAGACCTTATACTTCTCGATCTCAACCTGCCCGGCGAGGATGGCTTAAGCATCGCGCGGCGAATGCGGGAGCATCACGACCTCGGAATCATCATGCTGACCGGTGCCATCGATCTGGTCGATCGTGTGGTGGGTCTGGAAATCGGCGCAGACGATTATGTGACCAAGCCGTTCTCGCTTAACGAACTCAACGCCCGTATCGAGGCGGTGCTGCGCCGTCGGCGGTTCAGGGCCGAGGATATGATCCCGTTCGGGGCCTTTTCCCTCGACCTGAAGCAATGGAAGCTGTTCGAACCCAATGGCGACGAAGTGCCGTTGTTTCCGACCGAAATCGACCTGATCGCGGCCTTTGCAACGCGACCCGGCAAGCTTCTCACAAGGGATGAGATCCTTAGTCTCGCGCCCGCCCATGGTACAGATCCCATCGACCGGAGTATCGATTCCCGTATCAAGAGGCTGCGACGCAAGCTGGAGCAGAACGGCCAGAACGGCGATCTTATCGAGACGGCGCGTGGCAATGGCTATATTTACAAAGGCGTTTCTAGAATTTGAACCGGCTTGCCCGATCCGCCTGTGAATAGAAGTGTATTGCCTAGCGCTAATATTGAAATATCAGCCGAATCAGCGCCTACTGCCGCACGGGCAGCTGTTAGGCGGGGAGCATGGAAATGCGGGCGTCCGGGGTCAGGCGCCCGCATTTTTCATGAAAAGCTAAAAACGCTTTGGGTGTTTGCACCGGTGGATGCAATCAGCCCTTGAATGCCTTGACCTGAATTTCGACCAGGTATTCCGGGGCAGCAAGCTTGGACTCGACGGTAGCGCGAACCGGCGCGTTTTCCTTGTCGAGCCAGACGTCCCACACGGTGTTCATGGCGCCGATCGTCTTGATGTCCGAGAGCCAGATATTGGCGGTCACGATCTGCGCCTTGGAGGAGCCGACGCTTACCAGGAGTGCATCGATCTGGTCGAGAATGTCCTTGGTCTGTGCTGCGGTATCGCCAGAGGTGTCGTTGGCTACGATACCTGCCAGGAATACGAAGCCGCCGGCCTCGACGACCTGGTGAAAACGGACGCCCAAGCCCTTGCGTGTAATCGTCATGGTATTTCCTTTCCCTTAACTGAACTGTCCCGCTGGCCGCTCCAAGGAGCTCTGTTTGCCGGCTCGGAATTCGTTTGCATGTGCTCCATACATGGAAGAACGCGTATTGGCGACCTCATTGGTGCCAAAAGTTGCCCGGAATGTGGTGGCAAGTGGATTGACTATTTTCGATTTATGAATTACGACTGACGAAAATGAAAAATCGTCAGTCGTAATTTTGGACAAGAACACATGGTCGACGCACTGGAAAATCAGATGGACTCCCTGCGTAGCGAGAATGTCACCCGCATTCTCGACAGCGCCGAGCGGCTGTTCCGGCACTATGGCTACGCCAAGACCAATGTCGCCGACATTGCCAAGGATCTGGGGATGTCGCCGGCCAATATCTACCGGTTCTTCGCGTCCAAAACCGAAATCCATCAAGCCATCTGCGCTCGGATGCTGACGGCTGTCTATGAGCAGTCGCGTATGATCCTCAGTCAGCCGATCAGTGCGACCGAGCGCCTGAGGCAATGGGTCCACGCACAGCACAAGACGACCCTCGAGACGATGCTCGACCATGAGAAAGTTCATGAAATGGTGGTCGTGGCGCTGGAGCGTGATTGGCATGTCATCGACAAGCATATCAATCGTATCCACGATCTCGCCGCCGACGTGATCCGCGAAGGCATTGCTTCGGGAGAATTCGCCGAGCAGGACGCGGACGCTGCCTCACGATGTTTCGGCGCAGCGACAGTTATCCTCTGCCATCCACAGATGGTCGCCCAGTGTCTCGCCAAGACCAATCGGGCGACGCCAGACGAATTGATCGAATTCGCGCTCCGGGCCCTCAAGAAATAAGCGCCGCGGCTGCCGTAACGAAACCCTTGTGTTCAGGAGTGCGAAAATGTTTTCGCCAGAAACTCTTATTGTCAGGCGCGCATCCGCGCTCACCGCCGCTTTTTTGGGGCTCGCTGTCCTTGCCTCATGCTCCGAGGAAAAGGTCGAGGCCAAGCAGGTCGTTCGGCCGGTCAAGGTGGTCGAAATTGCACAGACCGGCGAGGTTCGCCGCCTGCAGTTCTCCGGGGCCGTCAAATCCCGCACCGAGATGAATCTCGGGTTCCGGGTAGCAGGCAAGATAACCGAAAGGCTCGTCAATATCGGCGACCGGGTCAACCCGGGCGATGTGCTGTCGCGGATCGATACGACAGACTACGAACTGGCCGTCAAAACGGCCGAGGCTAATCTTGCCGCGGCGGAAAAGGCAGTCGAGACCGCTGATATCGTCAACAAGCGCGCGAAGTCCCTGTTCAAGAGCAGCGTGATGTCGAAGGCGCAGGCTGAACAGGCGGCGCTGAGCTATGAGCAGGCTGTCTCGGTCCGTATCGCGGCGGCGTCCACACTCGATCAGGCGAAAAACCAGCTCGACTATGCGGACCTGAAGTCTGATCGCGAAGGCATTGTCACGGCAATAAGCGCCGACACCGGGCAGGTGGTCAGTGCCGGCACGCCGGTGCTTACCGTGGTGACGGAGAACGAAAAGGAAGCCGAAATCGCCGTTCCGGAAAACGACATTGCCCTGTTCAAACCCGGAAAGACCGTCAAGGCGCGCTTCTGGTCCGATCAGGAAGTGGTTCTCGACGGCAAGGTCCGGGAAGTTTCCGGTAGTGCTGACGCCAGATCCAGAACCTTCTCGGTTCGCGTCAGCCTGCCGAACGATCCTCGGGTGTTGCTCGGGATGACCGCCACGGTCGAAGCCGATGTTGTGTCGCCTGATAGCGGGGTCACGATTCCGCTGTCCGCGCTCGCCAAGAAGGATGGCAGTCAGATTGTCTGGACCGTCGATCGCCGGGGCGAAACCGTGCATTCGCGCGCCGTCAGGCTCGCCGATTTTACCGATCACGGAGTCCGGGTTGCTGAAGGCCTGAAACCCGGAGACGTAGTGGTCGCGGCCGGAACTCAGTTCATGACGGAAAACCTCAAGGTCAAGCTGCCTGGCGACTTCATCGCTCAGGTTGCCGCCGAACTGCTGCCGTAAACCCGATCCATCAAAGCGGAACCACGTCGATGAAAACCTCCGATGAAGGCAAGCAATCCTTCAACCTGTCGCGCTGGGCGATCGGTCACCCCAGCATTGCCCGCTTTCTGTTCGGGTTGATCATCCTGACCGGTGTTTTCGGCCTGATGAACATGGGCCAGAAGGAAGACCCGGATTTCACCTTCCGCGTCATGGTGGTGCAGGCCGTTTGGCCGGGCGCATCGATCCAGGAAATGGAAGACCAGGTGGTCAACAAGATCGAGCGCAAGCTGCAGGAAACGCCGCATCTCGATTTCGTCCGTTCCTACACCCGTGCGGGCAGCGCGATCATCACGCTTCAGGTCAAGGGCGATACTGACGCAGCCGAAGTCGCCGACGCGTTCTATCAGGTCCGCAAGAAGGTCGGCGATATCGCCGGCGAGTTGCCCGAGGGGCTGCTTGGTCCCTATTTCAACGATGAATTCGGCGACACCTTCATTACCCTGCATTCGCTCTCCGGTGCTGGGTATAGCTATCCGGAGCTGAAGAAATTCGCCATCCAGGCGCGCGACATGCTGCTGACCACGCCTGGCGTGGAGAAAGCTGTCATCATCGGCGACCAGCCGGAGAAGATTTACATCGATGTGTCCTCCAAAGCGCTGGCCGAGCGCGGGTTGACGCTGAACGACCTGCAGAATGCGATCAAGGGCCAGAATGCCGTCGATCCCGCAGGTTCGGTCGATACAGGCACCCGTTCGGTGCGCATCTCGGTCGAAGGTGCTGTCGACAGGATCGACGACATCCGCAATCTTCGCCTCAAGGCGGGAGACCAGGTAACGCGGCTTGGCGACATCGCGACCGTCTCTGCCGGCCTCGAGGATCCTTATCAGCGCAAGTTCCGTTTCAATGGCGCCGACAGCGTTCAGATCGGCGTGGTGATGGCCAAGGGCTACAAGGTTACCGATGTCGGCCATGCCGTCGAAGAAACCTATCAGCGCTTCCAGGCATCTCTGCCCTATGGCGTCGAAGTCCAGCAGATCTCCAACCAGCCGGAAGTTGTCACCGAGGCAGTCAGTGAGTTCATGCGCGCACTCGCCGAAGCGCTGGCGATCGTGCTGATCGTGTCCTTCCTGTCGATCGGCTGGCGTTCGGGTCTGGTCATCGCCATCACCATTCCGCTGGTGCTGGCCGCGACTTTCGCCATCATGTACGAACTCGGCATCGATCTGCAGCGCATTTCGCTTGGCGCATTGATCATTGCGCTGGGGTTGCTGGTCGATGACGCGATGATTGTCGTCGAACTGATGGAGCGCAAGCTGGAGGAAGGGCTGCACAAGGTCGATGCGGCAAGCTTCGCCTATACGTCGACAGCCTTTCCGATGCTGACGGGCACGCTGATCACCACGGCCGGCTTCATTCCGGTCGGTTTCGCCGCCTCGACCGCCGGTGAATATGTCCGTTCACTGTTTTATGTCGTCGGCATCGCACTTGTCGTCTCGTGGTTCGTGGCTGTCTATTTCACGCCGTGGCTCGGCAACATGATCCTCAAGCAGCGTGCCCATGCGGGCGACCACCACGATGTGTTCGACACGCGCTTCTATCGTACGCTCCGTTCGACGGTGGGCTGGGCGGTGCGCCACCGGATCATCGTGCTCGCGATGACAATCTTCACCTTTGCCGGAAGTCTCTGGGCGTTCCAGTTCATCCCGCAGAACTTCTTCCCGCAGTCCTCGCGCCCTGAAATTCTCGTCGATCTCTGGCTGCCTGAAGGCACCAGCATCAAGGAAGTCGAGAACCAGGCCAAGGCGCTGGAAACCAGGATGATGCCGGACCCGGACAAGAAGTTCATCGCCACCTACATAGGCGAAGGCGCGCCGCGCTTCTTCCTGCCGCTTGACCAGCAACTTCGAAATCCGAATTTTGCCCAGCTGCTGGTCATGGCCAAGGACGAGCCGGCCCGCGAGCGCCTGATCGTCAAGCTCAGAACCATCCTTGCCGAAGATTTCCCTGACATTCGCGGCAAGGTCGACCGGCTGTTTCTCGGACCGCCGACCGGCTGGCCGGTACAGATGCGCGTCACAGGCCCCGATCGCGCCGAGGTACGCCGCATTGCCGATCAGGTGAAGGCGAAGTTTGCGGAAAATCCGCAGCTCGGCGCGATCCATGACGATTGGCTGGAGCCGGTTCCCGCCATGAAGCTGGTGATCGACCAGGATCGTGCCCGTGCGCTCGGGGTCACTTCCCAGCGCATAAGGCAGATGCTGCAGGCCTCGATGTCCGGCGCACCACTCGACGGCTTCCGTGACGGCGAGGAGACGATCTCCATCGTGGCCCGCGAGCCTGATGGCAGCCGCAACCTGCTGACGGCGGTGGATTCGGTCTATATCCCGACTGATTTGGGGACGTTCGTGCCGTTGTCGCAAGTCGCCAAGGTCGAGCCGGTGCTTGCACAGGGTATCGAATGGCGCCGCAATCGCCTGCCGACGATCTCGGTGCGGGCAACCTTGCCGGACGGCGTGCAGTCCAACGATGTGGCGCTGAAGCTCTTCAAAGAACTCCAGCCGCTGCGCGACAGTCTGGCGCCAGGCTACCAGGTCGAGATCCAGGGCGGAGCAGAGGATTCTGCCGAAAGTCAGGCTTCGATCGCAGCCAAGGCGCCGATCATGCTGGCGGTGATCGTAATCCTGTTGATGATACAGCTGCAGCACTTCGGCAAGGCGATGCTGGTATTGGCGACCGGGCCGCTCGGCATCATCGGTGCGGCCGCAGCCCTGCTGATCAGTGGCGCTCCGTTCGGCTTCGTGGCTATCCTTGGCGTCATCGCGCTGCTTGGCATCATCATGCGCAACTCGATCATCCTCGTCGACCAGATCGACCAGGACATCGCGGCGGGCATGGACCGTTCCGAAGCGATCATCGGGGCTGCCGTCCGGCGCTTCCGTCCCATCATGCTGACGGCATTGACGGCGGTACTCGCGCTGATCCCGATCTCGCGCGGCGTCTTCTGGGGGCCGCTCGCCTACTCGATGATGGGTGGCATTCTGGTCGCGACGATCCTGACGATCCTCGTCCTGCCAGCAGCCTATGCCCTGTTCTTCGGCCGGGAGCCAAAGTGGAATAGCGAGGATTCTCAGCCGGTGGAGGAACCGGACACCGAGTTGGCTGCGCCCGCACGCCCGCTTTCGATCGCAGCCGAGTAGGTTAAGTATCGGCAAGCCGCGGATGGCTTGCCGATCCCGGCTGTCGCGCGTAATGCTTGCGCATCTGGAGATGCCGATTTGCGCACGCGTGACTTCATTGCCGGACTTTCCGTCGCTGGACTTATGCTCCCTGAAGCCGTTGCCTATTCCGGCATCGCGGGACTGCCGCCCGAGAGGGCGATCCTGGCCGCGATTGCCGGCTGCCTGGCTTATGCCGCCACGGGGCGCAGCCGGTTTGCCATTGTCAGTCCGACCTCGTCGTCCGCCGCCATTCTTGCGGCCAGCATCGGCACGCTGCCCGGCACGGGTGCGGAGAAGATGCTGTTTGTCACCGTGCTGATCGGTCTGGTCGCATGCCTGTTCCTCGTCGCCTCGCTGATGAGGCTCGGCGCACTTGCCGCATTCGTGTCGCGGCCCGTGCTTGGCGGGTTTGCCTTCGGGCTTGCGATTACGATCGTTGTTCGCCAGTTGCCGGTGCTTGCCGGGATCCCGGTCGATGGCCGGGATATCTTTCATCTGCTGTATGCTTTTTTCTCGGCCTATTCGGGGTGGCATCTGCCAAGCGTTGCAATCGGGTTGGCCGCCCTTGCGGCACTGTCAGCACTAAGACGTATTCCCGCTTTGCCAGGCGCTTTCCTGGTTCTGGTCGGTGGCGTGGCGGCATCGTATCTACTGGATCTCTCGTCACGCGGTGTTGCTGTGGTAGGGCCTATCGACATCGCTCTGAACTGGGCGTTTCTGCAGGGCATCGATCGGACGCAGATCTTGCGCCTTGTCCCGTTCGCGTTCCCGCTTGCATTTATTCTGCTCGCCGAATCCTGGGGAACCATCCGTTCCCTGGCGCTGCGCAACGGCGATACGATCGATGCCAACAGGGAACTTGGCGCACTTGGCGCTGCTAATTTCGCCAGTGCGCTCGTGCAGGGGATGCCCGTCGGCGCGGGCTTTTCTGCTGGCGTTGCAAACGAAGCGGCGGGCGCGACGAGCCGCTGGAGCGCAGTCGTTGCGGCAATCGGCGTGGCTGTGTTGATTGCAATCGCCGGAGGGTATGTGGCTAAGCTGCCCCACCCGGTGCTGGCCGCAGTGGTGATATCGGCGCTGTTTCACGCGCTCAATCCAGCGCCGTTGCTACGGTTGTGGCGGCTGCGGCGCGATTGGCTGGTCGCGCTGGCTGCGGCCGCGAGCGTGCTGGTGCTGGGGGTTTTGGACGGACTGCTGGTTGCCGTGGCGCTGTCTTTTGCGATTTTTATCCGTCGTGTTGCATTTTCGGGCGTCGCGCAATTGGGTCGGCTGGGCGACAGCCATGATTTCGTTGATATCGCGCGTCATGAAGATGCAAGCGAGGTTCCGGGAATTGGAATCTGGCGACCCACCGAAGCATTGTTCTTCGGCAATGCAGAGTCAGTGCTCGGCCGGGTCTCCGCCCGGGCTCTGGGCAGCCGGGATCTGAAGGCTGTCGTCGTCAGTCTCGAGGAGAGCATAGACTTCGACACCACCGCTCTCGATGCCCTGCTCGAATTCGACGAGCGGATGCGCAAGGCGGGTTTGACGGTGCAGTATGCGCGCATGCACGACCAGGTGAAGGACCTGTTGCTGGCTGCCGCGTGCGGCGATGCCGTCGCTCGCAGCAGCTTCAGCGTCGAGGATGCCGTGAATGCGGTGTTGCAGCAGAGCAAACAAGCCGGAGGTTGATATGATCCACTCCTACGAACCAAAACTCGAGCCCGTGGACATCTCAGAATTGCGCCCAACTCAAATGACGGTTGGCATGCGTGAGGTTGGGGCCAAAAGAGCCGAGTGGCGAAAGCGGATGGACATAGACGGCCCCGAGTTTATCGGGCGGCACATGGTGCCCGTCATCGTCGGCCCCAAGAACAGGTACTATCTGATCGATCATCATCATTTGGTCCGGGCGCTGCACGACGAGGGCGTCAATCACGTTCTGACCAGTGAGGTTTGCGACATCAGCTACCTCAGCAAGCAGGAGTTCTGGCGTTTCGTCGATCATCGAGGTTGGGCCTATCCTTTTGACGCCGAAGGCAGGCGACGGGAGTTCGCCGACATTCCCCGAAGCATTTCCGAGCTTGCCGATGATCCCTATCGCTCGCTGGCAGGTGCGCTCAGGCAAACTGGGGGCTACGCAAAGGACACGCTGCCATTCAGTGAGTTCCAATGGGCGGATTATCTTCGCAACCGGGTGGCAAGCAAGCTGGTGGAGCGCGACTTCGACGCGGCGCTGGCAAAAGCCATGGAACTTGCACGGGGCGAGACGGCAAGTCATCTTCCTGGCTGGTGTGGTCCGGCGGATGGGGCGCGGCATTCGGCCTTGTCCTGACCGGAGAGTTCGTATTCCAGCTGGCCAGCGAAATCTGGCGGCTGAGTCTTCTATCTTTGTCGCTGCAACAGGGTGCGCTCATGACCGAACAATCCAGCAGTTTCGATCTTCATCGGTTTGTCGCTGCTCAAGAGACAACCTTCGAGCGAGCGCTTGCCGAACTTGAAGCTGGTCAAAAACGGAGCCACTGGATGTGGTTCATCTTCCCGCAGCTTCACGGGTTGGGATCGTCCCCCACAGCTCAGCGTTACGGTCTGGTATCGATCGTCGAAGCGCGCGCCTACCTCGCGCATCCGCTGCTCGGGCCGCGTTTGGAACGGTGCACGATGGCGGTCCTGCACACACAGGGCCTTACGCTACATCAGATTTTCGGCGCGCCCGACGATATGAAATTCCGGTCGTCGATGACGCTGTTTGCGCTTGCGTCTGCCGATGGGAACGCGCCTTACAAGCGGGCGCTCGATCGCTTCTGGGAAGGCGAGATGGACCAGAGGACGCTCGATCTGCTGAAAATCGGCTGAACCGATGTTGGTTCCCGGCCGGCATTGACAGGGCCAGTCATTGCCGCGAAAACATGCTCTCGATTGATGAGGGGGTTTTCATGGGGCCAGTGGTGGACGTGGTGCCGACATCGACGGAGATGCCGGCATCGACCGATGTTGTGATTATTGGTGGCGGCATCATCGGGGTCAGTACCGCCCTCTTTCTTGCCCTTCGCGGCGTGTCGGTCGTTCTTCTGGAAAAGGGGCATATCGCCGGCGAGCAATCCAGCCGCAACTGGGGCTGGGTACGGCGGATGGGGCGCGATCCGCGCGAATTGCCGCTGATCGTTGAAGCCTTCAAGATCTGGGACGGCATGGAAGCACTGGTCGGTGAAGATGTCGGCTTCCGGCGCACCGGCATTCTGTACATGTGTGACAATGACAAGGACGTGGCCCACCATCAAGACTGGCTGCGCAAGGCCGACGACTATGCGCTGGACTCGAGGATCGTCACCGGTCCTGAACTTGCCGGACTGCGGCCCGGCGCAGCGAAACCAAGCCATGCTGCACTCTATACCGGCAGCGATGGCCGCGCCGAACCGCAGAAAGCCGGCCCCGCGATTGTACGGGCAGCCATCCGTGCGGGTGCGTCGGTGCTCCAGCAGTGCTCCGTCCGGACAATCGAGACCGAGGGCGGGCGGGTCTCGGGTGTTGTGACCGAGCGAGGCCCTATCCGCGCCAGCACTGTCGTGATTGCCGGGGGCGCATGGTCCAGCACGCTTTGCCACGGGCTTGGCATCCGGTTACCGCAGCTTGCGGTCCGATCCTCCGTGATGCGGACAGGACCGGTGGAGGGTGGGCCGGAAGGTGCTGCCTGGGCGGATGGCTATGCCTATCGCAAGCGTCTCGACGGTGGCTATACGATTGCCGAGGGATCGAGCAGTCGCCACGAGATCGTGCCCGACAGTTTCAGATATTTTCGTGATTTCGTGCCGATGATGCTGCAGGAGTGGCAGTCTTTCAGCCTCCGCATCAGTCCTGATTTCGTTGGCCTGCTGGGTGGAAACCAAGACGGACTCCTCTACGAACGGCACAGGGTGCTCGATCCCGCCCCTGATCTCGCCCTGTTGAGAAGAGCGCAGTCGCGCATCGAAAGGGCGTTTCCGGTTTTCCAGGGTGCGCCGATCGTTCAGCGCTGGGCTGGCTATATCGATGCGACACCCGACGCAGTGCCGGTGATTTCGACGGTCAAGTCCCAGCCCGGTCTGGTCATTGCCACGGGTTTCTCCGGCCATGGCTTCGGTATCGGCCCGGCAGCGGGCAGGCTGACGGCTGACATCGTCACTGGTGACACGCCACTCGTGGATCCCACACCCTTCCGTTATGAAAGGTTTATCGACGGAACCAGACATCGGCCGAGCACCGGCGTCTGAGCAAGGCAGGCGGGTCCTGCGCTTGACGCAAATGGGCGTTTGGCCAGCTCTGACTGAGTAATACCCTTCGATGAATGGTGAAATGCCTATGTTTCTTACAGATCACGATATGTCCCGGCTCATCGGTTTTCGGCACGAGTTGCATCGCTTTCCGGAGGTTTCCGGTGAAGAGGGACAAACCGCCGCGCGCGTGCAGGCGTTTGTCGCGCCGATGGACCCCGATCGTGTGTTGACCGGTCTGGGAGGTCATGGCGTGGCGGCGGTTTTCGAAGGCGCGCGGCCGGGCCCAACAATCCTTATCCGGTCCGAGCTGGATGCACTGCCGATCGAGGAACTCACCGAGGTACCCTACCGCTCCACGGTTCCGGGACGAGGCCATCTTTGCGGCCATGACGGGCATTCCACAATTCTGGCTGCGGTCGGGCTTGGCCTTTCCAGGCAACGACCGGCCAGGGGCCGCGTCGTGCTGTTGTTCCAACCGGCCGAGGAGAATGGGGCGGGGGCTGCAGCCGTGATCGCCGATCCGCGGTTTACAGAAATTGCGCCGGACATTTCTTTTTCGCTGCACAACATGCCCGGCATGCCGCTGGGCCAGGTCGCGCTGGTCGAAGGGGTGGTCAATTGCGCCTCTCGCGGCATGCGCATCGTCCTGACCGGCCGGACAGCTCATGCTTCGATGCCGCATCAGGGCAATTCGCCGATGCAGGCGATGGCCGCCCTGATGCCGGCGCTTGCCGAACTGGCCGCTGGTGCGCCGCCCGATCCCGATTTTTCGCTGGTGACGGTCACGCATGCGCGCCTGGGCGAAGCGGCTTTCGGCATCGCCCCGGGGCACGGCGAGATCTGGGCTACGCTACGGACGCTGACGGATGATAGGATGGGGCGTCTGTGTGCGATGGCGGAAGCGCTGGTGCAAAGGGTCGCTTCCGAGGCCGGACTCGCTCTCTCCATCACCTATGACGACGTGTTCCTGCATTGTGAAAATGCACCCGATGCCGTTGCCCATTTGAAGCGCGCGCTGGATGCCGAAGGCATCATGCATGACGCCGGCGATCTGCCGATGCGCGGTTCGGAGGATTTTGGCCGCTTCGGCAAGCACGCGCCGGCCGCTATGTTTTTTCTCGGCGCAGGCGAGGGTGTCGCGAGCCTGCACAATCCGGACTACGATTTTCCCGATGCCCTGATCCCGATCGGTGCGCGCGTGTTCATGCGCGTTGTCAGCGACATTCTGGGGTAGCGGTGAGGGGGATTCGTAGCCCTCGCCGACCAGGATTGTCTCGAATATTTATTTCAGGGCAATAGCACCGGACGCTCCGCAAAAGCGTATAATTGCTGCCGGGCTTTTGACGATGACTGCGAATTATTATGCAGACGTGGAACAAAGCGCCGATATAAACACTTCTGGATAGGGCGTTTTCGTCCGAAATACCGGCTTGTTTGCGCCCGAGTTCAGTGAAGATCGGGAAGTGGAAATGCGACGATGAAAGCGATCGCGTTACTCTGGCTCACAGCATCTTCGGCACTGGCGTCCGTAGACCCTGTGATCAACGATATTGCCAGTATGCGCCCGTTCCCCGCCATCGAGGCGCCGCGCATACCCACCAATTGTACTGATAGCCGCGATCCAAAATATCTCATGCTGTTTTCGCGGGGAGAAAATGGTCGCGCCAAGCTCGTTGGAATCATCATCGTTCACCCGCCGTGCGGTTAGCCCGGGGCAGCTACCTCACTGGGTCTGTCAAACAAGCTCGACAGCCAATGCCGTAGCTTCGCCTCCGCCGATGCAAAGCGAGGCTACTCCCCGAGAGAGGCCATGCGCCCGCAATGCCGATAGCAGGGTGACGATCACGCGTGCACCTGATGCGCCGATGGGATGGCCGAGCGCACAGGCGCCGCCATGAATGTTTACACGGACTTCCGGCAACTTCAGGGACTTTATGGCCGCCATGGTGACGACGGCAAAGGCTTCGTTGATCTCCCAAAGATCGACATTGTCCACGGTCCAGCCAATCCGGGTGAGCAACCGTTCGATGGCGCCTATGGGCGCGGTGGGAAACAGGTTCGGCGCCTGCGCATGCGTGGCATGCCCGACGATGATCGCGAGCGGCGTCACCCCGCGTCGTTCAGCCTCGGATCTGCGCAATAGTAGCAGGGCCGCCGCGCCGTCTGAAATCGAGCTGGAATTCGCCGCAGTGACTGTGCCGCCTTCGCGGAAGGCGGGGCGTAGCGTCGGGATCTTCTCGATTTTCGCTTTCGGGGGCTGTTCATCGGCATCGACGACCCGTTCGACCTTGCCGGCGATGACTGTGACAGGGGTGATTTCGGCAGCAAACCAGCCACCGGCCATTGCCTGTTGTGCGCGTGTCAGCGAGCGGATTGCAAATGCATCCTGGTCCTCACGGGTAAAACCCAGTTCCTGCGCGCAGTCCTCGGCGAATGTGCCCATCAGGCGACCCTTGTCGTAGGCATCCTCCAGCCCATCGAGGAACATATGGTCCATCATCTGGCCGTGGCCCATGCGATAGCCGCCGCGGGCCCGGTCCAGCAGGTATGGGGCATTGGACATGCTCTCCATACCGCCAGCGATGACCACATCGACGCTTCCCGATGCCAGCATGTCATGGCCGATCATCACAGCCTTCATGCCCGATCCGCACATCTTGTTGACGGTGGTTGCGCCGGCGGAATATGGTAGGCCGGCTGCCAGGGCGGTCTGTCGGGCAGGCGCCTGGCCCTGGCCCGCAGGCAGGACGCAGCCGAATACGACCTCATCGACTGCCGTGGGCGGAAGGTCTGCCTGCTTCAGGGAAGCTGTAATGGCGGCTGCGCCAAGCCCGGCCGCGCGCACGTCACGGAAGTCGCCCATGAACCCGCCGATCGGGGTGCGGGCGTATCCGGCTATGACGATCGGATCTTCTCTCATCGGATCGACCTCCTGGTCTAGCTTTGCAGCAACGCCTTCTGCTGGTGAGCCAGCGTATCATTCCTGCCGACAATGTCGCGGATTTTCATATGCCCTTGGCCTGAGAAAGGGCGGGTAACGCAAATCCTGAAGCGCTTAGCAGCGGTCAGCCATGTTCATTCAGGATCTGTGCATCGGAGAGAAGGAGAGGGCGGCAATCCGACCTTGCGCGGGCTGCAGGCAAAGGTGAAGCCGCATTCAAGGCAATCGACCCAATGCTGGATCGATTGCAATCTTGTCGTGAGGCACGCGGGCGTCAAGCCGCGTGCAATTCAGCGTCCAACGGAATTTCGACATCGATCTCCAGGATGGAGACGTGCTGGGTGCGATCCAACTTGATGCTGACACTGTCCGCATCGAGCTGGACGTGCTTGGCGATCACGGCGAGGATTTCTTCCCGCAGGATGGCAACCAGATCCGATTGGCCGAGCGATGATCGTTCATGAGCGAGAAGTACCTGAAGTCGCTCGCGCGCGGTTGGCGCGGACCGCTGCTTGTTGAATATACCGAAAATGTTCATGCAGCCCTCCGACCGAATATCTTCCCGAACAAGCCTTTCTTTTCGCCGGGAATAGCCATGGGCACTTCCTCTCCCGCGAGCCGGCGGGCGGCGTCGAAATAGGCCATAGCAGGCACGCTGCGGTTGTCAGCCAGGGTTACGGGTGCGCCGATATTGGAGGCGCGCAAAACGTCCATGCTTTCCGGAACGATGCCGAGCAGCGGGATCGAGAGAATCTCAAGCACGTCGTCGACCTTCAGCATGTCGCCCCGGTCGGCACGGTTGGCGTCGTAGCGGGTCAGCAGCAGGTGCTTTTCCATGCGCTCGCCCCGCTCGGCCTTGAGGGTCTTGGAGTCCAGCAGGCCGATGATGCGATCAGAATCGCGCACGGAGGATACTTCCGGATTGGTCACGATGACGGCCATGTCCGCATGGCGCATCGCCAGGGTCGCGCCGCGCTCGATACCGGCGGGGCTGTCGCAGATGATCCAGTCGAAATAGCGCTTCAGTTCATTGATCACCCATTCGACGCCTTCAGGGGTGAGGCTGTCCTTGTCGCGGGTCTGGGATGCTGGCAACAGGAACAACGTTTCCAGCCTTTTGTCCCGGATCAACGCTTGCGGCAACTTGGCGTCGCCCTGAATGACGTTGACAATGTCATAGACGACCCGGCGCTCCGCGCCCATGATGAGGTCCAGGTTGCGCAGACCGACGTCGAAGTCGACGAGGACGACCTTTTCATTTCGCATGGCAAGGGCTGCGCCTAGTGCGGCGGTAGACGTCGTCTTGCCAACGCCCCCTTTGCCAGATGTAACGACTATCACTTTCCCCATCTTGCCTTCGCCCCTTTGCTTCTGTTGATCTTCAAACAAGTTTTTGCGCCTTGATCTCGTCGCCTTCCAGCCAGAGCTGGACGGCCTGCCCTTGCAGGTCGGTGGGCATTTCGTCAGCTGTCGTGTAGATGCCGTCGATGGCAAGCAGTTCCGCTTCGAGCTTGCGGCAGAAGATGCGCGCGGAAGAGTTTCCCAACGATCCGGCCAGTGCGCGTCCGCGCAGCGCCCCATAGATATGAACCGAGCCGCCAGCGATGACCTCGGCGCCTGACGCTACCGAGCCCACAATGGTGACGTCACCTTCCGGGAAAATTATCGACTGGCCAGACCGCACGGGCTCCCGGATGATGATCGATTGCATCATCGGTAGAGGTTCCGGCATCGTCTTCTCAACTGGAGCCGGTTTTGCCTCCTCGGTGACCTTCTCTTGCTGCGCGGCTGGCTTCTGGTGCGCAACCGGCTCCGGCTGCGCAACTGATTCCTGCTGCGTGGCCTCGAAATCCGCCGCTGGCCTGCCGCCTTTCATCGCTGGCGGCATGCCAGGTTCGAACAGCGACGGCCTCGCACCTTCGATACCCATGATGCGGACATTGCGCTGGGCAAGTTCCGCCAGCAGGCCTTTCAGCTCTGAGCGGTCTATTGCGAGGTCGGTCACATCCAACACGATCGGACGCTCGAGGAAGAAGCCTGCCGATCGGGCAGCCAGGTCGTCAAGTTTGACGAGCCACTGGCCGAGCGGCATGTCAGGCGACAGCACCATCGCCAGAAACGAGCGACCTTTGATACGTATGGAGCGAGAATCTGTTAGCACTTTGGTAATCTTCGTGAATTTTGTGTTACCCGAGGTCTAAATCGGGATGGTTAACAAATCCTTAATATTCCATGCCTGCCTGAGGCTGGATCGCGTCCGAAGAACGTCTCGGGCAAGCTTGGCGGCCGCTTTGCCAAAGGGCTTCAACCGGTGATCCTCCGGTCATTCGGGTTGGTCTTCCCGGGCATGCGCTCGCCCATCGCCATCCACCTATGCTGAGCAATGCCGCATAATAAATGCGCGGAGTGTGACATTCTTGCTTTGCAGAAACAGGACGGGCCTGCTGAGATGGACGGCCTCCTTCGCCGGGCACTATCGCGAGGCGGACGATCTGCCCGTGCGGGCAATCTGAATCTGACAACGCGGACTATTGGACGGTGGTTCTCCCGCTTCCATTGAGGCGGCATTCTTGGCTTTGTCTTGGCCCTATGCGAAAAGCGCACAAGAGCAACGTGCAAGGCAAGATTGATGAACTCCGTTACAGGCTATTTCGCCCACGCCGAACTGATTGCGGTGCTCGTCGCGGTTACGGGTGATCAGCCGCGGGTGATGACATTGCGCAATGGGGAGGTGCTGCCTTCCGGTCCCTTCGAGATGGGGCATCGTACCTTGCAATCTGGCCTGCGTGAATGGATCCGCGAGAAAACTGCCTATCCGATCGGCTATCTCGAGCAGCTCTACACATTCGCCGATCGCGATCGCGTGGCTGGCGCCAATGGCCGTCGGACAATCTCCATCAGCTATCTCGGCCTCGTCCGGGAGCAGCCTGCGACAGCCGAGACCCAGACGGGATGGCACGGCTGGTACGAGTATTTCCCCTGGGAGGATCATCGCCTGGGGCGGCCCGCGTTGATCGGAGAAATTTGCGCGCTGCTGAATGACTGGGCAGCGCCGAACCGGCAGCACGGAGACGAACTGCGGCGACGGATCGCCCTGACATTCGGGACGGATGGCAACCACTGGAACGAGGATCTGGTCCTGCAGCGCTATGAACTCCTCTACGAAGCCGGCCTATTGGCCGAATCCGGAAACTCCGAGCACATGGGCCTCGGCTGCGCGATGTTCGCCGATCACCGGCGGATTCTGGCGACCGGCATCGCGCGCCTGCGGGCCAAGATCAAATATCGGCCAGTGGTCTTCGAACTGATGCCGGAAAGCTTTACACTTCTCAGGCTGCAGCGCACCGTCGAGGCCTTGGCGGGGCTGACGCTGCATAAACCCAACTTCCGGCGCCTTATCGAACAGCAGGATCTCGTCGAGGAAACCGGCGAAACGGAGAGTGAAAACGCCGGCCGGCCAGCCAAGCTCTTCCGCTTCCGTCACGCTGTTCTTGAAGAGCGGGCTCTGTCGGGATCAAAGCTGCCGATTTCACGCAATTGACATATTCTCAAAGCGAGAATAAATAACGCCCTCATAATACTCGATTCGAGTATAAATGGGAGGTGAAGCATGAATGCCCCGTTTTCAACGTCTGCGCTCTATGAACGCGTTCGCCGCGTCATTCCCATAGCGGAATGGCTGACCTTCGAAGATGACATTGCCGCAATCATCGAACTCAAGCGGCAGCGAAACGCGGTCATCCTCGCCCACAACTATCAGACGCCGGAAATATTCCACTGCGTGGCCGATATCGTCGGAGACAGCCTGGCGCTGGCACGCAAGGCGATAGACGTGGAGGCGGATGTGATCGTGCTGGCTGGCGTCCACTTCATGGCCGAGACAGCAAAACTCCTCAACCCCGGCAAGACCGTGCTGATCCCCGACACGGACGCAGGCTGTTCACTCGCCGAATCCATCACGCCTGAAGATGTGGCGCTGCTGCGACGGGCGCACCCCGGTGTGCCGGTCATTACCTACGTCAATACCTCGGCAGCGGTGAAGGCTGCATCCGACATCTGCTGCACTTCGGGCAATGCCAAGCAAGTGGTGGAATCGCTCGGCGTTCAGCGCGTGCTGATGATCCCGGATGAGTATCTGGCACGCAACGTGGCACTGGAAACCGATGTCGAAATCATCGCCTGGCACGGCCATTGCGAGGTGCACGAACGGTTCTCCGTCGAGGACATCAAGGAACTGAGGGAGAGCCATCCCGGCATCACGGTGCTCGCCCATCCCGAATGCCCACCCGAGGTCGCGGCTGCGGCAGATTTCTCGGGCTCCACGGCTGGCCTTTCCGAATTTGTCGCAACGAACAGGCCGCCGCGCGTGGTGCTGCTGACGGAATGCTCGATGAGCGACAATATCGCGGTGCACTATCCCGATATCGAGTTCATCCGCCCCTGCAATCTTTGCCCGCATATGAAGCGCATCACACTTCCCAGTATTCGCAAGGCGCTCGAGGAGAACCGGCACGAAGTGACGCTGGACCCTGCGACGGCTGTTGGGGCCAGGCATGCGATCGAAAGGATGCTGGCGGTATGACTGGAGAGCTTGCAGCATTCGAGGGCCGTATTGCGATTGTCGGTAGCGGCATTGCGGGGCTTATGACGGCGCTCGAGCTCGCGCCGGAGCCCGTCGTCCTCCTGACAAAATATGGACTTGGCCTGGGGACGTCGAGCGCCTGGGCGCAAGGCGGCATTGCGGCAAGCCTTGGGTCTGATGATAGCGTCGGGTTTCATTTGGCTGATACGCGCGCGGCAGGTGGCGGGCACTGCGACGAGCGCGCTGCGGCCACGATCATCGGGGAGGCGCAGGCAGCGATCGATGCACTTGAGAGTTGGGGTGTTGCCTTCGATCGCAATACGGATGGGAACTTTGCTCTGGGGCTGGAAGCGGCGCACAGCCACAGGAGAATCGTGCACGCTGCTGGCGACGGTACGGGCGTCGCTATCGTCCGTGCACTGGCAAGAGCCGTTGCCGCTACGCCATCGATCACGGTATTGGAAGGAGCAGACGTTCGTCGACTCCTCACATCCGGGGGCAGGATTGCCGGTCTTGTCGGTAAACAAGACGGACAGGCGTTCTCGCTTCGAACAACGCGGGTGGTTCTCGCAACCGGCGGTGTCGGCGGGCTCTACGATGCGACGACAAACCCGCCTGAGAATTTCGGGCAAGGGATAGCGCTTGCCGCTCGTGCGGGTGCGGTGCTGGCCGACATGGAGTTCGTGCAGTTCCATCCGACCGCGCTTGCCCTGGCAAAACAGCCTCTGCCGCTGATCAGCGAAGCCGTCCGCGGCGAGGGGGCCTTGCTGGTCAATGAGCGCGGCGATCGCTTCATGGCTGACACTCCGGGTCTGGAACTCGCGCCAAGAGATGTGGTGGCCCGCGCCATCGGAGCACAGATTGAGCGCGGAGGACGCGTGTTCCTTGACGCTCGAAACTGTGGTGTCCCCTTTGATGCGCGGTTTCCGGCGATATCCAAGATCTGCCGACAGAATGCCATCGATCCGACAACGGAGCCGATTCCAGTTTGCCCGGCTGCCCATTATCATATGGGCGGGGTCGCGACCGACCTCAGCGGACGCAGTTCCGTCACTGGACTTTGGGCGGTGGGCGAGGTGGCTTGCACCGGGTTGCATGGCGCCAACCGGCTTGCCAGCAACTCCCTGCTTGAAGCCACGGTGATGGGATTGAGAGTGGCGCGAGATCTCCTATCCTCGCCGATTGAGCCTGGCAGGCCGTCGCTTGCCAAATCATTGCTTGCGGGAAGGATACTCCTGACGCCCGAAAGTCAAAAAGTGCGTCGCGTCGCATCCAGACATCTCGGCATCGTGCGGCAAGGTTCTGGGATAGAAGAGGCGATCGCAACCCTGCTGCCATGGGCCGAAGGGTTCTCTCCGGCGACAGACCCCGCAACCGTCGGCCTGCTGATCGCCGTCTTCGCGCATTTGCGCCAAGAGTCGCGCGGTGCCCATGCGAGGAGCGATTTCCCAAACAAACAGCCGGTAGGCGATCGTACCATGCTGACCCTATCTGAAGTGCTCGACCTTGCCTGGTCGATCGTTCCGCAAGATTACGCCAGGAGCGCCTGACATGACACTCGTTTCCCCTTCTCGCCTAATCATCGAACCCATCGTGCGGACAGCACTTCTGGAGGATCTCGGCGTGGCCGGTGACATCACGTCGAACGCCGTCATCGCACGGGAGCATCGGTCCTCCGCATTCATCGTCGCGCGCAAACCCGGCGTCGTTGCCGGTCTCGATGTCGCCGAACTGGCCTTCGAGATGGTCGATCCTGCTTTGGTGTTGGAGCGTCGCGTGGAAGATGGTGCATCCGTTGCTGCCGGCGATCTGATCGCCGAAATCCGTGGGCCGACGCGTGGCATGCTGACCGGGGAGCGCACCGCACTCAATTTCCTCGGCCACCTTTCCGGTGTCGCCACGGTCACCGCCGGAATTGTCGACGCGGTCAAGGGGATGGGCGCTGCGATTGCTTGCACAAGGAAGACGACGCCTGGCCTGCGCGCGCTGGAGAAATATGCGGTGCGTGCCGGCGGCGGCATGAACCACCGTTTTTCGCTTTCCGACGCGGTGCTGATCAAGGACAATCACATCGCTTTTGCCGGCGGCGTGGCAGAGGCGATCCGCCGCGCAAAGGCCGGTGTCGGCCATATGGTCAAGATCGAGGTCGAGGTTGATACGCTGGAACAGCTCGAAATGGCGTTGAGCGAAGGCATCGACGCGGTGCTGCTCGACAACATGACGACGGATGATTTGCGACGCGCGGTTTTGATGGTGTCCCGGCGCGCAATCACCGAGGCATCCGGCGGCATCACGCCACAAACAGCGGCCACAATCGCCGCGACGGGGGTCGACTTGATTTCGATCGGTTGGCTGACGCACAGCGCCCCGACCTTGGATTTGGGGTTGGATGTCAACCTGGACCGATAGGATTGGGCCGGCCGCCAGTTCGAATCTACTCAAGGCGACGAATTAAAGTATTGCGCAGCATAGGAGTATTGCCGGCGTTGTCACATTGTTTGTCGGTTAATGACAGTCAGCGGGACGTGGGTACACCAGCTGTCAGCATGCTGTGCAAAGCGCGATGCCTCCTTCGCGATATCCGCAAGCTCTTTCGCTTGCGGCATTTTTTGGGTCCGTCCGGCGATTACCCACCCAGTGCGGTCCGAATGGCATGCACCGCTGTGAGCGCAGTGCGCGTGCGTTGCGTATTCAGGAACTCCGGCCAGCTCGATAGTATCACGACAGCGAAGTCAGAACTTGGATCGATGTAGATCAATTGACCAAAGACGCCCCGCGCCATGTAGGCCCGACGGTGCGGGTCCTCGATCCAGAACTGATTGGAGTAAGCCCCTTGCGGCAGCGTCTCCCTGTAGATGTCTCCAAACATTTCGGGCTTGCCATCGCGAATTTTCTCGATCCAGGAGGCTGGCACCACGCGCCGCCCATTGATCTCGCCTTGTCCGAGATGCATGAGTGCAAAGCGCCCGTAGTCGCGCAAGGTCGCATTGAAGCCACCGTCTCCCAGGGCGTAACCTGCGGGATCGACGGTAAAATAGGCATCCTCCTCCGCGCCAATCGGAGCCCAAAGCTCATGGCTCACCAGGTCGGCAAGTGACATCCCGCTGGCACGCTGCAATACAAAGGCCAGGACATCGGTCTCGATCGAGCGATAGCGGAACGAAGCGCCATGTGCGCATTCGGCCTGCTTGAGCGTCAGAATCAATTCCCATACCGTTTTGGGCCAGGCCGGTTGGCGACCTTTTTTCCAGCCGCTGGCAACGTCCAGCTGCGCCATGTGGGAATCGAGCGCGACGTAGGTTTCATCAAACAGCACGCCACTGGTCATGTCTAACACGTGCTGCACCGTTGCGCCGCGATAGGCTGAGGTCTCCAGTTCCGGTAGATACTGGGTAATCGGAGCGCCCGGATCGACCTGACCACGTCCGATAAGGATCCCGGCGACAGTGCCGACAACGGACTTTGCCACAGATTGCGATAAATGCGGGGTTCTGGCGGCCATTCCATTGAGGTATCGCTCGGCAACCACCTTGCCGCGATGCAAGACGAGGAAGCCGTCGGCATAGTTCGTCTGCAGGAATCCCGAGATGGTCTCCGTTCGACCGTCGATGTCAAACGCGATGCTGTCGACGTCCTGAAGCGCTGTCGGCAGCGGGCTTGCCGGACCCGGGCCACGCCAGACCTGGGTCGTGGGAAGGATGTCGCGTACATTCTGAAAGGACCAGCGGTTCCAGGGCGCGCGATCCCAATCTTCCCGTGGAATGAGGGGGGCGCCCGGAGCATTCGGATCACGGAATGCCAAATCACCATCAAACTTCATATTATAGTGCTTTCATTATATTGGGTCGCGTCAATCCTTGCGCCGCAGGTAGCTTCCACCGACGAACTCGCCGAAGAGGGTCCCAAGCTCGCTCATCGTCGCAAAATTGCGCTTGGCCTTTGGCCCGAGCTTTATGGCGACCGAGTCGATCATCAGGTTGAGGATGACGCCGAGGCTGGCCGTCGAATCCCAGAATGTTTTCACATGCGTGTGGCCCTCGAAGACGAGTGGCGTATAGGTGAAGCCCCAATGACTGTACTTGTCGGTCACGATAATCAGCGGCATTTCCAAAGCCTTGAGCTTTTCTGCCAGTTTCACGCCGCGTGTCGCGTAGGCGGCGGTATCCACCAACACGACAAGGCTCTGCTTGGTGTCGGCTGCGATAATCTCGCCAAAAGTCCCGGTCGCATTTTCCACGAAGATGACGTTGGGGCGCGCCCAAAGCAAACGGCTGGCGAAATCCATTGCCAACCCTTTGGAAGCCTGGAACCCCACCACGTAAATGGTTCGCGTCTTGGCGAGTGCCGTGGCTGCCTCGTCCCAGAGATCTGTGGTGGCGAGCGCATAGGTCTTCACGATCGCATCCAGCTCCAGCCGCAGGCTTTCCTGCAGTTCCTGCTGACGACTGTTGCGCACTTGGAAGCGCGCCATGTAGTCGTCTATTTCTCCGTCCTTCTCGGCGACTGAATCACGCATCCGGTTCTTCAGATCACGAAGGCTCTCGAAGCCAAGGCCGCGCACAAATCGGGTCACGGTCATCTCGCTGACGCCGACGGCGCGCGCGATACTGCTTCCGGTTTCGAAAGGCAGAATCTGGATGTTGTCGATCATGTAGGCGCAAAGGCTCTGCTCCGACGGCGACAATTCGTTCATGCGAGCGCGCAATATCGCCTCGAGATCGATTTTGTCTCCGCTCAGCTCTTGGCCGTCAGTCGGCTTATCACCATTCGTCATTGCCACGTTGATTGCTCCTGGACCTTACCTGCATGCACGGCAGGCACTCCCTGTCCCCAGATGCCCTGACCTTGCTCTAGAATTTCCTCAAGTTGCCTGGCAACTGCAAGCAGCAAATCTTCGCGACCATACCGGGCGATCAACTGACCACCAATCGGCAAGCCGGCTACCGATTGACTGATCGGTAGTGAAATGGCCGGTTGTCCGGTGGCATTGAAAAGTGCTGTAAACGTCTCCTTCGGTTCGAGATCGGCGAAAACACCATCGGCATCGATGCCCGGTCGGGCCGGATCATAGGTGCCGGTCGGCTCGGGAAGGATCGCGCTCGTCGGGGTCAACAGCAGGTCATAGTTGCCGAGGAACCTGCCCAACTGCCGCGTCACCCGATCATAGATCGCAAAAGCGTTGACCAGATCGGCGCCGGTTACCGTGAGGCCGTACCTATAAAGGGCGAGCACGCTCGCTCCCAAGGTGTCCGCATTGATTTCTCGCCTCATATGCGCAGCCATCGCTGGCATACCGGCGGCGCTATCTGCGGCCCAGATCGTCTTTTGCGCCCAGAGAAATTCTGCATAGTCAAATTGCGGCACGGCTTCTTCGACATGGTGGCCGAGGGATTCCAGCCTGGCGCCGGTGGCTCTCACCGCGGCAGCAATTTCCGGCGCGACTCGGCTCCCTGACCAGGACGCCGTGCAAAGCGCGATGCGCTGGCCCTTCGGTGCGTGTTTCATGGCGTTGCTGTAGGTTTCCGTTGGCTGGACGATCTCATACCCATCGCCAGCATCGGGGCCATGGCACAGATCCAGCAGAAGGGCAGTGTCGCGCACCGATCGCGTCAGCATGAATGCCGATGAAAGGCCAAGCAGCGGCGCATTGGCGCGCGGCGAGCCTGTCACGCGCCCGCGTGAGGGCTTCAGACCGATGAGACCGCAGAAGGCGGCCGGGTTGCGGATCGATCCACCACCATCGCTTCCCTGCGCGAAGGGGACAATACCGGCGGCAACTGCCGCCGCAGCGCCGCCACTCGACCCGGCAACGCCACGCGTGGGATCCCATGGATTGCGTGTCGCACCATAGAGCAAAGTTTCTGTGGTGGCAGGCACACCGAACTCCGAGCTCGTGGTGCGGCCGACATTAACAATTCCGCCGTCCCGCAGGCGTTGCCAATACACAGCATCGTGGGCGGCACGGTTTCCCTTTGCAAGCCGGCTGCCGAATTCGGCAGGGCGGCCGGCTTCAATAGGGAAATCCTTCGTCAATGTCGGAATGCCGCAAAAGGGCCCGGCCCGGGGTGTTTCAGGAAGACTGTCGATTGCGTCTCCATAGAGCTCAACAACGGCGTTTATCGTCGGGTTGACGGCTGAAACCGCCCCCGCGACACAGACGCCAAGCTCTCTCGGCGTGACGTCGCCTTTTGCCAACAATTGAGCCAGGCCAACTCCGTCATAGGTAACATATTCATCAAGGTGCATGGCCTATTCCTTGTCGTGCATGGCTATTGGAAGAAATGTGCGTCACCGAACCCACGAGTTCGCGCGTATAGGGATCTTGCGGCCGGTTTAGAACCTGCTGTGTCGGCCCGTTTTCGACAATCCGGCCTCCTTTGAAGACATAGACTCGCTGGCAGATGTTGTTGACGACCGCAAGGTCATGGGAAATGTAGAGAAGCGTCAGCTTCTGCTCGCGTTGCAGGCGGCCCAGGAGTTCAAGAATTTGGGCTTGTGTGGTCACGTCCAGTGCTGAGGTGATTTCGTCAGCGATCAGCAAACGTGGCTGCAAGGCAAGCGCTCTTGCAAGACCAACACGCTGGCATTGGCCACCTGAGAGCTGGCGCGGCTTGCGCCCTCGCAGCGCGCTTGGCAGCTCGACCATGTCCAGCAGTTCATTTGCGCGAACAAGCGCGGAACGACGATCTGCAAGACCATGCCTCCAGAGTGGTTCGGCGACCGCTTCGCAAACGGTCATCCGTGGATTGAGCGAGTCGTAAGGGTTCTGAAAAACCATCTGAACCCGCTGCCTGAAGCGAAGCAGATCGTTGCCTTTTAGTGCATGAACGTCCTGTCCTTCGACACGGATGACGCCAGCACTCGGTCTGTTTTGCAGCACGATCGCCCGAGCCAGCGTACTTTTTCCTGATCCGCTTTCTCCGACGATACCGATCGTTTCGCCAGCGGTAATCTGCAGATCAATCCCATCCAAGGCCAAGAACGAAGATGCACCCTTGGCCGCAGGGGGCCCAAGAAGGCCGCGCGCGGCAGAGAAGGATACTGAGAGCTTTTCGACACTAAGCAACGGCGCGGCTGCCTCCGAAATGGCGGCCTTGTCAACGGAACTTCTCCAACGCCCAGGTTGGGAAGCGATCAAAAGCTGGGTATAGGCGTGCGTCGGCCGATTGATGATCTCCTCAGTCGGGCCCTGTTCGACAATCTCGCCATGGCGCATCACCACGACACGCGAGCAGATTTTCGAAACTGCGGCGAGATCGTGGGAAATCAGGATAATCGCCAACCCACGTTCCCGGTTCAGATCCTTCAAAAGCTTGAGGATGCGTGCCTGAACGGTGACATCGAGGGCCGTGGTCGGTTCGTCGGCAATAAGCAATTTCGGGCCGCATCCGATTGCGGCCGCGATCATCGCCCGCTGCTTCATTCCACCGGAGAATTCGTGCGGATAGGACCGGGCACGCTTTTCGGGATCCGGGATGCCCACATCCTCGAGCAGACCGATTGCCCGGTGCATAGCTTCGCGCTTGGAAAGCCCCAGATGGCGAACCATGGGGGCAGCGATCTGTTTTCCTATGCGGCGCAATGGGTCGAGATGGGAAGCGGGATTCTGGAAGATCATTCCGAGCTCGCGGCCGCGAATGGAGCACAACTGTTCCTCCGCCAGGCCAAGTAGCTCGCCGCCCTGGAACTTTACCCGTCCCTCCGCTGTTGCAGATCCGGGCAGAAGACCCATCAGGGCGCGACAGGTGATCGACTTTCCGGAACCGCTTTCCCCGACAATACCGAGAATTTCCCCGGCCCTTACGTCGAACGAAACCCCTTTCACGGCGGCAAGCGACCCGAAAGCGACAGTGAGGTTTTCTACTTGCAGGAGAGGTGGCGCGTTGTTCGTCATGTTCATATGGCTACCTCACGGCGTTGCATTTGCCCCAAGCCATCTCCGAGGAAGGCAAAGCCAAGCCCAAGTGAAATGGCGGCCAGGCCCGGAAACAGGCAGATCCACCAGGCCTGCTGCACAAAAGCTTGCCCGTCCGCGATGATCACTCCCCATTCGGCAAGTGGCGGCTGGGCACCCATGCCGAGAAATCCGAAACTCGCACCGGCGAGCATCACGAGCACCGCGTCGCTGACAGCGTAGGCGATAATCGGCCCGAAGGCGTTCGGCAGCACATGGCGAAAGAGGATCGCTCGCTTTGGGTAGCCGAGGCACTCCGTCGCCCGTATGTATTCGCTCTGGCGAACGGTCAGAACTTCCGCCCGGACCAGACGCGCATAACTGACCCAACCGACAAGGGTGAGGGCTATCACGAAGTTTATCAGGCCAGGCCCAAGAACGCCGACGATTGCGAGAACAAGTACGAAGAATGGGAAGGCCACGGTCAAATCATATAGCCGCATGAAAAGGCTATCGATCAGGCCGCCGAAATAGCCGCTCAACAATCCGACAAACGTACCGATAAGAAGCGGCGGCAGAACGCCGATTACACAAAGGAAGAGATCGACGCGAGCGGCGTATATGACCCTTGAAAAGACATCGCGCCCGACTTGATCGGTGCCGAACCAATGTGCTGTACTCGGTGCTGCCAGCATGCTGCCAAAATCGATCGCGTCGGGATCGTAGGGGGCGATCAAGGGCGCCGCCAGCGCAACAAGGAGCCATCCACCGAGTATCGCAATCGCGATCATCATCGTCGGGCTCAGATGGATGGCGCGCCGAGTTGCTGCGGTTGACGTGGAAACGTATGACATGGTGGTTTTCCTCACAGTCTTATGCGCGGATCGATGACGGCCGACATCAGGTCGACTGCCAACGTGACCAGAACCGTCGAACAGGCAAAGACTAGAGTTAGCCCTTGGACGACATAGTAGTCCCGGCCGAGAAGCGCGCTGACCATCAGCGAACCAAGGCCGGGGATCGCATAAACGGTCTCGACGATGATTGCCCCGCCGATCATGAAGGCGATCATGACCCCGAGCAGGTTCAATGTCGGCAGAACGGAGTTCGGCAGGATCGTGTTCCAGAATATCTCCCGTTCACTTGCTCCTTGCGCGCGGGCGGTGGTGACGAAATCGGCGGTCGCCTTTTCGATCAGGGCGGCGCGAAGACTTTGAATTAGCACCGGAACTAGCCAAATCGCCGTGGAAAGAGCCGGCAGGAACAGGTGATGCAGATGCTCGGTGAATCCATCGCCGTAGCCTGAGACTGGAAACCAGCCGAGACCCACCCCGAAGAACCGCGACATCATGATGCCGAGCCAGAAAACCGGGATGGTAAGGCCGACGATACCGATGACACGCACCACCTGGTCAACCGTACCTCCGGGTTTGCGGGCGCTGGCGATGGCAAGCGCCACGGTCGGAGGGACGGCAAGGACCACTACGTATCCAGTGAGAAACAATGTCGGCCACATGAACCGCGAGATCAGTTCGCTGACAGGCCGCTGGAAGCGCAATGACAGCCCGATATCACCACTGAGCAGGTTGAAAAAATAGGTCGCATATTGCCGCCAGAGGGACTGATCCAGCCCGTATTCCGAGCGGATAGCAGCGATTGTCTCAGCGCTCGCCCGGTCGCCAGCGAGCAAGCGCGCCGGATCGCCTGGGGCAAGATGCAACAGCAGGAATGTTACGGCGCTGATCCCGATCAACACGCCGAATAGCTGCAGCAGCCGCCGCATCATGAGTAGCAGGAGGTTCAATCTCATTCTCCAATGAGGGGGAACGGCGGTGTGCTTTCTGGATCTGCACACCGCCGTTTTGTTTCCGCTTACTTGGTGAAGGTCGTATCTTCGAGCGTCCACTGCAGTGTCGGGGTGAGTTTGATCCCCTCAAGGCGCTTGGAGTAGGCGACCGCGTTTGGAGCGTAGTAGAGCGGAATCTGCGCCACCTCTTCGGTCGTGATCCTCTGGATTTCCTTGTAGATCTCAGCGCGCTTCACCGGGTCGCCTTCCTTGGTTCCCTGCTCCACCAGTTCATCCACCTTGGGATTGTTGTAGAAGGTGTTGTAGGAATTCGAGCCACAGGAGCCGCAAACCGCCCAGCGAACGGCGAGATCCGGGTCAGGCGTTTCGTTGTACCACCAGTTGGCCGCCGCATCGTAGTCGCCCTTGCCGGTCGCATCCCACCACGCGCCGGAATCGACGTTCACGATCACCGGCTTCAGGCCAATCGCCTGCCACTGTGCCTGAAGGAGGAGAGCCATTTGCTGTTCGGTAGCGCCCGAGGTCGCAAGGATCTTGACTTCACGGCCCTCCATGCCGGACTCGGCCAGCAACTGTTTTGCCTTCGCAATATCGACGGGAATGCCTGGATTGTCCTTGTCATGGAAATCGATGCTGCCCGGAAGGGTCGTGTTGGCGGGCTGGGCATAGCCCCGTGTAATCGCCTTCGCCATGGCCTTGTTGTCGATTGCATAGGCCGCGGCCTGCCTGGCCTTCATGTTGGAGAAGGGTTCGCGTTTGTTGTTAAGCAGGGTCATGTAGATCGTGGTCGACGGTTCGAGCCGCATATCGACGCTGTCGGTCGCCTTTAGATCGTCGATCTGTGCCCACTGCACCGAGCGCATGACGTCAGCCTCGCCGGCTTTCAGCATGGCGACACGGGTCTCCGGCGAGGCCACCTCGCGAAGCTCGACCGTTGCATCCGATTTCGGGTAACCCTTGCGCCAATAGTGCGCATTCGGTTGCAGCACCAGCTTTTCGTTGGGCTTCCATTCCTTCACCGTATAGGGTCCAGAGGTGATCGGGGCGGTTGCGAATGCCTTTTCTGCTCCCTGCTTTTCGACGTCGGCCTTGGACACGATGCCCATGTTCCAGATTTCGAGATTGCCGAGGAATGGCGCAAAGGCCGACTTCAACGTGATCACAACCGTCTTCGGATCGGCTGCAGACACAGCCTCGACCGCACCCAAAGGCGCCGGATAGGCCGACTTCTTGTCGCTGCGGATGCGCTCGAGGCTGAAGGCGACGTCGCCGGCAGTTATCGGCGAACCGTCAGAAAATTGCGCGTCACGCAAATGGAACGTGTAGGTGCGTCCATCGGCAGAAACATCCCAGCTCTCTGCAAGCCCAGGCTCCAGCGCCCCGGTGGTTGGGTTTCGCTGCAAGAGACGGGCATAAAGCTGGCCATAGGTCTCGATGTTTCCCGCTCCGGCGGAGCGCATCGGGTCGAGCGTTGTCGTCGGAAAAGGTGAAACGATCCGGATAACCTCGGCAGCGGTAGCCGGCAGCACCGCGAACGCGGCAACGCCAACTGCTAGACTCGTCGCAATCAACCTTAAAATCTTCATGGTCGCGTTCCTCCCGGCGCTGTGTGGCATCAACGTTATGACGCCTACGAGTTCAAGCTATGTTATTTTTTCAACATGAGTCAACATAAAAGATGAAAAACTAACAGCGCTTGGATCCTGTTTGCAAACCGGTTCGTGAGAAAACATCTGAGAGGGCAAGGCCGTTCGCCCCGTATGATGATCGACTGACAAGCTCCGGTCCCATGGCGCCGCAAAACGCGAAATGCCCAGCGTCTGGTTCCGCTCGACGTCAAACAGGGCGGGAAAATCCATACTTAAGGTCAGCAGTCCGTTAAGCGCGAAGATTTGTGACAGATCAGTTTTTTCCTAATCATTGGCCCAGCAAAGACTATTTCGCTGGAGCGAAGTCACACGATAGACCGTCATCACGGATGGGGCGGGCGAGCATGACCATCAAGGTCTACTCAGGTGCCGGTTGCAGCGCCATGCGATGATTCAACAGAGCACGGGAGACTTCCTTGACAGCGATGACGGAACCAGAACGCATAGAAGTGGACTCAATTGGTCCCGTGGCGATCCCAGTTGATGCATACTATGGGCCACAGACTGCCCGCGGCATCGTCAATTTCCCTATATCGGGCATTCCGATAAGTCATTTTCCGCGCTTCATAAAGTCGCTTGCATACGTGAAAATGGCCGCAGCCCGCGCCAACGTCAGACTAGGCGGTCTAGATCCAGGCAAAGGTGATGTGATTTGCCGCGCCTGCGAGGAGATCATATCCGGTCAGCATCTTGGTGCGTTTCCTCTCGATGTTTTCCAGGGAGGTGCTGGGACTTCAACGAACATGAACATCAACGAGGTTATCGCCAATCGAGGTCTCGAGATTCTTGGGTTACCCCGTGGCGACTATGCGGCCTTGCACCCGAACAACGACGTGAATCTCTCGCAGTCGACTAACGACGTATACCCCACCGCCATTCGCCTCGCGATCCTTTTGTCACATGAACAGCTTGGCGAAGCACTTGAGCTCCTCGCAGGCGCGTTCGAGGCGAAGGCAAGCAGCTTTGCCGACATACTCAAACTCGGTCGCACACAGCTGCAGGATGCGGTGCCGATGACGCTGGGACAGGAGTTCGGGGCGTACGCCATAACGTTGCGCGAGGACGTCGCCAGACTTGGAGAAATCACATCGCTCTTTCGCGAGGTAAATCTTGGGGGAACCGCGATTGGAACCGGAATCAACACGAGTTCCGACTACCAAGCCGCAGCCGTCGATGAATTACGCAAAGTCACGGGACTGCCCGTCGTGTTGGCAGGTAATTTGATCGAAGCCTGCTGGGACACGGGTGCCTTCGTCCTGTTTTCGGGCATGTTGAAGAGGACTGCCACGAAGCTGTCGAAAATCTGCAACGACCTTAGACTTCTTTCAAGCGGGCCGCGCGGTGGTCTGAATGAAATAAACCTGCCGGCTCTGCAGCCCGGTTCATCGATCATGCCTGGCAAGGTTAATCCGGTTGTGCCCGAGGTGGTCAACCAGGTCGCGTTTCAGATCATCGGCTATGACCTGACGATCACTCTTGCCTCGGAGGCCGGGCAACTCCAGCTGAACGTGATGGAGCCGGTTATCGCATACAACGTGTTGCATTCGATCGAGCTCCTCACGAATGCGGTCAACACACTGCGCACGAAGTGCGTCATGGGAATTTCCGCAAACCCCGAGACCTGCAGGAAACATCTTGAAGCCAGTACCGCCGTAGCCACAGCGCTTACACCAGCAATCGGCTATGAGCGTGCGGCCGACCTGGCCAAGCAGGTACTGGTCACCGGAAAAACGATCCGCGAAATCCTTTCGGAACAAGATGACCTGTCCGAGGATCTTATCGCCCAAACTGCGGATTTGCACATGTTGGTACGACCGACGCCGTCCAAGATAGCGTCATAACATTTCCTACTTTCGTTCCCAGCAGGCCACAACCTAAGCCCTGCCAACTGCTCGGCGTTTTTTGAAACGCCGAGCTTTTCCACGACATCCTTCGGCATCATTCCAAGTCGAAGTACGATGAGCAGGTCAAAAACCCAAGAAGTCGGCTATTGGAGGCAGACTTCGAGCGAGGTTTTGCAGCCAGCTGCCGCTAGAGATAAAGATGACGGATCGTGTCATCCTTTAGAAGATCAGCGCTCAGCCCGCTGAGAACGATCCGTCCCCGGATCAGGAGATAGCCGCGCTCGGCGATTGACAATGCGGTCTCTGCATTCTGTTCGATCAGCAGCACGGCTTTGCCCTCGTCGCGAATTCGGGCGACGATCTGGAAGTATTCGTCGATCAATTTGGGCGAGAGGCCAAGTGACGGTTCATCCATCACGACAAGGGAGGGATCGGCAATCAGCGCGCGGGCTAACGCCACCATAGCCTGCTCGCCCCCGGACATTGTTCCCGCCTTTTGCCCCAATCTCTCGCGAATACGAGGGAACAGATCCGCCATGCGATCGATCTGAGATTTGAAATCAAGCGCCGGGTTGCGCGCGGCATCGAACGCAAGACGCAAGTTTTCGCGCACTGTCAACGTGGGAAAGAGACGCCGCCCCTCGGGGACGAAACCTGCGCCGAGACTCGCAAGCCGCTCGGTGCCACGCTCCTTTACGTCCCTTCCGGCAATGCGAATTGTGCCGGTGTCGCTGCGCAAGAGGCCGCAAATGGCGTTGAAAGTCGTGCTTTTCCCTGCGCCATTGGGCCCGAGCAGACACACCATCTCGCCTGGCCCAACGTGCAGGGATACATCGCGGAGCATCGGCACTGGGCCGTAATTGGTACTGACAGAGTTCATCTCAAGCATGTTTTGCGGCCTTTTGTCCAAGATAGGCTTCCTGTACGCGCGGCATCAGCCGCACTTCGCTGAAGTCGCCGTCGGCAATCTTCCGGCCGTAATCGATCACGGCAACCCGGTCGGGCAACGTGGCGACCAACCGCATGTCGTGTTCGATGATCAGGAACGAAAGGCCCGGCCGTTCGACCATGAGCCGGCGCACGTCAGCGATGAGCGCATCGGTATCGCGGTCATCCATGCCGGAGGACGGTTCGTCCAGCATGATGACCTTAGGCTCGGAGGCGAGGGCGCGGGCGATTTCCAATCGACGACGGTCGGCTTGCGGCAATGCACCCGCAAGCGTATGTCGACGTGCGTAGAGGTGTGGTGAGACCGCGCGGATCAGTTCGCCCGCTCGCTCGGCTGCGGCCTCTAGTTCAGCCCTCGCCTTGGCAGGGCGAAGCAGGGCGTCCAATACCCCGGAACTGGTGCGCGTGTGCATTCCTATCAGCACGTTATCAAGCAAGGTCAAGTCGTTGAAAAGCCGGCTGGACTGGAAGGTCCGAGCAATGCCCGCCGCAGCGATACGGTGGACGGGCCATCCTGTGATGTCCTGTCCCTCCAGCTTCACACTTCCCTGGGTCGGGCGATAGATGCCCGAGATCAGGTTTAGCAGCGTGGATTTCCCGGCGCCATTCGGGCCGATGATGCAGACGATCTCGGAAGCGTTGAGGGCGAGATTGACCTCCGCTACCGCGACAAGGCCGCCAAAGCAGATCGATAGATCGCGAACATCCAGGAGCGGGCGGTTCATTGGTTGGCTCCGTAGTTTCTGGCGCGCTGCGGGAAAAGTCCCTGCGGGCGCAAGATGAGGAACAGAATGACGACAACACCAACGAAAAGAAGCCGATAGTCCGAGAAGATACGAAGCTTCTCCGGCAGCATCGTCAAAAGAAATGCGCCGATGATAACGCCGAGCGTGTTGTCCATGCCGCCGACGATAACCATCGTCATGATCGTCACCGAGACCAGGAAGGTGAAGTTGTCGGGAGAGATGTAGCTGACGTAAAATGCATAAATTGTGCCGGCGAATGCTGCGAGGAAGGCGTCAACGCCAAATGCAAGCATCTTGTACCGCACGATGTCGATGCCTTGGCAACGCGCGGCAAGCGGGTCGGCGCGCAAGGCGTTCCACGCCAGTCCCACGCGGCTTTCGTGGAGCCGTCGAGCTGCGACAATCGACAGGCCAACCAGGGCCGCCGACAGGTAGTAGAAGTTGGCTTGGCTGGGCAGGCGGAATCCGAAGATCTCAATCGGCCGGGCAAAGGAATGTCCGAATAGGGTCGGGGCCGGGATGCCCACCACGCCATTCGGACCGCCAGTCCAGGTGAAATTGTTCAGGAGCTGATGGACGACGATGGCAAACGCGATTGTGACGAGCGCAAGATAGCTGTCCTTGGTGCGCATCGACGGAAAGCCGAGCATAAAGCCAAATAGCGTAGCCACGACTGCCGATACGGGGAGGGTAAGCCAGAAAGAGACACCGAAGTTGACCGCCAGAAGGGCTGAAGTGTAAGCCCCGATCCCATACGAAGCACCCGTAGCGAAATTCGGAATGTTGGCACTTCCAAGCTGGAAATTCAGCGCCAGAGCCAGAACGGCGTAAAGTTGCGACACGATAAGAAGGTGAAGCACGTAGCTATTTCCCTGCATGAAGAAGGGATATGCAACGACAAGGATTGATCCCAGCACGACAGCGAGGCGCCGTTGGTCATGGAAAGCGGCGACGATCCGCTCCTCGATCTGTGGGCGCATTTGAAGCAGGCCAAAGATGGCGCCCATCACCGCGAGCAACAGGACGACGATTGCGGTTATGTCCGTGAGCAGGAAAGCACCCAGAAGGGCCGCTCCTCCTATCTCTACCGCAGTAACGATTGCAGCATTTGTTACAACACCCTGGCGATCAACCAAGACGTCGGTGTCAATTCTGGTTTGTGACATGGATCAGACTTTCTCGAAGACGGGCTTGCCCAATAGGCCTGCGGGTTTCAGCACAAGGACCAGAATGGTCAGTACGAACATGAACACGAGCCGGTAGGATGCCCCGTCAGGAACTGCGATCTGGACGAGTACATCGACGCCAGCAATCAACAGACTGCCGAGGATGGCGCCCTGCATCGAGCCGAGCCCTCCGATCACAGCCGCGGAGAAGCCGATCAGGCCAAGCTGAACGCCAAAATCGAAACGCACCACCCCGGCGTGGCTGACGAAAAACACAGCGCCGATCGCGCCCACTGCCGAGGCGATGAAGAAGGTGATGGCAAAGATCTGGTTCGGCCTGATAGCCATCAGGCGCGCAATGTTGCGATCTTCGGCGACGGCGCGGATCCGCATCCCGACAGACGTGTGAGTGAGCAGGGCGAAGAGTGCCACGACCATGGCGACACTGACGCCAATTACGATCAGGCTGAAGGTCGGTATGACGAATTCCCCGATTTGAAACGCCCCGGTTGAGATCGCGGGGAAGGGCTTGGGGTTCGAACCCTGGGGATAGAAAGTGCGGATCATTTCGCGGATCACGGTTCCGAGCGCCACGGTTGCTACCAGCGCCATCATAGCCGGCGCACTCCGGAACCGCCGGATCACCAGCCAGTCAAGCAGAACGCCCAACAGGCCGATCGCGACCATCGAGGCCAGAATAGCCAGCAAAAGCGCGACAGGCGCGCCCAGCGGCGCGGCGACAGTCGTAACGGCTTGCACGGCCGCAAGCGCCACGAATGGCGCGACCATCGCGACGTCGCCATGGGAAAAATGGATGACGTCCAGGACGCCGAATAGCAGACTGAAGCCCAGCGCAAGTAAGGTATAGATGCTGGCGAGCACCAGCCAGTTGAGCAAATGCTGCGCAACCAGAGCGTCCATATGAATTCTCCCTCATTATTGTGCAGCGGCTTTTCAAGTCTTCCTCGTGACCTGGCGCTGTTCTGGGGGATTATTGGCCTCATCCGAGCCGACGCAAGTGAAAGCTCGTGGCCAATGGCAAGGGTTTTCTGATCCAGCCCATCAGAAATTACGACTTTCTGACTCCGCTCTCATCCAGCAGCTTTCATGCGTGGCTGACGCATAGGGCGATTTCGGAATGCTTCCACCAGATCGTCACGGCCAAAAACAGAAACGAGAGGGTGAACAAAATGAAAGAACTGATTATGCGCCGTCGGACTATTTTGGCCGGGCTGATGCTGTCAGCGACGATGACCGCAATGCCGGCGGCAGCTCAGGAAAAGCCTCATATCAAGCTAGGCTTCATTGGCCCTATCAGCGGCGGCAATGCCCAACAGGGTCTCGGAGCTCGAAACGGTTTCCTCTTGGCGATCGAACAGGCGAACGCCTCGGGCTATCCCTACCAGGTGGAGTCAACAGCACTCGATGACGCCTCAGATCCCCAAACGGGCGTTGCGGCGGCATTGAAGCTCGTCAACGATCCCGGCGTCGTTGCGGCGATTGGACATTGGAACAGCCCGGTGGCCCTGGCAACCATGCCGGTCTTCAACCGCTTCCAGGTTCCAATGATCGTTTGGGGCGCCATCAGCCCCAAGATCACCGAACAGAACCTGCCGGAGATTACCCGCGTCACACCGACTCTCGTCACTGAGAACAAGCCATTGGCGGATTGGGCAGCTACAAAACTCGGCGCCAAGAAAATAGCAATCATCGCAGACACCAGCGATTACGGGACCTCCAATACGGAGGCTTTCGACAAGTTTTTCACAGACGCGGGCGGCAAAATCGTCGGCAAAGATCTCTTCCCGGTTGGTACGGTCGATTTCCGCACGACCCTCACCAAGCTGCGGGAGACCGCTCCGGACGCCATATATTTCGGAGGCGTGATCGCCGAAGCCGGGATCCTGCGCAAGCAGATGGTGGAGATCGGGCTAAAAATCCCGATGATTGGCATATCGGGCTTCTACGATCCTGAATTCATTACACTTGCCGGCGCGGCTGCCGATGGCACCATGGTCAGCTACCCGGCCTCGCAATCAAATCCCCGGCTCGAAAAGATGAACGCCGACTATAAGGCGCGCGCTTTTGTCGAGGAGACCAGTCCATACACCAAGTACGCATTCGACGCGACGAACATCCTCCTGGCCGCAATCAAGGAAACGGGGATCGAAGACAAGGAAGCGCTGGCCAAGGCTATTCGCGCGATCAAGTACGACGGTGCGCTCGGCGAGACGACTTTCGATACGAACGGACAAACCCAGATACCGGTCGCGATTGAAATCAAAGAGGTGCGCAACGGCACGTGGGAAACCCACTCCCAGTAAGCACGCCCCTCCGATGCCGGAAACGTCCGGCATCGGAAAAACTGCTGCATAGCCACAGAAACCCATATTTTCCGTCTGCGCTGCGGCTTGTTAACACAGACAGGAGCCCCCGCGGCTCGATGGCGAAAGCCAAAATATTCATAAAAACAAGAGGATCACCGATGATCAGGACAGGTCAACAGTATAGGGATTCGATCCGCGATGGCCGGCGCATATGGGTAAATGGAGAACGCGTAAGCGACGTCACCACCCATCCCCAGTTTAAGCCGATCGTGGATATCCGAGCTCGCATCTTCGACATGCAGCATGAGGAAGCACACCGCGACATCATGACTGTCGTACAGGATGGCGAGTGCAACGCACTTGGCAGCGCCCTTCCATACACGCAAGACGACTGGTGGGCCAAGCGGCGCGCGACGGACCATTTGCTCAACGAGGTGGGCGGTGTGGTCACTCGTGTCGGCGACGAGACCGTGGGTGAAATGTGGTCGCTCTTCGACGGGCAGGACGTTCTCAACGAGGTCGATCCGCAGTTCTCGAAGAACATCAAGCATCACATCCATCGGGTGCTGAGGGAGGATCCCTTCCATGTTTCGGCAAATACCGACCCGAAGGGCGATCGATCGAAAGCGCCCCAGGATCAAGATCCCGATATGCTGTTGCATGTTGTGAAGGAAACTGATGCCGGCATCGTAGTCCGTGGTGCGAAATATGAAACCGCTGCTGCCTATGCCAATCAGGCCTTTACCAAGCCAACCATCGCCAACTGGGGCAACAATGCGTTGAGCGATTATGCCGTAGGCTTTATTTGCGATCTCGGCAGCCCGAACCTGAAATTCATTTGCCGGACAGGCTTCGCCGGCCGAGCTTCTAAAAAGGACTATCCGTTGGCCAACGGGTTTGACGAGGTCGACACGATCGTGATCTTCGACGACGTGCTGATCCCGTGGGAAAACGTTCTGTTCTATCGGCATACCAAGGCCGCGACGTTTATCCGTGCAACTCTTCACCGCTATTCGGCGTTCGCATTTGTCCAGCGCAACCTCAAGGTCGCCGACATGATGATCGGTGCGGCGTTGTTCAATGCGCGCCAGACGGGCCTCGACAAGCAGCAGGCAGTGCAGGAAAAGCTTGCCCAGCTTGCTGTCTATCGTGAAGGCATCAACGCGCACCTTACCGCCGCAATCGCCTTGGCTGAGCGCTCGCCCGCCGGCCTGATGATGCCGAACCAGTCCCTGCTTTACACGGGTCGCGTTCTGGCTTGCTCGCAGCTTCACGAGATGATGCACATCGCCCGGGAACTCTGCGGCGGCCAGATTTGCGTAACGCCGGATGCGGCTTCGTTCGAAAACCCGGAAACCAAGCCATGGCTCGACAAGTACTACAGCATTAACGATGAATGGGTCGCAGACGACCGCCGGAAGCTGCTGGCATTTGCTCGCGATCTTTTGAACTCGGATTATGCCGGTCACCGGCTGACTTTCCAGCTCTTCGCTCAGTCTCCACCGTTCGCACATCTTGCCGCAGTCTATCGCAATTTCAACTGGGATAGCCCGCTGGCATTCGTCAAGAATTCCGCCGGATTGTCGGATCGCGTTTTGGGTGGGCAGACTTTCTCCGCAGCCGACAGCGCAATCTCCAGCTGGTTCTCGAACGACATCAGCACACAGGCAAAACGCGTTGCTGCTGAATGAGCCTCAGGGGGCAGCCTCGTTGGCTGCCGCCAAATCCATAACCTCCCATCGGCCGAATTGGTCGGCTCAATAAACGGAACCCAGAAATGATTCATAAACGGCTTCGTCCCTTCAACACCAAGCAGACCTATCCTGAGCAAAACCTCGACAACGATCTGAGCCAGGGCGTGGTCGCTCGCGGTGCCATGGTCTTCCTGCGTGGCCAGGTCAGCCAGGATCTGGATACCCGGGAATGCTTGCATGCCGGAGATCCCGGCAAGCAGACTGCCAAGACGATGGAAAACATCAAGATGTTGCTCGAAGAGGCCGGCAGCGAGATGGCGCATATTTGCCGGATCGTCGTCTATCTGACCGACATCCGCTACCGTGAAGCGGTTTATCAGGAGATGGGAAAATGGATGAAAGGTGTGCATCCCTGCTCAACCGGCATCGTGGTCCCGGCGCTCGCGCGACCGGAATGGGTGGTCGAAATTGAAGTGACCGCTGTCATTCCCGACGCGGCTTGAGGGGCGCCACGATGACCTTCTCGATTTCCGCACACTGCCCTGAGACCGGCATGTTTGGCGTTGCCGTCTCGTCTTCCTCGCCTTGCGTGGCCGCTCGCTGCGCCCATGCCAGGGCTGGCGTGGGCGCGGTCGCGACACAGAACATCACGGACCCGCGGCTCGGTCCAAAAGGGCTCGACCTTATGGCCTCGGGCCTGTCGGCCGGTGATGCACTCGAGGTGTTGAAGCGCGACGCTCCGTACCTGGAATATCGTCAACTGGCACTGGTCGATTCCCAGGGCCGCACGGCTTCCTTTTCGGGGGCGCAAACGCTCGGGACCCATCGCGTTGCAACTGGCGCAGGCGTAGTAGCCGCCGGCAATCTCCTTGCGAATCCGGGCGTTCCGGAGGCGATGGTAAAAGCTTTTGCCGAATCCGCGGGCCAAAGCCTGGGGGACAGGTTGCTGACTGCCATGCGTGCCGCCGAAGCAGCCGGTGGCGAGGAAGGTCCGGTCCATTCGGTCGGGATGATCCTCGTGCGAAAGGAGGCCTGGCCGATCGCGGATCTCCGCGTCGACTGGGCTGACAACGATCCAATCGGCCAGCTGGCGATCTTATGGGAACGCTGGAAGGGCGAAATGGAAGCCTATGTCTCGCGCGCCCTGAACCCGTCCGAGGCGCCGAGCTATGGCGTGCCGGGTGACATGTAGGCCGATGATTGAAATGTCCTCCCAGACATGACTACAAACGGGGCGCCAAAAGGCGTCCCGCCATTTCCGGACCTGAAATGATGAACACGCTCGATATCCTAGAGAGGCTGATTGCCTTCCCCACCGTCAGCCGGACATCCAACCGGGCGCTGATCGATTTCATTCGAAGCCTGCTCGACGGTGTGGGTATCCCGTCAATGCTTGTGGAAAGCCCCGATGGCACGCGGGCGAACCTGTTTGCCATCATCGGCCCTGGCGACAGTGCCGGCGTCGTGCTTTCCGGCCACACGGATGTCGTCCCTGTCGAAGGACAGGATTGGACACGTGATCCGTTTCGCCTTTCAATCGCAGATGGCCGAGCCTATGGCCGCGGCACCGCCGACATGAAAGGGTTCGTCGCTTCGGCAATCGCCGTGGCGCTAAGGGCGGCTAACCGATCCCTGCAGGTTCCGCTCCACCTGGCCTTTTCCTATGATGAAGAGATCGGCTGTGTCGGCGTGCGAGACCTTTTGCGGGACCTGGCGACACGGACAATACGCCCGATGGCCTGCATTGTCGGAGAGCCCACCGGGATGCGGATCGCAACGGGCCACAAGGGCAAGCTCGCCCTCCGCGCCTGCTGTATGGGCCATGCTGCTCATTCTGCCCTTGCCCCGAAAGCGCTGAATGCACTGCATCTCGGTGCGGATTTCCTCAGCGTGCTGCGTCGTGAACAACAACGTCTTGCGGAAAATGGTGCCAAGGACAACGCCTATGACGTTCCATTCAGCACCATCCACGCGGGTTGCATGCACGGGGGACAAGCCCTCAACATCGTCCCCGATCGCTGCGAGATTGATTTCGAAATCCGGAATGTAGCCGCCGATAACCCGCAGGCGATCCTCGCTCGAATCTTCGACGGAGCCGAAGGGATTGTCGCTCCGCTGCGCGCGCGGTTCCCCAAGGCGGCGATCATCATCGATGAAGTGAACGCCTACCCTGGTCTGGAGACCCCCGAAGAGGCTGACATCGTCAGGCTTCTCCGCCATATCACTGAAGATAACGGCCCAACATGCAAGGTCGCCTTCGGTACCGAGGCAGGGCTTTTCCATGATCAACTCGGCATCCCCGCGGCTATCTGTGGACCGGGGGATATGGCACAGGGACACAAGCCCGACGAATACATTGAGATCGATCAACTGGCGGCCTGCGATACCATGCTTGATCGCCTGGTCGACAAGCTCGCATCCGGGTTGTGACTTGCGTTGAAACGACGAGCGCTGCTCACCTGAAATCCAGCATACTTTGCGTCTGTCGATGCAGAGCGCGCCAATTGCGATGTCGATCGATCCACCTATACGCCGGGCGCGAATAGTTGCCTGCGATTGGCAGGAACCTGCTTTGGCCCCTTGGTTTCGGGTACGGTTATTCGCAATCCCGAGGACGTGGACATTCACCTGAATACAACGGACTATCCGCGACTGGCCATAGCGGCAGACACGGTGAATCCCGTTCGGTGCGGGCATTCTACTGGTCGCCGCCAATACGGAGATAGCATGCGCTTTACACTTCGACAGTTGAGTTACTTCATTGCTGCAGCAGAGACCGGAAGTGTCACGCGTGCCGCCGAACAGGTCAACATCTCCCAACCATCGATTTCCGCAGCGATCTCTCATCTCGAGATTGAATTTGGTGCTCAACTCTTTGTCCGCCATCATGCACAAGGTTTGTCGCTGACACCTGCCGGGCAAAGGTTGCTCGTCGCCGCAAAAGATGCGTTGCGCACCACCCAAGGTCTCTATGAAGTCGTAAATTCAGCGATGGGAGTGGTTGCTGGACCAATCAATCTCGGTACCTTTCGAACTTTCACGCCGTTGATTGTTCCGGAACTCTGGAAGGGCTTCGTTACGCGTTTTCCCGACGTGCAATTGCATATCACCGAGGGGAGCGAAGCGGAGCTTCTGGAAGGCCTCCGAAATGCGCGGCTCGACGTCGCGCTGACCTACGAAATTAGCCTGACAGCTGACATGAATTTTGTGCCGCTGGCTGAACTGCCGACCTACATTCTGCTCGCCGCGGACCATCCCTTGGCGACACGCCCCAGGTTGAAACTGACGGATTTGGAGAAAGAGCCGTTTATTCTGCTCGATCTTCCGCTGACCCGGCAATATTTCCTGTCGTTGTTCGAGCGGGCCGGAATAGCGCCGAGAGTTGTCGCCGAGACCAGCCTACCTGCAGCAATCAGATCCTACGTAGGTGCCGGGATTGGTTTCTCGATGATGACCGTCCGGCCACGTAATATGAGCGCGGAGAACGGTTATCCGCTCGCTTATGTCGAGTTGGAGGACGATTATCCTCCCATGAAGCTCGGCCTTGCCAGCCTCAAAGAGCTGAAGCGATCGCGGGTGGCGGAGGCGCTGGAGGAATTCTGTCGCGAACTGATCTGCGATGGAAGCCTGCCGGGCATGGTACCGATTCCGCCATCCCTCCAGCAGACTGACAAGTCCTCCCTCCTAAGTTTTTCTTGAGGCAAAACGCCAGAAAAGCATTCTTTTCCACTGGTCGCTACGCTGGAACAATGCATGCGTAGTTTCCGCCTCCGGGCGGTCTCATTCAACCAGTTAGAAAGACGGAGTGCTGGGCTTGGACGCGAAGATTGAACAGACCGTTCGCAACAGGTTTCTCGAGGGGATGAGCCATGCTGCCTGCACGGTGAACATCGTTACCACCGACGGGCCAGCAGGTCGCGCAGGTGTTACAGTTTCTGCGATGGCCTCGGTGTCAGCCGACAGCGAGTGGCCGACCATGCTTGTCTGCGTACATCATCTCAGCCCGGCCGCCGCAAGAATCGTGGAGAACGGCGTTCTTTGCGTGAACGTGCTCCGGGACGATCAGTCCTACATCTCCGACACTTTTGCCGGCCGGTTTAAGGATGAGGTCAGCGACAAGTTCGAATGCGCGGAATGGGTATCCATGCCGTCAGCGGCTCCACGCATCGACGACCCGCTCGTTGCGTTCGATTGTCGACTGGTCTCTTCGGAGAAGGTCGGAACCCACTACATCTTCCTTTGCGAAGTGCGGGATCTATACATTTCCCGTTCAGGCTCGCCACTCATCTACGCAAACAGAGCATATGGCGCTTCGATGCGGATTGATGGCGCCCGATCGCTGGCCGCAGCCCGAGCGAATGCCGGAACCCGGTTGTCTGTCGCCTGCTTCCACACTTTTGGGCCTTTCATCATGCCGAGGCTCATCCAGCGGATGGAGGGTATCGGTATCAGGTTGGTCGAAGGCGACCAAAGACGGTTGCGCGAAAGCATCCGCGCCGGCGAAAGCGAACTTGCCTTGTTGTACGACATCGATCTGGACGACGATCTTGTGAAAATTCCGCTCGACCAGTTGCAGCCATATGTACTGCTACCTGACGGCCATCGCCTTGCGGCGCAATCCGAGATCGAGGCGACGGAATTGGCGGAAGAGCCGATGGTGCTGCTCGACGCGCCTCCTAGCGCGGATTATTTCGTCGGTGTAATGCGTGCGGCAGGCGTTGAACCGCTGATTGCCCATCGCACCATCTCCTTTGAAATGGTGCGCGGTATGGTCGGACACGGGCTAGGATATGCCCTTCTCGTCACCAAGCCCGCGTCGGACATGACTTATGACGGTATGAAGCTGGTGGTGCGGCCGTTGGTGAGGCAGCAGGCACCGTCCTCGATCGTTATCGCCCACCGAAAACATGAAATTCTGTCCGCTCCAGCGCGGCGCTTCATTGAATGTTGCCTTGAAGTCTTCAAAGGCTGAGCAGCAACGAGGCAGGCCATCGTGCCTGCCTCGCGGCGCAAGACTGTCAAACCGCTGTGGTGGGTCTTAATGGAACGGTGAGAACTGCAGCTCCTTCGGCCAGTGTCAGGTGGGCAGCAGCGTTCACCAATGCGCTGTCGCCCTGGCCGAGAGAGATGGTTTGCTCCGAATCCGACAGACTGGAGACACCACGGAGCGCAAAGACAACATTCAATCCCCCTGGTTCCGGCCGCAAGACCATCTCTTCCGTCAGGACATTTGCCGGAGCGAGCTGCCATACATCCCGCGCGGCCATGACATTGACGACGCGCACGGCCCCCGCGGTTGGAGCGCCGACCGGAGTCAGGCCCGAGTCAAATGTATGAGGCTGTCCAAGTCCAAGCACCACGGTATGGTCAGCAAATTCCAGAGCGAGGCCCGCGCCCTCGATAAGGGTAATGGTCCTTTCCACGCCGAGAAACGATGAGAAAACGCCTGGGACGGATATGGTTGCTCGACTTACGCGCAGGTCGAACTGCTCGCGTGACGCGCTGGTGGGGAGCAGGCAGATTTCGTCAGTGGATCCAGTGCCATTCTTCCAGGGCATCGTGACATATCCTGTTGACGGCAAGTAGCTTATTGTCATGCATATTCCTTTCAAGCGGCGGCAAAGCGATAGCTGCCTTGTCCTGGGTGATGAAACCTATCGAATTGGCTTCTGCGCATTATCAGCAGGCCTAAAAGGCACCTGGCGCACGTCCGGCCTTTTTCGCACGACCTGTGCTTCCAGCCGCCACATTGTCGGTGTGGCCCGAACTGCCTGCGGCCCGAGCGGCAGGAACTCGCCGGCAGATGTAATATCGATGCAGCGGCGCTCGCCCCGCCCATCCGGCCCATCAACAAAACCGACATAGCGCCCCGCCCGAGGCTTGCAGAGATCATGATGAAGCTTGAGGCCGCCGTTCGGCGTTTGCCGGGTTTCAACGAGCCAGCCGTGCCCCAGAAGCCGGCTTGCCCCATGCAGGTCACCTGCCTGAATCGCTGCGCGGATTAGTGTGGAGGAGACGCGGACGCCCGCGTGCGTGATGTCCGGTGCGATGCTGACGCTGAAGCCTCGCGCTGCCCCGAGTTCCGACAACAGGCTCATGTCGCCCGCGCGCCGGTTGCCGAACCGGAAGTCCGGGCCGGCAATTACCCCTCGGACGCCAAGCGCATCGACAAGGATCCGGTCGACGAACTCTATTGGACTGAGACCGGCAAAGGCATGATCAAACAATGGCGAATAGATGAAGTCCACTCCGTATTGACCCAACTGCCAGCGCTTGGTCGCAGGCGTTGCAAGTCGAAACGGAGCATTTTCTTTACAAAAAAAGCTGCGCGGATGGGGTTCGCACGACATCACCGCCACCGGACGCCCGGCGGCAAGTCGATGCGCCATTCCAGCCAGAGCCTGATGGCCCAGATGAAATCCGTCGAAATTGCCGAGAGCGAGGACAGCGTTTCTGAGCGGATGATCCGAAGCGAGGTCATCCGTGACCACGTCGGGCAAATCGGTCGTCCCGCCGAACAGCGGATAGGCGTGTGACGTTGAGGCCATCTAAGATCGCTCCGATTGAGATGGCCCACACTAGAGTGCGGCATCAATGAGAGAAAATCCGATGTTTCGTGGCTTTGCATAGGGAAATCCTTGTCACCTCCATATGCGGGTCACAGCCCGCTTGTTCGCTGGCTGACGCAAAAAGCCTTCGTTCTCGCTGGCGAATCCCGACGGGCAAATCTTCCTGCGACATCAAGATCCGAAATTCTGAACCCTAGGATCAGGAAATCGTCGTTCCCTTTCGTGGAAGCGCGCTTATCCTCGCCTCTAATTATCTAGAGGTGGTCTCATGACCCTTTATGAAGTCCTCGACGTGTCTGCTGATTGCGCCGCAGCCGAGATTGAAAATGCCTATTGGTCAAGGCGTTCGGCGTCTGGCCACGCTGGCCTGCTCGGCCGGGCAATCGAGTCCCTCCAGATGACCGCAGACGTCGACTACGCTTACTTCGTACTCTCCGACGCGCAACGTCGCCAGGACTACGACAGGTCTCCGGATGACTTTCTGGAGTTTCATCTCGTGTCAATTGTCATCTAACATTGGGGATCAAGCATGCTCGGTACAAGAAGATGTGATGAACCGATTTTGAATGCCGCTGCCGCTGCCGCGCGGGGGGACCGGGAGGCGGTAAGGGCGGCAATCAAACGGTCAGAAGAGCTGGCAGCGCAAAGCGATATGCGTTCGATGTTGCAACTTTCCCAAGGGATTTCGCACGCTTTTCAATGGCTCATTTCCAAATGGCGACCGTCGTGAATCGTCGTTAGACTGAAATCGGCGTATTTCGGCTCGAAATACTGGCTCGGATTCACATCTAACGCAGTGTGATGGATTAACTCCTTCACAACTTCTTTCGACCGCCGCTTTAGCGGCAGATGAATACTCAATATGGCTGGGCTGCGAAAGAGTGCCTAGGCGATGTGAAATATCGGGACAAGCGGTCGACCCTATCTAAAGGAGAAGATCCTGACCTTCATGACGCGTGAAATTGCAAACACGGGTCGTCACGTCTGATATATTTGCGGAGTACGCTTGTGAATTCCGATTGAGGAGATGCCACATGACTGCCCCGCACCCGTCCAGAACACATATCGGCAATCACGCCCTGCATCCTGAAACCCAGATGCTGAACTACGGATATGATCCCGAACTCTCCGAAGGGGCGGTCAAGCCGCCGGTCTTTCTCACGTCGACCTTCGTGTTCGGCTCGGCGGAGGACGGCCGCGACTTCTTCGACTACGTTTCGGGCCGAAAGGAACCGCCGGCGGGCAAGGGAGCCGGGCTTGTCTACTCGCGCTTCAACCATCCAAACAGCGAGATCGTCGAGGACCGCCTGGCGGTCTACGAGCGGACAGAAAGCTGTGCTCTGTTCTCGTCCGGCATGTCGGCGATCGCGACGATGCTTCTCGCGTTTGTGCGCCCCGGCGATACGGTGCTGCATTCGCAACCGCTTTACGGTGGAACCGAAACGCTGCTTGCGCGGACGTTCCTCAATCTGGGCGTTTCCGCGGTGGGTTTTGCGGATGGGGTCAGGGAAGAGTCGGTCAGGGCCGCTGCTGAGGCTGCCATGGCAAAGGGCCGCGTTTCAGTTGTTCTGGTGGAAACTCCTGCAAACCCGACCAACAGTCTGGTCGATGTGGCGATGATCCGACGGGTTGCGGACGCGATCGGCGAGAAGCAAGGCCACACGCCCGTGGTGGCCTGCGACAATACCTTGCTGGGTCCGGTCTTCCAACGACCGATCGAATTTGGAGCGGACATCTCGCTTTACTCGCTGACCAAATATGTCGGCGGACACTCGGACTTGATTGCCGGAGCGGCACTTGGCAGCAAGGCGATCATGAAGCAGGTGAAAGCCTTGAGAGGTGCGATCGGCACCCAGCTCGATCCGCATTCCTGCTGGATGCTTGGTCGATCACTCGAAACACTGCAGCTCCGCATGGAGCGCGCCAACAGCAACGCAAGCGCCGTTGCGGATTTTCTGCGCGAACACCCTAAAGTCGACACGATCCACTACCTGCCGTTCCACGACCCGGACTCCGACGTTGGCCGGACATTCGCCGTCCAGTGCAGCGGCGCTGGTTCGACCTTCTCGTTCGATATTAAGGGCGGTCAGCCGGCCTCATTCAAGTTTCTGAACGCGCTCAAGATAGTCAAGCTCGCCGTCAGCCTGGGTGGAACGGAATCGCTTGCTTCGCATCCCGCCACGATGACCCATTCGGGTGTGCCAGCCGACGTTCGGCATCGTATCGGGGTTATGGAATCGACAATCCGGCTCTCGATCGGCATCGAACATCCCGACGACCTGATTGCCGATCTGGCGCAGGCGCTCGACCACGCGTGAGCGCGACCTGCCTGGCGGCTGCTGTTGTGGAATGGATATTTCCCGGAATGGCCGATTCCGGGAAATCCATTTCTGGCAAAATCTGTCCTGTCAGGGCAATGGTGCATTCGTCTGGAACCCAGACTGTGTAGAACAAGGCCGATCGAATGCTACGGATAATAACCTGTCTGCGAATGTATCGCGTCTTTGCATGACGCTGGGGCGATGCTATTTCGCCGGGATGCCCTGACAGAAACCGTGAGCTGAAAATGATATTCCCAACTGTCGCGGCCGATACCGTCTCGCAAGAGCGAGAGTTGGCCGCCCCCATGATTACCTTCGAAGGCGTGACCAAGCGTTACGGCGACGATGCAAAGTCCTTCACAGCGCTTGACGGCATTGACATGACCGTAAGCCGCGGCGCGATCACCGGTATCATCGGCCGCTCCGGCGCTGGAAAATCCACGCTGATCCGGCTTGTCAACGGCCTCGAAAAGGCGAGTTCGGGACGGGTGGTGGTGGATGGCACCGAGGTCGGACAACTGAACGACGCCGGTCTGCGCGGGTTGCGGCGCGAGGTGGGAATGATCTTCCAGCATTTCAACCTGCTGTCCTCGCGCACCGCCTTCGACAATGTCGCCCTGCCGCTGGAAATTGCCGGTCTGGACAATGTTGCGATCAAGCAGAAGGTCGGGCCGCTCCTGGAACTCGTCGGCCTCGGTGACAAGTCGACGCGCTATCCGTCCGAACTTTCGGGTGGGCAGAAGCAGCGCGTCGGCATCGCCCGGGCGCTGGCGACGTCGCCGAAACTGCTATTGTCCGACGAAGCGACCTCTGCGCTCGACCCGGAAACGACCCAGTCGATCCTGGCGCTGTTGAGGCAGATCAATGCCGAACTCGGCCTGACGGTTCTGCTGATTACCCACGAGATGGAGGTGGTCAAGACCATTGCCTCTCATGTCGCAGTCATTGACAAGGGGCGCATAGTCGAGCAGGGTCCCACCTTCGACGTCTTTACCGCGCCGAAGCACGAGACGACGCGGATCCTTCTGGCGTCCACACTGGGTACGACCCTGCCGGAATGGCTGCACTCCCGCCTGAAGGCAGAACACTCCGTGGGCGACCGAATTCTTGTGCGGCTCACCTTTTTCGGCGCGACGGCCTTCCAGCCACTGACCGCGCGGCTGGTCAGCGAAATCGGCGGCGACGTCAATATCCTTGCCGGCGCCATCGAAGAGATCGCCGGCGAGCCCTTCGGCACGCTTGTCGTCTCCTATCCGGCCGCCCCCGAGGTTATCGAGCGGGCCAACCGCTTTTATGCCGCAACCGGCCTGTCCAACGAGGTGCTCGGCTATGTCGCCTGAGATGCTTTTCGACCTTCTCTGGAAGTCGCTCTTACAGACGTTGCACATGGTCGCCGTATCCGGCCTCTTCGGATCGCTGATCGGCCTGCCGATCGGGGTTTTCCTCGCCACCAGCGGCAAGAACGAGCTTTTTCCGGCGCCGGCGCTGAACCATGCGATCGGGCTCGTCGTCAATGCAGCCCGTTCGACGCCGTTCATCATCCTGGTCGTGGCGATCATCCCCTTCACACGGCTTTTGACCGGCACCTCGATCGGCACCACCGCGGCAATCGTGCCGTTGACGATCGCCACCATCCCCTTCTTCGCCCGCCTCGTGGAGGCGGCCATCCGGGAGATCGACAAGGGGCTCATAGAGGCGGCCCGCGCCATGGGCGCAACGCCAATGCAGATCGTCTTCAAGGTGCTCCTGGCCGAGGCGCGGCCGGCCATCCTCCTGGCCTTCACCATGACCATTGTTAGCCTAATCGGCTATTCGGCCATGGTCGGCGCTGTTGGCGGCGGCGGCCTCGGCGACCTCGGTATCCGCTACGGCTACCAGCGTTTCATGCCGGAGGTGATGCTGGCCGTGGTTATCGTGCTGATCGTCCTCGTACAACTCGTCCAGAGCGCCGGCGATGCGCTGGCCCGCCGCTTCGACAAGCGAAACCGCAAAAGCTGATTAAAACTCCTCCCAAGTCGCATAACATAAAGGAAAGACAGATGATGAAGTTCCTCGCCACGGCAGCATTTGCCGCACTTCTCAGCGTTCCGGCGTTTGCCGAAGACATCAAGGTCGGCGTCACGCCCGGAGAGCACGCGCAGATCATGGAAAAGGTCAAGGAAGTCGCGGCCAAGAAGGGCCTTAACATCGAGATCCTCGAATTCTCCGACTATGTCGTGCCGAACCAGGCACTCGCCGACGGCGACCTCAATGCCAATTCGTTTCAGCACCAGCCCTATCTCGACAGCCAGATCGGCGATCGCGGTTTCGATCTCGTAAGCGTCGGCAAGACCATCACCACGCCGATGGGCGTCTATTCGAAGAAGGTGAAAAGCCTCGGCGAACTCGCCGACGGAGCGACTGTCGCCATTCCGAACGACCCGACGAACGGTGGCCGCGCGCTTCTCATTCTCGCCAAGGAAGGCCTCATCAAGGTCAAGCCGGAAGCGGGTCTGAAGGTCACTCCGGCCGACGTCACGGAAAATCCGAAGAACATCCAGTTCTCCGAACTCGACGCCGCCCAGCTTCCGCGCTCGCTCGACGATGTCGATGCAGCGGTCATCAACACAAACTACGCTCTGGAAGCCGGACTGCATCCGAACTCCGACGCTATCGCCATCGAAAACCGGGAGTCGCCCTATGCGAACGTGATCGTCGTGCGCCGCGCCGACAAGGATGCGCCGTGGGTCAAGACGCTGGTCGACTCCTATCACGACGAGAGCATCAAGACGTTCATCAACGAAGAGTTCAAGGGCGCGCTGATCCCGTCCTGGTAACAGCCGGGCGCGGACCCACGTCCGCAAGATGCTCGAACTCTGACGCCCGGCCGGCCCAGCGCCCGCCGGGCGTCGCTTTGGATCGGACATCGTCGCTGCGGGCTTGCGACAGCCCGGTCCGGCAGCAAGCCTCCCTCGACGATTAAAACGGCGGTTGATGAAGGGCTCCTGCATCCAGATTTGGTCCACTATGTCACCAAGCATCTCCAGCAAGGCGACGGTCATGGCCTTCATTCTGGAAAGGGCAGGGCACATTCAATTCGGCCGGCGGCTATCTCCGAACCCTGACGGACCGGGCGAGGAAAGGAGAATTCGGGCTTGGACCGATGCTGATGGCTTTGCTCAAGGCAAATGGCGGCAACGTGCGGAAAGCCGGGTAGTATGGCAGCAACAGTTCAATGGGTGCGAATGTCCGCGTGGGCCTGAAGGCATCTTGCTCCTCTATTGCCAGCTAGTGGGGATGGCAACGACTTGCTGAGCCCGTTGTCTCGATTTCAAGGGTTTCCGTCGGCGTGCCTTCCTCCTCTGAAAAGTTGTTTGCAGCGCTTGCCCGGCCTTCTGGAAGCGACTGCAGGTGCTTTTCAGGTGGGTTCGTAGGCGATAGGCTCTCATTCGAACAGGAATGATCGGATTCGCATGCCTTCCCAACTCGATATGTTTTCGCATGACAGCGTGCACTCCCGGGTCACAACGCGCGCCAAAGGTCAGTCCAGGCCTCAAAATTCCGCGATGACCGAACAGGACATGCAGAGGTCGCTTGAGGCGACGGGCCGCTATCGCATTCTCACAAAACTTCAGCCCCGGGCAGTCGCTCCCACACCTCGACCAGGTTTCCCTTTGCGTGGGGTCATTCTCGACACGGAAACGACTGGCCTCAATGCCCGCACCGATGAAATCATCGAGATTGGCGTTCTTGCCTTCACCTTCAACGCAGACGGCGGGATCGGCGATGTCAGTGGGCTGTTTGGCGGCATGCGGCAGCCGTCTGGCAAAATCCCGGCGGAGATTACCCGTCTGACCGGAATTACTGACGAGATGGTTGCCGGCAAATCGATCGACATTCAGGCGCTCGAACGGCTCATCGCACCGGCCGACCTGCTCATCGCCCACAACGCCGCTTTTGATCGGCCCTTTTGCGAAGCCTTTTCGCCGATGTTTGTCAACAAGGCCTGGGCATGTTCGGTCGCCGAGATCGATTGGCGCGCGCGCGGCTACGAAGGCACCAAGCTCGGCTATCTCATCGGCCAGTCGGGGTATTTTCATGACGGGCATCGCGCGGTCGACGACTGTTTTGCGCTTCTGGAAGTGTTGTCGGGCGGAGGCCAAAAGCCCGGGCGATCGGCGTTTGCGGAACTCTATGCCGCCAGCCAGCAATCACGCGTCCGGATCTACGCCGAGCAGAGCCCGTTTGACATGAAAGATCAGCTCAAGGCGCGCGGCTACCGCTGGTCAGACGGCAGCGAAGGGCGTCCCAAATCCTGGTGGATCGAACTTCCCGAGGATGCGCTCGATGACGAGCTGCTTTATCTCCGTTCGGAGATCTACCGGTGGCAGGATGCAGATCCGCCGGTCGTTCACCTGACGGCCTTCGACCGCTTCCGTACGCGGAAATAGTCTCTCGCTTGCCAGGTGGGGCAGGGATGGTGACATCGACCTGATCCACATTGGCAGGGCCGTCACCCCCCGATCTATCGGTCCTGCTCATAGGTGCTATGCACAATCGCACTCTTGTCGTTGGTGCGATGCAGCATTATATCTAGGTCATGAAGCCGATCACCTCCTCCCGATTGGCTCCAGCGACCACCGGCACTCCTCCTCCCAGCCGTTGGTCAATATCAAGAAGCTCGGTGCACCTCCTCCCGCACCGGGCTTTTTTTGTATTTGCCAGATCATGACCCGGCATGCCTGCGCCAGGGAACTGGCTTGTCGGCCAGCTTGCTTGTTTCGGACTCCGGAACCCGATCATAGCGGCGCGATCGGACATGGGGCCGGCATCCTTGCGCTCCTTGGCGATCATGAGCGGGCGCGCGAATGGGCGTCGCGTGCCAGCCTGCTGGAGCCCGACAATATTCAGCTGCAATCAAACCTTGCTTGTGCCTGGGCGGTCAGCGGGGATGCCGCTGCTGCGCTGGAGACACTCGAGCGCATTGCGCCAAAGATGAGCCTTGAATTGCTGGTATGGATGGAAAACGACAACGACCTGGACAGCTTGCGTGGCCTGCCGCGGTTCGCTGAAATCATCCACACAATCAGGGCGCGCTTCCAGAACGAGGCGTCACCTGGCGACCCGCCTAACGCCTACCGCCAGCCCAGCGCCGGCGCGACCTGTTTCAGGATCGCCTCGATCACATGGGCGTTATAGTCGACACCGAGCTGGTTGGGGACGGTCAGCAGCAGCGTATCGGCTTCGGCCCGCCAACTGTTTGATCAATTGTTATTCGCGCCGGCGAAAGAAGGCCAGGTCAAGCTTGTGGGCGGGATCATCGTGAACGGGCCCTGCTGAAAGCGGTACGGTCGCGTTGAAAAGAAGGCGCCAATCCGTGCGCGGCAAGGCAACTGCTTCATGGACAGATCTTGAGAGATCGTATTCCGCAATCGGTTCGATCCATGCACCACCGCCGTTCGAAGCCTGTGGTGTGACCAGCATCGCACCATCAGTTCTTTGCGCCTCGAAAGCGACGAGGTTCCGGGTCTGATATGATTTTTTAGAGCGACGTCCTTTTGAAAATGAACTCGGGAAGAGCACGAATGATCAGCATTATCGGCTCCCAGACCCATTTGACGTGGACCACGTTTTTTCGCTTCTCTACGGCACGATAGATTGCCTCGGCAACCTCCTGAGGTTGCGCCGTCAGTGCGGTTGGCAGGTTCATTCCCTCGGTCATTCGTGTGGCGACGAATCCTGGCTTGATCGTAATGACGTGCACACCGGCCTGCGAAAGCCGGTTGCGCAGACCCGATAGGAACGCTGTAAATCCTGCCTTGGCCGAGCCATAGACGTAGTTGCTGGCCCGTCCACGATCGCCTGCTACCGACGATACCCCGACGAGCGTACCCCGACCTTTTTTCTCCATTTCCTGAGCGAACAAGCCCAAGATCAGCGCGGGCCCTTCATAGTTCGACCGCATGACAAGCGCGGCAGCCTCTGGCAATCTCTGGCTTTCTTCCTGGTCTCCCATCGTGCCAACTACACAAATGACAATCTCTGGCGCAGGGGCCAGGCTAGCTACGAAGCCTGCCATTGCCGGTGTGTCCAAGATATCAAATTCCGCCAACTGTGCCACGATGCGGTGGCGGAGCTCGATGTCGATCCGCGTCTCCTCGAGTGTAGTGGCGTTCCGCGCCGCAAGTGTCACCGCGTGGCCGGCCTCGGCGAAACGGTGCGCAATTGCGAGGCCAATGTCTGAGCGTCCGCCGAGTACCAGAACCTGCCCGCTCAAATTTTCAACCTCTCCGCTTGCGCCGAACAGAAACTCACGTCGAGGCCCGCCGCGCGCCGCATTTCACGAAAATTCTCTGCACGCGGATCGGCTCGGCGGAGCGTTGCCGCTGCCAGCCGCGCGTCCTTGGCGAGATAAAAGCGCCCACCGTGGTCGATCGTAATCGCGTCGAGTCTGTCCAGAAGGTGCAACGTCTCCCGGTTGACGGGAAAATCGAGCGCCAGGGTGTAACCTGCCATCGGGAATGAAAATGGACTTTTCTGCTCCCCAAGTCGTTTCAGAACTGCCAGGAACGAGCCTTGGCCCGCCGTCGCCGTCGCGTTCAGCAGTGCCGTGAGGCCCGACGCGGACGCCTCAAGCGGAAGAACGCACTGGAACTGCACAAAACCCCGCCTGCCGTAGATCCGGTTCCATCCCAGAACTGCGTCGAGCGGGTAGAAGAAACTATCCCAATCGACAAGACGCTCGCCCCGAGCAAAACGCCCCCTAAGCCAATATGCCGCGTTAAATGCACGGACCGTGTAGCTATTGAGTGCAGCCGCCGGAGCATCGAACCTCATTCGCCACTTCACGCGCTCGGGCGACTGCAGCGGTCGTTCACGTCGGTCCGGCGGCAGCAGGCCAGCTGCCGCGTGTTCGCCAGTTGTGATGATCGATCGGCCAACCGCATCTCCGCGCGCCAGGCAGTCGATCCATGCGACCGAATAGGTACTATCATCCGCTGCCTCGAATGCCGCCAATGCCTCGAAGAGGTTCGGTGCCAGGACGGCTTTCTCATGGATCCAGGCACTCTCGACCGGCTTGAGACGGATCGCCGCTCTTAGGATGAGGCCGGTAAGCCCCATCCCGCCCAGTGTAAACTCGAAGAGATTGGCATGCTCGATGCGGCTGGCGCGAGTCACACTGCCGTCCGCGCCCATAATGTCGATCCAATCAACGAAGGTGCCGAACGAGCCTTCCTTGTGATGGTTCTTGCCATGCACGTCGGCGGCGATAGCTCCCCCGATGGTGACGAACTTTGTCCCTGGCGTCACATAGGGGAACCAGCCCCGAGGCAGAAACGCCTTGATAACGTCACCAAGGATCACGCCGGCCTCGGCTACGAGGCGACCTGACGACTCATCGAACGACAGCATCCGGTTCATGCGGCGCATATCGATGGTAGTCACGGTGCCTATTGCGCTGTCCCCATATGCGCGCCCACTGCCGCGAGCTACAACACCGCCTGCTCCGACAAGCCCCCGAAGCGTATCCTCGTCCCGCGGTGTCTCAACGCGACAATCTCGCCGCGGATAACCTCCCCAACCTGCGAGTTCGACCTTCATGTAGGACCGGCTTTCTCACCAGAGGAAATGCGATCGGTGAAGACAAATTGCCGGTCCAGATTGTATTTAATAAAGTAGCCCACGACGAGTCCGAAAATGGCGCCGGCTTCGCGTGCCAGGGTCGTTCTCCAGATTAACCAGAAGGCTGTTTCGGTACCCCAGAAGATAGCCGTCGTCACGATGCCCGTGGCCGTGTAGAGCGTGAACTTCCGACCGTGAGATACTAAACCGGACGCACCGTCGAAGAAGATCCACCGCTTGTCCAGAATGTATTTCAGCACTAGCCCGACCAAGGTTCCCAGTCCGACCGCCGTGACGAATCCGAGCGCACTGTCATCGATCGCAAGCATGATCCTTTGCGTAGTCAAGTTGGCGATTATCGAGGCCGCCGCGAAAGCAGCGTAACGCAACATCCGTACCTCTGGCGTCATAAAATCGTCCCCGCCAAAGCCAGTGCAAAGACCAACGCGCCACAAGCATGCGATATCCTATCACGTGCCGCGAACACCACAGGGTCGTCATGCATCAAGCCCCGATGGGTGATCATCACCATTCGGCTGATCCAATAGAACAGAACCAGGCAGATACCCCACAGCGGCAGCGGGTTGGCGTAAAGCACATGAACCGAGTCGGATTGGAGATAAAGCGCAAGCACCAGAATAGCCACATAGCCAGACGAAACCGCCATGCTCGCCATCAAAGGCATGTCACCCACCTCGTAGCGCCGGCCATGTGCTGTAAGTTCGCCGGCGGCCACGCCCGAGATCAGTTCGGCCTGCCGCTTCATCGCTGCGAGTGAGAAGAAGAAGAACATCGAGAATGCCAGGAGCCACATTGACAAAGTAATCGACGGAGCCACACCGCCGGCGACGATGCGCAGCGTATAAAGGCACGCCAGTGCACAAATGTCGACGATCAGGAGGCGCTTGAGCTTGAATGAATAGGCGGTCGTGACGGCATAGTAGCAGACCATCACCCCAAAAAAGAGCGGTCCCAGCAGAAGCGAAATAATCATCCCCACGGCCATCAGTCCTGGGGCGAGTACGGTTCCCGTGGCGAGCGGCAGCGCCCCGCTCGCAAATGGGCGGTGCCGTTTGCGCGGGTGTAGCCTGTCGGGGCCTAAATCGACCAGGTCGTTCAGGAGGTATACGGATGACGCGATCACACTGAAAGCGACGAAGGCCAGTATCGTGCGCCCGAGGGTGATTGCATCGAACTGGTGTGCAGCCGCCATCGGCAGAAATATCAGCACGTTTTTCATCCACTGGTGTGGCCTCAGCGCCTTCAGGAGCGCTGCACCCCGGCTAGCGCGGGTAGTGAGGTGCTCGGCATCCTTCACCAGCGCGTCGACCCGGACCCGTCGACCCGGTGGCAAGTCGACCGTCACCGCCGCTTTGGCGATGCGCCAGACGTCGATGTCGTCCTCCGCATCGCCAATGTAAGTGAAGCGAAATTCCCCATAACGTTCTGCGAGGAAGGCGGCCTTTTCAGGTCCCTTGAGGTTTCGCGATCCGTTCGAGCCGTGTACTTCGTCAAATAAGCCCAGATGCGCCGCGACCGCGTCAGCCAATGTTTGATCCGACGCTGTGACGAGGGCCGTCCTCCCTCCGGAGTCGCGCCACTGGCGGACATGATCTACCACAGCGTCGTTGTATGGCAGATGCGTGACGTCGATCGGTCCAAGTTTGGCCAAATTCCGCTTGAGGGCTGCACGCCCTTCAATCAGGCTGCGGGCAGCTATCGGAACAACACTCAGTTGCTGCTTGGAAAGGGCGGACCAGAACGTTTCAAACAGTAGATCAGTTCGAGTGAGCGTACCGTCGAGATCGACGACCATGACCTCACCTATTTTGCTACTTGGACTCCGGAAATGGCGGATTGACGCCTCTGCCTCCATCGCCCCATCGAGCATAGTCGCTGGCTTTTCCCGGCTTAGGGTCGAACCACGAAGCGCTTGTTCACCACCGACCTCCTGTTCCGTATCGACAAGGCTCGAAAGGTAATTTAGGCCGACCGGGGGCGCTGACCGATCATCATGGTCTAGAGCGGGCCCCAGTTGAATGAGATCTTTTCCCAATTCAGGTGTCCCCCGTGTTCGAAGAACCGGCTCGCCTGCTGGTTCGAAGGTAGTTGCAGTCTCTGCTGGAAAATAGCCCTTTGCTAGTCAGCCAAAGGACGACAGACTTCGCCTTTTGGCTGAATGCCGTTGAAATAGCGCCTTACAGTGTAAACAAGAAAGACCTTGGTGTGCGGATCGGTAATGGCGTTGGCGTAGGTGAGCGGCAAGCTCTGCAGCCGACGGCCGTCTCGATGAGCGAACGCTTGCCGTAGCAGATGGCGGCTTGCCACTTCATCCCGATGTCGGGCTCGATCGCCACGATATGTTGGTCTCGCTGGCGGGAGGCGCCGGAATTGGATCGTCGACAGCGTTGGCGTGTGGCGGAATGACGACCGCTGCATCGGGGCTGGGCTTGACGATGGCATCGTAGGCCGGCTTTCCGTCATGGGTGCCGCCGGCGGTGAACCGGCAGATTGGGACGTCGATCAGGTCGAGTAGCACCCACCTGCGAGGCGTCGCCCATACCGTGATCCGTCATAAAGGGGTTTTGCGAAACGCCCCGTAACATCTCTTCTTACGGGCAAGCAAATAGGCTTTGTCATTCGCTCTTGGGGGTAGCACCTCCGAAGGGCTTAGACGCGACGACTTCATTTGATGGTAGGCAAGCGCGCTGGAGGTAAGCGCACCTTCGTTTGTACTCGTTGCAATGCGGATGTGACCGGATGATGGTTCTTCGAGCAGTATGCCAAGGCGCCGCCCTTCACTGTCATGACCCTAGCTACGGCTGGCTCTGGCTAAATGTCTTCATGATCATGGTCTCGATAGTGATACTGACCGAGACCTTTTTTTGGGCGCCGAACGACGTGATTTTCACGCTTTTTGCCACTGCCGTCATCATGTTCTCGCTCTATGCGCCCGCCGTCGCAACCTATCCCGGTATACAGCGACGCACGCCGGCACGTGGTGCCATGAGGGAGTTGTAAGTCCGATGAAACACTGTTTGCCGATAATCTTGGGCATACTCTTTGTCACACCGTTCCCGCTAGAGGGAAGTTCTGCAACAGCGTGGCCGGATTCCGATGCGTTTAATCGCCAGCAACAGTTGATCAGACAAGCTACTTGTGTGGGAGGTTCGGGATCAACGTTGTCGACGGAGTTGAACGCGGCTATCCTTGGCGGTGAAACGACCACAGAGCCCGCGACCAGGACGGTATTCCATGTATCTCCAGATGGCGACGACAAATGGAACGGCCTTCTTCCCTCACCAAATCTTGAGCGCATGGACGGTCCTTTCGCCAGCATTGAGAGAGCCAGGGATGCCGCGCGCGCAATTGGCGGCCAAAACACGATAGCGTTGGGCAGCGGCGACTACTATCTCGCCAAGCCAATCGTGTTTGACGCTCGCGACGCTAATTTAATCATCACCGCAAGATGCAATGAAACACCTGTCCTGCATGGCGGTCCACTCGTGCACGGGTGGAAGCGGGGGGGCGATCGTCGCTGGTCGGCACCATTGAGTTTGTCGGCGGGAGGAGAAGTTGGCGACCTCTTCGTCAACGGTGTCGTTCAGACGCGGGCGCGCTTTCCCAACGCTCCCAATAATGGAGATCCGACCAAGGGCTGGCTGTTTGCGGCCAAATGCGAACCGCCTATCGACCCCTGGCAAGGCAACACACGCTTTTGCTTCCATCCCGGTGATCTTCCGGCATTGGGAGATCTGAAAGGGCTTGTCGCCAACATTGTCGGCGGTTTCCAACCTGGAAGCCAATGGAGCAACGACACGCTTCCGGTGGTTTCAATCGACGCCGCATCTCGGACTATAGGCACTGAGGGCACCGGTTATTTCTTCACCGCTGAAGGCAGCCGTTACTTCCTGGCCGGCGGGGAGGCTTTGCTAGATGTCCCTGGCGAATGGTGGTATGACGCGGTCGATAGCCAGATCGACTACATCCCCACCGACCAATTGCTTCCCAACTCTGGCGTTGTCGCAGGCGTCCTGGCAACATTCTTCAGGCTGGAAGGGGCCGATGGGATGGTTGTGTCGGGGCTTCAGTTTCGTGATGGGGCTCCACAGGGTAGCGGCAAGGTCGGTACAAACACCAGAGGGTTTGGCGCCATCCGACTAGAGCGCGCGAACCGTGTAAGGCTGCTAGGCAACGTCATCAAGAATATCGGGGTCGGCATTCACGTATCTGAAAGTGAGGATGTTTTAGTTGCAGGCAACTTGATCGAAGACGTGGCTGGAAATGGGATTTACATTGGCACCACCTATGGCAGCTTCGGAAAATCGAACGGCGCCAGAATATTATCGAACTATATACATGATGTTGGAAGGGTTTACTTTGAGGCAGCCGGCATATCTTTCCAAGCCGCAGACAATATCCGGATCGCCAACAACTTGATCGAAAACGTTGCGCAGTTCGGTATCGGCGGTGGCTCGGCGTGGGGACCAGAAGACGCTGTACATGGCGCCGTGATCGAACATAATGTGATCCGCAATGCAAACCAGCGTACGGCAGATGGCGGCGCCATCAAGCTGATGGGCGCGCAGGCCGACCCTCTGAATAGCACCATTCGCTATAATCTCGTTACCGGAACAGGGCATCTCATGAACCGGGCCGACGGGACGTTTTGGCCCCCCGGATATGACAATATCAATGAATGGCCGACCCCTATCAGTTGGGCTATCTATACCGATGGAAAGGCCAGTGGCGTGCGCATAGAAGGAAATACTCTTTCAGGCAACGTATCGGCGATCGGAATCAATGGCGGCTGGAACATCCTGGTGACAGGTAATCTCATCGCACACGGATCGGGCGCGGTTTTTCGCGTTGACGATGCTACCGGTAGGGGGTGGCGCCCGCAATGGGCGCGCCCTAATCGTATCGAGGAAAATACTGTATCGGTTGACAGTGACAGCGGCATTGTAGCGTGCGTCAACGCTCCCGACCATGGGCTTGGATATGTGCAATTCGCACGCAACCGCTACAGCGGCAACTTGAATGATAGGAGCTTCCGATTAAATCCGGGGATTATGCCGTGGGGAAATTTTGGCAGCCTGAGTGATCTTCAGAAGGCTGGGGTGGACAAAGACAGCGTCATCGGCGTCTCGAGCGGTAAATGACACACTGAAGAGGTGGGTATATTTGCCGGAGCAGTTCAGCGCGCCATTTTTGTCAATGTTGCCAAGCGGCTCGGGGTCGTTGGCTATCCGCGCCAGTGCAGCGGCCAGGTCTTCTTCGACTAACGTGCGACTTTTGTCGAACCACCACGCCACGGCTCGGAGCGACCATCTGCAGACATTTGGTCGCAAGGTTCTTAGACGTGCTCTAAACTAACTCCGTCATACGCCAGATAGTCAAGACGAAATAGCCCATGAAAGCTATGAGCGTAAGAGCATCCTGACGGGGGCTCTTACGCTGCAATCGCGCCATTCCGAGGCACAAAAGAAGCAAGACGGGAATCTCCGCGTAGCGCTGCCAGCTGAACCTTTGCGCTGCTTGAGCTGCGAAGTAGCAGGCGAATAAGGACAGTTCTGGACTTAGCCGGAAGCCATCTCTCCATCCGCGCCGCCAATAGGCAAACGCCACGACCACACCCATTGTCAGAAGTGGAAGCGTCAACAGCGGGCGACCATAAATCGTCGGCAGGAACGCTGCCGCGTTCCATACGACCGAATAAGGCCTGGGGCCACCATCCTCCGGGACAAGGAGCCACAGCATGAGAGAAATTGCTGCGATGATGATGACCTCGCGTGCTCGGGCGCGTACGTCGCCGACGAGGTCCTCTTCGCGGAGGAATAGCCAACCGAAGACGCCGAGAAGCATCAATCCATGCAAGACCGGTCCAAGCGAGAATCCGGTGTGCATCTCTTGCCATTCCGGAGGCGTCAGTCCGCCCCAATGTAGGACGAGTACCGTGACAACTAACAAGGACGGCCCGAGCGTCAGTACAGCGAGGCCAATCATCCGCCAAGTGAAGATCCGAGGCCATTGTTCGACCACAGCCATGAGTCCGAATGCTCCGGCCGCGCTGAGGAAGTTTTGCCGTGCGATAGTGGACGCCGCTGCCGCGACGCCGAACGCAAATGGCTGGCGCGGACGAACGGCGAGTGAATAGGCCATTGCGAAAAGCCCAATCATCGAGAGGCATTCGCTTACAGGATGCAGAGCCGGAGTCCAGAAATAGCTCGAGGAGACCAGTGGGAAGCCGATCACCAGAGTCCGCAGCGGAGAAGCGCCGCTGGATCGCAATGCAGCGTAGAAGAAAAGAAGCGCGATTGCTGTCAGGAAAGCAGGTCCGAATGTGGACTGCCAGCTGTTCTGATCGAGCGCTTCGGCTCCAGTTAGCTTTGCAAGGATAGCCATCAGCCAGTGAAATCCGGGACCGCTTGCCGACCATGCGGGGTAGTTCCACTGGACGCCCCACTCTATGAACCAGTTGATTTGGGGCAAGTGATACAGTTCGGCGTCGAGCGCGCCCCATTGTGTCGGATCGAGATCTGAAGACAGCGAGGCGACAGTTGCCGCATACGCAAAAAGAAGACCCGGAACGGCATAAATGTCACGGTTCAACCAAGAAATTTTCATGGCGTGCCCAGATCCATGGCTACGCGGAATCCGACGTCGGGCCTTCTAGCGCCAGGCGTCAGCCTATAACGTGCACTCGCCCTGGCAAACCCCGAGGGAAGAAAGTAGGATCCACCTCGCACCACGCGCACCCTGCAATCTGCCGGATCTTGCGCGGAGCCGTCTTGTGGCGCATGGCCGTAATTGCCGTAACAGTCCTGCACCCACTCCCATACATTGCCGTACAGGTCGTGAAAGCCCTCCGGTGTAGGTTTAAACCTCCGCACTGGCGCGATGGACTCGAAGATATCCAAGCCCTGGGCCGCGCCGCGGCAGCAATACTCGTCGCCAAAGTTGCCAAAAGCGGGATCGAGATTGTTGCCCCACCAGTAGCGCGATTGCGTGCCGGCACGGGCAATCCGTTCCCACTCTGCTTCGGACAGCAAGCGGTAGCGGTGGCCGGTCTGCGCGCTCAACCACGCGGCATAGGACTGAGCGTCGCGCCATGCTACGCCGGTTACAGGATAGTCGTCGTTTTCCGCCTTGAAAAGCGGTGCCCGACAGGCCCTGGCGCGAACACATGCATCATACTGCGAGGCAGTAACCTCGGTTTGCGAGACGGAGAACGAACTTATGTCAATGATGCGGTTGCCTCGCTCGTCAGGGGCCGCCCAATCGTCGCGATCGCCGCCCATCTCGAACTTGCCTGCCGGCACTATGATCATATCCGGCGTCGGTTCAAATGAACCAGCCGCCGCATCGCTGAATGCAAGCACTAAAAGTCCAGCAAAAAGCCATCCTGTCGAGAACACAAGTATTAGACCATCAACCATCAAAGCAAAGCAGAGAGCCAATGCCGAAGCAAAAGAAGTCCGGACATTGGAAGGGCGAAAAATCTTGCATTGGAAGTATTACAACATGGTGCTAGGCACCAGTCAACCTGCTCCCCTCGACCGGCAATTGCCAATGTTTGGGCAAGTGATAGTCAAGGTTGGAGATCAGCACCTTGAAGACAACACGCTGGTGGCCACCGCTAACCTGCTGCACCACGCTATGGGGCACGATCCATTTCGTGCCGCCAGGGAGAGCATGAAGGATGTCCGCGGCCAAATAGTCCCATTTCAGGAATAAGGTAGTGGCTTCGCGTCGGAACCACTCAGCACAAAATGCCACGAACATGCTCGCTGCGGTGCCGTCCTCCTGTAGTAGTTGAGGGGTCGACTGGCGAAGGCTCTCGCGGAGCTCGGCGTATTCCCGGTCGGTCATCCGGTGCTGATGAAGTGGCCTGCCGTCAGGATCTTGCAGACCGCGCCTCAAGAGAAATGCAGCAAGCCATCCTCTACCGGACATTGGTGGAGCGGTGGATCCGGCCGCTTTCCTCAGCTTGGATATCGATATGCCTCTCCCGAATAGAGGTGCTCTATCTTATATGAAAGGTAACGGTGGAACAGCGAGGTTCGCACATGCACCATAGTAATCGCAGCATTGCCAGTCGTCTGTGGAGTGTCGTCAAGGTCGTTTGGACCGTCTCAATCATCGTATTGGCGACCGTCGTTGGCGCTCTCATAGGATGGAGCAACCATGGCATTGCTGGTGCTTTCGCCTTGGGATTTGTCGGTTTTGTCGCTGGGGTGTTTCTCAGTTCCCCCCAGTTCCTGTTGCAAATTCTAGGCTAAGCATAGGACGGGCTGTCACTGCGGTTTGAGGGTAACGGCGACTGCATATAGTGTCACTCTGCTGCCTCGATGCGCGTCGAAGCCCTCTGCCGTCTGGCGATCACCTCCGGATCGTTCGTGAAATCCGTCCTTGGCCCGGGCTTGGTGCCTCGCGACTTGTAGCCGACCTTCTCGCTATTGGTCTTCACCTTCGGTGGGCGCATTTGGTCTTGGCGCTCCCTGATGAACTCAAGCACATCCCCGAGCCGCTTATTCTCCGTGACGGCCGTATGTGTCACGCGCTAATCCTTGTCAAACACAGTGTAGGGCAGGGAGTGTCCCTTCCACCTCACGTCGAGGCGTCCATCTGCAAACGCGTAGGTCTCGATATATTTACCCGCCAGGCCACGCGACACCTCTGTCTCGGCAAGCATGATTTTCTTTCGCTCAAACGAGAAACTGAGCTGAGCACCGACATAGCGCTGTTCTCGCTTGCAGAGAATGTCGCGAAGCCGGTCCGGTGCCATGTTCAACGGACGATGCAGATTGTCGGGCCGGAAGGGTGTCCGCGCAAATCTCTGATTATGCTGGGTAATGAAGCTCAGAAGAAATTGGTTGCCAGAGTCCATGTCTGATATCCCCGCGAGACGCAATTCTTTGACCAGGCGGTCCTGCAGGGTCCGGTTCGCACGCTCCACGCGGCCTTTCGCCTGGCTGGAATTGGCGCAAAGAATCTCGATATTGAGTTCCGATAGTGCTCGGCCAAATTGCGTGTGCCGGACCGCCGCGGCTCCATCTCATTCAAACACGTCGAGCAGTCGTCTAATCTGTCGGGTCGATGCCGCCAGAACCGAACTTGCCGCCACGATCGTCATTCGACCTTCGACAATCTTCGACAGCACCTCGATACGCTGCAAATCGCGCTCGCTCATGACAATCAGTCCCATCCTGCAGCCTCCCGCCAGCACTCAGAACCGGGGGAGAATGACATTCTCACTTTGCTGACTCAGGACATTTTAGCTTTGCGCTTACACACAAAGATAGCATAAGATATATTATGGAACTGATGGTGTGGTCGCCTGCCTTGGCGGTTTGCTGTCCGGACTTCGATGTTGTCTATGCCAGAGCCGGACCTCGTTGGCGCCCGGATTGCCGTTTTGAAACTTTCAGGTGGTGTATCCTGGCTGGAAAACTGGCGATTGACAGTCTCACGAGAATGAGCATTAATCACTTGTATACATATGAATTGAGGAGCCGAAGAGCTCCCGCCGGGGAATATGCGACAAGGCCGTTGCCTTGCGTCGTTACATGCATCGCCATAGACTGAATTTTGACAAACTGGGGATTGCCATCATGACGAAATCTATCTTTTCGGGAGGCTCGATCACACGTCGAGCCACGCTGCAAGGTCTTGCCGCCGGGGCGTCGCTCCTGGCGTCGCCGCTGGTCGTTCGCAGCGCTTTTGCGCATGAGGGCAAGATCAAGCTTGGCGCGCCATTTCATCGCACGGGCATCGGCGCTTCCTATGGCCGATGGTACGAGCGGACCGCTCAGGCGGCGCTGAAACTGATCAACGAAGGCGGCGGTATCAACGGCCACCAGGTAGAAATGATCGTCGAAGACGATGGCACCGACCCCAAGCGCGGCACCGAGGTGATCGAGAAGTTCGCGGCGGAGTACAAGGTAGATGCTGTTTTCGGCCATCTGTTTTCGCATGTCGTTGCTGCGGCGGGGCCGCGCGCGGGCGAACTTAAGATGCCCTACCTGGTGTGTTCGGAAGGTCACCAACTGGCTGGCGGCGGTCTCAACCGTTACACGTTCCAGCCGGGCATCACCGACGTCAAGTCGCAGGTATCCTCGATGGCACCGTGGATTTCGAAAAACCTGGGCAAGAAGGTCACGATGATCTTCCCGGACTATGCCTTTGGTCACGACCATCGCGACTACTTCTCGGCCGCGATCAAGGCGCAGGGCGGAGAAGTTGTCGGCCTCATTCCCATTCCGCCGACGGAAAGTTCGTTTACCCGCTATTTCCCGCAGATCCCCGCCGAGACGGAAGTCATCTACCACGTCATGGTCGGGCCGGCGGTGCTGACCTTCGTCAAGGAACTCGGCGATCATTTCGGCAGCCAGCGTCCGGAGATTTTCGGCTTCATCGATTCACTCGAAGCCGTCGATCTGGCGACGCCGCAGCTTCAGTATCTGGAAGGCACGTATTTCTGGGAGGCCTATCCGCGCTACGCCCAGCCGAAGCAGACGGAATTCGACAAATTCTTCCGAGAAAAGGTCGGTGTCGACGCCAACGGCGCCAGCATCAGCGATCCGAAGGATGTTTCTACCTATTCCCACATGTTTTCTGTCTGGGAAACTTTGTTCGTCATCAAACAGGCGATGGAGATGGCGAACTACAACGGACCCGAGCAGAAGAAGGATTTCATCGTCGCACTGGAATCGCTGGAGAAATTTGGCGAAAGCAACGAGCACCCGCAGGGCGACAAGATCTTCAGCGGCAAGACCCATCAGGTGTTCGGCAAACAGAACATCTCCAAGGTCGAAGCATCGAAGCTGAATGTCGTCCATACCACCTCGATCGAGGACGGCATGTATGAGCCCGAGGTCGATTACACCAAGATGGAACTCTGAGATCGGTTACGGCTTAGGCCGGGGATCTCCGAATGGATGCCCACGCCGGATAATCCCGGCGTGGCAGTCACAGGGATAATTGTGTCCACCGTCATGCGTTGGCGGAGGGGCGGTCGAAGGTGTGATTGCTTATGGGGCTGGGACCCTATCTTTTCCTCGCAGTGCTTGAAGGCCTGGTCCAGGCTTCGGTGTTGACCGTTACAGCTGTCGGGCTGTCGCTGGTTTTTGGCGTCATGCGCGTGGTCAATGTCGCCCATGGCGAGTTCTTCATGCTGGGCGCGGTGTTTGCCTGGTTCGTCTCGACGCTCTTGACCGGTCATCCCGCGCTCGGTTTCATCGCGGCCCTGATCGTCAGCCCGCTGCTGGTAGGAGCGATCGCTTTTGCCAGCGAACGGCTGGTGCTCAAGCGGCTTAACTACGATCCTGAAGCGACCATCGTCGCCACCATCGGCCTGCTCTACATTTTCCAGCAGTCGGCGCTGATCTTCTTCGGGCCCAACGCACAGGCGGTCGAGCCGCCGTTCTACTACACGATCCGCTTTCCGTGGTTTGGTTATTCGGCCTACAAGCTGTTCGTCATTGCCGCTGCGATCGTGCTGATGGCCGGAGTCTGGTTCCTGATGCGCAAGACCAAGATTGGGCTGGTGATGCGCGCCACCCAGCTTGACCGGGATACCGCGCAGGCGTTCGGCATCAGCGTCGATCGTGTGTCGGCGGGCGTCTTTACCTTTGGCGCGATGCTGGCGGCGGTCGCAGCCGTGCTGGTCGTGCCGATCCAGCAGGCCCACTATCTTATGGGGCTGGATCCCCTGCTCCTGTCTTTCATCGTGGTGATCATTGGCGGGTTGGGAAGCATACAGGGCACGGTGGTCGCGGCGATCCTGATCGGCTTGTCCGACGGCATTCTGTCGGTGTTCTTCTCGCCGACGCTGGCCAAGATCGTCTCGACGCTGGTCGTCGCCTTCGTGTTGGTCTTCAAGCCGAATGGCCTGTTCGGAAAGGCCGAGCGATGACGCCCGAATACATCCGCCGTAATTTCATTGTGCTGGCGCTGGCGCTGGCGGGGCTATTCCTGCTGCAGTTCCTGCTGCCGGACTATTATGTGATGACGGCGACGCGAATGATGGTGCTCGCCGTATTTGCTGTCGGCTACAACATGTTGCTCGGCTATGTCGGACTGCTCAGCCTCGGGCACGCGATCTTCTTTGCCGCGGGATTGTACGGCGCTGGCCTGGCAGCTGTGCATCTGGGCCTGGCCGTGCCGTTCGCGTTCCTCGTCGGGGTTGTCGGCGCGTTCATCCTGGCATTTCTGATCGGGTGGGTGGCGCTGCCGACCATCAGGGTGTCGTTCATGATCGTCACGCTGATGTTCTCGCAGGTCGGCTTTCTGACGACGCTTTATTTCGCCAAATATACCGGTGGACAGGATGGGCTGCCCCTCCCCTCCTCCGCGCGACGGTTTGCGATTGGTGACTGGACCGTCGATCTCGCCAGCGAAACCGTGCGCTACAATATTGCCTTCGGGCTTCTTTTACTGGCCCTTGCCGTGTCGTTTGCCGTGCTGACCAGTCGCAAAGGGCAGATCTTCGCGGCTATCCGAGAGAATGAGGGCCGCACCGAGATGCTCGGTTTCAACGTGTTTGCGGCTAAGCTAGAAGCCTTCCTCTATTCCGGCACCATCGCCGGTGCGGCAGGCGCGGCCTATGGGCTGCTGTTCGGTTACATCGGCTCGACATTCGCCTCAATTCAATATTCGATCGAGGTGCTGCTATTTACGCTGCTGGGCGGTGCGGGCACCTTGCTCGGACCGTTGATCGGCGTCGTACTGATGATGACGATGATCGACCGGCTGAGCGAGTTGACGACGGCCTACCTGCTGGTCATTGGCATCGTGCTGATCGCGCTGGTTCTCTGGTTTCCCAAGGGCATTCTCGGAACGATACGAGAGAGGTGGCTGCCATGGCTGATGTAGCGCCCATTCTCGAAACCCAGGGGCTGAAATGCCATTTCGGCGGGCTCAAGGCCGTCGACGGCATCGATTTCCGGCTTCGGGAAGGCGAAATTCGCGCCATCATCGGGCCGAATGGTGCCGGCAAAACCACCTTCGTCAGCTTGCTCTCCGGACGCACCCCCGTCACATCAGGGACGATCCGGTTTCGTGGTGAGGACATTACCCGTATGCCTGCCTTCAAGCGTGTGCGGCATGGTATCGCCTATACATTCCAGATCACCAACATCTACCAGAAGCTGACCGTGGCGGAAAATGTCCGCATCGCCGTGCTTGGACGCATGCAGCGCGACGGCAGTGCAGATCTCGACGACAGGCGGGAAACGGCGGAAGCTTTGCGGGCCGTTGGGCTCAGCGATCGGGCGCAGGAGAAGGCGGGCGAACTGGCCTATGGGCACCAGCGGCTGGTGGAGGTGGCCATGGGGCTGGCGCTCAGGCCATCGGTGCTGATCCTGGATGAGCCGACGCAGGGACTGTCGGATTCGGAAATTGAGGATTTCTGCGCGCTGGTTCGTGAGATCGCCAGAACCGCGACGATTCTGCTGATCGAACACAATATGGATGTGGTGATGCAACTCGCAGACCGGATCACCGTACTCAACCGCGGCAAGTTGCTCGCCGAGGGCACACCCGCCGAGATCCGCGCCAATGCCGAGGTACAGGCCGCCTATCTTGGGACCGGCGCATGATGCTCAAGGTCGAAGGTTTCAACAGCTATTATGACAATCTGCAGGTGCTGCGCGATTTTTCCGTCTCGGTGGCCGCAGGCGAAATCCTCTGCCTTCTTGGCCGAAACGGGGCCGGGAAAACGACGGCGCTGAAATCGATCATCGGCATCGTGCCGCCGCGCAGCGGCCGGATCGAGCTTGATGGTCTGGACATATCCAGTCTCGCGCCCGAGGCCATTCCGCGCCAGGGCATCGGCTACGTGCCGCAAGGGCGCCGGCTGTTCAAGGAACTGACGGTGCGCGAGAATCTCGAGATCGGCCTGATGACCCGCAAATCGGGACCGGCGGCTCTGGAAAGGGCACTGTCCTATTTCCCGGCGCTGGGCGAGCGGATGGGCCAACAGGCGGGAACGTTGTCAGGCGGCGAGCAGACGATGGTGGCGATCGCGCGCGCGCTTTGCATCGAGCCCAAGGTCATCATGTTGGACGAGCCGACCGAAGGCCTGATGCCGTCAATGATTGCGGCGATCCGCGATGTCGTCACCCGGCTCAGGCACGATGGGGTGGCCGTGCTTCTTGTCGAGCAGCGCATCGATGCGGTGCTGCCAGTCGCCGACCGCATTGCCTTCATGGACCATGGCGTCATCCAGGCCCAATGCAGCGTCGACGAGGTGCGTAACGATCCGACATTGGTGCAAAAATATCTGGGCGTTGGGCACTGACCCGATCATATCCGCGGCGTGGCGAGCAGCCAGAGGCCGAATGCGGTGTAGGAAACCATCATGACAGCCAGCGGGATCTGGCTCAGCACAGCGGCCTTCGGTGTTTTGAATATCCGCAGTGCGATCAGATGCGCCATGACGATGCCGACGACATGCCCCGCCGTGATAATGGCAGTTTCAGCGTTGAAAATGCGGGTGACGCCATCGAGCGTGTTGAGAAAGGACGTCGTGGTATGATCATCGGCCGTGCCGAACAGGTTCCAGCCAAGCGAGAACGGATCTGAAATGGCAATCAGGGCATTCTGCCCGTCTATCAGCACGGTCGTCAGATAATGTGCGGCCTGAAAGGCCAGAGAGATCGGCACGATGCTGTAGATCAGTCGTCCGGCGGCCGCTTTCCAATGCCCAGTCGAACCAGCGAGTGCGCATCCCAACGCCACAGATCCCAGATAGAGCGTGGATTGGGCCACGAACATTCCGATCAGTCCCAATGTGCCTGAGGTGACGACGACACTGCGTCCGGGAAACTCGAGCGGATTGATATCGATTGCCGAGAGCCACAAAAAGGTGCGGGAAAAACCGTCGAAAGCGACGGTGGACAGCGTCAGCAGGATGAACAGAACCGCGATCAGCGGCAGGCCGGCGGTATCGATCAGTCCCCTGCCCGGCCAAGCGAGCGCGATCTGCGTCCGATCCCCTTCGATCGGTTTTCGGTCGAACGGCGACAATCGTCCGATCAGGCCGAAGAAGATCGAAAACGGTTCGGCATACCGCATCCAAAAGGGCTCGCCGCAAAGCATGGCGCCGAGAAGATTGACCAGCCAGTATCCGCTGACGGCCATGGCAAGCCGTTCCGGGTCGCTCGGGGCAAGATCGATCAGTTCGAACCAAGCAAACATGGAAAACTGGGCAATGGCGATCAAATAGCCGATCGATGGCCGCAGCGGTAGAGCCGCCCCCTCCCCTGCCGGTCGGCCGCTCAGTTTTCTCAGGATGAAGCGAGGCCCTGTCCACGGATTGAGATGCGGCCAGAGTGGGCCGGTGATCGACTGCAGGACGGTGAAGCAGACCCACCAGATCGTCCAGATCATCGTTGGCAGCGGGTTTCCCACCGGATCGCGCGTCCCCAACAGTCCTGAAGCGACCAACGTCGTCAGGAACAAAAATGCGAGGCTGCTTGATATCCATGGGGCGAGGTTTGGCACCGAGCCGAGCGGTAGGCGCGCTGCGGCGATCTTGTCAGACAGGTGCACGGGCATGAAGGCCAGCAGCAGAAAGGATGCCGCAACCGCCAGCGCAGCGCCGGCAAGATAATAGCCTGTCGGCAGCAGAAGGACGATCGATGCCTCGCTGCCATGTGCCGAGGCGCTGCCGGGAATAAAAGAAATACTGAGGGCTACGGCTGCGCGGAAAAAGCCGGACGGCTTCATGGGAGAGTCTTTCGTGATGCAATCAGCGCATTGAAGCCACTGTTGGACACGAAGGCAAGTCTCTCAGGTTGAGGAACAATGTCGGCTCAGCCAATTGTATCGTTGAAGCTCACGCGATGGCCGATAGTGCCGCCTGTTGCAGGGGCTTTTGCCCCTCCCCTGCTCCATAAGCGCGCAGGAACGTACGGACAGCATTGCGCGCTGCGCTTTCAAGCTGTTCGTCGGAGGGCATTTCGCCCAGCAAAGTCAGCATCTGCAGATCGGCATTGGAAAGCGCAAGGAATTGCCGTGCGGCCAGATCGAAGTCGTCTATCTTCAGCGCACCTGCCACGCTCAGTCGGGCGAAGAGCGCCGAAAGTGCATTGGTGAGTTTCAGGGGGCCATGCTGCCGCCAGGATTCGAACAGATGCGGATAGCGTTCGCCCTCGTTGAGGACCAGCTTGCGGATGAACTTGCCGTCGCTGTTGCAGACGCAGTTCTTGTTGAGGCGAACCGCAAATGCGGCCAGATCGTCCTCGATGTTGTCTGCTTTCTCGGGAAAGGTAGACAGAACTGAAAAAAGCATGCCGTTGGCGCGGGACATCACGTCGTCGATGACCGCCATCATCAGAGTGTCCTTGTCGCGATAATGGTTGTAGACGGTCTGTCGCGAGACGCATGCTTCTGCGGCGATCTCATCGATACTCGCAGCGGCGAATCCGTGTCGGCAAAAGACGTTGGCCGCAGCCTCCAGTATCGAGAGCCGCTTGGCGCATTGCCCGCGTGACATGGTTTCCGCGCGTGCGGCGGGTGTCGTTGTTTTCTTCATAAAATATAAGATAGTGCGCCTTGACGTTTTAGACAATGGTGTCTAATTTTACAGCTGTGTCCAAATATATGGACGACATGAATACCGAGGTCGGTGTGCTCCCAAGCTCCGTATCCTCAACGGCATCATACAATCTGAAGAGAAGCGGAAGGCAAACCATATGGGATGCCAGGGCGCTCTGTTTCGTGAAAGTTTACCCCCATGACGACATCCTTTATTCGTACCGCGATCATACTCGGTCTGCTGTCGGCGATCGGGCCATTCGCCATCGACATGTACCTCCCCGCACTGCCCACCATCGGTCAGGATCTCGGCGCTGACAGCAACGTCACCCAACTCAGCCTGCTGGCTTTCTTCATTTCCTTTGCGCTTTCCCAGCTTGTCTATGGACCGCTGTCCGACATGTGGGGGCGCAAGTTGCCGCTCTACATCGGCATCACGGTGTTTGCCATTGCAAGCGTCGGCTGTGCGCTTGCGACCGACATCGAGACGCTGATCGCGTTCCGGTTTCTGCAGGGTATCGGCGGCGCCGCCGGCATGGTTATACCGCGGGCGGTCGTCCGTGACATGCATACCGGCGTCCAGGCTGCCCGCCTGATGTCGCTGCTGATGCTGGTGTTCTCCATATCTCCGATTCTTGCGCCACTCACCGGCAGTGTCGTCATCGAGTTCTATGGATGGCGGGGTGTCTTCTGGGCCGTCACGATTGCTGCGGCTGTCGGACTCGTGCTGCTTTCGACCCAGTTGGAGGAAACCCGACCAAGCGAGCACCGCGCCGAAAGCGGGCTCGGCAGTGCCATTGCGGCCTATCGCCGTCTGTTGAGTGACCGCAACTTCCTGACGCTGACATTCATCGGCGGGCTGAGCATTTCCAGCTTCCTCGTCTACCTCGCCAACTCTCCCTTCGTGCTGATCGAACATTATGGACTGACGCCGACGCAGTACAGCATCGCCTTCTCCATCAATGCTGTCTCGTTCTTCACGGTGTCGCAGTTCACCGGTTGGTTCGGCGAGCGGTTCGGGTTGGTCCGTGTCATGAGAATAGCGGTTACAGCCTTCGGTCTCGTGATGGTCTCAATGGCCGTGGTGATGGGTGCAGGCTTTGACCAGCTACCCGTGCTGGCGACGTTCCTGTTCGTGGGCTACGGCCTGCTCGGCCTCGTCATCCCGACCAGTGCGGTGCTGGCGCTCGAAGACCACGGAGAGATTGCCGGAACCGCTTCGTCGCTGATGGGGACGCTCCACTTCGTCACCGCGGCGGTGGCGATGGTGATCACCAGCACCTTCTTCGACGGCACGGCCACGCCGATGGCTTTCGGTATCGCACTGGCCGCAGCATTTGCCTTTGTGCTGACCCAGGCGACGATTGGGCGGAGGCGCTCGGCGGAGGTTCCCGCGGAGTGATTCCCTGATACCGATTCTTCGTCGCCCACATCCGATTGCACGGGTGTGGGCGACTTACCTGTGCATGACGGCGACGGGCTCTTGATGAACCCACACCCCCTCCCCTACCGTGTTTAAAGGCATTTGACGGTATACCCGGAAGGGTCGTTAACCTTTTGTTTACTATATTTTTCTTGTCAGCTTGAGAGAATCGGACATAATGACGCTAATTCCGCTCAAATGAGCAATCTAGCGCTATTATGGTAAAATACGATGAACGCGATTCCCAGGCTCCCGTCCTTCGAGTTCGATGAAAAGATCCTCATGCAGGGTGCGGAGATATCCCGCCGCCTCGACCAGCTTCGCATGGAGAAGTTTCCGCCGAACGCCCAGAAGGGTTTGCGGCAGTTCTCGATGGCCGAGGTGGCACACTATCTTGGCGTCAGCCCCAACAACCTCAAGCGGCTTCATCTTGAAGGCAAGGGCCCGATTCCCGCGACCTCGACTGGCGGCCGGCGGTTCTACACCGCCGCCCAGATGCAGGAGCTGCGCTTCTACCTGGACAAAACAGGCAAATCCGACGCCAAGAAATATGTGCCGCACCGCAAGGGGCACGAAAAGCTTCAGGTTGTCGCCGTTGTCAACTTCAAGGGTGGCAGCGGCAAGACCACCACGACGGCCCACCTCGCCCAGCATCTGGCTCTGACCGGACACCGCGTTCTGGTCATCGACCTAGACCCTCAGGCTTCGCTTTCCGCACTGCATGGCTTCCAGCCCGAGCTCGACAAGAACCCGTCGCTCTACGATACGATCCGCTACGACAGTGAACGCAAACCGATCAGCGACATCATTCTGCCGACCAACTTCCCGGGCCTCGACATCATCCCGGCAAATCTCGAGCTGCAGGAATACGAGTACGATACACCGCTCGCCATGCAGACCTCCAACGAAGGCAAACGGTTCTTCAACCGTTTGGGTAAGGCGTTGACCGAGGTAGACGAGCGCTACGATGTCGTCGTCGTCGACTGCCCACCACAGCTGGGCTACTTGACGCTGACGGCGCTGACGGCGGCAACATCGGTGCTGATTACCGTGCATCCGCAGATGCTCGACCTGATGTCGATGAGCCAGTTCCTGCTGATGCTCGGCAATATCACCAAGACCATCAAGAAAGCGGGCGCCAGCGTCAGCATGGATTGGCTGCGCTATCTGATTACCCGCTATGAGCCGACCGATGTGCCGCAAGCACAGATGCTGGGCTTCATGCAATCGATGCTGGCGGAAGAAATTCTCAAGAGTCCGATGCTGAAGTCTACAGCTATTTCCGATGCGGGGCTGACGAAGCAGAGCCTCTACGAAGTCGAGCGGTCGAATTTCACCCGCGAAACCTATGATCGCGCGATCGAATGCATGGATGCGGTCAATTTCGAGATCCAGGGCCTGATCCACAAGGCGTGGGGGCGGCTATGACCGCGTTGACTGCCGTAAAAAACCTCAATTCCCGCATTGTTTTCATTGCGTTAGGTCGGGAGAAGGGAGCTCCTCGTGGCACGTAAGAACCCTTTTGCAAATCTGATGGACGACAAGCCCGCCAATGAAGGGCTTGTTGCGCTCGACTATACGATCAAAGGCGCTTCCCGCTCGATCATCAGCTCAATCGATGAACTTGCCGAGCGCGCCGACAAACTGCTTGAGGGCGAAACGGTCGTCGAACTGGATCCGGCCACGATCGACGAATCTTTCGTGCGGGATCGGATCGAGGACGATGCGCAGGAATTCGGCGAACTGGTGAACGCTATCCGAGAGCGGGGTCAGGATAGCCCCATTCTCGTGCGTCCACATCCCCGGGAAACCGGCCGCTATATGGTGGTCTTCGGACATCGTCGCGTCAGGGCGGCGCGTGAACTCGGGCGCAATGTGCGCGCCGTGGTCAAGGCGATCGAGGATCGCGATCACGTCGTCGCACAGGGCCAGGAAAACTCCGCCCGCGCCAACCTGTCCTTCATCGAGAAGGCGGTGTTTGCCGGCAAGCTGAGCAAGCTGAATTACGACAACGATAACGCCACGGTGCTAGCCGCGCTGTCCGTCGACAAGGCGACGCTCTCCAAGATGCTGTCGGTGGCTGCCCTGCCCTCACCCGTTCTGGGCGCCCTCAGTGGCGCAAAGTCGATTGGCCGGGATCGCTGGTATGAACTCAAGCTGCTGCTGGAAAAGCCCGCGACGCTCGAGAAGGCATTTTCGGTGATCGAAGATGAAGCCTTGCTGGCGCTCGATCCCGACCTCCGCTTCGGTGCGCTGGTCGATCATCTGAAGAGCAAGCGGAAGGCGTCGAAGCCGAAAGCAACGCCCGCGAAAAACTGGGTTCCCGCAGACAAATCAGTCTCGGTCGATATCAAGAACGATGGAAAACGCTATGTGCTTGCATTGAAAGCACGCGATGCCGTCGGTTTTGGAGAGTTCATTTCCGCCAATCTGGATGCGCTCTATGACGATTTCAGACGGCAGAAGTCGATGAAGCAAGGAGACTGAGAACCAGCAAAAGAAAAAGGCCCCCAAACGTTGCCGTCCTGGAAGCCCTTCTCGTGTCTAAGCAACTAGAGAATCGCATTTCCCGGAATCCCTGTCAAGAGTCTTTGGCGCCGATTTGGTGAGTAGATTTCTTTTGCCTTCTTGAAAGGTGAAGAGACATGGAAAATGGAAGTGTGACGACGCCCTTTGGGCGGCGGCCGATGACGCTTGGAATGTTGGCAAATCAAATTGCCGCACAGCAGATCGCTCCGGAAAAGTCAGTCGACAAATGGAAGCTGTTTAGAGCGCTGTGCGAGGCGAGAGTGCAGATCGGTATCAGCGATCGCGCGCTTTCGGTTCTCGACGCGTTGTTGAGTTTTTATCCAGCCGCGCAGTTGAACGAGGCGCAGGGCCTTGTCGTGTTTCCTTCGAATGCCCAGCTTTCGGTACGCGCCCATGGGATGGCGCCAGCGACGTTGCGCCGTCATCTTGCCGATCTCGTGCAGGCTGGACTGATCCTGCGCAAGGATAGCCCGAACGGCAAGCGCTACGCCCGCAAGGACCGCGACGGCGATATCGAGCAGGCGTTCGGCCTAAGCCTGGCGCCATTGCTTGCGCGGGCCGAGGAAATCGAAGCCGTTGCCGGTCAGGTGAGGGCAGAACAGCAGCTGCTGCGGGTGACGAAGGAGCGCATCACGCTATGCCGGCGCGACATCGCCAAGCTTATCGAGACTGCCATGGCTGAAGCCGCACCGGGCAACTGGGAGCAGGTATTCCTCCAGTTCCGCAGCATTATCACGGGCATTGCGCGGAATGCGACCAGGGGCCAGCTGGAGGCTGCGCTTGAAGAACTGGAGATGCTTCGTGAAGAGATCATCAACATTCTGGAAATGCTGGTAAATAGCCAAAAAACAAGCGCCAATGAGTCCCATACTGAGCGTCATATACAGAATTCAAACCCACAAACTATTACTGAACTTGAACCGCTCTCTGAAACGAGAGTGGGGCAAAGTCGCGACAACAAACGACCGGACGTAATACCGGAGCTGAAATCTTTCCCACTTGGATTGGTTCTTCAGGCCTGTCCCGAAATTGCTATGTACGGGCAAGGCGGGGCAATCGCCACTTGGCGCGACCTGATGACCGCGGCCGTGGTGGTCCGTTCAACGCTGGGCATCAGCCCGAGCGCCTATCAGGAGGCTTGCGAGGTTCTCGGGCCGGAAAACGCCGCCACTGTCGTTGCGTGCATGCTTGAACGGGCAGGGCATATCAACTCGGCGGGCGGGTATCTCCGGACGCTGACCGACCGGGCGCGGAAGGGTGAATTCTCACTCGGCCCGATGGTGATGGCTCTTCTGAGAACGAATGGCGGGCATCTCAAAAGCGTGGGGTAGGTCAAGCTAGGCTTCGATATCAAGGGTGAGGGGCCGTCGAAGTGCGGTTGATGATCTCGACGGGGAGTTTTTCGTTTCTTGGGGAATTCCTTGAGATAGGTGCCGGTGGAAAGCGGTGATGTTTGTAGCTGACGGGTGATGGCGCGTGCGTTAATCTGGCAGCACCGTTCGGCGCCATTGCTCATTTCGAAAGACGTCTCATCTCGAGAGCGACCAAGGGATGGTATTGCCGCTGCGCGGGCGAAAGGCAAACAGCCCGGCCGCCAACCGCTCGACATGATGAAGATCGATGTCGGCAATGAAACGCTGGAACGTCCACCGGCTGAAGCAGCAAAGCGGTTAAATCTGCGCCGCTCTGGGTGAGCCGGTCTTCGGGAGTGGGAACCACATGATTGTTCAAGCCTGTCTCAACGGCGCCCGCGCCAGCGATTTCCATTCGCGAATTCCGCTTAAGCTGGAAGCCATGGCGCAAGATAGCGCACTCTGCATCGACGCGGGGGCGGCCGAGCTTCACCTCCATCCGCGTGGAACCGACGGGAATGAAAGTCTTGTGGCTGTGGACGATACCATTCTGGCCGTTCGGCGTACCTGCCCCGGCACGTTTATTGGTGTTTCGACGGGAGCGTGGATTGAGAATGACGAAAATCGAACCCGCGCTTGCATTGCCCAATGGAGGGAACTGCCGGATTAAGCCTCAGTGAACCTGTCGGAGCATAATGCACCTGCCATCATGGAATCACTTCGACATCGTGGCGTTGGAATTGAAGCTGGGCTCGCCTCGATTGCCGACGCTGAGCGCTTTGTAAAGCTTCCTGGCCATAGTCGAGTTTTGCGTGTTCTGATAGAGCTCGAAGAGCAGACTCTGAGTGTAGCATTTCAGGTCGCGAATGACATCGAAGCCGTGCTTGATCGTGCCGGCCTGCGGTGCCCCATTCTCCTGCATGGGTTTGACGCTACCGTGTGGCCATTCGTTGAACTTGCACACCAACGTCGCTGGTCCACCCGGGTCGGTCTAGAAGACGGCAAACACCTCAAGGATGGGACGATCGCGACCGATAACGCTGCCCTTGTGGCGGACGCCGTCAAAATTTTCCGTGGAGCGTCTGCTGACTGATCCGTACTTGGTCTCCAGCGCGCCCACCCGGATACGTAAATTCGAATGCCCCGTTTATCGTTTTTGATTTGAGTTCTCCTGCCGTTGTTTAGGATGCCCTCCATGAATTCGCCGTCTTCGGCGCTTGGATCAAGCGCAGGGGCGCCCCAATGCGCCCTCTTGCCATGCCGCTGAAACGCTAAGCCAGTCGTCTGCAGAGCCTGCCGCAATACCGCGGCGGCAGGTGCATCGGTGCAGTGTTCAGATGCGCGATCGCCTCAGACGAACAGTCTCGCCGCCCGGCCCAGCTTGCGCTCGGCTTCGTTGTAGTAGCTGGCGGCCTGGGCGACGGATTTATGGCGCGACTGGCCCATCGCCTCGGGCAGCGAGATGCCGCGCCGGGCCGCTTCGGTCAGATAACCGGACCGAAGCCCATGGGCCGAAAACGCCTTCGGATCCAGTCCGGCCTGCTGCGCGCGCGCCTTGACGATCAGATTGACGGTTTGCGGCGTGATCGCCCGGCGGTCGACATGGCCCCACTGGTCGATCTTGCGAAACAGCGGACCGCTGTCGATCGCCGCCGCGGCCAGCCAGGCCTGCAGCGCAGTCACCGGCCGGCCGATCAGCAGCACGGTTTCACCCTCGTCGGCGTTGGTGGTCTTGGTGCGGCCGAGATGGATCGTCAGACAGGGCAGCTGCGGCGAGGCCGGATCTTGTGGGTCCGATGGCAGCGGATCTTCGTCGACCAGATCCTCACGGCGCAAACCGGCCACCTCCGAACGTCGGCGGCCGCCGGAGGCAAAGGCGACCAGCAGCAGGGCGCAATCCCGCAGATCGACCAGCCGGTCGCCGCTGCAGGCAGACAGAAGCTGGACCAGAACATCGCCGGTGATGGCCTTGCCGCTCTTGCGTTGCCGCGGCCGGGCGGCGGCGCGGATCGCCAATCTGAGCGCGCTCTTCAGCGCCGGCGCGGCAAACGCCCCCTGCAGTCCGCGCCAGCGCGTCAGGATCGACCAGCTTGTCAGCCGCCGCCGGACCGTCGCCGGCGCGTGCGGCCCGGTGCTGCGCAACAGCTTTTGCGCCCGCAGAGCGGCCGAAACGGTGTCGGGCAGACCATGCTCAGGATTTCTCTCCCGTTCAACCGGGTCCCACAGATGCTGGGCGACGAATTTGAGCAGCAGGCTTTCAGGTGCTGGCCAGGGCAGGGGCGCGCCGGTGGCCGCCACACACCAGGCTTCGAGATAGCCGAGGTCGGAGGCCAGCGCCCGCAGGGTGTTGTCGCCCATGCCGGCGCTGGCCAGATGTTTCAGCGTCGCGACATCGTCGTCAGTCAGCAATGCGGCAAGCTGGTCGCGGCGATCAAACGGCAGGATCGCATCGAGCGCGTCGAGTTCCTCTGCGCGCTTGATTAGCGTTGCGGTCGTCATTGCTGTGTCGACTGCGGGTGGCATTTCACGTCGGTCTTGGCGAAGTCATTGCCCTTGAACAGGAGCGGCGATTTGCCGACCGAGGCAACCGCATAGGAAAAGCAATTGCCCATGTTCAGAGCTGCTGGGTGACGACCTTTGCCGTAGTGCGCATAGGCGTGTTCGGCGGCCCTGTAGTGCTTATTGTCAAACGCGATAGCGGACACGTTGGGTGCCTCGGCCAACCGTGCGACAATGGCGCCGGCATTGGCAAAACCTTTGGCGGAAAGCACGATCCGGGTTTCGAACAGGGTCGGCCAGCCGATCAGCAGTGGTTCCTGACGCAGCACCGTCTTGAAGGTTTCTGCCTCCGGCTCGTCGAGCGCGATCGCCAGGATCACCGACGTATCGATCGCAATCACTCCGGCAGCCCACTGTCGTCATAAAGGTCGTGGTGGTCGGAGGTGGCGCCGGCCGGTACCGTGCGCCGGCCCTCGGCGGCCAGCTCCCAGACCGCATCGATCGGGTGGCGGTTGTTTTCGTGACGCAGTGCGCCATCGTAGTGCTCGAGTGCCTGCTCGACGAGCCTGTTCATCGGCATCCCGGTGCGGCGGGCGAGCGCATGGGCCAGTTCTTTGGCCTTGGCGCTGCGGATGGACAATTGGGGTTCAGACATGCTGGCTGTACGCTCCTGGTGGCGATTTTCACTGAGAAGATAGCAACACGGGGCAAAGATAGCAAGCAAATGGCCTTAGATGGCACACTATCGATACTTGCTACCTATCGTTAATGATGTGGCTTTATGGTTAACGCAGCAGTTACGAAAGCGAGCATCTATATAACTTTGATAAAAAGATAGAACGACGCCATATCAATGGATTACGCGCGACTGATCCTGCCTCTGCAGCCGGCTCCGATATGGTCTCGGCGTCATGCCGGCACCGAACCGCTTGGCCGTGCGGATTGCCCAATTTCCGGTCGGGAAACGTTCGCTGTGCGTCGATGCCGCCGTCTCGCAATCGATCGACGGCGGGCTCGTACATCTCGAGGACCTCGTCCTGCACGAGGCCGGCATGGGGTTGCGCACCCGCGACTTCCCGGTCTGCAGGTTTTGGCGAAATGCCCAAAATGTGAGAATTCACTCACATTTGCCAAATTGATCTGCTACGGAGTGCCGAAGAATAAAGGCGAGCATTATTGGTTGCCCTTTTTGCCGACCCACCGCACTTGCGGCTTAGTAAGGATAGAATATGACGGATCTGACACTCACACCCACGCAGATCAGGGGACTCAAGCTGGCTAGGGAAGGCAATCTCTTTCCTCAGCCGATGAAAAAGTGGACGCACCTTAACGCCGAGGTGACATATGCAAAGACCGACAGGTTTCGCGAAAGGCCTCAAAAAATCAAATTCGTGACGACAACCACTCTGGAGGAACTTGGGGGGTATGGTCTGTTGGCGCGATGCAATCTGGCTGACAAGGCCGATGAGGATTCCCACGAGATTACGATGGCAGGAAAAATCTGGCTTATGAGAAATAAGTGATTTTTGTGCGCGGTGGCGTTTGTTGCAATTGGCTGTAAACGTCGCCGCTTTCGTCCGGGCAAATCGTTTCCGTTGAGGCAATCCGGAGATGGGGGCCGATAGTTCTGCCCCGTCTGTGCCATGCACCAAGGCGTTGCTGCACAAAGAAGATTGAAACCTTAACCTGACAGCAGGTTAATGTTGATGCGCGTGTGTATGCGTACTCAGTTGGGAATAAACGCCTGGCCATTCAAAGCCGCCGTTTGCGATCCAGTCATCGGTGCTGCGCGCGGCCCGTTCGATGAGTTCGGCCGTCTGCGAAAAATCGTAGGGCGATCCGACTAGTGGGCATAGCGGCGGCAGGATGAAGAAATCAATGCTCTTGTCCAGAGTCTCCAGTTCGCTCCACAATTGCCTGACGACAAGCAGCGTCAGCGCATGCAGTGCGTTGGCGATCATCCCAACGGGCGGCTTGTCCAGCGCACAGGCATAGCCGGTCGGCAGAACGATCAGGCGCTGGGCGCCCTGTTCCACCGCCACTTTGATCGGTGTGTTGCTCGAAACGGCACCGTCGGCAAGATAGAGGCCGTTGAAATTCACCGGCGCAAAGGCCGCCGGGATTGCCGCACTGGCGATGATCGCCTGCGCAGCCGAACCCTCCGACAAAACGACCGTTCCGCCTGTCAGGATGTTTGTCGCGACGATATGGATTGGGATCGCCGCATCTTCCAGATTCCGATAGGCAAGATTGCGTTCGACAAGGCGGTGCAGCCCATCGGACGCGACGAGGAAATCGCGCCGATATAGAAAACTCAACATTGCCTTCAGCCGTAGCGGAAACACGTCGCGTCGCCTAAGTCCACGCCAGATCGCTTCCAGCCGCTCGACACCGGCGGCCGTGGGGTTGCCGGCATAGTAGGCGCCATTCAAGGCGCCGACGCTTGAGCCGACAACCATGTCCGCTGTCATGCCTCTCCTTGTCAACGCACGCAGCATCCCGACCTGAATGGCACCGAAGCTGCCGCCCCCGGCAAAGATGAAAGCGGTTTTCGGTCGAGGGGGAATATTGGCCATGAGCGAAGCTCCCAGGTGGCGATAGATTTTTCGGCAATCGTCACATGCCGATCGACGAAAGGAACTCACGCCTGAGACCCGCATCGGTGTCGAAGACGCCGAGCATTCGCTTGGTGACCATGCGCGTGCCGTGCACGCAAACCCCACGCGTGGACATGCAGCCATGCTCGGCTTCGATGACGACGGCGACACCGCCTGGCCGCAGGGCATCGTCGATGGCGCAGGCGATCTCGTCTGTCAAGCGTTCCTGTATCTGCAAACGCCGTGCGCAGGCCTCTACCACTCTTGCCAGTTTGGAAATGCCCACGACCCGGTCTACAGGCATATAGGCAATGTGCGCCTTGCCGCGAATGGTCGCCATGTGGTGTTCGCAGACTGAATGAAAGGGTATGTCATGCAGTTCGACCGCCTGACTGTATCCACCGATCTCGTCGAATGTGCGCTCGAGCAGGCTTGCCGGGTTCTGGTTGTAGCCCTCGAACCATTCCTCATAGGCGCGGACGACCCGGGCCGGCGTGTCGAGAAGCCCCGCCCGTTCCGGATTGTCGCCCGCCCAGCGGATCAACGTGCGCACTGCCTCTTCCGCTTCGAGCCGGCTTGGCTGTCCAGCGCCAGTTGCGTTGAGCCGTGGATGGCCGAACAATGCCTGGCCTTCGTCATGAGTTGAACGCTCCTCGGTTCGCTCCAGAATTTCAGTGTGCAGGTTCATCAAAATCTCTCTTTCTTGTCGGCGTGAATGGGCGTTTGATGCTTGATCCGGCGAAAAGTTCCCGGCCAGCCGTTTGGGGGAAAGATCTGAGTGGCATCTGCGGGAACTTTTTGCCGGATGCTGCGTCCAATGCTTATGCTCGACGCCGGATTGGCCGACGCCGGAAGATAGCGAAGGAGAACCGGGATGGCGTCGCATGGGACAAATGAAACCGGCCCCGACCTGGCCGCCGGCGTGGCGATCACCGCGTTCGGGGCCAAGAGCCTGCTACAGGGACATGTCGCGGGCGAGCCGGTGGTGCTGGCACGCGTGGGAGACGACGTGCTGGCGGTCGGCGGCATGTGCACCCACTATGGGGCGCCACTGGCGCACGGGGTTGTCGTCGGCGACACGGTGCGTTGCCCCTGGCATCACGCCTGCTTCAGCCTTCGCACTGGCGAAGCACTGCAAGCTCCCGCGTTCGATCCGCTGCCGCGATGGAAAGTCGAACGCCAGGGCGACAGGATCTTCGTGACGGACAAGATTGCTGTCGGCGAGCAGGCCGTGCCGCAGCTTGCCCGGGATGTCCCGCCTTTGCCGGAACGGATCGTCATCGTCGGAGGAGGGGCCGCCGGCTTTGCTGCGGCGGAAATGTTGCGCCGGCGCCATTTCTCCGGGGAGTTGACCATGCTCAGCGCCGATACCGACGCGCCCTATGACCGGCCCAACCTGTCGAAGGACTATCTGGCGGGCTCAGCCAAGGAAGCCTGGATTCCGCTCCGCTCCCAGGCGTTCTACACCAAACGAAATATCGGCCTTCATCTGCAGACGAATGTCGATCGTATCGATACCGTCCGCCGCAGCGTGATCACGGACGATGGCCGCGTTTTCCCATTCGATCGGCTGCTTTTGGCCACGGGGGCAGAGCCCATCCGTCTGTCGATCCCGGGCGCCGAGCAGTCCCATGTATTCGTGTTGCGCTCGCTGAATGACAGTCGGGCAATCATTGCACGCGCCGGGGAGGCGAAGGTCGCCGTCGTGCTTGGCGCCGGCTTCATCGGACTGGAAGTCGCCGCTGCCCTGCGCAGCAGAAACATTGCGGTTCATGTCGTCGCGCCGGGCGCGCGTCCTCTGGAGACAGTGCTGGGTCCGGAACTCGGCGATTTCATTCGCTCCCTGCATGAGCAACACGGGGTCGCCTTCCATCTCGGGGCAACCGCTGTGCGTATCGACGAACGGACGGTCACCTTGAGTGACGGCCGTGTGTTCGACGCGGATCTTGTCGTCGTCGGCGTGGGCGTGAAGCCGCAAGTGGTGCTGGCGGCAGAGGCCGGCATCGCCTTCGACAAAGGGGTGCTCGTCAATGAATTCCTGGAAACGAACATCCCCGGAATATTTGCCGCCGGCGATGTCGCCCAGTGGCACGACCTGGACACCCGTCAGTCTCGGCGCGTCGAGCACTGGGTCGTGGCGCAGCGTCAAGGCCAGGTCGCGGCGGAAAACATGCTCGGCGTTAGCAGGGCCTTCCAGAGCGCTCCGTTCTTCTGGAGCGCCCATTACGACCTGTCGATCCGCTACGTAGGCTATGCCCATGACTGGGACAGGATAGAGATCGACGGTAGCATGGCCAAGCGCGACTGCATGGTCCGGTACATCAAAGGTGACAAGGTCATCGCTGTCGCCGCCATCGGGCGTGACATCCAGGCTCTGGAATTTGAAGCATCCATGGGGTGGCCGCGACAGTGACTTGGCCATCCGACGCCATTCTCAATAGTGGGGAATGTAATCCAACCCGCTGTCGATGCTTGCCGGACGCCCTTCGAGAAACAGCGTGCCGATGCGTGGCGCCGACCGGGCGATGACCTTGCCGCGACGGATCACCGCAAGCCGGGTTGGCTTGAGGCGTAGCGCCTCAAGCGTGTCGGCCGCTTGAAGGATGACGAGATCGGCGTTGCAGCCTTTTTCCAAGCCGTAGCCCTCCAAGCCCATCGTCTTGGCCGAATTGACCGTCAGTGCGCCGAAGATCTTCTTCTTGTCCTCGATTCCGGCCATCTGCGCGACATGGACGGCCATGTGACCGACTTCCAGCATGTCGCCGGAGCCCATCGAATACCAGGGATCCATGACGCAATCGTGCCCGAAGGATACGTTGAGCCCGGCATCCATCAGTTCGCGCACGCGGGTCATGCCCCGGCGCTTCGGATAGGTGTCGTGACGGCCCTGCAGCATGATGTTGATCAGCGGGTTGGGAATGACGTTGATCCTCGCTTCCGCCATCAGCGGAATGAGCTTGGAGACGTAGTAGTTGTCCATCGAATGCATCGATGTCAAATGCGAGCCGGCGACCCGGCCCTGCAGCCCGAAGCGGATGGTTTCGGCCGCGAGCGTTTCGATATGGCGGGAAAGGGGGTCGTCGGTCTCGTCGCAATGCATGTCCACAGGCAGGCCGCGATCGGCGGCAATGCGGCAAAGCGCTTCCACCGAAGCCGTGCCTTCGCCCATCGTGCGCTCGAAATGCGGGATGCCGCCGACGATATCGACGCCCATGTCGAGCGCCCGGTTGAGCGCGTCTATCGCGCCCGGCGAGCGGTAATAGCCATCCTGCGGGAATGCGACGAGTTGTAAGTCGATATAGGGCGCGACTTTCTCACGGACCTCGATCATCGCCTCGGCGGTCACAAGTCGCGGATCCGATGTGTCGACATGGCTGCGGATGAACAGCAGTCCCTGGGTAACCGCAAGATCACAGTAGCGCAGCGCGCGGTCGACCAGTTCCTGCCTCGTCACGATGGGCCGCAACTCGCCCCAGAGCGCGATGCCCTCGAGCAAGGTGCCGGAAACATTCATGCGGGGTAGACCGAGCGACAGCGTCGCGTCCATGTGGAAATGCGGATCGACGAAGGGCGGCGTGACGAGCCGGCCGGTCGCGTCGATTTCCTCTTTCGCCGTGGCCTCGATCTTTCGCTGGACTGCGGCGATCTTGCCCTTTTCGACTGCGATGTCGATGCTCGTGCGGCCATCGGGAAGATTTGCGTCGCGGATGATCAGGTCGAACATGGAAACTCCTCGGTATTATCTTTCGCCGCGCCGGTAAGGCTGCATCAGCGCCTGCGGAACGCGGGCACGACGGGCCATGATGGCAAGGGCGACGATGGACAGTATATAGGGCGTCATCAGGAAAATCTGGTAGGGCACGACACCGCTCAGCACCGTTTGCAGGCGCAACTGGAAGGCATCGAAGAAGGCAAAAAGCAGGGCGCCGAAAAGCGCGCGTCCCGGTCGCCACGAGGCGAAGACCACGAGCGCGATGCAGATCCAGCCGCGGCCCTGCATCATGGTCGGAAAAAAGCTGTTGAAGGCCGACAGCGTCAGGTACGCGCCGCCCATGCCCATCAGCGCGCTGCCGGCGATGACGGCGCCATAGCGCACCTTCATCGGATTGACGCCCTGCGCCTCAGCGGCATGCGGGTTCTCGCCGGTCATCCGGATCGCCAGACCTACCGGCGTGCGAAAGATGATGTAGGCCATCAGCAGCGCGATGACGATGGCGAGATAGGTGGGGGCGGTCTGTGTGAACAGCGCTTGCCCGATGAACGGCAGGTCCGATAGGCCCGGAATGGCAATCGGCTGGAACGGCACGATGGTCGGCGGCGTATTGGCCACCGGCACGATCAGCCGGAAGACATAATAGCTGAAACTGGAAGCAAACAGCGTTACGCCCAGTCCCGCCACATGCTGGGACAGGCCGAGGGTGACGGTCAGCGCCGAATGCAGCAGGCCGAAGACGCCACCAGCAATGGCGGCAATCAGCAGCCCGGTCCAGAGATCGGCGCCATGATAGACCGACAGCCAGCCGATCATCGCGCCAAAGGTCATGATGCCCTCGATGCCGAGATTGAGCACGCCGGCCCGCTCGCAGAGCAGGGCGCCGAGCGTGCCGAAGATCAGCGGCGTGGCGATGCGCAGCACGGCGGCCCAGAGCCCGGCAGACGCGACGATGTCGAACAACTGCATCATCGGCGGATCCTGTATTGGGTAAAGAACAGCGCGATCAGCATGGTCAGCAGCGACAGCGCCACGGTGACGTCGGCGATATAGGTCGGAATGCCGAGGCTGCGGCTCATGCCGTCGGCACCGACAAACATGGTCGCGGTGAACAGCGCCGCCAGCACCACGCCGAGCGGGTTGAGATTGGCGAGCATGGCGACGACGATGCCGGCATAGCCGAAGCCGGGCGAAAGATCCGTTGTCACATAGCCCTTGACGCCCATCACTTCTATGGCACCGGCAAGTCCCGCCAGTCCTCCCGAGAGGCAGGCAACCTTCACCAGCGTCCGTCCGAGCGGCACCCCGGCAAAGACCGCGCCCTCCGGATTAAGGCCGGCGGCGCGCGACTGCATGCCGAACACCGTGCGCGACTGGATGAGATGGACGAGGATGGCGAGCCCAATGGCGATCGCAAAACCGATATGCAGGCGTGAACGGGCGATCAGTTTGGGCAAGGTTGCCGCATCGCTGACAGGTTGGGACTGTGGCCAGCCAAAGGCCATCGGATCCTTCAGCACGCCGTCGATCAGCATCGAGACGAACAGCAGCGCGATGAAATTGAGCAGCAGGCTGGTGACCACCTCGTCGACCGAAAAACGCAGGCGCAGCCAGAGCGGAATAAGGATCAGCGCCATGCCGGCAATTGCCCCGATCACCAACAGTAGCGGGATGACGACGGGCGCAGGCAGGCCGGCAAGCAATTGCGAACCGGCGGCTGCCACGGCGATGGCGCCGAGATAAAACTGGCCTTCGGCGCCGATGTTCCACAACCTTGCCCGAAAGGCGACGGCTGCTGCAAGTCCGGTCAGCATCAGCGGGGTGGCCCGCGTCAGCGTCTCGGTGGCCGACAGGCGCGAGCCGAACGCGCTGGTCAGGATGCGCCAATAGGCTTCGAGCACGGGCGCGCCGGCGATGGCGATCAGAATACCCGACAGAGCAAGGGCTGCGATGACCGCAAGCACCGGCGTCAGAACCAGCAGATAGAGGGGGCGATGGTCGCGGCGCTCAAATCGCATGGCCGGCCTCGCTGTTTGCTTGCCATTCGCCGGCCATCATCAGGCCAAGCATGCGGGCATCGGCGTCATCTGCCTCCACCGGCGGCGACAATCGGCCTCCGACGATTGCCTGGATGCGATCGGCCAGGGCAATGACTTCATCGAGATCTTCCGAAATCAGCAGCACCGCGGTGCCCTGCCGCCGGGCCTCCAGCAGGCGAGAATGCACAGCGGCGACCGCGCCCTCGTCCAGGCCGCGCGCCGGTTGGGCGGCGATGAGAATGCGGGGCCGTTCATGAAGATTGCGGCCGAGGATCAGCTTTTGCATGTTGCCACCCGAAAGCAGCCGGGTGCGGCTTGCCGGATTGCCGCCGCGAACATCGAATTGGTCGATGATCTCCCTGGCGAAGGCCATGCCGGCCTTGCGGTTGACAAAGCCGCCTCGCGAAAACGAGGTAATCCGTTCCAGCACCGCATTTTCCCAGATCGCCATTTCGCCGATGGCGCCCTCCGTGTTGCGGTCCTCGGGGATGCGACCGATGCCGGCGCTGACGACATCGGCAACGCCGAGATTGCCGATGGGCTCGCCAAACAAACGGAGATCGCCGGCGTTGCGCGACAGCGTGCCGGACAGCAGATGTGCAAGTGCCGCCTGACCATTGCCCGAGACGCCGATAATGCCGAGGATTTCGCCCTCGCGCAGCCGGAAGCTGACGCTTTTCAGTCGATCGACACCGCCGATCCTGACCGTGATGTCGGCGGCTTCCAGCACCACGGCGCCCGGTTTCGAGGGCTCGCGCACCGGGCGCGTCACCCGGTGGCCGACCATGAGCTCGGCCAGTTCGGCCTTGTTGGTGTCTTCAGCCTTGCGCTCGGCGACCATCTTGCCGCCGCGCAGCACGACGATCCGGTCGGCGGCGGCCATCACCTCGTCGAGCTTGTGCGAAATGAAGATCAGCGAGAGACCCTGGCTGGCCATTTCCTTGAGCGTCGTAAACAGCCGCTCGGCCTCGATATTGGTCAGAACCGCCGTCGGTTCGTCCAGGATCAGGATGCGGGCATCGTTGTACAAAGCCTTGAGGATCTCGACGCGCTGCTGTTCGCCGACCGAGAGGTCGCCTAGCCGCGCATCCGGGTCGACCTTCAGGCCGAAGCGCTCGGAGATGTCGAGCAACCTGTTGCGGGCCGCAGATGTTTCCGACCGCCACGACAAGAGCTTTTCCGTACCGGTCATGACGTTTTCGAGCACCGTCAGATTGGGTGCGAGCGAGAAATGCTGGTGCACCATGCCGACGCCCGCGCGAATGGCGGCGCGTGGCTTGCCCGGCGGCAATTCCACTCCGTCGATCAGGATCCGGCCTTCATCCGGTACATAATGGCCGAAGAGAATGCTCATCAGCGTCGTCTTGCCGGCGCCGTTTTCGCCCAGCAGCGCCACAACTTCGCCCTTGGCGAGCGTCATCGAGATGTCGTCATTGGCGAGATTGGTGCCGAAGCGCTTGCTGACACCGGCGATTTCCAGAACCGGTGCCGTCATCATGCAAGTCCTGCGATGGGAAAACGATGCTGCCAGCGGCATTCGGCCTCGAGGCGGGCGGCGAGCGACAGCAGCAGCGGTTCGTGACCCATCGGCGCCATGATCTGAACCGGCAGGGGCAGGCCGCCCGCGTCATTGCCGAAAGGCAGGGTGAGGGCGGGAAATCCCGAAACATTGGCGAGGGCGGCCAATGGCGCAAACGCGTTCATCCTGTCGAGATGCAAATCCGTATCCTGATGATCCGATGGAAACGAACCGATCGCAAGCGGCGCGGACGACAGCATCGGCATGAGGATGCAATCGACAGTATCGAAAATGCTCCAGAGGTCGCGGCTGACCAGCACGCCGGCGTTCAGTGAATCCCAGAGCGCGGTCGCGGCCATGGCTTGTCCGCGTGCGACGAAGGCCTGGGTAAGCGGTTCGGTGTTGGCGACGTCGAGCGCCAGCGTTTGAAACAAGGTGGCGAGATTGACGGAAACGATATCGCCAAAAGCCCGGCTAATGGCGGCGACGCCCGGTTCGAAATCGGCCCATTCGAGTGGAACGATTGTGTGCCCATCGGGTCCGAGAGCCCGCGCTGCAGCCTCGACGGCTGCAAGCCTGTCGGCATCGGTCGGATACTGCCTTCCGGTGTCGAGGAGCACGCCGACACGCAAGCGGCGATTTTCGACATCTGCCACAGCGGGGTCCGGAAACGGCCCTCTGGCTTTGCCGCGCAAGGCGTTGAAAATCTCAGCAGTGTCGCGCACCGTACGGCAGACCGCGAGTTCGCTGGCAATGCCGCCGAGATGATTGCCGAAGGCTGGGCCGGCGGGCATTGCACCGCGACCCGGTTTCAGGCCCACGAGACCGCAGCAAGCGGCCGGTACACGGATCGAGCCGCCGGCATCGGTGGCATGGGCGATCGAGACGATTCCGGCAGCAACAGCGGCGGCGGAACCGCCCGACGAGCCGCCGGCGGTCCGCGTCGGGTCCAGAGGATTGCGGCAGATCGGGCCGATGGCCGGTTCGCTTGATAGCGACAGGCCGAATTCCGGGCTCGTGGTCAACCCGAACAGGCAAAAGCCGGCGTCGCGGAAACGGGCGGCGAGATCGGAATCCGCTTGGCCGCCCTCTCGCTTGAAAAGGCGCGAACCGGCGGTCACCGGCAGTCCCGCGAACGGTCCGCCCAGATCTTTGGCCAGCGTCGGCACGCCGGCGAAGGGCCGGGCAGCAAAACGTTCAGGCTCTCCCAGCCGTTCCATGTCCATGGCTGCCGCTCCCGCCAAACCCATCCCGGAATCGAGATGGGCAATGGCGCCGAGCGAGGCATGGACTTCTGCTGCTGCAAGAGACGCCTGCATGGCGTCCGTGCAGGTCAGGCCTCCGGTCCTGAGCGCGTGTGCGAGATCGGTGGCGTCGGCTGAGGCGGTTTTATCCATGGAAGAGCCGAATTACTTCGGCTCTTCCATCATCTTCGGAACCTCGAAGGTGCCGGCCTTGATCTCGGCGCGCTTGGCTTCCATCGCAGCCTCCGCGTCGGCCGGTGCTGTGCCCTTGACATAGACGATATCGCTGCCGCCCTCCTTCATCAGGCCGAAAGCGGTGTAATTGTTGCCTACCGGTTTGCCAGCCGCGACATCGGCGATGGCGGCGTTGAGAATCGGGCGGAAGCCCCAGAGCGCGTTGGCGAACACGGTGTCGGGATAGCGCGGTGTGTAGTCGATCAACGAACCGACTGCCTTGATGTTACGTTCCTTGGCTGCGTCGGCAGTGCCGATGCGCTCGCCGAAAAGGATGTCAGCACCGGCATCGATCTGAGCAAGCCCGGCCTCGCGGGCCTTTGGCGGATCGAAGAAGGTGCCGATGAAGGAGACGAGATGCTTCGCGTCGGGATTGACGGCCTTGACGCCGGCGGCGAAGGCATTGATCAGCATGTTGACTTCCGGGATCGGGATAGCGCCCACCGAGCCGACGACGTTTGACTTGGTCATCTTGCCGGCCAGCATGCCGGCAAGATAGGCACCGTCATGGTTCCAAGTGCCGAAGACGCCGAAATTGCTGCCCGCCTGCTCGCCGCTGGAGCCCAGCACGAAGGCGGTGTCGGGATAATCGGCCGCGACCTGGCGGGCTTCCTTTTCCACGGCATAGGCTTCGCCGATGATCAGCTTGTTGCCCTGTTCGGCATATTCGCGCATGGCGCGCGGATAGTCGGTGCCGGAGACCCCCTCGGAGAATACATATTCGATGACGCCTTCCTTGGCGGCATCCTGCAACGCTTTATGCAAACAGGAATTCCAGGCATTTTCGACCGGCGAGGCATGAATGCCTGCAACCTTCATTGGCGCCGCTGCTCTTGCCATTGGCGCCAAGCTGCTGACGCCAAGTGCGATGCCCGATGCGATCACTGCACGGCGTGATATCAGTATATCGTTGGTCATTGTTTGGTCCCCGGTTTTTTATCATTTGGATAAAAACATAGGCAGTGCCCAAAAACGTGTCAAGCAAGAAAGGTGCTCGAAAACCGGGCTGTTCGACATGGTTGGACGCCAGCACTCTTTCCCTGATCTTGGGCAAAGTGCGATGCCGAAATGTAAATGCATAAGTGTTTGTTATTTGCTCATTAGGTGAATAAATTTCTGTAATGTGTGGCGCAAAGTTAGTCTTGGCCGTCTTATCCCAGAGGAGGAACAGCGGATGACTGACGATATGTTGCACGTGATGAAGTGGCATAATGGCGAGAAGTCATTCTCGCCCTTCTCCGATGCCGAAATGAGCCGCCGCCAGAACAATTTGCGGGACTGGATGGCGAAGAACGACGTTGATGCGGCCCTGTTCACCTCATTCCACTGCATCAATTATTACTCCGGCTGGTTGTACTGCTATTTTGGTCGCAAATACGGCATGGTCATCGACCACGACAATGCCACGACCATCTCTGCGGGCATCGACGGCGGCCAGCCGTGGCGGCGCAGCTTTGGGGACAACATCACCTACACCGACTGGCGCCGTGACAACTTCTACCGTGCCGCACGCCAGCTGACACAGGGGTCGAAACGCGTCGGCATTGAATTCGATCATGTGTCGCTCGACTTCCGGCGGCAACTGGAGGAAGCCCTGCCTGGTGTGGAATTCGTCGATATCAGCCAGGCTTCGATGTGGATGCGTACGATCAAATCGCTAGAAGAGCAGACGCTCATCCGCGAAGGAGCCCGCATCTGCGATGTCGGCGGCGCGGCTTGCGTCTCGGCGGTCAAGGCTGGCGTGCCGGAGCATGAAGTTGCCATTGCCACGACCAACGCCATGGTCCGCGAGATTGCCAAGTCGTTTCCGTTCGTCGAACTGATGGATACCTGGACCTGGTTCCAGTCAGGCATCAACACCGATGGCGCGCACAACCCGGTCACCAACCGCGTCGTTCAGTCCGGCGACATCCTGTCGCTCAATACCTTTCCGATGATCTTCGGCTACTATACGGCGCTCGAGCGCACGCTGTTTTGTGATCATGTCGACGACGCCAGCCTCGACATCTGGCAGAAGAACGTTGCGGTGCACCGCCGCGGACTGGAGCTGATCAAGCCGGGCGCGCGCTGCAAGGATATCGCGATCGAGCTCAACGAGATGTATCGCGAGTGGGATCTGCTGAAATACCGTTCCTTCGGCTATGGTCATTCGTTCGGCGTGCTTTGCCACTACTACGGTCGCGAGGCCGGCGTGGAACTTCGCGAGGATATCGAGACCGTGCTCGAGCCGGGCATGGTCGTCTCGATGGAGCCCATGGTGATGCTGCCATCAGGCATGCCTGGGGCTGGGGGGTATCGTGAACATGATATCCTGATCATCAAGGAGGATAGCGCCGAAAATATCACCGGTTTCCCGTTCGGCCCGGAGCACAACATCATCAAGAACTGAGCGTGTTCCTTCTTGGTATCCTGCAGGGCGGTGGGGCGACAGGTTCGCCCCACCGCGATTGTGTTGAGCTTTACCGAGCAGGCAAGCCCAGCCTGAACCGGTGGTCCAGACAAAAAAGGCCGCGGAGTGTGCCGCGGCCTGCTTCCCGATCTAATTAGGACTATCGTGGGAATTCTGCGTTCAAAGCGCCGACGATGCCCTCGACGCAAACCTGCAGAAGGATTTCGCCCTTTTCCGCAGAGGCTTCCTTGGGCGACGAGAGCGTGCCGCTCACGGGCGTCCACTCGGGCTTCGGTGGATAGACGTCGTAAGGCGGAAAACTCGCCGGTGCGTGGTCGACGGCTCGTTCCAGGCTGACCTGATGGGGATAAAGCGCAAGCATCAACGAAGTTTCCAGCACGCCGCCATGTTCGAGATCCCACCCCGCAAAGCCGTTCGGATAAAGACGCGCGATCGTCGGTTTGTCGACAAAATCCCAGTAGGACAGGACGACGATCTTCATGTCCGATATGCCGCCCCACTTGAGCTCGCGCAGCGCCAGATCGATGCCCTCGACGATGAACCACGAGTTCTCGAAATGACCGTTGACCAGGCAGATCCGGCGCACGCCGTGGCGGGCAAACTCCTTGATGACATCGCGAAGTGCAGCGACGAGCGTGGCGCCATCGAGGCTCGTGGTGCCGGGCAGGTGGTTGCCCCCGCCCGACTTCTGGTGCGATTTGTAGCCGTAGGTAAAGGGCGGCGCCACAAGCGCACCGATCGCGCCCGCTACGCGACGGGCAAATTCCACGGGGAGCAGCACGTCGACATTCATCGGCATGTGATGGCCATGCTGCTCCATGGAACCGACCGGAAGAAGGATGGGCACTGATCCGTCCCTGACATAAGCATCATAGTCCGGCCAGGAAAGCTCGGCGGCGAATATGGTCTCTTTAGGCATGGCTCTCTCCCATTTTGACTTGAAAGCCCATGATTTGATGCTATCCATACGATATGAGAAATTTATAATTATCATCCACGCATAAGGGTTGGAAATACATGCGCAACATTGTGAATTTCCAGACCGACCTCTTGCGAACGTTCGTGTCGGTGATCGACCTCGGCGCCTATACCAAGGCCGGCGAAGTTCTCGGGCGCACCCAACCGGCGATCTCGCTGCAGATGCGCCGGTTGGAGGAGCTGGTCGGGGCACCGCTTATCCGGCAGGCTGGACGCTCGCTGCTGCTGACCAGCGAAGGCGAGATGTTGCTGAGTTATGCCCGCGAGATCCTGCGCCTCAACGACGAAGCAGCGTCCTATTTCAACCGCGCCAAGATTGCCGGCGTGCTGCGCGTCGGTCTGCCGAACGACTATGCCGTGGCATTCCTGCAGGGTGTTATTACGGAATACACCCGCCAGCATTCGGAGATATCTCTGGAAATCTATTGCGGCTGGAGCGCTGAAATCCTCGACCGGTTGCGCGCTGACGAGCTCGATCTGGTCATCGCCATGGTCAACACCGAGCGCGCCCAGTATCTGTCGCGTTCATGGATCGAACGGCCGATCTGGGCGGCGGCAGAAGGCGCGGTCTTCGACCCCGCTCTCGGCATTCCGCTCGCTGCACATCCGGAGGGATGCGCCTATCGCGCACGGATGATCCAGGCGCTGGATGCAGCACAGATGCGCTGGCGCGTCGCCTATACCGGGCCGGGCATTTCGGGGCTTCAGAATGCGGTGACCAATGGCCTGGGCGTAAGCGCATTGACACGTTACACCATGCTTCCGGGCATGCGCCCACTCGACGAAGCCGATGGCTTTCCGCCGCTCGCCGAAATACGTGTCGGCCTTTTCTACAAGCATCCTCGCCTGTCCGACGCGGGGATCCTGCTGGTCAACCACATCATTTCACGTCTGGACGAAGCCGGAATTTCGGGAGACCCGGCGCGACGACATACGGAGCTCGATCGCCAATAAGCGGCGTTAATACGTCAATTACAGGAATTAATTTTTCATATGCTTTGGTGCTGCCTATCCTCCCTACAATAATAACCAAAAGGGGAATGCAATGACAACCAAAGCGAGAATATTGAATCCGCATACACGACGCGAAATTCTAAAAGGTGCGGCTGTATTGGGCGGTGGTATCCTGGCAACGCCTTATCTGAGCCGGAGCGCCTTCGCCGCGCCGGTAGAACTGACGATGCTCGCCTGGTACGGGCATGCCGAGCCCGACGTGGTTGCGGAATTCGAGGCGGAAAACAACGTCAAGTTCAAGCCCAAATACTATACCGGCGGCGACAACATGCTTGGCCTGATCGCTCAGTCCCCTCCCGGAACGTTCGATGTCGTGCTCTCGGATGCGGAATATGTCCAGCAGTTGAATGCAGCGGGCTATATCGAGGAACTCGATCCCAAGGACTATGCTTTCGACGATTACTTCCCCGAGTTCCAGAATTTTACCGGCCACTGGCAGGACGGAAAGCTCTATTCGGTCTTCACGCGCTTCGGATTCCTCGGTGTTGCCTACAACACCGACGCGATCACGGAGAAGGAAGCATCGACCTACAATGTTTACTGGGCCGAAAAGCTGAAGGGCAAGGTGGGCCATTTCGACTGGCATCTGCCAAATCTTGGCCAGATCAGCCTGCTCGACAGCAATGCTTCTCCCTATGATATCGACGCCGCGGCCTGGGGTAAACTCGAGGAAAAAATGACCTCGCTTCGTCCGCAGATCGGTGGTTTCTTCGATTACGGCGGCACGTTCTCCTCTCTCCAGAACGGTCAAATGCTGGCGATGGCAGGCATCGGCGACTGGATTACCGGAACGTTGGAAAAGAACGGCGCCAAGGTCCGCAGCGTCATACCGGAGGAAGGCGGGCTGCAGTGGACCGAATCCTTCTCGATCGGCAAGGGATCGAAAAATGCCGACCTCGCCAAGAAATGGATCCAGTACATAACCTCGGCCAAGGGGCAGGTGAAATCGGCCAATATGGCGGCCTATCCGGCGCTCATTCCCAACAGGAAGGGATGGGAGCTGCTCGCCAAGGAAACACCTCTGGAGGCGAAACGCCAGGGCATGCTGCTCAACGAAAGCAACGTCATGGACATGATCCGCGCCGGGCGCATCAAGTACCGTCAGTTGCCGGTACAGCAGAGCCTCGAAGACTGGAACGACTTCTGGTCGGAATACAAAGGCGCCTAGGCTGAACGGAGCCGGGATCCTCATATCTCTGTTGTGCGTGTGGGCGGGCCATTGTGCCCGTCCGTTCATCCCGGCGCTCCGGCTTCGTGCGCGCCGGGTCTAGCCATGTCTTCAATGTGGGACAGACGTGATGCGGAAATCGATAACTCTCTACGGGCTGACGTTCTCACTGCCGATTCTGATCTGGCAGATCTTGTTCTTCGTCGCCCCCTTGGCGTTTCTGGTCGCGCTCAGCTTCTGGACCGTCAAGAACTTCCGGATGGAGCCGGCATTCGACGCCGTCAACTGGATGAAGGTGCTCAGTCGCGGGATCTTCTGGGATGCCTATTTGCGCACGGTTGCGCTCGCGGCGGCGACAGCCGTGATCACCAGCGCCCTGGCCTTCCCCTGCGCCTATGGAATTGCCTTCAAGCTGTCGGACACCACCCGGCGGTGGGTGGTGTTTCTGATGGTCATCCCATTCTTCACCAGCTATCTCGTGCGTGTCTACTCCTGGCAGATATTCCTGTCCGACCACGGTATCTTCAACGCGCTGTTTGCCAAAGTGGGGATCGGGCCGTTCGGTATGCTGAATTCGGTCTTCGGCCAAATGATCGGCTATCTGACGCTGAGCTTTCCGCTGGTGGTGCTGCTGCAATTGTTCAGCCTCGTCTTTGTCGACAAGACATTCATCGAGGCTGCGCACAATTTGCGTTGTGGCCGATTGCGCACGGTGTTCGAGGTGGTCGTTCCGGCCGCTAAGGTTGGCCTGGTCATCGCAGCGCTGTTCTGTTTCATTCTGACATTCGGCGATTTCGTCAGCCCGCTCTATCTCGGCGGCGGCGATCCCCCGACGCTTTCCATTCTCATCACGGACACCACGAAGTCGGGCCAGCAATGGCCGCGGGCAGCGGTCATCGCAATCGTCATGATCGCTACACTGCTCGCCGTTGCCTTCGCAGCGGTAAGTTATGCCTACAAGGAGCGCGGACGATGAGTGATTTCAACCGCAACCCCGCGATCGACTGGGCGCTGAAAGCCTATATCGTGCTGGCGCTGGCATTCATTTTCGCACCCATCGCCGCCAGCTTCGTCTTCTCGTTTAATGTCGACCGCTTTCCCTCGCTGCCGCTCGGAGGCTTTTCGATGACCTGGTACGAGGCCGTGGCATCCGAACCGCTGGTGTGGGAAGGGTTGCGCAACACCCTGATCGTCGGTGTCGTGGTATCGGTGCTTTCCACCCTGCTCGGCTTCGGCGCGGCCTATACCGATTTCCGCTACAGGTTCTTCGGCAAGACCTTTTACATCGCCCTGGCCATGCTGCCGCCGACGATTCCGGTGGTCATTCTGGGACTGGCGATGCTTGCCTTCCTCTCCAACATCGATCTGTCGGGTGCGATCTACTCGGTGGTCATTGCCCATGTGGTGATGTGCGCACCATTTGCCATGGCGATCACCAGGCTGCGGTTGTCGCAGATGGATCCGTCGCTGGAAGCGGCGGCGTGGAACCTCGGCGCCTCGGAATGGATGGCGATGCGCCATGTCATCCTTCCCTTTTGCATGCCTGCGATCTCCGCGGCACTGCTCATCACCATGGCCGTGTCTTTTGACGAGTTTGCGGTGGCCTGGTTTGTCTCGGGACTGAACGAGACGCTGCCGGTCAAAGTGCTCGGCTTCCTGCAGGGACAGGTCAGTCCACGCATCAACGTCATCGGGACGTTTGTGTTTCTGGCATCGATCACCTTGGTCATCCTCGCCCAGATTCTTCTTATGAAACGTAGCGTCGTGCCCGCTTCTGCGGCGGCCGGCAGCGGAGCAAGCAAGTCATGACCAACACGCCACTCGTCGTCTTCGAGAACGTCGTCAAGCGATACGGCACCTTTTCCGCGGTGGGACCGATCGATTTTGAAATCCGCAAGGGAGAGTTTCTCGCCATCATGGGATCCAGCGGCTGCGGCAAGACAACGACGCTGCGGATGCTTGCGGGGTTGGAAGCCCCGTCGGACGGTGAAATCCGGCTCGCCGGCAAGCGCATAAACGATCTGCCGACCTGGCAGCGCGACACGCCGATGGTCTGGCAGAGCCTGGCGCTGTTTCCGTTCCTGACGGTGCGGGAGAATGTCGAGTTCAGCCTGCGGATGCGCGGCATCGCCAAGGCCGAACGCCAGCAGCGTGTCGACAAGTGGCTCGAGCGCATGCAGATCACCGAGTTTGCCGAGCGCAATGTCGCCCATTTGTCCGGCGGTCAGCGCCAGCGCGTGGCGCTCGCCCGTTCCCTGGTGACCGAGCCGGAGATCCTCCTGCTCGACGAGCCATTGTCGGCGCTCGACGCTCATCTCAAGGTTCGCATGCAGACAGTTCTGTCCAATCTGCAGCGTGAACTCGGCATCACGTTCGTCTATGTCACGCACAGCCAGTCCGAGGCTTTCTCAATGGCTGACCGCGTCGTCATCATGAGCCGTGGCCGGATCGAACAGATCGGCAATCCGCAGGAAATATACCGTGCACCGCGCACCAGGTTTGTCGCCGAATTCCTCGGATCATCGAATATCTTTGCCGGAAATGTATCCGGTGTGGATAGCACGTCGGTGAGGATTTCGACCCCGTCTGGCGAGTTCGATGTCGCACCCAGCCAAGCCAAACCTCTTTCAAAGGGGGATAAGGCAACCTTTGTGGTGTCCGGCGATCGCGTCAATCTCAGCAACCGGCCACCATCCAATGACTACAATCGGCTGGAGGCATCGGTTGTCGGGGAGGAATTTGTCGGTGCTACCGCGGTGATCCACCTCGAAGGCATGGCACAGATTGAAATCAAGGCGCAGAAAAGCCATGATGAACTCGACCAACTCAATCTTGAACCTGGCGCCAAGGTCTGGGTGTCGTGGCGGCCCGATGCCGCACATATCCTGCCGGGCGAATAGTCCGGCTCAACCTGGATCCAATACGGAGCTTACGTGGCAAAAATCGATGCGTCCGCGCCGGCAAAACCGGCACTCAGGGTCGGCTTCATTCTCGCCCGGCATTTCACGCTGAGCGCATTTTCGCTGTTTGTCGATACGCTGAGGCTTGCAAGCGATGTTGAAGACCGCTCGGGCAGGGTGCTCTGCGACTGGGACGTGATCAGCGCCGATGCGCATATGATCAAGTCGAGCAGCGGCATCCAGGTGTCGCCCACTGCACGGCTGGGTGATCCCGAGCGTTTCGACTACATTGCCGTCGTCGGAGGCCTGCTCAATGTCGAGGAGCCTCTGGATCGCGATACGATTGCCTTTCTGCACGACGCGTCGAAAAAGAAGGTCCCGATCATCGGTGTCTGCACTGGCAGCTTCATTCTTGCCGGGGCCGGGTTGTTGCGTGACAGGCTGGCCTGTGTCAGCTGGCTGCACCACGAAGAATTCAAGGCACGGTTTCCGCAGATCCGGCTGACGTCGCATCGTCTGTTCGTGGAGGACAAGGGCATCATTACCTGCGCTGGCGGCAGTGCGGTTGCCGACATGGCTGCATTGCTGGTCAGGCGGCATGTGGGTGTAAGTGCCGAGAAGAATGCGCTCGAAATTCTGCAGGTCGAGCGCTGGCGCGAAGGCAGTGAGTTGCAAAGTCGGATGCCGATCACATTGCCGATGCAGAACGATCCTCGTATCAAGGCGACGCTGCTTTACATGGAGCAGAATATCGACGAAAAGATTGGAATTGACAGGATCGCCGAGAATGTCGGTCTCTCGCGCCGCCAACTCGAACGCCTTTTCCATGAAAAGACCGGCACCTCGCCTGCCGCGGCCTATACAAAGATCCGCATGAACAAGGCGATATTTCTCGTCGAGCGTACCTCCAAGTCGTTGATCGAGATTGCGCTTGACGTCGGGTTCGAGAACAGCTCCCATTTTTGCAGGAAGTTCCGAGAGAACTTCGGGATGACGCCGACAACGTTGCGCACAAAATCCAGAGCGAATTCCATCGAACGGGATGCTCCCTAGCGATCAGGGTTGATGCCACATCGTCTGTGGCATGCATGAGATCATCGAAACAGGTCTACGCCGTAGTCGCCGCGCACCATCACGCCAAGAATCTTGTCCGAAGTGACTTCGGCATGGACGTCGGCACGTCGTCCCATGAATTTACCATCGGCACACCTGTGCGCCCGCCGGCAGGTTTCCCCTGTTACATCGGGATGGCTGTTCCCAAAACCATGAACTTGTGATCCGCCGCTTGACACGGTCATATATCGTGGCTAGTAAGTTGTAGGCCTAACCCTACATTTGAGCGTCATGACACGAATGAACACCTCATCTCCTTCCTCGGCACAAGCTCCGGATCTGTCGGTAGCGACCCTCTCCGTGCGCCGCTTGCGTCACCCTGGCCGCTGGATTAGCGGCGCGATCGTCCTGGTTCTTCTGGCGCTGGTGGTTCGCGCATTTGCGATCGGGCAAATCCGATGGGATGTGGTCGGCGAGTTCCTGACGGCCCGCGTGATCATCACCGGTTTCGGCTGGACCCTATTGATCTCGGCCTGCGCGCTCGCACTCGGCGTGGCGCTGGGCTTTGCCTTCGGCATCATGCGGCTGTCCGAGAACCCGATCCTGCGCTTTGCTGCCTGGCTCTATGTCTGGATTTTCCGCGGCACGCCGGTGCTGCTGCAGCTACTTATCTGGTTCAATATCGGGTTGGTTTTTCCGCGCCTCTATATTCCTGGCCTGATCGACGAACGGATGGTCGATGTCGTGACTCCTTTCGTGGCCGCGGTCCTCGGGCTGGGCGTCAATGAGGGGTCGTACCTGACGGAAGTCGTGCGCGGCGGTATCGGATCTGTTGATCGCGGCCAGAAGGAAGCGGCTCACACGCTTGGTATGACTCCCGCTCAGACAATGCGGCGCATTATCCTGCCGCAGACGCTGAGGCTGATCCTTCCGGTTCTCGGCAACAGCGCCATCGGGATGCTCAAGTTTTCTTCGCTCGCCGCCACGATTGCGATGGGTGAAATGCTGAACGCCGCCCAGCGGATCTATTTCATCAACGGCGCTGTGATCGAGCTCCTGTTCGTCTGCGCCACCTGGTACCTGCTCGGAACCACGGTTCTGTCAATCGGGCAATATTATCTTGAGCGGCATTTCGGTCGCGACGCTGCCACCGCTCCGGCGGGCAAGCAATGGTTCAAGTCCTGGGCACGGCGCCCTGCTGTTGAGGGAGAAGCATGAGTCTCGCAGTCAAGGCGGTCGGAGTCCGCAAAAGTTTTGGTCGCCTCGAGGTGTTGAAAGGCCTGGATCTCGAAGTCGAAAATGGTGAGGTGCTTTGCATCCTCGGTCCATCGGGAAGTGGCAAGAGCACGTTCCTGCGCTGCATCAATCATCTTGAAGTGCCCGATAACGGTTACGTCTGGGTCGATGGCGCGATCATGGGATACGAGCTGCATGGCAATGTGCTGCAAGAGCTCTCCATCCGCCATCTGCGCGCCCAGCAGAGCCAGCTGGGAATGGTGTTCCAGCACTTCAATCTCTTTGCGCACCGCACCGTGCTGGGCAATGTCATCGAAGGGCCGATGGTCGTTCGTGGACTGCGTCGTGCTGCAGCGGAAGCGCGCGCGATGGAACTGCTGGAACAAGTCGGCATGGCCGGCAAGGCATCGAGCTATCCGTCGCAGCTCTCGGGTGGCCAGAAGCAACGCGTCGCCATCGCCCGAGCGCTGGCCATGGAGCCGCGCGTGATGCTGTTCGACGAGCCGACCAGCGCGCTGGATCCGGAGCTCGTCGGCGAGGTGCTGGAGGTCATGCGCAACTTGGCCCGCGGGGGGACCACGATGATCGTCGTTACGCATGAAATTGGTTTCGCTCGCGAGGTCGCCGATCGGGTCGTGGTGATGATCGACGGCGAAATCCGCGAAATGGGAGCGCCCGGGCAGGTCCTGAGCAATCCTTCCGACTCGCGCGTGCGCACATTCCTCAGCCGCGTGCTGTCCTGAAAATTCACAACTCACAATGGGAGAGAGAGTAAAATGAAACAATTGCTACCGATGGTCCGGGGGCTTGCCTCGATCGCACTCATGAGCGTCGCTTTGAGCGGCGTGGCGCATGCGGCCGCCGACGAAAAACTGGCCGCAGCCGTGCCGGAAGCTGTGCGCAGCGCCGGCAAGCTGAACGTCACGATCAGCCTTGCCTATCCGCCAATGGAATACAACGATGCCGGGTCCACGGAACTCAAGGGTTTCGATATCGACCTTGCCAAGGCGATCGCCGAGCGTCTCGGCCTTACGGCAGAGTTCCAGAACGTCGAGTTCCCGCAGCTTATTCCGCAGATCGTCACCGGTCGCGGGGACATGATCATTACGGCCTTCTCCGACAAGGTCGAGCGCCAGACGCAGCTGGATTTCATCGACTACTTCCAGACTGGCAACGTCTTCTATTCTTCCGTTGAGCACGAGGCCGAGATCAAGGTTGAAACCGATCTTTGCGGCAAGACCGTCGCGGTCGCGACCGGAACGAGCTGGGTCACCTGGGCGGAAGACATGGGCAAGTCGATTTGTGCAGCCGACAAGCCGATAACGGTCATCCAGATCCCGACACAGGCCGAGCATATCATGCAGATCCGCCAGGGACGCGCGCAGGCCTCGATCATCGGCCTAGAAGGTCTTCTGGACCTGATGAAGCAGGAACCGGGCAAGTTCTACCAGATCGGCAAGCCCGGCGACGTCAATCACTACGGTATCGCCTTCGCCAAACCGAACACCGGGCTGCGCGACGCTGTTCTGGGCGCACTCAACGCCATGAAGGCGGATGGCACCTATGCACAGATTCTTGATCGTTATGGTCTGGCGCAAGCCGGCGTGGAAGAGTTCAAGATAAACGGAACAACGAAATAACGGATCCATGCCGGAGCCTGCCTTGACCAATTCATCCGTCCCTGATGCGCAATCCGCCGAAGCCCCGCCGTCCGATGCCAGGCTCCACCAGTTGCAACTCGACCAGTATTCCGGTGAGCAGCTCTACCGGCAGCTCTATCGGGCATTGCGCGCCGCTATCCTGAGTGGTGATTTCGCCGAAGGGGAGTCGATCCCCTCGGAGAACCAGATGCGCGACCAGTTCGGCATTGCCCGGACGACGGTTCGCAACGCAATGTCACTTCTGGTGTCGGAAGGCCTGGTCCAGCAGGTTCGCGGGCGTGGAACCATCGTCTCGCATCGCCCTATCAGCCACAATATCTGGAACTTCGGCAGTTTCACGGAATTGGCGCGCCGGCAAGGCCAGCGCCCGGTCACGCGGGTGCTGGAACACCGGGTTGAAAACGGCGAGTTGCTGCTGGTTCGTGCACGCGGACTGGCCAGCAACGAGGCGACCAGCTGGCTCAATGTCGACACATCGAGGCTGGACCTCGGTCATTACCCCGGCATCGAGCGCTACGATTTCGCGGCGCAGTCCCTCTATGAAGTGCTGCGCCGCGATTACAACCGCCATCCCTTGCGATCGGAGCTTCTGCTGACGGTCGTGCCGCCATCCGACCAATTGAGGGAGGTCTTCGCAACGGCACCCGAGGTCCCGGGTTACCTCTGCGCGAGCGGCGACGTTCTTGATGGCGACGACCGATTGGTGGAGCGCACGTCGATTGTCTATTCGCCGGCGGTCCAAATGAAATTTGCAACGCGGTGGGGGCGCGATACAGCGCAACTGTCCCCGGCGCGCGGCGCAGGAGAAGAGACATGAGCCGTTTCGGCGATATTTTTACTACCCCCAAGCCCATTCTAGGAATGCTGCATCTGGCAGGCGAGAGCCGCGAAGCCAAGCTTGCGCAAGCCGTGGAAGAAGCCCGCATCATGAGTGGAGAGGGCGTCGATGCGCTGGTCGTCGAAAACTACTTCGGCGACGCGGACGATGTCGAACGGGTGTTGGAGCATCTGTGTGGCCTCGGCCTCGGTGCGCGGATCGGGGTCAACGTACTGCGCGACAGCGCGCGGGCCTATAAGCTCGCAAAGCAATACCCGGTGCAGTTCATTCAGATCGATTCCGTAGCCGGCCACTTGACGCCGGAAGCCGACGTGCCGTTTGCCGAAGAGATGGCGACCAGGCGGGTCGATGTGCCGGTGCTTCTTTTGGGCGGGGTACGCTTCAAGTATCAGCCGGTCCTCTCTGGGCGGTCCGAAGAAGTGGACGTCCGGATCGGGGCCGAGCGTTGTGATGCGCTGGTGGTAACATCGGATGCAACGGGACAGCCGACCGACATGGACAAGGTAGCACGCTTCCGGGCCGCCACTGGTGGTGCCGTACCGCTGGTGATCGGTGCCGGCCTGACGGAAAGCAATGCCGCCGAGCAATTGTCCATCGCCGATGGGGCGATCGTCGGGAGCTGGTTCAAGCATGACCATAAGGATACGGGCCAGGTGGATGCGCGCCATGTCGCACGCCTGATGAGCGCCGTTCGATCGGTGCGGAGCGCACTATGAGCATTCCGGTTCCGGATCATATCGTCGCGCAGCCAGCGACAGCCGAAAATTTCGCTCGCTTCGGCACGGTCTACGACCTTCTGGGGGACAGCGATCCCCAGGTGATCTGGACCAAGGGCGACGGCTGGACCGACGGATTCACGGCAACGCCGCTGATATCAGGCAGCGGCCATCTCGGGATGACGCGCGGTGGCGCCGCCCCTTGGGACTGTGCGCAGATGGAACGGCACCACAAGACCGAGGAAGCGCTCTTCTGTGCGGGCGAGCCGGTGGTGCTGGCGGTGGCGCCGGCATCGGATGCGACAGCGCCGCGCCGTCATGAGATTGAGGCCTTTGTCATCTCGCCTGGGCAGGTCGTCGTGATGAAGCGCGGCGTGTGGCACGATGCGTGCCGGGGCGCCGCCAACCCGACGCCCTATTTCTGGATGGCGATGTGCGGTCTGGAGGTGAGCCCCTGGGTGTCCGTGGAGGACGGTCCGCTGACGGTTCGCGTCGAAGCAACCGATGGGCAGTCCACATGACCGCCTTCTTCATCGGCGACGTCGCGATCGACGAGTATTACACTGCCGACCGTTGGCCGGGCCGCGCCGACAAGGGCATGGTCAACGAACTGCCGGCAGAGATCGGCGGATCGATTGCCAATGCCGCGGTTGTTCACGCGGCGCTCGGAGGCGAGACGCAATTCATCTCGCTGCTCAACGACAGCCTTCTCTCTCGGCGCCTAATCGCCGATCTTCGTAATAATGGTGTCGGCGTCAGTCACATGCTCACCGATCCCGCGATTCCGGAATCGCGTAACCTGATCTTCCTCGTCGACGGCGAGCATATCGTCCTGACTGTCGAGATGGGCGATCAGCCGATGTGGCTGTCGTTCGAAAGCCTTGAAGCGCTGCGCCAGCCGGGCTTTCTCTATACCACCCTCTATCGTGTCCGCCGTTTGCGTTGTGATACCGGGAGCGGCGTGCTGGCGCAGGCCGCGTTGCTGGACGACCTGCGGAAACATGGTCGGCGGGCGATCTTCGATCTCGACGTGGGTGGCTGCAGGCAAGAGGACATGCCGTATCTGACCGGTGCGGCGGTGGTCATCTTCAATCAGGTGGGATTCCGGACAGCCTTCGGCCATGATGACCTGTCCGCGATCGGCGACTGGATGCGCGCCGCCGGTATCGAGTGGGTCGTGCGCACGCTCGCTTCCGATGGCGCCGAAGCAAGCGACGGATCGGCGATCCTGCGTACCGGGGGCTTTCCAGTCGAAGTGGTTGATGTGACGGGTGCAGGCGATACCTTTGGCGGCACCCTGACCTGGTGCCTGACACAGGGACAGCCGTTTGCCGAGGCACTGGACTTCGCCGTTGCTGCGGCCTCCCGCTCGGTCACCGTCCACGGACCGCGCGGCGGCAAGGCGAGCCATGACGAGATCCGCCGCTGGCGCGATACACGGCGCCAGGTCTGACGCCGGTTAGGACAGGCTGCACGGCGCCCTAATGTTAACGCCGTGAAAACACTGCCCCAAATATCGGGAAGTTCATCAGTGGAGCGGCATCATCAGATGCCGCCCATGCAGAGATATTTCATCTCGAGATAGTCCTCGAGGCCGTGGCGCGAACCCTCCCGGCCGATCCCGGATTGTTTCATGCCGCCGAAGGGGGCGGCCTCCGAGGACATGCGGCCCGTATTGATGCCGACCATGCCGTATTCGAGCGCTTCGGCGACACGCCACACGCGCTTCAGGTTCGACGCATAAAAATAGGCGGCCAGGCCATAGATAGTATCGTTGGCTTCACGCACGACCTGGTCGGCATCTTCGAACCGGATGATCGGGGCGAGGGGGCCGAACGTTTCTTCCTGCGCGACGCGCATCTCATGGGTAATGCCGGTCAGAACCGTGGGCTCAAAGAAAGTTCCCACATTTTCGATACGATGACCACCGCAACGAATTTCGCCGCCCTTGGCCTTGGCGTCAGCCACATGCGCCTCGATTTTTTCAATGGCGTGGCCATCTATCATCGGGCCAATTGTTATGCCGGGGGAGAAACCGTCGCCGACCTTCAGTTCGGCGACGCGGGCCACGAACTTTTCGGCGAATTCGTCGTGGACGGCAGACTGGACGTAGATTCGGTTGGCCGAAACGCAGGTCTGACCGGCGTTGCGGAACTTTGCCTGGATCGCACCATCGACCGCTTCATCGATATCGGCATCATCGAAAACGATGAAGGGTGCATTGCCGCCGAGTTCCAGACTGACTTTCTTGATCTGGTCTGAACATTGCCGCATCAGCAGCCGGCCGACTTCGGTCGAGCCGGTGAAGCTGATCTTGCGGACATTCTGATTCGTGCAGAGCTCGGTGCCGACGGCAGCTCCCTCCGAGGCGTAGATCAGGTTGAGAACGCCGGTGGGAAAACCGGCCTGCTGGGCGAGCACGAACATCGCGCCTGCCACCAGCGGTGTCTGCTCGGCCGGCTTCAGCACGATCGCGCAGCCGGCGGCGAGCGCCGGCGAAATCTTGCGGGCTACCATCGATGCGGGAAAATTCCATGGCGTGATGGTGCCTACGACGCCAACCGGCTGCTTGATGACAAGCATGCGCCTGTCATTGGAAGGGGCGGAGATCGTCTCGCCATAGATTCGATTTGCTTCCTCCGCGTACCACTGGATGTAGGCGGCCGCATGCGAAACTTCGGATTTCGCCTCGGCCAGCGGCTTGCCCATCTCGGCCGTCAGGATTGCCGCGAGATCGTCGGTGTGTGCAACGATCAGCTGGTGCCAGCGGCGCATCACCGCGCTCTTGTCCTTGGCGGGTAGTGCTGCCCACTCGTGCTGTCCTTCGACGGCACGATCGATCGCGTCCTTCGTCTCGGCTACACCCATGTCGGGCAATGTCGCCAGCAATTCGCCGGTGGAGGGATTGAAGATATCGAAGGTAGGTCCATGCCAGTCGCGGCCCGCATGGGCTATCCGTTCGAGATTGGCGAAGAGTCCGGCGTCGTTGAGGTGCCGGTTCATGGCGGGTGAGAGGGGCAAGATGATCTCCCTGGAGTGGCGGCCAAGCTGGGTGGCGTCCTGCCTCTTCCGGCTGTCGAGTGCAGTCGGTTTCGTCGGGCAAGCGGGAGGTAGATAGCGGTCGGGCGGTCGGGCGTCAATCGCCGCCACCCAACGGCGTTTCAGATTACCGCAACGCGGGTGCAGACGATGAATTGACAGACGCGGCCGCGGCAAAATAGGTTCCGCTTCATGAAGATAGCTCTATATGCGCCACTGAAGCCGGCAAGCCATCCAGTTCCGTCGGGAGACCGATTGATGGCGCGGCTGTTGAAATCCGCGCTCGAACATGCCGGCCATCAGGTTGACGTCGTTTCGGAATTGCGCACCTACCTGAAAGAACCGTCGTCCGAGCTCTATTCGACCCTGAAGAAGCAGGCCGAGGCCGAGTGCGAGAGGCTTTCGGCTCTCTGGCTTCGCGAGGGCGCGCCGGATCTCTGGTTTACCTATCATCCCTATTACAAGTCGCCGGATCTCATCGGTCTGGATCTCGCCCGGTCGTTTTCGCTGCCATATGTAACCGCCGAGGCATCATACTCCTCCCGTCGAAATATTGGTGTGTGGGCGCAGTCACAGGCCGAGGCCCTCGCGGCGGTGGAGCAGGCTGCGGTCAACATTTGCTTCACCCGGCGTGACCAGGAGGGGCTAATCAAAGCACTGCCGACGGCGCGAACGGCCATGTTGCCACCGTTTCTCGATTCCAGCAGGGTTCGATCCCTTGAGCCAAATCCACAGCCGGGCCGGCTGGCAACGGTGGCAATGATGCGCGAGGGCAACAAGCTGGAGAGCTATTGCATGCTGGCGCGGGCGCTGGAACTGCTTCTGGATCTGCCCTGGACGCTGGCAATCGCCGGTGACGGCGTTTGCCGAAAAGAGGTCGAGGCAGCATTTGCCGCTTTTCCTCCCGGCCGTGTCGAGTGGCATGGTTTGAAGCCGGCCGAAGAGGTTGCCGTGTTGCTATCCGAGGGCTCCATATTCCTGTGGCCGGGGTGCCGGGAAGCCTATGGGTTGTCCTATCTCGAAGCGCAGGCCGCCGGCCTGCCGGTCGTTGGGCAGGCGGAAGGTGGGGTGCCGGAAGTGGTCGTGGACGGCCGCTCGGGAATCCTGACGCCATCGGGCGACCTTCAAGCCTACGCGGATGCGATCCGCCTGCTTTTGACCGATGACGTGCAACGCAAGGCGCTGGCAGCCGGTGCGCTGCAGTTTGCCCGGCAGGAGCGCTCTTTTCAGGCGGCGAGCGAACGTCTTGCTGCAATTCTAGATCAGTTTGTTGGTGGGATTTGATGGCGAATGACGTATGGAACCCGTTGACTAGGGAACTCGACCGTTGGCGGGCGGGCGGCAAGATCGCACGCTTCTGGTTGAGGGATGACGATGCTGTCGAGCCGACGGCGGCACTCTCGCGGCTGCTTGAATGCGCAGGCCGCCACGCAGTCCCCGTAACGCTTGCGGTCATCCCTGTTCACACGGGGCAGGCCCTTGCCGGCTATCTCGATAAGATGCCTTTGGCAAATGTCGCCGTCCATGGCTGGTCGCATACCAATCACGCGGCAACCAATGAAAAGAAGCAGGAACTCGGCGCACACAGGCCGCTTGAAGTCGTGGTTGCGGAAATCGAGGCGGGCTTCGAAAGGTTGCGCAATTTGCATCAAGGTCGCTTTGCCGCCGTTCTCGTTCCGCCCTGGAACCGGATCGCTCCTTCCATAGCCGCTCAGCTTCCGGGCCTCGGTTTCGAGGCGCTATCGGTGTTCGGACCGGAAAAGCCGGCCTCGATCCGCCTCATCAACACCCATGTCGACCTGATAGACTGGCATGGAACCAGAGGTGCGCGGCCCCGCGAAGCCCTCGTAACCGATATCGTCAAACGCCTGCGGGAGATGTTCGACAATGGCGGCAGCATGGGATTTCTGACGCATCATCTGGTGCATGACGAGCAAGCTTGGCACTTCATCGACAGCTTGTTGCAAGTCACTGCAGGCCACGCTGCCTGCGCCTGGACATCGCTGCCGGAGTTGCTGCGCGAAAGCTGATCAGAGATCGATGACCTGTCCCTGATGGGCTGAGAATGCGCCAGCGAATTGCTGCACGGCCATCCTGTCGATCGCCTTGATCTGCTTGTCGGTTCTCAGTGGTGAATGATGTATGAAAGCCACCTTCTTCGCATCGGCGGCCTTGGCGAGACGAATGGCCTGTTGCCAGGACGAGTGTCCGTAGCCGGCATGCCGGGCCATTTCCTGATCCGTGTAGGTCGTGTCGTAGAGGAAGATATCGACCCCGTCGATCAATTCGAGGACTGCCGTGTCCAGAACCCCCGGCAGGTGTTCCGTATCGGTGATCAATGCGGCGGAGTGTCCCTGCCATTCCACACGGTAACCGATCGCGCCACCCGGGTGATTGAGATTGCCGGTCTTTATCCGCAGACCCGGAAACGGTTCGAGCACGTCAGGCGCCTTGAAATCACGGCAACGAAGATTGGCGCGGCAGGCATTTATTTCGATAGGAAACCAGGGTGGGCGGATGAATTCGGCAATCATCTGCCGCGTCGTCATCTTTCCAGCCATGTGGCCAGTCCAGACATCCACTGTCGAGCGGGCATCGAACAAAGGTGCGAAATACGGCAGGCCGATGATGTGATCGTAGTGGCAATGGGTGAAAAACAGGTTGAACGCCGACACATCGTCTTCGAGCAATGCCTTGCCGGCGGGAAGGATGCCGGAACCGGCGTCAAACAACAGCCTGTGTTCTCCGCATTGCATTTCAATGCAGACAGTATCGCCGCCGTAGACCCGGAAGTCGGGCCCGGAAACCGGCAGGCTGCCCCGAACCCCCCAGGCACGCAATCGAAACACGCTGTTACTCTTCCCTGTTTGCAAGTCCGACTATCCCCCGGTTCGTCGCACTCTGGCTTCATTCACTATAGAGTTCTTGGCTCATTTGAAAACTGTCCTGTTTTCATAGCTCCTGCATGCTAGCCAAACCAGGATGCACAAGCGAGCATAGATTTCATGGCGCGAGAAGATATATTCGACCTGGCGATGGCGAACGCCTGCAATGAAAAGGTACTACACCGTCCGCGCTATAGCGGGAACGTTGGATGCTTGCATTCGTTCCAGTCTCCGTGGCGTCTAATGTACCGACTCAGCGTGGCTGCGGGCTTCCGTCAGTTCCGTCGTTGTCTTGTTGAGACGATCTGCGAGGACCCGCATGATTTCGATCGCGATTTCCGGGTAATCTGCGAGCAGCTTCAGGAAAATGTCCTTGCGGATGCGCAAGGCCTCCATCGGCATCGTCGCTTTTACGGTCGCTGTTCGCGCAATATCGCAAAGAATAGCGATTTCGCCGACAATCGTATTGTTGCCCAATTCCGCAACCTTGATCTGCCCGCTCGGGGCATCCGCCAGAATCTCGGCCTTGCCCGTAAGAATGACATAGGCAGAATCACCGGGGTCACCCTGATGAAACAGCGCCTCGCCGGCCTTGTAGCTGACGCGATCGGATGTGAATGCCAGAAGCTTCAGCTTTGCCGGTGCGACGCGGGAAAACAGTGGAACCTGGCGTAAAATCTGCACTTCGTCCTGTAACATCGTAGTCCTGTCCTGTTGGTGGTATCACCACTACCTGCTGTACTTATTATGACACAAGTTCTCTAAAAATGCCGTTGCTCTCGATGAGCGCTGCATGCGTCCCATCTTCGACGAGCTTGCCTTTGTCGAATACCACGACACGGTCGAATAGCTCCGACATAGAGGAATTCGAGAGCACCCATAGAATTGTGGGCGCGTCGACATTCTTACGGAGCAATTCCAGTACGTTGCGAAGAATCTGATCCTGAATGCGAAGATCGAGGCTGGCCAGCGGGCGATTGAAGACATAGAGCGCCGACCGCCGGATGATCGCCCTGGCCAGGTTCAGTTTTTGTCGCTGAACCGAGGTAAGACGACGTCCCCCGGCACCGACGTTGAACTCAAGGCCAATCGACAGGACGCTTTCGTAAAGCCCCAGGGAGAAAAGCAACTTGCGGATGATGGAGCGAATTCGTTCCGATCCGTCCGGATGCTTGTGGCTTATTTTCCCGAGCAGAACGTTGTCGAGCAGGGTCGCTGCCGTCATGTAGCGCTCGGGGTCGTAGCGCTCGATTGCGTCCGAAAGATCGGCCGGCAGCCCCTCGTGGAATTCCTGTCTGACGGCGACAATCTTCGCCATCAGCTCGTCTGTGAGAAGGCCAAAGCGGTGCCGCGGCTCGATATAGAGGAAACTCAGCCGGATGATACTGACCAGATCATCTGGAGCGACATCTTCAAGGCGCTTGCCTTTCAGCTTTTGCAGGAGGAGCTGGTATTGCGGCAGGTCGTCTGCCGTCATGAAGGTCAACTGCTGGAAGAACGGGTGATCGGGCGGCAGATCACCGAACAGGTTGACCGCATTTTCGGCAATCTCGAGCCCCATTTCGTACAGGATGCGGTCGAGCCCGGTTCGGCGCATGACAGACAGGAAATACTGGTTGCTGCCGATCGCGCGTCCCATCAACTGTGGTCCTGTGGCGGTTCCGAAGAGGAGGTTTTCGCCGACTGTCGCCTCGGTATTGTAGGCGCCCGGTTCGAATGACACTACGAGACTGCTGAGATTTTCCTCGTCCAGTTCGGTCCTCAGCGCATGGCGTATTTCTACGATCCGCTCCACGAGATCCTGATGCTCGGCGGGATTGACGATCGAACGCATGGCAAGATCAAGGATATCCTTGGCAAGCAGCACCGCATCCAGAGCTTCGGCAATGGCAACGGAAATGCTTTCCGGTCCGGTCGCACCGGCCGCGGCGTAGTCTATCCAGTCGCTGTTGACATCGTAATCGGGATTTCCGGCAAGGCGTGCCTCGGCGACTGCCCATTTTCGGTGCTTCTCACCAGCTTCGTCGTAAGCGTACTCCGTCAGCGGTGCGTGCTTCAGGCCGTAAAGCAGGTTGTCGCGCAACGACCCTTGGAACAGATACGTATCTGACGACGCGTAGGACAGATGCCTGCCGGTGACAGATTCCGGCAGGCTTCTCATGTCGCTGCCGCCGAGCACGATCTTCCCAGTGTCCGGCCAGATTATCCGCGCAAAGGCTTCAGCAAGCGCTTCGCCGCCCGAGGCTGCGGTCCCGACGATCGCCACTGTCTCACCCGGATTGACTTGCATCGACACGGCAGACAGCAAGCGGGCGCCGCTGTCATCGGTCAGCGAAAGGTTGACGGTCGCCAGCGAAGCATCGTGCAGCTTTGCCGGTTCGGTCGCCAGCGAATGGATTTCTTCTTCGAGCATTCCGTCGACGCTGAACTGCTCGACGACCTGAACGTATTTGACTTGAACGTCCTGCCGCATCTGGTCCCAGTCGATCAGCTCCTTCAATGGCCCTGGCAGGTCCTTGTAGGCAGCGATCACGGCCACAAGCTGCCCGATGTCAAGCTGTCCCTTGAGGGCAAGGTAGCCGCCGAAAGCATAGAACAGGAAGGGTGTTACAGAGGCGAGGAAGTTGTTGATGAACTTGACCAGAAATTTCCATTGGTAAAGATCATAGCGGATCTTGAAAATCTGGCCGAGCCGATTGGCTATATCGGCCCGCTCGTAGTTGGATGTGTCATAGGCCCGGATCGTGCCTATGCCATCGAAGATTTCGCTGACACGACCGGACAGCTCGCGCGCGGTCAGCTGGCGCTCGCGGCCCAATACAAGCAGTCTCCGGCGCATGCGGGGGATGATGAAGCCCTGGATCCCGACCATGGCGGCGGCAATCAACCCCAGCCACATATTCTGCGCGATGATGAATATGAGGGCTGTTAGCGCCTGTCCGCCGAGCAGGGCCGGAGAGACGAATGCATCGCCGGTAAAGCCGCCGAGCGGCTCGACCTCATCCTTGACCATGCTGGCGACTTCGGCACCTTTGGCCCGCTTGAACTGGTTTGGCGGAAAACGGAGGATCCGGTCGACGAGTTCGAAGCGTATGCGCCGCAGCAGGCGTTCGCCGAGACGGCCCTTGTAGGTATTGATGTAGAACTTGAACAGGCCGTTGATGATGACCAGCAGCAGGAACACCATGCTGAGGGCAAACAACATCGCCATGCGGCCAAGTTCAACGCCGGGAAACAGCACGACATTGCCGAGACCGGGCAGGTCGAACGCGATTCGCATGAAAATCTGGGTCGCGCCCTCCGACTCAAAGCCCTTGCCCTGGATCGGCCCGTTGACAATCTGCTTGGGCAGGTCGAACGAGAGAAAATACGGGATCATGGAAACCGCGACGACGAGCAGGATCCACAGTTGCTGCTTGCGCGTATGTCTCCAGATGTATTGCAGCAGACTGTTTTCCATCGCTGGCCCTTATGATGCTGCAACCGGATCAAGAACATAGAAACGCCTGTCCCCATAGGGCGTGCCGGCGATCTCGGGATCATGAAGGTGCAAGTCGACGGTCGTCCGGATCCTTGTCGATGGACGGCTGATAATTTGCGGGACCTGCGAGGTTGCCCGCTCGAGAGCCGGTGCGTATTCGATCACCACAACGCCGGCGTTGTCTATCAGCGAGAACAGCTGTTCGCCCAGCGGATCGCGGCGGCCGAACGGTTTCAGCGAGTAGCCAAGCAGCACGAGACCATAGCTTCCGGGCGAATAGTCATAGGTGATTTCCTGAAACTTCTGCGGAATGTGGCGGACGCGACAGGGTCGCCCGTTCAACGTATCCGCTTCATGCGCGGTCGTTTTGGGATCGACCGAAGTGACGGAAACCGGATGGTGGGTGAGGTAGTCGGTGATCGGCCTTTCGTGACCGCCGATTTCGAGAATATGGGGGCAATCAACCAGGAAGTGAGCGGCGAAAACCTGGCGGAGCGTAGCGCCTATACCGGTCAGGTGCGGCAAGTCCTGCTCCGGAGGAACAGCTGATACCGGATTGGACCGAGCGGCTTCCATTACTTGCACTCCATAAAAGACCAACATACAACACGACGATGACGAAAACCATGGACACCGATACATCGACAGCAACCGACTGGCACGAGGCCGCATTTGACGTCATGCGCGGGGTTGGCGCCTACACGTCCAGTCCTCTGATACGTGGTCTCTCCGAGGTCATTGCCCATCACCCGCAAGCAGATGTCGCGGTCGCTTTCAATCACAAGCAAGTGGCCTGCAAAATGTGGGCAAGACAAGCACTATTTGACACTGTCGGCGGAAAATTCAAACGCATCGTCATTCTGGGCGGGTGGTACGGTGTGCTGGCGGCCATGTTTTTTGACGACACGCGCTTTGAGATCGGTTCGATAGACAGTTTCGACATTGATCCTGATGTTGGAAATGTTGCCGAGACGTTGAACCAAGCCTGGAAGGACCGATTTCGCGCGCTCACCGGCGACATGTATTCGCTCGCCTATGACGAACTTGATGCCGGTCTTCTGATCAATACCAGCTGCGAGCATATCGCCGATCTGCCTGGGTGGCTGCGGCTCTTGCCGCGTGGCACGCGCGTTCTCCTGCAATCGAACGACTATTTCAGCGAACCCACTCATGTGAATTGCGTGCCGTCGCTCGAGGCGTTCGTCGCGCAAGCCGCGCTTCGCCAGATAGATTTCGCCGGATCGCTGCCGATGAAAAAGTACACGCGTTTCATGCTTATCGGCACAGTCTAGATTTCGTCTCAGTCAGACGCGCTGTGGCTTGTCGAGAGCGGTCGCCGACAGGGCGCGCAGGATATCAGCTGTTCGGTTGGCGCCGTCGAGATCGAGTGCCTGCAGGTTTGTTACGGCCGAGGAAAGCGCTTTTTCAATCGCGGCCTGCATGGTTACCGGCGAAAGCGCGGCCTCCGTCAAGACGAAGGCTCGTCCCCGCTCCTCCAGGCGCGCCGCCCTTTCTGTCTGTTCGGTCTCGCCGCCGGCAGTAAACGGGATCAGCAAGGATTGGCATCCTGCCCGCAGAATATCGCAAACGGTGTTGTATCCGGCTTGAGATATCGACAGGCGGGCGCGTGTCAGAAGGCTAGGGAAATCCGGCCGGAACCGGAAGAGGTTCGTGTTGGCAGGCGCGTCGAGCGCCAGCGCGTCGAAATCTGCCTGCGGCAGGTTTGGCCCGGTGACGATGCACCAGTTCAGCGATTTCGGCAGATGCCTGGCCGATTCCGCCGCTGCCCGGATGAGGTTTATGCCTACTGCGCCGCCGCCAGCCGAAACAACGATGTCGAATGTCTCGGTCGCGGGGGGAGGCGCAGGTGCGGCCACAAGGCCGGTGTAGAGCACCTTGTCGGCGATCATATCAAAAAGCGGAAAGCTATCCTCCAGCCGCGCAAAGCCGGGATCGCCGTGAACGAGCACATGGTCGAAATAGCGATCGACAAGTGCAACACTTTCATCGTCGCGGCCGGGCTTGTTGCGTGCCTGCACGATATCGCGCAAAGAACATGCGACCAGGGGTTTTCTCTCCATAGCGGCGATTTCATCAAGGAGCGGCAGTAGCTCGAAGCGGACCTGCCGGCGCCCGAAAGGGAACGCCTCGATGATCACGATATCCGGCTGGATCTTGCGGAATGCTGCGATCAGCTTATCGCGCCGTTCGGCCTTGAAGGCGTCATCGACGATGTTGCCGGACGCATCCACAAGCCCCGAGAAGCCCGAATCGCCGGTGGCAATCGCCGGCAGCGCGATGTTCTTCAGGTCCGGGCCGGGAAAGCCCGGGACGGGCATTCCGCCCGTCACCATCGTGACATCGAAATCCTTGCCGACCAAAGCCCTCGCTATCCGGCTGGCCCGTGCCAGATGGCCGATCCCAAGCAGATGCTGAACGTAAAAGAGTACGCGTATCTTCGGGCTTACACTCATGACTTGCCGGCTTGCCATTCGGTTTCGAACAGGGATTTCAGTTGCCGGATGCTGGCGCTGGAATCAAACTCTGTCCGCACGCGTTTTTCGGCTGCTTGCCCAAGGCGGTGGCGAAGATCCGCGTCCCTGATCGCGGTTTCCAGCACCGCTGCAAGCGCTTTGGGATCTTCGGGGGGGACAACGAGGCCGTTTTGTCCATCGATCAGAAGTTCGGGGACGCCGGAGATATTGGTCGATATGGAAACCAGCCCCTGGCTGGAGGCTTCGACTAGAACGTTGGGGAGCCCGTCTCGGTCGCCGTCGCTGGTGATCCGGCAGGCAAGCGCAAAGATGTCGGCATCGCGATAGCCGGCAAGAACATCCTTCTGGTCCAGCGCGCCTTTCCAGTCGATCCTGTCAGCAATACCGAGCTCCTCCGAAAGGCCCTTGAGGCGCTTGATACTGTCGCCGTCGCCGATATGTTCGAATTTCCAGGAAAGATTCGATGGCAGAAGGCTGAGGGCGCGCAGCAGGATGTCGTAGCCCTTCTTCTCCACGGCACGGCCTACACTGAGGATTCTGACGGGTTCGTCGCGGTCGCTGCCGTCGCGGCGCGAGCGAACGCCCTCGAAGGGGCTGAAACGCGACAGGTCCAGACCATGGTAGCTCAGATGGACACGCGACGTCGGCGCGCCAAGGCGACGCAAGTGGTCAAAGCCGGTATGCGTGCACGTTACCGTCCAGCGTGTACTGGCCAATTTTCCCTTCAATTCCCAACTCGGCGACGTCCAGATGTCCTTGGCATGCGCAGAGCAGGTCCAGGCAATCCCGGTGATCTGACTTGCATACGCGGCAACGGATGCTGGGGTGTGGATAAAATGTGCGTGAATCCATTGCCCGCCATCCGGCCATTCGGCAGCGAGGACAGCTGCCTGTCCGAAACGGCGGACCCGATTGCGGGTCGGGTCCTTAAGCAGATCTTTGGCAAATGAAGCCAGTCCGCGCCAGAGACCGAGCTTCGGCAGGCAAGAAACCAGTGCTGATAGAACGCGAACGGGCTCGTGGTGCAGATATTCAGGCAGGTAATACACTGGCGCGCGTATCTCGTCGTGTACGGGGTGCCTCTTCTTGTCAGTCGGCCGACGCAGTGCGACCAGCACCAGGTCAAGACCGGCTTTCTCAAGTCCCAGTAATTCCTGGGCGATGAAGGTCTCCGAAAGGCGGGGATAACCCTTCAGAACCACGACGATCTTGCTACGATTTGACATTTTGCAGACTCGGATATTCCCGTCGGGCCGTGGGGCCCGTACATTTTGGACGAAAGGAGCCTTATCGGCACGCCGCCCTGATTAGAAGCATCACGGTTGCATTGCTGCCTGTCCTGCTCATGCCTTGACAAGCGTCAATTGTCCGGGTTGCCGTTGATCGAACAAGTCTCCGACGAGTTCAGTGATGTGAGGCAGCCCTTCAAGACGGTATCCGGCCGGCGCACTTTTCGACGGTGGTTGGCGCGAAGGCAATGTTTTGAGCGCAGCCGCAAGCCGGATAGGGTCTTCCGCCTCCTCCGGCAGCAACATGTCGACCAACCCCAGTTCGGCGGCTCGCTGAGCCCGGATCAATTGCTCCTCGCGCGGCTGGACACGAGGGACAATCAGCGCCGGCTTGTCGAATGAGAGGATTTCACAATAAGTGTTGTAGCCGCCCATCGCCACGACGGCTGTCGCCCCGGCAACAAGTTCTTCCATCCGGTTGTCAAACTCGATGACCTCCAGATAGGGAATCGACGCTCCCTTGCGGATCAGCTTGCGACGCTTCTTAGCGGGCATATACGGCCCGAGGACCACCAAGGCCCTGTGGGTCAGCCCCGGATCCTGCTGGTAGGCATGCATGACGTTGTGGACGAGATCGGCTCCGTCGCCGCCGCCTCCGGTAGTGACGAGAATGTACTCGCCTGTGGGGACGTGACCCGGTAGTTCGGATCTGGGTACGCTGCGCTGGAGGAAACCAACGAAACTCATCTTGTCGCGGACGGGTTTCGGGACTTCCAGGCCGACCAGCGGGTCATAGAAATCGGGGGGGCCGTAGACCCATATCTCGTCGTAGAAACGGGAAATCTTGTCCATGACGTTCTTCCGTTTCCACTCCGCATCGAGCAGCCGCGGCGCGTCCATGACTTCGCGCAGGCCGAGCACCAATGTGGTTCCGCGAGCCTTCAGGAATGAAAGGGTCTCCTCGACCTCGCCTTCCAGTCCCAAAGGCTCCTTGTCGACGACAAAGATGTCGGGCTGAAAAGTTTCAGCGGTATGGCGGATGATCGATTGGCGCATCTGCATCGTATCGTGCAGGTCCATGTGCTGTTCCATCGATTCGTACTGGCCGTTGCGCAGCTTGATGACGCTTGGGATCTTCACGAAGTCGACGCGCGCTCGATAGTCGAAGGCTCCGGCGATTGTCGCGCCGGAGATAATTAGCACATGCAAACCTCGATAATCCTCGACGAGCGAGTGCGCGATTGTTCTGCAGCGGCGCAAATGGCCCAGGCCGAACGTGTCGTGGCTGTACATCAGAATACGTGCATCATCCAATCGGCGCGTCATGCTGGGAAACCTGCTTTGTTGATAGTTTTTGCGGTTCTATAGGTGAACTTTAGCCGCATGTCATACATCCATTTCATTTGTATGGGTCTGCGGCATCACGCAAGCCATCGCCGAGGAAGTTGAAAGCGAGGATGACGAGAATGACCGGGATGATCGGAAATAGCAACCAAGGATAGAAGACGATCACGCTGACGCTGCGGGCCTCGGTGAGCAGGATGCCCCAACTGGTGATCGGCGGACGCAGTCCAAGTCCGAGAAAACTGAGTGCGGTTTCCCCCAGGATCATACCCGGAATGGACAAGGTTGCCGTCGCGATCAGGTGCGACATGAAGCCTGGAACTAGGTGCCGGCCAATGATCCTGCTGCTTTTGGCGCCCATCAATTGCGCCGCCTGAACGTAATCTTCCTCGCGCAACGAAAGAAGCTTGGATCGCACCGCCCTGGCCAGTCCGGTCCAGTCAAGCAATCCGAGGATTGCGGTAATGCCCAGGTAGATCAGCATCGGACTCCAGGTGATCGGCATGATCGCCGCCAATGCCATCCAGAGTGGAATACTGGGGATAGATTGCAAAACTTCGATGACGCGTTGCACAGCGAGATCGAACCAGCCGCCATGGTAGCCAGCCCATCCTCCGATCATGATTCCGAGAGTGAAGCTGATGACAATGCCGATCAATCCGATCGTCAAGGAGATCCGTGCACCGTACAATATGCGCGACAGCACATCTCGCCCCAGCCTGTCGCTGCCCAGCAGAAAGAACTGACCGCCCTCGGCAGGGCAGACAAGGTGCGTGTTGGCCTCGACCATGCCCCAGAACTTGTAGGGATCGCCCGAGCAGAAGAATCGAAGGGGCTCAACCTTGTCGGGATTGTCGGTGTAGACGCGCCGCAGCGTGTCCATGTCCAGCTTCATTTCGCGCCCATAGACGAAGGGGCCCACAAAGCTGCCTTTGTCGAACAGGTGGACCTGTTGTGGCGGCGCGTGAATGAAGTCGACGTTGCGGGTGTGGAGGTTGTAAGGGGCGAGGAATTCGACGATGAGGATCATCAAGTAGAGAATGCCCAGGAAGACCGCGGAAATGACCGCCAAATTGTGCATTCGGAATTTCCACCACATCAACCGCAGCTGCGAGGCCTGATAGACGCGGCTTTGCTCGCCGGTCATCTCCTCGACGGAATAAGGGTCGAATGGCGTGGTCGAAACATAGTGAGACAGCGGGGCGCCTGATTCCGGCAGGTAGGACATTATTTTGTACTCCCACCCTGCAGCCTGATCCGCGGATCCAGAAAGGCGAGTGCAATGTCGGAGATCAGCACGCCGATCACGGTGAGGAAAGCCAGGAACATCAGGAAGGATCCAGCGAGATACATATCCTGGCTTTGAAGCGCCTTGATCAGCATCGGGCCGGTCGTTTCAAGTGACAGCACGATCGCGGTGATCTCGGCGCCGGAAATGATGGCCGGAAGGATGGAGCCGATGTCGGATATGAAGAAGTTGAGCGACATGCGCAGCGGGTATTTGATCAGCGTCTTGAAGGGATGCAGACCTTTGGCGCGCGCGGTGACCACATATTGCTTTTGCAGTTCGTCCAGCAGGTTGGCGCGCAGTCGGCGGATCATGCCGGCCGTGCCGGCGGTCCCGACGATCAGCACCGGTATCCAGACATGCTCCAGAATGGATTTCGCCTTCGCCCAGCTCATCGGCTCGGCCAGATATTTCTGGTCCATCAGGTGGCCGATCGATGTTCCAAACCAGATATTGGCAAAATACATCAGGATGAGCGCGAACATGAAATTCGGTATGGCGATGCCAATCAGGCCCACGAATGTCAGTCCGTAATCGGCCCAACTGTATTGATGGGTCGCCGAATAGATGCCGATCGGAAACGCGATGAGCCATGTGAATATGATCGTAAAGAACGAGACCATGACGGTCAGCCACAAGCGATCGCCGACAACCTCTTTCACAGGCAACTGGTATTCGAAGGAATAGCCGAAGTCGCCGTGCAGCATGCCTGCCACCCAGTAGAAATAGCGCAGCACCGGTGGCTTATCGAACCCGTACTGCTCGCGCAGTTCTTCGATTTCCTGCATGTCGACCGCTTCGCCCTGCGCCTGCAGGTCGGAAACATAACTTTCGAAATAGTCGCCGGGGGGCAATTCGATGATCGTGAACACCAAGGCTGAAATCAGCAGCAAGGTCGGGATCATCGCAGCGATGCGCCAGAGGATATATTTGATCATGACGGCAGGGCTTCCTCGCCAAACCAGAATGTGTCAGGCATGTAGACGCCGAGATAGCTGGTCGGGTCGAAGCCGTAGAGTGCCACGTCCGGTATGTTGCGCAGCCGGGAGGACCGCAATACCGGCTGATGCGTGGCGTTGACGATGCCGATGGAAAAAACCTGCTCCGAATGGATTTTGAGCATCTTCGTCCAGATATCGGCCCTCTCCTCCATGTCGACCGTTTTGCCCCATTGATGCAGCAGGTCAATCAGTTCCGCTGCCTCGGGCAGTTCAGGCGGCTTTCCCTTCTGGCCATTTGACAGGTAGTGGATCCCCCAGACGGGCCATTGCAACTGCTCATCGCCGGTCGGGGCGAGCTCGGCCGGACTCATGTCGGCCGTCGGAATGCCGTTATCGAGCCCGGACCACATCGACATCATGATGCTGCCGCCCATGGCCCTGCTGCGGAAAACGTCACGCTGCGAGGTCTTGATGAAAAGCGACACGCCGATCGCCCGCCAGTGATCCGTCACGAGCTGCAGAATATCGGTCTCGAGCGTGCTCTCTCCGGCCGTCTCGACGACAATTTGGGCGCTCCTGCCATCAGGCAGGAGCCGGAGGCCGTCGTCATCCCGCGCAACCAGGCCGGCGGCATCCAAAAGCGCATTGGCCTGCTCCGGATCATGCGTGCTCCAGGCAGTCTTGTATTCGGGCCGAAACAGCGGACTTTCAGGCAAGACGGCGTCGGCGCTCTCGGCTGCAAGTCCGTAGAAGACAGCCTTGTTTATCTCCGCCCTGTCGATGGCGAGCGACAGGGCCCGTCTGACGCGAACATCCTGGAAAATCGCTCGCCAGACGGGATCGGTGCAGTTCAAATTTGGCAGCAAGGTCACCCTGGAGCCCTGGGTGCGTTTCCAGAGACTGACCTTGACAGGATATCGTTTCTCCGCGTCCTTCAGAAAGGCATAGTCTGCGAAGTCGATGCCATTCGACTGCAGGTCGCTTTCTCCGGATCCGGTCTTGGCCGCGATGATTTCCGACGAACTCACATTCAGGATGACCTGGTCTATGTATGGCAGTTGCAGGCCGTTTTCATCGACACGGTGGAAGTACGGATTGCGTTCGAAGACGAATTGTTCGGCTGGGGGAGCGGTGGTGTTGCGCCAGGGATCCAGCGTTGGCAGGTCAGGATTCTCGGGCCGATAGCTGCGAGACATCTTCAGATGCAGATCGGTCCATTTTTTCGCGCGATACTGCTTGACCAGCGAGGAGAGCCGAAAGCTGTCCTGATACTGCTTGTGGAACATCTTGAGGTAGGCGGAAGGCAGGACGATCACCAGTGGCTGTGGCGCGGCCAGCTTGGGCAAGAAATCGGGATTTGGTGCATGCCAGGTATAGCGCACGGTGAACTTGTCCAGGACTTCAAAGCGCGGTGCCTTGCCATCGACCATGAGTTCTCTGGGCAGGCCGCCGCGTTTGAGGTCCTTGTTCAGATAGACATCTTCCCAGCAATAACGGAAATCCTCGGCGGTCAGGTCATTGCCATTCGACCATCTGTGGCCTTCGCGAATCCGGAAGGTGAAGATCCGATCCTCGATCGTCTCGTAGCTCTCAAGAATATCGGCATGCATTGCGAGCTTTTCGTCGTAGCCGACCAGCCTTGCATAGCCGTTGATTGTCATCAGCCGGATGTCCTTCTGGCCGCCGATCAAGGTGCGTATCACGCCGCCATAGTTTCCGGGTTGTCGCCCCATCGCCGCCAGGTTGATGACGCGCGGTGTTTTTGGCAATCGATCAGAGATATCCGGCAGGGCGGCTGCGCGCAGTTTCTCCCAGAGGAAGTCCGGCTCTCGCGACCGTGCGCTGACAAGCCCGGGAATACTACTGCAGGCAAGCATGCCAAGGATGGTTCGCCGCTTGATCAAGGTCGTAACTCCCTGGCATCGACGTTCCTGCGCGCAAGCACCAGATGTCCTCCACCAAGGTCAGCCGCCGCAAGGCTGCTGACATCGCCGTCGTCACGGAACTGCGTACCCCAGTTGCGTTTGTCGGATGCGCCGCTTGAAATCAGGCTGGCAAAGTCAAGCGGGCGGTCGAGGTCTGGAAATGGCACGGCCGCAAGCAGGGATTTCGTATAGGGGTGCACCGGCGATTGCATGAGCTGATTGCGCGGGGCGAGTTCGACTATCCGTCCGCCGCACATAACAGCGATCCGGTCGGCCATATAATCGACAACCGCCAGATTGTGCGAAATGAAAATGTAGGTAAGGCCGAGCTCCTTCTGCAAATCCTTCAGCAGATTGAGGATCTGGGCCTGCACAGACACGTCGAGCGCTGAAACCGGCTCGTCGCAGATCACGATTTCCGGCCCGAGGGCGAGGGCGCGGGCAATACCGATGCGCTGGCGCTGGCCGCCAGAAAGCCCGTGCGGATAGCGGTTGAGGTAACGCCTGTCCAATCCGACTGCCGCCATGAGCGCAGCAACTTTTTCCGAACGGGATTTTGCATTGCCGCGATCATGGATTTCCAATGGCTCGCTGAGAATGTTTTGAATGGTCATTCTGGGAGACAATGAAGAGACCGGATCCTGAAAGACCATCTGTATCTTCGTCCGCAGTTCCTCCAGTTCATGGCCGCTTGCCGCAAGGACATCAATCTGCTGTCCGTCACTGCTATTGAACATGACGCCACCGGAATTCGGGGTGATGGCGCGCATCAGAATCTTGCTGAGCGTGGTTTTGCCGCAGCCGCTTTCGCCCACCAGTCCGAGGCATTCACCGCGCCGCACGTCAAAACTTACGTCGTCGACCGCGCGTGTCAGGTTCGCATCGCTCTTTCCGAACCAGCTGGAGCTGCGTGCGGAGAAGGATTTTACGACATTGCGAACAGACAGGATTGTTCCCGACTGGCTTTCGGCATCGACGGTCCGCTTTTCCAGAAGGTTGCTGACGTTGACGGGCACTTCACGCAGCGACTTGAGCCGTTCGCCCCGCTGCATGTCGAAATGCGGCACGGCTGACATGAGCCCTTTCAGATAGGGGTGGGCAGGCCGGCGGAAAATTGTCTCGACGGGGCCGGCTTCCATGATCTCGCCGTGATAAATGACCACGACCTCGTCGGCCACATTCGCCACGACGCCCAGATCATGGGTGATCAGAAGCATGGCCATATTGAGCTTGGTCTGCAGTTCGCGCAACAACTGCAGAATCTGTGCCTGGATCGTCACGTCGAGCGCCGTCGTCGGTTCGTCGGCGATCAGCAGGGAAGGGCGGCAGATCAGCGCCATGGCGATCATGGCGCGCTGGCGCATGCCGCCCGACAACTCGAACGGATACATGTCGAACGCACGGGAAGGTTTGGCAAATCCCACCAGGCCGAGCATTTCCTCGGTACGCTCTCGTCTCTCGTCCTTCTTGTATTCCGAGTGAATTGTCAGGACTTCGGAGATCTGGTTGCCGATTGTATGGAGCGGCGACAACGAGGTCATCGGCTCCTGGAAGATCTTTCCCATGCGATTGCCGCGCAGGGCGCGAATCTGTGCCCCATCCCGCGGCAGGCTCAGGATATCGACCGGTCCGTTGCCGTTGACCGTGTCGTTGAACAGTATTTTGCCACTGACCGATGCGATCTGCGGGAGAATTCCCATGACGGCCTGGCTGATCACCGATTTGCCCGAGCCGGACTCACCGACCAGCGCCGTCACCTTGCCTGGCAGAACACGCAACTCGGCTTTCTTGACCGCTTCGATTTTCCCACCGAGCAGGGAGAAGGAGATGTTGAGATTTTCTATCCGTAAGAGATCGCTTCCACCGATCATGCCAGCAGGTTCTCCGGGTTACTCGATTACAATCGCCTGCGCGAAACCAAAAGCTATCCCACTGCCGCGCGCGCGTCTATGAGCACAACACACTTTATTCAAACATTGCTGTGGTACGCGAATCTTTTCTACGCGCCCGATGTCGGGACTTTGCCGTCGGATCATTTAATCATGGCGCATGCTGCGCCGTCGCCGAGCACGGCCTCACAGTTCGGCGAGCGGCGGAAGTCGTCATAGTACATGGACCATGCACCTGCGCCGGCTGCGCGATAAGGCCCAAACTTGAAGTACTGGTTCTTGCCGAGGCCAGGATCGCTGTGGCCAATATGGCCCTTGATGGTCTTGATCCATTTGCCGTTTGCGAAGATTTCAATGTGGCCGTCGCCGCCGGGGCCGGGTTTGGTCATGACTGCAAAATCAATCCAGCCGGAATCTGGGGTGGGAAGCGGGTTGCCCCGATCGATCACGGTAATCTTGTCGCTGCACGAGTTGAATCGGGAGCCATCCTCTGGCGTCCAGTTGCTGTCGGTCGCAACGAGGGCGCGCATCTGGTTGGTATCTGGGCGGAGCCAAACGGCGGCCTGGTTGTCGGAGCAGGTTGCAGCTGTGTCTTCCGGTCCGGTGCGGGCGCCTGCAACATAGTTGGTTTCGACCGTGAAGAAGAGCTTGCCCTTTTTCAACCGGATCGCCAGAAAGGGGCTGAAATCGCCCTTTGCGTCCGGGCCGACCTCCCGCTTCCATTGAGCGATGAGGTAGCGATGGTCATCCTGCGGTATGGGATCGGCGAACTTGACCGCAAATCCGTACCAGACAGCCTGGTCGTAGGGCACGCGCAGAGCCGTCTTTTCCCAGATTTCCGCCCGTTCGCTGCAGCCATCGCGTATCGCCGCGCAGTTTGGCTGCACAGTCAGCTTCAAGGCGCCTCGACCGGAGCGTGTTACTGCGCTCTGGAACTCGACTGTTCCGGCGCGCTGCTCCTCGTTGTCGCGATAGTACAATCCACCGGCAGCAGAAAAGCTGTCTTCGTCGAAGCCGTCGGTGAGAGTGGTATTCAGTGGATCTGCTGTTGCGGGAGTGGTGCCTAGTAATGACGATAGAAGCGAGACCGTTGCCAAAGTCTTTGTCATCGAAAGAAATTTTCCCCAAGTCTTTGTTGTTGCCGTCCCCGAGAATTTCGATAGAGGAGCATAACCTGCTCGGCTTCCGAGCCAACATCCGTCCGGGCTATTTCCGTCGACTCGATATTGGTCATCTTCATATTTTCTTCGCCGGGCGTCAGTACCGTCACCTTGGTTTCCACCCCGCGCAGCTTCTTTGCGCCCAATGTTACCCAGTCGCCGCCGCAATATGTGGCGAATGCCTGGCTGGCGATGATCGGATGGGCGTGCGTTTTCGTCAATCCCTCCAAGCGCGAGACTTCGTTGACCGCGCCGCCAAATGCCGAAAATGTGAGGCGATCCTTTAGGCCGACATTGCCGAACATCACATTGCCCATGTGCAGGCCGATTCCGTAGCGAATTTCGCCCAGGCCATTTTTCTTTCTTCGCCCGTTCATTTCGGCCATGCGAGCCGTGGCCTGTCTCACCGCCGCCATCGCCGCCCGCGCAGCAGTCTGGGACGGCTCGCGATGTCGACCGCAGGGGTAGACGGCGAGGAATCCATCGCCCACGAAGCTGAGGATTTCTCCGCCATTCTTGTTGAATGGCGCCGCGATCGCATCGAAGAACTCGTTCAACGTATCGATATAGACTTGGCGGCCGGCCTTTTCCGCCAGGATCGTTGATTGCCGCATGTCGCCCATCACCAGCGCGGCGCGAATGGTTTCCCCGTCTCCACGCCGCACCTGGCCGGAGAGAACGCGCTTTCCGGCATTGCCGCCGAGATAGGTGGTCACCATGTTGTCGGCGAGTTTACCCAGAACGGCCATTTTCGCGGCGACAGCCAGGCTATTCTGGATTTGCAGCAACGCTTCGATGATATTGTCGCCGAAGCCTCCCGGCAGGTCCGTGGACCAGGATCCCAGCATGCCCTGGTTGGTGCCTTCGCCAAAGGCATGCACGAATGCGAGGTAGTCGGTGACGCCCATGTTTTTCAGGTCTTCGAAAACCGTGAATTCCGCCGGCGCAGTCGGGTCGATCTGCCGGCGCATGTGCTGGAGATTGTTGGTCAGCAGGTAGTAGTAGGGGCTGTTGAGAAATCGATTGGTGTCCTGTTCGTTGGCAGATGCGCGAAAGCCCTCGACGCTCATGCCTTTTCCACGTATCCAGGTAAAGCCAAGCGCATCGTAAAGCGGATGCAACATGGAGAAGCTGAGATGCACGCGCACCAGCGGCACACCAGCCGCAGCGAGCCTTTCGCAAAAGCCCTTGATCAGATCTTCGAGATTTGCACCATTCAGCGCAGATTGCTGCAGCCAGTTTGAGACACGGTTAAGCAACGTCTCGGAGACATTTATACGGGGCAAACTCATGGTCTTTTCGATCTTTCCATCACATGTCGCTTCGGGCCGGCGACGCAGGGGCGTACGGATCGCATCCCGCGAATTGGTAGGAATATAGTCTGAATCATCAGCAAAACCAGATTAGCTTGCGTAATTGCCTTGCAACATCGCCGGGCTGATTGCCCGAAACGGTGCGGCGCTTGACATCGGGTCCGCAAAATTCTCAATAGGGCTCAACGTCATCAATTCCAGAGTCCATAGTTTGACTGTCACTGCGTCGCTACACGAATCCCTCCTTTCAAGAATTCAGACGCGCAGCGCCCGCGCCGGCGTGATTGGTCTCGGCTATGTCGGGTTGCCTCTGGCGATGGCGATTGCCAGCAATGGATTTTCCGTCACAGGATTTGATGTCGACCCGGAAAAGATCGTCAAGATTGCGGATGGGCATTCCTACATCGAAGCCGTTCCGGCGTCGCTCTTGTCCGAGCACGTCCGGGAAGGCAGATTTCGCGCCACAGTCGATTTTTCCGAGCTGTCGGACTGCGATATCATCATAATCTGCGTGCCGACCCCGATTACCAAGCACCGGGCGCCGGACCTTTCTTACATCGTCAAGACCTGTGAATCGATCGCGAAATCACTGCGAAAGGGTCAGCTGGTCGTTCTGGAATCGACCACCTATCCCGGAACCACCGATGACGTGGTTCGATCGATCCTGGAGAAGACCGGGCTCAAGTCCGGTCAGGACTTCTTTCTTGGATTTTCACCAGAGCGCGAAGATCCGGGCAACCGCGATTTCAAGACCTCGAACATTCCCAAAATCGTCGCGGGTTCGGGCGAGCAAGCCTCCCGGTTGCTTGTCGCCTTCTATGGTGCCGTGGTGACCACAGTGGTGCCGGTATCGTCCACGGCGACCGCGGAGGCCGTCAAGCTCACCGAGAACGTTTTCCGGGCGGTCAACATCGCCTTGGTCAATGAACTCAAGGTGGTCTACGAGGCGATGGGCATAGACATCTGGGAAGTGATCGACGCGGCAAAGACAAAACCCTTCGGTTACATGCCCTTCTATCCCGGACCCGGGTTGGGTGGCCATTGCATACCGATCGACCCGTTCTATCTGACCTGGAAATCCCACGAATACGAGCTGCCCACCCGCTTCATCGAGCTCGCCGGCGAAATCAATTCGGCAATGCCGCGCCATGTCGTGGACCGGCTTGCCGAAGCACTCGACATGCGGCTCGGTCAAGCGCTCAGCCGATCGCGCGTGCTTGTCGTCGGGCTCGCCTACAAGAAGAACGTGCCCGACATTCGCGAAAGCCCATCCTTGAAGCTGATAGAGTTGATCGAGGCCCGCGGCGGAACGACCAGTTATCACGATCCGCATGTGGCGTCGGTCCCGGCGACGCGGGAGTACTTGAATCTGAAAGGCCGGCTCTCGCTGGAGCTGACAGAGCAGACGGTCACCGGTTTCGATGCCGTCCTGATCTCTACGGACCACGACCAGATCGACTATGCGGCACTGGCCGGCTGGTCGAAACTGATAGTCGATACCAGAAACGCATTTGGCCGCCGCGGGATAGCCGGCGACCATATCGTCAAGGCGTAGCGGCGGCGGTGGCAACCAAAGAGGCGGACTTGCTTTTCAGCCGCATGGCTGCCAGGGCGTAGCCACCGGCCGCGCCATCGACGAAGTGCATGTGGTCGTGGCTGAGCGGCGTCAACACGAGACACGTCATCAGCGCGGCATCCTGTCGATGCAGTCCGTAACGGCAGATGCCGGCATTGGCGGCCGCCTCCAGCCGTGCCTCTATCTTTCGAAGGCTTTCGGCATCGACATCGATGGTCATCTTCAGCCCGTCATCGAACTTTCGGAAGTCCGTGTTCTGAGCGGTCTCACGCTTGTAGAGTTTCGCATCGAAGGTTCCGAACTTGAGGTTGAACCGGAACAGGAAATAGCCCAGGCTGGTCACAGCGTAGATGAAAAGCTTCCGCCAGAGCCGTTTTTGTGCCGGTGCCGACGCCCTTGCTTCCCACTCCATGCCGACGCTGGAAAAGCCCGCAGCTGGTCCGTCGGCGGGAATCGGGTGGCCGCCGCGTTCCTGTCGGCTTGCCAGGGCAACGACGTCGGCAATCAGACTTGGGAATGCAGTGCCGTCGCCGGGTTGATCGGGCACCGCGATGATCGAGACGATTTCTCCATGGCGCGACGGAATAGGATTCCATCGGCAGGACAGTCCAGTCAGGTCCGGCCGCGTCGCGGCCGGCGCCGGTTCGACGCTATAAAGGTTCTCCTTCATCCGGGATTCCGCCCAGCTTGCTCCTCCGCCGGCGAACATGGCATAGGACACTTCGTCACTCACCCTGAACCGAGCGACGCGTACATCCAGCCCGGCGGCGCGCACATCCGTGACCGGCACGATCGCGGCGCGCATATCGAGACCGAGCTCTTCCTTGACCCAGGTCCGTACCGCCGCCATTGCCGTGCGGGCTTTTTCAAGACCGGAGGCCGGAACGGCAACCAGCGCTCCATCGCCACCAAAAACAAAGGGCAGATCCTGTTGGCCCAATGTATTGAGCACGGCGGATATGATGCTCGCGCCGGCCATGTTGACCGCCTTATAGCTTCCAGCTTCGATGGCGCCGGTGGAATTGACGATATCGCCCGTCACCAAACCCCAGTCTTCGGGCAACGGACGATAGTTTTCGATGTCGGTTACGCCTTCGAATTCTACGAAGACCGGGACGCTACTGAAGAAAGTATCGTTGTTGCCGCTAGCCATGCAGGCAAACTAGCATGATCGAGGCAGTGGTGCGATGAGACTTTGAGGGCTGTTTGGCAAAAAAGGGCAGTAAGCTGCTGCCTGCATGGACAGGATCCCGGGAGCGTCATGGCAGGAGCAGCACGTCGAACTGCCGTTCCTTTATGGGGATGTCGCGCACTTTCATCTGCATATGCGTGTCTTCGAGGAAAACCCGGCAATCCTCATAGAATTCCGCGATGCTCTCGACGAACCGAGCGGCCTCCTCCGGTCCATAGAGTTCCGGCGTGAATTCAGTGTAAACGGGAATTCGGCGTTCCAGCAGGCTGCGCATCGAGCGCATCACGACGGGTTCGTATCCCTCGATATCCATCCAGACGAGTCCGATATCATCGATCGATACGCCGGCTTCTTCGAGGATGCGCGTCACGGGCTTTACCGGCACAGTAATGCTGACATCGGCCGGGCTGCGGCGCGACATACCGCTTCTTCCGTGGTTGCTCTGGTTCTGGAAGAACTCGATTTCGCCCTCGACTTCGCCCGCCGCACAGTTGACCGCGGTGATGCCGGTTTCGATGCCGTTCTGGAGGATGTTGGTCTGCAGAAGTTTGATATTGCGGGGATCGGGTTCAACGCTGACGATGTGGCTGAATGTCCGGCTAAGGGCGAAATAGACTGTATGGGTGCCGATATTGCCACCAAGTTCCAGCAGTACTTTGCCATCCATGGACAGCCCGCGTTCCCTGAGGATGACTAGAAGCCGCGTCACGTGATCCCTGTCGTAGTGGCCCTTGCGGAAGATTTTTCTTCCGATGTAGTCGCCCGGCGAGAATGTCATGATGTGGTCGCCGCAATCGACGGTCATGGACAGCGTACGGGCTCCGATCCCGTGGACCAATATTTTGCGGCCGAACCTTGTGTCGAAAAAACGTGTCGCCAGCTTGTCGCGAGCTTTGCGGAGATAACGTCTCAAACTGTTCATTCGCAACCACGGTGCTCTCGTTATACCAGAGCCGCTATTACAACGATTTAGCGGAGCGTGTCACGCCGGCTGTCGACTTTGATACGGTGCTCGTATAAGCATTGGCGAGCATCATTCAGGCAGAGCACAACCGATCCATGAGCCGACTCGACAGTTTCATACGGCGCCTGTCCGCCCAGCGCGATATCCTCAACGAAATCCGTGATCAGGTGGCAGCACTGCCGGGAGACATACTCGAGCTCGGGCTCGGAAACGGTCGAACCTTCGACCATTTGCGGGAGCTTTTCCCGGATCGCAGGGTCATTGCATTTGATCGCATGGCACGGTCGTTTCAGGCCTCCACACCCGATCCGAGCAATATGGTGGTGGGTGAGATCAGGGATACGATCCTGGATTTCATGGGCGGCAACGCGGCACTCGTTCACGCCGACATCGGTACCGGGCACGACGATCTGGATGCGATAACGCTGACATGGCTGCCGGACAGTGTTGCCGGTGCGCTTGCTCCGGGTGGTTTTGCCGTCAGCGGGTTGCCGCTGGAACATCCCAAGCTGGTTGCCCTGCCGGGACTCGATAGCGTGCCATCGGGCCGCTACTTCCACTATCGACGGATAGCTGTCAGCTAATTCCGCAGCGGGTATGAACGGAATTACGTCTTCGGTTTTTTCGCCAGCGCATCTTTCGATGCGATGGCGTTGTTTGCTCAAGTGTCGGGCATGGTGCCAATCCGGGCCGCGAAGCGGCCCGGAATAGCTAGCATGCTTAGTCCTTCTTGACCGTGCGGTAGAAGACGAAGTCAGGCAGGGCGCCGTTGACATAGCCATGCACCTTCGGCGACATCGCGATCTGCAGTTCGGCCTGGAACATGACGATGATCGGCGACTTGGCCTGAACCTTCTTCTGAAGGTCGACATACATCTCGTTGCGCTTGTTCTGGTCGGGCTCTGCGAGAGCCGCCTTGGTTTCGTCGTTCAGCTCCTTCGGCACGGCCCAGGCATTCCGCCAGGTCGTGGTCGACTGATACTTCTCGTCCGAATTGTCTTCGTTGAAGGCAAAGGCGTGCGCGTTGGAATCCGGGTCCATGAAGTCAGGGCCCCAATAGAGCAGCATGCCCTGATGGGTACGGGCGCGATACTTGGTGATCACCTGACCGCCGGTACCCGGCAGGATTTCGAACTCGATGCCGCCCTTGGCGAAGGATGCCTGCAGCGACTGCGCGATGTCGGTGAACGGCGCCGAGTTGATGACGTCGAGCGTTACCTTGATTGGTGTCTTGATGCCGGCGTCGGCAAGGATCTGCTTGGCCTTTTCCGGGTTGTAGCTATAGGGGTTCTCGTCGTAGGAGCCCGGAAAGCCCTTCGGCCAGAAGGCCTGGTGGACATTCATCTGACCCTTCAGGAACGAGTCGGTCATTCCCTTGTAGTCGACGAGGTAGCGGGCAGCTTCCCAGACGGCTTCCGGCTGCAGTGCTTCGGCCTTCTGGTTGAGGCTGAGGAAGTGCACGGCCGCCTGCGGATAGGTCTCGACCGTGATATCCTTGAGGCCGGCGATCTGGTCGGGCGTCAGGTTCTTGGCCATGTCGACGTCGCCGGACTGCAGCAGCAGCTGCTGGGTTGCGGACTCAGCCACGTGACGGATGATGACAGACTTTACAGCCGGCGCACCCTTGAAATAATCCGGGTTGGCGTCGAGCGTCAGCATTTCGCCGGCGCGATAGGTGCGCAGCTTGAACGGGCCGGTGCCGGCGGAGTTGGCGTTCAGCCATGCATTGCCGAAATCGCCGTCCTTTTCGTTTGACTTGACGGTTTCCGCATCGATGATCGAGCCCGGGCGGGCAGCGAGCACGTTGAGCACGAAGGCGGAAGAGAAATCGCCTGTGAACTTGATCGTTACGGTGTTGCCGTCAGCCTTGACCATGTCGGCGATGTTGTCGGCGGTCCAGCCCAACTGGGTCAGGATAAACGCCGGCGCCTTGTTGAGCTTGACGACGCGGGTCAGCGAATAGACCACGTCCTCGCCGCGCAGCGGGTTGCCGGAATGGAACTTCACACCCTCACGCAGGGTAAAGGTGATGGTCTTGGCCGCTTCGTCGGCGGTCCACTTTTCAGCAAGGCCCGGGCTCAGCTTGGAAAGATCCTCGGCCTCATACTGCACCAGCCGGTCATAGACCTGGGTGACGTATTCGCCCGACGAGAATTCATAGGCTTCGGCCGGATCGATCGCGACGATATCGTCGATGTTCTGGGCCACGACGAGGATGTTCGGGGGCGTCTCAGCCTTTGCGGCGAGAGGCGCGAACGGCATCGCGAGTGCTGCGGCAAGCAGTGCCGCTTTGAAGAGCTTCATTTTTAGTCCCCCTTTTTCAACAAGGTCGGTTTCATGTCCGTCCGCCATGTGGCGCAACGGCTATCCTATACGGATGGTTTGTCGTTGCCGGTGCGAAACATCGCCAACGTGCCAGCCCAGAAGAGCTTGGCGGGTTTTTCGGAATTGTTCTTCCAGGCGTGCGGACGGTTGCCACGAAAATGCAGGCTGTCGCCGGCACGCATGACGAATTCTGCGTCATCGACGCGCTGGCTGATCTCGCCTTCGAGAATGTAGAGGATTTCCTCACCTTCGTGGCTGACCATTTCGGAACGGTAGCCGGGAGGCACGGTAAGTATATACGACGAGAGCGTGCTGCCGGGAAATTCGGCGCCGAGTCGCTCATAGACGATCGAAGATCCGTTGATCGAGAATTTCGGTCGCTGCTCGGCACGGCTGAGCGCCTCTTGAGCACTCGGGGCGGCAATAAAGTATTCCACGCCGACGTCGAGCGCGCGCGAAACCTGGGTCAGCGTGCCAAGCGAAGGCGTTGCCTGATCGCGTTCGACCTGGCTGAGATAGCCGACGGATACGCTTGATGCCGCGCCGAGATCGGAAAGCGTCATTTTCAATTGTTGCCGCCGCGCCCTGATCAGGGCGCCGACCTTTGGCGTTCCCGTGGTCTCTTTTTCGGCTGCTGAATCTGGCAAAAAACTTTTTCTCCCACAAAAATTTTTTTGATATAAGCAAATAAACTTGCATCCTCCAAGCATATTTTTATGCTTTAGGGAATGTCGGCCGGCTAATCACGCCGATACATGGGGAAAAATTTGTGAGCACAGTTGATGCAATACCGCCGGGTAACGCCATGGGCGACCCGCGCAACAGCCGGACTTCGGCTGAATACTGGCCATTCCTCCGTGGTTTTCTCGGTTTCGTCCTGACAGTGGCCTTGACGTTTCTGGGCCTGCTGGCAATCACCTTCTTCATCGGCCGGGTCGTGCCAATCGATCCGGTTCTTGCCGTGGTCGGCGACCGCGCCCCGCCAGCGGTTTACGAGAAAGCGCGTCTGGCGCTCGGTCTCGACAAACCCTGGATCGTGCAATTCGCCAATTATGTCTGGAACATCCTGCACGGCGATTTCGGAACTTCGGTTTCCACCAAGAACCCGGTGATCGAGGATCTTGCCCGGGTCTTCCCCGCGACGCTTGAAATGGCAACCCTCGGGATCATCATCGGTGTGGTGATCGGTGTGCCGATGGGCGTGATCGCGGCCAGCCGGCAGGGGTCGTGGACCGACCAGGTCATCCGCGTGCTCGGTCTTCTCGGCTATTCCGTGCCGGCCTTCTGGCTGGGTCTGGTCGGGCTTGCGCTGTTCTATGCAAAGCTGAAACTGGTCGGTGGGCCGGGCCGCATTGATATCTTCTATGACGGACTCGTGCCGCCCGTCACGGGGTTGCTGCTCATCGACAGCCTGATTGCCGGCGACACTGACGTGTTTTTCAATGCCATCAGCCACATCATGCTGCCGGCTTTCGTGCTCGGCTTCTACAGCCTCGCCTACATTGCCCGCATGACCCGCTCCTTCATGCTGGACCAGCTTGGGCAGGAATATATCACCACCGCGCGCGTCAAGGGCGTGCCTGAATGGCTTGTGCTGTGGCGCCACGCGTTCCGGCCGATCCGGGTGCCGCTGATTACCGTGATCGCGCTTTCCTATGCGGGGTTGCTGGAAGGCTCCGTCATGATCGAAACCGTGTTTTCATGGCCAGGAATCGGCAACTATCTGACATCCGCCCTGCTCAACGCCGATATGAACGCGGTGCTGGGATCGACGCTCGTCATCGGTGCCGTTTTCATCTTCATCAACAAACTGTCGGACGTCCTTTACCGCGTCCTCGACCCGAGGGCACGCTGATGTCTGCGACACGCGAATGGTTGCTTGACGAATTTCCAAACTCCCGGCTGCAGGCCGATGTCGGTCGGCTGTACAGGACCCTGCTGGCACTGGCCCGCAATCCGCTTGCGGTGGTCGGCGCGGTGATCATCGTAGTGCTGATCGTGACCGGCCTGTTTGCACCGTGGATCGCGCCCTATGCGTCTGACGGCCAGGACCTGGCAAACCGGCTCGCGGCACCGGGTTCGACGCACTGGATGGGCACAGATGAGCTCGGCCGCGATATCTTCTCGCGCATTGTTTATGGTTCGCGCATCACGCTGACGATCGTGCTCCTCGTCGCTGTCATCGCCGCGCCACTCGGTCTGGTGATCGGCGCCGTCTCCGGATATGCCGGCGGCTGGGTAGATCGGATCCTTATGGGAATCACCGATATCTTCCTGTCCATGCCCAAGCTGATCCTGGCGCTTGCTTTCGTAGCGGCGCTTGGCCCGGGCATCGAAAACGCCATCATCGCCATCGCGATTACTACCTGGCCGGCCTATGCCCGCATCGCGCGCGCCGAGACGCTGACCTTTCGCAATTCGGAATTCATCGCCGCGATCCAGTTGCAGGGGGCTTCGGCCATCCGTGTCGTGCTTCGCCATATCCTGCCGCTCTGCACGTCTTCGATGATCATCCGTGTCACGCTCGACATGGCCGGCATCATCCTGACGGCGGCCGGTCTCGGCTTTCTCGGCCTTGGTGCACAGCCGCCGCTGCCGGAATGGGGCGCGATGATTTCGCGCGGCCGCACCTTTATCTTCGATCAATGGTGGGTGGCGACCATGCCCGGCATTGCGATCATCGTTGTCAGCCTCGGCTTCTGCTTCCTCGGCGACGGCCTGCGCGATGTGCTCGATCCCAGGCAGGGAGAAAAGAAATGAGCCGCCCCATTCTCGAAGTCGAAAACCTGCGCGTCACGTTCCCCAGCATCCGGGGCGATGTGGACGTCGTCGGCGGGATCTCGTTCACGCTCGGCCGCGAGCGGCTCGGCGTCGTCGGCGAGAGCGGTTCGGGCAAATCGATGACCGGCCGCTCCATCCTGAAGATGGTGCGTGCACCGGGCAAGGTGACGGCGAGCCGTATGTCCTTCGACGGCATCGACCTCATGGCCCAGAGCGAGCGGCAGATGCGGGCGATCCGTGGCGCGCGCATTTCCATGGTGATGCAGGACCCGAAATTCTCGCTCAACCCGGTGATGACGATCGGCGAACAGATCGCCGAGGCGCTGAGAATCCATACGAAACTGTCGGGCCGCGACATCCGCAACCGCGTCTTCGAAATGCTTGAAGCGGTGCAGATCAACAACCCCGCCCATGTCTATTCGCTCTATCCGCACGAGATTTCCGGCGGCATGGGCCAGCGGGTGATGATCGCCATGATGTTGATTCCGGAGCCCGATCTGCTGATCGCCGACGAGCCGACATCGGCACTCGACGTCTCGGTGCAGGCCGAGGTGCTCAACATCATCGACGATCTCGTCAAACGCCGGGGCATGGGCCTGATCCTGATCAGCCACGACCTGGCACTGGTGTCGCGCTATTGCGACCGCATTCTCGTCATGAATGGTGGCAAGGTCGTCGAGGAATGCGAGGCGTCGAAACTCTCCGAAGCGCAGCATCCCTATACGCGCGGCCTGCTGGCCGCCATGCCGCGCATGAACGAAACCCGCGATGAGCTTCCGGTTCTCGCCCGCACGCAAGGGGCACGGACATGAGCGCGCTCAGCCTGAAAAACCTCGACATTTCCTATGGGCCGTCGAGGATCACCCATGACATCACGTTCGATGTCGCTGCTGGCGAGAGTTTTGCGCTGGTCGGCGAAAGCGGTTCGGGCAAATCCACCGTGCTGAAGGCAGTTGCTGGGCTCGCGACGGAATGGACCGGTTCCATCAACATGCTGGGCAAGCCGGTCCATCACCGGATTTCGCGCGACATCGCCCGCCAGTGCCAGATGGTCTTTCAGGACCCCTATGGCTCGCTGCATCCCAAGAAAACAATCGACGCCACGCTGACCGAACCGTTGATCATTCATGGTATCGGCGATCGCGGCGCCCGCGTCGAGGCGGTTATGGAGGCGGTCGGTCTCGACCGGCGCTTCCGCTTCCGGTTTCCGCACCAGCTGTCGGGTGGCCAGCGGCAACGCGTGGCGATTGCCCGCGCGCTGATGCTCGAGCCGAAGGTGATGCTGCTCGACGAGCCCACCTCAGCACTCGACGTGTCGGTGCAGGCCGAAGTGCTCAACCTGCTGAAGCGGCTGAGAAAAGAGCGCGGGCTCACCTATGTGCTTGTGACGCACAATCTGCCCGTCGTTTCCTTCCTCTGCGACCGGCTGGCAGTGATGCGCAAGGGGCGGATCGAGGAGATCGCCGATGTCGCCCAGCTTAAGGCGGGCAATCTCGCGTCCGAGTATGGACGCGCACTCTATGCTGCCAGCTTTGGCGGTATCAATCTGTAATGCGAGATAACGAAATGCCTGATCTTGAGCGCGCCCGTGCCGAATTCGACGCAGCCCTTGGGCGTGCTGAACACGCCGATCAGGCTTTCGCCGCCTTGCAGGCGCTGACCGAAGAGGTGGTCGGTGCAAAGCTGTTTACCGTGATGACGGTCGACATGGCCGCGGGTGTCGCCCGTCGCGCCTATTCCAGCGATGCACGGAGCTATCCGGCGTCGGGCACCAAGCCGATCCATTACGATGCGTGGTTCAAAGGCGTTAGCGAACAGCGTGTTGCTTTCGTTGCCAACACGCTGGCCGACATTGCTAAAGTATTTCCGGATTATGAGCTCATCGGCTCGCTGGGGTGCGGTTCTGTCATCAACCTGCCGATCTTTATCGATGACGTGTTTGTCTGCACTGTGAACATGCTGCATGAAGAGCATTACTACACTGAGGATCGGGTCGCGTTGGCCAAGACCTGCCTGGTCCGGGCCGCAGAACAACTGATGAGACGGGCAACGAAGAAACCCGGCTTGTAAGCGCGGGAACCTCGGCCCGGCTGAAATACCTGCCACTCGTTTCCCAGATGCTTCGGCCGCTCTGGCGATCTGCTGCGGCAAGCAATCGCCCACGTGGGTATCAGCCTTGATTTTCTTTTCTTATCGCGACGGGAACTGGTGCAAACAGGAAGCTGGAACGGGCAGGGCGATTCTATCTTATGCTTGCGCGACAGCCATGTCGGCAAGCCTTTGCAGGAGCAGGCGTGATGCTCTGGAAATGAATTGTACGGGACGTTTTTCATGACTGACTATCGGACGTTGATCGATGACGAAACCTGGGCGTTTATCGATCGCACCAATTCTTTTTACCCGCCGGATACGATCGATTACACGATAGACCAGCAACGTGAGGTCTATAACAGAATGTGCCGGGAGTTTTTCACCGGCTATCCCGATGGCGTGACGGCTGAAACCAAGTTCATCAAGGCCGCGGAAGGCCACGAAATTCCGATCCGTCACTATCGCGCCGAGCAAAATGCCCCACAGGCCGTGGTGCTCTATTCTCATGGTGGCGGTTTCGTTGTTGGCGGGCTGGAAAGCCACGACGATGTCTGCGCCGAGATTTGTCATCGGACGGGCTATGACGTCGTTTCGGTCGACTATCGGCTTGCCCCGGAGCACAAGCATCCTGCCTCGTTCAACGATTGCATGACGGCATTCAACTGGGTGGCCGGCACCTTCGATCTGCCGATCGTGCTTGCAGGCGACAGCGCTGGCGGCAATCTTTCGGCTGCGGTCGCCCATCACACCCGCAGCCACCCACGCAAGCCGGTCGGCCAGATGCTGATCTATCCCGGTCTCGGGGGCGATATCACCCGCGGTTCGTACGTCACGCATGCGGAAGCGCCGATGCTGACCATGCGCGATCTGGTCTTCTACAAGGACATCCGCACCGGCGGGAAGGACCATTCCCGCGATATATCCTATGTGCCGCTGTCGGATCCTGATTTCAGCGACCTGCCACCCACGATTGTCATTACCGCGGAATGCGACCCCCTGTCATCAGACGGCGAAGCCTATCGCGACGTGCTGCTCGCTGCCGGTGTAAAGGCGTGGTGGCACGAAGACGCGGGCCTGGTGCACGGCCACCTCCGCGCCCGGCATTCCGTTGCACGGGCGCGCGAAAGTTTTTCGCGTATCGTCGAGTCCATCAGGACTCTGGGCAGCAAGGAGTGGGGCCACCCGCTTCCAGCTGAGGTCAATCCAGGAAGGCAGTAGCCTTCATCGTCGCCGGTATCTCCACGCCCAGCCGCTTGAGGATGGTCGGCGCCAATTGCAACTGGTCGAGGAGCACGTCCTCGGCCGGTCCCTTGCCTTCACCGAAGTAATAAAGCGCGAAATCCTGTTGCTCGTCGGCGTGGCCGCCATGGTGGCCACGCGGCGATTGGCCGTGGTCGGCGCAGACCATCACCTCGTAGCCGGCCTTGCGCCAGCGTGGCAGGAAAGCCGCCAGCTGCGCATCCATGACGAACAGCGCCTGGTCCATCTCATGCGTATCGTGGCCGAAGCGATGGCCCATGGAATCGAGCGTGCAGGTGTGCAGGATGCCGTAGTCGATGCCGAAGCGCTCGGTCAGCATTGTCAGCGTGGCAAAGAGATCGGTGTCGCTCGGCGTCATCTGGTTGATCAGGTTATAGCCGTGCATTGTGTGGAACCGGCCATGGGTGATCGGGCTGCCGGGCTCGTCATATTCGAGGTCACGCACCAGATCGAAAGGATAGCGGTTGAAGAATTCGGACCAATAGGAATGGGTCACTGCACCGGTCTTGCCGTCGGCCTTGCTGACTTCGGAAAAGATATCCGGCTGGGAAACCCGGAACCGGCCCTCATTCGAAAGCACGCCGTGCACCTGTGGCGGCACGCCGGTATGGATCGAAGCATAGCAGCAAGCCGAGGTCGAAGGCAGCACCGAGCGCATTTTCCACACCTGAGCATCGCCATGTGTGACCCACCCCTCCAGATTGCCCATCAAGGTGCGAAAGTTGCGATAGGGAACGCCATCGAGGATGATCAGCAGCAGCTTGGTCTTGAGTGTCATAAAGTACTTCCTCCGCAATCGGATTATTTATAAGAAGGAGCCGCAATGCCCCTGGAGTGAGGAGCATTGCGCGCAGCAACAATCAGCAGGCAAACGGCTAATTCCCGGCGCTTGCCATCTTCCGTCCGGCGATGGCTTTTTCCAGCCAGCCGATCTCCATTTCCGGCACGGATGACAGCAGCAGGTCGGTGTAGTCGTCGTATGGGGGCGTCAGGACCTTGCTCTTCGATCCGTATCGGACGACATTGCCCCGGTGCATCACCGCGATGGAATCGGCGATGGACTTCACCGTTGCCAGATCGTGGGTGATGAAGAGATAGGCGACCTGCTCGACTTTCTGCAGGTTGAGCAAGAGCTTGAGAATGCCGTTCGCCACCAGCGGATCAAGCGCGCTCGTCACTTCGTCGCAGATGATCAGCTTGGGTTTGGCGGCAAGGGCACGCGCAATGCACACCCGCTGCTTCTGGCCGCCCGACAACTCGGCCGGATAGCGGTCGATGAAGCCCTTTCCCATCTCGATTTCCTCGAGCAGTTCGAGGACCCGCTTCTGGCGTTCTGCGCCCCGGAGGCCGAAATAGAACGTCAGCGGACGCCCGATGATCGTGCCGACCGTGTGGCGCGGGTTCATCGCCACATCGGCCATCTGGTAGATCATCTGCAACTCGCGCAGGTCATTCTTGCTGCGGTCGGAAAGCTTGCGCGGCAGCTTGCGGCCGTCGAAGCTGACTTCGCCGTCGCTTGGCGGCAGAAGGCCGGTGATGGCGCGCGCCAGCGTCGATTTGCCTGAACCGGATTCGCCGACGACGGCCAGCGTCTGGCCGGGATGGATATCGACCGACACATTGTTGAGGACGCGCAGGATGCCCCGGCCATAGGACGCCGTGACGTTCTTAACCGACAGGATCGGCTTGGATCCCGGCTGCTTCTCCTCATGCTCGATATGGTGGACGGAAACCAGCGCCTGGGTATAGGCCTGCTTCGGCTCCTTGATGATCTGGTAGGTGCTTCCCTTCTCCACCATCTTGCCGTGGCGTAGCACCATGATGTCGTCGGCGACCTGTGCCACGACAGCCAAGTCGTGCGTGATATAGAGGGCGGCGACGCCAGTGTCGCGGATCGCATCCTTGATGGCCGCCAGCACGTCGATCTGCGTCGTCACGTCGAGCGCCGTGGTCGGCTCGTCGAAGACGATGAGGTCCGGCTCCGGACACAACGCCATCGCTGTCATCACACGCTGCAACTGGCCGCCGGAGACCTGATGCGGATAGCGCCGGCCGATATTTTCCGGATCCGGCAGGCTGAGTTTTCTGAACAGGGCAATTGCCCGCTTTTCGGCTTCGGCACGGTTGGCCACGCCATGCTTGAGCGCGGCTTCCACCACCTGGTCCATCAGCCGCTGGGCGGGGTTGAAAGCCGCTGCTGCCGATTGCGCGACGTAGCAGACTTCCTTGCCGCGCAGCTTGCGGATGCCATTGCGGCCCTGTTTGAGGATATCGCGACCGTTGAGGATTACCTCCCCGCCGGTTATGCGGACGCCACCGCGGCCGAACCCCATGGACGAGAGGCCGATGGTCGATTTGCCGGCGCCGGACTCGCCGATCAGTCCGAGCACCTTGCCCTTTTCGAGGGTCAGCGACACGTCATCGACGATCAGGACATCCTTCGGCTGCTCGCCGGGAGGATAGACGGTCGCCTCGATCCGGAGGTTGCGAATATCGAGCAAGGTATCAGCCATTTCCGCGCCCTCCCTTGAGATCGGTGGTCCGGTTGAGAATCCAGTCGGCGACCAGGTTGACCGAGATGGCAAGTGCTGCGATCGCGCCGGCCGGGATCAGGGCTGCGGGGATGCCGAAGACGATGCCGTCCTTGTTTTCCTTGACCATGCCGCCCCAATCGGCAGCGGGGGGCTGCACGCCGAGACCGAGGAAGGAAAGAGCGGAGAGAAACAGCACCGCATAAATGAAGCGCAGGCCGAATTCAGACACCAGTGGCGAAAGCGCGTTCGGCAGGATTTCGGCGAAGATCACCCACCACTTGCCTTCGCCGCGCAGTTTCGACGCTTCGACGAAATCCATGACGTTGAGATCGACGGCGACGGCGCGTGACAAACGGTAGACGCGAGTGGAATCGAGCACGCCCATGACCAGGATCAGCGTGGCCAGGGTCGAAGGCAGAACCGATAGGACGACCAGTCCGAAGATCAGCGTCGGGATCGCCATCAGGAGATCGACGAAACGCGACATGACCATATCGAACCAGCCGCCGACGACCGCGGCTGCAAAGCCGAGAATCGCTCCCATCGAGAAGGAAAGCAGCGTCGCCAGCACGGCGATGAAAATCGTCGTCTGGGCGCCGTAGATCATCCGCGACAGCAGATCGCGGCCGAGATTGTCTGTGCCGAGGGGAAATTTCGCCGACATCGGCTCCCACACGCCGCCGGCAATCTCGCCGAGGCCATAGGGGGCAATGAGTTGCGCGAAAATCGCCACCAGCAGGAAGAGAAGGGTGACGACAAGCCCGATGGCCGCGCCGGGCGGAATGCGTTTGATATCAAGCATGATGCGCCCTCACTTCGGATGCCTGAGGCGAGGATTGGCAAGGATCGCTGCCACGTCTGCCACCATGTTTAGGAGAATGTAGACCGCCGCGAAGATCAGCCCGACAGCCTGGACCACCGGTACATCGCGCTTGGCGACGTGGTCGACGAGATACTGGCCCATGCCGGGATAGACGAAGATCACCTCGACCACCACGACGCCGACCACGAGGAAGGCAAGGTTGAGCATGACGACATTGATGATCGGCGCGATGGCATTCGGCAGGGCATGTTTGCGGATGACCTCGAACGCTGTCAGGCCCTTGAGTTCGGCGGTTTCGATATAGGCCGATTGCATGACGTTGAGGATCGCGGCACGCGTCATGCGCATCATGTGAGCCAGCACCACCAGCGTCAACGCTGTGGCCGGCAGCGCAATCGCCTTCATCTTCTCGAGGAAGGGCATGCCGTCATAGACTGTCGAAATGCCCGGGAAAATCTGGAATTTTACCGCGAGGAAATAAACCAGCAGATAGCCGATGAAGAATTCCGGCACCGAGGTCGAGGCAAGCGCGAGGCCCGAGATCAGTTTGTCGACCGGGCCGTTGCGGTAGCGCACGGCGGTCAGTCCGAGAATCACGGCAAGCGGAATGGAAACGGCCGCGGCCCAGAAGGCCAGGAACAACGTATTCCACAATCGCTCCTTGATCGAGCTGGCGATGTCCAACTGGCTGGTCAGCGATGTGCCGAGGTCACCGTGCAGGATGCCCCAGAGCCACCTGAAATACCTGACATAGGCCGGGTCGTTGAGGCCGAGCGATTCACGCAGGTTGGCAAGCGCCACCGGCGTTGCCGATTGCCCCAGGATCGATTGTGCTACGTCACCTGGCAGGATCTGTGTGCCGGCAAAGATCAGCACGGACACTGCGAACAGCAGGAGGATGCCCAGCGCGATGCGCTGGGCGAGAAGTTTCAGGATGGGTATGGGCATGAGCTCAGAACCGGGCTCAAGCCGTCAGCCAGCATTTTGATAGCGCGTAGCCGCTCATCTGTTCCCCGTTGTAGTCCGACACCCAACCACCGACCTGCGGGCCGGTAGCGTCGATGAAGTCGTTGAACATCGGAGCGATGACGCCGCCCTCATCGCGGACGATCGTGCCCATGTCGGCATAGAGCTTCTTGCGCTTGTCCGTATCGAGTTCGGCGCGGGCCGTAATCAGCATCTTGTCGAACTTTTCGTTGAAGAAGCGCGTGTCGTTCCAGTCGGCCTTGGAGTAGTAGGCCGTCGAGTACATCTGGTCTTGGGTCGGGCGGCCGCCCCAATAGGATGCGGAGAACGGCTGCTTGTTCCAGACTTCCGACCAGTAACCATCGCCAGGTTCGCGCTTGATCTCGACGGTGATGCCGGCCTTGGCAGCGCTCTGCTGGAAGAGTTGGGCAGCGTCGATAGCGCCCGGGAAGGCGACGTCGGAGGTGCGGAACAGAACCGACCCCGAATGGCCCGACTTCTTGTAGTGGAAGGCAGCCTTTTCCGGATCGAATGTACGCTGCTCCATTTCGCTGAACAGCGGGTAGGACTTGTTGATCGGCGTGTCGTTGCCGACCGAGCCATAGCCCATCAGGATTTTCTGGACCATCTCTTCACGGTCGATGGCATATTTCAGAGCGAGCCTGAGGTCGTTGTTGTCGAAGGGGGCAGTGTTGCAATGGGAGATGAAAACGTAGTGTCCCTTGCCGGCGATGTTCTGGATCGTGATGCCCGGTACGCGCTTGATCAGATCGACGATCTTCGGTTCGACGCGGTTGACCATGTGCACCTGGCCACCCTGCAGTGCCGACATGCGGGCTGTGGCGTCGTTGATGACGATCATTTCGATCTGGTCGGCATGGCCGCGATCATCGCGCCAGTAGTTGGCGAATTTCTCGCCGACGAGACGGACACCGACATTGTTTTCGGCGACCTTATAGGGGCCAGTGCCGATACCTGCCGTCGGGTTATCCTTGCCGCCATTCGGCTGGATCATCAGGTGGTAATCGTCAAGCAGGAAGGGCAGATCGGCATTGGCTTCCTTCAGGCTGATGACGATGTTCTGACCATCGATCGAGAGCTTGTCGATGCCCTGCATCAGGCCGAGGGCGCCGGATTTTGACTTCTCGTCCGAATGGCGCTCCATGGTGGCGAGCACGTCGGCCGGGGTCAGATCCTTGCCGTTGTGGAATTGCACGCCCTTGCGGATCTTGAACGTCCAGACCTTGGCGTCCTTCGATGCACCCCATTCCTCGGCAAGTGCCGGCTGGGCTACGCCGTTGCCGTCGACCTGCACGAGCTGTTCGGCCCATTGGCGGCCGAAGCCATAGGGAACCTGGCTCTGCCAAGTCGCGGGATCAAGGCTGTCGGTTGCCGAGCCGCCCTGCATGCCGGCCTTCAGGATGCCGCCCTTGACGGGGCCTTCCGCCCGCACGGCAGTGGCAAGAAGGCCGTTGGCGAAGACTGTGCTCGCGCCCAGCGCCGCTGCGCGGCCCAGAAAATCGCGGCGGCTGAGCTTACCCGATGCGACGCGGCGGCTGAGATAGGAAAGTTCGTCGGTCATTTGGTTCCCCTTGTTTTTAGGCTAGACCATGTAATGGAGTTTCAGCTCCATTGCCCTGATCGCGGATAGTGTTATCCCCAGCCTCAAGGGGCGATCCTATCTACGCCATTCGCTGTTGCAATACCGAAAAGGTGTTGTGTCAGATCATAAGATGATCTGGGCTTCGGCTGAGATTTGAAGGCCGTGGCTCAAGAAAGCCGTTGACTATCGAAGCCAATTCGGTCGGCGCAGAGCATATGGCGGTATTGAACCGCTATCATAGCTTATTCGTCAATGGCTTCACGCCCGGACATGCTCTCGATGTTAACCGCATAGAAGATGTGGCTTCTATCGCTGGTGACGACCTGAGGGCCCGGCTTGAGCGAACCGGGTTCCCACCAATCGTTGTCTGTCTGCAATGCTGTCCAGGCGCTCTCACGCTGGTCATCTCCAGTCAGCTCTTCGAACAGGCCGTTGACCAGCAGGCATTTCCACCTGCGTTTGTCGATGAAGTGCTCGATTTCAAGGCAGACATGCGAGTTTGCACGCATCCATTCAATTTTCTGGCCGGGCATGGAGAAGCTGACGATGCGATTGCTCACATAGTGGAAATAGATGGGCACCACATAGGGAATATTGTCTCGGCAGCAGGCAAGCCGCGCCAATCGGCTCTCTGAGAGCAGCGCTGTGCAATCGGAATGTCGCATCTCGCGGATGATCATATGCGGTTCCTCCATCTTGGCGGCGCGAAACGCATCTTCGCTGTCAGGTCGTTGCCGCGTCGGGTGTTACTTGGCGCAGCTTAATGTACCCGTCTTTCTTGCCATTGATCAGGGTCAAACCAGACCAGTGTGGGTACTAGAGTAAGGAACTATTGAAACGTGATTTGGTTTCGTGGCTCAGTGCCAGCCGGGTTTGTTCGGAGATGCCGGCGACGAAATGCAGTCCAGACGGGCGCCTTTGGCACCCGCCTGTTCCAGCAATTCGATGGAGCGAGCGACATTGTCGTTCGTCTGCCCGATGATCTCGGCTGCATCTGGATGCTTTCAGCCTTGATCCCGGCTTCCTTCACCCGCTTTTCCATCTGTCACCCCAACTTCCGTTGCCTGCTGGCCCGATCAATCCTTGCCGATAGCCCAAAGAATCTGCTGTTCGAACAGAGCCTTGTAGCCGTTCCAGGCGATGAACTCGTTGGGCAGCCAATGTGGACCGACATCCGATGTCCAGACGACGGTGCGACCCTTGCCATAGGTGCCGGCAACCAGCAACGGCAACGAACCGTAATCCGTCGACACGGTGGCGAGCACATCGGCGCCGTCCTTGACCACGACTTCGTTGAAGCCGAGCAGTGCGGGCCATTCCGTGCCGATGCCGGCGAGAATCGGATGGTCGGCGCGGCCGGAAACAACAGGCCTGAAGCTCTCCGGCACTTCGACGCGGTCGTCGACCGGCAGGCAGGAAACCGGAAGAATTTCCTCGATCGGCGTCTTGTGATAGCGCGCGCCGCCATTGATGCCCTGGAAGCTGTAGTAGCCGCCATACATCAGCAGAGCGCCGCCTTCGCGCACATAGTCGCGCAGCAGGCGCAAGCGGTTTGGCGTCGGCTTCGACTTGAGCCAGGTGTCGGGATGCAGCAGCAGCGTGTTGGCGCCGATATCCGACAGAACGATCGCGTCATATTCCTGCATGGCTTCGAGCGACTGCGGGAACTGGGCCTGTGCCTCATGCGACGGCATGAACCGGACATCCAGGGGACCGCCCTTCAGCGCGGCGAGCAGTTCGTCGGCGCCAGTGTGGTAGGTCGCGGTGGCAAACTGGTCGAAGCCCTTGATGTGGGTGGACGTAGACACCCAGGATTCGCCCGCCAAGAGCACCTTGTATTTGGACATGAAGACTCCCCGATTTGAATTCCGCCACTGCTGTGGCGTTGAACGATGGTTGATGACCGACAAGGTGTCGATCTGGAATTGGATGGCTCTCGACCGGTCAACGGACGAATGCGGCAATCTTCCGAACCATGCAAGCGGTATGAATTATAGTAAAGTGACTTAAGCCGGTGATTGCATCCTAAAAAGACGGCGGCGGCGCTATCGCAATTCATCGACATCAAGGCCGTCGGCGCGGCAAGCGCGCAGTCTATGCCGTGGGCGGCAATGCGGAGGCCGCGCGTCTTTCCGGCCTTGCCGCCTTCGTGCTTGCCGCCCGGCTCAATTCGGCGGAGGCGGTGGCGGGGCTCGGCTACGAGTTGACGGTCATCTCGGCCGTGGTGATCGGTGGCACTTCGCTGTTCGGCGGCACCGTCGTCGGAGCGGCACTGATTGGGGTCCTGCAGGACGGATTGCAGTTCAACAATGTGTCCTCCTACACCCAGTCCGTGGTTATCGGCCTGATCCTGATCCTTGCCGTGGCTTTCGACCGCTGGCTCAAGTCGAGGCGAGAATCTAGAGCGTCCGATGCACTATGTTCCGCTTCTCGCCGGCTTGAGCGATTCAAGGATGCGGTCTGCCAGCGACAGGAGCAGGGGGTCTTCGGCGCGCTCGGCCGCGCAGACGATATAGTAGGCTGCGGCGGCATTGATGGAGGTGGAGAATGGCTGGATGAGCCTGCCTTCGCTGAGATAATTGCGGGTCAGCACGTCTGAGACGAGCGCTATTCCCCGGCCCTGCACGGCAGAGGCGACAGCCTGCGCGACCGAATCCACCCGCACATGGGGGCTGCCCTGAAGGCTGACCCGGCAGGCGCGTGCCCATTTCTTCCATTCGTCACCCTCATCCTCATGAAGCACGGCAATGCCATTCAGCTTCCTGTCGCGGTGCTGCAGGTCGAGCCGGGGAAACAGGATAGGCGAGCAGACCGCCTGCAGCCGCACCTCGCTCAGCAACTGCCAGTGCTTTCCGGGGAAAGGCGGATTGTCATAGACGACCGCCATGTCGTTGGCCTCCCAATCGACTGCGGAATGGGCGATCGCCTCGTTGATCGTCAGGTTGGTGATATTGCGGCTTTCGGCAAACTCCACCACGACGCTGCTCAGCCAGGCGATGCCGAGCGCCGTCGGCACTGAAATCGTCAGCGATTTCGCTTGCCGGTCGGGATCCTGTTCGCGTGCCCCGCGCGCGGCAAGATCCAGTTGGCTGAGCGTCAAGGCAACGGCTTGCGAGAAATCCCGGCCCGCCTGTGTGAGCGCCAGGTTCCTTCCTGACCTCTCGAACAGCGCGATGCCGGTCGTGTCGCTCAGTTTCTTCAATTGCAGTGAGATGGCACTTGGGCTGAGATTCAGTTCCTCCGCCGCTGCCCTGACGCTGCCGAGGCGTGAGGCCGCCTCGAAGGCTGGCAGGTATTGGAGATACATCGCAAACCGTGGCATGAGATCTTTTCCATGGCAATCGTTGAGTTTTATAGAACGATTCTGTTCGAAATAAATCGATTTTTACTAACGGTTGACGATGGTATGCAGGATTCCGACAGGAGGCAAAAATGATCAAGGCAATACCGTTCAATTATCCATATGATGGCAACCTCGATCCCAAGGCGACAGCCCTGATTGTGATCGACCTGCAGCAGGATTTCCTTTCCGAGACGGGTTACTTCGCACGGCAAGGCTACGACCCATCGCCGTTGCGCGCCATCCTTCCCGCAGTCAATAAGCTTATCGACGCGTCGCGCGCTGCCGGTATCCGCATCATTCATACTCGTCAGGGCTACAGGGCGGATCTGGCTGATATGACGCCCTACGAGAAATGGCGCCGCAAGCGGAACGGGCTTGAAGGAACCGACGCTCTTCTTCGTTCCAGCCCCGGCTTTGAAATCGTGCCGGAAATCGAGGTTCTGCCCGACGATATTATCGTCGACAAGACCTGCAACAGTGCGTTTACCTATACGGATTTCGAGCACGTGCTGCGCGCGCAGGGCATTACCCACCTGCTGTTTACCGGCTGCACGACGGACGTCTGCGTGCACACGACATTGCGTGAGGCCTGCGACCGGAATTTCCAGTGCCTGACGATCACCGACGCATGCGCAAGCGGCGATCAATATGCCCATGAAGCGGCCCTGCATATGGTGACGGTCGAGGGCGGCGTTTTCGGCACTCTTGCGGATACTGCTGCTGTCCTTGAAGGCCTGGCCAAGCTTTCCGGAAGAGCTGCCTGATGGAGAGTGAAAAAGGCCCCCAGCGCTATATTTCCCTGATGCGTCTGACCGCAAAGGGGCTCGCAGAGCTTTCGGACAGCGCCAGCCGGCGCAAGACAAGCGAAGATCGGGTCGCCGCACTCGGTGGCCGCTCGATATCCTTCTATGCCGTCATGGGCATCTACGACTTTGTTCAGGTGTTCGAGATGCCGAGCAACGAAGCGATGATGCAATACGTGCTGACGGCGCGGCGGGACGGCCATGTCGAGCCTCTGATCCTGCCGGCTTTCGACACCCAGACCTATGGCGATATCGTCGGACGCATAAAGTAAGACAATCAAAACAAAGGGGAACATCGTGTCTTTCAAGCTTACAATGTCAGCGGCTGTCCTCGCTCTTGCGGCGACAACCGCCTCAGCTGCCGAACCGGGGTTCATTTCGGAAGGTACGCTCAACATCTGCACGACAGCGGCGTTTCCACCGCTGACATTCAAGAAGAGCCCTGGCGATACGGTGCCGATCGGTATCGATATCGAGATTGCCGAAGCGCTGGCCAAGAGCTGGGGGGCAAAGACCACCTACACGGTAACTGACTTTGCCGGATTGCTGCCAACCCTCGGATCGGGTCGCTGCAGCCTGATCGTCAGCGGCATTTACATCAATGAAGAGCGCCGCAAGAGCTATGACGGTGCGCGCTACATGAAGTCTGCGACCGTGATGGTCACGAAAGCTGACAACACCGAGTTGACGGGGCCGGAAATGCTCAGCGGCAAGACGCTCGCACTCGAAGCCGGTGCCTACTACAAGGAAGATCGCGTCAATCCGCTCAACAAGGATTTCGAAGCCGCTGGAAAGGCCCCGATCATCGTCCAGGATTATCCGGCACAGCAGGCCGCTTATCAGCAGGTCATGGTCGGCCGCGCTGATGCAACGCTGACGGAAGAAGCCGAAGGCGCCTATCGCGTGGCCGACGCCAAGGATCAGCTGAGGGTCGCCTACACCTGGAAGTCGGACTTTACCTACGGCATCTACATCCGCCGCAATCCGGAAGATCTGGCTGCCATTCGCGGCGCGTTGAAGCAGCTCAAGGCGGAGGGCTTCTTCGGCACTCTGGCCGACAAGTATGGTTTGTCGGCCGATGTCTTCGACGTCGACCACGACTCCTGAGGCAGGTCGGATAGATGTCCTTCGATCTGGGGCTATTTCTGACAGCGCTTCTCGCACCTGCCATGCTGAAGGGTGCGGGGGTCGCACTGATCCTGTCCCTGATCGTCTTTGTCCTGTCCTTCTTCGGGTGCCTGCCGCTTGCGCTTTGCCTGAATTCGCGCAAGCGGGGCCGGAACATCGCTGCTCAGGTCTATGTCTGGGTTTTCAGGGCGGCACCACTCATTCTGGTGCTGCTGCTGGTGTGGAACGGTTCGCCGCAGGTGTTGCCGATCCTCCTGAAGGTGAGCTGGTTTACACCCTTCGTGGCGGCCTGCATTTCATTTACGCTGGTCACCGTTGCCTATATGGCGGAGATCATGAAGGGTGCCCTGCGGGCAATCGGCCAGGGGCAGGGCGAAGCCGCCTATGCGCTCGGTCTGACACGTTTTCAGGCGTTCCGTCTGGTCATTCTGCCCCAGGCGTTGCGCATTGCGCTTCCGCCGCTGGTCAATGAGTTCATAAACCTGCTGAAGGTGACTTCGCTGGCCTATGTAATCTCGCTGCGGGAAATCATGGCCGTCGTCAACGACGCTATTGCCGCCTCGTTCCGGTTTGTCGAATGGTATTGCGCGGCGCTGGTCTATTACCTTGCCATCGTCTCGATTTTCATGCTGGTCCAGTCCTTCGTGCAGAAGCGGCTGAGATGAGTGTTTCGCCCGCCTCTGCGGCGGGCGAGACGTTCAGATGGCCTGCATCCAGCCAAGTCCGGCGACGGTATCGCCTGTTGGCCGGTATTCGCAGCCCACATAGCCACCATAGCCCAGCTCATCGAGCACTTGGAAAATCCTGGCATCGTTGAGTTCGCCGGTGCCCGGCTCGTTGCGTTTGGGCACCGATGCCGTCTGGATATGGCCGATGATCGGCATCATCTTCTCCAGCCCCTTCAGCACGTCGCCATGCATGATCTGCCGGTGATAGATATCGAACTGCAGTTTCAGGTTCGGATGATCGAGTTCGGCGATGATGTCGGCTGCGCGGTCAAAATCGTCGAGGAAATAACCGGGCATGTCGCGCTTGTTTAACGGCTCGATCACCAGCCCGACGCCGATCTCAGCGGTGGCGTCGGCGGCGAATTTCAGCGAGTCGCGGTAGGTCCTCTTGGCGGCCGCATCGGTGCCATCGGCAATACCTGCCATCATGTGCAGAAACGGCGTTCCGATGATACGGGCGTAGTCGATCGCTTTGTTGACGGTATGCCGGAAGTCTTCCTGCCTGCCGGGCAGCGCCGCGTATCCACGATCGCCGGCCGCCCAATCGCCGGGCGGCATGTTGAACAACGCCGGCCGCACCCCGGCTACCTGCAGCCATTCGGCGACGGATTCGGCGGGATGGTCATAGGGAAACAGAAATTCCACGGCTCCAAACCCAGCATCGGCGGCAGCCTTGAAACGCTGCGAAAACGGCACCTCGTTGAACATCATGGTGAGGTTTGCAGCAAATCTGGGCAAGTCCTGGGTCCTTTCGATGCAAATCAAGACAGCGCTCGCATGATTTCCTAGAGCGACATCCGGCCGGCTGCAATGCCCGGGATATTTTCGGGCGAGATTGCTCCCTCGTCGAGGCGACACCAAAACACGGAACTTGAAATCTAGCGGTATTTGCTATATATTCTGCCATATAAATACGATGCTGAATATGGCAAGGTGATTATATGGTCCAGGCGCGCAAAGTATCTGCACATGATGAACCGCTGGTCCTGTCGTTCATGGACCGAGGCGGCCAGATTGCCGTTGAGCAGGTGGCAAACGACTTCGGCATGTCCAAGGGGCAGCTTGCCGATACCGCCGGGCTGGCGCGCGAGACACTGTATCGAACGGCGCGGAGCGGAACCATAAAAACCCAGAGCCGGTTGCGCGAAATGCTCGAGATCATCGGCAGGGTCGCCGAATGGGCTGGTGGCAAGGAACAGGCGATGGCCTGGTATCGCGCCCAGCCGATGCCGGCATTTGCCGGGCGGACCGCCGAAGCGCTCGTCAAGGAAGGCAAGGCAGGGGCCGTGCGTGATTATCTCGATCATATGGCGCTTGGGGGCTTTGCTTGAGGTTCGTCGGTACCTGTTACCGGGCGCATGATCCGCGATGGTCGTTCAAGCCGATTTCCGGCGATGGTGCTGCCATTCGCGGTGCACGCTTCAATCCGAAGGGCGTGCCTGCTCTTTATCTCGGCCTCAGCATCATGACGGCGGTCAAGGAGGCCAATCAGGGCTTTGCCCACCGCATCGATCCCTGTGTGCTGTGCTCCTATGAGGTCGATTGCGATGATATCGCCGATCTGACGACGGAGCAGGGGCGAGACGAATATGCCGTCACGCTCGATGAACTTGCCTGCGGATGGGCATTGGCGCTGGCCGAGGGCAAGCGACCCCAGTCCTGGGGGATTCATGACCGGCTGCGTGCGCGGGATGTCGCCGGTATTGTCGTGCCCAGTTTCGCGCCCGGCGCGGAGCCGGATGACCGCAACCTGGTTCTATGGAAATGGGGCGAATCGTTGCCGCATCGGGTGAACGTGATCGATCCCAGCGGCCGGCTGCCAAAGGACCAGTTGTCCTGGCGTGAACCAGAATGATGCAGATTTGTCAGCCTGGTGATCTGATCCATCTCGACATCAAGCGCCGTGGTCGCTTCGGGGGTAGACGTTTGTTACCCGACCGAGGCCATCGATGGCGCTACGCACCCAGTCGAGCCGTTTGGCCGGTATCAGGCCGTAATTGTAGAAGTTGACGCCATCTGCACCAGCCGTGGCGGCTGCGACTACGCGCTCGCCAAGGACCTCCGGTCCGGAAACCTCGGTAGAAGACCCTGAGACCCACACCGAGGATTTTGTCCGGGCCGAGCGCGCCGCCGACCGGTATTGCGCAAAGCGCACCGATCCGCGATGGTGTTGGAAGCGAGTGCGTCCGCCTCACGCTTGAAAACTATCTCCGCGAGGAAGGAACGGCCGTTTGAGCGAAATCCATGATCCATTCAAGACCCGTCAACACGTCGCCGATTTCGACGCCATTGTCGAACGCTACGGGATAATGAGCGATGCGACCCGTGCGTCGAAGCGCCATGTCCTCGATATTGCCTATGGTGCCGACGGGGACGAACGCCTGGATATCTTCTTCCCTGCGAGCGACGGTAAACCCATGCCGGTGCACATCTTCATCCATGGGGGCTATTGGCGCGCCAACCGCAAGGAGGATTATGCCTTCGTGGCCGAAAGCATTTGTGCCGGTGGCGCGATTGCGGTGGTGATCGAGTATTCGCTGATGCCGAAAGTGCGCATGGCGCATATCGTCAAGCAGGTGCGGCGCGCAGCAGACTGGGTCTCGGGCAATATCGCCGGCCATGGTGGCGACCCATCACGGCTATCGGCGTCGGGCCATTCGGCTGGCGCCCATCTCGCCTCCTATCTCGGCGCGCGTGGCCCGCACGAAACCGCGCCGCTGAAAACGCCTGTCCGGTCGCTGCTGCTCGTCAGCGGCCTCTACCAGTTGGAGCCGCTGACCAAGAGCTTTCTGCAAGCCGAGATCGGTTTGACGCAGCAGGAGGTCGATCGCTGGTCGCCTTATGATGCGCAACCGGTGGAGGATATCAAGGCGACGCTTGTGGTTGGCGAAGACGAGACGGAACCGTTTCACAAGCAGGCGGAGGACTATGCCACCCTGCGTGCCGCACGCGGCACGCGAGCGCGCCGTTTTGTCCTGCCCGGTCTTAACCACATGAGCATCATCAGCGAGATGGGCAACCCGCAAACCGTCCTCGCCAGTCTCGTGGCGGAGACCATCGCCAGAAGCTGACCGCTCGCGCCGTTTGCTGCCCATCGATAACTATTGAATCGGAAAGGGGCGCCCGAAACCCCAGCCCTTTGCCGAAATGTGGGATCGGAACCACTTTGGAGCGCTGAACCCACTCGCGGGAGGACGTTGCAAGCGGCACTATTTGCCGAAGATATTTTCGTGGAGCTTTTCTCAGCTAAAGATGGCAGGCAGACGAGGGGTCAAGTTGGTTTGAAGCCGCCCGCTTGGCTACGGCCCCTCAACTCAATCTCTCTCGATTATTGCGCAACCTCTCCACAATTGTGCTATTCTTCTTTGCGTTTGAGGCCACGCCCATGCCGGAAACGCGAAAGATTGCGGCCATCCTGGTCGCGGATATCGTCGGCTATAGCCGGCTCGCGGGCGCGGACGAGGATCGCATTCTGGCGCGACTTAGGGCGCTGCGCAGCGATCTGATCGATCCGACTATTGCCGTGCATCATGGGCGCATCGTCAAGCGTACCGGGGACGGAAGTCTCATCGAGTTCCACAGCGTGGTCGATGCCGTGCGCTGCGCAATAGAAGTGCAGAACGCGATGGTCGAGCGCAATGCGGGCGTGCCGGAGGACCGGCGCATCGTCTTCCGCATCGGCATCCATCTCGGCGACGTCGTCGAAGAGAGCGACGGTGATCTGATGGGCGACGGCGTCAACATCGCCGCACGATTGGAAGGAATCGCGCAGCCGGGCGCGATCTGTCTGTCCGAAGATGCATTTCGCCAGGTCAGAGCGAGGCTCGACCTGGCGGTCAACGATCTCGGCGAGGTTCAGCTCAAGAACATAGAGCAACCGATCCGGGTCTATTCGCTTGAGGTTGGCGTCCCTGCCGAAGTGAAGTCCGCGACGCCAACTAAGCCCGCTGCGCCGGAAAAGGCTCCAGCGGGACTCTCGCCGCCCGACAGGCCTTCGATCGCCGTGTTGGCATTCCAGAACATAGGCGGCGATCCTGAGCAGGAGTACTTTGCTGACGGGATAACCGAGGACGTGATCACCGACCTCTCCAAGATCGGCGGCCTGCTGGTGATCGCGCGCAATTCGAGCTTCGCCTATAAGGGCAGGGCGGTCGACATCCGTGTGGTGGCCCGTGAGCTCGGCGTTCGCTCGGTGCTCGAAGGGAGCATCCGCCGCGCGGGTGGCCGAGTACGGATCACTGCCCAGTTAATTGACGCGGAAACCGGCGGACACCTTTGGGCCGAACGCTTTGATCGCGAACTGAGCGACATCTTCGCGGTCCAGGACGAGGTCACCCAGCGGATCGTTGACGCCCTGAAGATCAAACTGAGCCCCAGCGAAGCCGCGAGGCTCGATGCCGTCGAAACGACCAACAGCAGGGCGCACGACTTCTTCCTGCTTGGGCGCGAGCTGCTGTGGGGGACGATCAGGAACCGCGAGGCGTTCGGGCGCTCGATTGACCTCTTTGAGAAAGCGATTGCCGAAGATCCGAGCTATGGCGAGCCTTTTGCCGGCCTCGCGATGGCCCAGATTCTGAACTGGCAGTTCCACTGGACCGATGACTGGAGCCAGTCGCTCGAAAAGGCCGAGCGCCATGTCAACTTGGCCTTGCAGAAGAGTCCTCAGGTTGCCTTCGTTCATTACGTCGCCTCGGTGTTCTATTTGTGGAAAAAGGACCTCGACCGATCTGCGGTTGAATCGGACACGGCGCTGGACCTCAATCCAAACTTCGCTCAGGCGCACAACGCGCGCGGAATCGTCAACATCTATGCCGGCCAGCCTCTCGCCGCCGTCCCCCATATCGAGCAAGCCATCCGGCTCGATCCCCTGTACAAGCACCAATTTATCCACTTTCTTGGCACGGCCTATCTAGTCGCCGGCAAATTCGAAGCCGCCGCGGCACTGTTCAAGGAGCGTATCCAGCTCAACCCGGAGACCGATCTCTCTCGCGCCTTTCTTGCCGTCGCGCTCGGCCAATTGGGCGAGGCCGAGGAAGCGGCCCGCGTCTGGCGCGAGCTGATGGGGATCAATCCAAAATATTCATTTGCCGAGCACGTCGGGCGGCTCCCGTTTCGCAACAAGGCCGATGTTGACCGACTGACCGATGGGCTTAGCAAGGCGGGCATCTCGGGGTAAATGTATCATGGCGTGAAGCCTTCGTGCCGTGTCGAGCGTGTCCTGGGTGGTGGCTGGCTGCGGCAAACGCCCTCCTGTCCCTGTGCGCTCCGGATAAAAGCCGCTTTTGGTGGCGAAAGGCAGATTGACGACGCCTGCTGCATCGGTCAAAGCGTCCTGATCAAACTACGGAGGACTATTCGCATGCCCGCCTTCAATCCGCTCATCGCCCGGCTGTCTCCTCCGCCCATTCCGTCCGTGCTTGCCTGGGCAAAAGCCTATGACGGTTCGAGAGGGCAATTGATCGACCTGAGCCAGGCTGTGCCGGGCTATCCGCCGCACCCGCATATGCTCAACTGGCTTTCTGAAATGGCCGGCTCAAGGGATTACACCAGCTATGGCGCCATCGAAGGCGAGGATGTGTTGCGCGTTGCCTATGCCCAGCATATGACGGAGGTTTATGCCGCACCGGTGGCGGCTGACAACATCCACATCACCTCCGGCGCAAACCAGGCCTTCATGTGCGTGGCGATGGCGGTTACCGGTTATGGTGATACGGTGGCGATGACCAATCCCTATTACTTCAATCAGGAAACCACGCTCGCGATGCTCGGCATCAAGTCGACGCTGATTGCCTGTGACCCGCAGAACTCGTTCCTTCCGAACTTGGAAACGGTCCGGGCGGCGCTGGTGTCCGGCGTCAAGGCGCTAGTGCTGGTCACCCCGAACAATCCGACCGGCGCGGTCTATCCATCGGGATTGCTCCGGGAGATCTTCATGCTCTGTCGGCAGAACGGCACGTGGCTGATCCTCGACGAGACCTATCGCGATTTTCTGGCCGCCGATGCCGGGGCGCCGCATGATCTTCTTTCTATCCCCGGCTGGGAAGACAATCTCGCCCTGACCTACAGTTTTTCGAAATCCTATTGCATTCCCGGTCACCGACTCGGGGCGATTACCGCAGGCGCTGAAATGGTCGATCAGGTCGCCAAGATCATGGATAACCTGCAGATCTGCGCACCGCGCGCGCCTCAGGCAGCGGTCGCCAAGGCAATCCCGGCACTCCGCGACTGGCGCATCGCCAACCGTGCCGAAATTGCCGGCCGCGCCGATGCGCTCCGGGATGTGATGAGCCGGCTGCCGCATTGGGGCCTGCAGGCGCTCGGCGCTTACTTTGCCTATATCAAACACCCGTTCGAAGGCGTTCGTTCGGAAGTGGTGGCAGAGAAGCTGGCGCGCGAGGCCGGCATCGTCTGCCTGCCGGGTGTGTATTTCGGCGAGGGTCAGGAGAGCTACCTGCGCTTTGCATTCGCCAATGCGGATGCGCCAACGATCCGCTTGCTCGAGGCCCGGCTGGCCAATTTCACGCTTTAGTGTCGTGGCGTAAATGCGTGCCGCCCTCCGATGGTGAAGGACTATTGTTGCGCAATCCCCTATAATGATGCCCGCAGATGGCCGGTATCGCGGTGACGCGAATTCACGCAATCTGGAGTCTGACGTAGGATATCACTGCATCGGAGGAATGCATGGATTTCGACCTCACCGAAGAGCAACGCGCAATTGTCGGGATGGCCGCAGGCTTTGCAGCCCAGGAGATGGCGCCATTTGCCATCGAGTGGGACCAGAACAAGCACTTTCCGGTGGAAACCCTGCGGAAAGCTGGCGCGCTTGGTATGGGCGGCATCTATGCCGGAGAAGAGTTCGGCGGCTCCGCACTTGGCAGACTGGAAGCGGCGCTGATCATTGAGGCGCTGGCGACGGCATGTCCGTGCATCGCCTCCTATGTGTCGATCCACAACATGGTCGTGGGCATGATCGACCGTTACGGCAACGACGACCAGCGGGCACACTGGCTTCCGCGCCTCATCGGCATGCAGACACTTGCCAGCTATTGCCTCACCGAGCCGGGAAGCGGCTCGGATGCGGCGGCGCTGAGAACCCGCGCCGTTCGCGAAGGCGACCACTACGTGCTCGACGGCCAGAAGCAGTTCATTTCGGGTGCGGGTGCCACGGATGTCTATCTGGTGATGGCGCGCACTGGTGGGGAGGGGCCGAAAGGCATTTCCGCTTTCATCGTAGAGAGGGATGCTCCCGGTCTCTCATTCGGGGCCAATGAGAAGAAGATGGGCTGGAACGCCCAGCCGACGCGATCGGTCGTCATGGGGGCAGTCCGTGTTCCGGCCGCAAATCGTCTCGGCGCGGAGGGAGAGGGGTTCAGGTTTGCCATGGCCGGGCTCGATGGCGGGCGCCTGAACATTGCCGCCGCCGCTCTGGGCGGGGCGCAATCGGCGTTCGACAAGGCGGTCGTCTACATGCGGGACCGCAAGGCCTTCGGCCATGCGATCATCGATTTTCAGGCGCTGCAGTTCCGGCTGGCCGATATGGCCACCGACCTCGAAGTGGCGCGCACCTTCCTGATGCGCGCAGCCAAGGCACTGGACGACCAGTCGCCGGAAGCGACGCGGCTCTGCGCCATGGCCAAGAAACACGTCACGGATGTGAGTTTCGCCGTCGCCAACGACGCGCTCCAATTGTTCGGCGGCTACGGTTATCTCGGTGAATACGGCATCGAAAAGATCGTGCGCGACCTCCGTGTCCACCAGATTCTCGAAGGCACCAACGAGATCATGCGCCTGATCATTGCGCGATCGATCGTCGGCGGACAGTGAAAGGCATTCCATGGCCCATGGCGAACCCGAAATTCTCATCTCCCGCTCGGGATCCTCTGGCCATATCCGCCTCAACCGGCCGAAAGCACTCAACAGCCTGACATTGGCCATGGTGCGTGACATCGATGCGGCGCTCGATGCTTTCGCTGCAGATCCTGAGATCGCCGTCGTTGTGTTGACGGGGGAGGGTGAGCGCGGACTGTGCGCCGGCGGCGATATCCGCGCCATTCACCAGAGCGGCAAAGAGGGCTCGATGCTCGCCGAGCAGTTCTGGCGCGAAGAATACCGGCTGAATGCCCGCATCGCGTGGTTTCCGAAACCCTATGTCGCCATCATGGACGGGATCGTCATGGGCGGCGGTGTCGGCCTTTCCTCCCATGCCAGCCATCGTGTCGTCACCGACAGGACGCGGCTGGCGATGCCGGAGACAGGCATCGGCTTTTTCCCCGATGTCGGCGCAAGCTGGTTGCTGTCGCGCCCCGGCAGCGAATGGGGAACCTATCTCGGCTTGACCGGCACGCAGATCGGGGCGGCGGACGCGATCGCTGCCGGGTTGGCGGATTGGAATGTGAACCACGACAGGCTGGAAGAATTGTTGCAACAGCTCTCGCAACTACCTGCGGGCAGTGCCGTCGAAGCGGTGGACGCGGCTATCGATCGTTTTAGCGAACAGCAGCCCCTGGGCGCTACGGGCGAAATGACGGATACGATCGAGCGGGCCTTTTCCCACGCAACGATTGAGGAGATTCTCGCGGCGCTGGAGGCCTATGGATCGACTTTCGCCGCTGCAACGCGCGCGTTGTTGCTGACGAAGTCGCCGGTTTCCCTGAAGGTGACGCTTAAAATGCTGCTGCTCGGCAGGGCGAGCGCGACGCTCGAAGAGTGTCTCGCACGTGAATTTGCCGCGACACCGGCCGTGTTGACGAGCCACGATTTCTACGAGGGCGTACGGGCTGCCGTCATCGACAAGGACCGCAATCCACATTGGCGGCCAGCCACGCTTGCCGAAGCCGATGCCTATATCGATGCCTATTTCACCAGCCATCCGCGGCCGCTCTATTGACCGGCTCTCATCGGGAGGAAATGTCATGGCCACCATTGCATTCATCGGGCTCGGCAATATGGGTGGGCCGATGGCGGCCAATCTTGTCAAGGCGGGTCACACGGTCAAAGGCTTCGATCTGTCGGAGGCGTCGCGCAAGGCGGCTGCCGCCACCGGGGTCGTCGAGGCGGCGCGGCTGGATGAGGCGATAGGCGGCGCCGATGTCGTCATCACCATGCTGCCCGCCGGCACCCATGTGGTTTCGGTCTGGACGGAGCTTGGAAAGCTCGTTCCCTCAGGCACTTTGATGATCGACAGCTCGACCATCGATGTGGCGAGCGCCAACAGAGCGCATGCGATCGCGGCCGAACATGGCTGGATCTCTGTCGATGCGCCGGTCTCCGGTGGCACCGGCGGAGCGGCGGCCGGTACGCTGACCTTCATGGTCGGCGGCACCTCGCAAGCTTTCGCAAAGGCCGAGCCGATTCTGGCGCAGATGGGCAAGCGCATCATCCATTGCGGCGACGCCGGCACAGGCCAGATGGCTAAGGTCTGCAACAACATGATCCTCGGCATCAGCATGGCCGGGGTCTGCGAAGCCTTCGTGCTGGCGGAAAAACTCGGGCTTTCACATCAGGCGCTGTTCGATGTCGCCTCGACATCCTCGGGCCAGTGCTGGTCGCTCAACACCTATTGCCCGGTGCCCGGTCCCGTGCCGACGTCGCCCGCCAACAACGGCTACAAGCCCGGTTTTGCCGCAGCGTTGATGCTCAAGGACCTGCGGCTGTCGCAGGAAGCGTCGATGGCAGCCGGTGCGGCAACGCCGCTAGGGGCGCTTGCCACCCAGCTTTATGGCCTTTTTGCAAACGAAGGACACGGCGGTGAGGATTTCTCCGCCATCATCAATTTTATCCGCGGTCAGGCTGCGAAACCCTAGCGCACGGCGCATCACATCGTCGCGCCGATGCTCCAGGGCACGAACTCGTTATCCCCATAGCCCAGTGCTTCCGACCGTGTCTGCTCGCCGGAGGCGACGCGCAGGATCGATTCGAGGATCTCGCGCCCCTTGGCCTCCAGCGACACGCCATCGAGAACATCGCCGCAGTTGATGTCCATGTCTTCGCGCATCTGCTCGAAAATGTGGGTGTTGGATGCGAGCTTGATCGAAGGGGCGGGCTTGCAGCCGAAGGCCGAGCCCCGGCCCGTGGTGAAACAGAGAATATTGGCGCCGCCGGCAACCTGGCCAGTGGCCGAAACCGGATCGTAGCCCGGCGTGTCCATGAAGACGAGGCCGCGCTCGGTCACCGGATCGGCATATTCATAGACCGCCCGAAGATTGGTCGAGCCGCCCTTGGCCGATGCGCCGAGCGATTTTTCCAGAATCGTCGTCAGGCCGCCCAGTTTGTTGCCGGGGGAGGGGTTGTTGTTCATCTCCATATTGTGGCGGGCGGTGTAATCCTCCCACCAGCGGATGCGCTCCACCAGCTTTTCGCCGACGGCGCGGGTTTCGGCGCGGCGGGTGAGTAGGTGTTCGGCACCGTAGATCTCCGGCGTTTCCGACAGGATGGCGGTGCCGCCCTGCGCAACCAGCAGATCGACAGCCGCCCCGAGCGCCGGATTGGCGGTGATGCCGGAATAGCCGTCCGAGCCGCCGCATTGCAAAGCGAGCATCAGTTCGGATGCCGGTGCCTGCGTCCGGGTGGCGGCATTGACGTCGGGCAACATCGCCTTGATCGCCTCGACGCCGGCCTCGACAGTCTTGCGGGTGCCGCCGGCTTCCTGGATGGTCAGGGTGCGGAAGATGGTGCTTTCCTCGACGCCATAGGATTTCATCCAGCGGGGGATCTGGAAGACTTCGCAGCCCAGGCCGACCATTAGCACGCCGCCGACATTCGGATTGGTGGCAAATCCCCATTGGGTCTTCTTGAGAAGATCGTAGGCCGCGCCATCGACATCGAGCCCGCAACCTGTGCCGTGCACGAGCGAGATCACGCCGTCGATATTGGGGAATTGCTTGAGAATGCCCGACTGGTTGACCTGCTCGGCAATGAAGCGGGCGGCACTGGCCGAACAGTTTACCGAGGTCAGCACAGCGATATAGTTGCGGGTGCCGTACCTGCCGTCGGCGCGCCGGAAGCCTTGAAATGTCAGCCGGTCGCTGTCGGTGATGGCGGGCGTTTGCTTCAGCTGGTCGCCGAACACGTAATCGCGTTCGAATTCGTGCACATAGACGTTGTGCTCGTGCACCCAGTCGCCGGGCTCGATCGGCTGGCGGGCAAAGCCGATCACCTGGCCGTATTTCACGATAGGCTCGTTCTCGCCGATGCTGCGGATTGCCATCTTGTGGCCGCGCGGAATGCGAACCTTTGCAGTCACGGATTCGGCCTGATCGCCGGGATTGAAGGGATCGACGGCAAGCACGATGTTGTCGGATGCCGTAAGCTTGATGAAGCGAGCCATGATGCCTATTCGTAAACTGGATGGATATGAACCGCCGACATAAGGCAGCGGCAACCGTATTTCCGGCATTGCGCCGCCTTGGCGGGCCGCTGGTCATGCGACCGGCGACCCTGCCCGCTTTAGTAGGTTGTGCGCCCGCCGGAGAGGTCGAAGGTGGCAGCGGTGGTGAAGCTGTTTTCCTTGGACACCAGCCAGGCGACCATGGATGCGGCTTCCTCGACTTCGAGGAACCGGCCACGCGGGATCTTGTTGCGCATGTAATCGATAAACTCGGGGGTCAGCTGCTCGAGAATCCGGGTCTGGGCGGTTGCCGGGGTGATACAGTTGACGGCGATGTCGTAGCCCGCCAGTTCCTTGCCGAGCGATTTCGTCAAGCCCATCACGGCTGCCTTGGAGGCCGAATAGGCGGCGGCGTTGGGATTGCCTTCCTTGCCGGCGACCGAGGCGATGTTGACGATCCGGCCGTAATTGCGTTCCTTCATGCCCGGCACCAGTGCGCGATTGACGTAGAAGGTGCCGTTGACGTTGATGTCGATGATTTTCTTCCACATGTCGATATCATAGGTGTCGAGCGGCGCGGCAGCACCGGCGATACCGGCCGAATTGACGAGAATCGAGGCAGGGCTCGCGAGTTCCTCTGTCTTCTTTTGAGCGGCGTCGACCTGACCCCAATCGGAAATGTCGACGACCACCGTTGTCGCGGCCGTCCCCAGCACTTCCTTGGCGGTTGCGAGCAATGCTTCGTCCATGTCCCAGAGTGTCACTGTCGCGCCCGAGGCGACGAACCGCTTGGCCATGGCAAAGCCGAGGCCCTGCGCCCCGCCTGTGACCACGGCATGCTGGCCGTCGAGATCAATCCTGTTCATGCTGAAACTCTCCTCATTCGTTCCTGTAATAGCCTCTAGCCACGAAATTCATTTGCGGCGGCGCAATCCAGGCTCGGGCCGGTTGCCGAAGCTGGGTGTTGCGCCACTGTTATATTAGTGTAACTGACCGATCAAGATACCACCGCTGATTTTGCAGCCCCTCAAAAATGAAGCATGAATTGCGATTTCCAATGCCATATGCGGCGATTGGCCAGCAGCGGCTAGTCCATGGTGACTGCTGCAACTTCCAGCGCATTACGCAGCGACGTATTTAGGTGATCGCGCATGGCGCTGGCGGCAGCTGCCCCATCGTGGCGTTGCAATGCCTTCAGGATTTGCCGGTGCTGCTGGATGGTGACGTCGCCATAGCCGGGCTTCGGGATGGACAGGTAGCGACCACGGTCCATCTGCGCCTTGGAGATGTCGACGGCGCGCCACAGCATCTGGAAGTCATTGATTTCAGCGATTGTTTTATGAAAAACATCATCCAGGCGAATGGCTTCCGCAAACTTCTGGCGGGAAATGGCCAACTCGTGCGCGGCGATATTGTCTTCCAGGGCCTCGATATGAGCGGTCGTTATCTTGGTTGCGGCGCGCTTGGCGCTTTCCATCTCCAGCGCGCTGCGGATGACATAAGCTTCTTCGAGTTCCTTCAGGCTGATCGGGGCGACGAAGGTGCCGTTCTGTGCGAAGACATTGACGAGGCCTTCGTCGCTGATCCGCTTGACCGCTTCCCGCACGGGCGTCCTGGAGACGCCGAGCTGTTCGGCGATCGCTACCTCGTTGATCGCCTCGCCCGGTCGCATCTGGCCGCTGACGATAAGTCCCCGGATATATTGATAAATCTGGTCCCGGAGTGGAAATGTGCGGTTGAGGTTGGGTGTTTCCAGAGTCATCTCTTCCCAGGCTGCTGTGGCTGATGATATGCACTCAGCAGCATCATAATTATACTAGGATGTCAACGGTCAGGCGCCACATTCGCTGACATTTGCGGAAGTTTGGTGTTCATCCGTGTGGGTGAAAAAGGTATCTTGCGGGTGCTATTATACTAGTGTAATCAATTTTCGTCGCCGATCCGGGAGGGATCAGCTTGTTCGGCGGACGCCCCGATCTCAGGGGTGTATTGCATGGTTTTTCAATCCAAGGGCAAAAATGAAACGATATGAAGCGGTAGTCGGCATTTGCAGTCCCTGCGCCGACGATTTCGATGAAGTGCTCGTTGTCCCCCAGGTGACGGGGTGCCGCATGGCTGTCTCGTTCCTTGTTCGTTGTCCCTTGCCGGCGGGCGTCGCGTTACGGTTTGGGGCGCAAAGATGACGTCTAGCCGTCCCGCTCTCCGAATGCGCGATATCAGCAAGCAGTTTCCAGGCGTGCGGGCGCTGTCGGGCGTCAGCCTGACGGTTCGTTTCGGCACGGTCCATGCGATCGTGGGCGAAAACGGCGCCGGAAAATCGACGCTGATGAAAATCCTCAGTGGCACCTATCAGCCCACGGCCGGGTCGATCGAGATCGACGGCGCTGAAGTTCGCATGCACAATCCCGCCGATGGCCAGAAGCTGGGCATTCGCATGGTGCACCAGGAACTCAACCTGGTGCCGGATCTGACGGTTGCCGAAAATGTCTTCCTTGGCCGCATGCCGACCAGACGCGGTATGCTTGATCGGGGCGAAATGGTGCGAAACGCCGCCCGCGTCCTCAAAGAACTCGGCACCGTCATCGACCCGAACTGTCGGCTGGGTGACCTGACGATCAGCCAGCAGCAGTTGGTTGAAATCGCCAAGGCCTATGCGGCGGCGCCGCGCATTATCGTGCTCGATGAACCGACCTCCAGTCTCAGCGAGCATGAAGCCGGCATCCTGTTCGGAGTGCTGCGCAAGATGCGCGATGCCGGAATCGCCATTATCTATATCAGCCACCGGCTGCGCGAAGTGCTCGATATTGCCGATGAGGTGACAGTACTGCGCGATGGGGCGATGATCGAAACCCGGCCTGTCGCGGGCATCACTGCCGCTGACATGATCCGGCTGATGGTCGGGCGCGACGTGAGCGACCTGTTCCCCAAGGCTGAGGCCGTCATCGGCTCTCCGGTACTTGAGGTGGAAAATCTCAGCGACGGCGAGCACTTTGCCGGGGTCAGCTTCGATGTCCGGGCCGGTGAAATTGTCGGGCTGACGGGCCTTGTCGGGGCCGGCCGCACGGAGGTCGCGCGCGCCATCTTCGGCCTTTCCAAGCGCACGGCGGGCACGATCAGGATGCGCGGCCAGACAGTTGCGCCAAAATCGCCCGCTGATGCCATGCGGGCGGGCATCGCCTATGTCCCGGAGGATCGCAAGGGCGACGGAATTGTGCCGGGCATGTCGGTGCGGGAAAATATCGGCCTGCCGATCATCCGCTCCCTGACGCGTATGGGCTGGATCAAGGATTCCGACGAGAAGCAACTCGCAAAGCATTATGCCAAGCGCTTCTCGATTGTCCCGCCGGACCCGGAGCGGCGTATTTCAACGCTTTCGGGGGGCAACCAGCAAAAGGCCGTGCTGGCAAAATGGCTTGCGGCCAAGCCCGCGCTGCTGATCCTCGACGAACCCACGCGCGGCGTCGATGTCGGGGCGAAATCGGACATCCACGCCATCGTCGGTGAACTGGTCGCAGAAGGAATTGCCGTTCTGATGATTTCTTCGGAGCTGCCCGAGGTGCTGGCCGTCTGCGACCGCGTGGTGGTTATGCATGAGGGCAATGCCGCCAAGCCGCTGATGCGCGACGAGCTTTCGGAAGAAAAGATAATGGCACTCGCAACCGGGGAGGGCGTCCAATGACAATCGTTTCGGAGGTTGCCCGGCAGCCCGAGCCTGCGGACCGCTTTTCGCGTGCAAACCGCACCCTCGAAATATTTGCGCGCGGCGGCCTGCCGTTCATCATTGTCGCGGTCATGGTCTTCGGCGCGCTCAGTAGCCCGGTCTTTCTGACGACTGGCAATTTTCTGAACGTGCTGACTTCGATGTCGATCGTCGGGATCGTCGTGGTGGCGATGACCTATGTACTTGTTGTCGGCGGCCTGGCAGATCTGTCTGTTCCGGCGACGATTGCCTGCGGCGCCATTCTGTCGCTTGCCCTGCAACCGACATTCGGAACGGGCGGAGCCTTTGCGGTGGCCGTGCTGGTTGCCGGTGCGACCGGTCTCATCAACGGTCTGCTGATCGGTTATGCCCGCGTCAACGCCATCATCGTCACGCTCGGCATGGGCACGATCATCCTCGGCATCGTGCAGGCTCTGGTTGGCGGCGTGATCGTCTATGGCGCCGACGCAAGCTCCGGTGATTTCGTCAAGTCACGGCTGTTCGGCATCCCCATGGTGGTGATCATCTTCATAGTCGTTGCCATCATCGGTCACCTCATCCTGTCGCGCACCTTCTGGGGCCGCTGGACGACTGCGACCGGCGGAAACTATTCGGCTGCTGAAGCCAGCGCGGTTCCCGTGCGGGCGGTAAAAGCTGGTGCTTTCGTGTTTACCGGCATTGCGTCCGGCATCAGTGGCGGGCTTCTCGGGCTGACGCTGCAGGCGGCGCGGCCGATGGTCGGCACCGGATATGAATTCAGTGCCATCACTGCCGTCGTGGTCGGCGGCGTCTCGATTATCGGTGGCTTCGGCAGCGTGCCGCGGGCAATCGCCGGACTGATCTTCGTGCAGTTGCTGACGAATGTGATGGTGCTGCAGGGGGTGCGTACGCCCGTGCAGGGTCTGGCTTTGGGAATTCTGATCGCAGGCGCGGTCGCAAGCGACCTGGCATTGCGCCGGCGGGGAGTAGTCTCGTGAACGCTCTTTCATTTGCCCTGCGCTATCGCGTCGGCTTCATCCTGCTTGCCACGCTGTTGCTTGCTTCGATCCTTGTTCCGGGTTTCTTCAGCCTCGTCACGCTTGGGCTGGGACTGGATCGCGCCGCGACCATGGGGCTCATTGCCATCGGTCTGACGGTGTTGCTGATCTCTGGTCAGATCGACCTTTCCGGCGGTGCGGTGTTTGCGGTTTCAGGCATCGTCTCGATCATCCTGCAGCCGACGCTGGGCATCGGTCTGGCCGCCTTGGTCGGAGTTCTGACAGGTGCGGCGGCCGGGATGATCAATGGCTGGCTGGTGGTGCGGCTCGGCATCAACTCGCTGGTGGCGACGCTTGCCTCGATGCTCGCCTTTCGCTCGATCGCCCACTGGATCACCGAAAGCCAGCCGGTCAGTGGTATCGACATGATGTTCTCGCTGGCGATCAGCGAGATCTATCTGGAAATCTTCACACTGCGCAGCGCGCTGTTTCTGGTCGCGATAATTCTGCTGCATTTCTGGTTGGTTTACACGGTGCCGGGCCGCAACCTGTTTGCGGTCGGCTCGAGCGCCATGGCCGCAGAGGCAAGCGGCATCAATTCGAACCGAATCTTCTTCTCGGGCTTCGTCTTCGCAAGCACCCTTGCGGGTGTCGCGGGCGTGCTGCAGGCGTTGACCATGAACACCGGTTCGCCTGTCTTCGGCAGCGACCTCACCGTCATGGTCATCGCCGCTGTCGTGGTCGGTGGAACCCGCATCGAAGGCGGGCGCGGCTCGGCGCTTGGCACGCTGGGCGGAATCCTGACCATCGCCTCGCTGACGACCGCGATGGAGTTCCAGTCTGTACCCGCCTACATCCAGCAGATTGTTGCAGGCTGCATTCTAATGCTTTTGGTCGTGCTTGATCGAACGATCAGAACCCGGCCGCTCACAGGTCCGGAAGTGCCGGCATCCCGATAACCGATATCAATCATAAACGGAGGACGACAATGATTGCACATACCAAGAAGCTTCTGGCGGCCGTAGCGCTGACCTGTGTGGTGACCGCGGGAATGGCGTCGGCAAAGACTGTTTGCTACGTCACGGCTGCGGACTCACATGCTTATGCGACACCGGCCAACAAGGCGCTTGAAGCGCGCGCTGCTGAACTCGGCATCACCATTCTGAGCCTCAGCCAGAATTTCGACGCCCAGACTGGCACCGACCAGCTTAACACCTGCATTGCTCGCCGCGTCGATGGCATCATCTTATGGCCGCTCGATCCGCAGGCCTATATTCCGGGCCTTGCCCGCGCCAAGCAGGCCAATATCCCGTCGATCCTGATCAATTCGCCGATGGCCGAGCAGGCAAATGCGTTTATCAAGTCGTTCACCGGCCCGGATGTCTACGAAGAGGGCAAGATGGCCGCTGACTCGCTCAGCAAGGCGCTGAACAACGAGGGCGCTGTCGTCATCATCGCTGGCCAGGCCGGAAATGGCACCACGATCGGTCGCGTCGGCGGTTTCACCGATCGGCTCAAGGAAGCCGGCAGCAAGATCGAGGTCCTCGATACGGTCAACGCCGATTTCGACCAGCAGAAGGCACTTGTCGCCAGCCGCGATCTGATCACCCGCTTCGGCGACAAGATCACCGGCGTCTACTCCAATGACGACACGATGGCACGAGGCTTCATCGACGCATGGAAGGAAGCCAATCCGGGCAAGCCGACGCCGCCGATCGTCGGGATCAACGGCCAGAAGGATGCTTTCGAATCCATCCGTTCGGGTGAAATGTACTCGACGATCGTGCAGTCGCCGGTCGAGGACGGCAAGCTCGCGATCAACACCATGAATGACATTCTCAGCGGTAAAGACGTGGGCGCCCGCCTGCCGATCCCGCTGACCGTCGTGACCAAAGAAAATGTCGAGTCGGTCGAACCGGCGTTCTGATAGTCCTGACCTGAATATGCGGTGGCCGCAAATGCGGCCATCGGATAAAATGAAGAAGGCCCCGGTTCATTCAGAACCGGGGCCTTTTTTATGAAGTAAGTAAACCTCCACCTACGGTGGAGGACTGGACGTGTTCTACATCGTAGTTGAGAGACCTCCGTGCTTGGACCGCTATTTTATGCGCGACACAGAACGGAGGTTCTATGG
>NZ_JAEQNC010000008.1 GCF_016722925.1 Phytoamicus setariae | reverse complement strand
AAATCACTCAAATTTCGTTCCCCTAAAACCGAACCTTTCAGTCCAATCTCAGGAGCGAGCTCGTTGGCCGCCAGAAGCAACCGCCGCCCCGTTCGATGAAGCGGGTTATAGGCCCCACTCCTCGCACTGTCAAACCCTATTATCACAAGATTCCAGAAAATCGCACAAGACATTGATTTTAAACAATACTTCCCGTCACATCACCGTCATCAGAGAAAAATCCCAAAGGCAGCGGGCCGGAACGCAGCCGTTTCACCCGAAAACCCGAGCCTCGCCGCAGCACTTCCATGCCGTCAAGCTCAAAGCCTCGTCCGTCGGCAGCCCTTGCGTCGGCAAATGAAGCCACAAATGCTACAAAATGGGCCGCTCAGCGCCTCGGGCGAGCACAGTGGCCTTCCCATTCTGTAAGCAGCGACATGATCTCGAGCGAATCCTCCAGTCGAGGGGATGGTCGCGGCGCTTGACTGTAGCCATCGCTCAGGCAGTGCTCTACTGTGTGCACCTGGTGCTGGAAGGCATCGAGGCCTGTCGAAACGACGATATCTTCCGTCTTGCCGTCATAGGTCGAAAGCTCGATGACGTTGTCACCTGCGACGGGCAGCCACGGATTTGTTTTGAAGCGTGCGGAGCCCTTGTCGCCGTACACGGAGAATTCAAACGCCATTCCATAGCTGTCGGTCGATTGCAGCGTCGCAAGCACGCCATTGCCGAATCGTACCGAAAGCGCGGCGTCGCAGATATTGCCGTCTTTGCTTGAGCGATTACCGAATCCATGGGTCGCGCGTTGCCTGAAGGCATTCGGTCCAAAAGCGGTCTGGATAACATAGTGCAGTAGCGATGCCGGATAGCAGCCGAGATTAAACAGCGTGCCGTTGCCCTGCGGGTTGACCACTTGCCAGATATCGGCCGCATAAAGTCCGCTCACCGACCGAACCGTACCAAGCCGGCCCGAACGAGTAATCATTCCAAGCTCAGCAATGATCGGGTGGCTGAGATACATCAGCCCCTCGAGAAAGAAGATGCCACTTGTTCGCACCGCGTCGGCGAGCGCCTCGGCGTCAGTCATTGTTGTGGTCAGGGACTTTTCCGAAAGAACGGGCTTGCCGCGTGCCGCCGCCTTGATCACTGCCTCGTGATGGACGTTGTTCGGCAAGCCGACATAGATGATGTCGATATCGGCATCATCGTACAGCAGGTCGTAGTTCGTATAGTTCCTCGATACCGCATGCCGATCGGCGAAGGCTTGCAGGCGGCCGGTATCGCGCCCCGCCACCGCCGCGATGCAGGAGCCTTCGCTTGAGGCAATCGCCGCAGCCATCGTGTCTGAAATGAAGCTCGTGCCGAGAATTCCCCAACGCAGCATAGGCCGTTCCTTCATCTTTTTCAGCGGTTCAGGTCGAGATAAGCTGATGCCACCATCGCATCGATGTCGGCTGGAACGGGTACGACGCACATGGACTTGTCCAGCTTGCCGCTCGCAACCCGCTCCAGGCATCGTGCCTGGAGCGTAAAGCCGAGATCCATCGACTCCACCGAATTGCCGAGCGGATTGACGCCTGCGAGATTGGCCATATGGCCGCCGCCGAGAATGTGGATCTTCCGACCATCCGCCAAATTCAGCGTCTCGATGCTCTCGCGCACATAGCGGTCGATACTTGTGGTCGACGGGTCATTGCGCAGATCCTCGACGAGGATTTCGTGCGGGACATGCCCGCCATTGAGAAGAATGACGCCATCCTTGAGAAGCGGCAGATCCGCCGCCGTCAAAACCGCCGGGGCGCCGGTTACCGTTACAATGACATCGGCCGACCGGATGGCATCCTCTCGCAGCGGCGTAGAAAATCCATCTAGATGCGCTTCGAGCGCCGTGACCGGATCCGTATCGACCACGCTGACAGCGCTATAGGCATTGCGGAAGCACGCAGCCGTCCCCTTGCCGCATGCGCCGTAGCCGAACACGCTCACCCGCTTGCCATTGGTCGAACGGTTCGTGAAGCGCATGTAGCTCTCAAACAGGCTCTGGCCGACCGCATGGCGGTTTTCCGCAAACTGCTTGATGGGGCTGTCGTTGATGACGAGAACCGGCACGCCGATCGCTTCGCGCATCGGCAGCAGCCGTGTCCGGCCAGAAGTTGTCTCTTCGGTCCCCCCAAGCAGCGCCCGATAGGGATGTTCCACCACTCTGGCGAAGAGATCGCCACCGTTGTCGAGCAAAAGGTCAGGTTCACGTGCCAACAGTGTGTCGATGAACCCACCGTGAGCACCAGCGTCCTGAGTCTGGCCGCCGATCACTTCGATGCCCTTGGCGCGCAGATAGTCCACCGTATCGGGCTGGGTACTGTTGAGATTGCCGGTCACGACGAGGTTCGCACCACCGGCCCTCAAGGTCATCAACAGTGCCACCGTCTTCGGCTCGAGGTGAATTGCTGTGCCGATGGTGAGCCCACGGAAGGGTTGTGTCCTGGCAAATTCCGCCGCGGTGGCGCGGAGAAGACGACAGGAATTGCCTGTCCATTCGATGCGGGAAAGCGATTGGGAAGATGTCATGTTGATATGTTCCTAAGGAGGCTCTGCACGCCTGTCGCGCCATGAGACTGTTTAGGACATATGAAAAACTGCTCCTAGAGACATAATACTCACTATGTGAGCAGTTTTTCTTCGCTTCTGGCCGAGCTTCGACCTTCAGCAACAAGCCAGCTTCGCAACGCGGCGATCGGTTTGTGATCCCTGTCGGCGATCCTGCAACAGATGCGAAAACCGGCAGGGCGGCGGACAAAGCCGAACGGCGCGACGAGAACGCCGGAGGCAAGTTCGGCTTCTATCGACGCGCGGGGAGCAATGGTAACGCCGAGTCCAGCCTTTGCTGCAGCAACACTGAGCGTCAGGTCCTCGAACTCGATGCGCCTGCGAAAGCGCACTGGGGTGTTGCCGCTCTCTCGAAACCAGTCGTCCCAGAGATAGCCGACATTGCGCGGAACCAGCGCGTCCAGCTCCGCCATATCAGCAACGCCAGCCTCTGCCGGCATTGTCAGGCCGGGACTGATGACAGGACCAAACTCGTCATCCAGGAACATGGTCGCATCAATATCAGGCAATGGCCTGTATTCCCCGCCGACGATCATCACATCGATATCGGGGGCATCCGTGAGCGACAACGTCACCGCAATCGGCACGATGTCGATTTCCAGTGCCTTCATATCCGTCAGCATTCGAGGCAGGCGCGGCACGAACCAGGCTGCGGCCATCGGCACGGGCACGCCCACCCTCAGCCGCACCCTGAGACCTTGCGAGACCGCCTCTTCGGCTGCCCGGGAAATGATGGCAAAGGCCACACCTACAGCATCGGCCAGCCGCTGGCCGGCTGGATTGAGTGTCACACGACCGCCTTGCCTGCTGAGCAACGCGATGCCGAAATGTTCTTCAAGGCCCGCGAGTTGCAGGCGGACGGCACCTGGAACGACACCAAGATCAGACGCGGCGGTCCTGAGGCTGCCGCACCGCGCCAGTGCGTCCAACGCCCGCAAGGCATTCAATGGCGGCAAGGCAGGCAGGCGTTTCTCACTTGCAGTCGGCATGCTTGTCCTTCCTCCGGGACGAACCAATCGTATCGCGGCAGATGTTCGGTATAGTTGATTCCGCGATCCCCAAGCTTGTCGCAGAAGGTCTGGACCTACAAACTATTGGACACACGAAAATCCACGTTGATGGTCAACGGTTGCCGCAGTGGGTTTGAGGATCAAGTCCCGCGTCAATCGATAATGTGATAGCCGCCATCGATATACAGCGTGTCACCAGTAATGAGCCGCGCGGCGTCATGCGCCAGGAAGGCAGTGGCCATGCCGACGTCGTCGATGCTGACGAGGCTTCGCGTCGGGGCGGTTTCCTGCGCCTTGTGAAGGAGTTCGTCGAACTCGGGTATTCCGGACGCAGCGCGCGTCGCGAGCGGTCCAGGCGAAATGGCATGCACACGGATCCCCTTGGGTCCGAGCTCGGCGGCGATGTAGCGGACCGCGCTTTCGAGGGCCGCCTTGGCGAGGCCCATGACGTTGTAGTTCTTCACCACCATCTGACTGCCATAATAGGTCATCGTGAAGAGCGTACCGCCGCGCTTCATCAGCGGTTCGGCGAGATGCGCCATGCGGATGAAGGACCAGCACGAAATGTCCATGGTCGTCAGGAACCCGTCGCGGGGCACGTCGACCACGCGGCCCTGCAGCGTGTCCTTGGGGGAAAAGGCAATGGAATGGACGAGAAAATCGAGCTCGCCCCATTCTTCGCCAATCCTTGCGAAGACCGTTTCCAATTGACCGGGGACAGCCATGTCCAGCGGCAGGACAATCGCTGCTTCGAGCGCCGCTGCCAGCGGCTCTACATGCGGACGCGCCTTGTCGTTGAGATAGGTCACTGCCAGCTCTGCGCCAAAGGCCCTGAAGGCCTTGGCGCAGCCCCAGGCGATCGACTGGTCGTTGGCGATGCCGACGACGAGCCCCTTCTTTCCTTCGAGCAACTTTGCCTTCACGTCCGGAATCATTGGCACGGACCTCCCTTGATGTTGGTTGTGAGTTCGCAGGCAGGCGCTGGTCGCAGGGTCACGCCGCTCCCAATCCGTGGATGCGAACGACCTCCGTCGCATGCCGTGCGATCATCAGTTCCTCGTCGGTGGGAATGACGAACAGCAGCGGCTTGCTGCCCGGCTGAGACAGAAGCGTTTTTCCGGCCGCATTTGCATCTGCGTCGATCAGGGCGCCCAGCCAGCCCAGCTTTTCGGCAATCCGGGCTCGCATTACCGGCGAGTTTTCACCGATCCCTGCGGTAAAGACGAAGGCGTCCAGCCCGCCGAGGGCCGCTGCCAGCTGTCCGGCATACAAGCCGATGCGATAGACGAAATGATCGAGCGCGAATTCCGCGCGAGGATCGTTGCTTTCAAGCAGATCACGCACGTCGTTGCTGACCCCCGAGAGTCCCTTCAGGCCGGATTCCTTGTAGAGCATGTCTTGGACCTGCTGAGCGGACATTCCCCTTTCGCTGAGCAGGTAGAGCACCACGCCGGGGTCGATCTGGCCGCTTCGGGTGCCCATCGGCAGGCCATCGAGCGCGGTAAAGCCGAGCGTGCTTTCGATGCTTTTGCCGTCGCGCAACGCACACATCGAGGCACCGCTTCCCAGATGGGCAACGATCACCCGCCCGGCGGCGATCTCCGGTGCGACCTCCGGCAGGCGACTGGCGATGTATTCGTAGGAAAGTCCATGAAAACCGTATCGTCGCACGCCTTCGGCGAAATAATGCTCGGGGATCGCATAATGATCCGCCACGGCACTATGGCCGCGGTGAAAGGCCGTATCGAAACAGGCGACCTGTGGAATTTGCGGCATCTGTTCAACGAAGGCGCGGATGGGAGCGAGGTTGTTCGGCTGGTGAAGAGGCGCCAGTGGGATGAAGCGCTCAAGATCGGCCAGGACCTTTTCGTCGACCCGTATTGGCTTGGAATAGTCCGGGCCTCCGTGGACGACGCGGTGGCCGACTGCGACCAGATTGCCGGACAGCTTTTCACGCAGCCAGCCACCCACCATTCTGGTGGCCGCGGTCAGATCGGCCACTTCGGATGGGGAAAAGGCCTGATCAATCATCGTGGTGCCAGCATGGTCCCTGGCGCTGAGATGCGGCGTGGTGCCGATCCCCTCCATCTTGCCCCTGACCAGTTTCCTGAGGCCGCGCTCGATACCGAAAACCTCGAATTTGAGGCTGGACGATCCAGCATTGATGACGAGAATTGCATCCATGGCTCTATGCCTTCGGCAGGGCGGATGCGCGTCGGCGCGCATCAACGAGGAGAACCGAGATCGCGCACGAAGCGAGCCGCGTGCGGACGGAATCGGCGCGCGAAGTCAGTACGATCGGCACGCGGGCACCCAGCACGATACCGGCAGCATCCGCCCTTGCGAGGAAGGACAGGTTCTTTGCCAGCATGTTACCCGCCTCGAGATTGGGTACGACGAGGATCTGGGCATGGCCGGCAACCGGAGAGTCGATACCCTTGATCTTCGCAGCTTCGGGATCGATCGCATTGTCAAAAGCGAGCGGCCCTTCCAGGATTCCGCCCGTAATCTGGCCGCGCTCGGCCATCTTGCAGAGTGCGGCGGCGTCGATGGTTGAAGGAATCTTGGACGTTACGGTCTCCACGGCTGAGAGGATCGCCACGCGCGGCGTGCCCAGCCCAATCTGCGTGAAGAGATCTATCGCATTCTGGATGATATCGCGCTTCACATCGAGATCGGGCGCGATGTTGATGGCGGCATCGGTGATGAAGAGCGGATCCGGATAGGTCGGAACGTCCATGACGAAGACGTGGCTGATCCGGCGCGCGGTGCGCAGACCCGTCGTCGAAGACGTAACGGCCCGCATCAGCTCGTCAGTATGAAGGCTGCCCTTCATTAGCAGTTCGCCTTTGGCTTCCCGGATGAGTTCCACGGCCTTTGATGCAGCCGCATCGCTGTGCGCTGTATCTATTAACTTGAACTTGGAAATGTCGAGCCCATGGGCGTCGGCAACGGCCTTTATCTTTTGCGCAGGCCCCACAAGCACCGGGACAATGAGGCCGGCCTCGGCAGCTTCGACGGCGCCGCGAAGCGAGGTCTCGTCGCAGGGATGCACGACGATAGTTCTTGCCGAAGGAGCCTCGGCGGCGCGTGCGATCAGCGCATCGTATTTCTGATGCAGGTTGGCTGGATAGGCCTCTTCAGAAACAGACATCCGCAATACTCCTCGTGGTTTCGCACACTCGTGACGCCTGCAGCCTCGAGCGTAACCCCGGTGGCTGCCTAATTCCAGCTGGACAAGAAATCAGCGTCCGCCGGACCTGACCAGCCTTGCCTTGGCCGGTGCCCTGGTCGCGTCTGACCCCGTAACATCAGTTCCGAAGAGAGCCTGCAAGCGCTGCCAGCGCTCTTCACCTTCGGGCGGCAATTCGCCGGGGGCAGTGAGCACTTCATGCAAAGCAGAGAGTCCCTTCTGTCGCGCTTCCATATCGTCCGGCAACAGGGCGGGAATGGCTGCAAGGCTGGCTTCCTCGTCAATCAGCAGCATGAGGAACTGTTCCCGTATAAGCTCCTTGAAGCCTGCCAGCGTCATTGTCGATGCGCTGTCGTGGGATTTGTGCAATCGCTTGATGGCAGCAAAGCCCCGTTCGTCCACGCTGCCGCGCACCATGCCGACATAGATCAGGCCGCGGGCCAGGCATTCCAGCAATCCGCCCTTGGACATACGCGATTTCAATTCGGCGACATGTTCGCCGAGGACCTGCTGGTGCAGCCCCGTCTTGCCGGCTCGACGGCGAGGGCTATCGTCGGCGGGATCTATTCCGACCGTTGCCTGAAGCAACGGCGAGCCGTAGACCGACAGGAACGTCTGTTCGGCTGCCGTTTCCGTGATCTGCCGCCACGCATCGAGCCCGGCAACGATCTGCTTCGACATGAATTGTTCGAACTGAAGGAAGGGGTTGTCCTTGGCTACGGGTACCCGGCCCTCGCGAACAACTTCCGCCGCATCGTCCACCAGCGCCATGAAGGGGTTGGCGTCGGAGAACAGCTCGTACTGCAGCCGCAGGGGATGCAACGCCCGCAAGTTTTCGGCGAATGCTTCCGGCATCATCGCCTTGACCCAAGGCTGCATGAAGGTTTGGTAGAGCGCCAGGTTTATCTCGGAAACACGCGCCGCTGTCGCGAAGCGCCTTTCATCGGCGCCGTCGTTGCCGCCAAGCGCCCGGATGTCGTCGAGCGTCCTTGCCTCGCAGCGCATGATCCAGTCGCCGGTAACGAGATCCCCGTTGGCATTGTCATCGGTTCGCGCTTCGAAGATCGCCTCGTAGAGTCCGGGCGGCAGCGCGTCGATCAGGTCAATGTTGCTGGAGAACTCGCCATGTTCCTTGCGCGCCACCCCGGCTGACACGAAGATGCCGAGATGGCCGATCGTTTCGTGGACGGTATAGACGATCGTCTGGCCGTGCGAGCGGATTTCATCGATGTCATCATAGAGGTCGAGGATCCAGTCAAGCGCCTGCTGCGGCGGGGTAATATTGTCACCCTGCGAGCAGAACACCACGATGGGCGAGCGGATATTGCGCAGATCGATCGTCTTGCCGTCCGTGGTCCTGATCCGCCCGGCGGCAAGATTGTTGCCGATGAACAGCTCGTCGACGATGAACTGGATTTCCTCCGCGTTCAGGTTGACATGACCGCCCCACCATTGCTCGAAGTCAAGGTAGCGCGGCGCTTCGGTGTCTATCTTGGAATAGAGGTTGTACTGCTTCGTCCAGAGCGTATTGGCGGGGTTCTGGTTCTCGAAGTTCTGCACCAGCCATGCGCCGTCGAACTTGCCACTGCCGAGATCGCTGGTAAGCGCGGTCAGCCAGCTGCCGCCGAGAAGACCGCCGCTGTAGCGCATGGGATACTTGCCATGCACGCCGGCCCAGTAGGAGAGCGGCGCACCTGCGATGATGATGGAGCCGAAGAGTTCCGGGCGCAGCGCCGCCAGAATCATGACCGCCCAGCCGGCCTGGCAATTGCCGACGACGCAGGGCTTGGCATCCGCTCTGGGATGTAGCGCAATGACCTTCTCGAGGAATATCGCTTCGGCGAGGCAGATATCCTCGATGGTCTGGCCGGGTACCGGCTCAGGCAGGAAACCGATGAAATAACAGGGATGGCCGGCCTTGAGTGCAACGCCAATCTCGCTGTCGGCCTTGAAGCCGCCAATGCCGGGTCCGTGGCCGGCGCGCGGATCGACCACGACGAAAGGCCTCAGGTCTTCATCGATGGTGACGCCATCGGGCGGGACAATCCGCACAAGTCCATAGTTGACGGGTCGTTCAAGCGTGCGGCCGTCCAGCACGATCTCGGGGGTGAAGGAAAGAACATGCGGCGCAGAACTGGCGATATGTTCGCGGTACTGGTTGCCCCGTTGGTGCATCACATCCCAGAACAGCACGGTTCTCTGAGCGGCATCGACCACATATTCGACCGCCGGCGACGATTTGACGATTTCGGACAGTTGGCGGCTGGCGGTTTGCGAAACAGGAGAAGCACTCATTCTACGACCTCCTTGGGAGTGGAGTTGCGTTAGAAGATCTCATTCACATGCATGCGTCGCTTTACGTTGCGGTGCAGCATAATATGCGTATCAGAGCTGCCGAGCCGGTTCAACCCTTCGCCTAGACTTTGCGTCTTTTCGGCATCCATTCCGGCAACGACTAGCACCGCACTGTGTCAGTTGGGTGAAGAGTCTCGGCGTTTTACGGCAACGACAGCACCCTTGCCATGAGCAGGGCAAGTCCGTGGCCATTCCGGTTGTCGAAGCCTGCCAAGTGGTTTACTCTGGTCGGCAGCTGAGATTGATGCCTAGGAACATTTTGGAGTTGAAACCGAGATGCAGGCAAAAGATGTAATGACGACAACGATCGTCAGCGTTTCGCCGGAAAACAGTGTCCGGCACGCGGCCGAAATAATGCTGATAAACCATGTCAGCGGCCTTCCCGTGATCGACAACAGCGGCCTTCTCGTCGGCATCATCAGCGAAGGTGACCTGATCCGAAGAACGGAGCTCGGAAGCGAGGCCATAACCTCGCTATCCGATGGTGTGCTGCCGGCAGAGGAAAGGGCCTATGCATTTATCAGGCGCTCTTCTTGGAAAATCGGCGACGCAATGAGCCGCAATCCGATTGCGATCGACGAGGATACCTCGCTCGCGCGCATTTCCAGGCTTATGCAGGAACACGGCATCAAGCGGATTCCGGTGACGAGGAATGGCGAGCTTATCGGCATCGTCAGCCGCGCAGACTTGCTGAAAGCCATCATCATGGCCGAACTGGACGAAATTGCTGCGGGAGACGAGGCTCTCCGTCGCAGTATCACCGTACGTTTGGGCGAGAACACGGGCCTCGAGGGTTTCGATCTGAAAGTCACGGTTTCGGATGGAATTGTGCATCTCTGGGGTGACGTCACGACAGAGGATTGCAGGAGGGCAGCTTGCATCGTGGCAGAAAACGTCCGCGGCGTACGAGGTGTTGTTGAGCACTTCTCGCAGCAGTCGCCATAACTGACATCAGAAGGCACAACGCGCGGCAGCTTGAAACCCTACCGGGACACTCGCTGTGAAGAGGCCAGTTGTCAACGAGAGGTCTGTAGCATGGTCAACGAGAGCGTAGCAGCTAAGGCGCATCGCGCGCAGCCCTCTACGCCCCGCGACCACTCGTCGGAAGGCGTCGCTGACTCGATCGCACAGGCTGAATACCCGGATTCACTCTTCGAGAGCCACCTGTTGTTCGACCATGTCCTGCCGCCGTCGGAGGTCGGCAATCGGGAGCGCTACGAAGCCATGGCGCGTTCCGTGCGTGACCTCCTTTCTCATCACTGGCAACGAACAGACCAGACGTATCGGCGCGAAAACCCGAAGCGGATCTATTATCTTTCCATGGAGTTCCTTATCGGCCGCTCGCTGAGCAACAATATTGTCAATCTTCAGCTCGATCCGGTTGCCGCCAAACTCTTCACTCGACACCAACTCGACAAGGCAGCCATCCTGGAGGAAGAGCCGGATGCCGGACTTGGCAACGGGGGATTGGGCAGGCTTGCGGCATGCTTCCTGGACTCTATGGCGACGATGCAATTGCCCGCCATGGGTTACGGGTTGCGCTACGAGTATGGCATGTTCAAGCAGTTGATCGTCGACGGCTGGCAGCGAGAACAGCCCGACAACTGGCTCCGGCGGCCGGACCCTTGGGAAGTCGCTCGTCCCGGCGAAGCCGTGGAGATCCGGCTTGGATGCTCGTTCGAAATTCGCGGGGGCAGCCTGCGCGCGATCGAAGGCATTCCGTCAAGCCTGATCGGAATACCCTACGACAGGCCGATCGTCGGATACGGCGGAAAGACGATCAACACGTTGCGACTCTGGGCATCGGCAACACCGGACAATTTCGATTTCCAGGAGTTCAGTGGTGGCGACTTCGTCGACGCACTCGCAGAACGGCTTACGGCGGAAACCGTAACACGCGTTCTTTATCCCGACGACTCGACGGCAGAAGGTCGCGGATTGCGCTTTGTACAGGAGTATTTCCTTGTTGCGTGTTCCCTCGCGGATCTAATTCGGCGGTTTCGCAGCGGCAACCCCGACTGGCACAGCCTGCCTGACAAGGTGGCAATCCAGCTGAACGACACCCATCCGAGCCTTGCTGTCGCCGAACTGATGCGCATCTTGCTCGATGAGGCGGGACTGGAGTGGGTGTCTGCATGGGACCTTACGAAACGGACCCTTGCATACACAAATCATACGCTGCTTCCCGAAGCGCTGGAGTCGTGGCCAATGCGTTGGTTCGAACTGCTCCTGCCTCGCCATTTGGAAATCATTGTCGAGATCGATCGTCATCTCAGGCAGGAGGCCGCCGACCGCTGGCCGGGCGATGAAGGTCGTGCGGCCTGTGTCGGCATATTGGGTGGCGGCTTGGTACGCATGGCCAATCTTGCGATTGCGGGTTCACACAGCACGAATGGCGTCGCCGCAATTCACTCGAGGCTACTGCGCGAGGCCACGGTCAGGGATTTGGCTGAACTGTTCCCGGAAAGGTTCAACAACAAGACGAATGGGATCACACCGCGACGATGGCTGCTGCTTGCAAACCCTCGGCTGGCGCATTGCATCACGGAAGCCATTGGAGACAGTTGGATCACCAATGCCTCGCAACTGCGCGGGTTACTGCCGCTCGCCGACGACAAGAGCTTCGTGGCGTCGATCCGGAGCGCCAAGCGCGAGGCCAAACTGCAGTTCCGGGACTGGCTGCAGGCAACTAGCGGAATCGCAGTCGATCCCGAGAGCATCTTCGACAGCCAGGTAAAGCGCATCCACGAATACAAGCGGCAATTGCTGAACGGACTTCGGATCGTTGCCCTATACAACAGACTGAAGGCCAACCCGAAACTTGATATTCAGCCTCGCACGTTCTTCTTTGCCGGCAAGGCCGCGCCCGCCTATCATGTCGCCAAGCTGATCATCAAATTTCTCAACAATGTCGCTGCTACGATTGATGGCGACCCCGACGTGCGCGGTCGGCTGAAGGTGGTCTTCCTGCCGGACTATAACGTCTCGCTGGCCGAACGCCTTATCCCGGCAAGCGATGTGTCGAACCAGATCTCGACGGCAGGATATGAAGCCAGCGGCACGAGCAACATGAAGTTCATGATGAACGGCGCACTGACCATCGGCACACGAGATGGCGCGACGATCGAAATGGCGGAAGCGGCTGGCGAAGAGAATTTCTTCCTGTTCGGCCTGACCGCCGAGCAAGTCGCCGGCAGCCGCGGCTGGTATAATCCGTGGTGGCACTATGAAAACGAGGCCGAAACCCGCGCCGTTCTCGACCTGCTCCTTTCGGGCCACTTCTGCCGGAACGAGCCGGAGGTCGTCAATGCCTTGCGCAACGTCCTGCTGGCGGGCGGCGACACATATCGCCACCTGGCGGATTTGGGTCCTTACCTCGACGCCGACCAGCGCCTTCAAACGCTCTACAGTCGCCCGGACGAATGGTCAAAAAATGCGATCCTCAACATTGCCAGTTCAGGGCGGTTTTCAAGCGATCGGACCATTGCCGAATACGCGGACGAAATCTGGAATGCCAAGCCCTGCCCGGTCACGTGAGGCGCATGCAAAATCAGGCGCGGGGTATGGGTCGAGTTTAGCAAACGGAGTGGACCGGCCACCAGCACAACCGCAGCGATGCGCGCAGGGGACAGTCTGTTACCACAATGTCAGACCGCACTTGTAGCAACAGTTCAAACAAGGTGAGGAACCCGCCATGGCTTCGCTTCAGACCGCAAGGAACGCATCGGCAACCAGCAGCCAGACGGCCGACAAGCCGCTGTCGGCAGCGGAACTCAAGCTCATCGACGCCTACTGGCGGGCATCGAACTACCTTTCGGTCGGGCAGATCTATCTTCTCGACAATCCCCTGCTCCGGGAACCACTGACGCGCAAACATATAAAGCCGCGCCTGCTGGGACATTGGGGCACGTCGCCCGGGCTCAATATGCTATATGCCCACCTGAACCGCGTCATCAAACGCAATGATCTGGACATGATCTACATCATAGGCCCGGGGCACGGCGGGCCGTCACTGGTTGCACATGCCTATCTCGAAGGCACCTACAGCGAATTCTACCCGAATATCAGCAGCGACATCGAGGGGATGCAGAAACTGTTCAAGCAGTTCAGCTTCCCGGGAGGGATCCCAAGCCACGTCGCGCCAGAAACCCCCGGCAGCATTCATGAGGGCGGCGAACTCGGATATGCGTTGAGTCATGCCTATGGTGCGGCATTTGACAATCCGGACCTGATCGTGGCTTGCGTGGTGGGTGACGGCGAGGCCGAAACCGGACCACTGGCAACAGGGTGGCACGGCAACAAGTTCCTGAACCCGGCCCGTGATGGCTGCGTGCTACCGATACTGCACCTGAACGGCTACAAGATCGCCAATCCATGTTTCCTCGCCCGCATTCCCGAAGATGAACTGAGGAAATTCTTCGAAGGCATGGGCTACAAGCCCTACTTTGTCGAAGGCAGCGACCCCGCCGCTGTGCATCAACAACTTGCTCACGTACTCGACACGGCTGTTACAGAAATCAGGGCGATCTGGACCGATGCCCGGGCGAATGGAAATGTCAGGCGTCCAGCTTGGCCGATGATCGTCTTCCGGACACCAAAGGGCTGGACCTGCCCCGAGGAGATAGACGGCAAGAAATGCGAGGGCTACTGGCGAGCGCACCAGGTACCCATGGGCGAGATGGACAAGCCGGAGCATATCCGCATTCTGGAACAGTGGATGAAAAGCTACCGCCCAGAGGAACTGTTCGATGACAACGGCCGGTTCAAACCGGAACTGGCGGCTCTGGCCCCAACGGGACGCCGCCGGATGAGCGACAATCCGCACGCCAATGGCGGGCTCCTGCTTCGCGACCTCAAGATGCCGGACTTCGCAGACTATGCGGTGCCGGTTCCCGCTCCCGGCGAGACGATTGCCGAATCCGCGCGCGCGATGGGGAAATTCCTGCGCGATGTCATGAAGTTCAACATGGAGGCAAAAAACTTCCGCCTGTTCAGTCCGGACGAGAACAATTCAAACCGGTGGCAGGATGTTCTGGAGGTTACCGATCGCTGCTACATGGCGGAAATCTACCCTGAGGATGACCACCTGTCTCCGGACGGGCGCGTGATGGAGGTCCTCAGCGAACACCAGTGCCAGGGATGGCTGGAAGGCTACCTGCTCACCGGACGGCACGGCTTCTTCTCCTGCTACGAAGCTTTCATCCACATCATCGACTCGATGTTCAACCAGCATGCGAAATGGCTGAAGGTGTGCAATGAGATTCCCTGGCGCAGGCCTGTGGCATCGTTGAACTATTTCCTCAGCTCGCATGTCTGGCGGCAAGATCACAACGGCTTCAGCCACCAGGATCCGGGCTTCATCGACCACGTCGTGAACAAGAAGGCCGATGTGATCCGGGTCTATCTGCCAGCGGATGCCAACACGCTTCTATCGGTCACGGACCACTGCCTGCGCAGCCGCAACTACGTCAATGTCGTCGTCGCGGGCAAACAGCCCTCGCCGCAATGGCTGACGATGGACGCGGCGATAAAGCATTGCAACGAAGGGCTCGGCATCTGGGAGTGGGCGAGCAACGACAAGGGCTTCGAGCCTGATGTGGTGATGGCATGCTGCGGGGACATACCGACGCTGGAGACGCTTGCCGCTGTTCAACTGATCCGCCAGCATCTGCCGGAGTTGAAGGTGCGTGTCATCAATGTGGTAAATCTGATGAAGCTTCAGCCCGAGCGGGAGCATCCGCATGGGCTATCGGACCATGATTTCGACGCGCTGTTCACGAAGGACAAGCCGGTCATATTCGCCTTTCACGGATACCCCACGCTCATCCACCGCCTGACCTATCGCCGGACCAATCACGCCAATTTCCATGTTCGCGGCTACAACGAGGAGGGAACGACGAGCACGCCTTTCGACATGGTGGTGCTGAACAAGCTCGATCGTTTCCACCTCGTCGAGGATGTCATAGACCGCCTGCCGCAGTTGGGCGCCCGCGCAGCCTATTTCAAGCAGGCCGTCCATGAGAGGCTGATAGAGCACCGCCAATATATCGAAAAATACGGTGATGACATGCCCGAGATAAGCGGATGGAAATGGGGAACCCAAGCTTCGCCACGAGTGACGGGCAGAACCTCGACCGAAGGGGACAATCTATAGATCGTGCTCAATCTGCAACTGATTGCGCATGAACGCCTTGCAACTGCGCGAATGCAGCCATTGTTGGGGCAAGCAGAACGGCACTTCATTGCCGGGCGACAATGAGTGACCTGAGCCGGTTCGCCTTGACGATTGCCTTTCGCAGGTTCATTCAGGCGTTCTGCTGGAGGACTAGCAAAAAGTGCGAGGCTAATTATGACGGAGCGACATCATAACCATTTCCGGGAGCGGATGACGATCCTTGGTGAGCTTGACGCTGCCTCCTTCATTCCCTGGATACAGCGCCATGCCGCTAAGCTCGGGCTGTCGCAGGCGATATCCCACACCAGTGCCGACCGGATCGAACTCGAGCTCGCAGGGCCGGAAGAGTTGATTGGCATGATGGAAATGGGGTGTTCGCTCGGGCCGATAGACGTTTGGGTTGAGTCTATAGAACGCAGGCCGATCGGCCGTGAAAACGCATGATAACCACGCACGCTTTTCCTTGCGTGAACAAGCTATCCAATTTATTCGATCATTCTTGCCAATGCGGAACACTTATGCAAACGTGATGGAAACCGAACATCGGGCTGCGGGCGGTGACGCAGCACTCGTTGCCCAGCAAGACATTGAAATTGTATAGAAAGTCTAGTCATGCCATCCGATACGACCGGCTCTTGGGCTCCAGTTGCCCTTTCCGCTGATTTGCCGGCGGGAACAGTAATGCCGGCACGGACATCAGCCGGATCGATTGCCCTTTGGCGAAGCGATTCGGGGCGCGCAGCGGCATCGGCGGATCGCTGTCCGCATCGAGGGATGCGCCTGTCTTTCGGCTTCGTGCGTGGCGAAGCGCTTTCCTGCATCTATCACGGCTGGAGTTATGCCCAGGCCGGAAATTGTGTTCGTATACCAGCCCATCCGGGGCTGACGCCGCCGGACACGATCCGGGTGGCGACCCATGCGATCGAGGAATCTGGCGGAGTTATCTGGGTTGCCGAGGGGCAGCCGCTCGGCCAACCGCCACGGCTTGGCGGTCTCGTTCCCCTACGCTCTTTGCTGGCTGAGGCCGGTGTTGCGACCATCGAGGCTGCCGCCGGCGCCAAGGCTGATACCGACGGTGTTGTGGCGCCAGCCGACAATCCGCAGGTCCGGCTACTGCTTTACCCGCAGGGAGACGATCAGACGCTGGTGCATGTTCTTATGGACGGCAAATGTGACCCGTCCGAGCGCATCGCTGCCTCGCGCGCTGCCGAAACGTTGCGGCGGCTGGCCGAAAACCTTCAGGCGAAAGGGATCGCGCCATGACGCCCAATGCGATGATCGACGAGTGGTATCCGGTCGGCCTCTTCAGCCAGCTCGACACCGACGGACGCAGAACGGCCCTGATGGGTGAACCAATCGACGTCGCATGCGATGCCGGGGGCAATGCGATCGTGACAGGCGCAGACGGGCGCGCCCTGCCCGTGTGTGTCCGCTACGGTCACGTCTGGTCCTCTCTCGGCACCCCGCAGAAGCCGCTCTTTGCAATCCCCGAGGCTGATCAGCCCGGCCGCCGGTACGTCGATGTCGGCGTGGTCCGGGTGCGCTGCTCGCCATTACGCGCCGTGGAGAACTTCCTCGATATCGCGCATTTTCCTTTCGTGCACACGGATATCCTTGGGGCGGAACCGCACACCGAGGTTCAGAACTACAAAGCCGAGATCCGCGATGACGAGGTCTGGGCAACGCAGGTGAAGTTCTATCAGCCGCAAGCGGCAAAATCGGCAAGCGGCGGCATCACGACGGAATATATGTACCGCGTGCCGGCACCGACCTGCTCCGTCCTCTACAAGACGTGCCCACCGCGCCCCAGCGAATGGGACGTCATCACGCTCTTCGTCCAGCCGCTCGCGGAAGATTTGTGCGACGTTTGGCCGTGGATGGCGCTGTTCGACGATGAATCGCCCATGACCGACCTCATCCATTTTCAGCAGACAATCTTTCTTCAGGACCGGTCGATCCTTGAAAACCAGCTTCCCCGGCTGCTGCCGCTTGATCCCGGCATGGAAATCCCCACGAAGGCCGATATGACCTCGATCGCCTACAGACGCTGGCTGAAACGCCACAACTATACCTATGGCGCGCAGTTGGTGGCACAATGAAGCTCTACGATTACATTCTTTCGCCCAGCTGCTACAAGGTGCGCCTGATGGCGGCACTGACCGGCGTGAAGCTGGACACAAGGCCGGTGGATTTCCATCCCGGTCTCGAACATCGCGGCCCCGAGCTCCTGGCGCTCAATCCGGCGGGTTCCATCCCGATCCTGGAGGATGGCGATCTGATCCTGACCGAATCCTCGGCCATTCTCGCCTATCTCGCCGCCAAGGCCGCGCCGGAGTGGCTTGGCAGCGGCTCGGCGGAAGAAACGGCGCGGATACAGCAATGGCTCTCGTTCTCGGGCCGTCTGACCGCCAGCCTCGGCGGCGCGCGGCTTCATGAGATGCTGCTGCGTCCCGGCAACATCGGCGCACTGCAGGCCCAGGGCATCGCGGCCCTCCGCGAGCTGGAGGCGGGTCTGGTCGAACAGGGATTGCTTGGCATGCGGTTCCTTGCGTCGGACCGGCCGACGATCGCCGACATTGCCTGCTTCCCCTACGTGGCACTCGCACCGGACGGCGGCGTATCGCTCGACCCCTACCCCGCGATCCGGCTCTGGTCGCGTGCACTTCGCAGCCTCGATAGCTTCATCGAGATGCCAGGCATCCACCGCCTGCATGAGTTGAAGCCCGAACCTGTTATAGAAGCGGGCGAGGCGTAATGACGGGCTACCTGCTCAGGAATTGTGCCGCCGTTATCGTTGACGATGGCATGGGTCCATCAGTTCATCGCAACGTCGACCTGCTAACGAACGGGCCGGCGATCGCGGCCATCGGCAACAATCTTCACCTTGGCGCACTGCCGGCCGGAACCATCATTCAGGATGCCACCGGCTGGTTCGTTTATCCCGGCCTCGTCAACACCCACCATCACTTCTTCCAGTGTTTCGTGCGCAACCGCGCGGATCTCGACTGGACAAAGCTGTCGGTCATCGAATGGCTCGACCGGATCTATCCGATCTTCTCGCGGCTGACGGAGGATTGCTTCTACCATTCCTCGGTCACGGCGATGGCCGAGATGATCAAGCACGGCTGCACCACGGCCTTCGATCACCAGTACAATTTCCCCCGGCATGCGGGCAAACGGCTGATCGACCGTCAGTTCGAGGCGGCCGATCTCTTCGGCATGCGCTTCCATGCCGGTCGTGGCGGCAATACGCTGCCCAAGTCGGAAGGCTCGACCATACCGGACGAGATGCTGGAAACGACCGACGAATTCATTGCCGATTGCGCCCGCCTGATCGACACCTACCACGACAAGGACCGCTACAGCATGCGCCAGGTCGTGGTCGCGCCTTGTCAGCCTGTCAACTGCTATCGCGAGACGTTCGTGGAGTCGGTGGCGCTGGCGCGCGATCGCGGCGTGCAGATGCATACCCATGTCGGAGAGGGCGAAAGCCCTGTCATCGAGGCCCGTCATGGCATGCGGACGGTGGACTATCTCGAAGAACTGGGCTTTGCTGGCCCCGATGCCTTTTACGCCCATTGCTGGGAACTTACCCACGACGAATTGCGCAAGATGGCCGCAAGCGGTACCGGCGTCTCGCATTGCCCGGAGCCGGTCTATCTGGTCGGTGCCGAGGTGACCGATATCCCGGCGATGTCGGCTTTCGGCCTGCGCGTCGGTCTTGGCTGCGACGGCGCCGCCTCGAATGACAATTCGAACCTGATGCATTGCATCCACTCCGCCTACATGTTGCAGTGCCTCGTTTCCTCGACGCGCGACTACCCGGTCCCGCCTCCGGTCGATTTCCTGGGCTATGCGACGACGGGCGGCGCGAGCCTTCTCGGCCGCAGCGACATCGGCCGGCTCGCGCCCGGCATGGCTGCCGACCTTTTCGCCATCGACACGCGCCGCATGGACTATGTCGGTACGCGGCATGATCCGCTCAGCCTCATTGCCAAAGTGGGTATCGGCATGCCGACCGACTTGACCATGATCAACGGCCGCATCGTCTGGCAGAAGGGCGAATTCGTCGGGCTCGACGAGGCCAAGCTGGCAGCAGATGCCGAAGCCGCTCTCGCAACCGTGGAATTCTAGGACATCAACAGGGGAACTGAAATGCTCAAAGACCTGACCCGCAGAACGCTGATGAAGGGCGTTGCCGCCACCGGCCTCGCCACCGTGATGAGCGGCCGCTCCGCATTCGCCGCCGACACGCCACTCGGAATCACGCTCGTCGTGCCTTCGCCGATCGGCGACGTCGGCTGGGGCCACGCGCTTCGCGCCGGCCTCGAGCCGATCAAGGCCGCCTACGGCGACAAGGTGAAGGTCACGGTCCTCGAGAACATCATGGAAGGCCCCGATGCCGACCGCATCATGACCAAAACCGTCGCAGACGGGAACAACTTCCTGATCGCCGGCTCCTTCGGCTATCAGAACGGCGCCCTGCAGATCGCCCGCCGTAACCCCAACGTCACTGTGCTGCATGCGTCCGGCTACCAGGTCGCTCCGAATTTCTCGCCCTTCGCGGCCAAGAATTTCGAGGGCACATACCTGCTCGGCATGGCTGCCGCTGCCGTCTCCAAGACCGGCAAGCTCGGTTCTGTATCCGCCTTTGCCATTCCGGAACTGATCGCCTCCGTCAACGCCTTCGCGCTGGGTGCCCAGGCGGTCAATCCGAAGGCCGAAGTGTCGGTTGTATGGGTGAACTCGTGGTTCGATCCGGCCAAGGAACAGGAAGCCGCCAAGGCCCTGATCGCACAGAATTGCGACGTGATCTTCTCCAACGCGCAGGACACGCCGTCCGTCGTCGCGGCCTGCGAGGAAGCTGGGGTCTACTCGCTCAACCTCAACTCTTCGATGAAAAAATACGCTCCGAAGTTCTATCTCGGCTGCGCCGCGACGGACTGGTCGCCTTTCTTCAAGGCTTCGGTCGATGCCCATCTCGCCGGCACGTTCAAGGGTGCCAATGCCTTCCTCGGCATGAAGGAAAAGGTCGTCCACGTCGCTGACTGGAACCCAAACATTCCGGCCGACACGATGGCGAAGATCAAGGAAGTCGAAGCCAAGATCGCCGACGGCAGCGCTTCGCCGTTCGCCGGACCGATCAGCAAGGCCGACGGTAGTGAAGCGGTGGCCTCCGGCGCAACCATGCCCGATGCCGAGATCATTGCGATGGATTGGCATGTCAAGGGCATCACCACGCCGCTGCCGAAGTAAGCCATGACCGCCCCGCTCCTGTCGCTCCGCGGCATCTCGAAAAGCTACGGCCAGATCCATGCCAATCAGGCAATCGATCTGGACGTCGCTCCCCAGTCGATCCATGCCATCCTCGGGGAAAACGGGGCGGGTAAATCGACACTTATGAAGCTGATCTACGGGGTCGAGCAACCGGACGATGGAAGCGTCATCTGGGAAGGAGAACCCCTGAGCCTTGCCTCCCCCGCGGAGGCCAGGCGCAAGGGGATCGGCATGGTTTTCCAGCACTTCTCGCTGTTCGAGACCCTGACGGTGGTGGAAAATATTCAACTGGTCGTGCCGGGCAGCAAGGCCGATCTCAAGAAACGCATCCAAACTCTCGGACGGGAGTTTGCCCTCGAAGTCGACCCGCTGGCGCATGTGCACACGCTGTCCGTCGGCGAGCGGCAGCGGGTGGAAATCATCCGATGCCTGATGACCAATCCGAAGCTGCTGATCCTCGACGAGCCCACTTCGGTTCTGCCGCCGCAATTGGTGGACAAGCTTTTCGACACCTTGCGCCGCCTGCGCGACGGGGGCGTTTCCATCCTGTTCATCTCCCACAAGCTGGAGGAAATTCGGGCGATCTGCGACCGGGCGACCATCCTGCGCAGCGGGCGTGTGACGGGCGATGTGGATCCGCGCGAACACGATGCCCATGACCTTGCCCGCATGATGATTGGCCGCGACATGCCGCCCCCCATGCCCGCAGTGCAGCTCTCCGGCGGGGAAAAGCGGCTGGAGATCATCGGTCTCGACTATCGGCCCGACGATCCCTTTGCCGTGCCGCTCTCCGGCATTAATCTTCAGGTGCGTGCCGGCGAAATACTCGGAATAGCCGGGGTTTCGGGCAATGGACAAAGCGAGCTTGCCGCGTTGATTTCAGGCGAGACGGTGCTGCGACGTGAACAGAGCGACCGGATTCTCATGATGGGAAAGGACGTGGGCAGGCTCGATGCCGCCGCCCGCCGGCAACTGGGATTTGCCTTTGTTCCGGAAGACCGGCTTGGCCGCGGCGCTGTACCCGAAATGTCGCTCGTCCTCAACAGCCTGCTGACGGCCCATCCGCTCAACCTCTTGCGGCATGGTCTCGTGGATAAAGCGAAGGCGACGGCGTTCACCAACGACTGCATCCGTCAATACGACGTCCGCACGCCCGGCCCGGATGCGGAAGCCGGCACGCTGTCGGGCGGCAATCTCCAGAAGTTCATTGTCGGTCGCGAGATCATGCTGGCCCCAAAACTGCTGTTCGTGGCCCAACCGACCTGGGGTGTCGATATCGGCGCCGCATCCGCCGTACGCAACCGCCTGGTCGCGCTGCGCAATGAAGGCATGGCCATCCTCGTCATTTCGGAAGAACTGGAAGAGCTTTTCGAACTCAGTGATTCCATCCAGGTGCTGTATCACGGCCGCCTCAGCCCGCCGCTTGTGACGCGGGATACGAAGCCCGAGGAGATCGGCCGATACATGATCGGAGCGCATCCTACGCCTGAGAAAGCCCACGCATGAGAGCCTCCTCCATCCCCTTTATTCCCACTCTTGTACGCCGGGAAAGCGCCTCGCTCGCGGCGATGCTGCTCGCGCCAGTCGTCGCGCTGGCGGTGGCCATCATTCTCAATCTCGGGCTGTACATGCTGATGGGCCGCGATCCGGTTGCCGTCGTCTATGCGATGCTTCTCGAGCCCTTCCTTTCCTGGGCGTCCTTCTCGGAAGTCCTGTTGAAGGCGAGCCCGCTTCTCCTCATCGCGCAGGGCCTGGCGATCGGCTTTCGCGCCAAGGTCTTCAACATCGGCGCTGAGGGCCAGTTTATTCTCGGCGCGATCTTCGCCTCCGCCATCCCCATCTGGTTTCCGCAGGCGACAGGTCAGTGGATCTGGCCCGCGATGCTTTTGTCTGGCGCAGTCGGCGGTGCGCTCTGGGCCTCGTTGACCGCCTTCTGGCGCGTCAGGCTCAACGCCAACGAAATCCTCGTTTCGCTGATGCTGAGTCTGGTGGCGGCGCAACTCCTCTACTACCTGCTGCTCGGCCCCTGGAAGGACCCGAACGGCTTCAATTTCCCCCAATCCGTGATGTTCCAGTATGACGCCATGGTTCCGATCTTGATCCCCGGCACGCGCGTCAACGTCTCGCTTCTGCTGGCGCTGGTACTGTCGGTCGTGGCCTGGGTCTTCATGCAGCGAAGCTTCATGGGCTACAAGCTCCAGGTCGGCGGTCTCGCGCCGCGCGCGGCCGGTTACGCCGGCTTCAACGAAGGATGGGCGATCTGGCTTTCGCTACTGATCGGCGGCTTTGCAGCCGGCCTCGCCGGCGCTGCCGAAGTCGCAGGTCCGCTCGGCCAGTTGCAACGTTCGATTCCGACCGGCTATGGCTATGCAGCCATCATCGTCGCCTATCTCGGCGGCCTGCATCCGATCGGCATCGTCGTCTCCGCCCTGTTCATGGCGGCTCTGTACATCGGCGGCGACAATGCCATGGTCTCGGCAAATCTGCCGATCGCCGCGGTTCGCGTCTTCCAGGGCAGCCTGTTGCTCGCCTACCTCATCGCCATCGCCTTCGTGCGCTACCGTCTCGAATGGCCGCACGCCGCCCATCGGAGCCCATCATGAACGCCATAGAGTTCATCTTTGCCGGCATGCTCGCGGCTGCGACGCCGTTTCTGCTCGCGGCGCTCGGCGAACTGGTGGTGGAGCGGGCCGGTGTTCTCAACCTCGGTGTCGAAGGGTTGATGGCGTTTGGCGCGGTCCTCGCCTTTATCGTCGTCTATCAGGGGGGCGGACACCTTCTGGGCTTTGTCGTCGCCGGCCTTGCCAGCGCCGCCCTTTCCCTCGTGTTCGCCGTTGTCGCGCTTGGATTTCGGGCAAACCAGGTGGCGACAGGCCTTGCGATCGGCATCCTTGGCCAAGGCCTGTCCGCGCTTTTCGGCAAGCCTTACGAGGCCCTCACCATCCAGGGCATCTCGAAGATCGCTGTTCCGGGGCTTTCGAGCATCCCTGTCATCGGCGGCCTGTTCATCCAGGACATCGTCGTTTGGCTTTCGCTCGCCGCGACCCTCGGCATTTGGGCGATGTTTACCTATACCAAGACCGGCCTCGTTATACGGGCCGTCGGCGAGAATCCCAAGGCGGCTCACGCCATCGGCTATTCCGTCATCACCGTCCGGGTGCTGGCCATCGCATTCGGCGGTGCGATGGCAGGCTTTGCCGGCGCCTACGCGGCAGTGGTCTACACACCGCTGTGGGCCGACGGAATGATCGCCGGGCGCGGCTGGATCGCCATCGCGCTTGTCGTCTTCGGGACGTGGCTCACCGGCCGCATTTTCCTTGGCGCCTGCCTCTTCGGCGCAGTCTCACTGATGGGGCTTGCAGCCCAGGCAACCGGGCTGGACGTTCCCTCACAACTGCTGTCGAGCCTGCCCTATCTCGTCACGATCATCGTGCTCGGCATCATCTCGGCCGACCGCCGCCTGCTGAAACTGAACGGCGTCGCCTCTCTGGGCGAACCTTTCGAGCGTTAGCGACAACGCAAGGCCGGCACCACGCGGTTCACTGGCAAGGCATCGTCGCAAGTGATGTTGGCAATTCTCGGCGCACGCAATCAGGAGTTTAATAAACACCTGTCAAGAGTCTGAACTGTCCGCCAATGCCTGAAGACGCACCGAGTCGCGTACCAGCAGTTTCTGACGCCCCCCTTCGACAAGGCCGTTCGACTCCCAGGCGCTCAAGATCCGGGACACCGTGTGAAGTGTCGTCCCGGTCATCTCCGCGATGTCCTGACGCGTAATCGGGAAGTCGATCCGAACGCCGTTATCTTCCGTGCGTCCGGCCTGCTGGCTCAAGCGCAAGACGGTATGCGCCACGCGCCGTTCGACTTCCTGCGTCGACATCTCCCGAATCCGGGTATGGGCCTCATCCAGCCGTTGTCCGATCGTGTTCAGAGCACTCACCGCCAGATAGGGACTTCGGTCGAGAAACTGCGGCCAGAGCTCGGTTGGCCAGGTCAAGGCCAGGCTTTCTATCACGCTCAGCGCCGTTCCGGGATAGTCAGCCCGCCGCAGGGCCCTTGCAAATCCGAAGAGATCGCCCGGATGGACGACGCGGACGATGATCTGTTGCCCATCGGCCGTGACTTGCGTGACCTTGAGACGCCCGTTGATCAGAAGGAAAAAGTGGGTCGCCTCGGCTCCCTGTTCGAACATCGCCTCCCCTGCGGCAGCCCGCCTAGGCGTTGCTTGCGCAAGCAGGGCTTCGAGGTCGGAATCCGGCATTTTGTCGAACAGCGAGAAACGGCGAACCACGCTTTTGTCGATCTTCAAGTCAGCCTCCGGTGCGTTGTCAAAAGTAATGTTACCGCACCGTACATTACCGCATTTTGACCTAGCGCAACAGGCTCAGGATATTATGCCGCGGTCCCGCAGCTTCATCAGCATGTTGGCAATCCATCGGTCGTCGTGGACCAATCTGAAACCAAGATTCGCCGGTGGTGCGCCGACTGCACAACCGCCCGTCTTCGGGTCACGCACGAACGAACTCATCGGAGAGCGGTGCTGGCCGACCGTCACGTAGATCCCACAGGTGGAAACCGACGACACCGGCGCTTCCGCTTCAGCCAGATCCACCCGCCGCTGGCAGGTCGACGTCCATTCCCAGACATTGCCGGCGAAATCGGCCAAGCCGTATTCGTTCTCGCCGAAATGCCCCCTCGGCTTCGGCACCGGGTCGCTTTCCGCCTTGCGCCTTGTCTCGCGATCGTAGTCGGCAAGCCAGCGCAGCGCTGGGTTCCTGCTGTCCGGATCAACGCCGAGCGCATCATCCAGGAAACGATCCGCTGCGGCATACGCGATCTCTTCGTGCCGGGGTAATGTCCAGACCTCGCCCGTCATCTCGCTTAGCCATAGAGCGTATTTGACCGCATCGTCATAGCTCACACCCGTGGCCGGCCTATCGTCACCGTGAACATCGGCGGCTGCCAGCGGAGCGCATTTGCTCTCATTGACGCACCGGGCGTATTCCGCTTCCGACACCTGGTACTTCATGATCACAAGCGGACCGAGATCGCGCGCTGTAACCATGGGGGCGTCGACAGCGAACCCGTCCTTGTAGAACTCGCCGTCCGCCCTATAGGAGAACTCATGCCTTGGTATGGTAATCGTCTGCGGAGCGAGGCTGCTGTCGACGTCAGGTGTGCCGACAAGTCCGAGTTGCGATGCAATGCCGAATGCGAAGCCGAGGGCCACGACTGTCGGCAGCATCAAGGAAAACAGCGATACCGCGTTGGTACTTGCGTTATGGGCCGCCATGGCGGCCTCCTTCCAAACGAAACTCCAAATTCGCCGCCTGCGCGGGTGTCCGCGCAGGCGGCCTTGTTCGTCAATGACTGTTCGGCGACACGATCGCAGTCATCAGATCATTGTTCCATTCGCCCTCGACCTTGAAATGACCGGCAGCGCCCTTCTCGAAGGCTTCGATCAGATTGTGGTTCACATAGGCATAGATGCCGGGCTGATGGAACGTGTAGAAGGCTGCGCCCGCCGCACCGCCGGGGATGAACCAGGTTTCCTGATCGAGCTCCGGCGGGTTGGCGAATTTGCCGGTGGCCCAGACATAGTCGCCATGTCCGCCGATGAGATGCGGGCGAGTGTCGCGGTTAGCCTGCGAATGCAGGATGAGCACTTTCTCGCCGACTTTTGCGTTCAGCGCATTGGCGCCTGTGAGAGCGCCGACGGCGCCGTTGAAGACGATATGGCTCGGGGTGAGCGTTTTCATGACTTCGAGAGTGTCGGCATAGGCATCCCCGACGGTCTCGTATTTCTTGTATTCGCCCTTTTCGTCACGAGGCACATAGAAGTCCTGCTCGCCCACATAGTAGGCCCGATCATAGACCAGCTCGTTGCCCTTGTGGTCCTTGAGGCCATCGCGCGGCAGCACCATGATCGCGCCGTTCATGCCCGAGGTCACGTGCCAGGGAACCATTCCCGGAGGTGCGCAGTGGTAGACAAAGACACCCGCCTTAGTGGCCTTGAAGCGCATGACCGCCTTTTCGCCGGGGTTTACAACTGTCAACGCGCCGCCCCCGAGGGCCCCTGTAGCCGAGTGGAAGTCGATATTGTGCTGGAGTTCGTTGGTCTCTGGATTGACGAGGGTGAGCTCCACATAATCGTCCTGATGGACCACCATCATGGGACCGGGAACCGAACCGTCGAAGGTCATGGCATGGACCTCCGTTCCTGCGTCGTCGATAACGAGCTTCTTTTCCTCGATCGTCAGCGTGACTTCATAGACTTTCGGGCCGCCCACGGCTTTCTGGGTGTGCGCGTGGACAAAAGGAGGCTTTACCAGTTCCAGCTTCACCCGCTGGAGCCCTGCCAGATCGACTGGAGCTGGCTTGACGGCGCTAACTTCCTGGTTCGCGTTCGCGACCGTGGCGACAACAGCTGGCATCAAGGCACCTGCGAACGCCGCGCCTGCGAGAACCGAGCGTCTGGTGATTTCGAACTGCTTGGTCATTTGACTTCTCCTTATTGGGAGCGAAGCTCTCTCCGCTCCATTGAGGATGACGGTATGCCTGATGACGCCGACCCTCTTTGTTCCAAAACAATATTCCGCCACAATTCGACGACCCGCAGCTTGCCTTTCCGCAAAGAGCAAAATGCGCATGCGCTCTATGCTTCGATCAAAATGACAGGAGCGCGATATGACCGAAGCGATAGTTCAACAGACACGCAGGAAAGGCGGGATACCCCGAGGACTGTCCGCAACTGGGCCGGTCCTGTTTTCCTATGGTTTCCGTCCATTTTTTCTCGGCGGCGCGCTTTGTGCCTGCCTCGCCATGATCCTGTGGATCATGGCGATGATGGGGTTCATCGGCATCGGCGGCGACTACGGAGCCAGCGCGTGGCACGGCCACGAAATGCTCTTCGGATTCGGCTCCGCCATTGTGACGGGCTTCCTCCTGACGGCCGTTCCCAACTGGACCGGGCGGCTACCGGTTTCCGGGCCTCCCCTCCTCGTCCTGTTTCTGCTTTGGTTTGCGGGACGGCTGGCCCTGGTGTCCACCGACCTGATCGGGCTCCTGCCAGCCGCTTTGGTGGAGGCCGCATTCCTGCCGACGATCCTCGTCGTCTGCGTCAGGGAGATCGTCGCCGGGCGGAAATGGGCCGACCTGAAGGTGATCGCGGGGCTGGGCGCGCTAACCGTCGCGAACATCTGCTACCATTATGAGACCCTGGCAGGCAGTGGACCCGATTATTCCCAACGGCTTGCAATTGCGGCATATACGATGATGATCGTGATCGTCGGCGGACGCATCCTGCCGAGCTTCACCAGGAACTGGCTCAACAAATCCGGACGGACGGATTTCCCGGTGCCGTACAACGGCTTCGACCTTACGGTGATCCTGCTGTCGGTTCCGGCGTTCGCGCTCTGGATCGTGCTGCCCGAGAGTAGTTTGACTGCTGGCGTCACTGCGTCCGCGGCGCTTCTGCAGGGTGTGCGGCTCTGGAGATGGCGGGGATGGACCACGTGGCGGGAACCTCTGGTCGTCGTCCTGCATCTGTCCTATGCCTTGGTCCCGGCGGGATTCGCGGCGATTTCGGCCGCAGCCCTTGGCCTGATGGAAAGCACCGCCGTATTGCACGTGCTGACGGTCGGAACGATTACGTCGATGATGCTGGCGGTGATGACACGAGCCACACGCGGTCACACCGGGCGGGAGCTCACCGCGTCGGTGACGACATGCATCAGCTACGCCGCCATCTTCGCATGCGCCCTTGCGCGACCCTCGACGGCTTTCATGCCCGATCATGCGCCAGCCATTTACGCCGTCGCCGGCATTCTTTGGCTCGCTGCCTTCGGCCTTTACCTGATCGAATACGGACCGATGCTGGTCGCGCGGCGGAAACCGTCAGCCCGAACGCAATGAGCCATGGCTTCGCGTGGGCCCTACCTCTCCCCTTGTGGGAGAGGATCGTTCGTCCCCAAGAGGCGAAGCCGATTGGTTGGACGAACTTGGAGTGGGGTGAAAACGACGCTTACGCTGTGGAATCTGAAGGATCGCGACACGTGACAATTGGCAGCAACGTGTCCACGGCTGGAACGGCAACGGCAGGCAGCCGTCACTTGCGCATCATGTCCGGAGACCACGGCGGATCATAGGTCAACTCGACCTCCACCCGGTCGGCAAGGCCCGCGTCAAGAATGCGCTGCTTGACCGCGTCGACAAGGAATTGCGCGGCGGGACAGCCACGGGTCGTTGTCGTCATTAGCACGTGGAGGGCTTCACCCCGCTTTTCGACAGCGTAGATGAGACCGATGTCGACCACGCTTCCGCCGATCTCCGGGTCGATCACATCCTGCAAGACCTCCCGGATGCTTTTCGTCAGTCGTCCTGCATCATCCGGCATCACGCGTCAGCACTCCCTCGCTTCACCATCATGCGAAATGCCGCGCCGCTTTTGTCGTAGTTTCCTACCCATTGGTGGCCCCGTTTCGTCAGCTCCGGAAAAAGGAAGATCGGCTCGCGCGCCAGGACCACGAACAGCACCTCGCCCGGCGACATCGTCTCAAGTTCGGACAGGATGCGGACCATCGGCTGCGGCGGATCAAGGTCCGAAAAATCGAATTCACGGATTGGCTCTGGCCAGACATCGGCCGCCAGCGCATCCTCGGATGCGAGAACCTCCGTGCCGCGCGGCAGGAACCTGACCTCGAAGTCTCCTCCCTCAAGCTCGGAGACCTGATGGGCAAAACCCTTTTTTTCCATGACCGAGAACAGCGGCTGCGGCTTGAAGGGAGCAAGAAGGGTCAGGCCTTGCCCGGGAGCCAATGCCTCCACGGCCGCCATGATTGCCTGAAACGGCTCGTCCCCACTCGCCAGGATCGGGCGAACATCCAACTCTTTGAATTCGGTTACCATCGATTACTCCTTTGAATCGGGTTTGGCGCAGATGAGATACGGTCGCACGGTGCCTGTGGGCAGCCTGATGTGGCTCGGAGCGTAGGCGAGTCTCCTCGCCCGGACATATTCTACCGAGAGGACTATGACTGCCCCACATTGCAGCCAGCTTGCCGCACGGAAGGCCGGTTCCCACCCTAGCAGGATCGCTGCGCCCCCGAGGCAGACGCTTAGATAGTAAACGACGAACCACACTTTTGCGCCTCTTTCATCCACAAGATCCTGCACCCTGGGAACCTGCGACCTCCCCATCACGGCACCATAGGTCTCCAGCCATGTCAGAAATGGCACGATCTTGTAGAGCTGGGCGAGTCCAAGGCCGGACAGCCACCCCAGGCCCAGTATGTAGAAGGCGGTCGGACCCAGGGGCAAGTGGTCGCCGAACAGAGTGCTGCTCGCAAGCAACGCCATGCCCACGCCCAAGAACACCAATGCTGCCATCCCTGCCAGGGAGTTGAGCTCGAGCTGCCTTCGGCGCCGGGCTTTCAACATCAGGGCCACATCCCGAAGATATAGAACCATCAGCACGAGCGCCAGGGCGATGGCGAGCGCCATCGTTGCGGCCGAAAGCCGTTCATCCAGGCCGACCACAACCAGCGACAGATAGAGTGCTGCAAGAGCACTGGCGGCAAGCACAAAGATCGACCTGTCCCGACCCTTGGTTTCCGGGGAAAGCATGAACATGGCAAACAGACGGTAGCTGACACCGATGGCGGCGAGCGTCATCCAGCCCAGGGTGCCGGATGCGGCATGATATGGCACGGCAAGTGGCAGAAGGGAGGACAGGAATGGCGCCTCCACCATGCCCGACAGCAATCCGGCAAACACGACACCCATTACGGCGGTGACGCCAAGGGCGAAAAGCCCCGCGAGCACAAGCGAGCCGGAGACGGCGAATGACTTCTGGGAAACGATCGTCGCCGCAAACGAGGTGATCAGGAAGAGGAACCCGATGGCGAGAAGAATGCCCCCGACAAACATCGCTGCCGGGTCGAGATCGAGATGCCCGCCCAGGACGAGGAAGCCTGCTAGAAGCAAGGACAGTCCAGCTGCGATCGCGACAAGAGCTGGCACCGCAAGACCCGGCAGTCGCAAATGGGTGGCCGCCAATACCGGAACGAATTGCAACAGCGCACCGCTGAACAACAATCCAAGCCACCCCACTGCAATCAAGTGGACGACGACGAGAGTATCCGGAGCATCGATCACCGGGAACGGAATACCAAACCCGAAGCCCATCAGCGCCAGCGCCGCCACGAAGAAGGCGAGCGAGGCCGCGAAATAGGCCATTGTCCATCGCGATATCGAAGCCCCGGGCATCTCTAAGTTGACCTCAGTGCCCGCAGCAGCAATCGCAGCCGGAGCTGTCGGCGCGGGTGATCTGCACGCGCCACACCTCGGGTCCCTGCTCGAGGTAGAGCCAGCCGAACTCATCGGGATATCTGGTCTCGATCTGGTAGTGCAGCGGCCGGGGATCATGATCGCTCGTCACATGCATCGCACCGCCCGGTGCCAGCGCGGTAAGGACGCCGAATATGGTCGGATGGCGATGGGGCGGGGGTATCAGCCGCACGTCGACTTCGGGGATGTTGGAGGAATTGAGCATATTGTCTCCTGTGACGTTTAATCATCGCAGCGCTATGCGCCGATGGTGTCGAAGGTAGGCGACGTCGTCATCCGGTACTTTGTCGCGGAGCAAAGACCTTCCAAATTGTCAGCGCGCTGGTTTGCGCCAAGGCAAAGAGACACATCTCGTCAACGGATACTGTCTGCTGGAAAAAAGAGGATGAATCGGATGTCAAACGACTTCGTTACCAAATACGGCGACGCGCGGCTGCCGCGCTACACGAGCTACCCGACCGCCCCGAAATTCTCGGATACGATCGGGTCGACGGAATATGTCGATTGGATCAAGGGCATTGGGGCCGGCGCCACATCGCTCTACCTCCACATTCCGTTCTGTCGGTCCATGTGTTGGTATTGCGGGTGCCATACCACGATTACCGAACGCGACCAGCCCATCCTGGACTACCTCGATGTCCTCCACCGCGAGATCGAGTTGGTGTCGCAAGCGACCTCCTCCCCGCTCGACGTCAAGGAAATCCATTTCGGCGGGGGCACTCCCACCATCATCAAACCCCACGAGTTCGCCGCGCTTATGCAACGGCTGAGAGGGAGATTCGCTGTGAGACCGGATTCAAACGTTTCCGTCGAGATCGATCCGCGAACCTTGACAGCCGATATGGCCAGCGCCCTGGGGGAATCGGGCGTGACCCGCGCGAGCCTCGGTGTCCAGAGCTTCGACCCCGTTGTCCAAAAGGCAATCAACCGCATCCAGTCCGAGGAGACCACTGACCTTACCGTGCGTCTGTTGCGCGACAGCGGCATCGCCCGCATCAATTTCGACCTCATCTACGGTCTCCCCCACCAGACAGTGGATTCCTGCGTCGAAACCGTCCGGGCGTCTCTGGTCATGCGGCCGGACCGCTTCGCCGTATTCGGATACGCGCATATCCCAACCTTCAAAAAGCACCAGCGCCTGATCGACGAGAATGCCCTGCCCGGCGCCGAGGCCCGAAACGAGCAGGCTGAAGCGATTGCCGAAGCGTTGATTGCGGCGGGCTACCGGCGTATTGGCCTCGACCACTTCGCGCTGCCTGATGATGAACTGGCCAGAGCCTCGGATACCGGGAAGCTGCGCCGGAATTTTCAGGGATACACCACCGACGACTGCGAGAATCTTTTGGGGTTCGGCGCGTCGGCAATCGGGCGTCTTCATGACGGCTACGTCCAGAACGAAGTGCCTCCGGGCCTCTACGCGAAGCGGGTCGCATCGGGATCGCTTGCCACCGCAAAGGGGTATCGGCTCACCGCCGAGGACCGGCTGCGCGCCCATGTCATCGAAAGGCTGATGTGCGACTTCGCGGTCGACGTTCCGGCCATATCCGTGTTCCACGGCTTCCAGCCGGATTTCCTGCTGCAAGGCAACGCCAGACTCTTCGCCATGGTCGAGGACGGCGTCATCACGGAGAAGGACGGCGTCATCTCGATGGACGAGGCAAATCGGTTCATGATCCGCGCAGTGGCCTCTGCGTTCGACGCGTATCTGGCCGATACGCAACGAACCTTCAGCAAGGCCGCCTGAGTGTCATCGGCGTATCGCGAACATCGAAATTGAAGGGAATAGACATGCTGAAACAGCTTTGGACGACGGCACTCGCTTTGTCACTGCTCTCCGCAACCGCTCTCGCTCACGATCACCAACACGGCGTGGCACCCGTGCAGGATGAAGTCATGCTTGGGGTCCCCGGCGATGCTTCGGACGTCAGCGAAACAGTGGTGATCAGCATGAAGGAGACGCCCGAAGGCGGAATGCTGTTCGAGCCCGCCATCGTCTCTGCGAAGGCCGGCGAGACGCTGCGCCTGCTTCTCAGGAACAACGGCGAAACGGATCACGAATTCATCCTCGCCGGCCCCGAGGAACTCGAAGAACACCGGGAAATGATGAAGGAATTTCCTGATATGCATCATGAAGATGCCAATTCCATACGTCTCGCGCCCGGAAGCTCTGGCGAGATCATCTGGAAGTTCGGGCAGTCGGGAAGCATTGACTTCGCTTGCCTCATTCCAGGCCACTACGAAGCAGGAATGCATGGGCGGGTTGATATCGGCGCAAAGTAGATCCTGCCTGTTCGCCATATGTAAAAACGAAAGGCCCGGTGGTCCACCTCCACCGGGCCTTTCTCCGGCACGCTCTACCCCTTAGCGTGTCAGACTGCGATAGATGGAAGGAAGCATTCTCGGCAACTTGGCAATATCGCCGACGATCGCAAAGCCATTGCGGCCGAACATGGACGGCAGGTAGCTCCTTGCATCCTTGTCGACGGTCACGGCGAAGACGGACACGCCGTTCCGGCGCGCTTCCATGACCGCCTTCCGGGAGTCCTCCAGGGCAAAGCGGCCCTCGTAGTGATCGATATCGTTGGGTTTGCCGTCGGTCAGCACCAGCAGCAGTTTGGTTCGGTTGGGCTGTTTTGCCAGTCCGGCGGCGGCATGGCGGATGGCCGTACCGATCCGGGTATAGTATCCGGGCTTGAGGGACGCGATACGCCGCTCGACATCGCCGCTCATCTCCTCGCCGAAAGCCTTGACCGTCTCGATCCGCACCCAGGCGCGACGGCGCGAGGTGAAGGTCAGGATCGAATGATTGGTTCCGCAGGCCGCCAGACCATTGGCAAGAACCGACAGGGCCTGTTTCTCGACGTCAAGCACGCGGTGGTCATCGAACCATGCGTCGGTGGACAAGGATACGTCGACTAGCGTGGTCACGGCCAGATCATGGCCCTGGGGTCGCGACAGCATGTGGATCCGGTCCGAACCTTCGCCGCCGGCCATCAGGTCCGCCCGCATTCTCACGACGGCGCCGAGGTCCAGCTCCGCGCCGTCAAGCTGCCCCTTCAGCACCTCCTGCTTTGGCCGAAGAATTTCGAACTGTTTGCGCACAGATCGAATGAGAGCCCTCTCCTCGTCCGAATGCGAGACACTGGCGACCTCCATCGCCGCCATGCCGCAAATCACCCGGCAATAGGAGGGCATGTATTCGCCCTTGCGGTAATTCCATTCCGGATAGGTCGTTTCGCCATCGATCGAGGCCGGATCGACTGCCTCGGGCGGCAGGTCGAGATCGAAACGGAACTTGGAGGATGGGCGCTCCTTCCTCCGCCCCAGCCTGATTTCCTCGAGATCGCGCGCCGCGTCCTTGTCGGCGTCGTCCTTGTCATCCGTCGGCCGATCGACATTGACCATCTCGGCCATCGCCAGGATCTTTTCGAAACGATTGAGGATGAACGGACTGCGCTCGCCCGTCGACCGGCTGGTGTCACGATCGGCCCGGAACTTGCCCGCGCCGTCGAGAGCGTTTGTCGACGCATCACCGGGATGCTCGTCGCCGTCGCCGGAAAACACTTCCGAACGCGGTTCGTAGCCCGGCCACAGGGGGACGATCATCATTCGCTGGTATCCGGCCGGGGCGCCTTTCGGGAAGATCGCCGGCGGATTCTCGTCGCGCCATCCCGCCCCCTCCGAGAGCATGCCGACGATCCGGTTTTCAACCAGTCGCTCGACAGGGGGTAGAGTTCCCCTCGTTCTTTCCTTGAGGATCGCCCGGCAAAGGCCTGTATATTTGGCGTCGAGGCCGGGAAATGCCTTCAACACGGCGCGAACACTCGCTTTCGCCGCATCGAGCGCCCTGAGATCGGCGTTCAGAGGATCGGCCACCGTCACGGGCACCAGCGGCATTGCAGCCATGAAGGCGGCGAGCCAGATATAGAGGTCCCGGTTCAGTGCCTGGTCCGGGAAGATGTCGATCTGGGGCGGCAGCATCACCGCGCCGCCGTCCCTGCCCGCCCAAGCGGCCTTCTCTTCGCCCAGCCCCACAAGCTGACGCAGCCTCAGGCGGTGTGTCGCGGTTCTTGCATGTGCCGGGCCAAGCTGGGCTGTGGCCTCTCCGCCGAAACCGCGAAAGCAGGTGGCCAGGAACGGCTTCACCTCTTCGAACGTCACCTGATGCTCGCCATAGCGCGGCATGCTTGAAGTCGTACCGACGAGCCGGTGCCAGAATTTTCCGACGCTTTCTTCGAGTTCCAGGAATTCGAACATGGCCGCCTCAGACGATCAGGGCGTTGGCGACTTCGGCCAAGGCCGTCTTGACATCGGGGTCGTCGGTGAGAGGCTCGATGATCGCCGCCCGGATAGCCTCGCGCCTGTCCATGCCGCTATCGATGAGGCTCGCGCAATAGACAAGCAGGCGCGTGGAAACACCTTCCTCGATATCGTTGCCCTTGAGTTTGCGCAGGCGGTTCGCCAGTTCCACGAGAGGCGCCACCCGCGCCTCGTCGAGGCCGCTCTCGACCGAGACGACTGCAACTTCCTGCGCCTTCGGCAGGAAATCGAACTCGATGGACACGAAGCGCTGCTTGGTGGATGGCTTCAGCGCCTTGAGGATGTTCTGGTAACCGGGATTGTAGGAGACGACCAGCATGAAGCCGGGCGGCGCTTCGATCTGTTCGCCGGTGCGCTCCAGCGGCAGCATCCGTCGGTCGTCCGTCAGCGGGTGCAGAACAACCGCAACGTCCTTCCGGGCCTCGACGATCTCGTCGAGATAGCAGATGCCGCCATCGCGCACCGCGCGTGTCAGCGGGCCGTCCACCCAGATGGTGTCGCCGCCCTTCAGCAGATAGCGTCCGGTCAGGTCGGCCGCGGCAAGATCGTCATGGCAGGATACCGTGGAAAGCTGCAAGCCGAGGCGTGCCGCCATATGGCTGACGAAGCGGGTCTTGCCGCATCCGGTAGGCCCTTTCAGCAGCAATGGCAGTTGGCGGGTCCAGGCGGTTTCAAACAGCTGGCATTCGTTGCCGTTGGGTACGTAAGGGGGCACGTCGAAGCGGGTGCTTCCGGCCGATGTTGAAAGTAAAGCCATGGTTCCAATCCTTCTGATGTCTGAAAAGCGGTCCCGCCGGGAGCCGGCGGGACCATGGGCTCATTCGGCCGCGTGCAGGGAGCTGACGTTGGGGATTCGCTCCCTGCCCGGCACGAACAGAGCCCAGAGGAACATCAGGGTCGAGATCAGGACGAAAACGCCCGAACCGAGCCTGATCCAGTAGAAGATGGCCAGCTGGTCCTGGACGTCCATGTAGCTCTCGCCGAGCACGCGCTGCAGATGGACCTGGAGGACGCCTGCGAAGGTTAGCGCGAAAGTCATGACCGACATCGCCGTGCACATGATCCAGAAGCTCACCATCGACAGCATCTGGTTGTAGGGGGCACGACCCCTGATTTCGGGCACAGCATAGGCCATCGCGGCAAGGTTCAGCATGACATAGGCCCCGAAGAACGCGAGATGGCCATGGGCTGCGGTGACCTGGGTACCGTGGGTGTAGTAGTTCACCGACGACAGCGTGTGCAGGAAGCCCCAGACGCCCGCGCCGAAGAAAGCCATGACCGAGCAACCGATCGACCAGAGAATGGCGGCACGGTTCGGATGCTTGCGACCCGCCTTCCAGGTCATCACGAATGTGAAGACGACCATAGTGAAGAAGGGAGCGACTTCGAGAGTGGAGAAGATCGAGCCGATCCACTGCCAGTAGCCCGGCGCACCGATCCAGTAGAAGTGGTGGCCGGTTCCAAGGATACCCGAGAACAGCGCCAGACCGACGATGACGTAAAGCCACTTCTCGACGACTTCCCGATCGATGCCGTTGAGCTTGATCATCAGGAAGGCCAGAACCGAGGCCATGATCAGCTCCCAGACGCCCTCGACCCAGAGATGGACGACATACCACCAGTACATCTTGTCGAGTGCGAGATTGGACGGATTGTAGAACGCGAACAGGAAGAAGATCGCCACGCCCCATAGTCCGAAAATCAGGATGTTCGTGACCACCGTCTTGCGTCCCTTGAGGACAGTGAGGGTAATGTTGAACAGGAACATCAGGGCGACGATGACGATGCCGACCTTGATGACAAAGGGCTGCTCGAGAAACTCTCGACCTTCATGAATGTGGAAGAGATAGCCGACCACGGCAATGGCAGCCGCAATCAGGAAGATCCAGAACTGTGCGATCGCTATCTTGGTGCTGTAGAGCTCGGTCTCGGCTTCTTCAGGAAGCAGATAGTAGGTCGTCCCCATAAACCCCATGAGCAACCAGACGATCAGCGCGTTGGTGTGGATCATGCGTACGATGTTGAACGGCAAGAGCTCGGAAAGCGTGTTGGGCAATACGTAGATCGTGCCCGCAAGGACGCCGAACAGGACTTGGGCGACGAAAAGGCCAAGCGCGCCGTAGAAATACAGCATCGCGACCTTCTGTGTTTGATATTTCATGATGGTAGTCCTTCCCCCTGGATATCAGCCGGCATCATTCGGCGGCCACTTCTGGGTCTTGATCTTGCTCGTCCACCGCAGGAATTCTGAGAGATCGTTGAGTTCCTGACCTGTCAGATGGAATTGCGGCATCTGCCGACGTCCCTCGATGCCGGACGGCTGCGCCGCCATCCACGCCTTGAAGGTTTCGCGGGTGCTCTCCACGTCTTCGTCGCCGCCCATGCGGGTCCAGACATTGCCAAGTTCGGGCGCGAAGTACGCTCCCTCGCCGAGCAGCGTGTGGCAGTTGATGCAGGCGTTCTTTTCCCAGACGTGCTTGCCCCGCGCGACCGCGTCCGTCAGCGCGGTTTCGTCCGTGGAGGTGGTTTTGATGTAGTAGTGGCTATGCGCCGTCAACGCGACGAAGATCGCGAAGAAGAAAGCGGAACCGCCGTAGAAGACGTTCCGTGCTCCGGTTTTTGTCAGGTGTTCCGACATTGGTTTCCCTCTCGATACCCGTGTCAAAGGCGGGGTCGAATTGTTTCAGGCTATGCAAGGCGTCGCATGCGCCGCCGGCCAAGCTTTGTCGCAGTTCGCGGAGCCCCTCTTTGTGAAAATGCAAACAAATCCAAGAAGGGACAGGGCCATCAGGCGGCGAACAGCTGCACCATCGCTTTCGCCACGGTGGCGACAGCGAAGAACGCCGACCATACGAGCAGCGCGGTCGACAATCCGGGACGCAGGCCGCGCAAGCCCATGAAATCCAGGATGACGATGCGCGACTTTACGACGGTCAAGACCAGTATGATCGCGAGCGCAGCGACCGGCACAGCTTCGTGCTTCCACTGGGCGGCAATCAGCGCTGCCACGCAGGCGGCGAGCGTGAGTCCGATGGCGCTGCCAAGCAGCCAGGTTTGACGACGTTCCATGACTTACCCCAAGTAGACAACGGGAAATATGACCAGCCAGACAATGTCGACCACATGCCAGACCGTGGTGACCAGCGTGACATTGGACCGCTCCGGTCGGCGGGCGACGAGCAACATCACGAGGGCCAGGAACACGACGTGCGCCAGATGAAACCCGGTGATCAGGAAATAAAGTTCGAAGAACGCGTTGAAAGTCGCGTCTCCCATGAACCGCAACTCCCCCTGGTATTCGATGAGTTTCACCGCGGCGAAGACAAAACCGAGCGTGGCGGAAGCGATAAGGGCGATGCGGCGCTTCTTTTCCGACACAGCGCGTGCAGCTTCGGCCGCCAACCAACCGCTGGCAATCAATACGATGGTGTTCAGGCTCGCCAACCGTCCGTCGAGGTGCAGCTTGGCGATCGAGAAGCTCTCCGGGTGAAGAAAGGACATCACCATGAACCCTGCGATCAGGATGCCGAAAGCGGCCAGTTCGCTCCAGACCAGGATCCACAGGATCAAGTCTCCGCTTTCTCCCCTCGCTTCGCCTTCGCCCGTTATCACCGCCATGCGCTGTCTCCTTTTTCATCAGAGCATTATGGTGGCGCGCGACAGACTTCTTTGCGCTTTGACAAAGACCGTGTCGGTTCAACGGGTGATAACGGCATCGAAAAGGAGCATGCTCATGACCGATGCCCAGACAGGACTAGCAGTCGCCACCCCCATCATCGTGGGCTTCTCGATCGCGCTTTACAGGATGGGAGTGCTTCAACGCTATAGCGCAGGCATCGCCGTGGCCGCGTCCGTGGTCATCGCAGGCGTCCTATTCTTCCAGCAATAGCCGGCATTTGGAGTTGATGACGATGTCCGGCTTGTTGCTCGCATTCCTGATATTCGTGGCGTTGCATTCGATCCCGGCGATACCGCGGCTGCGCAACGGGCTTATCCGGCTGCTCGGGAGGGGGCCCTACCTCGCTGCTTACTCACTGGTTTCACTGGCGGCGATCGGCTGGCTCTTCCACGAGGCCATGAACACTGACTACATCGAACTTTGGCAACCATCCGCCTGGCAGTCGTGGATCACCTTTGTGTTCGCGCCGCTGGGACTGTTCTTCGTTCTGACGGGCCTTTTCAGCGTGAACCCCTTTTCAGTTACGCTCAGGCGCGATGGAGAGGAGATTGGCGCGATCGTGAGGATCACCCGTCATCCTGTGCTGTGGGGCTTCTTTTTCTGGTCGCTCGGCCACGTCTTTCCGAACGGCGATTTGCGGTCTTTGATCCTGTTCGGCGGCTTCGCACTGTTTTCGCTGGCGGGCATCGTTCTGCAGGAACGCAGAAGCAGGAAACGACTGAGAAGCCGTTGGGCAGTGGCCATCGACGGCACCAGCATCGTACCGTTCGCCAAAGTTTTCGGCAATCCGCGCTCCCTTCGCTGGGATGTGCCGATCGTTGTCGGCTTGCTGACAACCTTAACGGTGGTCATCTGGTTGCTGGTCGGCGCCCATCTCGCCTTCTTCGGCGTCGATCCGTTGATGGCGTCGGCGATCTGACGCCCGCCCGACATCGACCGTTTGTTTGTGGAAAGTCAAAGAAGCGGTTCGGGAAGAGCGTAAGTTGATGTCCATCAAGTACGGATCTTTAGAAGGAGCAAGAGAATGAATCGTTTGACGAAACTCGTGATTGGCATCGCAGCGATGGCCGCCGCCACGGCTACGGCAGCGCAGGCGGCCGATTTCGAAGTGCACATGCTGAACAAGGGCAAGGACGGAGCAATGGTGTTCGAACCCAGCCTGACGAAGGTTGCCAAGGGCGACACCGTCACGTTCATCCCCACGGACAAATCGCACAATGCCGAAACCTTCAAGGACCTCATCCCGGAGGGTGCGACACCATTCAAGGGCAAGATGAATGAAACCGTGAAATTCACCTTCGACGTCGCGGGCGCATACGCGATCAAGTGCACCCCGCACGTCGGCATGGGCATGGTCGCTCTCGTGGTGGTCGGAGATACGCCTGCCAACGTTGCCGCCCTCAAGGCTGCCAAGATGCCGAAAAAAGCGCGCGAACGCATGGATGCGGACATCGCCGCCGCCGGCATCTGACCCTGAACAAATCAGGCTTTGTACCCGCTGGTGATGCCACACGCGGGTACACGTGTCTCAGCGACCCTCGATGCGGGCCAGAACCTTGTTCAACGCAGTCGTCAGCGCTTCAGAGCCACCTCGAGAGAAATCCTCGTGGACCTGCTCGTTAAGGCCACCGCTGGTCGAATACTCCAGCCGCAGTTGCTCGAATGTCGGGGAACCTGGCTTGCTTGCCGCCTCTGACAGGCTGACGAAAAGTGGCGCGAGATAGGCTTTTGCCTGATCGTACGCCATGCCTTTCTGCTCCAGCCAGCGAGCCGTTGTTTCCAAGATTCCGAAATAGGTCCCCATCAGGGCGCTTGCTGCACCCAAAAGATCAAATTCTTGCTTGGACGCGACCTCGACAGAACTCCCCAATGCATCAAAGAAACCAGCGACCTCTTTCTCCGGAGGAAACACCGCCGTTACGCCTTTGCGGTCGGCGACAAACGGAAGGGGGATCGCACGAGTGATCGACAAAGGCACACCAATCCACTCATGGAGCGTGTCGATCTCAACGGCAGCAATCAGACTGACCACTTTTTGGCCAGGTCGGAACTGCAACGCCTCGATGACTTCGCGGGCGATCTGCGGGCGGATTGCTAGAAAGACGATTTCCGCGGCGTCCACGACTGCCTGGTTGTCAGTCCCGACATGGACAAGCGCTGAGCACTGCGCCAATCGCCCGGCAACCTCGGCATTGCGCGGCGAGATGTGAATTGTCTCAATGGAAAGCTCCGACGCCAAAGCTCCGCGAATGATTGCTTCGGTGATAGCACCGGTACCTACAAAACCAAGTTTCAAACTCGTCTCCGATGCAAACGCGAGTGATGTAACAACAGTTCAGTAAACTCGCGCGTCCGCTGGCGCAAGACACGAGGCAGTGCGCGTGGCATTGAACATCAGCGGATTGATATCGCTCTGCGAGGTATCGACCGGATCATCGCCTCTCAGATCAGCGGAGGCGGCGGCAGAGGTTGCCGCCACCTTCTTCCCACTTCTACGAAGCCTGGCTACAAACCAGCGGCATCGCGGTCACACCGTTTCAATAGCATGGCGGATACGGATAATAACCGCATGCCGGGGGATAGTAGGGCCGTGCCGCCGCTCCGATAACGGCGCCTGCCGCCACCGCCGCGCCGTAGCCCGCGGCAGGATGCGCGTACCAGCCCCCACGCCACACTGGAGCACGGACGCCCCCGACGAACCCGACGCGTCCCATTCCGCCGCGGGCTGCAAACCAGTCGATAAAGAGCGAAGCCGGGCCGTTGGCGCTGGTGAGTTCACCTTCCAGAACCTCAACGTCGAATGTCAGGGTGCCGCCCTCAAGCTTCGGCTTGTTCAAAACGACGACGGCATCCTCGATCGCTTTTCCATCGCTGTTCAGTACCGAGATGGTTGCGTTGGGCGGGTCGGTTGCGAAGCTGTCCTTGCCCTCGTCCCACTGCTTGATGAAATCGGAGGTCAGCACATGCCCGGCCGCTCTCACCGGGCGGTCGGCAAACACGATTGTGTTGGCCGACATGCTGGTCATTGTCAGCTTGCCGTTGGCGAGTGTCGCGCCTCCCGAGTTGAGAACGGCCAGCGAGGGAATCATTTTCGTTTGGGTCGCGCCAATGGTCTTCTGCCCTGGCGTGCTGATCGCGTCTTGGGCCAGCACCACTCCGGTGCAGGACAGCAGGCCTGTTGCGAATGCAAGGATGCGAATATTGAACTTCCGAACCATGAGGAACACTCCCGGTTTGCCCGCCTGCGGGCGTTTCGTTACTTCAACAGTCCAATGTACACGAGCTGAATCCGCCGATTGCCGGCGGCCTGCGGGTTGGCGGGATCGACGAACCGCTCCTCGTCCACACCGATCGCAACGTGACGGCCCGAGGCGATGGTAAAAGCCGTTGTGAGCGCCTCGATTATGGCATTGGCACGCTCTTACTTTCAGGTCGGATACCAAGCTTTGCACAATGCTAAACAACTGCAAGTACGTAACGGTAACATACGCGCCGAGATGTGCCCAAAATTCGGACGGCTGCACACATGTTTCCATACGCGAAGTTAGGACTGCCGAGGGATAGGATTGCTCGGTCATTCAAAGGTACTATGCCGGTAGCGCCTATGTGCTGGTTCGAGCGACGCCATCGCCAAGCCGTCCGCGGGGTTACTTGTCGACAATCCCTTATTGTGTAGAAATCATCCTGCGGAGGGGTAATTTTCACATGGAATGGAATGCGAATAGCGAAGATCGTGTCGACGCCGTGGTCATCGGTGCCGGCGTCGTGGGGCTTGCGGTGGCCCGCGCGCTTTCGCTGTCCGGGCGCGAAGTCATTGTAATGGAAGCTGAGAAAATCATCGGTTCCGCAACAAGCTCGCGAAACTCCGAAGTCATTCATGCAGGCATCTACTATCCGCCCAAGTCATTGAAGGCGCAGCTTTGCGTAGAAGGAAAGTCCGCCCTTTATGACTATTGCCGCGAGCGCGGCATCGGCCATGCGCAGCCGGGAAAGCTATTGGTCGCCAGCGATGAGGATCAGATCGCCAAGCTTCACCAGATCAGCGAGAATGCGATCGGTGCCGGTGTAACCGATCTTGTCATGCTCTCGCGTGCGGAGGCCAAAGAACTGGAGCCTGAACTGAAATGTCATGCTGCCTTGCTTTCCCCATCGACGGGGATCGTCGACGTGCATGAACTGATGCTCAGCTATCAGGGCGATCTGGAGAACACGGGCGGCATGCTGATTCTGGGTGCCACGGTTGTTGCCGGCAAGGTAACGGATCGCGGCGTCTCGCTGCTGATAGACCAGAATGGTCAATCGGTGCTGTCCTGCCGCACGGTCGTCAACTGCGCAGGACTGTCTGCGCAAAAGGTGGCCTCCTCGATCGAGGGCTATGCGGCCAAAGCGATCCCGCGCCAGTATCTGGCAAAGGGGAATTATTTCAAACTTGCGCCCCGCCCACCGTTCAAGCATCTGGTCTATCCGATGCCATCCAATGGCGGCTTGGGGATTCACCTGACGCTCGATCTTGCCGGGCGTGCCCGCTTTGGGCCGGATGTGCAATGGGTGGAAGACATCGACTATCGCGTCGACGAAACACGCCTGCCGCTATTCGAAGATGCAATACGCACCTACTGGCCGGGCCTACCATCGAATGCACTGGCACCGGACTATAGCGGAGTCAGGCCGAAGCTTCACGGCCAGGGCACGCCAGCGGCAGATTTCATGATCCAGTCGGGCGAGGAATACGGCGCCCCTGGGCTCATCAATCTCTTCGGTATCGAATCACCGGGCATCACCGCTTCACTTGCGATCGCAAACTATGCGTGTCGGCTGGCGAATTGCAATGATCGCCAGCACATCTCAACGCCGGCAGCATCCCCATCTGGAGTTCAAGCGGAAGGAGATACATGACTCAACAATCCAAAATGCAGCGCTCGTAATCGCAGGTGCTAGGCACCCGACGGCATACCTTCGGCAATATCTATGGCCACGTGAAAGGTGTCAGCGACCCCGCTACCTAGATCCCAGCAACATGAAGGGCCAGGCATGTTGCGCCCGCCATGGTCTTCAATGCGGAATTCGCTTCCGGAATCGTGAACACCATCAAGACTGTGATGACCGCCAGGAGCGCGCCGGCGGCAACCCCGGTTTCGGTGAAGACCAGGCTTGCCGAGCATAGGAAAACCGATGTGGCAACGGAAGTCATCGGGGACAACAAGAGTGAACGCGTTGTGGCCGGAGAAAAGATCAGGCTGAAGCGTTGCCAGCAACAGGCAGCGGCAACGCACAGCAACAATTGCGGTAAAATCGAAATCGTCATCGCGCGACCCTTTCCGGGAATTCGAAGCCCTGTTGCCTGGCGTTCGATTGCTGGCGCTTCGAGAACACTAAACCGATGCCAATCAGGACTGGCTCATCGACGCCGATCGCCTCGATAGCCGTGTGCAGATCGACAAGAAACCCGGTCCATTGGGTCTCGTTGGGGCGCGAAACAGCGCTCATCACAACGGCAGGCGTTTCCGGGTTCATGCCATGCGTCAGCAAATTGCACCGGATTTCGTCGGCGGTCCGGCCACCCATATAGAAAATCGTCGTCGTCCGGGCATCGGCGAGACTGCGCCAATCCAGGTTGGTGGGGAGATGTCCCTGACGCGAATGACCAGTGACAAAGCGCACCGTCTGGGCATGATCACGATGAGTGAGCGATGCACCGAGCCGCGATGCCATGGCGCTCGCAGCGGTAATGCCGGGCACGACATCGACGACTATACCAGCGTGTTCCAGAAATTCGATTTCCTCGCCCGCGCGGCCGAAGACCATTGGATCGCCGGATTTCAGGCGGACAACGTGCTTGCCGGCCTTGGCGAGAGCCAGCATGGTCGCATTAATGTCCTCCTGCTTGCAGCTTTCCCGGCCGCCACGTTTTCCCACCAGCATGCGCTTGGCCTCGCGACGGGCAAGCTCCAGCACTTCATTCGAAACGAGATCATCGAACAGGATGACATCCGCGGCCTGCAGCGCGCGCACCGCCTTGAGAGTCAGCAACTCGGCATCGCCGGGTCCGGCACCCACAAGCGTGACTCGGCCGGGGCGTGCGACATCGCTGCGAATGCGGTCGGCATCGGCAAGAAGTCGTTGTACGGCATCTGCTTCGGGCTCATTGCCCGCGAAGGCTCGATCGACAAACCGCTCCCAGAAATTTCGCCGCTGCACGGATGTCAGGTTCTCCATGACACGGGCGCGCACCATCTGGGCGAGTTGGCCCCAGGACTTCAGTGATTGCGGCAGCAGTGTCTCGATCCGGCGGCGGATCGCCTGCCCGAGAATGGGGGCCGCGCCATCCGTGGATATCCCGATCACCACCGGCGACCGATTGACGATCGAGCCGAACTTGAACTGACAGAACTCGGGCTTGTCGATCACATTGACGGGGACACCCGCAGCCGCAGCCCGATCATGAAAGGCACGCGCTTCTTCGTCGCTTTCGCAATCGCCGATGGCAAGCGCAAAGCTCTTGAAATATGCGCCGTCCCAATGAAGGTCGTGATGCGTGAGGTGGCTCGACATGCCCCGGAAAGTGTCGGAGAGTTGCTCGTCCGGGCAGAAGACATGCACCTGAGCACCCGTGGCGGCCAGAAGTTCGGCTTTCCAGGCAGCACCGTCGCTGCCGCCGGCCACCAGCACCGGCTTGCCCTTCAGGTCGAAGAACACCGGCAGGGAGGCAAGTGTTGCAATACGCTCATTCTGCGGCTTGGCGACGACACCCATCGATGATCCCCTTGATTTCGACGCGGCACGAGCCGCAATTGGTTCCGGCGCTCAACGCGTTGCCGATGGCCTCGACCGTGCGGCAGCCGTCTGCGACAGCGGCGACGATCTGGTTGACGCCGACCGAAAAGCACGAGCACACAGTAGCGCCCGGATCCATCTGTCCTGCACCCGGGCGCCCGGCGAGAATGGCAAAGCGAGCGCGCGCTGTCGCAAGCGAGGTGCTGAGCTGCTTTACCGCCCAGTCGCGCGAGACGGCCACCGGCTCCGGCGCGGCATAGAAGGCGAGTACCAGGCGATCGTCCTCGAAGAAGCCGTGGCGTTGCTGGCCGGTCGTGCTGTCGGCATAAGCGAGATGCTCCATCCGATCGGAGAGGCCGAAACTGTCGCGGCACCACGCCTCCATATCGTCGGGCATGGCATCAAAGCCGAACTCAACCCGCCAACCGCCTTCCGCCTTGGCCATGCCCCAATAGGGCGCATCGAAACGCCCCGGCCGGAACGCGACGACCGCAAAGCCGAACGCCGTCATCTCGGCAGGGCGCACGCGAACGCCGGCATGTTTTAGCGCCGGCTGGCCGGAGACCGGATCGGTGCGCGGCGCGAGCAATGCACCGATCCGGGCATCGGCCGCATATTCGTCGGTCCAGTGCATTGGCACGAACACGCTGCCGCGCGGCTGGCGCTCCGTGAGCAGCGCCCGCAGGACGACCGAGCCGAAGCCATTTTCGAGTTGCACCAGCCCGGCTTTGGAGATGCCCAGTTCGAGCGCGTCAGCAGGGTTGATCTCGACGAAGGGTTCGGCGAGATGCGAGGAGAGCCGCGCTGCCTTGCCGGTCCGCGTCATCGTGTGCCACTGGTCGCGAATGCGGCCGGTGTTGAGGATGAAGGGGGCGTCAGAGCCCGTGCGATCGTCGCGCCCGGACTTTACTGCGATAAATCGCGCCCTCCTGTCGGGCGTGTAGAACCCGCCCTTGGCAAAGAAGCGTGTCGTGCTTGCCGCCATGCCGCGTGGCTGCGGCCATTGGAATGGCATCATGGCATCGAATTCATCCGCACCCATGTTCGCCCGTGCACCGATGTCGAAATCGCGGCTGCCGCCATTTTCGAATGCCGAGAGCGCCGCATGTTCGGCAAAGATCTCGGCCGGACCGGCGTAGTCAAAGCCCGCAAAGCCCATGCGCTTGGCGACCTCGGCCATGTGCCACCAGTCGGGCCGGGTCTCGCCGGGCAGATCGAGAAAGCCGCGCTGACGGGAAATACGCCGCTCGGAATTGGTGACCGTTCCATCCTTCTCGCCCCAGCCGGTGGCGGGCAGCAGCACATGGGCAAGCGCTGCGGTGTCGGTGTTCTTCTGGATGTCGGAGACGACCACGAATGGACAATTGCGGATCGCCTCGCGCACCCGGTCGGCATCCGGCATCGACACGACCGGATTGGTCGCCATGATCCACAGTGCCTTGATACGGCCATCGGCCACCGCCTCGAACATGTCGACGGCCTTGAGGCCGGGCTTCTGGGCGATGGTCGGCGCGTTCCAGAAACGCTGGACACGCTCGCGATCCGCTTCGCTTTCGATGTTCATATGGGCGGCCAGCATATTGGCGAGCCCGCCGACTTCGCGGCCGCCCATGGCATTGGGCTGGCCGGTCAGCGAGAATGGTCCCATGCCGGGCTTGCCGATGCGGCCGGTCGCCAGATGGCAGTTGAGGATCGCATTGACCTTGTCGGTGCCGATGGAAGACTGGTTGACGCCCTGGCTGTAGCAGGTGACCACTTTTCCCGTCGTCTCGAACAGGCGATAGAAGGCGCGCAACTCAACGACAGTGAGCCCAGTTTCCTGCGAGATATCGAGAATGGTTCTGCTTTTCGCCACCTCGAGCGCATCAGGAAAACCTGTCGTGTGGGCCGCGACATAATCGTGATCGAAGGCCGAGGACGAGGCGAGATGGGCGAGCAACCCATTGAACAGCGCCACATCGCCGTCGCTGCGGATCATCAGGTGCATGTCGGCAAGATCGGCACTGACAGAACGGCGCGGGTCGATCGTCACGATCTTCATGCCCGGTCGGCTCTGCTTTGCCGCCTGGATGCGTTGGTTAAGGACAGGATGGCACCAGGCGAGGTTGGAGCCGACGAGGATGATCAGGTCGGCGAGTTCGAGATCCTCATAGGTGCCCGGAACCGTGTCGCTGCCGAAAGCGCGGCGATGGCCGGCAACGGATGAGGCCATGCACAGCCGCGAATTGGTGTCGATGTTGGCCGAGCCGATGAAGCCTTTCATCAGCTTGTTGGCAACATAATAGTCTTCCGTCAGGCACTGGCCGGAGACATAGAAGGCCACCGAATCCGGACCATGCTCGGCGATCGCTTCCGAGAATTTCTGCGCCACGAGATCGAGCGCGTCATTCCAATCTGCACGCTCGCCACGGATCTCCGGAAAAAGCGCACGACCATCCATTGATAGCGTATCGGCCAGTGCCGAGCCCTTGGAACAGAGCCGACCGAGATTGGCGGGGTGGTCGGGATCGCCCTTGACGCTCACGATGCCATGTTCATCGACCTTGGCAATGACGCCGCAGCCGACACCACAGTACGGGCAGGTGGTGCGGGTTTCATGCGGCATGGTACAATTCCCTCGCAGTCAGTGTTGCCGCACCCCCCTCTGGCCTGCCGGCCATCTCCCCCTCAAGGGGGGAGATTGGATGGAGCGCACTCCCCGCCAAGTATAGGCGGCTCGATTGGGGCAATGTGGGTCTACGTCTGCTGATCTCCCCCCTTGTGGGGGAGATGGCCGGCAGGCCAAAGGGGGGTATCAAGCGCGTTGCCGTCATTGACATCCTCACTCCGCTGCCATCAGTTGCTCTTCCAGGGCGATGAAGATCTCATCGCCCCGAACTTCCAGCGAAATGGTCTTGACCGAGCCCTCGTCGGCACCGAGCGCCTCGCCTGTCTCGAGAGAAATCACCCAGTTGTGCAGCGGACACGTAACCGAGGTCCCATGCACGATACCCTGGGTGAGCGGCCCGCCCTTGTGCGGGCAATGATCCTCGATAGCGAAGACCTGGTTTTCCGCCGTGCGAAACACGCCGATCTTGCCTTGTGGCGTCTTTACGCAGCGTGCGCCGCGCAGCGGGATGTCGGTGAGCTTGCCGATTGCGATCCAGTTCATTTCGTTCTCCTTCACTCGGCAGCGTCAGCAAAGCCGACCGAAGCCATCGGGCGGAATTCATGCTTGTCCTTGCCGGAGACGCGCTCCGACCATGGGTCGACCTGGGCAAATTTCTGGCTGTAGACGAAGCGCTCATAGTAAGCTTGGCGCTTGTCCGCTTCGTCCATGATCTGGCGGCGGATCTCAGCGAGCCCGATGCGCTTTGCCCACTTGTAGATGCGCTCGAGATATCGACCCTGTTCGCGATACATCTGCGTCAGCGCGACGATATGTTCGAGCGCCTCGTCCTCGGTCTTCACCAGGCCGAGCACTTCGGTACCCTTGATGTCGAGGCCGGCGGCCCCGGCGAAATGGATTTCAAAGCCGGAATCGACGCAGATGACGCCGATGTCCTTGCAGGTGGCTTCGGCGCAGTTGCGCGGACAGCCGGAGACGGCCAGCTTCAGCTTGGCCGGCGTCCACGAGCCCCACATGAATTTCTCGATGCGGATGCCGAGGCCGGTCGAATCCTGTGTGCCGAACCGGCACCAGTCCGAGCCGACGCAGGTCTTTACCGTCCTAAGACCCTTGGCATAGGCCTGTCCCGAGACGAAACCGGCCTGACCGAGATCCGCCCAGACTGCCGGCAGGTCTTCTTTCTCTATGCCGAGCAGGTCGATACGCTGGCCGCCTGTGACCTTGACCAACGGGATCTCGAACTTGTCGACGACGTCGGCTATGGCGCGCAGTTCCTTGGCGTTGGTGACACCACCCCACATGCGAGGGACCACTGAATAGGTGCCGTCCTTCTGGATGTTGGCGTGTACTCGCTCGTTGATGAACCGCGACTGGTAGTCGTCGGCATATTCGTCCGGCCAGTCACAGACGAGGTAATAGTTGAGCGCCGGGCGGCATTTCGCGCAGCCGCAGGATGTCTTCCATTCCAGCTCCTGCATCACTGCCGGGATGGTCTTGAGCGCCTTCGCCTTGATCAGGCGTCGGACATCGTCATGGCCAAGATGGGTGCAGCCGCAGACCGGGGTAACCGCGGTCGGGTTGTAGGCATCACCCAGGGTGATGGCCATCAATTGTTCGACCAGGCCAGTGCAGGATCCGCAGGAGGCCGACGCCTTGGTGTGGGCGCGAACGCCATCCAGTGTCGTCAGACCCTTTGAGACGATAGTGTTGGTGATCCTGGATTTGCATACGCCGTTGCAGCCGCAGATTTCCGCATCATCCGGCAAGGCTGCAACGGCCGCCATAGGGTCCAGGGGGGTGCCTCCCTGGAACGCCTGGCCGAAGATAAGCGTGTCGCGCATATCCGAGATATCGACCTTCTTCTTCTGCAGGTCGTTGAACCAGGCCCCATCGGTGGTCTCGCCGTAGAGAACCGTTCCGATGATCCTGTTGTCCTTCAGCACAAGGCGTTTGTATGTGCCGCCTGCGGCATCGCGGAGCACGATTTCCTGACGGTCCTCGCCATCGGCGAAGTCGCCGAGCGAGAAGAGGTTGATACCGGTGACCTTCAGTTTGGTCGGTGTATCGGCATGAACGAAGGCAGCTGAACGATCGCCCGCCAGATGCGAGGCGGCAACGCGCGCCATCTCGTAGAGTGGTGCGACCAGGCCATAGACCTGGCCGTCGACCTCGGCGCATTCACCCAGAGCCAGGATAGAGCCATCCGAGGTCTGCATGCCGGCATCGACAACGATGCCGCGATTGCAGGCGATACCCGCATCCTTGGCAAGGCCGACATTCGGCCTGATGCCGACAGCCATCACCACGAGCGTGGCAGGAATGATACGGCCGTCGTCCAGCTCGATGCCCTCGACCTTGCCGTTACCGATGATCGCCTTGGTGTTCGCCTTCGTGACAACCTTGATGCCGCGCTCCTCCACCGCCTTTTGCAGGAGGTAGCCAGCAGCCGGATCGAGCTGGCGCTCCATCAGCGTCGGCATGACATGCAGCACGGTGACGTCCATGCCACGCGAAGCCAGGCCTGCCGCAGCCTCGAGCCCGAGCAGACCGCCGCCGATTACGATAGCCCTCTCGCGCGATTGCGCCGCCAGCAACATCGCCTGGACGTCGTCGAGATCGCGGTAGGTGATGACACCGGGAAGGTCCCTGCCCGGAACCGGGATGATGAAGGGCACGGAGCCGGTGGCGATCACCAGCTTGTCGTAGCTCTCGGTCACGCCGTGATCCGACGTTACGGTCTTTGCCGCACGGTCGATGGCGACGATCTTGTGGCCCTTGTAGAGGGTGATGTCGTGCTTGATATACCAACCGTCACCGTGAATGATGATCTCTTCGTATTCCTTCTCGCCGGAAAGAACCGGCGAGAGCATGATACGGTCGTAATTGACGCGCGGCTCGGCGTTGAAAATCGTGACCTGATACTGGCCGGGCGCCCGCTCCAACAGATGCTCCAGCATGCGGCCCGGGGCCATGCCATTGCCGATGATGACGAGTTTCTGAGTCATGTTCTGGGCTCCCATCAGCTCGCCACGGCAGAGGTCAGCGTCGCGGGCTCGCTACGCTGGAGACTGCGGATTGAAAAATGCATCCAGACAAGAGAGACGACGACCAGTGCGAAGAGCAGCAGGAAGCAGCTCGACCACAAGCCCGTGACATCCTTGAGGTAGCCGAAGGCGATCGGCAGGATGAAACCGCCCAGTCCGCCCATCATCCCGACCACGCCGCCGACCGAGCCGACATTCTCGGGGTAATAGGCGGGAATGTGCTTGTAGACGGCCGCTTTACCCAGGCTCATGAAAAAGCCGAGGACGAAGATGATGACGATGAATGCCAGCGGTGCGATCGTCACCGGAAAATGGCTTTGCGCGCTGGCGGCAGGCAGCGCGAGAATGAGCGTCGCGATCGCGGATACGACAAACACGGCGTACATGACGCTACGCGCGCCCTTGCGATCCGAGAGCGCGCCACCATAGGCGCGGAAGATGCTGCCGGGGATCGAATAGGCCGCAGCGATCATACCGGCGGTGGCCAGCTCGAAGCCATAGGCGCCGACCAGATAGCGCGGCAACCAGAGCGAGAGCGCCACGAAGCCGCCAAAGGAGAAGAAATAGTAGAGCGAAAAACGCCAGACCTGTGCATTCTTGAGCGGCGCGAATTCTTCGAGAAGGCTCTTCGAAGCACCAGGATTTCCCTTGCGAGCCAGGAAGGCAGGATCATCCGTCGTTGAAAACCAGAAGGCTGCAGCCATCAGCACGAGACCAAGCGCCCAGATCTGCGCGACCGACTGCCATCCCCAGGCGATCAGCACAAATGGTGCGAGAAACTTGGTCACCGCCGCACCGACATTGCCGGCGCCGAAAATCCCGAGTGCCGTACCCTGCTTTTCAGCGGCGAAGAAGGGTGAGACATAGGCGACCCCAACCGCAAACGATCCGCCGGCAAGGCCGACACCAAGCCCAGCGAGAAGCATTTGCGGGTAGGTGTGCGCAAAGCTCAGCAGGAACGTCGCGAGTGCTGCGAGCAGCATCGTCAGCGTGTAGACCAGCCGGCCGCCGTAGCGGCTGGTCCATATGCCGAGCACGACACGCACGATCGAGCCGGTGAGGATCGGCGTTCCAACCAGCAAGCCGAACTCGCTTTCGGTCAGGCCGAGTTCCTGCTTGATGCGGATCCCGATGATCGAGAAGATCGTCCAGACCGCGAAACAGATGGTGAAGGCGCCGGTGGAAAGCCAAAGCGCGCGGTTTGAATCCTGGGGAGAGGGCAGTGCTTGATTGGGTTCGATCATGGCTTGCTTGACGCGCCTGGCGCCACCTCATCACGTGTTGAACGAAAAAAGCCGCTGAGCAGGGATCGCACACGCCTGCGCATGTGCTTTGAATCCTGTTCAGCGGCTTTGCTGTGAGAACGCCCGTCGTTGGACGTCGATATCAGGCTCGATGCCTTTGAGAATGAATATGCAATCAGCGTGCCAGTTTTTGATACTGGCTACGATTCAAGGAAAATCAAACCGTTAACGAGACGACTGGATTGGTCGAGCGCCGAGCCTGGTGATTATTTGGTCGGCAGTTTTTTGCATTGCACAAGAAACCGGCATTCTAGCTAGGCTACCGTTGCTGTTGTGCGATGTAATCATCAAGCTTGTCGGGGTCGAACAGCGTGCCGTCGAAAAACCCGTCAGGCCCGAGCGTCAGGGCGCCCGTCGATCCCACCGGCGTCTCCTGGGTAAGAAACCCCTCGACCTTGGAATTGGCGCTCGGCAATGCAACGCAAAGGGATTTGAGCGCCGTCCGGTAGATATCCGGGCGGTAGGTGTTCATTGCGACATCCGCGTTCCGCGGCGTGTGAGCGACCTGCCCCCATCGCACCATCTGACTGTAGAGCCAGAGGGCATGGCTCTTCCACGGAAAGGTCGCAGCCTTCGCCTGCGTTACGAAGAACTCGCCGACGCTATGGGTCGCACCATCACCGATCTGGAAATTCCCGGTCAAGGCAGGACGGATCCATTCAACCGGCTTGCCAATATAGGCCTGCCTTGAAAGCAGTTCGGCCAACACTTCGCGATTTTCAGCCAGGGAGCACCATACTGCCGAGCGGTAAAGTGCGCGCAACAGCGCCGTCAGCGCCTCCGGCTCACTTTCCGCCCAATCCGCGTTGACGCCGAGGACTTTTTCCGGGCTGGAGCGCCAGAGGGCGGCCTTTGTGGTGGCAATATGCCCCTCGCCCTGAAGTACACCCGCCGTATTCCATGGCTCCCCGACGCAATAGCCATCGATCGCTCCGAGCAGCAGCGCATTCGGCATATCAGGCGGCGGCAGGATCAGGAGTTCGATATCGACGTCCGGGTCGATACCGCAGGCAGCGAGCCAGTACCGCAATTCATAATTGTGGCCCGAAAACGGATGAACCACGGCAAACCGCAACCTTTTGCCGTCGCCTTTCGCGAGCAGCGCCTTGAGCGCTCCTCCATTCGTGGCTGGGTCAAGATTCGTTGTCGCGCCGTGATCAGACATCCTCCGCCAGAGCGCCTGCGACACCGTCACGGCGTTGCCGCCCAGGCCGAGCGCCATCGGCGTGATCATGCGCGGCGAAAGCGCCGTAAGCCCGAGATTGCAGGCGATCGGCATGGGCGCCAGAATGTGGGCGGCATTGAACTGTCTGACAGCCAGCCGGTCGCGGATCGTTGCCCAGGAGACCTCACGTACAAGTGAGAGCGCGACAGCCTCGTCCTCCGCGAAACCCATCTCCCGGGCAACGACGAGCACGGCGCTGTCGACGAGCGGCACAAATCCAGCCGTGACGTCAAAACGGGTTGTCATGGCTTCCCTCCGGGATCGAGCATGTTGGCGACACTGACGAGGCTCTGCGCGATGTCGATGATCTTGCGATTCTGGTCCATCGCCGTCTTGCGCATCAGCGTATAGGCCGCCTCCTCCGAGATGCCCCGGGATTTCATCAGGAGAGACTTGGCACGATCGACAATCTTTCGGTTCTCAAGCGCGCCCTTGGCTTCATCGAGCTCACGCGCGAGACGGTCAAAGGCATTGAAGCGACTGATCGCCATCTTGAGGATTGGCCGGACGCGCTCCTGCTTCAGGCCGTCGACAATATAGGCGGAGACCCCGGCCTCGACAGCCGCCTCGATCGAGGCTTCGTCGGATTTGTCGACAAACATCGCGACCGGCCGCTTTACGGCCCGCGAAAGCTGGAACATGCTTTCAAGCATATCGCGGTTCGGGTTTTCGAGGTCGATGACGATGACATCAGGATTGATCTCGGCGATCCGCCTGGCGATCCCGTCGATCTCCTGAATGACCGTCACCTGTTCATAGCCGGCCTCCCTTAGGCCAGCCTCGATAATCGACGCGCGGATCCTGTTCTCGTCGATGACGAGAACGACCAGCGACGACAAGTTCGATGGCGGGGTGTTGCGCATAATCGGCTGATATCTGCTTTCAGTGAAGAAATACAGGCTTTCGTGATTGTTCAAGCGTCGCCCAATCCTGCCAGTTCAGGCTCGATGGTCCAGCGTCCAATCGTCGTTGATGCGCGAGCCTAGCCGGGTAAAGCAACTCCTTCGAGAGCAATGATTCTCGTCGTTGCACAGCGTTCGCGAATAGCTCTGAGGCGGGCGTACTCGGGAGAGTCATACCAAGCCATCAGCGATGTCATGTCTGGAAACTCGACAATCACAAGGCGATGTGGCTCCCAATCGCCCTCAAGCACTTTGGTTGCTCCACCGCGCCCGAGGTATCGCCCGCCATAGCGCGCTTCAGTTGCCGGAACTTCCCTGCGATATTCTTCGAAGGCGTTGTGATCAGTTACGTTTACGTCGGCGATAAGATACGCAGCCATTGCATCCTCCCAACATTTAGAGGGAGGACCATATTGCATTTTTCATCCGGCAGCCAGTTCGGCCGCCGACAGACTCCGGCCGATAGCAGCTGTTCAGCCTGTCAGCGCGATCGATGAGTTCGGGCGGCGAAAATCGAGGCATGGGCATCAAAGAACGGCCCAATGGATTCTGTGCCCGCCGAGGCTCTGGCATCAATGCTCAGTTCCCGGACCTGAGATGCTCGCATTAGAACATTCATGCGCAGCCATTTATTACCGTTGTGCTTAACCTCCCAAGCTTAGATCAAAAAAGCGAGCAAAAACTTGAGCGGAGGGCATCGCTTTACCACCAAGGGCGATCAATCTGAGCTGCATTTCAGTCCGGCCGCCGCTTGCAACAGCTATGCTTGGTTCTGCTTCGCCCCGTTTCCACTTGCCTCGGCAAGCGGGATATGGCCGTTATGGGCGCAGTCCAGAAACGAAAGCTGTGCCTGAAATGATAGCCGAGAACAACGCGTCTCACGCAACCGACCGTCCACTCACCCGAACCGAGAGAGTGCATCAGTTGCTGCGCCTCGCCATACTTGACCAGCGGCTGGCGCCCGGCGTCCGGCTGCCCGAGGACATGATCGGCGAGGCCTTCCAATCCTCCCGCACAATCGCACGCGAAGCCTTGGGCCGTCTTGCCGTGGAAGGGCTGGTGGAGCTGAAGCCGAACAGAGGGGCCTTTGTCGCGAACCCCTCGCTGGATGAGGGGCGAGGCGTCTTCGTCGTTCGCGCTGCGCTCGAGCGCGCGATGGTGAAGGAACTTGCGGGCCGGATAGATGCGGAAGCGGCTGCGACGCTGCGTCGGATGGTCGACGAAGAGACGGCGCTTGCGGAGAAGAGCGAGGTTGAAGCGATCCGACTGGCAGGCGAATTTCACCTGCATCTTGCCGCGCTGACGGGCAATACGCTGTTGCAGCGATATATAAACGAAGTGGTGTCGCGCTGTTCACTGGTCATGGCGATGTATGGCCGCCCGCATTCCGCCGACTGCGGCGCACGCGAGCACCGGGATATCGTCGAAGCCTTGCTTGCCGGCGATACGGAACGGGCCGCCGACCTGATGGAACATCATGTCGAAGAAGTGGCCTCGCGCGCCCAGCTTGGCGTCAAGAAAGAGTGCGATGTGCGGGCTGTTCTGGCCGACTATGCGGGAAGGATACGAAATGAATGATCAAGGCCGGAACATATTGACCAGATAAATCAACACCTTCAAAGATTGCATACAATTATTGCCCATATATCGCATACACATATTGACAATATCGTATGCAATATAGGACGCTTGCCTAAACCAAACGAGAGGCAAGCATGGCAGATGCGTCCGTTCCCCCTGCGGTTTCGATCCGGAATGTCAGCAAGAGCTTTGGCAGGGGAATCTACGCCATCCCCGTATTGGACAACGTGTCGCTCGATATTGGGCGGCGCGAATTCTTCACGCTGCTCGGGCCTTCCGGCTGCGGAAAGACCACGCTCCTGCGTCTGATCGCAGGCTTCGAGACCGCCAATGCCGGAACGATCTCGATCGAAGGCCAGGATGTGACCGCCGAACCGCCGTTTCATCGTCCGGTCAACACGGTGTTCCAAAGCTACGCCCTGTTTCCCCACCTGTCGGTCGAGGACAATGTGGCTTTCGCGCTGGTGGAACAGGGCCTGGCACGCGAGGCGATCCGCACCCGCGTGGGCGAGGCACTGGAGATGGTGCGGATGGGGGCTTTCGCCCGCCGCCGCCCCGCCGAACTGTCTGGTGGACAACAGCAGCGCGTGGCGCTGGCCCGCGCCCTGGCGCCACGCCCCCGCGTGCTGCTGCTGGACGAACCGCTTTCAGCGTTGGACCTGAAGCTGCGCAAGGAAATGCAGATCGAGTTGAAGCAGTTGCAGACCGAGGCCGGAATCACCTTCCTGTTCGTGACCCATGACCAGGAAGAGGCACTTACCCTGTCCGACCGCGTAGCGGTGATGCAGGGCGGGCGCATCCTGCAAATGGGTCCGCCCCGCGCTATCTATGAGAAGCCGACCCACCGTTTCGTGGCCGACTTCATCGGTGACATTAACTTGCTGGAGGGCGAAGCATTGCCGGGCGGCGGTGTCCGTCTTGACGCGGGCGCGGTGTTGCCGTTGACACATGGTGTGCCAGGCAAGGTCACGATCGCAATCCGTCCGGAGCGAGCCCGCCTTGTGCCTGCCGGAGAGGGCACGCTGGATGCGACGGTGATCCACACTGCCTATCTGGGCACGTCGATGCTGCACAAGCTGGGGCTTCCGGATGGCAGTGCATTCCTGCTGCGACAATCGGAATCCTCTGGACAGCCGCCCGAGACAGGCTGTCTCGTCGGGCTGACGTTACCCGGCGAAGCGCTTCAGGTGCTGGTACAATGAGGCAACGCCCCGCCCTGCGTCGCACCTTGCTTCTGACCCCGGCCCTGGCCACGATTCTGCTGCTCATCGGCGTGCCGCTCGGATTGATGGGGTGGATTTCCTTCCTCGAAAAAGGCTCGAGCGCCGGGGTGGACTGGGCTTCGACGCCATCGGCGGCAAACTATATCCGCCTCGTCTGGGAAGAGGATTTCGACGGCACGATGATCCTCAACGCCAGCTATCTGGTGATTTTCCTGCGTTCGGTCGCACTGGCCGCAGTCACGACGATCCTCAGTCTGCTTCTGGGCCTGCCGGTCGCGCTGTGGATGGCTGGCCTGTCGCGCACTGGGCGCAACGCCATGCTGCTGCTGATCACGATCCCGTTCTGGACGAACCTCCTCGTCCGCAACTATGCATGGCTGATCATCCTGCGCGAGGACGGCTGGGTGACGAAGTTCGTCAACGCGATCTCGCCCTTTGGGCCCGTGCAACTGCTCTACAATGACGTGGCGGTGGCGATCGGGCTGACCTACTCCTTCCTGCCCTTCATGATCCTGCCGCTCTACACGGTGTTTGAAAAATTCGATTGGAGGCTGCTGGAGGCCGCGTATGATCTCGGCGCGACCCGCAAGCGGGCGCTGCGTCGTGTGGTGCTGCCCATCGCTGCACCCGGGATCATGGCCGGATCGCTGCTGGTCTTCATCCCCTGCCTCGGCGCCTTCGTCACCCCCGCCCTTCTGGGCGGTGGCAAGACGCTGATGCTGGGCAACATCATCCAGATGCAGTTCGGCGCCTCGCGCAACTGGCCCTTCGGCGCTTCGCTTTCGGTGATCCTCCTGGCGGTGATGCTGATCGTCATGATCGCCATGGCGCTGCTGCGAAACAGGAGGCCGGCATGAATCCGAGGCGCTTTCCCCTGACGCGCGAGATTTCACTGGTGGTGCTCGCCTATCTGTACGTGCCTGTTTTCGTGCTGATCGTCTACAGCTTCAACGCGAACCGCACGGCAACGATCTGGACCCACGCCTCGCTGGATTGGTATGGTCGCATCCTCGTGAACCCTTCGATCCAGGCTGCGGCATGGAATTCGCTGGTGGTCGCGATCACTGCGGCAACGGCAGCGACGATCCTTGCGCTGCTGGCGGCACTCTCCACGCGACGCGCCTTTATGGGCCGGGGCGCGGCAGAGACTGTGCTGAATGTGCCGCTGATCCTGCCGGAAATCGTGGTTGCCGTCGCGACGCTGCTGTTGTTCGTGGCACTGGGCGTGCACCTCGGATTGGGTGCGATGATTGCAGCGCATACCGCCTTTTGCATCCCCTTCGCCTACCTGCCGATCCGCGCGCGTCTGGATGGCATGAGCGGCACTTATGAGGAGGCCGCTCAGGATCTCTACGCCAGCCACTTCCGCACCTTCCGACGGGTCACGATGCCGATGTTGTTGCCTGGCGTGATGGCGGGTTTCACACTGGCCTTCGTCACCAGCCTCGACGATTTCCTGACCTCGTTCTTCCTGTCCGGGCCCGGCACCACCACCCTGCCCGTCTACATTTTTTCTGCCATACGCTCCGGTATCTCGCCCGAAATCAACGCGATTTCGGCGGTTATGCTGGTCGTCTCCGTTCTACTCGTCTCGCTTTCCTTCTTCCTCGGCCGCCTGCGCCGCTAACCCCAAAGGAGTACTGGCATGACCTCGAAATTCCGCTTTGGTGCTGCACTTGCTGCACTAGCCCTTCTTGCGTTGCCCGCAGCGGCGCAGGAAACGGAAAAGACGCTCTTTTTCTACAACTGGACCGACTATTACCCCGTGCAACTTTTGACGAAGTTCGAGGCGGAAACCGGAATCAAGGTAATCCTCGACGGCTTCGACAGCAACGAAACGCTGCTGGCGAAACTCCAGTCCGGCGGGGCGTCATACGACGTCATCGTACCCAGCGACTATGTGATCCCCGGCCTGATCAAGGACGGGCTGCTGCTGAAGATCGACACCAGCAAGATGTCGAACTACGTCCACATGAAGGACGCGTTCAAGAACCCGGATTTTGATCCGAAGCATGAATATTCTGCGCCTTATCTCTGGGGCGTGACCGGCCTTGCCTATGACAGTGCTCAGGTTCCGGGCGGTGTATTGGAGCCGACGTGGAAGGAATACTTCGAGCCGCGCCCGGAACTGGAAGGCAAGATCGCCGCGCTTGATACAGCGAGCGACGAAATCACGGCTGCCTCGCTCTACCTCGGCATCCCGCAATGCACCGAAAGCAACGAGGACGCCGCCCGCATTCTCAAGCTGCTGGAGGCGCAGAAGCCGAAGCTGAAACTCTATAGCTCCGACACCACGGTCGACCGCATGGCCGCCGGCGAAGTGGCGATGCATCATCTATGGAACGGCGCGACGGCCCGCGCCACGGCACAGCGCGACACGATCCGCTTCATCTACCCGAAGGAAGGCACGCCGATGTTCCGCGACAACTTCGCGGTTCCCGCCAATGCCCCGCATCCCGAGAATGCAAAGATCTTCATCAACTGGATGATGGCGCCCGAAAATGCGGCTGCGGTGTCGAACGCCATCGCCTATGCCAATGCGATCAAGTCTGACGAGTTCCTGAGCGAACAGTGGCGGAAGATGGAAGCAATCAACATGCCTGCCGAATATTCCAGCCGGCTGGTCCCGACGAAGGACTGCGGCCCCAAGGCCCGCGATCTGCGTGACAAGATCTGGACCCGCCTCAAAGGCTGACAAGTTAAACGGCGCGGCCCGCAAGGCGCCGCGCCAGAATAATCGAGGGCAAGCATGACCACCACCTACACCAACCTGCGGAATATCGACGGCGAGACCATCGGCATACGCTGCACCGGCGGCCGGATCGAAGCCATTGGCCCCGGCATCACGGCCCCTGACGCTGTCGACGGTGACGGGCGGCTGGTCCTGCCGGCTTTTGTCGAACCGCATGTCCACCTGGACAAGACGCTTTGGGGCGAAAGCTGGCAGTCCGGCCGTCGTGCGGGACGCCTGCGCGATTACATCGACAACGAACGCCGTATTCTGTCCTCGAATACTACTCCGCCCGAGGAGCGCGCTTCTCGCCTACTTTCGGAGATGTTGCGGCATGGCACTACAACCGTTCGTTCGCATATCGATGTGGCGCCCGACATGGGCCTTTCACATGTCGAGGCCATGCTGCGGCTGCGCGAGACGTGGCGCGACAGGGTCGACCTGCAATTCGTTGCCTTTCCGCAGCAAGGCCTATTGTGCCGCCCCGGCACCGCGGACCTGATGCGGCAGGCTATCGACATGGGCGTGGAAACCGTCGGCGGCCTCGATCCGGCCGGGATCGATGGCGACCCCGAGGGGCAGCTTCGCTTCATCTTCGATCTTGCCGTCGAAAAAGGCGCGGGCGTTGATATCCACCTGCATGACAAGGGCGCTCTCGGCGCATGGCAGATCGAGCGCATCGCCGACCATACCAAGGCATCTGGCCTTGCCGGCAAAGTGATGATCTCGCATGCCTATTGCCTCGGTATGATCCCCGAGGCGCGATTGGACCAGATCGGGCAGCGTTTGGCCGATCTCCGGATTTCACTGATGACGTCTGCCCCCGCCGACGTTGCGGTCCCGCCCGTGGAGCGGCTGACCGAGATCGGGGTGACGGTCTGCTGTGGGTCCGACGGCATCCGCGATTCCTGGTCGCCCTTCGGCAATGGCGACATGCTGGAGCGCGCTTTCCTCACCGCCTACCGCTTCGACTGGAACACCGACGAGGATTTCCGCCGCGCCATCGGCTGCGCGACCGAAGCTGCAGCCCGCGCCATCGGTCTTGCCGACTACGGCCTTCGCGCCGGCGCCCGCGCCGATTTCGTGATGATCGCGGCGCAGAATGCAGGTGACGCGCTTTGCCGACGTCCCGTGGGCCGGTGTGTCGTGCGCCGGGGTGCGGTGGTTGCAGGCGAGGCGAGCAATCCGTCGAGGACGGTCTGACCATGAACGTCGACTTCACCACACTTCCCGGCCCTGACCGCTACCGGATGCTGACGAATTTCATAGGCCCACGGCCGATCGCCCTGGTCGGAACCCGTTCGCTTGCAGGACATAACAACGCTGCCCCGATGAGCTTCTTCAACGTCTTCTCGCACGAGCCGCCACTGGTCGTCCTTGGCATCCAGTATCGCGGCAACGGCGACGAGAAGGATACCGTTGGCAACATTCGCCGCACCGGCGAATTCGTCGTCAACATGGTCGACATGTCCATCGCCGAGGCAATGATCGTCTGCGCGGTAAACTTCACCGCGGATGTGGACGAACTGGCTTTCGCTGGGCTGACGCCCCTCCCCTGCAAGCAGATCGACGTCGCCCGCATTGCCGAAAGCCCATGCAGCTTCGAATGTCGGGTCGAACGGATCATCGATTATGACAAGCGTGCGCTGATTATCGGCGAGGTCGTCCACATGCATGTCCATGACCGGTGCCTTGATGCTGCAGGAAGATATGTAAACCCTGAAACCTATCAGCCGATCGCACGCCTGCATGCCGACAATTACATCACCTCCGACCGTCAATTCGAAATGAAGAAGCCTGATTCACTCTGGCCTTACGAGGTTGCACAGGTGACGCCCAGATCAGAAAGGGCTGCAAAGTGATCCGTATCCATGTGATCAACCCCAATTCCACCGCCTCGATGACCGCCCAGATCGCCCACGCGGCCGAAGCGGCTCGGGCCGAGGGCACCGTGATCGAGGCGGTGACATCCATCGGCGGCCCCGCCTCCATCGAGGGCTACTCAGATGAGGCCATGGCCGTGCCCGCGATGCTCGCAGCCATTCGTTCCGCCGAGGCGCGAGGGGCATCGGCGCATGTGATCGCCTGCTTCGACGATCCAGGGCTTGCCGCCGCGCGCGAGGTGGCTTCTGGCCCCGTCATCGGCATCTGCCAGGCGGCGGTTCAGGTGGCAGTGACGGTGGCGGCGCGGTTTTCGGTCATCACAACGTTGCCGCGCTCGGTACCCGTGATCGAAGACCTGATTGCGCATTATGGTGCCGCGGCGCGCTGCCGTCGGGTGCGCGCCGTCGACCTGCCGGTCCTGGCGCTGGAAGCCAACCCGGCAACGGCGCGAACACGGCTTTTGGCAGAAGCTCGCGCCGCGCTTCGCGAGGACGGAGTGGATGCCATCGTGCTTGGTTGCGCGGGTATGGCGGAACTGTGTGACTGGCTGTCGCGCGAGACTGGAGTACCGGTAATCGACGGCGTGACAGCGGCGGTGAAGCTGGCCGAGGCGTTGGCGGGTGGAGGCTTTCGCACTTCGAAGGTTGGAGCCTATGCCTTTCCCCGCGACAAGACCGGCGATCAGGTGGGAGCGGCGGGTCCGGCCCGTTAATACCGCGTCGTTACCATTGCGCGCCAAACGCGATAGCCGAAGACGCTACAATCGTGGAGTATTGATACTTATGAACCTGTCCGCCCTCACCCTCGGCGCCCGTCCGTCTGGCCGCACCGCGCTCGCTGCCCGCTGGATCGTCGCGCACGCCAATGGGCGTCACTGCTTGCTGCGGGACGGCGAAATCGTCATTGAGGGTGCCCAGGTCCTCTATGTCGGGGCTCGCTTTCCCGGTGAGGTCGCCCGACGTATCGAGCTTGGCGACATGCTGGTCTCGCCCGGGTTCATCGATCTCGACGCGCTTTCCGACCTCGATACAACGCTGTTGACCGTCGACTACGATCCCGGCTGGGCCACCGGCCGCGTCTGGCCGCGCAGCTATGTCGAACGCGGACCCTACGAAATGTATTCACCCGAGGAACTGGCCTTCCAGAAGCGCTTTGCCTTCAGCCAGTTGCTGCTGAGCGGCATCACAACCGCCCTGCCGATTGCCTCGCTGTTCTATCGTGAGTGGGGCGAGACATCAGCCGAATTCGAAGCCGCCGCCGAAGCCGCCGGCGAACTCGGCCTGCGCGTCTGGTTAGGTCCCGCCTATCGATCCGGCGGCATGGTTTGCGAGGCGCCCGGCGTGCTGAAGCCGGTCTTCGACGAGGCGCGCGGCCTGCACGGGCTCGATGACGCCATTGCCTTTGCCGAGCGGGTGGCGGGACAGCACGAGGGCCTGGTGCAAGCGATGCTGGCGCCTGACCGCGTGGAGACCTGCACGCTGCCGCTTCTACAGCGAACCATGGCCGCCTCGTCGGAAATGGGCCTGCCGGTCCGGCTGCATATGGCGCAAGGCAAGATGGAACGGCAGACGGTCCAGCAACTGCACGGTACCACCGGCCCGCAATGGCTTGCCCGACATAGTCTTCTGAATGAGCGGCTCATCGCCCCCCATGCGGTGGAGGCGGAGCCCGAGGACCTCAATCTCTATGCAGCGCATGGTGTTACCATTGCCCATTGCCCGCTGGTCTATGCGCGCGATGGGGGGATGTTGCGATCCTTCCGCCGCTGCCGTGATCTCGGTATCCGCATCGGCATGGGCACCGACACCGCGCCACCCGACATGGTACTGAACATGGCCGTTGCCCTGATGACCGGGCGGATCGCGGAAGGCGGAGCGGCAGGACTGGCGACCTCGGAGGTCTTTGACGCGGCCACGACGGGCGGCGCGGACGCTCTCGGTCGTCCCGATCTCGGCCGGCTGCAGCCGGGCGCCAAAGCCGACATCGCGATCTTCGACCTGAGCGACCCGCGCTTCGCCCCGACCGTGGATCCCGTGCAATCGCTTATCTTCGGCGCAACCGGTCGCGTGACGCGCGCCGTCTTCGTCGACGGACGCCTTTCGATGTGCGACGGCGCGGTTGCGGGTATTGACCTCAACGAAGCCCGCCGACGCGCTCAGGCACAATTCGACGGGTTGGTGGCGAAGTATCCTGACCGCACATGGGGTCATCCGAGGGTCGAGGATATATTCCCTCCTACCTATCCAATGTTCGCCGGGAACAAGCCGACGCTCCCCTAAATCGCCTCCGTTCGTCATTTTCCTGGTGGGTCCGTCCTGCCGGCCAGGAGATGAACGAGTTCCATCGGGAATGGGAATATGATCGTTGAGCTGTTTTCTCCGGCAATGACGTTCAGCGTGCTCAAGTAGCGAAGTTGCATGGACAAAGGCTGCTTGGCCAGCATTTCGGCGGCTTCCACCAACTTCGCCGCGGCCTGCTGCTCACCCTCGGCATTGATGACTTTCGCGCGCCGCTCGCGTTCAGCTTCCGCCTGCCGGGCAATCGCACGGATCATCGATTCGTTGATGTCGACATGTTTGATCTCAACGTTGGCAACTTTGATGCCCCACGCATCCGTTTGAGCGTCGAGCATTCTCTGAATATCCTCGTTCAGCCTGTCGCGTTCCGCGAGCATCTCATCGAGATCGTGCTTGCCAAGCACCGAGCGCAACGTCGTTTGAGCGAGCTGGCTCGTGGCTGCCATGAAATCCTCGACCTGGATCGTCGACTTCTCCGGATCGATGACCCTGAAGTAAATCACTGCGCTGACGCGAACCGAGACGTTGTCGTGCGAGATGACGTCCTGGCTGGGGACATCGAGCACACGCGTCCGCAGGTCGACCCGCACCATTTGCTGCACGTAGGGAACAAGCAGGATCAATCCGGGACCCTTCACGCCGGTAAACCGGCCCAGAGTAAAAACGACTGCCCGCTGATATTCGCGCAGAATCTTGATCGCGTTCGCCAGAATGACCAGCAGTAGGATGAGCGCGACAATATAGAAGATGAAACCTCCGAGCATGGTCATGCGCGCTCCTCCCTGCCTTCCAGAGGTTGCCGATCCTTGCGGGAATTGCGGGCGACCTCAAGCGTTAGCCCATCTCTGGCAATCACTCTCACATCGTCACCGGCCGAGAGCCGTTCGGCGGAGACGGCGCTCCAGCGCTCTCCATGGGCGACGATATAACCGCTGGTGTCCGTCCAACTGGAAACTGTACCCGAAATGCCGATCATCTGCTCCGCACCCGTCACAACAGCGTGCCGGCGCGCTACGAATGCGAGCCGAACGACAATGAGGCTGAAGGCGAGAGCGGAGATGGCGATGCCAACCAGGACTTGCCGGCTCACTTCCAATTCAGGCACATCCGTATCGAAGAGAATGGTTGCTCCCAGGACAAGCGCGACCGCACCGCCAAGGCCAAGGACGCCGAAACTCGGCGCATGCGCTTCCGCGACAAGCAAGCCAACCGCAAGGACGATGAGGCCGACGCCGGCGTAGCTGACGGGCAACATGGCCAGGGCATAAAGACCGAGCAGGAGACATATGCCGCCGACAGTCCCCGGTATCACGGCCCCGGGCGTGAGAAACTCGAATATCAGACCATAGATGCCGATAACCATCAGGATGAGCGCCACGTTCGGGTCGGCGATGACCGATAGGAGACGGGTTCTCCAGTCAGGCTCGATGTTTTGGACCATGAGACCGGTCGTATCGAGCCGGATATCCCCTTCACCCACCCGCACCGTGCGACCGTTGGCTTTCGCCATCAGCTCATCGACGGTGGCCGCGACGAAATCAATGATCTTCTCCCGTTCTGCTGCGGTGGATGAAAGGCTGGCTGCTTCACGTACCGCCTTCTCTGCCCAGTCGGCATTCCGATTGCGCAACTCGGCCAGACCCCGAAGATAGGCGGCCGCGTCGTTCACTGCCTTGGTCTCTGCAGCACTGCGCGACTGTGGTTTCTTGCTCTCACCATCCCGGCCGTCGTCTTCTCCGCCGCCTCCGAGAGCAATGGGCGTCGCGGCGCCCAGATTGGTGCCCGGTGCCATGGCGGCGATGTGGCTGGCATAGAGAATGTAGGTACCGGCGCTGGCCGCGCGCGCACCGCTCGGGGCCACGAAACTTGCGACAGGCACGGATGAAGCAAGGATCGCGCGAATGATTTCCCGCATCGACGTGTCGAGGCCGCCGGGCGTGTCCATCTGCAGAACGACCAATGCCACGTGACGCTCGCCGGCAAGCTTTATGCCGCGGATCACATAATCGGCGGATGCGGGGCTGACGGCGCCATTCAGCTGCAGCATAAAAGCAACGCGTTCCGTGCCCGCTGTCGAAGCGACGGAAATCAGGAATGCCGAACCCCAGATGAGTGCCAGAACGAAGGTTCGTATTGCCTGTTGGCAAAACCTCCGGGGCCGCACGGTCACCCGATCATTATTCATGCGTTCAAATATACGCCTGAATGACCAAAAGATAAGACAGAAGTTTCGTCACCAGACATCAGAATACTTGGCACCCCATGTGCGATTAGACACCCTCATCAAGCCCGGAGATTTTCTTCGAGTTGCTACGGTTCGGGTCGTCAATTAGTGTGCGTTGACTGGCAAATCAGAGAGTGCAAAAACTAAATATGGCCTTGATGGCCGAGGGCTATGTTCGGCCTGTTCGGCGATATTCCGCAGCGACAGGAGAAGGCATGGCAATCGTTCAGCACTACATTGTCGGCGGCGTTTCGAGGAGTATCCTGGAAGCGCTCGATCTCGCAAAAGCGCAGGGAACGTCCATTCTGAGCGCTGGCCAGAACGATCCCTTTAACCCGGCGGTGGTGCAGTTGCGCAACGGCAGCGCTGTTCTGTTTACTCAACTCAGCGGAGAAAATGTCACGCAGTCGCAGGCTTTTCCGGGGCAATTGGAAGGTCTGTTTGACAAAGTCATTTTCGGTGAAGGCTCCTCCACCGCAACCCAGGTCTATTCGATCGAAATTTCCACGCTGCCGACAAGCGGATCCATGTTCAATTCGCTATTCAACGTTAACGTCCCCGCCTCCGCCTTCAGTGCAGCCACCATCGCCGCCGCGCTGCTGTCGGAAAGTGACGATATCCAGGGCACTGCAATTGCTGACCAGCTCCTCAGTTTTGACGGTGACGATGTCATTCATGCCTATGGCGGAGATGATTTCGCCTGGGGCGGAAACGGGGATGACTTCATTCTCGGCGGCGACGGTGCTGACGCCTTGACCGGCGCCAATGGCGACGATTTCCTCAATGGCGGCACCGGCGACGACAATCTCGATGGTGGCGACGGCGAGGACACGCTGCTCGGCAAGGATGGAAATGACGTGCTGAACGGCGGAGCCGGCGCAGACGTCATCATTGGTGGTGCCGGTACCGACACGGTCAGGCTCACCACAGAGAGCACGGTCAATCTCATCGATCCGACCAAAAACCTTGGCGAGGCCAAGGGCGACGAATATTCCTCAGTCGAAATATTCTCTTTCGATGTCGGCGACGATCATTTCGTTGGCAGCACCGGTGACGACGTTGTGCTCGGTGATGCCGGTAATGACGTCCTGCGCGGAGCAGGAGGCAACGACACGCTATCGGGGGGCGATGGTAACGACGAGCTGGTGGGCGGGGCCGGCATCGATAATCTCATCGGCGGCAAAGGCCCTGACATTCTCAGCGGCGGCGGCGGAAAGGATTATTTCGAGTTCGACTCAGTCTCCGAAATGGGCAAGACCGCCTCGACCCGAGATCTTATCACAGACTTCATCCATCTCAGTGACAAGATAGATCTGTCAAGCATAGATGCCAATGGCGGCGTCTCCGGCGAGGGCAACTTTTCGTTCGTCGCTGCTGAAGGGCACGGGTTCACCGGCGTTAAGGGTCAACTGACCTGGGATCAGCAGGGGACCGGAAACGGCTCGCATACCTTGATCTCCGGCGATATTGACGGCGACAAGGTGTCCGATTTTCAGATCGACCTGAGCGGGCGCGTTGACCTTACTGCCGCGGATTTTGCTCTTTAGATCGCATTGCCACGTAAGTGCTCGCTCGGCTCCCTTTGAGTGGGAAGGTGCTGAAGGATCGCCCGGCCGGCGCGCAGCAGCGCCTTATGGCGCCCGGGCAACAGCCTGGATGATCCGCTTACGGTCCTGAATTTGCCTTGTGACTGGCTCCTCAACGAGGGCATTCAGAATTATCGGCACGTTCCGTGACAATTGAAGCGTGAAAATCCCTCCTCGCGTCAACAGACCGACAGGCACGAAATTTGAGCCAAGCTTGTTTCGGGGGCAATGAAGGCTCAACGCAACCGCACGCCGTTGGGGTCGAAGATCAGCGCGTCGCGGGGCGAAAAGGAAAGTTGCACACCATCGCCGGGATGCATTTCACGGAAGCCTTTTCGCTCGATGAGCAGCCTTTCCCCTGTCGAAAGACTTCCGTGCCAGATCGACGTCCCACCGAGGTTCTCCACGACATCGACGTTCATGGCGAGGGACGCTTCGGCATTCCCGTTTGTGTCGAAATGCTCCGGCCTCAAGCCGACCGTCACTTTCTCCCCTTCGGCAAGTTTGACATCGAGCGTCGGCTGGAAGCGACAATCACCGATCGTCAGCACACCGTTTACGCCGACCCGTGCCTGCAACAGATTGATTCTCGGCGAACCGATAAAGCCCGCCACGAAGACGTTGTCCGGATTGTTGTAAAGCTCCATCGGAGAACCGATCTGCTCGACGCGACCGGCGCGCAGCACGACGATCTTGTCGGCCAGCGTCATTGCCTCGACCTGGTCGTGGGTCACGTAGACCATCGTCGTCTTGAGTGCCTGATGAAGCTTGGCAATCTCGACACGCATATGGACGCGGAGCTCGGCATCGAGATTGGATAGCGGCTCATCGAACAGAAATGCCTTCGGGTTGCGCACGATCGCGCGGCCAATCGCCACGCGTTGCCGCTGACCGCCGGAAAGCTGCGCAGGTTTGCGCTGCAGCAGCGGCTGGAGTTGCAGGATGCCGGCCGCTTCATCGACACGCCTGGCAATCTCGGTTTTCGGCGCGCCGGACATCCGCAATCCGAAACCCATGTTTTGCGCCACGGTCATGTGCGGATAGAGTGCGTAGGACTGGAAGACCATCGCGATCTCCCGATCGCCCGGATCCAGCTTGTTGACGATCCTTCCGCCGATATGGATTTCACCGTCCGTGATGTCTTCCAGGCCGGCAATCATGCGAAGCAGGGTCGACTTGCCGCAACCCGAGGGGCCGACGAACACGCACAGTTCGCCGGGCTCGATTGCAAGGTCGATGCCGTGAATGATGTCCAGTGCCCCGAACGACTTGCGCACCGACCTGAGTTCAATCTCGCTCAAGCAACCCTCCCTGTCTCTCGTTTACGGACATTTTTCATCCTGCCTTGTGTTCCAGCGCCACGGCGCCTCGGGCAAGCCAATCGAGATCCTCTGGCGAAAGCGGGATGGCGAGCGCTTCGAGACTGTCGTCCAATTCCTCCAGTGTGCGAGGACCGATCAGCGGGAAGGAGGGAAAGGGTTGCGCAAGAACATAGGCGAGCGCGACATGGATCGGGTGCTTGCCAAGGCGATGGGCGAGTTCGACGGCGCGATCGCGGCGCATGAAATTTCCTTCGGAATACCATGACCGGACGAGTTCTTGATTGTCGCGCTTGTCGCGGCCGGCACGATCGGTAAAGAAGCCGCGCCCCTGGCTGGACCAGCCGAAGTTCGGCATCTGGCGGCTGGTCAACCACTCTTTCCAGGCGTCATCGGAAGAAGCGACGCATCCCTCCCACAGCGGCACCAGCATCTCGGCCAGCGAAAAGTTGTTGGACAGCACGCCAGGCGCCTGCTTGCCGTTCTTGTGGGCATAAGCGATGGCTTCTTCCATGCGTTCGCGCGTCCAGTTCGACCCGCCAAACGGCCCCCGGATACGGCCAGCCCTGAACTCGGCATCCATGGCATCGACAAACTCACCGACGGGGACGGTCGGATTGTCCCTGTGCATGAAGTAAACATCGACATGATCGGTCTGCAGGCGGTCGAGCGATACGGAAAGCTGCTTCCCGATGGCGTCGGGCGTGCAAAAGGGAGTGTGTGCGCCTTTGCCGATGATCACGATCTCTTCGCGCACCCCGCGATTGCGCTGCCACTGACCGAACAGCGTTTCGGGTATGCCCTGGGCGTAGTGGAAGGCAGTATCGAAAAGATTGCCGCCATACTCGAAAAAGGCATCCAGCAGGATGCTGGCCGAGGAAAAGGTCCGGAAATCCTCGAAGCCGAGCGCCAAATTCGAAATCGGGCGCGCCAGACCGGGCAACGCCTTCGTGGGGATCCGGTTGCCGCGCGGCTTCAGCTTGCGCCCGGAAAGCGTGGTCGTGCGCATTGAAGGCTTTTCGATGCTGAATTCCAGCCCTGCGGCCGAGCGCCATTTGTCCATGACACGCAGATTGCCAAGGCTGTCGGCCCAACTCATTCCGGGCCAGGCGAATTCCTGCCGTCCCTCCCGTATCGCATAACCGGCCGCATCTGCCTCGAATGCGTAGAGCCAGCCTTTCTCCTCAACGGAAACCGTCTCCGCACTGCCATCGGGGCGCAGGATCCTGATGTTGCCAACGCCGCCTTGCTTGCCGCTGGCAAACCAGAAGTCATCGACCTCGATCCGCCCCTGGCTGCCAAATATGCGCAGCACATTGTCCTGGGCGACGGAGACCGAGCACGACACTTCGGCCACAATGCCGTTGTCGAAATGCAATATGGCGGATGCCCATTCGTCGACACCGGTTTGACCGAGATGGGCGCTGCCCACAACAGAGTCTGGATCGAGAAAGGGTTTTCCAACAGCCGCCCCGGCGATGAGCCTGGCCATCGAGACCGGATAGCCGCCGACATCCATGATGCCGCCGCCAGCGAGATCGCTGGAATAGAGGCGGTGTTCCGGCAAAACGGCGGGCATGGCAAAGCCGAAACTGGACTTGATCAGCCGCACGTCGCCTATGGCGCCGCTTGCGACCAGTTCGACGAGCCGCAACGTCTGCGGATGGACCCGGTACATGTAGGCTTCCCCGAGGAACTTGCCGGCCTTGCGGGCGGCATGGACCATGGCGCCGGCTTCAAACGCGGTCAGTCCGACGGGCTTCTCGACGAGGACGTGCTTGCCGGCTTCCAGCGCCTTAATGGCCCACTGCGCATGCGTGGGATGCGGGGTCGCTATGTAAACGGCATCGACGGTATTGTCGGCCAGCAGTGCGTCGTAGCCTTCGAGAATACGTGCACCTGGGAATACGTCGGCCAATCCGGGCTTGCCGGGGTTGCGGGTGCCGATCGCAACCAATTCCCCGGTTTGGGAATGCGCGATTCCCTGCGTAAACGCCTTGGCAATGTTTCCAGGACCAAGGATCCCCCAGCGGATCTTCGGCGTTTCAGATGTTTCCATAATATCGAACTCCAGATTCAGCCCTTCGTCGCGCCCATGGTGAGGCCGGCGATGAAATGACGTTGCATGAGAAAGAACATGATGACCGGCGGAAGCGCGGCGATGAGAGAGGCGGCCGAAATCAGGTTCCACACCGCAACCCATTGCCCGTTGAGCGAGTAGAGTCCCACGGTCACCGGCAAGGCGTGGCTGCCCTGGGCGAGCACCAGGCCCCAGAAATAGTCGTTCCAGACGAAGGTGAAGACGAGCACCGCAAGTGCCGCGATCGCAGGGCGCATCAACGGCAGCACGATGTGCCAGAAGATACGGAACTCCGAAACGCCCTCCACGCGTGCCGACTCGATCAACTCGACTGGCAGCGCCTTGATGAAATTGCGCATGAAGAGGGTGCAGAAACCGGTCTGAAAGGCCACGTGAAAGGCAATCAGCCCGCCGATCGTGTCATACATGCCGAGTTTCAGCGTCAGGTCGCGCACCGGCACCATCAGGATCTGGAACGGCACGAAATTGCCCGCGACAAAAAGGAAGAATATCAACAGCCGCGACCTGAAATCATAGACTGCGAGCGCGAAACCGGCGAGCAGCGACAGGCAGAGTGCACCGACGACCGAGGGGATCGTCACCTTGAAGGAATTGAGTATGTATTGACCGATCGGCGAGTTGTGGAAGACGGCCGCGTAGTTCTCGAAAGCCAGATGAGAAGGGAGACCGAAGTAATTCCCGGCGGCAAGGTCGCCGGCCGGCTTCAGTGAGGTGACCGCGACGCCGATCAGTGGCAGGAGCCAAATGACGAGCGTTACGGGAACCACGATCGCATAACGCCATTGGGCGAAGGCGGAACGACGCTGGACAGGTGTCGGAAACATTCTAGTGCCCCACTTTGCCGTCGCGCATCATGCGCCACACGAAGCCCGAGATGAGCGCCATCATCATCAGGAACAAGACGACAGCGATTGCCGCGCCGTACCCCATGCGGAAGCCGTATTCCGAGAGCGCCTGCTCGTACATGAAGTAGGACAGCACCGTGCTGGTGCCGTAGGGACCGCCTTTCGTCATGATGGAAATCAAGTCGAAGGAACGCAGCGCGCCGATGATGGTGACGACGATCGCGATAAAGGTCGCCGGCATCAATTGCGGCAGCACAATGTGCAAGAGCATCCGCCAGCCCTTCGCTCCATCGATGCGCGCTGCCTCGATCTGTTCTTTCGACACCGTATTCAGGGCGGCAAGGTAGAGGATCATGCAATAGGCGATCTGCGGCCAGAGCCCGGCTGCGATGATCCCATAGGTGACGTAGCGCTCGTCGGCCAGGATCGCGACCTCGGCACCGGTGAGTGTGCGAATAAGCCGGTATAGCAGACCGAAATCAGGCGCGTAGAACCAGGAAAAGATCAGGCCGACGACGACTTGGCTGATGACGAATGGAAAGAAGAACAGCGACTTATAGAGACGGACGCCCGTCACCGTCTGGTTAAGGAAGATTGCCAGGAGCAGGCCGGCGGGCAACGCCAGGAAATACAGGACGAGCCAGATCAGGTTGTTTCCGATCGCCGTGTAGAAAGTATCGTCGTGGAACAGTTCGGCATAGTTGCCGAGCCCGACCCACGTGCTGACCCCGATCCCGTCCCAATCGTAGAAAGAGATCCAGATGGACTGGAAGATAGGCGCGATCACATAGACCGCGAAGACGATGCATGCAGGTGCCATGAAAATCCATGGCGCCAGCTTGCGCTGGCTTCTTTTCCACCAGCGCGATTGAGGCAATGCGCCCAAAGTCTTGTCGGTCACGTTTTCATCCGCGGCTGCATCAGGTCATGGAGTGAGAAAGGGAGCGACCGCTTGGCCGCTCCCCTGCGCTTGGGAGGACATTACTTGTAGGCACGCCCGCGCATTTTCTCGAGATTAGCCAGAATGCCGTCGATCCGATCCGGCTTGACCATGAACTCCTGGAAGCCTTCCATGCCGACCTTGGCCATATCGGCGGGCGCGTCACGGTCGTAGAACTGGGCCAGGCCATGCGCCGAGGAAAGCAATTCGAAGCCGGCCTGCAGGTAGACATCGTCAGGACGCTTGGATTTGCTGTTTACGGGGAGCTGACCGAGGATAACGTTGGCCTCCGCCTGCACTTCCGGCTGCGCGAGGTAAGCGAGGAACTTCTTCGCGTCCTCCTTGTTCTTGGCGGCGGCCGGAATATGGATCGTATTGGTCGGTGCGTCTTCGGCGCGTGGTACGCCGGGCGTCATTTCGGGGAATGGCAGATATCCGAGCTGATCCTCGGTCAACCCGCCTTCTTTCATGTTTGCCACGGCGAAATTGCCCATCAGGTACATCGCCGCCTTGCCCTGCACGATCAGCGGGATGGCGTCCTGCCAGTCGAGGGCGGCGTGGTTGTCGATGAAGTATCCCGGCTTCACCAGCTCCGCCCACTTGTCGAACACAGCCTTGACCTTCGGGTCGGTATAGGACGCGCGGCCGCTTGTGAGATCCATATGGAATTCGTAGCCGTTGACGCGCAGGTCGAGATAGTCGAACCAGCCAGCTGCAGGCCAGAGCGCCTTGGTGCCGATGGCGAAGGGCTTGATCCCCGCCGCGTTGAGTTTCTCGCAAGCGGCGATCAATTCGTCCCAGGTCTTCGGCGGCGTCAGGCCGTGTTCCGCGAAGATGTCCTTCCTGTAGTAGATGCCCCACTGGTAGTAGGTGTAGGGAACACCCCATTTCTTGCCATCCATGGTCATCGACGAAGCAGCGGATTTCAGGGATTCGTCGAGCCCGTTGGCTGCCCAGACATCATCGACCGGCTCGAACAGCCCCGCCTTGACGAAGGGCGCCATGCGATTGCCTGCGAACCAGTTGACGAGATCGGGCGCATCGGCGGTCAGGAAGTTCCGGATCGCGGATTTATATCCTTCGTTGTCGAAGTAGTTGACCTTTACCGTGATACCTGGATTGGCCTTCTGAAAGCCATCGACGATACGCTCGAGCGCTTTTTTGGACTGCGGCCAAGACATGTCCGAATTGAAGACAATCTCGCCCGCCGATACGTTGGTCGCAAGCATGATCGCGGCAGCACCCAGTGTTGCAGTGTATGAGATTCCCATCTTGAAGCCGTCCTCCCATGACGTTGTCGTTGTTTCGCGCGCAGTTTTTCGATTCTCGACGCTGGTTGTGTTTTCCCCGTTGCGCACGGTTCGTGCATTGATAGGTTATCCATCCCAAAGGCCGTGTCTCACAGGAAGGGAAGGTCGAGTTGTCCGAAAGTAAGATTCCGGAAATAATTCGCTGGCGCCCCCGCGCCAGCACGATTGAATCGACACCGACGGTGCTGCACATGTTCCACCGCCATCCAGTCGCGATGGCTTCTCCACACTGGCATGCGCAGGTCGAGGTCAACTTCATCATGCGCGGTTCGGTTCGCTATCGGATGGCTGGTCACGACGTATCCCTTTCGGAGGGGGACTTGGCGCTGTTTTGGGGTGGGCTGCCGCACCAGATGGACTGGAGCAGTGAGGATGCGCTTTACGCCGGAGCCCATTTGCCTTTGGTCTATTTCTTCCGGCTGCAGCTACCACCCGATGTGCCTCATCGCCTGATGGGGGGCGCCACCCTGGTGTCGCGCGTAACGGGAGCGGCGGACTACGAGAATTTTCCCCGCTGGTTCGATTATGTGGGCTCGAAGGATGCAATGAAATCGCAGCACGCCGTGGACGAGTTGCTGCTGCGACTCGATCGGGTGCGGTTTGACTCCTATCGTATGGTCGCCGGAAAACTGGCCGCTGAACAAAATGTCAGTGCGTTGCACAGCCAGTCATCACGCGTAGTCCAGGCCATGTGCGGCTACATCGCCGCAAACTTTCGCGATGAGATCGGTGCAACGGATATTGCCGCCAAGGTCGGTCTGCACCCCAAATACGCGATGAACGCATTTCGCCGAACGACCGGAATGACGCTGAACGCCTACGTCAACCTGCTGCGGTTGAGCTATGCACAGGCGCTGCTGATGGAGGATGACGCGAGTGTGCTGAATATCGCGATGGACAGCGGTTTCGGCTCATTGAGCGCTTTTAGCAAGTCCTTTCGCCGCTTAGCTGGCGTTTCGCCATCAGATTTTCGGCGCGGTCGCTCCGGCCGGGCCCTGGCGTAGGGCCTTCCGTCGCATTCCTAGAGCGTCGCGAAAGCCTTCTCCTTGCGAAAGCACTACGATCGCATATCCGTTCATGACGAAGCGGAAGTGGAGACCTTATTGTGCGGCGAGGTCGTTCGTTTCTGCCAAGCAGTCGCCCGCGCCAGCTTTGACAAGCCCTTCACGGATGTGCTGCGCGTCGGACTCCTTTGCATAGTGCAGCGTGGCGAGGAAGACTTCGATGTCAAAATCGGGATTGAGTGCTTTGACCTTCTTGATATGCGCAGCTGCAGCAATGTCGTCGCCTAGCCAGCCATAGCAGGCCGCGGCGAAAGCATGCTGGACGTCGTCCATTGCCGAAAGGTGCATGAAAGCCTCGATCGCATCGCCATACTGCCGCGCGGCGAAATAGGCTTTTCCGAGATGGCTCCAAAACCGTTCGGGATGATGCGGGTTGAGCCGCATTGCCTTGCGAATCCACTCAACCCCCTCGTCCGGTCGCCCAAGCCACGTCAACAGCTCGCCCTGCTGGACCACCACCAGGTCGTAATTGGGATTGAGGGAAAGGGCACGCTCCTGGTGATAGCGCGCCGTCGTCAGTTCGTTGTTGTTCACGTTCACGGCCGCAAGAATACGATGGACGTCGGCGTCATTGTCGTCGAGCGCTAGCGCCCGTTCCAGCTCGGCAACAATATTGGACCAGACGGTGTCTTTGTCTTCGCACCAGCCATGGACCCACGCTTGCCCGAGGATGCACGCCCGCCAGGCGTGGGCGTGAGCATATCCGGGGTCGAGCGCGACGGCCCGCTCTATCAGGGTCTGAGCCTGCTCGTTGTCGGCGACAGTGCCTCGGTGGTGCAGCACCTTGGCTGCGAGCGCACACTCATATGCGGCCATGTTCGCAGGCTTGGTGCGAGCCAGCTGATCTCGCTGGGCCGCCTCGACGCGCCCGGGCAGCGTGGCTGCAATCGCCGCCGTTACCTCATCTTGAATGGCAAAAATGTCGTCCAGTTTTCGGTCGTACTTGTCCGCCCAGATATGGGCATCATTGATCGCGTCGATGAGCTGGACCGTGACACGCACCCTGTCTGCGTTTTTTCGGACGCTGCCTTCCACCAGATACTGAGCCCCCAGCTTCTCGGCGACCTCACGCACGTTCACGGGCTGGTTCTTGTAGACGAAGCTGGAGTTGCGCGAGATGACGAAGAGCTCGTGGCGGCGGGACAGTGCGGTGATAATGTCTTCGGTCAAGCCATCGGCGAAAAACTCCTGCTCAGGATCGCCGCTCATATTGTCGAACGGCAGGACGACGATTGTGGGTTTCGAAACGGCCCGCTTCGTATCCTTGCCTTCCGACGCAGGCTGCAGCACGGCCTCCTCGAGCCCAACCCTATAAAGATGGACGGGACGACTGATGTTCTTCAGCATCTTCTCGCCCAGATGCTCTATGGGGACTTCGAGACGATCCGCAATCTGCGTTGCCACCGCGGCGGTGATGCATATGCCCCCCACATCGGCCAATTGTTCGACGCGAGCGGCGATATTGACGCCATCGCCGAAGATGTCACCGTCGTCGAAAATGATATCGCCGAGATTGACGCCGATCCTGAATTCGATCCGCCGATCCTGAGGCACATCCGAATTGCGCCTTTTCATGCGCTGCTGGATTTCCACGGCGCATTTCACGGCGTCGGTCACGCTCTGGAATTCGACCAGCATACCGTCACCCGTCGTTTTGATGATCCGGCCCTCGTTCTTTGCGATGGCGGGATCGATCAACTCAATACGGTGCGTTCTGAGGCGGGCGAGCGTACCTGCTTCATCGGCCTCCATCAGCCGACTATAGCCTGCCATATCTGCCGCCAGCACTGCGGCAAGTCTCTGTTTCATCGGTTTTCCAACAAAGCATGCGCCATCCCAGGGCTGGGATACCAGCGATCCGGCTCATTCTAGCGCACCCCCATGCAATCGCCTATTTAATTTAGATTTTACTTATTTATGCCGATTGCGCCGCCCATTTGAAAGGGAGGCGCAGCTTGGAAGATGGACGGCGTTGGTCCTCAGGAAACGTCGCGAGCGGAGCGCATTGTCACGAATGTATGCCCTGCGACCGCAATTGCGAGCGCCACTGAAATAAGCGCCGTCGCGATTGTGAATGTTGTACGCATGGCCGGTGCCACGACCACCGCCGTGGCAGTCGTTACGTCTGCTCCACCCGAGGCAAACGAGAAGACAGCGCCCATCACGGACGCGCCGGTGACCAGTCCCAGATTACGAGACAGATTGAGCAATCCGGAAACCACGCCACGTTGATCCGCCCGAACGTCGCTCATGACAGATGTGTTGTTGGCGGTTTGAAAAAGCGAATAGCCGAACGTGATGACGGAGATGGGTACAACGTAGCCGGGAACGCCGAGCGTCTCTGGCAAAATCGAGAGAAACAGGCAGCCTATCAACACGAAGATGAGGCCTGCCACCAGCACCCTTTGTGCGCCGAGGCGATCGGCAATGCGGCCGGCCGGGACGGCAGTCAGCGCGGCGACAAACGGGCCAACCGACAAGACGAGCCCAGCGGCGGCGGCATCGAGGCTGAGGCCACGGACAAGGTAAAAGGGACCCACCACCAAAGTCGCCATCATCACGGTGGAGACCATTGTGCTTGTCGCCAGGCCCACGATCAGGCTCGTCTCGCGCAGCATCGCCAGGCGGATCAAAGGCGACGCCACTCGCATCTCGACAAATACAAAGGTGGCTAGACCAACGGCGGCGGCCACAAGCAGGGCCATGTTCTGTGGTCCGAAGCTGCCCCCGCCCGTGGTCATGGCCAGTGCATATGCGGCGAGTGTAAGAGCAAGCAGGAGCGTGCCGGCGGTGTCGAAGCTGGTTCGCCCCTTGTTCGGCAAGCCGTCGTTCGGCAGTTTTGTCAGAGCCAGGAAAAATGCCAGGATTCCGAGCGGAAGATTGACAAGAAAGATTGCCCGCCAACCGCAGCTGGCGATCAGTAGCCCGCCCAGGGATGGGCCAACGGCCGTGCCAATCGCAGACATGGTTCCGAGAAGCCCCATTGCGGTCCCTGTCTTCGCCTTCGGGACGATCTCACCCACAAAGGCCATTGTCATTGCCATCATGATGGCTGCACCCGCCCCTTGCATGGCCCTGGCGGCAACAAGCACCCACAATGCAGGTGCAACCCCTGCGGCGACCGATGCGGCGGTGAAGAGGCCTATCCCGGCAAGCAGCAGCCGTCGCCGGCCAATCATATCGCCCAGCCGGCCAACGCTGACGATCAGCGTGGTGATGGACAGAAGATAGGCCAGAACAGCCCACTGTACCTGCTGGAACGAGGCATCGAACGCTTCGGCCAGCGTGGGCAATCCAACATTGGCTATGCTTGTGCCGAGTGATGACAGAAACATCGAGATCGACAGCGCCGATAGCGCCCAACGCGCTGTTGGACTTAGCGGTGTACCTCCATTGCCTTGCTGGTCCGTAGCCACTTCCGTCACGATGCTTCCTTTCAAATCGCCCCTGATATGAGGCTGCAAGAAGCGTAGTCCCTCGCAATAGATGGCGGAATACGCATCGTTTGCATTGTATTCGTGCGTTAGACGCCACATCATTCGATATGCGTGCTATGAAGACGCATGTCCAAACCCGATCTCAACCTGCTCTTCACCCTCGATGTCCTGCTTGCAGAAGGCAGCGTGGCGCGTGCCGCCTACCGACTGCGGTTAAGCCCATCCGCCATGAGCCGGGCACTGGCCCGGCTGCGCGAGACGACAGGTGATCCATTGTTGGTAAGGGCTGGTCGCGGACTCGTTCCGACACCGCGGGCCATTGAGCTGCGCGAGCGGGTCGGCAGGATTGTGGACGAGGCCGAGGCGGTCCTGCGTCCAGCAGAAAGACTTGACCTCGGTCGTCTCGTGCGGACGTTTACACTGCGTACCAGTGATGGGTTCGTTGAAAACTTCGGCCCGAGCCTGATTGCCCGCATCCAGAAGGAAGCCCCAGGCGTCCAGCTTCGCTTTGTGCAGAAGCCAAACAAGGACAGTGCTCCCTTGCGCGAAGGTACGGTCGATCTCGAAACCGGTGTTGTCGGCAAGGCGACAAGTCCGGAGGTGCGTTCCCAGGCCCTGTTCCGCGATAGGTTCATCGGGGTCATACGCGCTACGCACCCGTTGGCTGACAGTGAGATCACAGCCCCGCTGTACGCCGCGAACAGGCATGTGTCAGTCTCGCGGCGCGGCCTTGCAAAGGGTCCAATCGACGAAGCTCTTTTGCACCTTGGATTGGAGCGCGACGTTGCAACGATCGTCGATGGCTATTCAACCGCCCTTTCTCTTTGCCGCTCTACCGACCTTGTCGCTACCGTGGCCGAAAAGCATACCCAACACCTCCGCGCTGGCATGCATAGCTTTGCGCTGCCATTTCCGATGCCGGAGTTCACGGTGTCGATGCTCTGGCATCCCCGGCTGGACGCAGATCCGGGCCATCGATGGCTGCGAGAGTGCCTTCGAGAGGTCTGTTCGCGCAGCCGAGGTTAAGAGATCGGCGCCAATGGCGCGACGGTGTTCATGACGAAAACGGAGAAGCCTTTGCAGGTCTCATGCGGCCCTGGCGGCATGCTGGGCTGCGCCACTGTGCAAGAGACCCCAGACCTGATGGCGCAATGCCGCAAATTCCGGTGTCGAGCGCAGATCGTTCTCACTGGTCCTAGATTTGAAAGGAATGTCTAGGATTGCCTTGATCCGCCCAGGCTTGGCCGACATGACCGCAACGCGCTGGCCGAGGTAGATCGCTTCCTCGATGCCATGGGTGATGAAGATAATGGTCTTGCCAGACCGCTCCCAGATCCGCAGTAGCTCCTCCTGCAAGGTTTCGCGGGTTTGGGCGTCGAGCGCGGCGAACGGTTCGTCCATCAGCAGTACCCCGGGATCGTAGGCCAGGCTGCGGGCAATCGCGACGCGCTGCTTCATGCCACCGGACAGTTCGTGCGGATAGCGGTCGGCAAATTCCGACAAGCCGACCATGTCGAGAAAATGCAGCGCGATGCGACTGCGCTCGGTCTTCGCGACGCCTTTGATCTCCAGGCCGAATTCAATGTTCTTGAGCGCCGATTTCCACGGAAAGAGCGCGTACTGCTGAAAGACGATGCCACGATCGAGCGCCGGCCCCTTGATCGGCTGGCCGTCGATCAGGATTTTTCCGGACGAGGGGGTCGCAAGCCCACCAAGTAGATCCAGCAGAGTGGATTTGCCACAGCCACTGGGCCCGACGACAGAAACGAACTCACCGGCCCTGACGTCCAGATTGATATCGGCAAGCGCCGTGAAGGTTTGCGGCTTACCGTGGTTTTCCGGGCCGCCGGCGACCGTGAAGGTCTTACCGACATTCTGAATGCTGATGGCGCTGCTCATGGGAGGATCTTTCGCGTGGATCGTTAAGAGACGGGACCGCGTCCAGGCTGCCGGACGCGGCTCCTCTTCAACTGGCTTCAGTTCGACGCTGTCTTGTCGGCGTGGGGATTGAACTCGTTGGTATAGAAATCCGAAGGCTTGTGCCTGCCCTTCGGCACGATGCCGGCGCGTTCGACCACATCAAGCCAGAAAGCAATATCTGCCTCTTTATTCAGGCCATGCGTCGACCATGAAAGCGTGCTGTAGTCACCCTTGCCGTCACGGGTATAGATGTAGGGAGCGAGATCGGCGGCAATACGGCCGCGCTCAATGCCGAGCTTGACGACATCAGCCGGATGCCCATTCGCCCAGTCCGCAGCTTCTGCGATGGCCGCTACGTAACCCTTCACCAGATCAGGCCGTTCCGCAATGGTCTTTTCGGACGCCATTGTGCCGCCGCGCAGTACCGGCCTGCCGGCAACGTCGGTCCATTGGAACAACTCGCGAAACCCTTCATCCTTGCGGCGGCGAAGTTCGGCATCCAACGGCGAATAGGCAATGATGGCATCGACGCCACCCTGTTTCAGCACCTGCTCGAGCTGCGCCTGAGGAATGGTAACGATTGTCACGTCGTCCTTGGTTATCCCCTTCTTTCCCAACCAATCCAGCACGAACCAAACGCCCGAAAAACTCGGATTGACTGTGCCGATTTTCTTGCCCTTCAAGTCCTCGCCACTCTTGATTGGGCCACTTGCGTCGACGACAAGCGCATCTCCAGCATTGCGCGGATCGAAAGGTAGCGTCGAGGACACGACCTCCTTGGCTTTGACGCCCTTGTCGTAGACATTGATGAAGTAGGCATAATCCGCATAGGGCGCAAAATCGATGGCACCGCTATCAAGTGCGACGGTGTACTGATCCCACGGCAATGTGGTCAATTGTGCGTCGATGCCGTGCTTCTTGAAGAAGCCCTTGGCATCGGCAACTTCGACAAGTTCGAAGCCCCCAGCCCAGCCGAAAGCTCCGGGATAGAAGATCTTGGCGGTTTGCAGTTCCGCGGCCTGGGCAAGGCCAGATGTGGATAGCATGACGGCGACGGAGACCGTTGCCAGGGTCGCCCGGATTTTCGTGACGTTGAATTTCATTTATTCATCTCCTTGGTTGCCGGCCGACGTGGAAGGTTAGCGCTTGCCGGAATGGTTTTGGTTCAGGGATTGATGTCCTGCTTCCATGAGGTCAGGCGGCGTTCCAGCCCAACCAGAAGCCAGTTGCTGGCGATGCCCAGGAGGGCAAGGACGATGACGCCGACATAGAGGAGGTGAATGCTCAGCAAGTATTGAGCATTGACGATCATGTAGCCAAGGCCGCTCGACGCCCCGACCATCTCCGAAACGACAAGCATCAGGAAAGAATAGGTGACTGCCAGCCGCATGCCCGTGATGATCGATGGCACTGACGACGGCAGTACCACCTTGAGAAGCAGTTGCCAGTCGGAGAGTCCCACGGAGCGTGCGTATTTAACCAACAATGGGTCGACATAGCGCACGCCGCTCGTCGTGCCGAGCAGGATCGGCCAGACCACCACCCAATAGATGATCGCCACATTTGTGAAATATCCGATCCCGAAGAACAAGATGAAGGCCGGAAAGAGCGACACCGGATTGGTCTGGCGCAGCAGTTGCAGCAGCGGGTTGAGGTAGGCTTCAAGCGGCCTGTACCAACCGAGCAATATCCCAAGTGGAACCGCGGTCACGACGCCCAAGCTAAACCCGCCTGCCGCCCGGCCGACACTCACCAGTATCTGCGGCAGCAATTGGCCGGACCACGCATACTCGACGCCCTTGACGATGATCTCGGAAAAGGGTGGCAGAAACGTCCGGTTGATCAAGCCGACGCGTGGGGCCAGTTCCCAAAGCAGAAGGAAAAGGGCGATCGCCAGACAATTGCGAAACACCGGCTCCAGCAAACGCAGAGTGCCGGCCACAGCTCCGTCCGGCAAACGGGAATTCGACATCCACCCGTCGTGCGGGTCAACAGTTTCAATTGCCATTGCCAAATCCTTAAAACATATTTTCTATATTTTTTATGTATTATATGATGCTATGAAACGAGAAATGAGTTTCTATTTTCCGCACAGAAGCGGAAGGAATCTTCTGCACAACTTAGCAATTGTGAAATAGGCGGAACTGTCGTGGCCCGGCCTTTGGTTCGATGGTGGAAAACCGACCTAGGCAATATCGCGTGAGAGGAACGGAACCACGACCAACAATCCTGTGGTTGAGGTACTTCGTACCAAGCCAAGCTGGCCAATGCGGAAGTCAGCTCCGCAGCCTGAGCCCGCTTTCAGGGAATTCGAACGGAGGTCCTAATTGATGATGGTTTCGGTAGCCAGATTGCCTAGCTCCAAAGGCCTGAGAGCGGCGCGGCGCAGAGGCGGTCCCTAAAGGGGAGAACTGCATCGCCGTCGTAGAGCACGACACCCAAACGGAAGTCTGTGCCCCCTTGAAATCAGCCGCGGAAACCGTCGCTGACGCTTTGACCTCTATGCCACCTACAGGCGTAATAGTGCTGCGCCCGATACCTTTCACTCTATCGGCCGGCGGCTCAACAGTCCTGCATCCTCCATCGCCCCGATGTCCGGAAGGTCACGCAGCGTGTCGAAGCCGAATGCGCAAAGGAAGTGCTTCGTCGTCACATAGGTGTAAGGCGCGCCCGGCTTCGGGGGGGAGTAACTCCGGGCGAGCAGCAACCGAATTCGGTGGCGACGATCGAAAGGCGGCTGTCCTCGCTCATCTGGAATTTTTCCCAGCGCGGCTTGTCGTTGGACCGGAAGGATCGGCATATTGCAACCGTGCTCGCCGGTATCCGCAACACGCATGCATCCCCTCCCCGCCAGAAGGAAGCCGTGCTGCCAGAAGACATCCTGGCCATGCTTGAAACGCTCGACCGTGGCACTCTGCGAGGCTTGCGGGATCGCGCCATGCTGCTGTGGGATTTGCCGGCGGCTTACGACGCTCTGAAATCGTCGACCTTGACGTCAGTCGCGACCAAACCGACGATTGTTCGGGCTGGATCGAGATTTTGGATAAGGGCATTCCGCTCACGATCCGGGAAAAGACTGGGTGGCGCGAAGTCGAGATTGGTCGTGGCTCATCCGATGCCACCTGCCCGGTTGTTGCCGTCCAGACTTGGCTCAAACTCGCAAAAATTCACCATGGCCCGATTTTTCGCCGCGTGACCGGGCAAGGCAAGGCTGTCGGCCCCGATCGCCTGCATGATCAGGAAGTGGCAAAGCTGGTAAAGCGCCCAGCGCTGGCGGCGGGCGTGCGCGGTGATCTCAGCGAAGCCGAACGAGCGCAGAAATTTGCCGGCCATTCGCTAGGCGCGGGTCTCGCTTCGTCGGCCGAGGTCGACGAACGCTATGTGCAAAAGCAGCTTGGGCATGCATCGGCAGAAATGACGCGCAAGTATCAGCGCCGACCCGACCGGTTCAGGATTAATCTCACCAAGGCAGCCGGTTTGTGATACGTCCAGGGCATTGCTGCGACCAAGATTGTCACGGGCCTGATGAACGGTAAGTTTTTAGCGATGGAGAGCCTTTTGCATCAAATGTTTCTCGTTGATGGACTCGATCATGCTCGCGTGACAATCCTGCTCGCGCATGGTGCAGGCGCGCCGATGGATTCGGCAGCGATGACTGCCGCTACCGCAGCGCTTGTTGCTACCGGTTTTCGCGTCGCGCGATTTGAGTTCGGCTACATGGCAGCCCGCCGAAACGCCGGCACGCGCAAGCCTCCACCGAAAGCAGAAACTCTGAAGGGAGAGTACCTGGCAGCGATTGCGGCTCTTGATGCAAAAACCCCGTTGATCATCGGCGGCAAATCGATGGGCGGTCGCGTGGCCAGCATGGTCGCCGATGAACTCTACGCCTCCCGGCAAATTGCCGGTCTGCTCTGCCTCGGTTATCCGTTCCACCCGCCAGGCAAGCCAGAAAGTCTGCGCACGCGGCATTTGGAGCAGATCAAGACGCCTGCGCTGATCTGCCAGGGAACACGCGACCAGTTTGGAACCAGGGACGAAGTTGCCAATTACAGGCTCTCCAATGCGATAGCGTTTCTCTGGCTCGAGGATGGCGATCATGATCTCAAGCCGCGCAAGGCCATTTCCGGCTTTAGCGCATCCGACCATCTCGCAACGATGGCGGCAACTGCCAAGCTATGGGCCGGCCGACTGGTGACGTAACGCTTGCCGCAGTCACATTCCAGGCGAGATCCGTCGTCGCGATTCAATTTGAACTCCCACGACCTCCAACCATAAATCATCCCCTACCCCGCCTTCCGCGCGTTGCCGCCATTTGCCTTGAGCAAAGCCATCAGCATCGGTCCAAGCCCGAATTCGGGCGTGTCGCAAACTTCCGTGTTTAACCCGATGGACCATCAGAAGAGAAATTCGCGCTCCAAATCTTGTGGAGCGTGCCGATGATTCTGAATGCAATTACCGAAAAGCTGAAGCGCCGGTCTAAAGAAGATTTCAAGGGCCGGCATTTCGAGGCACGGCTGATCGTGCAGGCGGTGGCATGGTAATCTGCGCTATCCGCTCCGCTATCGGGATCTGGAAGAAATGTTTCGCAAACGTGGGTTTGGGTCGATCACAGCACGATCAACAGGTGGGTTCTGGCCTCTGCGCCGATGATCGAGAAGCGGCTTCGCCAGTTCCGCCGGCCCCATTGCGGATCGGTCCGGATTGACGAAACCTACATCAGGATACGCGGCAAATGGCGATATCTGTATCGAGCCATCGACAAGCACGGAAACCCCGTCGATTTCCTGCTGACTGCAAGGCGTGATCTGGATGCTGCCAAGCGCGTCTTCCGCAAGATGCTGAAGAACGAGCCCTTGCTCTCGCCTGAAAAGATCGGCACGGATGGCGCCAATACCTTCCCGTCGGCGATCAAAACGTCAGTCGATGATGGACTGTTGCATCCAGATCCCGTGCATTGCGTCACCAAGCATCTCCAGCAAGGCATCGAGAGCGACCATTTCGGGTGAAGAAGAACATGCCTAGAATCGGCGGTTTCCAGACCTTCAAAACGGCGAGGCGAACGATTGCCGGTTTTGAAGCGATGCTGTGGCTGAGGAAGGGCTTCGGCTTTTCCGGCGGCTGGACGATCAACGATCAGAACGATCTGCTTGCGCGCCTCTTCGGACTGAAAAAGATTAACAAAGCATGAAAAGGGCGTCGTTCAGGGGATAATCGCGACCTGTGTGAATGTTTGCGACAAGCCCGTCTGCGATGTAAACAACTGCGGTGAGAGATTCCCTTTCCCAGGGAGCTCGTAAAGCAGAATCGCCGCCGTATTAGTACGAATTTAGTAGGATTCGTGTTCGATGCTGCCTAGATCGGTTCATACACCACGGGACAGCCATGCCGACGGACGAACAACGAAACTCGATGAAATTCATGGGCGTCGATGTTATCGCGCCGGAAGGCGTCCTCAAGCCGCGCCGCGAAACAGAAACGCTGGGGAACCACGCCGTGCAATGCCTCCTCGAGTTCCCGGTGGACAGGACTCTTCGGGTGATCGACATGTGCTGCGGCAGCGGCAATTTGGCGGTCGCGATCGCCGCGCGGGTTGCCCACTGCAAGGTGTGGGCTGCCGACTTGAAATCTGCTGCGATGCAAGTTGCGAAGTTCAACTGTGAACTCAACGCCCTGGCGGACCGAATCGAGGTCCGCCAGGGCGACTTGTTTGCCGCCTTCACGGATGACAGGCTCGAGGGAACGATCGACATGATCGTCTGCAATCCTCCTTATATTTCGACGTCGCGGCTCGACGGGCCGAAAGCCGATCTTCTGGTTGACGAACCGCGTGAGGCGTTCGACGGTGGTCCCTTCGGTATCTCGGTCCATCAACGGCTGGTTCGTGAAGCCGTCGCTTTCCTCAAGCCCGGCGGTTTTCTGCTGTGTGAATTCGGGGAGGGGCAGGCTCGGCAGGTCGGCACGCTCATCGCACGCAGCAAGGCGTATCATCCCGCCGAATTCATAGCGGATGCCAACGGCGTGCCTCGCGTCGCCGTCGCGCGGCGCTTTGCTCCCGCGGGAGAACCGAATGGGAGATCGACAGCGTGAGTCATGTCCGGCCGCTTCAGGAGAGAGATATCGGCGAGGTCGCGGCTCTCTACCAGGACACGTTTCTTAAGCCGCGTGCCACGCCGTCGCCCGGCTTGGCGAAATGCCTTGGTGAGTTCTATCTCGGCGGGCCGACCGTGGATGCCGAGATCCCGTCGCTGGTTCACGTCGACGGTGGAGGCGTCGTCTCGGGTTTCGTCGGCGTCAATGTTGTGCCGATGACGTTCAAGGGCAGCACGTTGAAGGCCGCCTTTTGTGGCGCGCTGATGGTGCGGGACCGCGAGAAAAACCCTACCGCGGGCGCGAGGTTGCTGAAGTCCTTCCTGTCGGGGCCACAAGACCTGTCGCTTAGCGAAACGGCAAACAAGACTTCGCTCGATATGGCCCGCGCCCTGAGGGGCACGGTACTCGCTCCCTACAGCCTGGAGTGGATGCGCATCCTCAGACCCGCGGCGTTCGGCTGCGACATGGTCTTGAGGAAATCCCCGCTTCGCAAGTTGGTGCTTCCGGCTGCCCGCACCCTGGACCGCCTGTACAAACGAGGCGGCCCCGGCAAGGAGCAGGCCCGAAGCGCGATGGGCGGGCTCCTCGTCACGCGTGTCGATGCGGGCGAGTTCGCAGATGCCATCGTGCCCCTGACGACGCATTACGAATTGCGGCTTTCTTGGGAAGAAAGACTGCTGCGGTATACGGTGCGCGAGGCATTTGAAAAGCCCCTCTACGGGGAACCTGTCGCCGTGCTGGTCACGAGGCCGGATGGCGTGCCGGTCGGAGCAGTTCTCTATCATCTCCACGAGGGCGGCGTGGGCCGCGTGCTGCAAATACTCGCCCGACCCGGGATGGAGGGAACGGTAGTCGATATTATGCTCCATGACGCCGATCAGCGCGGAGCGGCGGGCCTGCGCGGACGTACACAGCAGGCGTTTCTGCATGCCATGCTCGGCAAGGGCATATTCTTTGCCAACGCCTCCTCCACCATCGTGTTTTCGCGTGATGAAGCGGTCCTCGATTGCTTCGCTGCAGGAAAAGCCTTTGTGAACGGCCTCGCCGGAGAAAGCTGGGGTCGCCACATCGGCGGAAAGTTCGACTGACAGACCCTAGAGCATTTCCGCTTTTCTCCGAATCGCGGAAGCGCTCTAGCCCTCTATTTTAACGCAATCCCGAACACAAAACCGCTGCGCTCTTTTGCTGGAATTGCTCTAGGAGACTTCGGGAACCTCTCCTGCGAGTTGCGCCTTGGAGTGCAGATAGGCGGTCGTTTTCCGTTTGGAGCGAATGTCCCGCCAGACGCGCTCCACCTGTTCGGGTGCCAGCCCGGCGGCAAATCCGACGCTATCGGCCGAGAGGCCGTTGTTCAAGCCGAACAGGCAGATGTCCATCTGGGCGTATGGCAGGGAGAAGTAGAACTCCTCCTGCGTCTGCGACAGGCTGTAGGTGTCGGTCGTCGGCGGACGGCGCTGGATTTCATCGGGGATCCCGAGTGATGCCGCCAGTGCATAGACCTGGGTCTTGTAAAGATGCGCGATAGGTTTCAGGTCCGCAGCGCCGTCGCCATTCTTGACGAAGAAGCCCTGGTCGAACTCAAGGCGGTTTGGCGTGCCGAGCACCGCGAAATTCAGCCGATCGGCGTGGTAATATTCGATCAGCTTCCTGGTGCGCTGCTTCATGCTGGTGGCAGCGACGATGCCCAGATACGCCGACAAGGACAGGCGGTGCGTCTCCTTGTTTCCGTCCGGGTCCTCGACGACCAGCGATGATAGGCGAAAGCCGTCATGTGAGGCCAGTTCGGCAATGACGACCTTGGAACGCCATCCTGGACCATAATCCGGCACGACCTGCCTGATAAAGGCGTCCCGCCGTGCATAGCACCCTAGCGCCGCAAGAGTGGGTGCGATGTCCTCTTCAACGTATTCAATCCCCAGCCGATCAGCGACAAGCCTGCCCAGCCGGCCGCTGTCGGACTCCGAGTCTTGCTCCGGCATCAGCAGGGCTAGCACGTTCTTCGCTCCGACCGCCTTGACCGCGAGAGTCGCGCAGACGCTGGAGTCGATGCCGCCGGAAAGCCCCAGGATCAGCCCGCGCTTCTTCATTGCCCGCAATTGGCTGCGCATGGCCACCGCGATGCGGTCGATTTCCGCGGCGCTATCGATATCGAGAAACGCCGCATCCGCCTGTTGCGTGCCGCGACCGTTCAAAGGTCCGCCTCCAATAACGCCGCTGCAAGCCTCCGGCTGACCTTGCCCGTATCGGTCTTCGGCAGGCTTTCGGTGAGAGCCAGGTGTTTCGGAACCATGAAATCCTCGAGATCGCGTTGGCAATGGCGGATGAGTTCGCCGACCGTGACACTCTTGTCGCGGATGACCACCAAAGCGGAGACGGCTTGGCCCAGGACGGGATCGGCGACGCCCGTCACCACCGCTTCGGCGACGCCGGGATGGGTATGGAGAACCGCTTCCACCTCCTTGGGAGCGACTTTCTCACCCCTTGTCTTGATGATGTCGTCCCGACGCCCGACGAAATACAGGAAGCCATCCTCGTCTCGACGAAAGAGGTCTCCCGTGTGCAGTGCCGGGAGCAGCGGGTTCGGTCCGGGTCGCAAAGCGTCAGCGGTGGCGACCTCGTCGCGCCAGTAGCCCCGCATGACATGCGGTCCCTGCACGACCAATTCGCCGATTTCGCCGGGCTCTACGATTTCTCCCTTGCCGCCCACCACGAACGCCTCCGTGCCGGGAATGGGGATGCCCACCGAATCCGGTCTCCGTCCCAGCTCCGAAGGAGGCAGGTAGGTGCAGCGCTTGCATTCCGTAAGCCCGTACATCGAATAGAGAAGCGCATCCGGAAACAGCCGTTGCAAATCGGCAATGTGGTCGACGGGCAGCGCCGCCGCCGTGTTTGTGATGTAACGCAGCGTTGGCAGCGATCCCGGGGCAAGATCGCGCATGCGCAGCAGGACTGCCGCCATCGTCGGGACCAGAGGGAGGCCGGTGACCTTCTCGCGGCGCATCATGTCGAGCATCGCGGAAGGAAACGCGAAGGATTTCTCCAGCACCAGCGTCGCGCCGAGGCGGACCGACATCAGCAACTGGTAGAGGCCATAGTCGAAGGCAAGTGGCAGCACGTTGAAAATGATGTCGTCGGGAGTGCTCTCGAGATAGGAAATAATGGACTTCGAAGCCGCCTCGACGTTGCGATGCGTCATCATCACGCCCTTGGGCCGCCCGGTGGAACCCGACGTGTAGACGAGCATCGCGAGGTCATCTTCCGTACCCCCATGCCTCACGGGACCGGAAGGCCCGGAACGGCAGGCTTCGAACGACCCGATCCTGCTGGTGGTCATCTCTTCCGCATCGATACCTGTCGCCAGCACGAACGGCGGGCGGGGTGTCGCGGCTTCTTTAAGAGCCTGCCGGGCGATCTGCAGCAAACGACCCGACGTCAGGATGGCAGCGGGTTCGCAATCGTCGATGATGTAGGCGAGCTTCGAGGCCTTGGTGGAAGGGTTGATAACGCTGAACACGCCACCGGCCCGCAAGATGCCGAAAATGGAAACAGCCGCTTCGGCGCAATTGTCCATGAAGACGAGCACGCGGTCGCCGCTGCGCACGCCATGCTCGAACAGGACATTGGCGAGCCCCTGCGAGAGAGGGTCCAACTCCTGATAGGTCATTCGCGTGGATCCGGCGACGATCGCCGTCTTGGAGGCGAAACGCCTTGAACTATCGTCCAGGAACCGTTCGAAGCGCATCGCCGACCTCCGCTTACGCCGATTGGCGTACCGTCTTCGACATCACGAAGCCCGCGATCCGGACGACGGAATCGAGGTTTGCGGGAATGATTTCCTCATCGGCCATCGTGAAGTCGTAGGTCTCCTCGATGAACGCCACGAGTTCGAGCACGCCGGTGGAGTCCAGGATCCCGTTGTCTATCAGGGATTCCTTGTCGCCGGTCATGGCGCTTTCGTCTCCGAACAAGAAGTTTTCGACGATGAATCTTCTTATCTCTACCACTGGATTGCTGAACATTTTTCTCTCTTTACGCTGCCGAGGTGGCGGCCCTTGCCGCCGATCCCTCAGAAAAGGTCTGCTGCCAAAGCTGGGTCGACAATATTCCCATGAACGCCGAATTGTCCCTGAACCCGGATGAAGGGTTTGCCGCACATTTCTCGTGCAGCCTTTTCACTTTCGCCGGATCGAAGACCCCGAACTCCTTGACGGTTTCCGGCCGAAGTGCCGCGTCGACGAATCCATGCGTGCCTCTTCCGACGAAGGCTTCGCTGTCAGGCGCTCGATAAGGCTGTTTCCTGCGTTCGGCGATCACCTCGGGCAGACGGTCTCTGGCAACGCGGCGCAGGATGTGTTTTTCGTCCAGTCCCCGGAGCTTCCGTTCAGGCGCAAGCCGGGCAGCGAACTCGACCAGCCGATGGTCGAGGAAGGGGAAGCGTCCTTCAACACCGTGCGCCATGGCCATCCGGTCCCCTTGGCTGGAAAGGATGTAACCGGGGAGCAGGAAGCGTGTTTCGAGGTACTGCGCCTGGTGCAGCGGATGCCAGCGGCGGAAGTCGTCGGGCAGGAGGGACGCCATCTCCTCGGCCGCGTCGTAACGTCCAAGCGTTCGTCGCAGGTCTTCGGAAAAGAACATCTTCGACGCGGCTGTCGACTTGAACCTCGGTCGGTGCGAGAACAGCGGATCGGCGAGGTCTTCCGCTCCAACGGAGAAAAAGGCCGAGAGGTACTCGGCTGGCTGCCGATTGAGATTCGGAAGATAGGGATAGAGTTTTCGGAACAGAAGCGGACGCTTTTTCGAAGCGGGCTGACGAGCGCAAAACCGCCGCACCTTCGCCTCCTTGAAGATATCGTATCCGGCGAAGATCTCGTCGGCTCCTTCTCCCGTCAGAACGGCTTTGATTCCGTCGGCTCTCACTGTCCGGGCGAGCGAGAAAAGAGGGGCTGGAGCTGAACGGATGACGGGCCGTTCCGTATGGCGGACGACATCAGGAAAATCCAGCGCCACATCGCCATTAGCGATCACCGTCTGAACATGCCGCGTACCCAATCGGTCGGCCACGATCTGTTGAAAAAGGCGCTCGTCGTGCTCCGAGCTTTCGAAGGCGAGTGCGAACGTTCGCAGAGGCTGGCCGCCCTGTTCAGAGGCAATCGCCGCCACGAGGGAAGAATCGAGGCCGCCGGAAAGATAGCAGCCGACCTGGACGTCCGCCCTGAGCCGTAGCCGGACTGCATCAGCCAAGAGATCGCCGAGTTCGTCGGTTGCATCTGTCGGCGAGTGGTCACCATGGTCCGGAAATTCCAGTCTCCAGTAGGGGCTGGTCCTTACGCCGTCTCGATCCACGATGGCATATGTCGCAGACTCCAGTTCGAAGATATTCTTGAATGCCGTCCGCGGGGCCAACGGTGCCCAGAGCGTGAAAATCTGGTCGAGGGCAACGGTGTCAAGCGTGGCCTGAAGCCCCGGCACCTGCAACAAAGCTTTCACCTCGGAGGCGAAATATACAGCCGCGCGATGACGGGTGTAGAAGAGCGGCCTCACGCCCATCCTGTCGCGTGCGAGAAACATTTGTTCCCGGACAGAATCCCAGACCGCGAAAGCAAAATCGCCGTTCAGCAGGGAAAGGGATCGTTCTCCGAGTTCCTCATAGAGATGCAGGATGACTTCGGTGTCTGTCGCGGTTCTGAAGCGGCGTCCCTTGGCCTCAAGCTCCCGCCGTAGTTCGACGTGGTTGAAAATCTCGCCGTTGAACGAGATTGAGAACCTGCCGTCCTCGGTCGACATCGGCTGTTGGCCATTCGCGAGGTCGACAATCGCGAGGCGGCGGTGCGCCAAACCGGCGTTCGGCCACGAAGACACGCCTTGCCCATCCGGTCCGCGATGCACGATCGCGCCGGCCATACGGGAAAGCAAATTCGCTCCGTCTGGAACGTGTCCGAAATACCCGGCGATGCCGCACATAGGGACCTCCTTATCGACCGACGTTATCGCTCAGAAGATAACGGGCCGTTACCGCCTGCCCGTTGCATGACTGAGCCAGGTCAAGTGGTTAACTGATTGCGATCGGTGGAAGTTGTGAAAGCAAGCCGTCGTCTTCATCAGTAGTTCTCACCCTGGTACGCAGATATGAAATCAATCTTGTTGAAGGGACGTTGGAGGTGCTGTGCGTGCGAAGGGTGACGCTCCATTTAGCGAGACCAAAGCGGGCTTGTCGCAAACATTCACACAGGTCGCGATTATCCCCTGAACGACGCCCTTTTCATGCTTTGTTAATCTTTTTCAGTCCGAAGAGGCGCGCAAGCAGATCGTTCTGATCGTTGATCGTCCAGCCGCCGCCGGCCCTTGAAATCTTCTTTAGACCGGCGCTTCAGCTTTTCGGTAATGGCATCCAGAATCATCGGCACGCTCCACAAGATTTGGAGCGCGAATTTCTCTTCTGATGGTCCATCGGGTTAAACACGGAAGTTTGCGACACGCCCGGTCAGCCGAAGCGGAAAAACGATACTACGCCATGCTGGACAAACCAGCATTGGCCGCATAACTTAAACCAAACGGTCTCCGGCAAAGCCGGGGCGATTCACCCCCTCTCAGCGCCCTTTGACCGATACCGCATGAGTCAGCTCACCAACTCTACCGTTCATTACGCCACACTTGAGCACAAAGAGGCGGCGAGCATTGCCATATGTGCGATGGCGTTAGCGGCCGTTCTTTATAACGGTGGTCTATCCATCATAAACGCTCACGTCATGCCGATGGCATTCGCGCATGTCGCGGTAACGGAGATTGCCGTTCTTGCGGCGGCACTTCTCTATGTCCTCAATCGCGGGATTTATCGAGAAGATATAATCGTGGTTATCTTCGTGATCTTCAATCTCTTGATTGCTAGCTACGTCTCGGTGATAAACAAAACTGTCTTCGTCGATTTTTTTCGTAATACACTGATCATATGCTGCTTCGGTCTTCTCGGCACTTATGCCAACAAGCAGACCATAATTATCACATTTCGCGTCGCATGCTTGCTGGTGCTCGGAGTCCTTATTGTCGAAACATGGTGGACAAAGATCTTTGAAGACCTGTTCGAACCGGCGAATTATTTTCGCAACACTAGAGGGCTCGAGCAGATTTCCTTCGGTGGGTCAAAGCTCTTTCAGAATTCGATCAAGATTCCAGGCCGCTTCTCGTTCAATATCGCCGACCATCGGACATCGTCCTTGTTCGTCGAGCAGGTTTCGCTTGCCAATTTTTCCGGCGTGCTGCTGGTTTTCTTGATTTCCATGTTCAAGGAGACGAGGATCTTCGATCGTGTACTCTTCATGTTCACGATTGCACTAATCCTAGTCACGAACGACTCACGTACGATGCTGATGTTCGCCAGCATGTGCTATGTTGGTTATTTTGTTTTTCCCCGCCTAGACAAGTCTCTTTCGCTCCTGATCATGCCGCTGGTGGTGATTGCTGGTTTCCTTGTCTACATCGTGTCGCCCGAGGCTGTCGGAGACGATTTGGATGGCCGAGTAGTTCTGACAGTTAAAAAGATAATAGAATTAGATTTTCCGGCTATCTTGGGCCTTGGCATTCCAAGTATCGCCGAATTGATGGATAGCGGCTATGTCTATGTCGTCGTCGCGAGCACAATCTTCGGCTTTACAGCTCTTTGGTTATTTGTATGTTTCTTCCCGGTAGGGAGAACGCCAGCTCAAAGGCGATGTGCATATTCACTTTCTATTTTCTTTTTTATGAACATGATGATCGGCGGTACAGCGGTTTTTTCCATTAAGATCGCTGGGCTTTTGTGGTTGTTAGTCGGATATATGAACGTTTCGGACGGCGGACGGCCACCGCAGATACGTCGTTGACCAGGCAACAGAACGTATTGGGAACGCTCGATGTTGGTTCAAATTCAGTACATACGCGCGATCGCCGCACTGTTGGTGGTGTATTTCCACGCCATCCTTCAACTTCAAAAGCTGGATCCTAATGCTGCGCTCGCCGGCGCGGCCTTCGGTGAAAGTGGCGTCGACCTCTTCTTTGTCCTGAGCGGCTTCGTCATGTGGATTACTACCAGCGGCAAGCAGATTTCCATGGGTGATTTCTATTGGAAACGTATACGGCGTATCGTTCCGCTCTATTGGTCAGCCACGATCCTCGCCGCGCTTATCGCGCTTATCGTGCCCTCCATTCTGCGCTCAACCGTCTTCGATGCTCCGCACATGCTGGCCTCGTTGTTCTTCATTCCCTGGATCAACCCGGCAGATCCGTCGGGTGCAATGATAGCCCCTGTTATCGTGCCCGGATGGACACTAAACTACGAAATGTATTTCTATCTCATGTTCGGTGCGCTGCTGCTGCTTCCTCGAGCAGTCCGGCTAGTTTCGATGATCGGCGCCTTCGTCCTCATGTCGGTATCTTGCTGGTTGATGCCCACCGAAAATACGGCATCGCTGTTCTACGGCAATCTCGTCGTATTCGAATTCGTAGCTGGTACGGTATTGGGCCATTTCTACGTCGCGGGACACCGGCTCGCCGTCAAGCCGGCGCTGTCGCTGTCGCTGATTGCCGTAGCGACGATCGTCCTGCTCGTCCTCGACTATTCCCATCTCCCCGTCGATAGACTGTTTAAGATGGGCGTCCCCGCGGCGATCATCGTGTATGCTGCGACGGCAATGAATTTCTCAAAGTTGCCGACTTTGTCTTGGCTTCGTTATCTGGGCGACGCATCCTATAGCATCTATATCACGCACATTTTCGTACTCGCCGGTGCCAGGATGCTTTACGGCCTTGTACCGTTTGATGCGCTGAAGAACGAGATCCTCTTCGTCGGCATGTCCCTCGGACTATCCGTGCTTGTCGGGATACTCGTTCACGCGTTCTTCGAGTCTCCGGTCGATCGTTATCTCAGTCGCAGAGGCGCACTCCGACGATCATCGACGCCGGACAAGATTGCGGCTGCAACCGAATAGGAAATGGGGACCAATAATGGATTCTCGTAGCGCGACTGCGCCCTGGCCTGCCTTTAGGACTCTATTTGCGACGGCTGTCGCCTTGATGCCGCTTTCTCCAGCCCATGCTGGATCCGATGATCTTTGTTTCCGGGGCGTCAACCTGTCCGGTGCCGAATATGGTGAGGTGGACGGTATTGAAGGTACCCATTTCTTATATCCGACCGAAAAGACCAAAACCTATTTTGCGGAGAAAGGATTCGACACCGTTAGGCTTCCTTTCAAGTGGGAAAGACTGCAACCAAGATTGGGCGAGCGATTCGACTCTGCTGAGATGGAGCGGCTAAGAAATGCGGTCGATGGACTTAGAGCAAAGGGGTTCACAGTAGTTCTCGACCCTCATAACTTCGGCTATTACGGACCCGATCGCGTCACGTCAGAAAAGGTCTCCACTCGTCAATTTGCTAACTTCTGGACTCGGTTGGCCGTCGAGTTCGCCAATGAGGATCACGTTGTTTTCGGGTTGATGAACGAGCCCTACGATATCAGTGCCACGAACTGGCTGAAGGCCGTCAATGGAGCGATTACCGGGATAAGGGCAGCGAAGGCTCGCAACCTTATTTTAGTGCCGGGTACGCATTGGAGCGGTGTCAGGAGTTGGCAGGTCGATTTCGGCAGCGGCTCCAATGCCGAGGTCATGCTCGGCGTAAAAGACTCGCTGGACCGATATGCCTTCGAAGTTCACACATATTTTGACGAGGATTCCTCGGGAACCCATGCGGAATGCACGAAAGCCACGGAAGTCGCAGCGTCATTTGATAAAATGACGACATGGCTGAGGCAGCATGGCCAAAAAGCCTTTCTCGGTGAATTCGGCGGGTCGCACCAGCCTGCCTGTTTGGAAGCGATTGCATCGACGGTAAGAACGCTCGGCGATAACTCTGATGTTTGGCTGGGTTGGACATACTGGGCGGGCGGCGACTGGTGGTCGCCAACGGAAAACATGAACATACAGCCGACAGAAGCGGGCGATAAGCCGCAGTTGCTCTCGCTGCTTTCAGAAATGGGCACGTCCTCCAAGGCGCCCGGTGCCTGCAGCATGCAGTAACGGTAAAGGCTCCGCCCTTGGATCTTCCCACGGTGCCCAATTACAAACGATCCCGTTTTGAGGGATCAGAGCAGATCAGAGCAAACCAATTATTAACTACAAAAGTTTATTGATTTTTATCAATCGACTAGACGAAGACAATTCGAAGAGCGACCTAATGTCAGAACAAGATCGCACAGCGCCTTCCGCTGCAACGGCACGATTAGGCATCCGCCCCGACGGATCGTACACTCGAAGCAAGAAGCCAGTCGTTCTATACTCGCAGTATATCGCTTCCAAAAAGGCGCCGGACTCGAAATCGCTGGAACAGCCAGATCCTTCGGCGGAAAAGCGGGACTACTTTGAAACCGCCGATGAGCAGACAGCCGAACACAGAACAAGAATTCCCCTGATCGATCTTCTCTCTGTGATGCGAATCGGCTGGTCCTATCGTGGCATGATGCTGTGTCTTGTGGCCGCCGGCATGTTGGGTGGTTCAGGGTTCGCCATTACAATTCCTAGCAAGTATTCAGCTATATCGACACTCTATTTTGATCCTACATCGATCCGCACCTCCCAGGAAGGTCGCGACGTGAGTGTGCAATCCGAAGTCATGAAAGCGACGATTGACAGCCAAACGAAAATCATTGCTCTCGACAGTGTGGTCTGGCCCGTAGTGATGAAGCTGAGGCTTACCAGAGATCTCCCCAGCGCCGGCGGAACCGTCGAGGATGTCGTTGGGTCCCTAAAGAAAGCTATCAAGATCACGCGTGCGGACGATACCTACATCACCGAAGTCCAGGTAACGACCGGTTCGCCCACACAGTCAGCCAAGATAGCGAATGCACTGGTCGAGACTTTCCTCAATCAAGAGAAGCAGAGGAAGCTTGACAAGTACGCGACGATAAACTCGGCCTTTCAAGGGCGGTTGGATGAACTGAGAAAGCAGGTCGAACAGTCCGAAAGCGCGGTGGAGCAATTCCGGTCGGAAAATGATCTGATCGAAGCAGAAGGCGACCTAATCTCCGACAAGCGCCTGACGGCGCTCAACGATCTTTTGGTCACCACTCAACAGGCGACGATAGCTGCCAAGTCCAAACTCGATTCCGCCACTCGTATCAACGTGAATGACGTGGTCAACGGTACGCTGAAAGACACCGTTGCTTCCAGCACGCTCAGCAGCCTCCGTGTCCAATATGCCAATCTTGCGTCGAGCCTCGGAAGGCTCGAAAGCCAGATGGGTTCCAGGCATCCATCTCTGATTGCAGCCAAGGCCTCGATGGAAACGCTTAAGAGCGAGCTCAGAAACGAGCTATCGCGCATGGTGTCGAGCGCCAAGGATGAATACGATCAAGCCTCGAAAACTGAGAAGAGCCTGCAGAGTGAACTTGCCGCCCAGAAGTCGCTGCAATCGACTATCTCACCCGAGATGGTGCAGTTGAAGGAGCTTGAACGCAAAGCCACCGCCGACAAGGAAATATACGAGGCCGTTCTCAAGCGTGCAGGAGAGACGACCGAGGAGAAGAACCTCTTACAAAACAACATTCGAGTCGTTTCAGAAGCCACTCCCCCAATTGCGGCTGATGCGCCTGGCCGTGCCATGCTCTTGATTGCGGGGCTTTTTGGCGGCCTTATGTTCGGGCTTGGTATCGGATTGATGGCCGCGCTGTTTCGCAACGCATTTGATGGTGGCCCCATCTATCGCTCTCGATCATATTTGTCACGCGGCTGAATATCCTTCCAGGCCTGTGCGCCTTCTGAGCGGTCTTGCTTCGGCATTCCGGTTTCCTTTCAGTTCAAGGGAAACCCCTCCACTTTTCCAAAGCAAGTCCAAACTTCTGACGAAACCAATCCGACATTACCCGGTGGGCCTGTCGCAAACATTCACACAGGTCGCGATTATCCCCTGAACGACGCCCTTTCATTGTAAGAAATCTGGAACCTTCTGCCACTGGTCCTTTTTCCATGGAAACATTGCGGCAGGCAGCTCAACATTCCGGTTAATATAGCTATGGAAATGTACTGTGCAGTTTTCCTCTTCGCACATGATAATGCCGAACTGAGCGGGTCCTTCGTAGCAAGCTTGCTGGCCCGTCATGCCCGGCAGAAACGGCGCAACGCTGTGCTGATTTCCGCTGATCGTCACGACTGGAAAGCCACCCCAACTTCCGGCCGTGGTGATATGGCAATGACCCGCCATAATGAGAGGAATACGAGCGCCACTTTCTTTCAGAACTGATAAAAGCATATCGGGTTCCGCCAAACTGTAGCGGTCCACCGGCATAAATAGCTTCTGTGGGTTGTGATGGATAATCAAAACAACCTGTTGGTTTTTGGCCTTGGCGGCTGACAATTGCTCGGAGAGCCAGCTTAGTCGTTTCGGACACAGGATGCCTTCAACGTGACCAGGCTCAGAGCTGTCGAGCATGACTATGCGTGTGTCGCCCAGATCATGCGCGCCCTGCACGAAGCCATCGACATCCAGCATCGGAGCCTTGCAGTTATCCAGATAGACTTGTCGGTCATCATGATTGCCAAGAAGCACGTATTGCGGCATCGAAAGGCGCGTGCGCATGTCTTCAAACAGCTGATAGGCTGCCGGATTGGCCTCATCGGCTATATCGCCGGCGAAGACGCAGAGATCGGCATCTCCATACAGTTTGTTGATATCATCGAGTGCGCGGGCAAATCTCACTGCCGTGTCCAGACCGAACTTCACGGTGCCAGATGGACCAAGATGGATGTCACTTAATACGATTATCTTTTTCAATTTCTTTCCTTTCGAGATTAGTTCTGGTCGATTTTGTCACGCAGCCAATCTCCGATGATCGATACTGACAAGGTCGCTAGCAGGATGATGAGTCCTGGAATGAGAGCTAGCCAGGGCGCGTTATAGATGTGATTTCGACCGATCCCCATCAGAACACCAAGGCTGGTATCGGGAGGCTGAATACCGATGCCAAGAAAGTTCAGGGACGTTTCAGCCAGAATGGTTGCCGGAAAATTCAGCGACATATTGACAAGCAGCACGCCCATCGCGTTGGGAAGAATGTGCAGACTATAAATGCGCCAGGAGGGCGTGCCAGTTACGGCCAGTGCCTGCACAAAGGTAGACTCCTTGGCTGCCAATGCCACGGATCGAGCCAGGCGCGTATAACGCTCCCAACCGTAAATACACATGATAATGATGAAGAGCGTCATGTTCGCGTTTGGCAGCACCGCAAGCAGGGCGAGTGCGAGCACCAGAAATGGCATAGTTGCCTGAAAATCGACGAAAATGCCGATGATGTCATCGATGATCCCGCCCGACCACGCCGCGATCAAACCAAGGATAGTACCGGCAATCGCTCCGCCAATTGTTCCGATAAATGCAATCACAAAGCTGACCTGAACCGCACGCAGGACCAGGGACAACATATCGCGCCCCAAATTATCGGTGCCGAACGGGTGCGCCCAGTTCCCCCCGAACAGAACTGGCGGCGCAAAACGGTTGAGCAGATCCGTTCCAGTCACGGGATAGGGCATGATCCACTGCGCAAAAATCGTACAAAAAATGAGCAGCAGCGTGAACAGAATGGAAAGCTTGACCAGCAACGGTATAGGTTCGGCTGCGGCACTTTTTTTGCTCAGGGCAATTTCTGATACGACAGACATTACCGACCTCTTTGTTTGGCATCGCGCAACCGCGGATCGATCCACAAGTAGCAAAGGTCAACCAGCAAGTTCGCGACAATCATCGTTATGCCGATCAACACGATTGAACACTGCACGACCGTAAAATCACGTGCACCGACACTCTCCACGAGCAATCGTCCAGTTCCGGGCCACGAGAAAACGTTTTCGGTCACCACACCGCCGCCGATCAGACTGCCGAGAAACAGCCCGGTAATCGTCAGCAGCGGGAGACCGGCATTTGGCAGAACATGCACACACAGGACCTTCACGCGGGAAAAGCCGCTGGCTAATGCAGTTTCCACCATTGGATGCTCAAGCACCTGGATCATGGCCGAGCGGGTGAAGCGTGAAAAAATCGCGGCCTCGGCGGTGGCCATGGTGAGCATCGGCATGATGTAGGAACGCCAATCGACGATTCCGGAGGGAGGTAGCCAGCCAAGCTTCACCGAAAAGAGATAAATCAGCATGACGCCAATCAGAAAATTCGGAATTGCGAAGCCCATGATGGAGAGGATCGTTATTCCACGATCCCAAGTGGTCCCACGTTTGTAAGCGGCAAGGATTCCCATGGGAACGCCCATGGCCAGCGCGAAGAGCGCTGTTGGTATCATGAGCGCCATCGTCGCTGGAACCCGCGAGAGCACAAGTTGGAGCGCGGATTCATTGGTGCGGTACGAAGTTCCGAAATCCAGTTGCAGCACATTCCCGAGATAGGTCAGAAATTGACGCCAAAGCGGATCGTCGAGATGCCACTTCGCACGGAAAGCCTCGATCGCGGCCTTGCCTGCATCAGGTCCAAGGATTTGCAGAGCGGGATCCGCACTGATCTTCAGGGAAAAAAATGTGAAAGCGATCAGCAAAAGCAAAGTGACAATTGCACGCCCAAGCCGCCCGATAATCCAGCGGATCATGCCGGGATATCCTCATAATGTTTATGGACTGCAGGCAATTGAGGCAAAGCGGTCAAAAGCTCTTGGGTATATTGCGCAACAGGCGAGTTCCAAACCTCGCCAACTGACCCCGTTTCGATTATTTTGCCCGCGCGCATCACGATGACGCGGTCGCAGAGATGTTGAATTACCGACAGGTCATGACTGATAAAGAGGATAGCAATGTTTCTCTCAGCCCGTATTTCGAGCAACATGTTGAGGATGCGCGCCTGAACGGAGACATCCAAAGCGGAAACACTCTCGTCGCAGATAAGGAGCTTAGGCTTGAGTGCAAGTGCGCGCGCAATGGTTACACGCTGGCGCTGACCACCAGATAGGCTCCCCGGCTTGCGCTGGTGAAATTCCGGCTCAAGACCCGCGCGACAAAGTTCCTCTCCAGCCATGCGATCACGTTGGCTTCTTTCACCAATTCCGTGAACATCCAAGGGTTCCCGCACTTGCGAAAGTACCCTTCGTGCTGGATCGAGCGCGCCCCGAGGATCCTGGAATATGTATTGGACATCTCGCCGCTCGCTACGCTTGGCGCGTAGCCAGTTTGCCTGACGGCCACGGATCCTGATCTCGCCGGACGCAGTTTTTACAAGACCGACGGCTGCTTTGGACAGGGTGCTTTTGCCGGAACCGGATTCGCCGACTACACCAAGTATTTCATTGGCATATACATCAAGGTTGATGTCATCGATTGCCCGAAAATTGCCTCCTCCGGCACGCAGGTAATCAACACCGACATTGCGAAAGCTAAGGACCGGCACGCCGCTTTTGTCGATATGTGGCGCAGCGGGAAGCGGTCGCGGCGGATTTCCAGACTGGATATCTTCCAAAGTCGGCAATCGCTGCCCCTTGTTTTCCGCACGCGGAATGGCGGCAAGCAGACTGCGTGTATATGTCGAGTGTGGATGACGAAGCATCTCGGCGGTACGCCTTACCTCTTCGATCCTGCCACGGCGCATCACCAGAACCCGGTTGCATAGCTCGGACACAACGCTCAGATCATGCGTTATGAAGATCATGCTTGTCCCCATATGCTGCACTGTTTCTTTGAGCAGCTTGAGAATACCGGCTTGAATCGTCACATCGAGGGCAGTTGTTGGCTCATCGGCAACGAGTATCCGCGGCTGTGATATCATGGCGCAGGCGATGGCCACGCGCTGACATTGCCCGCCGGAGAGCTGATGTGGGTATCGGTCGAGTATTGCTGAGGGGTCGGGAAATCCAACCTGTTTGAACAGGGCCTCCGCCTGCGCCTGATCGGCGCCGCGCAGGGCAAGCTGGCGACGCATTTTCATGAGCGGATCAAGCGCACTCATGGGATCCTGAAAGATCATGGAAATCTGTTTTCCGCGCAAGCCGGCACAGGCCGAGCGGTCTGAGAGATCATAGTCGCGGCCATTGAACGTCATCTGGCCTGAACTTGAGGCTTGATCTGACAACAGCCCAGTCAACACACGACATGACACTGTTTTACCAGAACCGGATTCACCTACTATTCCAAGAATTTCACCTGCGCCAAGTGCAAAGTTTATGCCTTGCACAACGGGCGTGGCACCAAATGAAATACGCAGGTTGCTCACTTCCAGCAGGGGAGCCCCCTGCTGGTTACCTGTCATCGAATTGACCATTTGGCTCATTTGAACTGAACGCCGGCCGTCGTAAGGTCGAGATAGTTTGTCGGCATGACGTCCAGTGCCAAACGCTGCTTGTTGACGCCAAAAAACTGGGTCAGAAGATGCAGGACTGAGCCGTGAGGGTTCTGATTGAACCGGTCGAGCATTTCACCAAACGCTTTCTGGCGCTCTTCCGTATTCATGCTTGTTGCAAGGGTTTGGCCCAGAGGAATGAGCGCAGGATCGACAACAAAGATCTTACTTGCTGCCCAGCTGGATGCATCACCAAAACGACGCCAGAACTGACCGATCGGATCAGGATAATACGCCGTGAACGACGCATTGAAGATCGCCCGATCCGGGCTGTCTTCATCAATTTGGTCCCAGGTTTCTTTTACATCGAGCTGAACATTCAGCCCAACAGCTGACCACATGGCCTGCAGAATCTGTGCGGTTTCAATTTCATTCGTGTAGTAAGCGTTCATCGTGCGGTACGAAATACGCTCGCCCTTATACCCAGCTTCCTTCAGCAGTTCACGTGCTTTGTCTGGATTGTACTCGGGAGCGGGCCGGCCGGCCAGATACAGATCGCCGAAAGTCGTCATCTGCCAACCGTTGGGCACTTCGGTTGTACCGTTGTAGAGCGACTTTACGATCGCATCGCGGTCAATTGCCAGGTCAAGCGCATGACGGACGCGAGGATCCCTAAGCACAGAGTCCGTGCTGTCATAAACAACACCGCGAATGTTCTCGACCGCGCCGCCAACAATGACCGCGTTGGACGAGCTTTCTATTTGCTGAAATGTATCGGGATTGAGCTCGGTAACGATATCGAACTGCCCGGAAAGCAGGCCCGCGATACGTGTCGAGGTTTCAGGCACGACGGTGAAGGTAACCTTATCGGCCGCAGCCTTGGTCTGATCCCAATAGTCGTCAAATCCTTCGAGAACAACACGCTCACCGATCTTGAAATCGGCCAGCTTATAGGGTCCGGTACCGACAGGACGCTTGGAATAGGCTTCCGCAGATCCCGCATCATCAAATCCCTTTTTGGAAACGATCTGGGATGGGTAATTGGCAAAACGCTGAACAATCAACGCGTCCGGCTTTCGCATACGGATTCGGACAGTAAGCGGATCGATAACGTCGATTTTCTCGATGCCGCCAAGAAATGGCTTCGAGAGAACGGCCTGGGCGTTATTTTCAGCCTGCCCTGTACGCTCAGGAGAGAACGTGAATACGACATCCTTGGCTTCAAAATTATCGCCATTATGGAACTTAACGCCCGGGCGCAGCTTGAATTCTATTGTCTGCGCATCAAGGACTTTCCAATCAGTGGCAAGACCTGGCTTGAGCTTTCCATCATCGCGATAGTCTGTGACAATCAGCGTATTGAAGAGCGACCACATTATCCGCTCGTTGACATTGGAATTGTCATAAGGCGGATCGAGAAAATCCGGAACTTTCTGTACCGCTATAGTCAGGTCAGCTGCGTGTGCAACTGTAGCGAGAAGGAGGGTAGCCAACGTGGAAGCGATTTTAATGCGAAACATATTACTCTCAGCTCGTTTGATTAGGGCTGGCGAGTAGGTAGCCTTGTTTGGCAACAGAAAAATGACAGCGATAGATGCGTAGAATTCTTCAGCACGACCTGCCGGGCGTTTAGCCGCAAGTCCGGCGGCATCATGCCGCTCTCCAGCCTTCGCTCCACGTGCATGAAGACCACAGAGAAGCGTTGGCATGAACCACGCTCGCCATGCTTAAATATTTGCAGGCTTACTTGTTCAAGGCATCCTTGAGCGCCTTGGCCGGCGTGAAAGCAAGTTTTCTTGCCGCAGCAACCTGTGTCGCACCGGTTGAAGGATTGCGTGCCTTACGTTCCGGGGTGTCCTTGACCTTGAACTTGCCGAAGCTGGCGATCGAAGTTTCCGCACCGGACGTTGCCGCTGTGGTGATCGCCGCGAATACGGCGCCGACTATTGCCTTGCCCTGAGCCTTGGCGAGGCTATTGTCGGCGGCGACCCTGTCTGCAATTTCGTTGATGGTGGTCATAAGGTATCCTCGTTGAAAGGGAAAAACCATTTCACCGATTTTGAGCGATATCACCGCGTCGTTACGCGCGCGGCTGTTTGTCTGCGTCATCTCCACAGTTTCCAATGGGCCGATAACCTTTTCGATGCTTCTTTCGCGCCAGATCAAGGAAGTGGATGGCGGCTTGCCGCTCGCAGGCAAATGTCTCGGTCATTTCGCCGCCACGCACGCCGATCCGCCCCCAGCGGCGGGTGACCGCGATCTCTCCGAACAAGGTCGCCTGGATCGATAGCGAATAGTAGCGAGCCATGTTTTGGTCCGCGTCGATGCGCCGACTGTAAAGCTGGTACGGGTAGAGCGACATGCCCGGAAGAATCGCTGCAAAGCCCGCCGACGTCCAACGAAAGTTTTGAATCGATCCGCTGCATCCGATTCAAATGTGTGATGCGTGATGGATGAACGCGACGGTTCAACGGCGTCCCTGGTCAATCCGGGTCTGAGGCAGCAGACTACGGCCTTCACTGATCCGAGGGCTGAACATGGACACCATCAAGATCGACCACCGCGGGGACTTCGGCCTGTCAGCGATCGAAGTCGCAGATCGTCAGGGAACATGTCTGCGCGCCAATGCTCGCCTACAGGTAGGGCCAGTCGGTAAACTCGGTACCGCGGTCGAAGGTGACCGAACGCCGGGCAAGGTGGAGCAGTGACTGAAGCACCTGGATCAGCCCGTCCAGCACTGGCCTCGATTGCTGGTCGTTGTTGCGCAGGAAGGTGGCAAAGCGGCTGACCCGTTCGACCAGCGACGTCACGTTGGCCATTCCGAACTTCTTGCGAGACAGGATGAGATCGCATTCCCAGTGCCCGAACTGGTTGCGCTCAGTAACGACATCTAGCCGGTTCAGAATGTTGACGTTCGGTCCAAAACGCTTGCCATGACGTCGTCTCGCGTTTCTTAGCCGGCGCTTGGCGCGGTGCTCGGGAAGATGCCGCCACAGCTTGATGGCGTGGCCATCCGAGGAATAAGCGAACTTGTAGATCGTCTCATGGCTGACAGAAACCGGATGTCGCTCAAGCTGCAATCAGCCGGCAATCTGTTGCGGGGACCAGAGCATCACCCCAAACGTATCCTCACCGATAATCTGTGGTCATATGGAGCAGCAAAGCGCGAAGTCATGCCGGGTGTCGGGCGTCGCTCCAAGAAGGAGTAGGCGCCTTCCTTTCCGGAGAGCGCCATAAATTGAGGCAGTCGTGTTGGCGGCCTAGTCGGCAAGACAGATCCTAATGCCAATTTTATGCGGCGTGTTCACGCTAGCAAGCTTTTGGCGATCCGAGCGGCCTCGGTGATGTGCGCCCGGCAGGCTTCCCTGGCCTTGTCCGGGTCGACGGCGAGGATCGCGTCGAGGATCAGCCGCATGCGGGCGGGTCCGGAGATGGTGCGGTTGGTTGTCGAAAGGGTCAAAACGCGCAAGCGCGATATACGGCCATTGAGACGCGCCACGATATCCCAGGCAATTTCGTGGCCGCCGGCATGGAAGATCGTTTCATAAAAGCTATTCGTGACGGTCAGGATTGCGAGCGCATCGTTCCTCGTGGAGTTCTCATCGAGCTGATCCAGAAGCTGGCATAGCTTCTCCTTGGTCGCCGTGTCGGCTGAACGGGCACAATCGGCAACCGCTGTCGTCTCAAGGGCTAGCCGTACGTCGTAGATCTGGCGTGCCTGGTGCCAGTCGATCGTCGCGACGATCGGCCCCTGCTTGGGCGCTATGCCGACCAGGCCTTCGGCCTCGAGGTGTCGAAGCACTTCGCGAATGACCGAACGCGAAACGCCAAGCTGGTCGCACAGGACGCGCTCCACCAGCCGTTGGCCGGGTGAGAACAAGCCAGCGATGACAGCATTGCGCAGACGATCGAGCGCCATTTCCCGAAGCGTGAGCGGCGGGTTCTCGATGCGAAGGGAGCTTCGCTCAGTGGCATGATCGGCGACGGGGTCAGAAAATTGCTTCGGCTTCATATCTCATCCATAGCTGCAAGAAATATTCAAAACAAGGCTTGACACGCAATAAGATGGTATACCAACATACGGACTGGGATAAAGGAGCATGATCCGTTGCGGAGGCTCCTGGCAGGAGTCGGCCTGCCGCGTCAGGCGGCAGCGGAATGATCAAAGAGATCACGAAAGGGTAGGATGATGAACGACACCAAGGAAATCATATCGCTCGCTCGCAAAGGAGCATTATCGCGCCGTGACTTTGCCAAGCTGTTTGCCGCTGTGGGTGTCGTCATGGCGACAGGGGTCAAGGGCACCGTGGCCGCGGAAGGACAGCCTCTGATGTTCACCTGGGCGACAATGGATCTTCCGGAGTTCTTCGGGCCCTATGTTGCCAAGAACGGTTCGGCGCCCAACTTTGCCGTTTTCGGCGACCAGGACGAAGCGTTGCTCAAGGTTCGCAACGGATTCAAGGCCGATGTCGTCTATCCTCAGTCCTACACGATCCGCCGTTGGTACGATGCGGGCATTCTCGAGCCCATCGACACAAGCCTGATCAGCAACTGGAACGACATTTTCCCGAACCTGCGCGAGATGCCCGGCGTCACCATCGACGGCAATGTCACCTGCGTGCCGACCGACTGGGGCCTCAGCTCGATCGCGGTTCGGACCGATCTCGTCCCGGAAGCCGCAACGCCCAATGATGATAGCTGGTCACTGCTGTGGAACAGCAAGTATGCCGGCAAGCTTGCTGCACTCGACAGCATGGCCGACGCCGTCGGCGCGGCAGCCCTCTACAAGGGTATCAATGCCTACCAGATGTCGGCCGCCGACATGGAGACTGTTCGCGGTGCGCTCGAAGAGCAGCGGCCGCTGCTTCGGTTCTACTCCAACGATCCGACGACCCTTCAGCAGGCACTGACTTCGGGTGAAATCGTGGCAGCCAATACCTGGAACGACACCTATGTCGCACTGAAGGGGCAAGGGGTTCCGATCCGCTACATGCGTCCCAAGGAAGGCACGATGGCTTGGGTCGGCGTTCTGTCGATCGTCAAGGGAACACCCTATCGCGCGCTCGCACACGAACTGATTGATGCCTATCTCTCGCCGGAATCGCGCGCACTGGGCCTCACACAGTTCGGCTATGGCAGCGCCACCAAGGGCGGGTTCGACAAGGTCGATGACGCCACGCTCGCCAATCTGGATATTCCGCGCGATCCCACCGACCTGCTCAAGAAAACGGTGTTGCAGGGACCGATGCAGAGCCAGGACGACATCCAGAAGATGTTCGAAGCCGTAAAACAGGGCATTTGACGCTTTGGCCGCGCCGATATCAGGCGCGGCTTCCACTGACGCCGGCACTTTGCCGGCAATCGATCATTACGACCCCGCCGGACCGGCGGGCTGGATAGTGCAATGACCGCATATGACTACATCATCGTCGGGGCCGGCTCGGCGGGCTGCGTGCTTGCAGCCCGGCTCAGCGAGGATCCGGATGTCCGGGTGCTCCTTCTCGAGGCAGGGGGGAGCGATCGCGACTGGCGGATCACCATGCCCGCGGCTCTGGCCTACCCGATGCAGGATCCTAAGCTGAACTGGTCTTACCACACGACCCCGCAAAAACACATGAACGGGCGGACGCTGCATTGGCCGCGCGGGCGCGTGCTCGGCGGGTCCAGTTCAATCAACGGCATGGTGTTCATTCGCGGCCATGCGTTGGACTACGAGCGCTGGGCCAGCGAGGGGGCAACGGGCTGGGGTTACGCCGACGTATTGCCGTATTTCCGCAAGCTCGAAAGTTTCCAGTCGGGCGCCGACAGTTATCGCGGCAGCGATGGGCCGGTGCCGGTTTCCCGTCGCGGACGGACCGACCGGCTGGGCGAGGCCTGGCTCGAAGCCGGGCCGCAAACCGGCTATGCCATCAGTGACGACGTCAACGGCTTCCGGCAGGAAGGCCTGTCGCGGCTCGACATGAATGTCGCTCGCGGGCGACGCTGGAGTGCCGCCCGGGCCTATCTCAAGCCGGTTCGCGCCCGAAAAAACCTGACAGTGCTGGACCGGTCGTTCGTGCACTGCGTGCTGTTTGAGCGGGGGCGGGCAACTGGTATTCGCTTTGATCGCGGCGGCGCGCAACAGACGGTGCGCGCCGAACGGGAGGTGATCCTCTGCGGTGGGGCGATCAATTCGCCGCAGCTGCTGCAGCTTTCCGGGATCGGGCCAGCCGACCTGCTCAGGACGCACGGGATCGATGTGATTGTTGACGCGCCGGATGTAGGCCGCAACCTTCAGGACCACCTCTGCATCTATATCAAGCATCGCTGCCTGACCGAGGACTCGCTGGCCTCAAGGCTCACGCCCCTCGGCAAACTCAGGATTGGAGCGGAATGGCTGTTCATGCAATCCGGTCCCGGTGCGTCCAATCAGTTCGAGGTTGGCGGCTTCATCAGAAGCCGCGCGGGAGTCGAGCATCCCGACCTGCAATATCACTTCCTGCCGATCGCCGTCGGTTACGAGCATGAACTGGGACCAGCGAAGATCGGTCCGAGCTATCAGGTCGATGCCGATGCACTGCGGCCCGAAAGCCGTGGACATGTCTCGATCGCCAGCGCCGATCCGCGTGTCGCACCCATCATCGATCCGAATTATCTCGCGACGGAGGGCGATCGCCAGGTGATGCGCGATGCCGTACGGCTGACGCGGGAACTGTTTGCCGCATCGGCCTTTGACCCCTATCGTGGCGAGGAGTTCATGCCCGGCAAGTCGGTCCAGAGCGACAGCGAAATCGATGCCTATGTCAGAGCGACGGCGGAAAGCGCCTATCATCCGTCCTGCACCTGCCGCATGGGAAGCGATGCGAAAGCCGTCGTCGATCCCGACTGCAGGGTCAATGGTGTCGAGGGCCTTCGTGTCGTCGATGCCTCGATCATGCCCTCCGTCGTCAGCGGCAATCTCAACGCGCCGACGATGATGATCGCCGAGAAGGCGGCGGACCATATTCGCGGGCGGGATTTTCACGACGCGTTACCCACACCCTATTTTCTTGCCGAGGACTGGAGGCTTGCACAGCGATGACCATCACCCAGGAGCTTGTGCCGGTCCGTTCGTCACGGTCTTTTCTGTCCCGCCTCAGCTATGATGCGCGGTTGAGAGGCTATCTTCTCATTCTTCCGACATTGCTGTTCGTCGGCCTGTCGCTGGTCTACCCGTTGGGGCTGCTGGTCTTCAACAGCTTCTGGCGCCAGGAAGGCCTCGATATCATCCGCGACTTCACCTTTGCGAATTATGCAACCTTCCTCGGCTCCGCCAGCCAGTTGCTGATCCTCGGCAAGTCGCTTCTCGTGTCCCTGGCCGCGACCGTTATCGTGGTGGTGTTTTCCTATCCGATCGCCGCCTACATCGCTTTCGGCGTCCACCGGCACAAGACGCTGTGGCTGCTTGCCGTGACCATCCCCTTCTGGACGAGCTATCTGCTCCGGGTCTTCGCCTGGAAGATCATCCTCGGCTATAACGGCGTCATCAATTCCAGCCTCATTGCGCTCGGCATCATCGACAAGCCGCTGGAGATCCTGCTCTACAATCCTTTTGCCGTCGTGCTGACGCTCGCGCATGCTTGGGCGCCATTTGCGCTGCTGCCGATCTTCATCAGCCTGAGCCGGATCGACAAAAGCCTCATCGAAGCCTCACGCGATCTTGGCGACAGCATGTTCCATGTCTTCCGGCGGGTTATTCTGCCTTTGTCGACCCCTGGCGTGGTCGCGGCCAGCCTGCTGATTTTCATCCCGACCGTCGGCGATTACGTGACGCCCCAGCTGGTTGGCGGAACATCCGGCCTGATGGTGGGCAACCTTGTCCAGTCGATGTTCGGACGGGCAAACAACTGGCCGCTGGGCGCGGCCATCTCGGTCGCGACGATGATCGCGGTCACGGCCGCCGCCTGCATCTTCCTGCAGGTGACCAGCCGCTACGGCAGCACCAAGGGAGGCCGCGCATGAAAACCGGATTGAGATTCCTCGGCGCCTATTCCGCGCTTTATGTCGCTGCACTTTATGCACCGATCCTGTTCATCGCGCTCTTTGCCTTCAATTCCGGCACGTCGATCGCGTTTCCGCTGAAAGGCTTTACGCTGCAATGGTTCGAGCAGGTCTTTGCCGCACCCGCCCTTCTCGAAGCGCTGTGGAACAGCGTCAGGGTTGCGGTCACGGCGAGCCTTGTCAGCACCCTGCTGGGCACGCTTGCTGCCAAGGCAGTCAGCCGCCCCAGCCTGCCAGGCCGGACCATATTCCTCGCCCTGATCGGCCTGCCGCTGCTGGTGCCCGGCATCGTGGTCGGTATTTCCCTGCTGATCGTCGCTTCCGGCCTCGGGGTTACGCTTTCGCTTTCGACGATTGCGTTTGCCCATATCCTGTTCTGCACGCCCTTTGCGATGATGATCATGCTGCCGCGCTTCGAGGGCATGGACCCCAGCCTGGAGGAAGCATCGCGCGACCTTGGCGAAGGCCCGTTCATGACGTTCCGCAGGGTCGTGCTGCCCATCGCGGCACCCGGCATCCTTTCGAGCCTGCTCTTGACGTTCTCGGTCTCGCTGGACGAGTTCGTGCTGGCTTTCTTCCTCGCCGGCACGGACAACACATTGCCGATCTTCATCTGGTCGCAGCTGCGCTTTCCCAACAAGCTGCCGGGCGTGCTTGCGCTCAGCACGTTGATCCTGGCCTTTTCATTCATCCTCGTTCTTGTTGCCGAAAAGCTGAGGCGCAGCGGCGCCTCGGCTGAGCAGGTTTGAGACCGGGTACTATCCAAGGAGAATTCCATGTCCCGACACAGCGTTGAGATCGACGGAATCCGCAAGGCCTTCGGTGCCCTTACGGTGCTGGAGAACATCAGCTTCGACATTCACGAGGGCGAGTTCTTCTCGCTGCTCGGACCATCCGGCTGTGGCAAGACCACGCTGTTGCGGCTGATCGGCGGTTTCGAGCCGCCCACATCGGGTCGACTGCTGATCGACGGTCAACCCGTGGAGGGCCTGCCGCCCGAGAAGCGGCCGACCAATACGGTGTTCCAGAGTTACGCTCTCTTTCCCCATCTCACAGTGGCGGAAAACATCGGCTACGGCTTGCGCTCGCTTAATATGCCGAAGGCCGAGCAGGAGAAGGTGGTCAAGGAATCTCTCGAGATGATCCGGCTGTCGCAGCTGGGCGGACGCAAGCCGCATGAGCTTTCGGGTGGCCAGCGCCAGCGCGTGGCGCTGGCGCGAGCCCTGGCCCGGCGGCCGAAAGTGTTGCTGCTCGACGAGCCCTTGTCAGCGCTCGACAAGCAGTTGCGTGAGGAGATGCAGATGGAGCTCCGGCGCATCCAGCGCCAGGTGGGCATTACCTTCATCTTCGTCACCCACGACCAGGAAGAGGCGTTGGCGCTCTCCGATCGCATGGCCGTGATGTCGGCCGGACGCGTGCTGCAGATCGATGCACCCGACCGCATCTATGAGGCGCCGTCGAGCCGGGAAGTGGCGGCCTTCATCGGCTCGATGAATTTCTTCGACGGTGTGGTCGAGACGATTGATGGCCAACTTGCGCATGTCCGGAGTCCGGGCAAAGGTCTTCTGAAGGTCAATATCGCGGGCGCAGGCGGCAAGATCGCTCCAGGCGTGGCCGTCACGGTGGCGGTGCGGCCGGAAAAACTGTCGGTCGGGCCTGCCGATGCTGCGCAAATCAACAGCATTGCGGGCATGCTCGCTAGCGCCGCCTATTATGGCGACCGCAGCCATATCCACATGCGGGCCGCAGACGGTACAACGGTGCTGGTCAGTGCAACGAATGCGCAACGTGGCTTTCGAGGCGCCGACAGGGTCGGATCGACAGTCGTCGCAAGCTTCCGCCCTGAAGATGCCATTCTGCTGCCGCCGACTGGAGCCTGGGCCGACATCTCCCACAAACAGCCTGCCAAAGAAGGCAGCAGACAGGCGGCTTGACGCGTCTGGTCGTCACGGTGCTGACGCGCTTGCCGTGTGGGAATCTTCGGTCTTCTTGACTGCCTCAGGCTAGTCATGCGGTCCTGCTCGTGCATCGGCGTGACTGGCGTCATGGAACTGAAGGAAATTTCCGGATTGTTGCGACTTGAATTCGAGGTCTACCGATGAACACAGCCGATTATCTGAAACATGACGCCGTCGGGCTGGCGAAAGCCGTTGCATCGAAAGAGGTGACCGCCACCGAGCTGGCGAAGACCGCGATCGAAATCATCGAAACGCTGAATCCCACGATCAACGCGGTGATTTGCAAGGATTACGAGCGCGCGCTGGAAGCTGCATCACGCCCAGCGGACGGACCGCTTGCGGGCGTGCCGTTCCTGTTGAAGGACGTCTATCTCTATACCGAGGGAATGCCGACCACGTGGGGCAGCCGCTATCTCAAAGGCTCAAAGCCACGCCCCGACAGCACGATGGTGCAGCAATGGCGGCGTGCCGGCCTGACCATTCTGGGCAAGACGAACGCACCTGAATTCGCAGCCGAATTCGTCACCGAACCACTGGCCTATGGCAAGACGATCAACCCATGGAATGCTGGCCTGACTGTCGGCGGCAGCAGTGGCGGCGCGGCAGCCGCCGTGGCCTCTGGCATGGTTCCACTGGCGCATGCCACGGATCTCGGCGGGTCGATCCGCATTCCGGCGGCCTGTTGTGGCCTGTACGGTTTCAAGCCCACGGCGGGGTTGAACTCAAGCGGTCCCTATTTCAAGGAGATTGCCCACGGGCTGAACTCCGACCATGTGCTGACACGGTCGGTGCGCGATAGCGCCGCTTCCCTTGATGTAACCGCAGAATCCGGCCGTGACGCCGGAAACTATCTTGGCAAGCTTTACAACGACCCCGGAAAGCTGCGGATCGTGGCGACCGTTCACGCTGCAGACGGCACAATGGCCGGTGCAAATCAGGTGGCAGCTGTCGAACACGCCGTGGCGATCCTGCGCGATCTGGGGCATGACGTCGTGCTGCGCGACAAGTCGCCCCTTACGGCCGTTGGCGATTGGTTTGATCTGCTCTGGATCGACGATATTGCCCCGCTATTGGCAGAACAGGCCAAAGAGTGTGGCTTCGACCCGCGAACGGATGAGCTGGAACCCATGACTTGGGCGGCCCTGCACATTCTGCGGGATGCAGGAGAAGGGGCGGTCGCGGATGCATTGCGCCTGCGGGCGGAGACGGCCAAGGCGCATCTGGCCTTGTTTGAGCAATTCGATGTTCTGTTGACCCCCAGCCTGGCCAGCGATCCCGGCCCCCTCGGCACGCTCGGATTCAGCGATCTTGGTTCGATGAACAAGTGGGCCGAAGCGGGCTACAGTTTTGCCCCCTTCTCCATCCTTGCCAATGTTTCGGGCCAGCCGGCCGCCTCGTTGCCGCTGCCGATGGCTGCGCACGAAGTTCCCGTCGGCGTACAGATCATGGCGGCCCCACACCGCGATCTGCTGATCCTGCAATTGTCCCGGCAAATTGAAGCGTCAGTCAACTGGGCCGAATCTATCAGCGGAACTGGAATTCCGTGCATGCGGCCTTGTCTCGGACAGACAGGCCCACCAGATGATGTCTGCCTGACCGTGCCGAGCTTCTTGACGGCACGGTCGAGCTCGCGCGGATAGGGCTTGGTCCTGTCGATCGCGAGGAACCCGCGTTTCTCGGTTGGCGCGGACTACCCGTGCACTGGCGAAAATGCGGCCGGTTTCATGATTTTGTTTTCGGCGACTTCGATGAGGTCGCGGATCTTGGGCAAGAACGCCTGCCAGTCAGCATCTGCCATCAGGCGGGCGCGTCGTTCGGCGCGGTCGTCCAGGCTCTTGAATGCCCATATGTGGACGATCTCGTTGATCGGCCCGATCTCCGAGGCGTAGTAGCCGACCAACGTACCCAGATGTTTCTTCTGGATGGAGATGCCGGTTTCCTCCACCACCCTGAGATATTCGGGGATCGCACCGTTCTTCAGCCTGTAGGTACGGATTTCGTAGAACATCGCCGTCACCGCATCACGAACGGGTCTGGAATCGGATCGTCTGATGTCCTGAGCCAGACGGTCTTGGTCTTGGTGTAGTCGAGCGCGGCCGCCAGACCGCCCTCACGTCCCTGTCCGGACTGGCCGTAACCACCGAAGGGCGCTATCGGCGAGACGGCGCGGTACGTGTTGACCCAGACGACGCCGGCATGGATACGCTTGATCATCCGGTGCGCGCGGGTCAGGTTCTGGGTGAACAGGCCGGATGCCAGCCCGAATGGCGTGTCGTTGGCCAGCGCCAGCGCGTCTTCCTCAGTCTCGAATGTCAGCGCGGAAAGCACGGGCCCAAAGAGTTCGGTCTCGACCGAGGGAGAATTCACACCGGTGCAGTCGAGGATGGTCGGAGGATAATAGAAGCCGGGACGATCAAGCGATTTGCCGCCCGTGACCAGCTTTGCACCCGCGGAAATGGAACTGGCGACAACAGTTTCGATAAGCTTGCGCTGACGGTCTGTACAGAGCGGGCCGACCTCGGTTGACCGTTCCAGCGGCGAACCGATGGCAACGGCCTCCGCCTTGGCCTTCAGGATCGCGAGAAAGCGATCCTTGACCGACGCCTCGATGATCAGCCGCGAGCCGGCGACGCAGCTTTGTCCGGTGGCGGCAAAGATACCGGCGACCTGCGCATTGGCCGCACTTTCGAGATCGGCGTCGGCAAAGACGATGAAGGGCGATTTGCCGCCCAGTTCCAGCGAGGTGGTGGCGAGGTTTTCGGCCGAATTGCGTACCACCTGGCGGGCTGTCGACGGCCCGCCGGTGAAGGCGACATGCGCCACTTTCGGATGTTTCGTCAACGCCGCGCCACAGGTCGCGCCAAACCCTGTGATGATGTTGACCACACCGGCCGGAAAACCGGCCTCATGCACAAGGCGCGCAAATTCGAGCAGCGGACCCGGGCCATCCTCGGAGGCCTTGACCACCAGCGTACAGCCGGCAGCCAGGGCCGGGCCGATCTTGACCGCGGCGAGAAAGAGCTGGCTGTTCCAGGGAACGATGGCGGCGACGACGCCGACCGGTTCCCGCCGCAGCCAGACATCCATGTCGGGCTTGTCGATCGAAAGATGCGCGCCCTCGATCTTGTCGGCGAGCCCTGCATAATAACGATAATACTCAGCGACATAGGCGATCTGCGCCGAGGTTTCTCGGATGATCTTGCCGGTATCCTGCGTTTCGATTTCGGCGAGCTTTTGCGCATTCTCTGCCACGAGATCGGCCAGCCGATAGAGAAGTTTTCCTCGCGCAGTCGCAGTCATTGCGGGCCATGAGCCAGAATTCAGCGCACGGTACGCCGCCTCGACGGCGCGATTCACATCGGCCTCGCGGGCTTCCGGCATCCCTGCCCACGGCGTGCCGGTTGCGGGATCAATACTTGCGAAGCGGGCTTCCCCATCCTCGAATGCGCCATCGATATAGTGTTGGAATTGCTTCATGGTATCAGCTCGCAAAGGCCGGCATGACGTCGGCGATGAAGTGTTCGAGTGAGGCTTTCTTACGCTCGAAGCTCATGCCAGTGTCGATCCAGAAGGAATATTCGTCATAGCCGAGTGCCTCGTAGGACTTGAGGCGACCGATCACCTCGTCTGGCGTACCGACGACATTGTTCTTGCGCATGGCATCCGGCGCATACATGGCGTTGGCAGCCAGTTCCTCTTCGGTCAGCCGCTGGATCAGACCTTGCGTGATCGGTTTCTCGTTCTTGAACCAAGCGCCGAAGTAATTGTAGTAGATGCTGATCTCGCGGGCCGCCTGCTCGATATCGGCCTCGGTCGTGCCGACATAGGTGTGGCGCAGCACCATGATTTTCGGTCGAGAAATATCCGGGTGCTTGGCGCAGGCGTCGTTGAAGCGGCCCATCAGGCTGATGACTTCTTCGTCGTCGAGCCAGAGCGGCGTGACCTGCACGTTGCAGCCGTTGGCGACTGCGAATTCGTGGCTGTTGGGGTCGCGCGCGGCCACCCAGATCGGCGGATGCGGTTGCTGGATCGGTTTCGGCGCCGACGTGGTCGAGGGAAACTGCCAGTATTCACCCTCATGGACGTAGTCGCCGGCCCACAGACCCTTGATCGCCGGGATCATTTCGCGCATCCGCTGGCCGGCATGCCAGGCATCGAGGCCGGGCGACAGGCGCTGATACTCGAAATTGTAGGCGCCGCGGGCGATGCCGATGTCGAGCCGCCCATTGGTGATGATGTCGGTCATCGCTGCTTCACCGGCAAGCTTGATCGGGTTCCAGAACGGCGCAACGATCGTACCGGTGCCGAGCCGCGCATGTTTGATGCGGCTGGCAAGATCGGCAAGATTGATAAACGGATTGGGGGCAATGGTGAAATCCATGCCGTGATGCTCGCCGGTCCAGATGGCATGCATGCCGCCACGATCGGCGATCTCGCAGAGTTCCAGGAACTCGCGATACAGGCTCTCGTGGGTCTGATCCGCGTTCAGCCGCTCCATATGGACAAACAGGGAGAACTTCATCATCAGGCCTTTCTGGCAAGGGGATGAACCTTGCCGGTATGTTCGTTTCCAACGTAGACGCCGAAATTACCGAGCACGCTCTCGGTCGCATAGCGCTTCAATACGTCGATCGTTGATGGTTTTGCGATGCTGTCGGCGGGCAATGCACCGAGGGGAAAGAAATGCCCGGTCCGGGACTCGCCATCACCGAGCGCGCAGCGATAAATGATGTGCTGGATGCCGGCGGCCCTATCCTCGTAGACAGAGTAGATATAGCCGACCGAGGCTGAAAGCCCAGATATGGCGGCGAGATGTGCCTGTAAGACATCAGGGCCCTCACCGGCGACCAGCGGGCACGAGGGGAGGAGGAACTTGCCGTTGCCGTCGCTCACAAGCAGGACCTGACCATCGCGTTCGGCGACTGCGCTGACGAGAACCGGCGTGTCGGATGCCGCAGCCGAAACCGCCTTCTGGGCGAGCGCTGCGGTGAAGTAGCCGCCACGGGCATAGCCGAGGCCGTTTGCGTTGCCGTTCTCGAATGCCTCGACATGACCGATCAGGATCACGTGATCGCCCGCATCGATGACATTGTGTGTCGCGCAGTCGAACCATGCGGCGACATCCTCGAAAACCGGTGAGCCGTGCGGTCCGCTTTGCCATTTCAAGCCGGCGAAGCGATCGTCCGACGGCCGCGCGAAGGTATTGGAGATGTCCTTCTGCTGCTCGGCGAGGATATTGATCGCAAAGCGGGTCGCCTTGGTGAAGTTGTCGAAGTTCCTCGAGGTCTTGGCAAGGCAGACCAGCAGCAGCGGCGGATCGAGCGAGACGCTGGCGAAGGAATTGGCGGTGAACCCCACCGGTTCGCCGTCGGCACCGTGGGTTGTGACGACAGTCACGCCGGTCATGAAGGCGCCGAAGGCGTCGCGCAATGTCCTCGGATCAATGATCGTGGTCATGATGGTTTCGCCTCCCTACTAAGCCATTCCTTCAGAATTTCATTGACCACGTCGGGTGCGGTCAGGTTGACCATGTGGCGGTGGCCGGCAATGATTTTGGCAACCCCGTTCTGGGCTGCCTTTGCCATCACCTCGGCCATTTCAGCCGTCGAGTTCGGATCGTCCTCGCCGGTCAGGAACAGGGCGGGACACGAAATCCGGGGCCAGGCATCGGCATAGGTCGCGTCGCCATCGGCAAAGGCGGAATATGCAGTCGCATAGCCTTGGCGATCTATCTGCTTGAGCCAGGAACCCGTCAACCTGTAGGCTTCGCTGGTCACTTCTTCCTCTGAAAACCAGCGCTTGAGCGGCGCTTCCGGATCGATCTGGCCATTCTCGATCTGGGCGGCACGCAGCCTGACTGCCGTCCGGGCCGTCGCATCGCGCTTGTAGACTGCGTTGAGCAGCGCCACACGGCGAATGGTGTCGCCGAACCTGGCGGCAGCGCCGCCGGCGATCAGCGCACCCATGGAATGGCCCGCGACGTTGGCCTGTTTGATATCAAGTTCATCCAGGAAGGTGCCGAACCAGGCGACGAAATCGCTGAGCGTCGAGGAGGATGGGATCCGCTCGCTTGCGCCATGGCCCGGCATATCAACCGCGATGACCCGATGGGTGTGACGGAGCGCGGCAATCTGCGGCGCCCACGCTTCCAGCCGCATGCCGACGCCGTGGACGAGTACGAGTGCTTCGCCCGAACCCGTCTCGACATAAGCGACGCCGCTGCGCGTCTTAGACCGCTGCGGGATTGTCAACATTGTGGCCAAGTTCCTTGAGGTCCTGGTAGCGGTCGCCGATCCGGTGATGCGGACGGCCGCCGACGGAAGCACCGAGCGCCACGACGATCTCATCCGGCGCCGGGGCATCGGAGATTGCGGTCTGGATGGTGAGGTAGTGCGACCGGCGGCCTTCGTCGTTCTTGTCCATCAGCGGAATCATGATGGGGGCGTTGGCCGGGCCGCGCGTGTTGCAGAAGGCGAGGTAGGATTTCGCGCCGACTGCCTCGCGATAATGGTTGCCGAAGCGAAGCGTGTGGATCAGCGCCGAGGCATGTTCGATTTCGCCTGACGTGCCGACCACCGCTGCCTTGCCATAGGCCTCGACGGCTTCACCGGAACCGACGGCGTCGAGGATCATGCCTGTGAGCAGTTTGCCGAGGATTGGTGCTGCGGCGTGGACTTCGGGCCTCAGGTCTTCGACGAAGCTTTGCCCCGCCCAGGGGTTTTTCACAACGGCGATCGCTGCATAAAGCGTCAACGGGGCGGCGGCTTCCTTGCCGCCCTCGATGAAAGTCTTTTCCACTGTCAGCAGTGTTTTGCGGATGGCAATCGTCATGAGGTATTTCCTTGTCTAATTAAGCGATGGTATCATGGTATACCATATGATCGAGTGTCAAGCCCTTGTCAGTTCCTTTTTCTGCGTTTATGAAAAGCCATGAACAAAACAGTCTCTGATATCGCGTCCCTCAAGATCGTCAGCCCACCCGTGACGCTGCGCGAAATAGCGCTTGAGCGCATGCGCGATGCGATCATCTCCGGCCTGTTTGCACCCGGCCAGCGTTTGGTGGAGCGCACGCTTTGCGATCAGCTCGGTGTCAGCCGCTCTGTGATCCGCGAAGTGATCCGCCACCTTCAGGCGGAGGGGCTGGTGGACATCGCCAAACAGGGCCCGGTGGTCGCCAGCATGGACTGGCACGGCGCACGGCAGATCTACGACATCAGGGCGGCGCTGGAATCGTCGGCGGTCGCCGATTGCGCCCGCGCTGCAGACATCGAGACCAAGGACAAGCTGAGACTGGTCCTCGATGAACTCGACCAGAACTCACGCAGGAACGAGCCGCCGACGGTCCTTGACGTGACGACCCGCTTCTACGAGATCATTTTCGCTGCCGCCGGCCACGACATTGCCTGGGAAATCGTCTCCCGACTCAACAGCCGCATTTCGCGGCTGCGTGTCATGACGCTTTCAACCACGAACCGGAGCGTTTCCGGTCCGGCGCAACTGCGCGAGATTTTCGCGGCGATCGAACGCAACGATCCGGATGCGGCGGCCAAGGCCTGCCGCGAGCACATTGCCGCCGCCGCACGGCTTGCCGAGTCGCTGCTGCAGAAAGAAGATTGAAACCTAGGCTGCCAGCAGCCGGTTAATGTTGATGCGTGTGTGTATGCGTACTCAGTTGGGAAGAACGCCCGGCCGTCCAGAAATTCCGTCTCAGCTGCGGCAGATTGTCGAGCGATCCCGCCGCAGTGTGTGCGTGCTCTCTTCCGCGGAAGAGAAGCACGTGCGCTTGCCGCTTCTCTGTCTTCAGCGTGATAAAGCGCATCTCTGGTCGTTGCGCGGCGACAACAATCGCTTCGGCACAGCATGCCCCGCAATAACTCTGCGGAATTGCACCCGAGACAGCTTCTTGCGGAACTTCAGCTCCCCGGTCATCAAGGCTCCATGCACCTGGAACACGTTCTTTGCCAGGTCGATCCCGATCATTGTCCTGTTGTCATCTTCGCCGTCCTTCCATCCCGTTGGATTTAGACCGACTATTCTCCTATAGGAGTTGTCGGGTGGGTAGGGCGGCAACCACTCCATCTATTTAAACGCCATGAAGGATCGGCCTTCATCGGACCTCCTCCAGTGACCTCAAGAAAGCTATAAGATCTGCTCTATCCTGTGCGTCCAGGCTCAAAGCGCGAAGTTCACTATGGCCCACTGGCGCCTCTTTGGCCGCAACATAGTGATCGACCACATCAGATAGATTTTCGATTTGCCCGGCATGCATGTAAGGCGGCCGCCCCGCGACCCCGCGCAATGACGGTGTTTTGAACGCGCCTATCATCGATCGATCTTCTGTTACGAGAAAGCGCAATTCAGTGCACTGATCAGGTTCGGCATCACTATATCGACCAAGGCAATTGAACATGTCCTCTCCGAGGAGACGCGCACCAGTCGCACGCCCTCGATCCTGAGCCTGCCCTTTAGGTTCAGAGACGCCCGTATTGTGGAAGTAGTTGTCCGTAAACAGCGGCCCGTTGTGACAAGTGACGCATCGGCCTTTCCCCACGAAAACCCTCAACCCTTCAATTTCCTCCTTGTTTAGTGACCCAGGCGCGGGAAATGCCGGCGAGGCGATCCAGTCGTCAAACCGGGTCCTGGGAGGTGTGATCGTTCGCTCGTAGGCGGCTATGGCTTTTCCAATGTTAGCGAATACAGCGTTCACACTCTCTTGGTCCGCTTCATCGAGTTCTTGCCAAGCCGATGCGGATTTTGCCTCTGCTATAGGCCCTGCGTCAGCGGGCAACGACACCATATCTGGAAGGGCGCCGAAGAGCGCTTCGTAACTGTCCCGGTAGTATGCTGAGATAAGGTGGGCAAACATGGTACGGTTTCCGCCATGTTCCACTGCGCTTTCGAGCGGCCCTAGGGCTTGCGCCCAAAGGCTGTCCTTGCGACCGTCCCAGAACAGGAAAGGACTGTACGCCATCCCGGCGATCGGCATTGTTCTACGACTCGTCTCGCCAACTCCATGCGCCAATGGACGGTCGTCCTGAAACTGTCGGTTCGGCAAGTGGCAGGTCGCACAGGCGACCTTGCCGTTCGAACTCAGTCGAGTATCGTGGAACAATGCACGGCCGAGTTCAATTGCGCGCGGATCATCGGCTACCCTGTTCGACGGGTCCTCAGGGATAGGTGGCAAGGCATCCAGCGAGAGGGAACGTGCCAGCGCAATTTCCTCCTCACTCCAGGAAACGCCTGATGCCATCAAAAAATCAGCCGAGTGAGCGTGGATGCTGACCGCGAGCAATGACAGAGCCAAGACGATCTTACGCATCGCGGCGCCCCTAAAGTACAATATTGAATGTAACCGTATCGACACCGGGCGACCCATCAATCGAAAGGTTAATCGTCCACCAGCCTTGCATATTGAATTTAATGCCCTCGATGAGGAAACGACCATCGCCGAACGACCTTGTGACGGTCGGCGCGGTCGGCAAGCCATGACCATGTTGGGGCATGCCGCCCTTGATGCCGATGGCAGCCTTTTTGATGGGCTTGCCGCTACTGTCGGCCAGAGTGAGGACCCACGCGTGCATGCGTCCGACCACCACAGGTTCATGTTCGGGTTTTATTGACGCACTATAAAGGCCTGCAAGCGTCTGCTTCTTGAGCGCGAGGTCGAGTTTTTTTGGTACGCTGCGGGAAAACAGCCCCGCAGCTGTGGTCGTAGCAACGAAGACGGCCGGCATTCCAAACAAGATGGCGCGGCGTGACAGATGGGGAAACATAAACGACCTCCGAGAGAACATTGAGCGCATTCGATATAGTCCCGGCGGATGTCTCGCTTGAACGAAACGGCTAAGGTGATCGCGAGTGAAGCGGTGGTCGGACTGGAGAGCTTTCGCAAAGATGGTCGTTAAAGTAGCAAAAGAAGGGCGAATAGCGCTTTGGGAGGGGGCCAGCCTTTGGGCATTCGACGTGCCGCCACAGAGCCAGCCCTTGGCGGGCCGCATGCACTCACACCATGCCTACCAACTTACGCTCGCTGCTGGCGGGGTCGTCGGTATCCGGACGGCTCAGGGACTTATCCCGGGACCAATCATACTTACTGCGCCAAACATCCCGCACGCCATCGAGCCAATGGGCCGGATTGCCCTCCTGTTCGTGGAACCTGAGAGTCGCGCCGGTGCGAGCCTCAAGCAGTTGCTCGAAGGCGCTCCATATAAAGGCCTTCCTGACCCAACCGGCCGTGAGGCGCATCTGGCAGAAATCTGGGCGCACCCGCCACCAACCGACGACGCTTTTATCGCAATGGGCAGGTGGATACTCGAGCGGACCATCGGTTTACTCGCTCAGGTCGAGGTTCTTGACCAAAGGATCATCAGAGTGTTGGATTGCTTGGACGAGCATGTGGAGACTGCTCTATCTGCGTCTGAGGCTGCAAGTATGGCCTGCCTGTCAGAAAGCCGCTTCAGTCACCTCTTTGTCGAGCAAGTCGGTTTGCCTTTTCGAACCTTTGTCCTCTGGCGACGCCTCATGCGTGCTGTTGAGCATATTGCGAGCGGAAAGCAGCTTACAGAGGCGGCCCACAGCTCTGGATTTGCTGATTCCGCACATTTCAGCCGGACATTTCGACGTATGTTCGGCGTTTCTGCAGCATCGCTCAACCTCAAATCCGTAAAGAAATAGCCGTTTCGTACAAGCGGAAGATCGCGAGCGCAGTTTAAGACGTCGCCCTTGTAAGGATCTCGCATGGAGTTGTGCCCTGAACAGTGAACTGGCTGCATCACGGCGCCTACCCTGCATCACGCGAGCCGTTAAAGGAGCCAGTCATGCCCCACAAACGATGCGGCCAAGTAACGCCGGCGAACATCAAAGAAGGCCACAACCAGGCGATCGATCGCACGTTACTGCGCTTGTCAGCGGCGCTACTCGTCTCAGGACAAGTCCTTTTCATCTTTGTCAGTCAATTCCACGCTCATCGAGAAGCAGCCAACGACCATTTTGCGGTGTTCGCGGAGTATGCGGATGATATTGTCTGGACTGGGGTCCACCTGGGGCAGTATGTCGGGATGGCGCTTATGCTCGCCGGACTGCTCACGCTCTCGACCGCACTTGATTTTCAAAAGGGTGTCAGCAGATGCATTGTTCGGTTTGGTGCTGCATCGACCGTAGCTGCGTTCGCGCTTTACGGAGTGTTGCAGGCCGTGGATGGCATTGCGCTCAAGCAAGCGGCGCATGCCTGGGCCACCGCTTCTAGCTCCGAAAAGCTGGAGCGCTTTGCCAACGTCGAAGCGATCCGCTGGCTCGAATGGGGCGTAAGGAGCTACCAGGATTACGCGTTGGGGATCGCCCTGCTGCTCTGTGCAGTCGCCCTGGCTCAAAGCAAACTCGTTGCGCGATCGCAAATATCCGTCATGGGGTCCTCCGGCATGAGTTTTCTGATGCAAGGCTGGGTGGTTGGCACGGAGGGGTTCACTGAGAAACACACGATCCTGATCGTGCTTTCTCTCGCGCTCAACCTCGTGTGGATGGTCTGGCTTTTCTTCTCCGTCTGGCGAACTGAACAACGTGGGCGGTTACGGTTTGGGTAACCCACATTGCAGGGCACAGTTACAAAGACGAGCAGGAACGGACAGTGTGTACGGATCCTCTTGAACCAGCAGGCGAAATCGAACAAGCCACCAACAACGGAACTCGCCGCTGTTTTCGGTAACAGTGAAAGGCGGGGGCTCTTCGTCCCATCACATCCTCACAATTTGCGATAGGGTCTTACAGAACATAAAGCGGGGAATATTATGAGGCCGAAGGGGAACTACTCCAACGCAAACGCCACAGTTGCCTTTGTCGACATAGCTGGGTTCAGTGCAATCGCCGACGTCTATGGAGACGCGTCTGCGATTTACACCCTCGAGCTTTTCGAGAACATGGTTGGGACCTCCCTCGAAGGGTACCAGCCGCCAATCAAATGGATTGGTGACGAGGCGATGCTCGCCTTTCCGGCACCCGATATGGCTATTCAGGCACTTGGCGCACTGTTGCAGGCGTGCCGCAATGAATCGGGATTGCCATTGACGCGCGCTGGAGTAAATCATGGGCCAATCATCCGTAGGGATCACGATATTTTCGGATCGACTGTAAACATTGCGGCCCGCGTTGCCGCACGCGCTTCCCCCGGTCAGTTGCTCGCCACTCGCCCAATTGCTGAGGCCGCTCAGGCTGGAGGTATCTTGGTCAAGACGATTGGCCCGGCAGCACTTCGATCTGTGGCAGGCGAAGTCGACCTGTTCGAGATCGAGCTCGCGCCCTCGGTAGATCCGACGTGGATCGATCCCGTCTGCAAGATGCATGCACCTTATTCGCCCTATAAGCGAGCAGCGTGTGAGGGCCCCTGGTTCTGTTCACCACTGTGCGAAGAGGCTTACAGAAGGTCGCCACAGACTTACTCGCTCACTCCATGAACATGTGCAGGGGGCAGTCAATCCACTGCCTGTCCGGAAACACGCCAATGTAAACATCGTCCCCTTCTATAGCCTTACATCTTGAAGCAAACCGGCTCGTATGAGCAGGCAAGTTATGCCATCCAGGACACCCCCGATTTGGTCGTGCAACATTATGGGCGTTTTCTGCCTCAAGATAAGGCCGCGCTGGCAGCGAAGATCCTAAATAGGGTGTGGGAGGCCGCGTAAGCCGACCGCAGGTGACGCCGTCTCTCTCATCCGGAACCGGCCGGTCCCACTGATCGGCGCAAGTGCTGAGTATCGGCGTCATCAACTTCACATGTGCATCTACGGTTGGCATCGTAGGTGAAGTTGGTTTCGACATTGTTGGCATACTCGATTGTCGTGGTCTGGCCATCGAGCTCATAGGCCATGGACGAAATGGGCTCATTCTGATCTGGCTGAAAGTTTGCGACAGGCCCCGATTGACAGCACCTTCTATTTGTAAACAGTATTGCCCCAAAGAAGCGAAAAGTGTGGGGAGGAGACACCATGCTGATCGGCAAGGCGGGACCGGCGACGACGTCGATCAGCACCGCTGATGCGGCAAGCGTGACCGTGCGCGGTAAGGACTTGTGCTTGGATCTGATGGGTCGGCTTTCCTTCACCGCCTATTTTTACTTGCTGCTGACCGGTCGCGAGCCCACCGAAACCCAATGCTATTTCCTCGACCTCTTGCTGGTGGCGATCGCCGAACATGGCCTTGTGCCGACCAATCAGGCAGCAAGGATGACCTACGCCGCCGATCCGTCGTCGCTGCAGGGCGCGGTCGCTGCCGGCATTCTCGGCTGTGGCACGATCGTACTGGGCACCTCGGAACTCTGCGGCAGCTTTCTGGCCGATGTCAGAAACAGGATGTCAGAGCAGGGGCTCGACCAAGCGGAAGCCGTGAAGCTGATTGTCACGCAAATCCGTGCCGCGGGCGGCAAAGTGCCCGGATTCGGTCATCCGCTCCACAAGCCGACCGATCCTCGCGCTGAGCGTATTTTCGAGTTGGCAGACGCTAGGGGTGTGTCCGGCATCTATGTCGGCCTTGCCCGCGAAGCGACCAAGTCCGTCGAAGCGGTTTGGGGCAAGCCGCTGCCGATGAATGTATCGATGGCGATTGCCGCCGTGCTGCTCGACCTCGACTTTCCCCTGGCGATGATCAAAGCCATTCCCATACTGGCTCGCACCGGTGGGCTGCTTGCCCATCTCGCGGAAGAGCAGGAGCACCCGATCGGCTTTCTCTTGGCCGCGCATGCGGAGGAAGCGATCAGCTATCATCCGGGAACCGGTCCATGATGCACAGCCCCGCCGTTGAAACATTGCCTTGGGATCGGCAGTTCGCGGCCGATGACGGGCTCTACCGCGCCCAGATCGCCTACCTCGTTGCGAGGTCTGCGTTCTATCGCGACAAACTGACGGATTCAGGCTTCAGGGATGCCGCCAGAGTCGGAGGTCTCGCCGACATCGCAAATCTTCCCATGACCGAAAAGGACGAACTGCGCGCGAGTCGCACCGCTGACAATCCGATCGGGACGCATCTGGCGTCGCCCATGAGCGAGGTCGTCCGCATCTATTCCACCAGCGGCACCACCGGTTCCCCGAGCTATATCCCGCTGAGCCGTTCCGATCTTGGAAACTGGATCGAGACCTCCTGCCGCAGCTACGCCGCCTCCGGGGTCACAAAGGGCCAGAAGATCGTCTCGACCTACAACGCCGGACCGTTCGTCGCCGGCGTCACTCTCGACGCCTTCAATGCGCTCGACCTTTGCCAAATCCCTGTCGGCGCCGGCAATACCGAGCGGCTGATGGCTGCAGTTCAATTGCTGAAACCCGAAATCCTGGCGCTCACGCCCTCGTATGCGCTGCACCTCGCCGAATGGGCTGAGACACACGGCATCGATATTGCGAATTCGAGCATCAAGAGCATCCTAGTCGCCGGTGAGCCAGGGGGCGGCGAACCCGCGCTGCGCGGCCGGCTTCAGGCGGCCTGGGGAGCAAGTGTCACCGAAGCCATGGGCATCGGCGACATTTCGGTTTCCCTTTGGGGCGAATGCGAAGAGCAGTCGGGCATGCACTTCTCCGGTCGCGGTTTCGTGCATTTTGAATTGATCGATCCGGAAACCGGTGCGCCCGTGCCGCTCGAAGATGGCGCTGAAGGCGAGCTTGTCTATACGCATCTTCAGCATCAGGCCGCGCCATTGTTGCGCTTCCGCAGCCGCGATCACGTTCGCCTGCATATCGGCAGATGCGCCTGTGGTCGCACGGCCCCACGGGTGCGGTGCATCGGCCGCACGGACGACATGCTGATCGTACGCGGCGTCAACATTTTCCCGACCGCATTGCGCGAGGTTGTCAATCGGTTTCAGCCCGATGTCAGCGGCGTCATCTCCATCCGACCAAATGCAAAAGGCGTGAAACAGGCGCCGCCCCTGCCGGTCACCGTCGAACTTGCCGAAGGCGCCAGTGCAACAAGCGATCTGGCGGGCCAGATAAAGCAGCTCATCCGCGACGTTCTGCTGGTGACGACCGAAATCGAATTGGTACCCTGGAATACACTGCCACGCAGCGATTACAAATCCAAGCTGGTCGACTGGACTCGTGCAGCGACCTGAGGAGGAGACGATGAGGAAACTGCAGACACAAGGCGTGCATCACATAACGATTGTCGGCGCCGACCGTCAGACGTCGATCGATTTCTGGGAAGGCATTCTGGGCATGCCGTTCGTCTTTGAGCAGCCCAATCTCGACAAAGCCTCGGAAAGCCATCTCTATTTCGATCCCGGGGATGGACGGCTGATCACGATCTTCACGGACGAAAGCCGCAAGCCCGATCCGAAACGCACGCCGACCGAAATCGGATGCGTCCATCACCTTGCCTTCGCCGTCTCTCAGGCGACGTTCCGGCAGGCGGTAGAGCGCCTGGACGAGCGGGGAATAAAGCATTCGGGGCCCAAGGATCGCGGCTTCATGGATTCGATCTACTTCGAGGACCCGCTCGGGCTACTGATCGAACTGGCATCCTACCGGTTCGAGCCGCCGTTGGGCTACAGTCACGGTGATGTCATGCTTGAGGCCCACAAGATCCGGGTGGCGCGCGGCGACTACAACATTGCCGAAATCCACCTTGCCGATGCGATCGAGAGCCTGACCGCGCGCCACCGCGGCAGCCTGTCGGCGGACCGCAGCCCGAAGAACCCGTACCCCATCGCATGACAAGACGAAGCTAGCTCTCGCTCAAAGCAGCCAATGGAGGAAACGATGAAACTTTATATGCATCCCGTGTCGCAAACCAGCCGACCGATCCGTTTGCTCATCGCCGAGAAAGGCCTCGATGTCGACGAGGAGGTGGTCGATCTCATGGTAGGCGCCCACCATCAGGAACCCTTCATAACGATCAATCCGAGCCGCCAGGTGCCCGTTTTCGAGGATGGCGACCTCCGGATGACCGAGTGTTCCGCCATCCTGAAATACCTCGCCGACAAATACGACATGCCGGAATATCCGAAAGATCTGAAAGCGCGCGCGCGCGTCAATGAGATCATGGACTGGTTCAATACCGGCTTCTATCGCGACTGGGCTTACAACATGGTCTATCCGCAGGTCTTTGCGCATCACAAGCGGCCGACCGAGGATGGCCAGAAGGTGGCCGTCGAATGGGGACGCGACAAGGCAGGCTTCTGGCTGCAGGTGCTCAACGATCATTATCTCGGCAAGGGCAACAAATACCTGGCCGGCGACAAGATCACCATCGCCGATTACATGGGCGCAGGCTTCGTCGCATGTGGTGAACTTGTCCGTTACGACCTCTCGCGCTTCCCCAATGTCCAGGCATGGCTGGGCCGGATGAAAGCGCTTCCACATTGGGACGAGGTCAGCAGCGTCATCACCGGATTTGGCACATCGATGAAAGATCAGGTCTTCGTTACCTGACCTTTGTTTTTTGTTTGGGCTGGCCGTCGCGCACCAAGGTCACGTCGAATGTGGTGCCACCCAGCCCTTCAGTAGGTCGCGCGCCCGCCGGAAAGATCGAACACCGCGCCCGTCGAGAAGCTGTTTTCCTCCGAAACCAGCCAGGAAATCATCGAGGCAGCTTCCTTCATCTCCAGAAACCGGTTGCGCGGGATCTTCGAGAGCATGTAATCGATGTGCTCCTGGGACATCTGGTCGAAGATACGTGTCCGAGCCGCTGCCGGCGTCACGCAGTTGACGGCGATGTCAAGTCCCGCCAGTTCCTTGCCGAGTGACTTGGTGAAGCCGATGACGGCGGCTTTCGAGGCGGAATAGGCGGAAGCGTTCGGGTTGCCCTCCTTGCCCGCGATCGAGGCGATGTTGACGATGCGCCCGTAATTGTTGGCCCGCATGCTCGCCACCACCGCCTTGTTGACGTGGAAAGTGCCGAGCAAATTGATATCGACGATCCGGCGGAACTCCTCGACCGGATAGTTCTCGACTGTCGCGTTGGCCCCGGCGATACCAGCCGAATTGACGAGGATATCCACCTTTTCGAAAGCCGCGAGTGTCTGCTGCATGGCCCGCTCGACGGAGTTCCAGTCGGCAATATCTACGCCAAGCGCTATTGAACCATTGCCGAGACGCTCGGCCATGCCGGACGCCAGTTTCTGGTCGACATCCCAGATTGCGACGCGCGCGCCAAATGCGGCGATGCGCTCGGCAACGGCGCCTCCTATACCCTGTGCGCCGCCGGTGATAATGGCGGTTCTGTTTTCGAAATTCATGAAATTAATCCCAATGTGCGGTCGCAAGAAAGTCAGTTGGCAAGCGGTCGGTAGGCGATGGCCTCGATCTCGATCGCGGCATCTATCATCAGCCTCGATTCAACCGTCGAGCGGCTCGGCGGATTGTCTGGGAAATAGCTGCCATAGACCTTGTTGAAGGCCGGAAAATCATCGCGATTGGCCAGCCATACCGTGGTTTTCACCACATCGGCGAGAGAGCAGCCGGCGGCCGCCAGCCTGTCCTGGATATTGGCCATGGTCTGGCGCGTTTCCGCCTCGATGCCGCCTGGCACGATTTTGCCGTCCGGACCGAATGCGACCTGGCCGGAGACGAAGACGAAATCGCCGGCGCGATAGGCCTGCGAGAACGGAAGCGCGCCTGCGCCCAGGCCGCCAAAACTCTTTTTCACGAAACAATCCCCCAGTTAGAAGCAGGTCGAAATCGCCGAAACGACCTTGTAGTCATCGTCGACGACAGAAATGACGCGCCATTTGTCAAACGTCAGGCAGGGATGGGAAATCCCGAAGCCGATGAAATCGCCTATGGCGAGAGGTGTATCGACAGGCACCCGAAGGAAGAGATGCTGGTCGTTCATCTCGATCGCTTCATAGCCTTCGCCAATCGGAGTAGCCGGCAGTTTTGCGCCCGGCCGCAGCCAGGCGAAAGGAACCGGTAGGCCTGCGTCGTGGGTGGCGTCGCGTTTGCCGAGCGTGACGATTGCAAGGCTCGGCTCCGGTCGCGATTGCACGTAGCTCCAGACTTCGAGCGCCGGCCGCAGCGGTTCGCGGAGCGACTTTGCGACCTCGGACCTTTGCATGAGTTGGTCTGCGAGCTTGCGGTACATGTTCGAATCGTGGGTCAGGTAACAACCGGAACGGATAACGACGCGGAATGAACGCTGAAGGCCCGCCGATCCGAACGTACCCGCAACCAGGTCGAAATAGGCCGACCCTCCGGCGCTCAGGATGATTTCCTCATCCGCCAGCAGGCCTTCCTGCTCGCAAGCCAGCGCGATATCGACGAGAAATGCCAGAAACCGACGAATCGACGCCGCGGCCTCCTCCGGGTCCGGACTTGAGATAACTCCCTCAAAGCCTTCGACGCCGCGCAGGCTGAGATAGGGTTTGTGAGCCGCCACCGCACGCGCCACCCGCATGGCGTCTTCAAGCGTCCTGCAGCCCGTGCGACGGTTGACCACTCCGCCCTCGATCAGCACCTGCAGTGGCCGGCCGGCCTTGCGCCGACGCGCTGCGGCGGCAAGCGCCTCGACATTTTCGACGCTGTCGACCAGGCAATAGAAATCGACCGCCGGATTGGCCGCGATCTCGTCGAGCACGTAGTCCATGCCCGCCTTGCCGACGAGCTGGTTGGCAAACACGATCCGGTCGACGCCGAAATGGCGCGCCATCTTCACCTGGTGGATATTGGACAAGGTGATGCCCCAGGCGCCATCGTCGAGCTGGCGACGAAAGAGCTGCGGGCTCAGCGTCGTTTTGCCGTGCGGCGCGATCGAAGCGCCGCTCGCCGCCAGAAATGAGCGCATCCACTGGCTGTTGTGTTCGAGCGCGGATTGCCTGAGGACCGCACATGGCATCGGCAGGGTCTCGTCGAACAGCGACAGCCCCTGTTTGCCGATATCGGCAACGGCCATGGATTCCCAGCCCGCGGGAAGCCCCTTCTCGAAGGGACTGGTGGTAATTTCGGAAATACGCTGCGTGTCCATCATTCAAAACCGTGGTGAAGTTTGTCGGAATTGCCCCCCACCAGCCGCCCGGCCCTTTCCAGAACGCCGGCACCGGAGACATAGGACCTTACTCCGTTCACGAAGACGGAAACAATGCCGTCGGAATATTGCAGGGGCTCGTCATAGGTGGCCTTGTCGATAATCCGGGCCGGATCGAAGACGACCAGGTCTGCGAACGCGCCGGCACGGATTTCGCCACGGTCTCGCAGCCGGAAGACGCTCGCCGTCAGGCCCGTCATCTTGTGGATCGCGGTTTCGATGGAAAACAATCCTTCGTCGCGCGCATAGTGGCCGATCACGCGCGGGAACGTGCCCCACAAGCGCGGATGGGGATGGGCATCATGCGGCAGCCCGTCGGATCCGATCATGGTCAGGCGTGAGGACAGCACACGCCGGACATCGGCCTCGTCCATCTGGAAATAGATCGCCCCGGCCGGCTGCAGCCGGCGTGCCGTCTCGTGAATGTCGACACCCCATTCCGTGGCGATGTCGGTCAACGCACGCCCCTGCATCTCCGGATAGGGCTGCGACCAGGCAATATGGATCGGATAGGTGTCGGTGACCAGTTCCGCCCGCAAATAGGTCGAGCCGGCCGAATAGGGATAGGCGTCGAGGTTGACGCATTGATGCTCCGAGGCGCCTTCGATCTTCGGCAGGGTTTGTTTGGTGCGGCCCCAATTGTTCACGCCCGCGCATTTGTGGTGCGAAATCACCAGAGGTATGTCGGCCTTGCCGGCCGTCTCCAGCGTCTCGTCGATGCTGTTGAGAATATCGTCGAATTCATCCCGCATATGCGTCGCATAGACGCCGCCCCTGCGGGCGAAACGCGCGGCGATCGGCACCACCTCATTGATGTCGGCAGCGGAATTGGTCGGGTAGAACAGCCCGGTGGACATTCCGGTTGCCCCATTGTCCATCGCCTCGTCGGCCAAGGAGCACATTGCGGCGATCTCGCTGTCGCTTGCCCGCTTCTCTATATCCTTCATCGTCGCAAGACGCAGCGCGGAATGGCCAACCAGGGCGGCGACATTGACCGCCGGCCGCGTGCTGTTGACCCGACTTGCATAGGCCGCGAAATTCGCAAACTCATAGGCCTGCGAGCCGCCCAACAAAGTCATCGGCGGCGGAGGATCCTTGTCGCCGAAGATGACCGGCGCAAGCGAGATGCCGCAATTGCCAACGACGACCGTGGTGACGCCCTGGCTGATCTTCGGCAGCATATCGGGCTGGTCGAGCACCAGGCGGTCGTCATGGGTGTGGGAATCGATGAAGCCGGGCGCGAGCGCCAGTCCCCCGAGGTCTTCTTCCACAGCACCCGAACCCGCTGGAATCGAGCCCGCTGACCCGACCATCGCGATCCGCTCGCCCTTGATTGCCACCTCCCCAAGGAAGGAAGCACGGCCGCTGCCGTCGAAGATCAGCGCGTTTCTAAAAACCCGGTCATATCCCGGGACCTTTGTGTTTGGCTCACCCGTCATCAGGTCACTCTTGTGGTTTGGAGTTTTTCATCAGCGGCGTAGGATCCGTGGTCGGCGTCGGTATTGCGATGCCGATGCTGGCGACGGTGTAGCGAACACGCCGCAAGGCCTCGAGGCTACGCTGGCCAAGCCGCGCCGCAACACCGGCCGCGATCGTGTCGATGACCGCCATGAAGGCGTAGCGGGACGGCGTCGGCAAAAGCACGTTGTCGTCCTCGGAGACCTCGATCGGGATAACGACCTGCGCCACCTTTGCAAGCGGTGTGTTCGGCCGTGTCAGCGCTATGGTCCTTGCACCGAAATTGCCGGCGATCTCGACCGCCTGGACGACCGACTTCGAACGGCCGCTGTTGGAAATGGCGATCACGGCATCTTCGGGCTGCAGCGTTGCAGCCGACATGCGTTGCTGATGTCCGTCGGCGTAGGAAATCGTGGGAATGCCGAGCCTGAAAAGACGCAGCCGCGCGTCGTCGGCCAGGCTCGCGGAGCCGCCGCCCTGTCCATAGATGTCGATCCTGCGGGCGGATGAGAGAATTTCCATCGCCTGCTCGACCGCCTTGGTGTCAAGGCGATCCAGGCTGTCGCGCACGGTATTGGCCGCTCGCATCATCACCATCTGCGCCAGCTGGCCGGTATCGTCGCGAAACACCCGGTCGCTGCGCAGATAGACCGCGGCCACGGTGAGCGTCGTGGCAAGGCTGATCTTGAACTCATTGAACGACGAGCAGCCGATCGAGCGGCAAAATCGCGTCACCGAAGGCTGGCTTACGCCGGCTCGCTCCGCCAGTTCGGCGATCGTCATCAGCGTCGCAGCTTCCATGTCGGCCTGCACGGCTTCGGCAACCCGGCGCTCGGCGGCACTGAGATTGGGTTCCGCCCGCTGAATACGCGAAACGACATCGATAGCCACCGACGGCGTCGATTTGTCGGACTTGCTCATGACTGCGCACGACGCTTGCGAGGGACGGGTGCGCCCGCAAATTCGTTGACCATCCTGACGTTTCTCCCCAGCTGCGCTCGCATGAGATACGAGCTTTGCTTCCTTTATCTAGAAACAAAATTACATGTTTTATGCGCATCTTCAAGAGGGGATTTCATGAGAAATTTCTCGCGTCGGACAGTGCAATTGAAGGCAAATCCTCCATCTCTATGAGGTTATCTATATGTTTTTACACATTTATAATGTGAAATTTACTTTCAAAAACTTTTGAAGACCCCACAAAAAATAGCGCTTGCAATTCCTGAGATATGTAACATAATTTCAGAAATAGAGGGAACCGGACAGCCGGTCAGCATGTGAACTTTGGGAGGAGGCGCATGAACGCTTCGACTACATACGAGCCGCGCAGCTCTGCTGCGGGGACGAAGATGACTGTATCCAGTGCGTCAAAACACTACGCCACGCGCAGCGGCACGGTTCATGCGCTCGATCGTGTTTCGCTACAGGTGCGCGAGGGCGAATTCCTCTGCATTCTTGGTCCTTCGGGTTGCGGAAAATCGACTTTGCTCTGGTCCATGGCCGGCCTGCACAGCCTTTCCAACGGCGAAATCCGGCTCGGCTCGGACAAGATCGAGAAGCCGCATCCCGAGATCGCCATGATCTTCCAGGAGGCAAATCTCCTGCCCTGGCGCAATCTCGAGAACAACATCGCCCTGCCATTCGAACTGAAGCGGACCCGGCCGGACAAGGCGCGCATTGCGAAACTCCTCCAGCGGGTCGGGCTCGCCGGATTCGAGCACAAGTTTCCCCGCGAACTGTCGGGCGGCATGCAGCAGCGCGCGTCGATCGTGCGCAGCCTCGCAGTCAATCCGTCCGTATTGTTGATGGACGAGCCTTTCGGCGCCCTCGACGCGTTCACCCGCGATGAAATGAACCTGCTGATCCAGGAAATCTGGATGGAGACGGGCAAGACCATCATCTTCATCACGCATTCGATCGCCGAAGCGCTGTTTCTGGCCGACCGGATCGTCGTGATGTCCGCGCGGCCGGGCCGGATCCAGGAAATCGTCGACGTCGATTTCCCGCGCCCGCGCCCCGTCTCGATTCAGTCGACGCCGGAATTCATCGCCCGCGTCAACGACATCAAGGCCATGATCGACCACCGCAAGGCCTGATGGCTGCGAGTTGAAGAGAGAAGAAGACATTGGATAGCCAGCTACAAGATCAGATCCCGACTTTTGGCGCCAAGCAGGGTGCCGATATCAGTCTGTCGGGCGGCCTTTCGTCCCTGACTTCGGGAGGCAGTCGCACCGCATTCGAAACGTTCATCATCATCCTCGTTGCGGCCGTCATCATCGGCGGCGCGGAGTTGCTGATCACCCTGTTCGAAGTACCGCAATACATCCTGCCGAGGCCGAGCCAGATCGCCGTCGCCCTGGTCAGCGAGTGGAAATTCATCTGGCCGCATCTGTTGGTCACACTCTATGAGCTGATCGTCGGTTTTGCGATCGGAGCATCGATCGGCTTCCTGTTGGCGGCGATCATCACGCAATTTCCCTTCATCGAAAAGATCGTCACACCTTACATCCTGCTTTTGGTGACCACGCCGATGCTGGCTCTGGTGCCGCTTCTGATCCTGCGCCTGGGGTTTGGTTCCGAGCCCCGCATTATCGCCGTGGCGCTGGCATCCGGGCCGATGGTGATGATCAACTCCGCGACGGGATTCCGCCGTGTCGATCTGGCCAAGATCGCGCTTGCGCGTTCCTTCGGCGCCTCGACCTTCCAGATTTTCACCAAGATCCGCATCCCAATGGCCATGCCGATGATCATCGTTGGCCTGATGGTCGGGTCCATCTTCGGGCTCCTGACAACCGTGGGAGCCGAAATGGTCGGTGGCGCCGAGGGGCTAGGCAATCGCCTCAACTACTATTCATCGATGATCCGCATGCCGCAATTCTTCGCAGTGATCACGCTGCTCGCGACCATCGGTATCTCGATTTACGTCTTCTTTTTCTGGGTCGGAAAAAGATGGGCTAGCTGGGACGCCTGATTAAGGGAGCCCATTCATTTTTAGGGAGGAGCTGAACATGACTAACTTGCATACCATGTCCACCATGCACCGCCGCAGGTTCTTGCAATTGACCGGCGCCGGGGTCGCAATAACCGCCATCGGCGGGGTGCCAGCCTTCGCGCAGTCGGCGCCGGTGCGCTGGGTCTCTCCACGCGGCACGCTCGAGGTCGTCGACGACTTCGGCTACTGGGTCGCCAAGAAAATGGGCTATTTCGGCGATCTCGAAACGGTCATCGAGCCAGGCCCGCAGGACGGCACCGCGACCGTCAAGCTGGTCGACCAGAACCAATCCGACTTCGGCTATCCGTCGCCGGGCATTCTCTCGCTCGGTCTCGAGCAGGGCATGAACCTGGTTTCGGCTTTCCACATCATGGCAGGCGACGTGTTCGACTTCGCTTTCCAGAAGGGCAAGGCGCCGGCGGACCTCAAGGGGCTCGAAGGCAAGACGATCGTGCTCGGCTCGGCCGGCTGGCAGTCGATCACCGATCCGATGCTCGCCGCAGCCGGCGTGGATCTGTCCAAGATCAAGTATGTCGAGGTCAGCGCTTGGGGCCAGGCTCTGGCTCAGGGCCAGGCCGATGCCGCGCTCTCATGGGAAGGCCTGCGTGCCCAGTGGCGCGGACAGGGCCTCGATTTCGACTATCTGCTCGGCAAGAACACGTCGGTATTCCCGGCCAATTCCTTCATCATCCGCAAAGCCGATCTCGATGACGCTGCCAAGGTGGCCGCTTACGAGAAATATCTGCGCGGGTGGGCGATGGGTCTCGAATTCGCTTGGCAGAACCCGCGCGCAGCCACCCAGATCGCCATGGAGCAGTTCCCGGGACTGGCGTCGCAGATGAACCCGGCGGTGGCAACGGAATCGTTGATGCAGCAGCTTGGCCTGATGCACGCGCATTGGGACAGGCGCAATGCCTGGGGCTTCCACCTGATGGACAGCTGGCAGACCTACTTCGATGCCATCGCCAAAATCGGCCAGGTCAGCAAGGTGTTCAAAGCCGAGGACGTTGTGACGAACCAGTTCGTCGCGCCGGCCAACGATTTCGACCATGCCAAGGTGAAGGCGGATGCCGACGGCTACAAGCTGGCGGGCGACTACGAGACCGTCGACGTCGAAGCCATTCGCACAATTCTCTGACGCATCCCGTGGGGCGGCCCATGCCGCCCCACGCCTGTTCCAATTGCGAGGCGCGCATGTTTGTCTTCGATCACGTCGGCATTACCACAACAGATAAGCAACCACAGGAAGACTGGGTCGAGCAGAGCAAGATCTGGGTCACCAATCCGCGAAATCATCCCGAACATATCGAGTTCCTACGCTATCGCGACGATAGCACCGTGCCTGCGATGGTGCGCGACAATCCGCATGTCGCCTTTCGCGTCGATGCGATCGAGCCATTGCTCGCCTCCGTCGACGAAATTCTCATCCCGCCATTCATTGTCGGTGACTTCCTCGAAGTCGTGTTCGTGCTCAAGCACGGCACCGTCTTCGAATACATGCGCTACCTGAAAGACGGCTGGTTCGACAATTGAGGACGGACAATTCCATGAGTTCTGCAAAAGGACGCTATCGCGCGCTCTACACCTATGCCTGGGATCTCGCGGAAGCCGGGGTCGATGCTGCAGTCAACGAGTTCCAGCGCCTTGGACTGGAGACCGTCACCATGGCGGCCTCCTATCACGCCGGGAAATTCCTGCGACCGCATGGCCTGAACGGCAAGGTCTATTTCCCCGATGACGGGACGGTCTATTTTCGGCCCGATCCGTCTCGCTATGGCGGCCTGAAGCCGGTGGTAAACCCGATCGTCGGTCAGCGCGACGTGCTGCGCGAGCTGTGCGAGCGCAAGGATGTCGCCACCAATGCCTGGCTGGTGCTGCTGCACAATTCACGGCTCGGTCTAGCCAACCCCGACATGTGCAGCCAGAACGCCTTCGGCGACCGCTACATTTACAGCCTCAGCCCATCGCATCCCGATGCACGTGCCTATGCTGTCGGGCTCGCGCGCGACGTGACCGAAAACTACAATGTTCGCGGCATTTCGATGGAAAGCCCGGGCTTTGCGCCCTATGCGCATGGCTATCACCACGAGTTCTCGCTGTTCCGTCACAATCGCTGGATGGATTGCCTGTTAGGATTGGATTTCTCGCCGCACGCGATCTCTCGTGCCAAGCAAGTCGGCATCGATGCCGAAAGGCTGCGGGCACAGGTCGCCGAGGATCTGCAATCCTATCTCGCCAGCGACATCGACTTCCCCGACGACATGGCCGAAGCCTTCTGGCTGGCCGACGTGCAAGCGGACGGCGACCTTCGCCGTTACCTGGATTTCCGCAGCAACGAAGTCACCTCGCTCGTTCAGGAAATCCGCGCCGCCGTCCGCCCCGACGCCGAAGTCGCGGTCATTCCATCGGTCGCCCGGCCGACCGGCGGCGCATGGTACGAAGGCAGCGACCTCAAGTCGCTCGCCGAAACGACCGGCATCATCGAAGCCTGTTTCTACGAGCCGAGTGCTGCGCGCATCCGGTCCGATCTTTTCGACATCAAGCGTCGCCTGCGCGGGACCAGCGCCATCCGGGCGATCATGCGGCCGGCCCATCCGGACCTCAACACGAAGGCGGAATTCCTCGACGCGGTCGCCGGTCTTCGTGACGGCGGGGTCACGGAGTTCGCTTTCTACAATTGGGGTCACCTTCGCCGCTCCAACCTGGAGTGGATCGGCGAGGCGATGAGAATGCTTCCATGAGGTGCCTGTTATGACCAATACCTTTTTAGACAAGACCGTCGCGATCACCGGAGCATCGGGAGGGATCGGACAGGCGCTCTGCCGTCAGCTTGGCGCGCGCGGCGCAAGGATTGCAGCACTCGACCGAAGCGATGCGGTGTTGGCTTTCGCCGATCAGCTGAACAGCGAAGGCATCGAAGCCAGGGGTGCCATCGCCGACATTACCGATCAGCATGCCGTCGCTGCTGCATTTGCTTCCTTTGGTGACGTACACGTGCTCGTCAACAATGCCGGCTTTTCGGACCAGGGCACGCTCGCCGTGACGGACCCGGAGGGATGGCGGCGCCATGTCGATGGCAATCTGAACGGGGCCTACAACTGCGTGCATGCGGTTCTACCGCAAATGGTCGCGCGCAAGGCCGGCTCGATCGTGACGGTCGGTTCCGTCAACGGCCTCGGCGCGCTCGGAGATCCTGCCTACAGCGCCGCCAAGGCCGGCCTGATCTCGCTGACCCGGGCACTCGCCCTCGAATATGGCCGCTACGGAATCCGGGCGAACATCGTGCTGCCCGGTACCGTGCGCACCCCGATCTGGACCGAACGCATCCGCAAGGATCCTGACGTGCTGAAGCGGCTCGAGCGCTGGTACCCGCTTGGGCGCGTCGCCGAACCCGAAGATGTCGCCGAGGCAATCGTGTTTCTCGCATCCGACGCCGCGCGCGCCATCACCGGCGCTGCACTTCCGGTCGATTGCGGGCTGACCGCCGGCAACATCGTCATGGCGCGCGAACTCACACTGGAAGATTTTTAAGGAGGGAACATGCAACGGCTTCGCATTGGCATTATCGGGCTTGGATGGTTCGGCGAAATTCACGCCGAAACGATCGTCGGCGTGCCCAATCTAGAACTTTCCGCGCTTTGCACGCGGAAGCCCGACCGGCTTGCCGAGCTTGGCAAGAAGTTCAACGTCAAGAAGACCTTCACCGACTATAACGAGATGCTGGCCGATCCCGATATCGATGCTGTATCCATCTGTACGATGTGGGACCAGCACACGGAACCGGCGATCGCGGCCCTCAAGGCCGGCAAGCATGTTTTCCTCGAAAAGCCGATTGCCTCGACGGTCGCGGACGCCCGCAAGATCCTTGCGGCGTCCAGAGAGTCGAAAGGCAATCTCTTCATCGGCCATATCGTGCGGTTCAATCCGCGCTACCGCATGGCCAAGCAGGCGATCGACGAAGGACGGATCGGCAAGATTGTTGCACTTTCCTCGCGTCGGAACATCCCTGCAGCCTGGACGCCGACCATCCTGAACAAGATCGGCCCGATCGTCGGCGACGCCATCCACGACACCGATATCATGCTCTGGCTGACGGGCGACAGAATCGTCTCGGCCTATGCCCAGACCACTGATGTGCGCGGGCTGAAGCATCCCGACATCGGCCAGACCATGTATCGTTTCGCCGGAGGGGCAACTGCGACACTGGAAACCGTCTGGTGCATGCCGGAGAAGACGCCGTTCGACATCGATGAGCGCATGTCGATCATCGGCACCGAAGGGATCATCCACGTACAGGACACATTCCCCAATCTCGGCATTGTCGACGGAACCCGCCTCCACAGCCCCGACACGACCTACTGGCCGATGTTTGACGGCGTGCGCGGCGGCGCCCTCCGCGACGAGTTTTCCTATTTCGCCAACTGTGCGCTGAAGGGTGAAACACCGAAGATCGGGACCCCCGAGGATGCGACAGCCGCACTCGAAGCGACGCTTGCGGCCGAGGAATCGGCACGCTCCGGCAATGTGATCAAGATCGGTTAGGAGACAAGCAATGAACAAGCTGCGCGTTCTGGTCGTCGGGCTCGGCAATATGGGTATGAGCCATGCCCTTGCCTATACCCGTATCGAAGGCTTCGAAGTGGTGGGCGTGTGCACCCGCCATGTCGACAAGGTCGACCTGCCGGATGCCCTCAAGGGCACCCGGCGCTTCAGCGATTTTCACACGGCACTCGCCGAACTCAAGCCGGATGTCGTATCGATCAACACGCTGCCCGACACCCATGCGTCGTACGCGATCGCGGCAATGGAAGCGGGAGCGCATATATTCGTCGAAAAGCCGATGGCGCTGACCGTCGCCGATGCTGAGGAAGTCGTCAGGGTGGCCAGGCGCACCCGGCGCAAACTGGTGATCGGCTACATCCTGCGGCAGCATCCGAGCTGGGTGAAGTTCATCGAGATCGCGCGCGAACTCGGCACGCCGCTGGTGTTCCGCATGAACCTGAACCAGCAGTCGAATGGCGAAACCTGGGCCTGGCACAAGCGGCTGATGGACTCTTTCCCGCCGATCGTCGATTGCGGCGTCCACTATGTCGATATCATGTGCCAGATGACGGACGCCAAGCCGGTCAAGGTGCACGCCATCGGCGCCAAGCTGACGGACGAGGTCGCCAAGAACAACTACGGCATGCTGCAGGTGCAGTTCGACGATGGATCAGTCGGCTGGTATGAAGCCGGCTGGGGCCCTATGGTTTCGGAGACGGCCTTCTTCGTGAAGGATGTTTTCGGGCCCAAGGGCTCGGTCTCGATCGTCATGGCGGAAACGGCCGGTGAGGTGAAATCCGACGACATCAACGCCCACACCAAGACCAACCAGATCCTGCGGCACCATGCCGATATGTCCAGGCCGGACGAGCGCATCGACATGACCGACGAGCCGGGCCATGACGACCTCTGCGAGCGCGAACAGCGCTATCTCCTGAAGGCGATCCGGGAAGAACTTGATCTGTCGCAGCATATGGAAGACGGCGTCAACAGCCTGCGCATCGTTCTGGCGGCGGACGAGTCGATCCACAGCGGCGAGGTCGTGCGACTGTAAAGATGGCCTTCGCCGGGAATTGTCATGTTTCACCGGTGATGTCGCAAATTTCACGCTTAACGGTATGTTGACCATCAGAAGAGAAATTGCCGCTCCAAAAATTGCGGAGCGGCCGATGATTTTGAATGCCATTGCCGAAAAGCTGAAGCGCCGGTCGAAAGAAGATTTCAAGGGCCGGCATTTCGAGGCATGGCTGGTCATGCAGGCGGTGACTTGGTAGCTTCGCTATCCGCTCAGCTATCGTGATCTGGAAGAGATGTTTCGGGCTCATTGCGATCTGGCTGAAAGTTTGCGACAAGCCCCCTTTCTCTCAGGCGTTCAACCCGAATGCAGTACGGCCAGCGCCTTGGCATGCAACGTCGTATTTGCCGCGGCAACGATTCCGCCGCCGCGCTCCGCAGGACCACCGTCCCAATCCGTGACCACGCCGCCCGCCTGCTCTATGATCGGGACGAGTGCGACGATATCGTAAGGTTGCAGGCCGGTCTCCACCACGAGATCGATCTGGCCGGCGGCGAGCATGCAATAGGCATAGCAGTCGGTGCCGTAGCGCGACAGGCGGACGTGCCGCTCCAGCCGGTCGAAGGCGCTGCGCCGGTCCGGCTCGAAGATCGCAGGCGTCGTCGTGCAGAGCATTGCCTCGGAAAGGGTTTCCGTTGTGCGGGTCGCGAGGCGCGCCTTGCCGTGCGGCCCTTCGTAGTGGGTGCCGTCGCCGGTCGCATAGAACAGCTCGCCGATGAAGGGCTGCGCCATCATGCCGGCAACCGCGTCACCGCCATCCGTCAGGCCGACCAGCGTGCCCCAGAGCGGAATGCCGGAAATGAAGGAGCGCGTTCCGTCGATCGGATCGATCACCCAGACATGCCGTGCATCGGCTCCCTCCGCGCCAAACTCTTCGCCCAGAATGCCGTGCTCAGGAAACTCCGCCCGGATCAGGGCCCGGATCGCCTTCTCGGTCTCCCGATCCGCCTCGGTGACGGGATCGAACCCGCCCGCGACCTTGTTGGCGACAAGGCCGGGCATGCGGAAACGCGGCAGCGCCTCGCGCGCGGCAACGGCCGCAATCCGGCGCAGGAATTCGGGAGAAACTACCACGGCGCCACCATTCCCTGTTCGCTCTATCTATATGTTTTACGCAATTTTTCTGGAATTTCTTTAGACGGCCCTGAGCCATTCGGACCAGCGCGGATCGCTCATCACGAACCGTGCCCGCATGTGCTTCCAGAAGCCGTATTTGAAGAAATCGAAATCGAGGCGGGAGACCTGGTTCTGGACCATCGCCCAGGTGGACCACTTCAGGTCGACGAGTGCCTTGAAGAGCGACACCCGAGCCAGCACGGCCGGGTCGGCGCGGCCGTAATATTCCTCGATCATTTCCGCCTCGATCTCCGGCGAGAAGCACATTTCGCTGAACCAAAGCGCCAGTTCGGCCGCCCGGTCGTTGGTCGACGCATATTCGAAATCGACCAGCATCACCCGCCGGTCGGAATGCAACAGAAAATTGCCGGCGAGCGTATCGTTCATGCAAGGGGCCAGATCGAGGCCCGATGCTTCCAGCGCCTGCCGCGCCTCGCGGTAGCGCGCATTGAGCCAGCCGAAATCGGGCGGAAATTCGCCGCCGAGCACGAGGACCTGCTGGAAATGCTCGTCGATCATGTCAAAGGTGGTCTTGACCTGGGAAAGCGGCGGGCTGTCGTTGAAGGCCTTCAGCGCCCGAAGCCCGTTGAAGCGGACGACCGGATCGAGGAAATCGCCGTTTGTGGACGTCTTGAGACCGTCGACAAATTCGCTGACCTCGACGCCCGTCTCCGGGAAGAAATCGATGATGCGGGCACCTACCCCTGCTGCGTGGGCTTTTCGGCCCGCCTCGTTCGCGGTCCGGCGGTCGATGAACATCGCGGTCCCCTCACCGGGGATTTTGACGAAGAAGCTGTGCGCCGCGCCGCCGACATGGACACGCCAGTTCGGATTGCTGATGCCGCCGGGAACCGGCTCGTAGGAAATGTCCCGTTCCCGCCAGTCCGCCACGGCACAAATCGCCTGCTCGATGGCCCGCTCCGCCGGGGCCGCCCCTTCACCCAACCTGCGTCTCATCGCATCTCTCCCGCTAGACCTGCTTCAACCACGTTTCGAAACGCGGCCCCTCGATCACCGTGCGGGCCCTGAGCAGACGCCACTCGGCATATTTGAAAAACTCAACATGCTTGCGCGGCGAGTGCGCCGCATTGATGAAGCCCCAGATCGCCCACATCAGATCGTCGGCCGCGCCATAGAGCCGGGCGCGGGCAAGGATCTGTGCGTCCGGCCTGCCCGTCGCGATCTCCACCGCGAGCAGCGCCTCGCCGTCGAAGGGCAACAGCTCGGCAAGCACGGTTCCGAGATCGTGGGCGGGGTCCGCCTGACGCGCCCATTCGAAATCGACAAGCTGAACCGCATCACCAGGCCCCACCATGACGTTGGACGACGCCCCGTCCGCATGGCAGGCAACCGTATCGAAACCGGCAGCCGCAATCGCCGCCGCGATGCGATCGACCGCCGCCGAAACCGTCTGGACCGGAGCGGGCAACGTCACCTCGGGCGATGCTGCCAAATGGCGATAGGCCAAGACGAGATCGAACACGCTACGCATTTCTGAAAGCGCCGCCGCCGTATGGAATTTCCGCTTGGCAGCGAGCAGGCTTTCCAGAACCGCCGGGTGGCGCAGCACGTCCGCATGCCCCCATCGCCAATCCTCGCCGAGCGCCTCGAACACCAGAACCCCATCGTCCGGATCCGCATGCAGCAGCCGGGGCGCTATGCCGAGTTCGCCGGCCTTGCGGCTTGCCTCCATCACCCGCGTAGGCTCGATGAAGGCCGCCATGTCATCGTGGCGGCGCTTGACGAAGACCGGCTTCGCGCCGGCTGCCGTCGCAAAGCAGCAATGGTTCTCGACCGCCCGATGGATCGGAGACACGACGCCGCCAATCGGCGGGGAGAGCACCGCGCCGCGAAAGCCGCCCCGCTCGAGCGCGGCATGAAGTGCATTGTCCGTCTGCATGGCGCTCCTCCTACCGTGCCTGTCCGTTGCCATAGCCGCCTTCCGCCAGATGCCGAAGCACCGCCGTCAGCACCGTCAGCCCGGCCTGCATGTCTTCCGCAAGCGTCAGTTCGTCCGGGTGGTGCGCGATGCCGTCCACGCTCGGAATGAAGATCAGGGCGGAGGGAATGCCGCTGTTCTGGAGGGCGACCGCATCGTGGCCCGCAACGGACCGCATGGCGAGTGGCTCAAAGCCACATAACCGCGCGGTGTGGTCAACGATTGCCACAAGTCCGCCATCCATGCCGGCCGGCGCCCGCAGCGCATCGGCGGAAACCTCCAGCCGGGTGCCGGTATCGACGGCCGCCGTCTCGAAGGCGGTGAGAACCGCCTTCCCCGCCCTGTCGAGTTCTGAGATGTCGAGGCCACGCAATTCGAACCAGACGGTGGCGCGCTCCACCACCACATTCGGCGAATTCGGCTCGACCACAAGCCGCGCGGCGGAGCGGTGAAGGCGCGGATAGTGTTCCGCCATCACCGCCTCGAACGCGGCAATGCCCAGCGCCGCCGCAAGAAGGGCGTCGCAGCGGTCAGCCATGGGCGTCGGGCCGGTATGCGCGGCACGGCCGATCCAGCGGACGGTCATCTTTCGCGCCGCCCACGTGCCTTCGACGGTGCCGACGCGGCAGCCCGCCTCCGTAAGCGTCCGGCCCTGCTCGACATGCAGTTCGACATAGGCCTCCGGCCGCGGCGGAACCGAGCCCGTTTCGCCGACGATGCCGATCCCGGCAAGCGCGTCACCGAGCGAAATTCCCGCGCCGTCACGCAGCGCGAGGGCTTCGCCGAGCGGTAACGCACCGGAGAAGACAGCGCTGCCCGTGAGACTCGGCTGGTAGCGCGCGCCCTCCTCGTTCGTCCAGTTGACGACGGCGAGATTGCGGGCTGACTTGAAGCCCCCGGCCTGCTTTTCCGCTTGAAGGCCGAGTGCGGCGCAGCCTGCGGAGAGCACGCCGAGCGTGCCGTCGAAGCGTCCGCCACGCGGCTGGGTGTCGAGATGCGAGCCCGCGAAGACCCAGGGCGCATTTTCTCCCGCCCAGTCGAAACAGGCGAACTGGTTGCCCACCGCATCCTCAGCCATGCGCGCGCCGCCACGCGTCATCCATTCGGCGAAGATGGCACGCGCCGCGCCGTCTTCGGCGCTCGCCGCAAGCCGCGTCACGCCTTGGCCGGAGTGCGCGCCGATGGCCGATATCCTGTCAAAGATCGCCGACAGCCCGTCGTGATCCGCGACCGTCCCGCTGTTATCCATGGACGATCTCCAGTTGCTCCGCACGGCCCGCCACGACGATGTCTTCGGGCGGTATCCGGTTCGTCACGAGCGTATGGACGCGGCCGAACGGTGCGGTGATGACATTGCCGACCTTGCCGAACTTGGAATGATCGGCGAGCATGACGCTTCTCGACGTCTGCTTCAGCAGAACCTGGCGGATACGCGCCTCGTCTTCCTCGAAATCCATGAAGCCATAGTCCGCATTAATGGCGGCGGCCCCCATGAACACCATGTCGAAATGGAACTGCTGGATATAGGAGATCGTGTCGTAGCCCACGAGGTCCTGCTCCACCGAACGGAGATGGCCGGGTGTCATCTGCACCTGTACCCCGAAATGTTCGCAGGCAGCCTGCGCGATGCGCAGCGAATTGGTGTAAAGGCGGAGCTTCTTGAAGCCGACCAGCCGTCTCGCCAGCGCCAGCGTCGTCGTGCCCGTGTCGAGGAAGATGACGCAATCGTCGTTGATCAGCCGATGGGCCAGCCCGGCGACATCGTCCTTTTCCAGCGCATTCAGCTTGATGCGCTCCGTGATCGGCGTGTCGGCGGTGCGCCCGGCCGGGATGGCGCCGCCATGCACGCGCCGCACGGCCCCCTCGGCCTCGAGGTCCTTGAGGTCACGCCGGATCGTCTCACCCGAAACGCCGAATTCCGTCGATAATTCGAGCACGCTGACGCGCTGATCGCGATCCAGCCGCTCCAGAATGGCTTCCTTGCGGATCTCACTCGACATCGACGGTCTCCTTCACTTGCAGCGCCGCGTGCCTGTGCAGGCAGGCAACGGAATTGCCGCCGCCGAGCGCCAACAGCGGCGGATCGTTTGTCATGCAATCGGCCTGGGCGCGCGGACAACGCGAGCGGAACGAACAGCCCTGCGGCAGATCGATCGGGCTCGGCGGTTCGCCGTCCAGCAGGTATTCGGGACGCGGAAAACGGTTGTCCTCCAGCGTCGGCATCGCACTCAGCAGCGCCCGCGTATAGGGGTGGTGCGGCTGTTCGAACAGCGTGGCGTTGTCGGCGAGTTCGACGATTCGTCCGAGATACATGACCGCGATACGGTGGCACATCCTGCGCACCAGCGCGAGATCGTGCGAGATGAAAACATAGGAAAAACCGTGCGTCGCCTGAAGCCGCGTGAAGAGGTCCAGCAACTCCGCCTGCTCCACCTGATCGAGCGCCGACAGCGTCTCGTCGAGAATGAGCAGGCGAGGGTTCAGCACCAGCGCGCGGGCGATGTTGATACGCTGGCGCTGCCCGGCACTGAGGCCTACCGGCAGCCGATCCGCAAGCTCCAGATCGAGCCCCACTTCGACCATCGCCTCCTGTGCGAGCCGCGCCGTCTGCGTACGATCGACCCCGTGGATGAGCAACGGTTCCTCGATCATGCGCTGGACGGGCATGCCGGCCGGCAGCGAGCCATAGGGGTCCTGCAAGAGGAGCTGGAACGACTTGCGCATCTCGGTCAGCGATCGGGCCGAGAGATGCGAGAGGTCCTCGCCGAGAAAGGCGATGCGGCCGCTGTCCGGCCGTTCCAGCCAGGCGAGAAGGCGGGTCAGCGTCGACTTCCCGCAACCGCTTTCGCCAACGATGCCGAAGTTCTCGCCGGCCTTCACGATGAAGGAGACGTCGCGCACGGCCTTGACTTCATTGTAGCTGTTGAAGGATCCACGCTTGCGCACGAGGTAGGACCGCATGGCATTGTCGACTGTCAGCACCGGCTTGCCTTCGGTGGCGGCGGGCGCTGCCACATCCTTCCAGATCGGCGGGATACGGGCGAGCAGCGTCCGGGTATAGGCTTGCTGCGGGCTCACCGCCAGGCTTGCCGTCGGCCCCTCTTCGACGATCCGGCCGCGCTGCATGACCAGCGTCCTTTCCGCGATCTGCGCGACCACCGGCAACGACGAGGAGATGAACAAGAAGGCCGTATCGAGGCTTTGTCGCAGGCTGTCGATCAGGCGGATGATCTGCGCCGCCACGGTTACGTCGAGTGGCTGGGTGATGTTGTCGGCGATCACCAGAGAGGGATCGGAGATCAGCGCATCGACAATCATAACCCGCTGCATCATTCCGCCGGAAAACTGGAACGGCGCTTCGTGGAACCGGGCATTCGGCGACGGGATGCGAACACGGCCGAGCAGGTCGAGCACCTTTTCCCGCGCTTCCGCACGTCCGATCTTCGGCTGCACGCAGCGCAGCTTCTCGATGATCTGGTTGCCGATGGGCAGGCGCGGATCGAGCGATCCCATCGGATTCGCGCCGATGAAGCCGATGCGGTTGCCGCGCACCGATCGCAAACCGCGTGCATCGAGGGTGAGCACGTCGCGCCCCTCGAAGACGACCTTGCCGGACGTGATCTCCAGCGGCGAGGAAATCGCGCGCACCAGCGCTCGCGCCAGCACCGACTTGCCGGAACCGGCCTCGCCCACGAGGCCGAGCACTTCGCCGGGGGCCAGCGCGAAACTGACATTGTCGACGATCCGCCGGCTGCCGCCTTCCCGTTGCAGATCGACGCCGAGGCCGGAGACGGCGAGAATGGGATCGTTCATCACGCCTCTCCTCTCAGAACCGCGTTACGGGCGCGCTCCAGTGCCGATCCCATGATGTTGAGGCATGTGAGCGAGACCAGCATGAACACGCCGGGCATGGTGGCGATCCACCAGGCATTGAGCAGATATTTCCGGGCATCGGCGATGACGTTGCCGAAGGTCGGCGTCGGCGGCTGAACGCCGAGACCGAGGAAGCCGAGGATGGACTCGAAGATCATCATGCGGGCGATGTCGAGAACCGCCACGAAGGCGATCGGCGGCAGCACGACCGGCGCGACGAAGAGCAGCATGATCCGGATGTCGGACGCGCCAAGCACGCGCTCACCCAACACATAGCCGCGATTGCGCTCGCCGAGCGCCACCGAGCGGGCGACGCGGGCATAGAGCGGCCAGCCCGACAGGCCGAGCACGAGGATGATCGCCGGCACCGTCGGTCGCGAGACGCCGAGAATGGTGATGGCGAGGATGATCATCGGGATCGACAGCTGCGCATCCGTGAGCCGCATGATGACGGCATCGACCCAGCCGCCGCGGAAGCCCGCATAGAGGCCGAGGCTGCACCCGACGATGAACATCAGGACCACCGTGGTGATGCCGATCATCAGCGAATAGCGAAGCCCCACCAGGCAGCGCATCAGGACGTCGCGGCCCAGCTGGTCTGTGCCGAGCACATGCGGCCATTTCCACCCTTCGGCCGGGAACGGCGGAAGCAGCTTGGAGGTGTAGGCGATCTTGATCGGGTCGATCGAACTGATCAGCGGCAGGAAGATCGCCAGCCCGACGAGCAGGCTGAAACCAATGAGGCCGATGCGGAAGTCGGTGCGCGCGGCGGCGATCTGGAGGATGCGCCGGGTGGGGGTGACGCCACGCCTTGCGGCGGCGCGCGGCGCGACGGTCGGCTGAACGATATCGGTCACGTCAGTACTCCAGCCTCGGATCGATGGTCATCGCGATCAGGTCGACGAGGACGTTGATCGCCACGAACATCACGGAAATGAAGATCGCTATCCCCTGGATCAGCGGAAAGTCGCGCTGCAGCACGGCGTTGATCGTCAGGAGGCCGAGGCCCGGATAGTCGAAGATGAACTCGATGACGAGGACGCCGCCGAGCAGCATGCCGAGCTGCACCCCTAGTAGGTTGATCAGCGGGATCGCAGAATTACCGAGGGCATGCGAGAAGATGGTGCGGCTGCGGCTCAAGCCCCGGATCGGCGCAAGCTGGATGAATTCCTCCCGCATCACCTGCGCCACGGAGACGGTGAGCGTGCGCAGGATGAAGGGCACAATCTCCACCGCCAGCACGATGGCCGGCAGGATGGTGTAGCTGAAGCCGCGGTAGCCGATGGCCGGAAACAGTTTCAGCTTCACCGACAGAAACAGCGTCAGAACGATACCCAGCCAGAAATTCGGTGTGGATACACAGATCGATCCGATCGCCAGCGCCAGCTTGTCGGGCCAGCGGCCGGGATAGAGGCCGCCGGCAGTGCCGAGCGGCACGGCGACGAGTAGCGCGAAGGCCAGCGCCAATGCGGCGAGTTGCAGCGTCATCGGCAGCGAGCCGAGGATGAGTTCCAGCACCTTGGCGCGTTCCTCGCGCGTCTCGTCGTCGAAAGCAGCACCTCCGAGGCTTGCGCCGCTCTTCGGCCGGACGAAGGACGTGCCGAGATCGCCGGTCACGAGATCACCGACATAGGACAGAAACTGAACCGGAATGGGCCGGTCGAGGCCGAGCTCCTTCGCCTTCATCGCCACCACCTCGTCGGGCGCCATGCCGCCGACGATGAGACGCGCCGGATCGCCCGGCACTACACGCAGCAGCGTGAAAATGATGAAGGTCACGAGCAGGATGATCAGGATCCCTTGCAGGAACCGTCTCAACAGAAACGCCAGAACGAACATCCGATTCCCCTTGAACCGATCGGAATTGGTGCGGCCGCCATCGACAGGCGGCCGCCTTTGCAATCAGACCAGGGTCGCCTTGTTCGCGTCCATCATGCCATTCGGATAGAAGTACATGCCATCCAGTCCGTCTCGCATGGCGTGGATGAAGACCGAGGTGAACAACGACAGCGCCGGCACCTTGTCGGCAAGCATCGGCATGACCTCGTTCTGGATCACCGCCTTGCGGGCCGCAGGATCAAGCGTGTTGCGCTCCTTGTCGAGCACCGCATCCAGATCCTTGTCCTCGATGCCGCAGATGCGTTTCGAGCTTGAGTGGAAGTGGGTGCGCAGCACGAGGTCCGGTTCCGGCGAGCCTGTCGACCAGCCGCAGTCGATCATGTGACCCGGTCCACCGCCTGGCCGGTCGTAGAGGCGCTCGTTCCAGGCCGCAACCTCCATGACGTTGAGCTTCACGGGGAACCCCTGCTCCTGGAGCATCGCCGTGATGACCTCGCCATATTCCTTGGTCTTGGGGTAGAAACCGACCGAGGTGATGTATTCGAGTTCGGGCAGGCCCTCGCCCTTTGGGAAGCCGGCCTCCGCCAAAAGGCGCTGGCTTTCCTCCGGATTGTACTCGGGATAGTTCGGCGTATCGATGTAGCCGAACTTCACAGGCGAAATCCAGGCCTTGGAGGCATGGCCGGACACCCCGAGAATGTCGAGAAGCACGGTGCGGTCGATGGCATGGGCCGCCGCCTTGCGCACGCGCGGATCGTTGAAGGGCGGCTTGGAGCAGCGGAACCAGAGATACTTGTTCTCGACGGAGACTGCCTTGTTCAGCTTGTAGCCGCCCGCCTCCTCGATGGTCTGGACCTGCTCGGCCTCAAGCCGTTCGATGAGATCGGCCTCGCCGTTCAGGAGCGCCAGCGTGCGGGTCGTGGCGTCGCCGACGAAGCTGAAATTGATGCCCGGAAGGGTCGGCTTGCCGAGATAAAAGCCGTCGAAGGCTTCGAGCACGGTGGTGTTGCCCTCCTGACGGGCGAACTTGAAGGCGCCCGTGCCGTTCGGACGGGACGAAAGCGTCTTCGGATCGGCAACATCCTTTGCCGACATGATCGGCAGGAAGGCCGACAGGAACCAGAAGAGGCTCGCCGGATAACCGCCCTTGTCCGTCTTGATGCGCGCGACATGATCGCTGACCACCTCGACCTCGCAGGGACCCGGATACCAGGCCGCCGGCCGGTCGGGCTGGCTGGCATATTCGAAGGTCGCTTTCACGTCTTCAGCCGTGAACGGCTTGCCGTCATGGAAGGTCACGCCTTCGCGCAACGTGAACTCGAGCGTATGCTCGTCGACGAGCTTCATGTCCGTCGCGAGCTCCATCACCAGTTCGTCCGGATTGTCCGGCCGCATCGGTGCGCGGGTCAGATAACCGAACACGAAGCTTTCGAGGTTGATCTGGGCCAGCGTCGTGTGGGACGACGGGTCCCAATTGCCGGTCAGGTTCTCTGCCGACATGAAGTTGATGACTTTGCCTTCAGCGGCATGTGCCGGATCGACGAAAAACGCGGTATTGAGAACCGGCAGGCCGACGGCAAGGCCAGCGAGCGCCGAACTTTTTAGGAATGCTCTCCTGTTGAATTCCATGACGACATCTCCACAGTTGGGTTGCTGGGTGTTCCCCACCCCGCTTTGCCGCCAGCAACGACAAGCGGAGGTATTTTATTTTTGAAAACGTAATCTTCGGCCTGCTGGCAGAACGCCATGACAAGCGCGTCGGCATAGCGGCGGCCGACGACCTGCAGGCCGACCGGCAGACCACCCGCCGTCAAGCCGCAGGGCAGCGAGGCCGCCGGATTGCCGGAAAGGTTGAAGGGGTAGGTAAAGGGCGTCCAGCCGGTCCAGGCGAGCGTCTGCGACGGGGACGCAAAGCCTTCCGGCGCCTCCCGGTCGGCGGAAAACGGTTCGACGGGCACCGTCGGCAGGAGCAGAAGATCGATATCCTCGAACAGCACATGCACGCTGCCGGAAAATTCCGCGCGCACCTTCATCGCCGAGAGATAGTCACCGAGATCGTATGCCGCCGAGGCCTCCACCAGTCCACGGAAACCGCTGCCGAAGCTGGAAATATCGGCCTGGGCGCCATACGCGACCCCCCTGCCCGCCACCCAGAGCGTCTCGAAGATGTCGATCGGATCCGACCAGTCCGGCGCGACCGGGCGAACGTCGATGTCGAGCCCGCGGGCAATGGAGCCCACAGCCTCGTTGACCACGCGCGCGATCTCCGGTGCCACATCGAAGCCGAACAGGGTCGGGGCGAAGCCGACGCGCAGCGTCTTGACCGATCGCATCTCCGTATAGTCCTCGCCATCATCCGGCAGGGCTAGGTGATCACGCGGGTCCGGGCCCTTGGCGATGTTGAACAGCAGCGCGCTGTCCTTGGCCGACAGGCTCATGGGGCCGGCATGCGACAGCATTTCCGTCGCGCTCCACGGCCAGGCGGGCACGCGCCCGAGCGACCCCTTCATGGCGAAGATTCCGCAGAAGGCCGCCGGGATGCGCACGGAACCGCCGCCATCGGATCCGAGCGCAATCGGCACCATGCGCGCGGCGAGCGCCGCGCCGGACCCGGAACTGGAGCCGCCGCTTGTTAGGTCGGGGTTCCATGGATTGCGGGTCGGACCGTAAAATTCGGAATTGCTCGAACCGGACCAGCCCATCTCGGTGGTTGTGGTCTTGCCGATCATGATCGATCCGGCGTCCATCATCCGCTGGACGATCGGCGCCGTCGCCTTGGGAGCGAAATTACGATAGGCGGCCGAGCCGCGCTGGCACAGGCGGTCCGCCACGAAGAAGAGGTCCTTGACGCCCATCGGAATGCCGTGGAGCGGACCGCGCAACCGGCCCTGAGCCGCCTCCCGGTCACAGGCCCGCGCCTCTTCCAGCGCCTCCACCTCGTAGACCTGACTGAAAGCGTTGACGACGGGGTTCAGCCGCTTGATGCGCGCCAGGCACTCCTGGACGAGCGCCTCCGAAGTGAGGCTGCCCGATGCTATTGCCGATCTGAGTGCAAGAATCGAAAAATCCACGACCATCATCTCCGTCTATGTGGATTTATGTTGAATTTGTGGAAGTTGTCAATGTGGCACTGTAAACTTAAAAGTTCTTTTGCGAAAAAGGAGGAGAAGATGCCTGCGCAGGCTGCGAGATGAGCGATCTCGTTGCACATCTGCATGGCTGTTGCTCCCAGTTCGCGATGGTGAGCGGATGGTTTGTCGTGGCGGGGGATATGAAAGAGGTTGACGAACGGATCGTGGATGGAAGCAAAGCGCTGAAGCTGCCTGGCAGACTTGAAGCGTTTCATGATCCTCTCACGCCGTCGGATAGGCTGATGAGAATTCTCGCCCCGATTGGTCAGGCCCTTGTAGGAGCGATGCTCAACACCGGGCATGATTTCCTGCTTCGCCGCATCATAGGATCGAAGCTTGTCGGTGATCATCACGCGCGGCAAACGGCCCTGTCTTTTCAGGAGCTTTCGCATCAAACGCTTTGCAGTCGCGGTATTGCGGCGGCTCTGGACCAGGACACCAACGACGAAACCATCCTGATCGACGGCATGCCAGAGCCAGTGTTTCTTGCAGGCGATAGTGATGACAACCTCATCGAGGTGCTATTTGTCACCGAGCCTGCCGGCTGATCGCTTGCGAGTATCCTTGGCGAAATGCCGGCCGAACTTCTCCGCCCAGAGCCTCACGGTCTGGTGAGAGACGGTAACGCAACGCGCTGCAAGCATATCCTCGACCATGCGCAGACTGAGTGGAAAACGGAAATAGGGCCAAACGGCATGGGCAATCACTCCCACTGAATATCGGTGCCGTCGATAAAAAGGATCACGGGCAAGTCTGGTAATGCCGCCAGATCCCACATTTTGATCGATGCCCGGTTAACGTTACAGTGCCGATAGAAGTGATCTCGACATACATGCAGGAACTATCGGCTTGCAGTGCCGTTTCGTCCAACGACCTATTGGAATCAATTTGGCCCGATCGATTCAAGTTTGTGACACCCCGTGCACCGACGACCATGCGGAAATAATTTCCGCATCGAGATGACATGTGGGTGAGCGCAGTCTGCCGGCACGCGCGCGGCAATTGCTTCCTTGCCAGAAACGCGAAATCCTGCCTGAAGGAAATCGCCAACCCACCAAGCGCCGGGGTGAGTAGAGAAGATGATTACGACCGCTAACGCAAGAGAACAAATCGGCTTCATCGGCCTCGGCCTGATGGGGCACGGCATTGCCAAGAACATCGTCGAGAAGGGCTATCCGCTGACCTTTCTCGGCCGCAAGAACCGGGCGCCCGCCGAAGACATGATCGCAAGGGGCGCCACGGAAGTTTCCACGCCCGGCGACGTCGCGGCACATTCGACCATCGTCTTCCTCTGCGTCACCAGTTCGCGGGAAGTCGAAGCGATCGTCCGCGGGCCGGATGGGCTGAAGACCGGTTTGAAACCGGGTTCCGTTGTCGTCGACTGCTCGACGTCCGATCCCGACTCGACAATCGCGCTTGCGGCCGAACTGTCGACGATCGGTGTCGATCTTGTCGACGCGCCGCTCGGCCGCACACCCAAGGAAGCATGGGCTGGCACACTCGACACCATGGTCGGCGCTTCCGACGCCATCTTCGCCCGACTGACACCAGTGTTCGACACCTGGGCCGGTCGCGTCGTTCATATCGGCGCCACCGGCGACGGCCACCGCATGAAGCTGTTGAACAATTTCCTGTCGCTCGGCTACGCCGCGCTTTACTCCGAAGCTTTGGCGCTAGCGCAGAAGGTGGGCATCTCGCCCGATCGCTTCGACAGCATCATCCGCGACAGCCGGATGGACTGCGGCTTCTACCAGACCTTCATGAAATGGACGCTGGAGGGTGACCGCGATGCCCACAAGTTCACCATCGCCAATGCGCTGAAGGATCTGACCTATCTGGAATCGATGGCCGACGCGGTGGGCGTCGCCAATCCGTTGGGCAACGCGGCAAAAAATTCGTTCGCCGGACTTGCGGCCACAGGCGGCGCCGACCAGTACATCCCGATGCTGGCGACCCATATCGGCCGAATCAACGGCGTCGATCTGACCCCGCCGGAAAAGCACGAGAGCGACGGGGCCTGAAATCGCCAGTCGCGAGGTGGAGCGCCAAAGATCGAGCGCCCCACCGGCACACGCTCACTTTTGGATGCAGGTATCGACCGTATCCTTGGTGCATTCGTCAAGCCCGGTGAAAACCGGATCCTCCACCTGCTTGCCAGCGATCAGGTCGAGCATCACCGTGGGCGCCTTGTAGCCCATTTCGAACGGTCGCTGTCCGACGAGCGCCGTCACCAGACCATCCTTGGCGATCGCCACTTCGTCGCCGATGGTGTCGGCGGCCCCGATGACGAACTCGTTCTTGGCGATCTTGTCGGCCATTGGCTTGAATAGATCGCGATAGGGCTGCGGCGCCCCGAACAGCGGCCAGCCGCCCATGATGCCGAATGCGTCAAGGTCGGGATTCGCGGCAAGAATGTCGGTCATCGCCTGAACACCCTTGGCGCCATCGTCATTGGTGAAGACGGGGCAACCAGCGACTTCCGTCCAGCCGCCCTCGCCCTTCAGTTCGGCGAGGCCCTTCTGGCCGGTCAGCGTATCGCGCATCCCCTGCGCCCGGCGCAGGATGTTGTCGGCCCCGGGATTGCCCTCGATCGTGCAGATCTTGCCGCCGTTCGGCTTGGCTTTCTTGATGTATTCGCCGATCCGGGCGCCCATCAGGTAGTTGTCGGTTCCGAGATAGGTCTTGCGCAGCGCCGAGTCCTCGGCAGCAAGGTCGGCGTCGAGGGTCATCACCGGCACCTGCGGATTGGCGGTCTTCAGGGTCTGGGCGATCAGCTTGGCATTGGACGGCGAGATGGCGATAGCGGCGGTCTCCGCCTTGCCCAGCATATCCTGGATGATCTGCGCCTCGCCGGCTTCATCGGATGAAGATGCCGGACCGGTGTAGAAGCATTCATATTCGGAATCAGGGTTTTCCTTGTTCCATTTCTGGCAACCCTGGTTCATCGCCTCGAAGAATGGATTGTCGAGGCCTTTCACGACGATGACAAGCTGTTTCTTGGCAAGCGCCTGCCCTGCCGAGAGAGCCAGAACTGAGACTGCGAGCAACAATAACTTTCTCATCGATTCCTCCCGTTGAAACAGGCGGACACGGCGTGCCCGCCACATGATCAACCCGGATACCAGACGATGCGAGGGTCATCCTGCGAACGCTCGTACTGCCATGCCGAGTCGATTAGCAATTCCAGATCGTATCGGGGCCGCCAGCCCAGCAGGTATTTGGCCTTGGCATTGTCCATCCAGTTCGAATGGAACCGGCTCGGAATGACGACCGAGCCGACCCCGCGGGTGCGGGCCAGATAGCCAGCGACCTCGCCATAATCGACGGGCCGGTCCATGCAGATATTGAAGAGCTGGGTTTTGGCGCGCGGGTTGTCGATAGTCGTCAGGATCGCGGCAACGAGATCCTCGACATGCACGAAATTGCGTTTCAGCGGCAGTCCGTCCGCATCGAGCAGAAGCGGTATCGTGCCGTCGCTGGCATAGCGGCGCGCGTCCTCGGCTGGAACCATCGTCTTCCACTCGGGGCCGCCGAAGACATCGTCACCGAATGAAAGCGTGTACTTGAAATCGTCCTTCGCCATGATCCACGGCGCCCGCAGGCAGCAGGCGTTGATGTCGTACTGGATGCCGAACTGCTCCAGCATCACCTCTTCCAGCACCTTCGACAACGCGTAGCATCCCGGATAGGCGCGGTGCGGCGCGTCCTCGGTCAGCGGCTTTTCATTGCGGTAGAAGAAGTGGCCAATGCCCGCATCGCCGCCAATCAAGATGAATTGCCGCGCGGTGGGGCTCTGGCGAAATGCTTCCAGCAGCCAGAAGAGCCCCTTGACCGTCACGTCCATGACGTCTGCAGGCGTTTCCTTGCAGGTCGCGAGATGGACGACGTGGGTGACGCCGGACAGCGCCGCCGCAACGACATCGCGATCGGCGATCGAGCCGCGCATCACCTCGACACGGTCGGTTTCCTCACACACGCGGTTGTGGCACAGCGCGCGCACGCGCGCCTGCGCAAAACGCGGCTCGTCAAGCAGCCCAGCGATGAAGTGCTGCCCGACCTTGCCCGTCGCACCGGTCACAAGGATAAGCATAACCCTCTCTCCGCCCCAGCAAATGACCATCAGCTCGGTCGTCGATCGCAATTGTACTACAAAATGCAATTTTGTAACTGCCAACGGCGGCAGTATTGTCCGCGGGGACTGGAATTTCAGTCCCCGCGGACGTGCCGGTCAGCTCGGCGGGCCTCCACCGCCGACCGCAGACATCCGGATCACCTCGACCTCCGTTTCTCCGGACAAATCGAGAGCGACCTCAAGGCCGTTCTGGATCCGCCGACGCAGCATCTCGGGGCGGTCCGGACTAATCCGCAGCATTTCATCGTCATGGAGGATCTGCAGGCGTGAGCGCAAAATCCCCAGTTCGGTCGGCGTGACCGCGTATTCGTCCCAGCCATCCGACAATGATTGACGGTATCGACTGCTTTTGAGTAGATTAACTCTATCGCTTGGCTCGAAGGAAACCGGCAAGCGGAGGCGCGAAACCCGCGGGAGCGACTACAGCTCGATTGGGTAGAGAGCCTTTCGGTTTTGGGAGGCTAGAAGGCTGGTGGCGGTTCTCGAACTCACCAACATCTCAAAACATTTCGGCGCCATCCAGGCGGTCAGCGACGTTTCGCTTGCGCTCGAAGCGGGCCAGGTGGTCGGCCTGATGGGAGACAATGGCGCCGGCAAATCAACCCTTGTCAAAATGATTGCCGGCAATTTTCGCCCGAGCCACGGCACCATGCGCCTGGATGGCGCGGAAATCGTCCTGCACAAGCCGGTGGAAGCCCGCCAGCACGGCATCGAGATCGTCTACCAGGATCTGGCGCTCTGCAACAATCTGACCGCCGCCGCAAACGTCTTCCTCGGTCGCGAGCTCAGGCGCGGCATCGGGCCATTCAGCGTCCTTGACTACAAGAAGATGTACAAACGCGCCGGCGAGATCTTCAAGGAACTGAAATCCGAGACCCGGCCGCGCGATCTCGTCAAGCAGATGTCGGGCGGACAGCGGCAGGCGGTGGCAATCGCTCGCACGATGCTGTCCGAAGCCAAGATCGTGCTGATGGATGAGCCGACCGCCGCTATTTCGGTGCGCCAGGTCGCCGAAGTTTTAAACCTGATCCGCGAGTTGCGCGACGGCGGCATCGCCGTCGTGCTGATCAGCCACCGCATGCCTGATGTCTTCACGGTCGCCGATCGGGTCATCGTCATGCGGCGCGGCCGCAAGGTCGCCGACAAGGATATCGCGGCGAGTTCGCCGGAGGAAGTCACCGGTCTCATCACTGGCGCCATCGAACAGGTGTGACCGACACCGCCCGTCGATGTTACAAGGAAACGAAGGTCGACGATGGCAATTACCCTTGACCAGACAATCGAGCAGAAGCAGCAGAGCTGGATTTCTTCGATCCTCGCCAGCCAGACATTCTGGGTCCTGATCGCGGTCATCCTCGCCTGCATATTCCTGTCGCTGACCACGAGCTCCTTCGCAACATCTGCGAACCTCTACAACATCACGCGCAACACCACTTTCGTCGCCATTATCGCGCTCGGAATGACGCTGGTGATCATCACCGGCGGCATCGACCTGTCGGTCGGCTCTGTTCTCTGTCTTTGCAGCATGGTGCTGGCGGTCGTCATGCATGCCGGCTACGGCATCGAAGTCGGGATCGCCGCCTCCATCGGATGCGCCCTGCTGATCGGCGGCTTTAACGGTGTATTGATCGCCTATCTTGGCTTTCCGCCCTTCGTCGTGACACTCGGCATGCTGTCGATTGCACGAAGCCTCGCGATGGTCGCGTCCAACAACACAGTCGTCTTTCAGTTCGGCCCGGATCACGACCAGCTGCTTTCGCTCGGTGGCGGCGCATGGCTTTTCGGCATCGCCAATCCGGTGCTCTACATGATCGCGCTTGCCCTTATAACCGGCTTCGTGCTGCGGTGGACGCGTTTCGGGCGTTACGTCTTCGCGATCGGCGGCAATGAGCACGCGGCCACTTTGACCGGGGTGCCGGTCCGCAAGATCAAGGTTCTCGTCTATATGATGTCCGCGCTCTCGGCAGGGGTCGCCGGCATCATCCAGACAGGCTGGCTCGGCGCGGTGACGACCAATATCGGCGCGGGGATGGAATTGCAGGTGATCGCCGCGGCCGTCATCGGTGGTGCCCACTTGGCGGGCGGTGTGGGCACCGCTTTCGGCGCCATCATCGGCGCCGCCCTGATCGAGGTGATCCGCAACAGCCTCGGCCTGCTCGGCATCAACGCCTTCTGGCAAGGCACCTTTATCGGCGGCGCGATCATTCTCGCCGTGCTCTTCGACCGGATCCGCAATTTCCGCCAGAGCGAGTAGGCCGACAACTTTTTTGCGCGGTGATCGGCGTCGGTCCACAGATGCACCAACGCCGGCTTAGCGCCAAAGCGGATGATCACCGACAAGCTACGATCTTACGCCGCCGCAAAACGCCAGATCATGCCGACTCTCAAGCACCGTTCCCACGAAGGATTAAACAATCGAGCGGAGAACTCGCCTCTGCCGCTGCGAAAACGGGAGCGGGCGATGCAGGCATTTCGATCATCGGGAAGCCTTCAACGGTTCCTCTCAGCTTTCTCCGCGGTCCGTAATCTCTTCGTGCCGCCTCGGACAACACGTAAGACCGTATGTCCGTCTTCGCGCCTGAGGTGGCTGCCCTACACTGGTCTTCCGAGGGTTGCCCGGACGGGCCGAGCCGATCCTCATCACAGGAGGGCGAGCCGTGGCAGATTATGGAGAAGCTTTTGTCGGAATCGATGTCGCCAAGCTGAAGAATGCGATTGCTATTGCCGAATCTGACCGGGACGGAGAGGTCCGCTATTTCGGCGAGGTCGAGGCATCGGATGCCGGCATGTGCCGCATAATTCAGCGAATCACAGCAAAGTTTGATCGCCTGCATTTCTGCTACGAGGCCAGCCCCACCGGTTACGGCCTCCATCGGCTGATCCGGTCGCTTGGCCATGACTGTATGGTTGTCGCCCCGTCATTGATCCCGAAGAAGCCTGGCGACCGGGTGAAGTCGAACCGTCGAGACGCGCTTGCGTTCGCCCGGCTATTGAGGGCCGGCGAGCTCACAGCGGTCGGGGTTCCTGACCAAGGTCACTAGGCTATGCGAGATCTCGTTCGGGCCAGGGCTGCTTCTCAACGGGCCTGATGAGATAGACGGCCTCCTACTTGGCGTTCCGAAGCGCGGAAACAACCCCCCGATTAGCACGAAGATCGGTGATCGGATTGACGGCAACAATGCCATCGACCTCGGACGGGCCGAGTGCTGCGCCGGTCAGCAGTGCGAGATGCGCTCCGGAGCTCTCGCCACCGATCAGAATCTTCCGTCGGCCGGTCGAGCCGAACCTCGAACTGATTGTCTCGGCACACCACCGCACGCTTGCTACACACGCTTCGAGCATTTCGCCGCACGAAGCCTCTGGCGCCAGCGGATAGTCAACGTCCACCAGCAGGCAGTTAGCCAGCTTCGCGATTTCGCGCGCCCACGGCGCATGAAGGCTGGCGGAACCAAAAACCCACCCGCCGCCATGAAACCAGATCACCAGCGGGGCTGCGTCGGTAAGCGTTTGCCGGGCCTGGAAAACATGTGCCTCCAATCCGGCTTGAAACTGGTGGACTTCGCGCAACGTCTCGGTCGGCGCCCAGCCGTTCCCCATTTCCGTCAGATACCTTGACGCCAGTTCCCTGGCGACTGCCACCGGGACGGACGCCAGGTCAAAGGGCGGGCCATCGGTAAGCATCGCCAACCTGCCGACGGTCGCCGCGTCCAGATGTGGATAGTTTCTGACAAGGTTGTCGGTTTCACTCATCATGCCACCAACCGATTGACGCAGCGGCCGAGTCCGTCGATCTCCGTCATGAGGATATCACCGGACTTGAGGAACTGCTTCGGCTGACGGGCCGCTCCGATACCGCCTGGGGTGCCGGTAAAGATGATGTCTCCCGGCTCCAATGTGCAGAAGGCGGAAATGTCGACGACGAGATCAGCCGCATCGAAAAGCAGGTCGCCGGTTCGCCCGTGTTGCATGATGGTGCCGTTCACAGAGCAAGACAGTTCCAGATCGGGGCGCACACCGATCTCGTCCGTGGACACGAGCCAGGGACCGAGCGGCGTGCTGGCATCGAGGGTCTTGCCGGCCAACCATTGGGGGGTGCGAGTCTGAAGGTCGCGTGCGCTGACGTCGTTACCCAGGCAGAACCCGGCAATCGCCGTTGCCGCTTGGTCACGGTCGGCCTTTGACGTCCACTTTCCGATCACCGCAACAAGTTCCGCTTCCCAGTCGATGGCTGACGACATGCCGAACAGGGCAATGTCATCGTTCGCCCCGGCCAGGGATGTATGAAATTTGGAGAAAAGCGTGGGATGGGAGGGCTGTTCCATCGCAAGTTCCTGCAGATGCGAAATGTAGTTGATGCCGACGCAGAAAATTTTCGGCGGGCGTAGAACTAACGGCGCGTAGTCAGCGTCGGCGATAGAGCAGACGTATGGACCGGGCTTCAAATCCAGAAGCGCAACGCCTGATACAAGGACCCCGCCTACATCAGGCCAGTCCAGGGCATAAAAAGCCTGGTCTCGAAGTATCGCCGCACGGGTGCCGCCGCCGATCCGAAGCGTTGCCAGTTTCATCTGTCCCTCCCTACCAACCGCCGACCCAGCCACGGAACAGGCCTTCCGGCATGGTGTCATCGTCCAGGCCGACCAGGAAGTCGAAGTCGCATCCGCGATCCGCCTGCAGCACATGGCGGCCGTAGAGCGCGCGGTATCCTCTCGTGAACCGCTGTGAAGATGGCATCCAAGCGGCGCGGCGTCTAGCCATCTCGTCCTCCTCGACCAGAAGGTCAAGCCGGCGCTCGTCGACATTGAGCTCGATTATATCGCCAGTCTCGACCAACGCGAGTGGGCCACCGATTGCCGCTTCCGGGGCCGCGTGCAGGACGGCCGTGCCATAGGCTGTGCCGCTCATACGGGCGTCGGATACGCGCACCATATCGCGGATACCTTGTTCCATCAGGTACTTTGGGATCGGCAACATGCCCCACTCTGGCATCATCGCACCAACAGGCCCTACCCCCCGCAGGACCAGAACTGTATTCGGCGTGATAGCCAGGGCCGGATCGTCGATCCGATCGGAAATTTCCTGCACGCTCTCGAACACATACGCTGGTCCCCGGTGGCTGAACAAGGCGCCGTCCGCCGCGCTTGCCTTCAATACCGCACCGCAAGGAGCGAGGCTGCCGCGCAGCACCGCCAGGCCAGGTCCCGGTTTGATCGGTCGGTCGAGGGGGCGGACTACGTCGGTGTCTTCAGTTCGGTCTCCACCGAGCAAATCGCCGAGTTCGACGCCTTCAATCGTGTTACACCCACGGTCGATCAGGTCTCCCAACCGGCGCAATACCGTTGGAATGCCGCCCGCCGAATAGAGCCGTGATGTCAAATGCACGCCGGACGGCTGTATATCGCCGATCAGAGGCGTCTGTCGTGCGATCGCATCGAAACGATCCAAGGTAAGGTCGACGCCGACGCGCCCTGCCAAGGCCAGCAGGTGAAGAATGACATTCGTAGACCCACCAAGCGCGCAGAGCGTCGTAATGGCGTTGTCGAACGCCGCCTTGGTAAGGATATCGCTCGGTCGCATGCCGTTCTGACCCGCAGCCTCAACGATGCGCCTGCCGGCCTGACGCGCGACCTGTGCGCGCCGACCGTCGGGAGCCGGGATCATCGTACTGCCCAGCAACGCCACCCCGAGCGCCTCGCAGACCGCTGCAACGCTAGAGGCGGTTCCCATCTCGCTGCAATGGCCGGCCGTAGTCATGATCTCGTCTTCAAAGCGAACGAAGTCATCCGAACCGGCTGCGCCGGAACGCAGGTTGTCGACGAACCGCCAGACTGTCGTTCCGGTTCCCTGCACGCCTTGGGGTGTGTCGCGCGGGATGGACGGGCCGCTGGTCACGACGATGGTCGGCACGTTGGCGCTTGCAGCCCCCATCAGCAGACCGGGTATCGTCTTGTCGCAGCCGCCGAGTAGCACCACTCCGTCGAGCGGATAGCCGCGGATCATCTCTTCCGCCTCCATCGCCAGCAGATTACGGAACAGGAAGGACGTTGGCTTGATGAGGTTTTCGCTGAGCGACATAGCGGGAAGTTCGAAGGCAATGCCACCGCCTTCCTGCACCCCTTGGCGCACTTCCTTCGCCAGGTAGCGAAGGTTGAGGTTGCACGGATTGATGTCTGACCATGTCGAGACGATGCCGATGACAGGCCGCCCGCCGAAATCGCGCCGATGCAAACCCGTCGGCGTTAGGGTGGATCTGTGCACGAAGCCGGGCAGGTCCTGTGCGTCGAACCAGTGACGGCTACGGGGGTTGCGAGGACGCGTAGTCATGTTCGTTTTGTCCTTCCACGAGTGAGCAGCTTGCCGATCGGACGAGCCAAGGGCGTCGTCGCCAGGCTGGCCATCAGCGGCCTCAGATATTCATTGTCGAAGGCCATCGCTGCCAGCGATCGTCGTTGTTGCGGTTGACGCACGTCGTCCTGTCGCGGCAGCCAGGGGCGCGGAGTGTCCATTCCGAGATCGGTAAGCACCGCCATAGCGGCATTGAACCCGCTGGCACCCATGACGCCGCCGCCGGGATGCGTGCCCGCTCCGCAGAGATAGAGCCCCCCGATTGGCGCAGCATAGCCTTTGCGCAGCTCGCCAGGCCTGCCTCCCATGAGGCGAGACAAGGACATGGCGCCTTGATAGATGTTGCCGCCCGTCAGCCGGTAGGTGCGCTCCCAGTCCAGTGGGGTACGGCATTCCGCCGCCAGGATGTGCCCGCGCAGATTCGGAGCGTAGTGCAGGAAGGTTTCGACGACCCGCTTGGTGAACCGCTCCTTCTCGCTGTCCCAGTCGCTACCAAGCAGGGCAAAAGGAAGCTGCTGCACGCCAAGCGTGATGACGTGATGGCCGGACGGCGCGAAGCTGTTGTCTCGGACCGTGTCGATCAGTGCTTCCAGTGCGAACTGCTCGGGAATTCGGCCACGCCGTTGAGCATCCCAGCCATCCTCGAAAAGGTCCATCGATGGCCCCAGGAACAAATGGCCCTCATGTTCCGGCCCTGGCTGCGACGAGCCGAAGCCGATGAACTCCGGCAGGCGGTCGACCGCGAGATAGACGCGGGCCATCGTCCCACGCATGTCGTAGTCCTGTATGGATTTCGACAGGACCGGCGGAAGATTTTCCTCGCCGACCAGACCGAAGAATGTGCGATGGGGATCGGCGTTCGAGATAACCAGGTCCGCAGCGACGATTTCGCCACCTTCGAGCTCGACGCCAGTCGCTTCACCACGCCTGGTCACGATTCGCCGGACGGCGGCGTTGGTGCGGACCGTCGCGCCAGCGGCTGTCGCGCTGTCGGCGAGGGCGCGGGTGATGGATCCCATTCCGCCGCGGGCATATCCCCACATGCCGAACTGACCCATGAACTCGCCGACGCAGTGATGCGCCAGCAGGTAGGCCGTGCCCGGCGTCGCTGGCCCGCCATACATCGAGACCAGACCGGGGAAGACGAAGTGGCTCTGCAGTTGCCTGGATGTGAAATAGCGCTCAACGAGATCACGCACGCTGCCGGTTATGAAGCGTTCGAACAGGGCCTGCTGGCTGGCGTCCTCGAATGATTTGACGAAGGACGATAGGCTCGGCGGCTGCGACATGATCGTCGGCCCGATGATCTCGCCTAGCCGCTGCATGTCCATGCCGAACTGCATGAAACCTTCGAGATCGTTCTTGCCATATTTCGCCCTGATCTCCTTCAAAGTGCGATCAAGGTCTTTCCACATCAGGAAGTTGGAACCGTCGTCAAAGATCGTGCAGCTGATCGCCTGGTTGGAGGCGTATAGTTCGAGCCCGTGCCGTGACAGCTGCAGGTCCTCGATCACTTCCGGTCGGAGCAGGCCGACCACAAAAGAGGCCACGCTCATCCTGTACCCCGGAATAATTTCCTCGGTGACCGCGGCGCCGCCGACCACGTCCCGCGCCTCGACAACGGTCACCTCGAGGCCAGCTTTCGCCAGATAGGCTGCCGCCACCAGTCCGTTGTGCCCGGCGCCGACGACAATGACTTTGCTTGAACTCGACATCAGGCGCCTCTGGAATGCGTGTTGAGCCAGGCACATGCCTGTTGGATGCGCGCAAGAGTTTCGTCCATCAGGCGGTCATCGTGAACGCTTGCGGGCATGAGAGTGCCGCGGGCCTGGGTGTGGACGCCGTGTCGCAACAGCGCCTCGGAAAACTCGGAGACCAAAGCGCCGTCGGCGCCATGGAGATCGGAGTAGCGTTCGATCGTTCGATCCTTGGGCAAACCGACGATGCTGATCAACGCACCGAAATGGCAGACCTTTAGAGCCAGGCAGGCGTCGTCGATTGCCGCCTGAATTCCAAGCGCGAGCCTTTCGCTACGCTCATTGAGCTGTGCATAAAAGCCATCCTCACTGTAACAATCGATCGCCGCCAAACCTGCAGCCAGATTCACCGCGTGCCCGTTGAACGTTCCCATATGGGGCAGACGGCCTTTCGCAGTGAGCGAAAGGATGTCGGCGCGTCCGACGACTGCCGAGACCGGATAACCGGCGCCGATCGCTTTGCCCAACACGCATAGGTCAGGCTTGATGCCGAGGAGGCCATGGGCGCCGCCGAGACCCATGCGAAACCCCGTAACAACCTCATCCATGACGAACACCGCTCCGTGCTCGCTAGTGAGGCGCCGGACAGCATCCAGAAAATCAGCTTGCGGGCGGATTGCCCCCGCTTGCGGCACGCCTTCCATGATGACGGCGGCGATCGACCTGCCGTGCAAAGCAAAGACGGCTTCGAGCGCCTCCGGATCGTTAAACGGCAGGATCAACAGGTGGGGATTGCTCGGCGCGATCCCCGCCGTGGCAGGCAAATGCGGGCGCAGAGCTGGCGAAGCCTGGTTGATCGGCGGCTGGCCGGGCGTGCCGTAGCACATCGGATCGAACCAACCATGATAGTTGCCTTCGAACTTGACGATCAGCTCCCGGTTGGTGAAGGCGCGGGCCAGCCTCAACGCCATGTGCACGGCTTCGCTGCCGGTGTTGGACAGGATCACCCCCTCCGCACACGGCAGGCAGTCCACCAATCGCGCCGTGAATTCGGCTTCGGCCCGATGCGGGGCGCCGTACAAAAATCCACGCGACAACTGCGCGGTCACGGCGTCGATGACGGCGGCCGGCGTATGTCCAAGCAACAGTGGCCCGAATCCCATGACGTAATCGATATAGTCCTGACCATCGGCATCGAACAACCACGCACCCTCGGCGCGTTCGACCATCAGCGGCGACGGTTTTGTCGAAGCCCTGGCCGCGCTGGTAACGCCGCCGGGAATGACGCGTGCGGCGTCCGCCAGGAGACGGACCGACATGTCGAAGACACGGTCACGCGACTTCAATTCGGTGTTCAACATCGCTACCTCTCTTTATATCAAACGGTTCGTTCAATATACCGAACTTTTTCATTGTGTCAATGGCGGGCCCGGCGTATATTCATGCCGAACATTTCGTTCATTCTGATAGATTCACCCAATTGGAGGAGCAATGGACCCGTACGCGATAAGCAAGCTGCCCATGCAGCATTTCATCGGCGGCGTTTTCACCGCTGGCCACGCCGTCGACAGGCTGGCAGTGTTCAACCCAGCCAGGGCAGAGCCGATTTTCGAGATCCCGCGCGGTACGGCGGCTGATGTCGAAGCGGCCGTTGCAGCCGCGCGCCGTGCTCAGCGCTCCTGGGCGCTGACGACGCCGTCCGAGCGTTCGCGGCTGCTCTACCGGCTTGCGGACAGCATGGAGGCAGAGATCGAGACGCTCGTGGCGATCGAGACGTTGAATGTTGGCAAGCCGCGCCGAAACGCCCACCAGGAAACCCGCTTTGCCATCGATCTGATCCGGTTCTGTGCCGGAGCCGCACGCTGCATGGAAGGCAAGGCTGCCGGCGAATACCTGCCGGGGCATACCTCCTTCATCCGCCGCGAGCCACTCGGCATCGTCGCCGGGATCACACCCTGGAACTATCCGATCGTGATGTTGGCCTACAAACTCGGTCCCGCCCTGGCGACCGGCAATGTGCTGATCCTGAAGCCCGCCGAGCAGACTCCATTGACCACACTCAAGGTGGCCGAACTCGCCGCGGAGATATTGCCGCCAGGCGTGTTTAATGTCGTGACCGGTGACGAGGTAGCGGGAGCGGCTATCGTGCGCCATCCCGATATCCGGCTGGTGTCCCTGACCGGATCGACCGCGACCGGCCGTATCATCGCCCGTGAGGCCACGTCGAACCTCAAGCGGGTCCATCTCGAGCTCGGCGGCAAGGCGCCCGTGGTTGTGCTGGACGATGCCGATCTCGACGCCGTCGTCGCAGGACTGCGCAAGGGTGCCTTCTATAACTCTGGTCAGGACTGTACTGCGGCGACGCGTGTCATCGCCGCTGCGGGGATCTATGATCGTTTGCGAGACGCGGTTGTCGAAATGGCCAAGGCAGTCCGCGTCGGCGATCCCGACACCGACGACACCGAGATGGGCCCGCTCGTCTCGGCGGAGCAGCTCGCGCGTGTCAGCGGCTTCATGGATCGAGCACGCGCGACCAAAGCCAATGTGCTGACCGGCGGCCTGCCCGGTGACCCATCAGGCTATTTCTTCGCGCCAACGATCGTTGCCGACGTCGAACAGAACCACGAACTCGTCCAGCACGAGGTCTTCGGTCCGGTGCTGACCTTGCAGAAGTTCGGGACTGAAGCAGAGGCGATCGCGTTCGCCAACGGCACCGACTTCGGTTTGGGGGCATCGTTGTGGACGCAGGATGTCGGCCGCGCGATGGCGCTGTCGCGCGACATCCAAGCGGGAGCCGTATGGGTGAACTGTCACGATGCGGTCACGCCGGAAATGCCGCATGGAGGCGTCAAGTGCTCTGGCTACGGTAAGGATCTGTCAATGTACAGCCTGGAGGACTATTCGCACATCAAGCATGTGATGGTCCGGCACGAGACAGCGTAACGTCGCGCTGTCGGAGACAAGCGGCCGGTGCTTCAAGCCCCGGCCGCCTTTGCTTGTGGAAATACGCGCGGCGTAGGTTTGACGCTCAGTGCCGACTGCAGCCGATTATGTGCAGCGCACGCGGCTGCCTGAATTCGCTGCCGGTGATGGGCGAAGGAACATTCGGGGCGAACGCTATGTGTCCGAATTTTGCGAGCAATGCGGCGATAGCAATCTCGGCCTCCAGCCGCGCCAGATGCGATCCCAGGCAGAAGTGCCGACCCATGGAAAATCCAATATGACGGCCTATATTGGGGCGGTCGATGTCGAAGGTATCGGGGTCCGGCCACAGAGCCGGGTCGCGATTGGCGGCGCCCAGCATGCAGCTCACTCTCTCGCCCTTGCGGATGAGGATGCCGGCGATCTCGAAATCGCGGGTCGCAAGCCGGATCGACGACTGAACTGGAGACGCCCACCGCATAGTTTCTTCGAGCAGCGCTTTGATGAGCGTAGGGTCCAAGCGCAGGCGCTCCTGCAGATTCTTGTCGGCGCACAAGACCCAGGTCGCGTTGAGGATTAGCGCCTCGACCGTCGAAATGCCGCCGAAAAAGATCGTCAGCGCATTTCTCGCCACGTCATCGGCGGCCGTGCCGCCGTCACCTTTCAGCGCTCGGATGAAGCCGCCGGCGTCCGGTCGGGCAAGCCGGTCCTTGAACATCTCCATGAAGTCGGCGCTGCTCGTCTTGCCGCGCGCCTCGATTTCGGCGACGCCGCCGAAATTCGACAGCGCCCGCTCGAAGTCGTCGTACCATTGACGCATCGACGGTTCGAGCGTGTCAGAAAGGCCGATGAAGTCAAGGATGTTGAGGACCGGATAGCGCGAGGCGAAGCACGAGCGAAGTTCGATCTTTGTGTCGTTCAAAGACGGGCCGAGCAGTTGGGCAGCGCGCTGCCTGATGCTTTCCGTCATCGTCGCACGAACGGAGGTCGGCGTGAAATACTGGTGCAGCGGCCGACGGTACTTGTCGTGCTGCTCGCCATCGACGCTCAGGATCTGCGGTCCGAAGATCACCGAAAGCAAGGACTGTGGATCCGCTACTGTGAACGCGACACTGTCGCGGAGCACCGTTGCGATGTCCTGATATCGTGTGAGCAGCCATGACTGCAGGCAGGCAGCCCAAGTAACCGGCTCGCTGCGGCGCAACCGCGCATAGATTGGATTGGGATCGCGGTCCAGCGAATCGAGATCGATCGATGCGCCGATCGGGAACTGTTTTTCCCGCTCCTTGTTCAGTTGGGTCATCATATGCTCCTCCCCATGTTGGCAACAGCCAGCATAGCGGAAGTCTCTATATTGTACAGTAAAACGTACAAATAGTTCGTTATATTTACCTAGGAAAAGGGCGTTTGGCCCCGTGCGCCACGCAGTGTGTAGGCCATGATGACGATCGTCTTGGCGTCCTTGCCGAGTGCGGTGATGCGGGCACCCTCATGCAGCGGGTACTGGATCATGTCGCCGCTGCCCAGCACATAACTCTCGGTCTTGATTTCGATGCGCAGGTCGCCTTCGACGACGTAGATCTGCTCGATGGCATCGCTTTCCGGCTGGACTGAATCGAACGGCGTATCGGCGAGAAACACCACCTCGTGCAGATCCACCGATGAGTTATGATGACGCGTGACCAGCCGGCCCCTGGTGGCAGGGCCATGGACATAGAGCCCGTCCGCGGCCCGCATGACGCGGGGCTCGGGACTGGCGAGAAGGTCGCCTGGCATTACGCCCAGGACACTGGCGAGCGCCGCCAGCGTCACGATGGTGGGATTGCCGCTGCCGCCTTCCAGATTGGACAACGTCGCCTTGGCGATGTTGGACATCCGTGCGACTTCGGAAAGCGAGAGCCGCCTCTCACGGCGCAGGCGGCGCAGGTTTTCTCCGACGGTCAGCGCAACTTGATCGGCTCCCGTCTGGGCGGGCGGGTTCGTCACTTGTGCAATGCGACTCATCTCGTTCACTCTCTGCGTTGTTCACGCAATAGGTTGAACGAGATTCGCCGGCCACGTCAACGGTGCTTCATCGCGCGAACAGCGGCCAATACCGCCAGCAAGGTGGCTGCCATCGCGACCCAGGGTACCATCGAGATGTCGCTGCCGGTTTCCAGAAGTGTCGCAGCCACGAATGGACCGAGGCCGAGTCCCGCCAACTGCGTGAAAACTCCGACCGAGAGCGACCTCATGTCGTCGAGCGTTTCGGCAAGGCCGCCCATCAGGAACGGCGTCACGTAGCACCAGGCGAACTGGAGGCCGCAGACGGCAATGGCGAAATAGAGCGCATTAACCGGCAGGATCATCATGTAGAGCAGGGCAACAGTGGCGATGAGGGCAATCGCTACAGGTATACGGCGCCCACCCCGTTTGCCCTGTATCGCATTAACGAGGCCTCCGAGAAAGCCGGTCGCACTGGAGGCCGCAAGGCTCAATCCGAAGACGGACGGGTCTATGCCGGACACCACCGCGATGCGCTCGACGAAAGTCCAGACAGCACCCTGCGCCGTATACAGAAGCACAATCGCGATGAGAATTTCGCTCGAAGCGGCGAGGTTTCCCGCCCCGGAAGACGAACGCGCGAAATGGATGCTGTCTGCTACCCGCCAATAAGCGGCCATCAGCAGAACGGCGATTGCGGCGAGACCGAAGAAGATGCCGGCGATGCCGATCCGCTCCAGCAGCCATGGCAAGGTGAAGTAGGCAACACCCGACACGGCCAGGGCGACGGCCAGCAGCAGCCCAAAGTAACGGTCCGGGTCACGGGTGCTGCCGAGCGCCACATAGGCGGCGGCAAGGCAGGCGCCGCCGCCTAGGCCGGCAACGAAACGCAGCGCGTAGATGAGCGGTACGCTCGCGCCGTGATCGATCAGGAAGAACCCAGCCAACGCATTTGCGATAGACAACATAAGCAGCCCCAGCCCCGTCAAAGCTGCCGGGCGCGCCCGCGCCATGGCGAGCGATCCCAAGGCGGCTCCCCAAAGCTCGATCGCGACGGAGAAGCCGGCACTCGACGCCGTCCATGGCTCGATGACCACGAGGCCGGCCACATAGAATGGGGCCAGCATGAAACTGCACGCGCCCAAGATGCCGATGGCGAATACGAGGCCCGTGACCCCTACAGAAATATTGACCTGCCGGTCCATTGAATCGGTTTGCAAAACTCTTCCCTCCCTGTTCGTTTACCAGCCGTTTCGGATTCTTTGATGGATAAGGCTATTGAAACGACCGAAATGTATGTTATATCGAACGCACTGTCAATCGTACCGAACATACCGGAGGCCGCCCTCCGGAGAGGAGGATCAACATGATCGGAGGACGTATCTTGATGACTACCGTTTCATGCATTTCCGTGCCGAACCAGCGGTGGGGCAACAGATGACGGCGGCGAAAGTCGTGATCCTTGGCGCAGGCCAAGCCGGCGCACAGGTTACCTTCTCCTTGCGCCAAGGTGGATTTCCCGGCGAAATCCATATGATAGGAGAGGAACCCGAGCCCCCCTATCAGCGTCCGCCCCTCTCGAAGGCCGTCCTTTTCGGCACGATATCGGCCGAGCGCTTGCGCTTGAGGCCGGAGGCTTGGTACGCGTCCAACAATGTCCACCTCCATCTTGCGCGCAAGGCTGTGAAGATCGATCGGCGGAGTCGCATCGTGGAATTGGACGATGGTTCTGAAATCTCCTTCGAGCGCCTCGTCATCGCCACGGGCGCACGACCCCGTACCCTGCCTGTGCCGGGTAGCGAACTCCGCGGCGTGTTCAACCTGCGCAGCTTATGCGACGTCGCCCGACTGAAGCCGTTTCTGGTGCCATCTGCAAGGGTCGTCATCGTCGGCGCCGGCTACATCGGTCTGGAGACGGCAGCAGCGTTGCGTGTGATGGGCCTGGAGGTATTGGTGATTGAGCAGGCGGACCGGGCGTTGGCCCGCGTGACCAGCCCACTCATCAGCGAATTCTTCGCGCAGGAGCACCGCCGACATGGCGTTGAGATCCGTACCCGCACCCAACTGCATGAAATCGTCGGCAGGGACAGCCGTGTTGCTGCTGTGCGGATGGCGAATGGCGATGAGGTACCGGCCGACATCGTGATTGGAGGGATCGGCATCGTGCCGAACGGACAACTAGCTGCGGATGCCGGCCTCGATTTCGACGGCGGCATCGTAGTCGATGAGAATGCGCGCACCGGCGATCCCCAAATTTTCGCTTGTGGCGACTGCACGCGCCGTCCGATCGTCCGCTATGCACGCAGCGGGCGCCTGGAGAGCGTTCACAACGCGATCGAGCAGGGCAAGCAGGCGGCGGCCGCCATTTTAGGGAGCCCTCGCCCGGTGGACGAATGCCCATGGTTCTGGTCCGATCAGTATGATCTCAAGCTTCAGATCGCCGGACTCTCGGAAGGGCACGATGAAGTCATCTTGCGCGGCAACCCCGCTGACCGGAAGTTTGCCGCGTTCTACTTCGGGGCTGGCCGGCTGCTGGCGGTCGATGCCGTAAACGCGCCGCCCGAATTTGTCGTCGCAAAGCGATGGATCGAGGCGGGAACGACGGTCGCGCGGGAACTTGTTGCCGACACCTCGATGTCCATGAAGCAAATCGCCGAGCAGGCCGGGAATGAGGAGCAGTGCGTTGCCTAAGATCATCTACACGAGCCACGACGGCGAGGAACGCATCATTGAAGGAATCGTTGGCGAGTCCGTTATGGAAACTGCCGTCAAGAATGCCGTGCCCGGCATTGATGCCGAGTGCGGTGGCGCTTGCGCCTGCGCCACTTGCCATGTCTACGTCGATGCGGCGTTCCTCGACCGACTTCCGGCGCTGGCGGACATAGAATTGTCGATGCTGGAGTTCGCCGAAGGCATTCGCCCCAACTCCCGCCTTTCCTGCCAGATCGCGGTTTCGGAGGATTGCGATGGCCTGAGGGTCACCACGCCCGAACGGCAGCATGCAGATCATGCTCGCGCACCAGCCGCTTCATCTCCTTGTGGTTGACGACGATGCCGCGCTTCCAGCGGCGATAGCCGTGTGCCTCGACGCTGTCAGAGATCTTGCCCTTCTTCTCGACAAGCGCCGTGGGGGCGTTGTCACGTAAACGAGCTATCACCGGTTCATCTCGATCTTTTCGGCGCTTCGCAATCTATTCGTTACACCGCTTCACCATCGCTCCGCGCTCGCCACTCACACTCATCGCGTCCGCGCCATGGCGCACTGGAAAGTCGTGACTGGCGCCGTTGCCTGATCTCGGGAAACGGCCGAATTGATCGCTCTCAGCCCGATAATGTGACAACTCCATTTTATCGTCTCGTAGCGGTTTTCCGCCGGTTGCCAGGGCATAGTTCCATTCCATCAAAGGCAAAGCGAGGGGCCAAATAGCCAAGGCCCGCCACATTAGCTAAAGGTCCCTCGCCGGACCCTCAAAGGTGGGTGGGAGGCCTTCGAGGGCTATCTTTCGACGATCGCTACGCTGCGGGCGAAACCATTTGTTCGCCAGCAGCAGCGTTTACCGCCGAAAGCCGTACGATGAAGTCCTTCATGATGCCATTGCGGTTTATCGCGTAGACATAGCGCATCATGTGGCGCGAGCGGTCCAGGCTGTAATGCATGTCATCCGTGAGTATGGGTGTGGGCATAAGAACCGAAGGTGCCCAATCAGCATTCAGGACCCATGCCGTCGCACCCATATCCCAGATCTCTTTTGCCCAGCCGACATGGTCGTCACAATATCCCTTGAAACGCATCGCGAGAAACCGGCCGATTTCACCGCTCGGTTCAACGTAGCGTTCGATCTCCGGGACGGTGCTGTGCAATATGGAGGTGACGCCTTCGCAGGGCACGAGCACCAGCGGGACGCCGGAATCGAACAGCACCTGCGTTCCACCGATATCCTGCTCGAGGTTGAATTCGTTCTGATGCTGCCAGTCGATTGCATGGCCGCCAAGCCAGACGACGACAATCCGATCGATGATATCGGGCGCTGCGAGGATCGCCGAAGCGACATTGCTGATCGCAGCCATCGCGATGACATAGAGCGGATCGCCGGAAGACGAATTCCTCGCCCGAGCGATCAAGTCATCAACCGCCGGGGCGCTCACCGGCTGCTTTCCCGGCCCTACATAGTTGGTCACGCCTCGATAGACCAAGCCTTCGTGAGGAATGGACAGGCGCTGCAGAAGCGCCAGGATCTCCTCATAGCTGAGTTCCATTCCGCCGCCAGGATCGTCATTCGTCTCGTTGACGAATGGAGCCGCATAGATCGCCTCGACATCCACGCTTTCGGGAGAAAGCAGTGCATGCACGATGGCGAACTGGTCGTCGATTTCATTGTAGGTGTCCGTATCGATGACAATGCGGCGTTTGCCGGATCGCGGCGCAAGCATTGAAAGTCGATAGGATTCGGACATGGACATTGAATCTTCCTTTTTGATTAGTGCGCGCCGCGCAGACGTTCGGCGACGCCACGCAGGACACGATCGAGATTGATGGCAAGGAGGCAGAAGACCAGACCGGCGGTGATGCCGAGCCCGGCATCGGCTTTTCCCAAAGCGATGTAGATCTGCTGCCCGAGTTCGGCCGTGCCGACCGTGGCCGCTATGGGGAGCATGGTGATGGCGGCCATCACGACCTGGTTAAGACCAAGCAGCAGGGCGGGACGCGCCGTGGGCAGCTGCACAAGCACCGTGCTCTGCAGCGGCGTGCAGCCGAGCTGTGTTGCCGTTTCGAGCAGATTCGCCGAGACGCTTCTCAATCCTGCCTCGGCATAGCGGATGGCCGGCACGACGGCATAAAGCGAGATAGCGATCAGACCCGCGAATTCCCCGACTTTGAAGAACATCAGAGCCGGGATCAGAAAGACGAACTGCGGCATCGTCTGAAGAGCGTCGTTGACCGGCCGGATGACGGCTGAAAACCGATCGCTACGCGCCGCGATGATTCCGATCAGTCCCCCGACAAATGCGCAGAGCACCACCGACACGATCACGAGGTAGAACGATTTTACGAAAGGCACCCAAAAGCCGGTCACGAGGACAAAGGCAAGGCTCAGACCGGTAAAGATCGCCAGCCTCATGCCCGATGCGCGCCATGCGCTCCAGACAGCGAGGGCGATCGCCGCGGGCCAAGGAAACGCAACCAGGCCTGTATAAAGCAGCATGGCAAGGCAGAGGGTCGCGGCGGCGGCCGACGGTCTGCCCCGCATCAGTTGTCGAAGCGAGAACAAAGTTGCGAACACGGCATATGTCGCGGTCACGGCAGGGGTCATCGAAAATCCCCAGGTGATCGGCAGCACAGCTCCGGACAGTCCGACGCGCAACGGCAGCACGAGATAATAGAGGACGGCATTCTTTATGGCGTCGAGTACGTCGCTATAGCGTGCCACGAAAGCCAGAAGCGCCTCATTAAGAACCTGAAAGTCGACGACACCCCGGCCTTCGTTCCAGGCTCTCAGTGTATCCGGGAAAAAGTGGCGCGCGACCGCGCCGACAGCAATAACCGCTGCTGCGGCAAACAGCACCCTCAACCAGCGAATTTTCCGCAGCCTAGTATCGTTCGCAGGAACGGTTGCGAAGAGGCTGCCGGTGATCCGGTCGATGACGATCGAAATCATCACAATGACCAGTCCTGCCAGCAGACTCTTTCCAAGATCGGCCTGCCGTAGTCCGCTCAACACCGCCCAGCCGACATCGTCGAAGCCGCCGATGATCGATGCCGTGATGACCATGCTCAGCGCGGCCATGGTGGTTTGGTTGAAGCCAAGGCCCATCATGCCGCGGGCCGAAGGGAGCTCGACCCAGACAAGTCGTTGCCAGGTCGTGCAGCCGCTCATTTCCGCGACCTCGCCACGTTCCGCCGGCACTTCGGTAAGGCCGCTGAGGGTGCACCGCGCCATCGGCGGGATCGCATAGATCGCTGTCGCAACGAGGCCGGCGATCGGGCCGAAGCCGAACAGGAGAAGCAGCGGCAGCAGATAGGCGAAGGCCGGAAAGGTCTGCATGAAGTCGAAGACCAGTTCCAGTGCGTGCCGAATTCGGGGCAGGAAGAATGCGCCCAGTCCAAGCAGGAAGCCTATAGTGACCGAAAGCGGAACAGCAAGGATAACGAGAGACAACGTCGCCATGCTTTGCTGCCAGAAACCGGCAAGCACGATATAGGCGATGGCGCCGAGGCTGAGAGCGGCCATCCGAAGGCCGCCGGCCTTGAAAGCGATTAACGCAACGGCTGAGGCAACCGCCGGCCAGGGGAGAAATTGCAGCGCGCCGATGAGCGCTTCGAGCAGAGCTGACGCCACCTTGCTCGCAACGGAGGTAAGGGGCAATATCGCTGGGACAAACCAGCCGAGCATGGCATTGACGGCCGCCGGCACAGGAATGGCCCAAGCCTGTGGAAAGGCGGCGACTTCCGGCGACATCTTTCCGGCGGCCAAGCATAACAGGACAAGGGCAGGCATTGCCGCCACCTTAAAAAAGGCGGGTCCATTGAAGGTCATATTGGAACGCCTCATGCCAATGCCGCTCGATCGCCACGCAACAGGCGGGTAATATCGGACGCGGATATCCTCCCTACAATTTTATCCGCTGCGTCGCGTATGCCCACGGTGCCCGACCCGCCAAGCAAGTCCGGAAGGAGCTCCTCCAAGGTGTCATCGACCGAAAATACGCTCAACGGCCGCTCGCTGTCGGAGGAGGGCGTCATCAGTTCGCCGGCCCGGATTACCTTCAGAAGCGGTACGTCGCGCAGGAACTCGGCAATATAGTCGTTGGCGGGGGCAAGGGCGATTTCAGCCGGCGTACCGATCTGGACAATCGCGCCGTCACGCATGATGGCGATCCGGTCAGCTAGCCGGAATGCCTCCTGCACGTCATGCGTGACGAAGACGATCGTCTTTCTCAGAATCTTCTGCAGGCGGATGAACTCGTCCTGCATTTGCCGACGGATCAGTGGATCCAGAGCCGAAAACGGCTCGTCGAGAAACCAGATTTCCGGCTCGGCAGCAAGCGACCGGGCAATTCCGACGCGCTGTTGTTGTCCGCCGGAAAGCTGGCTTGGGTATTGAGCCTCACGGCCCCTCAACCCGACCAGCTCAGTCATTTCCCGGGCCCGAGCTTCTCGTGTCGCCCTATCGATGCCCTGAACCCGCAGCGGAAAGGCAACGTTGTCGAGAACGGTGAGGTGGGGCAGAAGGCCAAAGTTCTGAAAGACCATCCCCATGGCCTTACGACGGACTTCCGTCATCCGTCGGCGGTCGGCCATCAGCAGGTCCTCTCCATCCAACGTTACACTGCCGAAGGACGGTTCGATCAATCGTGTCAAGCAGCGCAGGAGCGTGGACTTACCCGATCCGGACAAGCCCATCAGCACGAAGATCTCCGCCTCGTGGATATCGAGTGTAGCGCCAGCGACAGCTGCGATATGCTGGTGCGCCGCCCGATCCGCTCCCGGCTTTCCCTGGCTATCCCGAGAGGCGCGCGCGATTTCCGCGGCCTCCCGAGGCTTTACTCCGTAGATTTTCCAAAGGTCTTGGCAGGCAAGCTTCACGGGGCCTGCCGGTATATGCGCGGATTTCATAGCGGCTCTCCGATGATTGCGATCGGCTTACTTTTTCGCAGCATCAATCGAGGGGGACCAACGAGCAGAATTCGCACCGATCCATGCCGCGACAACGGCGCCGATCTCTTTCTTGTCTTGGTCGACCTCTGCAATCATTTTTTGCTGATCGTCGGCGCCGAGCTGGTAGAGCTTCATGAAATCATAGGCGGCGGGCCATTTCTTGCCGAAGTCTGCACGAACCACCTTGATCACCGGCGACGGCAGGATGCAGCGTGCGCCGTCTTTCGCGTCGCACGGCGGCATGTCGAGCCAGTTGAGTTTGACCTTTGTCAGAATCCAATGCGGAGCCCAGAACCGCATCAGCAGAGGCTTGTTGGCCGCAGCAGCCGCTTGGAGTTCGGCGACAAGGGCACCTTCCGAACCAGCCGGTACAGCCGTCATTGGGAGCTTGAAATCTGCAATCTCATTGGCTGAGGCCGTACCCCAATCGGCCGGATAGTCGAGGAGGCGACCGTTGGGAAGCGTTTCGGCTGTTGCCAATGCAGCGGCGCAAGAAGGTTCCAGCAAGGCCTTCCAATCCGGCAGGCCCGGGCAAGCCTCCTTGGTCGCATCCGTGTAACCCCAGCCGTCGCGCGCATTGAGGCCGAGATCGCCAACGACTTCGACCTCTTTTGCCGCAAGCATCTTGGGATAGATATCGCCGAGGTTATTGGTCCACAGTTCCGGCGTCATGTCGATCGAGCCGTCCTGCATGCCGATCCACTGCGGGAACGCGCCGGCGGTCTGGTATTGAACCTTGTATCCGAGCTTTTCGAGGAGTTGGCCAGCGAGATGGGCGGTAATATTCTGCCCGGTCCATTCGTTCAATGCAATTCGAATAGGGGCGTCTGCATCGCCAAGCGGCGCCGCCGCACCCAGGGTTGGCCCGAAAGCCACAGTCACTAACGCAGCTGTCGCAAAGCAAATGGATCGAACGCTCTTCATGGCAATCTCCTTTGTGTTCCCGCTTTTGATGGTATATGTAATTCAAACCGTCCAGCCGGTCTATAACAAACCGTCCAGCCGGTCGAAATTTTTCATCTGTAGGGTTTTATCTTGCGGGTGATTTGCTATGTCTCGCCATGGGCGCGGGCTTACGGAGCTAGAAAAGACAATGAATCAAGTGAAACTGGCACGAAAGGTTCGCAAAAGCGGCAACGAAATCAGAGCGCTGATTGTCGGTGCCGCCACCCGCATCGTGATGGAACGTGGAGCCGCGCGAATGACGCTGGCTGACGTTGCTACGGAAGCCGGTATCAGCAAAGGGGGATTGTTGCATTACTTTGGCTCAAAGGATGATCTGATCCGGGCCATGATCACGGCCGGCCTGGATTCGTTCGAGGAGAAGACGATGGCGATGGTGGCCACGGACCCGACGCCTGGCTCCTATCTTCGTGCCTATATTACGACGAGCTTTCCTGCCGAAGGCGCCGACGACATCGCCGCCGCGATGATTGCTGGCATCGCGACAGATCGCGATTTGCTTGAGGACTACGGAATGGAAAACGCCAAGTGGTCTAGCCGACTGGAAGCTGACGGGTTGGATTATTTCTATGCTCAAGTGATACGCCTCGCAGTTGACGGTCTCTACTTCAGTGAGGCCATTGGGCTGCCTCAGTTTAAACCCGACGATCGCAAGGCTTTTCTGAAGCGCCTGCTGGCGATGACGCAGGCAAAGCCAGGCGAAGGCACCGATTCCTCCGAGACACGGGAGCAAGACTGATGTTCAGGGAGTTGTCACTTCAACGAATTCGCATCACCGACAATCCACAACCGCAAAACCCAAAGAACAACCAATCAAGTCGTTCTGCAGCAGCCTGGTAGACATCAACCCTGTCTCGTGCTCGTCGCATTGCCGCGTGGGGCCACCACAACCGTCCGAAGCATCGTTTCAGATTATGCGACCGTCGCTATGATATACCACCAGCCCCGCGATATCTGATGTTATGTTATCCCTAGTGAATGTGGCTAAATATGCTAGGCTGCCTCTTACAGCTGATGCATGTTTGATGCGAACAGGATCTGGGAGGGTTCATGGTCGAGATTTTTTCTAAGCATGACGGCCCGCGTCGGGAGGACGCGCAAGTCAGGCGCTTACTGCAGCAGAACCGGGGCGTGATCACGCAGCTCGCGGACCAGTTCAGTGGCGGCCGCTATTCGGAATCGAAGAAACCGAAGCAATTGCCCCAAGCCGAAGGGCTGATCATCCATATAGGCGGTTCTGCTAAACCGGCTCCCGAACCGGAGCCGAAAATCCGGCTCACCACCAATGGCCGCGTCATCGCCGTCGATGTTCCCTCCGGGCGCCAGTTGCAGCATTTCGGCGACATCCGCGACCGGCGAGGCCTGAAGATTTTCGTTCTGGCGACGACGGCCAACGGCTTCATCGCACCGTTGGACGAGGCGAAGACCGAGGCGCTGGCCGATATTGACGGTGTCGTGCTGGGCCCGTCCTACTCAGGCGCAGACCTGGCGACCGACATCGGTCTCCGGCTCGATATTCCTCCCGAGACGTAAGCGCGATAAGCACAGCGCCTCTCACTTGCAGAATACGATGTTTGACGTCAGTTCCCTCGAGCGTGGATGTGATAGCCGTATGAAACAAGGTTCATATACGCCGGGAAGTCCTGCTCCGGTTCGACCGCCGCAGATTGGCGGCTTCATGTCCGGCGATCTCACGTTACACTCGGCCTATGATGAACTGATAACCATGCGCGCGTGGGAAACCCTGCTGGAAGGCAAGACGGAGCCTGCTCGGTCGTCGTTGCCGGTGAGATCGACAATTCATGATTCCTGGCATCGCTGCGCGAATGGCGGCATAGATGCCCAGCGAAACGAGGCACCGCTCGAAACCGACAAGGACGCCGTCGCTGCGCTTGCCAGAAGCAATTGGGAACTTTTGGCCGCCGCCACCCGACCCTTCGCGGCCATCGGACAACTGCTCGACGGCACTGGGGCAATGCTGGCTCTCGCCGATAGCGAAGGCGTGCTGATCAACGTGATCGGTGACAAGAAGACGATCTATGACGGCATGGACATCCATCTGGGGGTCGGCGGGAAATGGACCGAGGACGTTGTCGGAACCAATGGTATCGGCACGGCTCTCTGGACGGGCGAACCCGTGATTGTCCACGCCGCAGAGCATTTTTGCGCGGGCATTAAGACGTGGACATGCGCCGGTGCTCCGATCCGCGACCCGTTCGACGGCAAGGTCATCGGGGTCGTCGATCTTTCCGGACACCCGGACATTTTCAGGCCGCATAATATCGCGCTCGTCGCCGCAGCAGCGCGGGAAATCGAGCGGGCGCTGGCCGATTCACAGAACGAAGAGCGGATGCGGCTGCTGGAGGCCTTTATCGCATCGGCACGCAACTACCGTTCGAGCGATGGTGTCATGATCATCGACCGGCACGGCCGCGCGATCTACAGCAACAATGTGCCGATCGCCGCAAGAAAGCGGTTCGGTGACACGATCCGCCAGGGAACCCGCAGCTGTCGATTGCCGGAGTTGACCAACTCCGGCTTTCTCGACAGTGTCACGACAGCGTTGCCCCAGGACATGCAGTCCTGTGACGTCTGCCCGCTGGAGCTGGATGGAGACGTGCGCGGCGCGGCGCTGGTTTTCCCCAAGACCAGCAGCGGCAGGGTGGCTTCCTCCGGCATCAGCAGCACATCGCAACGCCTGAAGGATGAATGTGCGCTGATCGTCGGCGAGAGCGAGGCTCTTCGCTCGGCCATCGATATCGCCTGCCGGGTCGGCGAGACCGAAGATGTGACATCGTTGCTGATCGAAGGCGAAACCGGCGTCGGCAAGGAGCTGTTCGCTCGACTCATTCACGTCGCAAGCCAGAAATCCGCCAGCAGCCCCTTTATCGCCCTCAACTGCGGCGCCATCACCAAGGAGCTGTTTGGCAGCGAACTGTTCGGCCATGTCAGCGGCGCCTTCACTGGCGCCTCCAGGGAAGGCAAGCCCGGTGTCTTCGAGCTCGCCAGTGGTGGCGTCCTCAGTCTCGATGAAATCGGGGAGATGCCGCTGGATATCCAGCCGTTTCTGTTGCGCGTGCTTGAGGAGCGGGTGGTCCACCGCCTCGGCGACAGCCGTTCGCGGCCGGTCGATGTCCGGCTCGTCGCTTCCACCAACCGCGAACTCAAGGCAGAAGTGGCGGCCGGTCGCTTCCGTCGGGACCTTTTCTACCGGATCAGCACGGTGTCGATCCATGTTCCCCCGCTCAGGGAGCGCGGCAGCGACAGCCTGTTGCTGGTCGAACATTTCAATCGAAAGCTGGCGTCTCGCAAAGGAGGCGTGCCGCTGCATTTCTCGAACGAGGCGCTCGACACGCTGCTTGCCTATCACTGGCCGGGCAATGTCCGTGAACTGCGAAACCTCGTCGAACGGCTACATGTCCTCTCGCACAATGGTGTCGTCGGCATTCATGACTTGCCGGCGGATATGATCGACCCGCCTGAGAACCGTGTTGCCATCCCGGCTTCGCCGAATGCAGTCGCCGAAGCGGAAATTCCAATCTTCAGTTTCGATGATGCGGAACGGCACGCAATCAGGAATGCGCTTGCAGCCGAGCGCGGCAATCTCAGCAAGGTCGCCCAGCGTCTCGGCGTCTCGCGCCCGACACTGTACCGCAAGCTGGAGCAATTCGGTATCAAACGCAGCTTCGTCTGATCCCACAGGCCTTACCCCATCGGAGCAGATATGGAAAACCCATGGCATTCGCGCCATGGGTTTTGTCGATCAGGCATTACAGCATCGGCCCGAAAATCGGAAACTATTCTCGGAAAGCACGATGCGTAGATTCAAAGACTTGGGGCGCCATGCGTCCAAAGGGACCCACGGCGCTCCAAAAAGGTTCACGCGCGGCCAAGCCTCTCCGCGCCGCCACCGAGTGCGGGGCCTGCAGTCGGATCCTCGTTCTCCGCGAGATCGCCGATCAGCGTCTCGGTTGTCAGAATGAGCTTGGCGACCGAAGCTGCATTGCACAGCGCGGTGTAGGTCACGCGCACCGGATCGATAATGCCGGCATTGATCATGTTTTCGTACTTTCCGATCGATGCGTTGAAGCCATGGCCGCTGTTGACGCGCGTGACTTCGGCGATGATCGCTTCGGGATCGCCGCCGGCATTGGTGGCGATCCGCCAGAGCGGCCGCGTCAGCACTGACTGCACGAGGCGGATGCCCTCCGCCACATCATGATCCGCAGTGGCAATCAAGGCATCGAGCACCGGCGCGATCTGGGCAAGGGCGGAGCCGCCACCGGCCACCACGCCTTCCTCCGCAGCCGCTCGGACCGCGTGCAGCGAATCCTCGATCAGCTGGATCGTCCGCTTCTGTTCGACCGGCGTCACCCCGCCGGCATAGAGCACCGCCGTGCCGCCCGAAAGCTTGGCCAGGCGTTCGCGCAGCTTGTCTTGCTCGATATTGGGCGGGGCGACCTCGAACTGCCGTTGCACCTGTGCCCTGCGTGCGATGATGGCTGCGGGATCACCACCGCCGCGAACGATCGTGGTATAGGTCGAACTCGTCCGAACGCGCTCAGCGGAGCCGAGATCTTCTGCCGTGACATCCTCGATCTGACCGCCGAGATCGCGGGCGATCACCCGGCCGCCGGTCAGGATCGCCAGATCCTCCAGCATCGCCTTTCGCCAATGGCCATATTCCGGCGGATGCACGACCAGGTATTTCCCCGGTCCCTGCTTGCCGAGCAATGTGACGACCACCTCGGGCGACACTTCCTCCGCCACGATCAGCAGCGGCCGACCGGCCTTGTCGGCAATGCGGCGTACCGCATCGAGAGCCGACGGCTCCCTGATCTTGAGATCCGTCATCAGGATCAGGGGGCGTTCGAGCACGGCCTCCATCTTCTCCTGGTTGGTGACCATGTGATGCGAGAGATAGCCGCGTTCGAAGGACATGCCCTCGACCACATCCAGCGTCGTCTCGATCGTCACGCTGAAATCGGTGGTGATGATGCCATCGGCACCGACCCGTTCGTAGGCTTCCGCCACCAAGGCACCCAGCTTCGGGTCGGTGGCGGCGATGTTGGCGACGGCTGCAAGCGCGCCATTGCCTTTCGCGGGTTTGGCACCGGCCTTCAGTGCTTTCACCACCCTGTCCACGGCAAGGTCGATCCCCTTGCAGAGATCGACGGATTTAACGCCGCGCTCATTGGCTTCGATGCCCTTCTGTACCAGCGCATTGGCAAGCACGATGGCTGTCGTCGTGCCGTCGCCGGCGATCTCGTTGGTTTGCATGGAGACCTCGCGCACCACCTGCGCACCCATATTCTCGAAGCGGTCATGCAGTTCGATTTCCGAGGCGATGGAGACGCCGTCGCGGGTCACCATCGGTGTCCCGAGCGGTCGGTCGATCATCGCGTTCATCCCTTTCGGGCCGAGAGTGGGCTCCACCGCGGCGGCCAGCTTCGCGACGCCCCGGGCAAGCGCGCGACGCGCTTCGGAATTGTGTAACATCAGTTTGGGCATGACTCCTCCTTCCGCCTGACGGGCGGTTTGTTGATTTGGGGCCTTATGCTGAGAAGGCTGTTGTGATTAGTTGCTGCTTGACTGCGCCCGCTCGCCGGATGCAGGAACCCGGTCCAGGATGAAATCGACCAGCGTCGGCTCACCATCGACCATTTCCATTTCCTTGTAGCGCGTCTGCTTGAGCCCCCGGCAAAGCGCGCCGTTGAACTCCATGTTGATCCGGACGCTGCGGAGATCGGCAAGATGGGCGGAAAGCCCCGCAGCGGCGATGCGCTCGCCGTCGTAATCGACGATTGCGGTATCCTGTGCGCGTAAATCGGGCCACCGCTGAAGCAGAGCCTGGCGATAGCGTGCCTTGCGTTTTCTGGCCTCGTCGCTGCCGGCGATGATCGCGTCAAAAACTGAAAACGTCACCCTGACGATCTCGCTGTCTGCGATCCCGAGTTTTTTGAGGTCGAGGATGACCGCTTCCTGCCGACGCTTGAACGCCTTGAGCCGAAACTTCTCCCGTAAATCCTCAAGGTCGGTGTTCTCCGCAAGTCCCGCAAAAATCTCCGCGAAGCTCCTGCCCTCGGCAATGCCCGAGTTCACCTCTTCGGCAAACATGTGGTCATGCAGGGTGAGACGATAGGCCGGCGACCAGCTGAGGGCGTCGAGCGCATTCCTGACATCATCGAGCATCAGAAAGGCGAAATTCGGCGAGCACCAGTATGTGGGCAGCCGGAACCCGACATCGACCCGGCCATCGGCGGCAATCTCGGCGCGCTCGATGAAACCCATATCCGTCACCGGCTCATCCAGCTCGGGATCATTGACCCCTTCGAGGCGCCGCCAGAGTTCCCCCTGGCGGCTTTCTGACAGATTGACGGCGTTCATCACCCTTACTCCGCCGCAACGTTGAAGGATGAACCGGCGAGTGCGGCCTTCTTCGCGGCGATATCGATGTCGTAGAGACGCGCCGCATTGAGACCCAGGATCTTCTCCTTGATTTCCGGCGTCAGATCGACGCCCCTCTCCTGCTTGATGTCCTCAGGCAATTCGAAGGCCCAGAACTTTTCCACCAGCCAGCGCGGTGTCCAGATCGCATAATCAGACCCGAACAGGATCTTTTCCGGACCGACCCAGAACAACAGTTCGGAAATGATTTCGGCGAAGTAGCGCGGCCTTGAATGGATGAACGGCAGCGCTACTGCCAGGCCGCCATAGACATTGGTTTCCTGCACGGCGATCCAACAGAAGTCATCCAGCCGTGGCAATCCGCAATGTTCGACGATCCAGTTGAGGTTCTGGAAATCGGTGGCTACGTAGTCGACATCATGAACATCGAACGCATCCTTGTTGAGCGGGATGATCGTCGGCCCCTTGTGGACATGGACGTTCTTGATACCCAGCTTTTCGCAAAGCTCGAAACACCTGTAGGCGGCGGGATCATTGAGCCGCCATCCCTTCGAAGCGCCGTTCCATTCGGCCGTGTACATCTTCACGCCCTTGATGTCGTAGGTCTCCTTCATCCAGTGGATGTATTCCAGCGCCTTGTCGCCGTCGCGCGGATCAAACGAGCCATTGACGATGAAGCGTTCAGGGTAGCGCTTGGCCACCTCGGCATTGCGCTCGATCGTGTTGAAGCCGTTCTTGTAGAAGTCCTTGAGGTATGTCGACTGGATGATGGCCACGTCATCTGGGCCGTCGATGAACAGGTCGCGATAAAGATCGTCGGCGCTGTATTTCTCGAACTTGCTCTTTTCCCATAGCTGTTCCTTGGGGCTCAGCGATGTGTGGTAGCCGTAGAAGCACTCGACGAACTGCTTGCCGTGAATATTGCGCTGGTTCTCCGGACTGCCGTCCCAGAAATGGGTGTGGCCGTCGACGATGAATATTTCCTTGCCTTCTGGTGTGATGAACATTGTTGCCTCCGCTGCAATGATTGAAATTTCCGGCGCGCCGCTCTATCGGCGCGCCGCCCTCCCGACGTCCTCAAATATATTCGAAGACCTCGTCCATATCGCCGAACAGGATGACCTCGTTGTCGTCGATCCGGACCATGCGGCCATAGTGGGTGGACGTGTTGACCTCGAAGATCTCGGCGGTCATCTCACGGCCGAGATATTCGCTGATCTCGTCCATCCGGAAGATCAGCTTGCCGTTGCCGTCGATGCGGATCATTGCCGGCGCGTAGGTAACGGTGACCCCCGGCTTCGTGCCCATGAATTCGGCGATGGCGCGAGCCTCGACCGAGTCGCTCATGGTGACGCCACACTGGTGGGAAATCGTCTGCTCGAAAGTGATTTCCTTCATCGACTTGAAGATGTTAGACTGCGACGCGTCGCGTGCGACTGATGACATGTTGATATCTCCTGGATTTAACGCTTGAGGCCGAGTTCGCCGAGAATCTGGCCAACCCGCTCTTCGGACTGGGCACGAACATCGGGAAACGAAATCGGCTTGGAATGCGGCATCGACCATATCGGCTGAAGGCCGAGCGCCGCCTTGTCCGCGAGTGCGGCATGCTTGCTGACCCAGCCCTGGAAAAGTTTTCGATTGGCGGCGCCATGCTTTTCGTCGTTAGCAAGCAGGTAGATGAGGTCGATCGTGTTGGCGAGATTGCGCTCGTAGTCGGCCTCGGCAGCCGAAATCACCGGCGGGGTGATGAAGTCGTGGTTCGCCGCCGCCGCCTGCATCAAGAAGCCGGAGCGGAACAGTTCGCCGACCATCGGTTCGAAGATGATATTGATGGCGAAATACTGTTCGAGATAATCGGTGGTGCCCATGATCGTCTCGATGGCTTCGCGCGTGCCTTGCCAGATGCCGTCCTCGAGCCAATGCTTCTTGCCGAGTTCGTCGTCCCAGCCCGGAATATCCATGCCAATTTCGGCGAGATAGAGCGTGATATCCTGGGCAAGGCGCAGCTTATAGGACGAGTTGGTCAGCGTGGCGTTGTTGATCATCTGGGTATAGCCATAGCGCTGCGCCTGCATCAGCGAGGTGCCGAGGCCGAATTCGGCGTGTTTCCATGCGCCAAGATGGGCCTGCAGTATCTTGATCCAGACCTTGTCGAAGGCTTTTGGCGCGCCAGCGCGGCGGGCATTGGTGATGACGCTCTGCACCATGGTCTCGATCTTCGACTGGCGCTGATAGTGGGTGCGTTCCCACTCCTGATCCGGCGCGCGGAAGGCGTGCCAGTTGGAGCTCTGGGCCGCTGTGTTCTCCTTGACATAGGCACCTTTGCCGTTGGCGAAGGAGATGATCCAGTTCTGGATCAGATAGCGTTCCGGGTCCGGTTGGACATCGACGGTAACGTCTTCATAATGGGTGGCCCGCTGACCCTTCGGGTCGAAATATCGGTATTTCCGGCTGTCGGAATCGGCGAAGATGGCGGCCCCGGCCGCACCCGACCCGACCGAACTCGATATTGCTGCCATAGTTCTCACTCCCTTGTTGCAGTTGCTGATGTTGCTGTCCGTGCTTCGTCCAGCCCCAATGGTCCCGATCTGGTGACCTTGACCTAGTGACCCGGCGTTCCTCCACCGGACGAAGTCGTGAATTTGTCGAAGAAGATGCGCTCGGATTCGAAGCCGTTCATGAATAGCACCGGCTGCAGCGCATCGATCATCGGCGGCGGGCCGCAGGCATAGACGTCGCCCTCGCCATCCACCGCCAACTCCTTGAGCTTGGCGTCGACGCTCTGGTGCACGAAGCCGCGCTCGCCGGTCCAGCCACCATTCTCGTCGGCATGCGAAAGGACCGGGATGAAGGTCACGTCGGGATAGCGAGCGATCAGGTCCGCGATCCTGTCGAGGTGGAAAAGATCGTCCTCCGTCTTGGCGCCATAGAAGAAATAGACCGGACGCTCTTCGCCGCTGGCGAGGTGATCATTGAGGATCGACCAGACCGGCGACATGCCCGAGCCGGCACCCACCAATACTAATGGTCCCTGTCGGTCTTCCCGTCGAAAGCAGGTTCCGTAGGGTCCGACGACGGAGACCTCGGCTCCGACCCGAATACCTCCGGAATCAAGTTCGCCGGAGAACTTTCCTTCTGGGTATTTCTTGATGATGAACGAGAGTTTCTGGGTTTCGCTCGGCGTATTTGCCATGGAGAACGAGCGCGTAATCGTCTCCCCTTCTTCCGTGGTGACCGTGATGTCGACATACTGTCCCGCCCAAAATTTGATTGGGGAACCGAGTTCGATTTCGATGCCTCTGATATCGTGGGTCAGCTTCTCGAAACGAGAGATCCGGCCGTTGTAACTCTTGACGGCAATCGCCTTTGCCAGCAGCTCCTCATCGTAGTTGAGAAGTTCCACTTCCATGTCGGAAAAGGCGATGGCTCGGCAGAGCAGAATATGTCCGGAATCTTTTTCCATTTCGCTGAGCGCGAAAGTCGAGTATTTCAGCAAGTCGACCTCGCCATCGAGCAGCACGCATTTGCAGGCAGAACACTGTCCCTCCTTGCAGCCATGCGGCAAAGCGATGCCCTGGCGGAATGCGGCGTTCAGAACCGTTTCGCCGTTCTCGACCTCGAATTCGACGCCGACCGGTTCGAGGCGCACCTTGTGCGCGTGCTGATGTGCTTTTTGTGCGTCAGCCATGTACGCAATCTCCCAATTGCTGCGCGTTCCCCTCGTTGGAAGAAAACGGCCTCTTCCCTTGATGTCGCGGAGGCCGGAACCGGCCTCCGCGGATCGACGCCTCAATTGAAAGGCGTGATGGTGAAGCCCGCGCGGTATTCGGCGAGGTGCTTTTCACGCGCGTCCGGCGACATGTCGCGCAGGATCTTCAGCGGCGATTGCAGCGTGTGGCCACGCACGTCGTCCAGCGTCCACATGTCCTTGCCGTCGAAACGCAGATGCGGCTGTGGCACGAGCGTCTTGCCGTCGGAACGCACGAAGTTGAGATCCTTGATGGCATCGGCGAGATCCCAACCGTGATAGAGGGTTTCCCACTCGCGCTTGCCGCTAAAGCGGCCCATCGCCGGTGTCGGACGGCCCTGATATTCGTCGGCGAAGGCCTCGACGGCGGTCCAGCGGTCGAGCTCATGGGCGAAGGTGTGCAGCTGTCCGTCGATCTCGTCGACCACCATGTCCTCGCGGATCAGGCAGGGAACGAGGCAGCTCCAGCATCGATGCGGGTAGACGTAGCCGGTTTCCTCGTTGAAGGTGATGATCTTCTCGCCGCGATGGCTGAGCTTGTCATACCATTTCCAGAAATCGCCGAACTCGGCATACCAGCCCGGATACTTGTGCTCGAACCATTCGAAATCGGCGTCGCGCTGGGCTTCGATGCGCCAGAAATTGACTGGCCAGCCGACCGCGAAGAACTGTGCGACCTTATGGACATAGTGCTTCTTGGTGATGCGGTTCCAGGCTTCATGAACATCGTCATGATGAACCTTGATGCCGTATTTTTCGAGCGGCAGCATGTAGGTGCGGTAGTAATCCTCAAAGATCCAGCGGTGCCACATTTCCGCATAGGATTCCTTGTTCTTGTCGCGATTGGTGGTGCCGTATTCGATGAATGTACCGATGGCGGCATCGACGATCGCGTGGTTCTGCCAGAAGGAGTAACGCAGGTCACGCTCGAGAAGCAGGTGGTTCTCCGGCTCTTTCAGCGCCGCCATCAGCAGCGAGTGGCCATTGCCGATGTGACGGCTTTCGTCGGATTGAACCGACAGGAATACGGTCGGCAGCGCATAGTCGCCATTGCGAGCGGCTTCAGAGGGCATGGCGACGAACAGCGTGTTGGTGAACGCGGTTTCAGCAACGACAGTCAGGTACATGCAGGCGGAGGTCATCACATCGCCGGTGATGAAGCCTTCGCCGAATTGCCGGCCGATCGTCGTGGCATAGCACTTGCCGAACGCTTCCTCGGTGATATCGAAGCCTGCCGGGTCGATATAGTTTTCCATGTACCATTTTTTCAGGTTCATCTGGATGGTCGAATGACGGAACTCGTCCACCATCTGCATGGTGAAACCTGTACGCAGGTCTTCGCCAGGCGCGATACGCGCCACCATGGCCATGGAGCGGGCGGCCGAGATTTCCGGGAACGGAATGATCGCCAGAAACAGCTTCATCCACTCGACCCAGCGGGGTTCGACATTGCGGAACATGTCGCCGCGCAGGGCAGCATCGAGCGCACCATAAACACGGTTGTCCTTTTCCTCCTGCATGGGGAAATAGGAGCGCAGCACCTGTTTCATCGGATCGCGCGGCGCCTTGGTGATCTTGTAGTCGGTCGGAAACGTCATCGCTTCCTGGACATAGGTGGGATTCCAACCGAGGTCGGAGATCTTCTTGGTTGCCTCGCCAACGGAAATACCGCGCTGCGAGGTGATCTTGTTGAGTGTCAAAGACGACATCGTCATCAGCCTCCACTGTGTTTGAACCGCGGGCCTCCCGGCCCCGGCTGGAACGGCGCCGTGCGCACCGCGAGCGAAAGTTGGAACGGCACGACAAAGGGTTGCGCCAGGGCGCGACGATGGTCGGACCATTCAAGTGGATCACGGCAAAGGTAATCTGGAAAAGCAGCCGGGCACTCCTCGGCCCGGATTATCGAAACGGCTCTCCCACTCCTTCGTTCTTCTAGCGTCGCTTCAACGCGATGGCTTCTTATGCCAGAGACGATGCAAGGGGCGTGCCAGTTTGAAAGCACGTTACTTCCGGCATTTGACAACAGTCGAAATTCCGTGAGTGTAAATTTACGTTACAATCGTAATTTACAAATGCAACATTACATATACCTTGAAACTTCAGAAGTACTTGATTGAGAATTATGAATAAATCACGATAGACATTTTTTATTCTTGAATTATATTTTCTCAATCGCTCAATCGAGCCGCATACTGAATCTGGAAGACATCATGACAGACAGCAAGGAAAATCCGATCCCCCTTGGCGGAGTGGAGGGTGACGTCACCACGGTGCTGGCCAGACTCATGCAGCGCGACCTGGTGTTCGTGATGCGCTTCATCGGCGAAAGCCAGCACCTGATGCAGAACCATTTTCAGCAATTCATCCTGAAAGAACTGGCGATCACGGGGGCAACGCCCGAGACCCACCCGTTGCTGCATGCCTTCGCGGAAAAACACGCGCTGATGCTGCGCGAATTCGTGTTCTCCGGCGTGTCGCTGTCGCGGCAGTTTCGCGTCGAGGACATCGAACAGCTGACCGGAGACACGATGATCCGGGTCGATGTCTGGGACCAGCTCCGCAACCATATCAGCATGGCCGAAAGCCAGTTCCGGACGCAACTGCCTGAACTCCCTCAGATTCTGGAAGCCTGGAAGTCTCCGGAGGGCTGGTCATGAGCGCCCCGGACCTAGATGCTCTGGATCTGCTGCGTCGCCGCGTCGAGCGCGTCGCGGAAGTTTCCGCCCTCACCGCCAAGGCCATGAAGCTTAGTCAGGCCACCTCCGGGATGGAGATGGACGTGCTGCGGATCGAACTCGAGATCGGCCGAAATCCTGGCAATGCGCAACTGGCGCAGGAATTGCATCAGATCGAGGACAGTGTCGAGACGATGCGGGAGGCCCAGGCCGCTTGCGCAGAGGAAATCGCGGCAGCGGAAGAAGATGTCGCGGTGCTCGACAGGTTGATCGCGGCGGCACGTGGAGGATAGAATGAACCAGCAGACCATACCCAACATAACCCTGTTCGATCTCCTGGCGCGCACCTGGCAGAGCCGCGCAGCCATCGAGCGGCTCTTCTTCAACAGCGACGATACGCTGCTGGCGATATCGTCTGCCGACGGCAGCGTGGCGCTGGCACGCCTGGCCGACAACGAGCCGCCGGATTCGCGGATCGTGGTCGACGACCGCCAGACGACGATCAGGCCGCGCGAGGGTCGGCCGTCGCCGCTGATCAAGACCCGCATAGAAGGTGGCCAGGGCCTTTCGGCAGGTGGCAACGGGGACTTCATGATCCTCACTGCCAACGGCGAATTGCTGCGCATCAACCGCTCCGGCGAGATCGATGCGAAGGTACTGGCGGACAAAACCCCGATCTCTGCCTTCGACCATTGTCTGCGAACTGATCTGACGGCAGCCATCGTCCATGACCGACTGAGATTGCAATCCATTGAAAGCGGCCAGATCAATGAAGTGGACCTTGGCGTCACGACCGCCGAGATCATCGCCATCTCCGATGACGGTGCACGCATCGCGCTGGCCGGAACGGACATGCTAGCCGTCCGCCGCACGGATAGCGATTGCCAGCGGCTTCATGCGATCCAGCTCTCCGCCAGACCGCTATCACTGACCTGGAGTGCGGATGGCAGATGGCTGGCGTGCGGATTGCTGAGCGGCGGGTTCTGCCTGATGGACACGGAGACCGGGCGCCAGGTGATGCTCGGTGACTTTCCCGGCCCGGTCGCCTCGCTGGGCTGGAGCCCGCCATCCAGCGGATTTTTCGCCTCGGGCGCCTACCGTATCGCCGGATGGTCGATGCAGACGCCGCCATTCGAGAATAGCGCTACCGGCGCTTTGGCGGCTGGCCGCGCCGGCTTCGTGATCGCCAACGCAATCGCCGCCCACCCGCAAAAGCCACTGGTGGCGGCGGGCTATGCGAACGGCCGGATCGCCGTCGCCAGAATCGGTTCATCCGAGGAACTGACGATCCGCAACGCGGGCGGGCCGGTGACCGTGCTTCGCTGGTCGGCCGATGGCCGCCATCTCGCCGCCGGTGATGTACTCGGCAGCGCCGCCGTCATCACCTTCCCCGAACAGATCTTCAAATAGCAATCATCGTAGCCGACAATGGAGGATAGAATGGAGACCGAACTTACCGCCGAAGACAAGAGCAAGGACGCCTTCTTCGAGAAAATAGCGAAACTGTCCGAGGAGATGGTCGCCGCGCATGGCAAGGAATTCAGCGCGGGCGCACTGGTGCTCGGCGCGCGCTGGATTGCTGAAGGCCGCGCCGACGCCGTGCCCGACCGAAAGGTTAACTGAGAAGCGAAGATATCGGCCGCAGCCTCATAACTACGGCCGATGTTCGTATCAGCCCGCACGCGGCAAAGCGACGACTGCGCGGCACTCTTCCTGATAGATAAGACAGACGGTGCGTAGCATGGATGCGAGGTTGGACATGCCGCCATGCAGTTCCAGCGCTTCGTCATAAAGTTCCGAAATCAGCTTGGAGGTCGAAAGCCCCTCCATTCTTGCGATGTCCTCGAGCACCTGCCAGAAGGCCGCCTCCAGCCGGACACTGGTCGAATGCCCCGATATCCTCACCGAACGGCTGACTTTGTTAAACCGTTGCGTGCTCTGCGCGGTCAAAACCCTGCACATCATCTCTCCTCTCCTCCCGTGGTTTGTCAGATTCACGCCGAATGCTCCCCGCTGCGCGTCGTCGCGGGGAGCAAATGTTCTCTCAGCCACCATGGCGATGCGCGTCGCTCGCCTCAGGGGATAAGCACCGCGCGGCCGTGGATCTTGCCATTATGCAGGTCCTTGAGCGCCTGGTTGGCATCGGCCAGCTTGTATTCGACAGTCGTCAGGTCGACGAGACCACGATCGGCGAGCGCCATTAGTTCAACCAGCTCGGCCCAGGTGCCAACCAGGTTGCCGATGATGTTCTTCTCGCTGATCACCATGTCGACGGTCGGAATACGGATGTCCTCGCCGTAGCCGACAATATAATAGCTGCCCATCGGCCGGGTCATGGCGAGGCCCTTGGTCGTCGTGCCGCGTTCGCCGACAAAATCGATCACTGCTTCCGCGCCCTGGCCATTGGTCAGCTGCAGCACCGCTTCGACTTCGTTGCCATCGGCCTTGACCAGCTTGTCGGCGCCGTTCTTGCCGGCCAGCGCCAGCGACGCTTCGGATTTGTCGACTACGATCACGTCGGCGGCGCACATGGCTTTCAGGCACTGCACGCCGATATGGCCCAGCCCGCCGGCACCAATGACCACGCAGGTTTCGCCGGGCAGCAGGTGCCGCGTGGCTTTCTTGACCGCCCTATAGGCGGTCAAGCCGGCATCGGCATACGGCGCGACTTCCTTGGGCGACAGGGTCTTGGGCAGCGGCACGATATTGCGCTCGGACGTGCAGAGATATTCCGAGTAACCGCCATTGCTGTCCAGACCTGGAAACTTGCCCGGCCCGTGCATGTCGAAGCCGCGCCGGCAGGCCAGGCACGTCCCTCCGGAAATCTTGGGATGGACAATGACCGGATCGCCGACCTTGATGCCTTCGACCTCCTTGCCGATCGCCTCCACCCAGCCGGCATTCTCATGGCCCATGATCAGCGGCAGGAGATTGTTGCCGGCAGGGTCCATGTGCGGCCGCCAGACGCCTTCGATGATGTGGAGATCCGTCCGGCAGACCCCGGCTCCACCGATCCTCACGATGACGTCGGTCGATTTGCTGATCACCGGATCGGCGACCTCCTGCTGCGACACCCACAGATCCGCCGTCAGGCTGTCGTCGTATTTCGTTAGCACTTGCGCCTTCATGTTCAGTCTCCTCCATCGGCGGGAACCAGCCCGTTACGATAGAAAGAGGCAAGCACTGTGCCAGACAGGAATACGTCGTCGAATCAACACGATAGACAAAATGGAATTGATCCAAACCGTTCACCCACTGGACGATATGTACAGCCGGACTGTTCAGTTTCTGTCTATTGCACGCGTTAATCCAATGCTGGTACTGTGAGGAAAATGATGCATGAGGAGGAGACATGCAGCATCTTTCCGGAATAGTCCGCGCCCGCAATGCGCTGGAAAAAGGCGACAGGTTTCCTGTCGGCGCCTTGCAGCCGATCGTGGCCGACAGCTGGCAGCGTTGTCGCGATATCGATCTCGATCCGCGCGGAACGCCGCGCCACAGCGTCGTCGCATTTTCCGATGTCAAGCGCCGACGCGAAGCCAATGCCGCAATGCGGCTGCTGGCTTTGGCCGAGATGCAATTGCTTCATTCGCAGATCGCCGGTTCGAATTTCATGATCGCGCTCGGCGATGCCGAGGGCATCGTGCTCGACACGATCAGCGACCAGCATTTCGCCGACAGCGACGCCGGCCGGTCGATCATTCCCGGCAGCATGTGGAATGAGAGCGAGCGCGGCACCAATGCGCTAGGCCTCGCTGCCATGGCCGGTAAGCCGGTGGCGATCTATGGCAGGGAACATTATTTCGCCTGCCATGGGCATCTCAGCTGCATGGCGGCGCCGATCTTCAATTCAGACGGTGAGGTTCTCGGGCTCCTCGACGCATCCTGCGCCCATGAGGCGCGCCAGGAACACACGCATGCATTGGTGCGGATGGCCGCCGCCCAGATCGAGAACGGCCTGATCTACCAAGATGCATCCAAGAGCTTTGTGTTCGCCTTTCATCCGCGCGTCGAATATCTCGACACGCTGTCGGCGGGGCTTATTTCGGTTTCGCTCGATGGCGCAGTGTTGTCGGTCAACCGTCCGGGCAAGGCCTTGCTGCAGGGGCTGCCTCTGGTATCCGGCAATCATTTCGACAGCCTGTTTGAGGCGGGTTTCGGGCCAGCCGTCGACGGTCTGCTCAAAGGCGGCGTCGTCCGCATTCGCGATCGTGCCGGTAGTAGCGTCTTCATGGTCTGCCGCCAGATCGGCGAGCGCCGGACAGTGTTGCCAAAGCGCTCCTCGCCTTCCCTTCCGGCGCTGGTCAGGAAAGAGGACGCACCGGATTTCGTCTCGGACGATCCGGCGATCAAGCGATCGCTCAACGATCTGGCCGAGGCTGCCGCGCTCTGCATGCCGGTGCACGTCACCGGCGAAACCGGCACCGGAAAGGAACTGATGGCGCGCCACGTCCATCGACTGAGCGGCAGAAAGGGCGAATTCGTGCCGGTCAATTGCGGCGCGGTGCCGGAGGAGTTGTTCATCGCCGAAATATTCGGCCACGAGCGCGGGGCATTCACCAACGCCCGCGCGGAAGGTTCACCGGGGCTGGCACGTGCGGCCGACCGCGGCACGCTGTTCCTCGACGAGGTGGCCGACATTCCTCTGGCAGCGCAGACATCTTTGCTACGCTTTCTCGACAGTATGGAAATCCGTGCCATCGGTGGCCAGAAGGCACAGAAGGTCGATGTGCAAATCGTCTCGGCAACCAATCGCGATCTCGAAGACATGGTGGCGCAAAGACTGTTCCGCGCCGATCTCTATTATCGGCTGAACGCATTCCTGATCCGCCTGCCGCCATTGCGCAGCCGTACCGATTTCGCCAGTGTCGTCCGCCATCTGATGGAGAAAATGGCGCCCGGCACCCCTGTGACAGATGCGGCGATATCAGCGCTTGCGCAAAGGAAATGGCCCGGCAATATCCGCGAGCTGAGAACAGTGCTGCAACGCGCACTGGCGCGCAGACGCGCGGAATACATTGATGAAGGCTGCTTTGACGACGACACCCCAGTCGTCCAACTTTCGTCGGATTGCTGCGACGATTGCCGCAGCCGGCCCCTCAGTCGGGCGAAATGCCAGGAAATCCGGTTGCTCTACCATAGAACGGACGAAAACATATCACGGACGGCACGCGAGCTCGGGCTCTCCCGAACCACCGTTTACAAACACGTCCGCGATACATCCTAAAGGTAGCGCCCCGCGCGCTGTAGAACTTCGATCTTGTAGCCGTCGGGATCGCTTATGAAGAAAAACCGGGCCAGCGTTTTGCCATCGTGTTTGAAATCCACCAGCTTGCCGGGGGCGAGCCCGAGCGAGGTCAGACGCTGGTGCTCGGCGTCGATATCTTCAACCGAAACCGCCAGATGTCCATAGCCATCGCCGAGCGCATAAGGTTCGGCGCGATCCTTGTTGACGGTCAATTCCAGTTCGAATGTGGTCTCTGGATTGCTCAGATACAGGAGGGTGAATGTCTCGAAGTCAATTCGATCGGCGACAGTCAGACCGAAGGCCTGACGATAGAATTCGACCGACTGCAGTTCATCGAGAACCCGGATCATCGAGTGAATTGTCTTCGCCATAGTGTCGCCCTCCGTTTTCTACTTAGCAAACCTGTAGATGCGTTTCTGTGATTGCGGCAGTAGATAAATACCACAACTCTTCAAATGCGATTCAGTGACGTTGTCACCTTGTTAGCGGAAGACGAGATTGAAGGGAGTTGTCACATTATCGGGCTGAGAGCGATCAATTCGGCCGTTTCCCGAGATCAGGCTACGGCGCCGGTCACGACTTTCCAGTGCGCCATGGTGCGGACGCGATGAATGTGAGTGGCGAGCGGTGCAACAAATAGATTGCGAAGCGCCGAAAAGATCGAGATGAACCGTTGCAGTCCTCTGGCTGATCGGCACCCTTGCATCTGGCGTTCCCGTTTTCTCAGCGGAAATCGAACGTACAGCCAGACCGCATGGGCAATGACAGCGGGAAAATCGGGCTGCCCATTTTACAGGATGACTGTCATGGTCGTTTCGCCGTTTAGCAGTCGCTTCAGATGAAAACTGGCAAGCCGGTCCTCCGCATTGCGACCAACCAGCGCGGCGAACGAAGCAATCGCACCAGGATCGCAGGCTTCCAGTTTTTCGAAGGCCTCAATGTAGGCCTGTGTCTCTGGGCTGGCACATCTGCTGGCATCAAGCGGCTCGAATGCGCGGATCGGCTCGGTACGGCCTCTGAGGAGGAGGTCGCCCACGGGTCGACCGCAGAACCCCTGAACTTTCCCAGCCACGCAGCCACTCACGCAAATGCGGGTGCCCAACGTTTTGTTGGCTGCTTCCAGACGCGCGGCAACATTGATAGTGTCGCCATAGGCGCTGTAGTCAAAAAATCTTATTCCCCCGAAATTGCCGACCACAGCCGTGCCGGCATGCGCGCCGATCCGGGTGTGGCCGAGAGGTATCCCCTTCCTGCTCCAGTGTTCACGGAAAGACTCCGCGAACGCGTCAAGCGCAAGCGAGCAGGCGATCGCGCGACTGGCATGGTCCGGTTGATCGGAAGGCGCCCCGAAAAGCACGTGGAGCGCATCACCGATGATCTTTGCGACCGTACCCTCATGAGCAAATACAATGTCGGTCATGCCAACGATGTAATCGTTGAGGAGCGGCCCGAGAACCTTCGGCTCGATCGTCTCCACCAGCGAAGTGAAACCCGCCAGATCGGTAAAGAGCGAGGCAACCTCTCGCCGCGTGCCACCAAGGTCGAGGACATTGGCACTGCTGGCTAAGCGTTCGGCGAGATTGGGCGAAAAATAACGGGAAAGCGACGCGCGCGCCTGCTCGGCCGCCGCCTGCCGGCGCTGCGCTTCGCGTAGCGCCTCCATGTGGTGAATCGTCTTGACGATCGTCGCCTCCAGATCGGGAAAATCGATCGGCTTCGTCACAAAATCATAGGCGCCTCGGTTCATCGCCGTGCGAATATTGGCCATATCGCTGTAGGCGGAGACGATAATCGTGGACAGGTCCTGGTCTTTCTCCTGGAGCTTTGCCAGCAGCGACAAACCGTCCATGCGCGGCATGTTGATGTCGCTCAGCACCATGTCCACGTCTTGGTTGGCCGCAAGCATGGCCAAAGCCTCGATCCCGTCATGGGCAAACAGAAAACGCAGTGTGCCCTCGCGGATTTGCTTGCGGAATTTCTGGACGAGAAGGATTTCCAGGTCCGTTTCATCGTCGACAACGAGTATACTGGTGCTCATGCGGTGCCCCCAACTCGCATGTCGATTACTTCTCGCAGCGCGACGAAGTCGATCGGCTTGGTGAGCAACGCTTCCGCGCCGCTTTCCATAGCTCTCCGCTTCGTTTCCGCATCACAATAGGCGGTAATCATGATTACTGGCACGTCAGGCCGAATGCTCCTCGCCTTCGGGAGGAGTTCGAGTCCGCTCATCCCTGGCATGTTGACATCCGACAGTATGAGAATGAGCGTGACGCCGGCCGCATCGGCGATACGTTCGAGTGCGGCCGGTGCCGAATGTTCGAACTCCATCACGAAGCGGCCAGCGCGCAGGTCATGGCGGAATTGCTGTCGAAAAAGAAGCTCGATATCCGGCTCGTCGTCGACTACCAGGATAAGAAGGCTCATAGTCGGCCCTCCGTCTTTGAGACTAAAGCGGCCATGCGCGGCAATTGGATGCGAAACTCGGTATAGTGACCGAGTTCTGTGTCCACCTCGATCGAACCGGCATGCTGCTTAACTATGATGTCGTGGCTGAGGGAAAGGCCGAGACCTGTTCCCTCGCCTGCAGGCTTGGTGGTGAAGAATGGGTTGAACATCTTCTCCTTCACCTCCGGCGGGATGCCGGGTCCATTGTCGCGGATAATGATCTCAACGCTGTCGCCGAGGTTCCTAGTTACTGCGGCCAACGTCGGCTCATAACGGTCGCCGGGCTCTGAAGACGCACGCTTGCTCGTCGCATGGAAGCCGTTGGAGATGAGGTTGAGAAGCGCGCGCGTGATCTCCTGCGGGTATAGGTCAACCTCCCCGGCCGTCGGGTCGAGCGACTTCTCGAGCGTGACGTTGAATCCTTGATTCTCAGCGCGGGCACCATGATAGGCTAGATTGAGACTTTCCTCGACGATGGCGTTGATATCGGCCAACCGATGCTCGCCAGCCCCCTGGCGCGAGTGCAGAAGCATGTTCTTGACGATCGAGTCGGCGCGCTTGCCGTGCTGGACGATCTTTTCGAGATTGCCCTTGAGCATCAAAGCTAGCTCCTCGATCTGGGCGCGCGTCACGCCATCGCCGAGTGCGCCGTCGAGCGCCTGCTGCAACTCTTCGATCAACTCCACAGAAAGCGCCGAGAAATTGTTGACGAAGTTCAAGGGGTTCTTAATCTCGTGCGCGATCCCTGCTGTCAGCTGCCCGAGCGAAGCGAGCTTCTCCGTTTGGATCAAACGGTCCTGCGCAGTTCTCAGATCATCGAGCGAGCGCGACAGCTCCTCGGTTCTCGCCTGCACCTCCTCAAACAGACGCACATTTTCGATGGCGATCACTGCCTGGTCGGCGAAGGTAGACGCCAACTCGACCTGTTTTTCGGCGAAGGGACGCACGGTCGAGCGGGTTAGTGCGAGCACGCCGATCGGGCTGCCTTCGCGTAACAGTGGCACCCCGAGTACCGTCCGAAACCCGCCAAGTCTTTGCCCCTCGCGCCTCTCGTACTCCGGATCATCGAGAACGTCGGCGACCTGGACCGGCCGCATCTCGAGCAGGGTTCGCCCAACTATGGTGCCGCGTCCCGGCTCCAGCGGGAGAGCTCGAAGATACTGGCCGAATTCTTGCGAGAAGCCGTAGCTTGCGACAGGATAGTGCGCGTCTCCCATGGGACGGGTCATTGTTGCCATGTCCGCCTCGCAAAGGCGGGCAGCAGACGTTACGAGAGTGTCAAGAACCCCTTGCAAGTCGAATGCTGACCGGCTGATGACCTTCAGCACCTCAGCCGTCGCGGTCTGCTGCTCAAGCGCTTCCGTCAGTTCGCTAGTCCGCGCCTTCACTTCATCGAAAAGGCGCACGTTCTCGATCGCTATGACGGCCTGATCGGCAAAGGTCTGGACGAGTTCGATCTGCGTTTCGGTGAACGGCCTGACTTCCGTCCGGCGAATGGCGAGTCCCCCAATTGCTTCCTGCTGCCGCAGCAAAGGAACTGCCACGATTGAGCGGTGACCCATCCTGATGGCCATGCTGTGGCCATCAGGAAACTCGTCGGGCGTGACGGTCAGATCAGGAACATGGACAGGTTTTCGGTCCACCACGGCTCGCCCGGTAACCCAGCTCCGCGATATTGGCCAGCCAGGAAAATCGATTGGAATCGGCCCGTGATGCGCCCTCCGGTAAAGAGTGTCTCCGTCCTTCAAGAATATGACCGCATCGTAACCTTCGCAGAGTCGTGCCGCGGACTCGACAAGGGTGTCGAGCACGGCTTGAAGGTCAAAGGCCGACCGGCTGATGACTTTGAGAACATCCGCCGTTGCCGTCTGCTGTTGCAGCGAATTTTTCAGTTCGAGATTGCTCGTCTCGAGTTCGGTAAACAGCCGAGCATTCTCGATGGCGATCCCTGCCTGGTCGGCGAATGTCTGAAGAAGTGCGACCTGTCGGTCGGGGAACAACCCCGGATCGGGACGTGCGACCACAATGGTTCCGATCGGAACACCCTCGCGCATGATCGGTACAGCTACCAAGCTTCTGTAGTTCGAGGATTGGGCACCGATGACGGTATGGGCCGTGTATTCGGGATCGATGAGCCAGTCCTCTATCTGCTCCACCGATCGGCTAAGGATCGAACGCCCGGCGGCACTGCCTCGATGCGGTGGGGCTGCAGGCACTGCGCCTTCGGGTTCCAGCCGGTGATGCGCCACGAAATGCAACAATTCGCCATCATAGCGAAACACGTGGCAATATTGAGCGCCGCAAAGTCGGGCGGCACGCTGCGCGATCGTGTCGAACACCGGCTGTACATCGGTGGGCGAAGACGAGATGACGCGAAGTATCTCGCTTGTTGCCGTCTGCTGTTCGATCGCCTCGCCGAGCTCCCGCTTCAGCAACTCGACCTGACGACAGAGACTGACGCTTGTTTCCTCCACCTTACGCCCCTCACTACAGCGTTCTCCAGGCGACCAGTTCTGCCACGAGCCTCTACACTCCACGGTTCGGGCGCGCATAAACCCAATGTCGTGGCCGGGGGTGGCGGCGTATTAGAGAATACTCTTTCTAGCCAGATGTGACTAGGATTAGCTCGGGCTTGTCACAGCACTAAACTTAAAAGTTCTTTTTACGGAAAAGGAGGAGAAGATGCCTGCTCAGGCTGCGATATGAGCGATCTCGTTCCACATCTGCATGGCTGTTGCTCCCAGTTCGCGATGGTGAGCGGATGGTATGTCGTGGCGGGGGATATGAAAGAGGTTGGCGATCGGATCGTGGATGGAAGCAAAGCGCTGAAGCTGCCTCGCTGACTTGAAGCGTTTCATGATTCTCTCACGCCACGCCAGAGCCAGTGTTTCTTGCCGGCGATAGTGATGACAACCTCATCGAGGTGCCATTTGTCACCGAGCCTGCCGGCTGATCGCTTCCGAATAACATTGGCGAAATGCCGGCCGAACTTCTCCGCCCAGAGCCTGACGGTCTGGTGGGAGACGATGACTCCACGCGCCGCAAGCATATCCTTGACCGTGCGCAGACTGAGCGGAAAACGGAAATAGAGCCAAACGGCATGGGCAGTCACTTCCACAGGATATCGGTGGCGACGCAGATCCCACATCTTGATCCATACTCGGTGAACGTTACGGTGCCCCCGAGCTATCGTGAATCATGTCACTTGGATTGGGTGTGTCCGAACGACGGGCATGCCGGGTTTTCGGCAAAGGCATTTAGAATCATCGTTAAGCTCCACACCATCTGGAGCGGGAATTTCCCTGCCGATGGTCAACAGACAGCTAAGCACAGAGATTTGCGACAAATCTCACGGCTCCGTTCCACCGCTACCTCGGTTGCACCCCCTCATAGGTAAGCAATGTCAGCCCGATGTGCTCCACCAGCAATTCTATAGCCCGCTTCTCGTCTCTTTGCAGGGTCGCTTCCATCAGCGCCGTGTGGTGATCGACATTCGACGCACGTTCCAGAAGCGCGTTGTAGTGTTCCTCGCCCATCAGATCGGCGCCGCCGCCGGCTATCAATGTGGGGGAGAATACGAGATTGCGATGGTGACGATGAAGTTGGGTGCTGATCTGCTCGGCGAAACGCTTTAGCCAGATCGAAGGACTGCCGTTGAGCAGCGCGTTGTGAAAAGCATCGTGTCGCTGTTCCCAGCGTATCAGTTCGGTCTCGGGCATGTTCGCCCTGAGAGGCTTTGCCTGCTTCAGCGCATAGTGGGCGGCGACCAGTTGCTGTTCCCAGGTTTCATCGCCGGCGTGGATCGCCTCGCGCAACAAATCAGACTCGATCGTCACACGGGCCCTCTGCAGATCGAGCAACTCGCTTCGCGACACGCCAGCGACGCGGTAGCCTCGGTTCGGCGAGAAGGTGACCAGCCTTTCGGTCTCGAGCCTGGACAGGGCCTCTCGCAGCGGCGTCCAGCCGAGCTCATAACGCTCCTTGAGCGAAGATATAGTCAGCGGAGTTTCCGGTGCGAGATGGGCGTCGAGAATGTCTCGTCGTAGCAGTTCGTACGCCTTTTCCGCCTTGGAAATTTCCCCGCTGCGCATGGTGGACACTTCGGTCATATCGTCCTCATTATATTTAACCGCGCAGATTATACATAATTGTTGCGCAGTTTGCAAAGCGCTGCTAGCTTTATCTCGCTGGCATCGATCCGCAAGGGAGTTTCGACCCGACATGACACGCCGGCAAATAGATTCAAACGCTAACCGGGCCGCCCTACAGTAGGCACTCCGGAGCAAACAAAAGCGGGGAACGGATATGAAGAAGCTCTTTGTCTTGGCCGCAGTATTTTGCGCGGGATCTTACGCGACGACCTCTCATGCGGCTTTCGATTGCAAGGACGGCGCCGTCACCATTGGTGTGGCGCGCGCCAAGACGGGTGGATTTGCATTCTTCGACGTTGCGGGCGCGCGCGGGCTGGAAGTCGGCATCGACGAGATCAATGCGGCTGGCGGCATCGAAGGGTGCGAGATCAAACTCATCCAGGGCGACACGCAGTCCAATCCCGCGATGACTGGCCAAGTGGCGGACGAGCTTATCAAACAGGGTGCGCAGCTCATCATTGCGCCGTCTGATTTCGATGCAGGCGTTGGCGCCTCTATCGCTGCGCAGGCGTCCGGCTTGTTTTCAATTTCACCGGAAGCGTCATCCGTGGCCTGGACCCAGGCCGTACAGCCTAATTTCTTCGTCGGCGGCATGACCGAGGGCGACCTTGGAGCCACCATCGGGGGCTTCGCCAATAAGAAGGGCTGGGAAGGCGCCTATATCGTCACCAATACGGCCTACAGCTTTTTCACCGAGCAGGAAAAAGTCTTCCGCACTGTCTATAAAGGCAAGATAGTCGGCCAGGATGCAGTCAATGAGGACACGTCGGATTATTCCGCCGTTGTGTCCAAGATCCGTTCGGCAGGTGACGAGGTCAAGGTTATCTTTCTCAATGACTATTTCCCGCATGTCGGCACTTTCCTCAAGCAGGCACGGGCTGCCGGCATCAAGGCAGCAGTGGTAGGCAACGGCACTTTCTCCTCGACGACGCTGCCACAGGTTGTTGGCGCCGATGGCTTGCAGGACGTCTACTATGTCGCCTCCGCCTATTATGAAGGCAAGGACATCAATCCCGCTCTCAAGAGGATGATTGATGCCTATCAAACCAAATTCGGCACTTTCCCGGAGAACACCAACGCCATCGTTTCCTATTATGCCGCTTATATTCTCGCGGACGCGTTGAAGACAGCGGGTTCAACCGATGCCAGTGCCCTGACCAAGGCCGTGCTTGCACAGAAGGATCTCAAGCTGCCGGGGGCGATCTACTATGGTTGGGCCGACCGTTACCCATCGGTCAGCGCTACAGTCGTCGGCTTTGACGCGAGTGGCGCGTTCAAGGAAGTCGAACTGCTCGATCCCCGTTCTTTCAAATGAGCGTGGCTGCGATGCGGCATGGTGATATGGCTGGCGGGACGACACTCGTTGCCGCCGGCATCGTCAAGCACTTCCAGGGAGTCGTGGCTCTCGACGGCGTCGACATTGCCCTGGAGCCGGGACGCGTGACCGGCCTCTTCGGCCCGAATGGCTCCGGCAAGACGACTCTGGTCAATTGCCTCTCCGGTGTGTTGACACCGACCAAGGGCACCATAGGACTGGGCGGAACTCGCATAGAGAACCTGGCGCGCGAACGCCGCGCCCGTTTGGGCCTGGTGCGGACCTATCAAAACCTGCGACTGTTTCCGGCGCTCTCGGTTGCCGAGAACGTCGAGACAGGTCTGTTCGCTGCCGATCCTGCGCTGGGCGGCAAGGCAAGGCGACAGCTGATCGACGAAGCGCTCGACCTTCAGGGATTGCGGCCCCATGCACACAAGGCGGTCAGCACGCTGCCTTACGGACTCCAGAAACGGACCGAAATCGCCCGTGCGCTGATATCGCATCCGCGTGTCCTTCTGCTCGACGAACCTGCGGCGGGTCTCGGCGCCGGCGACTGGCAAAGCCTTGTTGAATCGTTGAAAGTCGCGCGGCAGCAGATGGGTTTTGCAATGCTGCTCATCGATCACAACGTTGCTTTCGTCACCGCGCTTGCCGACACTTTGACAGTGCTGGCCAATGGCCGGGTGATCCTGAGCGGCGAGCCGCAGCATGTGCTCGCCAACAGTGAGGTCGCACGGATATATCTGGGAGACGCGCATGCTGCGACTTGAAAATGCCGCAACCGGTTACGGTCGCATCCGCGTGCTGGACAGCTTGGCGCTTGAACTCGGCGAAGGCAGGGTGCTGGCGGTGATCGGCCCCAACGGCGCCGGAAAATCAACCTTGATGCGGGCGATGTGCGGTTCGGTCCCGCTGTGGGATGGGCAAGTGCTCTACGAAGGCACGGACATCACACGGCTTTCGGCCGAAGCACGCAGCGAGCGCGGACTTATCCTCTGCCCCGAAGGACGGCGCATCTTCTCATCACTGTCGATCGAGGAAAATCTGATGCTCGGCGCAACGCCGTTGCGCGGCCAGCTCGGCCGAAGCTTCGCCGGGGCAGTCAAGGACGGCCTTGAGCGCGCCTACTCGATTTTTCCCATCCTCAAGGAGCGTCGGCAAAATTCTGGCGGCGCGCTGTCCGGCGGCCAGCAACAGATGCTGGCAATTGCCCGCGCGCTTATGGCCCGACCGAAGCTCCTTTTGCTCGACGAGCCTTCGCTAGGCCTGTCACCAAAAATGGCCGACGATGTCTATGCGACGCTCCACCTGCTCAAAAAGCAGGGGCTGACGATCATCGTCGTCGAGGAAGCGGCGGGACGGCCGCTGGCGCTCGCCGACGATGCGATCGTCATGCGCAACGGCTGCATCGTTCGCCGCGACAGTGCCGAAAAACTTCGGCAATCGGGCAACCTTGCTTCGGCCTATCTCGGAGTGGAAACTGCATGAACCTCTTGCAAATGTTTGTCGACGGCCTCAGCAGCGGGACACTCTATGTACTGCTTGCGCTAGGGCTGAGTCTGGTCTTCAGCGTCATGGGGCTTATCAATTTCGCCTATGGCGGCCTGATCGTCTGGTCGGGCTATGCGCTCTACCTGCTTGACGCGATGGGTCTGCCCTACCCAATCAGCCTTGCAGGTTCGGTTGTGTTTGCGATGCTGCTGTCGATGGCGGTGGGCCGGATCGCCTTCCTGCCGTTTGTCGGCGCGCCAGGCGCGACGTTGCTGCTCGCTTCGTTCGGTGTCGCGATGGCGCTGCAGGCGCTCGCCGTCATGGTGTTCGGCGAGGGTCCCCGCGTCGTGCCAACGCCATCGGCGCTGATCACCTCGCTCGACCTCGGTATCGTGCGCGTCTCTGTCCTCCAACTGGTGGCCTTGGCTCTCGGGGCGGCCGTGCTGATCGGACTTGATTTCCTGATCCACAAGACCCGCTACGGCATCGAGATCCGCGCCGCCGCCGAGGATGCGGCCACTGCGCGATTGATGGCAGTGCGCTCCTCCCGGGTGCTGATGCTGGTATTCGCGCTCAGCGGCTTCATCGCAGCGATTGTGGCGTTCGTCTGGTTCGCGCAAACGGGTACTGTGACGCCACGCGCAGACTTCAACCCGACGCTGAAGGCGTTCATCGCCGTCGTGCTCGGCGGTCTAGGGACCGTGCGCGGCGCCGTCATCGGCGGGCTTGCGCTCGGCATGCTCGAAAGCGTTCTGTCCGCAACGCTCGATGCGCCGCTGATCAACTACCAACAGACGCTGGCCTTCGTGCTGGTTATTCTCATTCTGCTTCTGCGCCCACAGGGCATAGCCGGCAAGACGCTGGAGGTGTCGAAATGATGCCGTTCCTGTCAATTGACAAGCCGCTTGGTCGCACCGGCTATGGCGCCGCAGTCGGCGGCGCGGTTCTGCTTTCCGGGGTCTTTGTCGGGCTGCTCGCGGTATTGGATATCGTAACCGCTGGTCAGTACAGCGCGCTTATCGTCAGCCTCGGCATCTCGATCGTGCTGACCATGGGCTACCAGATATTCGCCGGCAGCACTGGCATTGTTTCATTCGGACATCCCGGTTTCGTCGCGGTCGGTGCCTATGCAGCCGGGCTCGTCTCGGTGCCTGCCGGCATGAAGGCCGCTACGCTGCCGCATCTACCGGCCTTTCTGGCTACCGCGCAGCTGGGAATGGTTCCGGCCATCCTGCTCGGAGGGTTGGCGGCGGCACTCGTGGCGCTGCTCATCGGACCGATCGTCATGCGGCTTGCCGGCGCCGCCGCGGGCATCATGACGTTCGGCTTTTTGGTGATCATGAACGAGCTCCTGCGCAATGCCGACGCCCTGACGCGCGGCAACCAGACCTTTTTCGGCGTGCCGAAGCTTGCCGATTTCTGGAGCGTGTACACAGCGGTGATCCTGGTGGCGGCGCTCGCAGCAGCGTTCAAGTTCTCCCGGCCAGGCTTACGTGCGCGGGCGGTGCGCGAAGATGCGCTTGCGGCAGAGACGGCCGGCATCAATCTCGTGACCGCGCGACTATGGCCGTGGGTGCTGTCCGCCTTCGTCATGGGCTGCGGCGGCGCGCTGATGGCGTTTTTCCTCACCGCGTTCTCGCCCAAATCTTTCTACACCGCACTGGTCATCCCGATGATGGTCATGGCGGTATTGGGCGGCCTCAACAGTGTGGCCGGCGCTATCGTCGGCACCATCCTGCTGACGTTCTGGGAACAGCTCATGCGTGGGTTGGAAAGTGGCGGCCTGGGGTTTTCGGTGCCGCTTGGCACCTCGCAGCTGACTCTGGGCGTGGTGTTGGTGCTGACGCTCTATCTGCGGCCCGGCGGTTTGCTCGGGGCGCTCGAACTGATGCTCGGAAAACCGGCATCGCGACTGGACGGCAAGAAGCAGGGAGACGAAAGCCGATGACGTCAGAACAATACAAGGAAAGTGGTGCCGGCCCGGCGGTGATTTTCAATCACGGCACGCTGATGGACTACACGATGTTCGATCCGCAGCTCGCCTTCCTTGCCGCCAACGGCTACCGGGCGATCTCCCAGAACAGCCGCGTGCTGCTCGGAAAGGCGACGCCGCACACGCTGGTTGATCTCGCCGACGATACGGCGGCCCTCGGTGAAAAGCTCGGCCTTTCCAGCTACGTCGTCGCGGGCATGTCGACCGGCGCGTTCATGGCTGTGGATTTTGGGCTGAAATATCTGGATCGCGCCGATGGCTTCATCATTATCGAGGGCCAGGCTTGTGCCTATCCCGAGGATGCGCAGATCGCCTTTGACGCCGAATTCGAGAAGTTCAACGTCGACGGAATGGTATCCCGCGAACGTGCGGAATGGGCCGCGCCATTCTGCTTCGGCGAATATACCTATGCCAACAATCCCGGCCTGGTTGACCACTGGATCGATCACTGGACGACAAAAATCCCGTCCCGCGCCGTCTGGGCGCAAGGCGCATCCTGGGTGCATAAGCCCGACTTGACAGAACGCCTGCGCGAGATCGACAAGCCGGTGCTGATCATCCATGCCGCGGGCGACATGCCGGTTCCCATCGAGCGCGCCTACTCCATGCTGGAAAAGCTGCCGGATGCCACGCTGGTCAAAGTGCCCAAATCCGGACACACCTCGAACCTCGAAAACGCCGAGGTTGTAAACTATGCAATTCTCGGCTTTCTCGACCGCATCTACAAGCGTCGAAGCCGAACCTAGATTTGAAGCCAAGGGCTGCGAAGTAGTCTTGGCATTGGGGTGATGCGTCCATGGCGCTGATGTCGCTGGAAGCCTTCCGGGCTTTATCAACAATGTGCTCCACTTCGCACTGAAATGGCCTTTGCGCTTTGCAAAGGCCATTTTGTTGACGTTGAAGCCGGACTGGGCAGGGCTGTATGAACAGTTTCCATGCGCAGCGGCTTTAACCGGCCGTAAAACCTGCGTCGACTGCCAGTACGGCGCCGGTTATCAGCGACGCATCATCAGATGCCAGGAAGAGAACGGCGTCGGCGATCTCGCGCGGCTTGGCAAGACGCTGGTGCAGGGGGTGGATTTTGCCATACTCAGCCAGCGTCGGCTCGAGATCCGAATTGTCTGGCAGCACTGAGACGATCATCGGCGTCCGCACCGCGCCGGGGCAGACGCAATTGACGCGAATCCGGCCTGCATAATCCAGCGCCATCCCCTTCGTAAGCTGCACCACGCCGGCCTTGGTTGGTCCATAGGCGCATTCGTTCGTCCAGCCCACCAGCGCCAGTGCCGAGGCGATGTTGACAATCGCCCCGCCGCTCTTGTCGAGATGTGGCAGTGCCGCCCGCGAGCAAAGGAACGGTCCGGTGAGGTTGACCTCTATGGTTTGGCGCCAGCCATCGAGCGTGGTCGTGCCTGCCGGCTCTTGCGGCCCGGCAATGCCGGCATTGTTGACGAGGATGTCGAGGCCGCCGCGACGAGCAACCGCCTCGGCCATCGCGGCCTCGACGGACTGCTCGTCGGCGACGTCCACCTTGATCCCCACTCCGCCATTCGGCAGGCTTGCCGCGACGGCCGCCGCGGCGCTTCCGTCGATGTCGGCACAGATGATGAAGGCGCCTTCCTGCGCCAGTCTTTCGGCGATTGCCTGTCCGATGCCGCGGCCGGCGCCGGTCACGAAGGCTGTTCTATTTTGCAGACGTCTGGCCATTTTCGTCTTCTCCGTTCTATCGCGCCGTCGTGCCGCCATCGACGGCGAGCGCGATGCCGGTGATGAAGTTGGCTTCGTCCGAGGCGAGGAATGCCACGGCCGCAGCTATTTCGTAGGGCTTGCCCATGCGCCCGATCGGCTGGTCTGCCTCCGCCGCCGCCCGTGCCGCTGCCGGATCCGGCTGCGCGGCGATCCAGTCCTGGACCAGCCGAGTTTCCACAAAACAAGGGCAGACGCAGTTGACCCGGATCGCATCGGCTGCACCGTCCAACGCCGCGGCGCGGGTGAACTGCACGACCCCGCCCTTGCTCGCGCAATAGGCCGCCTGCCCGTGCTGGCCGACGAGACCGGCGTCGGAGGCGATGTTGACCACCGAACCACCGTGACCCCGCATGGCCCGCATTGCCGCCGCCGTGACGTGGAACGTACCATTGAGGTTAACCAGAACGGTCTTGTTCCAGTCGGCAACCAACGTCTCCTGGGTGGTGCCGGCAATGGCGATGCCGGCGGCGTTGACCACCACATCGAGCCGCCCATCGGTTGCGATGACATTGTCGATCGTGCTGGCCACCATCGCTTCGTCGGATACATCAAGCGGCAGGTAACGGGCGACCTGAAGCACGGCATCATCTGCAGGCGGAGCGTTGCGGTCGACGATCCAGACGCTTGCACCCTCCGCAGCGAGACGCAGTGCAGTAGCGCGGCCGATTCCCGAGGCGCCACCGGTTACAAAGGCGGTTCGACCCTCGAACCGGCGAAGCTCCCAGGCCAGCATGCGGGTAGTTTCGGATGTGCGATCGTCAGCTTCTTCGGTTGTTGTCATCGTTGTCACTCCCATTCAAACGACTTTTGCCCTGACCCTGTAGGCCGGCTGGTCCCAAAGCCTGTCCCGCATCACCTTCACCAGCACGTGGGCTGCCTGCCAGACATCCTCATGGCTGAGATAAAGCGGCGTCAAACCGAAGCGCATGATGTCGGGGGTACGAAAATCGCCGATGACGTTTTGGGCGATCAGTGCCTGCACTCCCGCGTAAGCTTCCTCGAAGCGGAAGGCGATCTGGCTGCCACGTTGATTGGGAGCGAGCGGCGTTACCAGTTCGAGTTCCGGGCATTCCGGCACCACGACCGACGAAAAAATCTCGAACAGCCGATCAGCCTTGGCGCGCAAGGCAAGCATGTCGACGCCGTCGAAAATATCGAGTGCCGAATCCAGCGCTGCCAACGACAGAATCGGCGGCGTGCCTACCCGCATCCGCTCGATCGAGGGGGCCGGCGCATAGTCGTCGACAAAGTTGAACGGCGTCGCATGACCGAACCAGCCGGTGATTGGTTGCCGAAGATCCTTGATATGTTGGGGCGCCACATAGGCAAAGGCCGGAGCGCCGGGGCCGCCATTCAGGAACTTGTAGCCGCAGCCGACAGCAAAATCGACGTTGGCCGCGGCAAGTTCGACCTTGAAGGCGCCCGCGCTGTGTGCGAGGTCCCAGATCGTGAGAGCCCCGCCGGCATGGGCCAGACGTGTCAATTCTGCCATATCCAGACGCCGACCGGTGCGATAATTGACCTCCGTCAGCAAAACTACGGCAACCTCGTCGTTGATTGCATCCGCCAGCTCGTCGGTAGCCACGGTCCTCAGCTCGTAGCCGTCCGCCAGCAAATCGATCAGGCCCTGTGCAATATGCAGGTCGGTCGGGAAGTTGTTGCGCTCGGAGAGGATAACACGCCGTGATGGCCGAGCGTGAAGGGCCGCGGCAAGAACCTTGAAAAGATTGATCGATGTGGAATCGCAGACCGCGACTGTCCCCTTGGGCACACCGATCAACCCTTCGATTTTTCCCGCGATCTTGGTCGGCAGGTCGATCCAATCATGCGTGTTCCAGCTGCGGATCAGGCCTTCCCCCCACTGTTGCGAGACCACATCTGCGACATGCCGCCGGGTGGCGCCCTGCATCGGCCCCAGCGAGTTGCCATCGAGATAGATGACGCCTTCGGGTATTTCGAACGCGTTGCGCAACGGCGCGAAAAGATCTTCCCTGTCCAGTGCCTGAACGTCGGCCCTCGTCATTCGCATTACTGCTCCTTTGCACTCGTCCATTTGCATATCGCCATTGCGTCTGCTTTCGCACTATGCATAATGCAGTACATTATATATAATCAAGCGGCAAGTTCAGATTGTCGTCGGTGGAGGCCTGCCATGTGTGGAAAATGCGCGATCACCGTGAACGGATTGATCCGACCTGCGGAGATGGGCATTACCCTTCCGCACGAACATCTGCTGATCGACTTCAGCTGCCGCTATGTCGCCGCAGCCGATGAAGGCGAGCTGTCCGCACAACAGCCGGCGCTGGCGGATCGCTGGCGCCTGCTCAGGACACCGGCCGGATACAAGGTCAATCTGGAGGGCACGGATCTCGACCAGTCTGCTGCAGAGGCACTTTGGTTCAAGAAGTCCGGCGGGCGCACCATCGTCGATCTCACTGGTGTCGGTTTGGGCGCCGATGCCAGTGGCCTCAAGGAAGTGGCCGATCGCAGCGGGGTAAACGTCATCGCAGCCACTGGGCTTTACATCGACGCATCCCTGCCGGATTGGGTTCGAGAGGCCAGCACCGAGGAGCTTGCACAGCATCTGGTCGATGACATCATGCGCGGCGGGCGTGAAGGTATCCGACGCGGCGCGATCGGCGAGATAGCCATCGAGACCGCCACGGACCTCGAGTTGAAATGCCTGCGCGCCGCCGCCCGTGCCCAGTCGCGCACATCGGCGCCCTGTTTCCTCCACGTTATGTCCGGCATCCTGCCGTCGTTCCGCCCGCTCACCGACGAGTTGATCGCCATCTACCTTGAGGAGGGCGGCGAGATCGACAAGCTCGTTCTCTGCCACCAGGACGGTTCCGGCGACGACCTCGCCTATCAGGAGCGGCTGCTCGCCCGGGGACTCTGGCTCGAATATGATACGTTCGGTTCGGAAGGTGTCTTTGCCTTCGGCGAAGCCTATATCCAGTTGCCCACCGACACCCAGCGGATCGCCGAACTGGCGACGCTGATCGAGCGCGGCCACATCGGGCAACTGCTGATTTCCCAGGACGTCTGCTACCAGACCGGAAAGCGCAACTGGGGCGGTCACGGGCTCGCCCATATCCTTGACAGCCTCGCGCCGCGGTTCCGCGCCGCCGGGATCGGACAGGACAGGCTCACCAATTTGATGGTCGACAACCCGGCAAGGCTGCTCTGCTTCGCGGCAGAGAATGCTTCTGCTGGCTAACAAGGGATATGCACATGCTCGGACCGACGGGACATTCGGATAGCTTCGCGCGCGACAACCTGCCGCCGTTTTCACTATGGCCGGACATAGATCTTGGTACCTTCAACTATCCCGAATGGCTCAACGCCGCAGTGGAACTGACCGACCGGATGGTAGAGCGGGGTTTTGGCGATCGTATTGCGCTCATCGGCAATGGGCGCAAACGCACCTACAAGGAATTGACCGACTGGACCAATCGGCTCGCGCATGCGCTCGTGGAAAACTTCGGGCTCGAACCTGGCAACCGAGTGCTGATCCGTTCCGCCAACAATCCGGCAATGGTGGCCTGCTGGCTGGCAGCTACGAAAGCGGGCGCCGTGGTGGTCAACACCATGCCGATGCTGCGTGCCGGCGAACTGGCAAAGATCGTGGACAAGGCCGAGATTACCCTCGCGCTATGCGACACCAGGCTACTGGACGACTTGCAGGCCTGTGCCAAGGACAGCCATTTTCTCAGGACGGTGGTCGGCTTCGACGGTACGGCCAATCATGATGCCGAGCTCGACCGCGCCGCACTCGACAAGCCAGTCAAGTTCGACGCCGTGAAAACAGGCCGCGACGATGTCGCACTCCTGGGCTTCACGTCCGGCTCAACCGGCGTGCCGAAAGCCACGATGCATTTCCATCGCGACATCCTCATCATTGCCGACGCCTATGCGCGCGAGGTGCTTGAAGTGACGACAGACGATGTCTTCGTAGGCTCGCCGCCGCTCGCCTTTACGTTCGGACTCGGTGGGCTTGCGGTCTTCCCCTTACGTTTCGGCGCCAGCGCCGTTCTGATCGAGAATGCCACGCCGCCGAACCTCATCGAGATCATCCAGAAATACCAGGCAACCATATGCTTTACCGCACCGACCGCCTATCGGGCGATGATTGCTGCACACGGCGAGGGCGCCGACCTGTCGTCGCTGCGCGTCGCAGTCTCGGCGGGCGAGACGCTACCCGGTCCTGTCTTCGAGGACTGGATGCGTACGACCGGACGGCCGATCATCGACGGCATCGGCTCCACCGAAATGCTCCACATCTTCATTTCCAATCGGCTCGGCGAGCAAAAGCCCGGCTGCACAGGCCGGCCGCTGTCGGGATACCAGGCGAGAGTGGTCGATGAACACATGCGCGAGGTGCCGCGGGGCACGATAGGACAATTGGCGGTGCGGGGGCCGGTCGGATGCCGCTATCTCGATGATATCAGACAGAAAGACTATGCGCGCGACGGCTGGAACCTGACCGGCGATTCCTTCATCCAGAGCGAAGATGGATTCTTCCATTTCGCCGCCCGATCTGACGACATCATCCTGTCTGCAGGATACAACATTGCGGGTCCGGAAGTAGAAGCGGCGTTGTTGCTTCACCCGGCAGTACAAGAATGTGCCGTCATCGGCGCGCCCGACCACGCGCGCGGCGAAATCGTCAAAGCCTATGTAGTGCTCGCGGCCGGTGCCACGGCCGACCCAGACCTGGTCAAACACCTACAGGATCACGTCAAAGCGATGATCGCACCCTACAAATATCCCCGCTCAATCGTCTTCGCCGAGGAGCTACCAAAAACCGAGTCAGGCAAGATCCAGCGCTTTCGATTAAAAAATCAGACATGAATTGGATGCTGTCACGCTATCGGTCCACCGGAACGGCGGCGCAAGATGTGGAGCCCTAACTCACCCGTCTGGAGGCATCCTCCAGGCCGCAGTCCGATCGAAACATCCAATCACTGCGATGCAAAAAAGGGTCTGCGCGCTGCGAGACGATGTAGTGCTTACCCAGCGGATTGGAAATCCTCTTAATGTGATAACACTTTGTTTTTATTGTTATTTATTCAGTGTACGAATGTTATATGATGGTTACCGTACGTCAGTGCATGGTATCGCCGAAATAGTTTCTTATCACCGATAAGTACCTCTTATCGGAAGTGATATGGTTTGCTGATTGACCAACCTGTTTATCGGTCGTATCTTCCGCCAAACAAAGCCCGCAGGAGCGTATCATGACCACCACCGTCAAGGTGTCCGAAGCCAAAACCCATCTGTCCGAGTTGTTGGCCCGCGTCGAGGCCGGCGAAGACGTGATCATCGCGCGAGGCAACGATCCCATTGCCCGTCTCTCGCGCATCCGCAAGGAGACGGATCTGCAACTGCTTGTGAACGAGGTTCGCGTGGCCCGCGATAAAGCGCTGCTTTCCTCCCATGACGAACTGATGTCCTGGCGGGGCGAAGGTCGTCGGTAATGGCATTCATCATCGATGCGTCCATGGTAGCGGCATGGCTGTTGCCGGAGGAATATAGCCAAGCCGCCGAGGCGGTGATCGCGTCGATACCAGAACCCTGCCCTGTCCCATCCCTCTTCTGGTTCGAAGTCCGCAATATTTTGGCGATGGCCGAGCGGCGTGGCCGGATCGCTGCCGGAAGCGCGCTGCTCGGCATGGAGCGGGTCAGGCGCCTGCCGCTTGACGACGCAGGCAGTGGCAGCGACGGCGCAATCCTTCTTCTGGCGGCCAATCATGCGCTGAGCGCCTACGACGCAGCCTATCTGGCTCTGGCTACCAACCGCACCGCACCCCTGGCAACCCTCGACAGAAAGCTGGCGGCTGCGGCCCGCAAAGAAGGTGTCGCTATACTGGGGCCTTTTGCCCATGGAGACTGATCGCTCTTCAAACATTTCGGCTCGGGCTGAGACCCTCGACACGATCGCCGCCGTACTGCCGATCGACCGGCGCGACAAGCTCGCCGAACTGCTCACCGACCAGGATGTCGAGACGCTGCGCCATCTGGTTAACGAAGGCATGGGCGAAAACACGCTGCGGGCGTTGACCTCGGACCTCGCCTACCTGGAAGCCTGGTCGCTCGCCGCAATTGGCGCCCCCCTCCCCTGGCCGGCGCCAGAAGCGCTGCTGCTTAAGTTCGTGGCCCACCACTTGTGGGATCCTCGTCGGCGCGAGACAGATCCTGATCATGGCATGCCATCCGGGATCGACCAGACGCTCCGTGAAGACGGTTTCTTGAGATCATTCGGCCCGCACGCGCCAGATACGGTGCGCAGGCGGCTCGCCAGCTGGTCGACGCTGACGAAGTGGCGCGGTCTCGAAGGCGCTTTCGCCTCCCCCGCCCTCAAATCGGCGATCCGTCTCGCTGTCCGCGCGACACCACGCCAACGTCGCCGCAGGAGTGCCAAGGCCGTGACCGGCGATGTTCTGGCAAAACTGCTTGCCACCTGTGCGGGCGATAACCTTCGTGATCTCCGCGATCGGGCCATCCTGATGGTCGGCTTTGCCTCGGGCGGCCGCCGGCGGAGCGAAATCGCTGGTCTGCGCAAAGAGCAGTTGACGATCGAAGCACCGGTCACTGTCGATGGTGGCGCTCCCCTGCCCTCTCTTTCGATCCATCTCGGCCGCACCAAAACCAGTGGGGCCGAACACGACGAGGTCGTCTATCTGACCGGCCGGCCGGTCGACGCCCTAAACGCTTGGCTGGCGGCGTCGAAGATCGACAGCGGCAGCGTGTTTCGATCGATCGATCGCTGGGGCAATGTGTCCCGCCGGGCGCTGGACCCAAAGGCGGTCAATGACATTGTCAAGCAGCGTGTGGCGATGGCCGGGCTGGATGCTGGGGAGTTTTCCGCCCACGGATTGCGATCCGGTTACCTCACAGAAGCTGCCAACCGCGGCGTCCCGCTTCCCGAGGCGATGGAACAGTCACGGCATCGCTCCGTGCAGCAGGCGTCCAGCTACTACAACAATGCGACGCGGCGAACCGGGCGCGCCGCGCGCTTGTTGCCTTGATGAAGCGACAACGCTTGCTGGGTGCAAAGTTTCTCAATCGATGACCAAATCTGGCGATGGAGCCAATACCTTTCCCTCGACGATTAAAACGGCGGGTGATGAACGGCTCCTGCATCCAGATCTGGTCCACTATGCCACCAAGAATCTCCAGCAAGGCATCGTGAGTGACCATTTTCGGGTGAAGAAGAACATGCCTGATATCGATGGTTTCCGATCAATCAACACGGCTTGGCGAACCATCGCCGGTTTGATCGCTGCTCGGTTAACGTTGCAGTGCCCTTCCAGGAACCCAAAACAGTCGTGCACCGCACGATGCCTGTCGTGAAAATTTGGGGACTGGCCGATGAGATAGCCGAGCTTGGTGCCCCGTCGAGCAGCATTATGATTCCAGGTCAGCGCGGACATCTCGCAGCCATTGGATTGACGCCCTACCCCGCCTTCCGCGCGTTGCCGCCATTTGCCTTGAGCGAAGCCATCAGCATCGGTCCAAGCCCGAATTCTCCTTTCCGCGCCCGCTCCGTCAGCGTCCTGAGATAACCGCCGGCCGAATTGATGTGCCCTGCCCTTTCGAGAATGCAGGCCATCACCGTTGCCGCATTTTCGGCGCCCAGCACCTCGCAGGCCTCCTGGTAAGCACTCGGGCTGACCCCGAGCATGGAGCGTACCACGACCGCAGCGCCCATCAGATCGCGCCAGCCGTCGATCGCCCCGCCGGGAGCATACATGGCAATATCTGGGCAGGCCTGAAGCACCATGCCCAGTGGGAACGACCGCCCCGCCGCCGCGGCAGCCCCGTCCTGCGGCTCACGCCATCTGCGACGCATAGGTTCCGGATCCGATCTCCCCTCCCCTCCAGGGTATTCATTTACAATTACGTCAGGTGCTTCAGGCGCGTCGGTGGTTTTGACATGCTGATCGCGCCCCAGCTTCGTGTCGAAGCGAGGTTCAAGTTCAGATATGGACTCGGGTTTTGAATTCTGTATGTGCCGCTCATTCTGGAGGGGATTGACGCTATGATTTTCTGATTTGATCTGCATTTCCAATCTGTTGACCACTTCTTCGCGCAACAGTTCCATCTCGTCGAGGGTTTCGGCAACCTGATGCATCGACGGAGACCGGGGGAGCGCATCGACCAGCGCGCGAAAATGCAGATGCATCGCCTGCCAGTCACCCGGCGCCTGTTCATCTAGCGCGGTCATGATCAGTTTGGACACATCGCGACGGCAGATCGTCAGTCGCTCTTTGAGCCGCTGGAATTCGACGCGTTCCGCCACGACCTGGCTGGCGATCGCCTCGATTTCTTCGGCACGCGCCAGAAGCGGTGCCAGCGAGAACCCGAAAGCCTCGTTGACATCCCCTGCCCCATCCCGGCGTGCATAGCGCTTGCCGTTGGCACTGTCCTTGCGCGTCAACAGCCCGGCGTCGATCAGCCCGGCGAGATGCCGGCGGATCGTCTGTTCGGCCATCCCGTGGGCGCGCAGAGACAGCTGGGCGTTGGATGGAAAAACGATCAGGCCGTTCTCCACCGAAAGCTCGGTGTGCGGATAAAAACTCAAAAGCGCATTCAGCAGCGCCATGGCCCGATCGGTCACGCCCAGCCGTAGCCGTGCCTCGCAGAGCGCACGATACAGCCGCCACTTGTCGGTGGCTTTCGCCACGTCGATATTTCCAGCCTTGGTCTGATTTGCCAACATGGCAAGCGACATCGGCCGCCGCCCAAAAGGCGTCGTCACATTTCCAGTCTGCATCTTCTTCACCTTTCAAAAGGCAAAAGAAATCCGCCCGCCAAAACGACGCCAAAGACTCTTGACAGCGATTCGTGGAAATGCGATTCTCAAGCTGCTTAGACTATGAGGAAAGCTTCCGCGACGGTGACGTTCGGGGGCTTTTTTCTTTTGCGGCTCTCAGTCTCCTTGCACTCTCTCTCTCGTCTGGAACTCCTCGTAGAGGCGATCCAGATTCTCTGTGAGAAATTTTCCAAATTTTCCGGCATTCTTCGCCTTCAGGGAAAGCGAGAAGCTCTTGCCGGTGTTCTTGAACTCTGCGGTCAGGGCGCCATCGTTTGGCTGCCATGCCGTCGCCACAGCGGTCCGCTTTGCGGGTTTCCTCGCCTTCTTGAGTTCGGTGAACACCTGCTCGAAGCGTTGGTCGGAAGATGCCTGGGCGAAGCCCCCGTTAGACACGAGCGTTCGCATCAACACCATGTTGCCGGGCTGTTCAAGCAACTGAACCAGCTCAAGCCATCTATCACGTCCGACCCCTTTTGCTGCTCCGATCGCGGTCGAGATTTCAGTCGGAATCCTGCCCGCGACGGACAGCATCCTCGTAAGCATCGGCGGATCAATCGACAGCGCCAGCTCAATAGTCCGCCGCTCGTAGCCGAGCTCCAGCAACTGCTGAGCAAACATGGCCCGTTCGATGAACGACAAGTTCTCGCGCGCCGAGTTTTCCTGCCCTTGGGCAATCACATGATCAACGTCAGCGATCGCTTTCACAACTGCTCGAACGGGTCGCCCGAGAATTCTTGCGGCCCGCACGCGTCGATGACCAAAAACGATCTGATAGCGGCCTTCGTCAGTTGGATGGGGGCGGACCAGAATCGGCGTATCCTGGCCGCGCTCTCGGATAGCCTCGACAAGTTCGTTGAATGCCAATTCATCGTCGTCCAGACGATCGGAAACAAACGAAGCGTCGATCTCCTTCGGATCCAGCTCGACGATTGCTTCACCTTGCAGGATCTGCTCTGCCTTTGCAGCTTTCTCTGCGAGTTCTCCGAGCGAACTGATCATCGATCGGGAGGCGCCTCGGCTTGCATATCCAGGCGTGGCCTTCCTTTCAGGCCTAGCACTGTCTCCACTGGTTATGTTGAGGAAGACATCCTTACGAGCCATTCAATCCACCCCAATTCTCGCTTAACATAGTGAAAACGTTACAATAAAACGCGATATGTACGGCTGACAATTTTCCCTGCATGTTATCGCCCCCAAGCCTGGCGCACCAACTCGATAACCTCAGAATTAACAAGGTCCATCGCCTCACGCGCGCGATCATAGGTGGCCGGAGTAAATTGCGAGCGCTCCACTTCGTAGAGCGTCTGCTTCGTCAGACCGGCATCCGAAACAGCCGTTGATTTCACCATATGGTTCTTCATCATCTGCCGGGCAAACATGGATTGCATGAAGCCGACCATCTGCTGCTGTGGAATATCCATCGGCTCATAGCGCGTAACCAGGTATCGGAACCAATCGAGGCTCACGGTAACGCCTGCGGATTCGATACTCTTGAGGATATCGCCCAGCATTAACAGGAACTGAGACATCGACATGATGTCCAGCATCTGCGGATGAACGGTAATGAGGACGGACGTTGCCGCAGTAAGGGCCGTCAACGTCAGATAGCCAAGCTGGGGAGGGCAATCCACTACCACAACGTCGTAGCGGTCATCGACCTCGGTCAGCGCCGCGCCGATCCTTGTGTAGAATAGCTTACCCTCGGTCGAGTCTTTACGCTGCATTGCGAGCGGAGTTTCATACTCATATTCCTGCAACTCCAGATTGGCGGGGATTATATCGAGGTTCGGAAAGTTCGTCGGCTGTATGATCTCCAAAATCGACTTGCGTTCGCCGTCATACCGAAGGGTTTCATAAAACGAGGGCTTTTCATCCAGTTCAGGCTGAATGCCATACAGGGCAGTCATTGATGCCTGCGGGTCGAGATCGACTGCCAAAACACGGTAGCCTTTCAGCGCCAGATGCTGAGCAAGATGAGCCGAAGTCGTTGTCTTGCCCGAGCCGCCCTTGAAGTTCACGACGGCAATGACCTGGAGCTTTTCCCCGGATTTTCTGTGCGGTACACGATCGAGAAGCGACCGCAGCTCGTTCATCTGATCAGCGGTGTAATAGCGCCGACCCGTCGAGGTCACGGTCGGCTCAACGCCTTTGCCTTGAAGGTGGAGCTTTTTCAAATAGCTCTGGGAGACTCCCACAAACTCAGCTACTTCTCCAAGTGAGAATTGACGCAGCGTCTTCTGTGCGTTCGGAGGAAATTTTTCGAATCGCAGCATATCGAGCTTGCTTGAAATTTCGCCGCCCTGTTCCAGGATTGTGTCGGCAAAACTCAGTAATCGCTCTGAAACTGGCCTTGTCACGTTCATTCTCTCAGATGCCCTTAGTCACGATATTTTGGTTGAAACCTGCAAATTATCGTCACTGTTATCCGATTCCCTGCATCTGGCAAGAAGATTAGGGTTAACAAAAGGTTAACAGCAATTCTAAGATCACGACAAATCCAAGGGCAGCACTCACACTTTAGCAATATACGTCATACACTTAGCTGAACATGGACGCCTGACTGGTTGCGGTTTGATCCCAGGGGTATTCCCCAGGAATCTCGCTTCCGGTTGGAACCGATCGGCCCACATCTGACGCCCACGCCTGCTTACAAGCCTACCACATGGTTACCGCCTCTGTACTCAACCACCCCAGAGACTTCGCCGAGTTAGCTGCATGTCTACGCGCAGACAAGGAACGACCTGCTGCTTTGATCGTCTCTGAGGACGGAACCACCGACGCTAACTTGCCGAGGTGGGGGAGGGGAGAGCAAAGCTAGAACCAGCCGACGAGGCGCCAGCCCACAGGTGTCCGAATGCCGTGCCCGAGAGAAGACGCGATGACTTGCCCCTACATCGCACCCGACAAGGGGCATTCATGGATGGGCGACATCACAGTCGACCCTTTTTGAAGACAGTCGGAGCTGCTCAGGTGGCTGAAGGTTCAAACGGGCAGCGGACGGGGTGGTTCGCCAAAAAGACCGAGGTTGCCATCTTCCATGCCAATGAAAGTCACCCCGCCGCGCTCCAGCGCCAAGCGCAATTGCGCCTCGGTTGCCCGGTGCGCCTCATGGCGGTAGCCTTCATAGTCGCGGATAGTGCTGCGCGACACACCGGAATGCGCCGCCAACTCGGACTGGGTCCAGTCAAGGAACCCCCGGGCCGCCCGACAGAGCGCCGGTGTCAAAATCATTTGCCGTTCGACTTGACCCATCGCCAAATGTCGCCCATATTGGTTAACATCGGCTATATAGCGTAAATCTGATTGCATTGCCAGATAGTTTTGTGGTCGCATTCCAGCGCCAATCTCGAGATATTGAACCCATGGGAGAGTTTACATTGGGATGACTTCAGGACCATACCTCCTATTGCTCTTGGTCCTGCCGTTCATCGGAAGTCTGGTCGGCGTGCTGCTTTTGCAGACACGGTCGCGCGCGTTGCCCGCCTGGGTAGCCGGGGTCACAACCTTCGCTTCGTTCGCAATCATCGCCTCGCTCTATCCAGCCATCGAGAGTGGCGAAATTATCCGCTTCGAGAGTGAGTGGCTGCCGCAGCTCGGCCTCAACTTCACGCTTCGCATGGATGGCTTCGCCTGGTTGTTCGCGTCGCTGATCACAGGTATCGGCCTGCTCGTCGTGATCTACGCGCGGTATTATATGTCGCCCGACGATCCTATTCCGCGTTTTTTCTCGTTCCTGCTTGCTTTCATGGGCGCCATGCTGGGCATCGTTGTTTCGGGCAACGTGATCCTGCTGTCGATTTTCTGGGAATTGACGAGCATATTCTCGTTCTTGCTGATCAGCTACTGGAACCACAACTCAGCCGCGCGCGATGGCGCACGCATGGCGCTGACGATCACCGGTATCGGCGGTTTCTGCCTGCTCATCGGCTTGCTGCTTCTCGGAAACATCGTCGGGAGCTACGATCTTGATACGATCCTCGCGTCCGGCGATACAATCCGCAGTGACAAACTCTATCTGCCTGCGCTGATATTCATATTGCTCGGCGCCCTGGCCAAGAGCGCGCAGTTTCCGTTCCATTTCTGGCTGCCGAACGCCATGTCGGCCCCGACCCCGGTTTCCGCTTTCCTGCATTCGGCCACCATGGTCAAGGCGGGCGTCTTCCTGTTGGCGCGGTTCTATCCGGCGCTCTCCGGGACCTATGAATGGTTCTTGATCCTCGGATTGGCGGGCATCGCGACGCTCGTACTCGGCGCTTATTTCGCGATGTTCCAGCAAGACCTGAAAGGCCTGCTTGCCTATTCGACGATCAGTCATCTCGGTTTGATCACCACCTTGCTCAGCCTCGGCAGCCCACTGGCCACGGTTGCCGCGATCTTCCACATGATGAACCACGCTACATTCAAGGCATCGTTGTTCATGGCGGCCGGTATCATCGACCACGAGGCCGGGACGCGCGACTTGCGAAAGCTGGGCGGACTCTTCCGTTTTCTTCCGGTGACCGCAACACTGGCCATGGTGGCAAGTGCGGCCATGGCTGGCGTCCCGCTGTTGAACGGCTTTCTGTCGAAGGAGATGTTCTTCGCCGAGGCCGTGGAGACCCATGCCGATTCCATCCTTGACCGGGCACTTCCGTATCTGGCGGTGCTCGCGGGCGCGTTCGGCGTAGTCTACTCGTTGCGTCTCATACATACGGTGTTCTTCGGGCGCGTGAATGACAGCCTGCCCAATCCACATCCACACGAGCCTCCCCGCTGGATGCGCTTCCCGGTCGAATTCCTGGTCGTCATCTGCCTTGTCGTTGGGGTGCTGCCGGGGTTGACCATCGGGCCGTTTCTCGCCACCGCCGTCAAAAGCGTCTTGGGCGACCAGACGCCGCAGTACAGCCTGGCAATCTGGCACGGGTTCACGATTCCCCTGCTGATGAGCACGATCGCCTTCGTCGGTGGGGCGGTGCTCTATTACTTCATCAGTGGATACCTCTCACGCTGCGACGACGGCCCTCCGTTCTTCCGGCATTTGGGCGGTCAACGCATTTTCGAGCGCATCCTGGTGGAAGTCTCCTGGCGCTGGGCCAGGTCCCTCGAAAAATGGATCGGCACGCGCAGCCTCCAGCCGCAGCTTCGACTTGTGGTGGCTGCAGGGTTCCTTGCAGCGCTGGTGCCACTCTATTTCTCCGGTTTCGACCCGGCCATCTCGCTGCCAAAGGAATATGATCCCGCGTTTGTGGCACTCTGGCTGGTCGGCATATGCCTGGCGTGTGCCACTGCATACCTCGCCAAGTATCATCGGCTGGCGGCGCTTGTGATGCTGGGCGGGGTAGGGTTCGTGGTTTGCATTACCTTCGTCTGGCTTTCGGCGCCAGACCTTGCGATCACGCAGTTGCTGGTGGAAGTGGTCACGACGGTTCTCATCCTGCTCGGCCTTCGCTGGCTGCCCAAGCGCACGGAAAAGCTTGGCGACGAGGTCGATTTGCGATCGCGCTACCGCCGTTTCAGGGACCTGCTGCTCGCCATCGGTTGCGGAGCCGGCATGACTTACATGGCCTATGCCGTCATGATGATGCCCGTTCCCGACGCGATCGCGAACTATTTTCTCGACAACGCCTATACTCAGGGTGGGGGACGCAATGTCGTTAACGTCATCCTCGTCGATTTCCGCGCCTTCGATACAATGGGCGAGATGGCCGTTCTCGCCATCGTGGCGCTGACGGTCTATGGACTGCTGCGTCGGTTCCGCCCGGCGGCCGACAGCATGAGCCGACCGGAACAGCAACAGCTACAAAATCGCTTTGATATGGAGCAGCCCGATCGGGCGGAAGGCGACACAGTCCGCGACTATCTGCTCGTTCCCTCGGTGATGATGCAGTGGCTGTTTCCCTTCGTCATCGCATTTTCGGTGCATGTCTTCATGCGAGGCCATGACCTTCCGGGAGGGGGTTTCGCCGCAGGCATTACCCTGTCGATCGCCTTTTTGTTGCAATATCTTGCGGGCGGGACGCGCTGGGCGGAAGATCGGATACGAATACAGCCTCTACGCTGGATAGGTGGAGGACTATTGCTCGCGGCGGCGACAGGCGCAGGCGCCTGGGCGTTCGGCTACCCCTTCCTGACGTCCCATTTCCAATACCTGGAACTGCCGATAATCGGCAAGGTACCGGCCGCTACGGCGCTACTGTTCGATCTGGGCGTGTTCTTGCTGGTCGTCGGGGCAACGGTGCTGATCCTCGTTGCCCTGGCGCATCAGTCGATCCGCATCAATCGTCTGCAGGCCATCGACGCCGCCAAGAAGGAGGAAGCGTGATGGAACTGGTACTCTCCATTGCTATCGGCGTCATGACGACCTGCGGGGTCTGGCTTATCCTTCGGCCGCGCACCTATCAGGTCATCATCGGCCTTTCCCTGCTTTCGTACGCCGTCAACCTGTTCATCTTTTCGGTCGGGGGCGTGAAGAGCAATGTCCCGCCGATCGTGACCGACGGGGTGCCAAATACCGCATTGACTGACCCCGTTCCGCAGGCGCTCGTCCTGACTGCCATCGTCATCGGCTTTGCCACGACCGCACTGTTTCTTGTGGTGCTGCTTGCGTCGCGCGGGCTGACCGGCACTGATCATGTCGATGGAAGGGAAGACCCGAAATGATCGGCTGGATTCATCATCTCGTCATCGCCCCCATCCTCATTCCCCTGGTTTCTGGCGCATTGCTGTTGTTCTTCGACGAACGGCGCCGCACGCTGAAGGCATTCATAAGCCTCGGGTCGACGCTCCTGCTGGGTTGTGTTGCACTGATCCTCTTCGCCATGCAGAGCGGCCAGCAGAATCTCGAGAACGTCTATCTTCTGGGAAACTGGATCGCTCCGTTCGGCATCGTGCTCGTTCTCGATCCACTATCGGCGCTGATGATATTGCTCACGGCATCGCTCGCGGTACCTGTCCTCGTCTTCTCGCTTGCCCGCTGGCACGCCGTGGGCGCCCATTTCCACACTCTGTTTCAGCTCCTATTGATGGGGCTCAACGGAGCATTCCTCACGGGCGACCTCTTCAACCTCTTCGTTTTCTTCGAGGTGATGCTGGCTGCCTCTTACGGGTTGCTCCTGCACGGGTCAGGGCCGCTGCGGGTAAAGGCGGGACTGCACTATATCGCCGTCAACCTCGCGGGGGCGTTGCTTTTCCTGATCGGGGTCAGCCTGATCTACGGCACCGCCGGAACGCTGAACATGGCCGATCTCGCAGAACGCATACCGGTGATGAGCGCGGACAAGCGGATGCTGATGGAAGCGGGAGCCGGAGTGCTCGGCGTCGCATTTCTCATCAAGGCTGGCATGTGGCCGCTCTGCTTCTGGCTGCCCGCTGCTTACAGTGCAGCTTCCGCCCCCATCGCGGCGATATTCGCAGTCATGACCAAACTCGGCATCTACATCATCCTGCGCCTGACCATGCTGCTTTTCGCGGATGGGCCCTCTGCGGGATTCGGCTCCAGCGTGTTGCTCTTCGGCGGAATCGCAACGCTTGTCTATGCGACCATCGGTGTGCTTGCCTCGCAGGCGCTGACCCGGCTGACCGGTTTTTCCGTTCTCGTCTCGTCCGGTACACTGCTGACGGTGATTGGCATCAACGAAGGGACGATTTCCTCGGGCGCGCTGCTTTATCTTGTCAGTTCCACTTTGGCGATCAGCGCTCTCTTCATGCTGATAGAGTTGGTCGAACGTGGCCAGGATGCGGGCGCGAACGTGCTTGCCGTAACCATGGAGGCCTATGGCGAAGGAGACGAGGAGGATCCCGAGGAGGAGCAAGGCACTGGCATGCCAGGCACGATCGCCGTACTCGGCACCTGCTTTGCGGCTTGCGCCATTCTGCTTTCGGGCCTGCCGCCGCTCTCCGGCTTCATCGCCAAGTTCGCAATGCTCTCGGTGATGATGGGAACGGGCACAACCGGGGTGTCTCCGACTCCCGCCGTGTGGATGCTCGCCATCCTGATCATTCTTTCGGGCGTGGCATCGTTGATCTCCATGACCCGCGCAGGCATGCGGACGTTTTGGGGCTCTATCGAAGGCACGGTGCCGCGCGTTCGGATTATCGAGATCGCCCCAATCATCTTCCTGCTTGCGTTGACGACAGCCCTGACGTTGCGCGCGGGACCTGCGCTTGAATATATGGACAAGACGATCCATGCCCTGTCCAATCCGGCGAACTATATCGGGGCAGTGCGAGACGCCGCCGCGGTGCCGAAAGCGGAAACGCTTGAAGCGGGAAAGGAAACGGACTGAGATGCTGCCCTATCCGTTGCTGACCGTGTCGATCGTTCTGATGTGGCTGCTTCTCAACCGCGTCACGCCAGGGCATATCCTGCTTGGCACGCTGGTGGGTATATTCGCCTCGTGGTCGCTCGCCGCGCTACGACCGGAAAAACCCAGATTTGCCAAGTGGTACCTGTTGCCGAAGCTATTTGGCATCGTTCTATGGGATGTCCTCCTGTCCAATCTGAATGTCGCGGGCACCGTCCTGAGGGGCGGGCGAAGCCCCCACCCGCCCGGCTTCGTCACGCTGCCGGTGGAGAGTGGCAGCGGCGTGATACTCTCGGTCATGGCGATGATCGTAACAGGGACACCCGGATCGGCATGGCTCGAGTATAACTCCAACGACAGGACGGTACTTATCCACGTCGCCAGCCTCGAAAACGCGACGGACTGGCGCGATCACTTCAAGAACCGCTACGAAAAGCTGCTGCTGGAGATATTCGCATGAGCGCCACCATTTTGTTCGCCTCGGTTTCGATCGCCAAACTGATGCTGCTTGCGGCCATGGCCGCGGCCACGTTACGGATGATCCGCGGGCCGCGCGCGCAGGACCGGATCATGGGTCTCGATACACTCTATATCAACGGAATGCTGCTTCTGGTGACGTTCGGCATAGGCAGCGGCCGCACCATCTATTTCGAGGCCGCTCTCGTCATTGCGTTGCTCGGCTTCGTGTCGTCGGTTGCGCTGGCGAAATTCCTGATGCGCGGGGAGGTCGTCGAATGACGAATGCCGCTGCCGACATTCCGGCATGGGTTGCCGTTCTGATCTCGATTTGCCTGATCGGAGGCGCCGGGTTCGCGCTGCTCGGCTCGATCGGCTTGCTTCAGATGAAGACATTCTACCAGCGTGTTCACCCGGCCACGCTCGGTACCAGCCTGGGCACCGGCGGAGTGATGGTGGCATCGATCATCTTCTTCAGCGTACTCGCGTCGCGACCGGTAGCTCACGAAATCCTGATATGGGCCTTTGTCACTGTCACTACCCCAGTCACCTATATGCTGCTGGCCCGCGCGGCACTCCATCGAGACAGGGCGGAAGACAACGACATCGTACCAAAGAAGCCGGCGCGTAGCGACTGACCCTGAAATTCATGTGTGAAAGGTCGCGCAGACAGCAACCTGCGCGACCTTCCTTGATTTCGACAGTGCACCGGCTAACCGGCCGCAAACCTTCTATTCGAATGACAAGGCCCTATCGCCCTCGGAATCCTTGATCCGGGTGGGCAGGCCGATCCGGTCCAGAATGGCGAGGAATGGCCGGGGCGGCAGTTCTTCGACATTGGCCATTTGCTTGACGTCCCATTCACCGGTCGCGATTAGCATAGCCGCAGCAACAGCCGGCACCCCGGCAGTGTAGGAGATGCCCTGGGAGCCTACTTCCTCATAGGCTTCCTTGTGGTCAGCCACATTGTAGATGAAGATCTCGCGCTCCTTGCCGTCCTTGGTGCCGCGGACGAAATCACCGATGCAGGTCTTGCCCTGATAATCAGGTGCCAGCGATGACGGATCGGGCAACACGGCCTTGACGACCTTCAACGGCACGACTTCAAGACCTTCGGCGGTTTTCACCGGCTTTTCGGACAGCAGTCCAAGATTGTTCAGCACTGTAAAGACGTTGATATAGTGGTCGCCGAAGCCCATCCAGAAACGCACGTCGGCGCCATCCATATTCTTGGACAGGGAATGGACCTCGTCGTGGCCGGTCATGTAAGCCTTGCACTTGCCGACAACCGGCAGGTCGAATTCCTTGCCGACTTCGAACATCTTGTTCGTCTGCCACTGATTGTTCTGCCAGGAATAGACGACACCGGTGAACTCCCGGAAATTGATTTCCGGATCGAAGTTGGTGGCAAAATACCGACCGTGACTGCCGGCGTTGATGTCGACGATATCGACAGCTGAGATCTTGTCGAAATACTCGTCCTTGGCAAGACGTGCGTAAGCGTTGACGACGCCTGGATCAAAGCCGGCGCCAAGAATGGCGGTGACACCCTTCTGCTTGCACTCGTGGGCATGCTTCCATTCGTAGTTTCCGTACCACGGCGGCGTTTCGCAGATCTTGTTCGGGTCTTCATGAATGGCCGTGTCCAGATAGGCCGTGCCGGTGTCCATGCAGGCGCGCAGCACCGACATGTTGAGGAATGCAGAGCCGACATTGATGACGATCTGGGCGCCGGTGCTCTTTATGAGGGCCTTTGTGGCCTCGACATCCATGGCGTCCAGTGCATGTGCTTCCAGTTTCACATCGCTCTTCAGGCTCTTTTTCTGAAGGACCGATTCGACGATCGTGCGGCACTTGCCGACGGTGCGCGATGCAATGTGAATATCTCCCAATACATCGCTGTTCTGGGCGCATTTATGCGCCACGACCTGTGCTACGCCACCGGCGCCGATGATGAGAACGTTCTTTTTCATTTGAGGGGATATCTCCTTATGCCCGTGTATCGCAGAGCCTCATGAGAGGCTCTGTTCATAATCCGCGTAGGTGAAATCGCGGACTGTCCTGACGCTTCCGTCCAGATCCTTGATGGCGATCGCCGGCATTTTTACGCCGTTGAACCAGTTCTTCTTGACCATGGTGTAGCCGGCCGCGTCCTGAAACGAGATGCGGTCGCCCACTTTCAATTCCTCGGCAAAGCGGAACTCGCCAAAAATATCGCCTGCAAGGCAGGACTTCCCGCAGATCATGTAGCTGTGCGGACCTTCGTTGGGGGAAACCTTCGCGGATTCGCGGTAGATCAGCAGGTCCAGCATGTGAGCTTCGATCGAGCTGTCGACGATGGCGAGGTTTTTGCCGTTGAACAGCGTGTCGAGCACGGTGACTTCGAGCGTGGTGCTACCGGTGATGGAAGCTTCGCCAGGTTCCAGGTAGATCTGAACCCCATAGCGGTCCGAGAATGACTTCAAGCGGTCGCAAAACGCATCGACCGGATAGCCTTCACCCGTGAAGTGGATGCCACCGCCGAGGCTGAGCCAATCAACCCGGCCGAGCAGCGACCCGAACCGGTCCTCGATCTGCGTCAGCATGCGGTCGAACAAGGCGAAATCCTTGTTCTCGCAGTTGTTGTGGATCATGAAGCCGTTGATTCGATCCATGATCGGCTCGACCCGCGCGACATCCCATTCTCCAAGCCGGCTGTAGGGGCGTGCGGGGTCCGCAAGGTCGAAACTCGAGGAACTCACTTGCGGGTTCAGGCGCAGGCCACGGGCAATCCCATCCGCCTTGCCGGCAAATCTTTCAAGCTGACCGATCGAGTTGAAGATGATCTTGTCGGCGCAGGCGACAACCTCCTCGATCTCGTTATCACCATAAGCGACGCTATAGGCATGGGTTTCACCGCCAAACCGCTCGTGACCGAGCCGGACCTCGAAGAGCGACGACGAGGTAGTGCCATCCATGTATTCTCGCATGAAGTCGAAGACAGACCAGGTGGCGAAGCATTTCAAAGCCAGCAACGCCTTGGCGCCGGATTTTTCGCGCACATAGGCAATCTTTTCCATGTTGCGGAGCAGCTTTGCCTTATCGATGAGGTAGTAGGGGGTCTGGATCATGGGGGCTGATATCTCGTTATTGCCGAAGGAGTTTTCGTTCATCCAGGCTGGATGCTCGCAGGCCTAGTCTTCCAAGAGGGGGCAGAAAAGGCCGAAGCGGGCCCGATTGCGCCGGGGGATCCGTCGATCCATGGCGTGCAGTGCAGAAGAGACATCGCAAAGTCCAAGCCCACGAAGATCCACAAGGCCCCCCGTCGACGAAAAATCTTTTCCAAACGCTCGCGCGCGCTCACGCTTGCGGAGCGTGTCGGCATACCAGTTGCTTGCTTGTCTCATAGTGGCCCGTGTGACGAACCAATCCAGCATGCGTCTAGAACCCTTGGTCGCAAAGGGGAGGGCAGCGGTGGATTGCTCCTGATGTCGGTTTCATCTTCGCAGCGTATGGAGAGGGCTGCGGCGCAAACATAATTCCCGACCGCGAACGAGGCGTCGCGCCCGGGCTATGATCCGGTTTTGAGACGCAGAGGCTCCCGTCTCATATGGAAATGCAATGCCAACATGCCGCTGTCCTAAAGTAATGTGCCGGTAAGTCAAGGCATTCGCGGTTCTCTTGAAGGCGGCCGGCAATGCAGTCTGCAATGCCGGCCAGCTTCGCGTGAGAAGGAAACAAAGTCGTCCTTACTTACCCTTGCGCAGGTTGGAACCGCTTGGGCTCAGTGCTGAGACCGAGCCGGATTCCGCCTTCTTTTCCTTGGGTTTCTTTGGCTTGCGAGCTTCGCGATTGCCTATACGTTTGGCCATTGCAGGTACCTTTCCGGCAGCCACAAGCCCTGCCACGTCAAACGCGACACAGGACCGTATCTGCCTATGAGAAATAGTGGGTGAGAAAGGTCCCCTGGCCCGACGTTGCCAATGCAACGGTTCGAACCAGGGCTAAGGGCCTATTTGAAGCCGCACCTGGAGAGTGCCTATGAGAAAGGCCGTGTTGTTCATTTGCGGGATGATGGGACAGTTCAGCGTGAAAGTCAAATAGCTGAAAAAAAAGAAAAAAGTGCTTTCATGACTGTCGAGTGCCTTCCTCGAAAAGGCCTCGGCCGGCCGTCGCGCGAATGCATGGGACGCCGCCAGAAGCGCCCTTTCCGTGCCTAAGGCGTGGAAAGGGCGCAACAATTCAGTACTGCGGATCAGGCGAATGGCTCTGCAGGACCCTTTGCCGGCAATGTGAACCATTTGGCCGCCCCGGATTCGGTCATGTAGATGTGATCTTCTAGGCGGATACCATAGCGACCCGGGAAGACAATCATGGGTTCGTTTGAAAAGCACATGCCGATATCGAGTTTGGTAGCATTGCCGCGAACGATGTAGGGCTCTTCATGGATCTCGAGACCGAGACCGTGTCCGGCGCGGTGGGGCAGGCCGGGAAGCGCATAATCCGGGCCCAATCCGTGCCGCTCAATCGTCGCACGCGCGGCATCGTCAAGGCTGCCGCAAGCAGCGCCAAGCCGGGCGGCGTCAAACACTGCCTGTTGGGCTTCGCGTTCAATCGCCCAGGCGCGGGCAAAATCGGCATCGGGTTCGTCAAGAACATATGTCCGGGTCAGGTCGGAATGATAACCGTCGATCCGGCAACCGGTATCGACCAGGACGACGTCGCCCGACGCATAGGTCTGTTCGCCTTCGGCGCCATGCGGCAAGGATGTCGCTTCGCCGAAGGAGACGATGCAGAAGCTCGAACCGCCGGCGGCACCGAGTGCACGATGCTGCTCGTCGATATAGCGGATAACCTCGGACGCCTTGATGCCCGGCTTGATGAAGGCATGGGCACGGCGCTGAACTTCCAGCGTCAGGTTCATGGCGTATTGAATGATGTCGATTTCGGCTGCAGACTTGCGCAGCCTGATATCGCGGATCAACCGCCCACCATCAACCAGCCGGTCCGCACCGAAGCTTTTTGCCAGCGCATGATAGGCGAAAAGCGGCAATGCGTCGTCGAGCGCGAGCCGATCCTTCGGTCCCAGCAAGGCAGAAATGCGTTCGGCGTTGCTCTCGTCCTCCTGCCAGGTGACGATCTCGCCAGCTAGCTTCGGCATGCTGTCAACCTTGCTCAGCTCAAAGCCCGGCACGATGTAGAAGAGGCCCGTTGCTGTCACGAGTGCGCCAAGCAGGCGCTCGCTCGGATACCACACCAGGCCGGTGAAATAACGCAGGCTTTCTGTCGAACCAAGCAGCACGCCTTGCACGTTTGCCGCATCCATACTTGCGCGCAGTCGGCCGAGCCGCAACTGGCGTTCGGCATCTGAAATGGGGGTAGGGCGGGGAGCTGACGACATGTTGGTTCCTTTTGATACAAAGCGCCGGGATCGCGGGACGGCCCCCTGACGCAGGATGAATTTAACGCAAAAACTAGGGCCTGTGGACGGGAAGGAAAGCGGCGTTGTTGACGTCGCCAGCCTGGATCAGGTTCTCGTGCTCCCACTCGCGATGGCAACAAGAAACTCGCGTTTCGCCTCGATCATAGCAAGGGCATCCTGGGCCTCAACCGCAGTTGTGAAGTCGCGCGATTGGTTCCGTTGTCCACCGGTACCTCCATCGGATGCTCCTTGTTCTGGCAACGAGCCTTGACCATTGGCATGAAGCCCACTCCTCGTCATGCATTTTTTCACTCATACTAAAAATTTGCTCTTGTCGACATACTGAATACCGACTATTTTTGCCCATGAGAAGAGGGGGACACATGTTGCCAGAACAGCTAATCCAGACATTTATGAATGCCGTCCGTCAGCAGTCGGCGGATGTCGCGTTTTCGGCACTGGCGGAACTGGTGCGGGCGACGATCGGCACCAAACTTCTGACCGCGTCTGTCTTCGATATGAAGGCAATGCAATCGCGTCGGGTGTTTTCAGATAATCCGGTCGCCTATCCGGTTGGAGGCTTCAAGCCGATTTCGGAAGACAAGTGGTGGGACAAGGTCCTGGTCCGGCATGAGGTCTTTTCCAGCCTGAGGATTGAGGAGATCGCCGAAGTCTTCTTTGACTGGGAACTGATCCAGTCCCTCGGCTGCGAATCCAATGCGAACATTCCCGTCGTCGTCGGCGGAGAAGTAATCGGCACAATCAATCTGCTGGATGAGGCCGGCTACTACACGCCGGAGCGGCTAGCATCGGTGCCGGCACTTCTACCCTATGCGACGATCGCGTTCCTGCTGTTGTCCAAAAGCTGCGACCAGAAGGAAGCTTGATCTGGGGCAATGGCTCGCAGACCTATGAAAGCGCCGTGAAGGAACTCAAGGACGCCCGCCGGAATCCCAAGCGCCGGCGGGCAGGCGGCAGCGCCGGGGCCTGCAAGGTCCACTACATTGATTTCGGCAGGATCGCATTGACCATGCGCTCCTCGGTGAGCTGCGCACGCTCGACATTGCGCGCGACGAGCGCCGAGTAGAGGGCATCGACCATAGTTATCTGCGCAATCTGTGCCGCCATCGGTTCACTGCCCTGCTCGTGCGAGACACTGACGAGAACGACATCGGCAAGACGGGCAAGGGGCGAGGCACTGTTGCCGGTGATGCAGAGCGTCGCGGCACCGCGTGCCTTCGCCTCCTGCAACACCAGGACCGGATCGCTGGAAATGCCCGAATAGGAAATGGCGACGACGAGATCCCCCGGACCCGTCAATGCCGAATGCATGATCTGCAACTGGGAATCGATCGGCGCGTCACAGCGCAGACCCAGACGAACGCAGCGCTGGTAGAAAGCTTGAGCGACGATGCCCGAACCACCGACACCACCAACCAGGATATGGCGCGCGCCCGCGATCAGATCCAAGGCCTTGGCGAATATTGCCTCGTCGAGGACCCCATGCGTGTCGTGGATCGCCTGCGCCACCGCGCGGAAAAGCCGGCCTGCGACTTGCAGATCGCCGGCGTGCGGCTCGGCGGCGGCTTCGCCTCGGCTTTCGCGTGGCTCCTGCGCCAAGGCAAGCTTGAGGTCCGTAAACCCTTCAAATCCTGCCGTGCGGCACATGCGCAGAACCGTCGTGTCGCTGACATCGGTTGCCTGGGCGATTGCCGACATGGATTGCCGGATCGAACTCTCGACGTTGTCGAGCACCCACAGGGCAACACGGCGCTCCGAGTCCGACAATTTCGGCAGGACGCTCCGCAGCCGGCTGCTGGCTGGGCTTGATGGACCACGCAAATCAACATTCATGGCGGCTCTTTTGCGGCTGATGCGGGCTGACGCCAGCAACCTGTGACTAGCATGCGGCCGTTGTGGTGTCACTATAGACATGAGATTTTTGGTGTGGCATCACTGCGGCGAGCTATACAAAGCTGACTGACACTATTGGGGAGGATATCGTGAGGCTTAAGAATCTTTTCATCGCCGGTGCGGCGTTTGCGCTGTCCGCGTTCCCGGCGATGGCCGGTGAACTCTCCTTCTGGCATGCCTATGCGGGCCAGCAGGACAAGGTCGATTTCATCAATTTCGCACTGGGCGAATTTGCCAAGAAGCATCCGGACATCAAGCTGGACGTCGTGGCTGCGGAACAGTCGTCCTACAAGACCAAGCTCAACACCGCCATGGCCTCCGGCAATCCTCCTGATGTCTTCTACACCCTGCCGGGCGGCTTCCTGAACGCCTTCGTCAAGGGCGGGCAGATGTATGCGCTGGATCAGGATCTGGCCAAGGATGGCTGGGGCAACAGCTTCCTCGAAAGCGCGATTGCCCAGACCACCAAGGACGGCCATGCCTATGCTGTGCCGGTCGACGTGGATTCGGTCGTGTTCTGGTACAACAAGGCACTGTTTGCCGAAAAGGGCTGGACCGCTCCCGCAACCTACGACGAAATGCTGGCGCTCGCAGACAAGATCAAGGCAGACGGCATCGTACCTTTCTCGCTTGGCAACAAGGATTCCTGGCCGGCAACATTCTGGTTCCAGTATCTGGAAATGCGCCTGAAGGGTTCGGGCGTCATTGCATCCTTCGTCAACCAGGATGCAAATGCGACGCTCGGCACAGAAGGCGCAAAGGCCTTTGAAATGGTCGCAGAACTTGCCAAGAAGGATTACTTCCCGACCGGCTTCAACGGCATGAGTGACCAGGAAGCCAATATGCTCTTCCTCAACGGTCAGGCCGCAATGCTTCTCAACGGAACTTGGCAAATCGGTGCCTCGGCCGATGCTCCGGAAGGCTTTGAGCTGGGCTTCTTCGCTTTCCCGACCGTCAAGGATGGCGCAGGCGACCAGTCCGACGTTCTGGCCGGCGTGGCAGCCTCGTTCGGGGTTTCTGAAAAGGCGGCAAACAAGGTCGACGCCGTAACGCTGCTCAAGTTCCTGTCGTCGACCGAAGTGATGACCAAGTATGTCGAGCTTCGCAAGACGATGGTGACGGTCAAGGGTGCAACGACGGAAGCGGCAGCCGGACCGGTCCTGTACGGCATCAGCAATGACCTGATGAACAAAGCTGGCCATCTCGACTCGTTCTATGACACGGCGATGCCGCCGGCGGCAACAAACATCTACTATTCTTCGCTCCAGGGTGTTCTGGATGGTTCGGTCAAGCCGGCCGATGCCGCCGCGCGCCTCGAAGAAGCACTGAAGGCCAACAAGTAAGCTGGTCCAAGATAAAAATCGCGGCCCGCATCCCAACCGGATGCGGCCCGCGCCTGAAGGGAAGCGACGACGATCATGAATGCTGAGACCGGCCTTGCGAGACGATACAATCGCGCGGCACTGACCTTTCTCGCGCCTGCATTGTTGATGGTCGTCGGCTTCGTTGCCTATCCCGTTGCGTATGCGGGTTGGCTCTCGATGTTTTCCTGGGATGGTGCTTCGGCGCCTGTCTTTGTCGGCGCCGGCAATTTCATTCGCCTTGCTGGCGACCCGCTGTTCTGGCACGCGCTGCTGAGGAACCTTCTCGTCGCGGCCTCTGCGATCGTATTCCAGGTACTGCTGGCGCTGCTGATCGCCTATTGCCTGGTACGCATAGTTCCTGCCTTCAGCCGTATCTTCTTGTTTTTCTACCTGATGCCGGTAATGGTCAGCGAGATCTGCATCGGCCTGCTCTGGCGCTTCATGTACAATCCCTACTTCGGCCTCGTGAATGCTGGGCTGAAAGCCATCGGTCTCGATAGCCTGCGACGCGGGTGGCTGGGTGAATCCGACACGGCGTTCCTGGCTGTGGTGGTGGTGATGAGCTTCACCTATCTCGGCCTCTATGTCTTGCTGTTTACCGCAGCGGTTCGCAGCGTCCCCGAAAGCGTCTACGAGGCGGCAGCGCTGGATGGCGCTGGCCACTTTCACAAATTCGTATCGATCACCATCCCCATGGTTTGGGACGCTGTACGCGCCAATTCGCTTCTGGCGATCATCGGTTCGCTCAAGACGTTCTCGCTTGTCTTCGTCCTGACAAATGGCGGGCCCAATCATGCGAGCGAGGTGGTCTCCACCTACCTCTACAAGATGGGCTTCGGCAGCTTCGAGATGGGCTATGCGGCTACTGTCGGCTTTGCCCAGATGGTGCTGACGGCAATCGGCGCCTGGATCATCTTCCGCTACCTCGCGCGGACGCGCTTTGCCCGAGGGACTGCATGATGTCCGACGAACGCCGTATCAACTTCACCAGCGCCACCGTCCTGCTGTTTCTCTCGGTGCACGTGCTGATCGTCATCTTCCCGTTCATCTGGATGATCTACAGCACCTTCAAGACCAACAAGGAATTCATGCGTTCGGTTTGGTCCTTCCCGACCAGCCTTTCCTTCGATGCCTACATCAGTGCCTGGAGCGGCGGCGCGCTCGGTGGCTACACGATCAATTCGCTGATCATCATGGCCGGGTCTACCCTGATCACCGTGATCGTCGCGACCTCTGCCGGCTATGCGCTGGCTGTTTATCGGCCACGCTGGATGCCGGTCGTCGAACTCGGCATGACGGCCGCCATGGCCATCCCCGCCTATGTGGCGCTTGTACCGCTGGTGGTCATGCTGCGCGGCGCGGGCCTGCTCGACACCCATCTCGGCGTGATCCTGCCAACAGCAGCCTTCAACGTTCCGGTCTCCATTTTTATCATGCAGGCCTTCTTCAACACGCTTCCGCGCGAACTCTACGATGCGGGCCGCGTCGACGGGGCCTCCGAGTGGACAATCTTCTTCCGCATTGCGCTGCCGATCGCTCGGCCTGCGATGTTCACCGTTGCGATCGTCAACATGATCTGGGTGTGGAACGATTTTCTGTTCCCGGTTGTCTTCATCAACAATCCGGCGCGCAAGACCCTGCCGGTCGGTCTCACCGATTTCGTCGGAGAGCACATTACCAACTATCCGGTGATGCTGGCGGCGATTCTGATCGCAGCGCTTGCGCCCCTCGTCCTCTTCGTCATCTTCGAACGCCAGATCACTGCAGCCCTCGTGGGCGGCGCAGTGAAAGAATAACGCATGCCCTTTGCGGGGCAATGCCATACCAGGAGAAACACCCATGACGTCAAAAGATCTCCACTTTTCCAGCCGCGCCGTATTCTACGAGCCGGAAGAGCATTCCCAGTCGATCAGCTACCCGATCTACATGTCGGCGAATTTCCAGTATGGCGGCGACATCTATGACCAGATCGTCGGTGGTGCCCGCAAGGAAGTGAACATCTATTCACGCTGCGGCAACCCGACCGAATACAAGCTCGAGGAACATGTCGCCCAGTTGACGGGCGGTACCGCCTGCCTCGCCACCGCATCCGGAATGGCGGCGATTTCCCACGCGCTGTTCGGTATTCTCAAGGCAGGCGACCATGTCGTTGCCGACCTGACGACCTATTCCAGCACGCATGAATTCTTCGACCATCGCGCCCAGGATTTTGGCCTCAAGGTCAGCCTGGTCGACTGCACCGATGTCCGCGCCGTCGAAAACGCCTTCACTGACGAGACGAAGGTCCTGTATGTCGAAGCAATCGCCAATCCGACAATGAAGGTTCCGCCGCTGCGCAAACTGGTCGAGATTGCACATGCGCGCGGTATCGTCGTCATCTGCGACAACACGTTCGCATCGCCGGCCGTCTGCCGTCCGCACGAATTCGGCGTCGATGTCGTCGTTGAAAGCGCCACCAAGTTTATCGGCGGACACAACGACGCCGTGGGTGGCGTTATCACGCTGAAATCCGATATCCTGCCGGCTGACTGGGTGGAGGATGTGCGCTGGAACACCCTCAACAAGCTCGGAGCTCCACTTTCGCCGTTCAACGCTTGGCTGCTGCTGCGCGGTGCGCAGACACTGTCGCTGCGCCTTGAAAAGCAGTGCGCCAATGCGATGGCGCTCGCCAAGCATCTCGAGGCTCACCCGCGCGTCAAGCGGGTATTCTATCCCGGCCTGCCGTCGCATCCGAACTATGCATCTGCGCAGGAGCAGCTACAGGGCGGCGGAGCGATGCTCTCCTTCCAGGTCGATGACGAAGCGTCGGGCGTCCGGCTACTGAAGCGCCTGAAGCTGTGCTGCTTTGCCGCCAGCCTCGGCGGTCTGCGAACCACCACGCAGGTCCCGGCAACCATGGCCTTCCTCGACATCCCAAGCCAGGAACGTGAGGCGATGGGCGTCGTCGACGGCCTCGTTCGCTTCTCTGTCGGCATCGAGCATATTGACGACATCATCGCAGATGTGGATCACGCGATCGAGAATATGCACATCGATCTCTAAGGCGTTCTAAATCGCCGTCATCGCCCTCTCGGCGAAATCAGCATCAAACGTCTCACCACCCACGAAGGGTGGTAAGACGTTAACAGTCAGACAGACGATGACGCAGGGCAGGGCGGCGACCCATCCATGGGCCGGTAAGGATGCCCCGGAGCCTGCGCAAATCAGGATGTTCGGCGCTTGAATGCCAGCCCCTGAGCATCGAAAAGATGGGCGCCGTCGGGCGCAAAACTCAGTCCTATCCGGTCTCCCGCGCGCATTCCGTCCATCGGGCCGGTCTTGACGACGAACTGGACACCGCCGCTCGTTTCAATCTCGATCAGCGTCTCGTCGCCGAGTTGCTCGACCAGTGTGACTGTAAACGCTCCCTGGCCATCCGACTTGGGCTTTATAGCAAGATTTTCTGGCCGTACGCCCAATGTCGCCAGCGCGCCCGGCTCGGCCTTAAAGGAAAGCGCCACCGGAACGGCGACCTCGCCGAATGCGTCGGTCGCAACCCGTATAGTGCCAGCGTCTGCGCCCAACACCTTGCAGGGCAGGAAATTCATTTTCGGCGAGCCGATGAAGCCGGCGACAAAGAGGTTCTTCGGGTTGTGATAGAGTTCCAGCGGCGTACCGACCTGCTGAACCTCGCCGGCGTCGAGAACGACGATCCGGTCGGCGAGCGTCATGGCCTCCACCTGGTCATGGGTGACATAGATCATGGTCGCCTTGAGATCGGCGTGCAGCTTGGCGATTTCCCGACGCATGCTGACCCGCAGCGCAGCATCGAGGTTGGAGAGCGGCTCATCAAACAGGAAGACCTTCGGATGGCGGACGATGGCTCGGCCGATTGCCACGCGCTGCCGCTGGCCGCCCGACAGCTGGCTGGGGCGCCGGTCGAGCAGGTGCTCCATCTGCAGGATCCGGGCGGCCTCCCGGATCCGGGCGTCAATTTCCTCTTTCGGCCGCCGCGACAGTTTCAGGCTGAAAGCCATGTTCTGGTACACCGTCTTGTGCGGGTAGAGCGCGTAGCTCTGGAACACCATGGCGATACCACGCTCCTTCGGCGTCATCTCGTTGCAGATCTCGCCATCGATCTTCACCGCGCCGCCGGTGATGTCCTCGAGACCGGCCACCATGCGCAAAAGCGTCGACTTGCCGCAACCGGAGGGGCCGACGAACACGATGAACTCGCCCTCGGCGATGTCGAGATCGACGTTCCTGATGACGTTGACCGTGCCATAGGACTTCGAGACGTTTTCGAGTTGCAAAGTGGCCATTACGCTGGTTTTTCCTGTCGGCTCGGGCATTCAGAAGGCTTTTCAACAAAAGCGGGGCAGGCGAGGGCGATGGAGGCCTAGTCCATCGCCCTGCCGCCAAACCCATGCGAGGCAGGCCATTACCTGGCGGCCAACTGCCTCGGCGGCGATTACTTGTCGCCGGCCATCCGCTCCTTGAAGAAACCAAGGTGCTTCTGCTGCGCGTCGATCATCCGCTCGCGATAGATACCGTAGATCTGGTCGGTATCGTGCAACGTCACGCCGGCGATCGTCGGAGAGGCGAAGGTCGGCAGTTCGATGCCGCGCTCGCCAAGTTTCGTTGCCACGCGGGCGACGAGTTCATGCATCATGATCATCGCGAGCACCGTGGACGAACCGGCCACGGGGCGCGACCAGCCCTCGACATCGACGATTGCATCTTCGATCGGCGCGCAGGTATCGATGACGATATCGGCGGCATCCGCCAGCCGTTTGCCGGAGGAGTGGGTGGCGGGCTTGTCGAGATTGGATTTCGCCGTAATCGCCACGACGGTCAGGCCGCGCTTCTTGGCATAGAGGGCTGTGTCGATGCCGGAAGAATTGCGGCCGCTATGGCCGAAAATCACGATACTGTCGCCCGGATTGAGCGGCTGATGATCGAGGAACTTTTCTGCATAATGCTCGGTGCGTTCGAGCCACAGAAGTTCGCGAACGCCGCCGGCGCCAAGCACATTGTGCCACATGACGCGCGGGTCGGTGAGGGGGTTGAAGCCGACATAGCTGCCGTAGCGCGGAAACGTCTCCTGCACCGGCAGCACCGAATGGCCCGATCCATAGAGGTGGATGAGGCCCTTGTTCGCAAGACTGTCCGAGAGCTTGCTGGCGGCTGCTTCGAAGGCGTCGCTGTTGGCCTCGCCCGCCTGTTCGGCAAGCTTCATCAGACGGCTGATATACATGGTTGTCATTGATTTTCTGCCTTTCCCTGGCTTTCTAGAGGTAGAGTTTGGAGCGGATCTCGTAACGGTCGCCCCGCATGATCGAGACGGTGAATTCAAAGGGGCCGTGATTATCGGCGGCGATGCGATGGACGATGAAAGCAGGGCTTTCGGCGCGCACATCGAGCAACTCTGCGTCTTCGGCGCTGACCGAGCCGACCCGGTAGATTTCGCGCGCGACCTGCGGGGCGATGCCGTAGCGGTTGCGCAGCAATTCGTAGAGTGACGGCAGTGGACCGGTCATCGCAGAAAGACCGGGTACGCGGCTCACTGGCAGGTAGGCCGTCTGTATGCCGATCGGCAAATCGTTGCCCCCGCGCAGGCGGCGGATCATGCAGACAGGCGAGCCGGCGGGAATTTCCAGTGCATCGGCGACCTCGGAGGAGGCGGGGATCTCCGCCATCTCGATCAGGCGCGACCCTACGACGAGGCCACGCTCGGCCATTTCCTGTGTGAAGCTCGTCAGCCCGCGGACTCCGGCGATCACGGTGGAACTGCGCACGAAGGTGCCCCGGCCATGCTCGCGCCGCAGCAGCCCCGATTCCTCGAGGTTGCGCAGTGCGTGGCGAACGGTGATGCGGCTGACGCCCAAGAGTTCGCTCAGCTTCGCCTCGTTGGGTATCTGCGTGCCGTCGGTCCAGGTGCCGTCGGCGATCAGCGCCCTGAGCGCTTCGCCGGCCTGATGCCAGAGCGGTTCGGGTCGCCGGCGGTCGGGGCGGGCGAAAGTGGCCGGACCAGTCATGTCGAAATCTCCTTCCAGAGTGGGCTGCCCTGGGCCGCGATGGCCGCGCCGATGAGGCTCGCCCGCGGGCCAAAGCCGCCCGCCAAGAGTTGAATGTCCCGCAGATGCGGCGGCAGGTTGCGCCGCATCGCCGCCAGCAGCGGCGATGCCAGCACGTCGAGACTGTCGGCGACACCCCCCGATATGATCACTGAGCGACTACCGAGCAGGGCAACGGCACCGGCCAGTGCCGTTCCAAGCGCAGTGGCAGGCCCTTCAAGTGCGGCGAGGGCGCTTTCGTCACCGCCACGCGCCCGAGAGACCAGGGCGGCGCCATTGGCGAGCCCCGCCTGTCGGGCAAGCGCGTCCATCGCCCGTCCCGACGCCACGCGCTCCAGCCATCCGTGAACCTCGTCACCCGGATCGTCCGTAGCGGCCGACGCCCAGCCGAACGACGTTGCACCGCCCGAATGGCCGCGAACGATCCGCCCGTCAGCGAGCACCGCCGAGCCGATGCCGGTTCCGATCGCAAGCAGGATCGCATCGGAAAGGCCGCGCGCCACACCAAGCGCGGCTTCCGCCAGCAGCGCCATCTGCGCATCGTTTCCGAGCGCAATCACGATATCGGGCAAGAGGCTGGCAAGATCTACACTGTCGAGATAGGGCAGGTTCGGCACCCAGACGCAGCGCGTGCCGGATGCGAGGCCTGGAATGGCGATGCCGATCCGGCTTGCTGCATGCTCTTCGATCAGGCCACAGATGCGAGCGCGAAATTCCGCGAGATCCTGCGGTGCCGGCCAGTGGCCAAGGGACACGGGCGCGACCACATCGCCAGCCTTGGCCAGGCCTGCCCGCAGATTCGTACCCCCGAGATCGAAACTAAGGACGGCGCTCATCCCTTGACCCCCGCGCTGACGATGCTGTCGACAAAGAACCGCTGCAGGAAGACAAACAGCACCAGCGGCGGCAGGACCGCGAGCGTCGCCCCGGCCATGACCAGGTTAGTGTTCAGCGCTCCGCGATTGTAGCTCAGCAGGCGGCTGAGGCTGATGACGATCGGGTAGTTTTCTGTGTTGCCCTGCAGGATGGTCAGCGGCCAAAGATAGGTGTTCCAGTGATAGACGAAGGCGAACAGCGCCAGCGCCGCGATTGCCGGAATGATCGAAGGCGCCACGACCGAGAAGACGATGCGGAGCTCCGAGGCTCCGTCGACGCGGGCCGCATCGATCAGGTCGTCGGGGATGCCGGCAATGAACTGCCGCATCAGGAAGATACCGAATGCATTGGCGAGATTGGGCAGGATGACCCCGATCAGGCTGGCATTCAGCTCCATCGCGGAAACCATGCGATAGAGCGGGATAAGGGTGACGATCGGCGGTAGAAACATCGTCGAGATGAGCACGGCAAACAAGAGGTCCCGGCCGAAGAAGCGATATTTCGCAAATGCATAGCCGGCCATCAGCGAGGTGACGAGAATGCCCGCCGTCGCGGTCGTGGCGATGACGGCGGAATTCCAGAACGAGCGGCCGGCATCGATGACCGAGGCGACTTCGCCATAGACGGCCAGCGATGGGGAGCCCGGCAGCCAGACCGGCGGCGTCTGCATACTTTCTGCCGGTGTCTTCAGGCTCGAAAGCACCATCCAGACAAGCGGAAAGGCAGATGCGACGGCAACGAGGATGATGAGGACAAACAGCAGCACGTCGACCGTGCGCCGGCGGGCACGGCGAATTTTGAAGGTGCGACCTGTAACCACGGTCATTTTTCTTCTCCCTTTTCACGCGCAAGCGTAAAGATGAAGACGATGACCACGATCAGCGACAGCATCAGCATGACCGCCATGGCGGAGCCGAGCCCGCCCTGGGCGCGCTCTATGCCGACGCGGCGGATATAGAAGGTCAGAACACTGGTTGCGTTTGCAGGCCCGCCCTGCGTGATCAGCGCGACTGGCTCGAACACTTGCACGGCGTTAATAACGGCAATGACGGTGCTGAACAACAAGGTCCGCTTGAGCAGCGGCAGCGTCACGCCGAAGAATTCCTGGACCGGATTGGCCCCATCCACCTTTGCCGCTTCATAGAGCGTCGAGGGGATCTGGGTCATGCCGGCGATGGCCAGCACTGTGAAATAACCGACCTGCTGCCAGACATTGAGAACGACGATCGAGACAAGCGCGGTATCGGGTGACGAAAGCCACGGCTGCGGCGCAAGCCCGAACCACGCGAAGATCTGGTTTATGGGCCCTTCGGTGGGCGAATAGAGCTTGGACCAGACCAGAGCCACGGCAATCATCGGCACCATGTAGGTGGAAAACAGGATAGCGCGCAGCAGCTGCCCGCCCGCGACGCGGGTCTGGTAGACCAGGAGACCCAGGGCCACGGAAAGCGGCAGGATGACCACCACCGACAGCGCGGTATATATCGCGGTGTTGATGAAGGCGCCGCGGAAGTCGCGGCCCGCCGAAAGCGTTCCGAACAGATCCTCGTAATTCCGCAGACCCACGAAACGAGCCGTGCCGAAACTCGTCTGCGTCGACCATTGGTGAAACGACAACCATATGGTGAGCGCCATCGGTATGAAGATGAACACCCCGATCAGCACGACCGCCGGTGATACCATGACGAAGGTGGGATGCTTCAATGCGCGGTTCATGCCTGCTTTCCGGTGATTGCGGTGGACTGCATGCGCAATCCACCGCGAGCGCTGCCGCTTACTGGGCTGCGCGTTCGAGGATAGACGTGGCGTTTTCCTGCACGTTCTTCTGGGCGTCAGCAGCCGAGAGCTTGCCGTATTCGAGCTGCTCGAGCGTCTGCTGGATTTCCTCGGAGAATTCCTGCCCGCCGAGCACCACCGGGAAGGCGCGCGCATCGGCCAGCGAGGCGACGTAGCCTTCGAGGAACGGACGGCCAAGCGCATCCTTGTAGGCGGCGATGTCCGAGGTCCGCGATGGCAAGATGCCCATGGACTGCAGGATGTCGGCCATCGCCGATGCGCCCTTCTCGCCGGAACCCTGGCCATTCAGCCAGGCCAGGAAGTCCCAGGCGGCCGTGCGTTCGGCGTCGCTGGCAGACGCGTTGACGACGGTCATCCAAGAATAGGAGATGGAGTGAGCCTTGTCGCCGCTCGGGCCGACCGGGATGGGCGCCGTGCCGATATCGGCGAACTTGTCGCCCATGCCGGCCTTCAGCGCGCTTTCCCACCAGTTGGCCATGATGATCATGCCGGTCTTGCCGGAAACGAAATTGTCGAGGAACGGACCCGTCGTGTTGGCGTCGGCCGTGCCCATGGCGGGAACCGAATAGCCGTCCTTGACGAAGGTATCGTAGAGCTCGAATGTCTCCTTGGCCGCCTGGCTGTCGAGCTTGGGTTTGCCGTCCTCGATCAGGTTGCCGCCATTCGAGGCCAGCAGCGAGGCGAAGGGATGAACGACGCCTGCCGCCCACGAATTGATGAAGCCAAAACCCTGCTGGGTGACTTGATCGCCATTTTTCTTGGTCAGCTTGGCGGCCGCGTCCTTGAACTCCGCCCATGTCGCCGGAGGCTTTTCGATGCCCGCTTCCTTGAAGAGCGCCTTGTTGTAGTTCAGGGCGTAGACGTTGATTTCGTTGGGAATGCCGTAGATCGTTCCCTTGACACCCGCAGCCGCGGCGATGCCTTCGGACCAGTTGGCCTGGACATCCTTGGCAACGGCTTCCGGCGCCTGCGCGACAAGCCCGTCGCGCACGAGTTCGGGCAGCCAGAGGTCGTAGATGCTGGCAATAGTCGGCGCGCCGCCCGAGCGGATGGTCGTCAGGAGGTCACCGAACGGCACCGCGCGGACCGATACGGTGACGCCCGGATGCTGGGAACTGTAGGCGCCCGCCGCCTTCTCGAGAAGTGCGACGGTTTCGGGCGACCAGTGGGTGAGATACGTGAGCTCGATGTCCTGGGCATTGGCGGCAAAAGGCGCAAATAGGGACGCTGCAAGTGCCCCCGCCAAAGTGATTCCGGTCAAAGTTTTCATTTTTCCCCTCGGAATGTGCTGTGAATTTATCGGGTAGTGCGCATTTCCGAGATAGGTTATAACAACATAATCTTTTGTTTGTAAATCGTACTGTGGAGCATAATTTCCATGACATCGCTCGAAGGCCGGATTCTGACGGCCGGTGGCTTCGTCTCCGGACACCTGACCGTCAGCGCCGCTTTCTAGGCGCGGGACATCTGCGCTGCTGCTCGGATCAGGCCGCCGTCCCGGTGACCGCCTTCCAATGTGCGATCGCTCTGAGGCGATGCAGATGGACGGCAATGGCTGAGTGCTTCTAGCGTGGCGGGACGAAGAGATTTCGGACCGCTTGCATCGCACGCTCGCGCTTTCGCAGAGTCGGTTGTGAATTTACGGCGCGGTTATTCAAGCCTTTGTGTGATCGGTGCTCGACCGTAGGCATGAGCTGACGCCGTGCCGCACCGTAGGAGCGAAGCTTGTCCATGACGATGCGTTTCGGCAAGCCCCCGCGGCCTCATCAATCGGATCAGCAAGCGTCTGGCGGCATTTCTCTACTGCGAAGATTTTGCGACAAAAACAAGTCAATGCGCCATTTTCGCAGACAGCTACGTGCCGAGGACGATCGCACCACCTGTCAATCCCGCCCCTGCAGCGGTGAGCAACAGTTTTTCTCCAGACTCCAACCGCCGCTGTCCATTCGCGATGGACAGCGATAGCGGGATGGTTGCAGCGGAAGAATTGCCAAAAGTTTCGATTGTGCGAACTGTCCTTGTGGGCTCGATGCCAAGGGTGTCGCAGACCGCGTCGAACATTCGCGCATTGGCCTGATGCGGAATAAATCGAGTGACGTCTGAGGCATTTAACCCCGCCTGCTCCAGTGCCTTGCGAGAGGTTTTTGTCATCAGGGCGACTGCGCGCGAAAACACCTCACGGCCGTCCCGCATTGTCATCAGGAACTCTTCCGCAGCTATGTCGCTGGCGAACGGCCTGTTGCTGCCGCCGGCTGGGATGGTAATCAGTTCATAGCCACTGCCGTCTGCGGCCAATTCCGCCGCTAGAACGCCGCTCCCACGATCACGCGTCGGAGCCAATACCACGGCGCCGGCGGCATCCGCAAAAAGGATGGCACTCGCCCTTTCGGCGGGATTGATGCGGCGGCTGAGGATATTGGCGGCGACCACCAGCACCGCGCGACCATGAGTACGGACGAAGCCATCGGCCAGGGTCAGTGCGTAGAGAAAACCTGAACAGGCGCCGGCCAGATCGATGGCCCCGGCGTTCGTGAGGCCCAGGCGATGTGCCAGAAGCGGCGCCGACGGCGGCAGCAGGTGGTCAGGCGTCGAGGTTGCGAGCAGCGTCAGCGCGATTTCCTGCGGCGCAATTCCCGCATCGTCAAGCGCCATCTTCCCGGCCTTTGCGGCCAGACTGCTCAGCGTGTCCCCATCCTCGGCCCAATGTCGTGTCCGGATACCGGTTCTACGCTCGATCCAGCCATCCTCAAGACCCAATTGCTTCTCGATCTCCGCATTCTCCACGCGACGGCCAGGAACAGCATGGCCAAAACCGACAAGCCGGGAAGCGCAGGCGGAGACCATCAGCCCTGTCCCAGCACGGTGGAGGCAACCTCATCGATAGCGTCATAAGCGCGGTCGAGATCGGACTCACTCACGCAATAGGGCGGCATTAGATAGATGACATTGCCGAGTGGACGGATGAGCAGTCCACGTTCCCGGAACAGAGCCCTCATCCGCGGCCCGACTTCGGCGAGATAGCCGCCAGCGGGCACTTTGAGATCGAGTGCAGCGATCGTTCCGGCCTGTCGGATGTTGGCAAAACGTTTGTCACCTTCGAACCTGGAAAGTCTCGTTCTGTGAAATTGTCCAATGCCGTGAATTCGTTCCCCGACCGGTTCCGTCCGCCAGACCTCAAGATTGGCGACGGCGGCCGCGCAGGCGATCGGGTTTGCCGTATAGGAACTCGAATGAAAGAAGGTCTTGCGCCGGTCCGTGGAAAGGTGGGCGTCAAATATTTCTCCGGTGCAGAGCGTCGCCGCGAGCGGCAACGCGCCGCCGGTGAGTCCCTTGGACGTACACATTATGTCCGGCAAGATTCCCGCCTGCTCGCAGGCAAACATGGCGCCGGTCCGGCCCCAGCCCGTCATCACTTCATCGGCGATGAACAGGCAACCATAGCGGCTGGCAATCTCTTTCAGTCCGGCAAGCACCTTCGCGTCATACATCTTCATACCGCCGGCACCCAGGACCAGGGGCTCGATCAGCAAGGCAGCAACACCTCCGGATTTACAGTACGTTTCGAAAGCAGCAAGCGTCGCTTGTTCATCACCCGGTTCGGGAAATGGCAGTTGATCGACACCGAACAGCAACGGCTCATAGGCAGCATTGAACACACCGCGCGCACCCGTCGACATGGTGCCGATCGTATCACCGTGATAGCCATGCTCCATCACCACGATCCGGTTGCGTGGCGTGCCAGAATTGTGGAAGTAACCGAGCGCCATCTTGAGCGCCACCTCCACTGCCGTCGAGCCACTGTCCGAGTAGAACACATGCTGCAAGCCGGCCGGCGCAATTTCGATCAGGCCCCTGGCGAGTTGCTCGGCGGGGGCATGCGTGTATTCGGCGAAGATGATCTGGTCGTAAGTTTCAGTCGCCGTACGAATTGCCTGCATGATTGTAGGATGGCGATGACCGTGCGTGATGACCCACCACGACGAAATGGCATCGAGCATGCGATGGCCGTTTTCATCGGTGAGATAGGCGCCTTCTGTCGCGACGATACGTTTCATCGGCGGCTCCAGCGCATGCTGGGTGAAGGGGTGCCAGACGGGCGAGCGGGTCATGCGAAGGTCTCCGTAAAACAGGCCAGGTCGAAATTCTCCCGGAAGGCATCCCGGAGAGTATCGGCAATGACCGGCTGCAGCAGGGGCAAACGACCAAGCGAGCGGGTGCCTCCGAGCTTGGTGATGATCCGTTGCGTCTCGCGGTTCTCATCGCCGATGAAGGCGACGCCGAACACCGGAATAGCCCGATGTCTCAGCGCTTCCAGCGAAAGCAGCGTGTGGTTGATCGTCCCCAATGACGTCCTGGCGCATAGGATGACCGGGATCTGCCAGAGGGCGAAGATATCGGCGAAGACCACCCCCTCCGAAAGCGGCACCAGTAGACCTCCCGCGCCTTCGATCACCAGCGCTCCGTCCGTGACCGGAGGAACGAGGCGTGCGGGGTCGATGACAACGCCATCGATCCGGGCTGAAAGATGCGGTGAAGCCGGCGTTATGAGACGATAGGCTTCCGGAACAATGCGTTCCCGCGGGATTCGCCCGAGCCGCGAGACCGTCTCGCTGTCGGTTTTCTCGTCGAGCCCGGACTGAACGGGCTTCCAATAATAGCCGCCCAATGCATCGGTGAGCGCTGCGGCCAGCATCGTTTTGCCGATGCCGGTATCTGTGCCGGAGACGACAAAGCGAGGCGTCATGGTCGCCCCTCCTCCGCGATCACCCTGGCAAGCCGCTCGAACATGTCGGCAATCTGGCCCTCATCGACATTAAGCGTGATGGCAATGCGAAGGCGCGCGGTGCCCTCCGGCACGGTTGGCGGCCTGATCGCCCTGATATCGAACCCATCAGCGCGCATCCGCTCGGCGATCCACAACGCACGGGCATTGTCGCCGATCATCACGGGCAGGATTTGCGAACCGCTTCCGTCCATGCCAAGCGCCGAATTGAGTTGCGCATTGGCAAACGCCCTGAGCTTCTCGAGCTTGCCCCGCCGCTCCGGCTCATCGGCCAGAATACGTAGCGCTTCCCGAACACCGGCTGCCATCAAGGGCGATGGCGCCGTCGAATAGATAAAACTACGGGCACGGTTGACGAGATAGTCAGATAGGACAGTCGGCGTGCTCAACAGCGCGCCGGAGACGCCGAGTGCCTTGCCGCAAGTGTGGAGCGCGAGAATATTCTGGCGATGCTGGAGTTCCGCGCCGAACCCGCGGCCGCCTGGCCCGAACACGCCCGTCGCATGCGCCTCGTCGATCACGAGAAAGCCATCATGCCGGTCAGCCAACGCCGCAAGCTCGGAAATCGGCGCCCTGTCACCATCCATCGAATAGAGGCTTTCTACCGCGATCCATGGATGACCCGAGCCGCCGCTGTGCCGCCATTGCCGGATCGCCCGGTCAATAGCCTCGACTTCGTTGTGCTGCACGGAAATTGCCTTCGCCTTGCTCTGAGACATACCTTCATGCACGCTTGCATGGATCAGCGCGTCGTGGACGATGATGTCCTCACGCTGTGGCAAGGTCGAGAAAAGCGCGACATTGGCAGCATATCCGCTACAGAAGTAAAGCACCCTTTCCGCCCCAAAGAAGCGCGCAGCTTCCACCTCAAGTGCCTCATGCTCAGGATGATTGCCACGCAGGAGCCGTGAGCCGCCGACACCCGCAGGCACACCCCTGTCGAGCGCGGCTGATATCGCCGCCTTCAAACGTGGCGCGTTGGCGAGCCCCAGATAGTCGTTGGAAGTGAAGTCAATTCCGTTCTGAGGAACGAGGGTCCGGATCCGGGCCTTGCGGCGCAGCCCCGCGATCGTGGCCTCGTAGCGGGCGAGCCCCGCCTCGCTCATTCCGCAGGCTCCAGCGACAGGGGCACCAGGCCGAGCCGCCGGAAGAGCGCCGCATCATGATCTTCGCCAGGATTGTCCGCTGTCAGAAGTGTCTCGCCGACGAAAATCGAATTGGCGCCGGCGAAAAAACAGAGCGCCTGCGTCTCGTCGCTCATATCGGTGCGGCCGGCGGACAGACGCACATACGAACGCGGCATCAGGATGCGCGCGAGCGCGATGGCGCGCACGAAATCAATCGGATCGATCGGGGCAGCATCCTCAAGCCTGGAGCCCGGGATCGGGATCAGCATGTTGATCGGCACACTCTCCGGGGGCGTTGGCAGATTGGCAAGGGTCACCAGCATGGAAATGCGGTCCTCGGCCGTTTCGCCCATACCGAGGATGCCGCCTGCGCAGACCTTGATACCGGCATCGCGAACATTGGCGAGGGTGTCCAATCGGTCTTCGAATGTGCGGGTAGTAATGATCTCGGAATAATAGCGCTCCGATGTATCGATGTTGTGATTGTAGTAGTCGAGCCCCGCAGCCGCGAGACGTAGCGACTGGTCCGGCGTCAACATGCCGAGTGTCATACAGGTTTCGAGACCAAGCGAACGCACGCCTTGAACCATCGCGACCAACGCGTCCATGTCCCGATCCTTGGGATTGCGCCAGGCGGCGCCCATGCAGTAGCGGGTGGCGCCGCCCTTTCTGGCTTTGCGCGCCTCGTCGAGGACCCGTTCGACCTCCATCAGCTTCGATGCTTTGAGGCCGGTGGGATAATGAGCGGACTGGCTGCAGTAGCCGCAATCTTCCGCACAGCCGCCTGTCTTGATCGACAAAAGCCGGCTCATCTGAACCGCGTTCGGATCGAAATGCTGGCGATGAATCTGTTGTGCACGGAAGAGAAGATCATTGAACGGCGAATTATAGATAATCTGCGCCTCCACCAGCGTGATCGTCTGGCTTGAGGCGCGATTTTCGGAAAAACGATCATTCTTTGCCGTAATATTCAGACACATGCGATCTCGCCCTTGCTTCATAATAGATAGAATCAATTTTTATCTATAATTTTGCAAAGGACACAAACTGGCAACCGCCCATTCCGCGAATGAACGACGAGTCAGACAACCAGAAGGAGATTAGAGTCGCAAAGGGGATCCGGCCGATGCCCCTGAAGTGGTATACTCCTGGGGGAAATCAATGGGTTGAGCCGAGACCTATCCCTCGATTGCGAATGCGGCATGTGTTGCGCCTGAAGCGTATTGAATGGGCTTCTGACCAATTCGCTGAACGTGACGTTCGAGCACGACGACTGCCTGATCGACTTTCCCCTTCCTGAGATAGTCGAGAATGGCGTGATGGTCGGCATCCACCCTCGGCTCCCATCCGGAGCGCCAGGTCGCAAACAGGAACCGCGACCCAACCATATGAAGATCGTCGATGGCGGCCAAAAGCCTTGGCATCTCGCATGGCACCAGGAGAAGCCTGTGAAACAGACGGTTCGATTCGTCCCATGACCTGATGTCGGCGGCATCGTCGCCTGCCACCATCGCCGCATCCGCCTTATCCAGAATGAACGGAGTTAAATGCGGCGCCGCGTGCCTGAGCGCCAGCCCTTCCAGAACCGAGCGCATGCGGGCAACTTCCTGCACCTCAGCCAATGAGAACGATGCGACCCGCACGCCACGGCGCGCCTCGCTGACGGCAAGCCCCTGAGCTTCAAGGCGCCGGAAAGCCTCCCGCACCGGCACATGGCTGGCACCGAACTCCTCGGCAATGTGATCCTGTCTGAGTTTGCTGCCTGGCTCCAGCACGCCAGTGATAATCCGGTCCGCGAGAACGCGGCTGATGCGATTGGCAATCGTGTCTTCTGTGGCAATGTTCATATTTTATAGATAATTTCTGCAAGCGATGCTGTCGAGGCCATATTACTCAGATAGCCAGTCCTAAAGCGATATACTCTTCAACGAGAATTGCTCTTGATATCAGCCCGAACCTTCGGCCCACTGGAGTTGGCCAATATTCCTATGCTGCGTGGCCGAATGAATACTCTGAGCGGTTCGCGCAGGCCGGGATAGAAACATTCCTTTGACGGCGAATTATTCCGGGTTTCTCCGGGAAAATCGGTTCTGAATAAGAAGGACAGGGATAAAATTAGTCCTAACAGGAACTCTTTTGGTAGAATAACAAATGTCGGCGTCGACTGACAGTCGCATTCAATTTGACAGCCGAAAGCTATAATAATTCAACTATTTACATAAAAAAAGCCTGCAAAAGCAGGCTTTATGTTTGGTTGCGGGGGCCTGATGACACAGAGACTTGTAATTTCAGACATATAGCACCCGGCAAAGCGGAAATGATTTCCGCATTGGGCCAAAAACAGCCGTTTGCCCCGTCCGGAATGCGTTGTGGATTCAACTGATCGCGGCAACACACTGTGCGAACTTCTCTGCTGGGGTCTGATAACGCAAGGTCTTTCTGGGACGTTCGTTGAGTTGCCGCGATCAGTTGAACCCACAGCCAAGAGCGGAAATCTTTTCTGCTTTCGGTTCGACTTTCTGCCTGTCCGCTTTGCGCCAATAGCGGTCATATCACGAAGCGTTCGCGAAGGTCCGCTCCCGACCCCATTGTGGTCGTTCAAACGGGACCGTTAGTTCCCCAAAAGACGTCGTTCTTGGAGCGTCAAGCTGCCTCCATCATCGGCACCCTCCGGTTCGAGCGCGCGGGGTGACTGCCTTGAGCAAACACCGCCGACGGCGATGGCGAGATGTTCAGCGAACGCGTTTTTCATGCCGCCCGTTCCGAAATCGCCGTGCCCGCCGCCCAGCCGGACGACCACGCCCACTGGAAATTGTAGCCGCCGAGCCAGCCGGTGACATCGGCCACCTCGCCGATGAAATAGAGCCCGTCGACGGTTTTGGCCTCCATCGTCCGCGAAATCAGACCGTCCGTGTCGACTCCACCAAGCGTCACCTCGGCTGTACGGTAGCCTTCCGAGCCGATCGGAAAAACCTCCCAGTTCTGAAGAGTCGCGGCGATGGCGGTGAGCTTTCTGTCGCTCGCCTCGCCGATCGGTCCGGTCCAGCCATGGGTCTCGGCGAGATGGGCGGCCAAGCGTTTGGGCAGGATGTCGCTGAGCACGGTCGAGATCGCACGGCGTCCGTTTTCTCGCTTGGCCGAGGCAAGCGAGGCAATGACGTTGTCGCCGGGCAAAAAAGCGATGCGGATCGGCTGCCTTTCGCGCCAGTAGGACGAGATTTGCAGGATCGCCGGCCCGGAAAGGCCTCGATGCGTGAAGAGCAATGCTTCCTCGAACGCCGTTTTGCCGCAGGACACGCGCGCGTTGGCCGCGACGCCCGCCATCTCTCTAAATCCGGCGAGGACGTCCTCGCCGAAGGTGAGCGGTACGAGTGCCGGGCGCGTTTCGGTGATGGCGAGTGCGAATTTTTCCGCGATCTGGTAGCCAAGACCGGTCGCGCCCATTTTTGGAATAGACTTGCCGCCGCAGGCGACGACGAAATGCCGGCAGCGGATTATCGCTGCCCGATCGCCGCCGAGGGTGACGGTAAAGCCGCTAACGTCGCGCTCGATTGATTCGAGCATGGTGCCCAAGCACAATTCGCAACCGACCTGGTTCATCTCGTCTAGAAGCATCGAAATAATCTGTTTCGCCGAAGTGTCGCAGAAGAGCTGGCCGAGCGTCTTCTCGTGCCAGGCGATGCCGTGTTTTTCGACGAGCGCGATGAAATCGTGCTGCGTGTAGCGACCCAGGGCCGACTTGGAGAAATGCGGGTTATCAGAGATGAAGTTCTTCGCGCTCGTGCCGATATTGGTGAAATTGCAACGGCCACCGCCGGAGATGCGGATCTTCTCGCCCGGTGCCTTCGCATGATCCACTACCAGCACGCGGCCGCCGCGCGCAGCGGCATGGATCGCGCACATCATGCCCGCCGCGCCCGCGCCGAGGATAACGGTGTCGAAGGTTTCACGCTGCATGGGATGCAGCACTTGCCCGTGCAGGGCAGCTTACCAATAAGGCCAGCCTCGTAGTCACTTGGAACATCGTAGTTTAGTCTCGCTGGCACTCGGATCGGAGAGAAACATGAACAGAAGAGGGTTATGGCACGCAATCGCCAGCGATAACAATCCTGACCGGATCATGGCGAAACCAATCATTTTGCGCATTTGGGCCTATGCAGTCTCCAAGGCGGTGCCGCTGGGGGCGCGTTACCGACGCGTCCCATTCGCCTGATGAAGGCTGCTCTCGCAATGGAGCCGCCCGAAACCTGCCTGTCCGCTACCGACCCCAAATTCATCCGTAGGTCGATCTAACCTCAAATGTCCGCTGTGGACCCAATAGCTGCCATGACCTCACGGCTGCTCTGCGCCAATAGCGGTCATGGAAAGGCGGCGCAAACCATGTGCGCCGCCGTCGAACGCAAGATTTCCATGTCGCTACTACCGCAGCGTCACTTCACTTCCTCGAAATCATTCGGTTTCCACAAACCGTTGAAAGCTGGTCCTTCAGGCCCATAAAGCCGCAGATAGACGAACCATCCCTTGCCTGGAATCGTCTTGATCCAATGCCCCTCATGGCCGCTCGGCTCGTTGGGGCCAAAATAGAGATCGACGGTCCCTTCCTTTGGTATGTCTTTCAGCTCAGCCAGCGAACGCAGCGCCGCCTTGTCCTGATCAGTCCTTATCTGCGATCTGCTTATGGCATCGTAGACGGTGACCGACCAGAAGAGCTTCTGAGGAACAGGCAGCGGGATACTCAGCTTGTAGGTCTTGCTACCGTCGAGATATGCGTTGTCCTTATCTCGAAGCCCCAACCAATAAAGTGATCCGGCCCCTTCCACCCGAAGGACCATTTTGGGAGACATTCCCACGGCCTGTGAATACCACCGGTCGCGGGCCTCAAGATCGATGCCTGTCGGCAATTCGAAGTCACCGTTTTCCCAGCGAAGGGTCGCATATTCCCATTTGCGGTCCGGCCACACAAAACGGTCGGGACGGCTGCTGGCAAAGCCCGCAACCAGCATCTGGTCCCGGCCTGCCTTGGCCGCCTTTTGAAGGATCGCCTTCATGCGGTCATCTGGCTGGAACGGCTTGCCCTTTTCGATACCGAGCATGGCGAGCATGCCATACATCGGCCGGAACTCTTCAGGGGCGGTTTCTTCCTGGACGACCTTGTTCAGCTTTTCCCAGTATTGAAAATTGTCTTCCCATCGCAGCGGCGTGACATCCACCTCGTCGTTGGTACGATCCACGTACTGATAGGGTGACGGATTGTCCGCCTGCGACAACGGATAGAGCTTGATGTTCTTCTGCGCTTCCACGCCCGCTTTCATGTCACCGTTCGGGGGAAGCGCACGTGCCCCAACCAGTACGATGTTGGTCTTCGACTGCGAGACGAAGTAGCCCGGCGGAATTTCACCCTTGTAGTCAGGAGGCAAAATCAGGTGTTTGCCACCTTTGCCCGCATCGGGGCCTGGAAGACCGATGTCCGCGATCCACCCGAAATTATGGTCGTTGACGATACCCAGATATGCGCCTGGCGGCAGCTCGATGACGAAAGGCCCACTTTCCTTCAGATTCAGCACGCCGCCCATGTAAGGCGTGTCGGAGTTTCCCGTGTAAAGGGTGTGGCGTGGACCACCCGCAAGGACGAGGACCCCCTTGTTGTCGAGAACGCCAGCCTCACGTGTTCCCTGAAAGGTCCCCTCCATGGAAACGGTCGGGTAGAAGAAACGGTATGTCTGGATCGCCCGCTGGTAATCCTGCTCGTCCTGAACATGGGCTGCCGTCTCGGCCGTCGGATAGCCGCCCTTGAACTCGTAATCCTGCGCTCCTGCAATCGGCACAGAAACAGCCAGCCATCCAAGAGCGGTGAACGCAAGCGTCGCGAAATGCATCGGGGTTCTCCTCATGTGAATCTGTTTTCCAGCCACAGCTTTTTCGTTGGACTCAGTTTCACCTGCAGCTGCGGCGATCAGCGTGATGAGCGATCTGTCACTTCACCCTTTCAACATCGGGAAGCGTCCAGGTCTTTTCAAACAGGGCTTTCGTCGGTGCATACAGTCGGAACAGAAGCTCGAAATTCTCGCCTTTCTTCGTCGGCACCCAGTTGGCCTCCTTGCCTGGAGGCGGCTTCGGCCCAAAGTAGATATCGACCGAACCGTCCGCGTTCTTGACCAGGTCCGTTAGCTGCGACGACCGGCTTGCTCGCTCGACGTTCTTGATGAGTCCGTGCGTTTTTCGGCTGTATGCTGTGACGGACCAATATTGGTGCGCAGGAGCGTCGGCAGGAACATGCAGGCGATAACGGCGGCCTCCATCCAGTTCTCTGCCTTTCCGGTCTGCGGCAGACAGCAAGTAGAATTGACCGGTTCCCAGCCGTTTGATGCCGACATAACCAATTGAATAGGTGATGGCCCTCGCGTCAGTCGGATAGATGTCCGCATCGGAATAGCCATTCGATCCAGCCTTCACCAAGTCCGGCGAAGCTGGCACTGCCCAATGCGTATTGGGGAAATAGGGTTCAAACGCGGTGGGCAGCTTACGGTCGAGCCACCGATGGGCATCCCCCGCTCCAGCAGACAGCGCAACCTCTAGCTTGCTGTCGGGCTTGAACGGCTTTCCCTTTTCGATGCCAATCGACTTCAGCGGATCGATCATTGCCTTGTCACGCTCTAGCCAGGGCTGCTCGTCAACCACCCTCGCAAGCGACCGGAAGAATCTGACGTCATAGGGAATCGTCGCCTCAAAGATATCGTCGGTCGCATCCGTGTATCTCGTGGCTGGCGGGTTGGTGGCTGCAGCCAGTGGATAAACTTTGAGTTTCTTGCCGTACGCGACGGCTTTGGCGATATCGGCATCGCTGTGACTTGGAGGCTCAGACCGGATCAATGCGTAACCGGAATAAGTGCGGGCAGGCAGTGCGGAAAATCCATCCGGGACCTTTCCGGAATAGCCCGGAGGGGTGACCACGAACTTGCCTCCGGCTCCCTTGTCCACGCCCAACTTGCCGACGTCTTCGAGCGCCATTTGCCAGATATCGTCGATGTTGCCTGTGAACGATCCGTCCGCTCCCGCTGGCGGCACGTCGATCACTACCGGGCCATCCTTGGTATTGAAGAACACCATGAAATAGACCGCGTCGGGATTGGGTGTCAGGGTCTGGTTGCGCCAGTCGGGCGGCCTGGACCAGAATACGACTTCGTTCTCCTTAGCCCCTGCCTTTTTCGCTGCTTGCAGCATGAGGTCAGTGTTGACGGCGGCCATGCCCCAGATAACGGCTTGGGCAGCCCGGCCACGCATAATCTGATGATCGATATCGCCATCACGATCCTTTCCATATGCGGCTGGCGACACTAGCAACAACGCAAGAAACACAAGAAATGCACGCATTCTTTCCTCCACGATACCATCTTGGTGCGGCGGGCTCGCCGGAATGGCAAGTACGTTACGGTAACATCGCTATTGGCCAACGGCCTTTGGCACTGCCGGAGAGAAGGCGAGCGTCAGCCACATATTCCATCCCTCTGGCCGGTTCTTCGCGCCGAACTCGTAGTAGCCTTTGAGGTTGACATAGCCTGCCGCAGCTTCGCTTACGGGGAACTTGTATCCCACTTGCGGTCCTATGCCGAAAACCCGCGACTTGAAGTCGCCCAACGTCGCGCCATTCCCGCTGTCGCCTGTCAGCTGCTGGAAGGCATAACCGACCACACCGACATGCCACTGCTCGTTCAGGAATTGCGACGCAGCCCAGTCGATATGACCGTCGATGCCATTCTTGTAGTCGGTATCGGGGTTCTCGAAGTTGTAGGTCATGCCGCCCACGATGGAGAATTCCCGACCCGTCGCCGGATTGAGATAGGTGTAGCCCAGTCCGGCATCCACGGCTCCGTGACCTAGGCCGAGATTTGCCAGGCGATCCGGATTGTAGTCACCGACGGGAATGTCGCCCGTGACATAGGTCATGTAGTTATTGACGCTGTCATTCCATTTCATAGTGACCTGCGGCACGACGTCGCCGATGGATGTTAGCGCTTCGGTCCGCGAGCCAGAGATCAAGTTCCCATTGGGCCCAGTCAGCGTGGCATCGACGGAGGCCTGGTTGCGCCCGGCAACTCCGAGCAAGCTTACCGAAAGCTGCCCACCGAGATAGGTTTCCTCGAACGTGTAGCTCGGGCCGAACATCGCCAGGTCGCCCCGGCCGCGTATCCCAAGCTGCACATCGCCGCCGCTTGGAAACTCTATGTCGCCGCCTGCGCTCACGCTCGTATGGTAGTAGACAGTTACCCACGACCAACCGGGCTCACCCGGAACCGCAGCGAAGCTACCATTGATGCCCGGCACCCAGAAAGCGACGCCGCCCTCATCCGCACTTGCTGGTATCGACGCGAAGGCAGACAACGCCAATGCCACGACCAGTGTAGAGTTTCCAAATCTTGACATGCCCTGTTCTCCCCGATCATTGTCCAAGCGCAAACTGAAAGTTCAGCCCGCCAAAAATTTGCCACCGGGGATTGCCCGCCCCTTCATTCACGATGGTGTATTGGGGTTCGATGAAAGCGTTCATCGTGATCTTGTCATTGACGGGAATGACCTTGCCTAGCCCGAGACCGACGGGGATGAAATGGTTGCCGTTTTCAAGGTTGAAATTCCACACGGCTGTTGAACGTAGGTAAAAACCATCGGAAAGATTGAAGTTGACGATGGGTTGCACCGTCGCCAAGGAAACGTCTTCACGGTCATCATCTCCCGCAAACGACGTCTGGTAGGTGAAAAGCCCACCGAGAATGCCCCAGCTCTGGGGTGCCATTACAACGCCTGACGCACCCGCTTGCCATTTGCCTGCGCCCAGCGCGTCGTCAGTAGCCGTGGGCACCACGAGCAGTGGGCCGCCCGCGAATGTGACGTCACCAACCTTCGGAAAGACGAAGAGGTCCATCAGGGTCAAGTCACCCAGGCCTGTTACAGAGCCGTGCGGAAACTCCGGAGAAGTTGCGACCGGAAGCGTGAACCGGAAAAGTTGTGGCGCACCGAACAGATCGGCTGGTATCAACCCGCGAAAGAGGAACTGGTTCGCACTTTTGTCCGGTATTCCATGCATACTCGGAACGAAGTAGTCTTGGAAGTTGATCGTGATTTTGGGCGTGAGCGGGTTATTGGCTTCGTTAACCGCTTCATGACTAGACGCATTGTTTGATGGGAGTTCCTGGGCGCAAGTCCCATTCCTATTGATATACTTCTCATGCAAATGCATTCCATGCCTGAATAAAGCTGTCGAATCGCTGCCGATTATGCTTGGCCATCGTCCCGACCACTCGCCAATGTTGCATGAATCTGCTATCTAGCCTAGCGGGGAAAACGTCCCAAAAACCCGCGATATGTCTCACTGGTTGTGGCAGGAAGCGAAAGGGTAGAGCGATGGTCGACAAATCAGCGTCCCCAATGCGGCCGCTCCGTAGACACGGCGGTTCGGAACCCAAAAATCCAAATTTCCTTCGATTCTCTACGCAAGGCCTGGCTCCCTCCGAGCAGTTTTCCGTTTGTGACTTCCCGTACTGTATCAACAACCTTGTGTAGGTCGGCTTGGATGGTTGGGAGTAATGATGACGACGTCTTACAATGATCTAGGCTCGCTCGATGACTGGCTTCTAAGGCAAGCGCTCGAGCAGGCCGAGCGCGGGATTAACATTGAAGATGAACTTATTCCGGGGACGGTCGAACGGCTGGGTCAGCCTTATGTCTATCTCTATGCTACGGTGATTTTCGACGGGGAAGTCGCCAATGGTGGCCTCCATCAGTTCTTTGAGAACTCATCCGGCGTTTTGGCTCCCATTGTTCGGGATGCGTTTCAAGAAATGGAATTGCGCCACTACACGACCATCATGACGCAACTCATCAACGCCTTTGGGCCGGAATATCCTCGCAATCAGTGGGTACGGGTGGACAAGATAGACACGGACCCTGCCCTCCAGGAAATGCTGGATCGCGGCTATCATGCCGTTGATGTCTGGAGCAGGGAATTCATCCTCGCGCGGGATAAATACGCCAGAAACAATGGATTATTGAAATGACTCAACCGGCTGAGTTGTAAACCGCATCCAGAATGTCTCCTTCAGGCCGGCCAAGAGCTGCCGACTCATCACAGCAGCTTCGCGCCATGAGCGGTCATTCCGGCTGTCGCGACATTATCCATCTTACCATGTCGCAAAAGTCTGGAATAAGGGGCGCATTCATCGAGATTTTCGCGAAAGCATGCTTTGGAGAACTATGTGCGGCCGCTAGAGCAAGCTGATATTACTAAGTTTCGCGATGTGCGTTTTGTCCTCACTGACATGGACGAGACGTTGACCTATCAGGGGCGGCTCGCTGCCGGAACCTATGCAGCTCTTGAGCAACTCCAAGCGGCAGGGGTGAAAGTCATTCCGGTGACCGCCGCGCCGGCGGGCTGGTGCGACCAGATGGCCCGTATGTGGCCGGTGGATGGCGTGATCGGGGAGAATGGCGGGTTCTTTTTCCGCCGCCGTGATGACGGACATGGGATCGAGCGGCATTTCTGGCACGGTGACAAGGAACGCCCGGTCATATCCGAACAACTCGCGGAGATCGGGCAGCAGGTGCAACGTGCTGTTCCTTCGGCGCGCTTTGCCGACGATCAGCCGTTCAGGCTCACCAGCTTTGCCTTTGCGAAGCCCCAGAATGCAGAAACGCGCGTTGCAATTCTCGATGCATTGCAACGCGCCTCGGCCGATGCGACGGTCAACAACCTTTGGGTGCTCGGTTGGCTCGGGGGGTATGATAAGCTGGCGATGGCCCGGCGAGTGCTTCTCGACCACTACGGCCTCGATATAGATGCCGACCGTTCAAGCGTCCTCTATACCGGGGATTCCACAAACGACGCGCCCATGTTTTCGTTCTTTCTGCACACAGTAGGTGTCTCTACCGTGGCAGATTATCTGGACCAACTCCCGCAGCCGCCACGTTGGATCACACGCGGGCCAGGCGGTGCCGGCTTCATTGAGGCAGCAAATGCCGTGATTACGTCGCGCAAATCCTGAGCTTCACGACAAGGTGGAGCACGTCGCTGTCGCAACATCCTGCGCAAGGGTCTACGTTTCGCTATCGACTTTTGTGACAGCCTAATGGCGGTTTCGGGCCAAATGCGGAAATAATTTCCGCTTCGCGCCAAAGCTGCCAAGTTACTTCGGCAGCGTCGCGCCCCGGGACGGACGCGGCACTCTCTTCGCGTCCGAAGGCCAAAGCTTGGCGTCAGGCCTCATTGAGGGTGATCAGCTCAGCCGTCATACTGGGGCCTGTTTGATGTCATGGGAAGGCTTCACGAAGCAGAGTATTTCACCGTCACGCCGCGTTGCCGAAAGTAGGCTGCATTAGAAATAATGCTCGTCGCGACTGCGGATAGTGCTATACCCTCATCCGGAAGTATCGCGCAGTGTCACCCATCACAGCAAACAGTTATGATGAAATATTGGATTCCATCTTTTTGCATGTCGTCTCTAATTCTTGCAAAAATGAGAGAACCGTCGGGCGCACAATACCGCGTCGCCTGAATACAGCGCAAACGGATCTTGACCATGTTTTTTGAGCAAGTTTGAGTGCGATAAAGCGTCCGCCTCCAATTTGGTTTTCAATGCTCGATCGCGGCAGATAGCTAAGCCAAGGCGAACCGGCAATCATCGACGCCTGAAACGGCGCTGATGTTGTTTCGGTGATGGCTTTCGGCCTGGGCAGGCCTGCCGCGACGAACAATGCATCCAGTTTCAGCCTGTCTGGCTCCGGACGAGGCGGAATGACCCAAGAGTATGGCACCAACTCTGCCAGCGAAATATCGACGCGGCCGGCTAGCGCATGATCCTTGTCTGCGATGACATCAATGGGGCTTTCGATCAGCGTCTTATACTCGGTTTCCTCCATATTGGGATCGACAGGGCGCGCCATGATGGCCAGATCGATGGAGCCATTCAGCAAAGCCGAATAGAGCGCTTCATTCAACTCCTCATTGATACGAATATCTACGTCCGGGTAATTGATTAGAAATCGCTTGAGCGACTGCGGAACAATTTCCCGCAAAGCCGATGTCAAGGCACCGATATGCAATGTGCCGCGGCGAGAGCCTCGCATGGCGTCTATTTCTATCTCCGCCTCTTGCGTCAGGGCCAATATCAATTTGCCATATTCGATCAGGCGTTCGCCGTAGATGGTAGGCCGCACTCCAGATGGATCGCGCTCCAGCAGCCGAACGCCGATCGAATGCTCCAACGTCCGCACACTTTTGCTGAGCGCCGGCTGGGTGAGATTGAGGTGATTGGCGGCAGCGCCAAAGCCGGAAAACCGCGCCACGGCGACCAGATGCCGAAGTTGTCTTAGCTCCATATCCCACTCCCTGATATGTCCGCATTGCTACAATCGATATTACTAGAAGTAATCGTCATAGCAATGATAGTCGTTTGATTATTGACGCCGCCAGGGCTTAATTCATTGGAGTTTCGTCAGCATTACGATTTCCGGGCTATCGCCCACGCGATCGCAACGGCTGCAATCTTTATCGGCGTCACCAATATCAAGTCGTTTTGGTTATTGGGTCCGGTTTTCATAACTATGGAAATGAACAATGCCTGCTACGGGAATGACCTGCCTCTCAGCGACGAAAAGCAATTCCGGGTTCTCAGCTGAACTGCCGGTATCCTTTGCGCCCGAAGCGCGTACATTGCCGGCCTTGCTGGTACAGCAAGCAGAGCGCCATGGCGATAAACGCCTGATCGTCGTCAATGAGGTGGCACGTAGTTTTAACGACGCTTGCAAAGTTGCGGCGCAAGTAGCGGCGTCACTTTATGATGCAGGCGTGCGGCCAGGTGATGCTGTTACAATCATTTGCAGCAATCGCATTGAGTTCATCGACATCTATCTGGGCTGCGCTTGGCTTGGCGCCGTTGCTGTACCCGTCAATGTCGCATCACGTGGAAGTCAATTAGAGCACATCCTGAACAACAGCGTTGCCCGCCTTCTGGTCGTCGAAGCCCAATATTTGTCGGCGATAACGGGACTTGGCGACAAGCAATTGTCGTTCGAGAAAATCTGGACGATTGGAAAAGCGGAAACGGGCGCCATCTTCAACGTGCCGTGTATTGAAATGCCGCTGGGGACGGAAGAACGGGCGGCGCATCCATCGCGTCCGTCCGATACGGTTGCCATTCTCTACACATCCGGCACGACAGGACTGTCGAAAGGCGTCTGCTGCCCGCACGCGCAATATTATTGGTGGGGCATCAACACGGCAACCCTGCTCGATATCGGCGAAACCGACATTCTGCTCACCTGCCTGCCCCTATTTCACACAAATGCGTTGAATACTTTTTATCAGGCGCTCCTGACCGGGGCAACGTTGGTGGTGGAACCCCGGTTCTCGGCCTCCGGTTTTTGGAAGTCGCTAGCCCGCCATCAGGCAACGGTCACCTATCTGCTCGGCGCGATGGTTCCAATTCTGCTTTCCAAGGATGCAAGCCCTGATGATCAGGCCCATCAAACGCGGATAACGCTGGCCCCCGGCGTTCCTGCGCAATTTCATGATGCGTTCACGAACCGGTTCGGCATTGAGATCCTGGATGGATACGGTTCAACTGAAACCAATTTCGCCATCGGCTCTCTGCTCGGCGAACAAAGGCCCGGAAGCATGGGGCGTATAAGGCCAGGCTTTCAGGCGCGTGTCGTGGATGCGATGGACAACCAGGTCCCCGATGGTCAACCCGGTGAGCTCGTCATCCGCGCCGATGAACCGTTTTCCATGGCAACCGGCTATTTTGGAATGCCGGAAAAAACTGTCGAGGCCTGGCAAAACCTGTGGTTCCACACCGGTGATCGCGTTGTGCGAGACGCAGACGGCTATTTCCAGTTCATTGACCGCATGAAGGACGCCATCAGGCGCCGTGGAGAAAACATCTCTTCGTTTGAAGTCGAGCAGGTGCTGGTCGGCCACCCCAGCGTGCGCAACGCGGCTGTATTTCCGGTTCAATCGGAGCTGGCGGAGGACGAAGTGATGGCCGCCATTGTACTGAAGGAAGGCGTTGCCTTGCAGGCAGCGGAGTTGCTCGATTTCTGCCAACCACGTATGCCATATTTTGCCGTGCCGCGCTTTGTCGAATTCGTTGAAGAACTGCCAACTACGGAAAACGGCAAGGTTCAGAAATTCAAATTGCGTGAGCGGGGCGTTACCGAGAATACTTGGGATCGCGATGTTGCCGGCTATAAGGTCACGCGCTGATGATGAACCGACATCGCACCAGCAACCGGGCCTCCTACGATGGTGTGGCGATTGCTGCTCCCATAACTGTTGCCTATGAAAAAACCTCTGCCAAACCGGCGCATTGGTGGATTGGCAGAGCGATCCGCGGCGTGATTGACCAACTTGGGATTACGCCGGATGCCATTGATGGCCTGAGTGTTTCGAGCTTTACACTGGGTTCGGACAGTGCGGTTTCCCTAACCCAGCATTTTGGCCTGTCGCCGCGCTGGCTGGATCATATTCCGTTTGGTGGCGCATCGGGTCTGGTTGCGCTGCGACGCGCGGCCCGCGCGGTGCAAAGCGGCGATGCCGATATCATTGTGTGCGTAGCAGGCGATACCAACCAGCCGGGCTCGTTTCAAAATCTACTCGCTCGTTTCAGCCGATTTTCGGAAGACGCCACCTACCCCTACGGCGCAGGCGGCCCCAATGCCAGTTTTGCGCTTTTGACCGATCATTACATGCGCAAATATGGCGCGACACGGGAAGATTTTGGCAAATTATGCGTTGCCCAGCGACACAATGCGATGGCTTTTCCGCATGCTTTGATGAAAAAACCGCTCAGTCTTGAGCAATATCTGGCTGGACGGCCGATTTCAGACCCGATCACACTTTTCGATTGCGTGATGCCGTGTGCGGGTGCGGAAGCCTATGCCGTGATGCGTGCGCAAACCGCAGCCGCGCTGGGCGTTCGCCATGCCAGGCTGCTGTCTGCCATCGAGCGTCACAATGCATATGCAACCGATCCGATACAGGAACGTGGCGGCTGGGCTGTCGATAAGGACGAGCTATGGGCAATGGCCGGCATTACCGTGGATGACGTCGATTTTGTCCAGACCTACGACGATTATCCGGTCATTTCGATGATGCAGTTTGAGGATCTTGGGTTTTGTGCAAAGGGAGAAGGACCAGGCTTTGTCCGTTCCCATAGTTTTACCAACACCGGCAGTTTTCCGCACAACACGTCTGGTGGCCAGCTTTCCGTCGGCCAGGCAGGGGCCGCCGGTGGCAGTTTGGGCCTTGTCGAAGCGGTCCGGCAATTGACCGGAGCGCCCCTCGGCGCCCCCGTTGCCGACGCAAAAATCGGACTGGTTTCAGGTTTTGGCATGATCAATTACGACCGGGGGCTTTGCTCCGCGGCAGCTTTGCTAGCGGCTCAGGATGCATGATGGAAAAATCCGAAAATAGAAACCCTCTGCCACCACAGCAGCGCAGTCTGGCCGCACAGGGCTTGCGTTTTGCAGCGATTCAAGAGCGCTTTGCCCTGCAGGTCTGTGAGGAGTGCAGCACGGTACAATATCCACCGCGCGACATATGCGGGAAATGCCTTTCCGATCAGCTGGTCTGGAACGATGTCGACAATCACGGCGTCTTGGTGGCAGCGACCATCACGCGTGTCACCGGCGATCCCTACTTCAAGGAAATGCTGCCTTGGCGGACCGGCATTGTTAAACTGGATTGCGGCCCATCGGTCATTGCCCACTTGCATGGCGACTGCAACCCTGACGACCGTGTCCGGCTTGTGATCGAACTTGATGAGGCAGATCAAGGCGCCATGTTCGCCATGCCGGCGGCCGATCTGCCCGATAGGCTTGACGACCGGCAACTAAAAACGTTCCGCCATGGGCCTGATGAGTGGGAAGCCGCCCGTATCACCCTGCAGCAGGTTGCCGGTAACATTGAGCAGCCAGCAGACATTTGGCCGGGACTTCACTTCGATAATCAAGGGGAATGAAGCTTCGATTGGCGGAGCAGCCAATAAACGCCTGAAAGGCAAAACTGGGAGGAAAAATATGAACAGCCTTAGAACAACAATTACAGCTGGCATTGGGTTCGTTTTGTCAGTCGGCCTGGCGCATGCCGAGGATACCATCCGCCTGGGCATGACACCCGAGCCCACCATGCCCTTCTCGCAGATCAACACGGCAGGAGAATGGGAAGGCCTCGAGGCCGACTTGTCGCGTGCGCTGTGCGTCAAGATGCAGGCCAAATGCGAGATCAAGCAGATGGCCTGGGACGGCCTCATCCCGTCGCTGAAGGAGAACAAGGTCGACTTCATCATCGGCGCCTTCTCGATCACCGCCGAACGTCGCAAGACCATGGACTTCAGCACACCGTATTACGCCGAAGGCACGGTCTTTCTCGGCGCCAAGTCCGATGACACCAAGATCGGCACGGCCGATGCGCCTGACGGTAGCGGCAAGGCCATCGATCCGGCAACCATTTCCGGCAAGAGCGTCGGCGTTCAGGCCGGGACTGTGCAGGCAAAATACGTCGAAAAATACCTGCCGGGGATCGAAGTCAAGAGCTATGACACAGGCGACAACTCGGTTGCCGACCTTATCTCGGGCCGAGTCGACTACATCCTGACCTCGGATCTCTACACCCAGACGTTCCTGAAATCGGATGCAGGCGCCGACTATGAGGTGAAAATCGAAATTCCGAAAAACACCACATTGGGCGAAGGCATCGCTTATATTGCCCGGAAAGGTGATGCGTCCATGCTCGACAGGATCAACGCAGCGCTCGCCGAGCTCGACAAGGATGGCACGCTGAAAAAGCTGGCCGACCACTGGGTCCTCGCCAAGAATTAATCAGCTCATCGTTGAATCTCGTAGATCGCAGTTACGCCTTCTGCCGAAGGTGGAGCTCAGGCAACTTGTTTGCCTGGGCGCCAGTTCGCGAGTTTTACGAGGCAGCGTTCGAACACCTCGATCTCGTGGCTATCCAACACATCGAGAAAGTCATTGTTTAATGCCTCCCCGAGCATATCGGCTTGGCGCACCAGTTCGTTGCCGGCAGGCGTCGTTTCAAGCAGATACTGCCGTGCGTCGTTGGGGGAAATAGTCCGTTGGACAAGTTTTTTGCGTACGAACAAGCTGATGATTCTGGAGACAAGAGAACGCTCCAGAAAGGATTCTTGCACCACGACAAAGACGGATCGGCCAGGACATTCGTCAATTACGCGAAGGACTCGCAACTGCCGGATGTCATATCCAAATTTCTCTCGGTAGATCCTGTCGACAGGCTCATTGACGCTGCGCGCCAGTAATTCCAGACGGTAGGAGACGTAATGGCGGGATGAACTTTTTACTGCATTCATTTTCGCTCCAATAATTTCGTGCATATTGCAATATGTGCATTTTGCACATATTGTTCCACTAGCCAATCGGCAAGTATCCAATGGCTCTAGTGGCGAACGCAAACAAATGAAAGCACGCTTGCGAGGAGGAGTGTTGAAGCGTTCGAAGATGATTGGGAGTTTGACGCCAACTGGCGGATCATCTGAACGCATCGAACTGCAGTTTCCTGGCTTCGCCCAACAAACAATTCAAACGCAATTCGGAGGAGAATTTTATGAGGGGTTTGAGTTTCTTTACGTTAGCAGCATTGACATTGCTTACAGCAACCGGCCATGCCGATGCCAAGGACAAGCTCCGGCTCGGCATGTCGCCGGAGCCGTTTATGCCTTTCACGCAGGTGAACGCTGCCGGTCAGTGGGAGGGATTCGAGGCAGACCTTTCGCGAGCCCTTTGCGCGAAGATGGATGTGGAATGTGAACTTCAGTCGATGGCCTGGGATGGTCTAATCCCGTCGCTTACGGAAGGTAAGATCGACTTCGCGATTGCCGGCTTCGCAATCACTTCTGAACGCAAGAAAATTGTGAACTTCAGTTCGCCCTACTACAAAGAAAGAACGACCCTTGTTGGTCCTAAAGGTCATGACGCTCCCATCGCCACAATCGACGCCCCGGATGGTTCGGGAAAGGTACTTGGCGACGCGAGTTTCGAGGGCAAGATCATCGGCACGCAAACTGCCACCGCACAAGCGAATTATTTGGCAAAGTTCCTGCCCGAAACGGATGTCAAATTGTATGACACAGCGGACAACGCCGTAGCGGATCTGGTCGCTGGCCGATTGGACTATGCTCTTCTGCCCGATGTGATTGGCAAAGCTTTGGTGAGCGGATCACAAGGCGCTGACTTCGAGGTCAAGCTCGAACTTCCCTCAAACGCGGTTTTGGGCAACGGAATTGCCTACGCTGTTCACAAAGGGGATGCAGTCACTCTGGGCAGGATCGACGCCGCGCTTGCTGCCCTGAAGGCCGAAAAGCTGCTTGAGCAGCTCGACGCGAAATGGGTGCAAGGCAAAAAATAGCCCATATGTTGGCCGCGCGTTCAGCCGTGCCGTTGCGCAATACAGCGCCAGCATAGCTAAACGGGCGGCTTCATTTGCGTAAGCGAAAGCATGCACGGTACCCCGTTTTGGCGTACGTGCTAGCCCGCTATTCAGAATGCCAGACAGGTAACAACGCATGGACGCATACTGGCACTTGCTTGCCTGGGGAGGAGAGGGCTGGGGCGATGAATTCGCCTGGGGTCTGTTGATGACCCTGCAGGTCTCGTTGGTTTCCTACGCCGTATCGGTGGTCTTCGGATTTCTCGGTGCTGCCGGCAAACTGTCGAACAACCGATATCTCCGTATCCTTGCGGATCTCTATACCACCG
>NZ_JAEQNC010000007.1 GCF_016722925.1 Phytoamicus setariae | reverse complement strand
CTCACATATGTGGGCCTTCGAAACCCAGGGCGTGGTGCCCGACATCGTCACCATGGGCAAGCCGATCGGCAATGGCCATCCGATGGCCGCGGTCATCACCACTCCCGAGATCGCCGCCTCCTTTGCCAATGGCATGGAGTATTTCAACACCTTCGGTGGCAATCCCGTTTCGGTATCGATCGGCCTTGCGGTGCTGGATGTGATCCGCGACGAACGTCTCAGGCACCATTGCCTGACGGTCGGCAACCGCCTGATGGAGGGTGCCCGCCAGCTTGCCGAACGCCATCCGCTGATCGGCGACGTTCGCGGCCACGGGCTCTTCATCGGCATCGAGCTGGTCCATGATCGCGGGAGTCTCGAGCCTGCCGCCGATGCGGTAGATTTCGTCCTGGCGGAGATGAAGCATCGACATCATATTCTGCTTTCCAGCGAGGGGCCGCTCCACAATGTGCTGAAGATCAAGCCGCCGGCTCCCTTCAGCAACGAAGATTGCGATCGGTTCCTGATGGCGCTCGATGAGGTCTTGACGCGATTTTCAGCGTGAGTACGGGGTGATGCCGTTCCCCGGTTCTGTTGCAAACTTTTCGCTGGCCGGGGACCGGTAGTCAGTTCTCGATACTGCCGAGGATGACAATGCAGGACGTGTTCTCTAACCGGCAAATGGCATTCTCTTCACGATCCGCCGGGAGATGCTGATCTGGCGCGGAGTATCTTGCGGGCTGCAAGTTGCGGGTCCGGCATCGGATCGCCTTCGAGGGCCGAAAACAGCCAGTCGATGAAGACCTTGACGATCGGGGCGGCGCGCACCTCGCTGCGGCACGCGACATAAAATGCATTGTTGGCAGGAACGGTGAGATCGAACGGAGCCACGAGCTCACCCTTGGCAATCAATCCGCCGGCGGTGATCGTGTCGCCGAGCGCCACCCCTTGCTTATGCAGCGCCGCTTCCGTCGAAAGCCGGGCATCGCTCATGAAATGCTGCCGGCGACGGGGGATCTCGCTACCTTCGGCCGCTGCCAACCAGGTATTCCATTCCCTGCCATCATCGGCGTGCAGCATGACGTGGTCGCTCAGGTCCCTGATCGTGCGCAATGGCTGCATGTTGAGGAGGGCGGGGCTGACGACCGGAAAAAGCACCAGCGGGCTCCACAGGCGTGACCAGTAATCCGGCCAGTTGCCGTTTCCATAGAGCAGGCAGAGATCCACATCCGGGGAAAAGAGATGCGCCTCGTCGTTGGATGCGATCAGTGTCAGCCGCACGTCCGGAAACTGGTCGGTAAATTCGTGCAGCCTCGGGATCATCCAGAAGGAAAGCAGGGCGGGCACGCAGGCAAACCGCAGCTGGCCGCTGGTGGTGGGCCGCGTCATTGCTGCAGTCACGGCGGCAATTTCCTCGAAAGCGTGTGTGACTGCCGGCAGCAGCAGCGCTCCCTGCGGGGTGAGTGCCAGCCGCTTGCCGCCGCGCGAGAACAATGACACGTTGAGTGAGAGTTCCAGTGCCCGGATCTGATGGCTTATCGCGCCGTGGGTGACGTTCAGTTCGCGCGCAGCAGCGGAAACCGAACCTCGTCGAGCAGTCGCCTCGAAGGCTCTCAAAGGATTGAGTGGCGGCAGTCGATTGCGCAGGGGAGTTACTCCGGACAAAAGAAACACGTGAATTATTCTCACGCCACATACAATAACATTGTCAATTGATTTTCTATTCGCTTTGCCACTTAATGGGCGCAACAAGGCAAGAAACGGGGAACTTACGTCGGAAGCCAGCGAACCAAGCGGCGCTTCCTATCGAATTCATGCTCAAATCCAGCCTGCACTGAACAAGTATCTTGGATTACAGTGCATTGCGCGCGTGAACCCCGATTGATTGCAAGCCTTGTGGTAAATAACAACGTTCAAAAAGGGGAACGAAAATGAGAACAAAGTCGACAATGAAGTCGTCGATTGCGGCCGCATTCATGCTTGGCGGTGCCATTCTGGCTATGGCGACGCAAGGTGCCAAGGCTGACGCACTCGACGATATCGCCAAGGCCGGCGTTCTGAATGTCGGTGTATTCTCCGACTTTCCGCCATTCTCCTCGGCCAGCGCCGACATGAGCCTCAAGGGCTATGACATGGACGTCGCGCAGGCGATTGCCGATACCCTGAAGGTCAAGCTCAATCCGGTCAGCGTCACCGGGCAGAACCGCATTCCCTACCTCACCGAACATCGCGTCGATCTGCTGATGAGTGTGGGTTACAGCAAGGAACGCGCTGAAGTGCTTGATTACGCAGCAGCTTATGCACCGTACTACATCGCGGTGATCGGTCCAGCCGCTCTGGAGGTCAAGGCGAAGGAAGACCTTGCCGGCAAGAGCATTGCCGTCAATCGCGGCACGCTTGAGGATACTTCGCTAACCGATGTGGCGCCGGAGACCGCCGATATCAAGCGGTTTGACAACTACAACTCGGTCATCCAGGCCTTCGTTTCCGGCCAGACACAGCTGATGGTCGTCGGCAACGATGTCGGCGCACAGGTACTGGCCCGTCAGGATGTACTCAAGCCCGAGCAGAAGTTTCAGCTGATGACGTCGCCTTCGCATATCGCGGTCGCCAAGGGCGAGGATCGTCTCAAGCAAACCATCAATGACACTGTTGCCAAGATGCTGGCCGATGGCTCGCTCAACAAAAGCTCGGAAGCATGGCTGAAGACGCCGCTCAACCCTGACAACCTCAAGGATTGAGGATGGGCTACACGCTCGATTTCGGCTGGCTTGAAGATGCAGTCGGGTTGATTGCCAGTGGCGCGGTCATGACGATCTTCCTGATCGTCGTGACCTCCATCATCGGCACGGTCTTGAGTGTTCTCGGGGCGGCTGCGAGACGCAGCCGCTACCGGATCTTGCGCAAGGCGGTTTCCGCCTATGTCGAAATCATCCGCAATACGCCGTTTCTGGTGCAGCTGTTCTTCATCTTCTTCGGCTTGCCGCGCTTCGGGATATTGCTTGACCCGATTACGGCCTCCGTGCTCGCCATGACGCTCAACATGACGGCCTACACGACGGAGATCGTCGGCGCCGGTCTCGACGCGGTGCCTGCAGGTCAGAAAGAGGCTGCTACGGCGCTCGGGCTCCGGCCCTGGCAGGTGTTCATCAAGGTCGTCATGCCGCAGGCGCTGAAAGTCATTTTCCCGGCGCTCACCAGCCAGATCGTCATCATGATGCTGGAATCCTCGGTCGTGTCGCAGATCGCCGTGCGCGAACTCACTTACGAAGCGGATATGCTGCAAGCGCGGACGTTCCGCGCTTTCGAGACCTATTTTATCATCACGCTGGTTTATCTCGGTTTGAGCATCGGCTTGCGCAAATTGCTGTTTGCAGTGGGGCGCAAGACCATTCCGGGAGGCATGGCATGATCGAATTTACGTTCTGGGACATCCTGCGCAATCTGCTGATGGCCGCGCGTTGGACCATTGTGTTATCGATCGTGGCCTTCGCCGGCGGGGCTATCGTTGGTGTTCTCATCCTGTTGCTGCGTATTTCCGAGCGCAAATGGCTGCGGCGAAGCGGTGAATATTACATCGGCCTGTTTCAGGGGACGCCGCTGCTGATGCAGTTGTTCCTGCTGTTTTTCGGCCTTCCTCTGCTTGGATTCCGTGTCGAGGCATGGACGGCCGCAGCTCTCGGCCTGACGCTTTGCGCCAGTGCTTACCTGGCGGAGATCTGGCGGGGCGGCGTGCAATCGCTGCCGGCGGGCCAATGGGATGCAGCCCGCAGTCTCGGTCTGCACTATGTGTCCCAGTTGCGCTTGGTCATCTTGCCCCAGGCCTTTGCGATCACGCGTGCGCCTAGCGTCGGTTTTCTGGTGCAGCTGATCAAGAGCACGGCGCTCACCTCGATCATCGGCTTCAATGAGTTGGTCAAGACCTCGAACGCCATCAACAACGCCACCTTCGAACCCTTCACAGTCTACGGTCTGGTGGCGGTAATCTACTTCTGCCTCTGCTATCCCTTGACCCGCTATGCCAAGTTGCTGGAGCTTCGAGCGGCAAAGCGGCTTTAGAAAGTCCGGCCAAAGGTCTGACTTTCCCCATCTGCGCGGAGGATCAGGTGCCTTCGCGCAGAACGGCATTGACCAGCATCACGCACCCATCCAGCCCGTTGCGGATTGCTGAATCGTCATGGCGACGTTTCCAGTCCAGCCATAGCCCGTCCTGTGTGGCCATGATGTTGTCTGCCAGAAACGCGACCTTGGCTTTGTCGTGGCCGCGCTCTGCCGCAATCCTCTCGAGAATCTCCACCAGGTTTTCCCGGTATCGGTCGTTCAGGGATTTCTCAGTAAGCGCAATCTCGTCGTGGAACAATGCCGCCGACCAGAGGTCGATACGCACCCGGATGTAGTCGCTTTTGAGAAAAGTGTCGGTAAAGCCGGTTCGCAAAAAAATCTTGAGCTGCGACATGGGGTCGGATGGCGAACTTGCGACATCGGCATGCGACGCCTCCAGCAGGGCATTCGAGGCGTACTTGTAGGTCTCGACCAGCACTTCGTTCATATCCTTGAAGTGATAGGTGATGTGGCCGAGGGAGATGTTCGAATATTCGGCGATCTTGCGAGCGGTCAGTTTCGCGTAGCCGAATTCCTGAAGGCAGCGGAACGCTGCCGTTACGATCTCGGTCCTGCGATCTTCGGTTGACCGGAATGTTTTGGTCACACTTCTTTGTTTAGCCATTCGGTGTCCTTCGCGATCGCCAGCGGTGGATATCCCCACATTTTCCTTCGCCATTCTAAGTGTTTAACGCGCCAGGAGCGCGCGGTCAAAAATCGATGTTGACAAAATTGTCTGTACGAACGTACAACAAGTCGTACCTTTGTACAACAGTGCGAACGGTCACGAGAATTCGTTTGGGGGAACCAATAATGCGCAATGAGAAGTCTGGAAATCTGTTCGGGCAGGGCATCGGCCGACGCAATCTGTTGAAGGCTGCCGCTGCAGTCGGCGGCTATGCCGCATTCGGAGGCGGGCTGATCCTTCCGAGCGCCGCGCGGGCCGAACCGACCAAGGGCGGTACCCTGATCATGGGTCTTGCCGGCGCCAACACCACAGACAGTCTCGATCCCGGTCTGGCTTGGGACGATTTCATGATCGCCCTGAGCTATGGCGGCCTGCGCAACAATTTGATTGAGCTTGATGCGGACGGCAATGCCGTGCCTGAGCTGGCCGAATCCTGGGAATCCAGCGAGGATTCCAAGACCTGGACCTTCAAGCTGCGCACCGGCGTTGAGTTCCATAACGGCAAGATCATGGATGCCAACGACGTCGTGGCATCGCTCAACCATCATCGCGGCGAGAAATCGACCTCGCTGGCGAAAAGCATTTTTGCACAGATTGCCGATGTGAAGGCAGAAGACTCCTCGACCGTCCGGATCGAGCTGGCTGCCGGCAATGCCGATCTCGCCGTCCTGCTCAGCGATTATCACCTTGGCATCATGCCGGCGAATGCGGACGGTACCGTGGACTGGCAGTCCGGTATCGGCACCGGTGGCTACAAGCTCGAAAAATTCGAGGCAGGGGTATCGGCCAAGGCGAGCCGCTTTGCGAATTACTGGAAGCCGGGCAGGGCGCATGTCGACGCGGTCGAACTGGTGGCGATCAACGACGTTGCGGCGCGGCAGAACGCGCTGGTGACGGGCGAGGTTCATGTCATCAACCGTGTCGATCTCAAGACCGTCAATCTTCTCAAGCGCAAGGGCGGGATCCGCATTGACGAAATCAAGGGCTTTCAGCATGCGACGCTGCCGATGCTCGTCGATGTCAAGCCGTTCAACGATGTCAATGTCCGTCTGGCGCTGAAATATGCGATCGATCGTGAGCAGTGGGTCGAAAAGATCCTCAACGGCCATGGCGTTGTCGGAAACGACAATCCGATGGCGGCTTCGCTGAAATACTACAATGCGGAATTGCCTGCGGTTTCCTATGATCCGGAGAAGGCCAAGTTCCATTTGAAGAAGGCCGGTCTGGATACATTGGCCGTTGATCTCAGCGCATCGGACGCCGCATTTGCCGGTTCTGTCGATGGCGCGGTCGTCTTCAAGGAATCGGCCAAGGCCGCCAACATCGACATCAATGTCGTCCGCGAGCCGAGCGATGGTTACTGGAGCAATGTCTGGGCAAAGAAGCCGTTCTGCTCCTGCTACTGGACCGGCCGGCCGACCCCTGATGCCCTGTTCTCGCTGATCTATGCCAAGGGCGCAGCCATGGACGATACGCATTGGGATAACCAGCGTTTCAATGACCTGCTGCTTGAGGCGCGTCCGCAGAAGGACGAAGCCAAGCGTACCGAAATTTATGGCGAGATGCAGAAACTCGTTCAGGAAGACGGCGGCACCATCATTCCGATGTTCATGAACTATGTGAACGGTCTCAGCGAAAAGGTGCAGACGCCTGAAAGGCAAAACGCCGACCTGCCGCTCGATGGCATGAAGGCGATCGAACGCTGGTGGATCAGCTAAGGCCCTGCTGCCCGGGGCTGCAGAGCCTCGGGCTATCATCATGGAGACTGGGATATGACCGATATTGCATGGCAGGACGCCAAAGAGTGTGACCGTCGGGTCTTCCGGGATATGCTCGGTTCGTTCATGACCGGCGTCACCGTGGTCGCCACGCGCGACGCATCGGGCGTATCCCGGGCGTTTACGGCCAATTCCTTTACGTCAGTCTCTCTCGACCCGCCGCTGGTTCTGGTCTGCTTGGCAAAATCCGCTTTCAGCTACGAAACATTCGTCGATTGCGATCAGTTCAGCATCAGCATCCTCGGCGACTGGCAGCGCGAACAGTCGAATTCCTTCGCATCCAAGACGGAGGCGAAGGAGATCGCGATTGCCGCGATGGCAGTGGATGGCGCGCCCTATGTCAGGGACAGTCTCGCGTCGATCATCTGCAAACGCGGCCAGGTCGTCGATGCGGGCGACCACGCGATCCTGATCGGTGAAGTGCAGAAGTTTCATACTGGCGTTGGTAAGCCGCTCGGATACTTCAGGGGCGGCTATGTGTCCTTCGGTCTGGCGGAACGGCAACTGGAGAGAACTGCATCTTCGTTGGTCGTGGGCGGCATCGTCGAAACCGAAGGCCGGATATTGCTCTGCCGCAGGCCGGGCGCGACATACTGGGAAATTCCGAACGCACCGCTGGGCGGGGGGCAGCAGCACAGTGGCCTTCTGAAGGCCGTGTTTTCACGGTTCGGCATCGAGGCGCAGTCGTCGTTTCTCTACTCGATCTTCCAGGAGAAGGGCGACCCGCACACCACCATGGTGTTTTCGATGGAGCCGTCAGGGGGCGTCACATGCGGCGTGACCGACGACGGTACCGAGTTGAGGGCGTTCGATGAAGAAGAAAGCCCGTGGGATCTCGTTCGCGGCGACATGGCATCGGGAATGATCCAGCGATTGTTCCGGGAGCGTGCCGCAGGTTGCCTCGGCATCTATTGCGATACTGACGACGGTGGCCGCGTGGTGAGAATCGCCGGCAAACCGACGGCCTGGACCGAATACCAACCCGAATTGGGCACCTGATTTTCTGAACAACCGATTACAAGCCACAGAAGGGCTAAGAGATGGAATTCAATCACTTCCTGTCGAGCTATTTGCGAGACCCCGCCTATACCGGGACGCGCCTCTACAAGGACATGGTGGAGCAGGCCGTCCAGGCCGAGAACTGCGGTTATGCCGGCGTCTCCATTCCAGAACACCACCTGATCAACATCCTCCTGGTGCCGTCGCCACTGCAGATGGCCGTCAAGATCGCGTCCGCCACCAAGCGTATCGAATTGGTCACGTCGATTGCCGTGCTGCCGATCCGCGACATGCGGGTGTTCGCCGGCGAAGTGGTGCAGGCAAGCATGCTCTGCGACAACCGGCTGGTTCTCGGCGTTGGTCGTGGCGCGTTCGACTACGAGGTGACCCGCCTCGGTACGCCGCTTTCGGAAACCAAGAAGAAGTTCGAGGAATCGCTGGCGGTGCTCGAGGCGCTGCTGACCCGCGAGGAAGTCTCCTGGGATGGCGAATATTATCGCTTCGATCCGATCACGGTCATGCCTCGGCCGGATCATCCCATCGAACTTATGCTGGCCGTGATGGTTCCTGAAGGCATCTATCACAGTGCGAAGAAGGGCTACCATGTGCAGACGACGCCGCTCGGCGCTTCGCACGAAGTGCTGCTCGAACAGACATCGGCTTTCCACCGTGGCATTGCCGATGGTGCAGGCGCCAACCGGACCAACAGGCTGGCACTGCAGCGCGGTCTGTATCTCGCCCGCGATACGGCTGATGCGCGCGCCAAGCTGGAACTTGCAAATGATTACTACAGCCGCTTCGATAACGTTTTCTACGGACCTGGAATTGTGGATCACGGCGCCATTCGGCCTCTGCCGCGCAATCAGACGATCGAAGAGCTTGGCAAGAGCCTCATCATATGCGAAGCGGCCGAGATGGTTGATCGACTTTCCGCTTATGCGGAAGCCGGCATCGACGAAGTGATCGCCACGTCCAATTTCGGCCAGTCGCAGGCCGATACGCTGGACATGATGGAGCGCTTTTCAGCGCAGGTCATGCCCCATTTCAACAACGCGCGTGAAAAGTCAGTCGCGTAAGATCCAAGCAAGCAGGGAGACATCACAATGCCAGTTATCAAGGTAGAAATGTTCAGCGGCCGCTCCGACGACAAGAAGCGGGCTTTGGCCAAGGCGATCACCGACAGCTTCGTCGAAATCTGCGGCGGTAAGCCAACGTCGGTCCATGTGATTTTCGACGATGTCGCCAAGAGCGACTGGGCAGTGGGTGGGGAGCTCTGCTCCGACCTCTATCCCGACCAGCCCGCGACTGCCGAGAAGTGAGAGACGACCATGGCTGCTGCAATTGACTGCGCGTACACGATCGAGGGAAAGGGCGAGCCCCTTTTCCTGATCCACGGCATCGGCGCTCGCAAGACCGCCTGGAAGAAGCTGACCGAACAGCTCAAGGAAGACTATATGTGCATCGCCTATGACCTTCGCGGTCACGGCGAGTCACCGTTGCCGAACGGACGCTTCGGTCTTGACGAGCTGGTGGACGATCTGGAAGCACTTCGCGCCAAGCTCGGCATCGAGAAGGCCCATTTCGCCGGTCATTCGCTCGGCGGCATGATCGGTCCGGCCTATGCGCGCAGATATCCCGACCGGGTGCTGTCGCTCGGGCTCTATTCCACTGCCGCTTTCCGCACGGAAGACGACAGTGCCAAGGTCAAGGCCGTCGTCTCCGCGATGCGTGAGAAGGGCATCGGCCAGGTGCTGGATACGCTGACGGCGCGCTGGTTTACTGACGAGTTTGCCGCGAGCCATCCAGATGTGATCGAGTGGCGCAAGAACCAGGTGATGGAAACCAATCCGGACGTGTTCCTCAACGTCTTCGACATCTATGCCGAGACGGAGATGTCCCCGTGGATCCACGAGATCACCGCCCCGAGCTTGGTGCTCACAGGTGAACTGGACGGCGGCTGCAATCCGCGCCTCAACCAGCAGATCGCCGACGCGATGCCGAATTCGGATCTGGTGATCCTTGACGGACTCAAGCACGCGATCTTGATCGAGGCCACCGAGAGAGTGGCACCGCCGGTCCGCTCGTTCCTGTCGGGCCTGGCAGCCTGATCCATCGACAGACCTAGTACGAGAGAGTGCTCCCGACATGCGCCGAATTATCGAGTTGATATCAACCCGCATCCTCACTGGCATAGTCACCTTGTGGGTTGTGTCGTTGATCATTTTCTTCGGCGTGGCGGCCCTTCCGGGCGATATCGCCACCGAGATTCTGGGGCAGTCGGCCTCTCCGGACACCATCCAGGCATTTCGGGACCAGCTTGGTCTCGATCTGCCGCTCTACCAGCGTTACTTCACCTGGCTGGCCAATCTGGCGCAGGGCGATCTGGGCACATCGCTTGCCAATCATCGGCCGATCACCGAACTGGTGTCGTCCCGGCTGGAAAACACCCTGTCGTTGGCAGGTCTGGCGGCGGTGATGTCGGTGCCGTTGGCGCTTGCTCTCGGTGTCCTGACGGCGTTGTTTCGCAACAGCCGTTTTGATCGGGGCGTCAATATCCTGACGCTGAGCTCGATCTCGTTTCCGGAATTCTTCGTCGCCTACATCCTGATCCTGTTTCTTTCGGTCAAGACGGGATGGTTTCCGAGCCTTGCCCGGGTGGAAGACACATCGCTGCTTGAAGCGCTGCGGGGAATGTTCCTGCCGGCGCTGACGCTGACCCTCGTGGTCGTGGCCCACATGATGCGTATGACACGCGCGGCCTTGCTGGGCGTCATGGGCAGCCCGTTCATCGAGATGGCCAAGCTCAAGGGTGTCGGCAGGCTAAGCATCATGACACGGCACGCGCTGCCGAATGCGCTTGCCCCGATCATCAATGTCGTTGTGCTGAACCTGGCCTACCTGATCGTCGGCGTCGTGGTTGTGGAGGTGGTCTTCGTCTATCCCGGCCTCGGGCAGCTAATGGTCGACAGCGTCGCCAAGCGCGATATCCCTGTCGTGCAGGCGTGCAGCCTTATCTTCGCCGCCACCTACATCATTCTAAATCTGATCGCCGACGTGCTGGCAACCGTCACCAATCCCCGTCTTCTGCACCAGTGATCGGGAAGGCTTCGATGCAAGAATCAAGCGCGATCATGCGAGAACAGGCAAATTCGATGAACATTCAGGAGGCGGCCGCGCCGGCCGCCATTACCCCAATCGTGGTCAAGCGGCCGACCGTTGGTTCCAGGCTTGCCGCAGCACCGCTGAGTGCCAAGATCGGCATGCTGATCATTGCCGTCTATGCGGTGGTCGCGCTGTTTGCGCCGTGGATCGCACCTTATGGCGAAGCGCAGATCGTCGGCCCGGAATTCGATCCGTGGAGCTCACAGTTTCTCCTGGGCACCGACAACCTCGGACGCGATATGCTGACGCGGCTGATTTACGGTGCGCGCAACACGGTCGGCATCGCGCTCGCCTCGACCCTGCTGGCGTTTGCGATCGGCGGATTTCTGGGGCTGGCGTGTGCGGCGGCGGGCGGCGTGGTCGACCAGCTTCTGTCGCGTTTCGTGGATATCCTGATGGCGATCCCGCAACTGATCTTCGCCATGTTCCTGCTGACCATCTTCGGCATGTCGATCCCGGTTCTGATCGTGGTGATCGCCGTTCTCGATGCGACCAGGGTGTTTCGCCTTTCGCGGGCGCTGGGCATGAACGTGGCGACGCTGGAGTTCGTCGAGGCGGCAAAGCTCCGGGGCGAGGGGCGTCTTTGGGTGATCCGCCGGGAATTGCTTCCCAACACCTTCGCGCCACTAGTGGCTGAATTCGGGCTGCGCTTCTGTTTCGTCTTCCTGTTGATCAGTGCGCTCAGCTTCCTCGGGTTGGGCATCCAGCCGCCGACGGCGGACTGGGGTTCGATGGTGCGCGACAATGCAACGCTGATCACCTACGGCGACATCACGCCGCTGCTGCCGGCATGCGCCATCGCGATCCTGACGGTCGGGGTCAATTTCACAGTGGACTGGTTCCTGGATATTTCGAGTGGTTTGCGTGATGGTCAGTAATTTCGGTACGGCGACGGCATCCGGCAAGACACTGCTTCTCGAGGTGCAGGACCTGCGGATCGAGGCAGAAAGTTCGGGCCATTGGAATGAGGTGGTCAAAGGGGTCAGCTTCTCGCTGCACAGGGGCGAGGTCGTCGGCCTGATCGGGGAGTCGGGTGCTGGCAAATCGACGATTGGGCTGTCGGCGCTCGGTTATTCCAAGCCGGGATGCCGAAAGTCGGGCGGCAAGGTGTTCTTCGAGGGCAAGGAACTGTTCGATCTCGACAAGGGAGCGATCCGCAAATTGCGCGGCATGCGGATCGCCTATGTGGCCCAGTCGGCGGCGGCATTTTTCAACCCGGCTCACAGGCTGATAGACCAGTTCGTCGAAGTGCTGTCTTCGCACGGCCACACGAACCGCACCGATGCCTGCGACAAGGCCATCAAGTTCTACGGCAAACTCGGCCTGCCGGAGCCCGACAAGTTCGGTTTCAAGTATCCGCATCAGGCTTCTGGCGGCCAGCTGCAACGCGCGATGATCGCCATGGCGATGGCCGGGGATCCGGATATCATCGTGTTCGACGAACCGACCACCGCGCTTGACGTGACGACGCAGGTGGAGGTGCTGGCGGCGATCCGCGACGCGATACATCAGACGAATTCCGCAGCACTCTACATCACCCACGATCTCGCTGTCGTGGCGCAGGTCGCCGACCGCATTCTTGTGCTGCGCCACGGTGCCGCCGTCGAACTGGCCGAGACCGACGAGTTGTTGGGCAACGCGCGTCAGGACTATACGCGGCGGCTGCTGGCGGCCGATCCGGAGATCCAGACCGAGCGACCCGGCAAGGACTGCGTTCTCTCTGTCGATGGCCTCTCAGTGCATTATGGGAAGAAGAAGGTCCTGCACGACATCTCGCTGGAGATTCCGGCGGGACGGACGACCGCGATCGTCGGCGAATCCGGTTCGGGAAAATCCACCTTGGCGAGGGCCATCGCCGGCCTGCTGAAATCGGTGGAGGGCAATGTGCGTTTTCAGGGTGCTACCCTGTCGGCGTCCTATTCGCGGAGGCCGCGCGATGTGCTCCGCCGTCTGCAACTGATCTATCAAAGCCCGGATACGGCGCTCAATCCGAAACAGCGGATTTCGGAAATTCTCGGCCGACCCGTAATGTTCTACCACAATGTGGATCGTGCCGAAGCGGACAGGCGGGTTGCAAATCTATTGCAGCTAGTGGAGCTCAATCCGGCCTATGCGGACCGGTATCCGACCGAGCTTTCGGGCGGCCAGAAGCAGCGTGTCTGCATTGCCCGGGCGTTGGCGGCCGAACCGGATCTGATCATCTGCGATGAGGTGACTTCGGGGCTGGATCCACTGATCGCCAAGGATATTCTCGCCCTGCTCGCCCGCCTGCAGAAAGAGCTTGGCACGACCTACATCTTCATCACCCACGACCTCAAGATCGTCAACGCGATCGCCGATCAGGTCGTCGTCATGAAAGCGGGGCGGATTGTCGAGCGGGGAATGCGAAGCGAGGTGATGAACCCGCCGCACGCTCCCTACACCGAAACGCTGTTGCGCTCGGTGCCCCAGATGGATGTCAACTGGCTCGACCGGCTGCTGGAAAGCCGCAAGCTGGTTGCCGACGAGGCATGACCGTCATGGGGTGAGCACGTCCAGCGCCAAGGTTTCCGGGCCAGCCCTATCGGGGTTGGTCCGGCAGCTTGAGCACGGCATCGGCGATCTTTTCCTTGACCACCACCAGCGCTCTCGTCAGCCAATGCCAGCGGTGCGTCTGGGTCGAGTTTCGAACCAGGTAAGCGGTGCGGGTAAATCGCGGCGCATTGCGCACTTCGAACACCTGGCCGGCTTCCATCGCCGGATAGGCGATCCGGTAGGGCAGATAGGCCGAACCTCCCCATTTGATGATATGTCCCAGCGCAAAGACGCCGTTCTTGAAGGTCACGACGGCGGTGTCGTCGACGGGATAGGCTTCGGCATGGCGCCTGCGGAACTCCTCGCCGTGGTCGACGAAAACATATTTTGGGTCCCAGCGCACCAGATCGCGGTCGATGGTCGAAACTTCGATGAACAAGTCCTCGAACAGTGGCTCGATCGTGTAGCCCGGCGCAGGCGGCGGTTCGTAGGAGATGGCGACATCGACGATGGAATTGGAGATCAACGGCCGCATGTCTGTTTCGCTTCCGCTTTCGACGTTGATCGCGATGGACTGGAATTCCGACCGGAGCGCGTTGACGAGGTATTCACCCGCGCCGTTCCACAGCGGATCGGGGCATCCGAAGTTGCAGACCTGGTCGAACCCGCGCGGCAGCGAAGTGTCGAGACGGGCCTGCTTCCAGACCTGGACCATGATCTGTGCGTGCTTGACGAACTTGGTTCCGATGGCGGTGAGCTCTGCCCCCGACTTGATCCGCCGCAGGAGTTTTTGGCCCAACAGGTCCTCCAGTGCATTGATCCGGGCAGTCACCGTCGATTGCGTCACGTTCAATTTGAGCGCCGCCTTGTTCAAGTTTCCCGTTTCCACAACCACAAGGAATGTTTGCACATGGGCAAGGTTCATCAGCGGTTACTCCAAGCGCTTTCAATTCGGATTTACCGAACATAATTACCATAATTATTTGATTTACACTACATTAGTCATCTGGCACGGTCCAATCACAAAGTCTCCAACCAAATGGAAATCCGGCGATCGAGAGAATGAACTTTTCTTACTGCGCAGCGCAGTCGAAGGGGAAACGACCGCGTGTATTTTGCCGGACACTCCCAATAATCAGGCGGAACCCGATGAATGCGATTGCTAAAATGAACCTCAAGCCTGACGCGCCGGCGGTCATACCCGAGCCTGCTGTCAAGTGTCGCAACATTTGGAAAGTCTTCGGCAACGCAAGCAAGATTGCCATGATCCGCAACGCCGTGATCAACGGCGAACTTGGTCGTGACGAAGCTCGCGGGAGATATGGCTGTCTGGTCGCCGTGGAGGACGCGAATTTCGAGGTTCGGCGTGGCGAGATCTTCTGCATCATGGGGCTTTCGGGGTCCGGCAAATCGACGTTGCTGCGGCATGTCAACCGTCTCATCGAACCCACCTCCGGCGACGTGATCGTCGAAGGCCAGTCGGTTCCATCGCTGGGCAAGTCGGCGTTGCGGGAAATGCGCGCCCGGACGATCGGCATGGTCTTCCAGAATGTCGCGCTTCTTCCGCATCGCACGGTGGAGCAGAACACACGGCTGTCGCTCGAGCTTCGTGGCGAAAGCCATGAGACGAGCAGGGCGGCGGCATTCAAGGCGCTGGAGACCGTCGGGCTTTCGGGATGGGAAGAGCGCTATCCCCGCGAGCTTTCGGGCGGCATGCAGCAGCGCGTCGGGCTCGCGCGGGCACTTGCCGCGGACGTCAACATTTTGTTGATGGACGAGCCCTTTTCCGCTCTCGACCCCTTGATCCGAAAGCAATTGCAGGACGAATTCCGCCGACTGGTGCGGACGCTCGGGAAAACCGCACTGTTCGTAACCCACGATCTCGATGAAGCCATCCGCATTGGCGACCGTATCGCGATCATGCGCGATGGCAAGATCGTACAAACCGGAACGCCGGCGGAAATCGTGTTAAACCCGGCCAACGACTACGTCGCCCAGTTCGTCGGCGGTATTTCACCGGTCCATCTTGTCACCGCCGAAAAGGTCATGATTCCCATGGCGCAACATCTGGCGGAATCGGGCAATGGGACTGTCGAACAGCAAATCGGCACGCTGCCGGTGGTCGCGACATCCGCCAACCTTACCCATCTGATTGATCTGCAGATCGAAACCGGATCACCGATTGCCGTCGAGCAGGACGGCGTCATCGTCGGGATCGTGGGAACGAAGGAGATTTTGCGGGCGGTCCAGGGCAAGAGGGAGAGTTGAAATGGCGCAGGGTGTATTCGATCAAATGGCGACCGAGGTGCCGCAGCGGCGTTCCGCATTGCGCCTTGAATACCTAGTCGGCCCGTTGTGGCAGGGCCAACGGCCGACTAGGTTCTACTTCCTCTATCTGTTGGTGGACGCCTGCGCGCTGATGCTCGTGACGCGCGGATGGCTGGTCTCGGGTCTCGCATTGGCGCTTGTCTGGCGGGCCACCGCGCTTGCAATATCCGGCTTGTCGAACCAGAATCCGGCAAGCGTGGAAAGCCGCGGCTATGCGCTTGGCAATGTCGCTGGATTTCTGGTCTATTGCCTTGCGATGGGGACGATCCTGTTGAACGGCCCGGGGAGCCCAATTCCGGGCTTCGCCTCCGACTTTCCGTCACTCAAGGCTTTGCGTGGCGACACAGCGGCCAGCATCGATGCGGCAGTCCGGTACCTGACCGTTCAAGGCGACGATGTCTTCCGGGGTATCACCAAGGCGCTTCTGACGTTGTTGTCCGTTCTCGAAAGCGCACTTGTGACAGTGCCATGGCCGGTAGTCTTCATCGGCACAGGCTTTCTGGCCTGGAAGCGCGACGGTGTCCGGATGCTGGCGATCGTCTGGGTCTCGCTGGCCTATCTGGGAATTTTCGGCTTCTGGACGGAGGCGATGCAGACTGCCGCACTGGTGCTTGCTTCGCTTGCCGTGTGCGTGGTGATCGGCATACCCCTGGGTATTGCGATTGCGAAGTATTCTTCGCTCAAGACAGTGGTTTCGCCAGTTCTCGATCTCATGCAGACGATGCCGAGTTTCGTCTACCTTTTGCCGGCCGTGGCCTTCTTTTCGATCGGCAAGCCGCCGGCGCTGATCGCGACCGTGATCTTTTCCGTGCCGCCGCTGATCCGGCTGACATGCCTCGGCATCGAGCAGGTGCCGCTCTATGTACGCGAGGCGATGTATTCGCATGGGGCAACGCCGTTCCAGACCTTGATCAAGGCCGAGTTGCCGCTGGCGCTGCCGTCGATCCGGGCGGGCGTCAACCAGACCATCATGATGTGCCTGTCGATGGTCGTGATTGCGGCACTCATCGGGGGCGGAGGACTGGGCTACAACGTCCTCTTCGCACTCCAGAACGTTCAGTACGGCGAAGGCATCCTAGCCGGCCTGGCGATCGTTGTTTGCGCTGTCATGTTCGACAGACTGGCAAGCGCACGGCGATCAAAGGACTAATCCAATCCATAACAGGGGAATGAAGCAATGAAGTTACGTGCACTCTTGTGCGCCGTGGCCGCTGTCGCGTCCATCGGTATGATGCAAACGAGCTCGGCTTATGCCGGCGAGGCCGTGGTTCTGGCCGATCTGACATGGGACGAGCCGCGCGCCGTCAATGCGATCCTCGAGGAAATTCTCGTCAGCAAATATGGCGCTACGATTTCCCACATCGCGGCCGAACAGACGGCGGTTTTTCAGGCCATGGCGAAGGGCGACGGTTCCGTCGATATCCATCCAGCCGTATGGTCTGGCGCCCAGCAGGCCAATATCGATCGCTTCGTGACGGAGGAGGGCAAGGTGCGCCTTAACCTCAAGCCCTACGACGCCACCGACGGTTTCTATGTTCCCAAGTTCTTCGCAGAAGCCCATGGCCTGAAATCCGTTCAGGACCTGCTGAATCCTGAAATCGCCAAGCTGTTCGATATCAATGGCGATGGCCGTGGCGACTATTGGCCGGGCGCTCCCGGCTGGGGCGTCACCAACATCTACCGCGTCAAGGGCGTCAGCTATGGCCTGGAGAAATTCTATGATCCCATCGTGGCTTCCGACGCGCTGTTGAAGTCGCAGCTCGAAAGCGTCGTGGCGAAGAAAAATGGTGGTCTGCTCTTCTACTACTGGAAGCCGGAGGCGTTGCACCAGACCTACGAATTGGTCCAGCTCGAAGAGCCGCCATTCGACGGGTTCGCCATGGATGCCAAGAACGGCGGGGCGGACTACAAGGCCGATGGTTGCTACAAATATGTCGATCCGAAGGAGTCTGCAGACTGGCTGACGCAGAGCAGCATCAAGTGCTCTTCGCCAGCACAGCCGATCTTCATCGCCTATAGTGCCGCGCTTGAGCAACGTTCTCCCGACATAGCCAAGTTCCTGTCGAAAGTGGCGATCGAGCCCGCCGATGTCAGTGGCTGGATCAAGGACATCTCCGTCGACAAGAAGGATCCCCAGGCTGTGGCCAAGGATTGGATATCGGCCAATCAGGATCGCGTCAACGCCTGGACGGCGCCCTGAAAGTAGCGCTTTTCCAACCTCGACCGCCGTGTTCGACCGAGCACGGCGGTCTTTTGTTATCTGACCAGAAAGTTCGTATTTCCCGAATTAAATGCGCAATATAATTTGATTTTATTCACTAAGTCGCTGTGGCAAGGTCGTTTCATACCGGTCTGAGTGTCCATCGCGACATCAGGAAGATCGGACAAATCAAAGCGCCCAGCCACAGGCTGCTTCAGGCGAGCTGGAGATACCATGGAATTCAATCACTTTCTTTCCGCCTATTTTCCCGACCCCACCTATGGCGGCGATCGCCTGTACCGGGACATGATCGAGCAGGCGATCCTTGCGGAAAATCTCGGCTATCGCGGCCTGACCATTCCGGAGCATCACCTCATCAATGTCCTGCTGGTGCCCGATCCGTTGCAAATGGCTGTGAAACTTGCATCGGTCACCAAGAAGGTCGAGATCATCACGTCTGTTTCGGTGCTGCCGATTCACGATATGCGGATCTTTGCGGGCGCGGCCATCCAGGCGGACATCCTCTGCGAAGGACGTCTGATCATTGGCGTCGGACGCGGAGCATTCGCTTATGAATTGGCCCGTCTTGGCAGCCCGATCGAGCAATCGCGCGAGAAGTTCGACGAGTCGCTCAATCTTCTCATCGAGCTGTTCACCAAGGAGGAGGTCTCCTGGAACGGGAAGTATTACAATTTCGACTCCCTGACTGTCATGCCACGGCCGGTGACGAAGCCGATGCCGCAATTGATGCTGGCAGCGCTAGTGCCCGAGGGTATTTATGCGTCGGTCAAACGCGGCTTCCACATCCAGACCACGCCGCTTGATGCCACCTATGACAAGATGAAGACGCAGATCGACGCATTCTTGCGCGGAAAGGCCGAACTCGGCGATGCCGGCAAGCATCTGCGCCTTGCTCTGTCGCGTGTTTGCATCGTCGCCAAGAACGACGCCGATGCAAAGCGCATGACCGATCTCGCCTACGACTATTACAGCCGGTTCAACAACGTCTTCACCGGACCAGGGATCGTCAAGAACGGCCGGATTGCATCGCTGCCGCAGAAACAGACCATCGAGGAACTGTCCGAAAATCTCATCATCTGCACCGCAAGCGAGATGGTGGATCGGCTGAGTCAGTATTCCGAACTCGGGATCAACGACCTGATCACGAACGTGAATATCGGCATGTCGCAAGGCGATGCGATCGATGCGATGCACCGTTTTGCTGCGGATGTGAAGCCCAAGCTTTCTACCGCCTCCAAGGCCGCTTGACTCGGTAACGGGAAGGTCTTTTCGCCCGGTGCGCCGACTCTTGACATATCGTGTTGTACAAATGTACGACTCGATGTGAGCATATGGCGTAGCGGGAGATGTTGCCATCAGCTATGCGAAATGCCGAACGGAGTTACGCCGTCTCAGCATGCGACGATCGGGTGTTCATATTTGTGTCCCGATCGGATACCGCATATGCGCCATCGCGCGAATTTGAAATCGGAGCCCACCATGACTGCCAATTCCTATCCCGACACAAAGCTGTTCCTGAACGGCGAGTGGAAGCCGTCCAGAAGCGGCCAGACCATCGCCGTCGCCGATCCCGCGACCGGAGAGGTGATCGGTCAGGTTTCGAAAGCCGCCATTCCGGATCTCGACGAGGCACTTGCTGCAGCCCAGGCAGGCTTTGAAAAGTGGAGCGCGACATCCGCCTACGAGCGCGCAAAAATCATGCGTGCCGCGGCGAACCTGCTGCGCGAGCGCAAGGAAAAGATCGCCTGGATCATGACACGCGAACAGGGCAAGCCGCTCGCCGAAGCCATCGGCGAAGTTGGCGCAGGCGCCGATCTGATCGATTGGTTCGCTGAGGAAGCTCGCCGCACCTACGGCCAGATCATCCCCGCGAGAATGCCCAATGTATCCCAGTTGGCAGTCAAGCTGCCGGTTGGACCTGTCGCGGCGTTCTCACCGTGGAACTTCCCGATCAATCAGGTCGTGCGCAAGCTTTCGGCGGCACTTGCGGCCGGTTGCTCGATCATCATCAAGGCGCCCGAGGAAACTCCGGCCTCTCCTGCCGAGCTTGTGCGTGTATTTGCCGATGCCGGCGTTCCGGCGGGCGTGGTCGGCCTGGTGTTCGGCATACCCTCGGAAATCTCCGAATATCTCATTCCGCATCCGACGATCCGCAAGATCACGTTCACCGGTTCGACGCCGGTCGGCAAGCATCTGGCAGGGCTGGCGGGCCAGCACATGAAGCGCACGACGATGGAACTGGGTGGCCATGCCCCGGCCATTGTCCTTGCGGATGCCGACATCGACAAGGCGGTCAAGGTGCTGTCGTTCTCCAAGTTCCGCAATGCGGGCCAGGTTTGCGTGTCGCCGACCCGGCTGCTGGTCGAGGAACCGGTGTTCGACAGGTTCCTCACCGGCTTCGTCCATGCCACCGAGGCGATCAAGGTCGGCAACGGCCTGGACGCGTCCTCGACAATGGGCCCGCTCGCCAACGAGCGGCGCATCCCGGCGCTGGAAGAACTCATCGCCGATGCGGTCGAGCAGGGCGGTACGCTCAAGACGGGCGGCCGGCGGATCGGCAACAGCGGCAACTTCTTCGAGCCAACAGTGCTCGCCAACGTGCCGAAATCGGCGCGTATCATGAACGAGGAGCCATTCGGCCCTGTGGCAATCATCAATTCGATTTCCGGGCTGGAAGATGGGATCACCGAAGCCAACCGCCTGCCGTTCGGCCTGGCATCCTACGCGTTCACGTCTTCGCAGGCGGCGGTGCATGCCATCGGCATGCGCGTGCAGTCGGGCATGACCTCGATCAACCACAATGGGCTCGCACTTCCGGAAGTTCCTTTCGGCGGCATCAAGGATTCGGGCTACGGTGACGAAGGTGGTTCTGCCGCAATCGAATCCTACCTGATGACCAAGTTCGTCACCACTGCGGCGTGATGTTTCCGCCCCGGCGGAAAGTTTGACGCCTTTGAATATCGAACGGCGCGCCACATCTCAGGCGCGCCGAATTTCATTCCGGACGCTTCCGTCCGTGTTTTGACGTCTCAAGCTTGCGCAATATCTCAACACAGCATGCCCAAGACTTTGATTTTGAGCAAAATTCCCCGTTGCCTGATGATTCCGATTGGAGCCGGCCAGCTCAGGCCTTATGCTTGTGGCGGTAGCGGGGGGAGTGTTGATTTGGAGCTGAAATGGCTTGAAGATTTTGTTGCCTTGGCTTCTAGCCTGAGTTTTTCTCGGGCAGCGCAGGAACGCAGCATCACCCAATCGGCCTTCAGTCGCCGCATCAAGCAGCTCGAAAACTGGCTCGGCGTCATCCTCGTCAACCGGGCGACATTTCCGGCCGAGTTGACGAAGGAAGGCAAGGCATTCCTGCCATCTGCGCAGGAGTCCATTCGCAACTTCTACAGCACACGCGACAGTCTGCGGCCGAAAAGTGCCAACACCGACACCGTCACATTTGCCGCGCTGCAGACGCTGACCGTGACCTTCTTTCCCGAATGGCTGAAGAACCTCGAACGCACGGTCGGTGCGATCAGTTCCAAGGTGGCGGCAGACAGGGGTGGCATCGAGGACAATGTCGCCATGCTGGTCGATGGCGAGGTCGATTTTTTCCTCAGCTACGCGCATCATCACGTGCCATTCTGGCTGGACGGCACTCGTTTTCCCTATCTGGTGCTGGGCAGGGAAACGCTGTTGCCCGTCTCGTGTCCGGAGCCGGAGGGACCGCTGCTTGACCGCTGCATCGCCGTCGGCAAGGACGTTCCCTACCTGAGTTACGGCGACTTCTCGTTTTTTGGTGTCGCGCTGGGAAAACTGTTTGCGGCCGAGCAGGCTTTCACCCGGCGCGTCGTGCATGAAAACACCATCTCCGTCGGTCTGAAAGCGATGACGCTGGCAGGCTGGGGCGTGGCCTGGCTTCCCGAAAAGCTGGTCGAACAGGATATCAGGGAAGGGCGCCTTGCACCGGCCAGCCATGATGCCAAATGGAATATCGATGTCGAAATTCGCATCTACCGGCACGCCGCGTCATCGCGTCCGATCGTCGAACGGTTGTGGCGCGGCATGGAAAAGGGACTGACCGCCTAGGCGGCAGGCGGATCGTTAAGCTGCCGCTCGATCAACATCGTCATGTTTAGCATCTCCAGATCGCAGCCGCGGCGACCGTTGATCATCAGTCCGACCGGTTGCCCGCCGGACGAAGACTGGACCGGTATCGTGATCGAGGGCTGGCCTGCGAGGTTGAAGACGGTGGCGTTCTTTGACGCGTGCAGATCGTAGTCGTCGTGCCACTGCCCGAGCCGCGCCGGCATGATTGTCGCCGCAGGCGCCAGCAGCACGTCGCACTGTTGCATCAGGGCATCCATCTTGCCCGAGAAGGCGCTGTGGCGGCGTTTGGCATTCTCGTAATCAGCCACGCTGATCCGGGATTTGCGCGTAAACTTCTCGCGGGCGCTGGCGCTGAAGCAGTTGTTGCGCGCAGAAAGGTCGTGCGCAAACTCTTCGTATGCTTCGCGGAAAAGGCGGCCGGTGATTTCAACGCTTTCGTCGATGCCGGCAAAATCCAGTTCGACCAGTTCGGCACCTCGCCTTTGCAGCCGTTGCAGGCTTTCTTCGATGGTTGCACGGATTTCCGCATCGCCATCGAAGAAGAAGCGTCTGACAACGCCGACCCGCAGATTTTCCAGCCTGTCTTTGTCTGCGACGGGTAGGGCTGTGGGTGAGCTGACGCCGGTAATCGCTGCAAAAGCCAGGGAAGCGTCTTCGGCTGTGCGGGTCAGCGTACCCACATGATCGAGCGACCGCACGAGCGGCACGACGCCTTGCGTGGAGATCGCACCGAAGCTCGGCTTGAACCCGGCGATCCCGCAGCAATGGGCCGGAAAGCGGATCGAACAGGCGGTATCGGTGCCAACAGCCGCAAATGCCAGTTGTCCGGCGACAGCCGATGCCGAGCCGCCGCTTGAACCACCGGCATCCAGCGTGTGGTCGCGCGGGTTGAGGATGGTTCCAAAGAACGGGTTGTCGCTCGTCGTACCGTAGGCCAGTTCATGCATGCCCAGCTTGCCAAGGATAACTGCTCCCGTATCCCGAAGCCGCCGGACGACATCAGCGTCCCGCTCCGGGATATGATCGGCATAGAGCCTGGAGCCGCAGGTCATGCGGATACCAGCCATGGCAATGTTGTCCTTTATGGCAACAGGTATTCCATGGAGGGGGCCCAGATAACGTCCCCGCGACCGGTCGCGGTCGGCGGCTTCGGCGGCGGCAAGCGCGACATCGCGGGTGACGGTGAGGAAGGCATTCAGCGTGGGATTGAGCTGCTCGATGCGCGCCAGCATGTGCTGCGTCAGCGCGACCGAGGTGAGACTGCCTGACCCGAGACGTCCGGAAACCTCGGCCAGGCTGAGCGCATGCCAATTGACCGCTGGCATCGTCAGTTTCCAGCCTGCCGCAGCCAATCGGCGAGCGAGAGGCGTTTGTGACCGCTGCGGCCGGTCATGGCCTCGGCAGCACAGAGGGAATTCAGAACGGCTTCCTGGGTGGCTTCTGTGGCGGCGCGGAAGAGGTCGTCGATGCGGTTTTCGTTGAGCGCCTGCATTGCGACGAAATCGGCCGGCTCGTCGTGATCGAACGTCACGCCGGTGCTGAAACCGATAGTGATGTCGCCGCTTCCATGGCCCCAGAACGCGCCGAGACGGGCAAGCCCTGCGCCGCAGCGACGGCTGACGCGCTGCAGCTGGCGATGCTCCATCGGGATATCCGTCGCCAGAACGATGATGACCGATCCCTTTTCCGCCTGCTGTTTCGCCTTCGGGTGAGGGCGTCGGCCATCCGGCAACATAAGGTCTCCCGCCCTGCCAAAATTGGAAAGAACGAGCACGCCGAGATGATGCTCGGTGCCATTGAGCTCCATCTTTCGCGACGAGGTGCCGATGCCGCCCTTGAAGCCGAAGCAGCTCATGCCGGTGCCGGCGCCAACATTGCCTTGCTCCATGCCATGGCCGGCGGACCCCAACGCCAGCCGTACATGTTCCTCGGTCACTGCCATCGCCTGGATATCGTTGAGCGGACCGTCATTGCATTCGCCGACAACGGGATTGACCGTTGCGGTTTGCCTGCCGATGTCAGGGTTGTGGGCAATCGCCTCGCAGATCAGCGCATTGGCGCATGTTCCGACGGCAAAAGTGTTGCTCAGCACGATGGGCGTTTCCAAGGTGCCGAGTTCATTGATCTGGACGAGACCGGTGCTCTTGCCGAAGCCGTTGATGACATCGCTGGCAGCGAGAACCTTACGCCGGTAGATATTGCCGGAATGGGGGATGATCGCCGTCACCCCCGTATTGATATCGCCGGATCTGAGCGTGTGGTGGCCCACACGCACGCCGGGAACATCCGTGATCGCGTTTTTCTCGCCTGTCGGCATTATCCCGCAGACGATGCCGAATTCCCGCGCCGTATTGGTCACCGGTTCTGTCCTTCTTGCTTTACAGGCGTCCCGCTTCGATGATTCTCTTCAGAAACGCCTGGGTTCTTTCACCCTGCGGTTGTCCGAAGATCTGCGACGGTGGCCCTTGTTCATAGACCACGCCGCCCTGCAGGAAGCAGACCTTGTCGGCAACCTCGCGCGCAAAGCCCATTTCATGGGTTGCGAGTACCATGGTCATGCCCTTCTTGGCGAGATCGCGGACAATGTCGAGAACTTCCGAGACGAGTTCAGGATCGAGCGCCGAGGTGATTTCGTCAAGCAGCAGCAATGTCGGGTCCATCATCAGCGCGCGTACGATGGCGACGCGCTGTTGCTGGCCACCCGAAAGCCGGTCCGGATATTCGTTCGCCTTGTGGTCGAGCCCGATACGGGCAAGAAGCGCCTGGCCCTTTTCCAACGCTTCCTTCTTCGGCATGCCCAGCACCTTGAGTGGTGCCAGCGTGACGTTCTCGATCACGCTCATATGCGGAAAGAGATTGTAGCCCTGGAAAACGATGCCGATTTCGCGGCGCAGGATATCGAGATCCACGCCCGGACCGGTCACGCGATCGCCGTGAAGGCGGATTTCGCCTTCCTGGATCGTCTCTAGCCTGTTGATGCAGCGAAGCAGCGTGGACTTGCCGCAGCCCGAGGGGCCGATCAGGCAGACCACCTCATGCTCTTCGATGTCGAGTGAAATGCCTGCGAGAACCTCTACGGGCCCGTAGCGCTTGTATGCCTTGTCGATTTCGACCAGTGCCATTGTCTTGCTCCCTTCCGTGCCCGGTTCACATGCCCGATCGCATCTTCCTGCGGTCCCGATCGATCAGCCTGTCGACGAAACGGGCCTGCGGAATGGTGATCAGGATGAAGAGGATCGCGACTGTGGTGACCGCGGAAAGATTGAAGTTGTTGCTGGCAATGATCTTCGACTGGTTGAAGGCGTCGATCGTGCCGATGATGGCGACGAGCGCCGTGTCTTTCTGCAGGCTGATACAGTTGTTCATCAGCGGCGGAATGATGCCTCGTATCGCCTGAGGAACGATGACGTAGCGCATCGTCTTGAAGTAGGAGAGACCGAGCGAGCGCGCTGCGGCGATCTGGCTCGGATGGATGCTTTCGATGCCGGCGCGATAGACCTCTGACGTATAAGCGCCATAGGTCAGGGTCAGCGCGATGATGGCATAGGCATTGGAGGAAAGATCGCTGAGAAAGGGAAGCCCGGTCAGCGGCAGGCCGAAGCCGATCAGATAGATGGTGATGATCGCCGGAAGGCCGCGGAAGAGGTCGGCATAGATGATCGCGATGGTGCGGATCGGCTTGCCGGCTTCGCCGGGCAGCGTGCGCGCGATGGCGACAACGAGCGCCCAGACAAGAATCAGGATGCCGGCGACGAAGAAGATGAAGACGTTGGTGCCGAATGCCTTGAGAATGGTGCCTGACGAGCTGACGATCAGCTCCATGTCGAAGAACGTGCGGCTGACGGCAGCATCGTTGACGACGAGAAACCAGGCGCTGGCGCTGATGATCAGCAGCGCGGTGGCATAGGCAAGGGCCTTCCACGAGGTGTCAGAAGATTTGGAGCCGAGTTCGCGTCCGAGATAGATATCGGACACTTTGCCAGCCTGCGAGGACCATGAGACCGCGCGCCACGCCATCGCCACGACCAAGAGCGGCAACAGGGCGGACAAGAGCGCAACCAGCGTCACCGGAACTGTCGACCAGCCTTCCGCCAGCACGAAATTACGGATGTAGTGAACCGTATAGGCCACGGCAACGAGGGTGAGGAGGGAGAAGAGCAAGACGCCGAAGGCGCGGTTGCCGTGGGTTCGGACCTGGTTGCGAGCGCGCCAGCTGTTGGCGCGCTCTTCCCGGGCTTGGAAAGCCGGTGTGGACATACGGGTTCTATCCTTGGCTTACTGCTTCCAGGCCGGAATGTCGTCAGGAGATACCCCGCCGAAGGACTCGAGCAGGTAAGCCTTTTCAAGGGTTTTCAGAGTGCCGTCTGCTTTAAGGTCTGCGATGATCTTGTCAATCGCCGCGCCGTTGGTATAACCCTTCTGGTAGATGCCGGCCATCTCGCCGCCGGTCGAATACTTTCCGATCGTGACAAGCTTGCCATTGGAATTGGCGACCTGGCCGAGAACGATGCCGAGATCGGTCATGACAGCATCGACCTTGCCGGCGGCAGCCGCCGTGAACATGGACGCCGTGTCATCGAACACGTCGACATTCTCGACCTTCAGCGTCTCCTGAAGGAAAGGAACCAACGTCGTACCGGCCTGAGCACCGACATGGCTGGTCTTGACCGACTCTTCGTTCACGGTCGAACCGGCCTTGGCAGCGACACCGTAGTCGGACGTTGCGTAAGGCGTGGAGAAATCAACAACCTTCTTGCGCGGCTCGGTCACCGAAATCAGCGCCAGAGCGATATCGAAGTTCTTGTTCTGGCCGGCGACGATCGAATCGAACGAGGCATTGACCAGCTTGACCTTTTCCAGGCCGAGGCGGTGGGCAATGTTGACGGCCATGCAGAATTCATAGCCGCTCTTGATCGTCTCGGGTGTGTCGCCGTTGAACTGGCCTACAGCCGGCAGGTTGATGATCACGGTGAACTGGCCCGGTACGGCCGGCGTGATCGATGCGCTGCCCTTGGTGCCGGTCAGCGGGCAATCGCCGTAGCCTTCGGCAGCAGCCGCGGCGCTAGCGGTGGCGGTGACGAGTGCGGTCGCCATCAAGGCGGCCCGGGTCGTGTTGCTGAGGATGCTTGAAATTTTCATGGTTCCCTTCCTTTGTTGTCGTTGGAGATACAGTATTTCTACAGGATCGGTTCGGACTGCGTCCGCGCCAGATCCAGATAGATGGCTTGCAGGCGACGCGTGATCGGGCCGGGGGTTCCCTCGGCGATCGTGCGTTCGGCAATCTTGATAATCGGGGTGACGAGGCTTGACGCGCTGGTCAGGAATGCTTCCTTGGCCGTATAAGCCTCTTCGATGGTGAAGGTGCGTTCCTCGATCTTCACACCTTCGTCTTCCGCGATCTTGCGCAGCGCGCGCCGCGTGCAGCCGGGCAGTACCGCGTGCGAATTCGGCCTGGTGATGATGGTGCCCTGGTCGTTGACGATAAAGGCCGTCGACGAGGCACCTTCGGTCACATAGCCGTCCTCGACGAACCAGACCTCGTGGAAACCGTTGTTCTTTGCGTTCTTCTTGGCGAGCACCTGGCCGAGCAGCATGACCGTCTTGATGTCGCGCCGCGCCCAACGGGGATCGTCGGCGACATCGACGGCGACGCCGTCGCGGCCGGCGGCCGTATCGACTAGCTTCTTTTCCTGGGTGAAGCCGACCAGGCACGGCTCCATCGATTCGGCGTAGTTGAAATCGCGGTCGGCGACTCCACGCGTCACCTGAAGATAGACGACGCCTTCGCGCAGGACGTTGCGGCGGACCAGTTCGGCCTGAATTTCCAGTATCCGCTCTTTTGCGACGGGCATTGGTATGCCAATTTCACGCAAGGAGCGCTCGAGCCGTGCAAGGTGAAGATCGTTATCGACCAGCCGGCCATCGATCACCGCAGTGACTTCGTAAATGCCGTCGGCGAAGAGAAAGCCTCGGTCGAATATCGAGATCCGGGCGTCTTCCTCCGCCACGAACGATCCGTTTACATATACAGTCCTGCCCACAAAAATGCCTCGCGATTGTATGTATGCCAAACGCTAGGCAAAATATCGCACGCTGACCAATGCATTGTTTTGCAAGCCTTATGCAAAATTTGCATAAGCTGCGCATGTATGAGGACGAATGGTCGGGATCGGCTGTCCGCAGGCGATAGTCCGGGGGCGGTCGGTTGCAAGCCCCGCCGCTACTCCCGCGAAATGCGTGTGGATAATATGATTGACGACAAAGTCCGTTCGACGCCGTCGATGCCGCCGATCGCATCGATGATCACGTCAAGGGCCGAGATCGAATCTGCCGCCACGATCGCGATCAGGTCGAACGTGCCGCTGACGGAATGCACCGTTCTGACCTCGCGAATCGCATTCAGCGCTGTGGTGACCCGCCCGAGCGCCTTCGGTGCCAGGGTGATCATCACATGCGCCTTGACCAAGTCTCCCTCGAAACTGTCCGACAATCTCACCCCGTAGCCGGTGATGACGCCGTCGCGCTCCAGCTTCTCAATCTTTGCCTGTACCGTGGTACGGGACAGCCCGAGTTGCCGCGCGATCGTTGCGGTCGTCAGACGGGAATTTTCGGCGAGTATAAAGAGTAGATGCTTATCGACCTTCGATAACGTCATTTTGCACAATTCCATCGGCGAAAGTGATGATTTAGACCGGCAAAATATCCAATTCGCAGCTTTGATTCAACCACGTTTCGCATCACCATTGGCAACCATTCGCATATTTGGGGAGAGAATTATGAAAAGTGTTGTTGTCATCGGCGCGGGCAAAATCGGTTCGACGATTGCTAGGTTGCTGGCTAATTCCGGCGACTATCACGTCACGGTCACCGATTTGAGCAAAGAGCAACTGGCCCAGATCGACGTTCACCCCAGTGTTGCGACAGTTCAGATCGACATCGCCGACAAGGGCGCGCTGGTCGATCTCCTCAAGGGCAAGTTCGCGGTCCTCAGCGCCGCGCCATTCCAGTTGACGATTGCGATTGCGGAGGCAGCAGCAGCAGCGGACGTCCACTATCTGGATCTGACCGAGGATGTCGAATCGACGCGTCGGGTCAAGCAGATCGCCGCAACAGCCAAAACCGCCTTCATTCCGCAATGCGGCCTGGCGCCAGGGTTCATCTCCATCGTCGCCAACCACATCACAAGTGGCTTCGACACGCTCGAAAGCGTCCGCCTTCGCGTCGGCGCACTGCCGCAATATCCCTCCAATGCGTTGAACTATAATCTGACCTGGAGCACGGACGGCATCATCAACGAATATATCGAGCCCTGCGAAGCCATTGTCGAAGGCAAGCTGATCGAGGTCCCGGCGCTCGAGGAACTCGAGGAATTCTCGCTGGACGGCGTGAGCTATGAGGCGTTCAACACATCCGGCGGTCTCGGCACGCTGTGCGAGACGCTGAAGGGCAAGGTTCGGACGCTCAATTATCGGACTGTCCGATATCCGGGGCACGCCGCTATCATGAAGGCGCTGCTCAATGACCTCGGCCTTCGTCATCGCCGCGACGTGCTGAAGGACATTCTGGAGAAGAGCCTGCCGTCGACGATGCAGGATGTGGTGATCATCTTCGTTACCGTTTCCGGCCAGAAGAACGGCCGTCTCGTTCAGGAAAGCTACGCCAACAAGGTCTATAGCGGCGTCGTTGCCGGCAAGCTGATGAGCGCGATCCAGATCACGACAGCATGCAGCATTTGCGCAGTGCTCGACATGCTGGCCAACGGCGATCTGCCTGCCAAGGGTTTCATCCGTCAGGAAGAGATCGACCTTGACGGTTTCTTGGGAAGCCGGTTCGGCCACTATTACGACATGGATTCTGCCAAGGCCAAGGCTGCCGAATAAGGCCTCGGCCAAACAGCTGCCCGGCGCGCCATGCGGGCCAGTGGAACGCAGCATTGCAATGAAAGAAGGCCGCCTCGATGGGCGGCCTTATTCCGATCTACTGGGTTGCGCGTTAGCGGCAGACGCGGATGCGCTTGATATACATGTTGCCCCAGTCGTCGTAGCGACGAACTTTTTTCACGAAGCAATAGTCGCGATAGCCGGGGGCGATGACGACGCGCGGGCCATATGCGTAGCCGTGGCGCCAACCGTAGCCACGCCATCCATTGTGATGCCAGCGGCGTTCGCTCCAACGATGGTCATGCCCGCGACGGTCATTCCAGCGACGGTCGCCCCGGTCATTATTATGACGCTCTCCGTGGCGCCATTCTTCATTCCGACCGCGTGTGTCAGCCTGAGCGACAGTGGCCAGCGATACAGTTGCGACAACGGCGGCAAGCGCTCCGAGTGCGAGCTTTTTCATAGCGGTTCTCCGAATTAAGAAGGAAACTCAATCGCTTCGTTCTTGTGAGCTACTCCTAGCCATCATCGTCTGAACCGGTTCTGAACGACATGTTCATGTTTGCGCGGCGTCAGTTTCACGCTGTCACCATGTCGCCGTGCCATGCGGTCACGACGGTCCATGGCCATGACCGGCAGGCGTGTTTTCTCGACCCTGCAGACTACAGTCGTCTACCGTCGGCTGGCTTCATTCGCCGGCAGGCTTCAGCGACGTGATGATCTCGCCGAGCACCTGGGCGTGCTTTTCCTGCGTGCCCTTCGAGCCCCAATAGGTGATGACCAGAAGCTTGCCGGCCTTGGGGGAAAGAATGGAGAGGCCGATATTGACGTCCCCTTCGGAGTCGGTGCCGGTCCAATCGAAGTTGGTCATGTCCATGCCGTTTAGCTTCTGATCGGACTGCTTTTGGGTCGAGCCGTCGATTTTGACGCCGTTCTTCTCGAGGAAGGCGATGGCGTCGTCGATCACCTTGTCGCTGGTCTTTGCATCAGCGATATCGATCGAGATATAGATTGCCTTGTCATCGGACGTTGCCTCGATCCCGGATTCGGTCTCAGTCGGGCCCCAGTTGTCGGGGATGGTGATCGACGCGATCGGCGCTTCACTCGGGAAGTTCAGAGTTTCGGCGCAGGCGGCGGCGGCGAATGTCGCAACCATCACGGCTGCAGCAATAAGAGTCTTCATCGAAATTTCCTTTTGACTGCCATTTTCGGCAGGGTGCAACAAGCATGCCCTGGGTTAAGGCCGCGTGAGTTTCCGCGTGAAGAATTGCTGTATGTGGTGCGATTTCGGCGGTACTGGCTGTGATAAGGGCGGCCACGTGATCTCGTGGCAGCGAGGTAGACGTCAATCGCCCGCCCGAGCCCGTTCTAAAGATAACGGCGGTCGCGCCCCGCCGGTCTTGTGGCAGATCGCCGGCCAAAATGAAACAGAAATCGCATTGTCGGCCGATACTGGGCTATCCCCCTGATATGGAACGAATTTCAGTTATTTCATCGGTTTCCTGCCATCAGCCAACTGTAATTTAGCTGTCACAAGCGGCTGCTAGTAGCCCCCTGCAAATGAGCGCCACAGTTCTGTCGGCGTAGCAATTCAGGAGAGTACGACATGGCCAACGGCAAACCGGTTGCGACAGGTTCCGATTTCAACATCAAGCGCAGGACTGTGCTGCTCGGAGCCGCCGCATCCGCCTTCAGCATGCCGTTCATCGGCGGCAAGGCGTTTTCCCAGTCAACCTCGGGCCAGCTACGGCTCAGCGCCTGGGCCGGTTACATCTCCGAGGAGATGCTTGCGGCCTTCGAAAAGGCCACCGGCATCAAGGCGACCTACACGCCCTACGGCACCAATGACGAGATTCTCAGCCTGATGAAGGTCAACCAGGGGCAGGGCTTCGACGTGATCTGGCCGGCGCTCGACCGTGTGCCTAATTATGTCGAGGCCGGTCTTGTCCAGCCGATCGACGAAAAGAAGGTCGAATGGGACCGTTGCATCGACAGCGCCATCAAGAGCTCGGAAACCCTTGGCGCTGTCGTCGATGGCAAGCGTTACCAGGTGCCGACCGACTGGGGCACCGAAGCGCTGGCCTTCGACACGGCAAAGGCGCCGCTGGCATACGGAACCGCGTCCTACAGCGATCTGTGGAAGCCGGAAATGACCGGCAAGGTGACCGTACGTGGTCATTCCGCCCTGGTCGGTCTTGCCCTGTGGCTGGAAGCCGAAGGCAAGCTGTCCAAGCCGTTCCTCGACAGCTTCAAGGATGAAGCGGCGATGCGCGCCAACTACGATGTCATCGTCAAGGAGGCGATTGCCCGCAAGGCCAACATCGCCCAGTTCTGGTCGAACCAGAACGAGGCTCAGGGCGCGTTCCGTACCAATGGCTGCGTTCTCGGCCAGACCTGGGATTCCACGGCGGCCGGGCTGATGCAGGAAGGCCTGCCGGTGGGCTACATCTCTCCCAAGGAGGGGGCGCTGGCATGGATGGAAGGCATCTCGATCCCGGTGGGTGCCACCAATGTCGATCAGGCCTATGCGTTCATCAACTGGATGCTGACGCCAGAAGCTGGCGCCATGTATGCCGCCCACGCCAAGGTCAACACGACGGCCAAGGGCGCCGAAGCGCTGCTGCCAGCGGATTCCAAGGCATTCTTCCAGGCCGCCTATCCGGGCGATGCGCTGGAGAAGCTTTGGTGGTGGCCGGTTCAGGAGAGCTGGTTCGTCGAACTGCGCACCGAGTATCAGGACAAGTTCCTCGGCGCGTAAGTTTCATCCCTGTCTGACGGGCAGCGGCTCTGCACATGGCAGGCCGCTGCCCAACTATGCGCGATTGACAATCGCTGCTCTAGTTTGGCGTATCTCATGACCAATACTGTTAGCCTGATCGATGTCGAAATGAATTTCGCGGCCACAAGGGCTGTGAAGCGAATGTCTCTCGATATCGAATCCGGTGAATTCTTTTCGATTTTGGGGCCCTCCGGCTGCGGCAAGACCACGCTTTTGCGGATGATCGCCGGCTTTCTCACGCCAACGTCGGGACGCATCCTGATCAACGGCGCGGATATGACCGGCGTGGCGGCAAACCGCCGTCCGACCGCGATGATTTTCCAGTCGCTCGCCCTTTTTCCGCTGATGCCGGTGTGGGAAAACATCACATTCGGCCTAGAGGTGCGCGGGGTGGGCAAGAAGGAGCGTCGGCGTCAGGCCGACCGGCTGCTCGACCTGATTGCCTTGCCTGGATACGGCAACAGGATGATCCATGAACTGTCCGGCGGTCAAAAGCAGCGCGTGGCAATCGCGCGGGCACTTGCCATCGAGCCGCAGGTCCTGTTGCTGGATGAACCGCTGTCAGCGCTCGATCTGAAATTGCGGCAGCGGATGCGGGCCGAACTGCGCGAACTGCAGCAGCGCACCGGCGTCACCTTCATCTACATCACCCACGACCAGTCGGAAGCGCTGGCCATGTCGGATCGGGTGGCAGTGATGAATGCAGGCCAATTGCAGCAGGTCGGCGCGCCGCTCGACCTCTACACAAAGCCGGCCACTGCCTTCGTTGCCGAATTTGTCGGCGAAAACAACGTTTTGTCGGGGACGGTCGTGGAAACATTCGATGGCTTTGCCGTGCTGGAGAGCGCTCATGGGCGCTTTGTCGGGCGGGGCGGGGACGGGTTGCGGCCGAGCATGAAGGCTAGAATGTATATTCGCCCCGAGTCGCTTTGCGTCAATCATCAGGGACAGGAGAACCGGCTGACCGCCATCTCGGAACGCTTCGACTTCGAGGGTGCGTTCGCGACCGCGCATGGGATCGTCAGGCATTCGAATGAGCCGGTCAATGTGCAGGTTGCCATCCCGCATCGCCAGCTGGGCGAGGCGCCCGGAATCGGCGCTGAATTTGTCGCAGGCTTTTCCCGGCACGATGCGATCGTTCTTGCCCATGACTGAGTTGTTTCAACGTTTTGGCGGCGTGCTCGGGGCGCTGTTCATGCTGCTGGTGGCGTTGTGGCTGGTCTGCCTTGTGCTGATCCCCAATCTCACCATGCTCGACTTTTCATTGCGTCCCAACCTGCCGGCGGCGCAGGTCGGCGGCACAAAGGATGTGTATTCGCTCAACAACTATCTCTACCTGCTCGGGCACCAGAGCCATGGCTGGATCTTTCTCAAGACGGTCTGGTCGAGCGGCCTTGTGACGTTGGTCACTTTCCTGCTCTGCTATCCACTGGCCTACTGGATGGCGCAGGTGCTGACAGCCCGCCAGACCGGCATCGTGCTGCTGATCCTGACGATACCCTATCTGATGAACGAGGTGCTGCGCGGCCTGGCCTGGTATATCCTTCTCGCTTTCGAGGGGCCGCTCAACGCCGTGCTTCTCAAGGTGGGCGTTCTGGATGCCCCGATCAGGTGGTACGGGGACGGGGGCGTGCTGGCGGGCATGACCTATGCCTATATCCTGTTCATGCTGTTTCCGATCTACAATGCCATCAGCAATCTCGAGCGGGCGCAGATCGAGGCTGCGCGCGATCTCGGGGCGGGAACCGTACGGATTCATCGGCGGATCGTGCTGCCGCATGCGAAGGTCGGTATTGCCACCGGCTGTGTCTTCACCTTCATGTTGGCCGCCGGAAGCTACATGGCGCCAGCGCTGCTCGGCGCGCCGGGCAGCCGCTGGTTCACCCAGCTGATCTACGACTGGTTCTTCGAAAGCGGAAACTGGAACCGCGGTGCAGCCTATGGCGCGACGCTCCTGGTTCTCTGCATCGCCGTGGTGCTCGGCACCCTTCGATTGTTCCGCGTCAGCCTTACGAGCGCAATCAAATGACACTTACTCGATCTGATGCCGCGTTCATGACCGAGCGCAAGAGCAGCACCCTGCCGCGGGCGGTGGCTTTCCGAATGGTGGATGCGATGCCGCGCATCGCCTTCCGTGCCTACCTGCTGGTTTTCTTCGTCTACCTGTTTGCGCCTCTGGCGATTCTGGCGGCTGCGACCTTCAACAAGAGCAGCTTTCCCACGGTGTCGCCATGGCTGGGCACGACCCTGCAATGGGTGGAGGCGCTGGCCAACGACACCGAGATGTGGAAAGCGCTGTGGAGCTCCATCGTGATCGCGGCCGGCGTGATTGCGATTTCGCTGCCGACCGGCACGGCAGCAGCGCTGGTGCTCTCCAGCCTGCACGGGCGTTCACGCGGCTTCTTTTATGCGCTGATGGTCTCGCCGCTGCTGACGCCGGGCGTGGTCATCGGTATCGCGACGCTGCTGTTCTGGCGGCGGGTGGGCGTCGGCGGCGGCATCGGGCTCAGCATCCTGGCGCAATCGAGCTTCATCATCTCCTTCGTCATGCTGATGGTCGCCGCGCGGCTGCAGCGTTTCGACAGGACCATGGAGGAAGCCGCGCTCGGGCTCGGCGCCTCGCGCAGCTACGTCTTTCGCCGCATCCTGTTGCCCTATCTGCGGCCATCATTGTTGGCGGCGTGCTGCATCGCCTTCCTGCAGTCCTTCGAGAACTACAACACGACACTGTTCGTGCGTGGTGTCGAGACGCCGCTGACCATTTTCATCGCCGCAAAAGTCCGGGCGGGATTGACGCCGGCCGTCAATGCGCTCGGGCTGGCAATGATGTTGCTGACCATTGGCGGTGCCATCGGTTGGGAGACGGTTCGCTATTTCAGGGCCCGGAAGAAAATCCGCGCGCCTGAAATCGCTTGAAGCAGGCGGGGTAACCGATCCCGCCTTTCCTTGATGGCGCCGTGCTCCGTGGATGCGCCAAAGGACGACGCCAGCTCGGCGCGCCGCACCTTCCACACATAGAGCGCACGTATCGGCGGGCGGGCAAGGGCTGCCTTCCCGGATGTCCCGCCGCACCTCTTTCTTGATCCAACTCCCGTTCCGATGTGCCGCGTGGTTTTCCCCCGAGGTGGGGCGGTGCGCCTGCATTTGTGCAAGACCCCATTGACAGATCCGTTCCTCAGATACATAGTTCGGTCACTGAACGAATTAATTGAGGACGTCGTGAGCGAAACCCTGCGTATCTCCAGAAAGTTTTCCCAACGCGCCGTCATGGAAGCGATCGTCCAGAATGGGCCGATCTCTCGCGCTTCGATTTCCAAGCAGACCGGCCTGTCCAAGCAGACGATCTCCGAAATCGTCCGCCAGCTCGAGCTTGACGGCTGGGTACAGGAAACGGGCCGTACGTCGGGCCATATCGGCCGCACCGCCGTCACCTACGAACTGATCCCGGATGCGGCTTACATCGCCGCGGTCGATCTGGGCGGCACCAAGGTCCGCGTGGCGATTGCCGATCTCGCCTGTCAGGTGTTCGCAGAGGAGGTGGCGCCGACCGACGCGCGGGGCGGACAGTTCGTCGTCGATCAGATCGCCGAGCTCTGCAAACTGGCAGCAAGCCACCAGAACATTCCGCGCGAACGTATTCGCATGGCTGTTATCGGTGCCCCCGGTGCGCCGGATCAGGCGACGGGCCGCATCCTGCTGGCGCCGAATATTCCCGGCCTCGATCAGATGAATGTTGCAGCCGCTCTCGAAAAAGCTCTGGGCTGCGATGTGACGCTGGAAAATGACGTCAATCTCTGTGTCATCGGTGAGAACTGGCTTGGACAAGGGCAGGGAATCGATAACCTCGCCTATATTGCCCTCGGCACCGGTATCGGCGGCGGGCTGATGGTCAACGGTCAGTTGGTGCGCGGCGTCAGCAATGCGGCGGGCGAACTCGGTTTCCTGCCCTTCGGTGCCGATGCCTTCGACCCTGAATCCCTTCGCACTGGCGCCTATGAGCGGGTGGTTGCCTCCTTCGGCATCATCGAGCGTTACGAGCAACTGGCGGGGCAGAAAGCCACGGTGCCAGCGATCTTCGAAAAGGCGGCTGCCGGCGACAACAACGCTGTGACTGTTCTTGATGACACCGCCAAGCTTTTGGCGCGCGGCATCGGTGCTATTGCGGCGATCGCCAATCCGCAGAAGGTCATTCTCGGCGGTTCTATCGGTCTGCGCGAAGAGTTGATCGAGCGGGTGCGCAAATTCCTGCCGCAGTGCTTTCCCTATCCGGTCGAGATCGAGGCGAGCGTGTTGGGCGCGCGCGCGGCGATCGTCGGTGCTGCAGCAATTGGACTCAGCCATCTGCACAATGCGCTGTTCGGCGCAGATGCGCCTGATAGCCGGATGTCGCTGCCACCAGCGGAAGCCGTGGTCTTCAAGGAGGCTTCGCGATGAGTGCAGACAGTCTCGCCCAGCGGCTGCGCGCCGCGCTCAACAAGGATGATGCGGTCGCGTTGCTCCGCGCGGCGATCGGCAGGCAAAGCATCACCGGCAACGAGGCCAATTTCGTCGGCTTGCTGCAGAAGGAAATGCAGGCGCGGAAGGTCGACAACATCAAGGTCGCCGACTTCCTTCCCGGTCGACCCAACATCTGGGGTGAGCGCAAGGGTGCAGGCGGCGGCAGAAGGCTGCAGTTCATCGGCCATACCGATACGGTGCATGTCGATGGCTGGCGCGAGCACTGGGCCGGCACCGAGCGCGAGGATCCATTCGGAGCGCCCATCATCGACGGGCAGATCTGGGGACGCGGTTCGGGCGACCTCAAGGCGGGTATCTGCACGTCGCTGGCGGCGCTGTCGCTGCTCGACCGGGCAGGCATCCGGTTGAAGGGCGATCTGGCCTTTGCTTTCGTCGGCGACGAGGAAAGTGGGCAGCCCGGAACCGGCGTGTCCGCGGGCGTCAAGGACTACACGGCACGTATCGAAGCCGGCGAGATCGCCAAGCCTGATTTCGTCGTCTATACCGAGCCGACCCAGCTTGCGGTTTATTCCGCACAGATCGGCTTTTTCATCGCCGATATCACCATCACCGGCAAGTCGGCCTATTTCGGCGTGCCGGAACTCGGCAAGGATGCGCTCAAGGCCAGCCACGCTGTCATGGCAGCGCTCTGGAAGCACTCCGATGAGGTTTCTGCGCGCGCCGAGCATCCGCTGATCGGACGCGGCTTCCTGCTGATCACTGGGCTTTCGGGCGGCGGCTTCATCGCCGTTCCGGAGGAGTGCAAGCTTTCGCTGATCCGCAAATTACTGCCGGGTGAATCGCTCGACGATGCCGCAGCCGAAATGGAAGCGGTCATTCGTGGCGCGATCGCTGATCCGGAAATCAAGGTCGATATCGCCTATCCGGCGGGGCGGGACCATGCCGTGGGGGGATCGGCCGCGGAGATCGATCCAAACCTGCCCGAAGTGGCAATGCTCTGCGGAGCCGTGCGCGAGGCGATGGCGGGCAAGGGCGAGATCCAGGGTGCGCCGTTCTGGTCGGAATCGCCGTTCTTCGTCAATCGGCTGGGCGTGCCTGCCGTCTATTGCGCGCCGGGCGACATCCGCAACTGCCATACGTTCGAGGAGCATGTCGACATCGAGGAATACCTCGCCGGCATCGTCGCGTTTGCCACGTTCATGGCGCGCTACTGCGGCGTGGAGGAATAGGGCCGAGCTCATAAAATCACTGTCAACACGTCGAAAAAAGGGAACACGACAATGCTGATGAGGAAAATGTTGAATGCAGCGCTGCTCGCCAGCGCATTGATCGCCGCACCGGTTCTTGCGCATGCGCAGACGGTCGGTCCTTCCGGAGAGGCCGCGACGCAGAGCGCCGAAATCAAGCTTTCGGATGCCGATCTCGCCAAGCTGAAGGGCAAGGGCTACAAGGCCGCGCTTCTCTGGCACACCTCGTCGGACTTCACCAATGCCGTTTCGGCCGGTGCCAAGGACGAATTCGCCAAGGCCGGCGTCGAGGTTGTGGTGACCACGGATGCGGGCTTCGATGCAGCCAAGCAGCGCAGCGACATCGAAACGGCGCTCGCCGCCAAGCCGAACGTGATCCTGGCGCTGCCGCTCGACCCGACGACCTCGGCCGAAGCCTTCAAACAGGCAGTCAAGGACGGCACCAAGCTGGTGTTCCTGTCCAATCTGCCGGCCGGCTACAAGCATGGCACCGACTATGCTGCCATCGTCACCGACGACCTCTTCCAGATGGGCAAGCAGGCAGCCGATGCGCTGGCGGCTTCGATCGGCAAGAAGGGCAAGGTCGGTTATATCTTCCATGACGCCACCTATTATGTGACCAACCAGCGTGACCAGGCGTTCAAGTCGACGATCGAGAAAGACTATCCCGACATCAAGATCGTGGCCGAACAGGGCATTTCCGATCCGGCCCGCGCCGAGGAACTGGCGAGTGCCATGCTGCTGCAGAACCCCGACCTCGACGGTATCTATGTAACCTGGGCGGAGCCGGCCGATGGTGTGCTCGCAGCTTTGCGCGCAGCCGGCAACAAGCATACGAAGATCGTCACGCTCGACCTTTCCGAGCCGGTTGGCCTCGACATGGTCAAGGGCGGCAACGTGACCGCGCTGGTTGCCGACAAGGCCTACGAGCTTGGCCGCACCATGGCCGCGACCGGCCTGAAGTCGCTGCTCGGCGAACAGACCCCGGCCTTCATCGTCGCGCCTGCTCTGACCGTCACCAAGGCCAATGTGTCCGAAGGCTGGAAGGAATCGCTCAACCGCGATGCGCCGCAATCGGTCCTCGACGCGGCAAAATGATCGCTATTGGCCGGTGGCGCATGCCGCCACCGGCTGACCAATTGTTGTTTTCAGGAGGAGTTCCCCATGCGTAAATTGGCAACGCTATCGCTGAGCCTCGCGGCCGCATTCGTCACCACCCATGCTTTCGCCGCCGATGGCGTAACCAGCGGCCCGCACGGCGAGAAGCCCACGCCCGCCTCAAGCTATGTGCTGACGCAGGCTGAAGAGCAGAAGATCAGGGACGGCAAGTACACCGCAGCACTCGTCTGGCACGAGATGAGTGAATACACCACGGCAGTCAACGCCGGGGCGCGTGACGAATTCAAGCGTCTGGGCATCGAGGTCATCGCCGAGACCAATGCCGGCTTCGATGCCGCCCGGCAGAAATCCGATATCGAGACCGTGCTCGCCAAGAAGCCGGCGATCATTCTGTCGCTACCTGTTGATCCCGCCAGTGCTGCCACGGTTTATGAACCGGCGCTCAAGGCCGGGGTCAAACTCGGCTTCGTCGACAATTCGCCTGCCGGCTATGAGCAGGGCAGGGACTATGTGACGATCGTTTCCGACGACCTCTTCCAGATGGGCCACAAGGCCGGCGTCGCCATGGCCGAAGCCTTGGGCAAAAAGGGCAAGGTCGGCTACATCTTTCACGATGCCGATTTCTACGTGACCAACCAGCGCGACCAGGCCTTCAAGAAGACTATCGAGCAGGACTATCCCGACATGAGGATCGTCGCCGAGGCCGGCATGGCCGATCCGGCGCGCGCCGAGGAAATCGCGCAGGCGATGATCACTCAAAATCCCGATCTCGACGGCATCTACGTTACCTGGGCCGAGCCTGCGCTGAGCGTGCTTTCGACGCTGCGTTCGGCCGGCAACTCTCATACCAAGATCGTCGCACTCGACCTCAACGAGCCGGCGGCGCTGGACATGATCAAGGGTGGCAATGTCGCGGCCCTGGTCGCCGATGAAGCCTACAATATCGGTGTCACTGTGGCGCGCGCGTCGGCAGGTTCGCTGATCGGCAAACAGGCCGCACCGTTCCTGGTTGTCGACTCGCTTGCCGTCACCAAGGATACGGTGAAGGACGGCTGGAAGAAGTCGCTCAACAAGGATGTGCCGGCGAGCATCGCCGACGCCCTGAAGTAACACTCAGGCGGGAGGCATCCCCTCCCGCCGTATTTCCCAATTCGGAAGAACGTTATGTCTACCGTCAGCAAAACAGGCGCACCGGTCGTGACCATGAAACGCCGCATCAATCTCCAGCAGTATGTCGTCTATTTCGGCTTCGTCGCGATCTTCCTGTTCTTCGCGGTGGTGCTGAAGGACAGCGGCTTCCTGACAGCGCGAAACCTCTCCAACATCGTGCTGCAGACCGCGCCGGTGACGATCATGGCGATCGGCCTGGTCTTCGTGCTGTCGGCCGGTGAAATCGATCTGTCCATCGGCTCGATCGTGGCGGTATCGGCGCTCAGCGCTGCCGTGATCATGGGCAGCTACGGCATGGTGCCGGGCATTCTTGCAGGGCTTGGCGCCGGGCTGGCGATCGGGTTCGCCAATGGCGTGCTCGTCGCCTATGTCCGTCTGCCGTCCTTTCTCGTCACGCTCGCCACGTTGGGCCTGTTTGCCGGCGTCGCGCGTTCCCTGACCAACCTGCGTTCGGTGCCCGTCACCGATGCGACGTTTACCGGCTTCTTTGGCTCCGGCTCGCTGCTCGGCATTCCCTCGCTGATCTGGTGGACCGCCATCGCCATCGCGGTGGGCCATATCATCTTTCGCGAGACGCGTTTCGGCGCGCATGTGCTGGCGGTGGGCGATAATGCCCGCGCAGCCAGCGTCTCGGGCATCAAGGTGCCGCGCATCCGCCTCGCCGTGATGATGCTCAGCGGCGGCCTCGCCGGTCTGGCTGGCTTGCTCTATGCCGGGCGGCTGCAGGCGGCCAAGTACACGCTCGGGGAGACAGACCTGATGACGGTCATTGCCGCTGTCATCGTCGGCGGCACGCTGCTCAACGGTGGCAAGGGCTCGATCGTTGGCGCGCTCGTCGGTTCGCTGATGATGGGCATGCTCAACAACGGCCTGATCCTGATGGGGCTTTCCGTTTCCGACCAGATGATCGTCCGTGGTCTCATCATTCTTGCAGCGGTCGCCGTGTCGCTCCGCGAAAAGCAGCGCTGAGGAAGGGTTTTCTCATGTTTCTCGACATTCTCCGCCGCCGCAATCCGAAATTCGTCGAGGCAGCCATGGCGCTGCATCGCGAAGGCAGGATCCCGGTCAATTCCTACGTGCTCGATCTCGACGCGGTGCAAGCCAATGCCCGCGTAATGAAGACCGAAGCCGACCGGCTCGGCCTCAAGATCTTCGCGATGACCAAACAGGTCGGTCGCGCCAGTTCGTTTTCGCATGCTGTCATACGCGGCGGCATCGATCGCTCTGTCGCCGTCGACATGGCCTGTGCGCGTGCCACCCATCGCGCCGGATTGAAGGTCGGGCATCTCGGCCATCTGCAGCAGGTTGCGCGCCATGAGGCAAACGCCGCAGCGGCGGCGTTCAAGCCCGACTACTGGACTGTTTTCAACGATGTGAAGGCGGACGAAGCGGCAGCAGGGGCAAAGGCCGCCGGCTATGTGCAGAACCTGCTCGCCCGCATCAAGGCCGAGGGCGATACCTTTTACCGTGGCCATGAGGGTGGCTTCGATGCCGCCGATATCGCTGAAGTCGCCGACGCATTCGACCGGCTGGATGGCGGACGCTTTGCCGGCATCACCACCTTTCCGGCCCTGCTTTTCGATCACCAGACCCGCAAGGTCGTCCCGACCCACAATCTCGCAACGCTGACCAAGGCTGCCGAAGCGCTAGCCAAAGCCGGCCGCAGGGACATCGAGGTCAACGCGCCGGGCACGACATCGTCCGTGCTGCTGGAGGCCCTCGCCAATGCCGGTGCCACCCAGTGCGAACCCGGCAACGGCCTGCATGGCACGACCGCGCTGCATGCGGTCGAGGACCTGCCGGAGTTGCCGGCGGTCTGCTACCTCACCGAGGTCTCGCATCTCTCCGGCGGCAAGGCTTACTGCTTCGGCGGCGGCTTCTATATCGATCCGATCTTCCCTGATTATGATGTCAAGGCGATCGTCTCGGACGAACCGACTGTCGCCGCCTCTGCGCTCCGCAGTGTCGAGGTTCCGCCGCCATCGATGATCGACTACTACGCCATGATCGATGCGTCCGGGCCCAATGCGCCCAAGCCGGGCGATACCGCCGTGTTCGGTTTCCGCGGCCAGGCTTTCGTCACCCGTGCCTATGTGGTCGGCGTATCCGGTATTTCCACGGGGCAGCCCAAGGTCGAAACAATCGAGAACAGCTTCGGCGAGACCGAAGCCTGGCCGGTTTGAGGGATATGTGATGAATGCTTCCGCACCCGTCCTGGAGCTCAAGGACATCAAGAAGAATTTCGACGCCGTCGTGGCGATCGAGAACTTCTCGCTCGAGATCTATCCCGGCGAGATCGTGGCGCTGGTCGGCGACAATGGCGCCGGCAAATCGACGCTGATCAAGATCATCTCCGGCGTCTATGCGCCGTCGTCGGGCACGATCACCATCGAAGGCGACACGGTTGCCATGTCGAGCGCGACGATGGCGCGCTCGCACGGCATTGAAGTCGTGTACCAGGATCTGGCGCTGGCCGACCAGCAGACGGTCTACATGAACATGTTCCTCGGTCGCGAGCTGACCAACGGCATCGGCTTGCTCGACCGCAAGACAATGATCGCCGAGACCGAAAAGCTGGTACAGGAACTCGACGTCCGCATCCCGTCCGCCCATGCGACGATCAAGGATCTTTCGGGCGGCCAGCGGCAGGGCGTGGCGATTGCGCGCGCCACCCGATGGGCAAAAAAACTGATCCTGCTCGATGAGCCGACAGCGGCGCTGGGCGTGGCCGAGACAGCCAAGGTCGAGGCGATCGTGCAATCGCTGAAATCGCGCAATATCGGCGTGCTGATCATCAGCCACAGCCTCGATCAGGTGTTCAAGCTGTCTGACCGCATCTGCGTGCTGCGCCGGGGAAAGCAGATCGGCATCCGCAAGACATCGGAGACCGACAAGAACGAGATCGTTTCAATGATCACGGGCGTGCAATAGTCGCGCAGCGACGACTGCTTTTCAATCGGGCGTACAATGCATTCGGGACCGCATCTACATGCGGTCCCGTTTTTTCGTTGTCTGGTATCAGACCTTGGCGATTGCGGTCATCTCGACGCGCAGGTTGCTGTTGGCGAGACGTGCCTCGACGCAGGCGCGAGCCGCCGGATTGGCCGGGTCGATCCATTTGTCGTAGACCGCGTTCATTGCGTCGAAATCGCTGATCGCCGGCAGGAAGACGTTGACGGCCAGAAGGTTCGACTTGTTGGTGCCGGCCTGCGCCAGCAAGCCATCGATCTTTGCCAGGACCTCTGCCGTCTGGATTTCGAGCGACGCGTTTTCACTATCGGCGACCTGTCCGGCGATGTAGACGGTGCCGTTGTGGACTACGGCTTGGCTCATGCGGGAGCCGACCTCGAAGCGCTTGATCATGGTGGATTTACCTTTCGATTGTCATGAAGTTGTTATTAGCGGCCCATGTAGAGGCGGCGGCCGATCTGGTCGGCAAGCGTCATCCACCGGCGGGCGACCTCGCGGGGGCGACCGCGCGATGCATCAAGGGCTTCGGCCTGCAAAGCCTCCAGTCGATCCTCGGAGAGCGTCGCATTGGCATCGATTTCCTCGGCGATCGCGACATAGCGATCTGCTGCCTTGCGACCGCCCAGCATGGGAGCGACGTCGTCCTCGATGAAGCGATCCCAGGTCAGGGTCGGGTCATAGGAGAAGCGGGCAAAGGCCAGATAGCTGAGTTCGACATTGGCATGATAGGGCGAGGGTTCGCCCCAGACCGTCAGACCCTGCATGCCAACTTCGTGGCTCTTCTGTGCCATCGAGGCGAATGTCTTGGCGTTGAGCGCGTAGCGTTCTGTGCGTTCGTCGCCGTTCCATTGGCAGGCAAACTGGCAGCGCAGCACGTTGGGCTGGGTGGGCAGCGCCTCGACGTAATCGCGCTTCAGCTTGTCCTTCAGCACCCCCCAATAGGTCTTGTTGGCCGTGTGCTGGTAGATGGCGCCCTCGGGCATGGCGTGCAGCGAGTTGTGGGCGACCGGATCGAGAAGATTGTCCCACTGCAGTTCACAATAGGTCCAGAGATCCTTGCGCTTGGCGTTGGCGGCGGCAAACAGGCGGGGGAAGTTGTCCATCATGTCGGCATGCGACCAGGATTCATCGGTGTCGCCCGCACGGCGCGAAGAGTCCTCGCGATCATTGCGGCGCGACGAGCAGCGCGCGCAGCCACAGACGCCGTAGTCGCCGCTTTCGATGTTGATGCCGCCGATTTCGAACGTTTCGGCCAGCCACGAAACCGCTTCTTCCATCCAGTCCATGGTCTCAGGCGCGGATGGGCAGGCGGTCATGGTGTAGTCGCTGCGCGGGAAGTTCAGCGGGAAGGCGAGGTCCTCAAGCTGGAAGCCGACGCCCTTTTCCAGCGTGGCGGCATATTGCGGATACTTCTTCAGCCATGTCGAGAGATTATAGGGATGGTCTCCCTCCCAGTAGACGCCGCCATAGGCGCCGATCGCCACGCCGGGAACGATGCGGACGCCGCGCGCGTTGGCGTAGCGGCACAACTCCTGCGCCGTCTCGATGCCGCCATGGGTGTCGCGCAGGAATCCATAGATGACGACGGCGGGGACGCGGTTGATGCTGCACCAGTCCACGAGCCGCTTGTAGTCGGCCAGGAAGCCGGACGGCGGCTTTTGGAACGGGTTGAACACACCGATTTCCTGCTGGCCGATCTGCGACAGTTCCCAGTTGGTGGAATGGTCCCAGGTCCAGAATGTGCGGTAGGCGAGGCCTGGTGCCGCCTCGATCGGGGCGCTGCCGGCATTCAGCAGGCCGCTGTTGGCGCCGCCGCGGCGGATGAGTTCCTCCACGCCGTAGATGACACCGGAGAACGGTCCGCCGGCGACGGTGATGATGGGCGCGCCATTGCTACCCGAGGCGGTGGAAATCCTGAAAGCGCCTTCGGCCAGACCTGCATCTCCGGTCAGCCGGATGATCGGCTGGGCGGCATCTTCGTTTGGCGCGCGGTCACGCCATTGCAGGCCGCTGAAGGTGTCCTTCAGCCTGTTTGCAGCATGCGGAAAGGCCTGGCCGCCCTCGATAAGAACCTGTCCGGAAATGGCAATGTTATCGTTTTGAACCATGCTTTCTGCTCCCTCAAAAAAACGAATACAGTGTGTGTCGGGGATCGGCGCGCGACTACAGCGCCGAGCCTTGTTTGGCGTGTTGCGGTGCACAGACCTCGCCCGTGCGATTGGATTTCAGGCAGGCATCGACGAGACACATTGTGTCCAGCGAGTCCGGGATTGCGGTCAGCAGCCGGTCATCTTCGCCTGCTTCGAACCGCTGCAGGTTGGCCATGACAGCGGCAAAGGAATCCGGCATGCGCTCACCCTGAAGCGGCACCGTCTGCCAGCCGGTTCCCTCGGTGATCATCTCCAGCCGCTCCGGTGCGCCGTCGGGATAATTGATGAGATAGCCGAGGCCGATGATGGCCGCCCCCTTGGTGCCTTCGATGCGAATGGTCGCGTCTTCGCGGTCCGGTCCCCATTTGTGGGTGTGATTGAGACTCAGGCAGCATCGCGTCCTGTCGCCATAGTCCATGACGATGCTGCTGCGCGCATCGGCCAGATTGGGGTGATCGGGATGGCCGACGGATTTCGCATACACCTTCTTGGGCATGCCGAGCGTGGCCCGGATCCAGTCGAGATAGTGGATGGAATGCAACGGTATTTCCACCGCGTCGAGTTCGGTGAGAAACGGCCATGTCTCCCACGGCGTTCGGCAGGCGAGCCGCACTTCCAGTTCGACGATCTCACCGAAAATGCCGCGCGCGATGGCGTCTTCCGCCGCCAGCATTGCCGGCGTGAACCGGAGCTGGAAATTCGTGGCCGCAGTAATGCGCCGCTGCTTCAGGATGGCCGCAAGCTCGGCGGCATTGGCGGCATCGACGCCGAGCGGCTTCTGGATCAGCGCGGTCGATCCCTCAGGCAATTTGGTGAGGATGGGGCCCAGCGCCTGCGGTGGCAGCGCGACATCGAAAATCACATCGCCGGGCGCCGAAAGCGCCTCTTGGAGGCTCTCATAGACCTTTGCTACCTCGAATTCCGCCGCGACGGTTTTTGCCCGCGCGACGTCCAGATCATAAAGGCCGGCGACCGGAAGACCCCATTTCCGGTACGCCGGCAAGTGGGCGCCCTTGACGATACCGCCGGCGCCGATGATGACGATGGATTTCGGCGCACTGGGCATCGGCCAGATTTGCCTGAGATTTTGAAACAATGTCATTGCTGCACAATTCCTGCTTCGAGCGCGGCTTGCCGCGCCTCTTCAACGAGGTCGGCGGTGGGGATATCGGTGCCAGCGGCGCGGTTCATCAGCGTGTTGATGATCGGCCCAAGGGCGGCAAAACCGGGGCCTGAAGGCGGCATGCGGGCGGTGCGGTAAATCGCCTCCATCGCGCCATAAAAGGGAATTTCCGCCAGCACCTGGCTGTCGCTCCAGGTTGAGCGCCGCGCGCCGATACCGCCTTCGAGCGCTGTTATCCGATCCAACTCGGCGCTTGCGGCATGGCGAAGAAACTCGTAGGCGAGTTCGGGTTCGCTGGAGCCGGCGCCGATCCCCAGCACCCAGTAGACCAGAAGCGAGGTGGGCCGCTCCGGCGTGGCGCCGGGCAAGGGCGCGACGCCGATATTGCCGCGTACGCCTTCGGTGCCGAACAATTGCGCAAAGGCAGCACAGCTGAACCAGTTGATCATCATGGCCGCTTCGCCACGGGCAAAAACGTTTCCGGCCGTGACGCTCGTGGTGGATGCGAACTCCGGGTGCACGAGGCCCGGCTCGCGCAGCATGGACCTGTAGAACTCCACGGCGTCACGCGCCGCGTCGGACGACAGGGCGGGTTTGCCTGAACCGTCGAACAGTTCGCCGCCACGTGCCCAGAGCAGGGCGCAGAAGTCGTAGACCGTGTTGTGGCCATCCGGATAAGCCGAAACAATCGTGCCATAGCGGCCTGCCGAGGGTTCGGAGAGGAAGCTCGCGACTTCCTTGAATGTGTTCCAATCGGCGGGAATTTCGAGCGGCCGGCCATATGTTTGCCGGTAAGCCGCCTGTAGCCCAGGATCCTCCATCAGGTCGCGGCGATAGATCAGGCATTGCGGGCCGACGTGATAGGGCAGGCCGAAAACCTGTTCACCTGATGTCTGGGCTTCGAGCAGGGCAGGCGACCAGCCTTCGGGGTAGGATGAAACGGGATTGGCACCCATCATCGATGAAAGATCGAGCAAATGATGGCCGCTGACCGCCGCGTCGAGCCAGTCGGTACAGATAAAGCCGATGTCCCATTTCCCTGATTTCAGGCCCTGGCGTTCGAAGAGTTCCGTGGGGAGGTCATCGACCTCGAACCGCTGCCATTCCAGCCTGACATCGTGTCCGGATGCGATGCGCCAGGCCTCGAACTGCCGGGAAATCGAGCGCTCGAACCCGTCGAAACTGCGCAGAGCAATTTTAAGGACTTTCTGCGTCACGGTCAGTCTACTCGGAAAGCGGAAACTGCGGCGCTTGCAGGGTTCCGCCAATTTCGCGCGACAGTGCTAAGGCACCTTCAAACAGCTGCTGGGTGGCCTGTTCGATCCCGACCTTGTTCTGCACCCAGATCAGGAATGGCATCGTCAACGCGCAATGCGCCACGCCATTGTTGTCGACGATAGGAAAGCTGACATCGGTGATGCCGCGCAGGGTTTCGCCGGACACCATTTCGTAGCCCTTGTCTCGCACCTGTTCGATCCGCTCCACGAGCGCACTCACCTTGCTGTCTGACGCATCCAGCCCAGGCATCAGGTTGGCAAGCAGGTTTTGCCGCATGCCATCGGATTGGAACGCCAGCAACGTACGGCCGGACGCCGTTTGTAGGACCGGGCTCTGCGCGCCAAGCCGCACCCTGAAACCGATAGGGGCAGGGTTGTCCGCGACCGCGATGACACGGATCATCGCGCCGTCGAGAATGCTCAGGATGATCGCCTGGTCCACTCCATCTGCGAGTTGCTGCATGATCGGCCGGGCCGCATCCATCACTCGCCGCAACGGCGGGTGATTGCAGGCGAGGTCGAACAGTTTCATCGTTAGCTTGAAGGTGTCGTTCGGTGGCTGGCGCGCCACATAGCCACGGCGTTCGAGCGAGATGATGACGCGGTACACTTCCTGCACGGACCGGCCGAGGCTCTGGGCGATCTGGCTGAGTGTGAGGCTCTCGGAATAGCCGGACAGCAGCTCCAGGATATCCAGCCCCTTTTCGAGCGCAGGCGCCCGGTAGGCCGCCTGACTGGCGAGGCTTTCCGGCTTTTCGGTCGCGGTTTCCCGCTTCGCGTCTTTCATTTCGAACTGTCCTCCACTCCCGGAATGTCGCAAGCTAGCCCATTCTCAAGAGAATTCCTGATTGACAATCTGAACGCATGCGTATCATGTGTCAACATTGTTTATCGTATATAAAACGTGTTTCGAGGGACGGGATGTTGGCTGGTGAATGGCCCGAATTCCTGCTCGATCTATCGTTCAAGTCGCGGTCTTTCTGGTTGGCGTCGCCCAGACAGGCCGTATGGAATGTGCCCCGACGAACGCAAGACGGACTTCACACGTGACAAAAACTATTGGTTTTACCGACATCGATTTCGACCGGAATGGCAAGCAGGTCGGGTTTCTCAACCTACCTTCCTCCGTGCATGATGACGCATGGGGCGTGATCCGCGTTCCGTTGACGGTGATCAAGAACGGGCAGGGTCCGACGGTCATCCTGCAGGGTGGCAACCACGGCGATGAATATGAAGGGCCGATCGTGCTCGGCGAAATCATCCGGGATCTCGACCCCGCCAAAGTGTCCGGGCGGCTGATCATCGTGCCGGCCATCAATCTGCCGGCTGTAGTGGCTGCGCGTCGGGTGTCGCCGGTCGATGGCCTGAACTTCAACCGCACATTTCCGGGCGACCCGCTGGGCTCGCCCACCCAGCAACTTTCTTCCTACGTGAATGACGTGCTGTTTCCGCTGGCGGATGCGTTCGTCGACCTGCATTCAGGCGGCTCGTCGCTGTCGATCATCCCCAGCGCGATCATCGAGCCCGCAGAGGATGCGGAACTCGCACGCAAGAACCGCGCAGCGGTGGCGGCATTCGGCGCGCCGATGACTGTGGTCATCGCCAATCTCGGCGATCCTCGCACGTCCACGTCTTCGGCCTGCAGGGCTGGCCTGATCACCGTCGGTACGGAAATGGCTGGCAGAGGTACGGTGTCGCCTGAGGCGGTGAAAGTGTGCCGTCGTGGCGTCCACAACGTGCTGCATCATCTTGGCGTGGTCGAGAGCGCCGATCCGGCTTCGGTTCCCACGGACCTTTCGCCGGCCTATGAGATCGCCGGTCATCGCGCCTATGTACTTGCCACGGATGCGGGCGTTTTCGAGCCCTATCATGAACTCGGCACCGAAGTGAAAGCTGGACAACCGGCCGGGCGCATTCATTTCCTCAATAATCCGGCGCGGGCACCCGAAGTGGTCCATTATGGGTTGGACGGGGTCGTCTATGCGCTCCGGCATCCGGGCCACGTTATCTCCGGTAGCTGCTGTGCTGTCATCGTTTCCGCTTGCAAGGATTTTGCCGCATGATCACGCTCTCCGATATCCAGGACGCTGCTGAGCGCATCGCGCCTTATATCCGCCGCACGCCGCTGATGGAAGCGGTCGCCACAGGCAGCAAACCGACCGAGGCGCAGCTGTTTCTCAAGCTCGAATGCCTGCAGGCGACGGGCTCGTTCAAGGCGCGTGGTGCGACCAACAAGCTGCTGACGACATCGGCTGAAGCGCTTTCCGCCGGCGTGGTGACGGCGTCAGGCGGCAATCACGGGCTGGCCACGGCGCGCGCAGCCCAGATGGCCGGTGTTACCGCCACCATTTTTGTGCCGACCAATGTCGCACCACTGAAGGTCGAGAAGCTGAAGCGGCTCGGGGCGAATGTGCATATTGTCGGCTCGATCTGGAATGAGACCAACGAACATGCGTTGGATTTTGCCGATACGACCGGGGCAGCCTATTTTCATCCGTTCGCCGATCCGGCTGTGTTGGCCGGGCAGGGTACGCTGGCGCTCGAACTGCTCGCGGAAAACCCTGATCTCGACACCGTGCTGATTGCCATCGGCGGCGGCGGCTTGATCACCGGCATGTCGGTGGCACTCAAGGCGCTCAAGCCGTCGATCAGGATCATCGGTATCGAGCCCGTCGGTTGCCCGACCTTCCATGCATCGATGGCCGCCGGCAAGGTCGTTCGTTTGCCCGAAGTGACGACGCGCGTGGCGACAATGGCCTGTGGGGAAACCGACCGCGGCGTCTTTGAGCTTTCCCGGCATGCGATCGACGAGATCGTACTCGTCGAGGACGATGAGATGGTGGAAGCGGCGCAATGGCTGTGGTTCGAATTCGGGCTGGCAGCCGATCTCAGCGGTGCTGCAGCAGTCGCTGCCATGCGCCAGGAACGGATCACGTTCAATGCCGACCAGCAGGTCTGCGCGCTGGTCTGTGGTGCCGGCACCGAAGGCCTTGCGGGGTGAATGCGGAAATGGACAACGCGCTCTATTCCGGCCCGATCATCGATGCCCACCATCATCTGTGGGATTTCGATCAGGGCAAGCATCCCTGGCTCGCCGGTCCGCAGGGCGACGAACTCCAGCCGCTTCGCCATGCTTTCCTGCCTGCCGACTACCTCACGGTAGCGTCCGGCTCCAACGTCGTTGCGACTGTCCATATCGAGGCCGGCTGGGATCCGGTCGATCCGGTCAGCGAGACGGCATGGCTGGAGACCCTGGAAAAGCCGGGCGGCATCGCCTCGCGCTACGTGGCCCATGCGCCGCTCCACGATCCGCAGGCGCCGGAACTTCTGCAGCAGCATGCGGCGTACCAGCGGGTGACCGGTATCCGGGATATTCTCACCTGGCATCCCGATCCCGCCAAGCGCCGGGTTGCCGATGAGTTTCGCATGGAAGATCCGGTCTGGCGGCGAAACTTCGGCCTGCTTGCCAGGCATGGTATGAGTTTTGACCTGATGATCTCGCCGTGGCAGATGCAGGCAGCGCGCCGGCTGGCTGAGGACTTTCCCGAAATCACTATCGTGCTCAACCACTGCGGTAGCCCGATGGATAGGACGCCCGAAGGCATGGAGCGCTGGCGATCAGGGCTGCGCAATCTGGCGAAGACCAGCAATGTCCATATCAAGCTTTCCAATCCGACTGCCTATGACCCGGATTGGACTGCCGAGAGCCTGACCAATGTGCTGAAGCACGGCATCGATTGCTTCGGGCCGGAACGTGTGCTGTTTGCGACCGATTATCCGGTCCTGACTTTGCAGATCGGATTTGCCGCGTGGATTGACGTCTTCAAGACTGCCGTGCGCAGCTACAGTGCCGAGGAGCAGCGGCGCATGTTCCACGACAACGCCAATGCGGTTTATCGTATGGGTCTGCCCTTGAGATGAACCCGCTGCACCCGGCTTTGTAACAAAGCCTGGCAGCCATCCTGCATATCGCGAATCTGGGTGAGACACAGGGCGTACGGAACTTCCGTGCGCCCTTTGTCGTTGCGGTACGCAGGAGAGCGGTATTCAATGTGCTCCGCCGAAATTGTGGATTTGGCGCAATATGGCTTGTTTTTGTCGCAAAATAAGAACAAGAAGCTGGCGTTCATCCGGGGCATCGCGTGGCAGTATGTGACGTTCCGCGTCGCATGCTGATGAGGAGGATCCATGGTTTTCAGCCTGAAAGAGCGTATCGGTCGCAGATTCGATGAAGAAGTAAGGTTCTTCAAGGGGTGGCAGCGGGACAAAAAGGCGGTTGGCGCCATCATCCCAACCTCCAGCTTCACCGCCCGACGGATGGCGAGCGTCATCAATCCCGGCTCCGGTCTGCCGGTGCTGGAACTTGGTCCGGGGACAGGTGTGATTACCAAGGCCATACTTGGCCGGGGCATCAAACCCGAAAACATCGTTTCGGTGGAATATTCGAAGCAATTCTATGACGATCTGGTGGCGCGTTTTCCGGGCGTCGATTTCAGGAATGGCGATGCCTTCGATCTGGACGGCGCACTCGGTGAATGCCGCCATCGGCAGTTCGACAGCGTCATCTGCGCTGTTCCCATGCTGAGCTTTCCTATGGAGCGGCGCGTGGCGCTGCTGGAGGATCTGCTGGCGCGCATACCCGAAGGCCGGCCGGTCATCCAGATCACCTATGGGCCGATGTCACCTGTCGTTGCAATGCCTGACCGCTACAAGATCGCGCACTATGACTTCGTGGTCCGCAATATTCCGCCGGCCCAGCTCTGGGTGTACACCAAAACCTGCTGAGTACGGAGGCTTTCACCAGCGCTTGCCGCCGCGAGGTTGGCGCGAGGCGCTGGATGATTTGGGCAATGGATGGCCTGAGGAAACGGGCAGCTTCAGCGCATCGCTTCAAGGATCGCGATGATTTCCTTGTAGCCCTTCTGGCGTGCGTGCTGGAGAGCGGTGACGCCGTCATTGTCGGCGAGATCGACATCGGCGCCATTGTCGACCAGCAGCCGGACGATTTCGACATGAGGCGGTCCGCCGTCACCGAGAATGACCGCTTCGATCAGTGCGGTCCATCCGAGCCTGTTGACGTGGTCGATCTCGACGCCCGCCTCGATCAGGGTGCGAACGGTTTCCACGTGACCACGCTCGGCCGCCGGGATCAGCGCTGTGCCGCCGTAGCGGTTGGTGCTTTTGAGATCGGCGCCATGGGCAAGCGTCATGCGCAGAATTTCGAGATGACCTCGCGCGCCGGCATAAAGATACGGGCTGTCGTGGATGCTGTCCTTGGCGTTGACGTCGGCACCCGCTTCGATCAGCAGCCGGGCAGCATCGATCTGGTTGGCATGGGTGGCGGCAAGCAACGCGGTTCGCCCGTTTCCGTCGCGGCCGTCGATGGGCACCCGATCCGTGATCAGAGTCTGGATAATCTTGATATCGCCGCGCTCGGCAGCTGCAATCAACGTGTGTTCAGAGGCCATGGTCGCTCCTGTCGAAAGAAGTAGAAATAGCATCAAGGCGATGGATACCAAGGCGACTGGCAACGCTTTCGTAATACGGGGCAATGCAGACCTCCTCGATAGCTATGTCACTGCTTGGTGGGCCGCGCCGGTTTCCGGCTCAGGAGACGTGTGCATCGCCATGGCCTTGCCGTAGTTTGCCGGGTTCAGCCTGACATAGAGAACGAACATGACAGCAACGCAGGCGAGGTTCAGCATCCAGCCTGCCGCAAAGCTGCCGGTCATCCCATGCAACAGCGAGGATGCCAGCGGCGCAAGCGCTGCGATCAGGAAGCCGCCGCCTTGCATGAGGGCCGCAAGAGCCCCCGCCTGCCTTGCATCGGAAAGATGGTCGAGCGCCGTGACCAGCGAAAGCGCAAAAAAACCGCCAAGGCCCATCCCGCAGAGGGCAACCCAGAAAACCGGCGAGGCGCTCGGCAAGAACGCCAGCCCGAAGAAGCCGATTGCCTGCATACCCAGCACAACCCAGAGCCAGGGGCGCCGGTCGCGGCCGGTGCGCGCAGCCAGCGCCGGGATCGCCAGCGCGGCGATGGCCTGAAATATTGCCATGGCCGCAACGAGATTGCCACTGTCCGTCAGGCTCCAGCCCTGCGACTGATAGTAGGGTGCCAGCCATGCCACCATGGACGAATAGCCGCCATTGACCAGCCCGAAGCCGGCCATCAGCAACCAGGTTCGCGGCCGGCGCAGCAGCGTGCCAGTCAACGATGACTGGTGGGCGGAGGTTTGCACGTCGCCAAGCGTGCGACTGGCCAGCAGGAAGGCCACGGCGGCGGGTAGGCCGAGCCAGGCAAGCGCTGATTTCCAGTCTCCGTCCGCGCCCGCCAGGCGCGGTGCCAGTTGGGCGCCAAGCGCGCCGCCTGCCATGATCATGGCGGAGTAGAGGCCTGTGACCGCAGGCACCCGGTTAGGGAACCGGCCCTTGATGATGCCGGGGAACACCGCCTGGATGAAGGCCGCACCCAGCCCGCAGAGCGCCGCGGTGGCCAGTAGCAGGGATGCACTTGTGGCCACGGACCGCAAAGCCGACCCCACCAGCAGCAGCAGTAGTGCCATCAGCAGGCCGCGCCGGGTGCCTATCACGGACTGCAGTGAAGGGGCAGCGAGCGCGCCAAAACCCATCAGCAGCGTCGGCAACAGCGTCATCATCGCCATGGCGTCGTAGCTCATGCCTGTGTCGGCGCTTATGGCTGCGGATAGCGGGCCGGGCGCTGTCAGGAATGGCCTGAGATTGAGTGCCACCACGACGACGGTTGCGATGAACAGCCAGTGGCCGCCCGCCGGGGATGTTCGTTCTGACGATGGCTGCATGAGCGGAAACTCTCAGGAGGCGTTTTGGCTGCGGCCTTGCCAGAGCCGGTAGAGATGCTGCTCGCCCTGCGCCTCCGGGGAATGCGAAACTGCGAGCCGCGCGGGATCGAGCGGACCGGCAAGTTCGGCATAGATCTCCGCGGTCGACAGGCCATAGGGCTCGGCGTCGTCGTTGGAATAGGCAAACATCGCCTTTTTCACGCCGGACATCCGCATCGCAGCCAGACACATCGGGCAGGGTTGCCCGCTGGCATAGACGGCCGCGCCCTCGAGGTTGGGGGTGCCCAAGGTCGCGCCTGCCGCCCGCAAGGCCAGAAGTTCGGCATGGGCGGTTGGGTCGTTATCGGCCCACATGCGATTGACGCCGCGTCCGACGACCTTTCCATCCTTGACCACGACGGCGCCGAATGGCCGGCCGCCCTCGCGGACATTGTCGACAGCCAGCGCGACCGCTTCGGTCAGAAATTCTGCATCTGTCGTCATCGGGTGTCCTTCAATTTTCGTGGAAGGCTTACACCCTGGGTTTTGCATTTGGAAATTAAATGTAAGGATGATAACCAGTGTCTTTATGAATACATTGTTCGACTTGGACCTGCTCCATGCTTTCGTCGCCGTGGTCGATGCGCGCAACTTCACGGCGGCATCCCGCCACCTCAACCTGACACAATCGACGGTGAGCCAGAAAATCCTCAGGCTTGAGGAAACGGCGGGGCTGCGGCTGCTCGACCGGAGCAAACGCACAGTGCGGCCGACGGAGGCGGGCGAGCAATTGCTGGGATATGCAAGGCGAATGCTCAGTCTCAACGACGAGGCGGTTGCGACCCTTTCGAGAGTTTCGATGAACCGAACCTTGCGGCTTGGCCTGCCGGAAGATCTGGCGTCGGCTTTCCTGACACCGGTGTTGGCCGATTTCATCCGCAGCCACGACAAAGTCACGCTTGATGTGACAAGCGGTCTGAGCCAGGACCTGCGGCGCGGCTACGATGTCGGTGAGTTCGATCTGGTGGTGGTCAAGCAACGCAGTGGGGGCAAGGACGGCGTGACGCGCTGGCCCGACCCCCTCGGATGGCTTGACAGCGCCATGCATCCGGTGATCGAGGCGGATCCGCTACCACTTGTGGCCTTTCCGCCGCACGGGCTTTATCGCAGCGACATGACGCAGGCACTCGACGCCGCCGGGCGGCGCTGGAACATCGTCTATACGAGTTCCAGCCTTGCCAGCATCCAGAGCGCGATTGCTGATGGACTGGGAGTGGGCCTGCTGCCTTTGCGCGCGGCGCTACCCGTGCACCGGGTGCTCACGGAGGCGCAAGGGCTGCCCGAAATTCCGCCGATGGAGATTGCCATCCATCATCGGCAGGATGCATCGGCGCTGATCCTTGCGGTGGCTGCGGCTTTGGCAGATGCGATCGATCGTGGTGGTCACGGTGGAAATACCGGCAGCTGAAAAGCCGGTGTCGATATCGCACAGACCTGTCGCTATTTTCCCAATTTCGCGCTACCAATGAGCGAGTGCTGGTGCGTTCTGTCCGGGTGGCAGCATCCGGATTGCCGTGCGGGATGGCGAGGTCTTTTGCCAGCGCAAGTGAGGTCGTCCGATGAGCATGGATCTTGCCGCAATTTTCGATGCCGACCTCGGTGAGGATATCGGGGCGCTTCGCCAAACGGTTCGAAAATTCGCCGACGACAAGATCCAGCCGGTGGCAGCGGACATCGACCGCGATGACAGGTTTCCCCGCCATCTCTGGCCAGAGATGGGCGCGCTAGGGCTGCATGGCATCACGGTATCGGAAGCGTATGGCGGCGCAGCCATGGGGTATCTCGCCCATTGCGTGGCGATGGAGGAGGTGAGCCGCGCCTCCGCCTCGATCGGCCTCTCCTACGGCGCGCATTCCAATCTCTGCATCAACCAGATCCACCGCTGGGGTACCGACGCGCAGAAGGCGCGCTATTTGCCGAAACTGATCTCCGGCGAGCATGTCGGTTCGCTGGCGATGAGCGAAACGGAGGCCGGTTCGGATGTGGTTTCGATGCGGCTCAGGGCGGATCGACGCGGCGACCGCTACATGCTCAACGGATCGAAGATGTGGATCACCAATGGCCATGAGGCCGATACGCTCGTGGTCTATGCCAAGACGGATATGGCGGCAGGTGCGCGCGGCATCAGCGCGTTTCTGATCGAAAAGACCTTTCGGGGGTTCAGGCCCGCGCAAAAACTCGACAAGCTCGGCATGCGCGGCTCGCCCACATCGGAACTCGTCTTCGAGGATTGCGAGGTGCCGGAGGACAATGTTCTCGGCAAGCTCAATGACGGGGTGAGCGTGCTGATGAGCGGTCTGGATTATGAGCGGGCGGTGCTGGCGGCCGGACCGATCGGCATCATGCAGGCGGCTGTCGATCTCGTGCTGCCTTATAGCCGCGAGCGCCGTCAGTTCGGGCAGGCGATCGGCGAATTCCAGCTGGTGCAGGCCAAGATCGCCGATATGTACACGGCGATGAACGCCTCTCGGGCCTATGTCTATGCGGTTGCCAGAGCCTGCGACAACGGCCGTATCACACGCCAGGATGCGGCTGGCGCCATCCTGTTTGCCGCCGAGCGGGCCACGGCGGTGGCGCTCGATGCGATCCAGCTTCTGGGCGGCAGCGGCTACGTCAACGACAGTTCGGCGGGCCGGTTGCTCCGGGATGCCAAGCTCTATGAGATCGGGGCAGGCACCTCGGAGATCCGCCGCATGCTGATCGGCCGCGAACTGTTCAAGAGCAACGCTTGAGGGATGGCGCAATGAGACTGAAATCCTGCCTCTTGCGCAACGATCCGGTTTTTCAAGCCAACCGCGACTACATGTGCAGCCTAGTCGATGACCTGCGCGCAAAGGTTGGAGAGATCGCCATGGGGGGCGGGGAGAAAGCGCGGGCGCGGCATCTGTCGCGGGGAAAGCTGTTGCCGAGGGACCGGATCGATGGCCTGCTCGACCCCGGCACACCCTTTCTCGAGCTATCGCAGTTTGCGGCCTACAAGGTCTATGACGAGCCAGTTCCCGCCGCGGGCATTCTCACGGGTATTGGTCGGGTTTCCGGTCGCGAATGCGTCGTCGTCGTCAACGATGCGACGGTGAAGGGCGGCACCTACTATCCGCTGACGGTGAAGAAGCACCTGCGGGCGCAGGAGATTGCCCGCGAGAACCGTCTGCCCTGCATCTACTTGGTGGATTCCGGCGGCGCAAACCTGCCCAACCAGGACGAGGTGTTTCCCGATCGCGATCATTTCGGCCGTATCTTCTACAATCAGGCGACCATGTCGGCAGAGGGCATTCCGCAGATCGCCGTGGTGATGGGAAGCTGCACGGCGGGCGGCGCCTACGTGCCCGCAATGAGCGACCAGTCGATCATCGTGAAAAACCAGGGCACGATCTTCCTTGCCGGTCCGCCACTGGTGAAGGCTGCAACGGGCGAGGTTGTCACTGCGGAGGAACTGGGTGGTGCTGACGTCCATTCGCGCATTTCCGGCGTTACCGACCACTACGCCAATGACGACCGGCACGCACTGGCGATGGCGCGGAGCATCGTCGGCACGCTCAATTGCAAAAAGCGCGTCGATCTCGATATTCGTCCGCCTCAGGAGCCCTGTTATCCCGTGGAGGAATTGCATGGGATCGTCCCGTCCGATCCCCGCAAACCCTTCGACGTGCGCGAAGTAGTCGCCCGGATCGTCGACGCCAGCGCCTTCGACGAGTTCAAGGCACTCTACGGCACGACGCTGGTCTGCGGCTTTGCCCATATTTCAGGCTATCCCGTTGGCATCGTCGCCAACAATGGCATCCTGTTTTCGGAATCGGCGCTGAAGGGAGCGCATTTCGTCGAACTCTGCGCCCAGCGCGGCATTCCCCTTGTGTTCCTGCAAAACATCACCGGTTTCATGGTCGGCAAGAAATACGAGGCAGGCGGCATCGCCAAGGATGGGGCAAAGCTGGTGACTGCCGTTGCCTGCGCCAAGGTCCCGAAGTTTACCGTGGTGATCGGCGGCAGCTTCGGGGCCGGCAATTACGGCATGTGCGGCCGGGCATATTCGCCGAGATTCCTCTGGATGTGGCCGAATGCGCGCATTTCCGTCATGGGCGGCGAGCAGGCGGCCTCGGTGCTGGCTCAGGTGCGCCGAGACGGATTGGAAGCGCAGGGCAAGAGTTGGAGTGCAGACGAGGAAGAAGCCTTCAAGGCGCCGATCCGTGACAAATACGAAACCGAGGGCCATCCCTATTACGCCAGTGCCCGGCTCTGGGACGACGGTATCATCGATCCGGCCGATACGCGCATGGTGCTGGGGCTGGCCATTTCCGCCGCGTTGAACGCCCCCATCGAGCCGACCCGGTTCGGCATTTTCAGGATGTGAAATGGCGATGTTCTCAAAAATCCTGATCGCAAACCGGGGTGAAATCGCGGTCCGCGTCATCCGTACGGCCCAGCGGATGGGGGTTTCGACCGTCGCCATCTACTCCGAAGCAGACCGCGAGGCTTGGCACGCGGCCATGGCTGACGAGGCCTATGAAATCGGTCCGCCACCCGCTGCCCAGTCCTACTTGGATATCGCAAAGGTGATCGCGGTGGCGAAAGCCAGAGGCGCTGAGGCGATCCATCCGGGCTATGGGTTCCTTTCCGAAAACGCTGGTTTTGCTGCCGCCTGCGCCGAGGCCGGGATGGTATTCATTGGTCCGCCGCCATCGGCAATCCGGTCAATGGGGGGCAAGAGCGAAGCCAAGGCGCTTATGGCCGACGCCGGGGTGCCGGTCGTGCCCGGCTACCACGGCGAGGAACAAGCAGACGACCGGCTGAGCGAGGAGGCCGCCCAGATCGGCTATCCCGTGCTGATCAAGGCATCGGCTGGCGGCGGCGGCAAGGGCATGCGGGTTGCGGCGACGCCCGAAATGTTCCTGGAAGAACTGGAGGGTGCCAAGCGTGAAGCCCTGTCGTCGTTTGGTGATGCCAGGATGCTGCTGGAAAAGTACCTGCTGCGCCCGCGCCATGTCGAGGTCCAGGTCTTTGCCGACAGTCATGGCAATTGTTACTCGCTGTTCGAACGCGATTGCTCGATCCAGCGGCGTCACCAGAAGGTGATCGAGGAGGCGCCGGCCCCGGGGCTGTCCGATGAACTGCGCCGTAGGATGGGACAAACAGCCGTGGCTGCAGCCCTTGCCATCGGCTATGTAGGGGCGGGCACAGTCGAGTTCCTGCTCGATGGCAACGGCGATTTCTATTTCATGGAAATGAACACGCGCCTGCAGGTCGAGCATCCCGTGACCGAGTTTATCACTGGGCTCGATCTGGTCGAATGGCAGTTGCGCGTTGCTGCTGGCGAAGCACTGCCTGCGGGCTGGGCCAATCTCGACATCAACGGTCATGCGATCGAGGCGCGGCTTTATGCCGAGGATCCGGCCAACGGCTTTCTGCCGTCGACGGGACCGGTTTCACATCTGCGTCTGCCGGAAGCCGGTCCCAACCTCCGCATCGACAGCGGCATTCGCGAGGGAGACCAGATCACCGTCCATTATGACCCGATGATTGCAAAACTGGTTGTTTGGGATCTCGACCGGATATCTGCCGTCCGGCGACTCAGCAAAGCGTTGGCCGAGGTCGCGATCTGCGGTGTCGCCAACAATGCGGGCTTTCTGGAACGGCTGACAGCTCAACCAGAGTTTGCTGCCGCTGAGCTCGATACCGGTTTTATCGAACGCCACGAACGACTTCTGTTTCCGGTGGTGGAAGCGCCACAATGGCATTTGGTCGCCATGGCGGCACTTGGACTTCTGCTGTCGCGGCGGGCGGAGATGGCCGATACTGCCGCGAGATCAATCGATCCGTATAGCCCCTGGGCTGATATGAGCGCTTTCCGCCTGAACGCATCGAGGCGGGAAAGACTTGATTTTTCCATCGGCGGTCAACGTGCGGAACTGCAGGTGGTGCATGGATCGGGAGCCTACCTTCTAGAACTGGAAGGGAAAGTACAGACGGTGGAAGGGAAGCTTGAACCGGACGGCAGCTTGCACGCCACCTTCGAAGGTATCAGGAGAAAGGGCTTTTTCTTCAGGGACGGCAAGCACTTCGAGCTTGTTGTTGACGGATTGAATCACTGCGTTGCCGTCGTCGATAACCTGGATGTCGAAATCGATGAAGCGCATTCGGGCGGACTGGCTTCGCCCATGCCGGGGATCATTCGTGCTATACTCGCCAAGCCCGGCGAGGCAGTCGAAAAAGGGCGTCCACTTGTCGTCATGGAGGCGATGAAGATGGAGCACACTGTACGCGCGCCGTCCAAGGGCGTGGTCGCGAGTTTCAATTGCGCCATCGGCACCATGGTCGAGGCGGGCGCTTTGCTTGTCGTGTTCGAACCGGAGGCATGATCATGATGGCATTGCCCGATAAGGTCAGGATTGTGGAAGTCGGCCCCCGGGACGGGCTGCAGAACGAGGCGATTGCTGTTTCAACCGCCGTCAAGATCGAACTCGTGGAGCGGCTCGCCGACGCCGGCCTGCGGGTGGTGGAGGCCGGTTCCTTCGTGTCGCCGCATAAAGTGCCTCAAATGGCCGACACGGTGGATGTGTTTCGGGCAATCGCAAGACGGGCGGATACGTCCTATCCGGCGCTGGTGCCGAACGAGCAGGGTCTCAAGGCCGCACTTGCCTGCGGGGTAACGGAAATCGCGATCTTCGTCTCCGCGTCCGAAAGCTTCAGCCGCAAGAACATCAACTGCTCGCGGGCCGAAAGCCTCGAGCGGCTGGAGCCAGTCGCCGATCTTGCCAATGCAAGCGGGCTGAGGGTGCGCGGCTACATTTCCTGCATCGCCGGTTGTCCCTATGACGGTACGGTCGATGTGGAGGAGGTTGCTCTGATGGCGCGCACGCTCAACGATATGGGCTGCTATGAAATCTCGCTCGGCGACACGATCGGTGTCGGCACCGCAACGAAGGTACGCACCGTGATCAACCGGGTTGCCGCCACGATCCCGCGCGAACGCATCGCCATGCATTTTCATGATACCTACGGGCAGGGTATCGCCAATGTGCTGGCCAGCCTCGAGGAAGGGATCTCGGTGTTCGACAGTTCCGTGGGTGGCCTGGGCGGCTGTCCCTATGCACCCGGCGCCAACGGCAATGTCGCGACCGAGGACGTGCTTTATCTGATGGAGGGACTGGGGATCGAGACAGGCGTTGATCTCGGTTCTGTCGCGCGGATCGGCGACTGGATCAGCGAAGTGCTGAAGCGGCCCAATATGGCCCGGGCCGGGCGGGCCATTCTTGCGTCACGAACGGTTTCCGGAGGTTGATATGACGGGTATACTGCTTTCCGAACGTCACGGGTCAGTGCTCTGGCTGACGCTCAACAGACAGGCGGTGCACAATGCCCTGAACCTGTCGCTGACCGAGGCGCTCGTCGATGCGTTTGCGGCAGCATCCGCCGACGATGATCTTCGCGCCGTGGTGCTGACGGGTGCGGGCGAACGGACGTTTTGCGCTGGCGCCGACCTGAAGGACATTGACGGCGGCATGTTTGCCTCATCTGCCGGGGCCAATCCGATCGCCAATGTTATTCGCGCGATCGGGTCGTGCAGCAAGCCGGTAATTTGCCGCGTCAACGGCTCGGCGTTCGGGGGCGGGCTGGGTCTCGTTTCAGCCTGCGATCTCGCCTACGCCGCCGACCACGCGAATTTCGGTACGCCGGAGGTCCGGGTCGGCGTGTTTCCGTTGATGATCGCGACGACTCTGATGCGGCAGGTGCCGCAGCGGCGTTTGCGCGAAATGGCCTATCTTGGCGAACCGCTGAACGCGGCCGAGGCCGAGCGATACGGCCTGATCAATCGCGCGGTTCCTGCTGGAGAACTCGACGGTGTGATCGACACGGTAATAGCAAAACTGATGCGCGGTTCGCCTTCTGCGATGCGCATGGGCAAGGCGGCGTTTGGCGAAATGCAGGACATGCCGCAAGACGAGAGGCTCGCCTATGCCGAACGCATGATCGGATTGGTGGCCGATACGCCGGACGCGCGCGAGGGGCGAGCGGCGTTTGGCGAAAAGCGCAAACCCCGCTGGGTGCCGGAATGAGCAGCCCCGAAGGGCTGCTGTGACGGGCGGATCTGGTTAGCGCCGGGCGATGCCGTGATGGCCGAGTTTCATGTGCCGGTTGACATCCTTGTAGAGGAGATAGCGGAACTTGCCCGGGCCGCCGGCGTAGCAGGCCTGCGGGCAGAAGGCGCGCAACCACATGAAATCCCCGGCCTCGACCTCGACCCAATCCTGATTGAGGCGATAGACGGCCTTGCCTTCGAGCACGTAGAGCCCGTGCTCCATCACATGCGTTTCGGCAAAAGGAATGACTGCGCCGGGTTCGAATGTGACGATGGTGACATGCATGTCGTGACGTAGATCCATCGGATCGACGAAGCGCGTGGTTGCCCATTTGCCATCGGTGCCAGGCATCGGCGTGGGGGCGACATCGGCTTCGTTGACAAATATCGGATCGGGGACCGCCAGACCGTCGACCTGTTCATAGGCCTTGCGGACCCAATGGAAACGCACCGGCGCATCGCTTTCGTTGCGGACCGTCCACGAACTGGCTGGCGGAATGTAGGCGAACCCGCCCGGCTGCATAACATGGGTTTTTCCGCCGAGATGCACGGTCAGCGTGCCTTCGACTACAAACAGCGCACCCTCGGCGCCGGCATCATTTTCCGGCCGGTCGCTGCCGCCGCCGGGTTCGACTTCCATGATGTATTGCGAAAAGGTCTCGGCAAAGCCGGAGAGCGGGCGCGACAGGACCCAGAGCCGGGTGCGCTCCCAGAAGGGCAGGTAGCTGGTGACGATATCCATCATCACGCCCTTGGGGATGACGGCATAGGCTTCCGTGAAAACGGCACGGCCGGTCAGGAGTTCGGTCTGCTGCGGTGAGCCGCCATGGGGTGCGTAGTAGGTTCTGCCGCTCATTTCACGTCCTGCCTGATTGGTTGCTGCATCTTCATTTCCGTACCTCCTCCGCGCATTTCCGGCGCCGGTCTCCAACCGGGCTATTGCCATTCGATTGATTTGGCAACCGGAGAAAACCACATCTCGCTGATGGAAGCGAGAGGCCTGAACCATCGTCGGTGGAAGATAGATGCTGTCTCAGGCTGCGTGAACGGGAGCGCCGACCAGATGGAACGCCGCTTCGCGGATCGCTTCGTTCTCGCCGGGATGCGGGTGGCTGGTATAGGCGATGTCCTCGGCGGTGGCGGAAAATTCCATCGCCTGAACCGCTTGCGCAATAATCGTGCCGGCAGCACCGGCGACGATATGAGCGCCGATGATCCTGCCGGAGCCTGCCTCCGCCAACAGCTTGACAAAGCCATCGGTCTCCCGGTGAACTTTTGCCCGGCTGTTGGATGACATCGGCACCAAAGCCTTGCGGTAGGGATGGCCGGACGCGACCAGTTCCTGTTCGGTCCTTCCGACACTGGCGGCTTCGGGTTTGGTGTAGATCACGCTGGCAATGAGATCGTGGTCTGTTGGACGGAACCCTCCCGCCAGTCGCTCGGCCAGTGCAATGCCGTCGTCCTGCGCGCGATGCGCCAGCATCGGGCCGCGCGTCACATCGCCGATGGCGAAGATGCCTGCAACGCCGGTGGCGCCTCTGGAATCGACGGGAATGAAGCCGCGCTCGTCCGACACGACCCCGGCATTTTCGAGTTTCAGGGATCGGGTGTTGGCCTTGCGCCCCGTGGCGACGAGCACGGTATCGGCCACCAGCGTTTCCGTCGACTGGCTTGCCGACGAGCGCACCGTTAGTTCGGCTTTGGCGTTGCCCGCTACGGCATCGACGACTGATGTCGCTGTCCTGAGTGCAAGGCCTTGCGTCTTCAGGAGTTTAGCCATGACGCGTCTCACGTCGTTGTCCATGCCGGGCAAGATGTCGTCTTGGAGTTCGATCACTGTCACTTTCGAGCCAAGCCGCCGCCACACGGAGCCGAGTTCCAGCCCGATGACGCCGCCGCCAACGACGACCATGTGTTCGGGGACACGCGCCAGTGCGAGTGCACCAGTCGAGTCCACGAAAGGACCGGATTCGTTGTCGATATCCAGCCCGGGAATGGCCGATGGTGAGGAGCCGGTGGCGATGATGATGGACCGCGCCGTTACCGCCTTTCCTTCGATATCAATCGCATGAGGCGATGCGAAGCTCGCAGTTCCCTTGAGGCGCGTGACGCCATGCTTCTTGAACAGAAAGTCGATGCCCTTTGCCAACGACGCGACAACATCGTCCTTCTGGCGCATCATTGCAGCAAGATCGAACGAGACATTGTCGAACCGGAGGCCGAATGCGGCCAGATGGCCGTTGCTGGCGCTCTCGAAATGGTGGGACGCGTCAAGCAGCGATTTCGAGGGAATGCAGCCGACATTCAGGCAGGTGCCACCCAGTTTGTCCCGTTCCTCGACGCAGGCCGTTCGAAGCCCGAGTTGGGCTGCCCGGATGGCACAGGAATAGCCGCCCGGACCGCCACCGATGACGAGCACGTCGTAGTCGTGGGTTGGGCTCATGATGGCCAGTTCTCGAGCGTGCCGACGAACTCAGAAAGCCAAGCGTTGGTCTGGTAGCCGTCGAGGGCCCGGTGGTCGATGGTCAGCGACACATAGGCGAGCGGCCGGATCTGCATCGTGTCGGTGCCGTCGATTTCGCGCACCACGACACGCTTTTCGACCTTGCCGACGCCGAGGATGGCAGATTGCGGCTGGTTGATGATCGGCGTCGCCAGCAGCGAGCCGGATACGCCGTGATTGGAGATGGTGAAGGTGCCGCCGCGCACATCTGCCGGATCCAATGCGCCGCTACGGGCGCGTGTGGTCAGATCCTGCAGCCTTGCGGCTATGCCTTCGAGCGAGAGCTGTTGTGCCTTATGGATCACCGGCACGATCAGCCCCTTGTCGCCGAGCGCCGTGCCAATGCCGACATTGACGTCGTTGAATACTTCGAGGCGGTCGTCATGCCAGCGGCTGTTGATCTCGGGAACCTTGCGCATGGCCGCAATGCAGGCTGCGATGATATAGGCCGTGTAGGACAGGTTGATGCCCTCAGCGGCCAACAGGGCCTTGTTGCGCTCGCGGTGCCGGATGATGGCGGTGAAATCAGCTTCGAAGACGGCCGATACATGCGGCGCCGTCGCGACGGAATTGACCATGTTGCGGGCAATCGCCAGGCGCATGGGCGAGTGTGGTACGCTGCGGCTGCCGATTGCTGGTTCAATGGCAGGCATCACCGGTTCCGGTTGCCTGAATTCGGGCGCCAATGGAGGAGGCGTTTCGGCAACGGGTGGAGATAGGGGCGCGCGCGGACCTGACGCTTTGGCTTCGTCCATGTCCATGCGGGTCACTCTGCCGCCCTTGCCGCTTCCTTTTACAGTTGCGGGATCGATGCCGTATTCTTCCGCAGCACGCCGAACAGCGGGCGAGTAGCGGATCGGCATTTCGTTATCAAGGGCGGCAGTCCCCGCAGGAAGCTTTGCCGCTGTCGCATGGCCATTGGTGGCTGAAGATCGTTCGCCCTGGCGGATGCGCCCAAGCACAGCGCCGGGTTGCGCGTCCTCACCGCTTTTCATCAACATTTCGGTCAGGACGCCGGCGACGGGTGAGGGGATTTCCTGAGTGACCTTGTCGGTTTCGATCTCCACCAGCGGATCGTCGACCGAAACCGTATCACCGATTGCTTTCAGCCAGTTGCGCACGACGGCTGTGGTCCCCTCCTGCTCGGCCGGGACCTTGACTTCGACAAGCTCGGACATCTCAGAACTCCAGGAGGGAGAGGATTTTCTGACTGATAGTGTCGGCGGAAGGCACAGCCCAGCTCATGAGAGCCGGATTGTGCGGGCTTGTCACGTCGGGCATGGTCAGGCGGGATACGGGAGCATCGAGCTCCATGAAAGCCTCGTCGGCGACCACCGCCGAGATCTCTGCCCCGAAACCGGCCGTCGCCAGATCCTCATGCACGATCAGGCAGCGGCGCGTCCTGCGTACGGAAGCCAGAACGGCCTGCCGATCCCATGGCATCAGGGTCCTGAGGTCGATAACATCGGCGGACAGGTTCTCGGTGGCTTCCTCGCAGCGGTGCACCATCGAGCCCCAGGTCACGACCGTAATGTCGTTGCCTTGCCGGACGAGCCGGGCCTTGCCGAATGGCAGGGCGTAATCATCGCCCGGATAGGGACGCCGCGCCGAAGTATGATCCAGCAGATAGCGGTGTTCGAAAAAGACGACGGGGTCGTTGCCGCGCAGGGATGTCCTGAGCAACCCTACGGCGTCTTCTGCATTCGATGGCACTGCGACCTTCAGGCCAGGCTGGTGAATGAAGGAAACCTCGTTGGTTTGGCTGTGCCAGGGGTCGCCGCATTTGAAGAACCCACCCGGCATCCTGATCACCATCGGGGCTGCAAACCGGTTGTCGGTTCTCCAGCGGATGGTGGCGCAGTTGTTGATTTGCTCGGTGGCGGGCTCGGCATAACGGCGGAACTGGATTTCCGGAACCGGCATCAGGCCGGCGAGTGCCATGCCTATGGCGCGTCCGATGATGCCTTCCTCCGACAGCGAGGTATCGAATACCCGGTTTTCGCCGAATTTTTCCTGCAGGCCGAGAGTAGCCGCATGCACGCCACCCTTTGGTCCCACGTCCTCGCCGAACACCACAACCTTGGGGTTGACGTCCATTTCGCATTCGAGAGTGCGGCGGATCGCCGTCACCATGTTGATGCGCTGGCCGTCCGTGGTCGGCACGTCGGTTGCCCGCGGGGCGCGATAGCCGGCGGGATGCTGCCCGCCCATGGTCTGCAGGTCGCCCTCGAAGAAGATATTGCGCATCACCGATTCCGGTGGGGCAACCGGGCGTTCATCCGCTTTCGCAAGCGCTGCCTCCGCCTTTGCTTGGGCCGCGCGTTCGAGGCCCTCCCATTCATCGGCACCGACAATGACTGGAACAATGTAGTCCTTGAGGCGCGGCAAGGGATCGCGGGCGCGCTCCGACATCAGCACCGCCTCGCTCTTGTAGGCCTGGGTATCCTGGTAGCTGTGGCCTTCAAGGCGCGGCACGGTCAGCCGCAACATGGCCGGCTTGCGGATCTTTCGTACATATTCGACGGCCTTGCGGGTCAGCCGTGCCGCTTCGGCCGGATCGGTGCCGTCGCCTTCGAAAATCTCAAGGCCGCCCCAGCTTGCGAGATTGGCGGCAATGTTGCCGTCCGGCGTCTGCAAGCGCGAAGGGACCGAGATGCCATAGCCGTTGTCTTCGATGTAAAACAGTACCGGCAATTGTTGCGTCGTGGCAATTGTCAGCCCCGACCAGAAACCATTGGAGGCAACCGAACCGTCTCCACCGAGAGCGACAACGATGCTGTCGCCATATTCGCCTTGGCCCAGAGTGTCGCGATAGTAATTGAGTGCGTTGGCCCAACCCGTCGCCGGCGTGTATTGCGCGCCGACGCCGCCGCACATCGGCAGAGCCGACGGGCCATCGAGATTGGGATAGTTGAAGGACACGCCAATATCGCGGCCGCCGGAGTAACCGCCCATGCGCGCCATCGAGGATCCCAGCGCATCGACCGGATCGACGCCAAGCGTCAAGAGGAGCGGGCGATTGCGGTAATATCCCGAAATGGCGTCATGCTTGCCAGTGAGATGGCAGGCCAGCATGATCTGGGCCATGTCGTGGCCCCTGGCGGAAAACTGATAGAGAACCTTTTTATCCGGAACGAGGCTTTTTTCTTCCATCTCGTCGAGCGCGCGGGACAGAAACATGTTTGATGCGATGCGTTTCCAGTCAACGGATTGATCGGGGACATCTCTGACCACGGTCTTCAATACGGCATGCGGCATCTCGGTCCTCCTCCGGTACTGCGCCCTATTGCCTATAGTAGTCGACGCAGTCCGTGAGTTTCGTTCAATTCGAGCTGAAAATAAGCGCTTGCTGATGTAGCTGTTTCGAAATAGCCGGCTTTCTGAACCAATCTGATCGGAAGCCAAGAAGGATCTGTCGAATCGACCTGCGACCGTTCACCCGGGTTCGATTGACGGTTCGTACGCCCTGGATACGGTTCGTGAGTGTATTTCTGATCCGTGATTTGGTAGCATGGTGAAACAATCAGCTCAGAAATGGTGCGATCGTGAAACAGAATGACATTGACGCAATCGACCGCAAGATTCTCAACGTATTGCAGGCACGAGCCGATATCAGTCACGCGGAACTGGCCGAGTTGGTGGGGGCGTCATCGGCCTCATGCTGGCGGCGCATCAAGGCGATGGAGACCTCAGGCATTCTTGGTAGTACGGTGCGGTTGGTCGATCCGGAAACGGTAGGCCGGGGACTCAATGCATTCTGCCAGGTTCGAATGAAGACCCACGATCCGGTCGTGCGCCGGGATTTCGAGCGGTTCTGCGAGAGCCACAACGAAATACTTGAGTGCTATTCGATGTCGGGCGAGTGGGATTACCTGTTGAGGGTGCTTGTTGCCGATGTCAGCAGTTACGAAAGGCTGCTTATGCAGGGGATCCTGACGCATCACGGGGTTGCGTCGTCGTCGTCGCATTTTGCGCTGAAAGCCGTCAAATACACGACGTCGATACCTGTCTAACCAAAGTTGAGGCGTTTGGTCCGCTTGCCAGCGGCAGCCAGAGGAGCGGCGGCTTAGCTCTGTTCCTCGTCCAGACCGACGAGATGGATGAACTTCTCCTTTGGAAGGAACAGTGGTGCAATAGTGGTGAAGCCCTCAACGACGTAGTAAACCCGATCTTCCTCGATCGCGATGATTGTCAGTTGTTTGCCGGTTCGGCGGGAGCGGTGCATTTGGCCAATTTCCAAATTTATTGGATTACTCATCTTCAATGGCATCCGATGCGGGCCTGACTTCGTATTGATGTACTCAAACTCCTGCTGAAACTGGCATCAGGATTCATAGGAGTAAAGAAGGCATTCTCGCCACAATGGCGGATTTTCCAAATTGCCAACAACAAAAGGCAGTGATCGGCGGATGAATACCGGTTTTCCACGGAAACGAGGGGTTTCTCGTGCGTATTGCTCAAGTATTACACAAAATTTGTATCTGCCATTTCCCGCCGATGATGGGGTCAGCCGGCCGGGTCGCGTTGCGGAACGACGTTGCTGAGCCAGGCGGAAAGATCCTGCCCGGTGGTCGTACCCAGCCGCTCGACCTGCGGAGCATAATAGTCGATCAACCGCGTCTTGAGGTCTTTGCTGAGCGGCGGGTAGCGCAACTCCCTGGCGATCACCGATCTGGCTGCCTGGAACACCGGGTTCTGGCGGAATGGCTTGGCGATCGATTTCAGTGGCGCCAATACTTTGCGCAGTCCGGGGCTGATAACCGGCTGCGTCTTGTCCTTGACCTTGGTGGTGACGGGAGGAACTTCCAGTTCGCTGTCGAGCAGGAGGAAATCGCGCACGGCGTCCAACTGCCTCTGCGGTTGCGTCCTGATGTTTTCGAACAGCAGCACGAGTAGTCGATCAGAGGAATAGAGGTCCAGGAAAGCGCGCAACTGGTCGTAATAGAGACCGCCATTCAGGAACCGTCCGCCATCGGCGAGCCTTGGGTCGAGATACTGGTCGATGTCTTTCCCGACCTCGCCCCGGCGGTAGAGCATGCAATAATCGGAATAGGCCCGCTCCACCGGATTGCGCAACTGGGCGATCAGCCTGATATGCGGCAAATCCCTGCGGATGCGTGGGGCAGCCTCGGGCGTATCCATGTAGGAGTTCGATTTTTCTCCCACCAGCCGGTGATGCGGCTGGCGCGCGAATTGCTGCGTGTACCAATCCGTGCCACGCTCATAATAGCGACTGAAATAGTGCAGTTCGGGGTCCGGCATGTGGATTGCCGAATGTTGCTGGAGCGATTGCTGAAGCCAGGTCGTGGCGCTTTTCGTCGCGCCGATGATCAGGAAGTCGATTTCTTGCAGGCGCAATTTCCTCTCCCCTGGGTCGGCATGGACATTTTATGGCTGGCTGACGGCTTGTCGCCAACTATCGTACTTGTGTCGGTCTGACCATTTTTTCGTAGATCTCGGTAATGCCATTCACATGGGCTTTGACACCGTAGTGCTCCAGCGCCTGCTCCCGGGCAGATTTGCTGAGGCGGTGCCATTCATCGGGGTTGCTGAGCAGGCGACGCAGTGGCTCGATAAAAGCTTCGGGATCCTCTGGGCGCACGAGATAGCCGTTTGTGCCGCTGGTGATTGCCTCCGGGTTGCCGCCATGGTCGGTGGCGATCACTGGAGTACCCAACAGCATCGCCTCGATCAGCGTCCTGCCGAATGGTTCGTTGACCGCCGGTACCAGCAGCGCATCGACCGCGCACATAAACGGCGCCACGGGAGAGCGAAATCCCATGCGGTGGATGGAAGAGGAAATACCCAATTTGCGCGCGGTTTCGTCGACTGCAAGGTCCAGTCGCGGGCCGCCCGGTTCAGGTTTGCCGAACAGCAGGCCATGCAATGGAGTTCCGGGATAACGTTTCAGGTATGCGGCAACGATTTCGACAAATAGCATCGGCCGTTTACGCTCGTTCAGGGAACCGAAATAGCCAACGAAATGCACATTGTCGTCCAGTCCCAGTTCGCGCACCAAAGCCATGCGGCAGGCGTCGCGGTTCGGAAGGGCGGCCGGATGATCAAACGGGCTGTGCAGCACAGTTATCTTGTTGTCGACGGCAATGATCGGGCGACTTGGTCGGGAAAATCGGGAGACTGTCACGATCTGGTTTGCAAACAGCGGAGCCAGAACGTTGACGCCGCGTGCAGTGGGATCTCCCCGGTGGTGCCAGAGCAGTCGGGCGCCGGCAACGCGGGTGGGCACGGCCCAGGTGGCGTGCATCTGGCCGTCGTTGGTATGGACAATCGAGACGCCATGCTGGCGCAGGAACCGCACAAGCTTGGGGAAGCATCTGACATAGTCGAGTGCGCTGGACGGGCCATTGTTGCCGGTCGCCCTGTGGCGCGGTGTCAGAACGTGGTCGGACGGGGCTGCCACATAGGAGATACCCTTTTCGCGGAGATAGCCAGCAAGGACCCCGTCGGGTTGATGCAGCACGATGAGTGCCCTGATCTTCGCGGGATCGAGGGCCGTAATCAACTTGATTGCGGAAATATGGCTTCCGCCAACCTCATCGCCGATGAACGGATATGCAACAATGAACGGTTCGGTACTCACGCTGTTCTGTCCTCGCCGTTACAACCGGTATTCGCCCAGATCGGCTTTCAGAACGGCATGTCGGCATCAAGATTTACAGTCACAATTGGCCCGTCTTCACGGATTGTATCATGGTGTGGAGGCGTTTGGGTTGTCAACGCCTAACCTTGAGTAAGGTTGCAAGGATAGTCTCTCCGACCGGTTTCGATACACTTGCGATCGCCAGTACAGCTGTTTTCCGCTCAAATGAAACATGCGGGACAATATTTGCACCGGCTTCATCATTCCAGTTGATCGCAGCTTCAAGCCGATTATGATCGTTTTTACGAGCAAAGGCAGATGTATGCCGGAGCATCGCCGTGCCTGCCGAGCTTCGCCGTACACGAGACTTTTCCCACCAACAGGGTGATGCCGATGTGTAAGCTGCAACTCCAGAAGCGTTTGCATTTTCTGCTGTTGTTTTTGTTCATGGGGTTCGCATCCGTTTGCACAGCTGCACATGCGGCAGAGGCACCTGCGTTCCCCGGCGCCGATGGTTATGGCAAGTTCAGCCAGGGTGGGCGAGGCGGCGCAATCGTGGCCGTGACCAGCCTGGCCGACGATGGCCCTGGCAGCCTCAGGGCCTGTGTGGAAGCGCAAGGGCCGAGAAACTGCATCTTCGCGGTCGGGGGCGTCATACACCTGAAAAGCTCGATCATGGTTTCCGAGGACAACAGCTTTCTATCCATTCTCGGCCAGACGGCGCCCGGCGGTGGGATCATGCTGACGATCGATGAGACGAACGCGAAGAAAAGGCATACGCCGCTGATCGTCAAAGGTGCCCACGATGTCATCCTCAGGCATCTCCGCTTTCGGCCTCGCCTGCCCAATACCGTCAAGAACGTCGACGCGCTGACAATTGAAAGCAGCACGCGCGTTTATGTCGACCACGTTTCCGGTTCCTGGGCGACCGATGAGAACTTCAATTCGCATGCCAACTCGACAGAGTTGACGATTGCCAATTCAGTGTTCGGCGAAGGCCAGAACAAACACAGCAAGTGCGCGCTGCTCGGCTCAGACCCGCGCATCCCCCAGAAGATCACGTTCTGGAGGAATGCCTGCATATCGAACCGGGACCGCAATCCCGATGACAACCACTACGGCGGATCGTGCATCGACATCATCAACAACGTCTTCTTCAACGCCCGGTCGGAATGGGGGGAAGTGTTCTCTCAATATCCGGGTGGAACGCCGATTTCCTTTGTCGGCAACTACTTCAAGGCCGGTCCAAGCACGGAAGACGAGACATATGCGATCAACTGGAACGATACGTTGAGCATGGACGGGCCGCAGATCTACCAGCGCGACAATGAGGTCTGGAGCCCGGACACGCGCAATGTCGTGCTGATCGCGCCTGATACCGAGCAGTACATCGTACCGGTGCCGCCCTGTCCGCTGTCGGTTGCGGCTATCGTGCCGGCGCGCGCGGCCTATGCCGACGTTCGCAAACATGCGGGCGCCTTTCCTCGAGACGACTTCGACAGACGGCTGATGGAGGAGATGGGAGCCATTGGCGAGCCTGGACGAGGCGAAATGGTCAAGGCTCCGGGCGCGTTGCCGGTGTTGAAGGAAGGCCCATCCTATGTCGATGCGGATGGAGATGGCATGGCCGATAGCGCCGAAGCATCGGTAGGGGCCAAACCGGGCGTCAGCGACCCCTGGCTGGATTCCGATCGGGATGGATGGTCCAACTTCGATCAGTTCATGAACCAGCTCGCAGAGGATCGCATGTCAGGCAACTATCCGAGCTGAGCCGGAGCCTATGTCAATACGGCAGCGACCGGCGGTGGAAGATAGGGGGCTGGCGAGAGTGGGCGCGTTGAAGCGAAAGACTGGCTTGAATTTCAACTGGTGTTGACGAGGACAATCGGTGCGCGATGATGTGGGTGCATGAGTTTGAAAGAGGAATGCCGTTGCCATCCGTCGCCGCCAAATCGTTGCGGGGCGGTGGCGAATGAACCAGTTGGTCGGATCCTTGAGGCGTGCGGCAACTGGCGAAACCCCAACCAAGGTCGTCATCGTGTTACCCGCTCTCGGCGCGGGCGGTAGCGAGCATGTCGTCAATCTCGTTGCCAATCATTGGGTGGGGCTCGGCTTCGAGGTGACCATCGTGACGCTGGAGCCGCCCGATGCCAGGCCCTATTACTCCTTTTCGTCGGCCATCCGAATTGTTCGTGTAGGGGTGCCGGCTCAGCGGGCGTCCCGGCTGAAAGCGGCGTGGCTCGCGGTGCAACGCGTCCGGAGGATCCGCCGAACGATACAGGCCGTGCGGCCTGACTTCGTCCTCAGCTTTCTGACCCGCACCAATGTCCTGTCGCTGATCGCCACGTGGGGCAGCGGCATTCCCACGATCGTCTCGGAACGCAACAATCCCGAGGCTCAGCCGTTTGGCGGTGTCTGGAAGTGGCTGCAGAAGCGGCTCTATCCGCATGCTTTCGGACTGGTGACGATGACCGAGGGCGCGCTCGACTACTTTGCCCCGCATGGGCGACGAAAGACCTGGGTCATCCCCAATGCCGTCGACTTGCCGCAGGAATGGAAGAACATGCGCGGCGGCAACCGGCTCACGGCGGTTGGCCGGCTTACCCATCAAAAAGGCTTTGATCTGCTGCTGGAGGCGTTCGCGCGTATCGAGGCATCGTTTCCCGACTGGAAACTGGTGATCTGGGGCGAGGGGGAGGATCGCGCGGCTCTGGAAGGCAAGAGGCGCGACCTCGGGCTCGACGGCCGGGTGGACATGCCGGGCGTGACAGGCCGGCCCGGGCAATGGATAGAGACCGCGGACGTGTTCGTGCTGTCGTCGCGCTATGAGGGGTGGGGCATCGTGCTGCTCGAAGCCATGGCCGCCGGTCTGCCGGTGGTGTCGTTCAACTGCCAGTTCGGCCCGAGCGCCATGGTCACGGACGGCGAGGACGGCTTACTCGTGGAGTCCGGCAATGCGGAGGCGCTGGCCGATGCGCTCGCCAGCGTGCTCGCCGACAGCGACTTGCGCGTCCGACTATCCGAAGCTGCAGTTGAAAGCGCAGCCCGCTACATGCCGGAGCGCATTCTTGCGCAATGGGATGGCGTCGCTTCCGAGGCTCTTGCTAACAGCAGAAAGAAGGTAACCGCATGACTTCGATAGCCCGGCGCATTGTGCGGCGCGTTCAGAAGCGGATCGCGATAACGCGTCACGCTGCCGCTGCCGACAGTTTTCTGGTTTCCTACCCTAAATCCGGGCGGACCTGGTTCCGATATGTCCTGTCTCACTATTTTGCCACCGTCGCAGACGTTGAGGAGCCAGTCGATCTGCATAACATGTTCTCTATCGTGCCGAACTTCGATCTTGACCCGGTGCGGGGCATTCCGGCGTTCCGATTTACCGGCACGCCCGGCGTTGTTCCGCGGATCTGGGTGAGCCATCTCGAATACCGGTCGAGCCTGTTTCTGCGACGGCCGGTCATCATGATGGTACGGGATCCGCGCGATGTGATCGTGTCGGCCTATTTTCACGCCACCAAGCACAAACACAGGTATCAGGGAACCTTGTCGGACTTCATCGACGACCAGGAGCAGGGCATGCCGGCGATGTGCGGCTATCTCGACGGTTGGGCGCGCGGCATTGCCGGCAGGCCGCATCACATCCTGAGCTACGAAGCCCTGACTGCGGATGCCGTGGCCGAGACCCGGGCGGTTCTGCAATTCCTCCGGAGTCCGGTTGATGAGGTTGCGTTGGCGAACGCGGTCGAGGCCGGGCGATTTGAGGCAATGCAGGAGCGCGAAAGGGCAGAGGGCTTGCCGGCGCATGAATATGATCGCAGCGACACGGAAAGCCTGCGCATGCGCCGCGGGCAAGCGGGTGGGTTCGGAGATTATCTCGACGCTGCGATGATCGCGCGGGTCGAGAGCCACTGTGCCAAGAGATTGACGAGTGCCGCCAAGAGTCTGGTGGCCCAGACTGGGCTCATTTTAGCATAGAGCGTTCCCTGGCCATCGCCATAGCCGAAGGTACTCCGGCTGAGGATTGACTTGGCGCGATGGTACACCATGCGGCGTCACATTTAGTTTCTCAACGCTTCGCACTTACTCTGTCTCGAATTTGCATTCTAATTCCGGATTCGTATTTTTATGGGATTCTTTTCAGCTGCTGCTCGGATTTGTTGTGCCTAGTTCCACGTCTACATCGATCCAATCCAAATAATTACTGATTTCATTTTTCTAATTGTTCTTGATTATTTGTTGTTGGATGCAAATTAATATTCAAATAATTTGAATGTTTCTTTTGTTTCAATGGTTTAATTCGATTGTATTTTAGATACGCGTCATTCTATTTGATCTAGTATGTGAAGGGTTATCGTGTTTTTCGGCAGTGTAAGTTGTGCTGTTCTTATATTGCAGTCAAACGTCGAGTAATCGCATTCATTGCTTTCATGCTTGTCAAATCACGGAAATAGTGGGTAAGGCTCTGATCAGTATGCGAAACGTGAATACTAGTGCAGAAAAAAACATTTACAAAAATTTACGTTTATGTAAGCATTCTAATGAACTAGGGCGCGAAGTAATTTTGGTGCGCGCGTTGCTTCAATTCTGGATTGTGTTTCTGGAGTTTCGGGCGCTAAGGCGTCTTTGAACTGGTAAGCGAAAAGTACTGCAATGCATCGAGTAGCCGGGGTCTCAGGATTCCAGGCAGGGTATTTTGTTTGTCGTTTGTTGGATGGGTAACCATGAGACGCGGTGATGCAAGTGTACAAAAGCGTGAGACTCGTACTGAAAGCAAGAGCGCCGACGAAACCGGCAGGTTCCGTCTGTTGTTGAATTCACCGCTGGGCGTGATGTCGAAAAGTGTATGGCCTTTTTTCAAGAGGCGTGCATCGATGGCATTCTCGAGCGTACGAAAATCGACCGGGCTGTTCATAGCCGACATGCTTTCCGCTGTCCTCGCATTGGTGTTTGCGTTCGTGCTTCGCTACGGCGTCGACACGGTTGCATTGAGGCCGGATCTCGTGCGGACGCTGAGCATAGCCGGGCCGCAATATATCGCTGTCTGTGCGGTCGTCTTTCCCTTGTCCGGTCTCTATTCCAGAAACTGGCGCTACGGCTCGATTTCCGATCTCACCACAATTTTGCGCGCGGTTGCGGTCACAACGGTTATTCTCGTTTGTGTTCTGTTTTTTGCCACACGTCTCCAGGACATACCGCGCAGTGCCATTCTGGTGGACAGCCTGCTGCTGGCGGCGTTCCTGCTCGCCTCGCGGCTGAGCTTCAGATTTGACGAATTGCGCCAGTGGAAAAGGGCTTTTACAAGCACGGGCGGCATTGTCGGCAAGCGGGTGCCTACGCTCCTGATTGGCGCACGCGATGCGGCCGATCTCTATCTGCGCGCCTTGAGCCGCGACAAGAATTGCCCTCATGCGCCGGTCGGTTGCCTTGATATCGATTCTGCTCATAAGGGAATGATGCTCAGGGGCGTGCCGATCCTCGGGTCGCTCGAGGACTTCCACACAGTTGTTCAGGATTTGAAGCGCGCAGGAGAGTTTCCCCGGCATGTCGTGTTCACCGAGGCGCCATCCGCGTTTGGCGAGGAGTTGTCCGAGCGGTTGCTGAAAGAAGCCGAGGCGATGGGTATCACCGTTTCACGGCTATCGCACATGACCGAACTGAGGAACGCGAAGCGTGAAAACCGCTACGAGCTGCGTTCTATCGAACTGACCGATTTGCTGGAGCGTCCACAGGCGTCGCTTGATCACGATGCCATCGTCAGGCTGATCCAGGGGCGCAGGGTTCTGGTCACGGGAGCGGGCGGTTCTATCGGCAGCGAACTGACCTTGCAGATTGCAGCCTGCGAGCCTTCCGAACTCATCCTGATCGAAAACTGCGAATACAATCTTTATGCAATCGACATGGAACTGGCGGAACGGTTTCCGTCCGTCCCGCGGTTCGCGCATATGTGCAACGTCCGGCGTGCCAAGCGCGTCGATGATATTTTCGATGCGCACCAGCCGGAGCTGGTCTTTCATGCCGCCGCGCTGAAGCACGTGCCAATGGTCGAGCTCAACCCTTGCGAAGGTGTGTTGACCAACGTCATCGGCACGATGAACGTGGCGAATGCCGCCAAACGCACCGGCGCCCTGGCCATGGTGCAAGTATCCACCGACAAGGTCGTCAACCCCACAAATGTGATGGGCGCGACCAAGCGGCTGGCCGAACTCTATTGCCAGGCGCAGGATATCCGCGGCTTTGAGAAGCACAACGGGCCGCGCTTTATGACAGTTCGCTTCGGCAACGTGCTGGGTTCGAGCGGATCGCTGGTGCCGCTGTTCAAGAAGCAACTGGCCAAGGGTGGACCGTTGACCGTGACCGATGTGGAGATGACACGGTTCTTCATGACGATCCGCGAGGCGGTTCAACTGACTCTCCAAGCTTCGTCCTATGGGCTCGAGGGTGAAATCGGCCAAGGCGAAATCTTCGTCCTCGACATGGGCGAACCCATAAAGATCATCGAAATTGCCCGCAGGATGATCACGCTCGCAGGTCTAACGCCGGACGTGGATATTGCCATCAAGGTTATCGGCCTGCGGCCCGGCGAAAAGCTGTTTGAAGAGCTGTTTGATTTGGCGGAGCAGAGGGTTGCGTCTCCTGTTCCCGGCGTGCTGGGTGCTGTGCCTTCAGCTCTGCCTCTGGCCCTGCTCGAAGATAATTTCGCCCGGTTGCAGCTTTACAGTGAACTTGGCGAAGAAGCCACGGTGCTGAAGATCGTTTGCGACCTGCTTCCCGGCTATCAGCGCAGACCATCTGCCGCAGCCCAGCCAGCTTCGTCGATTGCCGTCGATGGCGTCCAGGTCGACCCTGCATCCGGACGGTCGCCTGGCACGCAGGGGTTTGTACCGTCGATTCCGCATTGAGAGCCTGCCGGGCTGCTTCACCGTTGCCTTCAATGAACCGGGATCGTGCCGAGTTGGAAAATTACCGAGTACTCAATTGCATCACCGGCCTGAATTTCGGGGGCGCCGAATTGATGCTGGCTCGTTTTGCCCGCAAGCTTGGCGAAACGGCCTATTCGCCGCAGGTCCTGTCTCTTATGCCGCCAGGACCGGTGGGTGATTTGCTTGAACGCGATGGCGTGCCGGTTGCGTCGCTGGGGATGGCGGAGGCACGCATCACTCTGGGCGCATTCGCGCGGCTGCCTTCAAGTATCAGGCGCACGGACAGTGACCTGCTGCATGGCTGGATGTATCACGGTAATGTTGCGGCATCGCTCGGAGCGCTCGCCATTGGGCGACTGCCCGTGATCTGGAGCATTCATCACTCCATTGACGACATCGCCGCAGAGAAACGACTGACGCGAATGCTAATCCGTCTTTCGGCGAGGCTCTCCCGTGGCACCGCCGCAATTTCATATTGTTCGCGAGTTTCTGCGCGCCAGCACGAAGCGCTCGGCTTTGATCCCTCCAAGCGGGAGATCATTCCCAATGGCATCGATTGCACAGAATTTCAGCCACGGCAGGATGCGCGCCAGCGCCTGTGCTCGATGTTCTCAATTCCACCCGAGCGTTCGATTATTGGCAACATCGCGCGCGCGCATCCGATGAAGGACCACGAAGGGTTCGTCCGCTCGCTCGCCCAGCTCCGACAGGAGGGCCATGACGTTCATGGACTAATCGTCGGTGCGGGCCATGAGGAGGGGGCTGCCCGCCGTCTGGCGCGTGAACTCGACATCGACGATCGCCTGACGACCCCAGGGCCGCGCTCCGATATTGCCGAGTTTCTGCCCGGGCTCGATGTCTTTCTGCTTTCGTCCGCCTGGGGCGAGGCTTTTCCGCTGTCGGTCGGCGAGGCCATGGCATGCGGGGTGCCGGTCGTCGCCACGGATGTCGGGGATTGCAACTGGCTCATCGGCAATGACGAGATGATTTCCCGCCCAAGGGATCCGGTCGGGCAGGCGGCCGTTATCGGACGCATTCTTGCAATGACAGCGGATGAACGCCGAAATCTCGGATTGGCCGGACGCCATCGCGTGGTCGGCAGTTTCTCGCTGGAGAAGTACACGGAAAGCCACATCAGGATCTACGAGGCCGCCATCGACAACCAGCACCGGCGTAGGGGAATGCAATGACATCGCTGGACAGCGCACCGATACGACGACAGATCGCGGTTGTCGCGAGTTATACGCCATCGCTGACGAATTTCCGTCTGGAATTGCTCAAGCGCATGGTCGAGGCTGGACATGCGGTGACCGCCTATGCACCCGAGGACGATCCGATCGTCAAGGCGGACCTGGCACGGATCGGCATCGATTTCATACCCCTGCCGATGGCCCGGACCGGCCTCAACCCGCTCGACGATCTTGGAACGCTCACCTTTCTCGTTCGGGCCTTTCGAAAGCGCCCGCCGGATACGGTCATCCCTTATACGATGAAACCGATCATCTATGGCGGTATTGCCGCACGGATCGTTGGGGTTGCCCACCGCTGCTTTCTCGTTACCGGGCTGGGGCATGTCTTTTCCGATGCGGGCGCTGCAACCGTCAAGGGCAGGCTGGTACGGTCTATCAGCGTGGCGCTCTACAAGGTTGCATTTTCCGGCGCGCAGGTGGTGTTCGCCTACAATGACGCTGACGAAGCCGACATCCGGAGATACCGGATGCTCAAAGACAATTCGCTGGTGCAACTCGTTCCCGGCTCCGGTGTCGATCTCGAACATTTTGGTTTCAGCGAGGCGCCAGTCGGAAGGCCCGTGTTTCTGCTGATTGCGCGGTTGCTCAAGGACAAGGGAATCGTCGATTACGTGCAAGCCGCCCGGCTGGTGAAGGAAAAGTATCCCGAGGCCGAATTTCGGCTGCTCGGCCATTTCGATCCCAATCCGGCGGCCATCTCCCGTGAGCAGATTCAGGCATGGGTTGACGAGGGGGTCATCAACTATCTCGGCGAGACGCGCGATGTGCGGCCCTATTTGGCAGATTGCAATGTGTTCGTGCTGCCTTCCTACTACCGCGAGGGAATTCCTCGCAGTATTTTGGAGGCGCTTGCCACGGGGCGCGCCGTCATCACCACAAATCTCGAAGGATGCAGGGATACGGTTGAGGATGGTGTGAACGGTTTTCTCGTTCCCCCCAAAGATCCGCAAAAGCTGGCTGACGCGATGATGGCGTTTGCCGCCGAGCCGGGCCTCGTGCGCAAGATGGGGCTTCGCTCGCGGGAACTTGCCAAGCGGAAATTCGACGTTCATCGCGTCAATCGGATGCTGCTGGAACGGATGCAACTGGCATAGCGATTTTCGGAGCGCGTCGCGTCGGGCTGGTTCAGCGGACGGGCGAGGGACGCGAGAGAAATGCACAGCTCAGCGACACGGTAAGAATGATCGGCATGGACCAGAAGCGTCCATAGACGCTGGGGAATGCGTTGATGGACAACAAGAACAGGCTGACAGTACTTACCGTACAGGCGGCAAAGAGCCGCCCGCCCGGCTTGTTCAGGGCCGCAAGTCCGGGTCCGAAGCCGGCGGAAATCATCACGAAGAAACCAACCACACAGAGCAGGCCACCTTCGGTCCACAGCAGCAAATAGAGATTGTGTACGGGCTGCATGAGAAAGCTCGTCACGGCATATTGATCGGCACCCACTCCCAGGAAGATGGTATCGTTGGCGCGCCCGATCGCCTCGTGGATAAGCTCCAGCCTGTGATCGAAACTGCCCGCCTGGCCGATATCGCCGCTTTCCAGGGCGCCAAGCACCCGCCGTTGAAAGACTGCTGGCAGGTAGTCGCGCCCCCAACGGTCAAGCGCCAGCACCGTACCGGCGACCACTGCCGCCGCGCCCACCAGAAACGTCCAGTTCAGGGTGAACAGAGCAAACACGCCCAGCGCATAGGCGAACGAGGCCAGGCCCGTATTAGAGCCGGTTAACATGACGGCGTAACCCATTATCGGCAGAGCCAGCAGCGCAAACTTCGTCAAGCGCCCGCTGCCGCAGAGCAGAAGCAGCATGGGCACGGTCATCGCTATGACGGCCCCGCATTCGTTTTCCCGCTCCACGAAGCCTGTCAACCTGCCGCTCCCGCTGACGAAGGCGGTGTTGGTCTGCCCGTCGATATTGATGAGGTAGGCCCCGTGTATACACATGATGACGATGGACAGGACGTACATCTTGGCGAGGACGATCATCTGCCGCTCTGATCGCCCGCCAATGACCAGAAGCAAAATGAAGTAGGCGAAAAAATACTGGGCGATATAGACAATGCCCCGCATGGGGTCGCCATGGACAAGGCTGCTCAACAGAAGGCTTGCCAGCATTGTCGTCAGACCGATCATCCAGATGGCGGTACTGGCTGGACCGAGCGGCTGCAGCTTCAGGCGACCGCGAAGGACCAGCAGAAGAAGGCAGAGGCAGGCGAGGGCATCGCTGAGCGTGAAATAGAAGAAGGGCAGCCGCAGGAAGTTCATCGGTGAGAAGAAGACTGTGCCGATCGCCAATGCGTACTCGACCGGCCCCAGAATTCGGTCCCAAAAGCCTTGCCCGGAAGAAAACGGCAGATCTACAGCCCCGCCCGTCATCGTCAGGGCGTTGAAACGGTTGCCGACCGGCCTCTGCCTGACCATGCCATGCCTTTCAAATTCTGATTGAAAGGGAGGAAAATCATCGGCACCCGCTAAGATTTAGTGCCATAATCATTGTATACTAAACAATAATTTTAACGATGCCAACAATTGTGATTGGCGATTGGTAAAATATGCATTTTAATGCTTTGACTTTGCCCGTAATTCGACGCCAAACTAGAGTTGGTTGCGGTGCTTGGAGAAGGCATGTCACGCGGCGATATCAGCATTCATCGGCGTATGCCGCCGCAGGGCAAGGCAAGACGCTGAAGTCGTGAGAAGCAGAGAAGTGCAACCGGCCAGCTAATACAGACGCTTGCCGGTATCTGGGTTGATGGTTGTTTGCAGGCCTTGGCAGGCAGTTCCCTCAGTGGCTGGCTTGCGCGGTCATGCATCAGCAAACGAACCCTTCCTGGCGAAACCCTTGCCGAGGGAGGAGCGCACAACCGAGCATGCGGCTCGGGTTTATAACTGGCAATGATCTGTCCGGAGGTGCTATGCTTACGACCGAGCGTGCAGTTGATGCCTTCACCATGCGTAGCCAGCATTCCGCGGGGACACCGCATGCTGGACGATCATTGAAAACCTACGGCCTATCGGAATTGTTCCAATTGGTGTGGCGTTACAAACGCTTTCTCGCGGCCTTCGTTGCTGCGGGGACTCTTCTTTCCATCATCATCACCATGCTGACGCCCGAGGTCTATACTGCGACTTCGGCCATCGTCTTCGATCGCAATGACACCAGACCATACGAGGCTGTCGTTGAAGCTCAAAAACAGGAACGTGACAAATCCGCCATGGAGACAGAGTTGGATGTCATCCGCTCGCGCGTGTTCGTCGGCATTGTCGTGGATGCCATGAAGCTCGTCGATGATCCCTACTACAACAGTTACCTGCCGGCTGCCGACATGGAAAATGGCAACTGGTTGCGCTCATCGATCCAGGCTGTATGGAGAGTATTCAGGGGCAAGAGCGCCGCGGGATCCGAGGCGCCAACAACGACACGCATCATTTCCGAATCCGCGCAGCGCGACAAGGCGATATCAACCCTGCTCAGCACGTTCAGCGTCGATCGCAAGGGCGACAGCCTGGCGATGTCGATCAGAGTCGATCAGGCCAATCCGGTTCAGGCGGCTGCGATCGCCAATGCGGTTGCCCAATATTATGTTTCCTGGACATCCGGCCTGAAGGAGGCCGCGACCAAAGACACCGTCAAGTACTTGCGTAAACAGGCGGAAGATCTGGCGATCTCTATTACCCGTCGAGAGCGTGAGATCGCTTCGTTCACGGCGACCAGCGATCTGACTTTCGACCCCAAGGACGATCTTCTGCGTGCCCGGATGGAGCAGCTCAACGAGCAGTTCGTACTGGCGCGGGTTGATGAAGCGGGCGCCTGGGCCAAGGTGAACGAAGCACAGCAACGTTTGAAGGCCCTGGGGCAGGATGGCGCGGGCAAGGTTTTCACGTCGGAGCTATTGACCAGCCTGAGGACCGAGGAAGCGCGGCTTCAACGCCTCAGGGGACAACTGACATCAAAGTTCGGCATCAACCATCCGCTGGTCGTGGATGCCGATGCCGAACTCGCCTCGAACAAGGCGATGATTGCCGACGAAGCTGGGCGCATCCTGAAGGAGCTGGAAAATTCTGCCGAGATCGCGACGGTCCGGGTCAAGAACTTCGAGCATGAAGTTTCCCTGCTGCAGGACAGGATCAAGTCACGCAACCTCGCTGAAATCAAGCGCAGGGAGCTCGAGCGTGACCTGTTGAGTGAGCAAAAGCGCTATGACGCCGTTCTCCTCCGGTTGAGCACGCTGGATCCGGACCAGGAAGAGGTCAAGGCGACGGCAATGGTCTCGTCCTTTGCCGAAGTGCCGGTTCAGCCATCCTTCCCCCAACCGACGTTTCTGATTGCCGCGGGGATACTCGGTTCCGCGATCCTTGCGGTAATCCTGATGATCGTGCTGGACGCTATCGACGACCGCATCCACAGGCCCGAGGCTGCGTCAGAATTGCTTAATAGACCCAATCTGGTTCACCTGCCCGATTATCGAAAGGGCAGCGTCCCGGTGTCCGATCCCTACAGGCAATTGTTGCGCGATCCCGGTTCCTCCTTCGCCAATGCGATGCGAAGTCTCTGCCTGGCATGGCGAACGATCGACAGTTCGGCCGGCGGAAAAATCGTGATGTTCGTGTCCTCCTCGCAAGGCGACGGCAAGACGACGCTCTCGCTTTCGATGGCGACGGTGGCCAAGCTCAACGGATTGCGTGCCGCCGTCATCGATCTCAATCCACAGCCCGGAGGTGCCGCCGATCTTTGCGGCGTCCGGACGCTGCCCGATGGTGTCTTGGGGCGATACCTGGACGGAAAAGGCGAACTCCGGGATGTCGTGGCGACGTCTTCCCTCCACCCATTCCTGGATGTCATTGCCTCACGAGCTGCCATGCAGGATTATGAGCGCCTCTTTGCGGTGTTGCGGGATCGCTACGATCTGGTGGTCGTTGATACGCCTTCGATCGAGACGGCCGACGATGCAATCTGGCTCTCCGCGCAGGTGGACTCCATCTTCATCATCGTCGCTGCAGGCAAGACCCATGGCCAGGCGCTGACGGAGCTGGCGCAACGGCTGAACCTCAATCACGCGCTGCTGATCGGCAGCATCCTGAACTTCTACGGCAAGCCCAAAGCGCGCCGTGCCCGCTTTGGGCCGATAAACAGCAAGGAAATATTTGCCGGGATCAAGGCTCCCATCGAACGGCGTCTGGAGACATTTCGGCGGGGCAAGAGCAAGGTATAGCAGGTGTTGGCCGCCCAACGGCTGCGCGGGCAGGGCTGCCCGCGCCTTACGCGCCCTGGCTCCAGATATTCTTGCGATAGCTGAGCGTCATCGTTGCCATCCAGATCGTCGCCATCACGATATGCGCAATGTTTGCCCCCATCGCGCCGATGGTCGGTATCAGGCCGATGGCGATGGCATGAAAGGCTGCGGTTGAAATCAGCACGCTACGCAACACCGAGTTTTCCAACCCCATCGCAAGCAGCGCCGATCGCATCACCGAACCGCAAAGCGTCATCATGACAGCAACGGCCTGGACAGTGACGAGTGGTGCAGCCCCACGGAAATCGGCGCCGGCAGTCCAGACAAGCAGCGGCTCGATGGTGACATAGATCCCCCCAACCAGAGCGATGCCCGCACCCAGTAGAATCCACTGCGTTTGCCTGACAATTTGATTGAAGGCGCCGACAGCCCGCGTCGCCCAGAGTTTGGCCAACTCGGGATAGACCACCGCCTGCACCTGTACGCCAGCCTGCTGGGCGATGCGACCAATGCGCTTGGCGATGTGATAGAGCCCGGCGGACGTGGGGTCGGCGAGGTAGCCGACGAGCAAGGTATCGAACTCGCTGGCGCTGGACCGGATCGTCAGGGAAACGTTGGCGGAGAGCGCAAACCGCCAGAGCCCGGGAAATCGCTCGGTGACGCCCCGCAAGGGTGCCATGAATGTCCCGTGCAGACCTTGTCTGCGCAGTTCGGCAAATGCGTAGAGCGTCATGCTCACAGAGGTTGCGATCTGCATGCCCATCCAGATCAGGGTGAATTCCAGCAAGCCCCAGGAGAGGAAAACGCCCAGGAGGCATAAAAGGACCCGGAGGATGCTTCCGAACACCTGGCCGTATGCCAGGACGGAAAACCGGCCATAGAGCCGGAGCGCTGCAGTCGGCATTCCCGAGATCTGGAAGGGCAATACGGTGCAATAGATCAGCGCAAATGTGCGCGTCGCATCGGTTATGCCGAACAAGGGCGAAGCAAAATAGATCAGCAGCACCGCCACGACCCAGGCAAGGAGCGCTGCGGATATGTCCAGCAGCAGGCCGAACTTCAGCAACTGACGCAGATCGTCCAACTTGCCGGTCTCAAGTGCATCCGCACCGAACTTGATCAGGGGTTGCCAGGACTGGAAGCTGACCAGCCGCTCGACTGCACGGGTGAAGGCGAAGCAAAGCGCCAGAATGCCGTAGTCCGCCGGCCCCAGGGCGCGAGCCGTCAGTGCAAACCCCGCCAGGCCGATGAGCGACGCCGAGAAATTGCCCGTCAGCATATGAGCGATGCTCTTCAGTCTTTGCGTAAAGTCTTCCTGGTCCCGAAGCGAGCCGTAGCGTTTTCGGATTTTTGTCCTGATCTTGCTGAACGTTGGCAAAAAATATCCTTTCGACGCAGGAAGAGATATTGGCCTCGTACAAAGGTGTATTGCGCCCGACGTTTTCAATCAGGCGTCTGCTTCTTTGGGAGCGCCATGCGTCCGATGAGACTTGCAGGCGCTGAAACACTCAAGTTGTGCGCAATCCCGTCAGCAATCGGTTCCGATAGATGGGGTATGCGCCGGTGCATTGATTACATAAGTTCGGGCTTTCGTCTTCCGTCCTGCGACGGAGGGAAGGGGCCGGCGCCATCTTATCTTTCGCAATCGCCTTGGCAATCGAGGAGTTCAGTAAACCAGTGTAAATATTGCATATAAAAATTTGGAGACTTGCTATTGTCAAATTAGTCCCGCGCGAACAATAATGAAATTCGCTAGCACTGCGAATGTTGAGCAAACTGAACTATTCAGTGACGGGAATGGGTATGACGTATCCAGAATTCACCGGTAGCAGGCTCGCTCCAGCCATCATGGTCGGGCTTTTTTTCTTCGCGATCTTCTTTGGTGTTATGTCCAGCGCACAGCTTGCGCGTGCGGGCGCAGACGACTACCGGCTTTCGCCGGGCGATATCGTCACGTTCGATTTTCTCGACGACGCAGAACTGCCGGTGACGCTGACCGTCACCTCGGATGGTGACGTGCAGTTTCCGCTTGTCGGCGATGTGCGGATTGCCGGGCTTACCGTGACCCAGGCGCTTGCGGCGCTGCGGGAACAATACAAAAGCCGGCAAATCCTCAACGATCCGAAAATCGCGTTGAACATCACGACGTTCCGGCCGATCTTCGTGCTTGGCGAAGTGAAAACCCCCGGCTCGTTTCCCTACTATCCGGGATTGACCGTCGAGCAAGCGATCGGGCTGGCCGGTGGCACCCAGACTGACCAGACCAATCCGTCCGACAGGATCGTTGCACGCGCCCGCCTGCGTGGCGATATCGACGGGGCGGATGCGGATATCGTGCATGAGGCGATCTATGCGGCGCGACTGATCGCCCAACTCGAGGGCCGAACAAAAGTCGACCTCAAGGATGTGCCCGAGATCGCCAAGCCGTTCGTGCAGAACACGTCAGTCAAGTCCGTGCTCGAGATTGAACAGCGAATTCTCGATACTGACCTTTCGACCAGCCGGACGCAGGTCGAGATCTTGTCGCAGGGCATCGCCGAGGCTGAGAATGGGCTGAAAATTCTCGCGGAACTCGAGGTCGAGCAGAAAGAAGTCGTGGACAGCAACGTGCGTGATTTCCAACGGGTGGATCAGATGCGTAAACGCGAGCTGAACACCATCGCCGAATGGCTGCGCGCCAAGACCTCGGCATCGAACGAGAAAGGCCAATTGCTGCAGATCTATGCCGAAATGTCGCGTTCCAAGCGGGAACTCGGCGGCTTGCGGCTCGAGCTCGCCAAGCTTCAGGCCGATCGCGAGAAGGATATCCTGCTGAAGATTCAGGAGCGCGACGTCGCCATCAAGAAGCTGATCGCGATCAGGCATTCCTCTGAGGAACAATTTTTCCTGATGGCGTCGGCGGTGGTCGAGCAAACCCAAAAGAACAAGATCTCCTTCTCCTATCAGATCCGAAGAGAGGTCGACGGCAAGCGGCAAGGGATCACTGCCCAGGCGGTAAGCGAGGTTCTGCCCGGCGATGTCGTCATCGTCGCTATAAATGGTATGTAAGACACCGCCGTCAAACGTCGATAGCGCGACTGTCATATGGAGGTCGGGTTGAGTACGATGCGCATGGAATCCCAGCTTGCCACGTTCGCGACGCATCGAGCCGGATCGATGCGTGTCAAGAGACTCTTCGATCTTCTGGTTGCCGGCAGCCTGTCCATCGTCACCCTACCGTTGATTGCCGCTACCGCTACAGCCGTTCATGTCGCTGTTGGACGGCCGCTGATATTCCGGCAGGAGCGGGCAGGGCAATTCATGCGGACCTTCCATATCGGTAAATTCCGCACGATGACGGATGCCCGGGATGCCGCAGGGCAATTGTTGCCCGACGATCTCAGGCAGACCCGGCTGACGAAATTCCTCAGGCGCATTCGCGTCGATGAGTTACCGCAGCTTTTTGCCATCCTGCGCGGCGAGATGTCCTTCGTCGGCCCGCGCCCGCTGCCACTCGCAACTCTCAGGGCGTTTGGCGAGAGTGGGCGCATCCGCTGCTCGGTTCCGCCTGGAATGACCGGCTGGGCGCAGGTGAACGGCAATACCAGGCTGACGGACGAGCAGAAGATGGCCCTCGATATCTGGTATGTCGATAACCACAGCCTGGCGATGGACATGTGGATCGTATTGCTGACCATCCGGACGATCATTTTGGGGGAACGGCTCAATACGGCCAATATCGAAAATGCTTTGCTGCATCTACGACAGCGTAGCGGCCTACGTCAGCCCTCAGGCGCGGAAGGCTGACAATGCGCATTGTTCTCGTTGGCGCTGTTGAATCGACACAAGTGGCATTGCAGACATTGATCGCATCGGGCACTCCGCCGAGCCTCGTGCTGACATTGCCCGAGGATGCGTTTGCCCGCCATTCGGATGCGATGGACCTGGCTCCGATAACGACAAACGCTGGTATCGCTCTGCACCATTGCCATGATGTTAATGCGCGGGAGACCGTGGAGACACTGAAGGCGCACGCGCCGGACCTGATCCTGGTCATCGGCTGGTCGCAGCTCTGCAAGGCGGAATTTCGCGCGAGTGCCCGGCTAGGCTGCATCGGTTTTCACCCGTCCGCCTTACCCTCTCTTCGCGGGCGTGCCGTGATACCCTGGACCATTCTGACACGGCAGGAGATCACGGGATCCACATTTTTCTGGCTCGATGACGGCATCGATACAGGCGATATCCTCCTGCAGTCGCGCTTCCGGCTGGGCAGGGAGGAAACTGCGCGTAGTCTCTATGACAAGCAGCTGGAGGCGATCAAGCGGATGCTTCCCGAGGTGGTGGAGCAGTTCGCCAACGGTTCGCCCCAGCGGCATGCGCAGGGCGAGGATGGCATCAGCTATTGCGCGCGCCGGGGTCCCGAGGACGGTCTCATCGATTGGCACGCGCCGGCGGCCGATGTGCTGACGCTGATCCGCGCCGCCGGAGATCCTTACCCCGGCGCCTTCACGACGCTCAAGGGAGAACGCATCGTGGTCTGCGAAGCACGGCTGTTTGCGATGAGTGATCGGTATATCGGGCTGACCGGGCAGGTGCAAACCAGCACGGCGAGCGGGTTCGTCGTTCGCTGCGGCGACAGCGCCTGCATAGAAGTCACCGGCTGGAGATCGCAGGGCGGCGGCAAGCCCGGTCGACATGTCGTATTGGGGAGAGATTGATGAGCTTGGTGCCTGAGATGTTCGGCCGAACGCTGGTGATTGCACCGCATCCCGATGACGAAGTGCTGGGCGCCGGCGGGACGATCGCGCGGTTGGCTGCCTCCGGCAATGAGGTCTATGTGGCCGTGGTGACAGAGGGAAAGCCGCCGGCATTCCCGGCCGAGATGGTCGCGCGCGTCCAGGCAGAAGCACGTGAGGCGCATGGGCTGCTTGGGGTCAAGGATACGTTCTGGCTGGGCCTGCCGGCTGCAGCGCTTGCCGAAACGGCGCATTCTGCCCTCAACGCTGCCCTGCAGGAAATAGTCTTCCGCCTGAAGCCAAAAACCATTCTGGTTCCCTTTGTCGGCGACATGCATATCGACCATCAACTGATTTTCACCTCAACGCTGGTGGCGGCGCGACCCCATCACCACCGTTATCCCGAGCTGATACTCGCCTATGAGACGTTGTCGGAAACGAACTGGAACGCGCCTTACCTGACGCCGGCATTCACGCCAAACGTCTTCATCGACATTTCGGCGCAGCTGGAACTGAAGATGAAGGCCATGCAGTGCTTTGCCTCTCAACTCCGCGAGCCTCCGCACGAGCGGTCGGTCGCGACATTGCGGGCTCTCGCGACATTGCGGGGAGCAACGGTTCTCAAGCAGGCAGCCGAGGCGTTTGTTCTCGTGCGGCATGTCTGTTGAGGGAAGGAAAGAATAAATCCGGAAGCGGGACGCGGATAGCGCCCACGCCAATCAAGGAGTCCGATCGTGGCAAGATGGCCTGACTATGATGAGCAGCAGATCCAGGACGTGGTTGCGGTGCTGCGCTCGGGTGAGGTGAACTCCTGGACAGGACCGCATGTCCGGGCGTTCGAGGAAGCCTATGCGACATATCTCGGAAACAAGCATGCCATCGCGCTGGCAAATGGCACCGTGGCGCTCGATCTCGCGCTTTATGCGCTGGGTCTGAGGCAGGGCGATGAGGTCATCGTCACGCCGCGAAGCTTCGTCGCATCCGGTGCCTGCGTGCCGTTCAGCGGTGGCGTGCCGGTGTTTGCGGAAGTCGATGCCGACAGTCAGAATATCACGGCAGACACAATCGCGGCAAAGATAACGGCGAAAACACGGGGCATCATCGTCGTGCATCTGGCTGGCTGGCCCTGCGATATGCCCGCCATCATGGCGCTGGCGCGGCAAAGGGGTTTGTGGGTAATCGAGGATTGCGCACAGGCGCATGGGGCGGAAATCGACGGCCAGCCCGTGGGCAGCTTCGGCGATATCGCCGCCTTTTCGTTCTGCCAGGACAAGATCATCACCACGGGCGGCGAGGGCGGCCTGATTTCGATGAACGACGACGAGCTCTGGTCAAAAGCCTGGAGCCGCAAGGACCACGGAAAGTCCTACGATACGGTATTCAACACGGCTCATCCTCAGGGATTTCGATGGCTCCACGAATCCATCGGCACCAATTGGCGCATGACATCCATCCAGGCCGTACTCGGTTTACGGCAACTGGGTATGCTCGATGAGTGGCGGCAAATACGCGGTCGCAACGCCGCCATACTCCAGGCCGCCGCCGAAAGCCTCGGAGCCCTTCGTACGCCGAAGCCGGAGACCCGGTTTCGCCATGCCTATTACCGTTTTTACACTTTCGTGCGGCCGGAGCGACTGAAGCCGGGTTATGATCGCGACCGGATCGTTGCGGAAATCAACGCAGCTGGCGTGCCCTGCTTTTCCGGCAGTTGCTCGGAAATGTATCTCGAGAAATGCTTCACCGATCTTGGGCTTGCACCCGCAGAGCGTCTCCGTGTTGCCCGTCGGTTGGGAGAGACCAGTGTTGCGCTACTCGTCGATCCGACGATCGACGAGGCGCAAGCGAGACGCAACGCCGAGGTCCTGTGTGATGTCGTGGAAAGCGCCACGCTTGGCATGGATGCGACCGCCCGGGCGGAGGCTTGACCATGGCCAAGCCCGTCTTCTGCCGCTTTAGCCAACTCGATGCCGCCAGTGTCAATGTCGAGTATCAGGTGCATACGAGCTGGACGGACGGGCAGGCGACTTCCAGCGATGTGCTTGATGTGGCCTCGAAACGCGGGCTCGCGGCCCTGGCTTTTACGGAACATGTCCGCAAGGATACCGACTGGTTTGCTGAGTTCGTCCGGGAAATTCGGGCGGTCTCCACGCTCCATCCGGAGATGACGGTGTTCGTCGGCGCCGAAACCAAGGCGATGGACGAGGAGGGGACGCTCGATATTTCTGCCGATGTGCTTGCCGCGTCCGACATCGTGCTTGGTGTGGTGCATCGGTTTCCCGATGGAGCTGGTGGATACCTCGACTTCAAGACGCTTTCGCCCGAGCAAACGGCCGATATCGAATTCCGGCTATCGATGGGCATGATCCGCAATGCACCGATCGATGTTCTTGGTCATCCCGGAGGGATGTACCAGCGCAGGCATGGCGAGTTTCCGGAAAACTATTTCCGGCAGATGATGCTAGCCACGCTCGAGCGCGGCATCGCCATCGAGATCAACTCGTCCTACCTCGTCAATATGGAACGATTTATCGAACTCTGCCGGGAAATCGACCCGATCGTGTCGATCGGGTCGGATGCGCACAAGCTGGATGAACTGGCCCGCTGCCGCGACAGACTGAAACAGATGGGGATTGGACAATCGTGAAAGTTTTCGTCACCGGCGCTGGTGCGCTTCTTGGCCAGGGCGTTATCCGGGCGCTCAAGCATTCGACGCTGGGCGCGACGATCGTCACGGCCGATCCAAATCCGTTGTCGGCGGGGCTTTACTGGGGGGAAAAGGCGCATCTTCTGCCGATGGCGAGCGCGCCTGATTACCTGGAGCAACTTCGGACCGTCATCGAACGCGAGCGGCCTGATATCGTCATTCCCGGCACCGACGTCGAACTGCACACCATGGCCGCCAACCGTCTGGCCATCGAGAGGGATTTCGATACCCATGTCATCATCAGTTCGCCCGAAGTGGTCTCCATTGCCGACGACAAGTGGCTGACAGCCGAGTTCCTGCGAAACAAGGGGCTCGGTTATGTTCCCTCATGCCTGCCAGGAGATGAGGAAGCCTTGATTGCCGAGGTCGGATTTCCGTTGATCGTCAAGCCGCGCGTCGGCGCGCGTTCGATCGGTTTCAGCGTCATCAGGGATATGGATCGCTTGCAGCGGGCGATCCACGAGCAGCCGGATGTTGTCATCCAGAAACATGTGGGTACGGACCAGACAGAGTACACGGCGGGAACAATAACATTCGACGGGGTTTGCCGCGCTTCCATCGTCATGCGGCGCGACCTGCGCGATGGAAACACCTATCGTGCCTTCACGCAGCCCTACTCGGATCTCAACAGGGCTGTCGAGGAAGCCGCCAATGCGCTCGGAGCCTATGGCCCGGCAAATTTCCAATTCCGGCTGGACGAAGGCGTGCCTCGCATATTCGAGATCAACGGACGGTTTTCCGGCACCACCGGCGTGCGTTATCATGCCGGGTTCAACGAAGTCGAGATGTGCATACGGTACATCCTCACCGGAGAGCCGGTCACCCAGCCCGATCTGCTTGACGTGACGATCCTGCGGCACTGGTCGGAGACGGTGCTGCGCAACGACGATGTCATTCAGGCGTCGTGACGCGGAATTGGAGGGAGGCAAAGCGATGCGGCAGGCAAAGCGACTGGTGATCACCGGCGCCACAGGCTTCATCGGCGGTCGGCTGCTGGATGCCGCCCTCGATCGGGGCATGGAAGTGGTGGCGCTGGCGCGAGATCCCGGCAAGATCCAGCGCCGCGACAGACCGGGTTTGTCCATCCGAACCTGGGAATTCGGCGACAGTCTTCCCGCCGTCGGGGATGCGGATGCAATATGTCACCTTGCGGCGACGATACCCCGCAACTTCGAAGATCCGGGCGAGGCGGCGCGCTGTTTCGAGGCCAATGCATTAAGCTCCCTGTCGTTGGCGTCACAGGCCGCTGACCAGGGGATCGGACAGTTCGTCTATTTCAGTTCCGGGCAGATCTATTCCACCAAAGCAACTCTGGCGTCGGAGGATGCCTCGACCTATCCGATGGGGAGGGCAACCTATTATCTCGCGAGCAAGCTTGCAGGTGAGCTCTGCGTGCAGGCGCTGGGCAAGAGTCGAGGTCTGGACGTCACCGTTTTACGGCTCGCATCGGTTTATGGACCGGGAATGCACGGCAGGGGGATGCTGCCAAACTTCATTCGGCGTCTGGCGAGCGGAGAAACCGTGACGGTCCAGAACGGCGGCGCCTACTGCGTCGATCTGGTTTACGCCGACGATGTCGCAGACTTGGCTTTGCGTGCGGTCGATATGAAGGCAGCGGGGATATTCAATGTAGGAACCGGCGAGGCACGATCCTCGCTCGATGTCGCGCATGCCATTGCCCGCATTGTCGGCGCAGACCGCAGCCTCATCGTGGTGGAGGGCACGGCGGAACCGCATGGCTTTGCTGCCCTGGACATTGCCAAGGCGTCCGATATGCTCGGGTACAGGCCGGCGCGGCTTGAGGACGGATTGGCCGCCTGGGAGCGAACCGGTCAGCTTACGAATTTCAGCACATGATCGGCCAGCCGGTGCGCCAGGGCAACGATCGTCAGAGTCGGCGTGTCGTTGCCAACCGTGGGGAACACGGAACTGCCGGCGATGAAAAGATTGCCGACGCCATGAACCCGGCAGTCTGCATCGACCACGCCCTTGGCAGGGTCAGTGTGCATGCGTGTCGTGCCCATATGGTGCCAGGTCCACATCGGCCGCTTGAGCTGTTCCCATTCCTCGGGTGCCACATCCAGCCGGCCGAGCCCCGAGTGTTGCAACTCCTGCTGAAGCATATGGATTGTCTTGCGGAGACTGGTAAATGTGGACGCGGAAAGTTGCCATGACAACGACGCAAGAGGCATGCCGTGGCGATCTTTGGCCGATGACAGGCTGACCGCGCTGGCGGCGAGCGGCTCGGGCTCCATGAAATGGTGCAAGCGAAAGTTGCTGACCAATGCCAGAGGCCGAATGAAATGCATACCCTTCGTCCAACTGAGGTGTCTTAGCAGCAGGCCCGGCCCGGCCAGCTTGCCGTTCAATATCGACTGGTCGCGATGCTCGAGGAAGAACGACCGGAGCATGTCGAGAGTCTCCGGGTTCTGCCCCACATAGGATGGCTCGACCCAGGCACGGTAATTGAGCAGCTTCTCGCGTTCCTGCACCTCGAAGGGCAGGGTGAGCCCGTTGACGAGGTAATGATGATTTCGCCAGATCTTCAGTTTGCGGGCGATGCGTTGTCGTCTGGCCACGCGAATGCGATCGAGATGGGCAAGAACACCACGAACTTTGCCGTTGGCGGGCGTCAACGTGCCGATGGTAAAGCGTGGATGGTCCATGAAGTAGGCACCCACAAGACCTTGCGGCCGCCCGGCCGCCTGGTTGCTCACCAGCAGCAGGCGGGCGTTCTCGATGCCGCCGGCCGCGACCACAAACGCCTTTGCGACAACGCGGAAACGACGGTCTTCCGCATCGGCGCATATGGCGGCGCGGATGGTGTTGCCGTCGTCGGCATATTCCAGCATCAGCACTCGTACATGCGTAAGGACATTGACTGCGGTGGACCGCTCGACCGGATCATGCATGTGTCTCCCAAGGCGATAGTTCGGGCAAAGCTCGACCTTGTCCGCTGAAACAAGCGCCGAACGGTCTGGAAAGAGATGGTTGCGCCCGGCAAATACGTCAATGTCATCCAGTCCGAGCGTCACGCGTGCCCGGTCGTAGAAGGGCCGCAGATGCTCGACCCCGAAGGGCCAGCCGCTATCGGCGACCCAGGGACGACTGACGAAATCCTGTGGGTCGAGTGGCTTGCAAAAGCCGCCCCAGCCGAGTGTCTGCGTGCTTCCGCCGAAACCTCGCAGACGGCACGTGGACAGAGGCGCATAGGTCAGCCCCGAAGGCGGCTCCGGGTCCGGTTCGTATGAAAGCGGTCGGCCACCGTTTCCGCCGCTTTCAAGGATGCCTACCTTAAGCTTGCTGTTAAGAAAGTTTGATGCGAGGCTCAGGCCCCCGGCGCCCGCACCAATTATGCAGATATCCAACTGGATTTCCGACGGAAGATCCCTGCCGACAACTATGCTCATGTACGCGTTCCCGATGACGTCCGAGGCAGAAATGTATGCTGTAAAATTCTCTGTCGGGCAGGCCACGGCGGTCAGCGTGAGGAGTGGCTGACCGTTTCGCTATGCCGAGCGACAGGCTTATGCAGATTTCATTCCCCAACCGCTGCATCCTTGACAGAGAAGGCCCATTGCCAAAATACACGGTTTACTGCTGCCATGCCTACACGTTAGTTGACTAATCGGGACAAGAGCAAATCAAATTTGACCCGAAGTCGCGTTCATAATGTGCACGTTAACCTAATAAATGCAAACTGTGGACTGTTGTTTTGTTATATCAGGGATTTATTATATTTCTATTGTGCGTTTCGGCTTGTGACAAATTCGTCACCGAAATATGCAAGGAAATGTATCAAAGAACGGATGGTCGAATATGCGTCTTGTCATGATTGGTTCAGGATACGTGGGTCTCGTATCCGGAGCGTGTTTTGCGGATTTCGGACATGATGTGGTCTGCGTCGACAAGGTTGAGGCAAAGATCGATGCTTTGCGCAATGGCGTCATGCCGATCTATGAGCCTGGGCTCGCCGAAATCGTCCAGAACAATGTCAGTTCCGGGCGGTTGAAGTTCTCGCTCGATCTTGCCGATGCGGTCCAGGATGCCGATGTGGTGTTCATCGCGGTCGGCACGCCGTCGCGGCGCGGTGACGGCCATGCCGACCTTGCCTATGTCTATGCGGCTGCCGAAGAGGTGGCCCGTGCCGCGACCGGCTATACCGTCGTGGTGACGAAGTCGACGGTTCCTGTCGGTACCGGCGATGAAGTCGAGCGGATCGTCAAGCGCGTCAATCCGGATGCCGATATCGAGGTGGTCTCCAATCCCGAATTTCTTCGGGAAGGTGCGGCGATTTCGGATTTCAAACGTCCGGACCGCATCGTTATCGGCACTGACAGCGAGCGCGCCGCAGATGTGATGCGGGCGGTCTATCGGCCGCTCTATCTCAATGAAGCGCCGATCCTGGTTTGCGAGCGGCGGACGTCGGAACTCATCAAGTACGCCGGCAACGCTTTCCTTGCCATGAAGATCACCTTCATCAACGAGATTGCCGATCTCTGCGAGAAAGTGGGCGCAGACGTACAGAAGGTAGCGAAGGGTATCGGTCTCGACAAACGGATCGGCGACAAGTTCCTGCATGCCGGCCCTGGATATGGTGGATCCTGCTTTCCGAAGGATACGCTGGCGCTCGTAAAGACCGCACAGGACAACGATATTTCCCTCGGGTTGATAGAGGCGACGGTCAACTTCAACGACAAGCGCAAAAGGGCGATGGCCCGCAAGGTGGTGGCCGCCTGCAATGGCAGCGTTCGCGACAAAAAAATTGCCGTGCTGGGCCTGACATTCAAACCCAATACCGACGACATGCGCGAGGCACCATCGCTGTCGATCATTCAGGCCCTGCAGGATGCCGGCGCAATCGTGCATGCCCACGATCCCGAGGGCATGGAGGCTGCCAGAAGCTTTCTCGGCAATGTCACCTACGGCGCCAGCGCCTATGACATCGCGGAGGGAGCCGATGCGCTGGTGATCGTCACGGAATGGGATGTTTTCCGCGCCCTGGATTTCCCACGCCTCAAGGAACTGATGAAGAGCCCTGTGCTCGTCGATCTCAGGAATGTCTATCGAGACAGCGAAGTTACCCCACATGGTTTCAGTTATGTCGGCGTCGGACGTTGAGGCAATTATAGATGAAATATTTCATAACCGGCACGGCCGGCTTTATCGGCTTTCACCTCGCGCGACGGCTGCTCGAAGCGGGACATCAGGTTTCCGGTTACGACGGGATGACACCCTATTATGATGTTCGGCTAAAGGAAGCGCGGCATGCGGCGCTCAAGCAGTTCGAGACATTCGAGCCGCATATCGCCATGCTCGAGGATCGCCAGCATTTGGAGGATGCGATCGGTACGTCCAGGCCGGATGTCATCGTCCATCTGGCGGCCCAGGCCGGTGTCCGCTATAGCCTGGAGAACCCGGACGCCTACATCCAGTCCAATCTCATCGGTTCATGGAACCTGCTGGAGTCGGCCCGAAAGGCTGAGTGCAAACATCTGCTGCTGGCGTCCACCTCGTCAGTGTATGGCGCGAACGATTCCATCCCCTTCCGCGAGACTGACCGGGCCGACGAGCCTCTGACGATCTACGCCGCAACGAAGAAGAGCATGGAGGCAATGGCGCATTGCCAGTCGCACCTGCACAAGATCCCCACGACGGTATTCCGGTTCTTCACGGTCTATGGTCCCTGGGGTAGGCCCGACATGGCCCTGTTCAAATTCACCAAGGCAATCCTGGAGAACCATGAGATCGAGATCTACGGTGAAGGCCAGATGAGCCGCGATTTCACCTTCATCGACGATCTGGTCGAAGGCATCGTACGACTGAGCGCGATCGTTCCCGCCGAAGCCAACAGGGTGCACGATCCTGCCGGCATCGATACGCTGTCGAAAGTCGCCCCCTATCGGGTTGTCAATATCGGCGGCGGCCAGCCGCAGGGGCTGATGGATTTCGTCACCGTGCTCGAAGAGGTGCTCGGCAAGAAAACCAGCCACAAGATGCTGCCGATGCAAAAGGGCGACGTCCCGCGCACCTTCGCTGCACCTGATTTGCTTTACGCGCTGACCGGTTATCAGCCGGATACGGACCTGAAAACCGGAATTGCCGCATTTGTCGAATGGTATCGGCAGGTGCAGGCGGAACTGGTGCGGTAAGGGTAAAAGCGGCTTGAACGCAGGGCGAGATGCTGCCGAGAGGTGCATTCCGTGATTGTGCCGCAAAGCACAAATTCCACGATTTGTAATATTTCGCGATTTTACTGGCGCGCCGGCAGTTATGGCGCGCTGCAAATTGCGGCAACCTACATCATCCGGTTTTTTCATGAACGCAAAAGTCGAGACATCTTCGGGTCATACAAGTGTTGGGTATGGCCTGCGAGCAAAGGATCATTTCTGGTCTAAATATTAGCAATTAGCTCAAATAACACTTTTGAATATACTGGTCGTTCATGTAGTCTCACAGCCGACTGTTTCATTGAGAATCCGAATTGTGTCCGCCGTGGAATGCACGGCACAGTAAAGCGGGAGTTCAAGAACATGGCAACCAAAACGATACCAGCAGGCAAGACTACGCAGCAACTGCTCGAAGCCGACAATGATACGTGGGTTGTAAGCCTCGGTAACACGTTCAGCGTCTCGGGTGAATCGGCTTTCTTTGGAGCGCCGGCTTTCACCGGCAATACCATCAGAGTCGCCGGCACCATCGAAAGCACCGGTCAAGTCAATGCAGTATTTATCAATGGTAACCATACCAAGGTTGTGATCACACAATCCGGTGACATAGACTCGGACGGTTCGGCGATAGTGCTGACAGGCAAAAGCTCGCAAGTTGATATCAACGGCGGCACTATCGAGGCGGCCGCTTTCGGCATCAGTATCACAGACGATGAAAGCCAGGTAGAGAACCAGGGCACGATCAACATTACCGGTGCGGGGACGGGGATTCGCATTGAGGGTACTGGTGGCGAGATCACGAATACTGGCACCATCAACGCAAACGTTGCCGGTAGCGTGGGAGTCGATCTTGATACCGGATCGGGAGACAAGAGTGAGCTGGTCAACGGCGGTGCAGGCACGATCACCGGAACGGAAAACTCTGTAGTCGGCGGTGCCGGCAACGACAAGGTCATCAACAGAGGCACATTGAACGGTGATGTCGCCCTGTCTGGGGGCAACGATACGTTCGATACCGCCGGTGGCACGCTGAATGGCGAGGTGTTCGGTGGCTTCGGCAACGACACATATATCCTCGGCAATACAGGAATTGCACCGCATGAGGGAATTGGTGGAGGTGTCGATAAGGTCCTCTCAAGCGTGACCTATACGCTCGGCGCAAATATCGAACGGCTTACGCTCTCCGGCAATGGTGCCATCGACGGTACTGGCAATGGCACAGCCAATCTTCTGACTGGCAACAACGCTGGCAATGACCTCGACGGGTCGGGCGGCCGTGACAGGCTTGCCGGTCGCGGTGGTGCTGATATTTTGACCGGGGGTGCTGCCGCAGATACGTTCGTGTTCGCCGACAATATGGGCAAGGATGTGATCACCGACTTCGTGGCGACCGGTGCGCAGCATGACCGCATCGATCTGCGCGCCGTATCCGCGATCACCAACTTCAATGATCTGGATACCCATCACATGACGCAGGTCGGAGCAGACGTGGTCATAAGGGTAACGAACCAGCACAAGATCACGATCGAGGATGTGAACATCAACGACCTGAACGGGTCCGATTTCCTGTTCTAGTCGAGCGCCTCGGGCCGCGACGTTGTCAACATGCAGCGGCATCGTTTGCCGCTGACGGTTGCATGTCGCCTCGAGAGATGATTTGAAGGACGCATTGGTCTCAAAATCATTGGAATGCGAATGTTCGATTTGATCTGGCGCGGCGCCCTGATTGGCGCAGGTGCAACTGTGCTCATGGATATATGGGCCGTGTTATTGTGGAAGGCACTCGGGCAGAGTAAGCCGAACTGGGCGCCAGTCGGGCGGTGGTTCTGGCATTTGCGCCGCGGCGTGGTCTTCCACACGGATATCGCCAAGGCGCAACCTTACCGTTATGAACAAGCGCTTGGCTGGATTAGCCATTATGCGGTCGGCATCGTCTACGGTATTGTCCTTGTCGTGTTTGTAGGCAGCGGGTGGCTTGCGGCACCGACGTTCCTGCCGGCCTGGATCTGGAGCATTCTGACAGTAGGCGCCGGGTGGTTCCTGTTGCAGCCGGGGCTGGGCATAGGCTGGGCGGCGTCGAAAACGCCCAATCCCACCAAGGTGCGGGCGTTGAACCTGGTCTCTCACACCGTATTTGCCCTCGGCCTTTACGGAAGCGCGCTACTTCTGCCCGTGCTTTGAAATTGTGCGTGGTTACTGTCGGCGCAGCGGTGCGTGGCGGGTGAGGGAAACTTCCGTTGCCTGCCTCGGTGGTTCGACGGCGTAGTCGTAGTCCGCCAGCATGGCGACGGCCCGCTCGGTGATCACAATCTTCTTTGCCGCCTCCTCGATCGAGGCGGTGATCGCCTCTATCCGGGCCCGTAGCATGTGTCCGAGCATATCGTGTTGCGGGCGCCGCTCCAGCCGCTTGAGGTGGCTGCGGATGCGGCTGGCATGCCCCTCCATCTCCTTCATGTGAAAGCGCGACTTGCTGATGTCATCGGCCAGTTTTTCCCGCATGCGGGCGATTGGATCGAATGTGCCGGGCTCGCGCTCGTCAAGCACGATTTCATTGACGAGGCTTTCGATCAGCAGCAGGCCCTGCAGATCGCCGGGATCGGTGCTGTCAGGGTCATAGCCGGTGGCATCGAAGAACTTTCGCCGCGCCGGATCGAGAAGCAGTTCTCCGGCCTTCTGGATCTCGACGAATGCATCGGTTGCTCCACCCGAATCCGGATGGGCGGTCTTCGCCTTGCGACGAAAGGCTGCCCTGATTCTTTCATCGTCGGCATCGCGGGGGATGCCGAGAGCTTCATAGGGGTCGATCACGATGCGTCCTTTCATCCGGTATCGCGGATGTAACTGCCAATCCGTTCAGCCTGTCGCTGCGAACAGCCACTCAATCCTCGATCAGTCCGTCGAAGACTTCAAGCATGGCATCGGCGATTGCCTGTCCGAGCGCGGTTCCTGATGTCGCAAGCGCCTCTTCGTTCATATCGCGTGACGCAAGGGCGAGCGCGGCCCCTTCGTTCATGACGATTTCCCGCGCACGTTCGATTGCCCATTGCGCAAAGTCGCTACGCGATGAAATCTCTACTGTATCCATGGTGTCGATCTTCCGTTTCGAGATTGGTTTGTGGGCGGCCTCTGCCAGGAGGCTTACGCGCCGGTGTTGCTATTTGCTGGATTGGTACCATCGATGTCGGCTGGCGGCCAACGCCTCAATGCCTCGACCCCGGATTGCGTCAGCGCATAAATGCCGCGCTCGACCCTGTCGAACCATCCATAGACATTATGGATCAATATTTTGGCGGCGTCAGGGGCAAATGGCTTGATGTCGCGGGGACGCACATGACCATTCTGCAGCGCGGCGGCGCACGCCAAGGCCTGTTGGCGATAGGCTGTCATGATCGGCGCGCGCGTTCCGCCGCCCAGTGCCGGATCTCCCTTCCTGCGACGGTGCTCCGCCACGAGGCGCGACCTGCGCCTGGGGTTCTTTCGCGGCATCGGCGCGTCCGGGCTGACGATGATGTCGACCGTCCCATTTTCGGCGACAGCGAGCATGCCGACACCCAGCCGACGGCACAGATCCCTGAATCGGCGGTCGGATTCGCGGCCCTTGCCCTTGGCGGAAACCCGCGCGGCGATCCACACTTCATCGGCACTGCTTGCGCGGTCGACGGCCTGCAATATGAGTTCGAGATTGAAGGTCAGCTTGAGTTCGCAAACCACGAGCACGGGCGGTTCGCCATCGCATAGCGCAACGATGTCGCAGCCACCTATTTCGCCCTTCACGGCATAGCCCGCCGCCTCCAGGAACAGTTTGACAGGCGGATAGAGCGCGGTCTCCAAACTCATTGCCTTGGTCAGCCTTTGCTCTAACGCCCCATTGTCGATGTCGGGGGATATCAGACGCAAACCGGGATTCGAAGCGGAAATCTGTTGTCGTGGCGCTTTTGTATCCCGGCTGGGGCTGATCAGCCCTGACGTCGGCCTATGCGGCGGTTAGCTCAGCCGCCCGAGATTGCGCTGACGATAGTCGCGAGGACTCAGGTCGAATTTCGATTTGAACACGCGCGAGAAATAGGCCTGGTCGGAGAAGCCGCGCCGATAGCAGATCTCGGAAATCGACAGCGGATTTCTGGTGGTGAGAAGGTCTTCCCTTGCTGCTTCGAGCCGCATGTCGCGGATCCATTGGCCGAGCGTCTGATTGGTGTCGCGGAACAGTTCGTGCAGATAGCGGATGGAGATGCCGCATTCGCCGGCGATCAGTTCCGGGTCGAGCTCGAGGCGATGCAGGTTTGCCCTGACATAGTTCTCGATGCGGGTGAGGTGAGCGGTGCGAACCGTCGATGCGCCAGACGTCAACGTCCGTTCATCGGATTCGATGGAGAGCGCCAGCAGGTCGACCAGCTGGTTGCCGATGGCTTCGCGGGCCGCCGCCGGCATGGTCGCGAAACGTTCGGGGATATGATGGATAAGGTCGGTGAACAGGCCGCCGACGCCATTAGTGGCGTTGAACTGCATGCTGCAGAAGCGGTCGGGCGCGCGGATCCTGCCGGCCAGCGCCTTGGTGGCGATCTTCAGCACCCAGAGATCGGCGTCTTCGGAATGGGAGAATTCGTAGGGTTCGTGGCTGCGTTCGAGAATGTAGCTGCCCGGGCTGCAGCGGACCTCATTGCCACATTGGGAGAAAAACACCTCGGAACGGGCGGGAATGGTGATCAACAGCTGCTCGTCGCAGTCCTGAACCAGATGCTTCTTCAGCCGCTTGTATTGCAGCGCGCCGCTGCGCAACCGCGAAAGCGATACCGAACCAAGGTTCCAGCTCAGCAGTTCGCCATTGAAATGGGCGGAATCGCCGAACTGCAGGTTCAGCGAAAAATAGGCTTCAGCAATGGCCTGATGCCAGTAAGTGCTACGGCTTGCCGGATCCATTCCGGCCGTGCTGATCACGGTTTCCATGGCATGCGTCCCAGTAGATGTGGTGTAGTTCCCGTTTTTTTTAACTCTATGCCGAGATCGCCGAAATCACAAAGCGGAAACCTGTCGCAGTGCGCTGGAAGTCAAATTTTACTGCACGGCAATGAAAGACGGATGCCGTTTGACGTGACTAGTCTTTGTCCCATCGCATCAAAAAGGACGAGGGAACGAAATCATGGCGAAGAAAACCGCAAAATCTCCGGGCAAGGCGAAGCCCAGAAAACCCGTCGATCCGATCACTCTATCGGTGGTTCGCGGCATTCTCGAAACCACCCAGCGCGAGATGACCCTGTCGCTTGAAAAGACGGCACGCTCGAGTGTGTTCAATCTGGCGCACGACTATTCCACGGCATTGTTCAACGGCAAGCCGGAGATGATCCTGCAGGGACAGGACATTCCGATCCATCTGGGCTCGCTCATTCCGGCCATGAAGATCGTTCAGGGCTATTTCGGCGACGACATCCACGAGGGCGATCTCATCCTCCACAATGACCCCGCCTATGGCGGCAGTCATGCGATCGACATGTGCATGTACAAGCCGGTGTTCTACAAGGGCGAGCTCGTCTATTGGACTGTCTGCAAGGGCCATCTGACCGATATCGGCGGCCCGGTCCCTGCCGGCTACAACCCCTCCGCCAAGGAAATCTACGCCGAGTGCCTGCGCATTCCGCCGGTCAAGATCTGGGACAAGGGCAAGCCGCGCCACGACGTGCTCAACATGATCCTGACCAACATGCGTGCCCGTCGCGACCAGGAAGGCGACTTCAAAGCACTGATCGGCGCCTGCCAGGTGGGCGAGCGTAGCCTGATCGCCATGCTCGACAAATACGGCAAGGAAACCGTCGATGCCTGCATCGAGGAACTGCTCGACATGGCAGAGCGCCAGATGCGCAGCCTGATCAAGAGCGTTCCGGATGGCACCTACAGCAGCGTCGCAATCCTCGAGGACGCCGGCCACGGCTTCGGCGATTTCGAGATCAAGGCCAAGGTCACCGTCAAGGACGACAATTGCCACATCGAGATCTCCAGCCCGCCGCAGATCCCGTATTTCATCAACTCCTACGAGGGCAATTCCTATTCGGGCGTCTATCTCGGGCTGATGATGTTTGCCCAGCTGCCGCCGCCCTACAATGAAGGGCTTTATCGCTGCGTCACGGTCAACATGGGGCCGAAGGGCACGCTCTGCAATGCGGTGGAACCGGCGCCGCACATGAACTGCACCACCACGCCGATGGAAACGCTGACCGACGCCGTCCGGCTCGCCTTCGAGCAGGCGGTGCCCTCCAAGGTTTCGGCATCGTGGGGCCATGCCAACGGCCTCAACATCGCCGGCTGGGACAGCCGCCACAATGAGGAATACGTCACGATGGTGCTTGCCACCATCATCTCGGGTGCCGGTGCGACGCCGCATCAGGATGGCTGGCATGCCTGCGGTCCGGAATGCTGCTTCGGGGCGCTGACCTCGGGCGATATCGAACTGCTCGAATACTCCTATCCGATCATCATCCATCGCTACTCGCTGATGACCGATTCCGGTGGGGCAGGGATGTTCCGTGGCGGTTCGGGCACGGCCTGGGAAGTCGAGCCGCTCAACAACGACATGACTTTCATCATGTTCGGCGAAGGCCGCCGTATTCCGGCGCTGGGTGCCGCAGGCGCGGAATCGCAGTTGATCGATCCGAAGGTCGGCCGGCTGGAGCTCAAGAAGAACGGCGCTTCTACCACCATCCGCGACAATGTCATTGACGTGATCAAGCCGGGCGAAACCGTCACCAACATGAATCCCGGCGGCGGCGGCTTCGGCGACCCGATGATGCGGCCGGTAGAAAAGGTCGTCGACGATATCCGCAATGGCCTTGTGTCGCTCGAAGGCGCGCGCCTCGACTATGGCGTGGTCGTCACCTGCAGCGAAACGCTGAAAGTCGACCTTGCTGCAACCGCCAAGCTTCGCACGACAGCCCGCGCTGCCGCCTAACCGTTCAGGAGAGATACCATCATGCGTACCAAATATCGTCTTGGCATCGATGCCGGCGGCACTTTCACCGATTTCGTCCTGGCAGAGAAGGCCGTAGGAACCCGCCTGTTCAAGGTGCTGTCCACCCCCTCCGACCCGACCCTCGCCATCCGCAATGGGCTTGCGCTGATCTCCGAGGAGCTTGGCGTACCGATGGACGAGATCATCCCCAACTGCGACCTGTGCATCAACGGCACCACTGTTGGACTCAATGCTCTGATCCAGCACAAGGGCGCCAAGACAGGGTTGATCTGCACCGCCGGCCATGAGGACTCCATCGAGATCCGCAACGGCCACAAGGAAGACGGCTATCGTTACGACGCGGAATATCCCAAGGCCGTGATGCTTGTGCCGCGCTATCTGCGCAAGGGCGTGCGTGAGCGCGTCCTGTCGGATGGTTCCATCCGTACGCCGATGGCGGAAGAGGATGTCCGCGCTGCCTGCGAGTTCTTCCTCAAGGAGGGCATCGAATCCGTGGCGATCTCGTTCGTCTGGTCGGTGCTCAACATGGATCACGAATTGCGCGCCGCAAAAATCGTCCGCGAAATGATGCCCGATGCGATCATCACCGTGGGTTCGGAACTCTACCCACAGATCCGCGAATATACCCGTACATCGACGGCGATTACCAACGCCTATCTGGCGCCGATCCTCAAGCGCTACGTGACTGCGGTGGATGGACACTTCAGGCAGCTCGGCGCGCGCCAGCCGGTGCGTTACTTCCAGTCCAACGGAGGCCTTGCCGTCGGCCAGATGATGAGCGACCGCTCGGTCTATGCCATCAACTCCGGACCGGCGTCCGCGCCGACCGCCGGTCTGCACGTCACCCGGCCGTTCGACAAGAAGAACGTCATTACCGTCGATATGGGCGGCACGTCCTTCGACATCACGCTGACGCGCGATGGCACCACTAACCTCAACAAAAACATCGACTTCCTGCGCTACCGGATCGGCGTGCCGATGATTCAGGTCGAGACGCTGGGCGCGGGTGGCGGTTCGATTGGCTGGATCGACGATACCGGTCTTCTACAGGTCGGCCCGCAGAGCGCCGGCTCCGATCCGGGCCCGGCCTGCTACGGGCAGGGTGGCACGCTTCCGACGACGACCGACGCCAATCTGGTGCTCGGCTATCTCAACCCGGACGGGTTGGTCGGCGGACGCTTGCCGCTCGACGTGGAGAAGGCCGAGACCGCTATCCGCGAGAAGATCGCCGAGCCGCTCGGCATCTCGCTTGAAAAGGCCGCCTACGGCATGTTCACCATCGTCAATGCCAGCATGGTCAATGGCATCCGCCGCGTCTCGGTCGAGCGCGGCTACGATCCGCGCGACTTCGTGCTGGTTTGCGCCGGCGGTGCCACGGGTGCCCATATCACGGCGCTTGCCTCCAGCATGGGCATCACCCAGATCGTGGTGCCGAAGCTGGCATCCGGTCTCTGCGCCTTCGGCCAGATCATCTCGGACGTCAAATACAACTACATGGCCACATGCCCCGTTCGTCTGGACAATGACGAGGCCTATGCCAGGATCAACACCCTGTTTAGGGAACTCGAAGCCCAGGGTCTCGTGCATCTGAAGAAGGATGGCTTCGGCAAGGCAAACACCAAGATCAGCCGCAGCCTTGAAATGCGCTATGTCGGCCAGGTGCATGAATGCACCGTCGAGATCGACAATTTCGAGATCAATGCCAAGACCGTCGACCGGCTGAAAAAGGCGTTCAACGAGCGGCATGAGCAGCTCTACACCTATAGCGAACCCCAATCGGCGATCGAAGTCGTCAATCTGGAAAGCACGCTCTATGGCCTGATCGACAAGCCCGATGCGGCCGCCATTCCCAAAGGCAAGGGTTCGGATGCCGCACTCAAGGGCACCCGCAAGGCCATCTTCACGCTCGATGGCAAGCGTCAGCGCGTACCGGTCTACGAAGGCGCGAAACTGGGTGCAGGCGACATCGTTCAGGGGCCCGCCATCATCGAGGAAGTCACGACGACAATCGTGGTCGAACCGCATTGGGTGGCGCGTCTTGACGAGAGCGGCTCCTACGTGATCGACTACAAGGCGAAAGCATAAGGGGAGTTGAGAATGCCAAACCACCGGATCATTTCCGATGTATCAGAATACCGCGAAGACTGGGAGCGGCTCTATGCGGGCTATGCGACCTACTACAAGGTCGAGCAGTCAGCCGAGATGCGCGACAAGGTCTGGAACTGGATCCGGGAAGGCAGGACCAATTGCCTGATGGCACTCGATGCGGACGGCAGACCCGTCGGCATCGCCCATGTCAGGGAGTTCATCCGACCGTTGATGGCAACGGTCGGAGGCTATCTCGACGATCTCTATGTGGATCCGACCCTCCGCGGGGCCGGTGTCGTCGATGATCTGTTCGCTGCGGCAAAGGACCTGGGGCGCGCGCGTGGCTGGTCGCTGATCCGCTGGATCACGCGCGAGGACAACTATCGCGCCCGGGCGGTCTATGACCGGCTGGCGACGAAGACCAACTGGACGACCTACGATCTGGTTCTCTAAATCGTGACTAGAAACGGGGAGGGGTCCCCCAACGAAAACGCGAAGCTCAGTAGACCTTCGCGTTTTCGCTTTTTCCGGCTTCCGCTGCCTTTGCCGTTTTGAAATCGGCCAGCAGTTTTGTCGTCGCGTTGACGAACAAGCCGACATCGGAACCGATACCCACAAAGGTCGCGCCGAGCTCGACGTAACGCTTGGCGAGCGACTGATCGGCCGTCAGGATGCCTGCGGCCTTGCCGAATGACTGAATGCGGGCAAGTGCGGCTTCCACCGCCTGCTGGACCTCGGGCGCGCCCGGCTTGCCGAGAAAACCCATGTCGGCGGCGAGATCGGCGGGGCCGATGAACACCCCGTCGACGCCTTCGGTCGCGGCAATCTCATCGAGATTGGCAAGCCCGGCCCGGCTTTCGATCTGCAGGAGCAGGCAGATCTCGTCGTTGGCCGTCTGAAGATAGTCCGGAATGCGGTTGAAGCTTGAGGCGCGCGCAAGCGACGCGCCGACGCCACGAATGCCATGTGGCGGATACCGGACGGCACGGACCAGGGCCTCGGCCTGTTCCTTCGTCTCCACCATCGGCACCAATATCGTCTGCGCGCCGATGTCGAGGATCTGCTTGATAATCCAGGCTTCGCCGATCGGCGGCCGGACGATCGGATGGACCGGATGCTTCGCCAGTGCCTGCAACTGGGCGACCAGCGTCTGGATGTCATTGGGCGCATGTTCGGCATCTACCAGCAGCCAATCGTAACCCGCGCCGCCGCAGATCTCGGCGGTGTAGGGGCTGGTCAGAGCGACCCACAGGCCCAACTGGGTACGGCCCTCCTTGAGGGCCGCCTTGAATGTATTCTTTGGTGCAGGCATGTAACTCTCACTTAAAGAAGCAGCTGATCGTGCCGTAGGGGCCGAAGTCGGCGGTAATCGTGTCGCCATGCCGGGCCTCGATGGGCCGGATGAACGAACCCGCCAGCACGATCTGCCCCGCTTCGATTCCGTCGCCATACTCGGCCAGCCGGTTGGCAAGCCAGGCAATGCCGCGGGCAGGGTGGTTGAGCACGCCGGCGCCCAGTCCGGTTTCCTCGACTTCGGCATTGCGGCTGACGATCGCGCCCATCCAGCGCATGTCGACCGCATCCGGGCGCATCTGCCGGCCGCCGATGACGATACCTGCATTGGCGGCATTGTCGGAAATCGTGTCGACGATGGTACGGGCCTTTTTCGTTTCCGGGTCCACCCGCAGGATTCGGGTATCGAGGATTTCGAGCGCCGGAGTCACGTAATCGGTGGCGTTCAGCACGTCGAACACCGTCACCCCGGGTCCGTCAAGCGGTGCCTTCATCACGAATGCGATCTCGGCTTCGATGCGCGGCTGGATGAAGCGATCATCAGGGATCACCGCACCGTCATCGAAATACATGTCACCGAACAGCACGCCGGAATCGGGGATGTCGATGTTGAGCGCATATTGCATCGCCTTCGACGTCAGTCCGATTTTCCAGCCGATCACCTTGCGGCCGCCATCGATCTTCCGTTTCACCCAGGCAGCCTGTACAGCATAGGCGTCATCCATGGTCATGCCGGGATGCGCAAGCGAGAGAAGGCCTGTCTGCTGGCGGTTCTTCTCGGCAGTGTCGAGGGCGGATGCGGCGGCGGCGATCTGGTCGGAAGTCAGCATGTCAGGCCTCGTCGGCGATGGTGTTGCGCAAAATTCCGATACCGTCGGCCTCCACCTCGACCACATCGCCCGGCTTCAGCCAGATCGGCGGATCGAAACGGGCGCCGGCACCGGTTGGCGTTCCCGTGACGATGACGTCACCGGGCACCAGTGTCGTGAACGTCGAGATATAGTTGATAATCTTGCGGAAGGAAAAGATCATCCGCGACGTGCGGTCCTGCTGGCGGACTTCGCCATTGACGCGGGTCTCGAGCTTGATGTCGGCGAGCTGCGCCTCATCGGTGAACGGCACAAGCCACGGCCCGATCGAGCCTGTCCGGTCGAAATTCTTACCCTGCGTGACGTTGAACTTGGCATGCCGGACCCAGTCGCGGATCGTGCCTTCGTTGCACAGCGACAGTGCCGCGATGTGGCCGAGTGCCTCGGCTTCCGGGATGCGCCGCCCGCCCTTGCCGATGACGATGACGATTTCACCCTCGTAATCCAGCTGTGGGCTTTCCGGCGGGCGGATCAGCGGCTGGTCATGGCCGGTAAAGGAACGAGGGAAGCGGATGAACAGCGACGGATTGGAGGGAGCCGATTGGCCGTCCTTGTATTCCTCGTTGCGGTCGGGAAAGTTGACGCCGACGCAGATCAGCTTCTCCGGCATCGGAATCGGGATTTCGAAACGAATGTCCGAAAGTGCGAGATCGGGCGTCATCGTTGCGGCCTCTTCGGCCAGGCGGCTAAGCGCTCCTGCCTCGATCACCTCTCTGAGCGTCGGCCAGACTTCGCCATGGCGCGCGGAAAGGTCGATGATACCGCTATCGGTGACAACGCCGTAGCCTTTGCCCTTGGCGGTGGAGAAACTTGCGATTTTTGGCGGCATCTTGTGATCCTCTTTGCCCCTCACCCCGGGAGCAACTTAGTTGCTCTAGCCCACTCCCTGTAAGAACGGGGAGAGGGAACTTCGCTGGCGCTTGCCGCGCTCAATTCCGCTCAATTTGACCCGGGAGCGTACCACACGTTCCTTCTCCCCGTTATTACGGGGAGAAGGTGGCGGCAGCCGGATGAGGGGCAGAAGCCCCAAGTATCAGGGCGCGACGATTGGCTGGGCCTTGAGGATCGAATCCCGAACCTCGGTTCCGGCAAACGTGCTGCCCTCCTCGAACCATGACTTCGGTGCCGGTGCGCCCCAGAGCGTCTGGCGCTGCGGGTCCTTGAGGTCCCACTTGATCGGCTCGAGATCGGGATCGACCGTCTGGTAATCCGAGCAGTAGATCTCGATGCGATGGCCGTCGGGATCGCGGATGTAGAGGAAGAAGGCGTTGGAAATACCGTGGCGGCCGGGGCCGCGTTCGATGTTCGCCAGCCAGCCAGTGGTCGACATCAGGTCGAGCAGGTCGATGATGTTGAGCGGCGTCGGTACCCAGAAGGCGGTGTGATGCAGGCGCGGGCCGCGGCCGTTGGTGAAGGCGATGTCATGCACGCCACCCTTGCGGTGCGTCCATGCGGCCCAGAGGCGACCGGTTTCCTCATCGGCGGTGTATTCGGTGACGCGGAAGCCGAGTTCGTTGTAGAAGGCGACCGATTCATCGACATTCGGCGAAAAGCAGTTGAAGTGGTCGATGCGTAGCGGTTTGACGCCCTTGTAGAGCGCGTATTTCTGGTGGATCGGCGGCAGGCGGTCCATCTTCGAATAGAATTCCAGAGGAATGCCATGCGGGTCACGGGTGCGGAAGGTCCGCGACTGGTAGGGACGGTCGATCCATTCGACCGGCAGGCCCTTGCCCTTGAAGAAGTGCTCGGCCTTGTCGAGGTCCTCATCCGAGAAAACCTTGAAGCCGAGGTCGCGGGCTTCAGCCTTGCCGGACTTCTTCAGCACGATGCAGTGATGGCCGCGTTCTTCCATGGCGCGCAGATAGATCGTGTCCTTGTCTTCATCCGTCACCTGCAGGCCGAGCGTGTCGACATAGAAGGCGCGGGACTTGGCCAGATCGGTAACGGCGAGTTCGACATGGGACAGCCGGACGATGTTGAAGGCGGGGTAGAGATTGGGTTTCGGCAGAGCCATGGTTTCCTCCTCAGATATGTGTAGCGGCAAAAGGCGTCCTGGATACGATCTCCATCGTCAGCCGCCGAGTTTCTGGATTGCATGCGCCGTGTTGGCAAACGCGATGTTCTTGGTTTCCATGTAGAAATCGAACGACCAGTCGCCGCCGTCGCGGCCGATGCCGGAGTTCTTGACGCCACCGAACGGCGTCGGCAGGTGGCGGACATTCTCCGAATTGACCCAGATCATGCCAGCTTCGAGCGCGTCGGTGAAGCGGAATGCGCGGGTCACGTCATTGGTCCAGAGGTAGCCGGTCAATCCGTACTGAACGTCGTTGGCAAGCTCCAGCGCCTCGGCTTCGTCCTTGAACGGGATGGCGGTCAGTACCGGCCCGAAGATTTCTTCCTGGGCGATGCGCATCTGGTTGTTGGCGCCGGTAAACAGCGTCGGCGAGACGTAGCAGCCGCCGCCGGGGCCGGCGAACTTCTCGCCGCCGGCAGCAACGGTGGCGCCTTCGTTTCTGCCGATGCCGATATATTCCAGCACCTTCTTTTCATGCACCGGATGGATCAGCGGGCCGACGACCGTTTCGGGATCGAGCGGATGGCCGACCTTGATGCGCTTGGCCTTCTCGGCCACCATGGCGGTGAACTTGTCATAGACGCTCTCCTCGACCAGCAGGCGCGAGGATGAGGTGCAACGCTCGCCATTGAGCGAATAGATCATAAACACTGCTGCATCGGCGGCGCGCTCAAGATCGGCGTCGGCGAACACCACGACCGGGTTCTTGCCGCCGAGTTCGAAATGCACGCGCTTGAGCGTATCGGCACCCTGCTTCATGATCATCGAACCCGTGCGACTTTCGCCGACAAAGCCGATGGCCTTGATGGCGGGATGTTCGGTCAGCGCCTTGCCCGCATCTTCGCCAAAACCGTTGACGAGGTTCCAGGCGCCCTTGGGCAGGCCGGCTTCTTCGGCAATCTCGACCAGCAGGCGCGCGGTCAGCGGCGAAAATTCGGCCGGCTTGTGAACGACCGTGCAGCCGGCAGCGAGCGCCGGGGCGATCTTCCAGGTCGACAGCATGAAGGGCGTGTTCCAGGGCGTGATGATGCCCACCGGACCAATCGGCACGCGGGTGGTCATGTTGACCTGGCCGGGGCCGCGCAGCGTCTTGCCATCGCGGGCCTCTGGCGCGCGGTCGGCAAAGAAGCGGAAGTTCTCGGCGCCGCGCAGGGCTGCCTTGGCCATGAACTTCATCGACTGCCCGGTATCCATGCATTCGACGAAAGCAATTTCCTCGGCACGTGCGACGATGGCATCGGCGATCTTGTGCAACAGCTTCTTGCGGGCGGCACCATCCATCGCAGCCCACGCAGGGAAGGCGGCCTTTGCCGCCTTGGCGGCGCGATCGATATCGGCGGCTTTGCCCAGCGCCACGGTCGCCAGCGGCTTGAGATCGACCGGCGAGATCGTCTCATAGGTGGCGCCATCGGCGGCCCAGACATCCTCACCATCGATCCGGTTCATCACACCCTTCTCGAACTTTGCGAGATAGGCCTTTGCTTTTGCGATGTTTTCGTCGAGCTTTGACATTTCATCTCCATCAGGCGGTCAGTCGCCCTGTTTCGAGAACGGGCGTGTTGTCGGAATATCCAGGGGCGGGTGGCGCCTAGCTGCTCTTGGCGCGGAGCCTTGGGTGAATGGCGTTCTTCTTCCAGCTGAGATCCGGATCGATCTCGCGGATCTCAAGCGTCAGCGCGAAATGCGGCGTGGCAAACAGTGGCGCCAGAAAGTCGGTAACAGTTGCAAAGATCGCATCGCCCGTGGCCTTGCGCTCGTCCTTGGTGCGGCCGACGCCGATACGGAACGACATGTCGATGAAGGCGTTTTCCGGCAGGAGATCGGCGATCGCATAGGCGTCGCATCGGATGGTGCGTACGCGCACAGCGCCGAGCTCGAACAGGCCGGTCTTCATGATCGTCTCGTGCACTGCGCGGCAGAGCGCGGCAAAGTCAACCTGGTTGTCCAGATTGGCCGAATACTCGAACGTGAAATGCGGCATCGTTCCTCCCATGCGTCTTTCTTATATATTTAACATGTTAATGATATCGCGGTTGATGTCAAGAGGTTTCGTCGATTTCTCGTGGTGAAACGGGCAATTGCAAATCCGTGTGAAATGGAAGATAGAACTGTCATGACCGAACAATCCTCCGCCAAATCCAAGCTGCAGCAGGACGCACTGCTTCCTCGCAACACCCGCCGTTCGCTGCCGATCGCGCTGTTGCGAGCGCGCGAGGCGGTAATGAGCCATTTTCGGCCGATGCTTGCCGAACACGAGATGACCGAGCAGCAGTGGCGCGTGATCCGCATCCTTGCCGAGCAGGAAGTTGTCGATGCGTCGGAGATGGCCGACAAGGCTTTTATCCTCGCGCCCAGCCTGACCCGGATCATCCGCTCGCTCGAAGAGCGCGGTATTATCACCAAGCACAAGGACGAGAATGACGGCCGCCGTGTCCTGCTCCGGATCACGCCGGCCGGCATGGCGATCATAAACGAGGTTAGCCCTGAAAGCCGCCTGATCTACGATCGGCTCGAAAAGCGCTTCGGCCGTGACAAGATCGAGCAGTTGCTCGACATGCTCGACGAGGTCGCGACCTTCAACGAAACGCAGTGAGCGTCATCCGGCGGTTTCGACGGCTTGCGCGAGTTCCCGCGTATCCCGGATGTACCGTGCCAACCGGTCGCCTGCGTCGGGTAGTTCCGATCGCTCTCCCGCCCAGCCGATATAGGTCAGGCTGCGCAGCAGCAGGAAGAGCGGCAGATTTGCAAGCGTCGCGTCACTCAGCGACCGCTTTGATCGATACCCTTCGATAAGCGACGACACGATCAGCGGATAGTGGGGCTCGCGCCGGTTCCGCAGCAATGCCGTGGCAATTTCGAACAGCCTGTAGCCGTAGCCGCTGTCGTCGAAATCGATCAGAGCCACACGATCGCCATTCACCAGTACATTCTCGCGCACGAGATCCGCGTGGATCAGGCCGTAATCTAGATCAGCTGAAAGCGCGTCCATTCTTTGCTGCAGCTCGATTCTCAGTCCGGCAAGCAATGTTCGATCCTCGGTGGACAAGCCGGGGCAATCCCAGAAGCGCCCCCAGAGCGGCGACTCTCCCAACAGGCCCTGCCGATCCCAGGCGCTTCGGGTGAAGCTCGCCGGGGGTGACCAGCGATCGGAGATGTTGTGCATCTCGGCCATGGACGCGCCGACCAACCGGTAGATGCGTGCCAATTCGTCGGCGGTATGTTCGAGCAGTTTGCCGCTCTCGCCTATCTGCTGGCCGTCGACCCAGCCGATGAGATCGGCATACTGTTCATTCGACCGGTCGAGCGCCACCAGCAGCGACCCGTCCGCAGCCGGAATAGGCCGCGGCACATCAAGGCCGTTGTTACGAAGATCGTCCATCCAGAGAAGTTCCGATCTGAGTGCCGCCTCAGAATGGTAACCGGGTCGGTGCAGGCGCAGCGCCGCACCTTCGCCGTTTGGAAGCTCGACCCTGAACACCGCATTCTCGCGGTATTTCAGCAGCTTCGGCTCCTGTTCGGACAGGGCCCAGCAGGCGAGGGCCTTTCGGGCGCGCGCCTTGAGATCATCAAGTATGCTTGACATCAGAGTCCCGCCAGCACGTCGTCGAGAGTCGAGAGCATGAAATCGGCATTTTCGGTGCTGAAAGGCATCGGCGGCCTGATCTTGGTGGCATTCTGGTGGATACCCAGCTTGCCCATCAGCACGCCGCGTTCGCGCATCTCGTTGATGACGGTGGTTGCCAATTCGGTGGCCGGTGCCTTCGTAGACTGATCGAGCACTAGTTCGGCTCCGAAAAACAGGCCGCTGCCGCGCACATTGCCGATCACGTCATGCTTCTCCGCGAGCTTGCGCAGCCCTGCCTGTGCATAGGCACCAACGATCCGGGCATTTTCGAGCAGGTTTTCGTCCCTGATGACATCGAGTACCGCCATGGCTGCCGCACAGGAAACCGGGTTGCCACCGAAGGTATTGAAATAGCGGAATGCCTTGCGGAAGGCGTTCAGCGTTTCCGAATTGGCGACCACGCCGCCGACCGGATGGCCGTTGCCCATCGGCTTGCCGAGCGTGACGACATCGGGAACGATGCCTGCCCGCTGGTGGCCCCACATATGGTTACCGGTACGGCCAAATCCCGGCTGCACTTCATCGCAGATCAGTAGGCCGCCTGCTTTCCTGACGATGGCCGCCGCCTTTTGCAGGAAGCCGTCCGGCAGATCCGGAAAACCTTCATTGGCGAAGAAGGGATCGATGATCAGCGCGGAGAAACCATGCGGCGTTTGCTGCAACGAGGCGATGGCCTTTTCGATCTCGGCCGCCCAGGCATCGGTGAAGGCTTCGCCCGGTTCGCCGCCGAGCGGACGATAGCCGTCCGGCGCCGGAACGTGGCGGACATGGCCGCCATAGCCACCGACCGGTGGCATGCGGGTCGATAGCTGCGACACCGCCGCCGTGTTGCCGTGATAGGTATGATCGGTGGCGATCACCCCGGTCTTGCCGGTGACGGCCTGGGCCATGCGCAGCGCGATATCGTTGGCCTCGCTGCCGGTGCAGGTGAGGATCGCCGTATCGAGGCTGTCGTCGAAGGTCGCTGTCAGGCGTTCGATATAGTCGAGAATACCCTCGTGCAGGTAACGCGTATGGGTGTTGAGTGTCGACGCCTGGCGCGTGATCACCTCGACCACGCGCGGATGGCAATGGCCGACATGCGGAACATTGTTATAGCAGTCGAGATAGCGCTTGCCGTCGGCATCCCAGAGCCAGACACCTTCGCCCCGTACCAGATGCACGGGGTCCTGATAGAAGGTCGACATGTTCTTGCCGAGGAGCTTTTCGCGCCTGGCAAGCAACGCTTTGTTGTCGGACATCTTATTTTCCTCCAGCTGCCGAAAGACCTTCGTCTAGCGCGGAGATGATACGGCTGACATCCCCTGCGGAGATGACGAGCGGCGGCGAGATGATGACGTTGGACCCTGAGGTGCGGACCATGACGCCGGCCTCATAGGCGGTGTCGTAGACCTTGGCGACCACATCCTTGGCGGCGGCCGATTTCTTCTGCCGATCCGAGACGAGTTCGAGCGCTGCCATCAGGCCCTTGCCGCGCACATCACCAACCAGCTCGTGCTTGGCCTTCAGCCCTTCCAGGCCAGCCATCAACTCGGCGCCGCGTGCAGCAGCGTTGGCGGCAGTGTTTTGGCGCTTGGTTTCCTTCAGGGTTGCGAGGGCGGCAGCGGCGCCCACGGGATGGCCGGAATAGGTGTAGCCGTGGCCGATCGAGCCGAACGAGTTCTTGTTGCTTTCGAAAGCGGCTGTGACCTTCTCGGAAATCATGACTGCGCCAAACGGGAAATAGCCGTTGGTGATGGCCTTGGCTGTCGACATCATGTCCGGCTTGACGCCCCAACCGCGCGAACCCGTCCAGGCGCCGGTGCGGCCGAATGCGGTAATGACTTCGTCGGCGATCAGCAGGATGCCGTGCTTGTCGCAGATCTCGCGCATCAGCGGCATGAAGGTTTCGTGCGGAACAATGACGCCGCCGGCGCCCAGCACCGGCTCCATGATCAGCGCGGCAATGGTGTCTGCGCCCTGGAAAGCGATCTCGTCTTCGAACTGGCGGGCGATCGCCTGAGCGATTTCAGCCGCATCCGTGGTGTTGAACGGATTGCGGTAGGTGTAGGGGGCAGCAAGATGGAAGACCCCCGGCAGCAGCGGCTCGTAGTTGCGGCGGAAATTCGAGTTGCCGTTGACCGATGCGCCGCCGAAATGCGTGCCGTGGTAACCCTTCTTCAGCGCCACGAACTTGGTGCGCTCCGGCTGGCCGTTGATCTTGTGATACTGACGGGCGAGCCGCAGTGCCGTTTCGACCGAGTCCGAACCGCCCGAAGTGAAGAACGCGCGCACCAGCCCGTCTTCCTTGAACCATTCGGCGAGCTCGTAGGATAGCTCGATCAGCGGCGAATTGGTGGTGCCACGGAAGGTCGAGTAATAGGGCAACTCTTCGAGCTGGTCGCGGATCGCCTTCTTCACCGGCTCGCAGGAATAGCCGAGATTGACGTTCCACAGTCCGCCCACGGCATCGAGGACCTTCTTGCCGTGGATATCGATGACGTCGACGCCTTCAGCTGCATTGATGATGCGCGGTGGATTGGCCAGCATTTCGGCCGGGTGCGCCATCGGATGCCAAAGGTGGCGGGCATTGTTTTCGATCAGGAAGTTGGTTTCACGCATCGGATTTTCCTTTCATATTCCAAGCATCTTGAGTGCCTGGGCATAACTTTCGGCGGGGCGGGTGACGTCGAAATGCACGTAGGGCAGTTCGACTGCTTCAGCACCCTCGATGTTCTTCTTCTGGTCGTCGACAAAGACGCAGTCCTTGCGATCGAGACCGAGCTCGCCCAGCACCAGCTCGTAGGCGCGCGGGTCGGGCTTCAGGATCTTGGTGTAGGTCGCATCGACGATAACGTCGAACAGCTCGATCAGCGGGAAACGCTTGCGGAACTCGACGCCATAGAACAGGTCGAGCTCGTTCGACAGGATGGCGAGTTTGAGCCCCGCATCCTTCGCCCTGATGATGGCGGCGCGCGCCTCGGGCCGCAGCACGAGGCCGGGTTCGGCACCGCGTGCCCGCTGGACGAAGGTCTGCATGTCGGGCCAATCTTCGCCGACCAGCGCGCCGACTTCCTTTGTCCTGGTCATCCAGTAGTCGCGCTCGGTGATCTCGCGGTTCTGCATGGACACCCAGAGCGGATCGGTCGATGGGTCGAATGGTCCGCGCCAGCTCAGCGTTCCCGGCGCCAGCCCAAGGGCACTCTCGGTAAGGTCGTGGGTTTCGAACAGCGTGCGGGTGACGACACCGCCGAAATCGAGGATCAGAGCCTTGTGGGAATTCATCGGCGGCCTCCCGGAACCACGCCTTCGGCGACCCAGCGGTCGAAGATTTCGAGTGCCGTTTCAGAGAATTCGGGTGAATTGATATGGGTGTCGATTTCTTCGAAGATGACGGAGGCCGGAGCTGCACGCCGCATCTCGTCGACGAAGGCGTCCAGCGCTTCGGGTTCGTAGAGCGGTTCGCCCTCCTGATCCCATTCCTGAATGCCTTTGGTGGGTAGAACGAAAGCGACAGGGGACTTCGCGCCCGCAAGCTTTTCGCCGATGACGCGGGCGATGGCGCGACGCCCTTGCGGATCGGTCGTCACCGAGCCGATCAGTCGGTTGTGCGCATGATAAGGGCGCTCGGCAAATCGTTCGGGCAGGGGCTGCCATGCCGGCAGGTCGACCATGTCTATTGCGCCGGGAGCGACGATCTGCGGTATACCTGCGCGACCGGCATTTTCCATCCGGTCAGGGCCAGATGTCACGACGGTTCCGTTGTGATGGTTGGAAACCTCCTGGATGCAGAAGTCGAAGACAGCGGCGAAACCCTTCTGGGCGGCAATCGCTTCAAAGGCGCGGCCGCCCATGCCGGTGGCGTGGAAGACGGCGACGTCGTAGCCGCGCTTCTCCAGCTCGGGCTTCAGGTATTTCATGTATTTCAGGCAGGAGGAGCCGAGCGAGGTCATGCCGATCAGTGGCTTGTCGGTGTTCGGCTTCTGGCCGTGCAGGGCTGCACCAACAACGGCACCGGCTGCCTGCGACAGCACCGAGCGGCAGATGCCGTTCAGGCCATAGAGGCCGCCGGCCCAGAGGATCATCATCAGGTCCGGCGCAATGCGCTCGGGTGGCAGGAGGTGGGAGTAGGCGATGGTGGAGATGACGAATTTCGGTACCCCGAGCGGCAGGACTGCCGCAACATCGAGCGCCAGATCCGTGCCCAACGAGCCGCCGAGGACGATCACGCCGTCGACCTGACCAACATCGTAGAGCTGGCGCACGAGGGCCGCAGCCCCCTTTGCCATCAGTTCCATGGCGGAGTGCTCGTCGCCACTGTCGATAATCGCCTGGATGGTCGTGTCAGCGGCCTTGGCGACATCGTGCTTGGTGTATTCCGGGCTATAAGCCGGATCGCCGAGAATGCTGACATCGATCATGACCGGAAGACCGCCGGCCTTGCCGATCACATCAGCCATGAAGGTCAGCTCATCGCTCTTGGTGTCACCGGTGCCGATCACAAGTATATGGGGCATTCGAGCATTCACGCTCATCAATTCGTCCTCCTCGATTGCGGCACGGTCCGGACTTGCCGGTCCGCGCCGAAGAATGCGTCTGAAATTCTCCTGGCCGTCGAAGCTGCGGCGAGTCCGTGCTCGCGAACCTTTCCGGCATCGGCTCTTACAAGGGGGGCCGCAATGGTGATGCAGCCGACGGGCCTCGCCCCCGGCGTGAGGATCGCGGCAGAGGTGCTGATTACACCCGCCTCCAAGCCCTGCCGGCTGACCGAGTAGCCGTCCGCTTGGGTCTGTTCGATGCTCTGGCGAAACGAGGCCGGATCCGTGAGTGTGTAGTCCGTGTAACTTTGTAGTGGGGCCGAGATGGCGGCCTCGATATCGGCTGCAGGACAGGACGAGATGAAGGCTAGACCCGAAGCCGTGGCATGAAACGGCAGCAAAGTGCCGACCGCGACGAAGACCCGGTGCGCCTTGGTCGAGTCCTCTACATGCACGGTCGATAGCCGGCCGCCGGTGAATTCGGAAAGATGTACGGTCTCGTCCACCTCCTCGACCAGTCGCTTGACGAAGGGCATTGCCGTACGCAGGAAAGGATAGCACGCTTCCCGGATCCGTCCGAGGCGAACGGGGGCAGAGCCGATCCGGTATTTGCGCGACTCGGCCAGTTGCTCGACAAAGCCATGCTTTTCAAGCTCGACGAGGAACCGTCGGGCAGTGGCCTTATCCAGGTCGCATGCCTTGGCAATCTCCGTCAGCCCCGCTTCGCTCTGCATGAGCGACAGCGTATCCAGTAATGTCAGCGCTTTACTGATCGTTCCCATTTTTCTCGTTTCCTCGCCTGCTGGAATGCCCTTTGGGCCTCCGAAATGGTAGGGGTGCCACCTGTCAAGTCCGCTTCCTCATGCGTCGAGATACTTAACATGCGAAATAACTTGACAGGAACCGTTTCTATTTGCAAGTCTATATTTGAAGCGTCGGTTTGAATAGTGAACCGATTGCGCAGGCCGGCTTGCAAGCATAAAAATAACTACAGGCAACCGGAGCGAACTGGGGCCGTCGCTTGATCGACGGAGGAGAAATCGCAAAGGGGAGCTAAGCGATATGAGCAATTCATCTTCACAAGCCAGCGGTGCAAACCAGCTGCGCAAGAACAGTCTCGGCGTCGGCGCCGTCACTTTTCTTGTGGTTTCTGCGGCAGCGCCGCTAACCGCGGTCGCCGGCGGCGTGCCGCTATCGATGTTGCTCGGCAATGGTCCGGGCATTCCACTGACATTCCTGCTGGTCACCACAATCCTGCTGCTGTTTGCAGTCGGCTATGTGGCCATGGCCCGCCACATCAGAAATGCCGGCGCCTTCTATGCCTATACCGCCCAGGGTCTCGGCGGCATGATGGGAGGGGCTGCCGCGCTGGTTGCCATTCTCGCCTATAACGCCATGCAGATCGGCATCTTCGGTCTTTTTGGCGCTGCCACACAGGGTCTGTTTGCCGGCATCGGCCTCGACCTGCCATGGTGGGTCTGGACCTTTATTGGTATCGCCTTCGTTGCAGTATTCGGCTACCGCCGTGTCGATCTGTCGGCCAAGGTGCTGACGGTTCTCGTCGTTCTCGAATACCTCGTTGTGCTGATCATCGATGCCGCGATCCTGTTCAAGGGTGGCGACAGCGGCATTTCCGCCGCGCCGTTCACGCCGACAGCCTTTCTGAGCGGTGTGCCCGCTGTCGGCATCCTGTTCTGCTTTGCCGCCTTCATCGGCTTTGAAGCGACAACCATTTACAGCGAAGAAGCCCGCGAGCCGCACAAGACCGTGCCGCGCGCCACATACATCTCGGTGCTGATCATCGGCCTGTTCTACATGCTGACCTCATGGCTGATGGTCAACGGTGCCGGCGTCGACAAGCTGGTGCCGGAACTGCAGGGCCTTGCTGATCCCACCACCTTCCTGTTCGGCCTTGCCGACCGTTATGTGGGCCACTGGATCGTCGTCACCATGAACGTGCTGTTCGTCACCAGCCTGTTTGCCGGCGTGCTTGCCTTCCACAACGGCGTTGCCCGCTACATGTATGTTGCTGGTCGCGAAGGCCTGTTGCCGAAGTCGGTGGGCGTCACTCATCCTGTGTTCCAGAGCCCGCATGTCGGCTCGGTGATCCAGACGGTCATCGCCGTGCTCGTCGTCGCGCTCTTTGCCTTCACTGGTCAGGATCCCGTGCTGGCGCTCTTTTCATGGCTGACCAATGTCGGTACTCTGGCGATCATGCTGCTGATGGCGTTCACTGCCTTCGCGATCGTGGCTTTCTTCTCCCGCAATCCGGGCCTGGAAAGCAGCGTGCTTGCGACCAAGGTGCTTCCTGTTCTCACAGGCCTGGTCCTGTTGGCGCTGGTTTTCTATATCGCCACCAATTTCGGCACGATTGCCGGCGCGAGCGGCTTCCTGGCGGTATTCCTCCCGGGTCTGGTGGTGATCGCAGCTGTCATCGGCTTTATCGCTGCAGCACGGCTGAAATCCGCCGACTCCCCCGGATTTGCGCGGCTCGGCGCGGGGCAGGAAGCCTGATCGTCGACAGACTATGATGGCGGGCGCTTCGCCCGCCATTTTCTTTGAGGGAATGGAAACATGCAGGACAAGATCGACCAACTCCGCACACTCGCAATCGCCCCGCAGTCGTTGTTCATCGGCGGGACATGGCGCGAGCCTGTCAACGGCGCGACGATGGACGTCATTTCGCCCATCGATGGCTGCAAGCTGACCACCATCGGCGACGCCGGGGCTGACGATGTCGATCTGGCAGTCAAGGCGGCACGTGCTGCCTTCGAAAAGGGAAGCTGGTCGAAAGCCGCGCCCGCAGAGCGCAAAAAGGTCCTGCTGAAAATTGCCGAACTGATCGAGAAACACGCACTGGAGCTTGCCGTGCTCGGCGTGCGCGATAACGGCACCGAAATTTCGATGGCGCTCAAGGCCGAGCCGGGTAGTGCGGCCGGCACCTTCCGCTACTATGCGGAGGCGATCGACAAGGTCTATGGCGAGATCGCACCCACGGCAGAAAATGTGCTCGGCCTCGTGCATCGCGAGCCGGTCGGCGTCATCGCGGCCATCGTGCCGTGGAATTTCCCGATGATGATCGGTGCCTGGAAGATCGCGCCTGCATTGGCGGCGGGCAATTCCGTGGTGTTGAAGCCGGCAGAGGGCGCTTCGCTTTCGCTGCTCAAATTGGCCGCGTTGTGCGCCGAAGCGGGATTGCCGGAAGGCGTGCTGAATGTCGTGACGGGCAGGGGGGCGGTCAGCGGCGAAGCGCTCGGCCTGCATATGGATATCGACGTACTGGCGTTTACCGGCTCAGGCCCTGTCGGCCGCCGGCTGCTGGAATATTCCGCTCGCTCGAACCTCAAGCGCGTCTATCTCGAGCTCGGCGGCAAGTCGCCCAACATAGTCTTTGCCGACGCGCCCAGCCTCGACCAGGCCGCCAAGGTGTCGGCTTACGGGATCTTCCGCAATTCCGGCCAGGTCTGCGTGGCGGGCTCGCGGTTGCTGGTGGAAAAATCAATTCACGAGGAATTTTCAGAGAAGGTGGCGAAGATCGCAGCTGGCATGAAGCTTGGCGATCCCTTGGCCTTGACCACCGAAGCCGGGGCGATCTCCAGCGAAATACAGCTCCGGAAGGATCTCGGTTATGCCGAGCAGGCACTTTCGGAAGGCGCCGCGCTTCGCACCGGTGGCAAGCAGATTATGCAGGAGACTGGTGGTTTCTACATGCAGCCGACCGTCTTCGACGTGACGCCCGGTATGACGCTTGCGCGGGAAGAAGTGTTCGGGCCGATCCTGTCGATCATCCCGTTCGAGACCGAGGCCGAAGCCCTACAGATCGCCAATGCCACTGATTATGGGCTGGCCTCGGCGGTCTGGACATCCAATCTTTCACGCGCCCACCGCATGGTGCGCGGCATCAAGGCCGGCGTCGTGCATGTGAATACCTATGGCGGTTCGGACAACACCGTGCCGCTTGGCGGCGTCAGGCAATCCGGCAACGGTCACGACAAGTCGCTGCATGCGCTGGACAAATATGTCGATCTGAAAACGGCGTGGATACAATTGTAAAAGATAGAGATTTGAGGGAGGGAGGCCCGAAATGACATTCTTGGACGAGGTGACGGTCGAGCAACTGGAGAACGACCCCTATCCGATCTACGAGCGGTTGCGGCGGGAAGCGCCGGTCGCTTATATCCCGGCGGTCAATCTCTGGTTCGTAACCCGCTTCAAGGACGTGGAATATCTGTCGAAAACCCCTGAGCTGTTCGCCGCCGAGGTGGAAAGCTCGCCGCTCGACAAGACCTGGGGCAAGCCGACGATCCTCACCTCCGATGGACCGGTGCACAAATGCCTGCGGAGCGGCGTCGATCCGAAATACAGCCCCAAGCGCGTAGCGACCTATATGGACGATCTGGTCATGCCGATCGCCAGCGCCTGTCTCTCCGCGTTGCGGGCCAAAGGCGGCGGCGATCTGATGTCGGATTATTTCGAGCCGATCTCTATCCTCAGCCTGACCCGTTCGCTTGGTCTTGGCGATGTCGATCTCGACACGCTCCGCCGCTGGTTCTTCGGGCTGGCACAGGGCGCGATCAATTTCGAATGCGATCCGGAACGGCAAAAGATTGCCGATGAGATCAGCGCTGAGATTACCGAAATCGTCACGCCGGTGATGGAACGCTTGAGCAGGGAGCCCGACGATTCCGCGCTGTCCCACATGTTGCATGATGGCATGGCGGTGGGCGAAACCCGTCCCTTTCCGTTCCTTCTGCCGACATTGAAAGTCATGTTGCTGGGCGGCATGCAGGAGCCGGGCCATGGCGCCGGCTCGATCATGGCGGGACTGCTGCAAAATCCCGATCAATTCGCCGAGGTCAAGGCAGAGATGGACAAGCTGCTGCCGCGCGCGGTCGACGAGGGCTTGCGCTGGGTGACGCCGATCGGCACCCAGACACGGCAGACGACGCGGGATGTGGAAATCGGCGGCGTGACGATTCCCGCCAACCAGCCGGTTGCCGCGGTTCTGGCCTCCGCCTCACATTGCGAAAGCCGATTCAGCCAGCCGGGCCGTTTCAATCTGCATCGAAACGAGGGCAATCATGCTGCCTTCGGCTTCGGTCACCACTTCTGCGCCGGCCGCTGGTTTGCCCGCCAGCAGATCACCGTGGCCCTTCGTTATCTGATCGACAACGTGCCCGATATCAGGCTTGCGGACGAAAAACCGGTGCGCTTCAGAGGATGGGAATTCCGCGCGCCGGTATCGCTGGAGGTCGCGTTTTAGGCAGGAAATTCGGTGGCGAGGGGGGCAGGGTTGTTACTCCGCGGCCACCTTCTTCAACTCCGTCATTCCTGTGAACTGATGTAGCCGGCTGGTGCGGGCGACAGGTGTGGCGCTGGTTCCTGAAGTACTGATTTATCTTTGATCCATATCAACGTTGCGGAGCAAGCATCCGGATAGCCTCCATCTTAATAGATGGAGGTTGTTTCATGTCACTTGCTACATCGCTACAGCATTGTTCCACCAACGTGAGCCGATGGTGGAATGCGCGAACCGCGCGGGCGCGCGACCTGCGGGAATTGTACTCGCTGAGCGCCCGTGAAATCGAACTGCTAAGTGCTGACATCGGTCTCACCCGGTATCAATTCGAGAAACTCGTTGTCGCGGGTCCTCATGCGACAGATGAACTGGATCGCATGATGGCTGCTCTCGGGATCGACAAGACGACGGGGCTAACCCCACGGGTCGCCGAGATGCGCGATTTGAGAGCGACTTGCGCAACGTGCGACGCCAAGAAAATCTGCCGAGCGAGGCTTGCCGACGGCACCGCGGCGAGCTCGATGCGGTCCTTCTGCCCCAATAGCGAAGAGCTCGTTGAAATGGCCTCGCAGGAAACGATGCACGCCGCCTGACACAAATGGCGCCGCAGAACTTGCGGCGCCATGGTCTTATCTATTCAGGGGTGTCCCCCGGCGCGTTCTTACCCGCCGAAACTCCCCACTTGCGTCGGGACGTTGATGTAGCTCCGGTCGAAATAGAGCAGCGCGTTGCCGTCCGCCCTTGAACGGATGCCGATAACCTGGCCGATGAAGATGTGGTGGGTGCCCACCAGCCGCGCCTCCGTCAGGCGGCAGTCGAGCGAGACCATGGCGCCGGCCAGTGCCTGGCTGCCCGAGGGCATATCGACCCATTCGGCTGCTGCATAGCGCGCCGCCATGTCCGCCTGGCGGCCGGCAAAATAGCCGGCCAGTTCCTGGTGGTCCTGCGCCAGCACATTGACGCAGAAGCGGCGGTTTTCGAGAAACAGGCCGCATTGCGCCGATTTGCCGTTCATGCAGACGAGCAGCGTCGGCGGCTCGTCGGTGACGCTGCACATGGCGGTAGCGGTAAACCCGCCGCGTCCCGCCGGGCCATTCGTGGTGATCACGTTGACTGGCGCGCAGACACGCGCCATGGCATCGCGAAACTCGGTCTTGGAAACTGCCTCCTCCATGTCAGTTGTTCCTCAGCCGTTGAGTGGCGGCAACCAGGTGTCGCCGGTCCAGCCATTCTCGTCGTAGTCGCTCATGCAGGTATCGACCAGCGCTTCCATTTCCCTGAGCCTTCCACCGCGTTCGGCGCCCTTCAGCACCTGCAGGCGAACCTCTTCGGGCGCGCCGGCATAGTTGAGCTCATAGAGCGCATGGCGGCCGCCGAACTCGGTGCCCGTCGCATCCCACAGCAGCTTCATGACCTTGATGCGCTCGATGTGACCCATGTCATTGGAGCCGCGGACATACTGGGTGAGATAGCGGTCGATTTCAGGGTTGTTGAAATCCTTGGCCGAAGACGGCAGGTAGATAAGTCCGGATGCCACCGTGCGGCGGATCAGGTCGATGACCTTGGGATACTGCTCCGACATGAAGGTGCGGTAGCAGAGCGCCGCTTCGAGATTGGGTAGCACCGCGCCGTTCGCCCAGGGAATCGGGTTGTGCGCCATGGCATTGGAGAAGCTCCAGAACATGTGGCGGATGGCGATGACCTCGCCGAGCATGGCCTGGTTGCCACGGAAGGCGTCACCACCGGTGGCGCGCAACGCCTTGGCGAGAAGGCCGGCGAGGAAATCGAGCTTGACTGCAAGCCGGGTGCAACCCTGGAAGCAGTAGCCGTGCATGAAGCCCGACGCCGGGTGGAAGGACAGGATCTTCTGTGCATCGCGCAGCACCAGCACGTCTTCCCAGGGAATGAAAACGTTGTCGAGCACCAGAATCGCGTCGTTTTCGTCGAACCGCGACGACAGCGGGTAGTCGAACGGCGTGCCGACGGTGTTGGCCGTCTGCTCGTAAGAGACGCGGCAGAACATCTTGATGCCCGGCGCGTTCATCGGCACGATAAACATCACCGACAGCGACGGGTCTTCGGTCACGGTCGCCGAACTCTGGGCGAGGAAATTGTAATGGGTCAAGGCCGATGAGGTCGCTACCACCTTGGCGCCGGAGACATAGATGCCGGCATCGGTTTCCTTGGTGATATGCACGAAGACGTCCTTCACCTGATCGGCCGGCTTGTGGCGGTCGATCGGCGGGTTGACAATCGCGTGGTTCATGAACAGCACGGATTCCTGCGCCCGCTTGTGCCAGGCCAGTGCGTTGTCCTTGAACTGGCCGTACCAGTCGGCATTGGCGCCCAGTGTGTTCATCAGGGCTGCCTTGTAGTCGGCGGTGCGGCCCATCCAGCCATAGGACATTCGCGCCCAGTCGGCGATCGCGCCCTGCTGGGCGACAAGTTCTGCCGACGATTTGGCGACGCGGAAATATTTATGGGTATAGCCGCCGCTGCCGGTGTCGGTCGGCGAGGTCAGCCGCTCCTTGGTCTTCTCGTCATGCAGCGCGTCGTACATGCGGGCAAGCGAGCGGACGGAATTGCGCATGGAGGGGTGCGCCGTCACGTCAGCCACGCGTTCCCCGTTGATGTAGACTTCGCGGCCGTCACGCAGGCTTTCGAGATATTCGGCGCCGGTGAAAGGGCGCTTCTTGTCGGCGCGATAGTCCTCAGCCTTCATCAAAGGGCGATGATCGTGAATATTCATAGTACTCCTCCATTCAAATTTCGGCGAATGATAAGCCTTGCATTCCGTTCGCTCCATGCACAGAATTGCAAAATCGCTTGTACTTTTTCCGGTGGTTCCGTGGCCCGTTCCGTTCCAAGATTTTTCGTCTATGGCGAGCCAGACCGGCCGCTCGAGGTCGGATTCATGCATGTGGAAACGGTGATGGCCCGGAAAAACCTGCATCTCGGCCAGGTGGAAGCGCACAGCCACGCCCGCATGGCGCAGATCACCTTCTGGACGAGCGGGCGCGGAACCTACTATATCGAAGACGAACGGTTGGATTTTTTCGCGCCAGCGGTCAGTTTCGTGCCGAGTGGCGTTGTGCATGGTTTTTCCGTCGAACCCGAAGAGACGGATGCGATTGTGGTGTCCATCGCCGACAGCGCGCTGGTGCCGATCCGCGAGCAGACGATCCTGCCGCTCGATGCCCCGGTCATGATAACGGCTGAGGGCGACGCGTCCGCATGGCGCCGGCTGGCAAACACCATTCACTTGATTGCGGACGAGTATCGGAGCGGTCGCCCTGGCATGGAGACGGTGCTTTCGGCGCTTGTGGCCGTTGCATTGACGGAGATCGGCCGATTCGATTCGGTGCTAACCCCTGAAACGAAAACCGGGCACACGATCCTCGCCTCAGAGTTCCGCAGACTTGTTGACCGGCATTTCAGGGAGAACTGGCCGGTCGATCAGTATGTAAGCGGGCTCGGCACGACGCCACACCTGCTTGCCAAGGCGTGCCAGGCGGCTTTCGGTCTATCGGTGAAGGATTTTCTCAGCGAGCGGCGCTTGCTGGAATCCAAGCGGCTGCTGCTGTTCACGGTGCGACCGCTCGAGGATATCGCCTACGAGGTGGGGCTCAAGGACGCCGCCTATTTCTCCCGCTTCTTCAAGGCGCGGGAAGGGATCTCGCCAAGCGAGTGGCGAGCACGGCACCTTTCGGTTCCTGCGGGTTGAGCGCCCGACTACTTACAGACAATCAATATATTTAACGTGTGAACTATATTGACACGACCGTGAAGTCGGGCCATTCTAATAGTTGAATATGCGGTTCAAATATTGAACCATGTTTTGGAGGAAGCAAGCATGTCCACAAGCAGCCGGTCGGCCGATTTCATTCTTTCAAACGGCCGTATCTACACGGTCGATGAAAAGATGCCGTGGGCGGAGGCTGTTGCGATTGCCGATGGTCGGATTCTTGCTATCGGCTCCAGCAAGGACATTGCCGCATTTGCCGGTCCGGCTACCGAAACGATCGACCTGCAGGGCAAGATGGCGATGCCAGGCTTCGTCGATGTCCACAATCACATCATGATGGGCGGTCAGGCCGATCTGTTCGAGACCCAACTGCCGGTTGGTGCCTCGGTCGATGGCATCTGCGCCCATGTTCGCGTCCAGGCCGAAATGGCTGCGCCCGGCCAGTGGATCGTTGCCAACCAATGGGGCGCGGACATGATGACCGCGCTCAACAGCGAGGCTTCGCTCGCCAAGCTCGATGCGGCAAGTCTTGGCCATCCCGTTCTGTTGCGTGACGAGACCGTGCACAATCGCTGGGTCAACAGCGAGGCGATGCGCCTGTCCGGCATTTCCAACAACCAGCCCGATCCGCCAGCCGGCGCTTTCGGCCGCGACCCGAAGACGGGCCGCCTCACGGGACTGCTGATCGAATCCGCCGCCGGCATCGTCGAGCGGGTCGTCGCCGATCATTTCACTGAAGCGATGGGGGAAGCTGCCGTTGCCCGCGCCGTCGAAATCGTCAATTCTCATGGCGTTACCGCCTTCCAGGACGCGGCCTCCGTGCTGCCGATCCTACAAGCGCTGGTCAATCTCGATAACAAGGGCAAACTGACGGCATGGGCGGTGACCTCGCTGCCGCTGATCGAGCCTTCCTTCATGTTCGGCCTGTCCGGCGATGAGCTGCTTGCCTTGCGTGAGGATTATCGCACCGATCACGTCAAGTCGAACTTCACCAAGATCTTCCTCGATGGCGTGCCCGGTGCGCAGACAGCCGCCTTCCATGAGGCCTATGTCGGTGATGACGCGCATCCTCATGGCCATCGCGGCGAGACGCTGGTTACCTATCCCGATCTCGTCAAGCATATCGACAAATCTGAAAAGCTCGGTTTGGGACTGAAGATCCATTGCACCGGCGACTATTCCGTCACCGAGATGCTCGACGCCGTGGAGGCTGTCCGCCATTTCAACGGGCCTACGGACGTTCGCCACCAGATAGCGCATGCGAGCTATATCAGGGCCGATGACGTCAAGCGCTTCGCCAAGCTCGGCGTGGTTGCCGACCTCAGCCCGATGATCTGGCATCCGACCACCTTCCTCGAAGGCCACAAGGAAGTGATGGGAGAGGAGCGTGCGACGCGCTTCTGGCCAATCGCCGATCTCAAGAATTCGGGCGCGCTGCTGGCGGGTGGTTCGGACTGGCCGGTCATTCCGGTTCCAGATCCGTGGCACGGTATCGAAGGCATGGTGACGCGACAGAACCCTTCGGGCGCGTTTCCAGGAGTTTCGCTCTGGGCCGAACAGGCAATCGATCTCGCCGCCGCTATCCAGATCTACACACTCAATTCGGCTGTTGCGATGGGCATCGACAAGCAAACCGGCTCGCTAGAGGCCGGCAAGTCAGCCGACATCATCGTGCTCGACCAGAACGTCTTCGAGGTTCCGGCTGACCAGATCGCCGATACCAAAGTGCTGACCACCTATTTCGAAGGGAAGGCAGTCTTCCAGCGATAATCATTGCCGGCGGGGAGGAAACCGCCGAACCATAAAACAGGAAAGGGAACAGAATGTCGAAAATCAGATATGAACTCCTTGCTTTCGGTGCCGTGTGCCTGGGCCTGGCGCTGACCGGCACGGCAGCATTCGCCGCGCCGACCTGCGAAAACGGTCCGATCCAGATCGGCGCCGTCTCGACCGTCACCGGCGTCGTAGATTTTTCCGATGCGCCAAAGGCAACGGCGGCAACCTTCGAGCAGATAAACGCGGCTGGCGGCATCAACGGCTGCAAGATCGAGTACACGCTTGCCGACGACAAAGGTGACCCGCAGGTCGCTGCCCAGGCTGCCCGCGACCTGATCGACAACAAGGGCGTGGTTGCTCTTTCGGGTGGCGCGAGCCTGCTCGACTGCGCCGTCAATGCCGGCACCTACAACAAGAACGACGTGCTTTCGGTGCAGGGCGTCGGCGTCGATCCGCTCTGCTTCAACGCGCCGAGCGTATCACCTGTCAATGTCGGCCCGTATACGCTGACCACCGCCGTACTCGACTATGCCGACAAGAACCTCGGCTCGCAGAAGCTCTGCGCTTTCTTCCTCATCCTCGGCGGCACGCAGGAAGCCTATTCGGCAGCGATCGCAAACTGGGAAAAGGTGAGCGGCAAGAAGATTGGCCTCGTCGACTTGACGCTGCCGGCGCAAGGCGACCTGACGCCTTACGTCATCAAGGCACGTGATGCCGGTTGCGATGCGGTGCTGACCAACCAGGTCGAGCCGGGTGTCGTCCAGTGGATCAAGACCGCCGACGCACAGAAGATCACCGGCATGAACATGCTGTTCCTCGCGCCGGGTTATACCGAAGGCGTTGCCAAGGCGCTGGCCGATACCAAGCAGCCGATCTATGTCGGCACCGAATGGGAGCCATATACGGAAGCCAGCGACGCCAACAAGGACTGGATCGCGACCATGGACAAGGCCGGTCTGGCCAAGACGGCCTTCTCGCAGGGCGGCTACATGGCTGCTAAGGTGATGATCGACACGATCTCGGCCATTGACGGCGAAGTGACCCGCGAAAGCGTCACTGCGGCCCTGAAGGCTGGCAAGGAACTGAAGTACCCGATCGCTGGTAGCCCGTATGTCTTCGGCGATGCAAAGGCCCACGCGCCGATGCAGGCCACCAAGATCATGCAGCTGGTGGATGGCAAATGGACCGTCAAGACGCCGGATTGGTTCTCGCTGCCGAAGGGCGAGTGAGGGCGAAGCGGCACGTACCCCCTTTCCCCGCTCTTACGGGGAGAGGGCTAGGGTGAGGGGCATTATGCGATGCCTTGAGCCGTGGGACCGCCCCTCATCCGGCTGCCGCCACCTTCTCCCCGTAAGGACGGGGAGAAGGGTATGAAGCGCCCTTATTGCCCCGATCGTCCCTCCGACAAGAGGGCATCTGTTCCTTGGGATAGGAATAGCACTTTGCACCGCCGTAATGCCTGAACCCGGAGACCCGGAATGTATTCTCTATTAACGTCCGCAGTCGCCGGGCTATCCGCGGGTGGCGCCTATGCCATCCTCGGGGTCTGCGCGATCTTTACCTATCGTCTTGTCGCGGTGGTCAATTTCACCGGGGCGGCGATCGGTGCGACGGGCACCTTTGCCATGGTTGCTCTCTATGAGTTGGGCCTGCCGCTCCTGCCGGCGACTTTGCTGGGTATTATAGCCGGGGCGGTCGCAGCCACGCTGATCGGTCTGGTGATGACAACCTGGTTTGCCAACTCCAATGCCTCGACCAAGGCGGCGGTGACGGCGGCACTGCTGGTCGGCTTCATCGCTATTGGTCTCAGGCTGACCGGCGGCCAGCATCCACACTTCTTCCCCGAATTGATCCCCGGTTCTGCCTTCCGGCTGGCCGGTGTCGAAGTCACATGGTCAGCGGTGGTGACATTGCTGATTTCGGTGGTGTTCACCATTCTGACCGAACAGTTTCTGGCTCGCACCCGCACCGGTCTGCAGCTGCGCGCGTTGTCCCAGCGTCCGATGGCGGCAGAGCTGATCGGCATTCGCGTGCGTCTGCTGGCGCTCGGCGTCTGGGCTCTGATGGGGGCCGTGACCTCCTTTGCACTGATGATCATCGCGCCGCTGCGGTCGCCCGATTTCATGTCGCTCAGCCTGCTGGTGGTGCCGGCGCTGGCCGCCGCCCTGATCGGTGCCTTCGTCAGCTTCCGCGCCGCGCTGTTCGGTGGCGTCATGATCGGCGTGATCGAGGGACTGGTGAGCGGCCTTGACGCATTCAGCCAATATCGCTCGACCGTACCTTTCCTTGTCATTCTTGCCGTCCTTCTGTGGTCGCAAAGAGGAGCCCGCTGGGATGAAGCACGCTAGTTTTCGCGCCGCTGCGACCACGGCCATATCGCTTGCCGTTCTCGGCGCGCTGGTCCTACTTCTCCTCCCCAAATACTGGGTGTTTTTGATCACTGCCGTGTTCATCATCGGCATTGCGCTGCAGAGCCTCGGGCTGGTGACGGGCCGTACCGGCATGATCTCGCTTTGTCAGATGTCGTTTGCCGGCGTTGGTGCCTGGGTGACTGGCTATCTCAACGTCGCGGAAGCACCGGGTGGACTGATCGTCTGGGTGCTGATCGGCGGACTGGCGGCCGTGCCGGTGGGCATCGCCATCGGGCTTCCGGCGCTGCGCCTGCGCGGCATCAATCTGGCAATCGTCACCCTCGGCTTTGCCGCCGCCTTCGACACGGTGCTTGCTACGATCACGTTCCCCGGCCAGACGACGTTCACCCAGGTGGTGCGTCCCGAATTGTTCGACAGTGACCGCGGCTATTTCATCTTCATCCTCGGCTTCTACGGTATCATCGCCGTGGTGCTGGAATTCGTCAGCCGCTCGCGGCTGGGGGCGTCGTGGCTGGCCGTGCGTCACTCGGAACGTGCCGCCGCCGCGCACGGTATTTCGGTCCCCAAGGCCAAGCTCAGCGCCTTTGCGATCAGCGCCTTCATATCAGGTATCTCCGGTGGCCTGCTCGCCGGATACCTCGGCACGCTGGTGGCGGAAAACTTCAACATGATGCAGTCGCTGGCGCTGTTTGCGGTGTCGACCATGGTCGGCGCACATTTCACCCTTGGCGCGATCATCGGCGGCATCCTGATCACGTTGTTTCCGGAACTGCTGCGCCGTCTCAACCTGCCGCAGGATGTAGGCAACCTGTTCTTCGCCCTTGGTGCGGTTCAGGCGTTGTCGACCGGCGAGACAATTGCAGAGACCTGGGCGCGGCTAGGCCGCAAGTGGATGCCCAAGCGGGCAGCAAAGGAAACTGGCGATCTCTCGGCCCATCTGCCGGCGCCGGTACAACACGCAGCCGGAATTGCGCTGGAAGTCTCCGACCTCACCGTCCGTTATGGCGCCGTGGTGGCGCTTGACAAGGTCCACCTCAAGGTTCCGGCCAAAACCGTCGTCGGGCTCGTAGGGCCGAACGGTGCGGGCAAGTCGACCATGGTCGACGCGATTGCCGGCTTCCTTGCCAGCTACGAAGGCTCGATCAAACTGAATGGCCAGCCCCTCGACGGCCAGTCGGCAACAGTGCGCGCCCATCTCGGCATCCGCCGCACATGGCAGACGACCCGCATCGCGCCGGAACTGCGCGTCGGTGAATACATCCGCTTGGCCGCCGGCCCGATCAGTGACAGCGAACTCGAAGCCGTGCTGCAATGGTTCGACTGCCCGCCGCCGGAAACGCTGATCTCCACGGTCGATGCGGGAACGCGCCGGCTGCTCGACGTCGCCGGCGTTGTCGCAGCGCGGCCGCCGGTGATTCTGCTCGATGAACCGGCCGCCGGCCAGTCCTATGCGGAAGCGTTGAAGCTCGGCGAACGCATCGCCGCCATCCCGGAAAAATTCGGCAGCGCCGTGCTGCTGATCGAACACGACATGGATCTGGTGCGCCGTGCCTGCTCGGCAATCACCGTCTTCGATTTTGGCCGCGTCATTGCCGACGGCGCGCCGCAAGCGGTGCTGGCGATGCCCATCGTGCAGAAGGCCTATATGGGTATCGAACTCGAGGAGAACGCGGCATGACGACGCTTTCCATCAATGGCCTGATCGTCAACCGCAGCGGCATTCCGGTCGTGCGTGGCGTGGAAATCGAGGCGAAGAGCGGCGAAATCAGCGTGCTGCTCGGCTCCAACGGCGCGGGCAAGACGACGCTGCTCGAAGGCATTTCGGGCATCATCGCGAGTGCGGCGGGCGAAGTTATGCTCGACGGGCATGACCTGATGCGGGCAAGGGCGGGGGTGCGGGCACGCGCCGGGCTCAGCCATGTCGAGCAGGGCCGTACGGTGTTCTCGCAGATGACAACGGAGGAGAACCTCAAGGTGGCGCTGCACCCCGATGCCACGCTCGATGAGGCATACGCACTGTTTCCCGAACTAAGGCAGCGGCGCGACATTGCCGCAGGCATGCTTTCGGGTGGCGAGCAGCAGATGGTGGTGATTGCGAGGGCGCTGGTGGGACGACCGAAAGTTATCATGATCGACGAGATGTCCTCGGGCCTCGCGCCCGTCGTCGTCAGCCGCCTGATGACCGCGGTGCGCAAGCTCGCTGACGATGGCATGGCGGTGATCCTGGTCGAGCAGTTCGCCACGTTGGCGCTGGCGATCGGCAATCGCGCCTACGTGCTCAGGCGCGGCCAGACCGTCTATGACGGCGGTTGCGAAGAGCTGGCGAGGGATCCTGCCCGGCTTCATCGCCTCTATCTGGGCGAGGCTTCTGAAGCGACCTGAGGCGCTTGCTTGACGAACTGCACGAAACCGGTGCATATTTCATGTGTTAAGTAAATGCGCTCCGATCAGGGGCGCATTTGTGCGCAACCGGCACTGTTGGGAGGCAGAGTTGGAACTTTTGGGCAGCCACAATCTCGTCCCGGCGAACTGGGCGACCGTACCTTACGACAAGTGGGCGGACGATCTGCATTCCATCTGCGGAAGCTTCAATCCACGTACCACCGAGCGGGGAAAATCCGTTCTCGGCGCGGCGCGTGGCATCGATGTCTGCGGCATGCAGTTTGCCCATGTTTCCAACGATCTCGACCGGGTGCACCGCGACTGGGAAGATATTCGCCGCGACAGTGCCGAGCATCTTTTCTTGATCGTACAACTCGAAGGTTCCTGCGGTGTCGATCATATCGGCCAGCAGAATACGCTCGATGTCGGTGACTGCATTCTGGTGGATTCCACCAAGCCGACGACTTTCCACTTCGGAGGAACGTTCAGCAACCATCTCTCCATGCACCTGCCGCGACAGACGATGTATTCGGAAAAGCGTGCCGAATTCGACATCGCCCGCAAGCTCGAAGGCTTCGACCCAATGGCGATCATGCTCCGGGCGCTGATCGCCAAGATCATGACAACGCCGGAAGGCGATGCCAATGCCGCCAGCCTCAAGCAGTTGATGTTCAACGCCACCCGTCAGGCCTTCGTTTCCGACGCCGCTATGCAGGGAATGCAGGCGATGCACGAGAGCGCCACCAGGCGATTGCAGATGGTCGACATCCTGATCGACCGGCATCTGACGGACGCCAACCTGTCGGCCAAGTGGCTGGCAACCCGCATCGGCGTCTCGATCCGCACCTTGCAGCAGGATTTCCAGGGCGTCGGCGTTACCTGCACGATGATCATTCGTGACAAGCGGCTGAAGTTCGCCAAGGAAAAGATCGAGCAGATCAAGGATCACGGTGGCGGCAAGACGATCGCCGAAGTGGCGTACTCCGCAGGGTTCAACGACATTTCCTATTTCAATCGCAGCTTCAAGGAACTGTTCGACTGTGCGCCGACGGATCTTTTGAGGCAGGCAGGCGGGAAAGCCGAATAAGCAACAAGTCTTCTGCTTTGCAGGGTCTTCGGCGTCGACGCGCCGGAGCTGGCCTTTTGTGACAAGCACAGGAGCGGCCGATGGCGCAGCTGTGTCGGGACCTATCGGAGTGTTGCGCTGCACCTGCGTTTTTCTCCAAGACGGGGCGCGCAATCCTCCAAGACAGGCCGAAGTGTCCCCCGCATACTCCAGCCATAAGTTCAGCGCGGTCTCCCAAGCCGCGTTTGGGAGGAGGAGCATTTCATGGAATACAGCCTGCTTATCGGCGGGCAGCGCATTGCTGCCGCCAATCATGCCCACGTCAAGAATCCATCGACCGGCGATGTCGTCGGCCTGATGCCGCTTGCGACACCTGCGCAGCTCGATCAGGCCGTCGATGCGGCGCAGATCGCGTTCAAGTCGTGGAGCCAGACATCGGACGAAGCGCGCATCGATGCCTGCCGCGCGGTAGCCGAGGCGATTTCCAACCATGCCGAGGAACTGGCAACGCTGCTGACGCAGGAGCAGGGCAAGCCGATGAACGGCCTTGGCTCGCGCTTCGAGATCGGCGGCGCGCTTGCCTGGACGCGTTATACGGCAGAACTCCAGCTGCCGGTCGAAATTCTGCAGGACGATAATGAAGGCCGCGTCGAGCTGCACCGCAAGCCGATCGGCGTGGTGGGTTCGATCACGCCATGGAACTGGCCTGTGATGATCGCCTGCTGGCATATCATCCCCGCCATCCGCGCCGGCAACACTGTCGTCATCAAGCCGTCGCCGATGACGCCGCTCTCGACCATCCGGCTTGTCGAAATCATCAATGAGGTTCTGCCGGCGGGCGTCGTCAATGTCGTGACCGGCGAGAACGCAATCGGCGGCCTGCTTTCGGCGCATCCCGGCATCGCCAAGATGACGTTCACCGGATCGACCGAGACCGGCAAGAAAATCATGGCGTCCGCCGTCGAGACGTTGAAGCGACTGACACTGGAACTCGGCGGCAACGATGCCGGCATCGTGCTCCCCGATGTCGATCCCCGCGGGATCGCCGAGGGTCTTTTCTGGGGCGCCTTCATCAACAACGGCCAGACCTGCGCGGCACTCAAGCGGCTCTACGTGCATGACAGCATCTATGATGCTGTCTGCGAAGCGCTTGCCGATTATGCCGGCAAGATCACCGTCGGCGACGGCATGGACGAGAAAAGCGTGCTCGGCCCGGTGCAGAACGAAATGCAGTTCAACAAGGTACGCGAACTGGTCGAGGATGCCCGCGCCAATGGTGGTCGTATCCTCACCGGCGGCGCGCCGATGGAACGCGCCGGCTACTTCTACCCGATTACCCTGGTGGCAGACGTAACCGACGGCATGCGCATCGTCGACGAAGAGCAGTTCGGTCCGGCGTTGCCGATCATCCGCTATTCCGATGTCGAGGAAGTGATCGAACGGGCCAACCGTAATCCGGCGGGCCTTGGTGGCTCGGTCTGGTCTTCCGATCCCGAGAAAGCCAAGCGGTACGCGCTCAGGTTGGAATGCGGCTCTGTCTGGATCAACAAGCATGGTGCGATCCAGCCAAACGCCCCCTTCGGCGGCGTCAAGAGCTCGGGCATCGGCGTCGAATTCGGCGCAGAGGGCCTCAAGGAATTCACCACTATCCAGACCGTATTGAGCTAAGCCGATGGAAACTTACGATTACATCATTGTTGGCGGCGGATCCGCCGGATGCGTGCTCGCCAACCGGCTATCCGAAAACCCTGCGCACAAGGTGCTGCTGATCGAATCCGGCCGCCGCGACAAGGATCCCTGGATTCATATCCCGGCGACCTTCTTCAAGGTGATCGGCAAAGGTATCGACATCCATCCCTATATGTCCGAGCCCGAGAAGGGGCTCAACGGCCGGCCGCAGATCGTACCGCAGGGCAACGTGCTGGGGGGCGGCAGTTCGATCAATGCGATGATCTATGTGCGAGGCCATCGCAACGACTATGACACCTGGTCGCAGATGGGGTGCCAGGGCTGGTCTTACGAGGACGTGTTGCCGGCCTTCCGGTCGCTTGAAAGCAACGACCGGCTGAATGGTCAGTATCACGGCACCAAAGGTACGCTTTCGGTTTCCGATCCGCGCCACCGCCATCCGCTCAACGTAGCCTTCGTCAAGGCCGCCACCGAAATCGGCCTGCCGCTCAACCCCGATTTCAATGGCGAGCAGCAGGAAGGCGTCGGCTTCTACCAGAGCACCACGCGCAACGGCCGTCGCTGGAGTTCGGCAATGGCATTCCTGCGCGACGCGGAGAAGCGCCCCAATTTCAAGGTGATGACCGAGACAAAGGTCGGCCGTATCCTGTTTACCGGCAAGCGCGCCACTGGCGTCGAACTGCTTGACGGCACGCAGATCGGCGCCTCCAGGGAAATTGTCCTGACGGCTGGCGCAATCGCTACACCGAAGATCCTGCAGGTTTCCGGTATCGGCGATGCAGACCATCTCGCCAGCCTCGGCATTCCCGTCATCGCCGATCTGCCCGGCGTCGGATCGAATTTCCAGGACCATCTGGAAGTGCCTGTTCAGGGCGAGACCCGCGATCCGATCTCGATTTTCGGCGAGGATCAGGGCCTCCGTGCGGCCATGCACATGCTGAAATATCTTGTCAGCCATCGCGGCCTGTTAAGCTCGAATGTGGTCGAGAGCGGGGGCTTCGTCGACACAGTGGGCACCGGTCAGCCGGATATCCAGTTCCATGTCCTGCCGGTGCTGGTCGGCTTTGCCGATCGCGACCCCGAGCCCGGCCATGGCCTGTCGATCGGACCCTGTTTCCTGCGTCCGCGGTCGCGCGGCACCGTCAGGCTGAAGTCGGCGGACCCGCGCGAAGGTGCGTTGTTCAACGCCAATGCGCTCTCGGACCCAGCCGATATCGAGACGCTGGTGCGGGGGGTGGAAACCGCAATCCGCATTCTCGAGGCGCCGGCTCTGGCGAAACTCGTCAAGCGCCGCGTCCTACCCAAACCCGGTGTCGAGAAGGACCCGGCAGCTCTGCGCGACTACATCCGGCAAACGGCCAAGACCGTGTTCCATCCATCGGGGACGGCCAGGATGGGCCGTGCCGACGACCGGACGGCCGTGGTCGGTCCCGATCTTAGGGTGCATGGCATCGAGGGGCTGCGCGTTGCCGACGCCTCGATCATGCCGACGCTGGTTTCCGGCAATACCAATGCGCCAACCATGATGATCGCAGCGCGCGCCGCGTCCTTCATGACCGGCAAGACGATCTCGGCCTGAGCGATCAGGCAATCACACCCGGCCCACGGGAGGTGGACCGGCAAGCATATACACTGGAGGAGGAAAGAATGAAACGCACAGCCTATCTGCTTGCCGCAACGGCGGGCCTTATCATTGCGACTGGCGCCAGCGCCTGGGCGGCCCCCACCTGCGGGCTCAACAACGGCAAGAAGGCCGAGGGCGATCCGATCCTCGTCGGCGCCGTTGTCGGTCAGACCGGCCCTGATGATTTCTCGTCTTCGGCCGATGCCGCCAAAGCTTACTTCAACTGCGTCAACGAGAATGGTGGCATCAACGGTCGGCCGATCGAATATCTCGTCGAGGACGACCAGTGGAATCCGGAAGTCGCCGGTCAGGTCGCGACCAAGCTGGTCAAGGACAAGAAGGTCGTGGCGCTGGTCGCCAGCGGGTCGTTCGTCGAGATGGGCGTCAATGCCAAGCTCTATGCGGACGAGAACGTGATGTCGATGGCGGCAGCATGCGCCGTGGCTGAATGCTTCGAGTCCCGGAATATCGTTTCGACCAACGAAGGCCCGCTGCCTTCGGTCGTCGGTGCGGCGCAATGGGCCGTCGCCAATCTCGGCTCCAAGAATGTCGTCTGCATCGGCGTGACCATTCCCAGTGTCGGTCCGTATTCCTGCGGCTGGATGGAAAAGTACATGCAGGCAAAGGGTTTGACAGGTTCGAGCGTGCTGCTCGATCCGGGCACTGCGGACATGAATTCCGCCTATCTGGAAGCCGTTGCTTCGGGCGCCGATACGGTGCTGATGAACCTGCCGGCCGGCATGGCTGCCGCCTTCCTGCAGGTGGTGACCGAATCCGGAACCAAGGACCAGTACAAGTGGATCTCGTCCACGCCGCTTTATGATGCCGATGTGCCCGGCCTGCTGGGACCGGCATGGGCAGGTACGATGTATGTCAACGCCGAACTCAACCCGATCGACGGCACCGGCCCTGACGCCACCAACTGGCGCGCGGTCATGGACAAGCATGCGGCGGAAAGTGATCCGCGCGATACGTTCAGTCAGGCCGGCTACCTTTCGGCGCGCTTCTTCGTCGACGCGATGCTGAAGCTCGATCCCGCCAAGATCGACCGCGCTAGCGCTACCGAGGCGATCCGCAACATCAACAACCAGACGTCGGATCTGCTCTGCGGCCCGTATTATGTCGGTCACGGCGACCGCCATATGCCCAACCACGCCAACATCATGATGCAGTTGGTCGAGGGCGGCTTCAAGCAGGTAAGCCAGTGCACCGACGTTGACAGCGCTTATCTCGATCCGATCCGGGCTCAGGAAAAAGAGCTCGGGATCGCTCAAGACTGATCGGAACCTGCAATGGGTGCTTATGGAATGTTCCTGGTATCCGGTCTGGCCGTGGGCGCGCTTTACGCCCTCGGCGGGGTCGGTCTGGTTCTTCTCAACCGCGCGACCGGCGTTCTCAACTTCGCCTATGGGGCGATCGGCGCGCTGGGGGCCATGAGTGCCTGGCAGGTGCTGCAATGGGGATATCCCGAACCGGTGGCGTGGTTTGCGTGCCTTGTCATCGGCGTGGCCTTGTCGATGGGCTATGGCGTGCTGATCGCGCCCGGCCTTTCGCATCGCGAACCGGTGGTCAAGGCCGTCGCCACATTGGGCTTCGGCATCGCCATCCTCGGCGCGATGAACCTGATCTGGGTCGTCAATCCGAGAAAGCTGACACTGGCGTTTGACGGCGTTTCCGTTTCCTTTTTCGGTCTTCGGATGACTGGCACACGCGTGTTGGCCCTTGTCGCCGGCATCGTTGTCACCGCAGGCATGGGGGTCTTTTTGACCAGAACACGGCTTGGGCTGATGATGCGGACGCTTGCCGACGACCGGCAGCTCGCGGCCGTGCTCGGCACGCCGATCCGCAAGGTCGAGACGGTCGCCTGGGGCTTTTCCGGCTTCCTCGCCGGCGTCACCGGCATGCTGTTCGGCGATCTCGTGCGGCTCGATCCCGCCGTGCTGACCTTCATCGTCATCCCGATCATCGCCACGACCGTGGTGGGACGACTGACCTCGATCAAGGTGACATTTTTTGCAGGGCTGGCAATCGGCATCATCGAGAGCTTCCTGACACTCTATAAGCCGCTCGCGCCGTTTCGCGTCGCGTCTCCCTTCATCGTCGCGATCCTCGTGCTGATGTGGCTGCAGCGCGGCCGGAAGCTGACTTTCGCAGGAGCGGACTGATGGAAATCGCAACCCGCATGTCCCGTAGCAACACTGGCGAAAGCCGCAAATTTACACCCACAACCGCATGGCCGCTGCTTGCCGTGCTCGCGGTCGCCATCGTGCTGCCGATGGTTGCCGCAGCCTTGTGGCTGAAGGTGATGACCTCGGTCGTCATCTATGCGCTCACGGCTGCCAGCATCGCGCTGCTCTATCGCAAACTCGGTCAGGTGTCGCTGGCGCAGGTAGCCTTCATGGGCTGTGGCGGCTGGGTGGCGCTGCGGCTCGCCTATGGTGCGGGCCTGCCGTTCGAGCTCAACATCCTTGCCGGCGGCATCATTGCCGCGGTCGTCGGCATGATCTTTGCCTATCCGGCGCTCAGGATGCGCGGGCTTTATCTGGCGCTGGTGACGTTGATGGCGGCTGGCGGCTTCGGCATCCTCATCAATGTCATCCAGTTTCCGAACGGCGGCGACGGCTTTCTCGGCTTTGCGGTGAAATCGCTATCCTACATGCCACGCCCCTGGCTGGCGCAGTCGGATGAGGCCTATTTCCGCTACTGCGTGGGTGTGGCATTTCTCGGTTTCTTGCTGATCCAACTGCATGAGCGTGGCAAGCCGGGGCGGGCATGGGCGCTGATCCGCAGAAGCGAAGCGGCGGCGATGGCCGTCGGTATCAACGTCACTTTCTACAAGATCTGGGGCTTTGCGCTTTCCGGGTTCCTTGCCGGTGTTGCTGGCGGCCTGCTTGCTGGAAATCTACAAATGCTCGACGCCCGCTCGTTTCCGCCGGCGGAGTCGGTGATGATCTTTGCCCTGACGATCGTCGGCGGCGCGTGGCACTGGTATGGCGCGGTCATCGCCGCATTGCTCTATCGCTTCGTGCCCGCGCTTCTCAACGACATCGGTGTCAGCGGTGACGCGGCCTATATCATCTTCGGTGCCGCACTGATCCATGCGCTGATGACCGCGCCACGCGGCATTGCCGGGCAACTGACTGACCTTGTCTCCAGACTGTTCGGAAAGAAGGAGGCCAGCCAATGATTGCGATCCGCGATATATCCGTCGCCTTCGGTGGCGTTACCGCGCTCAACCATGTGACTGTCGATCTCTCCGATCTGGTGGTTGGCATCATCGGGCCGAACGGCGCCGGCAAGACCACCTTCCTCAATGTTCTCTCGGGCTTCGTGGTGCCGAAATCCGGTTCGATCAACGCTTTCGGTACCGAGGTTCTGGCCCTTTCGCCCCACAGGCGCAGTCGCTGGGGCCTGCGACGCTCCTTCCAGAAGGAACAGGTGGTGGATGAGTTGACGGTCGAGGACAATGTCGGCGCCGTGCTCGACAACCTGTCGCTGGGCTCGCAGGAGCGGGAGCGGCATCTGTCCGCCGCGCTGGAATTCACCGGTCTGTCGGCAGTCAGGCGTGCCAAGGCAGCGGGTCTGAACGCTTTCCAGCGCCGCATGACCGAGATCGCCCGATGTTCTGCAGGGAAACCCAAGGTGCTGATGCTCGACGAGCCGGGCGCCGGCCTGTCACAGAATGAAGTTGAAATCCTGCGTCGGACCATCTCCGATATTCATGCCTTCAATGGTGCGATGACGCTGTTGATCGACCACGACGTCGACCTTATTCAGGCGGTCTGTTCGTCGACCATGGTGCTCGATTTCGGTTCGCTCGTCACATCGGGGCCGACGCGCGAGGTGCTCAGCGATCCGCGCGTCCGGGCCGTCTATCTCGGCGTGGAGGAACTGGCATGAGCCGTGTTGTCATCAACAATCTCTCCGTCCGTCGCGGCAACAAGCTGGCGGTCGACAATCTGTCGCTGACGCTGGAGGCCGGCAAGATCACGGCACTGCTCGGACCGAACGGCGCCGGCAAGAGTTCGCTGGTTCTGGCGCTGGCCGGGGTTTTGCCGGTCGAGGGCGGCACCGTCGAGATCGACGGCCAGTTGGTCAGCGCCAAGGCGCCCGAGGTGATCCGCGCCGCCGGCCTCGCCGCCGTGCCGGAGGGGCATAGGGTGCTGGCCGGGCTTTCCGTTCACGACAACCTGCTTGCCGCCGGTTTTGGTCACAAGGCTTCTGTTGCGGAAGAGGCGGTCGCAGATGTCTACGGCATCTTTCCGGAGCTTGCAGAACGCAAGGCGCAGAAGGCCGGTTCGATGTCCGGCGGCCAGCAACAGATGCTGGCGCTCGGCCAGGCGCTGGTGGCGCGGCCGAAATTCATCCTTGCCGACGAGATGTCGCTGGGCCTTTCGCCGCTGATCGTCAAGCGACTGATGGGTGTGGTGGTCAAACTTGCGGAGCAGGGCACGGGCATCCTGCTGATCGAGCAATTTACCCATATTGCGCTGAAGCTCGCTGATGAGGCCAACGTGATGTCGCGCGGACGCCTGACGTTTTCTGGCGCTCCCGGCAAGCTGATCGACGAGCCCGACATTCTGCATCGGGCCTATCTGGCACAGTAGGAGACGGTCTTGGGTGTGGCAGTGGAAATCGCCGATGGACCGGATTTTCCGGTTCTGGCCCAGAAGCTGTTCGGCAATGTGCGGCTGCATTTTCCGCAGGCGCCTGCTCATGCCCGGCGTCTGACCTCGGCTGTGCTGGGCGAAGCCCGGGTCTCGGAACTCGAAGCCGGGTCGCACGCTGTGTTCGGGGAGCGGGTGGTGCGCGCCAGTCACGACCCAGATTCGCTGAAACTGCTGATCCAGGCGGAGGGATCGTCGTTGATCACCCAGGGCGGCCGCACCGTCGACTTCGGTGACGGCATGCCCGTGCTCTACGACCCGACGCAAGCCTATACGCTGATCAATCGCACGCATGTGCGGCTGATGATGCTGCAGGTGCCACGCCATGCATTTTCTCGCGTCGCGTTGGCGTCGCTGCTGACGCCGAGGTTGCCGCACGGGGCGCTGGGTGGTCTCTGGCATGTCCTCCTGTCGACCATGCAATCGAGCCTGCGCGAAGCGGGCCGGCTGGATGAGGCGAGCCGCGTCAATCTCGGCCGGACATTGGTGGAAATGGTTCGCCCGATCGTCGAGGCTGAAACACCGGGACAGGTGCGGGCGAAGTCGCTGGACGTGCTGCTTACAAGGACAAAGGTGTTCATAGAAACGCATCTGGAACAGCCGGATCTTTCGGTGGAAAAGATTGCGGCGCGCATGGGCTGCACGCCGCGTTACATCTTCCGCGCCTTCGAGACGCAAGGTGTCACGCCATCGCAGTTCATCTGGGAAGCCCGGTTGAAGCGGGCGAGGGCCGATCTGGGCTCGGCGGGATGCGCGGCACGCTCGATTTCTGCCATCGCCTTTTCACTCGGCTTTTCCTCCAGCGCACATTTTTCCCGTGCCTTCCGGCAGCGCTTCGAGATATCGCCGCGCGATTTTCGCCGTAGCGCAGGGGTTGGCTAAGATTATCAATCCTGTCCTCTTGCCCTCACCCTGCCCCTCTCCCCGTAAGGACGGGGAGAGGGGACGCTGGGAGCACCAGCAGCGCCACAAGTCCCTTCTCCCCGCAGGCGGGGAGAAGGTGGCGGCAGCCGGATGAGGGGCGACCGCTGTAGACAGCGTTACTTCATGGCTTCAGCGACACGCAGCGTATCGGTAAAATGCTCGAAGCGACGGATCTTGCCGTCGGATGCGCCCCAGACGTGCACGACGCGGACATTCATCGCCTTGCCCGTCGCCTTATGGGTTGCGGTGTAATTGCCGACAGCAACGGCAGCATCGCCAGCATCCAGCAGGCGCTCCAGCGTGAAGGTGTAGTTGTCGAAGGCGGCCCCGAGCGGCATGAAGACATGCTCCACGATCGCTTCCGGACCGACATAGGTTCCGGCGCAAGGAAAACCGTCCATCTCCGTCCAGCGGCAATCCGGCGCGATATCGGCCAGCATGCCCTCGAGATCCTTGCGGTCATTGGCTGCGTAGTGATCGCGGACGAGTTCATAGGTTGTACGCACAAATAGATCCTTTCTTGTAACTTGGCTTTGAAGGGACGACCCTTCCCAAACCCTCCCCACAAGGGGGAGGGCTTAATCCGCAGCCCCTCAATGCCATGCACCGTTATCCCTGACCTTCACCGGGGCAGGTCGCGTCCGACAAGTTAAGCCCTCCCACTCGTGGGGAGGGTTTGGGAGGGGTTTTCAATAGCGTTGACTCAGACCGGTTCCTGACCCGGCAGGTAATAGGTCATCGACACCTTGCGGATATGTGCGCCGGCGGGATTGTTCTGGATCGAGCCGTCGCCGGCAATGCCAAGGAATTTTCCGGTCGAACGCATATCCCTGAAATTATAGAAGAAGGTCGAGGCGACCGGGATCTTGAACTCCCGGAACGTGAAGATGTACTGATCCTCATCGAACTTGTAGGTGGTGGCAAGGTCGACGTCGCCATGACCGCGCTGCACGCCCACCAGGCATTGCCAGGCATAGCGCTGCGTGGACAGGTAGGTGTGCTCGTAGGTGTGGTTGGGGCTGTAGGTGAAATGCGCCCTGAGCCCGATCAGGTCGCGGGTTTCGACCGGCTTGAAGCCTTCTGCCTGGCCTGTTGTGCCGGCCCGGAAGATCTGCGCCACCTGCGGCTCGCCGATCGACTGTTCCCTTTCACGCACGATGGAATAGATCGACAGCGCCCGACCGGTCTTGACGTTGAGGATCAGCGTTTCGGATTCCTTGGGGCGTGAGGTGAAGACGATCTCGATGAAATAGGTATCGGGTGCGACCTCGATCACTTCCGACTTGTCGACGCCGCCGCCTGCGCCATCCGACCACTTGACCTGGCCGGAGGAAAGAGCGAGGTCCAGCTTGCGGCCATCTTCGAAGGTTACCGCGTGTGACGTGCCGGTGAGCGCCTCGGTGGGCGGCAGGCGATTGGTGTCGATGCCGTAGGCAAACTGGTCGTAGGTCTTCCAGTCCTTGGGGTTCTGCTGGTTCATGAATTCCTCCTTATTGCTTATTCGACAAAGGCCAGCGTCGGCAGGTCGACCGTGCCTGCGCCGCCATCGACGGTCAGGACGGCGCCGTTGATCATCGAGGCTTCGTTGGACGCCAGGAAGCAGACAGCATTGGAAACATCCTCGGCTGTGGCAGGGCGACCGAGCGGTACATCCTTCGTTACCAGCGCATAGGCCTCTTCGATCGACTTCAGACCATGTTTTTCGACCAGCATTTCCATCTGCTCGTCGGCCATCGCCGTCGTCACCCAGCCGGGGCAGACCGTGTTGGTGCGAACGCCCTTGCGGCCATAGTCGCGGGCCAGCGATTTCGCCAGGCCGATGCAGGCATGCTTCATGGTCACATAGCCAGCCGCATCCGGACCTGCAAACAGGCCGGCGATTGAGGCGAGTACAACGATGTTGCCCTTGCGCTCGATGAGCTGCGGCAGGCATTCGCGCGCGCTGACGAAGGCTGTATTGAGGTTGAGGCGAACAGAAAGATCCCACGTCTCGTCCGACATGGAAATGGTCGGTCCCACGCCATGGCCGCCAGCATTGGCGATTAGGATGTCGACGCCGCCGAAACGTTCGGCAATGCCAGCAACCGCTGCCTTCATCGAAGGCGTATCGGCGGCATCCGCCTGAAAGATCGCCGCGCCAATCTCTTCCGCCACCGCCTGCAAGGGTTCCTTTCGGCGGCCAACGAGCGCGACATTGCCTCCCTCGCTTTTGATACGGCGCGCCACCGCAGCGCCGATACCCGTTCCGCCGCCGGTGATAACGGCTGTCTTTCCACTAAATCGCATGCTGATGTCCTCCAGTCAGGGCACCAGAATGAACCCGAACGTCTGATCTGTCGCGTCCCGGAGTGAAATCAGACTTGACTGAGAGCGAACAAAAGCGGGGAGGGATCGGGATGTTTCCTGAAACTCCGCGCTCTATATAGTGAGAGATTGTTGAATCTCTTGAATCGCTTGCCGCCGGATGTTGCCGGATTGGATCAGCTGCGGCTCGGAATCAGATTCAGGTACCAGGCGGCGTCTGGTCGTCTTCGAGAATGCGCCATGAGGCTCCCTCGAGGTCTTCGTACTGGCCTGACTTGAGCGACCAGAGAAAGGCGACGAGACCCAGCCCGCCTAGTCCCAGCGCGATTGGTATCAGAAAAACCAGGGCGTTCATGTTGCGAGCACTCCACCTGTTTCGGCCTGCGCCTGACGATCCGTGCGCGGCGCATCCCCGTGCGAAAGGCGATTGAGCCTGAGAGAATTGACGACGACGATGATCGATGAGGTCGACATGGCGATGGCTGCAATCAGCGGCGTTGCGTAGCCGAGGATCGCGATCGGTACGGCGATGACATTGTAGCCGATGGCAAGAGCGAAGTTTTCCCGGATCAATTTTCCGGCGCGTTTGGAGATGTCGATCGACAACGTCACGGCACTCAGGCCTTCGCGCATGAAGACGAAATCGGCGGCCTGCCGGCCGACATCGGCGGCAGTGGAGGGCGCCATCGAGACGTGGGCCGTCCGGAGCGCCGGCGCATCGTTGATGCCGTCGCCGACCATCAGCACCTTTGCGCCACCTTCGCTGGCCTTGCGGATCGCATCGACCTTGCCTTGCGGGTCGAGGCCAGCGGTCCAGTTGTTGATGCCGAGGCTGCGGGCAAGCCGGGCAACGACAGCTTCGCGGTCGCCGGACAGCACGGCCGTTTCGAACCGGTCGGCCTTGAGCTGCGTGATGGTATCTGCGCCTTCAGGTCTTGTCGCATCTTCGAGGTTAAAGGCGGCTACTGGCTGAAAGTCGCGGGACAGGATGACTTCCGAAAAAGCCCCGCCGTGCTCATCGGCCTGAGTATCGCCCAATGCAAAGCGGCGGTTTCCAAGCCTCCAGATGCCATCGACGGCAGTTGCCTGCAGCCCGCCGCCAGCGATTTCCTGAACATTGTCGAACGCCTGGGCATCAACCGGGCAGGCAGAGGCCAGCGCGCGCGACAGCGGATGACGCGAATGGGCAGCCAGCCCGGCTGCGATCGCAAAGCTTGCCGTATCGATTTCCGCGGCATTGCGCAGCCGGGGCCGGCCAAGCGTCAGCGTGCCAGTCTTGTCGAAGAAAATCGTGTTTGTCTCGGCAAGCCGCTCCATAGCAGAGCCATCCTTGACCATGATGCCGCTCTTGAACAGCCGGCCGGCGGCAATGACCTGGACAACCGGTACTGCAAGCCCCAGCGCGCAGGGGCAGGTGATGATGAGCACGGCCACAGCAACCAGCATTGCGTGCTTCCAGTCGCCGTTGGCCAAGCCCCAGCCAATGAAGGACAGAGCCGCTAACAAGTGCACGACCGGCGAGTAGAGTTGTGCGGCTCGATCGGCGATCCGGCGGTAACGTGCCTTGCCGCCTTCTGCGGCCTCCATCAGTGAAATAATCTCTGCGAGGAATGAGTTTCTGGCCTCGGCGGCAGCTTCGATGGTGAGCGAGCCTGTGAGGTTGAGTGTGCCGGCCAGCAGCTTGTCACCAGTTTTCGCCGCGACGGGCGTGCTTTCGCCGTTGACGATCGACCAGTCGATGTCGCTCGTACCTGATATTACAGTGCCATCGACGGCGATGCGCTCTCCGGCTGAGATAAGCAGGCGGACTCCGGGACGGATTTCATTGACGGGGCGATACTCGCGTGCGCCGTCGGTCGAGACGACCATCGCCCCGCGCGGCGACAGCCGCGCCAAGCCAACCACCGCCGAACGGGCGCGATCACGCATCAGGTGGTCGAGGGTGCGGCCGATCAGCAGGAAGAACAGCAGCGAGACGGTGGCATCGAACCAGGCGTGTTCGCCGTGGTTCATCGTCTCGTAGAGCGAGACACCATAGGAGAGGATAACCGCCAGCGAAATCGGCACGTCCATGTTGGTGTGGCCGTGCCTGAGTGCGGTCCAGGCGGAGCGGAAAAAGAACCGGCCGGAATAGACAAGGGCAGGGGCGGCGATCATCGCCGAAATCCAGTGAAAGAGATCGCGTGTCGCGGCATCCGCGCCAGACCAGACCGAGACGGAAAGCAGCATAATGTTGGTTGCGGCAAATCCCGCTACCGCCACGGCGCGCAGCAACTGGTTGCGCAATGCATCGCCCTGTTCGGCAAGATCCTGGAAAAGGTGGGCGCTATAGCCCGTCGATGCGATGGCGGTCGCGATGACGCTCGGGTCCGATGGCTGATCTCCCGTGACCTCCCGCCAGACGATTGAAACACGCTTGGTCGACAGGTTCACGCGGGCGCGGTCGACTTCGGGGAGCTTGCGCAACGCACTTTCAATCGTGGTGATGCAGGTGCCGCAATGGACCTCGGGGACGCCGAGATCCAGTTGGCGAAGGCCGTTGCCGAGGTCGCGCGAAGAAAGCCACAGTTCTTCGCCGCTCGGGAGATTTGCCGATCCGTCTCGTTGCAACGCACCTTCGGTGCCGGGCGCGCAGCAGCTCATGGCGATGTGTCCGAAATGGTGATCCGGGTTGCCTGGTGGTAAATCGTCTTGCCATGCTCGACAGAGGCCAGGTCGACGATCCACTGGCCGGACGCCAACGCGTGCTCGGCTGTAAAGATGCCGTTTGCATCTTTCTTCAGCTCAAGTTCGAAATCCTGCCGGTAGCCGACCGGGCGGTGAAACAGCGCGGTCACCGACTTGAGGGCGTCGATTTCCGCAGCCGGGCCTTCAAGCTGGTAGCGCACCGATTCGGCATCGACTTCGAGCCTGCCCTTGAAGCCACGGCTTGCCCACTCGCGGGCTTCCTCCGCCTTCAGGTTGAAGTCCTGGCTGGCGACGTATGTGTTCTTGGCCAGAAGGCCGCTCCAGCTGGCGCTGGCATAATAGGCCATGAGGCTGTTGACCGCGATGATCGTGCCGAAAAACGCAATCATGATGGCGAACATGTGCCAGCCGGTGAAGGTGCCCTTGGCGGCGGCTTTCTGGTTCATCTCTTTTTCTCCGGTACAATGAAGCTCGACTTGTATTTGTGAGACTCCCCTGTTTGCGGATATTCGACATGGAAGGTGAATTCGCGGTTTGCGGCGGGCAATTCAGCCTTCGGAACGGTAACATAGATCTTCATTGTTTTCACAGCATCGGCCTCGACATCGACGCCGAAAAAGCGGCCCTGGGACCAGGTCTCGCCGGCAATCGTCATGGTGGCGCCCGGCAGGTCACGTACAGACAGCACGAACCGGCGCGGCTCCGGCCGCATGTTGAGGATCTTGATCGTGTAACCATTGCGGATAGAGCCGTCCGACTCCATCACAAACTGGGGATTTCGATCGTGCAGGACGTCAAGCTGCAGGCGATCACGGATTCCGAGTGCGACCAGCAGGCCGATGCCGACCAGCGACCACAGAACCGTATAGAGGATGATGCGCGGCCGGAAAATGACCTGCCAACGGAAGTGTCTGACGTTCTTGTCGAATCCGCCATCGGTGCCGCGCACAAGTGCCGGATTGATCGGAACGGTATAGTCCGCCGTCGCAAGCAGCATGTTGTGGGTATAGTCGGACAGGGTCGAGTAGCCGATCAACCCCTTTTCGTGCCCCACTTTATCCATCACCCCGTCGCAGGCATCGATACAGAGCGCGCAGGTGATGCATTCCATCTGCAAGCCGTCGCGAATGTCGATGCCCATGGGACAAACGGCGACGCAGGCGTTGCAATCGACGCAATCGCCCACGGTTTCTCCTGCCGCAGCCACCTTCTTGGCGTGGCGCGAGCGTGGTTCGCCCCGCCAGTCGTTATAGGTAACGACAAGCGAATTTTCGTCGAGCATCGCTCCCTGAATGCGCGGCCAGGGGCACATGTAGGTACAGACCTGTTCACGCATCAGCCCACCGAACACATAGGTGGTGGCGGTCAGGATGGCGACAGTCAGGTAAGCGATCGCCGGTGCGTGGAAGGTTACCAGATCATGCAGAAGCGTCGGCGCGTCGGCAAAGTAGAAGATCCAGGCGCCGCCGGTGAGGACGCCGATCAATAGCCATATCGCGTGTTTGGATACCCGCTTGACGATCTTGTCCGGTGTCCATGGCGTGGAATCGAGTTTGATGCGGGCATTCCGGTCACCCTCGATTGCTCGTTCGACGACGAGGAACAGGTCCACCCAGACTGTCTGGGGACAGGTGTAGCCGCACCATGCTCGGCCGACCGCGGACGTGACGAGAAAGAGCCCGAGCCCAGCCATGATCAGTAAGCCGGCGACGAAATAGAATTCCTGCGGCCAGATTTCGATGAAGAAGAAATAGAAGCGCCGATCGGCAACATCGAGCAGGATGGCCTGGTTCGGGACATGATCGCCGCGGTCCCAGCGAATCCACGGGGCGAGATAGTAGATACCGAGTGTGATCGCCATCACGATCCATTTGAACTGGCGGAATTTGCCTTCTGCCCGTTTCGGATGGATTTTCTTGCGCGGCGCATAAAGCGGCTGGCGCACTTTGGCCGAGTTGACGGGAGAGGCATCCAGCCGCTCTATGTCAGAACCATCTGTTTTGGCGAGGTTTTCGTGGAGACCCATTACATCGACCCTTCTGCATTGGGCCTGTCTTAACGGTGGCAGGGCAATGTGCCTTGATCTAAGTCAACGTGCGGCACACCTTAAAGCATGCTGTCATTTTGTGAAACGAAATCGCTGAAACAAATGCCCTTCGGAACCGGACGAATGATCGATTGTATCTCTTCTGGCCCGGTTCGTGTACTCCGTCCCTCAGTGCAGGCCCGACCTGTTTTGGTCACCTGAGCGCATTCGAAACCCCGGGCGCTTGTCTGCGCGTGAAGGCCATATCAAGCGCTGATATTGTCTATGAGGTGCTATTACACCCGTGCAATTGCGTCAGCTCGAGAAAACCGAGCGAGCAAGATCATACGGACGCCACCCTCCATTTCCATGGGAGTGGCGTCTGAGCTTCAGTCAGCCAAGCTCTGCGAACTTGAGGCCGAATTCCCGTTCCGAATATTCCTTGTGGGGACGAAGAACGGTATTCAAATAGTCATAAACCTGAGGGGCGACGAAATATTTCTTCGTTTCCCAGACTTTCGTCACGAGTTTCTTTCCGAAGAGGTCTTCCTTTTCGTCATCAAGTTCTGCCCACTCAAGGCCGATCTTACCCCAAACGTCGAGGATGAACTTCTTGGGATCAGACAGTGTGTCCTCGTAGTTCAGAATATGCATATTCGGGTAGAACTCGCGCCATAGCGAAGCGGCTGCGACGTAGCCGGAAAAGTTCATGATCCTTGCTTCCTGAAATATTTTCAGGAACTTGTCATCGAATAGAATCTCGACGACGCTGTCTTCTGCCGACTCCTGCCAGAGATAGTGCATGCGCAGTGCACTTACAGCCCGGGCAACAGGATCGCGAAGGATATAGAAGACTTTTGCAGACGGGCTCAGGCTCCGGCAAAGCTTGATATGTCCGCGTGTCAGCAGGGAATATTCCGGCGTAAAGTCCATGCTCAACTTGTCCGGGCCGCCTGGCGTCAGCAGTTCACGATACCAGTCGACACCCTTGTATGGATTCCAGTCGAAGAAGTGGGCTTCCTTGTTCGTGCTCGTTATGGGACGACGATTTGGAAACGAGTAAGTCTTGGGGTGAATGTTGCACATCGTATGCAACCAGCTCGTTCCGGCTTTCTGTGTGCCGACACACAAGATATCGGCTACATTCTCTCGCGCCATTTCCATGCTCCAGTTGTTCTATTTTAGTGATTACCGCGGGTTCAGGAGTTGAAATACAGAACGAGAGCGGTACCGATTGCAGAATAGGTGATCATGGACAATACGAAAACAAGCCAGACGACGAAACTGGTTAGCTTGTTACGACGGATGAGTCTCCACAGGTTTTGCCACAGGGAATCGAATTCCTGTCGCCGCATTTTGGTGCTCGTGAGATCCCATTTCAGGTCGAGAAGCGCATCCCTTACAAAGGCAAATTGAAAAGTTTCGGCTTGCTGCTTGTCGTAATATCCGCTCGTATAGAACTCAGCGAACTTGCGCCCCCAATTGTAGCTCATGTTGTCGTGCATCGAATTGGAATGCGCGTCACCATTCTTGGACACCCGGGTGTGATGGTTAGCAAGAACCTCATCATGTACGGCGACCCTATGGGTCGAAAGGATCTTGTTATAAACCGGGCGATCCTCGAGAACATCGTTCTTTTCGGAGAAACCGCCAAATTCCATCAAGACAGACCGCCGAAACAAAGTCTGGACCGGCAGGAAATTTTCTCTCCCAACATAGTAGAAGTAGGGGGAAATGTAGGTGTTGGCACTGTTGTACTCGTGCAGGACCTCGGTTTTCACCTGCTTTATGCCGGTGTTTTCATGGAGATAGTTGCGCCCGCCCGAGTCCTGAAGCTCCTCGTAGACCTCCAAACAGCGGCAGATAAGGCCAGCAGTCGATCGGTCATGCCTAATCTCATGCTGAAGCCAGTAGGCCATATTTTCAATGAACTTGGGTTCGTATGTGTCATCGTCATCCAGGCATGCGACGAACTCACCCCTTGCCATGCGCAGCGCCTGGTTGAACGCTTTTGCTCGGCCGATGCTCTCGTCATTGCTGGTCAACAGATATTCCGGCAGGCGAACACCTGCGAGGATGTTCTCTACAACGGAGGCGTCGCCGCCGTCGTTGATGATGATAACCTCGAATTTTCGCGACGTTTGCGCCGCTAGAGATTTTAGCGCACGCCCCAGCAGAACCGGTCTATCCTTGGTCCTGACGATCACGCTTACATCAACTGGAGCTGTGTTTTCACTCATGTCCTGCTCGCTCTTAATCTATGCCCCTGGCAGGGTCGTGAGGAGCGGCTTTACAGGAGAGAAACGCTGAATTCAAGCTGGAACGCCTTTGTATACGGATTCGCTGGTGTAGCAGTTTCATTCGGGCCGAAGACTGTGGATTGGCGGCTTTGTGGCTACACTTGTGGTGGGTTCGCCTATGCGCTAATCCCCAAGATGAGGGCGTCCAGCTGGCGAAAATGCAGGGGCCGGAACTCAACTGTTGAAGCAATCGAGGGAAGCGTCGGTGAAGACCCTTTACATGCATATCGGATGGCGCAAGACGGGCAGCAGCGCAATTCAGTCGCTCGTTACGCAAACCATGCGTCAAGGCATATTCGGCAACATTGTTTTTCTGCCGGTTGGCCTTGAGCGCCAGAAGCTCGTTTCAGGCGATGCGCCGCTAGCGCATCATCCCCTTGCAAATTATAAACATTCCGAGCGCTGGGGACAGCTTTGGCAGGACGTTGCTCAGTTCGTGAAAAACTCTCATCACGAAAAGTTCCTCATCTCCTCGGAGCTCTTTAGTCTAAATTTTTCTCGCAGCCCCGAGATGCTCGATGAAATGTGCCCGGTGCTGGATCTGTTCGATGAGGTAAGGTTTCTGTCCTGGATACGCCGCCAGGACCAATATATGGCATCGATCAGGGTTCAGAATGTTAAGCATGGCGCCAAAGCCGTTCCCAAAAAAGAAATGGTTCGACGATACCCTCCGGACGCGAACTATCATCAGATGGCTTTGCTGCTGAATGAGAAGTTCCCGAGGGCAACATTCGTGCCGCACCTCTACGAGCGATCCAAAGGTGTGTTGAAGCAGTTTCTTCTGGCAACGGATCTCGATTCGCACCTTGCCGAAGACCTTCCCGGTCACTTCGTGAACAGCAGTGTATCTGCCGAGATGTACAAGTTTCAGACACGATTGAATGCGCTGGCGGAACCATCCAAGCTTCGTACGGATCCGCTTCACGCGATCTTGTTGAAAGCATGGGAAGCCCTTCCTGCCGATATGCGAGGGCAGCCCGCCATGCCGATGACCCGGGCAGAGCGGAGGATTATTCTTGAGCATTTCCAGGACTCGAACTTCAAGCTTGCCGAGCAGTTTGGGTTTGATCCGGCCTTTTTCAACCCTCGGTCTGATTTGATCGAAGCCGAGCCCGACTACAATATTCCCGCGGAGGTGACAGGCGCCTTTCGAAAGGCAATTGCAAATTCAGTTCTTTCAATCCGACCACAGGCCGAGCAGGGCGACTTCGAGATGCTTTGGCGTCTGATGCAAGATGAAGCGAAGGCTTCGGAAGGCGGTTAGCTCGGCAGAACACACGCAGTACTTCTTGTTTGGATGAAAAGTATTAGCAATTGTTGAGCCAATACCACTCTGGTATAGACGTCTTACAAGGGTCTATGGGGAATGGGATCATGCAAAAAAAGCTAGTACGACTTGATATGGATGGTCAGGGCGAGAAGCAGATCAAATTCGAAATTGACGGCCATAAGCAGGCGGGAAGCCATACGTGGTTCAGAGGCGAGAATAGCAACTTCAATCCCAAGCTTGCCAATTTGCGCGGCGCTGATTCTGCTTTGAAATTTGTCGTCAAGGGTTGGGAGCCGCAGGATGCTTTCATCAAGAAAGAGACCAAAGTGGTCGCCTTTGGCAGTTGTTTCGCCTCCAATATAACGCGTTGGCTCGCCAAACGAAATTACAGCGTGCTGACCGATAGGGAGGAGAGCAAATCCTCCTCCTACGTGGTGCGCTTTGGCGAAGGAATGGTGAACACCTTCGTAATTCGTCAGCAGTTCGAATGGGCCTTCGAAGGCAAGAGGTTCGAGGAGGCGCTGTGGCACGGATATGATGCGCAGGAGTTTGGATACAGCGAAGACGTGAGGCAGGAAACCGCCAATCTCTTCAACTCTGCCGACCTTTTTATAATTACGCTTGGTTTGTCCGAAATTTGGTATGACGAAGTTACCGGAGGCGTTTTCTGGCGCGCGGTCCCGTTAAGCAAATATGATGCGTCACGCCATAAATTTCGGGTCAGCTCGGTAGAAGAAAATAAGAATAATATTCGCGCAATTATAGATATAATAAAGAAATACAAGCCAAATGCAAAGGTAATATTCACACTTTCACCAATTCCGCTCGTGGCAACGTTTCGACCGAACTCGTGCATGACTGCGAATTCGGTCTCGAAGTCTATATTGCGCGCAGCACTCGATGAAGTTCTCCGCGAACGCAGCGAAGAGGAGTTTGCTTATTATTGGCCTTCTTATGAGATAGTCTTGGACCTGTTTGAAAATGTGTGGCTGGAGGACCGGCGTCATGTCAAGAAGGAGGTACTGGACTTCGTCATGACGTTGTTTGAAAGCGTTTGGTGCAAGAATTCAACTCTGCAAATGTCGTTGAACCGTGCTTGGTTCCTGGCCCTTTCGGCAACAGGTGCGTTGCCGAACAACCTTCTCCAGGCCCTCAAGCAAAACGACTTCGATAAAGCTGTCAGGATTATCGAACGACACAAGAAGAAGAGTGACGACGCAGACCTCGAACTAATTAAGGGCGTGATGGCCGAAATGGCTGAAGAGGCGCCTAACGGTATTGCCAACAAGGTGCTGGCAGCGATCTGATCAGGGCGTCAGGCTCTCCCGCCAAGTCAAATTTCCAGTTCTTGGACTTGGCGGGCTTGCTACCTGGATCATGCGCCGTCGGTACTATTTCGTTTTTTCGTAGAATTCATTGCCGAACGTATTAATCAGGAACCGCCGCTGGGGCTGAATGTCGGCTTCCACCTTTTTGGTCACCCACTCAGGAATTGCGATCTTTTTCGTAGTATGCACCTGTTCGTCGATTTCTTTATAGCCGTCGTAGTGCGACGCGCCGATAAAATCCTCGACGGCTCCCAGGAGTTCCTGGGGGCGATCCCGAACGTCGGAGAACGGCAGATAAAGTATTCTGTGCTTTCCGGCCTTGGTGTTCCACATGGGAATGCTTTTCATATAGTTCCCGCGCGTCACCTTCGTCAGATGATCGATGAAGACCTGCCAATCCTGTTCAGTTGCTGGAGTGACCTTCTTTGTTTCGGCCCACATCCGAATTTGAGACAGCGCTCTGGCGAGCGGTTCTCTAACAATCGCAATAAACTTCGTCTCCTTTGGAAGAAAGTCCATTGCGTAGGCTAACTTCTTTTTCCTCATGTCTAGATAAGCAGGCGTAATCTCACCTGTAATTTTCGACGATGCTCCGGGGTAATCAAAAATTCTTTTGTACCAGGTCTCCGTTAGCATGTCTTCGGCGGCGATAGAATCAAGATAGGTCCAATATGGCTTTGCTTGATCAAAACTTTGGTCAGCTCTGGAAAGGTACTTGCGCTTGGCCTTGGCTACCAACTTGCGGACCACCTCTTTCGAACTTTCGCTTGCCGCGTTTCGATCAAAAAAATGTAGTTCTTTCAGGGGGGGTAGCCAGAGATCGGGGTGTTGAATGAGCATCTGGTAGAGCCAGCTCGTCCCCGCTTTCTGGGCGCCAATGCAAATAAAGTTAGGCAATGCCATGCCATTCACCTCGCTCGTCATGGTCTGTGACCAGAATACCATCTGTATATTTCGATCCTCCCTTTAATGGGAGGCGTCAGCACAATCAAGTCGGAAAGCCCTGCAGCGCAGGCGTTTGACCCATAGGCCCAGCGTCGGGTAGGCCGACATTTGACTGCTGAGTTTTGCGTCACAGCTTTCCAACAAGCAAAAAAATGCCGGGCACTATCTGTCCGGCACTTCTGACTGCTGGCAAACTCCGTCATTTTTTAGGCGGGGTTTTACGTTTTTGGATGATGGGTGTTTTGTGTGAGTTTTTATGCTGGTGCTCAGGGGAAGCCGCCTAGGGGGCCCTTGGTGATGGCCTTGCTGCCATGACGATGGCGATCTTCTCGATAGTCTGGCGGCGTCGTACGCGCACTTAGGGGGGCTGTTGACCAAGCCAGGGGTTTGTCAGCAGCCTGAAGTGCCGGGCATTATCTGCCCGGCACTTCAATTCATCAATTCGTCGAGCACTCACTCGCCGCCGCCGAGTGAGTGAATGTAGACGGCTAGCTGCTTGATGGTGGCATCGTTAAGGCGATGTCCCCAGGCTGGCATGACGCCGTGACGCGGTGTGCTGACCTGACGGATGATGGCGTCCTCGCCTTCGCCCTTGAGCCAGATGGCGTCGGCCAGGCTGGGCGCGCCGAACTCGCGTTTGCCTTCGGCCTTGTCGCCGTGGCACGAGGCGCAATTGTCCGCGTAGATCTTCTTGCCGGGCTCGATCATGCTCGCATCCGCGGGCGTTCCGGTAAGGCTCACGACATAGGCCGCAACCTGCCTGGTCTGGGCCGGGTCGAGAATGTCGGCGAAAGCAGGCATTTCCGAGAACCGGGTATCCGGATCGTCGCTGCGAATCCCATGGACGATCGTCTTGTAGATATCGTCGATGCTACCGCCCCAAAGCCATTCGTTGTCGTTGAGGTTGGGATACCCCGCCATGCCAGCAGCGCCTGTGCCGTGACAGGTGCTGCAATTGACTTTGAAAGCCGCCTCACCACCGTTCACGGCGAATTCGGCAAGTTGCGGGTCCTTGGCGACGTCGCTGACCGGCATGGCGGCGATCTTGTCGACATAAACCTTCTGTGCGTCGATTGCCGCCTGCATGTCGGTTTTCAGTTCTTGGCGGCTGGTGAAGCCGAGCATGCCTTTGGTTGCTTCGCTGACCAGCGGCCACGCCGGGTAGGCGATCGTGTAGCCTATCGACCAGACGATCGTCGCATAAAGCGTCCACAGCCACCAGCGCGGCATCGGATTGTTGAGTTCCTTGATGCCGTCCCATTCATGACCGGTGGTTTCCACCCCAGAGAGTTCATCGATTTGTTTTTCTGACATTTTCAGTCCTCCCTGAACGGGATCTGTGCAGCCTCATCGGCCCGTTTCTTCGCACCCGGCACGAACATGAAGGCGACGCAGCCTGCAAAGAAGATCAGCATGGCCAGCATTCCCCAACTGTCGGCGAAATGGCGCATGGTTTCGTATGTGCTCATCGCGCCCTCCTTACCGGTAACCGGATGCGTCATTGTAGGTCGAGAAGTCGACCAAACTGCCGAGCATCTGCAGATAGGCGACCAGCGCATCCATCTCCGTCAACTTCTTCGGGTTGCCGTCGAAGTCGCCCACCTTGGCCTTGGGATAGCGCGCGAGCAGGCCTGCCGTGTCGGCATTCGGATCGGCCTGCGCCTTGAAGTCGGCTTCTGCGTTGGCCAGCATGTCGTCGGTGTAGGGTACGCCCACTGCCTTGTTGGCTTTGAGGTTGCCGGCGACGTTGAAGGTCGACAGATCAAGCTCCGTGTTCTTCAGGAACGAGTAGCTTGGCATGATGGATTCAGGCACGACATCGCGTGGCTCGACCAGATGCTGCACATGCCACTCATTCGAGTAACGGCCGCCGACGCGTGCCAGATCTGGCCCCGTGCGCTTGGAACCCCACTGGAACGGATGGTCGTACATCGATTCCGCCGCAAGCGAGTAGTGGCCGTAGCGTTCGACCTCGTCTCGGAACGGACGGATCATCTGGCTATGGCAGACATAACAGCCTTCGCGGATGTAGATGTTGCGACCCTCCAGCTCCAGAGGCGAGTATGGGCGCATCCCTTCCACCTTCTCGATGGTGTTCTGAAGGTAGAAGAGGGGTGCGATTTCCACGATGCCGCCGATGGTGACCACCAGAAGGGAGCCGACCAGCAGAAGCGTCGCATTGCGTTCGAAAACTACGTGTTTATCGAGTATGGACATGGTCCGCCTCCTTATTCGGCCGGCACGGCAGCGGGAGCAGCGCCCGTGAGGGGCGCCTCATCGCGCTGGTAACCGTAGATCGTCATCAGAATGTTGTAGGCCATCAGCAGTGCCCCACCGAGGAAGAGGACCCCAGCCAGAATGCGAAGCACGTAGTAGGGGAACATCGCGGCGACGGATTCGGCGAAGGAATAGACCAGGAAGCCCTGACTATTGTATTCGCGCCACATCAGGCCCTGCGTGATCCCGGCAACCCAGAAAGCAGCCGCGTAGATGACGATGGCGATCGTTGCCAGCCAGAAGTGCCAGTTGATCATGCGGATGCTGTAGAGGCGTTCGCGGTTCCACAGCTTTGGCACGAGATAGTAGAGTGCGCCGAATGTGATCAGGCCGTTCCAGCCGAGTGCACCGGAATGTACGTGACCGATGGTCCATTCCGTATAGTGGCTGAGCGAATTGACCGTCTTGATCGACATCATCGGGCCTTCGAACGTCGACATGCCATAGAAGGCGATCGCCATGACCATCATGCGGATGATCGGATCGGTGCGGACCTTGTCCCAGGCGCCGGAAAGCGTCATCAGACCGTTGATCATGCCACCCCAGGACGGCATCCAGAGCATCACCGAGAACACCATGCCGAGCGTCTGGGCCCAATCGGGCAGCGCCGTGTAGTGCAGATGGTGCGGACCGGCCCAGATGTACATGAAGATCAGCGACCAGAAGTGGATGATCGACAGGCGGTAGGAATAGACAGGGCGATTGGCCTGCTTGGGGACGAAATAGTACATCATTCCCAGGAAGCCGGCGGTCAGGAAGAAGCCCACCGCATTATGCCCATACCACCATTGCGTCAGAGCATCCTGTACGCCCGAAAACAGCGAATAGGATTTCACGCCCAGGAACGATACCGGCACCGCAAGATTGTTCACCACATGCAGCATCGCAATCGTGACGATGAACGAGAGGTAGAACCAGTTCGCCACATAGATATGTGGTTCCTTGCGGGTGATCAGCGTGCCCAAAAAGACGATGAGGTAGGCGACCCAGACGATGGTCAGGAACAGGTCGACATACCATTCCGGCTCGGCATATTCACGGCTCTGGGTAATGCCCAGCAGATAGCCGGTCGCCGCCATGATGATGAACAGCTGGTAGCCCCAGAAGACGAACCAGGCAAGGTCGCCGCCGAACAGCCGCACCCGGTTGGTGCGCTGTACCACATAGAAGGATGTGGCGATCAGGGCGTTGCCGCCGAAGGCAAAAATGACCGCAGACGTGTGCAGCGGGCGCAGACGCCCGAAGTTCAGCCACGGTTCGATATTGAGATCGGGAAATGCAAGCTGCAGCGCGGCGACCACGCCGACGAGAAAGCCGACAATTCCCCAGAATGTCGTGGCGATCACGCCGTAACGAACGACCTCATCCATGTAGCCGGATTTGGACTCTTCCTTTTTTGTCGCGCTTGCGGAGAAATCCACCCGGCGCAGCATCAGGATCGTGCCGATCGCGAGGCAGAGGAAAGCGATACCCATGTGGGCCCTGAAAAGGCTGTCCTGGGCGAAGCCGGCTGCCAGCAGCGCGAGGAATGTCCCCACAGCCAGCCCACCGGTCTTGAGCGTGTTATCCATTGTTGGCATCCCCCAACGTCAATGTTTGTCTGCCGGGACAATACCTCGCGCAACCGCCGGTTCGCGGGCATCGTCTTCCGGTGATGCAGCAATCCCAAGACGGGGTGCAGTCGGCCTTGATCCAGATCAACGCGCGTCCTCCTTTATTGCAAAACATAGGGAGAAATGATCCGACCGAGGAACGGCCCATGGATGCGCATGCCCTGAATAAGATCGACCGGCTGTCGAAGCCGGAAAATTCATCGTCGACCTGGTGGCGCGATGCCCATGGGCTGCAACTCAAGATGTGCGACGCCCTGGAGGAAATCGCCGATTCGCTGCCTGCCAACATCGATCGCCAGATGTGCATCGTCACAGCCAAATGCATGGCATCGCTGATGCGAGAGGCCCACAAGATGGAAGAGACGGTTCTGTTTTCCCAGCTGGAGGCGCTGCCTGATCGACCGGTTGAATTTTCAGCAACGGTGGAGCGGCTGAAATTCGAGCATTTCGCCGATGAATGCTATGCGGAGGAGATTGCCGAAAGGCTGCTTTATCTCGGTGCGGGCGGGACCGACGTCAATATGGAAGCGACCGGCTACATGCTGCGCGGGTTCTTCGAGGCGCTGAGGCGGCACATCGCCTTCGAGCAGGAACATCTGGTCAGGTTGCTGGCAGCAACCGAGGAGGCTGCTGCCAGCAATTCCGCGGCGTCAGACCGCCATTGAGTGGCGGCCGGCGCCCGACGCCAGGTAGGCGTCAAACTTCGCGGCGATGGAGCGAGCGAACGGGCGGGCTTCGGGCGCAATCTCGAAGCGGTCGCCCTTGATGCTGATCAACTGGTCATCAGTGCACAGGGCCTGGCACTCAGCCAGGATCGTTGATGCGCCGATTCCGAATTCGTGGCCAAGTTCCCGGAATGAAAAGGAAAAGTCGCACATGATGCGCTCGATGACCCATCGACGCATCCGGTCTGTGTCGTCGACCTCGATGCCCCGAACAGCTGCCAGTTCTCCAGACAGGACCTTCTTCTCGTATTGGCCCGTGGCGGGAATATTCTGGATGTAACCCTGTCGGAAGCTGCCGATAGAGGATGCTCCGAGCCCGATGATCGTTGTCGCTTCATCGTCGGTATAGCCCTGAAAGTTGCGCTTGAGATGACCGTTGTTGGCGGCAATGGCGAGACTGTCGCCAGGCAGGGCAAAGTGGTCGATGCCGATTGCCAGATAGCCGGTATCGACAAGCATGCGCGAGGCAACCGTCATTAGCTCGAAACGCATTGCTGCATCGGGCAGGGTGCTGTCATCGATCATCGTCTGGTGCTTTTTCATCCATGGCACATGCGCATAACCGAATAGTGCGATGCGATCGGGCGCGAGCGACACGATGTGCTCGACAGTCCGAACCAGGCTGTCCATGGTTTGGTGCGGCAGCCCGTAGACAATGTCGCAGTTGACCGATCGCACGCCTCGGAGCCGGACCTCATCCACCACAGACTTCGTCTGTTCGAATGTCTGGATGCGGTTGATCGTCTGCTGTACCCTGGGATCGAAGTCCTGCACGCCGAGACTGGCGCGGCTCATCCCGATTGCGGCCAGCGCGTCATAGCGGCTGGCATCCATATCGTTCGGGTCCATTTCGACGCTGATCTCGACTTCGTCGGCAAAATCAAAGTTCTGGGCCAGAGTTCTGTGAAGTTGAATCACATCATCGGCTTCGAGCAAGGTCGGTGAGCCGCCCCCGAGATGAATCGCCGTCACCTTCGCAGACCGGCTGACATGACGGCCAACTGTCCGGATTTCCGCCTCAAGTGCGGCCAAGTAGGCGCGAACCGGGGCGTATTGCCGGGTCTGCTTGGTGTGGCAGGCACAGAACCAACAGAGACGATCGCAGTAGGGGATGTGCAGATAAAGCGAGAGCCGGTCGGTCTCGTTCAGGTCGCCCAGCCATCTTATGTATTCGTTGTTGCCGATGCCGGCATGATAGTGGGGGGCTGTGGGATAGGACGTATAGCGCGGAACATTGCCGGCGTATTTCTCGATCAATTGGGTCATCGCGTGTTTCTCCGTGACGACCTATTTCCGTTGGTTGTTCGCTTTGGTCTTGATCGAGATCAAATCGCTACACGTTGTCGCACGCCCAAGATGGATAAATTGTCGCGATGCACGCCTTATTTGAACCCGGTAGTTTTATTGTCATGAAATTAGGGCTATTCATATATTGAATTTGTGTGTGGAAGGGCAGTGATGGATAAGCGGTTGAACGATGGTCAGGATCTCCGCGTTCCAGCGATCTGTCGCGCCTGCGATGCTCGCCATCGCGGTATCTGCGGGGCAATGACTGCAGAACAGCTTGCGGAGTTCAGCCGCTTCACGACGCGCAAGAAGATCGGCGCCGGCACGGAATTGCACGGGCAGGGCGAGCGCGTCATCTCCTATGCCAATGTGCTCAGGGGTGTCGTCAAGCTGACGAAGGTGATGCAGGATGGACGCCAGCAGATCGTCGGCCTGCAATTTGCCCCGGATTTCATCGGGCGGCCTTTTGCCAGCGAGAGCACGCTTACCGCAGAGGCGGCGACCGACGCGGAAATCTGCGCTGTCTCCAAGGGCGCACTGGATCGGATGGTGGCCACTGCGCCCGATCTGGAGCACAAGCTCTATCATCAGGCTCTTCTCGAGCTTGACGAGGCGCGCGACTGGATGCTGACGCTGGGGCGCAAGACGGCGCGCGAGAAGGTCGCAAGCTTCCTGCATCTGATTGCCGCTCATTACGATCCTGAATGCAACGAAACGGTTGCATTCGACCTGCCCCTGTCCCGTCAGGATATCGGCGATTTTCTCGGGCTGACCATCGAAACGGTCAGCCGCCAGATGACAAAGCTCAGGCAGGAGGAAGTCATCATTGTCGAAAACAATCGGCACGTGATCGTTTCCGACATGGAGCGACTGGCAAGGATCGCCGGGATCGATTGAAATCCGCACTTCAGGCGCAGCTTTGCGGGCGCTTGCTAATTCGTTGCGTCGGAAGGGATATTTCCGTCGAGGCCGATCAGCATGATGTTGTTGACGGTCCTGCGGATTCCATCCATTTCCATCACCAGCCGGGCGACATACTGCCGTTCGTGCTCGGTTTCCACGAAACCTGAAATGTGGGCGATGTCGCCATGCACCATCACGGTAACCTGGCTAACGTCGACATGGTTCTGTAGCGCGAGCTGATCTGCGATGCGCTCCTCCAGGCCGTCGTCCTCAATCGAATGGTGGGTGTTTTCCGGCCGGGCGGTTGGGCCGCCCCTGCTGCCGGGGGAGGTTCCGGAAAAGATCTCGACGCCGCTATTGCCGTCGCTTTCGAAGTTGGACGGCATTTGACCATAGCCGGCGTTGCGCTTTTTGGCGCTTGAATCGTCATCGGAATAGGGCCAGCCTTCATCGATGTCGCGAGCCTCGAAGTCGCGGTAGTCCTCCTCGCGCGGAGTTTCGGGCGGCTGCTTCTGGACTGGGCTCATGCGCATTCTCCTTCATGCAAACGTCAGGAGATGGGTCATGCCGTTGCGAATTGATCGCACCCATTTGCCGGCGATCATGGCCTCTATCGTGTTGTTTTGCAAGCGGTAAGCGCAGCCGGGCATTTGGTCGGAACGTCGCCCGTTGGGGTTGTTTTCGCGCCGTCGTGCACTAACGAAATCGCGCGCGCTCGCGGGCGGTGTCGACCAGCGATCGGATTTCGGCGGCGGCTGCCGCATCGACAGCAAATCCTTCGCTGGGCACGATACCGGGATCTTCTTCGCCGTCCATGAACATGCCATCAGCCTCCAGTTCATCAAACAGGGCAGTGTATCTTTCGTCTTTCACGAGCACCGAGAGCAGGCCGATAAGCACGCCACGATAGGCGTTGATCTTCGCTTCCATCATTTCTGGCGTCATCGGATCTCCTCCCGGCTGACCATATTTCATCCTCGCACTCGACGAACACAAAGGCGAGCGGTTTTGCGGGCGCGCGCGGTTTCCGAGCTTGATGAATTTGGAGTTGACGAGGTGGTTCCCACTTCCCTCATATCGATATATCAATGCTTGCGTGCTCAACCTCTGAGGTGCCCATGTTTCCACTCGCCCACATGATGAAGGCCTTCATCCGCAAAGGCTGCCTGACGGTCATCGACGCTTCCGGCAAGCGTCATGTTTTCCAGGGGGAACCCGGTCTTTCCGTAACGATGCGGCTGACAGATCCGAAGCTTTACAGAACGCTGGTTTTCAACTCGGAATTGGCGGCGGGCGAGGCCTACATGGACGGCACGATGCGGTTTGAGGAAGGCTCGACGCTGCGTGATTTCCTGCAACTGTTCTCCATCAACAGGCTGTCGCTCGGCTCGTATCCGATCCAGAAAATGCTTCGGGCCGTCAGGATGCGGTTTCGCAAGCGCCAGCAGTCGAACCGCAAGGGCCAGGCCCAACAGAATGTCGCCCACCACTACGATCTGGGCAACGATTTCTACAAGCTCTTCCTCGATCGCAACATGCTCTATTCCTGCGCCTATTTCCGTGAGCCCGAAGAAACGCTCGAGGATGCGCAACGCAACAAGCTCCGGCTTCTTGCCAGCAAGCTTGGCCTGAAGCCCGGCATGAAGGTGCTGGACATCGGCTGCGGCTGGGGAGATCTGGCGCTCTATCTCGCTGCGCTGGAAAATGTCGAGGTTCTGGGCGTGACTCTTTCGAAGGAGCAGCAGGCTCTCGCCTCTGAGCGTGCGCAGAAGATGGGTATGGCCGATCGGGTCAAGTTCGAGCTCAAGGACTATCGCGACGTGACCGGTCCGTTCGATCGGATCGTTTCGGTCGGCATGTTCGAGCATGTGGGCGTCCACCACTACGACGAGTTCTTCAAGAAGGTGAATTCCCTGATGCCGGACGATGGGGTGATGGTGCTCCATTCCATCGGTCATATGAGCCCGCCCGGAATGGCGAGCGCCTGGTTGAGGAAATATATTTTTCCCGGCGCCTATTCGCCGGCGCTTTCCGAAGTGTTTGACGTGGTCGAGCAGAACAAGCTTTGGGTGACCGATCTCGAGTTCCTTCGCGTGCATTACGCAACGACGCTCAAGCACTGGGGTGAGCGCTTCGATGCCAACCGCGACAAGGTCGTAGGGATGTATGACGAGCGGTTCGCGCGGATGTGGGAATTTTACCTGATCAGCGCCGAAATGATGTTCCGGACCGGCAGCCAGCTGGTCTTTCACATGCAACTGTCTCGAACACGCGATGCCGCGCCGATCGTCAGGGACTACATTACCGATACCCAGCGACGATACATGGAGAAGGAAAAGTCACTGCAGCTGCCGTTCTGACACTTCCTGTCCGTTCAAGGTCAGCTTACTCCTGCGCTGCGCCGCCATCCTGCTCCTGAACGAGCCGGAGGGCGTCGTGGATGCTGATCGACAGGCGTACGCGATTTCCGTGCGCGGACTCGACCAGGCTGAGGTCGATAAAATGGTGGTGGTCTGCATGACCCGGTAAACTGTCGTGCTTGGTCAGTTTGATGCGGTTGCCTTCCACACGGTCGACCATTCCAATATGCTGGCCATCGGCGGTGATGACTTCCGCGTGCTCTCGGATATGCGAAGCATCTATCATGGGATATCTCCTCTTGGTCGTTTTACCACGGTGAAACGCCAAGGAGAACGATTTGTGCCGCGAAAAATCTGCCGAGCGGCAGATCAATCCTGATCGAAGGCGTTGCGTTGGGCCATGTAGCCGCGGGGCGATCTGCCGAGCATGCGACGAAACATGGTGGTGAAGGCCGCTACGCTCTCATAGCCCGCTTCCAGTGCGACATGTGTGACGGGAACGCCTTCGGCAAGACGCGGAAGACAGGCGAACACGCTCGCCTGCTGGCGCCAGGTAACGAAGCTGATGCCGGTTTCCTTTCGGAAGAACCGTGTGAAGGTGCGGCGGCTCATCGCGAGCCGGGTCGCCCAATCGTCCAGCCTGGCATTGGGCGAGGGATTGTTCATATAGCCAAGGCACAGTTCAGCAAGCCTGCGGTCGGCCGGGAAGGGCAGGCTGAGTGGCCTTACCTCGAGCGTGGCGATCTCCTCGAGGAGCAGCTGTAAAACCAGATCGGCCTTACGGCCGTTGGCTTCCGCCTGGCTTAGCCGCACGGCTTCGAGAACGAGACTGCGCGCGAGCTCCGTCACCTCGAGAACTTCGGGTGCTGGAAGGGCTGCGTCTCCAGCCCTGGGAAACATATAGACCGATTTCATGCTGACTTCGCTGAGCATTTCGACCGAATGGGCGAGATAGGCGGGGATCAGCAGGGCGTGACCCGCCGGTATCATCCATCGACCTTTCTCGGTCGTTACCAGCACGACCCCGGCAAACACGCACAGCAGCTGGACGCGCCGGTGATGGTGAAACGGCACGGTATAGCCGCCAGGATCTTCGGAACTGTGAACGAGCACATCGGCATTCGAACGCTCGATCCAGTCGAGGTTGCGAATGTGCGTGTCGTGCAGAGCTTCAAGCAGTTGTGACGGCAGTTTCTTCATTTTGGCCCAGTCGCGAAAGATTTGGACCAAATCACAAAAGAAGGTCACGCACAATCGCTCTATAAAGCTTGCGAGTGCGTGGCGAAGAAGACCGCGCCCGGAGGAATTTCCTATGACGATGGCAATACCCGGTGCATCGGCCCGGTTCGAGAAGACGACGTTATCCATTCTGTTCGCGGTGAGCTTCTGTCACATGTTGAACGACATCATGCAGTCACTGCTTGCGTCGCTCTATCCGCTGTTCAAGACCAACTACAATCTGGATTTCGTGCAGATTGGCCTGTTGACCGCGACTTTCCAGATCACCGCGTCGCTTCTCCAGCCTGTCATAGGCATGGTCACGGATCGTTGGCCTTTGCCCTATTCGCTGCCTGTCGGCATGGCGAGCACCTTCTTCGGACTTATCCTGCTGGGCAATGCGCACAGCTATCCCATGTTGCTGGTCGCCTCCAGCCTGGTCGGTTTCGGCTCGGCCGTCTTCCATCCGGAATCCTCGCGCGTGGCGCGGCTCGCTTCCGGTGGCCGTCACGGCTTTGCACAGTCGCTGTTTCAGGTCGGCGGCAATTTCGGCTCGGCGTTAGGGCCTTTGCTTGCAGCTTTCATCGTGCTGCCATTCGGCCAGGGCAGCGTCGCATGGTTCGCTGTGATTGCCATGGTCGGGATGGTAATCCTGACCTGGGTTGGCCGCTGGTATCTGCATCACCGGATTCAGAACGCCGGCAAGGCTGCCCCCAGCCGCAAGCTGCCGCTGGCGCAGAACCGGGTCGCCATGGCCTTCCTGATCCTGGTGCTGCTGACAGCGACGAAAAATGTCTACATGGCCAGCATCTCCAGCTATTTCACCTTCTACGTCATCGACAACTTCCAGCTCGGTGTCCGCGATGCGCAGTTGATGCTGTTCCTGTTCCTGGGGTCGGTGGCCGTCGGCACCTTCCTTGGCGGGCCGATTGGCGACCGCTTCGGCGCGCGTTTCGTGATCTGGTTCTCGATCCTCGGGGTCATTCCGTTCGCGTTGATGCTGCCCTATGCCAACCTGTTCTGGACCTGTGTTCTCAGCGTCGTGATCGGTCTGATCTTCGCCTCGGCGTTTTCGGCAATCGTGGTCTTTGCCCAGGAACTGGTGCCCGGGCGGGTCGGCATGATTGCCGGCATCTTCTTCGGCTTTGCCTTTGGGGCAGGCGGGCTGGGGGCTGCGGTCCTCGGAGCCTTTGCCGATACGCACGGCATCAACTTCGTCTACCAGCTGTGCTCCTACCTCCCATTGCTGGGCCTGCTGACCGTCTTCCTGCCGCGCATCCCCAAACAGGCGCATGCCTGAGGGATTAGGCCCCCGGCTTCCAGGCCGGGGGCGCCATGACAAAGCCTGAAAAGTCGAAGCCCGGTGCGACCGTGCAGCCGACCAGCGTCCAGTCTCCCAGGCTCCTTGCGCATTGCCATTCGCCCTCACGCACGATTGCCTGTGGCGTTTGGCCGGCCAGGATGTCCGGACCGAGTGTGACGCTGCGGGCCTCGGTGCCATCGGCTGACAGGCTGAGTTCGAGCGCCGCCCCAGCATAGTGGTGCCAGATCTCCACCGCATCGACCTTGTGCCAGTGAGAGCGTTCTCCGGCTTCGAGCAGGTAGAAAATCGCTGTCGAGCGTGCCCGGCCATTGAACGTAGCCTCATCCTTGAATGTCTGGACATACCAGCCACCTTCGGGATGGCGATCGAGTTTGAGGGCGGCGATCAGGTCTGCTGCGGTGGTCATGATTTCTCCCGGATTGGCGACGCTGAACTATAGGAGAAAATCGCGATCGCTCAAGGTGAGCCGGCCATCGAGGGTAATGCCCAAATCGGCCACGCCGTCACCATTCATGTCGATTTCGATTTTTGTTTCTGTGCGCGTCTGGGTCCAGCGGATTTCTCCGGCGATGCTGTGGAATGCTTCGCCCTTGTCCAGCAGATCCGGAGCCAGCCCGTCCATCAGTTTGGAAAGTACAATCTTGTCGGTGCCCGGTCTGAAGTCGGCAATCCGGTCTTGCGCGCCCATGCGGCTGTCGCTGGCTTTGGAGAATACGAACCAGTCCGCGCCTGAGTCGCCCGTCAGGACGTCCCGGCCACCCTGACCGATGACAACATCGCGACCAGCGCCGCCCATAAGCGCGTCGGCGCCGGAGGAACCGAGAATGAGGTCATCATCGTTCCGGCTGTTGTCATTCGCGGTCCCATCGCCCTTGACCGTCGTCATGCCGCTGCCTGCTGCCAGCAGTTCCTCGACAGGCCTGCCAGCCGGCAGTCCGAACTTCACGAGCACTGCCCTGATTGCGGGCTGCAGCTCGGCGTGTATCGTGCCGATTGTCTCCACCCCCTTGATATCAGCCGCGTAATCTGGGTCGTAGCTGGCTTCATAGCCGAGCACCTTGTCATGATGCGCGGCGAGCATTTGGCCGGTCTGCACCGCCTGGGCATAGCTGGCCTTTCCGGCCGTGTCGTAAAGCCCGAACATATCCGCCTCGACATAACGCCGGTTGGCGATGCCCGGCTTGGCATCCTCGGGAAGGCTGCTCCAGAACGAATTGTAGCGGATTTCGTACCAGGCTTCAGCGCGATTGCCGCCATCAATGGCGGCTTTGAGTTTCGGTCCGAGCATCGCGGGACCATTCCAGCAGAGAGAAAACAGTGCCGCGCGCTCATTCGATTCCGGTATGGATGCGATCCAGCTGTTTATCCGGCCGTCGTAATAGTCGTCCATTGTCTCGAGCGCGCGGATGATCTGCGCATCGCTCTTGAAGCTGAATGTCGCGGGAACGGCGCTGTCGCGACTGTTGTGCCAGTTGGCCATGATCCGGTTGAGATTGGCCACAAGCAAGCTGTCCTGGCTGCTTGAGTAGCTCTTGTCGATTTCGGCGGCGAGCCGATTTTGCAGCGTCCCGTTCCAGTGATTGGCGCCGACCATTGCCTTCAGCACCGGCTCCAAATTGGCCCGCAGGTTAAAGCCAATGCCGATCGTCGGCACACCGACAGAATCGACATAGGGTGCACTTGTCGACCCCTCGAGCAGTACCAGCAGATCGAAGCGTTCCTGAGTGTAGGACTTGTGGTTTGTGGACAGATTCCACTTCAGCATGGGCGGCCTTTCATCGTTTGAAAGGCATTCTAGAACCCAAGGGTAAACAGGAATTGCCGCTTTCTGGCACAAATAGTTGCCGTCATCATGGTTTTGCCCATCTCATCGACCACATACGCCCAACTTGTCACTAAAGGACTTTTCGCTTGCCGGAAATCGGCTTTTCTTTCATGTACGGTTCGTTTTGCCGGCAATATATCGTTGAGGATAAGATACGTGCGCAGATTGATCGTCCGGTGTAGGGCAGCTGCCGTTTGCGGCGCCCTTGCAATTCTTCTGGCGCTTCCGTTCGTCGCCACGACGGCGCATGCGCAGGCGGACGCCACCAAGAGCGCAGTCGCCGCGACGGTAGAAGCCCTTCAGGAGCAGGTGAAGAGCGAACTTCAGAAGGCTGCGGCTGCTCTCGAGCAACTGAAGAAAAAGGCCGAGAATGTGGCGACAGACGACGCCCAGCTTGCGCACCTCAAGATCAATTCGGATGAGCTCTCCAAGCAGATTACATCGGCGATGGAGCCTCTTGAAAGCCGCTATAGTCTCGTCACCAAACGGCTGGAGGAAATCGGTGCGCCGCCGGCTGACGGCAAGGCCCCTGAAGACCCTGATCTGACGAGCGATCGCCAGCGCCTGCAGGGCGAAAAGACCGAGATGAACACGATCAGGTCTGATGCGGAGGTCCTAACCGAGGAGGCGGCGAAACTGGCGTCGCAAATTTCCGAGCAGCGTCGGAAACTGTTCGCCGAGACATTGCTTCGACGCACCGAGATTACGCCGGAAATTCTGGAGGAGACCGCCAAGGCGGCGCACAACGAAGGCGGGGAATTCCTGTCCAAGACCCGCTCTTCGCTCGAATTCATGTGGAATTTCAAGCGAACGGGGTTCTTTGCGGCGCTGTTTTTTTCGTTTGTTGCCGCAGCGTTCTTCATGTTCCTGGTGCGCTGGGCATTTGCTCCCATTATTCGCAGGGAAAACGGGGACGAGAATCCCGCCTACATAACAAGGCTGTCCCGGGCTTTCTGGTCTACCCTGGTCCCGACACTTGCGGTCGCCGCCTTTGCTGTGACGTGCATGTTTCTGCTGCACTATTTCAAGGTGCTGCGCGAGGATATCGCCCAGATATTCTATGCCTTCCTTTGGGTCCTGGCGGGTGTGTACTTCGTCTTCAGGCTTTCGCTATCGATCGTCACGCCTGGCAAGCCGGCATGGCGGCTGATCAATGTTTCCGATCGTGGTGCTCGCAGGTTGATCACATTTACGGTGCTGATGGCTGTCGTCAATGGCATCGGGTACCTCGTCGGCCAAGCGACGGCGGTGCTGGATTCGCCAATAGTGTTGTCTGTGGCGCGAGGCTTCTTTTCATCGGTCGTCATCGGCATGCTGGTATTCGTGCTGGCCTTCATCCATCCGATGAAGGCTCCGGACGGTGGACCCGATCGGCCCTGGCCACGGTTCATCCGCATGACCCTGATGCTGATGGGCATTGGACTGATCCTCATGTCGGTGATCGGCTATATCGGCCTGGCACAGTTTGCCGCCACGCAGATCGTCATTTCCGGCGCGATTCTGATCACGATGTATATCGGCTTTCTCACGGGGCACGCGATTTCAAGGACCCATGTCTTCGGCAAGACGTCCATCGGGATGTATCTGGGCGAACGTTTCAAGCTGAGTGAAATCCAACTCGACCAATTGGGTTTGGTGCTCGGACTGGCTGTCTACGTACTCGTGGCGATGATCGGCATTCCTTCCATCATGCTGCAGTGGGGCTTCAGGGGGGCGGACGTCTGGGCGATTTCCATCCGGCTGTTTACCGAGATCAAGATAGGCAACATCACGATCTCCCTGCTGGGGATTCTGGTTGGTGCGTTGCTGTTTGGGGCCGGCCTTTTTGTCACGAAATGGTTCCAGCGTTGGCTCGACCGAAACGTCATGGTTCGTTCGCAAGTCGATGTTGGTGTCAGGAATTCCGTCAACACCGCACTCGGTTACGCCGGTGTCGCGATTGCCGGCCTCATCGGCATCTCTGCGGCGGGTATCAATCTTTCGAGCCTGGCGCTGGTGGCCGGTGCTCTGTCTCTGGGTATCGGTTTCGGTCTGCAGACCATAGTGCAGAATTTCGTCTCCGGTCTGATCCTGCTTGCCGAGCGGCCGTTCAAGGTGGGCGACTGGGTGGTGGCTGGACCGACAGAGGGCTTCGTCCGGCGTATTTCGGTGCGTGCGACCGAAATCGAGACGTTCCAGAACCAGTCGATCATCGTGCCGAATTCGCAGCTCATCAATGCCGCGGTCGGAAACTGGACATTGCGCAATTCACTGGCTCGTAGCGAGGTTGCCGTTTCCGTCGGCTATGACAGCGACCCGCGCAAGGTGATGGACATACTTCTGGAAATTGCCAGGGCGCAGCCGACGATCCTGACCGTGCCGGAGCCGAATGTCAGTTTTCTGCGTTTCGGCGAATTCTCGCTCGATTTCGAATTGCGGTTCTATCTCGCCGATATCCTGAGCGGCGGCCCCGTGCGCAACGATGTCCGGATATCGATCCTCGAACGCTTCCGCGAGGAAGGAATCGAAATGCCGTTCCCGAAGCGGGATATCGACATTCACGTCAATCAACAGCCCACAGGCTTAATGGCAACGATCGACGGAGCGCAGCCCGAGGTCGACAAGCTGGCCCGGCAGCAGATCGATCGCCGCCGCAAGGCCGCAGAAGCGCGGGCTGATGAGCTGGACCGGACTGACGACAACTACGACGACGATGGCGACAACACGCCGGACAACGGTTCCAGAGACGATGCGGACGGGGAGGACGCCCGCTAGGGCGTCCTCGAACGCGCTGCATTATGCCGCGATCGCCTCGACCATCAGCATGTCGAGCATGAAAGAGCCGTCGGCCTCGATGCCGAAATGCTCGCGCACTTCCCCCGGGGCGGCATCCTGTAGTGCGCGGATAGCCGCGACATAAACGGGCTTGGTCGCCATCCTGGTGATCCAGGTGTCGAAATGCATTCGCACCTGGCGGGTTCTTGTCGCTTCGATCGTAAAGCCGGCATGGGCGAGCATGTCGGTCCATTCCGCCGCTGAATAGTTGCGGACATGCGAGGTGTCGCGCAGCAGCTCGATTGCCTGAAGGTGGGTGTCCAGCAACGGCCGGCCCGGCGAATAGACGTCGATGAAGATGGCAGGGGCGCCCTTTTTCAGGACGCGACGTGCCTCGCGCAGCCCTTGTTCGACATCGAACCAATGATGCGCTGAATAGCGACAGCCGAGGAAGTCGAAGGTGGAGTCGTTGAAAGGCAGGTTCAGGGCAGATGCCTCGACCGTCTCGATGTTCTCCAAACCTCTGGATCTGGCTGTTGTCGTCACCGCCGCCAGCATGTCGCCGGAAAGGTCAGTCGCCGTCACCTGTCGCGCATGGCGGGCCATCGTGTAGGCGACATGTCCGCCGCCGCAACCCAAGTCGATAGCGTGGTGGGGCGCCGCCTTCGCGACAATGATTTCGAGCGCGTCGAGATCCTCGCCCTGGGAATGGACCGCGCTTTCCACATAGGCGGTGGCACGGGGGCCGAATTGTTTCTGGACGTTCTTGTCGTGGGCTGGCTGCATGATGCTCTCCTTTGATGGATGGCAGAATGAACCAAAATTATTCTGTTACAAGATGAGAGTTTATCCTGTTATATCGTCTTCCATGCTGGATGACGATCAAAGAAGACTGCTGGGGGAGTTCGTGAGGGCGCATCGCGAACGCCTTGCGCCTGAGCAGCCTGCCGGACGCAGGCGAACGCCGGGCCTGCGGCGCGAGGAGCTTGCCGCAAGCGCCGGCATCAGCGCGACGTGGTGCGCCTGGATCGAGCAGGGGCGGGAAGTGCAGGCGTCACCCCATGCGCTCGCCCGCCTGTCGGTTGCTTTGCATCTGACACGGGCAGAACGCGCCTATCTGTTCGAGCTTGCCGGCCGCCGCGACCCCGATGTCGAGCTTCCGGCATCGGTCGCAGAGGCACCCCGGTCTTTGACCGCAATCGTCGATGCGCTGCCTCATCCCGCCTACGGGCTAGACCGCTTCTGGAATGCCTGCTGCTGGAATGACGCGGCAGAGCAACTGTTCTATGGTTGGCTGAGTGAAGGCTGCCAGCGCAATCTGCTCCGCTTCATCTTTCTCGACCCGCGCGGCAAGAACCTGATCCCGGGTTGGGAGGATAGGGCCCGGCGCGTGCTGGCCGAGTTTCGTGCCGACTTCAGCCATAGCCTGCACGACCCGGAGATGAACGTCTTGCTCGAAGCATTGCATCGCGGAAGCCCGTTTTTCGCCAAAACCTGGAAGGAACATGGTGTGCTGGAGCGGGAGGGCGGCTTGCGCACATTCTCGCATCCGGAGTGGGGCGTTCTGTCGTTCGAGCAGCACACCTTCCGGCCTTCGGACAGGCCGGATCACAAGCTCGTCATGCTGGTGCCCGCCTAGGGCCTGTGGACCGATATCGAAATTGCGGCAGGATTCCGTTTTTTTCAGGCAAGTCGTCGCAGTCAATGCCCATGTCGCAAACGAGCGGCAAGCCTGCTTGCGACTTCATCATAGTCCGGTACATTCGATTTTAGGGAATGCGGCCAACGTCAACGTCACCGCCGGCCGAAAAATCCGTTCAACATCAATCAGGGTTGCATGCAATGGCAGAGTTTCCACAAAAGGCGAAGGTTGTCATCATCGGGTTGGGTGGAATTGTGGGCGCGTCAATCGCCCATCACCTGATCGAGAGGGGATGGGACGATATCGTCGGCATCGACAAATCGGGCATCCCGACCGATATCGGCTCGACGGCGCATGCGTCAGACTTCTGCTACACGACCAGTCACGACTACCTCTCGGTCTGGACGACACAATATTCCATCGATTTCTATGAGAAGATGGGACACTACGCCCGCATCGGCGGCCTTGAAGTGGCCCGCACCGGCGACGATGCCTGGATGGAAGAGATCAAACGCAAACTGAGCTCGGCCAAGGCCTTCGGCACCCGCGCCCACTATGTCAGCCCGGCCGAAATCAAGGCGAAGTTCCCGCTGATCGAGGAAGATCAGGTCATGGGCGGAATGTTTGACCCGGATGCCGGCCTCGTCATCCCGCGCTCGCAGACTGTTGCAGGCAAGCTTGTCGATGCCGCCGAGAAGTCCGGTAAGCTGACAATGTTCGGCAATACGCCGGCCAAGTCGCTGATCGTCGAGAATGGCCGCATCAAGGGTGTCGTCACCCATCGCGGCACGATCATGGCGGACCACGTCATCGTCTGCGCCGGTATCTGGGGTCGCCTGATCGCCGAAATGGTTGGCGAAGACCTGCCCATCATGCCGGTCGATCATCCGCTGACCTTTTTCGGCCCCTACAACGAGTTCGAAGGCACGGGCAAGGAGATCGGCTTCCCGCTGCTGCGCGACCAGGGCAACTCCGCTTATATGCGCGATACGGGCGATCCCAAGACCACCGAAGGCGGCCAGCTCGAATGGGGGTATTATGAAACCACCAATCCGCGCCTCTGCCATCCGCGCGATATCCTCGAAAAGCAGGAAGCGCGACTTTCACCCTCGCAGCGCGACCTCGACATGGAACAGATCCTCGAGCCGCTCGAGAAGGCCATCGAACTGACGCCGATCCTCGGCGAAATCGGCTACAATGAAGGTCACTCCTTCAACGGTCTCCTGCAGGTTTCCGCCGCCGGCGGCCCATCCTGCGGCGAAAGCCAGAAGGTACGCGGCCTCTGGTATTGCGTCGCCATCTGGGTCAAGGACGGTCCGGGCTATGGCAAGCTGATCGCCGACTGGATGACCGACGGCCGCACCGAGATCGACCACAATTCGATCGATTACGCCCGTTTCTACCCGCATCAGCTGGAAGAGAAGTTCATCGAAGGCCGCTGCTACGAGGCTGCCCAGAAGATTTACTTCCCGGCCGTGCACACCCGCGAGCCCTACGCTTCGGGTCGCGGCGTCAAACGCTCGCCCTTCCATGAGCGCGAAAAGGAACTCGGCGGATATTTCATGGAGCTCGGCGGCTGGGAGCGCGCCCATGGCTACAAGGCCAACGAGCACCTGCTGGAAAAGTATGGCGACCGCGTTCCGGTACGTGAAAACGAGTGGGACAACCGCCATTTCTGGCGCGTTTCGAATGCCGAGCATCTCGCCATGAGCGAGGATTGCGGCATCGTCAATCTTTCGCATTTCCATATGGTGGATATCGAAGGACCTGACCATGTCGAACTGCTCGAATGGCTCTGCGCCGCCAAGATCGGCGGTGACGGCAATATCGGCAAGGGCATCTACACCCACTTCCTCGACGACGAGGGGATGGTGCGCGCCGACTTCACCGTCATTCGCATGGCCGACCGCTGCCGCCTGATCAACGGTGCCGATGCCGGCCCGCGCGACTTCCATTACATGAAGCGCGTGGCGGAAGATCGTGGCCTTGATGTCACCATTACCGATGTGACCGAAAAGTTCATCACCATCGGTATCTGGGGCCCGAATGCCCGTGCAACGCTGAAGACAGTCGTTGCCGATCCGACTGGCCTCGATCCGGAGAATTTCGCCTTTGCCGCGATCAAGCAGATCGAGATATCAGGCAAGCCAGTGACCGCTTTCCGTATTTCCTATGTCGGCGAGCAGGGCTGGGAGCTGCATATGAAGTACGAAGACGGCCTTGCCGTCTGGGATGCGCTGCGTGCCACCGGTGTCATGGCCTTCGGCGTCGAGACTTATGCAAACTCGCGCCGCATGGAAAAGAGCCTGCGCTTGCAGAACGCAGACCTTCTCACCCAGTACAACCTGATCGAAGCGGATCTCGCCCGTCCGAAGGTCAAGGAGTCCGATTTCCGCGGCAAGGCCAAGCATCTGGAATACAAGGCTCGCGAACACCAGCCAGCAATGCTTTGCACGCTGATCATGACCGAGAACACCGACAAGAACGGTGTCAAGCGCTATCCGGTCGGCTCGCTGCCGGTCATGGACCCTGAATCCGGCGAGGTGCTGATCGACGAACTTGGTCGCCGTTCGTACACGACTTCGATCGCCTTCGGCCCGACGGTCGGAAAGAACATCGCTCTTGCATATCTGCCCTGGTCGCATTGCCAGGTCGGCCGCAAGCTCAACGTCGAGTACTTTGCCGAGACCTATCCGGTCGAGGTGGTCGGCGTTGGCTACAAGCCGATCTACGACCCGGAGAACCTCAAGCCCAAGTCATAAGTCGGCTTTTTCGCCATTCGTTGAATGGCGAAGCACGCCGCATCCGAGCAGCGAGCGGCGCACGACCAGAAGAAAAACCCGCGGCCCCCAAAAGGGGCCGTTTTTCATTGCCTTATCTGCTTTTTTTCGCTGTCTGCCCTTAACCAATTCTCAAAGCCTGTCGCATAGCGTCCGGCTTTAGCAAAATCCGTTTTATGAAAGCAAATCATGGATTTCTTGGGAGTTTCCGGAATGCACTATTCCGGGGTGTCGTTGAAGGGCAACCGCATTATCGTTGCTGAGGATTCCAACGTCTTCACATCGATGATCAGTCAGCGGATCAAGGAGCTTCTCGAAATCGACGTCGAGATCTGCCGTGATTTCGAGGAATTGCAGAAGGCCAACGAAAAGTCCGACGAGCCGATCCGGCTTGCGATTTCCAACATCAATCTGCCGGGTGCGGAGCAGGGCGAAGCCCTGGACTACCTTGTCGATGTCGGAATTCCGACCATCGTGTTCACAGGTACATTGCAGGATACGACCCGCGACAAGCTGCTGTCGAACCAGATTGTCGATTACATCATCAAGGACAGCGTTTTTGCCGTCGATATGCTGGTGGAAGCAGTTTGTCGGTTCCTGACCAACCACAATCACCATGTGTTGATCGTCGACGACAGTCAGACCGCGCGCGCCCTGCTGACGACTCGACTGAAGCGTTACAACTTCAAGGTCAGCGCGGCGGAGAACGGCCACAAGGCTTTCGAGATCCTCAAGGCGAACCGCGACATTTCGTTGATGATCACCGACTACAACATGCCTGACATCGATGGCTTCGAACTGACGCGCCGAATTCGAGCGCATATCGGTTCGCACCAGTTGCGGATCATCGGGGTGTCATCGTCGACGGACCGTCTGCTCTCGGCACGATTCCTGAAGGCCGGCGGTAACGATTTCATGATGCGGCCATTTATCGATGAAGAGTTCTACTGTCGCGTCAATCAGAATCTGGACACTCTGTCCCAAATGAGAGTCTTGCTGGGGCGACAGAAAAAAGCCGGGTGAACGCCGAAGTTTATATTTCGGTTATACGCTTCAATAGATAGATTCGCTGAAAGTTATTTGGGTTTTCCAGCGAAGTTTTGTTTGTTGTCTCGAAGTAAATCACATTTGCTGCTGCCTTAACGAATTTGAAAGCTTGGCCGGAATAACCTCTGAACACGACGAAAAGCTGCTGTGCGCCACTCGAAAACGGGGATACTCCGGTTCCGAGTGCGCTTGGGCGCATGCTGTCTGAACGACGTCTGAGTTCGGGGTTTCTTGTTCAAAAGGAAGCGTACAACGTGGCTTTTCGCAACGCGTTCGGAAGACCGTCCATGCCTCGGAAGCACGAAGGGCGGCAGATTCTGCTGGTTGAGGACACACGCTTCTATTCGATCGCCATTCGCGAGCGGCTCGAGGCTCTCTTCGGACTGAAGGTAACGCATTGCGCCACGTTTTCCGGTCTTCGGCATGAACTCAACCAGTCGCCAGATGCCTATGGGCTTGCGATTGTCGATCTTTTCCAAACGGATGCACCCAACGGCGAGGCAGTAGATTTCATCCTGTCTCAAAACCTGCCGCTGATCGTATTTTCAGGGATCAGCAGCGATCAGATGCGCGAGCAGATCATCGCCAAGAAGGCGGTCGACTATGTCGCAAAGAGTTCGGAACATTCCATCGACCGGCTCGCAGCGGCGGTGGACCGCTGCCTGACGGCCAGCATGGCTGAAATCCTGGTCATTGACAGCGTCGGCAAGACGACAATGCCCGACAGCTTGCGCCGCTGCGGATTTTCCCCTGTCGTTGCATCGAACGATGCGGAAGCGCTGGCAGTGCTCGACAAGGCCCGGAACATCGAACTCGTTCTGGTGCGCGCCGATCTCGCCGCAAAGCGCAATTTTGCACTCGTGCAGACGCTACGCTCGCGCTATGGCGAGGACGCGATCCGCATCGTCGGTTATTCCGAAGTGACGGGGCACGACGATGTCGCCCGGTTCCTCGGCGGTGGAGGGGATGAGTTCATTCATCTTCCGGTCAGTGCCGAAGATCTGGCAGGGCGCCTCAGCCACGTGCTTGGCATCCATCGGCGGATCAGGGTTCTGCAGCGGATGGCATCGCGCGATTTTTTGACAGACCTGTTCAATCGTCGCTACTTTTTCGATCTTGGGCCGAAGCTGGTGGAGATGAGCTTGCGCCAATCCCAGCCGGTATCAATGGCGCTTCTGGATATCGATCACTTCAAGCGGCTCAACGACACCTATGGTCACGAGATCGGCGATCTCGTGCTGAAGGCGGTGTCGAAGAAACTGATCTCGCTAGTCGGAGAAAGCCAGCACCTGGTCGCGCGCCTCGGCGGCGAGGAGTTCGGCATCCTGTTTACGGGCCTCGACATAGAGGGTGCCTACGATTATTGCGAACTGGTTCGCAAGGAGATCTCGCGTGTGCGTGTCGTCGTCGACGAGGAAGACCTCTCCGTGACGATATCCATGGGGCTTGCGAATATCAGCGCGTCCGAAACGTTCGACAATTACCTCAACGCGGCTGACCAATATCTCTACATGGCCAAGCACTCCGGCCGAAACCGGGTTTTTTCCGATTACCAGGTGTCGCGGATAATGGCGTCCTGAGCGGACGCCATCGGTGCTTACATCACCGCGCCGTTGACGCTGGGCATGGTCGCCAGTTGCTTGCGGTCCGCGCGCTCCTGCTGAGGGGAACGACCATAGAGTTCGCGGTAGCACTTCGAAAAGTGCGACGCCGAGACGAAACCGCAGGCGACAGCCACTTCCACGACAGGCATGGAGGACTGGACCAGCAGGTGCCGTGCCCGATCGAGCCGGATTTCCAGATAATAGCGGGCAGGGGAACGACCCATTTCCTGGCGGAACAGGCGCTCGATCTGGCGACGCGAAAGCCCCGCCTTGTCGGCGATGTCGACCAGCGACAAGGGTTCAGCCAGGTTGTTCTCCATGATCTCGATGATCGACAGCACCTTGGAATTCTGGACGCCCAGCCGCGCGCGCAGCGGTAGCCGCTGGCGATCGTTGGCCGAGCGGACGCGATCGGTGAGGTGCTGCTCGCAGACGCGATTGACGAGGTTTTCGCCGAAATCCTGGCGGATAAAGTAGAGCACCATGTCGAGCGACGCCGTGCCGCCTGCACAGGTGTAAATGTTGCCGTCGATCTCGAAGAGGTCGGCATGCACATCGGCTTGCGGGAATGCTTCGGAGAAGCCCGGCAGGTTCTCCCAATGGATGGCGCAGCGCTTGCCATTCAACAGTCCCGCCTGTGCGAGAACATGGGCTCCGGTACAGAGGCTGCCGACGGCGATGCCGCGATTATAGACTTCGCGGAGGTAAGCGTTGACCGACTTGTTGCGGAATTCCTCCACATAGATGCCGGAACAGATCAGCACCATGTTGGGTCGCAATTCGCCAGTCAGGTTCTTGCGTTCGTCCATGAGCGACGTCTTGGCCTCAAGACCAATACCGGAAGACGAATAGACTTTCTGGCCGTCCGCCGAGGCTATCCGCCACTGATAGGCTTCGTATCCCAGCATGCGGTTGGCAATGCGCAAGGTCTCGATTGCGGCCGAAAACGGCAGCATGGTGAAGTTCGGGACAAGGAAGAAGACGATCGTACGCTTCACTTGGGGCTTTTTGGACACGGGGTAATTCTCAGGCCGCATATTAACACCTTACATGTCGCTCCAAGCAAAATCGCCTATGTCGCGCATGTACAAATTGGTCTGAATGCGCCACAAAAGAATTGCGTCATGGCGACGGATTCTGGCCTTTTTGCGACGTGATGCAAGAGCTGAAGCAATGTCGGAAAATTGAGCTCTGAGGGGAAATCTAATATAGGAGCAGGAATAATAGCTTAGCTGGAGTGTCGGAGAAAATATGGCTGACGTCGTTCCGGAATTTAGGGCAGGGAAAGCGAAAAATTCCGGAACGTCCGTCGTCTATGGTTACTTTTCATTCGTGGAATCCGGCGCGCGGAAGCCGACATCCTTCATGACGTCGAAGGGTACGGATTCAATTTCGCGCATCATGCGGTAATCGCTCCAGCGCTTGCGCAGCGAAGCAATGAAGCCCGGATGTTCGTTGCCGCGGGCGCTGTGGCCGTAGTGGGGGTCGTAAGCAAGTATTGACATGGTCGTGTTCCTTTTGGATGCGTGCTTGGGAGGCGGTTGCATTCATGTAGTATCTATTCGCTTGACTTATTAGACAAACGAATATGTTTTATCTCAATCATCAATATAATTGACGAAACGATCGTAGTTGGGGCCGGCGCCAATGTCTTTTGCGACATAGGATGGCAGGCGCGACAATTCACGGGCGAGCAAAGCTCTTCGCCGAGCAGCGCGTGCTGATCTCATTCTGCCTTCGACATGGTGCAGGATCGCGACGGAGGTATTCGTTAGAAAGTTTGTCATTGTCCTATCCCTTCATCATAGGGTCCGATCTGCTTGACGACTTGACTATGCGCGCGACCTGATGTTCAATCAAACGAATTGGAATGAAGCTATCTTTCAATAAAATTGAAGGCACTTGTCATGGCCAACACCGTTCCCTCAGCACTGCCGGTTCTCGAACTGGACATCATGAAGACGTTTATCGCGATCGCCGAAACCGGCAATTTCACGACGGCCGCGGAGGTCGTTTTCCGGACACCGTCGGCGGTGTCCATGCAAATCAAGAAACTCGAGGACATGCTTCGCGTCAGTCTGTTCCGACGCGATGCCCGCTCCGTTTGCCTGACGCACCACGGGGAACTCCTGCTGAGTTACGCCAAGCGTATGGTTGCGCTCAACAATGAGGCGGTCTCGCGGTTTGTCGTGCCTGAAATGAACGGCATCGTGCGGCTGGGTGCGCCAGACGACATCGGAGAGCTGATGTTGCCTGGGATTCTCAGGCACCTGTCGGAGACCTGGCCGAATCTGGCCATAGATGTGACGATAGAATCCTCCGTCAATCTGCACCGCGCCGTCGAGGATGGACGCCTCGATCTGACGCTCTACAACTTCCTCAATGCCGTCCGGGCCGATCCCGCCGAGAAGGTGATGACCGAGCAACTGGTATGGGTCGGAAAGAGGCACGGTCAGGCGCATCTCAAGACGCCGTTGCCGATATCGGTCTGGGACAGTGGATGCAGTTGGAGGACGCGCGCCCTTGAGGAATTGACGAAATCGCAGATCGAGTTCCGCATCGCCTATTATTGTGGAAGCCACATGGGACAGACGGCGGCAATTCGCGCAGACATCGCGATTGCGCCACTGGCGCGGTTCCTCGTGCGTGACGATATGGTCGAGTTGGACGACAGGGACGGGCTGCCCGATCTCGGAAGCTACGATATCGGTCTTGCAGTAAGGCAGGGCGCGTCTCAGCCTGCGCTGGCAGTGGCCGACTACATCCGCGCGGCGCTTGGCGACAGAAGCTTCAAGCAACTGACCGCAGTGGCTGCGTAACGCTCGGCACGCGCCTTACCGTTTCGGTTTGTTTTCAGCTCCGCAGTCATCGATTTGCGGAGCTGGTTTGTATCAGCCACGCTCGCGGCGTCTGCGACGACCACCGCCATCCTCGCCGCCAGCGGTGATCACCTTGCGCTCCGGCAGTGCAACGATCTTGGCGAGCTCGGGGAAGGGGTCGACCTTGTTGGGCAAAGCCATGGCGTCGATGAACAACTGCTGGAAGTTGCCTTCGAGCGCGGTCTCGATCTTCTCGATCTTCTTGACCATCTGCTCGATTTCGCGGCGGTGGCCGCGATTGAGCAGGGCCATCAGCGCGCCGGTACCGGCGGCATTGCCAACGGCCTTGACTTCGCTGAGATCGCAATCCGGGATCAGGCCCAGCACCATCGCATATTTCGGATCGATGAACGAACCGAAAGCGCCGGCAAAACGGATCGCATCGACCTTCTCGACGCCCTGCTTCTCCATCAGGAGCTTGATGCCGGCATAGAGCGCGGCCTTGGCGAGCTGAATGGCACGAACGTCGTTCTGGGTCACGGTGATGCGCTGTTCGCCATCGCCGCGCAGCAGATAGGAGAAGGTGCGGCCGTTCGGAATGATGCGGTGACTGCGTTCCGCCAGCGAGCCGTCAACGACGCCGTCTTCGGAAATGATGCCGGAGAGGTACATCTCGGCAACGACCTCGATGATCGCCGAACCGCAGATGCCGGTCACGCCGACAGATGCCGCCGCCTCCTCGAAGCCTTCCTCGTCTGACCACAAGTCGACGCCAATCACCCGGAACTTGGGCTCCAGCGTCACGGGATCGATGCGGATGCGTTCGATCGCGCCTGGTGCGGCACGCTGGCCGGAGGAAATCTCTGCACCCTCGAAAGCAGGTCCGGTCGGGGACGATGCTGCCACCACCCGTTCGCGGTTGCCGAGGATGATCTCGGCATTGGTGCCGACATCGACCAGCAACATCATCTTGTCCTGGCGATAAGGCCCTTCGGACAGCGTTGCACCCGCTGCATCGGCGCCGACATGTCCGGCGATGCAGGGCAGCATGTAGACGCGTGTGCCGCGGTTGACGTCGATATCGATCTCGTGGGCCCAATATTGCAACGCGCCGGAGACGGCGAGCGCAAACGGCGCCTGACCGAGTTCTGTCGGGTCGATGCCGAGGAACAGGTGGTGCATGATGGGGTTGGCAACGAACACCATGTCGAGGATGTCCTCGCGATGCACACCGCCTTCTTCGCAGACCTTGCCGATCAGGCCGTTGAGCGCTTCGCGCACGGCCTTGGTCATGGCTTCGCGGCCGTCCGGATTCATCATCACGTAGGAGACACGGCTCATCAGATCTTCGCCGAAGCGAATCTGCGGGTTGGAGGTGCCGGACGAGCCGACGATGCGGCCCGACAGCAGCGACACCAGATGCATGGCAATGGTGGTCGAACCGATGTCGCAGGCAATCCCGTAGGCCTCGTTCTTCAGGTCCGGCCACAGCCCGACGATGAACGGACGCGAAGAATCCATGTCGCGATGGATTGCGGCGGTGACGCCCCAGTTGCCCTTGCGCAGGATCGACTGCACCTGCGGAATGAGATGTGGGGCGATCAGCAGGTCCTTCCAGCCCCAGTCCTTTTCCAGCACGGCCTTCAGCCGGTCGAGATCGCCGAGCGGCTTGTGCATATCGGGTTCTTCTACTTCGACATAGCAAAGCTGGACGGCGGCGTTGCGCTCGATGACCCGGTCTGTCGCGGCCTTGCGGACGACCTGGGCGTTGACGACGGTATCCTGCGGGACGTCGATGACGAGGTCCCCGAGAATCTCGGCCGAACAGGAGAGGCGGCGTCCTTCCGGCAGGCCGCGAACGCGGTCATAGCGCTCTTCCTTGGGGCCACGAGCAGAAATATGGTCGTTGGAGGAGACGATCTTGTGCTTGGCGAAGTTGCCTTCCTGCACTTCGACCTGGCAGCGGCCGCAAGTGGCCCGGCCGCCACAGACGCTTTCGACATAGACACCCAGCTTGCGGGCCGCTTCGAGCACCGGCGTGCCGATAGGGAAGCGACCGCGCTTGCCCGAGGGCATGAAGAGTACGAGCGGATCCTTGCTTACGCCTTCGGCCATTGCGGACTCATTTCCCGACGTGTCGTCGTAACGCATTTCAATTCTCTCTCTACGATCAGACCCTTATCAGACTGCACCTTATGCATCCGAAATAGTATCCAGATCCCGACATGCAAAGATCACCCTGCAGCATTTCAGCAGGGTGATCTCAATTCAGGCGCTCACATATGAGCGAAATTGCTTCAAGCCGAAGCTGCGCCGTTGCCCGTCCGAGCCGCACGTCCGCCGCGGCGGCCGCCGGCCGGTGCGCCGGATGCTGCAGCCGGAGCAGCAATCGCGCCCTCGGCAGGCTTGTGGTCGCGGTAGGTCGTGATCCAGTTGGTGCAGTTGGGGTCGGTACCGTTGAGCACGTTGGCGGCGCGCACGGCTTCCATTTCCTGCGGGCGGCAGGGGTTCATGATCGCCGAGGTCATGCCGGCGCCGATGACCATCGGGATGAAGCCGGCATTGATACCGTGGCGGTGCGGCAGGCCGAAGGAGATGTTGGAAAGGCCGCAGGTGGTGTTGACCTTGAGCTCGTTGCGCAGGCGGTGTAGCAGCGCGAAAACCTGACGGCCGGCATCGCCGAGTGCGCCGATCGGCATGACCAGCGGATCGACGACAATGTCATGCGGCTTGATACCGTAGTCCATGGCGCGTTCCACGATCTTCTTGGCGACGGCAAAGCGCACGTCCGGATCCATGGAAATGCCTGTTTCGTCGTTGGAGATCGCCACTACCGGAACATCGTACTTCTTGCAGAGCGGCAGGATAGCTTCGAGCTTTTCTTCTTCGCCGGTGACCGAATTGACCAGCGGACGGCCCTTGGCGACCTTCAGCGCTGCCTCGATGGCAGCGGTTACCGAACTGTCGATGGACAGCGGTACATCCACGAGGCCCTGGACGATTTCCATGGTCTTGACGAGCAGGCCCGGCTCGGTCTCGTTCGGATTTACCGAGGTGACGCCCGCATTTACGTCAAGCATGGTGGCGCCGGCGGCGACCTGCTCGAGCGCATCCTTGATAACGGTATCGAAATTGCCTTCGATCATCTCGGCGGCCAGCTTCTTGCGGCCGGTCGGATTGATGCGCTCGCCGATGACGCAGAACGGCTGGTCGAAGCCGATGATGATTTCGCGGGTGGCGGATGCGACGATGGTGCGGGTCATGAACTCTTCCTTGAGGGCTCGAATGATATAAAGATTTCTTTATATGCGTATTGGTTGGGTGGCAAGCCGAGGCTATCGACCGTGCCGGATGCTGGCCTGGGTGTTCATCTCAGCGATTGGTCGACCAGGCCGTTTGCTGTTTCTTCCAGATATTCGTGCATCTCGGATCGAGGCGTGCGCTTCCACGGGGTGCGGCCCTTGAGGACGCCGGATTCGTGGACGATCTCGGAGACATATTCTTCCTGGCGGTAGGCCATGACATGGACGCCACTGACGCCCGGAATTTCCTTCACCTCGTTGATGATGTCGATGCAGAGTTGCTTGCCTTCCTTCTTCTGATCCTGTGCTCCTTCGAGCCGCTTGATGACGGCGTCCGGGATATGGATGCCCGGGACATTGGAGCGAATCCACTTGGCGGTCTTGGCAGACGCCATTGGGCCGACACCGGCGAGAATGAAGCACTGCTCGGCATAGCCGAGGTCAACAACCTTCTTCATGTATTCCTTGAACATCGGCACGTCGAAGCAATACTGGCTCTGGACGAACTGTGCACCGGCTTCGATCTTCTTGCCCAGGCGATAGGGGCGGAAATCGTAGGGCGGCGCAAAGGGATTGATCGCCGCGCCGAGGAAGACCTGCGGCGCTTTGGTGATCTTGCGGCCGGAAAGAAACTTCGACTGGTCGCGCATCGTGCGGACGGTTTCGAGCAGCGACATGCAGTCCAGGTCGAAGACCGGCTTGGCGCCCGGCTGGTCGCCGGCCTGCACGCCGTCGCCCGTCAGGCACATGATGTTGGCCACACCCATGGCCGCCGCGCCCAGCACGTCGCCCTGGATGGCGATGCGGTTCTTGTCACGGCAGGCGATCTGCATGATCGGCGCATAGCCCATGCGGGTCAGCAGCGCGCAGATGCCGACGGACGACATGTGGCAGTTGGCACCGGAGGCATCGACGGCATTGATGCCGTCGACCCAGCCTTCGAAGATCGCTGCGCGGTCGTAGACCTCCTGCGGGTCGGCGCTGTCGGGCGGGTTCAGTTCGGCTGTGACGGCGAATTCGCCGCGACGCAGCACGCGCTCCAACCGGCCGAGCGAGGAGTGGCCGGGCAGGGGATCCAGCGGCAGGTGCGGGCCGAGTGGATTTTCATCGATATGCACCATGCGGCTCACGCGTCCTTCTTCATTGGTTCTTTTTCGGCAGCCGATTGAGCAGTGACGCGCAGCCAGGCCGAGGTTTCGCGCAGCGACTGATCGACAGGCTTCTGCACGTTCATGATCTTGTCGCCGTGCACCATGTTGCGCGAGCCTTCCCAGGCCTTGACCCAGACGCAGGGCATATCTGGCTCGACCTCGCAATTGCCATTGGCGCGAACGCCGCCGCAGGGGCCGTTGCGAAGCTGCTTGGGACAGTTCATCGGGCAGCTCATGCCAGTCGACGAGAGCACGCACTGGCCGCACATGCGACAGTCGAACATCAGGCCCTTGACGTGCTTCTCGACGAATTTGACCGGTCTTTCGACGCGTGCGTAGCCGAGCTTGTTCCACACGGGGTGCAACAACAAAAAGAGCTTGGCGAACTTGTCGTAAACCCATTCAAGCTGCTTGGAATGGCGGATCGACCAGAGGCGGATCGTGTAGCTCCGCTTCTGACGTCCGACAGCGGATACGCCGGAAGGCACATAGGCCGTCGCCGGTTTCTTGTGGATCTTCAACTCAACCATTTTCGCGGCCGCCGCTTTTTACAAGCGCGACGAGCCTTTCGCGGTCGTAGGTCGCTTCAAGCTCTGCCGCCATCTTGTCGGCCTCGGCTTCGAGATCGTCGGACACAGGCACAGGATCGGCCTTGCGCCAGTCGGCCAGATAGTCGCCGCTTTCTGCCGCGCCGGTACGCATGGCACACATGTCGATCGCCTCGGTGAAGCGCAGCGACAGCTCGCGCTTGGCGTTCGTTCTACCCTTTTTGATGATTACCTGCGCTGGAATATCACGCCAGTAAACGATGATGCGGTCAGCCATCCCCAAACTCCTCTTTCGCCTAGAATGGAACAGGAGCAGGCTGCGCCGCCCGGCTAGGCACGACGTCGCATTGGCCTTATTGCGACAAGTGAAAAATCCCGGTCGCTTCCGGGCGGCCGTTACGAAAAGAACTGCAGGAAAGTGGTCCAGTAAAGGGGGATCTGGTGAAGGAAATGGGGGACAAGTTTGACAAGTTCGTAGCCGATGTAACCGATCACCACCGAGAAAACGATGCCGATGACAGCGCCGACAGCCAGAACCAGGCCGTCGCGTTCGGTCAGGCCAAGGCCCATCAGCGCCAGCGCGTAGGCTGGCCCCATGTTGCCGAGCGGTATCGGCAGGAAGATGACGAGTGCCAGCAAGAGGGAAAACAGGCCGATGATCCGTTCGTAGAACCGGCTGTTGGCTGGCCAGAAGCGCGGCTTGATCAGTTTTTCGGCTTTTTGCATCCAGGGCACGAACTTGTCGAGAACCGCAGAAAAACCCTTGTTGTCAAATGCATAGTAATGCAGCCGCTTGGGCAGCCAGATTGTGTCGAGGCGAGAAAATGCCATCTGAAAAGCGATGAATACCAGTGGCAGCCCGAGAACGAAGGTGGCGCCCGGCGGCAGAGGAATGAGATTGGGAAGACAGAAGACGACGAGAAAAGCGCCGAAGGAACGATCGGCCATCGCATCGGCGATTTCGCCCAGAGTGACCTTTTCACCGGCATTATCCGAAACATGACGAAGCAGCTCGGAAAGCTTCTCGGGCTTTTCCTTGATCTTCATTTCGTTGACGATCATTTCCATGCTGATATCCGACACGTGGCACCTATGCACTGCTTGGCGCGAAACACACGACAATGCTGGATAGTTCAGTCCAACACCATCCCGCCGTGGTAGCTTAGGGCCTGTTCCTTAAAGTGCGATTATCATGCAATTAAGACCACGGATCAGGCGCGAAAAATATTTTTCATTGCCTCTTTGTGCAGTACCGAAGACTTAAGCCGACATGATCGCTGCTTCAAGGTCGCCGTACCCGGTAAAGCGGTATTCATAATCCAGCTTCAGGTAGTCAGCCGCCCACCGAGCCTTTTTCTGCAGCTCAGGATCTTCTGTTTGTGCGAGATAGACGATCTTGGTGTAGTTGCCGAATACCATATCACGCAGTTCCGGGTGCTTGTCGAGTTTGAGCGGTTCGATGACGAATGCCTCGAACTGGCGGGCGATGAGATCTGTCAGGTAAAATGCTGAAATCTCATTGTCGCATTCGGCGAGGAATTTTTCCGTGCCGGTATAGAAGGCATAGCAATGCGGCCCCGCGATCCGTTCGATGCCTTCTTCTTCACAAATCTTGTCGATCTGTCCCTGGGTGCCGCATTCGGCGTAACCAATATAGATCCGGCGAAACCCTTCGGCGCGCGCCTCGGCAATCTTTTCTCGCAGGGCCGGCGCGATCTTTGTGGGATAGACGTGCCAGATCGCAGGAAGACACTGCAGGTCGATATGTTCGAGACCATTGGCTGCCTTGAGTGCGATGATCTCGCGCGCGATCGCGCCACAGGCGATAACGCGGACGGGTTCGGGTGCAGTATCGGAGGGTGAGGCGTTCATGGGTGGGTCCAGCAGCTATACTGTTATCAATATAGTCTAATTCAATCTTGATGAAATGCCGGCTGCGGCAAAAGCTGGCGCGCGCAAACTTCAATCGGGCCGCGGAACATTTGGCTGTGCTCCACCGGTTTTGTGGATTTCTCGCGAATTCTTGCGTGACGGTTGAACAAATCCGCGTTTCGCGCGTTAAAATGCCGAGCGGCTCGGCTGGCAAACAGAGGCAGGAGTCGCTTTGATGCGCATGAGGCGGGCCGCCTCGTCATTCCATTGCGATTTGGAGAGCCAAGATGTCGAACATTTCCGCGAAGATTGTCATTGCCCTAACCGCCGCAATTTTCCTCACCTCGTGCGCCAATACGATCCGTGGTGCCGGCCGCGATGTGTCGAACACCGCCAATGCGACCGAGCGCGCCGCCAAGGACATCGCAAACTAACCACATCAGACAAGGAGAAATTGAAATGTCCAGGCTAACGACTTCAATTGTCCTTGCCTTGATTGCGGCACTTGCGCTGTCGTCTTGCGCAAACACCATCCGGGGAGCCGGACGGGATGTGTCCAACACGAAGGATGCCGTCAAGGACGCCGCGAACTGATCTCAGGAACGCAACAGGCCGCGCATTGCTGCGCGGCCTGCCAAGTTCCGGAACTGTCTATCAACCAGCTGCGAGCATGTTGTGCTTGCGCTTGATATATTCCTTTGCGGTCTCTACGGCGACGGCGGCATCACGGCAATAGGCGTCGGCGCCCACAGCCTTGCCGAATTCCTCGTTGAGCGGGGCACCGCCGACGAGGACGATATAGTCGTCGCGAATGCCCTTTTCCTTCATCGTGTCGATGACGACCTTCATGTAGGGCATGGTGGTGGTCAAAAGCGCCGACATACCGAGAATGTCCGGCTGTTCGCGCTCGATCGCATCGAGGTAGTTCTCGACCGGGTTGTTGATGCCGAGGTCGATGACATCGAAACCGGCACCTTCCATCATCATGCCGACGAGGTTCTTGCCGATGTCGTGGATATCGCCCTTGACGGTGCCGATGACCATCTTGCCCTGCTTCGGAGCGCCTGTGGCGGCGAGCAGCGGGCGCAGGATGAACATGCCGGCCTTCATCGCGTTGGCCGACAACAGAACTTCCGGCACGAACAGGATGCCGTCGCGGAAGTCGATGCCGACGATACGCATGCCTTCGACGAGCGCTTGCGTCAGGACGTCGTAGGGTGCCCAGCCACGCCCGAGGAGGATGTTGGTGCCTTCCTCGATTTCTTCCTTCAGGCCATCATAGAGATCGTCGTGCATCTGCTGCACGAGTTCTTCGTCCGAGAGCTCGGAAAGAATGATTTCATCGTCTGCCATTGCGATCCTCGTGAATTGAATTTTAAAGCCGGTAGTTCGGCCAAATCGGCTGTATGCCACTATAGTTAGCGTTCGCCATTTGCAAAGCGTTTTCGAAAACGACGTGCTCGGGGACGAAAAACGACGAAGGCCATACAAGTTGGCGCAATGGAGGTGAGTTCTCTTCCCGCTGGGTGGCCGAAAATTGCACTGTATCCCGTATTATCCAAAAAAAGCAGCAATTTCCGGGGTAAACGCCTGCGGCTTGCTCGAGCAGATCCAGCGCATGCCTGAATTTTTCCGATCTGAATCGTGGCACATCTTCGTTACTTCGTTTCCAGCGCACACATTGGCGCTTTCTGGAATGTTCCTTTTGCGGCATTGTTTAGGATCGGTGGAAACATTGAGCCGTGCATAACGGATTTTCGCAGAGGAAACGACAATGGACCAGACAAACGAACAGGCAGAAGGCGGCGGGCGGCGCGGACGTGGAGCGGCCGCACGGCGTGCATCGCGTACGGGTGGCGGTCCGGGTGCGTCTCTTCCCTATATCACCCGCAAGATTCGCGAGTATGAGGTGCTTGACGAAGAAGGGCTGCAGCTGATCGAGCGCAATGCCGACTTGATCCTCGAGGAAATCGGCATCGAGTTCCGTGACGATGCCGAAGCGCTGGCGCTGTGGAAGGAAGCCGGCGCCGACGTGCGCGGCGAGCGGGTACATTTTCCCAAAGGGCTGTGCCGTGAACTGTTGAAAACGGCACCGTCGAACTTTACCTGGCATGCCCGCAATCCGGAGCGCAGCGTCCATATCGGCGGCAAAGCGACTGTGTTTGCCCCCGTCTACGGACCTCCCTTCGTGCGCGATCTCGAAGGCGTCCGCCGCTATGCGACGATCGAGGACTTCAACAATTTCGTCAAGCTCGCCTATATGGCACCGTCGATGCATTCGTCGGGCGGAACGGTGTGCGAACCGGTCGATATCCCGGTCAACAAGCGCCATCTCGACATGGTCTACAGCCATATCAAATATTCCGACAAGCCTTTCATGGGCTCGGTCACCGCTCCTGAGCGCGCCGAGGACACGATCGCCATGGCAAAGCTGGTGTTCGGTGACGATTTCGTCGAGAACAATTGCGTTACCCTCAACCTCATCAATGCAAACTCGCCGATGGTTTTCGACGAGACCATGGTGGGAGCGCTGAAGGTTTATGCCCGACACAATCAGGCAACGGTCATCTCGCCGTTCATCCTGTCCGGTGCCATGAGCCCGGTGACAGTCACCGGTACGCTGACCCAGATCCTTGCCGAAGTCCTGGCGGGTGCGGCGTTCACCCAGCTGATCCGCAAGGGCGCTCCGGTGCTGTTTGGTACGTTCGCTGCGTCGATCTCCATGCAGTCGGGTGCGCCGACCTTCGGCACGCCAGAGCCGTCGCTGGTATCGTATGGTGCGGCCCAGTTGGCGCGCCGTCTCGGATTGCCGTTCCGTACCGGTGGCTCGCTTTGCGGTTCGAAGGTTCCCGATGCCCAGGCAGCCCACGAGTCGGCCAACACGATCAATATGACGCTGCTTGCCGGCACCAATTTCGTGCTGCACGCGGCTGGCTGGCTCGAAGGCGGCCTGGTCTCGTCCTACGAGAAGTTCATGATCGACCAGGACCAGCTCGGCATGATGCAGAAGATGGCCGAAGGCGTGGATCTTTCCGAAAACGCGCAGGCGCTCGACGCTATCCGCGAAGTCGGCCCGGGCAGCCATTATCTGGGTTGCGCCCATACGCAGGCCAATTTCCAGACCGCTTTCTACCGCTCGGCACTCGCCGACAACAATTCCTACGAACAGTGGGAAGTGGAAGGCGCCAAGCGCATCGAACAGCGCGCCAATGCGCTTTGCCGCTCCTGGCTCGATCAGTATGAAGCGCCCGCGCTCGATCCGGCGATCGACGAAGCCCTTCTCGCCTATATCAAGCAGAAGAAGGATTCGATGCCCGACGCCTTTACCTGAAAGGGTCCCGAAGCCAGGGAGAGTGGCGGACGGTTTCAGGTTGCCGACTGGATACAGCGGGACGTTTGGCGTCCGCACTACAGACCGCCTGGCCGGACATAATGGGTAGCGATCAAGACATCATCGAAGACATCCGTGCGGGGCTTTCCCCGCACGGAATTTTTTTGCGCGGGATGATCCACTTTGATGACGATGGACCGGAACTGGCAACGGGTGGGACGGCGCGCACCGTCATTCTGTTGGGCAATATCGGCGGCTCGATCTGGCCGGCCTTCGAGGCCTGGTTCTCAACGCATCTCGACGTCGCCGATCCCCTGGATACCTGGTCCCAGGAGGTGATCCGGCCAACGGCTGAAGAAATCGGCGCAACGTCATGGTTTCCCTCGGAAAAACCCTGGCAGCCTTTCCAACAATGGGCGATGCGGGCGGAAGGGCTGAAGCCGTCACCGCTTGGAATTCTCGTCCACCCCGAATACGGACTATGGCACGGGTATCGCGGGGCGCTGGGATTTGGCGAGAAGATCGGAAAAGTCAGCCAGCCGCAGCGCATCCATCCATGCGACCATTGCACCGCCAAGCCTTGCCTCACATATTGTCCCGTCGATGCGATCAAACCGGCATCATTCGACGTCGCCGCCTGCCGGTTGCATCTACTTTCGCCGGCGGGCCGGCATGGCTGCCTGGCGTCCGGCTGCCTGGCGCGCAATGCCTGTCCTGTCGGTGCTGAATATCGCTATCCGGACGAACAGTTGCGGTTTCATATGGCGGCTCTCGCCTGACGTCGTTGGCTGATGACGACGTGCATGACCACTGCACCCAGCACGATGCCGCCGCCGACCAGCGTTTGCGGTCCGGCGGTTTCACCGAAGGCGAGCCACACCCAGAGTGGCGAAAGCGGCGTGTCGAGCGTCGAGATCAACGCGGTTTCAACCGCCGGCAGGCGGCGCGAACCGAGTGAGAACAGCGTCAGGCCGGCCGCCGAGTTCAGCAAGCCGAACAGCACGAGATAACCGAAATGCGTCGGCGTCACCGCCGAGAGGTCGGCAAATGGCAGGCAGACCAGGCCGCTGACGAGTGAGCCGACGCAGGCGCATGCGGTGATCGCGATCGTCGGGTTCAGGCGGATGATGATGATCGACAGCGCCATGCAGAGCGTGGCGACGAACGAGAGAATATCGCCGGACAGGCCGCCATCGAAACCGAAACCCATCATGATGGCAACGCCGAGAATCGCTACGGCCGAGGCCACGAGCACGGTTTGCGAAGGGATTTCGCGGAGGAAGAACCAGCCCAGGAACGCCGAAATCAGCGGAATTGTGGCAAAGATCACGGCATTGTGGGCGACCGAGGTCAGCCCCAGCGAGCCGATGAAGGCGATCATGCCAAGAACGACGAGGGCGATGTAAATCGCTTCGTTGCGTCCCATGGTGATGAAAAGGCGAGGCCATTTTCGCCCGTTCATGATGACAATGACGATGAACAGCCCCAACGCGCCAAAAATGCCGCGGCCGGCAATCATCGTCGGGTAGTCCAGGTCGATCAGGCGGGTGAAAAATCCGGCGGAACTCCAGGTTATGGCGGCCGCCATGACAAAGAAAAGACCGAGTTGGTAGTCGCGGCGAGGGTCCATGTATATTCCTTAGCCAGCTGCTTGCGGCAGCGGCGATGCCTTCTGGCTTACAATGATGTGGCCAATGACTGCGGCGAGGACGATGCCTCCGCCGATGATCGTGTTGATTCCGGGAGTCTCGCTGAAGGCGATCCAGACCCAAAGCGGCGCAAGCGGCGTATCGAGTGCGCCAATCAGCGCTGTCTCCACCGCCGGCAGTTTTTTCGATCCCAGGGCGAAGAATGCCAGGCCGATGGCTGAATTGACGACGCCGAGCAAGGCGAGATGGCAGAGTTGCAGGCTGGTGACGTCCAGCGGCGCACCAAGGGGCCAACAGATGAACACGCTGATGATCGCGCCGATGCAGGCCGATGGCAGGACCGACATCGTGGGGTTTTTCCGGATGACGATAATCGAGGCGGCCATACTCAGGGTCATGCCGAATGACAGGATGTCACCGAACAGACCACCATCTCCACCGAAGCCGACCATCAGCAGCACCCCGACCAACGCTACGCCACTCGAAACGATTGAGCTGCGGGTCGGATACTCGCGCAGGAAATACCAGCCCAGGAAGCCGGCGAGAAACGGAATCGTTGCGTAAATGACGGCGTTGTGGGCAACAGACGTGTGGCGGAGCGATGTGATGAACATCATCATGCCCGACACCGTCAATGCGATGTAGATCAGTTCCACCCTGCCGATGCGGGTAAACTCGCGGACCCATCCTTTGGGGTTGCTGAGGATGATCACCAGCAACACGCTGACGCTTCCGAAAATGCCTCGCCAAGCCAGCAGGGTAAAGCTGTCGAGCGGTATCAGTCGGGTAAAGAACCCAGTCGTGCTCCATGCAATCGCTGATATGGTCACAAAAAGCAGACCAAGCTGGTAGTCGCGGCGGGAAGACATTGCGTGCCTTTGGGAAACTGAGTTTTTTATACCGGAATCAATAATCGGCCAGCGTTAGAACAAGGTGCTTGCTGTGTACACCGGTTCCAACTGGCGGACGGACAAAATAATCCGGGCCTACCCAAGGAATTGGCAGTGGCAAACGTCTTACCCTCATATGGCAGTTGAGAGGGCGAACCGAATTGGAACCGGAACTAATCAGGCGTGCATCTCATGGGGATCGGTTGGCCTTCGGGCAACTCGTGGAGATGCACTATGATTTTATTCATGCGGCGGCCTGGAAATGGACGCGCAACAGAGCGGATGCAGAGGATGTCGCACAGGATGTCTGCGTGAGGCTGGCCAATGCGATCCGCGGCTTCCGGGGAGAGGGACGCTTCCGCACATGGCTCTACACGCTGGTGCTGAACGCGGTGCGCGATCTGGCGCGGAAATCGCAGCGGGATCGGCGCAATGCGGCGGAATGGAGCCTCGACCCCTCAATGCACTCGGAACCCATGCACGAGGAAGACATGCAGGAACTCTGGACAGCCGTGCAGACATTGTCGCCAAAACAGCGCGATGCCGTGATGCTTGTCTATGCCGAAGGGCTCGGCCATGGCGAGGCGGCCGATGTGCTGGGTTGTTCGGAAAGCACCGTCTCGTGGCATCTCCACGAGGCGCGCAAGCGGTTGAGGACTATCCTCGGCCGGGAAGTGGCATGAAGGAGCGTATGATGGAAAACGAACTCGACAAACTCGGCCGCATGACGTCTCCCCAGCCATCGGATGCAGCCCGTCAGCGTGCCCTTGCTGCCGCCATGTCGGCATTCGACGCTGAAGAAAAAGTTTCCCTCCATACCAAAGGAACGCAAGAGATCCGTCGTCAAAGCTCCATACTAACCCAGATGTGGAGCTCCATCATGAACAAGAGATTGCTGGCCGGATCGGCCCTCGCCACGCTTATCGTCCTGCCCGCTGCCGGCTACATCACCATCGGAATGCTCCATGACAGGAGCTTCCAACTCGGTGAAATGCCTGTTTTAGCCGACAAGGATGCCGGGCTGGAATCGGGCAATGTGGGAAAAAAGCCGGAACCTGCTACCCAAAAGATGGAAGAGCTGGCCGGGGCCGGTGACGCGAGCAAGGCAGTTCCCACTGCCGCCGGTCAAGGCCGGAGCGACGTGCAGCAACCGGTTGTCGACAGCACCCAGAACCAGGCTGTTGCTGAACTGCCGAAGCCGGCGCCCGCTGCAGACGCCAGCGACTTGACCGCCGAGACCGAGACTGCGCCGGTCGATGCCCTTTCGGTCGCCCGTCCAATGACGGTGCAGCCAACCGGTGCAATGCGCAAGAAAATGTCGATCGGCACGAGTATGGAAAGCCAGGGCGTCGTCGCGCCATCGCCGACAATCCTGCAGAAAGATGCCGGGGACCGGTTCACCTCCAAAGAAATCAACCCGGTACATTCCGTTGCCACCGACCCGGTCTCTACGTTCTCGATCGATGTCGATACGGCGTCCTATGCCTATACCAGGCAGGCGATCATGAGCGGCCATCTGCCGGAGCCGGACAGCGTACGCGTCGAGGAGATGATCAACTACTTCCCCTACGACTGGAAGCCGCCGCAAAGTGCCGATCAGGCTTTCAATGCCAACATCACCGTCATGCCGACGCCGTGGAACACCCACACCCAGCTGATGCACATCGGCATCAAGGGCTATGAGATCCAACAGCAGGAGCAGCGGCCGGCAAACCTCGTTTTCCTGATCGATGTTTCCGGTTCGATGGACGATCCCAATAAGCTGCCTTTGCTGAAAAGCGCGTTCCGCCTGCTGGTGGGCAAGCTCAAGCCCGATGATACCGTGTCGATCGTCGTCTATGCCGGCAATTCCGGCGTGGTGCTGGAGCCGACCAAGGCAGCCGACAAATCCAAGATCCTTGCTGCAATCGACAATCTTCAGCCTGGTGGTTCGACCGCCGGTGCCGAGGGCATCGAGGCAGCTTACCGGCTGGCGGAGAAGGCGTTTGTCAAGAATGGGGTCAACCGCATCTTCCTCGCCACTGATGGCGATTTCAATGTCGGTCCGTCCAGCGACGAAGACTTGAAGAAGATGATCGAGGCCAAGCGCAAAACGGGCATTTTTCTTTCCGTTCTCGGCTTCGGCACCGGCAACTATAACGATGGCCTGATGCAGACGCTGGCGCAGAACGGCAATGGCGTCGCCGCCTATATCGACACGTTGTCGGAAGCGCAGAAGACGCTGGTGCAGGAGGCAACGGCCTCGCTGTTTCCGATCGCCAAGGATGTGAAGATCCAGGTGGAGTTCAACCCGGAGAAAATCGCCGAGTACCGTCTCATCGGTTACGAGACCCGTGCGTTGAAGCGTGAGGATTTCAACAACGACAAGATCGATGCCGGCGAGATTGGCTCGGGCCACCGGGTGACGGCGATCTATGAGGTCACTCCGAAGGGCAGCCCGGCAGTCCTGAACGACGATCTGCGCTACGCGGAGAAGAAGCAGGACAGCACACTCGCCACCGATGTGAAGGTGGCGGCCTCCGATGAGCTCGCCTTCGTCAAGATCCGCTACAAGAAGCCTGATGAGGACAAAAGCAACCTGATCACCATGCCGGTCAGGGCCGGCGAGGCCAAGGCAGGGGTGGATGACGCAGCTGGCGATGTCCGCTTTTCGGTGGCGGTCGCCGCCTTCGGGCAGAAGCTGAAGGGCGAGAACCAGCTGTCCGACTACAGCTGGGACAGTATCCTCAAGCTCGGCACTGACTCCAGGGGGATGGACCCGTTCGGCTATCGGGCGGAATTCCTCAAGCTCGTGGAACTATCAAAGAGTTTGAAAGGCGAATAACCCGTTCACCATTCGCCTTTCAACGGAGCCTGCCCGGCTCCAAGCCCTCTCCCTGTGCCCTCGGGGGGAGGGCTAAATCATGCTTTGGGAAAGGCCTTCTCCAAGCCCTTCGACTGCGTCAATCCTTCGCGAAACGCTAGGTAAGCTGCGTGCTGGGAGGCGCGGGCGAGTTCCATCAACCGTATCTGCAAGCGCGCCGGTGCATTGCTGCCCAGCCACTCGCCGGCCTTCGACAGTCTCAGCGCATTGAGGAACCGCGCCTCAGTTGCGCGATTGAGCCAGAGCGTCAGGCCGTCGAGCAGATTGTCATCCTGGACCGGATTTTCCATCAGCAAGGTCAGGTAAGCCTGATCGGTTTCGGCGAAGGCGTTCAGGCGGTCGGCGACTGTATCGCGGTCGGGGAAGGGAGCTGCATTCATCTGTCATATCCTGGAATCGTTATGCTGATTGCACATTACAGTTCTGACCGTCGATTTCGTCAGCGGTGGGGCACGGCGACAAGGTGCTCCACAGGCAATTGCCGGCTGGAATGGAAAAGCCCGGTCTCGCAAGCGCGACCGGGCTTTCCGTCAAGCGGCGATATCTGGCTGATCAGCTGCGGCGGCTGCGGCGCTCGCGCGGAGCAGCTTGCTCTTCGGCAGTCTTGTTGCGCAGCGGCCCGATCTTTTCGACGATTACATCGAGCGTCGGGCGCGCTCCGGCAACATGATTGTCCACGGCCACGCGGATTGCCGCCAGATGCTCGCAGGAGGTGCCGCAGCAGCCGCCGATGATTTTTGCACCGGCATCCATTGCCAAACGCGCATATTCCGCCATCAGAGGCGGTGTGCCGGAATAGTAGATCTTCTCGCCGCGGAATTCCGGAATGCCGCAGTTGCCCTTGATGACAATGGTCGCATCAGGTGCCGCTTCAGACATGGAAAGCAACGTGGCCAGGATGTCGGATGCGCCGACGCCGCAATTGGCACCGACTGCGATGGGGCCGTCGCCAATATCGGGCGCGACGCCGTGGATGTCCTTGGGCGCAAGCCCCATCATTGTCTTGCCGGCGGTGTCGAAGGAGCCGGTGTAGACGTAGGGCATGCCAACCTTGACGGCAGCTTCGGCGGCAGCGCGGATTTCATCGGGCGCCGACATGGTTTCTATCCAGGCGACATCGGCGCCGCCAGCCTTCAGGCCTTCGATCTGCTCGGCAAAGGCCGAAACAGCGTCTTCATAGGTCATTGCGCCGAGCGGGATCAGCAGCTCGCCAGTGGGGCCGACGGAGCCAGCCACGATCACCTTCTTCGGAGCCTTGTCGGCCACCGCGCGGGCGATTTCAGCCGCGACCTTGTTCAACTCATGAACGCGGTCTTGAGCATGATGCAGCTTCAGCCGGTGGCGCGTGCCGCCGAAGGTATTGGTGAGGATGATATCGGCGCCGGCATCGACGAAATCCTGATGCAGCTTGGTGATGTTTTCCGGCTTCTGGGTGTTCCAGAGTTCCGGCGCTTCGCCGGCCTCGAGGCCCATGGCAAACAGCGATGTCCCGGTGGCGCCATCAGCGAGCAACACGCCCTTTTCGGCAAGGAGATCGGAAAGGGGATTGGAAGAGGCGGTCATATTTTGGTTTCCCGGGTTTACGATTTGAACAAAGATATAAAGATATCTTTATGTGAAGTCCAGAGACACGAGCGGCGCTCGACCCGAAAATCTGGTCGACCGACCTTGAATATAGTTTGATGTCATACTAAATAGTTTGAAGGCAAACCAGATAGGGTGATACGATATGACTGGCAGGCGCAAATTTCTGACGATTCTGGGCGGTGGTACCATTCTTGCGGCCGGCGCCTTCGGGGGGTGGGTGGTCACGCGCGATCCCTCGGCCGCCCGGCAGCCCTGGGTGCAGGCGGGCCGCGAGACGGACGATGTCAGGTACAAGCTACTGTCCTATGCTATCCTGGCACCCAATCCGCACAACCGCCAGCCGTGGCTGGTTGATCTGTCTGTCAAGGACGAGATCACGCTCTATTGCCAGGCCGACAGGCGGCTGCCGCACACCGATCCGCATGATCGGCAAATCACTATTGGCCTCGGATGCTTCATCGAGCTGTTCTCGCTTGCCGCCTCACATGCGGGGATTTCGACCGACATAGTGCTGTTTCCCGAGGGAGAGGCATTTCCGCGACTGGATGACCGGCCGGTGGCGCATATCCGTCTTTCCAGGGCCGCGGCGGCTGCTGCGCCTGATCCGCTTTTCGCACAGGTTCTGCATCGGCGAACCAACCGTGCGCCGTTCGATGAGGCACGCCCGGTCGACGCCGCCGTTTTGGCTGGCATAGCCGCAGCAGCGATTTCGAGCACCACGGGTTTGGCTTTCGAACGGGCAGAGGTTGAGCGCTTGAGGCAACTCGCCTGGCACGCGATGCTGACGGAAACAACGACCTATGAGGCCGCAAAGGAAAGTGTCGATCTGCTTCGGATCGGCCGTGCCGAGATCGAGGCAAATCCCGATGGTATTTCCCTGGCCGGGCCGCTTCTCGAGGGACTGTCGATGACCGGCCTGCTCGACCGGTATGAAATGCTCGACACGAAATCCAGCGTCTTCGAACAGCAACTTGCGGCCCTCAAGATACCCTTCGACACGGCCATGGCATTCCTATGGGTTACGACGAAAGGAAACAGCCGCGCCGACCAGATCCGCGCGGGGCGCGACTATATCCGCATCAATCTCGCCGCCACGGCGGCCGGGGTCGGCATGCAGCCCTTCAGTCAGGCGCTGCAGGAATTTCCGGAGATGAAGCCCCATTATGCCGCAATGCGTGAGGCCCTGTCGATCGGAGATGGCGAGACGCTGCAAATGTTTGTAAGGCTTGGCTATGGCGAACCCCCGCGGCCAAGCCCACGCTGGCCCTATGAGACACGGATTCGGAAAGCATGACGAAAAAGGCCGATGATGTCGAAACTCTCTTTCGGTACTTTACCGAAATCGCCATCACGGCCCAGCTTTCGGGGCGCCTCTTCGAAAAGGTCATGCCTGATGGCATGACCATGGCGCAGTTCGGCATTCTCAATCACCTCAGCCGCGTCGGCAATGGCCAGACCCCGGTCGAAATCGCCCGCGCCATGCAGGTTACCAAGGGTACGATGACCAGCACGCTCGGGACGCTGGAGCGTGCCGGCTTCATCGAAACGAGGCCCGACGCTAGGGATGGACGCTCCAAGCGCATCGAGATTTCAAGTGCTGGCCGAGAGGCGGTGCGGGCGGCAATCGCTGCCGTCGAGCCGGAAGTCGCGTTTCTGGCGCGACAGGTCAATATCGACGATGTCGATGCCAGCCTGCCAATCGTCGAGAAACTGCGGAAGCTTCTCGACGAACGTCGGAACTGAAGCCTACCACCGCTGGTGAACGTGCGGCTTGACCTTGGCTTCGTAGATTTTGCGGATTTCGGCCATGACGTCGGCAGACAGGGGTGCCAGTACGGATGCTGCGGCATTGTCCTCAGCTTGCGTCTTGTTCTTGGCGCCGGGGATCGTCACGGTTACGGCATCCTGCATCAGGATCCAGCGCAGCGCGAACTGCGCCATGGTCGCACCACCAGGTACCAGCGGACGCAGCAGTTCCACCGCTTCGAGGCCGACCTCGTAGGGTACGCCCGAAAAAGTCTCGCCCATGTCGAAGGCTTCGCCGTGGCGGTTGAAGGCCCTGTGGTCGTCGGCGGCGAACTGGCTTTTGGCACTCATCTTGCCGGTCAGCATGCCGGAGGAGAGGGGCACGCGGATGATCGTTGCGACATTCTTCGCCTTGGCTTCGCGAAAGAACAGGTCGGCCGGGCGCTGGCGGAAGATGTTGTAGATGATCTGCACCGAGACGACGCCGGGAAACTCGAGCGCCTTCAGGCCTTCCTCGACCTTCTCGACCGAAACGCCGTAATAGCGGATCTTGCCTTTGGCGGTCAGGTCATCGAGGATGCCGAACACGTCGGGCCTATAATAGACTTCCGTCGGAGGGCAATGGAGCTGGACCAGGTCGAGCGTCTCGACGCCGAGATTGGTCAGCGAGCGGTCGATCCAGCTCTCGAGATTTTCCCTGGTGTAACCCTCCACCACCTGCGCAGGCAGGCGGCGGCCGGCCTTGGTGGCAACCATCGGGCGCATGCCGCTGCGTTCCTTCAGCACGTCGCGGATAATCTTTTCAGAGCGGCCGTCGCCATAGACGTCAGCCGTGTCGATGAATGTCATGCCGGCATCGAGCGCCTGGTGCACCGCGTTCTTCGCATCCGTTTCGGAGACATCGCCCCATGCGCCGCCGATGGCCCATGCGCCGAAACCGATTTCGGAAACCGCCCAAGGGGTGCGGCTGAATTGACGTAATTTCATCGCGGAATCTCCTGAATTTGTCGTCGCGAGAAATCTCAGGCACGCGTGTGAGTGTCAACGCTTCATCTATGCTTTTTGGGGAGAATTTCCCGATAAGTGCGCTCGAGCATTGTCGTGATTGTTTCCTGATCTGCCAGCGACAAGCGGATCAGCACCATCGGATAATCGCGATAGTGGTCGGTGTAGTAGTAAAGCTCGGGGCAGGCTTGGCAGAGCATCTCGCGTTCTTCGGGCGGCACACTCTTGATCAACAGGGAATCGCCGTCTTCCCGGAGGCGCGTCAGCAGCTTGCCATTCACCTTGAAGGAAGGCGTGCCATAGGAGGTCGATGCCTCGACATGCGGCCAGGACAAAAGCAGCGCGGAGAGTTCATCGAAGGTCATAGGCGCTTATAGCAGGGATCTGCCTCTCACCCTAGCCCTCTCCCCGTTCTGCGGCGAGAGGGCCTCGATGCCTCACAGCACCTTGCGCTTATCGAGCACCTCATCCAACCAGTCCGTGCGCATTTCCGGCACGGAGGAAATGAGCTTTTCCGTGTAGGGATGGAAAGGAGGTGCAAAAATGCTGGCAGTCGGGCCGTCGGCCACGACCTCGCCACGCAGCATAACCGTTGTTCGGTGGGCGATACGGCGGACGATGCCGAGATCGTGGGTGATAAACAGATAGGCAATACCAAGCTCATCCTGCAGCTTCTTCAGGAGCTTCAGGATATCTTCTGCCACAAGCTGGTCGAGCGCGGAGGTCGGCTCGTCGCAGATGATCAGCTCCGGATTGGCGGCAAGCGCGCGCGCGATGCAGATTCTCTGTTTCTGTCCGCCCGAAAGCGCCGTCGACAGTCGTCCGGCATAATCGACCGGCAGCCCCACTTGGGTCAGGAGCTCGGCAACGCGGGCCTTCACCTCCGCACCAGTCTTGTTAAAATAGAAGGCGTAGGGCCGGCCGATGATTTCTCCTATCGTCTGGCGCGGATTGAGCGCCACGTCAGGGAGCTGGTAGATCAACTGGATCTTGCGCAGTTCCTCCTTCGACCGGCTCTTGTAGGCCGGGCTCATTTCCTTGCCGCCAAATTTGACCGAGCCAGATGTGCGAGGCAGCAAGCCGACGATCAACCGGGCCAGCGAGCTCTTGCCCGAGCCGGATTCGCCGACGACCGCTACGGTTTCGCCCTTGGAGACATCGATCGAGACGTTCTTGAGGACGGTGAAGTCGCCGTATTTTCCAACGACATCATCAACCTTGAGCACGGTTGGGCCGCGCACCGGCTCTTCCGTGTCCTCGTCGATTTTGTCGGCAGCCTTGCGCTCGGACACCAGCGCCTTGGTGTAGTCGTTGGCCGGACGGATCAGGATCTGTTCGGTTCCCCCGAGTTCGATCATCTTGCCGCCGCGCAGCACCATGATGCGGTCGGCGACCTGCGCCACCACGGCTAGGTCGTGAGTAATATAGAGTGCGGCGGTGTTCAGTTCCTGGATCAGCTTCTTGATCAACGCCAGCACTTCGATCTGGGTTGTGACGTCGAGCGCGGTGGTCGGCTCGTCGAACACAAGAATGTCCGGGCGGCAGGAAATTGCCATGGCGGCCATCGCCCGCTGCAACTGCCCACCGGAAACCTGGTGTGGATACCGCTTGCCGAAGGTTTCCGGATTCGGCAGGCCGAGCGAGCGGAAAAGCTCGACTGCGGCCTTTTCTGCCTCGTCCTTTTTCATCAGCCCATGCTGGATCGGCATTTCGCAAACCTGCTCCATGATCGTATGGGCCGGGTTGAACGACGCCGCCGCCGACTGGGCGATGTAGGCGATGCGCTGGCCACGCATGTCGCGCCGGCCATCGGGCGAAAGATCGCGGACGGAGACGCCGTCGATTTCCACCGTGCCGCCGGTGATCTTGCAGCCGGCGCGGGCATAGACCATGGAAGACAGGCCAATCGTCGATTTTCCGGCGCCGCTCTCGCCGATGAGGCCGAGGACCTCACCGCGCTTTAGTTCTAGCGAGACGTTGTCGACGAGGACCAGGCCGTTGATGGATTCAACGCGCAGGTTGGTGATTTTCAGAATCGGTTGCGTCATTGGATCACATCTCCGCCGAGGCGCCCGACGGACGGGCATTGATGGACAGAATCCAGTCGACGACGAGATTGACGCCGATGGTCATCAGGGCGATCATCGACGCCGGCCAGAGCGGTGTCAGCTTGGGATCGAACGGGCTCATGATCGGCCTTGCATTGTCGCGCACCATGCTGCCCCAGTCCGCTTCCGGCGGCTGGATGCCGAGGCCGAGGAAGGAGAGCCCCGCGAGGAAGAGGAAGTTGAAGCAGAAGCGCAGGCCGAACTCCGAGATCATCGGCGGCAGCACATTGGGCAAAATCTCCCGGCGCATGATCCACCAGTTGCCTTCGCCGCGCAAACGCGCAGCCTCGACATATTCGAGAACGGCAACGTTCATCGATACTGCGCGGGCAAGTCGGAAGACGCGTGTGGAGTCAAGGACGGCAATGGTGACGATGATGGTGAACATCGACGAGCCGAACATCGACAGGATAATCAGCGCGAAGACCAACATCGGTATCGACAGCATGATGTCGACGAAGCGCGACAGGATGGTATCGACGGCAGGCCCGCCGATCGAGGCGAAGAGGCCGGCGCATGTGCCGATCAGAAAGGAGAGGATTGTCGCCAATAGTGCAACGCTAATCGTCGTCCGAGCGCCGTATATAATGCGGGAGAGCAAGTCACGGCCGATGTTGTCGGTACCGAGCCAGAACTGCATCGAGGGCGAAGCCCAGGTGTCGCCGACAACCTCGGCTTCGCTATAGGGGGCGATCCAGGGTGCGAAGAGTGCCATGATGATGAAGACGGCGACGATGGTCATGCCGATCCAGGCGGAGATCGTGGGTTTGCGTCCAAAGATTTTCATCTCTTGATCATCCTCACTTCGGTTGGCGCAGGCGCGGATTGACGAGAATGCTCAGGACGTCCGCAAGTGTATTGAGAAGAATGAAGGCCGAGGCGAATACCAGGCCGCAGGCCTGCACGACGGGCAGGTCGCGCTTGGTCACGCCATCGACCATGTATTGGCCGACACCCGGATAGACGAACACGACTTCGATGACGACGACGCCGACAATGAGGTAGGCGAGGTTGAGCGCGATGACGGCGATGATCGGCGCCGCAGCGTTCGGCAACGCGTGGTGGACGATGACCCGCGAGCGCGGTAGTCCCTTGAGGAAGGCCATTTCTATATAGGGTTGCGACATGATCGAGAGGACCGACGAGCGGGTCATTCGCAACATGTGGGCCGCGACCAGCATGGTCAGCGTCACGGCGGGGAGGGCCGCAACGTAGAGCCGCTGACCGAAGCTCATTGTCTGATAGACTGTCGCAAGCGACGGGAACCACTGGAGTATCACGGCGAAAATCAGGATCAGGATATAGGCGACAAAGAATTCCGGCACCGAGATGAAGGCCAGCGACATGATGTTGGAGACCTTGTCGGACCATCTTCCTTCGTTGATCGCGGAGAGAATGCCGAGGCCTACCGAAAGCGGCACGGCGATCGCCGCGGCAAAGCCCGCGAGGAACAGCGTGTTCTGGAACTTCGGCACAATTGTCTTGAGAATATCACGCTTGTTGGTGAGCGAATGGCCCAGATCACCATGCAGGACACCCCAGGCCCAGTCGAGGTATCGCAGGTAGGCCGGCCTATCCAGGCCCAGCTCGAGACGGAAAGCGGCTAGCGTTTCCGGGGTGGCACCCTGGCCGAGCACCGCGCTTGCCACGTCGCCTGGCAGGATTTCCGTGGCGGCGAAGATCAGCACGCTCACGGCGACGAGTGTTAACAATCCCAGGATAATCCGGGACACCAGCAGACGAAGCATCGAGCCGCCCCCTATTGTTATTGTTGGGCCATACCGAGTTGCCCCGATCCCGTTTCATGCGGCACGAGTAAACATCTTCCCCCTCGATTGCCGTATGGATGCCGAATTGAGGCTGGAAGGGCCGGCTTCATGCCGGCCCTTCCTTCTTGACGTGGATCAGGCGAACCAGGCCTTTTCGGCGAGGCGGTTGTCGTCGAGGTCGTAGCGCGCATGCGGCTTGACGCCCTGAACCTTCGGCGAATAGCCGTCGAGATAGTCGGTGATCGCAAAGCAGATCTGACCGCCGTCATCGGCAATCATTTCCTGGCACTTGAAGTAGATTTCCTTGCGCTTGGAGTCATCGAGTTCGACGCGGGCTTCCTTGACCAGCGCATCGAATTCCGGAACCCTCCAGTCGGAGTCGTTCCAGGACGAATCCGAACCGAACACTTCGGTGAAGTAGACGTCGGCGGTCAGGCGGCGGCCCCAATAAACCGCGCAGAAAGGAACCTTGAGCCAGACATTGTCCCAGTAGCCGTCGGCCGACACCTTGTTGACCGTAAGGTCAACGCCGGCTGCCTTGATGGATTCCTGGTAGATCTGGGCGCAGTCGACGGCTGAACCCCAGGCGCCTTCCGATGTCTGCAGTTCGATCTTGGTGCCAGGGGCGAGGCCGGCCTTCTTGAAGTGGAAGGCTGCCTTGTCGGGATCATAGGTCCGCTGCGGCATTTGTGTATTGTAATATGGGTTCAGCGGATCGAGCGTGTGGTCGTTACCCGGCGTCGCATAGCCGTTATAGACCTGCTTGATGATCTTTTCGCGGTCGATGCCCCACTTGAGTGCAAGACGCAGATCCTTGTTTGTGAACGGATCCATCGTCACGCGGGAAACGAAGCAGAAGCGGTTGCCGGTGCCCTTGGTACGGACGACGGCGAGGTTCGGGTCCTTCATCAGGACATCGACCGTGCGGGCGTCGAGGCGATTGACGGCATCGACCTGGCCGGACTGCAGAGCAGCCGTACGGGCGGCCGGGTCCTGGATGTTGAGGATTTCGACGCTGTCGAAGTTACCGCGGCCTGGCTTCCAGTAGTCACCACGGTTCTTGAAGACCAGACGGACGCCCGGCTCGAAGCTTTCCAGCGTGTAGGCTCCGGTGCCGATCGGCATTTCCCAGTCGGTGAAGTCCTTCGGCACGATGACGATATGGTAATCGCCGAGGATCGCCGGGAAGTCGGCGTTGCCGGACTTGAGCACGATGCTCACCTGGGTCGGCGAAAGCGCCTTGAGCTCGGCGATCTGCTCGAGGTTGCCCTTGGCAGGAGATTTCGTCTTGTCGCCACGATGCAGATTGATGGAGTAGATGACGTCGTCGGCGTCGAGTGTCTTGCCGTTGGAGAACTTGATGCCCTGGCGGACGTTGAACACCCAATCCTGGGCACCCGGCTGTACATCCCAGGTTTCGAACAGTTCGCCGGTCGGGTTGCCGTCGGCGTCGAACTCGACGAGATTGTTCATGATGCAGAGCGATGAGGCGATCATGACTGAATCGGAATAGGTGGTCGGGTCAAGCGAATCCGAAGCCGAGCCGCCTTCCATGCCGATGCGAAGCGTGCCGCCCTTCTTGGGTTCCGCAGCCTGGGCTTTTGAGAACATCGAGGATGCTGCAGGAATTGCAATACCGGTCGCGATGGCCAACTGCATAAAGTCGCGTCGCGACAGGCTGCCCTTGCGGGCAAGCTGTTCAGCTGCCTTCAGTTTGCTTTCAAACTCACTCATTGTAGTCTCCCTTGTTTTATTGCTTTGTTCCGCATGCCCAAGTTTTATTGTTCCCCAGGGCGTTTATTGGAAGATTTCACTTTCCGGACTCAGCGTCAACACTGCGAACATTACAAATGACTGCGCGCTTCGACGGCTAAATGCCGGCACGAACTCAGGAAGTCTGGCTGTAGGGGATGACGTGGCGACAGTCTGCGAAAAGGACGGCAGTTGATTGCAAATCACGCACTTGCTCGTGTCTCCCAGCTTGCGGGCGCTGCTTGGGCGCCGCCAAAGTCCTGTGCGCTCGTTTACCGCCCAGGTACCGCATGACTGATGTCGCGGATCCAGGGTCTATTAAACGGAGGCACTCAACAATTACTTCCCCGTGCCAAGGTGTTTTTTGTAATGCCCCAATTGAGGAACCCTGTCTCCATCAGCGGCGTCGAACCTTGTACGGCGCAAATCTACGAGTTCCGTCAAAGAAATCAACAGCCCAAAATGAGCAATAGCTAAATCAATGGGCATTTGACGCGAATTTGCTGATTTGGATGCGCGATTGCTGCCTATCGAGGGTAGATTTAATCAAATTTATGTTATTCATGATTGCAAACATCCGGGCCGTTTCAAACATATTTGCCAAAGTCAGGCACGAGTTGAGACCTTTTCTATCGCACCTGCGTCTTTGCGCCGTTTCCGGGCCAGCCATAAAAATAATTTGGATTTGCGATAAAAAAATCGAAATTCACTTCTGCTTAAGCTCTCGCTAACGGTCCGGTAAGATTGTGACGCTAATGGTTGACCTGCGGCGGGTGTTGAACCTGCAACTCCGGATCAGGTAATGCGTACCGGGGTGTGCGCATCGTCAGCGTTTCGACGATGCGGCCAGGCGTATTTGGCGAACCGTGCTATGCCCGGAGAGGGGCGGCACGGTTTTCGTCGTTTTTGGCGTTGAAGCAGACTCCGAAATCCAGTTACTCCTCCACGAAGGCCAGCAAGCGCACCCGCGCATCGCCCCACAGTTGCGCTACCTCTTCGAGGTAGCAACGGGCTGCGGCAATCGCCTTTGGTTGCAGAGTATACTGGCTCTCCCTGCCGATGCGGCTAACTGCCACCAGACCGGCATCTTCCAGCACCTTCAGGTGCTTGGTCACCGCCTGCCGAGTCAGGTTGGAGTCGACTGAAAGCCGTGCAATCGACTGACTGTCGCCGCCACTCAGTTTCCTCAGGAGCGACAGGCGGGTGCGATCTCCCAGCGCCGAGAAAACAAGCGCCGGATTGGGGGAGGAAACGGAGGCAAATGAATTCGTCTCAGGATTCGACATGTTTCTTGATGTTCTCGACCTGTATCGCCCAGCCTCCTTCGTTCATCCGGAATGCTTCGGGCATGCGATGGGCAGGGATGGCGTCGAAACCGGTTTCGGTGACTGTCAGTTTTGTGCCGGATGGGATGGGCTGCAGACGGAATTCCACCAGGGTGGGGATCTCGGTTGAATAGTCCACATGCGGATCGATGGCGTAGGGATGCCAGGTGAAGGAAAACAGCGTCGGCTCTTGCATCTCCTTGATCAGGACGCTCATCATCACATGTTCATAACCGGGATGGAGGATATAGCCGCGGGCGGGCCTGCCTTCTTCGAACGGTGTGGCGATGGCGACGCGGAACCACTCGCCGAATTCGCGGTGATCAGTCAGTGCCCGCCAGACGCGCTCGACGGGCGCTTTCAGATCGATGCTCTTTTCGATGGAGTTGGGCATATCCGCAACCTCCTCGGTTCATTTTTTTGTCGCATATCTGGCCCAAATCGCCAACCAGAAAGTTGCGGATCTATTTTGCGTCAGTGAACGGCGGCGCCAATGCTTGCTTCCAGCCTTGGCTAATGGCATGGGCTTGAAAATGTTTCGATGCGGAGGCGTGCGAGTGGCCAGGGCGATTATGCTGCAGGGAACCGGTTCGGATGTCGGCAAAACGGTGCTGGTCGCCGGTTTGTGCCGGCTTGCGGCCAATCGCGGACTGAAAGTCCGGCCATTCAAGCCGCAGAACATGTCCAACAATGCTGCAGTCAGCGATGATGGAGGCGAAATTGGCCGCGCCCAATGGCTGCAGGCGCTTGCAGCCCGCGTGCCGTCTTCCGTGCACATGAACCCGGTGCTGCTGAAGCCGCAGACGGACAATGGCAGCCAGATCGTTGTGCAAGGCAAAGTCTATGGGCAGGCCAAGGCGCGGGATTACCAGCGCCTTAAGCCGGAACTGATGGATCGGGTGCTGGAGAGCTTTGCAATCGTCAGCGACGGAGCCGATCTGGTTATCGTGGAGGGGGCCGGATCCCCCGGTGAGATCAATCTGCGCAAGGGCGACATCGCCAATATGGGGTTTGCGCGGGCGGCCAATGTGCCGGTCGTACTGGTCGGCGATATCGACAGGGGAGGTGTCATCGCTTCAGTTGCCGGCACACATCTGATCCTGCCGCCCGAAGACCGGGCGATGGTGACCGGATATATCATCAACAAGTTCCGCGGCGACGTTTCGCTGTTCGATGACGGTATTGCTGCCATCGGTGGCTTTACCGGCTGGCCCTGTTTCGGGGTTGTTCCCTGGCTTCGGGATGTCGCGCGTTTGCCTGCTGAGGATTCGGTTACTCTAGAGAAGTTCGCAAAAGGCGTGGCCGGCGCCTTGAAGGTCGCCGTCCCAGTAACGCCGCGCATCGCAAATTTTGACGATTTTGATGCCCTCGGCGCCGAGCCCGCCGTCGAGTTGGTTTTCGTTCGACCAGGCGAGCGGCTGCCGGTTGATGCCGGGCTGATTGTACTTGCCGGTTCGAAAGCGACGATTTCGGACCTGATGGCATTCCGGGAGCAGGGATGGGACCGCGATATCGCTGCACATGTGCGCAGGGGTGGGCAGGTCATCGGTATCTGTGGAGGCTACCAGATGCTCGGCAGGAAGATTTACGATCCGGATGGTCTTGAGGGCAGTGTTCGGGAAGCCGACGGGCTCGGCTTGCTCGATGTATCAACCTCCATGGCGCCGGAAAAAAGGCTTGCCAACTGCCCGGCGCATTCCATTCTCTATGATGTGCCGCTTGCCGGCTACGAGATCCATCTCGGCGAGACGGTCGGCATCGATTGCGCGCGCCCATACCTGACCATCGATGGAAGAGCGGATGGTGCGGTGTCGCCGGATGGGAAAATTGCCGGCACGTATCTCCATCGTTTGTTCGACAGCGACGCGTTCCGGCGTGCCTTGCTCGCCTCCTTTGGGATCGCCGGCGGCGACTTCGATTACCTTGCTGCGGTGGATCAGGCACTGGACGGAGTGGCGCAGGAACTCGAAGGGGTGCTGGACCCTGCGTGGCTAAACGGCTGCATGTGAGCTGCCGCAGTTATTGCTGCGTAACGCGGACGCGAAAGTCGATCCGTCGTCGAATAAAAAAGAAATCATATCCGTATTCTTTGACGAAAGCAGTAGAGGCTCAATTCGTGGAGCTTCTTATTTCAGCTAAAGTATGCACATTTGAATTCACGACATCTGTTCTGAAATGAATATTTCAGGCCAAACAGGGGAAAGAAATGAAACTGTCCAGGCATTTTAATACCTTGATGGCGTCTGCCGTCAGCCTTTCACTCGCGGCCTCGCCACTTGGCGTTACTGCCTCCTACGCCCAGACCGTGCGGGCTGCCGAGGCCCCGGGCGACACCGGCTGGCAGAAGGAATTCCAGATGTGGCGCGCCGCCTCCAAGGCTGGCACGGCTGCTGACTACGAGGCCTATATCAAGGCCTATCCGTCGGGCAAATTCGCCAGCGTTGCCCAAAAGCGCATCGACGATCTCAATGGCGTGAAGAGTGCCGGCGTTGAACAGTCCGACGCGACGGCGACCCAGTCCGTTGAGGCCGGCGATGCGGAAGCCGAGAAAATTCGCGATCTTGAAATGTGGCGTCAGGTCTCCAAGACCGGAACCAAGGCCGACTATGAGAAGTACCTGAAGGCGTTCCCCAAAGGAAAATTCGCGAAGGTTGCGAAGACCCGCATCGATACGATGATCGCCAAAGCTGAAGCCCCTGAGGTCAAGCCGCAGGTGGCTGACGCCCAGCAGGATGTAGTTGAGGATGATGCCGCTGATCAGCAGGCAACCTCAGTGCAGCCTGACGACACCGATGCGCAAATGGCGGATCAGGCCGGTCCGTCTGACGACGCGGCTGCGCAGGCCGCAGATGCAGCCCAGGCTGGAAACGTGCAGCAGGCTGGCAAGGCACAGACGCCCGCAGCCGGCAACTGGGAACAGGAATATGCGCTGTGGAAAGCTGCCTCTGACGGCAACACCGTCAAGGAATACGAAGCCTATCTCGGCATGTATCCCAACGGCAAGTTTTCAGCCATCGCCCAGGCGCGCATCGTCCAGCTCGCTGCTGCAGAGCAGCCGGTGGCCGATGTGGCGGAAGGCGACGAACAGCCTGCCGATCAGAACCAGCGTCTCAACCAGGTCGCTGAACAGCCCGAAGACCAGAACCGCATGGATCAGGCCCAGAGCGAACCGGTGGACCAGAATCAGGCCGCGCAGGACCAGTCCGATCAGATGGATGAGCCCACGGAAGGCCAGCAAATGGCGGCCAACCAGAGCGATGCTCAGGGCCAGGACGATATGGGGCAAAATACTCAGGCCCGAGACAACATTCAGTTCACCGAGGGGACGCCCGAAGCCGAGGAACAGTTGCTCGATCGCGAGCAGCGCCATGAAATCCAGGGGCGGCTGACGTCGCTTGGTTACGACACATTCGGTAGCGACGGGTCGTTCGGCCCAAACACCCGCACGGCGATCAGCAACTGGCAGCAGGAGAACGGCGCGCCAGTGAGCGGTTACCTCTCCGATGATCAGGTCGCGCAGATCCGTAAATTGTCCGAGGTAGCCTATGCCGAGTGGCTGAGCGCCCAGCCGCGCGTTGTCGAGCAGCCGGTGGTCGTTCGTCCACGCCGCGAGAAAGTCGTCGTGGTGGAGGAGCGTGATCCAGCTCTCGATGCGGCCATAGCCGTCGGCGTGCTCGGCGCTGTGGTCGGTGCCCACAAGTTCGGCAAGTTCAAGGTCGGCAAGGTCCGTCCCGGCAAGGTCAAGGTCATCGGAAAGTTCAACTTCGGCAAGGTGAAGAACGTCAATTGCCGCAAGAAGCGCCGCTGCTGATTGCGCGAGCTGATACAGCACCAGAAAACGGACCGCGATGCGGTCCGTTTTCGCATGTGGAGTGTCGCAAACGAGATTGACTTGCCATAGGGGAAAAACTAGACTCATCACATGTTTGGTTCCCAGCGGGCGCAAAGCCCAAGGGATCAAAAGGGAACGGGACGAATGGACCCATCTAGGGCATTCTTATCCCGGCCGACCCCGCGACTGTAGAGCGGAAGAGGCGATTCCGGGGACTGCGAGAAGGGTTTGCGAGCAAAGAGCATGGTGCTTTCGGCGCAAAGACTTCAAACGGTTTCAAAGCCACTGGAACGGCATTGCGGCAACACGGGCGGGACGCCTCCTTCTACGAATCGTCCCTTCGCGCAAAGCCGGAAGTTCCGGGAAGGCGAGGGGTCGCCGTCGCGGCGTAGCGAAAGCTGCGCTGCGGGAACCGTGAGCCAGGAGATCTGCCAGACAAAACCCGACGCGATTTGCGTCACTTTTTGTATTTTGCCAGCACGGAGGTTGTCATGGCTCAGGCTTCTATTTCTTCTACCAAGATCGTTTCGGTATCCGATCGTTTCACCGCAGGCATTCTTGCTCTGCTCGTCGGCTCGTTCCTGATCTTCGGTGCCGGTTTTGCGCATTCGAACGTGCTGCACGACACCGCGCATGACGTTCGTCACGCAAATGGCTTCCCCTGCCACTAAGGGGGTATCTCCATGGTTGTCAAATATCTCTTGGCTGCTTTGGTAGCCGGGCTGATTTCTGGTGGACTGGTGACAGTCGCCCAGCAGGCAAGAGTCGTTCCGCTCATTCTCGAAGCCGAGAAATACGAGAACGCGCCGGCAGAGGTTCATGAACACACATCCGGCCTGAATATCTCCTTTGCAACGAAGGCGATGGCGCACGAGACCTCCGCAGAGGCGGGCGCCGAGGACGAGGGCGGAATGCTGTTCGGCGTCAACCGCCTGACCGGCACCATCATGGCCAATGTCGTGACAGGATGCGGTTTTGCGCTCATTCTGCTCGCTGCGAGCCTGTTTACCGGCACTGCAGTGACCGTGGCAAACGGCGCGCTCTGGGGCGCGGCCGCGTGGCTGGCATTCCAGTTGCTGCCGTCCGTCGGCCTGCCGCCGGAACTGCCGGGCTTTCCGGCCGCCGAATTGTTCGACCGTCAGGTCTGGTGGTTCGGAACGGTGATTGCAACGGCAATCGGGCTCTACCTCATGGTTCTTCGTCCAGAAATATGGGCCAAGATCGGAGGTCTTGTTCTGATGCTCGTGCCACATGCGATCGGCGCGCCGCAACCGGCTGACATCACCAGCAACGTGCCTGCGGTGCTTGCCGCGGAATATGCTGTGGCAGCTCTCGCCACCGGCCTGTTCTTCTGGGTGGCGCTGGGCCTGCTGCTCGGCACGTTCAACGCCCGGTTTGCGAAGATGGCCTGATGACATCGCTGGGCGCAGTGCTCGTCCTAGGCGGGGCGCGCTCGGGGAAGTCTGCTTTTGCCGAGAGGCTGGTCACGGAGACTGGCCTCTCGCGTCATTACATTGCCACCGGCCGCGCATGGGATGAGGAGATGCAGGAACGCATCGCACATCATCGCGAGGATCGGGGCGATAGCTGGGTTACGCACGAGGAACCGCTCGATCTCATCTCGTGTTTGCAGGCGCTGGACAGCGAGAGCAATGCCGTCCTTGTCGATTGCCTGACGCTCTGGGTTACGAACCTGATGATGGACGACCGGGATGTTGCCACGGAGGCAAACCGGCTGGTCGATTGCGTCGGTAGCCTGAAGGCGCGCGTCGTTTTCGTTTCCAATGAAGTGGGCCTCGGCATCGTGCCGGAAAACAGGATGGCCCGCGAGTTTCGCGATCATGCCGGCCGCCTTCACCAGAAGGTTGCTGCGGTCGCGAACGAAGTTTATTTCATAGCGGCCGGGTTGCCGCTGAAGATGAAGGGTTAAAAAATGCAGAAGATTCCGGCCACCGTGATCACCGGCTTTCTCGGCGCGGGCAAGACGACGATGATCCGCAACATGCTGATGAACGCCGACGGCCGCAAGATCGCGCTGATCATCAACGAGTTCGGCGATCTTGGCGTCGATGGCGACGTGCTCAAGGGGTGCGGTGCCGAAGCCTGCACCGAAGACGATATTATCGAGCTCAACAACGGCTGCATCTGCTGCACGGTGGCCGACGATTTCATTCCGACGATGGAAAAGCTGCTGGCGCGCAAGGACCGTCCGGATCACATCATCATCGAGACGTCAGGCCTTGCCCTGCCGCAGCCGCTGGTCGCCGCCTTCAACTGGCCGGGCATCAAGACTGCGGTGACCGTCGATGGCGTGGTGACGGTTGTCGATAGCGCCGCCGTCGCTGCTGGCCGCTTCGCCGACGACCACGACGCGCTGCATGCCCAGCGCGCCGAAGACGAAGGCCTCGATCACGAAAGCCCGATCGAGGAATTGTTCGAGGATCAGCTGACCGCTGCCGACCTGATCGTGCTCAACAAAGCTGATCTGATCGACGAAGCGGCGCTGAAGTCGGTTCGCGAAATCGTCGCTGCCGCGACGGCCCGCAAGCCGCGGATGATTGAGGCGCGCAACGGCGATATCCCTGCGTCCGTGCTGCTCGGCCTTGGCGTCGGCACCGAAAGCGATATCGAGAACCGCAAGTCTCACCACGAACTCGAGCATGAGGGCGCCCCCCACGATCACGACCATGACGAATTCGAGAGCTTCGTGGTCGAGCTCGGGGCGCTGGCTGACGGCGCGGCCTTCATGGAAAGCCTGAAGCCGGTGATCGACAAGCACGATATCCTGCGTCTGAAGGGCTTTGCCGAGGTCAAGGGCAAGCCGATGCGTCTGGTAATCCAGGCTGTCGGCTCGCGCATCGATAGCTACTACGATCGCCCGTGGGCGGCAGGCGAGGCGCGTGGTACAAAGCTTGTGGTCATCGGCCTGCATGACGAGATGGACGACCAGGCGATCACCAGCGAGATCAAGGCACTCGGCTGAGCGGCTTGAATTGTGGTGTGTCCGGGGTCGCCATGGCATATTTCCGCGTGAGCTACATGGCTGATCGAGAACTTTAGACCGGACACATCCTAATGCATCTTCTCCTCGCCCAGAAAGGCACGATTTCCGACGGTGACGAGGCATTCGACCTCGGCCAGACGCCCGGCGACATTCTGTTTCTGTCGGCGGCCGATACGGAAATCGCCAGCATTGCCGTAGCCGCAAACAAGGCTGCTGCGTCGTGGCGCCTCGTCAATCTGGCGAGCATCAAGCATCCGATGTCGGTCGATATGTGGATCGACAAAACGGCCCGGCACGCTAAACTGGTCGTGCTCAGGGCACTTGGTGGCTACAGCTATTTTTCCTATCTCGTCGAGGCATTGAAAGCCGCAAGCGCTGCGCATGGTTTCAAGCTAGCGGTGCTGCCCGGTGACGACCGTCCCGACGCCGGACTTGAGCCCTGGTCGACACTCCCGGCGGACGATTGCACGGCGCTCTGGTCCTATCTGGTCGAGGGCGGCAGTGACAACGCGGCGCGCTTCGTTTCCTGCGGTGAAGCCTTGCTTTCCGGTGGAGCGAGACCCGAACCGGCCCAGAAGCTCGCCAAGGCGGGAATCTGGTGGCCGGGCAGGGGTGTGATATCGGAAGAGCAGTGGTTGTCGATTGCACCCCCCTCTGTCCCGCCGGACATCTCCCCCTCAAGGGGGGAGATCGACATGCTGCATGCTCTCGGTCCCAATCAGGCGGTGCAGGATCCCCCTCTTGCAGGGATGTTGTCGACGGTAGTCCCACATCCGTTCTCCCCCCTTGAGGGGGAAATGTCCGGCAGGACAGAGGGGGGTAAGCAACATGCGCTGGCCGTCATCACCTTCTATCGCGCGCTGGTTCAAAGTGGCCAGACGGAGCCTGTCGAAGCGCTGGTTCGCGCTCTGGAGAAGCAGGGCCTTCGAGTACTGCCGATCTTCGTCTCCAGTCTGAAGGATACCTACTCCGCCGATCTCGTTCGGGGGCTGTTTGCGGCGCATGCGCCCGATGTCGTCCTCAACACCACCAGTTTCGCCGTGGTGTCGCCCGGTGCGGAAAAGACCGGCACCGTGCTCGATGAGACGGGCGCGCAGGTGCTGCAGGTGGTGCTGTCCAGCGCCACGCGCGAAAGCTGGCTGGGATCTTCCATGGGGCTGTCGTCCCGCGATCTCGCCATGAATGTCGCACTGCCAGAAGTGGATGGCCGGGTTCTGTCGCGCGCCATATCGTTCAAGCGCGCAGCGGTGTTCGACGAACGCGCAGAGGTCAATATCGTTGCACCCGTGGCCGAGCTGGACAGGATCGAGTTTGTCGCAGATCTTGCCGCCCGCTGGGCCCGGCTGCGGCATCTCGAAAACAAGGACAAGCACGTTGCGCTGATCCTCGCCAACTATCCGAACCGCGATGGACGGCTTGGAAACGGCGTCGGCCTCGATACGCCGGCGGGTTCGCTGGAAGTGTTGAAGGCAATGCGCGCGGCCGGTTATGTCACCGGCGATCTGCCCGCCGATGGCGACGGCCTGATCAACCACCTGATGGCAGGGCCGACCAACGCGGCAACGGATGGCCGCGTCATTCGCGAGCGACTTTCGCTCAATCATTACAAGGCTTTCTTCGCAAAGCTTCCCATTCAGATTCAGGAAGAGGTGACCGCGCGCTGGGGCCTTCCCGAAAGCGACCCGTTCTTTATCGATGATGCGTTTGCGTTGCCGCTTGCCCGTTTCGGCAATGTGCTGACCGGAATTCAGCCGGCGCGCGGCTACAATATCGATCCCAAGGAAACCTATCATTCGCCGGATCTGGTGCCGCCGCATGGCTATTTCGCCTTCTACGCGTTCATCCGCGAGGCCTTCGGCGCCGATGCGGTGATCCACATGGGCAAGCACGGCAATATGGAATGGCTGCCGGGCAAGGCCATGGCGCTGTCAGCCGAATGCTACCCCGAGGCCGTGTTCGGGCCAATGCCGCATCTCTATCCGTTCATCGTCAACGATCCGGGTGAGGGCACTCAGGCCAAGCGCCGGTCGTCCGCCGTCATTATCGATCACCTGACGCCACCGCTGACGCGTGCCGAAAGCTACGGCTATCTCAGGGATCTGGAAACACTGGTGGACGAATACTATCAGGCCCAGGGCACCGATCCACGGCGGCTGGTGCTGCTCAAGAAGCAGATCCTCGAACTTGCCGGTGATTCCGGCCTGCGCCATGATGCAGGGCTTGAAGGTCTCGACGAAGACATGGCGCTGCAGAAGCTCGATGCCTGGCTTTGCGACCTCAAGGAAATGCAGATCCGCGACGGGCTGCATGTCTTCGGTGTCTCTCCCGAAGGCCGGCTGCTGACCGACCTGACGGTTGCGCTGGCGCGTGTTCCGCGCGGCACCGGCGAGGGCGGCGGGCAGAGCTTGCAGCGGGCGATTGCCAAGGATCTGCTACTCGCTCAGGATTTCGACCCGCTCGATTGCGACATGGCTGCGGCGTGGCAGGGATTGAAACCGGAGATCCTCTCCCGAGTCTCCGATGCTGCCTGGCGTACGAACGGCGATGCGGTCGAGCGCATAGAACTGCTGGCGTCGATGCTGGTGTCCGACGAGACCGCCTGTTCAGAGGATTGGCTTGAAACGCGCGCCGTCATGCATGCGGTCGAAACCCGGCTGAAACCCTCCATCACGGCCTGCGGAAATGCTGAAATCTCGGCATTGCTCACCGGTCTGTCTGGGCGGTTCGTAGCACCGGCTCCTTCGGGGGCGCCGACGCGAGGGCGGCCTGACGTGCTGCCCACAGGCAAGAATTTCTACTCGGTCGATACGCGCTCGGTGCCGACGCCGACGGCCTGGGAACTGGGTAAAAAGTCCGCGGAGTTGCTGGTCACGCGCTATGTACAGGATCACGGTGACTGGCCGACCTCTTTCGGCATCACCGCTTGGGGCACATCGAACATGCGCACCGGCGGCGACGACATCGCCCAGGCGCTGGCGCTGATTGGTGCCAAGCCGGTCTGGGACATGAGCTCTGCCCGCGTCACCGGTTACGAAATCATACCGATGGCGACGCTCGGAAGGCCAAGGGTCGATGTGACGCTGAGGATTTCCGGCTTTTTCCGAGATGCCTTTCCCGAACAGATTGCCCTGTTCGACCGGGCGGCAAGAGCTATCGGCGCGCTTGAAGAAGACGAGGCCGACAATCCGATTGCAGCGCGGATGAAGCGCGAAGCGATGTTGCTGGCGGCCGAAGGCGCTGCGGACGGGAAGGCAGCCCAGCGTGCGGGGCACCGCGTTTTCGGCTCGAAGCCTGGTTCCTATGGCGCAGGCCTGCAGGCGCTGATGGATGAAGGCGGTTGGGAAGACAAAGCTGCTCTCGCGGAGAGCTTTATGGAGTGGGGCAGCTACGCCTATGGAGCGGATGCGGACGGCGAGGAAGACAAGGAACTGTTCGCCAAGCGTTTGAAGTCGCTGCAGGCCGTCATTCAGAACCAGGACAACCGCGAGCACGACCTGCTCGATTCCGATGACTACTATCAGTTCGAGGGCGGCATGGCCGCAGCCGTGAGCCATCTCAAGGGTAGCCAGCCCTCGATCTATCACAATGATCATTCCCGGCCGGAAAAGCCGGTCATCCGTTCGCTTGAAGAGGAAATCTCGCGCGTCGTGCGCGGCCGGGTGGTCAACCCGAAGTGGATAGAGGGTGCCATGCGCCATGGCTACAAGGGAGCGGCCGAGATTGCCGCCACGGTCGATTTCATGTTCGCCTTTGCCGCGACGACCGGAACGGTGAAGGACCATCATTTCGAAGCGGCCTATCAGGCCTACCTCGTCGATGCGCGTGTCCGCGACTTTCTCGCGGAAAAGAACCCGGCTGCATTGAAAGAGCTTTCGGCGAAGCTGCTGGACGCGATCGACAGGACATTATGGGCGCCGAAGTCCAATTCGGCGCGGTATGAATTGGAGGAAATACGAAATGGCTGAAGAACAGACCGTTGCTCACGATGACGCTCGCCATGCCGAAAAGATGGCCAAGAAAAAGGCGGCGCGTGACAAGATCATGGCCACCAAAACAGGGGAAAAAGGCCTGATCATCATCCATACCGGCAAGGGCAAGGGCAAGTCGACGGCTGGCTTCGGGATGATTTTCCGCCACATCGCCCATGGAATGCCTTGCGCGGTCGTACAGTTCATCAAGGGTGCCATGGTGACCGGCGAACGGGAGCTGATCGAGAAGCATTTCTCCGATATCTGCGAATTCCACACGATGGGTGAGGGCTTCACCTGGGAAACCCAGGATCGTGCCCGGGATGTAGCAACCGCGCAGGCGGCCTGGGAAAAGGCCAAGGAACTGATTGTTTCGGGCAGGTCAATGGTTCTGCTCGACGAGATAAACATTGCACTGCGCTACGATTACCTGGACGTCAACGAAGTGATCGCGTTTCTCCAGGAGGAGAAGCCGCCAATGACGCATGTCGTCATGACAGGCAGGAACGCCAAGGACGAACTGATCGAGATCGCCGATCTTGTGACGGAGATGGAACTGATCAAGCACCCGTTTCGTTCCGGTATCAAAGGCCAGCAGGGCGTCGAGTTCTAGCATCTAGCAGAGTGAGCAAACAGGCTCGCCCGACCGTACACTTTATTGTAAGCTCCCTAAGCGCCTACCAGCAGTAGCTGAATCGTGGCGTCGGGGAGCGACATGCGTTTTCCGCATTTTGCACCCTGAAACGAATTAACCGGGTACGGGTTGCACCGAGCAAAGTGGATGGCGGAATGCAAAAAGTGCAATTCAATTTCCATACCGAGATGTTTCGACAGACAGAGCAGTTGGCAGTTGCTCGGGTGCGCCTTCAACAGACCATGCCCGATCGTCGGCTCAAGATCCTGTCGTTCGGAAGCTCGATTGGCGAGGAAATTGCAACACTTCGATTCATGTTCCCGGACCATGATGTCTACGGTTGCGAAATAGACGATCGGCTTCTGGATATCTGCCGCCGGTCGGTCGGAGCGCTTGCCACCATATTCAAGTCTTCCGTGGAGAACATTGCAGCACACGGCCCCTTCGATCTGATTGTCGCATCGGCGGTCTTGTGCCTCAACCCTACGCCATTGAATGCGGTGGAGCTCTTTCCGGTTTCCAGATTCGATGAACTGGTGGCAATGCTCGACGAAAGCCTGGTTCCCGGCGGCATATTTGTGATTACCAACGCTGCCTATCGCTTCACCGAAAGCCCGGTAGGCAAGAACTACGATACGGTTCGTGCCGATATTGTCAGCACGGCCGGCCATGTCGATGTGTTCACCCGGGCGGCGACACCATACCTGACGCAGATCACCTCGACAGGCAGCGTCGTCTATCAGAGGCATGGTGACTTCGTTCCGCGAGATGATGAGGATCTTGCCGACAGCGTCTTTGAAAAGCGGCTACCAAACGCGAAACCAGCCATTCGTGAACTGCGCCTGAGGCCGCCGCCGCAGGGATTGACTGTAATTACGCATCACAAGCGGCTGAATATCGACTGGGCCAAACGAAGAGTTCCCGACCGGTGTGTGGTCATCGAGTTCGACTACCAATTCTGCCGACTCGATAGAACGGGAGAATTCGGCTACGTGCAAACGATCAGCTGGACGTCGTTGGTCGGGGAGGGCGTTCACCGCCGCTTACCGACATGGCACCTGGTTCCATAAACGATGTGCCGCACCACGCGTCAGGCAGTCAACGTCCCGGCGATGCAGTCTGCTCTATAGACCGAACCACACACGGACCGGATTGGCGGGGTCCGAAAGCAGTTTTATCGCCAGAACGATACAACTGATCACGAGCAGCGGGCGGATCAGTCTCGCGCCTTTCTTCATGGCGAAGAGCGATCCGGCCTGCGCGCCGAGAAACTGGCCAGCGCCCATGATCAGGCCGATTTTCCAGTAGATTGCGCCGGAAAACGCAAAGACAGCGAAGGCGCCGATATTGGATGCGAAATTCAGCATTTTGGTGTGGGCCGTGGCCTTGAGCATGCCGTAGCCAGCCAGCGTGACAAAGGCGAGCATGAAGAAGGAGCCGGTTCCAGGACCGAACATTCCGTCATAAAAGCCGATGGCCGGCACCAGGGTCAGTCCGAACAGGAAGGGCGTCATTCTACGGTGCCGGTCGCTGTCGCTGAAGCTGGGTTTGAAGCCGAAATAGAGGGCAATGGCGATCAGCAGCAGGGGGAGCATGCCCTTGAGCACGTCGCCCGGAAGCCACGTCGTCATAGCCGCGCCTAAGGCGGCGCCGATCGCTGATGTGGCTGCCATCGGCAATTGGCTTTTGAGCGACACATGACCGCCGCGCGCATAGGCCAATGTCGCCGAGCCCGATCCGAACAGCGCCTGCAATTTGTTGGTCCCCAGGGTCTCTATCGGCGAAAAACCAGCCAGAAGCATTGCCGGCACTGTGATCATGCCGCCTCCGCCCGCAATCGAGTCGATGAAGCCGGCGGCGAATGCAGCAAAAAACAGAAGGGCGACAAGCTGGAAGGTGATGTCTGGCAAGGAGGGCTCGATTCAGTCTTGGTGCGATTATTGCAGACACTTGGTTGCCCTTCAAGGGTACGCAGGCGCCTTTGCTGACGCCGATCACCGCTTGACCCTTTTGAGCCCGAATGCGAAAGGTCGCCAACCAACGTAGAGTTCACGAACGCATGACGCGGAAAATCATTCTCCATTGCGGCGCGCCGAAAACCGGTTCGACCAGTTTCCAGCATCTCCTGTATGGCAATCACGACGCATTGATTGCGGCCGGCTTTTACTGCCCGGCCGTGTCGCGCAAGAAGCGGCCGGAGGACGACATTCGCTTGCTGCTTGGCGAGATCCTGCGGTCGGGCAACAGTAGCCCGGCCTTTATCGACCGGATCAGGACGGTGATCGAACGCCTCTACGCTGAAAGCGGGGCTCACACGCTGATCATTTCCAATGAGGGAATGCTCGGAAAGCCGTTCGCCAAAAAGTATCCGAAATTCTACCAGCGCGCCGAGGCACATGCCGAACGGATCTCCCATGCCTTGCGGGGTTACGATGTGGAGGCCCGTTTTGTCATTCGCGATTATTCCGGTTTTCTTCCGTCCTGGTTCGTTCAGCAGATCCGGATGGGCGCGAAATTTACAATGGAAGAGTTCCTTGAGGAGTATGATTTCTCAAGCATGACCTGGACGACTGCGGCCGATGCATTGCGTCGCAATTTCGATCCTGAAAAAGTCGGCATATACGATCATGCCGATCTGGTGAAGGATCCCTATGGCTTCCTTTGCGCGGTCTTTCCGGATGTTATGCAGGCGCTTGGTGAGAATGGACGCAAGCTGCCGAACAAGAACACATCCATAGGCGAAGGCATGGTGGATATGTACCGCCGCTGGAACCGTCTCGCGCATAAGATTACCTGGAATTATCGGTCCTGGCGGACGGTGCAGCACATCGGGCGCCGGTATGGGCTGTTGCCGTTCGAGAGGTTTTCAAATTCAGAGAAAGTACGATTGCCGAAGGACGTGGCCGCCGAATTGAAAGCGCGGTACGCAGCCGATCTCGAGGTCATACAGCCGCGCAGGGTCGGGTAGGACGACGCCCATGGCGCAGGGCCGTGCAACGTTCCATCTGGGTGTCGGGCTTTCCGAACGGGCGGATGCGGACGGCCTGATAGCCGGCGTCGAGCAGATGCTCGAAGCGGCCGGCATCACTGCGGCAGGACTGAAACTCGCGACCATCGAAACCCGCAAGGGGCACCCGGCGCTTGAAGCGCTTGCGGACCACTTCGGCACCTCGCCAGCCTACTTTTCTCCACAGGCGTTGGACGCCCAAACGTCACGACTTTTGAACCCGTCGGAAGAACTGTTCCTGCGTATCGGGTGCCATGGCGTGGCGGAAGCGGCCGCACTTGCATCCGCAGGGCGCCATGGTGTGCTTGTCGTCGGCAAGACGAAATGCGGCGGCGCAACGATTGCGCTGGCAAAATCCGAATGATTTTTTGACTGTCTGGTAAAAAGAGGTGGATATTTTTCTGCGGCTTTGCCAAACCTCGCCCTCGACCATCAGGGTCAGGTGAGGGAGCAAGGAATGCACAAGGTAATTTTTGACACCGATCCAGGCGTTGACGATGCCATGGCACTGCTGTTTCTGGTGCGCCATCCGGAGATCGATCTCGTTGGCATCACCACGACATTCGGCAATGCCTCCATCGAAACCACGACCCGCAATGCGCTTTACCTGAAGCAGCAGTGGGAGATCGATGCACCCGTCTCCAAGGGCTCGGGCGACAAGTATGCGGCCGGCGAAGAGATCCATCCATTTCCGAATCATATCCACGGGGATGACGGGCTGGGCAATATCGGCGTTCCCGACGTCGTCGACGTGCCGCTCGATCCGCGCACGGCACAGCAGTTCATCATCGAGACGGTCAAGGCCCATCCGGGTGAGATCACTCTCGTTGCCGTGGGGCGGATGACCAATCTCGCCAACGCCTTGAAGGAGGCGCCGGAGATTGCCGGTCTGGTCAAGGAAGTCGTCATCATGGGAGGGGCTTTCGACGTGCCGGGCAATGTGACGCCTGCCGCGGAAGCCAACATACACGGCGATGCGGCCGCAGCCGATGCGGTGATGACTGCGCCGTGGAAGGTGGTTGTCGTCGGTCTTGATGTCACGCTCAAGACGGCGATGTCTCGCGCCACGCTGGCAGCCCTCGCCGCAAAGGGCGGAGCGGCAATGCAGCTGCTCGACCGCGTTTCGCAATTCTATATCGACTTTTATGACGATGAGGTGACCGACAGCATGGTCGTCCACGACACATGCGCGTGTGTTTATGTGGTCGCGCGCGAGCTCTTCACCACCCGTTCCGGCTCGATCCGGGTGATGACCGACAGCGTCGGCGAGGGTAAGACCCTGCAGAAGCCGGACGGTATGCGCTTCGGCCCCAGCGTCTGGGACGGATTGCCGAGCCAGTTGGCTTGCGTCGATGTCGATGCGGAAAATGTCATGAAGCTGGTCGAGGAGACCTTGATCCGTCACTGACGGGATTGCCAACCTCGCTATTTGCATGTCGGCCGACCTGAAAAGGGTCGGCCGAAGCCGTTTTATGGTGGAGGAAATAACCTTCTGTCTTTCAATTGTTTAGCTTGATATCCTTTGGAAATGAATCCGCATGTTCGCGTTGTGGTTAACTGCGCCGGGCGCTCGGCTTTCGTCAGTGGATCAGTCAATGCCGTTTTGAGGCGATTTCGCCGGCAGCGCGCGGTTTAGCCTCTTTGGGAAACATGAAGCATGGCGATTGCGCCAGCTGGCCAGAATGCAGTGACGGGCATGATTGCTTTTCCGTTTTTGGCGGCATAGGAAACTGGAATGGATGACATTTTTTCCGATCTGCCGGATTTAGAGCCGGGAACCGTTTGGCTGACCGGCGCAGGCCCGGGCGATCCCGGACTTCTGACTCTGCTGGCGCTCAAGGGGCTCCGGCAGGCCGATGTCATCGTCTATGATGCGCTCGTCGACGAAACCTGCCTGAAGCGGGCGCGGCCCGGCGTTGTGCTGGAATATGCAGGCAAGCGCGGCGGCAAGCCGTCTTCCAGGCAGCGGGATATTTCTCTGCGGTTGGTCGAACTGGCCCGCGCGGGCAAGCGCGTGCTGCGACTGAAGGGCGGCGACCCGCTGGTTTTCGGGCGCGGCGGCGAAGAAGCGCTGACGCTTGTCGATCACGACATTCCGTTCCGCATCGTCCCCGGCATTACCGCCGGCATCGGTGGCCTGGCCTATGCTGGTATTCCCGTAACGCACAGGGAGATCAATCATACCGTCACGTTCCTGACCGGCCATGATTCTTCCGGTCTGATCCCGGATCGGATCGATTGGCAGGCCGTGTCACGCGGCTCTCCGGTCATCGTGATGTACATGGCCATGAAGCATATGGGCGAAATCACCCGTCAGCTGATCGATGCCGGGCGTGCGCCTGCCGAGCCAGTGGCATTCGTCTGCAACGCCGCAACCGCTTCCCAGGCGGTGGTCGTGACGACACTCCAACATGCCGAGCGGGATGTTGCACAGGCCGGCCTCGAGCCGCCAGCGATCGTTGTCGTGGGTGAGGTCGTCAGGCTGCGCGAAGGGCTCGATTGGCTCGGCGCTCTGTCGGGCAAGGTGCTTGTCGCCGATCCGATCGGTTCGCGCTCCCTGAAGGATCCGGCATGAGCGGCCTGCTGATTGCTGCGCCGAATTCCGGCTCGGGCAAGACGACGATCACGCTCGGGCTGCTGCGCGCCCTGAGAAATCGTGGCATTGCGGTCAAGCCCGGCAAGGCGGGGCCGGACTACATCGACCCGGCGTTCCATCAGATCGCGTGTGGTGTCGAATGCGTCAATTTCGATCCCTGGGCCATGCGGCCGGAATTGCTGCTCCGTCAGGCTGCCAACGACAAGCCGCTGATCATCGAGGCGATGATGGGACTGCACGATGCGGCAGCCGACCATACCGGCTCACCGGCAAGCCTTGCGAGGTTGCTGGATCTTACGGTCGTTCTGGTGGTCGATTGCGCACGCATGTCGCATTCGGTGGGTGCTGTCGTGGCTGGATATGCGGCCTACGATCCCGAGGTGCGGATTGCCGGTCTGATCCTCAATCGTGTCGGCAGTGCTCGCCATGAGGCGATGCTGCGCGCGGGGCTGGCGAGAACCAATGTTCCGATCCTCGGCGTGATCATGCAGGATAAGCAGCTAGCATTGCCGGAGCGGCATCTTGGTCTGGTCCAGGCTGGAGAAATCCACGGCATTGATGCTTTCATAGAGCATGCGGCCGAGACGGTTGCCACGTGTTGCGACATGGATGTTCTGGTGTCGCTTGCACAGCGAAGTGCTACCGGCACTCCCGCGCAGATAGAGCGCATACCGGCGCCGGGGGCGCGTATTGCGATCGCCCGTGACGAAGCGTTTGCCTTCATCTATCCGCATCTGATGGATGGCTGGCGGGAGCAGGGTGCTGAGATTTCCCATTTCTCGCCGCTGGCGGACGAAGGGCCGGAAGAAGCTGCCGATGCTGTGTTCCTGCCGGGCGGCTACCCCGAACTGCATGCCGGACGGCTGGCTGCTGCAGGTAATTTCAAGCGCGCGATGCAGGCACATGCCGAGCGGGGCAGCGAGATCTACGGCGAATGTGGTGGCTACATGACGCTCGGCGAAACCTTGGTAGATGCGTCTGGCGTGGAACACCCGATGCTTGGCTTGCTGCCGCTGGCGACTTCGTTTGCGGCACGCAGGCGACATCTCGGATATCGGCGCGTCAGGGCGCTCTCGGGCTGCTTTGCGGGGCGGGATTTTACTGCCCATGAATTTCACTATTCGACCGTCGTTCGCGAGGGGCAGGCAGAACGATTGTTCGAGGCGATCGATGCCGCAGGAGAGGTCGTTGGTCCGGCGGGGCTGAGCCGTGGCAACGTGTCCGGTTCCTACATGCACCTGATCGATCTTGCCGGGACCAGGGGCTGATGGCCGGCATTCATCATGGTGGCGGGCTAACAGCCGCGGTCGCGCGCTATGGCGGACGCGCCGAGGATTGGCTCGATCTTTCCACCGGCATCAATCCCAATGCGGTGGCGCTTCCCGATATTCCCATTTCTATCTGGAACCGGTTACCAGACCGGGAACTGATCGACGATGCGCGCCGCGCGGCGGCAGACTGGTACCTCGCAGGTTCGTCGACGGCTGCAGGTCCTGCGGGCTCAATCGCGCATCCGCTTCCGGTTCCTGGCACACAGGCCTTCATTCAAATTTTGCCGAAGCTTGTGCCGCAGGACAGGCCCGTCGCTATCCTGTCGCCGACCTATGGCGAGTATGCCCATTGCCTCGGCAAAGCCGGCCTTGCGGTCGAGCAGATTGCCGGGATTGGCGCGTTGCGAGAGGATCATGGCGCGCTGATTGTCGTCAATCCCAACAACCCGGATGGACGAATCCTGCAACCTTCCGAGTTGGTGGAGCTGGCTGCCACCATGCGGGCGCGGGGTGGCCATCTGCATGTCGACGAGGCATTCGGCGATGGCCGTCCGGAACTCAGCGTCGCCGCGATCGCGACAGAAGCACGGGGCGTAACGGTCAGCCGCTCGTTCGGCAAGTTCTTCGGGCTCGCCGGTGTCCGTCTCGGATTCGTCTTTGCTGATCCCGAGACGCTGGATTTCATCGAGTTCGAGCTTGGGCCCTGGGCGGTCTCGGGACCGGCTCTACATATCGCCCGCGTGCTGTTGCGCCGCGACCGATCTGCGCTTGTGCGCGTGATCGGCGAACGCCGAGCGGGCCTGCAAGGTGCGTTGCAGGCTGCGGGAATGAAGGTTGCTGGCGGGACAGATCTGTTTGCGCTTGTCGATCACGAAAATGCTGCAGGCCTCTTTGAACATCTTGCGGCCTCTCATATACTCGTGCGCAAATTCGACTATGCACCCCACTGGTTGAGAATAGGGCTTGCAGCGGATCAGCGCGGCGACCGGCGACTGACCGATGTGCTCGCATCATTTGAGAGTTCATGCTTACGCTCCTGATCCTTACGATCGCTCTGCTGATCGACCGCGTTGTAGGCGACCCTGAAAAGCTGTGGGCGAAGGTGCCGCATCCGGTGGTGCTGTTCGGCAAGGCTATTTCGTTCTTCGAAAAGCAATTTAATGGCAAGGGGCTCGGGGATCGGGATCGCCGGGCCTATGGCATCATGTCGATAATTGCCCTGTTGATCGCCAGTATCATTGTGGGGGTGCTTGTGAACCGGTTGCTGCTGCAAATCGGTTTGCTGGGCATTTTCATCGAGATCCTGATCGTTGCTGTGCTTCTGGCGCAGAAAAGCCTGGCGGATCATGTCGTCGCCGTCGCGTCAGGCTTTCGTGATGGTGGCCTGCAGGGTGGGCGACGGGCTGTATCGATGGTGGTTGGCCGCGACCCCGATACTCTCGATGGACCAGGAGTTTGCCGAGCGGCTATCGAAACGCTGGCCGAGAACTTCTCCGATGGCGTGGTGGCGCCGGCGCTTTATTATGCTCTGTTCGGTTTGCCCGGCTTGTTTGCCTACAAGATGCTGAACACGGCAGACTCGATGATTGGCCACAAATCGTCACGCTATCTGCATTTCGGCTGGGCTTCGGCGCGACTTGACGATCTTGCCAACTGGCCGGCTGCAAGGCTGTCGGCGCTGGTCATAGCGGCCGGCGCGCTCGCCCAAAGCGGCAAGATTGCCGCCCGGCGTTCACTTGAAACTGCATTGACCGATCATGGGCTGCACCGGTCGCCGAATTCCGGTTGGCCGGAATCGGCAATGGCTGGGGCGCTGGATATTGCCCTTGCGGGACCGCGGATCTATGCCGGGGAACGGGTGCAGGAACCGATGCAGAATGCTGCTGGTCGGCGCGCCATTGGGCCGTCGGATGTCGACGCCGCGATTGCGGTGTTCTGGAGGGCTTGCACGGTATTCAACCTGCTGGTCCCAATTACACTGGTCGTTTCCGTCATGATATGCTGATCCCAGCGTTCAGTGGCCGTTCCGAGGCGTGCAGGTGCTGATCATCAACGATGCTGAATATATGCAAATCTCTTTTTTCTTATATATCGCCAAGTAGTGTGTACGTTAGCGTACGTAAAGTGTGTGCGAATATTGGTTTTCTACGAAGTAGACTGGTCAAGTATGTGATGTTTGCGTTGTTTTAATCATGAAATATATGTCTCGACTAGGGATTTACTGAGTTTCTTTGGATAAAGTCCAGAAATTACGAATTCTCTCCTTGGGGTGAACTTTACATCATCCGGCGCGGAAACTAATCCTGCTGTTGTGCGCGGTGATTTGGCACCGCGAACGCGGGTTGATCTCGATTCGCCGAAAGCAGGCTGATTTGAATACGTTGATCGAAAGCTTAAGAGCCAAGTTCTCGCAACTGAAATTTGCAGTGGCGGATGGCGAAGACCAGCTTGTCCGTATCATAGATCGCGAGATCGAACCACTCGTGGCTCGTCTTTACGATGCGCAGCCGGTTACGCCACGCGAACTCTATCTTCAGGTTCGATACTTCTGCGAATTGACACGCGACAACGCCAGGGACCCCGCAATGGTCCGACGCAACATGTCGGCAATGATAGATCTTCTGGACCGCAGTTTCCGCAAACCGGGGTCGCAATTCGTGCGGCGACTGATGCCGGTGCTCAGGAAACCGGTACAGCGCGAACAGGAAGACGACATCCACCTTTACCAAGGGATGCTCGACGTCTTGCCGGACCAGGTTTTGCTGGTCGGGCGGGAAAGGCGCGTGCTATTTGCGAATCGGACATTCTGCGAGCAGCATCGATGCCGACCGCATGACTGCATCGGCCGGCAACTCGACGAATACGAATTCGGCAATGCTGTTCCTGATGATTTTGACATCAAGCTGGAGGCATGCCTGGCGGACCGGGACCCTGTCACGCCAGCGACAACAGCGGCCCTGCCGCCGACCCCACTGCTTGAACGCATCATCTTGCGGCCATTTCGAGTCGGCACAGGTCTTCCCATAGCCGTTGTTGTGATTATCAGAAGCGGCACGTTGCTGTTGCTCTGAAATCTTGCGGCTTTTTGTCGAAACGATTTTCGTTTACGGAGTATTCGGAGCTGCCGAGGCTCTGTCCCCGGGCAGCCGCGTCGGGGAGATGGCAACGCGGAGACTGATATTGGAGTGGGAACAACTGCTTGCATCCGTTTATTCGGATGTCGCGCCGTATATCGGCGAAGGCAAGGTCGCAAACTATATTCCGGCTCTCGCCAAGGTCGATCCTGAAAAGTTCGGGATGGCGATTGTTACGCTGGACGGAAGCGTCCACCAGATCGGTGATGCCAACGAATCCTTTTCGATCCAGAGTGTCTCCAAGGTATTCACCCTGACGTTGGCGCTCGGCCGCGTCGGCGAGAGCCTGTGGAAACGGGTGGGACGCGAGCCTTCCGGCACCCCGTTCAATTCCATCGTCCAGCTCGAGTCGGAGCATGGCATTCCAAGAAATCCATTCATCAATGCGGGTGCCATCGTCGTGGCCGATACGCTTTTGTCCGGGCACCAGCCGAAGGAAACGCTGGGCGAAATCCTCAGTTTTGTTCGTTACCTGGCTGACGATGACGGGATTCTGATCGATGCGGAAGTAGCCCGCTCCGAACAGCATACCGGCTTTCGCAACGCTGCATTGGCCAACTACATGCACGCCTTCGGCAATATCCACAACCCGGTCGAAAAGACGCTTGGTGTCTATTATCACCAGTGCGCATTGTCGATGAACTGCGTCCAACTGGCCAAGGCGGGGCTTTTCCTGGCGAACAATGGCCGGCTGGCGAATGAGGGGCACCACGCGATCTCGGCGGAACGCGCTCGCCGGATCAATGCGTTGATGCTGACCTGCGGCCACTACGACGCGTCGGGGGACTTTGCATTTCGTGTTGGGTTGCCGGGCAAAAGCGGCGTGGGTGGTGGAATTCTCTGCATCGCGCCGCGCAAGGCGGCGATCGCGGTGTGGTCGCCCGGTCTGAATGCCAACGGCAATTCCGCCGCCGGCACGCGCGCGCTCGAAATCCTGGCCAAGAGGACGGGCTGGTCGATTTTCGGTTGACACAACCTGAGAATACTCCCGCGACGTGGTGGCGACCCAGGGTGCTGTGGTCAATGCGATGCGTGCAACAAGCGGCTTCTCAAAATTGTGAATTGAAGCCGGCCGGCCAGAGCGCTACTTATCGGCTGGGTGAACGGTGAATGCTCTCGATTGTCAAAGCCTTGCAAACAACTGGAGTTCATCATGAGCCGCATCTTTGTCGGGCTTTCGGTAATCGCGTTTGTCGGGCTTGCAACCGGTCAGTCCTTCGCTGGCGATCACAAGCTCTCCTCAGCAGCACAAGCAAACGCGTTCCGCTTCGAGCGCACCGCTACCTATGGATATGATCGCAAGAAAAGCGCGAGCGGCATCAAGATCATCTATGTCAGTTCGCTGAGCGATGGGAACCGCGCGCGGATCGAAAACGCGTTGACGCCGCAGAAGCTCGCAACTATTCGCGCATCCATAGATGGTGGCGTTGCCGCTCAACTTCGTGCGAAAGGCGTCAATCCCAACAATGTGGTGGAGATTTCCAGGCCTTTCAGCGGTCGCACTATTTACTATGTCAGGTGAAAAGAGCCGATGGCCAGATTGGCCGTGGCGCGGCGCATAAGGCGGCCCGACGTCGCGTCTCTTCGCGTGCGGGCGGTGCAGCATTGATACGACAAAATGCCGCGGTCAGCCTTGCCTGTCTACACTCGCCGCGCCTATAGTCCCGCAAAAATCATCCTAATGAAATCTCACGGGAGACCGGCATGGAAAAGGCTGAAATCGGACTGATCGGACTGGCGGTGATGGGCTCGAATCTCGCACTCAACATCGCGGAGAAAGGCAACAGGATCGCCGTTTTCAACCGCACACCGGAGAAAACCGATACATTCGTCGTCGAAGCCGGGGCGCTCCGGGAACACATCGTTCCGACGAAAAGCCTTGAAGAGTTCGTTGCTGCAATCCGCCCGCCGCGCCCGGTTATCATCATGGTCAAGGCGGGCGAGCCAGTCGACGAACTGATCGCCACGCTGCGCAATCATCTCTCGGCTGGCGATATCATCATTGATGCCGGCAACGCCAATTTTCGCGACACGATCCGCCGCTTTGAAGGCCTCAAGGATTCTGGTCTGACCTTTATCGGCATGGGCGTTTCCGGTGGCGAAGAGGGTGCTCGCCACGGCCCTTCGATCATGGTCGGCGGCACCGAGGCTTCCTACAAGCGCGTCGAAAAGGTGCTGACGTCGATTTCGGCCAAGTTCAAGGGCGAGGATTGCTGTGCCTGGCTCGGTGAAAATGGTGCAGGCCATTTCGTCAAGACCATCCATAACGGCATCGAATATGCCGACATGCAGATGATTGCCGAAATCTACGGCATCCTGCGCGATGGCCTCGGCCTGTCGGCCAAGGAATGCAGCGATATCTTCGGCAAGTGGAACAAGAGCCGGCTGGAATCCTATCTCATCGAGATTTCTGCAGCTGTGCTCAAGGCGAGTGATCCCATCACGGGCAAGCCGATGGTCGACTTGATCGTCGATCGCGCCGGCCAGAAGGGGACCGGCAAGTGGTCCGCCATCGAGGCGCAGAACATGGGTGTTCCGGCGACTGCGATTGAAGCGGCCGTTGCCGCGCGCAGCCTGTCGTCCTTCAAGATCCAGCGCGAAGCCGCCGAGAAAATTCTTGGCCTTCCGGGTGAGGGTGCGATCAAGCCGGCTTCCCGCGATGCCTTCATCGCCGATCTCGAGATGGCATTGCTTGCCGGCAAGATCGGCGCCTATGCTCAGGGCTTTGCTGTCATGGCCGAGGCATCGAAAGAATTCGGCTGGTCGTTGCCGATGCCTGATATCGCCAAGATCTGGCGGGCGGGCTGCATCATCCGTTCGCAGTTCCTCGACGATATCACCTCTGCGTTTCGGGCAATGCCGGATGCGAGCAACCTGATCATCACGCCGGCCTTTTCCGCCATGGTCAAGGAAACCGACGGAGCGCTCCGGCGCGTGGTCGCCGCAGCGGTCACGGCCGGCCTTCCGGTTCCCGCTCTGGCATCGGCGCTCGGCTACTTCGATTCCTATCGTCGTGGTCGCGGCACCGCCAATCTTATCCAGGCGCAGCGCGATTTCTTTGGCGCGCATGGTTTTGATCGTATCGATGGCGTCGACAAGCATCACGGCCCCTGGGGCAGCGGTCTGGCGGATTTCTGAGTTCGGGACCAGACGTGCCTTTCATGCTATCGGGGGTTGATTGCGCCTGCTCGCACAAGGCAAACATCTAGGCAGCAGGTGAGCGTTTCGGCACCAAAATTGACTTGAGCGGGCGTATCTGTCCGCTCCGGGTCTTTGTAGTTTCCTTGCATCGGGACAGATGAAAGGACGACAGCATGAAACGGTATCTTATCGCGGCTGCGATGATCGCGCTGGCCGGAGCCGCTGAAGCCGGCGATTTCCAGGTTACAAGTCCGGAGTTTGCTTCCGGTACTCTGCCACAGGCTCAGTTCGCTGATAAAATGGGATGCACGGGCGGTAATGTTTCGCCAGAAATACGCTGGTCTGGCGCGCCCGAAGGAACGAAGAGCTTTGTTGTAACCATGTACGACAAGGACGCGCCGACCGGGTCGGGCTGGTGGCATTGGGTGGTGGTCGACATTCCCGCGGATGCGACATCCATTCCGGCCGGTGCTGGTACCGATGCTGCAAAACTGCCGAAGGGAGCGCATATGACGGAGACCGACATGCGTGAGGTTGCGTATCTTGGTGCCTGTCCGCCGGCTGGGCCAGCGCACGAATATAAGATCACGGTCAAGGCGCTGAAGGTTGAAAAGCTAGAGATCCCCGAGAACGCTTCACCTGCGCTGGTCGGCTTCATGTCCAACATGAACAAGCTCGCCGAGGCGACGATTGTCGCCAAAGGCGGTCGTTGATAAAATTGCGGCCACGCCGGGATGTTTCCCGGTGTGGCTATTCCGGTGGAGATACGCTTGAGACTTATGATCGCCGAAAAACCCGGCATCGGCGCTACGGGGCTTGTCACCCAGGCGACGCGGTTGAACTTTACGTCGCTTACCACGATAGTGCCAATGATCATCGTCGTGCGACGTGGCCGCAAGGTGATCCAGTCACCGGGCCACGAATTCGTGATGGAGAGCGGTGAGGCGATTGCCATCGCCCAAGGGCAAGTGTTCGATTTCGAAAATATTCCGGCCGATGATGGCGATTACGAAGCCCGGTGGCTCACCATTGAGCCCTCCGTCATCGAGGCTTTTGGCGATCCTGGTGACACATTGCCCGTGATGCACGCGCGCCAACTCGGCACGATGGGCGAGGGCTTGACCCACGCCTTCGAACAGGCGGTGGAAGCGTTGCTGGATGACGGTTCGTTGCCCGATGTGGTGATACGCCATCGCGTGATGGAACTGCTTGCCTGGCTGAGTTCGGAAGGTTTGCGCTTCTCGCTTCATCAGCCGACGAGCTTTACCGCGCGCATCCGGCGTCTTGTTGGCCACCGGCCGGAGCATCCCTGGTCGAGCGGCGAGATTTCTCGAGCGCTTGGCGTCAGCGATGCGACGTTGCGGCGGCGGCTGCACGACGAGAGCAGCAATCTGCGTGGCGTGCTGACCGACATCCGCATGACGCATGCGATGAGCTTGCTGCAATCATCTGAAATGCCGGTATCGCTGATCGCCGCAAGCGCAGGTTTCGAATCCCAAAGTCGCTTCGCAATTCGCTTCAGGCACCGCTTCGGCTTTTCGCCGAGCGCGATTCGGGGACACAATCGCCTTAGCCCGGATAGACAAGGCGCCCGTCCGGCAGGCTGACGCTACGCAACTGATCTGCTGGAACGCCTTCGATGCGCGCCAGCACGGCCTTGGCGAGTTCTCGGCCGGCAAGCCGGATGTCCTCATCGACTGTCATGATTTCCGGCCGCATGAAGTGAAGCAGGTTGGCCGGTTGCTTGGATACCATATCGATATCGCCGCCGAGCCGCCGCCCGCTCTTTTCGATGGCCGAGGCGATGGCCACAGCTCCGGCGCTCGATCCCGCGACGATGCCATCGAGTTCGTTGGCTTCCTTCAGCAGATGCATTGTCGCCTGATGGATGTCGTTCATCGTGTCATGGATAGTGGATTCGCCGAAGGGAATTTCGATGGCGCCGAAGTCCCGCAGGCCACGATGAAAGCCCGCATTCATGTGCTGGTAGAAGGTGTATTGGGGAGAGGGCTCCAGGATTGCCAGCCGACGCCGGCCCTTTTCCACCAAACGGCGGACCGCTTCGTAGGCATAGGCCTCGTTGTCGAAATCGTGATACGGGTGGATCAGCCCCAGATTGGTACGTCCGTGGGTCGAGAATGGCAGGTTGCGCTCGAGCAGCAGCCTGACACGTGGATCGTCAGGTTGTGTCGAAGACAGGATGACGCCATCGGCTGAGCCAGTGTCGAGGATGTAGCGCACCGGATCCATCGGATCCTTGAGCCTCGAATATGGCGTGACGATCAGGTGATAATTGGTGGCCGAAAGCACTTCGGAAATGCCATAGACGATATGCGAAGTCAGCCCCATAAGCTCTTCGTCGATGTTCAGGATGAGGCTGATGACGTTTGTCTTGCCGGTTCTGAGGCGTACACCTGCTCGATTCGGATGGTAACCAATCTGGGTGGCGACGAGACGAACGCGCTCCTTGGTTTCCTGTCCGATATCCGGAGCATCCTTCAGCGCCCTCGAGACGGTGGTGACGCCGAGCCCAGTCATGAACGCGATTGTCTTGAGCGTCGGGCGCTCGCCCGCCGCAAGTCCTTGACCCACTTGTATTATGCCCTTCATCGATTCCATCCCAAATGCAGCGTGACGATCTAGTCCATATCGGGAAGGAGCGCCATGTCTCACTCGCTGCGCGTCTAAATCTGTAACGTTACAGTAAATTTGTCGAGCGTTCTTTTCTGTTTGACCCCGGAGGAACAATTCCTGAGTGAATCAAGCCTGTTTGTGAAGAAATATTGCACGCGCGAAGGGCAGGGTAATTCACGCGTTCTGAAGAAAGTCGTTAAAAAGTAACATTTACATCAATTTATGGATGGATTTCGTGACTGCAGTATCGGGTGACATCCAAACAGGGTGGTGTGAAAAATGTCGAATATATCTATTAAAGGTTGTATTTATTCGAGCTTCGAAAAATTTTTCCTGCTGCCCTGTTGCGGCCTTTCGGCAATTCGCATAGGTTTTTACGGTAACGTTTCAGTGAGGGAGGAAAACTCATGAGGGTTCGTTTATTTGCTGCTGCGCTTGCGGCTTCCGCAGCGCTGTCTTGTGGCGCGGCCAACGCGACAGACCTTGAAGTCACCCATTGGTGGACGTCCGGCGGGGAGGCCGCGGCGGTCGCCGAATTCGCCAAGGCATTCGATGCGACGGGCAATCATTGGGTTGACGGCGCCATTGCCGGCGCCGGCGATACTGCGCGTCCGATCATGATCAGCCGCATTACCGGCGGCGATCCCATGGGCGCGACGCAGTTCAACCACGGCCGTCAGGCTGAGGAGCTTGTCGAATCCGGATTGATGCGTGACCTGACCGACGTCGCCACGAAGGAAAAGTGGAAAGATGTCATCCGTCCGGCGAGCCTGCTCGATGAATGCACGGTGGATGGCAAGGTCTATTGCATCCCCGTCAACATTCATTCCTGGCAGTGGCTGTGGCTTTCCAACAAGGCTTTCGAAAAGGCCGGCGTTGCGGTTCCGACGAACTGGGATGAATTCGTGGCTGCAGCACCGGCGCTTGAAAAGGCCGGGATCATTCCGCTGGCGGTTGGCAAGGAATCCTGGCAGACCTCGGGCGCATTCAACGTCCTGATCCCCGCGATTGCAGGCAAGGACATCTATCTTAAAGTTTACAAGGACAAGGACGCAACCGTTGCGGCCGGCCCGGAGATCGCCAAAGTATTCAAGGCCGCCGATGACGCCCGCAAAATGTCGGCCAAGTCGAACGTGCAGAGTTGGAACCAGGCGACCAATCTCGTGATCACGGGCGCCGCTGGCGGCCAGATCATGGGTGACTGGGCGCAGGGTGAGTTTCAGGTTGCTGGCCAGGTGGCGGGCAAGGACTACACCTGCCTTCCGGGTCTCGGCGTCAATGCTTTGATCTCGACCGGCGGCGACTCGTTCTACTTCCCCAAGCTCAAGGATCCGGAAAAGAGCAAGGCGCAGGAAGTGCTGGCCTCGGTCATGCTGTCGCCGGCGACCCAGGTTGCCTTCAACCTGAAGAAAGGCTCGGTGCCCGTGCGCGGCGATGTCGATCTCGCGGCTGCCAATGACTGCATGAAGAAGGGTCTCGAAATCCTCGACAAGGGCAATACCATCCCTGAGACCAACCAGTTGATGACCGAAGACTCCAATACGCAGATTAATGACCTGTTTGCGGAGTTCTTCGCGACGCCGTCCATGACGCCGGAAGACGCGCAGAAGCGCTACGTCGACATCATCGCTTCGGCTCAGTAACCGATCGTCGAACCAGTCCCGGTGGCGGCTCTGCAGCCGCCGGGAGCTTTGGACGCGAGATGGTTTCCGTCTCGACTATCACCGGACATGCCCTCCGGAGGCAAAGATCATGGCCGAACTATCGACCGGACGCCCCAACCAGTTCTTGCGCAACATCAGCGCCAAGATAGCAGCAATCCCGCTCATCCTGACCGCGCTCGTGGTCTTCGTCGGTGGTACTGGCTGGACCGTTCTTTATTCCTTCACCGATTCCAAGCTGCTTCCGAGACTGCGTTTCGTCGGGCTTGACCAGTATTATCGCCTTTGGAACACGCCGCGCTGGCTGGTAGCGGTTGAGAACCTGTTCATCTATGGCATCTGCATGCTGGTGTTTTCACTGGTTATCGGCTTCCTGCTGGCAACGCTGCTCGACCAGAAAATCCGCTTCGAGAACACGTTTCGTTCCATCCTGCTCTATCCCTTTGCGCTGTCCTTCATTGTCACCGGGTTGGTCTGGCAGTGGATACTCAATCCGGATCTGGGCGTTCAGCATGTTGTCCGTTCGCTGGGCTGGACGAGCTTTTCGTTCGACCCGCTCTACACCTCCAGCATCGTCATCTATGGTGTGCTCGTGGCAGCGCTCTGGCAGGGGACGGGGTTGGTCATGTGCCTGATGCTCGCGGGATTGCGCGGCATCGACGAGGATATCTGGAAGGCATCCCGCGTCGATGGCATCCCGGCATGGCGCACCTACATTTCCATCATCCTTCCGATGATGCGGCCTGTACTGGTCACCACGCTGGTGATCATCGCCGCCGGCATCGTCAAGGTCTACGACCTGGTTGTCGCCCAGACTTCGGGCGGGCCGGGGATCTCGTCGGAAGTGCCGGCAAAATATGTCTATGAATACATGTTCCGGGCACAGAACCTCGGTCAGGGGTTTGCGGCGTCGACCATGATGCTCCTGTCGGTCGCTATCATCATCGTCCCGTGGGCCTACTTCGAATTCGGAAGGCGGAAATAGACATGGCGAATGCAAGACTTTCCGGCCCAAGTGGCGCCAAGCCGCGTCCGATTTTCTCGGCGGCCAACATTTTCGTCTATGGCACGCTGATCCTGGTGTCGCTCTACTACCTGCTGCCGCTCTATGTCATGCTCGTGACGTCGTTCAAGACAATGCCGGAGATCAGGCTCGGCAGCATCTTCTCGCCTCCGGTGGAATTCACCTTCGAGCCGTGGGTTAAGGCTTGGTCGAGCGCATGCACCGGCCTCGATTGCACCGGCTTGAGCAAAGGCTTCTGGAACTCCGTTCGCATCACGGTTCCGTCGGTGATCCTGTCGATCGCAATTGCCTCGGTCAATGGCTATATGCTGGCCAACTGGCGCTTCAAGGGTGCTGACATCTTCTTCACAATCCTGCTTGTCGGGGCCTTCATTCCCTACCAGGTGATGCTCTATCCGATCGTCATCATCCTGCGCGAACTCGGGCTCTACGGCTCGCTGGCAGGCCTGATCCTCGTGCATACGATATTCGGCATGCCGATCAATACCCTGCTATTCCGCAACTATTTCTCCGGTCTGCCACCAGAACTGTTCAAGGCAGCCCGCGTCGACGGGGCCGGGTTCTGGGGGATCTATTTCCGGATCATGTTGCCGATGTCGATCCCGATCTTCGTCGTTTCGATGATCATCCAGATCACCGGCATCTGGAACGACTTCTTGTTCGGCGTTGTCTATACGCGCCCCGACACCTATCCGATGACCGTCCAGCTCAACAACATCGTCAACTCGGTGCAGGGCGTCAAGGAATACAACGTCAACATGGCCGCCACGCTCCTCACGGGCGCGGTGCCGCTTGTCATTTACTTCTTGTCCGGACGGCTTTTCGTTCGCGGCATCGCCGCTGGCGCAGTGAAAGGTTGATCCGCATGGCCACCAGTGTTTCCATCAAGGACCTCTCGTTGAATTTCGGTGCGGTCAGCGTTCTCAAGGACCTCGATCTCGACATCGATGATGGCGAGTTCCTGGTGTTGCTCGGCTCTTCCGGCTGCGGCAAGTCCACGCTTCTCAATTGCATTGCGGGCCTTCTGGACGTCTCGGAGGGGCAGATCTTCATCAAGGGCAAGAACGTCACCTGGGAGGAGCCCAAGGACCGTGGTATCGGCATGGTGTTTCAGTCCTACGCGCTCTATCCGCAGATGACTGTACGCAAGAACCTTGCCTTTGGGCTCAAGATTGCCGGTCTGCCACAACCGGAGATCGACAAGCGTATCGCGCGTGCGGCAGAAATCCTGCAGATCCAGCCACTGCTTAACCGCAAGCCGGCGGAGCTTTCCGGCGGGCAGCGCCAGCGCGTGGCAATCGGCCGGGCGCTGGTGCGCGATGTCGATGTTTTCCTGTTTGATGAACCGCTGTCGAACCTCGATGCCAAATTGCGGTCAGAACTGCGTGTCGAGATCAAGCGTTTGCACCAGTCGCTGAAGAACACGATGATCTATGTCACGCATGACCAGATCGAGGCGTTGACGCTGGCTGACCGTATCGCCATCATGAAGAGCGGCCTGATCCAGCAGCTCGACGATCCGATGACCATCTACAACAGGCCGAAGAACCTGTTCGTCGCTGGCTTCATAGGTTCACCCGCGATGAATTTCCTCAAGGGGGAGATTGTCGCCGATGGCGATGGGCTCTCGGTTGCAACAGACGGCCTGCGGATTCCTCTCGATGGCTATGTGTCGGACGGCGGCCTTGCAACTGGCGGCAAAGTGGTGCTGGGTCTGCGGCCGGAGCACATCCATGTCGACGATCCCTCGGCGAGCCGGAGTTACGATGCCGTCGTGGATATCGAGGAACCGATGGGCGCGGACAATCTCCTGTGGTTGAAATTCGCCGGCCAGAGCACATCCGTGCGGATTGCCGGAGCGCGACGCTATGCGCCGGGCTCGCATCTCAAGCTTTCATTCAATATGGCTCTGGCTTCGGTGTTCGACGCTGAAACCGAGCTCAGGATCTGACGGGAACAAGGCCATGAGTGGCATGAATGCCCATATCGATCTGGCTGGCGTCTGGGCGTTGGCATCCGAAGACCAGAAGGCAGATCTGACGATATCTCTGCCCGGTGACGTGCATTCGGCGCTGCAGGCGCAGGCGGTCATTCCCGATCCCTATTTCGGCAGCAACGAAGCCGATGTGCAGTGGGTTGCCGATCAGGACTGGGTGGTTTCGCGCGCCTTCACCATCGGGGCGGACGAACTGGCGGGGCACTGGTATCTCGATCTCGATTTCGTCGACACTGTTGCGACAATCCGGATCAACGGTACCGTGGTACTAGAGGCTGACAATTGCTTCCGACGCTATCGTCCGGATGTTTCCAGAGCCGTGCAGGCGGGCGAGAACCGCATCGAGATCACGCTGCATTCGCCGGTCGCCGAGGGTAAGAAGGTCTATGACCGGCTACCTTTCGAGGTGCCATGGCTGGCGATGAACTGCCCGATCCCCTACGGCAACATGCTGCGCAAGCCCCAGTGCCATTTCGGCTGGGACTGGAACATTGCGCTGGCGCCGCTCGGGCTCTACGGCACACTCTCGCTGCGGAAACTCGAACCGGCGCGTATCGAGCATCTGACGACGCGACAGGTCCACCGAGGCGATGGATCGATCGAGTTGCATGTCGCGCTGGCAATCCACGCGGCAGAGCAGGCAATTATGCCGATCCATCTCGACTTCGAGGGCGACCAGGTACGCCTGGAGCAGGCAGTCTATCCCGGCGACAATGTCGTGCGACATGTCTTCGTGGTCGAGAAGCCCCATCTTTGGTGGCCGGCAGGCAGCGGCGAGCAACATCTCTACAGCCTGAAGGCCGGGATTCCCGGCGAGACGGCGGAACGACGCATCGGACTCCGGTCCATCGAGCTCCTGACCGACAAGGACGAGGCGGGGAGCCGGTTTGCCTTCCGGGTGAACGGGCAGGAGATCTTCTGCCGCGGCGCCAACTGGATTCCGGCGGACGCGCTGTTCTCGCGCACGAGCCCGGCAAAGACCGAGGCGCTGCTGCAGTCGGCCGTCGATGCCAACATGAACATGATCCGCATCTGGGGCGGCGGGTTCTACGAACACGACTGGTTCTACGATATCTGCGACCGGCTGGGGCTCCTGGTGTGGCAGGACTTCATGTTTGCCTGCAACCTCTATCCGTCGACACCGGAATTCCTCGACAATGTCGCCCACGAAGTTGATTATCAGGTCAAGCGCCTCTCGCACCATGCCTGCCTGGCGCTGTGGTGCGGGGACAACGAGCTGGTGGGCGCACTCAACTGGTTCGAAGTGTCGCGCAAGGATCGCGACCGTTACCTCGTCTCCTACGACCGCCTGAACAGGACGATCGAGAGCGGCTTGAAGCGCGCCGATCCTAACGCGATCTGGTGGCCGTCGAGCCCATCTGTCGGGCCGCTGGATTTCGGCGATGCCTGGCACAAGGACGGTTCGGGCGACATGCATTTCTGGTCGGTCTGGCATGAGAACAAGTCGTTCGACCACTATCGGACGGTAAAGCCGCGCTTCTGTTCAGAATTCGGATTCCAGTCTTATACTTCTAACCTGCTGATCGGCCAGTTCGCGGACAAGAAGGACATCAACATCGCGTCCCCCGTGATGGAGGTCCACCAGAAGAATCCCGGCGGCAACGAGCGGATCGCGGGCACGATGTTCCGCTATTTCCGCTTTCCCAAGGATTTTTCCAATTTCGTCTATCTCAGCCAGATCCAGCAGGGGTTGGCGATCAAGACGGCGGTAGAATACTGGCGCTCGCTCAAACCGCATTGCATGGGCACGATCATCTGGCAGCTGAACGACACCTGGCCGGTGGCCTCGTGGGCAAGCCTCGACTACGGCGGCAACTGGAAAGCCATGCACTACCAGGCGCGTCGCTTCTTTGCGCCGGTTGCGCTGTTTGCCATTCCGACAGCGGACGGCAAGGCTATCGAGATGACCATGGTCAATGACCTCGCCGACAACATCGAGGTTTCCGCAGACATCTACATGGTCGGGCTCGACGATCACAGGACGCTGCTGAAGTCTGCGCGGGCAACCTGCCGACCCGACAAGGCAATGGTGCTTGCGACAATCGGGGCGACCGAAATTGCGGCTGATAGCATCCTGTTCTGGGACTTCCATACATCGGCCGGTACGTCCGGCAGGGGTCACCATGTAGCGACAACCTACAAGGCGCTGGATCTGGAGCCTGCCGGGCTTGGTCACACGGTATCTGCGGAGCCGGATGGCACCTTCGTGATCACACTCTCGGCGAAAGCCCTTGCGCTCTTCGTTGTCATCGAGGCGGATTGTCCCGGCCGTTTTTCGGACAACGCCTTCGACATGCTCGCCGGCGAAAGCCGGACGATCACGTTTACGCCCGAAGAGAAGGAGGCCACATCCGCCTTCGTCGTGCGCGATCTTCATTCCTGTCAGGCGACGGAATAGGAGCAGGCGCCGGGTGGTTTAGGAGTGCCCCTCAGACGAGGGGCAGATTAAGACGAACAAGGCCGAGGATGGCCAAAACTCGAGAAGGACTAGGTTAATGACAGCTGTCTCTTTCCAGCTTTACAGCGCCCGCAACTATCCCCCGCTTTCCGATGTTCTGAGGATGCTTGGCACGCTCGGCTACAGGGAAGTCGAAGGTTTCGGCGGCATCTATGGTCCGATGGATGACAATGCCGTGAAACAGCTGAAAGCTGATCTCGACGCCAATGGACTTCGAATGGCAACCGGACATTTCGGTATCGACCAACTCGAGGACGAGCCAACCCGGATGTTGTCGATTGCCCGCACGCTGGGCATGGATTCGATCTATTGCCCATTCCTGATGCCGGATGACCGGCCGAAGGACGCCGAGGGTTGGAAGGCGTTCGGCGCGCGCCTGGAGAAGGCATCCAAGCCCTTCAAGGATGCCGGGTTGGAATTCGGCTGGCATAACCACGATTTCGAATTCGCCGTGCTTTCCGACGGGTCGCTACCCCATGATCGGATCTTCGAAGCCGGCCCTGGCCTTTCCTGGGAAATGGATGTGGCATGGGTCGTGCGCGGCGGCGCCGATCCCTTCAAGTTCATCGATCTCTACAAGGACCGGATCACTTCGGTACACGTCAAGGACATCGCACCCGCCGGCCAGAACGAGGACGAATGGGGCTGGGCTGATGTCGGCCATGGCATCGTGCAGTGGCCCAAGATCTGGGAAGCACTGAAAGCCACCAAGGCAAGGCATTTCGTCGTGGAGCACGACAACCCGTCCGATCTCGAGCGCTGCGCTCGCCGTTCGATCGAAACCATCAAGACTTTCTGAGGATATGGACATGACGAAGGAATTTGGCGTCGGTATTATCGGCTGCGGCAACATTTCGAGCGCTTACTTCAAGCTGATCCCGCTCTACAAGAACCTGAAAGTGATCGCTTGCGCCGATATCAACATGGCCGCTGCAAAGGCTCGTGCCGATGAATTCGGCGTTGAGGCGCAAGACATAGACACCCTGCTCGCCAACCCGGCGGTCGACGTAGTGGTCAACCTGACGATCCCCGAAGCGCATTACCCCGTTTCCAAGAAGGCGCTTGAAGCAGGCAAGCACGTCTATTCGGAAAAGCCGTTCGTGCTTTCGATTGACCAGGGTGAGGATCTGAGGGCGGTCGCCAATGCAAGGGGCCTTCGTGTCGGCTCGGCGCCCGACACTTATCTTGGTGGCGCCCACCAGTTTGCCCGCCATCTGATCGATTCCGGCCGGGTCGGCAAGATCATGTCGGGCACGGCGCATGTGCTCGGGCCGGGCATGGAAATGTGGCATCCCAACCCGGACTTCTTCTTCCAGCCGGGCGGCGGGCCGGTGCTCGACATGGGGCCTTATTATGTCAACAACCTCGTCAACCTGATCGGGCCGGTCAAGCGCGTCGTCGCCATGGCCAACAAGGCCAAGCAGGAGCGCACCATCACCAACGGACCGCGCAACGGCGAAAAGGTGCCGGTCATTGTGATGACCAATGTGCATGCCGTGCTGGAATTCGCATCAGGTGCACAGGTGTCATTGATGGCAAGCTGGGATGTCTGGGCAAACCGTCACCAGAACATGGAACTCTATGGCACCGATGGCGCGATCTTCGTACCCGATCCTAACTTCTTTGGAGGCAAGGTCGAGGTTGCAGGTACCGATCGCGAGGTGAAGGAGGTCGAAATCTGGGATCATCCACTCACGAAGCAGAACTACAAGTTCGATTGGGGCATGCAGGCCAATTATCGCGGTGTGGGCCTGTCGGATATGATGGTTGGTGTAGAAACCGGCCGCGATCACCGTTGCTCTCTCGATCGATCGTTGCACACGATCGACGTGCTGACATCTATTCTGCGCTCGGCAGATGAGGGCAGGGCGATCGAGATCGTAACCACCTGCACCCAACCACAGGCCCTCGGGATCGAGGAAGCCAGGTCGCTGCTCAGGTAAGGCACGCGGCAATCTCCGCGTTTCGCTGCGTCACCTATGGGTCAAGCCCGAGGGTGACGCAGCAGTTAGGGTATTGTGGGCCGCAAACAAAACTGCGGAGTGCCGTGGACCGAGCTTGCGCCCCTGGAGACGTGCGGAGTAAGACGTCTCATACAAATCATACTTTTGGGAGAGATACGCCATGGCCTGGCAACCAGCCGAAAATCGCTACGAGAAAATGAAATACAACCGGCTGGGCAAGAGTGGCCTGAAATTGCCGGCCATTTCGCTCGGCCTCTGGCACAATTTCGGCGGCGACACACGCCACGAACTGAAGCGCGAGATCTGCCGCACTGCGTTTGATCTGGGCGTCACCCATTTCGACCTTGCCAACAATTATGGCCCGCCTGCCGGCAGCGCCGAGACGGCATTCGGCGAAATCCTGCGCACCGATTTTCGTGACTATCGTGACGAGCTGATCATTTCCTCCAAAGCCGGTTACGATATGTGGCCGGGCCCGTATGGCGAATGGGGCAGCCGCAAATATCTCATCGCCTCCTGTGATCAGAGCCTGAAGCGCATGGGTCTCGACTATGTCGATATCTTTTACTCCCACCGCTTCGATCCGGATACGCCGCTCGAGGAAACCATGGGAGCCCTTGATCACATTGTGCGCTCGGGCAGGGCACTTTATGTCGGAATATCCTCCTACAACGCCAAGCGCACACGCGAGGCCTACAAGATCCTGAAAGACCTCGGCACGCCTTTCGTCATCCACCAGCCAAGCTATTCGATGATCAACCGCTGGATCGAGGAAGATGGGCTGGTCGATACACTCGAAGACCTCGGCCTCGGTTCGATCGTGTTTTCGCCGTTGGCGCAGGGTATGCTGACTTCGAAGTATCTCGGCGGCATTCCGGAAGGCAGCCGCGCGGTGCAGGACAAGTCGCTCAACCCGGCTTTCCTCAACGACAAGAATGTCGAGAATATCCGCGCACTCAATGCGATTGCTGAAAAGCGTGGCCAGACGCTGGCGCAGATGGCGCTCGCCTGGGTGCTACGCGGCGGTCGCATCACGTCCGCGCTGATCGGTGCCTCGAAGCCCAGCCAGGTGGTCGATTGCGTCGCCGCGATCGACAATCTCGATTTCTCCAAGAGCGAGCTGGCCGAAATCGACAAGTACGCCAAGGAAGCCGATATCAACCTCTGGGCAAAATCGTCCGAACGCGAAGGCCCGGCACGCAAGAAGAAGTAGTCTACGTATCTTCTGCGGACCCGCCCACTCATCCAGCCTGCGGCTACCTTCTCCCCGATGGGGAGAAGAAAGAGCTGTTTCGACTTCCTCACAAGCAGGGACGTTTGAGAGGGTGGATGATGGAGCCGAAATTTCCTTCTCCCCATCGGGGAGAAGGTGGCCAAAAGCCGGATGAGGGGGAGTCTGCCGGCCGTATTGAGTGGGAGATTTCATGATCAAGAACCCGATCCTGCCAGGTTTCAATCCTGATCCGTCAATAGTGCGGGTCGGCGAGGACTACTACATCGCCACGTCGACTTTCGAGTGGTATCCGGGCGTTCAGATTCATCATTCACGCGATCTGGCCAACTGGACGCTGCTCACACGGCCGCTCAGCCGCGAAAGCCAGCTGGATATGCGTGGCAACCCCGACAGTTGCGGTGTCTGGGCCCCTTGCCTGTCTTATGCAGACGGATTGTTCTGGCTGGTCTACACCGACGTCAAGCGGTTCGACGGTTCCTTCAAGGATGCGCATAACTATATCGTGACTGCGGAAAAGATCGAAGGACCGTGGTCCGATCCGATCTATGTCAACTCCGCCGGCTTCGATCCGTCGCTGTTTCACGATGACGATGGCCGCAAGTGGTTCATTCAGATGCAATGGAATCACCGGCCGGAGGCGCACAACACCAATGGCTGGCACACGGCGTTCGACGGCATTCTGTGCCAGGAATGGGACCCGGTCGACAAAAAGCTGATCGGGCCGCGCTTCAATATTTTCGGCGGCACGGATCTCGGGCTGGTCGAAGGTGCCCATATCTTCAGGAAAAACGGCTGGTACTACATATGCGCGGCGGAAGGTGGAACCGGCTATGAACACGCCATCACCATGGGGCGTTCGCGTTCGGTTCTAGGGCCCTATGAACTGCATCCGGACAAATGGCTGGTAACGTCGAAGGATGCACCGGACGCGGCGCTCCAGCGGGCTGGCCATGGACAGTATGTCGAAACGCCGGATGGACAAGCCTACCATACCATCCTTTGTGGGCGGCCATTGCCACCTCTCAAGCGCTGTACCCTCGGGCGCGAGACAGCCATCCAGAAATGCGTATGGGGCGAGGACGGTTGGTTGAGGCTCGAGCAGGGTGGGCTCGTTCCTGTCATAAACGTGCCGTCTCCGACCGGTGCGTCGACACAGTCGCCGCCAAGCCAGGTCTCGACGGATTTCGACAGTGAACAGCTTCCGATCGAGTTCCAGTGGTTGAGAACTCCCCGACCGGAACGACTTTTCTCGCTGAGCGAACGGGCAGGGCACCTTCGTCTGCATGGGCGGGAAAGCATTGGCTCCTGGTTCGAGTTTTCGCTTGTCGCACGCCGGCAGGAGGATCATTCGTTCCGCGCCGAAACCGTTGTCGAGTTTGATCCGGACACATATCAGCAGGCGGCAGGGCTGACCCACTACTATAACCGCTACAAGTTCCATGCTCTGGCTGTGTCATGGCACGAAACGTTGGGAAGGGTGCTCGTCATCCAGTCTTGCCCAGGTGACTATCCGTCGGGAAATCTCACCTTCCCGATTGGCAGCGGCATTTCATTGCCGGCCGGACGGATCCACCTTGCTGTCGAAGTGCGTGACAACGACCTGCAGTTCTTCTGGCATGCAGACGGAGAAGCAGAATGGCAGCAGATCGGCCCGATCCTTGACGGCGGCGTAGTGTCGGATGAAGGCGGGGTTGGCGAACACGGTTCCTTTACGGGAGCCTTTGTCGGCATGTTTGCCTATGACATCAGTGGGCGCGTGCAAGCCGCTGATTTCGATCATTTCTCTTATACGAGACTTTAACGACAAAACCCGGCGGATTGATCCGCCGGGTTTTGCAAATGGATGCAGCCGGAAATTAGTTTGCGTAGCGCATGCCGGCGCGAACTTCCTTGATTGCAAGGCTGATCAGCGAACGGGCCTTGGCCTTGTGGCCGCCCTTGTTGTCGGTGGCGCGTGCGAGGAAAGTATCTGCAGCGACCAGATGATCGAGAGCGGACTTCATGTTCGGTTGAGCAGCAATGGCGGTAACGCCTGCGCCGCCAACGATGCCGATTGCCATGGAGATAGCGACGATTGCAGGGGTCTTGATCTTCATATGTGGTTCCTTTCCTGATTCGATTTTCATCCGAACGTAGAATTGTGACCGAAGCTTCGTCAACTGATGTTTGCCGTAGCCCTATATAATGCCCCCGCTACGAGCGAGCCGCGTCCTTCTCCCGTCGCTGCCAAGAGCGTTGAATCAGCTGGTTTCGAGGCAGTCCCGGAGTGACTTGGCGATCCCAAGCATCATCTCGCCATAGAGGCCTTCGCCAGCTTTCAGCGATCCGGCTTCCGGGTCGAGCGTGCCGGTCTTCGCATCGGTGCCTTCGAGAACCACTGCAATCAGCTTCGGCTCGAATTGCGGTTCAGCAAAGACGCAGGTGGTTTTCAGCGCCTTGACCTTGTCGTGGATTTCACTGATCCGGGCAGCACCCGGCATGGCTTCCGGCGACACGGTGATAGATCCCGCCACCGCCACGCCGAATTCCTTCTCGAAATACTGGTACGCATCGTGGAAGACAATAAACGGCTTGTCCTTTACCGGAGCGATAGTGCCGGCGATTTCCGTGGCGAGGGCGTCGAGACTGTTGTTCAGATTTTCAAGATTCTTGGCGTAATGCTGGGTGTTGCCGGGATCGATGTCGATCAAGGCCTTTTCTATTTCGGCGGCTATTGCCTTGGCGTTGGTTGTGCTCAACCAGAAGTGCAGATCGACCTCTTCACCATGATCATGTGCGTCGGCTTCGTGGCCGCCGGTTGCATGGTCTTCGTCGGCGTGGGGTTCGAAGGTTCCGCTTTCGCGGGTCGGCAGTTTAACAAGGCCCGGTGCGTCGTCGAGTTCGACAATCTTTGCCTTGCTTCCGAGTGATTCCAGTGGCTTTTCGAGGAACTTTTCCAGATCGTGGCCAACCCAGAAAACGATGTCGGCGCCCTGCAATCTGCCCGCATCGGACGGTTTCATCTGGTAGGTGTGCGGTGAAGCCACGCCATCGACGATCAGGCCCGGTTCGCCCACGCCTTTCATGATCGATGCGACCAGCGAATGGATCGGTTTGATCGACACGATCACATCCGGCGCCGCATATGCGGCTGCGGTCTGCGCTGCAGCCAGCAGTGCGGTCGCAAACAGTGTCTTCAACATTCTGGACGGCATGAGCATGATCCTTGTTGTCTTTTGGGATACTTGATGTGTAATGTTATTACATTCATTGCGTTATGCTATAACGTACGCTATATCCACTGCCAAGCCCCGAATATGGAAAAATTCATGCTCAAGCGCACAGAGGAAAAAGAACGACTCGTCGGTCTCGACAATGCCGGCTCCAACAGGCAAGGCCGGTGGCTGGTGCGTGGCGTGTCCTTCGAGATCAAACGCGGCGAGATCGTCACCCTGATCGGCCCGAACGGTTCTGGAAAGTCGACATCGGCGCGGATGGCGCTGGGACTGGTGCGACCCGACGAAGGTCTGGTGACGACAAGATCCGACCTGCGTGTCGGCTATGTCCCGCAGAAGATGTCCATCGACCGCACCATGCCGTTGACGGTCGAGCGACTGATGACGTTGACGGGTTCGCCGAGCCGCAAGGAAGTCGCCGATGCCCTCGCTGAAACAGGAATTGCCCATCTCGCCAAGGCTGAAGTTCAGCATCTCTCCGGCGGAGAGTTCCAGCGTGCGCTCTTGGCGCGCGCGATTGCCCGCAAGCCGGACCTGCTGGTGCTGGACGAACCAGTCCAGGGCGTCGATTACAACGGCGAGATCGCGCTATACGAACTGATAGGTGAAATCCGCGATCGATCCGGCTGCGGCGTTCTGCTGATTTCGCATGATCTGCATGTGGTGATGGCGGCGACCGATACCGTCGTGTGCCTCAACGGCCATGTCTGTTGCACCGGCACGCCGGAAATGGTTTCCCAGAGTGCGGAGTACCAGCGTCTGTTTGGCGTCCGTGGTTCGGGTGCGCTTGCCATCTACACCCATCACCACGATCACACCCATCTGCCTGACGGACGAGTGCTGCACCAGGACGGTTCCGTGACTGATAGCTGCCATCCGGACGATGGCCATCACCACGGACACGATCATCAGCATGGAGCCGACTGCTCCTGCGGTCACGACCATAGCCGTCTCGTTCTGCCCAAGACCATTTCGAAAGATGCCAACGATGCTTGATGACTTCTTCACCCGCGCCATTGTTGCAGGTGTTGGTATTGCGCTGACAACCGGCCCCCTCGGCTGTTTCATCGTCTGGCGGCGTATGGCCTATTTTGGTGACACAATGGCCCATTCGGCACTGCTCGGCGTGGCGTTGTCGCTGTTGCTCAACCTCAACATCATGATCGCCGTCTTCGTGGTGGCGACCTGCGTGTCGTTGCTGCTGCTGCTGTTGCAGAAGGCCGGTACACTGTCGGCGGATGCGCTGCTTGGCATACTCTCGCATGCGTCCCTGTCAGTCGGGTTGGTTATTCTCGCCTTCATGACGTGGGTCCGTGTCGACCTCGTCAGTTTCCTGTTCGGCGACATTCTCGCCGTCAGCGAAGCTGACATCGATATCATCTGGGGCGGAGGGATTCTCGTCTTGCTGGCGCTTGTCTATCTCTGGAAGCCGCTGATTGCCGCAACAGTTTCCGAAGACCTCGCTGAGGCAGAAGGCATGAAGCCGAAGCAGGCACGGCTGATCTTCATGCTGCTTCTGGCGCTGGTGATTGCCATCGCCATGAAGATTGTCGGCATCCTGCTCATCACGTCGCTGCTGATCATTCCGGCCGCCGCCGCTCGTCGTTTTTCGACCTCGCCCGAGATCATGGCAGTTCTCGCCGCCGTGATTGGCGCCGTGGCTGTGGTTGGCGGCCTCTATGGCTCACTGACGTTCGATACGCCCTCCGGTCCGTCGATCGTGGTGGCAGCGCTTGCCCTTTTCGTACTCAGTCTGATGCCTGTTCCCAGCAGGCGACATGCCGGCCAGGAAGGACGTTGACGATGATCGCGCAACCAGAACTTACCCGGAATCAGTCGTTGGTATTGTCGGCGCTCAGCGGCACCGGTGGCCCGCAAAGCGCCTATGATATTCTCGACCGGCTAAGGAGCGACGGTTTTCGTGCTCCCTTGCAGGTCTATCGCGCCCTCGACAAGCTGATGGAGTTCGGACTTGTTCATCGGCTGGAAAGTTTGAATGCTTTCGTTGCCTGCTCCGATCCCCATGACCATGCTGCGCATGCGCACGGGGTCACCGCCTTCGCCATCTGTGAAAGCTGCGGGCAGGTCACCGAGTTTCATGATCACACCATCGAAAATCGACTGAAGGAATGGCAGGCTGCCACGCATTTCAAGCCCGAAAAGACGACGATCGAAATACGAGGCGCTTGCAAGGCGTGTGCTTGATATGGAGCAAGCTATCCTAACCTAAATGGGTTGGGTACGAGCATCGCCACGCCGCCTGAAATTTAGGGGTGTGGAATGCTGCGGTTTCTTGCTAGGTAATACCCATGAAAACGCACGACAACCACTCCACGGACGGCCTATTCGAAATGCCGTCCACAAGTCCGGATGCAGCGACAACAGTCGATCCGGTCTGCGGCATGACGGTAAAACTTGGTGTCGGCAAGCCAAGTCTGAAGCATGAAGGGGTCGAATACCATTTCTGCAGCGAGCGTTGCCACACGCGTTTCGCCGCCGATCCATGGTTCTATGTCTCCGGCCATTCGAAGAACAAGCCCAAACAGGCCAAGGTGGCACAGCAATATACGTGCCCCATGGATCCCGAAATCATTCGTTCGGAACCGGGAACCTGCCCTATCTGCGGCATGGCACTTGAGCCGATGAACCCTGCCGAGATCGACGGCCCCAATCCGGAGCTCGTCGACTTCACGAGACGGTTCATCGTCAGCGCCGCTTGCTCCATCCCGCTGCTCGTCCTTTCCATGGGGCCCATGATCGGCCTGCCTGTCCGCGACTGGATCGGCCACGAACTGGCTCCCTTCGTCGAGCTTCTGCTGACTGCACCGGTCGTGCTCTGGGCGGCATTGCCTTTCTTCGAGCGTGGCTGGGTTTCGATCCGTACCGGTCACCTCAATATGTGGACGCTGATCACGCTCGGCGTGATCGCAGCGTTCGGCTATAGCGTCGTGGCGACGCTTGCGCCGCAACTTTTCCCGCATGATTTTGCCGGACACATGGGCGAGGTGCCCGTGTATTACGAGGCAGCTGCGGTCATCGTCACGTTGGTGTTCCTCGGGCAGATCCTTGAACTCAGGGCTCGGGCACAGACGGGAGAGGCGATCCGGGCGCTGTCCCGGCTTGCGCCGGATACCGCCAGGCGCATTCAGCCCGACGGGACAGAATTCGATGCGCCACTTGAGAACATCCTTCCAGGCGATCTCCTGCGAGTTCGTCCGGGGGAGGCTGTGCCTGTCGATGGTGATGTCACCGAAGGTCGCTCCACCGTCGATGAAAGCATGATCACCGGCGAGCCGGTGCCGGTCGAAAAGGAAGTGGGCTCACCTGTCACCGGCGGCACGATGAACCGTGCCGGCCAGTTCGTCATGCGGGCCGGGCACGTCGGCTCAGATACCCTGCTTGCTCGTATCGTCGGCATGGTCGCCGAGGCGCAGCGGTCTCGCGCGCCGATCCAGAAGCTGGCCGACCGCGTATCTGCCTGGTTCGTGCCCACGGTGGTGATGGTCGCCATTGCCGCATTCGGGCTCTGGTTCGTCTACGGGCCGGAACCATCGGCGATCTATGGCCTTGTCGCGGCCGTCTCTGTGCTGATCATCGCCTGCCCATGTGCGCTCGGGCTTGCCACACCCGTTTCAGTGATGACGGCAACAGGCAGGGGGGCTGGTGCTGGGGTCCTCGTGCGCGATGCCGCAAGCCTGGAGAGGTTAGCGGCGGCAGATACCCTGATCATCGACAAGACCGGTACGCTTACACTTGGACGACCCACTCTCGGCTCGGTTATTCCGGTGTCGGGCATGGATGCCAAAACAATCCTGGCATACGCAGCGTCACTCGAAAGCGGCTCTGAACATCCGATCGGCGAAGCGATTGTCGAAGGCGCCAAAGAGAAGGGCTTGCAGATCTCCCGCGTCGACGATTTCGAGGCGATCAACGGTAAGGGCATTTCAGGTACGGTTGGGGGCACGCGCCTGCTGCTCGGTAACGAGACGCTAATGCGGGATAATGGTCTCGACCTTGCAGACACGCTGGAAATGGCCGACACGATGCGGGACCTGGGCCAGACAGTGTTCTTTTGTGCGGTCGATGGCGAGGTTGCCGCGTTACTGTCGGTCACCGACCCGGTCAAGCCGGATGCCAAGGCCATGGTTGCCTCGCTGACAGCGGCCGGTATGCGGGTCATCATGGCCACCGGCGACAGCGCCGTCACGGCCTGGCACGTGGCGCGAGAACTCGGCATTGCCGAGGTGCATGCCAGCCAGTCTCTCGAGGACAAGAAGGTGCTTGTCGACGGGTTGAAGGCAGGAGGACGGATCGTCGCCATGGCTGGCGACGGTATTAACGATGCGCCTGCACTTGCGTCGGCCGATATCGGCATTGCCATGGGCACCGGCGCAGATGTCGCGCTCAAGAGCGCCGGCATCACCCTCGTTCGTGGTGAATTGGCGGGCGTGATGCGCGCCCGCACCCTTGCGCAGGCCACCATTGCCAACATCAAGCAGAACCTCTTCTTTGCCTTCGGCTACAACGCCGTCGGCGTGCCCCTTGCAGCCGGAATTCTCTACCCATTCACCGGAACGCTGCTGTCGCCGATGATCGCAGCGGCAGCCATGAGCCTGTCATCCGTTTCAGTTGTATTCAATGCATTACGCCTGCGGCGGGCAAGTATCTGACAATATTATGCATCAACGTTTCGTTGGGCGCAGGTGATTGTTTTCCGGGTTAATTATATTTCAAGTAGTATTCGTTACTGATCAAAGGAGGGGAAAAATCGCACGGAGAGGCGATCTTGTGGCAATTGATGGACGGCCCGTTCGGGGCGAAGATCATCGACGCGGTGCGCGGATCGAATATTCGATTCCGCAATAAGGTCATGCTGGGGGTGGGCATATCAATGGTTGCCGCCCTGCTTTCGGGCCTGAATGCGATGGTCAACGTTCGCAGGGTCGAGGCATCGGTGAATTTTTCCGCGATGTCAGCGTCGCCATTGCTTATCGGTGTATTCTCGCTTTCCGAAAGCTATCAGAAGCTGCAGGGTATTTTCGATCCCGTCGTGAAAAATTGTGCAAGTCTCGAGGATGCCTCCCGCTATTTGGAACAATCGCAGAAAAGCCAGTACGTCAAGCTGGTCGAACTGCACAGGTTTGCCGGCAAGGCAAAGGCATCGACCGAACTGGCGCGCTACCAGTTTGCTGGCGACAAGATTTTTCAGACCCGCCGTGGCCTTCTCGATGTCTGCCGGGCAAGCAATCAGACAAAGAGCAGCATAGATTCCGCGGAAACCTCGCTCCACTCATCAGCCAATCTGATCGTTGTCGAGGCGACGATGAACATCGTCATGCTGGAAGCACGGCTTCGCAAACAGCATACGGGAATGACGATCGTGCAGGGCGAGGCGGATAGGGCGATTGCGCTCGATCGGCAGACGCGGGAAACGTGGGATTACCTCCGCGACTTCTATCGCCTCAAGATTCTGGTGACCGATTTGCTTACAGTCGGTTCTTTGCTGCACAACACCAGTTCGATGTTCGAGCTGGAACGTTTGCGCAAGGCCTACTGGACCAAGATTTTGGCGATCGAGAAGAATGTCGCTGGCCTAAAGCGCTACTTCGACGCCGGATCACGGCAGAAGGAGTTCGAGAAACTGACGTTCCTCACCGAAGAGACCAAGCGCATGTCGCAGACTGCGCCCGAGTCACTCTTCAATTCGCAGGAACAACTGTTCAACAACGAAATGCAGAAGCAGTCGCTGGTGACAAGGTTGCAGCGAGAGCAGGGACAGTTTTTCGTCGCGCTGACAAACATCATGGACGTCGCTCAGCGTGTCAATCGCAATGCCCAACTCAAGACTGAGAGCGATGCCAATATCGCCAACTGGCAAATTGCCATCGGCGTCATCATTGGCGCTGTGCTTGCATTGTTGATCGGTCTGTTTCTGAAGCGTGCGGTAACGACACCGCTGGAAATGCTCAGCGACAATATCAGCGATGTCGGCCTTGCCAAGCGAGGCGAGGCAAATGCCGTCGATGCCGACCTCCTCAAGCGGCGCGACGAGATCGGCGATCTTGCCAATCAGTTCGCGCGGACTTTTGCGGCACTTTCCAAGGCTCGGCAGGAGTTGCAGGAAGAGTCGCGAGCCGCAGTCGCTTTGCAGCGCGACCGATTGCATGGCGCGATCGAAAACATGCCGCAGGGACTCTACATGCTGGATCGCGACGGCAAAATCATCATTGCCAATCGCAGGCTCTATGAACTCTACAACATAGACCAGGGTTCGGAGCTGCTCGGCATGCAGGTTGCGGATTTCATCGTGCTGTGTCGGCTGCGAAGCGCAGGCATTCGCCGGACAGTATCGGAAGAGGCGCTTCCCGACCTGACCAAAAAGGGCGTTGGTTATCATACATCGCAGCGGGTGGTGGAGCTCGATGACGGCCGCATGATGACCATGACGGTGATGCAGCTCCCTGATGGCGGCCACGTCGTGACGCACGAGGACATCACGGAAAGGCAGACTGCCAGCGCTCAGATCGCACATATGGCGCTTCACGACAGCTTGACTGACCTGGCGAACCGCACCTTGTTCCGCTCCCAGATCGCACGCCACGCAGCATCGGAAGGATCATCGGAAACCGCGCTGCTGTTTCTTGATCTCGACCGTTTCAAGATCGTCAACGATACACTCGGCCATCCGGTGGGAGATGCGCTTCTGGTACAGGTCGCGCACCGACTTCGGACGGCGCTCGCGGACAATTGCTATGCTGCCCGGCTCGGCGGCGACGAGTTTGCGATCCTGCAGACCGGCGCAGACCAGCCGCAAGGTGCGGCGACCCTTGCTGCGGAACTGATCCAGCGGATTTCCCAGCCCTTCGACGTCGATGGCCACCACATCATTATCGGCACGTCGATAGGTATCGCCATTGCGCCGAGAGACGGCATGGACGGTGACGAACTGTGCAAGAACGCAGATCTTGCCCTCTATTGCGCCAAACAGGATGGCAAGGGGCAATTCAGCTTTTTCGAAGCTGATATGGACCGCAAAGTACGCGACTGGCATGAGATGGAGCACGATCTGCGCGAAGCGATTGCCGCCCATCAGTTCGAGCTTCACTACCAGCCGCTGGTCTCCTTGCGGGATGACTCTACGGTGGGCTTCGAAGCGCTGCTGCGATGGCATCATCCACGCCGCGGCCTGGTGCCGCCAGCAGAGTTCATTCCAGTCGCCGAGGAAGCCGGCCTCATTCATGAGATCGGTACGTGGATCCTCGAGACCGCATGTGCCTTTGCGACAAAGTGGCCCGAGCAGATCAGCGTCGCCGTCAACATTTCGCCGCTTCAACTCGGAAACGGCCAGTTGCCGTTCACAGTCGCAAGCGCGCTGTCGAAATCAGGCCTGGACGCTGCGCGGCTGGTCCTGGAGATAACCGAAGGCGTGTTCCTGAACGACAGCGACCAGACCGTCACCGCGCTCAATCAGATCCGTGCGCTCGGCGTGCACTTTGCCATGGATGACTTCGGCACCGGCTATTCGAGTCTCAGCTATATCAGGCAATTTCCCTTCAAGAAGATCAAGATCGACCAGAGTTTTGTGCGAGGCATGCTCGAAAACCCTGAATCGCTTGCCATCATCCGTGCCGTCACCAACCTTTGCCAGGACCTTGGCATGATCGCAACCGCCGAGGGCGTGGAGACGCCGGCGCAGGCACAGGCGCTTAAGCTACTGGGTTGCGGGCTTGCCCAGGGATATTACTTCGGCCGGCCGATGCCGGCGGCCGAGACATTCAGGCTGTTTCGACACGACAACAGGCTGGTCGGCTAGCAGATCAGATCGGTCGGAGATCTGCCTTGAAACGCTTCCAGTTTCGCACGTAGCTCTCGGCTGATTTCCTCAAGCCGTCGATGGCTTTTTCGTCAAGCGTGCGGATGGCGCGTGCCGGTGCGCCGACGATCAGAGAGTTATCGGGGAATTCTTTGCCTTCTGTGACCAATGCATTGGCGCCCACCAGGCAATTGTTGCCGATTTTGGCCCCATTGAGCACAGTCGCCCCCATGCCGATCAGGGAGTTGTCGCCGATCGTGCAACCATGCAAGATCGCATGATGGCCGATCGTGCAGCCGGTGCCGATGGATACAGGAAAGCCGGGGTCGGTGTGCACCATCGTTCCTTCCTGGATGTTGGTGCCGGCGCCGATGGCAATCGTTTCGTTGTCGCCCCGGAGCACCGAGCCGAACCAAATTCCGACATCGTCGCCGAGCGTTACCTTGCCGATGACATGCGCATCGGGCGCCAGCCAGTAATTGTCGCCTGCCGGCGTGGAGGGTCTGTCCTGTGCGAGCGCATATAGTGGCATTCTGGTCCTCTCCGACTGGTTGTCTGCATCTGGTCGGCGCGTGGCATTGCCATCGTCAGACATTGATTTATACAATGCTCTGAAATTTCATGCCATTGTCGCGAATGCAAGCCATGGTCGCGGTTGACAGCCGACGTTTTTCCGTCCTAGTGGCACGCTATTCCAAGATTGCGCAAACCGGAGTCCCTAAGCCCTATGTTTGGTATTGACTACGCGGCTCTCGCCGCATTCGGCCAGGTGATTATGATCGACCTGGTTCTTGCCGCCGACAATGCCATTGTCATCGGACTTGCCGCAGCTGGACTTGCGCCGGTTCTTCGCAGAAAAGCGATCCTGATCGGCATTCTGGCCGCAACCCTGCTGCGTATTGTCTTTGCCATCGGCACGACCTGGTTGATGCAGATCATCGGCCTGATCCTGATTGGCGGCCTGCTGCTGCTCTGGGTATCATGGAAGATGTACCGGGAATTGACGGTCAAGGAGCAGGACATCGTCAATGCCGAGGAAGCGCTCTCAGATACCGACGTCAATGCCGACGGCACCGTCGGAGGCAAGAATGGCACCAAGACGTTGCGGCAGGCGGTCATCCAGATCATCGTCGCCGATATTTCGATGTCGCTCGACAACGTCCTTGCAGTGGCCGGTGCTGCCAAGGATCACCTCGGCGCGCTGGTCTTCGGCCTCGGCCTCTCGGTGGTGCTGATGGGCGTCGCCTCTGCATGGATCGCCAAGCTGTTGCACCGTTACCGTTGGATCGCCTGGGTTGGTCTGGTCATCATCCTCTACGTCGCGATCAAGATGATCTACGAAGGGGCGGATCAGGTTCTCGGCCATACCCTTCCGGCCATTCCGCTGCTGAAGAGTGCGGCACCGGCGCTGTTGCCCTGATTGATCTATAATCGCCGTTTGAAAACGCCAGGCAATCCAGGTTGCCTGGCGTTTTCCGTCTCAGGACTGGACGTGCCGATGTCGTTCCATATTATTTCAGGCTGAGCGATCGTGGTTCCATTCCCTCCGTCATGAAAAAATCCATCTCGCTTCGTCTGCAATTGCGATGTATAGGGGCGCCAGGACGATCAGGTTGAATGTGGACATGCAGGCAGTTCAGGACAGCGCAGCAAGCGTGAAGGCGGACGGTTATTTCGGCCGGCCGGTATTTGCCGTGGCCCCCATGATCGACTGGACCGATCGCCATTGTCGCTATCTGCACCGGCTGCTGACGAAGAACGCAGTTCTCTATACCGAGATGATCGTTGCCGATGCCGCCATCCACGGCAAGCGCGAACGACTGCTCGGCTACGACGCTTCCGAGCATCCTGTGGCGCTGCAACTGGGCGGTTCCGACCCTGCAAAGCTCGCCGAAGCGACCCGGATCGGTCTCGATTTTGGCTATGACGAGATCAATCTTAATGTCGGCTGCCCCTCGGATCGGGTTCAGTCCGGCACCTTCGGGGCCTGCCTGATGCAGACGCCGGATGTGGTGGCGGCCTGCATTGCCGCGATGAAGGCGGCATCCTCCGTTCCCGTCACGGTGAAATGCAGGATCGGGGTGGACGAGCAGGATCCGGAAACGGCGCTCGACGCGCTGGCAGAGCGCGTCCTCGATGCCGGTGCCGACGCGCTGTGGGTGCATGCCCGAAAGGCGTGGCTGAAGGGGTTGAGCCCCAAGGAAAACCGCGAGATCCCGCCGCTGGATTACGATCGCGTCTATCGGCTCAAGCAGAAATATCCAAATGTTTTCATTGGTATAAACGGCGGGATTGCCGATCTGAATCAAGCCGCTGAGCATTTGATCCATGTCGACGGCGTCATGCTCGGGCGCGCTGCCTACCACACGACCGCAATTCTCGCTGATGTCGACCATCGCTTCTTCGGGGCACCCGCAGCCGAGCCTGATTGGCACTTTGTGCGCGATGCGATGATGGAGTATGCCGACCGGCATATCGCTGCAGGCGGGCGGCTCGGCAACATCACCCGCCATATGATTGGTCTGTTCGTCGGCATCGACGGCGCCCGCCGCTATCGCCAGATCCTGTCCACAGATGCCAATCGACCTGGCGCCGGACCCGAGGTGATCGCCAGTGCCTTTGCCGCTGTGGGGATCGGCGGCGCCATGGAAGACGCCGCCGAATAGCAGCTCAATGGGCCATGCCCATGTCTGGCCGGATGTTCTGGTTCATCCGGAACATGTTCTGCGGGTCGTAGATCTTCTTGATCCGCGACAGGCGCGCATAGTTGCCGGCATAAGCCGATTCCACCCGATCGGTTTCATCAGCCGGCATGAAGTTGATATAGGCCGTGCCGGCAGAATACGGCTTGGCCGCCTCGAACAGATCGCGCGCCCAGCCGATGCAGATCTTGTCCATCGCCGGATCGCGCCAGCGCCCATGCACATTCATGACGAAATGCGAACTGCGTTGCGGGAACGCCGTGGCATCAATGGCCATCCGGCCGGCAGCGCCGCCGACATGACCGACGAAGATCTCGCATTCCGGTCCAGGCAGCTTGCGGACGGCATCGAGCAGGACATCGATGGCTTCATCCGGTAACGACATGAAGTCGTGACTCTTCCAGTAGTTGCGCGCACCGGGCTGCAGCAGTGGATCGAAGGCTTGCTGCCATGCGGGGAACGGGCAGGGGGCGACGACGTCGGCGATCGGCTTGCCGATGCCGCGCAGCCGGGCGCAGGCCTGCTCGGCCTTTGCCATGTCGCCGCAATAGCACATGGCGAGCGCCAGGATTTCCTTGCCGTGCCACGCTTCGGGCAGGAAGGGCAGCGGCGGTGCCTTGCGCATGACGGCCCAGCAGGTCAGTTCGTCAGGGGCCATTTCCAGCGCCCGACGATATTCGTCCAGCACATGGCGCGCGTCGTCGAAGGGATGCACCACCAGTCCGGCCATCACCTGCGGACCGAGTTCGTTGAGTTTGAACTCGAAGGAGGTGACAATGCCGAAATTGCCGCCGCCGCCGCGCAACGCCCAGAACAGATCCGTGTTCTGGGTGGCGCTTGCCTTGAGCATCCGCCCGTCAGCGGTGACGACGTCGCAGGACATCAGGCAATCGAGTGTCAGGCCGAACTTGCGGGTCGTCCAGCCGAAGCCGCCGCCGAGCGTCAGGCCGGCGATGCCGGTGGTGGAGTTGATGCCGGTGGGGATCACCATGCCGAAGGCTGCGGTTTCCTTATCGACATCGGCAAGCGTCGCGCCCGGTCCGACCCAGGCCCGCCGCGCCGCGACATCGACGCGTACCGAGTTCATCGGTGAAAGATCGATCATCAGCCCGCCGTCGCAGACGGCGTTGCCGGCAATGTTGTGGCCGCCGCCGCGAACGGCAACGAGCAGGTTGTTGTCGCGAGCAAGTTCCACGGCGTGGATGACATCCGCGGCACCGAAGCACTGGACGATCAGCGCCGGTTTGCGGTCGATCATGGCGTTCCAGATCGTGCGTGCCTCGTCATAGCCGGCATCACCCGGCATCAGGACGCGGCCGCGCTCCTGCATGGCGAGCGCTTCGATGACCGCGCCGCTGACCGTGGTCATGCCAGTCTGCAATGTTGTGAGCTTTGCGTCGTTCATGAGGGGGTCCTCCAATTGGGGTCAATGTCCGACGCGGCCCATCTTGCGCCTTTGGCCCTCGTGGCGCAAGCCAGTGTTTGGTGCGGAACTGGCACAGTCGGGCAGGCGTGCGAAATGTCAGCCGCGCATCAGTCAACGAAAGCCTGCCGCTGCGCCGACTGCGAGGAGTGGCCATATCGCCCAAAACTCTCCGTGCCACGAAAGCAGGTTGATGCCGACAATGCCCAGTCCCACGATGGCAAGGCTGGCGATGCCAGCATCGACGCGGTTCTGTCGTCTGGTCCAGGTCAGCGTCGACAGGACGGCAAAGACAAGTAGCGGCCATGCCGCCCAGAACTCGCCGTGCCAGGACAGCACGTTGATGCCCACCAACACGGCAGCGACGACCGCGAGAAAACCGATGCTCTTGTATGCCCTTGGGGTCGGTCGCTCAGATGGCTTGCCTGCTGTCCGAGGCTGCTCCCTGGTTGCTACCTGCGGTATACCAGTGACGTCACCAATGCGAACCGCGTAGCTCGGCACGGCTTCCGCGACATTCTTGACTTCAAGCGTGCCGAGAAAATCGAAGCCAATGGCCAGCTTGTTGCGGACCTGGTCATAGACGGTGTTGGATATGACGATCCCGCCGGCAGGCGCCATTGACTGAAGCCGGGCCGCAATGTTGACGCCGTCGCCGTAGATGTCGTCACCTTCGACAATGATGTCGCCGAGGTTGATGCCGATCCGGAACATCATGCGCCCGTCTGCCGGGCGGGCAGCGTTCAGGCCTGCCAGTTCGTTCTGGATGTCCACGGCTGTTCGCACCGCCTCGACCACGCTTGGAAACTCGCCGATCAACCCATCGCCCCAGGTGTTGATCATCCGTCCGCCACGCGCCCCGATCAGTCGCGACATTGTATCGCGATACCGCTTCAGCGTCGCGAGCGTGCCTTCTTCGTCCGCGCCCATCAAGCGCGTGTAGTCCTGAACGTCGGCAGAAAAAATAGTCGTCAGTTTTCGCTGCATTTCGCTCATGGCGTCTCGCCCCATCTCTTTTCCTAGCGCGAATGCCGGCCAACTTTTTCTGCGACAAAATCCTAGATCGTTACCGCACAATGTGCAGCTTCAGGGTGAGTATGAACTCCCTGCGCCATGCGAAGCGATCGCTGGCAGGGTCGGGGCGGCGCCACGCTTCAGGCGGTGCGATGATGCACCTGAGTCTTCCGCCATTGGTGCAGATGTGCCAGTTGCCGTCATCCGACGGCCGTTTGACTACCTTGCTCCGGTCGAAGGCATATTTGTTGCGGGCGCGGTCGGCGATCTTTTCGCCATCCGGTTCCATGAAAGGGGCGAGGGCGGGGCGGCAATCGAGCCAGTTGCAACACGAACCCCTGCCATCATTGCGATCGAAGCCCTGGTAGTCCTGCCCGGTCGACGCGTCGATGTGGGCATGCGCAAGCACGGGTAGGATGGCTAAAATCCATGTGAGATAGCAGAGGCGGGCAGTGTTCGACATGGGCGCACTCCAGCGAAGTTTTGAGATGCCGTCACAGAGCCTGCCCCGGTTCTTCGCCGTTGCCAAGGGGGCAAGTTGCGAAGGTCAGATTTTGAGCCGGGACGTACCGGCGGCCAGGAAATCTTGTCTGGGTTTCTCAAGCGGAAATCACTTCCGGATCAAGGCAGTCGGACGATTGCCGCCTAAGTGACTTCAGGAATGTCAGATGTGGTTGGGCTCTGTCTCACAGCCGTTAATGTTACCGTAACGTACTTGCGAGAGTTCTAAAATGTTGGTCTACGCGTAACGTATGACCGGTCGGATGGTTCGCTACGCGTGTGTCTGTAGCCGTCATACCTGGCGTTGGGCCGAGGTCGTTGCTTGAATTCAAACTGCATATTCGCGGGTCGGTATTCAATCCACAAGCCTCGCTATTTCACGCTTTCATGAGCAGTCGCATCAACCTTTTGAGGAGGACTGACAATGATTCATGACGCAGAACTTCAAAAGCCATGGCCCGGAGGCGCGCTGAAAAGCACGGCGCGGATGACGCTTATGGCCACCGGCCTTGCGATGATGGCAACCGTTTCGCTGACGAGCAGCGTTGCATACGCGCAGTCCAGCCAGCCAAATATTCTTCTGATCGTGTCTGATGATACCGGTTACGGCGATCTCGGACCATATGGCGGTGGCGAGGGGCGGGGAATGCCCACGCCCAACATTGACAGGCTTGCTGACGAGGGGATGACGTTTTACTCCTTCTATGCCCAGCCAAGCTGCACGCCGGGCCGTGCGGCGATGCTGACGGGCCGTATTCCGAACCGCAGTGGCATGACGACAGTCGCCTTTCAGGGGCAGGGTGGCGGCTTGCCGGCCGCCGAGTGGACACTCGGTTCGGTCCTGAAGCTTGGCGGCTACCAGACATACTTCACCGGCAAATGGCATCTGGGCGAGGCGGACTATGCCCTTCCGAACGCGCAGGGCTTCGACGAAATGAAATATGTCGGGCTCTATCACCTTAACGCCTACACCTATGCGGACCCGACGTGGTTTCCTGACATGGATCCCAAACTGCGGGCCATGTTCCAGAAGGTGACCAAGGGTGCGCTTTCGGGTAAGGCAGGCGAAAAGGCCGTAGAGGAGTTCAAGATTAACGGTCAATACGTCGATACGCCAGAAGTCAACGGCGCGTCGGGCGTCGTCGGCATCCCCTATTTCGACAGCTATGTCGAAAAGGCGGCCATCGGCTTTCTCGACGAGGCAGCCAAATCCGACAAGCCATTCTTCATCGACGTCAACTTCATGAAGGTGCACCAGCCCAACATGCCGGCGCCGGAGTTCGAGCACAAGTCGATGTCTAAATCCAAGTATGCCGACAGCATCGTCGAGCTCGACACGCGCATCGGCCGGATCATGGACAAGCTGCGTGAAACCGGTAAAGATAAGAATACCCTGGTTTTCTACACGACGGACAATGGCGCCTGGCAGGATGTCTATCCGGATGCGGGCTACACGCCGTTCAGAGGCACCAAGGGAACTGTGCGCGAAGGCGGCAATCGCGTTCCGGCGCTTGCGGTCTGGCCTGGCAAGATCAAGCCGGCTTCCAAGAACCACGATATCGTCGGCGGGCTTGACCTGATGGCGACATTTGCTTCGGTCGCCGGTGTCGCCTTGCCAGACAAGGACCGCGAAGGCAAGCCGATGATGTTCGACAGCTATGACATGTCACCGATCCTGCGCGGAACGGGCAAGTCGGAACGGACGTCCTGGTTCTATTTTACCGAGAACGAGCTCTCGCCGGGCGCTGCCCGCGTGGGAAACTACAAAGCCGTCTTCAATTTGCGCGGCGACAATGGGCAGGAAACGGGAGGCCTGGCAGTCGATAGCAACCTCGGATGGAAGGGTGCGACGAAATATGTCGCGACCGTACCGCAGGTGTTCGATCTTTGGCAGGATCCGCAAGAGCGCTATGACATCTTCATGAACAACTACACCGAGCGGACCTGGACGATGGTCACCATCAGCGCTGCCATCAAGGATCTGATGAAGACCTATATCGAGTATCCGCCGCGCAAGTTGCAGAGCGAGACTTACACGGGCCCGATCGAAATCTCCAAGTATCAACAGTTCGAATGGGTCAGGGACCAACTTGGCAAGGGTGGCATTGACCTCCCGATGCCAACCGGAAACTGACAAGCAAGACCGGGAACGAAGGTGCCGCGGAGGCGGCACCTTCAATGGCTGAATAGAAGAAAACGTGTCGCCTGGGGTTGCTGATGCCGTCGGACCATGACTGCGCGCAACGCGCGCCCTAGGGAGAGGGCGGAATGCGGAGCACGCCGATCAGTGCTTTTCCATCGGTGAAGTAGGGATCACCGCCCCCATTGCGCCCCGTCTTGGTGGCTCCGATACCGGCGATCTCATATGTCGTTGAAAGCTGCCCGGCTTCCAGAAGGTTGCCGATCATCAGATTGCGCTCGGCATCGACATCGGGACCGATGTGGTGGGTGACCTGACCGGTATCATGGCTGAAGCCGACGCCACGGTCGAAACTCGCAGAACCAAGCCAGAGAGGACGTCCATCCGGACCCGTCTTGTCGGTCATCCAGAACCGCACATGGTTGCGTTGGTCCGCACTTTTACCAACGGCCTTCTCGAATGCCAGATCCTGCTTGCGGCCCTCATAGAACAGGGGGCTGACCGGAGCATCGAGGTCCGGTCGGTCCAGCACGACGCTCAATCCGATGTCGGCCGAGCTGCGTAAGGTGATCTTGTCGGCGGGATCCCATCCGGCCGCAGCAAATCCCCGGATCAGCTGTTCCTTCGAACCGACAAGACCGACATTGATGGGGTCGCCGGCAATGTCCTGCTCGGTGGTGGTGACCATGCTGCCATAGTCGGAAACGCGGCCAGCATCGCGAAGGATCCATATTTCGGGAATGAAGAAATAGGCCACCAACAGATATGCAATCAGCAGCGCCATCACACCGCTGATTACAATGCGTGCTTTCGACCGAGGTCGTGTGCCGGATCGCCACGCCATCAGGAGTGATCCGCGAGCGACGTACTAAAAGCTTCGATGCGGGCGTGCATGCTTCGGCTCCTTTGAGACCTCCGCGATTGTATAACATACTGACCGCGCCAAACGCTGTGTTTTTCACGAAAGCGGTCGCCATTGAGGTCGCCATTGCTCGCATGGCAAAATGGTTTGCGCCCTTGCCGCAAGCGAAGGCACCGGCTTCGTCTTGCCACAACGCCACGAGGCGTATCCTGGGGCGGAAACGGGAGTGGTTGTAGGGGCGAAGGGAAATCGGGCAGCTAAATGTCCCCACATGGCCTTACTGGCCATCGGAATTAGCAAACTCAGCGCAACCTCGCGCAATGTTACCGTAACGTACTTGCGGTATTTTAGCATTGTGTAAATTTAGCGCGGAGATTGAAGGGAGGCGACCATGCTAGGTATTGGGAAACTGTTAATCGCAACCTTGAGTATAACGACAGTCACGTGCTATCACACCAGCGCACAGGAAGTTACGGGCGAATTGGGTTCGCCAAGTGCGACAACGACGATAGACAGTAACTATTTACCAAACCAACCCACTAGATTTGGTGGCGAAATCGGCCTTGATGCGAAAAGCTCGAAGCCCTACTGGCCTCCGCAAATTGTTCCCAAGAAGGGAGCCCCTAACATACTCCTCATAATGACCGATGACGCTGGCTACGGAGTGTCCGGTACGTTTGGGGGCGTAATCCCGACGCCGGCACTCGACCGCGTGGCAAAGGCTGGCCTGCGGTATACGCAGTTTCATTCAACAGCGCTGTGCTCGCCAACAAGGGCGTCATTGATAACCGGCCGCAACCACCATTCCGTGGGGTTCGGGGTGATCTCAGAGCAAGCAACTGGCTATCCCGGTTATGATTCTGTTATCGGCGTGAACAACGCTACAATCGGCGAAATCCTGAAGCAAAACGGCTACGCCACCTCGTGGTTCGGCAAGAACCACAACACGCCCGCTTTTCAATACAGTACCGCAGGGCCCTTCGATCAATGGCCCACGGGAATGGGCTTTGAATATTTCTATGGCTTTATGGGCGGCGACACCAACCAGTGGCAACCATACTTGTTCCAGAATACAAAGCAGGTTTTTCCTTGGGTTGGCAAACCCGGTTATAACCTGATCACGGACGAAGCTGACAATGCCATCGATTACATCAAACAACTCAATGCCGTTGCTTCGGAAAAGCCTTTCTTCGTCTATTACGTCCCCGGCGCCACGCATGCACCGCATCACCCGACCCAAGAGTGGATCGACAAGTTCAAAGGCAAGTTCGACATGGGTTGGAACGAGCTTCGCGAACAGATTTTCGCCAACCAGAAAAGGCTCGGAGTGATTCCTGCGAACACCCAACTGACGGATTGGCCGGATAGCCTTCCGAAATGGGAGACGCTGGACGCGGAGAGCAAGAAGTTGTTCGCGCACCAGGCGGAGGTATTTGCAGCCTATGTGGCGTATTCGGATCACGAAATCGGGCGCGTGATCCAAGCGGTTGATGATCTTGGAAAACTGGACAACACGCTTATCATCTACATTGAAGGCGATAATGGCACGAGTGCCGAAGGGAGCGTTCTTGGTACCCCCAATGAACTGATCACCATCGAGGGCATGCAAATGCCGGTCGCCGAACAGATGAAATATTACGATCAATGGGGTTCAGACCAGACATATCCGCATATGTCGGTGGCATGGTCATGGGCCTTCGATACGCCATTCAAGTGGACGAAGCAGGTCGCTTCTCATTTTGGTGGTACCCGGCAGGGCATGGCCATGTCCTGGCCAGCAAGGATCAAGGATGCTGGCGGAATTCGCACTCAGTTCCACCACGTCATTGACATCGTTCCCACCGTCCTTGAAGCGACGGGGATTGCAGCCCCGGTGATGGTCAATGGCGTGGCGCAAAAGCCGATCGAAGGTGTCAGCATGGCCTACAGCTGGGACAGCGCCCAGGCCCCATCTGCCCGCAAAACGCAATATTTCGAAATGTTCGGCAATCGCGGGATCTATAGCGACGGCTGGTACGCGTGCACCACACCTCCGGCAGCTCCTTGGCTGATGGGCACGACCTCGATGCCCGACGTTGTTGATGGATACAAATGGGAACTGTACAACCTCAACGAGGACTACTCCCAGAACTTCGATCTTGCGCAGAAAATGCCTGACAAGCTGCATGAGATGCAGGAATTGTTCCTTATGGAGGCGGCGAAATATGACGTTTTTCCATTGGACAACTCCATCCTGGAACGGCTTCTAGTCGCGCGACCCAGTGCCACGGCGGGACGGAATGAGTTTTCCTATTCAGGTGTAGTGTCCGGCATTCCCACAAGCAATGCGCCGAGCATTGTCAACAGGTCCTACACCATCACCGCAGAGATAAATATTCCGGAGGGTATTGGCGAAGGCATGCTCGTGACCACGGGGGGGCGCTTTGGCGGCTACGGGTTCTATCTGCTAAAGGGCAAGCCGGTATTTCTCTACAATTTCGTCGATATGGTGCGCTTTCGCTGGGAAGATGCTGACGTACTGACACCCGGCAAGCACACCCTCGTATTCGATTTTAAATCAGATGGTCGTGGGTTCGGCAAGGGCGGCACCGGTATTTTGTATGTTGACGGCAAAGAGGTTGATAACCAGAAAATTCCAAACACGATTCCAGCGCTAATGCCGTGGGACGAAACCTTCGACGTTGGCGTCGATACGCGTACGGGCGTGGAAGAAAGGGACTATCAGGTGCCGTTTGCATTCAACGGAGAAATCGAGAAACTGACCGTGAACCTACAACCTTAAAAGCGCTGTCGGATCATAAGGAAGGAGATGTTGAGTGGCAATGTCTCCTTCTCGCGCAAAGCGGTCGAAGCCGAACATTGGGGCTTGCGCCAACCGCTCGAGTTACCCCTCACCACGCAGTCATGCGATCCGCTGCACCTCTCGCGTCCTTGCTGCCCTCTCCCACAAGGGTAGGTAGATTCGCGTCGATGCGGCATGTCACGCCCCCGGCTTGCCGCTCTTTCCCTTGCCGCGCTTGCGGGTTTCGTTCGGGTCCTCATAGCTGCCAACGCCTGTTTTTGCCCGGATGATCGGGCGGTAGCCGTCGTCCTTGGGTAAAGACCCGTCCTTGAACTTACCCGCCAGATGAAGGGGACTGGCGCTTGGATCGACGGGTTTGTCCGGTAGCGGACCCGACGAGGCCGGCTTCTCGGTGCGGCGGACGGTCATTTCATCAAGACTATTTTTCTTGAACAATGTGCCGCCTTCGCGCGTCTCGCCCCGGTCGGCCGGGGAGGTCTTGCGCATAGGGCGCTCCATGTCGGTGCCGGGACCCATATTGTCGAGGTCGGGTTTGGCGAAATAGGACGCGTCCGATCTTCCCTGAGCAGTCGAGGGGGGTGAGGTTTCGACGCGGACGGAGGAAACGCCCACCTCTGTGGAGGAGATCGTTCCGCGGCTTGCCCCCACTTCATTCCCGCCGGTTGCGCGCTTGGCGCCCTTGCCCTTGGTGGGGGCAGATTCCAACGCGATGGCTTCCTGTCGTGCCATCGGATCGTCCATGCTGGCGAGTTCGACGGCCTTGAGGCGCTTGATCTCGTCGCGCAGGCGTGCGGCGGCCTCGAAGTCGAGGTCGGCTGCGGCGTCGCGCATCTGTTTTTCCAGCGCGTTGAGATGGGTCTGCATGTTGCCGCCGACCAGGTCGGTGGCGCCACCCTTGACGCCCTTGACACCGATATCGGCGCGGACATGATCCTTCTCGTAGACGCTGTCGAGAATATCGGAGATGTGCGCCTTGACGCTTTCCGGCGTGATGCCGTTGGCCAGGTTCCACGCCTCCTGCTTCTCGCGGCGCCGCGCGGTCTCGCCCATGGCGCGCTCCATCGAGCCGGTGATATTGTCGGCGTAGAGGATGACCTTGCCGTCGACATTACGCGCCGCGCGGCCGATGGTCTGGATGAGCGACGTCTCCGAGCGCAGAAAACCTTCCTTGTCGGCGTCGAGGATGGCAACGAAACCGCATTCGGGAATGTCGAGGCCTTCGCGCAGCAGGTTGATGCCGACCAGCACGTCGAAGGCGCCGAGGCGAAGATCGCGCAGGATCTCGATGCGCTCCAGCGTGTCGATGTCGGAATGCATGTAGCGGACCCGCACACCCTGCTCATGCAGATACTCGGTCAGGTCCTCGGCCATGCGCTTGGTCAGCACGGTGACCAGCGTGCGATAGCCCTTGAGCGAGGTCTCGCGGATTTCTCCCAGCACGTCATCGACCTGGGTCTTGGCGGAGCGCACTTCCACAGGCGGATCGATCAGGCCAGTGGGGCGGATGACCTGTTCGGCAAAAACGCCGCCGGCCTGTTCCATTTCCCAATTGGCGGGCGTCGCCGAAACGGCGACCGTGTCGGGACGCATCGCATCCCATTCCTCGAAGCGTAGTGGCCGGTTGTCCATGCACGACGGCAGGCGGAAACCGAATTCGGCCAGCGTCGCCTTGCGGCGGAAGTCGCCGCGATACATGCCGCCGATCTGCGGGATGGTCACATGGCTTTCGTCGATGAACAGGATGGCGTTGTCGGGCACGTACTCGAACAGGGTCGGCGGCGGTTCGCCCGGCTTGCGGCCGGTGAGGTAGCGCGAATAGTTCTCGATCGACTGGCACGAGCCGGTCGCCTCGAGCATTTCGAGATCGTAGCGGGTGCGTTGTTCCAGCCTCTGGGCTTCGAGCAGGCGACCGGCCTTTTCCAGTTCGGCGAGGCGGCCCTTCAGCTCTTCCTTGATCGACTTGATCGCCGAATTCAGCGCCGGGCGTGGCGTCACATAGTGCGAGTTGGCGTAGATCTTGACCGATTTCAGGTCGCCGGTCTTCTGGCCGGTCAGCGGGTCGAATTCGGTGATCTGTTCCACCTCGTCGCCGAACATGGTGATGCGCCAGGCGGCATCTTCCAAGTGGGCGGGGAAGAGTTCGATGGTGTCGCCGCGCACCCGGAAGCTGCCGCGCTGGAAGTCCATCTCGCGGCGCTTGTATTGCTGGGCCACCAGGTCGGCCAGCAGTTGGCGCTGATCGAGCCGGTCGCCCACCTCGATCTGGAAGGTCATGGCGGTGTAGGTTTCGACCGATCCGATACCGTAAATGCAGGAGACGGAAGCGACGATGATGCAGTCGTCACGTTCGAGGATCGCGCGGGTGGCGGCATGCCGCATCCGGTCGATCTGCTCATTGATGGTCGATTCCTTCTCGATATAGGTGTCGGTGCGCGGTACATAGGCTTCCGGCTGGTAGTAATCGTAGTAGGAAACGAAATATTCCACCGCATTGTCGGGGAAGAAGTTCTTGAATTCGGAATAGAGCTGGGCGGCCAGCGTCTTGTTGGGTGCGAGGATCACAGCAGGGCGCTGCGTTTCGTTGATCACCTGCGCCATGGTGAAGGTCTTGCCGGAGCCGGTGACGCCGAGCAGCACCTGGCTGCGCTCGCCGGTATCGAGGCCACCGGTGAGATCCTTGATGGCGGTCGGCTGGTCGCCCGCCGGCTTGTAGTCGGTCACCAGTTTGAACGGAATGCCGCCTTCGGACTTTTCCGGGCGGGCAGGGCGGTGCGGTGTCCAGATCTTGCCGTCCTTGAACAGCGGGTTGCCTGACTCGATCAGCTGCGACAGGGCTGCGACGGTGGCGGTCACCGCACCGGCAGCGGCATTGTCGTCCTCGGCAAACCCGGCAGGCGCCTTGGCGGCCTTCTTCGCCATGGCCTTGCCTTCGGCATTCAGCCGCTCGGCCTCTTCCAGCGAGATGTCGAGACCGGCGACAGGGTTGAGGCCGGCGGCGGCGCGCGTGCGCGGGTCGTTAGAGCCGCCGATGGAGCCACCCCGCGCGGAACGCTTGTCGCCGACCATGCTTTCGGCGTGCTGGCGGGCGGCATTCTCCACCGTCTTGCGATGCTTGCCGGCCTTGGAGCGGATCTCGCGCATACTTTCGGCGCGGCCTGCCTGTTCGGCCTCCTGCTCAAGCTGCTTGACCCAGTCGGAGACGCTGCCGGAGATCGGCGCTCCCTCAAACGGAGCCTGCGGCGCTTCTTCAAAACCGGAGGGGGAATTCTTCGGAGAGGTTTTTGGTTTCTGGGCCATCGCCAATATATGGCAAGAGAATCGAATAAAATAAAGACCGGATGCGTACAAAAGGGAAACATACCCTGTCAGTTGTTGACAGCAGCATCGATGCAGATTGCAGTATTTTTGGCAAAAGGGGAAATGCCATGGCCAGCCTCGACGATCCGCAGAATCTGATGCCCGATGCCGCGCGTCAGGCCAAGATCAAGGCGGCAATCGACGAGTACAATCTCGAGCGCCCCGGCATTCTGAAATCCTGCTACACGGTGGCCGGCCTCTGCATGGCTGGCTATGTCGCTGTAGCGGGCCTGCTGGTGATTGGTGCCTTCAATCTCGATGAGAAGCACAAGCTTCTCGGGATTGTCGGCGGGCTACTGATATTCGGCGGCATCAAGCTCTGGGAATTTCTGATGCGGCCGATCAAGGATCATCAGTTGACCTTGCGATATCGGCTGTTCCCGGAGATTTTTGGTTTCATCGATGGGGTGAGCTACAGCCATGGCCACGCACCGGGTTTCATCGACGAGATCAACGCGATGAAGATGGTGCGTTTTTCATCCACGGAAAACGACGATGTCATCACCGGCACCCATGACGAGCTTTACTTCGAACTGGTGGAAGCCAAGCTTGTGCTCGGCAGCGGCAAGCACAAGGAAACCGTGTTTCAGGGGCTGATCTTTCATTTCCGGCTCGATACGCCATTTCCGGGACTGCTGTTTGCAGCCAAACGCGGCAACTGGTTGCAGGAATGGGTGCGCGAGACGTTTGGCAGCAGCGGCGACATGATCGCGTCCGGCAACTGGGAGGTCGATGAAACCCACGAGTTCCATACGGACAACTATTCCGTCGCGCGACCACTGGTGGAGGGGCCGCTCGCCTCGGCGCTCGTCTACCTCAAACGGGAGTGGTCGGACGGAGAGGCGCGCATCGCGTTGCGCAATGACGAATGCTACCTGCTGCTACCGTCGAAGCAGGATTATTTCGCCCTGCCGGACATTCATACCGACGTCGCCTACGCCGATGTCACGCCGATGATCCGCGAGATGGCGGTGCTGCTGGCCGTGGCGCATCTGATGAAGAAGGTGAGCCTGGCGGAGGAGGAGAGGGCGGAGATGGCTCCGCCGTCCCGATAGTCGTCGCCTGCCAACGTGATCCGCGTTCCTCAGAAAATGAAGTCGGCGGCATGCAAATCGGCCTTGTCGAAATTTTTCAGGATCAGCGTATCGCCCGTGGCAGAGATCAACAGATCATTGCCGACGGTTGTGAGATGATGCGCCTTGAGGTCTGCGAAACTGCTGACGTCGTCCCAACCACGCAAATCGATGCGGTCATGACCCTTTTCAAAATCCATGATGGTGTCCTGGCCCGAGCCCTTGGCGAAGACGAAGGTATCCGCCCCGGCGCCACCGGCCAGGATGTCGTTTCCCTTGTGCCCATCGAGGTGATCCTTGCCACCGGCACCTGAGAGCGCGTTGTTGCCCGCATTGCCGTCCAGCCGGTTGTTGCTGTCGTTGCCGGTAGCGTCGATTTCGGCCTTGCCGATCAGGAGGAGGTTTTCGATATTGTTGCCGAGTGTATAGGACACCGACGATCTGACCGTGTCGGTACCGCCTTTTGCCATCTCGGATAGCATGACAGCATTGTCGTCAGTGATGAGCACATCGTTGCCCTTGCCGCCGATAATGGCATGATCGACCGAACCGCCGCGATTGTCGAAGCGGTCGTTGCCGGCCGACAGGTTGATCTGCCCTTTAATGATGCCGTCATTGATGACCGTGTCGTTGCCGTCTCCACCGGCGAAGGCGGTGTAGCTGGCCTCAACCAGCCCGTGATTGGTAAAGTGCACGCTGCCTTGACCATAGTATAGCGACACGGCATCGTAGGTTGAGGAGATCGTGCCTCCTACCCCATTGACGATCCTGTTTCCGTCTTCGGCCAGGTTGAGGGCAGTGCTGCCCTGGATGTGGCCATGGTTTTCTATCTGCATGGCATGGACTGCGGTGACGGCATAGCCGTCAGAGCTTATGGCGCCGTGATTGACAATCGATTGGTCTTTACCGCCCGCGTAAAGCGCGATCATTCCCTCCAGTTCGCCGGTTGACTGGATGACGACGCTGGTTCTCAAGCCCAGGATCTTTATGCCGTTGTCTTCGCCCTCCGGGCCGCCCTTCAGGTGACCTCCGAGGACGATCTTGTTGTCATGATAATTTTCGGCTTCGTAGAGCGCGCTTTCGTGCGCAGGCAGCACGGTCCCTATGACCTTGCCCGCGCCGAGAACCCATCTGTCGCCGGAGCGGTTGATGTTGAAGGGAACAGACGTGTCGCCTTCGATTGTGTGTGTCGTCATCGTCTCGGTCCTGTCGATGTTGCTGCCTGTCTGAGCGGCCTGACGCGATGACAAAAGGCAGATGCTTGGGGGTGGCTAACTGGGAAATCTAGAAACGAGCGATCCGGTTGGCTTTGACATGTGAGCGAAGATGTCCATCGGGCCCATGTCAGGAGCAAATCCGAAAGGGTAACTCGTTGTATGAGGTGGATCAGAAGCTGAAATCGCTGGCGTGAAGGTCGGCGAGGTTGGTGAGCTTTATTGTCAGGCGATCGTCAGCTGACTGGATGACAAGGTCAGGGCCTATGTCAGTAAGGTGATGCGCCTTGAGGTCGGCGAAACTGCTGACGTCGTCCCATCCGCGCAAATCGATGCGGTCGTGACCCTTTTCGAAATCCATGATGGTGTCCTGGCCCGAGCCCTTGGCGAAGACGAAAGTATCGGCGCCGGCGCCACCGGCCAGGATGTCGTTGCCTCTGTGTCCATCGAGGTGATCCTTGCCCGCATCGCCAGACAGGAAATTGTTGCCGGAATTGCCATCGAGCCGGTTCCTGGCAGCGTTTCCGGTTGCATCGGTGTTGCCCTTGCCGATCAGTACAAGGTTCTCGACGTGGTCGTTTAGCTGGTAGGAGACGGTGGATCTGACGGTGTCGGTGCCCTCGCCACTGTCTTCTGAAAGCTTCACGGCGCTGTCATCGGTGATCAGCGTGTCGTTGCCCAGATATGAGCTGATGTCGTGGTCGATGCTGCCGCCGCGATTGTCAAAGGTATCGTTTCCGGCACCCAAAGACAGGTTGCCTTTCATAATACCGCGGTTGATGACTGTCTCGTCTCCATATCCGCCGCGGATGACATAGTAGTAGGCATCGACATAGCCGTGGTTGACGAACGTGGATACGTCTCCCTTGAGAGTGGCAAGATCGACGGCGGTATCCTGTACGATGATTTTGCCTCCCGCCGCGTTGGTGATATCGGCCCCGCCTTCTTCTGAGTAAATGCCGCTGCCGGCAGTGATGTATCCGCTGTTGTTGATGGTGATATGGTGCTTGGCATAGACGGCTCTGCCGTCGGTGAAAATCTCGCCGTGGTTTGTCAGGCTTTCGTTCCTGCCGCCGGCGTAGAATGCGACGTCGCCACTCAATTCGCCGGTTATGCCGATCTCGACATGTGTATTGCGACCACGGATCAGAACGCCATGGTCCTTGCCTTCCGGACTGCCGTTGACCGTGCCGTTGATGACGATCGTGTTGTCGTGGGATTTCGGCGTATCGGACAGCGCGATTTCATGAAGAGGTTGAGTGGTGACAATCGACGCCCCCTTGTCGATGATCCATGTGTTGCCCGAACCAGCAATCTGGAGCGGCTGGCTGGCATTGCCGGTAATGTGGTTCTTGGCCATGTCGTTGTCCTGTCGGTGGCAATGTTGATCGGGCTCCCGCCCATGCGGTCCGTCCACAGTGACAAAAGGCAATCACACGCTGTTAGGTGTGTGTGTATTACGGAAGCTGGACGTTCCGTCCCGCCGGCTTATTCGCCTGGGCACTTGTCGCGCCGCGATGTTTCAACCGGGTGTCCGCCGACGGCGCCAATTGTTGCAGTTGTTTCTGCGGCGGGCCATGGGCAGCATCAAGGGGGCGGTCGCCCATTCTCGACCGACTGTCGTTATCGTTCCCTCGAACAGCCGACATCGCCCAGTCCCTGGGCCGGCTTGCCTTCGACGGTGATGCTGGAATCGGCCTTTGCGACGCAGGTCGTGCCGCCTGATTTGCCGGACTTGAAAAACACCATCGGCTGGCCGTCGATGTGGACTGAGTCGATCGTTTCGTAGAGTGCCGGCGGGCAGTTGGCGACGTCGGCAAGGCGTAGTGCCGGTCTCCCGCCGATCATGACGGTGGCGCTGCCGGAAAGTGCGCAAGGGGGGATGTCCTGCGCGAGGGTGAAAGTGGGGAGCACTAATCCAATCAGCACGGAAAGTCGGAATTTCATGGCAAATCAGGTCTATCGGTAAATGGCATTCAACCAGCTAGGCGCAGATTTGGGCAGCCGTTTTCATGCCTCTTCGAATTTGTAGTCAAAGGCTTCTACGTCAGATTTGAAAAAATCGGCGATGATATCCACCGAGTTTGATGTCAGCAGCGTGCGATAATCTTCCTGATACGAGCCCGACTCGTTTCTATGGGGCAGCACAGGCTCAATGCCGATCCGCAGAGAAATTGTCTGAAAATCTTCCTTCAGTGTCTCGTATCGTCCGACGAAGCTGACCGGCTCGCAGGCATAGCTCGTTTGCGGTTTGATCGAATGCAAGTTCATTACCCAAGGTTCTCGTGCTCCAAGCTGGCCGGCGAACTCGTTAACATCGGCTGGAACAGGATGAGCTTTAGCGATCTCTGCCATTCGCAGATATTTGTGCAGCGAGCAAAAGCGCGCCCATGGATTTCTGACGAAGCAGAAAAATAGATACTCGTTTATTGAGCCTGCTGCTTTCGACCGGGATGGCATTCTATCGCTCATCTGCAGGTTGAGGCGAGCCAGCATCTCGGTCGGTGTCTCGTGTTTTGTTCCTGTGGCCTTGACCGGCATCCTATTCAGACCGTCTATGTCACGAAGGGCAGCACGGATACTCGTACCCGCCGCTTTGGGGACGTGCACGAAGACGAATTTATGGATGTCATTCACTATCATTTTGTCGCGTTGCCGCCATTCATGTATCTGAGGGCTGTCGTTGAGCCGTGAATCTTTTCGCTGCGATTGTATTCGACGGAAAAAGACTGGTAAAGGAAAACTCGGTTCCGCGCATGAGCGTTGGCAATAGCCAGATTCATATCATTCTTTTCATCGCGAAAGGTCAAAGCAGCTATGTGCAAGATCGGGCACCCCAGATGTGGTTGATTGTCCGCCTCGCTTTGTTTCCCAACCTGTTGAAGGCGATTACACGAATTCTGTGGGGAAAGACCTATCGCCGCCTAGGTCGACAGAAGGTCGAGGGGCAGTACAGGCACGCCGCCAATTTCAGCCATAAAGCGTCCGTCGAAGAAAAGCTCGTCGACCTTCGGAGCGAGTTCGCCGGTAGTAACGAATTGTGCTTGGAAGTGCTGAAAAGAATCATCCAGATCAGGCGTAACGAAGAGGCTGAAAAGAACTGGTTATTCGTATTTGGCGCTGTACTGAACCAACCAAACGAACTGTTCGGAAATCTGACGCTACGCTGGATCGTTTCGGTGTTGGATACCTTCAGTGATATGCCCTGCTCAAGCGAATATCGACTCGCTGCCGGACAACTCCGCAGCTTTTCACTCGGCGTTCGCCTTGGTCTGACAATGGGACTTCAGTCCGTTCCGGACCCCAAGACACATGAGGAACCTCTGCACTTTATGAATAAGGAAGAGATCTGGGACGGAATCATTCATTTTAACTACAAATGGGGGGACACTTACAGGACCCTTCTTCTGCGTGTTGCTCGCGATGTCGAGAGCATTCCCGCCATGCGTGTAGCCTGGAGTGCGATTTTGAAACGCCTTGTCGTATATCCGCCTTTTGACATTGCCTTGCGGAAGAACAAGGAAAGCCGTCGCATTTTCGAAGAAGTTACCGGTTGGAAATAACATGACAAACGTTTGCGTTCTTAACGACACAAGTCGCTTTCACCATGGTTCGGCGGCCGTAATGGAGCATATATTCCGGACGATCAGGTCTCTTGAGTGGAACGTGCTGGCGAGCTTCTTTGGCAACACGTTCATGTTCGAAAAATCTGCGCCAGAACTTGATGAAAACATCCTCCGGCAAGCCGATGTGATCGTCATAAACGGTGAGGGAACGATCCATCACGACTCCCCGATGGCCGTGTTTCTGTTGGATACGATTGAAAGATTCAAGGACAAGAAGATCTGCCTGGTCAATACCGTTTGGCAGGATATTAGTCCGGCCTACGCTGAAAAACTCAAGCACATCGATCTCGTCGTAGCGCGCGATCATCGTTCCTATCGTTCGATTGCCTCCATATATAGTGGACGGCTACATATCGTGCCGGACTTTTCCTATCTTAACGTTCCTTTTCACGCACCGATGGCCGATCAAGGCGTACTCTTTGGGGGATTCTATTGGGGCCAGCACGCCAGCAGCAGCGGGTTACAGCCGGCTCAGCTTGCGCTCAAGCAGATGGACCGAACGAACAATATCGACATAACAAAGGAAAACTGGCATGTGGCCGTTAATCGGCTCCGCAGCGCCAGATTGCTGGTGACGGGCAAGCACCACGATGTGATGGCGGCCTGTGTTGCTCGGTGCCCGTTCCTGTTCTGCCCAATTCCCACGCACAAGATCAGCGCGCTGGGCGAATTCGCCGGTGTCGAACTCGCTCCCATCGACATGAGCCTGTCAGAGCAACAATATCTCGAAATGTTCGAGGAAACCGCTCGGAACAGAGATCAATTCGATGCCTTGTTCGACGGAATGTCCAGCGCTGCCCGCCAGTTCAGTCTCGAAAAAGCGCTACTCTCGGTGCTTGACTGATATTCGAACTTATCCCCGCAGGAACGCCTGGCCCCGCAGGTCCAGCGACAGTCCTGGGAAGACCTTTGACGTGAGGTCTCCTGCCGAGATGTCAAACTGTGCGTTGAGCAGGGCGGCAGCGACTTCGCGGACATCTCCGGTTGCCATGAGGTCCCGGCTCTCGAACAACTGGGCGTCCTTCAGGCCCGGCCATTTGCCGTAGACCTTGCCGCCACGTATTGCGCCTCCCGCAACGATAGCCAGGCCGCCGGTGCCGTGATCCGTGCCTTTCGAGCCATTCTGGCGGACCGTCCGGCCGAATTCGGTAATTGCCAGAATTGCCGTTTTCGACCAGAGATCCGGGCCGAGATCGGCCTTCAGCGCGGTGATTGCTCTCACCAGGCCCTTCAGCGGCCGGTTGAAGATGTTGCGCTGGCCGATATGGGTATCCCATCCGCCAATCGAAAAATTTGCGATACGGTAGTCACCTTTGAGCATGCCTGCGGTAAGCTTGGCTATGCCGGCTGGGTCATCTTTGCGCTGTTCCCCGTTGAAGACGTTGTCCGCGTCGGTGTCCGCACCCACGGCTTCACCGAAGGCCTTGGCGAAGGCTGGGTCGTTCTTGTAAAGGCGGCTGAAGAACGTGAGTTCATCAGGCTCGATGTTCAGGTCGGACTGTGTCGACCACACATCTACCGGATTGGGCCCGGTCAGGATCAACTCGGCCGATGCGTTGACGTCGATCGCCTTGCTGCTTCTGGAGCGGGGAATGCTGGAAAGCGCGCGATTAAGCCAGCCGGTGTCTTCGGCGGCGACGTGCTCACCTCCCGTTTCAAGAATGTCCTGCCCATCGAAATGGCTGCGTGCATCACGGTAGGGTGTTGAAACTGCGTGGATAAAACCAAGCTCGCCGCTTTTCCACAGCGGCAGCAGATCGGCAGCAGTCGGATGCAGTCCGAAATAACCGTCGAGGTCGATCAAGCCGCTGGCAGGGTCCAGCGCCAGGTCCGGTCGATATTGTTTCAGTAACGGATCCGCATAGGGCTGCACCAGATGCAGGCCGTCCAAGGCTCCGCGCAGGACGATGGTCACCATGCGGTTTTCCCCGGGCGCGGCGGCGAAGGACATCGGGGTGATCAGTGGCGAGGCTGCCGCGCAACACGCTGAAGCTAGGAACATGCGGCGGCTGAGGAGGAATTTTTCCATGTGTTGGTGTCCTTCGCGCCTGTCAGCGGCGATTGAATTCAGGAGAAGCGAGAACCAGTGCAGTACCCGCGACCCTGCTTGGTGCCTGACCGACCACCTTGATCGTATCGTCGCGAGCGGCGTCGCGAAGCACTTCTTTCAGGAGAGCGTTGGGATCAAGCCTGCCGGCATGCTGGCTGGCAACGCGCTGGGCCCATTCGATGCGTCCGGTGATCTGGCTCGAGGAAATCCACGTTGCGAATGATTCATCACTGCCGGCGGGGCTTGCTGGCAGCCAGACAGGCTGGCCCAGCCTACCGATAGCGCGTACGCTGATCGGATTGACGGGCGGGCGCAACCGATCGCGCTTTTTCGGCGCCTTGCTTTCGGCCTGCTCCTCGCGCTCTTCTTCGCTCAGGTCAGCGGTTGCGGCCATTTCCGGCTTCATGTCATTTTGGGCAGTGGCTGCGACTGCTGCTGCGGCCGGCGCTTCTGCATCATCGATGGCGGCTGGGTCGTGTTTCTTCGGCACGGCCAGTGCGCTTTCCGGGATCTCGAGCGCGCGTAGGCCTGCGACAATGTAATCATACGGCTGGCGGGCCTTTTCACCTGCATTGTCCCACGCGGCTGGGTTGGCGAGCATGGCCGCATAGACATCACGAAGATTGCCATTCGATGCCCGCCATGCATCGACCATCGCTGCTACTAGAGCCTCCGGGGGCTTGTCGGAAACGAAATGAATGACGAGTTTTCGGCAGATATGGTGTGCGGTCTGTGGCCTTGCTGCGATATCGATCAGCATCGCCTCGACATCGGCGATCGAGCGTTTGGCACTACCATAGGATTTGCCCATGAACGTCAATGGCCCGGGCTCGGCCATCTGCCGTTTGAATTCTGTTCTGCCGGTCTTGCGGTCCACCGTCAGGCCGGTGAGTACAAGCGCCGCAGCACGGACGTCGTCCTGCTTGTATCCGCCATCGACGCCCAGCGTGTGAAGTTCCAAAAGTTCGCGGCCCAGATTTTCGTTCAGGCCCTTGCCCGTGTTCTTGCCGCGCCTCGAATTCGGGCCGTTGGATCTCACCTGGTCGAGATAGATGAGCATCGCCGGATGCAGGATTGCTGCATGAAGAAGCTCGTCGAAAGGGCCTGCCAGGTTGGGGCGCAGAGCTTCGGCCTCATAAAGTGGGGTTAGCAGATACATGGTTCTCTGCTTCTTGGCGCTGACGGAAAAATGATCGCTCCAGAATGTGGCCAGCCGCTCTTGGAAGCCGTATGGAGAGAGAACCGACTGCGCCACACGGGCATGCTGATCGGCGCCGAACAGGCGGATTATCTCCCTGCGGATCGGCTTCATATTGGCGCGCGTCTTTTCCTTGTCCGGGGAACGGGCGTTCGCGGCCCTGCGAGCGAACTCCGCATAGGTCGCGTAACGACCGTCTATGCCCTCAGCGGGAAAGCGTAGTTTTGCCTGCGCCCCGTCGTCGAGTTGCGCCAACAGGGCGTCCGCACCATCAGGTGCCTGCTCGCCTGGCCGGATTCCGTAGCCGAAGCGAATGGCGCTCATGGTCGATCTGGTTAGCGACATTGTCTTTCCTCTTCCATCCGGACCTGCGAACTATGACGCCGGAATCCGGCAACAATTCGAATAGCAATCGGTTCATGAACGGAAGATGAAAGCAGCCCCGGCTGCGATCAACGCAAAGCCGATGACATGGTTGATTGTAATGCTTTCCTTCAGCCAGAACACCGAGAACCCGACAAAGACCAGAAGGGCGATGACTTCCTGCATCGTCTTCAGCTGGGCCGTCGAATAATAGGAACTGCCCATGCGGTTTGCCGGTACTCTCGGCGGGCGGAGACCGAAAGACTGATATTCGTCAGAGATCCGGAACAGGTGTGGGTTTCCCGTCGAAATCCAGCGCGACCATCACGAATGTTGCCGCTGTGACCTTGTCCATCTGGTGGGAAAGATAGCGTTGTGCCCAGGTCTCAACATTCAGAGTGATGGATGTGCGTCCGACTTTGACGATCTCGGTGTAGACGCAGAGTGTGTCGCCGATCTTGACGGGGAGTTCGAAGACCATTTCCTTGACGGCCATCGTCACCACGCGGCCCCGGGCGCGCTCTGCGGCGCGGATACCAGATGCAAGGTCCATCTGCGCCATCACCCAACCGCCGAAAATATCGCCGGACGCATTGGCGTCGGCGGGCATGGCCAAAGTCCTCAGTGTAAGTTCGCCAGCGACTTGGGGAGGATTGTTCATACGTTACTCCAACTTCTTTTCAGTTGACGCGGCGCTTTCGCCAAGACGAGGGAAAGGCTGGCCTAGCTATCGAACAATCGTTTCAATGGCGAATCCCGATGCCGGTCTGAGTGAGACAACAACGAATGGAACGTGGATGCAAATCCTAATTGCGGGAGCGTTCGAGAGCCAGCGTATCGAGAATGAAATCGGCAATCGTGTTTGTCGCGTCGAGATCGAAGACCGGCAGGGAGGTGCCCTCGACCGGGTGATCGGCGGCGATGGCGGAGATATGCGGATCGGTCGGGGCCAGGGGCTCGCGGTTGGCGGCTTGCAGCCGGCGTGCTTCGATCTTCGGCACTGGTTCGCGTTTGTATCCCTCGATTAGTACGATGTCGCAGGGGGCCAAACGCGCTAACACTTCGGCGAGCGTGGGTTCGGGCGCGCCGCGCAACTCGTGCATGATCGCGTAACGCGTAGCCGAGACGATCGTTACCTCATGGGCGCCTGCCTCGCGGTGGCGAAAGGAATCAGCGCCTACCTTGTCGATGTCGAAATCGTGGTGAGCGTGCTTGATGGTCGAAATCTTGTACCCGCGTGCCGTCAGTTCGGTGACGAGGCGGACGGCGAGACCAGTCTTTCCGGAATTCTTCCAGCCGGCGATGCCGAAGATCTTGGGTGATGTCATGAGTGTGGCTTTCGCTTGGCAATTGTCTCGGACTGACAATACAGCTGTCGGTCAGGAAGGTTGCATGATTTCGCGTATTTCTCGTGCCTGGGCAAGATCCGCCGGCGTGTTGATGTTGAAAAACGGATCGATTTCGCCGAGTGACGTCTGAAGTGAAGAAAACGCGACAGTTTTGACAGTCAGTCCGTCCAGGAAGGCGCGTACCTTCAGTGTCGGCGGGTTTTCCAGCCAATGTGCGAGCCGGTCTATGATGGCAACAGGCCAAAGGCCCGTCACAGGGTGCAATTGTCCAAGGGACGAGGCCAGGACGACATCATCTCGACCGTTCAGCGCCTCAGCAAAACGATCGACAAGATCCATCGGAAAAAAAGGCGCATCGACAGGCGCCATCGCGACATGGCTGGCGTCGGGCCAGGCCAGCAAGCTATGCCTGAGCGCGGCATGAATGCCGCCCAGCGGCCCTGGAAACTCTGAAAACGCGTCTGGAAACGATGAAATACCCGCCAGCGAGATTCGGGGGTCATTGGTGTTCAGGGCAAGTGCCGTCACCTGGGGGCGCAAGCGAGCCGCGACATGGTCGATGAGGCGGGCAGGGCCAAAGCCTAGCAGAGCTTTCGGCTCGCCCATGCGCGAGGATTTTCCACCACTTAGTATGACGCCTGGAAATGTGGCCGACATCGGTATTCTCCTTACCCAATCAGGGTGCCAACTGATTGTCGCTGGCCATGGCCGGCGCGCGGTGTCGTTGTCGCTCCCGATTGAAGGCGTAGAGGCCGGCCGCGATGACAATGGCGGATCCCACCAGCATCCAGGTATCCGGGAACTCGCCGAGCATGAATGCACCAAGGGCGATCGACCAGATAAGGCTGGTATAGCGGAACGGCGCCACGAACGACATGTCGCCGGTTCGCATTGCCATGATTACCGCCTGATAACCGCCAAACAACGCCAAAGCTCCGATGGTTAGAGCGCCGAGATCAAAGGCTGCGACCGGTTTCCAGCCTCCAAACGGCACGATCAGCACTGCGCCGACCATGGTGACGACCAGTGCGGTCACCGCTGAAATCAATAGCGAAGGAATGTTGGGGTTGATCCTTCGTGTTGCGAGGTCGCGCGTCGCTGCCGCCAGCACGGAGACCACGACCAGCAAGGCGCTGACCGTAAAGCCTTCCGCCCCCGGTCGGATGATGATCAGCACGCCAATCAGGCCTACCAGTATGGCGCCCCACCGTCTCCAGCCGACGGATTCGCCGAAAAACACTGCAGCTCCCATGGTCACCGCCAGCGGCAGCATTTGGAGGATGGCCGAGGCATTGGGCAGCGGCAGCGAGCCAAGCGCCGTGATGTAGGTGATCGATGCAACGATTTCGCCAAGCGTGCGAAGCAGGAGATACCGATCCGCCAAAACGCGGGGCGGGCGCAACGCGCCGAGTTTCCAGGCGACGGCAAAAATCAGCACGCTCGTGATCGCGCCGCGCACGAACATAATCTGGCCGGTGTACATGTGCGGCGTCACCAGCTTGATCATCGCATCGCTTAAGGTAAATCCGGCCATTGCCAGGGATATCAGCAAGGCGCCCTTGAAATTGTCATTCTTCGTCATGGGGAGGGCATCCGCGCTGAAAATGTGTCTGGTATGTCTATAGACCGCGGTTCATCCGGGTTACAACAATCATACGACGTGCGGGTGGACAAACCGCCCTCAGGCGGCCATATCTCCTTCGACTTCCAGTCGGTAGTCGGGAGCGAAACGCATCGTGTTCCTGCCTGATGCCTTGGCTTCGTAGAGCGCCCGGTCGGCGCGATTGAGAAGGTCGGCGCTGCTTGTCTGGCGGTCCTGCGTGCATGCGATGCCGATCGAACAGCCAATTTGGGCGGAGCCGGCGGCCAGTTCGAAAGGTTGGGCCATGGAGAGCAGGATGCGGGCGCCTATCAGTTGTACAAGCGAATGGTCGGCCTTTCCGGACAGGACGATGGCAAATTCGTCGCCGCCGATGCGCGCCACCAGATCGGAAGCGCGCAGGCAGGCCCTGAAACGTGCTGCAGCTTCAATCAGCAAGGCATCGCCACTTGCATGCCCCAAGGTGTCGTTGGTTTTCTTGAAGCCGTCGAGGTCGATATACATCACCACGACTCTGGGTTGGTCTGGCGACAGCCGGCCAATTGCCCTTTCGAGTTCCGAAAAGAACCGGGAGCGGTTCGGTAAGGCAGTCAGCGGGTCACAGGCTGCCTTGTTTTCTCGGTCGGAGATGATCTGCGCCGATGCGATCACATGACGCAACATGACTGCCGCGAGCAGCCCGAAGACAGTGAGAAGGACGAGAAGATAGGGCAGCGCGATCCGCAGGAGACCGTTACCCGGCGTTTGCGGATCCCAGGCAAAACGGGTTGATGCGCCTTCCGCCGAAACGGTTATGACAGCCAGAGCATTGCTAATGTCAGCGGGCGAGCCGACGTTGCGCAGGCCTCGGAGTTCGAAATCGCGCGCCAGCGTCTCAAGCATCGTCGCGCCGAACACACTCACATAGACAATCGCATATCCAGTGGCGGGCCTGTTGGCGTCGCTCCAGGAACGAACAGGCGCGATCGCCACGGCTGCGGCGGTGTCCGCATAGGGGATGACATTCTCATAGGCATGAGCGGCAGGGCCTGTCTTCCATGTCCGGTAGAGGGACGTAAATCCTGGCGCCAGCAGTTTAGCCGGATCCTCGACGCCGACTTTTGCTTCCGCTCCATCGATCTGGGTCAAATAGGAAAACACCGGCTGCCCGGATGGATCGAGAATAAAGGCCATATCGATGCCGAGGCTCTTATGCGCACCGGCGCCAATGTTCTCGATCATCCAGGCGCGATCCGGCTTATCGATGATGGCTTCGACGGCGTCGTCCCAGTAGCCGTAGTCGGAGGCGCTGACCGCCAATCGCTCGCTCTGGATGCGCAATGCGCGACTTGCCAGCCGCGCCTGTTGGGTGATGGCGACATTGGTCTGGTAATTCGCCACCCAAAATATGCCTGCGACGGCGCAAACGAGCAACCCGGCGACCAGTGCCGCCAACGGCAGGATCACTTTTCGCGTCAACGCCTGGCTAGTCTCGATTGACACACTTTCCATCGCGGTCCCCCACAAGATCCGAAGACCATAGCAGAGGAGTGTTCAGGAACTGCTTATTAAAGCAGTTAATGAAATGCTGGATTGTGCAGTCAATGCCGGCGCTTCAGCCGCCGGTCACACTCATATGACGCGCTACTGCCGGGCGGTTATGGGTGCGATCGATTATGAAGTCATGGCCCTTCGGCTTGCGGCGAATGGCTTCGTCGATAGCGGCGCTCAGGACCGTGTCATCATCGGTCTCACGCAGCACTGCGCGCAGATCGGCGGCATCTTCCTGGCCCAGGCACATGTAGAGCGTGCCCGTGCAGGTCAGCCGCACGCGATTGCAGCTCTCGCAAAAGTTATGCGTCATGGGTGTAATGAAGCCGAGCCTGCCGCCGGTTTCCGCCACCTCGACATAGCGGGCGGGGCCGCCGGTGCGATAGGGGATGTTCTCCAACGTGAACTGCTGTTCGAGCGACTGGCGCAGCTCGGACAGGGGGAGGTAACGGTCGGTCCGGTCTTCCTCGATCTCGCCCATTGGCATCGTCTCGATGACAGTCATATCCATGCCGCGGCCGTGAGCCCAGCGCATGATTTCGGGAATTTCCCGTTCGTTGAAATCCTTTAGGGCGACCGCATTGAGCTTGACATGAATGCCGGCCGCTTGGGCGGCATCGATGCCGGCGAGGACCTTGGACAGATCGCCCGTGCGGGTGATCTGCTTGAATTTCACCGGGTCGAGCGTATCAACCGAAACGTTGATGCGACGAACGCCGCACTCTGCAAGTTCGGCCGCGTAGCGCGAAAGCTGCGAGCCGTTGGTCGTCAGCGTCAACTCTTCCAGTCCGCCGGCACCCAGCTTGCCGCCGAGCGCGCGCACCAGATACATGATATTGTGACGCACAAGGGGTTCGCCGCCCGTCAGCCGGATCTTCTTCACGCCCTTGTCGATGAAGGCGGAACAGAGCCGTTCCATTTCCTCCAGCGACAGCAAGTCCTTCTTCGGCAGAAACACCATGTGTTCGGCCATGCAGTAGGTGCAGCGGAAATCGCACCGGTCGGTGACCGAGACGCGCAGATAACTCACCATGCGGCCGAACGGGTCGATCATGGGATCTGCATTTGCTTGCGGGCCCAGAGGGCCGGGATGGGCATTCATGTCGCGATTTCCTCCACGCGGCTCATCTTGTCGCCGCATGTGCCTCCGTCAATCCTATATAAGTATTCAATACAGTTTTTGAAGGCGAATCTGTCTTGCAGATGCGACACTGTGGGCCTATTCGAACGAAAAAAGGGATGGATCATGAGCGATTTCTGGCCGACGCAGATCAAGGTGACCAAGGACCGGCAACATCTGGACGTGACGTTCAACGATGGTGTTGCCTGTGAACTGTCGGCGGAGATGCTGCGGGTGCTGTCTCCGTCTGCGGAAGTGCAGGGGCACGGGCCGGGCCAGAAGCTGACCGTGCCGGGCAAACGAAACGTTGCCATCATTTCGGTGACGCCGACCGGCAATTATGCCATCCGCATCGGCTTTGACGATTCCCATGATACCGGCATCTTCACCTGGACCTATCTTCGTGAGCTCGGCGAGACGGGCGAGGCGCAGTTTGCCGACTACGAGCAGGCGCTTGCCGAAAAGGGCATGAGCCGCGACGTCAGCGAAAAGCCGCGCTGACACGGGCTTCCACATCACCCAGACGGGCTATCCTGCGCCAGCAGTATCCCGACGATCTTTTCCATATGCCCGGCCATTTCCAGGCAGCTGGACTCGTCGGTGCCGGCCATGACCGTGTCGATCAGCGCCGTCTGGATTGCCATCGCCTTTTCCGTGACGACCTTGCCGTCAGCCGTCAGGAACAGCCTGAGCACGCGCTTGTCCTTGCCATCGCCGCGACGTTCGACCAGGCCGCGCTTTTCCAGTTGCGGCAGCAGCATCGACATGTTGGAGCGCCCGACAAGCAGTTTATGCGCCAGTTCCTGCTGTGAGATTCCTTCGCGCCGGTAGAGATTGATCAGGATGTCGAGATGCGGCGGCTTGATTTCGAGATGCGCCATGTTGCGCGTCAACGTCAGTTGCATGAGCTGGCAGGCCCGTCCCACAGCGATCCACGTGCGAAAGCGGGGATGATCCCACGGCAGGACTTGATTTTTGTTCATTGTTGTACTTTATTGTTCATAATTGAACTAAACGGATTGTTGTCATGTCATCATATCTGGCCAAGCTCGCAGGGCAAGCGATCAATCTGACCGGTGTCGTCGCGCCGCGGGTTGCGGGGCGGATGGCGTTCGGGCTGTTTTCGGTCGCCCGCCCGCCGGTGCCGGCAAGCGCCAAGGCGCGCAAACTGCTCAGATCGTCCGAAACCCGGATGGGCCAGGCGCAAAAACTGATGCTCGGCGTGCCGCATGGCCATGTGGCCAGCCATCATTTCCCCCCGATCGGAACGCCAAGGGGCAAGCGCTACCTGATCGTGCACGGATGGGGTTCGCGGATCGACTACATGCAGGCGCTGGTGACCGGCCTGCGCGAGACCGGGGCTGAAATCGTCGGCCTCGATCTGCCCGGCCATGGCGGCTCGAGCGGGCGGACGATGACCGTGCCGATGGCGATCGACGCCATCGATGCGGCCTGGCGGCAATATGGCGGTTTCGATGCGATCATCGGCCATTCGTTCGGCGGCTTCGTCGCGGCGATGGTGGCGGGCGGCCCGGCAGACTGGGTGCGGCGGCATACGCCGGCCAAGCTGGTGCTGATTGCCGCGCCGGTCGCGGCACGGCATGTCTTCGACGGTTATGCCGGCATGATGGGGTTTTCCGGGCGGGTGCGGCGGGCGCTGGACGACCAGGCGCGAGCGACGATTGGCAAACCGGTCGAGTTCTTCGCCGCCGATACGATGCTGGCTGATATACCCGAGACGCCGGTGCTGGTGCTGCACGCCGAAGACGACAAGGAAGTGGGGGCGGGTGCCGCGCGGCGTTACGGCCGGGCCGGCGGGCATGTCAGGGTTCACTGGGCAAACGGCCTCGGACATCGGCGGATCGTCAATTCGCCGGAGGTGATCGACGCGATCAAGACGTTTCTCGGCTAGCAACCAAATGCGCAGGCCTACTTGCTGGTGCCCATCTCCCTGCTCATTTCCTTCTTGAAGGTTTCGAAGTCGACCTGCATGCCGTTCAGCACCGTGCTCCAGTGGCGGGTGATGGCTGCCATGGCCACGGCTTCCTGGATTTCCTGCTCTGTCGCGCCGGCCTTTTTGGCGCTCATCGTGTCGGCATAGATGCAATAGGTACAGGGAATCTGGGCGGAGACGGCAAGGCTGATCAGAGCCTTGGTCTTGGCATCCAGCGCGGTCTTGTCGCTGAATTGAAGGTCACGAAGTTCGGCCCAGGCCCCGGCGATGCCCGCGCGGGGAAAGGCTTTGGTGAAGGACGGCACGCCGCCGAACATCTGCTGCATCTCGCCATAGGCGGCATCAGCTGGGTCGTCGGGCGTGGGCGCATCGGCGGCAAGGGCTATAGTCGGAACGAGCGCTGAAGCCAGCAGTGCGGATGCGAAGGCGAATCGTCTGGAAAAGCGGGTTTTCATCTCGGATCCTCCCGGATTGTCGCCCTTACAATGTAAGGACTGAGGTAGTGAAATACCGGCGTGGCGGGAAATCAAGCACAAATTTTTAGGGAGATTGCCGGGCAAATCACGTTGTCGTGTTTTCGATGCGGGTCGTCGCCCACTTCAGGATTTGCGACGAATAATGCGGCTATCGCCCCCGTCATTGTTCTGGCAGTCTCGGTCAGCGCCGGGATGCCGAATCTGGCTGATATTGCAGGGAGAAATTTATGAAAATGAAAAACAATCTGGCGCTTGCGGCGATCGTGTCCATCCTTTTGGGATCGACCTCCGCCGCTTATGCCGATCAGCTGGTCGACCAGTACAACGCCTATATCGGCCAGGACGATCTCTACAATTCCAATGGCGAGCGGCTGACCCAGCCCTGGCAGATCATCCGGCAGGACAGGGCCAATTTCCACAAGTTCGGCATCAACCAGCGGGGCGACGAAGACGACGGGTTTTTCGATTCCGTCGACAACCGCGCTGCAGCCGAGCGGATGATCCGCGACGGCGCGATGACGCGGGCTGCCCGCGCGCTGCTGCTGGATGGAGACGTGATGATCAACGTGAAAATTTTCGAAGGGCCGGATGGTGACTATCTCACGATCACCGTGGATTAAGATCGCGGCAGCCGCATGGCTGCTGGCCGGCTGGCCGGCGGCGGCGCTGACGCTGGACGAGAAAATCGACATCCTGGTCAAAGCCTATCCCGAGACGATTGCGGCGGTTCGCGACGGCCATATCGTGCTGCGCACGGGGGCGGCGCCTGTCGTGATCGATGACGGCAAGGCGCGCGATCACTTCCAGCAACTGGAAAACGGCGATGTCGCCGACAGTGTCGACCAGCTCTATGAGGCCGGGCCTTGCCCGATCCGGCCGCAGCATAATGTCGATGCGGGGCGGATCCGTTCGGAAGCGCTGATGGCCGGCATGTATGGCGATAGCGCCGGCGCGGTGCGAAAGCAGCTGGTGCCGGTCACATGGTTCGGCGAGACGCTGAGGGTGACCGAGGTCAATGGCGTCAACCGGGCACTGGAAAAGGTGCGCGATGAGCTCGCCGCACAGCCGGAACTGACAAAATACCTGACGCCGTCGGCCGGGGTGTTCAACTGGCGCAGGGTGTCGGGCCAGACCAACCTGTCGGTGCACAGTTTTGGCGCGGCCATCGACCTCAACACGAAATTTGCCGACTACTGGGTGTGGTCCGGCGGCAAGCCGGGCAGGGTGCCTGATTACCGCAACAAATATCCGATGGACATTATTGAAATCTTCGAGCGGCACGGTTTTATCTGGGGTGGCCGCTGGTATCACTATGATACGATGCATTTCGAGTATCGACCGGAACTGATTGAAATTGGCAGGCAATCCGGCGTTGCGGCCTGCCGCTAAAGCATATGGCGATCTCCGGGATTGCCTTGCCATGCTTTAGCTGTTTGTTTTTACGCATGTCTTTATCCCGAAACCGGTGGCCACTTTCGGGAGACATGCTTGGCTTTTTGTTTCTACGCATGTCTTTATCCCGAAACCGGTACCCCCTTTCGGGAGACATGCTTTGGAGGGTGATGAGATGACTTTGAAGATTTATACCGCCGGCCCGGAAGTGTTCCTGGCCAATGCCCGCGAGGTCATGGCCGCCAAGACCGCGCTCTGCCGTAAATACGGCTTTGACGCCATCTGCCCCGGCGATCTCGATATCCCGCCGGCCGAGACGATGAAGGCATTCGGGCTGGCGATCAGCCGGGTCGACGAGGATATGATGGATTCTGCCGATGCCGTCATCGCCAACCTGACGCCGTTTCGCGGGCTGGCGGCCGATGTCGGCACCGCGTTCGAGCTCGGCTACATGTGCGCGCAGGGCAAGCTGGTGGCTGCCTATACCAATGTCACCGAGGATCATTACCAGAGAACGCTGGCCTATTACGGCGGCCAGATCAGCACCGATGCGGGAGGATACAAGCGCGGCCCGGACGGGCTGTCGCTCGAGGATTTCGACATGATCGACAACCTGATGCTGCATGGCGGCGTCGAGCGCCGGGGCGGGGCGGTGGTCGTCCACAAGGCGGCTGACGATGCTCTCTACACCGACCTGACCGGGTTCGAAGCCTGCCTGAAGGCGCTGGCCGAGCAGATCAGGCACCAGTCGCGCGACGAGGGCCGCCGCCCGGAAGATCTCGACGCTAGCAACGACGACTGAGGATCTTGAGGGGCTGCGTGGGATTGGGGCGGCCTTTTTCTTTTGTCGAATGCCCGAAACAAAAAAACCCGGCTGTGAGGCCGGGTTTCTGTTCTTGTATGTCGAATTCCTTAGATGGCGAACAGGAAGTCGTCAGCGAACGGGCCAGCTGCGTCGAATGACAGGCTGGTGACACCGTTGAGCTTGATCACCAAGTCACCTGCACCGATGGTGCCGCTGGAGTCGCTATCGACATACAGAGTGTTGTTTGCCGAGTTGAACACCGCGCGGATCATGTCGTCGCCGACATTAGCACCATCTGCGACTGCTGCCTGCACAGACAGGTCTCCAGAGACGTTACCCGCGAAGATGAAGTCCGCCAGGTCAACACCTGCAAGCTGGAGCTTGTCGGTGCCAGAAGCGAAGTCTGTGATGGTATCGAAGGCATTGAACGCACTGTCCGCTGCATTGAAGACAAACGTGTCTTTGCCTGCACCGCCGGTCAGAGCGTCCTGACCGAGCCCACCTTCGATGATGTCGTCACCTGCACCGCCATCGATGGAGTCGTTGCCAGCGCCGCCCTTGAGGACGTCATTGCCACCCAAACCAGAGATGGTGTCGTTGCCTGCACCGCCGTCAACGGTATCGATACCAGCGCCACCGGTGATGTTGTCGTTGCCGGCACCGGAATTAACAGTGTTAGCGCCGTCACCAGCCTTGATGGTGTCGTTGCCGGCGCCGCCGATGATGAGGTCATCACCCTTGCCGGTTGTGACGTTCAGCGAGACCTGCGGGTCGACGATTGCCGTGCCGACGACTGTTGTTGCAGTGTCACCGCCGTTGATGGTGATTGTAGACGTCGCCGGAGCAGTAAGCGGCGCAACAGCACCCAGGGTAACCGACACGGCCCCCTTAGTAATGCCCGAGGTGTCCACGCTTGTGACAGCGCCAGCTCCGAGGAGATTGAGATCGAGGCCAGCATCGCCCGAAGCGACGACTGTCTTGAGGTCGGCATCGATCACGTTAACGACGTTCTGGTACATACCAGATGCGACCGTTGCTGTGTCGTCGGATTTGAGGTTGAGCGTCTCGATGCCAGTGAGCGTCAAGGTGCTTGTAGAACCGGTGATGCCTTCGACAGACACGTTGATGGCATCAGACACACCAGCGGAATTGGCAAGACCAAAGGTAGCTGTTGCACCTGCAAGCAGATGAACCGTGCTGTTGGCACCGAGGCCGTTCAGCGCGCCGCTACCGCCTGCCGCGAGTGTAATGTCGCCGAACGTACCGAGCTTCGATACGTCGAGAGCACCATTCAGTGCATTAGACAGCTTCAGGTTCTCGAAGCCCGTGACCTGGGTGGTGAAGGTTGCTGAACCCGCAGCGCCATCAGCAACGGTATCCGTCAGAACCAGCGTATCCGTGCCAGCACCGCCCTTGACCGAACCGCCAATACCGAGCGCAGCCGTCAGAGTGACGGTATCGTCACCAGCGCCCATATCGTTGGCCTTGTTGGTCGCGCCGAGTACAATGCTGTCCTTGCCGGCGCCGCCGGTGAAGACTACGTCGTCGCCGAGTGCGCCAGTGGTCACACCGCCTGTGTTGGCAGAAGCGTCAATTGCAGTAACGGTTGTAGCGATGGTTCCGGCAACAGCGATGCTGCCCGCACCAGCGAACGTCAGCGTGGTAGCAGCAGTTGCGTCCGTCACAACGATCGTCGATTCATCACCAGCGGTGAAGGATACGCTGGTTGCAGCCGCAGCGTCCACATTGAGCGTGAGTTTACCTGCGCCGGTCACGGAAACCGAGGTTGCCAGATCAGCTTCGATGCCGAGATACTGACCGCTCTTGTCGACCGATGCCGTAACAGATGTCGCAGTATTAGCATCGATGTCAACGACCTTGCTGCCAGTGATCGTCGCTGTAAGAGCCTGCTTTGTATCGGTCCAGACAGAAACGTTGTTGTCGCCCGAGGCAGCAATGTTCAACGTCTTCAGCGCTTCGCTTTCGATGTCGGCGTAGTCTTCGAGTTTGTTGAGGGTAACCGAGGCTAGTGCCTGCGTTGCGCCATTATCCGAAATTTCTACTTCGTCGCCGCCAGTAACCGTGATCGACGTCACATTGCCACCGGTCGTCAGGTTGACATCGTTGCCCCAGCCAGCATCGCGTGTGTTGACGCTTACTGTGTCCAGTCCAACCCAGCCGCTAACATCGGCGCTGACATCGCCGCCACCAACGGTTACGGAAAGGTCTTCGACATTAGACACATTTGCGAGATCCGAATTCAGTGTGATGCCGTTCGTTGTCTGATCCGTCACCACAATGCTGTCACGACCATTGCCGCCATCGATGGTGTCGAGTGCAGAAATACCGAACCCATCAGACTTGATGGTGTCATTACCAACGGAGCCATTCACGGTGTCAATGCTAGAAGTAAGCACAAATTGCGTTACCGGAATCAGGTCGTCTGCGTCCACGATTCCGTCGGAGAATTTGACCATTTCGACATTCTTGATGACCGTGGTCTGGCCGCCGAGAACGATCTTGTAGCCGCCGGAAACTGCGGTGATGACGGCGTCGGCAAAGTTGCCCTTGACCTTGACGATGTCGTCGCCAGCGCCGCCGTCAACCGTGTCGTTGCCGGAGGTGGCGTCGATCGTGTCGTCGCCAGCGCCGCCGAGCAGACGGTCGTTCCCGGTGCCGCCGATCAGGTTATCGTCGCCATCGCCGCCGCGCAGGACGTCATTGCCGGCACCGCCATTGAGCGTGTCGTTACCCGCACCGCCGGTGATGACATCATCGCCACCCTTGCCGTTGATGACGTCATTCTTGTTGCTACCGTTCAGGATATCATCACCTGCGGTCGGCTTGTTGCCTTTAAGCGCCTTCTTGGCCATGCCAATAAATCTCCATTGTAGCCGTCACGGAGTGCTTCCGTGCGGGTTACTTCCCGTTCAACCGAAAGGAATCCCCTTTTCGAGTCCCGATATGTGTACGCAACTAATGATCGCACGGTCAACTAACTACAATTTCAATAAAGAAATACGAGTTTAAAACGTTCCGGCATTTGTGTTGTACTTTAGTAAATTGGAAATTACTGGGTAAATGCCTGACATAAATGGATATTATTGCATCTAGACTTGTGGAATACATCGGGGCCGACGGCGTCTTTGGTCCCGCCGGGCGGGGTGGCGCGGCGGTGTCCGGGGCGCCCGGACGCGCCTGGGCCGCCGGTTGCATCGCTGCTGAACCCGGCGGCCTGTGGTGGCAATGACGACTATGAGATGGGTGAATCCGGGCGGCGGGAAAGCCGGACTAGCGCCGGACGATCACCCGCGTTCCGATGCTGACATGGGCATAGAGATATTCGACATCCTCGTTGGCCATGCGGATGCAGCCCGAGGACATTGCCCGGCCGATGGAGGCGGGCTGGTTGGTGCCGTGGATTCTGTACTGGGTGTTGCCGAGATACATCGCTCGTGCGCCCAGCGGGTTGTCGATGCCGCCTTCCATGCGCTCGGGCAGGATGTGGCCCTTCTTCGCCTCGCGGATGCGCATTTCCTCCGGCGGGTTCCAGGCGGGCCATTCGGCCTTGGCGGTGACGACTTCGCTGCCGGTCCAGCCAAAACCTTCGCGGCCGACCGAGACGCCATAGACCATCGCCATGCCTTTCTGGATGACATGATAGAGCCGGCGGTCGGAATGATCGATGACGATGGTGCCGACGGCGATCGTCTCGTCATAGGGGATCAGCTTGCGGGAGATCGGCGAGGCATTGACGTCGGTCTTTACCTTCTTGCGCTTCTTCGGCGCCGGCGCGCCGTCATCGGAGAGGATCTGCATCCAGCCGAGCTTGTTGTTTTGCGTCTGAAGCGAGACGAGTTCGACGCTGGCCGATGTCGGCTGCTTCTTGCCGAGGAAGCCGGCGCTGGCTGGGGTCGAGGCGACGATGGCGGAAAATGTTGCGGCTAGCGTTGCGGCAAGAATGGCGATGCTGCTGGTCATGCTCATGCCCTCCCTTGGGTGGGAGAGGGGCCGTTGGTGCCCCGGCCTCGCCTCGTCCCGATGTCGATGGGAGGGTTTTAGAGGAGGGTGGCGCATTCGGCTGTTCCTTGTGGAACGGGGCGGGCGGGGGCGCTTGTCACTGGTGAGCGACAGGGTGGGGGTGTTGCGGGCGGATGTGCGTCGGCGTTGCCCCTCATCCGCCCTATCGTCCCATCCCGCTGGCGGAGAAAGGGAACTGGCGAGCAGCCTCCGGATTCCCTCTCCCGGCTTGCCGGCAGAGGGTCAGGGTGAGGGGCAAGCGGGAAACGACTACTTCTTGTAGAGCAGCCAGCTCTTGGAGAGTTCCTTCTTCATCCCGTCCTCATAGGTGACGGAACGATTGCGGCCGTTGCTCTTGGCGCAATAGAGGGCGACGTCGGATTTCTGGTAGAGATCCTGCGGGCTGTCGCCCTCGGATGCCAGACACAGGCCGAGCGACAGCGTCACGGGGCCGTAGTTGACGCCGGTCTTGGAATTGCGGAAGGGCGTGGCTTCCAGCGAGCGGCGGACGCGTTCGGCGACGATCATCGCGTCTTCGGAAGAGGATCCTTCGAGGATGACGGCGAATTCCTCGCCGCCGGTGCGGGCGACGAACACGTCCTTGCGCAGGTTCGACTTGATGACATTGGCGACAGTCGCCAGGATCTTGTCGCCGACCGGATGGCCGAACGTGTCATTGATCTTCTTGAAATTGTCGATGTCGGCAATGATCAGCGTCGTGGTCGTGCGGCCGAGCGGGCTGTCGTAGATCGCCGCCAGCCGGTCGTCGAAGGCGCGGCGGTTGTGCAGCCGGGTCAGCGAATCGGTGTTGGCGATCTTCTTGTATTCGTCGAGCTCCTTGCGGATGTCTTCCATCTCGCGCGACTTGGCCTCGACGCCATCCATGGTGACCTTGCCGCGCTCCATCTTCGAGCCGGTGGCATCAGACAGCAGCGAGATCGCATTGTGCAAGAGGTCGGCGCTGGAGGCGCTCTTCGACGTGATGCGGGAATAGGTTTCGCCGAGCAGCTTGTTGTAGCTTTCGAGCGAGGAGTGCTCCTGGCGCAGCAGGGTGACGAGGCTTTCGAGTTCGCCGACGATCCGCGAGTGAGCGCCGTCGACCATGTTGACCTGATGCTGGCTGAAATATTGCGCGCCAATGGCGTCCAGCTCGTCCTGGGTGGCGCGCGAGCCGAGCGCGGCCAGTTCCCGGGTCAGCTTGGGGTTGGAGCCGATATAGGCTTCATAGAAAAGCTCGTAATTGCGCGGGATCGGCGAAATGCCCATCTGCCGCATCGCATAAGTCACCTGCGCTGCAATATCCGGCACCTGCACCTTAGGTTGCGGCTGCGCCACACTCATACGAAAACTCCTGAACCGCTTTGTCCCGATTTCGTTTCTAGACCCGAAGTGTTGGGAAACGGTTAAGATCAGGTTTCGGAGATTGCTGTAGTTTTAGCATTTTTAAAGAAAATTCCCGGCGAATTGCTTCGCCGGGGTGGTTTCGTCTTCGCAAAAGCCGGTATTTATTCGAGGTTGAGTTCTTTGAAGAAATCATTGCCCTTGTCGTCGATGACGATGAAGGCCGGAAAATCCTCGACCTCGATCTTCCAGATCGCCTCCATGCCGAGCTCCGGATATTCCACCACTTCGACATGCCGGATACAGTCCTTGGCAAGGCGCGCCGCCGGGCCGCCGATCGAGCCGAGATAGAAGCCGTGATGGGTGCCGCAGGCCTCGCGCACCTGGCGCGAGCGATTGCCCTTGGCCAGCATCACCATCGAGCCGCCGAACGACTGGAACTGGTCGACGTAGGAATCCATCCGGCCGGCGGTGGTCGGGCCGAAGGAGCCCGAGGCATAGCCTTCCGGGGTCTTGGCCGGGCCGGCATAGTAGATCGGGTGGTTCTTGAAATAGTCCGGCATGCCTTCGCCGGCTTCGAGCCGCGCGCGGATCTTGGCATGCGCCAGATCGCGGGCGACAATGATCGGGCCTGAGAGCGACAGCCGCGTCTTGATCGGGTACTTGCTGAGCTCGGCGAGGATCTCGGCCATCGGCCGGTTGAGGTCGATCCTGACCACGTCGTCGTTGAGGTGCTTGTCCTCGATTTCAGGCAGATACTTTGACGGATCGGTTTCGAGCGCCTCGAGGAAGATGCCGTCGCGGGTGATCTTGCCCTTGGCCTGGCGGTCGGCGGAACAGGAGACGCCGAGCCCGATCGGCAGCGAAGCGCCATGCCGGGGCAGGCGGATGACGCGCACGTCGTGACAGAAGTACTTGCCGCCGAACTGAGCACCGACGCCAAGGTTCTGGGTGAGTTTGTGGATTTCCTGCTCCATCTCCAGATCGCGGAACGCGTGGCCGGTTTCCGAGCCCTCGGTCGGCAATTCGTCGAGATAGTGGGTGGAGGCGAGCTTGACCGTCTTCAGGTTCATCTCGGCCGAGGTGCCGCCGATGACGATGGCCAGGTGATAGGGCGGACAGGCCGCGGTGCCGAGCGACAGGATCTTGTCTTTGAGGAAGTCCATCATTCGCTCGCGCGTCAGCAGCGACGGCGTGCCCTGGTAGAGATAGGTCTTGTTGGCCGAGCCGCCGCCCTTGGCGACGAACAGGAAGTCGTAGTCGTCGGTGCCTTCCTCGTAGATGTCGATCTGGGCGGGCAGGTTGTTCTTGGTGTTCTTTTCCTCGAACATCGAGATCGGCGCGAGCTGTGAATAGCGCAGGTTCTTCTTGAGGTAGGCGTCCATGACGCCCTTGGCGAGCGCATCGTAGTCGCCGCCCTCGGTCCAGACCCGGCGGCCCTTCTTGCCCATGACAATGGCCGTGCCGGTATCCTGGCACATCGGCAGCACGCCGCCGGCGGCGATGTTGGCGTTCTTCAGCAGATCATATGCGACGAAACGGTCATTGGCCGTGGCTTCGGGATCGTCGAGGATGGATGCGAGCTGCTTGAGGTGGTCGGCGCGCAAGAGGTGGTTGATGTCGGCAAAGGCGGTCTCGGCGAGCAGGCGCATGCCTTCCGGCTCGACGGTCAGGATTTCCTGGCCCTTGAATGTGTCGACGGAAACGTGCTCCGAGGTGAGTTTGCGATAGGACGTCTTGTCCTCGCCAAGCGGAAAGAGATCACCGGCCATAAGCCAACCTTTCGAAAGGGTATTGCACTGGCGGTGGTTTAAGAGGCCGGGCGGGCAATTGCAATGATTCCAAAGTGGGCTGGCCGGCGATTGAAACGATATAGTTTGCCGGCGGATCGATTCAATCGATTTGAAGTTCGGGCATATCTATTGGGCTGCGGCACCATCCTGAAAATGACCCGAAGCGGTACTTTTGCATCAGGCTTGGACAGAGTAGAAAGGCCCGATATTCAAGGGGAACATCGAATGCGTATGCGATTCTTTCTGGGCTGCGTGGCCGCATTGGTGATCGGTTCTGCGCCTTCCGGCCCGGCATTCGCTTGGGGCTGCACCGCTGTCGCCAGCGACGGCGCCTATGGCTACAGTAACGACTGGCCAAGCGAACAGGATGCCGAACTGACGGCGTTGAAACAATGCGACAAGTACACGACCTCCGACGATTGCCAGACCGAGTCGTGCGATCCGAACGGGTAGACCTAAGGGACTGACGACGCTGGATGAGCAGCGGGCGGATTGCTCTCCCCGCTGGCGGGGAGAGCGTGCACGAGGAGCAATCGTTAGTCGCAGAGGTCCTTCAGCCTGCCCGCCACCGCGGTCATGTTGCCGAGCTCGCCCGCGCCGGCATCGCCGTCCCAGTTCTTGGCGAGGCGGAAGACTGTCACGTCCTTCGGCAGCAGCAGCACATAGTTTTCCCCCCAGCCGTCCATAATCGGGAAACTGAACGTGCAGCCGCTTGCGGCCTTGTAGGACGAACGCCAGAAAGCCTTATAATATTCGGGTTTTTCCGGATTGCCGGTCGCCAATCCCACGGCCTGTTTGGCGGGCATGAGGTCAGCAAGCCTCTGCGCATTGAAGATCTGCCTGCCTTGGAACTTGCCGCCGTTCTGGTAGAGCCGGGCGATCTTGATCAGGTCGCCGATGGTTGGATAGAAGCCGTAGGCCATCAGCGGCTGGTCCTGCTTCGGATCGGCCTCGATCGTCTTGTTGATCGGCGCATAGGAGATGCCGATCGGCTGGTAGACTTCCCGCTTGAGGAAATCCCAGACATTGGCTGCGGGACCTTCCTTCGACTGCAGATAGCGTGTCATGGCGACCCCGAGCAGGAACATGTCCTCGTCGCGATAGCGCGCCACCTTGCCCGGACCCCACGGGTAGGGTTTGGCCCCCTTCAGCAAGGCGTCGATCTTGTCCTTGGTGGTGCGTGCTTCGTACCAGGCGTAGTAGGCCTTGCCCAATGGGTCGGAGATTGCTGCGGGTGTTGCCTTGTCCGAGCCATTGCCCATGCCGGTGGCCATGTTGAGCGCATCGCCGAAGGTCACGTCTTTCCAGCCGGGCGCATCCCTGGCTTCGGTGATGTAATCGACGAGCCTGGTGTCGAAGATTTCAGGGCCATATTTTTCGGCGATCGCCAGCATGGCGGCGGTATTGCCGGCAGATTTGGTCACCGACCAGACACCGAATCGCTGGCGGTCGCAAAAGGGCAGTTCGCCTACTGGCGTCGGACAGGACTTGAGGTAGAAACTGTCGTCGATGGAAAGTCCATCAAGCACGATTTCGGCCGGGCGGATCTTGCTGTCGAAACCGGCGAGCTTGTCCTTGCCGAATTTCTTCTCCAGCTCAGACCACGGCAGGATTTTCTCGGCTACGGCTTGCGACGTCTCGTAGGTGGCTTTGATCGAAGCTTCCTCGAGCAGTTTGCCGGGCTTGTATGCGGCCTCCAACGCACCCGAGGCGGTAAAATAATCCTCGACATAAAACGGCGATGTCTGGGTGAGGATCTGGTAGCGGATCCTCGAGACCTGCGTGCCCTTGTAAAGGAAAGTTGCGACGCCATTGTGCGTCTCGCCTTCGATCGAGTTCATCAGCGAGAAAGGAAAGGAGGCGCGCGACCAGCCATCGTCGGTGGCTTCAGACCAGACCTTGCCGGGCTGGACGATGATGTCCCAGAAGCTGCGGCCGCCGCCCAAGCTGCCGTTGCGGATGATGTCCTGGGTTTGCGGTACCAGGTTGTCGCCAATGCTGACGAATGAAAGGGCGACACCCGGAAACAGCTGCGGGTCCTTGCCCAGCACCTGGTCGCTCTTGAACTCCACCGGAATGGTGAACATCGGTGCTTCGCCGATCCCCAGCGTGCCCGAGAACGCCTCATGTGCGACCTGCGCGTCAGCCGGCGGCAAGAACGCACTGTTGTCGATCAGCGCGTGCGCCCGCACCGGCTCGGCGATATCGGCCATGCGCAGCAGCGTTCGCCCGGCTGCATCGGCGCCTTGAGCGGCGAGAATAGAGCAGCAGATCGAAAGGGCGAGGGTGGTTCGTCGCAGCATGCAGTCCTCCATCGTATTTGTTCCCGACCCCTGCTTGAGAGGCTGACGGATCATTGGTTGCGACGGAGGCGCATGCTGCACATAATCGGAGGCGCGCTATACGTAATCGGAAACAGTTGCCGATTGCTGGGCCTGCACAGCGATGGCCGTTGTCCTTTCTATCGCGGCCCGATCATCAGTTCGGGACGCACAACCTCGTCATACTGGGCCTCGGTCACCAGCCCGCTGGCGAGCGCCTCGTGCTTTAGCGTCGTGCCGTTCTTGTGGGCGGTCTTGGCGATCTTGGCGGCGTTGTCATAACCGATGATCGGCGCTAGCGCGGTCACCAGCATCAGGGAGCGGTCGAGCCCGGCCTTAATATTGTCGGTGCGGGCTTCGATGCCGACGACGCAATTGTCGGTAAACGAGCGGGCGGCATCGCCGAGCAACTGCACCGACTGGAGGAAATTGTAGGCCATCATCGGATTGTAGACGTTCAGTTCGAAATGGCCCTGGCTGCCGGCGAAGGTGATGGCGGCGTTGTTGCCGAAAATGTGCGCGCAAACCTGGGTCAGCGCCTCGGATTGGGTGGGGTTGACCTTGCCCGGCATGATCGATGAGCCGGGCTCGTTTTCCGGCAGTGCCAGCTCGCCGAGGCCCGCGCGCGGCCCGGAGCCCAAAAAGCGGATGTCGTTGGCAATCTTGAACAGGGCGGCTGCGGCGGCATTGATCGCGCCATGGGCGAACACCATCGCGTCATGCGCTGCCAGCGCCTCGAACTTGTTGGGGGCGGTGACGAAGGGCAGGTGGGTGATGTCGGCAATTTCGTGGGCGACCTTCTTGGCAAAGCCGACAGGCGCATTCAAACCCGTGCCGACGGCGGTGCCGCCTTGTGCGAGTTCGTAGAGGCCTGGCAGCGTCAGTTCGATCCGCTTGATGGCGGATGCGACCTGCGCCGAATAGCCCGAAAATTCCTGGCCGAGCGTCAGCGGCGTGGCATCCTGCGTGTGCGTCCGGCCGATCTTGATGATGGCGGCAAAGGCGTGAACCTTTTCCTCAAGTGCCGTATGCAGGTGCCTGAGGGCCGGAATCAGATGGTGCACGATCTGTTCGGCGCAGGCGATATGCATGGCCGTCGGATAGGTATCATTGGACGATTGGCTCATATTGACGTGATCGTTCGGATGAACCGGCTTCTTCGAGCCCTTGACGCCGCCCAGCATCTCGATCGCCCGGTTGGAGATCACCTCGTTGGCATTCATGTTGGACTGCGTGCCGGAACCCGTCTGCCAGACCACCAGCGGAAAATGCTCGTTGAGCTTGCCGTCGATGACCTCCTGCGCCGACTGAATGATTGCATGGCCGACCGTATCATCCAACTGGCCAAGTGCGATGTTGGCGCGTGCTGCCGCCTGTTTGACGATGCCGAGCGCCCGGACGACGGACAGCGGTTGCCGTTCCCAGCCGATCTTGAAGTTTGCCAGCGACCGTTCGGCCTGCGCGCCCCAGTATCTGGTGTCATCGACCTCGATGGGGCCAAAGGTGTCGGTTTCGGTGCGCGTGGTCATGTCGGTCGTCTCCGCTAGAGGACACAAGATTTTTCCTGAGAACTCTAGGCGTCATTTGCACCATTGAAAACCTCCCGCGGAAACAAACGTGACTATAATAGTCATATTTGTTTTGCGGTGACTATTCGCGTCAGCGACAGGCTGGCAGGATAGCCGGCTCACGGTTGGAGTAGACGCCTCCGTTGAAGATGGAATTCATGTAGAGCGTGTCATTCTTCAGCTCCATGGCAAGCAGCGTGGAATAGTTTTCCCCTTCGCTCGTGCAAAGTCCTAGCCCGACAGCGGCATTGCCGAGGGTGTTCACGCGCTCGACACGGCAGGTATATTCCTGTCCCTCGACGTGAACAAAGGTTTCGTCCTTGTTCATGCTGAACTTGACCGGGGCATAGGCGCATGGAGATTCCTGGTCCTTGCTGGGGGAGCCAAAGCCCTTCCTGTATGACGCGAGCGTACGAAAGTAATCGCGGACACGGTCGTTCATCGAGGATGTTGTGTTGTAGTTCCAGCTCTTGAGGCGAGACTCGACGGCCTCGCGGAAATTGCCGAACATTTTCTGCTGACCGCAATCCTCCGCACTGCATTCCAGGTAGGTTTTCTCCATCGCCGCGTCGATCGCCTTGAACGGAACGCGCGATGCAATGCTGCTATACAGACCCACCTTTGCCGCTGTCCCCAGCAAACCTGCGCAGAGACCCGCTGAGGTGCCGTTGTAGCATTCGTTCTCGTATTTGGTGATCTGGCTGATCAGATAGGTCTCGTATGGGGGGTCGGCGGTTACATCGTCGATGCTGACGCCCCGTATTTTCATGATCTTCCGCGCAGCCAGTGACATTGCATAGGAGTCGAACGCGTAGAGGAAACGTTGGTCGACAGAATCGATCTCGACTGTGCCATCATTATCCAGGTCGCGAATGGACAGGGCCGAGCCGTCGAAATCGCCGACATCCACCGGTACCAGCTTTACGTCGTCGAATGTAAGCGCCCTGGCCATCGTGCAGCAATGCGCACCCATGGAGTAATTGGTGACTATGAAGGTCGGCGTGCCAGGGTCGAATTCATATCCGGCAAGCGTGCCGTCGGGAGCACCGAACTCCACGTCCATTGTGAGAGAGACCGGCTCGATCTGTTCGGACGATGCCGTCAGCGTCAGGGCTTTGAGATTGCCTTCGGGCGTCTTCGTGGCTTCCAACGCCACTTCCCAGCCGCGCCCCGTACTATCATATATGCTATAGGATGCCGGCAGTTCGTTCATCTTCCAGGTGATCGGTGTTCCAAGCCCTAAAAAGGAGGGCTCGGCCTGCGCGTTCTCAGCATTTGCGTTGGCAGCAAGGGCAAGCAATATGAATGATGTGAATAAAAGGCGCCCGAACATCGTTTTCCTCCGGAATGTCGTTGGACTGGAGACGATTCAACGTATGAAATCAAATCTGCTACGAAGCCAAATTTTATTTTCGAACAGGGTGCAATGTGGCATTTTAGCCACTATATGAATTCTTAGGCGTGATTCAATGAAGCTTCATTTGAATTTCCGGCGAGATCATGAACACAGGAACTATGGAAAAGGCACCCGCACTCAGCAAATTGACCGCGCTCTCTCACGAGGGCCGGCTAGATGTGTTTCGGTTGCTGGTAGGCGCTGGCGGGGCTGGGCTGAATGCAGGCGAGATCGCCTGTGCTCTCGAACTCAAGCCCAACACGTTGTCGGCCCATCTGACCGTGCTTTCATGCGCCAATCTGATCACCTCGCAGCGCGAAGGTCGCAACATCCGCTACTTCGTCGAGATGAGTGCCATGCGTGGTTTGCTTGGCTATCTTATGCAGGATTGCTGCGGCGGCAGCCCGGACATTTGCAAGCCGGCGATCGATGCATTGAGGGATCATCGCTGTCCGTGAGGGCGAATCTGGCCGGTTGAAGAACAGAACGCAGGTCGCCCTACAAGGCGCGCGCACGTGCCATTTTGGTCACATGGGGCGGGAATTGGCTTGGCTCGTGATGGAAATCACTTTCCGACAATATTGCTGCCGCAAAGTAAGATTTAAATAAAAATTAACGTTATCAGTGTGTTGTTTTTACGGAGCAGGCACATGATGCCAGATTCTGGTCACAAGTTTGTGACCCTCTGAATGAACCGGCCGCCTTATCCGTTTTCTTTTCAAGCGACAGGCAATCAGCTAGTGTTGCTGCAACTAATGATCTGGGTGAGGGCGGTCAGCCGCTGGGAATGATAGACAAATGAAAATTTTCAGGAATGCGGCTCTTGCCGCGCTGACGATGTCCTGTGCGATTACTTTCGGAGCGCCTGCTGCCCACTCGGCCACGCTGCTGGATTTCTTGCGTGGAAACAAGGTCAGCAAGCAGAAAGACACCTTCGCGGGATCGCTTGACGACGATGTCGGCGCGTTTCCGGACCCCGCCAGGCCATCCAAGCCGCTGCCGCGCGTCTCCAGCCCGAAATACTTCACCTACAAGGCAGATGGGCTGAAGTGGATCGACGTTTCGAGATTCTCGCCGCGGCTTCAGACGGCTGCTGCCGATCCCCAGCAAACCGGCTCCATCGAGACGGTCAGCACCACGCCGCATGTGGATATCACCGGCAATCCGCGCGCCTATATGATGGATGTGCGAGCCAAGGCGCCGACGGAAGTCGCCGCAGCGATCGAGAAGTTTTACGCATCGCGGGAAGGCCTGCTTTGGGTCGATGCCGATGGTGTGTCCGAAAAAGCCCGCCAGGCGCTGGACGCTCTGCGCACTGCCGACGCTGTTGGCCTGGACCCTGCCGATTATGCCGTAGAGGATCCGACAGACACTTTTGCTGCTGTCGATGCAGTCACTCGTCAGCGCCAACTGATGCAGTTCGAGGTCGAGTTGACGGCGGCATTGTTGACTTATGTGCAGGATGCACAACGCGGCCGGATCGACCCGAACCGGATATCCGAGTATCACGATTTCAAGCGAAAGGCCGTCAATCTCCCCGGCGCCCTGCTCAATATCGCTGCGACGACGGACATCAAGTCGTATCTGGAGAGCCGCAGCCCTTCCAACAAGGAATTCGAGACGCTCAGGCGCGAATTGGCGGCGCTTAAGGCTTCTGAGGGTACTGCCGATACGCGCATTGAGATCGCGCCGGGCACGCTTCTCAAGCCAGGCGAGTCAAATGCTGAATTGGCTAACATCATTGCTGCCGTGAGGCAGCGCGGCTCGGACACGTTGAAGCTCGACCATTCGGTGACGCTGGCTTCCTATCAGGGTGAGCCGGACTACACGCCCGAGTTGGTGGATGTGGTCAAAGCGTTCCAGGCGGAAAATGGTCTGAAGGGCGACGGTATCGTCGGCAAGGGCACGATCCGCATCCTGACGGGTGGGGACACGGGTGCCTCGCGCATCAACAAGATCGTCATCGCGATGGAGCAGATGCGTTGGCTACCGAACAATCTCGGCCCACGCTATATCTTCATCAACCAGCCTGCATTTACGGCCTACTACCACAACAACGACCACGAAGAATTCAACATGAAGGTCGTGGTCGGCTCCAAGGCCAACCAGACTTATTTCTTCCAGGATGATATCGAACTGGTGGAATACAACCCCTACTGGGGCGTGCCGCGTTCGATCATCGTCAATGAAATGCTGCCGAAGCTCCGCGCAGACCCGAGCTATCTCGACCGCCTCGGCTATGAGACATCGATCAGTGGGCAGCAAGTTTCGTCTACTTCGATCGACTGGGACCAGACGGATTCGGTCGATGTGCGCCAGCCGCCGGGCAATGGCAATGCGCTTGGTCAGCTGAAGATCATGTTCCCCAATACGCATGCGATCTACATGCACGACACGCCTCAGAAAAAATTCTTCCAGCGCGACATGCGCGCGCTCAGCCATGGTTGCGTGCGTCTTGTCGATCCGAAGAAGATGGCTGCGGCCGTGATGAATATGTCTGTTGAGGACATCGATGCGCAGATTGCCACCGGCCAGAACCGGCAGGTCAAGGTGCCGCAGAGGTTTCCAGTCTACGTGGCCTATTTCACCGCCTATCCGAACAAGGACGGCGTGGTCGAATATTTCGATGATGTCTACGACCGCGACATGTACATGAACCGGGCGCTGGATGCGACCAAGAAGGCGCGCCACGGTACCAGCTAAGGCGCTATTGAAGTTCAGATGAGGAAGGGGCGGCCACAGGGCCACCTTTTTCATAGGTGCGTGACGTCGAGCACTTTGCCCCAGCGGTCGTTGAGGTAGTCGAGGATCATGCGCCGGTGGCAATGATGCGGCTTGTCCTCGGAGCAGAGCAGGCAGGAATCAGCGAAATAGTCCGGCTTCAGCTTTTCCTCGATCTTGCGCTCGGCCATCAGCCGTTGGAACTGGGATTCATTGTCTTGCCAGTTCGCTTTCGGCGCCCGGAATGCCTTGAGCATATCCTCCTCGGGTGCGAGCAGCGATTGGTGGGCGTAACCGATCCCCGCAATGCGATCGAGGAAATAGGCAAGATCGGTTGCCTTGGCAAAGCCGGCCAATTGCGATGTGTTGTGCAGTCGCACGTCAATTACCAACCTGGAGCCCGACGCAAGCAGACGATCGAAGAAGTGCTCGGCGGTGGTGTTGGTGAAGCCTATCGTGTGGACCGTGTACATCGGACTATCCGGAGGTGTTGGTTTGGCGGGCTTGCAGGGCTTTTCTGATATCCGCGACGGCTTCCATGCCCGTCAGGCCAGCAATTCGCTGAAACGGCGCAGAGGCAGTGGAACGCCTATGGGTTGAGATGGTCTCGGCAGACGTCATGGCAGCTCGGTTACAGGGCTCTACGTATAGTAGCACCTGCCCAGGGCACTTCAAGGCCGGGCAGCGCCCGGCCGGCCTTTGGGGCTGGGCCCCATGTCGGCGCATTCAGCCGTTGCCGGCGGCGTGCGTAGCCAGCAGTGTTTGCAGCAGATCGGGGTTCAGTTCGTCGAAATGCTGGATGACGTGAGTCGGTTTCAGCGTTTCGACGGCCACATCGGAGTAGCCGAAGGGAACCGCGATGGAAGGAATGCCGGCATTGGCCGCGACCTTGATGTCGTTGAGGCTGTCGCCGATCATGACCGTGCGCGCGGGTGCGCCGCCGGCCAGCTTGACCGTGCCGAAAAGGTGTTCGGCGTCGGGCTTGCGGACGGCAAAAGTGTCACCGCCGGTAATTGCTGCAAATCGATCCGTCAGCCCGAGACCCGCGATGAGCGGGCGTGCGAGGCTCTCCATCTTGTTGGTGCAAACGGCAAGCATCACACCAGCCGCCTGCAGGCGGTCAAGCGCGTCGATGAGGCCCGGATAGGGTTGGCTTTTGCCGGGCATAGCGCCCTTGTAGTGGTCGATGAAGCGTTCGAGCATCGGCTCGAAATCGCCATTGGAAAGCGGCGCCTTGCGTAGCGCAAAGGCCCGCTCGATCATCGCCTTGGCGCCGTGGCCGACAAGGTGGGTAAGGTCCGCATAGGTAACCGGCTCCAGGTCGCGCGCCGCAATCGTGAAGTTAAGGCTGTCGACGAGATCGGGGGCCGTATCGATCAGTGTTCCATCGAGGTCGAATACGGCAAGCATGGGCGGCACGGCGGACTCCATTGGAAAGCTTCGTTGCGAATGCGGTTAAGTCAATGGTGCGGAAAATGCAAATATTCGTTGGTTGATCAGCCTCTTTTGCAGGCTCAATCAAGTCACGTTGGCCGATCCTCAAAATTTCGGCGTACCCGATTGCTAAAATAACCGATAGTTCTTTCACTCCCTGGCAAGCTCGTGTAAAAGCCCGTTCCACGATCAATGGAGACCCTGGCGGATGGACGCCCGGCAAATGAAAATCATAGCCGCCGCCGAGGCGCTCAAGCATGTCGAAAACGGCATGAGGTTGGGAATCGGCACGGGATCCACTGCAGAGGAGTTTGTCCGGCTGCTGGCCGAGAAGGTCGCTGAGGGCCTTGAGGTGAGAGGTGTTCCAACGTCCGAGCGGACCGCGCGTCTATGTGTGGAACTCGGAGTGCCGCTGAACTCGCTCGACGAGCTTCCGGAACTCGACCTGACAATCGATGGAGCCGATGAAGTCGATGGTTCGCTACGCCTGATCAAGGGTGGCGGCGGCGCATTGCTGCGCGAAAAAATCGTTGCCGCAGCCTCCCGAAAGATGATCGTGATTGCCGATGAATCGAAGGTGGTCGAGACGCTGGGCGCGTTCCCGCTGCCCATCGAGGTCAATGCTTTCGGTCTGAGCGCGACGCGTATCGCCATCGAAAAGCTGGCTGCAAGCCTCGGTCTGGCCGGGGCAATCGAACAGCGCAAGTCCGGCGAAGGCTACTTCAAGACAGACGGTGGACATTACATTCTCGATGCTTCTTTTGGCCGCATTTCTGATGCAGAGGCACTTGCAACGAGTTTGAACGCTATTCCGGGCGTTGTGGAACACGGGCTTTTTATCAACCTGGCTTCGCTTGCCATCATCGCCGGTCCTGCCGAAGCGCGGATACTGGCACCATAATTTGACGAGGAGATGAGTTTCCCATGATGAAGAACAAACGTTTCGGCGGGATTGCCTTCGGGGCACTTGTGGCTGCTGGCCTGTTCGCAGGCAATGCGCTTGCTGCCGACGAAGTTACGGATGCACAGATCAAGGCGGCGCGCGCAGCAATGGATGCAATCCGCGTGACCACGCCTTTCGACGGGATCCTGCCGACAATTGCCTCGCAGCTGAAGTCGACGCTGATCCAGGGCTCTCCGAACTATGAAGCGCTCATCGTCGAAACCGTCGACCAGAAAGCCATCGAGCTTGCACCGCGCCGCGCCGACCTCGAGCGCGAAGCCGCGATCATTTACGCCAAGGCATTCACCGCCGACGAGTTGAATGCTATTGCCGCCTTCTACAGCTCGCCTGCAGGCCAGAAGCTCCTCAAGGATGGTCCGCTGGCGATTCGGGAACTCAGCAAGGCCGGCGATGTCTGGGCCGCTGGCATCACGCGCGATCTGACGAAGGCGGCGGATGAAGAGCTCGAAAAGAAGATTGCTGCTCAGAAGAAGTGAGCATAGCGACGCATTTTGCGTCGGTTGCAATAAAGATGATAAGCCCGTTTGAGTTCAAACGGGCTTTTCTTTTTTGTCCGCAGTCGCCATATGAGGTCCGGGAGGACGCTCGCAGACAGCAGAGGTAAAGCATGCCGGGTTTTGATTATGATCTCTTCGTCATCGGTGGCGGTTCGGGCGGCGTTCGTGCCGCGCGCGTGGCCGCTTCCATGGGTAAGAAAGTGGCTATCGCCGAGGAATTCCGGTTTGGTGGCACTTGTGTCATCCGAGGCTGCGTTCCCAAGAAGCTTCTGGTTTATGCGTCCCAATATCGCGAGCATTTCGAGGACGCTGCCGGCTACGGCTGGCAGGTCGGCGAAAGCACCTTCAGCTGGGAAAAGCTGATTGCTGCCAAGGATGTCGAAATCGCCCGCCTTGAAGGTCTTTACCGCAAGGGATTGACCAATGCCGGCGCCGAACAGTTCGAAACGCGGGCCGAGCTCGTTGATGCCCATACCGTGCTGCTCAAATCAACTGGCAGGACTGTGACCGCCGAGCGGATCGTCGTCGCGGTCGGCGGCGCTCCATCCGTGCATGGGGCCCTGCCGGGGTATGAACACACGATCAGTTCCAACGAGGCCTTGCACCTCAAGCAATTGCCGAAATCGATCGTCATCGAAGGCGGCGGCTATATCGCCGTGGAATTCGCCAATATCTTCCATGGCATGGGCGTGGCGACGACGCTGGTCTACCGCGGCAAGGAAATCCTCTCCCGTTTCGACGGCGATATCCGCCGCGGCTTGCACAAGGCGATGGTCGAGAAGGGCATCACGATCCTGTGCGAGGACGTGCTGCAGAAGGTTGAGAAGCGGCCGGACGGCTCGCTCGCCGTATCGACGAAAGCGGGCAAGGTGCTCGAAGCCTCCGAGGTCATGCTGGCGCTCGGCCGTTCGCCCAATACCAAGGGCCTGGGGCTGGATGCCGCAGGCGTTGCCGTCGATCCGCGCGGCGCGATCCTGGTCGACAACTATTCGCGCACCAACGTGCCGTCCATCTTCGCACTTGGCGATGTCACCGATCGGGTACAGCTGACGCCGGTGGCGATCCACGAGGCCATGTGCTTCATCGAGACGGAATACAAGAACAACCCGACCTCGCCGGATCTCGATCTGATCGCGACGGCGGTTTTCTCGCAGCCGGAAATAGGCACCGTCGGCATGAGCGAGGAACAGGCGGCGAAGGCGTTTGCCGAACTCGAGGTCTATCGCGCCGAGTTCCGGCCGATGAAGGCCACGCTCTCCGGACGAGCGGAGAAAATGATCATGAAGCTGATCGTCAATGCCGCCGACCGCAAGGTTGTCGGGGCGCATATCCTCGGCCACGATGCCGGCGAGATGGCCCAACTTCTCGGCATCACGCTGAAGGCCGGTTGTACCAAGGACGATTTTGATCGCACGATGGCGGTCCATCCAACCGCGGCGGAAGAACTGGTGACGATGTACTCTCCCAGCTATCGCGTGAAGAACGGCGAGCGGATCTGAATACCGTCGTGCAATTCGATGAATGCCGGGCACCCGCCCGGCATTTGTTATGAAGTAAGTAAACCTCCACCTACGGTGGAGGACTGGACGTGTTCTACATCGTAGTTGAGAGACCTCCGTGCTTGGACCGCTATTTTATGCGCGACACAGAACGGAGGTTCTATGGACG
>NZ_JAEQNC010000006.1 GCF_016722925.1 Phytoamicus setariae | reverse complement strand
CGTCCATAGAACCTCCGTTCTGTGTCGCGCATAAAATAGCGGTCCAAGCACGGAGGTCTCTCAACTACGATGTAGAACACGTCCAGTCCTCCACCGTAGGTGGAGGTTTACTTACTTCATAAGCAAAGGCCCAGCTGGCAACAGCCGGGCCTTTTCGCGTCTGGGGGTTGCACTCTGTCCAGGCTAACCGAACCAAGAAGCTGGAAATTGTCATACGAATTGGTTATGCCGTCGCGACATGTTTGTGGAGGGTACCGATATGAAAAAGCGTATTTTGTTTACAGGTGGCTCAGGTAAGGCAGGGCGGCATGTTGTGCCCTGGCTGATCAATGCCGGATACGACGTGCACAATATCGATCTCGTGCCGCTCGACAGCCCAGGCGTGACCAATCTGATCGTCGACATCACCGATGCGGGACAGGTTTACAACTCGCTCTCCATGCACCGGGACTTTCCGGACCTCGACCACGGCAAAGGCCCACAGCCTTTCGACGCCGTCGTGCACTTTGCCGCCGTACCACGCATCCTGATCAAGCCTGACAACGAGACCTTCCGCATTAATACGATGGGAACCTACAACGTCATTGAGGCAGCGGTGAAACTCGGCGTGCGCAAGATCATCGTAGCATCGAGCGAAACGACCTATGGCGTCTGCTTTGCCGAGGGGCATCGTGATTTCCACCAGTTCCCGCTGGAGGAAGACTATGATGTCAATCCGATGGACTCCTATGGCTTGTCCAAGGTTCTGAACGAGAAAACTGCACGGGCTTTCGCGGAACGCTCCGGTGCGGACATCTATGCGTTGCGTATTGGTAATGTCATCGAACCGCACGAATACGCGGAGTTTCCCCGTTTCTTTGCCGATCCTGCGATCCGCAAGCGGATCGCCTGGTCCTATATCGACGCGCGCGATCTAGGACAGATCGTCCATCTCTGCATCGAAAAGGACGGCATGGGTTACCAAGTATTCAACGCCTGCAACGACACCGTTTCGGCCAACACGCCATCCCGAGAACTGGCTGCGCGCTTCTACCCGAATGTCCGTTTTGCCCGCGAGATCGGTGAGTTCGAAGGGTTGCTTTCCAACCGAAAGATCCGCGAGGTTCTGGGCTTCAAGGAAGAGCACGACTGGCGGAAATACGTAGCGGCCGGCTAGGGCGTATTGAAGTCCGTCGTCTTGTGGTCGCAATATAGCCGACCCCAGCGTCGGAACTGAGCAATGCGCGGCTGGTACAGGATGCAATCTCAAATAGCCCGGTGATGGTCAGCGGGCTATTGGTTGAGGGAAAATCGTGATCGCCGTCCTTGCGGTCTACCCTGATGGCTCTCGAGGGCAAGCCGGGGCAACACGCACGATCTCCTCGCGGCTTGCCTCCGGCGTCCACACGCCGCGGGCGCCGCCAAGCAGAGCGCACCCGGGGACAATGCGCTCAGGTGATCGTCTTCACGATCCGGAATTTCCGCTTTTCCAGCTCTGGAAAATAGGTCTCGACATCGAAGTAGCCCTCCGGCGCATAGACACCCGGTTTCTTCGGATATTTGAGGATCAGTTGCGCTGCGATGGAAGCGTTCATCGAGGTGCAGGCGTCGAGATAGCCGTCATACATCGGATCGGGCGTGACGATCACGTCGCAGCGGACGGTACATGGCTTGCCGTTCTTGCGGCCGTGTCCGATGGCGAAATGGATTTCATGGCTCTGCTGTTCGGGGATCCGCTCGCCGCTTTTCTCGATGTTGCGCTGTATGATCTTGGCGAGAACATCCAGCGGCTTGACCGCAACGCCATTGATCTCGATCGGGTCATTGAAATCGCCAAATCCGGCTTTGACCAGTCCGACCCAGGCTTCATGCTCCCGATGCGGAAGGTGCAGTTTCCAGGTGAATTCCTGGATGCCCTTTTCCGAAATGCCTTCGGCAAGCGGTACCGTAAGCTGTTCGGAATGCGGCGAATACATGAATTCGCAGCGGCCCCACGGCTCGGGCAGGTCGATGACTTCGACGCCGGTCATCGGTTCGCAGGTGACATGCTTTCCATCGAGGAATTGCGTCGAGGGATGGGCATATTCGGCAAGCACGGTGGAGACGGAATAGGGCGGTACCAGCACAGGGTTCTCGTCGCCGACCAGTTCGGCGGCCCAGTAGAGGTTGATCCGGTCAATTTCGTCGAGTTCGTCGGCGACCGCCCGGCAGATGACGTTGGACATGCCGGGATCTGCTCCAATGCCGGTGACGGCAGTCATGCCGGCGGCCTTGAAGCGCTCGTGCTCGGCAATCTGCTTGACAGTGAAGGTGCCGAGCCCGCCGAGGTCGACATAAGGCACCCGCGCCGCAAATGCCGCTTCGAAAATCACCATCTGGTGACCGGCCAGCGTCGGTACGCAGTTGATGCAGATGTCGGCACCGGAGATGGCCGCAGCTAGCCGCGCAGGATCCGTGACATCGAGGTCGAAAAGCTCGAGCCTGGCATCGCCGAGATCGGCGACCAATGCCTCCATGCGCGGCCGCGACGTATCGCAGATGCGGATTTTCGTGATGTCGATGATGGCGCGATCCGAAATCAGGTCGCGGACGATGCCTGCCCCCATGAAGCCAGCGCCGCCGAGGATGGTGATGATCATTTGCTTGTCTTCCCTAATTTTACAACTGCTGGCGCTTGACCTCCATATGCTCCTACGGAGCATATGGAGGTCAATTCAGCAAAATTAGGTATGCTTGCGCCCGCCGGTTTCGTAGAACCACTCATCCGGGTAAGGATACCACCAGCCCTGCCGCACCGGCTTGTGGTCGATGATCACCATTTTCGTTCGGCGGAATGTGTCCAGGCCAAGCCGGGAGAGTTCGCGGCCCAATCCGGACATTTTCCAGCCGCCGAAGGGCAGGGCGTCGTTGTCGATCAACGGATTGTTGACCCAGACCATGCCGGCCTCGAGCCGCTCGGCGGCTTCCATGGCCTCTTCGAGCGAGGTGGTGAACACCGAGGCGCCGAGACCGAATTCGCTGTCGTTGGCGCGCTCGATCGCTTCATCGAAATCACGCACCTTGCAGATCGCGGCGACCGGGCCGAAGCACTCTTCGCGCATGATGGCCATGTCCGGGGTCACGTCGATGAGGATGGTGGGCTCATAAAACCATCCGACAGGTTGATCGGCGGGTATCTTTCCACCAATAACAGCCTTGGCTCCGGCCGCTATCGCTGCATCCACGAGCCGGATGACTTTTGCGCGCGCGGCCTCGCTGACCAAGGGGCCGATTTCGGCTTTTTCGAGCCCATTGCCGACGCGTAAACGTTGCGCCTCTTTCACAAAATTACGCACGAATTCGTCGTGGACTTCATCCACGACGAAAAAACGTTCGGCAGATGTGCACACTTGGCCGGAAAGATGGAACGCCGCCGTTACTGCTCCGGCAGCCGCAATTTCGATGGGCGCGTGCCGGGTGACGATCAACGGATCGGAGCCGCCGGCCTCGATAACCGCCGGTTTCATCTGCACCGCAGCGGCGGATGCGACAGCCTTGCCGGCTGCCACCGAGCCGGTGAAGGCGACTGCGTGGGTAAGGGGGGAGGCGATCAGCATCTGCGCCACATCCGCCCCTCCGGGGACGCAGGCGATCAGCCCCTCTGGAAGCGCCTCGAACACTTCCATGAACTTCAAGGTCGACAAGGTTGTCGCCAGAGCCGGCTTGATGATGCAACCGTTGCCGGAGGCAAGTGAAGCGGCAACCGTCCAGCACATCAACAGGATGGGGAAATTGAACGGCATGATGTGGACGGAGACGCCGACCGGCTCATAGCGCGCATATTGAAACGAGCCGGTCTGGGTCGTTCCCGCGATTTTTCCCGCCTCATCACGCGCCATTTCGGCAAAATATCGAAAAGCACCGGCGCAGTTGGCGACTTCACCGATGGCTTCGGGATAGGGCTTGCCCATTTCGCGAACCATCAGTTCAGCGCAGATACGCATGTCGGTGGCTTCAATCTTGTTGGCGACGCGATGCAGGATAGTGGCCCGCGTCTTGGCATCCATCGCCTTCCACTGCTTCTGGGCGGCTTTGGTTGCCTTCAGTACTGCCTGGAGCTCATCGCCGGTTGTTTCAGCGATCCTTCCTTCATGCGCAAGAGTGGCGGGATTGGTGATGTCGATAACCTTGCCCGTTGCGTCCACGTAGTTCGGGTGCTGGTAGAAGACAGGCTTTTGCGGATCGAACATTGGATTTTCTTTCGGGTAACGGACAGGGTTCTCACCCCGCTTTGACGGGGCGAGTTTATTTGCGCCAAGATCGTGATCAGCGGATCATGTAGACTTTCTTGATCGTCTCATGGACGGTGCAGACACCCTTCCAGTCCTTGGGGAAGAAGGCGGCAGTATCCGGCGTGATCTCGATCACCTCGCCGCTCTCGTGCACATAGGTGCTGCGACCTTCGAGGAAATGGCAGAACTCGTCGCGTGTGACGTGGCAATCCCACTTGCCCGGCGTGCAGATCCAGAGGCCGCACTCGCTTTCGCCATTCGGACCCTTGTGGATGAATTTGCCGGAGACATGGGAAACGCCCTCGATCATCGTCGGGATGGTGCCCCAATCAACGAGTTCGGCCTGTTCGAGCGGCTTGCGCATCAGCGGGGTGGCAGTCATTGGTGTTTCCTTGTTTTCATGAGCGGGCCATGAAGGCCTTGGACAGTGTTTTGGTGATGATCGAACGACCGGTCCAACCATTCGGGAAATAGACCATCGATCCGGCTTTGACCGGAATTTCCTCGCCGTTGTCCCTGACATAGACGCCTTCGCCGCCCAGGAAGTGGCAGAACTCGTCATGGTCGAAGACGATTGTGCGTTCGCCGGGCGTGCAGGACCAAATTCCGCACTCGCCCTTGCCGTTGTCCATCGCCGCCAGCACTTTCAGATGAACGCGCGGCGTCCCGGATATGGTGGCAGGGCTGACGCCCAGGTCTTCCATTTCGACTGCATCGTAATCGGCCCAGTTCGGTGTCTTCATGTGTAAGCTCCTCAAGCAAGCATGTAGATGTTGCGCATGGTCTCGTGGACCGTGCACTCGCCGGTCCACCCGGCCGGAAACATCACCGCTGTACCAGCTTCGACGTCGATGGTCTCGCCGCTTTCCGACCTGTATGTCGCGCGACCCGCTACGAAATGGCAGAACTCGTCACGCGGAATAGAGAGCTTCCAGCGTCCGGGTGTACAGACCCATATGCCGGTCTCAGGCTGGTTGTTCGGTCCCTTGAACAGGAGGCGGCCGGTCGAATGCGATTGGCCTTCCGCGCAGTCGGGTTGAGCGCCCCAATCGACGAGGTCATCGAAGGTGGTGGCATCATGAATGTGCGGAGCGGAGGATTTTAGTGTTTCAACCATCATACTTCCCCGTCTTTACGAGTTCATCGAGAATGCCCGCAGCCTTTTCGGGGCCGTTACGTCCCTGCATGTGGGCCGAAGTCGCGGCGAGCCTGGCCTTCATCTTGGGGTCGTTGATGCAGGCATCGAGCTTGGCCGCCAGATCGGCGTCGGTCCATTCGTAGCGCGGCATCTTGAAACCGTGGCCGGTCTCGTCGACGCGGGTCGCATTGTCGTGGCCGTCCCAGACATAAGGCATGATGATCGCCGGCTTGCCGAAATAGAGGCACTCAGTGAACGAGTTGTTGCCGCCATGGTGGATGGCCGCATCGATCTGCGGGATGACCGATGGTTGCGGAAACCAGCTGTCGATTTTCACATTGCCCGGAAGATTGTCATACTGGTCCTTGTAGTCTCCGACATTGACGAGTGCCCGGTAGGGCAGCTTGCCGATCGTCTCAATGAGGCGCTTCAGCAGGTCAGTATCGCCGGCACCCAGCGAACCGAAGGAGATGTAGATGAGCGGCTTGTCGTTGTTGGCGGCGAAGGTCGGTACCTCGTAGGGTTTTTCCTTGCGGACGCAGCCTTCGAGATACTGGAACTGGTTGGGATCGAGCGGATGTCCGCGTTCGAATTTTACCGGTTCGGGATAAAGAAGCAGGTTCATGAAGGGAGAGGCTTCGAAGAACTGGCCGATGGGATAGGCTGCCTCGCCCGTTCCCTCGAGGAAGGTATTGAAGTCCTCATGGATGGGCCGAATGACTTCGTTAAAACGGGCGCGATAGGCCTCGTGGCCGGCGTGATCGTCCTGACGGCAACCCGACAGATGCGGCGGGATCTTGTCGTCTTCGATTTCATTCTCCGAACAGGAGATAATGCGAACCCACGGCTTGCCGTATTGCTTGATCGCCGGAAATAGGATGACGTTGTCGACGCAGATCAGGTCCGGCTGGATTTTTGCCAAGACGCCCGGCAGGTCCTTCTCGGCCCATTTGGCGCTGTCAACGATGGCGGTCCAGCAGTCCTTCACATAGTTGTCGATCTGCTCGTAAGGGCTCTTGCGGAAGTTCGGGATGTGGCCGTTGATGAAGTCTTCCCAGAACTTGGCCATTTGTTCGGCCGGCATCGGTGCCGAGAGATTGACCGGATGAGCCTCGAATCCATAGCCCTCATAGACAGACACGAAGCCCGGATCAGAGAGAAATACCGCCTTGTGGCCGAGTGCCTCAACGGCCTGGGCGATGCCGACGGAATTCAGCGCCGGGCCGAATGCTGCCTCCGGGAAGAATGCGATGGTTTTTGACATTATGGTCCTTCCTCAAATCAGTAAAGTCGGCCCTTGGCCGTGTTGAATGCGAGCGCCACCGGCTGACCTGGCGCATAATTCTGCCCCTCGGATGCGGGGATGCGGAGCTGGACGGGTTGAGCGGATGCCGGGCTGGCGATGTGCAGCACGCGGTCGAGCCCGTGATAGGCAATGTCGGAGATCTTGCCGCGCAGGCCGTCGCCGGATGACGAAATCGACATGTGTTCAGGTCGCATGGCAAGCGTTGCCTTACCTTTGGGATGAATGCCGGGCATCGGAAATGTTGTGCCATCGGCGGTGAATCGGCCCTCGCCATCCACTTCGCCATCGATAAAGTTCATGATGCCGATGAAGTTTGCCACGAAACGATCGGATGGCGTTTCGTAGATTTCTTCCGGAGTGCCGACCTGCAAGAGCTTGCCATCCCTCAGGATCGCCATGCGATCGGCCATCACCAGCGCCTCTTCCTGGTCGTGGGTGACGATGATGAAGGTGATGCCGGCTTCATGCTGCAGGCGCTTGAGTTCGAGTTGCATGCGTTCGCGCAGCTTCTTGTCCAGCGCGCCGAGCGGCTCGTCCAGCAGTAGTACCTTGGGTCGCTTGACAAGCGCACGAGCGAGCGCCACGCGCTGCTTCTGGCCTCCGGAGAGTTGCTCCGGTTTGCGATCGGCGAAGTTCGTCAGATCGGTTGAGGCAAGCGTTTCGTCAACGCGGCGTTTGATTTCGGCCTTCGCCAGGCCTTCCATCTCCAGCCCGTAGTTGAGGTTCTGGCGAACCGTCATATGCGGAAACAGGGCGTAAGACTGGAACATCAGGTTGAGTGGCCGCTTTTCCGGGGGCAGCGGCGAGATATCCTTGCCTGACAGCAGGATACGGCCAGAGTTGGGGCTCTCGAAGCCAGCCAGCATTCTCAGAAGGGTGGTCTTGCCGCAACCGGAAGGGCCGAGCAGGGCGAAGAACTCGTTTTCCTTGATATCGATGCTGACATTGTCGACTGCGGTCACCGGTCCGAAGTTCTTGGCGACGGCATCGATCTTCAGCAATGGCTGGGGATTGGTGGTGGTATTCATGAAAACTGTTCCCGGTTCAGCCATTGGGAAATGAGCAGAGCGGTGGCGCTGACGCCCATGACGAGGGTTGCAAGTGCGTTGATCTCCGGCGTCACGCCGAAGCGGATCATCGAATAGATCTGCATCGGCAGCGTGATCGAGGAGCGGCCGGCACCGGCGGTGAAGAAGGCGATGATGAACTCGTCGACCGAGAGCGTGAAGGACAGCAGCGCCCCTGCAATGATTGCCGGCAGAATGACCGGAAAAGTCACTCGCCAGAATGTCGTCCAGGCCGAGCCGCCGAGATCGCGCGAGGCCTCGACGATCGAATAGTCGAAGTTCTTGAGCCGCGCGCGGACGACCGAGCAGACGAAGGCGAGATCGAAGACCACATGGCTTATGACGATCGTATGCAACCCGAGCGTCAGATTCAGCCGCGACAAGAAACTGAGCAACGCAACTGCCAACACAATGTCCGGGATGACCATCGGGGCGAAGGCAAGTGCTTCCAACGAATTGGATTTCCGCCGCCTTGCTTCCATTCCTAGCGCCAGCATCGTTCCCAGCACTGTCGAGATGAGGGTGGCGAATATGGCGACGACAAGCGTGTTCCAGGCGGCGCGCAGGATTTCGCTATTGCCGAACAGTGATACATACCATTTGGTAGAGAAACCGGACCAAGTGGTCGGCAGGCCCGATGCATTGAATGAAAGCAGCACGAGTACCGCAATCGGCAGGTAGAGGAAGCCGAAGACCAGCACCAGCGTCAGCCGGCCGTAGAGTTTTTCACGGGTCTTACGCATCTTCGCGTGCTCCCTTGGTCTCGCCCGAGGCATGCGACGTCGCGCGCGCCTGCAGGAGAAGCAGCACGATCATGATGGCGATCAGCGTCATGCCAAGTGCTGCGCCGAACGGCCAGTCATTGGCCGTAAGGAACTGATCGTAGACGAGGTTGCCGATCATCTGGAACCGCCCACCGCCGAGAAGCGCCGGAGTGACGAAATTGCCGATCGACAGCACGAAGACGAAGACGCCTCCAGCTGCGACGCCGGGCAGTGTCAGTGGCAAGGTGACCCGCCAGAAGGTCCGCATCGGGCCGGCGCCGAGGTCGCGTGAGGCTTCCATCAGTTCCGGATTGAGGCGGCTGAGCGTCGAATAGATCGCCAGGATCACGAAGGGCAGGTAGTTATAGACGAGGCCGGTGATGACGGCGCCCTCTGTGTAAAGCAGCGAAAGGGGTTCGCCGGTATAACCCAGCCATTTCAGCAGATTGTTGAACAGGCCCTCCCGATTGAGCAGCACGATCCAGGCGTAGGTGCGGATCAGGTAGTTGCTCCAGAACGGCAGGACGGCGAAGAACAGCAGGATCGGCTGCCAAGTTCGCGGCGCCCGCGCAATCGCATAGGCGGCGGGATAGGCAATAAGAATGGCAATCAGCGTGGTGGTCAGCGCAATCCGCGCGGAGTTCAGAAAGATCTTCGCATAAAGCGGATCGACGACGCGCTGGAAGTTCTCGAACGTCAAGACATAGTCGATGCCCCCGAACATACCGCGCTGGAAAAATGCATAGGCCAGCACCAATATGCAGGGCAGCACCATGAAGATGATGAGCCAGGCGATGGCCGGGGCGGCAAGCCAGTTCGGTTTGGTGGCGTTAAAGGACATGCTTTGCTGGGTTCTGTTTGTTGGCGCATCTCCACGAGTCATCCTCGGGCTTGACCCGAGGATCCAAGGTCTAATGATGCGTTGGGTGTGTGTGGTTCCTAGGGTCAAGCCCGAGGATGACTCGTTGATTGTTTTGTGCGGTGTCCTGACCCCGCGGTTGCGGGGCCGGCTAGATCGCCAAGGACGCTTAGTTGGCAGCCTTGATTTCGCTGACGGCGCGGGAGTAGTCCTTCATGCTCGCGCCGAGATCGCGCAGCAGTTCGTACTTCGCCAATTCCGCCGGGCTCATCGCCATGTTCGGATATTGCTTGGCAAGCGCCGGATCGAGGCTTTCCATCGCCGGCTTGTTCGGAACCTTGTAGAGGATGTTCTGGGCGGCCCAGGCATGGTTCTTGGCGTCGAGAATGAAGTCGACGAACTTCATTGCGGCGTCCTTGTGCTCGGAATTCTTCATCACCACGATCGTATCGACCCAGAGATCCGAACCTTCCTTGGGCACTACGTACTTGATGTCCTTGTTCTCGGTGATGCCGTAGTTGCACCAGCCATCCCAAGCCTGAACGAGCTGTGCTTCACCGGAAACGAGCTTCGAAAAGAAGGTCGTATCGTCATAGGCGAGCAGTGTCTTCTTGGCTTCGATCAGGACGTTCTTGGCTTGCTCGATCTTGGCCGGATCTTTTTCGTTGACGGAATAGCCGAGCGACAGAAGGCCTGCGGCCATCAGCCAACGGTCGGTCGCCAGCATGGTTGTCTTGCCCTTGAGCGCAGCATCAGGTTTCAGGAGGCTGTTCCAGCTGTCGACCGGCGTCTTGACGAGGTCCGACCGATAGCAGAGGCCGGTGCTACCCCAGGTATAGGGAACCGAATAAGCATTGCCGGGATCGTAAGCCAGCGCGGCAGCTTCCGGATAAAGGTTCTTGATGTTCGGGATTGCCGCGTGGTCGAGCGGCTCGACCATGCCCTGACCGTTCAGGATCTCGGCGAAGGGCGAGGAAACGAACACCACGTCGTAGCCCTTGCCCTGGCTGGCCATGAGCTTGCCCATGATTTCTTCGTTGGTGGCGTGATTGACAACCTCGATGGTCAACCCTGTCGCTGCCTTGAAGCTGTCGGCGATGTCCTTCGCCATGTAGCCGTCCCAGTTAGAAATGACGAGGTCGGCGGCGTTGGATGCGGCTGCGCTCAGCGACAGGCCTGCAACCGCAGTTGCTAGGGCAAGAGCGCGCGCGGTACTGCGGCACAAGGAAATGGTCACGAAAATTCTCCCATGGCTGTCGCCGTCGACCGGGAGGTCGCGGCGGTGCAAAACCTTTATTGCCAGCGGCATGCCTAAGAGCAGCCGGCCGTCTGGCCTATATTTCTTGTTCCCAAGCGGTTTGCCGGTGTTCGGTCTTTGTGATCCGCTTCTGGATGACAGTATTATTTATAAAAAAAATACGTCAACTGTGAATCTGCATGAACCAAGTTTTTTTCTCGTTGGTCTTGCGTTGGGACTATGAAGAAGGCAGCATGAGCGTGAGTTCTAAGCTTGGGAATGTTTGTCCGAAATGGAAGAAATCACCAGCAAGGTTCGGCAGAGGCATGTCGAACTCGCGCAAAAAATACTGGACTATGCTATTGAGCGGGGGGTCCCACTGGGTGGCCGCCTGACTGAACAAACGCTCGCATCCCATTGCAATGTATCGCGAACTCCGATCAGGAAAGCGCTTCAGTTTCTTGCTGAACGGCAGATCGTGGCGCCGGAGCCTGAGGGTGGGTTTCAATTGGCGATCGAGCCGGCGTCTTTCCCGGGGCTGGAGGACGAGGCTGCACCAGCGGAAGAAACTGAGCTTTACAACGCCATTCTTCGCGATATTTCGGCCGGTCGCATCGGCGATTCACAGACAGTCGCCAGTCTGCAGCGCCGCTATGCTGCTTCCCGCAGCGCCGTACAAAATGCGCTGATGAAACTGGCCGAGGAGAATCTGGCCGAGCGTGCACCGGGCCAGCAATGGCTGATCAAGCAATTTGCCATATCGGGCGATGCGGTCGCCAAAAGCTACGAATTCCGACTGGCCTGCGAACCGCTGGCATTGACCATGCCCGGTTTCCGGCGCGATGCAGCCGCGCTGATGTCGTTGCGGCAATCGATGGAGATCCTGCGCAGCATGAATGAGTCCGACTTTGACCAAAAGCTGTTCGAGCGGACCGATTACGATTTCCACATGTTGATTGCGCGAGGGTCCGGAAACCCATTCATGTCCGAAGCGCTGGTGACGCATCATCGTCGGCGCAAGAGTTCACAACCCGCAATGCATATCAACGCGTTCCGGCTGATGCAGTCCAATCTTGAGCATATCCAGATCCTCGAGCAGATCGAGCGCGAGCAGTTCGATCTTGCCGCCGACCTGCTGCGTGTGCATATCCAGATGTCCCATTTCGAGCGACCGCGCCTGGCCGGGCGTGGCGTGCCGATTGCATTCCGTATCGCCGGTTAGAAAGTTCATGACCTGAATGACCAAGCAGAAAGTCATAGCCCTGTTTCCCGAGGCCAGTTACGGCGCGGCGCTGAACTGCATCGGTATTGCGCAGCAGTTGCGCGGGCAGGGCGCCCGGCCAGTGTTCATCTGCCATGAGAATTTTCGCGGTGTCTTCAGCGAGTACGGTTTTGCTGAATACAGCCTTGCTTCCGGCGCAGGCGACGGTCAAGTTGACTGGAACGCCTTCATCAACCGCCACAAGGGTGCTTTCCAGCAGTCGCCGCTCGAGCAGATTTCGAGCTATGTCGCGCCTACCTGGGATGCGATCGTCGACACCGCAATCCGTGCGGAAGAGCCGCTCAAACGGTTGATCGCACAGATCCGCCCGGACGCGATCGTGCTCGACAACGTCGTGATGTTTCCGGCAGTCGCCAATGCGGGTGTTCCGTGGGTGAGGGTGGTTTCCTGTGCCGAAACGGAGATACCGGATCCGTTGGTGCCGCCTTACCTATCGGGTTGCGGTGCGAAGAAGGGTGCGGACTGGGACGTTTTCGAGGCGCGCTATGCTCGGGAAGTCGCGCCCGCGCACCGGCGGTTCAACGGTTTCCTCGCGGAATGTAGCCTCAAGCCATATCCAGCCGGGCAATTTCTGGAAGCGTCCAGCCATCTCAATTTGTTGCTATCTCCGGAAATCGTCCGCTTCGAGCGCAAGCAACCGCTTGATCCCCAGAAGTTCGTCTATCTCGACGGCTGCGTACGCAACGAAGCCCCCTATCCAATGCCGGTATTCGCCGCCGGCAATGACAAGCCGCTGGTGCTCACCAGTTTCGGCAGCCTGGGTGCCATGGATGTGGCGATGATCAGGCGAATGATCTCGGTTTTTGCCACGCTGCCCTTCCGTTTCATCGTCAACGCGGGGCCGTGGCGTGATGACTACAGCCATATTCCTGATAATGTTCTGCTGGAGAGCTGGTTTCCCCAGCCGTCCGTGGTGGAGAAGTCCACCGTCTTCATCCATCACGGCGGCAACAACTCTTTTTGCGAGGCACTCTACTACGGCGTGCCGTCACTGGTGATGCCCTATTGCTGGGATGGTCACGACAATGCCCGGCGTGCGGAGGAGACCGGCACCGGCCTCAAGCTCGACCGCTATCGCTGGATGGAAACAGAGCTTGCGGATGCAATTGCGTCTTTGGCCGGTGATAAGGCGATGCATACGCGTCTGAAGGACAACAGTCTTCGAATGCAGGCCGCTGCCGGTGTTTCGAAGGCGGCAAAGACCATTCTCGACCTTCTCTGAAAGGGTATTCAATATGCAGGACAAGCTTTTCATCGACGGCAAGTGGGTTGCTCCGGTCGCTGGGGGTGTACTTGATGTCACCGATCCTGCGACTGAAGAAGTGTTCCACAAGATCCCGGCGGCGACTGTGCCCGACGTAGACAAGGCGGTGAAGGCTGCCCGCGAGGCGTTCGACAACGGACCATGGCCGAAGATGAAGGGTTCGGAACGGGCACGTATTCTGCGCGCGATTGCCGACAAGATCGTCGAAAAGAAGGATTTCCTTGCGCGGCTCGAAGTGCGTGATAATGGCAAGCCGCTGCCTGAAGCAGCTTGGGACATGGATGACGTTGCCGGCTGCTTTCGGTTCTATGCCGAGCTGGCTGAAGAATCCGATGGAAAGCCGGACGAGGTAATTCCGCTTGGCGATGCACGGTTCAATTCCAGGGTGATCCGCGAACCGCTTGGTGTGGTCGGCGCGATCACGCCCTGGAACTATCCGCTGCTGATGGTTTCCTGGAAGGTTGCACCTGCGCTCGCCGCAGGCTGCACGGTGGTGCTGAAACCCTCGGAACTCGCCTCGCTGACCACTCTGGAACTCGGTGCCATTGCTGAGGAAGTCGGTCTGCCGAACGGCGTTCTCAATATTGTCACCGGATTGGGACAGGATGCGGGGGCAGCGATTACCGAACATCCGCTGATTGACAAGCTGGCTTTCACCGGCTCAGTCGCGACTGGCCGCAAGGTGATGATCGCGGGCGCTCAGGATATCAAGAATGTCAGCCTCGAGCTTGGCGGCAAGTCGCCCTTCGTGGTGTTTGCCGACAGCGATATCGAGGAAGCCGTTGAATGGATCATGTTCGGCATCTTCTGGAACCAGGGGCAGGTCTGTTCGGCAACTTCCAGAGTGCTGATTGAAGAGCCAATTTACGGCAAGGTGCTGGCCCGGCTTGTCGAGGAAGCGAAAAAGATCAGGATCGGCAACGGCTTGGATGACGGCACGTTGCTTGGCCCGATCATTTCGCGCGGCCAGTACGACAAGATTCTTGCCGCCATCGAGCGTGGCAAGGCTGAAGGCGCCAAGGTCGCCGCCGGCGGCCAGCGCCCGGCAGAGCTCAATACAGGCTACTTTATCGAACCCACGGTGCTGACCGACATGAGCGAGGACGCCTGGGTCTGGAAGGAAGAGATCTTCGGGCCAGTGGTTTGCGTCAAGCCGTTCAAGAACGAAGCGGACGCAATCCGAATGGCCAATGACAGCAAGTACGGCCTCGCGGCCGCAGTCATGTCGAAGGACCTGGCACGCGCAGAGCGTGTTGCCCGTGCGTTTCGAGCCGGCATCGTCTGGATCAATTGCTCGCAGCCGACCTTCACCGATGCGCCATGGGGTGGCTACAAGCAGTCGGGCACCGGTCGTGAACTCGGCCGCTGGGGATTCGAAAACTATCTGGAGGTCAAGCAGATCACCGGGTTTGCGAGCGACGAGCCTTGGGGCTGGTACATCAAGTAGCTAGATCGCAACCTTGTCAAAAGCCATACGCGCCTCGCGGATCTGATCGTGATGCCTTGCCGACCAGTCGACCAGTGCCACGAGCGGTTTCATGAAGGAGTGGCCGAGATCAGTGAGTGCATATTCTACGGCAGGCGGCTGGGTCGGGTAGACGGTGCGGTTGACATAACCATCGCGCTGCAGGTCCCGTAGTGTCTGGGTCAACATGCGCTGGGAAATATCAGGAACGCGTCGGCGCAGTTCACCGAAGCGCTGCGGTCCATCCATCAGTTCCAGCATCATCAAGATGCTCCATTTGCCGCTTATCTGATCCATGACGTCGCGCACTGGGCAATTGGCGGCGGTGAAGCCGTATTTCTCGAACGCTTCAGTACGTGATTTCGGCATGCCGATCTTCTGCATTTCATTCATGGGTGGTTCCTTCGAGGTAACCAGGCAACAAAAAACTGCCGTCTTTACAAACGTTATTCCGTCTCTAGATAAGAGTAGGTCTCGAAAAGAGACCATATCTCAATTGTCGAATTTCGCAAGGCGATCGCCTGCTCGAAAGGAACGGAACCATGTCCCAGAAACTTCTCGTCACCGGTGCTTCAGGCCACCTTGGTCGCCTCGTTCTCGATGATCTGCTTGCTCGTGGCGTTGCGGCAGGCGACATTATCGCGACCACCCGCGAGGTCTCGAAACTTGCCGACTATGCCGCCAAAGGCATCGACGTGCGGAAGGCGGACTACAACGATCCTGCAAGCCTTCAAGTGGCCTTCAAGAGCGCTGACCGACTCGTATTGATTTCCACGGATGCGCTCGACGACAAGGGAACCCGCATCAAGCAGCATCGGGACGCCGTAGCTGCGGCGAAGACTGCAGGTGTCAAGCACATCATCTACACGTCACTGCCGAATGTGGAGACGTCAAAGGTGATTTTCGCAGCCGACCACCGGCTTACGGAAGAGGCAATTGAAGCGACCGGGCTCGGCTACACCTTCCTGCGCAACACCTGGTATCAGGAAAATCTCTTGAGGAACCTGCCGCAGGTGCTTGCCACAGGACAGTGGTACACATCCGCCGCCGATGGCAGGATCGCCCATGTGGCGCGGGCAGACTGCGCCGCAGCGATTGGGGCAGTGCTCGCTTCGGGCGTCTCGGAGAAAGCGACCTATACCCTGACGGGCAGTGAGGCTCGCACGACTGCGGAAATTGCGGCGCTGGTGACCGAAGTAACTGGCCGGAAGATCGACGTGATCCAGTTGACGGATGAGCAGCTTGCCGATGGCATGAAGGCCGCAGGCGTCCCAGGCTTTCTCATTCCGACCCTTGTCAGCTTCGAAGTGGCTGCTCGTGCCGGCGATCTATCCGCCCGGACGGAAGACGTGGAAAAGCTGACTGGCAAGAGGCCCACGCCGTTGCGAGCATTCCTCGAAGCCAACAAATCCGCCTTGCTTAGCTAGTTTTCCGTCGAAGTAAGGGCACGACTGTAAGCAGCGCAAGAACACCTGAGATGGACGTCAGCGCATAAAGCCAGAAGGCGGCGGTCATGCCGCCTTCAATGCCGCCCGGCGTGACCAGGCCGGCCGAATTTGCAATTACGCCGGCGATGGCCGAACCGAAGGCGGCTGCGAGCGACGGGACCAGATTTATGGCTGCCGTCGCCTTGTCAGCCTCCGGTCCTTCGGAGAGGGTCATCACCATGGATACAAGATGTGCCCAGCCAAGGCCGATACCGACACCCATGCCGAAGAGCAGTATGCAAACAGCTGTCAGGATGCCGATGTCGGCGTGAGGGTTGTCACGACTGATTGCAAATGCCAGGCAGGTCATCGAGGCAAAGAGCACGATCGGGCCGAACAGAATGGCGCGCCGGGCGCGCTCCCCCTGCCATGATGCTGTCCACATGCCGGCGACGGCCCAACCTGTCGCTACCAGCGCCACAATATAGCCGGCGACCAGTGGCGGTGTGGCGTGCATGGTCTGCAGGAAGTAAGGGATGTAGATATCCGAATTCAGCCCAATGATCAGCAGGAACATTGCCAGATAGGCCTGGGCCAACGGATGGGTGAAGACCGTCGCCAGTCGGGGCAGTAACCTCGATTCGGACCGTCTCTCGCAGAGCACGAGCGCGACCAGCGATGCAATGCCGCCCATCACGAGCGCAATGCGCATTACCGTGCCCTCGACATTGCCAGCATAGGACATAGTCAGGATGCCGGCGAGGATGAGCAGGATCTGGATGCCGGGCAGGGCCTGCTTTTCCCGCTCGTCCTCTCCAGGCGGCAAGAAGTATGGCGCGAGCAGGGCCATCAGCACCGCCAATGGAATGAGAATGAAGAAGGCCCAGCGCCACGCGCTGTCATGGGCAAACCAGCCGCCCAGCGTCGGCCCCAACAGGGTCGAAACGCCCCAAAGTGCGCTATAGAAGGCCGAAGCAGCATTCTGCATACCTTCCGGATAGACGAAGCGGATGAAGGAATAGGCGAGCGTGACCAGCAATCCGGCGCCAAAACCCTGTACGAAACGTCCGATCAGCACGACGACCATCGATGGCGCCAACCCGACGATCAGGCAGCCGAGCGCGAAGATCAGGGTGCCGATGACATAGACCTGCCGAAGGGTAACGCCTGCCGGCCGAATGACTATGGCGACGCCGCCGAGCACAAGAGCGGCAACGAACAGCGATGTGGTCCAGGCCAACAGGCCAAGACCACCAATATCGCGTACCATGGACGGCATCAGGCTGGCGGTGACGTAGAACTCCAGCGCCTCCAAACCGACGCCCGCGCCCAATAGCAGCGTCGCACCAAGCCATTTGCGGTGAAAGAGTGAACGTATTCCGTAGGCGGGCTGCTGGTCTGTCGTGCTCATGTGTCACATTCGGCTGACTTTTCTGTCGCACTGTTAGGAACTATTTCGGCGTCCGACGCAATGCCCTCAATGCGTGTTGACGTCGATCAGTTCGCTATTCGTATTCGGCTCCGTCGCTCTCGGGCTCACGCCTCCTGGCTCAAGCCGTGAGCGGCTTATCCTTCAGGCGGTTTGCAAGGCGGCAGATATGTGCAGCTCCTATGCCACAGCAGCCACCGATCACAGTTGCACCCGCCCGGGCCCAGCGGGCGGCAAAATCGGTATAGGCGTCCGCAGTGAGATCATCCCGCGTTGAATGCAAAGTCTCGTTTGCGGCGCCGTCGTCGCTTTCGGTTTCGAACGCATTGGCGTAGACGCCCAGTTCAAGCCGGGACTTCGCCGCATCGCGAATACGTGCTGCCGTAGCGATGGCGGCTTCCATAACCTCCGGCTTGCTGCAGTTGAACAGCAATACAGCCACGCCCGCGCGCACCGCCCATTCGGCGGCGTCTGCGACCAGTTCGCCCGAGCGCAGCCGGGAGGTTTGGTTTTCGATCCCTTCGTCGCTGTCATCGAGCGTAAAGGAAATCCAGAGCGGCTTCCGAGTGTCTGATACCGCCGTCCGGACGGCTTCCGCTTCTGCTATGAGGCTCAGCGTTTCGCCAAGCCAGACATCGATATGCGGCTGAAGTCCAGCCACGAGCACGCTCAAATAGTCCTGAACCCGATTAGGATCAAACAGCTCCGGCTCATAGGAGCCGAAGATCGGGGGCAGGGAACCAGCGACCGTTGCTTTGCGATCGGAAACGGCATCGGCGGCTTGACGTGCCAGCTTGCCGGACAGGTCGATCAGGGCAGGCCCTTCAGTGCGGAAACGCTCTTCGCCAATGTGGAACGGCACCAATGCATAGCTGTTGGTGGTGACGATATCAGCGCCCGCTGCGATGAATTCGGTATGGACCTGCCTGACAATGTCGGGAGAGTTCACCAGTGCCAGCGCCGACCATTCGGGCTGTCTGAGTTCTGCACCCAGACGCACGAGTTCGCGGCTCATGCCGCCATCAAGTATTCGGATATCTGCCATGATCATCCCTCCAGAGCCGTGTCGGTTTATCAAGGCTGATCGCGGCCTACAACCTTCAGTTATGGTTGTGTTTGCTTTTTGCGCAAGTAAACGGATAAGTATATGCAATATAAGTAAATATAGACGGTATGAATAAAATATGCTGTTATCGCCGAAAGGCTTGGCGATGACCTTAAGCGCTGGCCCCATATGAGCAGCACTGGGTACAAGCAGCGGTTTTATGCTGCCAAACAGGCAGCATTTGGTTGTGTGGTAACTCCGCTCCGATGACGTTCAGCAAACCCACGCAAGATCTTCACCAATATTGCGCACAGAGATCGAGGGGACAAATATATGCCGACACATAGGTTTTCTTCCAATACAACAGTGGGCCAGGATACTGTCGCAGATGATGAAAAATGGATCGTGGATCCCGGTGTGACGATCGATGTAGCCGACGACAATGCATTCTTCGGGGGTAAGGAATTCACCAACAATACTTTTAAAATTGAAGGCACTGTGCAGACGACCGGTGCCTTCAATACGTTTTACCTTCTCGCGAGCCGCAGTTGGGTCACTGTTGTTGCAGGTGGTGAAATCGACTCGATCAAAAGTGCAGTGTACACGCGCGGCGACAAGGCAACGCTGATCAACAACGGTGTGATCGATGCGGTCGAGTTCGGAGCGAGGTTCCTGGGCGATGACGGACACATCAACAACTCTGGCTCGATTACGTCAGTTGGAACTGCGGTCGGCATCAACGGTGTGAATGGCGAAGTCGAGAACTCTGGAACATTGAGCGGTCGGGTCGGCGTCTCCAACAATGCCCCGTCGGGTGTGTTTGATCTCCTCAATAGCGGTACTATCGAAGGCACGAAATACGCCGTTGTCGGCGGCAATGCGCGCGAAACACTGGTCAATGAGGGGCAGATCATTGGCGACGTTTATCTGCGCAATGACAACGATACGTTTATTTCCCGTGGGGGAACCGTGACCGGTAGTATTTCCGGAGGCAATGGGGACGACACCTATCGTATCGACCAGGCTGGGTTCACGCTCGTCGAACTGGATGGAGGTGGCACCGATAATGTCGTCAGCTCGGTGACATATACACTGGCGGCCTTTTTCGAGGAACTGACACTCTCAGGCACCGATGTTATCGACGGCACAGGCAACGAGTTGCGCAACGTCATCACCGGCAATGAAGCCAGGAATATCCTGAATGGCCTCGGCGGTGGGGACAGAATCTCAGGCGACAAGGGTAACGACAAGCTCATCGGCGACGTCGGCAACGACAGACTAGACGGTGGAGAGGGTGGCGACCGGCTCAGCGGCGGCGTGGGTAGAGATATGCTGTTGGGAGGAAGCGGAATTGATCGAATATTCGGTGGAGTTGGTAACGACAGGATTACCGGCGGTACCGGAGACGATGTGCAGACTGGTGGAGCGGGGGGCGATACTTTCATATTCGCCGATGGTTTCGGCAAGGACACGATCAATGACTTCGCCGCGAGGGGCGCGAACCACGATCGGATCGACTTCCGCGCGGTGAGCGCCTTCTCGGATTATGCCGATGTCAGACACAACATGCACCGCGTTGGCGCCGACGTCGTCATTTCAGACGGTCTAAACGAGATCGTCCTGAAAGATACCAAGGTGTCCGAGCTCTTCGCCGGTGACTTTCTGTTCTGACGTGCTTGAAGTGCACGAGCGACCAATCTCCGATTGCGGCATGCTCATGCTGCGGCAAAAAAGTCGAGGAGTTCGAACGGATGGAATAGCCCGCTTCGTTGAACTTTTGACGTGATCATGTGTTCCTATGAGAGGTGACAACTGAAGGAGGCGTTCGTCATGGAAAGGATCAATACGGTAAGTGGGACAGGGCCCGTTTACGTGGACAATCAACCCATCGGTCACTGTGCGTTCGAGATCAATGTTTACAAGGACAGCACCGGTCGGATCACCGGCCGTGGGCATGTGATGGGCGAATCCGGTCTTCTCGGCAAGATCTACTATGGCCAGAACGTGGAGATCTCGAAGAGCGAGGAAGGGGAGCGTTTCAGGCTGTCGACAGGAGACTGGTCGCAGGGCGACAGAAAAATCGAGGTCGAAACGGGGCCGGATATTCACAACTGACATCCTTTCCCCGCCGAGGGCACTTCCAGCCTTGATCTTCCCTGACAGGTTGAGAGGCGGGTCGGTTTGCTTGCTTCTCACTTGCCGAAGCGCGATGTGGAGTGGACTCTGGAAGTGATCGAAAAAATGGTCGCTGCAAAAACTCGACGACCCTTTCTGTGATGCAATACTTCTTGCGGTTGATCCAAATAGTGCCCATCTGGGGAAGACCTGCAGCGCGATCTCTGCTAGTTAGGGGCGCCGCGACAACGGTTTCCGTCGATCGTTTTGCCAGAGGATGAAGGTATTTTCAGCGTTTTGAAGACAATCCGGTTCAGGAAATCGCGTATCGATGCTCTCGAGCTCGGTGCGATGCAGGCCGTGTTTGTTTTCCTTTTTGCACTGGTCTGTGCCGGTGTAGGTCTGGCGGACAATCGCGCCGCCTCGAGTTCTAGCGGTATCTCGGCCGCCATCCAGCCGGCCCATTCCGCAATGCCTTCAAACAACGACGCTACGCGGGCGGTTCTTGTTGGGGATCGGCGTCAAGGGGCGAAACTGCGTTGGAGCGGCCCGCTGGATGCATTCTTGCCGGCGCGGTTCGAAGCTTCCAAAGACGTAGCCGGAGGGCTACCCGTCCGAATTGGATTGATTTCAGAAATACATTTTGCAAGTTCTTCTGATTTTCAGGCGCGCGCGCCGCCTCGCTTGACCAGCTGACTCTCATCACTCGGAGCATCTCTCCGAGATTGGTCAACGCGTACTCGCCAGCTGTCGCAGCAGTGCGGGCATGCCGTGCATCTAGGAATATGTTGGTATGAAAAACTCCCGTTGGACGGTGGGTGCTTATCTCGTCGTCATTCTGATCGGATTGCTCGTCGCACTTCCGAACATCGTCTCGAATTCAACGCTTGAACGCTGGCCGTCTTGGCTGCCTGACAAGAAAGTGTCGCTCGGTCTGGACCTCAGGGGTGGATCGCACCTCGTGCTTGAGGTCGACCGTGCCGAGCTCGAAAAGGAATGGCTGCAAAACCTGATTCAGGAAGCGCGCGGCGCAATGCGCTCAGCCGGGGTCGAAACAACCTCCATTCGCCGCGACAACAATGTCGTGGTCGTGACGCTGAAGAACGCGGCGAAGCGCGACCAGGCAATTACAGAACTTGGTAAGCTCTCCACCCAGGTCACATCAGGCGTGGCAACGCCGGCAGCCGACCTAGATATAGCGGCAAGAGGCGCAAATACCGTATCCATCAAACCGTCTGAGGCCGGCATCGCGCACCGCATGAGCGGTGCGGTGGATCAGAGCCTCGAAATCATTCGCCAGCGCGTCGATCAGGTCGGCGTTGCCGAACCGACAATCCAGCGCGTCGGTGCAGATCGCGTCCTGGTGCAGTTGCCGGGCGAACAGGATCCGTCAAACCTTCGGGCGCTGCTTGGCTCGACGGCGAAAATGAGCTTTCACATGCTCGGGCAGGAGGGTGCGCGCGGCGTGTCCATGCTCAAGGACGAGGAGGGCCGTACATATCCCATCGAGGATCGTGCCCAGCTTTCCGGCGATCGCCTTACCGATGCCCGTGTTTCCTTCGATCCGAACAACAACCAGCCGGTCGTGAGCTTTCGCTTCGATCAGGCCGGCGCGTCGCGGTTCGCGGAAATCACCCGCCAGAATGTCGGAAATCCCTTTGCGATCGTCCTTGATGGCAAGGTGCTGAGCGCTCCCGTTATCCAGGAACCTATCACTGCTGGCTCAGGACAGATCTCCGGTTCGTTCTCGGTTACCGAGGCCAACACTTTGGCAGCACTTCTTCGTGCTGGCGCTCTGCCTGCCAAACTGACAGTCATAGAGGAACGCACCGTTGGCGCCGACCTCGGCAGCGATGCGATCGAAATGGGCATCTATACCGGCCTTGCAGGCTTCGGCCTCGTTGTTGCCTTCATCCTGGCGCTTTACGGGGCGTGGGGACTGCTGGCCGTTCTGGCGCTTGCGCTCAACGTCGTGCTCACATTCGCTGGCCTCACATTGGTGGGCGCAACGCTGACATTGCCGGGCATCGCCGGGATCGTGCTCGGCATTGGCCTAGCGGTCGATGCAAACGTGCTGATCAATGAACGCATTCGAGAGGAAGTTCGCAAGGGCAGAAGTGCGTTTGCTGCCATCGATGTCGGTTTCAGCAAGGCCTATTCCACCATCATCGACAGCAATGTAACGGCGTTGATCGCCACAGTGCTGCTCTTCTGGTTCGGCTCCGGACCCGTGCGCGGATTTGCAGTTACCATGGGGTTGGGCATCGCGATTTCGATGTTTACAGCCGTATCGGTGGTTCGCGTCGTGATGATCTTCATCGCGGGCCGCTACAAGCTGAAAAGCATCAACATCAAACCGTTGTTGCCGTTGCGGCTGATCCCGGATGGTACGACGATCGACTTCATGAAGGCGCGCCTGTTCGGTATCGGCATCTCGGCCTTCCTGTCGATTTCCTCGGTCGTTCTCTTCTTCACGCCCGGCCTGAACTACGGCGTCGATTTTCGCGGCGGCATCCAGATCGAGGTGTCGACCGAGAAAGCAGCCGACCTTGCCGCATTCCGAACCGGATTGGACGGTCTTGGCCTGGGTGAGGTGGCGCTGCAGGAGTTCGGCGATCAGAACCACATTCTGCTGCGCGTAGAACGTCAGCCGGGACCAGAGACTGCCCAAACGGAAGCAGTGCAGAAGCTCAAGACCGAAATCGCCAAGATCGACGCGACATCAAAGATTGAACGCACCGAGGTGGTTGGGCCGAAGGTGAGTGGCGAACTGGCCACGGCAGGCATTCTGTCCGTGATCCTCGCCAGTCTCGCGATGCTGATCTACATCTGGGCGCGTTTCGAATGGCCGTTTGCGGTTGGCGCCATAGCCACGCTAATTCTCGACGTGACAAAAACGGTTGGCTTCTTTGCTCTCACCGGGCTGGATTTCAACCTCACGGCCATTGCCGCACTGCTGACGCTGGTGGGATACTCCGTCAACGACAAGGTCGTGGTCTATGACCGGATGCGGGAGAACATGAGACTGTACAAGGCCATGCCGTTCCGCGATCTGATCAATCTCTCTATCAACGAAACTCTGGCGCGCAGTCTCTACACGTCGGGCACAGCGTTCCTGGCCTTGTTGCCAATGGCAATCTGGGGCGGCAGCGCTGTCGAGAGTTTTGCTGTGCCGATGGTGTTCGGTATCTTCATCGCGGCTTCGTCGTCGGTGTTCATCGCCGCTCCCATCTTGCTGTTCCTTGGCGATTGGCGGACACGCCGCCGGAAGGCAGCCGAGCTCAGGGCCGAAGCCCAGCCAGAACCGGCGTAAGCGGACTTCGGATAAACTCACATGCAGGCGACGCCCGTCGAATTCATTTCCCGGGCGTTGCCGCCATTGTCGACCGCGGCAACCACTTTGGTTTGCCAGGAGTCGAGATCGATCTGGAGTTGTGGGTCAGGCCAGCGATACTGATGACCCAGAACAGACGGCGCAAGATGCGAATTTCCCCCTGTGTTGCCGTAACGCCCTTGATTGCAAGTTTTTTTTGATATTCTAATATTGAGCGCATACGCTTGATTGGCTTGAGATTCGGAGCCAGAGTGCGGATGTCGGCGATTTCTGCATCGGATGTCGTTCTACCATTGGTTCGAGTACGAGGAACAAACATCAGCGAACGATTTGGAATTGAGCAGTAGTTTTAAGGGGGAAACGAATGACCAATTACCGTGAATTTGCATGCGTGACCGCGGTCGCGCTTCTACTTGGAACAAACACAATGGCTGCAGACGTTTCTCCGCTGCTGGTGCCCAGCCAGGAGCCGGCGGAAGTGCAAGACGCCTGGTCGTTTGCGGTCTCGCCCTACTTCTGGGCTGCAGGCATGTCGGGAAAGACCAAACAGTTCGGCCTGCCCACCGTCAAAATCGACGCAGATTTTGGTGATATCTTCAACAATCTGGATTTTGCTTTCATGGCCGCTGCTGAGGCGCGCTACGACCGCTACAGCGTCATCGGCGATTTCATGTATGTGAAACTGTCTGCGGACGGCCATACTCCATTCGGAGTTGTTGCGAACGATGTTGATGTCGACAGCACAACATTCGCGGGACTGCTCGGCGCAGGCTATGCAATTGTCGACGACCCTTCCGCGCGCCTCGATATTGTCGGCGGTGTCAAAGTGTGGTCGGTCGACACATCACTTTCGTTCAACGGTGGCCTTCTCAATGGACGCCAGGCTGACGACAGCGCCACTTGGGTGGATGCGATGGTCGGCTTGCGCGGCAAGTATAATATAACGCCAGAGTGGTTCCTGTCGGGTTGGGGGCTGGTCGGTGCTGGTGGTGCAGATATCGATTGGGATGTCGCTGCGGCCGTAGGCTACCAGTTCAACGATACGGTTTCAGCAATTGCTGGATATCGAGCTGTCGGCGTTGACTATCGCAACGACGGCTTCGTCTTTGACGCCGTGCAACAGGGACCGATCTTGGGTGTAACCATGAGGTTCTAAGTTGAATTCATACTCTGCCGGCACGTGCACTTTGCGCTCGGGCCAAGGAGTAAATCCGCTCTCTTCATCAAGGCGGATTTTTGTGATCGCTTAGGAATTTTGTGCAGGTCAATTGTAAAGAGCCGTTCGGTCGCCACCAAGCGGCTCTTTTGTTTGGTATCTTGTTAACGCGATGAATGCCCCAGCCTTAGCCAGGCCTGTCCTTCAACCAACGTCCGATGGTCGTTCCCAGCCCATCGTGATAAGCGGCCGGACGTTCAGAGCGTCTCCGGTCAAAACTCTCTCTTTGGCTTTCAACGCGCGTCATGTAATGATCAAGGTCGCTGATCTCGATGAAAGTCGCGGAATTTGGCCTCTCCGCATTGACTACCTCGGCAATTGCGAGATGTTCCTCCGCACTGGTGAGATAATCCGCGCTCCCGTATATAAGCAAAGTGTCGATTTTCAATTTGGCCCATAGTGCGGGCAAATCGAGCGCGGCAATTTGTTGCAGATAGACATCCGCGGTGGGAATTTGCATTTCTTCTTTACATTCCGGCCGAAGCTGAACGATATCTTCTCTCGCGTCTCTTTCAATTAGAAGACGATGCATACACCACTGCTTGACCTGCATTTGGCGACCCAACGCCTCCGGTGCGGTGCCGGCAAGTTTCAGCTGACGTCTGCGGTTGATCAATTCGTATTCGAACCATGTCGTCCCGACGGTCTCCATCGCCACGATTGCTCTGACCGGGGCTTGTGCTGCTACGAGAGGTCCCACAATTCCACCAATGCTGTGTCCGACGATAAAAACCCTGTCGGGATCAACATAGGGCTTGCTCTTCAATTCGTTCAGGCCTCCGATATAACCGCGCTTTTCTGCATCCAGATCAATCGTCGCGCAGGGCGGGCCTTCACTGTCGCCCATGCCGCTCTTTTCAACCCGCATGGTCACAAAGCCCTGTCGCGTCAACGATGAAAGCAGTTGACGATAGACTTCTTGGTCGTCGAGCGGAGACTCCATGCTGTAACAGCCGATGCCCCCGACGAACAGGACAGCGGGAAACCGTGTCGCCTCTCTCGGACGTGTCGTGATGGTGCGCCTCTTGGTGCCGTCTACTACGACTGCCTCATAGATCGTTTCAAAATCGCTCGACTTCTCCAGGGGCAGTCCAATCAAAGGGACGTCTTTCGAAATTGGATGACCGTCGCGCAGGAGGCTTATCTTGAGAACATCCCCCTCGCGTTTCGGCTTTATCGCCGCAATAACGTCTTCTTGCGAGCTGATCTCTTTACCATCCACTGAGACAACCATATCGCCGGAACGCAAGTCCGCGTCAGACGCGCTCGAGTTCTCGATCACATGATCCACGCGCACGGCGGGCCCACCGCTGGTTTCTTTGCTTTCGACAGTCTTCATAGCGATGCCCAAAAAGGGGCGGCGTGCCAACTCCTTGGCTTCCGCCGGCAATGCATAAGTCAGGCACGAAACCAACATCAAAGCAAAAAAACGTAGCATTATATTTCCTCAGGATTCTGCGCTTGAAAAGCAGGACGAAACGGTGGCTCGATTTATTTGAATAGCTTTTGTTTTGTTCGTGAGTGGTTTCCGGTCCCGTGCTGCAATCCGGATAGATTGCAGCTGATTGAAGCCGATCTAAACGGTCTTCCGCATCCTACGCCTGCTGCGCTCTTGAAATTCGCCGCATGGCTGCGATACTCCCCTCAAGGAGCCAAAACGATGACGCATCACTTGCGAATTCTGGCTGCGTTGCTGACACTGATACTCATCAGTGCCGGCCTGGCTGACGACGGGCGCTGGTATGCTGGGGCTTACTCCTTCTCCGACGAGCTTGGCGGCTTCCGTATAGTGTCAGTCACAGGCTCAGGTACACAAGCCGATCCGATCGAAATCAACGAGGAACTCTACTCGGCCAACCCCGTTACTCTGGTGATCAGAGCAGCAAAACCAATTCGACCTAACACGTCTGCAGTAGGTGCCTTCCACGTACGCGTTGTCGCTCGGAACAGTAGCGGATTGGCCTGGATCGAGTTCGAATTCGAGCTTGAGGAAATTCTCGGTAAACCAAGCGACTTTTATGACGGTCTGTCATTTGGTCAGGCCAACCCCAATCCAAACTTCATTTTGTCCAACCGGTTTGCCCGTTTCGAGAACCGCTTCGAGAGATTTGATCGGCTACGCTTCAGCAGCGGCCACGCTAATCCCCTAGACCGAACAGTATTTGGCTTTTTTATCACTGACGTCACGCCGGATAACGAGTTCTACCTGGTGCAGGACCCGCACATACCTTTCTCCTGAGGTACGTGTCATGGCGGAAACGCGGTCCCAAAGACCGCTTCGCCTTGATCCTATCGGTATATGCGTGATACCTTAAATAGAGCGCAAGGACTTATGGAGCCGCCGCAGTAGCGGCGAAACATGGGATGAGACTTGTCAGCACTTTATTTCTGGGAATTTTGTTTGGGATCTCGACCGCCGCGGCGGGGCCGTTGCATGACGCGGCCAGAGATGGCGACAGTGCGCGCGCGGTCCAAGCGATAGACAAGGGGGCAGCGATTGCCGAACCGGACGAAACCGGCGAGCCGCCGCTGCTTATTGCTGCGCTTGCCGGGCACAAGGATATCGTGGTGCTCCTCCTCGACAGAGGTGCCGACATAGAAATTCGAAACAAGGGTGGCCTAACAGCGCTTCATGCTGCTGCCTACGGCGGCCATCTCGATATTGTCGAGCTGCTGATATCGAAAGGTGCTGTCATCAACGACGAAAAGAACTTCTACCACATGTCGCCGCTGCACGCCGCGGCCGAGGAAGGTCATGCCGACATCGTCGCCTTCCTGCTCGCCAACAAAGCGGACATTGAAGCGAAGGAACGCAACGGCTACACGCCGCTGACACAAGCCGGGTGGCGCTCCCATTGGGACGCAGCCGTCATATTGTTGAGGGCCGGCGCTGTTTGCCAGAAAGAGGAACTCGTCGGCGAGTGGCTCTACGGCGAATGCATGAAACGGAAATAGAACGTCCTGGCCCACAAGGAGGGATGGATCATGTTACATCGAAGGAAGTCAGGTCTTGCAGCGTCCGTCATCGCTGGGGCAGTGATCGTCTTCGCGTTTGCTCCTGCTGCAATGGCCGAAGACCTCGTGAATACCGGTTATTTCGGAGACGTTGCGATCAAAGGCTATGATCCGGTGGCATACTTCACCGATAACAAGGCCGTCGAGGGCTCGCCGGCCCATACGTATCGATGGTTGGGTGCTGAATGGCATTTCGCAAGCGCCAAGAATCGCGATCTCTTCATCGCAAATCCGGGCAAGTATGCCCCTCAATATGGGGGGTATTGCGCAGATGGCGTATCGTTCGGCACGGTCACGACCAACATCGATCCCCAGGCATGGCGGATCATCGATGACAAGCTCTATCTGAGTTACGATCCCGGTGCCGCCGATGGGTTCGAGAAGAAGCCGAGCAAGGTCGTTGATTCCAAGAAACACTGGTCGGAGGTCCAGAGCACGCTGATTTCCGACAAGCTGCAAAAAGACTGGCAACATGCGTCGGCAGACTGATTGTCATGGGGTCGACGGTTGTCATGGCGCTGGGGAGAAGAACTTCAGCGCCTGCGGGGTGACTTGGACATATTTTGCTTCAGGTTGCCCATTGTCCATGTTTCGGTAAATCTGGCCGCACACCATGCGATCCAGGAAGTAGCCTGTAAACTTCTCGCAGACCCTGTTTCCATGCAGTTCCACCGTTCCGGTGATGTTGGTGTTGGCGCTGCGGTAGGCGGTGTTTCCCGCGTTATCGAAGAACTGGACAAAAGCCGTTCCGTTCTTGTGCTTTCCGTTCCAGGTCTTGTCGTTTATCAGATCACGCAGGGCATTCTCGCGTACCTGATCGGCCTCCTTGCCGGCAAATCCGAAAGGCCAGTTCGGAATTCCTGCCGCCCGCAACCCTTCCAGATGATGTTTCAGGTCGTCCTCGCGCCAATAATCATAGAGGTAGCTGTAGTAGGTGAGGTTGCTCTCGGGGAAGAGCGCAAGAAGCTTTGTCTTCTCCTCGGTGGCGCGATCTTGATCTCCTTCGAAACTATAGGCAGAAGTCAAGTATTCCCGTGCGGCCTCGGCATTCGGCAAAGCGTCACGCGCTCTCTCTAGCAGCGGAATCGCCCGGCTGTTTTCCCGCGCGGTGTAGAACACGATGCCCGCCAACAACCGAAAACTAGGTGAAGGTGTAGGATCGAGCCGCAACGCCCGTTCCATTTCGGTGACTGCTTCGTCGTGCTTTCCCGTATAGGCTAAAATCAATGCCAGATTGCCAGATGCCTCGGCGCTGTTGGGTTGCGCCTCCACAGCGCGATTTGCTGATTCACGCGCTTCCGCGACACGTCCGTCGACAAGTTGAAGAAGCGCGAGGACGGTGTGAGCGCGCGCATTGTTGGGATCCAGCTTGAGCGCTTGCCCGGCCGCGTCATATGCAATCTTGCGTGCCACCGCCGCTGACCACAGGAAATTGTAGTCGTTGCGCCAAACATCCACTGCGACGCGCGCGATGCCGGCATGTGCGTCGGCAAAGTCTGGATCGAGATCGATCGCCTTTTGATAGTAGGATAGCGTTCGGCGGTAGGTGTTAACATCGCCGTAGGTTAGGCCTTCATGTTCCGCTCTGATGTAGTAGTCGTAAGCCTCGAGATTGTCAGTTGGCATCCGCTCGATCTGATTGCGCTCGCCTTCGGTGAGTTCCACTTCCAGCGCGGAGATTATTTTGCCTGTTACATCGTCCTGAACTGCGAACAGATCGGCATATTGGCGGTCGTAGCGTTCAGCCCAGGTGGAAAGCCCCGTCAGCGCGTCTATGAGTTTGACATTGATGCGTAACCTCGGGCCCGCCCGCTGCAACGTGCCCTCGAGCACATAGTGAACGCCGAGTTCAGCCGCTACGTCCTGGATACTGCCCATGTCACTTTTCATGGCGAAGACCGAATGTCTGGCAATCACGAAGAGCCCCGACACTTTGGATAGCTCGGTGATCAGGTCGTCGGTCAATCCTTCCGCCAGATGATCCTGTTCTGAATCGCCACTGACATTAATGAAGGGGAGCACCGCTACCGAAGGCTTTTCGGGAAGTGGATAGGCGAAGCGTTGGATGAGTTTCGGCGCCTGGGTGAAATCCCAAATCGGCTGCCAATAGACCGCAGCGCCAGCAAAAATCAGCAGCACAGCGGCAACAGCGGCCACGCGCCGAGGCAAACCTTTCCAGCGAGTAGAGGATGAGTGAACACTACCAGGTTCGCCGACGACCCGATATACACGGATAGGCTCGGCAATGCCCCGCACCTTCTGCCTTCCCAATGAGACATAGCCGAGGTTTAGTTTGGTCTTGACCTGATCATATGTTGTGCCTGAAATCGCAATGCCGCCTGGCTTGGCTAGGGTCTGCATGCGAGCGGCAATGTTGACACCATCCCCATGAATGTCTTCGCCTTCGACCATGACGTCGCCAAGATTGACTCCGATGCGAAACTCAAGTCGAGCCGACGCCGGAACCGAAGCATTTCGCAAAGCCTTCTCGCGCTGAATCTCGGTTGCGCAATGCAGGGCATCGACCACACTGTGAAATTCGACAAGCAGCCCGTCGCCCATCGTCTTAATCAGCCGGCCGTGATGTTCAGCGATTTTAGGGCCAATGAGCTCATCCAGATCCGCCTGAAAATAGTGGCGAGTAGCCTCTTCGTCGATCTGGCTTAGACGACTATATCCAGCGACGTCAGCGATCAGAATTGCTGCAAGACGACGCTCCATTCCTTCCTCGCGCGCGGCGATGATTATCCAACATCATACCGCAAGTTAACGGGCGAAGCCATGAGGCTTAGAATACAGCGATGATCATCGCTGCAATCAACCAGTTCCCATCGCGAGCGAAGGCTAATCGATTGGACGTCAGTCGTCCGAAAGTGCGGGCACATTTGGGTTCAATAGTGGACGCCCCTGTGTGATATTCGACCGCCTGTCGGCAAACGCAGGCCTTGTCAGCGTCGTTAGTTTGTTGCGCGAGGCATAAAGCCCGTGCGTAGTGCGTGCGCCCAGTCAGGCCGGTTGTTGATTTCAGCCCGGCGTGCGGCGGCTTCGTGGTCATAAGTAAGGGCAAGGAACATTACCGCGGGATCTTTACCGTCTGCGACATCAATGAGTGCATAGCGGGCATGTGGTGTACCGGATTCTGAAACATGAGCCTGCCCGGTGGGGTCAAAGTAAGCAGGACAGCCAACGCTTCCAGGATTTATGACAGTAGTTCCACCAGGAAGTCGCACTAGATCCGGCCGATGACTATGGCCTAGCAAAACGAGTTTTGCCTCGGACGGCCCCAGGCGCCTGACGATTTTGTCGATTGGAGCACGCACCAGAATACCCGATACCATGTCGTCCAGCACATACCGATCATCGTAAGTCGGCGTGGCATGAAAGCCGACAACGCCGGGGGCAAACTGAAGGCTGAAGGGGAGCTGACCAAGAACTTTGCGCTTAGCTTCGCTTAACTCAAGAAACGCGAACCGGTCGGATGCATCTGTCTTAGTTGAATCGAAAGCCGCGACCTGACGATCGTGATTACCTCTTACCGTCGGCGCACCAAGTCGTTCGAGGCGCTCAAATGTTTCACGCGGCCATAAGGGGCCGGAAACACAATCGCCAAGATTGACGATCAAGTCAGCTCCGCGGCTGCTGACATCATCAAGCACAGCTTCGAGCGCTGAGATGTTTCCGTGAATGTCGGCGAGAACAGCAATACGCATAAGCGGAGCATACTACCCTCGATATCCACATGCAATTGGAGGAGGTTGAACCGGGTGCGGACAGGCGACGATCAGGAACTTGGGCACTTGGACGCGGTTGTGGCCAGTCGGTAGACGACGGCCGTAAAGGTGACGGTGATGGAGACCGGTCCAACGCACCTGAATAAGCGAATGGCGGGTTGAGATGGCATTCAGTAAAGGCTATCTGGCCGTATCTGCAAGCGGACCCTCCGCGAACACAAGGCGCATTCCTGCATGATCCCAGATTTCCTCGTCACCCATTCCGGTGGCTTCCACGCCGATGAACTGCTGTCCAGCGTCATCCTGACCCGGCTTTTCCCGAAGGCACGTCTCATCCGGAGCAGGAAGCCGGAATGGATCACACCCGGCGCAGATCGCATCATCTATGACGTAGGCGGTGTCTATGACGCCGCAGAGCGGATTTTCGATCACCACCAGCGCGGCGCGCCACTGCGCGACGATGGCCAGCCGTTCAGTTCCTTCGGATTGATCTGGAAGCACTATGGCTGTGATTATCTTGCCGTTTCGGGTCTGCCTGAAGCGCATGTCGAGGCGGTGCACGCCTCTTTTGATGCCAGCTTTGTGCTGCCGGTCGATCTGGTGGACAATGGTGCACTTAGCCCCGCCGTTGCCGGACCGCTGGCGGGTCTCACTTTACCGGCTTTGCTCGAAACCTTGAAACCCGTTTTCGACGAAACGGATCCCGAAGCCGATGATCGAGCGTTTCAGGCGGCCTTGGCCATTGCCCGCAGTTTCGTCGAAGCCAGGATAGCCGGCAGCGCAGCAAAACTTCGGGCCGAGGCGATTGTGCATCAGGCCATCGAGGATACAGGTCAGGGGCGTGTTCTGGAGCTCCCAATGGGAATGCCCTTCCGTGCGGCCATTGTGAAGGCCGGCGCCGATCACCTGCTGTTTGTCGTTCATCCACGTGACAATGATTGGTGCCTGACCGGCATCCGCCGCGCGGACGAGGGGTTCGAGCTTCGGGCCGATCTGCCTGCAGCCTGGGCGGGTTTGAGCAATCGTGATCTGGAGATGGCTTGCGGCGTAGAAGGTGCGAGTTTTTGCCACAATGGCCGTTTCATCGCAGCCGCCAGGACCCGCGAGGCTGCTATCGCCATGGCCGAGTTGGCGGTAAGGGAGGCTATCTCCATCGGCCTTTGAGTGATGCTGCGCAAAGTTCCCGGCACCAGGGGGCCAGCATAAGCCCCCATCAAAATCGAAATGCGTGCGCCCCTCATGGCATGAGCTAGGGCAGGGCAAGACTGCGAACTAACCACGCACAAAACAGCCGGGCTCACCGCCTGGTACGGCCGCGCCACCACACCCGCAGAGCTGCTCCACTTCATCGCGGGGTGGCTTTACGTTCTTTTAGGGCAGGGGAATCGTGTGCCATGTGCCAATCATATGCCCGACACACGCGCAAAACCTCGGGAAAAGCCGTAAATATCAGTAAGTCAATGCAAATGACTTACGCCATCTGAGTGCCGGTATTATGCTGATTTTATTTATTATTTGTGGTGAGAGCGATGGGATTCGAACCCATGACCTACTGATTAAAAGTCAGTTGCTCTACCGGCTGAGCTACGCTCTCCCTGGCAGCGGATTCTTGTGCTGCGGAAGTGGGCGATACATATGCGAAGCGCCTTTTGCCGGTCAACCCTATAATGAACTATTTTTCCAATTCCCTGCGGCAAATTTGCGTTCAAGAAACTGTGACTGGCGCCCAGATGGGTGTTTGGCTAAACAAACCAGCGCATTGCACGTTTGCCGGAGTTGTCGTTGGCCGTTACAGAGATCACCTATTGGAGTGCGATTGCCGCGGGCGCGCTGTCGTTCCTTTCACCCTGCGTTCTGCCGCTGGTGCCGCCTTATCTCTGTTACATGGCTGGTATTTCCGTCGAGGAATTCAAGGCGCCCGATAGCTCCGCTCAGCCCGACCGGACGCCGCGCCGGGCTGTCATGCTGGCCTCGCTGTTCTTCACGCTGGGTTTTGCCACCGTCTTCGTTTCGCTTGGCGCAAGCGCCACCACCATCGGCATGATGCTGCGCCAGCATATGGTGCTGCTCGCGCAGATCGGCGGCGTCATCATTATTGCCATGGGCCTGAACTTCCTCGGCCTGTTGAAGATCCCCTTCCTGTCGCGGGAGGCTCGGTTCCAGTCGGGTGGCCAGCCCGCCACGTGGACTGGCGCCTACATCATGGGGCTGGCATTCGCATTTGGCTGGACTCCCTGCATCGGGCCGATTCTGGGCGCAATTCTTGCCGTTGCCGCTTCCCAGCAAACCGTTGGCGATGGCGCCATGTTGCTGTCGATCTATTCGCTCGGTCTGGCGGTGCCCTTCTGGCTCGCAGCGGCGTTTTCGGGGGCATTCATGGCTTTCCTGATCCGCTTTCGCCGTCACCTCGGTCTGATTGAAAAGGTGATGGGAACGCTTCTGGTGCTGACCGGGCTTGCGTTTATTTTCGGTTTCATCGGTGATGTCGCCATCTGGTTTCAGCAGACCTTTCCGATTCTGATGAAAATCGGCTGAGACGCTTTCGGCGGGCGTAATCGATGGCGGAAATTTCAGCACTGGTGCTGCCGTTCTTTGGCCTGATCCTGCTTGGCTACGGGGCTGGCAAAGTTCGCAAGCTTGGGGAAGAATCGCTCGGTTGGCTCAACTTCTTCATCATTTACATTGCCCTGCCGGCTTTGTTCTTCAAGATCATCGGCCGCACGCCGGTTGAACAACTGACCCGTTTCGACTTCATCCTGACAAGCCTTGCGGCCACTTATTCGGTGTTTGCCGTGGTGTTTGTCTCGGGCCGGGTCTTCAGGCGCAATCCGGTCGGCGAATCGACTCTGCAGGGCCTGGCGGCTGCCTATGGCAATATCGGCTATCTCGGCCCTGGTATCGCGTTTGCTGCATTCGGCGAAGCAGCGGCCCTGCCGCTCGCACTGATCTTTGCCTTCGAGAATCTGATCCATTTCACCATTGCACCTGCGTTCATGGCATTCGATGGCCATGAGAAGCGGCCACCGCTGGTGCTGGCGAAGGACGTGTCGCTGAAAATCGCGCTGCATCCGTTCATCCTGGCGACGCTCGCCGGATTTGTCGCGGCTTTTACCAGATTCGAGGCGCCAATCGCGCCGCAGACGATGATCGACAATCTGGCGCAGGCCGCCGCACCCTGTGCGCTGTTTGCCATGGGTGTCACGCTGGCTCTTCGCCCGCTGAAGCGCGTACCGGAAGAGATACCGTACATCGTGCCGGCAAAACTGATCGCGTTGCCGGTCGTGATGTATCTCTACATGAGCGCTTTTGGTAATTTCCCGGCCGTCTGGGTCGAAACGGCCTTGTTGCTGTCGGCCTTGCCGACCGCGACCAATGTTTTTGTCATTGCCCAGCAATACGATGTCTGGCGGGAGAGGGCGTCGGCCACCGTGCTGATCACGACGATTATCTCGGTGTTGACTGTCTCGGCTTTGCTCTACCTGCTGAAATCAGGCGTGCTTCCGATCGATCTTTTTCCGTAGGAAGTCCGGAAAACCTCTCAGGGCCCGGCCAGGCGAGACGCCTTCCTGCATCAGGAAGTGCCTAAGCGGCGCAACGGAGGAGAGCACCTGCAAACCCGCGGCCCGGAGCATCTGTACCGGCAGGAATCCCGACAACAGAGAGCGGTTGAGCAGGTCGATGCCCGCTGTCCGGGTCAATATGTCTGCACGCCTGCGACGGTCATAGGCGTCGCCGATCGAAAGATTGCGGCCAGCCGCTTTTGCCTCGCCTGCCAGCCCTACCGCCGTCTCTATGTCCCTGAGGCTGAGATTGAGGCCCTGCGCGCCGATTGGCGGGAAGACATGAGCGGCTTCGCCAATGAGAATGGCATTGTGCTTGCCGAAGTGCTTGGCTGTCATGGCGGAAAGCGGCCACGCCTGTGGTCGTGTTTCGATCCGCACCTTGCCGAGCATGGATTGCATGCGTGTTTCTATGCGGCGGTTGAGGGCTTCATCGGTCATGTCGACCAGAGCTGCCGCTTCCTGCGGAGTAACAACCCAGACAAGGCTCGAACGTCGGCCGGATAGCGGCACCTGGGTAAACGGCCCTGTTGCAGTATGGAATTCCGTCGACGTATTGTTGTGTGCCAGATCGTGGCTGAAATTCAGCACGACCGCCGTTTGTGGATAGTTGGTAACATGCACGTCGATACCGGCAGACTTGCGGATCAACGATTGCCTGCCGTCTGCACCAACGACTAGTCCGGCCTGGATCCTCTCGCCATTGGTGAGCGTCAGTTCGGCTTTTTCACCGCCGAGCACTGCGTTGTTGACGCCGGCGGAAATCACTTGAAGGTTCGGTTCGGCAGCCATCGCCTCGTTCAGGATGGCCAGAAACGGCGCATTGGGAATGTTCTGGCCAAATGCCTCCAGGCCGATTTCGCTGGCGCGAAAGGCGACGGTGGGCGCACGAAGCAATCGGTCGGTGCCATCGATAATCTGCATCGTTGCAAGTGGCGTTGCATGCTCGCTCACCTTGTCCCAGATTTCCAACGCCTTCAGGAAGCCAATGGAGTTTTCCATGAGTGCCGAGGTGCGTGCATCGTTCCTGATAGTCTCGGGGGTCACGAGCGCAGTCCGGAAGCCCTTGCGTGCAAACGACAAGGCTGCGATCGATCCGGCAAGGCCGCCGCCAATCACTGCAATTTCAAAAGCTTCCATGGGTAATACTCCGCGCAATTTTGCACCGAGTCTAGTCCGTCGGTGGGCAAAAAGCCATGGGCCGAATTGGCGCAGCCAGCGTGACGATCAATCCTGACGGCCACCTTGCAAAAGCCTGAGATGCGTCGGACGGTGACCAAAAGGCCTAGTCATGGGCTTGTCGATGTAGAAACTGTCATCCTCCAAGTCATCCAATTCCTCCGCTTCCGGGACGGCATCGTGAAGGATGGTGATAGCCGTGGCCTCGAGCCGCCTGCCGAGAGAGTAAGGCGATCGAACAGCCGAGACCGCCGACAGGGAGCCGATAATGCGGTCGCAGACGCTTGGAGTGGAGCGCAGGGGAAGCAACAGCATTTCATAGTCCGCAGCGCTTACCTGGTCTGAAATGCCTCGCACATCAACCAGCATCGGGACCCGGGTTGCGAGAATGGTGTCGAAGGACAGCTTCATTTTGTGCAGGTCGCGGGTGCGCCAGAATCGCAGGAATTCCTCACCGCGAACTTCCTGGCCGAGCACCTGACAGACGCGCGTGCCCGCAAGCCTGAACCGCACGTGGCCATCCATGCCTTTTTCGAGAATGAAGATGTCGGGAAGTTCAGTCTTCAGCTGGGAGGGGTCTATCGCCGATCGCAGGGGAGCTGTGTCGCGACCGCGAACCCAGGTAAAGTATCTCAACAGTGTCTGTGTCGTTTTGTGACGGATTTTCATTTCGGTACGTCCTATGCCCGCAGAACAGTCGGAATTCAGGGCTTCTAGGATAGGCGACGCGAAAATCGTGCCAGGGCAGGGGGCGCCACCACCCGGATCGCGTTAAGGTTAAAATTGGGTTTCGATTGCCACGATCCGGTCCAAATGGCATGCTACACGTCATATCAGGAAGGGAAACCTTCAGCACAACTTGTCCGGTCAGACCTCCATAATGTCGATCGTGCCGTCCGCAAACTTTGCTGGACGGCATTTTTTTTGCTGATATGACCGGGCAATCCCTGCGGCTCGGAGTTTTTTGCATTGGAAAATCAGGTTGAGAATGAAGGCGCGAGGCGCGTTTCCGAACCGGTGTTCAATATCCCGGGCATTCTGGTGGCCTTCGTCGGCGCCATGGTCGCCATTCACCTTGCCCGCGAATACATCCTTTCAGCCGAACTGGACAACAGGTTCGTGATGTTAATGGCGTTCCTGCCCGCGCGTTACCTTTATCCGTTGTTCGATCAGGACGCTGGCTGGTTCGTCGGTCCCGTGGGCTATTCCTTTCTGCATGGTGGATTCATTCACCTGATTTTCAACTGCGCCTGGCTTCTCGCCTTCGCAAGCCCACTTGCCCAGCGCATCGGCAGCGTGCGGTTCGTCGTTTTGTGGATTACCTCAGCGGTGGCAAGCGCCTTCTTTCAAGCCTATGTGACAGATTTTGCCAATGTGGTGCTCATCGGAGCATCCGGGGTAGTGTCGGCGACTTTTGGCGCTGCATGTCGTTTTTCTTTACCTCTGTCTGGCACCCCGGCGATGCGCTTTTCTCAATACGCCCCCAGGCTTGGCATTATCGAAGCTTTGACCCACCGCTCTGTGATCATGTTCATCATCGTGTGGGCCCTTTCCAATGCGCTCGTCGTTTACGGCGCCGGCGTGCCTTCGAATGGCAACTACAACGTCGCATGGCAGGCGCATGTCGGTGGCTTCCTCTTTGGGTATCTGACGTTTGGTCTTTTTGATCGCAAGGCGCAGCGCTAACCTATATTAGTGCTTTTTCTTGCATTCGCCTGTTTTCAGGCGCACCATCGCTCCGTCGACGGTGGCATGCTCGGAATTGTCCTGCTCCCGAAGTGCCACCTATTTGTCGCTACCCGTGCGAGGAGGAGTGTTGCATGAGTGTGAAGGCTATCCTGGATGAAAAAGGTCGGAACGTCCTGACTATCGGGCCACAGGCCTCCGTTAGAGACGCCGCCAAACTGCTTAATGACAATCACATCGGCGCCGTGATCGTCATTGATCGCGGTGATCACATCGCCGGCATTCTCGCCGAGCGCGACATCGTTTCGGCAATTGCCCGCCAGGGCGTTGATTGTCTCGAAAAATCCGTATCATCCATCATGTGGCCAAATGTCTACCGTTGCCGCGAAGAGACGACAATTGGCGAGTTGATGTCGCTGATGAGCGCCAAGCGGGCACGACATGTGCCGGTCGAGAAGAACGGTCATCTGGCCGGGATTATTTCCATCGGCGATGTCGTCAAGGCACATATCCGCGCCATTGAGCGCGAAGCTGAGGAAATCAAAGCCTATATTGCAGGTTGACCATTTAGCGGCCGCAGAATTTCAATGGCTGCGGCCCAACTTTCATCAAAAAGCGCGGATGACTTCCTGCATCCGCCTGATCTCACTGATCTTGCTTTTGACTTCCTCATAGCCACGATCGATGAGTTCGGAGGCCCTATGGAACTCCGACAGCCCGATGTCGGACAGTCGTGGTTGAAGTGCGAGGTCCGGGGGATCACCGGCAAGGCGTGCGCGCGATATCCGATCCTGAATGATATTGAACGCCTCGACCATGACGCTCGTCACGCCGAGGTTGACGCTCTTGCCGCGGTCTCCCTCGCGTTCGAACTGGCGCTCCAACTTGTCGGCCTTGGCTGAGTGCTTCACCACCGCCGACCGGCCATAGAGGTCGTAGTGAAGATTGATTGCCACCACCAGTGGCTGCTCGTAAGCGCGGCATACCGAAACGGGAACGGGATTGACCAGTGCGCCGTCCACCAGCGTCCGGTTGTTGCTGTATACGGGTTCAAAAATCCCCGGAAGAGCATAGGAGGCACGGATTGCGGTAATCAATGAGCCGGTTTCGATCCAGACCTCGTGACCCGTACGAATTTCCGTTGCAACAGCGATAAAGGGGCGATCCAGCCCTTCAATAGACAATCCTTCGAGATGCTCCTGCATACGTCGCGTCAGCCGCATGCCGGCAAAAAGGCCGCCGCCGCCGATTGTGAAGTCGAGCAGCGCCGCCATGCGGCGCATGGTTAGCGATCGGGCGAAGGTCTCCAGTTCATCGAGTTTTCCGGCCAGATAGCATCCGCCCACCAGGGCGCCGATCGAAGTTCCGGCGATCATGCCGATTTCTATGCCTTCTTCATCGAGCGCCTTGAGCGCGCCGATATGTGCCCAGCCACGGGCCGCACCGCCGCCAAGTGCCAGCGCAATCTTCGGTTTTGGCTGTTTCGATTTTTCGATCGTTCCCGGTACTCCGGCAATCGTGCTGACGCCCTGTTCCAGAGAGACCGGTGGGTCGTTCGGACGGTGTAAATTCCAGTTCAGCATGACTTGATATCCTACGCTGGCTGAACAACTTGCATGTAAGACATTAGTTGCGCAAACAGGTTAAGGAAAATCAAAGAATCTTTCAGCCTGTACAGAATTGAAGCAAGGCGCCAAGTCTTGACTTAAGCTTTGTATACTTCCGAGGGAACAAAGTGGCGATGTTCGTCGATGGAGATCAGGCGCGGAACGCCGTCTGTAATCCGCACCGACCGATAGAAGCAGGATCTGCGTCCGGTATGGCAGGTCGCATCGTGTCCGGCCACCCTTACCTTGATAAGCAAGGCGTCCTGGTCGCAGTCCGTCAGCACGTCGACAACGGTCTGGAGATTTCCGGAAGTTTCGCCCTTCTTCCAGATCTTGCCCCGGGAGCGGCTGAAGTAATGGGCAATTCCCGTATCCAGCGTCAGCATCAGTGCTTCGGCATTCATATGGGCGACCATCAACAGCGCATTGTCGTCCGCATCGGTGACAACGGCCGTGATCAGGCCGTTGGCATCGAACTTCGGCGTAAAGGAAGTACCTTCCTCTAGCGCAAGCTTATCCCGGGAGGGGGCGTCGAATTCGATCGTCATCGATTACAGCGGACCGTAGCCGCGCAGCATCGACATGAACCGAGCCTGCTCGCGCGGATCCTTCTTGAACGCCCCGGTAAATGTGGTCGTCATTGTGGATGCGCCGAGTTTCTTGACGCCGCGCATGGCCATGCACATGTGATCGGCCTCGATCAGCACTGCAACGCCGCGTGGCCTGAGGGTGTCGTCGATAGCCTTGGCAATCTGTGCGGTCATGGCCTCCTGCGTTTGCAGGCGCTTGGCGAAGATGTCGACCGCGCGAGCGATCTTCGAAAGACCGAGTACACGACCGTCCGGCAGGTAGGCGACATGCGCCTTGCCCATGATCGGCACCATGTGATGTTCGCAATGCGAGAAAAACGGAATGTCGCGCACCATGACGATATCGTCATAGCCGGCCACTTCCTCGAACATACGGCCAAGGACTTCCTCGGCAGAATCATGATAGCCTGAAAACAATTCGCGGTAGGACTTCACGACCCGCGCAGGGGTGTCAAGCAACCCCTCGCGGTCGGGATCCTCGCCGATGTAGCGCAACAGGGTGCGAACCGCATCCTCGGCTTCTTTCTTTGTGGGTTGGTGGGGTACATCGTCCTCACGGGCGAACTTCTTCACTACTGCATCCATGAACGGCCTCTTGATTCCTTCCCGGAATCTTGATCATCTAAATCGGACTACTCGCCGCTGGCCATTCACCTGTCCCTGCAGGCATGGGTTCCGTTGGCGGGTTCCGGGGCCTCGGGCCCATCGTCTCAGTGACGGTCCTTCGGCACGGTTTCCCAAACAACAGGCTACCGATTGCTCTTGCAAATCTGTCGCCCCATCGCGACATACAATATAGTAACGGATAGTCCGTGGCAAAGGGGGGCGTTGCCTTTTTAAGGGATACGGCGGAATATCCTGCCCGGTTCGCACCGTACAACGAAATATTGCGATAAGAACTGTGACAAGCCATGGATGACATCTACAATACGAAGATCCTCGAATTTGCGGGAAATATTCCGCTGATTGGCACGCTGGCGGCGGCTGACGCGGTGGCGCAGGCGCACTCAAAGCTCTGCGGATCCAAGGTCAAGGTCTGGCTGAGGATGGATGGAGAGGTGGTCAGTGCTTTCGCACATGATGTCAAGGCGTGCGCTCTGGGCCAGGCATCATCGTCAATCATGGCGCGGCATGTGATCGGCGCGTCGCGCGACGAGTTGAAGCAGGCGCGCATCGACATGCTGGCCATGTTGAAGGACAATGGCGAGGGACCTGTCGGGCGCTTTGAGGACATGCGGTTTCTGCGCCCGGTCAAGGACTACAAGGCGCGTCATGCGTCGACCATGCTGACGTTCGATGCAGTTATCGATTGTCTTGGCCAGATCGAGGCGGCCCGCAATGTGCAGCCAGCCTGATTGCGGGCATACCGGGTCCGGGGGCATAAAGCAGAAAGGCCGCAATTGGTCCGGCCCTTTCCCGAAGACACCGCAGCGTTTGTTCGGCATGGGCTTCATCCGGCTTTACCAACTCACCCTGTCTAGCCTTGTCGGCAGTTCGTGTCGGCATATGCCGACTTGCTCCGAATTCGGTTACGAGGCGATTGCGCGTCACGGTCTGTGGGCGGGCGGCTGGATGACGTTATTTCGTGTGGTGCGATGCGGTCCCGGCGGTACTTGGGGCGTCGATCCTGTACCTGAGCGGTTGGAGAGCCGCATGCACTGGTATTTTCCCTGGACGTACTGGCGCCAAAAGCCGGTAGGCAATTGATGGCCACCTATGTCGCGCTGCTTTACTCTGTCATAATCGATCGGAAGCGTCGTGTCGCGATGGCCGATCTTCGTCGCGTCGCCGAGAAGCTCGGGTTTGGCAATACAAGAACGCTGGTCTCGACCGGCAATCTGATTTTCGAAGCCGACGATCAACCGGTAAGCGACATTGAAGCAGCTTTAGAGGCCGCCTTTGCGGCGTTCCATGGCAAGCATGTGGATATCATCATCCGGAATGCAGACAGGTGGCGTGTATTGATCGCCGCAAACCCTTTTCCTGACGAGAGTGCCAGCACACCCGATCGGGTTGTCGTGCGCGTCATGCGGCAACGTGCCGAAGAACAGGTTCTGGATCGCTGTAGACGCGTCCAGGCAAACGGTGAGCAAGTCTGCCTTGTCGATGGCGATCTGTGGATCGCATTTGCTGGCAAACCGAGCGAGTCGAAGTTGCCTGGCGTGCTGGCACCGGGCCGTATGGGCGGAATTGGCACGACGCGAAACTGGAACACTGTCAGACGGCTGGGAGAGATGCTGGACTCTCGCTGCTGAGGTCGATCCTCTCAATTCGAAGCAACGCTTACCTGGACTGATGGACGAGCGAGGCTACTGTTTTGGATGAAAGCTCCTTGATGAGCTTCCGCTTGATGGCAGCGCGGTAGTCGGCAAAGCTGGGTATGTCCATGACAAAAGAATCGGCTCCGACAATCACGTCCTTGCGATAATAGCCGGCGAGATCGCCAACGTCGTCGGAAACAACCAATGCATTAATTGTGACGCCCATCTCCTTCGCTCGCTGGCGTGCCGCTGGCAACGATGCAACTTGCCGACGTTTGGGCGCAATCGTTTCCTTCCCATCGCCGGAGACGTTGATGATCGATCTGGCTGCGCAAATCAGCGGGTTTGATAACAGGTCAAGCGCGCTCCATATACCGCTACCGATATCGGTGTTGCCGAACACGAGACGTTGGTTGTTTTCCATTGCGCGGGCGAACGGCTCCGCATCACGACGTCGCGACACGACAAACCAGTCGAGCTTCTGGGTTGAAAAATCTCCATCGCCCCAGAATACGGTCGACAGCGCCACAACCCCTGCTTTGTTCAGTGCGGAGAGTACTTCTTTATCCCGGAAAGCATCTGCTATCGCAAACTTCTGAAACGCATACTCCTGTTCAGTGATGCTGCCGGATCCATCGACCGCCAGTACAAGAGCTATGTCAACACAACTGCGTGTCTGGGAATGTGCCGTTTGCACCATAAGTAGAACAGTAGCCAGGGCGAACAGATGCTTGCACATTTTCGCAAATCCTAGTCTAGTTGTAACTGAAACCTCGTCGAGGGGGATTATGTCAGTCGTTCGCTTCCCCGGCGTTATAGCCACGTTACAGGCTCGTTAATTTCCTCCTGGGGAAGTGAGAAGATGGGTTTCGTGCTGCGCCTATTCGGCCGTTTCCAGCTGCTCGCCGCGACCGGCGAGAGCATCGCTATCGGCTCGCGGAAGCACCAGGCGCTTATCGCTATGCTGGCCCTTTCTAATGGACGGCCGATATCGCGGTCGAAACTGGCCGGCACCCTTTGGGCCGAACGCACGGAGGATCACGCACGCAACAGTCTACGGCAGGCGTTTTTCACGATCCGGCACGCCATGGAGGGACATGGCGCTGAACCTTTCATGTTCGACAATGAAGCAGGTTGGGTGCAAGACGGTGAGTTGGTCACCGATGTTCAGGCTTTGGTGGCTGCAGCCGCAAGCGGACTGCTGCCGGAAAGGCTGGATTACTATGAGGGGGAATTTCTCGAAGGTCTGAATTTTTCGGACGAAACGCTTGAAGTGTGGCTGCGCAGCGAGCGTGACCGACATCATGATCTGCTGTTCGATTGTCTTATGCGGATTGCCAATAGCCTGGAGAAATCCGGCGACAAGGAACAGGCCGTGGCGGCGGCTCGTTGCCTGCTGCGGCATGACCCCTATCATGAACCGTCCCACAGGATAGTGCTGCGCAATTATCTGTCGCGCGGCGAACGGGCACGAGCCATCCGATATTACGAAACCCTCGGCGCGCAATTCAAGGCCGATCTTGACGTTATACCCGATGCGGAGACCCGGCAGTTGATCGCTGGCATCCGCAACCCGCGGGATCCGACACAACGGAACTATCTTGCCAGCGGCAAACCCAGACTGGCCATCCTGCCAATCGTCAGCCTATCCGACCGTGGCGACGACAGCCACGTGGCTGAATCCCTCACACGAAAACTGATCGGGGAAGTGGGCCGGTTCTCTCCGATTTCAGTCGTTGCCGCCGCGACCATGCTTGCGTTCAAGGCACGCGAACATACGGTGGAAGAGATCGGAGCGCTCGTCAGCGCTGATTACATTCTCGAAATCGCTTTCCAAGGGCTAGGCGAAACTGGATGGACCCTGGCACAACTGGTTTCGGTCCACAGTGGTACGCAGATATGGAGCCGCAAGTATTCGGGCGAGAATGCAACCTCCATGGCCGGGCAGGACAGACTGGTACGCAAGATCAGCGGTAACCTCTTTCAGATCCTGATGAAACATGCCAGCGAAAGCTCCAGCGTGGATGGCGCGGAAAAGGTTACCGACGGAAATCTCTACCTCAAGGTTTTCCATCACGTTGAGCGGCCGACATTGACCGGGATGATCCGAGCCCGGCGGCTGTGCAACCGCATTCTCACCATTGATCCAGATCATGTACTGGTTCGCGAGAGCCTTGCCTGGATCAATTTCCATTCCAGCTTCAATGGCTGGCTCGGCAACCCCATACGCGCTTTCATGCAGGCGCGCGATATTGTGACGGCCGGACTGCAGATCGATGACCGGGAACCTTACCTGTTGAGTGCTTTCGGTCTGGCCGAGACCTATCTTGGCAATATCCGGGCGGGTCTCGACGGGCTGACGAGGGCGGTTGATCTGAACCCCAATGATGGAGAGTTCCACACCTGGCTGGGGATTGGACTGACTTATGCGGATCGGATCGAGGAGGCGCATGCGGCCTTCGATCAGGCAGATCAGGTCAGCCCCGATTACCATCCGATTTTTCTTTTCCGAAGCGACGCCTGTATTGCTTCGGGCAACTACCACGACGCGATTGCATTTCTTGATCGTTTCCTGACCGTTCTTCCGGAATACAACTGGGCGCGCCTGCTGCGGGCGGCCGCGCATGAAGCCATCGGGAATTCCGATGAGGCCCGGTTGGGCGTGGCCGAAGTCAGGCAGAACAACCTCCTGCTCAACGGTCGGTACATAGAGCAACTGCTGCTGGCGCGGGGGCCGTATTTTCGCGAGCGACTCTGGCCCATGCTCGAGGCCGCGGGGCTGCCCTGGTCGAAATAGATGCTGCCTTGCGGGCAGTTTTTAGCGATTTTCTTAATCAGCCGGCAATTTCTTTGCTGTCCACAGTGTGCTCATTCGAAAGACATGCTGGACAATGACATGCTGCAATTCAAGACCTCCTCAGGCACTGTATCCGTTAACAACTGGGGTTACCAACTTCAGGGCGCTGGCGGAAAACCTCTCGATCCCGGTCTTCTCGCCTCGGCGACCCATGACCTGCTCGTGATCGACGCCTCGCGCGACGGCAGCGACGCAAACCGGTTTACAGTCGACGAAATCGCCCGCATGAAAGACGGCATGGGCGGACGCTCCGTCGTCGTGTCCTATATTTCCATTGGCGAGGCCTCCGATTTCCGCGACTACTGGCAGTCGGATTGGACGGTCAACGGCCGAGCCACCGGAAGACTGACCGATGCGGCGCCCGACTGGCTGGGGCCGGTCAACCCGGACTGGCCGGAATCCCGGAAAGTGCGCTACTGGGATCAGGACTGGCAGAACATCATGTTCAACGACGACAAGACCGGCGATATCGACCACATCGTCAAGGCCGGTTTTGACGCGGCCTATCTGGATATCGTCGATGCCTACTATTTCTGGGGCGCGGAGGTGAAGCCGGGCCAGCGCCAGACTGATGATCCCAAAAACGAGAAGCAGGCGGCGCAACGAATGGTCGACTTCATCGTCGACATGACAAAGCACGCGCGCGAAACCAATGAAGACTTCTTCGTCATCCCGCAGAACGGTGCGTGGATCATCGATGCGCTCGGCTCCGATACTGCGCGCATGGAAAAGTATCTCGACGTGATCGGCGGCATTGCCGTGGAAGATCTCTACTATCGCGGCGGCAAGGACGAGAACAATGCACTGAGGCCTGACAAGCAGACTATCAAGGTCCTGCAGCGCGATTTCATCGACAACGGCATACCGGTTTTCGTCGTCGACTATATCAGCGGCAAGAAGCGGGTCGAAGCGTTCAACGAGATGGTGCTGAAGGACGGGTTCATTCCGTTTGCGGCGCCACACCGCGATCTCGACAAGCTAATTGGCACCCATGACGGCGAGCCGGCTTACATCAAGCCGAGTGAACGGGTCGACAATTTGCGCGGCTCGAACCTTGCCGAAACGGTCGATGGGCTGGGCGGCAATGACAGGATCGACGGGCGCGACGGAAATGATCGGCTTTTCGGCGGGGCGGGCGATGACCGGCTGCTGGGTGGCGACGGCAACGATCGGCTGAATGGTGGGCTGGGCAAGGATCGGTTGACTGGAGGGGCAGGAGCCGACCAGTTCGTGTTCGACACCAAGCCCGGCAAAGCGAACATTGACACGATCGTTGATTTTGAAGTGGGGCAGGACAGCATCCGGCTTGATTACAAGATTTTTGCGGGTCTCGATGATGGCCCGCTGCCTGCATCCGCGTTTGTGGTTGCGACGCAGGCGGTCGATGACGATGATCGCATCATCTACAACAGCGAAACCGGCGCACTTTACTACGATGCCGATGGCTCCGGTAGCGGCAGCCGAGTGCAGTTTGCCGCGTTGGCGCCGGGCCTTACGTTGACCGAGAGCGACTTCACGGTGTTTTGAGAAGGGATGCAGTACGAGGCCGCGGTGGCGCCTGTTTACCGATGCGGCAGGCACCATGCATTCCAAACACCTAATTAACCTGTGCCATGGTTCCGGATTTGGTGTACAATGGCACCATGACCGAGGTTCAGGCTTTGTTTGACGTGCTGCGCCAATCGGCGCAGCCGGACGTCGCGGATGCTATGGAGCGATTGGTGCGCGATGCACCCGACCGCAAGCTTAACCGTGTCAACGCGCTTGCCTTCGCTGCCAGCGAAGGCCTCGATGAAGAGCAGACGATTGCCGGTTTTCTGCATGCGTCGCGTCTGGGCCTGTTCGATTTGTCCTGGAACATCCTCTGTCCTGGCTGCGGTGGCGTGCTCGACGCCAACACGTCCCTGAAAACGGTGCATAGCACGCAGTATACGTGCGAGCTCTGCGCTGCCGGCTATGAGCCGACACTGGACGAAATGGTCGATGTGACGTTCACGGTCAGTCCGCGCGTTCGACGTATAGAAGCCCATAACCCGCACCAGCTGCCGCCGCTGGAATATTTCCGCCAGATGCACTGGGGCTCGGGGGTCGATCTGCCGGAGGACGACTACGAGGCGATCATCGACGAGTTCATTATCGAGGTGCTCGAACTGCCGCCCGGGGAAAAGGCCGTCATCTCGCTGCAGCTTCCCGAGGGGATCGCCATCGTCTTCGAGCCGGTGACGCACGCCGTGCAATTCCTTGACGTGAAGGGTGAGCCGACCAAGGAACGGCGGATCATCCCCATGGTGTTTGACCGGAATCAGGCCCACAGCGACATGTTGACGGTCCAGCCCGGGCCGGTGCGTATCCAGGTGGAGAACCACGCGGAGGTTCGGACCCTGCCATCCGTCTGCCTCGTCAACGATGCGCTACACAGCATGTTGAACCGCCGGCGACCGTTCCTGACCGCCAAACGCCTTCTCAGTAACCAGACATTCCGCGATATCTACCGGACCGATACGATCGATGTCGACCAGCGATTGAAGATCACCAGCCTGACTTTCCTGTTCACCGATCTCAGGGGCTCCACGGCGCTCTACGAACGCGTGGGCGACCTTGCTGCCTTCGACCTCGTCAGGGCGCATTTCAGTGTGCTCAACGAAATCGTCGCCGAAGAGGCGGGCGCGGTGGTCAAGACCATTGGCGATGCCGTGATGGCGACGTTTACCACGTCTGACCGGGCCGTCGCCGCTGCCATCAGGATGCGGGAAGCAATGCGTAGGCTCAACACTGAGCACGGCAACGAGGATCTGCTGTTGAAAATCGGCATCCACGAAGGCCCCTGCATTGCGGTCAGCCTCAACGAGCGCCAGGACTATTTCGGCCAGACGGTCAATATAGCCTCGCGCGTGCAAAATCTCGCGACATCGCGGGAGATCTTCGCCACCGGCTCTGTGCTCAAGGATCCGCACACATCCAGCCTGTTGACGGATCGCGGTCTCAGTCCCACGTCGCGCAATGTGGCTCTTCGCGGAATTACCAACGAAATCGCGGTATTTGCGATACCGTGAACCGGCCGCCCAGGTCAGCGTCCACGGAGGGGAACTGGCGCTATGAGCGAGACGCGGAAAATAGCGGCGATCCTGGTTTCGGATGTTGTCGGCTACAGCCGCTTGGCCGGAGCCGACGAGGACCGTATCCTGGCCCGGCTCAGAACCCTGCGCAGCGATCTGATCGATCCGACCATTGCCGTGCATAACGGCCGCATCGTCAAGCGCACCGGCGACGGCAGCCTCATCGAGTTCCGCAGCGTCGTCGATGCCGTTCGCTGTGCGATCGAGGTTCAGCAAGCCATGCTTGAGCGCAATGCCGGCGTCGCGCCGGATCGATGCATAGAATTCCGCATCGGTATCCATCTCGGCGACGTGGTGGAAGAAAGCGATGGCGACCTCATGGGCGACGGTGTCAACATCGCCGCGCGTTTGCAGACCATAGCCAAGCCAGGGGCGATCTGCCTGTCGGAGGATGCCTACAGGCAGGTCAAGTCGAGACTGGATCTCCCAGCCGCTGATTTGGGCGAAACACAGCTGAAGAATATAGCCGATCCGATCCGGGTCTATGCGCTTGAGGTTGGCGGTGATACGCCAACGAAGCCGGCGGCGACGGCATCTTCCCGCATTGCCGGAAGACCACCCGTGGCACTGGCAGCATCGGACAAGCCTTCGATCGCGGTGCTTGCGTTCAACAATATGAGTGGCGATGCCGAGCAGGAGTATTTCTCCGATGGCATCAGCGAAGACATCATCACCGATCTCTCCAAGTTTTCGGGGTTGCATGTGATCGCCCGCAATTCCTCCTTCGTCTATAAGAATGCCGTTGTCTCCATACCTGATGTTGCCCAGGCGCTGGGCGTGCGCTACGTCCTCGAAGGCAGCGTCCGCAAGGCAGGCAACAGGATCCGGGTCACCGCGCAGTTGATCGACGCCAACGACGGAGGCCATGTCTGGGCCAGCCGGTTCGATCGTGACCTCACCGATATTTTCGCCGTCCAGGACGAGCTTACGCAGGAGATCGTGGCGGCGCTCAAGTTGAAGCTTGCGCCGGGCGACCAGGATCGGTTGACGGGCGCGCACGCCGTCAATGTGGAGGCCTATGAATTCTACCTGCGCGGTCGGGTACTGGCCATGGCACACAGCCATGCAGGCAACATCGAAGCGCGCCGTCTGGTGGAAGCCGCAATCGCCATCGATCCGCACTATGCGGCGGCCCACGCGCTGATTGCGTTCACCCACGTGCTTGATTACGTCAACGCCTGGGGTACGGACCCCGAGCGCGCCCTGCAAATCGGTTTGGAACTGGCGCAACGCGCTGTGGCGATGGCCGAAGATCAGCCGGAAGGCTACTTCGGGCTGGTCGTGGCCTGCATGTGGAGCCGGCAGCTGGACCGGGCACAGGCGGTGGTGGAGCGGGGGCTTGCGCTGGCACCGAACTCCGTCGGACTGCTGATGGCGAAGGCGCATGTGCAGATATTTGCTGGCGACCCGGCTGGCGCGCTCGAGACGCTGAATGTAGCGGTGCGGCTCGATCCCCACTATCCGGAGGTGCTGCTGCAGTTTCGCGCCGATGCCCTGTTTTCGCTCGGAGATTACGAGGGGACGATCGAGGTGATCCAGCAACGGCTTGCCCGCAATCCGCGCTCGGATCTCGCCTATGCGCTGTTGGCATCGTGCTACGGTCATCTCGGACGAAAGGAAGAATGCCGGCGGGCCTGGGAACGGGTGTTCGAGTTCAATCCCGAATTTTCTGTCGAGCGCCGCCGCCGTATCCTGCCGTTCCGGAATGCAGAAGATTTCGAGCGCCGCCCCGAAGGCCTGCGCAAAGCCGGGCTGGCGGTGTGACATGCGGCGGGTTCGCCGGCGAAATCGCGAACGCATGCGGCATATCTGTCGAATGCAGGCCGGGCAGATTGTGACGTTACAGATGTTCCGGCTAGGGGCGGATTAGGTGTTTTGCGGGCTGGCTGTCGCTGTCCCAATGCTGCTCGATGAGTGTTGCTGCGCGACCTGCCTGTGTTTTGAACGTTAATGCGCGTGCCAACGCCTGACCGCGCCTGGCGATAGCCTTGGCCTCGGTGTCGTGGGTGCGCACCCATTCGATTTTTTCGGCAAAGTCCGTCATATCAGCGCATACAGGCACGTAGTGTTCGAAAGGTTTGAGCTCATCATAATACCACTGACGGAAACCAAATTGCGTTTCCACCTTGAGCACGCAACACCCGTAAAGCATGCGCACCAGAAGGTTCGACCAGGTATTGGCAAAGCCATCGATATCAATGGCGAACTTGCGTCCCAGCCAACTCTGTGGCGGTATCGGCTCGGCCACAAATCCTGACTGCCTTGCCATCAAGGCGAAGGCGGCGTCATTCTTACGCGTGCCGACGAAGCGAACATCGGTTCCGGCCATACCCTGTAGCCGCAGCACCATTCGCATCCTTTGCAGTACAGCCTGATTATCCACGTCCTCAGGTGCAAAGCTGATCCATCCGCACCCGTTCATGCGTCCGCGCCAGGCGATATCATCGGATCGTTCCTCCCAGCACGGTGCAGATTTGCCGGCTTCCAGATCATCTGCAAAGCCGAGATCCTGGAAAAAATAGGGATCCGGCAAAGCTACGTGCTGGGGAAAGCGTACTGAGGGGGCGAACCGGGCATTGGACACGGTTTCGCCATCGGATGCATTGACGGTGATCTGCTTTACCTCGGGCGGGCAAAGGCTGAGCCAGTAGGCATAGGCGCAGATCTTGCGGCACATATGCTTGGCATAGAAGGGGTCCACGGCCTTTTCTATAACAAGCGAAAATTGTTGGCCCCTTCGCTCTATCAGGACATCTTTCGGCGGATTGCCGGCGTTGGTTTGGCGGATTCTGATTGCCGGAGCCCTCGCACTGACACGGGCGAATTCCCGCCTGAAATGCCGTGCGACTTTAAGACCGGTGTAAACGCTGATGGGATTTAAATTGGTCATGCAAATCACTATTCTTGAAAATCAATTGTCGATTACGATTTAACTCTGGATCTCTTCGTGGCGCCCTGTCGGCGAGGCCGCTTCAATTCGGAAAGCGGAGACGCTCAACATCGCTGATAATTGCTATAGTTTGATGACTTTGAGAACATGCAGACAGGTGGCCTCGTGCTGGCCGAGCAGTTATCGGTGATTGAATCAAGATCATAGACGGTTGAGCGGGGCGTGCAAATGGCTGAACAGCGATATGCATTCGGGCAATTCCATCTCGATCCCGCCAGCGGAGAGTTGAAGCGGGACGGGGAGAAGGTCGCCCTCGGCCAGCGCGGAACCGCGCTGCTCAAGACATTGCTGGAAGCTGACGGCCAGCCCATCGGCAAGGATGCCCTCATCGAGGCTGCGTGGCCCGGAACTATCGTGGAAGAGGGCAATCTTTCGGTGCAGGTCGCCAGCCTTCGCAAGGTGTTGGGTCTGCGGCCGGATGGGCAGGACTGGATCGTGACCGTACCGAGGCTTGGCTACCGCCTAGTCAAGCCGACGATCGCCACGCCTGGCGATATGCATGCCGTCATTCCAACGCTTGCGGTGCTTCCCTTCGACAATCTGAGCGGCGATCCGGAGCAGGCCTATTTCACGGACGGTATTGTCGATGATATCATCACCGCATTGAGCAGGTTCAAGTCCTTCGCCGTTGTGGCACGCAATTCCAGCTTCGCCTATCGCGGCCACGACGCAAATGTGCTGCAGAGCGTGGCGAGCGATCTCGGCGTGCGCTACGTGCTGGAAGGCAGTCTCAGGAAATCTGGAGATCGATTGCGGATTTCTGCCCAGCTTGTCGACACGGCCGGAAACGTCTCCCTATGGGCACGCAAGTTCGACGGTGATCTGAGCGACGTTTTCGAGTTTCAGGATCGCATCACCGAAGCGGTCGCTATCGTCATCGAGCCTGAGCTCCACAAGGCCGAGCTGGAACGGCTGAGGCGCGAACGCCCGAGCGGTAGCATGGAGGCCTATGACATCTATCTGCAGGCACTCGCGAAAATACTCACCGAAACCGCGCAGCAGAATGCCGAAGCGCACGAATTGCTCGAGAGGGCGCTAGCGCTCGAGCCTGCGAATCCAAACATTCTGGCGCTTGCATCCTACGTGCTGGAGCATCGCAAGACGGTTGGCTGGCCGCCCTTCGGCCCAGATGACAACGCTCGCTGCTTCGACCTTGCAAGGCGGGGGCTCGAACACGCTGATGGCGATACGACGGTGATGGCGATATGCGGGATGTCGCTGATCCAGGTGGCCAGCGAATATGACTGGGGCATGGCCGTGCTGCAGGCGGCAGTCGATGCCAATCCGAACAACATCGCGGTCGCGGCGAGGGCCGGTGTCGGCCACCTGCTATGCGGCGATCTGGACCGGGCCGTCAAGTATCTTACGAAAGCGCATAGCCTCAGTCCGCGAGATCCTTACGCCCACATCACTCTTTGCGGTCTGGCCGATGTGGAACTGGTCCGAGGCAACTTCGAACAGTCGATCGAATGGGCCATGCGCGCGCTCGCGCTCAATCCGAATTTCGATCCGACCCTCTGGATGTTGATCGCAGCCAACACGCACCTTGGCCGCCCGCAAGAGGCGAAAGGCTACCTTGAGCATCTCCAGCGGATATCTCCGGGCATTACCATCGCCAGCATTGAGGTGGCGCAAAACTCCAAGGCTGGCGATCGCTTGCTCATTCTTCTGGAGGGCTTGCGACAAGCGGGACTTCCCGAGAGTTAGGTTTCGGTATGGCGGGCATTGACCAGGCGAATTATGAGACCTTGATTTCTTTTTGGAACTTTTAGCCCATGTCTAAAGGACCCTAAGCGTCCCGATCGTCCATTGTCTCCCCATCGTCGCCATGGGCGGCGAAGTAGAGGAGACATCACGATGCTTTCGCCACTGATGATAATTTCCCTCGACCAGGGCAATCTCGCAATCGTACCGCGCTCGATCGGCCAGTTGGATGCGCGCCTGCTCGAGGACATAAAGGATTGTCTGCCCGTGCCTGTCGAGAAACCGGGCTTGTTTCGGTGTTTATTGATGCGCGCCGCAATCATCCTGCTGCCAAAGAGCCGCAAGCGCGAGACATGGCATGGTCATGGCTTGTTGATGATGGATGCGATGCATCGGTAGCAGCGGTATGCCGCCCGGGCACGGCAGGCCGGAGGAAACATCGTGGCTGCGCCCCTTCCATCCTCACCAATTTCCCTCTATATCCGCACCCGTCAAATGCCGGGGATTCCCGGCCCTTTTTTGCCACCCGCATTCGTTGGCGGGATTGGATAGGAGAAGTCTATAAATGTCCCAACCTGTTTCCCTGACATTTCCCGATGGTTCGATCCGCGAGTTTGCCGCAGGCACGACCGGGCGCGATGTCGCTGAATCCATTTCAAAATCGCTCGCAAAGAAGGCCGTCGCGATCACGCTTGACGGCATCGTGCGCGATCTGTCCGACCCCGTCACCGACGGGGCGATCGCCATCGTCACCCGCTCGGATCCGGCAGCTCTGGAACTGATCCGCCACGATGCGGCCCACGTGATGGCCGAGGCCGTGCAGGAACTCTGGCCCGGCACGCAGGTGACCATCGGCCCGGTGATCGAGAATGGTTTCTACTACGATTTTGCTAAAAACGAGCCGTTTACGCCCGAAGACCTGCCGGTCATCGAAAAGAAGATGAAGGAGATCATCCTTCGCAACAAGGCTTTCACCAAGGAGATCTGGAGCCGCGACAAGGCCAAGCAGGTGTTCGCCGACAAGGGCGAGGCCTACAAGGTCGAGCTCGTCGATGCGATCCCGGAAGGCCAGGACCTGAAGATCTACTATCAGGGCGACTGGTTCGACCTTTGCCGCGGCCCGCACATGGCCTCCACCGGCCAGATCGGCACCGCCTTCAAGCTGATGAAGGTGGCTGGCGCCTATTGGCGCGGTGACAGCAACAACCCGATGCTGACCCGCATCTACGGTACGGCCTGGGCCGAGCAATCCGAGCTCGACGCCTATCTGCACATGCTGGCGGAAGCCGAAAAGCGCGATCACCGCAAGCTCGGACGCGAGATGGATCTGTTCCATTTCCAGGAAGAGGGCCCGGGCGTGGTGTTCTGGCACGGCAAGGGCTGGCGGATGTTCCAGGCGCTGACGGCGTATATGCGCCGTCGGCTGGCGCTCGACTACCAGGAAGTCAATGCGCCGCAGGTGCTTGATAAGTCGCTGTGGGAAACTTCCGGCCACTGGGGCTGGTATCGCGACAACATGTTCAAGGTGACGGTTGCCGGCGACGATCACGATGACGACCGTGTCTTCGCGCTCAAGCCGATGAACTGCCCCGGTCATATCCAGATCTTCAAGCATGGTCTCAAGTCTTACCGAGAACTGCCTATAAGACTTGCAGAATTTGGCAACGTCCATCGCTACGAACCATCAGGTGCGCTGCACGGGCTGATGCGCGTGCGCGGCTTTACCCAGGACGATGCGCACATCTTCTGCACCGACGAGCAGATGGCGGCGGAGTGCCTGAAGATCAACGACCTGATCCTGTCGGTCTATGAGGACTTCGGTTTCCAGGAAGTCATTCTCAAGTTGTCGACACGGCCGGACAAGCGCGTCGGGTCCGACGCGCTCTGGGATCGCGCCGAAAGCGTGATGATGGACGTCATGAAGACCATCGAGGCGAAGTCCGGCAACCGCATCAAGACCGATATCCTTCCGGGTGAGGGTGCGTTCTACGGGCCGAAGTTCGAGTATACGCTGAAGGACGCCATCGGCCGCGAATGGCAGTGCGGCACCACGCAGGTCGACTTCAACCTGCCGGAGCGGTTCGGTGCCTTCTACATCGACCACAACTCGGAAAAGACCCAGCCTGTGATGATCCATCGTGCCATCTGCGGCTCGATGGAACGCTTCCTCGGCATTCTCATCGAGAACTTTGCCGGCCACATGCCGCTGTGGTTTGCGCCGCTGCAGGTGGTGGTGGCGACGATCACCTCGGATGCAGACGACTACGGCCAGAAGGTCGCCGACCGCCTGCGCGCCGCCGGTCTGATCGTCGAGACCGACTTCCGCAACGAGAAGATCAACTACAAGGTCCGCGAGCATTCGGTGACCAAGGTTCCGGTGATCATCGTCTGCGGCAAGCGCGAAGCCGAGGAAAACACGGTCAATATCCGCCGTCTCGGCTCGCAGAACCAGATGCCAATGACGCTCGAAGAGGCGGTTGCGGCTTTGGTCGAGGAGGCGACGCCGCCGGACCTGATCCGCAAGGCGCGCGGCGGCTGACCGCAGCCCATACGCAGATCGGATAAAAACCGGACAGCCGCGTGACATCACGCGGCTGTCTTCAAATTGTTACAGTTTTTTCCTATTGGCTTGCGACAAGACTACCACAGGGACCCGGCAGTGAAGTTCAGGGAATTATCCTACGCCAACGAGACCGATCCGCTGCTCAAGCGCATGGTCATCCGCACTGTCGAAAACCTTTCCGGTCGAAACCGATACGTCGAAGTCTACAAGCAGTGGCGGACGGACGTGGTGGGGAAATCCGACCGGATCTTTTCGCGCATGCTTGAGCTGATCGACATCGATCTCTCCGTGCGCGGCAACTGGCCGCCGAAGGATCTGCCGGATACGCCGATCGTCATGGTCGCCAACCATCCCTATGGCATTGCCGACGGGATTGCGGTTCTGGCGCTTGCCGAGCAGCTCGGCCGGCCGTTCAAGGTGCTGATCAACGACCAGCTACTGAAGGTGCCGGAAATCCGGCCCTATTCGCTGCCGATCTCGTTTGAGGAAACCAAGGAAGCGCTGGCGATCAACATGGCCACCCGCAACGAGGCGCTGCGATTGCTGAAGGAAGGCGTGACGATCGTCATCTTTCCGGCCGGTGGCGTGGCGACCGCGCCCAAGGGGTTCGGCCAGGCCCAGGACCTGCCGTGGAAGATGTTTCCGGCCAAGCTGATCCAGTCTGCCAAGGCAAGCGTGCTGCCTGTTTATTTCGAGGGCCAGAACAGCTGGCTCTTCCATCTCGCCAGCCGTTTTTCGCTGACGCTCAGGATGTCGTTCCTGATCCGCGAGTTCTGCAAGTTATCGGGCAAGACGATTTCGTCCAATATCGGATCGATCGTGCCGTGGGACGATATTTCTGTCATCACCGACCGTAAGGCGGTGCTGCAGTACCTCTATGAGGCGGTGTTTGTCATGGGACCGCGTAAGGGTAGGCCGGTCACGGCTTGAGAAAGCTAGGCCTAAAGCGGCCCATCCTTGGGCTTACGTAGAGGATCCAGGAGGATATACCGATGGGTGTACCACTAAGTGTGCAACTCAACTCAATGGCGCCGACAATTTAACACGGTAGTTAACTGTGAAAAATATCATGATTATAGATGGTGCAGTGAATTGCACTTATGAAATATTTCAGGCGACGGAAGAAGAGTTTAATCTGATTTTTCCGCTTTCTAGCGATCTTATTTTTATAGAGGACTTGATGGCGGCTAAGAAAAACAAGAGTGAACTCGATTCAATTTTCAAAAATATTTGGAATAGGCCGATCGACAAGAAGAATGCGGTCGGAATTCATGGAACGATCTTCTATGAGCAATATTATAAGAAAGAGTTCTTTCCGAATGGCACGTGGGACGGCTAACTCCTAAGGTGCCAAATCTTGGCTTCCAAATTTTGGCAGAAGACGCTGGGGCGACCCTTGCAAGGCCGGGAACGCCCCTATCCTGGTCGCCCTTAATTGCTCTTGCACGTCTCTTCCGGCAGGAAGTCGAGCTTGACGAGATTTCCCTTCAGCACGAAGTCGCCGTAGTCCATCGTCAGGTCGCGGGACACGCCGTTTTCGTAGAGCTTGAAAGACATCCGGTAATTCGGCTGTGAATCACCGTCCTTGTTGTCATCGAAATAGGCGATGGTCACCGGCCAGGTCTTTTCCGCCTTCAGCTTGCCGGCACCGGATGCATCCGGATCATCAGCACCGGCTGAGACTGGCGAGCCAACGATCGTCGAGGTGAACAGCGTCTTGTCGCCATCTTCAGATCCATCATAGATGCGGGCCTCGAAAAAGTGATCGCCTCGCTTGGCGCGTTCGATGACGTCGATCGTATGCTGGGTGGGAAAGCGCGCCGCAGTCAGGTCGATTTTCTTTTCGGCAGGCATGGTAATGTCGACTGCCAGCTTGTCGTTGCGCCGCTCGGCAAGGCCTGCGACCTCCTTGTCGAGCCGGTCGTCGTTGAATGTCTTGCTTTCAAACTCGAACCGGCCGGTCTTGGGGTCTTCGAAGGTCGTACTTTGCTGGTCCGTCACCTTCTTTTCGCTCGCGGTCTCGACCTGTGTCACGAAGCGGAAACTGACGCGATAGCCTTCGCAGGCAGAGCCGGTGAACTCGTAGACCATGCGGCCGAACATGTTGTTGATGCCCGAGCGCTCGGATGCATCCTTGAGTTCCAGATTATAGACGGCGCGGTGCGGCACCAGCCCGGCAATGCCCTGCGAGAGAGCCGGTACTCCGCTCGAGGCGAGACAGGCTCCGATCGTGCAGGCAAGAAGGCTCGAGCGAGAAATCATGAAATTCTCCTGTTGCACCGCACCTGAATGCGATTAATTAGATGTGCACTCCTTGCGGACTACCTGATCCGCAGAGTTCGTAAAAGAAGAATCTATGGAAAGGCGGGGAAATGATGTCCAAGATCGATCAGCAACTGGAAAAGTTGGGAATCGTGCTGCCAGAGGCGGCCGCTCCGGCCGCAAACTACGTTCCGACAGTTGTGAGTGGCACGCACCTCTACATTTCCGGGCAATTGCCGATGGAGAACGGCAAGCTTGCGCAGACCGGCCAGTTGGGCGCCGGCATTACCACATCGGAAGGCCAACGCGCGGCTGAACTCTGCGCCATCAACATTCTTGCCCAGGCAAAGGTAGCGCTTGGCGGCGATCTCTCGCGTATTCGCAGGGTCATCCGGATTGGCTGCATGGTTTCCTCCACGCCTGATTTTTACGAACAGCACCTGGTGGCCAATGGCGCCTCCAATCTTCTCGCAGAAGTTCTTGGAGAGGCGGGGAAACATTCGCGCGCCGCTTTCGGGGTTGCCGTGCTGCCCCTCAATGCTTCGGTCGAAATCGATGCCATCCTGGAAATTTCCTGATGCGGGACATGGCATTTCTGACCAGCCGGCCCATCGCGCATCGTGGCCTGCATGACGGCAACAAAGCCGTATGGGAAAACACGCTTTCGGCTTTCGAGCGGGCGATCGAGGCGGGCTTTGCCATCGAGTGCGATCTTCAATACGCCGCAGATGCCGTGCCGGTCGTATTTCATGACGACGACATGAAGAGGCTCTGCAATATCGGCGCCGACATCCGCACGAAGACATCGGCTGAACTCAGCCTGACGTCGGTTGGCGGCACCAAGGACAAGGTGGCCTCGCTGAAGGTGTTGTTGCGGCTCGTCAAGGGCAGGGTGCCGCTGGTGCTCGAACTGAAGGGACGCGATGGCGATGACGAGGGCTTTGCTTCATCGGTGCTGGAAGTGCTCGAGGACTACGACGGTGATGTCGCTCTGATGAGTTTCGACACCTGGCTGCTCAAAGAGCTCAAGGAACTGGAAAGTCCGTTTCCGGTCGGCCTGACTGCTGAGGGCCGTGAGGAAGGTCAGTTCAGGGGCCACCGCGAGGCAATGGCATGGGGCCTGGATTTCATATCCTATTCCATAAGCGATCTGCCGAATGCCTTCATCGCCAGCGAGCGGGAGCGGGGTATTCCTGTCATAACCTGGACCGTCCGCTCGCCAAAGCAGGCGGCCCATTCGGCCGCCAATGCCGATCAGATCACATTCGAGGGTTTTGACCCGCGCCACAGCGAGACCGGTCTTTGAGAATACGTCCAGTCGCAAGCTTTCGGGACATCGATCCAGCTCAGTGGAGCCGGCTCGATGGCACAGCGCGCGACAACAAAGCCGGTTACAACCCATTCGTGTCACACGCCTATCTCTATAGCCTCGAAGCGTCTGGTTCGGCCACCCGCGACACGGGCTGGCTCGGGCGCCATCTGTTGCTGGAGGATGATGCGGGTGCATTGCTTGGCGCAGTGCCCGGCTACCTCAAGAGCCACAGCCAGGGAGAATACGTTTTCGATCACGGCTGGGCGCAGGCCTTCGAACGGGCAGGTGGCCGCTATTATCCGAAATTGCAATGCGCGATCCCGTTTACGCCTGCGACAGGACCGAGATTGCTTGCCGCAACGGCCGCCGATCGCAGCACTGTGCTGACGACGCTGGGCGAGGCTATCAAGGTGGATGCTGCCGCACTCGGAATCTCATCGGCACATGTGACATTCCTGCCTGATGGGGAGTGGCAATCGCTTGAGCGCCAAGGGTTCCTTCACCGCACCGACCAGCAGTTCCATTTTGTCAACGAAGGCTATCGCAGCCATGACGAATTCCTTGAAACCTTGAGTTCACGCAAGCGCAAGGCGCTCAAGAAGGAGCGCCGAATCGCGCTCGAGGATGGGATTGCCATCGACTGGCTGACCGGAAACGATCTTACCGAATCCATTTGGGACCAGTTCTTCGCTTTCTACATGGATACGGGCGGCCGCAAATGGGGGCGGCCGTACCTGACGCGTGACTTCTATTCGATGATCGGCGAGCGGATGGCGGACGACATCCTGCTGGTGATGGCCAGCAGGAATGGTCGATATGTCGCCGGTGCCATCAATTTCATCGGTTCCGAGACGCTTTACGGCCGCCATTGGGGATGTATCGAAGATCACCCATTCCTGCATTTCGAGGTCTGCTATCATCAAGCCATCGATTTCGCGCTTGCGCGCGGGCTGAGAACGGTCGAGGCGGGCGCACAGGGCGAACACAAACTCGCACGAGGCTATCTGCCTGTAACCACGCACTCGGCCCACTATATCGCCCATTCCGGTTTGCGCAGGGCTGTCGAGGATTATCTCCGACAGGAGCGTGCCGAGGTCGAGCAGATTGGCCATTATCTCCAGGAGCACAGTCCTTTCCGCAAGGGACGCGATGACGAGAAATGATCCGGCGGTTAAACATACTGGTCAGGACTGTGTCTATGATGGCGGCAACCACACACGAGGCTTGAAGCCAAAGCATTTTCGGCGCACTCTCGGCTTTAAAATATAATGAGGAGACTATTCGCATGTCCGGCATTCCCTACGATCCAGACAATATCTTTGCCAAGATTCTGAGAGGGGATATTCCGTGCCATGCCGTCTTTGAAGACGAGCATACGCTGGCCTTCATGGATGTGATGCCGCAAGCAGAAGGCCATACGCTCATCATCCCCAAAGTGCCCTCGCGGAACATCTTCGATGCCGACCCGACAACATTCATGTGGTTGATGCCGACGGTCCAGAAGATCGCCAAGGCTGTGAAGAAGGCATTTCATGCCGATGGCGTGCGTGTGATCCAGTTCAACGAACCGGCTGCCGGCCAGACGGTCTTTCATTTGCACTTCCATGTGATTCCGGTTCAGGACGGGGTGGCGCTGAAGCCGCATGCCGCCAAACTGGAAGATGGAGGCACCCTCGCGCACAATGCGGAGATGATCCGTGAGGCTTTGAAGTTCATTTCATGAAATAAACACGATCGAATGGGAGATCCTATGCGCGAGGCATCGGGGATATAGCCATGAAGGCAGCATTCATCGTCATGAGTATTTTGGGATGCGACGACAGCGGCGTGCAATGCTTGCCTGTCGCGTCCGTTGCAGAACAATGGGCGACCATTGCGGCTTGCGATGCAGCATCTGAAAAGCAGCTCGAAAAGTTTCGCAACGTAAACCACCCGATGGTCGTTGCGGTCTGCCAGACGGCGGACACGACGGCCCTGGCGGATTCGGAGGCGGATGTTGCGGAAGCCAATCTCGATGTGTCGGGAAATCCGACTCCGCCAGAGACGGCAGTTGGCACGGCTGACAAGCACCCGGGAATGACAGAGCGTGCCATTGCATTGTTTGTCAATGCGATGCCAACCCGCAAGGGAATGAAAGCAACCATCAGCAAGCCCGTGCACTTCGTCACTGACACCTACTCTTGGGTCGCCCGCAAGATTGTGGACTGACCGAATGTTGGTCGCAAGACGCTCAAGGCGTCACGCGGCTTCGACGACCCGGAATGAGGCATAATCGCGCGCCGACTTGCGGTGTTCAGCGATGTGAAGCCTCTCGATCATATCAAGCAACTCGTCGGCGACGGCGCCTGTTTTCTCGGCAAAGCGGAATTTGGCGACGAGATGCCCGGCAATTGCGCCCAGGTAGGTTGCTTCGCCTCTGCGCAAGGCTTTGCGCCATTCCAGCGTCGCTTCGACAAAGATTTCCGAGATATCGCGGCCCAGCCCTGCTGCCTCGTAGAGCGCCCGCATGGCGTGGAAGCGGCCGTCTGCCATAATCGAGCGGACGCGGCGTTCTGCCAGTCCGGAAAGGTTGACGATTGCCGCGGCAAAGAAATCGACCCGACCAGTGCAAAGCGCCTGCATCAGGAAGTTTGGCGTCAGGCGTCCGTCGCGCCTGAGATGATCGGCAAGGGCGGGTATGTCTCCGGGCAGGGACACGGCGACCAGCGCCACTGTCGTCGCCTCGCAGGCTTCGCGGCGGACGAGTTCCAATCTGTTTTCACCGATGGCGTAGCGGATGAGATCGTTGCCGCACAGGGTGTCAGATAGGCTGACGGCGAGATTGTGGCGCGCGTCGGCTGGCAACTCTTCCCGCGAGAGCAACAACTCCCGGATTGCGGGGACATAACCCAGCCGTTCGCTCAGGCGCCGCAACGTCTGTCGCGTAACGATTGCACCGGGATTGTCGAGCAGCGCTTCGACCTCCGCCGCGTCGCCGATTTCGCCGATGGCGGCACAGACGGGTGAACTGACGATGAAGCGGGATGCAATCAGAGCCCGGGTCACGCCATCACCTCTTGCTGCGAGATCGACGAGATCGACGTCGGTAAGGACCGGCGAACGTGCTATGATCTGGCAGGCAATTTCCGGCTGGTCGGATGCGAGCGTCAGAATCAATGCGCGCGGTGCTTTAGGCGCGTCGGCTATCGACTCGGCAAGCGCCAGCCTGACCTTGGGCGAGGGGTCGTCCAGCAGCCATGTCATTGCCATCAGTGCCGCATCGCGTTCTGAAGTATCCATGTCGGACTGCAGCCAAGCCCGCCCGAGCGCATTCGCCGCTTTAGCGCGATCGCTTGACTTTGCCGTGTCCGCCCACCGAAGAAATGTTTCGATGATCACGCTTGTTGTCCCCTATGCTGTGCCCTTGGGAGATATTAGCGATTAAAAGTTTACGATTGGTTCACTATGTTCATTTGCTGCGCGTTAACGTAGCGATAGTGGGTAGTATTGAACCGGAGTGCTGTGGGTGGTGAAGGCCGTGCATATACTGACCTATGTCGATGAGGGAGCATCCTTCTTCGCCCGCAGCGCTGTGCCTGTCGTGTCAGCGCGGGATACCGTGTCACTGCAGGCCTTGGAGCTCGGAGGCGCACAAGCGGTCGTTCTGACGGATTGCCAGGGGGGCGACGATCTGCAGGCCTGCGATGTCGCGCTTGCGGTGCTTGAGGCGCGCCTTGGCCTTCGGGATGGGGCAATAAGAATCATTGCCAGCATTGCCGATAGCGCCAGAGGACTGATGCGCGCGACGTCACTGGAAGGAAAGTCCGCGCGGCTTGCCGGGCTATGCTGGAATCGTGCGTCGTTTGCCCATGACATGGGTGGCTCGATGGCTGACGATATAGGTGAGCTGGCGCGGATGCAGGTCGCGATCTCGGCGCGTTCGCTGGGTGTTTTCGCCTACGATTCGGCAAAGGGGGCGATCAACGAGGACTTCCGCCGCCACTCCGCAGCCTTGGGGTTTCAAGGCGCGGTCATCTCCGATGGGCCCCCCTGAGTGCGGCTCAGGGGCGCGGTGGCCGCATCATCTCGAAAACCTCGCTGGCCTCTGTATAGTCCATGTAACCCATTCGGCCGATCGGACGGGCAATTGCCGGATCGAACCTGCCGTCGCGGATGACGGATTCGTCGATGTGAATACCAACTACTTGGCCGAACACCACGATGGCGTCTGCGTCCTGGCCGTCCAGACCAACCGGTCGGACGACCTTGATTGTGCGGCATTCGAGCACGGCAAAGGCACCGGCCACATAGGGCGCATCCACCATTCTGCCCTGTTCGTGCTTCAGCCCGGCCAGCGCGAACTCATCGACCCCGTAGGGTACGCTGGTAGACGAAGTGTTCATCTGCTTGAGGAGGCTGTGGCTTACGAAGCTTGACGTGAAGACGCCGGTCTCTTCGGCGTTGCGCGGGCTATCGTTGCCGCGCGCTGCCGAAAACATGACGATCTTGGGCTTGTCGGACACCGCATTGAAGAACGAGTAGGGCGAGAGGTTACGCGAGTCATCACGGCCGCGCGTCCCGATCCATCCGATCGGTCGAGGCGACACGATCGCCTTGAACGGGTCGTGGGGCAGGCCGTGGTCGCGGGTGCTCGCGTCAAAGAACATTTTTCTACTCCTGTCCAACCCAGGTGACGATATCTGCAAGCTCTGGACGGGGACGTTCCACCACTGGAAAGTCGGTCGAGCCGATATGGATGAAGCCAGCGATCTTTTCAGTCTGCTTGACGCCAAGGATCGGATAGGCTCGCTCGTCGAATGCCATCCATTCGGTCAGCCAATTGGAGACGTAGCCGTGAGCATTGGCTGCCATCAGGAGGTTGAGGCAGACAGCGCCGGCCGACATCAATTGTTCCCATTCGGGAATTTTGACATTTGGCGCTGCGGTCGAGACAACAGCAATGACGACCGGCGCACGAGAAAACCGTGTTTCCTCGACTTTTATCATCTCCTCCGAGAGGGCCGGGTTCTTGGCCTTGGCAATGGCCGAAAGCTCAAGAGAGATGCGCTCGCGCTCATTGCCGCGATAGACGATGAAGCGCCAGGGGGCGAGTTTGCCGTGATCGGGCACGCGGCTTGCCAGCTTTAGCATTACCTCGATTTCGGTCGAGGAAGGGCCGGGGCCTCGCATCTGGAACGCCGGCATGGAGCGACGGGTGGAAAGATAATTAATAAGGGCTGCGTCGGTCTTCATGTTGCCTCGTTTTGGGGCTCTTGAATTCGGATGATGTTTGCGGGAGAAGTGGGGCCCGTGTCAGAGAGAGTCAACCCTCAAAAATGAGTAAGCCGGTTTTGACCAGATTGCTGAGAGTCGTGCCTTTGGCGGCGATGCTTGTCGCGGCTGCGCTGCCGGCCTCGGCCCAGGATCCGTTTGCGGGAATCGAGAGCGGCACCGCCAAATCGGTGGATGAATTGCACCTCAACGGCTTTTCGCCGGTAATCGAACCCAACGCGGCGGTCCAGCAGCATGGCAAGACCGTGCATCTGGAAGCGCGCCTGACGGAAAAGGGCAAGCCGATGGGTTACGGGCTCGCCTGGCGGGTATTCCAGCCGATTGCGGGCGCTGACGGCAAGCTTCCATTGCTGGCCAGCTCCGAAGGTGGCGCGACGAATTTCGAACTCGCCCCTGGAGAGTATTTCGTCCATGTCGCCTTCGGCCGCGCCGGTGCAACGAAAAAGCTGATCGTGCCGGAAATTGGCGACGTCGCGCCGCAGGTATTCGTGCTCGATGCAGGCGGAATGGTGCTCAATGCGGTATCGGGCGCGGATATGCGCATCCCGCCGGAAGAGCTGACCTTCAGCATATACTCCACCGAAGTGCGCGAGGACGGTGAGCGCGGGCTGATCATGGGAGACGTAAAGCCCGACGAGGTGGTCCGACTGAATGCGGGCACCTACCACGTGGTGTCGAATTACGGCAACGTGAATGCTTCGATCCGTGCCGATATACAGATTGCCGCTGGCAAGATCACGGAAGCGACAATCCAGCACAAGGCCGCGAAGATCACACTCAAGCTTGTTTCGCAGGAAGGCGGCGAGGCGATCGCCGATACGGCCTGGTCGATCCTGACCGCTTCGGGCGATGCCGTCAGCGAAAGCGTCGGAGCGTTTCCCGTCGTCATTCTGGCGGAAGGCAAGTACACCGCAGTCGCGCGCCACAAGGACAAGATTTACCAGCGCGATTTTCCCGTTACGCCCGGCCGCAACCAGGATGTCGAGATCCTGATGCAGAACTGATGCAGTTTCTTCCACCCAAGGCTTGCATTCCTTGCGGTTTCGGTTTATGGCGCCCCCATTCCACACGTGAAGTCTGGGGCTTTCCGGGAGAAATCCGGTCGGTTCCACCCGGTGGCAGGTGAAAATCCTGCTTCAAGCTTCGCGGAGGTTCAACCGGAAAAGGAGTTACAGATCATGGCGTTGCCAGATTTTTCCATGCGTCAGCTGCTTGAAGCAGGCGTCCACTTTGGTCACCAGACTCACCGCTGGAACCCGAAAATGAAGCAGTACATTTTCGGCGATCGCAGCGGCATTCATATCATCGATCTCGCACAGTCCGTACCGATGCTGAACCAGGCGCTGAAGGTTATCAGCGACACGGCAGCCAAGGGCGGCCGCGTGCTGTTCGTCGGCACCAAGCGTCAGGCATCCGACCTGATCGCCGACGCTGCCAAGCGTTCGGCCCAGTATTACGTCAACTCCCGCTGGCTCGGCGGTATGATGACCAACTGGAAGACCATCTCCAATTCGATCGCTCGTCTGCGCAAGGTTGACGACATTCTCGCGACCCAGGGTGCGGGCTATTCCAAGAAGGAACGCCTGAACCTCGAGCGCGAACGCGAAAAGCTTGAAAAGGCTCTCGGCGGTATCCGCAACATGGGCGGCACGCCGGACCTGATGGTTGTCATCGACACCAACAAGGAAAAGATCGCTATCGATGAAGCCAAGCGCCTGGGCATTCCGGTCGTCGCCATCATCGACTCCAATTGCGATCCGGACCTGATCGACTATCCGATCCCGGGCAACGACGACGCTTCGCGCGCCATCGCTCTCTACTGCGACCTGTTCGCACGCGCTGCCCTCGATGGCCTCGGTCGTCAGCAGGGCGCTGCCGGCGTCGATCTCGGCGCAGCAGCTGAACCGGTTGCAGAGCCGGCTCTGGCCGAAGGCTGATGCCAAGTTAGGGCTGGGACGCCATGTCCCGGCCCATGGAATTCAAGGGCAAAGGCTATAGCGCGACTGCGCCGAGTGGCCTTTGCCTTTCCCGTATGCGGGATGATTGCAGACGAGGATTGGCAGGCGACGATTTCGTCACATCCCTGTCACGCATCTCGATAAACTCCATTCGAATGGCGTGAAGTTGCGTTGCTCCCATCGGGGATCTCAAGCGCTTTGCCGATTTAAAGAGGATCAAAATGAGCACGATTACGGCTGAAATGGTCAAGACCCTGCGCGAAAAGTCCGGCGCAGGCATGATGGACTGCAAGAAGGCGCTGACTGAAAACAACGGCGATATCGAAGCAGCTATCGACTGGCTGCGCGCCAAGGGCATCGCAAAGGCCGACAAGAAGTCCGGCCGCACCGCAGCCGAAGGCCTGATCGGCGTCGTCAGCGCCGGCACCAAAGCTGTTGCGATCGAACTGAACTCCGAGACCGATTTCGTCGCTCGTAACGAAGCTTTCCAGGAACTCGTGCGCGGCATTGCCAATGTTGCCATAGGCACCGACGGCACTGTGGAAGCTGTTTCCCAGGCCGTTTATCCGGCGACCGGCAAGAGCGTCGAAGATTCCATCAAGGACGCGATCGCCACGATCGGCGAAAACATGACGCTGCGCCGTTCGGCCCTGCTGCATGTCGAACACGGTGTTGTTGCAACTTACATCCATAACGCTGCCGGCGACGGCATCGGCAAGCTCGGCGTGCTCGTCGCGCTGAAGTCGGTCGGCGACAAGGAAGTCCTCAACTCCATCGGCAAGCAGGTCGCCATGCACATCGCTGCGACCAACCCGCTTGCGATCCGTGCCGACGAAGTCGACGCCGGTGTAGCCGAGCGCGAGCGCAACGTGTTCATCGAACAGTCGCGCGCTTCCGGCAAGCCGGACAACATCATCGAAAAGATGGTCGAAGGCCGTATGCGCAAGTTCTTCGAAGAAGTCGCTCTTCTGTCGCAGGCTTTCGTCATCAACCCGGAAGTGACCGTTGGTCAGGCTGTCAAGGATGCTGAAAAGCTCGCTGGCGCCCCGATCGAAGTCACCGGCATGGTGCGCCTGCTTCTCGGCGAAGGCGTCGAGAAGGAAGAAAGCGATTTCGCTGCCGAAGTCGCGGCCGTTGCCAAGAAGTAACAGTTTCTCTGGTTAACCAGAGTCTGTGGAATGAAGAGGGCATCGCGTGACAACGCGATGCCCTTCGTGTATCCGCATCTGACAGAAGTCGATTCCGGACCGATTGATCCATTTGCCGGAAAATCTCTTCGCTTTTGTCGAAGTATCGGCTTTTTCTTGCCGCTTTTGGCGGCGAGGAGATCTAGAATGCCGCGCCGCTGCGCAGCGTCTGCCACAATTTGCTTGCCGTAACGGGAGATTCCATGACATCGAAACCGATCTACAAACGCGTCCTGCTTAAGGCCTCGGGAGAGGCGTTGATGGGCGAGCAAGGCTTCGGCATTGACGTCAATGTCGCCGACAGAATGGCCTCCGATATCGCCGAGGCGCGCGCGCTTGGCGTTGAAGTCGGCGTCGTTGTCGGCGGGGGCAATATTTTCCGCGGCGTCGCCGTTGCCTCCAAGGGGGGAGACCGGGTGACCGGCGACCACATGGGCATGCTGGCGACCGTTATCAACGCGCTGGCACTGGCTACATCGCTGCGCAAGCTCGATATAGACACTGTCGTATTGTCAGCTATTGCCATGCCGGAGATCTGTGAAAGCTTCTCGCAGCGGGCAACGCTTTATCACCTCTCGCTCGGCCGGGTGGTGATCTTCGCCGGTGGCACGGGCAATCCGTTCTTCACCACCGATTCGGCCGCAGCCCTGCGCGCCGCCGAAATGGGTGCAGAAGCGATATTCAAGGGCACTCAGGTAGACGGTATATATTCCGCGGATCCGAAGAAAGTGCCTGACGCTACACGTTTTGACAGCCTGACCCATTCGGAAGTGCTTGAAAAAGGCCTGGCAGTCATGGATGTTGCTGCAGTTGCACTTGCGCGGGAAAATCATATCCCGATAATCGTATTTTCGATCCACCATAAGGGCGAATTCGCCAAGATCCTGACAGGCGGTGGCCTGCGGACAATCGTACAAGACATTTGAGTTGATTTCGGCCGAAGGGGATCGCGATCGCGGGACCCGGTGGCCACTGAAAGAGGAGTTGGGCATGTCCAATACAGACCTGAAAGAATTGAAGCGCCGCATGGAAGGCGCAGTGAGCGCCTTCAAGAGCGACATCGCCTCGCTCAGGACTGGCCGTGCTTCCGCCAACGTGCTCGACCCGGTGATGGTTGAAGCCTATGGATCACGCATGCCGCTGAACCAGGTGGCCAACATTACCGTTCCGGAGCCGCGCATGCTTGCCGTTTCCGTCTGGGATCGCTCGATGGTCAAGGCGGTTGAAACTGCCATCCGTGAGTCCAGCCTCGGTCTCAATCCGATCATCGAAGGCCAGAACATGCGCATTCCGCTGCCGGAACTCAATGAAGAGCGCCGCAAGTCGCTCGTCAAGGTAGCGCATGACTACGCTGAAAAAGCAAAGGTGGCAGTTCGCCATGTTCGCCGGGATGGTATGGACGGCCTTAAAAAGGCTGAAAAGGATGGCGATATGAGCCAGGACGACAGCCGGTCCAATTCCGAAAAAGTCCAGAAAATGACCGACGAAACGATTTCAGAAATCGATCGCTTGCTTCAGGACAAGGAAAAGGAAATCATGCAGGTATAGGACCTGATGGCTGTTTCGACGTCAGGTGGTGGGCGACAGGTAATGGACAAAGAACACGCGGTGAAGATACCCGAACATGTTGCCATCATCATGGATGGCAACGGCCGATGGGCCAAGAAGCGCGGCTTGCCGCGCACTGTTGGCCACAAGAAGGGTGTCGATGCCGTTCATGAGGCTGTCCGCGTCGCTGCCGCGGCCGGGATATCATATCTGACGCTGTTCGCCTTTTCCTCGGAGAACTGGACGCGCCCCGAGAGCGAGGTCAACGACTTGATGGGTTTGCTCAAGACCTTCATTCGGGGTGACCTTGCCGAATTGCATGCGGAAAACGTGCGGATCAGGGTGATCGGTTCGCGTGAGAACCTCCGCGGCGATATCTTGCCGCTGCTGATCGAGGCCGAGGAAACGACCAAGGCCAATACCGGGTTGACGCTGGTCATCGCCTTCAACTACGGCTCGCGCGATGAGATTGCGCGCGCCGCACGCAAGCTTGCGCAGAAAGTGGTTGCAGGTTCGATGCGCGTGGAGGATATCAATGCCGTGGCGCTCGATCGCGAGCTTGACACGTCGGGCATTCCAGACCCTGACCTTTTGATCCGGACTTCGGGTGAGGAGCGGCTGTCCAACTTCCTGCTGTGGCAGGCAGCTTATGCCGAGTTGCTGTTTATTCCTGATTTCTGGCCTGATTTCAGCCGCGAGACATTCTATGCGGCGCTTGCGTCCTATGCCAATCGTGAACGACGTTTTGGCGGCGTCGTCGATGTGGCGGCTGTGTCTTGATGAGCCAGGAACTGCGGCTGAGGATCATTTCCGGCATCGTCCTTGCAATCGTGGTGCTCGCCGCGACCTGGATGGGCGGCTTGCCGTTTCGACTTCTTTCGGCGCTGATTGCGCTGCTGATTTATTACGAATGGTCGACGATAACGGGAATCGCGCGATCCACGACGGACCGTTTCTCCCATATCTTTGGCTGGGCAGCCGTTGGACTCGTGTCGCTGGAGGTTGCGTTCAGATCGATCGAGACTGGCGCGGTACTGGTTTTCGGTTTCACTGTCGCGGCAATCCTGGTCAATCTCGTGCGTCGGAAAAGCATGTGGCTGCCGGGCGGCATTTTCTATGCCGGACTTTCGGGAGTTTCACTTGCGGCATTGCGCGGCAGCGAACACGATGGTCTTGTCACCATGCTGTTCATTTTCGCCATCGTATGGGCGACTGACATTTTTGCGTATTTTGTCGGGCGTGCGATTGGCGGACCCAAGCTGGCGCCGCCCATCTCTCCCGGAAAAACCTGGTCGGGCGCCATTGGCGGCACGCTGTTTGGCCTGATTGCAGGGCTGCTGGTGATTTACTTTTCCGGGCAACCGGTCGGGTTGGGGCTGGCAGCGATCTGCGTCGTGCTCTCGGTCGGTTCGCAGATCGGTGATCTCTTCGAATCGTGGATCAAACGGCGATTCGGGGTCAAGGATTCCAGTCGACTCATTCCGGGCCATGGTGGCGTGATGGATAGAGTCGACGGGCTTGTTTTTGCCTGTTTTCTGGCGTTTCTGGGAGCTTTGGCGCTGACTGCTGCCAGTGGCGGCCTGATACGCGATGCCGGTACTCTGGTTACCGGCGAAGCGCGGATGATCGCGACGACGATCAAAAGGACTTGAATGATGGATGCGTTGACCAGTAACCCCTGGGTTCTCACCTTGCCGGCGTTCCTGCTGGTTATATCCCTGATCGTCTTCATTCACGAGATGGGTCACTATCTGGTCGGGCGCTGGAGCGGCATACGCATTCTTGCTTTTTCATTCGGCTTCGGCCCAGAACTCGTCGGCTTCACGGACAAACATGGGACGCGCTGGAAGATTTCCGCAGTGCCGCTTGGCGGCTATGTTCGTTTTTATGGTGATGCAGATGCGGCCAGCACACCGGATTTCGATGCGCTCAAGGACATTCCTGAGGCCGAGCGCGCCAAAACATTCATGGGAGCCAAGCTCTGGAAGCGTGCAGCCACTGTGGCCGCCGGTCCAATTGCCAACTTCATTCTGGCTATCGTGATTCTCACTGGTATCTTCCTGGCTTTCGGGAAGTTTGTGTCCGATCCGATCGTCACGACGGTTAATCCCGGCAGTGCCGCTGAAATCGCGGGAGTCCATAAGGGTGACTATCTGCTTGCACTGGACGGAACCAAGGTCGAGACCTTCGATGATGTGCGCCGTTATGTCAGCGTGCGACCTGGGATACCGGTGACGTTGACCGTGCGGCGCGATGGTGCCCAGCTCGACCTTCAGGTTGTACCAAAACTGACCGAGATCAAGGATCAGTTCGGCAACAAGATGGAACTCGGAATCATCGGCATTCTGACGAGCAAGGACGAAGGCAATATGCGAATCGTCAGCTTCTCGCCAACGGGAGCTGTGGTGGAGGCGACCAAGGAAACCTGGAATATCGTCACCGGAACGTTCGACTACATAGGAAATCTGATTACCGGCCGGATGAAGGCAGATCAGCTTGGCGGACCAATTCGGGTGGCGCAAACCTCCGGACAGGTTGCGACTCTCGGCTTTGTTGCACTTCTGCATCTCGCCGCCGTTCTTTCTGTTTCCATTGGATTGCTTAACCTTATGCCGGTTCCCGTACTTGATGGCGGCCATTTATTGTTTTATGCGATCGAAGCTTTTCGCGGCAAGCCTTTAGGGGAGGTCGCGCAAGGTGTGGCTTTCCGGATCGGGATGGCGCTGGTGTTGTCGTTGATGGTTTTTGCGACCTGGAACGACATAACTTCGTTACTCGGCTGAGGCCAATTCCAGGCAAGCTGAACGGATTATTTACCCTGTTTCGATGTCAAAGTGGCGAATAGGCCACGCATTGAAATGAAGTAAACAGAATTTAACCAACTCCCTTGCTTGTATGGAAAAAGCAGGTAAAACGGCAAGCGTGGCGAGGTTTGGCCGCAATGCCCATGCCGTGTAACGGAAGAAGGTAAGACTTTAAAATGAATGGTAGTTCGAGATTTCAGAGCGCGGTTTCAGTCCTGGCAATTTCTGCCAGTGTTATGACTTCTGCCGGAACCATGGTGCTTGCTTCCTCGAGCTACGCCGAAGCTGCTGTCATTCGCCAGATTGATGTCCGTGGCGCTGATCGCATCGGATCGGAAACCGTCCGGTCCGCACTGACGATCGTGCCAGGCAAGGACTTCTCCAATGCGGATATCGATACGTCGATCAAGCGTCTTTATGCGACGGGCTTTTTCTCCGACGTACGTGTGTCGGTGTCGGGCGGCACGCTGGTAGTTGTGGTCAATGAAAATCAGTTGATCAACCAGATCGTCTTCAACGGCAATCGCAAGATCACGGACGAGAAGCTTATCCTGCTCGTCAAGAGCAAGCCGCTCGGTCCCTATAGCGAGTCGATGATCGAGGCCGATCTTCAGTCGCTGCGTAGCGCTTATGCTGATATCGGTCGTTCGGATGTGCAGATCACCACGCAGACGGCGCCTGTCGGCAACGGTCGCGTGAATCTCGCTTTCGTGATCAACGAAGGCGACCGCACCAAGATCGACCAGATCAATTTTACCGGTAACAATCACTACAGCGCGACCCGCTTGCGCTCACTGATCATTACCAAGGAATCCGGTCTCTTTTCCTTCATTACCCGCAAGGATATCTACAACGAGGACAAGTTGCGTGCTGACGAAGAGTCGCTGCGCCAGTTCTATTACAATCACGGCTACGCCGATTTCCGCGTGCTTTCCTCGAATGCCGTTCTTGATCCTGCGACCAATGAGTACGTGATCACCTTCGATGTCGATGAAGGCGAGCGCTACACGTTTGGTCCGGTCAATGTCGAGAGCACGGTCGAGGGCGTCGATGCTGCCGAGTTGCAGGGACTGACGGAAAGCCGTGAAGGCAAGACCTATCGGGCGAAGGATGTGCAGGCGTCGATCTCCGAGATTTCCAAGCGCGTCGCATCGGCCGGATATCCGTTCGCTCGCGTGACACCGCGCGGCAACCGCGACATGGCATCCAAGACGATCTCGGTCGACTATCTCGTGGACCAGGGTGAGCGCGGCTATGTCGAACGCATCGAGATCCGTGGCAATACATCCACTCGTGACTACGTCATTCGCCGCGAATTTGATCTGAGCGAAGGCGACGCCTTCAACCAGGAAGCGATTTCGGAGGCGAAGCGCCGCCTTGAACGCCTCGGCTACTTCCAGACGGTCAACATTTCCACGCAGCCGGGCAGTGCACCTGACCGCGTCGTGATCATTGTCGACGTCGTCGATCAGTCGACCGGCACGTTCGGCATCGGCGCAGGCTACGCAACCGGCGGCGAAGGCTTCATCCTCGAAGCTTCGGTGGAAGAGAAGAACTTCCTCGGTCGTGGTCAGTTTATTCGCGTTTCCGCGAGTGGTGGCGCTGTGACGCGTAACTACAATATCTCGTTCACGGAACCCTACTTCCTCGGTTATCGTCTGGCAGCCGGCTTCGATCTGTTCAGGAACGAAAATCAGCTCTACGACAACTACAGCTACGCTGATCAGGGTTTCTCGCTGCGCGTGTCGGCTCCGATCAACAACGATCTGTCGACGACTGTTCGCTACAACTACAAGGAAGTCGACTATACGTCTGACAATATCCGGGCTCTGTCGCAGCCTTACCAGGAAGTCGTTAAAGGTAGCCCGTGGTTGACGTCGTCGGTCTCGAACTCCTTCAACTACAACACGCTTGATACCGCCATTCTGCCGCATGAGGGCATTGTTGCGTCGATCACGCAGGAGTTGGCTGGACTTGGCGGCGACTCGGAATTCTACAAGCTGAGCGGCAAGGCGCGCGGTTACTACACTCTGTCTGACGAGATGGACGTCGTGGGCTCGCTCTCGGCAGGTGGCGGCCACGTCCTGTCAACGACAGGAAAGTCGCTCAACGTTTTCGATCAGTTCCAGCTCGACTCTGACGATATTCGTGGCTTCTCTGACACGGGTCTCGGCCCGCGCATGAGAAAGAACGACGACCCGCTCGGCGGCACGACCTACTTCACGGTGTCTGCTGAAGTAACCTTCCCGATGCCGGGCGTTCCGCAGGATGCCGGCTTCCGTGGCGGCTTCTTCCTCGACGCCGGCACGCTTTACGGCAATGACGTAAAGATCAAGTCGGGCAAGCCGCCGCAGGGTGTAGACATGTCCTTGCGTGCATCGGCGGGCGCCAGCGTGATCTGGGCTTCTCCGTTCGGCCCGCTGCGTGTAGACTATGCCGTGCCCTTCTTGAGGGAAGACTTCGACATCGTTCAGCGCCTGAAATTCGGCATTTCGACGTCGTTCTGATAATCTACGGTCCGGGGCGGCATCCAGGTGCCGGCCCCGGTATGGTGCATGATGACCCATTCGGAATTTTTTCCGCCTCATGGGGGTATGCGGCTTGACGATCTGGCCGCTGCCCTCAATTTGCGTTTGATCGACGAGAGCACTGGCGACAGGCTGGTCAAAGCGGTTTCCCCGATCTATCGCGCCAAGACAGGCGATATCTGTTATATTTTGTCGCGCAGGAGCCGCTCGGAATTCGAGACCTGCGAAGCGACCGCTGTGATCTGCGACCCGGCTCTGGCGTCGATTGTGCCGCCGCATGTTGCTGTTCTGGTCGGTGATAATCCGCACACCGCGTTTGCACGTGCCGGGGCATTGCTGCACCCGGATGCCATGCAGCCGATCGCCACGATTGCCGCTTCCGGAATCCATCCTTCAGCATACGTCGATCCCTCGGCCGTGCTCGAGGAAGATGTAACCGTCGAACCAATGGCTGTAATCGGAGCCAATGCGCGTATCGGGGCTGGCAGCTTCATCGGCGCCGGCGCTGTCATCGGCCAGAGCGTCAAGCTCGGACGAAACTGTTCGATTGCTGCGGGTGCAACCATCATCTGCGCCTATCTTGGAAATCGGGTCATCATTCATAACGGCGCTCGTATCGGCCAGGACGGTTTTGGTTACGCGCCGCATCGCGCCGGCATGGACAAGATCGTTCAGATCGGCCGCGTCATCATTCAGGACGATGTCGAGATCGGTGCGAATACCACGATCGACCGTGGCACGATGGATGACACGGTGATCGGCGAGGGCAGCAAGATCGATAATCAGGTCCAGATCGGCCACAACGTCCGCATCGGCCGGCATACCGCGATTGTCGCCAAGGTCGGCATAGCCGGCAGCGCCCGTATCGGCGATGGCGTGCAGATCGGCGGCGCGACCGCCATCAAGGGACATATTACCATCGGCGACGGTGTACAGATCGCCGCTTTTAGTGGTGTGACATCAGACATTCCTCCAGGTGAGAAATATGGTGGGATACCCGCCCGGCCGATCAAAGCCTTTCTCCGTGACATGGCGGAAATCATGATGAAATCGGATAGAACCAAAGGGGGACCGAAGTAGATGGCAGAGGATGACAAGAAAACCCTCAATGCGGTTGATATCATCGGGATCATGAAGCTCCTGCCGCATCGTTATCCATTTCTCCTGATCGACAAGATTATCGAGATCGATGGCGACGATTCTGCAATCGGCATCAAGAACGTGACCTTCAACGAACCGCAGTTCATGGGGCATTTCCCGGAAAATCCGATCATGCCAGGCGTGTTGCTGATCGAAGCGATGGCGCAGACGGCTGGCGCCATCTGCAGCCTTCAGCGGGGTGGCGGCGCCAACCTCGTTTATTTCATGACGATCGACAATGCGCGGTTCCGCAAGCCGGTCGTTCCAGGCGACCAAGTGCATTTCCACGTCGTCAAGGAAAAGCAGCGCGGCAATATCTGGAAATATCACTGTGACGCAAAGGTGAATGGACAACTCGTCGCCGAGGCCGATGTTGGCGCGATGATGGTGTCCAAGGACAAGGCATGAGTAAGATTTCAAAATCCGCGCGCATCCATCCGATGTCGATCATCGAGGATGGCGCGGCTATTGGCGACAATGTTTCCATCGGCCCATTTTGCCATGTAGGACCCCATGTAACGCTGGGTGAAGGGGTCGAACTGATCAGTCATGTCGTTGTGGCTGGACGAACGACAATCGGCAAAGGAACGCGGATATTCCCGTCTGCTGTCATTGGTGCGGATCCTCAGAGCGTTCATCACGCAGGTGAGGAAACGACGCTAATCGTCGGAGAGAGAAACACGATTCGTGAAGGCGTCACGATGAACACCGGCACCGTCGGTGGCGGTGGTGCTACGATAGTCGGCAACGACAATCTCTTCCTGGCCTATTCGCATGTCGCCCATGACTGTAAACTCGGCAACAACATCATCCTCTCGAACAACGTGCTGCTTGCCGGCCATGTAACCGTGGAAGACCGCGTGATTCTGGGCGGAGGCTCTGCCGTCCACCAGTTCGTGCGTATAGGTCGCCAGGCATTCGTTGGCGGCCTTTCTGGTGTTGCCTATGATGTGATCCCCTACGGAATGCTGAATGGCAATCCCGGCGTCCTGAACGGCTTGAACGTTGTTGGCATGACCCGTGCCGGTATTGCACGCGAAACCATCCACCGCGTTCGCAGGGCCTACAAGGAAATATTCGAAGCCGATGTCGCCGTTCGCGCGGCAGCTGCGAGCGTCCGTGATAATTATCTCGATTGCCCCGAGGTCATGGAAATTCTGGATTTCATTGCGGCGGAATCCGATCGGGCGCTTTCTTCGCCGAACCGATCCGGCCGATCCTGACGGAGATGGTCCATGGTCGGTAATCGCGCGGCGGGCCGGTTGGCGATTATCGCAGGCAGCGGCAAACTCCCGCGTTATGTTGCCGAGGCGGCGCGAGCGCGCGGAGACGAGCCCTTCATATTTGCGTTGAAGGGCGAGTCGACTGCAGACTGGGCGGACTTCGAGCATATCATCATCGGTCTTGGTGATATCGTGCTGTTTCGGAAAATGGCCGCAGACCTCAATATACTCCGAATTATCATGTCGGGTGCGGTGTCGCGACGGCCGCCGTTCGCTGAAATACGGCTGGGACTTTCCTCCCTGCTAAAATTGCCTTCAGTTATCCGCAAGCTGGTTGCTGGCGGGGACAATACCGTCCTGACCGGCGTCATCGAACTGTTGGAAAATGGTGAGCGCAAGGTGATCAGCGTCCAGGACGTCGCGCCTTCGTTGCTGGCGGAGACCGGCACGATCGGAAATCATCAACCCGACAGCGATAGTCTCAAGGATATTGCCGTTGCTGCGAGGGCTGCACGAATGATCGGCACGCTCGATATCGGGCAGGGCGCAATCGCGGTTGGCGGCCGTGTGGTGGCGCTCGAGGGGCCTGAGGGGACGGATGCGATGATCGCGCGCGTTGGCGCTCTGAAGGACGCGGGCAAAGTATCGGCCCATCGCCGCGGTGTTTTGGTGAAGCTCTGCAAACCCCAGCAGGATGTACGCGTGGATCTGCCATCCGCCGGTTTGGCTACGCTTGAGAATGCAAGGGCCGCCGGTCTTGCCGGTGTCGCACTCGAGGCCGGACGCTCGCTGCTGCTCGATGTCGAGGCGGTGAAGGCCTATGCGGACAAGCACGGCATGTTTGTCTACGGCATCGACCCCGATGCGCCGGAGCTTGGCGGTTGAGCGCCCCCCTCAAAGTCGCTGTCATAGCAGGCGAGTCGTCAGGCGACCTGTTGGGAGCGGATCTGGTTGCGGCGCTCCGCAGTCAAGCAGATCGCGAGATCGAACTGGTGGGCGTCGGCGGGCCGGCGCTGACTGCGGCCGGTATGCAATCCCTGTTCGATTTTGCCGAATTGTCGATAATGGGCGTGACGGCTGTTCTTAAGAAACTGCCGCGTTTGGTGCGATTGATCGGCAAGACAGCCGATGAAATCGTGAAAGCCGAGCCAGATGTCCTTGTTATCATTGACAGCCCCGACTTTACCCATCGTGTCGCCAGAAAGGTGCGGGAGAAGCTCCCGAATCTGCCCATCGTCAATTATGTTTGCCCAAGCGTCTGGGCCTGGAAGGAATACCGCGCCAAGGACATGCTCGGCTATGTCGATCATGTGCTTGCGGTGTTGCCCTTCGAGCCGGAGGTCATGGCAAGGCTTGGAGGGCCGCCGACGACCTATATCGGTCACAGGCTTCGCAGCCTGGAACGGCTGCTTGAGGCGAGGGCAGAGGTGGAGAGCCGAAGGGCGGCTGGACAAACACCGGTTCCAGCCATCGCGTTGCTGCCGGGTTCTCGCGGCGTGGAAATACGCAGGCTTCTGCCTTTGATTGGATCGACATTAAACGCCATGACGGCACGTGGAAGGCAATACCGCCTGCTGCTGCCTGCCGTACCGCATCAGGTGGCGCTTGTTCGAGGAATCGTCGCCGACTGGCCGCAGAAACCGGAGATCTTTGTCGGCGAATCCGAGAAGTGGGCGGCATTTTCTCAAGCCGATGCAGCACTTGCTGCCTCCGGCACCGTTCTGCTGGAGCTCGCTTTGACCGGTATTCCGGCGCTTTCGATCTACAAGACGGATTTCTGGATCAGGCTGGTGCTGAGCCGCATCAAGACATGGAGCGGTGCGCTTCCGAACCTGATTGCAGACTATCCCCTCATGCCGGAATATTTCGACGAGTTCATTCGTCCAGCAATGCTGGCGCGATCGATGGAGCAACTGGTCGCACCGACGCCGATGCGCGCGGCGATGCTGGCGGGATATCAGACTGTTTTCGACCGGATGCGAACGGAACGGCCGGCGGGCGATGCTGGTGCTGCCATCGTCCTCGATCTGGTCGCCAACAGGAAAGCTTCTCGGCCCTGATGCTAGTGTAATGCTGGGTGAGTGGAAGCAGCCGCGCTCAGCCCAGGCTAAAGTCTTTCCTCGTCATCGCCAGAAGACGCGTACGCAAGGCGGAAAGATCGGTTGCTTCGTCGCCATCCGCCCTCAGCAGGTATGCGACCCAGACGCCGTCGGCTGCCAGCCGCGCTATTTCCAGATGAGGTTCGTGATCAGTATCACTATAACGTTCAAGCCTTGTCCTTAGCCATTCAGACCAGAGACAGCGCAAAGCTGGATCCGTTATAGAGGTGGCGTACAGAGCAGCCCATGCTTCCTTGTATATCGAATTAGCTTCATGGTCAGTGAAGACGGTCTCGATATAGGCTCTGGTGAAGCTGCCTTTGGGCTCGTCATCCCTGGCGATCAATGCCGTGATTTCTGCGTCTAGCTGCTCCAGGAAATCACCAAATACAGCCTCCACCAGAGTTTGCTTGGTCGGGAAGTGATGCATCAGGCCTCCCTTCGTTACGCCAGCTGCATCGGAGACAGCTTGTATCGTGACGCCTGACAACCCCTTTTCCACCGCGAGCCGCGCGGCACAATCCAACAGCGTTCGTCGCAGCAGCTCTGGTTGCTTCTTGCGTTTGTGTGCGTTTCCCATGGTCAATGCGACATCGAGCTGGAAAAGCCGTTCAGCAGCACCACTCCACCGACGATCATCGCAATTCCGGCTATCGCAGATATGTCCAGCGTCTGGCCGAAGACGACCACGCCGATGATGGCCGTCAGGACTATGCCAACGCCACCCCAGACAGCGTAGGCCACGCCGAGCGGAATCACCTTCAGCGCTTGCGACAGAAAGAAGAATGAACTCGCATAAAACGCTGCCATGGCAAGGGTGGGTACAAGCCTGGTGAATTGCACGGACTTCATCAGGAAGGATGTGCCGGCAATCTCGCAGACAATGGCAACAGCAAGGGATCCATAGGCAATCAAGGCGGGGTTCATTAGTGTGCTCTCCGAGTTGACCTAAATATACCATACGGATGGTATGTTTCAAGTGGTCGCCAGCTTTCGCCAATCGCATCGAGGGACGCGACTGGATGGCGTCTCAGCATGGAGCATGGAACGGACCAAACAATAAAAGAACCCCGCACACTTTGCGGTGCACGGGGAGCTATCAACTTACATCAAAACCATCTGAATGGCTGCCAGATGGCAGCTTTTAGCGCTTGGAGACCGGGACGTAGTCGCGGGTCGGAGCGCCGACATAGAGCTGGCGCGGACGGCCGATGCGCTGCTGCGGGTCTTCGATCATTTCGTTCCACTGCGCGATCCACCCGACGGTGCGGGCAAGCGCGAACAATACGGTGAACATTTCCGTGGGGAAGCCCATCGCCTTCAGTGTGATGCCCGAATAGAAATCGATGTTCGGGTAGAGCTTCTTTTCGATGAAGTACTCGTCCGACAGCGCGATGCGCTCGAGTTCCATGGCGACTTCAAGAAGCGGATCGTCCTTGACGCCAAGTTCGCCGAGCACTTCATGCGTGGTCTTCTGCATGATCTTGGCCCGCGGGTCGTAATTCTTGTAGACGCGGTGACCGAAGCCCATCAGGCGGAACGGGTCGTTCTTGTCCTTGGCCTTGGCGATGAAGTGAGGAATGCGATCGACAGAGCCGATTTCGGCAAGCATGGTCAGCGCTGCTTCGTTGGCGCCGCCGTGTGCAGGACCCCAAAGGCAGGCAATGCCGGCTGCAATGCAGGCAAACGGGTTGGCACCGGAAGAGCCGGCCAGACGCACGGTAGACGTGGAAGCGTTCTGCTCATGGTCGGCGTGCAGGATGAAGATGCGGTCCATGGCGCGCGCAAGCACCGGGTTGACCACATATTCTTCGCAAGGAACGGCAAAGCACATGCGCAGGAAGTTGGACGCGTAATCGAGATCGTTCTTCGGATACACGAATGGCTGGCCGACATGGTACTTGTAGGCCATTGCGGCAATCGTCGGCATCTTGGCGATCATGCGCAGGCTGGCGATCATGCGCTGCTTCGGATCGGTGATGTCGGTGGAGTCGTGATAGAAGGCCGACAACGCGCCGACGCAGCCGCACATAACAGCCATCGGATGGGCATCGCGGCGGAAGCCGGTGAAGAAGCGGCTCATCTGCTCGTGCACCATCGTGTGATGCGTCACACGGTAGTCAAAGTCCGCCTTCTGGGCGGCGTTTGGCAGTTCGCCATAAAGGAGCAGGTAGCAGACTTCGAGGAAATCGCCGTGCTCGGCCAGCTGTTCAATCGGATAGCCGCGATGCAGGAGAACGCCTTCGTCGCCGTCGATGAACGTGATCTTCGATTCGCACGATGCGGTGGACGTGAAGCCGGGATCATAGGTGAACATGTTGGTCGCTTTGTAAAGCGGCGTAATGTCCATGACGTCAGGGCCAATGGTCCCCGATCGCACCTGGAGATCCACCTGCTTGCCATCAATCGAGACAACCGCTTTCTTATCAGCCATGATTTCCTCCATTCAGGAACGGCGGCAGCCACAAAACTGCCATGATTGTTACGCGGGCTTTTGCTATATGATTTCCCGGATCATGCCAAGCAATTCCGGACTGCATTGTTGCATTGCCATATCGGCTTTTGGCACTGCAGCACCGGGAAATCAAAGAGATTCGTTGACTGAAAATAGTTTAATCGATTGAACACCCGGGCCGCCAACAGCGCATTCGTTCCATTCGCATAACGGTTGCTAAATCCAATCTTTGGTTGCAGAATTATGGCCAGAGGTCGGAAAAATCATGGTCGTTGGAACGGGCGAAAAGGTTGCTGTGCGGGGTGGTTCGGCATTCGGAACGGATGCCCAACTCGACATACTTCCGGGAGCATTCCATGTCGCCGGCGAAGTCACCAACAGCGCCAACGACCTAGCAGAAAACGGCAACCCAGCGCGTGCGTTCCTCCAACGGTTGCGGCAAGGCGTTGCTACGGGGCTAGCAGAGGAACGTGAATACGGACATTTTTTCTTTTGGACACCGGTTTGCATGGGCATCGGCGCGGTTGGCTGGTTTGGCGCCAGCCAGGCGCCGGCGCTCTCCGGCCTGCTTCTCATCGTCTCCATTTCACTGATCTGCCATGTGTTGGCGGGGCATTTTCGGCCTGTCATCAGAGGCCTGTCGCTGATGCTGGCGTTCGCGTGTTTGGGGGCTCTGCTTGCGGCCTGGCAAACACACCGCAGTGATGTGCCGGTGCTGGATTCGGCCGTGACGACAACTGTGAGAGGGATAGTCCGCGGGAAGGAGGTCGATTCCAATGGGCGGTGGAGATACGAAATCCAGCTGATCGAGACGGAACGACCGCATCTGAAAAGGCCACCTGCATTGATCAGGGTGACTTCGCGAGGGTCTGGTACGGACTTCGATCTTGGCGCCGGCATCGAGGGCAGGACCCGCCTGTCTCCGCCTTCCGGCCCGGCGCTCGCGGGGTTGAACGACTTCGCCTTCGATGCGTATTTCGATGGGGTCGGTGCCTTCGGATATTTCTATGGCGATCCCCAGCAGTGGAGTGCGCCATCCGCCGGAGTGAATGCGCGAAGCTCCTTGTTTGACGTCAGGCAGGCTCTTGAGGCCCTGCGCAACCATATCAGCGGCCGGATCAAGACTGTTCTTCCAGGCGACACAGGTGCCTTTGCTGCTTCGATGGTAACTGACGACCGGCGTGCGCTTTCCAAACAGGCTGCCGAAGCGCTGCGCAGCGCGGGTCTGGCCCACATTATCGCCATCTCCGGGCTCAACATGGCGCTGGCTGCCGGGATTTCGTTTGTCGGACTGCGCCTCTTGTTGAGTCTCTCGCAAGAAATAGCCCACCGCTGGCCAGTCAAAAAGATAGCCGCGGTCGGAGCGCTGCTCTGCGTAACCGGCTATTATCTGATCTCCGGCTTTGCGGTGTCGGCCGAGCGGGCCTTTATCATGATGGCCATCATGTTGACAGCCGCGCTGGTCGGCCGGCCATCCATCAGCCTCAGGAACGTGGCGCTGTCTGCCCTTGTCATCCTCATACTCACACCGTCGGCGGTGATGGGACCGGGATTTCAGATGTCGTTTGCCGCGACGCTGGCGCTGGTTGCTGGTTATGCTGCCTGGCAGCAGCGTGCGCTTGCAACGTTTCCCTTCGCCGGCATCCCGCTGTTTCGCAGGGTTGAGCCGATCTGGCATTTTGCGGTCGGGATCTTCATGACGTCGCTGATCGGCGGGCTTTCCACGGCGCTTTACTCCATCGAGCATTTCTATCGGATCGCTGCCTGGGGATTGCCGGCAAACCTGATTGCGATGCCGGTCATCTCCTTTATCGTGATGCCGACTGGACTTGCCGCGCTTGTTCTGATGCCGTTCGGCCTGGACTGGCCCTTTCTCGTTGTCATGGGGTGGGGACTCGACGTTGTGCTGGCCGTGGCGACGTGGGCTGCGTCCCTGAGCGGTGACATTGTCATCGGACGTATCCCGGGATGGCTCTTTATCGGCGTGACTGCAGGGTTGATCGTGATGGCGATCATGCGCTCCCATCTTCGTTTTCTCGGTGCGGGGTTTGTCGGCCTGCTGCTGGCGATATTCATGCTCCTGCCGAGCAAGCCTTTGCCATTGTTGCTGATATCGGAGGATGGCGAACTCGCAGCAATCGTCAGCAATGGCAGAGTTGCCGTATCAAGGGAGCGACCTTCGTCTTTCATTGTCGAGCAATGGCAGCGCGCGCTCAGGATAGATACCCTGTTGAAACCCGCTAAGGCGGATGAAACGGCAGCACCCGCTGTCGTGGACGGTGAGCGGCAGCGACTAACCCCGCAGCAATTGACAGTCGCCCGAAAGGAGATTGTCGGATCATTCCGATCCGGCCTCGCCGGACGCTTTACATGCCTTCCGAAACATTGGTGTGCTGCGAGCACCGAAAGCGGATTCAGGCTCGTGGTGGCGGAGAACGGTGGCTATGCGGGCATTGCTTGCGAACTGGCCGATATCGTCGTGACGCCGGCCCGGCTGAAATGGGATACGTGCCGATCCGGTGCACGGCTGTTTACCGGAGAAACCCTTCGCCGCAGCGGCGCCATCGAAATCCACGGCGACGCCTACACTGCACCCGAGGACCTCAAGGTAATCGGCGCATTTACAGCGCAGCACCGGCCCTGGGGCCGCCACAGGCTTTACGATTGGCGGACAGACACGTTTGTTGCGCCTTAGACGATGTCGCGCAAAAGCAGGATCGGACATGCCGATCCGGCGGGCAGGGCAGCAGCCCCCGGCGGCCGAACAATAAGGGCGTCCGAATTTGCGAAGATCTTCATCTGCGACGAATCCTGCTTGCCATAGGAATGCGCTTCAAGCGTGCCGTCGGCTCTGCGTATCACACGAGCACGCAGATAGTCCTGGCGGTGATCGTTTGCCGCCAGATTGGTTCCAGTGACGGCACTCCGTTCGCGGGCAGGCTGCGGCAGGCGGGCGAGCTTGGCGATCAGTGGTTCAAGAAACAGCAACGCGCAGACCATGCTGGAGACCGGATTGCCCGGCAGGCCGAGGACGTGAGTATCCCCGAGCGAACCGACCATCAGCGGTTTGCCAGGCCGCATGGCGATCCGCCAGAAATCCAGCACCATCCCCAGCCCCTTCAGCGTCGACTGCACGAGGTCGTGATCTCCGACCGAGGCGCCGCCCAATGTCACGATCACATCGGCCTTCGCGTCGGTTGCGGCACGTACGGCCGCCGAGATTGCCGCTGTATCATCCGGAACTATGCCGAGATCGAGAACGTCAGCGCCCGCACTCTGGGCCAGGGCAGCGATCGCAAAGGTGTTCGATGCCACGATCTGATGTTCGCCGAGCACAGCCCCTGGCGGCACCAGTTCGCTGCCGGTGGCGATGAGCGCGACAAGCGGCTTGCGATAGACAGTGACTTCAGGATGGTTCATCGCCGCCGCAACCATCAGCCGGCCTGGGTCGAGAATGTCTCCAGCATGCAGGATGAATTCGCCCTGGCTGAAATCCTGACCGCGCGGGCGGATATGCCGACCCGATGCAACCGAAAACGTATTCTCGATCACGCCGCCGGGATGAAGTGTCGCATCTTCTTGCAGCAGAACCGCGTCGGCCCCTGCCGGAACAGGCGCGCCCGTGAAAATACGCACCGCTTCGCCCGGCTGAATTTCTCCAGCAAAACCTTTGCCCGCCGCAGACTCTCCAATGACGCTGAGCCGCGTGCCGATGGAGGCGACATCTGCCGACCTGACGGCATAGCCGTCCATGGCCGACGCATCGAACGGTGGCTGGGTAAGTCGGGCGGCAACCTCTGTCGCCAACACACGCTGATTGGCCGACATCAACGGCACAGTTTGCGTCGCATCAATCGGTTTTGCGGCGTTCAACAACCGTGCAACAGCGTCAACAACCGGCAACAGTGCCATCAACCTTCCAAGCCCGCGCGCATAAAATTGCCGGACTTGCCTCCCGATTTGCTTTTCAGCCTGACGTCGATGATTTCCATTGCCTTGTCGGCGGCCTTGGCCATGTCATAGATCGTCAGACATGCGATCGAGACGGCGGTCAGTGCTTCCATTTCGACGCCTGTCTTGCCAGTCAACTTGACCATGGCCTCGACACGCAAGCCCGGCAGATCCGCATCGGGCGTAATTTCGACGCTGACCTTGGAGACTGCAAGTGGATGGCAGAGCGGAATGAGTTCGGACGTCTTCTTGGCGGCCATGATTCCGGCGACCCGCGCGACCCCGATCACATCGCCTTTCTTGGCGTTGCCTTCCAGGATCAGGGAAAGCGTCTCGGCCTTCATGCGAACGGCGCCTTCTGCCACAGCGACGCGTGTCGTGTCCGCCTTGTCGCCGACATCGACCATGTTGGCCTCGCCGTCCTGATCTATGTGCGTCAGGCCGGATTTCATCGTCATTCTGCTGCCGCCACGCCGGCCGCTTCGCCGGTCAGCAGTTCCCGGGTTGCGGCTGCCACATCCTGCTTGCGCATCAGGCTTTCGCCGACGAGGAAGGTGCTGATGCCGCTCTTCTGCAAGCGCAGGCAATCCTGATGGGTAAAGATGCCGCTCTCGCCGACCAGCAAGCGATCGTCGGGCACCATCGATGCCAGCCGCTCCGATGTCACCAGATCCACGTCGAAGGTCCGGAGATTACGGTTGTTGACACCGATCATCCGCGACGACAGTTTCAGCGCACGTTCCGTTTCCGCTTCGTCATGCACCTCGATCAGCACATCCATGCCGAGTTCGAAGGCGGTATCTTCAAGTGCCTTGGCTTCGTCATCGGTCAGCGAAGCCATGATGATCAGGATGCAATCGCCGCCCCAAGCGCGTGCCTCATAGACCTGGTAAGGCACGAACAGGAAATCCTTGCGCAGCGCCGGCAGGCCGCAGGCCGCGCGAGCATCCGTCAGAAACTCCGGTGCGCCCTGGAAACTCGGCGTGTCCGTGAGGATGGACAGGCAAGCTGCGCCGCCGGCCTCGTAGGCCTGCGCCAGCGAAGGCGGGTCGAAATCAGGACGGATGAGCCCCTTGGACGGGCTTGCCTTCTTGATTTCCGCAATCAGGCCGAACTTGCCTTGTTCCTTCCTCGTCACAAGTGCGTCGAGAAAGCCGCGCGGCGGGGAATTTCCGGCGATGCGCGCCTTGAGGTCTGCTATCGACACGGAGGCCATCGCAGCGGCAATTTCCTTGCGCTTGTATGCCTCGATCTTGCGAAGAATGTCGGTCATGGCCTCTAACCTCAGCTGTTGGAGACGGCAATCAGCCTGTCGAGTGCTGCCTTGGCGGCGCCGCTGGTGATGGATTGCTCGGCGAGTTTGACGCCTTGCATGATATCGGACGCCTTGCCCGCGACAATCAGGGCTGCGGCTGCATTTGCCACGGAAATGTTGCGATAGGCGTTCTGGGCGCCTTCCAGAACCGCTTTCAGGGCCGCTGCATTGTGTTCGCCGTCACCGCCTCTGATATCGGCCAGCGTGATCTCGGCCATGCCGAAATCACTCGGCTGCAGCGTAAATTCTCGGATCTCGCCGTTTTCGAGCGCAACCACATCGGTCGGGCCGGTCAGGGTGATTTCATCGAGACCACTGCCGTAGACGACCCAGACATGAGTCGAGCCGAGGCTCTTCAGTACCTCTGCCATAGGGCGCAGCCACTGGCGGTCGTAGACGCCAAGCAATTGGCGTTTTGCGCCCGCTGGATTGGAAAGAGGTCCCAGCAGGTTGAAGATTGTCCGGGTACCTAACTCGACGCGGCTAGGCCCTACAAATCGCATCGCAGAATGGTGCGCTTGGGCGAACATGAAGCCGATGCCGGCATCAACTATGCAGCGTTGAGTGGCGTCGGGTGAAATGTCCAGCTTTACACCCAGGGCCGACAACGCATCGGCGGTGCCGGACTTCGAACTGACGGCACGATTGCCATGCTTTGCAACAGGCACGCCGCAGCCGGCGACGATCAACGAGGCGAGTGTCGAAATGTTGTAGGTGTGGGCGCCATCACCACCGGTGCCGACGATATCGACGGCGCCTTCCGGCGCCTGGACCTTCAGCATCTTCGAGCGCATCGTCATGACGGCGCCGCGGATTTCGTCGACCGTTTCGCCGCGAACCCTCAGGCCCATCAGAAGAGCCCCGATCTGGGTTGGCGTGGCTTCGCCCGACATCATGATGTCGAATGCCTCGCACGCCTCTTCGGCGGTGAGGGGCGTGCCGCTTGCGATCTTTGCAATATGCGCTTTCAAGTCCGGCATTCGCTCGCCCCCCGGGTTTCAGTGCCTTAGCGAACCATCAACTGGCTTGCGAGTGTGCGGTTGAGCGTGACGCCATATTCGGCCTGCAACTCGTTGACGAGTTGGTCGAGGATGTCATCGCCGGCGGCATTCGCTAGCGTCTTGATACGCTGCGATTTGTCATCAAGCGCATCCACGCTGCCGTTTTCATTCACTTCGGTCACTTGCAGGATAATGCGGTTTTCTCCGCCTGCACCCGGCGCGCTGGTGACGAAGCCGTCGGCGCCGCCAAATGCTGCATTGATCGCCGATGTACCGAGGACAGCGTCATCCATGCCGCGCTGGATCCCGGTCTTTGTTTCGACTGCGATCTTCAGCTCTGCGGCAATGTCCGACATCTTCGCGCCCTTGGTGAGCTGGCCTGCTACGCCCTCGGCCTTTTTGGAAAGGGCAAGCTTCTGCTGTTCCGATGTCCAGTCCGTCGTCACCCGATCCTTGACCTCGTCGAGGGTGCGGTCGCGCGCTTCGGTGATGTCGTTGACTTCGAACCAGACGTAGCCGCCATTATCGATCGTCAGAGGCAACGCCTCGACACCGGGCTCGGTCTTGAATGCTTCTGCGATCAGCTTGTCGCGGTTCGGCAGATCCTTGATATCGACACCCTTGGGATCGAGACCGGTTGCGTCCACTGCATCGATTGCAGTCGACTTCAGCTGCAGCTGTGATGCGACTTCCGCCAGCGATGCACCGGATGCGCGAGCATCCTCGAAGCGATCATAGACGCTCTGGATTTCGTCATTGGCCAGCACCAGCGCCAGCTGCTCACGGATGGCGTCCTTGACGTCGTCGAGGCCCTTGACGACTTCCGGACGGATATTGGTAACGCGCAGGATAACCGGGCCGAGCAGGCCGTCGGTAACCGGCGTCACGCCGTCGTCATTCTTGACCGCGAATGCCGCTTCAGCCATCGCCGGGGTCGGCATCTTGTCCTTGGTGAAATCGCCAAGCAGGACATCGGTCGCTGTCTTGCCCTGTTCGGTCACCAGCTGCTCGAAGGCGGTGCCAGCGGCAAGCTTGGCAGCTGCGGCATCGGCAGAGGCCTTGTCGGCAAATGTCAGCTGCTCGATCGTCCGGGTCTCGGGTGTGCGATAGGTGTCCTTGTGCTTTTCGTAGTCCTGCTTGATCTGGTCGTCCGATATGGCCGACTTGTCGGCGATATCGACGGGCTCAAGCTTGACATAGGTAATCTTGCGATACTCAGGCGCCTTGTACTTGGCCTTGTTGTCGGCAAACCACTTGTCGAGCACATCGGCGGTCGGCGGCTGCACAGGCTCGATATTGGCATCGGTCAGGATCAGATAGTCGATGCTGCGCCGCTCGTCGGCATAGGCCGTCAACGCATCAGTCAGCGTCTTGGGTGCTTCGAAGCCATTGGCAATCGCATCGGCGATCTGGCTGCGGACGGCTTCCTTCGACTTCAGCGTCAGGTAGTCCTCGGCGCGGATACGTGCGCTGTAGAGTCGCTGCTCCATAAGCTGACGGCTGAAGGCCCCACGGTCGTCCCGGAAAGCCGGGTCGTCCTGGATCAGTTGCAGAAGGCGGTCTTCCGACAGGCCAAGCTTCATGTTGGTCGCGAGCTGATCAAGCGCGGCACCGGAAATGAGCTGGCTGATTACCGAATTCTCGATACCGAAAAGCTTGGCCTGTTCAAGGTTGAGCTGCTGGCCGAAGCGGCGTGACATGTTTGCCATGGCGCTGTTGAAGGTAATCTGGAACTCGGTGTTAGAGACCTTCTGGTCGCCGACGGTCACCACGGCGTCGGTGGTCGAGGAGAACATCGAACTGTGCACGCCCCAGATACCAAATGAGGCGACGAGCAGAGCCATCAGTCCTTTTGCGACCCAGCTCCTGCTTGCTTTTCTCAGACTCTCGAGCATCTCTTCCTCAACATTTCCTGTTCCGACTTGCGGCAAACATAAACGGCATTGCACGCCTGCAATCTGCAAAGCGTGCGAGAGTGTAGGCTTTTAGACGGGGGGGAGGCGGAGTGGCAAGTTTATTTTTGGAACAGACGCCAGACGCTGGCGGCGACGTCAATTCACAAGACTAGTCTTCGCTCTGGCTTTACAAAAATATTATAGTATGATTTTTAATCCATGCTGCCCAGTTGCAGCGATTTTTGGGAGGAAATCATGAAACTCGTCAGAGCACTCGCGAGTGCCACGGCACTTGCCGTCACCATATTTGCCGCATCACAGGCTTCTGCACTCACGGTCGGCTTTTCTCAGATTGGGTCTGAATCAGGCTGGCGCGCCGCCGAGACGACGGTCACCAAGCAGGAAGCCGAAAAACGCGGCATCGACCTGAAGTTTGCCGATGCGCAGCAGAAGCAGGAAAACCAGATCAAGGCGCTGCGGTCGTTCATCGCTCAGGGTGTGGACGCCATCTTCGTCGCTCCGGTTGTCGCCACCGGATGGGACGATGTTCTCGGGGAAGCCAAAGACGCCGGCATTCCGGTCCTGCTGCTTGATCGTACAGTCGACAGCGACAAGAGCCTTTATCTGACCGCCGTCACATCCGATCTCGTCCATGAAGGAAACGTCGCCGGCAAGTGGCTGGCCGATACCGTGAAGGACAAGGACTGCAACATCGTCGAACTGCAGGGTACGACGGGTTCGTCCCCCGCGATAGACCGCAAGAAGGGCTTCGAACAAGGCATCGAAGGTCATGCGAACCTCAAGATCATCCGCAGCCAGACCGGTGACTTCACCCGCACCAAGGGCAAGGAAGTCATGGAAAGCTTCCTGAAGGCGGAGAACGGCGGAAAGAACATCTGCGCGCTCTATGCCCATAACGACGACATGGCTGTCGGCGCCATCGAAGCGATCAAGGAAGCGGGCCTCAAGCCCGGGACCGACATTCTGGTCGTGTCGATCGACGCGGTTCCGGATATCTTCAAGGCAATGGCAGCGGGCGAAGCCAATGCAACCGTCGAACTGACCCCGAACATGGCCGGTCCGGCTTTCGATGCGCTCGACGCGTATCTGAAGGACAAGAAGGAGCCTCCGAAGTGGATCCAGACCGAATCCAAGCTCTACACGGCTTCTGACGATCCGATGAAGGTCTATGAGCTGAAAAAGGGTCTCGGCTACTAATCGTTCCTCTGATCATTCAAGACTGGGACCGCTGTGACATGGCGGTCCCATTCCGGCTCGACGTCGATCGATTGCGCCGGCGGCCGGAAAGTGTGACGATCGCCTCGTTGCAGCTTCATTCGGCAAGGGGACCATATGATGCCTGACGGCCAAGACTTCATTCTTGAAGCGACATCCATTTCCAAGCAGTTCCTCGGGTCGGCGGCGCTGAACAACATCGATTTTGCCTTGAAGCGCAGCGAGGTGCATGCGCTGCTCGGCGAAAACGGCGCTGGAAAATCCACCCTGATCAAATGCCTTACCGGCGCGTATCACCGTGACAGCGGTACTATGGCGCTTGACGGCGCCAGCATCGATCCGCGCGATACTCTCCAAGCGCAGTCATTGGGCATCGGCACCGTCTATCAGGAGGTCAATCTCCTGCCCAATCTATCGGTTGCGGAAAACATCTTCATCGGTCGCCAGCCGATGCGCTTCGGCATGATTCGCACAGCCGAAATGAACATTCGCTCGCGCCAATTGCTGGCACAATACGGTCTCGATATCGACGTCAGGCTGCCGCTTTCAAATTTCTCTGTGGCGGTCCAGCAGATCGTTGCAATCGCACGTGCGGTGGATCTTTCCGGCAAGGTGCTGATCCTGGACGAGCCGACCGCGAGCCTCGACACCCGCGAGGTGGACATCCTGTTCGGGATCGTCAGGGATATCAAGAAACGCGGATTGGGCATCATTTTCATCACCCATTTTCTTGAGCAGGTCTATGCGATTTCCGACCGGATTACCGTTTTGAGAAACGGTCGACTGGTGGGAACACGTGAAACCGCCTCGCTCGAACGCAAGGACCTCGTGGCAATGATGCTGGGGCGCGAACTGAGCGAGGAGACGCTTCACGCTGCCGAGCATACCGCGAGCGCAGGAAAAACACGCTTCCGGTTCAAGGGCGTGGGTCGCAAAGGCCGCATCGAGCCGTTCGATCTCGATATTGCCGAAGGCGAGGTGGTCGGTCTTGCGGGCCTATTGGGCTCCGGACGCACGGAAACCGCCGAAGCAATGTTCGGCGCAAGACCTGCGGACCAGGGCGAAGTGGAGATTGATGGTCGAACCGTGTCGATCGGTTCGCCCCATTCTGCCATTGCACACGGTCTCGGTTTCTGCCCGGAGGATCGCAAGACCGATGGCATCATCGGCGATCTCTCGGTGCGCGAAAACATCATTCTGGCACTGCAGGCGCGCAAGGGCTGGGCACGCCCTTTGGGGCGTGCTGAGCAGAATGCCCTTGCCGACCGCTACATTGAAGCGCTTGATATCCGCACCGACGGTCGAGAAAAACCGATCAAGCTGCTTTCGGGCGGCAATCAGCAGAAGGCGATCCTGGCGCGCTGGCTGGCCACAGATCCACGCCTCCTGATTCTGGATGAGCCGACCCGCGGCATCGATGTGGGGGCGCATGCCGAAATCATCAAGCTGATCCGGGACCTGTGCGCCAAGGGCATGTCTCTTGCCGTTATCTCGTCGGAAATTGAGGAGCTCGTGGCTTACAGTTCGCGGATCCGGGTGTTGCGGGATCACCGGCATGTCGCGGAACTGAAGGGCGCACAGATGACGGCTGGCGGCATCATCGATGCCATTGCCGCCACGCATGGAGAAGAGGGCAACGCATGAACGGCAAATACGGGCGTCTCTTCAGGCGGCTGCTTCCCCAGATCATTACGCTTATCGTTGTGCTTGTCCTCAACGTGCTGCTGTTTCCGGACTTCTTCAACATTTCGCTGCAGAACGGACGACTGTACGGCAGCGTGATCGATGTGCTGAACCGGGGCGCACCCGTGGCGCTGGTGGCGATCGGGATGACGCTGGTGATTGCCACCAAGGGCATCGATCTGTCGGTGGGTGCCATAGTCGCCATATGCGGCGCCGTCGCTGCGGCCTCAACCGTTGCTGGCCACTCCATCGCCTATACGCTCACGCTCGCACTGTTGACCGGCATCGCTTGCGGGTTCTGGAACGGCTTTCTCGTTTCGGTCCTCAATATCCAGCCGATTGTCGCCACTCTGGTCCTGATGGTCGCCGGCCGTGGCATCGCGCAATTGATTACCGAGGGCGCGATCCTCACCTTTACCGACGATAGCCTGATCTTCATCGGCAGCGGTACTGCGTTTCATCTGCCGATGCCCGTGGTGATCTGGGTGCTGTTCGGTGCGGTTGTAACACTCATCGTTCGCAGGACCGCACTTGGTTTGCTGGTCGAGGCGGTCGGCATCAACAGGCACGCGAGCCAACTTTCCGGTGTCCGCACGACCGCGCTGCTGATGGGCGCCTATATGCTTTCCGGCCTCTGCGCTGCCATTGCCGGCTTGATTGTTGCCGCCGACATCAAGGGCGCGGATGCGAACAATGCCGGCTTGTGGCTTGAGTTGGATGCGATCCTTGCAGTGGTGGTTGGCGGCAACTCGCTTCTTGGAGGAAGATTCAGCATCATCGGGTCGCTGCTGGGTGCAATGATCATTCAGGCCATCAACACCGGTATCCTGACCTCGGGCTTCCCCCCCGAATACAACCTCATCATCAAGGCCGTCATCATCGTGACCATTCTCGTCATCCAGTCACCCCGCATCGGTGATGTCGGCGCGTTGATCAAGCTGATCAAGCCTGGGCAAACCGTTGGCAAGGGTTCCCACCAATGAAGACGAAATACCTTCCGCTGTTTGCCACGATCCTGATTTTTATTATCGCGTATGCACTTTGCATCGCCCAGTTTCCGAACATGCTGTCAACGCGGGTAGTGGGCAACCTGTTGACGGACAATGCCTTCCTTGGAATCGCCGCCGTCGGTATGACCTTCGTCATCCTGTCGGGCGGTATCGATCTGTCCATAGGCTCGGTGATCGCCTTCACCGGCGTGCTGATCGCGGTGCTGCTGCGCGACACCGGCATGCATCCGATCGTTGTCTTCATCATTGCGCTTGCTATCTCTACGGCGTTCGGCGCGGTGATGGGAGCGATCATCCATTACCTCGAGATGCCTGCCTTCATCGTGACGTTGGCCGGGATGTTTCTGGCGCGGGGAATGTCCTTCGTGCTGTCGATCGACTCGATTCCCATTTCCCATCCCTTCTATGGAACCCTCAAATCCTTCTATTGGAAGATGCCGGGCGGTGGACGGCTGACCTTCATTGGTGTGCTTATGCTGCTGGTGTTCGCAGCCGGGATCATCATCGCGCATCGGACCCGTTTCGGAACCAACGTCTATGCGCTAGGTGGCGGAGCTCAGACAGCCAAGCTGATGGGTGTATCCGTGTCGCGGACTACCGTTCAGATCTATGCACTTTCGGGCTTTCTCGCCGGCTTGTCGGGAATTGTCTTTTCGCTTTACACATCAGCAGGCTACGCTCTAGCGACGGTTGGGGTAGAGCTGGACGCGATCGCGGCCGTGGTTATCGGAGGGACCTTGTTGACCGGAGGGGCGGGTTTTGTTGCCGGCACGCTGGTTGGCATATTGATTCAAGGCCTTATTCAGACATACATCACCTTTGATGGGACACTTTCGAGTTGGTGGACAAAAATAGCGATCGGGCTTTTGCTGTTCGCTTTCATCTTGATGCAGAAGGGAATCCTGCTGCTTTCAAGGTCCGAAAGGAGCGCATAACGGGGAGGGGATACTTTGCGAAGAGGCGTATTGGAGACTGTCATTTCTGGGCGGAAGACGAGGACCAGCCACGCGCAGGTCGTCGACGAGCTCGGTCGCGCCATCATCGCAGGCGAATACCCGGTGGGGGCGACCTTGCCGGGTGACCTCGACCTCGCTCAGCGCTTCAAGGTCTCCAGAACGGTTTTGCGCGAGGCCATGAAGACGCTGGCCGCCAAGGGTCTTATCGTCCCACGCGCCAGGATCGGCACGCGCGTGACGCCGAAAAACCAATGGAACCTTTTCGATGGCGACGTGCTGACATGGCATTTCCACAAGGGCGTGGACCTGGAGTTCCTGACCCATCTCAGCGAAATTCGCCTGGCGTTCGAACCCGCTGCCGCAAGTCTCGCAGCGACCAATGCCACGGACGAGGATGTCAAACAGCTTTACACTCTGGCCGCTGAAATGAGTGAGTCCACACACACACCGGAGACGCTGGCTCTGGCGGACCTGAAGTTTCATCTCTGCGTTGCCGAAGCATCGCGCAACCCGTTCATGCGGACCGTCGGCAGCCTGATCGAGGCGGCGCTTGTAGGCGTCTTCAAGCTTAGTTCGCCTGCATCCGGAGAGAGCCGCAGGGAGGAAGTGTCAGAGGCGCATACGCGGATCGTCGATGCGATTGCCGCCCATGATGTCGACGGCGCGGCCGAAGCGATGCGCAAGGTCATCATCACCGGACGCGAACGCGTGAAGGTTGCGCTCGAAGAACATTAGAGCAGAGGCAACACAATTCGGTATGGTCGCGGATCGTGGCTTGAACTCGGAGGTTCATGCCTCTAGTTTGGGGTCAATTGAAATTGGCTGGCCCAACTTGTGTTTGAAATACTGATCATTTTTATCCTGCTCCTGATCAACGCGTTTTTCGCGATGTCGGAGATGGCAATCGTCTCTGCCAGCAAGCCACTCCTCAGACAAAAAGCCAAACAGGGTGATGCCCGCGCGGTCACGGCATTGCGCCTGGCGGAGGATTCGGGAACCTTTCTGTCCACGGTTCAGGTCGGAATCACGCTCGTGGGAATCCTGACAGGCATCTATGGCGGTGCCTCGATTACCGAAAAGCTGGGACCCAAGCTCAATCTGTTTCCACTTTTCGAACCTTATGGCCATGCATTGGCTGGCGCGATCGTGGTCGTGGGTATTACCTATTTTTCGGTGATCATCGGCGAACTCATCCCCAAGCAACTGGCGTTGAGGCATGCCGAATCGGTGGCGATGTTTGTTGGCCGGCCGATGTACATTCTCTCTAGGATCACGGCGCCCGTGGTCTATCTGTTCGAAAAGTCAGGCAAACTCTTGTTGCGACTGCTGGGTATGGTGGGCAGCGACAGCGAAGAGGTGACAGAGGCCGAGGTGCACGCGGTGCTGGCCGAAGGTGCCGAGAGCGGGGTTTTCGAAAAGAGCGAACACGAGATGTTGCGCCGGATCATCAGTCTGGCGGACAGGTCGGTCAAATCCATCCTCACCCATCGGACCGAAATGGTTTCACTTGATATCAAGGACAGTCTTGATGAGGTCATCGCCACGGTCAAGCGGGCCGGCCATTCACGGTATCCGGTCATCAACGGCGATACGGACTCTGTGATCGGAGCGGTTAGAGCCAAAGACATTCTGGCGGCGATGTCGGCCCCGCGTTCGTTCAATCTCAAGAGCTACGTCCAGGAAATGCCGACCATACCTGAAATGACGAACTGCCTGAAGGCGTTCGAGATTTTCAAGGCGTCGAACATCCACATGGCGATCATCGTCGACGAATACGGTTCGACTGAAGGTATCATCACTTCGGCCGACCTGCTCGAGGCGGTCATCGGCGTATTGCCGTCGAATTATGACGATGTCGATGATATTCAGATCCGCATGCGTGACGACGGCTCCTGGCTTATCGATGGCCGCACCCCCGTGCATGAAATGCAGCTGACATTCGGCTTCGACGAACTATCTACCGAGGACGGCTATGAGACGATTGCCGGTTTCGTCGTTCAGATGCTACGCAAGAACCCGCAGGAAGGCGATAAGTTCAATGCGTTCGGTTACACTTTCGAGGTCATCGACATGGATGGTCGCCGGATTGACAAGATCCTGATGGCCAAGGTCGGCGCCGGCGAGCCACAGGCATTCCTGGAATAGGCGCCCGAGTGACGGGAACGACGCTTGACGTGGCTTGAGTGTCGGATCTTTGCGCGATGCCGCTAAGCTGATATTTCGGTTGCGAGTTCTTGAGGGAGAATCGAAATGGCAGAGCGTATCCTCGCTGTGGTGCTGGCAGCCGGTGAGAGCACGCGGATGAAATCCGCGAAGTCGAAAGTCCTGCATACGATCGGCAATCTGCCGATGATTTCGCATGTCATGTTGGCGCTGGAGAAGACCGGCGTCGAGAAGGTGGCGCTGGTCGTCGGCCGAGATGCCGCTCCGGTCGTCCAGGCCGCTTCCAGTGGTACGCTTGCTGTGCAGCCGTTCGAGCAGAAGGAACGCCTTGGTACCGGACATGCGGTTCTTGCCGCCCGGGACGAAATCGAAAAAGGCTACGATCAGTTGCTGATCGCCTATGGCGATGCACCGCTGATCGGCGGTGCGCCACTTATCGAGGCGGTGGAAAAAGTTCGTGCCGGCCACGACGTTGCCGTGATCGGTTTTCGCACTCCAAAGCCAACTGGCTATGGCCGGTTGCTGGAGAAGGACGGCGAGCTGATTGCCATCCGCGAGGAAAAGGACGCGACGGCCGAGGAACGCCGCGTCGAGTTCTGCAACAGCGGACTGATGGCAATAGACGGCAGGAAAGCCGCGGCATTGCTGTCGAAGATCACCAACAACAACGTCAAGGGCGAATACTACCTGACCGACATCATCGAGGTTGTTCGCGCCGAGGGCGGCAAGGCAGCAACCGTCGAAGCATCGGTGGAGTCAGTGGCGGGTTGCAACAATCGCGCCGAACTCGCCGAACTCGAGGCAATATGGCAACGCAATCGCCGACACGAACTGATGCTGGCGGGCGTAACGATGATTGCGCCGGAAACCGTATTTTTGTCTCACGATACCGAAATCGGTGTCGATACGACCATAGAGCCGAATGTGATTTTCGGACCGGGCGTGAAAATCGAACGTAACGTCACCATCCATGCATTCTCTCATCTAGAGGGCGCTTACGTTACGGAAGGTGCGAGTGTAGGGCCTTTTGCGCGGCTTCGTCCCGGCGCAAATCTCGGCCGCAACGCCAAGGTCGGCAATTTCTGCGAGGTCAAGAAGGCCGACATCGGCGAGGGCGCCAAGGTCAATCACCTGAGCTACATTGGTGACGCCACGATCGGTCCACGCGCCAATATTGGCGCCGGGACGATTACCTGCAACTATGACGGTTTCAATAAATACGAGACGCGCATCGGGGCCGATGCGTTCATCGGCTCCAACAGTGCACTTGTCGCGCCGGTTTCTATCGGAGACGGTGCGCTGACCGCGTCCGGCAGTGTGATAACGTCAGACGTTCCAGCCGGTGCGGCTGCTTTTGGACGAGCCCGGCAATATGTCAAAGAGGGCTACGGCAGCGAAATCATGGCCAGAAACAAAGCCTTGAAAGAGTCGAAGAAGAAATAATCCTGTTAACGCAGGAAACCGAAATTGATTGCACATGCATTGCCGTGTTGGAGTTTTCGGGTAACAAGCGGCTCGTATTAGAACGACCGAAAGGACGAATTCATGTGCGGTATTGTCGGCATTGTCGGAAATCAGCCGGTTGCGGTCAGGCTCGTTGATGCGTTGAAGCGGCTGGAGTACCGGGGCTACGATTCGGCCGGAGTCGCGACAATCCATCAGGGCAAGCTGGAGCGGCGGCGCGCCGAGGGCAAGCTCGTCAATCTCGAGCGTCGACTCGCCGAGGAACCGCTGGCCGGAACGTCAGGCATTGCCCACACCCGCTGGGCGACGCATGGCGCGCCCATCGAGCGCAATGCCCATCCGCACTTTACCGATGGGGTCGCTGTCGTCCACAACGGCATCATCGAGAATTTTGCCGCAATCAAGAATGAACTGTCCGGCGAGGGAGCGACGTTCCATACCCAGACGGACACGGAAGTGGTCGCGCAGCTGATCGCGGCCTATGTTCGCAAGGGCATGACCAATCGCGCTGCTGTGCAGGCGATGCTGAAGCGGGTGACGGGTGCCTATGCACTGGCAATCCTGTTCGAAAACGAACCGGGGGCGGTCTATGCCGCCCGTTCCGGGCCGCCGCTGGCAATCGGCTACGGCGAGGGCGAGATGTTCCTCGGTTCGGACGCCATCGCGCTTGCGCCGTTCACAAACCAGATCTCCTATCTCATCGATGGCGACTGGGCGGTCCTGACGCATGACCGGGCGGAGATCATGGATTTTGACGGAAATCCGGTTACCCGGGCTCGCCAGCTATCCGTGGCCGCCGCTTATGTCATCGACAAGGGCAATCACCGGCATTTCATGGAAAAGGAGATCTATGAGCAGCCGGAGGCGATTTCGCATGCACTCGGTCACTACATTGATTTTGCCGAACGGAAAGTCAGCGCAATCGCAGGGAGCATCGATTTCGCCAATCTCTCCGGTCTGGCCATATCCGCGTGCGGTACGGCCTATCTTGCCGGATTGACATCGAAATACTGGTTCGAACGTTATGCGCGTCTTCCAGTCGAAATCGATGTGGCTTCGGAATTCCGTTATCGCGAAGTTCCGCTGAATGCCAATTCCGCCGCACTGTTCATTTCGCAATCCGGCGAGACCGCCGATACCTTGGCATCGCTTCGCTACTGCAGGGATGCGGGCCTGAAGATCGGCGCAGTGGTCAATGTCAGGGAATCCACAATCGCGCGCGAATCCGATGCGATCTTCCCGATTCTCGCAGGGCCGGAAATCGGCGTGGCCTCGACCAAGGCGTTCACCTGCCAGCTATCTGTTCTGGCTGCGCTCGCCATCGGCGCGGGCCGGCAGCGAGGAACCATTTCCGCCGAGCTGGAGCAAACGCTCGTGGGTCACCTAGCGGAAATGCCCCGCATCATGAGTGCGGTTCTCAACCGGATACAGCCAACCATCGAGACGCTGGCGCGTGACCTCTCCAAGTGCAAGGACGTGCTCTATCTTGGCCGGGGCACCAGCTATCCCTTGGCCATGGAAGGTGCGCTGAAGCTCAAGGAAATTTCCTACATCCATGCGGAAGGCTATGCTGCGGGCGAACTCAAGCATGGGCCGATTGCGCTGATCGACGAAAACATGCCGGTGATCGTGATCGCCCCGCATGACCGGTTCTTCGAAAAGACCGTGTCGAACATGCAGGAGGTCGCTGCGCGCGGGGGCCGGATCATCTTCATCACCGACGAAAAGGGAGCCGCTGCCTCCGACCTGCCGACGATGGCAACCATCGTGCTTCCGGATGTCGATGAGGCGATACAGCCGATGATCTTTTCGCTGCCAATCCAGCTGTTGGCGTATCATACGGCGGTGTTCATGGGCACGGACGTCGACCAGCCGCGCAATCTGGCAAAATCTGTCACCGTGGAGTGATATGGGCCCGAAATGCGCTTGTGCATCTGATCGGAACGGCGCTATGCATTAGCATGCGCCGTGCGTTGACAGGGACTGCTGAATGACTGAAACGCCGCATAAACTGCCCGTGGGTGTGCGACTTCGCAACAACTTCCTGACCGGCCTCATCATCTGCGCGCCGATTGCGATCACCATATGGCTGACCTGGACTTTCATTCACTGGGCCGACAGCTGGGTAAAACCCTATATTCCGGCGCGATACACGCCCGAGCACTACATAACATTCGCCGTGCCCGGATTCGGGCTGCTGATCGCGATCGTCCTGATCACCATCGTCGGTATCCTCGCCAAGAACCTGATCGGCAGAACGATCGTCCAGGTCGGTGAGTCTGTGTTGGATAGAACGCCTTTGGTGCGTTCTATCTACAAGGGTCTCAAACAGATGTTCGAGACCGTGCTGCGGGAGCGCTCGAACTCCTTCAAGAAAGTCGGGATGATCGAGTATCCATCGCCCGGGCTTTGGTCGCTTGTCTTCATCGCAACAGACGCCAAGGGCGAGATCGCATCACGCTTCAATGACAAGGGTATGCAGATGACGACGGTTTTTCTGCCGCCGACTCCGGTACCAACCGCCGGTTTTCTGATTTTCGTGGAGACGAAGAAAATCATGCCGCTGGACATGTCCACGGAAGATGCCGCCAAGCTGTTGATCTCGGGCGGGCTCGTCAGTCCGGACTGGCATCCCCCGGTAGTGGCAGCGGCTCCCTCAGCCAGCCTTGAGAAAACGAATCGCCTCGTCACGCCGAAATAGGTAGAGCAGTGTGCGGATAGCCTCGCCGCGTGGCGAATTGAGCTCCGGATCCCGATCCAGAAGATAGTGGGCATCCTTGCGGGCGATTTCCAGCAGATCGCCATGCGCCTCCAGGCTGGCAATCACGAAGCCCGGAGTGCCGGATTGCCTTGTCCCGAGCAGTTCGCCTTCGCCGCGCAACCGGAGATCCTCTTCCGCAATCAGAAAACCATCTTCGGTTTCCCGCATGATCTTCAGCCGGGCCTGGGCATTTTCGCTGAGCTTGCCTTTATAGAGCAGAATGCAGCTCGAAGCTTCGCTTCCGCGTCCAACCCGGCCGCGCAACTGGTGCAGCTGTGCAAGACCGAACCGCTCGGCATGTTCGATGACCATGATCGTCGCATCGGGAACATCGACGCCGACTTCGATGACGGTTGTCGCGACGAGCAGGCGCGTGTCGCCATTCTTGAAGTCCAGCATCACGGCGTCCTTTTCCGGACCGCTCATTCGCCCGTGGATCAGCGCCGCCCTGGCCCCAAAGGTCTGGGCAAGAACGGCATGTCTCTCCTCCACCGACATCAGCTCGCTTTCCTCGGTCTCCTCGACCAGCGGGCAGATCCAGTAGACCTTGCGGCCTTCGGAAACCGCGGTCTTGAGCCGCGCGACGATGTCGCCGATCCGTTCGGCCGGCATGATCACTGTCTGGATCGGTTTTCGCCCGGCCGGCTTTTCCGTCAGTTTCGAAACATCCATGTCGCCGAATGCTGCCAGCACCAACGTACGCGGGATAGGCGTTGCGGTCATGACCAGCATATGCGGGGAAATGCCCTTGGCAGTCAGCCGCAATCGCTGATGAACGCCAAAACGGTGCTGTTCATCAACGACCGCAAGCAGCAGGTTCTCGTAATTCACATTGTCCTGGAAGAGGGCGTGCGTTCCGATAACGATACGCGCTTCGCCTGAGGCGATACGGTCCAGTATTTCATCGCGTTCGCGGCCCTTGGTGCGCCCGGTCAGGATTTCGACTGCTATGCCGGCCTTTTCCGCCAACGGTCCGATGGTGGCCAGATGCTGGCGCGCCAGAATTTCAGTTGGCGCCATCAGTACCGCCTGACCGCCACTTTCTACGGCCGCCAGCATGGCCATCAGCGCCACCACGGTCTTGCCGGAGCCGACATCGCCCTGTAGCAGCCTGAGCATGCGGTCTTCGCCGGACATGTCCTTGAGGATTTCGCCAATCGCGGTTGACTGGCTGCTGGTCAGCGAAAACGGCAAGGCGCGCACGACGATTTCCGACAATTCGCCTGTCGGCCGCACCGGCACACCGGGCGTCCGCCGCAGGCGAGCGCGGACGAGGGCCAGCGACAATTGCCCGGCCAGAAACTCGTCATAGGCCAGACGCCTGCGCGTCGGGCTCTGCGGGTCGATGTCGTCTGCATCCTGGGGATCATGAATTTGCCGGAGCGCTTCCGCTGTTTGCGGAAACTCTTGTTGTTTTACCAGCGAGGGATCGAGCCATTCAGGCAGATCGGGGACGCGGGCGAGTGCCGCCTCGATGGTTTTGCGGAGCATTTTCGGCGAAAGGCCGGCGGTCAATCCATAGACCGGCTCCACGAGCGGCAGGCTTTCTCCCTCTGCAATCCGGGCGATATGATCGGGATGAACCATCGACGGCCGGCCGTTGAACCAGTCCATCTTGCCGCTGACCATCACGGTTTCATCGACAGGCAGCATTTTTTCCAGCCAGTTGCCCTTGGCACGGAAAAACACCAGCGCCATTTCACCGGTGTCATCCTGCAAGTAGACCCTGTAGGGCACGGAACTATTTCCGCGTGGCGGTGGCTGATGGCGGTCGACGCGGGCGGTGACGGTGACGATTGCACCAGCCGGTGACAGCGCAATTCCGGGCTGCTTGCGACGATCGATCAGGCCTTGCGGGACGTGGAACAGCAAGTCGATGATGCGGCATTCCTCCAGCGTTTCGCGGCCCAGCAGCCGCGCATAGAGTTCGCCCGTCTTCTGGCCGATGCCGGGCAGGGACGAGAGGGATGCAAACAGGGGATCGAGTAGGGAAGGACGCATTGCGCTATCTCATCTTCTTGAGCGTTGATTTGCAAGGCTGACAAGCCGCTTTCCAAGAGATATAGAGGGCTCAAATTTCAACGGTGAGTATCTGACACATGACCGGCACCAGTCGCACCAGCGCCGAACTTGACCCACGCCGCAGGCGTACCCTGTTTCGCGCCTGGCATCGGGGCATTCGCGAAATGGATCTGATCCTCGGCCAGTTCGCCGACAACGAGATCGACGGCATGGCAGATGCCGAACTCGAAGAATTCGAGCGCATTTTGTCGGAAGATGACAACGATCTTTTCAAGTGGATCTGCGGCGAGCAGGAAAAGCCGGAGCGTTTGCTCACGCCGCTTTTTGCGCGGATCTCGGCATTTCGCCCCGAAGAGGCGTTCGCATCGCGGGTTTTGAACTCGTAGGGCCAGTTAGTCCCGCTTCACCGGGCACTTCGTTTTCGAGTCAAGATTTTTAGAAAGCACGCCGCATGATCCCGGATTTCAATCCCAAGAAAATCCTGGGGGATGACAAGAGTTTCACCCTCGCCAATATTCCGCCCGGCATGGAAGCACTTGTGCTTGCCGAACTTGCCGCCACCGGCAAGCCGATCGCCTATGTGTTGTCGGATGGTCAGCATATGGCGGATATTGAACAGATGCTGGCATTTCATGCGCCGGAAATCCCGGTTCTGAGCCTGCCCGGCTGGGATTGCCTTCCTTACGACCGTGTTTCGCCCGGCACCGATGTCTCCGCGCGGAGACTGGCCGCACTTTCCGGGCTGATCCAGCATGCCTCCAAGCCGCATCCGGCGATCGTGCTGACGACGGTCAATGCCATCGTGCAGAAGCTGCCACCGCGCGATGCGATCGCGGCAATGGGCTTTTCCGCCCGGCCGGGTGCGACGATGCGCATGGAGGACATCGCTTCACGGCTGGAGAAAAACGGCTTCGACCGCGTCGCAACTGTCCACGAGGTCGGTGAATTCGCCGTGCGCGGCGGCATCCTCGATGTCTTCCTGCCGGGGTCGGAGCAACCGATGCGGCTGGATTTCTTCGGCGATACGCTGGAAACCATCCGCTACTTCGATCCACTCAGCCAGCGGACAACGGGTCAGGCAAAATCGATCGAACTCAATCCGATGAGCGAGGTATCGCTCAATTCGGAGATGATCAGCCGGTTCCGCAAGAATTATCTGACCCTGTTCGGTGCGGCAACACGCGACGACGCGCTCTATCTGGCGATTTCCGAAGGGCGGCGCTTTGCTGGTATGGAACATTGGCTGCCCCTCTATTACGAGCAGCTCGAAACCCTGTTCGAATATCTCGGCGCGTTCCGCATCGTCATCGACCACAATCTTCAGGAAGCGGTCAACGAGCGCTTTACGCTGATCTCGGATTACTACCAGGCCCGTCTCGACAGCGGCAAGCAACACAAGGGCATGACCCAGGGCGCGCCATACAAACCGGTGCCTCCCGACCAGCTCTATCTCTCCGGCGAGCAGGTGATGCTCGGGCTGCGGGCGCATGGCGCCATACGCCTGACGCCGTTCAACGAGCCGGAAGGCGAGGCGCGCAAGGTCATCACAGTTGAGGCACGTCCCGGCATGCGATGGGCAAAAGCCGGTGAAGCGCAAGGCGAAGAACGCATCAACGTCTTCGACGCTGCCGTCCGCCACATCGCCGACCATCGCGCCAAAGGCAACAAGGTGCTGGTCACCGGCTGGTCGGAAGGCTCGCTGGACCGGCTGCTGCAGGTTCTCGGCGAACACGGACTGGAGAGAGTGGTCCCGGTCGCCAGCCTACATGCTGCCCTCAAGCTGAAGATCGGTGAAGCGGGCGCTGCGGTGCTGTCGCTCGAAAACGGTTTCGAGAGCGGGCCGCTGGTCGTCATCGGCGAGCAGGACATTCTCGGCGACCGGCTTGTCCGCCGTTCCAAGCGCAAGAGACGTGCCGCCGATTTCATTTCCGAGGCTTCGGCAATCGAGGAAGGCAGCATTGTCGTCCATGCCGAGCACGGTATCGGCAAGTTCATCGGGCTGGTGACGATCGAGGCGGCGGGCGCACCGCGTGCCTGCCTCGAACTGCAATATGCCGGCGGCGACAAGCTGTTCCTGCCGGTTGAAAACATCGAACTGCTGTCGCGCTACGGTTCCGAGCAGACCGAGGCTCAGCTAGACAAGCTGGGTGGCGTTGCCTGGCAGGCGCGCAAGGCCAAGCTGAAGAAGCGGTTGCTCGACATGGCCGCGGGCCTGATCAAGATCGCCGCCGAGCGCACCATGCGCCAGGCGCCCGTGCTTGCCGCCCCCGAAGGGCTCTATGACGAGTTTGCCGCACGCTTCCCCTATGACGAAACCGACGACCAGGCCAATGCCATCGATGCGGTGCGCGACGATCTGGGCGCCGGGCGCCCCATGGACCGGCTGATCTGCGGTGACGTCGGTTTCGGCAAGACGGAAGTGGCGCTGCGCGCCGCCTTCATTGCCGCCATGAACGGCGCGCAGGTCGCGGTCGTGGTGCCGACCACGCTGCTTGCGCGGCAGCATTTCAAGACATTCTCCGAGCGCCTGCGGGGTTTCCCGCTCAAAATCCGTCAGGCGTCACGGTTGGTTGGCACAAAGGAGCTGAACGAAACCAAGAAGGAGATGGCCGAAGGCAAGCTCGACATCGTCGTCGGTACGCATGCACTGCTCGGCACCGGTGTAAAATTTGCCAATCTTGGACTGCTGGTCGTCGATGAGGAGCAGCACTTCGGCGTCAAGCACAAGGAGCGGCTCAAGGAACTCAAGTCGGACATTCACGTGCTGACGCTTTCCGCGACGCCGATCCCGCGCACCCTGCAGCTGGCATTGACCGGCGTTCGCGAACTGTCGCTGATCACGACGGCGCCGGTCGACCGCATGGCTGTCAGGACCTTCGTCTCGCCGTTCGATCCGCTGGTGATCCGCGAGACGCTGATGCGCGAGCATTACCGCGGCGGCCAGAGCTTCTATGTCTGCCCGCGCATCGCCGACCTCGAGGAGATCCACATCTTCCTGCGCGAAGTGGTGCCGGAACTGAAGGTCGCCGTCGCCCATGGACAGATGCCGCCGGGCGAGCTCGACGACATCATGAATGCGTTCTACGACGGCCAGTACGATGTGCTGCTTTCGACCACGATCGTGGAATCCGGGCTGGACGTGCCGACCGCCAACACGCTGATCGTCCATCGCGCCGACATGTTCGGCCTCGCACAGCTCTACCAGATCCGTGGCCGCGTCGGCCGTTCCAAGGTGCGAGCATTTGCGCTGCTGACATTGCCTGTTAACAAGACGCTGACCACCATGGCCGACAAGCGCCTGAAGGTGCTGCAGTCGCTCGACACGCTCGGCGCGGGCTTCCAGCTCGCAAGCCACGATCTCGATCTGCGCGGCGCAGGGAACCTGCTCGGCGACGAACAGTCCGGCCACATCAAGGAAGTCGGCTTCGAGCTCTACCAGCAGATGCTGGAAGAAGCGGTGCTCGAAATCAAGGGTGACGAGCAGGTGCAGGATTCCGGCTGGTCGCCGCAGATCGTCGTCGGCGTCTCCGTGATGATCCCGGAAGCCTATGTGCCCGACCTGCATCTACGCATGGGACTCTATCGTCGTCTCGGGGAACTGCAGGACCTCAAGGAAATCGACGGTTTCGGCGCCGAGATGATCGACCGCTTCGGGCCGATGCCGGCCGAAGTCGAAGCGTTGCTCAAGGTCGTCTACATCAAGACGCTCTGCCGCATGGCCAATGTCGAGAAGCTGGAAGCGGGACCCAAGGGCCTGGTGGTGCAGTTCCGCGACAAGATCTTCCCCAATCCGGCTGGGCTCGTCGCGTTCATCGCCAAGCAGGGCACGCTGGCAAAGATCCGCCCGGATCATTCGATGTTCTTGGCACGCGATCTGCCGAAGCCCGAAAAACGCATGGCCGCAGCGGCGATGCTGATGACGCAACTGGCCGAGATTGCCGGGCAGGGGTGAGATAGCCGGATCGCACCAGATCAAGAACAACGGGGCGGCTATTGAGCCGCCTTGCGCTTGAGTTCGGCGATCTGCCTGAGAGCGTTGACGAACACCTCGACCGATTGTGCACCCGTAATGGCATATTGCCTGTCGACGATGAAGCATGGCACGCCGGTCACGCCCATCCGCTGCGCATTGGCAATTTCAGCTTGAACATGGTCCCGATCTGCATCTGACGCCAGCTTGGCGGCAACGTCAGCGCCGTTCATCCCGCAATCAGCGGCGATCTTCGCCAACACGCTTTGATCTCCGACATCGAGCCCATCGACGAAATTGGCTTGGAAGAGTGCATGCGCCACGCGATCCTGCAGGTCGGCGCCAATAAGGCCTGCCCAATGGATGAGCCGGTGCGCATCGAGCGTGTTTGGAAACACCTTCGCCTTTTCCAGCGCGATAGGAAGATCGATTTCGGCGGCGAGCTTGCCAAGCATTTCATGCGATCGGCGCACCGCTTCGACACCGCCGAGCTTGGCGGCGAGATGCTTCATGGCGTCATAGCCTTCGGCAGGCGCATTCGGATCGAGCTGGTATGGCTTCCAGTGGACGCTTGCCCGTACATCGTCAGCAACCTGCCCAAGCGCCAGCTGCAAACGCCGCTGGCCGAGATAACACCACGGGCAGACAACGTCGGAGATGATGTCTATCTCGATGTCGATCATGTTCATTGAACCCTTTGGTCCCACCAGGTGGGAAGTTGAGCGCCATAGAGGGGCACATAAGCGGGGTGGCCGATGCGCTTCCAGCGCGCGATCCACTGTTCCCCGATATGATAAAGGGGGATGACATAGTGTCCAGCGAGAAGCAGACGATCATGGGCGCGTACAGCCGCCTGGAAATCCTCGCCCGTGCGTGCGCTGAGTATATTCTCGATCATCCTGTCGATATCGGGATCGGCAACGCCGGCCATGTTCTCGCTGGCCTGCACATCCCTTGATTCGGATCCCCAATTGGTTGTTTGCTCGAGGCCGGGAGACAGCGACGACGCGTAGGTGCGCATGATCATGTCGAAATCGAAGCGCTGCGTGCGTTCCTGGTATTGCGAGTCATCGACCGTCCGGATGGAGATATCGATGCCGAGTGCTGCCAGGCTGCGCTTATATGCCAACGCAATTCTCTCCTGATCCTGGTTCTGGGTCAGGATTTCAAAGGTGAGGGGCTTGCCTGCGCTGTCCCTCATCTTGCCGTTATCGATCATGTAGCCGGCCGCACGCATCAGATCATAGGCCTGTTTCAGCACCTTGCGGTCGCGGCCCGTCGCATCGGTCACCGGAAGCCTGTAGGTGCCATCAAGTATCTTCGGGTCGATACGCTTTGCCGCTTCGCCCAGCAGCGCCAGTTCCTTGTCGCTTGCCGGCCGCCCGAGGCTCGACAGAACAGAGTTCTGCCAGAAACTTTCCGTGCGCTTGTAGGCATTTTCATAGAGATTTTTGTTCACCCATTCGAAGTCGAAGGCCAGCGTCAGACCTTCACGCAGCTTCGCATTGGTAAACACGGGGCGCCGGGTGTTGAAGACCATTGAATACATGTTTGCCGGAAGGCCGGGCTTGAAAGTGTCCTTGATGACATCGCCGGAACGGACCGCTGGAAAATCGTAAGTCCGCTCCCACTTTTTCGGTGAGCCTTCCTTGTAGACGTCAATCTCGCCCTTCTTGAAGGCTTCAAACAGGGTATTCTCCTGCAGGAAGTATTCAATGGAGATCTCGTCAAAATTATCGAATCCCACTTTCGAGGGAATGTCCTTGGCCCAATAGTTCGGATCCCGCTTGTAGACGATCTTCTCGCCGGGCTTGACCTGCTTGACGAGGTAGGGACCCGAGCCGAGCTGGGGCACAAGCGTGGTTTCATCGAAACCGTCTACCTTCGTGGCATGCTTGGGGAGTACGGGAGACAAAGCCAGCAACAGCGGAAACTCACGATCAGCCAGTTCATTGAACGTGAACTTCACCGAATGCTCGCCAACCTTCTCCATCTTCGCCACGCGCTTCAGGCGCGTCGAGAACGGCGGCCGGCCCTTGTCACGCAACAGTTCGAAGGTGAACATGACGTCCTCGGGCGTCACAGGCTTGCCATCCGACCACTTGGCGTTGGGATTGAGATTGAACTGGATGTAGGTTCGGGCGTCGTCCCATTCGACGGTCTCGGCTAGCAGTCCGTACATTGTAAACGGCTCGTCGCGCGAGCGCATCATTAGTGATTCGACGACGAGGTTGCCCAGCTCGGGATCCCACATGCCGCGCGCCGTGGTGCGCTTGGCTTTGAGGATGAAGGAATTGAGATTGTTGAACGTGCCGACGACACCGAAGGCCAGTCTACCGCCTTTCTTCACATCAGGGTTCACGTAAGGAAAGAACTTGAAATCCTCGGGCAACGCGGGCGTACCGTGCATGGCGATGCCATGGACGGGTTGAGCGAGGGCGGCAGGCGCGATAAAAGCGGCGAATGCCAGCATCAGCAGCGCTTTGAGGGTGACAAGGTGTTGGGACAGGCGAGGGGTGCGATTCATATCCAAAGACTAAAGCAAGATTGGAGGCGTGGGAACCGGCGCTAACCGGTTGTCGTGCCTCCTAGGCAAAGACTGCGGCATTTATTCAACGCTTTACGTGCATTCTCCAAAATAACGCATCCTGTGGTGAAAGAAACGCTGGATATATTAAATGCACCAATGTAACAGGTTGGCCAAACATGACGGGGTCATGTATTTGCCTCATTTTACCGGCACGAGGGCTCCGGCTTCAACCGGCTTGACTGCCTTAGCCGCTGAATTTCAGGAGACGGGAAAACGCTATGAGCTTCGAATTCAAAACTGCAATGCGCGCTACGGTCGCCGCTGCGTCTTTCGCCGCGGCACTGGTCACCGCACCGGGTTATGCATCCGCGCAGAATGCACCGGCGCCGACCACGCCGCAGGGCTGGTTCAAGATCTGCGACAAGCAGGACGATAGCGACGTCTGCTCGGTCCGCAATGTCATGACCGCAAACACCGGACAGCTCGTCACCGCCGTAGCGCTGGTGACTGTATCGGGCAAGGTAAACCGCAAGTTCATGCAGGTTTCCGTTCCTCCGGCACGTCTTATCCCTCCGGGCATCCTGATGCAGATCGATGGTGCCAAGGGCCAGAAGCTTGAGTATGGCGTCTGTATGCCGGACCTCTGCATCGCCGAACTGCCACTGACGGATGGCGTTATCGCCAGCCTGAAGAAGGGTAACGAAGTGGTGTTCACGTCGGTGAACTTCCAGCGCATGCCGAACCCGATCAAGATCTCGCTTGAGGGCTTCACCGGCACGTTCGATGGCCCGGCCATGGAGCAGTCCAAGCTGCAGGAGCGCCAGCGCCTGCTGCAGGAAGAAATGCAGAAGAAGGCTGACGAAGCCCGCAAGAAGCTACAGGACGCGCAGAACGCTGCCAAGCAGCAGTAAGCGCGTAGATATTCGATTTAGAAAGGGCCGGGCAGCGATGCTGCCGGGCCCTTTTCATTTAGGACATGTTTTGGCGCTGGGAACTGGCTGGCTTGTGAGGCCAGCCTTGGCAGATCAATGCAGAATCTGGCTGAGGAACAGCTTCGTGCGTTCGTGCTGCGGATTGTCGAAGAACTGGCCCGGTTCGTTCTGCTCGACGATCTGGCCCTGGTCCATGAAGATCACCCGATTCGCCACCTGGCGGGCAAAGCCCATCTCGTGGGTGACGCACAGCATCGTCATGCCTTCTTCGGCAAGCCCGACCATGGTGTCGAGCACTTCCTTGACCATTTCCGGGTCGAGAGCCGATGTCGGTTCGTCAAACAGCATGATCTTCGGACGCATGCATAGGGCGCGGGCAATGGCGACGCGCTGCTGCTGGCCGCCTGAGAGCTGGCCCGGATACTTGTTGGCCTGTTCCGGAATCTTGACGCGTGCGAGGAAATGCATGGCGATCTCCTCGGCCTGCTTCTTCGGCATCTTGCGCACCCAGATCGGCGCCAGCGTGCAGTTCTCCAGAATGGTCAGGTGCGGGAACAGGTTGAAGTGCTGGAACACCATGCCGACCTCGCGGCGCACCTCGTCGATCTTCTTGAGATCATTGGTGAGTTCAATGCCGTCGACGACGATCCGGCCCTTTTGGTGTTCTTCGAGGCGGTTGATGCAGCGGATCATCGTCGACTTGCCGGAACCCGACGGGCCCGCGATGACGATCCGCTCGCCCTTCATGACCTTGAGGTTGATATCCCTCAGCACATGGAATTCGCCGTACCACTTGTTCATCTCGGTGAGTTCGACCGCGACATCCGTCTTGGACACCACCATTTTTTGTGCGGCTGCATTGGCCATGTTGTTTCCCTCTTATCTCTTGTGACCGGTATCGAGACGCCGCTCGATGAATGCTGAATAGCGCGACATGCCGAAGCAGAACAGCCAGAATATGAAGCCTGCAAAAATTAGCCCGGTCAAGGGCGTCACGGGCGTGACCCACTTTGCATTGCCGAAGCTCGCTTTGACCATGCCGAGCAGGTCGTACATGTTGATGATCGACACCAGCGACGTATCCTTGAACATGCCGATGAAGGTGTTGACGATGCCGGGAATAACCAGCTTGATCGCCTGCGGCATGATGATGAACGTCATCTTCTGCGCATAGTTCAGGCCGAGTGCGTCGCCGGCTTCATACTGGCCTTTCGGAATCGCCTGCAGACCGCCGCGAATGACTTCGGCCATGTAGGCAGAGGCGAAAATCGACACACCGACCAGCGCCCGTAGGAACTTGTCGATGTTGTTGCCCGGCGACAGAAACAGCGGCAGAAGCACGCTTGCCATGAAAAGCACGGTGATCAGCGGCACGCCGCGGATCAATTCGATGAAACCGACGCTTGCCATTCTGACGACCGGCATTTTTGAGCGTCGTCCGAGCGCCAACAGGATGCCGAAGGGCAGCGACAGGACGATGCCGATGAAGGACAAGATCAGGGTGACCATCAAGCCACCCCAGTTCGACGTCTCGACATGGGTAAGCCCAAACCGGCCACCAAGCAGCAGGATATAAGCGAGGATCGGCAGGGCGATCAGCAGCAACACGGCATTCAGTCCCTTGCGGGGTACCGAGGGTATCAGGAAAGGGACCAGAAGCCCGACGAACAGGACGGCGATCAAGATGGGACGCCAGAGTTGATCTCGCGGATAGGAGCCAACCATGAACTGGGTAAACCAGTCGCCGACATAGGCCCAGCACGCGCCGCTCCAGCCATCGGGCTGGATTCCGCCCTGGACTTGGGTTGCACAGTAGGTTCGATCAGTCCCGGTCCAGACCGCGGATAGAAACAGCCAATCAATGGAAGACAGGACGAACCAGACCACGATGATGGCTGTCACCACCGTAAGGATGGTGTCGGAGATCGAGGCGAACAGATTCCGCCTGGCCCATCCCCACGCCGAACTGTCGTTGGTCGGTGGCTGGATCGGCGGGAGAAACTGCTTGCGCACATAGGTGATGTTTTCGGTCATCTCAACGCTCCACCAAGGCCATCTTGGCGTTGAACCAGTTCATAAACAGCGATGTCATCAGGCTGATCGACACATAAACCAACATCCAGATCGCAATGATTTCAATGGAGTGGCCGGACTGGTTGAGAATGGTGCCGCCAACAGCCACAAGGTCCGCGTAGCCGATGGCGACCGCGAGCGACGAGTTCTTGGTCAGGTTCAGGTATTGCGAGGTGAGCGGTGGAATGATGATCCGCAGCGCTTGTGGCAGCACCACAAGCCGGGTGGTCAGACGCGGCCGGATGCCGAGTGCATGCGCCGCCTCCGACTGACCGTGGGAGACGCCGCGGATGCCGGCGCGTACGATTTCCGCGATGAAAGCCGCCGTATAGAAGGACAGCGCCATGTAGAGCGACAGGAATTCCGGGCCGACAACCGTGCCGCCCTTCATATTGAACTTGCCGAGGATTGGGGGATCGAAGGAGATCGGCAAACCCGTATTAATGAAGGCAATCAAGGGCAGGCCGATGATCAAGGCGAGATTGATCGCAAGTACCGGAGGGCGCTTTCCAGTTGCCATCTGCTTCTTGTTGGCCCAGCGCGTATAGATAATGGCTCCCACAATGCCAACGGCAAGTGCAATCAGCACAACTCCGAATCCTTCGCTGAAGACGGGCGCCGGCATAAAGATGCCGCGATTGCTGACATAGACCGACAACGGCAACGAAATTGCCTGCTTTACATCAGGAAGCAGCGACAACACGCCCTTGTACCAGAAGAAGATGACGAGCAGCGGCGGGATGTTGCGGAATACCTCGACATAGACGGTCGATAGCCGGGCGATCAGCCAGTTGCTGGAAAGTCTACCCATGCCGACCAGCAAGCCGACCACCGTGGCCGTAGCGATGCCGCAGACCGCGACGATAATGGTATTTACCAGGCCCAGCACCAGAGCTCGAAAATAAGTCGAGTCGCTTGAATAGGCGATCGGCGTCTGGGCGATATCGAAACCGGCGCGGCCATTGAGGAAGCCGAAACCCGCCGTCATGTTCGCCTTGGCAAGGTTCTGCGTCGCGTTGGTCCAGGCGTACCAGACGAGCCAGACGATGAAGACGATAGTCAGCGTCTGGTACACGAACCGACGCAATTCCGGATTGTATAGCAGCGATTGCGCCGGACGGTTTGTACCGCCCCGCTCTGCGGCTCCAATTGCCATGCAAATTCCCCTGTTCCGCAGCCTTTATTTCCAGGCGTTTTTTATCGGAATGAGCGGGAAGGCGGCTGCCGCCTTCCCGTAGTCGTTTCACGCAGAGATCAACGGATCGGCGGTGCGTATTGCAGGCCACCCTTATTCCATTGGGCATTGAGGCCGCGCTGGATCTTCATCGGGCTGCCTTCGCCAACATTGCGCTCGAAGGATTCACCGTAATTGCCTACTGACTTGACGATATTATACGCCCATTTCTCATCGAGGCCGAGGTCCTTGCCGAGCGTCTGGTCTTTTTCTTCACCGAGGAAGCGCTTGATGTCCGGATTTTCCGACTTCACCATTTCATCGAGATTGGCCTGGGTGATGCCGAACTCTTCAGCACTCACCATCGCATAGTGGGCGTATGAGACAACGTCGAACCACTTGGAATCGTTCTGGCGGACGGCCGGACCAAGCGGCTCCTTCGAAATGATCTCAGGCAGAATGATGTGATCGTTGGGGTTGGAAAGCTTCAGACGGATCGAATAGAGGCCGGACTGGTCGGTCGTGTAGACGTCACAACGGCCAGCCTGATAGGCGGCATCGACTTCCTCCTGTTTTTCGAACACAACCGGCTTGTATTCGAGCTTGTTGGCCTTGAAATAGTCGGCAAGGTTCAGTTCAGTGGTGGTGCCGGACTGAACGCAGACGGCGGCGCCAGAGAGTTCGAGCGCCGATTTCACCCCGATGTCCTTGCGGACCATGAAGCCCTGGCCGTCATAATAGTTGACCGCGCGGAAATCGAAGCCGAGTTGGCTGTCGCGGCTGGCGCTCCAGGTCGTGTTGCGCGCCAGCACATCGATTTCACCAGACTGCAGCGCCGGGAAACGGTCCTTGGCGGAAAGAGGCGTATACTTGACTTTGGTCGCGTCACCGAAGACTGCTGCGGCGATTGCCTTGCAGAGGTCAATATCGAGGCCGGACCAGTTGCCGGCGGAATCCTGCGCTCCGAATCCCAGCAGATTGGCGCCGTTGACGCCGCATTGCACGAAACCCTTGGCTTTGACATCATCAAGCGTACCGGCCTGTGCGGAAATCGCGCCGAGCGCGATAACGGCTGCACCGATTGCTCCGGTCAAAAGCTGTTTTGTCATTTTTCCAACCTTTACGTTTGTTGTTGTTCTTCCCCATGGGATTGTCACCGACAATCCCGGCATTTCGTCTGCCCTCCCAGACAGGACGGTGCTGCATTAAGACAGTATTAATTGCGGACTTAGTCAAGACCACCGATCCAGATTGTATGAAAACATGCAGATCTCGGCGCAAAACTCAAAATATGTGCAAATTGATGCGCTGAAATCGCGAAGTTTGACGATGTTTTTTGCTTTTTCCTCGAAAGGCCGCAACGTTCGAGCTTAGGTGCCTTGTTGTGCTTGACCCGGCAATATTGTTGTGGAAAGCCATGAGGCACCACAAACCTACAGGCATGGACATGACTGAAAAACAGCGCGCAAACAACCAGTTCGGCCCCAATACCCGATTGGCACATGATGGCTTCAACCCTCGCGACTATCACGGCTTTGTCAATCCGCCGGTGGTGCATGCTTCCACCGTGCTGTTTCCAGATGCCATGACGATGGACAAGCGCGCGCAGAAATACACCTACGGCACGCGCGGCACACCGACGACCGATGCACTCTGCGAGGCAATTGATGCCCTCGAAGGCTCAGCCGGAACCATTCTGGTGCCCTCTGGGCTTGCAGCCGTCAGCGTGCCATTCCTCGGGCTGGTTTCGGCCGGAGATCATATCCTTGTTGTTGACTCCGTGTATTTTCCGACGCGCCATTTCTGCGACACGATGCTGAAAAAGCTTGGCATCGAGACCGAGTACTACGACCCGGCGATCGGGGCAGGGATCGCGGCTCTGATGCGCCCCAACACCAAGCTCGTACATCTGGAGGCTCCGGGATCGAACACGTTCGAGATGCAGGATGTTCGGGCAATTGCGGACGCGGCACATGCCGGCGGTGCCGCCGTTACCATGGATAACACCTGGGCGACCCCGCTTTACTTCAAGCCGCTCGATTTCGGCGTGGATATATCCATTCACGCAGCCACGAAATACCCATCGGGACATTCCGATATCCTCATGGGCACGGTTTCAGCCAACGAAAAATATTGGCCGATGCTTACCGAGACCACGGTCACGCTCGGCGTTTGCGGTGCTCCTGATGATGCATACCAGATCCTCCGCGGTCTCAGGACAATGGGCATCCGTATGGAAAGGCATCAGGAAAGCGCATTGAAAATCGCGCGCTGGCTAGAAGGCCGGGATGATGTTTTGCAGGTTCTTCACCCCGCACTTGAATCATTTAACGGGCATGAGATCTGGAAACGCGACTTCAAGGGTGCTTCGGGCGTATTCTCGTTCGTGCTGGCCGAGAGCGACCCGGCCAAGTACAAGACAAAGGCGTTCGCATTTCTCGATGCATTGCGGCTTTTCGGCCTTGGCTATTCGTGGGGCGGCTTCGAAAGCCTGGCGCTGATGGTATTGCTGGGCGATCGGACGATCGCCAAGGCGCCGACTGGAGGACCGGTCATCCGGCTGCAAATCGGTCTTGAGGATGTCCCCGATCTTATCGGCGACCTGGAGGCCGGGTTCAAGTCTGCGCGTTCGGCCGTGTCAGGCTGAGCACTCAGTAGAGCCGCTTGAAAGTACTGAACTGAAACTTTTGGATGCTGCCCCACGGCGTAAGATGTTCGTGGCGGCGGCTATCCAACAGGCTCAACCCATCCCCGAGCATTTGTGCCAGACTTTCGGCATCGTGCCGCATGACGGGAAGGCCGCTGCATTTTTCCGGGCCATCAGGCGCGAATGTGCCAATCACAGCGATGCCGCCGACCCGCAAAGCCGCCGAAAGCGTCCGGACGTAAGCCGCTCTTTCCTCCGGCTGGGTAAGAAAATGCAATGCGGCCCGATCATGCCAGATATCGTAAGTCTTTTGGGGCTGCCAGTCAGTGACATCTGCCACGACCCAATCGACAGCATCAGCATTTTCGCCGATGCGCGCTCGAGCTGCCTCAAGCGCGGATTTTGAAAGGTCCAGCACGGTCACCCTGCAGCCGGGCCTTGCAAGCAGCGCGTCAACCAAGCGTGACGCTCCGCCGCCGATGTCGAGCACCGAGGCGGGCGCCGATCCCCAGGCGGCATCGATGACTTCAAGCGAAATCACAGGATTCTCTTCGAACCAGCTGACATCCTTATCGGATTTGGTGGAGTAGACTGTTTCCCAGTGACGCGTTCGCTCAGAAAGATCAGTCATGTTGGTTTTCCCGCTGTCGAGTGCCGGAAGAGGTCTGCCTGTTTTCAGCCTGGCGCCTTGTAGCCGTAGAGCCAATCGAGATCCGCTGCAACATTCTGCGGACCCCGTACCTTCAAGACGAGATCCCGGGCCATTCGCACCGGCCCACGCGCGTGGTAGGCGAATTTGTTGAACGCGCCACGCAAACGGACCCGCGATACCCGCATCTGCCGGTGCCGTTCGAAGAAGTTCAATGCGTCGCCAAGCGAGACGTCGGCGGTGGTGATTCCCGCGAGTTCGTAGGCATCCTCGATTGCCATGGCGGCGCCCTGCGCGGCAAAAGGCGTCATCGCATGGGCTGCATCGCCGATCAGCACCCGCTTTTCGCCATCAGTCCAGCGCCCCTCACTGACACCGAATAGCGGCCACCATGTGGGCCGCGGCGCATAGGCAACAAGGGTACGGATATCCCGGTGCCAGGACGAGAACTGCGACGTCATCTCCGACCGGTTCATCGGATTGCAATCGGCCGCCCAGGTTTCTCCCGGATTCTTGCCGGACGACAGTGCAACGACGTTGAAGGCGCCGGCATCCTGCAGCGGATAGGCGACGATATGCGCCTTGGGTCCGATGAAGGCCGTTACATTGCGGGGATTGAGAAAGGAGGGCGCATCCTTTTCGGGAATGATAAACCGCCAGGCCACCATACCGGAAAACTCTGGCGCACCAGCCTGGGGAATGTGATTTCGGAACTCCGACCAGACGCCGTCGGCGCCAATCATCAGATCGGGTGCCTCACCGGTGATCTGGCGGAAACCGGCTTCGGTGGTAACCCTGGTATCGAGTGAAAGGGTGATCAGCGGCTCCGCGCGCACGGCATCGAGCAGCACCTTCTGCAGCGTTGCCCGGTGGATGGCCGCGTAGGGCGAGCCCCACCGTTCTGTCGAAACCCTGCTTGTCGCAATCGCGCTGATGGGTGCAAGCGTCATACCCGAGACCAGACAGATGTTGTCGGGCTCGCGCCAGAGGGGCCTGAGTGCTTCGGAGAGTCCGAGCTTGTCCAGGACATAGTTCGCATTCGGGGAGAGCTGAAGGCCCGCGCCGACTTCCTGCAAGTGAGCGACGCGCTCGACTACGACGCAACGCACGCCTTTCCTGGCAAAGGCGAGCGCACCAACGAGGCCGGCAATGCCGGCCCCAACAATTGCTACAGATTTCATAGATCCATTCCTCGCTCCCCAGCGGGAAGCTTGAATTCCTTAGGCGGCGCGTTCGGTAAACACGCAGCCGGCCGGTTCGGTCTGGTTGGCCTTCAGGGCTGGGTCGTACTTATAGAGTGTGGAGCAATACGAACAAACTTTCTCGTTGTCGTCACCCATATCGATGAAGATATGCGGATGATCGTAAGGAACCGATGCGCCGGTACACATGAATTCCTTGACCCCGATATTGATCGTCTTGTATCCGCCATCATTCTGAAAGTGCGGGATGCTGTGACCAGCCATTCAAGTCTCCGAAACCGATTATTTTGTGGTGCAACATAGTTATCTTTGGGACGATTGTGTAGGGCCAAAAAGCCGCATATTGCAAGAAGAACTCATGATTTCGAAATGACCGGTGAACAGCATGCATCTCAACGCCCCGCATTACTCGAGTTTCAACCATGATGGGCTCAAGCTTGCCTATTTCGAAGCCGGTGACCCGAATGGCGAACCGGTGCTGCTGATCCATGGCTTTGCATCCTCTTCGGCCTACAACTGGGTGCATCCGGGGTGGCTGCCGACTCTGAGCCAAGCCGGGCGGCGCATCATCGCGATCGACAACCGCGGCCATGGCCGCAGCGACAACCCGCATGATCCGGCTGCGTATCACCCATCATTGATGGCTGGTGATGCCGCTGCGCTACTCAACCATCTCGAAATCGACCGGGCCGATGTGATGGGTTATTCGATGGGCGCCAGAATCTCCGCCTTTCTGACAGTGGAGCACCCTGAGAGGGTTCGATCGCTCGTCTGGGGCGGGCTTGGCATCGGACTGGTCGAGGGCGTGGGGGACTGGGACCCGATTGCCGATGCGCTTCTGGCGCCGTCTCTCGACGACGTGACGCACGAGCGCGGGCGAATGTTCCGAGGGTTTGCCGACAAGACTGGCAGCGATCGTGTCGCCCTGGCGGCATGCATTGCCTCCAACCGCGTGCTGGTCACGGAGGCGGAAATCGCCCGCATTCTCCAGCCGGTGCTGGTCTGTGTCGGCACCAAGGACGACATTGCAGGCAATCCGCATACGCTCGCAGATCTGCTTCCCGACGGTCGCGCAGTCGACATTCCGGGACGCGATCATATGCTCGCTGTCGGCGACAAGGTCTACAAGAAGGCGGTCATCGACTTCTATGAGGATATTGCCGGCTGTTGATGTGGTTCTAGTGGCCCACCAGCCTGTAAATCGCCTATGAGTGACCCCATTTCTAAACCATCGAAAATACCATATATTGTCCTGATATTGTCCTGAGCGAGGACCGAAAAGGAGCGCCGAAAATGGCCGTGAAGCACGAAATCCGATCCAGCGAGCACATCGCATCCGTCGATCCGATCTGGGACAACCTCAGACGCGAAGCGGCGGAAGCGCTGGAGCAGGATTCGGTCCTTGCCACGTTCCTCTACACGACCGTCCTCAATCATCGTCGACTCGAAGACAGCGTAATCTACCGCGTCTGCGAGCGGCTGGACCATCCCGATTTGCCCGCTGTTCTGTTGCAGCAGGCCTTCCAGCAGATGTTGGAAGACGCTCCAGAATGGGGGCAGATTCTGCGCGTAGACATTCAGGCCTATTATGACCGCGACCCGGTTTGCACCCGCTACATCGAGCCGGTTCTGTATTTCAAGGGTTTCCACGCGATACAGACCTATCGCTTGTCGCATTGGCTGATGAACAACGGCCGCAAGGATTTCGCCCTCTATCTGCAGAGCCGTTCGTCGAGCGTATTCCAGACGGATATCAACCCGGCATCGCGGATCGGGCGGGGATTTTTCCTCGACCATGCGACCGGCCTCGTCGTGGGTGAGACCGCCGTCATCGGCGACAACGTTTCGATTCTGCAGGGCGTCACCCTCGGCGGAACCGGCAAGGAAGCCGGAGACCGCCACCCGAAGATCCGTGACGGGGTGCTCATTGGCGCCGGAGCCAAGGTTCTCGGCAATATCGAGATCGGTAGATGCTCGCGCGTCGCAGCCGGCTCGGTGGTGCTGAAACCGGTGCCACCTAAGACCACCGTGGCCGGCGTGCCGGCGCGGGTGGTCGGCGAAGCGGGCTGCTCGGAACCTTCGCGTTCGATGGACCAGATTCTCGCCGCCATGGAGTGATTTTGCATGCATCGGGTTTGGGGTTTACAGCCAACCGCGAGCCATGGCAGAAGCGACCCAATCGGAACCTTGATGGAGAAAACGCGGTGAAACCCGAAGAATTGAAAAAGCTCGACGCCTACCTCAAGCGGACGTTGAACCCCAACATCGTCGTCAAGGCCCGGCCTCGCAAAGACGATTCTGCCGAGGTCTATGCCGGCGACGAGTTTCTTGGCGTCATCTATCGTGACGACGAAGACGGCGACCTGTCCTACAATTTCTCCATGGCGATTCTCGACGTGGATCTCTGATCCGGTGCCATTTTCGCAGACGAACTGACCCTGCCGCGAGGCGGGGTTTTGTTTGCATGCATGTTGCGATGCACACTTCCGCTTGACTTTATTGTGCGCCGCACATATTCATGTCGCATCCGACAAAAGGCAAAAGGGACACGCAAAATGTTCAAATTCGATGATGCCAACCTCGTTGGCAAGGATGCCGTGGATTCGATGCTCAAGAGCTATTCGACCACATCGAAGGGCCTTCAGGCAATCGCGACCGAAACAGCCGATTACACCAAGAAAAGCTTTGAGGCCGGGATCTCCCATGTCGAGAAGCTGATGTCCGCCAAGAGTGTTGAAGCAGCGTTCGAACTGCAGAGCAACTTTGCGAAGGCGGCAATCGAAGGCTACATCACCGAAATGACCAAGCTTGGCGAAATGTACAGTGATCTAGCCAAGGAAGCCTACAAGCCGGTAGAGTCGACCGTCAGCAAGGCGACTGCGACGGTCAAGGCCAACGTCGAAAAGGCAGCTTCAGCAGCAGCCTGATCCGTTCTCCACTTCTGAATTTACGAGCTGGCCGCCCAATGCGGCCGGCTTTTCTTTTGCTCGTAGCTCTGTTCTGTAGGGCTGAATAGCCGAGTATTGCCGGCTTTCTACCTGTTCGACGCTTTCCAAAGCAATCTGTCCATTTCCCGGCAGGTTTGGCGAATTAGTATTGCCGTGCGGCGAAAGGGTCTTAAAATGGCAAAAGACGATACCACATATAGCGCTGGTTAGTGATAAATGAAGCCAAAGACTCGGACATAAATCGGAATTGAAGGCAGACATGAACGACAAGGCATACCGGATGCAGGGTGACGCTGAGCGAAGCGGAGGTTCCGGCAATCGCGGAACGTCCGTGATCACGCGCGTTCAGCCGAAGGTGAAGAAGCCGAGCCTTTACCGGGTGCTGCTGTTGAATGACGACTACACGCCAATGGAATTCGTCATCCACATTCTCGAGCGTTTTTTCCAAAAGGATCGCGAAGGGGCGACCCGGATTATGCTTCAGGTTCATAATCATGGTGTGGGCGAATGCGGTGTCTACACCTATGAGGTGGCGGAAACGAAAGTCATGCAGGTCATGGATTTCGCCAAAGAGCACCAGCATCCGCTTCAATGCGTAATGGAAAAGAAATGAGGTTCTGATCGTGCCCACATTCTCCTCAAGCCTTGAAAAGGCCCTTCATCGGGCACTGACGCTGGCCAACGAGCGCCGGCATGAATATGCAACTCTCGAGCATCTTCTTCTTTCCCTGATCGACGACAATGACGCGGCCGCAGTGATGCGGGCCTGCAACGTCGATCTCGACAAGCTCCGCAAGGCGGTCAACGATTACGTCGACAACGATCTTGCCAATCTCGCGACCGGTTATGACGAGGACTCCAAGCCAACCTCCGGCTTCCAGCGCGTCATCCAGCGGGCGGTAATCCATGTCCAGTCGTCGGGACGCGAGGAGGTCACGGGTGCTAACGTGCTTGTGGCGATTTTCGCCGAGCGCGAAAGCCATGCGGCTTACTTCCTGCAGGAGCAGGACATGACCCGTTACGACGCGGTCAACTATATCTCGCACGGCATTGCCAAGCGTCCTGGCGCTGCGGAAACGCGCGCACCGAAGGGCGTCGAGGAAAGCGAGCAGGAGTCCCGTCCCGCCAAGGATGCCGAAGACGGTCAGAAGAAGCCGCAGGACGCACTGAAAGCCTATTGCGTCAATCTGAACGAGAAGGCCAGGAACGGCCGCATCGATCCGCTGATCGGCCGGCAGGCCGAGGTTAACCGGACGATCCAGATCCTGTGCCGCCGCTCGAAAAACAATCCGCTCTACGTCGGCGATCCCGGCGTCGGCAAGACGGCAATCGCCGAGGGCCTGGCCAAGCGCATCGTTGAGAAACAGGTCCCCGAAGCCTTGCTCGACGCGACGATATTCTCGCTCGACATGGGCACGCTGCTCGCGGGCACTCGCTATCGTGGCGATTTCGAGGAGCGCTTGAAGCAGGTCGTCAAGGAACTCGAGGATTTTCCGGGCGCTGTGCTGTTCATCGATGAAATCCACACGGTCATTGGCGCGGGTGCAACTTCCGGCGGTGCCATGGATGCTTCCAACCTGCTGAAGCCAGCTCTCTCGTCCGGGGCAATCCGCTGCATTGGCTCCACGACCTACAAGGAATACCGGCAGTTCTTCGAGAAGGATCGAGCCCTTGTCCGCCGGTTCCAGAAGATCGACGTCAACGAACCGAATATCGACGACGCTATCGAAATCATGAAGGGCCTGAAGCCCTATTTCGAGGAGTTCCACCACCTGCGCTATTCCAACGAGGCCATCAAGGCTGCAGTGGAATTGTCCGCACGCTATATCACCGACCGCAAACTGCCGGACAAGGCTATCGACGTCATTGACGAGACCGGTGCTTCGCAGATGCTGCTGCCGGTTTCAAAACGCCGCAAGCTGATCACCGAAAAGGAGATCGAGGCGACGATCGCGACAATGGCGAGGATCCCACCAAAGACGATTTCGCGCGACGACGAGGAGCTTCTTGCAAATCTGGAGCAGGAACTCAGGGCTGTTGTCTATGGCCAGGAACTGGCTATCGAGGCGCTCACGTCTTCGATCAAGCTGGCGCGTGCCGGACTGCGCGAACCGAACAAGCCGATCGGCTCCTACTTGTTCTCCGGCCCTACCGGCGTCGGCAAGACAGAAGCGGCCAAGCAGCTTGCATCGTCGCTTGGTGTGGAACTGCTACGTTTCGACATGTCGGAATACATGGAACGCCACACGGTCTCGCGGCTGATCGGCGCACCTCCCGGCTATGTCGGCTTCGACCAGGGCGGCCTGCTGTCGGATCAGGTAGACCAGCATCCTTACTGCGTGCTGCTGCTGGACGAAATCGAAAAGGCCCATCCGGATATCTACAACATCCTGCTGCAGGTGATGGACAACGGCACCCTGACTGACAACAACGGCAAGAAAATCGACTTCCGTAACGTCATCCTGATCATGACCACCAATGCCGGTGCTTCCGACATGGCTAGGGCCGCGATCGGCTTCGGCTCATCCAAGCGCGAAGGTGACGATCTCGAAGCGATCAACAAGCTGTTCACGCCGGAATTCCGCAACCGGCTCGACGCGATCATTCCGTTCTCGTCGCTGCCGATGGCGGTCGTCCACAAGGTCGTGCAGAAATTCGTGATGCAGCTGGAAACCCAGCTCGCCGAGCGGCATGTGACTTTCGAACTGACTGAAGAAGCCACAACCTGGCTTGCCGAGAAAGGCTATGACGACAAGATGGGCGCGCGGCCATTGGCACGCGTGATCCAGGAAAACATCAAGAAGCCGCTGGCTGAGGAAATCCTCTTCGGCAAGCTCAAGAAGGGCGGAATCGTACGTGTGTCCGTGGGCAAGAAGGATGACGGTAAAACCGGCATCATTCTGGAGGCGATGTCGGAAAATGCACCAGTGAGGCCGAGGGATGAGGTGGAGGTGGCGGCAACCGTCGCGCCGACGAAATCCAGAAAGGCCAAGCCGGAACCCGTCGAAACGGCCATCGCGTCGGATTCCGCCGCCGACGGCGGTGCGCCGGTGACCAAGCCGACGAAGCGGGCTCCCAAGAAGGAAAAGTAAGGCTCAGACTTCCGCCGAAAAAAAGCCGGGCATCGCGTCCCGGCTTTTTTGTTGGCCAGAGTTTTGGTGTTTGGGCTGGCGGACAGCTGAAAACCAATGTATCGAAAGCGGGCTGTGACACAGAGAACTTGGTGCCAGGGCGGGGGCGAGATGAGAATTTTCAGCTATCTTTTCAACTACAAAGCCGTGCCCTATGCGGAAATTCGGGCTTTTGCGGTCCACCTCCTGACTGCCTCGGGCTCGTTTCTGGCGTTTCTCGGTGTGGTAGCCGCATCCGAACATCGTTTCGTTGATATGTTCTGGTGGTTGGGTCTTGCGCTTCTCGTGGACGGCATCGACGGGCCGATCGCACGCAAGGTCAGGGTCAAGGAAGTTTTGCCCAACTGGTCGGGCGATACGCTCGATAACATCATTGATTACGTCACGTACGTCCTGCTGCCGGCCTTTGCCCTTTACCAGAGCGGCATGATCGGGGAATCCTGGTCATTCGTTGCCGCGGGGCTGATCGTGGTGTCCTCGGCCATCTACTATGCCGACATGGGCATGAAAACTGATGAGTACTTCTTCTCCGGCTTTCCAGTCGTCTGGAACATGGTGATCTTCACGCTGTTTGTGATCGATGCAAGCGAAACGACGGCGTTTGCTGTCGTGCTGGTTTCGGTTGTCCTGACGTTCTTTCCGATTCATTTCCTGCACCCTGTCCGGGTCAAGCGCCTGCGAAACCTCAATTTGGCTGTGTTTGCCATCTGGTCGGTGCTGGGCGGCGTTTCGCTGCTGATGCATTTCAAGTCGCCGCAGTGGGTGGTCTGGGGTGTCGTGGCTGCCGGAATCTATCTTTACTGCATTGGATTCGTGCTGCAGATTTTCCAGAGTTTGGGTCGCAAGGAGTAATTTCGTGAAGAGCAAGGTCATACTCATCCGCCAACATGGCGGTCCGGACGTGATGGAATTCATCGAGATCGACGTTGCGCCGCCCGCCACAGGCGAAGTGCAGCTCAGGCACCACGCGATCGGCGTGAATTTTATCGATACCTATTTTCGTACCGGCCTTTATCCAGCGCCCGGTGGACTTCCCTATATCGCGGGCGAGGAGGGCGCGGGCGAGATCATCGCAGTTGGCGCGGGTGTGACGGATTTCAATGTCGGCGATCGCGTCGCCTATCCCTCATCGAGTGGAGCCTATTCGCAGATCCGCAACATCGCGGCTTCCGAACTGGTCAGAATTCCGGACGACATCTCCTATGAAACCGCCGCCGGAATGATGATGAAGGGCATGACGACCGAGTATCTCCTCAACCGGACCTACAAGGTGGGGCCGGAAACCGTGCTGCTCTTTCATGCTGCAGCCGGCGGAGTGGGACTAATCGCTGGCCAATGGGCCAAGGCGCTCGGCGCCACGGTCATCGGAACTGCCGGCAGCGCCGACAAAGTCGAACTCGCGCTAAAGAATGGCTACGATCACGTCATCAATTACCGCACCGAGAATTTCGTTGAACGCGTCAAGGAACTGACGGGCGGGCAGGGCGTCGACGTGGTCTACGACTCCGTCGGCCGCGACACCTATCCCGCTTCACTGGATTGCATCAAGCCGCGCGGAATGTGGGTGAGTTTTGGCCAGTCCTCAGGCGCGCTGGAACCGATGAAACTGGCGATCCTTGCCCAGAAGGGCTCGCTCTTCGCCACCCGGCCGACGCTCGGTTCGTACATTCGCACTCGGCAGGAGCTCGATGCCTGTGCGAATGCGCTTTTTGCGGTTGTGCAGCGAAACAAAGTGGTTATCAATATCAATCAAAGCTATCCGTTGGCGGACGCCGCTTTGGCGCACCGCGACCTTGAAGATAGAAAAACGAGTGGAACAACGCTTTTAATTCCCTGAATGTTATAAACGGGGCAAATTGATAAGACTGGGGTGGTTCGTGGCCAACACGGATACAAAGGGCTCAATACCTCTCCTCGAAGTGCGTAAAATTACGAAACTGTTTGGCTCGTTTGCAGCATGCAGCGAGATCGACATTTCGATTGCACCGGGTGAGATACACGCATTGCTGGGAGAAAACGGCGCTGGAAAATCGACGCTGGTGAAAATGCTGTTCGGCGTGCTTGCGCCGACTTCGGGACAGATCCTGTGGCAGCGGCAGCCGGTGCAGATCGGCAGCCCCGGCGAAGCCCGGAAAACCGGCATAGGCATGGTGTTTCAGCACTTTTCGCTCTTCGAGGCGCTGACTGTTGCCGAGAATATCGCCCTGTCGCTGGATCGAAACGTGCCGTTGGCAAAAATTGCCGATGAAGCTGCGACGCTCTCCAAGGCCTACGGATTGCCGCTCGATCCATACGCCCACGTTGCTGACCTTTCGGTTGGGGAACGCCAGCGCATCGAGATCGTCCGGACGCTGCTGCAAAATCCCAAGCTCATCATTCTCGATGAGCCGACCTCCGTTCTCACTCCGCAGGAAGCCGACAAGCTGTTCGAGACGCTTGAGAAGCTGAAGGCGGAAGGCCGTTCTGTGCTCTATATCAGCCATCGACTGGAGGAGGTGCAGCGCATATGCGACCGCGCCACAGTACTGCGACATGGCAAGGTGACCGGGGCCTGCGATCCCAGAAAGGAAACCCCGGCGTCACTGGCACGCATGATGGTTGGAAACGATGTTGCCGCAGTCGAGAAAGTATCAGCTGATGCAGCCGGCGCGGTTCTACTGGAGGCCTACGCGCTCTGCGCCGCGGCGAGGACACCGTTTGCGGTATCGCTGAAGAATATTTCCCTCAAGGTGCGGGCAGGAGAAATCCTCGCGATCGCCGGGGTCGCCGGAAACGGCCAGGGCGAACTTTTCGATGTACTTTCCGGCGAGTATCTGTCGCCGCGCGATGGAGACGTCGCGATCCGGGGCAAGGCGTCGGGACGTTCCGGGATCTCAAAGCGGCGCCTGATGGGGGCAGCCTTCGTACCCGAGGAGCGCCATGGTCATGGAGCCGTGACCACCATGAGCCTGTCGGAAAATCTTATCCTGTCGCGCAATGTGTCGGATCGAAAGGCTTTCCTGGGCGCGGGCGTGCTGAAGGTTATTCGCGGTTCGGCCATCAAGGCGGCGACACAACGCATCTGTGCCGCCATGGACGTACGCAAGAGCGGCGAGGACCCGGCGGCTGGTTCGCTATCGGGCGGAAACCTGCAGAAGTTCATCGTCGGTCGTGAGCTGGACCGTCAGCCATCGGTCATGGTGGTGAACCAGCCGACCTGGGGGGTCGATGCCGGGGCAGCGAGCCATATCCGTCAGGCGCTCGTCGATCTTGCCAAGGCAGGCTCTGCCGTGCTGGTCATCAGCCAGGATCTGGACGAGATTTTCGAAGTGGCGACGCATATAGCTGCAATTTCCGACGGAAAACTCTCGGATATCCACCCGGCATCCGAGATGAACCGTGAAAAGATTGGTCTGCTGATGGGCGGCATGCACAAGCAGTCAAGTGAGGCCGGACATGCGCATTGAGCTCGAAAAACGCGCCAATGCGTCCAGGTTCTATGCCTTCGTGTCGCCGTTCATCGCGCTGCTGTTGACGCTGATCTGCGGCGCAATCCTGTTTGCCGCACTCGGCAAGGATCCGCTGCAGGCGCTCTATCTGTTCTTCATCGACCCGCTGCGGGAAGAATGGTCACTGCACGAACTCGCCATCAAGGCCGGGCCGCTGATCCTGATCGGAGCTGGCCTTTCTATTTGTTATCGTGCTGGCAACTGGAACATCGGCGCGGAAGGCCAATTCATTTTCGGCGGCATATTCGGATCGTTCCTGCCGGTGGTCTTCCACGATTGGAGTTCACCGCTCCTGCTGCCGTTGATGCTGATCTTCGGTGCCGTCGGCGGTGCATTTTACGCAGCGATTCCGGCGCTTCTCAAGACACGGTTCAATACCAACGAAATCCTGACAAGCCTGATGCTGGTCTACATCGCCCAGCTTTTCCTCGACTGGCTGGTGCGCGGCCCCTGGAGAAATCCGGAAGGGCAGAATTTTCCGGAAACCCGGATGTTCGATGCATCGGCCCTCTTGCCACCGATCTGGGAGGAATCCGGCCGGGCGCATTGGGGTATTGTCTTCGCCCTCGTCGCGGCCATTCTGCTCTGGTTCATGATGGAATTCATGCTCAAGGGCTATCAGGTCAAGGTGCTCGGCCAGTCAGCCCGGGCAGGGCGATTTGCAGGATTTTCCGCCTCTGGCATGGTCTGGTTCTCGATGTTGCTATCCGGCGCGCTTGCCGGACTTGCCGGGATTGCCGAGGTATCGGGCGCCATCGGCCAGCTCCGTCCATCGATTTCCCCGGGCTATGGCTTTACGGCTATCATAGTCGCCTTCCTTGGCCGGCTCAATCCGCTTGGCATCGTGGTATCCGGCCTGGTGCTCGCGCTGACATATCTGGGCGGAGAGGCCGCACAGCTTTCGCTCGGCGTCTCCGACAAGGTGACGCGCCTGTTTCAAGGGCTGCTGCTGTTCTTCGTGCTGTCCTGTGACACCCTGATTTCCTACAAGATCCGTATTGTCTGGTCCCGATTGACCGGCGCCGAGAGAGGGGCCTGATCATGTCACCAGCCGAATCCATCCTGATCACCGTCATCACAGCTTCTACCCCGCTGGTTATCGCATCGGTCGGTGAACTCGTAACCGAGCGCTCCGGCGTGCTCAATCTCGGTGTCGAGGGCATGATGGTCATGGGCGCAGTCAGCGCGTTTGCGGTCACGCAGATGACTGGCTCGCCGGTGATCGGCATGTTCGCAGGAATCGCTGTGGGCGTGCTGATGTCATTGCTCTTCGGCTTTCTGACGCTCACGCTGGTGGCCAATCAGGTCGCCACGGGTCTTGCACTGACCATTCTCGGGCTCGGCTTGTCGGGCATGATCGGCGAGTCCTTCGTTGGCGTTCAGGGCATCAAGCTGCCGGAAATCGCCATTCCCGGACTGTCCTCGATCCCGTTTCTGGGCGAGGTGCTCTTCAAACAGGACATCATCTTCTACATCTCCGTCGCGCTGATCATCGGTCTGCAATGGTTCCTGTTCCGGACCAAGGGCGGGCTGGTTTTGCGCTCGATCGGCGACAATCATGCTTCGGCGCATGCGCTGGGGCTCAATGTCATCGGCATCCGCTATCTTGCAGTGATGTTTGGTGGCGCGTGCTCGGGGCTGGCGGGTGCATACCTATCGCTCGTCTATACCCCGCAATGGGTGGAGAACATGACCGCCGGACGCGGATGGATCGCGCTCGCGCTGGTGGTGTTTGCCTCCTGGCGACCGCTCAGGCTGCTTGCGGGCGGCTACCTGTTTGGTGCAGTCTCGATCGGACAGCTGCACGCGCAAGCTTTCGGCATTGCCATTCCATCGCAGTTCCTGTCAGCGCTTCCATATCTGGCGACAGTCATCGTACTGATCGTCATATCGCAGAACAGGCGTTTGACGTTGATCAACACACCAGCATCTCTCGGGAAATCGTTCGTTCCCGACCGTTGAAGACAAAAAGAGTTCATCCAAAACGATAGGGGTAATCATGAAAAAACTCATACTTTCGCTTACAGCCACCGCAGCAATGATCGGCATTGCGGCTTCAGCCCACGCCGAAGACAAGCTCAAGGTGTGCTTCATGTATGTCGGTTCCAAGACCGATGGCGGCTGGACGCAGGCACATGATCATGGCCGTCAGTTGTTGGAAAAGGAACTCGGCGACAAGATCGAAACCCAGTATCTCGAAAATGTGCCTGAAGGTCCGGATGCCGAACGCGCGCTCGAGCGTTTCGCCCGCTCAGGCTGCGGCTTGGTGTTCTCGACCTCCTTCGGCTTCATGGACCAGACCGTAAAGGTTGCGGCCAAGTTCCCCAAGGTGAAGTTCGAGCACGCGACCGGCTACAAGACGGCTGATAACCTGACCGCCTACAATGCGCGCTTCTATGAAGGTCGCTACATCCTCGGTCAGATCGCTGCCAAGATGTCTAAGACCGGCACGGCCGCCTATATCGGCTCGTTCCCGATCCCCGAAGTGGTGCAGGGCGTCGATTCCTTCATCATTGGCGCACGCTCGATAAACCCGGACTTCAAGCTGAAGGTCATCTGGGTCAACAGCTGGTTTGACGCCGGCAAGGAAGCCGATGCCGCCAAGGCTGCGATCGACCAGGGCGTCGATATCATCACTCAGCATACGGACTCCACTGCACCGATGCAGGTTGCCGCTGAGCGCAAGATCCACGCATTCGGCCAGGCTTCCGACATGATCAAGGCCGGTCCGGAGACGCAATTGACCGCGATCGTCGACAACTGGGGCGCCTACTACGTCACACGCGTCAAGGCGGCTCTCGACGGCACCTGGAAGTCGCAGCATAGCTGGGATGGTCTGGCACAGAACATTCTGTTCATGGCGCCCTACACGAACATGCCAGACGACGTGAAGAAGATGGCTGAAGAGACCGAAGCCAAGATCAAGTCGGGCGAACTCAAGCCCTTCACCGGCCCGATCAACAAGCAGGACGGCTCCGTATGGCTCAAGGCAGGCGAAACCGCCGGCGACGACCAGATCGGCCCGCTCAATTTCTTCGTCGAAGGTGTCGAAGGCGAACTGCCGAAGTAACGGCCGGACATCGGCATGAAACAAGAAACCCCGCTGGCGACAGCGGGGTTTTTCTATGCCTCGTTGCGCAAAAGCCGATGTGGACTAAGCCAGTACCGGCCGCGACCTCTGAAAGCGACCCGCGACCTGGCGGCCGAGTGCGATGCCGGGCAATTCGATCGATCTGTATGCGACCCACGACAGCCCGTAGGTGATCGATGCCGTTAATACCAGCGCCGCCCAGAACCGCGGAAAGGCGGCCCAATCGGGAAACCTGTTGGCAAGCCAGCCGCAGACGGGCAGCATCACCATGAGATGGATGAGATAGGCGCCGTAGGAGAGGTCTCCAATCAACCGGCTGGCCGGATTGGAAAAAACGACGTCGAGCAGGCCGACTGCGCGCTTGAGTATCCCTGGCAGCGCATCCTTGTACAATAATGCGAAGAACCCGCAGACGATGCCGATCTTGATCGCCCGATGGAAGAGGTCTCGACCGCCACCGAGTGGTACGAAAATAACGGCGATGGCAGCGAGCAGGAATAGCCATTTCCGCGTGCCTTCAACGCGCACTGACATGGCGATCAGCATGCCGGCGGCAAACAGATGGAACTTCATCGCCAGGATGGAGTAGGCACCGACTACAAAACCGTTTCGCTCCAGCCAGCGTCCAAGGATCCACGCGAACCCCACCAGCAGCGCCATGCCGAGGAACCAGCGAAGCCTCAGGATAACCAGCATCAGGAACGGCAAGAACAGGTAGAACTGCATTTCGAGGCCGATCGACCAATCAGGCAATGCAGTCCGGAAATTATGCGTGGACGTCATGCCGAAAAGAAAGCTGACATGCATAAGAATGTTGGTCAGCGACTGGTCGAGGTAACGGTCGGCATAGCGGGCGGTTTCGGCAACGCCGCCCGACATGACAGCCGCGCCATCCAGCCGCGCCTGCCAGAGATCCGGTCCGAACCAGATCGCCGCCGCTAGACACACATAGTAGAGCGGCGCGATACGGAAAAACCGCCGGATCCAGAAGACCTTCCATGTCGAAGGGTCGGTCCAGGGTTCTCGCTCTTCCCGAAGCTGATAGTGATACACCATCAGGAATCCGGAGATAATGATGAACAGATCGACAGCCATATCGGGCTGGGCAAACAGCCCTACCTTGTATCCTGTCAGGAACATGGCGTGGCCGATCAACACCCAAAGGGATGCAAAGCCGCGCAAGCCGTCCAGGAACGCCAGTTGGTGGCGATTGTCAGTCATACGTCCGGTCCCAACTCGTCTGTATCAGGCCTTGTTAGCTAGGAACCACTGATAGACAGCGGCAATTCCCTGCTTGAGGTCGATCCTCGGCGCCCAACCCGTTGCACGCAGCTTGTCGGCGCTCATCAGCTTGCGGGGCGTGCCGTCGGGTTTGGACAGATCGTGGACGATCTTGCCTTCGAAGCCGACCGCTTCGCACACCATCTGCGTCAGCTCCAGTATCGTCACGTCGTCACCGGAACCGATGTTTACATGGCCAGGCGCCGAATGAGTCTTCATAAGGTGGACGCAGGCATCGGCGCAGTCGTCCACATGCAGGAACTCGCGGCGCGGCGTGCCGGTTCCCCATATGGTGATCTCGGCGGCGCCGGAGACCTTCGCCTCATGTGCCTTGCGGATCAGCGCCGGCATGACATGGCTGGAATTCAGGTCGAAATTGTCACCCGGACCATAAAGGTTCGTCGGCATCCCGGAGATGAAATCGGCGCCATGCTGCTTGCGATAAGCGTCCGCAAGCTTGATACCGGCGATCTTGGCGATCGCATACCATTCGTTGGTCGGCTCCAGCGTCCCGGTCAGAAGCGCATCTTCCGTTATCGGCTGCGTCGCGAATTTCGGATAGATACAGGACGAGCCAAGAAACATCAGTTTCTCCACGCCGGCCTTGTGCGCGCCGTGGATGATGTTGGCCTCGATCATCAGGTTGTCGTAGAGGAAATCGGCCGGATAGGTGTCGTTGGCAAGGATGCCGCCGACCTTTGCCGCAGCCAGGAATACAGCGTCCGGCCTGGTCTTCTCGATCCAGGCCGTCGTTGCCGCCTGATCGCGCAGATCGGCATCAGCGCGCGACGCAGTGACTATCTCGCAGCCCTCCTGTGCAAGCCTGCGCACGATTGCCGAACCCACCATGCCTCGATGCCCGGCGACCCAGACCTTCTTGCCCGTGAGAGAATACATCGATCAGGCTTCTTTCATCACGGTGGCTGTCTGCATGACCTTGAGGTCTTCGTTGACCATCTCGCGGCAAAGATCGCGAACGGACGTTTCGTGCTTCCAGCCGAGCTTTTCATGCGCCTTGGTTGGGTCGCCGATCAGCAGTTCGACCTCGGTCGGGCGGAAATAGCGGGGGTCGATCTCGACCACGACCTTGCCCGACAAGATGTCATAGCCCTTTTCATCTACGCCTTTGCCGCGCCATTCCAGATTGATGCCGACATCTTCGAAGGCCCAGGTGATGAACTGGCGAACTTCGGTGGTTTCTCCAGTGGCGAGCACGTAATCGTCTGCCTGGTCCTGCTGCAGCATCAACCACATGCCGCGCACATATTCGCGCGCATGGCCCCAGTCGCGCTTGGCATCGATATTGCCGACAAAGAGCTTTTCCTGCTTGCCGAGGCGGATGGCGGCAGCAGCGCGGGTGATCTTGCGGGTGACGAATGTTTCGCCGCGCAGCGGACTTTCATGATTGAAGAGAATGCCGTTCGACGCGTGCAGGCCATAGGCTTCGCGGTAGTTCACAACGATCCAATATGAGTAGAGCTTCGCAGCCGCATAGGGTGAACGCGGATAGAACGGGGTCGTTTCGCGCTGCGGCACTTCCTGAACGAGGCCATACAGCTCAGAGGTCGAGGCCTGATAGAAACGGGTCTTCTTTTCCAACCCGAGGATGCGGATGGCTTCGAGCAGACGCAGGGTGCCGATGCCGTCTGCATTGGCCGTATATTCCGGCGTCTCGAAGGAGACGCGCACGTGGCTCTGTGCCGCGAGATTGTAAATCTCGTCCGGCTGGCATTCCTGTACGATGCGGATCAGGTTGGTGGAATCGGTCATATCCCCGTAGTGGAGAATGAAGCGCTGATCTTCCTCGTGCGGATCCTGGTAGATGTGCTCTATGCGGCCCGTATTGAAGGACGAGGAACGGCGCTTGAGACCGTGGACAATGTAGCCCTTGCTCAGCAGCAGTTCGGCGAGATAGGCGCCATCCTGGCCAGTAATGCCGGTTACAAGCGCTACCTTCTTGTCATTTTTGCTCAATGCAGTCTCCTGTCGCATACAATTGGATCGGGCAAGCCATCCATACCGACAATCGCGCTAAGTGCCGATTTAGGCGGTAAAATGTCCAATCTCGCGGAAACCGCAGTCAACCCACCGACAGAGTAACATCTACCGGTGCTAACCACAAAAAATCTTCAAGAAATTGCCAGCCCCATGCCAGATGCATTAGCGGAGGTGCGGCGAAACCGCAATCGTCTGTTCCATCCAAGGTAAACGCGTCCGAAGAGCTTGCGGACGCGACCAACTGCAAATGATATCTGCCTAGTGATAGCGGCGGATCAGGCCCACCAACTTACCCTGGATCTTCACCCGATCCGGTCCGAAAATACGGGTTTCATAGGCTGGGTTTGCCGCTTCAAGGGCAATGGATGCGCCCTTGCGACGAAACCGCTTGAGAGTAGCTTCTTCGTCATCGACAAGCGCAACCACGATGTCGCCAGGGCTGGCGTTGCTACCGTTTCGAATAATGACCGTGTCTCCGTCAAGAATGCCTGCCTCGATCATCGAGTCGCCCTTGACTTCGAGCGCATAGTGCTCGCCGCTGCCGATCATCCCGGCCGGCACTGAGATGTCGTGGGTATTGTTCTGGATAGCGGAAATCGGCACGCCGGCTGCAATCCGCCCCATGACAGGAATTGCAACGGAATCGGAGTGTTCGTCATTTGCCGGCGGGCGGACAGCCGGGGCAGGCGGCGCCTTGCCAAGCGAGCCTTCGATCACACTGGGCGAAAAGCCCTTGACCTGTGGCTTTAGGCTCGACGCATAGGCTTCGGGAAGCTTGATGACCTCCAGCGCACGGGCCCGGTTCGGCAGGCGGCGAATGAAGCCACGCTCCTCCAAAGCTGTAATCAGGCGGTGAATGCCCGATTTGGACGCAAGATCCAGCGCATCCTTCATTTCATCGAAGGAGGGCGGCACGCCTGACTCCTTCATCCGTTCATGAATGAAAAGGAGTAGTTCTTGTTGCTTTCTTGTCAGCATCACAGCCCTCGCAGAATCGCGAAACAAATCTGGAACAAACACTATATGTTCCATTTATGTTCCGCAAGGGCTTTATATTAGGTTAATGTTGCTCAAAATGTTGCGGGCATCGAACCTAGCTCACGAGCAGCACGATTATGCTGCCGAAGGTCGTCAGTATGATGTTGCCGAGAGCATAGGGGACCGTAAATCCGATGACAGGCGCCTGGCTCTTGGCGCGCTCCTGGACGGCAACCATCGCAGCGGTCATGGTTTGGGCACCGGACACTGCGCCCAGAAGCAGAACCGGGTTCATTCGCAAGATATACTTGCCGAACAGCATTCCGATGGTGGGCGGGACGCATGTGCAGAAAATGCCTGCGATAAACAGCGGAATGCCAACGTCCTTCAGGCCAGCTATGAAGCCAGGACCAGCATGAAGGCCGGTAATTGCGACGAAACCCGCCAGACCAAAATTTATAAGGAATAGACGGGTGGGCTCCGGTATGTTTCCGACCATCCACGGGCGCTTACTATGAAGCCAGCCCAGGAACAGACCGGCGAGCAAAGTGCCGACCGAGGTGGACAAGGCCAGTTTGACGCCGCCGATATAGAGTGCGGGGAGGCCGATAAGGCATCCAACCACAATGCCGACGCCCAGCGTAAACATGTTTGTCAAGATAGAGGGACGCTCCCAGTAGCCGAGATCGTCCGCAGCCTTGGCCAGGGATGCGGAGTTTCCGACGAGCGAAATGCCGTCTCCCTGTTGCAGCCGGGTTTTCAGCGATATCGGGATATCCTGTTCACCGCGGCGTAGCCTTGTAATGAAAATTCCGCGGGTGTAGTCGCGCGTGGCGGCTATCTCGCCCAACGTTTCTTTTTCGATAGCTGCATTCGTGATGATGATGTTGGCAGAGTCGAAGGGGATGTCGAGAAGCACCGCGTCGTCTTCCTCGCGTCCAATTTTGCTGGTGAAATCGACAATCCAGGATCGTCGGCCGGCCAATGCAACAACGTCGCCAATCTTGAGAGCCGTGGAGGGCGTGGCATCAATGATGTGGTCGCCATGCCTTACCCGCAACACGGTCAGCCGCTGACCTGCGGCTGCGGCTTCCGCTTCCAGATCGGCGACGGTCCGAAATCGGTCCGTTTCAATTAGAACCCCACGCGCTGCCTGAACCGAATAGGCGGAACGCACGCTCGTTTCCTCTTTGATTCCCAGTTTCGCATCAAGCGCCTTGGCTTCCTTCTCCAAGTCGATACCCAGCAATTTCGGCAGGACCGCCGCAACGAATATGACCTCGCCCCAGAAGCCGAATAGGTAGCAGACAGCGTCGGCGATCGGGATCTGGTTCACCAACGCCAACCTTTCCTGCTCCGGCAAAGGAAGAGCCATGATCGCTTCGCTCGCGGTACCCATCGCCGAAGACTGGGTGAGGGCACCCGAAAGCAACCCTGCTGTATAGCCAGTGGACAGCCCCATCAATCTTGAGGTTAGCCAGACCATCAACAGACCGGAAAAACATACGACCAGGGTCAGCACGAGAGGCCCAAATCCATCCTGCCGCAGGGCTCGAAAGAACTGCGGCCCAGCGCCGTAGCCATTGGCGAACAGAAACAGCAGCAGAAAAATAATCTTGAGTTCGTTGCTAACTTCGATTGCCAACTGGCCCATCAGAAGGCCGGCAAAGAGGGCGCCGGTCACAAGACCGAGCGCGTGCCCCCCCAAGCGAACCTTCCCAATGAGATAGCCAAGCGCCAGCGTCAGAAACAGCGCAATTTCAGGATGAGAGCGCAGGATATCTACGACCACGGTAAGCATGGCTTTCACCGTCCCGATATGGATTGCTTCTATTGACAGTTAGTATCAGAGTGCGAAGTCAAAGCTCGCGGCTGCCTAGGCCAGAAGCAGCACGAGCACCATTCCCCAGATTGTCAGCAGCGTGTTTCCGACGGCATAGGTCACCGTGTAGCCGAGCCCGGGTATCTGGCTCTTGGCACGATCGTTTATCATCCCCAGGGAGGCCGTCGTGGTGCGCGCACCTGAGCAGCAACCCAGCAGGATGGCCGGATGAAATCGGAATACGTATTTGCCGACATACATTGCAAGCACCAGAGGTATGGTCGTCACCGCAATGCCCCAAAGGAAGAGGCTGAAGCCGAGTTGCTGGAGACCGGCGACGAAGCCGGGCCCTGATGAAATACCGACGACCGCGATAAATACGTTGAGGCCGACGGAGTTCATAAACCACACCGTTGAGGACGGAATGCGTCCGAAAGTCGGATGCACGGACCGCAGCCAACCGAAGAACAGGCCCGAGATCAACGCACCGCCAGAGGTGGACAGGGTCAGCGGGATGCTGCCTATCTTGTAAACAATCGCGCCAACAAGAGCCCCGATGGCGATTGCTGCGCCAATGAACGCGACATCGGCAATATCAGTCTGCTTGTCCGCACGGCCGATTGCATTCGTAGCTGCGGCAAGGTCCTGATTGCGACCCACCAGAGTGAGGATGTCGCCTCGATGCACCTTCGTGTTGGGCAGGATTGGAATGTCAGTGGCGGTCGCGCCGCGGACAATCTTACGAAGGAAAACACCGCGAGACGCAGGCATGGATGCCAATTCCGCCAACGTTTTTCCATTGATATCTTTCGACGTGACATAGACGTCCACGCCACCGGCGGGAACGGCCAGCAATTCGCGGTCATCCACCTCTTCGGCAGCATGGCCGATCAGGTCCACCAACACTTCGCGCCGGCCGGCTACTGCGACGATGTCGCCAGCCTGGACGACCGTATCGCCGGTCGCCTCGATGAGTTGGCTGCCCCGACGAATCCGTTCCACAAACACCCGTTCGCTCGGAAGCAAGCGTTCCGCGTCCGTGACCTTCAGTCCTGCGATCTTGCCGCCCTCCTTTACACGATAGGCGCGCAACTCATAATTGTGCCACGCAGTACCAGCTCCGCCGGCCGCGCTCTTGCCTCCATGTTCCTCCTCGTAGCGCTTGCACTCCGCTTCGAGATCGATGTTGAGCAAGGCCGGTCCGATCAACGCAAGCACGATGGCAGAACCCACAGTACCGAATATGTAGGTAACCGCGTAGGCGACTGGCATCGCATCCAGCATTGTCTTGGTCTGATCTGCCGGTAGCCCCAGGCGATTGATGGCATCGGTAGCCAGCCCCATGGAAGCAGAAATGGTCTGCGAACCAGCGTATAGGCCGATGGCGGAGCCAACGTCATAGCCCGCGAATATGGCGCCGAAATAGGCGGATCCCAGGCAGAACAGGCAGACCACCACTGCAAAGATTGCTTGCGGGATACCGTCTTTGGCAATGCCCCGCACGAATTGCGGCCCAACGCCGTAGCCGATCGCAAAAAGAAACATCAGAAAAAATGTCGCTTTGAGCGGAGGTGAAATAGTGATGCCGAGCTGCCCGATAATGACGGCAGCTATCAGCGTCGCCGTTACCGCACCGAGCCCGAGTCCCCTGAAGGTGAATGAACCGAAGTAATATCCCAGAGCAAGGGATAAGAAGATTGCAATTTCCGGATAGGCGCGGAGTGTGTTCGCGAACCACTCAAACATAAAAGGCCCCCTAGCGCTTCAGCTCGGCAGGCGCCTCGCGCGCTTAACCGGCTGCAATTGGACAGTTAAATGCTGCTCAAGTAATGCGAATAGGCAAATCCGATTGCAACGATACACTCTTGCGCGGGCGTTTCAAGTATGTATTATCGAGACACACTAGCGTAAATTGAATTAGCTCACTCTACTGTAGGTGAGTTCAATCATTCATTGTCTCTGCGGTTGAGAAGAATACGCCTATCCATCCTTTGCCAGACAAGAGGAGTAGGATAGGACGCGAAATTCCTCTGCAAACGCCGTGTGCAATGGCCTGCACAGCATTGCTGTTTTGGCAGGTTCGACTGTAAAATGGATCCTGCCTTGACGGCGTCTGCGCCGGCTATGTCTAGCCCCGCTGCAGACCTTTCTTTCAATTGCTGCATCCAACCCGCCTCTCGCAACCCGCGGATGCAGTTCTTCCGGAGGAGTGCATCATGGCCGAAATCGACTATCGCGAATACGAAAAAATGAGCCCGTTCGAAATCAAGGACGGATTGATCAAGCTGGCGAAGCGCAGTGCCCAGAAAGCCACGCATGCGCTGCTTAATGCCGGTCGTGGTAATCCAAACTGGATCGCCACCGCGCCACGCGAAGGCTTTTTTCTGTTCGGCCAGTTCGCGCTGAGCGAATGCCGCCGCACCATGGACAATCCCGTCGCGGGGCTTGCCGGCATGCCGCAAATGAATGGCATTGCCGCCAGGTTCGAAGCGTGGCTCGACAGGCATGCTGACGAGGCGGGCGCCAACTTTCTTTCCGCCATGGTTGAGCATGCCGTGAAAATGTTTGGCTTTAACGCCGATGCTTTTGTTTTTGAACTCACGGACTCGATCATCGGCGATAACTATCCGGTTCCTGACCGGATGCTGATCCATACCGAACAGGTCGTACACCGCTATCTGATGTGGGCTATGGGTGGTGAAGGCGCAAAGCCCGGAAAATTTGATCTCTTTGCGGTCGAGGGCGGCACGGCTGCCATGTGCTACATCTTCAAATCGCTGATGGCGAACCGCATACTGAAGAAAGGCGATACGATCGCGCTCGGTACGCCCATTTTCACACCCTATCTGGAGATCGCAGAACTCGAGGACTATGCTTTCAAGACAGTCCACATCAGAGCGGCGCAGGAACATCGTTTCCAGTATTCGGATGAAGAGATCAAGAAACTCGAAGACCCGAAGATCAAGGCTTTCTTCGTCGTCAATCCGGGCAATCCGACATCGATGGCAATAGATGCGCCGACTGTGAAGAAGCTCGTCGATCTGGTCAAGACCAAGCGTCCGGACCTGCTCTTGCTGACAGATGACGTTTACGGCACTTTCGTGCCGAACTTCCTGTCGCTTCTGACCGAGCTGCCGTACAACACGATCGGCGTCTACTCCTTTTCGAAATACTTCGGCTGCACCGGCTGGCGCCTCGGCGTCATTGCCATGAACGAAAAGAATTTGGTCGATGACATGATCGCCAAATTGCCTGCCAAGGAGCTCGAGGCGCTCGATAAGCGATATATCTCGATTACGCTTGAGCCCCGCAAACTCAAGATGATCGACAGGCTCGTCGCCGACAGCCGTGACGTCGCCTTGAACCACACCGCGGGCCTGTCATTGCCACAGCAAGTGATGATGACGATGCTGTCCATGAGCGAACTCATGGATAGCAAAAAGGTTTACCAGAAGGCGTGCATGGAGATTTGCCAAAATCGCGTCTCAAGCCTGCTTGAAGGTTTGCCGCTGGACGTCCAGCCCAATCCCAACTTCGCATATTATTACGGCACGATCGACTTCGAGTTCTGGCTGCGTCGCTATATCGGCGACGAGATGGTCGCCTGGCTGAAGCAGAACGTGCATCCGCTCGATCTCGTCTATCGATTGGCAGAAGATCATTCGATCGTATTGCTGAATGGTGGCGGTTTCGATGCGCCGAACTGGAGTGTTCGTGTCTCCTTCGCAAACCTCAACGATGACGTCTATGACGATATCGGTCGCGCGGTTCGCGCGGTAGCACGCGGCTATGTGGACTCGTACCGGGCCTCGCAGAAGAAGTAGAAAGCCCGAAGCGGGCAGGGGCTGATTGCCCCGCAGCCATCCGGCCCTATGGAGCTGGATGGCTGTTCCTGGCGTCTGGCCCTTTTGCCACGCCAAGATCGACTCCCACGCGGGTAGGTGGCTTATTCTTCGCTCTTTCCCTCGACATAAGCGGCCAACGCGTGGACTTCCGACCATTGGAGTAGAGACGTGCCTGTCGCATCCGGTGGCATTTTCCAGCCCGGATCGATGCCTTTCATGTCAGGCAATTCATGTGCAATGCCCTTGTGGCAGTCTATGCAGGTCGCCTTGCCGGGCAACAGGTATTTCGTGTGGATGTCAGCGGCGCGTTGAGTCTGCCTAGACAGGTCCATCGCGATGGAGGAATGGCAGTTGCGGCATTCCAGGCTGTCATTGGCCTTCAGCCGTGCCCACTCATGCTGGGCGAGTTCAAGGCGGTGAGCCAGGAATTTCTCGCGCGTGTCGATGGTGCCGAATATCTTGCCCCAGACCTCCTTGGACGCTTGCATCTTGCGGGCGATCTTATGTGTCCATTCATGCGGCACATGGCAATCAGGACAGCTGGCCCGCACCCCCGATCGATTGGAAAAATGCACCGTGCGGCCGAGCTCCTCGAACACGTTATCCCGCATCTCGTGACAGGAGATGCAGAAGGCTTCTGTATTGGTGAGCTCCAGCGCAGTATTGAACGCACCCCAGAACATCACGCCACCAATGAAGCCGCCGAGCGTCAGAAAACCAAGCCCGAGCGTTGCTGCCGGCTTGGTCAGGACGCCCCATCCCCAGCGGAAGATAGCTTTTGCCCACCCGATCATTGCTCGCTTCCCGCCGGCTTGAAGCCAAGTTCGCTCATGTCCTTGAACGTGTTGTCGACCAATGGCTTCGTATCAGCCTGGGGAACGTGGCATGTCGTGCAGAAGTAACGCCTCGGGGACACGTCGGCGAGCATCTGGGCACCGCGGGTCATGTAGTGCGTGACGCTGATCATCGGCGCCCCCGAGCCTTCCGTGAACTCTCGTTTGTGACAGGAGAGGCAGCGGTTGGCGTTGAGCGTCACCTGATAGCCATCAATCGAATGCGGTATAGTCGGCGGCTGCTCCGGATAGGCCCGCATGCGACGCCGGTCATCGACGACCCATTTTGGAAAGTAGCCGGGGTCGATGTTGAGCATCGGATCGGCACTGCCCGAGAGCTGGGGTACACGTCGTTCCACCATCTGGGCGACCGCGATGGTGGTTGTCAGCAGCAATAGGGCGACGGCGACGACGCCCCAGACCTGATGCCGTATCAGGTGACGGGAAGAATCTTGACCGCGCATTTTTTGAAATCCGTCTGTTTGGAGATGGGATCGGTAGCGTCGAGTGTCACCTTGTTGATCAATTGGCTGGCGTCGAACCAAGGCACGAAGATCACGCCCGACGGCATTTTGTTGCGGCCGCGTATGTCGATCCGAGAGCGGATTTCTCCGCGTCGCGAGACGATCCGCACCTCCGCCCCCTGGTTGATGCCGCGTTTGCGTGCATCCTCGGGATTCATGAAGCAGCGCGCACCGGGGAAAGCCTTGTAAAGTTCGGGAACCCGCATTGTCATCGAGCCGGAATGCCAGTGCTCAAGCACCCGGCCAGTCACCAGCCAATAGTCGAATTCGGCGTCGGGTGATTCCGCTGGCGGCTCGTATGGCACGGCAAGGATGACCGCCCTTCCGTCTTTCTGGCCGTAGAAATTCAATCCTTCACCGGGCTTCACATAGGGATCGTAGCCCTCCCGATATCGCCATCGCGTCTCCTTGCCGTCGACGACCGGCCAGCGCAGGCCGCGCTCGGTATGATAGCGGTCATAAGGCGCCAGATCGTGGCCATGGCCGCGCCCGAAGGTCGCATATTCCTCGAACAGGCCTTTCTGGATATAAAAACCAAATTCCTTTGCTTCGAGGTTTTCATAATCCGGCGACAACTCGCTCAGAGCAAAGCGATCGACATTTCCATTCTGGAACAGAACCTCAAAGAGCGTCTTGCCTTTGTAGGCAGGATTGGCGTCGAGAATGTCCTGCGTCCAGACTTCATCGGTGGTGAAGCGCTTTGAAAACTCTACCAGTTGCCAGAGGTCCGAACGGGCAACGCCCGGCGCATCGACCAGTTGGTGCCACACATGCGTGCGGCGCTCCGCATTGCCATAGGCGCCTTCCTTCTCCACCCACATCGCCGCTGGTAGGATCAAGTCGGCGCTCAACGCCGTCACCGTTGGATAGGCATCCGAAACGACGATGAAGTTATCCGGATTGCGGTAACCCGGGTAGGTTTCGTTGCTTGCATTGGGCGCTGCCTGGACGTTGTTATTGACCTGTACCCAATAGAAATTGAGCTTTCCGTCGTGCAGCATTCGGTCCTGCAGGACCGCATGATAGCCGGGTTTGTCCGGTAACAACCCGTGGGGCAATTTCCAGATTTCCTCGGCGTGCTTGCGGTGTTCCGGGTTCGTGACCACCATGTCAGCGGGCAGGCGATGGGCGAAGGTGCCGACTTCGCGGGCGGTGCCGCAGGCAGACGGCTGCCCGGTGAGCGAGAATGGACTATTGCCCGGCTCGGATATTTTTCCTGTCAGCAGGTGAAGGTTATAGACCATCTGATTGGCCCAGACGCCGCGGACGTGCTGGTTGAACCCCATGGTCCACAGCGACATGACCTTGACTTTCGGGTCGGCATAGAGTTCGGCCAATTCCTCAAGGAAGCCCTTGTCGGCACCGGTCAGTTCGGCTGTTTTTTCCAGCGTGTATTCGGACACGAGCGCCTTGAAGGCCTCGAAGTCGATCGGCGTCATCTTGTCTGCTGTGGCAGCCCCTGTCGCTTTCACTTCCAGCGGATTGTCGGGTCTGAGACCGTAGCCGATATCGGTAGTGCCGGCCATGAACTTCGTGTGCTTGTCGACGAAGTCCTGGTTCACCTTGCCGTTCTCGATGATGTAGTTGGCAATATAGTTCAGGATTGCCAGATCTGTGCCCGGTTTGAAGATGACCGGGATGTCGGCGAGATCCATACTGCGGTGGGTAAAGGTTGAAAGCACCGCCACCTTAACATGTTCGTGCCCCAGCCGCCGGTCAGCGACCCGGGTCCAAAGGATCGGATGCATCTCCGCCATGTTCGACCCCCAGAGCACGAATGCGTCTGCGTGTTCGAAATCGTCGTAGCAACCCATCGGCTCGTCCATGCCGAAGGTCCGCATGAAAGCCACCGCGGCAGACGCCATGCAGTGCCGGGCGTTCGGGTCGAGATTGTTGGAGCGAAAGCCCGCACGCATCAGCTTTGTGGCTGCATAACCTTCGAAGATTGTCCATTGGCCGGAGCCGAACATACCGACTGCAGTCGGTCCTTTTTCCTTGAGGACCTTCTTGCACTGCTGGGCCATCACGTCGAAGGCTTCATCCCAGCTGACTGGCTCGAACTCGCCTTGCTTGTCGTAGACTCCATTGGTCTTGCGTAGCAACGGAACAGTCAGGCGATCCTTGCCGTACATGATTTTGGACAGGAAATAGCCCTTTACGCAGTTGAGGCCGCGATTGACCTCGGCCTCCATGTCGCCATGGGTGGCGACAACCTGACCCGCCTTGACACCGACCATGACGCCACAGCCCGTGCCACAGAAGCGGCACGGCGCCTTCGACCACTTGATCTCGACCGTCCCGACGCCGCCGGGGATCGACTGGGCCGCAGCCGGCAATACGATACCCGCTGTAGACGCGGCGATTGCGGCGGCATGCGCCTTGAGCAACTGGCGACGTGTCAGCTCGGTGGTCATGGCGTATTCTCCTGTGGCATCGTCTGTTCGAAAACCATATTTGCGGACACAACTCCCGCCAGCGCCGAAATCTCGATCAGCCTGTCTCCCAGTGCCCCCAACCGCTCGCCCTCAATCACGATGACGATCTTACTGCCACTGACGGCATGCACTTCGACATCGGGAAAGCGGGCGATCGTAGCGGCCACCTCCACGGCGCGGGCCGGATGGGCCACGACGACGGCACTTGAAATATGCCAGACTGCCGGTGCATCAACCATGTTGGGCCTCGGCCTGTTGGTGTGACAGTCCTATCGCCTGGACAGGACAAACCGAGAGGCAGGCGCCGCATCCGGAGCAACGGGCGGCATCAAGCGTCGGCTGGAATGGCTTTCCCCGGGCGGGAACAAACCGGATCGCCATCTCGGGGCAGACGTCCCTGCAGGACTGACAGTCCACGGAATTCAACGCCAGACAATGATCTTCTATTCTTGCGACATGATCGAAGCGCATCGCGTGGGCCGTGACGAACACGGCCTCGGGACATCGGGCACCGCATTCGCCGCAGAAGTTGCATTCGCCGAGTGAGAAATCGACCGTTGGAGCACCATTGTCCATCCTGATAATTCGCTGGGGACAGCCTGCAGCGCATTCGCCGCAACCCGAGCAGAGCCCGATACTTTCGCGCGTAGCGCCGGGTGGGAGAGGGCCACTGGGTCTGGCGCGGCCCAAGCCGAAAAGAAGACTGCGTCTTGTCTCGACTGAATCCAACATGCGCTAACCGCCATGCGGGCCTGGGGGCCCGTAGATCATCTGGTAGAACCATACTAGAAAACCGTATCCGCCAACGACACCAATCGCCACAATTGGCCAGATACCGAATGCAAGCGCGAAAAAAGCCGCCAACTCGCGAAGCCGGCGCTTTCGGAAGTCGATCGGCCTTTGTGTTGCGATCTCGTCTTCCACCTTGCCCTCCCAGACACTCAACCGATAGTTAGCACCATGGTGTGAACCCGTAAAGGACGATTTTCCGGTGACGGGTCAGGAGGCAGATCGGCTGCACAAGACTGCTGTCGCTACTTGCAACCAATCATCGTTCACGTGGTTGAACACCTTTCAAAGCACCGCTGGACGCCCGTCTGCCGAGGTTTGCGTAAAGGCATCGACCGCGTCATCCAGATCGGCGAAAATCATGGAGCTTTCAACGTTGTCGACGACGCCAGCACGTTTCAAAATTTCAAGCGGCTCGCTGTGAAGCTCGACAATCGCAAACCTCATACCTCTGTTTACAGCAAGTTTCCGGATGTCATCAACCAGCACGGCAGCGGTGCTGTCGATCTGGGTAACGGCACCTGCATCGAAGATGAATTCCCTGGTATCCGGCGCCAGATTTGCAAAAATTTCTTCGATCCTGCCTCTAACGTGTTCTACATTGAAGAACTGCAGGTTTCCCTGGAGAAGGTAGATCACCATGCCGGGAATCGGCTTGGCCTGCGGATGACGATGCAGTTTGTAAAATCCATCTCGACCCGGAATGCGACCCAACAAAGCGTCTCGCGGCATCATTTCTTTCATCAGTACATAGAACAATGTCGCGCACACAGCGACGACTACCCCCTTCAGGACACCAAGGCCGAGAGCACCCGCAATACTGATGAGCGCAAAAGAGAACTCTATGCGGCTGATCTGCCATAGCTCACGCAGGGTTTTCAGATCGATGAGGCTAATTGCAGCCGACGCGAGTACAGCCCCCAGCACCGGCGTGGGTAGTATTGCCAGCGCGTCGGTGAGGAACAGAACCGTGAGAGTAAGGGCGGCGGCTGAAACAACAGCGGCCAACTGTGTTTTCCCGCCCATCATGTCATTGATTGCGGTGCGCGAATCCGAAGATGTCACAGCGAAGCCGCCGAATAGTCCCGAGGCCAAGTTTGCCGCACCAAATCCCAAGAGCTCTTTATTTGCATCGACGGGATATTTGTTTTTCGCCCCAAAGCTGCGGGCCGTCACGATACCGGAGCCGAAACTCACGACCAGCACCGCAGCTGCCCCCAGAATGAGATCAGGTATGCTCACGCCATGAGGGATCGGGATCGTTGGCGATGGCAGTTCCGAAGGGACGGCGCCGACAACGCGAATTCCCATTTCCTTAAAATTGAAGACGTAGGATAACGCGGTCCCGAGTGCCACCGCAACGAGGGGTCCTGGAATCGATGGTCGCCACGCACCCAACAACCGGAGCAACAGGAACATAGCGATACCCAGCACAAGCGAAGGCCAGTGGATCAGGTCCGCTTTTGAAACGATTTCCAGAAGGGGCTGGAACAGCCCGTCACTTTCAATCTTGACACCGGTGAAGCGGCCGATCTGGCCAATGAGGATCGACAGCGAAATGCCAGTCATAAAGCCGGTCAAGATCGGACGTGAGAGGAGGTTGGCGATGAAGCCAAGGCGAAGGAAGCTTGCCAGAAAGCAAAGGAAACCGACAATCACGGCGATCGCCGCAGAAGCCAGTACATTTTCGGCTGTCGAGGATAGGCCGAAAGAAACGAGGACGGCCGCAAGCACCGTCACCGTACCGGCGTCCGGCCCCACGATGAGTTGTCGTGAGGAGCCTAACAGGGCATAGCCGAGAACCGACATGATGCTGGCATATATGCCGATTTCCGGCGGCAGGCCGGCAAGTGCAGGGTAGGCGATCGCGCTTGGCAATCCAACAGCGGCGATAGCCAGTCCAGACGTCACATCGTATCGAAGCCACTCGGGCCGATACTCCTTCATGCTGGAAATGAATGGAAGCGTGAACATCAGATCAAACATCCGCATCAGAAGCAGCAGGCGCTGTCCCAAAACCCATCGAACGGCAGGAACGATCGGGTTGGCGCAACCCGCCTGAATTGACTGGAAATTCAGGCGCAATGGCGGGTGCATTTATGGTTTAAAATGCACCCGCGTTATTGACTGTTCAATGCGGTGTCGGGCGATGCCAGCCGAGGAAAAAGCCGACATCACCAGGCATTCCATGTGGCCATTCCACGATCATGGCCGTGAGGCTGTAGCCGGCCGGCTTCAGACGATCGCGCCAAACTTCATAAGCCTGCCTCGGAACACCGGTCAAAGTTTCGGGCCAATCGGGTTCATTGTTATTGATGGCGCGACCGGAGTCTGTGCAAAGCTCGACGGGGAACTGCAGCACTTTCAATTCGTTTAGCCCTTCGGCCGCCGCCTTCTTGACCCGGTTAAGGACGCTTTGCCGCATTTCCTCGGTAACCGCGACCGGTTTTGACAGTTTGTCCATCAATTCCTTTCGCGCATTTTCCGCAGTGCCCATGGCATTGAAGGCGGCCTTTGCGCGCGCCGAGTCGATCTTGTCGGCATAATCCAACAATTCTTCTGCGGTCATGAACAGATCGTCAGCGCGGGTTGGCTCGTTTTGGTTGTTCTGACTCATCTTGACTTCCCCCTAAGTTCACACATTGCCACTACCTGCCATTGCGTTTTGGGTTGCCGTTGCAAAGCACCGCCTGAGGTTGAATTTAGTTTGCGCATGTGGATTTTCCGGTGAATAATGGTATCATAATTTAGAACAAAGCAATAGATATTAGCTAAACGAAGAGCGCTGGCCATTGGCTCAACGCGCGGGGAGGGTGCACATGAAAACTGATGTGGACTTTGACAAGAAGCGAAAGATCTCGGTTGGTGAGAGTGGCAACGTCCGGTTTCGCATCCGGGATTTTGTCGCAGAACCCGGTAAGTCATTGAACCTAAAGAAAGATTTCGACCCGGATTTTACCGGCGGATTTGATGACAAGGAAGGCGCGCTGGAGCAGGTGGCTGCGAATGTGGAGAACCTGTCGGACATGCAGGAAATGCTCTATGCGCAGGATACCTATTCCCTGCTCATCATCTTTCAAGCCATGGATGCCGCAGGCAAGGACGGGGCGATACGTCACGTCATGTCAGGGATAAATCCACAGGGCTGCCACGTGACAAGCTTCAAGTCGCCTTCGGCCGAGGATCTGGATCACGACTACCTCTGGCGGACTTCCAAGGCGCTGCCGGGACGCGGCATGATCGGGATTTTCAACCGCTCCTATTATGAAGAAGTCCTGGTGGTGAGGGTGCATCCCGAGTTTCTCGCAAAGCAAAGAATACCTCCGGCAACCAGACAAGGCGATATCTGGAAAGGCCGCTTCAAGGAAATAAATAATTTCGAAAAGTATCTTCGCCACAACGGCACGATCATATTGAAATTCTTTCTCAATATTTCCAAGGAGGAGCAGAAGCGCCGGTTCATCGCGCGGATCGATGAACCCGAGAAGAACTGGAAATTTTCGACGGCGGACTACGAGGAGCGGAAATATTGGGACGACTATCAAAGTGCTTTTGAGGACATGCTGGAAAATACAAGCACGGAGTGGGCACCTTGGTTTGTCATTCCTGCAGACAACAAGTGGTTTGCCCGTCTTGCCGTATCGCAAGTGGTGTCTTCTGCCCTTGAGCGGCTAGATCTGAGCATGCCGGTCGTCGATGACAAGAAAAAAGCGGAATTGATGGAAATCCGCAAGCAACTGATGGCGGAAGATTGACGGCTTCCAGTTTGCAAATTCTACTCTGAACGAAGCCCGATTGTCGCTTCTTGGATTCTGGCGTCTGCAAATGACACCGCCCCAGGACTTCGACCGTGGATCGTTGGGATATGATCTCAAGACGTCAAATATCGGCGAGTAAGGGGATTGTAGCTAGACTAGCTCGTTTACACCGAAGATCTGTGCGTCTGGAGTTACCCGAGCATTTGCACTTCGGCTCATTGAAGTGGCCGCCGCCATCGCCCGATTGGAGTAATTTGGGTCGCCCGTTATCTCCTTGCCGAGCCAGGGGGGATGTGGGTTCCTCACACTCTCGTTTTCAAGTTCGATCTCAGCAATAACGAGCCCCTCATAGGGACCATTGTAGACATCGATTTGCCAGCAATAGCCGCAACAATCGACCTCGTAACGGGTCTTCTCCACCAAAGCTGTAGAATGCGAAGCCATCTCCAGCGCATCGAGATACGGAATCTCGTATTCGAACTCTTCTCGCCTCAAAGCGCTTGTCCGGAACTTGATAGCCAGAAATGCTCGCGCGTTGTCGATGATCCGGATACGGACAAAACGGCTCTTCCTTGCCATGAGGTAAGTTTGGCAGAAGACGGATCCGATGGAAGCGTTCTTCCGCCAACTATCGTCCAATACCAGATATTTTCGCTCGATCTCCGCAGCCATTCCGTGACTCCCTACAGTTTCAAGCAAAAATCAAATGTGCGGTCAGCATTTGCTCGCATGCCATCACGATCATTGAACAATCGCGGCAGACGGAGAATTCTATCGCATTGTCGCCGTCATACCGGCTCCCGGCGGCCACCAAGACACACCTGCCTGAGCAAAGGCCTCACCTCACCGTGGGATGCACATTAGCGAGGTCTAAACAAGTTGGCAAACTGGTTTTGCCAAATTCCAGCCAGGTCGAATTACTTCGACTTTGGATGTGCCGCGGTCCATCTCCCGATTGCCAGCTGAACGAAGGCAACGAAGAGGGCAGTGGTTATCCCGAACATCATCAGCCCATTGGCAGCTTGCAGCGGCGCAAGCATGCGGACGCGGCCATCCAGGACCACATCCCCATAGCCGAGTGACGTGAAGGTTACGCCTGAAAAATACATGGCAGTCTGGAAGTCGTCGAAGGCGCCGAGTGCTCCATAGAGCCATGCCCAGAATGCAACCTGCACAATGTTGCCCAACATGAGCAGGGACATCATCGTCGAAAATTGTAAAAACACGGACAGCCAACGTCTCCGTCCCGTCGACTGCTTCATGGCGCGGACGAAATAGCGGACGGCCAGCACCGAGGCCAGTGCTTGAAATGCCAAGCAAGCTGCCATTGCAAGCAGGCCCACACCGATAACGACAATCATGGCGCAGGTTCTCCAATATGGAGGTGCGTATCGTCAGTTGACGGATAAAGCCACTCTATCAGCAACACATAACCGACTGCCAGCAGCACGGGGCCGATGAACAGGCCAAGCAGTCCGTCAGCTATCATGCCGCCGATAACGCCGATCAGGATCACCGGCATCGGCACATCCAACCCGCGGCCGAGCATGATCGGCTTGAGGACATTGTCGCTAAGACCGGCAACAACAGTCCAGACCGTGAAGACCATGGCCGGCGTTGTTGCTTCAGTCGCAAGAACATAGCCAATGATCGGTATGGTGACCAGAAGCGCGGGTATCTGCACGACGGCTACCAGAAAAGTGATGAGCGTCAAAGCACCGGCCGCAGGGATGCCGATGGCAAAGAAACCGATTCCGATGAGCAGTGTCTGGATTAACGCAACACCGACGACGCCCAGCGCGACGCCGCGGATCGTAGCGGCCGTCAGCTTGACAAGTCGAGCCCCCCGAGCCTCGTCGTTGGTTATAGTACTCATCAGTCGCCGGACAAATCCAGTCGCACCTTCGGCATAGGCAACAATCAACGCGGCAATACCTATCGAAAGAACGAAGGATAATCCGCCGGTAGCGAGTCCACCGGCGAACGATGCCAACCAGGCGGCCGACTTACTGAGCATTGGACCATATTTGGCGAGAGCCATCGGCATGTTGGTCGCGACGAGAGACCAACCGTCTGCCAATTTCTTGCCAATCACCGGCAAGTCGGCGAGCCGTGGGGGCGGGGCCGGAATCGTCAGGCTGTGGTTCTGAAGACCCGACACCAGCGCGTATATCGAGGATCCAAGCGATGTGACCACCATGAGCATCGGAACCAGCATGACCGCGACGCCAACCAGTCCGATGATCGTTGCAGACCAACGATTTCCCACACGTGCCCTTAAATGCAAATGCAGGGGATAAAGCATCGCGGCCAGTATGACCGACCAAAGCAGAATGCCGATAAATGGCAATGCAATCCGACTGCAAGCGTAGACGAGGAGGGCGACCAACGCAATTTGCAGCGCCGCGTGAAGGACAGGCGGCCTCGATGGAGCAAAGACAGGGTCAGACACTTTGGGATCCATTGTCGCCTCCTGGGCTACGGCCACCAAAATATTTGCTAAACTGGATGTCCTGTCATTCGAGCGAGGCTGCCTTCTGGTCAGCGCCTCTCGGCTCAGCCATCTCAGCCGAAATTGGAATGCCCGAGGTGTTCTGTTTCAGCGATCAATTTCATGATGCGCCAAGGCTGATCGTCAAACGCACTGCGCGCGTTCAATGCGCTGTGCTTTTAGCGATTATACCCAGGCCGCCAAGTCCGCTCACGAAAAGCTGGACAGCAACGGCGGTCAGGAGAATTCCAAAGACGACTTCAGATATGACAAGACTTGCCGGCTTCATGTGTTTCGCCAACGCGTCGATATTGGTAAACACAACATAATCAAAGGCCGCAACCAGCAAGACCAGCGCTACAACGAGCGCCGCACTTGCAATCGATACGACTTCGCCAGACGCGATTATCAGTATCGTGATGCCAACGGGATTGAGCATATAGGGTACGGCCAGTGGAAAGACCGCGATTTTCGCGGGATCTACAAGGGCTCCCAAATCCTCATCATGCTTTTCGATCGGCCCTGCTGCCATCTTGAGTGCGAGGAGTGCGAGAACAATGCCACCTGCGACTGCAACCGCTCCGCCGGTGATATGCAGAAGTCGCATTAGAATTGCACCGCTCGCAAACAGGATCAGCGCCGTCACGACACCCGTCAGGACCATCTGGCGGCCTATCTTCGCTTTCGTCTCGGCATCGAATTTCTGGGTCATTTCCAGGAATGGCACCAAGGCGATCTTTGGTCCCATTCCTATCAACAGCAACAGCAGAAGCTTGGCCACAAGGCCAACGTCGATAACTGTGAAATCCACTAGACAATCCCCTCAAAGAACTTTGCCCTGCAAGGAACTATCGAACACTTCCGAGGGATTGTCTACCAATTGGCTGGAGCTCGGCAGAGAAATGCTTACTGACGCCGATTGTTGATGTGCCGTGAAACATTCGCGGCTTGAATCATTGCGGCCGCGCGCGCCATCAGAACATTAGGGCGTCCGTATGTAATGAGATTGGAAGGAATGCAATCCCAACTCGAACAGAGCATAATATCCTGTCACATTTGGTGGGAAAACCAGAGGCAGGACATCTGCCTTTGGTTACATTAGCACTTCCGCTGCAAATTGGATGCTCGAATGTTGAGGTGATAATTGTGTCCTCGAAGGATTCCGGGGCAACAAAGGTTGCCCGCTTATCAAGGCGACCTGGGACGGCGGCGTGATTTCGCTGCCAAATTGTCCCGAGATCGTGAAAACGATCCGATATAGAAGCCCCAACTGAAGTCATCCTTCTCCTTTTCAATCAACTCCACGACGCGCTCCTCGGCTTGGGTCGTGGCGATCTGCGACGTGCGGTCAGGCATTTCCGGATTGGCGCGCAGCCTCGCGCCATGGCGTAGCCTAAAAATCCAGTGAACAGCCCGACGAAATCGATGCCGCGTGTAGGCGAATGTGCAAATTGCGACCTTCAGCGCTTGTCTTTCCGACATCCTGAATATATAACCATATAACAATATCTTTATGTGTATATGGAGTGCGCGATGTCACGCGATCTGGATGAGCTTTTCGAAAACGCCGGAAACAAGGAAATCATGAGCGCCCGCGATGCCCTGATGGCAGCGGCCCGCGAACGCATCCTGATTCTCGATGGCGCGATGGGCACCCAGATCCAGGGGCTGGGTTTCGACGAAGGGCATTTCCGGGGCAATCGATTCGGCGGCTGCGCCTGCCATCAGCAGGGCAACAACGATCTGCTGATCCTCACGCAGCCGGCGGCAATCGAGGAAATCCATTTCCAGTATGCCATGGCTGGTGCCGATATCATCGAAACCAACACCTTCTCGTCGACGTCCATCGCCCAGGCCGACTACGGCATGGAAGACATGATCTATGAGCTTAACCGCGACGGTGCGCGACTCGTTCGCCGTGCCGCGAAACGCGCCGAGGCGATGGACGGCAAGCGCCGCTTCGTCGCCGGTGCGCTCGGGCCAACAAATCGCACCGCCTCGATCTCACCTGACGTTAACAACCCTGGATATCGTGCTGTAACTTTTGACGATTTGCGCATTGCCTATGGCGAGCAGCTTCGAGGCCTGATCGACGGCGGTGCCGACCTCATCCTGATCGAGACAATCTTCGACACGCTGAACGCCAAGGCGGCGATCTTCGCCTGCAAGGAGATCTTTGCGGAGAAGGGCGTCGATCTGCCTGTCATGATCTCGGGTACGATCACCGATTTGTCCGGACGTACGCTTTCAGGGCAGACGCCCACAGCGTTCTGGCACTCGGTACGGCACGCGGACCCCTTCACCATCGGGCTGAATTGCGCTCTGGGGGCAAATGCCATGCGCGCCCATCTCGATGAATTGTCCGGGGTCGCCGACACTTTCACCTGTGCTTATCCGAACGCCGGCCTGCCAAACGCCTTCGGCCAGTATGACGAGAGCCCGGAGTTCATGGCCGAACAGGTCGAGGCCTTCGCACGCGACGGTCTGGTCAACATCGTCGGCGGTTGCTGTGGCTCCACACCGGATCACATCCGCGCCATTGCGGCAGCTGTTGCCAAATATCCGCCGCGCCAGATACCGGAACACGTTCCCCTGATGCGCCTGTCTGGCCTAGAGCCGTTCACGCTCACCAGGGACATTCCCTTCGTCAATGTCGGCGAGCGCACCAACGTCACCGGCTCGGCAAAATTCCGCAAGCTGATCACGGCGGGCGACTATGCGGCCGCATTGGAAATTGCCCGCGATCAGGTGGTCAACGGCGCCCAGATCATCGATATCAACATGGACGAAGGCCTGATCGATTCCAGGGCAGTGATGGTCGAGTATCTCAACCTGATTGCCGCCGAACCCGACATTGCCGTCGTGCCGGTCATGATCGACAGCTCCAAATGGGAGGTGATCGAGGCCGGGCTGAAATGCGTCCAGGGCAAGCCTCTGGTTAACTCGATCTCGATGAAGGAGGGCGAGGAGGCATTCCTCAAGCACGCAAAACTTGTCCGCGCCTATGGCGCCGCCGTCGTTGTCATGGCCTTTGACGAAAAGGGACAGGCCGATACCCATGCCCGCAAGGTGGAAATCTGCACGCACGCCTACAAACTTCTCACCGAGCAGGCCGGTTTTCCGCCCGAGGACATCATTTTCGACCCAAACATTTTTGCTGTCGCCACCGGCATCGAGGAGCACAACAATTACGGCGTCGATTTCATCGACGCGACGCGCGATATCATCCAGACCCTGCCGCACGTCCATGTTTCAGGCGGCGTATCGAACCTCTCCTTCTCGTTCCGTGGCAATGAGCCAGTGCGCGAGGCGATGCATGCCGTCTTCCTCTATCACGCCATCCAGGCGGGTATGGACATGGGCATCGTCAATGCCGGCCAGCTCGCGGTCTATGAATCGATCGACCCGGAACTGCGCGAGGCCTGCGAAGATGTGGTGCTCAACCGTACGTCGGAGGCCACCGAGCGCATGCTGGAGATCGCCGAGCGCTACAAGGGCACTGCCGGCAAGGAAGCCAGGGAACGCGATCTCAAATGGCGCGACTGGCCGGTCGAAAAGCGTATGGAACACGCGCTGGTCAATGGCATCAACGAATTCATCGACATCGATACCGAAGAAGCGCGTCTCAACGTCGAGCGGCCGCTGCATGTCATCGAAGGCCCACTGATGGCCGGGATGAATGTCGTTGGTGATCTGTTCGGCGCGGGCAAGATGTTCCTGCCGCAGGTGGTCAAATCCGCGCGCGTGATGAAACAGGCCGTGGCGCTGCTTCTGCCCTATATGGAGGCTGAAAAAGCTGCCAATGCCGCCAACGGCATCAGGGGTGAACGAGAGACCGCCGGCAAGATATTGATGGCCACGGTCAAGGGCGACGTCCACGACATCGGCAAGAACATCGTCGGCGTCGTTCTGGCCTGTAACAATTACGAGATCATCGATCTCGGCGTCATGGTGCCCGCCACCAAGATCCTCGAAACAGCCAAGGCCGAGAAGGTCGATATCATCGGGCTGTCCGGTCTGATCACGCCCTCACTGGATGAAATGGTGCACGTCGCCTCGGAGATGGAGCGGCAGGGTTTTGATATTCCCTTGCTGATCGGTGGCGCAACCACCAGCCGCGTACATACCGCGGTCAAGATCCACCCACGCTACGAGGCCGGTCAGGCCGTCTATGTGACCGATGCCTCACGCGCGGTCGGCGTCGTCTCCAGCCTGCTGAGCGGCGAGATGAAACCCGACTATATCGAGACGCTGCAGGCGGAATACCGCAAAGTCGCCGACCAGCATGCCAGGGCGGAATCGGCAAAGCAACGCGTCTCGCTTGCCGCAGCACGCGCCAATTCCCACAAGATCGATTGGGCGAACTATACACCGCCCACGCCATCCTTCCTCGGCACGAAGGTTTTTGACACCTGGGATCTGGCCGAACTTGCCGGCTATATCGACTGGACGCCATTCTTCCAGACCTGGGAGTTGAAGGGCCGCTATCCTGCTATCCTCGATGACGAGAAACAGGGCGTTGCTGCCCGTCAGCTGTTCGAGGACGCACAGGCGATGCTGAAGAAAATCATTGCCGAGAAGTGGTTCGCGCCCCGAGCGGTGATCGGCTTCTGGCCAGCCAGCGCGGTGGGTGACGATATCAGGCTGTTTGCCGATGAGAGACGCAGTGATGAGCTCGCGACGTTCTTCACGCTTCGCCAGCAGCTGACCAAACGCGACGGCAAGGCTAATGTCGCGCTGTCGGATTTCATCGCGCCGCACGCGTCGGGAAAGCCCGATTATGTCGGTGGTTTTGTGGTTACGGCGGGTATTGAGGAAGTGGCGATTGCCGAACGCTTCGAACGCGCCAATGACGACTATTCCTCGATCCTTGTCAAAGCGCTGGCCGACCGTTTCGCTGAGGCATTCGCCGAACGCATGCATGAGAAGGTCCGCAAGGAGTTCTGGGGCTATGCTGCTGACGAAACCTACAAACCGGACGAGCTCATCGGCGAACCCTATCAGGGGATCCGTCCCGCGCCCGGCTACCCGGCACAGCCGGATCACACGGAAAAGGCAACGCTGTTCGAACTTCTGGATGCGGAAAATGGCGCCGGCGTCAGCCTGACGGAGAGCTATGCGATGTGGCCGGGTTCATCGGTATCAGGGATCTATCTCAGCCATCCGGAGAGCTACTATTTCGGCGTCGCCAAGGTCGAGCGCGACCAGGTCGAGGACTACGCTCAGCGCAAAGACATGCCTGTCAGGGATGTCGAACGTTGGCTGGGGCCGGTGCTGAATTATGTGCCGGCGCCATTGGTACAGGCGGCGGAGTGATGTAGGTTTGGCAGGTATACCCATGTTTGCCGGCTGGTTTCAGTTTTGCCTCTCACCCTAACCCTCTCCCCGTAAGAACGGGGAGAGGGGACGATATGGGCGAAGTCGGTGCCACAAGTCCCTTCTCCCCGGTTTATCGGGGAAGAAGGCGGCGGCAGCCGGATGAGGGCTACAGCACCACTAAGCGCCTGTTTGCGAACATTCTCAGCCGAGTTTTGCGTCGAGGTTCACCTGGATGGCGCCGAGCGCGCGCGATACCGGGCAACCGGCCTTGGCCTTGTCGGCAAGTTCCTTGAACTTTGCCTCGTCGATGCCCGGCACGGTGCCGACCAGCGTGATGTTGCTCGAGCTGATGGACATGCCGCCATCTGCATCGGGTTCCAAGCTGACAGTCGCTGTCGCATCGAGCTTGGTCGCGGGCGTTCCGTTTTCGGCAAGAAAGTGCGAAAGCTGCATGGCAAAGCAGCCAGCATGCGCCGCTGCAATCAATTCTTCCGGGTTGGTGCCCGACTTGCCGGACTCATCGACAAAGCGTCCTTTGAACGAATAGGGCAGACCGGCAAGTGCCCCGCTCTGCGAGCTGAGATTGCCAGAACCTTCCGTGAGTGTTCCCTGCCAGATGGCCTGAGCGGTTCTTTTCATGACGTCCTCCTTCGATTGTATTTGGCTAGCGCCAATGCGAACATAACGCATAAGCCGTTATTTTGGTTAGGTGCTTGCACCGCAATTTTTGCATTTCAGTATTTTGTTTTCACGACGCCATGACGATGTCGCAAACGCACCTCGATGTCGCAATGTCTATGGGCATATTAGCGTCATCGAGGTGCCGGTCGGGTTGGATCCGATCGGAGAATTGGGAAGCCGGTGACAAATCCGGCGCTGCCCCCGCAACGGTGGTGAAGTGTGATTGCGATGGGAGTCCACTGGGTTTTTACCCGGGAAGGAGTCGCAATGGTCCGGCCGGACCACTTCGGAGCCCGGAAACCAGCCTCGGGAACTATTATTCGACTGATCGCGGTGGGCGCTCAGGAGGTGGATACTTGCGGCTTCCGGGCTACCAATCCGGCCGTTGCGATGACTATTCCCTCCCTGTCCATCTACGCTCAGTTCCTGATATGACGAGGACAGGACATGGACGTCGGACACGATATGCTTTCGCGGCTCAGAAGCCGCAAACCGGGCTACAGCCTTGACCAACCCTTCTACATCGATCCGGCGTTTCACCAGCTCGATCTCGAGCACATCTGGTACAAGGACTGGCTGTTTGTCGGCCACGACTGCGAATTGCCCAATCCCGGCAACTACATGACCGTCCAGGTCGGCGCCTATCCTGTCGTCATCGTTCGCGACAACGATGGAAAAATCAACGCACTTCACAATTCCTGTCGCCACCGTGGCTCGCGTGTCTGCAACCAGCACAAGGGCACATCGGCCAAGCTCGTCTGCCCTTACCACCAGTGGACATATGAACTCGACGGCACGCTGCTCTATGCCCGCCAGATGGGCGACACCTTCGACACTGCGAATTTCAGCCTGAAGCCCGTCGCCTGCGAGATCGCCGGTGGCTACATTTTCATCTGCCTAGCCGACGAGCCGATGGATTTTGCGCCGTTCCGGGCCATGATGGAGCCCTATTTTCTGCCGCACCGGCTGCGCGACGCCAAGATCGCCTTCGAGAGCACGATCATCGAGAAGGGCAACTGGAAGCTCGTCTGGGAAAACAACCGCGAATGCTACCATTGCGCGGGCAACCATCCCGAACTCTGCAAAACCTTTCCGGAGGCGCCGAGCGTCACCGGCGTCAATGGCGCCGCTGAGGATCCAGAAATCGCGGCGCACTGGGAAAAGTGCGAGGCCGCCGGCCTTCCGAGCGCTTTCGTGATCGATGATCGTGGCCAGTACCGCACGACGCGCGTCCCGCTGCTGCGCGATGCAATCAGCTATACGATCTCGGGCCGCAAGGCCGTGCAGATGCGCCTCTCCGACCAGGTCAACATGGACCGCATCGGCTCGCTGTTGCTTTATCACTATCCCACGACATGGAACCACGTGCTGAGCGACCATGCGGTTACCTTCCGCGTCCTGCCTATCAGTCCGACCGAAACGGCTGTCACCACCAAGTGGCTCGTTCACAAGGATGCGGTAGAAGGGATCGATTACCGTCTCGACGAACTAACTCATGTCTGGACGGAGACCAACGATCAGGATCGCCAGATCGTCGAGGAAAACGCCTTCGGCATTCATTCGCCGGCTTACGAACCCGGTCCATATTCCGAGGTGCATGAAGGTGGCGTCGCTCAATTTGTCGAGTGGTATGCCGGCTTCATGGAAGAGCGTCTTTCCGGCCTCGGCAAACCCGCCCTACGTTCCGTCGCCTGAGGGAGAGGTCGCGATGAGCATGATGAACGTTATGGGTATGGTGCCGGCAGCGCTTCACCTCGATGAACTGAGGCCCTGGAATTCGGCGCGCCAGATGCTGGTCTGCACGGCAGTCATTGACGAGGCGCCAGACGTCAAGACCTTCACTTTCGCGGTGGAGGGGGGCGGCTGGTTCCGCTATGTTCCCGGCCAGTTCATCACGGTCGAACTCAGGGCCAAGGGCGGCGACCTGCATCGTACCTACACGATCTCGTCCTCGCCTTCGCGGCCCTATGCCATCGCCATCACCATCAAGGCGCAGCCAAACAGCGTCGGCACGCGATGGATGTTCGACAATGTAAAGCCAGGCAGCCGCATCCGTGCCTACGGCCCTTCGGGGCATTTCACGCTCGGCCGCAATCTTGCAAAGAAGTATCTCTTCATCTCCGCGGGTTCTGGCATCACGCCCGGCATGTCGATGCTGCGCTGGCTGGCCGATTGCGCGCCGGGGACCGATGTCACCTTCATCAATTCTTCGCGCCGGCCGGAAGAGATCGTCTTCCGCGAGGAACTGGAACTTTTGGGCACTCGAATGCCGAACCTGAAGCTCGGCTTTATCCCGGAATCGCGTTCAGGCAGTTCACCATGGGCTGGGCTGATGGGGCGTATCGATATCCAGAAGCTGTCCATGCTCGCGCCGGATTTCATCAGCCGGGAGATTTTCTGTTGCGGCCCTGACCCGTTCATGAAAGCGGTGAGCAACATCGTTCGCGCCGAAGGCTTCGACATGGGCCGCTACCATCAGGAAAGCTTCGGTGCGACAGCACTGACCGAAATCGCGCAGACACCTGCAAATGACGACGCCGTTGCCGGCAGGGCCGATGGCGTAAAGCATGCCGTCAGTTTCCTGGGGTCGGGCGAGGAAGCCCTTTGCATCGAGGGGCAGACGGTGCTGCAGACCGCCCGGACCGTGGGTGTACGCATCCCGGCGGCTTGCGAATCCGGCCTCTGCGGCACCTGCAAGGTCAAGAAACGCTCGGGCGAGGTGGAGATGAAGCACAATGGCGGTATCGCCGGTCATGAGATCGAAGAAGGCTATATTCTCGCCTGCTGTTCGCGGCCTTTGACCGCAGTCGAAATCGAGGCCTGAGCAAAGGCCGGCAAGCGCCCCAGCCCCTAACTGATATGTGGAATCTAAGGAGTTTTTGATGCCGAATCTATTTGCGGCATCAAAGTCGAGGACAGTTATCTTGCCGCAAATATCTCCGTGAAGCATTCTTCGCATTGAACTGTCGCAGAATGTCCTTCTTTCGGAGTCGTTAGGTCAGTCGCATTGCGGAGCCAGTTCTCGCCTCCAAGTTACAACAGCGAACATCGGCGCATTCTGTTGGGGCATATTCAGAGGTGCACTTGTAAGCGTCAGGCTGTCGCCAGATAAGTCGAAGTATCTGACTTGCTCGCCCCCGACCCAGGGCTCAAACCACGCGATGTCGACGGTGGTAACGAGTCGGTTAGGCGGCTCGACCCTGTATCGACCCGAGTAAGCCAGCATCGAACGGAAAGCTGCTGCCTCATCGGCTTCGGTCTTTGGGTGTGATCGACCACCAGGTGTGATTAGGGCAGACATGCGGCCCTCGGGATTAAATATCACCATTCCAGACAGGCGCTCGCCCCAAGGCTGCGTCCGCTTTCCTGTTGCGCGGTCCTCAATTTGAAAGGAATCGATGATCCAGATACCGACCAAATCTTCAGCGTGCATCGGGTAGTCCTTTAGTTCACCGTTGCAATGCGAAATCTCGAACAAGGGCATTCCTTGTGAAAATCCTAACTGTCGGAGCTAAAATGCCTGCAGTGAACTCTGTCGCAAGTATCCGCCGAAACTCCGACTTTTGCGAGTGGTTTTTGCGACGGATGTTTGCGACAGAGAGCATTCCACATTTACGTTAGTGGCTGGGGCAAGCGCCGGCCTTCTTCTATTCTGCCACCGTTTCGGGGACCCTGACGCCGGCAATGGCCAGCAACGCCGACACGAACCGTTCGCCGGCGCTCTCAAGCGACGTGCTGTTGTCGATTGCGACGATCTCGCAATCGGTTTCCCAGGCGTCGGCGGCGCGATTGAGGCGCCGCTCGATTTCCTCGGCGGTTTCGCGGCCTCTCGCCATCAATCGCTTGGCGATGACCGCGCGATCGGCGGTTATCGAGACGACGACTAGGTTTGGATAGACCTTCCTGAATTCCGGTATCGCAATGCGCGAACCGTTGGCGATGAGCGTCCGGCCACGCTGAACCTCTTCCAGCGATTGCGCGGGGATACCATAAAACAGTTCGTGCGCGCCCCAGGACACCGCGAACCTACCTTGCCGGCGCATGTCCTCGAATTCATCGATGGTCACCGGCTGGTGATCCTCGCCGCCCGCAGCGCTGTCACGGGTGATGCAACGCTGCACGAATTGGTATGCGTCGTTGTCCCGCAGCCGCTGCCGGGCATAGTCCATCAGACTGTCCTTGCCGGCGCCACTCGGCCCGACGACGACGACCATCGTACCGGCGGCGCTTGTATCATCGCTGTTCATATCACCCGGTGCCCTTCACGCCAGACCGAACGCACCACCGGCACGCCATCCTTGCGATGGATGCGGACGAGGTCGGCGCGAAGGCCATCGGCAATCCGGCCGCGATCGTCAAGGCCCACTGTGCGGGCAGGGGTCGCCGTGACCATGGCGATGGCTTTCGGCAACGCCATGCCGTCATCTCCGTCGCTCAGAACGAACGGCGCATGCACGAGGCTGAGCGGCACATAGTCCGACGACAACACATCTAGGATGCCGGCATCTGACAGGTCACGGGCGGAAATGTTGCCCGAATGCGACTTGCCGCGAACGATGTTTGGAGCGCCCATCAACACGCTGAGACCCGCTTCGTGGGATGCGCGCGCAGCTTCCAGGCTGGTCGGGAATTCCGCAAGCCGCACGCCGTAGCCGATGGATTCGTTGACATGCTCGATTGTTGCATCATCGTGCGAAGCCACCGTGATGCCGCGACCTGCGCATGCATCGACGATCGCATCGCGGTGCTTCTTGGCATAGAGGGCGGATGCTTCCTGTCGGCGGGCGACAAACGTGGCGAAGGCTTCGTCCGACATGCCGCGCTTGGTCTGGTAGTAGAGCGTGTACTGCTCCATGGTCTGGAACTGCCGCTGGCCGGGCGCATGGTCCATCAGCGAGACCAGCCGGACCTGAGCATCGTCTTCGAAGCATTCGAAGTGGTCCATCACGTCGGCGGACGAGACCTCGCAGCGCAAATGGATCAGATGCTCGGCCTTCAGCCGATTGTCGCGAGCCGCAGCGGCAAGCGCATCGGCCATGTCACGCATCTCACCCTTTTCGAACCCGCCATCCTCGTCTGAGCCCATTCTGAGGCAGTCGAACACCGTTGTAATGCCTGACGCCGCGACCTGGGCGTCATGGGCCTGAATAGCTGCCGTTTTCATCCAGCGGACGCCAGGGCGGGGCGAATAGTGCGACTCCAGATGATCGGTGTGCAACTCGATCAGGCCCGGGATCAGGTAGTCGCCTTCGAAATCTTCGCCGACCGTGTTCGGGCCGGTATCGATGTCGGCGATCCGTCCATCCTCGATGACGATGGACCCGGTCACCATTTCATCTTCGAGAACGATCCGGGCATTCCTGAATACTGTTTGCTTGGTCATGTCATGCAGTCCTTTTTTCACGGGCGGCCCTGAGAGGCTTGATCCTCTTGAGATAGAAGGGCGCTCCCCGTTCGGGTTCGGCGAATAGTGCGAGATGGGAGATATCGAGAGGCTTGCCGATGAAGGAGGCAAAGCGGGCTTCCAGCGCAGAACGAACGGCATCCTGTGCCTCGGCGGGAACCTGCCCCGTCAACGTCATGTGGAAACGGAAATCCTCGAACACGTAGGGGTAGCCCCAGGTTTCGAGATTGTGCAACTGGCTCGCGCTCAACGTGTCGGGCTTCCTGCGCTGGATATCCGCCGCCGATATCGGCGCCCGGAACGGTTCGAAATGGCGCACGCATTCTGCGGCAAAGGCTTCGAGCTCGTTGCTCCATTGACCGGGAACGAGCGCAAAGAACGAGCCCAGTTGCCCAAGTGACAAGGAGTTGATTTCGATCGCCGACATTGCCTCGGCGAACGCGTCGAAAGCGGAAAGCAACGCGTCTTCGTCAGCATTATCAGCCAGTTCGAACGGCGCCTTGAGCGTGGCGTGAAAGCCATAACGCCGCGGCTCTGCCGTCAGGGCCGATATCTCGGCTGCGGAGAATCCGTCCGCTTCTGTTTCGCCGACCGGGAAAATGCTGCCGGGATCACGGCCTAGCCAGGCGGAGGCGGCAACGGCGAGCCGATCGCCTTCCGGGGGCGTGAAATAGATTGCGTAGCGCATGGTGTTTCCTGTGAGACTCGGAGCGGTCATCGCCGCAGCCGAGTTGGTGCCTTAGCGAGTTTATGTGACACTAGCGTGAAACCGGTCCGATCAGTTTTGAACGCAGGACATTCGACAACGTGTCGAAGATGTAGACCACGATAAGGATCAGGATCACCATATAGGCCACATTCTCCCAGTCCGAATTGGTGCGCATCGCTTCCCAGAGCTTGAGGCCGATGCCCCCCGCGCCAACCGCGCCGATGATCGTGGCCGAACGGGTGTTGGATTCCCAGAAATAGAGGGCCTGGCTGACGAAAACCGGCAGAACCTGAGGGATGATGGCGAACCGATGGACGGCGGGCGCCGCGGCCCCCACCGAGCGAATACCCTCGCGCGGCTTGTTGTCGATGTTCTCCAGCGCTTCACTGTAAAGCTTGCCGAGCGTGCCGGTATCGGTGAAGAAAATCGCCGACATGCCGGCGAGCGGTCCCGGACCGAACGCGCGAGTGAAGAACAGCGCCCAGATCAGCATGTCGACTGATCGAAGGAAATCGAAGCACCGCTTCGCCACCTGATTGGCAATCCTGCTGCGGGTGATGTTGCGGGCAGCGACGAATGCCAGCGGGAAGGAAAGGGCGGCTGCAAACAGCGTGCCGACAAAGGCCATGACAATCGTCTGCAACAGCTTGGTCCAGACATCCAGATGCTGCCACGATGGATTGTAAAGGACGTCGTTGAGCGCCAGCGATGCATTGCTCTGGCCCGGATCCAGCCTCGGACCGGACGCGATCAGCGAAACTACCTCGCCAGTGGTGCGGCCAAAGAAGCGCGAATTTGTGTCGAAGATGAAATTCGCCCAACCGAGAAAGCGCTTGCGGATCTTGACGCGATCCGGCTCGACTTCCATCCAGCCCGGCAAGCCCAGGCTGACGATAACTTTACCGCCGGCATAGGGCTGTGACGCCCAGTCGGGCAGAGGGGCGACCGGTTGGATGTCCGCTCCGCCAAGCGGCAGCGTGAGGGTGTCGCCACCATTGCGAATTTCAACGCGCGTTGCTGTTATGTCGGCAGAAATCGAACCGCTGAATCGCACGCTAGCGCGGGTAACGACGGTCTCATCGATTGTTTTGACCATCTTGTTGACCGGTTGATCCGGCGTCGCCACCGCTGCAGGATCCGGGGCCATGAAGTTGAAAGTCGACGATTTTTCAGCCGGCGCCGCTTTGGCTGCAGCTTGCACCTCAACTGCGCGGGTAATCGTTGCCGTGTCCTTCGTCAGCCAGTCCGGGTGGGGATCGGCACCAAGCGAGGAATTGTTCGGAAAGACCACGCGCATTGCGCCGTCGGCTTCGATGCGGATGTCGGGTCGCTCTTCATAGCTGACCCAATCCGCCAGATATGCGCCGGCGATGCCCCAATTGGCTGTCGAGAAGACTTGGGCGAACGAGAAGAACCAGAAGCTGAAGAGAAGATAGAGGGTGGTGACGGTGAGGACTACCGGTATCCTCAGCCGCTGCCATCCTGGTCGTGTGACAAGCGCCGGATACCTGGCGGCGACCATTTCCATGTCGATTGCATTCATTGCCAGACTCCGGCTCAATGTAGGGTTTGAAAAGCGTGGTCGCCGGCAAGTTTGCGCCGCAGCCAGGCCGAGAATTGATCGACGGCAATGATTGTGGCGAGCAGCAGCATGATGATCGCCAGCGTCTTTGCCTCATGGCCCTGGCTGATCGAGAGCCTGAGCAACTCGCCGATGCCGCCGCCGCCCACCGCACCGATGATGGTGGAGGCGCGGACGTTGATCTCCAGGCGCAGCAGCGCATAGGAGACGAAGTTGGGCATCACCTGCGGCACCATGCCGAACCAGACGCGCTCAAACCAGTTTCCACCGGCCGCGCGGAGCCCTTCATCGGGTTTCATGTCGGCATTTTCGACCACCTCGTAGAACATCTTGCCCAGCGCGCCGATCGTATGGATCGTCACCGCGATAATGGCCGGCACAGGTCCGAGCGACAGGATCGCCAGGAAAAATCCTGCGATGACGACTTCGGGAAATGCCCGCAGAATTTCCATGATCCGTCGTACCGGTGCGCGGACCCAGCGGCTTGGCATCATGTTTTTCGCGGCGAGAAAGCTGAGGATGAAGCCGAACGTCATGCCGATCAGCGTCGAGAATATCGCGATATTGACCGTCTCGAGCATCTTGTAGACATATTCGGGGATGTAGAGGCTACTGGTGACGTAGTAGCGGCCCTCCACGTAGTTGTATTTGAAACTGCCGTCGTCATAGGGGGATCGCAGGTCCAGCAGCGCCCTGAAGACCTCCCAGGGATCGCGGGGTATCAACTCTTCGACAAAATCGAAAAGATGCGGCAGCCGGTCGAAGAACTTGCCGGAATTGCTGTCATTGGCAAACCAGAGCGAAGCGCCGAGCGCCAGCGCCAGCAACAGCAATCCGATCGCAGAGTAGGTCCGGCGCCGGGCTGACATTTCGCGCCAATGGCGCTCAATCAACTTTCCGTTTTCGCCAAGTGTGGGAGTGGCCGTTGTGCTGTGCATCTTGTTCTTTCTTTGCCGCAGGAAAACGCCGCCGGAAGAGGGCTTCCGGCGGCGATGTTCCGTTCAGCTATCAGCCGCCGATGGTCGCCTTGCGGGCATCGATGATCGGCTTGTAGAAATCGACACCGACTTCGGTATAGCTCTTGAAGTCGCCGCCCTGGATGGCGGAGAAGCAGGCCGGGTCCGTTTCCGGAAGCTTGACCATGAAGTCCTTGAACTTCGTCTTCATGTCGGCGTCGAGCGAGGTACGAACGACGATCGGGCCGTTCGGGATCAGCGGAGAGCGCCACAGTTCAACCAGATCGTCCATATTGAGGATGCCCTTTTCGACCATCTTGCGGAGATTGCCGGAGGTGTAGCCGTCCTTGAATTCACCGACACCCGAACCCCATGTCGTGCCGGCATCGAACGTGCCCTTGACGACTTCGAGGACGAGGTTCTCATGGCCGCCGCCGAAACCGGTTTCTGCAAAATATTCCTTAACCGGCGCGCCGATTTTCTCAGGCAGCGTGACGAGCGGAACGAGGTAGCCCGAGGTAGAGTCCGGATCGGCGAAGCCGAGCTTCTTGCCCTTCAGGTCGGCGAGCGACTTGTAGCCCTTGTCCTTGCGCGCAACCATGATCGAGTAGTAGCCGTGCGAGCCATCGGTCTGGACCGTGGTCAGGATCGGTTCGACGGCATTGGCGTTTGCGAGGTAGATCTTGGCATAGCCCGAAGCACCAAGCTCGGCATAGTCGAGGGTGCCGCCCAGCAGGCCCTGGACAACGCCGTCATAGTCGGCGGCCGGAAACAGCGATACCTTTTCAACGCCGAGCACGGACGGCAGCTTTTCGACCATGCACTGGAAGGACTTCAGGCGATCGGCCTCGTTTTCGCCGCCGATGATGCCGATACGGAATTCCTTGAGGTTCTCGGCATGTGCCGCGCCCGCCAGTGCCATGAGCGCGGTGGCTGCAAGAAGGGTTTTCTTAAGCATAGGTCTATCTCCAGTCAGTCCGGCCAGGCCGGAACTTGGGGTCAATGCGGATACTAGATGCCTTTGACGCGGGCGGGCGATCTCCGGGGCGCTCAGGCGCCGTGCAAGGCCAGCGGGCTTATGGAACCTGCAGGCTGCATTTTCATCGCGGCGACCGGAACGTTGATGCTGGTCGACGTGATCGTTTCATCGAGTTCGGCGCCGCCGGCGGCGCCGTAGATCCTGTGCACGGCCTCGGAAGTCAGTTCGTCGGCGGATCCGTCGAACACGACCCGGCCGGCGGCCATGCCGATGATGCGCTGGCAATAGGCACGCGCAGTGTCGAGCGTGTGAAGGTTGGTGATGACGGTGATGCCATCGCGTTCATTGATGCTCTTGAGTGCATCCATGACGATCTTGGCGTTCAGGGGATCGAGCGAAGCGATGGGCTCGTCGGCGAGCACAACCTTTGGCTCCTGCATCAGGGCGCGGGCTATCGCGACACGCTGTTGCTGACCGCCCGAAAGCGTGCCGGCCGGCTGCAGCGCCGTCTGCTCGATGCCCAGTCGCTCCAGCGCGGCAATCGCCATGATGCGCTCTTCCCTCGTGAACATGCTGAGGATGCTGGACACCGTCGAGCGGTGATTGAGGCGGCCGAGCAGGACGTTGGTCAGAACGTCGAGGCGCGGCACCAGGTTGAACTGCTGGAAGATCATCGCGCAATCCCGATGCCAGCGGCGCAGATCGGCGCCCTTCAGTTGCGACACGTTGCGATCGCCGAAACGGATAGACCCGGATGTAGGGTCGGCCAGCCGGTTGATCATCCGCAAGAGCGTCGACTTGCCTGCACCGGAACGTCCGATGATGCCGACCATCTGGCCTGCCGGAATGTCGAGCGTGACGCTATCGACTGCTGTCTTGGAGCCGAACTGCCGCGTGACATTTCTGAATTCGAACATTCTGCCAATCCCTGATTATACTTGTTGCTTTGGCGAGGGGTTTAGTCGTGCTGCTTGACGCTGCGGTGTCAGTTCGATGACAGTTGAATGACAATCCACAGCGCCCGACAGCGCATCAGATAAAACCTCAGGCGCCGTGGCGCTCGAGAAACTCTTCCGCGCTCAACGCCCTGAAGGCATCGAGGTTTGCACGGATTTTCGCATGGTCCCAGTCCCACCAGGCGAGCGCTTCGAAACGTTCAGCGATCTCACGGGAAAAGCGTTCTCGGATCTTTCGCGCCGGCACGCCGCCCACGATCGTGTAGGGCTCGACATCCCTGTTGACGACGGCACCGGCGCCGATGATTGCCCCATTGCCGATGCGGACGCCGGGAAGAACGGTCGCACCATGACCGATCCAGACATCGTGGCCTATCGAGACGAAATTCTCCCGTCGGCGCGCAAAGAACTCCGTGTCTGTGCCGGCATCCGGCCAATAGTCGCCGGAACGGTAAGTGAAGTGATGCAGGGTGGGACGGGTGATCGGATGATTGGTCGCGTTGATGCGGACATTGGCAGCAATGTTGGCGAACTTGCCGATCCGGGCGCACCAGATCATGCCGTATTCCATCACATAGGAATAATCGTCCAGGGTGGACTCGGCGATCCGGCAATGTTCGGTGATTTCGGTGTAGATACCCAGCCGGCTTTCGGTGACGGTCGCGGTCGAGTGGATGAAGGGCTCTCGGCTCAACCTGGTCATGCCGCGGCCTTTCGCGAGGAGAACGTCGATACGTCGACAATCCTGTCGGCGATCCGGTTGCGCACATCTTCGTCGTGGAAGATGCCGAGCAGAGCGACGCCCTTGGCTTTCTTCTCGTTGATCATGTCGACGACGACAGACCGGTTGTGGGCATCCAGCGATGCGGTTGGTTCGTCCAGCAGCAGCACTGGATGGTCGGTGATGAAGCCGCGCGCAATGTTGACGCGCTGCTGCTCGCCGCCGGAGAAGGTGGCGGGCGGCAGTTGCCAGAGGGCTTCCGGCAGGTTGAGCCGCGCCAGCATGGCCGCAGCGATTGCTCGAGCCTCCTCAATGGACTGGCCGCGCGCGGTCAGCGGTTCGGCGACGATGTCGAGAGCCGCCACACGTGGCACTGTGCGCAGGAACTGGCTAACATAGCCGAGCGTTTCCCGGCGGATCTCCAGCACCAGCCGCGGGTCGGCCTTGGCAAGATTGACCGGCTCACCGCGGTGAATGAAAAGGATTTCGCCCTGATCCACGCCATAGTTGCCGTAAATCATCTTGAGGATCGAGCTTTTGCCGACGCCGGACGGGCCGCCGAGCACGACGCACTCACCGGCATTGACCGTGAGCGCCGCATTCTCCACCACGGGGAGCTTCAGGCCGCCGCGCAGGTGCATGGTGAATGTCTTGGCCACGTTGGTGACCATAAGGGGAGGGAGCATGATGTGCTTTCCTGTTTAACTGAGGCGGAGCCTGCTCACGCCTGCAGGATCGATGAAACGAGCAACTGTGTGTAGGGTTCGCGCGGGTCGTCGAGGACGCGGTCGGTAAGTCCCTGCTCGATGACATGGCCGTCCTTCATCACCATCATCCGATGCGAGATCAGGCGGGCTACGGCGAGGTCATGGGTCACGATGATGACTGACAACCCGAGATCCTGAACCAGGCCGCGCAACAGGTCGAGCAGACGCGCCTGGACCGAAACGTCGAGGCCACCCGTCGGCTCGTCCATGAAGACGAGGCGGGGAGAGGTCACCAGATTGCGGGCAATCTGCAGTCGCTGGCGCATGCCGCCGGAAAAGGCGCGCGGCTGGTCGTCGATACGGTCTTGGGCTATTTCGACCCGGCTCAGCCAGTCTGTGGCCGCTGCGCGGATCGAACCGTAGTGACGATCACCGACCGCCATCAGGCGCTCGCCGACATTGGCGCCGGCTGACACCGACATTCTCAACCCGTCAGCCGGGTTCTGGTGCACGAAGCCCCAGTCCGTACGCATCAGCAGGCGTCGTTCAGCCTCGCTCATGCGGGCAATGTCACGCATTGCGCCATCGCGCATCCGGTACTGGATCATGCCGGCATCCGCCGTCAGGCGCGTCGACAGGCTGTTGAGCAAGGTCGTCTTGCCCGAACCGGATTCGCCGACGATGGCCAGCACTTCACCGGGCCAGAGGTCGAACGAGACGTTTGTGCAGCCGATGCGGCCACCGTAGAATTTCGACAGACCCTGAACCTTCAGAAGGGGTAGGTTTTCCATCATGCAGCCTCCTCGGTGCAGGTGTAGCCTTGCTCGCGTCGGGTCTCACAGTGATCGGTGTCTGAACACACGAACATGCGGTTGCCCCGGTCGTCGAGGATCACTTCATCGAGATAGACATTGCGCGCGCCGCAGAGCGTGCACGGCTTCTCGAACGACTGGATGGTGAAGGGATGGTCGTCGAAATCGAGGCTGACAACATCCGTGTAGGGCGGTACGGCGTAGATGCGTTTTTCGCGGCCGGCGCCGAAGAGCTGCAGGGCCGAGGAACGGTGCATCTTCGGATTGTCGAATTTCGGGATGGGCGAGGGGTCCATGACATAGCGGCCCTCGATCTTCACCGGGTAGGCGTAGGTCGTGGCGATCTCGCCGTTCTTGGCGATATCCTCGTAGAGTTTTACATGCATGAGGCCGTATTCCTCCAGCGCATGCATCTTGCGGGTTTCGGTCTCGCGCGGCTCGAGAAAGCGCAAAGGTTCCGGAATCGGCACCTGGTAGACCAGCGTCTGGCCAGCCTTCAGCGCTTCCTCCGGTATGCGGTGGCGCGTCTGGATAATCGTCGCATCGGTGGTCTTGGTCGTGACGGCGACATTTGCGACCTTCTGGAAGAAGGCCCGGATCGAGACTGCATTGGTCGTGTCGTCGGCACCCTGGTCAATCACCTTGAGCACATCGTCAGGCCCGATGATGGCCGCTGTGACCTGCACGCCGCCGGTGCCCCAGCCATAGGGCATCGGCATTTCGCGGCTAGCGAACGGGACCTGGTAACCGGGAATGGCAATTGCCTTGAGGATCGCGCGGCGGATCATCCGCTTGGTCTGCTCGTCGAGATAGGCGAAGTTGTAGGCAGTAGTGGTTTCGAGGCCGGTCATTCTGCGGCTTCCTTCCGTACGATGTCATCGACCGCGCCGGCTTTCATGGCCTCGTATTCGACGCGCATGCGGCGTACGAGATCCAGTTCCGCCTGGAAGTCGACATAGTGGGGCAGTTTCAGATGCTCGACGAAGCCGGTCGACTGGACGTTGTCGGAGTGCGAGATGACGAACTCCTCGTCCTGCGACGGGGCCACGACATCCTCTTCGAATTCACGCGCACGCAGGGCCCGATCGACGAGCGCCATGGCCATCGACTTGCGTTCGCTCTGGCCGAATACCAGACCGTAGCCGCGGGTGAATTGCGGTGGCTGCTTGGCCGAACCCTTGAACTGGTTGACCATCTGGCATTCCGTCACCTGAATGCGGCCGATGGACAGGGAAATGCCGAGTTCCGGCACGTCGATCTCGATGTCGACCTCGCCGATGCGAATCTCCCCGGCAAACGGATGGGTGCGGGCGTAACCGCGCTGGGTGGAATAGCCGAGCGCCAGCAGGAAGCCTTCATCACCGCGGGCAAGCGCCTGAAGGCGGGAATCGCGTTCCATGGGGAATTCCAGCGGCGTGCGGGTGATGTCGCCGGTCAGGTGACCAGCCGGCATCTGGCCATCAGCCTCGATCAGGTTTTCATGGGCCAGGATTTCCGAAACCCGGAGGACCGCCGCATCGTCGGATTCCTTCTCCACCGGCTGGCCCGGCTCGCTGTCTCCAGCCAGTGACGGATCGATCAGGCGGTGGGTATAGTCGAAGGTGGGGCCGAGCAACTGGCCACCAGGCAGATCCTTGTACGTCGCAGAAATCCGGCGCGTGACCAGCATCTTGCCGGTGTCGATCGGCTTGGAATAGCCGAAGCGTGGCAATGTCGTGCGGTGCGCGCGAACGATGAAGATCGCCTCGATCATATCTCCGCGCGTTTGCTTGAGGGCAATCGCGGCAAGCTCGCGATCATAGAGGGAGCCTTCCGCCATCACTCGGTCGACGGCGAGCGTCAGCTGCTCCATGATCTGCTCGATGGCGATGGTGGGCAGGTTGCGATCGCCGCGCCGTTTGTCGGCGAGAAGCGTGTGTGCGTTGGCAATGGCGGTTTCACCGCCCTTTACGGCAACATACATGATCAGTTTCTCCCTCTGCGGATGCGGGTCGTTCGCGGCAGGCACAGCATGTTCTTTCCGGCGCTCAGGATGAGATCGACGCCGCGCGGATAAAGTGCGCCATTCGCGCGCCAGAGATCCTCAAAACTGTCGGGCAGGCCGACCGGCGCGATGGTCGCCTCGGTCTCGATTCCCGGTCCCTCGAGCACATAACCATGCTCGCCACCGGAGAGTGCCGGTAGTTCAAGCACGATGGTTGCGGAGCGATCGGGGTATTCCTGCGTGCCCGCCGAGAAGGTGGAAAGCGGCGGAAGGCAGCTCGTGACATCTAGAAAGGCAAGATGGGCTTCCGTGCGATCGTCTGTGACCAAAGCACCCGTCTGGAAAGCCAACCATGCCGGCAATGCCGCTTCAACCAGCGGCATCGACAGGTAGACTGGTGTGTCGTGGTCGCAAAGAGCAAGGGCGATTGCGCCAGCCGCAACACCCATGGCGGCCGGGGGCGCAACATTCACGTCGAGCACCTGCAGGCTGCCCGGCTGGGCCATGCCGTCCATCAGCGCCTTGAAGACCGCCTGCGACTGAAATACGGGACTGTCGAACCCGCCGACATAGGCTGTGTTCTGGTAAGCCATCAATCGTCTCCCCGAACCATAGTAAAGAATTCAACCTTGGTCGCCGCCGTGCGCCGTTTTTCGCGCGCATCCTCGTCAGCAAGGCGATCCGACACACGCAGCACCAGGTCATCGACCGCGCCGGCCAGTTCCGGGCGTTGCGCAAGGGCATCGAACAATGCGATTAGCTCAGCGCTTTTCCGGGAGAGACCCAGGACGTGGCCATGGCCGATCTCGCCGGTTTCAAGACGGATCGTGGCACGGCTGACCGACGTCTCGCCGAGATTGAATGGGGAACCGCCGCCACCGATGCGGCCGCGCACCATCACCAGGCCGGTTTCGGGGCCGCGCACCGCAGTAAAATCGGGAGGATTACCCAGTGCAGACCACGCCGCAGCGAGCTCTTTCTCATCGGCTCGCGCCAGGACTTCCATGGTCCGGCGTCGCCTCTCCAGGCCTTCGTCCAGGCGTCTTTCCGTTGACATTATCTTTACTCCAGATGTCTATTGGTCTAGATAACTAGACATATTGCATCTGTTAGATCAGCCACGTGACAGGCATGTGACATGAACGAAAATTACGTGATCGACCGCCATAGCGGCATCTCAGCCTGGAAACAGATTGCCGATGCAATCAGCAGGTCGGTGCTTGCCGGAGATTTTGACGAAACCGGCATGGTGCCGCCGGAAACCGTTCTGGCGCAACGCTTCGGCGTCAATCGCCATACCGTCCGTAGCGCCATCGCAGCGCTTGTCGAAGAGGGGATGCTGAGCCGGGTGCAGGGACGCGGCACAATGATAAAGCGGCGTGAAAAGCTGGTGTTCCCGATTGCGCGGCGCGCCCGATTTTCGGAGGGATTGGCAAAACAGGCAAACGAGATCGCGATGACCGTCATCGGCTCGGAACAGTCCGTCGCGCCAAAGGATGTGGCACATGCATTGCGATTATCGGATGAGGAACTGGGCTTGCGTGTTCAGATCGTCAGTTTTGCCGATCAGCAAGCAGTATCCTATGCAACAGCCTGGTTTTCCGCCACGCGGTTCCCGGATATGGCTACACTTATCGCGCATCACCGCTCGGTGACACGCGCATTTGCGGAACAAGGTGTTGCCGACTATATCCGGCTTTCGACCGAAGTCGCAGGGCGCCTGGCTACGGCAGAGGAAGCGTCCCATCTGAGAATCGGCGCAGGTTCGGTCGTGCTAGAAGCCACGTCGGTCAATACGGATCTCGTACAGATGCCGATCCAGTACTCCCGGACGATCTTTGCGGCCGATCGGATCGCACTACGGTTCGATACGCAGTAGTCTTGCCAACAAACATGCCGATGCTATGCGAACGCTGCAGCCTTAGTCGTGACGTTCGAACGGATCCGACAATGCGGCCTCCGGCCGGCTGATGGGATATTTGATCGTAGAGACGCGAGCCGCCATGCGCTTGGCGCCGAGATCCTTCAATTGCTGGCGAAAACTGCTGTGCATGCCGCCATCGGCATACGCACTGGCATAGGAGGTCACGACTTCAGGCGTCTTGTGTTCCTGTGTGGTCGACGCCGTCAGCAAGCTGGAATCGGTCTGGTTGATGTCGGCCGGACAAGCGGCGAGTGGATCGGTCGGCTCGCCGCTTGGAAAATTCTTGTTCACGACATAGCGACCGCCGCAGGTTGAAATCTTGAGTTCCTGCTTTGTGCGACCAAAGCTGTCGTAGCCCACCTTGAGGTCGCGCCAGAACGCCATGTTCGGGTCGCCGGTGTGGCGGCTCATGTTGGCTGTGCTCATGCGGAAGGGATAGGCCTGTACCTGAAACTGCTGCTGACCGCTCCGCAATGCCTTGTTGGCAAGAGCATAGATTTCGGACACGCCCTGATCGGACATCGCATAGCAGCCCGAGGACGAGCAAGCGCCATGCACCATCAACGCTTCGCCTGAATACCCCAGTGCATCTTCGAGACGATTTGGATATCCCAGATTGAACGAGAGATAATACTGCGATTTCGGGTTCAGCATGCCTGTCGACACCTGATAGAACCCTTCCGGAGCCTGCCGGTCGCCGTTTTTCTTTTTCGGCCCAAGCTTGCCGGACCAACGGCAAATCGGGTACGTCTTGAAAAGCGCATACTGGCCAGACGCTTTTTTCTTCCAGACCTCGAGTTCGCTTTCTTCCTTGAAAATACGCACGAGTACTGCGTCCTGCTCGCGAAAGCCCTTGGCCTTCACCTCCCGGGCGAGTTTGGGGGAAATTGCGGTGGACGGAGCGAGGTCATCGAGGCTAGCAGTCGTGCAGCCTGATCCGACCACCAATCCCAAAAGAGCCAGTACACTCAGCGCCGACTTTTTGGCGCGCGGCAGGGATGAACTGTTGGAATAGGGCATCGCTATGGCTTTCGAAATTTCCGTCACAGATCTGATCGGTTGCGTTTGGCTTTTCCACTCGGTGCCGAACAGTTCAGTCTATCTGCACATGACCGTCCTGCATCATCAGCCTGAACGGTTACCGAAAAATTAACGCCCGGAGCCATCGTTCTATAGCGAAACAGACTTGCCGGTACCTGACTTCTTCTGGCGGATGGGGTGGGATTCGAACCCACGGTACGGTTTCCCGCACGCCGGTTTTCAAGACCGGTTCCTTAAACCACTCGGACACCCATCCAGCACATGGTATTTGCTTGCCATTACACTGGCGCGAAACCCTAATCGGAAATCGGAGCCCCCAAGCAAGCAACATTCGAGCGCGAACGCCTTTTACCAGCTTTGATGATCACGTCAACCGGGCCAGCAGACTTCGTTGAGGCCATCAAAACAACTGCGCTCCGACCGATCGCTCGAAATCCGGGGCGCATTTAATCCAAAAACATGCCTTATCAGCTCTTGAGCTTGGCATTGCAGAGGCTGTAATAGCCGCCGCCCTTCTGAATCCACTTCAGGCCGTTGAGCGTGTTGTTCTTCTTGTTTTCGTGATAGGCATCCACGCAGGTGTGCAGGCGTGCCTTGCCGGCCGTTTCAGACGAATACTTGGCAGAGACCTTCGAGGGGAACATTACGCCCCTCGGTGCCTTGGCTGTCGGCTTGGCGGGCTCCTCGTTGCTGTCAAGCGAGACCTCCGGTTCGGCCGTTGCATCATCGCCGCAGAATTTGGTTCGGAAATCATTCCACTTCAGACCCTGGTCGGAACCATCAGCTTTCGCGGTCTTGTACTTGGCGCTGCACTCTTTCATGGTCAGCGCGTTGGCAGGCTGGCTGAAAGCCAAGGCCGCGAGCACCACACCGCATGCAGAGAGAAGGAGTTTCGTCGACATTCTCTTACCTCTTGTCAGATTGGACCGGGATATTCCGGCCTGTTGAGTGGTGGGCTGTCAGGAATCGAGCTGCCCGTTCGGACTTGCCTTGTCGACCGCATCAGGCAGCTGCTGCGAAAGCACGCTTGCCACCTGATTGATATCGATCCCGAGCGAAGCAGCCAGATTCGCCAGTTGCTCATTTCCCAAAGCGGCCTTTATCTGCTCCGCCGAGATCGGGAGATTGCCGCTATTGCCAAGCCATGACGAGACCTGCTCACCCAGGCCAGCCTGTTGCAACTGATTGAGTATCTGTGCCATGCCGCCAGAGTTGCCCAAGGCTTGTTGCGCGAGAGACATCAGGTCGATCTGTTTTCCAGCCATTGCATCGCTAATTAGGTTGCCGATGTTGTCCAGCAGACTCATGTTCAATCCTCCGTCTACGTGGTTCACACCCCGATCTCGGATATTAGCCATTGCCCTTTGGCTGTCAATAACACAACCCTGAGATGGTGCCAGTAGCAGCGTTAATGTTGGAGCGCTGAAGGGTGCCAATTCCCCCGCCGGTTAACCCTTTGAAAACCATAACATTCGAAATTCCGTCCCATTTGCGGAAACCGTTCGCAATTCCGCCTAGTTGTTGGCATCATTTTCACCAAGTGTGGTTAATGAGGGTGCGTTCGCCGGGCGGCGTGGACGCCCTCATGACGGAATGAAAGAAACAGCGGCGCGGGACGCATGAAAAAAAACAACAATGCAGCACTCTGGGGGCGAGGGGCAAAGTGGCTTCTTCTCGGGCTCATGTGCGCGACAGTCGCATCCTGCGGCACGTCGACGAAACGCCAGACGACCAAGCGCAGCAAGGAATACTTTTCCGAGAAGGAATATGGTGTCAAGGCCAGCCCGCGCGTGTATACCGGGCGCAACGTACCCAAGGGTGGCGGCCGCGACATCGTCGGCAAGCCTTATCAAGTCAAGGGCAAGTGGTACGCGCCGAAGGAAGACAAGAAGTACGACAAAGTCGGCACTGCCTCCTGGTACGGCTCCGCCTTTCACGGCCGGTTGACCGCCAACGGCGAGGTCTACGACCAATACCATCTCTCTGCCGCCCATCCGACGTTTCCGCTGCCGAGCTATGCGCGCGTGACCAACGTGGCGAGCGGCGACTCTGTCATCGTACGCGTCAATGATCGCGGTCCTTATCATCCTGGGCGTATCATCGACCTTTCCAACAAAGCCGCCGACATGCTGGACCTGCAGCATCACGGCACCGGCGTGGTGCGGGTGCAATATGTTGGCAGGGCGCGCATGGACGGGCGCGACATGCCGTTCCTGATGGCTTCATTCTCGCGCAAGGGCGATCGCATCAAGCGCTTCAACCCACAGGGCGAAATTGCCACCGGCGTCATGGTCGCATCAAACGAGAAGCGCTTGAAAGTTCCGGACAACACGCTGCAGGCACAGGTCGAATATCATTCCGCTGCAACAGCGCTACAATCGACCGCCGATCCTGCTGCTTTGCAGGCCCTGGCCGAGTTCGAGCAGTTCGTCATGTTGCCTGAGTTCGGCCCGTATCCCGCGGACCGCCCGGTTGTCTACGAGAGCAACAACGGTGCTCTGTCGGCATATGTCGAAGCTCGAATCAACGAAGCCAGCAGCCCTTTTGAAGTCATTCTCGCGTCCAATGAACAGTTGACACCGGAGAGCATTCGCCAGTCGGAGTTGCGTAGGAACATCGCAAGCCAGTAGGCGACGAATTCACTCCGGACTTGTTGCAGCAGCAATTTCAGTTCATTATTGCCATGCAAACATTTCCCAGGGAGAGAATTTGCCGACCTTCGTAAGACATTTTGTCGTCGTTTTCTGGCTGCTTGCAGGGTTTGCCCCGGCGTCGGGCGCCTTGGCACAAACGGCGCTGTTTGAAACGAAGGCAAAGCAACTCTTCCTTATCGAGGACAGTACGGGCACTGTCCTGCTAGCCAAGGACGAGGATGCGCTCATCCCACCAGCTTCGCTGGCCAAGCTTTTCACCGCCGAATATGTCTTCAATGAACTTCAGCAGGGTCGACTGCGTCCGGATGCCCAGTTCAAGGTTTCCGAGTATGCCTGGCGCACGGGAGGCGCATTGTCGCGCACCTCGACGATGTTTGCGGCGCTCAATTCCAGTATCATGGTCAGCGATCTGCTACAGGGCGTCATCGTCCATTCTGCCAACGATGCTTGTATCATCCTCGGTGAGGGGCTCGCCGGCACGGAAGCGGCATTCACCGAACTGCTGAACAAGCGTATCGCAGAACTTGACCTGCAAAAATCGGTACTTGGCAACTCCAATGGGCTGCCTAATCCGGCGAATAAGACATCGATGCGCGATCTCGTTACGATTGCCCGGCATATTCACACGCAGTATCCAGACTATTTCAAGCTTTACTCGCAAGCCGACTTCGAATGGAACAAGATCAGGCAGCGCAACAAGAATCCTTTCGTAGCCATGAATATCGGGGTCGATGGCATGGCTGTGGGTTTTGCCGAGGGATCCGGTTATGCCGTCGTCGCAACGGTCCAGCGCGACGGAACGCGCCTGTTCCTTGCCATGAGCGGGCTGAGCAGCGACAAGGAGCGTAGCGAGGAAACGCGAAGGGTACTCAATTGGGGCTTGACGAGCTTCGTACGGCACACCGTTTTCAGCAAGGGTGAGGTTGTCGCGGAAGCTCCGGTTTTCGGCGGCGATTCAAGCCACGTGCCGCTGCAGGCAGATGCGAATGTCGATATCTATGTCCCGGTGGACAATCCCGACAGAATTCGCGCAAGGATAACGTATACGTGGCCCTTGAAGGCGCCAATTGCGCCCGGCCAGCGCATAGGCACGATGACCATTAGCGTGGGTGAACGCCCTGTCAGTGATGTCGCCGTACACGCGGTGCGGGCGGTAGGGACTGGCACGCTAACCTCCAAAGCCTTTGACGGCTTGAAGGAATTGTTGTTTTTCTGGCTGTGACAGTGTAGCCGCGAGATAGCGTCAGACATTTGATGACGCCCGGATTTTGAACGGACAGGCTGGTGCGATCTAAACAGGGTCTCTTTGTGACATTCGAAGGCGGCGAGGGGACTGGCAAGAGTACCCAGATCCGACTGCTCGCCGATCGTCTCCGCCGCCAAGGCATAGATGTGCTGGTGACCCGCGAACCGGGCGGCTCTCCAGGCGCCGAAGCCGTGCGCCACGTGCTGCTGTCGGGTGCTGCCGAGGAATATGGAACCCGCATGGAGGCTATGCTCTTTGCGGCCGCGCGAAACGACCATGTGGAAGAGGTCATCCGTCCGGCCCTGCAAAGCGGCGCAGTCGTACTTTGCGACCGGTTCATCGATTCGTCCCGGGTCTATCAGGGTATTACGGGCAACCTCGAGCCTGACTTCATCAAGAATCTGGAGCGCATTGCAGTCAATGGCGTCATGCCGGATTGCACCATCATTCTGGATCTGCCTGCCGTTGAAGGGCTCCGGCGCGCCAAGGCGAGGGCGGAGATGGGAAATGGGCCGCAAACGCCTGACCGCTTCGAAAAGGAAGAACTCGACACTCACGAGAAGCGCCGCGAGGCCTTTCTCGACATCGCGGACCGAGAGCCTTTGCGCTGCCGGGTCGTCGATGCATCCGGGCTGGCGGAGCATATCGCCGACAGAGTGTTGTCCATCATCGAACCGCTGCTGCCCATCCATTCTTCCAGGGTCAAGGAGACCGGCAGCGCGTGAGCAATGAAGTTCAGAGCCAGGTGCTCGACGGGGCGATTGCACCGGCGGAAAACACCAACCTTTTCGGCCACGACGCGGCCCAGAGCTTTCTTGCGCAAGCATACGGTTCGGGCAAAGGCCATCACGCCATCCTGATCGAGGGCCCCGAGGGTATCGGGAAGGCGACGCTGGCGTTTCGTTTCGCCAATCATGTATTGAAACACCCCGAGCCGACGGAAGCACCGACGCAGATGGAAATGCCGGACCGGGATTCACCGATATTCCGCCAGATCGCTGCCGGTGCATCTCACAATGTGCTGCATATCAGCAGGCCAACCGATCCCAAGACGGGCAAACTCAAGTCCATCATCACGGTCGACGAGATCCGCAGGGCTGGAAAGTTCTTTTCGCAGACATCCGGCACCGGCAATTGGCGCATCGTCATTCTCGACACCGCTGATGATATGAACCGCAGTGCCGCCAACGCCATCCTCAAAATCCTGGAAGAACCGCCGCGTCGCTCGCTGTTTCTTGTCTTGTCGCACGCGCCGGGCAAGCTTTTGCCGACCATCCGCTCCCGTTGCCTGCCATTGATGTTGCGGCCGCTGGACGAACCCGATCTGATCGCCGCGCTCGGCCATCTCAACATCAACGTCCCCCCCGGACAACGCGACAGGGTTCTGGCGCTTGCTGGCGGAAGCGCCTCTCAGGCGATCAAACTGGTGAATTATGGTGGGCTTGAAATTCTCGATGTATTCGATGCGATCCTCAAACAGCAAGGACCGGCGCAACGCAAGGCAATGCACAAACTCGCCGACGCGGTAACGCAAAAAGACCACGATACGCTCTACCAGTTCTTCCTCGACCATCTCGGTCAATTCGTCACCGAGCGGGCGCGCGAGGCTGCACTTGCCAACGACATAAACGCGGCTTACGCGCTGTCGATGCTGCAGCGGACGATTACAGACCGGTTCAACATTTCGGACGCCTACAATCTCGACCGAAAGCAGACAGTGCTGACCACTCTCGGCGAGTTGGCTGCCGCCATTTGATCCTGCGGCTGACTTCCCATACGCTCAGGGAAGTCAAAGCGACCTCAACTCAGGACCAACTTCAACGCGACCAGCGCAAGGGTGATGGCGAGAATCGGGCGAATGATCTTGTCGGGCATCCTGGGCGCGAGGTGGCTGCCGATGATGATTCCAGGTATCGAGCCGATCAACAGCGAGACCAGCAATGCCCAATCGATCTCGCCGATCATCCAGTAGCCAATGCCGCCGACAAGGGTCAGCGGCACTGCGTGCACGATATCGGAGCCCACGACGTCACGGATCTGCAGTCGGGGATAGAGGATCAGAAGAATTGTAACGCCGAGCGCGCCTGCACCGACCGAAGTGAGCGTGACGAGCGTGCCGAGCACCAGGCCAAGAACCACGGTCGCAGTGCTGACCGTCCTTTCGCTGATCGGCTTATGGTGTTTTCGCCATTCCGCGACCCGAGCCACGATCTGCGATCGGAAAACCAGCAGAAAGGCGGTCAGGAACAGCATCCAGCCCAAAGCATACGTAATGAGCGACACGGCCGCGATGCTCTTGCGATCGACGCCAGACATCAGGAACAGTGTGATGAGCGCTGCCGGCACACTGCCCATCGCCAGCAACTTTACGATGCGCCAGTTGATCGTCTTGTTGGCCCCGTGCACGACGGTTCCAGCCGACTTGGTGATCGCGGCATAAAGCAGATCGGTCCCGACTGCGGTCGCGGGATGAACGCCAAACATGACAACCAGCAACGGTGTCATCAGCGAGCCACCGCCCACTCCCGTAATACCGACAAGAATTCCGACAAGCAGTCCCGAAACCGAGTAGAGCGGTTCAAGCAGACTTAGAAATGCCAAATGTAATCCCCTTCAAACATGACAAGATGCCCCCGGTCATGTTCGGCTTCAGATTGCCTCGTCTACGGCAACCACCGGCTACCCACACAGTTTCCGGATATATTTGCGATGCCTTCAAGTCAAGTCAGCGCACCGATCTCAAAGGGAAAGCCAGAGCGTTGTGACCGGCCGCCGCCCATATTCAGGTCTTTGGCCAAAATTTCCACCGAAGCTGTTTCCCTTCCTCGGCATTTGTTCTAGAAGCGCCTGAAGTACCAGAGATAGTTCCAAAAGGCCTTTGCGAATGCGCAACAATTCGCCCTTCTATATCACCACCGCAATCTCCTATCCGAACGGCAAGCCGCACATCGGCCATGCCTACGAATTGATTGCAACTGACGCACTTGCTCGCTTCCAGCGACTGGATGGCCGCCCGGTCCTCTTCCTGACCGGCACCGACGAACACGGCCAGAAGATGCAGCAGACCGCGCGCAACGAAGGCATCACACCCAAGGAACTTGCTGACAGGAACTCTGCGGAGTTTCACCGCATGGGTGCTTTGCTCAATGCATCCAACGATGATTTCATCCGCACGACCGAGCCACGCCACTACGCGGCCGTCCAGCACATATGGACGAAGATGGTCGAGAACGGCGATATCTACAAGGACAGCTATTCCGGTTGGTACTCGGTACGCGACGAAGCCTACTATCAGGAAGGCGAAACAGAAGTCCGCGACGGCGTTCGCTTTGGGCCGCAGGGAAGCCCCGTCGAATGGGTCGAGGAGGAAAGCTATTTCTTCAGGCTGTCTGCCTATGAAGACCGGCTGCTGAAACTCTATGTCGACCAGCCCGACTTCATCGGTCCGGATGAGCGCCGCAACGAGGTCGTCTCGTTCGTCAAATCCGGTCTGAAGGATCTTTCCGTTTCCCGCACGACATTCGATTGGGGTATCCCTGTTCCGGGCGATCCCAAGCACGTGATGTATGTCTGGGTCGATGCGCTGACCAACTACATCACTGCCGCCGGCTACCCCGACACGGACAGCCCGCACTGGAAGTTCTGGCCGGCGACGCATATCATCGGCAAGGACATCATTCGCTTCCATGCCGTATACTGGCCGGCATTCCTGATGTCGGCAGGGATCGCCTTGCCACATCGCGTCTATGCGCATGGTTTCTTGCTCAACAAGGGCGAGAAAATGTCGAAGTCGGTTGGCAATGTCGTCGATCCGTTCGCACTTGTGGAACATTTCGGCTGCGACCAGGTCCGGCATTTCTTCTTGCGGGAAGTGTCGTTCGGCCAGGACGGTTCCTACAGTGAAGAGGCGATCGCCAATCGCATCAACGCCGATCTTTCCGACAATATCGGCAATCTCGCTCAGCGCTCGCTGTCGATGATTGTCAAGAACTGCGACGGTCAGATTCCATCGCCCGGTGCCTTCACCTCGGATGACGATGCCATCATAGAACTTGCGGACCGGACCATAGCCACCGTACGCGAGGAAATGGCGACCCAGCAGATCCACAAGGCGCTTGCCGCCGTCTTCGCGCTGAGCTCGGAGACCAACGGCTATTTCGCCGCCCAGGCGCCCTGGGCTCTTGCCAAGACCGATGTGGCGCGGATGGCGACAGTGCTTTATGTCACGGCCGAGATCGTCCGCCAGATCGGTATCATGCTGCAGCCGTTCGTTCCCGGCTCGGCGTCGAAGCTTCTCGACCTGCTGGCCATTCCGGCCGGCGAGCGGCATTTTTCCTACCTCGGTGAAACCGGCAGGCTGAAAAGCGGCGTTCCACTCGACAAGCCGGAACCCGTCTTCCCGAAATATTTCCCGCCGAAGGAGCAGTAGTCGGGATGCTTATCGACACGCATTGCCATCTGGATTTTCCTGACTTCGATGCGGAGCGCGACGACCTGGTCGGTCGCGCTTCTGATGCCGGCGTCAAGCAGATGATTACAATCTCGACGCTGGTGCATCGTTTTGACCGGATCAAGGCGATCGCGGAAGCCTATCCGCAAGTCTTCTGCTCGGTGGGAACACATCCCAATCACGCGCATGAGGAGCCGGACATTCAAGTCGAAGATCTCGTCCGGCTGTCCGAGCATCCGAAATGCGTGGCGATCGGCGAAGCAGGTCTCGACTACTTCTATGACTATGCGACGCCCGAACAGCAGGCGAGGGGACTGCGGCGACACATCGCAGCTGCCCGCATCACGGGACTACCGCTGGTCATTCATGCCCGTTCCGCCGATGACGACATGGCGACCATCCTGCGCGAAGAGCACGCCAACGGGGCCTTCCCGTTCCTGCTGCACTGCTTTTCATCCGGTGCCGAACTTGCGCGCACGGGTGTTGAACTCGGCGGCTATGTCTCCTTCTCCGGTATATTGACCTTTCCGAAATCGACAGACATCCGGGATATCGCCCGCGACGTTCCGCGCGACCGGCTCCTCGTCGAGACGGACGCGCCATACCTCGCGCCCAAGAAATGGCGCGGCAAGCGCAACGAACCGTCCTATGTCACCAATACCGCTGAAATCCTGGCAGAAACGATCGGCGTCAGCGCGGAGGAGATTGCCGCGATCACCACCGAAAACGCATTCCGGTGCTTCGCCAAAATGACTAGGGTCGCCGCCTGATGGGACGTCGTCGCTTCACCATCCTCGGCTGCGCGTCCTCACCGGGCGTTCCACGCATCACCGGAGATTGGGGGGCTTGCGACCCGAACAATCCGAAAAACCGGCGCAGCCGTACAGCCTTGCTGGTGGAGCAGTTTGCCGAGGACGGTTCCGTCACATCGGTCGCGATCGATACTGGGCCGGATTTCCGCAGCCAGATGATCGCTGTCGCGGCGACCGATCTTCACGCCGTGGTGCTGACACATGCGCATGCCGATCACCTGCACGGCATCGATGATGTCCGCTCCTTCGTCTACAAGAACCAGCACCGGATGCCGGTTTGGGGTGACGCCCTGACAATGGAACGCGTGCTCGAAGGTTTCCGCTACTGCTTCGAAACGCCGGAAGGAAGTTCCTACCCCCCGATCTGCCGTTCAAAGATTATCCCGGATCTCGAAGGGATATTCGAGGTCGATGGGCCAGGTGGCGCCATTCCATTCCTGCCTGTCTGGCAGCAGCATGGCGACAGCCATTCGCTCGGGTTCCGCATCGGCGATTTCGCCTATTGCACCGACGTGAGCGATTTTCCCGATGCATCGGTGGAAAAGCTCAAGGGACTGGATACGCTGGTGATAGACTGCCTGCAATACAGGCGCCATCCCAGCCATCTTTCGCTTGAGCAGGCGATGGGCTGGATCGACAGGCTTCAGCCGAAGCACGCCGTCCTGACTCACATGCATATCCCGCTGGACTACGACATGGTCATGCGAGAAACGCCGGATCACGTTGAGCCGGCGTTTGACGGAATGCGGATCGAAATCGAATACTGACGATCAGAAATACGGCTTCAGCGCCGCGCGGATGCTTTCGAGCGGCGGCTCGGCCGTCGGCGCATCGATCGTTTTTCCGGTAATCATCGCATAGGCATCAAGATAGACCTTGGATGCCTGCGCCACGAGTTCTGCAGGAATCGCGGGAATTTCGTCCTTGTAGGGATCGCAACGCTCGGCAACCCATGCCCGGATGAAGTCCTTGTCGAAGCTTGCCGGTCGAGTGCCGTTGGCAAGCGCCTCCGTATAAGAATCCGCGATCCAGTAGCGGCTGGAATCAGGCGTATGGATTTCGTCGGCGAGAATGATATTTCCCGCCTTGTTGATCCCGAACTCATACTTCGTATCCGCCAGGATCAGTCCACGCTCGGCGCTCATTTCCTGCCCGCGCTTGAAAAGTGCCAGCGCAAATCGGGAAACCACGTTCCACTGCGCTTCGCTCAGGAGCCCTTGCTCAAGAATCTCGGCGCCGGAAAGCGGTTCGTCGTGGCCGCCGTCGAAAGCCTTCGTGGTCGGTGTGATGATCGGCTCCGGAAGCCGCTCGTTATCGCGCATGCCATCGGGCAGCGTGATGCCATACATCGAACGCTCGCCTGCCTTGTACTTTGTCAGGATCGATGTGCTGGTCGTACCGGCGAGATAGCCACGAACCACGATCTCAACCGGCAGGATCTCGAGACGCTCGCCGATCACCACATTCGGATGCGGATAGGCGATGACATGATTGGGGCAGATATCGGCGGTCTTTTCGAACCAGAAACGCGCCGTCTGCGTCAGTACTTGGCCCTTGAGCGGGATCGAGGACAGGATGCGGTCGAAGGCGCTGAGCCGGTCGGTCGCGATGATGATGCGCTTGCCGTCCGGCAGGTCGTAATTGTCTCGCACCTTTCCCTTGTAGTAATTGGGCAATTCGGGAATGAATGCGTCGTCCAGCACAGGGAGAGCGGCCATCGGGTTATCAACCTCGGAAGTTCCAGATGGGGGCGATAAACCAGCGCCTTTCCGAAAGGTCAAGCGACATTCGCGGTTGCGAACAGTTCTGCGCCGGCATCAATGGGTGTTGAGGGTCTTGGGACGGTACATGCCCTTGCTGTCGGGACTGAAATTCTCACTGACAGCCGGGTGCCGAAACGGATCGCCGCTTTCGTCGACGACGAGGTTCTGCTCCGACACATAGGCAACATAGGCAGTTTCGGCATTCTCGGCATAGAGATGATAGAACGGCTGGTCACGCGAAGGCCGTACCTCCGCCGGAATCGAATTCCACCATTCCTCTGTATTGGCAAACTCGGGATCGACGTCGAAAATCACGCCGCGAAATGGAAACACCCGGTGCTTCACAACCTGACCAATTTGATATTTTGCAACTCTTTCACGCATGGGCGAACCTCGAATACACTTTCGAGTAAAATGGTATGAAATCACCAAATTTCAAGAACGTCGATGTGCCACAGCACGACATAATAACATAGCAATTGTGGCAGTGTTATTGTCGGCTTTAGAAATATGGTGCATTTTCCGCCGTGGTTTCTAAATAGGAAGCACAGGTATTCAAGCGCAGGGGTCAGACGTGGTCAATCAATGGGGGCGGGACGGGACATTCTCTTCTGGGGGCGGCCGCTCCGGAAGCAGCGGCGTCCTGATTGCGGCCCTGATCGCCGGAGTGATCGGGGTCGGAGGCGGTTATGCCGGCGCGCGCTATCTCAGCGGCGTCTCAACCGGCGATCTGCAATCGCGCGACAAGATGATCGCAGAACTCCAGCAAACCCTATCCGAAACGAAATTCGACTCCAATGGCTCCGAGACAGAGCAAGTCGCTCTGCGTCAACGCATTGGAGACCTGGAGGATAGGCTTGCATCTGCAAATCGCACCAGAGACGCGTTGCGTGCCGATATCGCAAACCAGGTTCAGAAGGCCAAGGATCAGGCCCAGGCCGAGATTGAGGCGCTGCAGAAAACCCTCGACGAAACAGGCAATCTTTCCGGTGAGCTGGGCCGGGCGCGCAAGTCGCTCAAGGTCGCCGAGCTTCAGATTATAGAGCTCGAGAATACCGTGGACAGACAAACCAAGGAAGTTCGGCGACTGGAGAAGGAAGCTGGCAGCGCCGCCCAGGCGGTGCTTGCGTTGAAGAAGGCCAACGCCGGGCTTCAGGACGAGATTACCGACTTGAAGGAGCAGTTATCGCAAAAAATGACCGATGCCGATGGCGCAGCGCGGAACCGGATTGTTCAACTCCAGAAGGAGGCCGACAGCCTCAAGCAGCAGATGAAGATGATGGCAGCCGACCTTGCGAAGCAAGAGGCTGACGCTCGTTCCGCAAACAAGGATCTCAAGCGCGCCAACGCAACGGTGAGCGACCAGGCGAAGCAGATGGATACTCTGAACGCACGGATTGTCAGGCTGGAAAAGGAGCGGGCGTCGCTGGCTGCGGAAATCGAGACCCTGAAAGCCAAGATTGTTACACCAGATACAACCAAACCGCCGGAGCAGGAGCCTGTCGATAGCGGTAGTGGACGGCGAGATCCGGAGGCGGTGAGGGCGGCGGTTCAGGATCTTCCAGGTTTCGGGAAACTTTCCGCTGACAAGCAGGATAACCTCGTCAACATGCTCGAAAGGGGAGAATGCGTCACCGATTCCCTGCGTGCAACGTATGGTAACGTGCCGAGGGTGCCGCTCAGGAATCTAATTCGCGATCTCGCCAGCAGCTGCTGATCGATCTGGAGGATAAAAATGCGCATACTGAAAAAGATTGCCCCTGCACTGATTTTGGCCCTGGCGTTTTGCCTGCCTGCAAATGCTGCGGAAATAGAAAAGAGCATCATGACCGGCGGCGCCAAGGGCACCTATATCAAAATCGGTCGCGATATCGCCGCTCTGGGCAGGGAGTGCGGCCAGACATTGAATGTCGTGGAAAGCGCCGGCTCGCTCGAGAATTTTATCGGCGTAAGGAATCGCAAGAACACCCAATTTGGCATCGTGCAGAACGACGTCCTTGAGTATCTCAAGACATTCGAAGCCAACGATGCGGAAATCCAGAAGGCAGTCAAGGGCGTCCGGATCATGTTCCCTCTCTACAACGAGGAGGTTCACATTCTGGCCAAGTCCGACGTTCCCAGCCTTGAGGGACTCGCCGGCAAAAAAGTCGCGATCGGCGTCAAGGACAGCGGTACCTATCTGACTGCGACGCTGATCATGGATATCCTGCAGATCAAGGGTGTCGAAAAAATCGCCATCAATCCCGACGAGGCGCTGCCGAAACTGCAAGCGGGCGAAATTGATGCGCTGTTCTATGTCGCGGGCGCTCCCGCTGCCCTTTTCCAAGGCGATGCCATAGACGGCTCGAAATTCCATCTGCTGCCGATTACCGAAGCACCGCTGCTTGCCACATACATCCCCTCGCGGATCGATGCGGGCACGTATGACTTCCAAAAGAGTGCGGTCGACGTTGTTTCGGTCAAGGCCGTGCTGATGACCTACGACTACGACAAGAAGCGCAACGCCTATCATCGTGACAGTTGCAAGGCCGTCGCCGATTTTTCCAGCCTGATCCTCAACAACCTTGAGGCCCTACAGCGTACCGGCCATCCGAAATGGAAGAACGTGGATCTCACGGCGCTTCCACCCGGCTGGAAGGTGGGCGTGTGCGTCAAGGAAGGCATGGCAATGGACTACAAGCCCGCGTGCATCGCAAAAGCGACCCCCGCGAGCGACGAAAGCGGCGAAAATGACGAATACCTTAATCTTCTGAAGCAGCGCCTCAAGAAGTAGACGAGACCTTCCGCCATCGGATCATGGACAGGCGATGTCCCGTGCCGCGAAATTTGCGGCACGGGAGATTTGCATGCATCCGAGTCAAGTCGATGCCGCAATTGGACTTGATACGACAATAGAAATACACGATACATTTTTATTCTGATTTCCTAGGAATTTGTAGCATTCATTTCGCCCGGAGGTAACGGCAGTTGAGCGGTTCGGTGATCTTCATCAATCTGGCGGGTGCTGTCGCTCTGCTGCTCTGGGCAACGCGGATGGTGCGGACCGGCATCGAGCGCGCCTATGGCGACTTCATGCGGCAGCGCTTGAGACACGCCCTTTCCAACCGATTCAGCGCCGCTACCGCCGGCTTCTTCCTGGCGATCGCCCTGCAAAGCGCCACCGCAGTCGCGCTTATCATTTCCGGTTTTGTCGCCAGTGGCTATGTCACGACAGGACTCGGGATAGCAACTCTGCTTGGCGCAGATCTGGGATCTGCTTTTGTGACCCGACTGCTGCGCCACGACCTTTCGCTGCTGGTGCCGATCCTGCTGATCGGGGGCACCATCGGCTTTCGGACGACGTCCAGACGCTGGCGGGAAATGGGGCGAATCCTGTTCGGCCTGGGCCTCCTGCTGCTTTCGCTGCGGTTGATTGGCGAGGCATCCACGCCGCTCAAGGAAAGCCATATCCTGCCAGTGATCATCGGCTATCTCAGCCAGGACTGGATTACCGCCTTCTTGCTTGCAGCACTTCTTGCCTGGGCGTTCCACTCAAGCGTTGCCGCAATATTGCTGTTTGCCTCGCTTACCGAGCAGGGGCTGGTTCCATCGGTGCTGATCATTCCGTTCGTACTCGGGATCAATTTCGGCGGTGCCGTAATTGGCGCTGCCCTTACGCGTAACGAAGAAAAGGCCGCGCGGATCGTGCCGCTCGGCAACGTCATGATCCGCGGGTTCGGTATGATCGCCTGCCTGGTCCTGCAGTTTGCGCTGCAGATCAAGCCGGAGATGTTCTTCGAACACTCCGGTGACGCCGTTGTCTGGGTCCACGTGATCGTCAATGCGGCCGTGGTGATCATCGGCCTGCCTTTCGTCAATGCCATTGCCCGTGCTCTGGTGCGGATGCTGCCGGAATCCCCAAAAGATGATGACAAGCCACTCGAACAGCTAACCGCGCTCAATCCCGCCGACATCAGCAAACCGTGGCGGGCACTCGACAATGCAACACGCGAAGTCGTGGCAATGTGCGACAAAATCGAATTGATGCTGAACCGGATTTTCGTCACCTACGAAAACCCGGACCCGCGAAATCTCGAACTGATCGAAAAGCTCGACGACGAAGTCGATCGCTACAACAGGCAGATCAAGATGTATCTTGCGCGCGTCTCCAGCAACGAACTCGACGAAGACACGGCCCGCCGCCAGCAGGATCTGCTCGGCGCCACGATCAATCTCGAGCAGGTCGGCGACGTGATATCGCAGAACATGCTTGCCAAGGCGAAGAAGAAGCTCGCCCGCAACGCAACTTTTTCCGAAGAAGGGTGGAAAGAATTGTCGGCGATGCACCAACGCGTGCTTCGCAATGCAAGGCTTGCCTTCAACCTGATCGTCAACCGCGATCTCGAGCACGCCCGCCAACTCGTCCACGAGAAGGAAGTCGTGCGAGAAATGGTGCGCGAGAGCGAGGACAAGCACCTTAAACGACTCGGCGGCGGCAATGTTGCCAGCATCGACTCGTCGTCGATCCATATCGACACGATGCGCGACCTCAAGGAAATCAACTCGCTGCTGGTTTCAATCGCCTATCCGGTTCTTTCGCAGGCCGGTCAGTTGAGGACCAGCCGTCTGCTTTAGGTGGCACGGCCATACCGGGATGGTAGCCGATCAGATATCGATATGGCTGACGAGGCTTTCCGCCGTCAGTCCCTTGCCGGCGCGATTACCGGCCTCGCCATGATACCAGACGGCGGCGCACGCAGTCTCAAAGGCGGCAAAGCCCTGCGCCATCAGCGAGCCGCAGATTCCCGCCAGTACATCGCCTGAGCCGGCGGTGGCGAGCCACGGCGGGGCGTTGGAATTGATTGCACAGCGCCCGTCCGGCCCCGCGATGACGGTATCGGCTCCCTTTAGTATGATGATGGCATTGGCCCGTCGTGCTGCGGCTTGCGCCCGCTCGACTTTCGAAATTTCCTTGCTTGCAGCGACGTCCGGAAACAAGCGGCCAAACTCACCATCATGGGGGGTGAGTATCAGATGCGGTGCTCCAGTCGAAAAGGCTTCGAAGAGACGTTCGGGATCATCTCGGAACGATGTAATTCCGTCTGCATCAAGGACGAGGTTGCGGTCGCGGAGTGCCAGTACGAAATCCCGCGCCTTCTCGCCAACTCCGAAACCAGGCCCAAGAACGAAAGCGCCCAGTCGGCGGTCCTGCAGCCATTCGTCGAGTTCGGCCCTGCCATCGACCTGGCGTAACATCACCGCGGTCAAATGTGCCGCATTGGCGGCAAGGGCCTCTGATGGACCTGCAATCGTCACCAGACCCGCACCGGCACGTAGTCCGGCTTCGGCCGCAAGCCTGCACGCCCCGGTCTGTGTCGCCCCGCCCGAAAAGACCCCCAGCGAACCGTGCGAATACTTGTGCCCGGAGGGCGTTTTCGCACTGGCATAGTCCAACCAAATGTCTGGACTATTGATGCGGGTCGGGCTGCGGTATTGTTCAATGAGGCGTCGAGGGACGCCGATTTCTGCGATTTCCACTTCGCCGCAATGTTCGCGCCCGGGCAGCAGCACTTGTCCTGGCTTCAGCGCAACGAAGGTCACTGTACGCTCGGCACGAAAGGCCGCCCCTCGTATATGGCCGGAACGCCCGCAAATTCCGCTCGGAATATCGACAGAAAGGACCGGTATCCGATTGCGCTCCAACTCGCTGATCAGGTCGCTGACTTCAGGGGATAGGTCGCGTGCCAGCCCTGCACCGAACAGCGCGTCGATGACGACGTCGCCAAGGCGAGGGCAATACATCGACAACGGCAGGCCCTCGACCGGGCATTCAGCATGGGCGCGGCTCGCGTCCTCAGTCATGGGTGGTTTCATCGACAGCCGGAAGACGCGGATGTCAGCACCGGATTCTGCGAGCAGCCGCGCGGCAACATAGCCGTCGCCCCCATTGTTTCCCGGCCCGGCAAGCACCACGAAACGCTCGGCCTCGGGATAGTGCCGTAGTGCCGCCGCCGCAACCGCATGGCCGGCAGCAGTCATCAACGCATAGCCCGGAATACCCGAACGGATACAATCGGCATCGATTTTGGCTACGGCTTCGGGCTCAATCAGCATCCGATTTTCATCCCTTTGCCTATTATTGATGCACGTGCGAACGCTCGCACGAAACAAGGCCCACTGTCGGCGAGGCGCGCCCGATCCGCGATGCCGATTTTCGATTAATATTTAGGCGTTTGCCAAAATATTCACCTGAGCCTGACTGCCCGTTAGGGGAGCAGCAAAGCTGACTGCCGAAAAATGCGGGAGTAGGAGGGCTAATTTGCCGATTCAACATCTTTTTCACTGGTTTTTTGTGGGATTTTGCGCATGATCGCCGTCGTCTTGCAGTTTTTCAAGCAAAAAGCGTCGCCATTTTCAAAATCTGGCACGCTATGTGCATTGCCAAGGCGGGCGGGTTTACACCTGCAGTAACTGGGGAAGCGGAGAGACATTTTCTCATGAAAAAGATCGAAGCGATCATTAAACCCTTCAAGCTCGACGAAGTGAAAGAAGCACTTCAGGAAGTCGGCCTGCAGGGGATTACGGTCACTGAAGCAAAGGGCTTCGGACGGCAAAAGGGTCATACGGAACTCTATCGCGGCGCCGAATATGTCGTCGACTTTCTTCCCAAGGTGAAAGTCGAAGTTGTGCTTGCCGACGAAAATGTAGAGCGCGTCATCGAGGCCATTCGCAATGCGGCCCAAACCGGCCGCATTGGCGACGGCAAGATTTTCGTCTCGAATGTGGAAGAGGTTGTCCGAATCCGCACGGGCGAGACAGGCGTGGACGCCATCTGAAGTTATTTCCAGCCACGATAGGCCAGGAAGAGATTATCGTCATCATAAAGGGATGCTTAAATGACGACCGCAAAAGATATTTTGAAACAGATCAAAGACAATGACGTCAAGTTCGTGGACCTGCGCTTCACCGACCCCAAGGGCAAGCTGCAGCATCTGACCATGGACGTTGGCGTCGTAGACGAAGACATGTTCGCCGATGGCGTGATGTTCGACGGCTCCTCGATTGCAGGCTGGAAGGCCATCAACGAGTCGGACATGGTTTTGATGCCGGATCCGGAAACCGTGCACATGGACCCGTTCTTCGCCCAGTCCACCATGGTGATCGTCTGCGATATTCTCGATCCGGTTTCTGGCGAAGCCTACAACCGCGACCCGCGCGGCACAGCCAAGAAGGCTGAAGCTTATCTGAAGGCGTCCGGCATCGGCGACACCATCTTCGTCGGTCCGGAGCCGGAATTCTTCGTATTCGACGACGTCAAGTACAAGGCTGATCCTTACAACACCGGCTTCAAACTCGATTCCTCCGAGCTGCCGTCCAACGATGATACCGACTATGAGTCCGGTAATCTGGGTCACCGTCCGCGCGTCAAGGGCGGCTATTTCCCGGTTCCGCCGATCGACAGCCTTCAGGACATGCGTTCCGAAATGCTGACCGTCATGGCGGAAATGGGCGTGGTCGTCGAAAAGCAGCACCATGAAGTCGCCGCTGCCCAGCATGAACTCGGCGTCAAGTTCGATACGCTGGTGCGTAATGCCGACAAGATGCAGATCTACAAGTATGTCGTCCACCAGGTTGCCAATGCTTACGGCAAGACCGCGACCTTCATGCCGAAGCCGATCTTCGGCGATAATGGCTCGGGCATGCATGTCCACCAGTCGATCTGGAAAGACGGCAAACCGACCTTTGCTGGTGACGAGTATGCCGGCCTGTCGGAAAGCTGCCTCTACTATATCGGCGGCATCATCAAGCATGCCAAGTCGCTGAATGCCTTCACCAATCCGACGACGAACTCCTATAAGCGACTGGTCCCGGGTTATGAGGCACCGGTGTTGCTGGCCTATTCGGCGCGCAACCGATCTGCTTCCTGCCGTATTCCGTTCGGCACCAATCCGAAGGCCAAGCGCCTCGAGGTCCGCTTCCCTGATCCGGCCCAGAACCCCTATCTCGGTTTCGCGGCGATGCTGATGGCCGGCCTCGACGGCATCAAGAACAAGATCCATCCGGGCAAGGCCATGGACAAGGATCTCTACGACCTGCCGCCGAAGGAACTCAAGAAGATCCCGACCGTGTGCGGCTCGCTGCGCGAAGCGCTGGAAAGCCTCGACAAGGACCGCAAGTACCTGACGGCTGGCGGTGTGTTCGACGACGACCAGATCGACAGCTATATCGAACTGAAGATGCAGGAAGTCATGCGCTACGACATGACCCCGCATCCGGTCGAGTTCGACATGTACTATTCGTGCTGATGCATGGCCGGGTTCGCGCCCGGCAATCGTCTTGAAACAAGAAATGGCGGGATTTCGGTCCCGCCATTTTCATTTATCAGTGAAGAGTTGTGGATACCTATTCGGCAGCCGCCTGGCGGGCCGGATGGCGCGCCAGCAGTTCCTTCAGGAAGTGACCGGTGTAGGAACGCGTTTCCTTGACCACCTGTTCCGGTGTACCTTCGGCAATCACTTCACCACCGCCGTCACCGCCTTCCGGCCCGAAATCGATGATCCAATCCGCAGTCTTGATGACTTCAAGATTGTGTTCGATGACCACCACGGAATTGCCCTGGTTGACCAGCTCGTGCAGCATTTCCAGCAACTTGACCACATCGTGAAAATGCAGGCCCGTTGTCGGCTCGTCGAGGATGTAGAGCGTGCGGCCGGTCGAGCGCTTCGACAGTTCCTTGGCCAGCTTGACCCGCTGCGCTTCGCCACCGGAAAGCGTGTTCGCCTGCTGGCCCACCTTGATATAGCCGAGACCGACATCCCTGAGCGACGTAAGCTTGTCACGCACGGCCGGGACCGCAGCAAAGAAATCGCAGCCTTCCTCGACCGTCATATCAAGCACGTCGGAAATCGACTTGCCCTTGAAGTGTACGTCGAGCGTTTCCCGGTTGTAGCGCTTTCCGTGACAAACGTCGCAGGTGACGTAAACGTCAGGCAGGAAGTGCATCTCGATCTTGATGACGCCATCGCCCTGGCAGGCTTCGCAGCGGCCGCCCTTGACGTTGAATGAGAACCTTCCGGGCGCATAGCCCCGCGTCTTGGCTTCGGGCAGGCCGGCAAACCAATCGCGGATCGGAGTGAATGCACCGGTATAGGTCGCAGGGTTGGAGCGCGGCGTCCGACCGATCGGCGACTGGTCAATATCGATGACCTTGTCGATGTGCTCGAAACCCTCGATGCGCTCGTGCTCGGCCGGGTTTTCGCGGGCGCCCATAACGCGACGTGCCGCCGACTTATAGAGCGTCTCGATCAGAAAGGTGGATTTGCCGCCGCCCGACACTCCGGTGACTGCGGTAAAAACGCCCAGCGGAATGGAGGCAGTAACATTCTTCAGATTGTTGGCTTTTGCCCCGACAACCTTGATTTCCTTGCCTTTCTTAGGCTTTCTGCGATCCACTGGGACAGCCACCGACATTTCGCCGGACAGGTACTTTCCGGTCAGCGAGTTCGGGTTTGCCATGATGTCGGATGGCGAGCCTTCAGCCACGACTTCACCGCCGTGAATGCCGGCTGCCGGACCGATGTCCACGACGTAGTCGGCCGTCAGGATCGCATCTTCGTCATGCTCGACGACTATGACCGTGTTGCCGATATCGCGCAGATGCTTGAGCGTTTCAAGCAGCCGCGCATTGTCCCGCTGGTGAAGGCCGATGGATGGTTCGTCAAGAACGTAGAGCACACCTGTGAGACCGGAACCGATCTGCGACGCCAGCCGGATGCGCTGGCTCTCGCCGCCAGACAACGTGCCGGAATTACGCGACAGCGCAAGATACTCGAGACCAACATCGTTGAGGAACTTCAGCCTGTCGCGGATTTCCTTGAGAATGCGGACCGCGATCTCGTTCTGCTTTGCGTTCAACTTGGCCGGCAAAGCGTTGAACCAGCCAACGGCGTCGCGGATCGACATTTCCGAGACCTGACCGATATGGAAGGTGTCAAGTTTGACCGCCAACGATTCCGGCTTCAGTCGATAGCCGTTACAGGCCGGGCAGGGCGCCTGGCTCATGAACCGTTCGATATCCTCGCGCGACCAGGCGGAATCGGTTTCTTTCCAGCGGCGCTCGAGATTGGGGATAATGCCCTCGAAAGTCTTGGTCGTCTGGTAGGACCGGGCGCCATCGGCATAGTGAAAGGTGATCTCACGCTTGCCTGTACCATGCAGGATCGCCCCCTGCGCCTCCGCGGACAAGTCACTCCAGCGCGAAGACAACTTGAAGCCGAACTCCTTGCCCAGCGCTTCAAGAGTCTGGTTGTAGTAGGGCGACACCGACTTCGCCCAGGGCGCGATGGCGCCGTCGCGCAGCGTCCGCTGCTGCTCGGGCACGATCAGATCGGCATCGATCTTCTGCTGGGTGCCCAAGCCGTCGCAGGAGGGGCAGGCGCCGAACGGATTGTTGAATGAGAACAGCCGTGGCTCGATCTCCGGAATGGTAAAACCGGAAACCGGGCAGGCGAACTTTTCCGAGAACATCACCCGTTCATGCGTCTCATTGGCCGATTTGTTGGCCGAGCCACCTTCCGATGTCTCTTCAGGCGGCAGAGGCCGGTCGGCAAATTCCGCAATCGCCAACCCATCGGCCAGCCGCAAGCAGGTCTCGACGCTGTCGGCCAGGCGGGTGGCCATGTCAGAGCGCACGACGACACGGTCAACAACGACATCGATGTCGTGCTTGTACTTCTTGTCCAGCGCAGGGGCGTCGGGGATCTCGTAGAACTGGCCGTCGATCTTGACGCGCTGGAAGCCCTTCTTCATCAGATCGGCAAGTTCCTTCTTGTACTCGCCCTTTCTTCCGCGCACCAAAGGCGCCAGAATGTAGAGCCTTGTCCCTTCTTCAAAGGCGAGGATGCGATCCACCATCTGGCTCACGGTCTGGCTTTCGATCGGCAGACCGGTCGCCGGCGAATAGGGAACGCCGACACGCGCAAACAGCAGCCGCATGTAGTCGTAGATTTCCGTAACCGTGCCGACGGTGGATCTCGGATTGCGCGACGTCGTCTTCTGCTCGATCGAGATAGCCGGCGACAGGCCATCGATCTGATCGACGTCAGGCTTCTGCATCATCTCGAGGAACTGGCGCGCATAAGCCGACAGGCTCTCGACATAGCGCCGCTGCCCTTCGGCATAGATCGTATCGAACGCCAGCGAGGATTTCCCCGAGCCCGAGAGCCCGGTCATGACGATCAGGCTATTGCGCGGCAGATCGAGATCAATGCCCTTGAGATTGTGCTCACGTGCACCGCGGATGGATATGGTCTTAAGTTCGCTCATTTTGCCTGCTTCATGACGTTCGTTCGAACACCTGTACGCCGCACCACTGACATCGGTTGTCACCAGGACCCACAGGAATTCCGATTTTCCACAGTCTCACGAGTCGATTGACATCGTTCATGAAACTGCATAGAACAAATAAGGAACGCATGGAAGCCGGATTTTCTGTGGATTTAGGTGGCCACAGGGGCGCTTTGGCCTCACCAAACGGGTAAAGTCGGCGAGACTAAGGCTCCGGGGCGTTTGGTGTCCCTTTTCGCGAATAGGATATTGGTATGGCGGGTAGTGTAAACAAGGTTATTCTGGTTGGCAACGTTGGTGCCGACCCGGAAATCAGGCGTACGCAGGACGGCAGGCCGATCGCCAACTTGCGCATCGCGACGTCCGAACAATGGCGCGACAAGAATTCCGGCGAACGCCGGGAAAAGACCGAATGGCACACCGTGGTGGTCTTCAATGAAGGCCTCTGCAAGGTTGTCGAGCAGTACATCAAGAAGGGCGCCAAGCTCTATATCGAAGGTGCGCTGCAGACCCGCAAGTGGCAGGACCAGACCGGCAACGACCGCTATTCGACGGAAATCGTGCTGCAGGGCTTCAATTCGACGCTGACCATGCTCGATGGCCGCGGCGAGGGTGGCGGCGGCGGTCGCGCCCAGGGCGGCTATGAAGACAACAACTATGATTCAGGCTTCAGCGGTGGCGACAACCGCAACAGCCAGCCTGCTCGCACACAGTCGTCAGGTCGTCCGCAGCAGAATGCCCCGTCGTTTTCGCGCGACATGGACGACGACATTCCGTTCTGATCGCGGTTGGTCAATGCATAGCGTAAAGATGGCAATGAGTGTGCTGTCTGCATTTTGCGCGATACAAGAATTTCACAATGCCACGCGTCGATTTCGATGCGTGGCATTTTCGTTGAAGTTTTGCTGCTCCCAAACCCTGTCGAGCAATGTCGGCTCTGTTCACGTGGCCATGCCGCGTGTCGGCGCGCATGCCTCGCAGATTGCGAAAAGATGTCGGTGGTCGGTACCACAGCAGCCGCCAAGGATGCGCATGTCGGGGTAGTCTTTTCTGAGCGCCCGGTAACGGCGTCCAAGATCGACCGGATCGCCAATATCGATTTCCGTGGACTCGTCGAGCTCCTGATGACTCTTGGTCGATGAATTCGCGCGAATCCCCACGATCCGTTTCACCCATTTGTCGCCATTTTTCAGTGCCTGGTCGAAATGCGTGGGATGAGCGCAGTTCACCATGTAGTAGATTGGAGAGCCGCCGGTCGCTTCCTCTGTCAATTCTATCGCCTCGCGCAGGGACGTGCCGTTGACCAGACCGCCGTCCGTCTCCACCGTGAACGAAATGACGCAAGGCATGGCCGCTGCCTTGGCTGCGCGAGCAATACCGATTGCTTCGCCTGTGGTGTTCATGGTGAAGGCGGCGACCACATCGGCAGATGATCTCGAGAAAGCTTCGATCTGCAGCGAATGGTAATCCTCCGCATCTGCTGGATCCATGTTGCCCGCCTTGTAGCCGTCACCGCGGGGACCGATCACGCCTTCCAGCACGATCGGCGTTTCCGGTGTTTCCCAACGCCTGCGCAAGCTCTCCAGGAACTCGATGGAACGAATATTGAGAGCAATGAGACCGTCCTCGTCGTAGCCAAGGCGGGGTCCCCAGTCCGGGTTGGCACGCCATGTCGGGCTATCCAATATAAAGCCAACGCCTCGCGTGCGGGCGATCTCGATATAGGGTTCGAAGTATCTGACGATTTCGGCGCGGCCTTCGTCCGTATCCAGCAGCGGAAACGATGCAAAGTGTGGAAGCTCCATGCCGCGATGAAAAACGAAAGTCGTTTCCATTCCGCCATCGGTCAGGAAATCACCACCTTTTAGCTGAGGCAGATCGTGTCGATACTTTGCCATTTGGGGTCTCCGATGTTAAATTGCAGTAGGCGCAGGTTGCGAACCTAGCGCATTCAAGAGCGCAATTCTCTCAGAAACCAGACATTTTGTTCTAGTGAGCTTGTGGTACTGCAGCCTCGATTTTAAGAAAATCTCGTGGACACAGTTACTTAGCTATCGAGAGAGGTGATTGGCCGTCATGCCTTCTGAAGTTGGTGAGTACAAAACTGTACCGACGGTACAGTTCGAAACGCGTCGCGATGGCAGGAAGGGCGCGGCCACACGGGAGCGCATTCTCGAGATTGCCGAAGCGTCGGTGCTTGCCAAGGGGTTTGCTGCCACTTCGATCGAGGAGGTAATATGCGAGGCTGGCATCACCAAGGGTGGTTTCTTCTACCATTTCAAGGATAAAAACGAACTCGCGCATGAAATGCTGCGCCGCTACGTCATCGCCAACGACAGGATTTTCGACGACATTTTCGGTCGGGGACGCGACCTCACCGATGATCCACTCGACGCGTTTCTCGTCGGGCTGAAACTGCTGGCTGAGTTGATGAGGGATTTGCCCTCGGGCCATCCTGGCTGCCTAATTTCCGCCATCTGTTACCAGGAGCGGCTTTTTGACAGACAAGTCCGGGACCTGAGCGCGCAATCGATGAAGGGCTGGAATGCGCGCTTCCTCGGCTATCTCGAAGAGATTGCCCGCATCCATCCGGTCCGGGAAAATATCAATCTGCCAGATCTTGCCAAAATGCTGTCCTGCGTCGTGGATGGCGCCATCATCATGGCCAAGGCACTGCATGATCCGGGCGAACTCGAACGGCAGGTTCTCGCCTACAGGTCCTTCGTCAGGCTGGCGTTTTCCCGTTCCTGAATGTCAGGGGCCGATGTAAGCCGTCATGCTGGCACGGAAACCGTCGATCACGAATTGCACCGCGAGTGCGGACAACAACACGCCAAGCAAGCGCGTGAGAATGGCCCGACCAGTTTGACCCAGCATGCGGTCGATCTGATCGGCGACCAGCAGCGCTGCAAGCAATATGAAGGACACGACTGCGATAACAGCGATAAGCTGGACACGATCGATTGCCGACGGGTGGTTGCCGGCAAGCAGGATCGTAGCCGAGATCGCGCCAGGCCCCGAGATAAGCGGGATTGCCAGTGGAAACACCGCGAGATTGTGTATGTGATCCTTGGTGATCGCCGTCTCGGTGGTCTTTTCCTTCCGATCCTGCCTTTTCTCAAAAATCATCTCGAAGGCAATGAAGAATAGCAACATGCCGCCGGCGATGCGGAAAGCGGGCATCGAAATGCCGAGCAGCGACAAGACACTCGAGCCGGTGAGTGCAAACACAGTGAGAATTCCAAAGGCGATGATCGTGCCGCGTATCGCTGTCTGCCGCCGCTGCGCCCTTGTCATGCCGACGGTCAAGCCGATGAAGATCGGCGCCAATCCGGGCGGGTCGGTCGTCACGAGCAGGGTCGTGAACGCATTGAGCATTGCTTCTAGGCTGGCCATGTTTGTCCCCTCAACGACATCGAGCGTACTTGTCCCGGCGCTTTCCCGCAAGGGGCTGAAATTGGGCTCAAATACTTGCATTTCCGGCAAAAGCCTGTTCATAAAGCTGCCGTAAAATTGGCCTTAGTCGCACCTTTCCGTTATAAAGACGGCATCGATTCTTAATTGAAAGATTGTGACCGATTTGTCCGACATGACCACACCCGGCGGCAAGGGCCCTAGCGGCATCGAACCGATCTCCATCGTCGAAGAAATGCAGCGCTCCTACCTCGATTACGCCATGAGCGTGATCGTAAGCCGCGCGCTTCCCGATGTCCGCGACGGACTGAAGCCGGTGCATCGCCGTATTCTGTACGGTATGAATGAACTCGGGATCGACTGGAACAAGAAGTATGTGAAATGCGCCCGTGTCACCGGGGACGTGATGGGTAAATTTCACCCGCACGGCAACCTGGCGATTTACGACGCGCTCGCCCGCATGGCACAGGATTGGTCGCTCAGGCTGCCGTTGATCGACGGGCAGGGCAACTTCGGCTCCATCGACGGTGACAAGCCCGCGGCCGAACGCTACACCGAGTGCCGCCTCGAAAAGGCCGCGCATTCGCTGCTCGACGACCTCGACAAGGAAACTGTCGATTTCCGCGACAACTACGACGGCTCCCTGCAGGAGCCGGTGGTGGTGCCGGCCAAGTTTCCGAACCTGCTGGTCAATGGCGCGGGTGGTATCGCGGTCGGGATGGCGACGAACATTCCGCCACACAATCTGTCCGAAGTCATCAATGCATGCATCGCGCTGATCGACGAGCCGGGCATGGAACTGGCGCAGATCATGGAGATCATGCCGGGACCGGATTTTCCGACAGGCGCCATGATCCTCGGCAGGGCCGGCATCCGCCAGGCCTATGAGACGGGCCGCGGATCGGTGATCATGCGCGGGCGCGCAACGATCGAGCCAATGCGCAACGATCGCGAGCAGATCGTCATCACCGAGGTTCCCTTTCAGGTCAACAAGTCGACGATGATCGAAAAAATGGCCGAACTGGTGCGTGACAAGCGCATCGAGGGCATTTCAGACCTGCGCGACGAGTCCGACCGTGACGGTTATCGCGTGGTTATCGAGTTGAAGCGTGACGCAAATGCGGACGTGATCCTCAACCAGCTCTATCGCTATTCTCCGCTGCAGACCTCGTTTGGCTGCAACATGGTGGCGTTGAACGGCGGAAAGCCGGAACAACTGACGCTGCTCGACATGCTGAGGGCATTCATCACCTTCCGTGAGGAAGTCGTCAGCCGGCGTACAAAATACCTGCTCAAGAAGGTGCGCGACAGGGCACATGTGTTGGTGGGTCTGGCAATCGCGGTCGCCAACATCGACGAGGTGATCAATCTGATCCGTCGCGCGCCTGATCCGCAGACCGCGCGCGAACAGCTGATGACGCGGCGCTGGCCGGCCAAGGATGTCGAAGCGCTGATCCGCCTGATCGACGATCCGCGCCATCGCATCAATGAGGACGATACATACAATCTCTCCGAGGAGCAGGCTCGCGCCATTCTCGACCTGCGCCTGCAGCGCCTGACTGCGCTCGGTCGCGATGAAATCGGTGACGAACTCAGCAAGATCGGCGCCGAAATCAAGGATTATCTCGACATCCTGAGCTCGCGCTTGCGGATCATGACGATCGTCAAGGACGAACTCGCTGCCGTACGCGATGAGTTCGGCACACCGCGTCGCACCGAAATCGTCGACTATGGCCTCGACCTTGACGACGAAGACCTGATTGCCCGCGAGGAAATGGTGGTCACCGTTTCGCATGCCGGTTATGTCAAGCGCGTGCCGCTGGCGACATATCGCGCCCAGCGTCGCGGCGGCAAGGGTCGTTCTGGCATGTCGACGCGCGACGAAGATTTCGTCAACCGCCTGTTCGTCGCCAACACCCACACGCCGGTGCTGTTCTTCTCCTCACGCGGCATTGTCTATAAGGAAAAGGTATATCGCCTTCCGATCGGCACGCCGACCTCTCGCGGCAAGGCGCTGATCAACATGCTGCCGCTGGTGTCCGGGGAGCGGATCACCACGATCATGCCGCTGCCGGAGGATGAGGACAGCTGGGCAAATCTCGACGTGATGTTCACGACGACGCGCGGCACAGTTCGCCGCAACAAGCTCAGCGACTTCGTTCAGGTCAACCGAAACGGCAAGATCGCCATGAAACTCGAGGACGAGGGTGATGAAATCCTGTCCGTCGAGACTTGTACAGATCAGGACGACGTGCTGCTGACGACTGCGCTCGGCCAGGCAATTCGCTTCTCGGTCGATGAGGTACGCGTCTTTGCCGGCCGCAACTCGATCGGCGTCCGCGGCATCTCCATGGCGGATGGCGATCGGCTGATTTCGATGACCATCCTTGGACACGTGGATGCCGAAGCGCCTCAACGCGCCGCTTATCTCAAGCGTTCGGCCGCCGAACGCCGCGCCATGGGCGTCGATGAAGACGACATCCAGCTGGTTGGCGAAGAAGTCACTGAAGAAAGCGAACTGAGCGAAGAACGCTATCAGGAGCTCAAGGCACGCGAACAATTCGTCCTAACTGTCTCCGAAAAGGGTTACGGCAAGCGTTCTTCTTCCTACGATTTCCGGATCTCCGGACGCGGCGGCAAGGGCATTCGCGCCACCGACACGTCCAAGACCGGCGAGATTGGCGAACTGGTCGCTGCATTCCCGGTCGAGGAAGCTGATCAGATCATGCTTGTCTCGGATGGTGGCCAGTTGATCCGGGTGCCCGTCGATGGCATCCGCATCGCCAGCCGCGCCACCAAGGGCGTGACGATCTTCTCGACGGCAGCCGACGAAAAGGTCGTGTCGGTGGAGCGGATCAGCGAGCCGGAGGAAGAAGAAAACGGCACTGACGTGTCGGAAGCACCTGTTGACGGCGAGGCGCCAGCTGAAAATGGCGCGCCGGAAGCGCCGGAAGGCGAGGGGTAACTCGCTGGCGAGCTTCTGCCCGGTGATGTTTCAAGATGCGCCGGCCCTCGTGGCCGGCGTTTTTTTTTCGAGAGGCCGTAGAATTTGAGCGCTTCTCTGACTTGTAGTTGTGCTTAGTTAAGCGGCCGACAACTTCAAGCCCACGACACCAGCAACGATCAGCGAGATGCATGCCATCCGCACGGCGGTGGCGGGCTCGCTGAACAGCATGATGCCGAGCACGGCCGCGCCAACAGCGCCGATACCTGTCCAGATCGCATAGGCTGTGCCAACCGGGATCGAGCGCAGCGACAACGACAGGCAAGCCATACTCAACACCAGCAGAAACACCGCGAGCATGCCATATTTGAGGTTGGCGAAGTTGTCAGACGTCTTGAGGGCGTAAACCCAGCCGATTTCGAAGAGGCCGGCAATAAACAATAGAAACCAGTTCAATCAATCCTCCATTGATCGGAAATTCATCAGCATGAAAACCTGATAAGGCCAGGCACCATCTATGGGTGATTCATCGGTCTTGAACAGGCTTAATCCAGGCTGCCACATCCAAAAGTAGCGTTTTCGTTCGCAGGGGATTGGGATGCCGCAGAGCATTTGCCGGCGAAAGCTGCATCTGGATACAAAAAAACCGGACGGGCAGGGGAGACCGTCCGGTTTCAATAAGCGCGGGAAAAGGGGGAGGGAGGCCCCGCGCTTCGGGGAGGGAGTTCAGAAAGTAACTCGGCGCAAGGCCGCATGGCGTGCAGTTTCGTTTTCGCGGATGGAATTTACAATTGATGAAACTGCGGTTGCAACAAACATCACAGCGATCAATCCAGCCATGCAGGTCAGCGTCACATACATCATTGTCGTTTCCCTTTCAGCATGTTGCCATGAACATCTGTTGGACAACATAGTCCCGCAAAAATTCCGTGGCCGCTGTTTCAGTGGGAACAACCCTTTTGGAAGTCGTTCCGCTCAACTTGATGTCATTTAACCATTCATCGACTGAAGAGGCTCTGAATGGTCCGTTCATAAAACGTTCAGCTTCGAGGAAAGTTGCATATGATCTTTGCAAAAATGATTTTTAAACGCTAACCAGCGCGGACAGCAGCAATTTTCCCGTTTCAGGAACAGTAGATCGGCTGTGATTTTCTCAACGATTTACGATTAAAGTCGCGTCGCGATACGTATTTGATTCAATGATGAAAGATACCTTCAAAGGGGGATAAATGGGCAAGCTCCGTCGCCGTTCATTACTTATCGGCGGGTCGGCACTGTTTGGTGCTGCAACTGGGCGATGGCTTCTGCAGCCATCCAGCTCAAGTGGCCCGGCCTATCCGGAATATGACAGCTATTCGGCAGCCAACGGCAATATTCTCAATGACGCCAGCCTGCTTGAGCCAACGCAGATCCACAAGCATGTGACAATCAACAGCGGCATCGACAGCACGTTCATCCATCGCGTGCGCGCGCTTGTTATCGAAGCCCGCGAAACCCGAAAACCTCTTATCGCCGGCACGACCCGACACTCGATGGGTGGGCAAAGCATTCCTGAAAATGGAATTGCACTCACTCTGCTGCAGGACCAGCTGGTAGCCGATCCGGCCACGAAAACCTACAAGGTCGCAGCAGGTGTGCGCTGGCGCACCGTCGTTGCCGAGTTGGACAAGATTGGTTTTTCGCCGGCTGTGATGCAATCCAATAATGATTTTGGGGTTGCGTCGACCTTTTCCGTCAACGCCCATGGCTGGCCTGTTCCATTCTCGGGTTGCGGCAGTACGGTCCGATCGATCAAGTTGATGATCGGTGACGGCACGATCCAGAAATGTTCGCGAACCGAAAACCCGGAGCTATTCCGCCATGCCATGGGTGGATATGGCCTTGTCGGCATCATCACAGAGCTTGAGCTCGACATGGTTCCCAATACGCGGCTGGAACCCAAGTTCGAGCATGTGCGTGGCGAGGATCTAGGCACCCACTTTGTCGAGGCAATGAAATCCGATCCCAAGATCGAGATGGCCTATGGCCGTCTTGACGTTTCCCTCGACCGCTTCTTCCAGGATGGATTGCTGATCAGCTACAGGCCGACCGAAGACCAGCAGGACATTCCGGCAGCCAGCGGTTCCGGGCTGCTGACCCAACTGTCCCGCTATGTATTTCGCGCTCAACTCGGGTCAGATGACGCCAAGCATTTCCGCTGGTGGACGGAATCCGCACTCAGCCCAATGTTCGTCGGAGAAGCGACCCGCAACAGCCTGCTCAACGAACCGGTGATCGCGCTCGACGATGCCGATCCCTCCCGGACGGACATTCTGCACGAATACTTCGTAGCGCCACAGCGTTTCGGAGACTTCATCAAGGCATGCCGGGAGGTTATACCGGCGTCCTATCAGCAGTTGCTGAATGTCACCATCCGCTATGTCGCCGAAGACAAGGACAGCGTATTGGCCTATGCGCCAGAGCCGCGCATTGCTTCCGTCATGCTGTTTTCTCAGGAAATGTCGGCACGCGGCGAGGCGGACATGCGGCGGATGACGCACGCGCTGATCGAGCGGGTGATTGCGTTGGGCGGCAGCTATTATCTGCCCTACCGGCCACATGCCTCGCTGGACCAACTGACCCGCGCCTATCCGCGCGCCGCCGAGTTCGCCCAGTTCAAACGACAGGTCGACAAGGACCTGATTTTCCGCCACCGCATGTGGGACAGGTATTTCTCCAAGCTTTGAGGAACGGCTATGAACCGACTACGCCTGGTCGCCGCCATCTATTTCGCTATCCTGCTTTTTGCTGCGGCACTCAATTACCTTCCCGGCATTCCTGTCCAGGATGGCAAGACATTCGGCATCTTTGCGCTCGACATCTACGACGATGGGCTTCATCTGGTTTCTGCCCTTTGGGCGGGCATCGCCGCCTGGGCAGGAGCCAAGGCAGCGCGATTCTTCCTGTTCTATTTCGGCCTGATCTATTTCGGCGACGGCCTTCTCGGATTGATCACCGGCTCGGGCTACCTCGATCTGGGGATCCTGAACTACGGCATCCAGACATTGCCATTCGATTTCAAAGTCATGGCCAATCTGCCACATCTTGCACTGGGCAGCATCGCGTTCCTCAGCAGCGTTGTCTTCAAGGCTGATGCCGAATGACCCGATACATGCTCCGCCTTGCAAAGTGGTTGGTGTTGGCATTCCTGCTGCTGGTGTTGGCGCTCGCCGCACCTGTCGCCTACATCGAGACCATGTGCCGGAGCGACATTCATGCCGGCAACTACAACCCGCTCATCGCCGACGCACAATGGCAGCGCCGCGAAGCAAATACGTACCTGACCTATCCGGAGTGGCATATCGTCTACGCTTATGACGGTCTTGCGGAGACCCTGAAGACGGGTGACGAACACCAGTTCGGCTACCTGAAATCGATCTCCCAATTCTGGAAATCCACATGCACGATGATGCGTGTTGCGGATCAACATGGCGGCGCTGACCAGCAAACACGCGTCATGATTCACACGATAGGCGTCAGCTTCTCACTGGAGATGGCCCTTAAAGCCGCATACGAGGAGACGATTGGCCGACTGTTTGCCTATTTGCGCGGCCCGAACAAGTCGCCGCAAGATCTGGTGGTTCTCGAAACGGCAAACAACTACGCCCAGTTCCTGCGGCAGACCCCTTGGTACATGTATGATTTCGGCGCGGCCAACAGCGCGCTGTGGGCCGTTCCGGTGACGCATGTGCTTCGCGGGTGGGAACGCCGCCTGGCCATTGGGCTCGAGTGGGAATCGAAAGCGGTCTATGCCAAGGCGATTGCCGCTGGCGCCGCGGCAAACGGACCGGCAAAACTTGAAATCCGCTCCGTCATTTCCGGGCTGACAGCAGAGCAGCTCTCAGCCATTGCCAATGTCCGGGTCGTTGGCGAAAGCGCAGGCGGCATCGTGATCGAAACGCCCCGATATGATGCGTTCACGCGCATTCTCGCCACCATCAGCCAGCAGAAGGGGGTTGTGCGTGAGGTCGCGGGCAACGACGAAATCATGGTGTCGTTGACCATTCCACGCGGCGCCACCTATCAAGGTCCTGGCGAGGTGTTGACCAGAATGGAGCGGCAGGGATTTGCATCAGAACGATTGCTGGTTAATCTTGCGGTCAGCGAATTGGCAACCGCATTTCAAGCGATGCAGGTCGCGGATCCGGGAATAGAGCATGTTTTCGACTACTGACAGTGTGACGGGAGCACGATGAAAGCGGCGCGTAATGCGTTACAGGTTGTGGTCACGGCAACGTCCATTGCGGCTGCGGCGATGGCCCTACCAGCCATAATGCTGGTCGCCGGTGCTTCCGCCCAACCTGTGCTCGCATTGTTCCCACGCCCAATCAGCATCGGTGCTTTGCCGCCCGGCGTATCCATCCTCGATTGGGACGGGCGTGTCGCGCGGCTGGCATCCGTAGACGCCGGACAGGCTCGTGCGCTCTACCAGGCCGGCGCGCTGATGGTCCTGCCGTACCGTCAGTCCGGCTGCATGTCGCTGCGCGAAAAGTAAAAACCGGACGGTCTGGGGCGACCGTCCGGCTTTCCTGCCAGCATGAGCGAGAGTCTATTGGACTCTCAGGGGGGTGGGGTGCTCACGCTGTGGGGATTTCACTGATAGACGACGGTGCGAGCACGAGCTTCTTTTGTCGCCTCGCCCTCTCTCACCAGGTTGATGATCGAGGAAACAGCGGTCGCGATGAACATGAAGGAGATCACACCAGCCATCAGCGTGAACGTCAAATACAACATCGTCCTCATCCTTCTCGTTTCATCAAGGGCTGTGTTCGGAACAGCCCGTCCTCTGCTTCCGGGGGAAGCGCGCGCTTGTTGTTGTTCTTGCGCCGCTCCTTCGAACTTGGAGACAATTAACCACCTTGCAGCTTAAACCGTGCTGAATGCTCCGTTCATCTCGCGTTCAGCTTCCTAAACAACATTTAAAGCAGTTGCGCATGCAGTCTTTCCATGACAAAAGGCGGTGCAAATTTTGACGGCGGCGAAATGACAAAAGCCTTCTATCCCGGTTCCTTCGATCCGATGACAAACGGGCATCTCGACGTGCTTATTCAGGCGCTGAACATCTCTTCCAAGGTGATTGTGGCGATCGGCATTCATCCCGGCAAAGCTCCGCTGTTTACGTTCGAAGAGCGCGGCGAGCTGATCCGCAAGTCTCTCAATGATGTCTTGCCGGATCGGGCAGGGGATATCGATGTCATCGCCTTCGACAATCTCGTGGTCGATGCCGCAAGGGCGAATGGAACAAATGTGCTGATCCGCGGGTTGCGTGACGGTACGGATCTCGATTACGAAATGCAGATGGCGGGCATGAACCGGCAAATGGCACCCGACGTACAGACCGTGTTCCTGCCTGCAGGTACCGCGTCGCGGCCCATTACCGCCACATTGGTGCGTCAGATCGCAGCGATGGGCGGCGATGTCAGTGCGTTCGTGCCAAAGCCAGTTCTTGAAGCGCTGGACGCCAAACGCAAACGCTAGGGTCTGACCCCGGCCGCCCTCGCCAACCAACGGAGCTTTCATGTTTTCCCTGAAATCCATCGCCGCAGGCGCCATGATGATGATCGGCGTTTCGACTCAGGCATTCGCCAATCCAAACGAGATCACCATCCAACTGAAGGATGGTCCTGTCGTTGTCCAGCTCATGCCGGAAATTGCGCCGAAGCATGTCGAGCGCATCAAGGAACTCGCGACCAAGGGCGAGTATGACAACGTTGCTTTTCATCGTGTGATCGAAGGCTTCATGGCGCAGACAGGCGATGTCCAGTATGGCAACATGAACAAGGACTTCCAGCCTTCGCAAGCCGGGATGGGCGGCTCGAGCCTTCCCGATCTACCCGCCGAATTTTCCAACGTTCCATTTGAACGCGGGGTAGTCGGCATGGCGCGGTCGCAGGACCCGAATTCGGCCAACTCCCAGTTCTTCATCATGTTCGCGCCCGGCGACTTCCTCAACGGCCAGTACACGGTCGTGGGCAAGGTTACCTCGGGAATGGAAAATGTCGACAAGATCAAGCGTGGCGACGGCAACAATGGGTCCGTCTCGGATCCGGACCGCATGGTCAAAGTTACGGTCGGCAAATAACAATTCAATTCAAGGAGATATGTAAAATGGCTGAAATTAAAGATCCAGAAAACGCCCTGGTCATGGAAACCACCAAGGGCAAGGTTGTCATCCAGCTGCTGCCGGAAGTCGCTCCGGAGCATGTGGCGCGCATCAAGGAACTGGCGCGCGAAGGCGCCTATGACGGCGTCGTGTTCCACCGCGTCATCAACGATTTCATGGCGCAGACAGGCGACGTGAAGTTCGGCAAAAAGGGCGGATCATCCTTCAACCCTTCTCGCGCTGGCATGGGCGGTTCCGACAAGCCGGACCTGAAAGCTGAATTTTCGGCAATCAGCCACATCCGCGGCACCTGCTCGATGGCACGCTCGCAGAGCCCGAACTCCGCCAACTCGCAGTTCTTCATCTGCTTCACCGATGCACCGTGGCTCAACAAGCAGTACTCCGTCTGGGGTCAGGTCATTGAAGGCATGGACAACATCGACAAGATCAAGAAGGGCGAACCGGTCGTCGATCCGGACGAAATCGTCTCGTTGAAGGTCGCTGCTGACGTCGCCTGATTGTTTTTCGTAGACATCAGCCGCCTCCGCGTTTAATCGCGGGGGCGGCTTTTCATTTGAGTACACTCCCTTAGCAGGGGAGCGCCTTCGAGCTAGAATATGCGTGTAGACCTTTTCGATTTCGACCTGCCCGATGAGCGGATTGCGCTGAGACCAGCCGAACCGCGCGATTCCGCACGCCTGCTGGTCGTCGACCCCAACAGCACCACGGAACTGACTGACGGCCACGTCCGCGACCTAGTGACATTGTTGTTGCCTGGAGACGTTCTCGTCTTCAACGACACCAAGGTCATCCCGGCGCAGCTTGAGGGGACACGCATACGCGGCGACAACATAGTGCCAGTTTCCGCCACTTTGCATATGCGCACTGCTGCGGACCGCTGGAAGGCATTCGCCAAACCCGGCAAACGCATCAAGGAAGGTGATATTCTCCGGTTCGGAACTGGAGACGACGCACTGGATGCGACTGTGCTGGAAAAGGGCGATGCCGGGGAGGTGACTCTTGGCTTCGGGGTTTCCGGGCCGGCGCTCGATACGGCAATTGCCACTGTCGGGCATATTCCGTTGCCGCCCTATATCGCCTCCAAGCGCCGTGAGGATGACCGCGACCGGACCGACTACCAAACCATCTACGCCCGTGAAAAAGGCGCGGTAGCGGCACCTACAGCCGGCCTGCATTTCACGCCGGAACTATTTGAGTTATTGGATAAAAAGGGAATCGAACGCGCCTTCGTGACGCTCCATGTCGGCGCCGGCACCTTCCTGCCGGTCAAGGCTGACGACACCGCCGATCATCTGATGCACTACGAGACTGGCTATATCGATGCCGCGACTGCCGACAAGCTCAATGATGCCAAGGCGAGGGACGGCAGGATCGTCGCCGTTGGCACCACGTCGCTCCGCCTGCTTGAAAGTGCAGCCAGCGAAGACGGCAACATGGCCGAATGGTCGGGCAACACGAACATCTTTATTACCCCCGGCTACCGCTTCAAGTTCATCGACATGCTGATGACGAACTTCCACCTGCCGCGCTCGACGCTGTTCATGCTCGTATCTGCCTTCAGCGGCCTCGATACGATGCGGGCCGCTTACGACCACGCCATCAAGACCGGCTACCGCTTCTACTCCTACGGCGACACCAGCCTGCTCAAACGGAAAATCTGAATGACCGAACACTTCAAGTTCCAGCTGCTGAAAACCGATGGCAAGGCACGGCGCGGCGAGATTTCCATGCCCCGCGGCACCATCCGCACGCCCGCATTCATGCCTGTCGGCACCGTGGGCACGGTAAAGGCGATGTATCTCGATCAGGTCAGAGAGACCGGCGCAGACATTATTCTCGGCAATACCTACCATCTGATGCTGCGGCCGGGTCCGGAACGCGTCGCACGTCTCGGCGGGCTGCACGAACTGATCCGCTGGCCGCACCCGATCCTGACCGACAGCGGCGGCTTCCAGGTCATGTCCCTGTCCGGGCTGCGCAAGCTGGATGAGAAGGGCGTGACCTTCAAGAGCCATGTGGATGGCTCTTTGCATCACATGTCGCCCGAGCGCTCGATCGAGATTCAGGGCCTGCTCGGTTCGGATATCCAGATGCAGCTGGACGAGTGCCTGGCACTGCCCGCAAAGCCCAAGGAAATCGAACGTGCGATGGAGCTATCGGTCCGCTGGGCAGAACGCTGCAAGGTCGCGTTCGGCGACCAGCCTGGCAAAGCAATGTTCGGTATCGTACAGGGCGGCGACAATCCGGCACTGCGTGTGAGAAGCGCCGAGGCGCTCAGGGCACTCGACCTCAAGGGCTACGCCATCGGCGGCCTGGCAGTCGGTGAGCCACAGCACGTGATGCTGGAGATGATCGAAACAGTCAATCCGCACCTGCCGACCGAAAAGCCGCGCTATCTCATGGGGGTTGGCACCCCGGACGATATCCTGAAATCGGTGGCACGCGGTATCGACATGTTCGACTGCGTCATGCCGACCCGGTCCGGACGCCACGGCCTTGCATTTACCCGTCGCGGCAAGGTCAACATCCGCAACGCGCGCCACGCCGAAGACATGCGACCGCTCGATGAGCAATCGTCCTGCCCGGCCGCACGCGACTATTCACGCGCCTATCTGCACCATCTTGTCCGCTCGAACGAAGCGCTCGGCGGCATGCTGCTGAGCTGGAACAACCTGTCCTATTACCAGGATCTGATGCGCGGTATTCGAAAAGCCATTGATGAAGGGCGATTTGCGGACTTCATGGCCGAGACGCAGGAAGAATGGGCGAGGGGCGACCTCGATCCGGTCTGATACCCGGCGCGACAATATTTCGTCGGCATTGTCGGCGCTCGGCTTTTTTCATCGTCCTTGGTACAGTCGCCCGAATGAGGCGAAAACCAAGGAGGAAGGCCGATGCGCAAGATTATTGCAGCCGTTTTCGTAAGCCTTGACGGCATCATGCAGGCCCCCGGTGGACCCGAGGAAGATCCGACCGGAGGCTTTAGCCACGGCGGCTGGGTCTTCCACTATTTCGACGAGGCGCTCGGCGGTGCGATGGATGAGCTGTTTTCCAAGCCGTTCGACCTGCTGCTCGGGCGCAAGACCTATGAGATATTCGCTGCATATTGGCCGCAACCCGGCGCGCCGGATCCAATCGCCAGCCTGTTCAACCGCGCTACAAAGTATGTCGCGACCCGCACCAACCCGAAGCTCCAGTGGCAAAACAGCAAATCGCTCGGCGATGATATCGTGTCGGCTCTCACCGATCTCAGGAAAAGCAACGGCCCCGACCTGCTGATCCAAGGTTCAAGCAATTTGATCCAGACCCTGCTCGAAAACAACCTGATCGACGAGTTTAGGTTGCTAATTTTTCCGCTGATGTTGGGCAATGGCAAGCGGCTTTTCGGCGAAGGCACGGTGCCCTCAGCACTCAAGCTTGTTGAGACTCGCGGCTTTCCGACCGGAGTGGTTCTTGCTCGCTATCAGCCGGCAGGCGAGCTTAGGACGGGATCATTCGCCCTCGAAAACTCACCGCAGGCATAACAAAGATCTTCGCAAAAACCAACGTAACAACAGATAGATACAGGTGTATTCTCATGCGGATTGATAGAAAATAGGGCAGGGTGGAGACCAGCCCTGCCCGCCAAAATCTATTCCCTATAAGTTCCGGCTTTCTTCGCTGCGAAGGTCGCCAGCACATCCATCAGGGTAGGGTTGAGGCAATCGTAGGGCTCAAGGCCAAGCTCCTTGAACCGAGCGCGAATGCTGTCCATCTTTGATGGGCTTACGCCAGATTCGATCACGGAAGAAACGAAAGCGGCAAAGCCGGGTGCGGCCGACCCGCTCTCGGCGAACCGTTCCGGGTGTATGAAGCTCAGGCCCTTGAACGCATGATCGCGCTCGACTGGCCCATGCATATGTACGCCGCACTCCTTGCAGGCGTGCCGTTGGATGAGAGCGGAACTATCGACCACGGCGAGTTTGTCGCCGTTCTCCACAATCTCGACATTGTCTGACGGAACGACAGCAACTACCGAGAACATCGCGCCAGCCGGTTTCCAGCACTTTGTGCAGCCGCAAGCGTGGTTGTGGGCCACGTCACCCTTGATCTTGAGGCGTACTGTTCCTGTCGTGCAAAGGCAGGACAGGGTGCCTCCGGTGAAAGATCCGCTTCCCGGTTTGACGCCACTGTCGATCGATGGATGCAAGGATACAGATGCCATTGATATTCCTCCCTTTTTCAGTTTTTAGCGCACTTCCTGACACAAGTGTTTCACGGGGAGGGAACTTTAGCAACCACTGGAATAGACAGAGCATCCGCCATTATCATGACTCCCATGGTCATCTTTAGTGCATTGATGCACGCTTTCAGGTACAAAAGGGCTTTGAAAGCGGCTCCGGCCTGTGCAATAGCGATGGGTAATGTGAACCGCGGGACGAATGACGTGAATAGACAGGGTGTAGTAAACGCGACCCAGGCGATGCGCGGTCTTTTTCCCGAAACGCCGTTTCAATTTAACGAGCATCTCAGCCGCCGCTTCAGCGCCGATATCTGGCTCAAGCGCGAGGACCTGTCGCCGGTCCGGTCCTACAAGATCCGTGGTGCATTCAATTTCATGCGCAAAGCGATTGCCGGAGGCGGCGAAGGACGAACGTTCGTCTGCGCCTCCGCGGGCAATCACGCACAGGGTTTTGCCTTCGTTTGCCGCCATTTCGGCGTTCCGGGTGTGGTATTCATGCCGGTCACGACGCCGCAGCAGAAGATCGACAAGACGCGGATGTTCGGTGGCGAGTTCATCAGCATACGGCTGGTTGGCGACATCTTCGACCAATGCTACGCAGCGGCTCGCGCCCATGTCGAAGCCACTGGTGGCCATATGGTGCCGCCGTTCGACCACGATGACATTATCGAGGGCCAGGCTACCGTCGCGGCCGAAATCATGTCTCAGTTGCCAGATGATGCGCGGCCCGACCTGATAATCATGCCTGTTGGCGGCGGCGGACTATCCGCCGGAATGACCGGCTTTCTGAACGGTATCGTTGCCGCAAAGGATTTTCTGTTCGTCGAACCGTCGGGAGCGCCGAGTCTCAAGAAGAGCATCGAAGCCGGTTCCATCGTAACGCTGCCCAAGGTCGATAATTTTGTCGATGGCGCTGCGGTGGCGCGGATCGGCGACTTGAATTTTGCCGCTCTCAAGGCGTTCGGTACCGATCAGGTGCAACTGATACCGGAGAACGCAATCTGCGTGACCATTATCGATATGCTGAACGTCGAGGGCGTGGTTCTTGAACCTGCGGGCGCGCTGTCTATTGCCGCGCTCGATCGATTGGACGCGGAGCAACTCAAGGGAAAAACCGTTGTTTGCGTCGTCTCGGGCGGCAACTTCGATTTCGAGCGTCTACCTGACGTCAAGGAGCGTGCCATGCGCTATTCCGGTCTCAAGAAGTACTTCATCCTGCGGCTTCCGCAGCGTCCGGGTGCGCTGAAGGATTTCCTCGGCTTGCTTGGACCAGACGACGACATCTCACGGTTCGAGTATCTGAAGAAATCCGCTCGCAACTTCGGCTCCATTCTCATCGGCATCGAGTCCAAGGCACCGGAGAATTTCTCAGGGCTGGTTCAACGCTTCGAGAATGCGGGGTTGGGCTTTGAAGACATCACAGACAATGAAATTGTCGCAAACCTGATTATCTGAACCGGAAAGCAGCGCAGGGCGCACTTGGAAATGGAACCCACCCGCGGCACACAAAGATTGCATAAGATAGATTATGGAACTAATAGGTTCCTGGAGGAAAGCGGCCTCTCTTGCTCGCACCGGCATTTCCGAGGTCGGCGCCACACTTGGCTGGACTACACAGCCTGGGGCCAACCAACTCCCTCATGATCGCCGCGCCGTATCATTGTCGGCAACGCCTGCTCACTACGTTGTTTATTGTCCCGCATTCAGCCGAACACAGAGAGACACTCGACAAACCAGCTGATCCAAACTGTAGACGTCCGGCATTCACGATGAAGCAGTTCAGCAGGCTGAATACGAAGCTGAGCAAGTGAAAATTTGCACCGGCTCGAACATGCAAAAAAGCACCGACCACTGGCATGATCGGTGCTTTTGCTTTTCAACGTTGGCGGCGCAGTGAAGCAGCGCCGCCGTACTTTCACTCAAAGCTTCCGAGATCGCGCACAGCACCGCGGTCGGCGCTGGTTGCAAACGCGGCATAGGCCTTGAGCGCTGTCGTGACGTTGCGGCGGCGCGGAGCCGCGGGCTTCCAGCCGAGAGCATCCTGCTCGGCACGACGCGCAGCCAAGGTCGCTGCATCGACGGCGAGTTCAATCGTGCGGTTGGGAATGTCGATATTGATAGTATCGCCCTGTCTTACAAGCCCGATCGTGCCACCATTGGCAGCCTCAGGTGAAACGTGACCGATCGACAGGCCCGATGTACCGCCGGAGAAGCGGCCGTCGGTGATCAGCGCGCACTCCTTGCCGAGGCCGCGGGACTTCAGATAGCTGGTCGGATAGAGCATTTCCTGCATGCCCGGTCCGCCCTTCGGCCCTTCGTATCGAATGACGACGACATCACCGGCCACGACTTCGCTGTTGAGGATGCCCTTAACCGCTGCATCCTGGCTTTCGAACACCTTCGCCGGTCCGGAAAACTTCAGAATGCTCTCATCGACGCCGGCTGTCTTGACGATGCAGCCGTCGAGCGCGATGTTGCCTTTGAGCACCGCGAGGCCACCGTCCTTCGAGAACGGATGCTCCACCGAGCGGATGACGCCATTTTCGCGGTCGGTATCGAGTTCCTCCCAACGGGAGTTCTGGCTGAAAGCGACTTGAGTCGGCACGCCACCTGGCGCAGCGCGATAGAAGTCGCGGACGCTCTCGCTATTTGTCCGCGTAATATCCCATCGATCGATGGCATCGCCAAGCGTTTCGGCATGTACCGTCGGGCACTCGCGATTCAAGAGGCCACCGCGATCAAGCTCACCGAGGATCGACATGATGCCCCCTGCCCGGTGCACGTCTTCCATATGCACGTCGTTCTTGGCCGGTGCGACCTTGGACAGGCACGGAACACGGCGCGACAACGCATCGATGTCGGCCATGGTAAAATCGACTTTGCCTTCATGTGCGGCGGCAAGAATATGCAGGACAGTGTTGGTAGAACCACCCATGGCGATGTCGAGCGCCATTGCGTTTTCGAACGCGCCCTTGGATGCAATGTTGCGCGGCAGAACACGCTCGTCATCCTGTTCATAGTAACGGCGCGCCAGATCGACAATCAGGTGGCCGGCCTCGACGAAAAGCCGCTTACGGTCACCATGCGTTGCGAGCGTCGATCCGTTGCCCGGTAGCGACAGGCCGAGGGCTTCAGTCAGGCAATTCATCGAATTGGCGGTAAACATGCCGGAGCAGGAGCCGCAGGTCGGACAGGCCGCACGTTCGATGGCGCCGAGATCCTCATCGCTTATCTTGTCGTCAGCGGCGGCAACCATCGCATCGACGAGATCGAGCGCGTGCTTCTTGCCGTGCAGCACCACCTTGCCGGCTTCCATCGGGCCACCCGAGACGAAGACGACAGGGATGTTGATGCGCAATGCGGCCATCAGCATGCCTGGTGTGATCTTGTCGCAGTTGGAGATGCAGACCATGGCATCGGCACAGTGCGCGTTGACCATGTACTCGACACTATCGGCAATCAACTCACGCGATGGCAGCGAATAGAGCATACCATCATGGCCCATGGCGATGCCGTCATCGACCGCAATCGTATTGAATTCCTTGGCGACACCGCCGGCAGCTTCGATTTCGCGTGCCACGAGTTGTCCAAGATCCTTGAGGTGCACGTGGCCCGGAACGAACTGGGTGAACGAGTTGACGACAGCAATGATCGGCTTGCCGAAATCCTCGTCCTTCATGCCGGTTGCGCGCCAAAGTCCACGCGCTCCAGCCATATTGCGTCCATGGGTCGTCGTTCTCGAGCGGTATGCGGGCATGGTCCTCGTCCTTAGCTATCCGTCCGGCGTCATTTACGCCGCTTAGTCCCAGTCGGGGCTTCTAAAGCCCGTTCACAGGTGGTGGTAACGCAAAAGATCAGGGGTGTCACTATCGCCTTGGGCCATTCCGGTACGGTGCAAAACGCATTATACCAGCCGAACCGCCTATTTCAGGCGATATCTTGCGCCCGAACACTGTCCGGCTCAATCGCCGCCTTTGAGGCGTATGTTTGCCGAGAGCGCGACGGCATTGCGACGATCACTCTCGTTGACCAGCGAGAACGCCTGCTCCTGCATGGGCTGAAGCCATACGCGGTCCCGCGGGGCGCACGAGTCGAGCGCCGCTGTCATGAAAGCAAGTCCACGGACAGTCTGGCCTTCCTCAAAAAGCACATTGCCGAAAATACCCATGGCTCCGGCATGCCCGCCCTTGCGAGCGTGATTAAGCCACTTCTTGGCCTGGCGGATGTTGGCCTGACCGCCCTCGCCTGAAAGCAGCATCTTGGCGAGCCGGAATTGAGCTTCGGAATCACCGAATGCAGAGGCAGCCTGAAAATAGAGCTGTCTGGCCTGGTTGAGATCGGGCTGGACCGGACTTGCAGGAATTCCCTTGCTGTAATACTCGGCAAGCGCCATCAGCGCGTTAACAAAGAAGCCCGTATCATTGGAGCCTGGCTCTACGCCCTGGCTTGCAATTTCCGAGTAGATCTTGAAAGCCTCAAAGTCGTTCTTCACCACCCCGTCGCCGTCGGCATACATTGTGGCAAGCGCCCAGCGTGAGCCTGTATGGCCTTTTTCGGCCGCGTAGCGATAAGCTTCGACCGCTTCTTGCTTGTTGCCTTCGCGATAGGCTTTGAAACCGAGTCGGAACAGATCGAAGGGGCCTGACTCCTTGGAAACCGAAACATTCGGGTCAAGGGCGTAGGCACCACTGGCGCCGACGATAGCCATCATCGCCGCCCCGACTACAACTCCACTCAGTCTGTTCAACGCACGTATCGGCATTTTACGCAAGATCTTTCGCTACTGGAAGCAACCAGCTTTCCAACGCATTTTGTCTCAGAGATGTGGCCGATTTGCGGGGCGATGCGAAAATCAGGTCCTTCTCAGCGCAACAATCCATAGTGTGGATCGGCGGCATATGAAGACAGTGATCTTGCTTCGCAAACATTTTCATACTGACCCTGACGCTGGCCTGATCGCCCCGCGCCTCTCTGTGCACATTCAGGTGCGCTCGGTTTGTGGCAGGAAATGGACAAGCTTTCCAGTGGCCCGAGGCGCTCGTCAGAATATCGAAAAATGTGTTGCGAAATCGTCACAAAACTCAAGTGGAGCAGAAGAATAGTCGCTTCGACACAGAACAACCGGGCAAGAGATCTTGCCGGCGCAACAAGTGAAAAGAATCCCTAACCACAGTGGATCTTTTGCCGACCTGAGGATGGGGTCCTTGAAGCTGATTCTGCAGCAGATGAAAGGTGATCCGTTGGTTCCGGACAATCATCCCTGTAGGAGTTTGGCATCCCTGAAGGGGTTTGGGCGGCATAATGAGCGGTTCAAAAACGTATGCCGGACTGTTACAGCCCGGCATACTGATAACCATCACATGGTTCAGGCTTCGGCAATCCGCTCGAGCGCTGTAAGAAGGCTTTGCTTTTGTTGTTCCAGTTCCGTCATACGCTCGCGTTCGGCGTCGACGACTTCCGGCTTGGCGTTGGCAACGAACTTCTCATTGCCAAGCTTTGCAACAATCCGCTGCATTTCTGCATCGGCTTTTGCCAGCGCCTTTTCAAGCCGCGACTTCTCGGCCGCCACATCGATGAGGCTGCCGAGCGGCAGGCAAGCTGTCGCCTCGCCGACGAGCACCTGAGCAGCACCCTTCGGTGCCTGATCGGCGAAAGCGATCGTCTCGACGCGCGCAAGGCGCTTGATGGCAGCGTCGTGGCGGCCAGCGCGTGCGGTGGTCGCGACATTCGCATCAACCAGAATAAGCGGAGCGGTCGCCGCTGGGGGAACGTTCATTTCAGCCCGGGCGGAGCGAATACCGGTCACGAGATCGACCAACCAGTTGATTTCCTCGGCGGCATCCTGATCGGCAAACACTGGCGCCGGCCATGCGGCGTGGCACAGCAGGGTTTGACGGGCTTCCGTGTGTTCCCACAACTCCTCGGTCATGAACGGCATGAAAGGATGCAGCAAGCGGTACGTCTGATCCAGCACGTATGCCGCACACGCCTGTGCTTCGGTTTTGGCTGCCTCGTCCTCGCCCATGAAAATCGGCTTCAGCAATTCGAGATACCAATCGCAGAACTGATTCCAGACGAAGCGGTAGAGCGCGCCGGCAGCTTCGTTGAACCTGAACTGCTCGATGCCGGCCGTAACCTCCTTAACCGTCTTGTTGAGTTCGGTAAGAATCCAGCGGTTGATGGTCAGCTTGGTATCTTCAGGCAGAAAACCCGGATCTGCCTTGACGCCGTTCATCTCTGCAAAGCGCGTGGCGTTCCACAACTTGGTGCCGAAATTGCGATATCCCGCGATACGAGCAGGATCCAGCTTCACGTCCCTTCCCTGCGCGGCCATGATCGCCAATGTGAACCGCAGTGCATCGGCGCCATACTCGTCGATCAGTTCAAGTGGATCGATGACGTTGCCCTTGGACTTCGACATCTTCTGGCCGTTCTTGTCGCGAACCAGCGCATGCACATAGACGGTGTGGAACGGCTCGACCGGCGTGCCATCCTCATCCTTCATGAAATGAAGGCCCATCATCATCATCCGGGCGACCCAGAAGAAAATGATGTCGAATCCAGTCACCAGGACATCGGTCTGGTAGTAACGGGAAAGCTCTACCGTCTTGTCCGGCCAGCCAAGCGTCGAGAACGGCCAGAGCGCAGAGGAAAACCAGGTATCCAGCACGTCTTCGTCGCGAGTCAGGATTTCTCCCGGCTTCATATTTTCGAGCAGATCCTCGACATAAGCCTTCATCGGACCTTCATGCGCCAGATAATGCTGGATTGCAGCGTGAAGCGCGGCTTCTTCGGTTTTTTCGACGAAGACGGTACCATCTGGGCCGTACCAGGCAGGTATCTGATGCCCCCACCAAAGCTGACGGGAAACGCACCACGGCTGGATGTTCTCCATCCACTCGAAATAGGTTTTTTCCCAATTCTTCGGCACGAAATTCGTGCGTCCCTCGCGAACGGAGGCAATTGCAGGCTTCGCCAGCGTTGCGGCATCGACATACCATTGCTCGGTTAGGCGCGGCTCGATCGGCACGCCGCCGCGATCGCCATGCGGAACCATGTGCGTGTGAGGCTCGATCTTGTCGAGCAGCCCGCCCTCTTCCATGATTGCAACGATCAGCTTGCGCGCTTCGAAGCGGTCCTTGCCCTCGAGCTGGTCCCACATGCCTTGCTGCTGCGAATTCGGCGTCAAACCTTCGAGGAAATCCTCGTTCTCCTGGAGGGTGACCTTGGCGTCAGTGGTCAGCACGCTGACCTGACGCAGGCCACGACGCTTGCCGACATCGAAGTCGTTGAAGTCATGTGCAGGCGTCATCTTGACGGCGCCGGTCCCTGCAGTCGGATCGGCATAATCGTCCCCGACAATGGGGATACGCCGGCCGACAATCGGCAGAATGACATGCTTGCCGATAATCGCCTTGTAACGCTCATCCTCCGGATTGACGGCAACGCCGGTATCACCAAGCATAGTTTCAGGCCGTGTCGTGGCGACGACGAGATAGTCGCGTGTTTCCCACTCCGTGGCCTTGCCCTCTTCATCGAAAGCGACCGGGTGCTGGTATGTAACGCCCTCTTCCAGCGGATAGCGCAGATGCCAGAGATTGCCCTTGATTTCGACCTGTTCGACTTCGAGATCCGAAATCGCGGTGAGAAGCTTCGGATCCCAGTTGACCAGACGCTTGTCCTTGTAGATCAGGCCTTCCTTGTAGAGACGGACGAAGACTTCCAGCACGGCTTCGGACAGCCCCTCGTCCATGGTAAAGCGTTCGCGCGACCAATCGCAGGACGCGCCGAGGCGCTTCAACTGGTTGAAGATGATGCCGCCGGATTCGTCTTTCCACTGCCAGACCCGTTCGACGAAAGCATCACGGCCCATGTCGCGGCGGGACGGTTCCTTGCGCTGGGCCAACTGGCGTTCAACAACCATCTGCGTGGCAATGCCCGCATGGTCCATGCCCGGCTGCCAGAGGACATCCTTGCCACGCATCCGCTCGAAACGGATCATGATGTCCTGGAGCGTGTTGTTGAGCGCATGGCCCATATGCAACGAGCCGGTCACATTCGGTGGCGGAATGACGATGCAGAAGCTGTCCTCGCCCGGTTTTGCATTGGCGCCGGCCGCGAATGCATCCGCCTCTTCCCAGATCTTTGCGATCTTTGGTTCAACGGACGCAGAGTCATAGGTTTTTTCGAGCATTTTTTTACCGCCAGAGGTCTGAATTTGCTGCATTCCGTAATGGTAACTCACACAGGATGCAACGAAAAAGCCACCGCGAGGGTGGCTTTCACAAATCGTGCTGCCTTGTTTGAACTCAGCGACGGACGCCGCGCGCCACGCGTTCGATCTCTTCACGCACAAGCCGTTCGACGAGCTTCGGCAAGTTGTCGTCCAGCCATTCCTGCAGCATGGGACGAAGCATGTCTTCCGCCATCTGGTCGAACGAGCGACGCTCGGCATCATCAACGGCCAGAGCGAGGCTCTCAAACGACCGGGCGACCTGCTCTCCCACGGAGGACGATAGCAATGACACCGGCTGCGGTACGACTTCGTCTACCAATTCTTCTGCAGTGTCCAATTCGGGTGCATAGTGCTCGACTGGCTGCTGTCGAGCTTCGAAAACCGTCTCGGCAGGCTCCTCGGAGGGCACCGCCAACTCAGGCGCCTCTTCAACAACATGCTCCTGAACTGCCGGCTCGCGCCGCTCCGAAGCAGCACGCACCCGCGCAGCAACATCGGCAAGCGACAGTGCCCGAGGCTGCATCTGCGCGGGCTGGCTTGCGGGAGTCTCGCTGGTGTTCGACACTTCAGCCTCTCTGGCAACCGGCGCGACGCCGGACAGACGAGAAACATTGGACACAATCGAAGTCGGATCGACATAGAGGTCTTCGCTGTCGTCAGCAGCGAACCTCTCGTCCACGGTGAGGGTTACCTCTTCCATGTCGTCATTTGCGGGCCGCCCGCTAAAGCCTTCCGGCTCGGCACGACCCGTTGCGATACCAGGCTGCGGCACCGGATCGTTGCTTTCGATAATCCGTCGGATGGACGCCAGAATCTCGTCCATGGAAGGTTCGCGCACGACATTGGGCTGAGCCATAATTTGTCCTCGGGAAATAGCGCCGCATTTCGTTCTTGTTGCGCCGACACGCGACGCAGTTAACGAATCTTATGTCATCGTCCGATTGGAAAAAACTCCCTCGAATCAATAAAATGCGATGATACACAGTTTTATCGAATGCAATCGGCACCCTCACCGGAATCGTTCGTGAACGGTCGAAACCCGGCACGCTGCGTCTCAGCGCCCGTCTACTGTCCGCAGGCCGATCCAGGCGTCCTTGACCGCTTCGTAGTTTGTTTCGGGCTGATACTTGGCGACCTTCAGGTTCATCGTATCGATCGTGAGATGGCCCATGGCCGCAACGATGGCGAAACTCGCCACCACCGCATCCCGGCGCGACTGGGCGAGACTTTCCTCCGCCTGTAGGACCTTGGCCTGGGAGTCGAGCACATCGAGCGTGGTTGCCTGCCCGACCTTTTGTTCTTCGATGACGCCCGCTAGCGCGTCGTTGGAGGCCTGCAATTGCACCAAGTTGGCCGAAATCATGGCTTGGGCTGCTTCATACTGGGCCATCGCAGATACGATCGTTCTCTGGACCTCGAGCCGGGCTGAATCCAGCATAATCCGCTGTTGGCCAAGGCGCTCCTTGGCTTGACGGATCTGACCGTATTCCGCCCCCCCTTGGTAAATCGGCACGTTCAGCCGGGCGGTCAGTGTCGAGGAACTGTAATCGTTCAGCGAGGTAAATGGCGAGTTGCCCTGATTGTTGGTCAACTGCCCCTGGATGACGACACCCGGAAGCATTGCCCCCTCGGCAGACTTGACCTGAAAGCCAGCGGCATCGATCGCATACATGGTCGCAATGATTGACGGATGCTCGCGGTAACCGGTCGCGACGGCGGAATCCACAGACTTTGGAACCTGGTTGCTGATCGGCTTGGCCTGCTTGACCCCCCGCGGGGCCTCTCCGACGATCTGGACAAAAACCGCCTGGCTCTGCTTGAGCTGGAAAACCGCACTTGCCAGCAACGCTTCGGCCGCCGCCAACTCAGCCTGCGAAAGACTTACGTCGGTCTTGGTCCCCTCACCCACGTCAAGCCGGGCATTGGCGGCCTTAACCTGCTCGCGCAGGAATGCCATGTTTTGCTTGCGAATGGAGACGATCTGCTCATCGCGAGCAATGTTGGAATAGGATTGGGCTGCGGAAAGCAGAATTTGAATTTCGGTGGCCTTTAGCGAAGCCCGCTCGGAATAGACGTTGGATTCGGCAGCCCGGACATCGTTCAACGTCTGGAAGCCATCAAAAATCTGCTGAGTAACAGTGATGCCAGCCTGGAACGAATTGAACCCCTGCTTGTCATCAATTTCCCGGCCGAACGCATCTGTGGTGACACCTTGCAAATTCCGGTCGAAGTGGTTGGTCGTCTTCTGAGCAAATCCCGAAACCTGGGGCCGCCATCCCGCCTTGGCGATGGTGACACCTTCGTCGGTCGCCCTAAGACCAGCCCGCGCTGCATTGAGGTCAGGATTGTTTTCATACGCCTTGGCCATGGCGTCATAGATGCTACCGGCAATAGCCGGGCTGGCAATGGCAAGCGAAACCGGGACCACAAAAGCGGCCAGCATAGCCATTCTAAGCTTCAACACGTCACTCATCCTGCCTGCGGCGAACGCCGCCAAATCGCGGGCCTGGGAGACCCGTCTCTGTTTATGGCCGCTTCATGCGGTTCAGAATCCATCATCGTTCGCCGTCACAGAGTTCGGGCCGATCAAATGCATATATGGTCTGATGAAATCTCCGGAGCAATCCATTCGACCGTTATACATGGCACAATGTGCAGTCCCGTTGCCAAACGGCAACAACCTGCAGTGCCGAGGAAAATCATCGTTGTCCGAAAACGAAAAAGGCGACCCCAGGCCGCCTTATCTTTGCTTAATCAATAATTTAGTCGACCAACAACTAAAAGATGAATTCGGCAGCTTTGTCAAAACCGGGCAATTTCCGCACAGAAGTATTGAAGGCGAATCGCTCGGACTGAGTGCCTTGCTCTCGGACGAAAATGCGCGCGCTGGACGACAGGCCCTGGCCGATAACAACAACCAGCCGGCCGCCTTCCTTGAGCTGCGAGAACAGCGAATCTGGGACCTGATCGACAGATCCACTGACCAAGATGACATCATAAGGTGCCTTGCCAGCATGACCAGCGGAAAGCGTGCCCGCTACGACGGCGACATTGGGACAACCGGCAAGGTTGGCCTTTGCCACTTCGACCAGCGCCGCATCGCTTTCAAGCGCAACAACGGAACCGGCAAGCTCTGCCAGCAGAGCCGAGCCGTAGCCACTGCCCGCACCAATTTCCAGCACGTTGTCAGTCTTGCGAATGCCGGCCAGCTGGATAAGCTTGGCAAGCGGAGACGGCTCCATGAGATAACGCCCGGGGGCGATCTCAAGGTCGTTGTCGCTATATGCCAGGGGCTTCAACCTGTCGGCAACGAAGCTCTCGCGCGGCACGCTGAGGAACGCATTCAAAACGGAATGCGAGGTCACATCAGTGGTGCGGATCTGATTGTCGACCATCTTGTTGCGCTGCGCCGTGTAGTCCATCGTCCTGGCTCATCCTTAAAATACAGAAATTAGCTCTTCTTCACCGCTGGTCTTAGTTTGATGGGCCTAGGCTTTCAAGGTGAAAGCGCGCTGCAATGCGGAAAAATGCCACCGTCATGACGCAACGGCTCGAACGATGTTCAACCCGCTCCTTTTGCGCTCCGGAACCAGGTCGCGATAAAGATCCGCGTAGAGCTTCGCGCTGCGATCCCAAGTGAACCGTGCGCTCATGCCCTGCGCCTGCAGCTGGCGCCATTGCGCCGGCGAAGCATACGCGTCGATCGCGCGACGGATTGCGTGCCGCAACCCTTCGGTCGTCACCGGATGGAACTGAAACCCGGTTGCTACGCCTGCGCCCATGGCTGCGTCGTTTGCGTCGATCACGGTTTCGGCCAGTCCTCCAGTGCGCGACACGATCGGCACATTGCCGTATCGCAGGCCATAGAGTTGGGTGAGACCGCAGGGCTCGAAACGAGACGGCTGCACAATCGCGTCTGCGCCGCCGTGGATCAGGTGAGCGATCCTTTCATCGTATCCGATATGCACGGCCATCCTGCCAGGCAGTTTCTGAGCCGTATCCAACAACAAATCCTCGATGGCGGAATCACCGCGCCCACACACGATGAGCTTGCCGCCACGATAGGCGATCTCCTCGGCCACCTCGGCAAGCATATCCACGCCCTTTTGCCACGTCAGTCGGCTGACGGCCGCAAAAATCGGCCCGTCGTCGCTGTCGAGGCCGGATTCGCTCTCCAGTTTCAGACGGTTGATCCGCCTGTCCGAGACGGTGGAGAGGTCGAATGTGCGCTCCAGATACGGGTCTTTGGCGGGGTCCCAGATATCGTCGTCCGTGCCATTGAGGATACCTTTGACGACATTGGCGCGGGCGCGCAACACGCCCTGCAACCCCATGCCGAACTTGGGGGTCATGATCTCGCGGCTGTAGGTCGGGCTCACCGTGGTGATGATGTTGGACGTCGTCAATCCGCCCTTCAGGAAGCAGACATCGCCATAATATTCGAGGCAGTCCATCGAGAACGTGCTCATCGGCAGTTGCAACCACGGGAAAATGCCGGAGGAAAACTGTCCCTGGAAAGCAATGTTGTGAATGGTCAGCACAACGGGCGTCTGGTTGTTCATGCTGCGCAGATAGACTGAAGTCAGCGCGGTCTGCCAGTCATGGGTGTGGACGAGATCGGGCACCCAACCCGGCAGCGCGCCGTTGGCTATCTTGGCGGCAGCAAGGGAAAGCGCCGCAAAGCGCTTCCAGTTGTCGGCATGGTCCCTGCCCTGTTCATCGAGATATGGAGTGCCGGGGCGATCATAAAGCGACGGGATGTCCAGCACCAGAAAGATCTGCTCCTCCGTCTGGAAGAGCCTGATATGGGCAGTTTCCCCGAGCACGTCCTCGAAGACTGCAAGTGGCGCACCTTCCCGGGCCATGGGCAGCAGAGCCGGATAACCAGGCACGAGTGTTATCGTGGCGATGTCGAACTCACGAAGCGCTTTGGGCAAGGCTCCCGTCACATCGGCCAGGCCGCCGGTCTTGACGAACGGAAAGACTTCGGATGCCACCGACAATATGCGCATTTCTTCCACCCAGTTCTGCAGAATCAATTCGATCCCACTGTCACTTCAAACGCACAAGGTTACTGACGGATAAATTCGAACGCAGATACTATAAGCCTAAGGCTTTCACGAACAAGTAACCTCAGAAACATGCTGCAATGCAACATTACATGTGGACGAGGTCGCCCCCCCCCAAAGCACGGGAGCAACCAACGCAGCCCGCAGGCGTGTTTATCAACCTCGCTTCAACACCCCTTGCTTGCACCTTGTTCTGTTCAAACTCACAAGGCAGTTCCCCGACCCTCCACAGCATCTTCATGCAACATGATGGGGCAACATCTCGCAAGAAGAGCGGCGTCAGGACTGCGGCGGCTTGCGTGCGCGGGTCGATTTTTTGGTCGCTGGCGTAACGTCCAACTCTGCTGCGGACGTGACCTTTGCGCGCGAAGGCTTCTTGGCTTTCACGATTGCCGGCGCAAGCTGTACGGAACTGCGCTCACTGTCTCGCAACGCTTCAAGCCAATGCCTGTGATGCTGCCCTTCCGGACGGCCTTCGCTTTCCCATATGGCATAGGCTTTCTTACGGATTTCCTCTTCTGTCCGCGTCATGATCGTCTCCTCATCTCGCCCGGGCGTATCGTTCCGGCTGACGTACAAACAAACAGTATTGACGAAGGACCTCGTCTTACGAGGTACACCGAACAGTTTGCCTTATCATGCGTGACAATCAAGAAGAGATTGGAGGCCTCGCCCGGAATCGAACCGGGATGCAAGGATTTGCAGTCCTCTGCGTAACCATTCCGCCACGAGGCCTCACTGCTCAATATCTTGAGCGTTGGCAGGCGTTTAGACTGGAATCACTCTAAGCGCAAGGGGCCATTCTGAATCCCTCGCCCTTTTTTATTCTGAATAGCGAGGTGACCAAGTATTTGCTGTTGTCGAAGCAATCTAGGCAGGTTTTCGACACAGACGCCTGGACGCAAATGGAAGCCAACAAGGGACTAATATCTCGCGCGAGGCAATTGTGCTGTTCCCCAAACATCTGCGAGGTCATCCCGACCGGTTGTTCGGGATGACGGTGCGAGCCATTCACCTTGTGCAGCTAACGGCTCTTGGAATAGGCGGCGTTGAAAAAATCTATTCGAAATCAAAGGGCGTGTAGTCGATGTCGTAGCCGAAATAGCGGGGACCGACGAGTGCGATGCCCTCGGGTGTCCGCCACTGCTCATTGCAGGGAAAGGCGATGGCGAGGAGCCGCAGGCCGTATTTCAGCGAATCCGCCGTAACAGAATTGCCGCTGTCGGCTTCCAGCAGGGTCAACAGATCCGGCGTCGTTACCAAGATTTTCCCATCGCGCTCGGCCATCAGGAATTCATTCTGGAAATCGAGCTTGAATGTGTGGCCGCGCCAGTCTTCGACGCCGTCGAACCATGCAGAGCCCCGCGCAAAGCCGCCCTCCGTCCGGCGGTCTATGTCCCGGACCCGGCCATGAAAAATCACCTTCGCTCCCAGCATGCCCGTGACCGCCGCGACAGGGTCGGCATGCGCTGCCCGTGCCTCGCGCAGCGACAGGCCGAGATTGGCGCAGAGCGTCAAGGTGCCGCGCACAACCGCTTTCTTCGCCACCGCACCGCTCATCGGGTAGAACTAGCAGCGCCGATCCGCCCATTTCCACAGTTGCAGCCCGTGCCAACCGTTCCGTCCAGGCATTGCTGACCGTTTCGAGCACGATGGAATTGCCCTTGTCGTCGCAAAGAACCATCGGCGTAGCCGATACGCCATGCATACTGAACGTCACCATCTGAAGCTCGGGATAGGCCCTGCCCATCCCGTCCCCATCGACAAGCGGCAGGCCGGTCGCGGCGGCAACGATGAAAGGCGTGGTGGAGTTCACTCCACCCGCCTCGGCGCAGAGCACCGCATCGATCTTTCGACCCATCAGCTGTTCGAGCTGGCGGAACGCGTTGATCAGTTCATCGCCCTGCGGCAGCTTTTCGGTCATCACGGTCGGGGCGCCCATCATGCAGACGGGCACGACAAGTGCATCGTCGGCGAGTTCCTCGACATCGATGATCTTCACCGGACCGTGCCAGCGGATGGCCTGTTGGGCCATGAGCTTGCCGATGTAGGGATCGCCGCCGCCGCCGGTGCCCAAAATGGCACCGCCGATGGCGATGTCCTCAAGATCCTCCGCATGGATTGTGCGCAGCATTTGCATGATCGAAATCCTCAGCCGAGCGGCTTGAACGTGAGGTCGGGGTAACCGAACGCGGCCGGGCCAACGATTTCGAGCGCCCGTGGCGTTTTCAGCAGCGCATGCACCGGAAGCCCGATGACCGCCACCCGCTGGCCATAGCGCAGCATTTCGGTGGTAATCGGCTCGCCGGTTTCGAGTTCCAGATTCATGATCAGGTCCGGCACCATGATTACAGCCTCGCCATCGACCCAGAGCACGAGGTTCTCGTTCTGGATGGCGATTTCCGCCTCCGAGCCAGCCCACTGGCCAACGCCGGAAATTTTCGCCCTGCCGCGCGAGAAGCCACCGGTAAGCGTACGCTCGATATCGCTGATCTTTCCAGTGAAAAACAGCTTGGCTCCTGTTTCCTCGACGATCCTTTCGACCACATTCTGGTGCTTTAGCCGCGCATTCAACACCGTCTTGCCAATGTTGATCGCCTGCGTGACTGTCCCGGGAACCGCCGTCTTGCGGATGAAGTCGCCACGCATCGGCGCAACCGCAAAGCCAGCCCCTGCCCCCATCCCGACCGAAACGTCGCGCGCGAACTTTTCCAGCCAGAACATATCGACGACCTCTTGGAACACCACGACGTTGCCCTTGTCGTCAGCAATTGCCGCCGGCGACGGCTTGGCGCCATAGATGAAAAAGGTCGTCATCTGGACTTCGGGGAAAGCACGGCCCATGCCATCGCCATCTACGACGGGAATGCCCGCACGGCCGGCAACGATGATCGGCTCCATCGAGTTGGAGCCGCCGATCTCGGCGCAGATCACCGCCGAGCACTTGACGCCTGCCGCCTGTTCGACCGCCATCACGGCACGGTGGCATTCGCCGCCTTCTTCGATCTTCTCGACGCCCACGACCGGTGCGCCGACGCCGCCGCATTCCGCGACCCAGTCGTCATCGGCAAGTGCTTCAAGTGGCATGATCTCGATCTTGGCGCCGCTGCGAAGGAGTTCGCGGGTACGCAACATGCCCACATAGGGATTGCCGCCACCGCCCGTTCCGAGCAGGGCCGCGCCGATTGCGAGCGGCATCAGGTCCGCCTCTTCCAGTCTTTTGAAATCACGCGACATGAAGTTCTCCTACAGCCTTGATACGGACGCGCGTTGCATTGCCCGGCAGATAGGCGAGCGGCACGTCCTCGACATCGACGATCTCGACGCTTTCGCGCAATGCGCCTGCGGCGACTGCGGCATCGATGGCGCGCGCCTTGGCATCATCGAGCGCCTGGTCCCGGCCGATCTCGGCCAGCGCATAGACCCGGTCGATTTCTCCAGAAACCTGGGCGATCGCGGCGCCCACGGCGTTGGCAACACCGAAATGCGCCGGCTTGATAACTTCCAGCCCGCCAATCGGACCATTGACCAGGACCGAGCCGCCGCCGACGACGATAACCGGGAGGGGCTCGGGAGACAGACGAGATCGTTCGACACAATCCTCCAGCATTTCCAAAATCTGGGCCTGGGTTCGGTCGAGCAGGTTCCTGGGCAGGTGTGCGACCTTGCTTGCGTCGCCAAGTTCGGCGTGACCGGCGGCCACGGTGATGTCGGTCGTCGTCAAAGTCTCGCCGCCAAAGATCAGCGCCTCGGTCTTGATGCGGTAACCGACCGACGTCGGACCGATCTTGATGCCGCCTTCCCCGTCGATCACCAGCGATCCACCGCCGAGGCCAATCGAGAACACGTCCGGCATGCGGAAATTGGTACGGACGCCACCCACTTCGACCGCAACCGTGGCTTGACGGGGAAAGCCCTTGTGCAGGGAACCCACATCCGATGTGGTGCCGCCGATATCCACGACGATGGCCTCATCGACGCCGGAGAGGAATGCCGCGCCGCGCATCGAGTTGGTGGGACCGGATGCGAATGTCAGCACCGGAAATTTTTCCGCGAAGGCTGCATCCATCAGCGTGCCGTCGTTCTGGGTCAGGAAGAACCGTCCCTTGATCCCGGCTTCGGAGATTGCGTTTCGGAACGCCGCGATGACATGTGCAGAGAGATCGCGAAGGCAGGCATTCATGATCGCGGCATTTTCACGCTCCAAAAGGCCGATCCGGCCGATCTCGCTCGACAGAGTGATATGTACACCCGGCAATGCCCGGGCGAAAATCTCCTGCGCCTGCAACTCGAACGCATTCGAGACGGGCGAAAAGACCGAGGTGATGGCGATTGAATTGACGCCCTTTGACTTGATGTCTGCGGCGATTCCCAGCAACTCCTCTTCATCGAGCGGAGAGATCACGCGGCCATCGAACTCGTTGCCGCCATGGGCCAGGTAAGTGTGATTGCCGATCGCACTCTTGAGGTCTTCCGGCCAGTCGACCATCGGCGGCAGCGAGGCCGTTGCCGGCAGGCCAAGTCGCACCGCGGCGGTGGGTGCCAGGTCCCGGCGCTGGACCACAGCGTTGGTGAAATGGGTGGTTCCGATCATCACCACATCGACGGCGCCAGCAGCCATTTTAGAGGCGGCCAGCACATCCCTCAACGCATTGACCACACCGCCCATCACGTCGGCCGTCGTGGCGGATTTTACGCCTGCGATCACCTGCGTGCCGTCCATCACGACGGCGTCGGTATTGGTGCCGCCGACATCGATCCCAATTCTAATCATCTTGGTTGTTCCTCATTGAAACTCTGTTTGGCATTCGACGCCTGACCGGAGATCTGGTGGCCACCAGATCTCAGTTCGATGAGCTTTTCGGCCGTTGGGATCTCACCATCGATCAGCGGAATTTTGGGACGCATCGCCTCTTCCTCGGCCGATATCACCGGCACCGATGCAAGAAGCAGCTGCGTGTAGTCATGTTGCGGGTTGACGAAGACATCGGCCGTGGGGCCGGTCTCAACGATCTTGCCGCGATAGAGTACGCCGACCTGGCTAGCGAAATTGCGCATCAGGCTCAGGTCGTGGGAAATGAACAGGAAGGTCAGATCCAGTCGTTGGCCGAGCTCGACCAGCAGGTCGATGACACGCGCCTGGACCGAAACGTCGAGCGCGGATGTCGGCTCGTCGAGCACCACCAGACGCGGCGTAACCGCCAGGGCGCGGGCAATCGCCACGCGCTGTTTTTGACCGCCGGAAAGCTCGTGCGGAAAGCGTTCGGCGAAGTTCGTCGGCAGTTGCACCATTTCCAGCAATTCGGAGATCCGCCGCGCCCGCCCGGACGAGGGATGGCCATGTGCATCGAGCGGCACGGCGATCGACTGGCCGACCGTACGGCGCGGATTGAGCGACGAGCCGGGATTCTGAAAAACCATCTGCACTTTCCTGCCGTGCTCGCGGGAGCTGCGGACAGATCCGACAGGCTCGCCGTCGATGCGGATTTCGCCACTGGACGGCTGCGACAGGCCCATGATCATCCGGGCGATCGTCGATTTGCCCGAACCGCTTTCGCCCGCCAGCCCGTAGACCGCGCCGCGCGGGATCGAGAAGGAGACATTATCCACTGCCCGCACATCGCCGGTATGCCGGCCCAGTGCGTTGCGGATCGGGAAGAACTTGCAGAGGTTGGTGATCTCCAGCATCGGCTTCATGCGCGGATCTCCTTTCCGCCAAAGGCCATGCCGCCAGTCAGGCGTGGAACCGCCGCGATCAGGCTGCGGGTGTATTCGTTCTGCGGCGCCTCGAAGATCGCTGCCGTCGGTCCATTCTCCACCACCACACCTTTGTTCATCACGTAGACATGGCTGGAGGTTTCTCGAACGACGCCGAGATTGTGGGTGATCATCAGCAGTGCAAGCCCCCGCGCCTCGACCAGATCTTTCAACAGTTTCAGAATCTGCGCCTGCGTCGTAACGTCGAGCGCGGTGCCGGGTTCATCGGCGATCAGCAGCTTCGGCTCGCTCAACAATGCCATGGCGATAAGGATGCGCTGGCGCATCCCGCCGGACAGCTGGATGGGATAGGATGCCGAGACCCTTTCCGGATCGCGCATCCTGACCTGCTCGAGCACCTGATGGACGCGGGCCATCCGTTCCCGGCCGCTCCTGCCGCGTCCAAGCCGCTTGTCCGCATATTTAAGGATCGTGCCCATCTGGTCGGCAATGGTGAAGACCGGATTGAGCGAGCTCATCGGATCCTGAAACACCATCGACATCGCGGTTCCCCGCAGCTTCAGCCGCTCGGCGGCCGGCATCGTCAGCAGATCGACGCCATCGTAGAGAATACGGCCATTGGTGATCCTGGCCGGCGGCTCGCGCAGCAGCCCCATGATCGCCTTCATGGTCACGGTCTTGCCGGACCCGCTTTCGCCAACCAGCGCCACCTGGGAACGGGCCGGGACATCAAGCGAAACTTCGTGCAACACCTTGCTGGCGCGGCCGTAGGTCGAGAATTCGACGGAGAGATCGCGAACCGAAAGCAGCGATTCCATTATTTGATCTCCTGTACGTCGAAGAGGTCGCGCAGACCGTCGCCAAGCAGGTTGAAGCCAAGTGCGATGAACAGGATTGCACAACCCGGAAGGATCGATTCCCACCAATAGTCGGGCAGAAACGCTGAGCCCTGCGACACCATCGTGCCGAGATCCGGTGTCGGTGGCTGGATGCCAAGACCGAGGAAGGAAAGCGACGCGCCGACCAGGATGACAAAGCCGCAATCGAGCGACGTCTTGACCGCAAGCGCCGACACGCAATTGGGCAGGATTTCCCGGAAAAGGATGTGGAACTTGGAAGCCCCCAGCGTCTCGGCCGCTTCGACGAATTCCTGGGTCCTGAGTTGCCGGGTGATGGAATAGATGAGCCGCGTATGCCAGGTCCACCACAGCGCTGCGATCGCCAGCATCGAGTTGATGAGATCGGGCGACAGAACCGACGCCATTGCCAGCGCCATCACCAACGGCGGAATGGCGAGCGCAACATCGGTCAGCCGCATGATGACCGTTTCCACCCAGCCGCCGAAATAGCCGGCGAGCAGCCCGAGTACGGTGCCAATCGGCACTGCGGTGCCAAGCACCACAAGTGCAAGCAACAGCGAGATCCGCGTGCCGTAGATGACGCGCGTAAAGATGTCTCGGCCGACATTGTCTGTGCCGAACCAGTATTCGGTCGAGGGCGGCAGGTGGCGCGCGCGGAAATTGACGACAGCGCCCACATGGTCGGGATAGGGGGTGATCCACGGCGCAAGCAGGGCAGCCAGGATCGAAATCACCACGATTGCAGCGCCGATCACGGCTGTCGGATTGCGCGAGAACCGATACCAGTTCTGGTAAGCGTTCGAGAGACGCGCCGGTTCGTTGGAAATTGCTTCAAACTCGGCCATCAACGATGTCCCCGGATCCGGACGCGGGGATCGACGAAGCCGACCAACACATCGATGACAAGATTAACGACGACGAAGAACACGCCGGAGACGATCACCACGCCCATCACCGCATTGAGATCCTTCTGCATGATGGTGCGGACGCCATAGGCCGCCATGCCGGGCCAGGCGAAAACAAGCTCGACCACGAAGGCGTTGCCGATCATCGAGGCAAATTCCAGGCCCATGATCGTCATCGGCGGCACAAAGCTGGGTCGCAGCATGTACTTGAACACGCGCACTCGCTCCGGAATGCCGAAAGCACGCGCGGCCTCGATGTAATCCTGGCTCGACACGTCGATCATCGAGGCGCGGGTGATGCGGGCGATCTGGCCCATTGTCGCGGCCGCCAAGGCAATCGACGGGAGCAACAGGTAGCGGAGCGATTCACCGAACACATCCCAGCGCCAGTGCAGGATCGAGTCCACGGTGATCAGGCCGGTGATATCTGGCGAAAACGCCATGCTCGGCGGTAGCCGGCCGGTGGTCGGCAGGATGTGCAGCACATAGCCGGCAAGGATCTGCAGCAGCAGCGCCAGGAAGAAACTTGGCATCACGGCGGAAATGATCGCGACGAACCGCACCAGGTTATCAGGCCATCTGTCCTTCCAGCGTGCGGCCATGACCCCGAGGGGCACGCCGAGAATGAAGGCGATGGTAATGGTCGCCAGAACCAGCTCGAAGGTTGCGGCAAATGTGTCGCGGATGTCGTCGTTGACGGGGCGCTCGGTAAGCAGCGAGCGGCCGAGATCGCCCTTGGCAAGGCCGGAAACGAACATGCCATATTGTTGGTAGAGTGGCAGGTCCAGCCCGAGCTTGCTCGACAGGTCGTCCACTTGCTCCTGGGTCGCCCTGGGGCCGAGCGCCAGTCTGGCGGGATCCCCGGGCATGCCGCGGGCGATCGCGAAGATTACCATCGACAGGCCGACAAGGACCAGAATCGACCATAATATCCGTCGGAAAAGGAAAATGAGGAATTCCAAGTCTGCGGCCCCTTGGATGAAGAGATTGAGGAAATCAGCTCACGGCTTCGCTGGCGGGTACAACCCGCAGATCCGAAGCCAACCTTTCGCGGTCCGGCCCCTCCCGAGGGAAGGAACCGGGGTCGCAAGTGCGCCAGCCTATTTGCAGGTCCAGGTGAAGCGGGTGAAATCGTAGTCGACGGATTGCATTGGCACGGCGTTATAACCGGTCAGGCACTTGTCGATTGCATGCTGGACATTCTGCGCCATGAGGAAAACGTCCGGCTGGATCTCCACCAGTTTGTGCTGCAATTCCTTGTAGATCTCGGCCTGCTGCTTCAGATCGCCGGTCGCGCGGGCATCATCGATCAGCTTGTCGACGGCAGGATCTTGCAGCCACTCCATCGATGCCCATGTGCCGGCCGCGTTGGAATGGTATTGCGTATAGAACATCGAATCCGGTGACGGATAGGTCGGGCCGAAGAAGATCTGATTGACGGCCGGTGTCGACTCCACCTTGGTGGCGATCTCGGTGATCCTGTTCCAGGGGTCGGCCTGCTGCGTCACCTTGAAGCCGATTTGTTCGAGATTGGCCTGCATCAGCAGACTGATTTCTTCTTCGAATTTCGTTCCCGCCACATAAGCCAGGGTGATATCGATCGGCTGACCGGCATATTTCGATTGGGCAATCTCGGCCTTGGCAGCCTCGATGTCAAAGGCCGGAGCCTTGATGTCGGCAGCGTAGAAATCGGCAAATGCCGACGGCAACGGGCCATTCATGTCAGCGCCTGGAAAAATCACTTCCCGGATCGTCTTGTAGTCCGTGGCCAGCGCGATAGCGCGGCGGATATGGACGTCGTCGGTCGGCGCGATCTTGGTGTTGAGCTTGAGATAGAAGGCATTACCTGTCGGCTGGGTCAGGATGTTGAAGCGCCCCATCGCCTCGAGCGCCTTATAGGTTTCCGGCGACTGGAACTGGCTGGTCATCGTCAACTCGCCCGAAGCGGCCAGTGAGCGGACCGTCGCTTCGTCATTGGTGATGATCCAGCGCACTTCGTCGATCGGGCCTTCGCCGAAACCCTTGTAGTAGTTCTTGTCGCGAACAATCGTCATCTTCGCGCCACGATCCCATTCCTTCAGCGTATAGGCGCCGGCGCCGGCGACTTTTGTGCCGAGAAACGTCTGGGCGTCATCGCTGCCGGCATTGGCCGCCACAACCTTGGAATTGACGATGAAGATCGACGGCACTGTCGTCAAAAACGGCGAGAAAGTCTTGCTGAGCACGAACTTGACCGTCTTGTCGTCGACAGCCGTTACGGAGCCCGGCTTCAACACGTCGGCGAAAAGGCTGGCCGGGCCCTGATTGATCTTCAATAGCCGTTCGACGGAATAGATGACATCGGCTGCAGTGACCGGCGAGCCATCGGTAAACTTGGCGTCGGCGCGCAGCTTGAAAGTGACTTCCTTGGCATCGTCTGAGACGGTCCAGCTCTCGGCCAGCTCCGGAATCAGGTTGCCACTGGAATCGACGGAGATCAGGCCGTCATAGAGGTTCACGACCGCCATGTAATCGGTGTAGTCGGAGATCTTCGCCGGATCGATAGTACCAAAGATCTGCACGGTGTTCATGGTCACGACCGTGTCTGCAAATGCGGCAGAAACGCCAGCGCTTCCAGCGACGAAGGCCGCGATCGCTGTGGATACAAGTAGCCTGTGCTTGCTCATCTGTTTTCCCAGTAAAAGAGGTTCCCGGTGTGACCCATTGTTGGGCCATCATGTTTGTTTGGCTTGGGGCTCTTCGGTCCCTCAAGTTGCCCCGAGAATTGCATAGGCTTTGCCGGCATGACAACGCAGCGATGGTCTAGGTTTTCGCCTAAATAGTCTAGGTTATATGGTGAAATTACCTATGGTCTAGGTTTCTGAATATCGCCGCGCGTCACATCAGTTGACGATACCCGCAGCGCGCGCAGCACCGATTGCTTCCTGCCGCGTCTTGCAGCCCAGCTTGCGATAAACATTTCCCAAGTGGAACTTGACCGTTGCCTCGCTCACGCCGAGCATGCCCGCGATTGATTTGTTGGCGGCACCTTCAGATATCATCACCAGGATCTTGTTTTCACGCCGCGAAAGCTCGCTGCCGATACCTGACACCGGCGCCATGTGGCCGCTGTCTCGCAGCTTGCGGATCACCTGCCTCGCCGGCGACGAAGCAGCGAGGAACTCGCTAATCCGCTTGTTGCCCATCAGTTCGTCGAGAAACACATTCTCCTCGGCAAGCGGCGCAATCGAGTCGAGCCGTGCGGAGTGCTCAAACAACCGCAGCAGCACTGCACGCGCACCGGTGAGATCCTGCCGCCGCTTGAAGATAAGCGCCTGCCAGATCGAAAGCGACAGCCGCTGGCGGTCGGTGACACGCAGATTGCCGGTCAAGGCGACGATCGCCCGCTCAAGCTGCGGCAGATCGGGTTGCTCGTGCAGGATCTGCCGTAGCCAGGCAAGCGTCAGCCCGATGTCGTCGCGATCCGTCAACGAGGCAAGCCCGTCGGGATCAGCAAGAATGCGGTCGCGATCGATCTCCAGCCCCACGACTTTCAGCCGCGTCGACGCCTCGGTCCAGCGATTGGCATGTTGCAACACGACCGCCTCGCGAATGTTGACCATCTCCTGGAAAGCCTGGTTGGACGCCTGATACACGCGCCAGCGATCAAGAAAGCCGCGCGCCGCGACCAGGGAAAAGTGCGTGATCATGGCCTGACTGCCATAGTGCAACGTCACCTCCATCAAGCTGGGCCAGATTTCGCCATGCGTAAATTCGTCGATCTCCGAATTGAGAAACCGCGCCAACGGCTCTGCCCGCCCACTTTCATATTCGATGCAGGCATCAACCAACTTCTGCAGGCGCATATCGTTTGGCGTCTCGAACGGCACCTCCGCAAGGCTTTTGGCCGAGCGCAGCGCGTGCTTGCGGGCGGTGGCGTTATCCCCCTGAAGAAGGCCGATCATCGCCTGATGCAGGCTGATATAGAAGCAGAGCATCGGTGAGCCGGCGGCTTCGTAGTGGTACATCGCGCGCTGGGCAACGTCTTCGGCCTCAGTGAACTGGCGGCGGCGAATGTAGAACTCCAGCACCGAATTGTAGAGGCTGCCGCGAAAAAGGTGCTCGTCACCCGGAAATTCGGCGTTCAGCTTAAAGAGTCTCGCCAGCATCTCTTCGTTGAACTGGTGATCCTCGAAGATCATCAACACGAAACTGAATTCCCGGAACTCTCGGGAAAAAGCCGACCGAGAATCGTACACGGCCTCCAGATCGTTGATCTGTTCGCCGAACCGGTCGAGGAGAAGACGTCGTGCCCTGGAAACATCGCCGCGCTTGACCGCTTGCAACCCGAGCGACAGCACCAGGATCTCGCTTTGATGTGCATAACTATGCGGAAAGCCAGAAAGAACCTGATCGAATGCTGCGGGCCCGTGAAAATAGAGGAAGAACAGGCCGCCCGCCTTGTTGAATTGCTCAAAAGCATCGTCATGGAAGCCGGCTCTCTGGAAAACTGATATCGCCTCGACCACCTTGCCGCGATGAGCATAGGCTTCTGCGATCGACTTGACGTTTCCCGGCGTCTCCAGTCGCAGCCTGATCATTGCGTCCAGCGCGCTATCCAACACGCCTGCGAGTGCTTCAGCGCGGAAATGAAGCGTCCCGTCCGACCCGGCACTTGCGACTGGAAACAGGTTGTTTCGCTGGCGCGCCGGCAACGCCGCGCCAGCGATAAGCAGCTTGAGATCGACAAGTTCGTCATTAGGAACATTCTCGAGGAATTCCTGCATCAGGAATTCCTCCATCCCCGCGATTAACCCCTCCCGGAATGCGATCAAAGGCCAACCGCCTGTGAGTCTCAGGATCTCCATCGCGCGATCTGCGCCAAACAATGCCCGGGCCTCATTTTCGGAAATCAACAGTGCCTCTGGGTCGAGGCTGTATACACGCTGATATGCCGTGGCACGCGCCAGTCCGATCAATTCGCTGTCCGGCCGTTTGGCGATGACGATCCTCCTGCGCCCAGTAACGTAGCATTCGGGCAACGCAGCCGGCGTGCCGTAGGGTGGAATATCCCAAAGGACGATTCCGTCTCCTTCTGCGGGCGGCGTGTGGGCAATATGCAGCGTGACATCAAGGCGTTCAGCAATCTGGCCAAGTAGCGTGGATTTGCCCATACCAGCGGGCGCATCGAGCACGATCACGGGCTCCGGACGCGACAGGATCTGTTCAATAAGCTTGCCGCGGAATACCGGGGTTTTCATGAGCCGTGTCCTGCTTTGTGCAAATTGCGATCCTGCGACTGGTGACAGGATTCTCCCGCATGAAAACATGGAGTCGGCTACGGAGACAAGAAGCCTGAGGGCCTGATCTTGTCGCACCTTTCTAGCACTTGTGCGCAGAGGAAGTGACTAGCCACTCTGGTTTTCGTTCTGTTTTGTAGAGATTTGCAGTCCTCTGCGTAACCCTTCCGCCACGAAGCCCTAATATCCCACCGATATTCCAAAAAGCTTGAAGCTTTGTTTGGATTGGGCAGACCGCATGTAGCCCTCTGCCCGACGGGATGACCGGCTTCCAACACGAAGGTTTGGACTTCGATTTGGAACCTTTCTCAACAATGTGGACAATGCTGCCATCACGTGAAAAAAATGTTTTGCGCCAACATCGAGATTTCCAGTGCTTCACGTGGATTTACCAGTGGCCATTGTCGCTTTTCCCGATTATTTTGAAAAAATCGCTTGGCAAATCAGAAAAGCATTTGTATTACCCCGCCAACGCCGCAGCGATGCGGTCATTCCCTGGTAGCTCAGCGGTAGAGCATTCGACTGTTAATCGACAGGTCGCCGGTTCGAATCCGGCCCGGGGAGCCAAATTCTTCAGCAATGCTGAACTCATTGAGAAGCGCATCCTCGCGGATGCGCTTCTTTTTTTATTCATTCCACTCCGATGGTCGAGACGCCAGGACGGACGGGTAAAAAGCTCGATTGCCGTTTCGTTGGCCATGTGGGGAAAGCGGAAAAACCCATATGTCCTTCGCGCCATCGCGTCCGCTTGACACGCCCGGCATCTCCCTAAATGAAGGTGCAGGCCAACACTTTGGTTCGCAGCGCCTCTGGCGAAGCAAGAGTCCACACACTGGCTTTGATTGCGTTTCGCCTGCTTGTCTGCCGGCAGACTTGATCCCTGCGTCTGATTCCAGCGTAGTTACGTTGCATCAATTTTGAATCCGGTTTTCTTATGCCCTCAATTCCCGATCCCGAGTCGCCCGCCATCGTATGGTTCCGCCGCGACCTTCGCCTTTGCGACAACCTCGCGCTGCTAGCTGCAGTCCGCACCGGACGGCCTGTAGTATGTATCTATATAAGAGAGCCGTCGGACGAATTTGCCGGCGCGCTGGGCGCAGCGCAGGCCTGTTGGCTCCACCACTCGCTTCATGCGCTTGATCAATCACTGGCGCAATCAGGAAATCGTTTGCTGCTTCGGACCGGAAATCCGCTTGCTACGATTACAGAATTGACGACGCTAACCGGGGCAGCGAGCGTCTTCTGGAACAGACGCTATGATGCCGATGGTGTCCGCACCGATACTGCGGTCAAGGCGGCGCTGACCGAACGCGGCATCGAAGCAAAGAGCTTTACCGGCTTCCTGATGCACGAGCCCCTGCGGCTGCTAACCGGCCAAAACCGCCGCTACCAGGTATATACGCCATTCTGGCGGGCCTTCGAGGCGCAGGTCCGCATCCAGGACGACCTGCTAGTGCCCTCCTCCATGGCTCCGCCAGAGAATCTGCCCGGCTCAGAATCACTTACATGCTGGAACCTGCTTCCAAGCAATCCGAACTGGGCGCGAGGATTCGAGGTTCATTGGCAACCCGGCGAAGCCGGTGCGCAGGCGAGGCTGGACGCATTCGCGGAGGATTCAATCGACCGCTATCGCAATGGGCGCGACTATCCGGCCGATATGTCGACATCACGATTGTCACCCCATCTGGCGATGGGGGAAATATCTCCGCACCGGGTCTGGAATGCCACCAGCGCCGTATTCAACGAGCGTACTGCCGAGGACGTGGTTCAGTTTCGCAGACAGCTCGTCTGGCGGGAGTTCTCCTGGCATCTCCTCTTCCACTGTCCTGATATGGCGACCGCCAATCTCAACAGCCGCTTTGATTCCTTCGCTTGGCGTGGCGATAGCGACAATCTTTCGGCCTGGCAGCGTGGCATGACGGGCTATCCGATCGTGGATGCGGGCATGCGCGAACTCTGGCAAACGGGCTGGATGCACAACCGCGTTCGAATGGTCGCGGCTTCGTTTCTGATCAAGCACCTGCTCATCGATTGGCGCCAAGGAGAGAGATGGTTTCGCAACACACTGCTCGACGCGGACCAGGCCAACAATGCCGCAAGTTGGCAATGGGTCGCCGGCAGCGGAGCCGATGCTGCACCCTTCTTTCGTATTTTCAACCCGATAAAGCAGGGTGAAACTTTCGACCCCTCCGGCACGTATGTAAAACGATACTGCCCCGAACTCGCCGGCCTTCCAGATCGCTATGTGCATCGGCCATTCGATGCGCCGGACGCCGTATTGACCGACGCCGGCGTGGTGCTCGGTCACAACTACCCAAAGCCACTGGTTTCTCACCCCTTTGCCCGGCAGCGTGCTCTGGCTGCCTATAGAGCGACTGCACAATAGCATTTACACAGATCAAACGCAGCGAGAGCACTTTTGATCTCGACAACCCGCTGGAAATTTGCGGAAGTGCCTGGTGAGGGATGAATGCATAAACTTGGCGCAGGGGGACAATTGCATGCCAGGAGAACTCAAGACTATGCTTGCAGGGGGCAAACAGACAATTGTCACCGCTGAAAACGTGAACGCCTTCGCCAAGGGACTGCCGCTGACTGCCCAATTGATCTTCAAGGGCCTCGTCAATATCGATGTCGGTTCGCTTTCGATCACCCTGCCTGACGGGCGGAATGCGTGCTTTGCCGGGACCAACCCCGGTCCAAACGCCGCCATCCGGCTTTCCAACTGGAATCTCCTGACGCGGTCGCTCTCCGGCGGCACCATTGCGGCGGCCGAAACTTATATCGATGGCGACTGGGACAGCCCCGATATCGGCATCTTTCTCGAGCTGTTTCTTGTCAATCAACACGTCGGGGGCAAGTTCGCCAACGGCGCGCGCGGCCTTTTCCGCCTATTGGAGAAATTCCGCCACTGGATGAATGCCAACACCCGAAAGGGTTCTAAGCGAAATATCTCGGCGCACTACGATCTTGGCAATGAATTCTACAAAGCCTGGCTCGATCCGACCATGACCTATTCATCCGCGCTCTATTCTACCGGCGCTAACGACTTGAGCTCCGCCCAGAAGGCTAAATACCGCGCGCTTGCCGAAGCGACAGGCATCGGGCCGGACGATCATGTATTGGAAATCGGCTGCGGCTGGGGCGGTTTTGCGGAATTCGCGGCAAGCGAGATTGGTTGCCGCGTAACCGGGCTGACGATCAGTAACGAACAGCTCAAGTTTGCCCGTGACCGGATCCAACGCAATGGTCTCGCCGACAAGGTGGAACTGAAATTTCAGGATTACCGGGATGAACGCGGCGTCTACGACCGTATCGTGTCGATCGAAATGTTCGAAGCGGTCGGTGAAAAATACTGGCCGGTCTATTTCGAAAAACTTCGCTCGAGCCTGAAGCCCGGCGGCAGGGCCGGACTGCAGGTAATCACCATCGATGAAAAATCCTTTGACGAATACAAGGCCAATCCGGACTTCATCCAGAAGTACATTTTCCCCGGTGGGATGTTGCCGACCGTCGAACACCTGACCGAAGAAGGCCGAAAAGTCGGCTTCTCACTGGTCAGTGACTTCGGGTTCGGACCCGACTATGCTCGGACCCTGAGTGAATGGCGGCAGAAATTCTGGGGCGTATGGGAAAGGCTTCAGCCGCTCGGTTTCGACCAACGTTTCAAACGGCTGTGGGAATTCTATTTCTTTTATTGCGAAGCCGGATTCCGAACCCGCAACATCGATGTCCGCCATGTTGTCTACACCTGAGCGTGCAGTGAAAATGTATTCTTCCAACAGGTATGGTCAGGGAAACGTTATTTCTTGCGCTTGAAGGCTTGCCGGTGAAAAAGACCGGGCGTACCTCTAGTGAAAAGTCAACAGGCGGAAATCCATGACAGTGCGCGCGAACGTCCTCGAATCCATTGGCAATACGCCACTCATCCGGCTGAAGCATGCATCGGAGCTGACGGGGTGCACGATTCTTGGCAAGGCCGAGTTTCTCAATCCTGGCCAGTCTGTGAAGGACAGGGCCGCACTCTATATTATCCGCGATGCGGAACGTCAGGGGCTTCTCAAGCCGGGTGGCGTGATTGTCGAGGGCACGGCCGGCAATACCGGCATCGGGCTCGCCATGGTCGCCTGCGCACTCGGTTACCGCACGGTGATCGTGATTCCCGAGACGCAAAGCCAGGAAAAGAAGGACGCGCTCAAGCTGCTGGGCGCCGAGTTGGTCGAAGTGCCCGCCGTTCCCTACAAGAACCCCAACAATTATGTGAAGCTTTCGGGCCGGCTGGCGGCCGAACTGGCAAAGACCGAACCAAACGGGGCCATCTGGGCCAACCAGTTCGACAATGTGGCCAACCGCCAGGCGCATGTCGAAACCACCGCACCGGAAATCTGGGCCGAGACATCGGGTGAGGTGGACGGGTTCATCTGCTCGGTGGGATCGGGAGGCACGCTCGCCGGTGTGGCCGCTGGCCTCAAGGGCTTCAATCCGGACATCAAGATCGGGCTTGCCGATCCGGAGGGGGCGGCGCTTTACGAATTCTATGCCCACGGCGAGTTGAAATCCTCGGGCGGATCGATCACCGAGGGTATCGGCCAAGGTCGTATCACGGCCAATCTCGAGGGATTCACTCCGGACTATCAGTACCAGATCCCCGATTCCGAAGCGTTGCCGCTGATATTCGACCTGGTCGAGCATGAGGGCCTGTGCCTTGGCGGTTCTTCCGGCATCAACGTCGCGGGCGCCATCCGGCTTGCAAAAGACCTCGGGCCGGGCCATACAATCGTGACCATCCTCTGCGACTATGGCAACCGCTATCAGTCGAAACTGTTCAATCCCGAGTTCCTTGCGTCGAAGGGTCTGCCGATCCCCGAATGGATGGCAAGGAAGTCTTCAATCGTGCCACCATACCAACCTGTCGAGTGAAGCAATGCCAACCCTGCCCCTATTCCGTGACGACTTCTACCTGGCAACGGCAGAGGGAGCGGTCACAGCGATCCGGGAAAATGGCGGCATCGAACTCGACCAGACCTGCTTTTACGCGACCTCCGGCGGCCAGCCGGGCGACAGCGGGTTTCTGGAGCGCGCCGACGGCTCAAGAATTGCGCTTGGCGCGACCGTGCACGGCGAGGACAAAAGCATCATCGTCCATATGCCGCTCGACGGCCAGCCCGTGCCTACCCTCGGCGAAAAACTGACGCTGCATGTTGACTGGCCGCGCCGCTACCGGTTGATGCGGATGCATACGGCTTGTCATATCCTCTCGGTCGTCTGCCAGTTTCCGATTACGGGAGCAGCGGTAGGCGAAGACGAAAGCAGGGTCGATTTCGACATGTCGGAAACGATCGACAAGGATGAGGTTTCGGCGCGCATGATGGAGATCGTCCGTGCCAATCATCCCGTCTACCTTCAATGGATCACTGACGCGGAACTCGCTGCCAATCCTGGCATTGTGAAGTCCAAGAACGTGCGACCGCCGATTGGACTGGGGCGCGTAAGCCTCGTCTGTATCGGTGACAATGCGGCTGTGGACAGCCAGCCATGCGGCGGCACGCATGTCTCCGAGACCCAGGAGGTCGGCGACATCCACATTGCAAAGATCGAAAAGAAAGGTAAGGAAAACAGACGCTTCCGCATACGCTTTGGCAATCCGGACGCCTGACTTTACCTTACGTTAGTCGGTTCAAATTCTGGGAGTGACATTGTGTCAGTAGAAAAAAGCGCGTTCGTGGTCTCCGCCGCCTGGCTGGAAAAAAATCTTGGCGCACCGGAATTCCGTATCGTCGACGCCTCATGGTATCTGGCGGCACAGAACCGGAATGGTGCCGTCGAATATGCTGCAGGCCACATTCCCGGCGCCGTATTCTTCGATCAGGATGTTATTGCCGACCATACAAGCGGATTGCCGCATACGATCCCTTCACCCGAATTCTTCGCTGCCGAAGTCGGCAAGCTCGGCATTGCCGACACTGACACGATCGTCGTTTATGATGGTCCGGGCACCATGGCCGCACCGCGCGCCTGGTGGCTGTTCCGGCTGATGGGCGCGAAAAACGTCTATGTGCTCGATGGCGGTCTCGATGGCTGGAAAGCGGAGGGGCGCCCGCTCGAAACCGACCTGCCGGAACCACGGCCCGCCATCTTCCACGCCTCGCTCGACGCAAGCAAGGTCACCACGCTGGCAGCGATGAAGACAATCGTCGCCGAAGGCAGCAGGCAGATCGCCGATGCTCGTGGGCCGGGGCGCTTTTCCGGTTCCGAACCCGAGCCGCGCGCCGGGCTACGCTCCGGCCATATGCCGGGCGCAAAGAATACGCCGTCTGGCAGCTTTTTCGAAAACGGCAAGTTCAAGTCATTGCCAGCGCTCAGAAAGGTCTTCGATGAGGCGGGCATCGATTTGAACAAACCGGTCACGACGAGTTGCGGCTCCGGGGTTACGGCAGCGATCATCACGCTCGCACTCACCTCGCTGGGCCATGATGACAACACGCTCTATGACGGCTCCTGGTCCGAATGGGGCGGCCTGAAGGACGTGCCGGTTGTTACCGGGAAGAGCGCATGAAAATCCCCGCGCCTGCCAAGAAACCGAAAGCACTGAAGGCTCATATCACGCAGCTCGAAATGGCTGCGCCGCCGCGCCAGAGCCTACCGCTGCCAGTCAACCTGCAAACGGCAGTCATGAGCGTCTCGGATATTCCCCTCACCTTCTACCGGTTTCTCTATACGCAGGTTGGGCGCCGCTGGCACTGGGTCGATCGGCTGAGAATGACCGACGACAAGCTGCTGAGCATCCTCCGCGACAAGCGTACGCGCATTGCTGTACTCTATGTCAACGGCGCTCCGGCCGGCTTTTGCGAACTGTTCGTGGAATCTGAAGAGGTCGTGGAACTCAGCCATTTCGGCCTGTTCGAGCACGCGCTGGGACTGGGGGTCGGCAAATGGTTTCTCCTGCAGTCGCTCTACGCAGCCTGGGCGCTCGAGCCGAAAAAGGTCACCGTCACGACAAATTCGCTCGACCATCCCCGAGCCTTGCAGCTCTACCAGATGTTCGGGTTCAACCCGGTCGGAACCTCGGATGCACTGGTACGCCCGCTGAGCGATGAAGAGTGGCTAGCTCTGCTGCACAGATCATAATGCCGCTTGCTCTTTTCGGGTGGCCCACCAGTCGCTCGAACAGATAGAATTGCAAGTCACCACACGGAGATTTGCCATGCCCGATATCCTATTCCAGGCCATGCCGACCGAGGATGCAGAAGCCATCTGGGCGGGCGGTACAGATGCCTATGGATTGCCGCCGGAGACCATGACATCGAAGGGGGCTGGCTATCCATGCCGCCATTGCCTGCAGAATATCGACGACGATGACGAACTGCTGGTTTTTGCCTATCGTCCCTTCCCCGACCTGCAACCCTATGCCGAGACGGGACCGGTGTTCCTGCACAAAAGTCGGTGCGAGCGCTATCGAGCAACCGAAGTTCCGCCGCCGATCCTGCGCACCAGTAAGGACTACATCTTACGCGGCTATAACGACGCCAACCGCATCGTCTATGGCACGGGCTCCGTCATCCTCTCGGGTGACGTATCCACCTACGCACAGGGCCTGCTGGTACGCGACGACATCGCCTACATCCACGTTAGATCAGCCCGCAACAATTGCTATCAGTGCCGAATAGACAGGGCATGAAAAGGCCGTTCCGGTAAATCGGAACGGCCTCCAGTTCAGGATCCGGAGCTATCAGGCAGCCAGAACAGTTTCCGGGGCATACATCTGCAGGCCCAGCGCATCGGCAACCGCCTGGTTGGTGATCTTGCCCTTGTGGACATTGAGACCATTGCGCAGGTGCTTGTCCGCCAGGATCGCCTGGACGCCCCTGTCGGCGAGCGCCAGCCCATGCTGGATCGTGGCATTGTTGAGCGCGTGCGCCGATGTCACCGGGACTGCGCCCGGCATGTTGGCGACGCAATAGTGGATGATGCCATCGACCTCATAGGTCGGGTCGGAGTGAGTGGTGGCATGCGAGGTTTCGAAGCAGCCGCCCTGATCGATCGCGACGTCGACGATGACAGCGCCCTTCTTCATGCCGCCAAGCATCTTGCGGGTCACGAGCTTGGGAGCGGCCGCTCCCGGAATCAGCACGGCGCCGATCACCAGGTCAGCTGAAAACACTTCGCTTTCAAGTGCGTCGATAGAAGAAAAGCGGGTGTGAACCTGCCCGTGGAAGATATCGTCGAGTTGGCGCAGACGCGGCAGCGACCGGTCGAGGATGGTTACATCGGCACCGAGGCCCACCGCCATGCGCGCCGCATGCAGACCAACGACGCCGCCGCCAATGACTACGACCTTGGCCGGCAACACGCCCGGCACACCGCCCAACAGGATGCCGCGTCCACCGTTGGCTTTCTGCAACGCATAGGCGCCGGCCTGGATGGAAAGGCGTCCGGCAACTTCCGACATCGGCGCCAGCAGCGGCAGGCCGCCACGCTCGTCCGTGACCGTTTCATAGGCGATAGCGGTTACGCCGGATGCGAGCAGGCCCTTGGTCTGTTCCGGATCCGGTGCCAAGTGCAGGTAGGTATAGAGGATCTGGCCTTCACGCAGCTGCACCCATTCGGAGGGCTGCGGTTCCTTGACCTTCACGATCATATCGGATTTCGCGAAGATTTCGGCGGCTGTCGCCACAATAGCTGCGCCCGCAGCGACATAGTCGGAATCGGATGCGCCAATTCCGGATCCGGCATTGGTCTCGATCAGCACTTCATGGCCGCGCGCGACATATTCGCGGACGGAGGCCGGTGTGAGGCCAACGCGGTATTCGTGATTCTTGATTTCTTTCGGGCAGCCTACACGCATGGAATTCCCCTGTTATTTGTGCGCTTGGTTCTTTGCGAATGGCGGAAATTAGAGCGCAAACGCCGCGCAATGTCCTTGCAAATTGAGTTTGTGAAATAGCAATACTTGGAATATTCTTGCGCATTATCCGCAATAATTCGCAGGAAATTCGACCGATGAAGCTAGATCATACGGATATCTCCATATTGCGTGTCCTTCAACAGAACGGCAGAATCTCGAATGCCGATCTTGCCGAGCGGATCAGCCTTTCACCATCCTCCTGTTCGCGCAGGCTCGACATTCTGGAAAAATCCGGCGTAGTCAGCGGCTATTATGCCCAGATCTCGCACAAAGCGCTCGACTACAAGATGATCGTCATCGTGCACATCTCGCTGACCGGTCAGTTCGCAAAAACGCTCAGCGAATTCGAAGCGGCTGTGAAAAAGGTTCCGAACATCCTCGTCTGTTACCTCATGTCCGGCGAATACGACTATATCCTGCGCGTCGCCTGCAAGGATCTGGAAGACTATGAGCGCATTCACCGCGACTGGCTTTCGGCGCTGCCGCATGTGGTCAAGATCGTCTCGAGTTTTGCGTTGCGCGAAATCATCGACCGCCCGCATGTGATCATATAGGTGCGCTCGCTTTGTAGGGCTGGCTTGCCCGCGTTCCTTTCCGATCCGCGAAATCTGCGCATACCCTAGGCATCGAATCCTTTTTGCGAGACCGGTCATCGAACGGCCGGGATCGATTGACGCGCCTTCGGGCGAAAGGCATCTTTTCATAAACGATATCCGGGGAGTTCATACAATGACAGCCAGCACAGCATCGGTCCACCGACTGGACAATCTGCCTTACTATCAGGAACGCGTCGATCTTGCTGCCGCCTTCCGTTGGACCGCACGGCTCAACATGCACGAGGCAGTCGCCAACCATTTCTCGCTGGCAGTCAACGACGATGGCAGCAAATTCCTGATGAATCCCAATCAGGTCCATTTCTCCTTGATAAAGGCTTCGAGCCTGCTGCTGCTCGATGCGAACGACCCCGGGACGATGGATCAGCCCGATGCGCCAGACCCCACGGCCTGGGGTCTGCACGGGGCGATCCATCGCCATGTGCCGCACGCTCGCTGCCTGATGCATGTGCACTCGATCCACGCCACGGTCTTGGCTTCGCTTGCCGACTCGCGCCTGCTGCCGATCGACCAGAACTGTGCGACGTTCTTCGGCCGCTACGTGATCGACGACAACTACGGCGGCCTCGCCTTCGAGGATGAAGGCGAGCGCTGTGCCCGGCTCCTGGGAAATCCCAAGCACAAGGTGATGATCATGGGCAATCACGGCGTGCTGGTGATCGGCAAGGATGTCGCCGACACCTTCAACCGAATGTACTATTTCGAGCGCGCCGCCGAAACCTACATCAAGGCGCTAATGACCGGCCAGAAATTGCGGGTGCTCTCTGACGAGGTTGCGGAGAAAGTGGCGAAGGAAATGGACGACTACCCGGACCAGTCCGACCGCCATCTTGCCGATCTCAAGACGCTGCTTGAGCGGCAGGAACCGGATTTCCTCCAGTAGTTCCTGCCGTATTTTGCTCGGACTCGCGATTAAGCGCTGGATCCTCGGACATTTTTCGAGGATCCAGCGTTTTGCGTCATCGTTAGGGGCTGTGTCTTCAGCTAGCCTGAAAGTGCTTGACGATCGTTAGAAGGATTTAGACCTGGCGCTCCGCTGCGCCATCACCGAACAATGTCGATCCATGCTGGTCAATGATCTGCTTTGCCTTGCGGAAGGTCGTTTCGACGGTATCGCTCTCGCTGGAAAACAGGTCGGCGCGCACGAAATTGCGCACCATCTTCTGACCATTGGCCTCGTGCTCGATGCGTCCAGCCAGCCTGTATTGCGCACCCTCCTTGCGAGGAGTCGCGTAGACGGTGTACTCACCGATTTTTTGCGTTTGTTCCTTCGTTGGCGTCGCGACGCTCGAGGAACCACCAAACAGTTTTGAAAAGAATCCAGCCATGAGACCGGTTTAGCACAGCACATTTTGTGGCGGAAGAGACTCAGGCAGGGCGTAAGGTCGATAAATTTCCTGTAAGCATCGGCATGGTACAAAAGGCATGGCTAACCAGGACCGGACGACACGTGACAGCACTGGTCATCATTATCGGCATTATTGTCCTGCTGACTTTTACCTGGCAGCGGAAGCGCAACGCCATACCGAACATAAGTTTCAGCAAGACCAGCATTGGTGCCGATCCGGACGCCTATATCCAAGCGGCGGAGCATGCCGTAGCAGGCATTCGCCGAGGCGCTGGCAAGAGAATCGTCTGGCACGATGAGAAACAGAAGCAGCCCACCCGCTATTCGCTTGTTTACATCCACGGTTTTTCGGCATCCGCAAATGAGCTTCAGCCGTTGCCGGAGACTATCGCCACGGCGCTGGGCGCCAATTGCTTCTACACCCGGCTAACGGGGCACGGAATCGATGGTACCGCTCTTGGTACCGCAACGGTAGATGCATGGCTGACCGATGTCGCCGAGGCGATTGCGATCGGAGAAACGATCGGGAAACACGTCATCGTGCTGGCCGCATCCACTGGAGCGAGCCTGCTGACCACCATCCTGGCTCAGCCAATCTTCCGAGGCCGCGTGACCGCAGCGGTCCTTATTTCACCCAATTACGGATTGAAGGCAGACGGCGCTTTTCTGCTTAATGCCCCGTTTGCGCGCCAGATCGCACGGATGGTCCTTGGAAAAGAGCGAGCCTCTGTCGCCGGCAGTGATTTGCAACGCCAGATCTGGGACACGTCCTATCCGACCGATGCGCTGTTACCGATGGCGCACGCGGTTTCAATGGCGCGGCATGCAGAAATCGGCTCCATCAGCACACCGGCGCTGTTTCTATATTCGCCCCGTGACCAGGTAGTCGAACCCGTAATGACCCTACGTGTCGCCGCACGTTGGGGGGGGAACCACACTCTCTGCCCTATCGAGAACACCGAGGATCCGAATGGACACGTTCTGGCCGGCGATGCCTATTCACCCTCCTCGACGAGAGACGTCGCCGATACCATTCTTGCGTGGTTGTCCGGCGTACTTCGCCATTCTACAACGGCGCCAGACGGTTTGGGGAAACGCAGCCCTAATTCTTGACTGAATCAACATATGCGGCGCTTAATCGCGACGTGCGCATGATTCCGATAACAAGGAGGAGTTTAGCCTTGGCAGAGAACAAAACACCCCGAAGGCTCTGCGGGTTTCTCGCTATCCCGATGTTGCTGGTGCCGGTTGCGCCCATCGACACCAAGGCCGCGGAGCTTATCGACCTTGCTCAACAGGCCGAACAGTTGCTTGGAAGTGGCGATGGCCTGGCTGCGTATGAAAAGATGCGGCTGTCGATGGTCGAAGTCTCGGAGAAAATCCCCCTCGATATCCGAAAGGCATTTTTCGTCACGGAAAGACCCGTCATTTTCGGCAACTATTCGCGTGCCAAGTCCAATGAGTTCACGGTTGGCTCGTCACTGATCACCTATGCCGAGCCTGTCGGTCTGGTATGGAAGCAAATTGATGGCGGCGACGTGCAATCGCAATTCACTGTCGATTTCGAGCTCCGCAACCCTGCCGGTGAAGTGCTGGCTGTGCAGAAGGCGTTTGGCAATTTCAAGATCGCAAGCCGCGAACCGTTGTTTGAGATCTATACACCACTGACACTTGATGTTTCAGCCGTGCCAGCTGGTGACTACGTGCTGAAGTACACGTTCAACGACCTCAACTCCAAAAAATCCACGGACATCGAGCAGCGGTTCAAACTGAAGTAATATCAGAGCTCGACGATCCGGCCCTCCTCCAGCGTCACTCGGCGGTCCATGCGGGCGGCTAGCTCATGATTGTGGGTGGCTATCATGGCTGCAAGTCCGGACTGACGCACCAACGCTTCGAGTGCATCGAAGACGTAATGCGCTGTCACCGGATCGAGATTGCCGGTCGGCTCGTCGGCAAGCAGGATGAGAGGTGCGTTCGCAACCGCGCGAGCAATCGCCACGCGTTGTTGCTCACCGCCCGACAATTCTGCCGGCCTGTGTTCGGCACGGTGGCCGACACGCATATAGTCGAGTAGTTGGCCTGCCCTCTCCCGTGCTTCATGGCGGCCTAGCCCGGCAATCATCTGTGGCATCATCACATTTTCCGCTGCAGAGAACTCCGGCAGCAGGTGATGAAACTGGTACACAAAGCCGATTTCCGAGCGGCGGATCGTCGTACGCTCGCCATCAGGCAGCGCGCCACAATCCCTGCCATTAACGTAAACGTTGCCGGTATCAGGGCGTTCAAGCAAGCCAGCGAGGTGCAGAAGCGTCGACTTACCGGTTCCGGACGGCGCCACAAGGCCAACCATCTCGCCCTTGCGCATCGAAAATTCTGCACCCTTGAGAATATCGAGCCGTGTATCGCCATCGCCAAAAAAGCGGCCGACATTGTCGATCTTCAGTACCTCGGACATGGTGCCTCTTGCCTTACTCATACCGTAGTGCCTGGACGGGATCGATCTTCGAGGCGCGCCATGCAGGGAAAATCGTGGCGATAAATGACAGAACCAGCGCCATCAGGATGACCGACATCGTCTCGCCGAAGTTCATCTCCGCCGGAAGCTGGCTGAGGAAATAGAGTTCCGGATTGAAAATCGTCGTTCCCGAAAGCCAGGAGAAGAACTGGCGGATGCGCTCGACATTCAAACAGACGACGACGCCAAGCAATACGCCCGCCAGCGTGCCGGTTACGCCGATGGCAGCACCCGTCATGAAGAAAATCCGCATGATCGAACCTGATGTCGCACCCATTGTTCTGAGGATTGCGATATCCCTGCCCTTGTCTTTGACCAGCATGATCAGGCCGGAAATGATGTTGAGGGCCGCCACCAGCACAATCAGCGTCAGGATCATGAACATGACGTTGCGCTCCACCGAAAGTGCCGAAAAGAACGTCCTGTTGCGCTGTCTCCAGTCAGTGATAAAGATCTGCCGGCCAGCAGCCTCCTCGACCTTTGACCGCATGTCGTCGACCGCCTCAGGCTTGTCGAGGAAGATCTCGATAGACTGGGCTATCCCTTCGGCATTGAAGTAGAGCTGCGCTTCTTCGAGCGGCATGAAAATGATCGAGGCGTCATATTCAGACATGCCGATCTCGAAAATTGCCGAAACCTTGTAGCTTTTGACGCGCGGGTTGACCCCCATCGGCGTCACGTCGCCTTCCGGCGAAATCAAAGTAATGGAGTCGCCCTCGGAAAGCCCGAGTTGCTCAGCCATACGCGTACCGATCGCAACGCCGTCTCCGGCGGCAAAACCGACAAGATCGCCCTGCTTGATATTGTCAGCCACCATCTTCAGCTTGCTGATGTCGTCGGCACGGATGCCTCGTACCAGCGCGCCGGTGCCGGCGCCCTGCTTGCCCGATGCGAGCGTCTGGCCGTCGATCATCGGGATCGCCATCTTGACGCCCGGTATCTTGGAGAACTTATCCGCAAGGTCGGCATAATTGTTCAACGGTCCATCAATCGGCTGAACGATCATGTGCCCATTGATGCCGAGGATGCGGGTTATGAGCTCGCTGCGGAAGCCGTTCATGACGGCCATGACGATAATGAGCGTTGCCACGCCGAGCATGATTCCCACGAACGAGAATCCGGCAATTACGGAGATAAAAGCTTCCTTGCGACGGGGGCGCAGGTAACGCAACGCAACGATACGCTCGAATGTCGAAAACGGTCGGGCAGCCGTCTTTTGAGCCGCCACGCCCGCCTGCATCGTATCGTCGTTCATTCCCTCACCGTTCAGCTGGATGCCACAAGCTTGTTAATTGCCGCATCAATAGAGAGCGTCTCGCGTGCGCCAGACTTGCGATCCTTGATTTCGACCTCGCCGCTTGCAACCGAACGCGGTCCGACGATGATCTGCGACGGTACGCCGATCAGATCGGCGGTGGCGAATTTTGCTCCGGCGCGATCATCGGTATCATCATAAAGCATGTCGAAACCGGCCTTGCCGAGTGCCGCATACAGCTTCTCGCTGGCCGCATCGCAAGCCTGGTCGCCAGCCTTCATGTTGATGATAGAGACGTCGAAAGGTGCCACCGATTTCGGCCAGATGATTCCATTTTCATCATGGGAGGCTTCAATGATGGCGGGAACAAGGCGTGTCGGACCAATGCCGTACGAGCCCATATGGGCATCATGCTGCTTGCCATCGGGCCCCTGCACACTCGCGCCCATGGCAGCGGAATACTTGGTGCCGAAATAGAAGATATGACCGACTTCGATACCGCGCGCAGACAGCCTGTCGCCTTCAGGGATAGCAGCAAACGCAGCCTCGTCGTGCATTTCCGATGTTGCAGCATAGACCGAAGTCCACTTGTCGAACACGGCCTGAAGTCCGGCAACATCGTCAAAATCGGTGTCGACCGACGGAATGTCGAAGTTGACGAAATCCTTGTGGGAGTAAACCTCAGACTCGCCGGTATCGGCAAGGATGATGAATTCATGGCTGAGGTTGCCGCCGATCGGGCCCGTATCAGCGCGCATCGGAATCGCACGCAGGCCCAGGCGGTCGAAAGTGCGGAGGTAGGCGGTGAACATCTTGCGATACGAATGCTCGGCGGCTTCGCGATCGATGTCGAAGGAGTAGGCATCCTTCATCAGGAACTCACGCGAACGCATGGTGCCGAAGCGCGGACGCACCTCATCGCGGAACTTCAGCTGAATATGATAAAGATTGAGCGGCAGATCCTTGTAGGATTTGACGTAGGAGCGGAAAATCTCGGTGATCATCTCTTCGTTGGTGGGACCGTAGAGCATATCGCGATCCTGCCGGTCCTTGATGCGAAGCATTTCCTTACCGTAGGCGTCGTACCGGCCGCTTTCGCGCCAGAGATCAGCCGACTGCAACGTCGGCATCAAAAGCTCGATGGCGCCAGCGCGGTTCTGCTCTTCGCGAATGATCTTGTTGACCTTGTCCAAGACGCGCTTGCCGAGCGGCAGCCACGAATAGATTCCCTGGCTCTGCTGCCTGATCATACCCGTACGCAGCATGAGCCGATGTGACACGATTTCGGCTTCCTTGGGGTTTTCTTTGAGTATCGGCAGGAAAAAACGGGAAAGACGCATGTCACAGGATCCATAAAACGGCGATCCCAGTCAGAATCGCGGGCACAGGTTCGATTGTCTCGCTCTCATATCGGCTTAAGGCCCGGAAGAAAACCCGCCCCGGCGCAATTCCGGCAATTGTGATGCCTGCTTGTTGTCACAAGCCGGCCGAGGCTCTTCCGCTTGTCGTGAAACCGGTTCAGCCCAAGCCTCATCCAAATCAAAGATGGATCGAATGCACCGTCCACAACTCAGAATGTGGCAACCTGAAGACCAAAATCGCTACTGAGACCCATTATTTTTTGTCAACGAATTTTTTTTCTGGCTGTGTCGCATTTTTGCAAAATAGCGGATGACAACGATTAATTCTTGGGCTAGGTTCCGGCCATAAATAAGGCAGGGAGTTCAAATCTTTGCCAAACTTCGCGGTCAAGTCTTGGGAGGATGGGATCTTAGGCGCGCTTACCCGCTGCCCCCGGTTAGGGAAATAGATCACGCGAAAATTTCTAGAAAACAAGGCTTTATGCCTTGTTTTTTTTTGCCTTGTTGCTGGCCACGAGCAGTTACACTGACAAATTCTACGTATCGCCCCGAAATTTGCGGCAATCTGCTCGCGATTCACTTGGCGCCGCTTGATTTTTCAGCAAGTATTTTCAGCAAGAAACCTACAGAATTCCCGATGCAAACGGGCATCTGTGAAAGATGTGCCTTGGCGGATGCCGGACTCACAACTAGAAAATCATAAAGTCGTCCAATGTAACATCTGAGCGTTTTACGTCGAGCAATATAAGTGTGTCGCCATTTCCAAAATCTACGATAGTATCCTCACCAGATCTCCGCATGTGAAAATCATTGCTAAACTGCCTCACGAAGTCCTGTTTACCAGTGCCACCGACAGCATCGAAGTCCGTAACTACGTCCCTGCCGTCTCCGTGCCCGAACAGGAACCAATCTTCACCCTTTCCGCCCGTCAGCCGATCGTTTCCCCCAGCCCCATAAATGATGTCGCCTTTGTCGGAGCCTTGGAACTGATCTTTGCTGGCATATGATGCGGTCAGCAATCCTCTAATCTCATTTGGGCCCGCCAGAGCATTGTATAGAGCTTTTGCAATCCAGTCCCCGTTTGTAACGCTGATAAGCGTATCGCCATCGCTATCTACGAATTTGAAACCGTTTAACCTACCACTCACAATAACTTCGCCGTTGAAGGATAGATTTGACCCATTAAAGATGATCTTATCGCCGTCATCATCGACATAAACGCCGCGGGTCGTACTTTCTAAAACAAGCTCAAGCGTGTCTACTGCGTATATCTGCTCGAGTTGACCATGTTGGTCTAAAGCATTGCAATGCTTAACCTTTGCCATGGCAACTTCCTCGATTAAGAGAAATATTCGGCAGAAAGGAAACTGCCATCTTTGCTACATCATAACAGAAGCATCGCCTATACTTTAGAAGATATCAACAGCTGTTCTTGTTGTGAGGTGAATGGCGACAATGCCATTCGTATGTCGATCGCGATGAATGATCTTCTCGCTACGATTACAGGACACCAGCACGAATCTTGTCACAAGCTTGCATAGTCGAGACGATTAGCTGAATTCGCAGCTTTCGATCATGGGGATCGTTTGGTCATCGGCGGCCGAATTATCGAGGCGTGCAGGGCAGTATGAAATCAAAACCACCAATCAGTCGTCTCAATCTTCAGAGCATAGCGCCACGAATCTTTGGACCTCTGGACGACGTTCGAATAGCGGGCGAGATCCGGAATCGAACCCGGCTCCCACTATATCTGATTAACGGAACTCAGGCACGATCCGCGGCAGCGACAGTGCATTCAGGCCCACCACAGCGGTCGCATAATACCAGACAGCGTAGATTATCGCGGCGACCACTGTCGTCGTCAGAAACACCCGCCACGGCCGAAAACGGGTGGGCGCGCTCTGAACGGTGCCGTTTACAACGTTATTGTCTTCCGCCTGCGTGCGAAGGCCAAACGGCAGCACCATGAACAGGGTAATCCACCAGCAAATGAAATACTCGGCAAAAATCGATATCCAGGGCATGTCAGTCTCTTTCGTCGTAGGCGCAATTATACTCTCGTCACGAACACGGTCACAATCGGTTTCTTGCCCCAGCTATTATTTGCCGCAGACCGCACGGAACGCCGTACCGCTTCCTTGACCATGTCGAGATCCTTGCGCTTGACGCGGGGGATGCTTTCGACCGCGCCCAGGACAGCGTCATAGAGAAGGTCTTCCATGTCTTCGCCATCTTCATCGAACGCCGGCAGGCCGAAGGCCGTCACATCAGGATCGTCGATGAAATCGTAGCGGCTGTCGAGGATGACATTGACGGCGACGTGGCCGGCAAAAGAAAGTTTGCGGCGCTCGCCGATGCCCATTTCATCGACATCGCCGATGAAATTCCCGTCCTTGAAAATTCGCCCATGTGGAGCTTCGGCAACGATGGTCGCCGGGCCCGGCGCAAGCCTGAGCATGCGGCCGTTGCGTACCTCGGCAACATCAGGGATGCCGGTTGCTCGACCGAGTTCGGCATGGGCATGCAAATGCGCTGCCTCACCATGCACCGGGACCAGAATCTGCGGCCGCACCCACTCATACATGCGCTTCAATTCGTTGCGGCGCGGGTGACCGGACACGTGCACCAATGTATCGGTGTCAGATATGACGATCATCCCCTGGTCGATCAGCGCGTTCTTGATGTCGAGAATAGCTTTTTCGTTTCCGGGAATGGGCCGAGAGGAAAAGACGAATGTGTCGCCTTTCGTGAATCCGATATTGCGCATCTCATCGCGCGCGATCTTGGCAAGCGCCGCGCGCGCCTCGCCCTGACTGCCGGTCAAAATGACGACCGCGTTCTCACGCGGCAGGTAGCCGAATTCGTCCTCGGCGATGAACGGCTGCATTCCTTCGAGCATATTCAAATCGCGAGCGACATCGGTAACGCGACGCATCGACGATCCCAGAAGCATGACCTCGCGGCCCGCCTGCTCTGCGGCCAATGCAATCGACTTGATACGCCCGACATTCGACGAAAATGTCGTCACGGCCACGCGGCCGGCAGCGTTGCGAATGATATCCGCCAGACTTGCCGACACCTCCATTTCAGACGGAGAATCCCCTTCACGCTGAGCGTTGGTGGAATCGCAGATGAGTGCAAGCACTCCCTCGTCGCCGATTTCTTTGAACCGTGCCTCGTCTGTCCCGCTGCCCAGCGATGGCGCGGGATCGATCTTCCAGTCGCCGGTATGGACGACATTTCCGAGTGGCGTACGGATCAAAAGCGCCATAGCTTCCGGGATGGAATGGGCAACCGTAATCGGCTCGATGGTGAATGGACCGACCTCGATGCGCATGCCAGGCTGAAGCGTCTGCACCGGAATGGCATTTCCTGATTTGTCGTAGTCGCCTTTTGCCTCGAGCAAGCCTTCGGTGAACGGTGATGCATAAAGCGGCACATTCAGGCGCGGCCACAGATCCCTGACGGCACCATAGTGATCCTCATGTGCATGTGTGATGAAAAGGCCAAGCAGGTCTTTCTTGATCGTCTCTACATACTTGATGTCGGGCAGGATAAGTTCAACGCCGGGCAATTCCGGGCCAGCAAAGGAAACGCCGCAATCCACCATTATCCATTGGCGCTTCGCAGAAGGACCAAACCCGTATAGGGCAAGGTTCATACCGATTTCGCCAACACCGCCCAAAGGCAGAAACACCAGTTCGTCATTGCCGGCCATATGATCCATTGTCCAATTTATGAGAAAAAAACATCGCCGGAGGCAATGTGCATGACTTCGCCTGACGGCAGCGTAAGTACGAGCCGGCCGTCATCTTCTATAGCGGAAAAAATCCCCGAGAGCGATCTGTCCGAAAAATTTACGGTTATCTGGCTGCCGATGCCTTTAACATGGTGCTTCCAGTCATCGACGACGCGTGAAACCCCACGCCCCTCGTCCCACTCCTCCAGCACTATTGCCATCTCCTGCAGAAGATGCGCGAACAGGCTGTCTGCCGAACTCGATGCGCCTTCGCTATTCAGTGTCGCGGCAGGGTAAAGCGGGTTCTCCGGTTTGTGGGCAATGTTGACGCCGCAGCCGATAACGACGGCATAACGACCATCCGGCAGATTTTCCGCTTCTATGAGAATACCCGACACCTTGGCGGCATCGATCAGCACGTCGTTCGGCCACTTGATCCGGATACGCTCGCCGGCCCATGGCATTTCATCCGCAATCGCGCGGTAAAGCGCCAATGCAACAGCGATCGGCAGGGAGCCGATCGCTGAGAGCGGTGCAGGATCGATCAACAAAAGCGATGCGTAGAGATTACCGGCCTCGGAGATCCAGGCGCGTCCACGACGCCCCCGTCCGCCAAGCTGTCTGCGCGCCGTGACCCAGACATTACCTGGGTCACCGGCGCGCGCCAGTTCCATGCAAACCGTGTTGGTCGACGAGACGTCACCAAGCGCCTGGTGCCGAAAGTTGTCGACACCGTAGCGCCCCCGTCCCATCGCCATCAGAACAGCGCTGCAGCTGCCGCTTCAGCTGCCGTACCAATAAAGCCGCCGAACAACACGTAACCGATCACGAACACGCCGGACAGGCCGAAGACAATAGCCAGACTGCCGGGCACCCGCGCAAACTCACGTGTCGGCGCATCAAACCACATCAGCTTGACGACGCGGAGGTAGTAGTAAGCACCTACGACCGAGGCGAGAACACCGACGACCGACAGCACATAAAGACCGGCCTTGATGGCAGCGACGAAGACGAAATACTTGGCGAAGAAGCCAGCCAGCGGCGGAATGCCGGCCAGCGAGAACATCAGCGCGGTCAGCACAGTCGCCATCATCGGGTTGGTGGACGACAGACCTGCAAGGTCATCGACACGTTCAAGCGCCTCCCCGTCCTTGTTGCGCATCGACAGGATGATGGCAAACGCGCCCAGCGTCATGACGAGGTAAATCGTCATGTAGAGAACCACGCCGGAGATGCCTTCCTGGCTGCCCGCCGCAAGGCCTACGAGCGCGTAACCCATGTGACCAATCGAGGAATAGGCCATCAGCCGCTTGATGTTCGTCTGGCCGATAGCGGCAAACGATCCGAGCACCATCGAAGCAATCGACATGAAAACCACGATCTGCTGCCAGTCAGCCGAGATCGGCTGGAATGCATCGATGACGACGCGGACGAAAATCGACATCGCAGCGATCTTCGGAGCACCGGCCAGGAAGGCCGTTACCGGGGTCGGCGCACCTTCATAGACATCGGGCGTCCACATGTGGAATGGCACTGCCGAAATCTTGAACGCAACACCGGCGAGCACGAACACAAGGCCGAACACCAGACCAAGCGAGCGAGTCTCGCCTGCAAGGATCTCGGCAATCTGGACGAAGCCGGTATGGCCGGTGAAGCCGTAGACCAGCGACATACCGTATAGCATCAGGCCCGACGACAGAGCGCCTAGCACGAAATACTTCAGACCGGCTTCTGTTGAACGCGCCGATTCACGATTCATCGCGGCGACGACATAAAGCGCCAGCGATTGCAGTTCGAGCGACATATAGAGGGAGATGAGATCGTTGGCGGAAATCATCAACATCATGCCGAGGGTCGCAAGCACGACCAGAACCGGATACTCAAACTTGTCGATCTTCTCGGCCTTGGCCAGACCCGAAGACATGTAGAGGGCCACACCGGAACCGATCAGCGCCAGCACCTTCATGAAGCGCGAGAACCCATCCGTGCGGAACGCTCCACCGTAGGCCAGGCCTTCGGCAGGTACCCAGACGATCCAGATCGCGGTCACAACAAACAGCAGGATCGCCAGCCAGGTGACGGTAGGCGCCGCCCTGGCTCCAGAAAACACACCAATCATCAGAAGCACCATGGCGCCTACCGCGAGAAATATCTCCGGCGCCGAGAGGCTTAGACTTGCGAGAATGGTATCAGCAGTCATTTTGCAAAGTCCCGTGATCAGTGCGCCGCCGAGGCGACATCATTCGCTGCCTGAATAGCGGCGGAATAGTTGTTGACGAGCAGGTCGACCGAAGCCGCCGTCGCATCGAAGACCGGAGCCGGATAGACACCGAAGAAGATGGTCAGCGCGACCATCGGATACAGGATCAGCTGCTCGCGCGGCGAAAGGTCGAACAGCTTCTTCAAGCTTTCTTTCTCGAGCGCGCCGAAAACGACCCGGCGATAGAGCCAGAGTGCATAGCCCGCCGACAGGATGACGCCGGAGGTGGCAATCAACGCAACCCAGGTATTGGCGCGGAAGACGCCAATCAGGGTCAGGAATTCACCGATGAAACCAGACGTGCCCGGAAGGCCGACATTGGCCATGGTGAAGACCATGAATGCGACAGCATACTTCGGCATGTTGTTGACCAGGCCGCCATAAGCGTCGATCTCGCGGGTATGCATCCGGTCGTAAACCACGCCGACGCAAAGGAACAGTGCACCGGAGACGATGCCGTGCGACAGCATCTGGAAGATCGCACCCTGCACGCCCTGAACGTTGGCGGCAAAGATACCCATCGTCACATAGCCCATGTGGGCAACAGACGAATAGGCGATCAGCTTCTTCATGTCGTCCTGCATCAACGCCACCAGCGAGGTGTAGACGATGGCAATGACCGACAGCGAAAACACGAAGGGCGTGAAATACTCGGAGGCCAGCGGGAACATCGGCAGCGAGAAGCGCAGGAAACCGTATCCGCCAAGCTTCAGCAGGATGCCCGCCAGGATCACCGAGCCTGCGGTCGGCGCCTGAACGTGCGCATCCGGCAGCCAGGTATGTACCGGCCACATCGGCATTTTCACCGCAAAAGACGCGAAGAACGCGAGCCAAAGCCACGTCTGCATGCCCTCCGGGAACTTGTGGCCCAGCAGCTGGGTAATGTCGGTGGTGCCGGCATTCCAGTACATCGCCATGATGGCGAGCAGCATCAGCACGGAGCCGAGCAGCGTGTAGAGGAAGAACTTGTAGGAAGCGTAGACACGATCCTTGCCGCCCCAGACACCGATGATGATGAACATCGGAATCAGGCCTGCTTCGAAGAACACGTAGAACAGAACGATGTCGAGCGAGATGAACACGCCGACCATCAGCGTTTCCAGCAGCAGGAAGGCGATCATGTATTCCTTGATGCGCTTCTCGACCGAGAACCAGCTCGCGAGCACGCAGAACGGCATCAGGAAAGTCGTGAGGATCACGAACAGCATCGAAATGCCATCCACGCCGACATGATAGGAAATGCCGCTTGTCAGCCAGTTGGCTTTCTCCACGAACTGGAAGCCGGCGTTCGAATTGTCGAACCCGATCCAGATCAGCAGCGAAAGCAGGAAGGTCACGACGGTCGTTGCAAGCGAGATGTAAAGAACATTCTGCCGTCCGGCATCGCTATCGCTGCGCATCAGCAGCAGCAGGCCAGCACCCACCAAAGGCAGGAAGGTTACTAGCGAAAGAAGAGGCCAACCGGACATCAGAGCGAACTCCCGAGCATCATCCAGGTTACAAGGGCTGCAATGCCGAGGAGCATTACGAAGGCGTAGTGGTAGAGGTAGCCTGTCTGGAGACGGACCGCACGACCTGTTATATCGATGACGCGCGCCGCAACTCCGTCGGGGCCGAGGCCGTCTATGACGGTTCCGTCGCCCTGCTTCCACAGGAAGCGACCGAGCCACTTGGCCGAGCGTACGAAAAGAAGGTCGTAGAGCTCATCGAAATACCACTTGTTGAGCAGGAACTGATAGAGCCCCCGATGCTGGTTCGCGAGGTACGACGGTACCCACGGTGAGCGGATGTAGAACACCCAGGCCGTGAACAGACCGACCACCATGGCGACGAACGAAGACCATTTCACCCAGAGCGGGACGTGATGGTAGTGTTCGAGGATCTCGTTGGTCGGCAGCGTGAAGAGCGCTCCCTTCCAGAATGCGAGATATTCGGCACCAAAGAAGTTGTCGTGGAACAGGAAGCCGGCAAACAGTGCACCAACAGCCAGGAGGTAAAGCGGAACCAGCATGACATTCGGAGATTCGTGCACGTGATGCATAACATCATGGGGAGCACGCGGCTTGCCGAAGAAAGTCATGAAAATCAGGCGCCACGAGTAGAAGCTCGTGAATACCGCAGCGATCACAAGCAGCGTAAACGCGAAGGTCGAGAGCGGGTTATGGGCGGCAAAGGAAGCCTCGATGATGGCGTCCTTGGAAAAGAAGCCGGCTGTACCAACGAGCGTGCCCGGTATACCAACGCCGGTGATGGCAATCGTGCCGATCATCATAGTCCAGAACGTCTTCGGGATGTGCTTGCGCAGGCCACCCATGTAACGCATGTCCTGCTCGTCCGACACGGCGTGGATTACAGAACCCGCGCACAGGAACAGCAGAGCCTTGAAGAAGGCGTGCGTAAAGAGATGGAAAATTGCCGCGCCATACGCGCCGACGCCAAGCGCCACGAACATGTAGCCGAGCTGCGAACAGGTCGAGTAAGCGATGACGCGCTTGATGTCGTTCTGGACCAGGCCGACCGAAGCCGCGAAGAAAGCGGTGATCGCGCCCACCAGCGTCACGACCGTCAGAGCGGTGTGTGACAGTTCGAACAGTGGCGACATGCGGGCGACGAGAAACACGCCTGCGGTCACCATCGTTGCGGCATGAATGAGGGCCGAAACCGGTGTCGGGCCTTCCATGGCGTCAGGCAACCAAGTGTGCAGCAAGAACTGCGCCGACTTGCCCATGGCCCCCATGAACAACAGCAGGCAGATACCGGTAATGGCACCTGCCCGATCGAGCTGCAGGCCAAAGAGGTTGATGACCACATCGGTCATGGCACCGTGCTCGGTAGTTGCGGCTGCGGCCGTTTCGGCGCCGTGTTCGGCAACGGCCGGCAGGTAGGTCGCGGCAGCTGCGAAAATCGAATCCAGATTGACCGAGCCGAACAGCACGAAGATACCGGCAATACCGAGAATGAACCCGAAGTCACCGACGCGGTTGACGATGAACGCCTTCATCGCGGCGGCATTTGCCGAGGGCTTCTTGAACCAGAAACCGATCAACAGGTAGGACGCCAGACCCACGCCTTCCCAGCCAAAGAACATCTGCAGCAGGTTGTTGGCTGTCACGAGCATCAGCATCGCAAATGTGAACAGCGACAGATAGGCGAAGAAGCGCGGGCGATGCGGATCGTGATGCATGTAGCCGATCGAATACAGATGCACCAGGCTCGACACCGTGTTGACCACGACGAACATCACGGCCGTCAGCGTGTCGATACGCAAGGCCCATTCGACATCGATGCCGCCAGACTGCACCCAACGCAGAACAGGGATGGTGAAGAGCTCCTGATCGCCAAGGGCGACATTGAAGAACACCACCCATGACAAGGCAGCCACGATCAGCATCAATCCGGTCGTGATGTATTCGGATGCTTTTGCACCGATGGAGTTGCCGCCGAGGCCGGCGATGATCGCGCCGAGAAGTGGCAAGAAGACAATAAGCTTGCTGTAGATGATCATAGCCTTCTCAGCCCTTCATCATGTTGACGTCTTCGACCGCGATCGTGCCCCGGTTACGATAGAAGACGACGAGTATTGCAAGACCGATGGCCGCTTCAGCCGCAGCAACAGTCAAAATGAACAGCGCGAACACCTGGCCGGTGATGTCGTTGAGGAACGACGAGAAAGCCACCATGTTGATGTTCACCGCAAGCAGCATCAGCTCGACCGACATCAGGATGACGATGACGTTCTTGCGGTTCAGGAAGATACCGAACACGCCAAGCATGAAGAGGATTGCGCTGACGGTGAGATAATGGCCGAGAGTGATTTCCATGACTTTGTTCCTTCGCCTTCCTTAAAGGCCCTGACCGGGCTTCGGGTTGACGATCGAAATTGCGGTTTCGGGCGAACGGGCGACCTGACGGGCGATGTTCTGCCGCTTGATATCGGTGCGGTGCTTGAGGGTCAGGACGATCGCACCGATCATCGCAACCAGCAGCACGAGACCGGCAATCTGGAAGAAATAGACGTAGTGGGTGTAGAGCACATCGCCGAGAGCAGCCGTGTTGGTCCTGGTCTCAACCGACGGGATCGGCATCGAAATGCTCTTTGCCACGTCTGGGGTGAATGAGGAGCCGCCGATCACGATGATCAGCTCAGCTGCCACGATCAGACCAACCAGCACGCCGATGGGGGCGTATTCCAGCGCGGAAGCCCGGAGTTTGGCAAAGTCGATGTCCAGCATCATGACGACGAAGAGGAACAGAACCGCGACCGCGCCGACATAAACGACCAGCAGGATCATCGCCAGGAACTCCGCCCCCAGAAGCAGAAACAAACCTGCCGCATTGACGAAGGTCAGGATCAGGAACAACACGGAGTGAACCGGGTTCTTCGCCCAGATGACCATGAATGCCGACGCCACAGCGACGAAAGCAAACAAATAGAAAAACAGAGCCTGCAGACCCATTTTGGCGCCTTTTTCTTCGCGGGGAAGTCCGTTTCAGAACCCCTGCCCGTCCAATGTCCGGCCTATCCGCCGGATGCTAGTGTAGGAGGCCCAGGCGAGTGCCGGGGCCAATGTTCTGTATCACCGATAGGGCGAATCCAGCGCAATGTTGCGCGCTATTTCCCGTTCCCACCGGTCGCCGTTCTCAAGAAGCTTTTCCTTGTCGTAGTAAAGCTCTTCACGGGTCTCGGTGGCGAATTCGAAATTCGGTCCCTCAACGATCGCATCGACCGGGCATGCTTCCTGGCAGAAACCGCAATAGATGCACTTCACCATGTCGATGTCGTAGCGCACCGTCCGGCGGGTGCCGTCGTTGCGGCGCGGTCCGGCCTCGATGGTGATCGCCTGAGCGGGACAGATGGCCTCGCAAAGCTTGCAGGCAATGCAACGCTCTTCACCGTTCGGGTAACGACGAAGCGCGTGCTCGCCACGGAAGCGCGGGCTGATCGGCCCCTTCTCGAAGGGGTAGTTCACAGTTGCTTTCTGCGAGAAGAAATAGCGCATCGTCAGAAAAAACGCGTGCACGAATTCTTTCAGGAACAGCGAACGGACAGTCTGTGTAATAGCCGCCATCGTCTATTCTCCCTTCATTCCAAAATTCCGAGCGACCATCATGCCCATCCCATCAACTTGAGGACGAAAGCGGTGATGACGACCATGGCCAGCGAGATCGGCAGGAATACCTTCCAGCCCAGGCGCATCAGCTGGTCGTAGCGGTAGCGCGGAACGAAAGCCTTCACCATGGCGAACATGAAGAACACCATCGATGCCTTGAGCACGAACCAGATGATGCCCGGTACCCAGTTGAACAGCCAGAAGTCCACCGGCGGCAACCAGCCCCCAAGGAAAAGGATGGTGGTCAGGCTGCACATCAGCACGATTGCGGCATATTCGCCAAGCATGAACATCATATAAGGCGTGGAGCCGTATTCGACCATGAAGCCGGCAACCAGTTCCGATTCCGCTTCCGGCAGATCGAATGGAGGACGGTTGGTCTCCGCCAGCGCTGAGATGAAGAACACGATGAACATCGGAAACAGCGACAGCCAATGCCAATCGAGGAACGAGTTCGGCATGCCGAGACGTGTCCCGAGGCCATCCTTCTGGGCAAGCACGATATCGGTGAGGTTCAGCGAACCGACGCAAAGCAAGACGGTGACAATGACAAAGCCGATCGAAACTTCGTACGACACCATCTGGGCTGCGGAGCGTAGCGCACCGAGGAATGGATATTTGGAGTTGGACGCCCAGCCACCCATGATAACGCCATAGACCTCAAGCGAGGAAATGGCGAACACATAGAGGATGCCGACATTGATGTTGGCGATCACCCAATTGTTGTTGAGCGGGATAACGGCATAAGTGGCTAGCGCGAGCGTCACGGCTACCAATGGCGCGAGAAGAAACACGGCCTTGTTGGCGCCGGACGGTATAACCGGCTCCTTGAAGACGAACTTCAAAAGATCGGCGAAGGACTGGAAAAGTCCCCACGGACCCACCACATTCGGTCCGCGGCGCAGCTGAACGGCAGCCCAGATCTTGCGGTCGGCGAGCAGGATGAAAGCGATAAAAACCAGAAGCGCGACCAGAAGCAGGAGCGACTGCCCCGCCATGATCAGCCCCGGCCAGACATAGGTCGATAAAATTGCGTCCATAATCCCTAATCCCTCGCGCCTATTCGGCCGCAGCCTTGAAGTTGTTGCGGGCCAATGCAGAGCATTCAGCCATCACAGCCGAAGCGCGCGCTATCGGGTTCGTCAAATAGAAGTCTTTGACCGGAGAAGCAAATCCGGATTTGCCCATTTTCCTCGGTTTTTTCGCAACCGCGAGAATTTCATCGCCCGAACCCGGCTTGATTTCGTCGAGTTCAGCAAAATGCGGGAAAGCCGCATAGAGCTTGGAACGCAATTGTGGAAGCGAATCAAAGGGCAAGCGCTTGCCGAGGACATCCGACAGAGCACGAATGATCGCCCAATCTTCCTTGGCTTCTCCCGGCGCGAAATTGGCTCGATTGCCCATCTGGACGCGACCTTCGGTGTTAACCCAGGTGCCGGACTTTTCGGTATAGGCAGCGGCCGGCAGGATCACATCGGCATGCTGGGCGCCATTGTCGCCGTGCGAGCCGATGTAAACGAGCAGGTTGGTCGCCTTCTTGGTAAGGTTGAGCTCATCTGCACCAAGCAGGAAGAGCACATCCATCGTGGCAACCTGGGTGGCCGCATCGATGCCTGTCTCGCCTGGAACAAAACCGAGGTCGAGGCCGCCAACACGGGCCGCAGCCGTGTGCAGCACAGCGACGCCGTTCCAATCACCCTTCACGGCACCGACCGTTTCGGCGAGGCCAGCAATGGTCGCAAGAATGCCACGGCCATCGGCACGGGCGAGTGCGCCCTGCCCGACGATGATCATCGGTTTCTTGGCCTTCTTCAGCTTGGCGGCGAACTTGTTGGTCCCGTCGACCAGTTCGGAAAGCGTTTCGGTGCCGGCACCAAGATACTCATAGTCGTAGCGCAGTTCGCCAGCTTCACCGATCACGCCGATCGGGAATTCACCGCGGCGCCAGCGCTTGCGAATACGAGCATTGAGAACTGCCGCTTCAAAACGGGGATTGGCGCCAACGATGAGAAGTGCGTCGGCTTCATCGATGCCCGAAATCGTTGGATTGAAGATGTAGCTTGCGCGACCCAGCGACGGATCGAGCTGCGCGCCATCCTGGCGGCAGTCGAGATTCTCGGAGCCGAGAGACCGCAGGAGCTCGCCCAGCGCATACATTTCCTCGACGGTGGCCAAATCGCCGGCAATCGCGCCAATCTTGTCACCGGACGTCGCAGCGACCGCAGATTTGATGGTTGCGAAGGCTTCCGGCCAGGTGACCGGCACCAGGCGGCCATCCTTGCGGACATATGGGCGATCGAGACGCTGGGTCTTCAGGCCATCCCAGATGAAGCGCGACTTGTCGGAAATCCACTCTTCGTTGATGTCTTCGTTGACGCGCGGCATGACGCGCATCACTTCACGGCCGCGCGTATCGATGCGGATCGCCGAACCAAGCGCATCCATCACATCGATGGACTCAGTCTTGTTCAGTTCCCAAGGACGCGCGGTGAACGCAAACGGCTTGGAGGTCAGCGCGCCAACCGGGCAAAGGTCAACAACGTTGCCCTGCAGCTCGGAGGTCATCGCCTGCTCGAGATAGGTGGTGATCTCGGCATCTTCGCCACGGCCGATCAGGCCGAGTTCAGCAATACCGGCAACTTCGGTGGTAAACCGTACGCAGCGCGTGCAGTGAATGCAGCGGTTCATCACCGTACTGACCAGCGGACCGATATACTTGTCCTCGACCGCACGCTTGTTCTCGCTGTAGCGCGAGGCGTCGACGCCGAAGGTCATCGCCTGGTCCTGCAGGTCGCATTCGCCGCCCTGGTCACATATCGGGCAATCGAGCGGGTGGTTGATGAGCAGGAACTCCATCACCCCTTCGCGGGCCTTCTTGACCATCGGGGTGTTGGTAAACACCTCCGGGAGTTCGCCGTTCGGGCCTCCGCGTACGTCGCGCACGCCCATGGCGCAGGAAGCAGCAGGCTTGGGCGGTCCGCCCTTCACTTCTACCAGACACATGCGGCAATTGCCGGCAACCGACAGCCGCTCGTGAAAACAGAAGCGCGGAACTTCGGCGCCAGCCTCTTCGCACGCCTGCAATAGCGTGAAATGATCGGGAACCTCGATCTCTTTTCCGTCAACTTTCAGCTTCGCCATTTCAGCCTTCCAACAGCGCTTTCGCCTGGCCCGCCCAATTATCGCGGATTACCCGGTTGTCCAGGCCAAGCATTTCGTCAATCCTGCGCATTTCGGCGTCATCCCAGTTTGCGATTGCCGCAAACGAGTTGACGCCCATGCTCTTCAGCATCTTTTCCAGTTTCGGGCCTACGCCCGAAATCCGCTTCAGATCATCCGCCTGAACGGCACGACCCTTTTTCACCACACGCAACGGCACAACAGTCGCCGCGGTCGCGTCATTCTCTTTCGCCGCGGCGCTCTTATCCGCGCTCGCATCCAGCGAGTTCGCCGTCACGCCCATCAGGGCGCCGGCCATCTGGGCCGTGAAGTTCAGTCCCATTGCCGTCATCATAGTCATGACAGCGGCCTGATCGACGAAGAAACGGGCGGAAGCATCAGCGAGGCTCGCAAAATCAGCCGGAGCGACCGGATCTCTTGCAATACTGCCTCTCTCCGAGCCCTCGCCTGTCAAATGTTTACTCCGCCGCTTCCAGAACGGCGCCGTGCGCCGTTGCATTGTGCGTGTATTCATCGATCCGCTTTTCGATTTCCGGGCGGAAATTGCGGATCAGCCCCTGGATCGGCCATGCAGCGGCGTCGCCAAGCGCGCAGATCGTATGGCCTTCCACCTGCTTGGTCACTTCCATCAGCATGTCGATCTCGCGCTTCTGGGCATTGCCCTTCACCATGCGCTCCATCACCCGCATCATCCAGCCGGTACCTTCCCGGCATGGCGTGCACTGGCCACAGCTCTCGTGCTTGTAGAAAGCCGACAGCCGCCAGATTGCCTTGATGATGTCGGTCGAGCGGTCCATGACGATAACAGCGGCAGTGCCGAACGACGACTTGACGTCGCGCATGCCGTCGAAATCCATCGGTGCATCGATGATGTTTTCGGCTGTCACGACCGGGCAGGACGACCCACCGGGAATGACGGCCAGAAGATTGTCCCAGCCGCCGCGAATGCCGCCGCAATGGCGCTCGATCAGCTCACGGAAAGGAATGCCCATGGCTTCTTCGACCGTGCAAGGCCTGTTGACATGACCGGAGACCATGAACAGCTTGGTGCCGACATTGTTCGGCCGGCCGATTGCCGAAAACCAGCCAGCGCCGCGGCGCAGAATGGTCGGAGCAACCGCGATGGACTCGACGTTATTGACCGTGGTCGGGCAGCCATAAAGACCCATATTGGCCGGGAACGGCGGCTTCAGACGCGGCTGGCCCTTCTTGCCTTCGAGGCTTTCGAGCAGAGCGGTTTCCTCGCCGCAGATATAAGCGCCGGCACCGTGATGGACGTAAATGTCCATATCCCAGCCGTTCTTGTTGTTCTTGCCAAGCAAACCGGCATCGTAGCATTCGTCGATGGCAGCCTGCAGCGCTTCGCGTTCGCGGATATATTCGCCGCGCACGTAGATATAAGCGACATGCGCGCCCATCGCGAAAGAGGCAACCACGCAGCCTTCGATCAGCGTATGCGGATCGTGGCGCATGATATCGCGGTCCTTGCAGGTACCGGGCTCGGATTCGTCGGCGTTGACCACGAGATAGTGCGGGCGCCCGTCGCTTTCCTTCGGCATGAAGGACCATTTCAGACCCGTCGGGAAGCCCGCGCCACCACGGCCGCGCAGACCTGAAGCCTTCATCTCGTTGATGATCCAGTCGCGACCCTTTTCGAGGATCTGCTTGGTACCATCCCAATGGCCGCGTGACATCGCGCCCTTCAAGGACTTGTCCTTGAGGCCGTAGATATTGGTGAAAATACGATCCTTGTCGTCCAGCATCACTTCTATCCTTACCGCGGCTTCTTACCGAAGACCTTGATATACTCCGCCTCGCCGCCCTTGGCCAAGGCGTCAGCCTGCTTGACCCAGTCGTCGCGGTCGATCCGGCCCTTGAAGTTCAGATAGCCGTCGACCCAGTCGCGTTCGGCCTGCTTCCAGCCTGCCACCTGCGCAAAGGTGTATATTCCCAGTTCGTTGAGAATTCCCTCGATCTTGGGACCGACACCGGAAATCATCTTGAGATCGTCCGGCTGGGAGGGTTTTTCGATGCCGGCGGGACGGTTCGGATCGTCCAGCGACGGCTTGGCCGAATCTGTCGGCGCTACGGCGGCAACCTCTTCAGCAGCGGCGGATTTAGTCCGCGCAACCTTAGGCTTGGGATCCGGCGTCGTCAGCGTCGTCAGACCACCGATCGGTGCGGAAAAGACGCGATCGATCTGCGGCCCAGGCTTGACCTCGGAGGCGCGACCGGCTTCGAAGCGTTCGATGACGTATTCGAGCTGGCGCGGGGTGAGGTCTTCAAAGGTATCCTTGAAGATCGCCACCATCGGCGCATTGACGCAGGCGCCGAGACATTCGACCTCTTCCCACGACAGCGTACCATCGGCATTCAGGTGGTGGGGCTGCGCGTGAATCTTGGACTTGCAGACCGAAATCAGGTCCTCAGCGCCACGCAGCATGCACGGTGTCGTTCCGCAGACCTGAATATGGGCGCGCGTGCCGACCGGCTGCAACTGGAACTGGGTATAGAACGTGGCAACCTCGAGAACACGGATATAGGCCATGCCGAGCATGTCGGCGATCGACTCGATTGCCGCCTTGGTAACCCAGCCGTCCTGTTCCTGCGCGCGCATGAGCAACGGAATAACAGCAGACTGCTCCCGGCCCTTCGGATACTTCTTGATCGTTGCCTTGGCCCAGACCGCATTGTCCTTGCTGAATGCAAAGCTTGCCGGCTGGACGCTATCCTCGGCTAATCGACGTACGGACATTCGCTTACACGCCCTATCACTTGATTTCGCCACACTGCGAACGGGTCAGGTTGACCATCTCGCATGCGTAACCCGTTGAATCTTTCTGAAGGAAGACCACGAACTTCTTTCCATTCGGAATAGCAGCCTTGATCTCGTAGCCCTCAGACAGCAACCTCCCCATGGAGGCGCCTTCGAAACTCGTCAAGGCCTGACCTGCCTCCTGCGCCGAGGCGATGGAAGAAAAACCGATCAGACCGGCAACGAGCAAAAGTCTCGACATCAGCGGTCGACCTCGCCGAACACGATGTCGAGCGAGCCAAGAACCGCTGAAATATCCGCCAACTGATGACCCTTGCAGAGGAAATCCATCGCCTGCAGATGGGCATAACCCGGAGCGCGGATCTTGCATCTGTAGGGCTTATTGGTGCCGTCGGCGACCAGATACACGCCGAATTCTCCCTTGGGAGCTTCGACGGCTGCATAGGCCTCGCCGGCGGGAACATGATAGCCTTCGGTGTAGAGCTTGAAATGGTGAATCAGCGCTTCCATTGAACGCTTCATCTCACCGCGCTTCGGCGGCACGACCTTGCCATCATCGGAAGACACCGGACCGGTCTTGGCATCGCCGAGCAGACGGTTGACGCATTGCTTCATGATGCGGTTGGACTGGCGCATTTCGTACATGCGGATGAGGTAACGATCGTAACAGTCGCCGTTCTTGCCGACCGCGATGTCGAATTCCAGATCCGAATAGCACTCGTAGGGTTGCGACCGACGAAGGTCCCAGGCAGCCCCCGAACCGCGCACCATCACACCGGAGAAGCCCCAGGCCCATGCATCCTCAAGTGACACGACACCGATGTCGACGTTGCGCTGCTTGAAGATACGGTTGCCGGTCAAGAGGCCTTCGATATCGTCAATTTTGGCATCGAACTGGTCGCACCACTTGCCGATATCTTCGACGAGTTCCGGAGGCAGGTCCTGGTGGACGCCACCCGGACGGAAATAGGCCGAGTGCATGCGCGCGCCACAAGCGCGCTCGTAAAACACCATCAGCTTTTCACGCTCTTCGAAGCCCCAAAGCGGCGGCGTCAGCGCGCCGACGTCCATGGCCTGCGTCGTGACGTTCATCAGGTGCGACAGGATTCGGCCGATTTCCGAATAGAGCACGCGGATCAGCTGGCCACGGATCGGGATCTCGATGTTCAGCATCTTCTCGACGGCCAGGGCGAAAGCATGTTCCTGGTTCATTGGCGCGACGTAGTCGAGCCGGTCGAAATATGGAACAGCCTGAAGGTAGGTCTTGGTCTCGATCAGCTTTTCAGTTCCGCGATGCAGCAGACCGATATGCGGATCGACGCGCTCCACGATTTCGCCGTCCAGTTCGAGAACGAGACGCAGAACCCCGTGCGCGGATGGATGCTCCGGGCCGAAGTTGATCGTGAAGTTGCGGACATTATGTTCTGTCATGGCGACGCGCTCCCGCGCTCAATAGAATGTCTGGCAAAGCCTGCAAAAAGCCGTGGGGCTCTCCTGCTCACTTGGCCTTTTCGTCTCCGGGCAGCACGTAATCGGTGCCTTCCCATGGCGAAAGAAAATCGAAATTGCGGAATTCCTGTCTCAACTCGACCGGTTCGTAAACGACCCGCTTGACGGAGTCGTCATAGCGAACCTCGACAAGGCCGGTGGTCGGGAAATCCTTGCGCAGCGGAAAGCCCTCGAAACCATAGTCCGTCAGGATACGACGCAGATCGGAATGGCCAGCAAAAGGAATACCGTACATGTCCCAAGCTTCGCGCTCGAACCATTCTGCACCCATGTAAAGACCGGTCAACGACGGGACGGATTCGTCTTCCGCGACAGCCACCTTAACCCGGATCCGCATGTTCTGCTTTGGCGAAAGCAGATGAACAACAACATCGAAACGCTTTTCACGAGCAGGCCAGTCGACTCCGCAGAGATCGATGAAGCTGACGAACTTGCAGCGCTCGTCATCGCGCAAGAAGGTCAGCAGCTCGACATAGGATTCCAGCTGCGTGGTGAGTGTCAGTTCGCCATAGGCGATTGCCGCGTCGGAAACAGCTGCTCCACGGCTTTCGCGGAGATATACCGCGAGATCTTCAAGAGAAGTCGTCATGTCCGATCTCCCTCAGCGCTCGATCGTGCCGGTGCGGCGGATTTTCTTCTGCAGCAGAAGCACGCCGTAAAGCAACGCCTCGGCGGTGGGGGGACAGCCCGGCACGTAGATATCTACGGGTACCACGCGGTCGCATCCACGCACGACAGAATAGGAATAGTGATAGTAGCCGCCGCCGTTGGCGCACGAGCCCATGGATATCACATAGCGAGGCTCCGGCATCTGGTCGTAGACCTTGCGAAGCGCAGGCGCCATCTTGTTGGTCAGGGTGCCGGCAACGATCATTACGTCCGACTGACGCGGAGAGGCGCGCGGCGCGACGCCGAAGCGCTCCATGTCATAACGAGGACCGGAAACCTGCATCAGGCCTTCCACCGCGCAGCAAGCCAGACCGAACTGCATCCACATCAGCGAGCCTGTACGGGCCCAGGTGATCAGGTCTTCGGTAGCGGTGACAAGAAATCCCTTGTCGGCCAGCTCGTTGTTGATCTCACCGAAGAAGGCATCGTTGGCGCCAACCGGCTTGCCGGTGGACGGATCGATGATGCCCTTGGGCTGCGGCGCAACAAGCGCCGCGTTAGAGGAGGTCACGCCCATTCGAGCGCTCCTTTCTTCCATTCATAGATAAAGCCGATGGTCAGCACACCAAGGAAGACCATCATCGACCAGAAGCCGAACCAACCGACAGCACCGAAAGAAATGGCCCACGGAAACAGGAACGCGACTTCGAGATCGAAGATAATGAAGAGGATCGAGACCAGATAGAACCGGATGTCGAACTTCATGCGCGCGTCGTCAAATGCGTTGAATCCGCATTCGAACGCTGACAGCTTTTCCGAATCGGGAGCCTTGAATGCCACGACAAAAGGCGTGACCAACAGCGCGATACCGATAACGAGAGCTATGGCGATGAAGATGGCGATTGGCAGATAGGAGCCGAGTAATGCAGTCATTTCAATCCAACCCCGCTTGCCGCGCACACGATAATGCAGCTTGCGATCGTGCGCTCCGGCAACGCCGAAAATTGTTGCAACGCCGCCGTGGTTAGCGCAGCTATCCTGCTTTAGCAAGTCTCTCGGAATATTTTCAGCATATTGTCGCCATATTTGAAAATCGCCTGTGGCAAGCTGTCGCGATCGCCTGAAAAATCAGGGTTCGCATCGATTTGCAAATTGAAGGCAGCAATCGACTCATCACAGCCTGATCGCTCGGCCTGAGCGCGCTACCGCGCCGCACCATCAATCGTTGTCGGAGCCGGAAAGGTGATTGCTGATGGACAACTTCACCAGATGCATGTCCTCGAGCAATTCGGCGATATGGGCAGGATCGACGTCGGCCATCATATCGCGCAGCCATCCCTCGTGGGCCTTGGCCATGGAAGTAAACACTTCCTCCCCCCGGGGCGTGAGCTTGGCTACAGTCACCCGGCGATCGCCATCCGGCGTTTCCCTGACGATCAACCCCTCGCCTTCGAGCCGCTCGACAAGCCCGGTGACATTACCATTGGTCACCATCGTACGCTTGGAGAGTTCGCCGAGACGCAAGCCGTTCTTCTCACGATCCAATTGGGCGAGCAGATCGAACTGGGGAAGTGTTGCTCCGAATTCGGTACGCAACCGACGGCGGACCTCCTGCGAGATCAGCTTGGTCGTCGAAAGCATCCTGAGCCAAAGACGCAGCTCCGGCTTCTTGCCTTCCTGAGTATCACGCACGATGATCTCAAGGTCGATCGTTTCGTTGTCTGCCACTGCCATTGCCGTGCCGCCCATCACCCTAGCCGATACGTTCGGCTGTATGATTGAATAGTTTAAATGTCAAACGATGCAGTCGCAAGTGTGCATTCGTCACGCCGCTACTTCGCGAGCATGCCGGCGAGCATGAAGCCGGAACCGGCGCCCGTTCCCGCGCCCGGCCATGTGGAAGCGCCGCACAGATACAGACCCTTCACGGGGGTCTTGTAACGGGAATAACCGGCGACCGGCCTAAACAGGAAGTTCTGATCAAGATGGTGGCTACCAGACAGATTGTCGCCTCCGATCAGGTTCGGATTTTCCCGTTCGAGGTCGACGGGCGAGTAGACAGCCTTGCCGAGAATCTTGTTGTTGATGCCGGGTGCATAGGTGTCCAGGATCGAAAGCACCCGATCCGCATAGACTTTCTTGATGGCGTCCCAGTCCGTCGACTCGATCTCTCCCTTGGCGTCCCCCTTGATCTCGGCGGGCAGAACACGGACCTGCACCCAGAGCACATGTTTGCCATCAGGCGCACGCGACGGATCGATTGCCGTGGGCTGGCCGACGACCAGTGCCGGCTCTGCCGGCAGTAGTCCGCCCATCGCTTCCGAATAGGTTTTGGACATCATCTCGAAATCAGGCGCGATATGGACATAGGCGTAATTCTTGAGTTCTTCGCCCGCACGCCAGTCAGGCAGCCCGTCGAGTGCAAGATGGATCATCATCGTACCCGGTCCGGCGCGGAACTTTTCGACCTTCGTATCGAAATCCGCACGGCTCGCATCCTTTGCCAGCAGCTTTCCGAATACCAGCTTCGGATGGGCGTTGGCTATCACAGCGCGCCTTGCCTTGATCACACGGCCATCGGCAAGCCGGACGCCGGATGCAACGCCACCTGCCGTTTCGATTTGCTCGACCGGCGTTCCCAGCAGCAGGTCCCCGCCCTTATTCTTCAGAAGCGCCGTCATGGAGCGAATGATCGTGTCGGCCCCACCCTGCCCGATCACCATGCCAAACGACTGGTTGGCCATGGATTCGAGATAGGGAAAGAGCGCACCGCCGGCGACATCGGGAGCAAAATCCAGGTGCAGCCCCCAAGCCCCCATCATCGCCTTCACCTTGGGATTCTCGAAGCGAGCGTCGAGGAAATCGCGCGGTGAGGCCAGCAGCAACTTGACCGTCTCATACAGCCAGGCCGTGCCGCGGCTGCGCCAGGCTTTCCAGGCAACCTTTGCCGCTGCAAACGACGGCATGGGGGAAGCGAGCAACCCGAAAATATGCGGCGCATCGGCGCCGAACTCGGAGACCATCGCCCGCCATGCATCGGCATCCTTTGGAGAGAGCGCCCGGATATCTGCGACTGTCCGCTCAAGATCCGGCCCGACCCCCAGGTATGTGTGGTCGCGGAAGACGCTCGCGAAGCATCGCGGCGCAGGCACTATGCCGAGCCCATTGGCAAACAGCGCATCCTTGTTCTTGTTGAAGAATGCGGAGCCGGCAAACATCGACAGGTTCATGGCACAGAGGTCATGGCGGAAGCCGGGCAGTGTAACCTCGCGAGTTTTGACCGCACCACCCGCCTCGTCCTTTGCCTCGACAACGGCAACCGACCAGCCCCTGGACGCCAACTCGACAGCCGCAGCAAGTCCATTGTGTCCCGCGCCAATCACCACGGCATCATATTCCATGAACTTGTTCCCCTAGTTTTGTCGGTCTATAGCTTTAAACGCATATGCATACATTTTCACCGAGCATCGGCAAGCGGAAAATATTTTAAGCATAAAGAGTTTTTCTCTTCGAAGTCAAAAGTACGAATAATCCAGCATATGCAGGGTGATAGGACCAATTGGCTACTACACTGCAACTCCCTCTCCTGCCCCGCCTGATGCTTGCAATTCCATATTTATTCGCATAACTTTTTTCCACGGGGGGCGGCATGACGGCGAGGAAACCAGCCGGACGCAGACCCTGTCCAATAGGGAACATCACCATGACTTCAGCTAACACTCTTTCCAACATTGCATCGGCTCTTCTTTCCGGCTCGGTGAAGGTCGTTGACCTGACCGCGCCCCTCGGCCCCGATACCCCGGTGCTTTATCTTCCGCCGCAGTTCGGCAAGAACACGCCAAGCGTAAAAGTTCATACCATCTCGGAATATGACGAGAACGGTCCTTTCTGGGCATGGAACTGGCTGGAACTCGGCGAGCATACCGGCACACACTTCGATGCCCCGTCGCACTGGATCACCGGCAAGGACCACAAGGGCAACACGACAGACACCATTCCGCCGCAGAACTTCGTGGCTCCGGTCAATGTCATCGACCGCTCCAAGGAAGGAGCCGCCAACCCGGACTACCTGCTGACCGTCGAAAGCATCAAGGAATGGGAAGCCGAGCACGGCGAAATCGAAGCCGGCAGCTGGGTGGTCCTGCGTACCGACTGGTACAAGCGCAACGGCTCGACCGAAACCTTCCTCAATGCCGACGAGAACGGCCCGCATTCGCCCGGCCCGACGGCTGAAGCGATCGAGTACCTGCTGACCAAGAACATCATCGGCTGGGGCCAGGAGACGATCGGCACCGACGCCGGTTCCGCCGGCGGCATGAACCCGCCCTTCCCGGCCCACAACCTGATGCACAAGGCCAACAAGTATGGTCTCGCCAGCCTCTGCCATCTGGATGAACTGCCGGCCAAGGGTGCGATCCTGATCGCTGCGCCGCTGAAGTTCGTCAAGGGCACCGGCTCGCCGGTCCGTGCGCTCGCACTGGTATCGAAGTAATCACTTCGGCCGGCGCGGCATGGCTGCGCCGGCCTTTTCCTTGTCAATCAATCCAACGCATTGGTATCCCTGCATATGGCCAGTTACGACTACATCATCATCGGCAGCGGCATCAATGCGCTGGTCGCAGCCTCGCTTCTCGGCAAGAAGGGCCGCAAGGTCCTGGTGCTGGAACGCAACGATCGCCTTGGCGGGTGCCTGCGGACCGAGGAAATCACGGGGCCGGGCTTCAAGCACGATGTAATGGCGACGACGATGGTGCTGTTCATGACGTCGCCGGCTTTCGGCGCGCTCGGCAAGGACCTTGAAGCGCGCGGCCTCGAATTTGCCCATGCAGACCTTCCCACCGGCGTATTGCAGCCTGATGGCAGCCACGCCATCCTCTCCAAGGATCGCCAGCGCAACATCGCGACTTTCGAAGCGCTTGCAGCGGGTGACGGGCGCGCCTTCGCACGCGAAATGGACAGGCTGGGTGCGGATGCACCATTCCTTTTTTCACTGCTCGGCGGCTCGCTCTGGTCTTCGACTGTTCTGAAGACCGTGCTCAAGGAAGCCTGGAAGCGAGGCCTTCGCGGACTGGCCGGCTGGTTCGGCGAAGCCCTTGTCTCCGCCCGGTCACATCTTGAATCAACCTACCAGTCCGAAACGACGAAAGCCCTCTGGGCGCCCTGGGTACTGCATTGCGGCCTCGGACCGGAAGCCGCCTACTCCGCCGAAATGGTCAAGGTTGTCGGCTTTGCGATCGAGCTGGCCGGTTGCCCGATCGTCAAGGGCGGCTCGGAAAACCTCGTCAAGGCCTTCGAGCGACTGATCACCGACCACGGCGGAGCGATCCGGACGAACGCCGATGTCGAAACGATCCTGCATGACGCCAACGGCAAGGCCAATGGCGTAAAGCTCGCAAGTGGCGAGACGATTGTGGCGAACCAGGGCGTGATTGCCTCGGTGACGCCGACCCAGCTCTATGGGCGCCTGCTCAAGAACGATACGAAAATCCCCGCTGACGTAACGGAAGGCCTGAAGAACTTCCGTTACGGCAAGGGCAACATGCAGATCCATTACGCCTTGAAATCGCCGCCGCGCTGGAAGGGTTCGGAGGAACTGGGCAAAGTGGCGCTGCTGCACCTGACGCCCGGCCTCGACGGCGTGTCACGTGCCGCCAACGAAGCAGAACGCGGCCTGTTGCCGTCAGTTCCAACCATCTGCGTCGGGCAGCCGGCATCCTTCGACCCGAGCCGCGCGCCCGAAGGCCAATCGATCCTGTGGTTGCAGCTGCCGGAGGCTCCCCGATATATAAAGGGCGACGCCGCGGCAGAACTGCCGATTCCCGCTGACGGTCAATGGACCGAAGAATTGCGCGAGCGTTTCGCGGACCGGGTTCAGCGCATTCTCGAAAGCCATATCGAAGGGTTTTCCGAGAATATCCTGCACCGTAAATCCTATTCGCCGACCGATCTCGAGAAGATGAACATGAATCTCGTCGGCGGCGATCCCTATGGCGGCTTCTGCGGCGTGGACCAGTTCTTCCTCTGGCGGCCGTTCAAATCGTCGGTCAATCACCGTACCCATGTGCCGGGACTTTACCACATCGGCGCATCGACGCATCCGGGCCCGGGACTGGGCGGCGGTTCGGGCTTCCTGCTCGCCTCTTCGCTCAAGTAATTCGCATCGAACATGATCGGGACGCAGCAATGAAAGAACGCTTTGCCGGCACCGTATTGCGGGAAGTGGATGGTTCAGAGACCAAGCGCCCCACCATGGGCGAAATTGGCCTTAACCATTTCGCGCCCTATCTGATGAACCGCGTCATGGCGCGATGGAATGCCAATCTCGCAAGCGAACTCAAGGCGCTCGATATCACGACTGCCAAGATGCGGGCGCTGGCAATCTTGTCGATCACGCCATCCGTCACCATTAATGAGCTCTCGGTGTTCGCCGTTACCGAACAATCGACGATGAGCCGCACCGTCGATTCCCTGGAGGACCAGGGCTACATCAAACGCCAGCCACGGCCCGATGACATGCGTGTGCGCGATGTCACGATCACCAAGGAAGGACGCGCCGCGTTCGAAAAGCTTTGGCCGACGATGTACGATTCGCTCCTGCAGATGTTTCATGGCATCGAAGAAGAAGAATACCGGGCTTTCATCGGCACGCTGCACAAGATGCTCGTCAACATCCGCAAGCATGATTTCTGAAGTCTGCCACCTGCTGGCCATGACGAAATTTATAGGTGCCGGGCGCTTTTCGGAATAGAATATTCCCGCTCTCAGTTCGCGTGCGGGAGGAAAGCATGAACGAGGAAGACAGGCAGGGATACCGTCGCCTATATGATGCAACGGCACATCACATTCAGGCGACCGAAGAGTTTGCCCGGCAGTTGCACGCTGGTCCGGAAGTCGCCGTCAAATCGAGAATATTGAACGCCGTCAACGAGCATCTGCATCAATTGAGAGAAGACGCGGACGAGTTGGAACAACTCGGCTGGGACAGCGGCAGCGCCTGACAGCGTGTGCCGTGGCGGCGTTTTCCCGCACGTTTTCGGTTGGCATTCGGTGGGCGGGCCTTCGCATGAGGCCCGCCACCAGTTGGAGACCTGCCCTCAGAGGGTCGCGATCGTCTTCAAAGCACCATCGAGTGCGACACCATCCTCGTCGAGCAAGGCCGCCTGCCGGAGGCGCTTCATCCAGTCGCCGCCGTCTTCGCGCGCGGCCAGCAACGGCAGCGCCGACATGACCCGGTCAAACTTCGACAAACCGCGCGAATGGGTATCGGAATAGCCCTTCACCAGCCGGCGACAGTTGAGAATCTCGACCGCGAGCGGATAGTTGGTGCTCGCAAGATCGGTGGCCTGCTTCAGCCAGGCGTCGAGATGTTGCATCTCTCTTGCATGACGCAACGTACCGCGCCGGCGCCCCCTGAGGGCAGAAACCATGTAGAGCCCGAGGAACCAGAACACCGTTCCCGTCTGCACCCGACGACCCTTGTTGACCATCTTGTCGAGGCGCGCAAAAAGCTTCGGGCGGTTTTCTATGAAAAGCCCCATAGCCTTGGGCATCGTGCCGCAGATTTCTTCCATGCGCGGATGCATGTATTCGGTCATGTAGACGATCTGATCGGCCTTGGCGCCGACTTCCTTGCGCACGCGCTCGAATCGGCTTTCGCGCACCTTGAGGTCAGCAACCCGAATGACGTCGTCATAGGCCATGGCGTTGGCAAGGTATTTCGCAGCCTGGACCGTGAAGGTAAAACCCCTCTCCTCGCCGCCGACCTTCCGGTCCAGCGCCAGCAGGCGAAGCATGCGATCGAGATAATCCTCGGCGTAATCCGTATCCTGGAAGTCGGTCACCTTCTTGGCGCCGGCAAACAGCAGCGCGTGCGCTTCCTCGGGAAATTCCGAGCGAATGCGAGAAACCAGCCGGTCGAGCTTCGGGTGGCCGGCCTTCTCGGGCAATGCGTCAAACCGCTTGGTCGGCAGCGCCGATACCTTGTCGTTGGACTTTGCCTTCGCCCGATCGTAGGCGGCACTGAACGCTTTAACGCTCGATTCGATGCCCTTGCCGCCAGCGCGGATGGTCGCCTCGAACATTTCCTTGGTAAATGGCAGGACATCCGAGCCCGCCAGCGCGCCGAACAACGAAGACGACACAACGGTTCCGCTTTTGACGGCTATCGCTTCCATGTCGAAGGCAATCGTGCGCTTGGCGGCAAAATCGGTCGCATCGATGACGACAGTCGGGTTGCCGATGCCGTCGCCCGGACGTTCCTTCTCCACAATCGCAAATGAACGGTGCGTCGAAGCAATCAGTGTGGTCTTGTCGGGCGTTACCAGCCCGCGCAGCACCGAGCGGCCTGCTTCCATGAGTTCCGCAGCAATGACGAGATCGACGTCGCCGGGCGTCGGCATCAGCGAAAGGATCGGCTCGGCGCCTTCACGCGCCCGCATCACCTCGACATAATAGATCGTTGCGCCAGTGCGCTGGGCAACACCCGGCACTGATGTCGACTGCGCCATCCACCCTTGCGATTCTGCCAGCGCCACGACCCAGTCGGCGAGAACACCGCCGCCCTGCCCGCCCATGGCGAGGATAGCGATCGAAATCGGCTTGTCGGTGGAAAGCTGTGCGTCGAACCTGACCATCTCATTCATGGCTATACTCCTCAACCGGCAAACAGAACGCGCTTGGACTGACGGCGGCGTTGCAGCCAGCCGATCACCGCTGCCCGCATGCGGGCGGCGAACTTGTCCCAGCCAGTGGGGTTATGAATGATATCGGCGCGATAGAAGGACGGGCAAAGCACTGCGGCTTCGGAGACTTCGCCGCAATTGCCGCAACCGACGCAGGTGTTGTCGATCGCCGCCACCGGATCATCCCTCAGCGGATCGTCGGTGTGCTTGACCGAAAGCGATGGACAGCCGGAAAGACGGATACAGGCGTGATCGCCGGTGCAGACGTCTTCATCGACGCCGAATCGTTCCTTGACCATCCGCTTGCCATCCTTGACGGCCTTGGCGAATTCCGGCTTTACCCGGCGCTGCTTGTTGAGGCTGCATTCGGAGGATGCGACGATGATCTTCGGACCCGTCTCCTTGGTGGTCAGCGCTTCGCGCAGCGTGTCGCGCATCTTGGCGACGTCGTAGGTGCGGTCGATCTGGCGAACCCAGGTCGCGCCGATGCCCTTGACCGCGTTGACAATGGAATTGTTGGTCTTGCGGCGCGGATTGATGGCGCGCGAGGACATGATGTCCTGACCACCGGTCGCCGCCGAATAGTAGTTGTCGACCACCAGGATGACGCCATCCTGCTTGTTGAAGACCGCGTTGCCGACCGACGTTGCCAGACCGTTGTGCCAGAAGCCACCGTCGCCCATGACGGCGATGGACCGCTTGTCAGCCTCGACGTTGAAGGCGGAGGCAGATGCCGGCCCAAGACCGTAGCCCATCGTCGTGCCGCCGATGTTGAACGGCGGCAGGATCGAGAACAGATGACAGCCGATATCGGCCGATACATGGTGCTTTCCAAGTTCCTTCTCGACCAGCTTCATGGCCGCGAAGATCGGCCGCTCGGGACAGCCCGTGCAGAAACCGGCGGGACGTGGCGGCACGACTTCGGCCAGTGCCTTGATCTTGGGATCCTGCAGAACGTGAGTCGGATCGGGAATCGGCGGCTGGTTGCCCAGGAGCAGACGATCATAAGTCTCGACGAAGGTCTTGAGGCCCTTGGTCAGCACCGGCGTTGTGTATTCGCCACCGAGCGGCAACACACCCTTGCCGGATACGGCCGTCTGAATATCGCGACGACGAAGCAGCGTGTTGAGCGTGTGCTCGATATATTCAGGCGCGCCTTCCTCGACCATCAGAACGGCCTTCTTGCCGATGCAGAAATCGGCGACTTCGTCGTCGATCATCGGATAGGAGACGTTCATGACATAGAGTGGAATTCTCGAATTGCCGTAAACATCGGCAAGCCCGAGCTGCTGCAGCGAACGCATGACGCTGTTGTAGAGACCGCCCTGAAGGATGATGCCGACATCACCGGTTTCCGGGCCGAAATACTCGTTGATCTTGCGCGACTTGATGAACTCGACGGCAGCCGGCCAGCGCTTCTCCAGTTTTTCCTTTTCATGAACGAAGGATGCTGGCGGAAGAACGATTCGGTTGACGTCGCTGATCGGGTTTTCCAGCGCCTGCTTCAACGTGTAGGCCGGCTTCTTGTTGTCCTTGGCTTCGAACTGACCATGGACGTGACAGCTACGGATTCCGACCTGCAGCATGACCGGTGTGTTGGAGGCTTCCGAAAGCTCGAACCCCATCTCCACTGCTTCGACGATGGAAGGCAGGTTGGGACGTGGGGTCAGCAGCCACATCTGCGACTTCATCGCAAACGCATGGCTGCGTTCCTGCATGATCGACGAGCCCTCGCCGTAGTCTTCGCCGATAATGATCAACGCGCCGCCGGTGACACCACCGGAGGAAAGATTGGAAAGCGCATCCGAGGCCACGTTGGTGCCGGCAGATGATTTCCAGGTCACCGCGCCACGGATCGGATACATGACCGATGCGGATAGCATCGCAGCCGCCGCTGCCTCGGAAGCCGACGTTTCGAAATGAACGCCGAGATCCTGCATGACATCCTTGGCATCGGCCAAAACGTCCATCAAATGCGAAATCGGCGAGCCCTGGTAGCCACCAACATAGGAAACTCCCGACTGGAGCAGCGCTTTGGTAATCGCGAGAATACCCTCCCCCCGGAAGATGTCGCCATCCCCAAGTTTCAGATCTTCAACTTCGCGCGCAAATGATCTTTCCGCCATCGGATTTCCCCTTGCCTCATTTTCGAGGTCTGCAATCGCCATTTAATTTGCAAAATCATATTTCTGTCACAGGACTTTTGTCAAATGACAAATGTTCAAAGGCGAAAAATACCCGCAAACGCCGCGATCGCGGGACTTTCTAATAAGCCAGTCACACGCACAATAATATGCATATGCATATTTATACTTTGGGAATCGTGACGACAGCAAGACGGATTCTCTGATAACCGGACCTGAAACGTCTATAGAATTCAATGAATTCACTTGCGTCGTGTATAAAATCCGCTTGCCACTCCCTCAAAACTATTTTAACATTAAAGCATTCCGACAAATAGCATCGACGGCAGGATTTCGGGGCGCCCGCTTCCTGCCGGAGAAACAAGGGAACGACGGAGCTCAACATGATGGATATTTCCCGTCGCCAGGCTTTGGGCCTTGGCGCAGCTGCATTTCTGACCAGCGTATTTTCTGGCCGCAATTTCGTGCAGGCAGCCGAAACCGACACTTTGACGATTGCCTATAACGTCAACCTGCCCTCTTTTGATCCGACTGTTGGACCGTCCGCGGTCAACCCGACCATCCAGGCAATCTATCGTTCGATCTTCGACCAGTATGTCGGCCAGGGGCCCGACCTGAAGTTCCAGCCCGGACTTCTCACCGCCTGGGGCTGGAACGACGACAAAACCAAAGTCTGGATGGATGTGCGCGAAGGCGTCACCTGGCACGATGGCACGCCATTTACGCCGGAAGACGTCGTCTGGTCGCTCGAACGCGCAGCCAACGAAAAGACCGGCAACCCCATCCAGTTCATCTGGTCGACTGCCGGCAACTACAAGATCGAAGGCAACAAGATCACCGGCGACGTGCTGCGTTTCGAACCCACCTACTTCATGTGGATGGCGTTCCTGACGGGATACATCCTGCCGAAGGCCTATTACGAAAAGGTCGGCGCAGAAGGTTTCGAAAAAGCACCGATCGGCACCGGTCCGTACATGGTCGACGCTTACGAAGGCAACGCCTTCCTGCGCCTCAAGGCCAACCCGAACTATTATGGCGGCAAGCCGGCCTTCGAAACCGTGATCTTCAAGTTCGTGCCTGACGGTACGAGCCGCGTTGCCGAAATCGAATCCGGTTCGTCTGATATCACGCTCGAAGTGCCCTATGAGGAATTCGACCGCCTGAAGGCGGTAGACGGTCTCGCTGGCGTGGCGACTCCGATTTCCGACATCGGCATGATCTTCCTCAACAACATCGAAGTGATGAACGACAAGAACGTCCGTCTTGCCGCCAATCACGCGATCGACAAGGAAGCGATCGTCAAGCGTCTGCTGCGCGGTTATGGCGTGCCACTCGACACACTCGAAGCGCCGGAATACTCGGCCTACGACGCGTCGATCAAGGTGCCCTACGACCCCGAACTGGCCAAGAAGCTGCTGGCGGATTCCGGTTACTCGACCGACAAGCCAGCAAAGTTCAAGATCCAGACGACGCGCGGCCTGAAGCCCAAGGACTACGAAATGGTCCAGGCGATCGTCGGCATGTGGCGCAAGGTTGGCATCGAGGCGGAAATCGAAGTCTATGAAATCGCCAAGCACTACGAGCTTCGCGCCGCCGACCAGCTTGCACCGGCTGCTTTCTACAACTGGGGTAACGCCATCGGCGATCCGACCACCTCGACCGGTTTTGCCATGTTCGGCCCGTCGCCGCACTCGGTGTGGAACACGGACGATCTCGACGGCATGATCGGCCCGCTCTGGGGCGAGAAGGATGAAGCCAAGCGCATCGACGGCTGGAAGGCTGTCTGCAAGTATATTGCGGAACAGGGATACGTCATTCCGCTACTGCAGTATGCCCAGCCGATCGTCTACAAAGCCTCGCTGAAGGTGACCCCGAACGTCTCGGGCGCCCTGCAGCCGATACAGGTTTCCAAGGCCTGATCGACATTTGCCCCTCACCCTGACCCTCTCCCCGCAAACGGGGAGAGGGAATTTTCTCGGAGATCGCCGGCCCTTGCTCTTCGTCTGAACGGGGAGAGAAGCTGTCGGCATCCGGATGAAGGGCATTAGATTCAGTTGTCTCGAGATTCAGTTATCTCGTCTTTTTCCATGGCGCGCCGCACCTTGCTGGATCAGCCGTCCTTCGCTACGCTTTTTTCGCGCGATGCGCGCGCGACCGGAATGCAAATCTGATGATTGCCCTATCCATCCTTAACCGGCTGGTGCTTGCAGCGATCACACTGTTCGGCGTGGCGCTGATCGTGTTCGTGCTGCTGCGCGTCGTGCCGGGCGACCCGATCGCCATGATGATTTCGCCGGGCGCAAGTCCCGAGCAGATCGCGCAATTGCGCGCCCATTACGGGCTCGACGCAAGCTTGCCGGTTCAGTTCTGGGTCTGGCTCAAAGCCATCCTCGTCGGCGATTTCGGCACCTCGATCTCGCTGCGCCGCGATGTCCTCGAACTGCTCGGCGAACGGCTGCCAGCGACGCTGGAGCTGGCGTTTGCCGCGCTGGTGTTCGCCGTGGCCCTCGGCGGCGCGATCGCCGTGCTCGGCACCATGCTGCGCCGGACTTTCTTCGAACCCGTCATCGATACCTTCAACGGCATCATGCTGGCGGTGCCGGACTTCGTCTGGGCCTTAGCGCTGGTGCTGGTGCTCGGCGTGTTCCTGCCGGTGCTGCCGCTGTCGGGTCGTCTCGATCCCGGCTTGCAGGTGGATTTCTCGACGCCATTCTACCTCATCGAAAGCCTGGTTACTTTCAAATTCGCCGTGTTCGGCAATCTCCTCGCGCATATGACCATGCCGGTGCTGGCGCTGGGCCTTCCGCTCGCGGCCATCATCGCCCGCGTGCTCAAGGAAGCGCTGCTGGAAGCCATGGTGCAGGACTACGTACTGCTGGCACGGCTGAAGGGCAAGTCGACGCTCAGGCTGGTGCTGCAGGAGGCGCTTCGAAACGCCGTCGGCCCGACCATTGCGCTCACCGGCGTGCAGTTCACCTTCCTCATCGGCGGCACGGTTATCGTCGAGCGCATCTTCGCCTATCCGGGCATCGGCAACATGGCGATCGATGCGGTCATCAATCGCGACCTGCCGTTGATCCAGGGGCTTGTCCTGGTGTTCGGCGCGCTGTTCATCGTCATCAACCTGCTGGTCGACCTGCTGGTCGCGGCCTTCAATCCGAGGCTTCGGCATGGCTAAGACTTTGCGCTCGATTCTTGCAGAACCCAAGGCCGTCATCGGCGGCGGCTTCATTCTGCTGCTCATTCTCGTGGCGATCTTCGCGCCTTATCTGGCGCCGAAGGATCCGCTCGAGCAGGACCTGATGCTGGGAACGCTGCCGCCGGCGGGCAATGCCGGCGCTGAGCCGGGCTACTGGTTCGGCACTGACGATCTCGGCCGCGACGTGCTTTCCCGGCTTATCTATGGCAGCCGCATCGCGCTGATCGTCGCCTTCGTCGCAGCCGGACTTTCGGCGCTGGTCGGCACCACGCTCGGCCTGCTCGCCGGCTGGTACCGCGGCTGGGTCGATGTGGTCATCTCGCGTCTGGTCGATATCTGGATGGCGTTTCCGCCGGTGCTGCTGTCGATCCTGCTGGTGGCCGTGTTCGGCTCGGGCGTGCATTCGGTGATCGCGGCGATCGTCATCATCGACTGGACCCGCTTCTGCCGTGTCGTCCGCTCCGAAACCATGGCGCAGGCCAGCCAGGACTACGTGACGGCCGCCAAGACCATCGGCTTTCCCTCCTTCACCATCCTGATGCGGGAAGTATTGCCGAATGTCGCCCCGGTGCTGATCGCGCTGGTCAGCCTCGAAATGGGCATTGCCGTCATCGTCGAAGCGATCCTGTCCTTCGTCGGCCTGTCGGTCTCGTCAGACACCCCGACCTGGGGCGGCATGATCGCGCAAGGCCGGCAGATCGTTCATCACGGCTGGTGGGTGCTGGTCGCACCACTGGTGGTGCTGTTCGCCACCGTCCTTGCCTTCAACCAGCTCGGCGACGGCCTGCGCCGCGCCCTTGACCCGATGATGCGCCGATGACCGATACTTTGCTCACCATATCAGGCCTATCGGCGGTTTCCGACCGCGACGGCGGCTCGCCCATCCTGCGCGACGTGTCGCTGACCCTCAACCGCGGCGAAGTCCGTGGGCTTGTCGGCGAAAGCGGTGCGGGCAAATCGACCATCGCCAAGGCGCTGCTCGGCATTCTTCCCCGCACGGTGCGCGTCACGTCAGGCGCCATCCGCTTTGAAGACCGCGACCTCCTGACCATGCCGGCGCGCGAATTGCGCGACGTCATGGGCGAGGATATTGCGCTGATCCCGCAGGACCCGCAGACCGCCCTCAATCCCGGCCGGCGCATCGAGGCGCAATTGACCGATGGGCTCAGAATGCGCCGTGGCATGTCGAAGCAGGCGGCCCACGACAAGGCGCTGGCGCTGCTGGCCGAAGTGCACATCCGCGATCCCGAGCGGGTGCTCAAGGCCTATCCGCACGAACTGTCTGGCGGCATGCGCCAGCGTGTGCTGATCGCGGCGGCGTTTGCGCTCGACCCGAAACTCGTCGTCGCCGACGAGCCGACCACCGCGCTCGACGTCACCGTACAAAAACAGATTCTCAGGCTGATCCGCGGCATGCAGCGCCAGACAGGCACCGGGGTGATCTTCGTCACTCACGACCTCGGCGTCGTTGCCCAGATCTGCGACAGCGTCACGCTGCTCTATGCCGGCAAGGTCATTGAGCAGGGCTCGACGGCTGACGTCCTGCAGAACCCCAAACACATCTACACCCGGGCGCTGATGGCCGCCGGCCCGCGCTACGATCGTCCTGAAGCGGGCCTCGAGCCGGTACCGCAGGCGGTGTTCGAACAGTTGCGCGCCGAGATCGGCATCAAGTGAGGATTTTCGTCCATGTCTGAAGATCTGCTCATCGCTCGCGGAATTGAAGTGACCTATGGCGCAAGCCGCCTGCTCGGTGCGCGCAAGGGCGGCCACAAGGTGCTGCACGGCGTCGATATCAACATCAAGCGTGGCGAAACCATTGGCATCGTCGGCGAATCCGGTTCCGGCAAGACGACGCTCGGCCGCGCGTTGCTGCGGTTGGTCGACACCTCCGCCGGAGAAATTCACTTCGACGGACGTGACATCACCCGTCTCGGTGACGATCAGATGCGGCCGCTCCGGCGGCGCATGCAGATGATCTTCCAGGACCCAATGGCCTCGCTCAATCCGCGCCACTCGGTGCGGCGGATCCTTGTCGAGCCGATGCTGCTGCACAAGGTGGCCGCCAACGCGCGGGATGCCGAGACGCGCGTGACAAAACTCCTCGACCGCTTCAAGCTGCCGAAGGCCGCACTTGATCGCAATCCGCACGAGCTGTCCGGCGGCCAGCGCCAGCGCGTCGGCATTGCCCGCGCCGCCCTGCTCGAACCCGATTTCGTGCTCGCCGATGAAATCGTCTCCGGCCTCGATGTCTCCACCCAGGCCGAAGCGCTCAACCTGCTGAAGGACCTGTCGCGCGAACTCGGCCTGGCCATGGCCTTCATCAGCCACGACCTGTCGGTCATCCGCGCCGTCTGCGACCGCATCTACGTGCTTCGCTTCGGCAAGGTGGTGGAGGAGGGCCGTTGCGACGATGTCTACGCGGCCCCTAAATCCGACTACACCAAGGCCCTGCTCGACGCCATCCCGCTGCCGGAAATCGATCCGGAATGGCTGGAGCGCAAGAGCGCTGTCGATGAAGCGGCCAACGCTTAGCGAATAGTCCGCCTCAAGGGGCGGACATCAAGGGTAATTGCCGGTTGTTTTCACGTCGGCCGCGCGGGCGCCGGCGGATTGCAGAACTGTGCCCGCATTTTGGTGGAGGACCTAGCATGAAGCACATATTCTCGCTGTCTCTTGCAGCATCGGCATTTCTATTGGGACTGGGAACCGCCGCATCAGCGGATTCGCTTCCCGGCTTGCGCGGACATGACCATACCAGGATTACCGTCCCCGACATGAAACAGGCGGTGGATTTCCTCGAGAATGTCGTCGGCTGCAAGACGGCCATGTCTTTCGGCCCATTCGCCGATGACAAAGGCAGCGGGACCTTCAGCAGAAGAACAGCGACATTGGCGCGTTCCACATAGCGCTCTATGTCGACGACGTAGCGGCAGCGAAAAAGTATCTCGACGAAAAGGGCGTTGCCACCAGACTTGGGCCGCTGCCGATAAACGATGGACCGGCTGCCGGCCAGACGATCCTCTATTTCCAGGCACCCTGGGGTTTGCAGTTCGAAGCGATCAGCTATCCCAAAGGCATGGCATACGAAAAGGATGCCGAAACCAAGCTCTGGGATCCCAAGAATCCGTCAAAGTAGATTTCTCGATTGCGAAGCGGATCGTCAAAGATCCGCTTCCTATTGCTTGCGCCGGCGTAGCGTTTCCGACGGCGTTTCGCCGAAACGCGCGCGATAGGCGGCAGCGGCGCGACCGAGATGACCGAAGCCGGCAGCGAACGCGATTTCCGCAACCGTCGCGCTCGGCCCTGCGGCCAGCAATCCCTCCCGAAAGCAAATCAATCGAGCATCGAGAAGCCCCTCGCCGAGCGTCAAACCCTGACTGCGCTTGTAGCTGTCCTGCAATGAGCGAAGCGACACGCCAGCGGCGGCGGCCACCTCCTCCATGGAAACAGCCCGGGCGGCATTTGCCCGGATGAACTCCTTGGCGCGCATGACGGCGCTTGGGCCCGCGGTTGGCGCAGGGCTTGAAAAAGCACGGCTGCGGTTGTTGGCAAAGCCTGTCAGCAACAACGTCGTCAAACCGTCGCGCAACAGAATCTGGTAGGCGCGCGGCGTTGCCCCTGGCTCTTCCGCCGCAGCCAGCATCATCATGCTGTGCCGCCACAGGGCCTGCCCCATCGGCGCGCTCAAATCAATCCTCGGATCGAACTCGATATCCCGACCGACTTCATGCGTCAGCGCCTGAAACTGCGCTTCGACCGCCTCACGACGAACCAGCAGGATGAGTTTTTCGCAGCCCTCCTGCCAGGTCATGCGCGTCGGCAGAGTCGGTGAAAGCAACGAAGCCGACTGCCCCGACACAACATCGGTCGACACCGTGCCGCAGCGAACCCGTGCGGCACCCTCAATCGGTATCTGCAGCAGGAAGAACCGCGACAGTTCGCCGGGATCGATATCGACGGTGGCGCCGTAGCTGACGAAATTGACCGAATAGTCCGCCTGCTCCACCGTATGGTGACGGGCGTGAAACGCCCTAGGATTGCGCTCGACCGGACTGAGGAAATGCGGACAGAAAATACGGCCGATTGCTTCGCGCGCATCGTCCGGCGCATGGGTATCCACTGCCGGAAAGCGGGATAGCGGCACGTTCTGTGTCTGCATCGGCATTCACTCCGCAATTCTGCGACGATATCAATGGTCCCGGCCAGATGCCCCGGCTTGCCGGATCTGGATCACGGCCCGCGCAATGTGGATTGCGAAGCAGGCCTTTCGGACGGATCATCAACATACTTTAGATCTAAACTGAATGGAAGTCGGATCTGGAGCGAATGAAGTCCCACGCGGTCAGGAGGAAGAGCGCCATGGACAAGAATCTGTTTAGGTCGGCGATGCGCCAGGTTGCCGGTGCGGTGACTATCGTCACCACGCGCGGCGTCAATGGCGAGCCGCGCGGCGTCACAGCCACCGCTGTATGTTCGCTTACTGTCGACCCTCCCTCCGTTATCGCCTGCATCAATCGCGAAACCTGGGTCGGCCAGTTCGCTCCTGAGAGCAAAAATTTCTGCGTCAACGTTCTCGCCCGCGACCAACAATCGGTCGCCGAGACGTTTGCCGGACGAACAGAGCTATCGGCGACCGACCGGTTTCAGGTGGGCGGCTGGTCGGATGCCCAGACCGGGGCACCGGTACTCGAGGGCGCGATTGCCAGTTTCGATTGCGAACTGGAACAGGCTGTAGATTTCGCAACCCATGTTATTCTGATTGGCAGGGTGCAAAAGACGGTGAGCGACAACAGCGCGGCCGAGCCACTCGTCTATGTGGGCGGCGCCTTTACCACGACGCATCCGGAAATGCCGCTGCTGCAGAGCGCCTGATTATATATTAGCAATACAAATTATTGCCTTACGGTTCAAATCTAACAAAAAGGATGGGGAACTCCATGCGTGGATTAAGCGGAAAGACTGCAATTGTCTCCGGCGGTGCGACACTGATTGGCGAGGGCGTGGCCAAGACACTGATCGGCTACGGCACCAAGGTGGTGATCGCCGACATCAATGAAAAAGACGGTACCGACGTCGCCGCCCGTCTCGGCGCGAATGCCAGCTTCATCAGGACCGACGTCACCAATGACGACGACATCGCAGCGCTTGTCGCCAAGACGGTGGAGACGACCGGCCGGCTCGACTTTCTCGTCAATGTTGCCTGCACCTATCTCGACAACGGCGCTGAAACCACCCGCTCGGATTGGCTGAAGGCGCTCGACGTCAACATCGTCAGCTCCGTGATGCTGATGCAGGCAGCGCGTCCGCATCTTGCGGCCAACAAGGGCGCCATCGTCAATTTCGGCTCGATTTCGGCACGCGTCGCGCAGACCGGCCGCTGGGTCTATCCGGTTTCCAAGGCTGCCATCCTACAGCTAACCCGCAACCAGGCTATGGACCTGGCGCCGGACGGCATCCGCGTCAACGCCGTTTCGCCGGGCTGGACTTGGAGCAACATCATGGTGCAGCTGACCAACGGCAATCGCGAAAAGACTGACAAGGTCGCCGCCCCCTTCCATATGCTCGGCCGCACCGGCAATCCGGAGGAAGTCGCCGAAGCCATCGCCTTCCTGCTGTCCGACAATGCAAGTTTCGTCACCGGCACGGATATCTGCGTCGATGGCGGCTACACGGCCATGGGCCCGGAACAGAACGTCCCGGCCATCCCGAAGCTGATGGAATAGAGAATTCAGTTTTTGCCATCGAACGTCAAAACAAATGGGGAATAAAACCATGACAAAACGCAAGATTACCATCGTCGGCGGTGGCCAGTCAGGTTTGCAGCTCGGCTGCGGCCTGCTGTCAAACGGCTACGAAGTCGAAATCGTCCAGAACCGCACGGCAGAACAGGTCCGCACCGGCAAGGTGTTGTCCAGCCAGTGCATGTTCGATCAGGCGCTGCAGAACGAGCGCGACCTCGGGCTGAACTTCTGGGAGAAGGAATGCCCGACGGTCGACTCGATCAATTTCGTCGTTCCGGCTCCGGACGGTTCCGGCACCAAGGCAATCGACTGGAACGGCAAGCTCGACAAATATGCCCAGAGCGTCGACCAGCGCGTCAAGATTCCGGTCTGGATGACCGAGTTCGAAAAACGCGGCGGCCAGATGACCATTCTTGATGCTGGCATCGAGGATTTGGAAAAGTATGCCAAGTCGTCGGACCTCGTGATCGTTGCCGCGGGCAAGGGCGATATTGCCAAGCTGTTCGAGCGCGATGCCGAAAAATCGCCGTTCGACAAGCCGCAGCGCGCGCTTGCGCTCACCTATGTGACCGGCATGACCCCACGCCCGGAACATTCCGCTGTCGCCTTCAATCTGATCCCGACGGTTGGCGAGTATTTCGTGTTTCCGGCACTGACGACAACCGGTCCCTGCGAGATCATGGTTCTCGAAGGCATTCCGGGCGGCCCTATGGACTGCTGGAAGGATGTGAAGACGCCCGAGGAACATCTGGCCAAGTCCAAGTGGATCCTCGATACCTTCCTGCCGTGGGAAGCCGAGCGCTGCCGCAACATCGAGTTGACTGACGACAACGGCATTCTGGCAGGCGCTTTCGCGCCCACCGTCCGCAAGCCGATCGGCAGGCTGCCATCGGGCGCAATCGTGCTCGGCATGGCCGATGCCGTATGCCTGAACGACCCGATCACCGGTCAGGGGTCCAACAACGCTTCCAAGGCCGCCAAGGCCTATATGGATGCGATCCTTGCACATGGCGACCGGCCCTACGACGCCGCCTTCATGCAGGCGACCTTCGACACGTACTGGAACTACGCCCAGTTCGTAGTCGGCTGGACCAATGCCCTGCTGCAGCCGCCACCGCCACACGTGCTCAACATCATGGGTTCGGCCCAGGCCTTTCCGGCACTCGCCAAGCGTATCGCCAACGGCTTCAACAACCCGGTCGATTTCTTCCCGTGGTTTGCCATTCCGGAAGAAGCAGACGCCTACCTGCAGAAGCTCGCGGCCTGATCAACCGATACAATCACACATAGCGACCCGCCGGAGCGATCCGGCGGGTTTTTATTTTCCGAGGCAACCGATCCTCGCTCCGACAGTCCGGTCAGGCCTCGCTTTCCGGCTTTATTTGACCCTGTGTTACCGTAACGTACTTGCCTCCATCCCCGACTTGGATTTTGATTTTCCGTCGGCTGGGTAATTTTGCCGCTCAGCTCGCAAGTCTATGCGCATTCAGCATCCGCATTGCAGTTCATCAAACGCAAGGGAGGCATGCAATGAGCGATATCGGCATATCGACGCAGGATAGAACCGCGTCACCACCGGTAACCCGAAGAAATCTGCTCAAGGCGACGACTGCATTCGCAGTCGGGGCGGCCGCAATTAACATGGCGCAAACTGCAGCAGCTTACGCACAGGCTGCTGCGCCGTCAGGCAAGAAGCCGAACATCCTCGTCATCTTCGGGGACGACATCGGATTCTGGAATACGAGTGCCTACAACCAGGGCATGATGGGCTATCGAACTCCAAATATCGATCGCATTGCCAAGGAAGGCGCGATCTTCACCGATCACTATGCGCAGCAGTCGTGCACCGCGGGACGCGCCGCATTCATCACCGGGCAGTCCTGTTTCCGGACGGGGCTTCTCAAGGTGGGCTTGCCCGGCGCGAAGGAAGGATTGTCCGCAAAGGATCCGACCCTTGCCGAACTGCTCAAGCCGCAAGGCTACATGTGCGGCCAATTCGGCAAAAACCACCTGGGCGACCGAAATGAGTTTCTGCCAACCGTCCATGGATTCGACGAGTTCTTCGGCAACCTCTACCATCTGAATGCGGAGGATGAGCCGGAGAACCCCGACTACCCGAAGAATCCGGAGTTCCGCGCGAAATTTGGTCCGCGCGGCGTCCTCAAATGCAAGGCGACGGACAAGGACGATCCTTCCGAGGATCCCCGTTTCGGCCGAGTCGGAATGCAAACCATTGAGGACACAGGTCCGCTGACCCGCAAACGGATGGAAACGGTGGATGAGGAATTCCTCGGTGCGACTCTGGACTTCATCGACCGCCAGCATGCGGCAAACAAGCCGTTCTTCTGCTGGTTCAACTCGACACGCATGCACATCTACACATTCCTGAAAGCCGCGTCGAAAGGCAAGACCGGACTGGGGATCGAAGCGGACGGCATGGTCGAGTTTGATGGCATGGTCGGCCAACTCCTCAAGAAACTGGATGATCTCGGCATCGCCGAAGATACAATCGTCATCTGGACCACAGACAATGGTGCAGAGGTCTTCTCATGGCCAGACGGTGGCACCACCCCTTTCAAGGGCGAGAAGAACACCAACTGGGAAGGCGGATACCGCGTTCCCTGCCTGGTACGCTGGCCGGGCCTCGTCAAGCCGGGGACGCAGATCAATGCCATCACATCGCATGAGGACTTTGTACCAACGCTTGTGGCGGCGGCGGGCAATCCGGATATAACCAAGCAACTCCTTTCCGGATATGACGCGGCGGGCAAAACTTTCAAGGTGCACCTGGACGGCTATGATCAACGAGAGTTGCTCGCCGGCACCGGTGAAGGAGCCCGCAAGGAGTATTTCTACTGGACGGACGGCGGCGATCTTGCCTGCTTGCGATATGACCGCTGGAAGCTGGTATTCCTCGAACAGCGCGCGGAAGGCCTCGCCGTTTGGCAGGACCCACTGGTCGAACTTCGTTTCCCGAAACTGATCGATCTAAGAGCCGACCCATTCGAACGCGCCCAAGTCGATGCGGGAGATTATGATCGCTGGCGGGTCGAACACGCCTTCGCATTGGTACCGGCGCAGGCCTTCGTCGCACAGCATCTGCAGACCTACGTGGAATTCCCGCCGCGTCAAAAGCCAGGCAGCTTCTCTCTCGGCAATGTCCTGGACAAGCTGCAGCAACCGACCTCCGTCGGAAAATGAGTTGACGTAGACGTGGTAGCGCGTCTTTTCGCGCGCGCCATTGTCCCGCGCATGACGGCGTCGGCCTGTCGGCGCCGAATGCTAAATTGCGCCACTTCGAAAATCAGCACTCAGACGACCTTCCAGCCGTAGTAAGTCACCGGATGACCGGTCCGCGGATGCGCATCGTCACGCATTGGAATGAGGCCCGCCTTTTCGTAAAATATGCGAGCCTTCGCATTGGACGACGCCGTGAACAGCGTGAAACCCTTGGGCATGGCAGCCATGGCATGGGCAAGCAACGCTTTGCCGATACCGCCTCCGACCAAGGCGGGTCGAACAAACAATTGGTCGAGAACACCTTCCCGCGGCTTGAGTGCGACAAACCCGATGACATCACTCCTGCGAACCGCGACCGTCACTTCCCAACCTGCAGCAAACTCCAGATCGATGCGCCGTCTGAGCTCATTTTGCGTCGGCATCACGGGCGGACCGACTCCGGGAAGGCTCGCGCTGCTATGCCATACGGAGGCAATAGCTTCATAGTCGGGCTGAGATGCCAATCGGAGTTCGAAGGTCGAATTCATTGCGCGCATGCTCGCCCCAAAAGCGTGATCACCTTCATGCCAGCCTGGTGTACGAGGAAGCCGCCAGTTCCCAAGAAGTCATACCGGCGATGGCATCCCAAGCGTTTTCAAACGCAATTACGGCCGATTTTCGATGGTATTTTTCGTTCGGTCTGCCAGTGCACCCAGATCGTCTTCCGCCCGCACTTTCGTCAAATGCTCCTCGACTTCCGTCGCCTCGCGCTGGCGGTTCCACATGCGGGCATAGAGACCGTTCTGATCGAGAAGTTCGGCGTGCCTGCCTCGCTCGGCGATACGGCCATCCTTAAGCACGATGATCTCGTCGGCATTGATCACCGTGGAAAGGCGGTGAGCGATAATCAGGGTGGTTCTGTTCTTCGACACCTCATCAAGAGCCGCCTGGATTTCCTGCTCGGTGTGGGTATCGAGAGCCGATGTCGCTTCGTCAAGGATCAAGATCGGCGGCGACTTCAAGATCGTGCGGGCAATCGCAACGCGCTGCTTTTCTCCCCCCGAGAGCTTCAGCCCGCGCTCGCCCACCATGGACTTGTAGCCTTCCGGAAGACTGTGGATGAAATGGTCGACCTGAGCGATCTCGGCGGCACGTTCGACGTCCTCCTGCGTTGCAGACGGTCGACCGTAGCGGATGTTGTAGGCAATCGTCTCGTTGAACAGCACGGTGTCCTGCGGCACCATGCCGATTGCCGCTCTGAGACTCTTTTGCGTGACCGTACGCACATCCTGCCCGTCGATGCTGACGGAGCCTGCCTGCACATCGTAGAACCTGTAGAGCAGCCGCGAAATTGTGGACTTGCCAGCGCCCGACGGACCAACAACCGCAATCGTATGGCCTGCGGGCACGTCGAAGGAAACGCCTTTGAGAATTGGTCGCGCCTTGTCGTAAGCAAAATGCACATCCTTGAATGAAATGGCCCCCGATGCGACCATCAACTCCTTCGCGCCCGGCGCGTCCTCGATCTCCGCATCCATATCAAGCAGGTCAAACATCTGTTCGATATTGGCGAGAGCCTGGCGCACTTCACTATAGACAAAACCGATGACGCCAAGCGGCAGGGAAAGCTGCATGAGCAGCACATTGATGAAGACGAAATCGCCGACCGTCTGTGTCCCGGCACGGATCGCAAGCGCGGACATCGTCATCATCGTCATCATGCCGGCAGCGAAGATCACCACCTGGCCGAAGTTCAGCAAGCCTTGCGAGGTCGAGACCTTGGTGGCGGCCTTCTCATAGCCCTCCATGGATTGATCGAAGCGCCTGGCCTCCATCTCCTCGTTGCCGAAATACTTGACGGTCTCGAAATTCAAGAGCGAGTCGATCGCCTTGGAGTTGGCCTCGGCGTCGGAAGCATTCATGCTGCGTCGAACATCGATCCGCCAGTCGCTCGCCCGGATCGTGAACCAGATGTAGCTGGCGATCATCAGCGCGGTCACAGCCAGGTAGCTCCAGCCATAGCTCCAGGCGAGTATCGCCGCCGTCATGGAAAATTCGATGACCGTTGGCATGCTGTTGAGGATGACGAAGCGAACGATCGTCTCGATCCCCTTGGTGCCGCGATCGATGGCGCGCGACAGACCGCCCGTGCGGCGTTCCAGATGAAAGCGCAACGACAATCGATGCAGATGCAGGAATGTCTTCAAGGCAAGTTGGCGCACCGCATATTGGCCGACGCTGGCAAACAGCGCATCACGCAATTGGTTGAACCCGGCCTGGATGACGCGCGCCAGATTGTAGGCCGCCACCAGAGCCAGCACGCCCAGCACGAACGGAAGCAGGTCGCCGGCCGCGTCCAGATTGCCGGCCAACGCATCGGTCGACCACTTGAAAAAGTAGGGTACGGACAGCAGCACGATCTTCGAAAGCAGGAGGAAGAGCGTGGCCCAGACAACCCGCATCTTCAAATCCATCCGCCCCGAAGGCCACATATACGGCCAGAGATTATAGATCGTCTTGAGGGTCTTGCCGGATTCCACCGAGACGGTCTTCTTATCGGATGCCATTGAAACCACCGGAAATCGTATAAAAGACGTGCAGTGCTCCACCACGGAATGTCGCTTGGTGTGCCGGGATCATTTTATAGGTCCATTTGCACAACCAAAGCCATGAAAATTACGCCCATGCAAACAGCCGTAGAAAATATCGCAGGCACCTCGGCCAGTTCAGGCCAAGCAACGGTGCCATTGTCGCAGGATCATTTATTCTGTTGCGGTAGCCGGTGCAGCTGCGACATCGCATAACACGATCATTTTTCGCGCTTGAACGTCCACTTCACGATGAATTCGCCGTTGCGCTTCATCTTGGTTTTCGTCTTGAGGCGAACCGGCCCGCCCAAGGCGGCCTCCGCGTCTTGAAAGGCTTGGCGGGCTTCGGACATTGCCTTGTGATACACGGTATTGTCGCGCTTGGGGCTTTCAGCGATCGCCTTCAGAAGGGCCGTCAATTCCGTAACATCGTCGCCCATATTTCAGTCCCTTCACTTTGCACAGCCGCATTACACGCCCGGTCGGGGCCATCTCAAGCCCAAACCTCCGGCACCAACATCAATAATCCTGTCTGCCAATAGTGACACCGGCCATTGCCGGGGCAGTTTGCGACCATGACGCTGGCTACCGGTCATTCATTTCCATCGGTCAGATGGCCGTGGAGCCGTCCGGAAGACTCATCGATTGCTTGCACCCAAGTGGACGGACGTTCAGTATCGCAAGAACGTAACGCGATCTCCAGACATGTTCCGAGGAAACTCAAATGCAAAAGCGAAAACTTGGACAAAGCCTCGAAGTATCGGCTCTTGGGCTTGGTTGCATGGGTTATGGCGATGCGGCCGACAAGCAGGAGATGATCTCCCTCATCCGCGCAGCCGTCGAACAGGGCGTGACGTTCTTCGATACCGCCGAAGCCTACGGTCCCTTCCGTAACGAGGAAATCGTCGGCGAGGCACTGGCTCCCTACAAGGGACAGGTGGTCATCGCCACGAAATTCGGCTGGGATATCGACTCCGAGACAGGGGTTCACCATGGCGGGGTCAACAGTCGCCCAGAGCAGATCGTGAGGGCTACCGAAGGCATGCTCAAGCGCCTACGGGTCGATTGTATTGATCTGCTCTACCAGCACCGCGTCGATCCCAATGTGCCGATGGAGGACGTTGCGGGAACGGTGAAGGAACTGATCCAGCAGGGGAAGGTCAAGCATTTCGGTCTTTCCGAGGCGGGTGCGCAATCGATCCGTCGCGCGCATGCCATTCAGCCCGTCACTGCATTGCAGAGCGAGTATTCGCTTTGGACGAGGGATCCGGAGGCGGACGTCATCCCGGTTCTCGAGGAGCTGGGCATCGGCTTTGTGCCCTTCAGCCCACTCGGCAAGGGATTTCTGACCGGCAAGATCGACGAGACGACGACATTCGACAGTTCGGATTTTCGCAACCGCGTGCCACGCTTTTCACCTGATGCGCGCAAGGCGAACCAGGCACTGGTTGACCGACTGCGGGATATTGCCGGTCGCAAGGCGGCAACACCCGCTCAGATCGCGCTTGCGTGGTTGCTGGCCCAAAAGCCATGGATCGTACCAATTCCCGGCACCAGAAAGATGTCGCGTCTCACGGAGAATATCTGTTCCATGTCCGTCGAACTCACCGTGACCGATCTCCAGGAAATCAGCGACGCATCGTCGAACTTCAAGGTGCAAGGGGATCGCTACCCCGAGGAATTCATGAAGCTTTCCGGTCTCTGAAGAAAGGCACGGGCTGCAGCACTTCACCCTACCGGCTGCTCCGCCTGTGCGTGGCCGCTACACGTGCCATCTGCTCATAAATGCCGGTCAGCAGTTCCAAAGTCCGGGTGGCTTCTTCGAGCTTCTGCGGAAAGTCCGGCACGGCCTCGATTGACTCTACAAGCAATGCGCCGCGAACCTCGGCATAGCGGTCGGTGACTTCGCGTCCCCGCTCGGTGACAGAATAGGTCACCCCTGCCCGGCCACTGCCTTCGCGCACCACCAACCCTGCCGCGATCAGCTTGCGCAGGCTGTACTGAATGTTGGGAATATCCTCGCGGTTGGCCAGTCGCGCGAGGTCCTTGATCGTCTTGGGACGCTCATGCATGCGAATGATGTGCAGCATGGCATTTTCCTGACCACTCGCCGCAAGATCGATGACCGTTTCCAGGCATTCTGTCTGCCAGCGTTCGAAGGCCTGGTTGGCGCGCATCAGCGCATACTCGATCTCGGTGACGTCGATTTCCACGTCGTTGCGCGCCAGATGCCAACGCCTGTCGATGCCATCCGTGGCCTTCGAGGACCGCTTGTCCTTTTGAATCATCGCTCCCCCCACTGAAATGCCAGCCTTCGTCCATTCACAGACCTATCGGATTTGGCCCGATTGACAAGGGTCGTTTTATTGATAGACTTTCTATCGTAAATTCTATCAATAAGTGGAGGAGGTAGAAATGACCATCAGCGAAAACAGCATGTTTGCCGAAAACCAGTTCGTGCTCGGGACCTTTGCATCCAACTGTTCGGGTGGCATGTCCGTAACCAAGGTGCCCGAGCGCTGGAACAATTCCTGGGACAACAATCTCAAGCTCGCCAAACTGCTCGACGATGCCGGGATCGAGTTCATGCTGCCGATCGCCCGCTGGATCGGCTACGGAGGAGAAACCAATTTCCATGGCGGCGTGCTGGAGACCATGACCTGGGCGGCTGGCCTGCTGGCGCATACCCGCGACCTCAATGTCTTCGCGACCATCCATGTCGCGGCCAATCATCCGGCCATCGTCGCCAAGCAGATCGCCACCATCGACCAGATTTCCAAGGGCCGGGTCGGCCTCAACATCGTCGCCGGCTGGAACCAGCCGGAATACGAGGCACTCGGGCTCAATCTGCCGGCCGGCCACGAAGAGCGCTACGCCTACGCCGAAGAATGGTTCAGCATCATCAAGGCGCTCTGGGAGAAGACCGAGGCTTTCGATTGGGAAGGCGAATTCTTCCATCTCAAGAACATCCTTGGCGACCCGCGCCCATCCCGTAAGGTACCGATCCTGAATGCCGCCGGTTCCGGCCAGGGCCGCGAATTCGCCGTGCGCAATGCCGATTTCCTCTTCACACCTGCAATCGACCTCAACCGTTCGTCCGAAGAGATCGCCGCACTCAAGCAGCAGGGCAAGGATGCCGGCCGCAACACCGGCGTGCTGACATTCTCGCATGTCGTCTGCCGGCCCACCGAAAAGGAAGCCCGCGATTATCTGCAGCATTTCGGCCAGGACAATGCCGATTGGGATGCGGTCGACAATCTCGTCCGCCTGCAGTTTGCCCACGCCCAATCGTTCCCGCATGACCTGCTCGCCCTGATCCGCGACCGCATGGCGGCCGGCCACGGCGGCTTCCCGCTCGTCGGCACACCGGAGCAGGTCGCCGACGGCCTGATCTCGCTGCACAAGGCGGGCTTCAACGGCACCACCCTCTCCTTCGTCGATTATGCCGAGGAGTTTCCCTATTTCCGCGACACCGTGTTGCCAATTCTTGAGGCTGCGGGCATCCGCAGGCCCGTCAAGGCAGCAGCGGTCGCGGCGTGATCCGAGCGGGGTCCTCGTCGATCACGTGCTGCGCGGCTCCGGTCGCGCAGCTTCCATCAATCTCGGTCGAGGCCTTTGCGGCCTGATGTCACCGGAGAGAGACCATGCTAAACAGGCCTGAAAACCCCGTCATGGCATCGAGTGATGAATTCCGCGCTGCAATGCGCCATTTCGTCGGCAATGTCAGCATCATTACCGTCGGCACCGGAGAAGACCGCTCAGGTCTCGTCGCCACCTCGGCGATCTCGCTTTCGGTCGAACCACCGACAGTCATCGTCTGCGTGAACCGCAGCGCTTCGGCATGGCAGCTTTTCCAGAGGTATGGGCATTTCGGCGTCAATTCGCTTTCGCCCCAGCAGCAAACGATCGCAGAGCGATTTTCCGGCGCGGGCGGCATCAAGGGAGCTGATCGCTATGCGCTCGGCAACTGGATAACCGATATCACCGGCGCTGCGCTCCTGAAGGACGCACCGGTTGCGCTCGACTGCGAGCTTGAAGAAATGATCGATAGGGCGACCCACTCGATCCTGATCGGACGCGTTCGTGCAGTCCATACCAGCCACAATGACGGAGCGCTTACCTATTGGCGTGGCGCATATCATCCGCTAGGCCACTGAAATCAACCGAAAGGACGATCCGGTTCCGCGCCGGGATGGCGACATCCCGGCGCGCGAATATGTGCAAGGAAGTTACTTTAAACCTAAAATAAAAGGCACGCACAACCGCGAAAAGGTTGACAAGCCGGCCGCAGGCTTATACTTTAAACTTAAAGCAAATGAAGAGCACGGCTCTTCTCCAGCATCACTTTCATGGAGGTCAAGATGCGCATCGTATGTGTCGGTGGCGGGCCCGCCGGGCTCTATTTCGGACTCCTGATGAAGAAGCTGCATCCGCAGCATTCGATCACGGTTGTGGAACGCAACAAGCCCTACGACACGTTCGGCTGGGGCGTGGTGTTCTCTGACGCAACGATGGAGTCGATGAAAGTCTGGGATGCCGAAAGCGCGGCAGAAATCCAGGACGCCTTCAATCATTGGGACGACATTGAGGTTCTGTTCAAGGGCACCCGCCAGCGCACGTCGGGCCATGGCTTTGTCGGTATCGGCCGCAAGAAGCTGCTGAACATCCTTCAAGCGCGTTGCGAAGCGCTCGGCGTCGAACTCAAGTTCGAGACCGACGTCAACAACGATCTCGATTTCCCCGATGCCGATCTGGTGATCGCCTCTGACGGCTTGAATTCTAAGATCCGCCTTCACTATCCGGAAGTCTTCCAGCCGGACATGGTTGTCCGCCCGAACCGCTATATCTGGCTCGGCACCGACAAATTGTTTGACGCCTTCACCTTCGATTTCCGCAAGACGGATCACGGCTGGTTCCAGGCGCATATCTACAAGTTCGACGACAAAACCTCGACATTCATCATCGAAACGACCGAAGAAGCCTATCAGGCGCACGGCCTCGGCGAGATGGACCAGCAGGGTTCGATCGATTTCTGCCAGGACCTGTTCTCCGAAGTGCTCGAAGGTTCCTCGCTGATGACCAATGCGCGCCACCTGCGCGGTTCGGCCTGGCTGAATTTCTCCCGCCTGATCTGCGGCAAGTGGAGCCATTTCAACGGCAACTCGCATGTCGTGCTGATGGGCGACGCCGCCCATACAGCCCACTTCGCCATCGGCTCCGGCACCAAGCTCGCCATCGACGATGCGATCGAGTTGACCCGCCAGTTCCAGGAACTCGGGCACGAAAAGGACAAGATTCCTGCTGTCCTTTCCGCTTACGAGGAAATTCGCCGCGTCGACGTGGCCCGCATCCAGAACGCCGCGCGCAATGCCATGGAATGGTTCGAAGTCGTCGGTCGCCGCTATGCCGACACGCTCGAGCCCGAACAGTTCATGTATTCGATGCTGACCCGCTCGCAGCGCATCAGCCACGAAAACCTGCGCCTGCGCGACGCCAACTGGCTGGAGGGCTACGAGCGCTGGTTTGCCGAGAAATCCGGCCTCGATACATCCACCAACGGCCGCACGCTGCCGCCGATGTTTACCCCCTATACGTTGCGGGGCACGACACTGGCCAACCGCATCGTCATGTCGCCTATGGCCATGTATTCGGCCAAGGACGGGTTGATTGACGATTTCCACCTGGTTCACATCGGCTCGCGCGCCATGGGCGGCGCAGGCCTCGTCTTTGCGGAAATGACCTGCACATCCCCCGACGGCCGCATTACACCAGGCTGCCTCGGCCTGTGGAACGACGAACAGGCTGCGCAGTGGAAGCGGCTCGTGGAGTTCGTGCACAACACGACACCGGCCAAGATCGGTATCCAGATCGGTCATGCCGGACGCAAGGGCTCAACAAAAGTAGCCTGGGAAGGTATCGACCAACCGGTTGAGGAAGGCGGCTGGCCACTCATCTCGGCATCTGCCCTGCCCTATCTCAAGCACAGCCAGGTGCCCAAAGCCATGGACCGCGCCGACATGGACCGCGTGCTGGCAGACCATGTTCGCTCCGCAAAATATGCGGCCGAGGTCGGCGCCGACTGGCTCGAACTGCACTGCGCCCACGGCTACCTGCTGTCGAGTTTCCTGTCGCCACTGACCAACCGCCGCACCGACGAATACGGTGGCAGCCACGAAAACCGGGCACGGTATCCGCTCGAAGTTTTCAAGGCTGTCCGCGAAGTCTGGCCCGCAGACAAGCCGATCTCGGTTCGACTGTCCTGCCACGACTGGTTCGAAGGCGGCAACACGCCGGAAGATGCAGCGATCTTCGCCCAGATGTTCAAGGACGCCGGTGCCGACCTGATCGACTGCTCGTCAGGCCAGGTATGGAAGGAAGAAAAGCCGGTCTATGGCCGTCTCTTCCAGACACCTTTCTCCGACAAGATCCGCAACGAGGTCGGCATCCCGACCATTGCCGTCGGCGCGATCTCGGAAGCCGATCATGCGAACTCGATCATCGCTGCCGGTCGTGCCGATCTTTGCGCCGTTGCCCGTCCGCATCTTGCGGATCCGGCTTGGGCGTTGCATGAAGCGGCCAAGATCGGACTGAACACGATTCAGTGGCCGAAGCAGTACTATTCTGCAAAGTCGCAGTTCGAGACCAACCTGGCGCGCGAAAAGGCGGCTGCCGCAGGAACAAAGTGAGCGAGAACATGTCTGAATTGGCAAGCCTTTCCGGACATCATGCACTCGTCACCGGTGCCGGCAGCGGCATCGGTGCGGCAATCGCCCGGGCGCTCGTCAAAGCCGGCGCAAAGGTCACTGTCGCCGGCCGCCGCAAGGAACCGCTCGAAGCGCTGGCTGACGAACTCGGTCGAAGCCATGTCTTCATCGCCGACGATTTTGATGTGACGAACTGCGACAAAATCTCGGCCGGACTTGCAAATGCCCATGAAGCATTCGGCCCGGTCTCGATCCTCGTCAACAATGCCGGGGAAGCTCCAAGCGCTCCGTTCGAAAAGACGTCGCTCGACATGTGGTCGCATGTGCTGTCGGTCGACCTGACCGGTGTCTTCAATGTGACGCAGGCCGTTTTGCCCGACCTCAAGGCCAAAGGCCAGGGCGCGCGGATCATCAACATCGCCTCGACTGCCGGTTTGACTGGTTACGCCTATGTGTCTGCCTATTGCGCCGCCAAGCATGGCGTGGTCGGGCTGACGCGAGCGCTGGCGCTCGAATTGGCAAGAAAGGGCGTCACCGTCAACGCGGTCTGCCCTGGCTTTACCGATACGCCGATGATCGCCCGATCGATCGCTGAGATCGTCGCCAAGACCGGCCGTACCCAGGAACAGGCTTTGGCTGAGTTCACCAAGGCCAACCCGCAGGGCCGTCTTATCTCACCGGAAGAAGTGGCCGGCACTGTGCTGTGGCTTGCCTCTGAAGCGGCAGGCTCAATCAATGGACAGGCAATCGCGATTGCCGGTGGAGAGGTAATGTAGTCATGAGTGAAGCTCCGGCATCGATGCAAGGCCATCTCAAGCCCTTCAAAAATTATCAGGCAAAGAATTTTCTTTGGGATGTCAGCGAAGACGGTCGTGTTGCGACCCTTCGCCTCAACCGCCCGGAACGCAAGAATCCGCTGACCTTCGAAAGCTATGCCGAGATGCGCGACCTGTTCCGCGACCTCGTCTATGCCTCCGACGTACGCGTCGTGGTGCTTGCCGGTGCCGGTGGCAACTTCTCCTCGGGTGGCGACGTGTTCGAAATCATCGAGCCCCTCACCCGCATGGCGATGCCGGATCTTCTGGCCTTCACGCGCATGACCGGCGATCTCGTCAAGGCGATGCGCAAGTGCCCGCAGCAGATCATTTCGGCTGTCGACGGCATCTGCGCCGGCGCCGGCGCGATCCTTGCCATGGCGTCCGACATGCGCCTTGCCACGCCCGAAGCCAAGACGGCGTTCCTGTTCACCCGTGTCGGCCTTGCCGGCGCTGACATGGGCGCCTGCGGCATCCTTCCGCGCATCATCGGTCAGGGCCGCGCCTCGGAACTGCTCTATACCGGCCGCTCGATGTCGGCCGACGAAGGCGAGCGCTGGGGTTTCTTTAACTCGCTGCATGCCGCCGATGAAGTCGAAGCCGCGGCGGCCAAGCTGGCTCGCCAGATCGCCGATGGCCCGTGGTTCGCGCATGGCATCACCAAGACGATGCTGAACCAGGAATGGGCGATGGGCATCGAGGAGATGATCGAATCCGAAGCGCAGGCGCAGGCGATCTGCATGGCGACTGGCGATTTCCGCCGTGCCTTCGAGGCCTTCGCCGCCAAGAAGAAGCCCGTTTTCGAAGGGAACTGAGGCCATGACGATGAGTTCAGCACCAACCCGTGAACATCTCGACTGGCCTTTCTTTGACAAAGCGCATGCGGATTTTGCCGCCCGCATCGACGCGTTCGCAGCCTCGGGCGTGCTGGATAGCGTCGATCACCACGACACCGACAAGGCCTGTCGCTCGCTGGTGAAGCTGCTGGGTGATGCCGGTCTGCTGGCTGCCGCGACCGGCAACGCCGGCACGTCAGCCATCGATTCCCGTTCGGTTTGCCTGGCGCGCGAGACGCTTGCCTGGCACGACGGATTGGCCGATTTCGCCTTTGCCATGCAGGGCCTCGGTACGGGCGCGATCGGACTTTCCGGCAGCGAGGAACTGAAGGCGGCCGTGCTGCCCAAGGTCACATCAGGCGAATGGCTCGCCGCTTTCGCGCTGTCCGAGAAAGAAGCGGGTTCCGATGTTGCGGCCATGGCATGTGCGGCGCGCGCCGACGGTGATTCCTATGTTCTCGATGGCGAAAAGACCTGGATTTCCAACGGCGGCATCGCCGATGTCTACACTGTATTTGCCCGCACCGGCGAAGCGCCGGGCACACGCGGCATCTCCGCCTTCGTGGTGTTTGCCGACGATCCTGGCTTCTCGATTGCCGAACGCATCGACGTGATCGCGCCGCATCCGCTGGCGACGATCCGATTTGACAATTGCCGCATTCCCGCGTCGCGCCGGCTGGGTGCGCCCGGCGAAGGCTTCAAGATCGCCATGCGCACGCTCGACATCTTCCGCGCTTCGGTGGCTGCTGCCTCGATCGGTTTCGGTCGCCGCGCGCTGGACGAGGCGCTGGCGCATGCCAAGGCCCGCAAGATGTTCGGCGCCACGCTTGGTGACCTGCAGCTTACGCAGGCCGCACTCGGCGACATGGCAACCGCGATGGATTCGGCGGCGCTTCTGACCTATCGCGCCGCATGGCGCCGCGACGTGCAGAAGCTGCCGACCACCAAGGAAGCGGCAATGGCCAAGATGACGGCCACGGAAAACGCTCAAACTGTAATCGATCGCGCTTTGCAGATGTTCGGGGGTCGTGGCGTAGCATGCGGTGAGATCACCGAGAAGCTTTATCGCGAGATCCGCGCACTGCGCATCTACGAAGGCGCGACCGAAGTGCAGAAGCTGATCATCGCACGAGAACTGCTGAAGGCGGAGTAAGGCGATGTATTCAGCCATACGCCCCCTTCACTTCGGAGACTGCGACCCTTCGGGCATCGCCTACTACCCGTCCTATCTTAAACTTATGGACAGCGTGGTGGAGGATTTCTTCGCCTCGCTCGGTGCCCCGCGGAAGGAAATGATCGACGACCGGAAGATCGGCACACCGACGCTGACGCTCGACCTGACCTTCGTCAAGCCGGGCTTCCACGGCAGCGATCTGACATTCGACATCCGCGTTACCAGGATCGGCGGCTCGTCGCTCGACCTGGAGCACACCGTGTCTGCGAATGGTAACACGCTCTGGTCCGCGCGCCAGAGGCTAGTCGCCACCTCGCTCAAAACCCACAAAGCCTGCGCATGGCCGGACGATATCCGCGCCGCGCTTAGCCACCATCTGGAGACCAACAATGCATAAAACACTTCTGCCTGAGGGCTGGGCACGTCCCATCGGCTATTCCAATGGCGTCGAAGCAAGCGGACGGACCGTGTTCGTTGGCGGCCAGATCGGCTGGAACGGTCAATGCCAGTTCGAGACCGATGATTTCGTCGGCCAGGTTCGTCAGACGCTGCAGAATATCGTCGACGTGCTGAAGGTAGCCGGCGCCGAGCCGCACCACATCACTACCATGACATGGTATTTCACCGACAAGAAGGAATACACCGAGAACCTGAAAGGTCTGGGACAGGCATACCGCGACGTCATCGGCAAGCATTTCCCGGCAATGGCCGCCGTTCAGGTCGTGGCACTGGTCGAGGACCGTGCCAAGATCGAAATCCAGGCCACCGCCGTCATTCCGGAAGAGTGACCTGATAATGTCGAGCACAAAGGCCGAGGGCGAAATGAACCACGAATTTTCGGCCAATGTGCGCGGCCGTACTGAAAACGGCGTACTCGTCGTGACGATCGACAATCCGCCCGTCAATGCGGCTTCTGCCGCGGTGCGGGCGGGACTATATGCTGCCTTTGCCCATGCGGAGGCGGCTTCCGATGTCGACGCGGTCGTCCTGACCGGTGCCGGCAAGATCTTCGTCGGCGGGGCAGACATCACCGAATTCGGCAAGGTGCCGGCTGATCCGAGCCTGCCTGAAGTCGTCGCCCGAATCGAAGGCTCGACCAAGCCGGTTGTTGCCGCACTCAATGGTGCAGCACTCGGCGGCGGGCTCGAAATCGCTCTCGCCTGCCATTATCGGCTCGGCGCAAAAACCGCGATCGTCGCTTTCCCAGAGGTCAAGCTCGGCATCGTGCCAGGCGCAGGCGGAACACAGCGCCTGCCCCGTTTGACACCGCTCGATCAAGCGGTCGAACTGATCGCCACAGGCCGCAGCCTCAAGGCAGAAGCTGCCAAGACTGCCGGTATCATCGACGCGCTGGCTGAAGGCGACGTACTGTCCCAGGCTATCGAGATCGCGATCCGCGGCGACCGGAACTTGTTTCGCAAGTCATCGGAACAGCCGGTAATCACTGCACCTGGCGAGGCAATCGAGGCAGCCGCAACAAAAATTCTGGCAAAATCACGCGGCCAAAAGGCACCGGCAGAGGCTGTTCGCCTGGTTCGCGCCACACAGGATACGGATTTCGCAGCGGGCCTTGCCGACGAGCGCAAGACGTTCGTCGCTCTCAGGGATTCGGCGGAAGCTGCCGCGCTCCGGCATGTGTTCTTCGCCGAGCGAGCTGCCGCCAAGATCGAGGGGCTGGAAAACGTCACCGCACGGCCGGTCTCGACCATCGGGGTGGTTGGCACGGGCCTGATGGGCTCGGGCATCGCAGTGGCCGCATTGGACGCCGGCTATCGGGTCATCGGTATCGAACAGACCGACGAGGCCGCGCAAAGAGGTCTCGAACGCATCGTCGGCATGCTGGACAAGAACTTCAAATCCGGCCGCATCACCGAGCAGGGACTTGCCGACCGTTTGTCGCGTCTGACCGTTCGCGGTTCGCTTGGTGAAATCGCCGCTGCCGACCTCGTTATCGAAGCGGTGTTCGACGACCTCGCGGTAAAGACCAATCTTTTCCGCGCGCTTGATGACATCGTCCGGCCCGACGCGATTCTTGCGACCAACACCTCCTATCTCGATCCGGACGTCATCGCCGCTGCAACCCGATATCCGGAGCGCGTCGTCGGCCTGCACTTTTTCTCACCGGCCAACATCATGCGGCTGGTGGAAGTGGTTCGCTGCGCAAAAACTGCGCCTGAAGTGCTGGCGAGCGGATTTGCCGTTGCCAGGAAGTTCGGCAAGCTGCCGATCATTTCCGGCGTCACCGAAGGCTTCATCGGCAACCGAATCTTCTCGGCCTACCGGCGCGAGGCGGAATTCCTCATCGAGGACGGCGCCGAGCCCCGCGAGATCGACGCCGCCATGGAGGCGTACGGCCTGGCAATGGGACCGTTTGCGGTCTTCGACCTTGCCGGACTGGAAATTGCATGGGCGCGGCGCAAGCGCCAGGCGGCGAGCCGTGATCCCTCAGCCCGATACGTGGATATCGCCGACCGTCTCTGCGAAGCTGGGCGATTCGGTCAGAAATCCGGCTCCGGCTGGTACAACTACGAAGCCGGAAAGCGGGTGCCTGCGCCTGAAGTGTCTGCGATGATCGCGGAAGCACGTGCAGCCAAGGGCATCGTCACGCGCTCAATCGGCGCTGACGAGATCGTCGCGCGCCTGCTCGGAGCCATGGCGGATGGAGGCCGCAAGTTGCTGGACGAAAAGATCGCCGCTCGCGCCAGCGATATCGACCTGGTGATGATCAATGGATATGGCTTCCCAGCCCACAAGGGTGGGCCGATGTACGCGGCAGAAATCCAGGGCTAAACAGCCACTGTAAAACGTTGCAATCCCACCGGCTCGTGAACCGAGACTGAAAGTTGGGTAACCACTTTCGGTCTCGGTTCACGAGCCGGCGGGTTTGTCGATTCGTGGTCCACGTAGTTTCCCGGGCCAAGCATATGCGTGCAGTCAAGATGCACAACGTGCATGGCACGCTGAAAGTGACGTGACCAATATATTACAGAGGAATGTCGATTTCTTTTGAGGATTAAAAATGGCGCGAGTGACGGGGCTCGAACCCGCGACCTCCGGCGTGACAGGCCGGCACTCTAACCAACTGAGCTACACCCGCGCATTTTTAAATGAGATGGAGTTCCATCTCGTAACCTCTGAAACATGAAACCACCGCTTTCGCGAAGATTTCCGAATGCATCAACTGCATCCGATGAAGAGAATGGCGCGAGTGACGGGGCTCGAACCCGCGACCTCCGGCGTGACAGGCCGGCACTCTAACCAACTGAGCTACACCCGCGCATTTCCTTCGGGGCAGTGTTTCGCTGCCCGTGAGCGGCTAACTAAGGGGTCAGGCCTAAAGTGTCAAGCAGGTTTTGTGACAAATTGCCAGAACCCGGTTCTTTTATCTCACGCCTCACCATAACCATTTGTATTTACTTGTTTTTTATCGGCTTGAAAGATATCCGAAGCTCTGCTGGAAAACGTTGGAAAAGTACCTTTTGCGGCAATCGGGCGGCCAAAGGACCACCCGATTCTGGTCAGCCGCGAAACAGTCTATTTCCGGTCGAGTTCAGCAAGAATCTCGGCGGAATGCGCGCCAAGCTTGGGCGCTCCGCGGGATAGATCCAGCGACGACTCCGAAAAACGGATCGGCGTCCTGATTCCCGGGACCCCTTCCGGCTCGACCTTCATCTGCCTGTGAATGAACTGGGGGTCCTCAAACACATCAGCGACGCTGTTGATCGGGCCTGCCGGCACGCCTTCCTTCTCGAGCGCCGCCAGCAGGTCGTCGCGCAACCATATCCTGGTCTTCTCTTCCATCGTCGTGCTCAACCGCTCACGATTGCGCACGCGCGCCGCATTGGTCTTGAAATCCTCATCTGCCGCCAGTTCCGGAAGCCCGAGCAAGGCTGCCAGTCGTCCGAACTGGCCGTCATTGCCGCAGGCGACGATCAGATGCCCATCGCTGACCGGGAACGTCTGGTATGGCGCAATGTTCGGGTGCGCATTGCCCAGCCGCTTCGGTACATTGCCGGAGGCGAGATAGTTCATGGCCTGGTTGGCGAGAACGCCGGTCATGCAATCAAACAGGGACATATCGATATGCTGGCCTTGCCCGGTCTTCTCGCGCGCGATCAACGCCGCCTGAACCGCGATGACCGAATAGAGACCTGTAAATATGTCGGCAAAGGCGACGCCGATCTTCTGCGGCTCCCGGTCTGGCTCGCCGGTCAGGTCCATGATGCCGCCCATGCCCTGGATCATGAAGTCATAGCCGGCGCGCGGCGCATAGGGACCATCCTGCCCAAAGCCAGTGACCGAGCAGTAAATGAGCCTTGGATTGACCTTTTTCAGGCTTTCATAATCGAGGCCGTACTTCTTCAGGCCGCCCAGCTTGAAATTCTCGATGAGAACGTCGGATTGCGCGGCCAGGCGCCGCACGAGCTCCTTGCCCTCTTCGGTGGTGAAGTCGGCAGTAATCGAGCGCTTGCCGCGATTGGCCGCATGGAAATAGGCAGCAGACTTCTCGCCGTCTTTCTCGATATAGGGAGGGCCCCACTTGCGGGTGTCGTCGCCTTCCGGGCTCTCGACCTTGATGACGTCGGCGCCGAGATCGGCGAGCGTCTGCCCACACCATGGTCCAGCAAGAATGCGGGCAAGTTCAAGCACTTTTATTCCGGAAAGCGGCGTATTCTCAGTCATATTGTCAACCTTCATGCAGCAGGAGCACTGTCCCCGTGACAATGCTCGGTCATGACGTTTGGATACGCCCTCAGCCAGGTCAAGTCCAGTTTGAACGGCTCGACGGCTGGCGATTCGTCCATACGCAAGGGGACGTGCCGGCACCCTACCCGAGGGGCCTCGTCTAAGCTGTCCGATGCCCCTCAGTCCCCCTGCCATTCTTCCAATACTCCCGGTGATTGTCGACCATGCCAGCCACACGTCAATAACATGACATTTTTTATCATGTTATTGATGCCGGACGCCTCTTTCATGTTGACTGAGATACTCATGTTTTATAGAAAGCGCCGGAGAAGGCAAAGCTGGTTAACCCGATTTAACCAACTCGACCCACTTTGAGCGGGAAACAGGAAGCTTCGATCACGACTTGCGACACGACAATGCGACGACGACGGTCGGCGCCAGCGTTGACGCATGGGCGCGAACTGCTTGTCCAGAGCGCACAATAGGGGCACGGGCTTCTCACAGCACCGCACCTTGTTGCACCGGCCTAGGCCGAGCCGTTCACCCCCTCACGAACAATCCAGCCAGCCTGCGGCTATCCCGGGGGCGGGTCACTTTGACCGTGAATACGCAGGCGGCGCACGCGCCCCGGAAACAAGGAGAACAACATGGCGAGCACTATGATCACTATCGATGCATCGGAGATGTCATCGGTCAATTACCAGGAGGCAATTGCCGCCTATTTCAAGCCGTTGGGAACGACGGCGGGTACCTCGTCCTGGTACGGCGGTATTCCCTACGCCGATGTGACGCAGGTCGGGTTTCGCTTTGGAGGCACCACGAACAATGGCCAGGTGTTGATCGAAGGCAGCGATCTTGCCTATGACGGTTCGACGCATGCCATTACGGGCAACATCACCGGCTTCACGCTTGGCTATTATGATGAGACGACGACTTCGACTGTCATCGACCCCGTAACCGGTGAAGTGAGCGAGCTGCAGAATGTAATTCCGGGGCTCGTGATTTCTGGGCTCGATATCACTGCCGCAGCCGGCAGCGGTTTGACCAATCCCGTCAACGCGCTTTATGGCGCCCTGCGCAAGGCCAATGACGCCACGTCAGGAGCGACCTACATCCAGCAGATCTATGACTTGCTGGCTGCTCAAGCACAACATTTTATCGGTTCTGCCGGCGACGATGTCTATACGGGGACAGCTTTCGCCGATCTGATCGAAGGCAATGACGGCAACGACACCCTGGACGGTGGTGCCGGCGCCGACACGATGATCGGCGGGCTCGGCAACGACACCTACATTGTCGACAATCTCGGAGACGTAACGACTGAAGCCGCAGACGGCGGAATCGATACAGTGCGGGTCAGCGTCGATCACTACGATCTGAAGGCCAATGTCGAGAACCTCACCATGACCGGCACCGCCGACCTCTGGGGCTACGGCAATGAACTGGACAACATCCTTACCGGCAACAGCGGCAACAACACCCTTATGGGCATGGGTGGCAACGACACGATGATCGGGGGTCTTGGCAACGATACCTACTACGTTGCTGATGCCGGCGATGTCGTCGTCGAACAAGCTGGTGAAGGCACAGACACGGTCAGGACGGGTCTCGACAACTATGTGCTTGGTGCAAATATCGAGAATCTTACGCTCAGCGGCACGGCGAACCTTACGGGGACCGGCAACGGACTCGACAACGTTCTCACCGGTAACGCAGGCAACAACACGCTCTACGGTCTTGCTGGCAATGACACGCTCGACGGCAAGGCCGGCGCCGACACAATGGTCGGCGGAACCGGTGACGACACCTATGTCGTCGACGACGCAGGTGATGTGGTCACCGAACTTGATGGCGAGGGTACGGACACCGTCAAAACCGCTCTTGATGCCTATACACTTGGCGCTTTTGTCGAAAATCTCATCCTGACAGGCACCGCTGACCTCGTGGGCAACGGTAACGCCTTGAACAACGTCATCACGGGCAATTCCGGCGCCAACACGCTCTATGGCTTCGCAGGCGATGACACTCTCGATGGCGGTGCGGGCGCTGACACTCTCGTCGGCGGTATTGGCAACGATACATACATTGTCGACAATGCAGGTGACGTCGTGACCGAACTTGCCGGAGAAGGTACCGATACGGTCATCACCACGCTGAACCACTACCCGCTTGGCGCATTCATCGAAAACCTGACGCTTGCAGGCAGCGACGATCTGTTTGGCTACGGCAATGAGCTGGACAACGTTTTGACTGGCAATGATGGCAAGAACTTCCTTGCCGGCTTGGGCGGCAACGACACATATGTCGTGGGCAAGGGCGATACCGTAACCGAGCTGACACAGGGTGGTGCTGATGCCGGCGGCATCGATCTCGTCAAGGCTTCGGTCAGTTTCACGCTCGCCAATTTCATCGAGAATCTGACGCTGACGGGTTCAGGAAACTTCAACGGCACCGGCAATTCGCTTGCCAACACGCTTAACGGCAACAGCGGCAACAACACGCTGCTGGGACTGGGCGGTAATGACAAGATCAACGGCGGGGCGGGCAACGACATCCTGAAGGGTGATGTCGGCAAGGACATCCTCAAGGGTGGCGCAGGCAACGACAAGATCTATGGCGGCGCTGGCCAGGACGATCTCTACGGCAATGGTGGAGCGGACACGTTCTTCTTCGCAAGTGGCGACACCTCTGCGGCAAAGGCGAAGGCCGACACGATCTTCGACTTCAACGGCAAGCAGGGCGACCACATCAACCTCGCCGGCATCGATGCCAACGAAGGCAGGAAAGGCGACCAGGCTTTCAGCTTCATCGGCACCGACAAGTTCTCCGGCGACGCTGGCGAACTCCGCTTCCAGCAGATCAAGGGCGAAACCTATGTCTTCGGCGACACCGACGGCGACAAGAAGGCCGACTTCGCCATCCATTTCGATGACGCCATCAACTTCAAGGCCGATTTCTTCGTGCTGTAAGATTGCAGCTTGAGCAGAAACAACAAGGGGCGGATCTCACGATCCGCCCCTTTGCAATTCTCCAGGATGGAAAACTTCAGAGCAGCGCGCGCGCCGCCAGATTGCGCATCAGCGCAGTCGTACCGAAGGTCCATGGCGCACATTCCGTCGATAGACGCACAGTATTGGTCAGGCTTCCCAGCTTATCATTGGATATCGTCACGACATCGCCGATCTTGTGGGTGAACCCCTGCCCCTTGAAGTCCCTATCTTCGACCGGCGCAAACAACGTCCCCATGAACAGCATGAAGCCATCGGGATACTGATGGTGCTTGCCAATGGTCTGGGAAACCAGATCGAGCGGGTCGCGGCTGATTTCCTTCATCGAGCTTTTGCCGGCAAGCTTGAAACCGTCCTCGCCGGTCACGGCGAGATCGAGATCGGCATTGCGGACGTCATCCATGGAGTAGGTCTCGTCAAAGAGCCGGATGAAAGGGCCGATGGAGCAGGACGCGTTGTTGTCCTTTGCCTTGCCGAGCAACAGCGCCGAGCGGCCTTCGACATCGCGCAGGTTGACGTCGTTGCCAAGCGTTGCACCCTTGACCTCTCCACGTGAATTGACCGCAAGCACCACCTCCGGCTCCGGATTGTTCCACTTGGAGATCGGATGCAGCCCCACTTCGGCGCCATAGCCGACCGACGACATCGGTTGTCCTTTGGTGAAAACTTCCGCATCCGGACCGATGCCGACTTCGAGATATTGCGACCAGACGCCTTCCTCGATCAGCGCCGCCTTGACCTTGGCGGCCTCTTCCGAGCCGGCCTTCAGGTTGCGGAGGGAGTCGCCGATCAGAGCCATCACCTTCTCGCGCATCTTTTCCGCCAGCCCCGGATTACCCGCCGCCTTTTCCTCGATGACGCGCTCGATCATCGAACGGGCAAAGGTCACGCCACAGGCCTTGACCGCCTGCAGGTCGCAGGGAGCCAGGAGAGCCCCGCTCGAGACAGCATCGTGAAGTGACATCAGAGGCTTGCTCGGCTGGGCTTTCAGCCACGCGACCGGGTCATTGCTTTCGAGCAAATCCCGCATCGTCGGGATATCGCGGCTCGTCACGTCATGCAGCATGCCATTTCTAATTTGCACGACCGCTGGGCCGTTCACGTCACGCAGCCACACACGGCCGACAAATGTGCCGGACGCGAAAGTATCTGGATTAAGGCTCACGTCAAAGTCTCCCTGAATAGTCCTTCAGCGCCGCTTGAATACAGGCGGACGCTTCTCCTTGAATGCGGCGCGACCTTCAGCAGCATCGGCTGTCGCGAAACATATGGTTTGGAGGTCGCGTTCATATTCGATAGCCTTTTCCACCGGTATCGAAAAGGCTGCCTTGAGATTGATTTTCGCGGTCTCCGCTGCAATCGGGGCGCGCGATGCAATCGTCCTTGCAAGCTGCTTTGCCCTTGCCAGCAAATCCGCCTGCGGCACCACTTCCGAGACCAATCCCCATTCCTTGGCTCTCGGCGCGGAAACCGGATCGCCAGTCATGATCATCAAGGCCGCGTTCGAAGGCCCGATCGAATGGGCCAGGTGCACGGCCATTCCACCGCCGCCGATCCAGCCAAGCTTGATCTCGGGTGCAGCAAACTGGGCGTTTTCGGAGGCGATGCGGATGTCACAGGACAGTGACGTCTCCAGGCCGCCGCCGAAGGCATAACCGTTGACCGCGGCAATCGACGGCTTGAGCAGCGCTCGGATCGCATCGCAATAGTCAGGCCGATTACGGAACTCCCATGGGGTCTCATATGTATCCAACTCCTTGATATCGGAGCCGGCACAAAACGCCTTTTCACCCGCGCCGGTAACGATGACGCAGCGGATCGTGTCGCTGTCATTGCATTCTGTAACTGCCGCGACGACCGCATCGGCCATTTCGGGTGTAACTGCATTGAGCTTTTGCGGGCGGTTGAGCGTGATGATGGCAATGTCGCCGTCAATTTCGAAGTGGACGTCTTCGGTCATCGGGATCTCTCCAATGCTTTCCGGTAAGTGTCATTCAATGTGAGCACCGCCTGTGCGGCAGGTTGCCTGTTCTCAAAGGCGTCACGCAATATCGCCGACGCCTCGGCCTGGAAGCCGATATATCCATTGAAGCGCGGCCGCACATAGGCCGCTTCCAGCGTATCAGCGGTGTTCCTATAAAAGTCGCCCCATGCGCCGTTCACACCGCCATCATGCCAGGCGGACCGTTGCGAAGGCTGTCCCTCGTGGCCTGGTATGAAGCGCGACTGTGCTTCTGAACTCATCAGCCACAACAGATGATGCTTCAGGTCCGGCGTGACCTCGCATCTTTTCGATATGCCGATACCGGTGCCGCCCAGCGTCGAACCCGGTCGGCCGCCAACGGCTTCGCGTGGCGCGTTGTGAAACGAAACGCGATTTCCTGATTTCGGAGCCGAATAGTTCACATAGCCATAGATCAGCGGGCAAAGTGCAACATCGTCCTGCGACGCCATGTGGGCGAGGATGCCTATCGGATTGAGCGACATCACCGATCGGAGACTTTTGGCTGCAAGCCGCGCCATCAGATCGAACGCCGCCTCGCCTACCGGTTCGCTCACGAGAAACTCGTTGCCGTCCCTGCCCGGCTCTTCGCCAAGCGAGGCGCAGACGGACAGGAAGGACAGGGCAGCATGCGGCCCGGCCAGCGATAATGCGACCTTGCCCGATCGTTCCGAAAATGCCGCGACATCGGCCCATGTCACGGGTACTGGACCATCGAGTAGTTCAGGCCTTACGGCCATAACCTGCGTCGCGGCATCGAGCGGCAAAGCCCAGGTTGAGCCGTCATAAAAATAACTCTCGAGACAGGGCCCAATTGTTTCCTGACCGATTTTGGCGAGCACCTCCATGCTGAAGATGCTTTCAAGCGGCTGCAGGCAATTCTCCGCCACCGCCTCGCCGACATGCGGATGATCGAGCACGACAAGATCGTACTTTTCGCATAGCTCGGCGATCGGATGGGATTCAAAACCTTCAAGAGGATGTTTATCCCAAACGATGTCGACCAGTTTTTCTCCGCGCGCGACATCGGAAGCCGCCGCTAAAGCATGATAACCCCGGGGATGATCCCAGGTGAGAGCCCTGTAGTTCTTCATCAGTGCATCACCCAGCCGCCGTCGACATTCAGGGTCTGACCAGTCACAAATCTCGAGCCATCGGATGCAAAGAACATCAGCGCGTTGGCAATATCGGCAGGTTCCCCGCGATATTTTACGGATTGGTGATCGAGCACGAATTTCGTGTAGCCCTCGGGATCCGGATGGATCTTTTCCGCATCGGTCGGAAACGCTCCCGGAGAAACCGCGTTGGCGGTTATTCCATCGGGGCCGTATTCCCGCGCCCAGGCGCGGGCAAGACCAATCAGCGCGCCCTTTGACTGGACGTAAGGCGCAAGCAGAGCCCAGCCGCCATAGACGGTGATGCTGGCAATATTGATGATGCGGCCCCACTGGTTCTTGCGCATGTGCGGAAGTGCGGCCTGCACGCAGACGATGGCCGCATCGACATTCACACGCTGTACCGCCTGATGCTCCTCGACGGTGAATTCGTGGAACGGCTTGGAAGGATAGATCGCGGCATTATTGATAACCACATCTATGCCACCGAAAGTCGCCTGGATCTCGGCCAGTTCGTTCCTCAACCCATCGAGATCGGCGAGATCGAATTCGCGGATCAGCAGACGTTCCGCATGATGTGCCTCCGCGGCCTCGGAAAGCGCTGCCATCTTGGCCTTGTCGCGGTCGATGACGATGACGCGCGCGCCAGCATCGAGAAAATGCATCGTCGTTTCCAATCCCAGCCCACCCGCACCACCGGTATAGAGGATGGTCCTGCCCTTCATGTCGAACATCAGCGGCCTCCGATCGGCAGGTGCTTGCCGGAGGGCTGCGGATATTCTTCCTGCGGCTGTGTGGAGATGGCGCGGATCCGCTTCTCCTCAGAAGCGATTTCGTCCTTGCTCGCCAGAATACGGAAGGTGGTGTCATAGCGGCGTTCGTCGCCGTGCTCGAGCCAGATCAACTCGCCCTTGTCGCGTGCATAGTCCTTGCCGAGAACGTGGTTGCTCGACGGTTCAAGGCCGAGTGCGTATTGCCCGGCCTGCAGGTTCTGCCACTCGTACATGCAGGGAAACTGGTCCTTGCGGGTGATGACTTCGAAGCCGATGCCGAGATCTTCGTTGACCAGAGCCACGGGGACTTCGCCATTTGAATCGGCCCCCATTTCGTGCTGCCAGACCTGCTCATGGAAATTCTTCTGTGGCGCCGGCATGGTGCGGTAGCCAACGTCCTGTTTCTTGTAATCCGCTCCGGCATGCGCCGCCCAGACAACATCGCGGATCGGCGCGATATAGCGCGAGCCCTCGGCCAGAACGGGATGGCCAACATTGATGTGATAACAGTACATGTGCGGCGTCCGATAAAAGCCGCGATTGACCACACGGTCGGAGATCTTGATATCGTTTGTGCCGACCTTGATTTCGATGCGGCGCGTCAGCTCGAGATGTTCGGCGAATACCGCGCCCTGCGTCACGACGCCTTCGGCCCAGAGATAGCAATCGTCGCCGTCCCAACGCTCGCCATAGCCGTTGAGCTTGGCGGGGATCGTGCCGATCCGTCCGTGTAGCGAGTGGCTGATGGTCTTGCGCGGGCCATAGACGTAGTGGTCGCCTGGCTCGTCGTTCATGAACAGGATATGGTCGAGACCGCAGGTGACCATCAGACCAGAAAATGAGCGCAACCAGCCGAGGCCACCCTCGCCTTCATATTCATGCAAGCCAGGATGCTTGAAGCCGGCGGGCGAATTCCAGCCGATACCCATGCCGCGAAACTCGCAATCGGCGATATCGAAGGCGCGGTCGATCAGGACCGTGAAACGCAATCCCGTGCCGCTGCGAAACTCCAGCATACGGATGCCGCGTTCGACGCCATCACCCAACGTCACCAGCCGGACACCGGCAAATTGCGACAATGAACCTGCATGAGCCGAAAGATCGCGTCGCGATCTTTGCCCGCCATATAACTCAACCATGTCTTGCTTCCCTATTTTTGTCCTGCGAACAGGCGGGCGACCGAATATCTCCGGCCGCCCTTATGCGTCTTAGAGCCCTTGGGCGCGCAGCTTGCCGTCGAGGAACTTTTTGGCACGCGGCACGTCGGATTCTTCCAGGTGCTCGATGATCATCGGAATGTTCGGATGCTTGCGGGCGAGCAGCTTCAGATAGAGATCGTAGTTCAAGGAACCGAGGCCAGGAGCCGGCAGCTCGATTTCGCCAACGCCACGGAATGTGTGGCTCTCGGACGCATCGGCGTCGCCGATGTCGGCATGCTTTTCGGACTTGTCACCGCCCGAGCGCTTGACGTCCTTGGCATGGCCGATCTTGATCTTGTCCTGCAACGTATCGAAGACCTGGTTCAGGATCCTGTCCATGTCGTCGATGTTGTGGGTCTCGAAGTAGTTCGTCGGATCCATGAGCAATCCGAGGCCCGGATGATCCACCTGCGCGAACATCTTCACCGTTTCTTCGACCGAACCCACAACGTTGTTGACGTAGGTTTCTAAAAGGAACGTCGCACCATGGTCATAGGCGAACTGGCTGAGGTCGGCGATGACCTTGCGGCATTCCTCGAAGCCTTCCTCGGTCTTGTTCTTCGGGTGATGCACCCAATCGGACTCGGTGTTGTAGGTTCCTGTCTCGGAGATCACATAGGGCGTGCCGAGATACTGGGCATGCCGGATGATTTCCTTGAGGTAGCCAACCCGGCGGGCGCGCTCGTCCTTGTCCGGATGGATGATGTTGGTGTAGCCGGAAATGCAGCAGATCGGCAGGTTGTGGTCACGGAAGGTGTTACGGATCGTGTTGCACTTGTCCTTGGTGATCTGACCTGCACTAAGGTCGATATCCTTGAAGTGCATGTCGAGCTGCACGGTGTTGAAATCCAGCGAACGGATCTTCCTGGCGGTTTCCTCGAGCGTGTACGGGAAATAGGCGGTAAAAATGCCGGTTTGCATCATGGTGATAGTCCTCCCTATTGATCAGATAATCGAAATTTCGTTGAGCTTGATGGCGCGGCCTTCGTCCATCGACCTGTAGCCTGCCTCGACGAGCGCCATGGTCTTGACGTTGTCGGCGATGTTGAGCACCGGCGTCTCGTCATGCTTGACGGCATATTGAAGTTGTTCCATGACGCCGATGAAGGCATGCGGGAACCACATCGTGTCCCAGGTCGGCGTCACCCATTTTCCGCCCGTAGTCCTTTTCGAGGCGTAGGTCAGTGTGGACGCTTCGCCGTTCGGCCAGCCGATCGTGCCATACGCGACCCCATCTGTGCCTTCGACGCGCCACTTGATGTAGAACTCGCTGTCGAAGCCCTCTTCGCGCGGACCGGCCCAGACGTCTTCCATCGAGACCGCCAACACGTTGTTGGGGAACTTGATGGTCGAGACGGTGATTCCGTCCTTGTGCTTGAATTTCGTGCGCGGGTCCGAGCGGGTGGCGGTGTAGATCTCCTCAGGATCTCCGAACAGGAAGCGCAGCACGTCGAGATGATGCACGCTCATGTTCGACAGCGTCAGCCGGTCGAATTCTTCGAGAAACGTCTGCCAATGCGGGATTGCCCGCATGTCGATGGTTGCCATGACCACCTGGCCGAGTTCGCCCTTGTCTAGGATCTGCTTGAGAACCTGCATCGACTGGTCGTAGCGCATGTTCTGGTTGACGGAGAGCGTCTTGCCGGCCGCTTGCGCCTCATCGCGTAGCTGGCGGGCCTCATCGAGCGATAGTGCCAGCGGCTTCTGCGCCAGAATTCCCTTGATGTGAGGCTGCTTGAGAGCCTCACGGATCAAAGCGGGCTGCTGGTCCGGCGGGAAGGCAAGGTCGATGATCTCGATCGACGGGTCCTTGATCAGGTTTTCCGGCGTGTCATGTACTTTGGGAATGCCCCAGCGGTCGGCGACTTTCTGGGCATTGGCCCTGGTGCGCGAGGCAATCGCCGCAACATTGAAGCCGGCTTCCTTGTAGGCGGCCAGGTGGCATTCGGCCATGATCATGCCGGCGCCGATGCAGCCGACCCTGTACTCCTTGACCCGGACATCGACGTCCGGTTTGAACCCCTTGGCGTCAGCCATGAAAACTCCTCCCATTATTGCCCGGACTGAACAGGCGCTAGCGCTAGTCCGTCCGGCTTGAAGAAATGGATGCGGCGCGGATCGCACGACAGCGCCACATCGGTGTCTACCCTGATGTCCGGATGGCCGCGCATCAGGGCGCGCAACTTTTCCTCGCCCGCCGTCAGCGTCACGACGGTGTAGCCGCCCAGCGGCTCGACCTCAAAGACCTTCGCTGGTGTCCCCGCCTTTCCGGAGGTCCACGGCTCAGCCTTCAGGTCTTCCGGGCGTATTCCGATGCCGGATGCACCAGCCGGAACAGCCAGACCGCCAAGGTCAATCGTGCCGGCACCTGCCGATCCATTATTGAGGGCAAGCAGGTTGATCGCCGGCGACCCCAGCAGGCGTGCCACATACTGGCTCTCTGGATGATCGTAGATCTCGGATGGCTTGCCGGTCTGGCGGATGTGACCGTTTTCCATGATCGCCATCCGGTCGGCGATGGACATCGCCTCTTCCTGGTCGTGCGTTACGTAGACCAGCGTGTGGCCGAGCTCGCGCTGGATGCGCTTGAGTTCCACGCGTGTCTCCTCCCGGAGACGTGCGTCGAGAGCCGAAATCGGGTCGTCCATGAGATAAGCGGCGGGATCGCGCACCAAGGCCCGGGCAATCGCCACGCGCTGCCGTTCGCCGCCGGAAAGCTGCGCCGGCGGTTTATGCAGGAGGTGACCGATATGAAGCTTCTCCGACACTGCGGCAACCCGCGCCCTGATCTTGTCTTCTGGCACCTTGCGCTCGACAAGCGGAAAGCGGACATTCTGCTCGGCTGTCATATGCGGGAAAAGTGCCAGGTTCTGGAACACCATCGCCACGTTGCGCTCGGCCGGCGACAGCGCGTTGACCGGCTTGCCGCCGATCAGGATCTCTCCACTGTCAGGCATTTCGAGCCCGAGGATCATTTTCAGGATCGTCGACTTGCCGGAAAGCGGCGGACCAAAAAAACAGAAGAACTCGTTATCAGCGATGTCAAACGAGACGTTGTTGACCGCAATCGTATTGCCGAACCGCCTGGTGACATTGCGGAATGAAATGCTGGCCATAGTTCATGCCCTCCCGATTGCCATGCCGCTTTCGGCATCGAAGAGGCGCACCGCACCCGGATTGACCGTCAGCCTGGCGCACATGCCGGCTTCCAGCCCGTTGTCGTTGTCCATGACGATCTTGATCGTTGCCTTGTCGCGACCGAGATGAACGATGGTGCGCGCGCCGATCCGCTCGACGAAGAATACCGGTATCCCGCCCTCGCCCGTCGCGGCCAAGGTCGCCTGTTCCGGCCGGAAGCCGTAATAGACTTCGCGACGGTTTTCGTTGGCCGCGCAGCGTGCCAGGCTGTCTTCGAGCGTATCGGACATGCCGAAGGTACCCATATCAGCGGCAAGGCTGCCGCCACTGTCTGCCAATGTCGACCTGACGAGGTTCATGCCGGGCGAACCGAGAAAGCCGGCGACGAAGGTATTGGTCGGGTTGTTGTAGACCTCGACGGGCGAACCACTCTGTTGCAACACGCCATGGTCCATGACGGCGATGCGGTCGGCCATAGTCATGGCTTCGAGCTGGTCGTGCGTGACGTAGACCATCGTCTGCTTGAACTGTCGCTGCAAATGCTTGAGCTCGGTGCGCATGACGGCGCGGAAGGCCGCATCGACATTAGACAAGGGCTCGTCGAGCAGGAAGATTGCCGGCTCCACGATTGCCGACCGGCCAATCGCAAGCCGCTGCAGGATATTGACCGATAGCTTCGCCGACGGCTGCTTGAGGAGCGGCCCGAGTTGCAGGAATTCGGCTATCGCCCTGACCCTGCGGTCAATTTCGGCCTCTGGCAGCTTGCGCACCCTCAGTCCGTAGGCGAGGTTTTCGTAGACGTTCATATGCGTGAAAATCGCATAGTTCTGGAATACGAAGCCGACGCCGCGCTTGCCCATGGACACGCCCGACATGTCGCGGCCGTCGAACAGGATGCGGCCTTCGGACGGGTCTTCCATGCCGGCGATCATGTTCATGGTCGTCGACTTGCCGCAGCCGGATGGGCCCAGCAGCGCGACGAACTCGCCGTCGTTGATTTTCAGATCCATGGTCTTGAGCGCTTGGAATGCCCCAAAACTCTTCTTGAGGTTTTCGAGATGGATGGAGGTCATGCCCGGCCTCCTTCGCGCGCGGCGTTCATTTTCTTGATGGCAAAGTTCACCGCGATGGAAAGGACGATCAGGATCACCAACGCGATTGCCGCGACATAGCCCCAGATCAGGTCGTTCTGCGTGACCTTGTAGATGTAGACAGAGATCGTCTCGGTCGCGACGCCAGGGCCGCCGCCCGTCATGATGTAGAGCGTGTCGAAGATCTTGAAGTTCTCGATCACGCGGATGGCCAATGCAATGATGATGATGGTCTTCATCTTCGGCAGGATGATCGTACGGAACCGTTGTGGCCAACTTGCACCGAGCAAAGTGGCGGCGCGCAGTTGGTCTTCCGGCACTCCGGCCAGCCCCGCCAACAGGATGAGGAACATCAGCGGCGTCCACTGCCATATATCAGCCACCATCACGGCCACCATTGCCCAGCCGGGGCTGGACAGCCACGCAAGCGTGAACTGCGCTCCGGTCAGGTTCGAAATGATGTCGTTGATCGGTCCGCCGGATTGGAACAGCATGAAGAACATGTAGCCGGCCACGGCTGGCACGACCATCATCGGCATCAGCAGAATGGAATAGAACACCCGCTTGCCGCGAAAATCGTCCATGAACAGCAGCGCGAGTGCAAAGCCGAGCAAGAATTCGGCAGGCACGCAGACCAGCATCACCAGCACGGTACGGCCGAGCGCGTCCCAGAAGCGCGTATCGACGGCAAGGTCGGTGTAGTTGGCGAATGTGTTCCAAGATTCCCAGGCCATCCACCAGCCCACGCCGTCCAGCGGTGACCAGTCTGTCATCGAAATGTAAAGCTGCATCAGCAGCGGGAAGACTGAAATGAACAGCACGAGAATCTGTGCGGGCAGCGTCAGGCGGAAACCGAGCTTGCGACTTTCTCGATCAGTTCCGGCGATCACAGCGACAGCCACTGTCGGAATGGAAATGGCATCGGTCATTGCTTGAGAGCTCCAAAGGTCAGGCCGCGCACCAGATGCTTCTGGATGGCGATACCCATGATCACCGGCGGCACTGCGGCGATCAGGCCGAGCGCGGCCTTGGCGCCATACAACTGGCCGGTCATCGAGGAGGAAAGCGAAGCCATATAGACCGGAATCGTCACCCACTCGCGCGTCGTCAGCAGCAGGCCGATCAGATAATCCGACCAGTTGAGGATGAAGACGAACAGGGCCGAGCTTGCCAGTGGTGCCCGCATCATCGGCAAGGTGATCTGGGTGAAGACACGGAACCGAGAGCAGCCTTCGACGCGTGCGGCGTCCTCGATTTCCCGCGGCATGTCATCGAAGAAAGTTTTCATCAGCCAGAAGGCGAAAGGCAGCGTGACGATGCCATAGATCAGCGCCAGTCCCCACCAGGTATCGACCAAACCGAGGAATGCCCACATGATCATCACGGGTATCATCACGGCCATTGGCGGAAATAGCCGAAGCTGGATCAGTGCAAGCGGCAGGTTGTTGCCGGAGCCGAAGCGCGACAGGCCATAGGCGGCCGACGTGCCGGCGATCATGGCAATCAGCGTGCCGAAGACCGCCGACAACAGTGAGGAGAGGATGGGCTTTGCAGCGGTCTTGTCGAGCGCCACGATCAGATCGCTGGTCGACGTGCCGAAAATGAAGCGGAAATTGTCGAGCGTCGGGATCTTCGGCCACCAGGTCAGGTCGGCGCCGGAGGCGGACCATTCGGCAATCGGCTTGAAGGCCATCGACGCCATCCACAGGATCGGCACCAGGGTCACGGCCACCGCCGCGACAATGGCCAGATACCTGAACGTTTCGAAAATAGGTGAACGGGTCATCGTCTCAATCTGAATATCGTCTGCAACTTGCATGGAAGGCGGCCGCCCGCCTCCCATGGTTTCAATTCAGGTATGGTGAGTATTCACACCGAGTCGGTGACCGTCGGCCACGCTGCCTTGTTGGCCTTGATCGCTTCGACCAACTTGTCCTCACCAGTGCGGCGCGCGATGCGCTTCCACTGTGTTTCGGTGTCGGCCATTGCCTGTTCCGGCGTCTTGGCCTTGGTCAGTGCGGCCATCAGGTTCTCGTCGAGCGCGTTGTGGAATGCCGTTGCGCCAGGGTAGTTGATCGTCGGCACAGTCCGGGCGACGCTCTCGCGAACGACATCCATGTGGTAGGCATGGTAAGTCTCCCGCACCAGCGGATCGGCGAAGTTCGCAAGCTGGAACGGGTCGAAGTAGCCACCCGGATTGGCCGTCATCCACGAACAGATGCGGCTGGAGCCCAGCCACTGCAGCAGCAGGTAGCAGACCTCCGGATGCTTGCTCTGCGAAGAGACGGAAGCCGAAAGATTGAGCCACAATACCGTGCGCTGGATAAGCTTGCCGTCGATCTCGCGACCCGGCGGAAGCATGGAACCGATCTTGCCTGTAACCTTCGACCCTTCGTTTGCCGCGTTGTCGAGAAACTTCGGCAGGTTCGAGAAGGCGCAGGTCATGGCAGCGCCGCCACCGGCGAAGTTGCCATACTGCTCAGGCCAGCCCCAGGAGATCGCGTCGGGGGAGTGGTGCGAAAGCGACTCGACATATTCGAGCGTAGCGGCATAGCCAGCATCGGAATTGATCAGCGCCTTACCGTCATCATCGAAGAGGAACTGGTTGGGATTGCCCATCGACACAAAGCGCTGATACCAGTTGGTATAACCCCAGCCCTGATTGCGCAGGTCGGTGCAACCAAACAGCCCCTTGTCTGGACGCTGGAAGAATGCCGCGACTTCCGCATGCTGCTTCCATGTCTTCGGCGGCGCAAGCTCATAGCCATACTTGTCGGAGAAGGCTTTCTTCTCGTTCTCGTCACCAAACAGGTCGGTGCGGTAGTTCCAGGTCTGAAAGTCACCATCCAGCGACACGCCGTAGGTCGATCCACGATACTGGTTCAGCAAGGACACGCCGGCAGCACCGCCGACATAACCGCGTTCCGGATCATCCCATTCCGGCTTGTGGGCCGCCACATAATCGTCGAGTGCGATGATGCCGCCGGTTTCGGCAAGATCGCCGAGCCGGTTCCATTCCACCGAGTAGATGTCGTAGGCACCGCTCTTGGTCGAGATGTCCTGCATGGTCTTGGTGAATTCCTGACCATTGGGCACGCCAACGATCTCCAGCTTGATGCCGGTTTCCTTTTCCCAAAGGTCCTTGATCGACGGAGCGCCCTTGGGGAACGGTTGCGTCAACTGACCGATCGAACCATCCGAAAGTCCGAGCACGATTTTCTCAGGAGCCTTGCCCGCAGCCTTCAGGCTCTTGGCCGCCTCGACAGCGCGACCTTCAGGCGTATCGGCACCATACTGATACCGTTCAGCGCCATCGAAGCCGGTTGGCCCACCAATCATGCCGGACGCAAGCGCATCCGCTGCGCGCGCCCTGCTGGGCCGGATGAACTGCGGCGCAATACCGACAGCGGCCGTAACACCGGCCAATCTTGTCGTCGTGGACAAGAATCCACGGCGTGACACTTCAAAATTCCTAGACATAGAAAACCTCCCTCACGCCGGACCTCCATCCGACTTGAGGTACATTGATTTACATCGCCGCGAATGTCAACATCATTTTAAATCATATTGCCGCATCAATCACATCGTGATAAATCAGATTTACGTCTTTACGGCTACTCTGGTGTAAACCATTGGAAATTTGTGAGGTTTTTTGATGCTTCCTGCCATGGACATGTAATCAGAGGTCGCAAGAGGTAATTTTTCTGTTGCATAGGATGCGTCTTGGACTACATCATTTCCAATCATTTGCAGGTGAAGGGAATCGCGAGTGCGCTCTACGCTGATCGACATAGCCAGGGAATCCGGTGTATCGACCGCCACGGTGGATCGTGTCCTTAATGATCGAGCAGGCGTCAGTGACAGGACGCGCACGATCGTTCTGGATACCGCACGAAGGCTTGGCTATTTCGGCACCACATCTGCGTCGTCCGACAAGATCCGGCTCGACTTCGTGCTGCCGATCGGGACAAATTCGTTCATCCTCAATCTGAAAAGCCAGCTCGAACGGCAAGGCGCCGCGCACGAGTCGGTCAGCTTCACCATGCATACGGTCGAGGGGTTCAATCCCATCTCGCTTGCGCAGAAGCTGATGGAGCTTAAGCAAACAACGCAAGGCGTCGCCCTGATCGCGCAGGATCATCCGGCCGTGCGGGAAGCCATGCGCGCGCTGCACGATTCGGGCATCAAGGTCGTGACTTTGGTCTCTGACATCCTTCATGTCTCGAGGTCCGGCTATGTCGGCATCGACAATCGCGCGGCCGGGAGACTCGCCGGCTATCTGCTGGGTCGTCTTCTGCCATCGAAGGAACCGCGCAAGATCGCGCTGTTTGCTGGCTCACTGTCCTATCGCGGTCATGAAGAGCGGGAGATGGGGTTTCGCCACATCATCTCGGAAGAATTTCCGCATCTTGAAATCGTCGAACTTCGCGAAATCCGCGACGACCGCAGCCGCGCCTATGAAGAAGCCGCCGCCCTGCTGAAGCGCCACCCCGATCTCGCCGGTGTCTACAACATCGGCGGGGGCAATTCCGGCATCGGCCAGGCAATCAACGAGACCGGCAAGCAGAAATCGATCATCTTCATCGGCCACGAACTGACCGACAACTCCAAAGCCCTGCTGATTTCCGGCACGATGGATGCAGTCATCGACCAGAACCCGCGCGTGGAAGCACGCGAGGCGATCTCGATGCTTGTCAACGCCATCACGGAGAAATCATTCGAGTACCATGCTCCGCGGCTCCAGGTGGTCTTCCGGGAAAACATTCCAGAATTGTGACGCTTGAGCCCGCACCAGGCTCATCACCGCTTATCCTTGTGCCATTTTGAAACATAACCGTCTGTTTCATCCGAAAGGCTTATGCCATTTCGCTGCGTCCAAAAAATCGCCTCTACGACCGAGGCCCGATCCGCACGATCAACAATCGAATCCTTGCAAGGCATTGAAATAACAAATCTTTATGAGATACGCATTTTCGCGCAGTGCCGTAACGAACATGCAAACGGGATGCTGAGTACCGTCCCGGCTATTGGCAAACACCTCCATTGCCACAACCCGCGTCTCTAATCGCTTGCCTGTTGCTGCGTATTTTATTTAAGCTTTTATTGACCATGAAAGGGCGAACCAGCATGCGGCAACCAACGTCTGATGCCGATAGAAAAAAGGCTACGCCGAAGGCCCGCGACAACAGCCAGAACGACGAGAGGCTGGTCGAGATCCTGAAGGCAGGTGCGATTCTGGCGCCCGGAGCAACGGTAGCCAGCAACCGCGCGGACAGCAGCGCACTTTCACAGGCCTATGCGATTGTGCTGTTGATGGGATTGATGACCGCGGCCTACGTCCACGGACTCGTTACCGGACAGCGAGGTTAACCGACGGTCTCAGCTGTCCGAATTTCTTGGCCAGGACTTCCGGGGGGCTGGTACGACAAATCACTGGCGCCGGAAGCTGGAAAAAAGCTGCTTGACGCAGGCCCCCCCTTCGGTGGCGAGATCGAACTGCATTCCGAAGCGAAGCCAATCCGTATAGACCCCCTTCATCAGCCAGAGAAAGCTTCTGGCGGCCACATCGGGTGTCCAGCTGGATGCTAACTGCCCTTTTTCGTATGCACCTTTGAATGCCGTCAGCAAGAACTGGCAGCTGGAGGCGTCTGCCTCGCGCTGCTTCTGCAGGATACCAGCCATTTCAGGGCTATAGTCGCAGCGGAACAGGATTGTGTAAATCCGGCTGCGGCGTTCGTCCTTCGACATTTCATCGAGCCAGCTTGCCGAGGTCCTTTCCAAAACCGACAGAGGATCGTCCGGATTTGCCTGAAGCTCCCTGAGGATCATGTCCTCGTGTGGCATCGGTGCCGAATCATAGAGTGCGAGCAGCAACTCGGTCTTGTTGGCAAAATGCCAATAGATCGCACCCCGGGTAACCCCGGCATCGCGGGCGACATCCTCCAATGTCGTTTCCGCGATACCCTTGTCGTAGAAGACGCGCTCCGCCGAAGCAATAATGCTCGAACGCGTCTCCGCTGCTTCCGCCTTGGTCCTGCGCATGCTGCCTCCTTCACGCCCAACCGGGCGTGCAGCTACTGACGGTTACCCGCCTCACTCGGCGGCAGAAGCCACCGGTTCGCCCGAGCCGACGTTCGTATCTGCAACATCCTTCGGCTTTCTATGAAAAAGCTTGGTGACGAAGACAAAGAACACCGGCACAAAGAACACCGCAAGCACGGTTGCCGAGATCATTCCACCCATAACGCCCGTACCGATGGCGCGCTGGCTGCCAGCACTGGCACCGGTAGCAATCGCGAGCGGCAGAACGCCGAGCGTGAAGGCCAACGAGGTCATGAGGATCGGCCGGAACCGCAAGTGAGCGGCTTCGATGGTTGCCTCAAGCAGCGGCTTGCCTTCCTTGTGCAGATCCTTGGCGAACTCGATGATCAGGATCGCGTTCTTTGCCGACAGGCCGATGATGGCGATGAGACCGACCTTGAAGTACACGTCGTTGGACATGTCCCGCAGCACGACTGCAAGAACCGAGCCGATGACCCCCAGCGGCACCACCATCATGACGGCGACTGGAATGGACCAGCTCTCGTAGAGCGCGGCCAGCACTAGGAAGATGAGCAGGCACGACAGGGCGATCAGCATCGGCGCCTGGGAGCCGGACTGGATTTCCTGCAACGACTGCCCCGTCCACTCGAAACCGAAACCGGGCGGCAACTGACCAGCCAGACGCTCCATCTCGGTGATCGCTTCGCCGGACGAATATCCAGGCTTGGCTTCGCCACCGATGCGGACCGAGGGATAACCATTGTAGCCAACCGTCTGCGCTGGGCCGGTCGTCCAATCGATCGATGCGAATGAAGAGATCGGCACCATGCCACCATTCGAATTACGGACGTTGAGCTTCAACAGGTCGGAAGTCTGCATACGCTTGTTCTGGTCGGCTTGAACAGTGACGCGCTGCAACCTGCCAGCATTGGGGAAGTCGTTGACGTAATTGGAGCCAAGGCTCGTGGCAATCGTCGTATTGATGTCCGCAAACGAAACGCCGAACGTGTTGGCCTTTTCGCGGTCGATGACCAGATTGACCTGTGCGGCCTCCGGCATGCCTTCCACGCGCAGTCCCTGTAGTACCGGGCTTTGCGAGGCTGCGGCCAGGAGCTGGTCACGAGCGGCAGCAAGTGCTGTCGATCCGTGGCCGGCGCGATCCTGAAGGCGGAAGGAGAAGCCGTTGGTGGTGCCGAGCCCCTGGATGGCCGGAGGCGAAAGCGCAAAGCTGATCGCATCCTTGATGCCGCCGAACATCTGCATGCTGGCGCGACCGGCAATTGCCTCGGCCGAGTTGTTTTGATCGCGTTCCTTCCAATCCTGGAGCGTTACGAAGGCCAGGCCGGCATTGTCGCCGGTTCCGTTGAAGCTGAAACCGCTGATCGCAATGATCTTGGCGACCGCGGGCTCGTTGGCAAAAATACCCTCGATCTGTTCAATGACTGCAGTCGTACGGTTCGATGTCGCGTCAGTCGGAGCCTGAACGTTGACGATGATAAAGCCCTGGTCTTCATTCGGCAGGAACGAAGCAGGCAGGCTTACGAACAGGTAGCCGAGACCGACGAGCAGCGCCAGATAGACCACCATGTAACGACCGGTGCGGCGAACGAGCCCACCCACGACCTTGCTGTAACCATGCGAGGCCTTGTCGAAACCTCGGTTGAACCAACCGAACGGGCCCCTCTTGGTCGCGTGATGACCTTTGGGGATCTGCTTGAGGAAGGTCGCGCACAGCGCAGGCGTCAGCGAAAGAGCCAGCAGCGCCGAGAACAGGATCGAAACCACCATCGTCAGACTGAACTGGCGATAAATGACGCCGACCGCGCCCGGGAAGAAGGCCATGGGGATGAACACTGCGCAGAGCACAAGGGTGATGCCGATGACGGCGCCCGTGATCTGCTTCATTGCCTTGCGGGTCGCTTCCCGCGGGCTCAGTCCCTCTTCCGACATGATGCGTTCGACGTTCTCGACCACGATGATCGCGTCATCGACAAGGATGCCGATTGCCAGCACCATGGCGAACATGGTCAGCACGTTGATCGAAAACCCGGTGGCGAGCATCACGGCGCAGGTTCCGAGAAGTGCGATGGGCACGACGATGGTCGGGATCAACGTGTAACGGAAGTTCTGCAGGAACAGGAACATCACGATAAAGACGAGCACAACCGCTTCGACCAGCGTACTCAGAACCTTCTCGATCGAGATCTTCACGAACGGGCTGGTGTCATACGGGACGGTGTACTTGACACCCGGCGGGAACATCTTGGAAAGCTCCGCCATACGCGCCTCGACCGCCTCGGAGGTCGCCATGGCATTGGCCGATGGCGAAAGCTGCACGCCGACAGCGGCGGCAGGATGGCCATCCAGCCGGCTCGAGAAGTTATAGGACGCTCCACCCACCTCAATGCGCGCAATATCGCGAAGTCGGACATTGGATCCGTCCGGATTGGCGCGCAGAATAATCGAACCGAATTCTTCCGGTGTGCCGAGCTGGCCCTTGATCAAGACGCTCGCGCTGGTTTCCTGCGAGACCGGGTTCGGCTGGGCGCCGATGCGGCCGGCGGCTACCTGGGCGTTCTGCGTCCGGATGGCGTTCGTAACGTCGCCGGCGGTGAGATTCAGGCCCACCATCTTGTCTGGATCCAGCCACACGCGCATGGCACGCTCTGTGGCGAAAAGCTGTGCTTTGCCAACACCCGGAACGCGTCGGATTTCCGACAGCACGTTTCGGCTCATATAGTCGCCGAGGCTGACCGCATCCATGGAGCCGTCTTCGGACGAAAGCGCCACCACCATGAGGAAGCCTGAGCCGGCTTCTTCGACCTGGATACCCTGCTGTGTGACGATGTCGGGAAGCCGCGGCTCGACGCGCCGCACACGGTTCTGAACATCAACCGCAGCCTGGCCGGAATCGGTGCCGGGCGCGAATGTCGCCGTGATTGTGATGTAGCCGGAGGAATCTGACGCCGACTCGAAATAAAGCAGGCCGTTGATGCCGTTCAGCTCGTCTTCGATCAGCCGGGTGACACTTTGATAGATTTCTTCCGATGTCGCACCGGGGTAATTCGTCGACACAGAAATCTGCGGCGGCGCGACCTTCGGATATTGCGAGATCGGCAAGAGCGGAATCGAAATCGCACCTGCAACCATGATCAGGATGGCGACGACCCACGCGAAAATCGGACGATCAATAAAAAAACTAGGCATTGTCTGTCCTCAATTCGCCTTGGCGGCTTCGTCGGCTGGCTTGGCAGCCTGTTCGGCCGGCTTCCAATCGGACGGCGCGACTTTGGCGCCCGGCCTGATCTTCTGGAAACCCTCGACAATCACTTTCTCGCCAGCCTTGAGGCCGGAAGCGATGACGTAGCGACTACCGACGGTGCGCCCGGCATTGACCACGCGCAGTTCGGCGACGTCATCCTTGCCCACGACATAGATTTGCGCCTTGCCGGAAGCATCGCGCTGGACGGCCTGTTGCGGCACCGCGATAGCGTCCTTCTCAACGCCCTGCTCGATCTCGACGCGCACATACATGCCCGGAAGCAGGTCTCCCTGCGGATTGGGAAACTCGCCACGCAGGATCACCTGGCCGGTGGTCGCGTCGACGGCTGCTTCGGTAAACAGCAGACGTCCGGTGTGTTGGTAGGGCGTGCCGTCGTCCATCCGCAGACGCACGGGCACTTCACCCGGCTTGCTGATCATGCCGCCGCTTTCAAGCGCCTTGCGAAGCCGGATCAGATCCGCCGCGGGCTGGGTGAAGTCGGCATAGACGGGATCCAGCTGCTGGATCGTCGCGAGATTTTCCACGCCGTTGACCGTGACGAGCGCACCTTCCGTTACCAGAGCGCGACCGATGCGCCCGCTGATTGGCGCGGTAACGCTGGCATACTGAAGATTGAGCTTGGCCGTTGCCAGCCCGGCTTCGGCTGCCGCAACATCAGCGTCGGCAATTGCGAGCTGTGCGACCGCGTTGTCGACATTCTGGGCGCTTGTAACGTTGGACTTCCGCAGTTCCTGCTGACGGTCGACAAGCTGCTTGGCCTGCAACTGCACAGCCTCGGCACGACGCATCGTCGCCTCGGCACTTGCGACCTGAACTTTGAACGGCTCCGGATCGATCTGATAGAGGACGTCGCCCGCCTTCACCTTCGAACCCTGTTCGAATACGCGCGCAGTAATGATGCCGCTGACGCGTGGCCTGACTTCGGCAATCCGAGTCGGCGCGATGCGCCCGGGAAGCTCGTTGGTGATCGGCAGCGGCTCGGCAACTGTCGTGATCGTGGCTACGGCTGACGGTGGGAAGACTGGCGCCGCAGCATTTTGCGGTGCCTTTTCGTCGGAGCAGCCAGCGAGGGCGGCCAGGCCGAACAAAGCGACAAACGGAGCAAGGCGATTGATTTTCATCGATAATTCCACTGCAAAGAGGTGACCGTTCTGGCTCGCACCAGTCGTGAAAACAGGATCGGTTGGGAACGCCACATCCTGCTCCGCCTCACGCGAAATCAGCCATGGCACTTACAAACATTCATGAATGTTAGTTGACGTTGGCGGGAAAATCAATGGTGCAATGCACAAGACCGGAACAAAAAAGGTGACCGTCGCGGCCACCTTTTGCTGATTGTTGCAATTTTGCAAGCCGCTAATGTGCTCTTTCCGGAAACAGGGCGCGAAGCCCCTCGCCTGACGCCGGCGCAACGCCGCGCTCGGTAATCAGGCCGGTAATCAACCGCGCCGGCGTCACATCGAACGCCGGATTTGACGCCGGCGTACCTTCCGGCGAAATCCGCAGACGACTGACGGAGCCGTCGCCTGCCTTGCCCTGAATGAAGCTGACTTCATCCTCGTCCCGTTCCTCGATCGGGATCTCTACCACCCCGTCCGAGACCGTCCAGTCGATCGTCGGCGACGGCAGCGCCACGTAGAAAGGCACATTGTTGTCCTTGGCGGCAAGCGCCTTCAGGTAGGTGCCGATCTTGTTGCAGACGTCACCCTGGCTAGTGGTTCGATCCGTACCGACGATCACCATGTCGATCTTGCCGTGCTGCATCATATGCCCGCCGGCATTGTCGACGATTAGCGTGTGCGGAACGCCGTGCCCGACCATCTCCCAGGCGGTCAGTTGCGCGCCCTGATTTCTCGGCCGGGTCTCATCGACGTAGACATGCACCGGGATGCCCTCTTCCGTGGCGAGGTAGATGGGTGCCGTCGCCGTGCCGTAGTCTACCGTTGCGAGCCATCCCGCATTGCAATGCGTAAGTATGTTCACCGGCTCTCCAGGTTCCTTGCCGGCAGCGATTTTCCTGATGATCTCGAGTCCGTTTTGGCCGATGCGGCGGTTGAGCTCGATATCCTCCTCGGCAATCTCGGCTGCCCGTCGATAGGCGGCGTCAGCACGCCGATCAGGAGAAAGAGGCGCAAGAAACGTCTTCATCTCATTGAGCGCCCACCGCAAGTTTATCGCTGTCGGGCGTGTTTCATTGAGTTCATTCCACGTTTTTTCGAGATTTTCATCGCCTGGATCAGAGACCATTGCGATAGCAATGCCGTAAGCGGCGGTAACGCCAATCAAAGGCGCGCCCCGCACCCACATGTCGCGGATCGCAGTTGCAACGTCGGCAACCGTCTTCAAAGTGACGATGCGGAATTCATGTGGCAGCCAGCGCTGATCGATGATGTCGACAGATTGCCCATCTTCGTTGAGCCAGATTGTTCTATAATGTTGATTGGCGACTTTCACTTGACCTGCTCCTTCTCAAGCCGCTCCGCGAGCGCCGAAATCTCGGCCATGCTGCGTATGCGACTACGGTTGACGGCAAGATGCCGCCCGAATTTCAATGCCTTGGCCTCGCAACATGCACGCATGTCGTGGTCGGCAATCGTCTCGAAATCGGCGTTGTGGGCGAGGCCGAGAATACGGCGGTGAATTTCCACGCCGGCAAAGCCCAGCATGTCGTTCCAGATGTCGTCCAGGATCCGATCGAGTGCCTGCTCGGCGCCGAGCGCGTCTCCCTGCGCTTCGAAAAGCGATGCCTGATAGAGAATACCCTTGCGCTCGGTGCGCCAGAGATGACCGAATTCGGTGGCGAACACATCCCAGATCTCAGTCGCCGTGTGCAGCAAATAGGCACGCATGGAGTGGCGCTCGCCGCGTTCCTCGTGTCCGCTCTGCGAGAAGTAGCTCATCCAGAAATTGGCGATCAGCATCCCGACATCGAAGGCAATTGGTCCATAGAATGCGAATTCCGGATCTATCACCTTGGTTTCCGCATCGGTCACCATGACCGAACCGGTATGCAGGTCCCCGTGGCAGAGCGTTTCGGCATTGGCCGAGAACAGATGCTTGAGGCGTTGCGCTTCGACCTTCAGATCTCGATCGCGGCGCAGTTCAGCGACCAGATCATCGAGCTGGGGCGATGTGTGTCGGTTGAGCGGCGCTTCGAAATAGGGGTCGGAAAACACCAATGCCTCTGTGATGTCGCAAAGCGCCACATTGTCGGAAAACAGCGCCAGATCGGCCTTCTTCTCCCGCGTAACCATCGACAGGTCCGAGCCGCGAAACAGGGTTCTGGCGACGAAAAGCCCGAGATCGCGGCCAACCCTTGGCAGTTCACGGCCGTCGATCAGCGCCCTGCGCAAGATCACATGCGGCGTGAGGAACTCCATGACGATGATCGCCTGGGCCTGATCGAAATGGAAAATCTCGGGCGTCATGCCGGGATCGCGCGCACCCTGACGCATCAACGCATGATATTCGAAGAAGGAGCGTTTCAGCGGCAACGGCCAGCTCTCCCCGACCAGACGGACGTAGGGCAACGCCTGCTTGACGATAACGGAGCCGATATCGCCCTTCACGATGAAGACAAGGTTGAGGTTTCCATCGCCCACTTCCGCAACTGTCCACTTGCCCGGATCCTGGCCAATTCTTTCACGCAACGCGTCCAGAGCGCCCAGCCGCGCGGCAAGCGTTTCCACCGACAAGGCAACGAATGCCAACATCTGATCCTCTCCTCCCGAAGTCATGATTTGAGGGTCTCCCATACCCCGTTAGACCTGAGTTAAAACAGCGCTCTGTCAAATGTCAATGGCCTTGACAATTGACGACATCCGGCTCTAGCATTGTGTTCAGGGAGGAGTTTATGGTCAGTCAGGCATTTTTCCGCATCGAGAATTTGCGCAAATCATTCGGGCCGGTCCGCGTGCTCGACGGCGTCGATCTTTCGCTTGCCGCCGGCAAGGTTACCGTGCTGATGGGCGCCAATGGTGCCGGTAAATCAACCCTTGTCCGTATTATCAGCGGCGTCTATTCGGCCGATTCTGGCCATATCGAATTGTCGGGACAGACATTTTCGCCGCAGACGCCCGCAGAGGCGCTGCGCGCAGGCGTTGTGACGGTCCACCAGAACATCAATGACGGGGTGGTTGCCGATCTCGATGTCGCCACCAATCTGACGCTCGACCGACTGAACGGCCGGGGGGCACGCACCATTTTCAACCCCCGGCGCGTTCGGCGGGAAGCCGAAGCGGTCGCAGCGCGGATGGGCCTTTCCTTCGACATGTCCGCCACAGTGGGGGATTTACCGCTTGCCGACCGACAGATGGTGGCGATCGCACGGGCGCTGACCCACGAACCGAAGCTTCTGATCCTCGATGAGCCGACCTCGTCCCTGTCGAGCGCTGAAGCCGACCGCTTGTTCGATTTCATCGACAAGCTGAGAGCGCGCGGTGTCGCCATTCTCTATATCTCCCACCGGATGTCGGATATTCGGCGACTGGCCGATACGATCGTCAGCCTGCGTGACGGACGCATTGCCGGCGTCTTCGAGGGACCGGAGCTCGATTACGAAGCAGCAGTCGATGCCATGCTGGGGCGCTCTTCCACGCAGAACCTTATTGATGTGCGCACTGCCAAGAGCCCGGTGCTGGAAATCCGCGATCTAAAGCTTATCCATGGTGCGAGTCCCTTTTCGATGACCCTGGGCTCCGGAGAGATCGTCGCCGTCACCGGCCTCGTCGGCGTCGGCAAATCCGTGCTTGCGGAGACGATATTCGGCCTCGCCAAGCCGGTTTGCGGGCAGATGAAGCTCGACGGCCAAACCTATGCGCCACAGACCCCTCGAGAGGCGATCCGCAATGGCGTCCACATGGTCGCCAAAGATCGCGGCGCCAACGGCATTGTGCCGGGCTTCTCGATCATCGAGAATATCAGCCTGCCGTTTCTCAAGAGGATGTCCAGGTTTTCGATTCTGAGCCGCAGCCGTGAACGCGCAAGCGCCCGTGGCCAGATCGGCGAACTCGGGATCGTCTGCCGCTCCGAACGAGACGACATGTCGACCCTTTCGGGCGGCAACCAACAAAAGGTGATGGTTGGCCGGTGGCTCGCTCAACCGTCGCGGTTGCTGGTGCTCGATGAACCTTTCCAGGGCGTCGACATCGCCGCCCGACGCGACATCGCCACCAAGCTGCGCGCATCGGCGCATGGACGCGCAACTCTGGTGTTCCTCACCGAACTCGACGAAGCCTTCGAAATCGCCGACCGGATTCTGGTGATGTCCGAGCACACGATTGTCGGCGAACACATTAATGAAAACCCGGATGTCGACCTGCTGCTGGCGGAAATCGCCGGCAAGCGGCACGCGGCGCATGCATGAACGAGAAAGCGACCAAGACTTCATGACCGTGACTCAATCCACAGACAAACCGCTGGATAACAAGGCAGGCCGCCTTTCGGGTCGCGAGCTCGTCATCCGCTATGGCTTTCTGGTCCTGCTGCTCGGCATGGTCGTGTATTTCAGCATCGCCGCAGACGGATTTGCCTCGCCGCAAAGTGCGGTATTCATCTTCCAGTCCGTGGCGATCACCGGCATTCTGGCGCTCGGCGTCACTGCCACGCTGGTGGTCGGCGGCTTCGACCTTTCCATCGGCTCGGTGGCGACCACCGCCATGATGGCCTCCGCCTACGTGATGGTGGTGATGGGCGGCGATGCGATCACCGCGACGGTTGTCTGCATCGCCATCGGCGTTTTGGTCGGACTGATCAACGGCGTCCTCATCGTCTACATGCGCGTGCCGGACCTTCTGGCAACGCTTGGAATGATGTTCCTGCTGGTCGGGCTGCAGCGTATACCCACCGAAGGCCGCTCGATCGCCACCGGCATGTCGATGCCCGACGGTTCGATCGCCAACGGCACCTTCAGTCCCGGTTTCCTGGCGCTCGGCCGACACCGCTTCGATTTCATCCTGCCCAATCTGCTGCCGGTTTCGGTCGTCGTCCTGCTCGTTCTGGCGGTGCTGATCTGGTTTTTCCTGCAATATACCCGCTTCGGCCGGATGATGTATGCGGTCGGCTCCAACGAGCGCGCTGCGCAACTCGCCGGCGCACCGGTCAATGCCTACAAGATTGGCGCCTATGTGATTTCCGGCGTGTTTGCCTCGATCGGCGGCATCCTGATGGCTGCACGGCTTGGTCGCGGCGACATCGCCTCGGGCAACAACCTGCTTCTTGACGCGGTTGCCGCCGCTTTGATCGGCTTTGCCGTGTTGGGCGCCGCAAAGCCGAATGCATTCGGTACGGCAGTCGGGGCACTGTTCGTCGGCATCCTGCTGCAGGGACTGACGATGATGAATGCGCCCTACTATACCCAGGATTTCGTCAAGGGCGCCGTGCTGGTGGTGGCGCTGGTATTCACTTTCGCGCTCTCGCAGCGCAGCCGGAAATAGGGCCTAGGCCCTGTTGAGAATACATGGAGGAATAATAACGTGGAGGAGACAGTCATGAATTTTACCAGACGCGTATTCGGCAAGATTGCACTCGGCCTAATGGCGACCACCGCCTTTGCCGGCTCGGCATTTGCAGCTGAAATGCCGGCACCGTTCAACGATGCGGGCAAGGTCAAGATTGCGCTTGTGCGCTACCTTTCGACCGGCGACTTCTTTCAATCGTATCTGTCGGGTGTGGAAACACAGGCCAAGGCGCTTGGCGTCGATCTGCGGGTGCTCGATAGCCGCCAGGATGCCGCCCTTCAGGCCGACATGGTCGACCAAGCGATCGCGCTTGGCGTCAACGGCATCATCATCCAGCACGGTCTGACGGAATCGATGAAGGAAGCCGCCCAGCGCGCCGTCGATGCCGGCATCAAGGTCGTGGCCTTCGACGTCAATGTCGAAAACGACAAGATCCCGCAAATCGAACAGTCTGACCGCGACCTCGCTCGCCTCGCACTGGAACAGGCGATCAAGGACAATGGCGATAGCTGGAAGGCCGGCTATGTCTATGTCGCAGGGATTGCGCCGCTCGACCGCCGTGACGAAACATGGAAGAAATTCAAGGCGCAGTATCCGGGTATCAATGAAAAAGCGATGTTCGGCACGCTGGACAACCCTATCGCCAACTCGGTTGCCAACCAGGCTCGCTCGGTCATTTCGGCCAATCCGGATATCACCGTGATGTTTGCCCCCTATGACGAGTTCGCCAAGGGCGTAAAGATCGCCGTTGACGAAGCCGGCATGTCCTCCAGCGTGAAAATCTACTCGGCCGACATTTCGACGTCGGACATAGCAGCGATGCGCGAAGCCGGCAGCGCGTGGGCTGCGACCGCCGCCACAAACCCGGCCGTGGTCGGCCAGGTCTCCGTGCGCGCGCTGGCGATGATGCTCGCTGGCGAAGATCCGGGCAAGAGCGTAATCGTGCCGCCGACACTGATCACCCAGAAGGACCTGAACGACAACGATATCAAGAACATGGAAGAACTTTCGGCGAAAATGCCACAGTTCGCCCACGCCGATGTCGCCGCTCCTGCCTGGATGCCGCTGCCTTCCAGGAAATAAAGTTCCCTAGTGAACTGGGCGGTTCGAAAGAGCCGCCCTTTTTTGTCACAGCGCCAGCGCACGCAAGCCGGCGCGCACGACCTCAGGCTGCGCAGTGCCAAGCTGCAGATCGACGTCGGCATGTGTCCTTGTCCAGATCGGCATGGCCTTTGCCAGTATTTGCTGTCCCGCCTCTGTCAGCGTCAACCTTCGTCCACGCCGATCCTCGGCGTCCACCGTTGTTAGCAGCAATCCCCGGCGTTCGAGCGGCTTCAGATTTGCTGTAAGCGTTGTTCGATCCATCGCCAGAAAGGACGCGACCGAACCGATCGAAGGCGGCTTCGGCCGATTGAGCGACATCAGCAGCGAAAACTGTCCGCTGGTCAGTCCGACAGGACGGAGGGCCTCATCGAATCGGCGCGCAAGCGCACGGGCGGCCCGTTGCGCCGAGAGGCACAGGCAGTGGTCGCGAACATGGAGAGTCGTTTCAAAGGAAACAGGATCGGCGTTTGACATGCGCTATATATGTTGATATCAACTCATTCTGTCAAGTGCCTACCCCGCTGATGAAATCGCCGCTTAATCCAGGCGCTTGCCCTGGATAATCCGCCGGCAATCCAACCATGCAAGGAGAGAAGCCATGACTTATGTAGACGGATTCGTCGCCGCAGTTCCCGCCGCCAACAAGGAAATCTACCGCAAGCACGCGGCCGAAGCCGCCACCTTTTTCCGGGAATTCGGCGCAACCCGTATCGTCGAGGCATGGGGCGACGAAGTGCCTGAAGGAAAGGTCACCGACTTCAAGGGCGCCGTTCAGGCCAAGCCGGACGAGGTGATCGTGTTCGCATGGGTCGAGTATCCCAGCAAACAGATTCGCGATGCTGTAAACGAGAAGATGATGAATGATCCGCGTTTGAAAGAGATGGGTTCGGAAATGCCCTTTGACGGCAAGCGGATGATCTACGGCGGGTTTGCCACGATCATCGATGAGAACAGCGGCGGCAAGCCCGGCTACGTCGATGGCTCGCTCATTCCTGTCCCGGTCGGCAACAAGGATGCCTACCGGGAAACCGCAGTCAAGTTCGCCACTGTGCTAAAGGAATGTGGGGCGACACGCGCCTCCGACTCGTGGGGAGACGACGTGCCTGATGGAAAGGTCACCGACTGCAGACGCGCGGTGAAGGCCACCAACGACGAAACGGTCGTCTATTCCTTTGTCGAATGGCCTTCCAAGCAAATCCGCGACGAGGGCTGGAAGAAAGTGATGGCCGATCCACGCATGCGTCCGGACAGCCTGCCCTTCGATGGCAAGCGCATGATCCATGGCGGCTTCACCCCCATTCTGGACGCCTGAGCAGAGCGAATGTCACCTGAGCGTCGCGGCGATGTTTCCGCCATCCACGGTGGTGACATCGCCGGTCGTCCGCTCCGCCATCGCATGGTGCACGAAGGCCTGTGCCACATGTTCGGCGGTCACCTCCTGGTGGAGCAGGTTGCCGGCCATGTAGTCCTCGACGGAAAGCCCGCGCGCGGTAGAGCGATTGGCGATCATCTCGTCGTTCAGCAGTCCCGAGCGGATCCGGTCGGCATTGACTGCGTTGACCCGGATACCATCCTTGCCGTGCTCAAGCGCATATTGCCGCGACAGGAACAGGGTCGCCGCCTTCGGGAGGCCATAGGCGCCGAAATTGGCGCCGGGATTGATCGCCTGCTTGGACGCGTTGAACAATAGCGCCCCACCGGTGCCCTGCGCCTTCATGATACGAACTGCATTCTGTGCGACGGAGTGGTGAGCAAAGAAGTTGAGCTCGAAACTCCTGCGCAGCAGCGCATCGTCCATGGTCGCGATCGGGCTTTCCCAGGCAGCACCGGCATTGGACACCACAGTATCGATACCGCCGAACATTTCGATCACGACGTCGAAAGCCTTGCGCACTGAAGCGGGATCAGTGACATCGCAGGCGACGCCGATCGAGTTGTTGCCAGCCGCTCTTGCAACGTCTGCCGCCCTGCTAGCATCGAGGTCCAGCACCGCGACGTGGGCGCCTTCCGCGGCAAACGCCCTCGCGGTCGCTGCGCCAATGGCGCCTGCCCCACCCGTGACCACAGCAACTTGCCCGGTGAAAGGCTTGGCTTTTGCGCCAGCGAGCTTGGCCTGCTCCAACGACCAATATTCGAGATCGAAAAGATCGGGCTTGCTGACCGGCTCGAAGCGGCCGACGGATTCGGCGTCACGTGCGGCCTCGATCCACATCTCCCCGACATCGACAGCGATCGTCGCATCCTTGTAGGTCCGGCCGTGGCCGAACATGCCGAGCCCCGGCACCAGCGTCAGCCGCGGCATGGGGTCGAGCATGATGCGTTTGACATCGTCGCGCGCGTCGTTGCTGCGGAAATAATCGGTGTAGGCGGCGGCAAAAGTCGCTGTTTTTTCCTCGATATGCGCCCGGTAAGTCGAGAGGCTCGACGTCGACGGCGCAGCAAGCACCATCGGGCCCGTCTTGATACGGATCGAGAGGTCTGGAGTCGAAACGCCTCTCGCCGCCATATCAGCCACCTCGGCTGCGTTGACGAAATCGAGAATGGCCGGAGAGGTGCGGAATACCCCGATCATCCGGTCGTAACGCCCCTGTCCCTTGTCTATGGCCACCGCGCCGCGCAACATCGGCGCGATGTCTTTCGGCGACGGCCGATCGGCAGGCAATGCCGCAACAGTGAATGGTTTTCGTCCCCTCGCTTTCACGTAATCCTCGGCCATCGACACGAAGAGGATCATCCGGTCATAGGCTTGCTTTGCCGTCGCACCGAAAGTGAAGATCCCATGCTTGTCGAGCAGCAGCCCTTCGACCGTCGGGTCCTGGTCGAAAATGCCGGCGGCGGATTTGGCCAGCGCAAAGCCCGGCATGATGTAGGGCACGAAGCCCAGGCGATTGCCGTAGATCTCGCGCGTCATCTTCAGGCTTTCGGCCTGGTCAGCGATGGCAAGGATCGCGGTCGAATGGGTGTGGTCGACGAATTTGTGCGGCAGGAAAGCATGCAGCAGCGCTTCCACCGAAGGGTTTGGCGCTGACGGATGGATGAGATTGGCGCGCAACAGCGTCACCATGTCTTCGTCGGAGAGCTTGTCGAGAGCCCGCGCCTTCAACATCTGCGGCATGCGTACCGCCGGCAAGCCTTCGGGCTCGATGGTCCCCATGTCCCAGCCGCTGCCCTTGACGCAGAGGACGTCATGGGCGTCACCGACGAGGTCGAGCATGGTGGTCTTGACCGAGGTATTGCCGCCGCCATGCAGGACGAGGCGCGGATCGCCTCCGAGCAGCCGCGTCGTGTAGGTTCTCAGCGCCAGATCGCGATTGATACCACGCGCCTCATACTGGCTCACGAGCGCTTCCGCGTCGGCGTCCCTCCAGAGATTTTCCATCAGTTCCTCCCGAAAAATGTTACGCCGCCCCCGCGCGGCGCGCAGTCATTTCGACGTTGCGAATCGTTCTTTCAGCCGCTTGCCCATCGATGCAGTAACGATGAGATGCGAGGCAAACCCGCCCTTGATGGCAGCGACCAGCGGCTCGTATTTGTTGTCTTCCTGCACGACCATTATCCGCTTCGGAATCGCCTTGATCGACCCAAGATCGGCCGATATGCAGCGCCGATTGTGCGCGCAATCCATCAAGCGGCCTTCAACATCGATGATCTGGCCGGCAATGACGCCCGCCGCACCGCGCTCGCCTAGGCTTCGCATTTCCTCCGGCGTCAATGCGCCACATTTCACAAGATGGCTGTCGGCCTCGATGCCGCCGACCGAATAGAGCGCGAGATCACACTCGGCGATCGAAGCCAACTGTTCTCTGATCATCGGTTCCGCACGCAACTCTTCAGCCAACCGCTCGGAACTCAGAACCAGCGGCGCGTAGAAATTGATGCCCTGTGCATTCAACCGCCGAGCTATTTCGGTCGTACACTGGTCTGGTCGATAGGAATATGGCGCGCCGAGATTGCCGCAGAGCTGTACCACCGTGACGCCGTTCAGATCGGCAAATGGCATGACATCGGCGATGTGATAAACCGTCTTGCCCCAGGCAACGCCGACCTTGTCTCCCTTTCGTACGAGATCCAGGAATACGGTGGCGGCAAGCACCGGCATTTCGGCAGCAGGATCGAGCGCCTGCCGATCCTCAGGCACGATCCAAACCGAGGTGAGCCCGAGCAGATCTTCAAGTTCGCGCGCCAGCGTCTCATGGGAAAACAAGTCCGTAGAGGTCGAGATCGTGACGATGCCGGAATCGCGCGCGCGCCGGAGATAGAGGGCAACGGAGGCTCTGGAAATATCCAGTTGCTTGGCCACTTCGTCCTGCCGCAGGCCATGCATGTAATAAAGCCATGCCGCCTTGTGCATGATCTGATCGCTCGGCTTGATCGGCATTTTTCCTCCGCACTTCGTTGATTTAGACAATATTCGAGGCGATTGACAAAAGTCAAATACCTTCGTTTGCCAGACGGTGCATTTTGTCGCAGCAGCGGTTTGCGCAAGATCAAAGCCATCCGGCGGGGTAGAGCCTAATCGCCTTAACGGACAGAAAAAACAAGGAGATCGTCCATGCACATCCGCCTCAAGACCATGGTATCAGCCGCTATCATGGCTGCCTTCGCAACATCCGGTTTTGCTGCCGACTTCGAGGTCCACATGCTCAACAAGGGCAAGGACGGCGCCATGGTCTTTGAACCCGCCTTCGTCAAGATTGCCAAGGGCGACACCGTCACATTCGTCCCGACCGACAAGGGGCACAATGCCGAGACGATCAAGGGGATGATGCCGGATGGCGCAAAGCCGTTCAAAAGCAAGATGAACGAGACGCTCAAGGTTACTTTCGATGTCGATGGCGCCTATGGTATCAAGTGCATGCCGCATGTCGGCATGGGGATGGTCGGGTTGGTGGTGGTCGGTGACGCACCCGCGAACATCGATGCGGTAAAGTCTGGCAAGCTGCCGAAAAAGGCGCGCGAGCGGCTGGACGCGGAAATCACCGCTGCAGGGCTCTAACGCCGCATTGCGCTGGCGGGGACAGGAAGCCCCCGCCGGCAGCCGCTCAGCCGGCGCATATTCAAACGCGATCCGGTGGAACCAATCATCAAGAACCGAGTGCGGACCGGAAGAAAGAATCGAGCGTTTGGCGGTCCGGCACTTGTCCCTGCGGCGTCAATTTGTCGACGACACCGGGCAATACACGCGATAGCTGCTCGAGCAGCTCCGTTTCGCTGACACCGGCCCGCCTTGCGAGATCGCTGATCGTCTGCGACCCCAATGCATCGCCAAGCTGGCCTGGCGCGATCGGATCATTCTGCCCGGGACGCACCCAGGAATCGGCCGTTTTACCGTGGCCCGCGCTGCCGAGCTTTTCAAGCAGACCGCCGAGGCCTCCCGCCAGCCCGCCGTCGTCAGCCGTGGGGGCTTGCTGCGGCTGCTCCGGTGCTTGCGCATCCGCACCCTGGCCGAAGCCACCCAGCACCTTGCCTACGAGCAAGGCGCCGAGTGCAATCATGATCGGCTTTGTAATATTGCCTCCCGGCACTGCATCATCAAACATGCCCATGAAAGTTTCCTCCAGCAAAGGTCTTGCGATTTTCCAGGTTTGATCATCCGCATCACTGATGATACGTTACATCATACTTTGCTAAAACGACAATCTAATGGTGAAAGCCAGCCAAGGTGCAGACAACGAGGAGGGAATCGCATGTCTGTTATCGCATGGATCATACTGGGACTGATCGCGGGGTTCATTGGCAGCAAGATCGTCAACAAGACCGGCCAGGGGATGTTGATGGACATCATTCTCGGCATCGTCGGCGCGATCGTCGGCGGTGTGGTATTCAGCTTCTTTGGCGCGTCGGGCGTCACTGGCCTGAATATCTACAGTCTGGTCGTGTCGGTAATCGGCGCAATTATTGTGCTGTGGATCTATCACAGGGTATCTGGCCGGGTGCGGTAGCGCGCTGATTGGCTGCATAACCAAGCGACCGCGGCCTCCAACTGCTCGGCAGGAATTGAACTTCTTGAGGTTCCCATTCGTCCGCCATTTTTCTATTCAGTGACAGTCAATCTCCGTAAGCGGCTGACATATCAAGGAAAAAGAATGGTGGGCGATGACGGACTCGAACCGCCGACATCTTCGGTGTAAACGAAGCGCTCTACCAACTGAGCTAATCGCCCCCGCGAACCGCTAGGGTGGCCGTCATCTAGTCTGAAAAAATTCAGAGCGCAAGAGCGTTCAAGAGAATTTCGACATTTTCCCGATCAGTAATCCACAGGCGGGCGCCACCGGCCCCCGCCCCTGCAAATACCCAGCCGTGAAAATCACTGCGTCGCAAGCACCACGATGCGATCGTCGGCGGAGAAGCTGAACTGGTCCGACTTGTTCGGATTGATCACCACGCCACCAAGCTTGCGGCCACTATCGCCAGCACCTTTGCGACGATAACCGATGGCGATTTCGCCACGCTTCACTGCTGCCATCGTGACCGTATAGAAATCCATGGGCTGATCGAGCGCGACATAGTCGCTGGCAGGCCGGAGATAAATTTCCGAGCCATCCTCGTCGAGAAGGCTTCCGAATATCTGCGCCATGTATTCGTTTTCCGCCGCTTGCGCGAGCATGAGACTGACCAGCTTGTTGCTGACGACGAAATCGTCGGCCCGGCTGACTTCCGCCAGTTCCCTGTTACGCACGTCGATCATTTCGCTGACCACGCTAGCATGGCTGCCGGCCTCCTCGGCTATCCGCCTCAGATGCAACAACGTCACCAGCGTGCGGGTATCGGCGGGTTGCGGAGCCAGGTGCTCGGTGTAGCCGAGAACGAGAATATGATCGTAGGAAAGCGGATCCAGGCTGCGCAACAAATCGCGCTTGGACGAATCGCCATCGCGGATGTCGAGCGTCAGATTGTCATTGGCGAGGCGGATCGCGGCCGCCTCCTCGGCAAAGCCGTGATTGTCGGCGACGATGGTCAACGTCGAGCCCGGCTCAACGAATCTCGACAGCTCAGCCGCGATCATTGGTGCGCGTCTGTTCCAGCCGAGCATCAGCGTTCGCTCCGGCTTCGATTCCCTCGCTGTCGACTGGCGCAACAGGCCGGGGTCGACCCTGCCCCCGAATTTCTTCATCTCGATCAGGTTATCGTCTTCGGCAATCAGGATCAGCTTTTCGCCGGGCAGCAGAACACGGCTGCTTGGGACATTGAGTTGAACCTTATTGTCGCCGTCGATCAGGCCGATCAGCGTCGATACCTCATAGCAGAAGATTGCATAGCCGAAGGTCTTGCCGACCAAAGCAGGTTCCTCGACTGCGTAGATCTCCGATCCGTCGAAGTCGAGCAGTTCGGTGTAGACGCCGCTGAGCCCGGGTTGACGGCTGGAATGGACGACGATGCGCGAAATGAGGTCGTCAGCCAGCACCAGCTGGGCTTCGCCGCCACCGACGATATGGGCAAGCTCGGCATTCTCGATGTCACGGATTTCGGCAGCGATCCTGTATTTCTCCGCACGTCGGGTGGGAGCCTGGGTCAGCGCCAGAATCGACTTAATGACGCTGGAATCGGGATCGTCACTTTCTGGAGAGAGTATGACGATCGAGCGCGACTGGTTGGGATTGACGATCGACAGATCATAGAGATCGGTCGGGTCGCCACTACGGCAGATTATTTTCGTGTTGCGGAGATTGGGAATCTTGGCCGCAATCTCGTCCTCCATCTCCACCTTGTCGCGGTCGGCCATGATCACGATCCGCGGCCTGGCGCGGCTTTCGTTGGCGATCACGAGTTCCGAGATCACGTCGAAGATCGATGGGGACCAATTGAGGATGATCGTATGGGCTGTTTCCAGAACCAGCGAGCGACCCTTGCGCAGCTCGTCGAGCTTGTTTTCGATGCCGGAACTCAAAATACCGATCAGTGTCGACACGACGAAAATTCCGGCGAGTGTAACCAGCAGCATCAGCAACCGGAATACCCAGCCGGTATCGCCGCCCATTGTGCCGGCGTCGAGCGTGCGCATCAACGCCTCCCATGTCGCTTCAGCAAAACCGAGCGACTGGCCGTCCTCCTGCGCAATGCCGGTCAATGTAATGACGGCACCAAAAACCAGAATAATGACAAGTGAAATAACACCGAGCCAGCCGATCAATGCGCCTGTTCCAGCAGACATCGTGCGGTCGAACCAGTAGCGCAGCCTGGCTCCAGGACTAATTTTGGATTTCATGAAATTCCCCGAAGAAACCGGCAGACTCACTGCGCGGCAAGTATGGTTCAAATATAATATCTTGTCGGTTGGCGAAACAATTTCGCCAATACATTCATGACTTTCGAAAAAACAGTCCAAACCTGGACAATCGACCCGCGTCAGAGCGACTACAATCAATCATACATGAACGTCGCCGATGGACAGTTCCCCTTCCCGGAAGTTCTGGATGTAGGCGGTGTAGATGAGCCAGCAATAGAAAACCGCAACAAACGCGAACACGAGCCAGCCAGGCAGCGGACCCAAGGCAGCGTTGCCGATTGCGCGCCGCGTCGAAGCCGCCAGGCCCATCTCCTGCCCCTCGACCTGTAATGTCGGGCTGGTCAGCTTCAGCACCCAGGCGAGCAGCAATATGGAGAACAGATGTATGTAGTTGCGGCGCAGGCGACGGGCGAAGGCCGCGCGGGTGCTGATGAGGAACTGGGGTGTCCTCAGCGTTTCCCCCATGATCAGCAGCCAATTTGACGCGAAGTTGTCTTGCGGTGAGAAAAGCTGCGCGAAGTAATAACGCTCGAACTGGCGGACCCGTGCACGATAGACATCGAAGAAGCGGTAGCGGCGCGCTTCGATCCACAGCAGTTGCAGCAGCAACAGCATGGCAAACAACAGGACACCGTGGTGTGACGAAGGTGTCGACAAAGACACGGACAGCATGGCGGCCGCAACCGTCACCGCCCAGTTGGTCGTCCTGTCCAGACGATCCCGCCATCCCGCCATTCGCGCAATTTCAGCGCGATGGAAATGCGACATCGTGGACGCCATTTCTCCGGAAGTCAGGGGCGGGCTTGGCTGTGAACCTCCGGGCGGGGCTTTCAGTTCAGACACAGGTTCCACCTCCCGAACAATGTACCGGCAGCTTATCAGAAACGGCGATCTGCGCCGCCATATTCGGGGTGGAAGCCCCTGATCCAAGCCGAAATCTGCGGCGTGGCGCAAGAATATCAGATTTCCTCTATGCCTGACGTACCGATATACAGCGCCTTAAGCTTGCCAGTCGCAAAGGCACCAGTGTCTATGCCGATCCGGCCGATCCCGTACTGAAAGTCGTCATCTGGCGTATGGCCGTGGATAACCATCAGATCTAGCTCCGGCCCTCTCGTCAGAAAGGGCTCCCGTATCCAGAGCATGTCAAAATCGGACTGCTGGGATAGCCGAACGCCGGGAACGATCCCCGCATGAACGAACAGATATTTGCCGATGCTGATGGAAATCGGCAACGTGCGGAGAAAATCAATATGCGCTTTCGGCACGGCCTCTCGTACAGCCCTCATCAGCGTTTGACCGGCAGGATCCCGGTCGAGCAAGCCTTCGGCATCCACGCCGTAGGACTGAAGCGTGGTTAGACCGCCAAATCCCAACCAAGCCGGATCGAAATCGTCGTTCAGTATGAAGGACAGGAACGCATCGTCATGATTGCCGCACAGGCACAGTCGCTGGAATGGTGGCTCAGGGGTCCTGGTCAGATGTTGGATAACGCCGCGGGATTGAGAACCGCGGTCGACATAATCGCCGAGCATCACGATGAGCGCCGGCGTCTTCCGATTGGCGGAATGCCAACGGATGCGCTCTTCGACAGCGACGAGAAGGTCAAGGCAGCCGTGGACATCACCTATCGCGTAGATGTCGTATACTTGACCTTCAGGAATGATGATGCGCGAGCGCATTTGCATTGCTTTCGGTTGCGCGCCCATAAGGCGCCTTATGAGGTCGCGCATCGCAAATCACGCTCCTTGCAATGGTCAGGACGCGATAGGCACCCTTCGCGACGCCACAGAGCTCAGCGTGACAGGCCCTGGATAAAGTTTTCAACTTCAACCACCGCCGCACCGAGTGACGCTAGGCATTTGGCATCCTGAGCATGCGCTTCGACCTGCTCTGCTGCATCAGATACGATGAATGCACCGACGGCAAGGGCGGCGCCCTTAAGCTTGTGCGCGGTCTGGCAGACCGTTTCCTGCTGAGCATGGGCGAGTTCGTTCATGCAGGTTCGCGCCTGCCGGGCGAACATCCGCAACACTTCCAACTCCAGCTCCTTGTCGCCGGACGTCTGCCGTGCAAGGTGAACAAGATCGATTGGGCGGTGGTTGGAGGGCTTGACGCCACTGTAGTGGTCGGGGGCTCCGAACGCGATACTCAAGGCAGCCATGGTTGTTTCCCTGATTGTTGTCTGGTTGTGATACAGGCCTCTGCGTGCTTCGCAGCTCATCGTCACAGGCAACCACGCAAAAGTGCTTAATTGCGGCATTTTCACGGAGTGAAATCTCGGCATATGGTTAACTGCCATTAAAGGGATAAATTCATTCACTTTTTTGTATGGCTGCCTCAAAATTTCCGTTAATAAATTCTTAACCTATTCGCCATCAGTCGCCCCAGTGATTGTATCAAAACGGCTTCTGTGCCACTACGTTACGTGGAAAATTGCGGCTCCTTTTAACCAAAGGCGACGAAATTCCAACGGATATTGGCACTGGCATCGCTCTGACGGAGCGGACATGGCATTATCCGGGGCAAGTGCATGGCCTTGAAATCCTTGGGCTCTCCCTACTCGGAGGCTCCCACTTTCAAGGCATTGAAGTGAATGAGGCGAAACGGGAATGACGATCAAGACGGAAAACGACGTGGTAGCCGAGAACGCCTACAAGGCGCTTGAGGAAGCCTTGGCCATCGATTTCCAGGAAGACCGCCCGCGTGGCGGACTTGATCCTCGGGAGGCAAATTTGTCAGACGTAGCCAACCAGACACCTCGCAAACCAGGCGACGATTCCGCCCGGTCCGGTGCGAACCGCTCCGAGGACATCGCCCGCGCACTGGCGCCGGAGGCAGGGCCGAAATCGCCCTTGCACAAGCCCGCCAACGATCAGGCGTCCAATGTGCCGGTCCAGGCGCTGCGCGGTTTCGATGCACAGAGACCCGGTTCGCCGCTTCGCGTAGCGGCCATCGTTTCTGCTGCCTGGGTACTGCTCGGCATCGGCGCGGCACACCTGCTCTATTCGCCGCAGATCTGGCAGATCCGCTCGCTTGCGGACCTTGCCGCGGTTCCTGGCGCCCTTGCCATCGTGGTCGGCATTTTCTTCCCGATCCTGGTCTTCTTTGCTTTCGCCAACATGATCACCCGGGCGCAGGAACTCAAGCAGGCGGCGCGTTCCATGGCGGAAGTGGCGTTGCGTCTTGCTGAACCCGAAAATGCTGCCGCCGAACGCATCATGTCCGTCGGCCAGGCAGTCCGCCGTGAAGTCACGGCGATGAACGAGGGAATCGAGCGGACGATCGCACGCGCTTCGGAACTCGAAACGCTGGTGCATTCGGAAGTGAATGCATTGGAGCGCAGCTACTCCGACAACGAACTCCGGGTCAGGAGCCTGGTCCAGGAGCTCGGCTCCGAGCGCGAGGCGATCATTGGCCACGCCGAGCGGGTCCGTTCTTCGATTTCGAGCGCCCATGTCCAGCTTAAGGAAGAGCTATCCTCGGCTGGCACCACCATCTCCAAGAGCATCGCCACCTCGGGCGAAGCCGTCGCCCAGATGATCGACACGCAGGCTGCGATCATCATGCAAAAGACCGGCAACGCAGCAAACTCGATCAGCGCCCTGCTGTCGGGCAAGACCGAAGGCCTGCTGACCACCCTCAATAGCACTGGCATTTCGCTCGCAGAAGAATTCGACACGCGCATCGAGATCCTCGGCGCCGCGCTCAACGAACGCGGGCGTTCGCTGCTTTCAGAGTTCGAAACCCGCGCATCGGTTCTCGATGCCAACACGGAAAAACTGAACGCAGCGCTGCAGGAGCGCACGCGCCAGCTCAACGAAACGCTGATCGCACGGACACGCCAGATCAATGAATCGCTGACTTCTGGCGCCCAGACCGTCACTTCCAGCCTGGAAGACGTGCTTCGTACGCTCAACGCCTCACTGGATGAGAAAGGCGCAAGTTTCCGCCAGTCGCTCCAGACCACGGCCGACGAAGCGGTCATGGATCTGGACCTGCGTTCGGGCTTCTTCGACGAGCGGCTGCGTTCTTCGGTCGACCTCGTCGCCTCCGCATTCGATGGCCGTCTGAACGACTTCGCCGATGCGTTCGACAAGCGTTCCGGCTCGCTCGATGCCAAGTTGTCCGACAGCCTCGCGCGCATCAATCACTCGCTCGGATCGGGCAAGGATGCACTCGACGGCATACTGAATTCCTCTCTGGAGAGGCTGACCGGCTCCTTTACCAGCCAGTCGCTGGCGCTCGAAACTGCACTTGGCACCGGCCAGGAGCTGATCGAAATGGCGCTCGAAAGCAAGGTCGGCGAAATCGCTGAAGTCATCGGCAACGCCAACGACCGTCTCGACAGCGGCTTTGGTGCCAAGGCGGACGAACTTGCCGCCAAGATCGCGGATCGGACCGAAGCAATCACAGCAGCGGTCGCCGACGGTCATGAAAAGATGTCGAGCCTTCTCGATGAGCGCTCGAATGGCATCGCTTCGGCCTTCGCTCAAACCCATAAGCGCATCGACGACACAATCACGTCCGGCCAGGAGTTGATTGCCACTCTGCTGAACGAAAAATCGGCGGCTTTCGATTCTGCCTTCGCCAGCAACAGCGCACGGCTGGAAGAGTCCGTCAGTGGCGGGCACGAGAAAATTGCCAGCTTGCTCGAAGAAAAATCGAGCCAGTTCGAAGCAGCGCTCGGCGACACGAGCGCGCGGCTGGAAAAGGTCGTCGGCGGCGGGCACAAGAAGATTTCCGCCATGCTCGACGAGAAGTCCGGCGCATTCGAAGCTGTGTTCGCTGATACCAGCGCGCGACTAGAGAATGCTGTCGGCGGTGGACATGAGAGGATCGCGTCGCTGCTGGACGAAAAGTCGGCTGCGATCGAAGCTGTCCTTGCGCACACCAGTTCACGGCTGGAAAATGCCGTCGGCGGCGGACATGAGAAGATCGCATCGCTGCTCGAAGAAAAGTCAGCGGCGATCGAAGCGGCATTCTCCGAAAATCATGAACGGCTGTCGACCGCCGTTTCGCGCGGCACGGAACTGATCACCGGCAATGTCGATGATGCACGCACCCGCCTTGCCCGCACGCTTGGCGAAAATGCGATCACCATCGCGGCGACATACACAGAACATCAGAAGCGGCTCGACGACTCTCTGCAGGAGCGTTCGGCGGCCATGGCCGACATCCTCAATCGTGGTGCAAGCCACATTGAACATGCCACCGGCGAAGCTTCCCGCGACATAAAGCAAACGCTGGAGACTACGGTCAGGGACATCACGTCGACCCTCGACCATGGTAGCGCCGATCTCGGTATCCAGCTCGCTTCCACCCACGACATGATCCGGGCGACGCTCGAAGACCGGACAAGCGCCATCACCATCGCGCTCGAAGAAGGCCGCAAGCAGATCGACGACACGCTCGCCGATCAGGCAACATCCATCGGCACCAGCATTGCCATGGGTGCAAGCATGCTGGAAATGTCGTTCGAGGACGGCGAAAGCAAGCTTCGCGAAGCCGTCGAAACCGGCACACGCTCCATCAACGACACCATCGAGAACGCCTCCAGCGGGCTGGCGGGCACGATTTCCAACCATACATCGGCACTTTCCGAAGCCATGGTGAAAAGCGCGGTCGAACTGGAAGAGAGTGCGGCACGTTTCGCCGAGAAGATCGACATCCGCGAGAAGAACCTGCGCCAAGTTCTTGATGCGACCGCTGATAACCTCGACAATCGCATGCAGGCCAGTGCGCTTGCCTTCACCGGTAACGCACGCAAGATCGAAACCGTCCTTTCCGAGCGCGAAGCCAGCCTTTCCGCGGCGATAGAAGGGATGGCGGAAATTCTCGATGAAAAGCTGCTGAGCACTGCAGCTGGCATCAGCTCGGGCATCGAGATGAGCCATGAGGCGCTTCGCGAGACGTTGTCGGACAGCCAGCTGACCCTCAGCCAGACCGCAGAAAAGCTTGTCCAACAGATCGCCGCACATCGCGACGCGCTGCGGGAGACGATCGACGCAAGCGGTCAATCGCTTGATGAACGGCTGCAGAGCGGCACCGCCAACATGCTGTCCAACATCATGATGCTGGACATGAAGCTCGAGGAACGGGAAGCGGCTCTCAAGCTGGCAATATCGGAAAGCGCCAATTCGCTCGAACAGGCGTTTGCCGCCAGCACCGGATCGCTCGCTGACAGGGTCGGCGACAAGGCTGCCGAGCTTGCCCGCGCCGCCGATGTGTTCGGCTCGCGGATCGACGAGACACTGACATCGGTAACTCATCGGTTCGATGAAACCGGTGGACGAATTCTTTCCAGCTTCGACAAGCTGGAAAGCGGCATCCACAGCGATGCAGGCAAATTCGCGGATGCCATCGATGCGGCAGGACAAAAGCTCCAGGGCATGGTGGGATCCCAGCTGCAGAATTTCGAGCAGATCACCGAAGCCGGTGCGAGTCGCATCGCCGAGACCTTCGATACGCGCACTGCACGTATCGACGAACGGCTCTCGACCATGGATCGGGCATTGACCATCGGCCTGGACAACGTTTCCAAGACCATCGACGGCAAGGCGTCCGGGCTTGCCCTGACTCTGCGTAATGCGGTGGTGGAGGCGTCCAGCGCTATTGATGCCGATGCGAGCCGCGTAATCGACACTATAGCCTCCAAGGGGCTCGAATATGCCGACGAGATGGCCGCACGCAGTGCCGGCCTGACGAGCAAGCTTTCGTCGGAAGCCGAGCAGTTCTCGTCCCGTCTGGCAGCAGATGCGGATCAGTTCGCCACGCGCCTTGGAACGGAAGCTGATCAGTATTCGACCAAACTGTCAGATGAAACCGAACAGTTCGTTGAACGGATCTCCACGACGGCAGAAGCGTATTCGACCAAGCTTGCCGGCAATGCCGACCAGTTTGCCGAACGGCTTTCGACCAATGCAGACCAGTATTCGGCCAAGTTGTCCGACGATACCGAGCAGTTTGCGGAGCGGCTTTCGTCCAATGCAGACCAATATTCGGCTAAGTTGTCGGACAATACCGAGCAATTCGCCGATCGGATTGCCACGACCGCAGATACATACTCGACCAAACTCGCTGGCAATGCCGACCAGTTTGCCGAACGGCTTTCCACCAACGCAAATCAATATTCGGCCGATCTGACCGGGAATGCGGACCAGTTCGTCGCCCGGCTGTCGGCGAATGCAGATCGGTTCGCCGGTACCGTCGAATCCAAGGTTGGCAACTTCTCGAGCCGCATTGGCAAGGACATGACGGATTTCGCCAACCAGCTCTCTGCGACCAGCGGGCGGGTGACGGAAGATGCAGCGGCGATCGCCGCCAATCTCGATACGGCGGAAAAGGCGCTTGCCACCCGTCACGAGACCATACGGACAACGCTCGACGAACGTACCCGTGAACTCAATTCCATCCTCGCGGCGCGTTCCGCCGAGCTTTCGCGCATCATCGACGAAAAGGCGCGTCCGGCTGCCGAAGCATTGACAGAGTTCGGCCAGAGCGCCGCTTCGCGCATCGGTCAGGTCACCCGCGAAAGCGTGGACGTGCTTCGCGCCGAAAATTCCGCGCTTATCAATGCGATTGCATCACGCACGGAAGAGACGGCAAAGGCCGTCACCGGAGCTGAGCTTTCGTTGAAGACAACCGTTCTCGACCTTATCGGCGCTCTGGACCAGAGCCATGCCGGCATCCAGAAACTGGTTGCCGACACGGGTGAAAATCTCAGTGCGGTGGACCAGGCGCTCAACTCGACCGCCGAGCGCTTCGCCGAAACCGCGACCCGCGCCTCCGATTCCGTCAGCGCCTCGACCCGCCTCCTCGAAGGCAATTCTGAGCGGCTCTCCTCCGTTTCGAATGAAACGCTCTCGCAGATCGGCGGAATCGTCACGCGGTTCGACGATCATTCCAAGGTGCTTGGTCAGGCAACCGGCCTGTTGGCGGCAGCGCAGTCCAACCTCGTTTCAACGCTCGAAGAGCGCGAGGATGCGCTGCAGACGCTCGCGGTCGGCCTGGTTCGACGCTCCGAAGAGATCGAAAACACCATGCGCTCGCTGGCCGGACTGGTCGAAGCGGCCTTCGACCGCGCCGAATCCCGTTCGGGACAGGTGTCCTCGAACGTTCGTGGCGGCGTACAGACCGCGTTCTCGGAAATCGGCCGAATCCTGTCTGAAACCGAAAAGCGCGCGACCGATATGGCCGACGTGATGAAGTCTTCGGTGACCAAGGCCGCAGAAGAGGCCTCCGGCGCAGTCGGCGTAACCCTCGACAAGGCAAACGAGCGTGCCGACGAAATGGCAAGCCGCCTACGCGGCAGCATTTCCAGCTCGCTGGCCGATGTCGATCGCCTGCTCGGCGAGACTGGCAAGCGTTCGAACGCCACCGCCAGCCAGCTGCGCGACGCCTTGAAGGAAGCCATAGAAGAGGCCGTAGGCCGCTTTGCCGGTGCCACCGACGAAATCCGCAGGACCGCCGGCGAAATTCGCAAGGAACTGACCGACACCCGTGCCGAACTCAAACGCAGCGCTTTCGACCTCCCGGAGGAGGCCAAGGAAAACGCCGCCCAGATGCGTCGCGCGGTTGCAGAACAGGTCAAGGCGCTACAGGAGCTTTCGGGCATCATCGGCGTGTCCTCAGCGCATCTCGAAACGCCAAGACCGCTGGTACGCGAAGTCGCAGTTGCCACGGCCCGTGCCGAGCCGGAAGTGCAGCCCGTGCAGGCCCGTATCGTGGAGCCCTCTCCCGTGGTTCGCCAGACCGTGGCAGAGCCCGTCGCAAGGCGCGTGGAAGCCGAGCCTGTTGTCCGTCCGCGCGAAGCTGCGCCGGTAACGCGCCCGGCCCAACCGCCCGTGGTGCCGCCAGCAGCCGAAAGCGTCCAGAAGCAGAATACTCCGTCCGAACGCGAACGCCCGGCCGAAGCAACCGGTCTGCGCGGCAGCCTCGGCGTCGAACGGCGCGAGCCGGTCAAGCCAAAGGCTCAGCAGGATGACAACACCACGCGTCGCGAGGAAGGACAAGGCTGGATCAGCGATCTGCTGCGCAGCGCTTCACGCGAGGAAGCAACGCCTGAGCCCCGTTCAGCGCCGACGACCGCCCGCCCCGACAGTCGCAATCCGCGGCATGTGGTTGAATCGCTGAATTCGCTTTCGGTCGATATTGCCCGCGCCATCGACCACGATGCTTCGGTCGATCTCTGGCGTCGTTACCAGCGTGGCGAACGCGACGTGTTTACTCGCCGTCTGTACACGTTGAAGGGCCAGCAGACATTCGATGAGATCAAGCGCAAATACGATCGCGAGCCGGAATTCCGTTCCGCCGTTGATCGCTACATCAACGACTTCGAAAAACTGCTCGCCGATGTGACGCGCAACGATCGCGACAAGTCGTTGACGCAGAGCTATCTGACCTCGGACACGGGCAAAGTCTACACGATGCTGGCCCATGCAGCCGGACGTCTGTCTTAAGACCATTCGACCGTAAACAGGAAAAAGGCCGCGCAAGCGGCCTTTTTGCATTTGATGAGGTCTCTGATCCGACGTTTCTCCGCGATCTGAGGCGGACTGGCCACGGAGCAGCTCGACCTTGGCCAACAGAACAATACTGGCCCCTGCAGTCCGGCGTTGAAAGGCAGTTGCAGCGCCAGAGCCGTCGACATGGCAGTGACAGCGAGCGCGGCCTGGATCAGCACATAAGCTCCGCCCCACACAGGTATCCATTCAGTTGCTGCATGAGAAGGGAGCCGGCAATCAGCCATCGAGATGCGCTTCGGACGCAACGGCACTTGCGACGTTCGATCCGCATTGCCGCAGTCGTGCTTCCCATTGCACCTGGCTTGGCATCAGCGGCGCAAACAAGACCGGCATTGCGCTATGTCGCCAGCCTGATATCCGGGATCGTTTGCCGGACTTAGATCGAATTCAGCGCCCAGGAGACGATCTCACCGGTCGCTTGGGAAAATGCCTTGTCGAGGGCTGCGATGAATGCGGCATTTCCTGAACCGACAACCGGTGCGCTGGTAGAGAACACGCGCTGCGATTTCACCGCGCCGTTACGGTCGTTGAGAATCTTGACTGAAATCTCGATGCTCGCGCGGTCGTTGCCGCCTGCATCGATCTCGAAAGAGCGAATGTCGGCGACAACCTGATAGTCGATCGCGAGACCCTCACCTGGCCGGCCAACGCCGCCGAGCTTGCCGGTGTTCTCGAAGGCTTCGATCAGCTTGGATTGAACAAGCCGCGGCAGGCGGTCGCTCCAGCGCGACTTTGACAGATACTGGATCTCCGACCCGGATAGTCGAATTACCACCTGCTCGGAATCCAGCGCTTTAAGCGCGGTCGGCTCGGGAACAAGAATCTGCCGATTCTTTGCTGTAGGGCCGACAACTTCCGGTACGGAAGATAGCGAAAAGGTATCGTCTCTTGCGCCTCCAGCGCAACCGGAAAGCCCGGCGGCCAGCAAGACCCCCAGCCCAATGGCGCGTGCCCCCCGCCAAACCTTATTCGAACCCATTTCGCCCCACACCATCAACGCCTCACACGGCCGTCAAATTGCTTTACATCGTCGCCGCCGAACAGCAAACGTCGCGGGTCCTGATCAAACCGCGTTATGGCCGCATCCAGGCTCTTCATCGTGCGGCGCGTGTCGCCGATCAGCGCTTCGACATCGCGCAGCCCCGAACCGGAGAAGCGCGACAGGTTGTCCGCGATCGGGCCGATTTTTGCGTTGAGCGTATCTGCGACTTTCTTGAAGGACTCCAGCGTCGACCGAGCCTGAGCCATCAACGACGAGGAATCACCGGAGCCGAGGAAGCTGTCAATTTTTGCCAGCACACCGTCTACCCTGGTCGAGGCCTTGTTCAGTTTCGCCGACATTTCAGAGATATTGCTGATCGTCTTGTCGATGTCGGCCCGGCGCTTGTCGATATCCTGCGAGACACCCTTGAAAGTAGTGATCGCGGTGCGCGCATCCGAAACCGCTGCACGGATGTCGTCGATCGATCCCTGAACCTTCTGCGGATCGATTGCCGCCATGAGTTTGTCGACGTTGTCGAGGGTCTTGTTGGCCTTCTCTCCAACCGTTTTATAGGTCGCAACTGCCTCATTGACGGATTTCACCGTCTTGCCGACATCGCCAGAAGCTGCGGCCAGATCTGCGCTGACCTTCGCGGCATTGGCAAGGATTGTGTCGATTTTCTTGGCATCGACGGCCTTGAGCAGGCTTTCCAGTGAGGCAAGCGTGGTATCGATGCGCCCTGAAAGGCTCTTGATCGTGCCGGAAAGCGAACTCACGCTTTCAAGAAACTTATCGACACCTTCCGCGTTGTCTTTGAGCGCCTGCGAAAAAACTTCGGCATTGGAGATCGTCTTGGTCAGCGGCGCTCTATTGTCGTTGACGAAGCCCTGCAACTGCACCATCGTCTTGTCGGTCTTCGAGAGGATTTCGCCGGCAGTCGCCAGGATGTTGGTAACGCCTGACTGCCGCGCAGTGATGATCGGAATCTCCGGCTTCGGCTTCTTCGCCTCGATTACCCATAGCCGGGACTTTGACGTGTCTCCGCCGGACATTTCGATGTAGGCAGCCCCGGTCAGGCCCTGGATTTCGAGCACGGCGGTAGTGCCTGGACGAACGGGCGAATCCGCTTTCACTTCCGTTACTGCAAGCGAAAATCTAGGGTCGTCGAAATCCACACGAAGCGCGCGAACGGAGCCGATCTGGATGCCGTTGAACCGAACGGGCGAACCTACGGTCAAGCCGTTCACCGAACCCGGAATGCGGATGGCAAGCATTTCCATCTCGCCCTCGCGGCCATATTCGGACATCCAGTAGACGAACCCGAAAGCAAGCAACATCACCAGCACCGTGAAGAAGCCGACAATCGCATAATTCGCTTTCGTTTCCATCAGTAATACCGTCCGCTATCCATCTTTTTCTGCCGCTTTTTCTCAGGCATTTCGTTCAATGCCGAAGCCGGGAATGGACCGGGCGCGCTTGCCCCGGAAGTAGGACTGAACCCATTCATCCGGGCAATCAAGCATATCTTTGATCGTGCCTTCAACCAGCACACGCTTTTTTCCAAGTACGGCAATTCGGTCACACACGGAAAACAGGCTGTCGAGATCATGGGTGACCATGTAAACCGTCAGTCCAAGTGTATCGCGCAATTTGGCAATCAGTTGGTCGAATTCGGCCGCTCCGATCGGGTCCAGTCCTGATGTCGGCTCGTCCAGAAACACAAGCGCCGGATCCAGTGCCAAAGCCCGGGCAAGCGCAGCACGTTTGATCATGCCACCTGAAAGCTCGGACGGATATTTGTCGGCAGCCTCGGGCGCAAGCCCGACGAGTTCGATCTTCAGTCGCGCCAACTCATCCATCAGGGACGGAGGTAGATCGAGATATTCCCGCATGGGGAACTGTATGTTTTCCTTGACCGTCAGCGCCGAGAACAATGCTCCCTGCTGAAACAGCACGCCAAGCTTCATATCGAGCAAATAGCGCTCGTCGGCGGGAATCGCATCGTAGTCCGAGCCCAGCATTTCGATCTTGCCGGAACGGCGTGGAATGAGCCGGAGCACGGTCCTCATCAGCACCGACTTACCGGTACCGGACGCGCCGACAAAGCCGAGGATCTCGCCGCGGTAGATATCCAGGTTCAGCTTATCTAGCACGATGTGATCGCCGAATCCGACGGTTACATCCCGAACCGACAGGATCGTTTCGCGCTTTTGAGATGTCTGCGGGGCGGCCTCGACGATCATGACGTTCCTAGAAATCGATTGCTGCGTAGAACATGGCGAACAGGCCATCCACCAATATAACCACGAAGATCGCCTTGACCACCGATGCTGTCACGTGGCGACCGAGCGATTCAGCGCTTCCTCCAACCTTCATGCCTTCGACAGCCGCGACGATGCCGATGATGACTGCCATGAACGGCGCCTTCAGCATGCCAGATATCAGCGTCGAAATGTCGATCGCCTGCTGAAGGCGCCCGAGATAGACTTCGTATGTAATACCCGAATAGAGATTTGCGACGACGGCGGCTCCGGTCAGGGCGGCAAAGTTGGCAATCACGGTCAGCAGCGGCAGCGCAATCGTCAGTGCAAGGAGCCGTGGAAGGACAAGCACCCCAACCGGATTGAGCCCCATAACCTGCAAGGCGTCGATCTCTTCGCGCATTTTCATCGAGCCGATTTCAGCGGTAATCGCGCTTCCCGACCGGCCCGCAACCATGATCGCGGTCAACAACACGCCAATTTCGCGCAATTGCAGGATGCCCACGAGGTCCACGACGAAGATTTCCGCACCGAAATAGCGTAGCTGGAACGCCCCCTGCTGGGCGATGATCGCGCCGATCAGAAACGACATCAGCGCGATAATCGGCACCGCGTTGACCGCCATCTGCTCCAGTTGGCTGACGACGGCTGCCGGCGAAAGCCCCGCGCCGCGGCCAAACTTCAGCTGGCCGCCCCGCACTGCCGCACCGATGATGCTCATCGAGTGAACAACGTCGTCCCAGAGGCCGAGCGTCGTCTCGCCAAGCGGCGAAAAGATCCGTTCGAACAAATTGCGTTTGATCCGTTGGCCGTAGTCGGGCACCGGCAGCGCATCCGGCAGGGCCGTGATCAATTCGGTCATTCCAGGACTGGGGTCGCTGACCGACAGCGATGCGTTGTTTTTCTGCAGAGCGGTCAAGGTGCGCCGGATCACCCAAGCCCCGCCCGTATCGAGGCTGGTAATGCCGCTCAAATCAATCTTGGCAGGCCCGGAAACGCGGATATCTTCCAAATCTTTCAGCGCCTTGTCGACGGTCGCAATCGTCGCGCTAACCCACGCACCAGACAGACGGACCATCAATCCGCTGTCGGGATAGTCGATACTCAGGCCGGCTGTGTCTGCCGTATCCGGCATTTGGCTCTTCCTTTTTTCATTGCGTGGCGGCCCCAAGCCGGACTGCTGCACTATAATGTCGAAACCACGATTCGGCTGGCAGAGAAACGTTTTGACATCAGAGTGCTGCGATGTTCAAGGTGTGTCGGCGCGACGTGTCGAAAACACGGAGAATTGAGCTTGCCGCGTCACCTGGATACCACAATCACCAGTTTCCCGATTGCGGGAGAGTTCAAGATCTCTCGCGGCTCCAAGACCTCGGCGGATGTCGTCATATGCACGATCTGGGACGGGAACGCTCGCGGCCGCGGCGAATGCGTCCCGTACAAGCGCTACGGCGAGACCCTGGATAGCGTGACGAGCCAGATTGTCTCTTTTCGTGAGGCCATCGAGCGCGGCGCCAATCGATCTGAAATCGCAGGCCTCATGCCGCCTGGAGCCGCCCGCAATGCCGTCGATTGTGCCCTCTGGGATCTGGAAGCAAAAATCTCCGGCCAATCAGTCGCCGCGGCAATTGGCGTGAGCGAGCCAAAACCGCTGACGACGGCATATACGATCTCGCTCGACACGGCGGACGCCATGGCCGCGCAGGCAGGAAAATATGCCCATCGCGCACTCCTGAAGGTGAAGACAGGCACGGAAGACGACGAAACGCGCATTCGGGCGGTGCGCGCAGCCGCCCCGTTGGCGGCGATCGTGCTCGATGCCAACGAAGGCTGGAGCGAGGACAATGTCGTTCGCCACCTGCAGATTGCCGCCGAATGCGGTGTGGCGCTGGTGGAGCAACCTCTTCCTGCCGGCCACGACGATATTCTCGCCAGGATCGCGCATCCGTTGCTGATATGTGCCGATGAAAGCGTTCATGCGCGAGGTGACCTTTCGGCGCTCGTCGGCAAATACGACGCCGTCAACATCAAGCTCGACAAGACAGGCGGGCTGACGGAGGCGCTGGCAATGAAGGCAGAGGCCAGGCGGCTCGGCTTTTCGATCATGGCGGGTTGCATGGTGGGCTCGTCGCTTGCGATGGCACCGGCCGTGCTGCTCGCGCAGGACGTTGATTTCGTCGATCTCGACGGCCCGCTGCTGCTTGCCGAAGACTGCGAGCCTGCCCTCACCTACCGGGAATCGCTGGTTTATCCTCCAGAGCGGGTCCTTTGGGGCTGACGTATCATGGCCGCGAAAACCATCAGCGCGCCGACCGCCGCAAGCACGGCCATGATATAGAACCCCTGGATGCCCAGAGAGCCGTAGATGTAGCCTGAAAGCAGGGTAACGATAGCGGTGAACAGTGCGATGTATGTCGTATAAAAACCCTGCGCCGACGCCTCCTGCCGTTCACCGACCCGCTCCATGATGAAGCGCTGGATGCCAATGTGGATGATGGCGAAGGTGAAAGCGTGGCTGCATTGCAGCGCAAAATGCGGCCAGAAGCCGTCTATATGCGGGAAAACGATCCAGCGCGCCACCGCAGCCATGCAGCCGGTGAGAATCAGCGCCCAGATGCTGAAGCGCGACAGCAGCCGCGACGCAAACAGAAACAGGACGATTTCAGCAATCACCCCTGCGGTCCAGAACCAGCTGATCTCGATGCCGCTGAATCCCAGCTGCTTTTCCCAGTAGATCGAGGCGAAGGTGAAGAGCATGCTGTGGCTCCCCTGAACGAGCGCCGCGCCTCCGGTAACCAGGACGAATTCTGGTTGCCAAAGCGGGTTTCGCTCAGCTGACAGGCCCTGATGGGCTTCGGCTGCCGGCGCCCGTCCGAGGCGCGGCGCCACGATCGCCATCACGACCGTCAGCAGGAAAAATCCGGCCATCGCCGGAACGACCATTGCCCCCCCGAACAACCCGAACAGCCATCCGCCTAGCAATGTCGAAAGAATGAAGGCCACCGAGCCCCAAAGCCTTAGGAAGCCGTAGTCGAAATTCCAGCGTCGCACGCCGGTTATCAGGATTGCCTCGGCGATCGGCACATAGGGCGCATAGAAAATGCCCTGCAGGGCATAGACGATCAGCACGGCCCAGAAGGAATGCGTATAGAACAGCGTAACTGCAGTCAGCAGCGAAATTGCCGCCGACCAGAGCAAGACGTGCGACCGGTCTTTCGCCCGGTCCGCAGCGACAGCGCCGAGCGGCGTGCCGATCATCCGCACAAGATGCGGCACGGCCAGAATGATGCCGATTTCGGCGGCACTCATCTCGAGATAATCGAGAAACCACGGAAAATACGGCAGCCCGATGCCGTTGACCATCATCGGCGCACAAAACAACAATGCTGCGCGCAGGGCAAACAGACGGGGCGCTTCTTCGCGGGTTGCCGACACAGCCGATTTCGACATTCATAAATCCAGAAAACTGCCGACGGGCCGCAGAAGCGGAATTCCGAGCGTGCACTGCGGCCGAAATGGGGGATTGCTCGTTGTGTCTGAGCTAGCACCCTACTGGTCCGCCGCCAAGCCCGGCAGGCCGCCCTCCAAGAAATAGTCATACTCAATGATATTCCCGCCACACGGCTCGTGCGATAAAGGTCTGGTTATATCCTCTGGCTCTCGGGATCGCCAAGTCTAGCATGGCGCTTATGCTCAAAACCCTTAATCGCAAAAACTACTATAGATTGTATTCTAGCGCTCATATTCGAAAGTCGCGATTATATCGATTTAATTCCAATTTCTTCTGTTTTCTATCAACATCCTGCGAAATTTGGTCGCGGTTTCATTCATTTTGCTATTTTCGGTGTTGAATTTTGCCAGATTCTGCCATTTGGTTGCCCACGTCGAATTTCGCGAAAAACCGGATTCGACATGCAGGCTGACGATACCGTCACAACCGTTAATTTGCCGCCGCACGGTCGAAATCGAGAGCAGGCGGCACGAGGGAGCAGGATGTCGACAATCTATACTGGACCGGTTTTCGAAATGGCGAAAAACCAGTTCAACAGCGTCGCGGATTATCTGGGTATTGCCGAGGGGCATCGCGACCGGTTGCTTTATCCAAAGCGGGCAATCACAATTTCCTGCCCGATCCATATGGACAGTGGCGAAACCGTCGTCTTCCAAGGCTATCGCGTACAGCACCATCTGACGCTTGGCCCGACAAAGGGAGGCACCCGTTTCGCGCCCAACGTCGATATCGGCGAAGTCTCTGCCCTGGCAATCTGGATGAGCTGGAAATGCGCGCTCGCGGGCCTGCCCTATGGTGGCGCTAAGGGCGGCGTCACGGTCGATACGCATTCGCTGTCGAAGCGCGAACTCGAAAGCCTTTCGCGTCGCTACATGCAGGAAATGATCCCCTTCGTTGGACCGCATATCGACGTCATGGCCCCGGACATGGGCACCAACGAGCAGGTGATGGCCTGGTTCATGGATACCTATTCCATGTATCAGGGCCGCACGGTCAACGAGATCGTCACTGGCAAGCCGGTCTCCTCCGGAGGCACCGAAGGCCGGCGCGAAGCGACCGGACTTGGTGTGGCTCACCTTGTCGCCCGCGCGATGGAACGGCTGCAGATGAAGCCGCGCGAAGCCACGGCCATCATCCAGGGTTTTGGCAATGTCGGCTCCTACGCCGCGCTGGAACTCGCCCAGCAAGGCGTCAAGATCATCGGCGTCTCGGACCATACCGCATGCTACTTCGACCGTAAGGGTTTCGATGTCGACGCACTCGTCGCCTATGCCTCGCGCCATGGCTCGCTGAAGGGCTTTTCCAGCGAAGCGCTTTTCGATCCGAACCAATTGTTGGTGCAGCCCTGCGACATCCTCATCCCCGCGGCCGTCGAACGGGTCATCGATGCCGATGTCGCTACCCGCCTGAATTGCCGGATCCTGGCGGAAGCCGCCAACGGCCCGACGACTCCGGAAGCCGATGCCGTACTGGAACACCGTCGAAACGAGATCTTCGTCATCCCGGATATCCTGTGCAATTCCGGCGGCGTGATCGTCAGCTATTTCGAATGGGTGCAGGATCTGCAACAGCTGTTCTGGAAGCGCGAAGAGGTCATTACCCGTCTCAAGGGCTTGCTGGACGACGCTTTCCACCGAGTAATGGCGCGTGTGGAGCGCGATGAAGTTGCCCATCGCGTAGCTGCCATGGCCATCGGCGTCGATAAAGTCGCCCAGGCGAAGGCAACGCGCGGCCTCTTTCCGTGAAAACAACAAGACGGGGCGGCGAACACCGCCCCTTTTTCTTCAAGCTGCCTGGATCTCTTTCGGCACATCATGGCCGAGCAGTCGGATCGGCACCAGCGGACCTGCCAGCGGCTTGTTTTCGGCAGCGCTCTGCCAACGGATCAATTCCATCCGCCCGTCGAAATGCTCGACAATAGCCGTGCAGCTTTCTACCCAGTCGCCAGTGTTGATGTAGCTGATGCCGTCGATATCCTCGATGACGGCATGATGAATATGTCCGCAGATGACTCCATCCACCTGATGGCGTCGCGCCTCATCAGCAACCACATTCTGAAACTCGCCGATGAAGTTGACGGCGCGCTTGACCTGCAATTTCGCCCAGGCCGAGAACGACCAGTAAGGCAAGCCAAGCTTGCGACGGACCTTGGCGATCATCACGTTCAACGCGATCGCCATATCGTAGGCCCAGTCGCCGAGATGGGCGATGAACTTGGCATTGCGCACCACGACATCGAATTCATCGCCGTGCAGGACCAGATAGCGTTTGCCGTCTGCCGCTTGGTGGATGATGTTCTTTTCAACCTCGATGCCGCCGAAATGAATGCCGGGATATTCGCGCATGAAGGCATCATGATTGCCCGGGATATAGACGATGCGGGTGCCCTTGCGGCCTTTGCGCAGCAGTTTCTGGACCACATCATTGCAATTTTGCGGCCAGTGCCAGGATCGCTTCAACCGCCAGCCATCAACGATGTCGCCGACCAGGTAGATCGTGTCGGCATCGTGCACCCTCAGGAAATCGAGAAGAAAATCGGCCTTGGCAGCTTTGGAGCCAAGGTGAATATCGGAGAGGAATATCGTCCGGAATTGCCGGCCTTCCCGCATTTCGCTTAAATCGGACATGGTCTGCCTCACACTTTTTCGCCTCTTCTGAAAAGCAGAGTCCTGTTTCACCTTTGTGACAAGGCCGCCGTTAACCCAGATTCTTAAGCTCTGTTTCACTGTTTTAGCGCAAACTTGATTGGCGGCTTTTCTTGCCGCTCCAATCCATTTGTGAACATTCCCATGCCCCGCATTCTTACATCCACCGCCCTGGCGATGATCGCCGTTTCATTTTTCGGCTCCGCCGCCCAAGCCTCGGAGGTATGTGATCAGTTGGGTTTCGAGCTAGCCAATCTTTCACAGTCGATGGACGCCGTGGGCGAAGCCCGCAAATATGCGCGTGCCATCGCCGAACAGAGGGGAAGCATTCGTGAGTTGGACCATGCGATGCGGCAAGCGGGTTGCACCAACGGCAGCATGATCATTATCGGCGGTCCCAATGAACCGGAATGCAGTGCTTTCGAAGCGAAAAAGACGCGCATGGAGCGCAATCTGCAGATTCTCGACGCCAAGCGCCTTTCATTGCTTGCCGACAATCCCAGTGGATTAAAACGCCAGAGGCTTGTTGCGGCTCTCGACGACAACCGCTGCAACGAACAGCCCGTCCTGGTCAGCACGCCGGACAACGGACAGCCCTTTGAAAGCCTTGTAAAGGACGGACCCGGCGGCACGGAAACGATCCGCATACCATCGACCGAGCCTGTCTATGGCGAGGACCAGTTCATCGATCTTGGCGGTGCGGCAATAAACGGCAGCTACCGGACGATGTGCGTGCGCACATGCGACGGCGCCTATTTTCCCGTTTCCTCGCACGCCTCGACGCTCAACTTCCGTCGCGATGCGCAAGTATGCTCGATGATGTGCCCGGGAACGGAGACCGAACTGTTCTACCACTCGATCCGCAGCGAAAGCGACGGCATGCGCTCGGCAATGACCGGCCAGTCCTACGTCGACTTGCCGAACGCGTATCGTTTTCGCACAAAGGGCCCTGATGACGATCGCCAGTGCGGCTGCGATTTTGCGCTCTATTACAAGGAAATGATGCGGCGGGAAGCAGTCGTGAAAAGCCCCGGCGAAGTGCCGGCAGAAGAGAGCTCCATCGTCTGGGTCAAGCCCGGCCTTCGCGGCGGTCTAAAGCACAAGACCGAGATGGCGGCAGTCAAGCCCGCGCCGGTGGAACGCGACTATAACCCAGGCGACAAGGTAAGGATCATCGGCCCGCGCTTTCTTCCTGACGATGAAGGCATGGACTTTATGCACCCTGCCGGTCCGAGTGAAAGCGAGGGCCAGTAGGCCGGGACTTATCCGCCGAGCGCGCGTCGTCTGAACGACTGAATGATCGCGCCTAGCACCGCGACCGCAATCTCCGCCGGGCTCTGGGCGCCGATGTCCAGCCCTATCGGCGCGTCGATCCGTGCGATCTCCTCGTCCGAACACCCTGCCTCTTTCAAGCGCTCGATGCGTTTTGCATGTGTCTTTCTGCTCCCCAGTGCGCCGACATAGAAGCAACCGGATTTTAAAGCTGAAACAATCGGATAGTCGTCGATCTTCGGGTCATGCGTTACAGCGACCAGTGCCGTATAGGCATCGAGAGGGCGAGCAGCGAGGACGTCCTCGGGCCAGTCGGCGGCAAGATCCACCCCCTCGAAACGCTCTGGCGTGGCAAAGGCTGTACGCGGATCGATGATCCTGAGATCGTAGCCTGCAATGGGCGCCATCGATGCCAGCGCCTGCGATATATGCACGGCCCCGATCACCGCAATCCGTGGCGGCGGCACCTGGACATTGAGAAACAGGCGTTTGCCGCCGATCTCCACGGTGCCAGATTTGCCGGTGCGGAAAGCCTTCTCCACTTCCGGACGCAGGTCGTCCGCAATGGTTCCGCCCTCGATGAAGACACGCCCCTCGCCGCTTTCGAGATCGGTCAACAGAATGACGGCGCGGCGGGCGCGGCGCGCTTCATTGACGGCAACAAGATGCTCGATGCGCATCAAACGACCCTTTCGACATAGACGGAGATGCGCCCACCGCAAGATAGCCCGACCCGCCATGCCGTCTCGTCGGCAACGCCGAATTCCAGCATTTTCGGCACGCCGGACGCAATCACATCAACGGCCTCAGAAATCACCGCCCCTTCGACACAGCCGCCCGAGACCGATCCTTCAAAGTTTCCCTCGGCATCGATCACCAGATGCGATCCAACTGGCCGTGGCGCCGATCCCCATGTTTCAACCACGGTCGCAATGGCGATATCCCTGCCCTCCATTCGCCAGGCTTCCGCGATGTCGAGCGGATCATGCATTTCGCTGATAGTCGTCATATCCGCCTCCTCAACTGGACGCCGTAAATCGCTTCGGATCGGAATTCTTGCCGATTGCACCTGAAAGCGCCTCTGCAAGATCGCCAATTGCCTCGAGATTATGCACCGCCCGCAATTCGTCAACATGCGGCACCATGGCGCGGACACCCCGCGCCCGCGCCTCGAACCCGTCATAGCGCAGCAGCGGATTGAGCCAGATCAGCCGCCGACAGGAACGATGCAGCCTGTCGGTCTCGCGGCCGAGCAGTTCGGCATCGTCCCGTTCGAGCCCATCGGTGATCAGCAGCACGATCGCCCCCTGCGACAGGACGCGCCGCGCCCACAGTCGATTGAATTCCTTGAGCGTTTCGCCGATCCGCGTGCCGCCCGACCAATCCTTGACGGCCGCTGAACACATGGCGACGGCCTCGTCCGGATCCCGATGGCGCATTGCTCGGGTGACGTTGGTCAGGCGTGTGCCGAACAGGAATGTATGCACGCGTCGCCTGCGCTCGGTCAGCACATGCATGAAATGCAGGAAAATCCGTGTGTACTGGCTCATCGAGCCGGAAATATCGGCGATAATGACCAGTGGCGGATGCACGGTCTTCGGCTTGCGCCACTTCGGCAGGATCAGGCTTCCACCGGTTTTCATCGCAGCGCGCAGCGTGGCGCGCGGGTCGATCCGCGCGACCCGGTTCGATGGCTGGTAGCGCCGCGTGCGCACCTCGTCCATCGGCAGAATGAGCCTGGAAAGCTGCTGGCGGGCTTCGGCCAGTTCTCGTGCCGTCATCTGGGCAAAATCGGTCTTGCGGAAAACCTCGCGTTCCGACACGGAAAAGCGCGCATCGATCTCGATTTCCTCGCGCTCGCGTGGACGTTCCGGGCGCTCGGAATAAAGCGATTCCGAAACGCGCGCGGCTGCCGGCTTCGGCTTGTCTTTCTCGCCGATGTCCGGTGTCATATGCGAGAGCATCTGGATGAGTTTGCTGTCGAAATCACGCGGTCGCCAGAAGATCTGGAAGGCTTCATCGAAAACCGGCTTGTCTTCGTGCCGCTTGACGAAGTTGCAGAATAGCGCGGTGTAAAACTCCTCGCGCGAACCGATACCGATCGCCTCAGCCGCTTCGATCGCGTCGACGATGGCGGCGGGGCCGATCTTGAGGCCTGCACGCCGCAGTACACGACCGAAATAGACAATGTTATCGGCGAACCGGCCGTCACCGACCGCGAGCGGAGGCATAACGATCCCGTCGCTGTTGGCTGCCGGCTCCATCGTCTAGCCTACGGCTCTCAGCTCGGCCTTTACCGCATCGAGCGTCTGGCGGCCTTCCGAACCGTTGATACGGGCAATGTCGTCCTGGTATTTCAGCAGCGCCCCGACCGTGTCGGAGATCGTCTCGGGATCGAGTGCCACGCGATCGAGTTCGACCAGCGCGGTCGCCCAGTCGATCGTTTCAGCAATGCCCGGATTCTTGAACAGGTCCAGCGTCCGAAGCTTTTGCACATAGGCAACGATCTCGCTGGCCAGCCGCTCGTTGCAGCCGGGCACTTTGCGGCGGATGATCGCCAGTTCCATTGCCGAGGAAGGATAGTCCACCCAGTGATAGAGGCAGCGGCGCTTGAGCGCGTCATGCACTTCGCGGGTGCGGTTGGTGGTGATGATGACGATAGGCGGCTCATTAGCCTTTACTGTGCCGAGCTCCGGTATGGTTACCTGGTAATCTGACAGAATTTCCAGCAGGAACGCCTCGAACGCTTCATCAGTGCGGTCGAGTTCGTCGATCAGGAAAACCGGCGCGCCACCTGTAGACGCCGACAACGCCTGTAGAACCGGGCGGCGAATGAGGTGCTTTTCCGAGAACAGATCGGTTTCGAGCCGCGACCGGTCCCGGACGCCTTCGGCCTCCGCAATCCGGATGTCGAGCATCTGCGCGGGATAGTTCCATTCATAGACGGCCGACGAAACGTCCAGCCCTTCATAACACTGCAGCCGGATCAGATCGCGCCCTAGCGCTTTTGACAGCACCTTGGCGATCTCCGTCTTGCCGACGCCCGCATCCCCTTCGAGAAAAAGCGGACGCTTCAGCTTCAATGCAAGAAACAGAACCGTGGCCAGCGAACGACCGGCAAGGTAGTCATGCGCTTCCAGCATCGCGATCGTTTCATCGATCGTGGCAGGAAGTGCCTGTTTGGGAAATTGGCTCATAATGGCTCCACGGATGCCGGGCGGACAATCCCCTGGAGATTATAGCGTATGGTAAGATCGGTCCATATAGACGAGAGCCGGATTCTTGCCGCCCAGTCGCATGGCTGCGACTTCGCCGATCAAAATCGTATGCGTCGCATGTGGAACCAGCTTGACCACACGACAGTCATAGGTCGCGATCGCATCGGCAAGTGCCGGCGCGCCGGTGATCAGCGTATCCCAGTTGCCCTTGGCGAAACGCTCCTCCATCGACAGTTTCTCGAGCCCGGAAAATGCGTGGCTGAGCTGCTGATGGTGGGCGGAAAGTGAATTGAGCGCAAAGATGCCGCTTTCGAAGAAAAGCCGGTTCTTCTCGTTATTGTGATTGAGGCAAACGAGCACCGTCGGGGGACTGTCCGAAACCGAGCAAGCGGCAGTGATCGCAACACCACGGCGTTCACCGTTCAGGATGGTGGTCACGACCTGCACATGACCCGCATAACGGGCCATCGCGTCGCGATAAAGTTTGCCATCGGCCACGGACAGCTCTGCCAGATTACGATTCAGCATGTCGACCTTATATAGGGCAAGGATTGAAGAATTCGAAACAGCCATGGTGAAAACCGCAACATTTTTCAGGATGTAGGGCCATTCAGCTTGCGAAACAATCCGTCGCGGCTAGACTCAGGCGCAGCGAACTGGAATCCATTTATGTCCCTCCGACGTCTGTCACTGTTTCTTGTCCTGTCGATCTTGCCATCGATCGCCTATGGCGGCTCGCTCAAGATTGCCGTCGTTGCGCCGCAGGCAGGCAACCTCGCCATCCTCGGCGCCCAGATTGTCGAAGGCGCGCAACTGGCAGCGGGCGACCGCACCTCACTGGTGATCATTGACGAAAGCTGCGCGGAAAACTCCGGTGCGGCGCTGGCCGAAAAAATCCGGCAGGCACAGGCGGTTGCCGCAATCGGCTTCCTCTGCACGGATTCGCTGGAAGGCGCCCTGCCCACACTCACCGGCGCGGCGATTCCGGCGATAACGCTTTCCGTGCGCTCTTCAATTCTCATGGAAGATGCCATCAAGAAAGGATGGCCACTTTTCCGGCTGGCACCCTCACCCACCGCAGAGCGCGAAAAGATCATCGAGGCAATCTTCGAAAACTGGAAGGATCAGCCGTTCGCAATACTGGACGATGGGACGATCACCAGCCGCGAAACCGCCGAAACGATACGGGAAGCACTTGAACAAAAGGGAATGAAGGCTGCGTTCATTGACAATTTCCGCCCGGCACAGGAAGTCCAGACGCAACTGATCCGACGCCTCGCCAAGGCCGGCGTCACACATGTCTTTGCCGCCGCCGATCGCAACGACATGTCGATCATGGCCCGCGATTCAAAAGCAGCAAATCTACCCATGGTCTTTATGGGAGGAGACGCGCTGAACGCGGCTGACCAGTTGGTGCCGCTTGAGAAGGGTGTTTTCGCCGTGACCTTGCCTGATTATGCAACCTTTCCCTTCGCCAAGGCCGCGTACGAGGCGCTGAAGGCCAAGGAGAAGCCGGCCGACGGATATGTGCTGCCTGCCCATGCAGCCGTCACGATCCTCACCGACGCCTACGAGATCGCCAGCGGCAGCGGCGCACCACTGACGCAGGCGCTGGTGGAAACGCCGTTTGAAACAACTGTCGGCCCAATCATGTTTACAGGAAAGCACGAACTGGCAACCAACCCGTTTGTCCTGCTTCAATGGAACGGCAGCAGTTTTGTTTCGCCAGCGGTTACCGAGTGATAACGGATTCGATTCATATAGTTATAAGGAAAACCTTATATATCAAGTAAAGAGCCGGGCGATATGCCTGGCCTGCCGCATACGAGGCCAAAGCACATGAAAAGAGGCAACAAAAACCTGATCACCGACGTAGTCGGCCTAAGAGTCGGCAATGCCTCCGACTGTGCCCTGAAATCCGGTGTCACGGTCGTGGTCTGCGACCTCGTCACGACGGCGGCGGTGCATGTGATGGGGGGCGCGCCGGGTACGCGCGAAACCGACCTGCTCGAACCTCACAACACTGTCCAGACGGTCGACGCCATCGTTTTGTCTGGCGGTTCCGCTTTCGGGCTTGATGCTGCTTCGGGGGCACAGGCGGCGCTACGCGAAATGGGGCGCGGCTTCGCTGTCGGGCCCATGCGTGTGCCGATTGTCCCGGCTGCCATCCTGTTCGACCTTCTCAATGGAGGCAATAAGGATTGGGGGCTGTATCCACCCTACCGCGACCTAGGATACCAAGCCACACTCACGGCGAACGAAGTTTTTTCGACCGGCAGCGCCGGCGCGGGAACCGGAGCTCTGACCGCAGGCCTCAAAGGCGGGCTGGGATCGGCTTCGACAATATTGGATAACGGCGTGACGGTCGGCGCACTCGTTGCGGTCAACGCACTTGGTTCCGCCACGTGGGGCCAGACGAAACATTTCCGGGCCGCCGGGTTCGAGATCGACGGCGAATTCGGCGCACTTGGCCTGCCGACCACACTGACGCCCGAGATGAAGGAAATCCGTACCAAGCTTAGTCTCAGCCAACCCAAAGAGGCCAACACCACTATCGGCGTAATCGCTACTGATGCGGTGCTGACGAAGGCGGAGACAAAGCGGCTGGCGATATCAGCCCATGACGGCTTTGCGCACGCGCTCTGGCCCTCCCACACGCCCATGGATGGTGACCTGATTTTTGCGTTGGCGACCGGGGCATCCGGCAAGGCAATCACAGCGGAAGATTTCATCATCCTTTCGGCCGCCGCCGCATCGACCATGGCGCGGGCGGTGGCACGCGGCGTTCATGACGCGACTGTCGAAGAGGGCGATGTGATGCCGGTCTGGAGGCAGTGATGTCGCGCACTGTCGCCGTTAACGGCGAATAAAACCCTCGCTTCTATGCTTCCGCAGTACCCGACAGCGGCACGGAATGCAGACCACCACTTTATTGCAAAGCGATTTCGACACCGGAGATTAGAATGCGCCTCAAATTGATAGCTGTTACGCTCGTTGCCGTCGCGACGGCGTCAGCAGCCCTCGCCGACCCTGTGGGTAAATTCAAAGTGCAGGGGACCAATCCGGACGACAGCGGCGACTACACCGGCACTGTCAGTGTGACCCGCACGGGAGAAACCTACAAGGTGGTCTGGACGGTTGGTGAGACAGAAACCATCGGCATCGGCCTGGGTGGCCACACAGTTGGCAGCAGTTACCGGCTAGGGCCTGCAAGTCCGCAGGATAACGTGATCTCCATAGCCTACAACTCCGGCGAAGGTGCTGGAATTGCGCTTTACACCGAAGATGCGGACGGCGTCTGGCATGGCGTATGGGCCCTTGAGGGAGAAGAAAAGTCAGCGACCGAGACATGGACCTCTACGGTACCAAAAACGATAACAAAGAAGGAACCCGAGAGGCAGGAACCCGAGGCGATGTTGCTGAAGGTCGAGACACCGGACGTAAAGGCGACGCGGTCGCTGTCTGCACCCCTGCCCGTCCAGTCGAGTCCGAATCAATAGCAGCGGCGTTAGCGCCCGAAACCTTCACCAAATCGGGTACGTCGGCGGAGCCGAATATATCGGTACAGGCCTCGGTGCCAAGTTCGTCGGAGACCGTTTCGAGATGGGATCTGCCGGCGCTGGTGACACGGCACTATCGGTGGGCTATGTTTCCGGCACGACGTTCGGCATGGTGATGTATTTCAAGCAGCCGGACGGACAATGGCAGGGCGTATGGACCTATTCGGGTTCCAACAAGGCCTCGTCCGAAAACTGGTTACGAAAGTAAATAACGTGAAGGCAGACATCGGCGCATGAGTATAGAGATTTACGTCGACGCCGATGCCTGCCCCGTCAAGCCGGAAATCCTCAAGGTTGCCGAACGACACGGCTTGAGAGTGACACTGGTGGCCAATTCGGGTCTGCGGCCATCGCGCGACCCGATGGTACGCAATATCATTGTATCGGCCGGCTTCGATGCCGCCGACAACTGGATCGCAGACAACACCAATCCCAACGACATCGTCATCACGGCCGACGTGCCGCTTGCGGTTCGGTGCGTGGCCAAGGGTGCACATGTCACCGGTCCCACCGGCCGCGTCTTCGATGAAAAGAACATCGGCATGGCCTCAGCCATGCGCGACCTGGGCCAGCATCTGCGCGAGACCGGTGAGAGCAAAGGCTACAACGCAGCCTTCAGCCCGCGCGACCGTTCGGCATTTCTGGAAACGCTTGAAAAGCTTTGCCGCCGCGCAAAAGCTGGCGCCTAGGGTCTGCGGACAAGATCCATTTCAACGTCCCATTCAAGCCCTCGCCTCGGCAGATCATGGCTCGCACGGGGCTCGCACTTTCGTATATTCCATTGACAGATTGATCTCGATTCCACGTCCGGTTTGGCTCTATAAAGTGCCATGCTGAACATCCTCCTCGTCGCCATTGGCGGAGCGACCGGCTCCGTTGCCCGTTACCTCACCGGTCACATGACCCTGAAACTTTTCGGACCCAGCTTTCCCTGGGGTACGCTTGTCGTCAACACGATCGGGTCACTGGCGATCGGGATCTTCGCCGAGCTGATCGCCCGGCGCTTTGACGCCTCGCATGAATTGCGGCTGTTGATCATCACTGGCTTCCTCGGTGGCTTCACCACATTTTCGGCCTTTTCCCTCGATGTCGCCGTCATGGTCGAGCGCGGCGCCATCCTGCCAGCACTGGCCTATGTGACAGCAAGCATGCTGGTTTCGCTGCTTGCTGTATTTGCGGGGCTGGCGCTTATGCGCGCTTTGCTCTAAAGCCTGCGGCAAAAGGATATATGAGACATGGCAGGCGTAGAACATAAGCAAGTTGGCGGCGATGAGGCCGGAATGCGGCTCGACCGCTGGTTCAAAGTTCACTATCCGGGCCTCGGATTCGGCGCGCTGCAGAAGCTACTGCGCTCGGGCCAGGTCCGTGTCGATGGCGGCCGGGTGAAATCCGACAGCCGCGTCCAGCCCGGCCAGACAGTTCGCATACCGCCGATCGATGTCGATGAGAAGAAGTCGGGCAAGCCGCTCAGCGGCAAGGAACTCTCTCATTCCACCGACCATGAACTCCTGTCGCGCATGGTTCTCTATGAGGACAAGAAGGTCATCGTGCTGAACAAGCCGCACGGGCTGCCGGTGCAGGGCGGCTCGGGCGTCTACCGCAACATCGACAAGATGCTGGAGGCCTGGACGAGCCCGAGGGGCGAAAAGCCTCGGCTTTGCCACCGCCTCGACCGGGACACGTCAGGCGTGCTGGTGGTTGCCCGCACACGCGGCGCAGCCCAAGCACTGACTGCGGCCTTCCGCGAGCGCGATACGCAGAAGATCTATTGGGCACTGGTCAAGGGTGTGCCCCGCCCGGCCGAGGGCAAGGTATCGAGCTGGCTCGTCAAGGAACAGACCCTGGACGGCGACCGCATGCGCACCGCCAAGCACGGCGAAGCCGGCGCCGACCATGCCATCTCCTACTTCAAGGTCATCGAACAGGCCGGTCAAAACCTCGCCTGGCTGGAAATGCAGCCCTATACCGGCCGTACTCATCAGTTGCGCGTTCACGCCGTCCATATCGGTCATCCGATCATCGGCGACCCGAAGTATTTCGAAGCCGAACAGGGCTGGACATTCCCTGGCGGCGTCCAGAACAAGCTGCATCTGCATGCGCGCCACATCGACGTGCCGCATCCCGATGGCGGCCGCCTGCGCATCACGGCACCATTGCCGCCGCATATGGTACAGACCTGGAACCTGCTGGGCTTCGATGAAGCCAGCGGCGGGGATTTCGAGGAATGAAACTAGTCCTTTTCGATTGCGACGGCACGCTGGTGGACAGCGGCCGGCTGATCCATGAGGTGATGGTGCGGACGTTTCTGCATCACGGCCTCGAACGCCCGGATTACGCCGCGACGAAATCGATCATCGGCCTGACCCTCGATGCGGCCATCGCCCGCATCATGGGACATGGCGAGGTCGATGACCACGTGCTGGCGATGACCCGGCACTACAAGGACATCTACCAGCCGGTGCGCATGGAGCCTGAATTCCAGGAGCCGATGTTCGAAGGCATCGCCGACCTGTTGGCGGCGCTTGGAGCCCGTGACGACGTGCTGATCGGCGCCGTAACCGGCAAGGACCGCAAGGGTCTTACCCACACCGCTGAAACGCACGGCTTCCACACTTCTTTCGTCGTATCGCGGACCGCCAGCGAATGCCCGTCGAAGCCGCATCCTGCCATGGTGCTGGAATGCTGCGCCGAAGCCGGCGTCGATCCGGCTAACACGTTGGTTATCGGTGATGCCATCTATGATATGATGATGGCGAAATCCGCCGGCGCCAGAGCCATTGGCGTGTCCTGGGGCTATTGTGCCGTCGAAGAACTCAACAGTTCCGGTGCCGATGTCATCGTCAACTTCCCCCACGAAATTCTCGACCATATCGGGTGATTGCAATGTCCATGCGCGATATCTTTTCCGACCTTTCGGCTCCGGTCCTTTCCGATGCGGATCCAGTTCGACGCGCCCAGATCCAGATGAAGCAGCCTTTGGCGAAGCGTTTCTATAAAGACGTCACGGTCAGCGAGACCGAAAACGGTTACGCAATCCTGCTCGACGGGCGTCCGATCAAGACGCCAGGCAAGCGCCAGCTTGCCGTTCCCACACGCGAGGCAGCCGAAATGCTGGCGCGCGAATGGGATGCACAGGCCGAGGAAATCAATCCGACCAGCATGCCGCTGACACGCCTTGCCAATACGGCGATTGACGGTATCGAGCCGGACATGGACGCGGTGTTCGATGATATCGTCAAGTTCGCCGGCACGGATCTTGTCTGCTATCGGGCAGATGCACCGGAATCGCTGGTGGCGTTTCAGGCCGAACTCTGGGATCCGATCGTCTATTGGGCCGCTGAAGCGATCGGCGCACGCTTCATCCTCGCCCAGGGCATCATTCACCGGGAGCAGCCCCGAGAGGCTATTGCCGCCTACGCTTCGAAACTGGACAGGCACCGCAGTGCATTGAAACTCGCGGCACTGCATACGGTCACGACACTGACCGGATCTGCGTTGATTGCGCTAGCATTTGCCGAAGGCAGGCTCACGGCAGAAGAGGCTTGGAAAGCCGCACATGCCGATGAAGACTGGAACATCCGGCTATGGGGCACCGATGCCGAAGCGGAAGCACGCCGCAGGGCTCGCTGGACCGAGATGAAGGCCGCAACCGACATGTTCGGCGCGATCTCGGCTGCCTGATAAAGGGCGGATCGGACTTGATACCACGTTGCAACTGCAACTTATGCGACGAAGCCTTAACCCTTCGCTAACCATATTTACCGACATTCGGGCAATCGTTTACGCAGGGGATTCGCCAATGCTTCGCTCGGGTCTGCAACTCGCACTTATGGTGTTTGTCGCCCTGACCGTTGCTGCCTGTGGGACGCGACCGATGCAGAGCGATGAAATCCCACAGATATTCGAAATCCGCGCCGTCGTCGTAACCGGCAATGAAGGCATTTCCCACACCGTCATGCGCGGGATAAAGCGCCGCCTCGACCGCGCGATACAGGACACTGTGCGACCGGCCCCCATGCCGCGCGCGGTCATGAACATCCACGTCGTCAATATCGTCAAGGGCACCGGCATCGATGGGGGCCGCGCTCAGTCCGAGGTCAGCGTCGTGTTGACGGATGTGGGTACGGGCGAAGCGGTCCTGGTGCGAAATTACCAGATCTACAGCTTCTCTGTTTCTGCACGCACGTCAGACGAAGCCATCGCCGAGGCGATAGCGGCTCGTCTTCGGTTCGTCTATGCACTCAGCCAGCCTGTCATCCGTGCGCCCACCACCGAACCGCCGCAACTTTCGACCCGCATGCGGAGTGACGAACCCGCACCGGCAGTCAGAGAAACCGTCGCAAGGCCACTTGTCGTTCCGCTGAAGACTGCACCGAGCGTCGGCGTCGATCAGGATCCGATGCTGAACTCGCGCACCAAGGTCAATCCGGAAAAGCCGGCCAAGGCCGTTATCCTGCCCGATTCCAAGCTGAAGACCAACAATCAGGCGCCGGCGGAGAATGCGCTCGAGACGGGGGCAAAAGCAAAAGTCGTCATCCAGCCGAAAGCACAGTCTTTGCCAACCGAGACCGAGCCTTGCGTGGAAACGATGGACAAGAAATGCTGAGCAGCCAAGCTCGCCCTTCGTTGAACTCGATCAACGCAGTGCTGCCGGATCCAGCGCCCCGTTACACAGCGCCCCGTTACTGAGGCGGGATCAACATGGCCGTCCCGCAGGACAAAGAAGAGTTGCTGAAGGCGATCGATACCAATTTCGACAAGCTGCTCAAAGAACTCGATTCCATTCCTGAACATTTGACAGCGGCGCTTGACCTTGAGGGGCATGCGAAGGGCACGCAAATGAGCGTCCGCAACCTCGTGTCCTACCTGATCGGCTGGAACGAGCTCGTGCTCAAATGGCTGGACAGAGACGCGGCAGGCCTCTCCATCGACTTTCCGGAAACGGGCTTCAAATGGAACGAACTCGGGCTGCTCGCGCAGAAATTCTACCTGGATTATGACGGCATCGCATATAGCGAACTTCTGGGTCGGCTGCGGACGGCGAAGGACCGGATCGTGTCGATTGTCGAGGCCAAGCACAACGAGGCGCTTTATGGGCGGCCCTGGTATGAAAAATGGACCATGGGACGAATGATCCAGTTCAACACCGCGTCCCCTTATGACAATGCGCGCGGCCGCCTGCGCAGATGGTCCAAGGCAAACAACCTGCCTGGAAAATCCCATCTATAGCGATTTTCTCCAGCCTTCGGCAGTGTGTCGAAGGCTGGAAACTTGGAGACCGATTACTTGCCGAGGCGCTCGGAGTGCCACTTCAGGTGATCTTCCATGAAGGATGAGATGAAGTAGTAGGAGTGATCGTAGCGCTCATGATTGCGCATTGTCAGTTTCATCTCGGTCTTTTCGATAGCTTCCTCGAACAGCCACGGCCTCAGCCCGGTTTGCAGGAATCCGTCAGCCAGTCCCTGGTCGATGAGGAATTCCGGGAAGACCGCACCATCCTCCACGAGCGATACGGCATCATATTTCCGCCAGGTGGACTGATCCGGTCCGAGATATTTTTCGAAAGCCGGAGCCGACCAGTCAGCGGTCGAAGGCTGGACGATGGGCGCGAAGGCCGAGCAGCTCTTGAAACGATCCGGGTATTTCAGCGCGATGGTCAGCGCGCCATGGCCGCCCATCGAATGACCGGTGATGCCCTGCCGCTGCATGTCGGCGCGGAACGTCGCGCCGATCAGCGCAGGCAGTTCCACTGTGATGTAGGTATACATCTGGAAATGCTCGGCCCAGGGCGCTTCGGTCGCATCGAGATAGAAGCCTGCGCCCTTGCCCATCTGCCAATTGGTCAATTCGTCGGCGACATCGTTGCCGCGCGGTGATGTGTCGGGGCAGACGATGATCAGCCCGAGTTCTGCGGCCAGCCGGCGATATTCGCCCTTCTCCATGACGTTGGCATGCGTGCAGGTCAGGCCGGAGAGGTACCAGAGAACCGGGCAAGGACGCTCGATAGCCTGCGGCGGCACGAACACGGCGAATGTCATTTCGCAGTTGCAGGCCTTGGATTCGTGCGAATATACGCCCTGCATGCCCCCGTGCGAGGTGACTTCGGAAATGACTTTCAATTCTGACACAGAACAACTCCTCGATATGTCTGGACCGTCGATGCAACGGGCCTGTGATTGGCAGCAAGCAGCTACTTGTCGTACCGTTCTTTCACGCAGGCTTTATCCTGCCTGCGATCAATCCGGCAATATGTAATTCGATTGATGCTATCGCGGGTTTCGTTCGCGCCGCAAATTGTTCCAATATTGCAGGCGCTTGTTGATCTCGCGCTCAAAACCCCGGTCCGGCGGCTTGTAGAATTGCCGGCGCCCCATTTTCTCCGGAAAATAGTCCTGCCCGGAAAAGGCGTCCGGCTGGTCATGATCGTAGCGATAACCGTCCCCGTAGCCTTCTTCTGTCATCAGCTTGGTCGGCGCGTTCAGGATGTGCTTGGGCGGCAGCAGCGAGCCGTTGAATTTTGCGGCTTGGGTCGCCGCCTTGAACGCGGTGTAGACCGCATTCGATTTCGGCGCGGTGGCCAGATAGACGACCGCATTGGCTAGCGCCAGTTCACCTTCCGGCGATCCGAGGAAATCGTAGGCATCCTTGGCGGCATTGGCCACCACGAGAGCCTGCGGATCAGCCAGACCGATATCCTCGACTGCCATCCGTACCAGCCGCCGCCCGAGAAACAGCGGATTTTCGCCTGCATCGATCATGCGGGCGAAATAGTAGAGCGCCGCATCAGGATCGGATCCGCGTACGGATTTGTGCAGCGCCGAGATCAGATTGTAATGACCGTCCTGGCCTTTGTCATAGATCGGTGCGCGGCGCTGGACGACCTTGAGCAGGTCCTCAGGGCCAAACACTTCCCCTTCCCGCGCAGCACGCCAGGCTTCTTCGGCAAGCGTCAACACCGCGCGCCCGTCGCCATCGGCAAGCGTGATCAGCAGCGCACGCGCGTCCTCATCGAGCGGCAGCCGCTTCTCCATTTCGGCTTCGGCGCGGCCAAGCAGCAATGTCAGGCTTTCCTCGTCATGCGACTTGAAAGTCAGCACACGGGCCCGCGACAGCAAGGCCGCGTTCAATTCGAATGACGGGTTTTCGGTGGTGGCACCGACAAGGATGATCGTGCCATCTTCCATCACAGGCAGGAAACTGTCCTGCTGGGATCGGTTGAAGCGATGGATCTCATCGACGAACAACAAAGTCTGGCGCCCTTGCGAGCGACGCAGGCGTGCGGCCTCAAATACCTTCTTGAGGTCGGCAACGCCGGAAAAAATCGCCGAGATCTGCTCGAAATAGAGATCCGTTTCGTTGGAAAGCAGCCGAGCGACGGTAGTCTTGCCCGTTCCTGGCGGCCCCCAGAACACCATCGAACCGAGCGATTTGGACTCGATCATGCGAGTCAGCGCGCCGTCCGCGCCGGTCAGATGCGGCTGGCCGGACACTTCGGCAAGCGACTTCGGCCGAAGCCTGTCGGCGAGCGGCCGCGGCGCACCTTGTGTCTCAGTCGTGGCGAAAAGTTCGTTCATCGGATGAATTGCCTGATACGCTGACCGTTACGCTCAATCTCGACCCGCCAGAACCCGGGATCGTTTTCAACCACCGCCTGCAGCGAGGCCGTGTTGGTGATGTTCTCACCATTGACTGCCACGATAATATCGCGCGGTTCAAAGCCGATCCTCGCGGCTGGCGAGCCGCGCGAAATTTCCTCGATGACCACGCCAGTCGCCTCTGCTGGCATTTGCAGCGTCTGCGCAAGGCGTGGCGAAAGATTGGCGACCAGCGCACCGGCAAAAGGACTGCGGCCATCAATCAGCCGTTCGTCGCGCGGCGTGGTTTCAGGCGCCTGCTCCAGCTTCAGCGATGCGCTGCGCTCCTTGCCGTTGCGCGACAGCGACAATTCTACTGTAGAGCCAAGCCCCGCGGTCGTCAGGCGGTAGCCGAGCGCATCCGGGTGCTCGACAGGATGGCCATTTGCGGCTGTCACCACATCGCCAGGCTTGATTCCGGCCTTGTCGGCTGGACCACCCTCGACAACGCTAGCGACAAGTGCGCCGCGCGCGATCTTGAGCCCCAACGCTTCGGCGACTTCCGATGTCACCGGCTCGAACGCCGCGCCGATGTAAGGACGGGTAAAGCCCGGCTGGCCACCGTCTGCCGCGGCGACGAAGACCTTGACCAGATTGGCGGGAATGGCAAAGCCGATACCGTTTGAGCCGCCATCGCGAGACAGGATCGCAGTGTTGATGCCGATCAGTTCGCCCTTCATATTGATGAGCGCTCCGCCAGAATTACCAGGATTGATCGAGGCATCGGTCTGGATGAAGTAGGAAAAGTCACCGCCGCCGGATTTGCTGCGCGCGAGCGCCGAGACAATGCCTGACGTCACGGTCTGACCGACACCGAACGGATTGCCGACTGCAAGCACCAAATCGCCCACCTCTACGGAATCGGAATCGCCGATCGGCATTGCCGCAAGCCCTGTTGCCCCCTCGACCCGCAGCACCGCGAGATCCAGTCGCTCATCCTTGAATGTCAGTTTTGCCGGAAACTCGCGACCGTCTGCCAGAGCGATGCGGATGTCATCGGCGCCGTTGATAACATGATTGTTGGTGATGACGAGTCCCTTGGAATCGATAATCACGCCGGAGCCGAGCGAGCTTTGCTTTTCGGTGCGGTTCGGCATCTGCTGGCCGAAGAATTCCTCGAAAAACGGATCCGAATACAGCGAAGGGCGCTCGACGCGCTTGTCGGCGTAGACGTTCACCACTGTTCCGGCAATCGCCTTGACCAGCGGCGCGTACGAAAGTTGTATCTGCAACTGGCTGGCCGGCACGGCCTTCGCCTCCTCGGCGGCTGCTGGATGCACCAAGACCGAAAGCCCTGTCAGGGCGAGTGCCACGAGCCGGATCAACATATGATTCCCTTATCTATCAACGCATCATTTTCGCACTCCGGCATCCTGCTTGCAAAGGGGGCATAATGATGGATGGGCGAATTCCTCACCGTTGACGGCCAGAAGCTGGCAAACATTCGTCACGCGGCTTTGAAAGTGCCAGAGCTGAGCGATATCCCACGGAATTCGGAAGCGCGGGTCCTCGGTACCGGACAGCAATTCGCCGGGGTACAGCGGCGGATAGAGATGGGTGAAGAAGTACCCCGACAACTGCCGGGGTACTTGGCGATCAGTTCAATGCGCGATCATCACGTGGCGAACGACAGTATAGTCTTCCAGCGCGTAGGAGGACATATCCTTGCCATAGCCGGATTGTTTCAGTCCACCATGCGGCATCTCGTTGGTAAGCATGAAATGGGTATTTATCCAGGTGCAGCCGTAGCGCAACTTGGCCGATGCTTTCATGGCCTTGGAGACATCCTTGGTCCAGACTGACGACGCAAGTCCGTAGTCGCTGTCGTTTGCCCAGTTGATGGCCTGGGCGTCGTCCGAGAAGCGGGTGACCGAGACGACCGGTCCGAACACTTCGCGGCGGACGATCTCGTCATCCTGCATGGCGCCCGCAACGACAGTCGGCTGATAGAAGAAGCCCTTGTCGGATCCCAGCTTGCCGCCGGCAGCGATCTGCATATGGCCCAGCTCGGATGCCCTTTCGACGAAAGATGCGACGCGGTCGCGCTGACGCCGCGAGATCAGCGGCCCGATCTCGTTGTCGGCGTCGTCGGCGAGGTTGTACTTGATCGAGGATACGGCGGCGGCAAGGTCGGCGACGAAGCGGTCGTAGATCTTCTCATGCGCATAGATACGGCAGGCGGCCGTGCAATCCTGTCCGGCATTGTAGTAGCCGAAAATCTTGATCGCCTGAACGGCAGCCTCGATGTCGGCATCCTCGAAAACGATGACCGGCGCCTTGCCGCCCAGCTCCAGGTGCGTCCGCTTCACCGTCTTGGAGGCGGCGGCAAGCACCTTCTTGCCTGTCGCCACGTCGCCGGTGATCGACACCATGTTGATCTTCGGGTGATTGATCAAGTAGTTGCCGGTGGTCTCGCCCCGGCCAAGGACCAGATTGAAGACGCCCTCCGGCAGGATGTCCGCCATGACCTTGGCCAGCTTCAGCGCCGTCAGCGGCGTCTGTTCCGACGGCTTGAAGACGATGGTGTTGCCGCCGGCCAGTGCAGGCGCAAGCTTCCAGGCCGCCATCATCAGCGGATAATTCCAGGGTGCAATAGAACCGACCACACCGACAGCATCGCGGCGGACCATCGAGGTGAAGCCCGGCAGGTATTCAGCCGCGACCGGGCCGTGCTGGGTACGAACCGCCCCGGCAAAGAAGCGGAAGCAATCGACAATGGCCGGAATTTCATCATTCAGCGCCGCATTGATCGGCTTGCCGCAGTTCAGGGCTTCGAGCGTGGCAAAACCGAGAGCGTCCTTCTCGATCGCATCGGCGATCTGCAGCAGGTATCCGGACCGTTGCGCTGGGGTCGTTTCAGACCAACTGGTAAAGGCAATCTCGGCTGCATCGACAGCCCTATCGATCTGAGCAGTCGAAGCTTCCGGGACGCCGACCACGGTCTCGCCGGTCTTCGGGTTGAGGATCTGTTCCTCGTTCTCGGTTCCGGCTTCGAATTGCGAGCCGATCAGCATTTGCGTATCCATTGTGCTTCTCCCTTCAGTCATTTCCCGGCTCCGGCAGTCTCCGCGCCTTCACGGGTCAGGTAATAGGCCCCCAGAATGGGCAGGAATGTCGCGACGACCACGAACATCGCCACGACGTTGGTCACGGGCCGCTCGCGTGGACGGATCAGTTCTTCGAGCATCCAGATCGGCAGCGTCGATTGCTGCCCGGCGGTGAAAGTGGTGACAATCACTTCATCGAACGACAGCGCGAAGGCCAGCATGCCGCCTGCCAGCAGCGCCGTGCCGATGTTCGGCAGGATCACATAGCGGAAGGTCTGGAAGCTGTTTGCGCCGAGATCATAGGATGCCTCGATCAGCGAACCCGACAGGCGGCGGAAACGGGCGACCGCGTTGTTGTAGACAACGACGACGCAGAAAGTCGCGTGGCCCAGCACGATCGTCCAGAACGAGAACGGAATCTCCATGATGCCGAACGCCGAGCGCAGTGCGATACCGGTGACGATGCCCGGCAAGGCGATCGGCAGAATGACGAGCAGCGAGATCGCTTCCTTGCCGAAGAAATTGGACCGGGCGACGGCTGCGGCGCACAGAGTGCCGAGAACCAGCGCGATAGCCGTGGCGATAGTGGCAACCTGTACCGACAGGCTCAGCGCCGCCCAAACATCCGGTCGGTCCCAGGCACGGCCGAACCACTGCAGCGTGAAGCCAGGTGGCGGCCACTTGAAGCTCTTTTCTTCGGTCGTGAACGCATAGACGAAGATCAGCAGGATCGGCAGCTGCAGGAAAATCAGGCCCGCGCCGGCGGTAATCTTGAGCGCCATGGGCGCGGAGTTGGTCTTATCAGAGCGCATCGAATGCCCCCTTCTTCTTGGCCACCCACAGGTAGAAAGCCATAATGATGATCGGCACGACCGAGAAGGCTGCGGCGAGCGGGATGTTGCCGGCAGTTCCCTGCTGGGTATAGACCGCCTGGCCGATGAACAGCCGCGAAGAGCCGATGATGCCAGGAATGATGTAGTCGCCGAGCGTCAGCGAGAACGTGAAGATGGAGCCGGCGATAATGCCGGGCAGCGCCAGCGGAAACAGCACGTGGCGGAAGGTCTGACCCGGCGCGCCGCCGAGATCGTAGGATGCCTCGATCAAGTTCGAGGGCACCCGCTCGAGTGCGGCCTGTACCGGCAGGATCATATAGGGAAGCCAGACATAGACGAAGACGATGAACGTGCCGGTCGAACTGACCGAAAGCGAGTTGCCGCCAATCACCGGCATCGACAGATAGGCGTCGAGCAACCAGGACAGGTTAAGCTTGGCAAACAGCCAGTTCAGAATGCCTTCCTTGGCGAGGACCAGCTTCCAGGCATAGATCTTGACGAGATAGCTCGACCACAGCGGCAACATCGCCCCGAGATAGAAGACGGCCTTCCATCTCCCCTTGGCATAGCGTGCCGCATAATAGGCGATCGGAAAGGCGATGATGGCGGCCGCGATCGTCACCAGCGCTGCCATTGTCACGGTTCGGACGATGATGTCGAAATTGGAGGCCCGGAACAGCTGCGCATAGGTGGACAGCGTCAGCTCATAGTTCACCAGACCGCTGAAATCGTCGATCGAGAAAAAACTCTGGAACAGCAGCGCGACCAGCGAGCCGACATAGATGATGCCTAGCCAAAGCAGCGGTGGGGCCAGCATCAGCGTCAGCAACAGCTTAGGCCGGCGCCAGAAGGTGACGGACAGGCGGCCCAGCATGCCGTCGGCCGGAGTTTCTGCGGGTTTTGTCGCCGTCATCGTCATGCCGCGTCATCCAACAAATGAATGGCTTCGACCGGGAAGCACAGGGTGACAGCCTCACCCTCAGCGGGCACGGGTGCGTCGGCGGGCAGGTTTGCATGAATGCGCAAGCCTTCCACATCGACGCCCAGCCGCACATGCGAGCCGAGGAAGCTTCTAGTCTTCAGCTTGCCGGTCACGGAGGGGCCGCTGCCCTGGCCGTGGCCTATCGCTTCCGGCCGCAGGCTCGCCCAGGCGCGCTTGCCGATCAGTTTCGAAGTCACGTCCGGCGGCAGCACATTCGAGGAGCCGACGAAATCGGCAACGAACTTGGTCGTCGGCCGTTTGTAGATATCCTCTGGCGAACCGACCTGGACGATGCCGCCATTGTTGAACACGGCAACACGATCGGCCATCGACAGCGCCTCGCCCTGATCGTGCGTCACGAAAATGAAAGTAATCCCGAGCGCCTTCTGCAGCGTCTTCAGCTCTTCCTGCATCTGTTCGCGCAGCTTGAGATCCAGCGCACCGAGCGGCTCGTCGAGCAGCAGCACCTTGGGCTTGTTGACGAGCGCGCGGGCGAGCGCGACGCGCTGGCGCTGGCCGCCCGAAAGCTGGCCGGTCTTGCGGGTGCCGTAGCCACCAAGAGCTACCAGATGCAGCGCTTCCTCGGCAGCTTTCTGGCGAGTCTGCTTGTCTACGCCCTTGACCATCAACCCATAGGCGACATTGTCGAGGATGCTCATGTGCGGAAACAGCGCATAATCCTGAAACACCGTGTTGACGCTGCGCTTCCAGGGCGGCACGCCATTGGCATTATCGCCGAAAACCTCGATGGAACCGCTGGTCGGTTGCTCAAAACCGGCCACGAGCCTCAGGCAGGTAGTCTTGCCGGAGCCGGACGGCCCCAGCATGGCGAAAAACTCGCCCTCGGCGATATCGAGATTGACCTTATCGACCGCCTTGACGCTGCCGAAATGGCGCGACACGTCGCGGAAGGAAACTGCCGAAACCATGGGGGTTCTCCGAATTTTATCTATCAGCAAATGTGAAACACCCCCTCATCCGGCCCTTGGGGGCCTTTCTCCCCGGCGGGGAGATGAGGAAATGCTTCGCGGCCTCCCCAACCGAGGGGCCATCGAGCTAGCGGCGCTGAATTAGGAATGCCGTAGCCCGGCAGACTGCTTCTTCTCCCCATCGGAGAGAAGATGGCCCGAAGGGCTCAGGCGCAACCTGTTGCGCCGGGGATGAGGGGGAAGCCGCGCCACACTGAGCCCGGCTTCCCTAACTCAAATTACTGTCCGCCCATCACTGCGATGTAATCAGACGTCCAGCGGTGGTAGGGAACGCATTCACCCTGGCTGCACTTCGCGACCGGCGTCTTCCAGAAGCTGATCTTGTCGAAGTTCTCGAAGCCGTTATGTGCGCAACCGCCGTCTGTCAGCAGGGCATTGCCCTTGCATGCTGCAGGAACGGCCGGAACCGAGCCGAACCAGGCAGCGAGGTCGCCCTGAACCTTTGGCGAGAGCGAATGTTCCATCCACATATAGGCGCAGTTCGGGTTCTTGGCATCGGCATGCAGCATGGTGGTATCAGCCCATCCCGTTGCTCCCTCGACCGGGAATACGGATTTGACCGGCTGCTTGTCGGCCTCCAACAGGTTGACCTGGAATGGCCAGGAGCTGGATGCAACCACGCCTTCGTTCTTGAAGTCGTCGATCTGGACCATTGCGTCATGCCAGTAGCGGCCGATTAGCGAGCGCTGGCCCTTCAGGAGTTCCAGAACGGCAGCATACTGCGTTTCGTTCAGCTCATAGGGGTCCTTGATGCCGAGTTCAGGATTCTTTTTCTTGAGAAACAGCGCGCCGTCGGCAATGTAGATCGGACCGTCAAAAGCCTGGACACGGCCCTTGTTGGTCTTGCCGTCCGGCAGGTTCTGTTCCTCGAACACCACACCCCAGCTTGTGGGCGCCTTATCGCCGAACACCTTGGTGTTGTACATCAGCACGTTCGGCCCCCACTGATAGGGAGTGCCGTAGTGAACGCCTTCGACCGTGTGCCATGGCGCATCCTGAAGGCGCTTGTCGACGGTCGACCAGCTCTTGATCAGATCGACATTGATGGGCTGCACCTTCTTGCCGGCCACCAGACGGAGCGAAGCATCGCCGGAAGCAGTCACGAGGTCGAACCCGCCCTGGTTCATCAGCGTGACCATTTCATCGGACGTGGCGGCAGTCTTCACCGAGACCTTGCAGCCCGTGTTTTTTTCGAAATCGCTGACCCAGTCGTAATTCTTGTCGGTTTCGCCGCGCTCGATGTAGCCCGCCCAAGCGACGATCGAAACCTGGCCTTCGCCCGCTCCGATTTCCTTGAGCATTTCGGCAGAAACAGCCTGCCCGGCAAAATTCATGGCAATGATAAGTGCGGTCGTAGATCGCAGAATGGTCTTCATCTTGTGCTCCCTTTTTATTACTCTTGTTCCCGTAATGAATGAAGCCAAACTTTCGCCGCTTTCGCAAATCCTTTCTTCAGAAAAGTGATATCGGAATTTCCGATACCGTACGGAAAAATCGCCCCGACCGTCGAGATATACAGCCTGTCGAAGCAAGTTCATCCATGCGGCTCAGGAGGGAGAAGCCTTACATCGCAGCCTTGGGATGTGGAGAATCGTCATATGCGCCCCAGATAGCCTGATCGAGACATATGACCGAGCCGGTCATCAGGCCGGATTCGGCTGACGACAAATAGACGCAGGCGCGCGCGACTTCGGCGGGGTCGACCAAACGGCCAAAGGGCTGGGCGGCGGCTGCCTTTTCGAGCCAATCGGCCGGAGCGCCATGAAATTCCCGCTGGATACGATCTTCGCCTTCGGATGCCATCCAGCCGATATTGAGGCCGTTGACCCGGATACGGTTGCGCAGCAGCGCATAGGCGGTGTTCTTGGTCAGCGTCTCCAGCGCCCCCTTCGATGCGCAATAGGCAGCGATGAACGGCTGGCCGGCCTTTGCCGACATCGAGCCGATATTGACGATGGTGCCCTCGATGCCCTCCCTCCGCATCACCTTGATCGCCTCCTGCATCAGGAAGAACGGCGCGCGCACATTGGCGGCAAACATCCGGTCGAAAAGTTCGGGGCTGGTATCGAGGATCGTGCCACGATCGGTGATCGCGGCTGCATTGACCAGCGCATCGACGCGACCGAACTCCCGGTCGGCGCAAGCGATGACGGCCCTGATATCGTCGATCTTTTCAAGATCTGCCTGCTGGTAGACGACCCGCGCGCCGGTGGCGGCGGAAATCTCGCGCGCCTTCGCTTCCCCCTTGTCGCGATTGCGACCGCAGATCACGATGCCCTCGGCACCTCGCTCGGCAAACAGCCGGGCGACGGTGGCGCCCAGCCCCTGCGTGCCACCAGTGACGACGGCGATCTTGCCCTCAAGGCGGGCTGCATTTTCGGACATTTCGTTCCTCCTCCATTTCGAATTTTGTTTTCTTGCCCCTCTCCCCGCTGAGCGGGGAGAGGGTTGGGGTGAGGGGCAGCTTGATAGTTTCTCAGCTCAGTTTCTTCAGTGCCTGAGCGGCCAGCGCCATCGAAAACTCCTCCGCGCTCCAGCCAGCCGCCAGCGCCTCTTTGAACAGCGTTGCCTGCGTCTTGGGGGCAAGGCCCCCGATCGGTGGATCGCGGTCGAGGTTCGTCGGGAAGGAATAGCCCTCGGCGGTCGAGGCGATAGCGTTGTCGGCGCCCACCTGATCGATGCGGCCATCCGCCAGCATCGATTTCAAGGCCGGATACAGGGCTTCGCTGATGCGCTCGCGGTTGACCGTCTCCATGGCACGCCCAAAGGCTGACGACACCTGCAAGAGATTAGCCGTTCTAAGGATATCTTTCGAACGGTTGGTGCCGGCGCCGTGAATGAGTGCCGGATTGAAGAACACCACATCGCCCTTCGCCAACGGCAATTGAACATGGTGCTGGTCGAAATAATCCTGAAACTCCTGCCGGCCGGACACCAGGTAGCCAAGTGCGTATTGCTGGCTATAGGGCAGGAACAGTGTCGGCCCGCTTTCCAATGGCATGTCGCAATGGGCCACTGCGCCTTGCAGCGTCAGGACTGGGGACAAGTGGTGCACATGCGATGGAAAGCGCTCGATCTCTACAGCCGACTGGAATCCGAGGTGATAATCCCGATGTGACTTTTGCGCTGCGCCACCCGGATTGACCCGGTTGACCTGTGCGGTCATCTGATAGTGCGGGCCGAGCCAGGCTTCCGAGGCCAGCGCAATGATCGGATTTGCGTAGTAAAGCGCGAAGTTACCGGGGTCAGCGAGGCAGTGCTTTTCCAGTGAATTCCAGATGCGATCATTGGCGCCCGGTTTGGCGAAATGATCGCCGCCGCCGGTTTTTTCACTATGCTGTGCCTTGATGATATCGGCAAAAACCTGTGTCGCGCGGTCAATAACAGCCAGATCCGCATAGGCGTTCTTGAATACCGCGACGCCGGGACCTGCCGAAAACACATCGCAGATTTCCGCCAGGATCGCCTTGCGGCCCGCTTCGGTCGCCGCAGCCGCCAATACATGGGCGCTGTCATAAATGACGATATTCTTCTCAACCGCCGACGCATGGGGATAGTCGGACAGACTGGTCTTTCTGTCGATCTGCTGGGCAAAGTCCTCGAGGTCGCAATCGGCCTCGGTGTACCATACGCGATTGGTGCGCGCGGTGGCTGGATTGTCAGTTTTCATCGTTGCCTCCCTGAACCGGATGAAGTTGGTTTGAGTATAGGCCTCAACGGTGCTATGGACAGGCATCCTATCCATCAAAAACCCATCAAAATCCCATCTGGTGGAACCATGGCGCATGATTTTCTGATCAAGGATATCGCATTTCAGGCTGGGCTAAGCCCGGCGACGGTCGACCGGGTGATCAATGGTCGCAGCGGGGTCAGACGACAGACGGTCGCACGTGTCGAAGCCGCAATCTTGGAACTGAGACAACAGGAAAATTCTAGCGCAGCGCCCGGCCGCTCCTACGCATTCGACGTGGTCATGGAAACCCCGGACCGTTTTTCGAGTGCGGTTCGCGCCGCTTTCGAATCGGAGGCCGCATCATTCCGTCCGGTCTCACTGAGGTCCCGCTTTCATTTCAGCGAGCAGCTGCGCGAATATGACATGATCGCACTGCTCAACAAAATAAGGCTGCGCGGCAGTCACGGCGTCGTGCTGAAGGCTGCGGATACACCGGCCGTGACAGAGGCGGTTGACCTGTTGTACGCTGCAGGCATTCCCGTCATCACGCTGGTGACCGACCTTCCACATTCGCGCCGCATAGCCTATGCCGGTTCCGACAACCGGGCAGCCGGCGAAACGGCCGCCTTCCTCATCGGCTCGAAAATCGAACGCGGAGACGTGCTCGTAACACTCTCGTCCAGCCGGTTCCGCGGCGAAGAGGAGCGCGAGATCGGCTTTCGCAGATTGTTTCGGGAGCGATGGCCATCGCTGGGAATTGTGGAACTGAGCGAGGGCTACGGCAGGGACAGGACGACAGGTGAACAGGTCCACCGGGCACTCGCGGCCAATCCTTCGATCAATTCCGTCTATTCGATCGGAGGAGGAAACCGTGCCATCGTTGACGCGTTCCGTGATGCGGGGCGCCAGATTGCCTGTTTCGTCGGTCACGACCTCGATCAGGACAACATCGATCTTCTTCGGCAGGAAAGCATACATTTCGTGCTGCATCACAACCTCAACAGCGACGCTGCCTCGGTGTTTCGCACATTTTTGAAGGCTCGCCACGGGGGCCCGCTATCGGCGGCCCCTGCGCTGTCGGCCCTGGCGATCATCACGCCATTCAACATCCCGCCGTGACGACTTCCTCCAGAGCCAGACAAGGCGCTGCGTAGCCGTTGTTGCCGCCCACGACGATTGTCGCCGATGAGGCATGGACAAAGTCATGACCTCCACCAAAGGTGGAGGTTTGAAACGCTGCGCTTGAACCGCTAGAAGCGGTTTTGCTATAGATTAGTAGCTACGATTAAAGAGGTCGGTAAAGTCGGAAGCTTTGTCGAC
>NZ_JAEQNC010000005.1 GCF_016722925.1 Phytoamicus setariae | reverse complement strand
GGTCGACAAAGCTTCCGACTTTACCGACCTCTTTAATCGTAGCTACTAATCTATAGCAAAACCGCTTCTAGCGGTTCAAGCGCAGCGTTTCAAACCTCCACCTTTGGTGGAGGTCATGACTTTGGGTCCTTATCGAGGTCTCGGTTCTGTCAAGGTTTAACGAAGATATTTATTCTCGTTTACTATTTTCTGTAATCGATTTTCAATGAATGCCAGGTATATCTGTATGTCGGTGGAGTTGATATCTAACAAGCAAGGAGCTCTATATGATCAAGCATTTCGTAAGTTTCATGAATGACGAGTCTGGTGCTACGGCCATCGAGTATGGCCTCATCGCGGCGCTTATTTCGGTTGCCTTGATCACCGGCGCTTCAGCCCTTGGTAGTGCGCTGAACACCCAGTTCAATGCATTGTCGACCAAGCTGAACTACGCCGGCTGATTTCGACGCATGTATAGCATGCGCCTAACTCGGACGATGAAAGTGGCTCGCTCAATGCGGGCCATTTTGTTTTGTCAGATTCTCTTTTTAGTACGTATTGCGTCTATTCTTATCGTGAGATTACTTGGCGTTTACCGTGCTTGTTAAATGAAATTCAATGGGGTTGAAGTATTCTTTCAGGGGATCAGCGCTGGTGGCTGACGTAAAGGGAGTCTCGTATGACTAAGCATTTCAAGCGTCTCCTGATGGACGAGTCCGGCGCTACCGCTATCGAGTACGGTCTGATTGCGGCGCTTATAGCCACGGCGCTCATCGCGGGGGCTGGCACGCTTGGCAATGCATTGAACACACAGTTCAATGGGATCGCGGGACAGTTGAACGTCAGTTAGCCGCGGACTTTTACGTTCAAAATGGAAACTTGGAAGTCAATATTTTGTAAGCTCGCAGTTTGCGGCTTTTTAACTTCCTCTCGATAAAATCGCTTCATTCATAATTTTTCAAAGGGTCATGTATCGATGATTACCGCCGTCGTACTTGTGGTGTTTCCCATGTGCATGGCGATGGCCGCGTTCAGCGACCTGTTGACCATGACAATCCCCAATCGCCTGTCGATCGTGCTGCTTGCCAGCTTCGTGGCAATCGCTCCATTTGCCGGCTTGTCACTTCACGATTTCGCCCTGCATCTCGGCGCCGGCGCTGCGGTTTTTGCGGCCGGTTTTGCTCTGTTCGCTTTTGGAACCATGGGTGGTGGAGACGCAAAGATCCTGACGGCCAGCGCTGTGTGGTTCGGGTTCAACCCATCACTGCTCGTCTATATGAGCTATGTCGGCATTTTCGGTGGATTGCTGAGCCTCCTCATTTTGACGCTCAGGGCTAACCACAACCTGATCATCGTTTCCCGAATTCCCGTTCCGCAGACGATGCTGCACGCCAAGAAGGTGCCGTACGGCATTGCCATCGGCGCGGCGGCCTTTGCGGCGTTTCCCTCGATGCCGCTTGTGCGGGCCGTAACCGGTCTGGCTCACTAGGCCAGGCCCTCGCCATTCGGCTGCTGCTGGATAGCCCGCGTATCTCGCTTGCAGATGTTTATTTACGATTAACCATAAATGTAAGCGTAGCGTTAACCATAATTACACCAATTCCGTTCAATCCTGTGGCTTGAAATTGTTCCGAACGCAGGGATTACGGAATGAAGCCCGCCCGACTTATCATACTGTCCGTTGCGCTTGTTGCCGCTGGCGCTGCTGCATTCCTCGCGATGAAACTGACGGGCAAGCAAACGGTCGTGCAGTTGCAGGCCGAAACGGTGGTCCACAAGGAGCCGGTGATCAAGGTGCTCGTTGCCGCCGCAAATCTGCCGGTCGGCTCCCGCCTCACCGAGGACGCGATGCACTGGGCCGGATGGCCGGAGGGATCGCTGGTCGAGGGGTTCATCACCGAACAAAACCGTCCTGACGCGCTGACCGAACTCAAGAACGCCATCGTTCGTATGCCGGTTTTCGAGGGCGAGCCGCTCCGCGCCGAAAAGATAGCCGACCCCGGCAATGCAATCATGTCGTCGATCCTGCCGTCGGGAAAGCGTGCGGTCGGCACAGAAATCTCTGTCTCCACCAGTGCCGGCGGTTTCATCCTGCCGAATGACCGTGTCGATGTCATCATGGTCAGGAAGGAAGAGGGCGGCAGCGGTTATACGACCGAGACGATACTCACCAATATACGTGTCCTGGCAATCGATCAGGAAATCCAGGAAAAGGAAGAGGGTGCCAAGTCCGTCGTGGGCACGACAGCGACGTTGGAACTCAATCCGGACCAGGCTCGCGTGATCACCGTTGCCCAGCAAATGGCCGAGCGGTTGACGCTGGCGCTCCGCTCGGTCGCGGATGCCCAAGAGCCCGATTCGTTGGTGGCAAAGCACCTGCTCTCCGGCGACAGCGGCACACCGACGATCCAGGTCATCAAATCCGGTGTGATTCAGCAACTGAACGACACAGCATCCAAAGCTGACGAGAACAATTGAACAGGGGCAGATCCGTGAACATTTCCAATCGCAAAATTCTCGCTCCTTTCACCACAGCGCTCAGCCTTTCCCTGGCGATTTCGGGCGTGCCGGGTTTCGGCGATTCCGGCTTGCTTGGGATGCCCTCCGCACAGGCGGCGACCCGATCTATCTACAAGATCTCGCAGGTCGGCCCGGGCGTTAGCAAGAACATCAAGCTCGGCCTCAACAAGGCAATTGTGATTGACCTGCCGGTTGATGCTCATGACATTCTCGTCGCAAACCCCGAAGTCGCTGATGCGGTGACCCGCACATCGACGCGCCTTTACCTTTTCGGCAAGACCGTTGGTCAGACCAACGTCTTCGTTTTCGGCGCGGGCGGCGAGGAACTCGTCACCATCGATCTCGAAATCGAACGCGACATTTCCAATCTCCAGGCGCAGCTGTCGAGGTTCATCCCCGAATCCGACATCAAGGTCGAGATCATCTCCGATAATATCGTTCTGTCCGGAACCGTGCGCACACCGCAGGATGCCGCGCAAGCATCGCAACTGGCAGAAATCTTCGTCAAGGGCGGTGAAGCGACGACCCGAAACATCAGCGCCTCGGCGACTTCCGCGACCGGCGATGCGACCGTGGGCCTCTTCAACGAAGACCGCCAGCAATCGCAGATCGTCAACATGCTGACCATCGAGGCCGAAGACCAGGTGACCCTGAAGGTGACGGTCGCCGAAGTCAGCCGCCAGGTGCTGAAGCAACTGGGCTTCAACAGCTCGATTTCCGGCGACAACGGCTCGATCACGTTCCAGAATCCGACAAACCTCGGTGCATCGGTGAACGCCTTCGGCGATTCCGTTACCAAGGGTTCGATCGGCAGCCTGGATATTACGACCTTCGTCAATGCGATGGAACAGGCTGGCGTGATGCGGACGCTTGCCGAACCGAGCCTGACGGCGATCTCTGGCGAGCAGGCGAAGTTCAAGGTCGGCGGCGAGTTTCGCATAACATCGAGACAGGATGTTGATGATGACGGCGGCGTGACGCGGTCGACCGAAACAGTCGACTACGGCATCGAACTCAATTTCAAGCCGGTCGTCCTTTCGCCTGGACGAATCTCGCTCAACATCGAAACGAATGTTTCCGAGCCGACTTTTGAAGGATCCGTGGTCTCTCCGGGCGGAATACTGAAAAACGCCTTCGGTAAGTCTGTCGCCAACCGTTCGGGCTCCACATACATGGGCATTCGCAAGCGCGAGGCCTCGACAACCGTTGAGCTGCCGTCCGGCGGTTCCATCGTGATTGCCGGTCTGGTGCGCGACGATATCCGTCAGGCGACTTCGGGCTATCCGGGTCTTTCACGGCTTCCAATCCTCGGCACCCTGTTCCGCTCCCGCGATTACCAGCGCAATGAAACCGAACTCGTGATTATCGCGACCCCGTTCCTTGTCCGCCCGGTCGAACGCTCCAAGCTCGCGCGCCCCGACGACAATTTCAATCCCGAAGGCGACATCGCATCGTTCTTCTTGAACCGCGTCAACAAGGTCTACAGCCGCCGCGAAAACGCCAAGTCGCCGGGCCGGTATAACGGCACCATCGGCTACATTTACAAGTGAGAAGGGGACTATCTTGACCATGGAAAACACCAATCCCCTCGCGGCTCGGCCGATGAACACAGTGCTCAGGATAGGCACGGTTGCCACGTTGCTGGCAATGACCGCGCTGGTCAGTTCCTGTGGCTCGATGCGGCCTGATCGGCAGACGACAAACTCCATTCCCGACGACTACCGCACACGCCATCCGATCACGCTTGCCGAAGTCGAGCACAATCTCGATGTTCCTGTTGGCGCGGGGCAGGGACGGCTGACGCCGGGGACACGCGATATCGTCAAGGGCTTTGCGCAGGATTACCTGTCGCTCTCACGCGGCACGATCGCGGTCGCTGTTCCGGTGGGAGCGGCCAATTCCGGTGCTGCCAATGCGGTCCGCGCGGAAATTCGCAAGTCGCTCGCGGACGCCGGTATCGCCAGCGCCCGGATCATTCAGACCAGCTACAGTCCGCAATCCCCCGATGCTTCCGCGCCTGTCCGGCTCAGTTTCGTCGGGGTGACGGCCATCACAGACGATTGCGGCCAATGGCCGAGCGACCTTTTTGGCCCGACTGTAGTCGACAACACGAACTGGGAGAATTTCGGCTGCGCCACGCAACAGAACCTTGCTGCGCAGATCGCCAATCCCGCTGATCTTGTCGGGCCGCGCGGCATGACCCCAATCGACGCCCAGCGCCGGGCCGAGGTGATCCGAATCTATCGTGAAGGCTAGGCTGCGTAGAGCGGCAAAAGAACTCCGAACAGAAGCGACGGAACGAGACCATGAACGCAGTAGAATACGGCATCAACAGAGGCGAAGACGAGCCCGAAGCGGAAGCCCAGATTCGTCCGGGCGACCTCGACCATCTTCGCCCACTGCCGCGCATCTCGATTCACGGGTTTTGCGAAACCGAGAGCATGTACAGCCTGTTCGACAAGCTGGCGCATGATCGGCGCATGGCCAAAGTCAGCTTTCGCGTCAACCAGGGAAGTATTCAGGCGGCCGCGAACATGTTCGCGTCGGCGCCGACGCCAAACCTGATCCTGCTCGAGACAAGCGCACAGCCGTCCGCTATCATGGAGGAACTGGCGCCCCTTGCCGAAGTATGCGACCCCTCTACCAAGGTCGTCATTATCGGACGCTACAACGACATTCCGCTTTATCGCGAGCTGATCCGCAATGGCGTGTCGGAATACATGGTTTCACCAGTCTCGCTCGGCGAGCTCATCGCAGCGATTTCCTCGATCTTCATCGATCCGGAAGCCGAGCCGCTGGGACGCTGCGTCGCCTTCATCGGCGCCAAGGGCGGAGTCGGGTCGTCGACCATCGCGCACAATATCGCCTGGGGCATTTCATCGTTGTTTTCCCAGGAAGTCATTCTCGCTGACCTCGACCTTCCCTATGGCACGGCCAATATCGATTTCGACCAGGATCCTGCGCAGGGGATTGCCGAAGCCGTCTTTTCGCCGGAGCGGCTTGACGAGGTCTTCCTCGATCGCCTGTTGACGAAGTGCTCGGAGCGGCTTTCCTTGCTGGCCGCGCCCTCGTTGCTGGACCGTGCCTACGATTTCGACCGTACCGCCTTTCAGCCGATTCTTGACGTGCTTCAGCGTGCAGCACCCGTCAGCGTGCTCGACGTGCCCCACGCCTGGAATGAATGGACGCGCTCTCTGCTTGCCGATGTCGACGAAGTGGTGATCTGCGCGGCCCCGGATCTGGCCAACCTGCGTAATGCCAAGAATCTTTTCGATTCACTGAAAAAGCTGCGGCCAAACGACAGGACGCCGCACCTGATTCTCAATCAGGTGGGAATGCCGAAGCGGCCCGAAATTCAGCCGGCAGACTTCTGCGGGCCGCTGGAGATCCAGCCGGCGGCGATCATCCCATTCGATGCGCAACTATTCGGCACCGCCGCCAATTCCGGCCGTATGGTCGGGGAGTTGGATGCGAAATCGCCCATAGCCGAAATCATGTCGCAGATTGCGCATGTGGTTACCGGCCGTGCGACGGTGAAGAGGGCCAAGAAGGCCGGGCTTGCCAGCATTCTCGGCAAGCTTGGGAAGAAATAAAGTGAAATGACGGGTACGGAGCCGTAAAGCCGATGTTTGGCAGACGTGGAAATGAAGGTTTCGGCAAGTCGGGCGGTACGCAGGTGGCGCCTCCGGCTGCGGTTACGGCCGTTCAGCCGCCGCCGCTAATGCCGGCACAGGTTCCTGTGCTCGACGAGCCAATGCGCGAGTCCCAGCCGGTGCGCCATGTCGCGCCGCCGCCTCAGCCGCGCAAGCGCTCGGCGCGCTCGGAAGACTATTACCAGACCAAGACGCAGGTCTTCTCGGCGCTGATCGACACCATCGACCTTTCCCAGCTGGCGAAACTCGACACCGAGAGCGCGCGTGAGGAAATCCGCGATATCGTCAACGATATCATCACCATCAAGAACTATGCGATGTCGATATCGGAGCAGGAAGAACTGCTCGACGACATTTGCAACGACGTGCTTGGCTATGGTCCGCTCGAGCCGCTACTGGCGCGTGATGACATCGCCGATATCATGGTCAATGGCGCAGGCCAGACCTTCATTGAAGTCAGCGGCAAGATCGAGGAAAGCGAAATTCGTTTCCGCGACAATGCGCAGTTGCTGTCTATCTGCCAACGGATCGTGAGCCAGGTCGGGCGGCGTGTGGACGAATCCTCACCGATTTGCGATGCGCGCCTGCCGGATGGATCGCGCGTCAACGTTATTGCGCCGCCGCTGGCGATCGACGGCGCAGCGCTGACCATCCGCAAGTTCAAGAAAGACAAGCTGACGCTCGACCAGCTGGTGAAGTTCGGTTCGATCACGCCGGAAGGCGCAACCTTGCTGCAGATTATCGGTCGGGTTCGTTGCAACATCGTCGTCTCTGGCGGTACCGGCTCCGGCAAGACCACGCTTCTCAATTGTCTGACGCGCTACATAGATCTGACTGAACGCATCATCACCTGCGAAGACTCGGCCGAACTCCAGCTGCAGCAGCCGCATGTGGTGCGGCTTGAAACCCGCCCGCCGAACATCGAAGGCGAAGGCGAGGTGACGATGCGCGAACTAGTCAAGAACTGCCTGCGCATGCGGCCCGAACGCATTATCGTCGGCGAAGTCCGTGGCCCGGAGGTCTTTGACCTGCTGCAGGCAATGAATACCGGCCACGACGGTTCGATGGGCACCATCCACTCCAACAGCCCGCGCGAATGCCTGAACCGTATCGAATCAATGATCGCGATGGGCGGATTTACACTGCCGGCCAAGACGGTGCGCGAGATTATCACCGGTTCGGTCGATATCATCGTCCAGGCTGCACGCCTTCGCGACGGCTCGCGCCGCATCACCCACATCACCGAGGTCATCGGCATGGAAGGCGATGTCATCGTGACCCAGGATCTTATGCGCTTTGAGATCGAGGGCGAGGATGCCAACGGCAGGCTCATCGGCCGGCATAAGTCGACCGGCATCGGCAAGCCGCATTTCTGGGATCGGGCCCGATACTTCGGGGAAGACAAACGACTGGCAATCGCACTCGACGAGATGGAAGCGAAATCGCGGCAATAGTCGCCTGCAAAGGTGAGCTGGGGATTTCGGGAATACAGAGGTTAGAATGTTTGGCCTTGATTTTACAGTGATTGCAATTGCCGCCCTCGTCGCCATCGCGGCGGGTGGGGTGAGCTATGGCGTGCTGTTCTCGCGAATAGAGGCGGACAAAAAAACCCAGAACCGTGTCGACAAGATCGGAGCGGCCGAGACCGACCGGATCAAGATCAAGGCTTCGCGCGACCGGGTTGCGGAAATGACCAAGCGGCGCAAGTCCGTGCAGGACTCGCTGAAGGAGCTTGAGAAAAAGCAGGTCGAAGCGAACAAGAAAAAGGCGGCGACGCTGAAGGCGAGAATTTCGCAGGCAGGGCTGAGCTTTACCGAGATGCAGTTCTATTTCGCCTGTGTGGCACTTACAGTCGCCACGGCAGCCTTCACGTTTCTGGCGGGAATGCCTGTCTTTCTCGTTTTGGGCATCGCATTTGTTGTTGGCGTTGGCCTTCCGCGATTCTTCGTCAGCTTCATGTTCAAACGAAGGATGAAGAAATTCATCGAGGAATTGCCGAACGCGCTCGATGTCATGGTGCGCTCGATCAAGTCTGGCCTGCCGCTCAACGATGCGATCCGGCTGATCGCCGGCGAAGCCAAGGAGCCGGTCAAGTCGGAGTTCCGCAGGGTGGTTGAATCCCAGCAGATGGGGTTGTCCGTGCCGGAATCGATCGCCCGCATGACTAACAGCGTGCCTCTTTCCGAAGTCAATTTCTTCGCGATCGTGATCGCCATCCAGGCCCAGGCGGGCGGCAATCTCTCCGAGGCTCTTGGCAATCTCTCGCGCGTGTTGCGTGATCGCAAGAAGATGAAGGCCAAAGTCAATGCACTGTCGATGGAAGCGAAAGCGTCTGCCGCGATTATCGGCGCCTTGCCGTTCATCGTGGCGCTGCTGGTCTATCTCACTTCACCGCAATACATGATGATCCTTTTTACGGATCCTCGAGGTCATCTCATCATGGGCCTATCGGCGGTATGGATGTCGATCGGCATCTTCGTCATGCGCAACATGATCAATTTCGATCTCTGACAAGGAAGGCGTCGCCATGGATCTCGTGAGCACATTGACCGACCCGACCGTCATCGTTGCAGGTCTTGTCGCAATTGCTGTCTTTGCCACTATCTACAGTCTCATCCTCCCCTACTTCGATCAGGGAGGTCTTGAGAAGCGGATGAAGTCCGTGACGACCGAACGCGAGCTGATTCGTGGGCGCGAACGCGCACGCATGAATGCGGAAGCCAGTACGCAACGCTCCAGTCTCCGGCACCAGAACAATTCGTCGATCCGGCAGATTGTCGACAAGCTCAATCTGCGTGAAGCGTTGGTCGATGCAGGAACTGTCGACAAGCTGCGTGCCGCCGGTTACCGGTCGCAGAATGCGCTCAACACCTTCCTTGTTGCGCGCTTTACATTGCCGTTTGTCTTTTGCGCTGCAGCTGCGTTTTACATCTTTTTTCTTGGCTATCTCGGTGACAAGTCATTCATGGTGCGGTTGCTGACGGTGATCGGCGTAGCCTATGTCGGCTTTTATGCGCCGAACATCTTTATCTCCAACAAGGTCGGAAAACGGCAGAAATCGATCCGTCGTGCCTGGCCGGATGCGCTGGATCTGATGCTGATCTGCGTGGAATCGGGCGTATCCATCGAAGCGGCGATCAAGCGCGTATCCGAGGAAATGGCGGAGAACTCTGCGGAACTGGCTGAGGAAATGGTGCTGACCAATGCCGAGTTGTCGTTTCTGCAGGAGCGGCGGGTTGCCTATGAGAACCTCGCCAAGCGAACCCAGCTTGATTCCGTGCAGGCCGTCTCGCAGGCGCTGATCCAAGCGGAGCGCTACGGCACGCCCATCGCACAAGCGTTGCGCGTGCTGGCGCAGGAAAGCCGCGACCAGCGGATGAACGAGGCCGAGAAGAAGGCTGCGGCGCTGCCTCCGAAACTGACGGTTCCGATGATCCTGTTCTTCCTGCCGGTGTTGATCGCCGTCATTCTCGGACCAGCTGGGATCCAGGTTTCGGATCGGTTCTAGACGAGAACCTGCATCAAGACAGATTGCCCGATAGCCCAGCGCCCGCCCCACCAGAAGATGGGGCGGGCGCTGGGCTATTGGCTTCTGCATTGGGAGAGTTGGCGCGAGCCCGCAAAGCGGGCGTTGCCGTCAGTTAGTTTGTGCTTTTTTTGTTGTCGGCGCTGGATAGCTTCTGCCAGGAGTTTTCCTGGGCGAGCATGCCCTTGAGATAGGCCATGTTGGCTTCCGCCTGCTCGGCCGTCAGCTCTTGCCGCGCAATGTTTTCCGCTTCCTGGAACCGGCCCTGCAGGCCTACGACCAGCGCTAGGTTCTGGCGGATGCGGCTATCGGCACCTGGTTGGCCGATTGCTGAGCGCATGTAGGTTTCGGCGGTCTTGAGATCGCGCGTCAGCAAATAGGACATGCCGAGATTGGAGAGGATCGAAGCCTCGTTCGGCTGGATGTCCAGTGCTTCGCGGTAGGCGTTGCGCGCCTCATTGGCGCGGCCGAGCTGATCGAGGATCGCACCTTCTGCGGATTTCAGCCGCCAGTCGGGCCGGTCGGGAGTCTGGGCGCGGGAAATCGTTGAGAGTGCCTGTTCGAGCTGGCCGGCGCCGGCCAGGGACTTGCCATAGGCCGCGAGCACCTCGCGATCGTTGGGGTATCCGATCGCGACTTGTTGCATGACCGCCAGTGACTGGGCGTTCTTGCCGGTCATTCTCAGCAGGGCTGCATAATTGAGGCCAGCGCTCCGATCTTTTGGATTGCTGGCGTAGTCGGCGCCAATCTTGCGGGTGGCGGCAGAGAGTTCGGCGGCATTCATCGCCTCGACCGGCTTGTTCAGGCGTGGAATGGATCCCGTCGTCTCGCGGCTGGCCGTCGAGCAGGACGCGAGCAACAGCGAGGCCGTTAGCATACTGCCGACAAGCGCAGTTCGTGCCAGAGAAATGGTTCCTTCAACCGCCATCGTTGCCGACTCCCGTCCGTTTGGCGGCAAAATCGCCCGATTTGTGCCGCAACCCTCGCTCCAGCAATAATCTGTTAACCCTAACAGAGCGTTAACAGCACGAATCCGAACCGCTTTCCCGACAGGATCCTCTATGGCCCCCTACCAGTTCATCGACCGCCCGACGCCCTTCAACACGAAAGGGGGCAAGACGTTGCCGATTTTTGCGGTCACGCCGGCACACATCGAAACCGGCATGGTGGAGCCGGTCGCTTACGAGTGGGCCAAGAAAGCGGGCTACAAAGGCGATACCGGCTCGTTGCTATTGGTGCCAGGAGAAGACGGACTGCTGGCGGGTGCTCTGTTCGGCCTGGGCAAGAACCCGTCCGATGCGCCCTATCTGACAGGGCGTCTGGCGCGCCTTCTTCCGCAGGGCGACTGGCATGTGGAGACTGCGCCGCTGACCGCCAACCGGATCCTGCTGGGCTATGGGCTCGGCAGCTATCGTTTCGACGTCTACAAATCCGAAGCCGCGCTCGGCCCGACGCTGATGATACCGGCCGATGCCGACGCCGCGCGGATCAAGCGCCTGCTGGCCGGCGTCTTTCTCGCACGCGACCTCATCAACATGCCGGCCAACGACATGGGCCCGGATGCGCTGGAAAACGCCTTCCGCGCGTTGGGCGCACATTACAAGGCCGATGTCAGCGTCATCAGGGGCGAGGCGCTGCTGCAGGAAAATTTCCCGTTGATTCATGCGGTCGGCCGCGCCTCCGAGCAGGCGCCGCGCTTGCTCAAGATGCGTTGGGGCAAGAAGGGGCATCGCAAGGTGACCCTGGTCGGCAAGGGCGTGACATTCGATACGGGTGGGCTCGACATCAAGCCCTCTTCATCCATGGCGCTGATGAAGAAGGACATGGGTGGGGCCGCCAATGTCATGGGCCTGGCGCTGATGATCATGGATGCCAAGCTCAAGATTGATCTGACCGTACTTGTGCCGGTGGCAGAGAACTCGATCTCCGGCAATGCCTTCCGCCCGGGAGACATCTACCGCAGCCGTTCGGGATTGACGGTGCAGATCGACAACACCGACGCCGAGGGACGGCTGATCCTGGCCGATGCGCTGGCGCTGGCTGATGAAGACGAGCCGGATCTCCTGATCGACATGGCCACGCTGACGGGGGCTGCTCGGGTGGCGCTCGGCCCCGACCTGCCGCCGTTCTTCACGGACGACGAGGACCTGGCGCATGCGCTTTCGGAGGCGAGCCTTGAGGTCGACGACCCGCTCTGGCGCCTGCCGCTATACAAAGGTTACGAAAAGGACATCAACGCCAAAATCGCCGATCTGACCAATGCGCCTTCCGGCGGCATGGCGGGCGCGATCACCGCGGCGCTGTTTCTCAAGCGCTTCGTGACCCGCACCAAGAGCTGGGTTCATTTCGATATCTACGGCTGGACGCCCACCGAACGCCCGCATTCCCCCGGTGGCGGTGAGGCGCAGGCGATCCGTGCTATCTTCGATATGCTGGAACGCAAGGGCTGAGCCGCTCGCGACGGACTTGGTCGGAACCCGGCTCCGCTAGTAATTGAACAGGAAGTCAGCCGCGTCCAGTTGGGCGCGGCTGACTTCCTTCAGGATGAGGACGTCTGGCCGAAATCTTGGCCGTATCAAAGCTCCACAGGCCTCCGTCGGGGGCAGTGCGGCACGGCATAGGTGTATCTTTCACATCTACAAAAAATGCTGCCCCGTTAACCCTGCATTGCAGCTTTGGTTGCGGACATGGCGACTTTGCAGGAAAATGGAACGGTGACGAAACGATTGACCGGAGCCGCCTGTGCCTATCGAACTTTCCGCATCGCAGGCTCTGGGCCTATGGCATGCCGTTACGCTCGGTCAGGTGCAGAAGGGCGATGGTGACCTGACCTTGCGCCAGGTGGCGATCCTGTTGCATATCTACCTCGTGCCGCCGCCGCACACGGTGCGCGGGCTCGCTGCAACCCTGAATGTCAGCAAGCCTGTCATTACGCGGGCTCTTGACACGATGGGCGCAATGGGGCTTGTCGATCGTGTCCGCGATGAACGAGATCGCCGAAACGTCATCATTAAGCGGACGGTTGTCGGTGCGCTTTATCTTGAACGTTTCGGCGACCTGATTATTGCCAAGGCGCGAGACCTATCGCAGTGAGGATGCAGTTATGACACTCGAACGTCGACTCAATGCCTTCCGCCCGGACCTTGCCGATGAGAGGCTTGTGGGCCAGGTGCAGGCCGCGCGCTTCGTCGCGGGCAAGCCGGCCGAGATCGTGGTGAATAAAAGTGCGATGCGCATTCAGCCCGATGACGCCTCGGCGCTCGACACGGAGTTGCTGTGGGGCGAGGAAGTCATGGTTTTCGACCGTCGCGACGGTTGGGCATGGGCGCAGTGCAAGCTCGACGGCTATGTCGGTTACATCAAGGAAGATGCACTGGGAGAGTTGCATGCGGACAAGACCCATTGGGTCATTGCGCCGCGCACATTTCTCTATCCGGGCCCCGACATGAAAATTCCGCCGCTCGACACGCTGTCGATGGGTAGCCGACTGACCGTGACCGGAGAAGCAGAGACGCGCGGCACGCGTTATCTCCTCACAGACCGGGGCGCGGTGATTGCTTCCCATCTCGCCGAAATCGGGGTATCCCAGTTCAACGATTATGTCTCCATCGCCGGACGATTGATCGAGACGCCCTATCTCTGGGGCGGGCGTTCAAGCTTCGGGATCGATTGCTCCGGGATCGTGCAGGTTGCGCTGATGATGGTGGGCAAGCATGTGCTGCGCGATGCGGATATGCAGGAAGCCTCGATCGGCACGGAAATCGAGCGATCCGATCTGCAGCGCGGCGACCTGGTGTTCTGGAAGGGCCACGTTGCGATCATGGAAGACAAGAACATGATGATCCACGCCAATGGTTACTCGATGACCGTGGCGCGCGAACGGCTGGCAGGCGCGATCAACCGCATAGCGCCGATCTATGGACAGCCGCGTCTCTATCGCAGACCTTGACGATCGTCTCCCAGAGATAAGCTAAAATCCATTTTTCGTTCAATTTAGTTGAACAATCCGTGCTGACTTGAGGTTCTATCCGAAACGGCGAAGAGCGCGCATATATGTCCTAAGAAAGTGTTTTTGCCTCATTGCAGGCAGAAAGGATCATATCATGCTGAACCAGATCAAGGGCTTGCATCACGTAACTTCCATGGCGGCGGATGCACGGACGAACAATGCATTCTTCACCAAAACGCTCGGCTTGCGCCGGGTCAAGAAAACCGTCAACTTCGACGCGCCTGACGTCTACCACCTCTATTACGGCGACGAGATCGGCACGCCCGGCACGGTCATGACCTATTTCCCGTTCCCCAATATTGGCCAGGGCCGTCCGGGTACCGGCGAGGTGGGTACCACGGTGTTCTCGGTGCCGCAGGGATCGCTCGGCTTCTGGCAGGACCGGTTGGAAAAGCAGGGCGTCACCGGCATCAAAAAGCACGAGACGTTTGGCGAAAAGCGGCTAGAATTTGCCGGTCCTGACGGAGACGGCTTTGCGCTGGTCGAGGTCCGCGACGACGAACGCGAACCCTGGACGGGCAACGGCATTTCCGAAGACCATGGCATTCGCGGTTTTCATTCGGTGGCGATGCGGCTGCGCGATGAGGGCGCGACTACCGAGCTGTTGAAATTCATGGGTTACGAAACGCTCGAATCCAAGGATGGCGTCACGCGTATGATCATGCCTGCTGGCAACGGCGCAGGCCTGATCGACCTGGAAACCATGCCGAACATTTCGCGCGGGCAGCAAGGGGCGGGTTCTGTCCACCACGTGGCGTTTGCAGTCGAAAATCGGGAAAAGCAGTTGGAAGTGCGCAAGGCACTGATGGACACAGGCTATCAGGTGACACCGGTCATCGACCGTGACTACTTCTGGGCGATCTATTTCCGCACGCCCGGCGGCGTGTTGTTCGAAGTGGCGACCAACGAGCCCGGCTTTGATCGCGACGAGGACACCGCGCATTTGGGTGAAGGCCTGATGTTGCCGCAGCAGCACAAGCACCTGGGGCCGATCCTTGCCGAGCATTTGCAGAAGCTGGAGGACTAGGCATGCCCGTGATCGAATGCATGGAAGAGCACGGCTACGTGCATCGGGTTAAGCCCGGTGCACCGGGACAGCCGATCCTGTTCGTATTTCACGGTACGGGCGGCGATGAAAACCAGTTCTATGAGTTCGGCAGCAACCTGCTGCCGAATGCGACAATCGTTTCGCCACGCGGGGATGTTGCTGAATATGGCGCGGCGCGCTTCTTCAAACGGACGGGCGAGGGCGTCTACGACATGGTCGATCTTGCCCGCGCCACCGAAAAGATGGCGGGCTTCGTCAAGGCGCTAGCGGAGGAGTACAAGGCGTCCGAAGTGATCGGGCTCGGCTACTCCAACGGTGCCAACATTCTCGCCAATGTATTGATCGAAACGGGAGACCTGTTCGACCAGGCGGTGTTGATGCACCCGCTGATCCCGTTCCGGCCGAAGGACAATGCCAAGCTTGCCGGCAGGAAATTGCTGATCACCGCGGGCGAGCGCGACCCGATCTGCCCCGCGCCGTTGACGCAGTCGCTTGCCGATTATTTCACCCGGCAGGGCGCTGGCGTGCGCATCGAGTGGCACCCGGGCGGTCATGACCTGCGCCACAGCGAGGTCGAGGCGGTGCAGGCGTTTCTGGGGTAATGGTATGGAGGGCATGCAGTCCTCCCGGCGTGCAGTGGAGCCATCCTCGGGCAGACTAGAGGATAGCTCGTGGATGACGCCTTGCCGAGCTTTCCACTTGGGTCGAGTGGCAAGCCGGCCGGCGACTTGCGCGGGACCCTCGATTTGCTATGGTCCCCGATATTGATTTGGGGATCGACGCAATGACGACGACAGAAGACCGGCCGACCGGCCCCTCGACTTGGCGTATTGTCCTTGCGGCAATCCTCGATTTCTTTACGGCTTTCTTTGTCCTGGGATATGCTGTTGCAACTGTATTCCGCGGTCGTACCGAAGACGGGTTCCGGGTGACAGGTGGGCCGGCGCTACTGCTGTTTGCGTTGATCGTTGCCTATTTTGTCGTCTTCAATCGGTTCCTCGGCGGCACGATCTGGAAGCACATCCTGCGCGCGAAGCGATAAGCGCGTTCACTTCACCTCTTCCAATTCGATCAGCGTCCCGAAGAAATCCTTGGGATGCAGAAAGAGCACCGGATTGCCATGCGCGCCGATCTTCGGATTGCCGTCGCCGAGCACCCGCGCGCCCGCACCCTTGAGATGATCGCGGGCGGCAAGGATATCCGTCACCTCGTAGCAGATGTGATGCATGCCGCCGTCCGGGTTCTTCGTCAGAAATCCCGCGATCGTCGATTTTTCACCCAGAGGCTCCAGCAGTTCGACCTTGGAATTGTCGAACTGCACGAACACCACGGTCACGCCATGTTCCGGCAAGGCCTGCGGCTCGGAGACCGTGGCGCCGAGGCTGCTGCGGTAGCGCTCGACGGCAGCAGCAAGATCCGGCACGGCAAGCGCGATATGGTTGATCCGACCCAGCATTTTTGCCTCACTCATTACGCAGCCGTCCTTCGGCGAGGTCGAGCACGGCACGTGCCGCATCGACCACATTGGTGCCCGGCCCGAACACGGCTGCCACGCCGTGATCCTGCAGGAACTGATAATCCTTGCGCGGGATAACACCGCCGCAGACAACGATGATGTTGTCGGCGCCCTTGGCCTTGAGCTGATCCACCAGTTCCGGCATCAGCGTCTTGTGGCCGGCAGCAAGCGAGGAAACGCCGATGACGTCGACCTTTTCGCCGATGGCCAGATCTGCCGCTTCATCGGGTGTCTGGAACAATGGTCCGGCAATCACCTCGAAACCGATATCGCCGAACGCCGAGGCGATGACCTTGGCGCCGCGATCGTGGCCGTCCTGGCCGAGTTTGGCGACGAGGATTTTCGGTTTCTTGCCTGATTTCTGCACCTGTGCCTTCAGCCGGCCGACCAGCATCTGGTATTCCGGGTCGTTGATGCTGGCAGGGCCGTAAATGTCGGCGACGACCTCTGGCACGGCAGAGTGATCGCCGAAGGTCTCGCGCATCGCGTCCGATATTTCGCCGACCGTGGCGCGGGCGCGCGCGGCCTCGACAGCGGCAGCCAGCAGGTTGCCTTTGCCTGTCATCGCCACTGCCTTCAATGCCTCGATTGCCACGGCCCATTTCTGCGGATCGCGCAGCTGGCGGGTCTTTTCGAGCCGTCTGATCTGCGCCTCGCGCACCGCCTTGTTGTCGATATCGAGTGTCTCGATATCGGCTTCCTCGTTCAGGCGGTACTTGTTGACGCCGACAATGACCTCTTCGCCACGGTCGACCGCAGCCTGGCGGCGGGTGGCCGCTTCCTCGATCAGCCTTTTCGGCAGGCCGGTGTCGATCGCCCTGGTCATGCCGCCAAGCTCTTCGACTTCGTCGATCAGCGCCCAGGCCTTTTCTGCCAGTTCCGAGGTCAGGCTTTCGACATAGTAGGAACCGGCGAGCGGATCGACGACCTTCGTGACGCCGGTCTCGTGCTGCAGGATAAGCTGGGTGTTGCGGGCAATGCGAGCCGAAAACTCGGTGGGCAGCGCAATCGCTTCATCAAACGAGTTGGTGTGCAGCGATTGCGTGCCGCCCAGCGCTGCTGACATCGCCTCGTAGGCGGTGCGGATGATGTTGTTGTAGGGATCCTGCTCGGCAAGCGACACGCCGGATGTCTGGCAATGGGTGCGCAGCATCGAGGACGATGCCTTCTTCGGCTTGAACTCGGCCATGATCCGCGACCACAAGAGCCGGGCCGCCCGCAGCTTGGCCGCTTCCATGAAGAAATTCATGCCGATGGCAAAGAAGAACGACAGGCGGCCGGCGAACTCGTCGACATCGAGCCCCTTGGCGATCGCCGCGCGCACATATTCGCGGCCGTCCGCCAGCGTGAACGCCAGTTCCTGCACCAGCGTCGCACCGGCTTCCTGCATGTGGTAGCCGGAAATCGAGATCGAATTGAACTTCGGCATTTCCTTTGCCGTGAACTCGATGATGTCGGCAATGATCCGCATCGAGGCTTCGGGCGGATAGATATAGGTGTTGCGGACCATGAACTCCTTGAGAATGTCGTTCTGGATGGTGCCGGAGAGGGCTGCTCGCGAAACACCCTGTTCCTCGCCTGCGACAATGAAATTGGCCAGGATAGGAATGACCGCGCCGTTCATGGTCATGGAAACCGACATTTCCTCGAGCGGGATCCTGTCGAACAGGATCTTCATATCCTCGACGCTGTCGATGGCAACGCCCGCCTTGCCGACATCGCCGGTGACGCGCGGATGATCGGAATCGTAGCCGCGATGGGTGGCGAGGTCGAAGGCGACCGACAATCCCTTCTGGCCGGCGGCCAGCGCCTTGCGATAGAAGGCGTTGGATTCCTCCGCCGTCGAGAAACCCGCATATTGGCGGATCGTCCACGGGCGGCCGGCATACATGGTGGCGCGGGGCCCGCGCGTGAACGGCGCAAAACCCGGCAGCGTGCCAAGATGCGCAAGGTTTTCTGTGTCCGCCTCGGTGTAGAGCGGCTTGACATCGATGCCTTCGGGCGTATGCCAGGTCAGCGTGTCTGCCTCGGCCTTGACTTCCCTGGCGGCGAGAGCTTCCCAGTCGGCGATGGTTTTGTCGGACATCACTCGAACTCCATGATCACTTCGTCGACGGCGAGCGACTGGCCCGCAGCCACCTTGACCGATTTTACCACGGCCTTCTTTTCCGCTTTCAACACATTTTCCATCTTCATCGCCTCGACCGTGGCCAGCGATTGGCCGGCCTCTACCATGTCGCCGTCCTTCACCAGCACCTGGGTGATTACGCCGGGCATCGGGCAGAGAAGCTGTTTGGAGGTGTCGGCCGCTTTCTTGATTGGCATGAACTGCGACAGTTCATGAATGCGCGGTGTCATGACCTGTACGACCTGGTCGACGCCGCGCCAACGCAGCCGCCAGCCTGTCGAGGATTTGACGATCTTGATCCCGATGCTCTGCCCGTTGATGGTAAAGCGCCCATGCGGCATGCCCGGCGTCCAGTCCGAGGAAATCCGATGGGTGATGCCGTCCTCGAAGGCGATGTCGAAGCCCTCATTGCTGCGGCTGGCAGCCAGCGGCCAGGAAGATTTGCCGCCGACGGCGACATAGTGGGTACCGAGCTTGCGGGCATGGTTGGCGAGCGTGCCCGAGATCTTTGCCTTGCGGCTCTCGTCGGAAAGCTGGACGAAGGTGGCGATGGTTGCGAGCAGGCGCGACTGGTCGGCATCCGCTTCGACGCCGTGAAAACCCTCCGGCCATTCCTCGGCGATAAAGGCCGTGGTGATGTTGCCGGAATAGAAGCGCGGATGCGCCATCACCGCCGACAGGAACGGCAGGTTGTGGCCGATTCCCTCGACCTCGAAATCGTCGAGCGCATTGGCCATCGCATCGATTGCCTCATGCCGCGTCGGCGCCCAGGTGCAGAGCTTGGCGATCATCGGATCGTAATACATCGAGATCTCGCCGCCTTCATAGACGCCGGTGTCGTTGCGCACGATCGTGCCATCGGGCAGGTGGCCCTCCACAGGCGGCCGGTAGCGCGTCAGCCTGCCGATCGATGGCAGGAAGCTGCGGTAGGGGTCTTCGGCATAGAGGCGGCTTTCGATCGCCCAGCCATTGAGCTTGACGTCGGCCTGGCCGAACTCGAGCTTTTCGCCATCGGCAACCCTGATCATCTGCTCGACAAGGTCAATGCCGGTGATCAGTTCTGTGACCGGATGTTCGACCTGAAGGCGGGTGTTCATTTCCAGGAAGTAGAAGTTCCTTGCTCCATCAACGATGAACTCGACCGTGCCGGCGGAATGATAGCCAACGGCCTTGGCCAGGAGCACGGCCTGTTCGCCCATCGCCTTGCGGGTTGCCTCGTCGAGGAAGGAGGAGGGCGCCTCTTCGACGACCTTCTGGTTGCGGCGCTGGATCGAGCATTCGCGCTCACCGAGATAGAGCACGTTGCCGTGCTTGTCGCCCAGCACCTGGATTTCGATATGACGCGGCTGGTCGACGAATTTTTCGATGAAGATGCGGTCGTCGCCAAACGAGCTTTTGGCTTCGTTCTTGGACGATTGAAAACCCTCGCGCGCTTCCGCCTCGTTCCAGGCGATGCGCATGCCCTTGCCGCCGCCACCGGCGGACGCCTTGATCATCACGGGATAGCCGATCCCCGAGGAAATCTTCACCGCCTCGTCCGCATCGGCAATCAGGCCCATATGGCCCGGCACGGTCGAAACGCCCGCTTCGGCAGCGATCTTCTTCGATGTGATCTTGTCGCCCATCGCCTCGATCGCGCCGACCGGCGGACCGATGAAGATGACGCCTTCCTTCTCCAGCCGTTCGGCAAAGCCGCGATTTTCTGAGAGGAAGCCATAGCCGGGATGGACAGCATCGGCGCCCGTCTGCTTGATCGCATCGATGATCTTGTCGATCACCAGATAGGACTGGGCGGAAGGGGCCGCACCGATATGGATGGCCTCGTCGGCCATTTTCACATGCATGGCGTCGCGGTCAGCATCGGAATAGACGGCGACGGTGGCAATGCCGAGCTTCTTCGCCGAGCGGATGACGCGGCAGGCGATTTCACCGCGATTGGCAATGAGGATCTTCTTAATCATCTTGGTCCTTCTCGCGCCTCGGCGCGAATTTTGATTCATACGGCATCAGCCAGATCGCGGACGCGGTCACCGCGCCGCCGAACAGGAGCGCCATTGGGAAGGCAATAAGCAGGATCGGCAGGATCGGATTTCGTGCATGGGCGATCAACGTGCCGATGCCACCGATATTGAACGCGATGATGAGTGCCGCCGCCGCGCAACCGATAATCACCCCGGCGATGGCGTTGATGCCCATGAATTTGAGCATCTGCCAATGGTCGCGCTTGGCGGCCTCTGGAGTCATTTCAGGTTTGGCGGCGGCCATCTCGGGTCTCACAGAGGCATCGTGTCGTGCTTGCGCCAGTGGCTGTCCTGCTTCTTCGAGCGGAGCATGGCGAAGGCCCGGGCAAGGCGTTTGCGCGAGGAATGCGGCCAGATCACCTCGTCGATGAAGCCGCGTTCGGCCGCGACGAAGGGGTTGGCGAAGCGGTCCTCATATTCCTTTGTGCGGGCGGCGATCTTTTCCGGATCCTTGAGTTCGGAGCGGTAGAGGATCTCGGTGGCGCCCTTGGCGCCCATCACAGCGATTTCAGCCGTCGGCCAAGCATAGTTGACATCGGCACCGATGTGCTTGGAGGCCATGACGTCATAGGCGCCGCCATAGGCCTTGCGGGTGATCAGCGTCACCATCGGCACCGTGGCCTGGCTATAGGCGAACAACAGCTTGGCGCCATGCTTGATGATGCCGCCGTATTCCTGCGATGTTCCCGGCAGGAAGCCCGGCACGTCGACCAGCGTCAGCAGCGGAATGTTGAAGGCATCGCAGAAGCGGACGAACTTTGCGGCCTTGCGCGAGGCATCGATATCGAGGCAGCCGGCTAGCACCATCGGCTGGTTGGCGACGACGCCGACCGTCTGGCCTTCCAGCCGGATGAAGCCGGTGAGGATGTTGCCTGCAAAGGCCTGCGCGATTTCGTGGAATTCGCCTTCATCAGCGATGGCGAGGATCAACTCGCGCATGTCGTAGGGCTTGTTGGCACTGTCAGGGATCAGGCTGTCGAGGCGTGCCTCAAGCCGATCCGGATCGTCGAAGAACGGTCGCACCGGAGCCTGCTCGCGATTGTTGAGCGGCAGGAAATCGAACAGGTCGCGGACTTTCAGCAGCGCTTCGATGTCATTGTCGAAAGCGCCGTCGGCGACCGAGGATTTTGTCGTGTGCGTTTTGGCCCCGCCGAGATCCTCGGCCGTGACGATCTCGTTGGTGACGGTTTTGACGACATCCGGGCCTGTCACGAACATGTAGGAGCTATCGCGCACCATGAAGATGAAGTCGGTCATGGCGGGGGAATAGACCGCGCCGCCGGCGCAGGGGCCCATGATCACCGAGATCTGCGGCACGACGCCAGAGACTTCGGCATTGCGGCGGAAGACCTCGGCGTAACCTGCAAGCGATGCGACGCCTTCCTGAATGCGGGCGCCGCCGGAATCGTTGAGCCCGATCACCGGGGCGCCATTGCGGGCGGCCATATCCATGATCTTGCAGATTTTCTGCGCGTGGGTTTCCGAAAGCGAGCCGCCGAGAACGGTAAAGTCCTGGGAGAAGACATAGACGAGGCGGCCGTTGATCGTGCCCCAGCCGGTCACCACGCCATCGCCCGGCACCTTTGTTTCTGCCATGCCGAAATCGGTTGCGCGGTGGGTGACATACATGTCGTATTCTTCAAACGAGCCCTCGTCGAGCAGCACGTCAAGTCGTTCGCGCGCCGTCAGCTTGCCTTTGGCATGCTGAGTGTCGATGCGGGTCTGGCCGCCGCCAAGGCGCGCCGCGGCGCGCCGGGATTCGAGTTGCTCGAGGATTTCTCGCATTTGTTTCCGCCCATGCAAAACAGCGGCTTTACGGCCGCATCGGATGGTTCAGGTTGTAACCCCGATCACGGGCGAAAAGAACTGTTGAATAGGCGAATGTGTGTTATTTACATAGACGACCAATGAATTTTGCGAAGTTGCGAAGATGGCTATCGGTAAGCTCTATATCGGCCGCAAGGTCCGTGATCTCCGGCAGGAAAACCGCGCCACGCAGGCGCAATTCGCCGAGCGGATCGGCATTTCGATCTCCTACCTCAACCAGATCGAGAACAATCAACGTCCAGTTTCGGCAGCGGTGCTGCTGGCGCTTGCGGAGAAATTCAAGATCGATCTCTCCGAATTGTCAGGCGGCGAGGGTGATCGGCTGATCTCGGCGCTTTCCGAAGCGCTGACGGATCCGCTGTTCGATTCCTATTCGCCGAGCCTGCAAGAACTGAAGCTCGTGGCGCAGAATGCGCCCGGCATTGCGCATGCGTTGATCGCGGCGCACCAGGCCTACCGGCATAATTCCGAACAACTCGCCAGTATCGACGACACGCTTGGACGCGGCGCGGGGCTGACGGAAAATACGCCCTACGAGGAGGTGCGCGACTTCTTTCACTTCGTCGACAACTATATCCATGAACTGGATACGATGGCCGAGAAGCTGGCGGAAGAGATCGGCATCGGCGACAACGATCCGAGTGCTGTGCTGTCCGCCTATCTCGAGCGCCAGCACGGCGTGCGGATCGTTAGAAATGTCAGCGACGACGATATCATCCGCTCTTACGACCATCAGGCGCGCGTCTTGATGCTCAACGCCTATCTGCCGGCACCGACACGCGATTTCCAGATCGCGCTGCAGATTGCCCAGTTGCATGCGGGCGAGCTTGTGGACCAGATCGCCAGCAATGCCGGTTTTCGCACAAGGGAAGCCTATGAGGTCTGCCGCATCGGGCTGCACAATTATTTCGCCGGGGCGCTGATCCTGCCCTATCGTCGATTCATGGATACCGCCCGCGACGTGCGCCATGATCTCGATCTGCTGTCGGCACGATTCGGCGCAAGCCTGGAGCAGGTCTGCCACCGGCTGTCGACATTGCAACGGCCGGGTATGAAGGGGGTGCCGATCTTCTTTGCTCGCCTCGACCGCGCCGGCAACATCACCAAGCGCCACAGCGCCGCCAAGCTGCAGTTTGCCCGCTTCGGCGCGGCCTGTCCGCTGTGGAACGCACATCAGGCCTTCGAGATGCCGGGCCGCATCAACCGCCAGCTCGCCGAAACCCCCGATGGCGCACGCTATCTCTGTCTTTCGATGCAGGTGTCAAAGGGCGGGCGCGGCTTTCGCCAATCCCAGCAGCACCATGCCTTGGCGCTCGGCTGCGAGGTCTCCTATGCCGACAATTTCGTCTATGCCGACGATATGGATCTGGGAAACCGCGCCGCCTTCGACCCGATCGGCATCTCCTGCCGCATCTGCGAGCGAACGAAATGCGCCAGCCGCGCCATGCCGCCGCTCAAGGGCAGGCTGGTGATCGACCATGAGAAGCGGGCCGTGCTGCCTTATGGGCTGAAGGAGAATTGACGGCAATTGCCCTACTGCCCTGCCTGGCATACCAGGAAACTGGCGTTCCTTTGAACAGATGAGTGTACAGCTTGCTCCCTCTTCTCCCCAGCGGGGAGAAGTGCCGAGCTTTGCGAGGCGATGAGGGGAGCGGCAACCGCCGAGCTGGCCCCCTCATCCGACCCTTCGGGCCACCTTCTCCCCGATGGGGAGAAGAGGAGGCTTGCGGCGATGCCCGCGATCTACCTCTCCCCTTGTGGGAGAGGATACGAAGGCCGGGTGAACGCAGTGAACCCCTGGCCGAAGTTGGTGAGGGGTAAGAGGTGAGCCTCTACCCCTCACTCCCCGTAGGGAATCCAGACATTCTTCACGTCCGTAGCCCGACGCAGGAACAGCGGGCCTTCGCCTTGGACGGGATCCATCCAGTCGAACGCCTTGCCATAGTCGGTAAAGACGCGCTTGAGATTGCCGGTCGAAGCCTTTTCTGCCATGGCAGACAGGGCCGGCGAGCCGAAGGCCCAGAGCGCGTCGACATCGTTGTGGCTGGCAAGCGCCTTGCCGAGTTCCACCGCCGAGCCGGTGACGATGTTGAGCACGCCGCCCGGAACGTCTGACGTTTCCAGCACGGTGTAGAAATCCGTGGCCGACAGCGGATAAGGCTCGCTGGGGACGGCAACGACGCGGTTGCCGACCGCGATCAGCGGCGCGACAAGGCTGATGAAGCCGAGCAGCGGCGCTTCCGGCGGGCAGATCACCCCGACGACGCCCTGCGGCTCAGGCAGCGCCAGCGCCACACCGCGCAGCGGTGGTGTGTGGACGAGGCCTTCATATTTGTCGGCCCAGGCGCCATAGGTGAAGAGGCGCGAAATCGACATGTCGACTTCAGCCTTGGATGAGGATGCCGAACGGCCAGTCTGTGCCATGATGCGGGCGGCGAATTCGTCCTCACGGGACGCCAGGTTTTCGGCAATGTAATAGAGGATCTGGGCGCGGTTGTGCGCCGTCGCACCCGCCCAGCTTGAGGCAGCCTGTGCTGCGGCCACCGCGTTGCGGATGTCCTTGCGGTTGCCCTCGCCAACTTCGCCGACGACCTTGCCCTTGGGTGACAGGATCGGACGGGAGTAATTGCCATCGGGCCGTGCCTGCTTGCCGCCGACATAGAGCTTGGCCGTGCGGTCAATCAGCGGTGCGGCGAAATCGCCGGCAGTGGTCTTGAGCTGCGGCGCCGCTATCTCTGCGCGCGGCTTCAAGTTGGCCCAGGCCTTCGGCTTGAGATATTCATAGGCGCCCTCTTTGCCGCCCTCGCGGCCGAAGCCGGATTCCTTTTTGCCGCCGAACCCGGCAGACGCATCGAAGAGATTGGTGGCATTGACCCAGACGACGCCGGCCTGCAGCTTGGCTGCAACATGCAGCGCAAGCCCGATCGTCTCGCTCCAGACCGATGCGGCCAAGCCGTAACGGGTGTGATTGGCGAGCTGTACAGCTTCTTCCGGCGTGCGGAAGGTCATGGACACGGCGACCGGTCCGAAGATTTCCTCGGTGGCGACGATCGAGGTCGGCTGTACATTGGCGAGCAGCGTCGGCTTGTAATAGGAGCCGACCTTGGGCAGTTCGATGTCGCTCTGATAGAGCTCGGCGCCTTCGCTCACACCCTGGTTGACCAACGCCTCGATGCGTTTCAGCTGCACGGGCGCGACGATGGCGCCCATGTCGATCGCCTTGTCCAGCGGATGGCCAACACGCAGCGTCTGCATGCGGCGGCGGAGGCGAGCGTGGAATTTGGGTGCTATACCTTCCTGGACGAGCACCCGGGAACCGGCGCAGCAGACCTGGCCCTGGTTGAACCAGATGGCATCGACCACGCCTTCGACCGCGCCATCGATATCGGCGTCATCGAAGACGATGAAGGGTGATTTGCCGCCGAGTTCGAGCGTCAGCGACTTGCCAGAGCCGGCGGTCTTTTCGCGGATGATGCGACCGACTTCCGTCGAGCCGGTAAAGGCGATCTTGTCGATGCCCGGATGGTCGACAACCAGCGCGCCGGTCTCGCCTTCGCCGGTGATGACGTTGAGAACACCCGGCGGCAGGCCGGCAGCGGCGGCAAGCTCGGCAAACAGCAGCGCCGTCAGCGAGGTGAATTCGGCGGGCTTCAGCACCACCGTGTTGCCGAGCGCCAGAGCAGGTGCGACCTTCCAGGCAAGCATCAGCAGCGGAAAATTCCACGGGATGATCTGGCCGACGACGCCGACGGGATTGTGGTCGGAAAACTCGGTTTCCTGCAGCTGCGCCCAACCGGCATGATGATAGAAGTGGCGGGCGGCGAGCGGGATGTCGATGTCGCGGGTTTCGCGCACCGGCTTGCCGTTGTCGATTGCTTCGACGACGGCGAGCAGGCGGCCGTGCCGCTGGATCATGCGGGCAAGCGCATAGAGGTGGCGGGCGCGCTGGTGGCCGGAAAGCTTGGACCATGGGCCTTGCGCCTTGCGGGCGGCAGCGACAGCCAGATCGACGTCTTCGGCAGAGCCGATGGCAAGGGTCGCCAGTTGCGCGCCGGTGGCCGGCTCATGAGTGACAAAGGTCTTGGCCGACGTCGACGGGCGGAAATCGCCGTTGATGAAATGGCCGAAGGAGGCGCCGTAGCGCTTCAGCCAGTCGCGGGCTTCGGTATCGGCTTCGGGTGCGGGTCCGTATGACATCTGGTCGAAATAGGTTGCTACTGACATGGTCATCATCCAATCGGGTGTCTGGCGAAGGAGGAGTAGGCTCCTGTCACGTGATGCTCGAGCTGGCGCTCGATGTCGGCGAGCAGGCTCGAAGCGCCGATGCGGAAAAGATCCGGCTCCAGCCATTCGCGGCCCAGCTCGTCCTTCATCAGGAACTGGTAGTTCAGCACGTCCTTGGCGGTCGAAATGCCGCCGGCAGGCTTGTACCCAACCTTGAAGCCGGTGCGTTCCTCGTATTCGCGGATCATGCGGATCATGATCAGGGTGACGAGCAGGGTGGCGTTGACGCCTTCCTTGCCGGTCGAGGTCTTGATGAAATCGGCGCCGGCCATCATGCAGACGAGCGAAGCGCGCGCCACGTTGCGCAGCGTCTTGAGGTCGCCGGTCGCCAGGATCGCCTTGACATGGGCCTCGCCGCAGGCGGCGCGATATTCCTGCATTTCCTTGTACAGCGCTTCCCAGTTGCCGGTCAGCACATGCTCGCGGGTGATGACGATATCGATTTCTTTCGCGCCATCGGCGACCGATGCTTCGATCTCCTTCAGCTTGGTCGCATGCGGCGAAAGGCCAGCGGGAAAGCCGGTGGAGACAGCGGCGACCGGAATGCCGGTGCCGTCCAGCGCCTCGACAGCGGTCGAAACAAAGCGGTGATAGACGCAGACTGCGCCGGTGGTGATCCTGCGGTTGCCCATGCCGAGCGCTTCGAGAATGTCGGGGCGAACCGGATTGGCGGCCTTGGCACAGAGACGCTTGACGCGTCCGGCCGTATCGTCGCCGTTCAGCGTCGTCAGGTCGATGCAGGTCAGCGCCTTCAGCAGCCAGGCGGCCTGCGCATCCTTCTTGACCGTGCGGCGGCCGGGTAGCGTCGCCACGCGGCGTTCGCCGGCAGAGAGATTGACCCGTTGGTCCATCACCCAGCCGAGATCGAGCTCCATGCCGGGATTGCGCGGCCAGCCGTGATTGGCGGTGTGCGCTGGGTTGTCGATTGCAGTCTTGTCCACGTCAGCCTCCCGGCCCTGTTCGAGCGGAACAGTGTTTGTTATCATTTTATCAGATTGTTGTTATTTTTGCACCAAAACGGTGATCCGTCAAGCGACATTCTCGTCGTGGACAAAGGCGTCAATGCGGCACTAGCCGAGATCTTCAGGCTGCCAGGCGCCGTCTTCGGTATAGATCGCGTCGAATTCCTCTGTCTTGGCAAAGAAGGCGGGGCGGATGCGGCCGATCTTGCTGGTGTCGAGCACAAGTACCTTTTTACGGGAGACGGCCATGGCCTTGCGCTTTATCTCCGCCTCGTGGAAATGCACGCAGGTTGCGCCGCGCTCTTCGTCCAGTCCCGCCGCCGACAGGAATGCGGTGTTGACGCCCAGTTGATCGAGCAGCTCCAGCGCAAAGGCGCCGGAAAACGAAGCCGAGGCGGGGTGATAGAACCCACCCAGCATGATCAGCCGCATGTTCGGCTTGGCGGCGATTTTTTCGGCGATGTTGAGGGCATAGCAAGCCACCGTCAGTGGCATCGAGTCCGGCAGCATGTCGGCCAGATGCATCAGCGTCGAGCCGCAATCGACGAAAATCGTATCCTCGGCGCGAAGGTGATCCAGCGCATGCGTGCAGGCCTGGCGCTTGGCCTGCGCATGCTTGTCGGACGCGATCGACAGTTCATAGGGCTGTTCGGGCTCGACGGCCTGGGCAGGCATGATGTGCCCGCCAAGGTAGGCGAAGCGGTCAGCCTCGCCGGATATGTCACGGCGGATGGTCATTTCGGAAACGCCCAGCGCCCTGGCTGCGTCCTTGAGGTGAACGACGCCGCGTTCGCCAATCAGCGCCGCAAGTGCATCGAGTCGTTCCGTGCTGCGTGCCATGTCGCGCATCCTCCGGCTGTGACGATAGCCGGAGCATGCAGGGATTTTTGTGAGACGTCAACGAAAAATGTTAACAACATAACAAATCCGTGTGATCGGACAGCGGTGTTCAGGAAAGCTTGTAGCGTGCGTTGAGCTCTTTGAGGCCGCGTGCAAGCACTGCAGCGTCGGAGCCGATGGCGATCATAGTCGCGCCGATTTCCAGATAGCGCTTCACATAGTCGGGATCGCCCATGTAGACGCCGGCGGCCTTGCCATGGGCGCGGATGCGGATGATGGCATCCTCGATCACTGCCTGGACTTCCGGTGCGAACGGGTTGCCGGGAAAGCCCATGTCGGCGGCCAGATCGGAGGGGCCTATGAACACGCAATCGACGCCGTCGGTGGTGGCGATCGCATCGAGCGCTGCCATGCCGGCGCGGCTTTCGATCTGCAGCATCAGGCAGATCTGGCTGTCGGCGGTCGCCATGTAATCGGTGATGTTGCCGAAGTTCGAGGCCCGCGCCCCTGATGCACCGACGCCGCGAATGCCATGCGGCGGATAGCGCACCGCCCGCACCAGCTTCTCGGCCTGCTCGCCGCTTTCGACCATCGGAATCAACAGCGACTGGGCGCCGATATCGAGCAACTGCTTGATGAGATGCGTCTCGCCAACCGGTGGGCGCACCGCAATCGAGGAAGACGATCCTTTCAGGACCTGCAGCTGCGCCATAATCGTCATGATGTCGTTGGGCGCATGTTCGCCATCGATCATCAGCCAGTCAAACCCGGTATATCCCGCAAGTTCGGCGACATAGGGACTGGTCAGCGACAGCCACAGGCCGGTGGTGGCCTGGCCGGCGTTCAGCATAGCCTTCAGGCGGTTTTCGGGAACGGGCATCGGAATACTCCTGGATCAGGAAAGCAGGGTCTTGAGACTCAGGCTGTGGTCGTCCGCCTGCGCCCGCGTCAGGGTCTTTCCACCTTCGAGCAGTCGGCGGCAGATCATGTAGGTTGCGCCGTCATTGAGGCAATCGGCGGCCAGAAACTCGTCGCCACGGAAATAAAAGTGCGATTTGGCGCCTTCGCGCGCGCCGGGCCGGCTGATGACATGGTCATAGCCGATGTTGAGGCCGGCAATCTGCAGCTTGAGATCGAACTGATCGGACCAGAACCACGGCACGGGCTTGTAGGCAACATTGCCTCCCATGATGTTTTCGGCTGCCGCAATGCCCATATCATGGGCATTCTGGACGGATTCGAGCCGGATCATCGTTCCCTTGTAGGGGAAGGAAGCGCAGTCGCCGATCGCATAGATGGAAGGATCGGAGGTTTCGAGCCGGCCGTTGACCACGATGCCGTTCTCGACCACCAGGCCTGCGGCTTCGGCAAGCGCGGTATCCGGAAACACGCCGATGCCGGTGACGACGAAATCGGCAGCGATGAACGAGCCGTCGGACAGTTCCAGACCGATTGCCTTGCCGTTTTCGCCGACGATGCGGGTAATGCTGGCATTTTCGAAAATGCGGACGCCGTGAGACTGGTGCAACGTGCGGACATCGTCTGCGGTTTCCGTACAAGCAACACGCTTGAGAATGCGGTCGGCGGCCTCGACGACGGTCACGGTGACGCCCTTCTTGGCGGCTTCCGAGGCAGCTTCCAGGCCGATATAGCCGCCGCCGATGACCACAAGGCGCGCGCCTTCGGTCATCCGGTCCATCAGCGTCAGAGCGTCCTCCAGATCGCGCATGACGAAGACGTTTTCGAGGTTGCCACCGATTGCTTCTGGCAGGCGCCGGGGCCTGGCCCCAGTCGCCAGCACCAGATTGTCGTAGGTGAGCACCGTGCCATCAGACAGATCGACGGTCTTTGCGAGGCGGTGGATTGTTTTGACGGTCGTGCCGGAGCGAAGCCCGATCTTGTTGGTTTCGTACCAGTCATCGGGCCGCAGCAGGATTTGCTCGAGCGTAACCTTCTTCGACATGAATGCCTTGGAAAGCGGAGGCCGCTGATAGGGCAGGCCGCGGTCGCTGCTGACGACGGCAATCTCCGCATCCGGCGAAAGCTTGCGGAGGTCGGCGGCCAGTGACAGTGCGGCATGGCTGCCGCCGATGATAAGAGTTTTCATAAGCCCCCCGAATTCCCTTCACGAACAAGCCTTCGCTTGAACATGATTTCCGGCTTGTTGGCAAGAAGTGCGTCTTGGCGCGACAGTCTATGTATCGCTTTGCGGCGAGTGTTTGGCGCCGGCGATCGTCAGGGCGATTTCGTTTGCCGTCAGCATGGCGGCGATATCGGCAGGCGGGGCTGCATTGGTGACAAGTCGCGTATAGGTCCGCGGATCGTCGATGATGATCGGTGCGGTATGCCCGAACTTGCCGGCATCCGCGACGACAACGCGCTGCTCGGCCTGTCGCGCCGCTGCGCGCGAAAACTCGGCCTCCTCCATATCCTGCAGCATAAAGCCGTTCTTTGCGTCAATCGCCGTGACCGACAGGATGGCGTAGCGCACATTGAAGCGCCTGACGAAACTGACGGCTTCGATGCCGAATGCTCCGCCATCGTGGGAGCGAAGCGCACCGCCGGCAAAGAACACCCGATTGTTGTTGCGCGCCGCGAGCGCGTTGGCAACCGACAGCGAGTTGGTGACGACGAACAGGTTCTGATGTTTCTGCAATGCGACGGCAATAAAGGCGGTCGTCGATCCGACGTCGAGGAAAAGCGAATCTCCGTTGGCGATCATCGAGGCCACTTCGGCGGCGATCACCCGTTTTGCCTCGGGGTTTTCGTTCATGCGGAAATGCAGCGGCTGCTCGCTTGCATGGCCCTTGAGATGCACGCCCCCATGCACCTTGGTCACCAGCCCGGCCTCCTCCATCAGCTTCAGATTGCGTCTGATGGTTTCCTCGGAAACGTTCAGCCGCTCGGCGAGGAACTGGATGCGGCTCGAGCCACCTGAGAGCCTGAGTTCATCGAGTATTTCCCGTTCTCTATGATTGGCATGCTGGTTCGTTCGTTCGGTTGTTTGCATGCCCCCTCCAGTCGCGGGCTTCAGCAAATGCCTGCCTGCATACGTTTCTAGAATTATTCTAAATACAACAAATTACCAAGAATACGCATCTTTATGTGGTTATTGCTTGACGCGAATTTGGAATTCGGGGAATCTATAGGCCTGATCGTCGAAGCCGCAAGAATAGCTTAATGCAAGCCTTACTTAAAGCTTAACGCCGACAGTTGCATTTGCATCTTTGTGCCGGGGAGGGGTCTGATGAATGCACCGGAAGATCGGATACGCAATCTTGGCATCTGGCAGGGGGCGATTTCGATCGAGCCGCTTTCGGGCGGCATGACAAACCGCAATTATCTGGTGAAGGATCATGCCCGCACCGTCGCCGTGCGTTTCGGCGAGGATATCCCTGTCCACATGATCAACAGGGCAAACGAGCTTGCCGCAAGTCGGGCGGCGCATGCGGCGGGCATCTCGCCTGCCATCCTGCATCATGCGCCGGGAATCCTGGTGATGGAGTATCTGCAGGCGAAAACGCTCACGCCCGCCGACATCGACGATCCGGCCATGCTCGGGCGTATCGTCAAACTGATACGCGCCTGCCACCTCGACATTCCCAAGCATTTCCGCGGTCCGGCCATGATCTTCTGGGTGTTCCAGGTGATCCGCGATTACGCCAACACGCTGAAAGACGGGCAAAGCCCCTATGTGTCTGACCTGCGCTTCCTGCTCGAGAAGACAGAGGCCCTGGAAGCGGCGGCTGGGCCGTTCAGCATCGTTTATGGCCACAACGATCTGCTGGCGGCCAACATTCTCGACGATGGAAAACGGCTGTGGCTGATCGACTGGGATTATGCCGGCTTCAATTCGCCGCTGTTCGATCTCGGCGGCCTCGCCTCGAACAATTCGCTTGGCGAAGACCGGGAGATTTCGCTGCTGGAAGCCTATTTCGAGGTGCCGGTCAACGACGCGCTCTGGCGGCGTTATCAGGCAATGAAATGCGCCTCGCTGCTGCGCGAGACGATGTGGAGCATGGTGTCGGAAATCCATTCGACAATCGGCTTCGACTACAAGAGCTACACGGCTGAAAACCGCTCGCGCTTCGACGGCGCTTGGGCCTCCTTTCAAGAACTTTGAGGATATGTGATGAAGGAACTTCCTTCCAGTGCAAAGGTCGTCGTCATTGGCGGCGGTATTATCGGGTGTTCGACCGCCTACCACCTCGGCAAGCTCGGGCTGACCGACACGGTGCTGCTCGAACGCAAGAAGCTGACATCGGGCACGACGTTCCATGCGGCCGGCCTTGTCGGGCAGTTGCGCACCAGCGCCAACATCACCCAGTTGCTCGGCCATTCGGTCAGCCTTTACAAGATGCTGGAAGCCGAAACCGGGCTCGGTACCGGCTGGAGGATGAATGGCGGGCTGAGGCTGGCCTGCAACAGCGAGCGCTGGACCGAGGTCAAACGGCAGGCGACGACGGCCCATTCCTTTGGACTGGAAATGCATCTGCTGACGCCAAAGGAAGCGCAGGACCTCTGGCCGCTGATGCAGGTCGATGACGTCGTCGGCGCCGCCTTCCTGCCGACCGATGGACAGGCCAATCCATCTGACATTACCCAGGCGCTGGCCAAGGGCGCGCGGATGGCGGGCGTTTCGATTTTCGAGGACACCGAGGTCATCGATCTGGAGATCGACAAGGGGAAAATCCGCGCCGTCATCACCGAGCGCGGCCGGATCGAGTGCGAAAAGGTCGTGGTTTGCGCCGGACAATGGACGCGGGCGTTTGGTGCCCGGTTCGGCGTCAATGTGCCGCTGGTTTCGGTGCAGCATCAGTACATGATCACCGAGGCCTTCGGCGTGCCTTCCAACCTGCCGACACTGCGCGACCCGGACCGGCTGACCTATTACAAGGAAGAGGTCGGTGGCCTGGTGATGGGCGGCTATGAGCCCAACCCGATCGGCTGGGCCGAGAACGGTATTCCGGAAGGCTTCCACTATACCTTGCTCGACAGCAATTTCGATCATTTCGAGCCGATCATGGAACTGGCGCTCGGCCGCGTGCCGGCGCTCGAGACCGCCGGCATCAAGCAGCTGCTCAACGGACCCGAAAGCTTTACGCCCGATGGCAACTTCATCCTCGGCGAGGCGCCGGAACTGAAGAACTTCTTCGTCGGTGCGGGCTTCAACGCCTTCGGCATCGCCTCGGGCGGCGGCGCGGGCATGGCGCTTGCCGAATGGGCGGTGAAGGGCGAGGCGCCTTACGATCTCTGGCCTGTCGATATCAGGCGCTTCGGCCGGCCGCATTTCGACACCGACTGGGTGCGCACCCGCACTTACGAGGCCTATGGCAAGCACTATACGCTGGCCTGGCCGTTCGAGGAAAACCAGTCCGGTCGGCCGGCGCGCAAGTCGCCGCTTTACGCTAGCCTGAAGGCACAGGGCGCATGCTTCGGCGAAAAGCTCGGCTGGGAGCGGCCCAACTGGTTTGCCGACCTGTCGACGGGTGAGAAGGCCGAGGATGTCTATTCCTTCGGCCGGCAGAACTGGTTCGATGCCGTCGGCCGCGAACACCGGGCGGCGCGCGAAGCCGCCGTGCTTTTCGACCAGACGTCGTTTGCGAAATTCGCATTGAAGGGGCGCGATGCGGAAGCCGCGTTGCAATGGATCGCCGCCAACAATGTCGGCAGAAAGCACGGCACGCTCACCTATACCCAGATGCTCAACGACAAGGGCGGCATCGAGTGCGACCTGACCTGCGCGCGGATCGCCGAGGACGAGTATTACATCGTCACCGGCACCGGCTTTGCGACGCACGACTTCGACTGGATCGCCCGTAACATCCCGGATGGCCTGAACGCCTCGCTGGTCGATGTCACGTCGGCATGGACGGTGTTGTCGCTGATGGGACCGAAGGCGCGCGATATTCTGGCGTCGGTCACGTCGGCCGATGTGTCCAGTTCTGCCTTGCCGTTCGGTCAGTTCCGGACAATCGGCATAGCGGGTGCCCCGGTCAGGGCGCTGCGCATCACCTATGTCGGCGAACTAGGCTACGAATTGCATCTGCCGGTCGAATATGCAGGGGCGGTCTACGCACTGCTGATGGAGAAGGGTGCGGCGGCCGGATTGGTCAATGGCGGCTATCGGGCGATCGAGAGCCTGCGGCTGGAGAAATTCTATCGCGCCTGGGGCTCCGATATCGGCCCGGATCATACGCCGGTCGAGGCCGGGCTGTCCTGGGCGGTGAAGATGAAATCCGGCATCGCCTTCCGGGGGCGCGAGGCAATCGAGAGGCAGCTAAAAAGCGGCGTGAAGAAATTCCTCGCCTGCTTCACGGTCGAGGATCCCGATGTCGTGCTGCTCGGTCGCGAGACGATCTACCGCAATGGCCAGCGGGCCGGCTGGCTGACCTCGGGCGGTTTCGGCTACACGATCGGCAAGTCGATCGGTATCGGCTATGTCAGGGATCCGAATGGGGTTACGGCCGAGCACGTGCTCTCCGGCGACTACGAGCTGGAAGTCGCCACCGAGCGGGTCAAGGCAAAGGTTTCGATCCAGCCGCTCTATGACGCGGAAAGCGGGCGGGTGAAGATGTAGGCGGCGCCTATGCCATGCCGAGGATATCGCTGCGGTGTTCCTGCATTTTCAGGAACACCCGATAATCGCGGTCATGGGCGGTGAAACGCTGCGGATCCGGTTTGACGACGGTTGCCTGGCGGGCCATTGCGCCGCAGGCATCCACCAGCGACGGATACCAGTCGGCCGCACTCGCTGCGGTCATGGCGGTGCCCAGCAGCATCGCTTCCTCGCCTGCCGATATCGCAACGTTGCGTCCAGTGACATCCGCATAGAGTTTGATGAGGTGGGCGTTCTTCGCATGGCCGCCACCCAGACACAGGGTGTTCATTGCGGGCTCGGAACCGTCAAGCATGTCGAGAACCTGTCTGACGCCGAACGCAATCGATAGCATCGTGCGATAATAGAGTGCGCAGAAACCGTCGAACGAGCCGTCGAGGGTCAGGCCGTGGATTACGCCGAGGCCACGGGCGTCGCCGATCGGCGTGCGGTTGCCGTGAAAATCTGGAAGGATATGGATGCCGCTTCCGAGTGACAGGCCATGTGTTTCCTGAAGCTCGGTGATGCGGCAAAGGATTGTCTCATGCAGATCGGCAGCCGGTTCCTTTCCCAGGTGGGTGCGGACGATGTGATCGAGCAGCGCGCCCGTCGCCGACTGGCCGCCTTCAAGGACCCACCACCCTTCCAGCGCCGCGCCGAAATACGGGCCCCAGAACGAACGAAGGAACTGCGGCTTACGCGCCATGCGCATGACGCAGCTTGAAGTTCCGCCGATCAGGCCGACCGCAGACGCATCGTCCGGTCGGGCGCCAGTCAGCGCTAGCAGGCCCGCGAAGGCATCGACCATTCCGGCGCTTACCCTGCAGGTTTTCGGCAAGCCGAACTGCGCTGCCGCTTGGCCCGAGAGTGTGGCAATGGACTTGCCCGGTGCAATGTTTTCTGCAGGGATTGCTGCCTTTGTCGCCAGATCGGCTAACCCGGCGCTGGCGAGAAGATCGGTGTCCCAGCCGTTTTCGGCATGGGCGAGATAGTTCCATTTGGTCGCGAGCGTCGATGTGGAACGCGTCTTCTTGCCTGTGGCGCGAAAGGTCAGATAATCGGCGAGATCGAGGATCGTGCCTGCTTTTGCCCATATCCCGGGCAGATGCGTCTTGACCCACATGATCTTGGGCAGTTGCATTTCGGGGGAGACAATCTCGCCTGAATAGGCAAGCGCGGGCTGGCCGCTTGCCGTGAGCTGATCGGCTTCAGCCGTCGCGCGATGATCGAGCCAGGCAATGGTGTCCCATCCGGCTGCGCCATTTGCGGCGATGCTTAGCGACTGATCCTTGTCGTCCAGAAACACCAGAGAGCATGTCGCGTCAAAGCCGATGGCATCGACCGCGCGCCGGTCAATTGCAGATTGGTCGAGCGCTTCTTGCACGCTGCCGACAACCGCGCGCCAGATGTCTTCGGAACTATGCTCGGCGTTGGCAGGTGTTTGCCGGTTCATAAGGATGGGTCGGGCGGCGCGCGCCCGCAGTTTTCCCGAGCGGTCATAGACGCCCGCCCGTGCGCTGCCGGTGCCGACATCGACTGCGACGACGAATTCCCCCATGTCTCCTCAGGCCCTCAGCGTATCGATCAATCCGGGTAGAGCGGTCATATCATCAAAAATCGCTGCTGGCTCTAGGGACACGACCATTTCGCGGAGATTGGAGATTTCGGCATGCGATCCGCCGGTGAAGGCGAACACATGCATGCCGGCTGCATGTGCCGCCTTGATCCCGGCGGGGCTGTCTTCGATGACGATGCACTGCGACGGCGCAAAGCCCATGCTTTGCGCCGCATGCAGAAACAGATCCGGTGCCGGCTTGCCCTTGCTGACCATGGTCGCACTGAAGATATTGGGTTCGAAGAAATCGATCAGGCCAGTCTTTTTGAGGGAAAGGCGGATACGTTCGGGCTGGCTGGAAGAGGCGACGCAACGGGTATAGGGGGAATTTTCCAGAAGCTCCCTGATCCCGCGTATTGGCTGCAATTCCGCCTGGAAGCGCGCAAACAGCTCGCGGCGCATCGCTTCTATGTGCTCCTGGCCGAGCGAGATCGAGAATTCATCGGCGATCAGCCGGGTAATTGTCGCCATGCTCTTGCCGAGAAACTGTTGATAGGCCCGGCTTTCTGAAACGTTGACGCCGGCATTTGCCAGGGTATCGCGCAACACGCTGAACGAGATCGGCTCGCTGTCAACCAGCACGCCATCGCAATCGAAGATGATGAGATGAGAGGCGGGGGCGGCCATAGCTCAGCCCATCGCCAGCGGCTTGGCCATCGATGGATACACCCGGGGCCCTATCCTGTTTCCGTACCTCGACTGCATGTCATACTCCCAGACTTCCTTCCAGATAGGCAGACAAAGTCTCTCTCGTTCCCCTGTCCCACAGAGAGGTCAGGGCACGGGTGAATCGCTTCTGGAAAATTTCAGCTTTGCCAACATCACCGAAGATCTCGCCGAGTTCAAGGAAGGCGAGGGGGTAATCTTTTGCCCGTAGCGCAGCCGCGTGCAGTCGGTCGGCGCTGGCATCGTTGAACTCGATCTTTTGGCCGCTATCGGAGGTGCCGGCGAAATACCGGCACCAGAGCGCCGAGACCAGTGAAAGGCCGGTGATGTCGCCGCCGCGCTTCAGCCGGTCGGCTGTCGAGGGCAAAATGAATTTCGGCTGGCGGTTCGATCCATCCTGACAAAGCCGGGGAATCGTGTCGCCGATCTTGGGGTTGGCGAAGCGGCGTTCGATCAGACTGAAATAGTCGTTGAGGTCGGTTTCGGGCACCGGCGGCACGCAGGGGATGATCTCCGACATTTCGAGCTTGCCGAGAAAATCGCGGATCAGGGGCTCCTGCATCGCTTCATGAACGAAATGGATGTCGAGTAGTGCCGCCGGATAGGCGATGGCGGCATGGCCGCCGTTGAGGATGCGGATCTTCATCAGCTCAAACGGGGCGACATCATCGACAAAGGTGACGCCGACCTTTTCGAGCGCCGGGCGTCCGGCGGTGAACTTGTCCTCCATCACCCATTGCTTGAATTCCTCGCAATAAACCGGCCAGTGGTCGGCGATATTGAAGACCTCCTCGCAATGATCGATTTCGCGACTACCAGTCGCAGGCGTGATGCGATCGACCATGGAGTTGGGGAAAGCGACGGTTTTCTCGATCCAGTCGGCAAAGGATGGATCGGAGAGCTTTGCAAGGCCGACCACGGCATGTTCCGTTACATGGCCATTGCCGGGAATGTTGTCGCAGGACATGACGGTGAAGGGAACAATACCGCGCTCGCTGCGCAGTTTGAGGCCGGCGAGAATAATGCCGAACACCGTCTTCGGATTGGCCGGGTTGGCGGCATCGGCGACGATAGCCTGATGTGCGGGGTCGAATGTGCCGGAGGCCGGGTTGATGAAATAGCCGCCTTCGGTGATCGTCATCGAGACGATGCGGATGGCGGGATCGGCGAGCTTCTCGATTGTCGCCCTGGGATTGGCGGGATCGAGGAAGTCGATCATGGCGCCGGTAACGCGCGCCTCGGATCTGCCGACATCCTGTTCGACCACGGTCGTGAGATAATCCTGTGCCATGAGCTTGTCGCGCATTGCGCTGTCGTAGCTGGTGACGCCCGCGCCGATGATCGCCCAGTCGTGATCGACGCCGAGATTGAACAGGTCATCGAGATAGACAGCTTGATGTGACCGGTGAAAATTGCCAATTCCGAAATGGACAATGCCGGCTTTCATATCGCTGCGCTGGTAGTTGGGGATCGCAGCCTTGGCCTGGATATGGCGGAGGTTGTCTAGCGATAGGGCGTTGCTCATGGCATCTTTTCCTGTGTGCTGCGGACGAGGTCAGCTCATCCAGTTGCCGCCATCGACATTGTAGGTCTGGGCGACGATGTAGTCGGCTTCGCGGGAGGCCAGGAAAATGGCCATGCCGGCGAGATCCTCGGCCGTTCCCATGCGTCCGAAGGGCACGGCCTCGCCGACAAGCTTCTTCTTTTCGCCGAGCGGGCGGTTTTCGTATTTGGCAAACAGCGCATCAACCCCTTCCCAGTGCTCGCCATCGACGACACCCGGGGCAATGGCGTTGACGTTGATCCTGTGCTTGATGAGGTCGAGCCCTGCCGACTGGGTCAGCGAGATGACTGCGGCCTTGGTCGCGCAGTAGACTGCCACCAAAGCTTCGCCGCGCCGTCCGGCCTGGCTGGCCATGTTGATGATCTTGCCGCCATTGCCGCGCCGGATCATCGATCGCGCCGCTGCCTGCATCGTAAACAGCGCGCCGGAGACGTTGATGGCAAACAGCGTGTCAAAACTCTTGCGAGTGATCTCGACGATTGGCGCCAGATCGAACAGGGCGGCGTTGTTGATGAGAATGTCCAAGCCGCCAGTACGTGCCTCTACCGCTGCGATTGCCGCATCAATCGATGCTTGATCAGTTACGTCAAGCCGGACGGCATAAGCCGATGATCCAAGTTCGGATGCCGTTTTTTCCGCTCGTTCGAAGTCGATATCGGCGATGGCGACGGTGGCGCCCTCGTGGATATAGGCCTCCGCAAACGCACGCCCGATGCCGCGCGCCGATCCGGTGATCAGCGCCGATTTCCCTTTTAGCCGGTTCATCGGATGGCCAAGCCTTTCTCATCAAACCTGTGGATCCGGCTGGGATCCGGCGTGATGTAGACCTTGTCTCCAAAGCGTATGTCGGTATCGCCGGGCGCGCGCACGGTTATCATGCCTGCACCGTCGGTCCTTACGTGAATGAACGTGTCCGAGCCGAGATGCTCGGTGACCCCGGCTGTGCCGCTCAGTTTTCCTTCGGTCTTGGAAACGGTCAGATGCTCTGGGCGAAGGCCGATGGTCGCAGCGCCATATGGCTTTGCGATTTCCCCCGACACCAGGTTCATTTTCGGCGAACCGATAAAGCCGGCGACGAACAGGTTATCAGGCTTGTGGTAAAGCTCCATCGGCGAACCGACCTGCTCGATATTGCCGGCATTCAGCACGACGATCTTGTCGGCCATGGTCATGGCTTCGACCTGGTCGTGGGTGACGTAGATCATCGTCGTCTTCAGCTGATGATGCAATTCGCTGATTTCCAGCCGCATGTTGCCTCTCAGGGCGGCATCGAGGTTGGACAGGGGTTCGTCGAACAGGAAGGCGGACGGCTCGCGGACGATGGCACGCCCGATTGCGACGCGCTGGCGCTGGCCGCCGGAAAGCTGGCCCGGACGGCGGTCGAGATAGCTGGTGAGGTTGAGGACGCGCGCGGCGTCCTGCACCTTCTTGTCGATCGCCGCAGGCGCCATCTTTGCCATCTTCAGGGGAAAGGCAATGTTCTTGTAGACGCTCATATGCGGATAGAGCGCGTAGGACTGGAACACCATTGCCAGCCTGCGCTTGGCGGGTGCCGCGCCGGTCACGTCTCGCCCGTCGATCTCGATCGTGCCCGAAGTCGTGTCCTCGAGGCCGGCGATCAGGCGCAGCAATGTCGACTTGCCGCATCCGGACGGACCGACGAAGACCACGAACTCGCCGTTGTTGATCGTCAGGTCGATGCGGGGAATGACCGCGACATTGCCGAAGGACTTGTTGACATTCTTGAGCTGGATATTTCCCATATTTCCCTCCCGTCCGACCTCGGTCGGCGCTTGATTACTTGACGGCGCCGAATGTCAGGCCACGCACCAGCTGCTTCTGCGAGAACCACCCCATGATCAGGATCGGGGCGATCGCGAGCGTCGAGGCCGCGGACAATTTCGCCCAGAACAGGCCCTGTGGGCTCGAGAACGAGGCGATGAAGGCCGTTAGAGGTGCGGCGTTGGTGGTCGTCAGACGGATCGTCCAGAATGCTTCGTTCCAGGCAAGGATGATGTTGAGCAACATGGTCGAGGCGATGCCCGGCACGGCCATGGGGGTCAGGACGTAGACGATCTCGCCCCAGAGGGATGCGCCGTCCATCCGCGCTGCTTCCAGGATCTCGCCCGGAATTTCGCGGAAATACGTGTAGAGCATCCAGACGACGATCGGCAGGTTGATCAAGGTCAGCATCACCATCAGGCCGATGCGGCTGTCGAGCAGGCCGAAATCGCGAAACAGCAGGTATATCGGCACAAGCACGGCGACCGCCGGCATCATCTTGGTGGAGAGCATCCACATCAGGATGTCCTTGGTCTTCTTGGTCGGCGAAAAGGCCATCGACCAGGCCGCCGGCACCGAGATCAGCAGCGCCAGCAGCGTCGAGCCGACCGACAGGATCACTGAATTCATGAAGGGTTTGAAGTAATCCTTCTGGGTCTGCACCTCGACATAGCTTTCGAACGTCCCCGAGGGGATCAGTTTGAAGCCCTGGATCGCCTCGGTTTCGGACTTAAAGCTGGTGATGATCGTGTAGAGGATCGGAAAAAAGATCACGAGTGCGATGATCCATGCGGCGATCGTGAAGGCTGCAGTCCTTCTGACTGAGGTGGCGCGGGCCATGGTTTTCCCCCTATTTGTCCAGGTTCTTGCCAACGGCGCGCATCAAGAAGAAGGCAACGATGTTGGCGAGGATGACGGCGATGATGCCCCCGGCTGAAGCGCCGCCGATGTCGTAGCCGAGAAGCGCGGTGCGGTAGATCAGGAAGGGCAGGTTGGTGGAGGCATAGCCGGGGCCGCCATTGGTGGTGACGAGGATCTCGGCATAGATGCTCAGCAGGAAGATCGTCTGAATCAGGATCACCACGGTGATCGACCGCGCCAGATGTGGCACCGTCAGGTAGATGAACCTGTTAACGAAGCCCGCGCCATCCATCTCGGCGGCTTCCTTTTGCTCGCCATCAAGCGATTGCAGTGCGGTCAGAAGGATCAGGGTGGCGAACGGCAGCCACTGCCAGGAGACAATGATGATGATCGAAAGCAGCGGGTACTGACCGAACCAGTCAACCGGGTTGAGGCCGAGCGCACGGTTGATATCGGCAAGCACGCCATATTGTGGGTGCATGATCATGTTCTTCCACACCAGCGCCGCAACCGGCGGCATGACGAAGAAGGGCGAGATGATCATGATCCGCACGATGCCCTGTCCCCACATCGGCTGGTCGAGCAGCAGCGCGATGGCGATACCGCCGATCACTGTGATGAACAGAACGCCGACGACGATGACCAGCGTGTTCCAGATGGACTGGAAAAAGGCCGGATCGGTGTAGAAGAACTTGTAGTTGAAGAGGCCGGCGAAGCTGACATTGGCCGGATTGAGGAGGTTGTAGTTCTGAAACGAGAACCACAGCGTCATCGCCAGTGGTACGATCATCCAGATCAGAAGCAGGCCAACCGATGGCGCCATCATGAAGCGGGCCAGTGTTCGCGTCTGTTGTGTTGCCATTGAATTGCTCCTCCCCCTGATGCTGGGCGAGCGCGTCCCGCCAAAGGCAGGCCAGCGCACCAGCGTATTTTTAGGCGCATGCTCGAAAGTCGGCGGGAAGGGCTGCCCGGACCAGGCCGGGCAGCCAAGTTGGCCTTGGGAGCCTTACTTTATGTAGCCGGCGCGGGTCATCTCGCGCACGGATACCTGCTGGGCCTGGGCCAGTGCGTCGTCGACGCTCATCTGGCCGGCCAGAGCTGCTGAGAAGAGCTGCCCGACTGTCGTGCCGAGGCCCTGGAATTCCGGGATCGCCACGAACTGCACGCCGACATAGGGAACCGGCTTGACGGACGGCTTTGTCGGATCGGCGGAGTTGATGCTGGCGAGCGTCATCTTCGCGAAGGGAGCTGCCTTCTGGTATTCCGGGTTGTTGTAGAGCGAGGTGCGCGTACCCGGAGGAACGTTGGCCCAACCTTCCTTGGCGGCGACGAGATCGAGATAGCCCTTGCCGGTTGCCCAGGCGACGAACTTCTCCGCACTCGCTGCTTTCTGCGTGCCAGCCGGAATGGCGAGCGACCAGGCCCAGAGCCAGTTGCCGCGCTTGCCCAGGCCGGTGTCGGGCGCCAGCGCATAGCCGACCTTGTCGGCCACCGTCGAATCCTTCGGGTTGGACACGACTGAGGCGGCCACCGTGGCATCGATCCACATGCCGCATTTGCCCTGCTGGAACAGCGCCAGATTCTCGTTGAAACCGTTGGACGAAGCACCCTGCGGGCCGGCATCGTTCATCAGTTTCACATAGGTATCGAGCGTGTTCTTCCATTCCGGCTGGTCGAACTGCGGCATCCATTTTTCATCGAACCAGCGCGCACCGAAGGAGTTCGACATGGCAGTGAGGAAGGCCATGTTCTCACCCCAGCCGGCCTTGCCGCGCAGGCAGACGCCGTTGATGCCGGCACTGCGGTCGGTCATCTTGCGGGCGGCTTCGCCGATGAACTCCCACGTCGGGGCATCCGGCATGGTCAGCCCGGCTTTTTCCATGAGGTCCTTGCGGTACATCACCATGGAGCTTTCGCCATAGAAGGGTGCGGCAAACAGCTTGCCGTCCATGGACAGGCCGCCGCGGATAGCCGGCAGAATGTCATCGACGTCATAGTCGGCGCCGAGCTTGTCGAGCGGCAGAAGCCAGCCCTGCTTGGCCCAGATCGGAGCTTCATAGGTGCCGATCGTCATGACGTCATACTGGCCGCCCTTGGTGGCGATGTCGGTCGTGACGCGTTCGCGCAGCACGTTTTCTTCCAGGGTGACCCATTCCAGCTGAATATCGGGATTCTTGGTGGTGAAGTCATCGGTCAGCTTCTGCATGCGGACCATGTCACTATTGTTGACGGTCGCGATCGTTATCGTTTCGGCGCTTGCCATGCCGAACATGGCGATTGCCGAGCATGCACCCAGCAAAATCGTTCTCAATGTCATGATCTTCCTCCCAGAAGAAAAATGAGCAAATGCTATGCTCTTGGGCATTTATTCGCCTGTCGTTGCAATCTGTCAAGCAGGAATCGTTTTTGCGCCGCAGCAATGGACTGCAGGGCAGGGGCGATTGCGCGGTGAAACAGGGGAACAACGGAATGCCGCGGACAGGGGCTGGAAGCCACTGTCAGGCGCTAAGTATAGGAAATAGCCTAGATATCAGGCGGCCGCGGAAAGCAGCTTTTCCGCTGTCTCTTCGTCGGTTATCAGACCGTTGATCAGCCCGCCGCGGATTGCGCCGCGGATGCCGGCAAGCTTGCGCGGGCCCTTGGCGGCGGCGATGACCAGCGAGCGGTCGCGAGGCGGGATGGGAGCGGACGCCACCCGGCCGTTGGTCAGTCCCTCGAGCATTCGGCCGGCGGCATCGAAAGACCATCCAACGATCTCGCCGGCGGCGCCGGCATTCTGCAGCGCGGTCAGTTCCGATTTGGTGATGAAGCCGTCGACGAACAGCGGCGCGTCGTCGGAAAAATCGCCGATGCCGACAAAGGTGACATCGGCCTTCTTGGCGAGTTCCAGCGTCGGCCGCACCATGGCCTGGGCATGCAGCATCTCGCGTTCGCCCGCCGAGGAGGCGATGACCGGAAGCGGCATCGGGAAGGACCGGACATTGACCGAGTCCGACATGGTAAAGACGACGTTGTAGAAGGCGGCGGAGCCGTCCGGGGCGATATTGCCGGTCAGTGACACGACCTTATGCTGGCGGCAATCCATGCGTGGCAGCAGTTCCACCGCTGCCTTCAGCGTTCGGCCCGTGCCGACGGCAATCAGGACAGGTTCCTCGCGGCGCAGCCAGCGCTCCAGTTCCGCGCTTGCCGATTCGGCAACGCCGGTAATTGTCGAGTCGGAGCCCGGATCGGTGGGGACCACGTCGACGAATTTCAGCTCGAAGCGTTCGCGCAGGCGATTGGAGAGTTCGAGGCAGTTGGCGATCGGATGGTCGATCTGCACCCGCACCAGCCCTTCGGAACGGGCCAGCGACACAAGACGCTGCGCGGTCTGCCTGCTAACGCCGAGTTTCGAAGCGATCTGGTCCTGGGTATTTCCTGCCACGTAATAGAGCCATCCCGCGCGTGCGGCATCGTCGAGGCGGCTGGATCTCTTGGTCATGGGGGCGGGCAGGCTCCGGTTATGCGCTTGCGATATTATGGGTCTCTCCGACTTTCTGCCAGAGGGACACCAAAAATTCCTGCCGGGCGCTTGGAATCGGCGAAGGAAACCGTAACCTGAGCCAGGGGAATCACCAACGGAAAGCCAGTTGCATGCGGGTTCTGATTGTAGAGAATTTCGGTGCCACCGACCACGGCCAGGTCGGGGTGGCACTGGGGGAAGCCGGTGCGGAAATCGATGTCCGCAAGCCCTATGAAGGCGAAGCATTGCCGGATGGGCCGGATGAGCACGATGCGATCGTGGTCTTCGGCGGCGAACAGAGCGCCATGGATGATCATATCCATCCGTATCTGCCTGCCCTTGCAACATTGATGCGCGATTTCGGCGAAGCGGACAAATCCGTGCTCGGCATTTGTCTCGGAAGTCAGGTTCTGGCGCGCGCCTATGGTGCGAAGAATCTGCTCGGCGCGGCGCCGGAGTTCGGTTGGCATTTGATCGAAGTTAACGAAACAGCAAAAAGCGACCCTGTGCTCGGCGGTATTGCTACCGGTTTTCCGATCTTCCAGTGGCACAGCGATACGTTCACGCTGCCGGAGGGCGCGGTGCTGCTTGCTTCAAACAGTGCCACGCCCAATCAGTGCTTCCGGATTGGCCGCGCCTCCTACGGCACGCAATTTCACTTCGAGGCAAACCAGGAGGTGGTGGCCGCGTGGAAATCGGGATTTGCCGCGACGATCGAAAGAACCGCACCCGGCTGGCTTGCGGATTATCCCGATCATGCCGAAAAGCATGGCGCTGAAGCCGATGCGACGGGCCTCGCCATCGCCCGTGCCTGGGTCGCGACGATCGGCGGTCGCTAGGTTCAGACTGGGCCGGGCCTCAGGTGTCAATCGGGTATATGCTCGGGCGGGCCGCCAAAATTGCATTGGCTCCGGCATTTCAGTGCCATGCTGATAGAGTTCCGTGTTTTGCACGTCTTTCGGCAGACGTCGTTTTCCGATTTCCTTCAGGAGATGCTATGCAATCCGGACGATTCTCTTAAGAGCCGACCCAACAAGTCCGGAAAGTCCGTCCAGCCTTTATGCCCCAGAAAGTCACCATAAACCGTCTGACCCTCAGCGCATTCCGCAACTACGACCATGCCTCGCTCAATCTCGACGGCCGTCATGTTGTGCTGACGGGCGAGAACGGTGCGGGCAAGACGAATCTGCTGGAGGCAATTTCTTTCTTTTCGCCGGGGCGTGGCCTGCGCCGTGCGGTCTACGCGGATGTCGGCAAGCAGGGCGCGGATGCCGGCTTTTCGATTTTTGCCGAGGTCGACGGCATGGATGGCACTGTCGAGATCGGCACCGGGCTGTTGCCTGGTTCGGAAACAGCATCGCGCCGGGTGCGGATCAACGCAACAGACGCTAAGTCGGCCGACGAGTTGCTCGATCACCTGCGTATCCTGTGGCTGACACCGGCCATGGATGGGTTGTTCACCGGCGGGGCATCGGACAGACGACGCTTCATCGACAGGCTTGTCCTGTCGCTCGACCCCACCCATGGCCGTCGCGCCTCGGATTTCGAGCGCAGCATGAAGATGCGCAACAAGCTTCTCGAGGAAGGGCGCTACGACGCGGACTGGATCGGTGCGATCGAAAAACAGATGGCTGGTCTCGGCGTGGCCATGAAGATGGCGCGCAGCGAACTTGTTTCCCTGCTTGCCCATTTGGCCGATCGCGACGGATCGGGCTCGGCATTTCCGTCCGCCGACCTGTCATTGACGGGGTTTCTGGATGGAATGGAGGGATTGCCTGCGCTCGACCTGGAGGATCAATATATCGAGCTTCTGCAGCAGGGACGCTATCGTGACCAGGCGGCCGGCCGTACGCTAGAGGGGCCTCACAGGACGGACCTGAATGTCCTGCACCGGGACAAGAAGATCGAAGCCGGCCTTTGTTCCACCGGCGAACAGAAGGCGTTGCTGACGGGCCTGGTGCTTGCCCATGCGCAATTGACCGCCAACCTGACAGGCGCTGCGCCCATCCTGTTGCTCGATGAAATCGCCGCCCATTTCGATATGCGACGCAGGGCCTCGCTCTTCGATCTCATAGACCAGCTTGGCGGGCAGGCCTTCATGACCGGCACCGACCGGCACCTTTTTGAAGCGCTCGGCGAACGGGCTTTGCAGCTGACGGTTTCGAACGGATCGATCAACGTTTCGTCCTGATTGTCAGGGTCTTTAATGCGCTGGACGCATGATGCCACTTCGCGATGAAGGGCCTTGAATAACAAATTCCTACATTAGGAAATTTAAATTCACCTGCAGGTGGGCCCTTCATTGAAAAGCCACATTTGCATCGCCAGATGCTGTTTATCGGTAGCCGGTGCCCCTTTGGCTACCTTTCTCCGGGATCTGGCAAGTCCCCCGCCGACCCGGAACGCGAGCAAGGACGCCCCTTATCTTTGTTCGCCTTAAATGAGACCGTCATGGCGCTGCCCTCCGGCCATGACGGTCTTCTCGTTTCCAGGTTGCATTTTCGTTCAAAAAAGCGTGGTGCCATAGCCGACAATTTTTCCGCTTTCGACAATCGGCGCGGGTAGGATTCCATCTGAAACGGCAAGGATCGGCAGCAGGATAGGCCCGATTTTCAGGTAGCCGACGGGTTCGCCTCTACGCACTGCGCGAGGAAATACGGGGGTGCTGCGATCGAGCGGGTGTCGGCTCAGAAATACGCCGGCCTGAGGGCAAGTGATTACCGGATGCAGTGGAATTTTCTGGTCGAGCACAAGCGCGATGCTGGCCGACGCATCCGCATAGTCGAACTCGGCGATGCCGTGACGTGCCATAAGACGCAGCAATCGATTCTCATCCGCCATCGTCATTTCAATCCGGCTCGATGTCGAAAAGCTGCGTTCCCGGTTCGACCGAGCCGCCATCCTCGACACGGATCGCGACAATCGTCCCATCCCGGTCGGCTTCGACTGGGTTCAGCATCTTCATCGCCTCGATTATGGCGAGCTGATCGCCTTCACGAACGTTTTGGCCGATAGTGACGAACGGGTCTGCTCCCGGTGCCGGTGACCGGTAGAAGGTGCCGGCGATGCCTGCGCAGAGAGTCTGATCTGTCGACGGGGCAACGTCATTGGCAGCTTGCTCGAGGGTTTCGGCTGGCGACACCATGTTCGTCGTCGCATCGCTCGTCTGTTTTGCCAGCCGGACCCGCAAGCCTGCCTCGCTCACATCGAGTTCGCTCAGGCTGGACGATTCCAGCATTCGCATCAACCGTTCGATCAGCGCGAAATCCATGGTCACTTCCTCATGCTGCGGCAAACGGCCGGATTGTGATACCGGCGGTTTCCAGTGCGACACGCAACCGCCGGGCAATATCGACTGCCGACGGAGTGTCGGAGTGGACGCAGATGGAATGGATCGGTGTCGGCAGCTTCTTGCCGCTGACGCTTTCGATGGCGCCATTCCGCAGCATCGACAGGATCCTTCGAGCGATTTCTACGGGTTCATGGATCACGGCGCCCGGCAGCTTGCGATCGACCAGATAGCCGTCATCGGTATAGGCGCGGTCGGCAAATATCTCGGAACGGATTTCGAGCCCCATGTCGGGCGCGATCTTCTCCATCTCGCCCAGAGCGATGGTCAGGCATACGAGATTTGGATTGACAGCCTTGATGGCGCGGCAGGCGGCGAGCGCGACGTCCCTGTTCTGCTGGCCGAGATTGCCGAGTGCGCCGTGCAGTTTCACATGGGTAATCTTGTGGCCCGCATAGGTCGCCATCGCTTCGGCTGCGCCGATTTGGTAGGCGATCAGCCGCTCTGTCTCGCCCATGGTGAAAGGAATATTGCGCCGTCCGAAGCCCCAGAGATCGGGGTAGCCGGGATGGGCGCCAACCGAAACGCCCTTTTCCTGTGCCTTGGCAAATGTATTGGCCATTACTTCCGGGTCGCCGGCATGCATGCCGCAGGCTACGTTGGCCGAGCTGACAATGTCGAGCATGGCACTGTCGTCGCCCATTCTCCAGGCGCCGAAGCCTTCGCCCATATCGGAGTTGAGATCCACAACCAGCCCGGTGCGTTCCGTCGCCATGTCTTGTTCCTCCGCAATATGAAGCGGTTATACAGAATATTGGTGTGGCGCCACAATTGCGCGACAGGGCGATAGGAGATTATTTTGTACTGGCGGTATGCAATCGCCCCAGTCTGATAATCAACTGGCCTCAATCGACAGCTGGATGAAGCATGGTGTCACGGTCGCACGACTATGTTCTTTCCCATGAGGGCCCCGGAGCTCTGCTGCTGGATGCGGCAGAATCGACGTTCAGCGATGCAGTTCAGGAAAAGGTCTGGCGCGTCGCAGCGGACTTGTCACGGTTTAGCGGCGTTCTCGAAACCGTTCCCGGCATGAACAATTTGATGGTCGTCTTCGATCCGCTCGTGGCCGATGACATGGCGCTTTCACAAGCGATCCGCGGTCTTTGGGAAGAAGCCGACCTGCAACTCCCACCCGGCCGGATTGTCGATGTGCCGGTGATCTACGGCGGTGAGGACGGTATCGATCTGGCCGATTTTGCCTTGGCAAAGGCCATGCCGGTTGAGGAAATCATCCGGCGTCATACAGCGCCACTCTATTCGGTGGCGGCTGTGGGGGCCATGCCCGGCTTCGTCTATCTCTCGGGCCTCGATCCCGTACTGGCCGCACCCCGCCTCGCCAATCCGCGTAACGGGGTGCCGAAGGGGTCCGTGATCATTGGCGGCACGCAAGCGGGTATCATGCCGGTGACCGCACCGTCCGGCTGGCATATCCTCGGCCGCACGTCCTTGGACCTCTTCGACCCGCATCGGGCGCGGCCTGCCTACTTCAAGCCCGGCGATCGCATCCGGTTCGTTCCGGAGCTGTCGCAATGATTGAGATCCTGACATCTGGCCTGATGAACTCCGTGCAGGACCTAGGCCGCCCGGGATACCTCGATCAAGGCATCGGCATGGGCGGGATGATGGACGCGCCCGCCTTGCGTATTGCAAACCTTCTCTTAGGCAATGCTGACGATGCAGCTGGGATCGAAGTGACTATTTTTCCGTTCCGTTTGCGGTTTCTTCAGGCGGGGCGTTTCGCGGTGACCGGTGCAATCTGCAATGCGGCGCTGAATGGTGGCAAGGTCTTGCCGCCATGGTGGGCAGGCGATGCGGAGGCAGGCGACGAGCTTCGCATCGATCCGCCGACCCGTGGTGCGCGCGCGGTGGTGGCGTTTTCAGGCGGCATCGTTGTGCCTGAGGTTTTGGGTTCGCGGTCGACCGATCTAAAGAGCGGCTTCGGCGGCTGTCAGGGTCGGGCGCTGAAGCGCGGCGATCGGTTGCAACTGGGAGCTGGCTCGGAGGGCGGCGGCCATACTGGTAGCCATGGGGTCGATCCTTCGGAGTTTCGCGATATGGAGGCAGCCGGCAATGTGCTTCATATCATGCAAGGGGCGGAGTTCAACGCCTTCACCGAAGACGCCAGGCAGGCGCTTTTTGGCTCGCCGTTCGTGGTATCGAAGGAAAACAACCGGCAGGGCGTCCGGCTCGACGGACCGGGCCTTGCTCTCGTGCGGAAGCTCGAGCTCTTCTCGCATGGCATCATGCCGGGCACGGTACAGGTGCCGCCATCAGGTCAGCCGGTGATTCAGCTTGCCGAGGCCAATACTTGTGGTGGTTATCCGAAGATAGGCCACGTCATTCCAACCGACCTGTGGAAACTGGCACAGGCCGCGGTCGGAACGGAGTTTCGCTTAGAAGAGGTTTCACGCGATTGGGCGGTCAAGGAAATCCGCAAACAGGAGCTGAAGTTCAGCCAATTTCGAAACCTGCTGCCAATTGTGAAGAAAGTTCAGCAGGGGCACGGCAAGTTGTTGTAAGGATATAAATATTCCGCGATAGCAACCGGTGCGGTTCCGATCCGGAGGTCTTTTGGGGATGTGGGCATGCAGGCCTGGGGTCTCCGGCAGGTTCGACGATGCAGCCGACTGTTCCCGGAGGAACTTGCAAGGCGCAATTACGCGTTCATATTGGCCGGTGCTTGAGGCGAGGCGGTTGTGGCCGGCGTCTTTCAAATGCGCATCAGTTGGAATAGACTTTTGCCAAAGGCTTTCAGGAGGCTCTGCCATGCATGACAAGGTATTCTATATCAATAAGGGTTTGACGCGCCGGCAGACGCTCGGGCTCGCGGGTGCACTTGTACTCTCTCCGGGCTTGTCTGCTTTTGCCGAAGAGATGATCGGCAAGGTGCTCGAGGCCCAGGGAGCCGTGTCCAAGGTTCAGAACAACGTGGAAACACGCATAAAGACTGGCGCGCCGCTGTCCAACAACGATCTTCTGTCTACCGGAGACCGCAGCTTCGCCTCCGTAGTCCTGGGCTCAGACACAAAAATCACCATGGGTTCGAACACCGAGGTGTTGCTCGACAGTTTCCTCGCCGAACAGGGCGGGACGCTCGAGCTGGTGTCGGGGGATATGGTTTTCGACCGTCCCGAGGGTACACCGAAGATCGACCTGACGATCCGGACGACATTTGGCCAGATCGGCGTGCGCGGGACAAAATTCTTCACCGGCCGTAGCCGGGGCAATTTTGCCGTGTTTGTCGAACACGGGCTGGTGGAAGTCAGGAGCGGTGCAACCATCCGCAAGGTCGCGTCAGGCGAGGGTGTCGATATCGCCTCCGACGCAAAGACGCGCTCGCTGTTCGGCGCCGAGGTGTCGGAGACCAAGAAGTGGGGCAAGGGCCGTATCGAGGAAGCCTACAAGAGCGTGGGGCTGATGTAGGCTGAGAGGCCAACGCAGCTAGATATCTGACCCCTTGTCGTTCTCAGGCAGCGTGGTTGCGTCGTTTTCCGGTTCGCCATCCTCGCGGATCTGCCTCCGGCGCGCAGGCGCCCGCTTGCGGGCGATCCTGACTTTCTTGATACGCCGCGCATCGGCATCCAGCACATGAAATTCGAAGCCGGGTACGGCCTGCACCACTTCTCCGCGGGCAGGGATGCGGCCAAGCTCGGCGAAGATCAGGCCGCCCAGGGTATCCACCTCGTTGACCTGGCCAGACACGTCGAAATCGGGGCCGATCGCGGCTGAAATTTCTTCGAGATCCACACGCGCATCGGCGACGAAGACGTCGTCCGACTGACGGGTGAACATTGCCTCTTCGTCATCGTGCTCGTCTTCGATATCGCCGACCAGCATCTCGACGATATCCTCGAGCGAGGCAAGGCCGTCGGTCCCGCCGTATTCATCGATCACCAGCGCCATCTGGGTGCGCTCGGCCTGCATCTTGGCCATCAGTTCCGAGGCCAGCATCGATGGCGGCACGAAAAGCACCGGGCGGATGATGCCGGCTTCGGCGATTGTCGTGTCTGGATTGACCCGTGAAAGATCGAACGGTTTTGCGCCTCTTGCCGATGGCTTCGGGGTCGGCGACGAAGCTGCGCCGTCCACGGACGCTGCAGCAGGCTTGGAAGCCGTCTTGCGCTTGTTACGCCCTTCCTTGATCATGTAGCCCAGAAGGTCGCGGATGTGCACCATGCCTCTGGGATCGTCCAGCGTTTCGGAGTAAACGGGCATGCGCGAGCGGCCGGTGTCATAGAACAGCAGCATCAGTTCGCCGATTCTGGTGTCCTGGTCGACCGCCTCGATTTCGGCGCGCGGCACCATCACGTCCTCGACGCGGACTTCGCGGAACCGGAGGATGTTGTTGAGCATCGAGCGTTCGACCGGAGAAAAGCCGATCGAGGCACTTTCCTCGGTTGCCAGCACATCGGCGAGATCCTCGCGCAGGCTGGACGCATTCTGAGGCCGGAGCAACCGCGCCACCTTTGCCCAGAACGATTGTCTGGGCGCGGTGGTACTCTCACCTTTGGGTGAATTGCCGCCGTCATCGGCACTCTTGTGCGCCGAAGCCTCGTTTGCCGCTTCGTGCGGCCGTGTGGAAAATTCGTTCATTGCCTCAAACTGTCATTTCGTCATCGTCCCCGTAGGGATTTTCGAGGCCGAGTTCCGCTAGGATGCGGATTTCCAGACCTTCCATGACCTCAGCTTCCTCGTCCGTCATATGATCGTAGCCGAACAGGTGCAGGAAGCCGTGCACCAGCAGATGTGTCAGATGATCATCAAATGACTTGCCAAGGTCAAGTGCCTCGCGGCGCAAAGTTTCCTCGGCAAGAATGATATCACCCAGCATGGGACCCGGTTTGCCACCGGGAGTCAGCGGAAAAGCAGGGAAAGACAACACGTTCGTCGGCTTGTCCTGCCCACGCCATTCCGCGTTGATGCCTCTTATATCTTCATCATCGGTGAAGACCAGAGAAATTTCAACCGGCTGTTTGAGGAAGGGTTGCTTCTCGCTCGTTGCGAGAAAAGTCGCGGCATTTTCGAGAACGCGCTTTGAGAAATCGGTGAGCGCGTCCTCACTGGGCCATTGTCCGGCTTCGACGCCGAGCTGGATATCCAGCATTTCAGTCTTGTCAGGCATCGTGGCGGTTGTCGCTCGCGCCTTCGGCGTCATAGGCACGGACGATGCGGGCCACCAAAGGATGGCGTACGACGTCCACGTCCCTGAAGCGGACGACGGTAATTCCCTCGACGCCGTTGAGGATGTGCAACGCTTCCACAAGCCCGGATTTGGTGCCGCGCGGCAGGTCCACCTGGCTGGGGTCACCGGTGATGATCATGCGGCCATTCTCGCCAAGGCGGGTCAGGAACATTTTCATCTGCATCGCGGTGGTGTTTTGCGCTTCGTCGAGAATAACAGCGGCATTGCCCAGCGTGCGGCCGCGCATGAATGCCAGAGGCGCGATTTCGATGACCCCTGCGGCGATGGCGCGTTCGACCTTGTCGCCGGGCATCATGTCGTAAAGCGCATCATAGAGTGGACGGAGATAGGGATCGACCTTCTCCTTCATGTCGCCGGGCAGAAAGCCGAGCCGCTCGCCTGCTTCGACGGCGGGACGGGACAGGATGATCCGGTCAACGGCCCCCCGTTCCAGAAGCTGGGCGGCATGCGCTACGGCAAGATAGGTCTTGCCGGTGCCTGCCGGCCCCACTCCGAACACAAGTTCGGACCGTTCCATGGCCCGCATATAGGTATCCTGGGTGGGCGTGCGTGCGACAATGGTCTTCTTGCGGGTGGAGATCTGGCCCATCGAAAGCTTGGCTTTCCTTTCGAGCGCGGGAAAGACGAGCTGGTCGTCAGCGGCTTGCGCCATACGGATCGCGCCCTCGACATCGGAGGTTTCGATGGGGCTGCCTTTTTGCAGGCGGTCGTAGAGGTAATCCAGCGTTCTCCGGGCAAGATTGGTGGCTGCGACGTCGCCGGTTATCGATACGGTATTGCCGCGCGCACGCGCATCAATGTTGAGCCGGTCCTCGATGAGCTTGAGATTCTGGTCGAACTGGCCAAAAAGCTCGCTGGCGAGCCGGTTGTTCTCAAAGGTTAGAACGAAGTGATTGGCGTCTGCCGGAGTCCGGGTTGGCTGGCGCTCATGCGAAGGCATCAACTCGGGTCTGTTCAAACCATCCTGCTCCTGTTGATCGACCGGTAGGTCTGTCATGCGATTTCCGCGTGGAGACTATTGGTCCCGGTCTTGCTGATTCGTGCCTGTATAATGTCACCGATTTTTATGTCTTTTGCATCAATTATCACAGGCAGCAGCCAAGGGGAACGACCTACGACCTGATCGGCGAAACGGCCGGGCTTTTCAACAAGAACATCGGTGGTCTGCCCCACCAAGGATTGCTGGAACTCCGTCTGCTGACGGAATAGTAGTGCCTGGAGTCGCTCGAGCCGCTCAGCCTTCACATCCTCAGGCACGTGGTCCTTCAATTCGGCGCCCGGGGTGCCCGGTCGGGCCGAATATTTGAACGAGAAAGCCTGGGCATACCGAACTTCTTCGACCAAGCGCATCGTGGCTTCGAAATCCTCGTCGGTTTCGCCGGGAAAGCCGGTGATGAAGTCGCCGGACAACGCGATGTCGGGCCGCACGTTCCGGATGCGATCGATCAGCGCCATATAGTCGGCGGCGGTGTGACGTCGGTTCATGGCCTTTAGAATGCGATCCGATCCCGCCTGTACCGGCAGGTGCAGGTAAGGCATCAGCTTGCGAAGGTCGCGGTGCGCATTGATCAGCGTCTCATCCATGTCGCGAGGATGGCTGGTCGTATAGCGAAGCCGGGCGATCCCGGGAATTTCAGCCAGATGATAGAGCAGGTCGCCGAGGCTCCAGGAACGGCCGTCGGGGCCTTCGCCGTGCCAGGCATTGACGTTCTGACCGAGCAGGGTGATTTCGCGGACGCCGGCTTCGACCAGACGGTGCGCTTCCGTCAGGATCTGGGCAACCGGGCGAGAGACTTCCGAGCCGCGCGTATACGGTACCACGCAGAAGGTGCAGAACTTGTCGCAGCCTTCCTGCACGGTCAGGAACGCGGACACGCCGCGCGCAAGCGTCTTTTCGCGGTTGATCTGCGGCAGATACTCGAACTTGTCTTCGACGGCGTATTCCGTCTCGATCACACGTTCGCCGCCACGTGCACGGGCAATAGCCTCGGGCAGACGGTGATAGGTTGTCGGTCCGATGATCACGTCGACGACCGGCGCGCGCCGGGCGATCTCGGCACCTTCGGCCTGAGCGACGCAACCGGCGACCCCCACCATCAACTCGCGGCCGTTGGCGGCACGGGCCTTCTTCATCTTCTGCAGGCGGCCGAGCTGCGAGTAGACCTTTTCGGCGGCCTTTTCCCTGATGTGGCAGGTGTTGATCAGCACCAGGTCGGCATCGTCGACAGTGTCGGTCGATTCATAGCCGCTCTCCGACAGCGCATCTGTCATGCGCTGGGAGTCGTAGACATTCATCTGGCAGCCATAGGTCTTGACGAAAACCTTCTTGGAGTTCGGGCGCTGTTCGATGTCTTTGTTGGGTGCAATCTGGTCCATGCCCGGCTCTTTAGAGCATGTTGGCCTGCAATTCAATGATGGCGTCCCCTCAGCATGGTCTCCATCATCTGGCGGATTTCCTCGACGGCAACTGACGCCAATTCCTTGCGACTTGAGGTGGGCGTTGCGGCGACAGGTGCGCCAAAGGCGATCTCGACATCCAGCGCACCCTCTTTGAGCACGCCCAGGAGGTGCGGAAGCAACTCGACGTCGCCCGGCCAGGCAGCGATCGGCCGGTGGTAGTGCCCCATCGGCATGCCGTGGATCCTTGTATAGGCGATGGCCACCGGCTGTACGTGGACAACACCGGCATCGGCCGCCACAGCCGCTGCCGTTGCGGCGCCGAACAGGGAGGACTTGATCAGCAGAAGCCGGTTTCCGTCCGATGTTGTGCCCTCGGGAAACAGCACCACGATCTCGCCGGCATTCAGTCGATCGGCCATCTCATTGGTCTGCTGTTGCGTGCGGCTGCGCTGCTGCCGCTCGATGAAGATAGAGCGCTGCAGTCGCGCAAGCAGCCCGAACACAGGCCAGTTGTGCACCTCGGCCTTGGCGACATAGGCAACATCGGCGACGGAGGCGAGCGCCAGGATATCGAGCCATGACGAATGATTGGCGACGATCAGCAACGGCCTGCCGATGCCGGGCGTCCCATGCGTTCTGACATGAACGCCGAGCGCAAGGAGTGCCGCCTTGTGCCAGTAGCGTGGCAACCGGTTGCGCCAGCGATGTTTCAGTGCCAGGAAGGCGAGGTGGAATGGCAGGAGTGCCAGCGTTACGATCGCAACGAAAATGATCGCCAGTATGATCCGCGCAGACGCGATCATTGCATCACTGCTTGTCGTCTCGTGAAAGTGGAATCCCGTAGAGTTCCAGGCGGTGATCGACGAGCTTGAAGCCGTGCTCGCGGGCGATCTTTTCCTGTAGCGCCTCGATCTCGGCGGAGTGGAACTCGATGACCTGTCCGCTCTTGAGGTCGATCAGATGATCGTGGTGCTCGTCCGGTACGGTCTCGTAGCGCGAGCGACCTTCGCGGAAATCGTGGCGCTCGATGATGCCGGCGTCCTCGAACAGCTTTACGGTGCGATACACCGTGGCGATGGAAATCTTCGAATCGACCTCGGAGGAGCGACGATAGAGCTCTTCGACATCTGGGTGATCGGTGGATTCCTGCAGGATACGCGCGATCACGCGACGCTGGTCGGTCATCCTCAGGCCGCGTTCGGCGCAAAGCTCCTCGAGCGTGCGGGTAATATCCGCCATTCCGGTCATTCCTTTGGACGTCAATTCAATAGATCTGACGAACTAGCGGAGATCAAGCCGCATGACAAGCGCCGTGGCTTTCTCGCCGGTCGGACCAGCAAAGTAGCCCTTGCGCTCGGCAACCTGCTTGAAGCCAAGTTTCCGGTAGAGGCCGATGGCCGCCGCATTGCCTTCATCGACCTCCAGAAACATCGTTTCCCCGCCGCGCGCCTTGGTTTCGCGAATCGCTGCCAACATCAGGCGCCAGCCGAGGCCCCTGCGCGGATACTTGCCGGACACGGCAATGGTCAGGATTTCGGCTTCGCCTGCGACCTCCCGGGCCAGGACAAAACCGCCCAGAGAGGCCGGATTGCCGCTGGTGATGCGGGCTGAAAAGCCGAAGACGTTCGATTGTGTCATCAAGGAGTGAAACTCGCCATCGCCCCATCGGCGAAAGAACCGTTCGCCATGCAGGATGGAGAAGTCCAGGCAATCGTCGGCGCCGGCGGGAAAGACATCGAACTCCGCCTTGCGAGCGAACAGACTTTCGAGCAGCGTTACCGGATTCATTGTATTTCCATCCCAACAAGCAATTTTATAGCATAATCGACCGAAAAGATTGAGAAAACTCTACATTTCCTGAGAGAATCACGCGTGCGGGACAGCAAAACCCGTCTGCGGCCGCGCATCCGCGCCCCGGATGTAAAGTGGCTGAGCCTTGCGACTTTTCGGCAGGCGTGCGGCAATCCTGCCGATGGTGGCAAGCGGGAAGGCATCAAGCTGAGGCGATGGCGCGCCGGCGAGAACCGCCGCTCCCGAGCCTTCGACAGCAGCGCCTTTTGCGTGCGCCAGCGCACGCAATTCATCATAGTGGTAAGCGGAGGCCTCAGTGATCGCAGTCCCGTCGGTGTCGAACAACTGTCCGTAGAGCTCGTCGCGCCGGGCATCGATTGCTGCGAAAACCGGCTTGTCGCGGGCGGCAAGTCGTCCCTCCGCCACGACTTCCAGCGTCGTCACACCGACAACGGGGATCTGAAGCGCCAGCCCCAGCCCGCGGGCGAGCGCCACGCCCACCCGGATGCCGGTGAAGGAACCCGGCCCGATAGTGACAGCAATGCGTTCGAGGTCTGCAAACGCCAAGCCGCTTTCGGCCATGGTCGCTTCGATCATGCCGGGCAGGATTTCGGCGTGGCCTTTACCGATCGTCTCCGAACGGAATGAAACCACGTCGCCGCGCTCGGTATCGTAGACACCTGCGGCGCATTCGGGGCCAGATGTATCGATGACGAGAAGTCGCATGCGAGATCAGACGGCTTCCACTTCCTGCACTTCCGGAACGAAGTGGCGCAGAAGGTTCTGCACACCATGCTTGAGGGTGGCGGTCGACGACGGGCAACCAGCACAGGAGCCCTTCATGTTGAGATAGACCTTGCCATCGCGGAAGCCTCGGAAGGTGATGTCGCCGCCGTCCTGGGCCACGGCCGGACGAACGCGCGATTCCAGCAGTTCCTTGATGGTGTTGACGATGTTGATGTCGCCTTCGTCGAAAAACTCGCCCTGCTGATCGGCATCTGCCGCATCCTTGGCGGTCCCCATGATCGGGGCGCCCGACATGTAGTGCTCCATGATTGCGCCAAGGATCGCCGGCTTCAAGTGCTGCCAATCGGAGTCGTCCTTGCTGACAGTGACGAAATCGTAGCCGAAGTAAACGCCGGTCACGCCGCGAATGGCAAACAAGCGTTCAGCCAGCGGGGACTCTGCCGCATCCTCGGCGGAACGGAAATCCGCGGTGCCGCTGTCAAGCACGACCTTGCCGGGCAGGAATTTCAGCGATTGCGGATTGGGCGTGGCTTCAGTCTGAATGAACATCGGTTTCTCCATCGGTCCAGCGGGTCAAGGCCGCGGATTTTAGAATTATTCCAAACAAAATAGGCGGTTTGCGTTCCTGCTGCAAGCGATATGATGCGTTGCCGCAAAGAAAACAAGTGGTTGAAACTCAGGAATTACGCAGTTGCCAGTGCGCTCTGGCGGCTGTTGCGCATTGCCTTTTCCACCTTCAGCCCCGGCTGGCTGGCAAGCTTTCGGTAGTGATCCGATTCCATCGGATAGATAGCGATCCTGCCTTGCTGGTCGTAATGAGCGCCGAACCCATAGGTTTTGGTCAGTGGCGATGCCCGCATGCAGGCATGCCCCCGCGCGTAAAACTCATCGCGGATCTCCTGCCGCTCATCGTCGCCGAGCCGCTGTTTGCGGCAATGGATCTCGAACAGGAAGTCCATCAGGTTGTAGCGGTAGGGTTCTGCGGTCAGCAGATCGTATTGCAGCTTGGCCAGTGTCGGTGCGTCCGGCCGGTCAGGCGGTCTGCGCGACTGCAGTGCCTTGGTATCGTCGGCGACCAGGATGAATGTATCAACAACCTGCATCATCGTGCTTCCTCAGCTTAGTGCGTCGATGTCTTCGTCGCTGAGCGTTTCCGGAACGATTGTTACCGGTATCGGGAAGGCTGCGCCCCGGCCGGCAATGGACGATACCAGCGGACCGGGGCCCTCTTTGGCGGAGCTCGCCGCCAGAACGAGGATGGCGATATCGCGATCCTCCTCGATCAGTTGGAGAATCTGTTCCGCCGGTTTTCCCTCGCGGATGACCAGTTCGGGCTCGGCACCAATGGCTTCGCGAACTTCCTGGGCGACCTTCGCCATGATCGCTTCGGCTTCTTCGCGCGCTTCGGCACGCATGATGTCACCAACGCCGATCCATTGATTGAAGTCGTCGTCGGAAACAACATAGATCAGAACGAGGCCGCCGCCCGAATTTTTCGCGCGCATTCCGGCATAGTGCACGGCGCGACCGCATTCGGGCGTATTGTCGATCACCGCCATGAATTTACGGCGATGACCTTCCAGTCGCGATTGCCTCTTGGATACCATCGGCCGCTTACCTTTTTCTGCAATATCCGAATTCTTATCGCAGAAAACCGATGATGTCGCGCACTTCGTTCATGGTTTTTTCCGCACGAACACGAGCCCGTTCGCCGCCCTTTTTGAGGATCGCATCAATGTGGCTGGTATCCTCCATCAGGCGACGCATTTCACCGGTGATCGGCGAAAGAACGTTGACGGCGAGATCGACGAGTGCCGGCTTGAACACCGAGAACTGCTGGCCTCCGAATTCGGCAAGGACCTCTGTCTTGGACTTGTCGGCGAGCGCGGCATAGATTCCGACGAGGTTATCGGCCTCGGGCCGACCTTTCAGGCCTTCAGTCTCGCTCGGCAAGCCGTCCGGGTCAGTCTTGGCCTTGCGGATCTTCTTGGAGATGGCGTCCTCGTCATCCATCAGATTGATGCGCGACAGATCGGACGGATCGGACTTCGACATTTTCTTGGTGCCGTCGCGAAGGCTCATGACGCGTGGCGCGGGGCCATCGATCAAGGGTTCGACCATCGGGAAGAAGGCGTGCACTGGTTCTTCACCGACGACAATATCGGTGCCGAGGCCTGACGTGCGGATATTGTCCTGATAGTCGAGATTGAACTTCATGGCGATGTCGCGGGCAAGCTCGAGATGCTGCTTCTGGTCGTCACCGACTGGAACGTGCGTGCCGCGATAGATCAGAATGTCGGCTGCCATCAGCGAGGGGTAGGCGAGCAGACCGAGCGAGGCGTTCTCGCGGTCCTTGCCGGCCTTGTCCTTGAACTGGGTCATGCGGTTCATCCAGCCGATGCGGGCGACGCAATTGAAAACCCAAGCCAACTCGGCGTGCTGCGGCACGGCCGACTGGTTGAAAACGATGTGTTTTTCCGGATCGATGCCGGAGGCGATGAAGGCGGCGGCGATCGAACGGATCTGCCCGCGCAGATCCTCGTGCACAAGCTGCGCCGTGATCGCATGCAGGTCGACGACGCAATAGATGCAGTCGTTGCCTTCCTGCAGGGCGACGAACTTGCGGATCGCGCCAAGATAGTTGCCGAGATGGAGATTGCCTGTCGGCTGAACGCCGGAGAATACCAGTTTGTTGAATTCGCTCATCATGTCCTCGATTAGGCTTGTGGAGGGCCCCAGGGCCAACGGCCCATGTTGCTAACGTCGGCGCTTATGCACGCCGCCGTATGTTCAATCAAGGGGGATTCTCGGCGTGGTTATTCTTCCGCTGGAACCTTGGACGGTTGCTGCGCCGAGAGGAAGTTGCCAAAAGGCTTGAGCGTTTCGAAATGGTCGCAGACGACCTTGATGACCACGAGAAGCGGTACCGCCAGCAGAGCTCCGACAAAGCCCCATATCCACGACCAGAATGAAATCGACAGGAAGACGGCGACGGGATTGAGTTCCAGTCTGCGACCGAGCAGCAACGGTGTAACGAACTGGCCTTCCACAATGTTGCAACAGAGCACGAAGGCAGGCGCGAGCAGGCTGAAGACGATATTCTCGAAGGTCACGAGCGAGATGATCGCGACAAGGACGATGGTCGCCAGCGCGCCGACATAGGGCAGGAAATTCAGCACTGCGGCGGCCACGCCCCAGACCATGGCATTCGGTATGCCGAGCAGCCAGAGGCCACCGCCGACCGCAATGCCGAGGCCGGCATTGATGAGGGTAATCGTGAAGAGGTAACGGGAGATCTCCCGCTCCACGCTGTAGACCACCCGCAGCGCACGCTTCTTGTCGCTCATTAGGCTGAAGCTCTGGATGAGTTTTTCGTAGAACAACGTTCCTGAAGACAGCAGAAACAGTGACAGGACGAGCGTGATTGCCAGTGTCGTGCCGATGGAAAGAAGGCTGCCGGCGGCACGGGACAAGATTCCGGGCTGGGCCACAACCACTTTTTGCACATTGCCGTCAGTGATCGTTTCCGTGGCGCTGTCGATTTGGGAGGTCGCTTCCACGGCCTTGTCTACCGTCCTCCGGATGGAATGGATGCGCTCTTGCAGCTTGGCGCTGATTTGCGGGGCGTCAGCGACCAACTGGCTGACCGGGCCGCTTGTCACATATGCGAGGATGGTGATCGCTCCTGCGGAGACGACAATCAGAATTGTGGCGGACAGCGCGGGCGGCACGGCCCACTTTGACAGGAAGCGGACGATTGGCGTCAGTGTCAGTGCGAGCAGGAAAGCCAGAATTACCGGCGTCAGGAAATCGCGCCCGATGTACAGCCCATAGACAAGCAGCAACAGGAAGATACCGGCGAGGTAGCGCGAGATCCGCTTGGAGAAATCGACGGGTTTCGCGGCAATGACCGTTTCTTCCGTGTCGGACTGGGCCATACGTTCCTCGCAGGATAGCTGGAAAACACGATGCGATGATGCGGGTGGATAATGGCATCGGCACCGCGCCTGCGCAGGAAATCACTCAGCGCCGGCATTCTTTAATGCTTCAGAAGCCTCGCGGTTCCCTGCCGCGGAATTTAGTACTCCGAATGGCTTAGCCACCGGTCAAAATAGCCCGATGGAGTAGGCGAGAGTAGGCGGATTACCCAGCTTCCGCCAAAGAGATGAACCTCGACTCTAGTGCTGAGCAAAAAAATCCTCAAAAATGCCGCTTTTAGGAATTCTTTGCCCTTTCCAGCGCGCCGGCCTTCCGTCAGCTCGCCAATGAAGTAAAAAAGGAGAGGTGTTATGCGAAATGCCTTTATCGTGGCGCTCGCGAGCCTGCTCACGCTGTCCAGTTTCTTCAGCACCGAGGCGCAGGCCGGATCCAGGAAGAAAGCCTTTCATCGAAATGAAAAAGCTCGCGTCATTCTCGCCTACGCCGTCCAGACGCCGCGGGTCAATTCCGGCTGCTTTCCAGCCAAGCTCAGGGGTGTCCTCGCCCATATCGCCGCACGAACCGGCAAGCGCCCGTTGGTGACATCAGGAAGCCGACAGAAAGCGCGGCGCGGTTCCTATCACCTCAAATGTCTGGCGGCTGATATCAGAGTCCCGGGTGTGTCCGTCGGCAAAATCGTCGCGGCTGCGCAATCGGCGCCCGGCATCGGTGGCATCGGCACCTATTGCAACGGCATCGTTCACGTGGATATCGGGCCGCAGCGCCGATGGCGCCATTGTTGAGCGACATTCGGCAACGACAGCCCGCAGCTGCCCGGCCTGATGGTTTAACTAGCTATTGATATCGTTGATGTTCTTGCGATCCCCCGACGCCGCACGGTATTGTTCGGTATAAGTGGAGCCTGTCCAAAGGACTGAGGTGAACGGCAGGTGGATTAATCGAAAATTTACCATGTTTACCTAGGTTTGCGTCGAGGATTCTCGAATTCAACATTCCGGGGTGGAACAGAATGGCTGCACATGCCTTGCGCAACGATAACGTATTTCAAATCGAGCCCGAATACAGGTCTCTCGAAGAGAAGTATGCCCGCTTCGACAAGTTCCTGAAGGGTCTATGGTCTGACGTTTATCCTGAATATACTTCGACTCTTCATGACCAGATCACCGCATCTGTCTGGCAGCGCGTCAAGGAAACCTATCCGATCCCCGCTGGTGCCAAGGTGCTCGATGTCGGTTGCGGGCAGGGCGTTGCGCTGAAGCATTTCGCTGCCGACAATCTGGATGCCATCGGTATCGCCATCGGCGAGGATGTGAATATCTGCCGTCAGCAGGGATTCAACGCGGTGGAAATGGACCTGTCGTTCCTCGAATTCGCCGATGAAAGCTTCGACTTGGTCTGGTGCCGCCATGTGCTCGAGCACAGTGTTTTTCCGCTTTTCTCGCTGGCCGAGACCTATCGGGTGCTGAAGCCGGGCGGCGTGCTCTATATGGAAGTGCCGGCCCCGGATACGGCGAGCCGCCATCAGACCAATCCGAACCACTATTCGGTGCTCGGCAAGTCCATGTGGCAACAGCTTCTCAAGCGTGCAGGCTATTCCAAGGTTACCATTGCGGATGTGACCTTCAATGTGCCCGCCGGCCCGGATGCCTATTGGAGCTTCATCGTCAAGAAAGACGACTGAATGATCCGTGCACCCGGCCTCCGGGCGGGTTGATGTTACCGCGAAGCGAGTGTGTGGCGCGGGCTACACACTCGGCGCAGGTTCGATGAGATCCCACATATTGCCGAAAGCATCGCGAAACACCGCCACCGTGCCGTAGTCCTCGTGGCGTGGCTCTTCCATGAATTCGACGCCGCGCGACCGATAGAGCGCGTGGTCGCGGTCGAAATCGTCGGTTTGCAGAAAAAAGCTGACGCGGCCACCGGTCTGGTTGCCGATGGCCTGGACTTGCCGGTCGCCTTTTGCCTTGGCAAGCAGCAGGCCCGCGCCATTCGTTTCGTCCGGTTTGACCACGACCCAGCGCTTGCCGCCGCCCAGCGGCGTGTCGGCGGCAAGGGTAAAGCCAAGTATGTCGCGATAGTACTCTATGGCCCGATCGTAATCGGGAACGACGATCGTTGCCAGGAAGAGGTTGCGGGTCATTCGTCTCCCGCCACGGGCGCTGAAGGTGCCGCCGCGCCGCGTTTCATGTTGCGCCGGATCATGCCCAGGCTCGCGCCGCCAATGGCGAAGGCGACGCCGAAATAGACCACCATGGCGATGCCGATCAGGGCAAGCACCGCGGCGATCTCTTCGAGCAGTCCGGAGCTCGGCGAGATGTGGGGTGCGGCATGGACCGAGGCATATTCAAGCACGCCGGCCATGATCGCCGCCGCGGCGAGAAGCCGGATGACACGGCTGACGAAAGCCTTGTCGATGTCCATGTGCCCTCGACGGATCAGCGTCGCAAACAGCAGGGTTGTCGAGATCCAGCCGGAGACGACTTCGGCGGTGGCAATGCCGCGTTCAGCGAAGAATGGAAAGAGCGACAGCGCCAGCGCGCAATTGACCGCGACCGCCACAAATGTGAAGCGCATGGGCGTCTTGGTGTCCTCGCGTGCGAAGAAGCCGGGATTGAGCGCCTTTATCATCACGAAGCCCGGCAGCCCCAGGCCATAGATTGCCAAGATGCCGGCGACGGTTGACGTCATGGATTGATTGAAGGCGCCGTGCTCATAGACGACCCGGATGATCTCGTCGGAAAGCACCCAGATTGCGGCCGCAGCCGGCAGCGTCAGGAACAACACGAATTCCAGCGAGCGGTTCTGGATGTTAGCGGCTTCCTTGATTTGGCCGCCGCGCAAGGCCCGCGACAGTTCGGGCAGTAGCACAACGCCAACGGCAATGCCAACAACGCCGAGCGGCAGCTGGTAGATGCGATCGGCGAACTGCAGGGCAGCGATGGCGCCATCCTTGGTGGAGGCGATCATCTGGCCGATGAGCTGGTTGATCTGAGTGATGCCGCCGGTGATGGCAGCTGGAAAGGCCAGGATCAGCAGGCGCTTTACATTGGGTGTCATGCGTGGGCGCTTGAAGCCGATCGACATGCCCGCATGTCGAACACCCGCATAAAGCACCGCCATCTGCAACAGGCCCGCGACAAGCACGCCCCAGGAGAGATACCAGGCGGTGGCGAGCGGATCGGCTCCCGTATAGAGGCCGTAGAACAGTGCCACGATCATGGCCAGATTGAGAAAGATCGGGGCGACGGCCGCAGCAAAGAAATGATGCAGCGAGTTCAGCATGCCCGACAGCATCGCCGTCAGCGACATGCACATGAGATAGGGGAACATGACGACCGCAAGCTTGACCGTCACCTCGTATTTTTCGGTGCCGACGTCGAAACCCGGAGCGATGATCGTCCGCACGATCAACGGCATCGCCAGTTCCATGGCGATGGTGATGATCAGCAGCACGGTAAACAGAACGCCGAAGACTTCCTCGGAGAAACGCCGCGCCGCATCCTTGCCGCCGGCCTCGATCTCCCTGGCAAACAATGGCACGAAGGCGGCGTTGAATGCGCCTTCGGCAAACAGTCGCCGAAACAGATTGGGAAAGCGGAAGGCAGCGTAGAAAGCGTCGGCCATCGGACCGGTGCCCAGTGCAGCGGCCATCAGTGTTTCGCGTGCGAAGCCGAAGAAACGGCTGCCGAGGGTGGCTCCACCCACTGTCATGAATTTGCGGACCAGGCTCATGGATTGGCTGCCGGTTTCTTGACCAGCACACCCTTGGGCGCAAGAGGCGTGACCACGCCGGGTGCGACGCGTGTTTTTCCGGCCTCTTCCTCATCGGGCATGATGGCCTTCAGCCGCGCCGCAATCAGCGCCTGGCGATTTTCGGTGGTGATCTTTTCGCCGGTCAGATCTGTAACGTAGAAAGTATCGATGACCTTTTCCCCGAATGTGGTGATGCGGGCGGAGGCAATGTCGAGCGACAGGTCGGCCAGCATTGAGGTGATGTCGGACAACAGTCCCGGACGGTCGAGGCATTCGATCTCGATGACCGTAAACCGGTTCGACAGCATGTTGGAAATCGTCACGCTCGGCGTGATGACGAAGGTCTTGTCCTTCTTCTTGCCCTTGGTGCGTGTGGCGATCACATCGGGCAGGCGGCGCTTGCCCGAAAGCACGTCCTCGATCATCTTGGTGATCGTGCCGGCCCGCCTGAGCTCGTCGTCATCGTTTTTGAACTGCCGGCTGACATGGATCGTATCGAGTGCGCGGCCCGACGCGGTGGTGAAGATCTGCGCGTTGACGATGTTGGCGCCCGCAGCGGCGCACGCGCCGGCGATGACCGCGAGCAAACGGGGATGGTCAGGCGCAAACACCGTGATCTCGGTGATGGCGTGGAAACTGTCGGTGCGCACCATGGTGGCGAGCGCCTTGTTTTCACGGTCGGCCTCGCGGATGAAGGCGGTGTGGCGGACCTGATCTTCCAGCGGCACCGATAGCAGGTAGGGCGCGTAATGCATCCGCACATAGGTGTTGCGCTCGGCTTCCGGCCAGTCCGCCAGCGCTTCCGAAAGCTTGTCACGGGCATTCTGCACGCGTTCGGTGCGTGTCGCCTCGGAAAAGCCGCCGGCCAGCAGCAGTTCGGTTTCATAATAGAGGATGCGCAGAAGCTGGCCTTTCCAGCCATTCCACACGCCGGGACCCACAGCCCTGATATCGACGACCGTCAGGATCAGCAGCATCTTGAGCCGCTCGAGCGACTGAACGCGGCCGGCGAAATCGGAAATGGTCTTCCAGTCGTTGAGGTCGCGCGTCTGGGCCACCATCGACATTGTCAGGTGCTCATCTATCAGCCAGGCGACCATCTCGGTCTGCTTCGGCGTCATGCCGAAGCGCGGGCAGAGCTTGCGTGCCACCTTGGCGCCGGCCACGGAATGATCTTCCGGCCTGCCCTTGGCGATGTCGTGCAACAGCACGGCGACATAGAGCGCCTCGCGGTCCTCGATGGTCTTGATCAGGCCGTCGATCAGCGGATGGGAATCGGTTTCCTGTCCCTTCTCGATACTCGACAGGATGCCCACGGCGCGAATGAGGTGCTCGTCCACCGTGTAGTGATGGTACATCGAGAACTGCATCATCGAGACGATCTTGCCGAATTCCGGGATGAAGCGCCCAAGGACGCCGGACTCGTTCATTCGCCGCAGCATCAGCGAGGGATCGCGGCGAGAGGTCAGGATAGCGAGAAACAGCCTGTTGGCTTCCTCGTCGGTCCTCAATGCATCGTCAATGAGATGCAACGACCGCGTCACATTCTTCAGGGCGTCGGGGTGGAATTCCAGTCCATTGAGGTCGGCGACGTGAAACAGGCGGATCAGATTGACCGGGTCGCGGCGAAAGACTTCGGCGCTTGCAACGTCCAGCCTGCCCTTGTCCTCGACGAAATCGGCGGCGCCGGCAATCTTGCGGCGGCGATTGGCAAACCGGCTGAGAACATTGGTCAGCCCCGGCTGGGCTTTTGCCTGCTGATCCTCCAGAGCGGCGCAGAGGATGCGCGTCAGGTCGCCGGTGTTCTTGGCGATCAGGAAGTAGTGCTTCATGAACCGCTCGACGGCCGACAGGCCCGGGCGCGACTGATAGCCAAGTGCTTCGGCGACCTCCCGCTGAAGATCGAACGACAAGCGGTCCTCGGCCTTGCCGGTATTGAAATGCATGTGGCAGCGCACTGCCCAGAGAAAATCCTCGGCCTTCTCGAAGGTGCGATACTCGGCCTTTGACAGCACGCCGAGCCGGACGAGATCGGCAGTATCGCGCACGCGGTAGAAGTATTTGGTGATCCAGAACAGCGTGTGCAGATCGCGGATGCCGCCCTTGCCTTCTTTCACATTGGGTTCGACCAGATAACGGGTATTGCCGGAGCGCTGGTGGCGCTCATCGCGCTCGGCAAGCTTGGCGGCGACGAATTCGGGCCCGGTCGTCTTGACCAGTTCGTTGTCGAAGCGGGTCAGCAGTTCCTGCTCCAGCACGGTGCTTCCGCAGATATAGCGCGTTTCCAGGATCGCGGTACGGATCGTCATATCGCTCTTGGAGAGCTTGATGCATTCATCGACGGTGCGTGTTGCGTGGCCGACCTTCTGGCCCATGTCCCAGAGGATATAGAGGATGAACTCGACGACCTTCTGGCTCCATTCGGTCTGCTTGCCCGGCAAAAGGAAGAGCAGGTCGATATCGGAGCCGGGCGCGAGCGTGGCGCGGCCATAGCCGCCGACGGCGGTGATGCACAGGCTCGTCGCGCCTGAGGCGAATACGTAACGCGTGGCATAATCGTAAGCCTGCAGGAGGATCTGGTCCTGCAGCCAGGAGATGCGCCGTGCGCAACCCATGCCGCTGCCGTCCGCATTCAGGATATCGTGGGCTTTCTGGCGTCCCTGCTGGTTGACCAGCCGAAAATAGGCGAGCAGTGTGGCGCGCGCGCTCACAGGATCGGCGTTGTGGCTTTCGGCAATCGCGCGGACTCCCGCGGCGAATTCCTCTACATTGAGAATCTCGGGATAGCCCATATCGGGCTTTGCGGCCAAGGCCGGTGTATGCTGCATCGACTGACACCTTTCCAGCCACGCGCCGGACGCCGGGCGCTATAGCGCGATAGCCCGGCGAAATACAGGAAATTGTTTGCCTAGTATTTAATAGATAGGCGATTCGGCCGAAAAATCGACGCGTCTCTTTCAGGCCCGCTTGGCGGCGGCACCCGAGAGTTCCTCGCCGAGTGCGGAGATGCGGTCGACTGCGGTCTTCAGCGTTTCATCAGGTACTGTCAGCGACAGCCGGACGAAGTCGCTTGCGCCGTTGCCAAAGGACGAACCCGGCATCACAGCCACGTGCTTCTCCTTCAGCAGCTGCCAGGCAAAGTCTTCGCCGCCCAGTCCGGTGCCGGAGACATCCAGCAGGATGAACATGCCGCCCTCCGGCATCAGCGGCGTGATGGTGTTGGAGCCGGCAATCTGCTCGGCCACGATTGTGGCACGGCGGGCATAGTTGGCACGCATCACGGATGCCGTGTCAAACTGCTGTGATACCGCCATGGCCGTCATGTCGGCGATGAAGGGCTGAACGCCGAACAGCATGGTCTCGGAGACCGGTAGCAGCCGTTCGCAGAATTCCGCCGGGGCGGCGGCCCAGCCGCTGCGGAAACCGGGTGCAGCATGCGATTTGGAAATCGAAGACACGGCGATGGTGCGCTCCGCCAGAGCAGGATCGTCGAACGGAGAGGCGAAATCACGGTCGAATATCAGCTCTTCATAGACTTCGTCGGACACGATCCAAAGATCGTGCTTGCGGCAAACCTCGCCGATCGCGGCTATTTCCTCGCGGCTGAGGACGGCGCCGGACGGATTGTGCGGATTGTTGAGCAACAGGACGCGGGTTTCGGGCGTGATCGCCCTTTCAAGGTCCTCTGCCTGCATATGGAAGCGCTGGCTGGCCCGCAGAGGCACTGTTTTGATGCTTGCGCCGGTGGACGCGACCACGCCTTCGTAGGTGGCGTATAGCGGGTCGCCGACCAGTACGGTGTCACCGGCCTCTACCAGGCCGAGCATGACAGCAAATAGCGCCGTCTGCGTGCCGGGAAAGCAGAGGATGTTGTCGGCCGTCACATCGGCGCGGCGCTTCCGGTATTTCTCAACGAGTGCGGCGACCACGGCCGGTTCGCCGCGGCCGTTGGAATAGCGGGTGCGACCGGCATACATGGCGCGGGCGCATTCATCGAGCAGGCGCTTGTCCGGGGCGACGTCGGGTTCGCCGATCGTCAGTTCGATCACCGGCGCACCGCGGCTGGCCATCTCGCGAGCTTCGAGATGCACGGCCCATTTCCCGGAGCCGAGGCCGGAAAGCCTGTTGGTGATCGAGGCGTAACGCATGGTGAATTCCTTGCTATGAGTTCAATTGTTGGCGTCGAGCGCCAGGCCAGTCAGTGTTTCGACGGAATTGAGAGCGATCCGCCCGAGTTCGCCGGCGTCGAACAGGTCTCCCGCCATGCAGCCTTCCAGCCACAAGCCGTCGATCAGGCCGTTGATGGCGATGGCCAGCGGGCGGCCCTCGGCGGCGCTCAATGTCCTGCCGGTGGCGGCCATGGCATCCGCCAGCAGTTGCTCCAGCGTGTCACGATAGGAGAGGTAGCTTTCCCGGTGAATGGCGGCAAGCGCGGGGTCGACGCCGATTTGCGAGATGAATGTCGCCCAGAGCGATAACATGCGCGCGTCGATGATCGGCGCCTGGAAGTTCGACAGGACAAACGTCTTCAGGCGGAACATCGGATCGGCTGCGTGCTCGTCGGCCGCCTTGCTCGCCGTTTCGAACATCGTATTGACGACTTCACGATAGGCGGCCTGGAACATCAATTCCTTGCTGAGAAAATAGTGTCTGATCAGGCCAGGGGTCACGCCCGCACGTTCCGCGATCTGGCGGACGGTGGCTCCCTGCAGGCCGAACTCGGCAATGCAGTCCAGCGTCGCGCCAACAAGATCCTGACGCCGGACGTCCTCGCTTTCGTGGTGAAACGTCCTTCTGCCCATCAGCCGTTCCTCCGAGCTGAAGGGGTCAGAGCAAGCCGGATGACCGTGCATTGGAGCGCAGCCGAATACCGGAAAAATGTCAAAGCCGGCGGTGCCGGCGGATTCCCAAAGTATTGGTTGTACGGCACTCTGGTATTCATTGCTCGGTGCTTTTCCTAGATTGGCAGCAAGAAATATTCTTCGTTATACACTTGTGCAATTGCAAAACAAGTGCTTTACTCATTTTTAACGCCCGGGCAGCCAAGCCAACAGCAGCCACGGGAACGGTAAAAACCGGGGAAGAGAGTTGGTGTTTCGGGCGGCAATGCCCGGCAATGGCGGTATTCATGGCAGAGACGGCGCAAGCCATCCAGATTGTAGGCCTGCACAAAAAATTCGGTCCGCTCGAAGTCCTGAAGGGGGTCTCTTTGTCTGCCCGGCAGGGAGACGTGATCGCCATCATCGGCGGTAGCGGGTCCGGCAAATCTACCTTTCTACGCTGCATCAACATGCTGGAAATGCCCAGCGCCGGCACGATCACCATCCATGGCGAAACCATCGACATGAAGAAGGATGGTCGAGGCGGCATGCAGCCCGCCAATCGCAAGCAGGTCCAGCGTATCCGCTCCCAGCTCGCCATGGTCTTTCAGAATTTCAATCTTTGGCAGCATATGACGGTGCTGCAAAACGTCATCGAAGCGCCGGTGCATGTGCTTGGCCTGTCGAAGGGTGAGGCAATCGCTCGTGCCGAGACGCTGTTGCGGCGCGTCGGGCTGTACGAAAAGCGTGACATTTATCCGGCCTTCCTCTCCGGTGGTCAGCAACAGCGCGCGGCGATTGCGCGTGCGCTGGCGATGGATCCGCTGGCCATGCTGTTTGACGAACCCACCTCGGCGCTCGATCCGGAACTGGTCGGCGAGGTGCTTGCCGTCATCGGCGACCTCGCGAAGGAAAACCGGACCATGATCCTGGTGACCCACGAGATGAAGTTCGCGCGCAATGTCGCCAACCATATCGTGTTTCTCCACAACGGCGTCATCGAAGAACAGGGACCGCCCGATCAGGTTTTCGGCGATCCGAAATCGGAACGCCTCAAGAAGTTCATCAGCTCCGTTCACTGACATAAGCAACCTTAAAAACAACAGGGGAATAGCATGAAAAACGGAATGAAAATCGCAGCTCTGGCTCTGGCGATCGGTCTGACCGGTGCGGTTCAGGCTTCTGCCGAGCAAATCAAGGTCGGCTTTGCTGCGGAACCCTATCCGCCATTTACCTCGCTGGATGCTTCCGGCAAATGGGTTGGCTGGGAAGTCGAGCTTGCCGATGCTGTCTGCAAGGAAGCCAAGCTGGATTGCGTGATCACGCCGGTGGCCTGGGACGGTATCATTCCGGCGCTGACGTCCAAGAAAATCGACGTGATCGTCGGGTCGATGTCGATCACAGAGGAGCGGCTGAAGACCATCGATTTCTCCGACAAGTACTACAACACCCCGACCGGTATCATCGGCCGCAAGGACGACAAGTTCGACGCGACGCCCGAAGGCCTGGCCGGCAAGATCGTCGGTGTGCAGGTTTCCACCATCCATCAGGATTACGCCACCAAGCATTTTGGCGATAAGGCGGGCGAGATCAAGGAATACCAGACGCAAGATGAGGCCAACCAGGACCTGGCGGCCGGTCGTGTCGATGCTGTGCAGGCCGACGCTATTGCGCTCGATGCCTTCCTAAAGTCGGAAGCCGGCGCTTGCTGCGACCACAAGGGCAATGTTGCAGACGATCAGGCGATTCTCGGCAAGGGCGTCGGCATCGGCCTTCGCAAGGACGACGGTGCGCTCAAGGAAAAGTTGAACGCTGCGATCAAGGCGATCCGCGCCAACGGCAGCTATGACACGTTCTCGAAGAAGTATTTCGACTTCGATATCTATGGCGGCTGATTTGCCGGCATAACGGGTGGCGGCAGCTGATGCCGCCACCGCCCATGCTCCATCGACGGGAAACCCGGCCGTATGAATGAATCGCTTTATCAGCTCGCCAATCTTGGGCTGCTCGCGCTTGAGCCTCCGGGCTGGGGTGCGATTTTGCTGAAAGGCTTCCTTGCCTCGATCCAGATCGCGGTTGGCAGTTATATACTTGGCCTGATCATCGGCATCTTCGGCGCCACCGGCAAGCTCTACGGCGGAGTGGTCGCTCGCGACCTCTGGGAGATCTACACAACGCTGGTGCGCGCTGTGCCGGAGCTCGTTCTGATCCTGCTTCTCTATTATGCCGGTACCGATGGACTGAACCGGCTGCTCGGCCTGCTCGGCTACGGGTCACTCGACATCAACGGACTGCTCGCCGGCATAATCGTGCTGGGCGTCGTGCAAGGGGCCTATTCCACCGAGGTACTGCGCGGCGCGATCAAAGCCATTCCGGGCGGACAGATCGAAGCCGCGCGTGCCTATGGCATGTCGCCGTTCATGATCCTGCGGCGCATCACCCTTCCGGCGATGCTGCCCTATGCGCTGCCGGGGCTGGGAAATCTTTGGATGGTCGCCACCAAGGATACAGCGCTTCTGGCGGTCGTCGGCTTTACCGAATTGACGCTGGCGACACGCCAGGCTGCCGGCGCGACCAAGGCCTACATGACCTTCTTTCTCGCCGCCGGCCTCCTCTACCTGATGCTTTCTTTCTTCTCGGGCGTTGTCATTCGACTTATCGAGCGGCGGGCGCGGCGTGGCATGGCGGGGCCGGTGTAATATGAGCGAACAGATACTTGCGCCTGTCGCACCTGAGCCTGAAATTGCCCGCGAGTCGCTGCTGATGCCGCACCGCATCGTCCTGATGCTGGTATTCGCGGCAATCCTGTTCTGCGTAATCTACTTCATGCGCTGGGACTGGGTTGCCCAGTACCAGGGCAGGCTGATCGCAGGCATCGGGCGAACCCTTGCGATGCTGTTTTCGTCAGCGGCCGTCGGATTTGTCTTTGCGGTGCTGCTGGGCATCGCGCAGGTTGCCGGTCCATGGTGGCTGAAATGGCTCGCCAACGGCTTCTGTTCGATCATTCGTGGCACGCCGCTGCTGCTGCAGCTCTGGCTTCTCTATTACGGTCTGGGTTCGATTTTCGCCCAGTTTCCCGAGATCCGCAGTTCCTTCCTCTGGCCGTATCTGCGGCAGGCTTGGCCCTACGGGTTTGCCGCTTTGACCATTTCCTTCGCAGCCTATGAGGGCGAGGTCATGCGCGGCGCCTTCGCCGGTGTGCCGCGCGGCGAGCTGGAGGCGGCGCGCGCCTACGGAATGGGGAGCTGGACGACGTTCCGGCGCATCTGGCTGCCGCGTGCCGTGCAACGTGCACTGCCGACGCTGAACGGCGAAACGGTGCTGCAGCTCAAGGCGACGCCGCTCGTCGCGACGATCACCGTCGTCGATGTCTATGGGGTCATCTCAAAGGTCAAGCAGGATACGTTCCTGACCTACGAGCCGCTTTTGCTGCTTGCGCTGATCTACATCATCCTGACCGGCCTGCTGGTCGTGGTGTTCCGCTATTTCGAGAACAAGATACCTGTAAAGATGTAGCACGTCTGGCGAGGATTGCCGTTAAAGGTCAGTTCCTCGCCAGAAATCCCGAATCAAGCCGGATTGTTGGCCGCCGGCATGGGCTTCAGCACGCTCATCAGTGCGCCATAGGGAAGCAGCATCACCAGCGCCACCACCAGCTTGACCGAAAGGTCACCCAGCGCCCAGGAGACCCAGCGAGGTGCTTCCGTCGCAAGCACGCCGAAGATGGGCGCGGTGCCGATGGCGAAATCGTCGTTGGGGCCGAAGATCGAGAAGGCTGGCGCGAAGGCGAGCGAGAAGAAGATCGCCGTATCGAGAATCGATCCGAAGACCGACGCGATCAGCGGTGCCCGCCACCAGGCTTGCCGACGCAGCTTGTTGAAAACCGAGATGTCGAGCAACTGGCCGATCAGGAAAGCCGAGCCGGATGCGATCGCGATTCGCGGCATCGAGGCAAACCACGAAAAGCCGATGCCGACGACGAAACCGAAAGCCACCACGATCCGGGCGTATTTCGGCCCGAACTGGCGGTTGGTGAGATCGGTGATCAAGAAGGCGACTGGATAGGTGAAAGCACCCCAAGTCAGCAGATCGGCAAGATTGATGCCGAACAGCGTGCCGTTGACCGGGTACTGGACCAGCACGTTGGAAGCGACGACGATGAGCGTCATCAGGATTATGTAGATCAGGGTATAGCGTTGCGCCTGCATTTTTTTATCCTGGGGTATGCCACCAGTTAGAGGGACGTTGATTGTGATTTGCACTCAAAGACAAAAGGCCTGAACGGAGACCCGGTCAAGCCTTCATCTTCAATGCGGAGCCGCTGAAATCAGGCAGCTGCCTTCTTGGCGATCTGGCGCTTCAGAAGACGGGCGCGGATCGAAAGTTCGTTCTCGTTCGCCTTCGAGAGGAAAGCGTCGAGGCCGCCACGGTGTTCAACCGAACGCAGAGCGTGTGCAGAAACGCGAAGACGGAAACGCTGGCCTAGGGCATCGGAGATCAGCGTGACGTTGCACAGGTTCGGCAGGAACTTGCGCCTGGTCCTGTTGTTCGCATGGCTGACATTGTTTCCAGACTGGACGGCTTTGCCGGTCAATTCGCAACAACGGGACATGTTATCACCTATTTCTTTACATAGGGCTGGCAACGCAAGAACATGACCCACTGGGGGCCTGCAAGCTGCTGGCCTGTTTTGGAAGTTGCGGTTCAATAGTCAGCGATACGGAGCCTGTCAAGCCAAACGTTGGTTTTCCGCCAAAAATCTCGACTCTTGCTGTTTCGCATTTGCGCAGAAAAACCACAATGAACCACTATCGCGATGGGCTTATATCGCGGGATTTGTTGCATGCAGAAGCGCTATTTTACTTTCTTTCTCGCCATGGTGTTCTGCGCCGCGCAATATCCAGCCAGCGCCGCGGATGTGGAAAACCGCACGAACTATACGATCGCGCTTGCCGGTCTACCGCTTGCCAATGCAACCTTCAGGACCCGCAAGGGTGAGTCAGACTACAGCATCGACGCGCAGATCGCCTCCGCGGGCGTTGCGCGCTTGATCGTCGACACCAAGGCCGAAATGTCTTCGGTGGGCGTTATCAGCGATAGCGAATTCAAGCCGGAAAGGTTCTCCTTTCGCTACAAGTACGGAAAGCGCATCCGCCAGTTCCATACCACCTTTGCAGGCGGTAACGTGACGGAAACGCTCATGGAGCCCAAGCAGAAGAAGCGCAAAAACTGGATTCCGATTCGCCCGCAGGATCTGCTGTCGGTCACCGATCCGGTTTCCGGGCTTGTCATGCCTGCCGATCGCGACCCCTGCCGAGCCATTATCCCGGTTTATGACGGGGAAGCTCGACTGAACCTGAAGCTGGCGCACAAGCGCGAGCAGAAATTCCAGACGGAAGGCTTCAAGGGCGAGGCCATCGTCTGCAGCCTCCGCTATGAACCGAAGGCCGGCTACCGCAGGGGCCACGGCGATATCGAGTACATCCGCAAACTCACCAACATGGAAATCTGGTTTGCGAAATCAGGACCGATGAATGTATATGCTCCGGTGTTTCTATCGGTGCCGACGAAATATGGAACGCTGACGATAAGGGCGACCCGTTTCGAAGGATGATTTCCCAGGGGGTGGCTTGTGAACCTGCGCGCAACGTTGATCGGCTTTTCGGCTATCCTGATGTGGTCGCTACTGGCCCTGTTCACTGCAGCCTCTGGCGCGATGCCGCCGTTTCAGCTTACTGCCATCTGCTTTGCCATAGGTTCGCTGCCCGGCATTGCAGTGTTCATTGCGCGGCCTGAACGCCTGAAACTTCTCAAGCAGCCTCCGGCGGCCTGGGCGACCGGCGTTATCGGACTGTTCGGCTACCACTTTCTCTATTTTACCGCGCTTCGTAACGCGCCGCCCGCCGAGGCGGGCATCATTGCCTATCTCTGGCCGTTGCTGATCGTGCTTGGCTCGGCGATGCTGCCTGGAGAGCGGCTGCGGCTCGTGCACATCGTCGGAGCCCTGATCGGCTTTGCCGGTGCAGTGTTGATCATTTCCGGTCGCGATGGCGGCGGCGAGCAGTTCGGCGATACCCAGCGCTATGTCGGGTATGCGGCAGCGTTTGCCTGCGCCTTCACCTGGTCGGGCTACTCGCTGCTGAGCCGCCGGTTCGGCAATGTGCCGACCGATGCCGTAACCGGCTTCTGCCTGGCGACGTCGGTACTTTCGGCCATCAGCCACCTTGTGCTGGAAACGACGGTTTGGCCTGCCGCTTCCTCGGAATGGCTGGCGATCGTCGGCCTGGGCGTCTTTCCGGTCGGGTTGGCCTTCTATGCCTGGGATCATGGCGTCAAGAAAGGCAACATCCAGATACTGGGTGTCGCGAGCTATGCCGCGCCGGTCCTGTCGACGCTTGCGCTGATCGCGGCGGGCTTTGCAACGCTTTCCTGGCAGATCCTGCTTGCCTGTGTCCTGGTCACTGGCGGCGCTCTGCTTGCCGTGTCCGGGCGGTTGTTCAAGACCAAGGCTGCTTAGCGCTGTCATGGTTGCGGTTTTCCGATTCGCACCCAGCCCGAACGGCGAGTTGCATCTCGGACACGCACTGTCCGCCTGCCTGAATTTCGACATGGCACGCGAATCGAACGGCCGATTTCTGCTGCGCATCGAAGATATCGATCCGTCCCGTTGCCGGCCGGAATATGAAATGCAGATCTACGAGGATCTGCATTGGCTGGGGCTGGATTGGGAAGAGCCGGTGCGCAGGCAATCCGAGCATGTGGATTTCTATCGTACCGGCCTCGACGCCCTGAAGGCCCTTGGGCTTGTCTATCCTGCGTTTTTGTCGCGTGCCGACGTCAAAGCGCGCGTCATGGCATCGGAGGCGGATGGCGAGGTCTGGCCACGCGATCCGGATGGCACGCCGCATTATCCGCTGGAGGAGCGGGGGCTCGATCCGGAGATCGCCGCAAGGCGGATAGCAGCGGGTGACCGGCATATGTGGCGGCTGGATATGGAGAAGGCGCTATTGGCGCTTGGGGATACCCCCCTCTGGCCTACCGGCCATCTCCCCCCCAGGGGGGGAGATCGGACTGGGAACCTCACTCGGACATATCAGGAGCCAAGCGTATTATTCTCCCTGTCGCAGGGCAGGGAGGGCGCCGCGGGTCAATCTCTCCCCTTGAGGGGGAGATGGCCGGTAGGCCAGAGGGGGGTAAATTCCGCGCTGCTTTCATGGCTCGAAACCGGCAGTGGCGCGCCCGAGAAGATGGACGGCGCCCCCTCGGTCTGGGGCGACGTGGTGCTTTGGCGATGGGATGCGCCTTCGAGCTATCACCTGTCCGTAGTGCTCGACGATGCGCTACAAGCTGTCACCCATGTGGTGCGGGGCCTGGATCTCATGCCTGCGACGCCGGTGCATCGCTTGCTGCAGACCCTGCTCGGGTTGCCGGCGCCGGAATACCACCACCATCGCCTGCTCAAGGACGAGGATGGCGAGAAACTGGCCAAGAGCCGCCACTCTACCGGACTGCGAGCCTTGCGCGAGCAGGGCATTTCAGCCTCAGACATCCGCCGACGGATCGGCCTGGTTACTGGTGCGTGACATCGATCGGCTGATCAGGCGGCGTACCCTGAACTTTATCAGTGCCGCGTTGAATTCGGCCCCGAGGATGAAGATCACCCCGGTCATGTAGAGAAAGACCAGCGCGATCATGATCGAGGCAAGACCAGCATAGGTCGCGGCATAGTTGGCGAATGTGCTGAGATAGTAGCCGAAGATGTAGGCGGCGGCGAACCAGGCGATCATCGTCAGGGTGATGCCCGGCATGACGTCGAGAAACGAACGCCTGCCGGCCGGAAGCCAGAGATGGGCGACGAAGAGGGTAATTACGATCGTCGACAATGCGCCCCAGAGGCTCCAGTTGTCGAGCAACAGCAGCAGGTCGGTCGCCCAGGGGATCCATTTCCCGGCATAGCGTACGGCCAGTGGTGCGGCCACGAGGAACGTCGAAAGCGCCACCAGTGCCAGAACCGCGGCGAGCACATAGAACAGGCTGAGCGTGCGGGTGACATACCAGCGGCGCGGATCGTAGACGCGGTAGGCGCGGTTGAGCGAGATCCGCAGCGCTTCAACGCCATTGGAGGCAAAATAGAACGCGGCGAGTACCGAGACCGTCAGCAGTCCGCCCCGGGGAATGGTCAGGACCTGTACGACCTCCTTCGAGATCGGCTTGGCGATGATCTCAGGCAGGTTGTCGAAGATCAGGTGGACGGCTGTCGTAGAGAACTGGTCCGCGCCGAGAAACGTCGCGAGCGTCGTGCCGAAGATCAGGAACGGAAAAATCGCCAGCAGTGCCGAAAGCGCGACATGGCTCGCCATTGCCCAGCCATCGTCTTCGGTGAAATGCCACACCGCATCGAAAGCCACCTTCCACAGCATCCGTATAAACGCCGGCATTCCATCCCCAGACTGTTGTTGTCGCACCGCAGCGAATATGGGAAACAACAGGCACTTTGTACAGGAAGCAGAACCAAATGAGCGAAAATCCGTCGATCATCGTGACCGGAGCCTCGTCGGGCATCGGGGCATATAGTGCCCGTGCGCTCAAGGCAGACGGCTGGCGCGTTTTCGCCACGGTCCGGAATGAGCATGACCGGATGGCGCTCGAAGCCGATGGCATCGAAACCTTCATCATGGACTATACCGACGCCTCCACGATCCACGCGCTGCTTGCCGATGTTCTGGAACGTACTGGCGGGCGGCTCGATGCACTCTACAACAACGGCGCCTATGGCCAGCCGGGAGCGGTGGAGGACCTGACGACCGACGTGCTGCGCGCCCAGTTTGAAGCCAACTTCTTCGGTTGGCACGAACTGACACGCGCCATCGTTCCGGTTATGCGCCGGCAGGGTCACGGCCGCATTGTCCAATGTTCATCCATCCTCGGACTTGTGCCCTATCGATGGCGCGGCGCCTACAATGCATCGAAATTCGCGCTTGAAGGATTGACGATCACCATGGCGATGGAACTCAAGGGATCCGGCATCAAGGTAAGCCTGATCGAGCCGGGGCCGATTCGCTCGAAATTCATGGCCAATTCCCTTGCCGCCGCCGAAGCCAATATCGACGTCGAGAATTCGGTGCACCACGCGGAGTACCAGCGGCAATTGAAACGCCTGCGCGGAGAAACCGCAGGGGTGAAGGGCAAGCTCGGCCCGGAAGCTGTCTATGAAGTGCTCAAGCACGCCTTGACGTCGCGGCGGCCCAAACCCCATTATGTCGTCACCACGCCGGCCAAGCGCGGCGTGTTGTTGAAGCGGCTGCTGCCGGCCGGGCTGTTCTACAAAATCCTGGGAAGCCTCGGGTAGCATCGGAATTGATTTTATGAGTACCGTTACCTATTTCGCCGCCATCGTCGTCATGTTTCTGGTTGTCATCGTGCTGGGACGCGGGCTTTACAATATGCTCAAGGGCGGCAGCGGCAACACGTCCAACAAGCTGATGCAACTCCGTATCCTGTTGCAGGCCGTCGCCGTGGCACTGATCATGCTGACGCTGTGGCTGACGGGCGGTGGGCGCTGATGGTCAAGCTCAACAAGATCTATACTCGCACCGGCGACGATGGCTCCACCGGCCTTGCTGCGGGCCCCCGCCGCAAGAAAAGCGATCTGCGGGTCGAAGCCTTCGGAGCGGTCGACGAAGCCAATGCGGCCATCGGGCTCGCGCAGCTGCACGCAGCTGGCGATCCGGACCTTGCCTCTATCCTGACCCGCATCCAGAACGATCTTTTCGATCTCGGCGCCGATCTCGCCACCCCCGATACTGGCGAGGCGATCGCCTGGGAACCGCTGAGAATCGTCGCGTCGCAGGTCACATGGCTCGAAGCCGAGATCGACAGGCTGAATGCAGACCTCAAGCCGCTGACGTCCTTCATCCTGCCGGGCGGGACCGCACTTTCGTCATACCTTCACCTGGCCCGCACCATTGTGCGCCGCGCCGAGCGACTTATGGTCGCACTCGGTGGTATGCAAGACGAGATTGTCAGCGCCGATTCGCTGAAATACGCCAACCGCCTTTCCGACTTGTTGTTCGTTGCCGCGCGGCACGCCAATGGCAAAGGCGAAGCGGAAGTGCTCTGGGTGCCAGGCAAGAACAGATAGGCCGAGGACAGATAAGCGAGGCAGGCAAGCGCGATGTTCATTCCACTCTATGACGTCAATGCGCTCAAGCACGTGCGGCTGGCCTATGTGACGCTCGGCCTGATCGTCGTCAACTTCGCCGTCTGGCTGGTGACTGATGTCGGGGCGAGCGAGGCGTTTTCCTCCAACGCCTCGCTTGGGCTCGGCTATATCCCGGCCTTGTTTTTCGACAACGCGCGGCTGGACCCGTCGCTGGTCATCGTACCCGAAGGCTGGACCTACATCACCTATGCGTTCCTGCACGGCAATTTCTGGCATGTCGCCAGCAACATGCTGTTTTTGTGGGTGTTCGGCGACAATGTCGAAGATGCTATGGGGCATTTTCGCTTCCTGCTCTTTTATCTCCTGTGCGCTGCGGCTGCTGCCTGGTTCCATGGCTTCCTGCTGCCGCAATCGCAGGGACCGTTGATCGGGGCGTCAGGCGCGATTTCCGGAGTCGTCGCGTCGTACTTCCTGCTGCACCCGAAAGTCTGGGTGTGGGTCCTGGTGTTGTGGAGAATTCCACTGCTGCTGCCGGCTTTCGTGCCGCTGGCGTTCTGGATACTCCAGCAGGTTTACATGCTTTTCATCGATGGCGATGGCGAAGTGTCATGGGCCGCACATGTCGGCGGCATCGTGGCGGGCCTGGCGCTGACACCCATCCTCAAGCGCTGGAGCGTGCCGTTGTTCGACCGTAGGATCGTCAGCCCGAAAGGAATCGAGGTTGAACAGGCGCAAACGCGGCCACCACAGCAGGAGCCGCCCCGTTGGGGCAGGGGATAAAATCGATTTGACTGACCGTGTCTGTATTGACGCACACGGAAGTCGTGGATATTCCCGTTGCGACATATGAGCAGGGAGGGGGCTTTGTCGACAAAAAGCCTGTCAAATGGCGAAAACGCCCCTGAAACTGCCGCCAACAGACAATCAGGAAATGCCTGAATTGCCGCATCTTCGCCGGCTATGACCAACAGGAAGGGCCTCAATGAAAATTCTCGTAACCGTCAAGCGTGTTGTTGACTACAACGTGAAGATCCGGGTGAAGTCGGATGGCACGGGTGTCGAACTCGCCAATGTCAAAATGTCGATGAACCCGTTCGACGAGATTTCGGTCGAGGAAGCGCTTCGCCTGAAGGAAGCCGGCAAGGCATCGGAAGTGGTCGTCGTCTCCGTTGGCCCGGCGAAAGCCGAAGAAACGCTGCGCACGGCGCTGGCCATGGGCGCGGACCGTGCCATTCTCGTCGAGACTGACGAACTGGTCGAGCCGCTGGCGGTGGCCAAGATCGTCAAGGGTGTCGTCGACGCCGAACAGCCGGGCCTGGTCATCGTCGGCAAGCAGGCGATCGATGACGATTCCAACCAGACCGGCCAGATGCTGTCGGCGCTGCTCGGCTGGGCACAGGGCACGTTTGCCTCCAAGATCGAGATCGGCGATGGCACGGCAAATGTCACCCGCGAAGTCGATGGCGGCCTGCAGACCATCGCTGTCAAGCTGCCGGCCGTGGTGACGTCGGATCTTCGCCTCAACGAGCCGCGCTATGCCTCGCTGCCCAACATCATGAAGGCCAAGAAGAAGCCGCTCGACAAGAAGACGCCAGCCGATTTCGGCGTCGACGTGACGCCGCGCCTCAAGGTTATCAAGACCGAGGAACCGTCGGGTCGCAAGGCCGGCGTCAAGGTCAAGAGCGTGGCCGAACTGGTTGAAAACCTCAAGACCGCTGGCGTTCTGTAAGAGACCGGGAAAGGAACTCATTCAATGGCTATTCTTCTTGTTGCCGATCACGACAACTCCGCCCTTTCCGACCAGACATCCAAGGTGCTGACTGCAGCCCAGCAGATCGGCGGCGACGTGCATGTGCTGGTGGCCGGTTCGGGCGCCAAGGCCGTGGCTGATGCCGCAGCCAAGCTCTCTGGTGTGTCCAAGGTTCTGCTCGCCGACAGCGCCGAATACGGTCACGGCCTGGCCGAACCGCTGGCAGCGCTGATCGTCGGCCTCGCCGGCTCCTACGACACGATCATCACCGCAGCCACCGCCTCGGGCAAGAACGTCTTCCCGCGCGTTGCAGCGCTGCTCGACGTCGCACAGGTCTCCGAGATCACCGACGTGGTGTCATCCGACACCTTCAAGCGGCCGATCTATGCCGGCAACGCCATCCAGACGGTGCAGTCGACCGATGCCAAGAAGGTCATCACCGTGCGCACGGCAAGCTTTGCCGCCGCCGCTGAGGGTGGTTCGGCTGGCGTCGAAACGGTGGCATCTGCCGCCAATCCCGGTCTCTCCAGCCATGTCGGCGATGCGCTGTCGTCGTCTGATCGTCCGGAACTGACGTCTGCCAAGATCATCATCTCGGGCGGCCGCGCACTCGGTTCGGCGGAAAAGTTCCAGGAAGTCATCCTTCCCGTCGCCGACAAGCTCGGCGCCGCCGTAGGTGCCTCGCGCGCTGCCGTCGATGCCGGCTATGCGCCGAACGACTGGCAGGTCGGCCAGACCGGCAAGGTTGTCGCCCCGCAGCTCTACATCGCTTGCGGCATCTCGGGTGCCATCCAGCATCTCGCCGGCATGAAGGACTCCAAGGTCATCGTGGCGATCAACAAGGACGAGGAAGCGCCGATCTTCCAGGTCGCCGATTTCGGCCTCGTCGCAGACCTTTTCGACGCTCTGCCGGAACTCGAAAAAGCGCTTTGATCCGCGCGGGTTAACCAGTCTTTTCGCAATTGCGAAAAAGAACTGGATATCATGTCTGATCGGCAGTATCACTTGGCCGGGCTTGCGAAATGTCAAGTCCGGCCATTATTATATGCTGGAGCGGGCGTTTTGCTCCAAATGACACGAAATTCGAGAATTGAACGGGAAACACGATGGGCAGCGAAATCAAGAATGTTGGAGTGATCGGGGCAGGCCAGATGGGCTGTGGCATTGCTCAGGTTTCGGCCGCTTCCGGCTATCGCGTCCAGCTCTATGATCTGTCCCCCGAGCGCATCGAGGCAGCACTTGCCACCGTCAATGGCAATCTCGCCCGCCAGGTCGCAAGCGGCAAGATGACAGAGGACGAGCGCAAGGCCGCATTGGCGCTGATTTCTGGTTCTGCCGATGTCAACGATCTCGCATCTGCCGACCTCGTCATCGAGGCGGCGACCGAGGACGAGTCGGTCAAGCGCAAGATCTATGCTTCGATCTGTCCAGTTCTGAAGCCCGAAGCGATCCTGGCGACCAATACCTCGTCGCTGTCGATCACGCGCCTTGCTTCGGCAACCGATCGCCCCGAGCGTTTCATGGGCATCCACTTCATGAACCCGGTTCCGGTGATGAAACTGGTTGAGCTCGTGCGCGGCATCGCCACCGATGAAAAGACCTTCACCTCGGCCAAGGACTTCGTCACCAAGCTTGATAAGACCATTACGGTGGCCGAAGATTTCCCGGCGTTCATCGTCAACCGTATCCTGCTGCCAATGATCAACGAAGCGATCTACACGCTCTATGAAGGCGTCGGATCCGTCGATGCGATCGATACGGCAATGAAGCTCGGCGCCAACCATCCGATGGGTCCGCTGCAACTGGCCGACTTCATCGGCCTCGACACCTGCCTGTCTATCATGCAGGTGCTGCATGACGGCCTGGCCGACAGCAAGTATCGTCCATGCCCGCTGCTGGTGAAATACGTCGAAGCCGGCTGGCTGGGACGCAAGTCCGGCCGTGGTTTCTACGATTATCGCGGCCCGGTCCCGGTCCCGACTCGCTAAGTCGTTCGACGATCTGTGTTCTTGGCGCCTCTCCAATCTGTTGGGGAGGCGCCTTTGTTTTTGTTGCAGCCTGGTGAAAAATCATACAATTTGCCGCCTCGGCTGGGAAAGCGTGTGAAGCGGGAGATCAAGCATGACCAACAGCGATGTTTTCGGCACCGGCAGCAATGGTGAAACGGTTCGCCGCGTTGTGCTTACCGGAGGCGGGCTGACGGCGCATGTGCTGACATGGGGCGCGATCATCCAGGATCTTCGGCTCGAGGGGCATGATGCTCCCTTGGTCCTCGGCTTCGATGCCATGAGTGATTATCTTGCACATTCGCCCTATTTCGGCGCCACGCCGGGGCGCAATTCCAATCGCATCGCCGATGGGCGGTTTGCGATAGACGGCACGACCTATAAGCTCGAATGCAACGAAAAGGGTGTCACCCATCTGCATGGCGGCTCTGACGGCATCGCCCGGCAGAACTGGGATATTGTCGAGCTGGGCGAAAGCCATGTGGTGCTGCGCATCGTCGACCGTGACGGGCGCGCTGGCTATCCCGGAAACTGCACGATCACCTGTACCTACTCGTTGGGAAAGAGCGGTGTCCTTTCGGTCGTCTATGAAAGCACGACCGACAAGCCGACCATCGCCAATGTCTGCCAACACAGCTATTTCATCCTCGATGATACCGGCGATACATCCCGGCATGAAATGCAGATTGCGGCCGATCGCTACCTGCCGACGGATGCGCGCCAGATTCCTGCCGGCGGGCCGCGCGCGGTCGACGGCACACCCTTCGATTTCAGGCAGATGAAATCCGTCGTCCAGCAACAGGACGGCGAACAGGTGCTCTACGACCACAATTTCTGCCTGTCAGACCAGCGTGTCGTCAAGCGTGAAGTCGCCCATGTGCACAGCACCGCCTCCGGCGTCAATCTTCAGGTGGCGACCACCGAACCGGGGTTGCAGTATTATGCCGCCTTCAAACTGGACGTTCCCGTGCCGGGGCTTGGCGGCCGCACCTATGGTCCCTTTGCCGGCCTTTGCCTGGAGACCCAGATCTGGCCGGACGCGATCAACCAGTCAGGCTTTCCAGACGCCGTCTTGCGTCCGGGTGAGGTGCTGCGGCAGGAGACGGATTATATCTTTTCAAAAGGCGTGAACGCTTAGAGGCAATCGAACCCGCAGCGCTGGGTGCCCAGCGCAGGCGAGGGGCGAGAAACTGCAGATGCCGATGCTAGACCGCAATTTCCCGCACTGTGACACCGCAAGGCTCATGCTTGGGTAACGGCTTCGACTTTCTGTTCGATCGCACCGAATATCGAATGACCGGCCTTGTCCTTCATCTCGATACGGACGACATCGCCGACCGCGAGAAACGGCGTCGTCGACGTGCCGTTGGACAGGGCCTCGACCGTGCGCATCTCTGCGATGCAGGAATAGCCCACTCCACCACCACCGACGGTCTTGCCGGGTCCGCCTTCGAAGCGGTTGGAGACCGTACCCGAGCCGATGATGGTTCCGGCCGAAAGTCGCCGTGTGCGGGCTGCGTGAGCTACAAGCTGGCCGAAATCGAAGGTCATGTCGGTTGCGGCGTTGGCGCGGCCGAAGGGCTTGCCGTTGAGATCGACGCGCAGCGGAAGGTCGAGCTTGCCGTCCTTCCAGGCGTCACCGAGTTCGTCGAGCGTCACCGCTACTGGTGAGAAGGCCGAGGAGGGTTTTGCCTGAAAGAAACCGAAGCCCTTGGCGATTTCGGCGACAGAGAGAGCCCGCAGGCTGACGTCGTTGACCAGCATGACCAGTTTGATGGCGTTGCGGGCTTCTTCGACCGATGCACCCATCGGGACGTCTCCGACGATGACGGCAACTTCACCTTCCATGTCCAGGCCAAGGTCGCTGTTGATAAGCGGGATGGCGTCGCGTGGCGCCAGGAAGGTGTCGGAGCCACCCTGATACATCAGCGGATCGGTCCAGAAATCTTTCGGCATGTCCATGTTGCGCGACTTCCGCATCAACTCGACATGGTGGACATAGGCTGATGCATCCGCCCACTGATAGGCGCGCGGCAAAGGCGAGGCAGCATCGTGCTCATGAAAGCGCATGGTCGGCTGTGCCCCGGTTTCGATACCCTCGGCAACGCGCTGAAGCCGGGGGGCGGCGTATTCCCAGTCGTCGAGTGCGGCTTGCAGGGTGCGTGCGATGTGGCCGACATCCGAGCAACGAGTGAGGTCCCTGGAGACGACGACCAAGCGGCCGTCACGCGTCGAATCTTTCAATGTGGCAAGTTTCATGAGCGAGTGTTTCCATCATTGCGAGTGCATTGACGCCGGTATTCCGGTCGCAAAGGGATGGTGACGGAATTATGACGGCTTGTCACTCACTTCCGGTCGGCCGTTCCGTTTTTGAACCGGCAACCGGATCCTAGTGACTGCAATGGTTCGCCAGACATTGGTGCCGAACTGAACAAAAGGGACAAACTGCTGCAGTCAGCGGCGGTGCAGCTGAGGTTCAGTTTGCCAGGGTGGCGCCGGGGCGACAGCTCGGCGCGCAGGATTTCATGATGCTCTAGGACTTGCCGAGGTTCGGATTTCTGATGTGACCGGTTCGGGCAGCGGCTCCGGGCGGCTCGCCTGCACCGGCGCAGAAACGGATGACGCCAGCGGCTGGGAGATTTCGTGCAGCCATTCGCGCCAAATTGCCACAAGCAGCGCCATCAGCACGGGGCCGACGAACAGGCCGAGGAAGCCCATTGTTTTCACCCCGCCGATCAGGCCGAAGAATGTCGGCAGGAAAGGCAGCTTGATCGGCCCGCCGACCAGCTTCGGCCGCAACGTCTTGTCGACGATGAACAGTTCGGTCGAGCCCCAAGTGAGAAGCGCTATGCCCTCGATCGTCGATCCGCTGGCAACCAGGTAGATGGATACCAGGGTAAAGCTGAGGGGCGCGCCACCGGGTATGAGGGCCATCACGGCGGTGATGACGCCAAGCGTCACAGGCGACGGGACGCCGGCGAGCCAGTAGGCGACGCCGAGCACGATGCCCTCGCCAATGGCGATGATGGTCATGCCGGTCACGGTGGAACTGATCGTCAGCGGCACGATCCGAGACACGCGCTCCCACCGGGCGGGCAGCACCCGCTCGCCGATACGGTCGAGCTGCAGGACCAGATCCTCGCCGTTGCGATAGACGAAGAACAGCGTGATCAGCATGAACAGCAGGGTGAGGAACGACTGGAAGGCAGAAGCCCCGATGACCACAAGGCCCCTGTAGATGTTGCCGATATTGGAGCCGCTGACCAGTTGGACGAGCTCACCCAAGCCGCCGGGACGGCTGAGATAGCGCGTCCAATGCTCGGCAAGTTCGCTGCCGACAACCGGAATGCCGGAAAGCCAAGCGGGAACAGGCGCTCCGGATCCATTTGCCTCTATTGCCCAGGCTGCCCAGATCTTCACTTCCTTGACCGCGTAGACGGCGGCAATAGAAATCGGCACGACGATAAATGAAACGACCAGCAGAATCGCTATCGTCGCACCCAAGGTGCGACTGCCTCCGATGGAGTTGAGCAGCCTCCGGTAGAGCGGCCAGCTTGCAAAGCCGATCACCAGCGCTGCAAGCACCGGAACGATAAAGCCATGAAAGAAGTAAACGCCGGCAAGCAGCACGAACACCAGCAGCCAGCGCGCAACTGATATCGGTCCGACCAGCGCCAGGCGGTCATGGCGGGTACTGCCGAAAAGGTTCCGCTCCACAACGGGTTCGTCACGCTCGCGATTGGTCGAATGCATGCCTTCCCTCATCAAGCGGATATCCGCCCTTTGGTCTCGAATGGTGTTTACGGCCTAACCTATTTTTACGGCAGGCCCTAGCAAAATCTCGACGCAGTTCTTGGACGTAAGGGTACATCTCTGCTGGTTGCAGCAATATGTCGACCCGGCAGTGCGATCGATGCGCAACGCGCAATCGAAGCGAGTCGCTTCTTCTTCTTGACAGTCGAAGCCATCATTGGCATGAAATGACCATGGGGCCGCGATCGCCCCACGAGGCGTCAGCCTAAGTATCGCGTCCACTCAACCGGCAAACGGAGGACGCGCCATGCCATCCCCACAGGAAATATCCGTCGAAAAACTGGCTCGCCTTGTTGGCACGCCGAATTGCCCGGTCCTCATCGATGTGCGGACCGAAGAAGATTTCGCCCTAGATCCGCGTCTCATTCCAGGTTCTGTCCGCCGCGATCATCGAGAGCTGGGCTGGATCGATGATCTTGCTGCTGATGCGACCATCCTCATCTGCCAGAAGGGCAAGAAGATCAGCCATGGCGTTGCGGCCTGGCTCAGAAACCGCAATGTGCCGGCAGATGTGCTGGAAGGGGGCGTTGAAGCATGGCGGATGTCGGGTTTGCCGCTGGTCCCTGTTTCGACAGTGCCGCGAAGAGATGCGCAGGGCCGGACCGTCTGGGTTACGAGAGCCCGGCCGAAAATCGACCGCATCGCCTGTCCCTGGCTGATCCGACGCTTCATCGATCCAGGCGCGGTTTTCCTTTTCGTGCCAGCCCCTGAGGTCGAGGCGGTCGCTGCCGAATTCGACGCCATGCCATTCGATATCGAGGGGGACGTCCAGTGGAGCCACAAGGGCGAACTGTGCACTTTCGATGTGATGGTCGAGGCGTTTGGCCTGACATCCGAACCGCTCCTGCGGCTTGCGACAATTGTCCGGGCAGCCGACACTGCCCGCCTCGATCTTGCGCCGGAAGCCGCTGGCCTGCTGGCTGCCTCATTGGGGCTGTCGCGTATGTATTCGGACGATCTCGAGCAGTTGGAGGCGGGATTGTTGCTCTACGACGCCTTTTACCGCTGGTGCCGTGACGCGACGGGAGAAACCCACAACTGGCCGTCAGCCAAGCGGCAAGCCTGAAATGACAAGCATCATGGAGACGGAAACAGCAGGAACAACGGACGAAGTCGTGCGGCATGAAGGGCATGGCGTCTCGTTCGGCGAGGCGTTTCGGGTCTGGCTTCGGGTTGCCGCGCTCAGTTTTGGCGGGCCGGCGGGACAGATCGCGGTCATGCACCGGATCGTCGTCGATGAAAAACGCTGGATCGGCGAGCACCGGTTCCTGCACGCGCTGAACTACTGCATGCTGCTGCCCGGCCCCGAGGCGCAGCAGCTTGCAACCTATCTCGGCTGGCTGATGCACCGGACGGCGGGCGGACTGATGGCGGGTTGCCTGTTCGTGCTGCCGGGTTTTCTGTCGATCCTCGCTCTCAGTTACATCTATGTGATCTTCGGCGACGTTGCCGCCATCGAGGGCCTGTTCTTCGGGCTCAAGGCGGCGGTTCTGGCGGTGGTCGTCCAGGCGGTGTTCCGCATCGGCTCGCGGGCGCTGAAGAATGGGCTGATGATCGGCATCGCTGCGGTGGCGTTCATCGCGATCTTCTTCTTCCGCATACCATTTCCTCTGATTATCCTCGGCGCTGGCGTCCTTGGCTATATCGGCGGCAGGATGGGCTCGCCGCTGTTCCGGATGGGCGGTGGCCATAAAGCTGGATCCGGGCCAGTCCTGACGGATAAGGATTCGCGTCTGGGAGAGGCAGTCCCTGCGCATGCGTGGCCCAATCTCGCCTGGTCGCTGAAAATCTCCGGCGTTTTTCTCGTGCTGTGGCTGGTTCCGCTGGTCGGGCTTTTCGTGCTGCTCGGCCCGGACAATGTCTTCACAGGGATCGGACTGTTTTTCAGCAAGATGGCGGTGGTGACGTTCGGCGGCGCTTATGCGGTCCTGTCTTACGTCGCCCAGCAGGCGGTCGAGCACTATCATTGGCTCAAGCCCGGCGAGATGCTTGATGGTCTCGGCATGGCCGAGACGACGCCGGGGCCATTGATTCAGGTGGTTCAGTTCGTCGGCTTCATGGGTGCGTGGCGCGAACCGGGAGCACTCAACCCGCTTGTCGCAGCGACCCTTGCGGCGCTTCTGACCACATGGGTCACTTACGTCCCGTGCTTCCTGTGGATCTTCCTCGGCGCGCCCTTCATCGAAAAGCTGAGAGGCAATGCGGCCCTGACCGGGGCGATGTCGGCGATCACGGCCGCCGTCGTCGGGGTGATCCTCAATCTTGCCATCTGGTTTGCCATCCACACGCTGTTTGGCGAAGTCCGGCCTTGGCAATCCGGACCGGTCTCGATGGATGTGCCGGTGCCGGGATCGGTGGTTTGGCCCGCCGTCGCGCTGGCCTGTGCCGCGGCGCTTTCGATCTTCCGCTTCAAGGCTTCGGTGATCGTGACGCTTATGGCCTGTGCGGCCGCCGGAATGGTCTGGCGGCTCGCTTTCTGACTTGGAGTCGGGCGATCAGTCGTCGCCCGACACGCTCGTCTCGACCGGCGTATCCTGATGGTTGCCCCGGATGATCTCGCGCTTGCCGACATGGTTGGCGGCGCCGACGAGACCTTCCTTTTCCATCCGCTCGACAAGTGAGGCGGCCTTGTTGTAGCCAATTCCGAGGCGACGCTGGATATAGGACGTCGAGCACTTCTTGTCGCGCAGCACCACCTTGACGGCTTTGTCGAAGAGATCGTTGCCGTCTTCGCTGGCCATGTCGCTCTTGTCAAACACGGCTGTATCCTGCTCCTCGGCCGCATCCTCTTCCTCGTCGGTGGTGACCGTTTCGAGATATTCCGGCCGCCCCTGCGTCTTGAGGTGGGCGACGACCTTTTCGACTTCCTCGTCGGACACGAAGGGGCCATGGACGCGGGAAATACGCCCGCCGCCGGCCATGTGCAGCATGTCGCCCTGACCGAGCAGTTGTTCGGCGCCCTGTTCGCCAAGGATCGTGCGGCTGTCGATCTTCGACGTCACCTGGAAGGAGATGCGGGTGGGGAAGTTCGCCTTGATCGTGCCGGTGATGACATCGACCGAGGGGCGCTGGGTGGCCATGATCAGGTGGATACCGGCGGCACGCGCCATCTGGGCCAGCCGCTGGATCGTGCCTTCGATTTCCTTGCCGGCAACCATCATCAGGTCGGCCATCTCGTCGACGATGACGACGATATAGGGCATCGGTGCGAGATCCATATCCTGGCTCTCGTGGATCGGCTCGCCGGTTCCCTTCTCAAAACCGGTCTGGACGACGGCGGTGATCGTCTCGCCCTGTTCGCGGGCCACGGCTGCGCGGGCATTGTAGCCATCGATGTTGCGGACGCTGAGCCGCGACATCTTGCGGTAGCGGTCTTCCATTTCGCGCACGGCCCACTTCAGAGCCATGACCGCCTTCTTCGGATCGGTCACCACGGGAGTCAGCAGGTGTGGAATGCCGTCATAAACGGACAGTTCCAGCATCTTCGGATCGACCATGATCAGGCGGCATTCTTCCGGCGTAAAGCGGTAGAGCAGCGACAGGATCATCGTGTTGATGGCTACCGACTTGCCCGAGCCGGTGGTGCCGGCAACCAAAAGATGCGGCATCTTGGCGAGTTCGGCGATGACAGGTTCACCACCGATGGTCTTGCCGAGGCAGAGCGGCAGCTTGTAGCTGTTGCGGGAGAAATCCTTGGAATCGATCATTTCGCTGAAATAGACCGTTTCGCGGGTAGCGTTGGGCAGTTCGATACCGATGACGTTGCGGCCGGGGATGACGGCGACGCGGGCCGATAGCGCCGACATCGAGCGGGCGATATCGTCGGACAGGCCGATGACGCGTGACGACTTGACGCCCGGAGCGGGCTCGAATTCATAGAGCGTGACGACGGGGCCGGGGCGGACATGGATGATCTCGCCGCGAACGCCGAAATCCTCTAGCACGCTTTCCAGAAGGCCAGCATTGCGCTCGAGCTGCTCCTGCGTCATCACCACGCCGACAGTTGCCGGTGCGTCCTGCAGCAGCGCGCGCGGCGGAAACTCGTACTCGCCATGCGCCGCCTTTTCGTATTTGGCGGGCTCGATCTTGAAGGGCTTGGAGATTGCCACGCCTGTCACTTCCGCAACAGACGCCTGTGGCTTTTCTACCGGCGCTTCAACCGCCCGCACGGTCGGTGCGGCCTCGGGCACCTCGATGGTGGTGACAGGCAGGGGTTCGGTCTGGACTGCGGCCGGCTGCGGTGCCGGTCGCTGGCTCCAAGGCCAGGCCGGTGCACGCAATGAGGCTGGCGGCACCGACGTGACGGGCATGGCCGTTGCGACGGACGGCGTGACCGCGGGTACCGTTGGTTCCGCCTTGGCCGCTTCCTTCGGCGTAGCGCATTCGATGACCTTGTACATCGAGATTGCGGAGGATGCCGGACGCTGGATGGGCTGGGGGACGACTTCCGCGGCCATGGTCGAGGCGATCTCGCGCAGCACCGTCGGCTGATCGAGCTCGACCGGAGGCGCAAATGCCATCGATTCCCAGAATGCGAAATCCGACAGCTGCGACAGCGCAGAGCGGGCCGGCTCGGCCTGGACGGCAACCGGCTCGACAATCGGGTCAACAGTCGGTTCGGCCTTTACCACCTTCTCGGGCCTGCTGGCATTCAGTCTCAGCACTGGCACGTCCGGGATTGCGGCCTTGGTGTCCATCCTGCCCTGCAGCACCATCATCGTGGAAAATCGATCCGCCGAAGGCTCGGCAGCTTCCTGGCTTGCGGTACGGATGCGCGGTGCCCTGGCAGGCGCCTCGTAAAGCTGATCGACCGACGGACCCTCCACTTGCGGCTCGGCTGCCGGCGTTTCGGCATCGGAGATAGGGTTTTCTGGAGACTGCGTTTCCGGCACGGTCTGCATTTCCGAGATGGCGCGCTCCGGCGTACGGGTGAAACGAACGTTCGATGCCAGGAAGAAATGGCTCTCCCAGTTGACGTCATCGGGTTGGCAGGCGCGTTCGCCCAATGCTCTCAGGCGCTGCAATGCGACACCCTCCTTGTATGCTTTTTCTTGTTCGGTCGAGCGCAGGCTCTGCTCTTCGTTTCCAAAGGCGGCGGGATTAAAATTCGTTCGGGGAATACGCATGATACCTTCAAGCACCGGAGGGACGACTTGCTACCCAATCGAATAGGAAATGAAGGTTAACAATCCCTTTTCAAGACCATGAAAATGCGAGCCTCAAAGACCCAGAAATCACCATAAAAAACTGTATATTCAATGAGATAACTTTATTTAAAGGATTTCTTGGGGATGACGATTCAAGCCAGGAGCGTCGCGGATGCGCAGCCCGGCAAAATAGGCCTTGTGCGACGAAATTTTGTGTGGCCACGCCCAGCGAAAGGCTTTAGCATGGCCTCTCACTATCACATTTTGCCATTCACAGGCGGCCGGATGCAGTTCGATCGGACGGGTTTCGGAAATCAATTCTTATCGCTGGTGGCGTCAGCCATGCCGCTGACCGGTTGCTGCTTCTATCGCGTCGAAGGCGGACGGCATGTGGTGGATCATCAATTGTCCAGCCTGTCGCCCTATTGGCTGGAGCGCTATTACCATCATTTCTGGCGTTTTGATCCCCTGCATCCCGAGCGCATGAGCCAATCTCGCGCCCGCCTGCAACTGCTGACGCGCGATTCTGTTCGTCGCGATGTCAGCGCGCGGGAGTATTTCGAACAGTTCCTCGTGCCGCAAAAGACGGTGCATCAGACAGAATTGTACTTCCGCAGGGGATCGCAGATCGTCGCGGGGGCTTCCCTGCTGCGCAACGAATCCACCGGAGCGTTCACCACCGACAATCTCTCTTTCCTCGACAAGCTTGTCGAATTTGTCGAAGGCAGCGTCTTCGAACCGGCCGAGGCGGAGGATGCCTGGCAGGACGCAGCAGGCCTGACGCCACGCGAACATGAAATTGCGATGCTGATCGGCGCGGCGATCTGCAACAAGGAAATCTGCCGACGGTTGAACATCGAGCTGCCGACCGTGAAGACGCATGTGAGCCGCATTCTGAGCAAGACGGGCGTGCGAAGCCGCGCCGAGCTGATCAGAAAGCTCCACAACCGGCACTAGATGCCTGGTTCAGGTTGCAATGGGCGGCTGCTTTTGTCGTACTTCAGTATGATAGCCCACCCCCGAAATGTCTGAATAGTCTACGGGACATTCGAGGGGGAGTGGGTGCCAACGTTTCGGGGCGTGCCAAGGCATCGCGTCGAGGCGGGGAGCACGATATTGCCTGCCCCCTTTCCGTGTTTGCCGCATCGGCGGTTTTTGGCATCTGGAAGGCAGAGCATGAGCAAGCGTTCGGACTATGTAGCGCCCTACATGGCGATCGGTCTCTCGACCATCGTCACCGGCATCGCGGAGCGGCGGCACATCCGTCACAATCTCGAGACGATCGAAGAGGCCATACACGCCTCGATTTCGATCTGTTCGATCAATGCCCCGGTGCGGATCGTGGCGCTGGCCGAGGGCGCGCTGACCGGTTTCACCGACGAGATCTTCGACGTGCCGCACGTGACCGCGGCAAAGGAAATGTTCATCGATCTGCCGGGCGAGGAGACCGAAGCCCTCGGCAAGCTCGCCCGCCACTACGACACTTACATCATCGGCCAATGCAAGGCGCGCTGGCCCGATGTGATGAAGGACCGGTTCTTCAACACGCTGTTCGTCATCGACCGCAAGGGCGAAGTCGTCCACCGAGCCGCCAAGAACCATATCTGGTGCCGTGAACGCAGCTGCACCCCGCATGACGTCTACGATCGCTGGGTCGAGATGTTCGGCGACGGCATCGAGGCCTTCTATCCGGTGCTGCGCACCGATGACATCGGCAATATCGGCACGATCTGCTGTTCGGACGGGGAATATCCCGAGGCGGTGCGGGCGCTAGCCTTCAATGGCGCCGAGATCATCTACCGCCCGTCGGAAGCCATGCCGATGACGGGTTCGTCCTATCCGGGCGGCGGAAGCTGGATGATTCAGAACCGTGCACACGCCGATTTCAACAGCGCCTACATGCTGTGCCCGAATATCGGCCCGGTCTACCTGTCCCCGAGTTCCAAGCACCCGATCGATATCGCCGGCGGCAACGGCCACATCGTCGATTACCGGGGCAACATCATCTCGTATTCGGCAAGCGGTGCCAACACGATGGTGGCCGGCCTGATCGATGTGGAGGCACTGCGCCAGTTCCGCACCATGAACCTGAATTCCAACTGGATGAAGGACCTGCGCACCGAGCTGTTTGCCCGCATGTACGAAAAGCCGATCCATCCGCGCAATCTCTGGCTCGATCGCGACCCTGATCGTCATGCTGCCGTGGACGATATCTACCGCGCCAACATCGGCAGGCTGGTCGAACGCGGTTCATGGACCTTGCCGGCGCATGAGGTGCCGGGCGCGCGCTACATCCCGTCATCGCCGGAAGGCGAAGACGACTGGAACGAGGCCAAGGCGATGTGGCGGCCCTGGCACAACAGCTAGATGTAACCGGCGTCTGGCCCGATACCGTCCCGGCAAGAATAATACGGGGTTTGGGAACGGTACGGGTCTGGCGTCATCCTTGAATGGAATTCAACTGGGAGACTACCAATGCATACTTTGCGTATTTCCACTGTTTCAAAACTTGCCAGAAAGGCCGCAGCACCAATTCTCGTGGGCTTGCTGTCCTTCGGCGGCATGACTGCCACGGCGGCCGCCAATGACGCCGCCAAGGTCGACAGCGTTGTCGGCACCTGGTTCGTCAAGGCGCCCGATGCGCCGTTCACCCATCACATGTTCGTCTTCAACGCTGACGGCACCATGCAGCAGGCCAATCCCGACGCCGGCAATCCCGACAACAGCGACAGCGACGGCAAGGGCATCTGGGCCCGCAAGGATGGCAAGATCCTCGGCAAATTCGTCGAAGTCACCGCGGACCGGAAGACTGCCAAATTCGTCAGCTGGGGTGAGATCACCTATGAGATCGATGTTGCCGGCGATGCGCTCACCGGCACGGCAACCGCCCGTTTCTACGATGAAAACAACAAGCTGCTGCGCGGACCTTTCCCTACCCCTCTGGACGGTAAACGGGTAACGCTTCCCTGAGGGCAGCGCAGGAATCTGCGTCAACACACTTTTCTTCAGTCAATGATGGACACCCAACACCATGTCTTCATCCAGTCTTGCGCCCAAACGCTCCTTGGGGGCCTTTGATATCTTCTTTCTGGTCGTGGCCGCCGCCGCGCCGCTTGCCGCCATTGTCGGCAACGGCGCCCTCGGCGTGCTCTTGGGCAATGGTGTCGGGATGCCCGGCTCCTATCTGGTTGCCGGGCTTGTCCTGATCCTGTTTGCCGTGGGGTTCGTGCGCATGAGCCCGCATGTCCAGCACGGCGGAGCGTTCTATGCCTATGTCCGGCACGGACTGGGGCGGTATGCCGGCGGTGCTGCGGCCTTCGTCGCCATCATCGTCTATGTGATGATGGTCGTCGGCAGTGCTGCCGGGTTCGGCTTCTTTGCCAGCCTGTTCTTCGCGGAAAATCTCGGTCTCGATATCTCCTGGAAGATCTGGGCGGCCGTTTCGCTGGTGATCGTCGCACTGATCGGCTATCGCGAAATCACCATGGGCGCGCGTTTGCTCGCCGTGATGTTGATCCTCGAAGTGCTGATTCTGGTCGTGCTGGCGATGACGGTGTTTTCGCCGGGCAGTGCGGCCACCGTCACGCTGACTTCGTTTGCGCCGTCGAACATTTTCAGCGGCTCTTTCGGTATCGGCCTGATGTTCGCATTCGTGTCGTTCCTGGGTTTTGAATCCGCGGCGATCTACAGCGAGGAAGCCAAGGGTGGCCATCGCACGGTCAGCAGGGCGCTGATTGCCGCCGTCATCTTCATCGCGGTGTTCTATGCCATCGCCATGTGGAGCATCGTGCTTGCATTCGGCGACGACAAGGTGGTCGCAGCTGCTGCCGAAAACCCAGGCACGCTGGTGTTCCGGGCGTTTGCGCAATACACGCATCCGGCATTCACCGTTGCCGCCGAGCTCCTGATGGCAACCAGCGCGCTGGCCGCAACGATTGCACTGCACAATGCGGCATCGCGCTACCTCTTCGCACTGGGTCGCGAAGGCATGCTGCCGAAGACCTTGAGCAAGCTGCATCCGCAACTGCAATCGCCCCACGTGGCCAGCATTTCGGTCACCGTGGCCACTTCGGTTCTGGTCACCGTGTTTGCGCTTTGCGATGCCGATCCGTTGATGACGGTGCTTTCCAGCACCTTCGGCCTGGCGGCATTGGGGATCATCCTGTTGCAGGCAGCGACATCGCTGTCGATGGTTGCTTTCACCTGGAAAAGCCGCAGCAAGAGCGACGCCTGGGCAGGAAACCTTCTGATCGCGATACTCGCCACGATCGGACTGGCCGTCGCCGCAGTGCTTGTCATCGTCAACTATTCCACGCTGACCGGCAGCCTGGGCGTGCTTGACTACGCGCCCTGGCTGGTGCCTCTGGCGGCTGTGGTGGGCATCTTCGTCGCATCCCGGGGCAAATTGGCGGCGTAGATCGCGCTACAACCTCGGTGAGCACAGGTTTCGGGGCGGGTTTCCACACGGGAACTCCGCCCCGAACAGCGTTGGCCGCCCAATGATTTGATGTCGAAATCCGGATTCCTAATGCGGGTTTTCGCCCAAGCCAGAGTGGGCTCCATGGGCATCCAGAGCCGTGATTGCCCTGCGCTCCAGTTCCTTCTCATGGCGACGGATGAAAAGAGCGCCGACCAGAATGACGATTGCTGCTGTGAAAAGCAGCACAAGCCCGATCGGCCCCGCAAACCGGTGAATCTGCTCACCGAGCAGGTAGGCACCGAAGCCATAGGCGCTTGCCCAGAGAATGCCGCCGCCGGTGTTCATGACGAGAAAGTGATTCCATGCCATGTTGTTGGCGCCGGCCAGCAGCGCGGCGAAAGTTCTGAGGAAGGCGATGAATCTGCCGAAGAAGACGATTTTGCCCCCGTGCTCCATGAACAGGTATTCGCCAATCCTCAGTCGCATTGGCGTGAGCTTCACCAGGTAGCCGTAGCGTTCGAGCAATGTGTGACCGACCGTGCGACCTATCAGGTATCCGATATTGTCGCCGATTATGGCGGCAAGTGCGGCGACGCCGACCACCGCAAAAATACTGAATTGATGTGTCGAGCCGGCGTACAAGGCCGATGCGATCAAGGCGCTTTCGCCGGGCAACGGCACGCCGATGCTTTCGAACATCAGTATAATGAACAGCGTAGGCAGCCCGTAGGAGGCGATCAGATCGTGCAGCCAGGGATGGGTTAATAATTCAAACAAATCCGTGATGATCCTGTCTGAGCTGGGAAGTACGCAACGTGCTGTTCTTGCAAGCAAGCATCCAATTCATTTCAAACTAAAAAATTGCAATGTCCGAGCACCAGATGCAACACGGTTTTGCCAATAACAGAGCTTTCCGGCGTGTATGCGTTTTTCTGGAGCGGCGTTGAGCCGGAGGCGCGCCGGAAGAAAGATTGGCGGAGTTACGGTCCACCGAACCGGTATCCCGCAGTGTACTCCGCAATTCGCGGCCATCCCAGATGACCGTGCGGCGCTGGTTCAAGGAATGACACGGCCCTTTCGTGCTGCTTGAGAGCGCGGTAATATTATCCGGCATTCATACGGAGATCGCGATGGCGAAGCGACACGTCGAACGACGGCTGGCGGCAATTATGGCAACCGATGTCGTCGGGTATTCGCGTCTGATGGAGGCCGACGAAACGCGCACCGTTCGCTCAGTTAGGCATCTGCAATCTTCGATCTTGGGTCCGAAAGTTGCAGCGCGCGGAGGGCGAATAGTCAAGTTGATGGGGGACGGCTCCCTCGTCGTCTTCAACTCCGTGGTAGACGCGGTGGATTGCGCGATATCGCTTCAATCGAGGCTCGAGACCCGCCGGAAAAATCAGCGGGTTGATTTCCCTCTAATCCTCAGAATTGGCATCAATCTCGCCGATGTCGTGATTGAGGGGGAAGATCTGCTGGGGGACGGTGTGAATATCGCTGCCCGCCTGGAGGCAGCAGCGGAACCTGGCGGCGTTTGTATTTCTGATCTGGTTCATCGACAGCTCAACACGGGTCGTCGTTCGGATTTTTTGGATGGTGGCGAGATATCGCTCAAGAACATTGCCCATCCCCTTCATGTGTGGCACTGGAGGGATGCACCGGCAATCAGGCCATCTGCGGGTTCGCTGGCAAGGCCGACCTCGATAGCCATACTGCCCTTCGAGTATTTGGGGGGATCACCGGACCAGGCCATACTCAGCGACGGAATTACCGAGGACGTCATTTCCGGACTTGCGCGATTTCGTTCGCTCACCGTTATCGATGCGAGATCGTCGTTCCGCTTTCGCGATAAGCATTCCGACCTAGATGAGATTGGCAGGAAGCTGGGTGTGACATATCTCGTCGTAGGCAGCCTTCGCCGTGCCGGCGAACGGATCAGAATTGTCGCACAGCTCATTGAAGCGGCCAGCGGAATGCACCTCTGGTCGGAACGCTACGACCGCGAGGTCCAGGATATGTTCGCGATCCAGGACGAAGTGACCCAGATGATTGTTTCTACCCTCGTGGGACAGATCGAAAACGCGGATGTTCGTCAGGCGTTGCGCAAGCCGACGACAAGCCTCGTAGCTTACGAATTTTATCTGCTCGGGCTTGCTCATATTCGAAGTTATGGCGAAGACGACAATCAGCACGCCCTCACCATGTTCAGCGCCGCGATCGAGAGAGATCCGCATTTCGGACTAGCACATGCCCATCTTGCATTGGCGAAAATTGCGCTCAACGGCTACGCCAATTCACCATCTGATGTCCTTGATGAAGCGTTGGCCCTTGCGCGTAAGGCGGTAGCGCTTGACGAAGGCGAAGGTGGTTGCCAGCGATTGCTGGCACTCATCCACGTCAACCGACGCGAGTTTGAATTGGCGGAACGACACTATCGCCGGGCCTATCAGATCAATCCCAACGACGCGAATACCTTGGTGCAGATGGGCGGTCTGCTGGCCCGGCGCGGCAAACTCGATGAAGCGATGGAATGGATCGATGAAGGGTTCCGACTGAACCCGTTTCCGCCGCCATGGTACAGTGCCGCACTCGGAAACGCCCTCTACCTTGTTGGCCGCTACGAGGATGCCGCTGCTGCGTTAGAGGAACTGCCAAGCCCGGGCCCCTTCACGTACGCGCGCCTGGTCGCTTGTTACGCACAGGTAGGTGACACGATTGCGACCGAGAGGGCAAGGGCGCAGTTGCTTGAGCTGTGTCGCAATTTCTCGACGGATGATTTCATCCGGCGAGGACTGCTCCTAGAGCGCCCGGAGCAACTAGATCTGTTTCGCCAGGGACTCCTGAAGGCAGGACTCCCACCGTGAAAGCTGGTGGCCGCGAGAACGAGACAACTACCCACTCAGGAACGATCGCTCATGGCGGGCGCAAAGCGGCCGTTGCAGCTTTTTGTGTCCTCTGGGGCGACTAAGAAAATTTCATAAATCAGCCACTTGTGGGGATCAAGTGAGGGAAACCAACAGAAAAATACAACAATTTCAACGTATTGTAACCCTGGATACCACGGGAAGTTTTTTGAAGCCGGGTGCAAAATTTCCCGGCGCGTCTGGCCGCGAGCGTCGGGAAGGATCCCCGTTGGTGGATTTCGGCCCTCATTTGAGTCGTCGGAACGCGCAATCGGCACCTTCACGAGCACATCGCCCACAGTGGCCATGTTACTTAATGTTACCGTTACGAATCTTCCTTTAGCGCGCGCGATAGCACATCCTTGCGCTACGACGGAGGACTAAAGATCATGAATCTATTGCGTTACGTGTTCATCTTTCTGCTTGCTTCGGCAATGTCGTCGGCTACCACCGTTTCAAGAGCTGGCCCCGCGAGCGATGAAGAAGTCAGCCAAGCCTACATCTATCTTCTTGGCCGCCTTCTTGTGACGCGGCAGCAGCAACTGGATTTTCAGGAGGGCTTCAAATGGAACGAGCTGATCCACCGCAAGCCCGGCGCAGTTGACTGGCCAAACCCAAATCTTGACGTTGCGTATTCAGAGGCCTGGGTCGCTGTCGACGAGACCAGTTGCGCCATCGTGACGGTTCCGGAAATCAAGGATCGTTATTACACAGTGCAGTTCCTGAACGGCTGGGGTGAAACGTTCGCCAACATCAACGAGCGGCTCTTTCCAAATCATCCATCCGGCGATTACGCTGTCTGCCTTCGCGGCGCTAACGTTGCGTTGCCGGATGGTATGCGGCGGATTGATCTCCCCGTTGCCGCGTCCCGCGTGCTTGCTCGTGTCGCTTTGGGCGACGATCCCGATCGAGCGGTCGCACTTCAGCACGAGTTCAAGCTCAAGCCGACAGGTAGCCCCAAGCTGCCGGAAATCCCGAAGACGCCGATATTTGACCTGGGACAACTGCCCGGTGTCGAAGCATTTGATGCGGCGACAATCGCCCTCGACAGCGCGCCTGACATCAATGTCGGACTTGAAGAGCTGCAGACGCGGGTTCGCTCGATCGCTGTCGCTGTCAAAGATAGTGCCGAAGAACGCAAGCGTGTGGACGGCGTCATCAAAGCACACGCCTTCCCCGAAATCGCGAAGGCTGGGACAATTATCGGCCATGGCGTTATTCACAATGGCTGGGCACGCCCCAGTGTCGTCGGCGAATACGGCATGGACTATCTGACTCGGACGCTGGTCAACAATGGCGGCATCTGGGCCAACATCAAGCCGGAAGTGCTTTACTACCGTGGTGGTGTTGACGCTGAGGGTGCCGAGCTCAGTGGAGATCACAGCTACACACTGACATTTCCCAAGGATGCGCTGCCGGCACGCTTCGCGCATTACTTTTGGTCGGTAATTGCGGTCGATAACACACGCTTCCGCGTTCTGCCCAATCCGTTGAATCGCTACCTGCTTAACGAACAAACGCATCCGCAGTACGGGGCCGATGGTTCGCTCACGTTGTACTTTGCCACGGAGAAGCCGGCGGACGCTCCAGACGGCAACTGGTTGCCCATACCGAAGGGCCAGAAATTCCGCCTAACCTTCCGGTTCTACGGGCCGATCGACGGGGTAGCCAACGGCACCTATTGGCCGCCGGCATTGGTGAAGAGGAACTGAGGTTCAGCAAGGGATAGGAACTTGCCATTGTGGTTGTTTGGTCCGGCATTGTTCATCGCGTTCTGTTTCGTTGGCATGTTGCTGACGTCCAACGCCGTCCGGCAGTCATCGGTCAGCTCTTGGTGGGCCGGTGAGTTGGGTCACATCCCGCAGTACGTTCTTGTGGGACTTAACCGAAGAAGCTGGCCACGTCCCGGCTGTTAGCGACGACTGTGTTGTTCTTGATGGTGACGAGGCGGGTATGGCACGATTGTGTTCTACGACATGGATACGGGCACGGTGTTGGCATAAGTCAGAAAGCGCCTACGGCATGGCCCGCGCCAAAACATGCTTAGATCAGGCCGTCAATTAACGGCCCATGAATTTCAGTTTCCACTACACCATCATCGAACCTCAGGAGTTCGATGTTTTTGAACATTACATTTTGGTCGCCGCGCGTGAGGGTCCAAGTGCCATCGAGTTGCTCGACCTGCCACTCGGCAAGAACCCCATCTAGCACCAAGAGGTCATCGCCCGCGCCGCCGTTGATAAAATCGTTGCCCGCCTTCGCGATTATGAGGTCATCCCCAGCGCCACCGAAGAGAAAGTCGTCGCCTTCGCTACCGTCAAGCCGATCAGCCCCTGCATTTCCACGCAGGGTGTCGTTGCCTTCACCGCCAAATATGCGGTCATTCCCGCCCGCGCCTGCGAGTGTATCGTTTCCGCCTTCACCACGGATTATGTTGTCGCGCACGTCTCCGCGAAATACATCGTCGCCTTCATCGCCAGTGAACTTGATAGGCTTCTTCGCCATGTCGATCTCCCATATTGATCAGAGGTTCGCGTGTGTTTGGCGTTAAGTCAACTGTGTCAGAGATCCATTCCAGCGCCACGTCCTCGCTCATCTCGCCAGTGACAACCTTCTCTTTACCGAGGATGTAGCCGCCGTCCCTTCGGATAGTCGGGAGGACCACTTCACTGACCCAGTCTTGGAACTGTGCTGCTTCTGGCTTGTCGCTGCGCATGATGAGCCGGTAGAGGGCGCACTCGTGCATGGCCAACAGACCGGGGCCGTCTTTACCCACACCGTGGATGTGGGTAATGCAATGGTCCTTCACGGTCTCCTGGAGGCGGCTGGTGTAGACTTCGGTGTAGCCGTTCTTCACCCGCACTTAGACGTTCAAGGCGAAGCAGACATCGCGGACGATGAACCACGGCTGGCCATCGATCAAGATGACGCAGATGGAGTTGGAGAGGAAGGAGAAGGTGGTGATTAGAGGCGCAGCCAATCGCTTCCGGCCTCGTCAGCGGCCAGCCTCAAGGCCTCCGCGAAGGTGATCGGGATGGCTGGTGTAGAGGCCGAGACAGGCAGCGCCTTCAGGGTCGCCTCCATCGCATCGTACTGGTCGATGCATTTCAGCTTGAACTGGAGCGCCTTCTTACCGTTGAAGCCCATCGTCAGAAGAGCGAAGCCATCACGGGTCATATCGAACATGCGGTACGAACGGCCACCTTCGACGGCCTGATAGGAGCAGACTTGAAAATTCAATTCTGCCTCGGGAGCTTCTTTGATCAGGGCGTCGATGTCCTGAAGGACGTTGAAGTGTTCCTTGCCGAAGTAGGCCGCTAATTCCGAAGGTGCCTTCTTAATAAGGCGGTGGCAATTCTATCCATAGGTCAGTGCGATGAGCCTCTCCCCGAACCCCTGAACGCTGCCGAAACGGATCGCTGCCGATGGCCTGTCGTCAGCTTGGTACGCAATGGCCCGCCGCGCCGCCCAATTTCCTTTGGACAAGCGCCCTAATCAGCCCCGGTTGTATTGACGAATGTGACAACTTAGGCATTGACTTGTTAAGTATTGACTATCGGATATCTTAGAGGTTTTCATGGCTGATCAAGCAAAGATAAAGTTGAAGGTTGGCTCCATCGAGCTTGAATATGAGGGTGATCCCGCCTTCCTCAAAGAAGGACTTGAGTCGCTTCTGATAACAATGACCGACCTCGCGAAGGTTGCCCCTCCAGAAGAGAATATCTCCGTAGATGATGAAGACAGTTCGGACCAGAGCGGCGCTGGAAATTCTGGGGGCCTGCAGCTATCGACCAACTCCATTGCCGCTCACCTTGACGTTAAGTCAGGACCGGAGTTGGTCATTAGCGCTCTCGCTCATCTGCAACTCGCAAAGAGCGTGTCCGGTGCAAGCCGTAAGCAAATGCTCTTTGAGATGCAGTCGGCGACGAGCTACTACGACAAGAACATGAGCAAGAACCTGACTTCTGCCATTTCAAGTCTCGTCAAGGCGAAGAAGGTCAACCAGCTTGGCGCAGACAAATATGCATTGAGCGCAAGCGAACTGAAAAACCTAGAGGCGAAGCTTGCTAACGCTGGATGAGTTGAAAAAATGGCTTCAGCGGGGCCTAACGCGTCTCGATAAGCTGTTGCTAGTACTCGCGACTCAAGACAAGCCGCAACAGGTCGCGGATATTGTCGCTGTCGCCGAATCGGTTGGCTTCAGAGAGCCTAAGAGCTGGAATATCTCAACCATCTTGTCCGGTTCGAAGGGGCTTGCGGTCCGAACGACCGGCTGGGAACTGACCGAAACCGGCAAGCTTCACCTACGTCATTTGGGGGTAGCGACCATCAGCCCCGCAGCAATGCAGGTTGCGGTTGACTTGCGGAAGCATCTTGCCAACATCACGGACCACCAAACTCGAGACTTCGTAGAAGAGGCCATTAAATGCCATGAGGCGGGCCTCTACCGCTCTGCCATCGTGATGGGATGGCTCGGTGCCATGGATGTATTGCACAAGCATGTTCACGCTCACCACCTCACGGCGTTCAATGCTGAGGCTTTGCGGGTCGACTCGCGGTGGAAGGCTGCTGTTACAACGGACGATCTTGGCGCGATGAAAGAAAGCAACTTCCTAGACCGTTGCGAGAACATTTCTATCCTTGGCAGCAACGTGAAGAAGGAACTCAAGGGCTGCTTAGACATTCGGAACGGCTGCGGGCACCCAAACTCCCTAAGAGTCAGCGCTAACAAGTCGGCTGCACACCTCGAAACGCTTCTTCTTAACGTCTTCGATAAGTTCTGATGCGCCTACCGGAGCGTTGGAATCGGAGAGGTAGTTGAGGTTATAGAGATCAAGTGTTGGCAGGCCGCGAGCCGTCAGGCGGTGTGCTTATGTTAGCTCGTCCTCAAGATTGGTCTGAAACGCTGGTCTAGTTTGGTCTGAGTCATCGCTCTGCAATTCGTCTATCGGCTTGATTTTATTGCATAGTTAGATATATGGAATTTAGTGGTGGAGCTAAGGAGGATCGAACCCCTTCTAAATTGTGCAATAAAATCAACATCGATTTTCGAAATGTTGAAATCGATGTTGAAACGTTTAGCCTCCGTCATTCCTCGCGCCGCTATGCGTCGCGGCGTCGTTGAGATTGAAACTGTGATGCAGGGGCTATCGAATGCAAGCGCGCTCTACGGCAAAAGCCAAGAGAGGTGGGCAATCCGTTTCACTTCCTGAGATCGAGATTGGTTCTTGGAGCGGCGAGTTCGTGGGCCTTCCACGCGGAAGCACGGGACACGTCGTTCAGCCCGGTCCGCCTCGTATGTCGGTAGAATTCACCTACCTCATCGTTGGTGCTAGCGTTGTGTCGCTCAATTCAAAATTTCGTTGGCCTGCTATTGCCACTTTCTGGGTGCCGACGCCGATGAAGACCGACATTACTGACGCTGGGTTCTTGTTTCGAACAGAACGCTCCCCAACCCTCAATCTCTGCTTTGAAGGTGACACGTCTGCAATTTTCTGATTTGTGCTGGCACTTTCGAGAAAAGCGGCTGCGGGATTTCCATTTCACAGTCGAGCCAGAGGTTGATAACCATTGGCCGTTGCATAGCTGGGGAACTGGGTTCGAGCTTTAACTTGTAACAGCGCTACTTGCCATGAACTTGCCGGATGTTTTGCCGCTATTCATTGGTGCCTCACTTTTTTGAAACTGGGTGCAAAATGATGAGGCAAAACGAATATGCGCGGTATCTTACCATGGTGCAGCGAACGGGCAACGCGGCACCGTTGGAAGGCGGGTCGTGCAAAGCCCTAAAATCATTGGCGTCTAATGCGGCCGGTATAGGCCGTCAGAATGGTCGCGGTCAGAGCAAGCCTCGTTCAACGAAGTCCTTACAGAAGCAATGGCGCTCGACGCAACTGGCCTTGTCAAATATACCATTGACCATTGACGTAAATCGGCTAGGCATCGTTTCTGCGAATTGGGGGCTATGCTTATCGAATGCCGACGCTGCGATGGTTGACAAGGGACGATGATATCAGGGCTGGCGAGAGCGTGCCCTATAGGCTACTGGAGGAAGTCCCCGACCTCGGCTGCGGCGACCGCGACACTGGCAACATGCTCATTCGGGGCGACAATCTAGATGCCTTGAAGGCACTGCTGCCCTTCTATGCCGGTCAGGTGAAGTGCATCTTTATTGATCCACCCTACAATACGCGGTCGGCATTCGAACACTACGACGACAATCTTGAGCATTCGCAGTGGCTGGCCATGATGTGGCCTCGCCTCGAACTGTTGCGTGAGTTGTTGTCAGAGGACGGTTCCATCTGGGTCAGCATTGACGACAACGAGGGCCACTACCTCAAGGTTGTGATGGACGAGGTGTTCGGGCGGAGGAATTTCGTCACCACTGTAATCTGGCATAAGATGTTTTCGGTGAAGAACTCGGCGCAGTATTTCTCCGAAGATCATGATTATGTTTCGGTTTTTGCGCGTAACAAAGACGTCTGGCGTCCGAATGAGCTTCCGCGATCTGAGAAGCAGGACGCTATGTATAAGAACCCGGATAACGATCCTCGCGGACTTTGGACCTCCGGCGACTTCTCTGCTCGAAATTTCTATGGAGCGGGGACCTACGCCATCACCAACCCAGCGGGACGGGTGATTGCGGGCCCCCCGCCGGGCATGTATTGGCGTTTCTCGAAGGAGAAGCTAGCTGAACTAGACGCGGACAATCGCATCTGGTGGGGTAAAGATGGAAACGGCGTGCCTCGATTGAAGCGGTTTCTATCCGAAGTGAAGGGTGGTCGGGTGCCGCAGACCATCTGGCAGCACGCAGAGGTCGGCCACACCCAAGAGGCAAAAAAGGAGGTCGTAGCGTTGGATGCTAACGACGTTTTCACCACCCCAAAGCCGGAGCGCCTGCTGCAGAGGGTGCTGACCATCGCCACCAATCCCGGCGACCTCGTACTCGATAGCTTTCTTGGCTCGGGCACAACTGCCGCCGTGGCGCAGAAGATGGGGCGGCGTTACATCGGCATCGAAATGGGCGACCACGCCGAGACCCATTGCCAGCCGCGTTTGCAGAAAGTCGTGGATGGTGAACAGGGCGGCATTTCCGAGGCGGCGAACTGGAAGGGTGGCGGCGGTTTCCGTTTCTATCGTCTCGGCGCATCGGTATTCGACGAGACCGGTCAAATACGCCCCGACATCGAGTTCCCAGTGCTTGCGGCGCATGTATGGTTTTCGGAGGTCCGGTTCCCATGGTCGAAGCCTGATCCGCTGTCTCCAGTGCTCGGCGTTCATGATGGCCGTGCCTATGGGCTGCTCTACAACGGCATCTTGGGCGACAAGTCGGTCAGCGGCGGCAACGTGCTGACGAGGAAGACGCTGGCCGTGATCCGGGATGCGCTGCCCGAGGGCTTCGCTGGTCCCATCACAGTCTATGGCGAACGCTCCGCGCTGTCTGATGTTTCGCTGCTGCACGAACAGATCACCTTCAAACAGACCCCCTATGACGTAAAGGCGCGGGCGTGATGCAACTCAAGACTTATCAGGGCCAGACGCTCGGCACTCTGCGACGGTTCCTCGAAAAGGCCCGCGTGGAAGGCCCTAGCGCGGCCTATGATGGCATTGTCGCTGAACCGGAGATGGCGAAGCGGCTGAAAGGCTTCGCAGGTTCCTACAAGGCTCTGAATGGTTTGGACGAGACGCCCTATGTTTGCCTCCGGTTGCCGACTGGCGGGGGCAAGACCGTGCTCGCAGCCCACGCTGTCAACATTGCCAAGGAAACGTGGATCGAACGCGACTTCCCGTTGGTGCTGTGGCTGGTGCCGACGACCACGATCCGCAAACAGACTGTAGACGCGCTCAAGAACCCGCGACATCCCTATCGTGCAGCGCTGGACGATGCCTTTGCCGGTCGCGTCCGCGTCTTCGACATCGGCAATTTCACCCAACTCCTGCCGCATGACCTGCGCTCGAATTGCTGCGTCGTCGTCGCCACGATCCAGACGCTACGCGTCAAGGACACCGAGGGGCGCAAGGTCTATTCCCACCACGAGATGCTGGAGCCACATTTCACCGGCGTGCCGGACAAGATGCCAGGGCTGGAGACCATCGAAGACGGCAGGGGCGCGGGCACAATCAAGTTCTCGTTCGCTAACTTGATGCACCTGCACCGCCCGCTGATGATCGTTGACGAGGCGCACAAGGCCGTGACCGGGTTGTCGCGGGAGATGCAAAGCCGCGTAAACCCGACTGCGATCATCGAGTTCACCGCGACCCCGCGCACCAACTCAAACATTCTGCATTCTGTCTCCGCTCAGGAATTGAAAGACGAGCAGATGATCAAGCTGCCGGTCATGCTCTCGGAGCATCAGACTTGGCAGGCTGCCGTAACCGGCGCGATCTCAAAACGTTCCGAGCTTGCCGAGGATGCGCGTCGGGAACGTGACTACATCCGCCCCATTGTCCTATTTCAGGCCCAGAACAAGGACGAGGAGGTCACTGTCGCTGTGCTCAAGCAGCACCTGATTGACGTGGAAGGCATCGCAGCTCATCGGATCGCCGTTGCCACAGGCGACCAACGAGAACTCGACGGCATCAACCTATTCGACCCTGCTTGCGAGATTGATTTCATCATCACCGTAGAGGCACTAAAAGAGGGCTGGGATTGCTCCTTCGCCTATGTGTTCTGCTCGGTCGCCAACATCCACAGTACGACTGATGCGGAGCAGCTTCTCGGGCGCGTGCTGCGGATGCCCTATGCCAAGCAGAGGTCTATCCCCTCGCTCAACCGGGCCTATGCCAGCCTGACCTCGAAATCCTTCTCCGAAGCCGCCTATGCCCTGAAAGACCGGTTGGTTGCCATGGGCTTCGAGGAAGGCGAGGCCGAGGATAACATCCTGCCCGAGCAAATTGCCCTCACCGAGGGCCTATTCGGCCATGCCCGCCGTCCGCAGCCAAGTGTTACAGTGTCGCTAGACGCCGATCCCGCCGCCGTGAAGGAACTGGAAGCCGCCGCGCCGTCGAAGGTTCGCATCACTGCCGGAGCTGACGGCAGGGCAATAGTCAAAATCACGGGCTTTCTTAGCCCTGCTGAGAAAGAGAAGCTGATCGCCGCCTTGCCCGAAACGGAAGTCGGCGGCTTTTCCGACCGGGTTTCCAGCTACGAGGCGGAGCATCTGCATCAAGCCTCGCCTGCCGAGCGGGGCGAGACCTTCACTGTCCCGGCGCTGATGACGTGGGTGCAGGGCGAGCTTGAACTGGCCGACACTGACATTCTCATGGAGTACCACGACTGGTCGCTCGCCGGTCATTCTCCGAAGCTGGAGCCGAAGGACTTCTCCGTTCAGGAGACGGCAGACACGTTCGAGATCGACATCGACCAGCAACGACTGTTTGTGAAACACGCCAATCAGAGCGCCCAGCTCCTACTTGACATCCCCGTCGAGGGTTGGAGCGAACAGACGCTCGTGCTGTTTCTCGACCGGCAGGTCCGCGACAAGTTCATCGGCCAGGGCGAGCTTGTCCGTTGGCTGACAGACCTCGTGAATTACCTTACCGGCCCGCGTAACATCCCGTTATCGGCGTTGATGCAGTGCAAGTATCCGCTGGCCCGTATGGTCAAGGATCGTATCGCCTATATTCGGTCCAAGGAGCGCAAGGGCGTCTATCAACGCTCGCTGTTTGCGCCGGAGGCCAAGCCGGAAATCTCCTTCGACAATGGCTTCGTGTTCGCCAATGACATGTTCGCCGGGGTCCGCACCTATCGTGGCTCCTATCGGTTCTCGAAGCACTTCACCGGCTGGGATCAGGTTGCTGCTTTCGACGGGGCCGATGAGGGCGAGGAGTTGAACTGCGCCAAGCTACTGGACAGCCTGACCGAGGCGAAGCACTGGATCAGGAACGTACCTAGGCACCCGAATGCATTCTGGTTGCCGACGGCTTCGGGCAAGTTCTATCCCGACTTCGTGGCCGAACTCGCCGGTGGGCGCATCCTCGTAGTCGAATACAAAGGTGCGCATCTGACGGACGCAGCCGACACGGACGAGAAACGCGCGATCGGCACCCTTTGGGAGAAGGCCAGCGGCGGCAAGGGACTTTTCCTGATGGCCGAGAAGCAGGTGGACGGGAAGGACGTGCGGGGGCAACTAAAGAGTAAGCTGGGAGCCGCCAGCGACTAAAGTGTTTCGCCCACGGGCGGCGAACGTAATTTTGCAACCGGTTGCAAAATGGCTCAAATCCGTGCGTCATCCGCCTTGCAATCGTCGCAGCGGTCGCTCGCAATGCCGCGATGGCGTCTACCTCGACTTGGATGTTTTACTGTTAGCGGCCGGTTCAATCGTCCCAGTAATTTCGCTTCTCAGGTGGATCACCTTCCGGATCGTGCAGTTCATCAGTTTCAGGAAATAGATTTTGCTGAACAAGATTTGTGGTCAACATTTCTGGGTCGTTCTGCGCTTCCAGATAACGAAGCCTAACTTTTGCCCATTCCATCATTCGCGAGAGTACCGGGTTAGAGGTTTCCAAGGCGGCTGACGCGGCCTCAATCGTTACTTTCAGGTCTTTCGCCTCGCGCTGGTGTTTTGCTAAGGCCCTCAAAAAAGACAGGCGTTTGCCCTCTCGTTGCTGCCGTTTCTGGTGCAGTTCACGCCTGTGCGCGAGATGTCGACGGCGGCGCTCTTGTTCTTCGCGTTCCTCGCGTCGCGCTTTGTCATACGCTAGATGGAAAAGCACTCCGTCGCAAATGCCATCCAGCATAGACTCAACGGATTGAGTCTTTCCGTCTGCCCAGCGCTTCCGGGCACCATCGGCCCAGTTGGCAATTTCAAATGTAAGCTTGCCGGAGTGGATGTAGTCGTACTCTGGCCAAAAACGCTCATTGTCGAGCCACTGACCCCGCTTTCGCGCCAATTCCCACCTCGTGTCGAACTCCTGCTTCTTTCTGAGTTCAGTGGGAGTTGGAACGTGCTTCGCTCTCCTTCGGTCCTCAGTTATCTCAATTCGGATGTCATCAGGCTCGATGCTCGCTATTATTCCTCTATCGCCCTGCTTGAGGTGAACGCCTCTTTGTTCGAGACCGAGCGCAAAGTGGTGCAGAAACGCTATCAAGCGGGTACGGGTAGAATGTTGGATACGAATGCCTGCGACCGAGATTTCTCCGATCTCATCTGGCGTAGTGTTCCGTAACTCCACAGCAATGCCTGAAACGGAAATATGAGGTCGCTTGACCGGATCGAAGGTAACCGGTTGCCTAGGCGAGCTACGCGCCTCAGCCTGCGAAGAGGCCGGGACGTCGTGCCGTGCCGATTTTGATTTTCGCACGACGGCGGCTGCAGTTTGTATGGCAAGTTCGACATACGGGTTGATTGCAGGCTTGGTACCGCCGATGTGCACTGTCTCAAGCGCCGGATTGTCTATTTTCCATAACGGCGTTTTGGTAACGGACTGGCCGGCTTCCAGCCTTGCCCAATATCCCCGTCCGGGAACTGGAATTTGGTGACGTTCGCAGGTTTTTGCTAGCCCTCGATCCGAGATTTCGAATTGCTCCGCCAGTTTCAAGATCGGGCTTGACCAGACCAAATCGTAAAGCTCACGTCGGGTGAAAGTCCGCTTCATTTCTCAATTCGCGCGATGAAAGTCGTCGTGCATCATGACCATTTGCGTGGATGACGAGTCAAGTGAGTGTTCGCTTGGAATACGGACGACAACCAGCGCCGTGCAGTTTGACCAGTTGAAGCCATGGTGTGGTCCGTGAGAAACTCCGATGGAGGCAAGACGGCATCGCTTGCGCGGCAACATTATCATTCCGCTCAGTATCTTCTACACGGCCAAATTAACGTCCTTCGGCCTTGGCTTTGGCCTGCCCTTGGGCTTGTCGGCGGCGGCGAACCTCATCGTTCTTGGGTGCGACGGCAGCCAACGCGTCCAACATCATGCCGTTGATTGCGGACAACATTCGCCCGGTGAAGTCGTCAGCGGGGGGCAGCCAGCATCCATGCGGTGGAAAATGCAATAGAAAACTATGGTCGGCCCGGAGGGAAGGCAACCACATTATTTTTATCAAACAAAATCAATAATATCTATTTCATTGTTGGAACTAATGTTGGAACCCCTGACTAGAAAAACCACGTCTAAAAAGGCTACGGGACGGCAATCCATTCTGGAGGAAATTCTCAGCCATAGGTCACTCTCTCCCCATTTCAGCGACTGCCTACCAGTTGGGAAAGCTTGAAACGCCAGATGTCGCACGCCCATGGATTTTTAAGGTTTGGCTCAAGCGCCCAAAGCAACAAGCTGTGCACCGCGAAAAACAACCCTTTTGGGTTGCGTGAAGTCCCTCTATTGCTGGTGGGCACCAACTGCCTTTGAGGTGTTACATTGTCTAGCTACCAGCGTATCGCGCTATTCATATTCTTCGATGCCATCGAGAAAGATTTAGTGTCTCATGTTCGATCGGTCGCCAACATCGCTGGCGAGAGGTTTCTTACTGCCCAAGAACGTGAGAAAGCTACTCTGCGGGCCGAGCGAAGTGATGAAGTAGGCACCGCTGTCCGAGACGATTATGATCTACTCTACCATCTTGATTTGGGCGACAAATTATCGATCGTCCAACGCCTAAAAATTCACTTTGACGAGACCCTACGCAAGCATCTGGGCTCCAAAATCAGTTCGCTTCAAGCCGCAGTACCAGTCAGAAACTCAGTCATGCACGGTCGTCCACTTACTGTGGCAGAACATGGCACCGCGTTCGCCCTGGCCAACGATTTGGTGAAAAGCAAAGGCTTTTGGCCAATTCTGCATAAGGTCTTAACATCCTACAACCGTGATCCAGAGGAAATCACACGGAAGGCTGTCACTTTTCTAGAGGATCCAGGTGATGCTGTAATATTTCATAATCTTCCATTACCAGACTATGATGACACTGGCTTTGTCCCTAGACCACAACTTGAACAAGAGCTTAAGAAGAAATTACTTAGTCGCCACCCTGTCGTAACAGTACTTGGTGACGGCGGGAACGGCAAAACTGCTCTAACTCTTCAAGCTCTCTATAGTCTGATTAATTCCGGCGAACATGATTTTGACGCTGTCGTGTGGGTATCAGCCAAATCCTCGAAACTAACCGTGGGTGAAATACAGCGAATAGAGCACGCGATAACTACTTCCATGGGCCTTTTTGAGGAAGTCGTTGGCGTTTTTGAAGAAAATATATCTGACCCAATGTCAAGGGTTCGAGACCTACTTCAAAACAACAAAATCTTGCTGGCGATTGATAACCTAGAAACCGTTCTAGATGATACCATACGTGATTTCGTTTCAGACATTCCAGGCCAAAGTAAAGTTATCCTAACATCAAGAATTCCTGTAGGCGGCGACCTCACTGTTAATGTGGCGCCTCTTTCCGATAGCGAAGCGGAAATATATCTCAGGGCGCTAATAAAATCGTACAGCATCAAACAACTAGCTAATCTTAAGCCAGACGAACTCCGCCACTACTCTAGCCGACTAGAGAAACGGCCGTTGTTGCTGAAATGGTTTTGTCTAGGAGTTATGGCAGGGCTCCCCGCAAGCAAGATTGTAAGCAACCCGGAGATGGCACTTAGATTTTGCCTGGAGAACGTTTTCGATGCACTTTCCCCGGACGCCAGCGCTGCGCTTTCTCTCATGTCTATATTGCCCCGCTCTGTTTCTCTGGGGGTTCTTCAACATGTCACCGACGTTGACATTCGAAAGCTGGAGATCGGTCTCGCTGAGTTATTAAAATTTTCAATTGTGGAGGCTGAAAACCAAACCAGCTACGAAACAAACTATCGAATTAAGCCCTTTGCCAGAGCCTATATCTCCCGCGTACTGCGCTTAACCATAGAAACGCAGGCTGCTGTTATAAGAAAGTTCCGCAATCTTAGCTTCGCCTACCAGGCGGAGCGGGGTGCAGAAGGCCGAGAACGATATAGCGTTCGAAATTACATAGTCCGGTCGATTTCAGAGGCGATAGCGGCCCAACGGTTGCGTGTAGCAATTAAGCATTCGCACGCCGATGACTTTCAAGCAGCGCAGGAAATCATCGACGACTTAAAAATTTCGAACCACGAGTATTTTGAGGTATTCCGCTCTGAGGCCTTCATACGCTATCGTCAGCAAGATTTTCCGGGCGCATCGCAATCTTATGAAACAGCAATAGAGTTATCTCCGGATACTCCGCAATTATACTTTTATTATGGCGGCTTCTTGCTTAGAGCTTACGGAGACTGCCCGGGAGCAATAGCTCAACTCTCCAAAGCACTTATGCTAGATCCAGAGTCGGTAGACGTAAGGCGCGAGTTAGCTCGGGCGAAAATGTACCATTTCGACTTCAACGGTGCAGAGGCCATCCTGTCAGAAGAACTCAAAAAGCCGTTGTCCAGCATGCGGACACAACTGATCTTCGCCGACTTACAAGTCCAGAATTTTCAACGTATGATAGCAAATTGCGATGCAACAGGCATCGATGCTGACCTGGAAGACCCATGCGAGAGGTTCGCCAGTTTCCTTTCTTCAGTGGATCTCAGAATTGTTGATCTCAAGATGCTTGAGCATTTACGTAGGGCGCGCGCAACTGTAACTGCCATACTTTCTGGTCGAAACGTATCCTCTGCAAAGGATCTTTGTTCGGCCTTAGACGACCTAATCGCTCAAATCAGTGATGGTCACGGGGCGAGAAAATTAATGGGTACCCTCAAGGAAAAGGGACGCAAACCTACATTCGGATTTCTTTTAGACGCGTCAAACCGAGAATACTTCCTCGCCAGATCGACCATCGACGATGTTATTTGGAACGCGTTGCTAGCTGGCCGAACAGTGTCGTTCGATAGCGAAATGGACGACCAGAAGCGCGTGCGAGCTGTCAACGTTGTACTAATGTCTGGTTGACGCGTGGCTGATGTGGATCTGCGGCGGGGGCCGGTGAGGTCGTCGCGCCGGGGCTGCGGTCGTGGACTTTCATCCTTTTGTAACCTAAAACAGCCAGATTGTTACGATAGGTAACGTGGTCACTACCGGCGAGCCCATAGTACGATCAATGTTCAAATTTTCGCCATGCCAAAATGGGAATGGACTTCTTCACATGACGCTCAATGTTTTGAAATCGACAACGGTAGGCAAGCCGGTGAAAGAACTTCAGTTCCAATACAAAAACTGGCGCGGGGAGACCTCTCTTAGAACTATTATACCGATTGAAATTTGGTACGGCAAAACTGAATGGCACCCACTAGAACAGTGGTTCATTAAAGCGATCGATCTTGAAAAGGGCGAAGAACGCGATTTCGCCCTTGTCGACATCAAGTTTTTTGATGGTACCAACTAAGAGAACGCCGACAAAGCAACAATCATCGTCCCAATCTTTTTGGCATGTTCGGCCATTCCGCTAACAGCCTGTAGGCCTTTTTCTGCCTTTTCGAGAATACCTACAACGCCGCCGAGTGTAAGCTTATCGGTTTGAGCTCTAGCATCAGTTACAGCGGCGCGAACCTCGCCCTTTATTTCATCCGAGAGAGGAACCGCGTCTATCTCGGTGACGACACCATCAAGAACTTTCCAGGCATCTTGAATTTGAGCTTGTGTCAACGAAACTTGCATATCGCCTTCGTTAACCGCCTTCCCAGATTGCGAGATTGCGCCCTGCACTGTCCCATGATTGACGAAATTGTTGTTAGTCACGTTGCCTCCACTTAGGCCAAAAAGCCCTGCCTCTTGCTCTATCGAAATACGTTTGAAGTCACTGTAGATTTTGGTGCCTGCCGCAGATGCCTCCATCCGTGCTCTTTTCTTCATATCATTTGATGCGAACTCATAATGTTCAATCGCGATTTTCTCGTAAGTGGCGAGCTTTGCTGCCTGCGCAATTATGTGATCCAGCACATGCGCGCCAACGGTCGGATCATCTTCATCATGAAACCAATCTACGGTAATCCCTTCCAGTCCATCATAATAGTTTTCCCGCAATCCTATTGCCAGACCAAGCCGGGCCTCAATATCTTGATCGTTGCTGCCCTGAACAATGACTTCGTGTCGTTGCGTTGATAGAGAGCTATCTTCTGCATACAGTCGATATACGTATGACCGAACATTCGGCGGCTGTATGGCAAGGTCATTGACATTAATGCCTATATCGCCAATCCCCAGACTTGGGTTTTCCGCTGCGGCCCACACCGAGTACTGCGACACGATAGGTTCGTGATGCATTCCGAGGGCTTTCACAATCTCAGCGTTTGAATGTCGCGGATCGAAAACGTTTTCGGGCGAGCGATCGAGGCCGACGAGCACCAATGCCAGCTTGAGCGGAACTGGTTCCGCTGTCTCGATATTGACCCTGAGATTGGATAGGTCGAGTTGCCGGGGATTAGTAGTTTGCAACGCGGACAGCGCAATCATTTCGGCAGTGCATGCGCCGTGATGTGAAATAAGCTTCTGAGCAGCGCTGCCGTCGAACTTGAAAATAGTCGCGATCGCAGCAGCAAGAACCTGCGGTTCGTCTGGATAGTCTGATATGGCCCGAAGAACAGCATTCCGACTAACTTCTTTGCGTCCGACGTAGGTTAATGCTGCCAACGCCCAGCGTCGTACTTTCTCGTCTGAGAGGGCAGAACTGAGAACGCCGAGGATTGCGATCTCCATACCAATGCGATCATCCTGTTGCAGAACCACGCCATTTCTAAACATTTTGCAAAGTTGCTGAAGTGCGTGTTTACTTCGGACAACGGAACCGCTCTCAATTTCTGACTTGAGATAGCTAGCTTGAAAGGAATGTAACGTCCTACGACGGCGCTCAGCCATGCATTGCAGCTCTTGGGAAATAGTACGACAATATCGTCTGCGACCATGGATCGAAATCTTCCCAATTATTGGGTGGCGAGCTCATATCCAGCCAACACAGGTCATTCAAAGACAATCTTGCGGCTGTGGGCTCGAACCAATCAGGAGCGCGAACTTCAACGAAGGCCAACATACTATGCTTATGGGCGATATCAGGCTGCCAAGCAAAAAAGCGAAGTAAATGCTCGAAAGTTGCCCGTGCTGAGAAAGCCTCTGGAAGAGGAATATCCAAATCAACCGCCGCCGCGAAAAGCGCGCTATCCGGAACTCCAAGGCTGGTCGTATCAAAAAGAGTGTGATTTGTCTCTGACACGAGCGTGGAGAACGCAATAGACCTTTTGTGAGCAAAGTTATCGCGGTCGTCCCTATATCTTCCGACGCGATAAGAAAGCACTTTTCCCGGACGCGTGAGAGCGGAAACCGCCCACAGAAGCACGTCGTCATCATCTTGGCGCTTGGGGTCAATGTAACGATAGGAACCTGAGCGCGCGATCTTTTCCACTAAATCGGCGTCCGCGAATTTGCCCTTTTGAAGCAACCCAGTTGCATAGTGGTAACTAACGGACAAAGCTGGCCCAAGAAAAAGATCGCGCGTTCGCCTGCGCGCTACTATTGGCTGCCGGTATTCGGCCGGAATGGACACATCTGTTAGAAATTCCCGAAGAAAAAACTGTCCTGGCCTTGTACGAAAGAACAGGCTATGTTCTCGGCGCTGCAAAATGTCTTCGCTCAAACGAGCTTGAAGAGTTTTATGCTGCGTTTTTCCAAATAGATGATGCGGTGCTATTTCCAACGAATAGGCGTGCTTCAAGATCGCCTGAGCCGACAAAGGGCGACGGGCCATGCGCAAGACTTCTTCTGCGATTTGCAGATAGGAGCTCACCTTTCGCCACCTCAACGTCCACTGGTTGCAATCTGAAGAGGCTCAGTTTTAAGTCCATCCACTTGGAAGTCAATCGATTTAATGTTCTGTACACCAGTCCCAAAGGCACGCTTCGGCCTCCTGTTCGATGGCAGTTGTTCGAGCAGCCCGCTGTGATAGCGGCATGAAAGCTATTTGGCAGTTTCCCGGATCCCTGAAGCCGCACCGATGCAGTCGCGATTTGAACAGGATTGCTGAGAACAAGAACCTTGGCGCTCATTCATTCCAAAATTTTGAACCCGGTTGCAAATTTAACTAATGGCCTCTTGTGCAGCTCGCTTCGCAATTTTTGCGACGGTTGCGCGTGACGCACCTGTAGCATTCTGGATTTGGGAATAGGATAAGCCAGCCCTCAGCATTGCGGCCATGGTGTCGTTTCGCTTTGTGTCTTCGACGCGACCACGGTATCGGCCTTCTGCCTTGGCTTTGGCCTGCCCTTGAGCCTGTCTGCGGCGGCGGTCCTCATAGTCCTTGCGGGCGACGGCAGCCAGCACGTCCAGCATCATGCCATTGATTGCGGAAAACATTCGCCCGCTGAAATCGTCAGCCGGGGCGGCCAGCATCCATGATGTGGGGAGATCAAGAGCAACGACGCGAACCTGTCTGGCGTCCAACTCCATGCGGAGCTTATGCCAGTCATCGGCCGAGAGGCGAGACAAGCGGTCGACCTGTTCGATTAGAAGCAAATCGCCGGGGCGCGCATCTGCCAGCAGGCGGAAGAGTTCCGGGCGGGCGAGCTTTGCGCCGCTTTCATTCTCAACATAGGTTGCCGCTATTATCAGGCCGCGTTCTGCGGCAAACGCTTCGAGCTGAGCACGAGCGCGACTGGCATCTTGTTCGTCAGTCGACGCACGAAGATAGAGGCGTACCAGCATTCAAAAACCCCCTTCAGTTCATTTAGGATGGTTCATTTATATCCGGTTCATTTTGAATGGTCAACAGACGTTTATTTAACCAGTTTAGACATGGTTCATCGGAAGCATACCCAAAGTGAACTACTATCTTTCCGCTACCGTGCCACGAAATATGAACCCGGTCCTAATTTTAGAAATATCCGGTCACAACATCCAATCATCCTGAGGTGAATGATCAAGCTCCACCGCCGGAAGCTCACTGAAATCAAAAGGTTGGAAAAGAAAATTGGTTCGGATCGCGCCGAGGCGACCCTCGCGGTTCTTGATCACTTCGTAGTTGCGGGTCGTGGTCTCATCGGGGGAGGCCCCTTCCGAGATCGCGATAACGATGGACGAAATCTGGCCGACGACGTCGGTGCCGCCGATGTTGCGCAGATCGCCGGGCGAGCCCTTGCCCTGTTCGCGGTTGAACTGCACCGATTGGTGAACCGGGATATTGCGGGCAATCGCCAACTGCTGGACCTCAAGTCCGACCTGAGACAGAAGCTCGAAATTCTTGGCGTTCCGCATCTGCTTGGCAGGCTGCATTAGGTACTGGGCATCGATCAACACAACGTCCGGCGCGTGCTCCTGAATGAGCGCGTCCACGATATCGACGGACTTGGTCAGGTTGCCGGAGACGAGAATGAAATCAGGCCGGGCAATCGAAAGCTGGATTGCCTCTTGAATGAGCTGTTCGCCCCAGAACGACAGTGTGCCGCGCTTGATCAGGTCCGGGTTGACGCCTGCACGCATACCGATCAGACGCCGAGCCATACCGACCGCGCCCATTTCCATCGACACGAGCATGACCTTGAACCCGGCGTCATTGGCAGCAAGCGCGGCCTTTGCCATCGTGTACGATTTACCGACGTTCGGGCGGGCGACCCACGTCACCACCTCGCCCGGCATCGCGCCGCCGGTCAGCGTGTCTAGTCCATCCCAGCCCAGCGTGACCCCGGCAAGGCCCCCAGCACCCAGATCGCGGGCAAGGGCATATTCGTTCATCGCCATTTCGGCGGCGACTGGCAGTGTGAACACGTCGTTGCTGGCGGAAAACCGGCTCGTAGAGGAGTGCATGGCCGCGACAAGGCGGGTCAGGTTCTCGACGTCGGAACGGACAAGCGCCCCTTGGAAGTCCTGCACATGCTCGCGTACGCCGTTGAAGATGGCACGATCCACGACGCGCTGCATGTAGTAGGCGGGAGGAGCATTCGAGGGCAGGAGGGAAAACCCGTTCTGCCGCATGATATCGAGGCCGGGCAAACCGCCGTAGGTCGAGTAGAACCGGCGGACGAAGTCGTAGGCTGGGCGCTCGGCGTCAAGGAACAGTTCGGGCCGCAGATTTCGAACGAAATTGCGTCCGCCGGACTGGATGATGGAGGAGAGGAGCTGTAGGCCGTCGCTCATGCCTTGACCTCCAACGTGCGCAGGTTTGCCCCGTCAAGGAAGGGCTGTTCCCACCAATCGGCAAGACGGGGAGATAGCTTGTGTGGGTTGCAAATCTGGAGCACGTTGGACTTGTTTGCGCCGACACGGTCGGTCAGCAAGTCCTGTATCTGCCGACGTTGATAGCCGGAGAAATCCCGCTCGGTCGGCTTGGTCGCGGCATAGTAGAAGTCCAGAACGAAAAGCGCCTGTGGCGTCATGAGGTCTTCGAAGCCGTCATAGTCGCGGGTCTCGACCATGCGGATCAACCGACCCAGATGCACCACCTTGCAGCCGAGGCCGCGAATGTGCAGCACGCGGGCGGTGAGTTGCGTTGTCAGGAGGGCCTTGTTGCTCCGCAGGTCCAAGGCCCACGTCACGCCGCCGCTCTTGAGGCTGGTGTATCCGGGGTCAGTCAGCCAATCGGAGATTTGCTTGCCGACGTCCTCGCCGAGGGTCGATAGCGACATGTCATGAACGGAGACCGGGATACCGGCGCGAATGAGCGACTGGCGGCGGGCTTCGCTGATCTGTTGCTTGTGGCTTTCGGGAATGTCGTCGGTCATTTATGCGCCCCACTCCGGGATACTGGAAAAATCGGGTACTTCGTCAGGCCCAAGGGCGGGCAGGGGGGTGGCTTCGCGGGCGGCGCGGATCGCCTCCATATCGGCGAGGCGCTTGGCTTCACGGGCGGCTGGGGAGTTTGGGTGAGGCGTGTTGCCTCCCATGCGCTTGGCGCGATCCTCCACTAGCCGGGCCTTCTGCCACGCGTCGTTGGCCCGGCGCTCGGCGGATTTGTTTTCCTCGCGCATCTTGGCGGCGGCGCGGCCCTCGGCGATCTTCATGCGGGCCTCTTCCGGCGTCAGTCCGCCCTTGAGGGTCAGCCGGGCGAACTCCTGCTGTTCGTGCCCTTTTAGCGACCGTATCCAGCTTTCGGACAGGTCGGAGGCATACGCCTTGAGGAAGTGCTCTTTCTGCGACAGGAAGAACGACAGGACCGGGAATTCCGGGCGGTTGGTCTTCATCCACGAAAAACGGTGCGCGAGGATTTGCGTCCAGTTGACGACGGCCCAGCGAACGAAGGCGTGCAGCTCTTCGGGGGAGCCGGTCCACTTCGAAATCAGGCCGTTCTTCACCATGCCGAAATCCTTTTCGGTCCATGTGATGAACGTCGCGCCGGGGTAGTCAGTGAATGCCTCGGCGAAGGCGGCGCGGAACGTCGCTTCAATTGCACCCGGTTTCAAAACCTGCTGGGCCTTGACGAGCTTGTCATTGGTGCGGCGGAGAGCATCGGCGACCAGCGTGTCAACCGAGGAAGGGGGGACGGGCGCAACCGGGGGGATCGAAGAATTTTGCGGGGAGGCGGGCTCCACACTTTCCCAACCTTCCGCCAAATCCAAATCCAAGTCGCCGGAGCTAACCGCTCGACCCGGCAGGGGCGAGCTATAAAACAGTTCTGAGGATTGTTCTATATATAGTTCTTTATTGTCTACGCGTTCACGCGCAGAGGGTCTACGCATAGACGCATAGAGGGTCTGCGCGTCCACGCTTATACCTTCGTCCCACCCAACCTCGCTAGAAGTGTGGGCGGCAGCTTGCTTTTCCTTTAGGTGCTTCGGCACGGGGAGCATGTCTGCACTCGGTTCCCATTCAAAATTGATTTCGATCTTGAGGCCAAGTGTATGCATTTCCGTTCGATCCACGAAGATAACCCCACGGGCCTCCAGTGAGGCGAGAACACGCCGGGCTGCGGATTGCGAGCACCCAAGGCCATAGCCACGGCTATCACCTTCACATAGATTTCGGACAAAGAAGTAGTCAGAACGTTCGCTAAACTTCCACTGCACAAGACGGTCATGCAGGAGGCGAACCATGCGGAATTCTTCGGGAGGAAGCGGTATCCACTTCCTATCTATCATACGGGAGGTATTGGCTTGTTCCAGAAGGTCTGGATTGTCCACTCCAGCTTCCTTGAACTTATTATGTCGCGCACGTTCAAACGACGCGACCACAGCGTTGCCTGCTGGGCTTGACATGGTGTTCTCATTTGAGGGGGGCGTTCTCGCCCGATTGAAAGATTGCATAATGGGTGCCGGGGTTTGTTGGAACGTCGGCGATGCATACCCGGCAAGGATGCACTGCCGACGTCCAGCAGACTAGTTGTAAGTCAATCGCGGGCGCGAACCGCGATGCCTGTATAATATCCCAATGAGAGTGGGTGTCAATATAATTGCAATCTAGAGTGTTGACGAAAACTCTGTCGATTGCTTGAAAATCAAGACGTTATCCGAATGTAGTCGGCAAAGACGTTGAGCAATGTGCCAACCAGAAGTGTAAGCCTGCAATCAGTCTGCTGGCAGCGCAGGCTGTTTTGCGAGCCAGTTCAGGTGACCTTGCAACCGGTTTCAAATGTGGAGAAATTTCGGTGCTAAGCTAGGGGAGCTTGCGGACTCAGGTCCGTGCTTTCCGGATCCGCCAACCAAGAGTCATGTGCAGCTTGGAGCTTGAGCCACAGTTCCGCGCCGCCACCAAGAATTACCCCCAGTTTGGTTGCGACAGGAAGTGTTATGGAGCAGCGTTCGCCAAGGATATCATTAAGGTGACGTCGGGGGATGCCGAACAGACGGGCGATCTCAGCCTTGGAATGGGCGACATCGGGCAGAACATCATTCAGAACCGCGCCTGGGTGAGAGGGGCGGCGTTTAAGAGGATATTCAACTGTGCATTCCGTGCAATCGGTCATAGCTCGATATCTCCCGATCTACCTCAGCGAACGCGCTGAACTAGCTTAGCCCGACATTCACTTCAGGACAATGCGTTGCGCCCCCAGCGAATGATGATCGGGGAAATCGGATAGCAGTGTAGATCAGTCCATAGGAAGATCGGCCGCACTCGCCTGTGAAGCGCATAGGGCTAACATCACGGTGGCAACGACTGTTCTCATAGGATGCCTTGCATTCACCTGCAAAATTCCGGGTTGAGTTAAGCTGCTTGTCAAACCGAAGCAAGAAAAGCCTTCCGGAACCTTTCCGCCCTCTTAGAATTCACGTGTCGAATGCGGTAGGCTTCTGACCGCGTTTCTATAATGATATCGCACCATCCGAAAATCTTGCCCAAAATCGAGCGGTCGATCTTCACGTTGTCCACCGCCTTAACCGGGACGACGTCATCGTCCTTCACGAACCAGCGGCCCTTCTGTGCTGTAAACAGCTTGGTGCCATTTGTGAAAATGATCTTGGTCCGGTTCAAGACTGCTTTCTTGTACCAGAGAAAAATCAATATCAGCAGAAGGCCCGCGCCTAGGGTCGGTATGCTGATTAGCACTGTCCAAAAAATGGCATTGAGCCAGAAGAACACGCTATAGGCTCCTGAGATTTCTACATTACTCGTTTCACCCCCAGCGGCGCGACGCGCAGACTGATCTGCAAGATCGCCAACGGCTTCCTCGGTATTCACAACTGACATGCTGTCCCCAATAGGCACTTGCGGTACGCCCCCGCGAATTGCCCTCTTGATCTTGGTGATCGGGGAGTTGGAAAATCGTGTACACACGATCCCTACGGCCTTTAGTTCGGAGAACCTGTTGCATACGCCGCAGGCTCCCCGACCATAGGTCAAGGAGTCGGTATCGTTCAGGTCGATACCCTTACCGTGTACATGAGGTTTCCACGCCCCAGCGCATCGCGTAATGCGCCACATGTGTCTTCGCGCGCTGATACATTTCTGTCAACGAAAACAATCGTGCGATGGTGAAATTGCGTACGAGCCCACTTCCGATTTCGCCAAATGGTGAAACCGGGTGCAAAAATTGCTGATACGCGAAATTGGCAAATTTCTCCCGGTGTCACGCGGGGAAAGCCAAAGCAGGAAGACCGACTAAACTCTTGTACGGCTTCCGATATGATCCCTAACAGGCAAAAACCAAAGGTCGTTAAGCGTTACGGGAAAGACTGGGATGAGCTAGGCGTTTCTCCCGCGTGTAACGGACGGCATCTCTCGTGGCGTAACGGGCAAAGTGGGATTTCTACCCACATCAGTAATTTTGCACCCGGTTTCACTTTTTCATCAGAGGGTCTAGATCCAACTCAGGATACCCGATTTTGCCAATCGCTTCGGCAAGCGTTGAAACTCCCGCTCCCTGTCCATATCTCTCTTCGATACCGCTGCCGCTAGGCCACCCACCAATTGCTCTGACCGCATCAATCGAAAGCTTGGCTTCTCTGGTCGCATCGCGAAAATTATGGCGAAAGGAATGGAAGGAAACACCCTCGCTGACTTTGACATCGTTTTTCAGCCAATAGCTGAAGCGTTTTTGAAACCGGTCAACGGCTTGCTTTTGACTTTCGCCGGACAGATCAGAGAATAGGCGTGCGTCCTTCGGCATCGTGGTCTTGAACAGCGCAAGAAAACCTAATTCTTTCAAAACTGGGTGCACGGGGATGACGCGGGCGGCATCTCTTGTTTTCACGCTGCGGTCATTGGTCTCGCTTAGTGCAAAAACCAAGACACCGTCGATAGTCCGAATATCCTGATGGGTTAGCCCGATAATCTCGCCCAGCCGCATCCCAGAAAACAAGGCGATGACCGGCAACCAAAATCGTCCAGTGCTGTCCTTACTCCATTCGGGTAACAGCGAGATGAGACGGTTAAGCTCCTCCATTTTGAAGGGATGCTTTCCATTTCGTGACTTACGGATTTCAGGTGTTTGATGCATGGCGGGGTTGCTATCACGCAACCCTTTCTGAACGGTAAAACCGAAGAATACTGATAGGCTCTGAACGGTTGTCTCAACCGTCGTTGGAAACAACAGGCGTCTCCTCAGTTTGCGGCCGCATTGCAAGTCCGACGAGAACAGGAATATCCAGTTCGGGGTAAGCGACTTGTTCCATCCATTCTGCCAATTTTGATATGCGCGCGCCTTCGCCATAGTGGTTTTCGATTGAAGACCCTCTCGTCCATCCGCCGAGCCGGCGGATTGCATCGCCAGAAAGGCTGGCGTTCGTCATCGCGTCCCTAAATAGGTGCCGAAACGAATGAAAGGTGACGCGTGGGCGGACACGGACTTCTTTCTTCAGCCATCGGCTATAAGCTTTTTGGAACCGATCTACCGCATTTTCTTGGTTACTTCCCGGAAGGTCGGCAAAGAGGCGATCACCGGGACGGCACGCATCTACCAGCCGCCCAAAGCCTAGCGAAAGCAATGTCGAATGAAGGGGCACGACGCGTGTAGAGGCTTCTGTCTTGAGTTTGCGCTCTTCAGTTTCCTCCAAGGCGATACACATTACGCCGGCTCTTACCTGAATGTCTTCTCGCCTCAGCCAGATAATTTCGCCCAGTCGCATACCGGTAAACATGGCAACAAGTGGCAACCAAAACCGGCCCGTCGTGTGTCCCTCTGCCCATGTGGGCAGCAACGTCAGCAGTCGTCCTAATTCATCCGAATTGTACACCCCCCGTCGTTGTCCGCCGTCCTTCGACTTTTTGAACAGCTTAGCGGCGGGATTAACGTCCAATAGGCCCGCATCCACTGCATAACCCAAAACAGTTGTCACGCGACGAACATATCCCGAGATCGACAAAAGCGAGAGCTTGGCGTTACCGTCTTGGTTGGCTTTTTCGGCTACATCTGCCAACGTTAGCCCTTTGAATTTTTTGTATTTATTGTGGTTTGAAGGCAGAGATGCAATTAGGTCCCTGATACGTGCACAATGCTCGCGTGTGATATCGCGGATAAACGTCTGCGGACCCAGAATTTCAAGCATCGCGGCAAAAGTGATTTTGTATTTCTGATGTGTCTTTGGTGTCAGGCTGGCTCTAACTGCGTCCACCTCGAAGCGGGCGATCAACTCGTCTAGTCGCACACCCTTATCGGTTGAAATCTTTGGCTTGCTGCTTGCCAAGGAAATGCCCGCGAAAAGGGTGTCGTGAGTGTCCGCCGAATAATTTCGCTTCGCGCGATCAATCCGCCTCCGAAGCACCTCCTCATCGACGCGACCGAGAAGTTCAGCCAGCTCGAACCATCTTTGCTCACCTTCGCGAATAGGCAATTTGTGTTTGAGCAAAACGGGTGTGACGCGATGACCGTAGAATTCACCGCGCTCCATTTCGTTGGTTACTTCCGACAAATCCAGCTCCAAGATATGAATATCGTCCGCGCTTGCCGGCTCCGGATGGTTCTTTGAAAGCTCCTCGAAAAATTCAAAGCGAGCGACATCCTCAAGCGTGCGTCTGGAGACCTGCGCAGGACCATCGTCGGTCGGCGGGGAAATGCCGATACGTGCGTCGTCGAACTGCTTGTCGTACTTGATGGTGAGTTCGCGTGCTCGTCCTTCGGCGACTTTGCGCAGGGGCGTCTTCAGCGGGATACTGATTTGCTGCCTTCCGCCGAAATGAGAACTGACATCTGATGGAATGCGTTTGACAAAGAAATAGCTGTCTTTGAGCTTCCGAAGACCAGTGACTTTTGCCATAAATAACCGCAGGAAATTGAAGAATGTTGAAACCGATGTTGAAACCAGCATCGGAAATTAATGCAGCAATAGCAAATAATTACAGGAAATTCAAATGGCTCTGGAGATGATGGTGGAGCTAAGGAGGATCGAACTCCTGGCCTCTACATTGCGAACGTAGCGCTCTCCCAGCTGAGCTATAGCCCCAAGGATCAGGTCGAAACCGGACAACAAATAGATAACACGTCCCTCGCAAAGTTCAATTGGCGCCTCGCCAAATGGGCCTGCCGACGTCCGAATTTACCACGCTTGCGGGGTTTGTTTTGCATCGGCGGGCGATTCGGATAATGCTTTGGCGGCAACAAGAATCTGCAGGGAGCGCGTTTTGGCGGCGGCATTTGGAACTTCAGGACTTCGCGGACCGGCGACGGATTTCACCCAGAGCCTCTGCGCGGCGTATATCATTGCTTTCCTCGAGCGCTGCGAGAGCCAGACGGAGGAGCGGACGGCTTATATTGCCGCTGACCTTCGCGATTCCAGCCCACGCATCGCCGCACAGTGTCTTGCTGCCGTCACCGCGCTGGGTTGGACGCCTGTCTGGGCGGGCAATGTCCCGACTCCGGCGGTCGCCGCCTATGCCATGGCGCGACAGGCGCCGGCGATCATGATCACCGGCAGCCACATTCCCGAAACTTATAACGGCATCAAGTTCTACCGGCCCGACGGAGAGTTCCTCAAGGAAGACGAGGCCCCGGTTCGCGAACGGGCCGAAGCGATCATGGCCGAAGGGCGCGCCGTTTCGGCGGTCGATCCCGGCCAGCCGCTGGCCGCCGTTGCCGAGGACTACGTCAACCGCTATGTCGCGGCCTTTGGCAACTCGGCGCTTTCCGGCCTTAAGATCGGTATCGACCTGCATTCAGCGGTTGGGCGCGACCTCACGGTGCGGATTTTTGAAGGCCTTGGGGCGGAGGTGATTGCCTTCCGGCGGGTCGAGACATTCGTTGCAGTCGATACCGAAGCGCTTGATGCCGAGGATATTGCCCGTGCCCGCAAGCTGATCGAGGAGAAGGGGCTCGATGCCGTGATCTCGACCGATGGCGACGGTGACCGTCCGCTTGTCATCGACGATCAGGGCCGCCAGATCAACGGTGACGTGCTGGGCATGCTCACTGCCAAAGCCCTGGACGCCAGGACCGTGGTGACCCCGCTTTCCTCGACCAGTGCTGTCGAGCAATCCGGCTGGTTTGCCCATGTCGAGCGCACCCGCATCGGCTCGCCCTATGTGGTGGCGGCGATGGCCAAGGCATCAAACCGCCCGGTTGTTGGCTTCGAGGCTAATGGCGGCTTCCTGCTCGAGGATGATGTCAAGCTCGCCCATGGCGCCTTGAGGCGATTACCGACCCGCGATGCCGTGCTGCCGGCGCTGGCCTGCCTTGTGCTTGCGAAGAAGGAAGGCCTGAGCCTTTCGTCACTGGCGGCCACCTTGCCGCCGCGCTTCATGAAGGCGGATCGCGTCAAGGACGTCGCTCCGGACAAGGGAAAGGTGTTTCTCGAAAAACTGGAGACATCGACCGACTTCCGTGCCGGGTTCGACGTCCGCATCATGTCGCCGGTCGAGATTGCCACGCTGGACGGTGTGCGAATGACGCTGCCCAACGGCGACACAGTGCATTTCCGCCAGTCGGGCAATGCACCGGAAATGCGAATCTATGTCGAGACCGGAGCCGCGGCAACGACCGAAGCGTTGCTCTCCGAGCTGATGGCAAAGCTGAAGGCACAGTTCTGAAGGGTGTCGCTTACGCCTGTGCGGTGGCTTCGGGTCTACCGCACCGGCAAAGCTTATCGGGGGAGGGATGAATGATCGCTGAAATTCGCAATGCGCAACCGGGCGATTTCGCCGACTGGCTGCCGCTTTGGGAGGGCTATCTCGAATTCTACAAGGTGACGATCGAGCCGCACATCACTGCAACGACATGGGCGCGCATCCTCGATCCAATGAACCTGCTGACGTCGCGGGTGGCGCTGGTCGGCGGCAACATGGTCGGCTTTGCCAATCACCACACGCACCTGACGACCTGGGATACGCGACCCGTCTGCTATCTGGAGGACTTGTTCGTCAGCCCATCGGGGCGAGGCATGGGCATCGGCCGGCAATTGATCGATGACATGATCGCGATGGGCAAGCAGAAGGACTGGGCGTCGGTCTACTGGATCACGGCTGAAGACAACACGACGGCTCAAGGCCTCTACGATACCTACAACAAGCGCGATGCCTTTATCCGCTATAGCGTTGTCCTCTGATCAGACTTCGGCAGGCAGTTGCCAGTCGATCGGTTGGAGACCCTGCGCTTCCAGAAACTCGTTGGCCTTGGAAAAGTGCCTGGAGCCGAAGAAGCCGTTATAGGCCGATAGCGGCGAGGGGTGCGGCGCTTTCAGTACCAGATGTTTCTTCTGGTCGACGAAGGCTGCCTTCTTCTGGGCGTAAGATCCCCAAAGCATGAAAACCGCTGGACTGGGCTGCTCGTTGACGCGGGCGATCACCGCGTCGGTGAATTTTTCCCAGCCACGGCCCTGATGGGAGGCCGCGAGCGAACGCTCGACCGTCAGAACGCTGTTGAGCAGCAGCACGCCCTGTCTGGCCCAATGTTCGAGAAAGCCGTGGCGGGCGGGGGCGATGCCGAGGTCGGCCTGCATTTCCTTGTAGATGTTGACCAGCGATGGCGGGATCTTCACGCCAGGCTGAACCGAAAAGCAGAGGCCGTGTGCCTGGCCTTCTCCGTGGTATGGGTCCTGTCCGAGAATGACCACTTTCACTTCGCCGAGCCGGGTTAGATCGAGCGCACGGAAATATTCGGCTCCCCTGGGGAAGATCACTTTTCCCGCCTGCTTCTCCGCTTGCAGGAACTGCTTGAGGGACTCCATGTAGGGGCTAGAGAATTCAGACGCCAACGCCTGCTTCCAGCCGTCTTCCAGCTTGATGGCGGTATCTGTCATGGTTCGGTCTCCTTTGTCGGGATCGAAACCGAAGCTTGATCGGATCGCAAGGGGGATTTGATCTTGTGCACAGGACCGGTCAAATTCCGTCGCGATTGCGACGCCAATACGCGCGCATTCCCGGCGCAATATGGGTATGAATTATCAGGAGTTTCAGAGGGGATAACATGAAAATTACCGATGTGAAGACCTGGGTCGTCGGCAATCCGCCGCCGGGTGCGGGCGGGCGCTACTTCATCTTCGTCAAGCTCACCACCGATGGCAATGTCGTCGGCTACGGCGAGGCCTACAATGCCACCTTCGATCCCCATCTGACGGCCAGGCTGATCGAGGATTGCGCGGCCCGCTATCTCGTCGGCCGTGATCCCCACGACATCGAGACCTTCTTCCGCAATGCTTACTCCTCGGGGTTTTCGCAACGACCCGACGTCACCATGATGGGTTGCGTTTCGGCGCTGGAAATGGCGTGCTGGGACATTATCGGCAAGGAGGCGGGCAAGCCGGTCTACAAGCTGCTCGGAGGACAGGTACATGAGGTGCTGCGCACCTACACCTATCTTTACCCGAAGACTGGAAGCGTCGTGCCGGCCGAGATCGAGGGCAAGAACGTTTACAACGATCCCGACATGGCCGCCGCCTGTGCGCTTGAATATCTCAAGGAGGGCTTCAATGCGGTCAAGTTCGATCCGGCCGGTCCTTACACGATCTACGACGGCCACCAGCCACGTCTGATCGACATCGATCTTTCCGAACGCATGGTGAAAGCGGTGCGTGAGGCGGTTGGCACCAAGGCCGATATCCTGTTCGGCACGCATGGACAGTTTACCGCATCGGGTGCTTTGCGCATGGCACGTGCGCTCGAAAAATACGATCCGCTGTGGTTCGAGGAGCCGGTGCCGCCCGATATGCCCGAGGTGATGGCACAGGTCGCGCGGGGAACGTCGATCCCGATCTCGACGGGGGAGCGACTGACGACAAAGTGGGAATTTGCCAGGGTCATCGAGCACCGCGCTGCGTCCATCCTGCAGCCGGACCTCGGCCGCTCGGGCGGCATTCTGGAGACCAAGAAGATCGCGGCGATGGCGGAAGCCTTCCACATCCAGATCGCGCCGCATTGCTATTGCGGCCCGATCGTCGCGGCTGCGAATATCCAGTTGGCGGTGACGCTGCCGAACTTCCTCATCCTTGAGGCGATCAAGCAGTTCGACGGCTTCCACGAAACGCTGTTGAACAAGAAGATCGAATGGCAGGACGGCCATGTCATTCCGTCGAAAGAGCCAGGGCTGGGCGTCGAACTCAACGAGGCGGTCTGCGATGCCCACCCATGGACCGGCTCGCAACTGCATCTCGGCATGGTGCCGGAGCCGGTGAGGGGATAGCACGGCGTCGGAAAAATGGGTGGATCATTGCCTTGAAATCGGCGGGGTTCAAACGTAAATAGGCAATTGCGGACCGGGCCCCTCTGGTTGTTGCGCGATGCAACAGCGATGTCGGACCGCTTAACAGGGGCCCGTGCAGCAAACGAAAGTCGCGGCCCCAAATCTGTTTTTCGTTTGGAGGTCCACAGATGAATTCCCCCCATGCCGGTTTGGTTTGCCCGTCCTGCCGTGTCTCGCTCGTCATGAGCGAGCGTCAGGGCGTCGAGATCGATTACTGCCCGCAATGCCGCGGCGTTTGGCTCGATCGAGGCGAACTCGACAAGATCATCGAGCGCAACGGCAAGGAGATGGCGACCTATCAGCAGCCTGTTCCGCAGCCGCAACAGCCGCAACAGCCACAGTATCAGCAGAACCACAACAGCGGCTACGGCCAGCCCTATCCGCATGGCTACCAGAAGCGGAAGAAGTCGTTCTTCGAAGAACTGTTCGACTGATCGTCAACGGTTCGTAGCCACCCGGCACAGCCACATTACCGGAAGCCGCTCGTCACCGACGTGCGGCTTCATTGTTTTCTGTTTTCGTGCGCTGCCGGCGACGAGAGTGCGAAGAGGCCAGCGGCGATGATCAGGCCGGCGCCGGCAATCGTCGTGAGATAGGGGATTTCGCCGAAGAACATAAAACCCCAGAGCGGCGCCCAGAGCATGCCGGTGTATTCGAAGGACGTGACCACGCTTGCCTTGGCGATCCGGTAGGCCTGCGTCAGCAGGGTCATGCCGATCGCGGCAATGACGCCGCATGAGCCGATCAACAGGAGGTCAGTGGTGTCAGGCCAGACCCAGGGCCGGATGAGGAACTCGATGGATTTGTGGTCCGCCTGGTGGATGCCGGTCAGATGGAAGAAGCCGGCGATAGTCAGCGCGCCGAGCAGGTAGATGGCGTTCTGGTAAAACGCCATGACCGAGGCGGTGGTCGCGGTGCCCATCTTGCGCGCCATCAGCATGGCAAGCGCATAATTGAATGCCGAGAACAGCGAAAGCAGTGCGGCAGGCTCAAAAAGCCCTGCACCAGGTCGCAGCATGATGATGACGCCGACGAAGCCGATGAGCACCGCCGTGATCCGTCGCCAGCCGATCGTCTCGCCGAGCAATGGCACGGCAAGCGCCATGGTGAACAATGGCACGGTGAAATAGAGCGCCACCGCATCGGCGAGCGGCAGCGCTGGAAATGCCATATAATAGGTCGTGTAGGCCGCAAGCATCAGGGACGACCGTGCCATCAGCGAACCGAACTGGCGCGCGGCAAGCGCCGGCAGTCCCGCTTCGAAATGCACGAGCACCAGCAGGATCGGCGCCGAGACGAGACAACGGATCGATACGACCTGTGTCAGCGGATAGTCGCCGGAGACGGCCTTGATGATGGCGTCCTGCAATGAAAAGATAAGTATGCCAAGACAGAGATAAATGATCCCGAGCGTCGCGCGGTTCTGCAATTGAAGCTCCCGAGAGGTAAGGGGATCATCCTCTAGTAGGATTTTTGCCAATGTCTCCCTATTCGCGACATTGCCGGTACAATCACAGCAAGAAATGCCAGCAAATTCCTATCCTCGTTCCGCTTGTAGCGCACGATGGAGAAAGTCGATGAACAGGCTGACTTTCTGGGTTTTTGCGTGCCGGTCCAGCACGCAGGCGAAGAAATGGAAGGGCTCGGGGTCCAGAAGCGTGCCTTCGGGGCTGGCAAACAGGCGAACCAGCCGACCCTGCCTGATATGTTCGTCGGCGATGAAGGCGCCAAGGCGGCTTACTCCAAGCCCATCCAGCACCATGGAGGCGATGGCGTCGATGTCGTTGGCGACCAGCAACGGCTTGAAATCCGGTTCGATGCGTTCGCCGTTCACCATGAAGCCCCAGCGCATCGTGCGCCCATCGGCGGGGAGCCGATAGCCGATGCAGTCATGGCGGGCGATGTCCCCGGGAGTGAGTGGCGTGCCCCGGCGCGCGACATAGTCGGGCGAAGCACACATGATCATCGGGACGGTTGCGATCTTGCGGGCGATGAGGCCGGGCTCCAATTGTGCGCGGAAACGGATGCTGACGTCGATCTCGTCGGCGATATGGTCGACATTGCGATCGGTCAGGACCAGTTCGACCGACAGTTTTGGATAGAGGCTGGCGAAACGGGCGACCTGCACAGCGATACGGTGGCGACCGAAGGCGACGGCGGAGGCAATGCGCAGGCGACCGGAGACTTCGCCCTGCGATTCCGTCACCTGCTGGCCAGTCATTTCAAGCTCGTGGATCAGCGGCTTGGTGCTGGCGTAATAGCGGGCGCCCGCTTCCGTCAGGCTGATCTTGCGGGTCGTCCGGTTCAGCAACCGGGCACTGAGACTCTGTTCCAGCTTCTGGATGTTCTGGCTGACCGCCGCGGGTGTGACGCCCAGCTTGCGTGCGGCCGCGGCAATCGAGTGTTCCTCGACCGTGGTTACGAAGCACTCTATCCAGCGCAACTTGTGCAAACGGATTTTCCCTCATGTCATTCGATAGTTTTTCTAACTAATGCATTCAGAATATGCCGTCTACTCTAATGGCGGTCGAACGACTAGATACAGCTCCATCGAACAAAAACAACAATCAATGGACCAATTATGAACAATACATCTGCCGAAATCGCCGCTCGCCGCCCGTTCACCCTGGGCCTGCCGCGCGCTTTCACACCCTACGTTTTTTCGTTCTACATGGCGTTCATCATGTCGTTTGTCATGTCGGCAGTGCTGATCGCGGTCAACGCTGGCATTCAGGACGATTTTGGCGCGCGCCTGCTCGCAAGCTGGCGGATCGCATTTCCGACAGCCTTCGTCATCGTGCTCGGCGTCCGCCCGATTGTTCTCAGGCTTGTGGCACTCACGGTGCGTATGGCTTGATGGAGTGGGGGCAGGGAGGCCGGCGCCTCATTTGGCTGCCTGGCGCTTGTCATTTTCGCGGCACCGTTCCCAGGCGGTTTTGCCCCAGTTGCGCAGTGCCTTGAATTTGATGTAGCCGGTTGTCTCAAGCCCGGCCAGCCGCATGTCGCGCAGGTAGCCCTCGTCGCAATCCATGCGGCTTCTGCCCTGCGGGTCTGAGTAACAGGCGTCGTGATTGTAGCAGGCAATGTTCTCGCCCTTCGAAGGCTTCACCAGTACCGCGTCGTTACAATAGACCTTGCTCTCCTTGTAGGGCCGCTTCGTCGTGTTGGTCACCGGCACGGGGTTTGCGAGCGCTGTGGTCGCAAGAGCCGCTGCGGCAATGGCAATGACAAGGCGTTTCATACGGGAGTTCCTTCGGAAGAGAGCGGGACAATTCCACATCTCTGATTCGCAATAAAGAAGAATTGATGGCCGTCGGTACTGCGTCCTGCCGGGTTTAGCCTTTTATGACTTGCCGTCGGGATCGGTGCGAACGTCCAGTGTCAGTTGCAAGAAGGCAAGATCGAGCCAGACACCGAACTTCGTGCCCACCTGCTTCATATGGCCGACAGCCTCGAAGCCAAGTTTCTCATGCAATCTGATCGAGCCCTCATTGGTGGCGTCGATGCCGGCGACCATGACGTGCTTGCCGATCCCGCGGGCGCGTTCGATCAGAGCGATCATCAACGCTTTGCCCAAGCCCCCGCCGCGGCAATCCTTGCTGACATAAACGGAGTGTTCGACGGTGTGCCGGTATCCATCGAAGGCGCGCCAGTCGCCGAACGAGGCATAGCCGAGGACAGTGCCGTCGTCGCCGGCGGCGACCAGAACCGGATAGCCCTGTTTCTGACGGTCAGCCAGCCATCGGCTGCGGTTTTCGAAATCCACCAATGTGTCGTTCCAGATCGCAGTCGTGTTGGCGACCGCGTCGTTGTAGATTGCCAGGATGCCGGCGATGTCACCTGCCCCTGCGTCGCGTATTTGCATTGTCGATCTCCCTCGGGGATATTCGCTGTTGTAACGAAGGCAGGCGCAATCCGCTATTGGCCATTCACCAGTTTGAGCACCAGTTGATGGATATTGCCGCCCTCGCTAAGTTCCACCTGGTCGAAATCCCGACCTCTTTGGCGCTGTCGCTGGGATATGGTCGCCAGACGCGCCTGCAGATCCGCCCTGATCTTCTGGCACTTCGTATCATCCGGCGCGGACAGACCGACACTCACTTTCTCGATTTCCTGCACCATTTCCTTGATGAAGGTGCCATGAATGCGCTCGTGCGCGTGAACACCTGCAACGAACGCTTCCCAACTCGCGGCCAGCGGCGACGGAAGCGCGTTGGAGGGTTTCGGCAGTCTGTAGGTGATGATGAGTTTGGGCTTGGCAAGCGTCAGCACGCAGCTGCGATCAGGCTGCGGCTGGTACTTGCGCGTCCAGGTGAGCTTGAAATCCGTATGGGCGATGGCCCGGACATTGCCACCGGCAACGGGACCATGCTTGCCAATTGACCTATAAAGATCGATGCCCGAACTGCCTGTAATCGCATAGGTGGAGATCTTTTCGACGGGCTGCCATTCTGCTTGCCCGACAGCGGGAGCGATCGCCATCGCTGTCGCCAACCCCAATCGAATACCGGCCTTCAAATCTGCCCCCTGCAATGCATCGCGCCACGACATGTAACGGCAGGATGCCCTGTCATCAACCGGAATGGCTTTTGCCGGGCCATGGCGGCGGCGCTCAGTCAGCGCTTGCAGACATGGCGAATCTGCTGCAAGAGATCCGAATGACGCGCCAAAAGCGCAATCGTTCAGGCTCGCATTGCAAAGTTCTGGTCAATGATAGTTTCCCACAAGCACAAGATCATCTTCATCAAGCCGCGGAAGGTTGCGGGCACATCCTTTGAAATCGCTTTGTCCAAATACCTGGCTGAAGACGATATCATCACGCCGGTTTCACGCGAGGATGAAAAGATCAGGCGCAAACTCGGCTTTATCGGCCCACGCGGCTTCAGCTTCAGTCTTGCCAAGTATTTCAGCAAGAAGCCGTCCAAGCGCATTTCGTTTTTCGGCCTCAGGCTGCCCCACAAGTTTTACAATCACATATCGGCGCCGCAGATCAAACGCCGTTTGGACGCCGCCGCCTGGCGCGACTACCACAAGATCTCGATCGTGCGGAACCCGTGGGAGCGGGCTGTGTCCATCTTCTTCTGGAAGAATACCAAGAGCTGGAAGACGCCCGATCTGGCGGAGTTCACCAGTTACTTCAAGAAGAACAAATACCTGCTCAATATCAATTACCCGAATTACATGATCGGCGGCAAGGATGTCATCGACACCTATATCCGCTACGAGAATTTCGAGGAAGACATCCTCAAGCTCGAACGCCAGGTGCCCTCGCTCGCGGGACTATGGGACACGTTCAAGGACATCAATGCGAAAGCCGATACGCGCGACAAGTCGCGCAGTACGGCTGAGATATTCCGCAACAACCCTGAGGTGAACGCGCTTGTCGAGAAGATGAACCGCTGGGAGATCGAGAAGTTCTCCTATCATTTGTGACCTGTCCGGTTTCTCCGACTTTGCGCGACGCAGCGGCCTGAGCATCCGTGTGGGAGCCTTCCACATGGCGACCGCCAGCAATTGCCGCTCTTTTCGGTCCAATTCAGCCCTTCCCGGGCTGAACGATCTTTACACTTTTAGCCATTCCATTGTATGCGGGCCGCATGAGCACAGATAATCGCACTCCCCTATCCCATATCCGCAATTTCTCGATCGTGGCCCATATCGACCACGGCAAGTCGACGCTTGCCGACCGGCTGATCCAGACTACCGGTGGCCTGGCCGATCGCGAGATGTCCGAGCAGGTGCTCGACAACATGGATATCGAGAAGGAGCGCGGCATCACCATCAAGGCGCAGACTGTGCGGCTGCACTATCTCGCCAACAATGGCGAGAAATACATCCTCAACCTCATGGACACGCCAGGCCATGTCGACTTCGCCTATGAAGTGAGCCGCTCGCTGGCGGCCTGCGAAGGTTCGCTTTTGGTGGTCGATGCGTCCCAGGGCGTGGAAGCGCAGACGCTTGCCAACGTCTATCAGGCGCTCGACGCCAACCACGAGATCGTGCCGGTACTCAACAAGATCGACCTGCCTGCGGCAGAACCCGATCGCATCAAGCAGCAGATCGAGGATGTCATCGGCATCGATGCCTCGGACGCGGTGATGATCTCGGCCAAGACCGGCCTCGGCATTCCCGATGTGCTGGAGGCGATTGTCAACCGCCTGCCGCCGCCGAAGAACGGCGACGACAAGGCCCCGCTCAAGGCATTGCTGGTCGACAGCTGGTACGACACCTATCTCGGCGTCATGGTTCTCGTCCGCGTCATGGACGGCGTGATGAAGAAGGGCCAGACCATCCGCATGATGGGCACCGACGCCAAATACATGGTCGAGCGTATCGGCGTGCTGACCCCGAAGATGGTCAATGTCGAGGAACTCGGCCCCGGCGAAGTCGGCTTCATCACCGCTTCGATCAAGGAAGTGGCCGACACCCGCGTCGGCGATACTATTACCGAAGACAAGCGCCCGACTGCCGAAGCCCTGCCGGGCTTCAAGCCGGCCCAGCCGGTGGTGTTCTGCGGCCTGTTTCCGGTCGATGCCGCCGATTTCGAGGATCTGCGCGCCGCCATGGGCAAGCTGCGCCTCAACGACGCCTCGTTCTCGTTCGAAATGGAATCGTCGGCCGCGCTCGGCTTCGGTTTCCGTTGCGGTTTCCTCGGCCTGCTGCATCTCGAAATCATCCAGGAGCGGCTGGAGCGCGAGTTCGACCTCGACCTCATCGCCACGGCCCCCTCGGTCGTCTACCAGCTGTCGATGACCGATGGTACGGAAATCGAACTTCACAATCCGGCCGACATGCCCGACGTGGTCAAGATCAAGGAAATCCGCGAGCCGTGGATCCGTGCGACGATCATGACGCCGGACGACTATCTCGGCTCGGTGCTGAAGCTTTGCCAGGATCGCCGCGGTGTCCAGATCGAGCTTACCTATGCCGGCACACGCGCAATGGTTACCTACGACCTGCCGCTCAACGAAGTCGTGTTCGACTTCTATGACCGGCTGAAGTCGATCTCCAAGGGCTACGCCTCGTTCGACTACCACCTTACGGATTACCAGGAAGGCAATCTCGTCAAGATGTCGATCATGGTCAACGGCGAGCCGGTCGATGCGCTGTCGATGCTGGTCCACCGCTCGGCGGCGGAAAAGCGCGGTCGCGACATGTGCGAAAAGCTCAAGGACCTGATCCCGCGCCACATGTTCAAGATTCCGATCCAGGCGGCGATCGGCGGCAACGTCATTGCGCGCGAAACGATCTCGGCGATGCGCAAGGACGTGACGGCGAAATGCTACGGCGGCGACGCCACCCGCAAGCGCAAGCTGCTCGACAAGCAGAAAGAGGGCAAGAAGCGCATGCGCCAGTTCGGCAAGGTCGACATTCCGCAGGAAGCGTTCATCGCCGCACTACGGATGAGCGACGACTGAGGAAGCCCAAGCTTTCCAGTTTTTCCTGCTTCCATCAACCCACCTTTAGATCGCGTTCAGATTTTGGCGTTAGTTTGCGTTAATCTGTCCCACGAATCAGAGGGGGCGTTGATGGGTGCAGTGGCGGTGGAAGATGTGGATCGCCAGATCCACAATGGATTTCGGCTGCTGCGGTTCGCGCCTGACATAGAAGCGCCCTTCCTGCGTGATTATGTGGCTGCCCGCGTGCGGCTTGCGCCGATCTGGGCCGTGATCGGCATCCTGATCTACGATCTTGTCTATTTCGGCGATGCCACCATGATGTCGGATGTGTTCTCCGAACTGGTCGTAGTCCGTTTTCTGATCTTCACGCCGTTCGTCATCGCCAGCGTACTTGCGGTGCGGCGCTGGCCTAATGCCTTGCTATATGATCTCTTGTCGATCGCAATTGCCCTCCTCGGCGTGACGCTGCCGATGTCAGTCGCTGTCAACAGCCACAGCCCCTACATGTTTGTCTACCAGAACGGCAATGTCGCAGCCTTCCTGTTCTTCGTCATTGCGCTCAGGCCGCGCTTTGCCGCCATCGTGATCGGGCTGGTGCTGATGTGTGCGTCGCATTTCACCACGACCAGCCTCACCGGTGCGTTCGATGCGGTCACCCACAGCGGTATCGTTACTTTCTACGTGACCGTGTCGATCTTCCTGGCGATGAGCGCCTATTTCATGGAGCAGAAGGATCGGATGAATTTCCTCAACCAGCTGCGCGGCAGCATGTTGCACGCACAACTGGAGCAAAAGTCCGAACGTGACGAACTCACTGGCCTTCTCAATCGTCATTCGCTGGCGCGCGTTCGCGAAGCGGTCTGGCGAGGGCAAGGCTCGGCCGCCTCGGTGGCGGTGATCATGCTGGATATCGACAGGTTCAAGCTGTTCAACGATGTCCACGGCCATATCGAAGGCGACGATTGCATTCGCGCTGTCAGCCGGTGCATTTGCCGCGAGGTGGGTGGCGCTGGTGAAACCTTCCGCTTTGGCGGTGAAGAAATCCTGGTGCTGATGGCCAATGCCGAGGTTGAGGCAGCGTATGTGATGGCGGAAAGGATAAGGTCGGCGATCGAATCTCTTGGTATTCCGCATCACGGGCTTGCCGACGGCCATGTCGTGACTGCCAGCCTCGGAGTTGCTTGCGGCAAGTCATCAGAGCAGTCGCTGGAGGATTTGCTCAAGGGCGCGGACGCGGCGCTTTACAATTCAAAGCGTAACGGCAGGAATGCGGTTTCGGTATCCGGCGGCGGCACCGGCGTTTCGCTCCAGCGAAGCCAAGCGGACGACGGTGATGACGCCTCATTGGCGATGGCCGGCTGACGACCGACTACCCTAAATCTTGGCATTGAGCTTATCATATATAAGCAATACAACGCGTCGATGATTTGGATCAGCGCGGGCATGACATGAATTTTGAACGTTTCGACATTGAGGGGCCGGTGCTTGTCACCCCAAAGCGCATCGGCGACAGCCGCGGCTGGTTTTCCGAAACGTTCCGGGCCGACGCATTTGCCGACAATGTCGGCCCGCATACCTTCGTTCAGCACAATCAGTCGATGTCAGCTGCGAAGGGGACAGTGCGCGGTCTGCATTTCCAGCTTGCGCCGATGGGCCAGGGGAAGCTGGTAAGGTGCCTGCGAGGAGCGATTCTCGACGTTGCCGTGGACATCCGCCGCTCATCGCCGACCTTCGGCCGGCATGTGACGGCGGAACTGACTCCAGACAATAGCCGTCAACTTTGGGTGCCGGAGGGCTTTGCGCATGGTTTCGTCACGCTGACTGAAGACACCGAAATCTTCTACCTTGTGACCAACTATTATAGTCCGGCCCATGACCGAGGTCTGGCTTGGAACGATCCGGCGCTGGCGATCGAATGGGGCTTGGACGAAGCGAGCGCCCAGCTCTCGGACAAGGACCGCAAGTGGCCGGTTCTTGCCGAATTGCCCGACGCTTACATTTAAAGGGAATAGCATGAGAATTCTGATCACAGGCGGAGCGGGCTTCATTGGCTCGGCGCTGGTGCGCCATTTGGTGCGGGACGTTGGCGCTGACGTGCTTAATGTCGACAAGCTGACCTATGCCGGAAATCAGGCCTCGCTGAAGATTATCGAAAATGCCCCGAATTATCGCTTCCTCAAGGCCGACATCTGCGACGGGCAGGCGATGCATGAGGCATTTGCAAGCTTTCGGCCGGACCGGGTGATGCATCTTGCCGCAGAAAGCCATGTCGATCGCTCGATCACCGGGGCCGCCGATTTCGTTCAGACGAATGTGATGGGAACATTCGTGCTGCTGGAGGCTGCCCGCCGCTACTGGAGCGGATTGGAAGGTGAGGCGAAAGCCGATTTCCGATTCCTGCACGTCTCGACAGACGAGGTTTACGGTTCGCTGGGGCAGGATGGGCTGTTTCACGAGCAGACGCCTTATGATCCATCTTCGCCCTATTCGGCCACCAAGGCGGCAAGCGATCATCTGGCAATCGCCTGGCAACGCACGTATGGCCTGCCTGTCGTGGTTTCCAATTGCTCCAACAATTATGGTCCCTACCATTTTCCGGAAAAGCTGATCCCACTGATCATCCTCAATGCACTGGAAGGCAGGCAACTGCCGGTCTATGGCAATGGCGCCAATATCCGCGACTGGCTCTATGTCGAGGACCATGCGCGGGCGCTGCATGTCATCGCCTCGCGCGGCCGGCTCGGCGAGAAGTACAATGTCGGTGGCCGCAACGAGCGGCGAAACATCGATGTGGTGCAGCGGGTCTGCGCAATCATGGACCGGCTGAGCCCCAAGCCGAATCCACATGAGGCGCTGATCACCTATGTGACCGACCGGCCGGGCCACGATGCGCGTTATGCGATCGATGCCACCCGGCTTGAAACCGAACTCGGCTGGAAGGCGCTGGAGAATTTCGACAGTGGCATCGAAAAGACCGTCGCCTGGTATCTCGAAAACAGGTGGTGGTGGCAGCCACTGCGGGAAAAGGTTTACTCCGGCGAGCGGCTGGGCACGCTCGGCAAGGACAAATGATGCGTATTGTCGTGACCGGCAGGGAAGGGCAGGTGGCGCAGAGTCTGGCGGCGCTGGCGTTCGAACACGATGTCGAGGTCGTGCTTTGCGGCCGGCCGGAGCTTGATCTCGCTGATGCCCGCTCGATCTATCCGGCGCTCGCCGCGCTAAAGCCCGATGCCATTGTCTCGGCCGCCGCCTATACCGCCGTCGACAAGGCGGAAAGCGAACGCGAACTGGCTTTCTCCGTCAATGCCGTAGGGGCAGGGGCAGTGGCCGCCGCTGGCAAACAGATCGGCGTGCCTGTGCTCCACCTTTCGACCGATTATGTGTTCGACGGGAGCAAATCCGGTGCCTATGTCGAGACTGACCGGACAGGGCCGCGATCGGTATATGGCGCCTCCAAGCTCGAAGGCGAAAAGCGGGTTACTGCCGAGATATCGGACCACGCGATCTTCCGGACTGCCTGGGTCTACTCGGCGTATGGGCACAATTTTCTCAAGACCATGCTGCGGCTCGGTGAAACGCGCGATACTGTCTCTGTCGTTGCCGACCAGTGGGGTTGCCCGACCTCGGCGGAGGATATCGCCGCTGCGATTATCGTTGCGTCGAAGCGGATAGTTTCGGATTCCGATCCCCGCCTACGCGGCATTTTCCACCTGACCGGTTCGGGCGAGGCGAGCTGGGCGGATTTCGCCGAACATATTTTTGCCTGCGCCGGCCGGTTCGGGCGCCATCCGGTAGCGGTCAACCGCATCACCACGGCAGATTATCCGACGCCGGCCAAGCGGCCGGCCAATTCGCGGCTTTCCGGGCGAAAGCTGGAAGAGATCTACGGTATCACGTTGCCGCACTGGCAGGCATCGACCGAAAAAGCAGTCCGCGCATTGCTGGCGAGCCAAGGGAGCTGATATGAAGGGCATCATTCTGGCGGGCGGTAGCGGAACTCGACTACACCCGATGACTCTGGCGGTTAGCAAGCAGTTGCTGCCAGTCTACGACAAGCCAATGATCTACTACCCGCTGACGACGCTGATGCTGGCCGGTATCCGTGATATCCTCGTCATCTCGACCCCGCATGACATGCCGCAGTTCCAGCGGCTTTTGGGCGATGGCTCGCAATGGGGCATTTCGCTCTCCTATGCGGTGCAGCCCAGCCCGGACGGATTGGCGCAGGCTTTCATCATCGGGGCGGATTTCATCGGTTCGTCGCCGTCCTGCCTGATCCTCGGCGACAACATCTATTTCGGCCATGGTCTGCCGGAGCTGATGGCATCGGCGCGGGCGAACGAAGCCGGCGGCACCGTCTTCGCATACCACGTTTCCGACCCGGAACGCTATGGCGTGGTCGAGTTCGACGAGCGGATGAAAGCACTGTCGATCGAGGAAAAACCGATCCAGCCCAAGTCGCATTGGGCGGTGACGGGGCTGTACTTCTACGATTCCTCGGTGATCGACATTGCCGCCAACCTCAAGCCCTCCGCACGTGGCGAACTGGAGATCACCGACGTCAACCGCATCTATCTCGAACGCGGCGACCTGAATGTCTCGATCATGGGACGCGGCTATGCCTGGCTGGATACGGGCACACCGGAAAGCCTTCTCGAGGCGAGCGAATTCGTTCGTACCCTCGAGAAACGGCAGGGGTTCAAGATCGCCTGTCCCGAGGAGATCGCCCTTGCACAGGGCTTCATCTCGCTCGAGGCCTTCGAAAAGCAGGCAGCCAGATACGGCAAGGGTGACTACGGCAAATATCTGCAGTCACTTGCCAGGCAAGCGGGCAGGGCAGATTAGCCCCGCCGCGCAATCTCGGTGATGACCTCGAACGCGGTCTCGGCGTCCGCTTCGGTCATTTCGAACTGGCCAGCCTGGAAACGAATCGCGATCCGTCCGTCGACGCGCGTCTGGGTCAGGTAGATCCTGCCGTCGTCATTGATGGCGTTGACTAGGGCGATATTGTGGGCGTCGGGATCGCTTCCTCCGCGATGGCGGAAGGAAAACAGCGACAGGACCGGCTCTGTGACCAGTTCGAAATCGGCTTCGGCGGCGAGTTTCTCCGCCAGCCCGCGCGACCATGCCACATGGTTGCGGATCATCGTCCTCAGGCCTTCAAGACCGTGATAGCGCAGCAGGAACCAGAGCTTCAGCGCTCGGAAACGGCGACCGAGCGGCACGGACCATTCTGAATAGTTGATGATGCCGTCATGGCCATGGGTTTTGAGATATTCCGGCTGGATGGCAAGGGTACGGACCAGATCTTCCGGTTTGCGGATGAACTGGATCGAGCAATCGAATTGTGCACCGAGCCATTTGTGGGGATTGAAGACGATCGAATCCGCCCCTTCAATGCCTTTCCAGAGTTCCCGGAATTCGGGGCAGATCATTGCCGAACCCGCCCAGGCCGCGTCGACATGCAGATAGAGCCCGTGCTTGCGGGCAATTTCCGCCACTTCGGCAATCGGGTCGCAGGCGCCAGTCGAGGTGCCGCCGGTGCAGGCGATGATGCCGGCCGGCAGAAAGCCCGCCTCGCGGTCGGCGATGATTGCAGCTTCCAGCGCGGCAGGATCCATGCCGTTCAGGGGACCCGCAACAGGGATGCGCACCAGGTTTTTCTCGCCGATACCGGAAATCCAGATCGCCCGGTCGATAGAGGTGTGAACCTGGTTTGACGCATAGACTCTCGTGGCGGTATGGCCGGAAAGCCCGTCGCTGTTGCCATGCCATGCCAAAGCTCTCTCCCGCATCACCAGCACCGCGGCGAGAGTGGCGGTGGAGGCGGAATCCTGTATCACTCCGGCAAATCCGGAGGGCAGACCGATCGCCTGCCGCATCCAGTCAATCACCTTGGTCTCAAGCTCGGTTGCTGCGGGCGATGTTTGCCAGAGCATGCATTGCGCCGCCATCGCGGTCACCAGATACTCGGCAACCACAGAGACAGGCGCGGCGTTGGCGGGAAAGTAGGCGAAGAAACGCGGATGCTGCCAATGGGTCATTCCCGGAACGATCTTGCTTTCGAAATCAGCGAAGATTGTTTCCATGCTTTCGCCGGTTTCTGGCGCCGAGCGATCGATTGTCGAAGCGATCGATCCCGGTGCGGTTTTTGCTCGCACCGGCCGGTCGCGCAGAGATTTCCGATATTCCACGCCCCATCTGGCCGCTTTTTCCGACCAATGGTGAAATTCTTCTGTTTTCATGCCCGCCCCCAATAAAACTGCGAAACCTCTATAACAAATCAAACCAGAATTGGGACGAGGGCGATAACAAAAATTCGCGAGAGGGGTGGCGTTGAGCCTATCCAGTTGATTTCACTCATGCTAACAGCTTGCCGTTCGATGTTTTCTATTTATCTGGGGGACTACATGTTTAAGTTTATCAAGTCGTCGATTGCGACGCTTGCTGCATTCGCCTGCATTACCGCCGGCACCATATTGCCAACAGCTGCCTTTGCTGCGGACGTCACTTTCGTCATGAAGAACAGCCACCCGAATGCGGTGGAAGTCGAGCTTTACAGCCAGGATCGCGACCATGTCTGGCCGGGCAATGGTGAAGTCTATATTCTCGACGACGGTGAAACCAAGACCATGCCGCTTTCCTGCAATGAAGGCGAAAAGATTTGCTACGGCGCCTGGATTTCCGGCGACAAGGAAACCTACTGGGGTACCGGCCCAGGAAACAAGGAAACTTGCGAAGACTGCTGCTACACCTGCACGGGCGGTGAGACCGAAGAAGTCAACCTGACCGAATAATCAGGCCTGTTTTATCTCTGAATCTCCCCATTCAATTTCCTTATAGTCGAAGCCGTATTCCAAGGTCGGCTTGACGATGCGGAAGAATGGGGAGAGATCGAAATCCCGAGGCGCATAGAGCGAGTGATGCCTGATATGCAGGATCTCGCGCCTTGAAAATGACGATCGCGCTGATGACTGGCCCGGCTTGGGCTGGATATCCGGCAGGATCGGGTAGCGCACCATCTGAAAGGCTTCGGCGATCAGAGTCGAGCAGATCGCCCTTGTCGGGTCGCCGGAGCCGAACGCGATCATCTTGCGCCGCCAGCGCACCGGTACCGGTGGTGCCGGCAGGAAGTAGCGCAACAAGTCGACAATGTTCTTGAGGTCGTATTTTCGCCCCACGCTTGCGACCATAAACGCCAGGATGCGGTCCGCATCTTCGGGAACCAGACCGGATGGGCGGCATATGCGCGTGTTGTATGTTTCATACTTCCTGAGCGGTGAGGCAATGCAGCCATCGCCCAGCGTCACCTCGATGAGTTCGGGCCTGTCAGCCTCATCGCCGTTCCACGGCAGTTCGCGACCGGCATAGAATGCCGCATGCGACCATGTCGACTGGGTCAGATATTTGATCGCCGCGGACAAGCGATCGTTGCCTTCGATCAGGATCACATCACCGGGCCGCAGAGTCCTGCGCATTACCTCAGGATCGGATGGGGTAAAGGGTTCGTAGCCGGAGGTTTCCTGATGGAGCCGGCTTGCGAGCATTCGGCCGAACCGATCCAGAAGTGTGTCCTTCGCTAATTCCGGCCGCATCCACATCCCCAATGCTTGCTTTCGATCACATAGAGATAGTGTCCCCGTGTCGATAATTGCAACCGCCTTCGAAGCACTAGCTGCTTGACAGGTGAAGTTCGTCGTTGTCCTATTGTTGCAGTGCAAAACGGGGGTCTGACCATGAGTGACGACGTAACACCCGCAGACAACAAGCTTACGGCATCAAAGCGCCGCTGGGCCACCGAAGGCAAGTTTCTGACCGGCCGGATCAGCCGCCCCGAGGCAGATCGCCTGCCGCCGGGCCAGCACCTCGTCAAGAACTGGCCCGTGCTGGATCTGGGCCAGCAGCCGCGGATTACCACCAACGTCTGGAAGCTCGACATACGCGGCCTTGTCGAGGTGCCGTTGACACTCGATTGGCAAGCCTTCACGACGATGAGGCAGGTGGGGGCCGTCAGCGACATTCATTGCGTGACGAGCTGGTCGCGCTACGACAACTCCTGGAATGGTGTTGCGACTCGCGACCTCCTGGACCGGGTTAAGCCATTGCCCAAAGCCGGTCATGTGCTGCTGACCAGCTACGATGGCTATACCACCAACATGCCACTTGCCGACTTCGCAACATCGGATGCGATCCTTGCAACCGGATGGGACGGTGCGCCGCTGACACTGGAGCACGGAGGGCCGATGCGGCTTGTGGTGCCGCATCTCTACTTTTGGAAAAGCCCCAAATGGCTCAGCCGAATTGAATTCATCGCGGGTGATATTCCGGGTTTCTGGGAGCGGAACGGCTATCATATGTATGGCGATCCCTGGCGAGAGCAGCGCTATTCAGACGATTGATATTCATTGATAATCGGTCGTGTTTGCAGTTCCCGAGACTTGACGGTCCCTGATTGACGCCCTAAGTTTAGAATTATTCTAAACTTAGGGAATTGGTATGTTCAGCAGGTTTTTTTCCTCGGCCAAACGACCGCTCGCCTCGCTTTCCGAGCAGGAAGTTCTGGCGCTGGCGATCTCCAACGAGGAGGACGATGGCCGCATCTACCTCGCTTATGCAGATGCGCTGCGAGGAGATTACCCGCATTCGGCAAAGATTTTCGAGGACATGGCCGAGGAAGAAAGCCATCACCGGCAGATGCTGATCGATCAGCATACCGCACGCTTCGGAAGCAGAATCCCGCTGGTGCGGCGCGAGCATGTTCGCGAATTTCCCGAACGCAAGCCCGATTGGCTGATCCGCACCTTGTCGGTTGATGAAGCGCGAAAGCAAGCCGAGGTCATGGAGGAAGCCGCGCATCGCTTTTACCTGCAGGCAGCGGCAAACTCCACGGATGCTGCAACCCGCAAGCTGTTGGGCAACCTGGCGCTTGCTGAGAAAGCCCATGAAGGTCTCGCTCATCGTCTGGTAGAGAAGCATTTGCCGGAGGAAATAAAAGCCGGCGAGGATGAGACCGCACGCCGCAGTCTCGTTTTGACCTGGGTCCAGCCGGGGCTTGCGGGGCTGATGGATGGCTCCGTCTCCACGCTTGCGCCAATTTTCGCCGCCGCCTTTGCGACTGGCGATACTTTCCAGACCTTTCTGGTTGGCCTGTCTGCGTCGGTCGGCGCGGGCATCTCAATGGGATTTACCGAGGCGGCGCATGACGACGGGGTGATCTCCGGCAGGGGATCGCCAATCAAGCGCGGACTGGCATCCGGGATCATGACGACGATCGGCGGCTTAGGGCATACGCTGCCCTATCTGATCCCGAATTTTCAAACTGCCACGGCAATTGCCATCGCCGTGGTGTTCGTCGAACTCTGGGCCATTGCTTTCATTCAGAACAAATATATGGAAACGCCTTTCTTCAAGGCGACGCTACAAGTGGTGCTGGGAGGCGCGTTGGTGCTTGCCGCAGGTATCCTGATCGGGAACGCGTAACGGCGTTCCCGGATTGCTCTGTTACTTTTCGACGGCGCCGACGACCACTTCGTCGGAGTTGTCGATCGTGACCCAGCGGCCGGTGTTGAAGCTCGCCTGTCGCTTGAGATACCGGTAAGGTGTCTCGGACCAGAGCTTTACGGTGTCTTCGAGGTTATCGAGGACGTAGTCTCCGTCGGAGGTGCGCAAGGTGAGCACCGCATGGCCTTCGCCATCACGCTTGCGCACGACGGTAACCAGCAGGTCGGCAGCCGAAAAGCCGCGCTCCATCAGCATCTTGCGCTTGAGGAGCACGAAGTCCTCGCAGTCGCCGACTTCCTTCGGGTAGGCCCAGACTTCGTCGCGTCCATAGATCTGCTGGTCGGTCATCGGCATGATGTCCTGATTGACCTGAGCATTGATCTGGCGAACCACGTTCCAGCCGAATTCGGTCACCCGTGGAGCAACCGTATTGGTCGAGCGCACGGAACATTCGCTCTTGTGCGTCTGGCAAAACTCGTAGTGGCCGATTGGCTGCGAGGTAATAGCGCCGGCCTGCATGAAGCGCGAAGCGGCCTGCGCCGTCGTTCCTGCCGTGATCCCTGCCAGGATAGCCAGAGCCATCCATCCGGCTTTTGAACTCAATGCCATTGCCCATGCCCCTTCAATTCTTAAGAAAGAGTTAAAGTAATTTAGGGGCGATGAGTCAATCGTTAAGGAACCGTTAACCAATTCGTTCGCGCGATATGGTTAACAATCGGGCTGTTTTTCACCGGTTCTGTGTCATGGCAGTGACAGCGTCACAAATGCGCTCGATGTCCTCAGGGCGCGAAAGGCGGTGGTCGCCATCGCGAATTAACGTCAGGATTGCGTCGTCCGCGGCCAGCTGCTCCATGATCTTCAGCGCATGGGAGTAGGGCACATCCGGGTCCTTCATACCCTGCAGGATATGAACGGGGCAGCCGGTCTCGATCAAGCCCGTCAGCACTCTGTTGTTGCGGCCGTCATCGATCAGTTTCCTGGTGAAGCGGTTCGGCTCGGCGGCATATTCCGACGGTTCTTCGAAATAGCCCTTTTCCTCCAGCGAGGCGCGTTCGTCCGCCGTCAGGTTCGGTTCGATCAGTTCGACGGTGAAATCCGGGGCGGGTGCGATCAGTACCAGGCCCTCTGCCTGCGTTGCCGACTTCTGCTTGCGCAATTCCTCGATCAACCTGAGCGCCACCCAGCCGCCCATGGACGAGCCGACCAGGATCAAGCGCTTGCCCTGGGCAAAGGTGTCCAGTACCGCGCGGCTGTCTTCCAGCCAGGTCGAGATCGTGCCTTCGGTATAATGGCCGCTCGAGCTGCCATGGCCGGAATAGTCAAACCGGATGAACGGCACGCCTATCGCGGCTGCATGCGCCTCAAGTGCGACGGCCTTGGTGCCAGTCATGTCGGAACGGTAGCCACCGAGCCAGACTATGCAGAGATCGCCTTCGGCCCCCTCCATCCCCGTGGTGATCACCGCGATCCGGCGTGGTTCGTGTGCCGGACCGGCGTTGATATATTCGATGGAGTTGCCGTTTTCGGACATCATTCTTCCTTCCAATTCAAGTGCAAGTAACCGGCGCCGCAATTTCCATGGGTGATTCTTTGAAAAAATCGTGATATGAACTCGCGCTCTGCAAATCGGAGATTGCTTTCGAAAAGCGCTGATGGCAGATAGAGCCCCTGTTGTAAACGTTTAGGAGAATACGACCATTCGCAGACCTTTCAAGGCGGAGGGCCCCACCAAAGATGGCCCGCGTTCGAACCGGGAAATCCGTGTACCGCGCATCCAGCTGATTGATGCCGACGGAAACAACCAAGGTATAGTGCCGACCGATCAGGCGCTCGCCATGGCAGAAGCTGACGGTTTGGATCTGGTTGAGATTTCGCCGAATGTCGAACCGCCGGTTTGCAAGATCCTCGATCTCGGCAAGCTGAAGTACCAGACGCAGAAGAAGACGGCTGAGGCGCGCAAGAAGCAGAAGATCATCGAAATCAAAGAAATCAAGATGCGTCCGAACATCGACACCCACGACTATCAGGTGAAGATGAAGGCGATCCAGCGTTTCTTTGACGACGGTGACAAGGTCAAGGTGACCTTGAAATTCCGCGGCCGCGAAATGGCGCACATGGAACTCGGCATGAAGCTCTTGCATCAGGTCCGCGACGATACCCAGCTTATAGCCAAGGTCGAGGCCGAGCCGAAGCTCGAAGGCCGTCAGATGATGATGGTTCTGGCTCCCAGGTAATCCTTCCTGGTTTTAGGTTTGAAAAAGCCGTCCGGATCAACCGGACGGCTTTTTGCTGTCATGGGGCAATTTTCGGAGCCGTGACCCAGGCGTAGCTGAAGTCATAGCGGTCGCCCTCCCGGCCATAATGATAGGGAAGCGACATTTTCCCGATAGTGGAGATTGTGCCCGTGGTGGCGTTATCGCTCACCCATTGCTTGAGTTGTGCCGGAACGGAGGCGTCAGTCGCGGATCGCCAGACCAGCAAGACCGCTTGATCGTTGTTCCAGTCGAACGGCAGTTTGAAATTCGGAAACTGTGCGGTCATGACGGGTGTCTTGCCGACATTCAGCTTCATATTGCCGGCGAGATGCCGATCCTGGGCGATCACCACGGCCGGCGTTACGCTGTTGCCGGTCAGTTTCTTTGCGAATTCATCAAACGGGATATTGAGCTTGGTATAGGCACCTGTCATGCCTGTGGTCGTCACCCGCAGGAATATGCTTGCCGGGATCGCCAGCATGATAGCGAGCGGGATCACCAGAAGCCCCTTTCGCGTAATCGCACCGGCCTTGCCCGCCGCTTCGATTTTCATGCAGAGATAAAGCGGCAACACCAGAAGGAAGGGATCCAGCCAACGCTCGCGGACGTGCACGGTGCCGGTGGCGACAACGATGGCGATAAGCGCGACCGCCAGCAGCGCGATCATCCGTTCTGTGATCCTTATCGGGACCGATTGCGCTTTCAGGACCGTCCAGGCCGACCGGCGATAGACCGCGACGAAAATCAAAACGATCACTGCCGAGAAGGCGGCAATTGCGACGGCCATCGATCCTATGCCGCGAACAGCCGATATGGGGCCGACGGATACATCTCCGTTCTCGGTCATTTTACCGAGTGTCGCCGAAGTGGCGTGGTCGAAGTTCTGCAGCAGCCACAGCGCATGCGGCAGCACGATGGCGAAGGCGAGCGCCATGGCCATAACAAGACGCCAGTTGAAAATGCGGTCGCGCAGGTTTTTTTCGGGCAGGACCGCCAGCAAAGCCGCGATCGGCAGCAGCGGAAAATTGTACTTGGCGAGAAATCCGGCACCGACCGCCACGCCGGCCAGCAGGTAGGCTGTCGTGTCCGGTGCGGCGACAATCCGGTAAAAGGCATAGAGAAACAATGCCGTGGCTGAAAGAAGCGCCACCGTATGTGCCAGATCCTGCTGCGCCATGAACGAGACCTGCGGCAGCGCAAGCAGGCCCAGCACCGCGACGATCCTCAACCTGCTATCCCTTAGAACCTGGCAAGCGGCGAGCCAATAGAAGAAATAGCAGCTGAACAGGAGCGCGTTCTTGAGCAGGCTCAGCCCGAAGATTGAGCGGCCGGTGACCGCGAACACGGCGGTCTGTAGCCAGTTGTAGAGCGGCGGCTGCGGTCCATAGCCTAGTGTAAGCCACTGTGAATAGAATATCTGTTCGGCCTCATCCAGCTCGAGCGTCGCGGGCAGGCTCAAGCGCACGGCGATGTTTGCGAGAAAATAGACCGCCAATGCGATGAACAGGATTGTCGCCGGTTTTCGCTCGCTGGCCATCATAATCAGGCGTTTCGCTTGAATATGGTACGGATGACATAGCCGGGCGCAGCGCCGCCGCGGTTGTTGTTGCGCAGGTTCATCTCGGCGAGAATGCCTGTTGTGATCATCTGCACTGCACCAATGAAAAGCATGACTGCAACGATGAACAGCGGTCGCGTACCGATGTCCTCGCCGAAGATGAACTTCACCACGCCAAGCCAAACAAACATCAAGGCGCTGACGCCGCCGAAGCTGAGCCCGATCATGCCGAAGAAATGCCCGGGACGGGCGTGAAAACGCATGAAGAACAGCACGGCGAGCAGGTCGAGTATCACACGGAATGTTCGCGAAATGCCGTATTTGGACGTACCGTACTGGCGGGCATGGTGATTGACGACCGTTTCGCCGATGCGCGAGCTTGGGACCACGCTTGCCACCCATGCCGGAATGAAACGGTGCATGCCGCCCATGATCCGGACCTGTTTGATAATTTCAGCCCGATAAAGTTTCAGGCCACAGCCGTAGTCATGGATGTGTACGCCGGTAATCCTGCGGATCAGGCGGTTGGCGATCCACGAAGGAATGAGGCGCAGAAAGAGACCGTCCTGGCGCGACTTACGCCAGCCGCAGAGCATATGGAGGTCCCTTTCCTCGAGGACGCCGATCATCCTTGGGATGTCATAGGGGTCGTTCTGGAGGTCGCCGTCCAGCGTGGCGATCAGCCGGCCACGGGCCGCGTCGAAGCCTGCCTGCAGCCCGGCAGCTTGGCCGAAGTTGCGCTGAAATTCGATGATCCGGAGATCGATGTCGGTCCGGTCGAGCAATTTGCGCGCATTGGCAAGCGTGCCATCGGTCGAGCCGTCGTCGATGATGACGAGCTCCCAAGGCTTGCCGAAGTCTTTCAGCGCGTCGGCGACCCGTTCGATCATCAGGGTCACATTCTCCTCCTCGTTGTGGACGGGAATGAGAACCGAAAGTTCGATCGCGTTTGCAGGGTCGGCCTCTGCCTGCAGGACGGATGAGGACTGCAACAAGATGGTTCTCCGGAATGTGCTGGTTTTGCGAGCGCCTTCTGTTATAGCAGGCTCGGTGTCAAATCAATCGGGATCAAGAAGCGTCAAATGGCTGACGTGACGGTGCGAGGCTGGCTTGCAAGGAACCGCATCGCGCTTATCGCGGCCGCGGTGATCGCACTCTATGCGGCGTTCGTCCAGTATGCGTGGGGCTGGGCGTCGATCCTGTCGGGCTGGCGCGATGTGGGCGTGCTCAAAGTGTTCCTGGCGCTGGCATTGCTGGTCGGCACGTATTTTATCCGCACCCATCGCATGCAGGATTACTTCCCGCGCGAAACGGCGGGTCGCTTTCTATGGCTTTTCCGCGTCACGCAAATCCACAACCTGCTCAACATCATGCTGCCGTTCCGGACGGGCGAAACCAGTTTTCCGCTGCTGATGCGATCGGAATTCGGCGTGCCACTCGCGCATGGCGCCTCTGCCCTGCTGGTGCTCAGGCTGCTTGACCTGCATGCGCTGCTGGCGGCCGGCGGAGCCGGACTGGTGGCCGCGACCGGTTACAAGCCCTGGGCTTGCGCTGCCTTGGCCTTGTTTTTCGTTGCGCCGGTGCTGGTCTTTCCGCTCAAGGATCATGCAATTGGTCTTGTTCGAACGCGCGCAGGCAAAAGAATTTCAGCGCTGATGGATCAGGTCTCCGATGGCATTCCGGGTGATCTGCCGGCATTTCTCCGTGCATGGTTTCTCACGGTTCTGAACTGGGGCGTGAAGGTGCTTGTGCTCGCCTGGATACTCAAGCTGATGGGCGTCGATCCCATTGCTGCTTGCTTTGGGGGTGCACTCGGCGGCGAGCTTTCCTCCGTGCTGCCGGTGCACGCGCCAGGCGGTGTCGGCACCTATCCGGCCGGCATCGTGGCGGGCGCGGCAGCCTTTGGCGTGGGCACGGGGCTTGCCACCGTCGCCAAGGCTGGCATCAACGCGCATTTGCTGACAATCATTTCGGCGCTTGTCGGCACATGTTTGTCGTTGATCCTGCCGGCGTTGGCGGGAGTACAGCGGCACCGCACGTCCAACTGATCAAGGCAGCCTGCGCCGCGCATTTGCCCGAGCGATCTCGTCGCCGTCCACGCCCTCCGCCTTGCCTGTGGAGAACAGGAAGGCCAGAACGAACAATCCCGACATGATGAGAACGATTGTCGGCGCCGGGGCGCTGTCGATGAAGAACGACAGGTAGACGCCGGCAAACGACGAGAACACCGCTATCGCCACCGCTGTCACCATCATCGTTCCGAAGCGTCGCGTCACGAGATAGGCGATTGCGCCTGGGGCTATCAACAAGGCGATTGCCAGAATGATGCCCACGGCCTTCAACGCACCGACAATGGTCAGGGACAGGATGGCCAGCAGTCCGTAGTGCAGCCAACCCACGCGCAGGCCACTTGCCCTTGCCTGTGCTGGGTCGAATGCATGCAGCAGCAGGTCGCGCCATTTGAGCGTCATCGCCGTGGTTACGAAAAGCGCAATGAGCCCTGTCTCCAGTATGTCGCCCCAGCCGACTCCGAGAATGTCGCCGAACAGGATGTGATCGAGATGTACGTCGGACTGGATCTTGGTGTAGAGCACGATGCCCGAGGCGAACATGCCCGAAAACACCACCCCCATCACCGTATCCTGCTTGATGCGGCTGTTTTCCTTGAGGAAACCGGTGAGCATGGCCGAGCCCATGCCGGCGACGAAGGCGCCGATCGCCAGCGGTATGCCGGCGATATAGGCGAGCACCACGCCCGGAAGTACGGAATGGGACACGGCATCGCCCATAAGCGACCAACCCTTGAGCACAAGAAAGCAGGATAGCAGCGCGGCCGGGATCGCCACCAGCACGGCAATGATCAACGCCATCTGCATGAATTCGAAGCGGAAGGGCATCAGCGCAAGCTCGAGGAACCCGTTCATGGCATGGCCTCCAGTTCCAGGCGCGCCTTGCGGCGCGCTGCAAGCATGCCGTGCTTGGGTGCGAAGAAGAAGGCAGCGAGAAAGATCAGCGTCTGCAGAACGACGATGACACCACCTGTGGCACCATCGAGGAAATAGCTGATATAGGCGCCGAAAAAGCTGGTGACAGAACCTATCGCCACGCTGATCAAGAGCAGACGCGGAAATCTGTCGGTCAACAAATAGGCGGTGGCACCGGGCGTGACCACCAGCGCGATGACAAGAAAGGCCCCGACCGTCTGCAGAGCGGCGACAGTGCAGGCCGATAGCAACGTGAAGAACATGATTTTCAGCAGCACAGGATTGAGCCCGATGGTGCGCGCGTGGTTTTCATCGAAGAACACCACCATCAGATCTTTCCACTTCACCAGCAGGATGGCGAGGGAGACGAAACCAATGATGGCAAGCTGGATCGTATCCTCCGGTGTGATCGCCAGGATGTTGCCCATCACAATGGTCTGGATGTTGACCGCCATCGGCGAGAGCGAAACCATGAACAGACCCAGCCCAAAGAACGACGTGAAGATCAGGCCGATGACGGCATCTTCCTTCAATTTTGTCCGCTGGTTGAGGAAAAGCATGGCCGCTGCCGCCAGGCCGCCCGAAAAAAAGGCGCCAATAGAAAATGGCAAGCCGAGCATGTAGGCGCCGGCGACGCCAGGCACGATCGAATGCGAAAGCGCATCGCCGATCAGCGACCAGCCCTTCAGCATGAGATAGGCGGAAAGAAAGGCGCAGACGGCCCCCACCAATGCACTCACCCACATCGCGTTGAGCATGTATTCATAGGAGAATGGTTCGGCGAGCAGTTCGGTCATATGCCGTCCCCGCCTGGTTCATTGGGTCGATCGACCTGTCCACCGGCCTCATAGACCACGAAGGGGCGCTCGTCGTCGGTAATGACGCCCACCGCGTGGCGGTCGGTCTCACCGATGGTGTCGATAACCAGATGGCGCAGCACGCCGCCGAAAGCCTTCTCCAGGTTCTCGCGGGTGAAGACGCGTTCCGTCGGTCCGTAGGCCAGCACGGTTCCCTTGAGCAGCACTGTCTGATCGCAGAAATCCGGCACGCTGCCGAGATTGTGAGTGGATACCAGCATGACCCGGCCTTCGTCCCGCAGCGACTTCAACAGCGCGGTGATCGCTTCCTCGGTGGTGACGTCGACCCCGGTGAACGGTTCGTCCAACAGGATGACCTGGCCTTCTTGTGCAAGCGCTCGGGCAAGGAAGACACGCTTTTTCTGGCCGCCGGAGAGTTCGCCGATCTGGCGGTGCCGGAACGCGCTCATGCCGACCCGCTCGATCGCTGCATTGACAATCTCATGGTCCCTGCGCGAGGCAATGCGCAGCATGTTCATGTGGCCGTAGCGGCCCATCATCACCACGTCCTCGACCAGCACAGGGAAATTCCAGTCAACCTCTTCGGCCTGCGGCACATAGGCCACGAGATTGCGCTTGAGGGCTGCGGGAACCGGCATGCCGAGGATGGAGATCGAACCCGCAGACGCCCGTGCGAAGCCCATGATCGCCTTGAAAAGCGTTGACTTGCCGCTGCCGTTGACCCCGACAAGTGCCGTGATCGTACCCTTGCCAATCCGGAAGCTCGCGTTTCTGAGCGCGGTGTAGCCGTTCCGGTAGGTCACGGTCACTCCATCGACCGCAATGCCGGATCCGTCTGCTGGGTTGCCGTCGGGCTTGTTATCGCGGAGCGTCATATTCATTGCGACAGTCCCTTGGCTATCGTTTCCGATGTCACGCGGATCAGGTCGAGATATGTCGGAACTGGGCCATCGGCTTCACTGAGCGAGTCCACGTAAAGGACGCCGCCATAGTTCGCGCCGGTTTCCCGCGCCACCTGCCGTGCTGGTTTGTCCGAAACCGTGCTCTCACTGAATACCACGTGGATACCGTGCTCGCGTACGCCGTCGATGACCTTGCGAACCTGTTTCGGCGTACCTTGCTGGTCGGCGTTGATCGGCCAAAGATAGAGTTCCTTCAGCCCGAAATCGCGGGTGAGGTAGCTGAAAGCACCTTCGCTCGTCACCAGCCAGCGCTTTGCCGCCGGAATGGCATCGAGTTCAGCCTTGATCGGGCTGATCGTGGCGCTGATCTTCTGCTTGTAGGCCTCGGCGTTGGCTTTGTAGGTGTCGGCATTGGCGGGGTCATGCTTTGCCAACGCATCGCGAATGTTGTCGACATAGATCAATGCTGCCTGGGGCGACATCCATGCATGCGGATTGGGTTTTCCGGAATAGGGTCCTTCGCCGATGCTCATCGGTTCGACGCCCTCGGAGACGACCGCGCCCGGAACGTTGTCGAGGTTCTGGAAGAATTTTTCGAACCAGAGTTCGAGGCCAAGGCCATTCCAGAGGATAAGATTGGCGTCCTGGGCCTTGATGATATCACGGGGCGTTGGCTGGTAGTTGTGGATCTCGGCGCCGGGCTTGGTGATGGATTCGACGATCGCAGCGTCACCCGCGACGTTCTTCGCCATGTCGGCGATGACTGTGAATGTGGTGACTGCCTTGAACTTTGCGGATGCGCTGCCCGCACTGAGAAGGAGGAGGGCGGTCGCGGCAATGGCTGCGGCCGGTATGCACTTTCTGAGGGATCGAAACATAATTTCTCCAACGCCAGACATCATTGCCAGGCAAGATGGCACAGAGAATCTGCTATTGCAACTTATTCTCAATAACAAACTCAGCAACATCGAGAGAATCCGCAAACCCCCTGTTGCGCTTTCATCAGGCAGCGGTTATATCACCGCGTCCGAACGGTCCGGCAGGGCATGCCGTGGCCGTTCTTCACGCTTGAAATGAACCTCATCAGTTCGTTTCTCAAAAACCGACAACAATGGAGTAGCAAAATGCCCAAGATGAAGACGAAGTCGTCTGCCAAGAAGCGGTTCAAGATCACCGCGACCGGCAAGGTTCTGTCGGCAGCTGCCGGCAAGCGCCACGGCATGATCAAGCGTAGCAACAAGTTCATTCGCGACGCCCGCGGCACGATGGTGCTGGCTGAGCCCGATGGCAAGAAGGTCATCAAGAACTACCTCCCGAACGGTCTCTGAGACTACCGGTATTTGTTGTTATAAGGAGATCATGATATGGCACGTGTAAAAAGAGGCGTTACGTCGCACGCCAAGCACAAGAAGGTTCTGAAGGCCGCTAAGGGCTTTTACGGCCGTCGCAAGAACACCATCCGCACCGCGAAGGCTGCCGTCGATCGCTCGATGCAGTACGCAACGCGTGACCGCAAGGTCAAGAAGCGCAATTTCCGCGCGCTCTGGATCCAGCGCATCAACGCTGCTGTCCGCGAGCACGGCCTGACCTACGGCCGCTTCATCGACGGCCTCAACAAGGCTGGCATTGAAGTCGACCGCAAGGTTCTTTCCAACATGGCAATCACCCAGGCTGAAGCCTTCGGTGCGCTGGTCGAAGCTTCCAAGAAGTCGCTCGGCTACCTGAAGGATCAGGGCACCACCAACGAGTTTGAAAGCGTCGTCCGTTAAGGCCAGCGCTTCCCAAACCTATATTTTCTTATTGGGAAACCCGCGCTGGCAGGGCTAGCGCGGGTTTTTTCTTGTCTCCATCAAATTCCCACTGTCAATCATGAGCGGTGCAATGTCCGATCTCGATCAGTTGAAACTATCCATTCTCGCCGAGGTCGCGTCCGCAACCGACGAAGCGGCGATCGAAAATGTCCGCGTCAACGCGCTTGGCAAGAAGGGCTCGATTTCCGAACTCCTCAAGACGCTCGGCACCATGAGCCCTGAAGAGCGTCAGACGCGGGGCGCGGCGATCAATCTCATCAAGAACGAGGTGACATCCGAGATCGCTGTCCGCAAGGCAGCGCTCAAGGATGAGGCTATCAATGCCAGACTGGCGCGCGAAACCCTTGATGTGACGCTGCCCGTCAGGTCCTCGCCTGCCGAGCGCGGCCGTATCCATCCGATCACCCAGATCATCGACGAAATCACCGCCATCTTCGGCGATATGGGCTTCTCGATCGCCGAAGGCCCCGATATCGAGACGGATTACTACAACTTCACGGCGCTCAATTTTCCCGAAGGCCACCCGGCCCGCGAGATGCATGACACCTTTTTCCTGCCGCCGAACGAAAAGGGCGAGCGCAAGGTGCTCCGGACGCATACCTCGCCGGTGCAGGTGCGGACCATGGAGAACCAGGAGCCGCCGATCCGCATCGTCATTCCCGGTAAGACCTATCGCCAGGATTCGGACGCCACGCACTCGCCGATGTTCCATCAGGTCGAGGGGCTGGTGATCGACAAGGGTGCCAATGTCGCCAACATGCGCTGGGTGCTGGAAGAATTTTGCAAGGCTTTCTTCGAAGTGCCATCGGTGAACATGCGTTTCCGTCCGTCCTTCTTCCCGTTCACAGAGCCCTCGGTCGAGGTCGATATCCAGTGCGATCGCTCCGGCGACGTGGTGAAGTTCGGCGAGGGCAACGACTGGATGGAGATCCTCGGCTGCGGCATGGTGCATCCCAATGTGCTGCGCGCCGGTGGTCTCGACCCCGATGTCTATCAGGGCTTTGCCTGGGGCATGGGGCTCGACCGCATCGCCATGCTGAAATACGGCATGCCTGACCTGCGCGACTTCTTCAACGCCGATGTCCGCTGGATGAACCATTATGGCTTCCGCCCGCTCGACCTGCCGACGCTGTTCGGCGGCCTCAGTGCATAAAGGGAGATAGAGACAATGAAATTCACACTCTCCTGGCTAAAGGATCATCTCGACACCGACGCGACGCTTGAGCAAATCTGCGAGCGGCTAACCATGATCGGCCTCGAGGTCGAAGAAGTCGATGACAAGGCCAGCTTCAAGCCGTTCGTGATCGCCAAGGTTCTGAGCGCCGAAAAGCATCCGCAGGCCGACAAGCTCAAAGTGCTATCGGTCGATACCGGCATGGGCAAGCCGGTGCAGGTCGTCTGCGGCGCACCCAACGCGCGTGCGGGCTTGGTCGGCGCATTTGCGGCTGCCGGCACCTATGTTCCCGGTATCGCGGTGACGCTCGCCGTCGGTAACATCCGTGGCGTCGAAAGCCACGGCATGATGTGCTCGGAAAAGGAACTGGAAATCTCCGACGATCATGATGGCATCATCGATCTTCCGGATGATGCGCCTGTCGGTACGTCGTTTGCCACCTATTACGGCATCGATGATCCGGTCATCGAGATCAACCTGACGCCGAACCGTCCGGATTGCACCTCCGTCCATGGCATTGCCCGCGATCTGGCCGCGTCCGGCATGGGCACGCTCAAGACCCGTCCCGCGCCGACCTTTGCCGTTTCCGGCGAGACGCCGGTGAAGGTGGCGCTGGATTTCTCCGCCGAGGACAAGCATTTGTGCCCAGGCTTTGCGCTCCGCCTCGTGCGCGGCGTCAAGAATGGTCCGAGCCCGGCCTGGATGCAGAAGCAGTTGCGCGCCATCGGCCAACGGCCGATCAATGCGCTGGTCGACATCACCAATTACATGACCTTCGACCAGGGCCGCCCGTTGCACGTCTTCGATGCCGCCAAGGTCAAGGGCAACCTGACCGTTCGCCGCGCCAAGGACGGCGAGACGGTGCTGGCGCTCGACACCAAGGAATACAAGCTCAACCCGGCCAATGTTGTTATCTCCGACGAAAAGGGGATCGAGTCGATCGGCGGCATCATGGGCGGTGAACATTCTGGCTGCGATGAGAACACGATCGACGTGCTGATCGAGTCGGCTCTCTGGGATCCGCTCAACATCGCCCGCACAGGTCGCGCGCACTCCATCATCACCGATGCGCGCTACCGCTTCGAGCGTGGCGTCGACCCGGAATACATGGTGCCGGGCCTGGAACGTGCCACCGAATTGGTGCTGGAGCTTTGTGGCGGCACGCCGGCTAAGACGGATGTCGTGGGCTACGAAGGATACACGCCCAAGGCCGTGACGTTCCCGCTTTCCGAAGTCAAGCGCCTTACGGGGCTTGATGTCAGCCGCGACGAAAGCCTTGCGATCCTCGGTCGTCTTGGTTTCAAGGTGGATGGCACTGGCGACACGGTCGCGGTGCAGGTTCCCTCCTGGCGTCCTGATGTCGATGGCAAGGCCGATCTGGTCGAGGAGGTCATGCGCATCCACGGCATCGACGAAATCAAGCCGCAACCGCTGCCGCGACTTGCCGACGTCAACGCCAGGATCCTGACCACGCTGCAGATCCGCACCCGGCTAGCAAAGCGAGTACTGGCCACGCGCGGCATGCTGGAAGCGGTCACCTGGTCGTTCATCCCTGCCGATCAGGCGACGCTCTTCGGCGGCGGCAGTGCTGCACTGAAGCTCGAAAATCCGATCGCCGCCGATATGTCCGATATGCGGCCGTCGCTGTTGCCCGGTCTGCTGACTGCCGCCCAACGCAACGCCGACAAGGGGCATGGCGATGTGGCGATCTTCGAAGTCTCCGGCACCTATGAAAACGATACGGCAGAAGGCCAGCGGCGCGTTGCCGGCGGTATCCGCCGCGGTACCGCGACGCTCAACGGGCAGGGACGTCTCTGGTCGAACAAGGACAAGGGCGGCGGCAAGCCGATCGATGTCTATGACGCCAAGGCCGATGCGCTCGCCGTGCTGGAGGCCATGGGCTTTCCGGCCGCCAACCTGCAGATCGAGCAGGGCGGTCCGGCCTGGTACCATCCGGGTCGCTCAGGCACGATCAAGATGGGCCCGAAGCTGGTGATCGGCCATTTCGGCGAATTCCATCCGAGGACGCTCGAAGCGCTCGACGTCTCCGGTGCACTGTGCGGCTTCGAGATCGTTATCGACAAGCTGCCCGAGCCGAAGAAGAAGGCGACACGCACCAAGCCGGTGCTGGAGCTCTCGCCCTTCCAGGCCGTGAAGCGCGACTTCGCCTTCATCGTCGATCGCAAGGTCGATGCGGGTGCGATCCTCAGGGCGGCCGGCAGCGCCGACCGCAAGCTGATATCGGGCGTAACCGTGTTCGACGTGTTCGAGGGTGCTTCGCTTGGCGAGGACAAGAAGTCGATCGCCATCGAGGTGTCGATCCAGCCGTCCGACCGGACGCTGACCGACGAGGATTTCGAGGCGCTGACCGCGCGTATCATCGCCAACGTGGAAAAATCCACCGGCGGTGTGCTCAGGGGTTAATTCTTTCGGTCTTCGATCCTTTTGAGATGACGCTGGTCATAGGCAATGCTGCGGTGCGCAACGCCTATGACCAGCACAAATCCTTGATCTGTCTCCAGTAACTGGCAGATCAATCGGTGGGTCCCCGACGCGAAGCTTCCAAAGACCTTTCATGTTGGCGGAGTACGCTACCAGCTTTTGCCTGGGGTCCTCCAACGTCAAAAGTTCTGCGAGAACCTTCCTGATGCGACGTTAGACCGGTTCGCCAAGCCGCCGCAGATCATCGATCGCTTCCGGGTGCCACTCAATCTTCAATGCCTAGTTCCTTCCAGACATCTTCATTGGAGATCGTCTTGAAAGAATTGGACAGTCGTTCCTTCACGACATAGAAGTCTTCGAGTTCTTCCAGCTTTTCTAAGATTGCCTGCTGGAAAAGCTCGCTTTGATTGAGGCCATGGGTCTTGGCGAGGTTGTTCCACCTATCTTTGGTTTCGTCATCGATGCGGATGCTGACGGTCGCCATCGCAAAATATCCTTGTGCTACTTGTAATACAAATTGCACAGATATAGAGCGATTCCAACAAAGGCGCAGCGGACCTAAAAACTGTATGCCTTCCGCGCGCCTCGGATCGGCTTCATCTCCGGCTCGACCCAGTTGCTGGGCGGCGCGAGTAGATCACCGGGCAGGTCCGGCGTCGGCAGGTCGTTCATCCACAGCCAGACGCGCATGCAGAGCCATGCATCCTCAAGTGCGCCATGCTGCTTGCCGCGGCTTTTGTGGCCCATGTGGTCGAGCACCTTGTCGAGCCCGCCTGGCCGCGCATGCTTCTTCTTGTAGGCGCGCATGGTGCAATCGAACCGAGCTGGCGCCAGGGTATAGCCGCAAAGGGAGAACTCTGTGCGCATGAAGCGCTCGTCGAAGGCGGCATTGTGCGCGATGACCTGTTCCGCTCGTTCGAAGGGCGGCAGCAATTCCTCGGCATGGTTGGAAAATTCCGGCTGGTGCCTAAGCGTCCAGTCATCGTAACCATGTACGGCAGCCGCAAACGGATTGCTCGGCCGGCCGGGATTGAAGATCATATGGCCGGTTCTGGCGGCATCGGCGCCATCCCTCAGCGCTTCGAGGTCCAGCTCGACGTAGCCCAGCGTGATGACGCGGTCGTCATAGGTCAGGCCGGTGGTTTCGACGTCGACGAAAAGAAGCTTGTTGGGTGAAGTCACTCGGTAATCCACATTAGCCGGTCGTTTTATCCAGCTGGGTTAAGGTGTAAGGGCGGGGCTGGCAAGCCCCGATATGCGGGGAGCGGCCCCACTTCCAGTGTCGTCAATCCGGAATGTGGAATGCGCCCCTGAAATAGGCACGAAACGCCGTCATTGCGGGGGTGAACTCGGCGCTGCGCTTCCAGGCCAGGCCGACATCCATTGATGGAACAGGATCCTGCAACATCATCGCCTCGATGCGCCGTCCTTCGAGCGACCAGGGTCGGTGTACCATATCGGAGAGGATCGCCACACCCTGGCCATTGGCGACCAGCGAGCGCACCGCCTCGACCGAGGAGGTCCTGAGTGAGATCTTCGGTTGGTAGGGTGTCTGGCTCCAGTATTTCAGCGACGTATGCGAAGCCTCGTCTACTGTCAGCATGATATAGGGTTCCTCGGCCACTTCGCGCAGCCCCACCGGGCCGGCTGAAAGCAGCCTGTGCTGCGCTGGCAACCAAAGCCGGCGCGGCGAGCTCAGCAGTTTTTCCGCGCTCAGTTCCGGATTGAGGATGTTGGAGGTCAGCAGAACCGAGATGTCGTAGCGGTTGGTCAGCAGGCCTTCTTCGATCGACTCGCGATTGAGTTCGAAGAGCTGGATATCCAGGCCGGGGAACTGTCGCTTCAGACGTTCGATGTGATAGGGCAGGAAGTAGCCGATGACGGTATAGGTCGCGGCCACCGTCAGCCGCCCCGACACCTGGCTGGTTACCAGATTGAGCTGCTGGGCATCGGCCACCTTTTTCATGATGTCGTAGGCATGTGACAGGAACTGGCGGCCGGCATAGGTGAGGTGCATTCCGTGCGGCGCGCGGTCAAACAGCTGCGCCCCAACTGTCTCCTCAAGGTCGCGGATGGCTGTGGTGATCGCCGACTGCGATATCGACAGGTTGACGGCTGCCTGCGAAACCTGACCGGCTTCTGCCGTGGCAATGAAATAGCGGATTTGCTTGAAGCTCAGCGACACAGGTCCGTTCCTTATCTGAAAATCAGAACTTTAATATTTAAAATTCAGATAGACATGCGACCGATGCGTGCATTTCCGGTCGTTTCTGGATAAGGGAGTGCTGTAAAAATATGAAACTGCTTGGCAAAAACGCACATATCCTGTCCCCGGATCGTTCTGATTTTTAGATAATAGACACGAAAAAATAGAATTTTTCAAATGCAGTTTTTGCGCATAGCGTCGAAAGACCACTACCAATGCAGTCTGCGAAGCTGCGAAAAATGCAATCACAACGGGGAATATCGTGGCTCTCGACGTCGTAGATATCAATTGTGACATGGGCGAGGCGTTCGGCCGCTGGCATGTGGGCGACACGGACGATGCAAGCCTGATGGGCCTGATCAGCTCCGCCAACATCGCGGCCGGCTTCCACGCTGGCGATCCCAACCTCATGGACGAGACCGTCCGCCTAGCCGTCGGCCATGGCGTCGGTGTCGGCGCCCATCCCGGTTACAACGACCTGCAGGGTTTTGGTCGTCGCCGGATCAACGGCACGCCGCGCGAACTCGTCAACGACATCGCCTATCAAGTCGGCGCGCTCAGGGAATTTGCCCGCCGTCATGGCGCCAGCCTGCAGCATGTCAAGCCGCATGGCGCGCTCTATATGGAAATGGCTGTCAATCCCGAGCTTGCCCAGCAGTTCATCACCTACATGCGGACCGTTGCGCCCAACGCCTTCGTCTTCTGCATGGCTGGATCGGCAACCGAGCGGGCGGCAAAAGAGGCCGGCCAGCCGGCGATCCGCGAATTCTACGCCGACCGCGATTATGACGAAAGTGGCTCCATCGTGTTCACCCGCGATGCAGGCCGTCCCGATCCGGCCGCGATCGCCCGCAAGGTGGTCAGGGCGTGTACCGAGGGCAAGGTCACCGCAGTTACCGGCCGCGACATCGAAGTCCCATTTGAGAGCATCTGCTTTCATTCGGATACGCTAGGCGCGCTGGACATCATCCGCAACATAAGGGAAGCGCTGAAGGCTGCGGGCATTCGCATTGCGCCCGTATCCGAAATCGTCAGCGAACAAAACCGGAGACACTTATGAGCAAGTTGGAAATCAGATCGCCCCTTCCGGGCACCTTCTATCGCAAGCCGTCTCCGGATGCGCCGTTGTTCAAGACAGATGGCGATGCGGTGGCAGCCACTGATGTCGTCGGACTGATCGAAGTGATGAAGACTTTCCACGAGATCCCGGCCGGTCTCGACGGCAAGAACATCACCTTCCTGGTCGATGACGCCGAGCCGATCATGGCCGGCCAGGTGATCGCCGAGGTCGAGGTATGACGATCCGCTCGCTCCTCATTGCCAATCGCGGCGAGATCGCTGTCCGGATCATCCGGGCGGCGAAAGCGCTGGGCATCAGGACGGTTCAGGTCCATTCGGCGGCCGACAAGGATATGCTGGCGGTCAAACTTGCCGACGAGGCAATTGACATCGGACCGCCATCGGCGGCCAAGTCCTATCTCAAGATCGACGCCGTTATCGCGGCCGCGAAGGCTGCCGGCGTCGATGCGGTCCATCCCGGCTATGGCTTCCTGTCCGAGAATGCCGCCTTTGCGCAGGCGGTCGAGGATGCCGGCATGATCTTCGTCGGCCCCAAGCCCGAGGCGATCAGCCTGCTCGGCGACAAGGTCGAGGCGCGCAAGGTCGCCATGCGCGCCGGCGTGCCAACGGTACCGGGCAGTGACGGCCGCGTCGATAGCGTGGACGTTGCCCGCGAGATCGTCGGCAAGATCGGTTTTCCCGTAATGATCAAGGCCGCTGCCGGCGGCGGCGGTCGCGGCATCCGCATTGCCGATACGATGGAAGATTTTGAGCGGCATTTCCCGCAGGCCTCTGCCGAGGCGCTCGCAGCGTTTGGCGACGGTGGGCTCTATATCGAAAAGGTCATCACCCGTGCGCGCCATGTCGAGGTGCAGATCTTGGGTGACGGCGAAAACGCGGTGCATTGCTTCGAGCGCGAATGCTCCTTGCAGCGTCGCCGCCAGAAGGTCTGGGAAGAGGCGCCGTCGCATCTGCTGCCGAAAAATGTGCGTGCAGCCCTGTGCGCCAGCGCCGTGGCGCTTGCCCGTCAGGTCAATTATCGCGGCGCCGGCACCGTCGAATATCTTTACGATGAAGTGAGCGGCGCGTTCTATTTCATCGAGGTCAACACCCGCATCCAGGTCGAACATCCGGTCACCGAAATGATCACCGGCATCGATCTGGTGCAGGAGATGATCCGCATCGCCGGCGGCGAAAAGCTGTCGGTCCGGCAGGAAGACATCAAGGTCCATGGCCATGCGATCGAGTGCCGCATCAATGCCGAGGATCCGGCCAAGGGCTTCCTGCCCGGTCCCGGAACGGTCGAGACGCTGATCGTGCCGGAAGGCGAGGGCATCCGTTTCGATACGATGCTTTATGAAGGCTATACGGTTCCGCCGTTCTACGATTCTTTGCTGGGCAAGCTGATCGTCTGGGCCGAGACCCGCGAAGCCTGCCTTGTGCGTCTGGAAAGCGCGCTGGAGGGGCTGATCATCAAGGGGTTGCCGACCACCATACCGCTGCATATCGCGCTGGCGCGCGATGCTGCCGTGGCCAAGGCGGATTTTCATACGCGCTTTCTGGAATCGTGGCTTGAAACGGATTTTCCGGCGGCGCTGGCCGCTATCGAGGAGGTTGCCTGATGCCCATGCGTTACTCATTCGGGGGCGACGAGCATTTGTTCGTCGAGTGCAGCGAGGACATGTCGCTGGAAGCCTTCTTCAACAGCCTGTCGATGACAACGGGCATCAAAGAAGCAGGCATCAAGGGCATTACCGAAATCTGCCCGGCCAACGCCTCCTTCCAGATCAAGTTCAATCCGGATGTCATCCATCCCGACGATATTCTGAAGGAAGTGAAGATGGTCGAGGCGGCGGCCACCAAGGCCGAGCCCGTCATCACCACCCGCATCGTTGAAATCCCGGTGTTCTACAACGATCCCTGGACGCATGAGACGCTGATGCGGTTTCGCGAGCGCCATCAGGATCCCACAGGCACAGACCTCGATTACGCCGCGCGGATCAACAATTACGATACGGTCGGCGATTTCATTGGCGCTCATTCCGGTTCGCCGTGGTTCGTGTCGATGGTCGGCTTCGTCTCCGGCTTGCCGTTCATGTACCAGATGGTCGATCGAAAGCGGCAGATCCAGGTGCCGAAGTATCTCCGGCCGCGGACCGATACGCCGCGCCTGACTGTCGGTCATGGCGGCTGCTTCGGCTGCATCTATTCGGTGCGTGGCGCAGGCGGCTACCAGATGTTCGGCATCACGCCGATGCCGATCTACGACCCGACCCAGAAGACCTCCTACCTAAGGGATTTCATGGTGTTCTTCCGCCCCGGCGACATCGTGAAATTCAAGCCCGTCGATCGCGATGGTTACGACCAGGCAGTGGAGGATGTCGACAAGGGCAGATTCTCGCCGCCGATCCGCGAGGTCAGGTTCGATCTCAGGGAATTCCAGAACGATATCGATGGTTACAACGCAAAGCTGGAGGGCGTGCTCAATGGCCATTAAGGTTATTCATCCGGGCCTCGCCACCACCGTTCAGGATCTGGGTCGCCCCGGCTACTTCCATCTCGGTATTCCCGAGGGTGGCGCCATGGACCGGCTGTCGCTGAAGGCGGCAAACCTGCTGGTCGGCAACGACGCGGGGGCTGCCGGGCTCGAAGCAGTTTTCATCGGGCCTAAGCTTGAGTTCACCGCCGATGTCATGGTCGCCGTGACCGGCGCCGAAATGCCGATCAAACTCGACGGGGTCGAACAACCCGGCTGGACGGCCTTCAAGGTCAAGGCCGGCCAGGTATTGACCTTCGATTTCCTCAAGAGCGGTGCGCGCATCTACATCGCCGTATCCGGTGGCATCGACGTGCCGCTGGCGCTGGGCAGCCGCTCGACCTATCCGATCGGTGCGCTTGGCGGTTTCAAGGGCAGGCCAATCGCCGTCGGCGACGAGTTGCCCGTTGGCGTTGCCGGCAAGGCCACGGAAGGCAAGTCCATTCCCGAGGAACTGCGGCGCAAGCCCGGCATGCCGGCCGGCCTGCGCGTGCTGCCGGGCCTCTATTGGCACCGGATCACCGAGGAGGCAGGCAAGAACTTCTTCGAGGACGAATGGAAGGTCGCGCCGGAAGCAGACCGGATGGGCTATCGCTTCCGTGGCGGCAGGCCGCTCAGCTTCGTGGAACGCGAACAACCGTTCGGCGCAGGGTCGGATCCGTCCAACATCGTCGATAGCTGCTATCCCTACGGTTCGATCCAGGTGCCGGGCGGCACCGAGCCGATCATCCTGCATCGCGATGCGGTGTCGGGCGGCGGCTACTTCATGATCGGAACAGTGATTGCCGCCGACATGGACCTGATCGGCCAGATGCAGCCGCATACCCCGACCAAGTTCATCAAGGTCGACATGGAAACCGCGCTTGCGGCCCGCAAGGACCGCGCCGCACTGGTCAACCGGATCAAGGCGCTGTTCTAGACTCAGGGAGGGTAGAATGATGGCCGAGACAACGAATGCAAGACGCAGTCATCTGGCCATCATTGTGTCGGAGGGGAAGGCGGCGGCCTATCCGCGCCGCGCTTTACCTCTATTCCATGACGCGCGTCAGGTAGTCGGCCGTGACGCTCGGGCCGGGAATGATCGCCACGATCTTCATCTGGGCGATCGTCCGGTTTACCGACGCGTCGAGATGGCTTTCCAGCATCGCGGCCGCGGCGGTGACGCCGCCACGCATCAGCAGTTCCACTACCAGCCTGAGTTCGGTGATGATCATCGGCTCGCCCGGCAGGCCAAGCCGGCGCAGCAGCCGCTCGGTCGCCGCGACAGGCAAAAGGTTGTTGGCGATCAGGTCGCGCAGTTTCTCGTTCGGCGTGGCAAGGATGCAGGTGTCGATAAAGCGTGTCTGGATGTCCTCGAGATCGCGCTGGAAATCCATCGTATGGCGGCTCTCGAGTTCGGCGAGACGGTTGAACAGCCGCGTCAGCGCATCGCGATTGATGAAGGTTGCGCCGCTGATCAGCGCTTGTGGTTCCAGCATCTTGCGCAGCACGAAATGATCCTTGACCGTTTGGGCGGTCAGGGGGCCGGCAATCCAGTGCGAGCTCTGGTTCTTGCGCACCAGCCCACGCTCGCGCAGCCGGGTGAGGACATCGCGCACCACGGTGCGGCTGACATTGAAATGCTCGGCCAGTTCGGTCTCGATGATGCGGTATTGGCCGAAGACGACGCAGCCAGCGACATCCCTTTCGACGGTGTTGTAGATCCGTTCCCAGGAGGAGCGACTCTGCAGTGCCTCGTCGGCATCCTGCGGAACGATCAGGCCGATCGACTTGATGTCGATGCGGTTGGGTTCGACATTGTCGCTGCCGGGTCCGACGAGGTAGCCACGACCCTTGAAACGCGACACCAGCCCCTCGGCTTCAAGCGTTTGCAGGGCGCGTTGCACGGGAGCGCGGGAGATTTGCAGAATTTCGGCGATGGGGCCTTCGAGCAGCACCAGGCCGGGCGGCAGGATGCCCTCAAGGATGTTCTTGCGCAGCACGTCCTCGGCTATCTCGTAGCGGCGTTGGGTGCTCTGTCCTGTTCGATCGTCGGCCATGAAATCAAGATACCTTCGTTCTGGCGCCATGCGAGCCTCAAGCCTTGTACGCGATCTGTAGCACAACTTCGATAGGTTGAATAAATGCACATTGCATACATTATTTGCAAATGATGGACGTTTTGTCTAGCGGAGTTGCCTGGCTTTTGCGAACGGAAGCGCGCTGTTTCAATCGATTTGAAACGGATGTGTTGAATTGTATTTTGCGGAAAACTGTAAAAACAGTCTGCTTCTGTCTGTTTCTGGTTGCGTTTCGCGCATTTTATAGGCGTTTCAAAAGTGGGCGCTACTCGCGCGCATCGCTTCCGTAAACGAAAACAGGCAGGCGCAGAAAATTTCTGCAAAAGTCTATTGAATACAAAAATCATTTATGTATTGTATTCGATAGCAATCGCGCCAACAGAAGCGCGTGGGAACGGAACAGAATTTTTAACTTAGCGGATCATCTGAAGCGCGCGTGGAGTCTCCACGCGTGAACGCTGTCGGCATGTCTTCGTGGCTCGTTTCCGGGTCGGCGATCGTGCGAGTGTGCTCTAAAGGATGCCCGCCGCAAACTGGTAGGGAAAACAGTGTCGGCTGTGCTTCAACTCTCCAATGTCGTGAAAGCCTATGGCGACCAGCGGGCGCTCGATGGGATCGATCTGTCCTTGCCGGACGATTCCTATGTCTCGTTGCTCGGCCCAAGCGGCTCCGGCAAAACGACCCTTTTGCGCGTCATCGCTGGTTTCGAGCAGCCGGAGAGTGGTTCCATTCATTTCGTTGGCAAGGACATCGCAGCCATGCCGCCGCACGAACGCAACATCGGCTTCGTGTTCCAGAACTTTGCTCTGTTTCCGCATCTGTCGGTCTACGACAACATTGCCTTCGGCCTGATCAACCGGGTCGTCAATCCGGTGACGGATGACAAGATCGTCGCCTCCAAGGTGCGTGACATCATTTCGCTGGTTGGCTTGACCGGGCTCGAGGATCGGGCGGTGACCCAGATTTCCGGCGGACAAAAGCAGCGTGTGGCGCTCGCCCGCACGCTGGTTACCGAACCGAAGATGGTTCTGCTCGACGAGCCGCTCGGGGCGCTCGATGCCAATCTTCGCGCTCGTATGCGCAGCGAGCTGAGGATGATCCGTGAACGCTGCGGCGTGACCTTCCTGCATGTGACGGGCAGTGAAACCGAGGCGCTGTCGATGGGCGACACGGTGCTGGTGCTCGACAAGGCCCGGATTGCCCAGCAAGGCGATTCCGACACGATCTACAACAGGCCCTGTTCGCCCGCTGTGGCGCGGTTTCTCAATTGCTACAACCTGTTTCCGGGCAAGCTTGAAAACGATCGTTTCGCAAGCCCGCAGGGTCTGCTCGGCTTCGATGGCCAGCCCCGCAAGTCAGCCGACCCGGCCTATGCGATCCGCTATGACCGCATCGCCATCCGCCCGGCGGGTCAAATCGCAGCCGCCGATGAAGTGCAGATCGAAGGCACCTTTGTCGCCAGCGAATATACCGGTTCGGCCGTCAATGCCTTCTTCTCGCTCGACGATGGCCGGGTGTTCGAAGTCGAGGCGCATCTCAGCCACCGGGCGCCGGAAAATTATGAGCCGCACAAGCGTTATGCGTTGGCCTGGAAGCGGGAGGATGCCCTTGTTTTCGCCTGAGCCGAATGCACGGAGACACTCCGTTTCAGCCCTTTCGCGGAGAATTGCGAGATGACCATGACCGCCGTAACCGAAGATCTCAAGACTGAAAAGGCAGTGACCGCCAAGCCCTCGGGCAAGACGCTGTGGCTGCTTGCGCCCGGCGTCCTGTGGATGTTGTTCTTCCTCGTCCTGCCATTGGCCATGATGCTATACGTGTCCTTCTGGACGCAGACAACATTCAAGATCGAGCCGACGCTCACGCTGAAGAGCTGGATCACCTTCTTCACCAGCGAGACCTATCTCAGCGCGTTGTGGACCACGATCCGCATCTGGCTGATCGTGCTCGTGGCAACCGTACTTGTTGGCTATCCCGCCGCGCTCTTTGTCGGATTGTTCGTCAAGAACAAGACGCTGCAGACCGTGCTGCTCGTCCTCTGCGTCATTCCCTTCTGGACATCGTTCCTGATCCGCGTGCTGGCCTGGCGGCCGATGCTCGGCAAGGAAGGCGCCATCAACATGATTCTGATGAAAGTCGGCATCATAACCCATCCGATCGAAGTGCTGCTGTTTTCCGAACTGTCTGTGATCATCGGCATGACCCAGATCTATTGCGTGTTCATGGTCGGCCCGATCGCCTTCATGCTCGGCCGCATCGATCCATCGATCATCGAAGCGGCAAAGGATCTCGGCGCAGGCTTCTGGCGGATCTTCCGCACCATCATCCTCCCGCTCTCCATGCCCGGCGTGGTGGTCGGGGCCATCTTCGTCTCCGTCATGGTGCTCGGCGAATTCGCCACCTCTGCCGCGCTTTCGGGCCGCAAGGTCAACCTGCTCGGCAATATCATCGTTACCCAGGTGGGATCGCTCAAATGGGCCTTCGCGGCAGTCGCCGGCGTGGTTCTGACCATCCTCATGGGCGCAGTCGTGGCGGCTCTGCTCAGGGTTGTCGATCTCAGGAAGGAGCTCTGATCATGAACGCAAGCGGCATCAAATTCGGCCTCGGCGTCTACACCACGCTCTTCCTTGTCTTTCTCTACGCTCCCCTGGTGGTGCTTGCCATCCTGTCGTTCCAGACAGGACCGGAAGGCGGCCCGCAGTTTCCGATCATCGAATGGTCGACCTACTGGTACAAGCATCTCTTCGGGCTGGCGCCGCCGTCACGCATCGCGCCGCTGCCGATCGACCAGAGCCTTGGCCGCTCGATGCTGCTGGCTGTGATGACCATGGTGGTCTCTACCATTCTCGGCGTAACGGCAGCACAGGCGTTCCGTCGCAAGTTCACCGGTTCGGGCGTGGTCTTCTACCTCATCGTTCTCGGCATGATGGTGCCGGGTGTGCTGGTCGGCCTCGGCATGGCGCTGGTCGCCAACAGTTTTGGCATCGATCGCCATTGGTGGGGCACGGCCTTCGTGCTGCACGTCGTCTACACTTTCCCGTTCGCCTTTCTGGTGATGCTGGCGATCTTCAACCGCTTCGACCAGAGCGTCGAGGAAGCATCCTGGTCGCTCGGCGTCAGCCCGGCCCGCACATTCCGCAAGATCACCTTTCCGCTGATTTTCCCGGGCGTGCTGTCGGCGATGCTGTTTGCCTTCACGCTCTCCTATGACGAGTTCTCGCGGACGTTGTTTGCCTCCGGCCGCGACTTGACGCTGCCGCTGGCGATCTACGGCACCTTCTCGGTGGAAGTGCATCCCAACGTCTTTGCCTTCGGGGTTCTGACGACGCTGTTCTCGTTCGCGCTGCTGTCGGTCTATGCGATCCTGATGGGCCTGTCTGTCCGCCGCGCCAAGCGCGTTGCCGTGCAGGAGGACGCATGATGGCCGCCGTCTCCACCATCGTCACCGGTGCCGGTTCCGGCATCGGTAGGGCGATTGCCGAACGGCTCGCGGTTGATGGCTATGCGGTGCTGGTCAACGATCTTTCCATCGAGCGCGCTGAAGCGGTGGCGTTTGCCATCCGTGCAAAGGGTGGGGTAGCGGCCGCCCGCGCAGGCGATGTCTCTTCCGAGGCGGAGGTCGCCGCCATTCACAAGTCAGCCGTCGATACCCATGGTGAAGTCGGCCTTCTCGTCAACAATGCCGGCATTGCCCATCAGGCGCTGTTCGAGAACCTCGAGGTTCGCGATTTCGACCGGATGTTTGCGGTGCATGTCCGCGGCACCTTCCTGATGACCAAGGCGGTACTGCCGGCCATGCTGGCATCCGGCAAGGGCTCGATCATCAACATCGCCTCGCAGCTCGGCCAGATCGGCGGCATCGAGCTGAGCCACTACGCCGGAGCCAAGGCCGCCATCATCGGCATGACCAAGTCTCTGGCACGCGAAGTGTCCAGCCGTGGCGTGCGGGTCAACGTAGTCGCGCCGGGCCCGATCAATACGCCGCTGGTGATGGAGCTATCTGCCGAGTGGCGTGAGCGGAAGAAGTCCGAACTACCACTCGGCCGTTTCGGCGAACCGGAAGAAGTCGCGGCGACCGTCGCTTTCCTCGCTTCCGACGACGCCAGCCTGTTCGTCGGCCAGACGCTCGGGCCGAATTCCGGCGATGTGATGCTGTAAGGGAATGAAAGACATGTTAGCAAACGAAAAGCGTATTGTCATCGTCACCGGCGCCGGTATCGGCATCGGCCAGGCCGCAGCCAAGGCCTTTGCCGCGCTCGGCGATCATGTCGTGGTCACCGATATCCTGGAGAAGGAAGGCAACGCCACCGTCGAGGCGATCAAGGCGTCCGGTGGCTCTGCCGAGTTCCAGCACTATGACGTTCGTTCCACCGAACGAACCGATGCGCTCGTCGCCGATATTGAAGTCCGGCACGGCAAGATCGACGTGATCGTCGCCAACGCGGGTATCGCGCACCGCACGCCACTGGCCGAACTGAGCGATGCCAAGTGGGACCTGACCTTCGACATCGACCTCAAGGGGATCTTCCGCCTCGTTCGCGCGGTAGCTCCCGGCATGCGCGTCCGCAAGTCGGGCAGCATTGTTGCGCTCTCCTCGATTATGGGCGTGGCCTATGGCTGGGACGAGCATGTGCATTATTCCGCCGCCAAATCCGGTGTGGTCGGGCTGGTGCGCGGCCTTGCGGTGGAACTTGCCAAGGATGGCGTGCGCGTCAATGGGGTCGCTCCGGGCTACATCCGCACCGCCCAGCTGCTCTCCGAAGAAAACTCGCTCGGCCCGGTCGGCGCCGAGAAGGCCGGGGAATTCATCCCGATGGGGCGCATCGGCGCACCGGAAGAAATTGCAGATGTCATCGCATTTCTCGCGTCGCATGGCGCGAGATACATGACCGGCCAGGTGCTGGTCGTAGACGGGGGGCTCCTGGTGGGCCGCTACTGAGGACTTTCTCCGGCCAGGAGCGGGCACCGCGAAGGCCGGAGCGGGGGCGAATGAACGAGAGGCCCAGGCAACAACGGGGCTTCAGGGAACTTTCAAACTGGAGATAGAGACTATGAGCAAAATGGAAATCAATCGCCGCTCGCTCTTGAAGCGGTCAGCCGGGGTCATGGCGCTCGCCATGGGAGGCGGCACACCATTCCTGTCGTCGCGTGCGGCGTTCGCACAGGCAGCCGACCTTGCCGGTCAGCAATTGCGCACGATCGGTCTGTCGGTGACCGTTCAGGAGCGTATCCTGGAAGAATTCAAGAAGGCTTCCGGCGTCGGCACGACTTCGGGTACTGCCGCGACCTTCCCGGACGCCCAAACCAAGATCCTGTCCGGCTCCAAGGACTACGATTGCTGGGAAATCATCGCCGAGCGCCTGCCGTCGATCGTCATGACCAACAATGTCGAGCCGCTTCCTGCTGCCGAGATCAAGAACTGGGGCAACATCCGCGACGTCTTCACCAAGGCCAGCGACAAGTGGGACCGCAAGTCGCAGATCGTCGGCCAGATCTGGGCCGACGATAGCCAGACGACCCTGAACATGGTTCCGGCCGTCTACAACTACGACTCCATCGGCTATAACCCGGATGTGGTTTCGGCCGAAGAAGCCAACAGCTGGGCCTGCATCTTCGACCCGAAGTGGAAGGGCAAATCCGGTCTCAACACCGACCCGCTCATCGCCTTCGGCCAGGCCATCATGGCGATGAACACGCTCGGCTTGTCCGACGTCAAGAATCCGGGCAACCCGACCCAGGCTGAAATCGACCAGGCCGCAGCCTTCCTCATTTCCAAGAAGAAGGAAGGCCAGTTCCGCGCGCTCTGGGGCGATTTCGGCGAACTCGTCAACCTGATGGCTTCGGGTGAAATGGTGGTTTCCGATGCCTGGCAGCCGGCCGTCATGGCAGTCAAGGCCCAGGGCAAGCCCGCCAAGTACGCCGTGCCGAAGGAAGGCTATCGCGGCTGGGCCATCGGCCCGTCGATGATTGCAGGCACGCCGAACAAGGCCGCCGTTCTCGCCTATGCCGACTACTGGCTCTCGGGCGAACCGGGCATCACCGTGTCCGAGCAGGGCTATTATTCGCCGTCGACGAACATCAAGAACGTCATGGCTCCGGAAAAGTACGCTTTCTGGTACGAAGGCAAGCCCTGGGTCGGTGCGGAAGAGCGCGGCATCAAGGAAGGCGATTTGCGCGATGGCGGCTCGCTCGAAGAGCGCGCCGCGAACGTGGCTTACTGGCACCAGTGGCCGGATGAGTACGACTACCTCATCCAGAAGTGGGACGAGTTCCTGAACGCGTAATCCCAGTTTGGCAAATGCCCCTTCCCCGGCATTCGGGGGAGGGGCGTCCAGACGATCTCGCAGCGCGATCACGGTCGATCAGCGCGCGGCAATCCGGAGAATTAGGATGATTTTCGACCTCGAACTGAAAAAAGTCGGCAAGGTCTTTGACAATGGCACAACCGCTGTCAGCGAATTCGATCTGTCGGTAAGCAAGGGCGAGTTCATCGCGTTTCTCGGGCCGTCGGGTTGCGGCAAGACAACGACACTGCGCATGATCGCCGGCTTCGAAAGCATCTCGTCCGGCGACATGATGATCAAGGGCGTGCGCATGAACGATGTGCCGCCTGAGCACCGCCCGACTTCGATGATTTTCCAGAGCTACGCGCTCTTTCCACACATGACCGTGCGCCGCAACGTCGGATACGGCCTTGAGGTCAAAGGTCTGTCGGATGCTGACCGCAACGCCAAGGTCGACCGCATCCTCGCAACACTGGGCCTCGAAGATATCGCCGACCGCAAGCCGGACAAGCTTTCCGGTGGCCAGCGCCAGCGCATTGCGCTCGCGCGCGGTCTGGTCGTCGAGCCTGATATCCTGCTGCTGGACGAACCGCTCGGCGCGCTCGATGCAAACCTGCGCAAGGCGATCCAGAACGAATTGAAGCTGCTGCAGAAGAATCTCGGGGTTACCTTCATCTTCGTCACCCACGCCCAATCCGAGGCGTTGGCGCTTTCGGACCGCATCGTGGTGATGAACCAGGGCCGCGTCGAGCAGATCAGCCCGCCGCACCAGCTCTACACACGTCCCAACACACCATTCGTGGCCCAGTTCATTGGCCGTAATACCATCTTTACTGGCGAGATGCAGAAATCCGAAGGCGATACCGCTGTTGTCAAGACGGCAGCAGGCGTGCTGTCGGGCCGCGTAAACGGCTCCATCAGTGATCGTGGCAAGGTCAACGTCGTCGTCCCCGCCGAGGCAATCGAGGTGCATGGCGCCGCCGGTGTCGAACGTGCTCGGATCGCCGGCGAATTTGGCGGCAATGTAATCGACGCCATGATCACCCGCTGCGATGTCGTTGGCCATCTCTCGCAATTGACGGCGGCGCTGCCGGACGGAAGGGCGATCTCGCTCGAAGCGCATGTCGACAAGTATCGCCCTGACACGTTTGCGGTCGGTTCCGGCGTGCTTCTGTCATGGAAGCCGGCCGAGGCGACCGTCATCCCGGCGCATTGACAGTTCATAATCAAAAGCATCAACGAAGGAGATACAACCCCATGGCGAAGGAAATCTTTTGCAGTTTCGGCATCGACGTCGACGCTGTTGCCGGATGGCTCGGTTCCTATGGCGGCGAGGATTCGCCGGACGACATTTCACGCGGGATGTTTTCCGGTGAAGTCGGCAGCCCACGCCTCCTGAAGCTGTTCGACCGTTTCGGCATCAAGACGACCTGGTTCATTCCCGGCCACTCGATCGAGACGTTCCCCGAGCAGATGCAGGCCGTTGCCGATGCCGGCCACGAAATCGGTATCCACGGTTACACGCACGAAAACCCGATCGCCATGACGCGCGAACAGGAAACCGAAGTGCTCGACAAGTGCATCGAACTCGTCACCAAGCTTTCGGGCAAGCGTCCGACCGGCTATGTTGCGCCGTGGTGGGAATTCTCCAACGTCACCAACGAACTGCTGCTCGAACGCGGCATCAAGTACGACCACTCGCTGATGCACAACGATTTTACGCCCTATCGCGTGCGCGTCGGCGACAGCTGGACTAAGATCGACTACTCCAAGAAGCCGTCCGACTGGATGGTTCCCTTGAAGCGCGGCCACGAAACCGATCTCATCGAAATTCCGGCGAACTGGTATCTCGACGACCTACCGCCGATGATGTTCATCAAGAAGTCGCCGAACAGCCACGGTTTCGTCAATCCGCACGACATCGAGCAGATGTGGCGCGACCAGTTCGACTGGGTCTACCGCGAGATGGATTACGCGGTGTTTCCGCTCACCATCCACCCCGACGTGGCAGGTCGCCCGCAGGTATTGATGATGCTCGAGCGGCTTTATGCCTATATGATCAAGCATCCGGGCGTGAAGTTCGTCACCATGAACGAAATCGCCGACGATTTTGCGCAGCGCTTCCCGCGCAAGAAGTAAGTGGAGACAGGCCTCTCCCAAACCCTCCCCGCTGGGGGAGGGTTTTAAAGGCCGAGCCTCCCGCATTTGGTCGCCCATGCCGAAGACATGAGCCAGTATGGCATTCCTTCTGCCGGTGCGACGGATTTAGCCCTCCTTCTGCGTTGGGTTTGGGAGGGGTTAGGAACCTCTGACGGGAGAAAACATATGTGCTCGCTCTGCGGAATTCTCGGCGGCAATGAACACTGGGCCGATGCGGTAGCGCGACCGGGCGTCTACACGCGCAACACCGAGCGGATCGACCGCCGAAGGGAACGCGCCAATCGTGTATCCGCGGCCAACAAGGTTCTTTCGGCCTATGCGCTCAGCCTTTCGGACTGGCAGGGTTCTTCCTACGTTATCGCCAACCGTACGGGAAAAAGCGAGATGATCGAGGATCTCGGCCATCTGTGGCCGACGGCTGAGAAGATGATCGGGCGTGCATGCGATCCGCTCGATGCCGATCTCATCGCCCGGATGGAAGCGTTGCGGCATGACTGAGATTCCCCTTTTCACAACGGTCAACCTGCTGACGGGCTTTCTCGGCTCCGGCAAGACGACCCTGCTCAAGCGGTTGCTCAACGACCCGGCACTTGCCGATGCGGCCGTGCTGATCAATGAGTTTGGGGAGACTGGACTCGACCATCACCTTGTCGAGCGCATCGATGAGAACATGGTGCTGCTGCAATCCGGCTGCGTCTGCTGCACGGTGCGCGGCGAGCTTGCCGAGGCGATCCGCGACCTGCTGTCGAAGCGCGATCGCGGAATCGTGCCGCCGTTCAAACGGCTGGTGATCGAAAGTACGGGACTGGCCGATCCGTTTCCGGTCCTGTCTACCCTGAAGGCTGATCCAGTGCTCAGGCATCATTTTAAGGCGGGCAACGTCATCACGACGGTCGATGCAGTCAATGGAGCCCGTTCACTCGATACATATCTCGAATCCAATCGTCAGATAGCGGTCGCCGATCGTCTCGTCATTACCAAGTCGGATCTCGTCGACGAGGCGACTATGGATGGGCTGATTGAGCGGATAACACGCATAAATCCCGATTGCGTGGTCCTGGACGTTCATGACGAAGCCCTGTCCGTGGCGGACCTGCTGGATTCGGGGGACTTTGTTCGTGGCGAGCACGTCCAGTCGGCCACCGGCTTTTACTGCGAAGATAGCCGAGATCTGCTGGATTCCAAGGGCGCACCTCACAGCGCCGAGTTCCGTTCCTTTTCGATCACCGTCGATCGGCCCGTCGACTGGACGGCGTTCGGCATCTGGCTGACGATGCTGATCAACAGGCATGGCGAGCGGGTGTTGCGGGTCAAGGGGATTTTGGATATTGCCGGTGAGGATCGTCCTGTCGCGATCCATGGCGTGCAGCATCTTGTCCACACTCCTGTTCACATGCAGGCGTGGACAACCGAGGAACGGCAGTCCAGGATTGTTTTTATTGTTGATGGACTCGACCCTAAATTGCTGAGGCGGTCATTCGAAGCATTCGCGCTGGTGGATCGCGTCCCGGTTCAACCGGCGACGGTCGTTGCCCAACGGGAAAATGCCATGACGGTCGAGCACTAGACAATGAACAAGCATCAATCAGCATCGCAGATTTCGGGCGCGCCGTCCCTGAAGCTTTCCGGCAAGCCGCGCCTGCGCGTGCTTGGAACGGCGATCTCGCTGCTCGAGGAGTTGCGGGTGCAGGCGGAGAAAGATCTCGGCATCGAGATTGTCTTCGACAACAATGATTTCCTGACGGCACAGACAAAGGCCGCTCAGGAGCCCGACAGCTATGATATCTATGACCAGTGTTTCCACAATCTCGATATCGTCTGGTACTGGCGGGCCATCCAGCCCATTGATGTCAGCCGCGTTCCGCTCTGGGACGAGATCACTGACCTGACCAAGACGGGGCAGATCGCGCCGACGGCGCGGCTGGGGCAGGGCGATGCGCCGGTCAAGAAACTGTTCGTGCAGCCCAATCTTGCGTTGGGAGACAAGCCGAGCGGCTTCATTTCGATGCTGCCCACGACGCATAATTTCGACAGCTTCGCCTATCGCACTGATGTAGCCGACGCTGGCGAGGTCAATAGCTGGGGCGCGCTTCTAGATGATCGCTGGGCGGGCCGTTGCGCACTGGTCGACGAGCCCGCAATCGGCATTTTCGACGCGGCGCTCGCGGCACAGTCAGCGGGACTGCTCAGTTTCGGAAACATGGGCAACATGACGGTTGCCGAAATCGACAGCCTTTTCGATCTTCTCGAAGAAAAGAAGAAAGCCGGGTTCTTTCGGGCATTCTGGTGCACGGCGGAGGAAGCGGCCCAGTTGATGGCGCAGGATCAGACGGACATCCAGAGCATGTGGTCCACTGGTATCAGCATCCTCAACGGCAAGGGCGTACCGGTGGAACAGAGCGTGCCGGCCGAAGGCTATCGGGCGTGGCATGGAGGACTTTGCCTTTCCCGCGCGCTTCAAGGCCGCATGCTCGATGTCGCCTACGAGTACCTCAACTGGTGGATTTCCGGCTGGCCCGGGGCAGTGGTGGCACGGCAGGGCTACTATATTTCCACGCCGCAGCTTTCGCGGAAGTTCCTGACTGAGGCTGAATGGGACTACTGGTATCGCGGGTTGCCGGCGGCCGAAAGTCTTACGGGTCCTGACGGTTCCGTCAGGGTCCAGGCTGGTTCGGTTCGCAGCGGTGGCTCCTACTGGCAGCGCGCCAACAGTATTGCCCTCTGGAACACGACGATGGATGAGCATAACTATCTCGTGCGCCGCTGGATGCAACTGGTCGGCCGTAACTGAATATTCGAGGAAGATGATGACGAAATCGATTGCCCAGCTTTCCACCCTGATCCAGTCTGGCGCGCTCGATCCGGTGGCTCTTACCGAGCAAACGCTGGCCAACATCAAGGCGTTTCCGGATCGGTCTGTCTTCACCACCCTCACTGAAGACCGCGCGCTGGCTGAAGCCCGCGCGGCCTCGGGGCGCATCAGGTCCGGCCGCTCACTGGGCGCGCTGGATGGTATACCGATCGCTTGGAAGGACCTGTTCGACATCGACGGGCTGGCGACGACGGCGGGGTCGAAAGTGCTCGCAGGCGCGCCGCCTGCCAAAGTGGATGCGGCGGTGGTATCCGCGCTCAAAAACGCCGGGATGGTCAGCGTCGGCCGGGTGAACATGAGCGAGTTTGCCTTTTCCGGGCTCGGCATCAATCCGCATTTCGGCACGCCGGCAAACCCTGCTTCGACGGACGGTCATCGCATTCCGGGGGGCTCGTCATCCGGATCCGGTGTGGCTGTCGCGGCCGGCCTCGTGCCCGTTGCAATGGGTACTGATACCGGCGGCTCGATCCGTATTCCCGCTGCCTTCAACGGTATCGTCGGCTACAAGGCCACCCGCGGTCGCTATTTCATGGACGGAGTCTTTCCCCTGGCAAAGAGCCTGGATTCGCTTGGTCCTCTCTGCCGCACGGTCAAGGATGCCGTCTGGATCGACGCGGCGATGCGTGGCGTCACCGCTCCCTCTGTCGCAATGGCTGATATCCGGCAACTGTCGCTGCTCGTGCCCGAAACGGTGATGTTCGACGGCGCCGAGCCGGAGGTCGTGGCGGCATTCGAGGCTGCGCTCGCAAGGCTCGTCAAAGCCGGCGCCAGCGTTCGGCGGGCTGCCGTGCCGCTATTCAGCGAGATCTTCGACCTGATGGCAAGGCATGGTGCACTCGTGACTGCGGAAGCCTACGTGTTGCACAAACAGCGGCTGGTGGGTCCTGAAGCTGTCGATATGGACCAGAGGGTCGTGGCGCGGGCACGGCTCGGCGCCAATATCTCGATGCCGGACTATGTCGAAACCATCAATGCGCGCGAGCGTATGATCGCGAGAATGGCCGAGCTTCTGCTTCCCGGCGAACTGATTGCATCGCCGACGCTACCGCATGTGGCCCCGAAGCTTGCGCCGCTTGTCGATGACGACGACGCCTTTTTCGCCATGAACGGCAAGACGCTGCGCAACACGTTGATCGGCAACTTCCTCGACTGGTGCGGGGTTTCCATCCCCTGCGGCACAGGACAGGCGGGTATGCCTGTCGGCTTTATGCTGTCCGGCCTGCCCAATGGTGACGAGCATCTGCTGGGCCATGCGCTCGCGGCGGAGCAGACCGTCAGGGGCCTCTGAGCTCCCCAATTTACCGGAATTTCATCCGGTAGCGCACATGGCCGTCGGATTTGACGTAGGTGTCGTAGAGTTTGCGAGCTGTGGCGTTGCCTTCGTCCGTATGCCAGTAAAGACGTTCCCAGCCATTCTTCTTGGATAGTGCGACGAGATCGTCGAGCAGCGCCCGGCCGATGCCCTGGCCACGAAACTTGCTGTCGAGGTAAAGATCCTCAAGATAGCAGTCGTTGTGCATCACCCAGGTGGACGGGTGGATGAGATGGATGGCGAAGCCAGCAAGCTCGCCGTCTTTTTCGGCGACGCGCATTGCGACGGCCGAAGCCGGGTCGAGGATCCGCTTCCAGGTCGAATCCGTGACGGCGGGATCCAGCGTAACCTTGTAGAAGGTGAGATAGCCGTCCCAGAGTTGCCGCCAGGCCAATTCGTCTTCCGGTCGCGCATCGCGTATTTCAAGTGTCACCGATGCCTCCTCCAATCGTTGCCGGACGTTCATAGAGCATAGAAGGGATGGTTGGAAGCGCTCGTTGAGCGGGCGATGTACGTCCATCATTTCGCCGATTGCCACCGGGCGGCATTGCCAATATGGTTCGGCGAAAATCAGACGAAGGGAGAGAGACATGCTGCGTTTCGGGATAATTTCGACCGCTCGGATCGGTCGCGAGCTGGTGGTTCCCGCCATTCAGGATGCGGAAAACTGCGTGGTCACGGCGATTGCCAGCCGCGATCTTGCCAATGCGCGGGCGATGGCTGATCGCTTCTCTGTTCCACACGCCTTCGGCTCCTATGAGGAGATGCTGGCATCCGACAAGATCGATGCGGTCTACATCCCGCTACCGACATCCCAGCACGTCGAGTGGACCATCAAGGCGGCTGAAGCCGGCAAGCATGTGCTCTGCGAAAAGCCGATCGCGCTCAACGCTGGTGAAATCGACCTGCTGATCGCGGTGCGCGAGCGCACCAAAGTGCTGATTTCAGAGGCCTATATGGTCACCTACTCGCCGGTCTGGCGGAAGGTCCGGTCGCTGCTCGCCGAAGGCGCGATCGGCACGCTACGGCATGTGCAGGGCGCGTTCACCTATTACAATCGCGACCCCGGCAATATGCGCAACATCCCGGCGCTCGGCGGTGGCGGACTGCCCGATATCGGTGTTTATCCGACGATCACCACCCGGTTCGCGACCGGCATGGAACCGCTGCGTATTCAGGCACGTACGGATCGCGATCCCGAATTCGGCACCGATATCTATTCCTCGGTCAAGGCGGATTTTGGCTCGTTTGAGCTGAGCTTCTATATCTCGACCCAGCTGGCGGGACGCCAGATCATGGTGTTTCATGGCGACAAGGGTTTCATCGAGGTCAAGTCGCCCTTCAATGCCGACCGCTACGGGGCAGAAGAGGTCGAGCTCACCAACCAGAACCACTCCGAGTCGCAGCATTTCCGGTTCCAGGATTGTCGCCAGTACAAGCTGGAGGCAGAATCTTTCGCTCGCGCCGCAGCGGGCGAGAAGGAAGAAGTGGTGACGTTGGAAAGCTCCAAGCTCAATCAGAAGGTCATCGATGCGATCTACAAGGCATCGGAAATCGACGGCTGGCAGACGGTCTGATAAAGGCAAAAGCGCCCGGCCGGTTGCCGGGCGCTTGTCGCTCTGCTCACCAAGCATCAGGCGTTGACGGCGGTTTGCCGTGCGTTCAGCCCGACCATTTTCAGCAGCATGATGTCGGCCACGGCGATGGCAAGCACTGCAATCGCGACTACCCCGAGACTGCTCAGCCCGTTCCAGCCTATGGCCAGCAGTGCCGCGCTTGCTGCGACCCAGGCTGCATCGCCGGCGATGGCGATGCGAACGGCGCGTCCGGATATCCGTTCGGCGCGACCGGCAGCGAGATGAAAGACGCCCCAGCCCAAGAGGAACAGGCCGATGCCGAGCACCGCTATGGCAGGCAAGGCGGGCCCGAAAAGGCCAGCGATCGCGCTGGAAAAAGTGGTGAGCGCGGTGCCGGCGACGAGCGAGACGACACCGTCGGCGAGCATGACGATCTTGAGGAGATTGCGCTTGATTAGGTCGAACATCGGAGATCCCTTTCGTTGAAGACAGGGCGACTATCACCGGATCGGGGAAGCAAACCAATTACCTCAGAGGTAATGGATTTGCGTCTCGCCATCGGACCTTGTGCCTGAATTAACCGGAGACCAAAGATGCAGTTCGGCGATTACCTGAAGGAATGGCGCAGCCACAGGCGCATGAGTCAGCTCGATCTGGCAATGGAAGCCGGCATATCGACCCGGCACCTTTCGTTTCTCGAGACCGGTCGTTCCCGCCCCACCGAAGGGATGATCCTGCGGCTTTCCTCGGTGCTGGACATTCCGGCGCGCGATCAGGGCATACTGTTTTCGTCGGCTGGCTTCCGGCCACGTTTCGAAACGCGGCCTGCTGCAGCTCTCGATAAATTGCCGGTTGCTATCGCCGAAGCCATCAAGCTCATTCTTGCCCGTCACGATCCCTATCCGGGCGTGGTCTTCGACCATGAGTACAATGTACTGGCGGCGAATGGCGCTTTTGTCGGCTTGGCCGGCATGGGGGGTGTTACGGTCGCCCTCGGCGACAATTTCCTCGACGCCTATCTCGGGCCGACCCCGCTCCGGTCGATCATCGTCAACTGGGAGCAGTCCGCCGCCGATCTGGTCCATCGGATACGCGGCGAAGCCTGGCTGCAGGGGCCACGTTCGCCACTTGCCAAGCGGATCGAGCGCCTTGCGGGCCATCCGGATATCGGTGCGGCACTTGCGGCGTTTCCCGATAGCGAGCGGCTGCCGGTGCTGCCCATCGAGATGCGTATCGGCTCCAAGCGGTTCAACTGGATCACCACGCTCACCAGCTTCGGTTCGGTACAGGATGCGCTGGTACAGGGCGTGATGATCGAATCTTTCTTCCCTGCAGATGACGAAACAAAAAATCACTTTGAGAAGGGCTGAAGCGATCGGGGCGACAGCCGTGGAAATGCCGTCTAGCCATTGATGGCGATCAAGCCGCCGATGATCAACGCAGCGCCAAGGAAATAGCGGAGCGTCAGCGTCTCGCCGAGAAAAGCGAGCGCCAGCAGCGGCACGAACAGAAAGGTCAGCCCCATAAACGAATAGGCGACCGTTAGCGGCACCTGCTTGAGTACGAAGATCCATACGATCGTACCGAAACCGTAAAGCGCCAGCGCTGCGAGAAAGATCGGGTTGAGAAACAGACCCATCAGGCCCTTGGTATCCAGCCCGCCGGTGGTCGAACTGGTCAGCTTGAACAGCACCTGACCGGCGGCGATCAGCAATGGCGTGCCGAGCAGGCCGATCCAGGCGCCCGGCGTCAACGACCCGAACATCAGCCGCGCTCTTCCGAATAGAAGATGTCGCGGCCGATATCCTCGCAGACATAGTGCGCCGGCACCGGATGTACAGCGCGCAGGAAGGAATGGGTGTAGGGGAAGAAGTTGAAATGCGGGTTGAACGTGTAGCGGGATTCCCGTTCGCGAGGGACGACGATGATCAGCCGCTTGCGGGCGATGCGGCGCAGCTCGGCGATTGCCTCACGGTATTCCAACACATGCTCGATGACATGGGTGCAGATGACGGTGTCGAACTCGCCGTCGGCGAAAGGAAGCTTCTCGACCATGGCGGCGACATATTCGATGCCGTCCAGCTTGGCGGCGTCGTCGATGACGAAGTCCACGCCGGTCAGGCGCTTGAGGTTGGGCGACCCCGACTGGATGCGGCGAAGCAGGGCGCCGGTGCCGCAGCCGACATCGCAGACGCTTTCGCCTGCGACCGAAGCAACGATCTTCTTGATGCAGGCTTCGGAATTGTCGGTGCCTTCATGCACCCGTGGATGCTTGCGGTAGAGATCGGCATATTCCTCGGCGGTCAGAAACGGCGCACGCTCACGGAACTTCGCCAGATGATCGATATGGTTGCCCCAGGCAAGCTTGGCGGCATGGCGGAACAGCTGCGAATCCCGCACGACGGGCGGCAGGATGTCCTCGATCACGAAACGGATGCGGTTGGTCATTTCCCTGTTCATGGCGGTTACCTGCGAAATTTCTGTTGATGCGGTCAGGCCGCGAACTGGGTTTCGGTGCGGGCTTCGTCCGTCTTCGGGAAAGAGAACGAAGGGCGGGTGAAACCGAATGCGGCTGGAATGGCGAGATAGCCGACCCTGAGCTGTTCAGTGCGCGAGCGAGCCAGCGAATCGAGAATGAGACCGGCCATGAACATGCCGAAAGATAGGGCGATCAGTGTAACCGACAGCATCCATGTTGGCATGCGATTGACGAGGCCGGTGGTGAAATACTCGATCAGTACCGGCACGGAGAAGGTCAGACCGGCTGCCATGAGGGACGCGGAGAAGATCAGATAGAAGGCAAACGGCCGGGTTTCCTTCATCAGCATGGCGAACATCCAGAGGATCTTGCCGCCATCGCCGAAGGTCGAGAGCTTGGAGTGCGAGCCCTCGGGGCGGCGACCATAATCGAGTTCGAGCTCGCAGACCGGCAGCTTCAACCGCGAGGCATGGACCGACATCTCGGTTTCGATCTCAAAACCGTTGGAGACGGCGGGAAAGCTTTTGACGAAGCGTCGCGAAAAGGCGCGGTAGCCGGAAAAGATATCGGTGAAGTCGCGGCCGAAGATCGAGCGATAGAGCCGGTTGAAGATCATGTTGCCGAATGCGTGCCCTTGACGGCCGGCATCGATCCGCACATCGCGGCGGGTGCCGACCACCATGTCGGCGCGCTCTGTGATCAGCGTGTTGATCAGGTCCTCGCCATCTTCGGGAGAGTAGGTGCCATCGCCATCGGCCATCAGGTAGATGTCGGCGTCGATATCGGCAAACATCCGCCGTACGACATTGCCCTTGCCCTGCCTGCGCTCGCGAAAGACGGTCGCGCCTGCCAGAGCGGCGCGCATGGCAGTATCGTCCTTGGAATTGTTGTCGTAGACATAGATGCGTGCTGTCGGAAGCGCCCGCCGAAACCCTCTGACCACCTCAGCGATCGTCAGGGATTCGTTATAGCAGGGAATGAGCACCGCTATGTCGTAGGTTTCGCTCATGATCGCCCGTCCACTCCTCAGCCAAGGCGGGCGCGGCCCGCGAAATGTGCGCCTTTACTATTTCTTGAGAAGGTTAAGGCTAGGTTTCGACTGGCAAGACAATCTGCGGCAAGAGTTCTCCGATGACAGATAATGGTAAAGAAGCTGCTTCCGGAGCCCGGTTGTGCGGCAGCTGGCGCAATGACCAATGTGACAAGCCGGTGTATTTCTGGCGGGCGGTGCTTCTGTTCAGCTTGATCGCGATTGTCTATCAGATCGGCGCGCATTTCCTGAACTACAAGGACTATATCGGCCCCGATCCCGACGACTCCATGCGGCTTGTCGAAGTGCGCGATTTCCTCGGCGGGCAGGGTTGGTTCGATCTGCATCAATATCGGCTCGGACCGGCTGGTGGGACGCTGATGCACTGGTCCCGACTGGTCGATGCGCCGATTGCCGGCCTGATCCTGTTGTTCTCGATGTTTCTCAGTCCGACGGCTGCGGAAGCCGCTGCGGCTTTCGTTTGGCCGATCGCCCTGGTTCTTCCGCTGATGGCGGCAACCGCGCTGGCTGGCTACCGGATTGGAGGCAGGCAGGCGATGGTGGTGGCGCTCATTCTCGCCACAGTTTTCCTTACCGCGATTATCCGGTTTCGTCCCGGGGCGATCGACCATCACAATCTGCAACTGGTGCTGGCCATCTTCATTGTCGCGATGTTGATCGATCCGTTGGCACGCGCTTCTAACTTTGCACTTGCCGCAATTGCGGGGGCCGTCGCGCTGGCAATTGGCGCTGAAACGACACCGCTCGTTGCGGTCGGGTCGGTGGTTGTCGCGTTACTCTGGGCATTCGATGGAGATCGATACAGGCGCGCAGCAATCGGCTACGGCTTGAGTTTTTCAATCTGTACCGCTGCAATCTTCTTCGGCACGACGCCAACGTCTCTTTGGTCTGCTGTCACCTGCGATACGTTGTCGCTTGGTTACTTTGCCATTGCCAGTGCAGGTGGATTTGCCCTTGCCGCCGCTGCCCTGTTTGCCAGCGGCCGGGGAACTGGCATGCGCCTTGGAGCGCTTGTCCTCGTCGGCTTCGTTACCGCTGCGATCGCGCTCATCATCGCGCCACAATGCTTGAAAAATCCTCTGGGCGACCTTGATCCGCTGCTCCAGACAATGTGGCTGTCGAGCATAAGTGAGGCGCAGTCGATCATCGCCGTCGCTCCGGAAGATGTCGGCGGCTTTTATGCGGTCGGCTTGATCGGCGTTGCGGTCTGCCTGTTTCGCATCCTCCGGCGCCAGCAGGCAACCGCACATGCGATCCTGCTTGCCCTGATTTTGGTCAGTTGGGTGATCTCGGCCGTGCAGGTGCGGGGTACGATATTCGCAAGTTTTCTCGCCTTCGTACCGCTGTCGGCGCTGATTTCGGATCTGCGTGATGTTTATTACGCCCGCCGCAACGACACCCGTGCCGCCGCCGCCTTCATCATTGCGGTGCTCGCCAGCATACCCTCGGTGTGGACCATTTCCGGAGTGATGGCGTTCAAGGCCGGTGATGCACTGGCTGGCACGCCACCGAAGCAGGAAGAGACAAAGGCCGGGGCCTGCGTTACGCCGCAACGCCTCAAGTCACTGGCTTCGCTGCCGCCAGGCCGAATCCTATCGACATCCAATCCGGGGTCGGTGTTGCTCCGATATACACCACATGCGGTGCTGACTGCCAATTACCACCGCAACCAGGCGGGCATGATTGCCGCGCTGAAAATGGGCATGGCTGAGCCGTCCGAAGCCTGGCAGATGATGAAACATGAAAAGATTGGCTATCTGCTGATCTGCACGGATGATCCCCAGCTGAGCTCGATCAGTCGCGCTCAGCCGAGCGGTCTCTTTGCCCGGCTGGTGAATGGCGAAATTCCAGAATTCCTCGAGCCAGTCGATAATGGCGGCGAAAAGCGGATGCTGGTCTTCCGGGTGCTGTAATGCGATTCAGCGCTTGCGCAACCTCAGGCGGATACCGTTTTCCGAACGCAGTGTCAGGCGCGCCACCGGCTTTGGCACGTGGCCTTCGACTGGCAGGATCTCATAGTGCCGCGAGATCATCGACAAGATGATGGCCGCCTCCTGCAACGCAAAGGAAGCACCAAGGCAGACGCGCGCCCCCTGGCTGAAAGGCATGTAGGCCGAACGGATCGCCTCTTTCTCGTCGCTGCGTGAAAAGCGATCGGGGTCGAACGTATCCGGGTTCTTCCAGATCTCGCGGTGACGGTGCAGGAGCCAGAGCGAAATGAAGATCGCCGACCCTTTCTTCAGTTTCTTGTCGCGCATGGTTTCGGGGACGGTGATGTCGCGGGGCACGAAGGACACAGGCGGATAAAGTCGGAGCGTCTCGCGAAACACGTCGCGGGTCAGCTTGAGGAACTTGAAATGCCGGGGCGCAAAGCCACCCTCCTGGCCGAAGGCCAGTTCGGTTTCCACATGCATGCGATCCTGCACATCCTGGTCATGGGATATCAGGTAAAGCGCCCAGGACAGCGCACTGGCCGAGGTCTCGTGGCCGGCGAGGAACATCACCGCGATCTGGTCGACGAGTTCCTTCTCGGAGAATTTCGAACCGTCCGTGTCTTCAGCCGCGATCAGCGACGAGAGAATATCCTGAGGCGGGTTTTCCGGATTGGTGGCGAGCAGTTCAAAGCGCTTGCGCACCATGCGGGCCAGCGGGCCGCGTATGCCTCTGGCATGGCGGATAGCCCGCATGCGCGGGATGGACAGCGCCTGCGGTAGGCCCGCCATGTTCCAGACGCCGTGGATATAGGCCAGTTCCTGATAGTGGTTGAACGCGTCGAAGATCTGCGCGGCTTCCTCACGCGGGATCGGTTCGGAGAAGATCGTCCGGAAGATGATATCGGCGGTGACATGGGTCATCTCGAAATCGATCTGCACCTCGCGGCCGTCGGCAACGGCGTCGAGCCGGGCCTTCATGTCGTTGGCCGATTCCATCATCAGCGGAAAGACTTCTGAAATGCGGGCGAAATCGAAGGCCGGGTTCATCATCCGGCGCTGCTTCTTCCAGGTCTCGCCATTGGATACGAAGATACCGTTGCCGAGGATCTGGTAGAGGATCGTCCCCATCAGATTGCTTTTCGGATAGAGATCAACATCCGACGACAATATGCGATTGACGATATCCGGTTGGGCGAGGAAATAGAATTTGCGTCGCACCCCGGAAAACTCACCCATCTTCATGGAGTAGCTGCGTTCGAACAACACGTCGAGCGACGAATGCCGCCCCTCGATGATGCGGGTCAGCGGCGAGGGACGCGTCTTGCGGATGACGGGCATGGGGCCGACGATGCGTGCCATGTCAGCGCTCCTTCCTGAAGAATGGTTTGCCCGAGGGGCGTTTGCCGTAGCGCTCACGTGCCTTCTGGGTGCCGGAGATCAGCAGGACGAAATCATAGAGATCACTGTCGAGGTCCGGATTGTCGGAGGCCTGCATGTAGAAAAAGTGCATCAGCATTCTGTGATAGCGCGCTTCGTTCATATGATCTTCTGAGAAGATCTTGTGAAACTGCGCATTGAGCTGCCTCGGCATTGCCTTGGGCGGGTTCGGCAGGAAATCCAGCACGTTGATCATCGCAAAGCAGGCGCCGTCCGGCGGCGATGAGAAATCGAGCCAGTTGAAATCCGGAAACTTTGCAAACCGCGACAGTTCCTCATGATACCAGTTGGGCTTGTTGCGGAATGCGAGCAGGCATTGGGTCTCGCCGAGTGTCACCAGTCCCAGCGGCGAATCCTTGGCTCCCCATTCTGGACGGCGTTCGAGCACCCGGGATGTCACGATGGAGGCAATCGAGGTGCCGAAGCTATGACCGACGATCAAAGCTTCATCAGGTTTGCCCTCATCGATGGAGGCGACGATATGGTCGACCATCTGGTTCAGCCGTTCATCGAGACCGGGAACAAAGTCACGCGATTGAACCATCTTGTTGGCGAACAGACCGATGCGCCCGTTCCATTCCGGCTTGTAGCGGTCCATGTTCTTGCGGATCCACCAGAACGCATAGGCGCCTGCGCCAATCAGCACCAGCGCAAGGACCTTGCCGATGACTCCTGGGAAAAAGTACAGGCCGAGCAGGCCAAGCAACGGCAGCAGGACACCCAGACCATGAAGGATGGCAGTCATCGCCGGCGCAGACATGACGATGGCGATCGGCCAGCTGTCTCGGATCGTCCTGGTATAGACGCCGTCGAGAAGCAGCCGCCAGAGGCCCGCGATCGACTGCAGGTAGACAAGCCAATTGCGCTTATCCCAGTGCTCGCGAATGATGTCGTCCCATTGCAGAAAGTCGAAACTCGTCTCGCTCGTGCCAGTCGGCAGGGTTGCCGTGATAGGCCACCGGCGAACCAGTTTCGACACGTTCTTGCGAGCGCCGGTCTTGACGTCGTAGCCGGTGGTCTTGGCCCACTTCTCGGTTTCCGTCACGCAGTTCTTGTGCAGGAACAAAACGCCGCGCGGATCAAAGCCGCTGATGAAGAAGACCTGGCGGCGAAAGGGGCGGGAAGAGGAATCAGCCATCAACGATCCGGTTGGGGTTGCCATGATTGCCTGTGATTAACCGATAAAGGTACGGGGGTCCATTGTTCCAGATCAAATAGATCCAAACTCTGGCATCGGCGCGCCTTTGACGACATGATGGACCATCATGACTTTCTTTGAAAACGATTCGCCGTCCAACCTGACCGAGTATACCGTTTCCGAGCTGTCGGGCTCGATTAAGCGGACGATGGAAGCTGCCTTCGACCACGTGCGGGTGCGCGGCGAGATTTCCGGCTATCGAGGGCCGCATTCATCGGGGCATGCCTATTTCGCGTTGAAGGACGACCGCTCGCGGCTTGAGGCGGTGATCTGGAAGGGCGCGTTTTCCAAGCTGAAGGTGCGGCCGGAAGAGGGCATGGAGGTGATCGCCACCGGCAAGATCACCACATTCCCCGGCTCGTCGAAATACCAGATCGTCATCGAAAGCCTCGAGCCAGCCGGCGTCGGCGCGCTAATGGCGCTGCTTGAGGAGCGCAAACGGAAGTTCACTGCCGAGGGGCTTTTCGATCCGTCGCGCAAGCAATTGCTGCCTTACATGCCGGCGGTGATCGGCGTCGTCACGTCGCCGACCGGGGCGGTCATTCGCGATATCCTGCACCGGATTTCCGACCGCTTTCCGCTGCATGTGCTGGTCTGGCCGGTCAAGGTGCAGGGTGAGGGGTCGGGCGCCGAAGTCGCCAATGCGATCCGGGGGTTCAACGAATTTCAGCCGGGTGGCGATATTCCGCGGCCGGATGTGCTGATCGTGGCGCGGGGCGGCGGTAGTCTCGAGGACCTGTGGGGCTTCAACGATGAAGTCGTGGTGCGGGCGGCCGCGGCTTCCCAGATTCCGCTGATATCTGCGGTGGGCCATGAGACTGACTGGACGCTGATCGACTATGCCGCCGACCAGCGCGCGCCCACACCGACCGGGGCCGCCGAAATGGCGGTGCCGGTCAAGGCCGATCTGGAAGCGCAGATTTCGGGCCTTGCGGCGCGGCTTTCGGGTGCGATCAACCGGCAGATGGACAATCGCCGGCAAGGCGTGCGGTCGCTCGTGCGGGCGCTGCCCTCCATCGACCAGTTGCTCGCATTGCCGCGCCGCCGCTTCGACGAGGCTTCGGCCCGGTTGGAGCGGGGGCTGGAGTTGACCGCCCTCAACAGGCGGCGGGCTTTCGAACGAACCGCGTCTCAACTCCGGCCGGACATTCTTTCCGCCCGGATTTCCGAACGGCGGCAGAAGGTAAGCGAGCAGATGCTGAAGGCCGAGCGGGTGATCGAGCGATTGATCGACCGCTCCCGCGCCCGGCTGTCACGCGCCGATGCGGTGTTTGCGGGGCTACCGGCCCGGCTGTCGGGAGAAACCGTGCGCCAGAAAGAGCGGTTGGCCAACATTGCGCGACGCAGCGATGGCGCGCTCGACATCTTTCTCAAGCGCGAACGGCAGGCGCTGTTGGCTCATGACCGAATCCTGCAATCGCTCTCCTACAAGAATGTGCTGAAGCGCGGCTATGCCGTCATTCGCGATGAGCATGATCATGTGTTATCGTCGGCGGGAACGGTGAGCCAAGGCAAGGCGATCGATATCGAATTTGCTGACGGCCACGTCAAGGCAGTTGCCGGTGAGGGAGACGGTGGACCCCAGCCGGTGAAGAAGAAACCTCTACCCAAGGCACCTGCTTCCTCAGGCGCATCCGGGCAAGGAAACCTGTTTTGAAGTTCCTCGTCGTTCTCGCCCACCCGCTGAAATCGAGCTTTGCGGCATCGGTCGCGGGGACAGTGGTGGCGACGCTGGAGGCGCGGGGGCACAATGTCGATTTTCTTGATCTTTATGCCGAGGATTTCGATCCGCGCCTGACGGCGGCGGAGCGAGCGAGCTATTTGGACGAAACCTACGACTCGTCGGCAGTCGAGCCCATGATCGCGCGGCTCAAGGCAGCGGATGGGTTGATCCTCGTCTTTCCGCAATGGTGGTTCAACTTGCCTGCCATACTGAAAGGCTTCATCGACCGGATCTTCGTACCGGGCTTCGCTTACGGCACCGATCCGGACGGCGGCAGGCTGTTTCCGACACTCGACAACATCAAACATTTCTGGGCGATAACGTCGACCGGCTCGCCGTGGTGGATCGTGCATTTCTACATGAACAACCCTGTGAAGCGAATTCTCAAACGGGGCGTGGCGAAATTCTGCTGCCGCCGAGTCGATTTCCGCATGCTGTCACTGCACAGCATGGATCAGATAACGGATGCAAAACGGGCGAGTTTTCTGGAGCGCGTGCGTAGGACAGTGGCAACGCTCTGAGTTCGTGTCTCCTGCTCATCCGGCCGTTGGGGCCGGATGAGGGGCATTCAGTTACTCGAATCCGCTCAGGAACTTTGCCAATAACCCATCCAGAGCCTTTCGCTCAGCCTCGCTCAGCACCTCCACCAACCGGTGCTGGTTGGCGACATGGGCGGTGACAGCCGTATCGACTAGAGCCAGGCCATTTTCTGTCAGCGCGATGATCATGCCGCGTCGATCCTCCGGATTGGTGGTGCGCTCGACAAGGCCGGCCTTTTCAAGCTGATCGATCCGATTGGTCATCGTGCCCGAGGTGACCATGGTGGTGGCGATGAGTTCGCCAGGTGACAAACGATAGGGTGGTCCCGTACGCCGCAGCGTCGCCAGAACATCGAAACTGGAACTCGACAGGCCATGCCTGGCGAGTTCAGCCTCCACCTCGCGGCCGAGATGGGCGCGCAGCCGCGTTATGCGACCGAGGAGACCCATCGGTGCGACATCGAGGTCCGGCCGCTCGCGATTCCATTGGGCTAAAATTCTATCCACATGATCCATGCTTCCAGTATCGCTCGAATTGTCTTGACGTCAAGATAAAATGGAATATCTTGACGTCAAGACAATATAAGGAATTCATCGTGGCCCGTTCATCAGACATCCTACTTACCGCTCTGGCGCCGGCGATCTGGGGCAGCACCTACATTGTCACGACCGAGCTGTTGCCGCCGGGCTATCCGCTGACAGTCGCCATGCTCAGGGCCTTGCCGGCGGGATTGCTGCTGCTACTCCTAGTTCGAACGCTGCCATCAGGAATCTGGTGGGTGAGGTCGTTGTTGCTCGGCGCGCTGAACTTCTCGTTCTTCTGGGCGATGCTGTTCGTCTCTGCTTACCGGCTGCCGGGCGGTGTCGCTGCGACCGTCGGGGCCGTCCAGCCGCTGATCGTTGTTGCGCTGTCGCGCCTATTGTTGGGTTCACCGATAAGAGTGTTCTCGATTGTAGCAGGCGTCGCCGGCCTGATCGGCGTGGCGTTGTTGGTTCTGACCCCGAAGGCGGCGCTCGATCCGATCGGTATTGCTGCCGGTCTGGCCGGCGCAGTCTCTATGGCATTTGGCACAGTATTGAGCCGTAAATGGCAGCCGCCGGTTTCGCCGCTCACCTTTACGGCCTGGCAACTGACGGCGGGCGGCATGCTGTTGCTGCCGGTGGCGCTCCTGCTCGAGCCGACCCTGCCGTCGCTGACGCCAGCCAATTTTATCGGCTTCGTCTGGCTCGGCCTGATTGGTGGCGCCTTGACCTATATCGTCTGGTTTCGCGGCCTGGCGCGGATCGAGTCATCTGCCGTGTCGGCGCTGGGCTTTCTTAGCCCGATGGTCGCGGTCATTCTCGGCTGGGCGCTGCTCGGCCAGGATCTCGGGCCGCTGCAGATCGCCGGTATCGCCGTCGTGCTGGTCAGCACCTGGCTCAGCCAGCGGGCGCAAAGGGGTGTGGCGCTGTCAAGTGTGGCGGTTAGTATGCGGTGAGGCTCACCCCTCACCAACTACGGCCAAGGCCTCGCGATGCTCGTCCGGCCTGCGTATCCTCTCCCACAAGGGGAGAGGTGAAATCGCTGCATCGCTTTGCCACAAGGCACGGCGAACGCCACTGGCGCCCCCTACCTCTCCCCTTGTGGGAGAGGATAGTTCGTCCCCAAGAGGCGAAGCCGATTGGCTGGACGAACTTGGTGAGGGGTTGCCCGTGAGATGACTTTAGGCCCATTCGCCCTTGCGCATCACAGGCACGCGGCTACCATCGACACCAATACCGTCGATATCGACCTCGCCGGAACCGATCATCCAGTCGATATGGATGAGGCTGGAATTGCCGCCCTTGGCAGCGATTTCGTCCTGGGTGAGATTGGCGCCGTTGACGAAGCACTTCGAATAGCACTGGCCGAGCGCGATGTGGCAAGCGGCATTCTCGTCAAACAGCGTGTTGTAGAAGAGCAAGCCCGAAGCTGAGATCGGCGAGGAATGCGGCACCAGTGCCACTTCGCCAAGGCGGCTTGCGCCCTCGTCGGTTTCGAGCACCTTCCTCAGCACCGCTTCGCCCTTGGTGGCCTTGGCTTCGACAATCCGGCCTGCCTCGAAGCGCACCTGGATGTTGTCGATCAGGGTGCCCTGGTGGCTCAGCGGCTTGGTAGAGGAGACGAACCCTTCGACGCGATGTGCATGCGGCGTGGTGAACACCTCTTCCGTCGGAATGTTGGGATTGCAGAGCACGCCGTTCTTGGCATTGGTCGCGCCACCATGCCATTCGTGACCGTCAGCGAGGCCGACAGTCAGATCCGTGCCGGGACCTCGAAAATGCAGGGCGGAGAAATTGTGCTCGTTCAGCCATTTGGCGCGACGCGCGAGCTCCGCATTGTGGGCTTTCCATGCTGCGACCGGATCGGCGACATCGACGCGCGAGGCGGCGAAGATTGCATCGGCGAGCTTCTTGACCGCAACGGCTTCGGAATCGTCAGGAAACACTTGTTTGGCCCATGACGGATTTGCAAAGGCGACGATGTTCCAGTTGATGTTGAAATTGGAGATGTGTTCGAGGGCTGGCTTGTAGGCGGTTGAAAGGGCGCGATTGGCGCGGGCAACCTTGGCCGGGTCCTCGTTGGCCAGCAGCATCGGGTTGTCGCCGGCGATTGCCAGGCGCGCGGAGCCGTTGGCATAGGCCTTGGCCATGCCTTCATAGAGCCAGCCGGATGCGCGATCGAAGGTATCGTCGCCAGCATGCGCATAGCGCATCAGGGTCGCCGCTTCGTCGTTGTAGAAGGTCGTAACCAGTCCGCCGCCAGCAAGATAGGCATGCTTGGTGATGAAGCGGGCGAGCGGCGCTGCGGCAAGCGGCGCGGTGATCACCAGATCCTGGCCCTTCTGCAGGTCGAGACCTACCTTGACGGCGACCTCGGCCAGTTTTTCGAGCTTGCCCATATCGATTGCGGTTTCGGCTGTCATGCGGACCTCTATGCTGTTCATGCTGTTGCCAATTATCTGGCGCATTCGGGCGGCTTTGTGAAGGCTTGGCGACAAATTAACGCAATTCCAAGGCCGTGCGATTGCTGCTCGACCAAACATTGCGATAGTCGCGCCGCTCCACTATTTTGGTGTGAGAAGAATTCCAGCCGCGGGCGAGCCATGACCTTGAAAGACAAACGCATTCTGCTGATCATTTCCGGCGGAATCGCTGCATATAAGAGCCTCGACCTGATCCGTCGGTTGCGAGAGCGCGGGGCAATTGTCATTCCTGTCATGACCAAGGGGGCGGAGGAGTTCATCACGCCGCTCGCCGTCGGTGCGCTGTCGGCCCAGCGGGTGCATACCGATCTGTTCTCTCGCGAGGACGAGGTGGATGTCGGTCATATCAGGCTGGCGCGCGAATGCGATCTGGTCGTTGTCGCTCCCGCTACGGCAGATCTGATGGGCAAAATGGCGAATGGTCTTGCCAACGACCTTGCCTCCACCATCCTGCTTGCCACCGAGCGGCCAGTTTTGCTGGCGCCCGCAATGAACCCGAAAATGTGGTCGAACCCAGCCGTCAGCCGCAATGCCTCGCAGTTGCTGATCGATGGCGCGCATTTCATCGGGCCGATGCGCGGCGAAATGGCCGAAGGCGGCGAGGCCGGCATGGGCCGTATGGCCGAGCCGCTCGATATCGTGGCGGAAGTCGAAACATTGCTGGATACCGCGCCGAAGCCGCTTGCCGGCAAGCGCGCGATCGTGACGTCGGGCCCGACGCATGAGCCCATCGATCCGGTTCGCTATATCGCCAACCGGTCTTCGGGCACGCAGGGCCATGCCATCGCTGCCGCCCTTGCAAGGGCCGGTGCGGATGTCACGCTTGTGTCGGGGCCGGTGAGCCTTGACGATCCGCGGGGTGTACGGACAGTGCATGTTGAGCGTGCTGAAGAGATGCGCGATGCGGTGCTGTTGGCGTTGCCGGCGGATATCGCCGTGATGGTTGCTGCCGTCGCCGACTGGCGCGTTGCCTCCGCCTCCGGCGAGAAGATCAAGAAGCAGGCGGATGGCGCGACGCCGGTGCTTTCACTGACCGAGAACCCGGATATCCTCAAGGTCATCGGTCATCATGCCCGGCGGCCGGCATTAGTCGTCGGTTTCGCTGCCGAGACCAACAATGTCGAACAGAACGGCCGTGCCAAGCTGGAACGCAAAGGCGCCGATTTCATCGTCGCCAACGATGTTTCGCCCGAGACCGGCATCATGGGTGGGGCGCGCAATCGCGTCGCTATCATCAGCAGGGACGGGATAGACCGTTGGCCTGACATGGGCAAGGACGAGGTAGCGGAAAAGCTGGTGGCTTTGATCGCAGAGCGCTTCAAATGATGTTTTCAATGCCGGACTTGTCACGGCATTGCGGTGTCGGAAGCTACTGCGCGGCGACCATCGGCATCGCGAAATCGAGCGAAGTGTCGGTCTCGAACACCGAGACTTCAAGTCCGTCCGCGCCGATGATCACGGCACTGCCGTCGGGAATGCGCATCCAGTTCTGCCGGTTGTCGTCAAGCGGTTCCGAGACCAGGCAATAGCCGCGTTCGGCACTCATGGCCGAAGCGTAAAGCGTCGGTGCGTTTTCGTCGGTGGCGTAACGAACGGCATAGAGCCGGTTGCCATCGGAGAAGGCAGCAGTGAAGCGGACGCCGGCCTGATAACCAAGATGGGTGGCGAGATGCTCGATGAACGCGATGGCTTCCCGGAATGCCGGCAGCGGGGCGGTCTCAAGCCCGAAGTGCAAAGCGAGCAAGAAAATCAGTTCCGAGTCCGTCGTGCCGGCCCGGGTCGCGTAAAGATGGTCCGGCAACATGGTCTCGAGCGGGCGCCTCAGCTTCTCGAAATGCTCGATCTGGCCGTTGTGCATAAAGGACCATCGGCCGTGCACGAAGGGATGGCAATTGTCCCGCCGTGTGCCGCCCGATGTCGCGGCACGCACATGGGCAAGAAACAGCGGCGAACGGATCTGGCTCGCAAGGCTTTTCAGATTGCAATCGGACCAGGCCGGCAAAATGTCTCTGTAGAGGCCCGGTGCCTCGCGCTCACCATACCAGGCGATGCCGAAGCCGTCGCCATTGGTGGGGGTGCGTGCCTCGGTGGCTGAGTGCGACTGTGCGATCAGCGAGTGGGCCGGCGAAGAGACGATGTCCTCGATGAACAGGGCATTTCCGCGATAAGCGGCCCAGCGACACATGATCGACCCCAATACGCGACGGAATTGTCGAATGAGCGATCATCACGCGGTATGGTTAACAAAAGTTTAACGGTCTATCCGATCTCGCTCATATTCCGAAAAGACCGAAAAGCTGAACGCTCTGTTCTGAAGCTGGGCGACTGTCATTCAGCGCCAGCACGCCTATATTGCTGGCAAGTTGAACTCAATTGAAAGGAAGGCCCATGTCCATCCGCCCCGTAAAGCATGAATCCCGCGCCCAGCCGACGATGGAGGGCGCAGGCGTCCATCTGCATCGAGTCTTCGGCTTCGGCGATCCGTCGCTGACCGATCCGTTCCTGATGATGGATGACTTCCGCAACGACGATCCTGCTCAATACCAGCGTGGATTTCCCTGGCATCCGCATCGCGGCATCGAGACCATCACTTATGTGCTGGCCGGTACCGTCGAACATGGCGACAGCCTGGGCAACCAGGGTCTGCTCGGCGCTGGCGACGTGCAGTGGATGACGGCTGGCAGCGGCATCATGCACCAGGAGATGCCGAAGGGTGATTTTGCCGGCAGGATGCATGGATTCCAGCTGTGGGCCAATCTGCCGTCCTCGCAGAAGATGACCGCTCCGCGCTATCAGGACGTTAAGGCAGCCGACATTCCTGTCGTCGTCGATGACGACGGCACGTCGGCAAGGATCATCACCGGCGAGTTCTGGGGCAAGACCGGACCGGTCGATGGTGTCGCGGCAGAACCCGTCTATCTCGATATTTCCGTGCCGCCAGGGAAGAGGAAGACCTTCAAGGTCGACACCTACCGTAAGGCGTTCGCCTATATCTTCGCTGGCTCCGGTACGTTCCGCGATGCCTCCAAGCCGATCGGCGTCAAGGTCGAGAAGGAAGTCAACGGCGAGGAACTCAACATCCGCGATCTTTCTGGCAACCGCACGCTGGTCGTTTTCGACACGGGCGATGAGGTGACCGTGCAGGCGGGTGATGAGGGTATCCGGTTCCTTTTGGTTTCGGGCAAGCCGATCGAGGAGCCGGTTGCCTGGCACGGGCCGATTGTGATGAACACGCGTGAAGAAATCATGCAGGCCATGCGCGAGTTGCAGAACGGCACGTTCATCAAGGCCGATCACTAGTGTTTCGTTGGCCGGTCGCGAATTGTCGCGGCCGGCCCTGCTCGATTTGATGTCTTCTGCGCGGCGCGATCGAGGCAACCCTAAACTAAAGTGTCCACTTCAGAATTTTGTGCAAGGCGCAAATGAGGCTTCCCTTCGGCATGCTATGAAATAGATTATGCCGACGTCATGAGGGAGGCAAATCGACATGTACAAACTTTATGGATCTCCGGGTTCGGGCAGTGCTTCGGTAGAGGCTGCACTCGCCGAAGTGGGTGCTCATTATTCGGTTACGCGGGTCAATACCGGCGAGGGCAAGCACCTGACCGAGGACTACAGGGCTATCAATCCGCGTCAACAGGTGCCGGCACTTGAGTTGCCCGATGGCACTGTCATGGCGGAAGGATCGGCGATGATGCAGCATCTGGCCGATGCGTTTCCGGAATCGCGGCTTGCGCCTTTACCCGGAAGCTCCGCCCGCGCCCAGCATGACCGCTGGCTGATCTTCATGGCCGTCAACATGTACGAAGGCGAACTGCGCAAGGCTTATCCCGGCCGCTATTCGAGTGATCCCGAAGGTGCTCAGGCCGTGCAGGCGAGTGCCGATGCCTATGTGAAGCGGCATTATGAAATCCTGGAGCAGACGATCGGGACCGGTCCCTATCTCTTCGGTGACGCGATGACGATGGCGGATATCTATCTCTGGATGCTCGCTTCCTGGATGGATCAGGAATGGCTCGCCAATCATTGCCCGAACGTATTCCGGCTTGCGAGCGTCGTTCGAGCGCGGCCGCGGCTGCAAACCATCCATGAGGCGCACTTCGGATAGGGGGCGGCGGCGCATATCGACGGGCGTGTTGCCAGCAATGGACGGAACCTGGAGTGCAAGCCAGGCGTTGGTGAGCAGCAGGGTGCGCATTTCAGCATGAAAAGCGCTGCAGTCACACAATCGGCCGACAACGGAATCCAGCCATGAAGCTCTTCCGATGCCAGAAATGCGGCACTGCCATCCATTTCACCAATGATGTCTGTCTGACTTGTGGGTTTCGGCTTGGCTACATCTGCGAACTCTTCACCATGTCGGCGCTTGTCGAGGAAGGTGACAGGTTGAAGGCGTTAGCAGATCCCGGCAAGTCGTATATCTTCTGCCGGAATGCCAACGAGGCGGCTTGCAACTGGCTTGCGCCAACGGATGGCGGCAATCCATACTGCCTTGCCTGTCACTACAACCTTACCATCCCGGATTTGTCGGTTGCGGGCAATCTTGCGCGGTGGCAGAAGGTAGAGCAGGCAAAAAAACATCTGTTCTACTCGCTGACCCGTTTCGGACTGCCCATCCCCTCTCGCCGCGATTATCCCGATCGGGGGCTGGCTTTCGAGTTTCTCGCTGAGCGCCATGACGCCAATGGCGGTGTCCGGCAAGTCCAAACTGGGCATGCTGGCGGGTTGATTTCCGTCGATATCGCCGAAGCCGGCGATGCGGAACGGGAGGTGCGCCGCACATCCATGGGTGAACCATATCGAACCCTGATCGGGCATTTTCGCCACGAGATTGGTCACTTCTATTGGGACCTGCTGGTCCGGGACCGGGGTGGTGTAGATGCATTCAGGGCGGTTTTTGGAGACCCCGAGGAAGACTATGCGGTGGCGCTGAAGCGGCACTATCGGAATGGTGCCCCGCCGGACTGGCAGGTCACCTTTATCAGCGCCTACGCATCGGCGCATCCGTGGGAGGACTTTGCGGAAACCTGGGCGCATTGCTTCCATATGATCGATGGGTTGGAGACGGCACACGCCTACGGTATCAAGCCGGGTCTGAAGTTTCAGAATGCTGACGCCGGACCCATCCAGGCGACGGGCTTCGATCCTTATGCGGCAACAGACATTGAGCCGGTGATTGCGGCCTGGGTGCCGCTGACTGTTGCAATCAACAGCGTCAACCGGAGTCTGGGCCAAGCGGATTTCTACCCGTTCGTGCTGTCGGAAGCCGTGATCGGCAAGATTGCATTCGTATTGAAGCTGATCGCCGGTGCGCGCTGTCAGCCCGGCGCATCCTGACGTTTGGGCGAGGCAGGGCTCCATCAAGGAGCTTGCGATGGAGTCTTTCATTTTCTTGCAATTTCAATCTGCGCCGTGATACGTTTTTATCAGGGAGAACTGGTTTATGGCGTCGCGTCCAACTATTTCGGATCTTGCAAGAGCCGCCGGCGTCAGCGTCGCGACCGTCGACCGGGTCATCAATGGCCGCCATAAGGTGCGGCCGGAAACGTCGCGTCGCGTCCATGATGCCGCATCCGAAATCGGCTATCTCAATTTGAACTTGATCCATCAGCCCGAGCCGCGGCAAGGTGCGGAGTATCGGTTGGGCCTCATCTTGCCAAAACCGCAAAGCGCGTTCTTTCAGAGCGTAGCGCGAACCTTCGAAGCTGCAGCGGCGACTGCACCGGGTATTCGCGCCATCGTTCAGATCGAGTACGCCACTGAGCTCAACCCGGCCGGAGTTGCCGAGATGCTGACTGACATGGCGGCGCGGAACCAGGCGATCGCAATAACGGCTCCCGATTATCCGGCCGTGACGGCGGCGGTGGAGGCAGCTGCTGCCCGCAACATCCCGGTGTTTTCGCTGTTCAGCGATTTCGCTTCCGGCGTGCGCGCCGGCTATATCGGCATGAACAATCGCAAGGCGGGCCGAACCGCGGCCTGGTTGATTGCAAGAACGGCGAAACATCCGGGCAAGGTGGCCGTGCTCGTCGGCAGCCATCGTTTGCAAGGCCATGAACTCCGGGAGATCGGCTTTCGGTCCTTCTTCCGCGAGAAAGCGCCGGAATTCGACGTGCTCAACACTTTGATCGATATCGATTCCGCGCAGAGTACCTACGAACAGACAGCGGCGCTGATCAGGCAGCATCCGGATCTGGTCGGCTATTACATCACCGGCGGTGCTATCGAAGGCGCCATTGCGGCAATCCGCGAAGCACGGTTGGGAGAAAACCTGCGTGTGGTCGTCACGGAGCTGACACTGGATTCGAGGGCTGCACTGGCCGACGAAATCATCACCATGGCGATCAGTGTGCCGCTACAGGCTGTCTGTCGCGAACTTGTACAGCTTATGATCGGGGCGATCGACAATGGTCAGGCAAGTGTCGCCGGCCAGACCTTCGTACCCTTCGAGCTTCACTTGCCAGAAAGCGTCTGAATCCCCTACCGCAGGAAGACTCGGACGCTGGCCGCGCGCCCCACCGCGTCGATCACTGTCAGGGTGGAATAGCCGCTGCCGTCGGGAGTCCACTGGAACGTGCGCCGGCGCGATTCCTCGACCATCGGCCTGCCATTGGCGAGCCAGCGGAATGGCGGCCTCCCGCCTTGCAGTTTCAGCGATAGCGGCATGACATCGGCGGTTTGCAGGCCGAGTTCGACTTCGGCACCCTCGGGCGGATAAATGATCTGCGGCGCAGGTTCGCGGGCGCCGATGGAGATCAGCCCGGTCCGTGTCAGCGAAAAGCGCTTGAGGCTGACCGGCAGCTCCGATTCCGTAAGCCTGAGTGCGCCGGGTGGTGCGCTCGGCAGCGCGGTAACAGCCACTCCGGACTTTTGGAAAGCCTCAAACAGGATCGGGGCTGCAGAGACATAGCCGCTCAAACCGGGGATCGCCGCATTGTCCGGCCGGCCGACCCAGACCCCCAATACGTAGCGACCGTCATAGCCGACCGTCCAGGCGTCGCGATAGCCGTAGGAGGTACCGGTCTTGTATGCGATGCCGCGCGCCGTTGCGCCCTGCGGAGGCCGCATGCCCGAGAGAATGTCGGACACCTGCCAAGCGGCGACCGGATCGAGGATCGGTTCGCCGTCGATAACGCCCGGCTGGTCGAAAATTCCGTCGCCGAGCTTCACCGGCTTGCCGCCATTGGCAAGCCCCGCATAGAGTTGGACGAGATCATGAAGCGTGATGCCGACACCGCCCAATGCAATTGCCAGCCCCGGCGCTTCGTTGGCCGGCAATACCGGCCGCACCTCGCCGCGGCGGAAGCGGACCGACAGCCGGGCAGGGCCAACGACGTCGAGCAGGCGCACGGCCGGTACGTTGAGACTCATCTGCAGTGCCTGCCGGATCGTCACGTCGCCCTGATAGGACATATCGAAATTGCGCGGGCGGTAGCCGAAGAAATCGGCCGGACGATCCTCGATGATGGTCTGCTGGGCGATCATGCCCTCTTCGAAGGCAAGGCCATAGATGAACGGCTTGAGTGTCGAGCCCGGCGAGCGCAGGATGCGCGTCATATCGATCCAGCCCGAGCGGCCGGCATCGAAATAGTTGGCCGAACCGACTTCGGCGACGATTTCGCCAGTCCTGACATCGGCCATCACCATGGCGACCGAAAGCTTCGGGCCGAGTTTGGCGGCCGCGTCGAGCGCCACGGTTTCCAGACCCTGCTGAATATTGCGCCGGAGCGTTGTCCGATGGATCGATTCCTTCGGATTTTTCCGCAATGCCGCTTCTGACAGATGCGCGGCGAGCGCTGGCAATGCCAGACGTTTTGTCGGAACCGCACTCAGCTGAGCCCGCTCCGCTTCACCTTCGCCGATAACGGCTGCTACCGCCATGCGTTCCAGCACCCGCTTGCGGGCAGCTTCGGCCGCCTTGAGGTAGCGGTCCGGGCGGCGCTTTTCCGGCAGTTGCGGCAAGGCGACGAGGAGGGCGGCCTGACCAACGGACAGACGACGTGGTTCCTTGCCGAAATAGGCCAGGCTTGCCGAGCGGATGCCTTCGAGATTGCCGCCATAGGGGGCGAGGTTCAGGTAGAGATCGAGGATCTCGGCTTTGCTGAGGCGGCGCTCGATCTGTACTGCTCGCGCCATCTGCAGCAGTTTGGCGGTGATCGAGCGGTCCTGCCGGGGCTCAATCAGCCGTGCGACCTGCATGGAGAGCGTGGACGCTCCCGACACGATGCGGCCATGCGTGACGAGCTGCAGGCCGGCACGTCCCAGCGCGAGAAGGTCGATACCGCCATGGTGTTCGAAGCGCTGATCCTCATAGGCGACCAGCATGCGGATAAACTGCGGGTTGACGTCATCGGCGTTTACCTTGAGCCGCCACTTGCCATCTGGCGTCGTGAACGCGCGCAGCAACTGGCCATCAGCATCCAGCACTTCGCGGGAATTGACCGCCGCCCTTTCGAGTGGCGGCGGATAGGCGGCGTCGAGCGCATGCAGCCCCCAGGTGATCCCGGCGGCAAGCGCCGCCTGGATCCCTACGAGTGCCATGAATGTTCGCGCCAGCCTCATCTTCGATCAGTCCTTGACGACCCGCATCTTACCGGTGGCCGTGCGTGCCGAGAACTGCGGACGGTACATGTCCTCGACGGACGCAGCCGGGTGATCGTAGGTGCCCGGATTGACCGCGCGGACCACATAGGCAAGCGTGATTTCGCTGCTGTTGCCCGGTGGATTGTCGATCGCGGCCAGGAACCGGTCGTAGCGGAATTCCAGATGCGCTGCCTGGGTTTCCGGCAGCCAATCGAAGTTCGCGATCGCGGCACTGTTGACGAGCCCCGGATTGTCGATCTCGAAGCCGGCCGGCAGGAGATCTGCAATCATCAGGCGGCTCGACCAGTCGTTCTCCTGTTTGACTTTCAGAACCACGACATAGCGTTCGTTCTGCTTGACCTCGCTGACATTGGCCTCTTCGCCATCCAGCGTGTAGTAGCTGCGGGCGATGTCGAAGCCGTCTCCGCCCGCCGTTAATGGATCCTTCGGCGAGGCGACGGTGGTGATCACGGCCGTCACAGGCTCGTTTGCCTGGTTGACGATATTAACCGGCTGCGCCAGCAGATCGTCGCCGCTCATGCGTGTCTGATAGCCGCCCGTCTTCAGCACGTCGTTGACGCTGACCCTGATATCCTGGTCGGCGTTCTTGAGAGCGCGGGCGGCGAGCACCAGCCAGGCCTGCTCCTGAGTGCTGGTCCAGGTCGTGCGTTCCCACTCCTTCGCCACGAGCGCCGCAAGCTCGGGAATGATAGCCGACTGCGGGCGGCTTTCGGCCGCCAGCGCCAGGATCGCCGCATCGTCGCGCAACGTCGAGCCATAGTCGGAGCGCGCCAGGCTGACATTGACAAGCATGCTGGACATCCGTGCAGCGTCGGCGAATATCCGCTCGGAACGCTGGCGGTCACCGTAGAGCGCCAGCGAGGCAGCGATATGGGCCTTGGCAAGCTGGGTCGGGAACCGGTCCAGCATCGTATCGGCGTAGTAGCGCAGGTCGCTGATCGCCGCACGGCGATTGCGTGCCAGCACGTAGAGCGCATAGGCCATCTCATTGCCCCGGTCGGCGACGTTGCTGTCATAGCCGAGCTGGTTTTCGAGGTTGTCGAGCGCCGATACCATGGCCGTGTCCGGCACGTCGAACTTCTGTTCTCGGGCCCGCGTCAGGAAATCTGTGACATAGGCATCCAGCCAGAAGTCGCCCGAACCCGGTCCCCAGAGGCCGAAGCTGCCTGATGAAGACTGATAGGACAGCACGCGATAGACTGCGTCCTGAACCCGCTTCTTGACCTCGCCATCATCCGGCACGCCGGACTGGATGGCCAGTTCGCTGAGATAAAGCAGCGGCAAGGCACGGCTGGTGGTCTGCTCGGCGCAGCCATAGGGATAGCGATCGAGCGTCATCAGCAGCGCCGGGATATCGAACGCCGCCAGTTGCGTCATGTTCACGCTGATCGAGGCGCCCTGCATGATGGAGTTGGCCATCAGCTGGCTGTCGACGAGCAGGCTGCGGCCCGGATCGATCCGCACCAGCCGCCGTTCCGTCATCGGCAAGGTCGAGGGCCGGACATTGAGGTTCAGCTGTTGGCTGATCGAAAAGCCGTTGGCGCCGGTCAGCATGACGGTGATGTTGCCGTCGCCCGCCAGACCGCCCTTGATCGGCAGCGTCAGGTCCGATTTGCTGCCGGGATCCAGCTTCACGGTTCTCGCGCCCTGACTTTGATCGATCAATACGCGGTCATTGGACGAAAGCGCGAGCTGGTAGTCGCCGGCAGGCGCATCGGTATTGGCGATATCGAGCCGGAGCTCGGCCGTGTCTCCCGGCGCCAGGAACTTGGGCAGGCTTGCGGTCACGACCACGGGATCGCGAACCACCACGTCCTTGACGGCATGACCCAGGCCGGACTTCGTCCAGGCGACGGACATGACACGTGCGGTGCCGTTGAATTGCGGGATGTCGAAGCTGACAGTCGCCTTGCCCTGCGCATCCAGTTTGACCGGACCGGAGAAGAACGCCACCAGCTTTTCTGTCGGCGGGTTGCCCTGCAGCGGTGCTTCGGCTCCGTCGCCGCCAGTGCGGAGACGACCGGTGGCACCCAGCGAACCGTCGATCAGGCGGCCGTAGAGGTCGCGGATTTCAAGCCCCAGCTGGCGCTGGCCGAAGTACCAGCCTTCCGGGTCCGCCGGCTCGTAGCGCGTCAGATTGAGAATACCGACATCGACGGCGGCAACCGTGACATAGGCCTCTTCATTGGCGCCCGCGCCTTGGACCGCCACCTGAATGTCGAGCGGCTGGCGAGGCAGGGTCTTTTCCGGCACGGTCAGATCGACGGCGAGTTTGTTCTCACCCGGATCGACGGCAACCCATTTCAGGCCGATCGCCCGCATCGGCAGGCGGCTTTCCTGTGCATCACCAGGTCTGAACAGGGTGGCGGTAACGTAGGCGCCCGCACCCCATTCAGCGGTAACGGGAACATCGATCACCGCGCCTTCCTTGCCGACGCTGGCATTGATCGAGGCAATCAGGCTTTCGGTGCCGACATTGATCACGGCTTCACCGGCAAAGCGCGGCGAGATCTTCAGCCTGGCGGTTTCACCGATCTTGTAGTTCTCCTTGTCGAAGCCGATTTCGAGTCCGTCCGGCGTTTCTGTCGACGTTGCCTGCACATACCAGCCGGCATCGAATTCAACGCTGGAGGTCGGGCCATCGCCGGCCAGCGATTCCACCTCTAGCCGATAGCGGCCCCAGTTCACGGGTGTAGAGACCTTGGCACCATCAGGCGTCAGGTCAAAGGTTCCATCCGACACCTGCTTGGTGGAAAGCACAGGCTCATAGCGCCAGGACGACCCGTCGCGATACCATTGGTAATTCCGCTCGACGCTGAGCAGCTTCCAGCGAAGCCCGGTCATGGCCTGCCTTTCGCCCTTGCCGTCCAGACCGATCACATGGAAGTTTGCGATGGAATTTTCGGCGAGGTCGCCGGAGAATTCCGGCTTGATGCCGATCATTGCGTCGCCGGTGTTGATCGGAAGGGTGATGTCGCGCTCGACGGCACGGCCGCCGGCTTCCTTCATGCGTACCACCACCTTGGCTTCCAGAAACTGGGTGGTCGAAGGCAATTGTGGAAGGTCGATGGCGATCGCCGCCTTGCCGTTTTCATCGAGCGGCGCAAGGTTTTCCAGTGCCACCCGGGTTTCTTCCTGCGCCTCCTCATCGGTGAGGCCGAAGACATAACCCTTGTATTCCGCACGTTCGCGTGTCGGTTTGAGCGCGATGTCGCCTTCGAGTTCAAGGCCCGCAGCGGGGGCGCCATAGAGGAAGCGTCCATCGACATCGACCTCGGCCGGCAAACCCGGTTCGATGTCCTTGGCCTTGCTGGTCAGGTCGAATTCGATGCGATCGGGTACGAAATCGTCGACCTGGAACTGCTTTTCGCTGATCGCAGCTTCCTTCGGGTCGGTATAGACGCGCATGGTCCAGGAGCCGCGCATGGCGGACTGCTGCAGCGGCAGGTCCAGCGTGTGGCCGCCGAGATTGCCGCCATCGGTGACGATGCGCCGGTCCTCGACGCCATCGGGACGCAGGAAGACGAAGGTCAGCGGCAGCTTGTCGATCGCCTGGCCGGCGATATCGCGGGCCAGCGCTGCAACATGAACCGTTTCGCCGGCGCGGTAGATGCCGCGCTCGGTCCATGCCAGCACGTCGATAGCCCCTGGCGCGGTCCGGCCGGTGACGCCGCGGTCGGAAAGATCAAAGCCGGCACGGGTCATGTCGAGGAAAACATAGTCCTTGGCGCCGTCCTGGGCGGTCAGCACCGCAGGCGTCATGGCGGCAGAACCGCGCATCAGACCGGCGGACAGCAAGGCACGGCCGTTGCTGTCTGTCGTGGTCGTGCCGAGGATTTCGTTGTTCTTGGCCAGAAGCTGCAGCGTGACATTGGCCATAGGCTTGGCTGTCGCCAGCGAGCGGACGAACACATTCAGGCCATCGGTGCCGGCATAGGTGGAAATGCCGATGTCGGAGACGACGAACCATTGGGTCGCCTTGGTGTCCCAGTCGTTGACATTGGCCTGCTTGGAAGCGGCCGTCAGGACATAGACGCCGGGTTTGCGCTCCGGAAGGGCTTCATCCACCGGGAATGAGGTGACCACTTCCTTATTGAGTTCGGTCTTGATGTCGATCGAACCGCTCCAGACCAGCTCGCCCTGTTCGGATTCGATTTGCGAGGAACGCCAGCCGTCGAGCTGGGTCAGGAACTGCGAGCTGCCGAGGAACGAAGCGATCGCTCGGTCGCCGATGCGATAGAGCTTGAGCTGGGCATTGTCGGAATTGATCGAAACCAGCGGAATGCCGCGGCGCGCGGTGCTTGGCAGCACAAAGCTGTCGCCGGTGAAGCGCACGGTCGGAGCACGATCCTTGACATAGACTTCCAGGTCGACCTGATCGAGCAGCGGTTCGTCCACCGAGGACGGCAGGCCGGCGCGCATCGCCAGCTTGTAGCGCTCACCGTGAACCAGTCCCTCGACGCAGATTTCACTGCCCTTGGCTTCGATCGCCTTGGGAGCCGCGCCATTCAGCGTGACGTAGGACGTATAGTCTACACCGGCTTTGACCAGCGGCTCGGAGAACTGAATGCAGGCGCGTGGCGTGGCGCTGTCGGAGTCGACCGAATTGTTGACTACCCGGAAGCCCTGCCGGTAGCGCAGGTCCTGGTAGGCTGCCTGCACGGTTGGATCGTCCACCAGCTTCAGGCTCGCTTTATAGGCGTTGATGCCTGCACGAAAATTCTGCGTGGCTTCCAGAGATCTGGCCAGAACAGCCAGTGTCTGCGCCCGCACTGACTTTGTCCGCGATGTCTCGTAGGCGTTGACCGCTGCCGCCAACCCTTCGGCATTGATGGAATAGTTTCCCGCGACCCGGTTTGCCGCAATGGCCATCTCGATCCAGATCGCGCTGTCGTCGGGGCTGATGGAAAGCGCGCCCTTGTAGGCGATGAGGGCTTGATCGATCGTCCCCGCGGTAACGTTGTGCCGCGCCAGGTCAAGCAGGCTTTGGATGCCCATGCCCTGTTGTTCCGGCGCGATGGCGAGGTCCAAGCGCTGGCGGCGGGCGTCGTTCAGGTGCTGTTCGGTCAGGAAACTCAGTGCCTGCGGTGCGCCGAGATCCGGCTCCTGAACCTGCTGGGCCACGACCTTGCCGGCGACAGCCCCGGGGAACGGGTTCATCTTGTTGAAGTCGGATTTCAGGAAGCACCATTTGGCCTTGGTGTTGTAGGTGAAGGCCTTGCAGGATTGATCGTCGACGCATTCGGTGCCGCACTGGTCGAGCGTCACGTTCTGAACGGTGCGAAGGTCAAAGCCGAAATAATCGGCGTCCTTGACGGTGACCACGGTTCGTCCCGGCTCGGCGGCCTGGGCGGCAAATGTGGATAAAGCGAGGCTGGCAAGAAGCAGGGTGGATCGGATGTAGGCGCGCATGGACGTCGAGACTCCCGATTAAGGCGTAAGCCGAGGGTTCAATTGGTCATTTTCAGGCGCAAGCGATGGGGGCCGCTGGCGCAATGGGCGAGGTGAACGCCGAAAAATACAGGAATCGCGGAACGCGCTGGCAGGAGGAAATTCCAACAACCTGAGGACCACATGGATAATACCATCGCATTTCCCCGCTACACGCTTCACAAACCGGAGGACAGGCTCTCGCGAGTGATGATCCATCGACTGCCGGCTACGTGTCATACGTTTATAGAAGGATTTTTATTCCGATCACAAAGGGATTTTCGTGACCTTCGGTCAGAAAACGTAAAGGTCACCCGCATCGCGGGCGACCTTTCAATCTTCTGGACCTGGATTGCCTTTGCGGGTCCTACAAGAGGGAATCGAGGGGACGGGGTGCTATTTCCGGCAGCCGCGGGGACTTCGCTGGCAAAGATATCGGCCTCCGGCAGCGTTCCATGAATTTTAGGGCAACGTCGCCAGAGTGGGTGTGCGCCGCTCAGTAGATGATGCTGACGCAGTTGCCACGGGCGTTCCGGATGCGCGAGGGGCACTTGTCGACCGCGCCATTGGTGGTGTTGCCGAACCATTTTTTGCGCTCGTCAAGGCTCGGTCCATCATTCTTGTTGAAGTGTCCGAAGCTTTTCGAACCATTGTTGTTCATGCCGCCCGCGTGGGATGCCCCGGCGAGCGCGCTGATTGCCATGATGGTAACGAATGTCGTGGCGAGAAGTGTACGCATTTCCGTATCCCTTCATAGGTGACCGCCAGTTCATGCTGACAAGGGGATTACGGGATAGCGCCAAAAAGAGTTTCAGCGTTGGCCAATGAATTTAGCAGCCCGCCGCAACTCGAAGATCGGCGGCGAAACAAAAAAGGGCAGAGGCCAGCAAGCCTCTGCCCCGTTGGCGTGATATTACAGGGCGTTGAAGAAGCCGCTCAGGCGGTCCATGGCCTGTTCCAGCCGTTCGTAGCTTTCGGATCCGAAGCAGACGCGCAGATGGTTGTCGCCAGCCTCGCCATAGAAGCCGCCGGCCTCGACGACGACGCCAGCTTTTTCAAGGATGAGGTCGGCGGCCTGCTGCGACTTCAAGCCGGTGCCGCTGATGTTAGGAAATGCATAGATCGTGCCTTCAGGGCTTGTGCAGGTGACGCCCGGCATCTGGTTCAGCCGGCTGACAACCAGGTCGCGCTTGCGGCGATCGTCTGCGACCATCTCGTCGAGGATGGATGCGTCGCCGGTGACTGCCGCCAGGGCGCCATACTGGATGAAGGTGTTGACGTGGGTGATCTCGTTGGCGGTCAGCTTCAGCAGCGCCGGCATCATGGATGCGTCGGCGGCGATATAGCCGAGGCGCCACCCATCCATTGCATAGGCCTTGGTGAAGGCGAACATCGAAATCGTCCGCTCCCTCATGCCCGGCAGCGATGCAATCGAAATGTGCTCGACGCCATCGAACAGGATCTGTTCGTAAACTTCGTCGGAAACCACGACCAGATCGTTCTTGATCGCGAGATCGGCGAGGATCTCGAGCTCAGCGCGGGAATAGACGCGGCCGGTGGGGTTGGATGGATTGACCAGCACGATCATCCGCGTGCGCGCTGTGATCAGCGGCTCGATCAGTTCGCGTTTGATCGAGAAGTTGTCGTCCTTGTCGAGCGGGGCATAGACAACCTTGGCGCCGGTCATCTCGATCTTGTTGATGTGCTGGGGGTAGAAGGGTTCCAGCAGGATCGCCTCGTCGCCCTCGTCCAACAGGGCCATGAACGCGACAAACGACGCCTGGGTCAGGCCGTTGGTCATCAGGATTTCGTCGGGCGATACCGTAATCTTGTTGTATTCGGCCAGCTTCGATTGCAGCGCGCGGCGCAACGCCGGCTCGCCGCGCAGGTCTGAATAATGCACCAGTCCGTCGCGAAGCGCCTTTACGGTCGCATCCTTGATGTGCGCCGGGGTGTCGTGGAACGGACGACCCAGTTCGAGATGGATCAGGTCGATGCCGGAAGACGCCATCGCAGCGGCCTTCTGAAACATTCCGAAGCTTTTGGGTGAAGTGTTGGTAATCCGTCGCGCAAAACGTGCCATGTTGTGTCCACTCTTGTATTGTCTGCAGTCAAGGGGCCAGCCCGGTGCGGCGCGGTGTTCGAACCTGCTTTCGACAAGCGCCGTGCATTGCTGATAACCTGAATTGAGCATTTGATCAAATGATATTCCGACTTGTGTTTTGAATGAACGAGCACTAGATTTTACGCAAGTAGCTATCCGGTCGCCCGAACAAGGAGTTGAGCATTGGCTTTGGAAGAAGGGTTTGGGCCAGTTTCCGGACGGGTCACAGTCCAGGATGGCGTCTATCTGCAGTTGCGTGAGGCATTGCTGATCGGGCGTTTCGATCCGGGGCAGGTCTTGACGATTGCCTCTCTTTCCCAATCCTTCGACACCAGCCATATGCCTGTGCGAGAAGCGTTGCGACGTCTTGCTGCCGAAAACGCGCTTGAAATTGCCCGCAACGGTTCAGCCCGAGTGCCGCCGGTCTCTGTCGCGCGTCTCGACGATCTGTGCCGGGCACGTGCAACCATCGAAGGTCTGGCGACTGAACTCGCCACCCAGATAATCGGGCCCGAGGAGATCGATGCGCTGGAAGCGGTGGTTGCCGCGCACGAGATCTGCGCCCGAGACGGGCAGGTTTTTGAGATGTTGGCCACGAACCGCGAGTTCCATTACCTTATCTATAAAGCATCCAAATCGGAAGTCCTGATCCAGCTCATAGACACGCTTTGGTTGCGGTATGGGCCTTACATGCGTATGCTTTCCGCGCATGTCGGCCCACGCATGGCGACCGAGGATTTCGGATCCTATACACTCCATCATCGCAGAATCATTGCTGCCATGCGCCAGCGTGACGCGGTCCGGGCGCGAGAGGAAATGGTCTCTGACATCCGCGATACCCAGGATCTGCTGCGCAGTCTGATCGCGCAGTAAAGTTGGCCGCCTACGGCTTTTCAGGCATGGTTTGTGTGCTGCACTTTCATTTGTGCGTCGCAACGTACTGCGTCGCAGGGGCTTCAGCCTTGCGGCACCGCGAAATACAATATTGCGAATCCCGCCAACAGGCTGATTGACGTTCGAGGGATATTATGATCTTTTGATCAAAATATTTGAGGTCTGAAATGTCTGGCTACTTTCTCTATCACTCCATCGGGACGTTTCCCGGCAAGGCCGAGAAGATGGGCGACGCACTCGCTCGCTTTTCTGCGGTGTGGTCTGCGGAAGACGATGGACAGTGGTCCGCTGCGCTGGGACAACGTCAGGCTTTCATCGACGCATGGCGCGGTGTGATCGATGTGCCGGCGGGATCGTTGACGACGGCCGAGAATGTCACGACTGCTCTCTATTCCCTGATTGGCGCCTTGCCGGAAGATCGGCTGCGCGGCAAGCGGTTGCTGGTTGCTGCGGATTGTTTCCCGAGCCTGCATTTCCTGCTGGCGGGGATTGCCGACCGGTTCGGTTTCACGCTCGACACGGTGCCGCTACGGCCCGGCGAAGCATGGGTGCGCGACGAAGACTTCATGGCGCATTGGCAGGAAGACGTTGGTCTGGCTCTGCTGACCTTCGTATCCTCGACCACCTCTCACAGAATCGATGCGCAGCGACTGGCCGCGCATGGCAAAGCCATGGGATCGCTCGTTGGCGTCGACATTACCCAGGGCGTCGGCGTCGTGCCGTTCTCGCTTGGCACGATCGATGCCGATTTCGTCGTGTCGACTTCGCTCAAGTGGTTGTGCGGGGCGTCCGGCGCCGGTATTCTCTATGTCCGCCCGGAGTTGCTCGCCGCTTGCCGACCGGAACTGCGCGGCTGGTTCAGTCAGGAAAATCCGTTCTCGTGGGATCTGGACAAGTTTCAGTTCGCTGCCGATGCCCGCCGCTTCGACCATGGTACGCCGGCAATCCTGGCGTCAGTTGCTTCGCTGCCAGGCATCGAATGGGTGATGGAACGCGGCATTGCTGCGATCCGTGCCAACAACCTGGAAGCCAGCAGCCGTATTATCGGTCGCGCGCAGGAGAATGGCTGGGCGATTGCTTCGCCGTTAAATCCTGACGAACGCGGCGGCAGCGTCATGCTGACCCTGCCGGAAGCGGCCGATCCCGCCGGCGTTGTTGCGGCGTTGCGCGACCAGAAGATCTATTGTGACGCGCGCGGCAGAACGATGCGGCTTTCCCCCGGCGTGGTAACGTCCGGCGATGCTGTCGATGAGCTGTTCAATGCGCTCGAGCGGATTGTGCCGCCGGAAAATACCCGGAGCGCCTGAGACGGATCGACAACGGCCTCAACGCCCAGTCTTTGCATGCCTGAACTGAAAAACACCTGGTTATGAAGGTGAGAAAACGGAGGAACTATGTTCAAGAAAATAGCACTTACGGCAGCCGCTGCCTTGTCGCTGATGGTATCGTCGGCGTTCGCGGAAGGAAAGCTCGTGGTTGGCGCTTATGCCGCCAACCCGCCGTGGGAATTCAAGAATGAGAGCGGCACGTTCGAAGGCTTCGAAGTCGATGTCGCAACCGAAGCCGCCAAGCGCGTCGGCATGGATGTCGAGTTCCAGGCGCTGGGCTTTCAGGCTCTGTTTGCTGCCACCAGCTCCGGCCGCATCGATTTCGCCATCTCGTCGATCTCGATCAACAATGACCGCCTGAAGACGCAGTCCTTCACCCAGCCTTACTACGACAGCGACGGCACGATCGTTGGCAAAGCCGATTCCACCGTGAAGACGCTCGAAGATCTCAAGGGCAAGGTGATCGGTGTCGTTGCCGCCACCACCGGTGAAGCTTGGGCCAAGGAAAATGCCGAAAAGTACGGCATTGCCGAAATCAAGAGCTATGCCGCCCAGCAGGACCTGCTGCTCGACGTGCAGAACGGCCGCATCGAAGGTGGTGCGGGCGAACTCGCTGGCTTCCAGTATGCGATCCAGAAGGTGCCGAGCCTGAAGATCCTCGTCCGTATCCCGACCGGCGAACGCTTTGCGATGATGGCGAAGAAGGATCACGAATTCCTTCCGAAGATCAACGACGCGATCTCCGCCATGAAGACCGACGGCACGCTGGCTGCGATCCACAAGAAGTGGTTCGGTGTCGAGCCAGATGCCGGCACCAGCACGGTCACGGCAATGCCGATCCCGGCCGCACAGTAATATCATCGGATCGCAGCGGCACGCCGCTGCGATCCCTTTTTTTGTTGAACGACCCGGCTGCGACCGCCGCACTATCAGGTGACCACGATGGCTTTGATCGAAACCTTCTTTAACTGGGATATTCTTGTCCGGTCATTTCCGATCCTGCTGCAAGGTCTCGGCAACACGTTGATGCTCGGTGTCGCGGCGATCTTTTTCGGCAGCATCTTCGGCCTGCTGCTCTGCTTCGTCCGCCTTTATGCACCAAAACCGTTCCAGTATCTCGCGGTCGCCTATATCGACGTATTTCGCGCCCTGCCGATCCTGGTCGTGCTGATCCTGATCTATTATGCCTTGCCGTTCGTCGGCATCTCCTTCTCCTCGTTCACATCCGCGACGCTGGCGCTTTCGATGGTGCTGGCCGCATTTACCGCCGAAGTCTGCCGCGCCGGCATCGAGAACGTACCGAAGGGGCAATTCGAAGCTGCCGCAAGTCTCGGCCTGCCGTTCTGGTCGGCCATGCGCAAGATCATCCTGCCGCAGGCCGTCAAGGTCATGATCCCGCCGCTGACGAGCAACTGTATCTCGACGTTCAAGGACACCGCACTGGCTTCCGTCGTCGCCATGCCGGATTTGCTCAAGCAGGCAAGTGATACACAGGCGCTGATGGCCAACCCGACCCCGCTGATCGGCGCCGCAATCATCTATTTCGTCTTCCTCTGGCCGATGGTTCGTCTGGTTGGCTATCTCGAGAAGCGAGGCGCGCGCGCCAAGACTGCGCGCTGATCTCACCCAACTCCCAGGCAGATTATCAAGAGACCGATTACAATGACCGATCAGACCACGACATCCCAGGCATCCGCACGCCCAGCAATCTCGATGCGCGGCATCAACAAGTGGTACGGCGAGTATCACGCCCTGCGCGACGTCAACCTGACCGTAGCGGCCGGCGAACGCATCGTCATCTGCGGCCCCTCAGGCTCGGGCAAGTCGACCACCATCCGGTGCATCAACCAGCTCGAAACCCATGAAAGCGGGTCGATTTCGGTCAACGGCATAGAACTTGGCGGCAAGGGCCAGCGGCTGGATGAGATCCGCCGCGAAGTCGGCATGGTGTTCCAGCACTTCAACCTCTTTCCGCATCTGACCATTCTCGAAAACTGCACCATCGCGCCGATGACCGTGAAGAAGATGTCGCGCAAGGAGGCCGAGGAGGTCGCCCGCCACTATCTCGACCGGGTTCGTATCGGCCATCTCGCAGACCGGTTTCCGTCGCAGCTTTCAGGCGGCCAGCAGCAGCGGGCGGCGATTTCGCGTTCGCTGTGCATGCAGCCGAAGGTGATGCTGTTCGACGAACCGACCTCGGCGCTCGATCCGGAAACGGTGGGCGAGGTGCTCGACACGATGATCTCGCTGGCCCAGGATGGCATGACCATGCTGGTGGTCACCCATGAGATGGGCTTTGCCCGCAAGGTGGCCGACCGGGTGATCTTCATGGATCACGGGGCCATCTGCGAAGAGGCCAAGCCGGAAGAGTTCTTCACCGCGCCGAAGAGCGAGCGTGCCGCCGCCTTCCTCAGCCAGATCATGCACTGATTGCCGGCCAGCGCATCTCGTGATGCGCGCCATTCCCAATCATGTATTGCCCAAATCGATTGCGATTGCTTGGGGTAGTATCTTGCTGCCCTGAGATCCTGTTTTTCCCGGAGGAATGCTATGACCATCTCGCCCAGCCCGTCTCAGACGTTTCCGGTGGACCTCGTTCGCACGCGGTTTCCGGCTCTGTCGCTGCCCGGCAATCCGGTGTTCTTCGACAACGGTGCGGGCGCGCAGGTGCCGCAGGGCGTGCTGGATGCGGTGAACCACCATATGCTTCATTGCATGGTGCAGCGTGGCGGACGCTATGCGGCAAGTCGCGCCGTCGATCAGGCGATTGCCGAAGCGCGCGAAAGCGTGGCGCTGCTGGTCAATGCCTATGAGCCCGCCGAGGTCTCCTTCGGCATGAACGCCACGTCGTTCATCCGGCTGGTCAGCCTCGGCATTGCCAAGTCGATGGGCCATCGCACGGAAATCGTCGTCACCGACATGGACCACGATGCCAACATCTCCACCTGGCTGGCACTCGAGGCCGAGGGCTTCAAGTGCGTCTGGTGGCGTATGCGCGAGGACGGCAACCTCCATGTGGACGATTTGCGCCCGCTGCTGGGTCCGCGCACCCGGCTGGTCGCCTGCACGGTCGCTTCCCATTCGATAGGGTCGCTGGTCGATGTCGTTGCGGTGGCTGAGTTGGCGCACGCTGCCGGCGCGGAAGTGTTTCTCGATTGTGTCCATTACGGCCCGCATGGGCTGATCGACGTACAGGCCTGGAACTGCGATTATCTGGTCTGCTCGGGTTACAAGAACTTCTCGCCGCACATGGGGTTCCTCTGGGGTCGGTTTGAGCTGCTCAAGGCGCTGCCGACCTTCCGGGAGGATTTCATTCCTGATGTGCCGCCGCACAAGATCGAGGTTGGCACCTTTACTTACGAGAATGCGGTGGGCATGGGGGCTGCAGTCTCCTATCTAGAGTCTCTAGGACGCGGCTTTGCGCCTTCAACGGGCCAGTCGCGGCGCGCCGATCTGGTCGCCGGCATGGGCGCGATCCGCGCTTACGAGACCACGCTGTCGCAGGAAATGCTGCGCGTGCTGAAATCGCATCAGGCGACGATTTACGGTGTGACTGACGAGGACAGGATCGCCGAGCGGGTGCCGACATTCTGCTTCAACCTGCCGGGCAAAACCCCGGCATCCGTCGCCCAGGCGATGGCGGATGACGGGATCATGATCCGCGACGGCCATATGTATGCGCCGCGGCTGATGAGCCGACTCGGCCTTGCCATGGACAGCGGAGCCATTCGCGCCACGCTGGTTCATTACAACACGATGGCGGAAATCGAACGCTTCGACATGGTTCTCAAGTCGCTGGCGACCTGACGGGCGCAACTGGCTGGCACTATGGCCGGGAGGGGCGTCGGTGTGAAGGGATAGTTGCGCGGCGCGCCTGCCGCGCCTACACTCGCTGCCACCGATGCCGTTTCTCCCGGGGTGACACGCCATGACCGAGCAGCGCAGCGCAGCAACAAGTGCCAAGATTCTCGAACATCTCTGTCGCCATCCCGGCTGCACCCATTGGGGCTCCTGGGGCTATGACAGCGGCGACGGCGTCAGCGGCTGGTGGTGTCTGGAGCATCGGCCGAACACCAATCCGGTCGAGCAGGCGGCGGCGGAGAACTGGGTATCCGACGGCAACGAAGGATAAGCAAAGGCTTACTCGGGATCGGTTGCTCGGACCGCATGGGCGGTCGAACGTTCGATGCTTGTGCGGCTGCCAAGCGGGCGCAATGCCCGTTCGATTGCGTGCTGTCGCGACCGTTAGAGTTCGATCCAGACTACTGCATAACGGACACTATCGAGATTGCTTAGGCGGAACTATTCGGCCGCAAATGCGACGTTTTCCACACCGACATTGACCTCTGCCGCGAAGTTCTCGAGAAACTGTCGGATAGCGTCGGCAACGTTGGCGAAGTCAGATTTCTTCTTCAGCGTCGCCTCGTCGATGTATAGCGCACGGTTGATCTCGATCTGCAGGGCATGCAGCCCTCTTGCGGGCCGCCCGTAGTGCTCGGTGATGAAACCGCCGGCATATGGCTTGTTGCGAACCGCCGCGAATCCCATGTCCTCGAGTAGCTTGAGCGCCAGCCGTGACATCTCCGCCGACGCCGACGTTCCATAGCGGTCGCCGATGATGAAGTCCGGCCGGATTCCACTGCCCGACAAGCGAATGTTGCCCGGCATTGAATGGCAATCGAGCAACACAGCACGTCCGAACGCAGTGTGGGTTCGGGCAAGCAAGCGCCTGAGGGCGGCGTGGTAGGGTTTGTAGATCTGCTCGACGCGGCAGAGCGCTTCGTCGACAGGCAGCTTCTGCCGGTAGATTTCCATGTTCTCCGCGACGATGCGCGGAACGGTTCCCAGCCCGCCGGCGACCCGAATGGACGCCGTGTTGGCAAATGGCGGCAGCGTGCCGACGAACATGCGAGGATCGAGTTCATAGGGCTCGCGATTGACATCGACATACGCCCTGGGGAAGTTGGCCGACAGCATCGGGGCGCCGAGTTCGACGCCGGAAAAGAACAGTTGCTCGACGTAGTGATCTTCTGAACGTCTGAGGCTGGTCGCATCGAGGCGGGAATTCTCGACAAAACACCGCGGATATATCCGGCCGCTATGGGGAGAGTTGAGCACAACCGGAACCTGCAACGCTTCGGGTTCCCATATGTCGAACAGATTTCCCTCCGTGAAATCCCAGATCATGCGGTTTTTGCATCCTCATTCGACGGTTCAACTGATTTGGTCATGTTGCCAGCAGCCATGCGCCAAGTCCATACATGACCATGCAATAAAGTACCTTCAAAAGAGCCGTTCAAACCGTTATTGAGTGCATTGTTAAGTGTGGATTCACTGGATTTTTACCCGGCCGCGCTTACAGTCGCGGGATTCCGCGAATGATGCGTTCCATACAGGTTGAAGAGACACGATGAGTCAGAAAATACTTCTCGCCGAAGACGACAACGACATGCGCCGGTTCTTGGTCAAGGCGCTTGAAAAAGCGGGATACAGGGTCATCTCCTATGACAATGGCGCCAGCGCCTATGACAGACTCCGGGAAGAACCCTTCTCGCTGTTGCTGACGGATATCGTCATGCCTGAGATGGACGGCATCGAGCTCGCGCGGCGCGCGACCGAACTGGATCCTGACCTCAAGGTCATGTTCATCACCGGCTTTGCGGCGGTGGCACTCAACCCGGATTCGAACGCGCCCAAGGATGCCAAGGTACTCTCCAAGCCGTTCCACCTTCGCGACCTGGTCGACGAAGTCAACAAGATGTTGGCTGCCTGAGGAGACCCGCAAGAAAGTTTCCACAGGTCGCAAAAAAGGCTATTGACCTTCCAATGCGACTGTGGTCTATGCCCCTTCATCGGATGGGCGTGTAGCTCAGCGGGAGAGCACTACGTTGACATCGTAGGGGTCACAGGTTCAATCCCTGTCACGCCCACCATCCAAATTCCAAGCCAGTTCAATGGCTTATGAAAAGCGCCCTCCGAGGCGCTTTTTCTATTTCGACTTGAAATAGCGACGAAGTCGTAACTTGCTGTGCGTGAACTCGTGTCACTCGCCAAATTGCCGTAGCGCGCAAAATCGAATGGCGCGGCGCGCAAGATCGGATCCCGGTTTTGACAACCATGGTGCCTTCCGGTTGGCCGGAGGGGAGTATCAGCGAGCCACGGCAGGCAGACTGATGATGGAAGCATCGCTCATGTGGCCGGTTGTTTTCAGTGACATCTAGCGGGGCCGCTGCACCACCCATTCGTTGTTCTGTTCCAGCAGGAGAGCACCGACGAGACGCGTTATTGCAGCGTCGCTTGCAAAGATGCCGCCCTTGTCAATCGGCGTGGAATATTGACCCCCTATCGGTGTCCAGAATTGCCTCCTGGCTATGTAGATCAGCACTTGGCCGGGCCGGCGTTGGCTGGGGTTTGTGAGGGCGGGCCAGGAGCGGGTGCTGGTGCCTTTCGACTTTGTCTTTGAGATCGGTTCTTGAAGCGCCAGGACTCGTTTCCGGTCTCGATGATCTCGCCGTGGTGGGTTCGCCGGTCGAGCAGCGTCACACTGTTTCAAAATCGGGTATGCAAAGGGGGCAGTCCACAAATGTAGAAACTGGCGTCACTCATACCGTGCTGCCGGCTTAGTCTCGCCACCGGAATCCCGTCCTCCGCCTGCTCCAGGATCGCCATGATCTGAGCGTAGCTAAATCGGGATGTCTTCATCGGAATCTTCTCCAAAATCATTGTGGGAAAATTCTACTTTTGAACTCGGTTGGTTTGCGGGGGTGGGGATTACCCTGTCACTGGAGCACAGGTGCGCATTTCTGCGTCGAAGTGGAATAGCGAGCGGTCGAAATGAGAATCATCGACTAAAATTCGATAGCAAGATTGGCGATTCGCTCAGTAAAAATGCAAAATTATTCTTATTTAATATTTTAGGTGCTCTAAAAATAACATAAAGTATCGTGTATATATTTATAATGCCGATCTTGTATTTATTGATGGGCTATTTTTCCACCAGAAAATATCTTCATTGCATGAAAAATGAACATTCAAAGAATAATACCTAAATCCTGATGAAAAGTATCATATTTGTGTTCAGGTTTGTCGCTGTCATTCCTCTATAAGACGCGCTTACTACGCAAAAAACAAAGGAATATTTTTCAAGTTCACCCATTTGGGGGAGGCGAGACAAATACTATTTGTAATACGACGTAGTTGGGCGAGGGGTGTCGTCTGGCAATTTGGGGAATCGTAACCATGCTATCGCAGGCGAAGTACAGGACATCAGGAGAGCAGAATTTCTGCGACGATGTGCCGATTTCGATAAATACAACAGGCTATTTCTACGATCAGGAATCTGCCGCGCAGTTGATCAGGCATGTCCGGTGGAATGGCGGGCTTTACTGTCCTCGCTGCAGATCGCTTGCGATCAAGAAAATCAATTCGTTCTTCGTGAATGAGATATTTCAGTGCAATGCGTGTCAATACAACTTCAACTGTACGTCCGGTACGCTGTTTCATGGCTCGAAACTGAGGCTGGACACGCATCTCGCGCTGGCGGTGGCAATCGACAGCCTCATCGGGCATGTGCGAATCAATGAAATTGGTCGGCTGCTGGGAGTTAGTCCGCGCACCGCCAAGTTGCAGCTCGCTAAGCTGGGAACGGTTCCGCCTGCGCACAGGTATCTTCACGGTTCGGATCAGGCGCTCGCCGATATCGGGAACTACGGGACAATCCTGGAGCTATTTGAAGCCAAGAGCTTCTCCATTCAGATCAGTGCGTTTCAACTCCGCCTCGCGAACTGGTTGGGGGTGGGCAAAGCCCACGACGCGTCAGCAAGGGGTGCGCTGCTCTCCATTGCTTAGTGCCAACCGGCACATGTCAGCGCTTTGGTAGTCTTGGCGATCCGGATTGCGGTGAGGTTTTCTTGCCGTAATGAATCCGGTGCGCCGCTCCATATCGCGCAAGCCCAGATCAAAGAAGTTGGGAGGTTATCAGTGCTCGCCGGTGATCGGCCGCGCCGTTTGACTGTATCAAACGACATGTATTCATTTATAGGCGAATCTATACATCAGTTATTCTTGAATTCGCAGTGGATTGGCAGGAGGCCTCTATTGAGGGATCTCCTGTCCGTTGGGCTTTCGAACTCGGCCTTTTTCTTTCGGGCTATTCCGACCCAGCGATAGCTTCGAAAGGACTCCTCAAAGAACTGCAGAAAAATCAAAAAAAATGCGTTTGATCGTATATCCACATACGAAATTATAAAATGTAACAAATTTAAACGAATGTAAAAATATGCAGTCGATGGCGAAATCGAGAAGATTCTATTCGTAGTACTTTTCCCGAATTACGGCTTGCAGATACTGGTGGAAATTACTTGTTGAAACGATGATGCTTTTTGTTTCGCAGTATGAAAAGAAGTTCTCAAACTCGCTGTTCTGCTCTTGCTCGGGTGAATTCGCCTTCAGCCACGCCGCCTTGTCGCGATCGATTTCGGCAAAAGCTATGGTCGTCTTTAGCTTTTCGACTCGGCCGATGAGGGACACTGCCGTCTTGTTGGATACAGAGATTGCATAGGAGACGTCGCGAGGAGAGAGTTTCTTGCCCAATGCTCCGTACAAAACAAAAAATTGGAAGTATTTTACAATCGGAATCTTTGTCCCGTGGAACAATGTTCCGGAAAATGAATTGAACATGTATCCGCAGTCGACGCATCGATACAGCTCACGAAATATAGCAGTGTTAACTGTTTTAATATAGATGGAATCGCAGCGCGGACAATGCTTTGAATCAGGCCAGCGCATCTGATCAACTACGCGAAAAGCATTGTTGTTGTTCTGAAGAATCGTCAGGCTGCGTGGAGATGAGATATCTCCACTGTCGTCGTCCTTCACAAGAGTATTCAAATACATCATTTAAGTTCTATACTTTTCCTTGCGGGGAAATCTGCACTTGCAAACGCTTAAGTAGAACAATTGTCTCAAAGCGTTAGCACTGCTCCACGAGCAGTTCGCGGCACGAGTGCGCCGCCATTTGTCCCTATAGCCCCTTCTGCAAACTGCCTTCGATCATATAATTAGTAAAGGATAAGCCCATGTAATACTTTTTAAAATTGTCCATACTTAGTAAAATCGAATTCGTCTCCGGAGTGCTAAAATATTCCCACAAGAATTTTCAATATGCACCGGTCCGCTTGGAAGAGGCCTAGTGCATTTGACGCCCGGCGCACGGAAGCGCTGTTGCGATGTGGTCCTGCATTGTCCGACGCGTTTGGCGCCCTCAGAGTTAAGTGGTCATATTTCCAATTCAAGTGATAGTGACGGTCGCTGTCGGATGTTGCCGGGAGGCCATATTCGTTTGTGTGTTGAATGCAGGATTTGCCCGCTGCCGCGATTGAGCGATGCGCCCGATGGCCTGAGTATTCGGCTTTGTTGCGGCGGTACTCCCGCTTCGTGTTCCCAAAAACCTTCCGGGCGTCGGGACCAAGGCAGTTGGTCGCCCCTTTTTACATATCCAATGATTTCTGGAGAACAACTTCAGTAAATTAGGGAAAAATTAAGATATAAATTTTCAATATAATGTATATTTTTCGCGATCTAATTTGATAAACGTTGTTTGTTATGCGCGGTACCTTTTAATAAAGTAATATACATCAATAAATTGATATGCAGGCTGTTGTATGCAACTGTAATGACCTTTGGTGGTGGATTATCACTGCATTTTCGGGGATTTTCATGTTGTGTGGCGTTGAGGATTGCTTCGATGAACATCATGCAATGGGCTATTGCAGGTTTCACTACGCCCGCTGGCGTGAAGCGGTAGCTCTTCGCTCCGCCGGCAACGAGCAGTTTAGTTGCACGCCAGAGGATGTGGGTGCCGATGAAAGTGCGGCTTCCAATTGCCAGGTCAAAGGCTGTGGGCTACCGGGTCACCAGCAGGGCTGGTGCGTCGGACACTATGCCAAATGGCGGCGGGGTCTGCCCGCGTCCCTGATCGTCAACAACAGGATTTGCGTTGCCGACGATTGCGAAAGGCCCGTCAGGTGCAAGGGGCTCTGTGCATTGCATTACCAGCGATTTCGCAATGAGCGTATCAAAGTCGAGACGTCAGACCGCTATGAAACCGAGGCTGACAGCACGCCCGTGATAATCTCGCAACCGGAAATGCCGGATACTCACAAGATCGTTGGTGTCATGGCCTTGCGAGGTCGGTTGTCGATAAAGAAGATTGCGAAGAAGTTTGAAGTCACCGAAAGCATGGTGCTTCGCATCTTCGAATCCCATGAACTCTCAGAAGGTTCCCGTTTCTTTGAGGAAGCCGGCATATCTGAGTTGGCTTGATTTCGGCTACAGAAAGAGCGTGGCGTGTAGGCGGGACTATCTGTAGGGTTGGGCTGCATGAGCATATGCAACGGCCTGATATCGCGCTTGCGACTGGCGCGCATGTACACCTTCGCGGATTAGGGGCGTATCTGTCGTGCCAGCGGAGTTCGGATCGCATCCACACAAAGTATTTCCGCACCGATCAGCATGAGCTCAACTGGCTTCTGTCCGGGTTGTTTAGACTTTAGCCTAATCGTCGCTCTTTCTCCAAACGCATAAGTTGCTTTGCCGTATTTTGAATGGTAAGTACTTGTTTACGCAAGTTCCGGAGATTGGTTGGAGACTGCGCTTTCGCAGAGGTGGGGCAAAGGGTTCCATTTCTGCCGTCGTGGTGTCCGAGAATTATGCAAATCGATCTCCTGAAGCTCGACAAGGCGATGGACCGGTCCTTGGAGGCGGCGGCGGACCACTCCCTATGGCCTGAAATTCTGCAGGGAATTTCAGAGGCGACTGGGTCTTTTGGCGCAAACATTATTCCGACAGCGGAACGGTTGCCCGGGCTGGTTATCGCCACAGAAAGTGTGGGGCCAGTGCTCGAGGAGTATTTCGACGACGGCTGGCACCAGAACGACTGGCGCCTCAAGGCATTGCCGTTGCTGGTCGGGCCAGGTACGGCGTGTGACCAGCAGTACACTTCCGATGACGAGTTTCGTGAGCTCGGTTACTATCGCTTCCAGGCCAAATATGGGATCGGCCGTAGTTGCATGATCGGTTTTTCTTCTGAGCAGGATCTGCTTAGCCTTACGTTGCACCGAACGTTGGCCAGCGAGTTCTTTGGTGAAGCCGAAGTGGCTGTGTTGCGGATGATGCGGGATCGGCTCATGGCTGCAGCGCTGCTGATGCGCAGCCTGTCAGCAAAGCGCGTCGAGGGTATGGCGAAGGCGTTTGAGATGGCCGATATTGCCGCCATCTTCTTTGATCGTTTCGGGAAAGTCACAACGGTCAATGAACGGGCAGCCTTGCTGCTCGGCGACGAACTTCAGGTTCGACAGGGTGAGCTCACATCCCGTTCTCGGGCTGAAACGGCTGCTATACGCCAGAAAATGCGATTGGTTACCAGCGAGCATTGGCTGCATCCCACTGCTGACGGCGGTTTGGTGCGAATCGCGAGAGTTGACAGGCCGCCAGTGCTGGTTCGCATCCAGCGGCTTGGTGGCAACCTGCCAGACTTCTTTGCGAATTCGGTAGGCGTGTGTCTGTTTGAGGATATGAACCGCCGGCCGGTGATCGAGCCTGGTTTGCTTGGGGATGTCTACGGCCTGACCCCGACAGAGGCGTTGATTGCGGTGCAGCTGGCGGAGGGCATTGATTTGCGTTCCGCCGCTACCGCTTCGTCGATGGGATATGAGACGGCGCGCACCCATCTACGCTCGATTTTCGGAAAGACGGGGACGGGCCGCCAGTCCGAACTCGTGGCCATGCTCGGGCGGCTGAAGGCGGCCAAGGCGTTGTGAGAGTATGACGTATCGGCGGCATGCTGCCGAATCTCCGCTGCGACTTCCTAAAAAAGAGGCCGCGCATGGGAGCGCAGCCAAATTTAGGGAGGAAACACCCAAGGAGGGCATTTACAGCCGGTAAGGACTGTGGCGAAAAGCTACTGCTGCACTGCAGTAAGGTCAATGAAAATCGGGCTATTTCCGCCTTAAAAATAACCTTTCTGGTAAATTGCCTAATCGTTGAGCGATTGGCTGAATATTGATCGAAACAAAGGTGTGGCGTGGCTTGAATATATGCGCATAGCCTCTGTACAACGGTCGCTAGATTGCCCCGACTCGACGGACGGAGAACCCCACATGCATCCAGATCGCGCCTTCTTCGATAGCTTGGCCGAGGCCGCCAAAGCCGAGACCTTGCCCCGGTTTCGCTCAGGCCTCAGAGTCGTGGATAAGGGCGGGCAATATTACGATCCAGTCACCGAGGGCGACCAGGCAGCCGAGACGGCGATCCGGGCGCTGATCGAAGCCCGCTATCCCGACCACGGCATCCTTGGTGAGGAGCATGGCTCCACGGGGCTCGACCGTGAGTTCGTCTGGGTTATCGATCCGATCGATGGTACAAGGGCTTTCATTTCGGGGGTCCCGGTGTGGGGCACGCTGATCGGACTCTACCAGAACGGACGCGCGCGTATGGGACTGATCGACCAGCCATTTACAGGCGAGCGCTATTTTGCCGATGGCGAACGCGCCCACTACCGGGGACCGGGCGGCGAGCGGGTGCTGAAAACCAGCGGCTGCACATCGCTATCCAGTGCGATCATGTTTACGACCTCGCCGCACCTTTTCCTCGGTGAGGACGACCGGCGCTACCGGGCGGTGGAATCGCGTTCGAAGCTTTTCCGTTATGGGACGGATTGTTATGCCTACGCGTTGCTGGCGGCCGGGCACGTGGATCTTGTGGTCGAGAACTCCCTAAAGCCGTACGACGTCGGAGGCATCATTCCGATCGTCGAACAGGCTGGGGGCGTGATGACAGGATGGGATGGCTCGCGCCCAGAAATGGGTGGCTATATCATCGCCGCAGCCACGCCGGAGCTTCATGCCGAGGTTCTCGAAATCCTCAATTCCTGAGGCTGTCAAGCGCCCGTATAGATGGATGGATCGGCATCCGATCCCGGAATGAAGGCGTCGATCGCGGCCAATGCCTGGCCGCGAAATATGTCGCGTTCCTGCAGGATCTCGTGTTCCGAGCCCGCGATCGTAATTAACTTGCTGGCGCGGAACTTGCGCGAAAGCCCTTCCAGGCCCTGATAGGGGACAACCTTGTCCGCTGACGGTGCGATCACCAGGCTCGGGACTTCGATCCGCTTGAGGTAGTCGATCGAGTTGATGGTTTCGATTGTATCTATCATCGTCGAGATCCAGCGCGCCGTCGGTGGACCAATGCCAAGCTGGGGACAGGTTTTGACGATCAGCCTGTTGCGCTCAAAGCGCGCCGGATCAGACGTGACCTTGTTGCTTGAAAAGGGCTTGTTCCGTCGGTCGCGGCCGAATTGAACCCAGCCGAACCCGAATGTCGTCGCCGCGTTGGCGAGAAATTTCAGGAGCCATCTTGGAAGGCGAAGCCCGGCGGCATCGATGAACGGTGCGCAAAGAACCATCCGTTCTATTCGATTTGCAAGGCGTGGGGCTGCTTTCAGCGCCACGAGCGCGCCCATTGAATGACCCAGGATAGAAAACGGAAGCTTGGCGTCGGGCAGCACGATCGCCTCGAGAAATGCGTCGAGATCGCGTTCGAGGTCGGAGAAGCGCCTGATATGGCCCCGACTGCGATTCTTCAGGAGGCGCGGTGAGCCACCCTGGCCGCGCCAGTCGAATGTAGCGACCCACAGGCCCATCGCGTTCAGGTCCTGGATTGTTTCGAAGTATTTCTCGATCGATTCATTGCGGCCCTGCAGTAGCACCACAGTGCCTTTCGGCAGTCGGGAGCCCGAACGAAACACGGCGTAGCGCAACTCAAGACCGTCGAAGGTTTTGAAGTAGCCGGCGAAATGATTGGGCGGTACTGCGTTGCCCGGCGAAGCGTTGAGTATGTCCAAGAGAACTGCCCGGATCCTGCACAAGAGATACCTGCGCTGCCTAGCACGATTCGAGCCGTTCGCGACAGCGGGCCAAGGCCAGTTTGCAGGAAAAGAAGCCGGAGACGTATCAGGGGATGAAACGCTCCGGCATAGCAAGACTGGTGCGGAAGGGACGTTGCACGCCAGTCACGGGAGGGGCGCTCCCTATGATTGAACTCTAGCGGAGGGTAGCTGAATGCGGGCCGAACCCTTCGTTCATCCGTCGTTCATTTTTCTTTTTCGTTCCCCGCACTCTTGAAAGCCGGATTTGCATCTCCCACCTTTTGCCATGCGAGGTGCCAATACGGGCCTTGCGCAACGGAGACGCCGGCGCCTGCACACAGGGTGGCGTGCTCTTACAACAACCGCAAACGTTGCTCTTGAAGGAGGACACCATGCGTCATTTCGATTTCTCCCCGCTCTATCGTTCGACCGTCGGCTTCGACCGCGTTTTCACCATGCTGGACAGCCTTGCGCAGCCAGAGCAGCAGACCTATCCGCCCTATAATATCGAGAAGACAGGCGAAAACGCTTACCGGATTTCGATGGCGGTGGCCGGCTTCCACGAAGGCGAATTGTCGATCGAACTGGACCAGCACCTTCTGACTGTGAAAGGCGAACGGGCTGAGGAAAAGAGCGAGAACGGCGATCTGCTCTACCGCGGTATCGCCAAGCGCGCCTTCGAGCGCCGTTTCCAGCTTGCAGACCATGTCGAGGTACGCGCCGCGCATCTGAAGAATGGCCTGTTGCATGTCGACCTTGTGCGCGAAATTCCCGAAGCGATGAAACCGCGCCGTATCGAGATTGCCGCCGCCGACAAGGCTGAGGCTCCGAAAGCCATCGAAGCCCACGTCATCAACAACTAATCACTCCTCCCTCGGTGATCAGCAGAAAGCCCCTTCGGTTCCGACCGGAGGGGTTTTCGTGTGTGTCTGATCAGAGCAATGCGGCAAGCTGGACGATGTCCTCGTCCCGCGTGGCAAACGAGGTCACGAAGCGATAGATCTTCTCATCTGCCGACAGCCTTCCCTCCATTGCCTCGGGCGTATCCCATTGCATCAGCGGCACGCCGGCTGCGGTCATTTTTGCAGCTGTTTCGTCCGGCAGGACGACGAACAGCTGATTCGAGCCGGTTTCCCAGGCCAGTCGCGCCGATCTTGAAGCTGCCACTGCGGTTGCCAGTTGGGCAGCCATTCGGTTGGAATGGCGTGCGAGCTTCAGCCAGAGGTCGTCCTTCAACCATTCGTCAAACTGCGCGGAGACGAAAGTCGACTTGGAGAACAGGTTTGCACCCCGCTTGCGCAGATGCGGCATGTCGCGGGCCTGCTCCGGATTGAAGAAGACAATCGCTTCGGCGCACCAGCAGCCATTCTTCGTGCCGCCGAGCGACAGAATGTCGATGCCGGATTTCCAGGTCATCTCAGCCGGAGAAACATCGAGCGCTGCAATCGCATTGGAGAAGCGCGCGCCGTCCATGTGGATGGCCAGTCCGGCCTGTTTGGCTGCGGCAGACAGCGCGCGAATTTCGTCAAGCGAATAGATCGTTCCGGCTTCCGTGGCCTGGGTGATCGATATCGCCATCTTCTGGCCGATGTGCAGATCCCCGGGATAGCGCGCCATTGTCTTTTCGAGTTGGCTTGCGCTCATCTTGCCTTGGCTGTCGCCGCTGACGGGCACCAGTTTGGCGCCACCGGTCATGAATTCGACGGCGCCACCTTCGTGATGGATGATATGTGCGTCCGCGTGGCAGAAGATGATGCCGCCGGTCTTCTTCACTGCGGCAAGCGACAGCGAATTGGCGGCGGTGCCAGTGGCCACAAAAAACACCTTTACCTCGCGTTCGAACAATCTGGAAAGCTTGCGTTCCACGTCTTCATCAAGCGTGCTGGCCCCATAAGGAGTCCAGTATTTGCCGGATTCGGCGACCAACCGTTCGGAAATGGCTTTATGGGCTCCTGCCCAGTTGTCGGATGCGAAATTCAAGGTAAAATCCGTTTCTCTCGGAGAGGCAATGATGGCGCGCGCTGCTGCGCGGAGCGACAGCGCAAAGGCAAAGATGCATTGGACGCGATTGTCAATAATTTTCGATTGGCGTCTTGCAGGGCGGTTTGCTTTCTGTCATAGAATTGTTGAATTAGGACAGTCATGCTGTCCTATTTTGCTGCATGGATCCTGAAGGCTGGTCACCCGGCCTTTAAAAGAGCGGTCCGGCCTTCGACCCGTGGGGAAGCGGACGAAGGCAGAAGCCGGCAGCTGCGTTGGGACGGTAGCCAATCTGGCCCGGAAATTGCAGCTCGTTCAGGAAAATGCGAAGACGGTTTTTCGACGGCGTGGGGTCGGGGGCGACTTTCCGCGCCAAATTTGCGCGCTGCTCACCGCAGGAGGAATTAAGTCATGAAGGATCAAACCCAAGCACGCCAGTACGAGCAGTTTCGACAGATTGCGTCTGAAACTGCTCCGAAAACAACCTCCTCCTCTACAGGTAAAGGGCTGCCTGCAAAACAAGGGCTCTACGATCCGCGAAACGAACACGACGCCTGTGGCGTTGGCTTTGCCTGTCATCTGAAGGGCGTCAAGTCGCACCAGATCGTTCGCGACGGTCTTTTCATGCTGGAGAACCTCACCCATCGCGGCGCTGTCGGTGCCGATCCTCTGATGGGAGACGGCGCCGGTATTCTGGTGCAGATTCCCGATAAATTTTTCCGCGAAGAACTTTCAGGCCAGGGCATTCAACTGCCTCCGGCAGGCGAATACGCCGTCGGCTATCTGTTCATGCCGCGCGATGAAGCGGTGCGCAACCACATAAAGAACATCATTTCTGACGTCATCGCCAATGAGGGTCAGGTATTGCTCGGCTACCGCGAGGTACCCGTCGACAACTCTTCCCTTTCCAAGGCGCCGGATATCGCCGCGACTGAACCTTTCCATTTGCAGGTGTTCATTGGTGCGGGCGCCGACGCGGCGACCAATGCCGAATTCGAACGCCGTCTTTTCACGCTGCGCAAGGTGATCTCCAACCGCATCTACGACGAGGGCAAGGGCGACGACAAGGGTTTCTACGTCGTGTCGCTCTCGACCACCACGGTGGTCTACAAGGGCATGTTCCTCGCCTATCAGGTGGGGTCCTATTACAAGGATCTTGCCGACCCGAGGTTCGAATCGGCTGTTGCACTTGTCCACCAGCGCTTTTCGACCAACACCTTCCCGTCCTGGAGGCTTTCGCATCCATACCGCATGGTGGCGCACAACGGCGAGATCAACACGCTGCGTGGCAACGTCAACTGGATGGCGGCACGCCAGGCGTCGGTTTCGTCTCCTCTCTACGGCGAAGACATTTCCAAGCTCTGGCCGATTTCCTACGAAGGCCAGTCCGACACCGCCTGCTTTGACAACGCGCTGGAATTTTTGGTGCGCGGCGGCTACTCGCTGGCGCATGCCGTGATGATGCTGATCCCGGAAGCCTGGGCAGGCAACCAACTGATGGGCCGCGAGCGCAAGGCGTTTTACGAGTATCATGCGGCGCTGATGGAGCCGTGGGACGGACCGGCTGCCGTGGCATTCACCGACGGCCGCCAGATCGGTGCGACGCTCGACCGCAATGGCCTGCGTCCCGCCCGCTACATCGTCACCTCTGACGACCGCGTCATCATGGCCTCCGAATCTGGCGTCCTGCCTGTTCCGGAAGAGATGATCGTGCGCAAGTGGCGGCTGCAGCCCGGCAAGATGCTGCTGATCGATATGGAAAAGGGCTGCATCATCTCAGACGAGGAAGTGAAGGCCGAGCTTGCGGGCGCTCACCCCTATGCCGAATGGCTCGATGGCAGCCAGTTGATCCTGGAAGACCTGAAGCCGGTCGAGCCGCGCGCGCTGCGCCGTGACGTCTCGCTGCTCGATCGCCAGCAGGCTTTCGGCTATACGAGCGAAGACACCAAGCTCCTGATGTCGCCGATGGCGACGACCGGTCAGGAAGCCGTGGGCTCGATGGGCACCGATACGCCGATTTCGGCAATGTCGGACAAGTCGAAGCTGCTTTACACCTATTTCAAGCAGAACTTCGCCCAGGTCACCAACCCGCCGATCGATCCTATCCGCGAAGAACTGGTGATGAGCCTCGTGTCCTTCATCGGGCCGCGTCCGAACATTCTTGATCATGCTGGTGCTGCTCGCGCCAAGCGGCTCGAAGTGCGCCAGCCGATCCTGACCAACGGCGATCTCGAAAAGATCCGCTCGATCGGCCATACGGAAGACCGCTTCGACACCAAGACGCTCGACTTCACCTACGACGTAAATCGTGGTGCCGAAGCCATGCCGGAGATGCTCGATCGCCTTTGCGAAAGAGCGGAAGCGGCCGTCAAGAGCGGCTACAACATCATCGTGTTGTCCGACCGCCAGATCGGGCCGGATCGCATCGCCATTCCGGCGCTGCTGGCCACGGCGGCCGTGCACAACTACCTGATCCGCAAGGGGCTTCGCACCTCGGTCGGCATCGTCGTGGAAACCGGCGAACCGCGCGAAGTGCATCAGTTCTGCTGCCTGGCAGGCTATGGCGCCGAAGCGATCAACCCTTATCTCGCATTCGATACGCTGATCGACATGCACAAGAAGGGTGAATTCCCGAAAGAAGTGTCCGAGGACGAAGTCGTCTACCGCTACATCAAGGCGGTCGGTAAGGGCATCCTCAAGGTCATGTCCAAGATGGGCATCTCCACCTACCAGTCCTATTGCGGCGCGCAGATCTTCGATGCCATCGGCCTGTCGACCTCCTTCGTCGACAAATTCTTCTTCGGAACCGCCACCCAGATCGAAGGTGTCGGCCTGGAGGAAATCGCACGCGAGACCTTCCTGCGCCACGTCTCTGCCTTCGGCCGGGATCCGATCCTGGCGGCTTCGCTCGATATTGGCGGCGAATATGCTTACCGCATGCGTGGCGAGTCACACGCCTGGACGCCCGATGTCGTGGCGGAACTTCAGCATGCCGTGCGCGGCAATGCCGAGGATCGCTACCGCGAGTTCGCGCGCCTGGTCAACGAATCCTCGGTGCGGATGAACGCCATTCGTGGCCTGTTCTCGGTCAAGATGGCCGAGGCCAGCGGCCGCAAGCCGGTCGACATTTCCGAAGTCGAGCCGGCGGTGGATATCGTCAAGCGGTTTGCGACCGGGGCTATGTCTTTCGGCTCGATCAGCCGTGAGGCGCATACCACGCTGGCAATCGCGATGAACAAGATCGGCGGCAAGTCCAACACCGGCGAAGGCGGCGAGGAGGCGGAACGCTATCTGCCCAAGGCCGATGGCACGCTGCCGCTCGAACGTTCGGCGATCAAGCAGGTGGCCTCGGGCCGGTTCGGCGTGACGACCGAATATCTGGTCAATGCCGATATGCTGCAGATCAAAGTCGCGCAGGGCGCCAAGCCCGGCGAAGGCGGTCAGCTGCCCGGCCACAAGGTCGATGCGACGATTGCCAAGACCCGCCATTCCACACCGGGTGTCGGCCTGATTTCACCGCCGCCGCACCATGACATCTACTCGATCGAGGATCTGGCACAGCTGATCTTCGACCTGAAGAACGTCAACCCGACCTCGGACATATCAGTCAAGCTGGTGTCGGAAGTCGGCGTGGGCACGGTTGCTGCCGGTGTCGCCAAGGCGCGCGCCGACCATATCACCGTGTCGGGCTATGATGGTGGCACGGGTGCTTCGCCGCTGACATCGCTGAAGCATGCGGGTTCTCCCTGGGAAATCGGCCTGGCCGAAACCCAGCAGACGCTGGTCCTCAACGGCCTTCGTTCGCGCATCGCGCTGCAGGTCGATGGCGGCCTGAAGACTGGCCGCGACGTGATCATCGGGGCACTGCTCGGCGCCGACGAATTCGGCTTCTCGACCGCGCCGCTGATCGCTGCAGGCTGCATCATGATGCGCAAATGCCATCTCAACACCTGTCCGGTTGGCGTCGCGACCCAGGATCCGGTGCTGCGCAAGCGCTTCAAGGGCACGCCCGAACATGTGATCAACTTCTTCTTCTTCGTTGCAAACGACGTTCGTGAGATTCTCGCGGCTATGGGCTTCCGCAGCCTCAGCGAGATCGTCGGCAAGAGCGAGCTGCTCGAGAAAGACGGCGCGATCAGCCACTGGAAGGCGAGGGGCCTCGACTTCTCCAAGATCTTCCACAAGGTCGATGCTGCCGAAGAAGAAACACGCTGGACCATGCGCCAGAAGCATCCGATCGATGATGTGCTGGATCGCAAGCTGATCGAAGCGGCAAAGCCCGCGCTCGAAGAGCGCCAGCCGGTGACGATCGAAGCCGAGATCAAGAATGTCGACCGGTCTGCGGGCGCCATGCTTTCGGGTGAAGTCGCCAAGCGCTATGGCTACAAGGGCCTGAAGGACGATACGATCACCGTCAAGCTCAAGGGCACGGCGGGCCAATCCTTCGGGGCGTTCCTGGCACGCGGTATTACCCTCGATCTCGAAGGTGATGGCAACGACTATGTCGGCAAGGGCTTGTCGGGTGGGCGCATCGTCGTCCGGCCGCCGGCAAACAGCAGGATCGTGGCAGAGAACTCGATCATCGTCGGCAATACCGTGCTCTATGGCGCTATCGCCGGCGAGTGCTACTTCAACGGCGTGGCGGGCGAGCGTTTCGCGGTCCGCAACTCGGGCGCGGTTGCCGTCGTCGAAGGCGTGGGCGACCATGGCTGCGAATACATGACCGGCGGCGTTGTCGTCGTCATCGGCGAAACCGGCCGCAACTTTGCCGCCGGCATGTCCGGCGGTGTGGCCTACGTGCTCGACGAGAGCAACGATTTCGCCCGTCGCTGCAACATGGCGATGGTCGAATTGCAGCCAGTTCCGGAAGAGGACGAGTTGCTCGAAAAGCTGCACCACCACGGCGGCGACATCGCCCATATGGGCATGGTCGACGTCTCGGGCGACATGACACGACACGACGAGGAACGGTTGTTCCAGCTGATCTCGAACCACCTGCACTTCACAGGTTCGGGACGCGCCAAGGAAATCCTCGACAACTGGGTCACATTCCGGCCGAAGTTCCGCAAGGTCATGCCGGTCGAGTATCGCAGGGCGCTTGAGGACATGGAACGCATGAAAATGCAGGAGGCAGCTGAGTAATCAGCCGCCATGCGGTTCGGCACCATAGCCGGGCCGCGACTTCTCACGTGTCATCGAAACGCACGGATTATTGGGTATCCTGATTGATCAGGATGAAGCGAACAGGCTGGCTGCGAACTGCAGTGACTTGAGGGCAGGATCAGATGGGCAAGGTAACGGGTTTTCTTGAAATCGACAGGCAGGTTGGCAAGTATCAGCCGGCTTCGGACCGCATTCGCCATTTCCGCGAATTTACAATTCCGATGTCTGATCAGGAAGTGGTGAAACAGGCGGCCCGATGCATGGACTGCGGCATTCCATTCTGCCACGGCCCGACCGGATGTCCGGTGCACAACCAGATCCCGGACTGGAACGACCTCGTCTACAACAACAAGTGGGACGAGGCGATCCGCAATCTCCACTCGACCAACAATTTTCCGGAGTTCACCGGCCGGGTCTGCCCGGCTCCGTGCGAGGAAGCATGCACGCTGAACCTCGAGGACATTCCGGTCGCCATCAAGACGGTCGAGCAGGCAATCGCTGACAAGGCCTACGAGATGGGCTACATCGTGCCGCAGCCGGCGACGGTGAAATCAGGCAAGTCGGTCGCGGTCATCGGCTCGGGCCCGGCCGGCATGGCTGCTGCCCAGCAGCTGGCGCGCGCCGGCCACAATGTCAGCGTCTATGAGCGCGAAAGCCGCCCCGGTGGCCTGCTGCGCTACGGTATCCCGGACTTCAAGATGGAGAAGAACTTCATCGATCGCCGCGTCGAGCAGATGAAGGGCGAGGGCGTCACCTTCAATTGCGGCGTCAATGTCGGCGTCGATCTCAAGGTCGAGGCGCTGTTGGCCGAATATGACGCGGTTCTGTATTGCGGCGGCTCCGAAACCCCGCGTGATGCGGGCATTCCGGGCGTTGAATTCGCCGGCGTGCATGATGCCATGCCTTATCTTGTGCAGCAGAACCGTCGTGTTGGCCGCGAAAACATCGACAGCGTGGCCTGGCCTTCTGCGCCGATCCTGTCCGGCGGCAAACATGTGGTCGTGGTCGGCGGCGGCGACACGGCATCCGACTGCGTCGGCACCGCTTTCCGTCAGGGTGCGGTACGTGTGACCCAGCTCGACATTCGTCCGCAGCCGCCCGAGAAGGAAGACAAGCTTGCTGTCTGGCCCTATTGGGCCACCAAGATGCGCACCTCTTCGTCTCAGGCTGAAGGCGCCAATCGCGAGTTCCAGGTCGCGACGCTGGAATTCGTCGGCGAGGATGGTGTGTTGACGGGCGTGAAGTGTTGCCAGGTCGATGAAAAGCGCAAGCCGATCGCCGGCACCGAATTCGTCATCAAGGCGGATCTGGCCTTCATCGCAATCGGCTTTTCCGGTCCGCTTCGCGACGGCGTCGTTGCCGACCTCGGCGACAGCCTGACGCTCAACACGGATCGGCGTGGTTCAACCAATGTCGTCGCCAACGATCGCGACTACAAAACCTCGGTCGATAAGTTGTGGACCGCCGGCGATGTGCGGCGTGGTCAGTCGCTGGTCGTCTGGGCTATCCGCGAAGGCCGCCAGGCTGCGCGCGCGATTGACGAGTCCCTGATGGGCTCGACGACGCTGCCACAGTAAGCACACGAGGCTCCGGAAAACCGGAGCCTCGCATCTTCTTTGGCATGTGGTTCAGCCGGCTGGCTTTTCCGCCTTCTTCCACTGAAAATCATCGACGCGACCCTCTGGCGCGGGGCCGGTTTCACCCTTCTCGATCAAGAGGTCGCGTGGCGAGATGCCGGAGGTCTTGGGCACAAGGTTGCTGTCGAGCAGTGCCTTGGATCCGTCGAGTTCGGGGTCGAGGAAACTGATCGGCGCGATCCTTTCGATCTTTGTGATCGTTGATTGCGGGGTGATGCCCTCCAGCGGCAGGTTGCTCGAATCCAGACGGATCAGGTTGGCAATTTCGTCATTGCCGGTCAGTCGCCGAATGTCCTTTTCCAGATAGAAGGCCATCTTCCGCTTGCCGGCCTTGGTCAGACTCAGGCCATCCGAGCCGCGCAACCGGACCGGTTGGCCGTTGACGTCCGAGCCGGAAGCGATGAACTTGCCGTTTTCGTCGGCGAATCCATCCCAGATGTCGATGAAGGTGCCACCCGCCATCTCGACCTTGCTGCGATAGAGGTTGTTGAGGGTCGCCGCATCCGCGCTCAGCGAAGGCGACTGGAAGGCGGGCAGCCCCGTCCAGATCAACGGGATCTTGTTCTTGGTGGTAACGCCGATGAATGCCTCGATGCGTTTTTCATATTCGGTGTTCCAGGCTTCGGAGCGGAATTTCTCCTTCTTGCCGGCGACGCTCATCTGCTGGCGATCGTTGGCGCCGATCATGATGACCACGAGCGCCGGCTTCAGTTCGCCGATCTTGGCTTCAAGCGTTGTCGGCCAGTCAAGATGATCGGTTCGCACGAGGCCAGACGAACCATCTGCGCCTTTTTCGATGGCAAGGCCGGGATCCTCCTCGACTGCCGCGGTCAGGCCATCGGCAAGTGCGGAAGCCATGAAGTCGCCTACGACCAGGACCTTCTTCGCATCCGGCCGTTTTTGGATGGTGGGCGGTTCGACTTTGACGATGGAGGAACCCGCGCGAACGACCGATTTATGTGGTCGCTTCTTCCTCGGCGGCTCCGCAACAGGCCGCATCACTTGAGGTTTCCTCCGGCGTGTGCCGAAAATGAAGTCGATGATCGAGCGACGCGGGCGAACTTCCTGCGCATGCGCGATATTGGTGGAGTAGACGACCGGCAACGGAATCGCGAGGACCAGGGCGATGAATGCTGAAAGCAAGAGCCGGAAGCGGGTCCTTCGGGCTACAGGCGGTGGGTTGGTCATGGTTTCATCCATCCGCATCTGGTCGAATTGAAAAAGGCCGGACTTTCGCCCGGCCTTCCGGCATTGCCAACATAAGGCAAATGCACCTATTTCTGCAAGGCCTTGAGCAATCGCTGGGATGGCTGGCCGTCCTGCGTCATGCCAATCTGGGCCTGGATTGCGGAAATGGCGGCCTTCGAGCCGGAGCCGAAATTGCCGTCGATCTCGCCATCGTAATAGCCAAGCTCCTTCATGCGCGACTGCAATTCGAACTTCTGCTTGATGTCGAGCGTGCCTTCGGGGCGCGGCCAGTTCTGCTTGACGCCTCCAAAACCGGCGATTTCGTCGGCCAGCATCCCTACACCCATCGCGTAGGAGTCGGCGGCATTGTATTTCTTGATGACGAAGAAATTCTTTGTCATCAAGAAACCTGGGCCATTGCCGCCGGCGGGGAGCTTCAGCATTGCGCGATCCGCGCCATTCTTGAAGCCCTTGCCATTCGGCCTGAGGAAGCCGAGTTTCTGCCACTCCGCGAGAGACTTGGTTTTGCCGGCGTAGGCTTCAGCATTTCCCGGAGGAACGATTTCGTAGCCCCAGGTCTTGCCCGGCTGCCAGCCATTTCTCTTCAGCAGATTTGCGGATGTCGCAAGCGCATCCGGTATGGAGTTCCAGATATCGCGCCTGCCGTCGCCATCGGCGTCATAGGCATAGATCAGGTAGCTGGTCGGGATGAACTGGGTGTGACCCATGGCGCCGGCCCACGAACCGGTCAGGTTCTTGGCCGAGACATCGCCGCGCTCGAGAATCTTGAGTGCTGCGATCAGCTGGGTCCGTGCGAATTTGGCGCGCTTCTTGTCGACATAGGCAAGTGTTGCCAGCGCGCGCGGCACGTTGTGCAGGCGGTCCGGCTTTTCGAGCACGGCGCCATAGTTGCTCTCCATCGACCAGATGGCGAGCAGCACATGCTTGTCGACGCCGAAATGCCGTTCGATCGCATTGAGCGTCGGGCCATACTGGCGCAACATGTCCTTACCGATTCTTACCGTGTAGGGGTTGACGCGACTATCGAGATATTCCCAAATCCGGCTCTTGAACTCCGGCTGGTAGTTTGCCTTCTCAAGTACGGTCGGATCGGGTTCGCTCACGCCCTTGAAGGCGCGTTGGTAGGTCGACTTGCTAATGCCTGCATTTGCTGCAGTAGGATAGAAGGCATTGATCCAGTTGACGAAACCCTTGTCGGCATATGCGGGTGTGGAAACGAGAAGTCCCACCGCTGCGATCATCGGCAAGAGGCTTCGGATCAATCGATACTTGTGGTCATTTTGCATGGCTACAATTCCGGTTCTGATGCTTCCTGAAAGCCGGCCACGCCAGCTTAAACCGTCAATTTACAGAAACGAAGTCAACAAATTCTTTACCATGGAAATTGCAAAGGGTCACTTTCAATGAAAAAAAATCACATTTAGTAATTAAACGGCGTGAACGCTGGATGGCCGGCTCTTTCAGATTGGAGAAAAAAGTGGGTGCAGGAAAAGTAAAAAAAGCAGTATTCCCGGTCGCTGGCCTGGGTACGCGCTTTCTTCCCGCAACAAAAGCGGTTCCGAAGGAAATGATGACGGTCGTCGACAAGCCGGTTATCCAGTATGTTGTTGACGAGGCAATCGAAGCTGGTATCGAACATTTCGTATTCGTGACCGGGCGCGGCAAGGCAATCATCGAAGACTATTTCGATATACAGTACGAGCTGGAAAGCACGCTGAAGGCACGCAACAAGAAAGCCGAGCTTTCGATTCTCGAATCAATCCTGCCAAAAGCGGGTGCGGCGAGTTTCACCCGTCAGCAGGAGCCGCTGGGGCTCGGCCATGCGGTCTGGTGCGCGCGTGACATCATCGGCAAGGATCCGTTCGCCCTTTTGCTGCCCGACATGATCATGAAGTCGGACGTCGGCTGCATGAAAGGCATGGTCGATCTGCACGCCATCAGCGGCGGAAACGTCATTGCGGTGGAGGAATGCGCGCCGGAACTGGCGCATCGCTACGGTATCGTTGCTACGGGCGAGCAGATCGGCGAGGGCTTCCGCATTACGGACATGGTGGAAAAGCCGGCTCCAGGAACGCAGCCGTCGAATTTTTTCATCAACGGCCGCTACATCCTGCAGCCCGAGATCTTCAAGATCCTCGAAACGCAGGAGCGTGGCGCGGGCAACGAGATCCAGTTGACTGATGCGATGCTGAAATTGCTCAAGGATCAGGCTTTCACCGCCTATCACTATAAGGGCATGACCTACGATACCGGTGCGAAGGATGGGTTCATCATGGCCAATGTCGCCTTCGCGCTCGACCGCCCGGATATACGCGGCCTTGTGGAAGCGGACCTGAAGGCGGTGCTGGCCGCCCTGAAATGAAGCAGCTCGACAGAGGGTGAATGGTCTTCGCCCTCTGTCGCCGGCTCTAATGCAGGCTATCGCCAAGCATGGTTGCCCCGATCGGCGCATGACCGTAGGGATCTGGCCCATGGGTGCGAACGGGACCGGCATCATCCAGACTGGCTTGAGGATTGACCCTCCCGAGTTCGGTGGCGTGGTCGAAAGCCTCAGCGGCGCTTGAAAGCGCGATTGTCGCGGAGAAGCTGGCATTTTTCAACGATTGTTCGTCCTTGTTGACCTGGGCAATGTCGATTTTGCCGCCGGCGCGTTCGATCGCCGCCTTGCCATTTTCGATCCGTGAAACGGTCAAGCCAAGCAATTCCAGGTAACGCTGTCCGAATTTTTGCTGCGGCACCGCCCTGACATGCCGCGCAAGCGTGTCGTTCAGCCTGCGCTCAGCCCAGCCAAGGCGCTCGGCAGACCTGAGCAACTGCCCCATCGGCTCGGCGGTCAGGTTTTGTGTATCCCCGATCTCTATCAGGCAGCCGTTGTCGACATGAACGTCGGAGAAGATGAGACGATTGGGACCTATGGTCAGCCCCGATGCCAGGCGCGGCAGGAAAACCGCAATCGCGCCCTGGTCGCTCTCTGAGCAGGCAACGATCCAGTCTGTCTCCCTGAAGTCGCCGACGATATCGATCGTCGCAGTCAGTCGCCAGCCAGGCTTGCTGTGCTCAGGCTCAATGGATTCGGTCTGGCTGATGGTTCCGGCATAGCGGAACGTGTCGCCTGCGAGCGCGCGGGCATAAAAATAGGCGGCCGGCCCGGTGGGCGATAGTCCGCGCAGCAATTCGATGCAATAGAAGTGCTCGGCAAGAGCTGCCGCCGCGGCTCGGCTGGCGGTAGCTATCTTTAGCATTATCTCGCCCAGAACGGCGTTCGCAACGTCGGCTCCGCCAAACTCGGGTGGCACGGAAATGCCGAGCAGGCCAGTCTGAGCAGCGGTTGCTGTCGCGGAGTAAGGGCTAGAAACCGGAAACCCGTTGATATCAGGCGCCGAAAAACGTCTGACAAGATCGTGGACCGCGTTGAACGCATCGGCTTCGCTTTCGATGATCGGAGCATTGGTCCGGATTCTCTCAGGCAGGCGTGAAACTGTTCCCACGGGAGTTCCTTTCAGGTCTGTTCGGAGGGACGCACGAACGCTTCAAAGCATACAGTCGATATATAATATAGACATTATCATGAAGCGCAAGCCGATCCTCTTTCGCATCTGGCAGGATAGGTACCACCAAGCCAGCCCGGGCGATAATGATGAAATTTTAAAATCCATAAAATATATAGAATATACTTTCTTCAGGCGGAGAGTGATGTGTGGGAGTGTTGCGGGAGAGAATGTCACGCAATCACCTCTCTAGGGGAGTCTCCCATGCCCACCAAACTGATTGTCCCAGGATTGAACGGATCTGGCGAAGGTCACTGGCAGGACTATTGGCTTCAGGACGATCCTGACGCCATTCTGGTCGAGCAATCGGATTGGACGAAGCCAGACATTGCGGAGTGGACTGCCCGGGTCGAAGACGCGGTTGTGCGCCATCCCGGTTGCATACTCGTGGCGCACAGTATCGGCGCTATCGTGGTGGCAGGACTTGCCACCCGCCCGGCGCGCCATCTGGTCAAAGGTGCCCTGCTGGTGGCTCCCTGCGATCCGTTGCGGGTGAATGGCCTGCATCCCGACGTCGTCGAGTTGCGCGATCTGCCGCTGGACAGGCTGCCATTTCCGTCGCTGCTGGTGGCAAGCCGCAATGATCCATACATGACATTCGAAAATGCCGTGCTCTATGCCGAGCAGCTCGGTAGCGACCTGATCGACCTCGGCAGTGCCGGTCATATCAACATAGCCAGCGGCTATGGACGGTGGAAGCGTGGTTATCGGCTTGCTGCGCGCCTGGATCGACATGAATATGTCAAGGTGCGCGATGTCCCGAGGGCGAGCCTCCTCGAAAGCCTGTTTGGCTTACGGTCGTAAATGCGCCGGCGTGTTACAAGCCGCGTAGCCTTTGGGCTGCGCGGTTTGCGCCTTGAATTGCGGATTTCAGCAGGTGAGGGTCATTCGAAATAATAAACTATAAAAAAGATGGATAATATAAAATATATACGTATTATGGCCGCCAGTTGGAACGAATCTTTCGGAGGCCAGAATGACGAAAGCCGATATTGCAGTGTTGGGCGCAGGATTTTCGGCAACAGCCGTCGTCGTCAATCTGCTTGAGTATTTACACCCTGAGCGCACCATCGCCGTGGTCGGATGCCAGAACGGTTTTGGTCGTGGCGTCGCGTATGCGACCGATGACGATGCGCATCGGCTGAACGTGCCGGCCGGCAGAATGAGCCTGTTTGCGGATCGGCCGAACGATCTGATCGATTGGCTGGCGCGTCGCGGCGACGCCTATGGTTCGGACGATTTCATACCACGGAGGCTGTTCGGCGCATATGTTTCCGACACACTCGGCCAAGGTATTCAGCGCACAGACAATCGGGCTCGCGTACGGTTCATCGATGCGCAGGCTTTGCGATGTCACGCGTTGGAAGCGGAACGCCAAATCTTCGAGTTGACGAATGCAGACGTGATAGAGGTTGGCAAAAGCGTGCTTTGCCTTGGCGGCACTGCGGCAGGACTGCCGGTTGTACAGGGTGGGGTCGACGCGGCGGTTCGCGACCTCGTGGTGGAAAACCCGTGGACTTGTGGCTGGATGGATGGCCTGGACATCGATGCGCCCGTGTTTATCGTAGGCGCAGGCCTGACCGCCGTCGATCAGCTTGTCTCATTGAGAAAACGGGGTCATGCGGGGCCAATCCACATGTTGTCTCGCCATGCGCTGATGCCGCATGCACATGTCGTACCCCGATCTGCCGCAATCGAATCGCCAATTAGCCCGGGCGGCAAATTGAGCGAGATGCTGAACGCATTGCGTGTCGCCGCCGCGAGATCCGAAGATTGGCGAAGCGTCGTCGATGGTTTGCGACCCGTGACACAGTCGCTTTGGCAGTCCATGAGCATCGATGAGCGGCGGCGTTTCCTGCGTCATGCCAGCGGCTGGTGGAACATACACAGGCACCGGATGGCACCCGATATCGCCGGCGTGCTCGATTCCATGCGGGCCTCGGGGCAACTAGTCGTGCACAAAGGTTGGCTCGAACGCGTGGTCAGGGAAGGACAAAACGCTGCCGTGATCTACAAGGATCGGCATTCGCGAACATCAAGGCGCATTGCTGCCCAGCGTGTCGTCAATTGTACCGGCATGGAAAAGTGTTCCGTGGCCCGTGTTCCGCTGCTGCAGGACATGCTCGACAAGGCGTTCATCCGCCAGGACCCACTGGGCCTTGGCCTGGCGGTCGATGAACAGTCCCGGATTCAATCAGGCGCCGGGATGCTGGATACCGGGGCGTATGCCATGGGCCCGATGACGGTGGGGCAGTTCTGGGAAATCTTCGCCGTACCGGATATTCGGGTTCAGGCGCGTGATGTCGCTCAGCGTGTCGCCACGGCTGCCTGACAGCACAAATTGGAATTTATTTGCTCACAATTATGCATTTGGCGACAAGGTTGGAAAATTATGCCATTTCTATAAAAATAATAATTGACAAAAAAGGTAGATAATTGTAGTTTTTAATCGTCGGCAGCGAAATGCTGCTCTTGTTGAACGGATATCGGAAAGGGAGAGCAATGGGCCGCATTTACGACTATTCGTCGATCCGCTTTCAAAATGATACGATTTTCCGCCGCATGTTGTGTTCCTGTCATCATCGAATGTGATGCTTACGCATCGCAACTTACGAAGAACAGGAAATCAAACCCTAGCTGTGATGGGTATGGTCATGCACAAGTCCGTTGTTGAATATGCCGGAGTTCCGGTCGGTATCGTCGTTCCCTCCGAGGGGGCGCTCAAATTCGTAGCCGTCAAGTTTCATGTCATGGGGTTGGACGGTCATCGGTTTAGTTCGTTGAGTGATGTCCGCAGGGCAATCCAGCTGCACCTCGTTAGTGCCGCAGCCATCGCGGCTTAGGCCTTTTCACGCTCTTTTCGCCATACCGGCAAGGTTCCCTTAGGGAGCCTTGCTATAAATTCGGTTTGCTCTCTTCATACGCGCAGCAAAGCGGGCTATGTAGAGCAAACGTTCTGGCTTGAAACGCGATGTGAGATGCTGACCAACAAGGGTAAATACGGACTGAAGGCTTTGATTGCTCTGGCCAGGCTCGCCCCGGGCGAGACTGCCTTCAGTGCGCAGATCGCGAGCGAAAACAATATTCCCAAAAAATTCCTGGACACGATCCTGCTCGAGTTGCGCAATGCCGGCATCGTGCGGTCCAAGAAGGGCCCTACGGGCGGTTACTCGCTGTCTCGTCCTGCAGAAGAAGTCCGCATCGGCCATGCGGTACGGGTCATCGATGGGCCGCTTGCGCCCATCCGTTGCGCCAGTCGCACCGCCTATGAGGCTTGCGACGATTGCGCCGATCCGGAAAACTGTCTTGTTCGCAGATCGATGACCGAAGTCCGCGACGCCATTTCTGAAATTCTCGACAATATGACGCTGGCGCGTCTGGTGTCGGGCGAATACGGAGAAGCCGAAGTCGGCCGCCTGATGGAAAAGGCAGCCTCCTGAATTCGGCTGGCGTCCGCCCGCGTCAGGCGTGGGTGATCTGGCCGTAGCGGCCGTTGCCATAGATCAGTGAAGATCCGGCGCTTGAGACGACCGCCACGGCGCGACCGAGGATGATCGCGTGGCTGTGTCTTTCGATGATTTCTTCCACTTCGCAATCGATGGCTGCAAGCGCCTCCGACAGAACCGGGGCGCCGCTGGCCATTGTCGTCCAGCGTGCGCCTTCGTAGCGCTGCGTTCCCTTGATGCCGCCAATCCCGGCAAAGCGGTCGGCAATCGCCTGATGATCGGCTGACAGAATGTTGACGCAGAAATGTCCGTAGCGCTGGATGACCGGCCAGCTTGATGATCCTTTGTTGATGCTGACGATCATGGTCGGCGGCTCCATGGAGAGTGCGGTCGCCGATGTTACCGTCGCGCCGGTACGGTCGTCGCCAACGCCTGCTGTAATCACGGAAACGCCGCCCGAAAGGGTGCGCATTGCGAGCTTGACCGAGGCGGCTTCGGCGTGCGCCGCAATTCGGCGGGGAGCGCCGTCAAAGGGATATGCCGCAAGATTCTGGGCGATGGTCATGGACTTCTCCATCTTCATTCATGGCTTTGGTCTTGGCGCTCATGGCGCCGGGAAAGAAAGGTAATTCAAAAAAACGTATTGTCAATAAAAATTATAGATTATATGGTTATTGAGGCGTCGGCGTTCCGCGGGCGGGAATTTGGTTGCGGTCATCGCTCGGCACAAGGAGACGTGCTAGGGTAAGCGACCCGGATCAGGAGACTATCACCATGATTAACCCAGACGGGAATACGGTTGTCGCCATTATCGGCGGCGGATTTACTGGCGGCGCTGTCGCATGGCAGCTTGCCCGCAATCCCGCACTTTCCCGGCTGCGGATCGTTGTCTTTGAACCGCGCGACAAACTTGGCGCCGGCTTGGCCTATGATACCTCCGACCCGGTTCACAGGATTAATGTGCCTGCAACCCGCATGAGCCTCGATCCCACGGACCAGGAGCATTTCTCCCGTTGGATCGAGAAAACCGGCGCTGTGTCGGGCGACATCGGCGTGACCGCAGGTGACGGACAGCTTTTTCCGCAGCGCCAGGTGTTCGGTGCCTATGTCAACAGCCACATACGCCCCTTTATCGAGTCCGGTCGAATCGAGCACATTCGCAATCGCATCGAACGATTGACGCGCCACGGCGCTGGGTGGGTGGTCGAAAGCGACGACGGGATGCAGTTGGAGGCTGATCTGGTGGTGATCGCGACCAGCCACCCTTCGCCAGCTGCGCCGAGAACGCTCGTATCGATCCTTGAAGGCCATCCGCGCTTTGTCGCCGATGCCACGGTGCCAGATGCGCTGCACGCCATTCGGCCGGATGATACGGTATTGCTGGTTGGCAACGGGCTTACATCAGCCGATGTGATTGCATCGCTGGTTCAAAACGGACATCGCGGCAAGATAACCTCCATTTCCAGGCGTGGCCTGCGTTCTCGGGGCCATGCGCCTGTTCCGCAGGAACCGTACGGGGATTTCACCTCACGGCCGATCCTGTCGGCACGCCATTTGACGCGCCGTATCAGGGAAGCAATTCGTGAAGCGGCCATTTTCGACGTCAGTTGGCACGCGGTCATCGATGCCGTGCGCGCACAGGGGCAGGATATCTGGAAAAACCTCCCGATAGCCGAGCGCAAGAAGATTGTCCGGCACCTCAGGCCGTTCTGGGATGTGCATCGCTTCCGGATTGCCCCGCAGGTGGAGAATGCTTTGGTCGAAACGGCGAAGCACGGGCAGCTTGAGACGCTTGCCGCATCGGTCGGGGTCATTTCCTATCACGAGGGCCGCATCCGCGGTGCTCTCAAGCTCGCCCGGCGCAAGGGCAGCATCATCCGCGATTTCGATGCGTTGATCGTGACCACCGGTCCGGCCCATGGCAGCATCCTCGAGAGTCAGCAGTTTCTTGAGGAGCTTGCAGCAAAAGGGCTTATCGCGAGCGATCCTGCCCATCTCGGCATCGCCTGCAATCGCAATTCACAAGCGCTCGATCAGGAGGGAAGGGCAGTGCCCGATCTCTATATCGCTGGACCACTTGCGCGTGGCACCTTTGGCGAGTTGATGGGATTGCCCCAGGTTTCCGAGCACGCGGCCGAGGTTGCCCGACAAGTGGCTGAGGCGATTGAGCAGGCTGGCTCAGTAACAAAGCTCGCGTCAGATGCGGCCTGACAAATCACCGATTCCTTAGGTTTTGGAATAATATTCCTGCATTTCGGATCATGAGAAAATCTGATCCGGAAATTAGAGATTTTTTGTAACGATATAATATCGATAAAAACAATAGAATATATCAATATGATCATTGAAGCCCTTTGGGGTGGCAGCGAAATTTGGCTCTGAACGCCACGCAGGCGGAAAGGAATTTATCATGGTCACGCGCAGACAAACATTGGGTCTCATAGGGGCTGCCACCGCGGCAATGATCCTGCCGGTTGGCCGGACGGCAAATGCGGCAGCCTCTACGATCCGCATCGGCTGGCAGAAATTCGGGATCCTCGCCATCGCTAAGCAGCAGGGCGTGCTGGAAAAGAGGCTGGCGTCGCGTGGCATTTCCGTCGAGTGGTCTGAATTCTCCTCCGGTCCGCCGTTGCTCGAAGCGCTCGGCTCCAATGCGCTTGATTTCGGCCCGACCGGTGACGTGCCGCCTCTGTTCGCGCAGGCGGCTGGCGGCAATCTTCTCTATGTCGGCACCTACAAGCCGCCGGCAGCCTTCCATGGCATCCTCGTTCACAAAGATGCGCCGATCCAGAAGATCGAGGACCTGAAGGGTAAGAAGGTCGCCTACAAGCGCGGTTCGAGCGCGCACAATTTCGCATTCAAGGCGCTGGCATCCGTCGGCTTGATGCCTGATGACATCGAAGGCGTCGACCTGCCGCCACAGGATGCGGGTGCGGCGTTCAAGAGTGGCAGCATCGATGCCTGGGCGATCTGGGATCCCTTCTTCGCGGTGGCGGAGGCTGATCCCGAGGCGCGGCTGCTGGTCACGTCGGAAAACATCGTCGAGGCCTGGGGCTATTTTCTCGGCAATGGCGATTTCGTCCCCGCCAACCCTGATGTGATCACCGACATCCTCGATGAACTCGCCAAGCTTGGCGCGGAAGCCCAGAAGGATATCGACGGCACGGCCAAGCAGCTGGCCGAGATTACCGGCGTCAAAGAGGAGATCACCAAAGTGACGCTTACCCGCGCCGGTGCCGACCTCGGCAAGGTCGCGCTCGTTTCTGACGATGCGGTCAAATACCAGCAGGCGCTGGCGGACGACTTCCACGCCCTCAAGGTCCTCCCAAGACAACTCACGGTCAGCGACATCGTCTGGCGCCCCAAGGAAAGCTAATTCCGCGGACGTTTCGTCCGACGATATCAGTAAGGAAAGTAACCCATGTCCAGCAAGCAACCCCTCGATTTCCTGTGGTTCATCCCGACCCCCGGCGATGGCAGCTATCTCGGCTCGAACGAGCAGAATCGGCCTGCCGATCATCGCTATTTCCGCGAGATCGCCACCGCTGCCGATCGGCTCGGCTATTCTGGCGTCCTGATCCCGACATCGATCGCCTGCGAGGAGCCTTTCCTCGTCGCGGCAGCACTTGCGCCTTTCACCGAAAAGCTGAAGTTCCTTGTTGCCGTTCGTCCGGGCACGGCATCGCCCGCCTACTATGCCCGCATTGCAGCGACGCTGGACCGGATTTCCAACGGCCGCCTGCTGCTCAACATCGTGGTTGGCGGCAGCGCCCAGGAACTCGCCGGCGACGGCATCTTCCTCGCCCATGACGAGCGCTACGATCACGCCGACGAGTTCTTTCAGGTATTCAACAAGCTGCTCGAAACCGGCGAAGCCAATCTCGACGGCAAGTACATCAAGGCGATCGACGCCAAGCTCGGCTATCCGCCAGTGCAGAGCCCGCGCCCGCCGCTTTATTTCGGTGGCTCATCCGATGCCGGCATCGATTTCTCGGCCGGCCTCGCCGACAAGTACCTGACCTGGGGCGAGCCCCCGGCGCAGGTTGCCGAAAAGGTCGCCAAGGTCCGCAAGGCCGCGGCTGACAAGGGCAAGGATGTCTCTTTCGGCATCCGCCTGCATTTCATCGTGCGCGAAACCGACGAGGAAGCGTGGGAGGCCGCCGACAGCCTGATCTCCAAGCTGTCTGACGAAACCATCGCCCAGGCGCAGGAGAATTTCACGAAGAACTCCGACTCGGTCGGCCAGAGCCGTATGGCGGCACTGCACGGCGGGCGACGCGACAAGCTCGAAGTTTCCCCGAACCTCTGGGCCGGGATCGGTCTCGTGCGTTCCGGGGCAGGAACTGCGCTGGTCGGCTCGCCGAAGACGGTCGCCGCGCGCCTCAAGGAATATCAGGATATCGGCATCGATACGGTGATCGCTTCTGGCTATCCGCATCTCGAGGAGGCCTATCGCGTTTCGGAACTGCTGTTCCCCGAACTCGGCATCACCGGTGCGGTGCCATCGGCACGGCCGAGCTTCAACCAGCCGCAGGTCTTCGGCGGCGGTGGCCATGGCGGCAACCTCCGGGTGGTGGCGGGTTCCTGACCCATCCCGGCTGGCGCGCCCCCGGTGCGCCAGCCCTTCGCCAATCCAGTCGAATTGTCTGTGTGGGAGACAAGTTCATGCATGGAGTGACGCTATGACGGCCATCGAAAGCTACGGCAATTCCGCCGAGGTAGCGAAGAAAACTGCCGGTCGAAAGAACGCCGCGCGCAAGCCGGCTCCCGGATCCGTCGATCTTGTGCCTTACGCGCTGCCGATCGGTATCATCATCATTTGGCAACTGCTGTCCTCTATCGGCTGGATCTCAGCTCGGGTCATGCCGTCGCCAGCCGATGTTGCCAGTGCTTTCTGGTCGACGACGGTATCGGGCGATCTGCCGCACGATATTGCGGTAAGTGCTGCTCGCGCCTTCGCTGGCCTCGCCGTCGGCGGCACAATTGGCTTCCTGCTCGGGATAGCCAACGGCATCTCACGGTTTTCGGAACGGCTGACGGATACCAGTCTGCAGATGCTGAGAACCATCCCGCATCTGGCGATGATCCCGCTGGTCATCCTCTGGTTCGGCATCGGTGAGGAATCCAAGCTTTTCCTGACGTCGCTCGGCGTGCTCTTTCCTGTCTATCTCAATACCTATCACGGGGTTCGCAATGTCGACCGCGATCTCATCGAGATGGGCAGGGTCTACGGCATGAGCGGCTGGACGCTGTTTCGCAAGATCATTTTCCCCGGTGCGCTGCCGTCGATCTTCGTTGGCCTTCGTTATGCGCTGGGCATCATGTGGCTCACGCTGATCGTTTCCGAAACCATCGCGGCTTCGTCTGGCATCGGTCATATGGCCAATGAGGCGCGGGAATTCATGATGACCGATATCGTGGTGCTGGCGTTGCTCATCTACGCAGCACTCGGAAAGGCTGCCGATGTGGCTGTCAGGTATCTCGAACGACGGGTGCTTTCGTGGAACCCCGTCTACCAGCACTGAGGAACGACAAATGAATGCTACGGTGTCGTGGGCCAGGGGTCCAGGTGAAAGCGATGTTGGTTCGTCCTCCGTCCAACGGCGTCCGGTAAGCGTCCGCTTGGATGGCGTCGAAAAGGCCTTCGGAGGCAATCGTGTGCTGCGGGGCATCGACCTCGAGATTCCGGCCGGGCAGTTCGTGGCCATCGTCGGCAAGAGCGGTTGCGGCAAAAGTACGCTTCTGCGAATCCTCATGGGTCTGGAAGAACGAACAGGTGGCGGCATTACCTTCGAAGACGCCAGCGGGAATGCCGCCGTCGCCAATTCGCGGATCGTCTTCCAGGAACCGCGACTGCTACCCTGGTTCAATGTCATCGACAATGTGGCCGTTGGTCTGAAGGACCAGACGAATGCGGCTGAGGCCCGGGCTCAGGCGATGGTCGCGCTCAGGGACGTGCAACTTGCTGATAAGTTCGATGAATGGCCATCGCGTTTGTCTGGCGGCCAACGCCAACGCGTGGCGCTCGCCCGCGCGCTCGTCAGCCGACCGGATTTTCTTGCCCTGGACGAGCCCCTCGGCGCGCTTGATGCGCTGACCCGGCTCAGCATGCAGCAATTGCTGAGCCGGGTCTGGCGCGAGCAAGGCTTTACCACGTTGCTTGTCACTCATGATGTCAGCGAGGCCGTGCATCTTGCAGACCGCGTGATTGTGCTGGAGCAAGGCCGGATATCGGTGGATCTCGCGGTCGACCATGTGCATCCACGTCCCCATGGGCTGCCGGAACTCGCCGAGGTCGAGGCGCGGTTGCTGTCGGCTATCCTGGGAAGCGGTCAGGTCTGATGCGTTCTGCCGCATTTTCAACGCAAGTCTTAATCTCTATTGACTCTATAGATAATATCGTCATGATGCCTAGGTAGCGAGATGCCAACAGGAGAATTCCGATGATTATCATGAACGGCTTTCCGATCGGCTTTTTCTTCCCCAAGCGGGACTTCGTGCAGCCCCTCGTCAACGACGAGCGGGAGCGTACCAAAGTCGAGCACCGGCAGAAGGATGACGATGTCGCACACGAGGTCGAAGCCACCACTTCAGGTCTTTCGCTTTACGCTTACAGGTTTTTCTAAGTTTTTTTCCGCCCCGTTGGCGCCCGGACCCGCAATGGTCCGGTTTTTTTCTTTCGGGCGGGTATTATTGCAAGGAGGGTCGCGTATGACCTCACAGTCGCCAGTCACTTCTACGACGCGGGTCAGCATCCAACGCCAAGCCTCCGGCAGCAAGTTTCGCGGAGCAGACGCTCTTGCGATGCGTATCGCGGTGACGGCCGTGTTTCTGTTCGTCGGCTTGATGATCTTCGGCATTGTCTAGCGGTTTCTGCCCCGGATCGCCGACGTCAGAGGCGAGGCATTATTGACTTCGGGAACCTCGATCCCCACATCTGCGTTACATATCCGCAGATACCTGCGGAACAGAGCGATCGGATTTTGGGGAGCAAGATATCGCCTGTGTCGCCGTGAGGCCAAGGAGGCCGCAATGACAGCATTCAGCTCTGGTCGGCATTTCCTTTCCGGAATTGCCCTTTATCTTGGCGGACCACTGTCGCTTCGTATGTTGATGCAGGCACGTGATGCCAGGAAACGCCGCCGCCTTTTGTTGAGAAATCGCCACTACAAGCCGTTGAGCATCCGGCAAAAGCGCGAATTGCTGGAGATCGTCCGCCAGGATGACTGGTTCGAATAGCGGCCACCCGGTAATCAGACGACCAACCCGCCATATCGCTTGAGATAGTCGACGATTTCCGCCACCCCTATTCCCCTCTTCATATCCGAAAAATAGAACGGCTTGCCGCCCCGCATGCGCGTCGCATCACTCTCCATAATGTCGAGATCGGCTTCGACATAGGGCGCGAGGTCCTTCTTGTTGATGACCAGCAGATCGGACTTGGTGATGCCCGGGCCGCCCTTGCGCGGGATTTCTTCTCCCTGGCAGACCGAGATTACGTAGATTGTCAGGTCGGCCAGATCGGGCGAGAAAGTTGCCGCAAGGTTATCGCCGCCGGATTCAATGAAGACGATGTCCAGATCGGGGAATTTGCGGTTGAGCTCGGCAATTGCTGCAAGATTGATCGAGGCGTCCTCGCGGATTGCCGTGTGCGGGCAGCCGCCGGTCTCGACGCCGACGATACGGTCCGACGACAGCGCCTGCATGCGCACCAAGGCGTCGGCGTCCTCGCGCGTATAGATGTCGTTGGTGACCACGGCGACGGAAAAGTCTTGCCGCATGGCCTTGCAGAGCTTTTCGGTCAATGCCGTCTTGCCGGAGCCGACCGGGCCGCCGATGCCGATCCGCAGCGGGCCGTTTCGAGATGTCATGATGCAAATCCTTTCGTCAGGAAATGGAAACGTGTGCCGACAATGCCCAGCCAGGATACAAGCCGTCTGTTGCCGGCAACAACTGGATAGTGATCGCAGCATTTGGCGATCATGAGCGGAACAGTCTCGTATACTGCGTCTCGTGCCGGATTGCGGCGAGATCCGCGATGAAGGTGGCTGCACCGAGGTCGTCGAGGGTCGACTGGGTTGACCGCCTGGCAGTCTCCACTATGTCGGCTTCCAATCCCGCCAGGATGGACACGCCCTGCTTCTGACCAATAACCCCCAGGCGGATAGCTGCGGAGACAGCCTGCGACAGCACGGCATGCAGATAGGCTGCTGTGGTGCTGTCGAGGCTTATGCCATGGCCAGCGGCGACCGCACCGACGGCGATCGCATAGGGGGGCCTGCCGCCGAGAAACGCAAGTACCGGATGTGGCCATGCGGATGCGGCAGCCACAAAAGCTTCACCGAGCGCCATGAGCTCGAGGTGACGTTCGGCAGAGCCCGCAAGCGCCTCGGCGAGTTCGGAGGCTGCCTGCAAGCGAGGGCAATCAGCGTGACTGCGCCAGGCCTCGGCCTGCAATACTGCATCGTTCCACAGGACGCCGTTCGTCGCCTGAGTTTGCAGCCAGCGCGCCAGTTCGTCGCCATTGGCTATCATGCCGTCGTGGACGGCGCTTTCCAATCCCCCCGAATAGGCAAATCCTCCGACAGGAAACGCCGGGGATAGCCACGTCATCAACCGTATCAGGGATCGCTCGCTGTCAATGGTCGTGATGGTGGTGGTCATGCGAACCATGGCTGTGATAGGCGCCGTGAACCGGATGGAATGGCTCCTCCACCTCGGTGACGATTGCTCCCAACCCCTCGAGCATTGCCTTGATGACATGATCGCGCTCGATCAGGATCCGCGACGGTTCGATTTGGGCTGCAAGGTGGCGGTTGCCTAGGTGCCAGCAAAGTTGCATCTGATGGACGGTATCGCGCGCCTTGATCTCCAGAAGCTTTTCGTCGGCGGCAGCGATGGCGATGTAGTGGCCGTCCTCGGTGGCCAGCAGGTCTCCATGTTCGAGAACCGTGGGCTCCTTCAGATCCAGCATCACCACGTCGTCATTCGCCATGTGCAGGAGTTTCCGGCGCAGGTGGCGCTCGTCATGCTTCAGGGTAACAGTATCGATGGCCGCCGGCTTGGCAGCGTCGGGCTTTTCAATGCGCGTCGAGCGATAAGGCATCGCGATACTCCGGCCTCCATCTGTAACTTCGGATAGGGTACCTGAAGGCATTTTCGCACGAAGCGCAATGCGTAATTCCGGATTCCGGACATGAAAACCCCCCCGAAGTCGATGTCCAACTTTCGAGGGTCAATTCAGTTCGCGCCGTGGCTCCGATGGTGCCGAAGGGATCAGGCTGCCTTCTTCAATTCGCGCAGATTTTCGAGAATATTCTGCGGCGAGGACGCGCCGTATGGGTCGGATTCGCAGTTGTCCGCAAAGCCTTCTTCTTCGAACCACTGCTCGATCACGCCATCATTGATGACGGCGCCATAACGCCACGAGCGCATGCCGAAGCCGAGGTTATCCTTGGCGACCAGCATGCCCATCTTGCGCGTGAACTCGCCGGAGCCGTCAGGAATGAGCTTGAGGTTTTCGATGCCCTGGCTCTTGCCCCAGGCGTTCATCACGAATGCGTCATTGACCGAGATGCAGTAGATTTCATCGACGCCCTCAGCCTTGAAATCGGAAAACAGTTTTTCGAAATCGGGAAGCTGGTAGGTCGAGCATGTCGGGGTGAATGCACCCGGCAGCGAAAAGAGCACCACCCGCTTGCCGCTGAAATAGTCGCTGCTCGACTTTTCTTCCCACCGGAATGGGTTCGGGCCGCCGATCGCTTCATCGCGAACGCGTGTACGGAATGTGACGTCGGGAACTCTCTTGCCAATCATGCTTATCTCCTGCGTAGGCGCGCGGCCATCATCCATTCCGGAAAATGGCCGCTTGTAGTTTTTTGACATCCTACCCGAATTTCTATTGCAGCGCAGCAGGAAACTGCCGGCGGGAGGCGCAGGCATATCTGCCATGCATAGGTTGCATGTCTTGTTACTACAGGCCGTTGGGAAAATAGCGCAGGTAGATCTCGCTCAGCCGGCCACTGCGTGACAGGGCCAGCAAGGCGCTATCGATTGCCCGGGTAATCTGAGGCATGTCCTTGCGGGTCATCATCGCAATGCCTTCGCCCAGAAAGACGGCTGAGTAATAGGGACCACCGAGATAGGTGCAGCAATCGGCGGAATCCGCCGATTCCAGCCAGAACGAGAGCTGCAACCCGTCGCTGAATGCGGCTTGTATCTCGCCTTTCTTCAGCGCTTCGAGCATCGCCTGGCGTGAACTGTAGGGCTTTGGCTGGATAAGGGGAAAGAATGTCGTCAGCATTGCAGCATGCGCGGTGCCCTCGAGGACACCGGTCTTGCCCGGAGCAAGTTTTTCAGGGGTCGTCAGTTGTCCGGCGCTGGAGCGGGCAATGACAAAGCGGGCGGGCAGCTGCATGAAGACCCGCGAGAAGCCGTGTGTCTCGCGCAGCTCCGGGGTTATGCGCATCCCCGCCAGAACAACCTCGCCATCGCCCTTGTCCAACGCCCCCTGCAGTTCCTTGAACGGCATGGCCTCGATCTGGCAACGTTCCACCACTTTGAGCTCAGTGCATATCTCGCGGGCAAGATCCACATGAAATCCGGACAGCTTTCCCGACTGATCAAGGAAGTTGAATGGTGGAAAATCAACAGAGGTGAGGAATCGGATGCGCGGCACCGTTGCCAGATCCGGCGCTGGAATGCGCTCGCGTTGATCGAACATCAGCGGCATCGAAAGCGAGCTGCGCTCCTGTGCGGCCAGCGGCCCGCAACTCGCGGAAACGACGAATGTCAAAAAAAATGCACGCATAAGATAAAAACAACGTGACACAACCATTAGCTTCATTATTATGGGTCCAGTTTTACTCAAATGCGTTCAACGTGTGTTGTACCAGAGTTATGCGTCAGGGGGAATATTTCCAATCCGGTGGTGAAGTTTCCAGCCTTGTCGTTGGGTCGGATCCCCAGCGATTCCCGGCGTTCTGGGATGGCGCCCCGCAAGCCGAAGTAGACTCTGAGCGAGCCTTTCTCAAGAAACTTGGCTTCTCCAAGCCTTTTCTCGAAATACTCGCAAAGCGTGCCACATCGAACGGGACCTCGCTGGAGGCGGAACTGCTGGCCGATGGCCGCGTTCGCGAAGACGCCTATTATGGCGCTCTGGCGCGTGTCCTCGAACTGCCGTTCCTACCGGACATCGATCCGGCGACGATAGCCGATCGTCCCGGCGTCGATACCCAGCTCCTGCTTCCGAGGATGGTCCGATGCCACCTGCCGGACAGGGCGCCGGCAATTGCCATCGTCCCATCGGCGCGTGAAATCGCCAATGGCGAGGCGCAGATCTGTTGCATGCTCGGGATCCGCCAAAGAGTTGTAGTGACCACGCCATCCGCGATCCGCAGTGCGGTTTGGCGAGTTGGTGCGATCCGCCGCGGCAAACAGGCTTCTGAGGCTTTGTTCGATGCGCGGCCGGACCTCAGCGCCAGGATCGTGATTTCAGGGCAACAGGGCTTCGTAGCGGGCTTATGCCTGACGCCGATCGCGTTGTCTTTCTTCCTGCTTCCGAGTGCTTCGCTGCTGGTCATGCACATGTTGCTGTCGCTGTGCTATTTTCTGGCTTTATGGATCCGGGGACTGGCCAGCGTGCTCGGCGAGATCCTGACAAAACAGAGGCCGTTGCGGGATCCCGGCGAGTTGCCGGTCTATACGGTTCTGGTCGCGCTCTATCAGGAACAGGAGGTTGTCGCCCAGCTTGTCGATCGTCTCAACAAACTGAATTGGCCTCGCTCCCGGCTCGACATCAAGCTCGTGTGCGAAGAACGGGACAATGATACGATCCAGGCTCTGCGCAACTTGGAGCTCAAGCCGGAATACGAGATCGTCACCGTTCCTGATGTCGGCCCGCGCACCAAGCCGAAGGCCCTGAATTATGCGCTTGAGGCGGCTCGTGGCGATTATGTTGTCATCTACGATGCCGAGGACCGTCCGCACCCTGACCAGTTGCTGGAAGCATTCCAACGGTTCCAGCTGCGACCGGATGATGTTGCCTGCCTTCAGGCGCCGCTGATCGTCTCAAACGCGCAGGAGGGGTGGCTTTCGGCTCTGTTTGCGCTGGAGTATGCGGGCCTGTTCCGCCGTATCCTGCCGCTATTGGGAGACTTGCGGCAGCCGATGCCGCTCGGCGGCACGTCCAACCACTTCCGCATAGGGCCGTTGCGGTCAGCGGGTGGATGGGATCCCTTCAACGTCACGGAAGATGCCGATCTGGGTCTGCGATTTCACCGGCTTGGCTACCGTGCCGAGATGATCAGACGGCCGACACTGGAAGATGCGCCGACGGACAAGCGTGTATGGCTCGCCCAGCGCAGCCGATGGATGAAAGGCTGGATGCAGACCTGGCTGGTGTTGATGCGGCAGCCACGTAAGCTGAGCGGTGAATTGGGACCGGCAGGAACGCTCGTCTTTCACGTGATGATCACAGGAATGCTGCTTTCCGCGCTCGGGCACCCGCTGATCGTAGGGTTCGTGGCCCTTGCGATCTGGCGCCTGCTCAATATCGGCTTCTCCACGCCGCTGGAGCAAATGCTACTTGCACTCGATAGCTTCAACACCTTCGGATCCTACGTTCTGTTCGTGGCCATGGGCTACAAGGCAATGAGCATGGACGAGCGCCGTCGCGTGGGCGACAAGTGGCGTTATGTCCCTCTCTACTGGTTGCTCATCTCGTTGGCGGCATGGAGGGCCTTGATAGAGCTCTACACCAATCCGTTCCTGTGGCGAAAAACGCCGCATCGGCCGGCGGTGAGGATGGCCAAAACCGCCGAGACAGACGCAGTGGAGGGCAGCAGCCTTCAATCGACGCGGTAGATGGTGATTGCCAGGACATCGGTGACCGCGTGACCGGTAAGGGCAATATTGCTGTTAGCCTCGCCCAACAGCAAGGCATCGAAGCGATCGAACACGATGGCTTGGCCGTCTATGACCATTGATGTGGTTGCATTGAAGACAAACAGGCGTACTGCATCCTCGTCATCAGACACGATCGGTTCTCCGCAAAATCGCCGCATCACATGCCGGAACTGGCCGCGCCGGGTCATGATGTTGAGATCGATCGTCGGGCCGCCCTTGTTGCGGCTCGAAATATCGAGATCGCCGGAGAAAGCGAAAGGTTCACCTTTCGGGTCGAGCTCTTTCGTACTGTCGGGAAGATCGAGGCATAGCCCATCGCCGTCGAGCAGCGCGATTGTCCGGTCGATGCCGGCGAAGACGGAAAACGGTCCGTCCGCGCCGACATGGGCAATGGAGAGCCGCCAGCCGAAGTTCGAGATATCGCTGCCGGGCGGGAAGGACGCCACCTCTTCGGTGACGCCTTGCCCGTTTTTCCACGGCATGCGCTTGTGGTCGCTGTGCTTGAGAATGCGCATCAGTTGCCCAGGATGCCCGGCAGACGCAGGCCCTTTTCCCTGGCGCAATCGATGGCGATGTCATAACCGGCGTCGGCGTGACGCATGACGCCTGTGGCTGGATCGTTCCACAGCACTCGTTCAAGGCGGCGGGCCGCATCATCGGTGCCATCGGCGCAGATGACCATGCCGGAATGCTGGGAAAAGCCCATGCCGACGCCGCCGCCATGATGCAGCGACACCCAGGTGGCGCCCGACGCGGTGTTGAGCAGGGCGTTGAGCAGCGGCCAGTCGGACACGGCGTCCGAACCGTCCTTCATCGCTTCCGTCTCCCGATTGGGCGAGGCGACCGAGCCGGAATCGAGGTGGTCGCGGCCGATGACGACAGGTGCCGAGAGTTCGCCTGTGCGTACCATCTCGTTGAAGGCGAGCCCAAGGCGGTGACGATCGCCGAGGCCTACCCAGCAGATGCGAGCCGGCAGGCCCTGGAAGGAGATCCGTTCGCGGGCCATGTCCAGCCAGCGATGCAGATGCGTGTTGCCGGGGGTCAGTTCCTTCACCTTGGCGTCGGTCTTATAGATGTCCTCGGGATTGCCCGAAAGCGCTGCCCAGCGGAACGGGCCGATACCGCGGCAGAAGAGAGGGCGAATGTACGCAGGCACAAAGCCGGGGAAAGCGAAGGCGTCTTCCAGCCCTTCTTCCTTGGCGACCTGGCGGATGTTGTTGCCGTAATCGAGCGTCGGCACACCCATGTTCCAGAAGTCGACCATGGCGGCGACGTGGACCTTCATCGAAGCGCGGGCCGCCTTTTCCACCGCCTTGGGATCGCTTTCCTGCTTGGCGCGCCATTCGGCGACGGTCCAGCCGAGCGGCAGATAGCCATGGATGGGGTCATGCGCCGAGGTCTGGTCGGTGACGATATCAGGCTTGATGCCGCGCTTGACCAGTTCGGGGAAGACATCGGCAGCATTGCCGATCAGGCCGACGGACTTGGCTTCGCCGGCCTTGGTCCACTCGTCGATCATGGCGAGCGCCTCGTCCAGCGTATGCGCCTTGGCATCGACATAACGGGTGCGCAGGCGGAAATCGACGCGGGTCTCGTCGCACTCGACCGCCAGGCAGCAGGCGCCAGCCATCACGGCTGCCAGCGGCTGGGCGCCGCCCATGCCACCGAGGCCGCCGGTCAGGATCCACTTGCCTTTGAGGTTACCGTCGTAATGCTGGCGGCCGGCTTCCACGAAGGTCTCGTAGGTGCCCTGCACTATGCCCTGCGTGCCGATATAGATCCACGAGCCGGCCGTCATCTGGCCGTACATCGCAAGGCCCTTCTTATCGAGCTCGTTGAAGTGATCCCAGGTTGCCCAATGCGGCACGAGGTTGGAGTTGGCGATCAGCACGCGCGGCGCGTCCTTGTGGGTGCGGAACACACCGACCGGCTTGCCGGATTGCACCAGCAGCGTCTCATCCTCGTTCAGATCCTTCAGCGAGGCGACGATCTGGTCGAAATCCGCCCAGGTGCGGGCCGCGCGGCCGATGCCGCCATAGACGACCAGATCATGCGGACGTTCTGCAACATCGGGATCGAGATTGTTCATCAGCATGCGCATCGGCGCTTCGGTCATCCAGCTTTTGGCTGTCAGTTCGTTGCCGCGGGCAGCACGGACATCCCTGATATTGTGGCGTGGATTGGTCATGTCATTTCCCCTTATTGCTTGAGGCCGAGCGCGATGTGTTCGATGCGCTCCAGAATGGTTTTGAGATGTGCGCGCAGGCGGTCTGCCTTGGCGGGATCGTAGGCGAAGGGCGGTGCTTCGGTCGTGAGATGGGTCGATTGCGCAAGCTCCATCTGGATCGCATGCACGTTCGTCTGCGGTTTACCGTAGTGGCGCGTCGTCCAGCCGCCCTTGAAGCGGCCGTTGAGGATGCTGGTGTAGCCGGATGCCGCGGCAGCGGTTTCGACTGTGGCCTGCTCGACCGCGGCATCGCAGGTCTTGCCCATGTCGGTGCCGATGTTGAAATCCGGCAGCTTGCCCTCGAAGAGGAAGGGAATATGCGAGCGGATCGAGTGGCAGTCGTAGAGGACAGCCACACCATGGATCGCCTTGACGCGTTCGATTTCGGCAGCCAAGGCTGCGTGATAGGGCGCGTGGAAATCCCTCAGCCTTGCGGCGATGTCGGCGTCGGTCGGTGCCGAGCCTTCCTTCCAGATCGGCTTGCCGTCAAAATCCGTATCCGGAATCAGGCCGGTGGTGTTCTGGCCGGGATAGAGGCTGGCGCCTTCAGGATCGCGATTGGCGTCGATGACGTAGCGGTGGAAGGTGGCGCGCACCGTCGTCACGTTGTCGAGCAGCCCTTCATAGAGCTTGTGGATGTGCCAGTCGGTATCGGCGAGGATCTTGCCGTTGTCGTTCAGGCGTGCCCAGATATCGGTGGGAACATCGGTGCCGGTATGCGGAAAGCCGAGGATGACAGGCGAGGTGCCCTGGCGGGTTTCGAAGACGGGGGTCATCTCAGCCCTCCAAAGCCGGCAGAATCCCCGGAGAGACCGTGGCATTCAGCGCGCCGGTCGCGACAATATTGCCGGCTGCCGCAAGATCGTTTGCCATGTAGCGGTCGATTTCGAGCGTCGGTACGACTTCGCGCAACGCCTTGATGGCGTTGGCGAGTTCCGGGCTCGTGGTCAGAGGCGCGCGGAATTCGACGCCCTGCGCGGCCGTAATTGCCTCGATGCCGATGATGCCGAACAGGTTTTCGGTCATCTGCAGCAGCCGGCGCGCGCCATGGCAGGCCATCGACACGTGGTCCTCTTGGTTGGCGGAAGTCGGGGTCGAATCGACGGACGCCGGATGCGACATCTGCTTGTTTTCGCTCATCAGGGCTGCGGATGTGACCTCGGCGATCATCAGGCCGGAATTCAGGCCTGGTTTCTTTGCGAGGAAGGCCGGCAGGCCATAGGAAAGGGCAGGGTCCACAAGCAGTGCAATACGGCGCTGGGAGATCGCACCGATTTCGCAAACGGCAATCGCAATCTGGTCGGCGGCGAACGCCACCGGCTCGGCATGGAAATTGCCGCCGGAAACGACCGAGTTGTCGGACAGGACAAGCGGGTTGTCGGTGACGGCATTGGCCTCGATTTCCAGCGTGCGGCCGACCGAACGCAGCAGATCCAGGCAGGCGCCATCGACCTGCGGCTGGCAGCGGATGCAATAGGGATCCTGGACGCGCTCGTCGCCTTCGAGATGGCTCTGGCGGATCACCGAACCGGCCAGCAGGCCGCGCAGTGCCGCTGCCGTATCGATCTGGCCTTTGTGCCCACGCAATGTGTGGATGTCGGGATGGAACGGTGCCGACGAGCCCATGGCGGCATCGGTCGACATCGCGCCGGTAATCAGTGCGGCGTTTGCCGCGCGGTGAGCGCGAAACAGGCCGGCCAGCGCCAGCGCCGTCGACGTCTGGGTGCCGTTGATCAGTGCCAGGCCTTCCTTGGCGGCGAGCACCACGGGCCTTAGGCCAGCCTTCTCGAGCGCCGACTTGCCGGAAAGCCGCTCGCCCGCGAAGAAGGCTTCTCCCTCACCCATCATCACCGCGGCGAGATGGGCCAGCGGTGCAAGGTCACCCGAGGCGCCGACCGAACCCTTTTCCGGGATAACAGGCGTGACACCTTTTTCGAGCATGCCCTCGATCAGCCGGATGAGGTCCAGCCTTACGCCGGAGGCGCCGCGGCCAAGCGAAATCAGCTTCAGCGCCATGATCAGCCGCACAACGTTTTCCGCCAGCGGGTTGCCCACGCCGCAGCAATGCGACAGGATCAGGTTGCGCTGCAAGGTGGCGAGATCGGCGCTATCGATCTTGATCGAGGCGAGTTTGCCGAAGCCGGTGTTGATGCCGTAAACGGCCTCGTTGCCAGCGGCAATCTCGGCAATGCGGTCCGCGCCCCGCTGGATCGCCGCGTCGGCAGATGGATCGAGCCTTGCGGCCTCACCAGTCCAGTAGATGTTTTCGAGAACCTTGAGCGGTACGGAACCCGGATGGAGAACAACGGTCATCGATCGAACCTTTCACCCTTGAAAATACGTGCATGCAGCGGATTGAAGCCCATGCGATAAGCCAGTTCGGCGGGACTTGAGATGTCCCAGATCGCCAAATCGGCGGATTTGCCGACTTCGAGCGTGCCGGTCTCGCTGAGAAGCCCCAGAGCACGGGCGGCATTGCGCGTGGCGCCGACAAGGCATTCCTCGACAGTCAGTCCGAACAATGTCGCCGACATGTTCATGGTCAGCAGCAGTGAGGAGAGCGGCGATGTGCCGGGATTGCAATCGGTGGCGACGGCGATCGGCACGCCTGCCTTTCTGAGCGCATCGACCGGCGGCTTCTGCTTTTCGTGAATGGCATAGAACGCGCCCGGCAGCAGTACCGCGACGGTGCCGGCCTTGGCCATCGCTTCGATGCCTTCGTTGTCGAGATATTCGAGATGATCGGCAGAAAGCGCGCCATAGGCTGCCGCCAACTTCGTTCCGCCGAGATTGGAGAGCTGTTCGGCGTGCAGCTTGACCGGAATGCCGAGAGCTTTTGCATGATCGAAGACGCGGGCAATTTCGGCCGGCGAGAAGGCAATGCCTTCGCAGAAGCCGTCGACTGCATCGACCAGCCCTTCAGCATGCGCCTGCTCCATCCCCGGCAGCACGACATCGGTTATGTATTCGCCATTGCGGCCCTTGTATTCGACGGGTGTCGCATGGGCGGCAAGATAGCTAGTGACGACGCGGACGGGACGAACGAGTTCGAGAGCCCGGGCGGCGCGCAGCATGTTCAGCTCGGCCTCGATATTCAGCCCGTAGCCGGATTTCACTTCAATGGTGGTGACGCCCTCGGAGATCAGCGTATCGAGGCGGGGCAGCGCTGACTTCATCAGTTCTTCGACGCTGAGCGCGTTGGTCGCCTTGACCGATGAGACGATGCCGCCGCCGGCGCGGGCGATTTCCTCGTAGCTGGCGCCCTCTAGGCGCATCTCGAATTCACGGGCGCGGTTGCCGCCGTGGACGATATGGGTGTGGCAATCGATGAGGCCGGGCGTGACCCAGCGGCCTTCGAGATCGATTTCCTCGGCATTGTCGCGGAGAGCGACAGGCAGGCCTGATCGCGGGCCGGCATAGAGGATGCGTCCGGCTTCAATGGCGACCGCGCCGTCTTCGATAATCCCCAGTCCCTCACGGCCTGTTGCCAGGGTCGCGACGGAACCATTCGCCCATATCTGAACCAGCTTCGACATAAGATATGCTTCCCCGTGTTTTTTGTTGCATCTTCAGTCGCTGGGTAATATGTATATACTTAATGTGCCGAAACGCAAGCGGCATTTGTGCAGAATCTGTCGGGAGGTTGTCATGGCGGTGGTATTTGCGGAACGTGCACTGGGGCCGTCGGGCTGGCTCGACAATGTGAGGATGACGGCGTCCGAAGGTCGTTTTACCGCGATCGAAGCCAACCAGCAGCCGGTCGCGGGCGATGAAATCCACAAGCTGATTGTGCCCGGTATGGCCAACCTTCACAGCCATGCATTCCAGCGGGCAATGGCGGGTCTGGCGGAGACGCGCGGCCCGGGTGACGATTCCTTCTGGAGTTGGCGCAACATCATGTATCGCTTCGCGCTGTCGATGGCGCCGGAGCAGGTCGAGGCCGTCGCCAGCCAGCTCTACATGGAAATGCTCGAAGCCGGGTTTACCCGCGTTGGCGAGTTCCACTACCTGCATCATGACAAGTCGGGCGAACCCTATGCCGATCTTGCCGAGATGGCTGCAAGAGTTGCCGCAGCGTCGGCGCAAACCGGCATTGGCCTCACCTTGTTGCCGGTCTACTATGCCAATTCCGGCTTCGGCGGTGCCGAGCCAGCCGAAGGCCAGCGGCGTTTCATCAATACCCCTGACCGGTACGCCCGGCTGCTGGAAGCCTGCCGGGCAATCGTCGGCAGGACCGATGGTGCCAATCTGGGTATCGCACCGCATAGCCTGAGGGCGGTGACGCCGGACTCACTGCGCGCGGTGCTGCCGTTGATGCCGGATGGGCCGATCCACATCCACATTTCTGAACAAGTCAAGGAAGTCGAGGATTGCATCGCTTGGTCGGGGCGGCGTCCGGTCGAGTGGCTATTGGAAAATTTTGACGTCGATGCGCGCTGGTGCCTGATCCACGCCACCCACATGACCGACGACGAGACGCGCGCCATGGCGCAAAGCGGCGCCGTTGCCGGGCTTTGCCCGATCACTGAAGCCAATCTGGGTGACGGCACATTCCCGGCAGCCGCTTTCATGGATGCGGGTGGCGCCTGGGGCATCGGCTCGGATTCCAACATTCTGATCGGCATTGCCGATGAGTTGCGGCAGTTGGAGTATTCCCAGCGTCTGGCGCATCGTGCCCGCAACGTCATCGCCCAGCCGAACGGTTCGACCGGCCGTCGGCTGTTCGATGCCGCCGTTTCGGGCGGCGCTCAAGCCATGGGCGCCAGTAGTGGGTTGCAGGTCGGCAATTCAGCGGATTTCGCAAGTCTTCGCCCCAAGCATGTGGAATTTACAGACGACAGGCTTCTGGACCGCTTTATTTTCGCGCAAGGAGCCGATATCGATTGCGTGTGGGTGCGCGGCGTCAAGCAGGTTCGAGACGGGCGGCACGTGGCGCGCGAGCAGGTCTCGGCCCGGTTCGGCAACGTCATGCGCGAACTGGTCGCTGGCTTGTAGCCGCTTCGGAAACGGGGAAAGCTGGACTGGATGACAGTGTCTCAGACGATTGCCGGCGCAAATACCGAACTTTCGTTGCATCAGCGCATTGTCAATGAAATCGAAGGCAGGATCTTGTCCGGCGAGTGGCCGCCCGGCCACCGGCTGCCATTCGAGCTTGAACTCGCCGAGCAATATGGTTGTTCGCGGATGACCGTCAACAAGGCGATGGCCCAACTGGCGAGGACCGGGTTGATCGAGCGGCGGAAGAAATCCGGCAGTTTCGTCATCCAGCCGCACGCGCAGTCGGCGGTACTTGAAATCAGTGAAATCAAGCAGGAGGTCGAAGGGCTCGGCAAGACCTATCGTTACAAACGCGCCTCACGGGAGATGCGCAAGGCGACGAGCGACGATCGTGCCCTCCTCGACCTTTCCGCCTCCGGCAAGGTGGTCGAGGTGACTGCGCTTCACTATGCGGGAGAGCGGGTCTTCTGCTTCGAGGAGCGCCTGATCAATCTGGCAGCCGTACCGGAAGCTGCCGAAGAAACATTTGCCGACACGGCGCCGGGCAGTTGGTTGCTGCAGCAGGTACCGTGGAGTGCGGCCGAGCACAAGATCAAAGCAGTCGCGGCGGACGATGACATTGCCAGCGCGCTCTCTATCCCTCCGGGCTCAGCGTGTCTGGTGGTGGAGCGTCGCACCTCGATGCAGGGCACCTTCATCACCCATGTCCGGCTCACCTATCTCGGCTCGAGCCACGAGCTTGTGGCGCGCTTCACGCCGTCGCAGACCGGCCAGATCTAGTTGTAGAGCTTGAGCGAAACTGCGAGCGTTTGCGGTATCGGGTTCCAGAGGCCTGTGCGCAAGCCTGCCTCGCGCAACGCCCACGCCGTCCATGTATTGCAGCCGACCAGGATGTTGAAGAATCCGTTTGCCTCGAAGAAGGCGTCGTAGCGGCCGTAGCCAGCACCTGGAATCGGCACTGGAGTTTCCTTATCGAGCGCAAAGCTCGACTGGATGAAGACCAGCATGCGTTCGAAGCCGGCCTCGTCCACCTCGTGACGCGTGATCGCTGGCGCGTCGACCGGTAGCATCCCGGCGACATCGACATGCATCACCGATTTGTCGATGGTCAGTGCGCGGAGCACCGGCAGCGGCTTGAGGTCGGCCCAGCGCGGTGTTTCCAGGTAAAAGGAACGGCCACCCCAACCGAAGACCAGATACCTGACGGCCGGATTGTCGATCGGGACGCCGGCTGCAGACAAAAATCCGAAGCGGGCGCGGATGGCAGCGTCCACCGGAATGGCGATGTCGGTGTGGATCGGATTGGAGAGCACGAGAATTTGCCGTGTCTCGGTCGAAGACCCGGCGGCTTCGGCAGTTGGCCAAAGAGGGCGTGGCAGGAATGTACCGACCGCGATCAATAGCGCTACGAGCAGAGTTCCGGTCAGGAGCCGCCGCCATACGCGTATTGCCATGTTTGCCTCTGTGCGTGTCGGCATGATCATCCCGGGAATTGCTGCCCCATATCGATCAGAACAAAAAATACCTCTGCGCCATAGGCAACACGGTCGCCGGTTCGCAGGTCAACAGGACGCCATCGGCGCGCACTTCATAGGTTTCCGGGTCGACCTCGACATGCGGGGTCAGGTCGTTGTGGATCATCGATTTCTTTGAAATTCCACCGCGGGTGTTCCGGACCGGCAGCAGTTTTTTGGCGACGCCGAGCTTTTGCGTGAGCCCAGCATCCAGAGACGCCTGCGACACGAAGGTCACCGACGAATTGGTGCGCAGCTTGCCGAAGGCGGCGAACATCGGCCGGTAGTGCATGGGCTGGGGCGTCGGGATCGAAGCGTTGGGATCGCCCATCGGCGCGGCCGCAATCGAGCCGCCGAGCAGCACCATGTCGGGCTTGACGCCGAAGAAGGCCGGAGACCAGAGAACCAGGTCGGCGCGCTTGCCCACCTCGATCGAACCGATCTCGTGGCTGAGACCATGGGCGATAGCCGGATTGATGGTGTATTTGGCGATGTAGCGCCTGACGCGCATGTTGTCGTTGTCGCCTGTCTCTTCCTTGAGAGGACCGCGCTGCCGCTTCATCTTGTCGGCTGTTTGCCAGGTGCGGATCGCCACTTCGCCGACGCGGCCCATGGCCTGGCTGTCCGAGGAAATAATCGAGAAGGCACCTAGGTCATGCAGAATGTCTTCGGCAGCAATGGTCTCCTTGCGGATGCGGCTTTCGGCAAACGCAATGTCCTCGGGGATCGATGGGCTAAGATGGTGGCAGACCATCAGCATGTCGAGGTGTTCGGCCAGCGTGTTGTGTGTGTAGGGCCGGGTCGGATTTGTCGAGGACGGGATGACATTCGGCTGGCCGCAAATGCGGATGATGTCCGGGGCATGGCCGCCGCCCGCGCCTTCGGTGTGGAAGGCATGGATCGTGCGGCCCTTGATCGCGGCGATCGTATCCTCGACGAAGCCGGATTCGTTGAGGGTGTCGGTGTGGATCATCACCTGCACGTCATATTCGTCGGCGACCGACAGGCAGCAGTCGATGGCGGCGGGCGTGGTGCCCCAGTCCTCGTGAAGCTTCAGCGAGGACGCCCCCGCGAGCACCATTTCCTCGAGTGCTGCGGGCAGGGATGCATTGCCCTTGCCTGCCAGCGCAAGATTCATCGGGAAGGCGTCGAAACTCTCGATCATGCGCTCGATATGCCAGGCGCCGGTGCAGGTGGTGGCAAGCGTGCCGTGTGCGGGGCCGCTGCCACCGCCGAGCATGGTGGTTATGCCGCTCATCAGCGCTTCCTCGATCTGCTGGGGGCAGATGAAGTGGATATGGGCATCCATGCCGCCGGCGGTCAGGATCTTGCCTTCGCCGGCGATCGCTTCCGTCGAAGGTCCGACGATAATCGTTATGCCCGGCTGCGTGTCCGGGTTTCCCGCCTTGCCGATTGCGGCGATGCGGCCGTCCTTGAGCCCGACATCGGCCTTGTAAATGCCACTGTGGTCGACAATCAGCGCATTGGTGATGACCGTGTCGACGGCGCCCTGCGCGCGCGTCGCCTGGCTCTGGCCCATGCCGTCGCGAATGACCTTGCCGCCGCCGAATTTCACCTCTTCCCCATAGATGGTGAAATCCTTCTCGACCTCGACGAGCAGCTCGGTATCTGCAAGCCGCACCTTGTCTCCCGTCGTCGGGCCGAACATGGAGGCGTAAGCCGCACGGGACATCTTGTAGGACATGGGGATCAGGCTCCTGAGGCGGGTCGCATCAATCTATCTTGTAAAATACGGTTCAACTTACGTTCGGCAATCCGGGCCTCCACCCATTGCCGCTCGGCCTCCCATGGGTGCCATTCCCAGCCCTGATGACCGAAGCCCACGATGGAGACGCGGTCGGTGGGCAGGCGGAACACGCCGAGGACTTCGGCAAGCGCAACAAGGCCGGTCGACGGCACGACATAGGGCGTTGGTGCATAGGCCGCGAGCTCGCGGTCCAGTCGGTCGTGCGTTGTTGCCGGGATGACATGCAACGCCTTTCCGGTCTGGTTTGCGAAATCCGCAAAGCCTTCTGTGTAGTCGTCGCAGAAATCATCGAGTTCAGGGTGGCTGATCGCCAGTGGCGCGCGCATCGCGGCAAATCGGGCGGGATCGCGCACGCACCAGATGGACGAGGCAGACGACACGGCCGGGTTCTGCTTCCAGCCGGGTCCTTCGAGCATCGCCTTGCCTGGGCGTCCGGTGTTGCAGACCACGACGATGTCGGTCTTGCTTCCCCCAGCGCCTACAGAGCGGCAATCGTTGAAACGCATCACAATGTCGGCGGCATCGATCACGTTACCTAGACCCGGATCGATCGCTCCATTGCCGACAATTACGACGCTGCGTCCCATCCGGTCAGTTTCCCATGCCCTGCACCAGTTCCTTGAGCTCCTTGGTGCGTGTCTGCGTGAGGGTCGCCATGCATCCGTTGATCAGCATCGGCTGCATGGAGCCGCCGACCGCTTCGTAGCCCACGCCATCGCAATGGCCGTCGCGATAGTCGATCCAGGCGCGTTGGGCCTTTTTCAACGCCTTGACCGCGCCGACATAGTCAGGTCCCATCTCGGCGGCCTCCTTGTCGACCTCTGCCTGGCTGGCGAGCGCCTGCTTGTAGACGGCATTCAGTTCCTTGTCGGCAGTTTCGAAGTCCTGATAGGAGCACTGGTTCATGTCCGCCTGCGTCTGGGCGTTGGCGCAATCAACAGGCGGGTCTTCCTGGGCGAGCGCGGCGCTCGCGCCCGATGCAATAACTAGGAACGCAAAAGCAATATTCTTCATCGGGTTTCTCCCTAAATGGATTTGCCTACAGTTTGCCCATCACCTGCTGGCGGAAGCCATAGACTTCGCGCTTTCCCGAAAGTGGGATGAGTTGCACGGACCGTTTCTGGCCCGGCTCGAAGCGCACGGCTGTTCCCGAGGGAATATCCAGCCGCATGCCGCGCGTTTTCTCCCGGTCGAAGTCAAGACCGGCATTGGTCTCGTAGAAATGGTAGTGCGAGCCGACCTGGATTGGCCGGTCACCGGTATTGGCGACCTCAAGGGTTATTGTCGGCCGGCCTGAATTGAGTTCGATGTCGCCCTGGGCGGGGATCAATTCACCGGGGATCATGTTCTGGTTCCTCAGCGGATGGGTTCGTGGACGGTCACCAGTTTGGTGCCATCGGGGAAAGTGGCTTCCACCTGCACGTCGTGGATCATTTCGGCGATGCCCTCCATCACCTGGTCGCGGGTGATGACATGGGCGCCCGCCTCCATCAGGTCGGCAACGGCGCGGCCGTCGCGGGCACCTTCAACGACGAAATCGCTGATCAGCGCAATGGCTTCGGGGTAGTTGAGCTTGACGCCTCGCTCCAGTCGCTTGCGGGCGACCATTGCCGCCATCGCAACCAGCAGCTTGTCTTTTTCACGAGGGGAGAGGTTCATCGAGCGCTCCGCAAAGATCATGCTATGAATAGAGAAACCAGTCGCCGCCGGACTGCGCGCCGCACCAAATCAGTGTGGACCGCAGATCTAGAGGCTCCACACTTTCGGTGGCGGTTCGCCATTTCGCAAGAGCGAAATGGCCGGGATGAGAATTTTCCTGAGGGCATAACCGTCGCTGGCGACGAAGCGGACCACCAGCTTGCCGTTCCACTGGCTGGCGGCTGCCGTGCCGTTTGCAAGCAGACTGCGCAGTTTTGGCAGCAGCACCTCGGATCTGCGGCCGCAATAGAGCAGGGTGGCAAAGGCCATGTTGCCGGCGAGCACTGGCGATCTCGCCGTCAGGGCTTCGATATCGCCCGACAGGCACACATCTTCGGCATGGATGAGCACGCCGTTGCGGCGCACCCGCCAGCGGTCGCGGAAGTGACCGGACTGGACGATTTCGCCCATCGCCTTGCGGCCGAGGAGTACGGCTTCCAGGGCGACGAATTCGGCGGTTTCGGCGAGATCGACGTCAAGCGTACGCTGCAGTGCACTCCGATTGAAAAGGATCGTCTCCTGTGGCAGCCAGTGCAATTCCGCTCCGTCTCCGACAGTGAGCGTTGAATTCACTTCCGCATTTCCGCCTGAAGACTTGTAGATTCTCTCGCAGGCCTGGGTGGTGACGGTGATCGACGTGCCTGTGCCTGCTTCAACCTGCCACGCGATGCTGTCGCCACCTGTCAGGCCCCCGGCTGTGTTGATCAGCACCGCCTCCATCCTGCCGTCGAAGGATTGCGGCATCCGCATCTTGGCAGCGCCTTCCTGATAGAACACCTGCAAACGCGTACAGTCGCCTGCCGACTTGGCAACCAGACGGGCGGTACCCCTGGCGCGTTGGGGATGCTGTCCGGCATCGGGCACCGTGGTGTCTGTGGCAATCGCGTCCAATATCGCTCCGTTTGAAGCTCTTGTGCCAAGAGTGCCCATAGGGCGCCTTAGGGAATGTTCGATTGCGTGACCATTGCACGGCTGACGGCGGGTGGCTACTGCCAGCCATTGACAACTTCGCCAACTGAAATGCTGGAAGGATCCGCACTCCAGATTGACCTGAAGCTGAAATCGTTATATAGATAAGTGGAAATATAGCTATATGGAAATATAAAATGCAACAATCCGCCACCCAGCTCGACCTCGTTTTTGGGGCACTGGCCGACCCGACGCGCCGGGCAATCCTGGCACGCCTGGCGGCGGGGCAGGCGACGGTCAACGAACTAGTCGAGCCGTTCAAGTTGACCCAGCCGACGATCTCCAAGCATCTCAAGGTGCTGGAAGGCGCAGGGCTGGTGACGCGCGGACGTCAGCAGCAGTTTCGTCCTGTCGTGCTCAATGCGGAGCCACTGCGCCAGGCGATGGGCTGGATCGGCGACTACCGCCGTTTCTGGGACGAGAGCCTCGATCAGCTGGGCGACTATGTGAAGGAACTTCAGCAAAAGGAACAGAGTGATGAACATCAGTGAAAAACTCGAAGCGGTCGAGGATCGCGAACTTGTCATTACCCGTGTCTACGACGCTCCGGCGCGTCTGTTGTTTCTCGCCTATTCCAGGCCCGAGCACATGATGCGATGGTTCGGCCCCAAGGGCTGGCCGTTGACGAAATGCGAGATGGATTTTCGTGTCGGCGGCGAATTCCACTTCGCCATGACCAGCAGCGAAGGCGAGGCAGGCCCGCCTTTCGGCGGCAAGTATCTGGAAATCATCCCGAACAAGAAGATCAAATACGACAATGGGTTTGAAGAACCCGGCAACGGCCGGATGCTTGTAACCGTTCTTTTCGAAGAACAGGATGGCAAGACGACGCTGACCGTCAGCACGGTTTTCGATACCGCTGCCATGAAGAAAGAATACATCGGCCTGGGCATCGAGGAAGGCATGAATTCCGGCTTCGACAATCTCGAAGAGCTGGTGGCGGAGCTCAAGGCCGTTGGTTGACTTCCGTTTGCGGGCACATTGCAATGGCGGCGGGCAACAGTTCCCGCCGACTGCATTTCCACATTTGTTTGGCTACTGCCGCAGGCTTCACTTTCACGAATTTTTCTTTGCTAACTTTCTTTTAACCATAATGGGGTCTTACTGAGGTCACTCAAATTTTGTGCACTGCACGCCTTCCTTTCACCAAATTTGGCGTCAAGAAGGCTAGCTTACGGAGCTTTTGCAACAGTCAAGGCCAAAGGTTGGACAATCAACCGATTAGCGACGGACAGATTTATGAACGCCGCCCGGGCCTGGATTGCGATCTCAGGCCTGGGTGTTTGGATTCGGGGACTTTGGAAATATGGAAACTGCAAATTTGGCAGCCGCGCATGCTGATGTGACGCTGTGGTCGCTCTTCATGCAGGCGGGCTTTGTCGTCAAGCTTGTGATGATCGGCCTCATTGGCGCGTCCGTCTGGACCTGGGCGATGGTTGTCGACAAGTTCGTCAGCTACAACCGGGCCCGCAAGCAGCTCGACAGTTTCGAACAGGTCTTCTGGTCCGGCCAGTCGCTTGAGGAACTCTACCGCACGCTTTCGGAACGACAGGTTTCGGGAATGGCGGCGATCTTCGTGGGCGCCATGCGGGAATGGAAGAAGTCCTTCGAACGCGGAGCGCGCTCGCCAATCGGCCTGCAGATGCGTATCGACCGCGCCATGGACGTCACGCTCGCCCGTGAAAGCGAAACGCTGGAAGCCCGGCTTTCTTCGCTTGCAACGATCGGTTCAGCCGCGCCGTTCATCGGCCTTTTCGGCACCGTCATCGGTATCATGACCTCGTTCCAGGGCATCGCTGCCTCGAAGTCGACCAATCTCGCGGTTGTCGCGCCGGGTATTGCTGAAGCGCTGCTGGCCACGGCTATCGGCCTGGTCGCCGCTATCCCCGCCGTCATTGCCTACAACAAGTTCTCGGGTGACGCCGGCAAGCTGATCGGCCGCATGGAATCCTTCGCCGACGAATTCTCCGCCATTCTCTCGCGCCAGATCGACGAGCGGCTTCAGCCGCGCGCCGCTGCGCAGTAACGGGGAGGTTTTCGGATGGGAATGTCAGGCGGCCCCCAGGCCACATCGTCGGGTGGACGCGGTCGTCGCAGGGGCGGCGGCAAGAAAGCGCCCGTCAGCGAAATCAATGTGACGCCGCTTGTCGACGTCATGCTCGTTCTGCTGATCATCTTCATGGTGGCGGCACCGCTGATGACTGTCGGCGTACCGATCGACCTGCCGGAAACGCAGGCCAAGGAAATGAATTCCGACACCAAGCCAATCACCATTTCTGTCGACAAAGCGGGTCAGATCTTCTTCGGCGACGAAGCCGAGGTGGCGATTCCGATCGACGAGGTACTTCCGAAGCTGCAGGCGATCGCCACAACGGGCTACGAAGAGCGTATCTTCGTGCGCGGCGACGCGGTGGCCGATTATGGCACCGTGATGAAGGTCATGGCGCGCATTTCTTCTGCCGGATACAAGAACATAGGCCTTGTGACCCTGCAGGAAACGCCGAAGTAAGAGACTGAAATGAAGGGTAGCGTCATAACATCGGTAGCAATGCACGGGCTTCTGCTCGTGTGGCTGCTCGTGTCGTTCGGCTCGCCCGAGCCGTTCGTCGTCACGGCATCCGAAGCGCTGCCGGTGGAGCTCGTGCCGATCGAGGAGATGACCCAACTTCAGCAGGGCGACAAGGAAGCTCCGAAGAAGGAAGAAAGCGCCACCGAGGTCACCAAGCGCGAGGATAAGGTCGACAACGCCGTCAACAACGGCGACAACAATTTCGACCTGAAATCCGTGCCGACGCCGACGGAAAAGCCGGACAACATCCAGAAGGCGGCTGCGCCGGAGAAATCCGAGAAAGTGCTGCCCCAGCAGGACGTCAAGCCCGAGAACGTCGAAGAAATCATCAAGGAAGAGACCCAGGTCGAACCCGCGACCGAGCTTGCTGCCAAGGCCGAGCCAAAGGTGGAGGTAAAGCCGGAGCCGAAGCCCGAACCAGAAGTCAAGGAAGAAGCGCCGGTTGAGGAAGCCAAGGCTGAGCCTGTTCCCGACAACGTGCCGGTGCCGGTAACGCGTCCCAAGGTCACCGAAGTCAAGAAGCCGCCGGAGAAGACCGAAGAGAAGAAGAAGGAAGTCGAGGTCGCCGAGGCCAAGACCGCCAAGACGCAGGACCGCAAGAAGGACGAGAAGAACAAGAAGTCGGCGAAATCCACCACCCAGAAGGATTCCGATTTCAACTCCGACCAGATCTCCGAGCTGCTCAACAAGACCGATGTCGAGGCCGGCGGCGCCAAGCGCAACAAGAAGAACAAGGCTTTCGGGGCCGAGAAGGCCACTGGCGGCCAAAAGCTGTCGCAGGACGAAATGAGCGCGTTGCGTGGTTTGATCGAAAAGAACTGGTCGATCATGCCCGGACAGGTGAGCTCCAACGATATCGTCATAACCGTCAGGTTCGAGCTCGATGAGAACGGCGAACTTGTCGGGCGCCCGGAAGTGACCGGAACCGGCGGCGACGACGGCGCAAGGCAGGCACTCGAACGCGGCGCGGTGCGCGCGGTGATGAGGTCGGCGCCCTTCGACCAGTTGCCGAAGGACAAATACGACACATGGAAAGTTGTCACAGTCAATTTCCAACCCAGTGACATGATGTGACCGGATTCGAACGGTAGCGGGACAAACCTCGCGCGATGAACAAAGAACAAGTAGGCTGAAAGGCTGACGTAGGATGATGAAACACCCAATCTTCAAGGCTCTGCTGGTGATCGCCGGACTTTTTGCGGTCTGTGCTGTGCCGGCGAACGCCGAAGTGACCATTGATATCCGCAAGGGCAATGTCGAGCCGCTGCCGATCGCCATCACCGATCTGCAGTCTGGCGATACGCTCGGAGCACAGGTCTCGCAGGTGATCGAAGCGGATCTCAAGCGTTCCGGCTTCTTTGCGCCGATCAACAAGCAGGCCTTCATCCAGAAGATCACCAACCCGGATTCCGCACCGCGCTTCGAGGACTGGAAGACGATCAACGCGCAGGCGTTGCTCACCGGTCGCGTCACCAAGGAAGGCGATGGCCGCCTGCGTGCCGAATTCCGTCTTTGGGACGTCTATGGCGGTTCGCAGCTGATCGGCCAGCAGTTCTTTACCCGGCCGGAAAACTGGCGCCGCGTGGCCCATATCATCGCTGACCAGATCTATGAAAAGCTGACCGGCGAAAAAGGTTACTTCGACACCCGTGTCGTGTATGTTTCCGAGACAGGTCCGAAGACCCAGCGCATTCGCCAGCTGGCGATCATGGACCAGGATGGTGCAAACACGCGCATCCTGACGAAGTCAAAGGCGATCGTTCTGACGCCGCGTTTCTCGCCGAACCAGCAGGAAGTCACCTACATGTCGTTCGAGGGCGACCAGCCGCGCGTCTATCTGCTGCAGCTGGAAACCGGACAGCGCGAAGTCGTAGGCAACTTCCCGGGTATGACGTTCTCGCCGCGCTTTTCGCCAGACGGCCAGCGGGTCATCATGAGCCTGCAGGAAAAGGGCAATGCCAACATCTACACGATGGATCTGCGCTCGCGGACGACGACCCGGCTGACGTCGACGGCGGCGATCGATACTTCGCCCTCCTATGCGCCCGACGGCAACCGGATCGTGTTCGAAAGCGACCGCGGCGGCCGCCAGCAGCTCTATGTGATGAATGCTGACGGCTCTGGTCAGAACCGCGTTTCCTTCGGTGACGGCTCCTACTCGACGCCGGTCTGGTCGCCCAAGGGCGATCTGATCGCCTTTACCAAGCAGTCGGGCGGCAAGTTCTCGATCGGCGTCATGAAGCCGGACGGTTCGGGCGAGCGTATCCTCACCACGGGCTTCCACAACGAAGGCCCGACCTGGGCACCGAACGGGCGCGTCATCATGTTCTTCCGTCAGGGTGCCGGTGCCGGTGGGCCCGCGCTCTATTCAATCGACCTGAGCGGCTACAACGAACAGCGCATCGCCACGCCGGCTTTCGCTTCCGACCCGGCCTGGTCGCCGCTGCTTGAGTAGCAATCGCATGAGATCCAGGGGTTCCGTTTCATTAGAAAAGTGATACAGAACCCCGGATTTCCGATTTGTTAACCATGAATGTTGAAATCGGATTAACCCCATCGGGTTACAGTCTGGCAACCGTAAATCTTAAGACTCAGGAGCAGGCCATGAGCCACACTTCCACCTATAAGCCCGGCCGCATGGCACAGCTCGCACGCAATCCTTTTGTTATCGCGCTCATCGCCGGCGTTGCGCTGGCCAGCTGCGCCAAGAAGAACAAGCTCAACAGCGCCGACGATCTTGGCCTGAACTCCAACAGTTCGGCGACCCCGGGTTCGCCGCAGGATTTCACCGTCAATGTCGGCGACCGCATTTTCTTCGATACCGATTCCACCTCGATCCGCGCGGACGCACAGCAGACGCTCGCCAAGCAGGCTCAGTGGCTGAACCAGTATCCGAACTACCGCATCACAGTCGAAGGCCACGCCGACGAACGCGGTACACGCGAATACAACCTGGCGCTCGGCGCCCGCCGCGCAGAGTCGACCCGCGACTACCTCGTTTCGCAGGGTGTTGCTGGCAATCGCATGCGCACCATCTCCTACGGCAAGGAAAAGCCGGTCGCGGTTTGCGACGACATTTCCTGCTGGTCGCAGAACCGCCGCGCGGTCACCGCTCTCAACGGCGGCCCGAACGGCTGATAAGCTAACTTTCGTAGACGTTATCTCAAGCCGCCCGCAACACGCTGTTGCGGGCGGCTTTTCGTTTGAGCCTGCAGGACGAGGGGTAAAAGAAGCAGACGGCAGAGACTTGATTGGCGGCACGCTCTCAAGGTCATGGCGCGTTGCCAGCCGTCGAACTGTGCTAAGCTGACACGACGGTTGCCGACCGATGATTGCACTATTTCGACGCTAGAATATTGTGCCAGCCAGCGCACCCTGCCGGTGGCCTCGTGTGCTTTCGTGCAGGTCTCGGTGATTGCCCGAGACCTTACTGCCTCACCAACGATGGAGATAGGCTCATGACCACGATCAAGACCAAGGACGGTACCGAAATCTTCTACAAGGACTGGGGTCCAAAGGATGCCCGGGCGATCGTATTTCACCATGGCTGGCCGCTGAGCGCCGACGATTGGGACACGCAAATGCTGTTCTTTCTGTCGAAGGGCTATCGTGTGATTGCCCATGACCGCCGCGGCCATGGACGTTCAACGCAGACGGCGGCGGGCAATGAGATGGATACCTACGCCGCTGACGTAATCGAGCTTGCCGCCGCACTCGATCTCAAAAAAGCAATTCACGTCGGGCATTCGACAGGAGGTGGTGAGGTCGCGCACTATGTGGCCAGGGCTCAGGCCGGGCGCGTTGCAAAGGCCGTACTGATCGGCGCCGTTCCCCCGATCATGGTGAAATCGGACAAAAATCCAGGCGGGCTGCCGTTGGAAGTGTTCGACGGTTTCCGAGCCCAGGTTGCGGCCAACCGTGCTCAGTTCTACATCGACGTTCCGGCTGGGCCTTTCTACGGGTTCAATCGACCTGGCGTCCAGGTATCCCAGGGCATCATCGACAACTGGTGGCGTCAGGGGATGATGGGCGGCACCAAAGCGCAGTATGACTGCATCAAGGCCTTCTCCGAAACCGATTTTACGGAAGACCTGCTGAAGATCAATGTGCCGACGCTCGTCATGCACGGAGATGACGACCAGATCGTTCCGTTCGCGGACTCCGCACCGCTTTCAGCCAAGCTGCTGAAGAATGGGACGCTGAAGGTCTACAAGGGCTTACCCCATGGCATGGCCACTACGCACGCGGATATCATCAACGCCGATCTCCTTGCTTTTATCGAGAGCTGAGGCATGTGGCAGGCCCATTTCGGGCCTGCCTTTTCGACTTAAGCCCAGTCCCGGTTTTCGGGAGCCGAAGCCATAGGCGAGTATCCGGGCCCGGCTTGCTGCGAGAGTTGGTGCCAGCTTTTTGTTGCGTGGTGCCTGTTTTCCTTTTCGGGCTACGATAGCGCATCAAAGCATCTTACTTTAGCCTGACTCCGTTGCTTTTTTGTCCTGAAATTGAAAGAACTCCAGTTGTTGCGCTGCTTCGCGCGACGCGATTGGAACAACAGGATTGGAAAGATGAAAAAACAGGTCATGGCTGGCATGCTCGCGCTCGCGGCCACAGCTCTGTGGGTATCGCCGCCAAGTGCGATGCCGCTTGGCACAATGAAGGGGAAGGTCGATGCACGCAGCGATGCGCCCGTTATCCTCGCCCAGGCAGGCAATGCCGAAATGCGCGTGCAGCAGCTCGAGGAGCAGCTCAGGCAGCTCAACGGGCGGGTCGAGGAAATGAGCTTCCAGCTTCTGCAGATGCAGGAAACGATCCGCAAGGCGCAGGAAGACAACGAATTCCGCTTCCAGGATCTTGAAGGCGGCGCCAAGCCCAAGAAGAAGAGCTCCATCGAAACCGTGCCTGGTGATCAGAGCCAGGATACCGCAAATGCTTCCGGCGATACGACGCCGGAAGCAGGCCAGAACGATGCCGCGCAGCTCAACCTGCCGATGGACGATATCGGCGGCACCGATCCGAACACCGGCAAACCGGCGGGCGATCTCGGGTCGCTGAAGCTGGACGAAAACGGCAATGTGCTCGGCACCCAGTCCCTCGATGGCGTCGATGTCTCCAACTTGCCACCACCGGACACGTCAACCAGCGATCAGACGGCCTCGCTGAAGACCGGCGTGGACGCGCAATACCAGTCGGCCTACGAGCAGGTTCTTGCCGGCGATTACGCCTCGGCAGAGAGCGGTTTTGCGGATTTCATCAACGCCAACCCGCAAAGCAAGAAACTCGCGGATGCCAATTTCTGGTTGGGCGAAGCGCAGTATTCGCAGGGCAAATATAATGATTCCGCCAAGACCTTTCTGAATGCCTACAAAACCTATGGCAAGTCTGCCAAGGCCCCCGAAATGCTGCTGAAACTGGCCATGTCGCTTGCGGCGCTCGACAGCAAAGACACTGCCTGCGCCACGTTGCGTGAGGTTTCCAAGGCCTATCCCAAGGCATCGCGTGCTATCATCGGTAAGGTTGCCAGCGAACAGAAGCGGCTTGCGTGCTGATATGGTCGGGCACTTGTCCGGCGGTTCCGCTCCGCTTGAAGCGTCGAGCCTGAACGCGCCCGAAAGTGCGGCCCTCGAATTCCTTTTGAAACTGAAGCCTCCGTGCCGCGTGCTGATAGCCTATTCCGGTGGGGGCGATTCCACCGGCCTGTTGTTTTCGCTTGCCTCGCTGCTCCGGAGGCAACCGATGCCAGGCATTTCGCTGGCGGCGGCCACGGTCGACCACGGTTTGCGCAGCGGCTCGGCGGAGGAGGCGGAAAATGCCGGCCTGCTGTGCAGGCAGTTCGGTATCACCCATCACATTCTTACCTGGCGAGGCGACAAGCCCAAAACAGGAATTCAGGCCGCCGCCCGCGAAGCCCGCTATCGCCTGCTGGCGCAATGCGCCCGCGATATCGGCGCCGATCTGCTTGTCACCGCGCACAATCTGGAAGACCAGCTCGAAACACATGAGATGCGCAAGCTGCGCAATCCGGACGCTGCGGGCGGGATGTCCGAGGCGGTGCTGATAGATCGCTCCATCTGGGCGTGCCGGCCTTTTCTGGCTGTGCGCCGTGATGACATCCGGGACTATCTCGTGACCAACCATGTCCAGTGGGCGGAGGATCCCAGCAACGACAATGTGATGTTCGAGCGGGTGAGGGTACGCAAATCTTTGGCGCCGCAGGGCGCCTATCCCGATTTCGCTGGCCTTGCGGGTGATCGCAAGCGCCGGGCTGATCTCGCCGCAGCTTTTCTGGCTGCGCATGTCATCCTCCACGCGGGGCGCGTGGCAGAGGTTGATCTTTCCAGCTTTGACGTTCGAGAGCCCGGCGGGGTTCTGGCTCTTTTGCATCTCATCGCATTTCTCGGCGGCAGAACTCACACGGCCGGACGGGAGAATGCTGAACGCATGAGGCGCTTTGCCGGTCAGCGCGAAGAAACACGCCTGAGCATCGAGCGCGTGGTTCTGGAGCGTCGCAAGCAAAGGCTCTACATCACCCGCGAGCGACGTTCGCTGCCGGAACTGGTCATTGCGCCTAGCGATACGGTCGTTTGGGATAGTCGGTTCCGGGTCCGAAACGGCGGCGGCTCGCCGGTTTCTGTGTGGGCCGGCGCCGGAACTCAAGGGTGCTTACCCCTTTTGGGCGGCGATTTGCCTGCCGATCTGCCGGGTTCGGTCCGCCAGCGGGCGCTTCAAACCGAGCCCTGTGCGAGCGATCCGGCAAGTCTTCAGGTCGTTCCGATTATTGCGCAATTCGACCGGTTCGTTCCATCAGATCTATACGAGGTCGCTAATAGGCTTGCAATCCTCGGCGGATTGGCCCAGTTTCCGGAGATAGCGACAAGGTGAGCCGGTGCTTTTGCTGCTGCCGTGGCTTGGCAAGACGAGCAAGCATCCCTATGTTACACCTTGAAAATGCCGACATCGGGGGATAACCCGTCGGCAGACAAATCCGGTGAGGTCAATGAACCCGAATTTCAGAAACATCGCCCTATGGGCCATTATAGCCGTGTTGCTGGTCGCGCTGTTCAGCATGTTCCAGACGCAAGGCGATCGTGTAAATTCCAGCGAGATCCCCTATTCCGACTTTGTGAAGGCCGTGGATGGTGGCAGGGTGCGGCAGGTGGAGTTCACCGGCAATCGCGCGCGCGGAATTTACGCTGACACCAATGCGGTGTTCCAGACCTATGCCCCGCAGATCGACGATTCCCTGATGACCCGCCTGCAGGACAAGAATGTCACTGTTTCGGTTCGCCCGGAAACCGACGGCTCGTCGGGCATCTTCGGCTATCTGATCAACCTGCTGCCGATCCTGCTGATCATCGGCGTCTGGCTGTTCCTGATGCGCCAGATGCAGGGTGGTTCGCGCGGTGCGATGGGTTTTGGCAAATCCAAGGCCAAGCTGCTCACCGAGGCGCATGGGCGCGTCACCTTTGACGACGTTGCCGGCGTTGACGAAGCCAAGCAGGACCTCGAGGAAATCGTCGAATTCCTGCGCGACCCGCAGAAGTTCCAGCGCCTTGGCGGCCGCATTCCGCGCGGCGTGCTGCTGGTCGGCCCTCCGGGTACCGGTAAGACGCTTCTCGCCCGTTCGGTCGCCGGCGAAGCCAATGTGCCATTCTTCACCATTTCGGGTTCCGACTTCGTTGAAATGTTCGTCGGCGTTGGTGCCAGCCGCGTGCGCGACATGTTCGAGCAAGCCAAGAAGAATGCACCCTGCATCATCTTCATCGACGAAATCGATGCGGTCGGCCGTCATCGTGGCGCCGGTCTCGGTGGTGGCAATGACGAACGCGAACAGACGCTGAACCAGTTGCTGGTCGAGATGGACGGCTTTGAAGCCAACGAGGGCGTCATCCTGATCGCCGCGACCAACCGTCCCGACGTGCTGGACCCTGCGCTGCTGCGTCCGGGCCGTTTCGACCGCCAGGTCGTGGTGCCGAACCCGGACATCATCGGCCGTGAGAAGATCCTGAAAGTGCATGCGCGCAACGTGCCGCTGGCGCCGAATGTCGATCTCAAGATTCTGGCTCGCGGCACACCCGGCTTCTCCGGTGCCGATCTGATGAACCTCGTCAACGAATCCGCCCTGATGGCCGCCCGCCGCAACAAGCGCCTGGTCACCATGCAGGAATTCGAAGACGCCAAGGACAAGATCATGATGGGCGCGGAACGCCGCTCGTCCGCCATGACCGAAGCCGAGAAGAAGCTGACCGCCTATCATGAGGCTGGCCACGCCATCCTGGCACTGAACGTGCCGGCGGCGGACCCGCTGCACAAGGCGACCATCATTCCGCGCGGCCGTGCGCTGGGCATGGTGATGCAGCTGCCGGAAGGTGACCGCTATTCGATGAGCTACAAGTGGATGGTTTCGCGCCTTGCCATCATGATGGGTGGACGCGTTGCTGAAGAAATCACCTTCGGCAAGGAAAACATCACTTCGGGCGCATCGTCCGACATCGAGCAGGCAACCAAGCTTGCGCGCGCCATGGTGACCCAATGGGGCTTCTCCGACGTGCTCGGCCAGGTTTCCTATGGGGAGAACCAGCAGGAAGTTTTCCTCGGTCACTCGGTTTCCCAGACCAAGAACGTGTCGGAGGCGACTGCGCAGAAGATCGATACCGAAGTGCGCCGTCTGATCGACGAGGCTTACACGGAAGCACGTCGGATCATTACGGAGAAGCATCAGGAGTTCGTCACCCTGGCCGAAGGCCTGCTCGAATACGAGACGCTCTCGGGCGACGAGATCAAGGCGCTGATCCGTGGCGAAAAGCCGGCCCGGGATCTTGGCGACGACACGCCAGCCAATCGCGGTTCCTCGGTCCCGAAGACCGGCCACCGCAAGGATGGTCATACAGAAGCCGAGGGCGGTTTCGAGCCGCAACCGCAGTAAGCGGGTTTTCGGATACGAATGTTACAAACCCCCGGTCGATCGATCCGGGGGTTTTGTTTTTGCTGCCGTCCGTATGTCGCGGCCATTATAACGCTATGTGTTCGGGCTTTGATGAATTTGATGTGGCTTTTGCGGCCACATGTGGCATGAAATTCTGACATAATCGCCCCATACAGGCCCCTTGTAACGAAAACCGGATTGAGAAAATGAAAAGACGCTACTTCGGAACCGATGGCATTCGCGGCCAGTCGAACCGCTTTCCGATGACCCCGGACCTCGCCATGCGGGTCGGTATAGCGGCAGGGATGATTTTTCGCCGTGGTGGCCACCGGCATCGTGTCGTCATCGGCAAGGATACACGCCTTTCGGGCTATATGCTGGAAAACGCGCTGGTCGCCGGGTTTACAGCAGCTGGTGTCGATGCTTTCGTTCTTGGTCCGATTCCGACTCCCGCCGTCGCCATGCTGACGCGCTCTTTGCGCTGCGACATCGGCGTGATGATCTCGGCATCGCACAACCCCTATCAGGACAACGGCATCAAGCTCTTCGGACCCGATGGCTACAAGCTTTCCGACGCCATAGAAGCGCAGATCGAGGAACTGATCAGCAAGGATCTTGCTCCGCAACTCGCCGAACCTGATGAGATCGGTCGGGCCAAGCGCATCGACGGCGTCCATGACCGTTACATCGAATTTGCCAAGCGGACATTGCCGCGTGACGTCAGGCTGAATGGCCTGCGTGTGGCGATCGACTGTGCCAATGGCGCGGCCTACAAGGTTGCTCCTGCCGTCCTATGGGAGCTCGGCGCCGAAGTTGTCTCCGTCGGGGTAGAACCGAACGGCACCAACATCAACCTCAACTGCGGTTCCATGCATCCGGAAGCTCTGGTGAAAAAGGTGCATGAAGTGCGCGCCGACATCGGCATTGCGCTGGATGGCGACGCAGACCGGGTTATCATTGTGGACGAGAAGGGCAACGTCGTCGATGGCGACCAGTTGATGGCGCTGATCGGCGAGACCTGGGCCAACGACGGCTCGCTACGCGGTCAGGGCATCGTCGCGACGATCATGTCCAATCTGGGCCTCGAGCGTTTCATGACCGAACGCGGCATGACGCTGGCGCGCACCAAGGTTGGTGACCGCTACGTGGTGGAGCACATGCGCGAGCATGATTTTAACGTTGGCGGCGAACAATCCGGCCATATCGTGCTGTCGGATTTCGGCACCACCGGCGACGGCCTGGTGGCCGCGCTGCAGGTTCTGGTCGCCGTCCGCAGGCTCGGTCGTACCGTCAGCGAGGTCTGCCGTCGTTTCGAGCCGGTGCCGCAGTTGCTGAAGAACGTTCGGATCGAGGGTGGCAAGCCGCTCGAAGACAAGCGGGTCAAGCAGGCGATTGCCGACGCGGAAAGCGAACTGGCAAACCGCGGCCGCCTCGTCATCCGTCCATCCGGCACCGAGCCGCTGATCCGCGTGATGGCCGAAGGCGATGATCACGGTCAGCTTGAACGGATCGTCGACGGTCTGGTCGATGTTATTGGCAAGGCAAGAGCTGCAGCCTGACCTTTACTGACTATCTACTTGCTGTGTGGGCTCCTGGTCTGGTCAGGAGCCCTTTTTGCTTTGGAAACCTGCTCTTCTGGGGAGGTTGCGTAGAAGCTTATGGTAAAGATACGTGGTTAAACAGGTTTTAACCTTTCCCCTTCATTATCCATCCTGACCAAGAATTGTCCTCCCGGCGCGCGCCGGCCAAATTGTATGTGGAGTATGGATCATGAAGAGAATTTTGGCATTCGCATCTATTGCGCTGGCGCTTTCGGGGCAGGCATTCGCAGCAGATCTCTATCAGCCCGAGCCCGTTGCAGCGCCGCCTGCCGAACCAGTCGTAGTGGCCTCCAGCGGATGGTACCTGCGCGGCGACCTCTCCTATGACTTCATGGACATGCGCGGCGCCAACTACATGCGCGGAACGCCACAGGAAAAGGCCTGGTTCAAGAGCGCCGACCTTGACGACACCGGCAATATCGGCGTCGGCGTTGGTTATCAGGTCAACGACTATCTGCGCTTCGACAAGACACTCGACTACATGTTCAGCTCGGACTTTCGCGGCTCGACGACGGGCGGGTGCGGTACTGTAGCCGGCCCCTGCCGCTCGCGCGATTCTGCTTCCATGTCCGCTTACAGCCTGATGGCCAATGCGTATGTCGATCTAGCACACTACGGCGCCGTGACGCCCTATGTCGGCGTCGGCCTCGGTGCCACAAGGATTCAGTGGGACGATCTCAAGAACACCTCGTGCAGTTCATCCAATCCCAATGCCTGCGACCCGACTGTCACCCACAAGGGCAAGGATAGCTGGCGCTTCACCTACGGGCTGATGGCAGGTGCCGCGATCGACGTGACCTGCCAGCTGAAGGCGGATGTCGGTTATCGTTTCAGGCATGTCAACGACGGCCCGATGTTCGGCTCCCGCTACGGTGCAGGCAATGGTCGTGACGAGGGCTTCAATATTCACGAAGTGCGCACCGGCCTCCGCTACAGCCTCGACGATTCGGCTTGCCAGCAGGCATATATGCCGCCGGCCGAGCTGCCGAACCAGCCGCAGCCCGTCTTCAAGTAAGACATATCAAGACAGACGATTTCGAACCGCCCGGCAACGGGCGGTTTTTTGTTGCCATCAGCCTGTCAAGCCTTCGGAGTTGCTGCACGACGTTCGAGCGCGGTCTTGCGGATGATTTCCCCTATCTCGGGGCTGTTGTTGGACAGCATCTGAAAGTCGACAGCATACAGTGAGAGGAGCGAGACTTCGGTGGCGGCACTGACGGTCGCGGACCGGGGTTCGCCGCTGATCAGCGCGATCTCGCCGAAAAAGCTGCCAGGTCCAAGCTCCACCGGATTCGGCGTTGCGACGCTGACGAATCCCTCGACGATGAAGAACATTTGGTCGCCGACGTCGCCCTTGCGGCAAATCACGGTCCCAGCCGGCACGATACGCGGCCGCAGCGCCCGGACAATCTCGACAAGTGTTGACGAGCCGAGCTTTTGAAACAGCGGTACGGCGGCGACCAATTGCCAGTTGCGAACGAAATCCCGACGTCGGACTTCTTCGTAGAAGCCGGTGGCCAGGATGCCGGCCCAGAGTGCAAATATGCCGATGCCGCTCATCATGACCAGGCCCGCGAGCACGCGGCCGGCGAAGCTTTGCGGAATCTCGTCACCGTAACCGGTTGTCGACAATGTCACCACCGCCCACCACAACGTCTGGGGAATGCTGCCAAACTTGTCAGGCTGCACGTCGCGCTCGATCAGGTAGGCTGCCAGCGCCGCGCTAAACATGACGATGCCGAAGACCGAGGTGATCCCGGTCAGATTCCTCGCTTCATTGGACAGAACCCTGCCCATCAGTTGGAAGAAGGCCGAATTGCGCAGCGGCTTGAGCAGCCAGATGGTGCAGTAGAGGCTCTGGTCGCGTTTGCCGATGAAAAAGAAGGCTGCCAGCGGGACCAAGACAGCGAGCAAATCGATGGCGATTGCCGGCATCGCAATCCTCGCGGCTGTCGTCTGTTGCCTGATCAACGCCAGGATCAATTCCAGCAGGTAGGCGGCCCAGATGCATACGAGCAGGGCCTCCAAGGCTAGTCTCATTCGTACTGAAATGTCCGGCGTGGTGAGCGCGGCTACTGCAAACAACCCCATCGCAACGAAAAGCGCGTTGAGTGGCGCGGAAATCTTTTGCCAAAGCTGACGCGACATTCAACTCCCCCGACGGGCCCGCTCGTGCGCCTCCGCAAAGGGTCGGATCTTGGTCATCCAACCCCCGAATTCACAGGAGTATAGTCGTATTCCGGAGAATGAACATGTTCACGTGTTCAAGCAGTTACATACGAATGCGGCTAAGGTCGAAACACAATAAAAGCCCACCGATCCGCAGGAGGGGAAGGGGCCGTGCGGCGACATGCTGCATCGCCGCGAATGACTTCTTGTGGTCATGAGTCTGGACCTTAGAAAACAAAGATATCCGCTTCGGTCAGCGCCGGTTTGTTCTGGAGTACGGCGATGATTTCCTTGACACCGCTTCCGTTGCCGTCCGCGTCATAGAAGAGTTCGCCTGTCGTCTGGTCGTAGATGACGTGGTCGTCGGCATCGAGTGCATCCGTGCCCAGCACGAATTCACCGGAGGGCAGGTTTCCAATCGCCAGCTCCGTGAAAACGCGGACATCGAGGCCGATGCGATCCTCCGTCGAAACGAAGTCCTTCACGATGTCGCGGTCCTGCGTTCCCGTCCAGGAAAACAAAAAATCGTCACGACCGCCGCCGCCGCCGAGAATGTCGTTGCCTTGACCGCCTTGCAGCTTGTCCCTGTCATCTCCTCCGTCCATGCGGTCGGCGCCACGACGCCCCAGCAGTTTATCCATGCCATCGCCGCCGGAGAGCCTGTCGTCGCCATCACCTGCATCTACCAAGTCATTGCCGTTTCCGCCGAGAACTGTGTCGTTGCCGGAATCGCCGAAAAGCTTGTCATTGCCATTGCCGCCATCGAGCAAATCGTCGCCCGCTCTGCCGACTATCTTGTCGTTGCCGCCATTTCCGAAGAGCTCGTCATCTCCCCTCGAGCCTCTGATGCGATCGTTTCCAGGGCCGCCATTGGTTACTTTGCGCATGCCGTCCTCCCGTTCGGTTTGCAGAAGTCAGATGTCATCAGCTGATGGGGCCGGGCCGGCCGGCCCAGCTCTGAATTTGAATAATTCCAAATCATAGCGCCAATGTACGTGCGCGTCAGGGTGAATGGCGCTTACCAATTTGGCTTAGTGGCGGGTTGGCGGCCCTGGATCATCTCGCCGCGTACAGTGTCACGAACGCTTTTGCGGCAGCGACATTCAGCCCAAGCTGGCCCGAAACGCTGATCGGCTGCAGTTGAATCGAGCCGCCGGTGCCGCCGAGCAGCACATTGGCGCCCAGCCCGGCGCCAATCGTCGCTTCGGCGGCCGCGCCGAAATAGTCGCCCTTCAGCGAACCCTGGTGATAGCCGGCGGTCGGCGCGAACACCGCCCACACGAGCCCGCCCTGCGCGGTGTAGCCGAGATCGATTCCGAACTTTTTGATTACACCTGTATAGTGGTCGAGGGGATCGCCACTGAAGCTGGAATGGAAGGTGCAATCAAGCTCCTTGGCCGAGCCAAGGAGATAGCCTCCGCCTTCGCCTATATTGCAGGACAGGTAGCCGATCCTTACCCCGCCACTGGCATCGTATTCGGCGACAGTGTCTGCCGCATGGCCGGTCATGGTGCCGGCGAGTGCCAGGGAGGTTGCAACAAACACGGTCGAAAGGGTGTTCTTCATCGCTGTGTTCTCCATGAAGCGCGACCGAACTGAAACGCCTGGCCGCTTGGCAGGAATGCTGTCGCGGTGCCATCCCCACCGATGAAATTGGTCCGGCGTCGGAGTACAACCGATATGACCACTTATGGTTCCGCCTCTATTGAGACATTTCGAAGGCGACCCACCTGAGGCTTTGCGCGCTCGCGCCAATCAGAACCGACCGGAGTCGTGCTTCCACCCGCGACTATTGTGCCGCCGCAGGCCAGGGCCAGACCGCGATCTGGCCCTCGATGTAAGCCGGGACTTCTGAGACATGGTAAATTCGATGCAAACAAACATGCTTAACCGCGAGTTAACCTCTGATTGGCATAGTTCCACAAAAGCAGTTTCGCCGGTTCGAGCCGGCCGGATGGAAGGGAACGTCATGACGATCCGAAGGAGTCTCGCTACCGTTGCAATCACGCTCGGCTTTGCATCAGCCGCAGCGGCATTCGACATGCCGCCGCCGATCGATGCTCCCGAGATCGAAACGGATGGGATCGCTTCGACCACCAGCGGCTGGTATATTCGCGGCGACCTCGGCTACAATGTTTCCACCGAGTCGGATGCTCCCACATATCGAAATTACAACTTTGCCACCGACAGTTATGTGACGAATTCATTCGACAAGCATCGCTTCTCCAACAATGTCACACTGAATACGGGCGCGGGCTACCAATTCAACGAATTCCTGCGCACGGACCTGACGCTCGATTACTTCGGCTCGACATTCAAGGGTAAGGCGGATCGCCAGAAGCCGTGTACATTCTTTACCGGCAACGGGGCTTACGGCAGTTGTGCCTACAAGCAGCAGGATATGACGGCGCTTGGCTTGCTTGCCAATGGCTATGTCGATCTTGGCACCTATTGGGGGCTGACCCCCTATGTCGGCGCGGGCGCCGGTGTCAGCTATGTGAAGTGGGGCGACGTGGAGCAGAGCCGCCTCTGCCACAACACGAACAGTTGCGGTGGAATCGATTTCACGGCCGCCGACCAGGACGGCGCCGACAGCTGGCGTTTCACCTATGCCTTGATGGCCGGCATGTCCTACGACGTAACGGAAAACATGAAGCTGGACTTCGGCTATCGGTATTCGCAGATCGACGGTGGCGACATGTTCGGCTTCAGTCGTTTCGAAACCGCGGCAGGTGCTTTCGGCACCAAGGGCAAGGACAAGGGCCTGTCGCGTCACGAGTTCCGCACCGGTATCCGGATGATGACCTGGTAATTTCCGCTTCGCCTGAACATCGATTTTTCGATCCCGCTCAGCGACTGTTGGGCGGGATTTTTTGTCATGGAAGGATGCTGCAGCGGCAGGCTGCCGACAGGTTGGAGCCAAGGACCTGCGACAGGCCTGCGTCAAAATATCCCCTGTTTGCGTCACATCGCGCTTGACTTGAAAAGCGCATTTCCATATTCACGGCGGCGGGACACCTCTCCCCAACGAGAGGCCATATACCTGGAAGGGTAGCTTACGATGGTTGATACCGCTACGCCGGCCGTGCGCCCGGCTAACTCTCATTTTTCTTCTGGCCCATGCTCGAAGCGTCCGAACTGGTCGCTCGATGCGCTCGCTGATGCAGCGCTTGGCCGCTCCCACCGTTCCAAACTCGGCAAGAACAAGCTCAAGCAGGCGATTGACCTGACGCGCGAAGTTCTGGACGTGCCCGCCGATTACCGCATTGGTATCGTGCCCGCATCCGACACCGGCGCTGTCGAGATGGCGCTCTGGTCGCTGCTTGGCGCCCGCGGCGTCGACATGGTCGCCTGGGAAAGCTTTGGTTCGGGCTGGGTCTCCGACGTCGTCAAGGAACTCAAGATCCCCGACGTCCGCAAGTTTACGGCCGACTATGGCAAGCTCGTCGATTTCTCCCAGGTCGATTTCGACCGCGACGTTGTCTTCACCTGGAACGGCACCACCTCCGGCGTGCGCGTCGCCAATGCCGATTTCATCCCTGATAATCGCCAGGGCCTGACCATCTGCGACGCCACCTCGGCCGCTTTCGCGCAGAACCTCGATTTTGCCAAGCTCGATGTGGTCACCTTCTCTTGGCAGAAGGTGCTGGGTGGCGAAGGCGCGCATGGCGTTATCATTCTTTCGCCCCGCGCCGTCGAACGTCTGGAAAGCTACAACCCGGCCTGGCCGCTGCCGAAGATCTTCCGCATGACCAAGGGCGGCAAGATCATCGAAGGCATCTTCCAGGGCGAGACGATCAACACCCCGTCCATGCTCTGCGTCGAGGACTATATCGATGCGTTGCTGTGGGCGAAGGATGTCGGCGGGCTCAAGGCGCTGATGGCGCGTGCCGATGCCAATGCCAAGGTGCTGTTCGATTTCTGCGACAAGAACCCCTGGCTCGCCAACCTGGCCGAAGTCAAGGAGACCCGTTCCAACACCTCCGTGTGCCTGAAGATCGTCGATCCGGCTGTGACTGCGCTCGACGCGGACGGCCAGGCAGCCTTCGCCAAGGGCGTCGTCGCGACGCTGGAGAAGGAAGGCGTTGCCGTCGATATCGGCGCTTATCGTGACGCGCCGTCCGGTCTGCGCATCTGGTGCGGTGCGACCATCGAGACGTCCGATCTCGAAGCGCTCGCACCGTGGCTGACTTACGCTTTCGAAAAGCAGAAGGCTGCACTTTCGGCGAAAGCCGCGTGATTTTCTCCCTTCCGTGACGAGCGGAAGGGACCTCAAATCTCCCAGATATCTTCTTTGATGGAGGCCTTCATGGCACCGCGTGTTCTCGTATCCGACGAACTCTCAGAAACTGCTGTCCAAATTTTCCGTGACCGTGGCGTGGAAGTGGATTTCCAGCCCAAGCTCGGCAAGGACAAGGAAAAGCTCGCCGAAATCATCGGCAACTATGATGGTCTCGCGATTCGTTCCGCGACCAAGGCGACCGAAAAGCTGATCGCTGCTGCGACCAACCTCAAGGTCATCGGTCGCGCCGGTATTGGTGTGGACAATGTCGATATCCCGGCTGCGTCGCGCCGTGGTATCATCGTCATGAACACCCCGTTCGGCAATTCGATCACAACAGCCGAGCATGCCATCGCGCTGATGTTTGCGGTTGCCCGCCAGCTTCCGGCCGCCGATTCCTCGACGCAGGAAGGCAAGTGGGAAAAGTCGAAATTCATGGGTGTCGAAATCACCGGCAAGACGCTTGGCGTCATCGGCGCCGGCAATATCGGCTCGATCGTCTGCTCGCGCGCGCTCGGTCTGAAGATGCACGTGCTCGCTTATGACCCATTCCTGTCGGCCGAACGCGCTCAGGAAATGGGCGTCACCAAGGTCGAACTCGACGAGTTGCTCGCCAAGGCCGATTTCATCACGCTGCACGTGCCGATGACCGACAAGACCCGCGGCATCCTCAATGCCGAAGCAATTGCCAAGACCAAGCCGGGCGTGCGCATCATCAACTGCGCCCGCGGCGGCCTTGTCGATGAGGCAGCACTTGCCGCTGCCATCAAGTCCGGCCACGTCGCCGGAGCCGGTTTTGACGTGTTCGAAGTCGAACCCGCGACCGAAAGCCCGCTGTTTGGCCTGCCGAACGTCGTCTGCACCCCGCATCTTGGCGCCTCCACGACGGAAGCGCAGGAAAATGTGGCCCTGCAGGTTGCTGAGCAGATGTCGGATTACCTCGTACATGGCGCTGTTTCCAACGCCATCAACATGCCGTCGATCACGGCAGAGGAAGCGCCGCGCCTCAAGCCGTTTATCCGGCTCGCCGACGTGCTTGGCGCCTTTGTCGGTCAGGTCACAGAGCATGCGATCAAGGAAATCGAGATCCTCTATGATGGCTCCACGGCCAACATGAACACCAAGGCGCTGACCTCGGCCTTGCTGGCCGGTCTCATCCGCAGCCAGGTTGCCGACGTCAACATGGTCTCGGCTCCGATCATGATCAAGGAAAAGGGCATCATCCTGTCCGAGGTCAAGCGCGACAAGTCGGGCGTCTATGACGGCTACATCAAGCTGACAGTGAAGACGGAGAAGCAGGTCCGTTCGATCGCCGGCACGGTGTTCTCGGACGGCAAGCCGCGCTTCATCCAGATCAAGGGCATCAACATGGACGCCGATGTCGGCGCCAACATGATCTACATCTCCAACACCGACGTACCCGGCATGATCGGCTTCATGGGCACGACGCTCGGCGAAGGCGGCGTGAACATCGCCAACTTCCAGCTCGGTCGTGACAAGCAGGGCGGCGATGCGATCGCGCTGCTCTATGTCGACGAGCCGATCAAGGCTGAGGTGGTGGCGAAGCTGACCGCCAATCCGGCAATCCGCCAGGTCAAGCCGCTGGTCTTCAACATCGACTGACATCCTCCCAAGCGCTCAGTCGAAGCCTCTCCGGATCGCTCCGGGGAGGCTTTTTATGTAAGGCTATCCGGAACTGATGTCGCTCAAAGCGCCCCTCATCCGGCTGCCGCCGCCTTCTCCCCGTAAAAAGCGGGGAGAAGGGACACATTGGCTAACTCGGAGCAGATTACCTCTCCCCGCTTGCGGGGAGAGGGTTAGGGTGAGGGGCTATTTTCACATTAGCGCCATCAGAATCTCGGTTTTGCCGTAGCCGAACTGGAATGCGGCAGTGCCGGTATGCGATAGCGCCACCCAATCGCCTGCGTTGAGATAGGCGAGCGCGGTGGACGATTGGCTGTAGCTCTGCGCCCCCGTGTCGCTGTCCCTGATGGTGAGGATGCTGGTGGAACCGTTCTGCACCGCGCTGACCGAATAGCTTGCTGCGGCCGTGGAAGACACGTTCACGGTGACCATGTAAAAGCCGGTGACCGGCACGACGAGGCGATTGCCGGAACCCGAAGGCACGGCGGTGCCCAACGAAAATCCACCCTGGTTGAGTGACAAAGTGTTGAAGCCGCTCAGCGTCCCCGATGTCGGGGTCATCGAGGTTTCGCCGTAGGTCGCACGCACGAGGGGCCGGTTGGGGAAAAGTACCGCGCCGCTACCGAGCGCCTTCAGGGCCGACTTCCAGGTCGAGCCGTCGGGAGAGACCTTGATCTCGAAGTCGTCGGCTCCGGCGAGACCCATTTCAGCGCGTCCCGACCAGCCGGTCTGGTACAGCAGCGAGGCGGTATCGCCGGGCGCGGCCTTGTTGATCTTTATCTGATGGCCGTTTCCCGCATTGTTGAACAGGCTTGCTGGGGCCGAAACGGTGAGGCGATTGGTTGTATCCGCCGATGCATTGATCCCCAGCTTGGCAACGGCGTCGATGGCGGGCGCGGGGAGATCCTGCCATGCAGTGCCGTCCCATACTTTCTGATGCCCGCTATCGGCAAACCAGGCTGTCCAGCCCTGGCGCGGGACAACAAATACCCAGGCGCCATCGGCGAAGAAAGCGATTCTGCCCGCCTTGCCGGTCCATGCGCCTGTGGGGGATGCAAGCACGGCGTGGCATTGGCCTTCGGCCGGCGAGACGGGCGGGGAGGTGGCGGCGGACTGGATGACGAGCTGCACGAGTGCATCAAGCCGTTTCAGTGCCTCGTTGTGGGTGATGTGCTTCTGGGCCTGCGAAGGCATGATGTAGGGAAGGACTAGATTGGTTGTTTCTTCCGACATGGCAATTCCTCAAATGAACGTGGCATTGAAAAGCTCATTATGAGGTACAGATCAGGGGCGGGGAAAACGGCCCGCAATAATGCGAAGTGGAGAAGGCGCGGCCAAAAGAAAAAGGGCCGCGTAAACGGCCCCCACATGGTCTGATCAGAATAAGTTCAGTGGCGATATTGCTGGATGCGCGTGGTGCGCAGACCGGCAAGACCATGGTCGGAAATGGAGCTTTGCCAGGACAGGAATTCCTCCACTGTCAAGGTATAGCGATCACAGGCTTCTTCGAGGCTCAACAGGCCCCCCCGCACCGCTGCGACAACTTCCGCCTTTCTTCTGATCACCCATCGCCTCGTATTGGCAGGGGGCAAATCTGCAATTGTTAGTGGACTGCCATCGGGGCCGATGACATATTTTACTCTTGGACGTATTGCTTCGGTCATTGGACTCTCTACACAAACAAAGACCATATGCAGCGACGATAGTCTGCCACATTTAAAAATTGTCTAAACGGATCGCGATAAATCGAATAAAAGCCTATTGAAAACAGGCTGGTGCCGAGTTTTTGCCATGAAAGCGGTGCATTTGGCGGCTTGCTGGAGCGGAAATTAGTTCCTATATCCGGCTTGGAAACCATGTTAACCTGACAGCACAATGCAGGTTTGAGCCACTCCAACAAAAGCAAGCAACGTGAACAGCCTCGATTTCGATAAGCGTCCCGAAGACACCCGTGTGGTCGTCGCCATGTCCGGCGGCGTCGATTCTTCCGTGGTAGCGGGCCTGCTGAAACGACAGGGCTACGACGTCATCGGCATCACGCTGCAGCTTTACGATCATGGTGCGGCAGTGCATCGTGCCGGCTCGTGCTGCGCCGGGCAGGATATCGACGACGCCCGCCGGGTCTGCGAAACGCTCGGCATTCCCCATTATGTACTCGATTATGAACGGCGTTTCCTGGAAACGGTGATCAACCCTTTCATGGAAAGCTATGTGGCGGGCGAAACGCCGATTCCCTGCGTATCCTGCAACCAGACGGTCAAATTCGCCGATCTGCTGGTGACTGCCAAGGAACTGGGCGCTGATGCGTTGGCGACAGGCCATTATATAAGGTCGCGTCCGAACCCGACCGAAGGCGATCCCGATCGGCGAGCGCTCTACCGTCCTGTCGATGCCGAACGCGACCAGAGCTACTTCCTGTTTGCCACCACGCAGGAGCAGATCGACTATCTGCGCTTCCCGCTGGGCGACATGTCGAAGGCTGCGGTGCGCGAACTTGCAGCCGAAATGGGGCTTGTGGTCGCGGCCAAACCGGATAGCCAGGACATCTGCTTCGTGCCGCAGGGCAAGTATTCCGATGTCATCAACAAGCTCAGGCCGGAAGCGGCGCTGTCGGGCAGTATCGTTCATCTGGACGGTCGTGTGCTCGGCCAGCATGAAGGCATTCTGCATTACACGATCGGCCAGCGGCGCGGTATCGGCATTGCCACCGGCGAGCCGCTTTACGTCGTGCATCTCGATGCCCGCAGCAAGCGGGTTATCGTCGGGCCCAAGGAAGCGCTCGATACACGACGGATTTATCTGCGCGACGTCAACTGGCTCGGTGACGAATCGCTGCTGGCGACGGCCGAAGACGGTTTCGACTGCTTCGCCAAGGTTCGTTCGACTCGCCCGCCGAAGCCGGCAAAATTCTTTGCCGGACCGCAGGGTGTCTATATTGAGCTTGAGGAAGGCGAACCCGGCGTGGCGCCCGGACAGGCCTGCGCCCTTTATTCGGCTCCGGGCGAAGACGCACGCGTCTATGGTGGCGGATTTATCGAGCGTTCTGAAAAGGATGCGTCGGCGGAAGTGCTGTTGAAGCAGTTGCTTTCAGCCCATGAGGCGGCCTGACCCGGCGATAGCCCGGTGCCGATCCGAATTTTTCCGCAACGGGCATTTGTTTTTGTCCGTTGGCGCTTGACAGGATGCCAGACCCCCCTTAAAAGCCGCGCCACTGGCCGGGTTTACCGGACGGTCGGATGGCGGGATAGCTCAGTTGGTTAGAGCGTGGGACTCATAACCCCAAGGTCGGCAGTTCAACTCTGCCTCCCGCTACCATTTCAAATATCTCCATAAACCAGTTGAACCATCCACGCTTTGCCCATTCGCAAACGCTGTTCGATGATGGTTTCGCGCTTGTTCGCATTCTGCTGGTTGGCAGCGGCGGCTTCAAACACCATCTATTCCGGGAATAGCCGTTCGTGGCACAGCATTCCAAGGAGTTCCCATGCGTAGCGCAACCCATGCCGTCTTCGGCGAGCCGTCTAAAGTGCTGACAGTCTCCGATCTGGCCGTTCCCGAGCCCGACAAGGGCCAAGTCCGGATCAAGACCATACTGGCGCCCATCCACAATCACGATGTGCTGACTGTTGCCGGCCAATACGGCTACAAGCCGCCCCTGCCAGCCATTGGCGGCACCGAAGCGGTTGGTTTGATCGATTCGCTGGGTGAAGGTGTCGAAGGGCTGAAGATCGGCCAGCGGGTGGCGGTCGCGTCCGTGCACGGCACATGGGCAGAGTATTTTATCGCTCCGGCGGCAGGTGTCGTGCCGATGCCGGATTTGATTTCCGACGAAGTCGCCGCGCAGCTTATCGCCATGCCGCTCAGTGCTCTGGTGCTTCTCGATTTTCTCAAGGTGCAGCCCGGGCAATGGGTCATCCAGAACGCGGCGACGGGGGCGGTTGCCAAGGTGCTGGCCATGATTGCCAAGGCGCGCGGTATCCACGTGGTCAACCTTGTTCGGCGCGAGGACGGCGTGGAGGAACTGAAGGCGCTCGGAATCGGCAACGTCGTCTCGACAGTGGAGGTCGGTTGGCAGGACAGCGTGCGTGCCATTGTCGGCAGTTCATCAATCGCGGCTGCTGTCGATGGTGTCGGCGGCACGGCGTCTGGCGATTTGCTGTCGCTTGTCGGAGAGGGTGGCCTGCTCGTGTCCTTCGGGGCCATGTCTGGAGAGCCGATGCAGCTTTCGGCAGGCGATATGATTTTCAAGCAGGTAACGGTGAAGGGCTTCTGGCTTGCCAAGCTCGGCAGCGCCATGCCGCGCGCCGAAATGGGCCGGCTGATCGGCGAGCTCGTGCAACTGGCGGCAAGCGGCAAGATCAAGCTGCAGGTCGAGGAGGTTTTCGCTCTGGAAAATATTTCCGACGCTGTCGCCGCCGCAGGCCGTGGCGGACGCAAGGGCAAGGTGCTGTTGCGGCCCTGACGCCTTGCCACCGAAGATGATCGCTATTTCTCTCGTTGAGGGCGCTTGATCCGTGGGGACAGGCGCCCTTGCCGCTTTCAGCTTCGTCCAGGATGTTCAAAGAGGTTGTTGCGCTCATGCATATTTGAATATATTCTTCAGATAAGAATTATTGTGAATTGGGATGCACGCGTGACAGACGATGTCGAACCGCCGCTCAGCGGCCTGCTGGTCGTGGATATGAGCCAGTTTCTTTCCGGCCCCTATTGCTCGCTCCGGCTGATGGACCTCGGTGCGCGCGTTATCAAGATCGAGCGTCCGGACGGTGGTGATCTGTCTCGGCGGCTTTATCTCAGCGACACGGAAATCGGCGGCGATTCGACTATTTTTCATGCGATCAATCGCGGCAAGGAAAGCCTGGCGATCGACCTGAAGAACGAGGCGGATCTGACAGCCCTGAAGTCTCTCCTGGAGCGTGCCGATGTGATGATCCAGAATTTCCGGCCAGGTGTGATCGAGCGGCTGGGGCTCGACTACGAGGCGGTAAAGAAGATCAATCCGAGACTCGTCTATGCCTCGATCTCGGGCTATGGCGAAGACGGACCGTGGGTAAAGCGGCCGGGCCAGGATCTGCTGGCGCAGTCGCGCTCGGGGCTTATGTGGCTCAATGGCGACCAAAATCAGGGGCCGGTGCCGTTCGGTCTCGCGGTCGGCGATATGCTGGCGGGTGCTGCGGTCTGTCAGGGCATTCTTGCCGCGCTGGTGCGTCGCGGTATTTCCGGCAAGGGCAGCCACATCGAGACGAGCCTGCTCGAGGCATTGGTCGATTTCCAGTTCGAAGTGCTGACCACCTATCTCAATGACGGCCGCCGCTTGCCAACGCGCTCGGATTTCCGTAGCGCGCACGCCTATCTTTCGGCACCTTACGGCGTCTATCCCGCGGAGGATGGCTATCTGGCCATTGCCATGACGCCGATCGCCAGGATCGAGAAGTTGCTCGATATCCCCGAACTTGCCGCCTATAGCGATAACCCTTCGAGCTGGTTTACAGAGCGCGACGAGATCAAGCGGCTGATCGCCGCGCGGATCGAGACCGGCACGATCGATCACTGGCTTTCGGTGCTGGAGCCCGCCGACATCTGGTGCGCCAAGGTGCTGAACTGGGAGGAACTGATCGAGCATGACGGGTTCAAGATGCTCGACATGCTGCAGAAGGTCGAACGTGGTGATGATGTTTCCATCCTCACCACCTGTTCGCCGCTGCGCGTCAATGGTAAGCGAGCCCATGGCGATCGCGCCGCGCCGCGGATCGGCGAGCACTCGGACAGGATCAGGGCGGAGTTTGGATTATGAGCGTAAAGTTGAAGGGCATGACATGGAGCCACCCGCGCGGTTACGATCCGTTGGTGGCCTGCTCGGCGCTCTACAAGCAGCAGACCGGTGTCGAAATCGAGTGGGACAAGCGCTCGCTTCAGGATTTCGAGTCGTTTCCGGTCGAGGAACTGGCCCGAACCTATGACCTTGTAGTCATCGACCATCCCCATGTCGGGCAGATCACGGCTGAGAATTGTCTGACGCCCCTGGATATCGATGGCCGCGAGACCGCTTTCGATACGCTGGCAGCGGGCAGCGTCGGCGAATCCTTCCGTAGCTACAACTGGCAGGGCCGCCAATGGGCGTTTCCGATCGATGCGGCCACGCAGGCGCAAGCCTATCGCGAGGACCTCGTCGATCCGATCGAAAGCTGGGAAGAGGTGCTCGAGGTCGCCGAACAGGGCGGGGTTCTTTTGCCACTCCGGCCCCCGCACTCGCTGATGACGTTTTACACACTGTGCGCCAATCTGATGGTGCCTTGCGCCTCCAGCGACGGCATGCTGGTGGATCCCGAAATCGGTGCCGGGGTGTTCGACATGATCGCCGAACTGGTAGATCTGATCGATCCGGCCTGTTTCGACATGGACCCGATCGCTGTGTTGGAGAAGATGGCGGAAGAGGACAGCGTGATCGCCTGTTCGCCATACATCTACGGCTATGTGAGTTATGCCGTCGAAGGGTTCCGCAAGAATGTGCTGACCTTTGCCGACATTCCCGAGACGGGTATGATCGGGCCGGCGGGCTCGGCGCTCGGCGGCACAGGCATCGCGGTCTCGTCCTTTTCCAAGGCCAGGGACGCGGCCGTGGATTTCGCCTACTGGATTGCAAGCGCGGACATCCAGAAGGGGCTCTATGCCTCCTCCGGCGGTCAGCCCGGCCATGCGGCTGCATGGGAAGACGAAAAGGTCAACGAGGCCACCGGCGACTTCTATGCCAATACCAGAATGACGCTGGAAGGCGCCTGGGTGCGGCCTCGCCACAATGGCTATATGGCGTTCCAGCAGGCAGCATCGGAACGCATCAATGCCGGGCTCAAGGCAAGGGAAAGTGGCGTAGCAGTCGTTGCCGATCTCAACCGGATGTTTGCCGAGAGCTTTGGCTAAGCTTGGGGACTGAAGCCGGGCTGCGGCGCACATTCACGCCGAAGCCCTCAGCTGTTCAAAGTATGAAATCGCTCGCCTGAAGCGTATGAGCAATTTGTTTGATCTGGGGTGGCGCCCGGGAGGCGCCGCCCGCTGAAATTTATTGTTCGGACTGCTCAGGAAACCTTCAGGTCCCACAGCTTGTTGGCGTTGCCGCTGAGTAGCTTGGCCTTTTCTTCCTTGCTGCAGCCTTCCAGCAGCGCATAGGTCGCGCCGACCCAGGTCGAAAGGGTGCCTGCGCGTGTGCAAACCGGCCAATCGCTGCCCCAGATCATCCGATCAAAGCCAAACGACGAAATCGTGTGCTCGGCATAGGGGCGGATCGATTCGAGCGTCCAGGTTTCAAGATCGGTGTAGGCGACGATGCCGGACAGTTTTCCGACAACATTCGGTCGCTTGGCGATTTCGGTCATATGGGAGCGCCACGGCTCGAGGCCGCCGCCCTTGATGTCGGGTACGCCGCAATGATCGAGCACGAACTGGACGTCGGGATTGAGGTCGATCAGGGCGATGGCCTTCGGCAGCTGCCGTGGCAGCACCACGAGATCGAAGGTCAGGCCGGTACCGGCCAGCCGCCGGATGTTTTCGCGGAACATCGGTGATTCCGAGAGTTCGTCCGGCATTTCATGCAGGATGCGGCGCAGGCCCTTGATGATGCTCCTGGAGCGGATGCTCTCGAGATAAGCAGCAAAGCCCTTATCTTCCGGCCGGCAGGAGGCGATCGCGCCGACGATCAGGCTGCCTTCGCGCGCTGCGATGCCGGTGATGTAATCGGTCTCCTTCTCGATATCGCCGGCGGCAACATCGACTTCCATGTGCATCGATGCCGTAATGCCGAGCCGCCGGGCCTCGCGCGCGTAATCGTCATAGGAGAAGCTGCGGTTCAAAGCGCCGGCGCCGGCGAGCCATGGGTAGCTCAGTGCGCTCTGGTCAACGATGTGCAGATGTGTGTCGACGATCATGTTTTCCTCCCGAATGCAGGCAATGTGCGGCCGAGCCGCCCTCTCGAATGGGCGCGACCCTGCCATGATCGGCAGGGTCATTCAAATAGAAATTGTTTCTTCAAATAAAAGTTACGCGTCCGGTCGGACATCCAGCCCGGCGAGCTTGGAAAGCTGCTGGCTTGTTTTCAGGAGCAGCTGAATTGTCTGCGAGATGTTGGGGGCCGCGGGGTTGTTGATGATGGTGATGTAGGGGATCGTCAGCGCGGCAATTGCTGTTTCATCCGGGCCCATGATCGGGGCTGAGAGGTTGACGACGCCAGCTGTCTGGACGCTGGGCATCATCTCGTAACCGCGTTCGCGGATCTGGTCGAGGCGTTCCAGCAGATCCGCTTTTTGCTCGCCGCCGGCTTCGCCTGTCTCTTCATATTCACGCATCATCATGGCGCGCTGCTCTGCCGAGCGAAACGCAAGAAGCACGTGGCCGGAACCGGTATTGAGAAGGCTGATATGCGAGCCGACCCGAATCGAGATCCCCCAGTAACCCGGCGCTTCCTGCTGGGCAATGACCACGGCGGCGCCCCGATCGAAGACGACGAGTTGGTTGGCCTGCTTGCTCTGGTCGGCAAGCTCGCGCATCAGTGGCGTCGCATAAGATGCAAGCCGCCTGACCGGTGCATGCAGCTGCGCCAGGCCGAAGAGCTTGAGCGTCAGCGAATAGCGGTCGCCATCCAGCCGGGTAACGTAGCCGCGTTTTACCAGCCGGTCGAGCATCCGGTAGAATTCGTTGGCGTTCTTGCCCATGCGCTTGGCAATTTCCGCCTGTGTCAGTCCGCCGTCTATGCCCGCCAAGAGTTCGAGGATGTCGAGACCCTTGTCGAGGGCTGGGGCCCGGTAGCGGTCGTTTTCGTCGTTGTCCACGGAAATCTCCCTGGTGAATGGTGATATTCATATACGCACGGCATTGACAGCAGCAACAACAAAGCGCTTGACGCTCGATAAATGCGATGTTTATATATAAATGAAATACTCACCCATGGCAAATGCCAGCGATGGCGAAGGTGCTGTTTATTTGTAAAGAGTACCGGATGAGGCAAGTTCGGCTTGCTTTGTAGCAGCATGCGAAGGCAACAATGCCATCTGCGGTGGGCGAGACGGGAGGGGTTTTAACTCATGGCGCGGATTGAAAAAGTCGAACTTCGGATGGTGGACCTTGTACCCAAGGTCAAGCGGACCGATGCGATCCAGAGTTTCGTCAGCCAGGAAACGCCCATCGTAACGATCACCGATAGCGATGGCGCTGTCGGTACGGGTTATTCCTACACGATCGGCACCGGCGGATCGTCGGTGATGCGACTGCTTATCGATCATCTGGCGCCGCGCATCATCGGCCAGGATGCCGATCAAATCGAAGCCATCTGGCACGACCTCGAATTCTTCACCCATGCGACCACCATCGGGGCGATCACGGCGATTGCGCTTGCCGCCATCGATACTGCCCTGTGGGATCTGCGGGCGAAAAAGTTCGGACTGCCGCTGTGGAAGCTCGCCGGCGGTGCCAAGGATCGCTGCCCGCTTTACACGACGGAAGGCGGCTGGCTGCATATCGAGAAACAGGCGCTGGTCGACGATGCCCTGGCGGCGAAAGCCAAGGGCTTTACCGGATCCAAGGTCAAGATCGGCAAGCCGCATGGCTCGGAGGATTTCGCTCGCCTCGAGGCCGTCCGCAAGGCGGTCGGTGACGGCTACGAGATCATGACGGATGCCAATCAGGGTTTCAGGCTCGACGAGGCGATCCGCCGTTCATCACGGTTGCGGGACATCGATCTCGCTTGGATCGAGGAGCCGCTTGCGGCCGACGACATCGACGGTCACGTCCGGCTGTCGGCCAGCACATCGACGCCGATTGCAGTGGGCGAATCGCTCTATTCCATCCGGCATTTTCGCGAATATATGCAGAAGGGTGCCTGCTCGATCGTGCAGGTGGATGTCGGCCGTATCGGCGGCATCACGCCGTGGCTGAAGGTCGCGCATGCCGCAGAAGCTTTCGACATACCCGTGTGTCCGCATTTTCTCATGGAACTGCATGTGAGCTTGGCCTGCGCCGTGCCGAACGGCAAATATGTCGAATACATTCCCCAGCTCGACGAGATCACCGGCAAGCACATGGTGATCGAGGACGGCCATGCGCTCGCGCCAAGCGAGCCGGGCATCGGCATCGACTGGGACTGGGACGAAGTGAAGAGACGTTCGATCGGCGAGTTCAATGCCGTCGTGACGCAAAGGGAGATTTGAATGCAAAGGATGGGTCAGGTCATCGGCCTCAACGCCGAGAAGATCGAGGAATACAAGCGCCTGCATGCGGATGTCTGGCCGGGTGTGCTCAAGACGATCGGCGAGTGCAACATCAAGAACTACTCGATCTACCTCAAGGAACCCGAGAACCTTCTCTTCGCCTATTTTGAATATCACGGCACGGACTATGCCGCCGACATGGCCAAAATGGCCGCAGATCCTGTGACGCAGAAATGGTGGTCCGTTTGCGAGCCCTGCCAGAAGCCGCTTGAAACCCGCAAGGAAGGCGAATGGTGGGCGAGGATGGAAGAAGTGTTCCATCTTGATTAGTGTATCGAACTTGCCCCTCACCCTAACCCTCTCCCCGCAGGCGGGGAGAGGGGACTTGTTTCGAGTTTTCCGGGAGTCCTTTCTCCCCGTTTTAACGGGGAGAAAGTGGCCGGCAGGCCGGATGAGGGGCACGTTCCAAGTGAGATGCCATGACATTTGACCCATCCAACCTGACCCAATCCTGGCCGATGCCGGCAAGCCCGCGTCCGATCGTCACCTTCGGGGCGGGATCGATCGTCGGCGATGCGCATTTTCCGGCTTATCGGAAAGCAGGTTTTCCCATCGCTGGGCTTTACGATCCGGACCATGCCAAAGCCGGGAAGCTGGCGGCCGAGTGGGGCGTGAAGGCGTTTGGCTCCGCCGAGGAAGCTGCGGCCGTCGAAGGCGCCATTTTTGACCTGGCCACGCCGCCCGCCGCCCACTCTGCTGTGTTGAAAGGGCTGCCTGACGGGGCCGCCGCGCTGATCCAGAAGCCGATGGGTGCCGATCTTTCCGGTGCGACGGAGATCCTCAAGATCTGCCGCGAAAAGAACCTCAAGGCTGCCGTCAATTTCCAGCTGCGGTTTGCGCCAATGATGCTGGCGTTGAAGGACGCAATCGCCAAGGGATTGCTCGGCGAGATCGTGGATTTCGATGCAGCTCTTCAGGTCGATACGCCCTGGACGCTCTGGCCCTTCCTCAAGGGCCTGCCGCGCATCGAAATCGCCATGCACTCCATCCACTATCTCGATGTGATCCGGCAGGTGCTGGGCGATCCGCAGGGCGTGCACGCCAAAACCATCGGCCACCCCAATCACGACGTCGCGCAGACCCGCACCAGCGCCATCCTCGATTACGGCGATGCTGTGCGATGTAACTTGTCGATCAATCATGACCACAAGTTCGGCCGCCGCCATCAGGTCTGCGAGTTCCGGATTTCGGGAACGCAGGGTGCCGCCTATCTTCAACTCGGCCTCAATCTGAACTACCCTGACGGCGAGCCGGACATTCTGGAAATCTATCCCAGGGGCGGTGACAGCTGGGTTGCCGTGCCGCTTCAGGGTGCCTGGTTTCCGGATGCGTTTGTCGGTCGTATGGCCAACCTGCAGCGATTTGCATCGGGCGAAGACAGCGAACTGATAAGCTCCGTCGAAGACGGCTGGAACACAATGGCGCTGGTGGAAGCGGCCTACAGGTCATCGAGCCTGCCCGCCACGCCGCTCGAAAGGAAGCCGTGAAATGGAGCGCACGATCTACTTCGAGGACTACGAACTCGACCATATCAGGATCACCACCGGGCGAACGATCACCGAGACCGACTTTGTCGTTCATGCCGGCCATACCGGAGATTTCTTTCCGCACCACATGGATGCCGAATTCTGCAAGACGACGCCGTTCGGCCAGCGGATTGCGCATGGGACGATGGTGTTCTCTATCGGCGTGGGCCTGACCGCAAGCCTCATCAATCCTGTTGCCTTCTCCTACGGATATGACAGGCTGCGCTTCATTCGCCCGGTGTTCATCGGTGACACGATCAGGACGAGGGTGACGATTGCCGCCAAGCAGGATGATCCCAAACGTGCCGATGCCGGTCGCGTGATAGAGCGTTGCGAGGTGCTGAACCAGCGCAACGAGGTGGTGCTGGCGGCCGATCACATACTCATTGCCGAAAGGCGTATTAAAACGGCTTGACCGAATTGGTAAGGCCAAAATAAAGACATGTGGCCCCTCTAGGCGAGTGTCCCCAGTCGAAGTCGGAAGGACGAGTAGAATGGAACAGAAATTCAAGGGCAAGTCGGTACTGGTGACCGCAGCGGCGCAGGGAATCGGCCGCGCGATTGCACTCGGTTTTGCCGATGCGGGCGCCAAGGTGCTCGCAACCGATATCAACGAAGCGGTGCTGAAGGAAATCGATGGCAAGAACGGTATCCGGACGCTGAAGCTCAACGTGCTTGACGATGCCGCCGTCAAGGCGGCGATCGCCGCGGAAGGCCCGTTCGACATTCTGATCAACAGCGCCGGTGTCGTCCATAACGGCTCGATCATGGAGATGAAGGACGAAGACCTCGAATTCGCCTTCGATCTCAACGTCAAGTCGATGGTTCGCACCATTCGCGCCGTGCTGCCGGGCATGCTGGAAAAGGGCGAAGGCGCCATCGTCAATGTCGCTTCCGTCGCCTCCTCGATCAAGGGCGTGCCGAACCGGTTTGCCTATGGCGTGACCAAGGCTGCGGTTATTGGCCTGACCAAAGCAGTTGCCGCTGACTATGTCGGCAAGAACATCCGCGTCAACGCGATTTGCCCGGGAACCGTGGAAAGCCCCTCGCTTCAGGATCGCATGCGCGCCCAGGGCGATTACGACACGGCGCGGGCCGCCTTCGTGGCCCGCCAGCCGATTGGCCGTCTGGGTACGCCCGAGGAAATCGCCGATCTTGCCCTGCATCTCGCGGGCGCCACCTATACGACGGGCCAGGCGATCGCCATCGACGGCGGCTGGACCATCTGAACTGATATCAAACTGAGGAAAACACTATGAAATTGATGCGAGTTGGTGCCGTTGGCGCCGAAAAGCCCGCCATTCTTGCCGCCGACGGCACGATCCGCGATCTCTCCGCCCATGTCTCCGATATTGCCGGCGCGGCGATTTCGCCGGAAGGCCTGAAGAAGATCGCGGCTATCGATACGGCCACGCTGCCCGTTCTCAGCGCCGATCAACGCATCGGCGCCTGCGTTGCCGGTACCGGCAAATTCATCTGCATCGGGCTGAACTATTCCGACCACGCCGCCGAATCCGGCATGGCCGTGCCGCCGGAACCGGTTATCTTCATGAAGGCCACCTCGGCTATCTGCGGCCCGAACGACAACGTGCTGATCCCGCGCGGTTCCGAGAAAACCGACTGGGAAGTCGAGCTTGCCGTGGTCATCGGCAAGACCGCGAAATACGTCTCCGAAGCAGACGCACTCGATTATGTAGCCGGCTATGCCGTTGCGCACGACGTTTCCGAGCGTGCCTTCCAGACCGAGCGTTCCGGCCAGTGGACCAAGGGCAAGTCTTGCGACACGTTCGGCCCGACCGGCCCGTGGCTGGTGACCAAAGACGAAGTGGCCGATTCGCAGAACCTCAACATGTGGCTCAAGGTCAATGGCGAGCAGATGCAGAACGGCTCGTCGGCCACCATGGTCTACGGCGTAAAATTCCTGGTCTCCTATCTCAGCCAGTTCATGAGCCTGCATCCGGGTGACATCATTTCCACCGGCACGCCTCCGGGCGTTGGCATGGGCATGAAGCCGCCACGCTACCTCAGGGATGGCGACGTCGTTGAACTCGGAATCGAGGGCCTCGGCACGCAGAAGCAGACTTTCAAAGCCGACGCCTGATCGGCACGACAAGAATTGGTGAGGCTAACTTGACCAAGATTACCCAACTCAAGACGCTCGACATCCGCTTCCCGACTTCGCAGAGCCTCGACGGCTCGGATGCGATGAATCCGGATCCGGACTACTCGGCGGCCTATGTCATTCTCGAAACCGACAAGGAAGGGCTCGAAGGTCATGGCCTCACCTTCACGATCGGCCGCGGCAACGAAATCTGCTGCGCGGCGATCGAGGCGATGAAGCACCTCGTGGTCGGCCTCGACCTCGACTGGATCCGAGAAAGCCCGGCCCGCTTCTGGCGGCATGTGACATCTGACAGCCAGTTGCGCTGGATCGGCCCCGACAAGGGTGCGATGCATCTTGCCACCGGCGCGGTCGTCAATGCCGCGTGGGACCTGCTGGCCAAGCAGTCCGGCAAGCCGGTCTGGCGGCTGGTTGCCGACATGACGCCGGAAGAGATCGTTGACATCGTCGATTTCCGCTACCTGACCGATGCGATCACCAAGGAAGAGGCACTGGCCATCCTCAAGAAAGCCGAGCCCGGCAAGGCCGAACGCATCGCCAGGCTCGAAGAGAAGGGCTATCCCTGCTACACGACTTCGGCTGGCTGGCTGGGCTATGACGACGCCAAGCTGCGCCGTCTATGCCAAGAAGCAATCGACGAAGGCTTCAACCACATCAAGATGAAGGTTGGCCGTGATCTCGAGGACGATATCCGCCGCCTGACCATCGCCCGCGAAGTCATTGGCCCGGATCGCTATCTGATGATCGACGCCAATCAGGTCTGGGAAGTCGATGAGGCCAAGGACTGGGTGAAGAAGCTTTCGTTCTGCAATCCGTTCTTCATCGAGGAGCCGACCAGCCCGGATGACGTGTTCGGTCACAAGGCGATCCGCGAAGCCATTGCGCCCGTGAAGGTCGCGACCGGCGAGATGTGTCAGAACCGTATCGTCTTCAAGCAGATGATCGCAGGTGGCGCCATCGATATCGTCCAGATCGATTCCTGCCGCATGGGTGGCCTGAACGAAGTGTTGGCCGTGCTGCTGATGGCGGCCAAATACGGCCTACCGGTCTGGCCGCATGCCGGCGGCGTAGGTCTCTGCGAATATGTCCAGCATCTGTCGATGATCGACTATGTCGCGGTGTCGGGCACGATCGAAGGCCGCGTGATCGAGTTCGTCGATCACCTGCACGAGCATTTCCTCGAACCCTGCGTTATCAAGGACGCGGCCTACATGCCGCCCAAGATGCCGGGCTTCTCGATCGAGATGAAGGCGGAATCGCGCGAGCAGTATCGCTTCAAGGGCTGAACGACGCGCCTTCGTGTTCATTCTTCTGCGCAAGCTTCTCCCCGCACAGGCGGGGAGAAGAAGACAGCGTCTGCAAGCAGCCTCGTCATCGCCTGGGGTGAGGAGTGGAACTAATCGGCAGCCCTGGATTCCAAAGGGGCGCCCGGCAGGTAAAGCAGGATCGGCCTGATTTCATAGACTGCCGTCGGATTTGCGCGGCGCAGGTCACGCGCTGCTGCGACAGCCGCTTCAAGCGTTGGAAAATCCACCACGTAAAAGCCCAGCAACTCTTCCTTGGTCTCGGCAAACGGGCCGTCGGTTATCATGCCGTCACCCTTTCCCCGCAGGGTTACGGCGCGTTGCGTCGGGCCGAGCCGTGCAGCGGGCCCCAATGACTTTTCGCCGACGAGGCGATCATTGACCGCGAGCAGTTCGGCCATCAGCGCCGCATCCTCCTCCTCGGTCCAGGATTCGACCACTCCCTCCGCGTGATAGGCGAGTATTGCGTAGTACATATATTGCCTCCCTCGGATGGCGATTTCGCCGATGCGCTATATCGTGCATTTCTTTTCCTGTTGACCGGCCGACAGAAGCTCGGAATCCCTTCAGATGCGGCTAGCCAAATCTACGCGAGGGTCCGCGCGCAAGTCACGAAATTGTGGCCGTTGATTTCGATGATGTTTTGTCGGGGTCGCGAATGTAGAACTGGGGGAAGCAGGGCGATGTCGCTGACGATGACCGATACGTGATGTAGGGCAAGCAGGGGCATTGCACTTCCTCCATCGATGATTGCAGTAGAATTATCCGGTTGTGTCGTCACCTGCAAGCGCAACAAAAAAGCCGGGGCATTGCTGCCCCGGCCGGAAGAGACGTGAAGTCCTTTTCTTGTTATTTCTGCCAGCTCTTGACCAATTCGTCGTAGTTGACGGTCAGTGGCTTTTCCTTCTCGTTCTCGATCTTCAGCTGGGGCGCGAGATTGCCGTTCTTGACGGCATCCGCATTCCAGTAAGCGAGATCGTGCTCTTCGGCGAGTTTCGGACCGATATCGCCGAGGATGCCGGCGCGTTCGAGGCGGCCGAGCACCTTTTCCTGTTCGGCGCACAGCGAGTCCATGGCTTCCTGCGCGGTCTTGGCGCCGGAGGAGGCATCGCCGATCGCCTGCCACCAAAGCTGGGCCAGCTTCGGATAGTCAGGAACGTTGGTGCCGGTCGGCGACCATTGCAGACGGGCCGGCGAGCGGTAGAACTCGACCAGACCGCCGAGTTTCGGCGCGCGTTCGGTGAAGCTCTTGTCGTCGAGCGTCGACTGGCGCACGAAGCTGATCGCCGTATGGCTCTTCTTCAGGTCGATCGTCTTGGAGACGACGAACTGCGCATAGAGCCACGCTGCCTTGGCGCGGTCGTCCGGGGTGGACTTGAGCAGCGTCCAAGAACCGACGTCCTGATAGCCGAGCTTCATGCCGTCCTTCCAGTAGACGCCATGCGGGGAGGGGGCCATGCGCCACTTGGGCGTCCCGTCGTCGTTCATGACGGATGTGCCGGGCTTGAGCATGTCGGCGGTGAAGACCGTGTACCAGAAGATCTGCTGGGCGACGTCACCCTGGGCCGGTACCGGGCCCGCTTCGCCGAAGGTCATGCCCTGGGCTGCCGGAGGAGCATAGGCGTTCAACCAGTCCAGATACTTCTGGATGGAATAGACAGCTGCCGGGCCGTTGGTGTCGCCACCGCGCGCCACGCAGGAGCCGACCGGACGCGAGTTGGCATCGACCTTGATGCCCCATTCGTCGACCGGCTTGCCGTTCGGGATGCCCTTGTCGCCGTTGCCGGCCATCGACAGCCACGCATCGGTGAAGCGCCAGCCGAGCGACGGGTCCTTCTTGCCGTAGTCCATATGGCCGAAGACCTTCTTGCCACCGACGTCGCGGCCGGTGAAGAATTCGGCGATATCCTCATAGGCAGACCAGTTGACCGGAACGCCGAGGTCGTAGCCATACTTCGCCTTGAAATCGGCCTTGTTCTTCTCGTCGTTGAACCAGTCGTACCGGAACCAGTAAAGGTTGGCGAACTGCTGGTCGGGCAACTGGTAGAGGTCGCCATCCGGCGCAGTGGTGAACGACGTGCCGATGAAATCCGGCAGGTCGAGCATCGGGTTGGTGACGTCCTTGCCTTCGTTGGCCATCCACTTGGTCAGGCTGCGGGCCTGCTGGTAGCGCCAATGCGTGCCGATCAGGTCGCTATCGTTGACATAGGCGTCGTAGATGTTTTCGCCCGACTGCATCTGGGTCTGCAGCTTTTCGACCACGTCGCCTTCGCCGATCAGGTCGTGGGTGACCTTGATGCCGGTGATTTTTTCAAACGCAGGGGCCAGCACCTTGGATTCGTATTCGTGTGCGGTGATGGTCTCCGAAACAACCTTGATTTCCATGCCGGAGAATGGTTTTGCAGCGTCCACGAACCACTGCATCTCCTTTTCCTGATCGGCGCGGGAAAGCGTTGACAGATCCTTGACTTCGCTGTCTAGGAACTGCTTGGCTTCGTCCATTCCCGCATATGCCGAGCCTGTAAAGGCGAGCAGCATCAAAGCCGTAGTCGTTAGAAATTGCTTTCGCATAAGAATCCTCCCTGGGTTTTTGCGATTGCGATAGGAGCGGTCCGGTGGCAGCCGGATCGCTCATTTCCTGCATGCCCTAGACCGTCTTGAATACGCCGATGGCGTAGACCACGGACAGGGCAAGAGCCCACCACAGATTGGGCCCGATCAGACCCAACCATGCGAGATGAATGAAAGCGCTGCCGAGCAGCGATATGAACAGACGATCCCCCCGCGTCGTCTCAAATCTCAAGATACCGACGCGCGGATTGCCACCCGGCGACATGTATTCCCACACCCCCATGCCGATCAGCAGCAGCAGGATGGTGATGAAAAAGAGAGCGGTCGGCAGCGTCCAGGCCATCCAGGCAAAATTCATGGCATGCTCCCTTTCTCAAACCCGACCCAGGGCAAAGCCCTTGGCGATGTAGTTGCGGACGAAGTAGATGACCAAGGCGCCGGGGATCAGCGTCAGCACGCCGGCGGCTGCCAGCACGCCCCAATCCATGCCGGCGGCGGACACGGTGCGGGTCATGGTTGCGGTGATCGGCTTGGCATCCGTGGTCGTCAGCGTGCGGGCCAGCAGCAGTTCCACCCACGAGAACATGAAGCAGAAGAAGGCTGCGACACCGACGCCCGAGGCGATCAGCGGCATGAAGATCTTGATGAAGAAGCGCGGGAACGAATAGCCATCGATATAGGCGGTCTCGTCGATTTCCTTCGGTACGCCGGACATGAAGCCTTCGAGGATCCACACTGCCAGCGGCACGTTGAACAGGCAGTGGGCAAGGGCCACGGCGATATGCGTGTCGATCAGGCCGAATGCCGAATAGAGCTGGAAGAAGGGCAGGGCGAAAACGGCGGGTGGCGCCATCCGGTTGGTCAGCAGCCAGAAGAACAGATGCTTGTCGCCGAGAAAGCGATAGCGCGAGAAGGCATAGGCCGCGGGCAGGGCTGCTAGCACCGAGATGACGGTGTTCATCGCCACATAGATGATCGAGTTGATGTAGCCGTTGTACCACGAGGGATCGGTGAAAATCACCGTATAGTTGCGCAGCGTCGGATTGTTCGGCCACAGCGAGAACGTGCCGACGATCTCGCTGTTTTCCTTGAAGCTCATGTTGACGAGCCAGTAGATAGGCAGCAACAGGAAGAGGATGTAGAGCGTCGAGACGATGACGGGTGTTAGATTTACGCGGTCCTGGTTCATGTTCGTCTCCTCATGCCTGCTGGTCGCTTGACGTCATCACGGTGTAGAAGACCCATGACAGCAGCAGGATGATCAGGAAGTAGATGATTGAGACGGCTGCGGCCGGACCGACGTCGAACTGACCGATTGCAGTCTTGACCAGATCGATCGACAGGAACGTCGTGGAGTTGCCGGGGCCGCCGCCGGTGACGACGAAAGGTTCGGTGTAGATCATGAAGGAGTCCATAAAGCGCAGGAGAACGGCGATCAGCAGCACCCGGTTCATCTTCGGTAGTTCGATGTAGCGGAACACCGACCACCGAGAGGCGCCGTCGATCTTGGCGGCCTGGTAGTAGGCCTGCGGGATCGAGACGAGACCGGCATAGCAAAGCAGCACGACAAGGCTGGTCCAATGCCAGACATCCATGACGATCAGCGTCACCCAGGCATCGAGCGGATCCTTGACGTAGTTGTAGTCTATGCCAAGCCCATCGACCGCATAGCCGAGAAGGCCGATATCGACGCGGGCGAAGATCTGCCAGATGGTGCCGACGACATTCCACGGAATGAGCAACGGCAGGGCCATCAGCACGAGGCAGATCGGTACGCCGATACCTTTCTTGGGCATGTTGAGCGCGATGAAGATGCCGAGTGGTACTTCGATCGCCAGAATGATCAGCGAGAACAACAGGTTACGCTGAAGCGAATCCCAGAAGCGGCTGGAAGCCAGCGTTTCTGAAAACCACTCGGTGCCGGCCCAGAAGAACTCGTTGTTGCCGAATGTATCTTGCACCGAATAGTTCACCACCGTCATCAACGGGATGACGGCCGAAAAGGCGACCAGCACCAGCACCGGCAGCACCATGAACCAGGCCTTGTTGTTCCAGGTCTTTTGCATGTTCAGGCCTCCGTCTTCACGCGCCAGGAATCGGCATAGATGTTGATCGCTTCGGGAGCGAAAGTGACGCGCGGATCTGAAGGAATCTCGTCATCTTCCGGCACCACGATCGTCAAGGGTTGGCCGGCCAGCGTGGAGCGCGCCACTTTGTGGCGGCCGACGTCTTCGACCTTGGTGATCGTCACCGGCATTCCCTCGGCGCTCAGGCGGACGAATTCGGGTCGGATGCCCAGCTCGGTCTTGGCCCCGGCAGACACTGTCGCCGCGGCGGGCAAGGCGATCTGCAGATCGCCGATCGTTGCCGTCGCCCCGTTCAGCTTGACCGGCAGCACATTCATGCCGGGCGAGCCGATGAAATAGCCGACGAATGTGTGGCTCGGACGATCGAACAGTTCGGCTGGCGTGCCGATCTGGACGATCTCGCCGTCATACATCACCACCACCTTGTCTGCGAAAGTCAGCGCCTCGGTCTGGTCGTGGGTGACATAGACCATCGTGTAGCCGAACTGGCGGTGCAGCAGTTTCAGCTGCGAACGAAGCTGCCATTTCATGTGCGGGTCGATCACCGTCAGCGGCTCGTCAAACAGGATCGCGCTGACATCGGAGCGCACCAGCCCGCGGCCGAGCGAAACCTTCTGCTTGAGGTCGGCGGTCAGGCCCTGCGCACGGCGATTGGCCATGGCGCGTAGATCGATGACGTCGAGAATTTCCTCGACCTTGCGTTTCACCTCTGCTTCGGCGACGTGCCGGTTGCGCAGGGGGAAGGCGAGATTGTCGAACACCGTCATCGTGTCGTAGACGACCGGAAACTGGAACACCTGGGCGATGTTGCGGTCTTCAGTTCTCAGCCGGGTGACATCCTTGTCGCCCAGCAGGATCCTGCCATGCGAGGGCGTCAGAAGCCCGGAAATGATATTGAGAAGCGTGGTCTTGCCGCAGCCGGAAGGGCCGAGCAGCGCATAGGCGCCGCCGTCCTCGAAGACATGGTTGACTTCCTTCAGCGCATAGTCGGACGGCGCTTGCGGTGTGGCCGTATAGGCGTGGCGGATATGATCGAGATCGATGCGTGCCATTTCTTCGTTGTTCCTTTCACGCCGCTCGGTTCAGCGGTGTGGCCGCATTCGTTCCATCCTCGCGGAAGGCAAGCAGATGGCGCGTATCGAGGAAGACAGTCATGCTGGTGTCGGGTGCGATGTCATGTACGCCCTTGGTGAGCATCACCCATTTGTCTGTTCCATGAACCAGATGAATGAAGCTTTCCGAGCCGGTGATCTCGGTCACCGTCACGCGGGCGTTGAGTACGGCCATGTTCATGCTCTGGGCGGACGGTGAGAGGTGATGGGGACGAAAACCTATGGTCACAGCGCCGTCGGAAAGCGCTTGCATATCTGTTGGAACCGGAACTTCCGCGCCACCCGGCAAAAGAAAACGCTGACCATCCTTGACGGTCTTGATGGTGTTGAGCGGCGGGTCGGAAAAGGTCTGTGCCGTGACGAGGTCAGCAGGCTTGCGGAATACGTCGACCGTCGGTCCGTACTGTGTGACACGGCCTTCGGAAAGGGTTGCGGTATTGCCGCCGAGCAGCAGTGCTTCGGTTGGTTCGGTTGTCGCGTAAACGAAGATTGCGCCGGTTTCGGCGAATATCTTCGGCAGCTCGGCGCGCAATTCCTCGCGCAGCTTGTAATCGAGGTTGGCAAGCGGTTCGTCGAGCAGTACCAAGCCGGCATTTTTGACCATGGCGCGTGCCAGTGCCGTGCGCTGCTGCTGGCCACCGGACAGTTCCAATGGCAGGCGCTTGAGGTAAGGCCCAAGCCGTAGCAAATCGGCTGCCTTCATCACCTGCCTGTCGATTTCAGCCGCGGATGCCCCCGATACGCGCAAGGGCGAAGCAATGTTCTCGTAAACGGTCATTGCCGGATAATTGATGAACTGCTGGTAGACCATCGCCACCTTGCGGGCTTGCACCGGTACGCCCGTGACATCGCGGCCATCGAACCAGACCGTGCCCCTGGTGGGCCGATCAAGGCCTGCCATCAATCGCATCAACGAAGTCTTGCCCGACAGTGTCGGCCCAAGCAGCACGTTGAGGCTGCCTTTCTCCAGGCGTATCGAAATGTCGCGGATATGCATGTCCGCGCCAACCTGTCTGGATACGTCCCTCAATTCAAGCATGCTATCCCCCTCCCAGAAGACATACGGCCGATCCGGCTTCGCCGGCGCGAATATCTGCCCCCTATTGTGCCGCCTGTCGCAATCCGTTGCTCACGCGGCTCTTCATATATGCATCCAGGGCTTCGACACCCTGTTGGTCGAATTTCAGTCCAAGCTTGGTCCGTCTCCACAGGACATCCTGCGGCTGGCGGGCCCACTCTTCATCCATCAGATAATCGACTTCCCGGACGGTCAAACCGGCACCGAATTCGGTGCCGAGATCCGCTGCTGAACGCGCACTCGAAAGGATTGTCTTGGCGCGTGTGCCATAGAGGCGGACCAGCCGCTTCGCCTGAATGTCGCTTAGAAACGGATATTGCTGACGTATCTGCGCAAGCAGGCCGTCGAACCCGTTTCTGTCGAAGTCTCCCCCTGGCAATGTCGCGCCTGACGTCCATGCCTTGCCGCGTACGCCGAGTGCCGCCTCGATCTTTTCAAGCATCGATTCCGCCAGGCGGCGATAGGTGGTGATCTTGCCGCCGAAGACGTTGATCAACTGTGGCTCGTCGGCGGTGCCATCGGATTTCAGCACATAATCGCGGGTTGCTTCCTGTGCCTTTGTTGCACCGTCGTCGTAGAGCGGCCGCACACCGGAATAGTTCCACACCATGTCGGCGCGGGTGACGGGTTCGCGGAAATACTCGCTGGCGCCAGCACAGAGGTAGTCGATCTCCGCATCGGTGATCTTCACATTGGCCGGATCGCCCTTGTAGTCCTGGTCGGTCGTGCCGATCAGGGTGAAATCTTCCTCGTAAGGAATCGCAAAAAAGATCCGGCCGTCATTGTTCTGGAAAAAGTATGCGTTGGGGCCTGCAAACTTCTTGCGGATGACGATATGGCTGCCCTGCACCAGCCGGACATTGTGGACATTGCTGCCGGCGGTGCCCTGCAGCAGTTTGTCGACCCAGGGGCCGGCGGCGTTGACGAACAGTTTTGCCCGCACGGTCTCCGTCCGGCCGGTGACGCCATCCTCGATCTGGATGGACCAAGCACCGTCTTCTCGACGCGCGGATATGACTTTGGTCCGGGTACGGATTACAGCGCCGCGGTCGGCGGCATCGCGTGCATTGAGCACCACCAGCCGGGCATCGTTGACCCAGCAATCGGAATATTCGAATGCGCGCGCAAAACGATCCTTGAGCGGACGTTCAGCCGGGTCCTTCTTCAGGTCGAGCGTCCGGGTGGCCGGCAAGGCTTTGCGGCCGCCGATGTGGTCATACAGGAACAGCCCGAGGCGGATCAGCCAGCCCGGACGCATGTCCTTGTGCAGCGGCAGGACGAAACGCAGCGGCCAGATGATGTGCGGCGCCATCGACCACAGCACTTCGCGCTCCATCAGAGATTCACGCACCAGACGAAATTCATAATGTTCGAGATAGCGCAGGCCACCGTGAATGAGCTTGGTCGATCCGGACGAAGTGCCCGAGGCAAGGTCGTTCATTTCGGCGAGAAAAACGGAGTAGCCGCGACCCACCGCATCACGTGCGATTCCGCAGCCATTGATGCCGCCGCCCGCAATAAAAATGTCATGGATCACATGCGTCGTCACGTTTTCATGTTCCTTTCGCAATGCAGTATATTTCGCAATTGCGAAACTAAAAGCATTCAAAGCGAAAACAAAACGAATGTCAATCGAAAATAATACGAGTCAGATGCGCGCGTTTTCTCACTCAAAGCGGGAAAGGAAATTGCTTCGCGCAATCCAGTCTGCTCAGCTTTCGGGATCGGTCTCGATCAATTGCACATCGTTGTCTCGACAGATCTTGCGAATGTTTTCCACCACGCAACGATCGGTCACGAAGGAATGGACCTGTGATAGATGGGCGATACGAACCGGGGCGGTTCGTTCGAACTTGGTGGAATCTGCGACCAGAATGACATGGCGGGCGTTGGCGATAATCGCCTGGGCGACCTTCACTTCGCGAAAGTCGAAATCCAGCAGCGCGCCGTCGTCATCGATCGCCGAGGCGCCGATTACCGCATAGTCGACTTTGAATTGCCTGATGAAATCGACGGCAGCTTCCCCGACGATCCCACCATCGGTGCCGCGTACCACGCCGCCGGCAATAACCACCTCGAACTGCGGGTAGACTCTCAATCTATTGGCAACATTGATGTTATTGGTGATGATCATCAACCTGCCATGGTCGAGAAGCCCTTGGCTGACCGATTCCGTGGTCGTTCCGATATTGACGAACAGCGATGCATTGTCGGGAATAAGCCGGGCTGCGGCCCGCCCGATCGAATCTTTTTCGGGGGCTGCGATCTGGCGCCGTTGCTCATACTGCATGTTTTCCATGCCGGATGGAAACACTGCCCCGCCGTGGATGCGGTTGAGCAGCTTCTTCTCGCACAGATCGTTCAGGTCCTTGCGGATGGTCTGGGGCGTGATCTCAAACCGGTTTGCCAGTTCCTCGACGAGCACCTTGCCCTGCGTCTTGGCAATATCGAGGATTTCCGTGTGACGCGGTGACAAAAACATTCGCTTAACCTGTGATCGAAACTGTAAATGACGATAGAACGAAAATAACGAAAGTAAAGCCCGGGAGGGGAGGCGCAGGCTTCCTCCGGTGATTTTTCGGCATAAGGTCCGCGCCATGCCGCTATTCTACCAAGTGCTGATTCGATAATGGAGCAACGATTTCAATGAAAAGAATTCTGGTGACGGGTGGTGCGGGCTTTCTGGGTTCCCATCTTTGCAGTCGACTGCTTGAGCGCGGCAATTTCGTCACCTGCCTCGACAACTATTTTACCGGCTCGGTCGACAATATCGCCAGGCTCAGAGGCAACCAGAATTTCGCCGTCATCGAGCAATCGGTTATCGATCCCGTGGATGTGAAGTTCGACGAGATTTTCAACCTCGCCTGCCCGGCATCACCAGTTCACTATCAGACCGATCCGATCTACACGTTCAAGACCAGCATTGTCGGGACTTTGAACCTGCTGGAACTGGCATCGAAAACCGGTGCCAAGATCTTGCAGGCATCGACATCAGAGATTTACGGCGATCCGCTCATCCATCCGCAGACCGAAGCCTATTGGGGCAACGTCAACACGATGGGCGTTCGCTCCTGCTATGACGAGGGCAAGCGTGGCGCCGAGACCCTCATGCACGACTATCACCGTACGCGTGGCGTCAATATCCGCGTCATGCGGATTTTCAACACCTTCGGTCCCGGCATGAACCAGTCGGATGGGCGCGTGGTGTCGAACTTCATCGTCCAGGCGCTGAAAGGCCAGGACATCACCATTTTCGGGGACGGCAACCAGACCCGCTCCTTCTGCTATCGCGACGATCTGATCGAAGGCATGATGCGGCTGATGGATGCGCCCAACGAGGTGAACTATCCGGTCAATATCGGCAATCCAGGCGAATTCACCATGCGCGAGCTTGCCGAGATCGTGCTGGAGTTGACCGGCTCGAAATCGAAGATGGTGTTCATGCCGCTGCCGCAGGACGATCCGATGCAGCGCTGCCCGGACATTTCCCGCGCCCGGGAAATCCTCGGCTGGGAGCCGAAAATCCCGCTACGCGAGGGGCTTGAGCGCACCATCGAATATTTCAAGTCGGTGATTTGAGGGGCATTCCCCTCCCAAACCCTGCCCACAAGGGGGGGTGGGAGGGGTTTTTACCCGGTCACGACTTGTCGATCGGCTTGCTCCTCAGTCGGCTGACGGTCTCGCGCTCTGCTCGTTTGCAGGCAACAGGTGGCAAGTGGCGTGCGAACTGTCCGAGATCCTCGAGCACCAGCTTGCCGATGTTCTGCAGTGCCGAGGTCAGGGCGCCCGCCCGATGGGCCGAAAACAGGATATTCGGCACGTTGCGGATCGGGTCGTTGGCGGCGACCGGCTCTTCCGGGAACACATCCGTGGCGACTTGAATGCGTCCAGAGCCGGCAAAGTCCTTCAACGCTTCGAAATCCGCCACCGCGGCGCGGCTGAGCAGCAGCAGCTTGGCGCCCTTCTGCATTAGCGACAGTTTGGCGGCATTCAGCAGATGGGCGTTGTCGGTGGTGATCGTGGCGACGACGAAAACGAACCGGCTCTTCGACAGGACGTCGTCGAGCGAGGCGGGTTCCACGCCCAGGCGAGACAGCACGCCGTCCGGCAGCCAGGGGTCATAAGCCCGAATTTTCGGCTGAAAGCCCGCCAGAAGTTTATGCAGGGCGCGGCCGAGATCGCCGAAGCCGACAAAGCCCACATCGGCACCGGCCAGCAGTTCGGCTTCGGTATTGCCGTCGAGACCGTAGAGCTCGCGGCCGACGACGAAATCGCCATGCGCCGTGTGGATGCCGCGTGCCAGCGACAGAGCCATGCCAAGCCCCATTTCGGCGACCGGCGCGGCAAACACCGAGCTCGGTGCGACCACGTGAATGCCGCGCTGGAAGCAGGCGTCGTAATCGACATTGGGTAGGAAATTGGTCTCGACATTGACGATCGCCCTGAGCTTCGGTGCGATTTCGAGTTGCTCATGCTCCATCGGCTGCTGGCTGATGACCACTTCGGCCGTGGGTAGATACCGGTTGTAGAAGTTTGGACGATCCTCGCCATTCCACGAGACGACATCGTAGCTCGAGAGGAACCGGTCGTAATCTGCCTTGCTGAAAATGTCTTCGGCGGCGCGCGGATCCGGATCGAAAAGAATGCGCATGATAAAACCCTCCACTGCTGTCTGCATTATTTAACTGGGCGAGCCGGGCTTGGAAAGCGGCGATCTTGATTGACAGCCAATCGGCCGACTGTACCTTCCTCATCCGCAGAGCAATGAGGAAAAGCGATGAGCAAGGACATCAACATCAAGGAACTGGTGGATATCGTTCGCGCTCGCGGCGCCAATGGCCGCTCTATCACGGCGATCGCCGGGGCGCCGGGCTCGGGCAAGTCGACCCTTGCCGAGCAAGTGGTGGAAGCGCTGAATGCCATGGAGCCGGGATCGGCGGCTGTCTTTCCCATGGATGGCTACCATCTCGACGATCTGGTTCTGGTTCCGCGTGGATTGCGTCCGCGCAAAGGCGCGCCCCAGACGTTCGATGTCGCCGGATTTTCGCACGTGCTGGGACGGTTGAAGCAAAACAGGGAGCGCGAAATCGCGGTGCCGGTGTTCGACCGGTCCATCGAGATCGCCAGAGCCGGTGGACGGCTTATCCCACAGACGGTTCGTCATCTGATCGTAGAAGGAAACTACATCCTGCTCGGCAGCGGCGACTGGTCGGACTTGCATCGTCACTATGATACGACAGTGCTGCTCGTCGTATCGGAGGAGGAGTTGCGCCGGCGCCTGTCAGAGCGCTGGAAGGATCTGGCGCCCGCAGACTTTGCCTTCAAGATGGAAGAAAACGACCTGCCGAACGGCCGTCTGGTAATGACAGGGAGCGTCGAGCCGGAGTTCGTGCTCCGGCAGGGATGAGACCCCCGGAAATGGAAAACGGCGGCGTGGAATGATCCGCGCCGCCGCTTTCTTGTCGATATCGAAAGGCTCGATTAGGCAGCGCGCAGGTTGCCAGCCGAAGACTTGCCGGTGCGGCGGTCTGCGAGGACTTCGTAGGAGATCTTCTGGCCTTCGTTGAGCGTGGTCATGCCAGCGCGTTCAACGGCGGAGATGTGAACGAAAACGTCCGGGCCGCCGGCATCCGGCTGAATGAAGCCGAAGCCCTTCTGCGAGTTGAACCATTTTACGGTGCCAGTGTTCATCTGGTGTTCCTTTCGAGGACATTGCACGCATTGTATTTTGCCGGCCGAGAAAGCTGACGTTTATATCGATATATTCGTCTGCTGAGAGGTCGTGGGCCGCGCACCGGGCGGGTGGGGAGCCAAGCCATTCGGCCAAAAAAAATCGATGCGACTCAAATGGCAGAAAAAAACGAAGGTTACAAGATAGTCGGTTGGCGTTTTTTCCAAATCCTGGGCGAGCCGGCTCTCGTAACGTCATGTCGGATCGCGCGTGCCGCGGCGATCCGACATGGAGGTCTCAACGTCAGGTTCAGACGGGCGCATCCTGCCGCATCAGGCCCTGTGCCTTGAGGTCGGCCCAGAGTGCGGAGGGGATCTGCTTGCCAAGGATTTCCCGGTTTGATTTGACTTCCGCGACGCTCTGCCCGCCCGGAATAACCGACACGACGGAGGGGTGGAGAAGCGGGAAATTAAGGGCTGCCTCGATCATTCGTACGCCGTGCTTTTCGCAGGTCGCGTGGATCTTGCGGACCTTCTCGATCACCTCTTTTGGCGCATTAGAATAGTTGTACTGAGCGTCATCCGAGGGGCCGCGTGCCAAAATGCCTGAGTTGTAGGGGCCGCCAAGTGCGATGCCGATGCCGCGCTTCTGGCAAAGCGGCAGGAAGCTGTCGAGCGCTTCCTGCTCGAGCAGCGTGTAGCGCCCTGCAAGCAGGAACAGGTCGAAATCGCCACGCTCGGCCAGCGTCTGGCAGACCTGCCACTCGTTGATGCCGCCGCCGAACGCCTTGATGACGCCCTGGTCGCGCAGCGCCAGCATGGCGTAATATCCGCCCTTCATGAACTCGGCGATGCGGGCGTCCGATGCTTCCTTGCTGCCGTGCGTGAAGATATCGACATCGTGTACGTAAAGGATGTCGATGCGGTCCAGGCCCATGCGCTCGAACGAAGCCTCGAAGGAGCGCATCACGCCATCATAGGAATAGTCGTAGACCTCGCGACGGTTGGGTGTGTTGAAGAACTTGCCGATGCCGGTGCGCTTTTCGGGCGGGCAGACTTCCAGCAACCGGCCACCCTTGGTCGAAAGGATGTAGTCGTCGCGATTTTTGGTTTTGAGAAACCGGCCGACGCGGCTCTCGGACAGACCAAGGCCGTAAAGGGGCGCTGTATCGAAATAGCGGCAGCCGCCATCCCATGCCGCTTCCAGAACCTGATGCGCTTCCTCGTCCGAAATCGCCTTGTAGAGATTGCCCAGCGGCGCCGCTCCGAAGCCGAGTTCGGTGAAGTTCAGGCCGCCATTTCCGATACGATCCCAATGTCGGATCTGCATGTTGTTCCTCCCAGGAGCGGGTGCTCTCAATCGTGTATTTCGTGAAGGGTGTTTTCTGGATTAGAAACAGTTGGATTGGGGAAAGCAATTGTTTTTATTCAGTTTCAAAGGACCAATGATGACAAGGGATGAACGAAATGCCAATGTGCCGCCGTAAGTTTATATGGAGGAATTCGCGTTGAGTAAGAAGCTGAAGGGCATTTTCGGGGACAAGAAGCCGGTCATTGCCATGGTGCATATCGGAGCGCTGCCCGGCGCGCCGCTTTATGACAAGGACGGAGGGCTCGATGCCCTGCTGGATGGCGCGCGCAAGGACCTGCATGCACTTCAGGATGCCGGCTTCGATGCTGTCATGTTCGGCAATGAAAACGATCGTCCCTACGAATTCAAGGTCGATATGGCCTCCACCGCGACGATGGCATTTCTGATCGGTCAGCTCCGCTCCGAGATCAAGATTCCCTTCGGCGTCAACGTGCTGTGGGATCCGGAAAGCTCGATCGCGCTGGCTGCTGCGACAGGGGCACGTTTCGTCCGCGAAATTTTCACCGGCACCTATGCGTCCGACATGGGCCCCTGGACACCGAACGCCGGCAAGGCGATGCGCTATCGCGATCGTCTCGGCCGCGAAGATCTGGCGCTGCTCTACAACATCTCGGCGGAATTCGCACATTCGCTCGACCAGCGCAGCGTTGCCGACCGGGCTCGCAGCGCGGTGTTCTCGTCGATCCCGGATGCCGTCCTGGTTTCTGGTACGATCACCGGCGAAGCCGCGGCGATCGGCGATATCGATGCCGTCAAGCGCGTGCTGCCGGACACCTATGTGTTTGCCAATACCGGCGTGAAGCACGCCACGGTGCGCGATACGCTGAAGATTGCCGATGGCGTAATTGTCGGCTCATCTCTGAAGGTCGACGGCCATACGTGGAATGCCGTGGATCCCGAGCGGGCCAAGGAATTCATGCGTCTGGTGAACATGGATCGTTGAGAAGGTTTCGCTCATGAAAACTCGTCTCAGGACGCTTCTCACCGACCTCATGCGCATCCCCGGCCTTTCCGGCCACGAAGGGCGGGTGCGCAAGTATCTAAAGGCTGAAATGCAGGCGATCGGTCTGTCCACCCGGACAGATCGTCTCGGCAACCTGATTGCCACGATCGAAGGCGCGCCGGGCGCGCCTTCCGTCATGCTGTTCACCCACATGGACCAGCTCGGCCTTGTGGTGCGCAAGATCGAGAAGAACGGTTATGTGAGGGTCGAACGGCTCGGCGGCGTACCGGAGCGGGCGCTGGCTTCGCAGGCCGTGCTGTTCTCCATCGGCGAAGGCCGCGATGTGCCGGGGCTGATTGCCAACAAGTCCCATCATGCCACCCAGCCAGACGAGAAGTACAAGGTTGTCCAATATCCGGACATTTACATCGACACCGGGTTTACCAGTGCCGAAGAAGTGCTGGCCGCCGGCATCGATGTCGGTACCCCCATCGTCTACCAGCCGAACGTGGTGGAACTCGCCGGCGAGCGGATCGCCGGAACCGCGGTTGACGACCGCGCCGGTTGCGCCGTCGTGGTCGAGGCCGCGCGTGCATTGGCAAAGGCCGACAAGCGGCCGACCGTGCATATCGTCTTCTCGACGCTCGAGGAGTTCAACCTGCGTGGTGCGTTGACGGCCGCACAAACCCTGCAGCCCGACATCGCCATCCAGATCGACCTCATCCTCGCCGCCGATACGCCTGACATGGGCAGTCGCGGCGATGTCAGGCTTGGCGAGGGGCCGGGCATGGCGATGTTCTCGTTCCATGGGCGCGGGACGCTGAACGGCACGATCCCGCATCCGGCGCTGGTGGCGCTGTTTGAAAAGACAGCCAAGGCCGAAAAGATCAATCTACAGAAGAGCGCCCATATCGGATGCCTGACGGATTCATCCTATGTGCAGCTGGTCGGGCAAGGCGTCGCATCGATCGATATGGGCTTTCCCATGCGCTATTCGCATTCCTCGCTCGAACTTTGCGATCTCGGCGATCTCGAAAAGCTCACCCGCCTGCTGGTTTCGGCAATCACGGATATCGGCCCGGATTTCAGTATCGACAGGGACGACTTCGAACAATGAGATACTATCTCGGGATCGATATCGGAACATTCGAATCCAAAGGGGTATTGGTTGACGAGAGCGGCGCCATCGCAGCGCTCGCCACCCGCCCGCACAAGATGCTCGTGCCCCAGCCCGGTTGGGCGGAGCACGATCCGGATCAGGATTGGTGGGGCGATTTCTGCTTCCTGTCAAAGAAGCTGATCGCTGACAGCGGCATCGATCCGAAGGACATCAAGTCCGTCGGTGCGTCGGCGATCGGGCCCTGCATGCTGCCGGTGGATGCCGAAGGCAACGCCTTGATGAACGGCGTGCTCTATGGCGTCGATACGAGAGCGGCCAAGGAGATCGAGGACCTGAACGCCGAAATCGGCGTGGAGCGTATCCTCGAAGTTTCCGGAAATGCGCTGACGTCGCAGTCGGTGGGACCGAAGATCCTGTGGCTGAAGAACAATCGCCCGGAGATCTACGAAAAGGCCGCCAAGATCGTGTCTTCCACGACCTATCTCGTGCAGAAGCTGACCGGCAATTGCGTCATCGATCACTACACGGCTGCGAATTTCTCGCCGCTCTACGATGTCGGTGCGCAGCGGTTCTCCGACGATCTGACAAAGAGCATCCTGCCTCTGGAAAAGCTGCCGAAGCTACTCTGGACGACCGAGGTCGCCGGAACAGTGACATCTGCGGCATCTGCGGCAACCGGTCTTGACGAGGGCACGCCCGTCATCTGCGGCACGATCGACGCGGCCGCAGAAGCGTTTTCAGTCGGTGTGCTTTCGGCCGGCGACATGATGGTGATGTATGGATCGACCATCTTCATCATCCTGCTTTCCGAACAGCGCGTGCGCGACAGCCGGTTGTGGTACGCGCCCTGGTTTTTCCCCGGCGAGCATGCCTCGATGTCGGGCCTCGCCACCTCTGGCACGCTGACCCATTGGTTTCGCGACCAAATCGGTCGCGATCTGGACCCTGCCACTGCCTTCGGCGTGCTGGCGCAGGAAGCCGCCAGCTCCAAGCCGGGCGCCAACGGTCTGGTTTTCCTGCCGTATTTCTCCGGTGAGCGGACGCCGATCCACGATACCCATGCCAAGGGTATGTTGTTCGGGCTCAACCTGACGCATACACGGGGCGACATCTACCGGGCGTTGATCGAAGGTATCGCCTGCGGCACCAATCATATCTTCGAGACCTATGCAGCAGCCGGTGCGCGGCCCGCCCGGCTGATTGCGGTCGGCGGTGGCACCAAGAACCAGATATGGCTTGAGGCGACGTCGAATATTTCCGGTCTGCCGCAGATCATGACCGAAAAATCGATGGGTGCTTCCTACGGCAACGCTTTTCTCGCCGCACTCGGCATCGGTGATGTCAGTCGTGACCAGATCAAGACGTGGAATCCAGTCGAGCGTGAAGTGCCTGCCGTTCATGATCCGGCATATGACCGCCAGTATCAGATCTTCCTGCGGCTCTATCAGCAGACAAAAGACCTGATGGCGGAGCTCGACGCTCCTCTCTGACATTCGTCAGCAAGCATGAACCGTTTCACCGGCCGTTGGCAACAACGCGCCGGCGAAACGGCGGTTGCATATTTACTAAGATGTAGTATCGTATAAGTAGCTTTTCAATCAATTGCAACCTTAAATGCATTGCGTGAACTTACCAGCGGGACGGGAGGGCCGGTGATGGTTGAGTATACCGACGCATTGGAGAAGGAGTACAACAAGCTCATTGCAACGGCGCGGTTGAGACCTGAAAAACTCGCGCAAATAGACGGCGTCCTCCGGCGCATCTTCTTGGACGAGAACTGGCAACGCTATCAGGAAGTCGCTGAGCGTACCGGGATTCCGGCGCATGTCATTGCCATCATTCATTCGCTGGAAGCTGGGGGTCGATTTGATTGCCATCTGCACAACGGCGATCCGCTGACGGCAAAAACCAGAAACGTTCCACGCAACCGGCCCCGAACCGGTTCGCCGCCCTTCAGCTGGGTCGCCAGCGCCATCGATGCGTTGGAAGAGGTATCGGAGGGCGACGACTGGAGCCTTTCACGGACCGCCTACGTTTTCGAACGCTTCAACGGCTTCGGCTACAGAAGCCATCATCCGCATGCGAAGAGCCCCTATCTCTGGAGTTTCACCAACATCTACGCGTCGGGAAAATACACATCCGATGGGCGCTGGTCAGAGACGGCGGTTTCCAGGCAATGCGGCGCAATGGCGTTGCTCCTGCGGATGATCCAGAAGGAACTGATCCCGGCTGCGGTTCCACAATCGACTGACGAAGACGAACCGCCGGGTCGCCCGCTACCGCCAGTTCCTGCGCCCCGTTATCCCGGACGCATGCTGCGCAGGGATTCTCATGGGCCCAATGTCACGCGCATCCAGGAAAGGTTGAAAATCCTTGGTATCCAGGAGGTGGGGCCGGTCGATGCGGATTTCGGTGAGCGAACGGAGTGGGCAGTCAAGTTGTTCCAGGCCCGTCACGAGGATGGCCAGGGCGAGCCTTTGGAAATAGACGGTGTCGTCGGACCGATGACCTGGAACTCGCTGTTTGAGATAGAGCCAGCCGGCAGCGGGGAGACTGAAGTATCGGTGGCCGATAATGATCTCGCGTCGGCGGCGCTGGACATCGCGGCAAACCAGATTGGCGTGCTGGAGCAGCCGCGCGGCAGCAACCGCGGGCCGATGGTCGATGAATATATGAACGCGGTCGATGGGGGCCTGCGCGGTCAGCCATGGTGCATGGCTTTCGTGTACTGGTGCTTCAGGCAGGCCGCGCAGCAAAATGGTCTGCCACTGCGCGTGCCCAAGACAGCCAGTGTGTGGCGCTCCTGGGAGATGGCGCAAGCTGCGGGGCAGGGTGAAATCCTGACCGCTCGTGAAGCCCGCGCGGATCCAGATCGAGTGAGGCCCGGCATGGTCTTCTACATCGATACCGGCGGGCGCAACGGCCATACCGGTTTTGTCAGGGACATCATCGACGGCAAGCTGGTGACGATCGAGGGCAACACCAACAATGACGGCAGCCGCGAAGGTTATGGCGTCTTCCAGCGGTCGCGCCGGCGCATCGACAGCATCAATCTCGGCTTCATAGCCTACGACTGAGCGTACAGCATAAACGAAACCGGCCGCCTCGCGGCGGCCGGTTCAAAAATTCTGCTTTGATGGCTGGTGGCGGCTATTTCACCGAACCCGCGGTCATGCCCTTGATGATGTAGCGCTCGAGGAAGATACCGATGACCACCAGAGGTGTGATCGCGGCCGTCGATAGTGCTGCCATCGCCCACCAGTTGATCCCTTGCGAACCCGTCTGGCTGGCCACCATGACCGGCACGGTCTTGGCGTGGGTGGCGGTCAGCAGGGCCGCGAAGAAGTACTCGTTCCAGCAGAGAACCAGTGCCAGGATGAAGGCGGCGACCATACCCGGGGCGGCAAGCGGAAAGACGATGCGGAAGAAAGCACCCCAGATGGAGAGGCCATCGACAAGCGCAGCTTCCTCAAGCTCGATCGGTATGCCGCCGAACTGGTCGCGCATGATCCAGATGACGATCGGCAGCACCATCAGCGTATAAAGCATGATGAGCGCGATGGTGGAATCGAGCAGTGCCAGTTCCTTGAACAGCACGAGGAACGGCAGCGCCAGCACCACCGGCGGCAGGATCAGCTGCGACAGGAAGAAGAAGGAGATGTCCTTGTTGCGCATCCAGCCGATCTTGTAGGAGAAGCGGCTGAGGCCATAGGCGGCGAGCGATCCGATCAGCACGGCCAGGAGCGAGGCGCTGACCGAGGTCACGACGCTGTTGAGGAAGCGCTTGAGGAATTCGTCGCGCACTGTGGACGGTGCAAAGAGCGTGTCCGGCGACAGGCCCAGCGAACGCCATCCCAGCCAGTTTGGCTGGTAGCCGACCCAGGGGATGATGGCGCCCTTCTGCACATCACGGGCCACCTTGAACGAAGTCGTGACTGTCCAGTAGAGTGGGAACAGGCAGACAATCGTCCACAGCGTTAGCGCGCCGTAGATGAAAAAGCGGCTGAAATAGAACTTCGCGGTTGCCTCGCTGCTGTTGGAAGCATCGGCAGCGCGGATGGTTTCGGTAAGGCTCGTCACGTCAAAAGTTCCTGTTTCAATCGATCCGCGTCAGTCCTGGCCGCTGGTGTTCCAGCGACTTGCAATTTTCAGAAGTCCGGTAACGAACAGGATGATAAGCACCAGGTAGACAAAGGCGAGCATCGTCCCGTAGCCGACATTCGAGCGTTCGCGGTACTCCCGGAAAATGAAGCTGGTGACCGTGTCCGTCGCGCCGCCGGGGCCGCCCGAGGTCACGTTGATGACGATGTCGGCGAGCTTGAGCTTGAAGATGACGCGCAAGATGATGGCGGTGATGGAGACCGGCAGCATCAGCGGGAAGGTGATCTTCCAGAAAGCCTGCCAGCCGGTGGCGCCATCGACGCGGGCGGCTTCCTGGACTTCCTTTGGCATGGCCTGAAGACCGGCCAGCAGCATGATCAGCATGAATGGGATATAGGTCCACGCGTCCATCACCATCATCGAGATACGGGCGATGATCGGCGAGGTGAAGAAGGCGGGCTGGTCCCAGCCAAGGAAGCGGGCGAACGACGCCAGCGGTCCGAACCGGTATTCGGCAAGCGACTTGCCGACCATCCACGATACGGCGACGGGGCTCAGCATGAACGGCAGCAGGAACGCCACGCGGAAGAATTTGCGCGCGCGGATCTCGGCGTTCAGCAGCAGTGCCAGGCCGAAAGCGATGGCGTATTCGACGATGATCGCCAGAACATAGTAGACCATGTTGAGTAGCGCGTTCCAGAAGTAAGGATCGTGCCACATGGCGACGAGATTGTCGGTGCCATTGAAATGCTGGCCGTCGAACGAGGAAAGATTCCAGTCGGTGAATGCGATGTAGAGCCCGAAAATGGTCGGGAAAATCACCATGAATACGGTGAACAGGAATGCCGGGAGCACGAAAAGCAGTTTCTTGCCGGCCTCACCCTTGATCATCACCTGCGTTAGGCCAAGCGCCAGAGACCAGAGAATGACCGCGTAAAGCACTGGCCGCCAGTTTTCGAAGCCGACGGAAATCATTCCCAGCTTGTAGAGCAACTCCAGAATGAAGGAGCCGACGAGAAGCAGCGTCGCCGCCCAGAAGATCAGGCGGCCCAGTTGCTTTCGCCCGGCCGGAACATCGGCGTCGGTGCTGACCGTATAGAGCCGGTCGATCATCAAGTCAGAATTGCTTGCCATGCAAACGTTAGTCCCGTGGTGAATGCTGCTGAGTGTCGGTCGTATATTGCCCCCGCAATATACGAAATCGGGCTGGCGGCGTTTTCGCCGTCGCCAGCCCTTTATATGCGTTTCAGATCAGATCTTAAAGGCCCAGAGAAGCCTTGTAGAGAGCGATCTGCTTTTCGCGACCGATCTGGTCGGTCAGCTTTTCCCAGGCAGCGGCGATCTTGTCGGCGCCTTCCTGAGCCGTCATCTGGCCAGCGAAAATCTTGGACAGTTCGTCTTCCGCGATCGAATAGTACGAGAAGATGCCCGGGATACGCGGTTCGATGGCTGCGTTCGGATGGTTGTAGGAGTCCTTTTCCGAATTCAGGTAGGACGTGATGAACGCCTCGTCGTAGCCTGCCTCGACCCACTCAGGAATGTTGAAGTGGGAGTTGCGGTAAGGCTGCATGCCCGACGGATATGCCGAAGTCCACAGCGAGATGTCCTTGCCGCCGAGATGGGCAGCAGCAGACCAGGCGGCCTTCTGCTTGACGGGGTCGGAATCGACGCGGGACATGACGTAAACGCCCCAGCCGAGATATGCCATGTTCGGAGCATAGTTCGGGCCGGATGCCAGCTTGTCCCACTGACCGGTCTTGGAGTTGTAGACGTCGTCGGAACCCGGAAGGATCGAGAAGCCGCATGTGTCGCCGATGACCGAGCTGTCAGAGGTCTTGGCCATCGAGCCAACGTCACCCCACCAGGAAACCATCGAGCCGGTGCCGGCGAGGAACTGCTGGAAGGCAGTCGTGCCGGGGTCGGCGTTCAGCTGGTCGGCCGGTTCGGACGGTAGGGCGTCGATGACGTCCTGAATGGTGCGAACCCAGGCCGGGTTGTTGATGCGCGGCTTCATGGTATCGGCGTCGAACAGCCATGCCTTGTCGTCCGGGTGCTTGGCGTAAGCCGTCGCACGGCTGGCAAGGAAGTAGAAGCCGAAACCGCCCCAACCCTTGGGGGCGTCGAGGTAGCCATAGACGTCCATGCCGTCGTGCTGCTTGCCCTTGAGGAACTTGGTGGCTTCCTGAACCTGCTGCCAGGTCTTCGGCACAGCCCACTCGCCCTGATGGCCTTCGTCCTTCCAGGCCTTGGCCAGGTCAGCGGACGAGAACACGTCGGTGCGGTAGTTGAAGTTGTGGCAGTCGCCGTCGACGGAGACGCGGTAGGTCTTGCCATCCCAGGTGCCGACCGGCGCCTGCAGGTAGCCGACGTAGTCGTCCATCTCGATCTGGGCCTTGACCCAATCCGGCATCACGGATGCGAGACCCTTGCCGCAGACATCGCCTTCGAACGGTGCGCCCATTTCGAGAATGTCGAAATCGACGGTGCCGGTGGCGATCGACTGCTGCAGGCGGGCGTTGTAGTCAGCCTGCGCCAGGTCGATCCAGTTGATCTTGGCGCCGGTATAGTCTTCCCAAGCCTTGAGCAGGCCGCGGAACAGCACGTTATGAAGGTTCTGGTTGTTGAGGCCCATGAAGGACAGCTCGACGCCCTTGAATTCACCTTCCTTGACGTTCGCCTTGGTGGCGCCGAGGCACATTTCACCGACCTTCTGCCAGTCAGCGTCGGTCGGGGAGCCCTTGCCGACGCCCGGAACCTGCAGGATTGCCTTGCGCAGATCGGCATCGGCGAGCGCTGGTGTCGCCATGCCCATGAATGCCGGTCCGGCCATCGCCATGGCGCTGACGCTTGCGGCGCCCTTCATCAGGTTGCGACGGCTGATTGCCTTCTGGGCCAAAAGTTCATAAATTTCAGTTTTCACGCCTTTACCTCCCGTAATGGTTGCTCAAACGGAGATCTTACTCCCAGTCTCCCCGCCATTGTGTTGCAGTCTTGCACGGCAATCACGCCCGACGCAAATTGTATTTTATCGCCATCGTTAAGGACAGTGCTTGCAATTGTTTGCGCCGGTTCGAAATAAACAATCCCGTCCGACAGGCATAAAAGTAAAACCTTCGGGCAACATGCGTCAATCGCCTTTTTCCCCGGATGTATATTGCGTTGCAATATTAGAATGATGCGGCGCATGGGGGCTAGACTGCAAAATAAGTAGACAACGTTTGTGGCCTCCGCTAGAGGAAAAATGAAGCATGCGCCTTTGCACTTATGCGACCGGCGCGACATCAGAAGTCACAGGTCGGACGTTGTGCAACCCTTTGTTGAAAATGCAATTGCGGCACGGTCTAGATTTGTAGCGCGGCGATAATTCGGGGAGGGTAGATGTCTCAGGTTCTGGTTAAGGATGTGCGCAAGGCTTATGGTGCTGTGAATGTCATTCATGGTGTCGACATCAACATTGCGGACGGCGAGTTCGTTGTTCTGGTCGGTCCGTCCGGTTGCGGAAAATCAACGCTTCTTAGGATGATAGCCGGCCTCGAGAGCATCACCGGTGGCAATATCTCGATCGGCAACAGGGTCGTCAACAACGTGCCACCGTCGGATCGCGACATTGCCATGGTGTTCCAGTCCTATGCACTTTATCCCCATATGAAGGTGCGGGAGAACATGGCTTTCTCGCTTAAGCTGAAGAAAACCGAACCAGCGGTTATCGAAGAGCGTGTGAAGTCCGCGGCAGGCATTCTGGGCCTGACGCCCTATCTCGACCGCTATCCGCGCCAGCTTTCAGGCGGCCAGCGGCAGCGCGTGGCGATGGGCCGTGCGATCGTGCGCAACCCGCAGGTCTTCCTTTTCGACGAGCCGCTGTCCAATCTCGATGCCAAGCTGCGCGTGCAGATGCGTACGGAAATCAAGGAGCTTCACCAGCGCCTGAAGACCACGACTGTTTATGTGACGCACGACCAGGTTGAGGCCATGACCATGGCCGACCGTATCGTCGTGCTGCAGGACGGGCACGTGGAGCAGATCGGTGCGCCGCTCGAACTCTACGACAACCCTGCCAACCTGTTCGTCGCCACCTTCATCGGCTCGCCGTCGATGAACCTGATCAAGGGCAAGGCGAAGATCGTCAATGGTGAGATCTTCGTCCAGGCGGGCGATGTGCTGCTGCCTGCGGGTACACACCATACGGTCACCGATGGCCAGGACGTCACCTATGGCATCCGCCCCGAGCACCTCGAGCTGGCCGACGACGGCTTCGAAGCGAAGGTCGGCGTGGTCGAACCAACCGGTTCGGAGACCATGGTGTTCACCACAGCCGGCGGCAAGGATATCCTGGCGCTGTTCCGCGAACGGCACCATTTCTCGCCAGGGCAAACGATCAAGCTCAGGCCGCGCAAGGATGTAGCCCATCTCTTCGACGGCACAACCGGCAAGCGAATCTGAGCCGGGCGTTACTGGCTCTCCTTCGGGGGAGCCTTTTCATTCAGGGAGGAAACAATGCTCAAGGGTATTTCGCCGCTTCTCAACGCGGATGTTCTTTATGCGCTCAAGGCCATGGGCCATGGCGACTATCTCGTGCTGTCGGACCTTAACTTTCCGTCTGATTCGGTTGCGCAACAGACCACCTACGGCAGCCTGCTCAGGATGGAGAACACGACATCGGCCGAGGCTGCCGCAGCCATTCTGTCATTGATGCCACTCGATACTTTCATCGATAATGCCGCGCAACGCATGGAAGTCGTCGGTTCTCCCGACGAGGTTCCGGTCGTGCAGCAGGAAGTGCAGGCGGCGATCGACAAGGCCGAGGGCAAGCACTGGCCGCTGGTGGCCGTCGAGCGGTTCGATTTCTACGAAGTGGCCAAGAAGGCTTACTGCGTCGTCCAGACCGGCGAGCGGCGCTTTTATGGCTGCTTCGTGCTGACCAAGGGCGTCATTCCGCCGGATGCGAAGTAAGGCGGGTTTGCCATGAAGCACGACATTGTTATTCTCGGCGTGTTTGTCGCCGATACCGCCTATCGCGCCAGCCGTCAGCCCAAAATGGGCGAAACCCTGCTCGGCAACGGGTTCGCGCTCGGACCGGGCGGCAAGGGTTCCAACCAGGCGGTTGCCGCAGCGAAAGCTGGCGGCGACACGGCTTTCCTGTCGAAGCTCGGCAAGGACGCCTTTGCGGACATGGCGCTGAAGACCTGGAAGGAGGCGGGGGTGACCCCGGCTGTCACCCAGGATCCATCCAGCTACACCGGCGCGGCCTATATCTTTATCGAGGAAGGTACGGGCAACAATGCCATCATCGTTGCGCCTGGCGCGGCTGCGACCATTTCGCCGGCCGACATGGATGCGAATGCCGAGTTGATCGGGTCGGCCAAGGTTTTCGTTACGCAGCTCGAACAGCCACTTGATGCGGCGGTACGAGCGCTGGAGATCGCGCGGGCAGGCGGAGCGACGACCGTCCTCAATCCAGCTCCGGCCCAGAAGCTCGACGCCGCAGTCTTTGCGCTTTGCGACTATGTCACGCCGAATGAGACGGAAACTGAAATCCTGACGGGGCTGCCGGTTACCAATGTCGATCAGGCGAAAGTTGCCGCCGACAAGCTGCTGGACATGGGCGTCAAGACCGCGATCATCACCCTGGGTGCTATGGGTGCACTGTATCACAGCCGGACGGAGAGCGTGCTGGTCCCAGCCTTCAAGGCCGGGCCAGTCGTCGAGACGACCGGCGCGGGCGATGCCTTCAATGGTGGCTTTGCAGCAGCCATAGCCCGCGGTACGGCGCCGGTGGATGCCGTGCGTTTCGGTTCGGCCGTGGCGGGCATTTCCGTCACCCGGCCGGGCACCGCGCCCTCCATGCCTTCGCGGGCGGAAGTCGAAGCGCTACTCGCGAAGGGCTGAGCAGAATTGCAGGCAAAAGCGGCAAAGCAGCAGGCTTTGCCGCACCGCGCATGGTAGCCGCGCATAAAAGGGGATCGTCTGACAACGCCAGTTGGCGGGCCCGAAAGGCTGAGGCCGTCATTCAGTCGGGCAATATGCTTTGGCCGAGCGCTTGGCGTATCGATGTCTTGCCGCTTCGGAGCCCGCAAGCTCATACGAATTCTATATCTGGCGCAGTCGTCAGTCCGTTGAGGACAACGAAACCAAAATCGGCACCTGCATTTCTTGAATACTGAATGAACCAAGAAGAAACGCCCATACTGACGATCTGGAACGAGAAGTCGATGGACGAGCCCGTCGGTAGTTGCAGGACGTCACCACCGGCGCCGGCGATCTGTTCGAAATCGGTGATGATGTCGGCATTTACAACACCGGTCGGAGTCTGCTTGCCAGGAACGAAGCGGAAAACATCGTCGCCCAGGCCTCCCGTCATCACATCCGTACCCTCGCCTCCGATTAGAATGTCTTTGCCCAGGCCGCCAGAGAGAACGTCGTCGTCCTTGGCACCGTTCAACGTATCGTTTCCCGCGCCGCCAATCAGGTTATCCGATCCGACGCCGCCGGTGATATTGTCGTTGCCCGCCGCACCGCTCAGGACATCATCGCCCAGGCCGCCGGTCATGTGATCGTTTCCAGTGCCGCCGTTTAGCTCGTCGTCGCCTGCGCCACCGTCCATCGTGTCGTTGCCAGCATTGCCGAAGAGGAAATCATCTCCCGCCAGACCGAAGATGTTGTCACTCGCGGATGTGCCAAAGAGGTTGTTGCCGTTGCTGTTGCCCCGAATGGTCGCCATGGCCTTGCGTCCTCTGCTGTGTTCGACAAAGAGAAGGCAGTTCTCGTTGCTAGCGTAATTGACGAGAAGAAATTCGATATCGGTGAGGTCATCCTCGCCCGCATCAGCGAATGTACATCAGTAAAATCTAATATAAAAATCACGAATAATAATGCGGGGGCGGACACCCGATTTCCGACACGTCTGCGCCTAGTCGTTCACTCGGCGAAACTACGCGTCACACAGCCTCGTGATTGTCTTGATTCGGAACCAAGCGCTTGCAATCGGGCGGTGGAGACACAACAGCAATCCTGTCAATGACAAGGGCCCCGCTAGCTCAGTAGCGAGGCCCTCGTTGGTTGACGGCATCTGTTAGGCCACACGCCTTCAGCCTCGCATATGCGAGGCTCCGGCAATGCGGTGGAGCGAGAACTCAGCGCGCTGTCAGGCGCGCAATCTCATATCCCGTTCTTCGATTGCAGAGGCCTTGTCAAACTCGGCTTGCAATTCATCGACAGTTGCCTCTGCGGCATCCTGCTGCACCTTCAATTCCTTAATGGAGACCTGCAGATTGTCGGACCGCTGTCGGGCGGCTTTTGCAAAGGTCGAATAGGCGAAGTGGCTGGGATCGGTGATGCCCGACTTCTTCTCTTCGTAGACAATCTGGTTTTCCAGATCCTTTGCCATACGCTCAAACTCGGCCATCATCATCTGAAGCTGTTTCAACTGACGGCGTTTTTCCCTCAGTTGGAATTCCTTCAGACGTACTAGGCTCTCACGCGACTTCATACGCAATACTCCGTGGATAGCGAGACCCCGGTTAACAGGAACAACCCGTTTTGGCGCCGCTTTCATAGCGTGCCAAAAAAAAGTTCACCGACGTTAACGAATTTCTAACGACGGTAACCTTTCATTTACGGGCATCGTTAATGATAACGACGATCATTTAAGGGTCGGTAAATGCCGGAGAAAGTTCACAACAATTCGGCAAAGCATGAGTCTAAGGAGTCGGTTGATGCAGTTTGTTAATGTGAACTGTTAAGAGTTCTGTATAAGAAATTGTGATGAAAATCAGGGGGCTGGGAAATTTAATTAACAATTCCGATACATCTTGCCAGGGTGAATCAGAATTTGTTAACCATTCCATGGCAACCTCCAAATCAGGTAACAGCTGGATCCTGGCCGGATAGGGAGCTTGCAACCTTTCAAGGCGGCGGAAAAGGGGATTAAGAATGCGGGTTCTTTTAATTGAAGACGACAGCGCGACAGCGCAGAGCATCGAGTTGATGCTCAAATCTGAAAGTTTCAACGTTTACACCACCGACCTGGGCGAGGAAGGTGTCGATCTCGGTAAACTGTACGACTACGACATCATCCTGCTCGATCTCAATCTGCCCGACATGTCGGGTTACGAGGTCCTCAGGACGTTGCGGCTGTCCAAGGTCAAGACGCCGATCCTGATCCTCTCCGGCATGGCCGGCATTGAGGACAAGGTGCGCGGCCTCGGCTTCGGCGCGGACGACTATATGACCAAGCCCTTCCACAAGGATGAGCTCGTCGCACGCATTCATGCAATCGTGCGCCGGTCCAAGGGCCATGCCCAGTCCGTCATCATCACCGGTGACCTGATCGTCAATCTCGACGCCAAGACGGTCGAAATCGGCGGCCAGCGCGTCCATCTGACGGGCAAGGAATACCAGATGCTGGAGCTTCTCTCGTTGCGTAAGGGGACGACGCTGACGAAGGAAATGTTCTTGAACCACCTTTACGGCGGCATGGACGAGCCTGAACTGAAGATCATCGACGTGTTCATCTGCAAGCTGCGCAAGAAGCTCGCTGCAGCTGCCGGCGGCGCAAATTATATCGAGACGGTCTGGGGCCGCGGCTACGTGCTGCGCGAGCCGGATGGCGCCGAGTTGATGGAAAGCGCCTGACCTCGCAATACCCCTTTCTGAATGCGCCTTAGCAAAGCCCGTCCCGTTTTAGGGGCGGGCTTTTCGATTCCGGCTATCAGTCGCGTTGCGTGCCGCGCGCCATCCGATCCCTCAGAAGCTGCAGCTTTTCATTGAGAGCTGCAAGCTCCTTGACCTCGAAGCCGGAGCGCTGCAGCAGCGTATCCGTCAGGCAGCCGGTTTTCGCATGCAGCTCCTTGCCTTTCTCGGTCAGAAACGCTTCGACGAGTCGCTCGTCGTCCTTGCTGCGGCGCCGTGAAAGAAAGCCTGCGGCCTCCAGCCTCTTGACGGCTGGGGTGATTGTGCTCGGCTCCAGCGCGAGGCGTTCAGCGATCGTGGATATGCTCAGGCCGTCATGCTCCCAAAGCGCACTCAGCACCAGATACTGCGTATAGGTAACTCCCAGCTCGTCGAGCAGCGGCTTGTAAGTTCTGTTGATGGCGATGGCTGTCGAATAGACCGAGAAGCAGAGCTGGTTGTCCAGCGGCAGGGGTGAGGGGGCGTCGGTCATTCAAGAACTCCATTTTTTGTCGAGGCGCTTCAATGTGTTATTGATATAATCATTGTCGCGATAAATAAACAGTAGACGAGGCGGAATTTTCGAGTTACTTTTAATTATCGCGATAATGAATATCGTGAAATTCAAAACGGAGTAACGAAAATGACCACGAATAGATTGCTTGCTGCTGCTGCCTCCGTCGTCATGGCTGCCACCGGCGCCGGATCCGGCATCGCCGCCCCTGCGGGCGTCAAGAATGTTGTTCTCGTACATGGTGGTTTCGTCGACGGAGCCGGTTGGAAAGGCGTCTACGATGTCCTGAAAAAAGACGGCTACAACGTAACTATCGTGCAAAATCCAACGACGTCGCTGGCGGATGACGTTGCCTATACCAAGCGGGCAATCGCAGCGCAGGACGGTCCGGTCGTGCTCGTGGGCCATTCCTATGGCGGCGCTGTTATCAGTGAAGCCGGGACCGACGACAAAGTGAAATCGCTCGTCTACGTTGCCGCATTTGCTCTGGACAAGGGTGAGTCCGTTTCGACGCTCATCGCCAATCCCCCGGCTGGAGCCCCGGTGCCGCCAATCCTGCCGCCGGTTGACGGCTTTCTATCGCTCGACAAGGCCAAGTTCGCTGCCTCCTTCGCCGCCGATGTCGATGCGGAAACTGCAGCCTTCATGGCCGACTCCCAGGTTCCATGGAGCGTGAATGCCTTGACGGGCGCGGTCACGGATCCAGCCTGGAAACACAAGCGCAGCTTTTACCTGGTGGCGACCGATGATCGGATGATTCCTCCAGACGCCCAGCGGATGATGGCCAAGCGCGCAAATGCACGCGTGAACGAAGTGCCCGGCAGCCACGCCATTTACGTGTCGAACCCGGCAGCTGTGGCTGATCTCATCAAGCAGGCTGCAACAGACGCCGAATGAGTGTGCAGTGATCCACCCCGCAACAGCTACGAGGGAAACCCGCTCCGATGACGTGCGGGTTTTCGTCGTGATTGGCCGGTTGTCAAAAATGCCCGCAAGTTGGCGGCCCGGCGCAATTAGGCGGCGGCAGATGCCGCGATATTGGCAAACACGGCGCTCAAGACCTTGCGATCGAATGGCTTGAGAAGAACATCGCTGGCGCCCGCCAGTTTGGCTTCCATCAGGATCCGCAAGTCAGCCTTGGCAACGCTGTAGAATATGTGGACGGCGTTCCCGTTCGGCAGAGCGCGGATATTCCGGATGACATCCAAAGCTCCATGCAGGGCGGAATCGATGACGAGTACGTCAGGGAGATCGGCTTCGCAGCGGGCGAAGACGTCAAGTGCACCGGAAGATTCCGAAACGTTAAAGCCCAATCCGGTCAGGATCAGCGCGCCGATAGTGCGGATGGCATCGGACTCATCGGCAATAAGCACATTCGGCATAGCTTCCTCATCGCCTCATGACGGGGCGTTCTGCAAAATCTCAACCGAACCTAGGGTAAAGAGAAAAGCATAACAGATCCTTACCGGCTGTATCAGCGCGGTACTCCCGTGGATCTGAACGGAACAGGTGACCGGTTTATTCGGTCGCTGCCATCTCGGCGGTGTAGACGAGTGCGTCTTCCGTCTGGACTGCATGCATGCGCATGCCAGCTTCTTCGGCTAGCAGCACAGTGTAGTAGGGCTGGATGGTGTGAGCATCGACCGCTTCCTCGACATGCCCGGAATTGATTTCCATGAACTTGGGCGGAAGGCGCATGATGCGGCCCTTGGCGACAAGCGTGAACTTGGCGTCGGTTTCGGGATTTTCGAGCGTGACGTCGATGGAACCGCCGCGCGGTACCGAACCGTAGGCCACCAGGAAGAGGTTCATCAGCATCTTCACGCGGTTCTTGGCAATGATCGCGCGTGGGCCGTTCCAAGTGATTTCCGTTTTCTTTTCGGCGGCTGCAAAATCCCGGATGGCCTTTTCGGCTTCACCCGTGTCGATCGAGGCACCGACGGAGCCGGACGCACCGAAGGCGAGGCGGGCAAATTTCAGCCGTACCGAAGCATTGTGTGCCGAAGTGCGGATCAGGTCTAGAGCGTCGGCATCGGAGCCGCCCTCATCGAGCAGTTCGAGGCCGTTATTGATGGCACCGACGGGGGAGATCACATCGTGGCAGACCCTGCTGCATAACAATGCCGCGAGATCGGATCCTGTGAGGGTCAGATTCGGGTTCTTTGCCATGCTTTTCTCCTGGTGCCGCCGGCCGGTTTGCCGATTGGCCGGTGAGCGGGTCGTTTGATAATTTCGGGCAGAACCCGGCTTAGACAGAATCAATTCTGACAGCCCGGATAGCCTGCTTATGCCTGCCATAAAGACACCACATTTGGTAAACCGATTGTTAATATGATCGGCTCAAAATGTAGTTAATTCGGTTCGATTGCCTTTTTCAATGCTGGGAAAGGCTCGGACACCCCAAACGGACGGGATGGAACCAAAATGCAAATGTTGGCGGGCTCCTTTGCGAGATATCTGAAAGTTCTGGTCGCTCTTGCTGGCCTGATGGCGCTGGCTCAGCCGACGCAGGCGGCGAATGCGCAGTATTCGATGCAGGAAATCGTCGATGCCGGCCACGGCTTCTTCGGTTCGACGACAGGCGGTGTGGCGAAGGTCATTGAGAAAGCTTTCCAGACCTACGGCCTGCCGAACGGCTATGTGCTGGGCCAGGAAGGCGCCGGTGCCTTTATTGCCGGCGCGACCTATGGCGAGGGCGACCTCTACACCAAGAATGCCGGTCAACATTCGCTCTTCTGGCAGGGTCCGTCGCTCGGGATCGACTATGGTGGCCAGGGCAGCCGGGTCATGATGCTCATCTACAATCTTCCCGATGTGAAGCTGATCTATTCGCGTTTCGGCGGGGTCAGTGGGCAGGCCTATGTCGTGGCTGGGGCAGGGATGACGGTGCTGAAGAGCCACAATGTGGTGATCGTTCCCATCCGCACCGGCGTTGGCGCCAGACTGGGCGTGAATGTCGGCTACCTCAAGATGACACGCAAAAGCACCTGGAATCCTTTCTAAGGCGATTAAGCCAGCGTCTCTGGTTGCGGAAACTAGCGCCGTGCATCCTCTACAGGGATGCACGGCGTGGTATTTATATATCTATTCTCACTAAAATTAACTCAGGTGATGAATATTGGCAGTGGCTGTACCGTGTGTAACTTGCCGGGCGGTTCTGCCCATGGTTTAAATCGTCCATGGAAACGCGGGTGACAGTTCTTGCTCCCATAGTGTTGGCGGACAGAGTTTCTACGGGTTTGTCGTGATAGAATATGCGCTTCTGTTTGGACTTGGATTTCTGACTGCAATTCTGACGGGGATGCTGTTTGCGCCGGTCATACACCGGCGCATCGTCAAGTTTACCGAAGATCGCATCATGGCAACCATGCCGGTCAGCCCGCAGGAACTGCGGGCGCAAAAGGATATGGTTCGGGCGGAAATGGCGGTTGCGGTAGCGCGAACCGGTCATGACCTCAAGGAAATACGGCATAAGGCGGCAGGACTTTCCATCCGCAATGACGCGCTTGTGGACGAGGCGAGCCGACTGCATGGCGAAAACGTCGATCTCCGGACGATGTGCGAGGAACTCAATGTCCAGGCCGGCGAATTGCGCGCCAGCGTGCGCAAGGAGGAAATGCGGGCGGAGCAGATACGCGGTGTGCTTGTGGCGACCCAGCATTCCGAGCGAATGAAAGAAGCGCGCATCGATGAGTTGCTGCATCGTGTCCAGCGCTTGTCTAGCGATGTCGACAATCTGAAGATCGATCTTGTCACCCGTGATACGGAGGCAGAAAGTTTCCGGGCGCGGATCAACGCTTTGCGCGACGAGCGCGAGTCACTCCGAACGGATGTCAGGGCGCTGACTCAACGCACCAAGGACGCCGAATTGCGGCTCGCCAGGGAAGAAAACCGGGCGATCAAGCTGGCGGACAAGCTGAATGCCGAAGTGTCAGGCAGCGTCGACAAGGATACGATCATCGAACGCCGCGTCAGTGAGATCAATCGTCTCAAGGAGCGGCTGAGAAGTGCCAATGCCGGAGCTCGCGAAGCGGCAAGGGCGTCCAGGACCAATACCGAGGGGCAACCCGATATTACAGCAAGGCTTCGGCCAGGTTCACCGGTTATGCCTAACGAGCTATCGGCGTATATTGCGCCGGAACCCATCATTTCACCGGAGCGCGCAGCAGAATTGTCCGACGATGTTAGAACCCATGCGGCGGCTGCCGCCGACGTACTCCTTCGCTTGACCGATGAAGAAAGCGACGAGGCGATGCGCACGGAGATTGCAGAGATCGCCGCCAAAATGGTCGCTGTCGTCGGCCAGAAGGACGGCGCGAACTCGCCTATTCACAAAATAATTGCGGGCAAGCGGGGCAAGGGGCAGAGCGGGCGCGTGGCGCTGGCCGAGCGAGCGTCAAAGCTACTGTATCAGGAATAGTGCCGTACCGGTTTGGCAAGGCGTCCCGCATTACAGGCCGGCCGTCAATCCCAATCGGGCTGCCTTGACAATCGATGCTGTGAGGTCTGACATGGCATGCTGTACCGAACGGGCCCAATGCCAATGCAGTCTTACGTCAAGCCGCAACCCCGGCGGCAGCTCGACAAGGCTTCCGTCGCGCAACGCCGCTTCTACCAGGGGCAACGGGTTCATGCCCCAACCGATTCCATCCATCGCCGCTCGGACCAGCGCTTGAGGCGCGGGAATCCAGTGCGTCGGCGGGATCAGGCTTAACTGCAACGCTTCCCGCACCCAGCGGATATTGAATTCGTCGTCCGCGTTGTAGGCGAGCGCGGGCGCGGACCGTAGCGCCCCTTCCGTGATGCCCTCGGAAAACCAGCGCTGCATGAAGGTGGCGCTGGCCGTTGCCACATAGCGCATGGTGCCGAGCATCTTGCTATTGCACCCTTGCAGGGGACCCGGGCTGGCGCTGATGGCGCCGCTGACCTCACCCTTACGCAACCAGTCGGCATTCCTGCGTTCGTCATCCAGTATGATGTCGAACAGGCGGCCGTCGATTTCCTTCATCGCATCGGGGAACCATGTTGCCAAGCTGTCGGCGTTGACCGCAATCCGCAGGACGGCCGCCGTTCCGTCGTTCGCGTCGAAACCCAGTTCCCGGTTCAGCGTATGTTCAAGCAGGCCGACCTGGTCGTAATGCTGACACAGGCGCGCGCCGGCCTCGGTCGTCCTGCAGGGCTGTCCGCGAATGACGAGCGCAACGCCCAGTCGCTCCTCCAGCAGCCTGACGCGTTGTGAAACTGCGGAGCTGGTGATGCCAAGTTCACGCCCTGCTTTTTCGAATCCGCCAGTCCGTCTTATTGCCGCGACCGCAGCCAGAAGTGCATAATCTATCATTAGAATTTCTTAAGTCCCGATAGAAATATAAATTTTGATAATGACGGCACACAGATTAGTCAACGCGAAAACGCGGAGACGAAACATGCTGCCCAGCCCATTAGAAAACGTTCTTGCTACAATTGCTTGCCTTAAGGACGGACGCCCTGGTCACACCCGCCTATGCCCATACCAGCCGGGGAGACTTTATCCCGCGTTCGTCGTTGGTCGTTGGGAAATATGGGGATGAGCGGACATGCATGGCCAGCGCTGGCCGTTGCGGCGGGCGCGGCATTTCTGGCAGGCGCCGCAGCGCCGATTGGTATCGCCGCAATTTCCGAGGTCTCGGTGGAGCTTGCGCTGTCGTCACTACCGGTCGGCGTGCAGCCCGCATCGCCGCGTGCGCCTGGCCGGATGACGGAAAACCGCGTTGCCCAGCTTGATGGCTGCGGCGTCTCTTCCTATTGCGGTGCAGCCATAGCCTATCGCGGGATTGCCATGGGTAATCTGCGCGATGAGCCTTCACGTACTCAGGGCGCCACGCAGTTCAGGCCGGTTTACGAAAGGCTGGTGGACGCTATCGAGTAAATGCGGTGTAGGACGCGCCACTTAGATACGGAGCATGGCCGAAGCGATCGAATAGAGTGCGATGCCGGTCGCTGTTGCGGCATTCAGACTGTCGAGCCCCGGCGCCTGGGCGATCCGAGCGGTGCGAACCGAGGCCATGACATGCTGGGGCAGGCCTTCGCCTTCGGTTCCCGTCAGCAGCGCCATGCGCGCCGACGCAGGAATTGCCCTGATGTCGAGTTCACCTCGTGGCGAAAGGCCCCATAGCGCGAAGCCGCGATCATGAAGCAGGCTGATCAGCGTCCCTGTCGTGTCCGTTATCGCATAGGGCACTTTCAGAGCCGCGCCGACCGAGACGCGGATGGCCTTGCGGTACAGCGGGTCGCAGCATTCCCCGTCCAGAAGCACGGCATCCGCCCCGAAGGCCGCGGCGTTGCGAAAGATCGAGCCGATATTGTCGTGGTTCGAGATGCCGGCAGCAGCCACCACGAGCGCACTTTCCGGCAGGCTCGTGACAAGCTCGGAGGCAGATCGGGCATTCGAGCGCGTTCCAAGCGCAAGCACGCCGCGATGGATGTCGAAGCCGGCAATGGCATTCATCACCTGTTTGCCGGCGATGTAGACCGGCACGTCGCCGCGCATGTTCGCCAGGATTTCCGTCAAGCCGTCCAGCCTGTTTTCAAGCAACAGGACAGCCTGCATCTGAAAGCCGGATGCGGCGCGCAGGTCTGCGTCGGCAAGCATGCGCAGCACGACAGTGCCCTCGGCAATGAACTGGCCGTGCTGGCGTCTCAGGTCGCGTTCGCGAATATCCGAAAACCCCGCGATCCGGGGATCGGCGGGGTCGTCGATGCGGATCGCGCGATGTCCGCTCATCTCGGCTATTGGGTCACGATGCTGATTTCGGTCAGCGTCTTGCCGGTGCTGATGTCATGCACGATCATCAGATGCTTGCCGTCCGCGCCGGTGCCCATGAACCAGATCCTGTTGCCATCAACCGTCGTCGTCTCGATGGCAAAGCCCTTCGGCAACGTGGCGGTCTGCGCCGCCGCCACAGGCGCGTTGACAGCAACGGCGGCTGTCGCCTCCTTGGCTGCGGTTGAATTCTTGTTGGCCTTGTAGACAATCGAGCCGAGGACGGCCATAAGGGCCAGAACAATCGCCGAACTCGAAATGAAGAGCAGGCGCACCATTTTCCGGCGGACATTCTCCATAGCCGGATCGAGTGGCTTGTCTTCTTCTTCCTGGATATTCGGGTTGGTCATGGCAATTCCTGAACTGGATTTCATATCGATGTCAGCTTCCTTTAACGGAGACGATGCAATTGGAAAAGTGCTTGTTGCCGATGAAGCGGCAACGGGGCGGCTGGATGCATGGCTGGCAGCCGCACTGGGTGGCGAATTCTCGCGAAATCGCATCAAGGCGCTGATTGAGGGCGGCGATGTCCGGCTCAACGAAAAGCCGGTCATGGAGCCAAAGCACAAGGTCCATCCCGGCGACCGTATCGAGATCGTGCTGCCCGAGCCGGAGGATCCTATTCCGCAAGGCGAGGACATTCCCTTGTCGGTTCTGTATGAGGACGAGGATGTCATCGTGGTGGTCAAGCCCGCCGGACTGGTGGTGCATCCCGGCGCCGGCAATTGGACGGGCACGCTCGTCAATGCGCTGATCCATCATTGCGGCGCAACACTCTCTGGTATTGGCGGTGTTCGTCGTCCAGGAATCGTCCATCGGCTGGACAAGGAAACCAGCGGCGTCATGGTTGCCGCCAAGAACGACCTTGCCCACCGCAGCCTCGCCGACCAGTTTGCCGATCATGGCAAGACGACCGCCCTGGAAAGGGCCTATCACGCCGTCATCTGGGGCTTGCCGCGACCGTACAAGGGCACAATTGACGCAGCCCTCGGCCGCTCCAGCGACAGGGTCAAGCGGGCGGTGAAGAAAGACACCAGCCCCGATGCGCGTCATGCGGTGACTCACTACGAGGTTGTCGAGCGCTATCATGAAAAGCCGGATGCGACAGCGCTTGCCGCCAGCGTCCGCTGCCATCTGGAAACCGGACGGACGCACCAGATCCGCGTGCATATGGCGCATATCGGTCACCCGCTCGTCGGCGACCCGGAATATGGCGGTGCGTTCCGCACCAAGTCCAACCGGCTGCCGGATGCAGCCAAGTCGGTCGTTTCGAGTTTTCCACGACAAGCACTTCACGCCTATCTGCTGCAGTTCGAGCATCCGAGGTCAGGTGAGATCATGCGTTTCGAGGCGCCGCTGCCTGAGGATATGCTGGCCCTTATCGAGGCGCTAAAGGGCTGATAGCATACGGAATAATAAGGTTTTCTTATATTTCACAAATTTGTGAAGTCTTGTGCCTTGAAAGTGCCGCATGTAGACCATAAATCAGACACGTGGACCGGGAGAACCCCCGGCCAATTACGGCTTGCCTAAAAGGAAGCCGAAGGAGAGGGGTGCTTAATGGCCCGTAGTTCGATGCCGATGTTGACTGCCGGAGAAGGCGGTCTCAATAGATATTTGGATGAAATCCGACGTTTTCCGATGCTTGAGCCGCAGGAAGAATACATGCTGGCCAAGCGTTATGCGGAACACGAAGACCGCACTGCCGCGCACAAGCTGGTCACCAGCCATTTGCGTCTCGTTGCCAAGATCGCCATGGGCTACCGTGGTTACGGCCTGCCGATCGGTGAGGTGATCTCCGAAGGCAATGTCGGCCTCATGCAGGCGGTCAAAAAGTTCGAACCCGATCGTGGTTTCCGTCTCGCTACATATGCTATGTGGTGGATCAAAGCGGCTATTCAAGAGTATATCTTGCGCTCGTGGTCGCTCGTGAAAATGGGTACCACTGCGAACCAGAAACGTCTGTTCTTCAATCTGCGACGGCTGAAGGGCAAGATCCAGGCGATCGACGACGGCGATCTGAAACCCGAGCAGGTCGCGGAAATCGCCACCAAGCTCAAGGTGTCCGAGGAAGAGGTCATTTCGATGAACCGTCGCCTCGGCGGTGATGCCTCGCTCAACGCCCCGATCAAGGCTGCGGACGGCGATGCCGGTCAGTGGCAGGATTGGCTGGTGGACGACCATGACAGCCAGGAACAGATCCTGATCGAGCAGGACGAGTTGGATACGCGCCGCGCCATGCTATCCAACGCGCTCAAGGTGCTGAACGACCGCGAAAAGCGCATCTTCGAAGCACGCCGCCTTCGCGAGGAGCCGGTGACGCTGGAAGAATTGTCGTCGGAGTTCGACATCAGCCGCGAGCGTGTGCGCCAGATCGAAGTTCGTGCGTTCGAAAAGGTGCAGGAAGCCGTAAGGCAGGCAGCGCTGGATCAGGCAAAGGCGCTGCGCGTCGTCGAGCCGAGCTGAGCTTTACCTATCGAGATACCCAAGCCGCCCGGGCGAAAACCCGGGCGGCTTTTTGTTGACCGAAGGTCGGTCCGACGGCGAACGGGACAAAGTTTCTCCACCGGACCACCGCCGGTCAAAGGTCGAAGCTGCTCGCCCGAAAAGTTACGGCATCGTCCAGATGGATCATGAAGTCGGCCTTGCCGTCGCCATTGGTGTCACCCATCACCCAGGTGTCGCTCCTTTCATTGACCACACGCAACTGGCCGGCTTTCTCCGAAAAAGCTTTGGACCCGATGAAGCTGAACTTGTCGTCACTGGTGGTCGCGGATCTGGCGTCGATGTCGGAGAGATCGATCAAGTCGCCCTGGGCGTTGCTGAAGTCGTAGATCGTATCAGCAGCCTTCTTGCTTGTCGCCGTATCGCCTGTGGCGAAAACGAAGCTGTCGGCAGAGGCGCCTCCATAGAGCTTGTCGGTGCCGCCACCGCCAAGGAGCACATCCTTGCCGGCATTGCTTTCGATCGTGTCGTTTCCGGCCAGCCCGTAGAGCCAGTTGGCACCACCATTGCCGGCGAGCCGGTCGGCAAAGGTAGAGCCCGCGAGATTCTCTATGGAATTGAAGGTATCGCCCATTGCGTCGCCGGTGTTGAGGGCCGAATTCGTCAGGCTCACGGTCAGCCCACCGGTCGCGTAGGAATAGGCGACCGTGTCGTTGCCGCTACCGCCGATCAGGCTGTCTGCACCGCCAATTCCGTGCAGGGTGTCGTTGCCGCCGCCACCATCCAGCGTATCCGCCAAAGCCGTGCCGACATAGTACTCGTCCTTGTCGGTACCGACCCAGTTTTCAGCGCCCTGACGCACATCGACCATCCGTGAGAGCAGCTTGTAGCCATTGCCTGCACTGTCCCAGGTGACGACGACGCGCCCGTCCAGCATCTCGGAGGCTTCGACACGAGAAATATCGGTCGAGGTCTGGTCGGAGATCTGGAACTCGTCGCCGATCTTTTCTCCGGTTGCGCTGAACAATTGCCCGAGCACGTCGTCATTGCCGTCGAAGCCGCCATCGTACCAGACGACAAGGAAGTTGCCGGATTTCAAGCCGACGACCTGCGGCATTGTAGTCCAATGCTGGTGAGCTGATGTATTGACCTTGAATTCAGGTCCGTCGTTGATCGATCCACGAATTTCATAGGCGCCGGATGAAACGAATTCGCTCCAGACCGTCATGAAATTGTTGCCGGTCGAGTATGCAACATCAGGCGTGCCGTGGAACTCATGGTAAGTTCCCTCGTCGGCGCGATAATCACCGAGGCCACCAAATTCGTAGCCCTTGATGCCGTCCGTGTCGTTGCTTCCAGTTCCACTGAGATTGTCATCCCATACGACATTGATCCGCGTGCCGTCTCGGTTGATGGCGATCGCGGCGTTGGAGTCGGCGCCCCAGTCGTCGCCTAGCCGGGTTGGCAGGTCAAGCGGCTGGCCATCGGCCCCGAAGTGCTGGATCCGCGGCACATAGGTCCGTGTGACGCCTGGGCCAGGATCGTTGTCATAGCCATTGTCGTCCCACACGACATAGAACCCGCCTTGCCCGTCACCGGCGATGTCGGGTCGCTTTGCCAGCGCTTCGGGCGGCACGTCGGCATTCGTGTGAACGGGCTCGCCAAGCGCATTGCCGTCGGCGCCATAGACGCGGTGATACACGTTCTCGCCGGCGCCGGCGCGTGTCGACCAGACGATGGCAAACCCTCCGCCCTTCAGGGCGGCGATGTTTAAGTTGCCGTGATCGATGATGCCTTCGTCGTTCGGATTGGCGATCGTCTCGGTTTTGGAGATCGTTCCGTCGGCATTGTAAATCACAAAGGCGAGGGAGCCCTCGGCAAGCGAACTGCTCCGGTAGATCGCGACGTAGCGGCCATCGTCAAGCGCGGTAACCGCCGCAGCGTTCTGCCCTCCTATTGCGGGGCCGATCTGATATGAGGATCCAGTGAATGTCGGTGTCGGCAATGTGGTTTCTCCGCGTAACTGGGTTGTTCCGTTGGCCCACGCGGTCGCGCCACGTCGAGCCAGTTGGCTCGTATACGGCAGTCGATGAATATGTCTCTTGGTCCAGAGCGCACCGATCCTGCACAAAGCGAACTCTGCGGCGATCGGTTGAGATTTGAGACGAAATGGCGAATGCTCAGCGGACTGGCGCTGGCGGCTGGACAAGCGGCTTGTTAGCGCGGCTTGCGTATGGCGGCTGCCCTCACATCCGACGGCGTCATGCCGTAGCGGCTACGGAAGGTGCGGTTGAAATAGGACAGGTCGCTGAAACCGCACTCGTAGGCGATGGCCGAAATAGCCAGTCGGGGCGGGTCCGACTTTTCGAGACGGCGCAAGGCGAGTTCGAGCCGGCAGTTGCGCAGGTACTCGGAAAATGTCGAGCCCTCTGTCTCGAAAAGCCTCTGCAGGTAACGCGGCGAAATCGCCTGGGTCTGGGCTATCGCTGCAATGACGAGGTCGGGTTCGTGCAGGCGTTTGGAAATCGCCTGCTTTGCGAGCGCCAGCCGCGCTGCGCCAATACTGCGCTCGCTGCGGCCGGTATCACCCGTCGCGACCCCCGACAGCGCCAAAGCAGCAAGCTCGTAGAGATGGTTCGATACAAGGCCGGCGGCCTTGTCGTCATGAGCGGGCGCCTGGCGAAGAAGATTGGCATAGCCAGCCAGCAAGCCAAGCCCCGGTGTATCGGTGGGGACGCGGTAGTATGGTTGGCTGTCGATGCGCGGAAAAAGCCTGGAGAGTTGTTTCCGGCCAAGTGAGATGACGGAGACCGTTGTCTGAGGAAGCCAGAACTCCGACAGATGTGCATCGCTGACAAGCATCATTTCGCCAGCGCGGACCTTGATCGGCTGTTTTCCTTCGATGGACAAGTCATGGTCCTGGTCGTGGATGGTCAGCAGATAGTCCTCGCAACCGTCGGCGATGAGTTCGCGGCTGCGCTTGCCCGCCAGAGGGGAGTAGCGCCCCGTGCCAATGGCTGCGCCTTTGGCAAGACGCATCGCCGCCAGCTCTATGCGCATCTCGCGGCCGTCGAGTGGACTGAACTGACGCCGTGCCACATGCCGACCGATGAAATCGTGCAGCACCGCCATCCGATCGCGTTCCGGTACATGATCAGTCGAAAAATACTGCATGCTCGAATCACCCGATAAGATTGTTATGTCAGCGACGTCATGGCTGGGATACGCGTTGCCAGCTACAGGAAAACTAGTAATGGCGGTCGCGCACGTTGACAATCAGTCGATACGAAATCGGCACGTGCCAAAAGTGGTTCGATGAAAACGAACGCCCTTCAGGAAAGAGTAGGCCAAAACAAAAAGTGGAGAAAATTGTAGTGGTGCCCAGACGCGGATTTGAACCACGGACACGCGGATTTTCAATCCGCTGCTCTACCAACTGAGCTATCTGGGCATCTTTGCTTACTGCAAACTTCTCTGTGAGAGTGTTTGCCGGGGCTTGGTTTTCCCCGGGAGCGAGCGGGGTTATAGCAGCTTGTCGGAGAGTCGCAACCCCCCTGATCGTTTTTTTTCAATTATTCTCAAGGCGATGAAAAGGCACGGTTTTTCAGCTGCGGTCGCGGCCACTGTCGTCAAATTCGTCGTCGGCTTTCGTCTCATCCTCAGTGACGGGAATCGCATAGGAGCCCGACAGCCAGCGTGACAGGTCGAGGTTGCGGCAACGCTCCGAACAGAACGGATAGGAATCGCGCGACGACGGCTTGCTGCATTCGGGGCAGGGGCGCGGCTTGCGCAAGGGGGCTACGGTGGCATCGGCCATGATCAGCCCTCCTGCCATTTCTCGTGAAAGCGGAAGCCTTCCCCGGTCAGCAACTGGATGGTTTCGCTCAACGGCAAACCGACAACGGCACTGTAAGAGCCCGAAAGCTTCTGGATGAAGGTTCCTGCGAATCCCTGGATCGCGTAGCCGCCGGCCTTGCCGCGCCACTCGCCGGACGCGAGATAGAACTTCAGTTCCTGCATCGTCAGCCGCTTGAAGCGAACCTTGGTCTCGATCACCTTGACGCGGGACGTACCCTGCGGCGTGATCAGGCAGATACCGGTATAAACCCAGTGGCTGCGACCGGACAGAAGATGCAGCGACGAGGACGCCTCTTCCAGATACTCCGGTTTGCCGAGAATGCGCCGGCCTACCGCCACGACGGTATCGGCAGCGAGAATAAACGAACCCGCCCATTGCGGATCTGTTCGCAGGGACTGAAATGCAGCCTCGGCCTTGTCATGGGCGAGCCGACGCGCCAACGACCGTGGATGCTCGGCACGCCGGGGCGTTTCGTCGAGATCCATGGGCAAAAGCTTGTCGGGCGTAATGCCGGCCTGCGCGAGAAGATCCAGCCTTCTCGGCGAACCCGATGCCAATATCAGCCGCTGTGTCAGCAAAACCGGTTTCCTGCGCTCGTCTCTGATCGTTTACTTGAAGCGATAGGTGATACGGCCCTTGGTAAGGTCGTAAGGGGTCATCTCGACAAGCACCTTGTCGCCGGCGAGAACGCGGATGCGGTTCTTGCGCATGCGGCCGGCAGTGTGCGCGATAATCTCGTGCTCGTTCTCCAGCTTCACGCGGAACGTGGCGTTTGGCAGCAATTCAGTGACGATTCCCGGAAATTCCAGTACTTCTTCTTTCGGCATATTTGGGGTGTCTTCCTAGAGTTTTTATCGAGGATGCCCGATCGGCTCCTCGCGAATTCGCGCGGAAACTACACAAAAGTCATGGCTTTGTGAACTGCCCGGGCAGCGGTATTTATGACTAAATGACTGGTTGTGCAAGTAATCGGCGGTATTTTCAGGGCGAGACCTCAACCGGGGACTTTGCCAGCCGTTTGAGGATCAACTGCGTGAGGTGATCGCGAACGCCCCGATAGGCATCCAGGATCTGTTCGCGCGTGCCTGTGACCACGGTTGGATCGGGGGTTGGCCAGTAGGCAACATCCACTGCCCACGAGCGGGTCATTTCAAGCGCGGCATGGTGAGCTTCGGGGGCAAGCGTGACGATGAGGTCGAAATAGTCGTCTTCGAGATCATCGAGCAGATGCGGCTGATGGCGGCCGATCGTCAGCCCGATCTCGTCGAGCACCGCATCCACGAACGGGTCCCTCTCGCCGCGCCGGACGCCCGCCGAAGCGACGTAAACACTTTGCGGCAGGTAGTGGCGGGCGATTGCTTCGGCCATCGGCGAACGGATGGAATTCATGCCGCACATGAACAGGACGGCACTGTGAGGCCTGTCAGGAGAAGGTGCTCCGGGAAGCTCCATCCGGCTCAGCCCCGCCAGTAGAGCACGCAAACCAGCGTGAAGAGCCGGCGCGCGGTGTCGAAGTCCAGCGTGATCTTTCCCTTCAGTCGATCTTCGAGTGTCTGCGACCCCTCGTTATGGATGCCGCGTCTGCCCATGTCGATCGCTTCGATCTGGCTCGGCGTCGAGGACCGTATCGCCTGGTAGTAGCTTTCGCAGATCATGAAATAATCGCGAATGATGCGGCGGAAGGGCGTGAGTGACAGGATATGTGTCGCAACAGCCCCGCCCGATTCCGTAAGGATTGTGAAGACGAGCTTCTTGTCGATCAGCGAGAGTTTAAGATGATAGGGACCGCCGGCATGGCCGTTCGGTGCAAACGAGTTTTCCTCCAGCAGATCGAAGATCGCCACCGCACGCTCATGTTCGACATCGGGGGTCGAGCGGCCGATGGACTCGTCAAGAGTCACATCGGTCAGCCGGTAGGCGCCGTTTGCGGCCATCAAGTCACTCCCCCGGATTGAGCCTTATTGCCACCGATCTTGCATGGGCATCCAGCCCTTCGCAAGTCGCAAGCGTCACCGCAGCCGGTCCCAGCGCCCGCAACTGCTCGGTGCCCAGCTTGAGGATGGAGGACCTCTTCATGTAGTCCAGCACCGACAAACCGGAAGAGAACCGTGCCGAACGCGCCGTTGGCAAGACGTGGTTGGAGCCTCCGACATAATCGCCGACGACTTCGGGCGTGTGCCGGCCGAGGAAGAAGGCGCCGGCATTGCGGATCTTTGCCATCAGCGCCTCGGGATCGGCGGTGGCGATTTCCAGGTGCTCGGCGGCGATGCGGTCTGCGAGCGGCGCTGTAGCTTCGAGATCCGGAACGACGATGATCGCGCCGAAATCGCGCCAGGAGGCGCTGGCAGTCTCGGAGCGCGACAGTAGCTTCAGCTGGCGCTCGACAGCGGCTTCTACCGCGCGTCCGAAATCCGCATCGTCGGTGATCAGGATCGATTGGGCGCCGGTATCGTGCTCTGCCTGGGCAAGAAGGTCGGCGGCGAGCCAGTCCGGATCGTTGTCGCGGTCGGCGATGACAAGCACTTCGGAGGGGCCGGCGATCATGTCGATGCCGACTGTGCCGAACACATGGCGCTTGGCGGCAGCCACGAAGGCATTGCCGGGGCCGGTGATCTTGGCGACCGGTGTGATCGTCTCGGTGCCGTAAGCGAGGGCAGCGACAGCCTGGGCGCCACCGATCCGGTATATTTCGTCGACGCCGGCGATCTTGGCGGCCGCCAGTACCGCTGGATTGATGGTGCCTTCCCGCGCCGGAACGACGATGACGATGCGTGGCACGCCGGCGACCTTTGCCGGTATGGCGTTCATCAGGACCGAGCTTGGATAGCTTGCCATGCCGCCCGGGACATAAAGCCCCACGGCCTCGATCGCCGTCCAGCGGGACCCGAGCGTCACCCCGAGCGCGTCCTCGTAGATGTCGTCCTTCGGCAATTGCCGGCGGTGGTGTTTTTCGATGCGTTCGGCGGCGAGATGCAGGGCGTCGCGCACCGATGGTTCGATGCTGGCATAGGCGGCATCGAGATCTTCTGGTGCCACGCGCATCGGCACCCGGTCGAAATCCAGGGCGTCGAATTTTAGCGAGTATTCCTTCAGCGCTACGTCGCCTCGGGCAACCACATCGGCGATGATGGCGCGCGCGGCCACATTGACGTCTTCGGACGCTTCGCGTTTGGTTGTCAAAAAGGCGGCGAAGCGCTGTTCGAAATCGTCCGCCTGCCGGTCAAGCCAGATCGCCAAGGAATGCCCTCACTCTATGCACTGTACTTAAGCCGCGCCCGGATGGCGCGGTTTCATCGTGGTTTCCCACGTGCCGCCCGTATCTGCAAGCTGAACTTCGATACAGTCCACATCGAGCAGGATAGAGCCGCCCCCGGCTAGCACCAGTTCGATGGAGCCTTCCGGGCCTTCGCCATCGCGTTCGTAAAGCACGGCAAGCAGCGACAGCACCTTTTCGGGCGCCTTTCGGTCGACGCCGATCGAGCGTACGCCTTTGACCTGCTTGAAACAGAGCGCGGAGCGGCTGCGTTCGAAACCCTTGGCGTTTCGGTCGGTTTCTTCCCAGTCGAACCGGTTGGCGGCGAGGGTGAAGTGCTTTTGTTTGGGGGTGTAGTCGACATCGGCAATGCGGAATACAGCATCCTGCATGTGCGCCGAAATCACCGTCAGATCCTCGTCATCGAGGGCAAGCAGTTTCATGGTCATCTTTACAGTCCAGCGTTTGTCGCCGGTCAGCGCCTGCCGGCCAGCATTTTCATACGCTTGAGATAAGATGCGCCAAGGCGGTTCGCAACCGCCCGGGCGATATCAAGTTGCCTATTCGCTGACCCGCTCGACGATTGCGCCGCAGCGCGTCAGCTTTTCTTCAAGCCGCTCGAAGCCACGATCGAGGTGGTAGACGCGTGACACGACCGTTTCGCCCTCGGCCGCGAGGCCCGCGATAACCAGGGATACCGATGCCCGAAGGTCGGTGGCCATGACCGGCGCGCCCTTCAGGCGCTCGACACCCTCGATGCGGGCCGTCTGGCCATTGAGCGTGATCTTGGCGCCGAGGCGGGCAAGTTCCTGCACATGCATGAACCGGTTTTCAAAAATCGTCTCGGTGATGTGGGAGGCGCCGCTGGAGCGGGTCATCAGCCCCATGAACTGCGCCTGGAGGTCGGTCGGAAAGCCCGGATAGGGATCGGTAACAACATCGACCGGCTTCAGAAGCTCGCCGTTGCGACGGACCCGGATACCGCGTTCGGTGCGGGTGATCTCGGCGCCGGCGCGGCGGATAGCCTCGATCGCCGTCTCCAGATAGGTCGTGTCGGTATCGACGATCTCCACATCGCCGCCGGTCATCGCAACCGCCATGGCATAGGTGCCGGTTTCGATCCGGTCGGGCATGACGCGGTGGCGAGCGCCCGACAGCAGGGAAACACCTTCGACGGTGATGGTCGACGTGCCCTGGCCGGTGATCTTGGCACCCATGGCATTCAGGCAGTTGGCCAGATCGACGACTTCAGGCTCGCGGGCCGCGTTGCCGATCACTGTGGTGCCGCGGGCAAGGCTCGCGGCCATCAACATCACGTGGGTCGCACCGACAGAGACCTTCGGGAAGGTGTAACGGGCGCCGATCAGGCCGCCCTTCGGGGCGCGCGCGTTGACATAGCCGCCGTCGATTTCCATTTCGGCGCCAAGTGCCTTGAGGCTTTCCAAAAACAGGTCGACCGGTCGTGTTCCGATGGCGCAGCCGCCCGGCAGCGAAACACGCGCCTGGCCTTCACGAGCGAGCAACGGCCCGATTACCCAGAAGCTGGCGCGCATCTTCGAGACCAACTCGTAGGGTGCGGTCAGATCGGCGATGGTGCGGCAGGTGAAGTGAATTGTGCGGGCATAGGAGCCATCTTGATGCTCGCGCCGGCCATTGACCGAAACATCGACGCCGTGATTTCCGAGAATGCGGATCAACTGCTCGACGTCTGCCAGGTGCGGCACGTTTTCAAGCGTCAGCGTGTCCGATGTCATCAACGAGGCGATCATCAGCGGCAGGGCCGCATTCTTGGCACCGGAGATGGGAATGATGCCATGCAGCGGGCGGCCGCCGACGATTCTGATACGATCCATAGAGTCTTGTCCCCTTGGCGCCCAGAAGGGGCGCCGTCAAACCTGCGGCCCCCTTAGCGCATTGCGAATATACATTCAAGAAAAGGCCTGTGTTGCTGTTTAGGCCGGTAAATTGGGGGAAATTGCGGCAATCAGTCCTTGTCGACAGGCTTCGGTGCGGAAAGAAGATCGCCGGGGCGGTCGTCCTCCTCGCCTTCGCGTCGCGCCCGCGCTTGGACTTTCCGGCGCGCAAGGTTTGCCCGAAGCTCGCTCTTCAGCCGCTCGGCGCGCTTTTCGGCAGCGGATTTTCCGACGCGTCGGGAATCATCGGTGCCCTGATTTGCGCCAGGTACGGACTGTGATTCCTTTTTCTGCATGATCTTGCTGCCAATTTGCGTCGTTATGCCGTTGCATAGCGCAAATGACAGGGGCGCGCAAAGCCCGGCATTGCAGGGGCTTTGGATTTTCTTTACGAAAAGTGAGCGATTGGCGCTTGCGCTCGGGCAAAAGCTATGGCAATAGCCGCCTCGCCCAACCGGTTTAACTGAATTTTCCGGTCCACGATGCTGCTATAGCTCAGGGGTAGAGCACTCCCTTGGTAAGGGAGAGGCCGAGAGTTCAAATCTCTCTAGCAGCACCATTTTTCTCCCTTTGAGATCAATGACATACCTATAAATCAATGGGTTAGGCTTCCGTTTGCTACAGCACACTGCTACAGCGGAGCTGTGGGCGACGTGCCTCTACCTATCGACTTATCCGTCGTGGAAACGTCTATCACTTCCGTTGTGCGATCCCCCGTGACATCATCGGCGCCTAGGCGGCGGATCTCTCTCGGTTCAGGGGATGGACGTGGCCGACCAGCGCTCCGGTCGTCACGGCTTCGGTCAGCAGATCAACCAGCAGCTCGATGTGTGTGGGTGCTTGATTCTCATTGATGACCGCGATCTGCATCGAGCACTCTCCGAGCGATGACCTCAAGGGATTGCGACAGCGCTCGATCAGGCGCAACAAGAGGATTTGGTCGAGGGACCGCAGCAAGCGGCAACCGGGGCCTGCTGCTCGGCCAGCCATCGGTCACGAGGCTTGCAGCTCGCTGGGCGAGGTCCGAGATCGACCCTGATTGCCTGTCCTTCAACGTATGGGAAGTCAGCTGAGAAAAGCTGCATGGGCTGGACACCGTCGCTGACTTCGAAGGTCAGCTTGGCAGAGCTGTCGAGACCAACATGTTCGGACACCTTCCTGATGATGGCGGTAAACTTGCTCGCCCTCATATGGGTCCGTTGATCCTCGTCGATATCCCAGAGTTGAACGAAAATCTCGCTCCATGCTTCCGGGTTCGCGCCGCAGTCCAAAGCCGAGAACTGCCCCGCCTTGACCTCCGTGATGTGATAGCCGGCCCTGATCGGTCGGCCTGCGTAATGAAAGACCAGCGGCATCTCAGGCCTTTCGTCGAGGGCCGTGAGCAGCGCCCCGAGCGAAATGTCGGTCTGTGAAAATTCCATCTTGTCGAGCGTCAGCATTTCAGCTACTCCATATTTCAACATTATTAGGAATATCGAAACATGGAAGAACGTCAAGCCCTCGGCGCGTTCGGTGCCCTCTCGCAAGAGACCCGCCTTCAGGTCATCCGCCTCCTCGTTGTTGCCGGTCCCGAGGGCATGGCCTCCGGCCAGATTGGTGAGCGACTTGAGGTGTCGCCCTCGAATGTTTCGTTTCATCTCAAGGAACTGGAGCGGGCTGGCTTGGTGACGATGGAACGCGAGTCCCGGTCGATTATCTACCGCGCCGACTATGCGGCACTCGGCGCATTGGTCCGCTTCCTGATGGAGGATTGCTGCGGTGGTCATCCCGAAATCTGCGCCCCGGTCGGTGCTTCGAACGTCTGCTGCTCGCCTGCGCTGAAGGAGAAGATGCGGTGACGGGCTTGGTTATGACTTCAATCCCCGGCAACGATCAGGGCTTTGTTGAAGCACTTTCGTCCGCCGCGCTGCCTGCTGATGATCTCGTGGAACAAGGTCGATGCTTCTTCAGGTTCGAGCAGGAAGGCAAGCCGGTCGGCTATGGGGGCTACGAGCTTCACGACCAAGATGTTCTCATTAGGTCGCTGGTGGTCATCCACGGTCATCGCGGCGGCGGGCTGGGGAAAATGGTTGCGGAAGCGCTCCTGCTGCAAGCGAGGCTCAGCGGGGCAACGACGGCTTACCTGCTGACCACGTCCGCGTCGGCTTTCTTCCGGCGCTTGGGCTTCAGCGAAATCGACCGCTCAGCGGCGCCCACCACCATCCTCCAAACCCGTCAAGCGGCAAGCCTCTGCCCATCCACTGCCGCGCTGATGATGCTCGAACTTCAGGAGTGACCATGTCCACTTTCGAACGCTACCTCACCATCTGGGTCGCGGCCTGCATCGTGGTCGGCATCGCACTTGGTCAAGCCTTCCCCACTGTGTTCCACGCCATTGGTGGCGCCGAGATCGCCAAGGTCAATCTGCCGGTGGCAGGTTTGATCTGGCTGATGGTCATCCCGATGCTGCTCAAGATCGACTTCTCCGCCTTGGGACAAGTTGGCCGCCACTGGCGGGGCATCGGCGTGACGCTGTTCATCAACTGGGCTGTCAAGCCGTTCTCGATGGCATTGCTCGGCTGGCTGTTCATTGGTTGGTTGTTTCGCCCGCTGCTTCCCGAGACGCAGGTCGGCTCCTACATAGCGGGTCTGATCATCCTTGCTGCAGCACCCTGCACGGCCATGGTGTTCGTCTGGTCGAACCTGACCAAGGGCGAGCCCCATTTCACGCTGTCGCAGGTGGCGCTCAACGACAGCATCATGGTGATCGCGTTTGCGCCTATCGTAGCACTTCTGCTTGGTCTCTCCGCGATCACCGTTCCTTGGGACACACTCATTCTCTCGGTGGTGCTCTACATCGTCCTGCCGGTTATCGCAGCGCAAATGCTTCGGCGCATCCTCCTCATCGGCGGATCGACACGTCGATTGGATGGCCTGCTGGCGAGGCTACAGCCTCTGTCTCTGGTCGCCCTGCTTGCCACCCTCGTGCTGCTGTTCGGTTTCCAGGGTGAGCAGATTCTGGCGCAGCCTGCTGTCATCGGTCTGCTCGCCGTGCCGATCCTCATACAGGTCTACTTCAACGCTGGGCTCGCTTATCTCCTGAACCGACTGAGCGGGGAGGAGCACTGTATTGCCGGTCCCTCCGCCTTGATCGGAGCCTCTAATTTCTTCGAACTTGCCGTTGCCGCTGCGATTAGTCTGTTCGGGTTCAATTCCGGTGCGGCGCTTGCCACGGTCGTCGGCGTTCTGATCGAGGTGCCCGTCATGCTCACTGTGGTCTGGATCGTGAACCACAGCAAGGGCTGGTACGAGCGCGGTCTGCCAGCTCGAAAACCCATTGCCTCCGAAAGGGTCTGATTCATGCAAGTCACCATCTACCACAATCCCGAATGCGGGACGTCCCGAAACACGCTGGCGCTTATCCGTCACGCAGGCATCGAACCGTCTGTAATTGAATACCTCAAGACGCCGCCGTCTCGCGCCGCGTTGGTGAAGATGATCGCTGACGCTGGACTGACAGTGCGGCAAACCATCCGTGAGAAGGGCACACCCTATGCAGAACTCGGGCTCGACAAACCCGAGGTGACGGACGCGCAGCTTCTCGACGCGATGCTTGGACATCCGCTCCTGATCAACCGCCCCTTTGTCGTCACGCCGCGTGGGACGCGCCTTTGCCGTCCGTCGGAGTTGGTGCTCGATATCCTCCCGGCCGACGCCTTCAAGGGGTCGTTCGTCAAGGAAGATGGTGAACGGGTGCTGGACGACGAGGGCAAGCGCATTGCCTGATTTGCCTGCAGCCGGTCTCGAACATCTGCGGATGCCGGACCTATTATGATCGGGTTGTTGACGTGATGGAGGAGTTGATGAAGTTCACGCTTCTCACGCGTGACGTCTCGGGCTATCTGACCGATCGATACAGCGAGCGGAAGGAAGAAGCCGCAAAGCTTGAGCAACGGGTGGGCCTGAAGTCGATATGAGACAGCATTATGAGCGCGTTCCGGTTGCCATCGTGGTGGCGCTGGGGCTCACCCAAATCATCGGCTACGGGACGCTTTATTACAGCTTCAGCATTCTTGCGCCGGATATGGCCAAGGACCTTGGCTGGTCCGTCGATCAAGTCTTCGGCATCTTCTCGGGTTCCCTGCTGGTGGGCGGTGTCATTGCGCCGCTGCTGGGGCGATACATGGACAAGTTCGGAGCTGGTCGGCTCATGACGATTGGTTCGATGGTTGCGGCGTTCACGCTTCTGCTCTGCGCCTATTCGAACTCTGCGCTCGCTTTCGTCGCTGCCATCGTTCTGCTGGAAATTGCATCCGGGATGGTTCAGTATCAGGCGGCTTTTGCAGCGCTTGTCGAGACCCGACCGCACGCAGCCGGAAAAAGCATCACGTACCTCACCCTGATTGCGGGTTTTGCCTCGACATTGTTCTGGCCGATAACCAGCGCTCTTCACTTGCATCTATCCTGGCGGGAAATTTACCTCATCTATGCAATATTGAACCTGATTATCTGTGTGCCGATCCACTTCTGGATAATGCGCAGCCGTTCGCGGTCAAACCTCGGAAGCACGGTCGAGGAGCCACCTGTCAGGCATTTGCAGGGCGCGCTGCCAATGGCAGGACGCCGCTCGGCTTTTTTTGTGGCCTCGGGTGCCTTTGCCCTGCAAGGCTTCGCCTTGTCGGCAATGCTTGTGCACATGGTGCCGATGCTGACCGGCCTGGGACTCGGCGGAGCGGCGGTGGTCGTCAGTGCGATCTTCGGTCCCTCGCAAGTCCTGAGCAGATTTATCAACATGATCTTCGGCAGCAACCTTTCACCGCCGCTGCTTTCAATCCTGTCGGCATCCTTTATCGTGAGTGGTATCGTTGTGCTGGTGGCCTCGGGTGGCTGGCTTGTCGGCGCAGTCGCCTTCGCAATCCTTCTGGGGCTGGGCTCGGGGCTCAACAGCATTGTGCAGGGCTCACTGCCGCTGTGGCTATTCGGCTCGGAAGGCTACGGGGCCTTGACCGGGAAAATGGCCGCGATCCGCCTGGTTGCAGGGGCTGCTGCTCCATTTACGTTCGCGGCCTTCACGGAGAACCTGGGCATCAGCATCTCGCTCACATTGACGGCATTGCTGGGCGGTGTCGGGCTGGTTGGTTTCGAGGCGGTGCGAAGGCTGGCAGGAAGGTCGGTTGCCGCGTGACGTCCGTGTGTTGATGATCGTCGGGTGATCAACGGCATCTAGCTGCGGTTTCGCACCGGCTCGCTCATCTCCACGTGCTACGGCAAAGATCCTCGCAACTTCCTCTCTGCCGCCAAACTCGTTGCAGCGGCGCATCTGGATCAGGTCGTTATGAATCTGTACCCTAGAAACCCAAGTGTTAAACGCGGACGTGAGCGCTAAAGGAAAGTGTTTAAGATGAGTTGTAGCTAACATCATTCAGCCACCTGCCAGCTCCGCGCGTCTCTGGAGCGCGGGCAATCACAACCTCCATCCATTTGTGGTACGACACGTCTCCAAAAGCAGGTGGTCTTCCATCTGTTGCTGTAGCAACGCCGGTTGCTGCAGCAACAAACAGAATCCAATGAAGCGATTTCCTTAAATAGCAAACTGATGCAGGGTGATAGGGCACATTTAGTAAAGCGTTTTGTAAACAAGAGGGAGGCTGCCATGGCGTCTAAAAAATATCCCGCCTCAAAAATAAACCGGGCAAGGCGGCATTTCCTCGGTCTGACTGCAGCGGCAACTGCCAGAGTTGCGGCAATCGGCGTCTCCGTCTCGACGGCCGTTGCCCCTTCGGTTACGCAAGCCCTGGGAAGGAAGTGGTGGAACAAAGGAGGCAACACGGGTGGGGGCGCAAACTGCTTCCTTCGCGGCACATCGATCATGACATCGACGGGCGAGGTGCGTATCGAGAATCTCAGGATTGGTGACCTCGTTCAAACGGTTCGTGGATATACCATGCCGATCAAGTGGATCGGCCGCCAAGTGTATCGGAAAGCAGGCGAGACCTGGCCGACGGGCGCACTGCCAGTCTGTATCGCGCGGCATGCCCTTGATGATGTCATCCCTCACCGCGATCTCTATCTGTCCCCCCGCCATGCGCTGTTGATTGACGGTGTGTTGATTCAGGCTCTTGATCTGGTCAACGGAACGTCGATCACAGTAGTTCCTCGGACGGATAGCGACACCATCGAGTACTTGCACATCGTACTCGATACCCACGAAGTGATTCTGGCCGAAGGTGCCCCGGCAGAAACATTCCTTGCCGTGGCCAATAACTATGAACGCTTTTCCAATTTCGCTGAGTTCTCTGCTCTCCGCAGCGGTACCTCACATGCCACCATGTCCCCCTTCGCGCCGATCGTCGGCGAAAGCGGCCGGACACATCTCAAGGCGCTCCTCAAATTGGCGGGCTTTGGCGCCCCCACATCCGAGTTGCTTGAGACGGCCTATGACAGAATCGCAGAGCGTGGCGAAAAGATCTGCGGATGACATCAGACCAGCCGCAGTGTGAATGAAGGTGCCAATCGGCTCGGCCAAATCTCCTCCCTCAGGGCCAGTCTGAGCGGGCATTCCTGATCATGTCGACCATTCCGTTGCGCCTGCTGCCACATTGGGGCTGTGCGGCTTTGCAGGCTCTAAACCTTCACCTTTTGCTTCGACGAAATGCCCGTCAAATCCCGGGCGGCCAAGAAATGCGCCAAGGATCTGCGGCAGTTGCGGGTTACTTCGAGGCTTGGATATGCTATTCGCCTAAGGAGCAGGTGTGCTCGAAGGGTGGAATGGGCGGCATGTTTTCTGTTTGGGGTGGTGTTCGACGGGTCCACGCAAGTGGCAGCAGTAAATGTCTGTCCGTCTTGGTTCTGGCAGCAGCGTTGTTGCTTCAGTCCTGCGGCGGCCGTCCGCAAGGGGTCATGTCGCCGGTTGCAGGCGACACGTCAGGAGCCGAGGCTGTGGTCGACATGCTGGTGGTCACCAGCCGGCAGAGGTCGCAGGACCCCGGACAATTGTTCTCCGGTGAACGAAGCGCCTCACCGTCGGTGACGGAGGTGTCGATTTCGATCCCGCCAAAGCGCGAGGCCGGCACGGTGCAATGGCCGAAGAAGCTGCCTCCGGATCCGAAGACCGACTTTTCGGTAGTTCGCGTCCAACCGCTGACCAGCCGCACCGAAGCCCTGAGCTGGATCAACCAGCATAGCCGCAACGGCCACGCCATGGTGTTCGTCCACGGCTTCAACAATACCTACGAGGATGCCGTCTTTCGCTACGCGCAGATCGTTCATGACTCCGGTGCGAGCGTGACGCCCATCCTGTTCACCTGGCCGTCGCGGGCCAGCGTGTTCGACTACAACTACGACAAGGAAAGTACCAACTTTTCCCGCACGGCACTCGAACAGGCCCTTCGCGCGTTGTCGCAGGACAAGAAGATTACCGACATCACGGTGCTCGCCCATTCCATGGGCACATGGCTGGCGATGGAAGCGCTCAGACAGATGTCGATCCGTGATGGGGCGATTTCGCCGAAAATCCAGAATGTCATTCTTGCGTCGCCGGATATCGATATCGACGTTTTTGCCAAGCAATGGACGGAAATCGAGGGCAAGCGGCCGAGTTTCACGGTATTCGTCTCTCAGGACGACAAGGCGCTTGCGCTGTCCAGGTTCATTTCGGGCGACGTGATGCGGCTGGGTGCGATCGATGCCTCCACGCAACCTTACCGGAGCGATCTCGAAAAGGCAGGCATCCAGATCGTCGATCTCACCCAGGTCAAGACCGAGGACCGGCTCAACCACGGCAAGTTTGCCGAGAGCCCGGAAATCGTCCAGCTCATTGGCAAGCGCCTCGTCAACGGCCAGACGCTGACCGATTCCAATGTCACGCTTGGCGAGGGCATCACAGCTGTCGTTGCTGGTACCGCCGGAAATATCGGCAAGGTCGCCGGTACGGCCGTATCGACGCCGGTGTCGATTCTTGAACAGAAGAAGAAGTCGAAAAAGGTCGAGGACCTCGACGAGACCTTGAGCGACGCCCCGTCGGTCCTTGAATAGCTGAGTTAGAGACCGTCAGGATTGAATGGTTCCATTCGACCCTGACGGGTTCCAGCAATCAGACCTGGACGAAATGCGCGTCGCGCGGCAGATCCGAGAGAATCTCCGGGCCGTCCTCGCGCAGGATGACGATATCCTCCAGGCGGATGCCGAAACGTCCAGGTAGGTAAATGCCGGGCTCGATGGAGAACACCATGCCTTCTTCCAGCACGGTTTCTGAAGTTGCTGTGATATAGGGCGGCTCATGGCCGTCGATGCCCATGCCATGGCCGGTGCGGTGGACGAAATACTCGCCATAGCCGGCATCGGTAATGACTTTACGCGCGGCGGCATCGACCTCCTTGGCCAGCACACCCGGACGGGCTGCCTTGAGCGCGGCCTGCACGGCCTTTTCGACGATCGTGTGGATCTCGCCATAGCCTTCCGGCGGCAGGCCGATGACCGCCATGCGGGTGATGTCGGAGGGAAAACCCTGCTTGCGGCCGCCGATGTCGATCACGACTGCATCGCCTTCCTGGACGACGCGCTCGCTCGCGGAATGATGCGGAAAAGCGCCGTTGCTGCCGGCGCCAACGATCCAGAACTGCGGTTCGGCACCTTCGGACGTGAAGTGCGCGCGGATTTCGGCTGCGACCTGGTTCTCGGTCATGCCCGGCTTGATCGTGGCAAAGGCCGCCTGAATTGCGCGGTCGGCGATGCCGGCATTCATTTTGAGCTTTGCGTATTCGGCGCTGTCCTTGCGCATCCGCAAACCGCCGAGCGTGTTGGGTGTGAAATCGCGCTTGGTGTCGGCGGGCAGGGCGTCGAGCAACAGCAGTGCGAAATCGGCGCGCATGGTTTCATCGAGCGCCACAAGGCCGGGGGCGGTTGCGTCAATACCGGCAAGCGCGTCATTCAGTGCCGCAACTGGGCCCACGTCGTCAGCCCAGTTGAAGAATTCGATCGCTGTGAATTCACGACTACCTTCAGCATTCAGCGCCGGCATCAGGAAGGCTTCCTTCTCGGCAGCAATCAGCAACAGGCACGGACGCTCATCCGGATGCGGATGAAAGCCCAACACCCAGTCCATATGCGAGCCCGGCGCGATGGCGACAAGGCCGGTGCCGGTGTCTGCCATGCGCTTGCGCAGTGCGGCGAGGCGGGCTGTGGTTTGTTCGGACATGGAAATCATCCTTGATCAGTTGGCGGGAATTACGATGCGGCTGCCGAACACGGGTTCGTCGCCGGCAAAAACGTTGAAGGCCGCAAGTTCGGCCTCGGGAGGAGATTCGCAAGAACCCTTCCGGCTCGGCACCCAGCCGGCCTGACGCTTGAGAATGGCGGCATATTCCGCCCGCTTCAGCGCTGCGATCGACGGGTCGATCACCGGCACGCCGAGTTCCTTCTCGATTTCCTTGTAAAAGCCGATCTCCATCGTGCAGCCGAGGATCAGCGATTCCGCGCCGTCTTCCTCAACCGCCTTGCGACCGGCAGCCAGCAGACGGCGGTTGGTCTCGGCATGGTCCTTCTGGAAATCGTCGACGCCCAGGCCGACATCGTAAAAGCCGGCGAGGCGTTCGGCGTGGCCATAGGAATGCACGGTTGCCTGCATCTGGTGGATCCACTTGCGGCGGCCGACGATGATGCCGAAGCGGTTCGACAGGCTGGCTGCGATTTCGCAGGCTGCGACGCAGGGGCCGGTGATGATCATGTCGCCCGAGATCTCGCGGGCATCATGTAGTGCAGTGTCGTAGAAGCAGCCGATCGCCAGCGCGTCGAAGCCTTCTTCGGCGGCGGCGCGGACGGCGCGCAGGATCCCGCGTGTCACCATAGCTTCGTAGGTGCGGAACTCGATATGCGAGAAGGCATAGTGCTCCTTGGGCAGCGCCGTCACATGCACTTCCGTTCCCGGCAGCTTGTGATCGCGCGCCATGTCGGCAAAGATCGGATCGACGACAGCATCATCGCCGACCGGGTTGAGGTACATGATCTTCAATGGCTTCTTGTCAGTCATCCGTCGTTTCTCCTCAGTTTCCCGCATCGTCGGTTACCCGGACGACGATTTTTCCACACTGGCTGTTGCCGAGCATATGGTTGTAGGCATCCATGGTCTGATCGAACTGGAAGATGTGGTCGATGACCGGCCGGAACCGGCCTTCGGAGATCTGCCGCATGACGAAAGCGATACCCTCGGCGAGTTCGTCAGGGAACATCACATGGTTGAACATCGAATAGGGATGGATCGTCCCCTTGACGCGGGTTATCGGCAGGATCGGAAAGATCGGGTCTTCGTCGTCGAGTTGGCCGTAGTTCAAGATCTTAGCGGCCCAGTTGAGCCCGTGGCAGTAATCTTCGGCGAAGCGGCCGCTGACCGGATCGAAGACGACGTCTACCCCCCTGCCTTGTGTCGCAGCGCGGATTTCGAGCGAGAAGTCCACGCCTTTCTTGGTGACGATCACATGATCGGCGCCGACGCTTTTCAAAAAGGCAATTTTCTGTTCCTGGCGGGTGGTTGCGATAACGTTGGCACCGAGCGCCTTGGCCATCTGGATCGCGCCGACGCCAGCACTGGAGGCCGCAGCCGCGATCAGCACCGACTTACCGATGGAAAGCTCTCCTACGGTGACGAGTGCAAAATAGGCAGTCAGGTATTGCATCCAGACCGAGCATGCCTCGGTGGCGGTGAAGCCCTCGGGCCAGGGAGCGACGTACCCGGCGGGGACGATGGCGAATTCGCCCTGAACGCCATGCCGTTCAGACTGGGTGGTGAAGAAGGGGACTGTGGAAACCCGGTCGCCGACCTTGATGTGATCGACGCCCGGACCAACGCTGTCGACGATGCCGGCGGCCTCTGAGCCGATGCGCGAGGGGAGCTTGAGCTCGGTGTAGTGCGAGCCGGTGATGTAGAGGATATCGGCACGGTTGAGCGCGAAGGCATCCACTTTCAGACGGACTTCGCCGGGGCCTGGCTCTGCGAGCGCCGCATCATTGATAGTCAGAAACTCAGGGCCGCCGAGCTTTTCGACGTGAACGATCCTAGGCATTTCAAATATTCCTCCCTATTTGATATGTCTTGTTGGCCAAGTGCAGGCAAAGTCACCCCGTCGGTGGCATCGCAAGCGATGCCACCTTGTCAAAACGGGATAACGGAGGTCGTGGAGCGTCGGTGACTGCGTCTCAGGAGACGCCGTACACCTCGCGGGCGCGCTCGGCGGTGATCAGGCCGTTGCGAATATCTTCCTGCACGAGTGCCGGATCGCGATCCTTCGGGTTGCCGATGCCGCCGCCGGCACCGGTGATGACGCGGATGACGTCATCGGTGTCGACGCGGATACCCGAGGCAAATGCATAGCGCTCGCTGGTGCCGTCCTTGCGCATGACGAGCGCGTAGTTGGCGGAGCCTTCATTGCCGCCGTCAAGCGACCAGGGCAGGATTCGCGAGCGGGTATAGCCGAGCGTCAGGAACGAGTTGTCGCGACGGATGCGGTAGTCGAGCTTGATGCCATGACCACCGGTCCACTTGCCTTCGCCGCCCGGCTCGGTGTTGAGCTCCATGCGGTCGACGAACAGGCCGTTGCGGGCTTCGGAGATTTCCGCCGGGCAGTTATAGGTTTCCCCATGTACGCCCGAGAAGATCGCACTGTTGCCGTCGCTGCCTGCCGATGCACCCCAGCCGCCGATCTGCGGCTCGATGATCGTGTATTGGCGGCCGGTGTCCGGATGGATGCCACCGATAAAGGTGCCGGCGATCGACGAGAAATGACCGGCTGGCAGCTTTTCCGGCATGTGTGGCGCAAGGCAGCGCCAGACAAGGTCATAGGCGCGGATGCCGATTTCATAATAGAAGCCGACGGCTGCCGGTTCTTTGGCGTGGAAGCAGGTGCCTTCCTTGGTCAGCACCTTGAGCGGCCGGAAGGAGCCTTCATTGGCCGGTGAGGTCGGGTCGGTCAGCGCCTTGAAGATCACCTGCATGCTGACCAGCGTGTCGTCATGACCGGCATTCGATGGGCCCGCGTCCTGATCGGGATTGTCCCGGAGGTCGATGACGAATTCGTCGGCCGAGATCTTGATTTTGACGTTGAAGAAGCGACCGTCGTCCTGCTCTTCGGTCAGCTCGAAGTTGCCATGCGGCAGCTTGGCGAGCTCGGCGACCGCGATCTTTTCACCGTGGTTCATGAAACTGTCCATCGCGGCCTCGAAGGTGGCCACGGTGTACTTTTCAGCCAGCTCGGCCAGGCGCTTGGCGCCGATGCGCACCGATGCGATGGCCGCCCAGAGGTCGCCCTCGAGGAAGTCGGGCATGCGCGAGTTGACGGTGATGATGTCGAAGATGCCGGGGATTGCCTCGCCCTTCGAAATCATCTTGATGGCTGGTAGGCGCAGGCCTTCCTGGAAGATTTCGGTCGCATCGGCCGACAGCGAGCCGGGTGATTTGCCGCCGACATCGGAGTTGTGGGCGATGTTGGCCGTCCAGGCGATCAGCTTGCCGCCAACGAAGACGGGCATGCATACCACCAGGTCGTTGAGGTGCGTCACACCGCCATAATAGGGGTCGTTGGTGATGAAGACGTCGCCCGGCTCGATCTGGCCGGGCTTGTCGAACTTCTCCAGCAGCACCTTCACGGATTTGTCGAGCACGCCGATGAAGCCGGGGATGCCGGCGCCAGAGGAGGCGAGGCGGCCTGCCGCGTCGGTAATGCCGGTGCCCATGTCGAGCACTTCGTAGATGATCGAGCTCATAGCCGTCTTGCGCATGGCGGCAAACATTTCATCAGCCGTCGCCTGCAGCGAGTTCTGGATGATTTCGAGCGTGATCGGGTCGTGGGAAACTGAAGTCATGTCTCGCACTCCTCAAGCCTTGAGATGGATATGGATGTTGCCGAAGCCGTCGACCTCGACGCGATTTCCGGGATGAATGACGATCGTCGTGCCCGGATCTTCGATGATCGCCGGGCCGGTGAAGTTCATCCCGGGCTCGAGCTTCTCGCCGTTGTAGATCTGGGCCGTGTGAACGCCTTCCAACGCATAGTCGACGTCGCGTTCGCCCTTCAGCGCGGCAGATGCCGGCGTCGAGCCGAGCGGGTGTTCCTGCATCTTCAGCTTGCCAACCTCGGCGGAGGCGACGAGATGGATGCCGACCAATTCCACGGGTGCATCGAGGCGATAGGTGTATTCGCGTTCGTAGGTTTCGTGGAAGGCAGTCTCGATGCCGGCAAGGCTGGCATCCGTTATCACGCCTTCGATCAGCACTTCGGTCGTGTGTTCCTGGTTCTGGTAGCGGAACTTGCCGTAGCGCAGGAATTTGACCTTGGCCTTGTCCACGCCTTCCTCGCCGAACTGGCTGAGCGCCAGGGCTTCGGTTTCGGCAAACAGGGCTTCGATGGCAACCGCTGCGCCGGCATTGAGGTCGGCGAGCTTGGTGACGAAGTAGTCGCGGCGCAGGTCGGACATCATCATGCCCCAGGCTGAGAAAACCGCAGCGCCAGCCGGGATGACGACCTTCTTGACGCCCAGTTCCTGTCCCAGCGCTGCAGCATGCATAGCGCCGCCACCGCCGAAAGCAACGAGCGTGAAGTCGCGCGGGTCATGGCCGCGGTTGAGCGACACGAGCTTGAGCGCATTGACCATGTTGTTGTTGGCAATGCGGATGATGCCGCGGGCCACGTCGCTGGCCGATGTGCCGAGTTTCGCGCCGACATCGGTCAATGCCTTCTCGGTCGCGGCCATGTCGGCGACGACGGAGCCGCCGCAGAAATAATCGCGGTTGATGCGGCCGAGCCAGAGATTGGCGTCGGTGGTGGTGGCGCTGGTGCCGCCACGGCCGTAGGCGGCCGGGCCGGGCATGGCGCCTGCGGATTTCGGGCCGACATGCAGCTTGCCGAAGTCATCGACCCAGGCGATCGAGCCGCCGCCATTGCCGATTTCGACGAGATCGACGACCGGCACCATGATCGGGTAGCCGGCCGACGTGCGGTCGCGCTCGATCCAGTAGTCGGTCATGATCTTGACCTTGCCGTCCTCGATCAGCGAGCACTTGGCGGTGGTGCCGCCGATGTCGAGCGCCAGCACGTTCTTTTCGCCGATCAGCTTGCCGAGTTCGGCAGCGCCCCAGAAGCCCGAGGCCGGGCCGGATTCGACCATGGTGATCGGGATCTTTTTGACGGAATCCAGCGAATCCACGCCGCAGTTCGACTGCATGATGAACAGGTTGCCATCGAAGCCCTTGGCTGCGAGCCCCTCGTTCAACCGCGTGAGATAACGCTCGGCGGTCGGCTGCACATAGGCCGACATGACTGCGGTGTTGGTCCGCTCGTACTCACGCCACTCGCGGGTGATCTGGTGCGACGCGACCGTGGCGATTTCAGGCCACAGGCGCTTGATTTCGGCAATCGTTGCCTGCTCGTGGCTCGGATTGGCGTAGGAATGCAGGAAGCAGACGGCAATCGCTTCCACGCCATCGGCGCGGTAGGCATCGAGGATCGCGGGCAGGCCCGAAAGATCCAGCGGCTTCATTTCCTCGCCGTGGTAGTTGAAGCGGCCCGGAAGTTCGCAGCGCAGGTAGCGCGGCACGAAAGGCTCCGGCTTCTTGTAGTGCAGATTGAAGAAATCCGGCCGGTTACCGCGGGCGATCTCGAGGCTGTCGCGGAAGCCTTCGGTGGTGATCAAGCCGACCTTTACGCCCTTGCGTTCGGTCAGCGCATTGATGACGACCGTGGTGCCGTGGGCCAAGAAATCGACAGACTTGGGATCGACGCCGCCCTTCTCCAGTACATTAAGTACGCCCTGCTCGAAGTTGGGCGGCGTCGTGTCGGATTTCGCGGTGGTAATCCGCGAAACGCCGGTCTGATGATCTGTCTCGAAACATACGAGGTCGGTAAACGTGCCACCAACGTCGGTGGCCACGCGAATGGTCTTTCCGCTCATGCTTCACTCCCTTTGCGCTTCTTTTCGTGCAACAGCATGCAGACCGCGCCCGGCAGCTTCAGGGCTTCGGCGGCACGCACCTTCTCCTCGGTGTAGAACCCCCTGTCATGCAGGCAGTTCAGCGTGCCGATGACTTCGCCATCGACGATGATCGGCACATTGATGACGGATTCGCATCCAAGCGACTTGATCAGCTCGTGGTCGTCGAAGACCTCGGCGATCTCTTCGATCGTGTTGGCAACGAATGTCTTCTTCTGGTTCAGGGTGATCTCGGACCAATGCGTCTCGTTGTAAGGCTTGGTCCCCGAAACCGGGTAGACGTCCGGCATGTTGGAATAGGTGCGCTCGGACAGCTTGTCGGTCGTATCTGACGTCATGATGGTGAACAGCTTTACGCCGACGAGCGCCTTGGTCAGGGCTTCGAGCGCGGCATAGGCTTTTTCGGGCTGTCCGCCGGCTTCAGCAACGGCGGCGACGAATTTTGCGTATTCAGGCATTTCCATTCTCTTGCTCCATGATCCTGTCGCGGAGGATAGCTTCCTCCTGGCTCACGACAGGGACTGCGCCGATCAGCCGGCGCGTATAGACGTGTTGGGGGTTGGCGAAGATGTTTTGCGTATCGCCGAGTTCGACCAGCTTGCCCTTTTCGAAGACGGCGACGCGATCGGCGATGTTGCGCACCACCGAAAGGTCGTGGGTGATGAAGACGTAGGTCAGGCCGCGCTTGTCTTTCAGGTCCTTGAGAAGCCTGAGGACACGCGCCTGGACGAGGACGTCGAGCGCCGAGGTCGGCTCGTCGAGAACCACCAGCTCGGACTGGCAGGCGAGCGCACGCGCAATGGCCACGCGCTGGCGCTGGCCGCCCGAGAGTGCCGAGGGCGAGCGGGTGCGGAATTCCGCTGGCAACCCGACTTCCTCCAGCAATTCGCCGGTGCGCGCGGCACGCCCGGATTTGTCGCCGATATCGTGCACGTCGAGCGCCAGCCGGAGGGAGGCGCCGATCGAGCGACGCGGATTGAGTGACGACAACGGATTTTGCTGCACCAGCTGGATCGCGCGCCGATGCTCCTGCATACGCCTGGCGGGCAGTTCGGTGCCGTTGAAAGCCAGACGACCGGAGGTTGCCCCGTAGATGCCGAGAATGATGTTGGCGATGGTCGACTTACCGGAGCCGGATTCGCCGACGATTGCCAGACATTCACCCTTCGCTACATCGAAGGAGACGTTGTCCAGCGCCTGAACGGTGCGGCCATTGACGTCGAACTGCTTGGAGACGTTGGCGACGGAAAGAAGCGTGCTCATGCCAGGAGCTCCTTTTCGCTATAGCCCTGATGCGCCACCAGCGGCGCGAGGAACTGTTTCGGATCGTCGTCGAGATCGGGAATGCCGCCGCCGGTGATGCGCGGCACGGCTGACAGCAGCGCACGCGTGTAGGGATGCTGCGGATTGGCGAAGAGGTCCGCCGTCGGACCCTGTTCGACGATGTTGCCCTTGTAGATCACATAGACCCGGTCGGCGAATTCGCGCACGACGCCGAGATTGTGCGAGATGAACAGCACCGAGGTCTGGTGCTTCTCGACCAGCGCGCTCATCAACTTCAGCGTCTGGGCCTGCACCGTCACATCGAGCGCGGTGCCCGGCTCGTCGGCCAGTAGCAGCGCCGGATTGTTGGCGAGCGCCATGGCGATCATCACGCGCTGGTTCATGCCGCCCGAAAGCTGGAAGGCATAGGAGTCGAGCACGCGTTCCGGTTCGTTGATGGCGACATCGGCAAGTGCCGTGATTGCCTTCTGGCGTGCCAGTTCGTTCGTGATGCCGGGTTCGGCGCGTTCTAGGACTTCCTTGAACAGGGTGAAGATCGTGTAGACCGGATTGAGCGAGGACGTCGGATCCTGGAATATCATCGACATCTTGGTGCCGCGCAGCGCGTGGCGGGACGCGGGCTTCAGGGTTTCGAGGTTGGTTCCCTCGAACTCGACCGTGCCGGAGATCCGCGCACTCTTCAACTGCTGCAGCATGCCGAGCACGATGCGCGCCGTCACCGACTTGCCGGAGCCGGACTCGCCGACAAGCGCGACGCGCTCGCCCTTCTGGATGTGCAGGGAGATGCCGTGAAGGACCTCCAACGTACCGGACCAGGTCTTGAAACCAAGCTTGAGTTTGTCGATCTTGAGTGTGGGTGTGGTCATTGCTCGCCCCCCAGGATTTCGCGCAGTGCGTCACCGATCAGGTTGAAGCCGAAGACGGCGATCAGGATGGCGAGGCCGGGGAACACGGTCAGCCACCAGCTGTCCGGCAGGTACTTCGCCCCTTCCGCCACCATCGAACCGAGATCCGGTGTCGGCGGTTGCACGCCGAGGCCGAGGAACGACAGAGAGGAGGCGATCAGGATGACGAAGCCGAAATCGAGCGTCATCTTGGTGAGGATCGAGGGCACGCAGTTCGGCAGGATCTCGCGGAACATGATGTGCATCTTCGACGCACCGATGACCTCGGCGGCCAGCACGTAGCCTTCTTCCTTTTCCGAGCGGACGAGGTTGTAGACAAGACGGGTGTACCAGGGCCACCACATCGCGGTCACGGCGATCATGCCGTTGGTCAGCGTCGGCTCCAGCAGACCCATGACCGACATGGCCAGCACCAGCGGCGGGATCGACAGGAAGACGTCGGTGATCCGCATCAGCAGATATTCCGTCCAGCCGCCGAGATAGCCGGCAGCAAGCCCGATGGCGACGCCAATCGGCACGGCGATGGCCAGCACGACGATGCCGAGGATCAGAGAAATCCGGTAGGCATAGACGACGCGAGTGAACAGGTCCCGGCCGACAAGATCGGTGCCGAAGATGTTCGGCCATTGCGGTGGCTTGTTGAAATTGGTGAAATCGACCACTGCACCGACATGCTCGGGGAAGGGCGTGATGAAGTCAGCGAAGATGGCGGACAGCACCACGATACCGACGAGAATGAGGCCGATCAGCGACAGCGGGTTGTGCGTGAGCACGACGAGGGTTTTCTTCATGATGCCCTCTGCGACAGACGGATGCGCGGATTGATGATCGACACGAGAAGGTCGACGATGAGGTTCACGATCAGGAACATGGCGGAAATGATCAGCACCGTGCCGACGATTGCGTTGAGATCCTTGCGCAGGATTACGGCGACGCCGTAGCGCGACAGGCCGGGCCAGGCATAGACGGCTTCGACCAGGAAGGCGCTGCCCAGCATGGCGGCGAAATCCAGTCCGATGATCGTCAGCGACGGGATGAGCGAGGGGCGGAAGGCATAACGCCGGGCAATGCGCTTTTCCGGAAAACCGTAGGCTTCAGCCATCTCGATATAGGGCTTATCGTAGGTCTCGACCATGTTGGAGCGGACCAGCCGTGCGGCCTGACCAATGCCGGACAAAGCCAGCGCGAAAGCCGGCAGGATAATGTGCCATACGGCATTGCCGAACGCCTTGAGATTGCCCGCGATCAGCGTGTCGAGCAGCAGGAAACCGGTGATGCTCTGGATGCTGAACGTATCGGAGATGCGCCCGGCAATCGGGAAGATCTTGATGAAATAGGAGAAAACCAGCATCAGCACCACCGCCCAGACGAAGGCGGGCGCCGATACGCCGAGCAGCGTGACCAGCCGAATCGTGTGATCGACCCAGGTGCCGCGGTAGCGCGCCGAGAGAATTCCGAGCGGCAGGCCGATGGCCACCATCATGATGCCGGAGACGATGACCAGTTCCAGCGTTGCCGGAAGGAACAGGGTGATATCGGCCATCACGGGGCGATTTGTATAAAGCGACATGCCGAGATCGCCGCGAAACAGATCGGAGACGAAGTAGCCATATTGGGCAAGGAAGGAATCGTTGAGATGCAACTTATCCCTGAGCGCAGCCACGGCTTCGGCCGTCGCATTCGGGCCGAGCGCGATGCGCGCGGGATCGCCGGGGATTACCCGGGCAATCGCGAAGATCAGTAGGGAAACCCCGATCAATACGATCAAAGAGGTTCCCAACCGCTTCGCAAGGAGGCGGACTAAAGGAGACATGGCTGGTTCTTTCCGTTTCGAAGTCAGTCAGGAGGAAAACCCCTCCCAAACCCTCCCCGCAAGGGGGAGGGCTTAGCCTGTCGAACCGTCTCTTCCGAACCACTAAGCTCGGATGTACGGCACTGCTTCATTGCTAGGCGAGAGGGTGCCCGGCCTTAAGCCCTCCCCCTTGTGGGGAGGGATTGGGAGGGGCCTTTCACTCGCCCGGCGACTGCACCTAGTCCTTCATTTCCATCAGGCGGAAGTTGAAGCCGAAACCTGCAAGGGCGAATGCCTTGGACGGATCGGAAAGTGCCGGCACCGACACGCGGTTGGAGGCGGCGAACACGGCCGTCTGGTCCTGTGCGAAGATCGTCGGAGCCAGCGCGCGCAGGCGTTCGTTCAGCTCGGTGTAGATCTTGGCGCGTTCGGCGTCGTCGGTCGTGGTGCGGCCCTTTTCGAGCAGCGCGTCGACTTCCTTGTCCTTCAGGTATTCCGGAGACATCCAGGTGCCGCCGGCGGTCGAGTGATACATGCCGTAGAGCAGCGTATCGGGATCGCCAGACATGGTGTTGACGAAGACCTGCGAGATTGCAGGTGTGTTCTCCGGCTTGGAGATCTGTTCGACGAACAGAGCCCAGGGCAGCTTCTTGACTTCGGCCTTAATGCCGAGCTCGGAGAAGTTTGCTTGCATGAGTAGGGCGAAACGCTCTTCGAGCGGGACTTCGCCGATCCAGGAAAGCTCGACCTTCATGTCTTCAGGCTTGTACTTGCACTTGGCGAGATGTTCCTTCGCCTTATCGATGTCCTTCTTCATCGCCTTGTCGGCAGGAAGCGCACCGAGCATGCCGACGGGGATCGCGCCGGTCGCCGGGCTGCCCTGCGAGACGGTGTCGGTGACGCCGACCATCTTGACGCCGGATTCGTAATCGAAGGCGTAGGAAACCGCGAGGCGGCATTCGATGTCGTCGAAGGGGGCCTTGGTCGTGTTCATCTTGATGTAGAAGCCGGTCGTGCCCTTCTCCTCAAGCAGCTGGGCGCCTTCGGCGGCGAGCGACTTCAGGACTTCCGGCGGCAGCCAGGACGAGGAAATGTCGTGTTCGCCCTGAGAAATCAGCGTGCGGACCGTTGCCGCTTCCAGGCCGTAGCGGAAGCGGACGGTATCCGGCGCCTTTGCCGGGACCTTCAGGAAGTAGTCGGCGTTCTTCGCCATGACCGTTTCTTCCTGCGGATTGTGCGAGACAACCTTGTAGGCGCCCGAGCCGGCGGCGTGCCCGGTCAGATAAGCCTGTCCCCAGTCCTTCATCTCGCCATCGCCGGCAGCGAGGTTTTCCATCACCAGTTTCTTGTCGACGATCGGCAGGCGAGTCAGCGCCGAAATGAACGGCGCATAGACTTCCTTGAGCGTGAACTTGACGGTCGCCGGATCGACGGCTTCCGCCTTCTCGACATTGGTGAAGAGGTAGGAAAGGCCCTGGCCGAGCGCCATCATGCGGTTGTAGGAGAACACCACGTCATCAGCAGTGAGGGCGTTGCCGCTCTGGAACTTCACATCGTTGCGAAGCTTGAACGTGTAGGTCTTGCCGTCAGTTTCCCAGCCGGATGCCAGGAATGCGTCGTAGCCGGGTTGGCCCTGCTTCGGAATGACGAGCGTGTCATAGATGTTGAACATCAGGATGGAGTCGGCATAGTCAGATGCCTTGGCCGGGTCGAGTTCGCCAACCGGCACTTCATCGAGGCGGAGAACGGTTTCCGCAGCGGCGTAGCTGTGCAGCGAAGCCGCGGCCAAGAGAGCGGCGGCGACTGTCTTCAAACTCTTTTTCATTTGGGGTTCCCCTTGTTTACAACAGGTTTTGGCGCGCTGCGCCTGTTTGCAGCTCTTGTCACGACAAGGCTGGAATCGGCATCTCCAGATTGTTCGGCGTCGCCGAACACGTCCATGGTGCAGGTGTGGAAGACCGTCGTCGGGTTGACGGTGTGGTTCCAGACCACGTGGGTCCGGGTCGACGGGAAATGTGCGGTGTCGCCTGCATGCAGAACCAGCGGTTCTCCATCGAGTTCGATCGTCAGCTCTCCCGCGACGATGTAGAAGATCTCCTCGCCCTCATGCGACATGGGTTCGCTGCGGAAGCCCGGTGGCTCGTGAATGAGGGTGCTGCGCAAGATGTTTCCCGGAAAAGAGGCCGAAAGCCGCTCGTAGGTCACGTCCCTGCCGGCGGCGCCAAGGCCGTAAACCGCGCGTCCGTCGCCGCGCGTCACTGGTGCGGCGGATTTCGGCTGTTTGAAAAACGAGCCGACATCGACTTTCAGGACACGGCACACGGAAACCAGGGAAGTCAGGGAAGGCACGGTGATGCCGCGCTCGATCTGCGAGATGAACCCGACCGAGAACCCCGCCTGATCCGCGATGTCCTGCAGGGTGAGCTTCAGTTGCTTGCGGCGATCCCGCAAGCGCTCGCCGAGCGGCGCTAGCTGATGCTCGCTTTCATGCGTTTCTGCTTTACCATTTGGCGCCACGTTCCCACACCTTTTTTAGTATTACTTCAATCAAATGACATTCCGGTGAAATGTCAAGATTTTTTTAGTCGGACTAAAAAAATGACACATTTTTCACTCGGGTCGATGTGCTTCGCTCTCCATCCCTCTACGCGACTGGATGAAATCTGGACTCAATTCCTGCGAACCATTGCGAATTATAGCAAGCATACTATAGATGATAATGTGTAGTAAATTCAATAAAACTAATGGTATCAAGCAATTGAATATTATAAATAAGAAATATATTTATGCGGCATTCGGTGCAATCCTGACGGCTTCCTTTTCGTCTCAGGCGTTGGCGTGGGGATGCATTGCAGTCGCAGGCGATGGAACCTACGGATACAGTTACAACTTCAGTAAAAAGCGCGATGCGAAGCAACGGGCCAAGGCGGAATGCGATATCCGCACGCGTGAGGCCTGCTACATCGATTCCTGCGATCCGAACGGTTGACGTGTCTGCACGGACAGGCGTGCCCTTGATTTCAAGATCTTCGGGCGTGCCGTTCCGTCGCGATCAGATAAGCAGCAGCTGCCGCAACCATGGCCGCCAGAACGAACCAGGTGAGGGCATAGACCTGGTGGTTGTTCCGGAACGTCACCACGGTCAGCCCGCCCACGGGTAATCCCCCCGGATTGGGCGCCGAATCCGCATCGATGAAATAGGGTGCAATGAGGGCTATGCCGCGCTTGTCGGCAATTGCGGCGACGTCGCGGCTGTACCAGCGATCGTTGACCGGGTCGTTGGACCGGATGAACGTGCCGCCCGGTTCGGGGAGGCGCAGCAGTCCGTTGATCGTGACGGGGCCGGTTGGCTGACCATTTGGCCGGCTGATCGGATCGCGCGACGCTGTCGGCACAAAACCTCGGTTGATGAGAATGCTGCTGCTGTCAGCCAGCATCAGCGGCGTGATCACCCAGTAGCCTGCACCGCGTTCGGTCGATGCGTAGACGTAGGTTTCCTTGCTGTTGTCGAAAGTGCCGCTGACGCGGACGCGTCTGTATTCGACATCGGCCGGTTTGCTCGCCGCCCATTCGGATCCGCTCGGCGGTGCGACCGGCTCTGCATGGATGCGAGTGTCGATGCGGCTGATCAGGTCGAGTTTCCAGGAAAGGCGCTCCAACTGCCAGGCGCCAAGCGCGATAAATACCGCCGTGAGCAACAGCAGCAGGCTGCAGATTGTGGCGGTCAGCAGGTGCGATCGCTGTCTTGAGGGGTGGGCGTCTATCATGTCGCTCCAATTGAAAAGGGCGGCGTTTCCGCCGCCCATTTTTGGGTCAGGGCATGTTCTTCATCATTTCCGGCGTCATGGGCATCATGTTTGCATTCATATGATGCATGACCCAGAACGAGCCCGAGAGCGCAATCGCCACGATCAGCAAGGTGAAGATCAGGGCAAGCAGCGTCCAGCCACCTTCCGACTTGGCGTTCATGTGCAGGAAGCAGACCATATGGACGACAATCTGGATGGCGGCGAAGATCATGATCACCACAGCCGTGACGATCGGGCTCGGGATGACCTTGGCCATCACCAGCCAGAACGGAATGGCCGTCAGGATTGCGGCAAGAACGAACCCCGTCATGTAGCTCTTCATGGTGCCATGAGCCGCTTCATGACCGTGGCTATGAGCGTGATGCGCCTCGAGGGCGTCTTCGTGTGCGGGTGCTTGCGTCGTCATCCGACAACTCCCATCAGGTAAACAAAGGAAAAGACGCCGATCCAGACGACATCGAGGAAGTGCCAGAACATCGACAGGCACATCAGCCGACGCTTGTTCTCGGCGATCAGGCCGTGCTTGGACACTTGAATCATCAGCGTGACCAGCCAGATGATGCCGAAGGTGACGTGCAGGCCGTGCGTGCCGACCAGCGTGAAGAACGACGACAGGAACGCTGAGCGGGTCGGGCCCGCGCCTTCGTGGATCAGGTGCGCGAACTCGTAGAGCTCGATGCCGAGGAAAGCGGCGCCGAACAGGCCGGTGATCGCCAGCCAGATCAGCACGTTTGCCTTGTCACCCTTTTCCATCTGCAGCATGGCAAAGCCATAGGTGATGGAGGAAAGCAGCAGCATGCTCGTGTTCAGTGCCACAAGCGACAGGTCGAAGAGATCCGCCGGCGAGGGGCCGGCCGCATAGTTGCGGCCGAGCACGCCGTAGGTGGCAAACAGCACGGCGAACATCAGGCAGTCGCTCATCAGGTAGAGCCAGAAGCCCAGCATGGTGCTGTTTTCCGGATGATGCTCTTCCGTCAGGTAGAACTGCGGGTTCTCCGCCGTGGTATCAATAGCGGGGCTGCTCATGCGGTCACCTGCGCTTCCAGCTGTTTCGTGCGCGCTTCTTCCGTTTCGGTCACGACCTCGGCCGGAATGTAGTAATCGCGCTTGTAGTTGAAGGTGTGGGCGATCGCGATGCCGATCATCAGCACGAAGGTGAGTGCTGCCAGCCACCACATGTACCAGATCATGCCGAAGCCGAAGGCGACGCTCAGCGCACTGAGAATGACGCCTGTGCCGGTGTTCTTTGGCATGTGGATCGGCTTGAAGCCACTGACCGGGCGTTCATAGCCACGACGCTTCATGTCCCACCAGGAATCGTGGTCGTGCACGACCGGGGTGAAGGCGAAGTTGTATTCGGGTGGCGGCGACGAGGTCGACCATTCCAGCGTGCGGGCATCCCAGGGGTCACCCGTCTCGTCGCGCAACTGGTCGCGCTTGTAGTAGCTGACCACCAGCTGGATGAGGAAGGAGGCGATGCCGAAGGCGATCAGGACGGCGCCGAAGGCGGCGATGACGAACCAGATCTGCAGCGACGGGTCCTCGAACTGGCTGACGCGGCGGGTCACGCCCATCAGGCCGAGCACGTAGAGCGGCATGAAGGCGAAGTAGAAGCCGATGAACCAGAACCAGAAGGACATCTTGCCCCAGAACGGATCGAGCTTGTAGCCGAACGCTTTGGGGAACCAGAAAGTGACGCCCGCCATCAGCCCGAACACCACGCCGCCGATGATGACGTTATGGAAGTGGGCGATCAGGAACAGCGAATTGTGCAGGACGAAGTCGGCCGGGGGAACTGCGAGCAGCACGCCCGTCATGCCGCCGATCACGAAGGTGATCATGAAGCCGATCGTCCACAGCATCGGCACTTCATAGCGGATGCGGCCGCGATACATCGTAAACAGCCAGTTGAACAGCTTGGCCCCGGTGGGGATCGAGATGATCATCGTGGTGATGCCGAAGAAGGCGTTGACGGATGCGCCGGAGCCCATGGTGAAGAAGTGGTGCAGCCAGACGAGATAGGACAGGATGGTGATGACCACCGTGGCGTAAACCATTGAGGCGTAGCCGAACAGGCGCTTCCCGGAGAAGGCTGCGACGACTTCGGAGAAGATGCCGAAGCAGGGCAGGATGAGGATGTAGACTTCCGGGTGACCCCAGATCCAGATGAGGTTGACATACATCATCGGATTGCCGCCGAGGTCGTTGGTGAAGAAGTTGGTCCCCACGTAACGGTCGAGCGACAGCAGCACCAGCGTCGCGGTCAGGACCGGGAAGCTGGCGACGATCAGGATGTTGGTGCAGAAGGCGGTCCAGGTGAAGATGGGCATCTTCATCATGGTCATGCCGGGCGCACGCATCTTGATGATGGTGGCGATCAGGTTGATACCCGACAGCGTCGTCCCGATCCCGGCAATCTGCAGGCCCCAAATATAGTAATCCATGCCGACGCCCGGACTGTAATCCGCACCCGAAAGAGGCGGATAGGCAAGCCAGCCGGTGCGCGCGAACTCGCCGACGAACAGCGACATCATGACGATGACGGCGCCGGCGGTTGTCATCCAGAAGCTGAAATTGTTGAGGAACGGGAAAGACACGTCGCGCGCGCCGATCTGCAGCGGCACGATGTAGTTCATCAGGCCGGTGACGAATGGCATCGCCATGAAGAAGATCATGATCACGCCGTGTGCCGTGAACACCTGATCGTAGTGGTGTGGTGGCAGATAGCCTTCCGAACCGTTGAAGGCCATGGCCTGCTGGGCGCGCATCATGATCGCGTCGGCAAAGCCGCGCAGCAGCATCACCAGCGCCAGGATGACATACATGATGCCAATCTTCTTGTGGTCGATGCTGGTGAACCACTCTTTCCAGAGGTAGCCCCAGAGCCGGAAATAGGTGAGCGCCACGACCAGTGCGAGACCGCCGATCACGACGGCCGCGAAAGTCGCCACCAGGATCGGCTCATGGTAGGGAATGGCCTCGAGCGTCAACCGGCCGAAGATCATCTTCAGAAGGTCAGGATTGGAAGACATGGAATATTCCGTTCATTGATGTCGTGAACCGGCCGGCGCAACGATGCCCGGCCTCGATTTCAATTGTTTGTTTCAGCCGGTGCAGCGCCGTGCTGGCTATGATCCATGCCGGGCATCTGATGTCCCTTGTGCTGCATGTTCATGTCCTGCATGCCGTTTTCGTCCTTCGGCTTTTCCTCGGTGCTTGTCGGCGTCGCTTCTGCTGCTGGTTCTGCATGCGGCGTACCATGTCCAGGTGAAACGGACAGGTCGCCTTGAAGGCCGTTGCGGTTGTCGTATTCGAGCTTTTCGCGGTTTTCGGCACTCTCCTTGCCGGCACCGCCCATGTGGTTAATGTGCATCACATCGCTCATGCACATCTTGCCGGGGGTGACGCAGAGATTGAGGATCCGTTCGTAAAGTCCATCTTCAGCCGTCGCATAGTAGCGGACCGGTTCCTTCTCGCTCGGTTTCTCGAGCTTCAGGTAGGCATCGCGGTTGAGCGCTGTACCTTGCGACTTGACCCTGGCGATCCACTGGTCGAAGCCCGCCTGATCCACACCGTGGAACTTGAAGCGCATGTGGGAGAAACCCGCGCCAGAGTAGTTCGCCGAGATGCCCTCGAACTCGCCCGGCTTGTTGATCACGGCGTGCAGCTTGGTCTGCATGCCCGGCATGGCGTAGATCTGGCCTGCCAGTGCCGGCACGTAGAAGGAATTCATCACGGACGAGGCGGTAATCTTGAACTCGATCGGGCGATCGACGATGGCGGCCATCTCGTTGACGGTGGCAATTCCGTATTCCGGATAGAAAAACAGCCATTTCCAGTCGAGAGCGACGACCTCGACGATCAGCGGCTTGGTGTCTTGCGGGATTGTACGCTCAGCATCGATGCGATCGAGCGGCCGGTACGGATCAAGCTTGTGGGTGCTGATCCAGGTGATGGCGCCCAGCGCGATGATGATCGCCAGCGGTGCCGACCAGATCACCACCTCGAGCATGGTCGAGTGGTGCCAATCGGGATCGTATTTGGCCGACGTGTTCGAGCGGCGGTAGCGCCAGGCGAACAGCAATGTCAGGAAAATCACCGGCACGATGATCAGCAACATCAAAACGGTGGAAATGATGATGAGATCCCGCTGCTGGAGCGCGATATCGCCTGAGGGGGACATGACCACCATGTTGCATCCTGCCAATGCGAAAAAGACGGGCAGAGCCAACAGAAGGCGGGCAAACTTAGGTACTTTTTTCACGTCGCTAAGCTCTTCTGGTTACTTTGGGACTGCGACTAAAGCACTTCAGTGATATGTGATATGAGGTGGAATGTCGCAGTGCAAAACAAATTGCCGCAGTGCGGCGTGACGAGAGGCAAGCTGTAACGTCATTCGATATGTACGATCCCTGCGGCCTGATCCCGCATCCATTTTCTATGGACAGGACAAGTTTTCGCGGCCCGGCAAACCTACACCCGCCATCGGGAAATGGGCAACTGGCACACGATTGTTTTTTGGGCAGGGTCTAATATTCGGAAATGGAGATGAACAAAATCTACAATGCGCTCTTGATATCCTGTCATCTTCGATCACAATCCGGGTGAAGCGTTCCGCAAGAGCGCTTCGGGACGTGGGAGGCGTTTAGAATGAGCAGTGCAACCAATTACAGGCCATCTTCTTCAACAATGGAGCAGGACGCGCGCCGGATCCATGATGACAGACCGGTTTCGCCAGGCAGTATCGCCATCGGTGTTATCATTGGTCGCATGTCGGAATTTTTTGATTTCTTCGTCTTTGGCATCGCGTCCGTCATCGTCTTTCCCCAGTTGTTTTTTCCCTTTGCGCCAGACCGCCTGACGGCGACGCTGTATTCGTTTTCCATCTTTGCGCTTGCCTTCATCGCCCGGCCGGTCGGTTCTATCGTCTTCATGACGATCGACAGGCTCTACGGACGCGGCACAAAGCTGACCATCGCCCTCTTCCTGCTGGGAGGCTCCACGGCATCGATCAGTTTCCTGCCCGGCTATGAAAGCATCGGGTACTGGTCGATCGCGCTGCTTGCACTTTTCCGACTTGGGCAAGGGTTTGCACTGGGCGGCGCATGGGATGGGCTGGCATCGTTGCTTGCGTTGAATGCGCCAAAGAATCACCGTGGTTGGTATGCGATGATCCCGCAGCTTGGCGCACCCATCGGCTTTGCGTTGGCCAGCACGCTGTTTGGCTATTTCGTTGCCAATCTTTCCAGCGCAGACTTTCTCAGTTGGGGTTGGCGCTATCCATTCTTCGTGGCGTTTGCGATCAATGTCGTCGCACTGTTTGCTCGACTGAGGCTGGTCATGACCAAGGAGTTCGGCACGCTGCTTGAGCAACATGAATTGCAGGCGGCGCCGATATCCGAAGTGCTGCGATTCCATGGCCGGGACATCCTGATCGGGGCATTCGTGCCGCTGGCCAGCTTTGCCATGTTCCATCTGGTCACGATCTTCCCGCTCGGCTGGGTCAGCCTGTTCGGCAACATGCCGACTGGGGAATTCCTGTTTATCCAGGTGCTGGGAGCAGCCGTCGGTGTCGCCGGGATCATCACATCGGGATTGCTCGCCGATCGTATCGGCCGACGCAGTCAGCTTGCAGTCTGCGCAGTCATTATCGCCGTCTTCAGCTTTGCCGCCCCAATGCTGTTGTCGTCCGGAACGCGTGGTCAGGAGGCCTTCGTGATCATCGGTTTCGGCGTTCTCGGCCTGTCCTTCGGCCAGGCGGCGGGCTCGGTGTCCTCGCGCTTCAGCCTGCGTTACCGCTATACCGGCGCCGCGCTGACCTCGGATCTCTCCTGGCTCATCGGTGCGGGTTTTGCGCCGCTTGTCGCGCTCAGCCTGTCGACCAATTTCGGTCTGGCATTCGTGGGCTACTACCTGCTGTCGGGCGCGATTTGCACATTGCTGGCGATCTATTTCAGCCGCACGCTGGAAGCCGGCGGTCCGGAACAGACATTGAGGTAAGCGGGCTACAAAGCCAGAAAACAAAAGAGGCGGGTTCTCGTGGACCCGCCTCTTTTGTCGTCAGTCTATAAAGCCCGCCGAAAAGGTCAGATCTTCGTTTCGGTGATCCGAATTCGGCCCTGCTCATCGAGATCAATCTGGATCAGGCTGTAATCATGGACGGAAGCGTGCGGCGTTTCCATGGGGTGCTGGTGTGTGGCCTTGATGACCATGACATCGGCGCCTGCTGCTTCGGCCGCCTGAATGCCGGCTGGCGCATCCTCGAACACGAGGCATTCGCTGGCGCTTACACCCAGCCTGTCGGCTGCCGCCAGGAATGGATCCGGGTGAGGCTTGCCTTTGGTCACGTCTTCGGCGGTGATGAAGACTGGCGGAGGCGTTACGCCAGCAGCCTTCAGGCGCTTGCTCGCCAGTGCCAGCGATGCGGAGGTGACAATAGCCCACCGGTCAGGCGGCAGGGACTTCAGGAAGGCGGAGATGCCGCCGATCGGCATGATGCCTTCGACATCCTCTATTTCGGCTTTGGTCACCCATTCGACTTCGGCCTCGATATCGATGTCAGCCAGATTCTGGCGACGGATGGTGTCTTCAGCGCGCACGCCGTGAATGGTCGGCAGGAAGGCTTCCGCATCGAGGCCGTGGCGCTCGGCCCAGCGGCCCCAGACGCGCTCGGCTGCGGCAACCGAACTCAGGAGCGTGCCATCCATGTCAAACAGAAGGGCGGCATAGGACTTGCTTGTGACGTGCTTGAGCATGGAATTTCCGGGAAGAATACATGTATTGCCGAAGGCGCAGCGGCTGACGGTAAGTCTGCCGCTGCTTTCCTATCAGTTGACGGATTGCGGTCCCAGCGCATTCCACTCGCTGAACACCTTGTCGAAGATCGCGGTGCCCGTCGCGCCCTTCTCAAGGGTGATCAGGGCCCGACGACCATTACGATAGGTGATCGGTATATCGATCCACGACCGGGTCTTCATCAGATCCAGGTTGGTGCTGCGTGCCTCTGCGTCGTCATTGAGGGCCACCATGTGGAAGTCGTCGGTAATCTTTGCGGGTACGGCAATCAGCGGGTTGCCGCGATCCTGTTCCGTCTGCTTGAACGCTATCCGCTGGATGCTCTCGATATTGCCTTCGGGAAAGTCCTTGGGCAGAGCGAAGACGATTTCGATGATGTGGCTCGCCGGCAACGAGGGATCGGTGTTGCGCTTGATCGACAGCAGCGCCGAGATCTTCCTGTCCGGGATATCAAGCTTTGCCTCGATCGAGGGATCGGGTTTGCCGTCCTTGGTATCCGACTTTTCCGACCACACAATCGTGCCGGTGGCGGCAACAGGCGAAGTCTGCCCGAGACGCTCCTCATAGAGGAACATCTTCTGGGTTACACCCAGCGACGGGGTCTCGGCTGTTGGTTTGTTGTCCACCGGCTTGGTGTCGTTGGTGGCCACTTCCTTGCCAGGATCGGTTTGTCCCGCGACGGACTTGCCTTCTTTGAGGCCCTGATCAACCGCCACCGTTTCCGCAAGTGAAGCCGTTTCCGTCCCGTCGATATTGAGGCGCTGGGTGAACTTCTGCGGTCCGGCGCCGTCCACGGCAGCGACCTCGGCCTGCTTGTTGGCATCGGCGGGCTTGGCATCGATCGCCGCCTTTTCCTTTGCATCCGTTGCCGCCTTGTCATTGCTGACCGGCTTTGCCGGCTCTCCGGCAGGGAAGATATCGGCGGCAAGCCGCGATACGTCGTCCCGGAAATGCCACAGCGCATAGGCGCCGCTGGCGACAACCAGCGCACCGGCCACGCCAAGCGCCAGAAACAGCGGCTTGACCCCGCCTTGCCTGTTTTTCTTTTTCTTGTTGTGCATCCGGAAGGATTTTCCTTCCAGCTTGTTTACCGCCCGCGTAACCTCGGGCGGCAGCTCGGCCGCTGTTGTGCTCGACGACCCAGCAGCCTCTGCCGTCGTCCTGTCGAAGCCGATGAGATCCTCGAGCTCTGCGCGTGCGCTTGCGCCCGACGTCTCGATTTCCTTCTGCTTGGCCTCCAAGGCCTTTTCGAAGGAAGCGGGCTTCGGAATATCCGGCAGGTCGTCGAAAGGTGCGTCCCACGAAAAATCGTCGCGCTTTTCCGCCTTCTGCTGAAGTGGCGGCACTGCGGTCCGGTTGAAATCCTGCTGGACGAAATCATTGAATCCGGAAACGACATCCGTTTCGTCGTACGAGGCCTTCGGCATGGAAGCCGTCGGCTCATCGATGACTTCCGGCGTTGCTTCCGGTTCCTGATCGAGCTCGACAGGCCAGGCGGGAGACTGTTCGACAGCAGCGCTCACCGCATCGTCATTTCGCGCCGCTGCAGCGGTTTGCTCGCCGTCGATTTCTGGCAGGTACTCCTCGATATTGTCGGGGTGCGCCAGATGCTCTGCATTGTTTGGCTGGCCAAAATCCGTGGCTGCGGGGGCCTGTTCCGCGGTCTCGGCCCCAGGGCCGTCATCCGGTGTCGCCTGCTCCGGTTCGGCATGCGGCGCAAGCGCTACTTCATCGTCATTCTGGGCATAGTTTGTGGAGTGGGTGCCATCAGACGGATAATCAGTGGCTGCAGGCTCTGCGACCTGTTCGGTGTGATGCTCATCCGGCGTCCGGACAGTCTCTTCGTGCGCATGGGAGCCGAGCTGTTGGTGGTCCTGCTCGGGATGAACGGCTTCCTGTGTCTCAGTCTCGGGCTCGATCGGCTGTGCGACCGGTTGCGCGGACTGAACCACGTCGGCGTCCGCCGCAGGTTGCGCCGGAGCGCTCTCGATCTCCTTGGAGTCGGCGTAGGCAGGTGCTTCAGCCTGCCCGACTGGAGCCTCTGAAGGAAGAGCCTCGGCATGTTCCTCCTCGACCTGGCGGATGGCGGCATCCAGCTTGTCGAGTTGCTTCTGAAACATTACTTCCGGTGGCCGCGGCTTCATGTTTTCCAGCTGCCGGACAACGGCCGACCGCGCGCGTTCGTACACCTTCGCACGCATTTCGGGTGTGTTGTCGCTCAGGCCGTCAACGGCGCGTCGGATGACTGCTATAAAATCCGCCATATGGTCTTTCTCAAATCTTTACGCCGGGTGGAGCGATCCCCGCCCGGCGTACCGGATTAATCTTCAAAAGGATCGGTCACCAAAATCGTATCGTCGCGTTCCGGGCTGGTCGACAAAAGCGAAACAGGAGCGCCAATCAGTTCTTCGACCTGGCGCACATACTTGATCGCCTGCGCCGGAAGGTCGGCCCACTTGCGCGCGCCGACTGTCGATTCCTTCCATCCCTCCAGCGTGATATAGATCGGCTGGATACGGGCCTGAGCCGCCTGGCCCGCTGGCAGATGGTCGATTTCCTTGCCGTCGAGCAGGTAGCCGGTGCAGATCTTCAGCTCTTCCAGCCCGTCAAGCACATCGAGCTTGGTCAGCGCGATGCCGGTCACGCCGTTCGTGGCAACCGCCTGGCGCACCAGGGTGGCGTCGAACCAACCGCAACGTCTCTTTCTACCGGTAACTGTGCCGAATTCATGACCACGCTCGCCCAAAAACTGGCCGACCTCGTCCGTCAGTTCGGTCGGGAAGGGGCCTTCGCCAACGCGGGTGGTGTAGGCCTTGGTGATTCCAAGCACGTAATTGAGCGAGGAAGGGCCCATGCCGGAACCCGCCGCGGCCTGGCCGGCGACGGTGTTGGACGAGGTCACGAACGGGTAGGTGCCGTGGTCGACGTCAAGAAGCGTGCCCTGTGCGCCCTCGAACAGGATACGCGCACCCTTGCGGCGTTCGCGGTCCAGAAGGGCCCACACGGTTTCGGAATAGGGCAGGATGAGATCAGCGACCGAGGTCAGCTCAGTCATGATTGCTTCATGGCTGATTTCGGCTTCGCCAAGCCCGCGACGCAGCGCATTGTGATGGGTCAGCAGTCGGTCGACCTTGAGGCCAAGCGAAGAGGGGTCGGCGAGATCGGTCACACGGATTGCACGACGGCCGACCTTGTCCTCGTAGGCGGGGCCAATGCCGCGCCGGGTGGTGCCGATCTTGGTGCCCGAGTTGGATGCCGCGTCTTCGCGAATACCGTCGAGTTCGCGATGCAGCGAAAGGATAAGGGTGGCGTTGTCGGCAATGCGGAGGTTTTCTGGCGTGATGGTTACACCCTGCTTGCCGAGCTTTTCGATCTCCGCGATCAGCGCGTGCGGGTCGATGACCACACCGTTGCCGATGACTGCGAGCTTGCCCGGACGCACGACGCCCGACGGCAGAAGCGAAAGCTTGTAGCTTACGCCATCGATCACCAGCGTATGGCCGGCATTATGACCACCCTGGAAACGGACAACGATATCCGCGCGCTCGGAAAGCCAGTCGACAATCTTGCCCTTGCCTTCGTCGCCCCATTGTGAGCCGACTACCACCACATTCGCCATTTGATGCTTCCTGTAAAAGATCCGGGCGGGAGGCCGCCCTATACAAACCCGCGCACATATACTTGGTTCAAATCAGGAAATCGACCCCGTATTTATACGCATTCCGGCTTTTTGCGTGACAAAAACCGGCTCCGGACGCTATTGCTGGCGGCATATTGCCAGATTGGTAGCCTGATTCCATGCATCCTTCCTTCAAAGCCTATATTTTCCTTCTTATCACAGCATTCGGTTGGGCGGGAAACGCAGTTATTGCAAAGTTCGCAGTGGGGCACATCGGGCCGTTCGGTTTGTCGGCGGCACGGTGGATGCTGGCCCTTGTATTGATCATAGCCATCTCTGTTCCGCAGATCCGCCGGGACTGGCCAAAGATCCAACAATACTGGCCGCTGCTGCTGGGCTATGGCGCGGTCGGCTTCGCAGGTTTCAATGCTTTGCTTTACTCGGCGCTGCAATACACCTCGGCGATCAATTGCGTGATCGAGCAGGCCGGCATTCCCGGCATCATCTTCATCAGCAACTACCTGCTTTTCCGGATGAAAGTCTCCATCGCGCAGATCGCCGGATTCTCGCTGACCTTGCTGGGTGTCGGGCTGACGGCAACGAACGGTTCGTTTGCTTCCATAGGGGATCTGCATCTCAATTTCGGCGATGCGCTGATGTTGGTCGCAGCTGTCGCCTATGCCGGTTATACAGTGTCGTTGCGTTGGAAACCAGACATTCACTGGAAGAGCCTGATGGCGGCGACAGCGACAGGCGCTGTGCTCGCTTCGGTCCCGCTGGCGGGCGTTGAAATCGCTTCCGGCAAATTCATCGTGCCTGACACGATCGGCTGGATCGCCATACTTTATACGGGAACCATTCCGTCGCTGCTGTCGCAGATATTTTATGTGCGCGGCGTCGAACTGATCGGCCCCAATCGCGCCGGGCTGTTCATCAACGCGGTGCCCGTGTTCGGGACGCTGCTTTCGGTGATGCTCCTGAGCGAACAGCTTCAGCCTTTCCACATCGCGGCTCTGGCGATGGTGCTGAGCGGGATTGCAATCGCGGAAAAGGGGCGGCCCCGAGCCGCCTGATCGCGTGCAGCCGAAGCGCGGGTATTTTATTAACGCTGGTTGCGCCTGGCCAGATGCGCTTCCCAATCCAGTGCCGTTTTGACGATGAATTCGAGATCGTCGTATTGCGGAACCCATTGCAGTTCGCGCTTCGCAAGCGACGGATTGGCGACGATCGTGACCGCATCGCCGGGGCGGCGTCCGGCAAGGTGTATCTCGAACTCCTTGCCATGCACCTTCTTAACCGTTTCCAGCACTTCGAGGACGGAGAAGCCGCGACCGTAGCCGCAATTGGCGATAATCGATTCACCTCCGGCGCGCATCCGTTCCAGTGCCTTGAGATGGGCATTGGCGAGGTCGCTGACATGAATATAGTCGCGCACGCAGGTGCCGTCGGCGGTCGGGTAATCGGTGCCGAAAACGTCGATATGGCTGCGTTTGCCAAGCGCCGCTTCGCCCGCCACCTTGATCAGATGGGTCGCACCGACCGTCGACTGCCCAGTACGGCCTTTCGGATCTGCGCCGGCGACGTTGAAATAGCGTAGTGCCGTGTAGACGAAGTCATAAGCGCGGGCCGCATCACGCAGCATGATCTCCGTCATCAGTTTTGACGAGCCATAGGGCGATTCCGGATCGAGGCGGGCGGTCTCCAGCACTGGCTCCGGTGTTTCCGGCGTGCCGTAGACCGCAGCCGTCGATGAGAACACGAAGTGCGGAACCTTGTGTCTGATGGCGGCGGCGATCAATGCCCGCGACTTGACGGTGTTGTTCTCGTAGTAGGCCAGCGGGTCGGAGACCGATTCCGGGACGATAATCGAACCCGCGAAATGGATGATCGCGTCGATGTCGTTCTCGGCGAAGACCTTCTCATGCAATGCCTCGTCGGCGATGTCGCCTTGGTAGAATTTCACTTCCGGCGGAAGCGCCCAGCGAAAGCCGGTCGAGAGGCGATCAATAACCGCGACATCTTCGCCCGCATCAAGAAGGGCCCACACCATGTGGCTGCCGATATAGCCTGCTCCGCCGGTCACCAAGACTGTCATATGAGAATTCCAGATCTGAATTGTTTCCGCTCGGGGTTCTATAGGGGAAATAACTTACCGTAAACATTGATCAGGGTGGTGTGGAAGGTTGATAACCTCACCGGACATCGAGAAAGACGTTTCCAACCGGGTCACCAACGACTATCCTTGACCTATGAATAGTGTTCCCGTCGCCCAGTTGAGTTCACCCGAACTCGCGCAACTCATGCATTTCTACGCTGAATCCGGCGTCGAATGGATGCTGGAGGACGTTTCCCAGGATCGGTTTGCGGAATTCGAGGCATTCGAAGCCCGGCGATCGACCCAAACCAACTCTCCGGTCGCCGATCGTCCCGTTCCCGTTCCCGCTCCTGCCACCCCGCGGCAGCAGGCGCAGGAGCGTGGACCCACCCCGCATGCGCCGCAGATCGCCGTACCGGCTGCCGAAGTTATTGTGGAGGCTCAGCGAATCGCAGCATCTGCAACGACGGTTCAGCAACTTGCCGAGGCCGTTTCCGCCTTTGGTGGGTGCAATCTGCGCAACAGTGCTCGCAGCACCGCCTTCATGGCCGGTAATCCGGCGGCGCGCATTGTTGTTGCCGGTGGGCTACCGGGTGCCGACGACGATCGGGAGGGAGCGCCATTTTCCGGTGTCACTGGCGGGATCCTGACGCGTATGCTGGCGGGAATATCTATCGCCGCTGATGAGGTGATGATGTTCAATTTCATTCCGTGGCGACCGCCGGGCAGCCGCCCACCCACTTTGCATGAGGTGGAAATCTGCAAACCCTTCGGGCTGCGTCTTATCGAACTCGTGCGCCCAGTCGCGGTTCTTGCGCTCGGAAACTATCCGGCCAGGTATCTCTCCGGTTCGGATGAAGGGATCCATTCCCTGCGCGGTCGCTTTATCGACATAGAGGCCGGAACCATCAGCACGAGACTGTTTGCCACATTTCATCCTCAGGACTTAATCGCAGCCCCCCTCAATAAGCGCCTTGCATGGCAGGACCTGCTTGCTTTCAATTCGGAAATAAGTAATTGAAATTATTTGGTTATGTGTCGATGTGCAGGCTGTGGCCGCTATGACACGAGCCCTGACACAAAGCAGACACCTTCCCATCCTATCGATAAGGCCGGTTTGAAGTTTGCTGCAATGCAGTGTATATTGCTGCAATGCGATAAGCAGATTCGGTTCGGGAGGAATGGAAGGAAAGGTTGCCATGCGCGATATACGCCGACCCATTCATTCGGCCTTCGAAAGCCTCAGGACCAGATGCTATCCACAGAATCGCGAGGCGCGGTTTGGTCACGGGGTATTCCCCACCAACGAGCAGTTGACGGCGCTTGGGCTTGCAGTCAGTCGTCAGAGGAATGATTTCCTGATGCCGGGTTATTCAAGATAGGCAACAGGGTGTAAGAAAGAGTAATTGCTGCCTTGCGCTGTTTTTGCCGCACTCGGTTGAAAACATTTGTTTTAAGGGGGTTTCAACACATATTTTCGCCGGTCGATGCTTTTTTTGGCTTAACGAATGTGCAAGAGAATTGTTGCAAATTCGAACGTAAGCGTGAAATACGTCTGATCGAAATTTTGGAGTCTGAAGCGAACTTTTCAAACGGAGTTCATTCAGGCTCTGACTGCCTGCCGGGAACGGGGCGGATGCGACATGCTCCGCTGGAGGGAATTTGAGTGAAATGCGTCATACGGTAATGAGCACAGCGCGGCTGACTGGACTTGCGAAAATTGCATTGGGTGTCGCCACCGCCGTGTCGCTTTCTGTGACGGCAGGATGCAATGCTGTGCCGAACGATGGTCCGCTTGCATCCGAGGTTCAAAAGTCTTCGGCAGGCGGTAAGACTTATGAAATCCCCGAGGGCCGGATAAAGTTCGATGTCGTCCAGGTGGACCAGCGGGTTGCCAATTCAGCCACGCAGCTTGGCCAGCCGTCGCTGGTAAAGACCTTCGGTGTCGGCGGCGCACCCAGTACACCGGTAATTGGCGTGGGCGACGAGCTTCAGGTGACGATTTTCGAAGCCGGCCCTGATGGGCTGTTCTCGACCACCAACAGCAAGGCCACCAACATTCCGGTGATGGTGCAGCCAGATGGCCATGGACAGATCCCCTATGCCGGCTCTGTCCGGTTTGCAGGCAAGACTCTCGAAGGCGCGCGCCAGGAGATTGTCGGCGCGCTCAAAGCGAAGGCGGTTGAGCCTGACGTTATCGTGACAATGACGAAGAACCTTTCTCGCACGGTTTCCGTGCAGGGGGCGGTGAATAATCCACAGATGGTCCAGATCGGACTGGCGGGTGCGCCGCTAACGAGCGTGGTCGCGCTGGCCGGCGGTGCGGCAAAGCCTCCGTTCGACACCTATGTAACGTTGACGCGCGGTCGCAAATCAAGCACCGTCCTGCTGCAGAGCGTGATCGACAATCCGAAGGATGATGTCTACATCAATCCGCTCGACAAGATCTTCCTGACCTACGATCCGCAGACATTTACCGCGCTTGGTTCGACGTTGAAGGCGGGCAAGATTCCATTCGAGGCTGGCTCTCTGAGCCTTATCGAAGCGGCGGCGCTCGCAGGCGGCAGCCGCGCCGATCTAGCCGATCCCAGGGGCTACTTCGTGTTCCGTTACGAATATGAACCGGTCTATCGGCAGGTGGTCGGCGAAAGCCGGTTCCGTGACTTGCTGTCCAAGGGTATGATGGCCAACAAGGATGGCCGCTATCCCATCGTTTATCGTATCGATCTGACTGATCCGCAGAGCTATATCGTCACCCAGTCGTTCCCGATCCGTAATAAGGACGTGCTCTATTTGTCGCGGCACCCGTCCACGGACTTCGTGAAGTTCATGGCGTTGGTTTCCTCGCCGGTCCGGATTGCCCGCGATGTCGATGCGATAATGCGCTGATCGGCTCCCGTCGGAGCGCAAGGGCATGGAGCCCTGAGATGGAATTTGCTGAAGTTCGCCCCCGCTACGCAGTAACGTCGTGGGGGCTCTGGGAACTGCGATCAGACCTTGCCGTGCTGCTCGGCGCGGAAATCCTGCTTTGGCCGTTCTGTTCAGCATCGTCGGTCGATGGTTTCATCGGCTGGGGACGCCGTCCATCGGGACTGAAAGCGCAACGGCTCGCTGTAGCCCATGCAAAGCCGGTTTTGACGTTCGAGGACGGCTTTCTCAAGAGCTACGCACCCGGGCGCGGCGATCCAGCTCACAGCTACATCATCGACCGCAAGGGCATCTATTTCGATGCAGCTGGCGACAATGATCTCAAGGATCTAATCGACGAGACGGAAACGACGCTCGCGATGACAGCGCGTTCGCAGGCCGCGATCGCCTTTATCCGCGAGAATCGCCTGTCGAAATACAACAATTCGCCTATTCGCAGTCTTGCCGACGCCGGCATGCCGTATGGCAAACCGTATGTCCTGCTGGTCGATCAGGTCGCCGGGGATGCATCGATTTCCGGTGCAATGGCGGAAGATTCCACATTCGGACGGATGATCGAACATGCGCGCCAACACTATCCGCATGCCGCCCTGGCGATCCGGACACATCCCGCGGCGAAAAACAGTCTGCTCCTGGAGGCCGCGCGGAAGCTCGGAGTCGATTTTGTCACTCCGGGACGCATGAATCCCTGGCCGCTCATTGAGGAGGCCGACGCTGTCTATACGGTATCAAGCCAGCTTGGTTTCGAAGCGCTGATGGCCGGGAAAATCGTTCATTGCTTTGGCGCCACCTACTACTCCCATCGCGGCCTGACGCAGGACTATTGCGCCCTGCCTTCGGCGCGCAAGAATGCGAGCCTCGTGCAGGTGTTTCATGCCGCCTATATCGGCTACTCCAGCTACCTGGATTTGCACGAGCGCAAGCCTGTCGAAATCGAAGTGGCGCTGCAGCAGATGCAGACGGTGCGCGACCAGCGCAACCGAATCGAGCGCCGCGTTTATACCGGCGGCCTTTCGCCATGGAAACGCAAGGCGTTGCAGCCATTCATACAGGGGCCCGCGGGGACGCCTATACAGGTGCGTAACTTTGGTCGGGCCGTGGATCTCGCTCGATTGCATGGCGGTCAGATCGCGGTCTGGGGATCGGGCAGGGCACTGCCTGACGGAATACCTGCGGTTCGGTTCGAAGACGGGTTTATCCGTTCGCGCGGCCTTGGCGCCAATCTGGCGTTTCCGTGTTCGCTCGCGATGGACGATGAGCATGTGTATTATGATGCACGCGGCGAAAGCCGGCTGGAGCGCCTGATCGCCGCGCACGAATTCCCGGATGCCCTCACGCTAAGGGCGCGAAAGCTCATTGACACAATTGTCGCTCGCGGCGTCTCCAAATACAATATCGGCACGGACATAGAGGTGCCTGATGTCGCGCCCGGCCGTCTCAGGATCCTGATACCGGGACAAGTCGAGAGAGATGCGTCGATCCGATTTGGCTCACCGCAGATCAGAACCAACAGGGAGCTGGTAGCGGCGACGCGCAATCTCTATCCCGATGCCTTCCTTGTCTACAAGGAGCACCCCGATGTGACCTCCGGTTTGCGGTCCGGCGGGGAAGTCCCCACGGATGCGGACACGATCGTGCGCGAGGGGGACATCAAGCACTGGATTGACTGGTGTGACAGGGTCGAAACGATGACGTCGTTGGCCGGATTCGAGGCTCTGATCCGGGGCAAGCAGGTGGGGGTGCATGGAGTACCGTTCTACGCCGGCTGGGGGCTGACGGATGATCGCCTAGACGTGCCGCGCCGGAAGCGCCGCGTCACCGTGGAAATGCTGGCTGCGGCAACGTTGATTCTCTATCCTTTCTACATCCACCCATTGAGCGCAATGCCCTGCACGCCCGAGGAACTGGTCGAGGAGATTGCACGCAAGCGAATAGTGCCGGTCAGCGGCTTTACGCGCTTGAAGCACGCGATTTTTCAATCAATTAATCGCACAGCCGTCAAAATACGTGATAGTCGAAACTGATCCCGCAGCAGGATGATATGCACGGACTGGGTGTTGAAGACGGTCCAGAAATAGAACTGACCCCCGGCTGGTTGTCTGTTTAAAATTTTGAATATCAATGATTTAAACGCTAAGGTTCGGCTCAGGCTCCGGTGCGCGTTTAAAAAGTGGCGCAACTAGCCTTGCGGTTGCGCAGATGGAAAGGGTTGTGGCTTTGTTACATCAAGTGCTTCCGGTCTGTTTCCGACAGGTTGAAAAACAGAGGCCGTTGTGCAAAGAGCAGTCCAAGCTGTCCTGCATCCGAAGAAGGCGTGAAGCAAAGTCGACATGACCATACCCGATGATGAGAAAAGCAAAGGCGGGGTGACTTCGCGTCAGAAGGCGAGAAATCCCAGCGGCAAGACCAAGAGGTTGATGTCGCTGCCTTTCATCGGCCGTGTCCGCCGCAGGTTCCCCAACAAGAATTCTCCGCGTGTCGTGCTTCTGCAGGGACCTGTGGGTAGTTTTTTCCGCCGCGCGCAGGATCACCTCAATGCCAATGGTTTTGATGCGTGGCGTGTATGCTTCAACGCCGGCGACCGACTCTTCTCGCGCGGTGAAAAGTCGCTGAATTTTTCGGGCAGTGCCGAAATCTGGCGCGCCTGGTTTAACGGGATCCTTAGTGAACACGGCTTCGACGCCGTCGTGCTGTTCGGTGCTGACCGTATCGTCCATCGCATCGCGCTGGAATGCGCTGAACAGGTGGGCATTCCCGTCCTATGTCTCGAGGAGGGGTATATCAGGCCCGGCTACGTGACGATGGAACTCGGCGGTAACAACTGGCGTTCGCCGATCGCGGGACAATTGCCCCCGGATCATTTCAATTCGCCGCGCAAGGATGGTCCCAAGGCTGTTCCCGCACCCGGTTCCTTCAGCGCCATGGCTTGGTGTGCGTTCCAGTATTTCACGCTGCGAGCCCTGATCTCGACGCCCGGCGAGAGAAAGCTGTTCCACAAGCAGAAGCGTACGCTTCTGTCAGAGGGCTTTTACTGGTTTAAGAACTACTATCGCAAGTTTGCTCATGTTGGCCGGAACTACCGCATCTCCGAGCGTCTGCTCGAACATCACGACAAGCGGTTCTTCATCGTTCCGCTGCAAGTCCATGATGATACGCAGCTCGGGCGCGCCGCCAACAGCTGGAACAACCAGAAGCTCATTCTGAAGACCATTGTTTCCTTTGCCCGCAATGCGCCCGAGGATCATCAACTGGTCTTCAAGATTCATCCGATGGAGCGCGGCCATACCCGCGATCGGAATTTCATCCGGCAGGTGAGCGCGCTCAACGATGTCCGCGACCGGGTGCATGTGCTGGACGGCGGCTCGCTCAGCCTGCTAACGCGTCATTCCGCCGGGATGATCACCATTAATTCCACCTCGGGCCTTTCGGCGCTACACCACGGGGTGCCGCTCGCAGTCATGGGGCAGGCGCTCTATCGGCACAGCGAATTGGCGTTCTGCGTCGAGCGCGGCATGGACCTCGACCGGTTCTGGAACGACGGCTGTGCCGCCCCGGACGCCGTACGGCAGCGTTATCTCAGCTGGATCCAGCATGAATGCCTGGTGGGTGGTGACTTCTACGCCAAGGACGGCATGGAAGCTGCAGTTGGGGCGCTTCGCCTGAAGATCGAGAGTGCGCTGGAAAACAGGGCACCCGTTGGCGGCGCGGCCGGACAGGTCATCGTCGCCGCGTTTGGGCAGACTGGCAAAGAATAATGGTCCTGGGGCTTGGTCCCCGGTCTGCCCTTCATGAAAAAGGCCCGCTGTGCGGGCCTTTTGTCTATTTGTTTCTTGCCGTGGATATCAGCGCTTTGCGCCCCAGGCAATGAAATGGCCGTTGGCAAAATCGCTGTCGCTTGCCTGGTCTGTCTTGCCATAGGCGAAGGGGTTACCTTCTGTATCGAGCGTCGTGCCACCTGCGGCGCGCAGGACCGCGTCGCCGGCGGCCGTATCCCACTCCATCGTGCGTCCGAACCGCGGATAGACGTCGGCACTGCCCTCGGCCACCAGGCAGAACTTGAGCGACGAGCCGACGGACTTGGTTGCGGTGATTCCCTGCTCTGCCAGAAAGGCTTCCGTCTCGGGTGAATTGTGGGAGCGGCTGGCGACAGCGGTTAGGGTCTCGCCACGCAGGCGACACCCGATCCGGCTACGCGAGGCGATGGTGAGATTGTCCGTGATGTCGAGTTTCTCTGCCGTGCCATTGATGCCGGTATAGGCAACGTTGCGAGCCGGCGCATAGACGATGCCAGCCGTCGGCACGCCATTTTCGACAAGCGCGATGTTGACCGTGAAGTCGTCGCGCTTGTTGATGAATTCCTTCGTGCCGTCCAGAGGATCGACGAGGAAGAATCGCTTGCCGGAGACATCGGGGATGTTGCCAGCGGCGGCGGCTTCTTCCGCCACGACCGGAATATCCGGGAAGGCCTTGCTCAGCCCTTCCAGGATAATCGCTTCGGCACGCTCGTCAGCTTCGGTTACGGGCGAACAGTCGTTCTTGTAGGTGACGTTCGGGCCAGCCCGATAGACGTCGAGAATCGCTTTACCGGCGGCAAGCGCAAGGGTTTCGAGTGTTTCGATCATCGTTGGCCTATCGCTTGTTCAGGTAACTGTCGATCAGGATCGCCATTTCGGCTGGTTCGTGACCGAGCGTATGCAGGTGCACTTCCGGATTTTCCGGTGCCTCATAGGCCGAGCTGATGCCGGTGAAGTTCTGTATCTCGCCTGACTGGGCCTTCTTGTAGAGGCCCTTTGGATCGCGCTTGATGCATTCTTCGAGCGGCGTATCGACAAAGACTTCGACAAACTCGCCGTCGCCAAACAGATCGCGGGCCATCTGGCGCTCGGAACGGAATGGCGAGATGAAGGACACGATCACGATGAGACCGGCATCCACCATCAGCTTGGCGACTTCCGAAACGCGCCGGATATTTTCCACGCGGTCGTCGTCGGTAAAGCCAAGATCGCGGTTGAGGCCATGGCGGACGTTGTCGCCATCAAGCATGAAGGTGTGCTTGCCCTGGGCGTGCAGCAGCTTTTCAAGGTTGTTGGCGACGGTCGATTTTCCGGAGCCGGAGTAGCCGGTAAACCAGACCACTGCCGGTGACTGGTTCTTGATCTCGGAACGTGCGTCCTTGTTGACCTCCATGGCCTGCCAATGGACGTTGGACGCGCGGCGCAGTGGGAAATCGATCATGCCTGCGCCGACCGTCGCATTGGTGAAGCGGTCGATCAGTACGAAGTGTCCGCTGACACGGTTCGATTTGTAGGAGTCGAATGCGATCGGCGCCTGGGTCGAGATATTGCACTCGCCGACCTCGTTCATGTTGAGGTGCTTGGCGGCCTCATGCGAGAAGGTGTTGATATTCACCTGATGCTTGAGCGCCGTGATCGTTGCGCTGACGCTATCGACCTCTGTGCGCAGGATATAGGAGCGTCCGGGAATCATCGGCTGGCTGTCGAACCAGATGATGTGAGCCTGGAACTGGTCCGCAACATGGGGGCGGTTGGTCGGATCGACCAGCATGTCGCCGCGCGAAATGTCGATTTGGTCTTCGAGAACGACCGTGACCGCCTGGCCCTCGATGGCGTTGCTGAGATTGCCACCATGGGTGACGATCTCCTTGACCTTCGATTCCTGGCCGGATTTCGCTACGATGACCTTGTCGCCGACGGCAAGCTTGCCGGATGCGACCTGACCGGCAAATCCCCGAAAGTCGAGGTTCGGGCGGACGACATACTGCACCGGGAAACGGAACGGCTTGTCGAGATAGTCGTTCTCCACCCGCACCGTTTCCAGATGACCGAGAAGGGTGGGGCCGCTGTACCAAGGGGTCTTTTCGGATTCCATCGTGACATTGTCGCCGAAGCGGGCAGACATCGGAATCGGCTGGATCGAGGCAAAGCCGAGATCCTTGGCGAACTCCATATATTCGGCCACGATGGTGTCGAAGACCTCCTGGGAATAGTCCATCAGGTCGATCTTGTTGACCGCAAGCACGATATGGCGAATGCCAAGCAGCGAAGCGATGTAGGAGTGGCGACGGGTTTGCCGCAGGATGCCCTGGCGCGAATCGACCAGCACGACTGCGAGGTCTGCCGTGGAGGCGCCGGTCGCCATGTTGCGGGTATACTGTTCGTGGCCTGGCGTGTCGGCGACGATAAACTTGCGCTTGGAGGTAGCAAAGAATCGGTAGGCGACATCAATGGTGATGCCTTGTTCGCGTTCGGCCTCAAGCCCGTCCACCAGCAGAGCGAAGTCGATATCCTCGCCCACTGTGCCATGCTTGGCGCTGTCGCGTTCAAGCGTCGCGAGCTGGTCCTCGAATATCAGCTTGGTATCATAGAGTAGCCGGCCGATCAGGGTCGACTTTCCGTCGTCCACGGATCCGCAGGTCAGGAAGCGCAGCATGGATTTCTTTTCCTGCTCGCGCAGGTATTCGATCATATCGCCGGAAACGTCGGCAGGGTTCGTTACGTTCATCTCAGAAATACCCTTCGCGCTTCTTCTTTTCCATCGAGCCTGCTTCGTCCTTGTCGATCATGCGGCCCTGGCGCTCTGACGTGCGTGCTGTCAGCATCTCGCGGACGATGTCCTGCAGATCAGCTGCGTCGGAATCGATCGCGCCAGTCAAAGGATAGCAGCCGAGTGTACGGAAGCGGACGAGGCGATTTTCGACGACATCGTCGGGACCGATCGGCATACGCTCGTCGTCGACCATGATCAGCATCCCGTCGCGTTCGACCACGGGGCGTTTGGCCGCGAAGTAGAGTGGCACGATCGGGATATTTTCCTTCATGATGTACTGCCAGATATCGAGCTCGGTCCAGTTCGACAGCGGGAAGACGCGGATGGATTCGCCAGGTCCGACGCGGGTATTGTAGGTTTTCCACATCTCCGGACGCTGGTTCTTGGGGTCCCAGGTGTGCTGCGCGTTCCGGAAAGAGAAGATTCGCTCTTTGGCGCGGGACTTTTCCTCGTCGCGGCGCGCGCCGCCGAAAGCGGCGTCGAACCCGTATTTCTCAAGCGCTTGGCGAAGGCCAAGCGTCTTCATCACGTGCGTATGGGTGTTGGAGCCGTGGGTGAAGGGGCCGACGCCCTGGGCAATGCCGTCCGGATTGATATGGACGAGGAGATCGATGCCGAGCTCCTTGGCCATCCGGTCGCGGAACGCCGTCATCTCCTTGAATTTCCAACCGGTATCGACATGGAGGAAGGGGAAGGGCGGTTTGGCCGGATAGAAGGCCTTCATCGCCAGATGAAGCATCACGGAGGAGTCTTTTCCGATCGAGTAAAGCATAACGGGATTGGAAAAGCTGGCCGCCACTTCCCGGAAGATGTGGATGGCCTCAGCCTCGAGGCGCTGAAGGTGAGTCAATGACATGGTAGGCGTTAGCTCCGCTTATTTTAGCTCATGCATCTGATTAACGACGCGTTTATTGATTTTGTCCCGGCAAGGCAACTCCTTCGGCTGCAAATGAGGCGTTTTGGGGGTCTGAATTGTTGTGAGAAATGAAACATGTTGTTACCGGAATAGCCTGTCCAGATCCTGGCTGCCGGCCATTTCCTGACCAGCCACGGAAAAATTCGTACCGCAGACGTTGCCGGCCAAAATTGACGATAGGCCTATATTGTCAATAAAATGTCCCGCTGCGTATAGAGTTTGCCAAGGCACTAGGCCATGTTCGATGCATGCGGGCACCCCGCAAAACCGAAGCAAGTGGATAATCAGAATGCGGTTTTCGGCCTTTTCCATTTTCAAGGAAGCCCTTGGCGGCAATCGCGGCTGGAAGCCGCAATGGCGCGACCCGGCTCCCAAGCCCCACTACGACGTGATCATCGTCGGTGGTGGTGGGCATGGCCTCGCAACGGCATACTACCTTGCCAAGGAATTCGGGATTGCCAATGTGGCGGTGCTGGAAAAGTCTTGGCTCGGATCCGGCAATATCGGCCGCAACACCACTATTATCCGCTCCAACTACATGCTGCCGGGCAACGAACCGTTCTACGAGCTGTCGATGAAGCTGTGGGAAGGGCTGGAGCAGGACTTCAACTTCAATGCCATGATCTCGCAGCGCGGCGTCATCAATCTCTTTCATTCAGACGGCCAGCGCGACACCTACGCCCGGCGCGGCAACTCGGCCCTGCTGGAGGGGGCAGACGCCGAACTGCTCAATCCGGGGCAGTTGAAGGAAATCGCACCCTTCCTCAATTTCAACCATGCGCGCTTTCCGATCTTTGGCGGCCTCATGCAGCGTCGTGGCGGCACCGCCCGCCATGATGCTGTCGCCTGGGGCTATGGTCGCGGCGCCGACATGCGCGGCATCGATATCATCCAGAATTGCGACGTGACCGGCATCATCCGCAAGAACGGCCTGGTGACGGGCGTGGAAACCAGCAAGGGCACGATTGGCTGCAACAGGCTGGCACTCGCTACCGCTGGCCATTCGACAATCACCGCAAACATGGCTGACCTGCGCCTGCCCATCGAAAGCCACGTGCTGCAGGCTTTCGTCAGCGAGGGCCTCAAACCGGCAATCGACAACGTCATCACCTTCGGCATGGGCCACTTCTATATCTCGCAGTCCGACAAGGGCGGCTTGGTGTTCGGCGGCGATATCGACGGCTACAATTCCTATGCGCGCCGTGGCGGTCTCTACACTGTCGAGCATGTGTTCGAGACCGGCCTTTCGATGATCCCCGGCCTGTCGCGTTCGAAGGTGTTGCGCACCTGGGGCGGCGTCATGGACATGAGCATGGACGGCTCGCCGATCATCGACAAGACGCCGGTGCCCAATCTCTATCTCAACACCGGCTGGTGCTATGGCGGCTTCAAGGCCACACCGGCATCGGGCTTCACCTTCGCGCATCTGATCGCCAAGAACGAGCCACATCCGGTGACGCGCCAAATGCGGCTCGACCGCTTCGAGCGCGGCTATTCGATCGACGAGGGCGGCAAAGGCCCTCAACCCAATCTGCATTGAAGGCGTGAAATAATATGGCGAGCCTTATCCACTGCCCGCATTGCGGCGTGCGTCCTCGGGACGAATTTACCATCAAGGGCGATGCGACCGTGCATCGGCCCGCTGTTGAAGCGTCAGACAAGGACTGGGCTGACTATGTGTTCATCCGCACAAACCCGGTCGGTCTTCATAAGGAATACTGGCAGCATCTGGCCGGTTGCCGTCGCTGGCTGATCGTTGAACGGGATACGGTGACACATGAAGTGTTTTCCGTTTCCGATGCGCAGGCCACCTATGTGGGAGGCGAGGCATGACCGCTTATCGTCTTTCCACCGGCGGTGTCGTTGACCGCGGCCACGAAGTTTCCTTCAAGTTCGATGGCAAGTCCTACAAGGGCTTCGCAGGCGACACGCTGGCTTCGGCACTCATGGCCAACGACGTGCTGCTCCTCGGCCGAAGCTTCAAGTATCACCGCCCGCGCGGCGTCATCACGGCAGGATCGGCTGAACCCAACGCGATCGTGACGATCGGCGAGGGCGGCCGTTCGGAACCGAACGCGCGCGCTACGATGGCCGAACTGCATCAGGGCATGATCGCCGCCAGCCAGAACCGCTGGCCGTCGCTGAAATACGATATCGGCAGCGTCAACTCGCTGCTGTCGCCATTCCTGTCGGCCGGCTTCTACTACAAGACCTTCATGTGGCCGAAGGCGTTCTGGGAGAAGGTCTACGAGCCCTTCATCCGCAAGGCAGCGGGCCTCGGCAAGCTGGCGATCACAGAGGCTGATCCCGACGGTTATGAGAAGTGCTGGGCGCATTGCGATCTTCTGGTTGTTGGTGCCGGACCAACGGGCCTGAACGCGGCACTGGTTGCTGCGCGTACGGGCTTGCGGGTCATCATCGCGGATGAAAGCTTCCGTTTGGGCGGCTCGCTGCTGTCCACTCGGTCTTCGATCGGTGGGGTGTCGGCTGCGGACTATGCCGAGAACATCGTCTCCGAACTGAAGTCGCTCGATAATGTCAAGCTGATGGCGCGTACGACCGTGTTCGGCTGGTACGACGATATGGTGTTCGGAGCTGTCGAACGCGTGCAGAAGCATGTGGCTCTGCCATCGGCCGATCGTCCGGTCGAGCGCTTGTGGCGCATCGCGGCCAAGCGGGCAATCCTTGCCAGTGGCGCCGAAGAGCGGCCGCTGGTGTTTGGTGGCAACGATCGTCCGGGCATCATGACCGCGTCGGCGATGCGCACCTATGCCAATCGCTACGGCGTCGCGGCTGGCAAGAAGGCAGCAATCTTCACCAACGGTGCCTCAGGCTACGAAACGGCGCGTGACCTTGCTGCGCAAGGCATAGATGTCGCGCTGATCGATAGCCGCTCGCGGAGTGCCGATGTCGCACCGGCAGGCGTTCGCACGCTACTGGGCGGTAAAGTGGTCGATACGAAGGGCAGCCTTCGGGTCAAGGGATTGATGCTGGACCGCTCCGGCTTCGAGGACGTTCTGGAATGCGATGCGATCGCCTCGTCCGGTGGCTGGAGCCCGATCATTCATCTTCTCTGCCAGCGCGGTGCAAAACCGATCTGGTCCGACGAACTCGCGGGCTTTGTCGCCCCGGTCAGCGAGCCGGCCTTCCAGCCGGCGGGATCGGCGGCAGGCGAGTATGGTCTCGGCGGATGCATTGCCGACGGCTGGGCCAAGGGTGTTGCGGCCGTCGAAGCGCTTGGCAAGACAGCATCGGCGTTTGAAAAGTCTGAGGTCGAGGGCGAGGCAGGGCAGGGGTTCTCGGCCCTCTGGTATGTCTCGGGCGCCAAATCCAAGGCCTTCGTCGACTATCAGAACGACGTGCATGTCAAGGATCTGAGCCTCGCATTGCGCGAGGGATACGGCCACGTCGAACACGCCAAGCGTTATACGACCAACGGCATGGCCACGGATCAGGGCAAGCTCGGCAATGTCAACGTGTCGGCGATCCTCGCATCGATGCAGGGGCTTTCGCCGCGCGACACCGGCACCACGACGTTCCGGCCGTTCTATACGCCAGTGACGTTTGGCGCGCTGGCGGGCATGTCTAAACACGAGCACGCGATGCCCGACCGTATGTCGCCGCTGCACCGCTGGGCAAAGAAGAATGGTGCGGTGACCGTCGTTGCCGGCCTGTGGCACCGTTCGTCCTGGTTTCCGCGTCAGGGCGAGACAAGCTGGCGCGAGAGCGTGGACCGCGAAGTCCGTACCGTGCGCGAGCATGTCGGCATCTGCGATGTCTCGATGCTCGGCAAGATCGAAATTGCCGGACCGGATGCGGCCGAGTTCGTCAATCGCCTCTACAGCAATCCGATGCTGAAGCTACCCGTCGGCAGGGCACGCTACGGCCTGATGCTGCGCGAGGACGGCGTGGTTTACGACGACGGCACGGTCAGCCGTCTTTCGGAAAACCACTTTTTCATCACCACCACCACGGCCTATGCCGCCGAGGCGCTGGCGCATCTGGAATACTTCCACCAGACCAAATGGCCGGATCTGGATGTGCGTTACATCTCCGTGTCCGACCAGTGGGCGCAGATGTCCGTCGTCGGACCCAAGGCGCGCAAGGTGTTGCAGGAACTGATCTCTGATGATCTGTCGGACGAGGGTTTTCCGTTCCTGGCAGCCCGCGAAGTGACGCTGAAGAGCGGCGTGGTCGGGCGGCTCTACCGGATCTCGTTTTCGGGCGAGCTTGCCTATGAGCTCGGCGTCCCCGCCGGCTACGGCGAGGCCGTCGCGGACGCGATCATGGAGATCGGCAAGCCCGAGGGTATCTGCGCTTACGGCGTGGAAGCGCTCAACGTCATGCGCATCGAAAAGGGCCATGTCACGCATGCCGAGCTCGACGGTCGCGTTACCGCCGACGATGTCGGTCTCGGGAAGATGGTGTCTGCCACCAAGGCGGATTTCATCGGCAAGCGCCTGCTCGAGCGTCCAGGCATCAAGGCATCCGATCGTGCCCAACTCGTCGGCCTCAAGCCGATCGATCCCAAGGCGGACATCAAGTCGGGCGCCCATATTCTCCGAAAAGGGGCGACCCCTTCCACCGAAAACGATCAGGGTTGGGTTTCGTCCGTCTGCTTCTCGCCGGCTCTTGGACACATGATCGCGCTCGCTTTCGTCAAATCGGGACGCGAACGGACGGGCGAGACGGTGCTGGTATGGGACAAGATCCGCGGCATCGAAACAGAGTGCGTGATCGGCCCAACAGTCTTCTACGACCCCGAAAACACCAAGCTCAATGGATGAGGTGACCCGCGATGCAGGATATGATGATTTCCCGCCACCCGCTGACCGACAGCGCTGTCCACGGCATAGAGATGCCGGGGGCCAACCACCTCGAACTGGTTGAATCGGCGCGCATCTATACCGTTCAGGCGTTTCGTGGCCAGAATGCCGCGATCAAGAGCCAGCTGCTCAACGCGCCTGACGTCAGCCTGCGTTTTGTCGGTCCGGGCGACTGGCTGGCCGTGACCTTCAACGCGTTGCCGAAGGTCGATCCCTCCGCTGCCCTGGTTGTTGATCAGAGCCATGGCCGTACGCTCTTCCGCCTTAAGGGGCCTGATGTGGTGGACATCCTGATGAAGGGCGTTGCCATCGATATCGCCGGCGAAGCGCTGCCCGTGGGCATGTCGGCGAATATGGCCTTCGGTCACCTGACGATCAATGTCGCCCGCACCGGCGAAAACGAATTCGAAATCGTCGGCGCGCGCAGCTTTGCCGAGAGCCTTTATCACGACCTGAAAATGGCAGGCCGTGAATTCGCGCTCTCGTTTGCGGTGGTCGATCGCTGATCAGGCCCGTTCAGGCTGCGCCAACTTGGCGTCCCTGAACGTGAGATGGGCGACAAGCGTGGAGGCGACGGCGCAACCGGCGATGACCGCGATCATTGGCAGCGCCGTGCCATCGTCAAACAGGCCGATGGCGAAGCTCGAGGCCGCGCCGGCGCCGAAGCCGAGAGCGCCCATCAAGGCGGCGGCCGTGCCGGCAATCGCGCCATGCGATTCCATCGTCAGGATGTTGCAGGACGGCATGATGCCGCCAAGCGCGGTGACGAGGACAAACAGCAGAGTGCAGACGGAAATCAGGTTCGCAGCGCCGCCCAACTGCATTGCGAGAAGCAGGACTGCGGCACCGGCGTAGACCAGAGTGCAGGCTTTGACGATGGAACGCGTACCAATCCGCTGGGAAAGCCGGGCGGCAATCTGCGTGCCGATCCCCAGACCCACGGCATTGAAGCCGAAGACCAGCGAATAGACGAGCGGCGAAAGCCCGTAGACGTTGATCAGCACGAAGGACGAGCCTGCGATATAGGCGAAGAAGCCGCCCTGCACGAGTGCGAGTGTGCCCGCATAGGGAATGAAGCTGCGGCTGACGAGCAAGCGGCTATACCATTTCAACGCATCGGCCGGCTTGCTGTGGATACGGAGTTCCTGCATGCGCGTTTCCGGCAGGAGTGCCGAGACCAGAATGGCGCAAAGCACGGCGAAGCCTGTGAGGACTGCAAAGATGACCCGCCAGGTTCCAACTTCGAGAATCAGGCTGCCGACCAGCGGAGCAAGGATGGGGGATATGCCCAGCACCAACACGACGAGCGACATCAGTTTGGTAGCGGCATGTCCGGTGAACAGGTCACGGATGACGGCGGTGCTGATGACCATGCCGATCGAACCGCCAATGCCCTGCAGGAAACGCAAGGCGAGCAGCTGGTCGGCCGTTGCTGCAAAGAGGCATCCGAGCGAAGCGATCGCGAAGATGGACAGGGCGACGTAGACCATCGGCTTGCGGCCGGTGCGATCCGAGATCGGGCCATAGAACAGTTGGCCGAGCGTGAAGCCGGCAAAAAATGTCATGACGCTTAGCTGCATGTCCGCGTCCGTGCCGCCGAGGTCCGAGGCCATGCTGGGCAGGGCGCCGAGATACATGTCGGTGGCCAGCGGCCCGAGGGCGCTGAGTGCCCCGAGTGCCAAGCCGATGAGTAGGGTCTTCCTGTCCATCTTCCAATTCTCCGATGTCTTGAAATCACGCAATGGAAACGATATCGTTTCTTATCGTCGCTTTGGAAACGGAATCGTTTCCAAAGTCAAGAATGAAAATCAGAAGCAGTTCGAGCCGGGAGCGATGGATGACCAGCGATACGCGTATGAGTGGCCGTCAACCGGCCATGCCGGAAGGCGATCGTCGAGGCTTGATCCTGCAGGCTGCGGAAAACGTGTTTGCGCGGGAGGGTTTTGGCGCGGCGACGATGGAGGAAATCGCCCGTGAATGCGGCATGGCGAAGAAGACCCTTTACCGTTTCTTTCCCGACAAGCTCGCACTGTTCAGTGCTCTGATAGAAAGCCATGACAATCCACGCTTCCCATGGGCGGACAAGTCGGAGGCCGTGCTCAGGCCCGAAAAGGATCTTCGCAGCTTGCTGGTCGAGTTGGCGCAATTCGTTCTGTCGCCGCGTCAGATCAGGCTCACGCGACTGGTGATTTCGGAGGCGCACAAGACCCCGGAACTGGCGCGCCGCTTCTATGAGGAATGTCTCGTCAAAAACAGGGCTATCGTGGCTGCGCAGATCGCCGGCAACTGCAACGTACCTGCGACGATCGGAGTAGACTCGATTGCCATTGCCGACACATTCGTGGGCAGTACGTTGGGCATCCTGCAGCTCAAGGCGTTGATGCTCGACCTTGATCATGATGCGATCGAAAGGGAGCTCCAGGATCGTGTGACGGCAACGCTTGCCGTCTTTGGTGTTGCAGCCAGCCCCTGAGCGCTTGTCTTGACGTACACAGGTTAACGACGACAAGGCATGTCTTTTGAATGCACGGCTCCGCAGGAGGACCCATAGGGAGGTCGCCGGTGAAGCGGCGCGGGACTGATGCCCGGACGGCACCGGGACAAGAATCCGGGCGTCGCCCTGTTGGGGAAATTACGAAATCTCTGAATTTGCACTGCCTTTTGGAATTTTCTCTCCTGAGAATTGCTCCCTGACAATGCTAATGGACACAAGCTTCGTGAATGGGTGCATTATGGAAAGCGATCAATACACCAGCACAACCAGACTAAATTTCCCTCATTCTGCAGAAAAATGCACCGGAATCGGACGTCAGACTAAAGTTTTTTTGAATAACCAACTTTTTAGCTTCACATTTTAGCCGAAAGCGTTATGGAATCCTTGAACCAGAAGAGCTCTTCAAGGGCCGGTTCTAATAAAAAATGTGCAGCATCAAACGACTGCATGCAGGGGAAAACGGATGGAGTATTTTATCCAGCAGCTCTTAAACGGGCTGACGTTGGGCTCGATTTATGGCCTGATCGCAATCGGTTACACTATGGTCTACGGCATTATCGGCATGGTCAATTTTGCCCATGGCGATATCTTCATGCTTGGCGGCTTCGCAGCCCTGGTGGTCTATCTTCTTCTTACCGCAGCCTTTGTAGGCTTCCCGGTCGCGCTTTCTTTGCTGATCATGATGGTGGTTGCCATGGCGGTGACCAGCCTCTGGAACTGGTCGATCGAAAAGATGGCCTACAGGCCGCTGCGCGGCTCGTTCCGGCTGGCGCCGTTGATTACCGCCATCGGCATGTCGATCCTGATTTCGAACTTCGTCCAGGTGACGCAGGGGCCGCGCAACAAGGCGATCCCGGGCATGATCACCGATGTCTATAGCTTCGGAAAAATCACCGTTTCGCTCAAGCAGATCGTCATCGTTGTTCTGACCGCCGTGCTGTTGACCGGCTTCTGGTATGTGGTCAATCATACCTCACTCGGTCGGGCCCAGCGCGCCACCGAACAGGACAGAAAGATGGCGGCGTTGCTCGGCATCAATGTCGACCGGACAATCTCGATCACATTCGTCATGGGCGCGGCGCTCGCCGCCGTCGCCGGCACGATGTATCTGATGTACTATGGGGTCATCTCGTTTGCCGACGGCTTCGTGCCGGGGGTCAAGGCGTTTACGGCAGCTGTTCTCGGCGGTATCGGCTCGCTACCGGGCGCAGTGCTGGGCGGATTGCTGATCGGCCTGATCGAGGCGCTCTGGTCGGCCTATTTCACCATCGACTACAAGGACGTCGCGACCTTCTCGATCCTGGCGATCGCGTTGATCTTCAAGCCCTCGGGCATTCTCGGGCGACCGGAAGTCGAAAAGGTCTGATCCCATGCACAATACCCAAACCACTTCCAAGGCGGCCAAGACCAATCTGACCGCCCACGCTATTCGTGAATCAATTTTTGCCGGCATCGTGGCGTTCGGCCTCTTCGTCCTGTTCGTCGGACTCGAGACCACCCAGAACATCCGCAACGAACTGGTCATTGTCACCCATTGGTACAAGCTGGCTTTCGTCGTGGCGCTGGTGATGGCGGTGCGATTCCTGCTGATCACGGTCATCAGGCCGTATTTTGCGAGCCGCAAGGAGGCGAAAGGCAAAGCCGCGCTGACCGCGGCTCCGAAAGAGGAAAGCTTCTTTCGCAGGAACTTTACCAAGATCGGTATTCTGGCGCTGGTCCTGTACCCGCCGGTCGTGCTTTATTTTGCCGGCACCCAGGGTTCCCTGAAGTATATCGACAATTTCGGGATCCAGATCCTGATCTACGTGATGCTCGGTTGGGGCCTGAACATCGTCGTCGGTCTCGCCGGTCTGCTGGACCTTGGCTATGTCGCCTTCTACGCGGTCGGTGCCTATTCCTACGCGCTGCTGTCACAGCACTTCGGTTTCTCCTTCTGGATCCTGTTGCCGCTGGCCGGCATCCTCTCGGCCTTCTGGGGTGTGATCCTCGGCTTTCCGGTCCTGCGGCTCAAGGGTGATTACCTGGCGATCGTCACCCTGGCATTCGGGGAAATCATCCGGCTGGTGCTGGTCAACTGGCGTGAAGTGACCAACGGCGTGTCAGGGATTTCGGGTATTCCGAAGGCAACACTCTTCGGTCTCAAGTTCGACGCATCGCCAACCGGCTTTGCTGCAACCTTCGGCCTGATGCCGTCATCGGCCTATTACAAGATTTTCCTCTTCTACGTCATTCTTGGGCTTTGCCTGGTCACTGCGTTCGTCAGCATAAGGCTGCGCCGCATGCCGGTTGGCCGTGCCTGGGAAGCGTTGCGCGAGGACGAGATTGCCTGCCGTTCGCTGGGGATCAACACGACCAACACCAAGCTGACAGCATTTGCGATCGGCGCGATGTTCGGTGGCTTTGCGGGCTCGTTCTTCGCCGTCCGCCAAGGCTTTGTGTCACCTGAATCCTTCGTATTCCTTGAATCGGCGATCATTCTTGCGATTGTCGTGCTCGGCGGGATGGGCTCGCTGGTGGGCATCGCGGTTGCCGCAGTGGCCATGATCGGCGGCACCGAACTGCTGCGCGAAATGGAATTCCTCAAGCAAATCTTCGGCGAGAACTTTACGCCGGAACACTACCGCATGTTGATTTTCGGCCTCGCAATGGTCGTTGTGATGGTGTGGAAGCCCCGTGGCTTCGTAGGCAGTCGTGAACCGACAGCCTTCCTGTTCGAACGCAAGGCGGTTTCGAGCAGTTTCACCAAGGAAGGCCACGGCTGAGGCGGCGAGGGAAAGCGTATATGACTAGGAACACACTGCTCGAAGTCGAGCACCTGTCGATGAAGTTTGGTGGGCTGATGGCCATCAACGACTTGTCCTTCAATGCTTATGAAGGGGAGATCACGGCTCTCATCGGACCGAACGGCGCAGGCAAGACAACCGTCTTCAACTGCATTACCGGCTTTTACAAGCCGACGATGGGGATGATCCGGTTCAAGCACAGCGAAAACAAGATCTACCAGCTCGAGCAGATGCCGGATTTCCGCATCACCGCTCACGCCAAGGTAGCGCGCACGTTCCAGAATATCCGGCTCTTCTCTGGGATGACGGTTCTGGAAAACCTGCTTGTTGCCCAGCATAACAAGCTGATGAAGGCGTCGGGCTTTACCGTGCTTGGCCTTGTCGGGATCGGACCTTATCGCAAGGAAGCAAAGTCGGCGATTGAACTCGCTCGCTTCTGGCTGGAAAAGGCCAACCTGACCGAGCGCGCCGACGACCCGGCCGGCGATCTGCCGTACGGTGCCCAACGGCGTCTTGAAATTGCCCGCGCCATGTGCACCGAGCCACGGCTATTGTGCCTCGACGAACCGGCGGCCGGTCTCAACCCACGGGAATCGCATGCCCTCAATGAATTGCTCAGGGCTATCCGTACGGAGACGGGCACCTCGATCCTGCTGATCGAGCACGACATGTCCGTCGTGATGGAGATTTCGGACCACATCGTGGTTCTGGAATACGGCCAGAAGATTTCCGATGGCGATCCGGCGCACGTAAAGAGCGATCCCAAGGTCATTGCCGCCTATCTCGGCGTCGATGATGAAGAAGAAGCGGTCAAGATCGTGGGAGGCATCGTCTAATGTCCCAGCCTCTGCTCAAAGTACAGGGTGTCGAAACATTTTACGGCAATATCCGCGCCCTCGGTGGTGTGGACGTCGAAGTCAACAAGGGTGAAATCGTCTGCCTGATCGGCGCCAATGGCGCCGGCAAATCGACGCTGATGATGACGATCTGCGGTAGTCCGCAAGCCCGCACCGGCACCGTCACCTTCGAGGGGCACGACATCACGCGGATGCCTACGCACGAGATCGCAAGGTTGCGTATCGCGCAGTCGCCGGAAGGCCGACGGATCTTCCCGCGCATGACGGTCTATGAGAACCTGCAGATGGGAGCCGGGCTCGACAACCAGCGTCACTTCAACGACGACGTCAAGCGCATCTTCGAACTGTTTCCGCGCCTGCAGGAACGCCAGCAGCAACGCGGCGGCACGCTCTCGGGCGGCGAGCAGCAGATGCTGTCCATTGGTCGCGCGCTGATGGCGCGCCCCAAGCTCCTGTTGCTGGACGAGCCGTCGCTTGGCCTCGCACCGTTGATCTCAAAGCAGATTTTCGAGGCGATCGGCAAACTGAACAGAGCCGAAGGCCTGACTGTGTTTCTGGTCGAGCAAAACGCCTTTGCCGCGCTCCGGCTTGCCCATCGCGGCTACGTGATGGTCAACGGCCTGGTGACCATGAGCGGCACGGGACAGGAACTGCTCGCCAATCCGGAAGTGCGTGCGGCCTATCTCGAAGGCAGTCATCATTAAGTTGTAATTGGGCGGGAATGCTTGCGTGCTGCATACAGTTCCGTAGATTTCCGCCAGTGGGAGCTTTGAAATGCAAGGTATTCTCTACGAAGAGCCCAGCTTCTGGTCGTTCGCGATGGTGACTGTGCTGATTGGCGGCTGGACAGCGTGGCGTACCGGCAAAAGCGTTGCTGATGGCTGGGGCGAAATCATCCCGCATGTTCTCATCTATACGCTGTTGCTTGGTATCGGTATCCGGTTCGTCCATCATGCGTTGTTCGGCGGCACAATGTTTTCACTGCACTACTACGCGATCGATACAGTTTTCCTGTTGGTGCTTGCCATTATGGGATTCCGTTACACGCGCGCCAAGCAAATGGCGACGAAATACTACTGGCTATACGAAAAGGCCGGTCCATTCGCGTGGAAGAAAAAGAGTGTTTGACAAGTTTCCGCCCGCTATGAACAGATAGTCGGACGGGGAAATAGCCCTTGGCGCGAAAGACGGGCGGCAAGGGAAAAGAGGAACAGACCGTCTCAAATTTTGGGAGTTAAAAATGAAAAAAATGCTTCTCTCAGCTGTGGCGTTGTCGGCCATGGTCGCATTCGGCGGTACCGCCTGGGCTGACCTTCTGGTCGGCGTGGCTGGTCCGCTGACTGGACCGAACGCCGCCTTCGGTGCACAGCTCCAGAAGGGTGCGGAACAGGCTGCCAAAGACATCAACGAAGCCGGCGGCATCAATGGTGAGATGGTGAAGATCGTGCTCGGCGACGACGTGTCGGACCCGAAGCAGGGCATTTCGGTCGCTAACAAGTTCGTTGGTGACGGCGTCAAGTTCGTCATCGGCCACTTCAACTCGGGTGTTTCGATCCCGGCGTCGGAAGTATATGCCGAAAACGGCATCATGCAGATCACGCCAGCTTCGACCAACCCGAAGTTCACTGAGCGTGGTCTGTGGAACACGTTCCGTACTTGCGGTCGTGACGACCAGCAGGGCGCCGTTGCCGGTCAGTACATCGCCGACCATTTCAAGGACGCCAAGGTAGCCATCGTGCACGACAAGACCACCTACGGTCAGGGTCTTGCTGATGAAACCAAGAAGGCGATGAATGGTCTCGGGATCACCGAAGCCGTCTACGAAGGCATCACTGCCGGTGAGAAGGACTACTCGGCGCTGATCGCGAAGATGAAGGAAGCCGGCGTTTCGATCGTCTATTTCGGCGGTCTGCACACTGAGGCTGGCCTCATCATGCGTCAGATGGCCGACCAGGGCCTGAAGGCAACGCTGATGTCGGGCGACGGCATCACCTCCAACGAACTTGCTTCCATCGCGGGCGACGCCGTCAACGGTACGCTGATGACCTTCCCGCCGGATCCGCGTAACAACCCGAACGCTGCCGACGCCGTCAAGAAGTTCCGCGAAGCGGGCTTCGAGCCGGAAGCCTACACGCTCTACTCCTACGCTGCTCTGCAGATCTTTGCCGATGCTGCGAAAGCCGCTGGCGCCAACGACCCGATGAAGGTCGCTGAATCCGCCAAGGCCAAGGGTCCGTTCAAGACAGTCATCGGTGACATCGGCTTCGATGCCAAGGGCGACATCACTCGTCCTGACTACACCATGTACCAGTGGAAAAAGGGCGAAGACGGCAAGTACAACTACTTCGAAATCGGCACCAAGTAAGCCGTTTCACCGTCTGAGAGAATTGAGAAGCCCGGCCATGTGCCGGGCTTTTTGCATGATGAAAATCAAGGAGCACAGGCGCCTCACCCTGCTTCCAGCCTCATCTGCGGCCCTGAGGACGGGAGCTTCCGAGGAGACACAAGAAGTCATGACCTCCACCAAAGGTGGAGGTTTGAAACGCTGCGCTTGAACCGCTAGAAGCGGTTTTGCTATAGATTAGTAGCTACGATTAAAGAGGTCGGTAAAGTCGGAAGCTTTGTCGACCT
>NZ_JAEQNC010000004.1 GCF_016722925.1 Phytoamicus setariae | reverse complement strand
AGGTCGACAAAGCTTCCGACTTTACCGACCTCTTTAATCGTAGCTACTAATCTATAGCAAAACCGCTTCTAGCGGTTCAAGCGCAGCGTTTCAAACCTCCACCTTTGGTGGAGGTCATGACTTTTGCCGGCTTGTAGCGAGAAAGATTGCCTGTGCCAGCTGAATGTATAGCGGCCTGTCGCGACCACGAATCACTCCATCCAATTGATTAATCACCGGCCGGATTATGGCGAGGAGGGCAGAAAATCCGTACGTCAGAAGTGAATATCAAGTTGTTGTAATTAAAGCGGATCTGCAGGTAGTCAGGAAATGTCTTGCAAACGACTGACGATGTAGCATTGTGGCACAGGAAGAGCGGCGGGAAAATATCGGTCCGACTAATATGCTCTTCGTTAGAATGCGAGAACAGCGAATAAACCTTTCTTAAAAAGGTTGGGGCAATCTCAGCGCAGAACAGGCGCCGGGGGTAACCATGGTATTGATGACATCATTGCTGACAGGACTGGTCGCAGCCATGCTGCGGTCGCTGTTTGCCGTGATCATTGTCGCCTTCCTGATTGCCGCGACATTTCTCAGCGCCTTCATCGCGTTTGGTACGCCGATATTCCTTTTCGTTCTGACGGTCATCGGCTTCAATGGCGGCCTCATCCTTTATGCGCTTGCCTGCGTCATCCGCGCACGCGCCCGCTCGGTTCACTGATCCTACCAACATGCAGGTGTCGTTGATGGCTGCCCAAGGATTTGGTCGATAGTTACGCGCGTGCACCATTATTAACTTGAATGTAAATCATTTGAATTCAAATCAATAATATGCAACAAGTCTGCATGAGCAACATGCAAGACACCGTACGTTTCCGCTTCGGCATCACCTTTTCGGGTCTCGCCCGCCGTTGGCGGCGCGCAATCGAGGAGAGATTGGCGGCCGCCGGGCTGGCCGATGCCACCTGGGCGCCGCTGATCCATCTGGGGGAGGCGGGGGACGGGCTTAACCAGACGGAGCTTGCGGCGCGGGTCGGCATAGACGGCTCAAGCCTGGTGCGGCTTCTCGACATGCTGGTGGCGCGCGGGCTGGTGGAGCGTCGTCCCGATCCCATCGATCGACGCTCAAAAAGGCTTTTTCTGACAGAAGCGGGCAGGGCAGCCGAGCGTGATCTAAGGGCCATTCTCGTGCGGGCTGAGACCGAGTTGCTCGCTGATCTCGATGACGCGGAAATTGCCTCTGCGCTGGCGGTGTTTGAAAAGATAGAGAGGCGGCTTTCGCCGGCGCAAGAGTGACATTCGCAAGGACTGACATTGCCGATGCGCTATCGCGCCGGGGTTTCGATGTGCCGAGGCTCGGCTTTAACCTGCGCACCGCGGTTGCTGCGCTGATTGCAGTGGCTATCGCCTGGAGGCTGGGGCTCGAGCATCCGCAATGGGCTGGCATGACTGTCTGGTCGGCATCGCTGCCGGTGCGCGGGCAGTTGCTCGAAAAGAGCGGCTATCGTCTCGTGGGAACTGTGGTCGGCACGGTGTTCGGGGTCGGCCTCGTGGCATATTCGCATGGCAATGCAGCTGTCCTGGTCGCCGGACTGGTGCTGTGGATTGGTCTTTGCGTGGGCGCGGGCAATGCAGTTCGCGGTTTCTTGTCCTATGGCACAATTCTCGCGGGCTATTCGGCAGCCATGGTGGCGCTGCTCGACACGCCCCATCCGGAACAGGTCTTTGCCCTCGGCTTCGATCGCTTTTTGACCGTTGCCGTCGGCGTTCTGGTGGCGCTGGCCATCGGCTGGATCTTCGCCGACCGGACCCAAGAAAGCGGCCTTGCGCTTCGCGTGCGTCGTATTACAGCCCGCCTGCTGGCAGAGTTGGTGTCGTCGTTGCGCGGCGGCGCTACTGGGTCAGGCGACAATCATCGTGCCATCCTGTCCGAACTTGCCGACATTGATGATGTTCTTGAGCCGCATGCTGCCGGTTCGATCAAAGCGCGTCGCTCGATCAGGGCGATCCGGTTGCTGATATCGGCCGAGGTTTCGGTAATTCTCCGGCTGAAGAATGGCGAGATACAGTCCAACACGCGATTGGCCGAGGCCCTGGAGGCATTTGGATCGGCGATCGACGCGCATCGCTCTCCAGAAGATCTGCTGGCAGCTCTGCACGATGTCGAAGCCGCAGCCACCACGCAAAGCCTTACGGATCTCATCGACGCAATCCGGATCTATATAGTCGATCTGCCAGGCGAGGAAGCAAGCCGCGCGTCGCCGTTGCTGCCCGTGCTGCACCGGGACTGGGTGGGCGCATCGCAGGCCGGGATTCGGGCAGCCAGCGCGATGCTGGCGGTGGGATTGCTCTGGCTGGTGACCGGATGGAGCATCGGCCCCTTCATGATGTTGGGCGTCTCGGTCATGGCATCGGTGTTTTCTCCCGCCGACAACCCGGCTTACATCGTGCGCTTCGTGTTCATCGGCCAGATCATCGGTGCCTGCAGTGCCATCGCGCTGCGTTGGCTTGCCTGGCCGCATGCGGGCGGTGAGCTCGAATTGGTTGCGATGATGCTGCCCTTCATGCTGGTCGGGCCGTTCCTGCAATCGCATCGGTCAACGGCTTTGATGGGCTTCGACTACAACATGGTGCTGCTGCTGCTTTCGCATCCGGCACTGCCACTTGCGGGAACGTTTGGCCAGTCGCTTGCTATGGCGGCGGCCGTTGTGACCGGGCCGCTGATCGCATTCATCGCCTACAGGCTGGTATTTCCCACCGATCTCAAACGTCGCCGCGATACGCTGGTATCCATGATGGTGCGTGAACTGGAAACAATGGCAGGCACTGCAGGTGTTGCCAGGCACAGGGATGTCTGGTTGGCGCGCCTCAATCACCGGGTGCTGCGGCTTGTGCGTTGGAGCGACAAGATCGGGTCCGGCGAGATGGCGGAAGCCGAGGGAGGTTTGGCGGTGCTGGCGGTGGGCAATGCAATCCTGCATATGGATGAGCTGCTGCGGGAGCCCGGCCTGGCTGAAAGCGCGCAGCGTGTCGTGATCGCAGTATTGCGACGGCTAAAGTCGTTGCAGCATGCGCCCGAACGCGCCGGCCGAGTGCTGGAAATTGCCGCTGCAAGGATCACGTCAGAACCGGCGGCCCAACCCGAATTGTTCCGGGTGGCCGCCCGATACCTTGCAGAGAATGCGGAATTCTTTCGACTGCGCTGATCAGGCGGAAAACACCTGATCGCCGCCGATCCATGTGCTTTTCATTGCATGGTCCCTGCCCAGAACGACGAAGTCCGCATCGAAGCCGGGCTTCAGCAAGCCCTTGCGATCCGCCACGCCGATAGCCTCGGCGGGATAAAGGCTGGCCATGCGCAAGGCTTCCTCGAAAGGAAGGCCGATCTTTTCATGCACGAACCGCACTGAGGAGAGCATATCGATATCAGCGCCGGCGAGCGTGCCGTCGGCAAGCGTCAACCTGCCATCCTTGCGGTAGATCTGTCTTCCGTTGAGCATGAACCCCGTCAGGTCCGTGCCGATGGTCGACATGGCGTCAGAGACGATGAAGATCTTGCCCGAGCCCTGTTTGGCCCTGAGCGCGATGCTCATCGATGCCGGATGAACATGGAAGCCGTCAGCAATAATGCCTGCATAAAGGCTACCGACATTAAGGACGGTGCCCACAAGGCCCGGCGTGCGGTTTTCCAGCGGGCTCATGGCGTTGAAAAGATGGGTCGCGGTGCGCGCACCGGCCTTCACATAGGCCTCCGCTGTCTCGTAGGCGGTGTTGGTGTGGCCGAGGCTGACGGTGAAACCTGCCTGCGCAAGCTGCCGAACCTGATCCTCGGTGGTGTTTTCAGGCGCAACGGTGATCATCAGTCCATCAAACTCGCCCTTGAGAGCCAGAAGCCGCTCGAGGTCGACCTGTTCCATTGGCCGGATGAGTTGGGGATCATGCGCTCCCTTGCGGGCGATTGACAAATGCGGGCCTTCGAGATGCAGACCAAGAAAGCCGGGCACCTTCTTCGCCTTGGCATCCTTGCCGGCGGCGATCGCCGCCGCCGTGATTTCCCGTGTGTCGGTAATCAGCGTCGGCAGAAGCGCCGTCGTACCGAACTTCGCGTGCGCGGCGCAGATCTGCGCAAGGCCCTCGACCGTTTGCTCATCGTTGAGCATGACGCCGCCGCCGCCATTGACCTGCAGGTCGATGAAGCCGGGCACGACGAGCGCGCCCTGCACATCAATGACCCGGGCGCCTGCCGGCACGTCCGCGCCGACCGTCTTGATCTTGCCGTTTTCGATGACGAGCGAGGTGGCGCGATGCCATTCGGCACCATCGAAAATGTCGGCATTGGTCAGCGCAGTAAGATCGCTCATCGTGTTTCCGTGACTTTCTTGAGGGCGGGTGGTGCATCGGGATTGAAGCCCCGTGACCGTGACCAGGCTTCGGCAAAGCCGTAGAACGGCACGATCAGCGCAACCGCGTCGGTAAGCGGATGGCCGGTTTCGACGAAGGGAAGACGACGGGCGGCTTTTGCGCCATCGGCGGTGATGAAGGCGAGGGCGCCCTTTTCCGTCAGGCCATCGGCTGTCTCGATGACGGATTTTTCCGCCGCGTCACGTGCCGCGAATGTGATGACCGGAAAGCGCCGCCCGACCAGCGCCACAGGTCCGTGCAGCACTTCGGCGCTCGAATAGGCCTCGGCATGAACTTCCGAGGTTTCCTTGCACTTCAATGCGGCTTCGCTGGCGATGGCCAGCGCGGGCCCTCGGCCCAGCATGTAGAGCGACTCCGCCTCGCCGAGTTCGTCATGCAGTTCCTGCCAGCTGAGCTTGGTGGCGTGGGTGAGCTTTTCCGGCAGGTTGTTGATTGAGTGGGCGAGTTCCTTGTCCGCAGTCCATTCGGCGAGAATTGCGAGGCCGGCGACAATAGAGTTGACGAAGGACTTTGTCGCCGCAACAGCCAGTTCAGGGCCGGCGTTGATATCGATTGGATGTGCCGATGCCTCCGCGAGCGGTGAGGGCAGCGTGTTGGTGAGTGCGATGGTCAAGGCCCCGGAGGCGGTCGCCGACTGTGCCATGGCGACGATGTCGGGGCTTTTGCCGGATTGGGAAATGCTGATCGCACCGGCCCGGTCGAGCCTGAGCGACTTGCCGTAGATCGAGGCCAGCGACGGTCCGATCGAGGCGACCGCGCGGCCTGCCTGCTGCTCGATTGCGTATTTGATGAAGTGAGCGGCATGGTCCGAGGAGCCGCGGGCAATCGTGATGAGGAAAGCGGGATCCTTCTCCCGAAGTGAATGGCCCGCCTTTTTCAGGCTCGCCGCCGATCCTTGAAGCAGGCGCGCGACGGCTTGCGGGATTTCGTCGATTTCCTGGCGCATGTGGGTGGTCATGGTCATTCTCTCTTCTTCAAAACCGCGGTCAGACATCGGTGAGCGTCATTTCCGCTACAAAATCATAGGCATCGCCTCGGTAGAGGGAGCGTGTGAACTCGACCACCCGACCCGAGGCGAGATAGGAGACGCGTTCTATGGAAAGTCCGGCCGCACCGACCGGCACCGCAAGCAACGCGGCATCCTGGCCATCGACATTGCAGGCCGAGATCCGCTGGACAGCGCGTACGGGCGTTGCGCCCAGACGCTGCAGTTCTGCGTAAAGCGAAATCTCGACGGCAGCCGGGTCGGGCAGAATGTCAGCAGCAAGGCTGGCGCGCTCGATGGCAAGCGGCAGGTCGTTGGCGATGCGCAAACGCGCAAGACGCGCCACCATCATGTCAACCTTGAGGCCGAGCTTCATCATTTCGTCCGGTGAAGGGTGAAACAGGCCCCGCTCAAGCCATTCCGAGCGCGTGACGTAACCGCGCCGCGCCATGTCTTCGCTGAACGAAGTCAGTCGCGAAAGCGGCTGCTGCATCTTGGAAACCGGCTTGTTGACGAAGGTGCCGGAGCCGTGCTTGCGGGTCAGCAGGCCGTCCCGCACCAGTTCATCGACCGCCTTGCGCACCGTAACGCGGCTGACATTGGCGAACTCCGCCAGATCCCGTTCGGCCGGCAGCGCCTGGCCATGCGCCAGCTTGCCGCTCAGGATCGCGTCTTCCAGCGATTGCCGAAGTTTTACATACAGCGGGCCCGAGGAGCCCGTTTGCAGATCGGCAGGCGTGAGGATGGCTGAAAGCACCTCGTTCATCGCGACCTCTCCATGCTGGAGCCATAGGTCGATTTGGCAAGTGCTATGGCGCCGGTCAGCGCATCGGCTGCCGGTACGACGAGCCGCTCGCGATGTCGTTCGGCGAGATAGGGCGGATAGAGCGTGGCCAGACCGCCCAGCAGGCACAGCCGCCCGCCGTTGGTCAGATCGGAGACGCGGTCCAAAGCGGCATCCACCCAACCGGCGGATAGTGTGAGGATGCGGTTGGCGGTCTGGTCGCCCTGGCTGGCGTAGTCGAAGACATACGGGGCGTAGCGGCCGAAATCACCCGGCTTGGCGCGTTGAGAAAACCCCACCATCTTGGGTGGCTCGTTGTTGAACTCGCCGAGAAGCGCGGTGGTCATTGGCGACGGAGGGGAAATAAGATCGTAAGCGAGCAGGCTCTCGACCAGCGCCATCTGACCGAGTCTGGCGCCACTGCCGAGATCGCCGATATGGTAGCCCCAGCCGCCGATGTAATGAACAGATGTGTCGCATCTGGCAATAAAAATACTGCCGGTGCCGAGAATGGCGACCGCGCCGTCGCCATCGCCCAGCGCGCCCTGAAGTGCGATGAAGCCGTCCGACTCGATGGTGGATTCGGCAAAGGGAAGCCGTGCCGAAATATAGGCGACGGTGTCCTCGACATTGTTGCCGGCCAGGCCGAGATAGGCACGGGCGCTGTTAACGAGGTCTTCACTCAGACCTGCGTTTAGGAAGGCGGCGCGCGCGGCTTTCTCTATATTGGCCAGCGCCGTGTCGGGAGCGGTCATGATGTTGGCGGCGCCGCTCTTGCCGTAGCCGAGGATACGCCCCTCGGCATCGGCAACTGCCGCGCGGCAACTTGTGCCGCCTCCGTCAATACCAATGAGAAATTCGCGCATGAAAAGCCTCCTGTTAGAAAGCATACCAAAAAAATACCAATAACCAAGCCGGAATTATGGGATTTTCAACAATTTCCCTATTCCATTGAAATTGTGAGGTTTATTTTCGCGCTTTGTTATCGGTGTGACGAAAATTTAATGGTTGAGTAATTTTTTCTGGACAAGTGGTATTTTTTTGGCATTATCCGGACCAGAGGAGAAATTGTATGGCCGCACGGGGTACTGAGGCACAAAACGAAAATGCGCGGGGGATCGACACGAAGGTGCCGACCGAAATCCTCCGACTTTTGAGCGCCGCCCAGCAGCAGGCCGCAAAATCCGTCGATGGGGCGCTCGATGCGATCGCCGAAGCGTCGGCGCTTGCGGCGCAGGCCGTCTCATCTGGCCGCAAGCTCATCTATGCGGGTGCCGGCAGTTCCGGCCTGATGGCCATGGCCGATGCGCTCGAGCTTCATGGTACTTATGGAATTCCCCAGTCTCAGATCGTCATCCTGCTTGCAGGCGGACTCGGCGCGCTCTCCAATCTGGCTGGCGCTCCGGAGGACGATCTTGAGCAGGCCAAGGAGGATGCGCAGCAGATCGATGCCGGAGACTGCGTCATCTGCGTGTCGGCAAGCGGCTCGACGCCCTACGCTTTGGCGCTGGTCGAGGTGGCGCGTGCCAAGGGCGCCAAGATCGTCGCGATCGCCAACAATCAGGGTGCAACGTTGTTTGAGGGCGCCGATGTTGCGGTGCTGCTCGAGACGCCGCCTGAAATGGTGTCGGGCTCGACCCGCATGGGCGCCGGCACAGCACAGAAAATAGCACTCAACATGCTTTCGACGTTGATGGCTGTGCGCCTGGGGCACGTCCATGACGGCTATATGGTCAATCTGCAGGCAGACAATAAGAAATTGCAAAACCGCGCGGCCCGGATAGTGTCCGAGATCGCCGGCATCGAAATCGCGCAGGCTGTGCGGTTCGTCGATGTCGCCTCGGGATCGGTCAAAACAGCAATTCTACTTGCTGCGGGCGCGGAAGACAGGAATTCGGCTGAAGCAATGCTTCGGGAAAGCGGCCACAACGTTCGGCGCGCGCTCGGCATGCTCGGCAGATAGAATGGGAACAAAGGTTTAGAGAACGCCATGGTGGCGTCGAAATAACAGGGAGAACCACATGACCCGTACCACTATCAAGGCACTCCTTCTGGGTGCCAGCGTGCTGGCCTATGCCGGCGCGGCATCCGCCGAGGATGTCACGCTGACGATCGAGAGCTGGCGCAACGACGACCTGGCGATCTGGAAGGACAAGCTGATCCCGGCGTTCGAAGCCAAGAACCCGGGCATCAAGGTGGTGTTCGCGCCGTCCGCTCCGACCGAATACAACGCTGCGCTGAATGCGAAGCTTGAATCCGGTTCGGCTGGCGACCTGATCACCTGCCGTCCGTTCGATGCCTCGCTTGAACTCTACAAGAAGGGCTATCTGGCCGACATCACCAAGAACCCGGGCATGGAGAACTTCTCCGACGTCGCCAAGTCCGCCTGGACGACGGACGATGGCTCTGCAGCTTTCTGCGTGCCGATGGCTTCGGTCATCCATGGTTTCATCTACAACAAGGACGCCTTCGACAAGCTCGGCATCACCCCGCCGAAGACCGAAGCCGAGTTCTTCGCTGCGCTTGAAAAGATCAAGGCAGACGGCACCTACATTCCGATGGCGATGGGCACCAAGGACCTCTGGGAAGCTGCCACTATGGGCTACCAGAACATTGGTCCGAACTACTGGAAGGGTGAAGAAGGCCGCAACGCGCTGCTGAAGGGTGAGCAGAAGCTGACTGACGAGCAGTGGGTCAAGCCGTATGAAGTGCTCGCCAAGTGGAAGGATTACCTCGGTGACGGTTTCGAAGCCCAGACCTATCCTGACAGCCAGAATCTCTTCACGCTCGGCCGCGCGGCGATCTACCCGGCCGGTTCTTGGGAAATCGGCGGCTTCAACACCCAGGCGCAGTTCAAGATGGGCGCGTTCGCTCCGCCGGTCGCCAAGGACGGTGACGATTGCTACATCTCCGACCACACTGATATCGGCGTCGGCATGAATGCAAAGACGGCGCACAAGGCAGAAGCCGAAAAGCTGCTGACCTGGATTTCCTCGCCGGAATTCGCCGACATGTACGCCAACTCCCTGCCGGGCTTCTTCAGCCTCAACAAGACGGCCGTGAAGATGCAGGATCCGCTCGCTCAGGAATTCGTCTCTTGGCGCGAAAAGTGCAAGTCGACGATCCGCTCGACCTACCAGATCCTGTCGCGTGGCACGCCGAACCTCGAAAACGAAACGTGGGTTGAATCCGCCAACGTGATCAACGGCACGGATACTCCGGCTGTTGCCGCCGAGAAGCTGCAGAAGGGCCTCGACAGCTGGTACAAGCCGGCCAAGTAAGCCTCAAGGCATGACATTGTGGCGGCGCATCCAATAGAGCGCCGCCATATTTGCAAGTGGACTGCTATAGGCTCCCCCCGCCACTTCGGGGATGCATGACAAGCCAGAGGGCTTGGGCCATACTTGGCGGACACGCGCACGCGCGGGGCCAGGTTCCTTCACCAGTAGACGGAAGATTTCGAATGTCCGATCCAGCCGACATGATCAACGCAGTCAGCCCGGTCCGGCGACCGTTTCGCTGGCACATCATCTTTTTTCTTCTGCCGGCTGTCATCGTCTACACGGCAGTGATGATCATTCCCCTGGCGAACACGCTTTGGCTCTCCTTCTTCAACCAGGTCGACGGACAACGGGTGTTCGTGGGCTTCGGCAATTTCGCCACGCTGTTCGGCGAGCCGCGATGGGCGGCAGATTTCTGGAACGCCCTGAAAAACAACGTCATTTTCTTCATCATTCATATGCTGGTGCAGAACCCGATCGGCATTGCGCTCGCGGCGCTGCTGTCGCTGCCACGGCTGCGCTTCTCGGCATTCTATCGCACCGCCATCTTCCTTCCGACGCTGCTGTCCTTCGTCATTGTCGGCTTTATCTGGAAGCTGATCCTGTCGCCGATCTGGGGCGTGACGCCGTACCTGCTCGACGTGATGCACCTGAAATTCCTGTTCGCCCCCTGGCTCGGCAAGCCGAGCTCCGCGCTCATTACCGTGTCGCTGATCTCGGTTTGGCAATATGTCGGCATCCCGATGATGCTGATCTACGCGGCGCTTCTCAATATTCCCGACGAGATCATCGAGGCGGCGGAAATGGACGGCATCACCGGCTGGAGCCAGTTCTGGAAGATCAAGCTGCCGCTGGTGCTGCCGGCGATCGGCATCATCTCGATCCTGACTTTCGTCGGCAACTTCAATGCGTTCGACCTGATCTACACCGTGCAGGGCGCGCTCGCCGGGCCGGATGGATCGACCGATATTCTCGGCACGTTGCTCTACCGCACCTTCTTCGGCTTCCAGCTGCAGCTCGGTGACCGCTCGATGGGCGCGACGATTGCCGCCGTGATGTTCCTGATCATCCTCGCCGGCGTCAGCTTCTATCTGTTCGCCATCCAGCGGCGCATGCGCCACTACCAGTTCTGAGGAGAGCGATATGTCCAAGGCCCGCACCTCGACATCGAAGTCGATCGCAGCCCATGCAGTGCTGCTCGCCTATACCGCGATCGCCCTGTTTCCCGTCGTTTTGACGATCATCAACTCGTTCAAGTCGCGCAATGCCATTTTCCGTAATCCGATGCAGCCGCCGACCCCGTCGACCTTCGATCTGATCGGCTACCAGACAGTGCTGGGGCAGGGGGATTTCGTCCACTACATGCAGAACTCGATGATCGTCACCGTTGTTGCGATCGCGCTCGTGCTGCTGTTCGGTGCCATGGCGGCGTTCGCACTCTCCGAATACCGCTTCCGCGGCAATACGATGATGGGTCTTTACATGGCCCTCGGCATCATGATCCCGATCCGCCTCGGCACGATCGGCATCCTGCAGGGCATGGTGGCGACTGGGCTCGTCAACACGCTGACGGCGCTTATCCTGGTCTATACCGCGCAAGGTCTGCCGCTGGCGATTTTCATCCTGTCGGAATTCATGAAGACGGTTTCCGACGACCTGAAGAATGCCGGCCGCATCGACGGGCTTTCGGAATACAGGATCTTCTTCCGGCTGGTGTTGCCGCTGATCCGTCCGGCCATGGCCACGGTCGCAGTGTTTACCATGATCCCGATCTGGAACGACCTGTGGTTCCCGCTGATCCTGGCGCCGGGTGAAAGCACCAAGACGATCACGCTGGGGGCGCAGATCTTTATTGGCCAATTCGTCACCAACTGGAACGCAGTGCTGGCGGCTCTGTCGCTCGCCATCGCACCCGTCCTCGTACTTTACATGATTTTCTCGCGGCAGCTTATCCGCGGCATTACGGCAGGAGCAGTTAAATGAGTGCATCGCCCATCCGGGTTCTCGTCGCCGGTCTCGGCAATATGGGCATGAGCCATGCGCTCGCCTATGCCAACAATCCCGGCTTCGAGATCGTCGGTCTCGTCAACCGCTCCAAGCCCGAGCTGCCGGCGCCGCTTGCCGGTCGCGAGATCCTGCCGTCCTTCGACGAGGCGCTGGCGGAATTGAAGCCCGAGCTCTGCTCGATCAACACCTATTCAGACAGCCATGCCGCCTATGCGATCAAGGCAATGGAAGCGGGCTGCCATGTGTTCGTGGAAAAGCCGTTGGCGACCACTGTGGCCGATGCCGAACGCGTCGTCGCCTGCGCCAAGGCCAATGGCCGCAAAATGGTGATCGGCTACATCCTCCGCCATCATCCGTCGTGGATCAAGCTGATCGAATTGTCGCGCGATCTGGGTGGCCCCTTCGTCTTCCGCATGAACCTCAACCAGCAGTCCTCAGGCAAAACCTGGGGCACCCACAAGGCGCTGATGCAGACCACGCCGCCGATCGTCGATTGCGGTGTGCATTACGTCGACGTGATGTGCCAGATCACCGATGCCAAGCCGGTTTCGGTGCGCGGCATGGGCCTCAGGCTTTCCGACGAAATTGCGCCTGATATGTACAATTACGGCCACCTGCAGGTGACCTTCGACGACGGCTCCATCGGCTGGTACGAAGCCGGCTGGGGTCCGATGATCTCGGAGACCGCTTTCTTCGTCAAGGACGTGATGTCGCCAAACGGCAGCGTGTCGATCGTCATGGACCCGAACGCCAAATCAGACGACATCGACACTCACACCAAGACCTCGACGATCCGCCTGCACAAGGCCAAGACAGGCCCTGACGGCAAGTTCCTCGAAGCCGACCAGATGCTGCAGATGGCGGGCGAGCCCGGTCATCAGGAGCTTTGCGACCTCGAGCAAGCCTATGTGCTCAAGGCGATCCGCGAGGATATCGACCTGACCCGGCATATGAATGATGCCGTGCAATCGCTGCGGATCTGCCTTGCGGCGGATGAGAGCGTGCGCACCGGCAAAATGATAGATCTTTGAACCTGGAGAGGCTCCTTGGGTAACCTTACGCTCAAATCGGTCAGCAAGTCTTTTGGCCAAGTCAACGTGCTCAAGGGCATCGATCTCGAAGTCAAGGACGGCGAGTTCGTCATTTTCGTCGGCCCGTCCGGCTGCGGCAAGTCCACGCTGCTGCGCTCGATCGCCGGGCTTGAGGACATCACCTCAGGCCAGATCGTCATCGACGGCAAGGAAGTCTCGGCGGTGCCGCCCGCCAAGCGCGGCATTGCCATGGTCTTCCAGTCCTATGCGCTCTATCCGCATCTGACGGTGCGCGACAATATGGGCCTTGGCCTCAAGCAAGCCGGCACGCCCAAAGCCGAGATCGAAAGTCGAGTGCAGGAAGCTTCGGCACTGCTGTCGCTCGATCCCTATCTCGAACGGCGCCCTGCCGAACTTTCAGGTGGCCAGCGCCAGCGCGTTGCCATCGGTCGCGCCATCGTGCGCGAGCCACAGCTCTTCCTGTTCGACGAGCCGCTTTCCAATCTGGATGCCGCGCTGCGCGTACAGACCCGGCTCGAGATCGCCCGGCTTCATCGCCGGCTCAAGGCGACGATGATCTATGTGACCCACGACCAGGTCGAGGCGATGACGCTGGCAGACAAGATCGTGGTGCTGAATGCTGGCCGGGTCGAGCAGGTCGGTTCGCCGATGGAACTGTATAACAGGCCGGACAACCTGTTCGTTGCCGGCTTCATCGGTTCGCCGCAGATGAACTTCATCGACGTGGATCGTCTGGGCGAGAGTGGCTACAAGACGCTTGGTGTCCGTCCCGAGCATATGTCGCTGTCTCGCGACAGCGGCCAGTGGTCCGGCAAGGTCATCCATGTCGAACACCTGGGCGCCGACACGATCGTCTACATGGAAAGCGAAAAGGCCGGCTTGCTGACGGTCCGCCTGTTTGGCGAGCATGCCTATGCACCCGACGATGTCGTCTATGCATCGGCTAATAATGGCACGACGCACCGCTTCGACGCCAACGGCAAAGCGATGAGATGACAGGACTGTTCGCACCCCCCTCTGCCCTGCCGGGGATCTCCCCCTCAAGGGGGGAGATCGACTCGAGGCGATCCCCCGGCTCCGAACAGGTGCGTGCTGAGGATGTGAGGGGAGTTGTTTGGGTAAAGTGTGCGCTCCATCCAATCTCCCCCCTTGAGGGGGAGATATCAGGCAGGGCAGAGGGGGGTGAAAGCTTCGCCCGGGGCTTGTCATGATCCTCTGCTTCGACATTGGCGGAAGCTGGATCAAGAGCGCGGTGGCGCGATCCGCCGATGATATCGCCATAGGCGACAAGCATCCGACACCGCTTGAGGATTTCGCAGCCTTTGCCGATATCCTTAAAGCCAAACTGGACGGGTTGCCCGAGCGGCCGCAATGCGTGGCGATTTCGATGACCGGCGTGGTCGATCCCGATAGCGGCGTGATTACCTGCGCCAACATACCCTGCATCGACCAGCGGCGGCTGGCAGGCGATCTGGAAGCACGCCTCGGCGTTCCGGTTCTGGTTGCCAATGATGCCGATTGTTTCGTGCTGGCCGAAGCCGGGCAGGGCGCTGGCCGGAACAACCGCATTGTACTCGGCATCATCCTGGGCTCAGGCGTGGGCGGCGGACTGGTGGTCGATGGCCGGCTTGCCAACGCTGCTGGCGGTTTCGCCGGCGAATGGGGGCATGGGCCGATCATTGCGCAGGCCGCGGGCGACCCGCCTGTCGCGATTCCTGCCTATCCCTGCACTTGCGGCCAGAAGGGATGCGTCAACACGGTGGGCGGCGCACGGGGTCTCGAGCGGCTGCATGGCCTGATCCATGGCGTGGATCTGCCGAGCACGGAAATTGTCGCCGGTTGGGAGGCGGATGAGCCGAACGCAACGCGGACCGTGGACGTCTATGTCGATCTCTTGAGTTCGCCGCTTGCACTTGCGATAAACATCACGGGTGCAACTATTGTGCCTGCTGGAGGCGGACTTGCGAACTCCGCCGCACTTTTGACTGAAATTGACAAAACAGTCCGGAATCGAATCCTGCGGCGATTTGATCGGCCCCTGATTGTTCGGGCTCAATGTGATATCGAGCCCGGGCTGGTTGGAGCGGCTATGCTGGGACTGGAGCACATACGGAATGGCGTCGAACACTAGAATACTTCTCGAGGTCTGCGTCGACGACGTTGCGGGGCTCAACGCGGCGATCGAAGGTGGGGCAGACAGGATCGAGCTTTGCAGCGCACTGGCGCTCGGCGGCTTGACGCCTTCGGCGGGACTGATGAGCGTAGCGGCGCGTTCGCCGGTACCCTGCTATGCGATGATCCGTCCCCGTGCCGGCGATTTCACCTATACGGCGCGCGAAATCGACATGATGACCAACGATATCTTCTTCGCCGCGTCCGCGGGGCTTGCGGGTGTCGTGTTCGGTGCCAGTCTGCCCGACGGCCGGCTTGATGCCGAGACATTGAGGACGTTGTGCGATGCCGTCGGCAGCATGCCGCGCACATTGCACCGGGCTTTCGATCTGGTGCCTGACCTCGCCGAGGCGATCGATCTGGCTGTGGAATGCGGTTTCGAGCGCATCCTGACATCGGGCCGCAAGAAGACGGCACCGGAGGGGCTGGATGATCTGGCAGAGGCGGTTCGCATTGCCGGTGGGCGAATCTCGATCATGCCGGGCGCAGGCATCAACCTGAAGACGATCGAAGCGATACTGGCCCGGCTCGATGTTACCGAGGTGCATTCCTCCTGTTCGGCAAATAGCGCCATTGCCGATCCGCGGATCGTGGCGCTCGGCTTTTCCGAACCCACGGTCAAGGTGACCGATGTCAAGCTCGTACGCGCGTTGAAGACGCGGCTGAAGGCAGCTCAGTAGCCTTTGGCTGCACCTGATGCGGCGCGGCTGTCCATCGCACCATTCAGCCGCGCACCTCCGCCTTGCTCGATTTCCGACAGGCTTTTGCCGCCGACAAGAATGCCCGCCGCCTGGCCCCAGATAGGCCATCCCAGGTCGAGTTGGACATTGTGGCCCATTTCCGCAAGCATTTTCAGTGTGTCGGACGAAAGGGCGTAAGGCTCCATGACCACGCGGTCCGGCTGCCACTGGTGATGAAATCGCGGTGCATCGATGGCTTCCTGAATGGTCATGCCATGGTCAATGACATTGATGATCGCTTCCAGCGTGATTGTGATGATGCGAGCGCCTCCGGGGCTGCCGATGACCATGAACAGTTTGCCGTCCTTGGTGACGATTGTCGGGCTCATGGAGGATAGCGGGGTCTTCTTCGGCGCGATCGCATTGGCTTCGCCCTGGACCAGACCGTAAAGATTGGCGACGCCGGGCTTGGATGTAAAATCGTCCATCTCGTTGTTGAGCAGGATGCCGGTGCCCGGCGCAACGACGCCTGCGCCGAACGAGCCGTTCAGCGTATAGGTCACGGCGACGGCATTGCCGTCCTTGTCGACGATGGAGTAGTGGGTGGTCTCGTTGCTTTCCGCCAATCCAAGCGGCGTCACATCGGCTGATTTGCCAGCCTTGTAGGGATTGATGCTGTCGCGGATCGCCTTGGCATAGGTCTTGTCGAGCAGGGTCGATACCGGGTTTTTGACGAAGTCCGGGTCGCCGAGCGCGGCGTTGCGGTCGGCAAAAGCGTAACGCATGGCCTCGACCATCGCATGTACTGTCGCCGACGAACTCTGGCCGAGATAGGAGAGTGGATAACCTTCCAGGATGTTGAGGATTTCGCAGATGATGATGCCACCAGAGCTTGGCGGCGGCGATGACAGGATCTGGTAGCCGCGATAGCTGCAGGTGACCGGCTCAAGCTCCCGCACTGCATACTGTTCGAAATCCTGTTTTGCGAGAATGCCGCCCGTTGCGCGGCTCGCATCCACGATCTTGTCGGCGACCGCGCCCTTGTAGAAAGCGTCCGGACCGTCTTTCGATACCGCCTCGAGGCTTGTTGCGAGGTCCGGTTGCTTGAGTGTGTCCGCGATTTCCAGCGGCTTGCCATCTGGCTTGAGGAAGATGGCGGCGGCGGCCTTGTCGCTGGAGAGTTTCTTGAAACCGGAAGCCAGCGAGGCGACGTCGCCCTGTTCCAGCGAAAAACCGTCCCGCGCAAGCTTGATGGCTGGCGCCATCAATTCAGCGCGGGATTTGGTGCCGTACTTTTCGCGGGCGGTCTCCAGCCCCATGACCGAGCCCGGCACGCCGACAGCGAGATAGCCATTGGTGCTGGCACCCTTGACCACATCGCCGTTGGCATCGAGATACATGGTTTTCGTGGCGGCGAGCGGCGCGCGCTCGCGAAAATCGAGAAACGCCGTCTTGCCGTCCTTCAGTCGGATCGTCATGAAGCCGCCGCCGCCGATATTGCCTGCCACGGGATAGACGACCGCCAGCACGTAGCCGACGGCAACGGCGGCATCGATTGCATTGCCACCGCTCTTCAGTGCCTCTACACCTGCCTCGGAGGCCAGATGATGGGCGGTGACGACCATGCCGTTTTGAGCGCCGACCGGTTGCGGGGAGGCTGCAAGCAGTATCTGCGGTGGGGCGAGAACGAGGGTGGCTGACAGCACTGCCGCCAAGAAGGATCTGCCACGACTGGACATTGCACTCTCCTGACCGGTTTGAACTCGTGCAGAAATCTTAGGCCTCGCGCGACAATTGTCCAGTGGAGCCTGCTGGCGATTGCGCAGGGAAGCGTGAACACGGTAGTAACGTATGCAATTGCTTTCGCGGTTCTGCGAGCAAAGGAGATGAAAATGGATATCAAGCGTTGTGGCTCGCGGCCATCGGTCACGCCGTCATCGGCCTATTTCACCGGCTCTGTCCGGCAGGACCCGATCATCGAGGCGCCGGCGCCGTCGCAGGTGCGCGCCGTCAACGTCACATTCGAGCCGGGCGCGCGCACGGCGTGGCACACCCACCCGCTTGGGCAGACGCTGGTGGTGACGGCCGGCTCGGGACTTGCCCAGAGCTGGGATGGTCCCATTCAGGTCATCAGTGCGGGAGACGTGGTCTGGTTTGCACCCGGAGAAAAGCACTGGCACGGTGCATCGCCTACCACGGCCATGACCCATCTCGCCATCCAGGAGGCACTCGAGGGCAAAACGGCCGACTGGTTGGAGCCGGTCAGCGACGCGCAATACTCAGCCAAGGTGTGAGCAATTCAGCGGCGCAGCCAGGCCTGCATGCCCTGCGCCGCTGCGCGTCCGGTGGCGAAGCACGCCGTCAACAGGTAACCGCCGGTCGGGGCTTCCCAATCGAGCATTTCGCCGGCGACGAACATGCCGGGTAGTTCCTTGAGCATGTAGTTTTCATCGACATCGCTCCACGCGATGCCGCCCGCGGAGGAGATTGCCTCGGCAATCGGTCGTGGTCGCAGCACTTTCAGCGGTAAGGCCTTGATGCGTTTTGCCAGCTGGCCGGCATCAAGGCGGGCGCAGTCCGGCTCGACCTCGCGCAGCAATGCTGCCTTGACGCCTTCAAGACCTGCACCTTTGCGCAACCGCGTCGAAAAACTCGCCTTGGACGGCTGTCTCGCCAGGTCGCCGGCAATCCGTTCGGCGGTCCTGCCCGGCAGAAGGTCGATTGTCAGCACCGCCTCTTCGCCGCGTTCCAGCCGGTCGCGCAGGCTTGCCGCATGCGCATAGACCAGACTGCCCTCGATGCCATGCTGGCCGACTACGAATTCGCCCTGGATAGTGCCCGCGTCCGAGGCTGCGGTCACCGACTTGACCGGCGCGCCGGCGAAACGTTCACGGAAATTCTCGGTCCAGTCGACATCGAAACCGCAATTGGCGGGCCGGAAGCCGGCGATCTTCACGCCTCTTTCGCCGAGCCATGGCGTCCAGGCGGCGTCCGATCCAAGCCGTGGCCAGCTTGCGCCGCCCAGGGCAAGTAATGTTGCGTCGCTGCTGACGGTCGTCACGCCTTCTGGCGTTACGAACTGCAGGCCGTCGCCATCAAAGCCCGTCCAGCGGTGGCGCGTCCGGATCGTTACGCCTTGGGCTTCCAGCCTGCGAAGCCATGCACGCAGCAGCGGTGAGGCTTTCATGACGGTGGGAAACACGCGTCCCGAGGTGCCGACGAATGTCTCGGTGCCGAGTCCTGCGGCCCATGCCCTGATATCCTCGGGGCGGAAGCCATCCAATGCCGGCCGCAGCCTGTCTCCAGCTTCGCCGAACCGTGATGTGAACCGCGCGTAGTCTTCCGAATGCGTAAGATTGAGGCCGGATTTGCCGGCGAGCAGGAATTTGCGACCCACTGTCGGCATGGCGTCATAGACAGTCACTCGATGACCTGACGACGACAACACGTCCGCCGCCATCAACCCAGCTGGGCCACCACCGATAATCGCGATATTTGACTTGTCCATTTGCTTTGCCCGATTCCTTCAGGTCCAGTCATGGACCGCAAGGCTTCGTCGTGCAAGCTACCTCGACAGGCGCTCATGGTTCTTGCGAACCGCCGTGCGGTATTTCGCGACGCTGTGGCTGCCGATCGCGTTCATGGATTTTCCGCCCGCCAGCGCAAACGAGTTTTCAACGGCGAGTGCCATGGCGGTCTGGACTTTCTCCGAAACCATCAATTGCGCCTCGGACCAGGCCTTTTGATCGCCGCCGGCGAGCCGCACCATGCGCAGTGCAACCACCATGTTGGATTCGAAGGCAAGGCGGGAGAGATCGAACCAGAGGTTCAGTGGCGTCGTTGTCATGGAAGTGTCCCTTTGGCGCATCGGAATGCGGGTTATCCTCCCCATGTCGCCCGTGCTTGTATCGCGCCGGGGTTCAATGGTCAAATCCGGAGCGCTTCCCTATTGTTCCACCTCGATGAAACGATAGCCGACGCCGGGCTCGGTGGCGATGATCTTCGGGTCGGAAGGATCGCGCTCGACCTTGGCGCGCAACTGTCCGATGAACACCCGAAGATATTGCATGTCGTCGGCGTGGGCCGGTCCCCAGACGGATGTCAGCAGGATCTTGTGGGTTACCACCTTGCCGACATGCCGGGCTAAAAGGGCAAGAAGGTCGTATTCCTTGGGCGTCAGCCTGATTGTCGTGCCGTCGCGGTCGACCCGGCGATTGAGCATATCCACAACGAGCCCGTCGGACTGGATCTTGTCCGTGCCGGCGTCGCTCCGGATCTTATGGCGCAGCGCGGTGCGAATGCGGGCGGTCAGCTCGCCGATACCGAACGGTTTTTCAATATAGTCATCGGCGCCAATATCGAGCGCGGCAATCTTCTCGCTTTCGCGGTCGCGGGCAGACAGGATGATGATCGGGATCTGCGTCCAGGCGCGCAGCCGTGTGACGACTTCCTTGCCGTCCATGTCAGGCAGACCGAGGTCGAGAATGACGATGTCAGGCGCTTTCGTCGCGACATCGCGGATCGCGGCGGCACCGGTTTCGGCCTCGATCACGTCGTAGCCTGCGGCGTCGAGGGCGGGGCGCAGAAAGCGCAGGATCTGTGGCTCGTCGTCGACGATCAGTACGCGATGTCCGCTCATGTGTTCATGTCCTCAAGCCTGGGCTGCTCCGGCACGGGAAAGCGCAGTGTGAAGCGGGTGCCACGTTTGCGCACCGCCGGGCTCTCCGCCTTGATCGTGCCGCCCATCGCTTCGACAAAGCCCCGGGCGATTGCCAGTCCGAGACCTGTACCCGATTTTCCGCCATCGGTCTTTCCACCGCGGCGAAAGAATTTCTCGAAGACCTTTTCCAGGTCCTTCTCCGGGATGCCTTTGCCTTGATCGGTCACCGAGACAATGGCGCAGTCTCCATCGCGCCGGGAATAGATGGAGATCGGCTCGTCGCCGGCATATTTGACCGCGTTGTCGATGAGGTTGAACAGAACTTGTCCGAGCAACACGCTGTCGCCGTGAACCAGCGGCATATCCGCTGCAATGCTGGTCTCGATCTCGCTTCCGGGGAAATATTTGCGGGCGCGTTCGGTCGTATCGCGGATAACGTCGCTGAGATCGACCCAGTCGTGTTTCGGGTTGACGGTTCCCGCCTCGATCCGCGTCATGTCGAGAAGATTGGCGACGAAACGGGCCAGCCTCCCGCTCTCCTCCTCTATGGAGATGAGCAGATCGTCGCGGCTTTCCGGTGTCATCCTGTCGCCGAACTGGCGAAGGCTGGTCACCGAACCGGTGATCGTAGCCAGTGGCGTCCTGAGATCGTGGGAGATCGAGGAGAGCAGGGCCGACCTGAAGCGTTCGCTGGCAAGCCGGGCAGTCTGTTCCATCGCCTCCTTCGAAAGCCGCGCCCGGTCGATGGCTATTGCGGCCTGATGGATGGTGGCGCCGAAGACACGTTCCTCGCCGCTGTCAAGCGGTAGCTTGTCGTAGCGGAATCCGCATACGCCGATCACGCCTTGCGGGCTCATGAGTGGCCTGAACTGGAAGGCGCTCGACGGCAGCGTACCGGTGCCGGCACCGGCGGCTTCGTTCTTTTCGAATGTCCAGCGCGCCGCCGCCGTGTCGATCACCTCCAGAGCGGAATCCGGCGGCCACGTGGCAGAGATTTCAAGTTCGCTTTCCCTGGGCAGAAGCAGCACGATCGGCCGCCTCAGGAAGCCATTCAACTGCGAAACTGCCGCCCAGACCACATCATCGGCGCGCGCGGTTCCCGAAAGCTTGCTCGACAGGTCATAAAGCGCTTCCGTCACTCTTGCCCGCTCGGTGGCGATCGCAGCCTGATCGCGGATGCGCGACGCGATTCCACCTGCGACGATGGCTGTAATGACGAAGATCACGAAGGCGAAAACTTCGTGCGGGCCGGCAATCGACAATGTGCCAATCGGGTCGATGAAGCTGAAATTGTAGACAAGCGCAGATAGCAGCGCTGCGAAGAATGCGGTTCGGTATCCGCCACGGATGGCCGAAACCACCACGGCCAGTAGATAGATCAGCGACACATTCGGCAGCGGAATAACCATCTTGATGGCCATGCCGATAAAGGTGGCTGCGGCTACTGTGACCACCGCCGGGGCGAGGTCGGCCGCGAGCGCCTTCCAGCGCCAATTGATGGCAAACTTGCCGCCGGTCGACTTTGCGGCGCTATCCGTGATAAGATGGATTCCAATACCGTCCGCCTTGTTGATCAGCGCATCGGCGAGCGATTGACGGAACAGTGCGGTCAGGCCGCGATTATGGGGTCTGCCAATGACGATCTGGGTGACATGTTCCTTGCGTGCCAGCTTGAGGATTTCGACAACGAAATCATTGCCACGCAACCGGCGTGTTTCAGCACCCAGCCGTTCGGCAAGCCGGAACGCTTCGTCGAGGCTACGGACCGTCTCGCCTTGCGTCGCCCGGTCCGGGCGCTCCACATGCAGCACAATCCACGGCGCGTTTAGGCTGAGCGCGAGCCGGCTCGCCGTCCGGATGACTTTCTCGGCCAGACCATCGGCGGCGATGCAGACGAGTAGTCGCTCCGCTGACTGCCAAGGGCCTTCGATGGCATTTTGCCGGAGATAGTCGACCATCTGGTCGTCGACACGATCGGCGGTGCGGCGCAGCGCCATTTCACGCAGCGCAGTAAGATTGCCGACACGGAAGAATTTCTCGGTCGCACGGCGGGCATTGTCAGGCAGGTAGACCTTGCCCTGGTGCAGGCGTTCGATCAGTTCGGCGGTCGGCAGGTCAATAAGAATGACTTCATCGGCATTGTTGACGACGCTGTCGGGGACAATCTCGCGAACGGTGATGCCAGCGATACGGGAGACGACGTCGGACAGGCTGTCGAGATGCTGGATGTTCAGCGCGGTCCAGACGTTGATGCCGGCTTCCAGCAGTTCCTCGATATCCTGATGCCGTTTGGGATGCCGGCAGTCCTCGGCGTTCGTATGGGCGAGTTCATCGACCACGATAGTTTTCGGCTTACGAGCCAGCGCTGCATCCAGATCGAATTCCTCGATCACCCGGCCGCGATAGTCTATCTGCCGGCGCGGCAGGATTTCCAGTCCGCTCAGCAGTTCGGCCGTCTCGCTGCGCCCATGCGTTTCGACATAGCCGATAACGATGTCGGCGCCCGAGGCCTTCAGGCCACGAGCGCGCGCGAGCATTGCATAAGTCTTGCCAACACCTGGGGCGGCCCCCAGGAATATCGTCAGCTTGCCGCGACTTTCCCTGCCGGCAAGTGCCAGCAGGGCGTCGGGATCAGGGCGTACGATTGAATCGCGATCTCTATCAGCCATGCGCTCTTTCTAGTCTTAAGGTTGAAGAGAATCGAGCGCCATGTTGAGCCTCAGAACATTGACACGCGGTTCGCCGATGAAGCCGAAACTGCGGCCCTCGATATGGCTTTCGACCAGTGCTCCGACCTTTGCTACGTCCAGGTTTCGTGCCTTGGCGACGCGGGCGACCTGGTCACGGGCATAGTCCGGCGAGATGTGCGGATCGAGGCCGGAACCCGACGACGTGACCGCATCAACAGGCAGAGCGCCGATGATGCCTGCGGAATGCAGGCGGTCGATTTCTACCTTGACCATGTCCTTGAGCTTTTGCGAGGTCGTGCCGAGGTTGGTGCCGGATGAAGCCGCCGCATTGTACGGGAACTCGCCGGTGGCCGAAGGACGTGGCCAGAAGTACCGTTCGGAGGTGAAGGCTTGGCCGATCAGGCTCGAGCCGATGATCTTGTCGTTGCTCACGATCAGGCTGCCTCTGGCGTTAGCAGGCATCAGCGCCAGCGAGATGCCGGTGATCGATAGAGGATAGGCGATACCGAGCAGAAGGGTGAACAGCACGACAAACGTAAAGGCAGGACGATAGATATTGGTCATGATCACACCAGATGAAGCGTGTTGACGATGACATCGACGATCTTGATGCCTGCGAAGGGCAGGACCAGGCCGCCGAGGCCGTAGACGGTGAGATTGCGCCGCAGCAGTGCCGCCGCGCCCACCGGACGATACTTGACGCCCTTGAGCGCCAGCGGGATCAGCGCAACGATGATCAATGCGTTGAAGATCACCGCCGACAGGATGGCAGAGCGCGGCGAGCCCAGATCCATGATGTTGAGGGCTCCGAGCGCCGGATAGGTGGCGATGAACAGCGCCGGGATGATGGCGAAGTATTTCGCGACGTCGTTGGCGATCGAGAAGGTGGTGAGCGAGCCACGGGTCATCAGCAGCTGCTTGCCGATTTCGACGATCTCGATCAGCTTGGTTGGGCTCGAATCGAGGTCAACCATGTTGGCGGCTTCGCGTGCCGCCTGGGTGCCGGTCTGCATCGCCACGCCGACATCGGCCTGGGCCAGTGCGGGTGCGTCGTTGGTGCCGTCGCCGCACATGGCGATCAGCTTGCCGCCCTTCTGCTCGTTTCTGATATAGGTGAGCTTGTCCTCAGGAGTGGCCTCGGCGAGGAAATCGTCGACGCCGGCTTCGGAGGCAATCGCTGCGGCCGTCACTGGGTTGTCGCCGGTGACCATGACGGTGCGGATGCCCATTGCGCGGAGTTCCGCGAAGCGCTCCTTGATACCAGGCTTCACGACGTCTTTCAGGTGAATGACACCGAGAAGCCGCGAGCCTTCCGCCACTGCCAGCGGCGTGCCGCCGGTCCGGGCGATCTTTTCGACGCTCTGACGGAAGCCCTGCGGTGCTGAAGCATCGTCAAGCCTTGCAAAGCGCAGGATCGCATCGACGGCACCCTTGCGATAGCTCTTGCCGCAGATATCGACGCCCGAGATGCGGGTTTCGGCGGCAAACGGGATCACTGCATCGACCTTATGTTGCGGTTCTGTTACGGCGAAATCGCCCTTCGCCAATGCGACGATCGAACGACCTTCCGGGGTTTCGTCGGCCTGGCTGGAGAGCATGGCGGCTTCGGCCAATTCCTGGGCGCTGACGCCCGCCAGCGGAATGAAGTCAGTCGCCATGCGATTGCCGAAGGTGACGGTGCCGGTCTTGTCCAGCAGAAGTGTGTCGACGTCGCCGGCTGCTTCGACCGCACGGCCGGAGATGGCGATGACGTTGAAACGCACCAAGCGATCCATGCCGGCGATGCCGATGGCCGAAAGCAGGCCGCCGATCGTGGTGGGTATCAGCGTGACCAGCAGTGCCGAAAGGACGGTGATCGAGAGGATCGTACCCGAATAGAATGCCAGACCGCCAAGGGTGACGACGGCGATCAGGAAGACCAGAGTCAGGCCGGACAGCAGGATCGACAGGGCGATTTCATTGGGGGTGCGCTGGCGCTCGGCGCCTTCGATGAGCGCGATCATGCGATCGAGGAACGTTCCGCCCGGCGGCACGGTGATCTTGACCTTGATGGAATCCGACAGCACCTGCGTGCCGCCGGTCACAGCCGAGCGGTCGCCACCGGCCTCGCGGATCACCGGGGCGGATTCGCCGGTGATCGCGCTTTCATTGACCGATGCTACGCCGTCGATGACTTCGCCGTCGCCGGGGATAAGCTGACCGGCTTCGACCAATACGATATCGCCGACCTTGAGGCTGGCTGCGGGAACGAGTTCCTCCAGCCCTTCGCCATTCCTGGGCAGGCGATAGGCCATCAGATCGGTCTTGGCGCGCTTCAGGCTTTCGGCCTGCGCCTTGCCTCGTCCTTCGGCAACGGCTTCGGCGAAGGTGGCAAACAGTACGGTGAACCACAGCCATGCTGCGATCTGGCCCGAGAATAATGCGTCGGCCGGTGTGGCAACGAGGTCGCGTATGAAGAACAGCGTGACCAGCGCGGCGATCGCTTCGGTGACGAAGATGACCGGGTTTTTATAGAGCGCACGTGGATCGAGCTTCAAGAAGGCCTGGCGAAAAGCCGGCACGATGATGGCACGATCCATGAGGTGCGTCGTTGTTTTTCTACTCATGGTGAAAAGCCTTTTCAGAATGGCGTCTTCAGAAGGTCTGTCCGGAAAGCATCAGCAGATGCTCGACGATCGGACCAAGAGCGAGGGAGGGGAAGTACTGCAGCCCTCCGAGGATGAGGATGATGGCGATCAGCAGGCCGACGAACAGTGGCGTGTTGGTCGGGAACGTGCCCTTGGAGGCGGAGATCCGCGTCTTGGCGGCAAGCGATCCCGCAATCGCCAGCACCGGCACCATGTAGGCGAACCGGCCGAGCAGCATCGCTATGCCGAGGGTGGTGTTGTACCAGGGGGTATTGGCCGACAACCCGCCAAAGGCCGAACCGTTGTTGGCGGTCGCGGACGTATAGGCATAGAGGATTTCCGACAGGCCATGCGGGCCGGCGGTGCCGATCGAGGCGAGTGCAGAGGGCATGACTGCCGAGACAGCGGAAAAGCCAAGGATGGAAAGCGGCAGGATGAGGACTGCGAGCATCGCATACTTCATCTCGCGGCCTTCGATCTTCTTGCCGAGGAATTCCGGTGTGCGGCCAACCATAAGACCCGCGACGAACACGGTCAGAATGGCAAACACAATCATTCCGTAGAGACCCGAGCCTACACCACCCGGCAAAACTTCGCCGAGCTGCATCAGGAACATCGGCACCAGGCCGCCAAGACCCGTAAAGGATCCGTGCATGGCGTTGACGGCACCATCCGAAACACCAGTGGTGACGGCCGCATAGGCCGCGGTCATCGCCTGGCCGAAGCGAATTTCCTTGCCTTCCATGTTGCCGAGCGAACCATCGAGGCCAAGCGAGGTGTGGATTGGATTGCCAGCACTTTCCGCCCAGTAGATAGCCGCTACACCGCTGATCAGCAGCACCGCTATGGTTGCGACGAACGCCCAGCCCTGGCGACGATCGCCGACCATCTGGCCAAACGCGTAGGCCAGAGCCGCCGAAAGCGTGACCATCGACAAGATGTTGAGGTAATTCGAAAACGCATTCGGGTTTTCGAACGGGTGAGCGGCATTGGCATTGAAGAAACCGCCGCCATTGGTGCCGAGCTGCTTGATGGCTTCCTGCGACGCGACCGGACCGAGCGAAATCGTCTGCTTTGTACCTTCGAGGGTGGTGGCGACCACGGAACCATCAAGCGTCTGCGGCAGACCCATGGCCACGAATGTGAGCGCGACGAGGATGGAGAGCGGCAGCAGGACATACAGGGTGGCGCGGGTCATATCGACCCAGAAGTTGCCAACGGTTGATGCGTTGGAGCGCACGAACGCACGGGTGACCGCGATGGCGACTGCAAAGCCGGTGGCTGCGGACAGGAAGTTCTGAACAGTGAGCCCGGCCATCTGGCTGAAATGGCTCATGGTGGTCTCGCCACCATAGGATTGCCAGTTGGTGTTGGCCACGAAGCTGACGGCGGTGTTGAAGGCGAGATCAGGCGCCACGGCGCCGAAGCCCTGTGGATTGAAAGGCAGATAGCCCTGCAATCTGAACAAGCCATAGAGAGCCACGAAGCCGAACATGTTGAAGGCGAGCATGCCGAACGTGTAGGCGATCCAGCCCTGTTCGCTGTCGGCTTTGACACCGGCAGTTGCGTAAAAGAGTCGTTCGACTGGCTTTAGCACGGGGGATGCCCAGGTTTTCTCACCGGCAAAGACGCTTGCCATATACAGGCCCAGCGGCTTGATGAGCACGAAAACGATCAGAAAGAGGAGGCCGATTTGCAGCCATCCGACAAGAGACATGATGGTTCTCCGAATGAACAGCGAGCGCTAGAAGCGCTCGGGAAGAATAAGTGTGACGACGAGGTAGATACCGAGCGCCAGCGCCACGGAGAGGCCGATAAAGACTTCGAGCATGGGTCGTCTCCTCAGATGCGCCCGATCAGGCTGGTGTAAACGGCAAAAATGCCAAAGGCGGCGAGGCCAATGGCAAGGAAAATCAGGTCAGGCATTTCAGGCTCCAGGGATTGATCAGGCTTGCACCATGAACCTCATCGGCATCAGATCTCGATTGTGAAGGTGTGCCGATCGCATAAGGAAAACATAAGGATGCGGCTGGCGGCGGCTGGTGCGATCCGGTATTCCAAGGTTGAGAGGCAGAGGTTCATGTTCAGGCTGGCAGGCACCGAGACATCAGATCAGGAAATCAAGAAGAGCCGGTTCAGGGCGGTTGCCGGTGCGATCAGCGATGAGGAGAGCGCCAAGGCGTTCATAACAGCGCATTCTGATCCAGCCGCTAACCACAATTGCTGGGCCTGGCGCATCGGGCAAAACTATCGTTTCAACGATGATGGCGAGCCGAGCGGCACGGCCGGCAAACCCATCCTGCAGGCGATCGACGGCCAATCACTCGATCATGCCGTGGTGGTCGTGACGCGCTGGTTCGGCGGTATTTTGCTCGGTAGCGGCGGGTTGATGCGCGCTTATGGCGGCACGGCTGCCGCATGTCTGAGGGCGGCTGAAAAGGTTGTCTATGTCTCGGAAACCGAGGGCAGGGTCGCTTGCGGCTTTTCCGATCTGGCCCTTGTGAAAGCAAGGCTTGCGGCGTCACCGGGCGTCCGGATCGTCGGAGAAACTTATCTTGCCGATGGCGCGGAACTTGTTGTCGTGATGCCTGAAGTCGAAGCTGACGAGATCGTCCGGCGGATCGTCGATCTTACCAGCGGGCGTTCGCATATGAAGCTTGCGGACTGAGTGAACGCGAGACGATGGATCAGGCGTGTTTTGCAGTGTCGACGTCGATGACTTCGAAGATATCCAGCGCGCCGGTACGCCCCTTCGCCACGGCTTGGCCCAGGGGTTTGAACAGGGACTTGTCTTCGCATTCAGCAACGACAGCGGCACTTGCCAGGATTGACGTGCCATAGGTCTTGTTTATCCCCTCGAGCCGCGAGGCGACGTTGATCGTGTCTCCCATGGCGGTATATTGGAGGCGGTCGGTTGCTCCGACACTGCCAACCACCGCCATGCCCGTGTGGATTCCACAGCGAGTGCGGAACTCCGGAAGGTTTCGGCTTCGTTGCCTGTCGTTGAAAATTTTCAGCCGTCGATTCATCTCGATCGCGCCGCGGCAGGCGTTTTCGGCATGACGGGGATCGGCGACCGGAGCATTCCACATGGCGAAGATGGAGTCTCCCAGAAACTGGATGATCGTGCCGCCATGAGCCTCGACGCTCTCGTTGAGAATGTCAAAATATTCCGACAGCATGGCCACGACGTGCTCCGGCGAATGTTGCTCGCTGATCGAGGTGAAGTCGTAGATGTCAGTAAACATGGCCGTCACTTCCTGGCGACGGGCGGAACGGCCGGCGAAATGTCCGGATTCAATCCCCTTGCGGACAAACTCCTTCGGAACATAAAGCGTGAACGTCAGTATCGCATCACGTGCCTTGTTCATCGCGTTGCTGAGCGTGCTGATCTCGTGCACGCGGCTTGACACGTCGATCGGTGTCTTGAAGTCGAAGTTGTGAAAACGGTTGGCGCTCTCGGTCAATTGATAAAGCGACTTGGTGATCAGGTGGGCCACGACAAGTGCGCAGAGGATCGCCAGGGCCACAACGAGCGCTGCGATTGCAAGGCCCTGCAGAAAGCCCTCTCTGGCGGATACCATCAATTCATCCAGCGGCGCCGCGATGACGAGCCTGTCACCCGAAAACAGGACCTTCGACTTGATCGGCGTTACCATCACGACAAAAGTGCGGCCCTCGACGTCGACGAAACTGGTTTTGTCTGCCACCGGAGGTTCGGCCTTGAGCTTCCGCAAAAGCGGGTCGGAGAGTATAGATTGGTCGAAATCCCTTTCGGTTCTGGCGGCCAGTATGCGAGCGTTGATTGTCTGATCAGAATGGATGACCAGCTTCGAATCTGCATTGACCAGGAAAGCTGTGGTACCAGGCGTCATCTTCGCCTGTGTAAAGAAGTCCAGCAATCTTTGTAGCACGACATCTGCGCCGATGACGATTTTCCGGTTGCCCTCATGCGCCTGCGAGATCGTCATGCCGAATGCCCCGGTGGTGGCCATTTCATAGGGGCCGGTTGCAACAGGCTGGCTGCGGTCGACTGCCTTAATGTACCAAGGGCGGGCGCGGGGATCATAGCTTGAGGATGCTACCTTTTCCTCCGGCAGCCGTTTGCCGTCCGTATCGAAGAAAACGGTATGAACCGTGGAGCCTCCGCTGCCCGTGGGGACGAAGAGCCTGACCGCAAGTTTGGCATCGCTGGGGCTGCCAAGCGCCTTGCGCCATGCCGAGCTTGCAAGGTTCACGACGTGGAAGAAAGAACCGTCCGGATAGCCGGCATAGGCGCTTTCGATATCTCTTGAATGTTCTATCACCTCACGCAGTACTGTGACCTTGTCGCTCATTCGTTCGGTCGCCTTGGAAAGGAACGAATTCGGCACGGAGGCGACCATTCCGACCAGCGCGGCAGTATTGCCCGAGAGCACTTCCAACCGCGCAGCGAGGCGATCAGAAAAGCTCCGCATATTCTCTTCGACGCGCACGAGTGCTGAATCGCGTGAACGAAAATAGGCAATGCCCACAAGTGTTGTCGACATAGCCGTCAGCAACGCGACCATGACGAGGCTGAGGAACAATCTCAGCGAGCCACGTCGAGTTACACGATCCGTATCCCCGCCGCTGTTGGCCATGGCATTCCTTTGAAGCCCATCTTTGAGTTGCACTGATGGTTGTCACAAAACATAGTGCATGCCAACACCACATGACGAGGCAATTTGAGCCGGTGATCGCGCCAGGGTGATTTTGCCGTTGCCGATGTGGGTTTGTCGACCATTGCCGCTGGCGTAGATGACCTCATTTCGTCGCTTGCGTGGAGCTTGTAGCCGGTGCGGAACAGCGTGTTGACGCAGGTTTTTTGGCTTGACGTTTTTCGTGTGGATCGTAGAAATTGAAGTTATCATGCTGGGCTAATAAAAGGTTGTGCCGGTGTGATGGAACAGCGGGGGTATCGATGTCGTTTATCTCACTCAAGCACCTGATCTTCATACCTGCATTTCTATGTTCGACGTTTTCTGCGGTGGCGCAGGAAAACTCCGCCGATCTGGCAAAGAAGCTCTCCAATCCGATTGCGTCGCTTATCAGCGTGCCTTTCCAGTTCAACTACGACAACAGCTACGGTCCGAACAACGGGGAAAAGGCAACGCTCAACATTCAACCTGTCATCCCGTTCTCGTTGAACGAAGACTGGAATGTGATTTCCCGCACGATCGTTCCAGTCACTTGGCAGTATGACATCGCCGGTCCGTCGGGATCACAGTTCGGTCTGGGGGATACGCTGCAGAGTTTCTTCTTTTCTCCCTCCAAACCGACTGCCAGCGGTATCATCTGGGGGGTAGGGCCCGCTTTCCTGCTGCCGACCGCGACGGATGAACTTCTGGGCGGCGGAAAATGGGGAGCGGGACCGACTGCCGTCGTCCTGAAGCAGGAGGGCCCGTGGACCTACGGCGCGCTTGCAAACCATATCTGGTCATTTGCCGGGCCGAGTGATCGGGCAGATGTAAGCTCGACATTCCTGCAGCCCTTCTTGTCCTACACGACGCATGATGCATGGACTTTCGCCCTGAATACGGAATCCACCTACAACTGGAAAGCTCACGAATGGTCTGTTCCGATCAATTTCAACGTGTCGAAGCTTGTGATGGTTGACAAGCAGCCGATCAGCCTTGGCGCAGGCGTGCGCTACTGGGCCGCGAGCCCGGATGGTGGCCCGAATGGCTTTGGTGTGAGAGCGGTCGTGACGTTCCTGTTTCCGAAATGATGGACGCGGCGAAGCCGGCGAGCGTGTGCGCGAACTAAAGCACGCTCCGTCGTCTAAGGCTCCTCAAAGCAACAGTAGCTTTTTCAGCACCGAAAAGATCTCCTTGTACGGAAGCTGTGTTGCGGCAGCGGCGGCGAACGGCGCGAGTGAGGCAAGGCCAACAGGGATCACTGCAGCGCGGGTCAGCAGGATTGTGGACTGCTTGCCGGTCACTCCGTATAGCTTGGTTGGATCGTCGATATCAGCGCTGTCCCCAGCTTCCGCATCGCTGTTGGCAAAGATGTTTCGACCCAGTGCTGTGCGCTCGGCAAGCCGATTGTACTCGGTGGCCTTGGCAGACAGCAAAAGCAGGGATTTCTCCTTCAGCATAAAGAGGGGCGCCGTGAAAGCCGCTAGCGGATAAGCGAAAACCGCCAGCACGATCGCCAGCCAGCCACCCATGACGACAGTCAATGTCGTCACCGACAACTGTTCGTTCAGGAGGTGCTTGGCAAGCCCGGCGGCGAGTGCGCAACTGATGCCGAAAACAAAGAACGCATAGGCATTCGGGTAGTGGGCAAGAAAGGCGAGGCCTGCCTTTCCATCGGGATGGGTCGCAACGAGTCGAAGCTCAAGCTTTGCGATCCGACGCAGAAGCTGGGACCAGACGAGATGTCGCCATAAGCCCCGCACGAACAGAAACACGAAGAGAGGCATGCTGACGAGGATCGACCACCAGCCGGCAGGGGTTATCCTGTGGCCCTCCGTAGTGATCGACACGGCCCAGGAGGAGACCGGCGCCGCATGCAGGTTTGTATAGACAGCGATGGCCGCGATTGCGGCGATCAAAGCGCAGATCAGTTCCGCGCCAAAGGAATTCCTTTGTTTCAGGGCGTGATTGACGGCTTCGGTCGCCTTTTGGAGCGACGTGTCCGCGATCAGTCGCGAAGTCTGGAAATGGCTTAGCTTCGCTCGCAGCGCCTTTTCGACTTGCTGTTCAGAAAGCACAAAAGCGCCGATTGCGATGAGAAATCTCGCCCATGCTGCCGGATCCGAGAAATAGGAATATCCCGAGCCATCAAGCGACAGGCCCGCCGCCAGCGCCAGCAGCAGCGGGACCGCCCAGGCCAGTGCTGTGTAAATGACGGCTCGTCTGCCGGCATCCAGTGAATTCTCGCGCAGCATTTTCAGCCGGCGCTGTAGCTCGTAGAATGGCCCGCCCCGAAAAGCGAGAAACTCCGGAATATTTTGTTTCTCAGCCGGCTGCGCTTCCGTCATCTGGTCTCCCAATAATGAAATCTCCGTGGGATCTGAGTAAATAATGCGCATGCAGCGACGAAGCACATACCGATGTTCGAATGCGTTGGTGGGTCTGCCGGGCGATTTGACAAAGCACATGCGGCATAACGTCGTGCCGCATGTGATCGTTTCCTTGCCGCGCCTTAAGGCTGACATTCAGCAAAACAGTCCGACGATCAGTCGGCAATTTCCCACTTGTCGCCCGGATTGAAAGTCCTGATGTCACGCGCGAGCTTGTCGGTATTCTCACCAAGATCGGCCTGGTAGACGATGCCTTCCTTGTTGACGACAAAAGTGTGAACCCCTGTCTCACCGTATTTCACCGGCCATGCCACGGCCGCGAAACCGGCAATCATGTTGCCGTTGATGATATAGTCGAACTTGCCGCCGGCTATGTTCTCGCCCTGGGAGGTCAGGACGCGGTAGCGATAGCCAAAGTAACCCTCACCGCGCTTGGCCTTGGCATAGTCTGCTGCGGAAAGCGCTGCACCGCCGGGACTTTCCTCATCGGCATCGCCCTTTTCCGTCTCCCAAAACAGGCCATCCTTCATGCCCTTGGTAGACATGAGCTTCTGGGCATATTCGAGTACCCTGTCGCCATCGCGATCTTCCGCGGCATACGCCATCTGCGCATCCACATATTCGCCCAAGGTGTCGATCGCGAAAAGCTCGTTTTCGCCGACGCGCCGCGCCACGATTTCCTCAAGTCCGGCATAGGTGTCGAAGGACCACTTGCCGTCATCCTTCTTGGATATCGGGAACGGGAACGGCCACATTCGGTCACCGATGACGACGATTTTCGCGTCATCTTCATCGCGCAGCTCCACGTGGTTCTTCACGCCCAACTGGATGAGTTCGAATGTCTCCTTGGCGTTTTCCGTCGCCTTGGCCTTGGCCGCGTCGAGGCCGAGAAGTTCTGCAAGCTTGTCGGCATCGCCCGCGGTCACCGCTGACTTGAAATTTGCAACGACTTCATCAGCAGTCGCAAATTCGGTCGGGGCTTTCTCGGAGGCGAGATCGTCGAGTGGTGAGCCTGCCTCCGCTGCCAGGGATATGCTGCCCATAAACCCCATGCTGGCGAGCACGGTGGAAACGAGGAGGGATTTCATGAACTTGAACATGGTCGTTTTTCCTCTCTCTACCTAACGACGTCCACCGCGTCCACCGCGTCCGCCGCCGCCCATGTGACGAGGGCCGCCGCCGCCGTGTCCGCGACTCATGCTGCGACCGCCCATGGATTGGCGTCCACGATTTGATGTTGCCCGCGTCGCGCGGCCGTTGCGCACCTCGCCAAAAGCCGATGGCGACTTGCCGCGGCGGTCCGAATATTGACCCGGGCGAGAGTTCTTGGAGCGGTTTACGTTCTGACGGTTCGCGCTTTTGTTTTTCGACCTGTTGATGTTGGCGTTTGCCTTGCCCTTGTTGGCGCGATTGGCGCTTGCCTTGCCCTTGTTTGAGCGGTTGGCATTGGCCTTGCCCCTGTCGGACCGGTTGCCGGCGTTAGCCTGATCGCGCCTGTTATCGTTGGCGTTCACCCGGTTGTTGTTGCCCTTGCGATTGTCGGCCCGTTCCCGGTTGCCGGAATTCTTCGCTTTGCGCACATCGTCGACCGACACGCGATTGCCGGCATTGCGGTTGCCGGAATTGCGGACGTTCTGCGCCTTGTTGCCGATATTGTTGCGGCTGTTGTTTTCTATCCGATTGTTGAATTCGTTGCGGTTGAAGTTTTTGGAATTGAAGCCGACCTTGCTGCGGTCGACGTTGCGCCAGTCAACATTGTTCCAGTTGACCTTGCCGTTGATGTTGTTGAAGCACTTGTTGCAGTCGATATCCACGTCGTTGCCGTTCCAGGCGCCGCCCCAGATGCCGTTGCCGGCCCAGTTGACCGCCGCGGCCCATGCGACGCCGGTGACCGCAGCGGCGAAGTATGGTGCATTGGGATAGTAGTAGTAGGGGTAGGGGTCGGAATAGTAGCTGATTGGCTCGGGCGCATAGCTGGGTTCATAGAGCATCTGCGGCTCGTATTTCGGAACGTAGATCTTTTCGGTGCTGGCTGACTGGATGATGATGTTGTCCGCCTCATGGACAACCTTGATCTTGTCGTCGGACTTGATGATGCCCTTCGCCTGGGCTTCATCGCGGAGTTGCTGGATGGCATCCAGCACATCCGCCTGCTGATTGGCAATCGCATCGCCAAGCTGCTGCGTCCAGTCGAGATCCTCGCTCATCATCTTGACGATCTGTGGGTAGTTCAGAAGCGAGATCACGCTCGCATCCCAGCTGTCCTTCGGCTTCAACGACTTGTCCTTGGCGGATCTTTCGAGATAGCGCTCGGCGTCGATGATCTGCACCGGAAAGAGCGAGGCGGAGGTGACCAGCGCCACGAGATCGTCCGGATAGAGCGCGATACGGGCCACCAGCACTTCCAATTCGTCTTCGCTCATCGGAGACGGTGCGGCAGGCGTGTCGGCAGTCTGGGCATCGTTGTCCGCTTCGGCGGCGGCAATCTGCTGGTTATCGGCCTGCGACCAGCCACTGGTGGGTATCGGTACCCCAAGCAGCAGGGAGAGGCCAAGTGCCGTCAGGGATTTCAGCGATAGATAAGCTATTGGCGTTCGAGACATTTCAACATCCCTTCATCAATGTAGCTTGACATCTTCCGATGCCGCGAGATCAAGAACCCGAAAAACGGATCCGAGCCATGGTCGATTGCGTCCTGGTCTCCGACGCCACTGCCGGAGGTCTCAGCCAGAGATATGTTGAGCCTAAAATCAGTGCGTGTCACCTCCTGGTTCTCATTGCGGATTCGCGCCGTCCTTGGCGGGCCCGGGGAGTTCATTGAAATTCTCTATCTGGTTGAGTTCAACCTCTTTGGCGTCCTTCGGGATTTCGATGTTGAAACTCGCCTTCGCGGCTTCGGCGCCTTCCTTGAAATTGGTGATCTGGAGCGTGTATTGCGGCGCTTGCGCAACATGCTTCATAGTGACGACATAGCGACACGGGATTGGTTTGGAGCCACTCTGGACCCAGACCTGCCAATCGACTTCGGGGGTACGAAAGGTCAGGTATTCGCAATCGACGCCATCGACCACGGCGCTTGAGATGTGCTTGGCCTCGGTCACTTCCTGCGTGAGTATGCCGTAGGCATCGGCACTGAAAAGATCCGAACCGGGCGCCCCGACGTCCGCCTCTGTGAGTTTGTCGAAGAGATCGTCGAGCGTGCCCTTTGCGTCGATCTTTGCATAGGCATCGAGGTTCTTTCCGTGAATGGTGAGGACCTTGCCGTCAAAGCTCATGTCGAGGTCGGCTATGCCGCCCCTCCGCGTCACGCGCGCCTTGTCCGGACGCTCGATGGTCGTGGTGCCGGAACTGACGAACTGAATCTTCTCGAAGTCCGGCGTCACCGTCTCGACAGTGGACTGGTAGTCGAACGAAATGGACTTTTGCGCCGCCATATAGTCAGACATTGCTTTCAGCAACGCCTTGGCATCGTCGGCATGGGCTGGCGCAGATAGTCCGAGCGTTGCCACGGCCGAGAGCAGGACTTTTCGAAATGCATGGTCGCTGAGAAAAGATGCCATAAAACTTCCCCATGATTGATCATCGGATTTCGCCACCCGATGCATCCCGCTTTTGCGCCCGAAAAAACAAGTACGTAACGGTAACATTGCGCGTAAATTCGGCAGCGAGGCGCGAATGAAAATGCCAACGACTTGCTGCTACAGTACTTTCCAAAGGGAACTGATCTTAGCCGTTACACGGCCAACGGGTAGCCCATGCGATCAACACGAGACTGCACAAAACGCTCGGCTGGATAACACCTGCCGAAGTCCTCGGCCAGCTTCTCGCGAGACGGTATGACGCCGGTGTGGCGACGACCGTTTGAATCCGCCTAGCATATCACTTATTAATTGATGTCCGTACTGCGCCCAAGGCAAGATCGACAAATCTTCGGATATGTATGCTTTGCGCATCGATGCGGAAGTTGAGAGAAATTCTTGTCGTTGCCCGCTCATCGTCGATACCAATGTAACGTATAGTCTTGCGCTCGGCTTCTCCCACTGACGCCGGGACTATCGAAACTCCCTCCCCAACCGAAACGAGCGAAATCGCAGTCTGAAAATCCATGGCGAATACGCGGTCACTCAGATCTAGGCCGCGGTATTGAAAGATATCAATGACTGTGTCGGCAAAGCTTGGACGAGGCGCTTCAGGGTAAAGTATGATGGGACAGTTTGTCACTTCGTCGAGCCGAGCTTCTCGTCTTTCTGCCAGTGGATGAATGTCCGGAACTGCAAGAATTAATCTCTCTTCCATCAACGGACGGGAAATGATCTCGGCATCCTTTATATGCGGACGTGCTATAGCAATGTCGATCTCGCGCCGGATCAACGCTCTCCGCAGCCCTGCATTGTTCATAGGGGTCAAGCTGAGGCTGATCTGTGGAAAATCACATCGAAAGGATTTTAGAATCGTCGGCAAGACCCCGTAAGTCGCCGACCCCACAAATCCGATACGCAATCGGCCTTCTGCACCCTGACCGATGCGGCGGGCTTCAAGCCGGGCATCGTCAATATCCTGCAAGATCGCTGCTACTCGCTGGCTATAGGCTTCGCCCGCTTGGGTGAGCGTTATGCTGCTGCGACCACGATTGAAAAGTTGAACCCCTAAATCCTCCTCGATCTGCTGTATACGCCGGCTCAAAGGTGGTTGAGCAATACCCAGTCGTTCTGCTGCACGACCAAAGTGCAGTTCTTCTGACAAGGTCAACAAATATACGAGATCTTTTATTTGAGGACTTTCCATTTATCTCCCAGCCTGGAGTTTTCTCGAAGAATCCACACCGAATTTCACGCCAGAAAGATGAACCTATTACTGTTTTTTTGCCTGGCGGACAAACCTTCTACGGATAGCATACGCCACCGACTTGTGGATCGGTGAGGCACCACAAGTCCCCTGGTGAACCAACCACGTCAGGCATTTTGATGGGCGCGTTACGTGCACGCCTCCTCGCTTCGGGTCCTTCGCTGCGCAAACCTCCTCATACGCAGGGCTGGCGATAGCTTATGTCTTTGCCAGCGACGCCGACAATACTGGCTACGGTATTTAGTGATACTGACGCGCGCTTCCTCATCACTCAGCACTGCTTGCCGCGGTTCGGTTCATCCTCACCCCTATCTGGGTTCAGCCGACAAGTTTGCCACGGGCCTGGATATCGTTTCAATTCTATCGAGGATTGAATCGATCACGACTTCGAAGATGGCTTCTGGCTTGACGGATTGCAGCTCTTTGGAATGACTGGAGATCATCGGGTATTTTGCGGGATCGACTGCGCCATAGACCGCGGACCAGGCAGACACATTCTTTTTAGCTGCCGGTTCCGGCAGGGTTTCGACCGTCACCCGAAGGGCGGAGAAAGACAGAACTGCGTCAACCAGGGTGCGATAGCAGAGTATGACATCATCTGGCCGGAGCCCAAGCCCCGAGAGGATGTTGATGTAGAACTCCACCCATCTCAGTTCAGCAGCCCGACCCGTCACGCGTGAAAAGCACGCCGCCGTTATGGCGGGATATTCGCGAGACGTTGTCCAAACGGCATGTGCACTGATGCGCATCATCTCACGCCAATCACGCGGCGCACTTAGCCCCTTGGATTGGCTCAAGAAACGATCGAAGGCCCGGTCGATTACTCGATCCATGCATGCGAGCAAAAGCTCGTCCTTATCCCGAAAATAACGATAGAACGCCGTGGGATCGGCGCCAAGCTCCTGGCCGATGCGCCGCACCGTCAGCCCCCGCAGCCCGAGGTCCTGCGCAAGGCCGAGGGCGCACTCGACGATGGTTTCCTCACTGAGGGAAACGGTTTCTGTCTCGTTGGACGTTGCGCGAGACCGAGTGTTCGCCATGTTGAGATCCTGTTCCTAACATTTACAGATTACCGTTTAGCGCGCTCACATTGCCTGTCAATCAACATAGATGTCAACATTGTTGACAGCTATGTTTCGGTGTGTATTTATAACCACCGAGGACGGAACCAAGGTGCCAACGAGCACTAAGAAGCCGCGAGCAGGGATGCGCAGGAAAATGCGGGCCGAATCGCCGGCCGACGGTCAACAGCTGGGAGTTCTAAGAGATGTCACCTGATCACTATCAAGTTGCAATTGTCGGCCCTGGACACTCCAGTCCTTTGGCGCCGCGTGCGCTTTGCCGCTTTCTGGCCGAAATCAGTGCCGCAAGCCTGAGCGATCCGCATCTCCGGCAGTAACGCCCGTCTCATCGTTTCCGGCGCAAAAGAAAGCGCCTCGAGTACCAGCAGTGATGCAGTGGCGAGGATCAGTCGCCGCTCTCGTGAACCCCTACACTCACATTTCGGAAAGCTGTAACACCCACATGGCGATCAATTGCGGCACGTTCATTCATGGGCGCCTTCATGCCTCCAACGCGGATCCTGTCGACCTCTTCAATCCGGCAACGGGCGAGGTTGCGCGGCGGATAATCCCTTCCACGCCCGATGATGCGGCCAATGCCATTCTCGATTGTCGAATGGCGCAACCCGCATGGGCCGCCACGGAACCCAAACAGCGAGCGCGGATCCTGCTCAAGCTTGCTGATCTCGTGGAGGAGCATGCCGATGAATTGACGGCGTTGGAGGTGGCGGAGACCGGCAAGCCCGTGAGCTTCATGCGTTTCGGGGAAATCGTCACCGCTGCCGATAATATCCGCTATTTTGCCGGCGCTCTTCGGGCGCTTGACGGAACCGGCGCCGGTGTTTTCGCCAAGGGGTTCACGTCGGTATTGACGCGCCGGCCAGTGGGAGTGGTCGCCGGCATTGCGCCGTGGAATTTTCCACTGATCATGGGCATCTGGAAAGCGGTTCCGGCAATTGCCGGCGGCAACGCAGTCGTCGTCAAGGCGGCGCCACAGACACCAAGCACGACGCTGCGACTGGCGGAGCTTGCCATCGAGGCTGGTCTGCCCGCAGGCGTGTTCAACGTTGTCACAGGCGGTGCCGATACCGGCCGCATGCTTGCTTCACATGGTTCGGTCGACATGGTGAGCGTGACCGGCTCCAGCACAACCGGTCGTCTGGTGATGGAGCAGGCTGCCCAGAGCATGAAGCGGGTGCATCTCGAGCTCGGCGGCAAGGCGCCCGCCTTGCTTCTCGACGATGCAGATCTGGCCGCTGCCGCGAGTGCGATTGTTTTCGGGGCCAACTACAATACCGGTCAGGATTGCACGAGCGCCACCCGGGCCTATGTGCCGCGCCATCTGCACGACGCCTTTGTCGATGCTGCGCTCGCGGAAATGGACAAGCTTGTCGTGGGTGATCCCCTCGACCCAGCGACAACAGTCGGTCCGTTGATTTCTCCGTCGCATCGCGATCGAGTGCATGGCTTCGTCGAGCGGGCGGTTGCTGCCGGCGCGCGTCTCGCAGGCGGCGGACGAATTCCGGACGGGCAGCGTTACTTCTATCCGCCGACACTGGTGACCGGCGCTGCCCAGGACAGCGAGATCGTTCAGGACGAGATCTTCGGTCCGGTGCTCGTCGTGGTCCCCTATGATGGCGGCGATGACGAGGCAATTCGCCTCGCGAATAATTCGCGCTTTGGCCTCGCTTCGTCTGTCTGGAGCATGGATGGGGGCCGCGCGCTTCGCACCGCGCACCAGCTGGATGTCGGGGTCACGTGGATCAACTCCCACCTGCCTATAACCTCCGAGATGCCGCACGGCGGCGTCAAGGGCAGTGGCTTCGGCAAGGACATGAGCGCGGAGGTTATCGCCGAATACACGGTGAGCCGGCACATCATGATCCGCCATTCGCCGCTCGATGAGCCGCTCGCATGGGGATGAGGTCCGCGGATATCTCTCCCTTCACCGCGCCGCAAGTGAACGACGTCGCGCTCATTGTGACCTTTTCCGGATACCTCCTTCGATGATTGAAGTTGAAAAAATCAGCAAGATTTACGGGCCGAAATCCACCGGCTACCGCGCCCTGGATTCGGTTTCGATCGATATCAGGCAGAATGAATTCTTCACGCTGCTCGGACCGTCGGGTTGCGGCAAGACCACGCTCCTGAGGACCATTGCAGGCTTTGAGAGCCCCACGAACGGTGACATCCGCCTCAATGGCGAAAGCCTTGTCGCGTTGCCGCCGCACCGGCGCTCCGTAAACACGGTGTTCCAGTCCTACGCCCTCTTTCCGCATATGAACGTCGCCAAGAATATCGGCTTCGGGCTGACAATGCTTGGAAAGCCGAAAACGGAAATCGACGCAACCGTCGCCAGGATGCTCGATCTGGTGCGACTATCTGATCTTGCCGACCGGCAGGTCAGCCAGCTGTCGGGAGGCCAACAGCAACGTGTGGCATTGGCCAGGGCGCTTGCGCCGCATCCCAAGCTTCTGCTGCTCGACGAACCTCTTTCGGCGCTGGACCTCAAGCTGCGCAAGGAAATGCAACTCGAACTCAAGCGGCTGCAGGCGGACACCGGCATCACATTCATCTTCGTTACCCACGATCAGGAAGAGGCATTGACGATGTCCGACCGGGTCGCGGTGATGAGTCACGGAACAGTGCGCCAGATCGGCCCGCCGAAAGAGATCTACAATCGCCCGACCGAACGGTTCGTGGCTGATTTCATCGGGGAAACCAATTTCCTCAAGGTCGAGATTGTCGGGTCCGTGGGGGAGGATATCCAGGTGCGCCTTCCGTCCGGGGCCATTGTGCGGACAAGGGGAGCTGACATGTCGGCCTCTTCAGGGGCGGCGACACTGGTTGTTCGGCCGGAACAGGCAACCCTCTGCGCTCCTGAAGTCGGCGTGTTTCAAGGTGAACTGCGGCAGGTCGTCTATTCAGGCACAGATACCCATTTCCACGTCGTACTCGACACCGAGGCGCTCTTCATCGTCCGGCAGCAGAATGCGCGACCTGAGCTTGCCACCGGCATGGTTGTCGACGGGCGCGTTGGCATCGCCGTGCCCGATGTCGCCGGATTTCTCCTGAAAGACTGAGGCGATCCAATGAGCAATTCTTCCACGAATATCGTGCGGACACGTACCTTGCTGCTCGCGCCCGCGACATTCATCTTGCTTATCGCCGCAATCCTGCCACTCGGCATCGTGGTGATCTACTCGTTTTTGACACCCGGCGACTACGGAGGCGTGGTCTGGAAGTTTTCGACGGATGGCTGGGTTCGTGTCGTCGCCAAGCGCGACATGTTCACCAGCGAAATCGGGTTTGCCACCGACAATCTCATGATCTTCTGGCGTTCCATCTCGTTGTCGATCGTCACGACGATCCTGACCCTGATCGTCGGCTTCCCGATCGCCTATTTCATCGCTACGCGTCCGCGAAGGACCCGCGATGTCTGGATGCTGCTGGTGATGATCCCGTTCTGGACCAACCTGCTCATTCGAACCTTCGCGATCATGCAACTGTTTCGAAACGAAGGCACCGTCAATTCGATCCTGCTCGGCCTCGGTCTGGTCGATAAGCCGTTGCAGATGCTCTACACCGACTTCGCGGTGTTGGTCGGCATGGTTTATGTCTATCTGCCGCTGATGGTCCTGCCGATCTATTCGGCCATGGAACGGTTCGATTTCAGGATCGCCGAAGCCGCCTACGACCTCTACGCGCCGCGTTCAAAGGTTCTCACCAAGGTGATCCTTCCTATTGTGAAACCGGGGATCGTCGCAGGTATCATCCTCGTTTTCGTGCCCAGTCTCGGGGCCTACGTGACGCCCCGCGTACTCGGCGGCGGCAAGCAGCTGATGCTCGGCAATCTCATCGAGATGCAGTTTGGCCAGGTGCGGAACTGGCCGCTCGGCGCAGCACTTTCCATAACCCTGGTCGTGGTGGTCGCTATCGCCCTCTTCTTGCACGCGCGCTCGTCAAACAATGTCGGAGACAGCAAATGAGCAGAACGTTTGACGTCAAACGGCAAGGCGCTTTTACGACAATTGCGATCACCGGTTTTATCTTGCTTTACCTGCCCATTCTGGTGCTCGGCGTCTATTCGTTCAATGCAAGCGAGTCGCTTTCGATCTGGGCCGGGTTTTCCTGGAAATGGTATGCGACGGCCTGGGCGAATGTTCGCGTTCAGGATGCTACATTCCGCTCGCTGCAACTGGCGGCCATTGCATCGGTCATCTCGACCACTGTCGCGGTGCTTGCAGCGCTTGCGACGACGCGGGGTACTCCCTGGCGGGGCCAAAACCTCATGTCCGCCATGATCAACCAACCCTTGATGGTTCCCGAGATCGTCACTGCCGTGGCGTTGCTGGTGTTCTTTGCCATGATCAAGCAGGCGACGGGATATACCGGCATGGGTTACCTGATCCTCGCGCACACCGCCTTTTGCATTCCGTTCGCCTATCTTCCGATCCGTGCGCGTCTTCAGGGTATGGATCTGTCGCTCGAACAGGCCGCCGCAGATCTTTACGCTCCGCCTGCGAAAGTGTTTTTCCACGTAACGCTGCCGCTCCTTTATCCGGGCGTTCTGTCCGGTGCGATGCTGGCGTTCGTCATCTCCCTTGATGACGTGATCATAACAGAATTCCTCAAGTCGGCTGGGCAGGACACGCTGCCCACCTACATGCTCGGGCAGATCCGCCGGATCATCACGCCCGAAATCAACGCCATCGCCACGGCGCTGCTTGCGCTCTCCGTGCTCATGGTTCTGGCGGTTTTTTTCCTGAGCCGAAAACCCACAGAAGAATAAACGACCAACAGAGGAGATACGAAAATGAGACTAGCACTGATGTCGGCCCTCGTGATGACGGCAACCTGTTTCACTCCGGTTCATGCCGAAGGCGTGCTCAATATCTACAACTGGGGCAACTACACCAATCCCAAGCTGATCGAGAAATTCGAAAAGCAGTTTGACGTCAAGGTCACGATGACCGACTACGACAGCAATGAAGGCGCATTGGCCAAGATCAAGGCCGGCGGGCATGGATTTGACGTCGTCGTGCCTTCCGGCGGCTTCGTGCAGGCCTACATTGCCGAAGGGCTGCTGATGAAGTCCGAGCCCAACAGCATGGAAAACTTCAGGAATGTCGACCCCCGCTGGGTTGACGTCGACTTCGACAAGGGCCGGCACTACACAGTCCCGTGGCACTGGGGTACGAACGGGCTTGCGGTAAACACCGGCGTCTATAACGGCGACATCGGCACCCTGGACATTATCCTCAATCCGCCGAAGGAACTCGACGGAAGGATCAACGTTGTTCCGGATATGGGAACATTGTTGCCGATGGTCGCCGTCGCGATGGGAGGCCAGCAATGTACGTCGGATCCCGCCATTCTCAAGAAAGTGCGTGATGCGCTGGTGGCGGCCAAGCCGCATTGGCGGTCCATGGAATACGGCTCCATCGAGAGCTTCGCGAATGGCGATTACGACGCGGCTCTGTTCTACAACGGCGCTTCCATGCGTGTCCGGCAGGCGAATCCCAAGGTCAAGTTTGCGCTTCCGAAATCCGGATTCAAGATCTGGATGGACAATCTCGCCATTCTCGCCGATGCCCAGAACGTCGAAAATGCGAAGCTCTTCATGAACTTCATCATGAAGCCGGAAAACGCTGCGCTGAACTCGAATTTTACCCGCTATTCCAACGGTATCGTTGGATCTGAAGCTTTCATGGACAAGGATATGGTTTCCGCACCTGAACTTACCATCCCCGACGATGTGAAGTCCGCCGGCTTTGTTGAAGAGGGATGCTCTCCCGAGATCATGCGCCTCTACAGCGCGATCTGGACAGAACTTCAGCAGTAAGTACCAAAACGGCGCACCGCTAAGGTGCGCCCCTCCCAAAGAATGATGGAGCTGGAAATGGTCGTAAGGCCCGACTTGATAATTTTGAACGGCAAAGCCATTACGTTCGACCCTGAACAGCCTCGCGCCCAAGCCGTGGCAATCTCCGGCAACAAGATCGTGGCGGTTGGCGGTTCAAGCGATATGCGGGCACTCGCCACCGAAGATACGCGCATCATCGACGCAATGGGAGCGACCATTCTGCCCGGCTTCATCGACAGTCACGTTCACCTGTTCGCCGGCGCGGCGGAACTCGGCTATCTCGATCTCGCCGGGGTATACGGCATCGAAAAGCTGCGTGATTTGGTTTCCGCATATTCGATCCAGTATCCCGACGATGAAATCCTGTTCGGTGTTGGGGCAAGTTATCAGGTAATCGGCCCCGACCGTCACCCAACGCGGCAAGACCTCGATCTGGTGTCCCCTGACCGACCCTTCGCCATGATTTCAACTGACCATCATACGGTCTGGGCAAACACATCGGCGCTGGAACTGGCCGGCATTCTTCATGGAGCAGCGGTCGACCAGGGCGCCGAAATCGTGATGGCGGCGGATGGCAGGGCTACAGGCGAGTTGCGGGAAGCCAGTGCATTCGCCGCTATCCTTCTGCGCACACGTTTCGGCGGGCGTGAACTGGCCGGCATGACCACCGGGGCTGATCCGGTTCCAACGCCCACGCTTGAACAGCGGGCTCGAGACAAGGAAGCCCTTGCTCAAGGGCTGCTACACTGTGCCCGCCACGGCATCACCGGCCTGCATAACATGGACGGCAATTTCTATACTCTTGAATTGCTGGACGAGCTTCGCTCCGAGGGCCGTCTTGTCTGCCGCGTCGAAGTTCCGTTCCACTTCAAGAACACCGACGGCCTCGAGCGCTTCGCGGAGGCGGAGGAGATGCGCCGCCGGTGGAACGATGACATGCTCTGGTGCCGCCGCGTGAAGATGTTCCTGGATGGGGTAATCAAAAGCCGGACGGCATTGATGGTCCGCCCCTACCCGGGAACCACTCACCATGGCGACGCGGTCTTCGGGGTAGAGGAGTTCAACGAGGCCTGCATTCGAGCTGATGCGTTGGGTTTCCAGATCGCAGTGCATGCCATCGGCGATCTGGCTGTGCGCCGGGTCCTTGACGGGTTCGAGGCAGCCCGCTCAGCCAACGGATCACGCGACTCCAGGCACAGGATAGAGCATATCGAAACGCTGCATCCTGATGATTTGCCGCGTTTTGCAGAGCTTGATGTCATCGCGTCCCTTCAGCCCGGTCATGCGCCGTTTGGCGGTTTCTTCGATAAGGAGGGCTTGAACAGTCTGCTTTACCCGGAACAGAAGCCTTTTGCTTTTGCCGGTCAGCAGCTCCGTGACAGCGGCGCGAAGGTGATATTCTCGACGGATTGGCCCGTCATGCCGGTGGATGCCATGGGCAATATCCGGGCCGCAGTCGTGCCCGTCGAGATGCCGGCCCCATGGGAACCGCAATCGCAGAGCCTGGAAGAGAGCTTGTATTCCTACACCGCCGGCAATGCCTATGCGCAATTTGCGGAAGACCGGCTCGGCAGGCTTCGACCCGGGATGCTCGCGGACGTCGTGCTCATGGATATGGATATCGAGGCGCTGGAACCGGAGGCACTCGGGCAGGCGACTGCGCGCATGACGATTTGCGGAGGCGCGGTGACTTGGGAGGCGTGACCGGAAAACCGGGATTGCCATGCAAGTGGGATTGGGCGTAGCACGAACCGGAACCAATGGGATTGGGACGCCTGACATTTCAGCCGAGCAGGGGGCTGGTATGTCCGGCATTGAATTACGCAGCCTGTATCCAAGGAAATATGATGTCTGGCCAATCCCACTTTGATGACGCGTTTCGCTTTCCGGTTTGGCGGCAGGGACTGCCCGAGCAGACCATTTGCCCGCCGCTGGCGCAGGACACATCTGCCGACATCGCCATTGTCGGCGGCGGGTTCGTAGGGCTCTGGAGCGCGTTGAAGGCACGAGAGCGCTGGCCTGATGCGCAAATCGTGGTGATCGAGGCCGCATGTTGCGGCGAGGCTGCCAGCGGCCGCAACGGTGGATTCTGCGCGCCGAGCATTTCGCATGGTGTAGCCAATGCGGTCGCACGATGGCCGGGGGAGGCCGAAACCCTCGTTCGTCTGGGCCGGCAGAACCTTGACGCGCTTGAAGCCGATCTCGGCACTTACGGCATTGACGCCGAGTTCCAGCGTTCCGGCAAGCTGAACGTGGCGGCGAAGCCGTGGCAGGTCGATTCCCTCCGGGCAATGAAGGAGCTCTATGGCTCCTTCGGCATCGATGCGCAGCTTTTGGCGGGGCGCGATCTCGCGGAGCGACTGGACAGCCCGCTCTATGTCGCTGGCCTTTTCGAACCGAATTATGCACTTGTTCACCCTGGAAAACTCGTTTCCGGCCTTCGCGCGGCCTGCCTTGCCGCCGGAGTTGCAATCCACGAAAACTCGAGAGTGACCTCGATCTCGCGACGGAACGACCACATCTATCTTGGCACTCCTGACGCGATATTGAAGGCGCCCAAAGTGGCTTTGGCAACGAATGCCGATATTCCGCTGCTGCGCCGTCTGCGCCCGACCATTCTTCCCGTGTTCGATTATTCGCTCGTGACCGAGCCGTTGTCCGACGAACAGTTCCGATCCATCGGATGGAGTGGCAATTACGGCGTGGCAGACTGCGGAAATCAGTTCCATTACTCCCGGAAAACGGCAGACAACCGGATTCTTTGGGGCGGGTTTGATGCAATCTATCATCGCGGCGGACGCCGAGACCCTGAACTGCTGGATCGCGCGAAAAGCTTTGCGACACTCGAGGCCAACTTTTCGGCGGCATTCCCGGCGCTCGCAGGGGTACGGTTCGACCATCGCTGGGGCGGCATTATCGACACGTCAGCACGCACGACGTTTTTTGCCGGAACCGCGTACGCTGGCCATCTTGCCTATGCGCTCGGCTTCACCGGCCAAGGCGTATCGGCCTCGCGTTTCGCGGCATTGGCGATGCTCGATCTTCTTGAGGGAAAGCGTACCGAGCGGACGGAATTGCGGATGTTGCGCAGCCGTCCTGTGCCCTTCCCACCGGAGCCATTCTGCGACATTGCCGTCCGGTGGACCCAACGCGATCTTGCTCGCGAGGATGAGACCGGCCGGCGTTCCCCGATGTTGCGCGCGCTCGATCGCATCGGCGTCGGCTTTGCTTCCTAAGGCTACGAACAAGAAAGAGGACTGAAAGTGACCGATCCAGCCAATGTCATTGGATTTGACGCTGCGAAAATTGCGCCGCGCACCACGGAAACATCCGACCCGACCGTCGTCGATACGCCCTATCGCGCGCAGAGCTGGCGCCATTTCGAGGCGCGGGATCGAGGGGCGATCGCGGGCATCTGGGAGGCTGAACCGCATCTCGAGCGCTGCCATTGCGATTATGACGAGCTGTGCCATATCCTTGAAGGCTCCGTGCGGCTTACCGATAAGGCAGGCATATCTCGCGTGTTTGGTCCAGGTGATACCTTCGTGGTGTCGGCAGGCTTTGAAGGAACTTGGGAAAATCTGACGCCGGTTCGCAAGGTGTTTTTCATCCTTGCCAAAGCCTAACGGTGCTGTCACGCCTCCGGCCTGTTTGTGTGACGTGATATGTATCTAGGAATGCAGACGCGCATCCGGAGCATTCTAGTCGAACTGCCCCTTCAACTCTGGCGTTTACACAGGGTGTAGCAGATGCCTACGACCGCGGCGCGACATTGGATCTTGCCAAGGCGGTGGGTCCTCGGTTCCGTTCGGGTTAGTTGTGCGAGTTGTAGCGAAGGGTGTTCCTCGCTGCGGGGGTGTAAAAGAATAATTTCCGAAACATGAATTGAAAAGTGGCAGTGGCCACGATCGCCGGGTATCTTGACCAACGGAGCATGCCAAGCGGAGGAGAGATCAGTGGCTGAAAGACTTGATGCCAAGCGGGAAAAGCAATTCGACATTGCGGCGAAAGTTGCTGCAGCGACCGGCGGTCTTTACCTCGACCCCGAAATTCTCTTCAAACGGGCCAGCGACGACGATCTCAAACAATATACTCCTGAAATGCTGGCATATGCGGCCGTGCACTCGGCCGGTGAGCTCGCCAGATGGAACGGCAAGGTGCCGCGCGTCAGCATCGAACCGATCGCGAACGTCGAGCCGGGCGGAGTGGCTGTCTCCGTGCTTTCCGTGACTGACCACAACATGCCGTTCCTCTACGAGTCGGTCATGGGGGAGGTGACAAGCAGCTATCGCGATCTCCATATGGCGGTTCATCCAATCTTGGTGACCGAGGAAGGCAAGGCTCCGGAACTCTATTCAGCCGAACGTCGGGGTGCTCCGGCAAATCGCGTCAGTCACATTCAAATTCACCTCGCGCCTCTGACAACGCTACAATCTGCCGAGCTGACGAAGCGCGTGAAATCGGTGCTGGAACAGGTACGGCTTACCGTCACCGACTGGAGGCCGATGCTCACCAAGCTGGATGCGGTGATTGCCGAGCTATCGGCCTATAGTGCGGGCTACAACAGGGCCGATCGCGACGAGGCACTCGCGTTCCTCAGATGGTTGCGCGACGAGAACTTCACGTTCCTCGGCATGCGGGAATATATCTATTCCGGCAGGGGATTGCATGCGAAAGTCGAGCGCGACGAAGGTGCTGGTCTCGGCATCCTGTCGGATCCGGATGTGCGCGTCTTGCGCGCGGGCAAGGATGCCGTGACCACCACGCCCGAAATCCTCGCATTTCTCGATGGCGAGGATTTCCTGATCGTTACCAAGGCCAACGTCAAATCGGTCGTACACCGACGCAGCTACATGGACTACGTGGGCGTCAAGCGTTTCGACGACATGGGCAACGTCACCGGCGAGCTGCGCATTGTCGGCCTCTTCACGTCGACGGCCTACACGTCGGCCGCAGACGAGATCCCACTGCTGCGCTCGAAGATCGAGCGGGTAAAGGCCCACTTTGGCTTCGACCCGATGAGCCATTCGGGCCGCATGCTGGCCAATACGCTGGAATACTATCCGCGTGACGATCTCTTCCAGATCGATACGACTTTGTTGGCAACCTTCGCCGAGCAGATCAATGATCTGGCGGACCGGCCGCGGGTGCGGGTGCTGCCGCGCATCGACCACTTCGACCGTTTCGTCTCGGTCATCGTCTACGTGCCGCGCGAAGAGTATGATTCCATTGTCCGCGAGAAGATCGGCACCTATTTGAAGACCGTCTATGACGGCCGCGTCTCCGCCTACTATCCGGCCTTTCCCGAAGGTGGGGTCGCGCGCGTGCATTTCATCATCGGACGCTCAGGCGGCGAGACACCGCGAATTCCCCAGGCGAAGCTCGAAGAGACGATCCGCGGCATCACCGCGCGTTGGGACGATCGCTTCCAGGCACTGGCGGGACACAAGGCCCCGGCGATCGGCGTCAGCAACGCCTTTCAGGATTCCTTCACACCCGAAGAAACTGTATCCGATCTCGCCAACATCCTTGCCTGCGCTGGCGGCGAGCCGATCCGCATCGAATTCTATTACCGCGAGGAAGAGCCCGACCCGGTCCTGTCGCTGAAGATCTTCCACGCTGGCGGCCAACTGGCACTGTCACGTCGCGTTCCGCTCCTTGAAAATCTCGGCTTCAACGTCGTCAGCGAGCAAACATTCGATATAGAGGTGCCGGCTGCCGAGGGTGTGACGACACTCGTCGTCCTGCACGATATGGAAATCGAAGCCCGCAACGGCGGCACGATTGATCTGGAGCGGCACGGGGCCGCATTGGAAGAAGCCTTCGTTTCCGCCTTTGACGAGACGATCGACAATGACAGCTTCAATCGGCTGATCCTGTCTGCGGGTTTGTCGGCGCGCGAAACCAATGTGCTGCGGGCCTATGCGCGTTATCTGCGTCAGGCAGGCATCGCCTACTCGCAGGATTATATTGCCGCGACACTGGATAAATATCCGGCCATTGCCGCTGCCATGTTCCGCCTCTTCCATGATGCGTTCGACACCAAGCTGGCCGAAAAGTCCCGCCCAAAGACGCTCGAAGACCTGCACGCAATGATCGAAACAGCTCTCGCCGAAGTGCCAAGCCTCGACGATGACCGCATCCTTCGCCGTTATGTCAACAGCATCGACGCGACGCTTCGCACCAACTACTTCCAGCGCAATCCGGATGGCTCGCCGAAGGCGATGCTCGCAATCAAGCTCGATCCGATGCTGGTCGACGGGCTGCCGGAACCACGGCCGTTCCGGGAGATCTTCGTATACGGCGTCGAAGTCGAAGGCGTGCACTTGCGGTTTGGACGGGTGGCGCGCGGTGGACTGCGCTGGTCGGATCGCGCAGAGGATTACCGGACGGAAGTGCTGGGTTTGGTGAAGGCCCAGCAGGTCAAGAATGCTGTCATTGTGCCTGTTGGTGCCAAGGGCGGCTTCTATCCGAAGAAACTTCCTGTCGGCGGCAACCGCGACGAGATCTTCAACGCCGGCCGCGATGCCTACAAGACTTACATCCGCACGCTGCTGTCGATCACCGACAATATTTCAGGCTTCGATATCGTGCCGCCACCAGACACCGTTCGCCTCGACGGCGACGATCCCTACTTCGTCGTCGCGGCTGACAAGGGCACGGCAACCTTTTCCGATACCGCCAATGCCCTGGCGCAGGAAGCAGGCTTCTGGCTGGACGATGCTTTCGCCTCCGGCGGCTCGGCGGGTTACGACCACAAGAAGATGGGCATCACGGCTCGCGGCGCCTGGGAAACGGTCAAGCGCCATTTCCGCGAGATGGATATCGATATCCAGACCATGCCTTTCACGGTGGCCGGTGTCGGCGACATGTCCGGCGATGTCTTCGGCAATGGCATGCTGCTTTCGCCGAAAATCCGGCTTGTCGCCGCTTTCGACCATCGCGACATCTTCATCGATCCGGATCCGGATATGGACAAAACGCTTGCCGAACGGCAGCGGCTGTTCAATCTCGCTCGCTCCAGCTGGCAGGATTTCGACAAGACCATCCTGTCGAAGGGAGCCATGATCATTTCGCGCGCTTCGAAATCCGTGACGCTGACACCGGAGGCGGCCTCCGCGATCGGCATCGACAAGACCGTTGCGACGCCGTTCGAGATCATGACCGCGATCCTCAGGAGCCCGGTTGATCTGCTCTGGTTCGGCGGCATCGGCACATATGTCAAATCGCTGGCGGAATCGGACGCTGCAGTCGGCGACCGCGCCAACGATCCGATCCGCATTGCTGCTGAGGAGGTGCGCGCCAAGGTGATCGGCGAGGGCGCCAATCTCGGCGTCACGCAGAGGGGGCGTATCGCCTATTGTCTGAACGGCGGACGGTGCAACTCCGACGCCATCGACAACTCAGCCGGCGTCAACACCTCGGACGTCGAGGTGAACATCAAGATTGCGCTTGCCGCAGCCATGCACGATGGACGGCTGACACGGGCAAAGCGCGACCAGCTTCTGCCGTCGATGACCGAAGAGGTTGCCGCGCTCGTTCTTCGCAATAACTACCTGCAATCGTTGGCGATTTCGCTGACTGAACGCAAGGGTACGGCAAACGGGCTGGAGCTCGCACGCTTCATGACCGTGCTCGAAAGCGCCAAGCAACTGAACCGCAAAGTTGAAACACTGCCTGATGATGTTGCTTTTTCCGAACGCTACGCCGCCGGAAAGCCGCTAACCCGTCCGGAGATCGGTGTTCTGCTGTCCTATGCCAAGATCGTGCTCTTCGACGCGCTGGTGGCAAGCCAATTGCCTGATGATCCCTATTTCGCCGCGACCCTTGCCGAATACTTCCCGGCCAAAATGCAGAAATCGCATGCTGCCGATATTGCTGGCCATCGGCTGAAGCGTGAAATCGTTGCAACCGTTCTGGCCAACGAGGCGATCAACCGCGGTGGCCCGGCCTTTGCTGTCAGCATGATGGACGCGACCGCGGCCTCGGCATCGGACGTGGTACGGGCCTCGATCGTCGCCCGTGATGGTTTCGACCTTGCGCGGCTCTGGACTGAAACGGATGCACTTGACGGTCGAATCTCCGGCCAGATGCAAAACCGCATCTATGAGGAAACCGGCCATGTCTTCACGCTGCTGACGCGCCTGCTTCTGAAGACCGGCACGCTGAAGGGTGATACGTCGGAAATCGTCAGCCGGGTTCAGGTCGCTCTCAAGAAACTCAAGCCGATTTTCGCCAGCCAGATGCCGCCGGAAATCGCCGCACGCAAGGCCGAGTATCAGGAGGCCGGAGTGCCGGAGAAGCTTGCCGAGGAAATTGCCGGTCTCTTGAGCCTGGCACTGGTGCCGGAGATCATGCAGATTGCCGATCGCACCGGCGAGCCGCTCGCACGCGCCGCCGAAAGCTACTTTGCCGTGTCGCAGACTTTCCGTGTCGGCCGCCTTCTCGTTGCAGGCAGCAGGATCGTCACCTCGGACCACTATGAAAATCTGGCTCTGGCTCGCAGCATCGACCAGATCGCCAGTTCCCGGCGCGACATCGTCATTGCGGCACTCGCGGACTACGGCAAAGAGAAACTGCCGGTACAGGCCTGGCACGCTGAAGATCGTGTCCGCATCAATCGCATTGCCGAGGAGCTGTCTGGCCTCAGCGACAGCGGCGACCTGAATCTTGCGCGGATGACCGTTGCCGCCGGTTTGCTGACCGATCTTGCACGCGACATGGTGAGAAAGGATTAGATTTGCGCTTTGGCACGTACCGCCTAAGAGCCGGACGTAGCGCCGCGGTGTGGATCTTGTGGAGCGTCAGAGTCACTTTTCCCGGGGGGCGACATTAATTTGGGTACCGTTCCCGCAGGCACTCGCGGCCTGCGCTCTACTTGTGCCATAACGGGGTCCTCTTACGAAAGCGACCCCATGACGCAGCTACAAGACCGCATCGATCCCCTGTTTGACGACGAGGGCACCCGAAATCCGCTTGCCATCCTCAAGCGGGTCTACGGCTACTCCTCTTTCCGGGGCAAGCAGGCTGCCGTGGTCAGCCAGGTGGTCTCGGGTGGCGATGCGGTCGTGCTGTTTCCGACCGGTGCAGGCAAATCGCTGTGCTTCCAAATTCCGGCGCTCTGCCGCGATGGTGTCGGCATTGTCGTTTCGCCGTTGATCGCGCTGATGCGCGACCAGGTGGAGGCGCTAAAACAGCTGGGTGTGCGCGCCGCCGCGCTCAATTCCTCCCTGACGCGCGAAGAGTTCGTAGATGTCCGCCGCGCCATTGCCAGCGGCGAGCTTGATCTGCTCTACGTCACGCCCGAGCGCATCGTCACGCCCGCCTTCAAGGAGATGATCGGCGATGCGAGGATTGCGCTGTTTGCCATAGACGAAGCGCATTGCGTTTCCCAATGGGGGCACGATTTCCGGCCGGAATATCGAGAACTCGGCCAACTCGCCGAATCTTATCCCGGCGTGCCGCGCATGGCGTTGACGGCGACGGCCGATCCCCATACCCGCGAAGATATCATCGACAAACTGGCGCTTGGTTCGGCGGAGGTGTTCACGACCTCGTTCGACCGCCCCAACATCGCCTATGAGATCGTCGAGCGCGACCAGCCGCGCCAGCAGCTTTTACGCTTCCTGTCGCGCCACCAAGGGGTAAGCGGCATCGTCTACTGCCTGTCGCGCGCCAAGGTCGAGGACACGGCCGAATGGCTGAACGCCCAAGGGGTGCGCTCGCTCGCCTATCACGCCGGTATGGACCGTAGCGTTCGCGACGCCAATCAGGATGCCTTCCTGAAGGAGGAGGATCTTTGCCTGGTCGCCACCGTTGCTTTCGGCATGGGCATCGACAAGCCGAACGTGCGCTATGTCGCCCATCTCGATCTGCCGGGCTCGGTCGAGGCCTATTATCAGGAAACCGGCCGCGCCGGGCGCGACGGACTGCCGTCGGATGTCTGGATGGCCTATGGCATGGCCGATGTCATCCAGCGCGGACGAATGATCGACGGCGGCACCTCGGGCGACGATATCAAGCGTGTCGAACGCGCCAAGCTCAATGCGCTGCTTGCAATCTGCGAAACTCCCGGCTGCCGCCGGCAGGCAATCCTCGGCCATTTCGGCGAGGCGCATGCGGGTGGATGCGGCAATTGCGACACCTGCCTCAAACCCGTCGAAACCTGGGACGGCACCGACGCTGCCATCAAGGCATTGGCGGCGATCTACCGGACTGGCGAGCGCTTCGGCACCGGCCACCTCATCGACGTGCTGCTGGGCAACGAGAATGAGAAGACCACCCGCTTCGGCCACGCCGATATGCCGGTGTTCGGTGCGGGCAAGGAGATTGCTTCCAAAACCTGGCAGTCGGTCTATCGCCAGCTTCTCGCCGCCGGCTTCATCAGCGTCGATCACGAGGCCTACGGCGCACTCAAGCTGGAGCCCGAGGCCCGTGCCGTCTTCAAACGCGAACGCGAGGTTCGCTTCCGCACGGACCGGCCGACCAAGGGAAAGGCATCGAGATCGGCGTCACCGAGTTCGGCCAATGCCAAAGCTGCGCTGGAAGGGTCCGATATGGAGCTTTTCGAGGCGCTGCGCGCCGCACGCATGGCGATCGCCAAGGAACTCTCGGTCCCACCCTACGTCGTCTTTCCCGACACAACCTTGGTCGCATTCGCGACCGACCGGCCGACGAGCCGCGACGCCCTGCTCGGCATCTCAGGCGTTGGCCAGTCAAAGCTGGAGCGCTATGGCGATGCCTTCCTGAAGGTAATTCGGGCGCACCAGAGATAGGGAGGCGACCCGGGAAAGCCGCAGCATCGGGATGTGCGGAAACTCTGCGGTCATCGCCAGCTTTGAGTAAGCGCACGATATGGACGACCGGCATTGCCAAACCAAGCCGTTGCCGTGGTTTGAGGTCGAGCACGAATTGCGATACCTGCGCACCGGATATGGCTCGATGTTGCAGAAACTGGGGAACGCCTTAAGATGCTGGTCAACATGATGTGAAAATGCTTCTCCACCCAATTCGCAGCACGTTCAAATAGCGATGAAGCTGGAAGCATCAACGCATCGTCGTCCACGCAAAACATCGGATGAAGGACAAAGTCGGCGCGTGGTCGCCCGGGTGGCGACCTTGACGGCAGGTATTTGTCATTCATAGATGCAGCCAAACTTCGAGAGGCATCAATGAGCGATTTCATAAAATACGAACAAGATGGCCAAGTCAAAAAGACCACTTATACGTTCTTCCGTGGCGACACTGCCAATTTCCATCCCACGGATGAAAGCCTCACCAGATCCGGCTTCCTGAGGGATTATGTCGTAAACGGCTTGCTTCCCGACGTACCTCCGATTTCCAAGGAGACGCCGATCGTGCCCTTCGGCTCGTGCTTTGCCTCCAACATCCAGCAATACCTTGTTGATCGCGGTTACAACGTCCTCACCAAGACCGGAAGAAAGAATTACATCAGCTGGATGGGGGATGGAATGGTTAACACCTTCGCCATCCTTCAGCAGTTTGAATGGGCCTGGGAAGGCAAGGTGCCGCAGGTCGACCTGTGGCACGGCTACAAGGCCGAGGTCTTCGGATATGACGAAGCAGTGCGCCAGAGCACCGTGGACATGCTGAATGAGTGTGACGTTTTCATTATTACACTCGGGCTTTCCGAGGTCTGGTTCGATGAGCCGACGCAGTCCGTTTTTTGGCGAGCAGTGCCCAAGGAGAATTTCGACCCGGCGCGGCACAAGTTCAGAGTTAGCAGCGTCGCGGAGAACAGTTCCAATCTTGAACGTATCCGCTTGCTCATTCGGAAGTATCGTCCGGACGCCAGATTGATCTTCACGCTATCTCCGGTGCCGTTGACTGCAACGTTCAGAGACATGAGCTGCATCAGCGCCAATGCAGTATCAAAATCCGTTCTGCGGGCGGCGATTGACGAGTTCATGCAGGGCCCCGCGGGCACCGATACATACACCCACTACTTCCCGTCTTACGAGGTTGTCACGGGTCTGTTCATGAGCCCTTTCATGGAGGATCGGAAGCATCCGCACGCGCATGTGATCGATATCAATATGCGGATCTTCGAGAAGTACTTCTGCAATTCGAGCATCTCGGACGATGATTTGGATGCGAGCTTTGCCCAAGCACAATTGCTTGACTATCAGGTGGCCTGTGACGGTCATTTTGCGGTGCCGCGGACCTTTTCGCCCAGGGGTGGCGGAGCGGTTGCTCGACCGGGTCAGGATGACGATACAAAAAGGACGCACAGATCTTCGAAGAGTTGAAGGCAGTGTTGTTGCATCGATTTGAGTTTCCTACCCCTTTTCTAGTGTTCGATCTTCACGACGTGCCGGCGGAAGGCGTAGCGCGGGCGCGGAGTGTCTTGCGGGCTGCAAGTTGCCGGTAGGGAAAGCCTCCTACTCGGAGACATCGGTAAAATCCCAGTGGGTGCGCCCGACATATCGCTATAGGCGGCGCTCCGGCGGAATTATCCGCCGGAGCGCGCCAAAATTACATTTTGGCGACGGCCTTCAGGACATTGACGTCCCAGGGATTGATCAGGTCCGACTTGGTCCAGCCGCCGAGATCATATTCGCTCATGCATTCTTCGGCGAATTTGTGCATCGCATCGAGTTGGCCAGTCGCCTGGGCCGTGAGAAGGGTCTCGATGCGAATGTTTTCGTAATTGCCGGCATAGTTGGTTTCATAGAGTTCATGGCGACCGCCGAATTCCGAACCCAGCGCATCCCACAGGAGTTTTAGCAGCTTGACGCGGTCGATCGCCGCATAGCCGTTGGAACCGCGCACGAAACGCTCGAGATAGGGGCGCACTGCCTCGCTTTCGAAATCGAGCGACGATCCGGGCAGATAGATTAGCCCGGAGGCAACATGCCGCTCGATCAGTTCCTTGATGCGACCATAGGCCATGGGCGCGAAGACGCGGTAAGATAGTCCGGTGAACACGTTCGGCAGAACATAGCCCTGCGTGCCTTCCCAAGGGATCGGATTGTGCACCATGGCATCGCTGAGGCCCTTGAACAGATTGACCCAAGCCAAGACTTCGCCGACCGCCGTCTGAACGCCGCGGAAATCCTTGGAACCCGTCGCCTCGACTGCTTTCGAAAACAGTCCGGCGATGAATTCGAGCTTCACCGCAAGCCGCGTGCATCCGTGCAGCGTGAAGCGCGGAACAAAGCCGGATGCCGGGAAGAACATGTTCAGCTTCTCGATATCGCCATTGATGAAGACGTTTTCCCAAGGCACGAGAACCTTGTCGAACACCAGGATCGAATCGTTCTCGTCAACACGTGACGACAGCGGATAGTCGAAGGGCGTACCTGCGACTGCTGCATTCAGCTCATAGGACGTCCGCGAAATCAGCTTCACGCCGCTCGAGCCCATCGGAGCGGTGAAAAGCACTGCGAATGACTTGTCCTTGATCGGAATGCCGTAATGGGCGATGAAATTGTAATGCGTCAGAGCGGAGCCGGTCGCCACGACCTTCGCGCCCGAGACCACCAGGCCGGCATCGGTTTCCTTTTCGACATGGATGAATACGTCGCGGACCTCTTCGATCGCCTTGTGGCGATCGATCGGCGGATTGACGATGGCATGGTTCCAATAGTCCAGCCTGTCTTGCGACTTGGAATACCAGTTCTTGGCATTCTGCGCGTACTCGCCGTAAAATCCTGAATTAGCGCCGAGCGTCCCGAGAAACGACGCCTTGTAGTCGGGTGAACGGCCCATCCAGCCATAGGCGACGCGCTGCAGTTCCGCGACCGCATCGCGGCTCTTGACACAGTCCGCGGCGGATTTGTCGCCAATGAAGAACGGGTGGGTCAGGTTGCCCGATCCGTTGTCGGTCATGACGCCGATCTTGTCCTTCGCCTCATGGAACTTGTCATACCAACGCGCCACCATCCTGACGGAGTTCCGGAACCCGGGATGGGTCGTAACATCCTTGACACGTTCGCCGTGAATGTAGATTTCACGAGAATCCTTCAGGCTGTCGATATATTCCGCCCCGGTATAGGCCGCGGTCTTGCTGCCGATATGTACGTCCATGATATCCTCCCTAGCAAAAAATCTGTCGCATTCTTCTCCCGAGATCGGTTGCAGTGGTCTTCCCATGACCGCCGCGAGGAGCAGAACCTGGACGGCATCGATAGCGCAATTCGAAAATTCCAAAAGGTATCGGTCAATACCGTGCCAAGAGGTCCTTTTTTCCGAATAGTGAGTAAGAAGGTGTTCGGCAGGAGTGACATCCAGCGCAGGAAGAATGCTGCCTCCTGCGGGCGGTCCGCCGGCATCGACGGTATTTCCCGAGCGCAGGTTGCCCGCGTTCGCACGCTGTTCACGTTGGACGTTATTGATAAACCTGAGGGGGGTGGTGTTTTGAAGTCCACGGAAAGAACCGCAGAAGTTCTCCGGCTATTCACGCTGACAAGCCCCGAGCTTGGCACGTCCGAAGTCGCTCGGCTTCTTGGCATCGCCACATCGTCAGCGCATGAAGTCCTCAATGGGCTTTCGGATACAGGCCTCTTGCGCAGGAGGGCACCCGGTCGCTTTCGGCTCGGCCCGATGATTGCCGCGCTGAGCCAGATCATGACCAGCACAGACCTGATCATTGGCGCCGCGCAATCGATCGTGTCTGATTTTGCGCGTCGCTACGGCGAGACCTGCCATGTCGTCGAGTTGATGGACCGGCGTCTGCTCTCGCTTATCGCGCAGGAAAGCGACACACCAGTCCGAGTATCCCGAAATATCATTTCGGCCGCAACTCCCGTGCACGCCACAGCGCCGGGACGGGTTCTGCTGGCCGAACTGCCTGCCCCGGCGTTGCAATTGCTTTTGGCGCGAATGGAATTCACGCCGATAACTTCGCGCACAATTACGCAGAAATCGGTGCTGGAAGAAGCGCTCGCCAAAGTTAGCGCGGCTGCCTACGCTGAAGAGGTGGGGGAATACATTCCGGATCTGGCTTCGACCGCGGCGCCCATCCGAAATCATGCGGGCTTCTGCATGGGAGCATTTTGCCTCTTCATTCCCGTTGCACGCTACGAGGCTCAGCCAAGGGCTTATGCGAGCATTACCAGGGAGGCCGCGACCCAGATTTCGGCACGGCTGGGCTGGGATCCGGCCGCGCCCTCCAGCAGCCAGACGACCGGCACTCGGCGACACAGGGAAAAGGAGTAGCGGAATGATCGGCTTCGATTCCGGAGAGGCAGTACAATCGCTTGCGCGCACCGTTGTTCACCGGGAATGTGAACTTTCGCTTTCGGCCTCCATTGTGACGATAGGGGCATTCGATGGTGTTCACCGCGGGCATCAGGCCCTGCTTGCGCGCGTGGTCAGCGAGGCCCGACAGCATGGCGTGCCCTCGGTCGTCTATACTTTCGAAACCCCGCCCAAGGTCGCGCTCGGCCGCGTCATCCAGTTGACGCCCCCGGCCGAGCGCATCCGCAGGCTCAGTCTGTTCGAGGTTGACCATATCATCATGGCGCGTTTTGACCGTGACTATGCATCGCGCCCGGCAGCTTCGTTTATCGAGGAACTCGGGCGGATCAATCCGCGCGGGCTTTGGGTCGGCACCGATTTTCGGTTCGGGAAGGAACGGCTCGGGGACGTGGCCCTGCTGGACCGCTACTTTCCGGTCCGCATCCTGGCGGATGTCGCAGCCTGCGAAGGCGAGCGAATTTCCAGCAGCCGTCTCCGGGCTCTGATCAGCGAAGGCCGGCACGAAGAGGCACGTCTCCTGCACGGATGGCCTGACGCCGGATGCCTGCCTGGAACTGCACTTTGAAATAAAACTTAACATGGAGGACGGATCATGGGAGAGATGGCAGCGGCAGCGAAATCCGAGGGGATTGATCCCATTGCTTTTCGCAACGCCTGTGGCGGGTTTGCGACCGGGGTCACGGTGATCACCACGAAATTGGGCGACACCGAACATGGCATGACGGCGAATGCCTTCATGTCGATTTCGCTCGATCCACCGCTGATCGCGATATCCATCGCCAAAAAGACCAGAATGCTGGATTACATAACGAAATCAGGGCGGTTTGCCGTCTCGATCCTGGCGAGCGGAACGGAGGCTACCGCAATGCATTTTGCAGGCCGGCCCGATGACAACGTCATCGACCCCCTGCGGCAACTCGGCGGCCTGCCCGTGGCACGCGAGGCCTGCTCGGTGTTCACGGCCGAAGTAGAACAGAGGGTCGATGCGGGCGATCATGTAATCTTCGTGGGGCGCGTTCAGCAGATGCAAGCCAATCCGGACATCATTCCTCTGATATTCCATCGTGGCCGGTTCGGAAAGTTGCACGAGGAACACCCAAACCCGATCCTGAATGCCGATTTCCCTTTCGAGGGTGCCCATTGGTAGCGAGTGCAGGCATGCCTGGCTGATTTCTCGGAAATCTGACGCCACTTGTAACTTGCCACCGTATCGCCAGATACCTTCTGGGGCATGTCCCCGGCCGGAGCATCGAACAATACTTCCTCCTGTCATGACAAGAGGAGGAAGCCATGATCATTCACCCCAGAAGAATCTCGCGCCGTGGATTGCTGAAAAGCGCCGGTGCATTTGGCATTGCGACGGCTGCAGGAAGTTTCCCGATGCCGGCGATCTCGGCACCGAAGACCATCAAGATAGGTTTCGTAACACCCGCGACGGGTCCGCTCGCGGTATTCGCCCAACCGGACGCCTATGTGCTTGAACAGTTCCGCAAGGCGACGGCTTCGGGCATCAAGATCAACGGTGCCACGCATCCGGTCGAGTTTGTGGTCCGCGACAGCCAATCCAACTCGAATCGCGCATCCTCCGTCGCCCAGGAACTGATCCTTGGTGAAGAAGTCGACATCATTACCGCCACCTCGACGCCGGACACCACCAATCCGGTCGCCGACCAGGCTGAATTGAATGGTGTTCCCTGCATCACCAACGACACGCCCTGGCAGCCTCACTTCTTCGGCCGTCAGGGGGACCCGTCCAAAGGATTTGAATGGACCTACCATTTCTTCTGGGGTCTCGAGGACGTCATTTCGGTTTTCACTGGACTGTGGTCGAAGACCGACACGTCGAAAGTGGTTGGCGCCCTGTGGCCGAACGATCCGGACGGCAATGCCTGGGGCGACGGCAAGTTGGGCTTCCCACCGATCCTGAAAGAAAAGGGCTTCTCACTGGTCGATACCGGCCGCTTCCAGGGCATGTCAGACGATTTCACCGCCCAGATTTCGGCGTTCAAGGCTGCCGGTGTAGAGATTGTCACCGGCGTGGTCGTTCCGCCGGATTTCACGACCTTCTGGACGCAGGCGGCCCAGCAGGGCTTCAAGCCGAAAGTCGTCACCGTTGCCAAAGCCCTGGAATTTCCACAACCAATCCAGGCGCTTGGCGACCGTGGCAACGGACTTTCCGTCGAAGTCTGGTGGTCCCCGTCGCATCCGTTCTCGTCGGGGTTCACCGGCCAGACATCGGCCGAACTCGCCGCGGATTACGAAAAATCGACCGGCCAACCCTGGACGATGCCGCTCGCCTTCAAGCATTCGCTGTTCGAGGTCGCGCTCGATGCTCTCAAGCGCACCGAGGACCCAACGGATCCGGCCTCGATCCGTGACGCGATCAAGGCGACATCGTATCAGTCGATCGTCGGGCCGGTCGACTTCTCCAAGGGGCCCGTGCCGAACATCGCCAAGACACCGCTCGTCGGCGGACAGTGGAGTATCAAGGATGGCAAGCCGGTTCTTGCCATCGTCGAAAATGGCGATCATCCGGAAATCCCGATCGGCGGCCAGATGGTTGCCATCAGTTGACGGAAAGGAGTGGTCAGGCGCCTTTGCGCTTGACCACGCTCTCGCGCGCATAGCGGCGGGCGATTTCCACAAAGTTACGAAGCTGCGGCGACCGGTTGTCGAGCCGATAATTCACTGACAATGCCGTGCCGGGATTCGGACCGGCATATTTGCGGTAGCTGACGCCGGCGCGTTGGGTTCCGGACACGGATTCCGGCACGATCGATACGCCGACACCGACCGAGACCAGGCTGATAGCCGTCTGGTAATCCATCGCCATCACCTTTTTTATATGGTCGATGCCGGCATCGTTGCAGATGCCGAGCACATAATCGGCAAAGCTCGGCCGGGGACTGCTCGGATAGAGGATGAATGTCTCCTCGCGCAGGTCGGCAAGGTTCGGCAGGACCTGCGAATTGAGCGGCGAATTGTCCGGTAATGCTAGGATCAGCGGTTCGTGATGCAGGAATTCCGACTTGACCTCGTCATCCTCGATCGACGGCCGGGCGATCGCCACATCGATCTCGCGCTGGATCAGCGCCCGCTTGAGCTCCGCATTGTTCATGGCGGTCAGGACGAGATCGACGTCCGCGTAATGGGAACGGTAAGACTTGATCAGGGTCGGCACGGCGCCATGGGTCGAGGAGCCGACAAAGGCTATCCGTAGCCTGCCCTCGCTGCCGCTGCCGATGCGCCGCACCTCGGCAAAAGTGCTGTCGAGGTTGGCAAACAGGTCTCGGGATCGCTGCAGCAATACCTCGCCCGCCTGGGTCAGGCGGATCTGGCTGCGCGAGCGATCGAACAGCAGCGCGCCGATATCCTTTTCCAGCTGGCCGATCTGCCGGCTGAGGGGTGGTTGGGCCATGTCGAGGCGCACGGCCGCCCTGCCGAAGTGGAGTTCCTCGGCCACGGCGATGAAATATTTAAGCCGCTTCAGTTCCAACCGCGGACTTCCCTCCCGTGATGACCGCCAGTGCCCGCGCGAAATACGGCCGGAAACGCACCGGGTTTTCGCTCATCGGAAAATGGCCGAGTTCTGTCATAATCTCAAGAGTGGAACCGGCGATTGCCCTGTGCGTTCGTGTCGCATCCTCCGGCGTGCAGGTGAGGTCGTATTCGCCACAAAGGATGTGCACTGGGCCACGTGTCGTGTCGATCTTGGCGATATTGCCGACGAGGCTGTCGTCCTTCGTGTAGAAACTGAGATCGCCACGAAAGACGCCAGGGCCGGATTGCATAAACACCCAGAGCGTATTCCACCGCTCGGTGTTAGGCGCATGCGGCGCGATGTTGGCGGAAACCAGGGCCGCACCCATTTCGCCGCCATGAGCGTCGGGACGATGAAACCAATCGATATCATACCAGGCGGGCTGGAAATCCGACGCTTCTATGGCGATATAGCCTCCAAAGCGGCCCGGATGAAGGGCTGCGATCTGCAGTGCAATGCGGCCGCCCATCGAACAGCCGGCAAGGATGGGATCTTCGAGCCCTAGGCCATCGGCGACGGCCAGCACTGTTTCGATATAGAGGTCGGTGGTCAGCAGGTATTCTTCCGTCTCGAAGCCCTCCGGCGGCAGCGATTTGCCGTGCCAGGGCATGTCGAAGGCGATAATGCGGTGATTGGCGCTGAATTCGCGGTCGTTGAGAATATGCCGCCATTGGCGGGTATCCGCGCCAGCCGTATGCAGGCAAAGCACCGGTCTCCCCGTGCCGCTTTCCTCGAAAAATATCCGCTGCGACCTGCCTTCGATTTCAACGGTCAGGTAACGGCCGACAATGTCTTCCACCACGCTCTTCATGCTGTTTGTCCATCCCGTGGTATGGCGAGTATCTCCTTGAAGAACCGCAGGTTCTTCACGAGGCTCAGGATATCGCCGTCAATGCTGGCCCTTCCGAGCTTGACGAGTCCGAAAATGTCATGAAATCCCGGCGCTGGCAGTTTCTGCCAGAAGCGCGATAGCGCCTCCGCATCGGTCCGGATCGCGAAGCGCCAGGGCGTCTTGCGGTTCCGACCATGGGCGATCGACTCGATATGCCCCCGATGGAATGTCAGGTAATAACACTCCGCATCGATTTCGATCAGCACGGTTTCGCTGAACAGGCTGCCCATACGCAACAGATGCGGCATGTCGTCGAGGCGGGCGGCGATCATTTCGAGTGTCGACAGGACGTTCGGTGCGCTGCTCATGGTTCAATTTCCCGTCCGGGTCATGTGTTTGATGCGCTCTTCGTCCAGCACGATGCCTAAGCCCGGACCTTGCGCCAGGTGCACTTCGAAGTCGCGGAATGTCGGTCCCTCGAGCACCAGATCGTTGGCGAGGATTTTCGGTCCGAACTGTTCGGTGCCCCATTCGAGCTTGGGCAATGTGGAGAAGACCGCGAGATGGGCGGCGGCGCCGATGCCGCTTTCCAGCAGGCAGCCGCCATAGAGTTCCATGCCGACCGCGCCGGCCACGGCTGCGGCCCGTTTCAACTCCAGCAACCCACCGCTCTTGACCAGCTTCAACGAAATCACGCTGCCTGATCCGGCTTGCCCGGCCCGGATAATTTCGGCAGAGGTGAAGACAGCTTCGTCCACCATGATCGGAATGGAGGTGCGGGCGGCAATGCGGCCGAGTTGCTCGATCTGGGCTGCGGGCAGGGGCTGCTCGATCAGGCTGACGCCGAGATCAGCAAAGGCCGGCATCCAGCGCATCGCCGTCGCCTCGCTCCAGCCCTGGTTGACATCGACGATGATTTCGACGTCGGAGCCAAGCGCCGTGCGGATCTTGCGCAGCCGCTGAATATCGACGCTGGGTTCGGCGAAGCCGATCTTGATCTTGAAGCGCCGATGCTCGCGACGCTCTATCTTGGCCTGCGCCTCCTCGATCTCCTGGCCAGCATCTCCCGACGCCAGGGCCCAGATGATAGAGAAGCTGGAACGGACGGCGCCGCCCAGAAGTGTTGTCACGGGCAGGCCGAGCGATTTGCCGACCGCGTCGAACATCGCCGCCTCGATTGCTGCCTTAGCGGCATTGTTGCGGCTGGCGGCCTTGGAAAGTCGCAGAGCATTTTCCTCGAAGCTGGCGGCGTGACGGCCGATCAGCACGGGTGCGAGATAGACGTCGATCGCCGACTTGATCGATTCCACGCTTTCCTCGGCCCAGCGCGGGCCGCCGAGCGTGGCCGCCTCGCCATAACCTTCCACGCCGTTTTCCAGCATCACCCGCACAAGAACGTAGTTCTGGTTCGAAATCTCGGTGTTGGAAAGCTTGTGCCTGCGCACTGTGGGGGCATCGATGATCGACGAAGCGATGCTGCGGATCGCAAGATCACGCCAAGAGACGCTTTCGTCGAGCAGCGCCATCGGGACTGCAAGGGCCATACTCGTCTTTACTCCAGTATCAAAGGGAAGTTGCGCCCCCGATTGGAGGCGCAACGGGGGTGCTATTCGGCCGCCATCGCCATGGCTTCACGCTTGAGGATGAAGTCGAAATCCATGACATAGTCGGTCTTCGAGCCGGCGGGCGCCTTCTTTAGCTCGCCGATCAGGTCTTCCTTGACGGCAAACACGGAGTCCTTGTCGAGATACTCCGTCTCGGAGTCGAATATCTGCGAGATCAGCGGGCGATAGCCGTCCTTGGTGATCATGAAATGGATATGACCCGGCCGCCACGGATGGTGGCCCATATAATTGAGCAATTCGCCCGCAGCCCCGTCATAGGGGATCGGATAAGGCACTGGCCGGATGCCGACAAAGCTGTAATCGCCACTGGCATCCGAATGGAACCGGCCACGCAGATTGTAATCCGGCTGGTCCGGATCCTGCTGTTCGTAAAGGCCGTTCGGTGCATCTTCCCAGACATCGATCGTGACGCCGGCGAGCGGCTTGCCGTCGGTGCCGAGGATGCGACCCCGCACGAGCACGGTTTCCTGATCCGGAAAATCCTTTTGAATGATGCTGGCGCCATTCGGAAGCACCGGAGGATTTTCGCGATAGAAAGGACCAAGAACCGTCGAACAGCTCTCGCCCTCGGTCACCGGATGATCGATCATGTCGACCAGAACCTCGATGCCGAGAATATCACAGATCAGAATGAACTCATTTCTGTTCTCGTCGGAGATATCGCCTGCGCGGCGCATGAACTCGCAGGCTTCAAGCCATTCGCCGTGGGTGATCTTCACTTCCCGGCAGAAATCGTGTGCATGACGGATGAAACTGGTCAGGATCTCGCGCCGGCGTGGCGTGATATCGTCGGCAAGCGCGTGAATAACAACATCGCTAATATTGTCGATCGTAACGTTTCGCATTTCTTCCTCCCAAAAGTATTCGATATCGCAATGCTGGTCGTCGTTGGATGAAACCTCAATACCTGTATTGATATCCGATCATACCTTAGCACGGCCCCGCCGGGGTATGACATGATGCCTCCCTGCGCATTGCTCCCGAACACATGCTGCTGTGTGCTGAATGCGGTCGCAGCGTTTTGGGAGGAACATGCGTGGGAGAGTTGCTGCAGATTGCCGGCGTCAACAAAAGCTTTGGCGCGGTGAAGGTCGCCGATAACGTCGATCTCGCCGTCGGGCAGACCGACGCCCTGGGCATTATCGGTCCGAACGGCGCTGGCAAGTCGACGCTTTTCGGCCTTGTATCCGGGAGCCTGCGGCCAGATGCTGGAACGATCCTCTATGATGGACAAGACATAACCGGATTGGATGCCGCCGGTCGCTGCCGCCTCGGCATTGCGCGGTCCTTTCAGGTGCCGCACCCGTTCGTCGGCATGAGCGTCTTTGAAAACCTGCTCGTCGGCGCGATCTTCGGCGGCGGGGAAAGCGAGCGCGACGCGATGCGACGCTGTGGCGAGATCCTCGATCGCACCGGGCTCGCCAGTAAAGCCAACCTGCCGGCGGGTAGCCTGCGCCTTCTCGATAGAAAGCGGCTGGAAATGGCGCGGGCGCTGGCCACAAGGCCCAGACTGTTGCTGCTCGACGAAATTGCCGGCGGATTGACCGAGGAGGAGTGTCACCAACTCGTGGCAACCGTCCGCGAGGTACATGCCAGCGGTGTCGCCATCGTCTGGATCGAGCATGTCGTCCATGCCCTGCTGGCTGTCGTCGATCGGCTGGTGGTCCTGAACTACGGTCGCAAGGTGGCCGAAGGCGAGCCGCGTGAAGTCATGGCCAGTGACATGGTTCAGCAAATCTACATGGGAATGGACGATCATGCCGACGCCGCTGCTTGAAACCCGCGCGCTCAGCGCATTTTATAGCGATTTCCAGGCTCTGTTTGGGATCGATTTTGAAATCTCCGAAAGCGAGACCATCGCCATCATTGGATCCAACGGCGCAGGAAAGTCGACATTCCTTAAGGCTCTGGCCGGCCAGGTCTCATCCAAGGGACAGACGCTACGCGTTGGCGGCGTCAACCGTGGCGGCTGGCGGGCGTATGAGGCGGTTCAGGCTGGGGTAGCATTGGTGCCGGAGGGCCGGAGACTGTTTGCCTCGCTCTCGGTCGAGGAAAATCTCAAGGCCGGAGCCTATTGCCGCCGTTCCGGCCATTGGACGCTGGAACGCATTTACGAGCTGTTTCCCGATCTGGTCTCAAAGCGGCACAATCCGGGCACCGCCCTTTCTGGAGGCCAGCAGCAGATGGTTGCGATCGGCCGCGCCCTGATGTCCAACCCCGCCCTCCTGCTCTGTGACGAACTCAGCCTTGGGCTGGCGCCGAAAGTGATCAGGGACATCTATCGTGCCGTGCCGCGCATTCGCGAACACGGCACGGCAGTCGTCGTGGTCGAACAGGATATCAGTCAGGCACTGGCAATATCGGATCGGGTCTACTGTATTCAGGAAGGCCGGGTGTCGCTGACCGGCAGACCGGCCAATCTGTCGCGGAAGCAGATTTCCGAGGCGTATTTCGGCGTGCGGGAGGCGGTGTGATGGTCTGGATCAACGCGATATTGCAGGGTGTTCTTCTCGGTGGGCTCTATGCGCTGTTCGCAGCCGGCCTGTCGCTGATGTTTGGTGTCATGCGCTTTATCAATCTTGCGCATGGCGACTTTATCGTCGTCGCCGCCTATATGGCCCTTTGTACGGTCGATGTCGTCGGGTTCAATCCCTTCGCGGCGGTGCTGCTGATCGTGCCGGCCATGGCGCTGGCTGGTTATCTTTTGCAACGCTTTCTGTTCAACCGTGTCCTCGGCCAGGATATCCTGCCGCCAGTGCTGGTGACATTCGGGCTATCCATCGTCCTTCAGAATGTGTTGCTGGAATATTTCGGCGGCAACAGCCAGCGGCTGTCGGCCGGCGCTTTGGAGACGGCGTCGCTAAGCCTGGGGCCGAATGTTGCAATCGGCGCTCTGCCGATGCTGATGTTTACCGCGGCGGTCCTCGTCATCCTGCTGCTCGGCCTGATTTCCTATCACACGCCGATCGGCCGGATGCTGCGCGCCACCGCCGACGATCCTGAAACTGTGGGGCTGATGGGGGCCAACAACGCGCACACATTCGCGATTGCGACAGCGATCGCCACTGCCGTCGTGGCGATCGCCGGTGGCCTGTTTGCAATGCGGACGAATTTCGATCCCTCGGCCGGACCGATCCGGCTGCTTTTTGCCTTTGAAGTGGTGATCATAGGCGGCCTCGGCAGCCTTTGGGGCACGCTTGCGGGTGGCATTGTGCTCGGCATTGCACAGACCGTGGGCGGCCAGATCGATCCGCGTTTCCAGCTGCTCGCCGGACATCTCATCTTCCTGGCCATCCTTGCCGCAAGACCGCAGGGGCTTCTGTCAAAGGGCACACCATGACCGCGATCAGCGAAACAAGACCGGTCACCGACGGTATGGCCAAACTGACGGCGAGGGCGCGATTGTCGATCGCAATCGCCGCGCTCCTGACCCTGTTGCTGCTCGCCGGGCCATTGTTTCTCGGCCGCGCAGAGCTGAGGTTGATGATGGAAGTGCTCTCCTATCTGGCTTTGGCGCAGATGTGGAACCTGCTGGCCGGCTATGCCGGACTGGTATCGGTTGGACAGCAGGCATTCGTCGGTGTCGGCGGATATCTGTTCTTCGCGCTGACCATGCTGGCGGGCGTGCCGGTACTCCTCGCCTTGCCGGCGGCGGGCCTCGTCGCCATGGTTCTGGCTCTGCCCATAGGCTGGCTGGCCTTGCGGCTGCGCGGAGCCTATTTCGCCATCGGCACATGGGTGATCGCTGAGGTCCTGAGGATTTTGGCCGGACAGGTTCCCGGCCTCGGCGGCGGCTCCGGGATCTCGATCCCGACCGACATCGTCAAGTCGGTTGCCACCGACCGCGATGTGCGTGAAATGATCTTCTACTGGATCGCGCTGGGACTTGCCGTGGCTTCAATTCTCGTGGTCTGGCGACTTCTTCGCTCGCGCTGGGGCCTGGCACTAACCGCGGTCCGCGACTCCGAAATCGCCAGCGAATCTCTGGGCGTGAAGATATGGCAGACCCGGTTCATCGTTTTCGTCCTGGTCGCGGGCTTCACGGCCGTCGTTGGCGCATTCATCTTCCTGCAAAAGCTGCGAATCTCGCCGGATGCCGCCTTCAGCATCAACGACTGGACAGCCTTCGTAATATTCATTGTCGTGATTGGTGGCGTCGGCACGATCGAAGGTCCGATCATTGGCGTCATCGCGTTTTTCGTCCTGCGTGAGTTGCTCGCTGACTTGGGTACCTGGAACTTCATAATCATGGGCCTGGTGGCCATAGCCGTCATGCTGATCGACAAACGAGGCATATGGGGAGCGCTGGCTGCCCGTGGTGTCCCCCCGCTGTTTCGGACAAAGCGAACGTTTATCGGATAGATCAGCTGGGGCGAAACGTTTTGACCATGGCGTTGTCTTAAAGGTCCCCTTTGCCTTGCCGGATAGCCGTTGTTGCGTGACGATACTTCCGTTTTCTCGTCCCGCTGAATCAATGTGATTGGCCTGCCAATGAGCCGTAAATCGCAGTGCAATCAAGCCGAAGAGACGCATTCACAAAACGAAAGATCTGGCTGAAGTCAGCATAGGCAAAAACATAGAAGGTGGGGAAGAAGTGAGGATGTCAAATTAGTGCGTTGGAAACACGCAGCCACTGCAATTGGTTGGCGTTTGAATATGGCGGAGAGGGTGGGATTTGAACCCACGGTACCCTTGCAGGTACGCCGCATTTCGAGTGCGGTACATTCAACCACTCTGCCACCTCTCCGCAGATACTGCGCTGACTGACGGGTGTGGTGCCCTTGCCTAGCGAAGCATGGCCGCGATATAGCGACGAAAAATCGGGAGCGCAAGCCAAAAAAACGGCGGAAACGACTTTCTTCGCAGACGCTTGTCTTGACAGACTCCTGCCCCTCACGTACACGCGTATCCATGAAGCTGCGGATAACCATATCCACGGCCGAAATAAGTGTTTGCCGAAAGGCAGGCATCCACCGGCGGAAATCCGCCAAAACATACGACTGACAAAAAGACCGTCCGGATGGCTTCAGGGTTGTTCGAGGCGCGTTTACAGAACATGAAAGGATATAAAATGTTCGCAGTCATCAAGACCGGCGGTAAGCAGTACCAGGTTGCTGCAGACGACGTCATCTCGATCGAAAAGCTCGAGGGCGAAGCCGGTACAAAGATCGAATTCAAGGAAGTCCTCGTTGTTGGCGAGGGTGCCAGTGCCAAGATCGGCGCGCCTTTTGTTGAAGGTGCCGTCGTGACTGCGGAAGTCGTCGAGCAGGGCCGCAAGCGGAAGACCATCTCTTTCGTCAAGCGCCGCCGTCAGAATTCCAAGCGCAAGAAGGGCCATCGCCAGCATTTCACCAAGGTTCGCATCATCGCGATTGCAGCCTGAACGAGTTAAAGAGGACTAAGGAGAACACCCATGGCACACAAAAAAGCTGGCGGCTCTTCGCGTAACGGTCGCGATTCCAATTCCAAGCGTCTCGGCGTCAAGAAGTTCGGCGGCGAAGCTGTGATTTCTGGCAACATCATTCTGCGCCAGCGCGGCACGCAGTGGCATCCGGGCACCAATGTTGGCCTCGGCAAGGACCACACGATTTTTGCGACCACCGAAGGCACAGTTGCGTACCGTACGAAGGCCAATGGCCGCGTGTACGTGTCCGTAATGCCGAAAACGGCGGCCGCAGCAGAGTAAGCCGGAGCTCTTTAAACAGCCGGCGCCTCATCGGCCCGGCTGGCACTTCAGGTCTTCAGACCTCCAGGGTTCAAAAGGGAAGATGGGGTAATGCCCATCTTCCCTTTTCGTTTTCAACCCAGGAGGTAGTCATGGAATGCCAACTACTCATGGAGGGCCAAAGTCTCGGCGGCCTTCCCAGCGAGAAGCGGCTGTTGCCGCAGGATTTATCAACGCCATTGCTGGTTTCGGAGCGGCTCGTCCTGCGCGCGCCCGCTGCGACCGACACCAACGCAATTGCCCATCTCGCCAACAACATCAATGTCGCGTCCAAAGTGTCGCGCATGCCGCACCCCTATACGGAAAAGGACGCCGAAGCATTCGTCGCCCGCGTTGCCTCGGGCGCGATGGGCAAATGCGTTTATGCAATCACTCGCAACGAAACCCGTGACTTCATCGGCTGCTGCGGCCTGCAGGCGCAGGAAGAGGGCAATGGGCTGGAGATCGGCTATTGGCTGGGCGAGCCATATTGGAACAAGGGTTTTGCGACGGAAGCCGCGCAGACCCTGATCGATTTCGGCTTCCGGCATTTCGACATCGATTTCATCGACGGACGCGTCCGGGTGATGAACATCGGTTCGCGGCGGGTGCTGCAGAAATGTGGCTTCCAGTTCCAGGGAACCGGCATGTCGCCAAGCCTGGCACTTGGTGGCACGGTGGCCGTCGAGTGGTTCCGCCTCGATCGCAAGACCTGGGGTTCGCTTCGGGCTTGGGGAGGTGCAAGATGAATGCGCTGAACCACAAGTTCGACCTGCCGCAGCAAGTCCGGATGCCGGCTTTCGACGCCGACCCCACAACCGCCCGGTTGACGGCGGCCAACCAGCCGTTGATCCGCACCGGCCGGCTGACGCTCAGGCGGCCGGCAGCAGGTGATGCCGAAGCGATCGCGGCGGCGCTGGGCAACCACCGGGTTGCCCGGATGCTGCTGCCGGTTCCGCAGCCTTATTATCGCGAGGATGCGGAAGAGTGGCTTGCTGCGCTCAACGCCGATGGCCAGCCGGGCTGGGTGTTTGCCATCACGCTCGGTGGTCTGCGCCGGATCCTGCTGTCCGGCCAGCCGCCGAAGGCTGCCGATGACGACCGACTGGTCGGCGTCGTCGGTATCGATTGGCAACGGCGACATGGCCAGGAAGGCTGGCAGATCGGCTACTGGCTGGACGAGCCACATTGGGGGCAGGGCATCATGACCGAAGCCGTCAATGCCGTCATCGCCCGGTTCTTCCATGGGCTGATGGGCGAGGTGCTGTTTTCGAGCGTCATTGCGGAAAATGCGGCATCGCTGCGCATCCAGAAGAAGCTCGGCTTCGACATCACCGGCGTCGAGGACGTCTATTGCGTTCCTCGCGCCGAGCAGGTCCGGCTGATCACAACCGAACTGACCTTCGGCAGCTATATGCCGATGTAGGTACAGACGAGGGCGGAGCGATCCGCCCTCGGACGATCTCGATCAACGCTGCAGCGATCCTGCCGGGGTCGTATAGACCGTCCAGATCGATGCCATATTGAAGTTAAAGCTCATAATTTTCATGATATTCTTTGACCTTTCGGGGTTAGCCGCTATATCCAACAGCCTAAAGGCCGGATGGCAAGCCGGCATACAATTTACGGCGGGCAGATGAAGTTTCTCGATCAGTGTAAAGTTTATATCAGGTCCGGTGATGGCGGCGGCGGTTCCGTGTCGTTCCGGCGCGAGAAGTTCATCGAGTTCGGCGGTCCCGACGGCGGCGACGGTGGGCGTGGTGGCGATGTCTGGATCGAGGCGGTCAATGGTCTCAACACCTTGATCGATTATCGCTATCAGCAGCATTTCCGCGCCCAGACCGGAGTTCACGGCATGGGCCGCAACCGGCATGGCGCCAAGGGCGACAGTGTCACGCTGAAGGTGCCTGCGGGTACCCAGGTGTTCGAGGAAGACGGCGAGACGCTGATCTGTGACCTGACCGAGGTCGGCCAGAAGTATCGCATCGCCAAGGGCGGTAATGGCGGCTTCGGCAATTCCTATTTCAAGAGCTCGACCAACCAGGCGCCCGACTGGGCCAATCCCGGCCAGGAAGGCGAGGAAAAGACCATCTGGCTCCGGCTCAAGCTGATCGCCGATGCCGGTCTCGTCGGCTTGCCGAATGCCGGCAAGTCCACATTCCTTGCAACCTGCACGCGGGCGCGCCCGAAGATTGCCAACTATCCGTTCACGACGCTGCATCCCAATCTTGGCGTGGCGACCGTCAACGGCAAGGAATACATTCTTGCCGACATTCCCGGCCTGATCGAGGGTGCCCATGAAGGCATCGGCCTTGGCGATCGCTTCCTCGGCCATGTAGAGCGTACGCGCGTGCTGTTGCATCTGATCTCGGCGCAGGAAGAGAATGCCGGCAAGGCCTACAAGACCGTTCGCGCCGAGCTGGACGCTTATGGGGCGGGTCTTGAGGACAAGCATGAAATCGTGGTGCTGTCGCAGGTCGATACCATCGATGCCGACGAGTTGAAGAAGAAGAAGGCTTCGCTGAAGCGGGCCTGCGGGCAGACGCCCTTCGTGCTTTCGGCGGTCACCGGCTCCGGCATGCAGGACGTGCTGCGCGAACTCGCCGGCGTGATCGAGACAAGCAAGGCCGAGGACCCGACCCTGCCGAAGGCAGATAGCGCGATCAGCTTCAATCGCAAGCTCAAGATGCAGCCGATGGACGATGAGGATTGGGAAGACGACGACAATGTCGAGTAACAGCCCGTCGCTTGCCGGCTGCCGCCGGATCGTCATCAAGATCGGTTCGGCGCTGCTGGTCGATCGCAAGTCGGGGCTGAAGAAATCCTGGCTCGATGCCATGTGCCAGGATATTGCGGACCTTGCCACCAGGGGTGTCGAGGTGCTGGTGGTGTCCTCGGGCGCCATCGCCATGGGTCGCACGGTGCTCGATCTGCCATCGGGCGCATTGAAACTCGAGGAGAGCCAGGCCGCCGCCGCCGTCGGCCAGATTGCGCTGGCTCGCGCCTGGTCGGAAAGCCTGTCCCGGCATGATATCGTCGCCGGCCAGATCCTGCTGACACTCGGCGACACCGAGGAGAGGCGTCGCTATCTCAACGCGCGTGCGACGATTTCCCAGCTGATGAAGCTGAAGGCGGTTCCGGTCATCAATGAAAACGATACGGTTGCGACGACCGAAATCCGCTATGGCGACAACGACCGCCTAGCCGCTCGCGTCGCCACCATGGTAGGCGCCGACCTGCTTGTGCTTCTGTCCGACATAGACGGGCTTTACACAGCCCCACCGCATCTCGATCCGGACGCGCAGTTTCTTGACTTCATCCCCACCATTACGCCCGACATCGAGGCGATGGCGGGCGGTGCAGCGTCCGAACTGTCGCGCGGCGGCATGCGCACCAAAATCGATGCCGGCAAGATCGCAACATCAGCGGGCTGCGCGATGATCATCGCCTCGGGGAAGGTCGACCATCCCCTGAAGTCGATTGCCGACGGCGTTCGGCATAGCTGGTTTGCAGCGTCCAGCGAGCCTGTGACGGCACGCAAGACATGGATCGCCGGTCAGTTGCTTCCGGCCGGCCGGTTGACCGTGGATGAGGGTGCCGAGCGCGCCCTGCATAGCGGCAAGAGCCTGCTGCCGGCGGGCATGCGTTCTGTCACGGGTGAATTTTCCCGAGGCGACACGATTGCTATCATGAGCCTTTCGGGAGCCGAAATCGCTCGCGGCCTTGCTGGCTACGATGCCCAGGAAGCCCGGCAGATTGCCGGCAAGAAATCGATCGAGATTGCCTCTATCCTCGGTTACGCCGGCCGCGCCGCGATGGTGCACCGGGACGATCTGGTGATGACATCAGGCAAGAGTGTCAAGAGCAAGGAACAGGCGGATGCTTGACGTGGTGAAGGATGACGTTCAGTCGCTGATGCTGGAAATCGGGGCACGTGCCCGCGCCGCCGCTCAGCCTCTCGCCATCGCTACTGCCGAACGCAAGCATGCCGCCCTAATTTCGATGGCGGCCGCCATCGTCGAGCGCAAGGACGAGATTCTCGCCGCCAACGCCATCGACCTCGAAAATGCCCGCGCCACTGACATGACGCCGGCGCTGATTGACCGCTTGACGCTGAACGAGACGCGTATTCGCGGTATGGCGGACGGCATCCGCGCCATTGGCGAACTGCGCGATCCGGTTGGCGATATCATTGCAGAATGGGATCGGCCCAACGGCCTGCACATCGAGCGCGTGCGCACGCCGCTCGGTGTCATCGGCGTGATTTATGAGAGCCGCCCGAACGTGACGGCAGATGCTGGCGCGCTTTGCCTCAAGGCGGGCAATGCTGTCATCCTGCGCGGCGGTTCGGATTCGGTCCATTCCTCGCGCGCGATCCATGCATGCCTTGCCCGGGGACTTAGGGATGCCGGATTGCCCGAGGATGCAATCCAGTACGTGCCGACGACGGATCGGGCCGCGGTCGGCGCGATGTTGACCGGCCTGAACGGCACGATTGACGTCATTGTGCCGCGTGGCGGCAAGAGCCTCGTAGCACGCGTGCAGTCCGAAGCCCGCGTTCCGGTTTTCGCCCACCTCGAAGGCATTTGCCATGTCTATGTCGACGGCTCGGCCGATCTCGACATGGCGAGGAAGATCGTCGTCAATGCCAAGATGCGCCGGACTGGCATCTGTGGCGCAGCCGAGACGCTGCTGGTCGACAGCGCCGTGATCGGCAGCCATCTGGTGCCGCTGCTGGAAGCATTGACCGAGGCCGGCTGCGAGATCCGGGCGTCCTCTACCGTGCTCAAGATCGTTCCCGGCCTGAAGCCGGCAACCGAGGAGGACTGGTCAACGGAATATCTCGACGCGATCATTTCCGTGGCGATCGTAGACGGCGTAGGCGGTGCCATTGCCCACATCAATCGCTATTCGTCGCATCATACCGAAGCGATCATCTCGGAAGATCCCAAGGCTGTAGAGCGGTTCTTCAATGAAATCGATTCTGCAATTCTGGTGCACAATGCTTCCACGCAGTTTGCCGATGGCGGCGAGTTCGGCATGGGCGGCGAGATCGGTATTGCGACGGGCAAAATGCATGCGCGCGGGCCGGTTGGCGTCGAACAACTGACGTCCTTCAAATACCGGGTCCGTGGAAACGGCCAGACAAGGCCGTAACAGACGTGGGATCGGAGGAGGTCGGCCAACAGTATCTCAGGATGCCGCATGTCGAGACAGGCATGCTGGTTGGGCTGTTCGGCGGATCCTTCAATCCACCGCATGAGGGGCATCGGCTGGTCGCCGAAATTGCCATACGCCGGCTGGGGCTCGATCAGCTGTGGTGGATGGTGACGCCGGGCAATCCGTTGAAATCCAAACGCTATCTTGCACCGCTAGCCGAACGCATCGCTCTGTCGGAAAAGATGGCCACCGATCCAAGGATCCGCGTTACGGCTTTCGAAAAAGCCCTCGGCCTCAACTACACCGCAGAGGTGCTCGATCGCATCAAGGCCCGCAACAGCGGCGTGCGCTTCATCTGGATCATGGGAGCGGATAATCTGCGCGATTTCCATCGCTGGCAGAACTGGAAGAAAATCGCCCTTACGTTCCCGATTGCAGTGATCGACAGGCCGGGCGATACGCTGTCGTTTCTGTCGTCGACGATGGCCAAGACCTTCGATCATGCCCGGGTGGATGAGGACGATGCCAATACCCTTGGCCGCACGCCAGCTCCGGCATGGACCTTCATCCACGGGCCGCGCTCGACGCTCAGTTCCACTGCGATTCGCAAAGAAAACGGGCTGATAAAGGACTAATCCTCGATTCGACGCGCTTCCGATTCCAGCATGATGGGAACGCCATCCCGGATCGGATAGGCGAGTCTGGCCTTTTCCGAGATCAACTCGTTCTTTTCCCTGTCATAGCTCAGCCGTCCCTTGGTTACCGGGCAGACCAGCAACTCGAGCATCTTGGGATCGGGTCTGGATATATTCTGATCCATCGGCCGCCTATTGCAGTGTTTTGGCCGCATCGCCGAACGCGCGGGCCAGCACCATTTCCGTCATCGCGACCAGCGTTTCAGCGCGTGTCTTGAGGTCCGGGGTTTCGAGAAGCGCCTGCTTTTCGCGCGGGCCGAACGGCGCCATCATTGAAAGCGAATTGACCAGCGTGCGGTTGGAGGTTTTCGTGACGGCGTCCCAATCGACCTCCAGCTTGTTGGAGTCGAGATAGTTGCGGAACGCGCCGAGCAGGGCGTCCCGATTGACTGCCGGATCGTCTTCCGGTTCGTGCAGGTCGGCGACGAACGGTGTCACCTTTGCCCGACGATAGGGGCAATGCGCCGAACTTAGCTCATCCATCATGCGGAAGCGGCAGACACCGCTGAGGTCGATGACATAGCGGCCGTCGCCGGTCTCCCCGAATGTAGTGATGCGTCCGATGGTGCCGACCTTGCAGAGTTCGGGTGTGCCTGCGGGGCTCTCGTCCGTCTCGCTGAAAACCGGCTGGATGACGCCGATCAGCCGGTTTCCCTTCAGCGCATCGTCGATCAGCGAGAGATAGCGCGGCTCATAGATGTTGAGGGGGAGATGGCCGCCGGAAAGCAACAGCACCCCCGAAAGCGGAAACAGGGCGATCGTATCAGGCAGATCCGATTCGCTCAGATATCGGGCATTCCCCACTTGCATCGCATTTGTCTCCGTTCACCGAACTGCCGCCCGCTTTACCGGACTTATGAAAACAGTATGGAGGATAACTTCCTGCGGGCCGCGACGGTTGCAGGATCCTTCGGGCCCCAGACCTCGAAAAATTGCACCAGCTGGCGGCGTGCGCCATCATCGTCAAAGGCGCGATCCCGCTTCATCACGTAGAAAAGCTGCTCGGCGGCGGCATCCTTGTCACCCTCGACGTTAAGGATCTTGGCGAGCTTGATGCGCGCCTCGTGGTGGTCGGGATTAAGCGCCAACTCGTGTTCCAGGGCGCGCGGATCGCCGAGTTTCCGGGCCTCCTCGATCTGGGCGATCCTGGTGAGCAGGGCGGCGAGTGCGGCATCCGCTTTCTGTTCGTCGCTCAGCCCTGCGAGCAGGTCGCGGGCCCGTTCCCACTGGCCGGCGGTAACCATACAGTTCGCCATGCCAGTCAGGGCCTTGAGATTCTCAGGATCGGCCTGGAGTACGGCGCCATAGAGATCGGCCGCGCCGGCGACATCGCCGGATGCAAGCAGCCCTTCGGCTTCGGTCAGCACGGCTTCGATTTCTGCCGCTTCATCGCCCGGTCCCGCACCAGGACCGGCGATCTTGTCGATAAAGGCCTTGACCTGCGTCTCGGGCAGCGCGCCCATGAAGCCATCCACCGGCCGGCCGCCGACAAAGGCGATGACGGCAGGAATAGACTGGATGCCAAGCTGGCCGGCGATCGACGGGTGCTCGTCAATGTTCATCTTGACGAGCTTTACCTTGCCGGCGCCCTCGTTGACGACGCGCTCGATCACTGGCGTGAGTTGCTTGCACGGGCCGCACCATGGCGCCCAGAAATCCACCAGCACCGGCTGCTTTACCGATTCTTCCAGCACATCACGCTGGAAACCCGCCGTCGTGGTGTCCTTGATCAGGTCGCCAGCGGCGCCATTCTTGCCTGTTGACGCCGACATCTGGTTGCCAAAGCTTGCGTCGAATGAGTTGTCAAAGCCGGTCATCTAAAATCGCTCCCAAATACGTGCGCCCTATGTCGGATGTCAGACGGTCACTTTCAAGACGTTTGCCGTGTGGCCGGTGGCCTCGATGAAGCGGATCAGGTCGTCGCGCCCGATCGACGTCGTCGCATCGTTGGACAGGGGATGGCAGTTGATGATGTCATTTTTCATCAAATCGGCGTCGAGCACAATGGTGACATTGTTGCCGGCGTCATTGAAAACGCCAAAAGCTGTCACCGCGCCCGGTACGACACCCAGATATTCCTCGAGCTTTTCAGCCTTGCCGAAGGAGAACTTCGAAGCGCCGCCGACGAGCGTGTGGACGGTCTTCAGGTCCACCGCCGCATTTTCCTCGACTGTCAACAGGAAGTACTGGTCCTTCTTGTCCTTGAGGAAGAGATTCTTCGTATGGCCGCCTGGAATCTCGTCGCGCAACGCTACCGATTCTGCCACGGTGAACACCGGTTCATGCTCCTTGGTGGTGTGGGAAATGCCCAGACCATCGAGAAATTCAAACAGTTCCTTTGCGCCCTTGGCCGATTTTTCGCTCATCGCATTCCTGTTCCCTGTCTTCGGACGACCAGACTGATACGACGCTTTCCGTCGTCGGGCAATGGCTTCTGTGGATAGGTGTGTATCGTAAATATGCATATAAATCATATGGATACGGCTGCAACAACAAAATAGCTGCAGAAAATGTCATTTCCCTGTTGCATTTCGAAAGGGGTTAAGCCATATAGCCCCCGTCGCCGCCGGACAGGCAGCGAACTTCGGTCCAGCCTACCCCGGATCGTCGCAGTTGAGCGGGTGTAGCTCAGGGGTAGAGCACAACCTTGCCAAGGTTGGGGTCGAGGGTTCAAATCCCTTCGCCCGCTCCAAATTTCCAAGATGTTCGAAGCCTCGGCCAAGCCGAGGCTTTTGTCGTTTCATCTCTGGGGGTTGTCGCACTGGCGTCGGGAACTGTTGGACAGTTTCTCCACCGCTGGCCGAAACTGCTGACATGGCACCCATTGACGTAGGCATTTTTCATCGCAATAGGGTCAAGGCGAAGAATTTGGTGAGTGCCAGCCAAGCAGCAACAGGAGTGTAATAGTGAGTGAACCTACCGTAGTGGATGCAACAAACCGCATTTATGAATCGCTCCAGGCGGACAATGTCGACATCGATGTGCATATTGCGACTCTCAAGGCAGCGTTGACTCGGGCGGGTTTGAAAGAAGCCGTATTCGACCCGAGCAGGCTCGTGCAGAATAACCGTTCTGGCAGGAAGCTAATGCAGGCCTACTTTCGGCAGCGCGGCGTGACGGTGAAATTCTCGGATTCGTGAAGCCTTCCTATGACGCTAAACCGGCCGACCTGATCACCCACAATGAGGCTTGCACAAAGCATGGCCTTCGGACGCGCACTGATGTGCCGCGTCCGTTCCGGCCCAAAACGGGCGCGCCCACCGCAGGTTCGTCTGCAGCAAACGCCTGCGCCACAAGTCGCTTTTTGATGAGTGAATTCGCTCGTGCCCAGCTTGGATGCTGACCTAAGCAAGTTGTCCGCGACAGCCATCCAAGCCGGTTCAAAGATTTGCGAGTGTATCTCTCGACGCCTCCAGAAGTTGATCTGCGTTGGCGCGCGAGAACACCAGGGGAGGTCGCACTTTCAGCACGTTGCCGAATGGACCTGACGCGCTTATCAGGACGCCTCGCTCGCGTAGGCCATTGACCAAGCCGGATGTCTTCGATGCGTCGGGTGTCTTGCGCTGGCGATCGGAAACAAGTTCGATGCCGATGAAGAGACCGCTGCCGCGCACGTCGCCGATGCATTCGAAATCCCGAGCAAGATCCTTGAAACCGTCCATGATATAACGGCCGACCTCTGCCGCGTTTTCCTGAAGCCTTTCGTCCTTGATGATTTCAAGTACAGTCATGCCTGCCGCAGCGGCGACGGGATTTCCGCCGAATGTGTTAAAGTAACGGGCCTTTGCTCCGAACTCGGCCACGATTTCCGGCCGGAGAACGACGCCTGCCATCGGATATCCGTTTGCCATCGGTTTGCCGAGGGTTACGATGTCAGGCGCGACGCCATGCCTCTGGAAACCCCACATGGTCTCGCCGGTGCGGCCGAATCCGGGCTGGACTTCGTCTGCGACAAACAGGCCCCCAGCCTCCCTGATGGCATCGACCGCAGGTTTGAGAAAGCCCTTCGGGTCCGGGACAACGCCATCGCTGGAAAAGATAGTATCCACGATCAGCATTGCGGGTTTGATGCCGTGACGCTCGAGGTCATCGATAGCGGCCTGCACGTCCTGGCCAAAGCGGGTCTTCGCTTCTTCGGGCGAGACGCGATAGGCGTCTGGCGCGCGAACCGTCCGGACGTGCGGGCCAAGGTTCACGAACTCGCCTAAGGACGGAGAGAATTCCGCAACGGCGCCGGTCAGGCCGTGGTAGGCGAGGCTTGTGACGATGATGCCGGTCCCGCCCGTGAACTGGCGCGCGATGCGGACTGCGAGATCGTTTGCCTCGCTTCCGGTGCAGGTGAACATCACCTGGCTCAGATGCGAAGGGAATGTCGCCACCAGTTGTTCCGCATATTCCAGAATGCCTTCGTGCATGTAGCGGGTGTGCGTGTTGAGCGTTGCCGTCTGGCGTGCGATGGCGTCGACGACCCTCGGATGGCAGTGTCCCATGGACGCAACGTTGTTGTAGGCATCGAGGTACTTGCGACCGGCGGCGTCGTAAAGCCAGATGCCTTCGCCGCGCACAATGTGAACCGGTCGCTCGTAAAAGAGACGATATGCAGGGCCAAGGACGCGCTCGCGCCGTTCGATGAGCCTTTGCTCTTCCGCAGAGAGCTTCTCGAAATTCTCAGCGTTGAAAGCATTCACCATCGCCATTGTATTATTCCTTGCAGCTTTGAATCAGAACGCGTGCCAAGTCCTGTTCAGTCATTGTGTTCAGCCTCTGGAGGCCCTGCCACGAAGCAGAATGGTTACGAAGTATGTAAGCGCTCTCGTCCGGTCTCTCGAATGAGCGCCATTCGGTAATCGTCACGGTCATGGCGAGCCGGGCCTTGATAAGCGTTGGCAAGACGAGAAACTCCTCGTGGTCCATCGGTGTAACAAGGTGATAGGCCTTGACCAATGCGACAAGCGTATCGAGCCAGTCAGCGGACGCGACATGATAGGCTGCGGCCACCGCGACGTCGTTGACGAGGGGCGCTTGGACCATGTCGCCGAAATCGATGATGCCGGCAATCCGCTGCGGATGGAGCGGGTCCACGAGAATGTTATGCGGATTGAAATCATTATGAATGATCTGGCGGCGGAATGACGGCGCGATCGGCAGAAAACGAGTGTCGAAACTTGCGAGCGCATCTTCCGTCAGGGCTCTCCGCGCCGGATCCACATAGGCCAGAAGGCGCCGTAAATCCGGGGTATGCGATATGTCCCACAAGAGTTTTGCTTCTGGGGGGCGGCCGCGATAATTTGACAGGCCTCTTCCGAGCCAGGCCAGCGATTTGCCGATGGAGGCACATTGCTGGAACGATGGTTCAGTCTGGTGCAAGAGCTTTCCGTCCAGGAATGACAGCATGCGCACAATACGGATGCTGCCGTCGGACTGGAGCAGTTGGAAGGATTTTTCGCCTTCACGGGTCCGGATCAGGCGCGGGACGGGCACCTCTGGCATCGCCTTTTCCAAGTGCAGCAGCGCACCGTCCTGAAACGCGAGGGCCTCAGGGTTTTCCATGGGATTGGCGATTTTCAACGTGCAGGTAAGCCCGGAATCGCAGTTCACTCTGAACGTCTCGTCCCGTTCGCTCGACAAACGTTGCGCCCTGCCTGTTACGCCGTAAATTCGGTGAACGAGCGACTCGACCTCCGGCAACGGAAATGGCTCCCATCGGGCGTTCAGCACATCCTGTCTCGCCGAATTCGAACTATGCTCCTGCATCAACTTCAATTCCTGTAAACAATATACGCGGCATAATGCGTTTGATGCATCATGCGTCAATGGCTTTTTTGATGTTTGATGCATCAAAAAGATGAATTAACGCAATTTTTTGAACGCATGTCGGGGGAATTCTTGCGGGGATCGGGTTATTTCTCGAGGTACTGCCCACGACAAGCAGCCGAACGAAACCGGATACGGTTGGCGAGAATTGGTGATTCGCGTTAAGCCTAGCCGCTTCATGAGCAGAGGGCCGCTGTGAAAGAGACATTCGAACAGATCGACAAGGGCAGTCTTTACGATGCGATCTATTCGCAAATCGGCCTGGCGCTTGTCGAAGGAAGACTTCAGCCGAACGACAAAATACGCATACGCGCGGTAGCCGCGCAGTTGGGGGTCAGCGTCACACCGGTGCGCGACGCGGTACTTCGCCTGGTTCGCGACGGTGCGCTGGAAATGCGCGGTTACAAGGACGTCCGTGTACCGAACATGACGCTGGAGCAATTCGAGGAAATTCGAATGATTCGCCTTAGACTCGAGGGACTGGCAGCGTCGTTGGCAGCCACGACATTCCAGGAGCCGGCTGAAAAAATCCTTGTTGAGATTCTGGAGAAAAACGAGACTGCTCGAGAGCAAGGTGCGCTTGCCGAGGCGGTTCGGTTGAATCGCCTTTTCCACTCCAAGGTGGCTGAGTTTTCGGGCTTGCCGATGCTGTCAGATATGATCGAAAACCTGTGGCTTAGAATGGGTCCGATCATTTCTGCAATATACGACAAAGGCGGCAGGGCGATGATCGCGTACCACTACGAAATTCTGGCTGCTCTGCAGGAGCGCAACCCAGTGGCTGCGGAAGCGGCAATACAAGCGGATATTAATGCAACGGCCGAAATTCTCCGCGCATCCGGACTGCTGACATCCACGAGCCTGGAGACGCAGAGAGAAATTTGATCAAAACTTTTCAAAAAAAGTCGCCTAGGACCCTGTTGCAATTTCAAACGGCTTGGGTCATATAGCGCTCAACGCCGCCGGACGGCAGCGTGCTTCGGTCCAGCCTACCCCGGATCGTCGTAATTGAGCGGGTGTAGCTCAGGGGTAGAGCACAACCTTGCCAAGGTTGGGGTCGAGGGTTCAAATCCCTTCGCCCGCTCCAAAAAAATCTCCAAGATTCAAAACTGAATGCCGCCTTGGTCTAAAAGCTGCCGCGCGCAAATCCGCAGCGTGTTGCGGAACGATGCGGCGAATGGGAGGATTGATCAATCCCCTGATCTGCCTTTGCAACCCGCGCCAGCAGTTCAAATCGGTGCTGATCGCCGTGCCGTGCCCAGCCTAATGCGACATTTCCGCTTTGTGCCAGAACAGGCATTTCAGCCTGGCTGCCACAGGAAGCCTCTCGGGCGCGGAGCGATCATCACTCTGCGCCCGACTGGATTGGCTTCGGTGAAGCGATGCGGGATCCTTAGTCGATCTCAGGCGGCGTTCGACAATGGCTGCGCCTCAAGATCCTGGACCGGGCCAAAAAACTCGAAATGGACCTGGTCGGTGGGGATGTTCCAATTCTTCAGCACGCCATAGACGATCTGCATGAACGGCTTGGGGCCACAAAAGTAGAAATCGGCGCCACGATTGCTGATCTGGGCGTCGAGAAATTCCTCGCTCAACAGCCCAAAGCTCTTCGTGTCGTCGGTTCCATGGTCGCGGTCGCTATAACGGGAATGGACCCTCACATTGGGATGCGTTGCTTCGATGGAATGCAACTTCTGCCTAAATGCCTGCATCTCTTCATCGACACAGGCATGGATGAAGAGAATTTCGCGTTGCGGATCGAGCTCAAGAGCGTTCTTCAGAATGCTGATGAGCGGAGTGATGCCGACGCCGCCGGCCATGAGGACCAGAGGTTTGTCCGCCTTGCTCGCATCGAGGCAGAACTCGCCGCAGGGTGGCGCAATCTCGACTTCGTCGCCGATATGGAAATGGTCGTGAAGGTGGTTGGAGACATAACCATCCGGTGCACTCTGTACCGTCGCCTTTTCCCTTTTTACGGAAATGCGATACCAGTCCATGCCCGGTTTGTCCGAGAGGCTGTAGTTGCGCATAGTCGTCATGCCGTTCGGAAGCGTCACGCGAACGGTCACATACTGCCCCGGCTTGAACGTCTTCAACTGTAAGCCATCAGCGGGTTGGAGGTAGAGGGAAACGATGTTCAGGCTTTCGGTTTCCTTGCGGATCAACCGGAATTTTCTAAAGCCTTCCCAGCCGCCGGCGGCCTCGGAATTGTCAGCATAGATTTCTGCTTCGCGCTTCGTAAGGATGTCCGCCAGGAAGCCATAGGCTTGCGCCCAGGCGTTGATGATGTCGTCGGTCGCAGCCGTTCCCAGCACTTCCCGGATGGATGCGAGCAGATTTGCGCCGACAATCGGATAGTGCTCCGGCTTGATCATCAGTGAGGCATGTTTCTGGGCGATCAGTTCCACTGCGCCCATCAGTACACCGAGATTGTCGATGTTTGCGGCATAGGCGGCAATGGCGCCCGCGAGCGCTCGCTGCTGGCTTCCCTTGTGCTGGTTGGTGGGATTGAAGAACGGCAGCACTTCGGGATTGTGCGTAAACATCCGCGTATAGAAGTGACGTGTCAGTAGTTCGCCATGCTCGGCAAGCACCGGGGCAGTGGATTTTACGATGGCGATCGTCTCGGGGGTAAGCATTGCAACTCCTAAATATGTATCTTACATACATATTTAAAAATACGCACCATCCTCTAATTTGCAAGAGGTTGAGAAAAAAGATTCGAGAAATGCAGCTAACGACTTTCACAGACTACGGTTTGCGTATGTTGATGTATCTGGCGGCCCAGCCCGAGCAGCAGTGCTCAGTGCGCGAGGTCGCGGACCATTACGGAATTTCCCGCAATCACCTGGTGAAAGTGGCGCACCGGCTCTCACAACTCGGTTTCATCGACAGCACCAAAGGACGAGGTGGGGGCATTCGGCTTTCGGGCGAACCTGCGTCCATGCGGCTGGGGGATATCGTGCTCAAGTTGGAACCGAACATGCATATCGTTGAATGCTTTGATAAATCGACCAATTGCTGCGCGATTACCGCAATCTGCAAGGCGAAGGATTTCTTTCGGCAAGCCAATCAGGCTTTCATCGATGTTCTCAACAAATACACCTTGAGCGACACGATCGTCAGCGGGAAATCGTTCCTGGAGATATTTGCGCTTCCGCAACCCACCAATCCGGATCGCCACAAGCAGAGTTAGGCGTTCAGGTGCTTCCGAAATTTGCCAAGCAAAACGCCAAGGACGTAGCGTTCCGCAAGGCCAGGGCCTCAGACAAGGCATTGCAAGCCGCTCGACAAAGCGGGCGGCTCGCGTTTGCTAGAAAATAGGATGCAAGAGGTTATTCGGGCTGACTGATCGAATCGCGCACAACGCCGTACTGGCTGCCCCATTCGTCGGTCATCGTGCAGCGGATATCCCAGAGCTCGGGGAAGAAGCGGTGGCGGGCGCCAGCCTGAAGCAGATCCACCGGGCGGCCCTTCAGAGACTTGGAACCCATGCCGATGGAGCGATGGATGAGATAGACGTGGTTGGCGCGGAACTTCTGGAACAGTTCATCGAACTCGATGAGCGCTTCGGCAACCACATAGCTGTCGCCATGGTCGTATTTTGCGTCATAGACTTCGGCAACCGTCAGGCCACGGCCATCGAGATAGGCGGCCTTGTAGCCTTCCCAGAGATCGAACGGCATGCGCAGCAGCAGCCGGAAGCCGGGTGACTCCTGACCGCTGCCATTGCCGAGCTGCAGCCGGATCTGCTGGTATTCCTTGGGAGACATGGTTTCGAGTACATCCAGTTGGGCGGTCATCAGCCGCATGAGGCGATGCACGCGGCCCATCAGGGTGACGATCCGGTGGGTATCCTGCTTGCCCATGTATTCGAGCACGTCAGCCAGCGTGTAAGCCATCAGCTTCATCCAGAGTTCTTCCACCTGGTGGACAATCTGGAACTGCAATTCGTCGGCGTTGGCCATCTCGGCCAACGGCTTCTGACATTCCAGCAGCTTGTCGACCTGCAGGTAGACGCCGTAGTCGCGCATTTCAGGATTCTCGATCAGTGCGTGGTATTCGTTCCGGTCCATTGTCGTTGTTCCCCTGAATGGCTGAAGGATGTCGATCTTGCCATTCTAGTCCTTTCTCGCTGAACATTGTTCCTTTTCGTTATCCGATCTCTGGGATATGTAGAATGATCGACTTAATTTTTGCAGATGGGTGGAACGATCGAGCATGGATGCACTGGACCGGAAAATCGTTGCCGCCTTGGAGGCCGATGCCCGCATTTCCTTCATGGCGCTTGCCGAACAGGTTGGATTGAGCAAAACGCCATGCTGGAAGCGGGTAAAGGCACTCGAGGACGCAGGCATCATTCGCGGCTACACCACGCGCCTCGACCCTGCCAAGCTTGGCTTCGGGATCGAGGCGTTCGTGCAGGCATCGGTCGAGTTTGAGCTTTCGGAGGCGTTCGAGCTGGCTGTCCTCAAGGAGCCGTTCATCCTCAGTTGCCATGCCACCACCGGCGAGGCGGATTATCTGCTGCATATCGTGGCGGCTGACATGATCGCGCTCGACCATGTGTTGCGCAAGGAAATCAGCCGGCTTCCCGGGGTCCGGCGAACCGTGACATCCATGGCGACACGCGAGATCAAGGGTGCGGTTTCTTATTCCGATGCGATGCGTCGCGCGCATGGTGCAGGCAGACTCGCCGGCTGAAGATGCGAATTTGGCGTTGTCGGCCGAATGTTGCCGGCACCTCAAACGTCAAGAACCCAGAACAAGTTGCAGTCATAACAAGTCCGGGGATCTATTCGTCGGGCAGCCATCGACAGCTGACCGGGACATTCCGGCGTCGTCCTTGCCGCCCAAGCGATTCCCCGACGTCGATTCTGGAAGGGTTCCTGGTGTTGAAACGCATTGCGCTGGCTTGTGCCGGCTTCGGCATGGTCATGCTCGTCATTCATCTCTGGAGTGGCGACAGCGCCGCCTCTGCGGAAACAGGCGGTCTCTTTCCCGCACCGGATCACGAATCGTCCTCCATCTCGCTGGCAAAGGATCGGGACGGCACGTCGCACATGGCCTTCACCGGGTATGACGGCAAGACCAAGGATCAGGTTTTCTATGGGGTCTGCAAGGCGGCAGATTGCGGCACCAGTGGAGACAATTGGCAAAAAGCGCTCATCGAGCTGCCGGGTGCGATGAAAGTGCAGCTGGCCGTAACGCCGGAAGGCAAGCCACGCATCTATGTTGTGAGCCGGACGGCGCCGGGGCGGGCATTTTACAATCGCACGTATTCTTACGGCGAATGCGATGAGGACTGCGCGGATGCCGGAAACTGGAAATTCACCGAGATCGCGGCGAGCGGCGACAATCTGCTGAGCGAGGTATTGACGCTCAGGATCCCGGACAGAACCTTCGTTCTGGATGCAAAGGGCCGACCGCGCTTTGTCTACACTGATGCGAATTACTCGATCGAGCCGGATCACTACGGTGCATTTGTGATGTCGTGCGATACCGACTGTCTCGACAAAGCCAACTGGGCGGAAGTCGACCTCGCGGTGCATCGTAGCGAGGGCTATGCGACGGAATCGTTCGGAAAGCCCGTGCTGGCGGTGGCTGAAAATGGAGCAATGGGTCTGGTCGCCAACGTCTACGCCTTCGAGGAAGACGGTACGGAGCTCAAGGACGGGCTGTATTTCTACGGCTGCGAAAAAGATTGCACCGACAAGGCCAGCTGGACCCGGACATTCGTGGTCAACCAGGGAAGCGGCTCCTTTCCGAGCCCGACCTGGGACCTGGCCTTTACGTCGGACGGACAGCCACGGCTGGCGTTGTTCTTTGGCGACGGCACGGATTCGCCCGAGCTCAGCCACCAGTTGCTGTATGCCTGGTGCAAGTCCGACTGCGGCAAGGAGGACAGTTGGTCGGCCAACGCGGTCAATCCTGGAAAAGGGGTCGGCGAGGGGACCGATCTGGCGCTCGATGCCGAAGGTCGTCCGCACATTGCGATGATCACCGCCAACAATCAGATCGCGCTGGCGAGCTGCAAGGCCGATTGCGAAACCGACAAACCCGATTGGCGGGCGTCGCTGGCTGAGGAAATGGCCGTGCCGCAGAAGGAACGGCCGCAAGCGCTGCCATTCCATTGCGATGGCGAAGTGTGGGACGGTCTCATGCCATCACTTTCGCTCGGAAAAGACGCTGCAATGATCGGCTACGACATCATCGTCGAGGCCCGCTGCCTGTACAAGGATTTTGATGAACCGCTTCCGTCAGCGACGTTTCACGAAATTTTCCGCGGCAGCCGTGTCGTCAATTTTCCGCTCAATTGACGGAAGTGCCGGTTTTTTGTCTATGTCTGCCCAAAACGCGTGGGGAACGGCGGTTTTTCGTGTCAGCCACGGCAAAAACCTTGCAAAATTCATTATTTATACTAAATATATGGATGAAGAAGAACATTGTGGGCCTGCCGTGCTGAAATCGCGACTGAGCCGCTGGTTCGAAAAGAGGCTGTCATGCTGACCAAAAAGGGAAAATACGGGCTGAAGGCACTTGCCGACCTGGCGAAGCTCCCGCCGGGCGAGACCGCATTCATCACCGACATCGCCGAGCGCAATAATATTCCGAAGAAGTTTCTCGACGCGATCCTGCTCGAATTGCGAAAGGCCGGCATTCTCCGCTCGAAAAAAGGTCCGGGCGGTGGATACTCTCTTTCGAAGACGGCTGACGAAATCCGTATCGGTCAGGTGATCCGGACGTTGGACGGGCCGCTTGCGCCGATCCGCTGCGCCAGCCGAACGGCGTTTGAAGTCTGCGACGACTGTTCCAACCCGGACGAATGTCTGGTGCGCCTGTCGATGACGGAGGTGCGAGATGCCATGGCCGAAATCCTCGACAACATGACGCTCTCTCAATTCATCGACAGCGACCAAAGCGCCGCTGCCGAGAAAGAAACCGCGTCCTGATCCGCGTCACCGTCCTTGCCGGGCCTGCATTGCATGCAGAAGCAGCTTGCAGTCGTGTTCGGAGATCTTGACGATGCCGAACCGAAAGACCGCACCCCAAGCGGCGCGTCCGCGCGTCAGTTCAAGCGCGTCCAGCAGCGGCCGGATCGGCACCGTTTTTGCGTCGAGCCAGTCTACGTCGCGCCGATAGGGCACGAAGCCGTCACCCATGTCGAAGGGGTAGGGCACGCCATCTCTCACCCGACCGGCTGCGGTTATCGCTTGCAGGGCAACGCCGCCGCCCATAGTCGTGGATGGCGAGTAGTAGAATACGTGATCGCCGGGTTTGATGCGGGATAGCGGGCCGCCTTTGCCGTGGCACACCTGCATGAAGCCGCCCTGGCGACCTCGGCCGACATGATCGGCGGAGGCGACCCCGATCCAGGCGCTCATTGTCCAATGTCCAGATGCAAGACCCGCAGCCGGTGGCCATCGGGATCGAATGCTGTAAAGGTGCGTCCGAAATCCATGTCCTCAGGGCGTTGGATGATTTCGATGCCTTGTTGATGCCATTCGGATGCCAGCCGATCGACATCTGCGCGGCTTTCGACGGGGATGCCGAGTTCGCATCCTCCCGGCGCACTTGCTGATGGCTTGATAGCATGGCTGGCCCAAAGCCCGAACTTGACGCCCGAGGGCAGCACGAACAACACGAAGTTCCCGGACTCTTCGACCGGCCGCAAGTCGAGCAGTCGGACGTAGAAGTCGCGGCTGCGGGGCACGTTTTCGACATAGAGCAGTACATAGTTCAACATCATGGATATATTCTTTTCCCGGTTCGGCCGCCAGCGGCCCTCGCGGAAAGGAATATATCCATATGCTGTCAAATTTTGTCAGTATTGGATTCGCTCATGCCCTGCTGCTCCTTCCAGGCCTTGAGGAGCACGGCCTTGCGCTGCGGATAGCGCTTTCCGGTCTGTTCAAGGCTGAGAATCCGGTCGGTCCGAAAATGCCTTATGCCGTTGCGCAACTCACACCAGGCGCCGAGGATGCGCACGCGTTCCATATATCCAAGCATGAACGGCCAGATGCGCCGGGTGGTTTCCTGCGATGCTGCGTCGAGATAGTTGATCTCCAGCATGTGCTCCTGCCTGATCGCCTTTCGGATGACGGCAAGATCGACCGAAACCGGTTCCAGCGCGGGGTTGGGTCCAACGCGCAGCCCTTCGCTTTCGATGCGTGGCCGAAGGTCTTCCGGTAGCACTGCGGCAATCTTCGTCAGCGCATTTGCCGCTGCCCGAGCCAATTCGTCATCCGTGCGACTGGCCACCCAGCGTGCGCCGAGTGCCAGCGCCTCAATCTCATCTTCGGAGAACATCAACGGCGGCAGCATGAAGCCCGGCTTGAGGATATAGCCGAGCCCGGGTTCGCCTTCGATGTCGGCGCCCTGTCCCTGCAGCGTGGCAATGTCGCGATAAAGCGTGCGCAGGCTCACGCCCGTCTCGTCTGCGAGCGTTTGGCCGCTGACCGGACGACGGTGCCGTCGAAGCGTCTGGATAAGTTCCAGCAAACGTTCGGAGCGAGAAATTGCGACTCTCCTTGAATGGCAACTGCGAGGAATCTGCCTGCGATACTGTCATGGCGTGGCAGCGTTGAACAAGCAATTTTATCTCGACATGATGGGCTGCCTCCTTTATCAGTTGCCCCGAATTCAATCGTTTGAAAGGATTGCGCCATGAGTGGCAAAACAGATGCTCTTCTCTCCACTCTTCGGCTCCAGCCTGTCGTGCCGGTCATTGTCATCGATGATGCGAAGTCGGCGGTACCGCTTGCCCGCGCGCTCGTCGCCGGCGGTCTGAAAGCGATCGAAATTACCCTGAGGACACCCGCTGCGCTGGACGCCATCAAGGCCGTCGCCGACGAAGTCGAGGGTGCCGTTGCCGGTGCAGGCACCGTGCTCGACGCCAAGCAGTGGGACCTGGCCGTCAAGGCTGGTTCGAAATTCATCGTGTCGCCGGGCGCAGGCCCTGCCGTGCTCGATGCGGCAGACCAGAGCGATATTCCGCTGCTGCCCGGTACGGCGACCGCGACCGAAATCATGACCGTGCGTGACCGCGGCTATAGCGTGATAAAGTTTTTCCCTGCCGAGCAGGCTGGCGGCGCGCCCTATCTCAATGCGCTGTCCTCGCCGCTCAATGGCATCCTGTTCTGCCCCACCGGCGGCATCTCGCTAAAGAACGCCCGCGATTATCTCAGCCTGCCGAATGTTGTCTGCGTCGGCGGCTCCTGGGTGGCCCCCAAGGCCATGGTCGAAGCAGGGGATTGGGCAGGAATTACAAGGCTTGCCGCAGAGGCCTCCGGGTTGCGCAGCTGAAAAAGCTGCCAGAAATGATTGCGGCCATGCCTTTGCAAAGCCGTGATAGCACTCCTATGTTGAAGCGTATCTGACGCAAACCCGCTAGGAGGAATACATGTTCGACGCAAGGAAGCTCTTGGATCAACTTCTGGGCAGCCAGGTTCCAGGGGCAGGCGGAACGGTGAAGGACCGGGCCGGGCAACTCGGCCAGATGGCGAAGGATAATCCGCTTGTGACAGGCGCAATTGCTGCCGTGCTGCTCGGCACAGGCACTGGTCGGCAGCTGACCGGTTCCGCCCTGAAGCTGGGTGGACTGGCTGCCATCGCCGGCCTCGGCTATCAGGCCTACAAGAACTGGCAGGATGGTCAGCAACCGCAGACGGCGGATGCGGGCGCGGCGGCGTCGAACGGCCCCGAACTGCTGCCTGCACCGACCGGGACGGGGTTCGGCGTGGAAGACGATGCCAACAGTGCCGATTTCGCCGTCGTTCTCGTTCGCGCGATGATCGCCGCCGCCCGCGCCGATGGCCATATAGATGACGCCGAACGCGAAGCCATTCTCGGCAAGGTCAAGCTCGCGGGGCTAGGGGCCGATGCACAGGCCTTCCTCGAAAGCGAACTTGCCAGTCCGGTGGATCTCGATGCGATCGTCGGCGCTGCCCGTACCGACAGCCAGAAGGTCGAACTCTACACGGCTTCCCGTATTGCGATCGAGCCGGATTCGCGTGCCGAACGCGGTTATCTCGATCTGCTCGCCGGCCGCCTCGGCCTCGCGGATGCCCTCGTCGACCATATCGAAGCGACGGTCTCCAGCGCGAAGGTTGCATAAGCCGGTATCCATCAACAAATTTGACTTGTCTATCATGGTCGGAGGCGATGAATATCGCCTCCGATTTCGCATTTGAGAGAGCCCTTTCATGGAAGATCTGAAGAACTGGAAGCCGCGCCCCGCCGTACAGCCTGTTACTCTCAAGGGCCGCTATGTGACGGTGGAGCCCTACAAGCGTGCAGAGCATCTCGGAGGCTTGTGGGATGCGCTGGGGCAGGAGGGCATCAACCAGCTGCTGCAATATTTTGCTGCACCCGATTTCGCCGACGAGGCTGCTTTCGGCGATTGGCTCGATGCGGTCGCCAAGACCGGCTGGATAACCGAGATCTTCAGGGACAACACGTCCGGCAAGATTCTTGGCATGGCCAACTACATGCGCACCGATACGGCCAACGGCGTCACCGAAGTGGGCGGCGTGGCACACGGTCCGGCCATGGCCCGCTCGCCGATATCCACTGAAGTCCACTACCTGATGGCCAAGCATGTGTTCGAGGATCTGGGATACAGGCGCTATGAGTGGAAGTGCCACAACGGCAATGCCAAAAGCAAGGTAACGGCCGAGCGGTTGGGCTTTACCTTCGAAGGCGTTTTCCGTAAACACTCGGTCTCGCGTGGCGGCAATCGCGATACGGCATGGTTTTCGATCATCGATGACGAATGGCCGCTGTTGAATGCCGCTTTCGAAGCCTGGCTCGACCCGGCAAATTTCGATGCCGACGGAATGCAGAAGAAGACGCTTGTCGCTATTCGCTCGGGTATCGCCAAGGAGATAGAACAGTGACTAGCGATCGCAACGAAACGCGCAACACCGCCATAGCAGCGGCGATCATCCTGCTGGCCGCGGGCTCCGCGCTCTATTTCATGCCGAAGATCGTGCTGGCAATCGGCGCCTACTCGCCGGTGCTCGGCTTTGCCGCAGGCGTGGCGATCGTGCTGGCGTTCTTCCTGATCTTCTGGGTTCGCTCGCGCCTGAAGAAATGATGTGCATCGCGATCACGAAACGGTGCCGTGCGCACACTGCAGCGTGATCGCGGCCAGACAACGATTTCACACCGTTGTGACAAGAGTTGCGAAACTCTCTGGCCGGTTTGACGTATACTCCCCGAACCAATCAGGATCGAGGATCGTCATGCCGGCTTACAAAGTTCCCCACATACCCTCTTCCGAGATCACGCCGAAATTGCTTTTCATGAAGCGTCGGCAATTCATGACGGGAGCGATCGCTGCCGGGTTGATCGGTGCGGCGACATCCGCAGAGGCTGCCCTCAAGGCCAGTCAGTCGACCTATATCGTCAATGACAAGATCACGCCCCGGGAAGACGCGACGACTTACAACAACTACTACGAGTTCGGCACCAGCAAGGGCGACCCCGCCGCCTATTCCGGCGACTTCAAGCCGATGCCCTGGAAAATCAAGATCGACGGCCTGGTCAAGACGCCGATGGAATTCGATGTTGCTGACCTCATAGCCAAGATGCCGCTCGAGGAACGTATATACCGTTTCCGTTGCGTCGAGGCCTGGTCGATGGTCGTGCCGTGGACCGGCTTTGCACTCTCGGAACTTATCAAACAAGCCGAGCCGCTCGGTAGTGCCAAGTATGTGGCGTTCCAGACTGCGCTCAGGCCAGAGGAAATGCCGGGCGTCGGCGGTTTTACCCCGGTGCTCGACTGGCCCTATCGCGAAGGGCTGAGGCTGGACGAGGCCATGCACCCCCTGGCGATCATGGCCGTCGGCATCTACGGTGATGTGTTGCCAAATCAGAACGGTGCCCCGATCCGTCTTGTGGTGCCGTGGAAATACGGGTTCAAGAGCATCAAATCGATCGAGAAGATCACGCTCACCGACAAACAGCCGGTCACGGCATGGAATGTCGCGGCGCCCGGCGAATACGGCTTTTACTCCAACGTCAATCCTGAGCGAGATCATCCGCGCTGGAGCCAGGCGCAGGAGCGGGTGCTGGGTACTGGCGGCGGGTTCTTCGGTGGTACCGGCAAGCGCGATACCGAAAAATTCAACGGCTATGGCGAGGAGGTCGCGCACCTTTACGCCGGCATGGATCTGATGGTCGACTACTGATGAACGCGACCCTCGAAGCAGCCGGCGCCAAGCCGCGCAAGGCCGACTATCCCAGGCAGATCAACAAGATGCTTGCGAAGATTTCGCCGTGGTGGATCTATGGGATCGGGTTCATCCCGGCTGCCTGGTACTTCTACCACGGTGCGATCAACGATCTCGGCGCCAACCCGATCCAGACATTCGAACATCTCTTGGGAGAGTGGGCGCTCCGTTTCATGATCGCCACCCTGCTGGTCACGCCTCTCCGCGACCTGACGCGCGTGAATTTCATTCGCTTCCGTCGGGCGCTGGGACTGATGACGTTTTACTACGTGCTGATGCACTTCCTGACCTACTTCATCCTCGATCGGGGGATGAACCTGCCGGTCATCTTCGTGGATATCCTCAAGCGGCCCTATATCATCCTCGGGATGACGGCTTTCGTCGGTCTGATCGCACTGGCGGCGACCTCGAACACCTGGTCGATCCGCACGCTCGGGCGCGGCTGGGGCAGGCTGCACAAGTTGGTCTATCTCATTGCCACGCTGGGCGTGGTCCATTTCTTCATGGCGGTAAAAAGCTGGCCGCCGCGACCGTTCGTCTACGCGACGATCATCGGCGTCCTGCTTGGCTATCGCCTTGTAAAGCTCCTGCTGGACCAGCGACGGGCGGCCGCGTAGGCCTTGACGGCATTGCCAAAGGCCTTGAACAGGCGTGCCGAGGTGGCGTCGCTCTCGACCCAGTATTCTGGGTGCCACTGGACGCCAACGGCGAAGTTCTTGGCATCGATGACCGAGACGGCCTCGATAGTACCGTCATCGGCGACAGCCTCAACCGCAAGCCGCGGCGCGGTCTCGCCGATCGCCTGCCGGTGCAGGGAATTGACCTCGAACTCGCCGGTGCCGAGAACGCCGGCGATGCAGCTGCCTTCCTTGACATGAACCTTCTGGCGGATCGCATACATGCGGTCGCGTTCCGGCACGTCCGGACGACGATGATCCCAGTTGCCCGGCTTATCCTGGATCTCGGATTCGAGCGTCCCGCCCAGTGCCACATTGAGTTCCTGGATGCCACGGCATATCGCCAGCAACGGTATGCCGCGATCGATCGTGCGGCGGATCAATTCGAGTGCTGTGGCATCGCGTGGCCGGTCAAAGGGAGCGTCGCTCTCATTGACCTCGCGACCGTAGAGGGTAGGGTACACATTGGTTCGCGAGCCCGACAGCATCACGCCGTCGACACGGTCGAGGATGGCGTCGAAATCGTTGCCTTCGATCAGTGCGGGGATGATGATGGCGGTGGCGCCTGTACCCTTGACCACTGCGTTGACATACTGGTGCGGGGTTGCATGCCAGTTGTAACCGTCCAGTTCGCGCGTGTCGGCGGGAATGGCGATAATCGGGCTGGGCATCATGGTCTCCGGGATTTTCATATAGCTGCGCTCTGAGTGCCGGGTCGCGTCGCGTCTGTCAATATCTTATCCATCAAGTCTCAGTAAGGACTGTTTTACATGGTGTTAGCCTTGCGCAATTTTGCAGCGTCAAGCTTGTCGGGCGCGCATGAACATGATTATCTCATCGACGCGTCGTAGGGAGCACCGGGTGCGACAACGTACGGCTTGCCTGCAATTATTCAACCGGGAGGATATTTATGGATCGCCGCACATTCTTCAAGAAGGCTGGCACGGCCGCTGCTGGCGCTGCTGCCGCAACCACACTCGCCGCGCCCGCAATCGCGCAGGAAAACCCCAAGATCTCCTGGCGGATGACGTCGTCGTTCCCGAAGGGGCTGGACACGATCTACGGCGGTGGCGTCGACATAGCAGACCGGGTGCGCGCGGCCACCAACGGCAATTTTGACATTCAGGTTTTTGCCGCTGGCGAAATCGTGCCAGGGCTCGAAGCTGCCAATGCTGCCGGCGCCGGAACCGTGGAGATGGCGCATACCGTTCTCTATTATTATTACGGCAAGGAGCCGACCTACGCGCTCGGCGCGGCCATTCCATTCGGTCTCAATGCCCGGATGCAGAACGCCTGGTATTATGCCGGAAACGGCGGCACGCTGATGAACGAATTTCTGGCCACGGAAAATCTCTTCGGCATCCCGGCCGGAAACACCGGTGTGCAGATGGGCGGCTGGTTCCGCAAGGAGATTAATACCGTCGAGGACCTCAAGGGCCTGAAGATGCGCATCGGCGGTCTCGCGGGTGTCGTCATGCAAAAGCTCGGCGTTGTTCCCCAACAGCTGCCAGGTGGTGATATTTATCCGGCGCTCGAAAAAGGCACGATCGATGCAGCGGAATGGGTCGGGCCTTATGACGACAACAAGCTCGGGTTCAACAAGGTCGCCAAATACTACTACTATCCTGGCTTCTGGGAAGGCGGCCCGGTGGTGCATGCGGTGATCAATCTGAACAAGTGGAACGAGCTGCCGAAGAACTACCAGGCGATCCTGAACGATGCCTGCGCCGCCGCCAACTCCAACATGCTCGGCAAGTACGACGCCAAGAATGCGATCGCGCTCAAGGAACTGGTCGGAGGTGGGGCGGTGCTCAAGCCTTACAGCCAGGAAATTCTCAACGCCGCCTATGACGCGTCGCTTGCGACCTATGCCGAGCTGAAGAAAAAGAGCCCGCATTTCGCCAAGATCTATGACGATCAGCTGGCCTTCAAGAAGGACGCCTACCTCTGGGCACAGATCGGTGAATACACGTTCGATACCTTCATGATGATCCAGCAACGTTCCGGCAAAATCTGACGTCACTGGCAATCGCATTTGTTCTCAGGCTCCGGATCCGACAATCCGGAGCCTTTTTTGATGGGTTGTCGCATAAAATCGATTTGATGACGCATACTGCTAATTCACCGCATTGCGATTCATTCTTGCATTGTGTAAGGCCAGACATAAGGGGGCCGGCCTACGGCTTGGGAATCCTTATATGTGAATGCATACGATCTGGCGAAGTCCATAGCGACCGCCATCTTTGCCTTGGGAGACATTAATGGCTGAACATCATTCGGGACCGGTGGAATTGGGCGCTGCCATGGACTACGCCGAACATGAGAAAACCTACAAAGGCTTCCTCAATGCCGCGAAATACGGCTCGATGATCCTGGTAATTCTGCTGATCTGCATGGCGGTCGGCTTCTTTTCCAGCGCCGGTATGCTCTTCTCCACGTTGCTTTTCATCGTTCTTACCATCGTCGGTTTCTTCGTACTCTGACCTTGCATACATTTCGGTAGGTGCTGCTCGCGAGGCCATGGCTTTCGCGAGGGAGCCTTGTTGTGTCTAAATCATCGTGCGGGGGGAGATGTTTGTGACCGCTACTATATTTATTGCCAAGGAGATCGAAGGGGAGGAGCCGCGCGTTGCGGGTTCGCCCGATACGGTCAAGAAAATGAAGGGTCTGGGGCTCGACGTGATCGTCGAAGCCGGCGCCGGCACATTGTCGCGCATACCCGACAGCGAGTTCGAAAAGGCAGGCGCCCGGATCGGTTCGACAGCGGACGCTGCCGTTGCCGATGTGGTGCTGAAGGTTCGCCGTCCTACGGCCAAGGAGATCAAGGGCTACAAGTCCGGCGCGATCGTGATTGCGATCATGGATCCTTATGGCAACGAAAAAGAGATCGCCGCGATGGCCAAGGCCGGCCTGTCGAGCTTCGCGATGGAGTTGATGCCGCGCATCACCCGCGCGCAGTCGATGGACGTGCTGTCATCGCAGGCCAACCTGGCCGGCTACCAGGCCGTCATCGATGCGGCTTCGGAATACGATCGCGCCATCCCGATGATGATGACCGCCGCCGGAACCGTGCCGGCCGCCAAGGTCTTCGTCATGGGTGCAGGGGTTGCCGGTCTCCAGGCCATTGCCACCGCCCGTCGCCTCGGTGCGGTCGTTTCGGCCACCGACGTTCGTCCCGCGGCCAAGGAGCAGGTCGCCTCGCTCGGCGCCAAGTTCATCGCCGTTGAAGACGAAGAATTCAAGGCGGCCGAAACCGCTGCTGGCTATGCCAAGCCGATGTCGGAGGCCTACCAGGCCAAGCAGGCGGCTCTCGTCGCCGAACACATTGCCAAGCAGGACATCGTCATCACCACGGCGCTGATCCCGGGCAGGGCAGCGCCGCGTCTGGTGACGCGTGATATGCTGAAAGCAATGAAGCCGGGCTCCATTGCCGTCGATCTTGCAGTCGAGCGCGGTGGCAACATCGAAGGCGCTGTGGGCGGCCAGATCGCCGATGTCGAGGGCGTCAGGGTCATCGGTTATCTCAATGTGCCCGGTCGGGTCGCGGCCTCCGCGTCCCTTCTTTATGCCAAGAACCTGATGACTTTCCTTGAGACGATGATCTCCAAGGAAACCAAGGAACTGGCGCTCAAACTGGACGATGAACTGGTGAAAGCCACCATGCTGACGCATGGTAACGACGTCGTTCATCCAAATTTCGGTGCACAGCCGGATGCCGGCAGCAAGAAGGAGGGCTGAGATGGCCAGTGAAGCTTTGAACACTGCACTCGATAATCTCGACAAGGCCATTGGCGCGGTGCATGACGCAGTCGCCACCCAGCCTTCGATTGCCGATGCCGCGCATGCGCTGTCGGGCGGCGCAATCGATCCTTTCGTCTTTCGCCTGGCGATCTTCGTGCTGGCGATCTTCGTCGGCTATTATGTCGTCTGGGCGGTTACGCCTGCACTCCACACGCCGCTGATGGCCGTCACCAACGCGATTTCCTCGGTCATCGTCGTCGGCGCGCTGCTTGCGGTCGGCCTGTCGATGAGCGGCTGGGCGACCAGCTTCGGCTTCGTGGCGCTGATCCTTGCCTCCATCAATATCTTCGGTGGCTTCCTGGTGACCCAGCGAATGCTTGCCATGTACAAGAAAAAGTCGAAGTGAGGTCGCGCTAGATGTCAGTCAATATCGCAGCCTTCCTTTACCTCGTTTCCGGCGTGCTGTTCATCATGGCATTGTCGGGATTGTCCCACCCATCCACCAGCCGCAAGGGCAACATCTACGGCATGGTCGGCATGACAGTCGCCATTCTGACGACGCTGGCGCTCGCCAAGCCGTCGTTCGGTGGTCTTGCGCTGATCGTGCTCGGTCTCGCCATCGGCGGCGGCATCGGTGCCGTCATTGCGCGGCGCATTCCGATGACCTCGATGCCGCAGTTGGTCGCCGGCTTCCACTCGCTCGTCGGTCTCGCCGCCGTGCTGGTGGCTTCGGCCGCGCTTTATGCGCCGAATTCGTTCGGCATCGGTGAAATCGGCCAGATCCATGGTCAGGCGCTGGTCGAAATGGCGCTTGGCGTGGCAATCGGTGCCATCACGTTCACCGGCTCGATTATCGCCTTCCTGAAGCTGGACGGGCGCATGTCCGGCAAGCCGATCATGCTGCCCTTCCGCCACGTGCTTAACGCCGCGATCTTTGTTGCGATCGTCGTGCTGATCGGCGTGCTGGTCGCCACCGAAAGCTATACGGTGTTCTGGATCATCGTGCTCCTGTCGCTGGCCTTCGGCGTGCTGCTGATCGTGCCGATCGGCGGTGCCGACATGCCCGTCGTGGTTTCGATGCTGAACTCCTATTCGGGTTGGGCGGCAGCCGGCATCGGCTTTACGCTCGGCAACCTCGCGCTGATCATCACCGGCGCGCTGGTCGGCTCGTCGGGTGCCATCCTCAGCTACATCATGTGCAAGGGCATGAACCGGTCGTTCATCTCGGTCATTCTCGGCGGCTTCGGCAACGACGTCGCAGCATCTGCGGGTGAGGACAACTCGAACAAGACTGTCAAGCAGGGTTCCGCCGACGATGCGGCCTATCTGATGGCGAATGCCTCCAAGGTCATCATCGTGCCGGGCTACGGCATGGCGGTCGCCCAGGCCCAGCATGCGCTGCGCGAAATGGGCGACAAGCTCAAGGCTGCCGGTGTCGAGGTGAAGTATGCGATCCATCCCGTTGCGGGCCGCATGCCCGGCCACATGAACGTGCTGCTGGCCGAAGCCAACGTGCCATATGACGACGTGTTCGAACTCGAAGACATCAACTCCGATTTCGGCCAGGCCGATGTCGCTTATGTCATCGGCGCCAACGACGTCACCAACCCCGCGGCGCGCGACGACAAATCGTCACCGATCTACGGCATGCCGATCCTCGATGTCGACAAGGCCAAGACCTGCCTGTTCGTCAAGCGGTCGCTCGGTTCGGGTTATGCCGGCATCGACAACACGCTGTTCTACAAGGACGGCACGATGATGCTGCTCGGCGATGCCAAGAAGGTAACGGAAGACATCGTCAAGGCCATGAACCACTGAGCGATGCATGGCGCCGAAAATCTCGGCTCATCTATCCAGCTGGTCGCTTGAGACGATAGCGACCAGAATTGTCAGCCCCTCACGGCGCAGCTTGTGAGGGGCTTTTCTTTTTAGGGCTTTTTCAACGCCCGCTTGCCCGCCTCTCCTCGGGAACAAGGTGCACGGCTATCTCGCTTGAAGAATGGAGCCTGATTGTGTTCACGAGAAATCCTGTATCGGCGGTTCTGGTCCCCGTTCCGGATGTGAAGGCGGCTCTCGCCTGGTATCAGGCTGTATTTCCCGATGCGGTTGCGGAAGTCAGCCTGCCCTCGGGTTTTGAGTTTCTGCGAATCGGCGACGTGCAATTGGAGATCGTCCCGGCTGACGGGAAGGTGCAGAGCGGCTCAGCGGGAACCGTTGTCTATTGGTGGGTGGAGGACTTCAACGGGTCGCTCGCTCACATGCAGAGCGTCGGCGGCAGGCTTTACCGCGGGCCGATGGAAATCGACCAGGGCATCTGGATGTGCCAGGTCCGCGATCCCTGGGGCAACTGCATCGGTTTGCGAGGGCCGCGCGCAACAAGCTGATCAGAGACCGTCGGAAGAAACGGACACTCAATTGCGGCCAAGCAAAAGGGCGCGACGGAATTTCCAGCGCGCCCTTTTGCTGTTCAGATTTGGGAAGTGATCAGTTCGCCGCGACAGCACCACGCGTGCGCGCCACACCGTCCTTGGCCGGCTGGTACTTGGGATCGAGCGATAGCGCGTGGGAATACGACTTATATGCGCGCTTTAGATCGCCCTTCCGCTCATAGATCAGCGCCTGGTTTGCCCAGGACTCGGCAAGCTTGCCGTCAAGTTCGATGGCATGGTTGAAGTCGGCAAACGCATTGTCGTCATCGTTCATGGCGACGTAGGAAATGCCGCGACCGTTATAGGGTTCGGCGGAGTTCGGCGACAGCGAGATCGCCGTCGAGAAGTCCTCGATCGCCTTGGCGTGGTTGCCGCGCTTCTGGTAGATCAGGCCGCGATTGTGATAGGCGCGCGGATCTGTCGTATCCAGGCCGATCGCCTTGTTGTAGTCGTTCATCGCCTGATCGAGCTGGCCGGCCTGGCGGTAGACATTGCCGCGACCGATGAACGCCACGTCGTAGCGGGGGCTCAACTGCAAGGCCATGTTGTAGTCCTGCAGTGCCTGTTCTGGTTCGCCAAGATTGCGGTAGATCAGGCCACGATTCGCATAGGCCTGATAAAAGCGTGGATTGAGTTCCAAGGCGCGATTGAAATCGGCAAGCGCCCGCTTGAATTCACCTGCACGGCCGTAGGCGGAGCCACGGGTGTTGTAGCCTTCCGGATCAGAAGGATTGGAGTTGATCACCGCAGTCAGCGAGTCGATGTTTTCCTCGCTGCCCTGTTCCTTGTTGATCCGGATCGTGTCTGTTGTATCAGCGGTGCTGCAGGCTGCGAGCGCCGAACTCAGCGCCAGCAGGACAAGCCCCGTGCGCAGCGTGGATGCGGAAGGCGAAATGCGTTTTCCCAAACCGAATTGGACGGGGAAATCTGCAATTAACTTGGCCATCGTCAGTATTCTTCCCACAAACTGCGCCGGGCAGCTTAGTCAACAAAAAAGGCGGCGGCGATTCGTATCGCCCCCGCCACACAGACATGAGATTTCGTCAAGACGACGGCAGATCAGCGAGCAGCCGCTGCAGGGCGGCTGCCCGTGACGATGCCACCTTCGCGCTGAGCGCGCTTGCGTGCGAGCTTGCGGACGCGACGAACGGCTTCAGCCTTTTCGCGAGCGCGCTTCTGCGACGGCTTTTCGTAGTAGTCGCGCATCTTCATTTCACGGAAAATGCCTTCGCGCTGCATCTTTTTCTTAAGAGCGCGGAGCGCCTGATCAACATTGTTGTCGCGAACCAGTACCTGCACGTGAATCCCGTTCCTTATCTCGAGTTGATATTCCGGAACTATGCAGTTTCCGGAAGCAAGCCATAATTGTTCCGCAAGGCCTAAGGCCAAGCGATTGATGTTAGGCGATACCAGATTGATGATTCCGAGTCCAGACCCCCAATACAATTTGCTCATGTTCCGTCGCTGGCGGGCATGTCGCATTAGACGAGGCCGCGCCGTTGCGCGTCGCAAAAGAAACGTTGTCAGGGTGATATTTTTGCGATTTGCTTGAGCCAGCCTGAGGCGCTTGCCTCTCATCTGGAGATTAATGCGGATGCGCAAATATTCGGTTTTCGCCGTCGCCCGGGAAGCCCTGAGGGGTCATACCGGATGGGAAAAGCAATGGACCTCGCCGGAGCCGCGCAAGGAATACGATGTCATCATCATCGGCGCCGGCGGACATGGGCTGGGCACTGCCTATTATCTGGCCAAGGAATACGGCATCACCAATGTGGCGGTTATCGAACGCGGCTGGCTCGGCGGCGGCAACACCGGCCGTAACACCACCATTATCCGGTCGAATTATCTCTATGACGAGAGCGCCGCGCTTTATAATCACGCATTGAAGCTGTGGGACAACCTTTCGCAGGACATGAACTACAACGTCATGTATTCGCCGCGCGGCGTCATGATGCTGGCCCACAACATCCACGACGAGCAGGTCTTCAAGCGCCACATTCATTCGAATCGCCTGAATGGCGTGGACAATGAATGGCTGACGCCGGAGCAGGCCAAGGACTATTGCCCGCCGCTCAACATTTCCAAGGGCGCGCGCTACCCGGTCATCGGGGCTGCGCTGCAGCGCAAGGGCGGCACGGCGCGCCATGACGCCGTTGCCTGGGGATATGCCCGCGGCGCATCCGCCCGCGGCGTTCACATCATCCAGAATTGCGAAGTGACGGGAATCACCCGTGGCCCGGATGGCCGGGTGACGGGCGTGGAAACCACGAAGGGCTCCATCGGGGCCAAGAAAGTCGGCGTGGTGGCCGCAGGCCATACCTCGGTGGTGATGCAAATGGCGGGCCTCAAGCTGCCGCTGGTGTCCTATCCGCTGCAGGCGCTGGTTTCCGAACCGATCAAGCCGATCTTCCCCTGCGTGGTGATGTCCAACACGGTGCACGCCTATATCTCGCAGTCTGACAAGGGCGAGCTGGTCATTGGCGCCGGCACCGACCAGTATGCGTCCTATTCGCAGACCGGCGGCCTGCACATCATCAATCACACGCTGGATGCAATTTGCGAAATGTTCCCGATATTCACTCGCATGAAAATGATGCGCAGCTGGGGCGGTATCGTTGACGTCACGCCCGACCGTTCGCCGATCATTGCCAAGACGCCGGTTCCGGGCCTTTTCGTCAATTGCGGCTGGGGTACCGGCGGGTTCAAGGCGACTCCCGGCTCGGCCCACGTCTTTGCCCACACCATCGCACGCGACGAGCCACATCCGATCAACGCACCGTTCACGCTGGAGCGTTTCCGCAACGGCCGGCTGATCGACGAGGCGGCCGCTGCCGCCGTCGCGCACTGAGAGGGTGTTCCAATGCTTTTGATTAACTGCCCCTATTGCAACGAAGAGCGTCCCGAAGTCGAGTTCCGCAATGGCGACGAGGCCCACATCGTGCGTCCTGGAAACATCACGGAAATATCGGATGCCGAGTTCGAGAACTACTTCTTCCTGCGCGACAACCCCAAGGGAATCGTCTTCGAACGCTGGCGGCACATTTCGGGCTGCGGAAAGTTCTTCCGGGCCGTGCGCCACACTGTGACCGATAAATTCGTGATGACCTACCGGCAGGACGAGCCCAAGCCGGAACAGGATGTCATCGACGCCAAGCTTGCCGGCAATGGAGGCCAGAAATGAGCGGAGCCAACCGTATCGCCGGCAAGGGTCGTCTGACGCCCGCCAAGACCGCGCGTTTCTCTTATGACGGACGCACGTTGACGGCGCTCGAGGGCGATAGCGTCGCTTCGGCGCTGCTTGCCAACGGCATTCATCTTGCCGCCCGCTCGTTCAAGTATCATCGCCCGCGCGGCATCCTGACATCAGGCCCAGAAGAACCCAACGCGCTGTTCGACATTTCCCGCGATGCCGGTCGGTCCACGCCCAATGTCCGTGGGCCGATGCAGGAAGTCTACGACGGGCTGATCGTCAAGTCGCAGAACCGCTGGCCGTCGCTGGCCTTCGATATCGGCGGCGTCAACAACCTGTTCTCGCCGTTCTTCGCGGCCGGATTCTACTACAAGACATTCATGTGGCCGAAGGCTGCATGGCACAAGATCTATGAACCGCGCATCCGCGCAGCCGCCGGCCTCGGTGTGGCGCCGAAGGAGGCCGATCCCGACCATTACGCCAACCGTTTTGCGCATTGCGACGTCTTGGTCGCAGGCGGAGGTGCTGCCGGCATCGCGGCGGCCCTTGCCGCGGCGGAAACTGGTGCTTCGGTGATCATCGCCGATGAACGCGCCGAATTCGGCGGCGCGCTGTACTTCGATAACGGCGTAACGATCGATGGCCAGGAAGGCTTTGCCTGGGCGCAGGCGATGACCGCCAGACTTGCCGCCATGCCCAATGTCCGGGTTCTGCCGCGCACCACGGTGTTCGGTTACTACGCCCAGAACTTCATCGGACTGGTCGAACGGGTCACCGATCACGTCGCCAACCCCGACCGGCATGCGCCTCGCGAACGGCTCTGGCAGGTCCGTGCCAAGCGCGTCATCCTCGCAACGGGTGCGATCGAGCGGCACATGGTGTTCGACGGCAACGACCGGCCGGGCATCATGCTGGCTTCCGCAGCCCGCACCTATCTCAACCATTACGGCGTGGCCGTCGGTGCCAAGGTCGGTGTCTACACCGCCCACGATTCCGCCTATGAGGCCGCTTTCGACCTCAAGGCGGCCGGCGTGCAGATTCCCGCAATCGTCGATGCCAGAGACAAGCCCGGCGAAGCGGTTCTGGCCAAGGCGCGCTCGCTCGGTATCAACGTGATGACCGGCCATGCCGTCGTCTCAACCGGCGGCAAGCTGCGGATATCCTCGATGAAGGTTGCCCGGAAGGGCATGCGGAGCGGTGAGAAGATTGTCGTCGACGCATTGATCGTTTCCTCCGGTTGGACACCGTCGGTGCATCTGTTCTCGCAGTCGCGCGGCAAGCTGTCTTTCGATGTGGAAAACCAGCGCTTCCTGCCGGGCACCTATGCCCAGGATTGCCTGTCGGTCGGCGCCTGCAACGGCACCAATTCGATTGCGGCAACCATCGAGGAAGCGCTTGGCGCGGGCGAGCTGATGGCGCGTGCGGCGGGTGCCGAAGGAGCCTCGGCACTTTCCATCAACGCCACGCAGGCCTTTGAATGGACCGGCGGCATGGCCGGAGCAGGCGAGGGCGCAGGCCCTGAAAGCACCTCTGCCAAGGCATTCGTGGATTTCCAGCACGACGTTTGCGCCAAGGACATCCGTCTTGCCGTCCAGGAAGGCATGCATTCCATCGAGCACATTAAGCGCTTTACCACCAACGGCATGGCCACCGACCAGGGCAAGCTTTCCAACGTCCACGGCCTGGCAATCGCCGCCGAGGCGCTCGGCAAGGCGATCCCGGAAGTGGGGCTGACCACATTCCGTGCGCCATATACGCCGGTGACGTTCGGTGCGATCGTCAACCACGCGCGCGGCCCGCTCTTCGATCCGGCGAGGAAGACGCCGATGCACCAATGGTCGGAAGATCATGGCGCGATGTTTGAGGATGTCGGCATCTGGAAGCGCGCCTGGTTCTATCCGAAGCCGGGCGAGGACATGCATCAGGCCGTCAACCGCGAGTGCAAGACCGTCCGGACCGTCGCTGGCGTGTTCGACGCGTCGACACTCGGCAAGATCGAGGTCGTCGGTCCCGATGCCGCCACCTTCATGAACCTGCTCTACACCAACAGCTGGGATACGCTGAAGCCGGGCCGCTGCCGTTACGGCATCATGCTGCGCGAAGATGGTTTCGTCTATGACGACGGCGTGGTCGGGCGGCTGGCGGAAGATCGCTTCCACGTTACCACCACCACTGGCGGCGCGCCGCGGGTGATGCACCACATGGAAGACTATCTGCAGACGGAATTCCCGCATCTCAAGGTGTGGCTCACCTCCACCACCGAGCAGTGGGCCGTCATCGCCGTGCAGGGCCCGAAGGCGCGCGAGATCATCGAGCCGCTGGTGGAGGGCATCGACATGTCGCCTGAAGCCTTCCCGCATATGAGCGTCGCCGAAGGCAAGATCGCCGGTGTGCCGACGCGTCTCTTCCGCATGACGTTTGCCGGTGAACTCGGCTACGAAGTCAACGTGCCGGCTGATTACGGCCAGGCTGTATGGGAAGCGATCTGGGCGCGTGCCGAGCCGATGGGCGCCTGCGCCTACGGTACGGAAGCGATGCACGTGCTGCGCGCCGAGAAGGGCTATATCATCGTCGGTCTGGACACCGATGGCACGGTGACGCCCGACGATGCCGGTCTCGGCTGGGCTGTCGGCAAGAAGAAGGCTGACTTTGTTGGCATTCGCGGTCTGAAGCGTCCCGACCTCGTCGCCGAGGGGCGCAAGCAGCTTGTCGGCCTGAGGACCAAGGATCCGAAGGACGTGCTGGAGGAGGGGGCGCAGATCGTCGACAACCCCAACCAGCCGATCCCGATGAAGATGCTCGGCCACGTGACGTCGTCGTACTGGTCGGAAAACTGCGGTCACTCGATTGCCATGGCGCTGGTCGCCGGCGGCAAGTCGAAGATGGGCCAGACGCTCTACGTGCCGATGGCAGACCGGGTTATTGCAGTCGAAGTCTGCGATGCCGTGTTCTATGACAAGGATGGAGGCCGGATCAATGGCTGACGCAATGCGCAAACCTGCTCTCGCTTCGCCCCATGGCGGTTCGGCCACCGTTCGCTTGACATTGGCGCCTGCCGCCGCACGCGCCTCGCTGCGTGCCGCGCCCGAAGATGTTGCAGCTCTGTCATCGGCACTCGGTGTGACGCTGCCGCAGAAGCCGAAGACCTCGGCCAGCGGCAACGATCGCCATGCGCTCTGGCTCGGTCCGGACGAGTGGCTGCTGATCGGTCCTGACGGTACGGATTTCGTCGGCCTTGCCGCAAAGTCCGGCGTGCTGCATTCGGCAGTGGACATTTCCCACCGCAATATCGGCATCGTCGTATCCGGTCCGGGTGCTGCGACGGCCGTCAGTTCGGCCTGCCCGCAGGATCTGTCGCCGTCGGTTTTCCCCGTCGGCGCCTGCTCGCGCACGGTGTTCGGCAAGATGGAAATCGTTCTCTACCGGCCGGAAGAAGACACTTACAGGGTGGAATGCTGGCGGTCGTTTGCGGACTACTGCTTCGGCATGCTGTCGGAAGGTGCGGCTGACGCGGATCTCTGATTTGCGTCAGGTTGCCCAGCCCTTCCACCTGACCCATCGGCCGTGAAAGTCGGCGCGGCCGATCTCTTGCTTCTCACCGGATGGCCAGACCTGCAGGCTGAGTGCTGCGCCTTCGTGGCCGTCATCGGCTTCGAGCGACAGCCGGCCGAGTGGCGCATCGATGGTGGCGCGGGCGCCCGCGTCTGCTATCAGTGCCTCGCCTCTGTTCTGGGAGGATTTGGGCAGATATTGCCACGCGATGGTATGGAAGATCACATGGACCTGTCCCGGGAAGGGACGGTCCAAGCGCTCCGCAAGCCAATCGATTGCATCCGCCTTTTGGACACGCAGATTGTGCGACGCTGCAAGCTGTAGCGCTGAACGGGTGCGCGCCAGTCGATCCGCCTGGTCGGCCCAGATGTAGGAGAGCATGCGCAGGCAATGTTCGGGATTTGACGCATCTATGGGGTTCAGGTCGCACCCCGCCCGTTCCGCGACCCATGTATCGCCTTCCGGCGTCCGGGTGCCGTGCCAGTCTGGTTCGATGGATACCGCCGAAGACGGATCACCCCATTGGCGTCCATCCAGCCGGTAGCGATACCGGTCCCATTGCAGGTTCAGGCCCGCGCTTGCTCCGATTTCGGAGAGAACCAGTGGTTTTCCGAACAGGTTGGCGACGCTCAGGAAACCGGGCAGCAATGCGCCCGAACGCCGGACCTCGTTGGTCTGCGGCGCGGATTTCAGGCGTTCGAGAATGAAACCTTCATGCGAGATGCAGGCTGCAGCGACAGCCTGCCAAAGGGCATCGCCATCGGCCAAACAGGGTGGATAGGCGGCGGTGAGGGCCGCATCCTTTCCCTCCAGGACGAGTGCGTGAAGGCAGCCTGCGGCACGAAGCGGCACCGAATCTGCCTTGGGCGAAGGGTCGCCCGGCCAGTTCAGAATGCGATCGGCAACGGCCGTTCCCGGCTTCAGGCGTCGCGCAAACAGGCGGCTTAGCTGCGCAGTGAAGGGCGAGCCGAGAGCCTCGCAAGCCTGTGCCTGTTGGATGAAGGCCTGCCGGACGGTATCTGGGGACATTGGATTGATGTTCCGCAATGAGATCGGCGTTGAGCGCAACCAATTCTAGATGATATCTTCTACAAAAACACTGACGGATCGCGCAGGAAGACTCATCTCACTGCCCAGCAGGATCTTCCAGTCCGACGTATTGCCGGGCAAATGAAGGTCCAGCTCAATGGTTGTTCTATTGTAGGCGACCGCAACCCGCGCCGGCCTGCCAGTCTGCCGATCCAGCGTTTCGAGCAGCATCACCAACGCACTGCCGGCCGGGTTCTCCCAGTCGCTCACCTGCATCGGTTGACCATCCGGTGTCAGCCATCGGACGTCGCCGTCGGTCAGAAAGGCGGTTTCGGAAAAAGCCGTAAATCGCTGCCGTATGGCCGATAGCTGCGTTGTATGGGCCAGCAACTCCTCATCGATATGGGGCCAGTCGATCCATGTCAGCGCGTTGTCCTGCGCATAGGCATTGTTGTTGCCTCGCTGACTGCGGCCCATCTCGTCGCCGGCCATCAGCATGATGGTGCCGCGGCTTGAAAACAGGGTGGAGAGCAGCGCGCGTACATCGCCCTCACGGGCGTTGAGGACAGCAAGATCCTCGCATTGCCCCTCGACACCATTGTTCCAGGAATAGTTTTCGTTGTGGCCGTCGCGGTTGTGTTCGCCGTTCAATTCGTTGTGCTTGTTCTCGTAGGAGACCAGATCCATCACCGAAAAGCCGTCATGGGCGGCGATGAAGTTAACTGTCCTTGTAGAACTCGCTCCATTGCGCCCAAAGATCGGCGATGAGCCGGAAAGGGCGGTGGCGAGATCGCCGATCTTGCGGCCATCGCCGCGCCAGAACATCCTGAAGTTATCGCGTGCGCGGTCGTTCCATTCGAGAAACGCAGGCGGAAAGTTACCGAGCTGGTAGCCGCCGGGGCCGATATCCCAGGGCTCGGCAATCAGGATTCGGTCAGCCAGAACAGGGTCGCCGTGGATTGCCTTGAGTAGCGCTGCATCTGGGTTGAAGCCGTTTTGATCGCGGCCCATGATCGGGGCGAGGTCGAAACGGAAGCCGTCGACGCCGGCAGTCCGTACAAAATGTCGGAGCGAAGCGAGTACGAGATCGTGGACGATCGGCGCGTCGCAGGCGAGCGTGTTGCCGCAGCCGGTGTCGTTGACCAGCAGCCCAGGATGACCCTCCGGAAATCTGTAGTAGGCGAGGCTGTCGAGGCCGCGCATCGAAACGGTCGGGCCGAGCTGGTCGCTTTCGGCGGTATGGTTGAAGACCAGATCGAGAATGACGCCGATGCCCTCGGCATGCAGCGCTGCTACACTCTCCGCGAGTTCCCGGACACCGCCGGGGCAAAGGCGCGGGTCGAGCGCCATCAGGGCGATCGGATTGTAACCCCAGCTGTTCTTCAGTCCGAGCGGCGGCAGGTGCCGTTCATCCATCCAGGCGGTGATCGGCATCAGTTCGATGGCGCTGACACCGATCTTCTTCAGATGGGCGATTATGGCGGGATGCGCGAGCGCCTTGACCGTTCCGCGCTCCACTTCAGGAATATCCGGATGCAGCATGGTCAGTGCGCGTACATTGACTTCGTAGATCAAGCCGCCTGGGGAAAAGTGGGACGCCTGTCGCACGGCATCAGGATATTCACCGACGATCGCCCGTGGTACGAGCCCAGCCGTATCTTTGCTATACGCGGAGAGTGACGGATCATAGGCAAACGGGCGGTCGAGTTCGATCGCGTAGGGATCGACCAGCAGCTTTGACGGGTCGAACCAGAGGCCGCGATCGGGCTCGTATTGGCCATTGGCACGATAGCCATAACGCGTACCGGCGTGTGCGCCTTCCAAGGTCGCGCTCCAGATGTCGCCTTCGTTCCTTTTCATTGGCAGGCGGCAGAGTTCTTGGTTGCCATTGTCGCCGAAGATGCAGAGATCGATGGCGCTCGCGCCGGCCGAATAGACGCTAAAATCGACACCCTTAGCGGAGAGGGCAGCGCCGAGTTTCGTGTGGGACATAGGTGAAAGCCTTTGGTCGGAACTGGACGGGGCCTACGACATCGCCTGAACCATGGATTTTATCTTCTCGGCCTTCTCGAAGTGATCCAGCCGATGTGTGCGTATCCACCATTCGGCGGCTTCCATCAGAAGCTCGGGATCGTCGTTCCTGTTTGCGAAAAATGCATAAAATGACAAGCCGACATTCGGCCCCTTCTCGGATATCTTGCGATCGCAAACGGCAATGATCTTGTGGCGTAGCGATGCCCTCACGTAATCACGCTCGGCTTGAGCCGTCCGGTCCGCTTGGTGATCTCGGCGATTTCGTCTGCCACCGCGATCAGGTCTGCAAGGGCCTCCTGCGTATCGAGGTCGTGACGCGATGCATCCGGTTCGTAGCGCTCGATATAGACGCGCAGCGTCGCACCTGACGTGCCGGTGCCCGAAAGACGGAAGACGACACGGCTGCCGCCTTCGAACAGGATGCGGATGCCCTGGTTCTTCGAGACGGAATGATCCACCGGGTCGATATAGGCGAAGTCGTCGGCCGTTTGGACAACCAGTTCGCCGAACTTCTTGCCGGGCAGGGTGGCGAGCTGGTCGCGGAGATTGTCCACCAGCCCGTTGGCGGCGTCGCTGTCGACCTCCTCGTAGTCGTGGCGCGAATAGTAGTTGCGGCCGAACGCCGCCCAATGCTTAGTGACGATGTCCTTGACGCTCTCGTTGCGCACCGCAAGGATGTTGAGCCAGAGCAGCACGGCCCAGAGGCCATCCTTCTCGCGCACGTGGCTGGAGCCGGTGCCTGCACTTTCCTCACCGCAGATCGTGACCATGCCGGCATCGAGAAGGTTGCCGAAGAACTTCCAGCCGGTCGGCGTCTCGTACATGCCGATGCCGAGCTTTTCGGCGACGCGATCGGCCGCGCCAGAGGTCGGCATGGAGCGGGCGATACCCGCAAGACCCGCGGCGTAGCCGGGCGCCAGATGTGCATTGGCCGCCAGCATTGCCACGCTGTCGGAAGGCGTGACGAAGATGCCTTTGCCGATGATCAGGTTGCGGTCGCCGTCGCCATCCGAGGCGGCGCCGAAGTCCGGCGCATCCGGGCCCATCATTTCGTCATAGAGCGCCCTGGCGTGCACCAGGTTCGGGTCGGGGTGGTGACCGCCGAAGTCGGGCAGTGGCATGAAGTTCTTCACCGAGCCCTTCGCGGCGCCCAGCCGGTTCTCGAGAATTTCCTTGGCATAGGGGCCTGTCACCGCGCTCATGGCGTCGAAGGCGACCCGGAAGCCGGACTGGATCATTGTCTTGATTGCCGGAAAATCGAACAGCGTCTCCATCAGGGCCGCATAATCCTCGACCGGATCGACGACCGCGACCTCCATTTCGTCAACATGCTTGATGCCCGGCACATCAAGGCTGATATCCGGATCGTCGCAGATCCGATAGCTGTCAATCACCTTGGTACGGGCATAGATGGCGTCGGTGATCTTCTCCGAGGCCGGTCCGCCATTTGATGCATTGTACTTGATGCCGAAATCTTCGGTTGGGCCGCCCGGGTTGTGCGACGCCGAGAGGATGATGCCGCCGAACGCGCCATACTTGCGGATAAGATTGGAGGCTGCCGGCGTGGACAGAATGCCGCCGCGGCCGACCATCACCTTGCCGAAGCCATTGGCCGCTGCCATTTTGATGGCGATCTGGATGACCTCACGGTTGTAGTAACGGCCGTCCCCGCCGATCACCAGGATCTTGTTGTCGAAACCCTCAAGCGAATCAAAGATCGACTGGATGAAGTTCTCCGCATAGTTCTTCTGCTGGAACTGCGGCACCTTCTTGCGCAGGCCCGATGTGCCGGGCTTCTGGTCGGGATAGGGCGTGGTCGGAACGATCTTGATCATGGCTTGTGCACCTTCGTGAGAAGTGTCTTGTAGAGATCGGCATATTGGCGGGCGCTTGATGCCCAGGACACATCAGCCTTCATCGCAGCCTTTTGCATACCAGTCCATGTCTTCGGTTCGGCAAACAGCCGGAATGTCCGGCGCAAAGCGCCGATCAGCCCCTCTGCGGTCACCGGGGTGAATTCGACACCGGTGGCGGCTTTGGCCGATATCGCCGCACCATTGGCGTCGATGATGGTGTCCGCAAGGCCGCCCGTATGGCCGACGACAGGGATGCAACCGTAACGAAGCCCGTAGAGCTGGGTGAGGCCGCAGGGCTCGAAGCGTGATGGGATGAGAATGGCGTCGGAGCCAGCCTGCATCAGATGCGACAGCGGTTCGTCATAGCCGAAGATCACCGATATGCGGCCGGGATGGTGTGCGGCGGCATCCTTGAGCGCGGCCTCGAGTGCGGGATCCCCCGAACCCAGGATTGCCAGGCTGCCGCCGTTCTCGACAATGAAATCCGCGGCAGCGACAATCAGATCGATGCCCTTCTGCCAAGTCAGGCGCGAAATCACGCAAAAAACCGGCCCGCTGCCGGGAGTAAGCCCGAAGCGGGAACAGAGCGCCTTGCGGTTATCGGCTCGCTTCTTCAGCGATGAAGCATCATAGGTTTGGGTAATGTGTTTGTCGGTGGCGGGATTCCATACATCGTCATCTATGCCGTTGACGATGCCGACAAGGTCTTCGACCCGCTCGGCCACCAGGCCCTGCAGGCCCATGCCGAATTGCGGCTCGAGGATCTCTGAAGCGTAGGTCGGACTGACCGTGGTCAGCGCCCAGGCGGTGCGCATACCCCCCTTGAGAAAGCCGACATCACCGTAATACTCGACCCCGGCAACATCGAACGCGTCTTCCGGCAGCGAGAGCTCCGGAAAAATCGCCGGCGAGAACTGGCCCTGGAAGGCGATGTTGTGGATGGTGATCACCGACGGAATGTGCGCGCCGCGTGGGCTGTATTTCAGATAGACAGGTGTCAGCGCCGCCTGCCAGTCATGCACATGCACGAGGTCCGGTGACCAGTTCGGGTCCAGTTCGTTGGCGAGTTCGGCGCCCGCAAGCGACAGGGCTGCAAACCGTCGCCAGTTGTCGTCGTGATCCAGGCCGGTCACGTCAGTGTAAGGGCCGCCCTCGCGATCGAAGTAGAAGGGCGCATCGAGAATGTAGAGTTCGAGGTCGGCATGCTTGACGAACAGGATGCTTGCCGGCTCCCCGAGAAGGGCAGGCAGATCGGCGATCTTTCGCGGATTGGTCAGTTTCGCCATCACCGAGGGGTAGCCCGGCAGCAGGGTGCGCACCGTGATACCCAGGGGAGCAAGCGCAAGCGGAAGAGCGCCCGCGACATCCGCGAGCCCCCCGGTCTTGACCAGCGGGAAAAGCTCCGAGGCGACAGACAGGATTTTCATGCGACTATCCCAGCTTGTCGACCATCGCCTGGGTAATCAGGCAGATGCCCGATTCCGTGCGGCGGAAGCGCTTGGCATCAGATTCCGGATCCTCGCCGACGACCAGGCCCGCCGGGATATTGACGCCCCGATCGATCACGACATTCTTCAGCCGCGCACCACGATTGACGATCACTTCCGGCAGGGCCACGGCATGGTCGAGTTGCGAATAGGAATTCACCCGGCAACCCGTAAACAGCAGCGTCCGGTTGATCGATGCGCCGGACACGATGCAATTGCCTGAAATCAGCGACGACACCGCCGAGCCGCGGCGCCCTTCCATGTCATGGACGAATTTCGCCGGCGGAGTGATTTCGGAATAGGTCCAGATCGGCCAGTTGCTGTCGTAGAGGTCGAGCTCCGGCACCACGTCGGTCAGGTCGATATTGGCCTGCCAGTAGGCATCCACGGTGCCGACATCGCGCCAGTAGGCCTGCTTTTCAAGTTCGGCACGCACGCAGGACTCGGCGAAACGATGCGCCACCGCTTTGCCGTTCTTGACGATGTAGGGGATCAGGTCCTTGCCGAAGTCACGCGAGGAATTGGGGTCGTTCGCATCGCGTTTCAGCAGGTCGATCAGGAACTTCGTGTGGAACACGTAGATGCCCATCGAGGCGAGCGCCATGTCCTCGTTGCCGGGGATGCCGGGAGGGTCGGCAGGCTTTTCGATGAAGTCGATAATGACATCCTTGTTATCGACGTGCATGACCCCGAAGCCGGTCGCCTCCATTCGGGGTACCTCCAGGCAGCCGATGGTCACGTCGGCGCCGGAGTCCACATGCTGGCGCAGCATCAACTCGTAGTCCATCTTGTAGATATGGTCGCCCGCGAGGATGACCATGTATTCGGGATTGTGCGGCTCGATGATGTCGATGTTCTGGTAGACGGCATCGGCCGTGCCTTCGTACCACTGGGTTTCCGACACGCGCTGGGATGCAGGCAGGATATCGAAACTCTCGTTTCGTTCGGGGCGGAAGAAGTCCCAGCCGCGCTGCAGGTGGCGGATCAGTGAGTGGGCCTTGTACTGGGTGGCAACCCCGATGCGGCGGATGCCCGAATTGAGCGCGTTGGAGAGGGCAAAGTCGATGATACGTGTCTTGCCACCGAAATACACGGCGGGCTTGGCACGCCGGTCCGTCAGTTCCTTGAGGCGGCTTCCCCGGCCACCGGCGAGAACATAGGCCATAGCATCGCGGGCGAGCGGCTGAACTCTTTTATCTATCATGTCTTTGTCCTCCCTATTGCTTTTATCAGTCTGCCAGTTCCAGCCATATGGTTGCAAGTGGCGGCAGGACGCAACGCGCCACGATCCGCCCGTCGTCCTCCCTGCTGGCCTGTACCGCCCCGGAATTGCCTTTGCCTGAGCCGCCGTAGGTGGCAGCATCGGTGTTGAGTATCTCCCGCCACGTGCCCTCAGCCGTCAGCGGCACGCCATAATTCTCACGCACGATCGGGGTGAAGTTGGAGATGACCGCGATCGGCCTTTCGCCCGGCGCCTTGCGGATCCAGGCATAGACAGAGTTTTCGTGGTCGTCGGCGATCCTCCATTCGAAACCTTCGCCTTCGCAGTCACGTGCATGCAATGCCGGTTTGGTGCGGTAAAGGTGATTGAGGTCCTTCACCAGCCGGCGCATGCCGTCGTGATTGGGGAAATCGAGCAGGTTCCAGTCAAGCGAGCGGGCTTCTGACCATTCGTTCCACTGGGCGAATTCCTGTCCCATGAACAGCAGCTTCTTACCGGGATAGCCCCACATGAAGCCGTAATAGGCACGCAGGTTGGCGAATTTCTGCCATTCGTCGCCGGCCATCTTGGCGATCAGCGAACCCTTGCCGTGGACGACTTCGTCATGGGAAAGCGGCAGGACGAAATTCTCGGAGAAGGCATAGAGCAGGCCGAAGGTCAGTTCGTTGTGGTGGTGCTTGCGATGGATCGGGTCACGCGCCAGATATTGCAGCGTGTCATGCATGAACCCCATGTTCCATTTGAAGCCGAAGCCCAGTCCACCGTCATGAACGGGGGCCGACACCTTCGGCCAGGACGTCGATTCCTCGGCGATCGTCAGGATGCCGGGATGCGAGCCGTAGAGATGGCGGTTCATGTCCTTGAGGAATTCGACGGCTTCGAGGTTTTCGCGCCCGCCATACTTGTTGGGAACCCATTCGCCTTCCTTGCGGGAGTAATCGAGATAGAGCATCGACGCCACGGCATCGACGCGTAGGCCATCGGCGTGGAATTTCTCAGCCCAGTAAAGTGCCGAATTGATGATGAAGCTGACGACCTCGTTGCGACCGAAATTGTAGATCGCGGTGTTCCAGTCAGGATGAAAACCCTGGCGTGGGTCCTCATGTTCGTAAAGCGCAGTGCCGTCGAAATGCCTGAGACCGTGCTGGTCGGTGGGAAAATGCGCAGGCACCCAGTCGAGCAGCACGCTGATGCCGGCCTTGTGGGCGCCGTTGACGAAGCGCGCAAAGCCTTCGGGTTCTCCGAAGCGCGCCGAGGGGGAGAAAAGGCCGGTAGTCTGATAGCCCCAGGATGGATCGTAGGGGTGTTCGGTTATCGGCATGAACTCGATATGGGTGAAGCCCATGTCGGCGCAATAGGGGATCAGCCTCTCGCCCATCTCATCCCAACTCAGCATGCTGCCATCAGCGTTGCGCTGCCAGGAACCGGGATGCACCTCGTAGATCGAAATAGGCTGGCGGCGCGCGTCGACCGACGACCACCAGTCGCGGTGAGCCTTGTCTTCCCAGTCCTGATGCATTTCCGCCGTTGTCATCGAGGCGGTATGCGGACGCAGTTCGGAGCGCCGTGCGAACGGATCGGCCTTTAGTGGCAACAGCTTGCCGTCGCGTGCGAGGATTTCGTATTTGTAGGTCTCGCCGGCAGCGATCCCGGGAATGAATATTTCCCAGACGCCGGTGTCGCTTCTCAGCCGCATCACATGCCGGCGGCCGTCCCAGTCGTTGAAGCTGCCGACCACGGACACGCGCGCCGCATTCGGCGCCCAGACGGCGAAATGAAACCCGTCGGCCCCCTGGTGATGAATGGGATGCGCCCCCATCTTGTCGAACAGCCGGAGATGCGACCCCTGGCGCAGGTAGTAGTCGTCCATCGGCCCGAGGACAGGCCCGAAACCGTAAGCATCGACGACATCCCATTCGCCATCGTCGTTGCGGGCGTGATAGCGCAGCGGCTGACGGGACTTGATTGCCACCAGCCCCTCAAAAAAACCGGCTTCGTCGCGGCGAGGGACCGGCCCGGCATTTTCGCCTGTCAGTGTATAGGCGGTAACCTCGTCTGCGCCCGGGATGAAGGTGCGGGCGACGAATTCCTTGCCGAATTCGTGCACGCCCAGCACCGCAAACGGGTTGGCGTGCACGCCGGCGACAATGGCCGCCACTTCCTCGTTGAAGATGCGAAAGTCGTTCGCGGCCCCGGGCTTGAGTGCTTTGTGCCCATCTTCCGCCGGGTTGGCGGTGGATTTACCAGGCTTGGCATCCTTCATTTCATTTCCCCCCAAACCGAACTGTCTTGCGCTTCTGGACTTGTCTGGCCGGCCCTAGCCAGCCTTCCAAATTTCCTTTGCATACTGGCGGATCGTCCGATCCGAGGAGAACCAGCCCATGCGGGCGGTGTTGCGGATCGCCTTGGCGAACCAGCTCTTCTCGTCGGTCCAGGTCTGGTCAATTGCGCGCTGGGCGGCCGCATAGGCATCGAAGTCACCTGCGACCATGAACCAGTCATGCTGGTAGAGCCCGTCGACGAGGCTGGAGAAGCGGTTTGGATCGTCCGGGGAGAAAACGCCTGAACCGATGGCGTGCAGTGCCTGGGCGAGTTCACGCGAGCCTTCGATGATGGCACGTGGGTTGTGTCCGTCGAGCCGTGCCTGGGCGACTTCCTCGGCATTCATGCCGAAAATCTGGATGTTCTCGGCGCCGACCCAGTCGCGCATCTCCACGTTGGCACCGTCCAGCGTGCCGATGGTCAATGCGCCGTTGAGCGCGAACTTCATGTTGCCGGTGCCCGATGCTTCCATGCCAGCGGTCGATATCTGTTCCGACAGGTCGGCGGCCGGGACAAGCATCTCGGCGAGCGAGACATTGTAGTTCGGAACGAACACGACCTTCAGCAGGCCGCGCACAGCCGGATCGGAATTGATGGTGCGGGCAACGTCGTTGGCGAGTTTGATGATCAGCTTGGCATTGTGGTAGCTCGGCGCCGCTTTGCCGGCGAAGATCTTAACGCGCGGTACCCAGTCCAGTTCCGGATGTGATCGTATCTGGTCATAGAGAGAAACCGCCTCGATGATGTTCAACAGCTGGCGCTTGTATTCGTGAATGCGCTTCACATGGATATCGAACATCGCCGATGGATCGAGCTTGAGCCCCATGCGGCTCTGAATGAGTTGGGCGAGCCTGATCTTGTTTTCGCGTTTCACTGCCGCGAATTTCTTCTGGAATTCGGCATTCTCGGCGTAGTCGTTGAGGCTCTGCAATGCTTCGGTCTCATCGAGGAACTTGTCGCCGATGGTTTCTCGGAGCAGGCTGGTAAGGCCGGGATTGCACTGGTTGAGCCAGCGGCGCGGCGTGATGCCGTTGGTCTTGTTGTTGATCCGGTCCGGATAAAGCTTGTGCAGGTCGGCAAATACCGTCTCCTTCATCAGCTCCGTATGCAGGGCAGAGACGCCGTTGATAGAATGCGATCCCATGAAGGCGAGATTGCCCATGCGAACCCGGCGGTTTCCGCTCTCATCGATCAGCGAAATGGCGCGGATCTGCTGGTCGGTGAAGTTCTTCTCCTTGCGAGCCTCCAGCAGAATCTTGGCGTTGATGCCGTAGATGATCTGCATGTGCCGCGGCAGAAGACGCTCGAACAGCGGCACAGGCCAGGTTTCCAGCGCTTCGGGCAGCAGCGTATGGTTGGTGTAGGAAATGGTGTTGCGGGTGATTTCCCAGGCCGCGTTGAACTCGAAGCCGTGCACGTCGCAGAGCAGCCGCATCAATTCGGCGACCGCGACGGCGGGATGGGTGTCGTTCAGCTGGATGGCAACCTTGTCGGCAAGATTGTCAAATGTGTTGTACTGTTGGCGATGCCGACGAAGAATGTCCTGCAGCGATGCCGAGGAGAAGAAGAACTCCTGGCGGAGGCGCAATTCCTGGCCGGCGGGCGTAGCGTCGGCGGGATAGAGGACCCGTGCAAGGCTTTCGGCCTTGTTGCTCTCCCTGAGCGCGCCGATATGGTCGCCGGCATTGAATGCATCGAGCAGGATGGGGTCGATCGGCTGGGCGGTCCAGAGCCGCAGCGTGTTGACGCGCTTGCCGCGCCAACCGACGATCGGCGTGTCGTAGGCTCCCGCAATGACTCGCTCGGCGGGCTTCCAGACGAAACGGGCGTCGCCATCCGGCGATATGATCGATTCCACCGTTCCGCCAAAGCCGATTTCATAAGCGCTTTCGCGTCGCTCGAACTCCCAGGGATTGCCGTGCGCCAGCCAGGTTTCCGGCAATTCCACCTGCCAGCCGTCGGCGATCTGCTGGCGAAACAGGCCATGCACATAGCGGATGCCGTATCCATAGGCAGGGATATCGGTGGTGGCCATCGATTCCATGAAACAGGCCGCCAGACGTCCCAGGCCGCCATTGCCGAGGGCAGCATCAGGCTCGAGCGCCGCGACCACGTCGATATCCACGCCAAGCGTCTTTAGGGCCTCGCGAATCTCCTCCATCAATCCAAGATTCGACAGTGCATCACGCGTTAGCCGGCCGATCAGAAATTCGAGCGAAAGGTAATAGACCCGTTTGCCGCCGGTTTCATAAGTCTTGCGGGTCGACTCCATCCAGCGGTCGATGATTCTGTCGCGCACGACGAGAATGGTGGCCGTCAACCAGTCGTGCGGCTTTGCGACCTTTGCATCCTTGCCGATGCGATACGTCAGGCGTTCGATGATGTCGGCCGCGAGAGTAACAGGGTCGTTGGATCGCAACGGCGGGTAAGAGATTTCAGACGGCTCGGATAAATTTTTCATAGGCGGCTCAATCACTTCCGTTATTGTTACCGGTGCCGTGTGGGAGGTCAAGGCATCGCAGCATCAGCCGAGATTTGCACCGTTCAAATATACATGCAACGGTTTATTCGCGTTGCGGCATAAAAAGCCCAGACGCTGAAAGCAAAGAGACTGTCGGGGCTAAATAGAGACAACTCCGTTGTTCGGGTGAGGCCTTGCGCCATCGGACAAACGAAAAAAGAGCGCCGGCAATTGATGCCGGCGCTGCAAGTTGGGCAGTAAGGGGACGTATTGGGCTACTGAGTGAGGCGGGTGGCGGTCTCCGTCGCGCGCTCGCCGATATATTCGAACGCTGCATTGAGATCGTCGGCGTCTTCAGCGGCGAAGTAGTGGGCAGTTGAGGTCGCGCAGTAGTTCAACAAAGCCTGCCCGCGGGACGGTGCCATGAAAGCGACCGAATAAACCTCGATGCCGGCGGTTCTCGCCTTGTCGCACCATTGCTTGGTTGCCGTGTCGGCAGAGGTGTAGTTGTTGTCGCCGTCAGTCATGAAGACGATGTATTTGGAAGGAACCTGGCCATTCTTGTCGTGATGGGCAGTATCCTCAGTGGCGGCTGAAAGGGCAAGATAGGCAGTCTTGAACGCTAGGCTCGAGTCGGTGCCACCGGTCGCCGTCAGCTTGCTGATGTAGGTGGACACGTTGGAAACGCCCCAACTGACGGCCTGGGCCGGCTGCATTTCGGCGTTGTAGGAGACCGCTCCGGTACGCACGAGCGTGGTCGCCGGATCCGAGGCCTTGAGATGGCTCATCAGGTTGGTGGCGGCCATCCGAAGCGCGGTGATCTTGTCGTAATAGGTGTAGCAAGTGTAGGTCTTGCGTCCGTAGCGGCAGGTGTAGCTGCCCGAGACCGTTTCGGTGTATTCGGACATCGAGCCGGAGCGGTCAAGCACGAGATACATCGACAACGCGTTCTTGGACTCGGTGGTCGACTCGGTAGAACTGGTGACAGTCAGCCGCCCCCCCTCTTTGCCGAGGAAGGCCGAAAGGGCGGTGTACTGTACGTCGTAGCAGGTCGTTACCTTGACGTTGTACTTCTTCGCGCTGCCCACTGTGGACAGATCGTGAACGTCGACTTTGGTGCAATCGCCGAAATTGAACGGTGTCTCGAGTTCCTCGGGGCTGTCGATCTGATTGGACATCTGGCCGCTGACGAAGTCGGCGGCGAGCTTTTGCGCTTGCGCCGGGGTGATGCCCTTGTTGGCCAGAGCCGAGGCTGCCGCGAGCGCCGCAGAATCCGCCGCGTTTTGCAAGGCGGCCTTCGAGGCGATCATCTTGGATGCATCCAGCGCAAGCCCGGCGGCGCCAAGGCCGACAGGCAGGATCAGTGCAGCCATGACTGAAAAATTACCGTTCTTGTTTTTGATGAAACGTCGCAGGACTGCAAGCGAAGGAGTAAATGATCGCATGGGGCGCTTCTCAACGGTTTGGGGTTACCTTTGAACGAGAAGTTAACAGCGATGTGTTTTGTTACCGTTGCGGAATTTGTTAACATTTGAACAAAAAATGTGACCAAATGCTCGAAAAGTTCAGGTTTTGACCGGAATCACGTCAACAGCCTGCTCCGTCTTGTGGCTGCCGTAACTCTTGAGGATGCCGATGACCGGGGCGACATCGGAGTAGTCGCGCCCGTAGGCGACTCGGATGTGATCGCTGCCTGCCATCATGTTGTTGGTCGGGTCCCATTCCATCCAACCGGTCGCCCGACCGCACCAGACGCGCACCCAGGCGTGCATTGCATCGGCACCTTCAAGACGTTCCGCGCCGGGTGGCGGGATGGTCCGCAGGAATCCGCTGACGTAGCCGGCGGGAATTCCGATAGCGCGCAGCGCTATGATCATGATGTGGGCGAAATCCTGGCAAACTCCCTTTTTCAGCCGGAAGGCAGCTTCTGCAGGCGTATCCACGGTCGTGGCGCCGGGGAGATAGGTGAAGTGCTCATGTATCATCCTGCATACCGCCGTCGCGACCTCTCTCGTTGACATGTCGGGCAATGCAATGGAGCTTACCCACTCGGTGATTGACGCCGATTGCGCCAGCCTGGGACTGTCGCCGAGAAAGTGATGCGGCGCTTCCGGTTCCAGTGTCCAGCACCCGGCCACCTCGGCGCCGATCCTGCTGATCGCCGGGGAGAAATCGACCTGCTGGCTCAGGTTCTCCACGAGGACGCGGGCTTGCATGCGGATCTCCAGCCGGTCGTGCTGCGTGCGGAAGTTCACCGCAGTTGCCGGATTGCGGAAGAAGTCGATGAAATCGCTGCGTTCGTCAGGTGTCGGCGAGAATGTCAGGCTGCCGGCGATCAACCGTTGTCCGGCGGCCAGTGTCAGCGGCAAAACGCGCACGACATGTCGGGCGCCCGAGGCGGCGACGTCGTAGGCATATTCGATCTTCATCGAGACGTCGTAGAGCATGGCATCAACCGATATAAGTGCGGGCTAACAGGTCGGAGAATCGTTCCATCTCCGATTCGAGCCGGTCGTAAACGGCTCCGTCCATGCCTTCGGGGGTCATCAGCGCCAGCGTCGAGTAGAGCCTGAGCGCCTCGCGGTGGAAGGGCGACATCTGGCCGTTGACGATCGCATTCGGCAGTTGCTCCACTTCGGTCTTGATTTCATTGAGCTGATAGAGAACCGAACGTGGGTTGAGCGAATCGAGCGCCAGAAGGTCTGTCACTGTCAATCGCGTCGTGGCGACATTGTAGCGGCGCCGGTGGGTCATGACGCTGTCGCCGATCTCGATGAGCATATCGAGCGCACCGTCGGGCGCGTCGGGTCCGGAGAGGTGGCCGAGCAGCCGCGACATGTGCAGGCCGCGTTCGAGATAGCGACCGATCGACAGGAAGCGCCAACCGGTAAAGCGATACATGTTCTCGTGTACGAGGCCGGCAAAGCCTGCAAGCTTCCGCAAGAGCACCGTCATGGCGCTCGATGCGTCATCGCCGGGCTGGACCTTTTCGCGGAACTCGTGGGTGGTCTTTGCCAGGTCGTTGAGTGCCAACCATCCGTCTGGCGAGAACCGGTCGCGAATGTTGGAGGCCGAATAGAGCGCGCTGGATATGTTGTTGACCAGGCTTTCCGGCAGCGTCTCGTTGGTGTCGATATCGAGTGCGGCGAGATAGTCCGAGACATTGGCAAGCAGCGGCTGGTTGCGGTCGGCGTATTCGGCGTAGCGGCCGTGCCAGGCGCGCAGAATGCGCAATGCACCTTCGGCACGCTCGATGTAGCGGCCGAGCCAGAAAAGATTGTCCGCTGCCCTGCTCGGTAGGCTGCCGGGCATGTTGCGGGTGAAATTCTCCTCGGACGGCAGCAGCGTTGACCATTTGACCGGGGTGTCGGAGACGATCCAGACATCGGCAACCGAGCCGCCCTTCTGCATGGCGATGGCCGAGACGTCGTCGCCCGCGCCGATGCGGGCGAAGCCGCCCGGCATGATCTCCCAACCGTCGCGGGAGCGGGCGGCAAAGACACGCAGGCTCATCGGCCGCGGTGCGAACTTGCCGTCGACAAAGGCCGGCGTGGTGGAAAGCTTGACGATCTCCTGGCCGACCAGCCTGTTGCCTTCCTCGGCAATCCGCTTCAGCAGCGCATTCCTGTTTTCGCCCAGTGCAGAGCCGGCGACCGACTCGCCGCCGTCATCGAAGAACGGCAGGCGGGAATAGGCGGGGCCAATGATCATCCGGTCGAGATTGCGCGCGACGTGCTCCCGCTCGGCCTGCTGGCCGCACCACCATGTCGCGATCGATGGCAATTTCAGGTCCTCGTTGAGCAACCGGCGGCAGATGGCGGGCATGAAGGCGAGGAAAGCTCGAGTCTCGAGCAGACCCGAGCCCAGCGCATTGACGATGGCCACGCTTTCCGCCCGAAGTGCCTGCACGAGGCCGGGCGTGCCGATCTGCGACGTCTGGTCGAGCTCCAGCGGATCGGCGTAGGTTGCATCCAGGCGGCGCCACAATACGCTCAATGGCTTGAGGCCGGCGACCGTGCGGACCATCACCTTGTTGTCGACGACAGCGAGATCCTCGCCCTCAAGCAGCATGAAGCCGAGGTAACGGGCAATATAGGCGTGCTCGAAATAGGTTTCATTGGCCGGGCCGGGTGTCAGCACCGCGATCCGGTCGTCGCCATTCTTCTTGTGCATCTGCAGAGCATCGCGGAAGGTGCCGAAGAACGAAGCCAGCCGGTGGACATGGGTTTCGGCATAGATGTCGGAAAAGGCGCGTGTTGTCGCGACGCGATTTTCCAGCGCAAACCCTGCCCCCGAAGGCGCCTGTGTGCGGTCGGCAAGCACCCACCAGTTGCCATCCGGGCCACGCCCAATCTCGAAGGCGATGAAGTGCAGATAGTGGCCGCCGACGGGCGTCAAGCCGGCGACGGGCCGGAGGTATTCAGGGTTGGCGGCAATCAGGCCCGGCGGCAGGAGCCCTTCCTGTACCAGCCGGTTTTCCGAATATATGTCGGCGGCGATGCGTTCCAGCAGCTCAGCCCGCTGGGTTAGGCCTGCCGAAAGGTTTTGCCATTCCCGGCCATCGATCAATACGGGGATATGGGAAAGCGGCCAGGATCGTTCCGCATTCGGCTGGCCACCGTAAGCACGGTAGAAAACACCGGCGTCGCGAAGATATCTGTCGGCGCGGGCGATGCGGCCTTCAAGGTCTGTGCCACCCATCCGTGAAAGGGAGGAGACGAAATGTCGCCAGACCGGCCGCACTGTGCCATCCGGCCCCAGCATCTCGTCCGCCGTGCCGGGGATCAATGTGTAATCCAGCGCCTGTTGCGAATTCGTTGCTGCGTTTGCGCTCATACCTGTACCCGACATTTACGCTCCCGGCGGCCTTCTGAGATCCAGTGTCAGCGGAAAATCCGGGTGAGGCGTCTCCGGCTGGAGCGGGTAGCCGCCTGCTGTGTGCCCCCAGGGTTCGAAGCGTGCGAGCCGTCGCGCCTGCGCTTCATAGCCATTGACTGGGAAAGTGTCATAGCTGCGTCCCCCCGGATGGGCAACGTGATAAACGCAACCGCCAACCGCCTTTTCGGTCCAGCGATCGTAGATATCAAAGATCAAGGGGGTATTGACCGGCAGCACCGGATGGAAGCCCGACGCCGGCTGCCACGCCTTGAAACGGACGCCCGCGACAGCCGGGCCGCCGGCGTGGGTTTTGCGAAGCGGCACCGGCCGGCCGTTGCAGGCGACGGCAAACCGTTCCGGATTGCCGGTATCGAGCTTCACCTGCAGACGTTCGACCGAGGAGTCGACAAAGCGCACCGTGCCGCCAACGGCGCCCGTTTCGCCGGTGACATGCCACGGCTCGAGCGCCTGCCGGAGTTCGAGCCTGGTGTCTTCGAATTCCACCTCGCCATAGAAAGGAAAGCGGAATTCGAGTTGCGCCTCGAACCATTCCGGGCGGAAGGCGAAACCATGGCTTTTCAAGTCTGCGAGGATGTCGAGGAAATCCTGCCAGACGAAGTGCGGCAGCATGAAGCGATCATGCAGCGTGGTGCCCCACCGTGTGAACGTGCCATCCAGCGGCGCCTTCCAGAAACGGGCGATCAGCGCCCGGATGAGAAGCTGCTGGGCCAGGCTCATGCGGCTGTCCGGCGGCATCTCGAAGCCGCGGAATTCGACAAGACCCAGACGACCTGTCGGCCCATCCGGCGAAAACAGCTTGTCGATGCAGATCTCGGCGCGGTGGGTATTGCCCGATGAATCCACCAGCAGGTTGCGGAACAGGCGATCGACCAGCCACGGCAACGGCGCCGCATCGCCACCCGGCGCCGGCACCTGCGATAGCGCGATTTCCAGCTCGTAAAGCCCGTCGTGGCGCGCCTCATCGATGCGCGGCGCCTGGCTGGTCGGACCGATGAACAGGCCCGAAAACAGGTAGGAGAGGGAGGGGTGCCTCTGCCAAAAAAGCACGATGCTCTTCAGCAGATCGGGCCGGCGCAGAAACGGGCTGTCATTCGGGTTGGCGCCGCCGACCACGACATGGTTGCCGCCGCCGGTGCCGGTGTGACGGCCGTCGATCATGAACTTTTCAGCGCCGAGGCGGGACTGCCGCGCCTCCTCATAGACCGCGGTGGTGATGTCGACGCATTCCTGCCAGTTCGAGGCGGGATGGACATTGACTTCGATGACACCAGGATCGGGAGCGACACGGATGACGTTCAGCCGCTCGTCATGCGGGGGCGTGTAGCCTTCGATGTGGACGGGCAGCTTGAAGGCGGCGGCTGCGCGCTCCGCCGACGCGATGAGGTCGAGATAATCCTCGAGCGCTTCTGTCGGCGGCATGAAGACGCAGAGCCGGCCGTCGCGCACCTCGACGCTGATGGCGGTTCGCACGCGGCCGTCTATTTCCTCCAGGGATTGTCCCGTCTGGGTCTGATGCGGCGTGGCCGACTGCGTCGAATGAGCGGACAGTGCCCGGCCCGGGCTGTCGTGGAAATCCGGCAGAGCGGCACGCGGGACGGTGGGATCAACGGGGTGGATATAGGGATACTGTGACGGCGGCACATAGGGCAGGGAACCCAGCGGCAGGCGATAGCCGACAGGGGAATCGCCAGGCACCAGATAAAGACGCCCGCGCCGGGTTTCCCATTTCTCGGAGATCCAGCGCCGCCGTTCGGCGCGGGCATTCCACGCCTGTATCGGCAGCACGAAACCCGAGGGCTTTGTCAGTCCGTTGGAGAAGACCTTGGCGATGCGGGCGCGTTCTTCCGGGTCTTCCAGTTTTGAGTTGGCCGGATCGACATTCTCCGGCAGGTTGGCTTCCTTGATGACCCATTCGGCGGGGTCCTCGAAGGCGGGCACGACCAGAGCCGGATCGACGCGCAGCTCGGTGGCGATCGCGGCCAGCAACTTTTCCGCATCTTCCGCGCCCACCGGATAGGTCTTGCTTTCCTCGGCGATCAGCGTTTCATTTTCCCATACGGACTTGCCGTCGCGGCGCCAGTAGAGCGAGAAGGTCCAGCGCGGCAGGCTTTCTCCTGGATACCACTTTCCCTGGCCAAAGTGCAGGAAGCCGCCCGGGGCGAAACGGTCGCGCAGTCGCCGGATCAGCGTATCGGCGAGGCCTTGTTTCTGCGGTCCGACCGCATCGGTATTCCATTCCTCGGACTGGAAATCGTCGATCGATACGAAGGTCGGCTCACCGCCCATCGTCAGCCTGACATCTTCGCTCTTCAGGAATGCATCGACCTCCCCGCCGAGCGCATTGAGGTGCTCCCAGCTATCCTGGGGGAAAGGCTTGGTGATGCGCGGATGTTCGGACACCCGCGTCACCTTCATGTCGAAATCGAAGGAGGTGTTGGCCTGGCCGAAATAGCCGCCGGAGATCGGCGCGGCGTTTTTGTAATGCGGGGTGGCGGCCAGCGGGATGTGGCTCTCCCCGGTCAGTAGGCCCGATGTCGGGTCAAGACCGACCCAACCTGCGCCGGGAAGATAAACTTCACACCAGGCATGCAGGTCGGTGAAATCGACCTCGGTGCCCGAGGGGCCGTCGAGCGCCTTGATATCGGGCGCGAGCTGGATCAGGTAACCCGAGACAAAGCGCGCCGCAAAACCCAGATGGCGCAGGATCTGCACCAGTAGCCAGCCGCTGTCACGACAGGATCCAAGCGCGCTCGAAAGCGTCACTTCCGGTTCCTGGACGCCGGGCTCCATGCGGATGACATAGCCGATCTTCTGCTGAAGCTGATGATTGAGGCCGACGACCTTGTCGATGGTCTTCATTGAAGAGCGATCGATTGTGTCGAGCAGGGCCTGCAGGTGCGGCCCTGCTGGCTCTGGCTTCATATAGATCGACAGGTCTTCGCTCAGATCCTCCGGATAGGCAAAGGGCCACATCTCGGCGGATTCCTCGATAAAGAAATCGAAGGGATTGTAGACCGTCATGTCGGCGACGAGATCGACTTCGATCTTCAGTTCGCGCACCGGTTCGGGAAAGACGAAGCGGGCGAGGTAGTTGCCGTAGGGATCCTGCTGCAGGTTGACGAAATGATTCTCGGGCGAGATTTTGAGAGAATGGCTCAAAACCTTGGTCTTCGAATGCGCCGCGGGCTTCAGCCGGATGATCTGCGGGCTCAACATGACCGGATTGTCGTAGATATAGTGGGTCAGATGATAAATACTGGCCTTGATGGACATATGCTCAGCCGTTCCCTGTTTTGTACTGGAGTTTGTGCAATGCAAACAAGGAAAGCAAGCAGGTATTTGACGCAGTTCAACACGGGTGCCGACTAGATGAAAAATCTTCTTCTGTCATGGCAGGTATGGGCCCTGCTTTCCGCCGCCTTTGCCGCACTGACGGCGATCTTCGCCAAGATCGGCATCGAGAACATCAACTCGGATTTCGCGACGTTCATCCGCACGATCGTCATCCTTGTCGTGGTCGGCGCGCTGCTTGCAATGTTGGGCGGTTGGCAGTCGCCGGCCGAGATTTCAGGCCGGACCTGGACCTTCCTCATCCTGTCGGGGCTTGCCACCGGGGCATCCTGGCTCTGCTATTTCCGGGCGTTGAAAATCGGCAATGCGGCGCAGGTCGCACCGGTGGACAAGCTCAGCGTGGTGCTGGTGGCGATCTTCGCCTTCCTGTTTCTCGGCGAGCGGCCGTCGCTGGTCAACTGGGCGGGCATCGTGCTGATCTTTCTCGGCGTCGTGCTGATCGCGCAAAAAGCATGAGTCCTTCCGAGCCTTTCGAAAACGGTGCGCCGGCCATCTCGCGGCATCGGAAGATCCGGGAACATCGGGGCCCGTTCAGCCGGGGCAGGGTGGCGCACTCGCGCCCATGTCGTCCGGAAGGGCTTGGACTTGGACCTCGATCCAACTTATCCCGCAAACCCCACATCCCGATGCACTTGCCTGCCGCCAAGCAGCGTCAGAAGCACATTGGTGTCGCCGATATCGTAGACATCGCAGGTGAGAATGTCGCGGTCGAGCACAATCAGATCGGCATATTTACCGAGGCTCAGGGAGCCCGTGTCGGCTGAGCGCCAGGCCGCTGCGGCGGCATGGATCGTATAGGCCTTGATGCATTCCTCGCGGGTCATCCGCTGTTCGGGCAGGAATACCGGATGTGTGTTCGGCCGGCCCGGCGGCTGGCGGGTGATCGCGGTTTCGATAATTTCGAAGGGGTTGAGCGTCGATACGCCCCAATCCGAGGACAACGCATAGGGTGCGCCGGCGTCGATCAGAGAGCGGAAGGCATACATCCACTTGCCGCGCACCTCGCCGACGATCGGCAGGGCGATATCGGTGACGGACGGCTCGTGCCGGGCCCAGAGCGCCTGGACATTGGCCACGGCGCCCAGTTCGGCGAGCCGAGGAATGTCTGACGGATCGATGCACTGGATATGCGCCAGCTGGTGCAGGCTCGGCCAGCGGCCGTTGACAGATCGTGCCTTTTCCAGCCCGTCGAGGGCGGCGCGGACAGCATAATCGCCGATCACATGGACATGGATCTGGAAGCGGGCGGCATCGAAAGCGGTGAACAGTTCGAGGATTTGCGGATGCGAAAACATCAGCGGCGCATTGCCGCCGGCAGCATCCGAATAGTCCTCGATCATTGCAGCGGTGCGATTTTCCATCACGCCGTCGAGGAAGAACTTGGCCGAGTGTATGGTGAACATCTCGGACTGATTGGCGGCACGCAGCGCTTGAAGGCGGGCAACGGCGTCGACCGTCTTTTCGTAGGGTTCGACACGGGCGGTGGCGCAGACGCGGACCGTCAACTCGCCACGTTCCTGCATGCCGGAATAGACGCGGGCATGGCGTTCGCGAACCGAGGCATCGAGCACGCCGGTGATGCCATGGCGATTGGCGAGGGACTGCGCAAACTTGATGCCGAAGACGAAATCCTCGTCCGTCGGCTGCGGCATCTTCGCCTCGGCCCATTTGATCGCGTCTTCATGCAGCATGCCCGTCGGCACGCCGTTTTCATCGCGTACGAAGTGGCCGTTGAAGGGATCGTCGATCCCGCTGACCAGCCCGAGCAGTTCGCACGCCCGGGAGTTCAGGCAGGCATTGTGGCCGTCGGAGGCGAGGATGAAGGAGGGGCGGTCGGGTACCGCGAGATCCAGCACCTGCCGCGTGAGATTGCCGTCATGGAAGATGCCCGTGTACCAGCCGACGCCGTTGACCCATGTGCCATCATGGCTCTCGCTGAAGGTTTTCATCGTCGCAACCAGTTCGTCGATCGTGCGTGCCGCGTCCAGGCCTGCGTTCTGGGCATAGTCGCGACCGCTGTCCTGCAAGTGGATATGGGTATCCTGAAAGCCTGGCAAAACCAGTCGTCCACCCGCATCAACGATGCGCGTGTTCTCACTCGCAAGCGCACGGATCTCCTTATCTGCACCGAGCGCAATGACACGCCCGTTTTTGACTGCGAGTGCCTGCGCCTTCGGTGTCAGCGGGTCCATGGTGACAATATTGGCATTGAAAAGGATCAGGTCAGGGGTAGGCATAATACTATCCATTGTTGCTATTCATTCGCTGCGGCTGCCAGATGGTAATCGCGCTGCTTGCGCAGCTCCGCGCGGCTCATGATGAAGCCTGCCACGGCGACACAGAAGCCGACGCTGACGATGATCAGGGTCGCGAGCGCGTTGATGTCGGGCGTAACGCCCAGCTTCACCTTGCTCCAGATGAGGATTGGCAGCGTGGTCGATCCCGGTCCGGTGGTGAAGCTGGTGATCACCACGTCATCGAGCGAGATCGTAAACGCCAGCAGCCAGCCGGACATGATGGCCGGAAAGATGATCGGCAGCGTTACGTCCCTCAACACCTGCCAGGGTTTGGAGCCGAGATCCAGTGCGGCCTCCTCAATGGAAGCGTCCATGCTCGAAAGCCGCGACTGCACGATGGTCGTCACATAGGTCATCGAGAAGGTGATATGCGCCATCGTGATGGTGGTGAAGCCGCGCTTGCCCGGCCAGCCGATCCATTGCGCCATCAGGATGAACAGCATCAGCATCGAAATGCCGGTGATCACCTCCGGCAGGATCAGCGGCGCGGTGACGAAACCGGAAAACACCGTGCGACCCTTGAAACGACCGAAGCGGGCGAGCGCGATGCCAGCCATCGTACCGAGGATGGTAGCGAAGGTGGCGCTGACCAGTGCGATCTTCAGAGACAAAAGAGCTGCATCGATGATCTGGTTGTTGGCGAAAAGCTTTCCGTACCATTGCGTCGAGAAGCCGCCCCAGACGGTTACCAGCCGCGACTTGTTGAAGGAATAGACGATCATCGAGAAGATCGGGATGTAGAAGAAGGCTAGGCCAAGCCAAAGGCAGGTCAGCAGGAAGGCGGGGCGCCGGTTCATTTGCGGCCCTCGCTTCCAGCCTGCGCCCGCGCATCGAAATGGTTGTAGGCCATCATCGGCAGGACGAGCAGCATCAGCAGCGCCACGGCAACGGCCGAGGCCATCGGCCAGTCGCGCGCCGAGGAGAATTCGTCAGAAATGACGCGACCGATCATCGGGTCATAGGCATTGCCAACCAAGCCCGGGATGATCATCTCGCCGCAGGCCGGAATGAAGACGAGCAGCCCCCCGGCGATGATGCCGGGAATCGACAGTGGCAAGGTTACGTCGCGGAACACCTGCGAGGGCCGGGAACCGAGATCCATCGCCGCCTCGTTGAGGGTCAGGTCCAGCTTCTCCAGGTTCGCATAGAGCGGCAGGATCATGAACGGCAGGTAGGAATAGACCATCACCAGCACCACGGCGAAGTTCGTGTTCATCATGGGAATGCTGGTGAGCGCCCATTGCGAGGGCACGACGACATTGTAGATAGAGGTCAGTCCCTTGTTGAACCAGCTGTTGGAGCCGAAAAGTCCGATCCAGGCATAAACGCGAAGCAGGAAGGACGTCCAGAAGGGCAGGATCACAAGGATCAGGAAAAAGTTCCGCCATGTGCGGCTGATCCGCGTCAGCGCCAGGGCCATCGGATAACCGATCAGCAGGCAAAGTACGGTGGCGATACCGGCATTGTAGACCGAAATCAGGTAGGACCTGATATAGAGGCTGTCGGTGAAAAGCCTCTGGTAGCCGTCGAGATAGATGTAGGGCCACTCCGCCTGGTACTGGAACGGTGGCGATGTGGGCGCGGTCTTCGCCAGGCTGATGGCAAAGATGATCAGGAACGGCACGAAGAAGAAGAAGAACAACCATATGTAAGGCGTGGCGATGATGGTCTGCCGCCAGCCAACCCGGTTGAACCAGTGCCTGATACCGGTCTCGCCCAGCGGCGCGACGCTCGGGGATTGCTCGATGGTCGCCATGATCAATCCTTCAGGAGAATGACGGACGTGGGGTCGAAGGCCAGCCAAACCCTGTCTTCCCATTGCGCGACACGTTCGTTTTCAGGGCGCCTACGGGCGTTGACCGAATTGACGGCCAGCACGGTGCCGGTATCCAGCCGGATGCGGTAGAGCGAATCCTTGCCGAAATAGCCGAGGTCATCGACCGTGCCTTGTACGACATTGCTTGATGTCGGTGGGGCTTCGCGCGAAATGTGGATCTTTTCCGGGCGGATGGCTGCGGAAATCTTCTGGCCGGTGGCGATGTGGCGCGGTGCCACGCCGGTGACATCGACGCCCAGCGCCGGTACCCGCACGGTCGCCATGTTTTCGATGACCGATAGCACCTCGCCGTCGAACAGATTGATGGAGCCGATGAAGCCCGCAACGAACCGGCTGTTGGGGTATTCGTAGACCTCGGTTGCCGAGCCGATCTGGCGGACAACGCCTTTGTCCATGACTGCGATGCGGGTTGCGAGCGTCATCGCCTCTTCCTGGTCGTGGGTGACGACGACGAAGGTGATGCCGGTCTTGTGCTGGATGTTGGCAATCTCGAACTGAGTGTGTTCGCGAAGCTTCTTGTCGAGCGCGCCCAGCGGCTCGTCGAGCAGCAGCACCTTGGGACTCTTTGCCAGTGAGCGGGCGAGTGCGACACGCTGGCGCTGTCCGCCGGAGATCTGGTGCGGCTTGCGGTGGCCGAGTTCGGAGAGCTGGACCAGGTCAAGCATCTGCCTGACCCGGTCCTTTCGTTGCGCATCCGTCATCTGCTCGTGCTTGAGGCCATAGGCGACGTTCTTTTCGACCGTCATATGGGGGAAGAGCGCATAGGATTGAAACATCATGTTGACGGGGCGCTCGTAGGGCGGCACGTCGGTCATGTCCCTGCCATCTATCAGGATGTGACCGCTGGTCGGCGTCTCGAAGCCGGCCAGCATGCGAAGAAGGGTAGTCTTGCCGCAACCCGAGCCGCCGAGCAGGGCGAAAAGCTCGCCCTTGGCAATATCGATGCTGACTTCGTTGACGGCGACAATGCCGGCAAAGGATTTGGTGACCTTGTCGATCTTGACGAAGGAGGAGGCTGGATTGGTGTCCGGCGCCGGGCTAGTGCTGGATTTGCCGGTCTTCGAAGGAGCAATGACGTTCATTTTTCACCTCGCTTGAAAGCTGGATCAGCCGGACTTGATGTCCGTCCAGACACGGGTGAAGATGCGCTCCTGTTCCTCGGTTGGCGCCTTGGGCGCATAGAGGCGGCTCATCGTCTCGGCATCGGGATAGACTGCCGGATTATCGATGATCGCCTTGTCGAGGAATGGCTTCGAGGCGAGGTTGCCGTTGGCGTAGTTGGTGAAGTTCGAGCATTTGGCGATGACTTCGGGGTCCATCAGGTAGTTGATGAATGCGTGGGCATTGTCCTTGTTGGCGGAATCGCTCGGAATGCACACATTGTCGACCCATGCGGGCGCGCCTGTCTTCGGGACGTAATAGGCGAGATTGATCTCGACGCCAGCCTCCTTGGCGCGGGTCTGCGCGGTGGCGTAGTCGCCCGACCAGTTGTTGATGGCGCAGAGTTCCTTGTTGGGGATCGCGTTGAGGTAATTGGCGTTGTCAAAGGTCTTGATGTATTTGCGGACCGGCTTGAGGACCTCGGCGGCCGCTCTGAAGTCGGCTTCGGTGGCCGTGTCGGGGTTCTTGCCGATATACTTCAGCACCATGAACAGGAAGTCCGTCGGACTATCGAGGATCGAGATGCCGCAATCGGCCAGCTTTTCGGCATTTTCCGGTTTGAGGATGACGTCCAGCGATTCAAGGTCAGCATTCGGCAGCCGTTCCTTGACCATGTCGACGTTGTAGCTCATGCCGACCGAACCCCACATGTAGGGGACGCCATAAAGGTTGCCGGGATCCCAGCTCTCGAGGATCTTCAGGATGGCGGGATCGAGGTTTTTCCAGTTCGGCAGCTTGGATCGGTCGAGCTTTTCGTAGATGTTCGCCTTGAGAAGGTTCGGCATGCCGAGGCCCGATTGCACCACCACGTCGTAGCCGGTGGCGCCGGCCAGCATCTTGGCCTGCATTTCTTCTGCAGAGGCATAGAGGTCATAGGTGACGGGAATACCCGTGGCGCTCTGGAAATCCTCGACCGTGGTCTCGCCGATGTAATCGGCCCAGTTGTAGACGGCCAGCGTCCCTTCGGCGCGTGCGCGCTTGACGAAAGGAGCCGCGAGCACAGTGCCGCCCATGAGCGTGAGTACGGTGCGTCTATTCAGAAGTGGCATGATATGTTCCCTTTTTTGTTTTTGTCGTCCCTGACTTCATGCGGACGCCGGCAAGCACGGCGCCTTCTTCTTGTTATTTCATCTGCTCCCGGATCCATTGCTGAAAGCGGAAGACGTCGAACTCCTGCGGCATCAGCCGGCCTTGGCGATACTTTGAGCTCCGTAGGCCACGCTGGTTCATTTCGCAGGCGTCTCCGTCCTGCAGCATGACCGTCGTGGCGAAATCGACGACGTTGGCGAGATCGAAATCCGGTTGGGCAAGGGTCTCGGGGGAGAACAGCCATTCGGCTCGAAGTTCGGTGCGCTCGGGGCCAAGCGGCCGCAGCGCAACCGTCCTGACGTAATCGACATGGGCGACGACAAACATCGTCGGCAGCAGGGTTACGAACGTTTGACCAGCAGCACGCTCGGCGTTGGTCAGCCCTTCAAATTCAGGGCCGCAGGTTTGACCATTCATCGACCACGTGCGGGCGCCTTGCTTCAGGACGTGCTGGTCATGATTGGCCTCGGGCGTCCATCCCGGGGCTTCGTTCGGCGCCATGTAGCCCCTGGAATAGATAGGCACCATGTCTGAAAGCTCGGGGTGGATGCCGGGACAGTGCAGGCATTCGTTGTAGTTCTCCCAGAAGATCTTCCAGTTGCAGGCGAGTTCCTTGGTCATGACGTGGCCGGTGACGAGGCGAGCCATCGGCCAATTGTCGAAGGCATGGGGACCCAGGTCCGGCGCGGCATCAAAATCCGGAGGATCATCGGCGAGGCAAACATAAAGGAAGCCATTCCAGAGTTTCACCGCGACCCGGAACAGGCCATGATCCTCCTTGCGGAAATCGTCGGTGAGCGAGATGAACGGCGTGCTGACCAGACGCCCGTCAAATCCATAGCTCCACTGATGGTACGGACAGGAAATCAGCTTGGAGGATAGCTGCTTCTGTTGGGCGGTGCAGAGCTCCGATCCCCGATGCCGGCAGGTGTTGTGAAAGCAGGTGACGTTGTCGTCGCGGTCGCGGATCAGGATCAGGTTTTCGCCGGCAACCGATATGCGGCGCATCGTCATTTCGGGCAGGTCGTTGAAGCGGCCGACGTAGACCCATTGCCGGGACCAGATCAGTTTTTGCTCGCACGCGAACCAGTCAGGATCGAAATAGCATTCGGCGGGGAGTGTCGGTGGGCAATGATCCAGAAGCGGGGAGGCGGTATCGGGCATGTGCATCTGGTTCATGTCAGCCACCCCGGTTAGCGCATCGCGCCAAAGCGGGAAAGGCAGAAGCTTGCTCGTGAGGCCATCCGGCACTCCTCAAGCACACCAAATCGCAAATCGCGTCCCGGTGATGGCATCTAGTGTTCCCGTTCTTTTTGTTCGGTCAGCCCTGAAGGCATGTTCAGCCTAGCAGCGCCAGACGTGATTACAAGGTCAGTTTTTTGCATTTTGACTGAACTGTCAATCAGTATAATTGTGTGGGCGGGCAGATTCTGCTTTTCATCGAGCTTGCGTCCATGCAAGGGATTGAAGGCGCATAACCACGGGGCTCGCCAATGACTGCTGCCAATAAAATCACGCGCCCTGAGGCGGGTTCCCGAAAGGCCAGTCGCGAGATGCGGCGCCAGCAGTTCATCGAGGCGACGATCGCGACGCTGGCGCGCAACGGCTATGCGCGAACGACGCTGACCGAAGTCGCCCAGACCGCAGGCCTGTCGCATGGGTTGATCATTTTCCATTTCGAGACGAAGGAGAAGCTGCTCACCGAAACGTTGATTTACCTTGCCAGGGAATATCGGGACAACTGGACGCAGTCGCTGGCGCAGGCGCCGGCACGTCCGGCGGCGCAACTCGAGGCGCTGATGCGTGCGGACTTCGTCGATTCGATCTGCAATCCAGAGCGGCTGGGTGCCTGGTCGGCGCTGTGGGGCGAGATCCAGAGCAGACCTATATATCGTGAGCACGGCGCCGATTTCGATGTCGAATATGCGGCAACCGTCAGGAGGCTCTGCTCAGAACTGATCCAGGAGGGCGGCTACCCATGCGATGTCGAGGCTGTTTCGCGCGTTGTGCGCGTGTCGCTCGAAGGGTTATGGCTCGAATTGATGAACACCGTCGAGCCCTATCCGGTTGGTGAAGCGCTGAAGGCCATGTTCCAACTGGCCATGGCCTTCTTCCCGAAACATTTCGGCAAACATGGAGCGATAACGGACTGACCCTAGTATTGCGTGCCGTTGTGACGCGAATTGTAGCGCGACTCTTTCCGCTTCCATGAGTCGGGATGCTTCTCATCGTCTGCGGCTGTTCGGCCGCCGACGCAGCTCGAAAGCAGGATTGCAATAGCTGCAAGGCACGACAGCAAGACGGGCAGTGTCTTCATCTTGATTTTTCTCCACTATTTCGCGGAGAGAATAGCGACATTAATCACCGTCTGCAATCAGGCCGTGATGATTGCGAGGGCGGAAAATGCCAGGGATCTCCCATCCGGGATCCCCAGCACAATGGCTAACGCTTCACGCCTGGCAGCACGCAGAGCATTTCGTACAACAGGTTGGCGCCGATCAGTGCGGTATTGCCCGAGGGATCGAACGGCGGCGATACTTCCACCAGATCGCAGCCGACGAGGTTGAGCCCGGCGCAGCCGCGAATGATTTCCAGCGCCTGCCAGGTCGTCAGGCCGCCGATCTCGACCGTGCCGGTACCGGGCGCAAATGCCGGATCAAGGCTGTCGATGTCGTAGGTCAGGTAGACGGGCGTGTCGCCGATCTTGGCGCGGATGTCGTCGATCATCGGTTTCAGCGACTTGCCCCAGCACTCTTCCGCCTGGATCACCGTCCAGCCCTGGGACCGGGCCCAGTTGAAGTCCTCTGGTGAATAGCCGGTGCCACGCAGGCCGATCTGGAACACCTTGTCGTTGTTGAGCAGGCCGTCGTCGAACGCGCGACGGAACGGCGTGCCATGGGCGATCTTTTCGCCGAACATTTCGTCGTTGATGTCGGCATGGGCATCGACATGGATCAGTGCCACCGGGCCGTGCTTCTTGGCGATCGCCCTGAGGATCGGGTAGGTCAGCGTGTGGTCGCCGCCGAGGGTGAGCGGGATGCAATTGTGCGCGAGGATCTTGTGATAAGCCTCGGTGATGATGTCGACGGTCTTCTTGAGATCGAAGGTGTTGATGGCGACGTCGCCGATATCGGCCACCTGCAGATGCTCGAAAGGCGCCGCACCCGTCGCCATGTTGTAGGGCCGGAGCATGCAGGATTCCTGCCGGATCTGCCGTGGCCCGAGGCGGGTGCCGGGACGGTTGGAGGTGCCGACATCGAGCGGAATGCCGACGAAGCAGGCATCGAGGCCCTCGGCGGTCGCCTGCGTCGGCAGCCGCATCATGGTGGCGGGGCCACCGAAACGGGGCATTTCATTGCCGCCGAGCGGCTGATTGAAGGTGGTCATGGTAAAATCCTTCGCGCTTTGTTGGGATAGAACCCCTCCCCAACCCCTCCCCACAAGGGGGAGGGGTTTAACCTGCGGCGCTCGCTCACCCTGCAACAACGCCAGCACTATGAGTGTAGGTTGATAGCAAGCGAGGCGGCGCCTCAGTTCGCCCCTCCCCCTTGTGGGGAGGGGGTGGGGAGGGGACTTGTCCCAAGGTAAAAACTCTACTTCGTCGTCTTCGTCACAGCTTCCTTGCGCACGTCCTCGCCGAAGACGATTAGCGTCGGCTCGGTGCTGGAGGCGGCTTTCTCGACCATGGCAAGCAGGTCGGCAAGATTGCCGGCTGTCTCTGTCGTCCAGCCATAGGCCTTGCCGATGCCGATGAAATCGGGCGTGTAGAGGTCGACTCCGAGTGTCGGGATGTTCTTCGACACCATGTAGGACTTGATCTCGCCGTAGCCATTGTTGTTGAGCAGCAGGACGATGATCGGTAGGCCCGCTTCCTTGGCCGATGCGAGTTCGGCGACCGAGAACTGGAAGCCGCCGTCGCCGGCAAGCGCGATCACCGGCCGGTTCGGTGCCGCGGCCTTGGCGCCGATCGCCGCGGGCATGCCATAACCAAGCGTGCCGTAGCCGGTTGCCGAATTGAAATACGAGGACGGCGAGGCCGAGGTGTAGCCGAGGTTGCCGGAATAGACCAACTGGGTGGAATCGCCGACGAAGATCACATCCGGAAACTGGTCGCGGATGGCTTCGAGGATGTGGATGTCGCCGAGCATCGCCGGGGTCAGGTCGCTGTTCGGATTGGTCCGAACCTTGGCGGCGCGGGCGGCGCCGTCGCGCTTGCCTGAAGCCACCGCAGCGCTGAGTTGGGCGGCGCTGGTTGCCGCATCGCCGACAATGCCGATCTCCGGCAGCACCGTGCGCATGATATGCTTGGGGTCGATGTCGATACGGATCACCTTGCCGGGGATCTTGAAGAAACCGTCCTCGTACATGTCGTAGTCGGTGGGGCCGAATTCGGTGCCGATGGCGAGCACGACATCAGAGGCTTCGATCAACTGGCGGGTAGCAGAGAAGCTCGCTGAGGTGGAAATGCCAAGCGGATGGGCCGGCGGCAGGATGCCACGGCCGTTGGTGGTCATGCAGACGGGGGCATCGATCTTCTCGGCGAGCCCCCGAATTTCCTTGGAAGCACGGACCGCGCCGCCACCGGCAAGGATAATCGGAGCCTTGGCGCCATCGAGAAGGGCTACTGCGGCGGCGATCTCGTCGGCTTGCGCGGCAGGGCGCTTCAGGCGCGCAACCTTCTCCGGAACAGGCAGGTGGTCAGCTGCCGCGAGCATGACATTGATCGGCAGCTCGATATGCACGGGGCGGGGCCGGGCGCTGTCGAACACCGCGAAAGCGCGCGCCAGCGCCGGCGCCAATTCTTCCGGGCGGTTGACCGTGTAGCTGAAGGCCGCAACATTGTTGACCAGCGCCTGCTGGTTCGGCAATTCGTGCAGCCAGCCTTCGCCCGAGCCCATGTGGCCGTGGCTGTTGACGGTGGAAATCACCAGCATCGGGATGGAATCGCCGTAGGCCTGGCCCATGGCGGTGACGATATTGGTCATGCCGGGGCCAGTGATGATGAAGCAGACGCCCGGCTTGCCGGAAACGCGCGCATAGCCATCGGCCATGAAGCCGGCGCCCTGTTCATGGCGGGGGGTGATGTGGCGCACATTGGAGCCGGCGAGGCCGCGATAGAGTTCGACCGTGTGGACGCCGGGAATGCCGAAGACGGTATCCACCCCATAGGCCTCAAGAAGCTTCGTCAGATACATACCGGTGCTAATCACGTCATTCTCCCAGTCCAGGATTCTTTTAATTCTACAATTGTATAATTCTAAGCGCGTCTGTGCGCCAGAGGGATTTTCACTTCTTGCCGGAGGCGAGGGTGGAAATCGCTGTCTTGCCGAGGATGACGGCTGCCACCAGAATGATCAGCAGGACCGAGATGGCGGCGATGGCCGGGTCGATGTTGTCGCGCAGGCCCATCCACATCATGCGTGGCAGCGTCACCGCGTTGACCGAGGTGATGAACAGCGTGACGCCGATTTCTTCCCATGACAGCACGAAGGCGAGGAAGAAGGCGGTCAGCAGGCCGAAACGGATATTGGGAACGATGATCTTGAACACGCGCTGGAAGATGCCGGCGCCGAAGCCGCGTGCGGCCAGATCGATGCGGCGGTCCACCTGCGCCAACGCTACCGTGATCAATACGACTGCAAACGGGGCGATCATCACCGCATGGGCGATGGCGACGCCGACCGGTGTATCGTAGCCGACGAAATCATTGAGCCGGGAAAGCGAGATCAGGAAGAAATAGAGCGTGATGGCCGAGACGACCGGCGGAGCAACCATCGGCATCAGCACGAGGCCGATCAGCAGGCTGGCAAACCACGGGCGGAACATCCAGATGCCGAGGCTGAAGGCCAGCGCCAGCGCTGTCGAGATGGTCGCGCTCATGATGGCAATGCGGATCGACAGCAAGGTCGCGGTCAGCCAGGCCGGGTTGTCGATCAGCGACTGATAGTGCCGAAGCGACCAGTTGCCGTTCGGCATCGACAGGAAGCGCGCCGGGGTGAACGACACCGGCACAACGGCGAACAGCGGCAGCAGCAGGAAGATCGCCACGAAAGCTGCGAGGACGAGGGCGAGGGTGCTTGGCTTGTACATTGTCTTACCTCAGCTCAGCATGCTCTTGGGGCGGGCATAGCGCATCAGCAACGTCAGCAGCAGACCGACGATCACCATCATCAACACGCTGATCGCTGCACCCAGTCCCCAGTTCGGGCTCTGGAAGATGCGCAGATAGATCAGTTCGGCTGCCATGACCGAGCGGCCACCGCCGAGGATGGCTGGCGTGATGAAGAAGCCGAGCGAGAAAACGAATACCATGATCGCGGCGCCGAGGATGCCAGGGGCAGTCATCGGCAGGAAGACCTGCAAGAAGGTGCGGGTACGCGACGAGCCCATGCCGCGCGCTGCCAGCAGCACGCGCTCATCGAGGCTGCGCATGGCCGAAGCAATCGGGAAGACGGCGAAGGGAATGAGGAAATGCACCATGCCGAGGATGACGCCGAACTCGTTGCGAACAAGTGTCAGCGGTTCGGAAATGGCGCCAAGTTGGGTCAGCCAGGTGTTGATCAGGCCACGGTTGGACAGCAGCGCCACCCAGCCGAAAGCACGCGTCAGCACCGAGATCCAGAAGGGAATGAGAATGCAAAGTTCGGCGATCAGTCGTTGCGTCGGCGTGCCGCGCACCCAGATCAGCGCGATGGCATAGGCCATGATCACAGCGAAGACGGTGACGAAGAGGCAGATGCGGAACGTTCTGACAAAAACGGAAATGATCAACGGATCGGTCACGGCGCTCGTATAGTTGCCGATACCGGGTTGCGGCAGCGTAAAGCTCCAGCTGACCACTCCGAGGAATGGCACGATATAGGCGACGGCCAGGAACAGCAAAAGCGGCGCTATCAAGAGCGTGGGTTTCAGGTAGTCGCGCATGGCACCGCCTCCTTTCCAGTGAAAATAAAATGTCCCTAACCCTGGCCCTCTCCCCGCAGGCGGGGCGAGGGGACGATGGGCGATCGCTTCGTGGCTCCATAAGATGCCGCGGAAAGACGTGCAGCTGCACAAGCTCGGAGCAGATTCCCTCTCCCCGTTTCAACGGGGAGAGGGTTAGGGTGAGGGGCAATTATCCCCTGAGATCAAGCCGCGATGATCTTCGTGTAGGCGTCGAGTGCCGGGCCGTAGTTGGTTTCGTACCAGGCCATGTCGAGGGCGATCTGCTTGGACATGTTGGCTGGATCGACCGGGTTCAGGCGAGCCTGTTCCGGGGTCAGAAGGCCATCGGTTTCAGGGTTTGCCGGGCCTTGGCCGAGCATGTCGAACATGATGACCTGCTTCTTCGGATCCTGGGCGGAAGCGATGAATTTCATCGCATTTTCCTTGCCGCCCGGGTTGCCCTTGATGACGCCCATTGCGCCCGGCGAGATCAGGCCCTGATCCCAGACGAACTTGATCGAACCGCCGGAATCCTTTTCGATCAGGCCGGCGCGGGTCGACCAGATCAGTGCCATCGAGGCTTCGCCGTTCAACAGCACGGACTGGCTTTCGGAGCCGCCGCCCCAATAGGAGACGATGTTGTCCTTGAAGGCCGCGATCTTCTTGTGGGCGCGGTCGAGATCGAGCGGGTAGAGCTTGTCGGCCGGCACGCCATCGGCCAGCAGGGCAGCTTCCCACATGCCAACGCCCCACTTGTAGAGCGCGCGCTTGCCCGGGAATTTCTCGACGTCGAAGAAGTCGGCCATTCCGGTCGGCACATTGTCGCCGAACTTGGAAGCGTCGTATGCGATGATATAGGAGAAGAAGTAGGTCGACGCTGCATATTCCCAGCCAAAGCCGGGGCGGAATTTGTTCTTGTCGACGATCGAATAGTCGATCGGCTCCATCATGCCCTTCTTGCCGAGCGCTTCGGCAGAGAAGGGGTCGACGTCAACGATATCCCAGCTCGGCTTGCCACTTTCGAACTGCGCCTGAATGGCACCTTCGGTCGGGCCTGAACCGTCCTGCTTGACGGTGACGCCGGCTTCAGCGAGGAACGGTGCGCCATAGGCCTTGTCGTAGGCCGTGCCGGCATCGCCGCCCCAGTTGACGAAGACCAGTTCATTGGCAGCGGCGAGCGCGCCCTTGGCCTTCAACGCGGCAGGAGCGCCGATCAGCAGGAAGGCGGCAAGCTGAGTGAAACGGCGGCGCGAAATCTCCCCACGCGCGGCTTTCTGCTCCAGAATAGCAAGGCAATCTTTCTCGAAATTGTCAGTCATAGTGTTCACCTCTATTGTTATGGTTGACATGCTTGGATTCAGTTGCCGGGATTTCACGGGGCTGTTCCTAGAGGAAGTAGCCCTGTTCCTCCTTCCAGCCGACCCAGGCCTGGCTGCCGGCTACTAGGCCCGGAGCCGCGGCGTGGGTAGGTGTTTCGAGCACCAGTGCCGGGCCGACGTTCGACCGGGCGGCGAAACGGGTCACCGAGCCCAGATAGGTGACGCTTTCGATGGTCACCGGCAGGGCGTTACCTGTCGCCGGCTTTTCTGCCTGCAGGCACATATGTTCGGGACGGATGGCGAGGTTGGCCGTCGGCGTGCCTGCGCTGGCGGCGGCGCGGATCACCTGATCGCCGCACTTTGCCTCGGCTCCGTTGGCAATCGCCGAAGCGCCTGACAGCGGCAGGATGTTGATGTCGCCGAGAAATTCGGCAACGAAGCGATTGGTTGGGCGCTCGTAGATGTCGCGCGGCGTCGCCACCTGCTGCAGCTTGCCCTGATTGAAGATCGCCACGCGCGTCGACAGCGCCAAGGCTTCGGACTGGTCGTGGGTGACGAAGACGAACGTCGTGCCGGTTTCCTGATGCAGCCGACGAACCTCGTCCTGCATCGAGCCGCGCAGGTTCTTGTCGAGTGCCGAGAACGGTTCGTCGAGCAGAAGGACTGATGGCTCGAAGGCGAGCGCGCGGGCAAGCGCCACGCGCTGCTGCTGGCCGCCCGAAAGATCCGCCGGGCGCTTCTTCTCGTGACCACGAAGGCCCACCTTGTCGACCATGTCGTTGACGCGCGCCTGGATTTCGGGACCGCTCTTGCCGGCAATCTGCAAGGGAAAGGCGATATTCTTCTCGACCGACATGTGCGGAAAGAGCGCATATCCCTGGAATACCATACCGAAAGCGCGCTTTTCTGCGGGTAGCTTGGTGATTTCGCTTCCATCCTTCAGGAGCACGCCCGAAGTGGCGGACACGAAGCCCGCAAGAATCATGAGAAAAGTCGTCTTGCCGGAGCCCGATGGTCCCAGCAATGTCAGAAACTCCCCACGCCCGATGGTCAGCGAGATATCGCTGAGCGCGTGGAAATCACCATAGGTCTTGCCAATCCCCTGGGCGTTGAGTTCTGCCGCCCGCTTTGTAGCCTGCATAGCCATTCCCTTTTTTTATTGAGCGTATGGAGGAAATTATCGCAGGGCAAACGAAATATTTTCGCCCATTTGACAAATTCTATTCACCTATCAGCTAATTTAAGCGTCAGCTCGATATCGAACCCGCATCATTTTTCAGCACTTCTTCCTTTATCCAGTCGCTAAAGGCCATGATGGCCTTGCTATCGGCTTTGGCTTCCGAGACCACCAGGTAGTAGGATCGCTTCGACTTGATGTTTATATCGAACGGCCGGACCAGATAGCCGTTGGCCATGGCATTGCGGCAGATGAATTCGTCGCCCATTGCCACGCCCTGCGCCGACATCGCAGCGGAATAGACAAGGTTCATGTCGGAAAAGACGATGCCTGTCTGGGCGAGTGACGGATCGACGCCGGCAATCGTCAGCCAGCTTTCCCAATCGTCGTTGTCCACCAGATGCAGGAGGCAGGTTTTTCTGAGGTCCGAAGGATCGGCGAGGCTGACCGTCTTGTTGAGCAGCACGGGGCTGCAGAGCGGGGTGAACTCGACCTCCACCAGCAGTTCCACCTGCATGTCCGGCCAGTAGCCGGTGCCGAATGCAATGAAGACGTCGACATCGGGATTGCTGACGTCGTCCAGCCGGTGTGGCGTCTGGATCATCAGCCGTACGTCGGGATGGGCCTCCTGAAAGCTGGCTATGCGCGCGCAAAGCCAGCTTGAGGCGAAACCGGGAGAGCAGCAAACATTGACGGTGCCCGTGAGGCCGCGATTGGAGTGACGAACCGCCGAGCCGGAGATCGTATTGAGTGCCCGGCGAATGTCGAGCGCATATCCCAATCCCTGTTCGGTCAATTCGACTTTGGTGCCGACCCGGTTGAGCAATTGAAAGCCCAGGTCACGCTCCAGCAGCCGTAGCTGGTGGCTGACGGCGCTGCGGGTCAGATGCAGTTCATCGGCTGCCTTCCACACGGAGCCGTGGCGCGCAAAACTGTCGAGCGCCCTCAGCGACTGTGTCGACGGGATATGTTTCATTGTCTGCTCCCCCAAGGCTGCAAACCCTACCCACAAATTGGGCAATGGTGAACAAAATTTGCCGGTCCGTGGAAAATATTTCACTTTTTCAAATTTTCGAACTGGGTTTCACTGGCCGCATAAAGGAGAATTGCAATGTCCCATTCGGCCGCGCAGGTTTTTGCCAGCAACCATGTCGACAGCATCCGGCAGGATCTGTCCGATTGGACCGCCAAGATTTTCGATTTCGGCGAAACCGCCTGGCGCGAATACCAATCGGCCGACTGGTATGTGAAGACATTGCGTGCGAACGGTTTTTCCGTGGAGGAAGGCTCGGCCGGTATGCCGACCGCTTTTGCCGCGCACTGGACCAATGGTGCCGGCCCTTCGATCGGCATGTATGCGGAATATGATGCGGTGCCCGGCAATTGCCAGGCAGCGTCCACGAAAAGCGAGCCGCGCAAAGGTCTTTCCATACATGCCGGCGGGCATACGGATCCGCATTCCGGGCTAGGGCTGGCCGGCCTTGGCGGGCTGCTCGCCACCAAGGCAGCCATGGAGCACCATGGCATCAAGGGCACGTTGCGCTTCACCGGTGAGCCAGCGGAAAAGGTGCGCGGCTCCAAGCCGATCCATGCCGCCAAGGGGTATTATGACGGGCTGGATGCAATGCTGTCGTTTCATCCGTTCTACATGCTGCCGATGTGCAATACTGTCCGCTGGGAGACACATTGCGGCGCGGCCTATTCGATGATCTACCGGTTCATCTGTGATCAGCCTGAGAATTGGGGCCGTCACGACGGTGCGCCGATCCCGCAGTCGCATTCCGCCGTGCGGGCGCCAGGCGCCAACGATGCGTTAATGACAATGTACAATGCTTCCAAGGCGCTGCGCGATTCCATGCTGCCGCACCAGGGCGGCTGGTCGATCAGCGAAGCCTTCCTGACGGCAGGGCAGGCGACGGCAGACAATCTGCCGGCCGGTCTCGCCGAAATCCAGTACATGATGCGTGTGCCGACGATCGAGATGGCCGAGCAGGTGACGGCGGTGTTCGACCGCAATGCCCAGGCCGCTGCCGACATGACCGGTTGCCGCTGGGAACGCCACTGGGTGTGCAAGTCGCGTCCCGGCCTTGCCAATCACGCCATGGCCAATGTCGTGTGGGATTCGATGCGCGACGTCGGCGCGCCGACCTGGGATGAGAGGGCTCGTTCCGTCGCCCGCGAGATCCAGACCAATCTCGGCCTTGAACCGATGGACAATCCGTTCATCGACGAGCTCGAGCGGTTGATCGACCCGGAAGCCGCCGAGGCGATTCTGCGGAATGATCTGCCGCCGTCGCAGCGCAACTCGACATCGGACGACTATACCGACATGTCCTGGCATGCACCGCTGGCCCGTTTCTACATCGCCCGTCCGGCGCTCAAGGCCCCTTCGGGCTATCGTTACCCCAACTGGGTAATGAATGCGCTCGGCGGTATTCCTGCGACCATCGACCCGATGGTGACGACGGCCGCCAAGGTTTTGGCTTCGTCGGCATTGCGCCTGCTCGAGGATGAAGTTGCCCGCAACGCGGCGATGGACGAGTTCAAGACCCGGACCGGCGGCGGTGTGGGTGGAAGCAAATGGATTGCGCCGCTTTGCGATTACGACCCGCCGATCAACTTCCGCTGGCCTGAATATGTGACCACGCCGCGTGGTCGCGACTGGTGGATTCCCTCATTCTAAACGTTGGAGATATCTCGATGACGACGACTTTCAATGAACCGTTTTCCCTGCAGCGCCGCAACCTCAAGGGCAAGACCGAACGCCTGAAGCATTGGGGTTTCGCCAATGAGACCGACAAGCTGACCGACGTCCTGCTCGGCTCGCCGGCTTATCTGCGCCATCTCGCCACCTCATCGCTGTCGCGCAAGCACCTCAGGGAAAATCCCTGCAACATCCAGACTGCACAAGCCCAGCACAAGGAACTTGTCTCGGCTTATGAGCATTTCGGCGTGCGTGTGCATTGGCATGAGCCGACGCCCGAACTGCCGATGCAGGTCTATTCGCGCGATTCCGCCGTCATGACGCCCTATGGCATGATCATCACCGCCATGTCGCAGCCCTGGCGCCGTGGCGAAAACTACGCGGCGATCCGCACCTTTGAAAAGCTCGGCATTCCGATCTACGACATGGTCACCGCCGGAACCTTCGAAGGCGGCGATTTCAACGTTATCGAGGATGGCGTGGTGTTGATCGGCTGCGGTGGCGCCCGCACCAATGAAGACGGCGCCCGCCAGGTCAAGGAATGGTTCGACAAGGAAGGCTGGGAAACACGGCTTGCCTTCATCGATGAATATTATGTGCATATCGACCTGATGGTGGTGCCGATTGCCGACAAGCTGACGGCCGTCTGCCTTGACTGCACCGATCCGGCAATCGTAACCTGGCTGAAGGGCAAGGGGCACGATATCGTCAACGTTCCGTTCCAGGATACGATGGCGTTGGGCTGCAATTTCATGTCGCTCGGCAACAGCAAGATCATCGCGCCGACCGCAAGCAAGACGCTGATCGAACAGCTGAAGGCACGCGGTTTCGAGGTTGCGGCTGTCGATACCGCCGAAATCTCCAAGACCGGCGGCGGCATCCACTGCATGGCGCAGGCGCTGCGCCGCGAGGCGGCATAAAGGCATCAAGAGGAAAGTGCATGCACGGCGGATCACTGGCTAAAATACCAAAGCGGTTTCCATCGATCCCCTACATGAAAGCGAAAGCCCGGTGGCGCATACCGGGCTTCGCATGGGAATACATGACCGGCGGCATCGGCCTGGAGGAAAATGTCCGGCGCAATGCCGACGATCTCCAGCAGGTGCAGTTCATGCCCCGCTACCTCAGCGACGCGGGCGCACCGGATATTTCCACCAAAATCTTCGGCCAGCAGTACGCGGCTCCTTTCGGGGTCGCGCCTGTGGGGCTGGCCGGATTGCAGTGGCCTGGTTGTGAGCCGCCGATCGCCAAGGCGGCGCGGACCCACAACGTCGTGCATGTGCTGTCGACACATGCGACCCAGAGCCTGGAAAAGATGAAGGTGCATTCCGGGCCGGTCGGCTGGTTCCAGCTCTACGCGCCCAACGATGCCAAGATCGAAGCCGACATGATCGACCGGGCCAAGCGCACCGGCTACGATGTGCTTGTGGTCACGGTCGATATTCCATCCTCCACCCGCCGGGACCGCGACATCCGCAACGGCCTGTCGGTGCCGCCCGAACTGGGATTGCGGACGGGACTGCACATGCTGGCGCGGCCGCACTGGCTGGCGCGGTTGGCGAAGCACGGTATTCCGCACTTTGAAAACCTTGAGCCCTATGCGCCGAAAGGCCTGTCGATCAAGGAGTTCGGAGAGTTCCTCGGCGGGCTGCTGGCCGGTCACATCACTTCCGAGCGCTTCAAGCGCATTCGCGACCAATGGCCCGGCAAGATCGTGGTCAAGGGCGTTCTCGATCCGGAGGAGGCCGCAGCCTACGTTGCGCTCGGCGCCGATGGCATCGTGGTTTCCAATCATGGCGGCCGTCAGCTCGATGCGGCGCCATCCTCCGTCTCGATGTTGCCGGCAATTCGCCAGCGTCTCGGCAAGGATGCGATCGTCATGGTCGATGGGGGCGTGCGTTCCGGCCTCGATGTTGCCCGGATGCTCGCGCTCGGCGCCGACTATGTGTTTATGGGCCGCCCGTTCATCTTTGCCTCCGCCGCGATCGGCGATCCCGGCCCCGCGCACCTGATCGACGTATTGAAGCAGGAGTTGACGCTGACCATGGCGCAGATGGGTTGCGAGCGGCTCAGCGATCTTGCAGAGTTCCTGCATGTCAATCCATTTGGAGTTATCAAGCCGTGACTGTGGTTAACGCCCTAACTGCGGAGCTTGGCGAAGCGATCGTGCTTGCCGGCGACCGGATTCCCGAGAAGTCGCGCAGCGACCAGAGTTTGTCGGGCAAGCACCTGCCGCTTGCGGTCATCCGACCGACGACCGTCCAGCAGGTGGCGACCGCGCTTCGGATCTGCAATGCGCATGGGCAGGCGGTCGTGCCGCAAGGCGGCATGACCGGGCTGGCCGGCGGGGCAAACCCGCGTTCCGGCGATGTGGTGATCTCGCTCGATCGTCTCGCGGGTATCGAGGATATCGATGCCGCTGCCGGTACGATGACGGCTTTTGCCGGAACCGTGCTGGAAGTCGCGCAAAAGGCGGCCGAAGAGGCTGGCTTCCTGTTGCCGATCGATCTCGGAGCGCGCGGTTCCTGCCAGATCGGCGGCAATCTTTCCACCAATGCCGGCGGCATCCGGGTCATCACCCATGGCGTCACCCGCGACAACGTGCTGGGGCTGGAGGCAGTGCTGGCCGATGGCACGGTGATTTCCTCGCTCAACCGCATGCAGAAGAACAATACCGGCTATGACCTCAAGCAGTTGTTTATCGGCTCGGAGGGCACGCTCGGCATCATCACCCGCGCCGTGCTGAAGCTGAAGCCACTGCCGGATGGGCGGGCAACGGCCTTGTGCGGTTTGAACCGCTTCGAGGATGTGCTTGCGCTGTTGCACGAAGCGCGCAAGGGTTTGAGCGGACTTTCAGCGTTCGAACTGATGTGGGAAGCCTACTTCCGTTTCAGCCGCGAAGGCGAAGGGTTGAGCTTCTTCGAGGCGGACTATCCCTTCACTGTCATCATCGAGCAATCCGGCGGCAGCGACGAGGCTTTCGAAGCGTTTCTCGGCGAAATGTTCGAGAAGGAGCTGATATCGGATGCGCTGATCGCCCAATCCGAAAAGGATCGCGAACGGTTCTGGAAGGTCCGCGAAGGCGCGACATTCGACAGCCTGCCGCGGCTGATCAACTTCGACGTCAGCCTGCCGATCGGAGTGCTTGATCAATTTGCCACCGAGGTGACCGCGTCGCTGGAGCAGGAGTTTCCTGGCATCCATGTGTCGGTCTTCGGTCACGTCGCCGACAGCAATATCCACCTTTGTGCGTCGGCAGGAGAGATCGACGAAGCTACCGAGCATCGCATCGATACCGTGGTCTACGAGCATGTCCGCCAGTATCAGGGTTCGATCTCGGCCGAGCATGGCATCGGCACCTTGAAACGTGACTATTTGCCCTATTCGCGCAGTGCCGAGGAGCTGGACTTGATGCGGCGGATCAAGGCGGCGCTGGATCCGAACGGGATCATGAATCCCGGAAAGGTTCTGCCGGTCGCTTGAATGACGGTATCGCAAGAACGATCATCCGGCGCAATAGTGCCGGATGATCGTTAGCGTTCGAACGCCGAAGCCGCATCGGCTCCCCGGTCCATCAAGGCCCATGGTGATTCAATACCAATTGCCGCGTTCGGCATCGGCTGCCATCGCCGCCGGTTGCCGGTCGAGGAAGGCGTCGTTGTGGATGATGATGCCGTCATCGGTGATGTGGACGACCGAATAGGCCAGCGGTTCGACACTATAGACCGTCTGCACCGATCCGCCGACAAGCGGTAGCTGGTGGTTGAGCGACGGCAGCGCCGAGAAGCTGATGCCGCGCCAGGTGCCGCTGACGGCGCGATGGCCGTGGCCGAAGAAGATGTGCCTGACATCGTGGCCCTTCAGCAGGGCGGCGAAATCTTCCGGATCATCAAGCATGATCAGGTCCATCAGGGGATGGGCGATGGCAAACGGCGGATGATGCATGAACAGATAGACCGGCTTGCCCGCAGCCTTTTCCAGCTCGGATTTCAGCCACTCCCGGCGTGGCGCGTCATAGAGTCCGGCCGACGAGGGTGGGCCCTTGAGCGTATCGAGAAACAGGAACACGCGCCCGTCCTTCTCGATCGCATGCTGGACAAAACCAGCATGGTCTACTGGATGGTCCGGATTGGCGGTCTTGAAGTTGTCGCGGTCGTCGTGGTTGCCGAGGATGACGTGGGTTGGCAGCGCAAAGGCGGCGAGCGTCTGTGACAGAAAGCTGTAGACTTCCGTGTCGCCCCGTTCAGTCAGGTCGCCGGTGATGGCGCAAAATTCTGCGTCCGGGTGATGCTTTGCAATATCGTCAAGACATGCACGAAGATTTGCCGAGGGGTCGAGACCCCAGAGTTTTGCGCCCGGCGCAACGAGGTGCAGGTCGGTAAAGTGAATAAATTTCATGCGAGGCTCCCAGGCGGCAATTCGATAATCGTAGGACTGCGAACGATCCGGCGCGATATGCGCCGGATCGTTCGATAAAAGCTATCAAGAAGCCCATGGGGGAGCTTATTAAACTGCGACTATGACAGTCTTATTTCAGTTCTTTCCACGCCGCGTCGAGCGCTGTGCGCAGCGTGCTCGTCATGAAATCCACTTCCTCGTGGGTGATGATCAGCGGCGGGGAGGCGAGCATGCGGTCGCCGGTGGCGCGCATGATCAGGCCGGCCTCGATGCACTTGTTGCGCACCCAGGTGCCGACATCGTCGGGTTTTTCAAACCGCTGGCGGGTCTTCTTGTCGAAGGCCATCTGCAGGCCGCCCATCAGGCCGACGGACTGGGCTTCACCGATCATGTCGTGATCGAGAAGGCTCGACCAGGACTTGGCGAAATACGGGCCGATATCGTCGCGGACGCGCTCGACGAGCTTTTCCTCTTCGAGAATGCGCAGGTTCTCGATAGCCGCCACTGCGCAGACCGGATGGCCGGAGTAGGTGTAGCCGTGGTTGAAGTCGGTGGACGTGATGACCTTGGCAACCCTGTCGCTGACCAGCACACCGCCGACCGGCAGGTAACCTGAAGACAGGCCCTTGGCCACAGGCGCGAGGTCCGGCTCGAAACCGAAATGCTGATGGCCGAACCAGCTGCCGGTGCGGCCGAATCCGCAGATCACTTCGTCGGCAACCAGCAGGATGTTACGGGCGGCACAGATGCGCTTGATCTCGGGCCAATAGGTTTCCGGCGGCACGATCACGCCGCCGGCGCCCTGGATCGGCTCGGCGACGAAAGCGGCGACATTGTCTTCGCCCAGCTCGTCGATCTTGGCTTCGAGTTCGCGCGCGACCTTGAGGCCGAATTCGGCCGGTGTGAGATCTCCGCCCTCGGCATACCAGTAGGGCTGGCCGATATGATGGATGCCCTCGATCGGCAGCGCGCCCTGCTCATGCATGTATTTCATGCCGCCGAGGCTGGCGCCGGCCACGGTCGAGCCGTGATAGCCATTTCTGCGGCCGATCACCATCGTCTTGGTCGGTTTGCCGAGATGGGCCCAGTAGACACGCGCCATGCGGAACCAGGTGTCAGTCGCCTCGGAACCGGAATTGGTGAAGAAGACGTGGTTGATATTCGGTCCGGCATGGGCAACGATCTTTTCGGCCAGCAACGTGGTCGGCGGCGTCGTGGTGCCGAAGAAACAGTTGTAGTAGGGCAATTCGTTCATCTGCGCAAAAACGGCGTCGGCGATTTCGCGACGGCCGTAGCCGATGTTGACGCACCACAGGCCGGCAAAGGCGTCGAGATACTTCTTGCCGTGATTGTCAAAGATATGTGAGCCCTCGCCACGCTGGATGATACGCGTGCCGGCCGCATTCAGCTTCTTCATGTCGGAGAAGGGATGAATGTGATGAGCGGCGTCGATGGCGCCAAGATTGGACAATACGGCATTCGGTGTAGTCATTTTTTCTCGTTTCCCCTGTTCCACAGTATGCTTGTCCGGCGATGGTCTTATCGCAGGTTGTTGCATGCTGTGCTTTTGCCTGATTGAAAGGCGGCGTGTTATCAGCTACGAAAATGGCCTTGTCGGGCGATTTTGGCAAGCCTTTTGCCGTTTTGAGTCCGCAAATCCCTTCTAGTTACTTCCAGCGAGGCCAATTCCCATCATGAATGACAAGAAACCGGCTGCATTACTTGCGGACGTCTCCACCCCGCCGCGAATTGAAATCCTGCTGGCTGACATGAATGGGAGACTACGCGGAAAACAGATCCCGCTGGAAGGCGAAAAGAAGGTCTGGCAGGGCGCCGTGCGGCTGCCGGCCTCGACGCAATCTCTGGATATCTGGGGCGACGACAACGACGATCTCACCGGAATTTCGCTGACGCTCGGCGATCCGGACGGTGCCGTGATCCCGGACAAAAAATCGCATGTGGCCATTCCTTGGGCGCCTGCTGGTTCAAGCCAGGTGCTGGCCACGATGCACACGCTGGAAGGGGAGCCGCATTTCTGCGATCCGCGCGGCATGTTGGCCGCCCTGCTCAAGCGCTTTGAGGCGAAGGGACTGACGCCGGTCGTGGCCACCGAACTCGAATTCTATGTGATGGACGGCTCATCGCGCGAGACCGGCATTCCCGTGCCGCCCTCGATCCTGACCTGCAAGGGTGAGCCGAACGGCTTCCAGCTCTACGAGATGGACGCGGTCGACAACATGCAGCCCTATCTCGATCTCGTGCGTGCCTATTGCGAAGCAATGAACCTGCCGGCGGATGCAACGATCGCCGAATTCGGGCCAGGGCAATACGAGGTCAATCTCAACCACAAGCCTGACGCTTTGTCGGCTGCCGACGATTGCATCTATCTCAAGCGGGTGGTCGAGCAGGCGGCGCGCAAGTTCGGCCTGAAGTCCACCTGCATGGCCAAGCCTTATTCAGACCAGGCGGGGTCCGGCCTGCATGTGCATGCGAGCCTGATCGACAGGGACGGCAACAACGTGCTGGATGCCAAGGGTGGCGACGATGTGCTGTTGCGCTCTGTGACCGCCGGCATGCTCAAGACAATGCGCGAGGCGCAACTCATCTTTGCGCCATTCGCCAATTCCTACCGGCGCTTCCAGCCGGGGTCGTTTGCGCCTGTGGATGTCGACTGGGGCTACGGAAACCGCGGCACCGCGATCCGCATCCCGGAAAAGGACGGGCCGGGCGCACGCGTCGAACACCGCGTTGCCGGCGCCGACGCCAATCCGTACTTCCTGCTGACGGCAATCCTCGGCGGCATGCTGCTCGGCATAGAGGAAACGCTCGATCCCGGTCCGGTCACGACGCCCACGTCGCGGCCTGAAAAATGCGATCGGCTTACGCATGACTTCCTGACGGCAGTCGAGGATTTCGCGGCATCCGCGTTCATCGGCGATATCTTCGGCAAGCAATACCAGAAGCTCTATGCCGACACGAAACGTAAGGAAGCCATCACCTATCTGAGGACGGTCTCGGACTTCGACTACAAAGCCTATCTGCCGCGCATCTAGTTTGCATATCTGGAGTACCCAATGTCCAACCTCAAACCACTTCTTATTCTCAATGCCAAGGTTCTGACGATGGACCCGGACAGCCCGCGTGCGGAAGCCGTATATGCCGAGGGCGGCAGGATCGTCGGTGTCGGCACCAATGGCGAAATGCAGGCACTTGCTGGCGCGGACGCGCAAGTGATCGATGCCAAGGGCAGCACGCTGATTCCGGGTTTTTCCGAAAACCACCTGCATCTGTTCTCGGGGTCTGCCGAGCTCGATCACCTGCAATTGGGCGGCGTGTTTGGCTTCGAAGCGCTGAAGGAAAAGGCGCTGGCTTATGCCGCAGCAAGGCCTGAGGAAACCGTGCTTTACGCGCAGGGCGCCGATTACACCATCATGGGTGCCGGTGAACGGCTGACCCGTCAACATCTCGACCGGATCATCGCAGACCGACCGTTTGCCATCGTCGCCTACGACCACCACACCGTCTGGGCCAACACCAAGGCGCTTGAACTGGCCGGGCTGATGCATGGCCGCAAGCTTGGTCCGGGCAACGAAGTCGTCATGGGTGAGGATGGGCTGGCAACCGGTGAATTGCGTGAAATGGAGGCATTCGGCCCGGTGTTCGCGGCCTCCGGCTTCGACCGTTACAGGCTGGGACTGTCAACCGGTGGCGAGCCCGATCCCTATCCGGTGGGGGCGGAGTGGGAGAAGGACATCCTGGTGATGCGGCGCGGGCTGGATTATTGCGCCCGTCATGGCTTCACCTCGCTGCAATGCATGGATGGAAACCTCTATCAGCTGCAGTTGCTGGCGGAGATAGAGAAGCGTGATGGCTTCCTTCCGTGCCGCGTGCAGATCCCGTTCCATCTCAAGAATTTCATGCCCCTTAGCATGCTGGAAAAGGCATCCGACATGGCGGCGACCTACAAGTCCGAATTCCTGAGTTCCGGCGTCGTCAAGATGTTCTATGACGGCGTCTTGGAAAGCTGGACGGCAGTCATGGTCGAGCCTTATGCCAACAAGCCCGACAGCCTGGGTGGTCCAAGCCTGTTTACTGCCCAGGAAATGAAGGCGGCGGTGGTCGAAATCGACCGGCGCGGGCTGCAGGTGGCCGTGCATGCGATCGGCGATGGCGCGGTGCGCGCCGTGCTCGACGGTGTCGAGGCGGCCGAGAAGGCGAACGGCAAAAGGGACAGCCGACACCGCATCGAGCATATCGAGGTCGTACATCCCGACGATATCAGCCGGTTCGGCGAAATGGGGATCATCGCCTCCATGCAGCCTCCGCATCCGCCGGGTGCGATGGGCCTGCCGCTCGAACCGACCGTATCGATGATCGGCCGGGAGCGTTGGCCCTATGCCTATGCCTGGCGGACGCTCAAGAACGCCGGCGCGCATATTCCCTTTGCCTCGGACTGGCCCGTGTCGCCCATCGATCCGCTGCATGGAATTCAGGCGGCTGTGACACGCAAGAAGTGGGCGGAGAGCGATCCCGACCAGAGCTTCTCGCTGGAGGAGGCGATTGCTGCCTATACCAGCGAGGGCGCCTATGCCGAGTTCAAGGAAGGCTGTAAGGGAATGATCCGCAAGGGTTATTTTGCCGATCTGACGCTGCTCGACAGTTCGATCGAGGATCAGGCTATGGATCGGATCGCCGAGATTCGGCCGGCCGTCGTGGTTTGCGCGGGCCGCGTTACCTATCAGGCCTGATGGTCGCGTAACGGTTGTGCAGTTGCGGAAAAATTCCGTGACTGCACTCCGAATCCCCGTTGTCAATTTTGTTTCGCTGTGATCATCTAGCCCGGCCTCTGTTGAAGGGCCTGTTCCGAAAACATTAAAATAACGGGCAGGTTAGCGGGGCGGGGACGCCCGGCCCATGAGGGAGCCGGGATACAACTGGATGGTGGGCAAAGCTTTATGGCGGACCTGAGCGCGATCGACATTCGCGACGTTTTCAAACATTTTGGGCACGGAGAAGCCCGTTTTGCCGCAGTCGACGGCGCCAATCTCTCCATCCGACAAAATGAGTTCTTCACGCTGCTTGGGCCTTCCGGCTGCGGCAAGACTACGCTTCTTCGGCTGATCGCCGGATTCGAGTTTCCGAGCGAAGGCGAACTGGTTCTGCATGGCGAAAATATCGCTGCGATGCCCCCCTTCAAGCGGCCCATCAATACCGTTTTTCAGAACTACGCGTTGTTTCCGCATCTGACGGTGGCCGAAAATATCGGCTTCGGACTGAAGATGCTCGGCAAGGGCAAGGACGTCATTGCGGCCCGCGTCAGCGAAATGCTGAAACTCGTGCGGATGGAGCATCTCGCCAAACGCGCCACCAGCCAGCTTTCGGGCGGGCAGCAGCAGCGCGTGGCGCTCGCCCGCGCTCTGGCGCCGTCGCCCAAAGTGCTGCTTCTTGACGAGCCGTTGTCGGCGCTCGATTACAAGCTGCGCAAGGAAATGCAGATCGAGCTCAAGCGTCTGCAGGCCGAGACCGGCATCACCTTCGTGTTCGTGACGCACGACCAAGAAGAGGCGCTGACGATGTCGGACCGCATCGCGGTCATGTCATCAGGCAAGATCCTGCAGGTCGGCGCGCCACGTGATATCTACGACCGTCCAGCGGATCGGTTCGTCGCAGATTTTATCGGCGAGACCAACTTCCTCAAGGGCAAGATCACTGCGCTGAACGAAGGAAAAGCCCAGGTTGCCATGACATGCGGCGCGACGCTGTCTGCACCGGCGCCCGAAGCGAGCCGGGCAGGGGACGAAGTTACCGTCATGCTGCGGCCTGAACATGCGCGGCTGGTCGGCGCTGACGATCCGAATGCGATACTCACCGGATCACTGGCCAATATCATCTATTTCGGTACCGACACCTATTTCAACGTCAGCCTGTCCGACGGCAGCCTGTTTACCGTGCGCCAGCAGAATCGTCCCGGCGAGGAAGGCGGGCGCTCCGAGGGCGATATTGTCGGGATCAGCTTCCCGTCGGATGCCATACGGGTGCTGAGAGGCTGACATGGCAGGTGAAAGCGCACTCATCGAAAATGAACAGAGGCGCGACATCCGCAATCGCTGGCTCCTGTCGCTTCCTGCCCTTTTGATCATTCTGCTGGCGGCCGTCGGGCCGCTGCTGATCGTACTTGTCTATTCCTTTCTGACACCGGGGCCTTATGGCGACGTGGTGTGGAAATTCTCGACCGATGGCTGGTTCGGGGTGTTGATGGAACGCGATATCTTCGACGATACGCTGACCTTCGCCGATGCGAATATGACGATCTTCATCCGCTCGGTGAAGTTGTCGCTGATCACGACGGTCGCGACCCTCGTTTTCGGTTTCCCCACCGCCTATTTCATTGCGACGCGCCCGGCCGGCAGCCGCGAACTCTGGCTGTTTCTGGTCACTATCCCCTTCTGGACCAATCTTCTCATCCGCACTTTCGCTGTCATGCAGGTGATCCGCAACGAGGGCGTCATCAACACGCTGGGCATGAAGTTTGGCCTGATCGATACGCCGATCCAGATGCTGTTTACCGATGGCGCCATCCTGATCGGGATGATCTACGTCTATCTGCCGCTGATGGTGCTGCCGCTTTACGCCAGCATGGAGAAGATTGACTTCCGGCTGGTGGAAGCGGGCTATGACCTCTATGCCACGCCATTCAAGGTGTTGACCAATGTCATCATTCCGCTCGTCAAGCCCGGCATGATTGCGGGCTCGATCCTCGTCTTCATCCCCTCGCTCGGCGCCTATGTGACGCCGTCGGTGCTTGGCGGCGGCAAAAACATGATGATCGGTAACCTGATCGAACTTCAGTTTGGGCAGGGCAGAAACTGGCCGCTGGGATCGTCTCTGTCGATCGCGCTGATGCTGATCGTGATGGTGGCGCTGCTCGCCTATGTGCGCAATGCCAGTTCCGGAGGACGCGCCCATGGCTAGCTTCAGCGTTCGTCGCCAGCGCGGCTTCACCACCATCGCGATGATCTCGTTCTTCGCACTTTATCTGCCGATCGCGGTGCTGGTCGTCTATGCCTTCAATGCCGGCGAGAGCCTATCGACATTGCAGGGGTTTTCGTTTCGCTGGTTCGGCAAGGCGGCGCAAAACAGCGAGGTGATTGATGCCTCGATCAATTCGCTGAAGATCGCCGTAACCGCTGCCGTCATAGCCACATTCGCCGCGACGCTGGCGGCGCTTGCCACGACGAGAACCGCGGCCTATCGGGGGATGACGGCAAAGTATGCGTTCCTCAACCTGCCTTTGATGGTGCCGGAAATCGTCACCGCGGTGGCGTTGCTGATCTTCTTCTCGCGGGTGAAGATCTGGACCGGCTATACCGGCCTTGGCTATCTGATTGCGGCGCATACGGCATTCTGCATTCCCTTCGCCTACCTGCCAATCCGGGCGCGGCTGGAAAGCATGGACCTGACGCTCGAAAAGGCGGCTGCGGATCTTTACGCAACGCCGATCAAGGCATTCCGCTATGTGACGCTGCCGCTGCTATGGCCCGGTGTCATTGCCGGCTTCATGCTGGCATTCGTCATCTCGCTCGACGACGTGGTGATCACCGAATTCGTCAAGTCCGGTGGCCAGGATACGCTGCCGACCTACATGCTCGGGCAAATCCGCCGTTCGACGACGCCGGAAATCAATGCGATCTCGGCCGTCTTCCTGCTGCTGTCCATCGCGGCGGTGACGATCTTCTTCTTCATCAATCAGAAACGCGCTCAATAAAAGCGGAAAGGGAACCATAATGAACAACAGTAGGACAATCCTGACGGCGGGTGCGATGCTACTTGCATCCGTCAGCTTTGCCCATGCGGCAGGCGAACTGCACATCTATAACTGGGGCAATTACACCAGCCCCGACATGATCAAGAAGTTCGAAAAAGCCTATGACGTGAAGGTCACGGTGACGGACTACGATTCCAACGAGACGGCGCTTGCCAAGGTGCGCCAAGGCGGCTCCGGCTTCGACGTCGTGATGCCGTCGCAGAGCCATCTGCCGATCTGGATCTCTGAGGGGCTGTTGCTCGAAACCAATCCTGCCCAGATGGAAAATGGCAAGAACATTGCCAAGGAATGGGCCAATCCCGATTTCGATCCGGGCCGCAAGTACTCGGTTCCGTGGCAGTGGGGCACGGTCGGCGTGACAGTGAACTCCGACGTCTACAAGGGCGACATCAACACCTGGGGCTTGGTGTTCGATACGCCCGACGAACTCAAGGGCAAGATCAACGTCGTACCGGAAATGAACGACGTGATTTATGCAGCCATCAAGTATGTCGGTGGTGACTGGTGCACGGACGACAAGGCCGTGCTGAAGAAGGCACGCGATGCGCTTGTCAACGCCAAGCCCAACTGGATCTCGATGGAATATGCGGTCATCGACAAGATGCTCGCCGGTGACATCGCCGCCTCCACCGACTGGAACGGCTCGGTGCTGCGCCAGCGTCTGCAGAAGCCGTCGATCCACTACGGCTATGCCAAGGAAGGCTTCACCTACTGGTCCGACAATGCGGTGGTGCTGAAGGACGCCAAGAATGTCGAGAACGCCAAGCTTTTCCAGAACTTCATCATGGATCCGGAAAATGCGGCGATGATTTCGGCATTTGCCCGCTACGCCAACGGCATCGAGGGTTCCGAGCCATTCATGCCTGCCGAGATGAAGGGCGCGCCGGAACTCAACGTGCCTGAGGACATGAAGTCCAAGGCCGAGTTCATGCGGCTTTGCGAACCGGCAACCCAGGAAATCTACACCAAGATCTGGACCGAACTGCAGAAGTAATCTGTGACCGGGCCGCTCCGCACACCATGCGGGGCGGCCTTTTCCTTTTCAATTGCGGCAGTACATCATGAAAACTGTATTTTCTCCCCGCCACCTCGGTCATTCCGGCAACATGGAGCTTGTCGCCGGTGCCATCGTACCGGCTTTCGAAATGCCGTCCCGGGCCGAGTTCATCATGAACCGCCTGACAGAGGTGAAGCTTGGCCCGGTGATCGATCCGGTCGAGCATGACTTGTCCACCGCCGCCAAGGTGCACAGCAAGGCCTATCTCGATTTCCTGCCGACCATTTACGCACGCTGGAAGGCGGAAGGGCGCGATGGAACCGCCATCCCGTTCACCTGGCCAACGCGCGGACTGCGCGGCGACGTGGTGCCGGAGTTCATCGACGGCCAGCTCGGCTACTATTCCTTCGATGGTGGCTGCGGCATCGTCGAAGGCAGCTGGGATGCAATCAAGTCGTCGCATGATGTTGCCTTGACGGCTGCCGGCCTCGTGCATGGCGGCGAGCGGACCGCCTTTGCGCTCTGCCGACCGCCGGGCCATCATGCGGGTGCCGCCTTCATGGCGGGCTATTGCTACATCAACAATGCCGCCGTCGCCGCCCAATGGTTCCTCGACCAAGGCGCCAAGCGTGTCGCGATCCTCGATGTCGACTATCACCATGGCAACGGTACCCAGGAGATCTTCTACCAGCGCGCAGACGTGCAGGTGATCAACCTGCATGCCGATCCGATGCAGGAATATCCCTACTTCCTCGGTCATGCCGACGAGAAGGGGGCGGGCGCCGGTGAGGGGTTCAACATCAACTATCCGATGCGCTGGGGCACGAGCTGGGAAACCTGGAGTGCTGCACTCGATGATGGCTGCAAGAAACTCGAGGACTATGCGCCCGACGTGGTGGTCGTTTCGCTCGGCGTCGACACGTTCGAAAAAGATCCGATCTCCAAGTTCAAGCTGAAAACCGAGGATTTCCCCAAGATCGGCGCGCGTATCGCCAAGCTCGGCCTGCCGACGCTGTTCGTCATGGAAGGCGGCTATGCGGTGGCCGATATCGGCGTCAACGCCGTGGGCGTGCTGACCGGCTTCGAAAGCTGACATCTTGCAGGTGGCTGTTATCGAGGACGATCCCGGCCACCCGCATCTCGCCTGTCATTTTCAAATGCGGCGCTTGCATTGATTGGCGAAAGCTGCTAGTGGCATGGCACCGCAGATGAAGAGCAATGGTTTGTCGTTGTTTTTCAAAGGGATGGGCGTGTAGCTCAGCGGGAGAGCACTTCGTTCACACCGAAGGGGTCACAGGTTCGATCCCTGTCACGCCCACCATCCTAGCCCGAGATTTCCAGTTCGTTGACGACTTTCGCAACGCAATTTACGAAGTGCTCCGCAGTTTCGGGTGAACCTACAGCCTTTTCAGCTAAAGACTTTCAGTCAAGCTGCGTGGATGCGTTGGCGAGTGATGGGGCGCTGGTCCCACGCAAGTCGAAAATGCCATTCGCTTCCTTGCCGAACCTCGCCAGGCGACTAGGATTGGGGAGATCCATCCGGGCAGCATCATTCCACTGACAACTATACCCTTACCCGAGTTGGTGCCGCAGCTTTCCCGACGTCATTGAATGCTGCTAGTTTGTGAAATATATTTCTCGGCATGAATTATATTGACGGGATATTTTCGGTGTGTTTATGTCCTCTCACCGGGGCTCGAGGAGGAGCGCCGGATCCACATGATCAAAGGCAGCCTTTTCAGGCGCCACGGGCTTTTTTGGGAGGGGCTTCGGCCTCGAGGAGGAACTTTGCGCAAATTTTTCAGCACAACCGCTTTGGCCGTTCTGGCATCGGCGACATTCATGTCGGGTGCGGCTCTCGCCGCCGACAGCCCGTTCAAGTGCAAGCCCGGCGAGAAATACGTCATGAACGTCATGGTCTCGGGCGTCGAATACTGGTTCCCGGTCTATGAAATGTTCAAGCAGGCCGGCCAGCAAATGGGCTGCGAAACCGCCTATACCGGCACGCCGGAATATGACGTCAACAAGCAGATCGCTTCGTTCGATCAGGCGCTTGCCCAGAACCCGGCCGGCATCCTCGTCCATCCGATGAATTCCGATCCGTTCATCGAGCCGATCAATCGTGCTATCGATCAGGGCACGGCGGTCGTGACTTTCGCGGCTGACGCGCCGCTCTCCAAGCGCATCTCCTTCATCACTTCGGACAACACCCGCGAAGGCACTTACGCCGCTGATGCGATCGCCACCAAGCTGGGCGGCAAGGGCGAGTATGCGGTGCTCGAAAATCCGGGCCAGGACAATCACGACAAGCGCATCGCCGCTTTCGTTGCCCGGATGCAGGAAAAGTATCCTGACATGAAGCTGGTCGGCCGTGCCGCCTCCAACCAGGACCCGACCAAGGCCTATCAGGCCCTGTCGAGCCTCATTCAGGCCAATCCCAACCTGAACGCCGTGTTCATGCCGGAAGCCAACTCGGCCATCGGCGCGGCTCAGGCCAGCAAGGAAAACGGCGGTAAGGTTCTGGTCATGTGCGCCGACGTCAACGCCAACATCCTCGACATGATCAAGGCCGGCGAAGTGTTCGGCTCGATCAATCCGAACCAGGGCATGCAGGGTTACATGGGCTTCATGCTGCTGTGGCTTGCCAAGCATCCGGAACTGATCGATCCAATGAACGACGCCAAGCGCTCGGGCTTCAACGCGATGAGCATTCCGGTGGTCGATAACGGCCTGTCGATTGTCACGGCGGAAAATGCCGACGACTTCTATTGGGACAAGTACCTCAAGCGTCGCGGCACCAAGGGCATCGAGGAATAATAGCAGCCAAGTACGAGGGGCGCGCAAATGCGCCCCTTGAAGACGCGAAGGAGTGGGCGATGACAGAGCCGGTTTTGCAGATACGCGGTGTTTCCAGGCATTTCGGTGCGGTCAAGGCGCTGACGGACGTCGAGTTCTCGCTGGAAAAAGGCGAAATCCACGCGCTTTGCGGTGAAAACGGCGCCGGCAAGTCGACGCTGATGAATATCATCGCTGGCGTATTGCAGCCGGATGCAGGCGAGATCCGGATGGATGGCCGCAAGGTGGTCGTCAGTTCGCCCTCGACGGCCCAGTCGCTAGGGATCGGGCTCGTCCATCAGGAAATCGCGCTTTGCCCGGATGCGACGGTTGCCGAGAACATGTACATGGCCGCGACCGGCCGTCGTCGCTCATTCCTCATGAATTACAAGGCTCTGGTGCGGGATGCACAAGCCGTGATGGACCGGTTGGCAAGGATCGATGTGCGCCGCAAGGTGAGCGAACTGCCGATCTCCAGCCAGCAGCTCGTTGAGATCGCCAAGGCACTGACGCTCGATTGTCGCGTGCTGATTTTTGACGAACCGACGGCGGCGTTGACCGAAACCGAGGCGCAGGTGCTGTTCGGCATCATCCGGGGCCTGAAGGCGCAGGGCATCTCCATCATCTATATCAGCCATCGCATGGCCGAGATCTTTTCGCTCTGCGATCGGGTGACGGTGTTTCGCGACGGGCGTTACGTCAGCACCGAAAAGATTGCCGAGATCACGCCTGACGATGTCGTGCGCCGGATGGTCGGCCGCGAGATCACGCGGCTCTATCCGCCCAAGCTCGCTGACCAGGACCGCTCTGAAGATGCGGTTCTGTCGGTGCGCGGCCTCGGCGATGACGCACGGTTTGCCGATATCGGCTTTGATCTGAAAAAGGGCGAAATCCTTGGCATCGGCGGCCTGATCGGTTCGGGCCGCACCGAGATCGCCGAAGGCATCTGCGGCTTGCGGCCGATAAAGTCGGGCGAGATCGTGCTCGCGGGCGCCAGGCAGTCGATCGCTCGATATGCCGATGCGGTTGCGGCGGGTATCGTCTACCTCTCCGAGGACCGCAAGGGGTCGGGGCTGTTTCTCGATCTGCCCATCGCCAGCAATATTTCGGTTCTGGATCTGGGCCAGGTCACGCGGCTCGGCCTCGTAGACAAGAAGGCCGAGGCGGATATGGCCAGGCGCTTTGCGGCGCGGCTGGGGATCCGGATGGGCGGGATCGATTATCCCGTCTCCTCGCTCTCCGGCGGCAACCAGCAGAAGGTGGCGATTGCCAAGCAGCTCGCTGTCGGCCCGAAGGTCATCATCATGGACGAGCCGACGCGCGGCATCGATGTCGGGGCGAAATCGGAAATTCACAAGCTGCTGCGCGAACTGGCGCAAAGCGGCATCGGCATTATCGTGATCTCGTCCGAATTGCCGGAGCTGCTCGGACTTTGCGACCGGGTGGTGGTCATTCATGAGGGGCGGCTGGCGGGGGAGCTCGTCGCAGAAGACATGTCGGAGGAGGCGGTGATGATGCTCGCATCGGGCGTCGGGCCGGCCGGCAGCAGACAGGCGGCGGATCATGCTGCCTGAGACAGTTAGGAATACGGGAGGAGAAGACATGGCGGTCGATACGATGACGGCACAATCCGAGCGGCGCGTTGCGACGTGGAAACGGGTGGGCTCGATGCGCGAGGCGGGGTTGGTTGCGATCATCCTGGCGCTTTGCGTGGTGATGACGTTTGCCTCGCCGCATTTCCTGACGCTCGGCAATTTCCGAGCGATGCTGATGTCCTTCTCCGTCGAAGGCATCGTGGTGGTCGGCATGACGGTGCTGCTGATCGTCGGCGGCATCGATCTGGCGGTCGGATCGGTCGTGTGCTTCGCGATGGTGTTTGCCGGCTCGATGTTCATGCTGGGGCTGGATCCGTGGACGTCGTCGCTGCTCGGTATCCTGATGAGCGCGGTGATCGGGGCGATCATGGGCTTCTTCGTCACCGTGGTCGGTCTCAATCACTTCATCACCTCGTTGGCGGCCATGGTCATCGTTCGCGGGCTTTGCCTGGCCGTGACCAAGGGCACGCCGATTTCGCTGTTTACGCTGCCGCCGTCGTTCAAGGCGGTCGGGCAGGGCTCGATCTATGGCATTCCCTATGTGATCCTGATCTTCTTCGCCGTCGTCGTGATCTTCGACTTCCTGCTGCGTCGGGCCACCGCGTTCCGCAAGGTGTTCTACACCGGCAGCAACGAAAAGGCCGCGCTCTATTCCGGCATCAAGACCAACCATGTGAAGTTCTGGGTCACCGTCATGTGCTCGACGCTCGCCGGCGTGGCAGGCGTGATCTACATGTCGCGCTTCGGCTCGGCCACGCCCACCTTCGGCGTCGGCATGGAGCTCAACATCATTGCCGCGGCCGTCATCGGCGGGGCGTCGCTCAATGGCGGATCGGGCACTATTTTCGGCGCGATCCTCGGCATCGCGCTGCTGTCCGTCGTGTCGTCATCGCTTATCCTGCTCGACGTATCCGTCTATTGGCAGGACATGATCAAAGGTTGCATATTGCTCGCCGCAGTCTCCGTCGATCACTATCTCCACAAGCGCAAGGCATGACCATGGCCATCGCCAGACCCAAATCCAAAGTCGTCAGCATTCCGCGCGAGGAGGCGGTCATCGCCCGCCAGATGCACCAGGCGCTGGTCATGCATTTTCTCGAGGGACTGACCCAGGCGCAGATCGCCGACCGGCTCGGCATCTCGCATGCGACGGTCAACCGGCTGATCAAGCGCGGCCGTCAGCTCGGCCTGGTCGAGATCAAGATCAAGTCGCCGATGGAGCCGCTCGTCGACATGGAGGAGCAGTTGCTGGCGCTTGGCGGGATTTCCCGCGCCGTGGTGGTGCCGACGGTTTCCGACAATCCGCAGACAGCCTTACAGGCGGTCGGCGAGGCCGCCGGACGGCTGCTGCTGGAGCTGATCGCCGATGGTGACACGATCTGCATCACCGGCGGCAAGGGCGTGAGCGCCGTTGTTGCCGGCCTGCATGGGCCGCACGGCTTCAATGTCGAGGTGATCCCGGCGACCGGCTGCGTGCAGGGAAAGCACTACACCGACGTCAATCACGTCTCTGCCCTGATGGCTGAACGGCTCGGCGGCAAATCCTACCAGATCCACGCGCCGCTGTTTGCCGACGATGCCGGCCAGCAGGCGATGCTGATCGGAATGCGTTCGGTGGCCGATGTCTTTCGCAAGGCACGCGAGGCCAAGATCGCCGTGGTCGGCATCGGCTCGATCCTGTCTGACGATTCCAGTTACTACGACCTGCATCCGTCTTCCGGGATGGATCGTGCCGCGATCGAGCAGTCGGGGGCCTATTGCGAGTTGCTCGCGCATCTTCTCGACAAGCAGGGACAGGTCTGTGACTACGCGCTCAACCGGTCGCTGGTGTCGCTGACGCTTGAGGAATTCGCGCAGATCCCGACCAAGATCGGTATTGCCAGCGGCCCGAACAAGGCTGGGCCGATCCTCAGCGTCATGCGCGGCGGCCACCTCGATACGCTGGTGACGGACGAAGCCACGGGCGCGAAAATTATTGAAATTGCGAATGCAGAAGGAATTGGCGCATGACAGCAACGCAGATTACGCGCGCGATCGGCGCATCCGGAGTGAACGCATCGGCGGTCGGCCTGGGCACCTGGGCGATCGGCGGCTGGATGTGGGGCGGCACGGACGAGGCGGAATCGATCGCCGCCATCCAGGCTTCGCTCGACGAGGGCGTAACCTTGATCGACACGGCGCCGGCCTATGGCCTCGGCCGCGCCGAGGAAATCGTCGGCAAGGCGCTCATTGGTCGCCGCGACAAGGCCGTCATCGCCACCAAATGCGGTCTGGTCTGGCACACGCAGAAAGGCCGGCACTTCTTCGATCAGGACGGCAAGCCGGTACATCGCTTTCTCGGGCGCGACGCGATCTTTCATGAGGTCGACGAAAGCCTGAGCCGGCTCAAGACCGATTACATCGATCTCTACATTACCCATTGGCAGGATCCGACGACGCCGGTCGCCGAGACGATGGAAGCGCTTCATGATCTGAAGAAGGCCGGCAAGATCCGGGCAATCGGCGCCAGCAATGTCAGCACCGAGGATCTCAAGGCCTATATCGATGTTGGCGGGCTGAACGCGATCCAGGAACGCTTCAGCATGATCGATCGCGGAATCGAAGCGGACCTGCTGCCCTTGACGCGTGCGAATGGCATTGCAACGCTCAGCTATTCGTCGCTGGCGCTTGGCTTGCTATCGGGCATGATCGGGCCTGAGCGGGTTTTCAGCGGTGACGACCAGCGCAAGGACAATCCGCGCTTTTCGGTCGAAAACCGCCGGAAGGTTGCGGGGTTTGCTCAGGCCATTCAGGCGGTCGTCGAAGCGCATGGCGCAACAATCGCACAGGTGGTCATTGCCTGGACGCTTGGCCAACCCGGCGTGACGTTTGCGCTGTGCGGCGCGCGCAATCCGGCACAGGCGCGCGATAATGCGCGCGCCGGAACCATAAGGCTTTCGAGCGAAGAGATTTCCACCATCGATGCGGCCATAGCCTCATGGCTATCCGTCATCGACGGGTGACGGGGAAACAGGCACCAATGAATCGCGAAGAGATATTCAACGGGCTCGCAAGACGCCCGAAGGCAGAAGTGTTGGTTATCGGCGGCGGCATCAACGGCATCAGCGTGTTCCGCGAGCTGGCACTGCAGGGCATCGACGTGCTGCTGGTCGAGCGGAACGATTACTGTTCCGGCGCCAGCGCCGCACTTTCGCGCATGGTGCATGGCGGCTTGCGCTACCTTGAAAACGGTGAATTCAAGTTGGTTCGGGAATCGCTTGAGGAGCGCGACCGGTTGCTCGCCAATGCCCCGCACTACGTCTCGCCGCTACCGACGACGGTGCCGGTCTTCGATGCCTTTTCGGGCATAGCCAATGGCGCCGTGCGATTTCTCGGGCTGGGGCGCCGACCGAGCCGACGCGGCGCGGTGGTCATCAAGACCGGGCTGGCGATCTACGATTTCTTCACCCGCACCCGGGCCATGATGCCGAAGCACACCTTTCGCGGCAAGCGCAAGACGCTGGCGAAGTGGCCGGCGATAAACCCCGATCTCATCGCCTCGGCGACCTACTACGATGCGCAGGTCAGCCATCCGGAACGGTTGGGCATGGAACTCCTTGACGATGGCTTGACCGCCGGACTGCATGCCCGCGCGCTGAACTATGCGGAGGTCACGCGGCAGGCTGACGGGTCGCTCATGCTCCATGATGCCGTGCTCGGTCGCACCACGCCAATCGAACCGCAGATCGTCATCAACGCAACTGGAGGCTGGATCGATCTGACCAATCGCCAGATCCTTGCCGAAAAACCGGCGCGGCCGCTGATGGGCGGCACCAAGGGCTCGCACCTGATGATCGACAATGCCGAGCTGATGGCCGCGCTCGGCGGGCATATGCTTTACTATGAAAACGAGGACGGGCGCATCTGCATCCTGTTTCCCTATCTCGGCAAGGTTCTGGTTGGCTCGACCGATATTCGCGTCGACGATCCCGGCACGGTGCGCTGCGAAGCCGACGAGCGGGACTATATCCTGCAATCGCTCGCTTTCGTGCTGCCGCACATCCGTATTGCGCCCGAGGATATCGTCTTCCAGTTTGCCGGCGTCCGGCCGTTGCCGGCCAGCAACGACAGCTTTACCGGGCGCATTCCGCGCGATCACTTTTGTACGTTCGTCGAAGCCGATGGAACTCCGCCGGTGCTTTGCATGATCGGGGGCAAATGGACGACCTTCCGGTCCTTCGGCGAACTCGCGGCCGACATGACGCTGAAACGTCTGGGGAAATCGCGCCGTATCGACACCAAGGACAGACAGATCGGCGGCGGCCGCGAATTCCCTACCAGTCGGAAAAGCTGGATTGCAGCGCTCGCGGCGACGACCGGCCTGGCTTCAACCCGGATCGAACAACTGTTCGAGCGCTATGGAACCGCTGCGACACAGGTGGCGGAATTCATTGCCCGGCAGGCGGACGCGGCGCTGCCGGACGCCGACTACACCACCCGCGAAATGCTCTTCCTCATCCGCAGCGAAGGTGTTGAGCATCTCGACGATCTTCTGCTTCGTCGGACGACGCTGGCCATTTCCGGCCAGCTTTCGCTGGCGATGGCCGATGCGGCGCTCGACCTCCTTGCCGCCGAACGCGGCTGGGATCTGGGCCGCAGGCTCGCGGAGCACAAACGTTTTCTCATCCTGCTTGCCGAGCGCCACGGCGTCAGCGAACAGACACTACACTTAAGGAACACAGACAGGAGTATCCCATGCGAAACAACAGCAAAGTCCGGATGAACCGGCTGTTCGGCGGTGGCCGCTGCCTCGATGTCGCAATCGACCACGGTGTCTGCAACGAACCGACCTTCCTCAATGGGCTTGAGAATGTCGAAGGCGTGGTCAAGGCACTGGTGGATGCCGGCCCCGATGCGATCCAGATGAATTTCGGCCAGGCCGACCTGCTGCAGGACATCGCCGGCAAGGACAAGCCGGCGCTGGTGATGCGCATCGACATGGGCAATCCCTACAACAAGATCCGCCATAGCCACATGTGGGCCGTGCTGCAGAACGAAGCCGAGCCGCTGATCGGCGCGCTGGCCATGGATGCAGCCTGCGTCGTCGTCAATCTGTTCATGCTGCCGGACGAGCCGGAACTGTTCAAACAGTGCGTCCAGAACATTGCACGCGTTCGCGCCGATTGCGACAAATACGGCATGCCGCTGATGATTGAACCGCTCGTCATGCAGCCGGTTACCGAGAAGGGTGGCTACATGGTCGACGGCGATTGCGAAAAGATCGTCACGCTGACCCGGCTTGCGCGTGAAATGGGGGCGGATATCATCAAGGCCGACCCGACCGACAATGCGGAAGATTTCCATAAGGTGGTCGAGGCGGCGCGATGCCCGGTTCTAGTGCGCGGTGGCGGCAAGGAGGATCTGCGTGTCGTGTTCGACAAGTCGGCGGCGCTGATGAAGCAGGGTGCGAAGGGCATGGTCTATGGCCGCAACATCTACCAGCACGCCAATCCGAGCGCTGTCGTGAGGGGGCTGATGGCCATCATCCATGACGACGCCAGCGGCGCGGATGCCTACTCGGTGTATGAGCAGGGATAATTGTATATTCGAACCTTGGGAGGGGTTCCGCATGGGTAAGTACCTGCTCGGCCTCGATGCCGGCAACACCGTTATCAAAGCCGTGATCTTCGACCTTGGCGGCCGGGAACTGGCCTATGTCGCGGAGGAAGGCCATAGCCGGATGCCGAAGCCCGGTCATGTCGAGCGTGGGCTGGGCGAGCTCTGGGCAAATGCCCAGACGGTCATCCGCGCCTGCATCGAGAAATCCGGTATCGCGGCCGACGAAATCGCCGCGATCGGCTGTGCCGGCCACGGCAACGGTCTCTATGCCCTGGACAAGGCGGGCGAACCGCTGATCGCCATCCAGTCTCTCGATACGCGCGCCTCGCAGCTCGCCGACGAGCTGGAGGCGGCAGGGGTTGGCGATATCGCCTATCCGATTTGCCAGCAGCGGCCGTGGCCGTCGCAGACGCCGACGCTGCTTGCCTGGTTGAAGCGCCACGATCCGGAACAATTCGCCCGGATCGGCACGGTGCTGCTGTGCAAGGATTTCATCACCAACCGGTTGACCGGCGAGCGGATCAGCGAAGTCTCCGACATGATCGGTTGCGGGTTGTTGAATGTCGTCGAACGGCGCTACGACCAGCGGCTGATGGAGGCCTATGGTCTCGGTGACTGCATGGATCTTCTGCCGCGGCTGGTGGAAAGCGACGAGATCGCCGGCCGTGTCACACAGACCGCCGCCGCGCTGACCGGCCTGGCTGCGGGTACGCCTGTCGTGGGCGGGCTGTTCGATGTTATCGCCTCGGCAGTCGGCTCCGGGGTGACCCGAACAGGGGCCGCCTCGATCATTGCCGGCACCTGGAGCATCAACCAGGTGATAACGGATCGGCCAGAGCTCGAAGCACCGATCTTCATGTCGTCAAGCTTTGACCGCACCCGTTACATGGCCATGGAAAACAGCGCCACGTCGGCTGCCAATCTCGAATGGATGGTGCGCGAGTTCTTTGCCGATTGCGAGGAAGGCGTGTCGCCCTTCGATCTCTGCTGCGAGCTTGCAGCCTCCGTCGAGCCGCAGCTTGCGGCACCGTTCTACCACCCGTTCCTCTATGGTGCCCAGACCGACGGCAATGCACGGGCGGGTTTCCATGGCGTCGCCGGCTGGCACACTAAGGCGCATCTGATGCGGGCGGTGCTGGAAGGAGTGGTGTTCGGTCACCGCTGGCATATCGAGAAGCTCAGGGCGGCGGGCGTACGTTTCGACGAGGCCGTTCTCTCGGGCGGTGGCTCGCGCAGCAAGGTCTGGCCGCAGATATTCACCGACGTGCTCGGCGTGCCTGTTTCGATTGCCCGTTCGAAAGAGACGGGTGCGCTGGGTGCCGCGATCGCAGCCGGAACCGGTGTCGGCCTGTTCAGGGATTTCGCGGAGGGCGCTGCATCGATGGTGACGGTCGAACGCCATTATACGCCCAACCCCGCGCTTGCCGATCTCTACGAGCAGCGCTACCGCATCTATCGCGACATATCCGATGCCATGACGCCGATCTGGAAGCGCATGGCGGCCCTGGGAGCAGCAGCGTGAACACCGTCGATGAAAATGCAGCAGACGAGGGCACCTACGATTACATCGTCGTGGGTGCGGGCTCGGCGGGCTGCGTGCTTGCCAACCGGCTTTCGGCCGATCCGAAGAACCGGGTGCTGCTGCTCGAAGCCGGAGGCAGGGACAATTACCACTGGATCCACATCCCGATCGGTTATCTCTACTGCATGGGTAATCCACGCACCGACTGGATGATGAAGACGGCTTCGGAGGCCGGGCTGAATGGCCGGTCGCTCAACTATCCGCGCGGCAAGGTGCTGGGCGGCTGCTCGTCGATCAACGGCATGATCTACATGCGCGGCCAGGCCGCCGATTACGACGGCTGGCGGCAGGCGGGCAATGGCGGCTGGGGCTGGGACGACGTGCTGCCCTATTTCCTCAAATCGGAAGACAACTACCGCGGCAAATCCGACATGCACGGTGCGGGCGGCGAGTGGCGGGTGGAAAAACAACGGCTGTCATGGCCAATCCTTGATGCTTTCCGCGATGCGGCTGAGCAAATGGGCATCCCCAAGACCGACGACTTCAACGATGGCGACAACGAGGGCTCAGGCTATTTCGAGGTCAATCAGAAGGGGGGCATCAGGTGGAACACCACCAAGGCCTTCCTGCGCCCGGCCATGGACAGGGCCAACCTCCGTGTGTTGACCGGAGCGGAGACCGAACGGCTGGAGTTCGATGGCAAGCGGGTGAGCGGCGTTCGATTCCGGCGCAACGGCCGGCCGTCGATTGCCAAAGCGAGGGGAGAGGTCATCCTCTCGGCAGGCGCGATCAACTCGCCAAAAATTCTCGAGCTTTCCGGCGTCGGCAATGGCGCGCTGCTGTCCTCGCTCGGCATCGGCGTCCTGCACGATCTGCCTGGCGTCGGCGAAAATCTGCAGGACCATCTTCAGATCCGCACGGTCTTCAAGATCGAAGGCGCCAAAACCCTGAACCAGCTCTATCACAACCTCATCACCCGGGCGGGCATGGGCCTGGAATATGCGTTGCGCCGCTCTGGCCCGTTGTCGATGGCGCCCAGCCAGCTCGGCATCTTCGCCAAAAGCGATCCATCGGTGGCGACCGCCGATCTGGAATATCACGTGCAGCCGCTGAGCACGGATCGCCTCGGCGAGCCGTTGCACAAGTATCCCGCCGTTACCGTGTCAGTCTGCAATCTCCGACCCGAGAGCCGGGGCACGGTGCATGCTACGACCAGGGACATTTCGGTCGCGCCCGAAATCCGGCCGCACTATCTTTCCACGCCGGGAGACAGGATGATCGCGGCGCGTTCGATCCGGCATGCGCGCCAGCTTATGACCCAAAAGGCCGTCAGCCGTTTCAAGCCGCAGGAGATGTTGCCGGGCAGGGAATACCAGTCCGACGAGCAACTCATCCAAAGGGCAGGCGACATCGCCACGACGATTTTCCATCCGGTCGGTACCTGCAAGATGGGCAGCGACAACCTCTCGGTGGTCGATGCACAGTTGCGCGTTCACGGTCTTTCCGGGCTGCGGGTGGTCGATGCCTCGATCATGCCCACCATCGTTTCCGGCAACACCAATTCGCCCGTCATCATGATCGCGGAAAAGGCTGCCGAGATGATCCGTGCGGGTTGACATGATCCTTCTGGGTTAAGGCGGCTCCCCACATAAGCGCAACCGGGTGGAGCAAGGCAAAGCGCGACAAGGCCGACAAAGTTTGATAAGCATGGAGGCCGGTTGCACCGGTTGTGGTTTTGATCTCGCTCGATGAGAATGAGGATTGCCATGTGGTATCGCATTGCTCTGATCAGTCTGCCTCTTGCCATTGCCCTGCCACATGGCGCGGTCGCCCAGGAAGGCGACGCCGAAGCGGGCGCGGTCGTCTTCAAGAAATGCGCCGTCTGTCATGTCGTCGATACCGACAAGAACAAGGTCGGGCCATCGTTGAACCATGTGTTCGGTCGAACGGCCGGAACACATCCGGATTTCAGCTACTCGACGGCCATGAAAGAGGCGGGGGCTGGCGGGCTTGTCTGGGACGAAGCCACGCTGCGTGACTATCTGCATAATCCCAGAGCGAAGGTGAAGGGCACCAAGATGGCGTTTCCAGGGCTCAAGGACGACACTGATATCGCCAATCTGGTCACGTATCTCAAACAGTACTCGCAGTAGCGAGGCCAAAGCCGCCATGCTCGCAAGTCTTAAATGGATGTGCGGAGCAACGGGAAGCTGCACGTCGTTCGGTGTGATCGACTCATGTGACGTTGTACCCATCAAGGGGATCACTTTTGCGGTAATTGCGGGCATGATCAGTTTATGAGATAATGCTAAAAATTCTCTAGACGGATCGCGGGGTTAGGCCCGCGGCTGGGTGAGGGGCAGGAAATGGCCGTAGTGCTGATTCTCGTTCTGATTGTGGTGGCTTCCATTACGTTCCACCTGCTGAGCCCTTGGTGGTGGACGCCAATTGCGTCGAACTGGAACTACATCGACGACACGATCACCATCACCTTCTGGATCACCGGCCTTGTCTTCACGCTCGTCGTTTCCTTCATGGCCTATTGCGTCTGGCGCTTCCGTCATCGCCCGGGCAATGTGGCGGCCTACCAGCCGGAGAGCCGGCGGCTGGAATCGTGGCTGGCCATCGGAACCGCAATCGGCGTTGCCGCGATGCTGGCGCCGGGCCTGATGGTGTGGAAGCAGTACGTCACCGTGCCCCAGGATGCTGCGGCCGTAGAGGTTGTCGGCCAGCAATGGCTGTGGAGCTTCCGACTACCCGGAAAAGACGGAAAGCTCGGGCGCGCCGACACGAGGGCGGTCACTTCAGACAATCCCCTCGGTGTTGCGGCTGGCGATAAAGCCGGGCTCGATGATCTCATCGTCCAGAGTGGAGAACTTCATCTTCCGGTCGGCAAGCCCGTGCACATCCTGTTGCGGTCCATCGATGTGCTGCACGATTTCTATGTGCCGGAATTCCGCGCCAAGATGGACATGATCCCTGGGAGCGTCACCTATTACTGGTTCACGCCGACGCGGACAGGCACCTTCGAGGTTTTGTGCGCGGAGCTCTGTGGCGTCGCGCATTCGCAGATGCGGGCAACGGTCGTGGTCGACGACGAGGCCGCATATCAGGCATGGCTGAATGAGCAGCAGACTTTCACGCAAATGACGGCAGCGGCGGCAGAGTAACCGGCGAATTGAAGCAGGGCACAGCCGGGAAGACAGCGTCGGATCGGGAGGAGTGCAATGGTCGACATCAAAACCATCTCCGGGCAAGTCATCGGTCCGGCAGAAGTCGAGGATGTGGAACTGTACCATCCGAAAAGCTGGTGGACGAAGTATGTCTTCAGCCAGGACGCGAAGGTGATCGCCATCCAGTACTCGCTGACCGCGATTGCCATCGGTGTCGTGGCTCTGGTCCTGTCCTGGCTGATGCGGTTGCAACTCGGATTTCCTGGCTCTTTCGACTTCATCGATGCCGAGCATTACTATCAGTTCATCACCATGCACGGCATGATCATGGTGATCTACCTGCTGACTGCGCTGTTTCTCGGCGGCTTCGGCAACTACCTCATTCCCTTGATGGTGGGTGCCCGCGACATGGTTTTTCCCTATGCGAACATGCTGAGCTACTGGCTCTACCTGCTGGCGGTGCTGGTGCTGGTCGCCGGCTTTTTTGCGCCCGGAGGTCCCACCGGCGCGGGCTGGACGTTGTATCCCCCGCAGGCACTTCTTTCGGGAACACCGGGCGGCCGCGACTGGGGCATCATCGTGATGTTGTCGTCGCTGATCCTGTTCATCATTGGCTTCACCATGGGCGGCCTGAACTATGTCGTCACGGTGCTGCAGGGGCGGGCGCGTGGCATGACGCTGATGCGCATGCCGCTGACCGTGTGGGGCATCTTCACGGCCACGGTCATGGCGCTGCTGGCCTTTCCGGCCCTGTTTGTCGCCTGTGTGATGATGCTGTTCGACCGGTTGCTGGGCACGAGTTTCTTCATGCCGGCAATCGTCGAAATGGGAGAGCAACTGAAGCAGGGCGGCGGCAGTCCAATCCTCTTCCAGCATCTCTTCTGGTTCTTTGGTCATCCCGAAGTCTACATCGTGGCGCTTCCCGCCTTCGGGATCGTGTCGGACTTGATCAGCACGCATGCGCGCAAGAACATCTTCGGTTACCGCATGATGGTCTGGGCGATCCTCATCATCGCGGCGCTGAGCTTCGTGGTCTGGGCGCATCACATGTATGTGAGCGGCATGAACCCGAACTTCGGCTTCTTCTTCGCGACCACAACGCTGATCATTGCCGTGCCCACCGCGATCAAGGTCTACAATTGGGTGCTGACCCTTTGGCGGGGCGACATCCACCTGACGCTGCCGATGCTGTTTGCCCTCGCGTTCATCGTCACCTTCCTCAATGGCGGGCTCACAGGCCTGTTTCTGGGCAATGTCGTGGTCGACGTGCCGCTGTCCGACACCATGTTCGTCGTCGCGCATTTTCACATGGTCATGGGGGTCGCGCCGATCCTGGTGATTTTTGGCGCCATCTACCACTGGTATCCGAAAGTGACAGGGCGGATGCTGAACCAGGCGATGGGGCAGGTGCATTTCTGGGTCACCTTCCTTGGAGCCTATGCGATCTTCTTTCCGATGCATTATCTTGGGCTGCTGGGGGTGCCACGCCGCTATTACGAGCTGGGCGAAACAGCCTTCATTCCGCCATCGGCGCATAGCCTGAACGAATTCATTACGATCGCTGCGCTTGTCGTTGGTGCGGCGCAGTTGCTGTTCCTGTTCAACCTGGCCTGGAGCCTCAGCAGAGGTCGGCTGGCCGGAGGCAATCCGTGGCGCGCGACGACCCTGGAATGGCAAACACCGCAGACACCGCCGGTGCACGGCAACTGGGGCAAGGAACTGCCCGTGGTCTATCGCTGGCCCTATGATTACAGCGTGCCTGGCGCGAAGGAAGACTTCATCCCGCAGAACCAGCCGGCCGCCGTCGGCTATCCCGGAGGAGTGTCGGCTTGAGCGCGATCCTGATCTTCCTGGCGGGCGTCGCCTTAATCGTCGTCTGGTGGATGGCCCGGCAGCGGCTGACATCCAAGCCCTGGCTGGAAACGGGGCAGGCGGGGGATCTGCCGCGCCTGCAGGGATCCCCGCTGGGCGCCGCCAAGATTGGGCTCGGCGTCTTCCTCGCCGTTGTCGGGGCCCTCTTTGCGCTGTTCATCAGCGCCTATCTGATGCGGATGGGTGCCAGCGACTGGTGGGGGCTGCCACTCCCCAAGGTGGTGTGGGTGAATACCGCTGTGCTTGTCGCAAGCGGTGCCGCGTTGCAATGGGCCAAGATCGAAACCCGTAGCGACAGCCGGGGAAGCGTCAACATCGCGCTTATGTTCGCGGCATTGACGGCCGTCCTCTTTCTCGTCGGGCAGGTCTTCGCATGGTGGCAGCTCACGGAAGCGGGCTATGTGCTTGCCGAAAATCCGGCCAACAGCTTCTTCTATCTGATCACCGGGCTGCATGGGCTGCACATACTTGGCGGCCTTGTCGTTCTGGGACGCACGATTGTCCGCGCCCAAAGCGGCAGGTCTCCTGAGACACTGGCGCTCAGCGTGGATCTCTGCGCCATCTACTGGCATTTCATGCTTTTCGTCTGGCTGGTGCTTCTGGCCTTGTTTGCCGGCTGGGCTAACGACTTCGCCGATCTGTGTCGCGGCTTGCTTTCCTAGGGAGTTTCGCTGATGTCGCACATTGCTGAAACACATGCCGCCGAACCCCTGGCGCGTCCTCCGGGACTGGCGGGCGTCGCGGCCGACCTGTCATCCGACCAGCGGGCGTTCAAGAACGTCTCCTGGGGCAAGGCGATGATGTGGATCTTTCTGCTCAGCGACACGTTCATTTTCGGCTGTTTCCTGCTGGCCTACATGACGGCGCGCATGTCGACCGTCGTGCCCTGGCCAAATCCCAGCGAAGTGTTTGCGCTGACCATCGGAGGCGAGGAAATCCCGCTGATCCTGATCGCCATCATGACCTTCGTCCTCATCAGCAGCAGCGGCACAATGGCGATGGCCGTCAATTTCGGCTATCGCCGACAGCGCGGCGTAACCGCTGTCCTGATGCTGCTGACCGCGCTTCTCGGCGCGACATTCGTCGGCATGCAGGCCTTTGAATGGAGCAAGCTGATTTCGGAAGGCGTGCGACCTTGGGAAAACCCGTGGGGAGCGGCGCAATTCGGTTCGACCTTCTTCATGATCACCGGCTTTCACGGGACCCATGTGACATTCGGCGTCATCTTCCTGCTGATTGTTGCCCGCAAAGTCTGGCGAGGCGACTACGACACGGAGAGGCGGGGCTTCTTTACCAGCAGGAAGGGCAACTACGAGGCCGTCGAGATCATGGGCCTCTACTGGCACTTCGTCGATCTGGTCTGGGTGTTCATTTTCGCGTTCTTCTATCTCTGGTGAGGTGAGCGATGTCACAAACTGCCACGCAACAACATCCGATCCGGCTCTACCTGCTGGTCTGGGGGCTGCTGTTCGTACTTAGCGCCTTTTCCTACATGGTCGACTATTTTGCCATCCAGGGATTGCTCAGGTGGTTCCTGATCATCACCTTCATGCTGCTGAAGGCCGGGTTGATCGTCGCCGTCTTCATGCATATGGCATGGGAACGGTTGGCACTGGTCTACGCCATCGTGGTGCCGCCGGTGCTGGTACTGGTGTTCGTTGCCATGATGGTGTCGGAGGCGCACTACACGATCTTCACGCGCCTGGCGTTTCTGGGTGCCGGGTCCTGAAGCGGCAAGCGAGGCGGTAGCGCCGTCACGTTATTTCCGCGTCGGGCGGCCGGTCCTATGCGTCCGCGAGCGGACGAAAGGGGAGGTATGGACATCGGCGCCTCACCTTGCCAAAGTCGGACAGCAAGCTGCCAATCACGAGATGTTGCCCATGCATGTCGCTACTCTGCTGAAATCCGATATGTTCGATATCGAACTAGACGGACGTCCCGCTTCGATTGCCGATGTTTTTCCGGATTTCCATCCATACGATCGTTTCGGTGTTGTGATCGATGAGGCGTTTGGCGGAATTGGAGCAACGCATTTGCTGCAGATCGCGATGATGGCCTTCTACGATGCGAAGCCCAGTCGCCGCAAGGAACTCACGGTCTATCCTGAAATATACGCATTCCATGTCGGGCGAGGGCGAGGGGCGCATGCGCCTTACGACTTCTGGCCCGCGCGGCGCGAGGTTATTCTGGAGACGACAGATCACCGCGAAGTCCTCGATGCGATCAACGACCGGGGGATCACGCGGATCGCCGTTCCGGACCGTCCGATGCGGCAAGTCGTCCATCGCCCCAAAGAGGAAGACGCGGCCTACGACCGCATCGCATCCGCGTTCGTCTACAGCGCAAGTGGAAGAGTCGCAGAGGCAGATCTCGTTATTTCGGGCAATGACCGTCGCACGGAGCATAATCCGACCCAGGCGTTGAAACCGTTCTCGGAAGAGCGTCTTGCCGCGACTAGACCGGTGTCCGAGCGGCCAGTGAAGGAGCTCGATACGTCCTATGTCGACTGGCTGCGGCTGCGTTCCAACGATGTCAGCGAGCAAGAGCGTCGTCTTGTCGAGCAAAGACGTGTCGCCCTCAGGCAAAACGGTCTGGTGTCCGAAACCTATCGGCGCGTAACGGTCGAGGAAGCGCTCAAACGTCTGGCTTCGGCCGGAATGTGATAGGCCGGGCGCAGTTCCTACGAGACCAAGTCTCCCCGGCAGTCGTTCAGCGCAATCTGCTGGCTATCCCGGCCATAACCCCGTATGCGGTAAGCAGCAGAAGCGCAGATTCCTGCGCAAGCCCATATGTTGTATAAGCCGAAACATGAAGTCGATTTCAGGTACGAATCTCGAACAGGCGAAATCCCACAACAGACGTGTCGTGATCGAAGCGATCAGAACGAACGGACCTTTGTCGCGCGCGGCAATTGCCCGGCTGACGGCGCTGACGACGCAGACCGTGTCCAACATCGTCGAGGAACTCGCCAGTTCAAAGCTCCTGAAAGCGGATGCGCCGCAGAAGGTGGCGCGCGGGCAACCCATTACGCCTTATTCGATCAATCCGAGCGGGGCCTATTCGATCGGGCTGGAGCTGGAGCGCCATCATGCGGCAGGCGTGCTGACCGACCTTTCGGGGACCGTACGGGCGAGAATCCGGCGTGCGATCGATCGGCCGACCCCGGCGGAGGCAATGCCCATTCTGGCTGAGATCACCGAGGAACTGCAGCGCAGCTATCGCTTCGACCGTCAACGACTTCTTGGTGTCGGCATCGCCATGGCTGGGCGCTACGCAACGGAAGGGGTTACGTCCCTCACGCCGATCGCACTTCCCGGATGGCAGGATTTTCCGGTTGCACCGGAACTGCACAATCTGGTTGGCGTGCCCGTGCTGGTGGAGAATGACGCAACGGCTGCGGCGATCGGAGAACGCCTCTATGGCGTGGCCCGTGGGCTGAACAGCTTCGTCTACCTGTTTCTGGGCGGGGGCATCGGGGCCGGCATGTTCCTGGACGGCCATCTTTACCGGGGCAGCCGCAACAATGCGGGTGAGATCGGCCATATCATCGTCGTGCCGAATGGCTTGGCGTGCCGCTGCGGTAAGCGCGGATGCCTCGACCGGTACATTTCCCTTGGCGCGGCCTACGAGTATCTCGACATTCGCGATCCGGACGAGCACACGCAGGCCGAACTGGATGCACTCGTCGAAAATGGCGGAGAAGCAATCGACCGATGGCTGGATGCCGCAGTCGAGCCGATGCGGCAGGTGATCGATTTTTTGGAACTGGCTTTCGATCCGCAGACCGTGGTTCTCGGGGGGCAGATGCCGTCGTCGATCCTAGAACGCCTCGTACAACGCCTGGAACCGCTCTACGATCCCGTCAACCCATCGGCTGAGCGGAACATCCCGCGGATCATGATAGGCGCCACCGGCAACGATACGGCGATTTTGGGCGCCGCGGCATTGCCGGTCTTTTCAGAGACAAATCCCCAATTCGATGTGTTGCAAAAGCCTGTCGGCTGATAGCTTCACGGATAATCATAGAGAACTGGCATCAACCCGGCGAAAGCCTTGAAGCGCTCCCATGATTTGCTTTCCGGCCTTGTCCAGGCGGTCTCGGCAACCGCCGAGAGGCGTGGAAAAACCAGTCGGTCGAAGACGGCGCGATCCGTCATCGCCTCGGACCAGATACAGGCCTGTACGCCACGCAGTTTTTGCTTCTGTGCGTCGCTCCAGCCTGCTACCGGGTCGAAATTGTAGGTCATTTCCGGGGCAGACCAGCCGGCCCAGCTTGCCCCCGGCTCGTCCCAGTCCGGACTGTTTGCCATGTCGAGATAATAGGCCTGGCCGGGGCAGACGACCATCTCGTATCCTTCATCCGCAAGTGCAGCCGACACTTCGACATTGCGCCACCCGCAGAGATAAGATGCTGACTTGTCGATGACATTGCCATGTGCGGCTTCTTCCCAGCCACCAGTGACGCAGCCTTGGCTGGCCAGGAATTTCTGTATCCTCTCCAGGAAAAGAGCCTGCAGGACCGCTGTGCCGGATCCGTTGATATCGTCGGCGCCATGGGTGTTGGTGATGACGTTCAAGCGCTTGCTGTGGGCTTCCGCCATCGCTGGCCCGCCGAGTTGGGCAAGTCGAGCCAGCGCTTGAGGCGATCCCGACCAGGCGCCGAGGGGCACCTCGTCGGCGCCGACATGGATGGTCTTGAACGGAAACAGCTCGATCAACTCCCTGAAGATCGTTTCGAGCACTTCATAGGTCTTTTCGCGGGCTGGGTTGATGCAATTGTCTGGAAATCCCTGGACGGAATAATAGCTGCCGATTTCCGCAGGATCGCGAAGCTCCGGGAGCGCCTGCTGCATTGCAAAGCAATGTCCCGGGACGTCGATTTCGGGGACGATTTCAATGCCGAGATCCTTCGCGAATGCCACGATTTCGCGGACGGTGGCCTTGGTGTAATAGCCGCCGCTGCGCTCGGGTCCGGATCCGAGCAGCGGCGGGACGGGGAGTCCATGGCCTCTCCAGGCCCCAATTTCCGTCAGCGCAGGATAGGCATCAATCTCGACCCGCCAGGCTTCGTCATCGGACAGATGCCAGTGAAAGCGGTTGAGTTTGTTCCATGCGAGGATCGCCAGCAGTTTACGGATTTCGCCGCTGGCGTAGAACTGGCGGGCGACGTCGAGGTGAAGACCGCGCCACCCCATAGCGGGTTCGTCCCGGATCTGGCCCTCCAGCGGAAACTTGAAGGCATGCGGGTGAAGGCGCACGCCCCGCCATATCTGGCCGAGTGTCACGAGACCGTAGAACAGTCCGGTTTGCGTGCTGGCCGATATCGATATCCCGGCTTCCGAGAAATCCATTTCATAGGCCTCGGATGCAAGACCGTTTTTGACCCGAAGCGCCACCGGCATGCCGCCTTCCGATGACGGGCGCACCATGCCTTCCACCGCAAACAGCAGATCGACCAAATCAGTGAAGGCTCCAGCGGCAGCGACGGCCTTCGGATCGGTCGCGGTCAGCGCGAAGCCTGCGGGCGTTGGGCGGCGCCCGGATACCGAAACGTGATTGGGCCATGGAACGATCGAGACCGGCGCCGGCGGCACGTCGGGTACGGGATAGGCTTCCACGCCACGTTTGAGCGGGGCGTTGTTGCCGATGAGCCGGGTCGGCGACACAGGCAGCGAGAGCGTGCTGCCATCATCGAATTCGACATAGGCGCTGTTTGCGCCATCCGTCCAGTGGCTGAGCGGCCAGCTGAGCGCATGGACCGAAACCGTCCAGGTTGCGCCCGTGGCAAGTTCGAAGCCTTCTGGCGGAAGAAACGCGGTGAAATTGGAAAGCCTTTCGCCGACCGTTCCGCCGTCGATCTCTACCGAAGGATCGACGCGGCCGGGGCCGCTGACGCAGAGCCTGAAACGGGAAAGGGGCCGCGATGAACGGTTTTTCAGGCTGAGCGTGTAGGCTGGCGGGCTGCCGTTTGCGGCAGGTTGCCACGACGTTTCGAGCTGCAAGGCGGATGGGCGCGTTGTCGGCATGATATTCTCTTGTTTCTGATGCGGAATTAGACTTTGAGCATCCCGGCATAGATGCCCGGTGCGGAATTCGGGATGGGCGTGGCGCCGACCGTCTTCTCATAGAAGCCTGAAGGTCCGACATCGCCGATGATGGCGTATCCGTAGCCCATGGTTTTCAGATCGAAGAGCGAAGCGAGAAGCAGGGCGTGGCCGATGCCGAGGCCGCGCGATTCCTCCTCCACGCCGGTCGGCCCGAAGAAGCCGCGCGCGATGGATTCGTGGCAGGCAAAACCGACCAGCCTCTGATCGCGTGTGGCAATGAAACATGTCGGCGGCTGGCGTGTGAGCGCAACGGCCGTTTCGCTTGCCCATCCGTCACCGAATTTTTCAGCGACCCATCCTGTGACGAGCTTTGCTTCGGGCGCCAACGGACGCCGGATCGTAACGCCGGCATTGTTCATCTTGTCCGCAAGATTGGCGTCGGGGCTCAAAAGCGAGAGATTGACGAGATAATCCAATGGTAGTCTCCTTCAGTTCGGTGCCGCAAGCGCGCGGACGAAATGGTTGTCTCCGACCTGTTCGACCCTTGTCGATGTTGGTCTGCTCAGCGCCCTGACCTTTTCGGCCCGTTCCAGGAAACGCGCGCTTTCGCCGATGACGAATGGACGACTGCCATCGGGGACGGCTGACAGTAGCAACTGCGTGTAGGGATGGCGGGCATCGCCGATGACGGCATTGGTATCGCCCCACTCCACCATCTGGCCCGCGAACATGACGACGATTTCCTCGGCGACATGCGCGGCCGTTGCTATGTCGTGGGTGATGTAGAGCAGGGCCAGCCTGTTTTCGCGCTTAATGCGCGCGAGCAGTTCCAAGATTCCCATTCTGATCGACACATCGAGCATCGACGTCGGTTCGTCGGCGACAAGGACGCTGGGCTGTACCGCGAGCGCGCGGGCGATGTTGACGCGCTGGCGCTGGCCGCCTGAAAGTTCATGGGGAAACTTTCGCATCGTGACGTCGGGATCCAGACCGACATCGGCGAGCAGCCTGGAGACTGCCGCTGCGATTGCGACCTTTCCCTCGGCGTGCCGGTGCAGTTTGATCGGTCTGGACAAATGATGCTCGATCGAAAAGACCGGGTTGAGCGAGGAGAAGGGATCCTGAAACACCATTTGCACTTCGCGACGATAGCCCAGCTCGTCGCCTTTGGTTCGGATCGTTGTGAAATCACGGCCCCGGAACCGAAGCTGGCCGGCGGTGGGATGATCCATCCGGGCGATGATGCGGGCGCAGGTGGTCTTGCCGCAGCCGGATTCGCCGACAAGAGCAAGCGCCCGGCCGGCACCGAGCGAGAGCGAAATGCCGCGCAAAGCCTGGATCGGGCCGAAGCGACGCTCGATGTCCTCAAGCTGGATGACCGCCTCGGAGGCAACGACCGGAAAGTGTGGAGCGATGCTCATGCAGGTTCTCCCGTCATATGCGAACGGGAGGGAAGCTGGGGAATGGCATTCCAGAGCTTGCGGGTATAGTCGTGCGCTGGCGATTGGCTCACTTGCCTGACGTCTCCGACTTCCACCAACTCGCCTTTCAGCATCACCCCGATCCGATGGCAGAGCTGTGCCATCAGGTGAAGGTCGTGGGTTATGAACAGGACGGAGAAACCATAAGTTCGCTGCAGGTCGATAACCTGCTCGAGGATTTCGCGTTGGACGACGACGTCGAGTGCTGTTGTCGGTTCGTCCATGATGATCAGTTCGGGTCTGAGCGCCAGGCAGATCGCGATGACGATGCGCTGGCGCATGCCGCCGCTGAACTGATGCGGATAGTCCGCGACCCGGTTGACGGGGATGCCGACTAGCTTGAACATCGCCTCGGCGGTCTCGCGCGACTGGCTGCGCGAGCAGCCGGTGTGCCTGTGGAGCACATCGTGAAATTGTGCCTCGACGCGCATCAGCGGGTTTAGCGAGTTCATTGCGCTCTGGAACACCATGCCGACGCGTCGCCAGCGAATTTTCTGCATCTCGCCTTCCGGCAGTTTCAGCAGGTTCTGTCCATCCAGGATGATTTCGCCTCCTGCGACCCAGGCGGGTGGCTTGGAGAGTCGCGTAATGGCGTAAGCGATCGTGCTCTTGCCGCAACCGGATTCGCCGGCAAGGCCGAACAGCTCGCCGCGACCGATATCGAAAGAGACATTCTTGACGGCCCGGAATGCCCCCTTGTCCAGGAGGTAATCGACATCCAGGTTGCGGATCTGAAGCAGATTGTTGCTCATTGCGCCGTCCCCAGGCTGCGGTTGCGTGCGCTGTTGAGGCTGAGCCAACGGCTCAGGGCTGGGCCCGAGCGCAATTGCGGATTGGCGATCTCGTCGAAGGTGAAGTTGACCAATGCCAGGCCGAGGCCGATCAGGGCGATGCCGGCCGCGGGTGCGCCGATATCCCACCATGCGCCGAGGATGATCGCCGACGAATTCTGGGCGTTGTAGAGCATCGTTCCCCAACTGACCTGCAATGGATCGCCGAAGCCCAGATATTCGAGGGTGGTCTGTGCGACGATGGCATAGATGATGCTGCCGACCAGATTGATGCCGATCAGCGGCAGCAGGTTCGGCAGCAGCTCGACGAAGATGATCCGCCAGCGCGGTTCGCCGATCATTTGCGCGGCAGTGACGAAATCGCGATTGCGCAGCGCCAGCGTCTGCGACCGCGTCATGCGGGCACCCCACGGCCACGAGGTCAGGGCGATGATCGTCATGATCGAGAGCGGTCCCACCGTGCCGGCAAACGAGGCCAGCAATATCAGTAGCGGGATATTCGGTATCACCAGTACGGCGTTGGTCGCGAGGTCGAGCAGGGCATCGGTGCGCCCGCCGATATAACCGGCAGTCAAACCGATCGCCGTGCCAAGCACCGTGATCGCAATGCCGGTGACGAATCCGATCGATATGGAGGTGCGTGAGCCCCAGACAAACTGGGTGTAGACATCGCGCCCCATTTTCGTCGTGCCGAACACGTGCTCGATCGTCGGCGGCTGATGTGACCGTCCGACACGCGCGGCAGGCGCCCCGGGCGCGATGATCGGCGCGAAGATTGCCATGAGGCAAAGTGCGGCGATGATTACTAGCCCCGCAACTGCCTTCTTCTGCTGTAGGAGAATTCTGAGACCGGACGTCATGTGGCAGCATCCCGCAATCTGGGGTCGACAAAACCGTAGATCATGTCGACGAGAAGGTTGGCTCCGAGCGTGGCGAGCGTCATCAGCAGAAGCTGTCCCTGAATGACGGGGTAGTCACGCGCAACGCTGGCGGTGAACAGCGTCAGGCCGAGACCGGGATAATTGAAGACGATCTCGGTGACGATCGACCCGCCGAAGACAGCACCAAGCATCAATGCAAGGTTCGTCAGCACCGGCAACATCGCATTTCTCGCGCCGTATCCGAACATGACCGTGATGGCTTTCAGACCCTTTGCCCGGCCCATGGTGACATAGTCCTCGCCGAGCACGGAGATCATCGACGAGCGCATCGTGGTCTGGAACTCGCCGATCAGATAGGGAGAAAGGGTCAGGACCGGCATGATGGCATGAAAGAACACGCTGCCGATGAATGCAAAGTTCAGACCGGGGTCCAGGCTCGGATCATAGGCGTAGCCGACCGGAAACCAGCGGAGCGAGACTCCGAAGATGAACAGCGTGGTCAGTGCGATGATCACCGGTGGCACCGCGATCATCACGACGGAGAGAGGCGAAACAAACGTGTCGAAACGGCCGCCGCGCCGCCAAGCGGCGATCGCGCCCAGCGTCACCCCGACCACCAGCGAGAATATGATGGCGGTGAGCACCAGAAAAACCGTCCAGAGCGCCGAGCGACTGAGGACCTCGACGACGGTCTGCGGGTAATACTTGACCGAGACACCGAGATCGAGCGTCGCCAGTCCCTTGAGATAGTCGATGAACTGCGTCGTGACCGGGGCGTCGACCGCGCCGAACCGCGCTTTTATCGCTTCGATGGCCGCGGGCGTGGCACGCGATCCGAGCTGCGCGATCATGGCATCTACCGGAGTCCCCGGCATAAGCCGGGGAACCGTGAAGTTCATCACGATCGCAAAGACAAGCGCGACCGCGTAGACGCCGAGGCGTCGGGGCGAAATATACATCCCGTTGGTTCCTTCGACCGCGAGCTTATTGCACGGGCTTCAGACGCAGAAGATGTACCAGGCGCATGCGGTTATTGTCATGGTCCTCGGGATTCATGACAGGTTCCTTGGCGGTCACCCAACCGGTGAAGCGCTTGGTGGAGTATTGATACCATGTGGGGCCGTTGAACACCGGCACCATCGGCAAGTCGTCGGCGACGATCACCTGGATCTCACCGAAGAGCTTCTTGCGATCCTCATCGGTGGTCGCCTTGCGGTAAGCGTTGAAGGCTTCGTCCAGCTTGGGGTTCGAATAGCGGCTTGCGGCGCCGGTGATGCGGCCTGCGAATGCGGTTGACATCGTTTGATAGTATCCGCGAAACGGCGTGGAGCCGTCGGCGCGCGAGTTCAGGGCGACATCGAAGCTGCCCTCAAGCAACTGCTTTTGCCACTGTTCGTATTCCGGTGTTCCCACGGATGCGTTCAGGCCGGCGGCGCGCAATCCTTCCGCGGCGATCTGAGCTGTGTCGATCCAATCGGTCCAGCCATTTGGAATGATGAGGGTGAAGGCGAGCGGCTTGCCAGTTGGAGTGGTCCTTAAGCCATCGTCGCCCTTCTTGTAGCCTGCGTCATCAAGGATCTTGTTGGCCTTGTCCACATCATAGGCCATCCACTCGTCCTTGGCGCCTTCGGCTGCCTTGTCGCGCCAGGCTTCGAAACGCGGGGGCAGGCCGCTTGCGTGGAGATTTGCCTTGGGATAGCCGAAGCCTGCGACATCGACCATCGATGTGCGGTCCATGGCAAGGCTGAAGGCGCGACGGAAATTCAGATCGTCGAAGGCTTCCGCCTTGGCCGGGTCCGAGCTCTTCAGGTTCATCATGAATGCCACGGTTTCGGCCGGCGGCTGCCAGTAGCCGTTATGTTCCGGGTCCAGCGCCACGAAGGTCTTGTCGATTTGCGGAATAAAGGATCCGATCCAGTCCATCGACCCCTCGGGCAGCAGAGCCAGCATCTGGTCGTTGCCGGCAATTTGCGGTAGCTTGAGGCAATCGACATGCAGGGAAGCGGCGTCCCAGTAATTGGGATTGCGGCACTGCTCGTAGACCTGCGGCGTGAAACGGCGGATTTCCGTCATTGGCCCGGATCCGACCGGATTTTCGTTCTTGAAGGCGATCGGATCGGCCACATCCTTCCAGATATGTTCCGGCACGACAGGCAGATCGGCAAGCGATTCCGGAAACTCGGAATTGACGTCCTTGAGGTTGATCTTGATTTCCTCGGGCGAGGGCGCTTCCACCGAGGCAATCGTATCGCCCACCCCTACGATATCGACCGCGGGATTCTTGAGCATCAGCTCGATCGTATACTTTACGTCGGCTGAGGTGAGCGGCTTGCCATCGGACCATTTTACGCCGGGGCGCATCGTGTAGGTGATGGACTTCAGGTCGTCGGAAAACTTAAACCCGGTCGCGAGACGATAGACCGGCTTGCCGCCGTCATCGGCATTGAAAATGACCAGAGGTTCATAGACGAAATCCATCGTGCTCTGGCGCCGCCCGCCAAGATCGAAGGGGTTGAAATTCCGGACCCAGCTGGTCTGCTCCTCGATATGCATCGAGAGCACGGCCTCTGCTCTGGCTGCGAGGCCAAATGCGCCGGCATAGGCCAGAGAGGCTCCGAGAGTTGTCGCTGCCAGGAGCATGGAGCGGCGAGTGAATTCGAGGTAACGCATTGTTTTCATGATGCTATAGTTCCCCATTTGCTTTTGATTTTTTGAAGTCAATCAAATTGATTTAATCAAACTATGATTTTTGATTTCGGTCAATTGGGGTAAGGAAAAAATCTGCAGTTCGCGGGCGTTCGAAGGCTTGGCGGACTGTGCTGATTGCTGGCACTCAGGTGGCGCAGGCTGCCGTATGGCTGATGGCCGCTCTGATGACTTTCTGTCTTGAAAACCCTGGTAGAATTCGCGCGCTCCGATCGATTGGGCGTCCTGATGCAGGGCTATGGCAAGTTTCGCGCAAGTCTTGGCAAATAGCCCCTTGCAGGGCCTGTCTATCTTTGTTGTCGGGTGTGGATAAGTGAAACGTGATACACCAACGACGGCTATTCCAGTATGCATGCGGTATGACAACTGAGCCAATGATTCGCGCCTCATTTGCCAGGAGGCTGCGCCAGTCCAGGGTCGCGCTGCAGGTAGGGGCGAAGTCCCTGGTGGCGCTTGTGCTGTTTTCATCTATGGTTTCAAGCTGCACAACACCGAAGGGTGGCACGGTGATTACCCGTGCGGCCACGGTCGATCCGAGCCAGGCGATGATCCTGCCGGCGCCCGGCGGGCCTTCCATCGTCAGCGTCATCGAGACCCGCTATTCCAATGCCGTGGAACAAGAGGTCGTCTTGTCTACGTCGGCGGCGACGCCCGGCCAGAATTCGCTGTTGGTCAAGATGTATGGGCCGATGGATGCTGGTACGGCCGGGCAGAAGTCACTCGCCTATCGCTCCTTGCTGACCTCGGATCTGGGGCGCGAAATCAGGGCAGCGATGCCCGGCGTCCCGATGCATATGTCCGGATTGTTCCTGCGCAACAATTACGGTCCTTTCGGATACGCCTTCGGCAACAGCGCGTCCGGGGACAGCTGCATCTATGGCTGGCAACAGTTGCGCAGTCCCGAAGGAGAACGCTCGAATTTCCGCAACAGCGGAGCGTTCCAGATTCGCTTGAGACTGTGCGAAAGCGGCAGCAGCGAAAAGGACCTGCTCTCGGTCATGTACGGCTATACGCTGACCGGCAGTTTCGCGTCGGTACAATGGAACCCGTATGGCAGCCCGAGATCCATAGATGCAGATATGGGCTCGGAAGGCAGTCCGATCTATCCGAGGGAGGCGGAAATTTCGGCTGGCGAACAAAGCGTCGTGCCGCGCCCGGTTCCGCGTCGGCCGCGCGTCGCACGGCTGCAATCGGATGCGGTGGTGCAGCAACGCGAGGAAGACGCTGCCAAGAGCATCGTCGATGTGCCTGCCCCTGATCTCGGCGAAGTGATGCCGGCCACGCAAGACACATCTATTGGCGCCAAAGTCGTCGTTCCGGCCCCCGGCTGCGATGGCGAGTGTAACTGAGACGTCCCGAGTATCGGGGCAACTAAGGCTAATTCTTCCTTAAGACACAGGGGCTAGTTGTTAGAGTCGAACGCTATGAGGGCGAGGGACAAGGTAAATGGGCAGGATCAGAGTAGTTTTTATTTGGGCTTTGATCTCGCTCGGCATTCTGGCTGTCATCACGCTGCCGATTAATCTGCAGACGCAGCTGATCGCCAGCATCACAGTCGTCACGCTCATGGCCATCATCAAGATCCTTCGCGCCCAGGAGATATGGCGACTGATCGCCCTTGCTTTCGGTACAGCGGTGGTATTGCGGTATGTCTACTGGCGTACGACCAGCACGCTGCCACCGCTCAACCAGCTCGAAAATTTCATACCTGGCTTTCTGCTCTATCTGGCGGAGATGTATAGCGTCGCGATGCTGGCGCTGAGCCTTTTCGTGGTTGCCAAGCCATTGCCGCAGAGGTCGTCGCGCGCCGCTGATCTCAAGCATTTCCCGAAGGTCGATGTGTTCGTTCCGAGCTACAATGAGGATGCGGCTCTGCTGGCCAATACGCTGGCAGCGGCGAAGGGCATGGACTACCCAGCCGACAAGCTGGTCGTGTGGCTGCTCGACGATGGCTCCACGGCCCAGAAACGCAATTCCGACAAGGTGCTGGAGAGCCGCGCCGCAACGTTGCGCCATGAGGAACTCCAGGCTCTATGCCGCGATCTCGACGTCCGTTATCTGACGCGGGCGCGCAACGAACATGCCAAGGCCGGAAATCTCAACAATGGCATGCAGTATTCCGATGGCGATCTCATTGCTGTTTTCGATGCGGACCACGCGCCTGCTCGCGATTTCTTGAAAGAAACCGTCGGCTACTTCGAAGACGATCCGAAGCTGTTTCTCGTGCAGACGCCGCACTTCTTCCTCAATCCCGATCCCGTCGAGCGCAATCTGCAGACCTTCGAGAAGATGCCGAGCGAGAACGAAATGTTCTATGGCATCATCCAGCGCGGCCTGGACAAGTGGAACGCGGCTTTCTTCTGCGGGTCTGCTGCGGTCCTCAGCCGCAAGGCACTGCAGGAGACCGATGGCTTCAGCGGCCTTTCGATTACCGAGGACTGCGAGACGGCACTCGCCTTGCATTCGCGCGGCTGGAACAGCGTCTATGTCGACAAGCCGCTGATCGCCGGATTGCAGCCGGCAACATTTGCCAGCTTTATCGGCCAGCGCAGCCGCTGGGCACAGGGAATGATGCAGATCCTCCGGTTCCGCTTCCCCTTGTTTAAGGGCGGACTGACCATCGCTCAGCGGCTCTGCTACATGTCCTCGACGCTGTTCTGGCTGTTTCCGTTTCCCCGGACGATGTTCCTCATCGCCCCGCTGTTCTATCTGTTCTTCGATCTGCAGATCTTTACCGCGTCGGGCGGCGAGTTCCTTGGCTATACGCTGGCCTACATGCTCGTGAACCTGATGATGCAGAACTATCTCTATGGCTCGTTTCGCTGGCCGTGGATCTCGGAGCTCTACGAATATGTGCAGACGGTCCATTTGCTGCCCGCTGTCGTGTCAGTCATTCTCAATCCACGCAAGCCGACCTTCAAGGTGACGGCAAAGGACGAATCCGTGCTGGTCAGCAGGCTGTCGGAGATTGCCCGGCCTTTCTTCGTGATCTTCGGCGTCCTGTTCGTCGGGTTGATCGTCAGCATCTACCGCTTCTATGCCGAGCCCTACAAGGCTGATGTGACACTCGTGGTGGGCGGCTGGAACCTGCTCAATCTCATTCTGGCCGGCTGCGCCCTGGGCGTGGTCTCCGAGCGAGGCGAAAAGACCGCCACGCGCCGGGTGAAAATCAGCCGGCGTTGCGATTTCGTCGTCGACGGCCAGCATTACCCCGCCTCGATCGAAAACGTTTCCGCGCAAGGTGCCCGCATCCAGGCGTTCCAGTTCGAGACGCATGGTGTGGCTATCGACACAATGGGCGCTATCCGGTTCAAGTCGAGTGGATCGGAGGTTGAGGAAGAATTGCCGGTCGCGATCCGAAACCTGCAGGATAGCGGCGATGTCGCCTCGATCGGTTGCCGTTTCGTGCCGACTGCCGCCCGCCATCATTATCTGGTCGCTGACCTGATCTTCGCCAACTCCAACCAGTGGAGCGATTTCCAGTTGGCGCGACGCTATAATCCCGGCCTGTTGAAAGGAACATTGTGGTTCCTGGGCCTGGCGTTCTACCAGACGAGCCGGGGGCTGATCTATCTCGTCAAGGGGATCCGTACCCGTCCGGAGGCGCAGCAATGAGAATGCTCGTTCCGTTGCTTGCCCTGATGGGGGCTCTGGCGATTTCGAATGGTGCGCTTAGCGACCCGTTCGACATGAGCATCGACCGGCCGGACGGCAAACCCGTCGATACAGGGTCCAAGGATCGCCCCGCGCCGGTGATCGTACCAAAGATCGATTTGGCGCCTTTGCAGAAGCCCCGCTACCTGTTGCCGTTCCAGTCGCTGAAACTCAACGGTGAGTTCGCCACCAAGACCTGGACGATCTACCTCACCCCCGCGCAGGCGGCTGCGGCGCGAACCCTGAACTATGGCTATCGCAACGCCATCGTCGTTGCTCCGGAAACCTCCAGCCTGTCGGTCTATGTCAATGATACGCTGATCGCCGATGAACCAGTGCAGTCGCCCAATGGCATTTCCGAACGCAGCTACAAGCTGCCGACCGGGCTGTTGAGGCCGGGCATCAACAAGCTGAGTTTTCGCGGCATCCAGCAGCATCGCACCGACTGTTCGGTGCAGTCCACCTACGAGTTATGGTCCGAGATCATTCCTGAACGGACTTTCCTGACGCTGGACCCTGACGCCATTCAGGTCCTTACGACCCTGGACGACGTGAAAGCGATAGGGGTCGACAAAATGGGCCGCACCCATTTCAGGGTCGTGACGCCGAAACTGCAGCAGCCGAACCAGACAGATGCGCTGATGCGCCTGAGCCAGGGACTGGCGCTGCTTGGGCGGATGCCGAACCAGTCTTTCACGATTGCCACTTCGATTGGCCCGGAAGCCGGCCCTGGGGAACTGACCGTCGCGGTCGGCATCGCAGCAGATCTCCGGCCGTTGATGCCGGCGCTGCCGAAATCGGCCGACAATGGCAGCTTCACGGGGTTCGTGGAGCAAACTCAAGGCGGCAAGTCGGTTCTGGTGTTCAGTGGCCCCACCTGGCAGACCGTCGAAGCAGCAATTGAAAACATGGTGAGCCCGCTCGAGCGGCCGGAGGACCGGCAACGCGACGTGCTGTGGACACAGGCTTGGAACGGCAGCGACACGCCATACCTTCGGGCCCGTAGCAACCTCACCTTTGCCAAGCTTGGCGTGCCGACCACGGAGTTCAGCGGCAGGCTGTTTCGCACCGGCTTCGAGATCGGCGTGCCAGCGGACTTCTATGCCAATGCGTATGGTGAGGCCACCATCCTGCTGGACGCGGCCTATTCCGATGAGATTTTGCCGGGAAGCCACATCGACATCTATGTGAACGGCAATATTGCCTCGACGGTGCCCATCACATCCACCAACGGCGGACTCTTCCGCCATCTGCCGATCCGGGTAACGATGCGGCATTTCAAGCCGGGCGCCAACCGCATTGAAGTCGAGGCAGTGCTCAAGGCCAAGCCCGATATTGCATGCGTGCCCGGCGCTGCCGCCTCCGGCGGGCCGCGTTTTGCCATCTTCAACACATCGGAGTTCCGGATACCGGACTTTGCCCGCATCGCGCAGTCGCCAAGTCTGTCAGCTGTCGCCGGCACCGGGTTTCCTTATGGCCGTGGCTCAACCGATGTCGCACTGTTCATGGATCGGGTCGACAGCCAGACGCTGTCGACGACCGCGATGTTTCTCGGCAAGCTGGCAATTGCTGCGGGACGTCCGCTGAAAGCCATGGTCGAGACGTCGACCTCCCGCATCGGCGATCGCAATGCGATTTTCGTCGGCGCCATTTCGCAGATACCGACCCTGGCCTTGAACCGTGTCTACATCTCGGAAGCAAGCCGCACCGCATGGGGCAACCAGGGGGCGGATGTCGCCGCCGGACTGGACAACAAGGAAGCGTTCGAGGAATGGAAGGCGCGGGTTCGCAGCGGTACCTGGCAGGGGCAGATCACGGCCGTCCAGGAGTGGTTGAAAGACACCTTCGACATTTCGCTCGGCTCGTTGCAGTTCTTGCCAGCTGCCGAGACCGATATCCTGCCGGACAATTCGTCGACCTTCCTTGCCGCCCAGGGCCTAAGCCCCGAAGGGACGGGGACCTGGATGGTGCTTGCCGCTCCGACCGGCAACGAGTTGCAACAGGGCATGAGTTTCCTGTCGGACGAGAAGAGCTGGCAGGACATGTCCGGACATGTCCTCTTCTATGACAAGGCGGAAAAGACCGTGAAGTCGGTTGCGGCCGTGCGCTCCTACCTGATCGCCACTCAACCCTTCTCTCTTTTCAATTATCGGCTGATCGCAGCCAACTGGCTTTCGACCAACATCCTTTCCTATGCCGTACTGTTTGCAGGAGCGTCCGTGCTGTTGGGTCTCGCCACTTCGGCGCTTCTGAATTCTTTCGGCAGGGGAAAGTAGGCATGCCGACCAGTGCGGGCACTTGCGTCAATACGCCTATCCATTAGCATATGTTCACGAATAATTAACCATAGACGGGCTTGGTAGGGATCGGACCTTGCGTTTGTTCGTTGTCGCGTTGTGAACTTCCGTTCCAGTGCGACTGAGCCGCATCCGTTCGAGTATGGCGGCCTGAGGTTGGTTTTGGAAGACGCGCATTGGCAATGGGATATCGGGAGAAAACCGGGACTGCAGATCGATGATCGGAGCATGCGACCTGGATGGTTTGGTTTGACGACATGAAGTCAACAATCTTGACATTTACCGGCACAACCGCGCTCACCGTTCTGCTCGCGGCGTCGAATGCCGACTTCATCCGTTCGGAACTGATGGGCAACCCAACTGGTTGGCTCGCCAAATCAACCGCCGTGGCGAAAGGCGAGCGCATCGTGGCGCAGGCCGAGCCTGCCCAGCAACCGGCCGAACCGGCGAAGAAGCCCGTGGTCGATGAAAGTGCTCTGCGCTACTTTGCTAGCAAGGGCGACAAGGCGCGGCTGGAAGCCGAGATTGCCCGCCTGCGGGCGCTCTATCCCGATTGGGTGCCGCCTGCCGACCCACTCGCGGTGCCGGAAAACAGCGATCGGCAACTCGAAGCGATGTGGGCGCTCTATTCGCAGTCCAAGTTTGCAGAATTGCACAAGGCAATCAATGACAGGCAGGTTAGAGAACCCGGCTGGACCCCGCCTTCCGATCTTACGGAGCGCCTGGCCGTTGCCGAAAAGCGGCTTGCGCTCATCTCCGCCTCGGATGCTAAGCAATATGCCGATGTCGTAACGATCGGGTCGGAGACGCCAAGCCTTTTGACCTGCAGCGACGTCGATGTGCTCTGGCGCGTGGCTGAGGCGTTTGCCAAAACCGATCGCCTGGCCCGCGCTGATGATGCCTATACCTATATTCTGAAGAACTGCACAAAGACGCCGGAGCGCATCGCAACGATCCAGAAAGCGGCTGCGGTCCTCGGCTATGAGCAGATGCAGGCGCTGCTGTTGCTGGAGAAGACATTGCCGGATGGCAAGCCCGAGTTCGAACCCGTTCTCGGTGATCTCGCCCGCCGTTTCGTGGCCGAAGGGGGCAAGGACGACAAGCTCGTCGTCGCCCAATCCTATCTCGATCTGTTGCGGAAGGACGTCGAAAAGCAGGCAAATGCGTCGGATGCGCTGCTGCTTGGCTGGCACTATATAAAGCGTTCGGACATGGCTGAAGCGGAGCGCTACTTTCGCACGGCACATGACATCACAGACACCGCGTCTGCAGCGCAGGGGCTCGCCCTTACCTTGATTGCGAGAAAGGATGCGCGAGAGGCCGAAAACGTCATGTATCGCTGGCGCGACGCGTCGGCGGAAGCGAGCGCCACCTATTTCGCCGCAACGGCAAACCTCCTGGCGGGCGAACCACCCCCGGTGCTCGATCAGGAAGTGCTGCGGCGCATCGCTGCTGCGGTAACGGAGAAGAAGGAAGTGCGAACAGCCGAGCAGTTCGGCTGGTATGCGCTGGCGTTTCGCCAGCCGAAGACGGCTTCTCAATGGTTCCGGATGACGCTTGGCTGGAAGGCGGACTATGAGCCGGCCGCCTATGGCCTGGCTGTTGCAAGGCTGCAGCTGAAGGACATGGCAGGGGTCAGGCAGATACAGAATGTATGGGCCGGGCGATCAGAGCGCATTGCAAGAGTATCGGAACCGCAGAGAGAGAAGACGGCGTATGACACGATCCCCTTGCCGGATTCAACAAGCGAGAGAGCCGACAGGATCAGTAGGGTCGAACCGGTCAACCGTGTCGATGCGGACACGGCTATCGACGAGGTCGATGACTATGCGCGCCGGGAAAGCTTGCCGGAATCAAGGCTAAGCGAGGAGCCCATTGCTAAGAGTCCCCGCCGCGCCGTGGTCAGCGCCGCCCGACCCGCTGCAGGATGCCGGACGACAGTCGACCCCGAAATGCTCCACCCCGACGTTGCTATTGGTCGCGGCTGGTGCCTGATGAATCTCAAGCGGCCGCTGGAAGCAGCAAGCGCATTCGGTGTTGCCTTGCGCAGCGCTTCGGCAAAGATTCGCGAGGACGCAGCCTATGGCCAGAGCCTCGCTTACCTCAGGGCCGGGCTCGTCAACGACGCCGCCGTGTCGGCCACGAAGGCGAAACAGAGATTGTCACGGGCGGTCGAGCTGCAGACGGCTATCCTCAGCAATCGCGCGACGGATGCTTTCGATGCCGGCCGTTATCGCGAGACCGTTGTCTATCTCAATCAACTGGCGCAGTTGCAAACCGAACGGACGGATCTGCTCGTGCTGCGCGCCTATGCCTACAGGAAACTCAATCGCCGAGCGGATGCGCTGACCATTCTTGAGGCGCTGGCGGCGACCGGCAATCGCGATGCAGTTCGCGGACTGGCCGAGATCCGGGCAGAGGATTATGCCAGGTAGGAGCCATCGACGTGAAATTTATGTACCGGTCCTGATAGTGCGCCTGCGGCGACTGCCGGCCATGACGCCAAGGCGATTGAACCACCGGTCAGTTCTGATAATGGGTCGGTAAACAGGAAAGGGTGCCGATTGCCGACACACAGTAGCGATTTCGAGCGCGAAGCCGCTGATCTCATCGATCGTATTGTCTTGGAAAGCCCCCTCAAGGCGGCGGGCTTTATCGTCACCATCTACGGCGATGTGGTCGATCCAAGGGGCGATGTCGTCTGGGTGGGTAACCTTATCGAGACCTGCGCGCGGGTCGGGATCAGCGACACCCTCGTCAGGACAGCCGTTTCCCGCCTCGTCTCCTCGGAACAACTCGTGGGCGAGCGCGCCGGGCGTCGCAGCTACTACCGACTTTCGGACGCTGCCGGCAAGGAGTTTTCCCATGCTGCACAGATCCTGTTTGCCCATCGCGACGAGCGGGACTGGAATTTCGTCCACGTCCCAGATTCTGCCGGCGGCGAGTTGATCCCGGCGCTGGAGCGTGCCGGCTATGCCAGGCTGAATAGTCAAATGCTGGTCGGACCACGCAAGCCTGACTTCGCTCAGCCGGTGCTGATATTCGAGGCCAAAGTCGCATCGGACCATGCCGAACTGCAGGCTTTTGCTGCCGGATATTGGGATTTGAAGCCGCACGCGGCTGCCTACCAGAAATTCCTTGGACAGTTCGCGCCCGTGGAAGCACTGCTGGCCGACGATCTGCAGCCCTCCGCGGAAACCTGCCTGGTCATCAGGCTGCTTCTTGTCCATCGTTTCCGCAGCGTTGTGCTGCGTGATCCGCGCCTGCCGCCGGAGGCGCTGCCGGACGATTGGCCAGGATTCGAAGCAAGGCAACTTTTCGAACGTCTTTACAAGCTGTTATCTCGATCGGCCGACGAGCATGTCGCGGAAACTTTCGTCAATGGTTCGGGTCCGTTGCCGAAAGTCACGGAGGCGACACAGGCGCGGTTCGGGTCAGTTGGGCCGTAGCCAGCCAATGCTGCCCGCGCCGCCGTCCGGGCTATGTTGCCGGTTCAGGTAGCTGGAGTCTGCGTGAAATCCCTATTGCTTGCAGAAATGGTTCGTCATGGCTGACGACCAGAAGTGCTCCGTCATAAGCCCGCAGCCCCGCCTCGACGGTTTCTATCGAGTCTATATCCAGATGGTTTGTCGGCTCGTCGAGGATCAGGAAAGACGGCGGTGTCGATCCACCCAGAACGCAGGCAAGGCCCGCCCGCAGCATTTGGCCGCCGCTTAGCGTGGAAACCGTCTGCAGCGCGGCTCCGGCCCGGAACATGAACCGGGCGAGGGCGGCCCGGCAGGCATTGTCATCGGTATCGGGATTTATCCTGCGGAAGTTGTCCCTGATGGAAAGCGAAGGTTGGAGAATGCCGACCTGCTGGTCGAGCATGGCGAGCGTGGTCAAGAGGCTGACCGTCCCGACCCACGGTTTCAACTCACCTGCGATCAGTGCCAGCAGCGTCGACTTGCCCGAGCCGTTCGGACCGGTGACCGCAACACGCTCCGGCCCGGTGATGTCAAAGGAGAGGTTGTGGACGATTGGCTGGTTCGGTTGGTAACCTGCGGTCACGGCGTTTGCCCTCAGCACCGTCTTGCTCGCGGGAAGCCCGGTTGATGCGAGATTGACCGACAGGGGCTGAAGAACTTCGATCTGTTCGCGCGCCGCAGTGGCGGCAACGAGCGCCTGTGTGCTCTTGCGTTCCGCCAGGCGGGAATTGTTGCCTGCCGTTTCTTCGCTGCGTGCTTTGCGCCCGCCCGCCAGGATGCGCGGCATATCGCCCTTGGCCGCTTTCTTGTTGCCCGTGCGATCTTTGCGAGCCTTCCGCTCCGCCGTCATCTGCGCAGTGCGGGCGGCGTTCTCGACCTGCCTTTCCGCATCGGCCAGGGTGCGCTGTGCGGCCGCAAGCTCGAAGGCCTTGCGCTCCCGATACTGGCTCCAATTGCCGCCGTATCGGGTCGCGCCGAGCGAAGTGAGCTCGACGATTGCATCGACTGTTTCGAGCAATTCGCGATCATGGCTGACGATGATTGCACCGGCATGCCAGTTTGCCAGCAGATCGATGATGGCGATGCGGCCCTCGCGGTCAAGATTGTTGGTTGGTTCGTCGAGTATGAGGAAATCGGGCTCCGCGAATATCAACGCTGCCAGACCGGCTCGCGTGCGTTGTCCGCCCGAGAGAGTGGCCAGCTGCGTTTCCGCTGGCACGTGCAGACCGGCCTGTGCCAACGTGGACGCGACGCGGAGTTCCAGCGTCCAGTCAGCGGTGACGAGCTCATCGGCTGTCGCCAGTCCCGCCTCGGCGCGGCGCAGGACGGCGAGCGCTTCGGTCGCATGGAACAGATCCGCGACGGTTTCGCCCTGATGCACCTGCACGCTTTGGCGCAGGGTTCCAAAACTGGCGCCAACAGAAATCGTTCCGGACTGAGGTTTCAGTTCTCCGGCTATCAGCTTGAGAAGGGTGGTTTTTCCAACTCCGTTGCGACCGACGAGGCCGGTGCGCTCCGCGCCGAAGCTCATATCGAGATTGGAAAGCAGGAGCTTTCCGTCAGGCGTGGACCACGAAAGACTGGAGAGAGTGATGGATGCAGGCATGGATATGAATTTCCCGGTTGGCAAGGCAGATCGGCGTTGCGGTCGGGTTGAAATCCATTCGGGCACACATCCTGTTGAAGTGATCGATGGGCGGTTATCTAGGCGAAATTCATTCCTGGTTCAAGGGTCGCCTTGTCAATCTGTCTGTGGCGGAAATTGCTCATCGGCAACGCTTGCTGGCGGAATACCCCTAGCTGGGTGTGACAATCGAACATTACACAAATCTCGATATTTGTTATTGCGATGTAATGTTCGCCATGATAAAAGCTAACCGATCGGTCGGCGAATGTGCTAATATGGCTGCCGGCCAGGAGGAAGAACATGCCTGAAGCTTTCATCTGCGATGCCGTGCGGACCCCTATCGGGCGGTATGGTGGGCTCCTGTCTTCGGTTCGCGCCGACGACCTCGCCGCCATTCCCTTGAGTGCCCTGATGGAGAGAAACCCCGGCGTTGACTGGTCGAAGGTGGATGACCTGATCTATGGTTGCGCCAATCAGGCCGGCGAAGATAACCGCAATGTTGGCCGTATGGCCGTGCTGCTTTCCGGCATGCCGGTCTCCATTCCCGCGACCACGATCAACCGCCTTTGTGGGTCTGGCATGGATGCCGTCGGCATGGCAGCTCGCGCCATCCGCGCCGGCGACTGCGATATGGTGATCGCAGGCGGCGTAGAGAGCATGAGCCGGGCGCCGTTCGTCATGCCCAAGGCCGACAGCGCATTTTCCCGCTCCAATGCCGTCTATGACACGACCATCGGCTGGCGCTTCGTCAATCCGAAGATGAAGGCGCAGTTCGGTGTCGATTCCATGCCGCAGACCGCTGACAATGTTGCTGCTGATTTCGGCGTCAATCGCGCCGACCAGGACGCGTTCGCGGCCCGTAGCCAGGCGCGCTGGGCTGCAGCGCAAGAGTCCGGATTGTTTGCCGACGAACTGGTGACGGTCAAGGTTCCGCAGAAAAAGGGCGATCCGATCATTGTCGATCGCGACGAGCATCCGCGCCCCGGCACGACAGCAGAGCAGCTTGCCAAGCTCAGGGGCGTCAATGGTCCCGATCTCAGTGTGACCGCCGGCAATGCATCGGGCGTCAATGACGGCGCGGCCGCGCTGCTGATTGCCGGCGAGGCGGCCGTGAAGGCTCAAGATTTGACCCCCAAGGCTCGGATCGTCGCGATGGCGGCGGCTGGCGTAGAGCCGCGCATCATGGGCATCGGCCCGGCCCCTGCCGCTAGGCGGGTTCTGGAGCGTGCCGGCCTTTCCATCGGCCAGATGGATGTCATCGAACTCAACGAGGCATTTGCCGCCCAGGCGCTTGCGACATTGCGCGAACTCGGCCTTCCCGACGATGCCGCGCACGTCAACCCGAACGGTGGCGCCATCGCCATGGGCCATCCGCTCGGCATGAGCGGCGCGCGGCTCGTGACCACCGCTGCCTACCAGTTACAACGCCAGGGCGGACGCTACGCACTCTGCACGATGTGCATTGGTGTCGGCCAGGGCATTGCCATCATTCTCGAACGCGTCTGACACGCCAAGCAAGGGAGACCGATCATGTATGCGCAGATGGTGAAAACCGACGCCGCCCGCGTCAGGACGCTTGATGAGATGGATCCGGTCGAGCGCGCCTTTCAGGAGCGCGTCGATGCCGGCCAGAAGATCGAGCCCAAGGAGTGGATGCCGGAGGGCTACCGCAAGACGCTCGTGCGTCAGATCAGCCAGCACGCGCATTCGGAAATCGTCGGACAGCTGCCGGAAGGCAACTGGATCACCCGTGCGCCGACGCTCGAACGCAAGGCGATCCTGCTCGCCAAGGTGCAGGACGAAGCCGGTCATGGCCTGTATCTCTATTGCGCCGCCGAGACGCTGGGTGTCAGTCGCGACCAACTCTACGACCAACTGCACACCGGCAAGGCCAAGTACTCTTCGATTTTCAATTATCCCACGCTCACCTGGGCCGATATCGGCGCGGTTGGCTGGCTCGTCGATGGTGCGGCGATCATGAACCAGGTGCCGCTGCAGCGCTGTTCCTACGGCCCCTATGCGCGAGCCATGGTGCGCATCTGCAAGGAAGAAAGCTTCCATCAGCGCCAGGGCTTCGACATCCTGATGAAGATGGTCAAGGGCACGCCGGAACAGAAGGCGATGGTCCAGGACGCCTTGAACCGCTGGTGGTGGCCGTCGCTGATGATGTTCGGACCCTCTGATGACGCTTCTGTGCATTCAGCACAGTCGATGGCATGGAAGATCAAGCAGAATTCCAATGACGAACTGCGCCAGAAGTTCGTCGACCAGACGGTGCCGCAGGCCGAATATCTCGGGCTGACGGTTCCCGATCCTGATCTCAAGTGGAACGAGGAAAAGGGCGGCTACGACTTCGGCGAGCCGGACTGGAGCGAGTTCTTCGCCGTCATCGCCGGCAACGGTCCATGCAACGCTGAACGTCTTGACGCCCGCAAGAAGGCGTGGAGCGATGGCGAATGGTTCCGTGACGGTCTCGTGGCGCACGCCGAGAAAGCCGAGTCCCGCCGTGCCGCAGCCCGCATGGCGGCCGAGTAAGAAATAGCAAGGGCCCCCTCACCCTACCCTCTCTCCGAGGGGAGAGGGGGAGGCCGGAAAAAGCGGCACGTTCCCTCTTCTCCCCTCGGGGAGAAGATGCCCGGCAGGGCAGATGAGGGGCGCGCGGCAGACATGAAGCAGCGAAATCGCGAGCGTCATCTGAAACGGTGGATGACGCTGTCACAATAGCCAGGGAGTGAAACATGTCCAATGAATGGCCCCTCTGGGAGGTCTTTATCCGCGGCCAGCATGGCCTCAACCATCGTCATGTCGGCAGCCTGCACGCGCCGGACGCGGAGATGGCAGTCAACAACGCCCGCGATGTCTACACCCGTCGCAACGAAGGTGTGAGCATCTGGGTGGTACGCTCGAGCGACATCACGGCCAGCGCGCCGTCCGACAAGGGACCGCTGTTCGAACCGTCGAATTCCAAGGTCTATCGTCATCCGACATTCTTCGACATTCCGGAAGAAGTGGGGCACATGTGATGAGCGCCCAGGCCTTGACCGATGCGGCCATCGACCGGTCCGCTCTCTTCGAATTCCTGTTGCGCTTGGGCGACAACGCCCTGATCCTCGGTCACCGCGTGTCGGAATGGTGCGGCCATTCGCCGGCTCTGGAAGAGGATATCGCCCTTTCCAACACCGCGCTCGACCTGATCGGCCAGACGCAGCTCTGGCTTGGCCTTGCCGGCGAAGTCGAGGGCAAGGGGCGGACGGCCGACAACATTGCCTTTCTGCGCGATGGTCATGCGTTCCGCAACCTGTTGCTCGTCGAACGCCCGAACGGCGATTTCGGCAAGACGCTGATGCGCCAGTTCCTTTTCGATGCGTGGCACTACCTTCTGCTCAAGGGGCTGAAAGGATCCCCGGATCCCCGGATCGCCGAGATCGCTGAAAAGACGCTGAAGGAAGTGTCCTATCATCTTGATCGCAGCCGCGACCTCGTCATCCGCCTCGGTGATGGCACGGCTGAAAGCCATCGCCGGATGCAGCAGGCGCTGGATGAACTCTGGCCCTATACCGGCGAGATGTTCATGGCTGATGATGCCGACATGATTGTCGCCAGTGCGGGCCTTGCACCGGAACCTTCGAGCCTGAAGGCCGGATGGGACGAGATCATCTCGGAAGCCCTCGATGAGGCGACCTTGAAGAAGCCCGCCGACGGCTTCATGCACAAGGGCGGCAAGCGCGGCGTCCACACCGAGCATCTCGGCTACATCCTGGCCGATCTGCAATTCCTGCAGCGCGCCTATCCCGGCGCGACCTGGTAGGAGACTGTCATGGAGGCTCGGCTGCATCCTTCGACGCAAGAGGTCTGGCAGTGGCTTTCCGAAGTGCCAGATCCCGAAATTCCAGTCATCTCGCTCACCGATCTCGGCATCATTCGCGATGTGGAATGGAATGACGATACGCTGGTTGTGACGGTCACGCCGACCTACTCGGGCTGTCCCGCTACCACCATCATCAATCTCGACATCGAGGCGGCACTGGCCGAGCGTGGTGTGGAGAAGGTGACGCTCAAGCGACAGCTTTCACCCGCCTGGACCACTGACTGGATCAGTGCCGAGGGCCGGCGGAAGCTGAAGGAATACGGCATTGCTCCGCCGATAGACGGCACCGCTGTCGATGGCGTGTTGATGAAGCGGATCGATCGCCTGGCGGGCGCTTCAAACCTTGTGATCGAATGCCCGCGCTGCGGCTCGACGAAAACCGAGAAGATCAGCCAGTTCGGTTCTACACCGTGCAAGGCGAGCTACCGCTGCACCGAATGCCTCGAACCTTTCGACTATTTCAAATGCATCTGAGCGATGCGAAAAGAATGAGGGCCGCATAAATGGCACGTTTCCATTCCCTTGAAGTGACCGACGTCCGCCGCGAAACGCGCGATGCCGTCGTGGTGACGCTGGCTCCCTCCCGGGACGACCAGGACACATTCGATTTCACCCAGGGCCAGTATCTGACTTTCCGGCGCAATTTCGATGGCGAGGAACTGCGCCGCTCCTATTCGATCTGCGCAGGTCGCGACGAGGGCGTACTGAAGGTCGGCATCAAGCGGGTCGATGGCGGCTGCTTCTCGACCTGGGCCAACGAACAGCTTTCGGTTGGCGAGACGCTCGAAGCGATGCCGCCGATGGGCACCTTCTTCACCCCGATCGAGCCCGAGGTCGCCAAGCACTATCTGGGCTTTGCCGGCGGCAGCGGCATCACCCCGGTTCTTTCGATCATCAAGACGACGCTGGCGCGCGAGCCGCGTTCGACGTTTACCTTAGTCTATGCCAACCGCCAGATCAGTTCGATCATGTTCCGTGAAGAGCTTGAAGACCTGAAGAACACCTACCTTGGCCGGTTTTCCGTGCTGCATGTGCTGGAGAGCGAGGCGCAGGACATCGACCTCTTCACCGGTCGCGTCGATGCGGCCAAATGCGCGGCGCTGTTCAAGAGCTGGATAGACATCGGATCGATCACCACCGCCTTCATCTGTGGTCCCGAACCGATGATGCTGGCCATCGCCGGTGCGCTCCGCGAACACGGCCTTCGCGACGAGCAGATCAAGTTCGAGCTGTTCGCGTCCTCGCAGCCGGGCCGCGCCCGCCACAAGGTCGAAAACGCCGGCGGTGTCGACAAGGGCGCTACCTGTCAGGCGACGGTGACGCTCGATGGTGCGACCCGTATCTTCACGTTCCCCAAGCACGGCCAGAGCCTGCTGGAAGCGGCGCTGGAAAACAGCATGGACGCACCCTATGCCTGCAAGGCCGGCGTCTGCTCGACCTGCCGCGCCAAGGTGATCGAGGGTGAGGTGGAGATGGAAACCAACCATGCGCTCGAAGACTATGAAGTCACGCAGGGCTACGTGTTGACCTGCCAGTGCTACCCGCTGACCGATCGGATCGTCGTCAGCTACGACCAATAAGCTCGCCTGAAGCGAACCGAGGAGGAGACCGATGGTGGACACAATGTCTATCGAAGACTACCTGGCGCAGGGCGGCATGCTGACCTCGCCCTCCAACGTGCCACCGCGCTATCGTGGCGAGCTTTTGAGGTTGATGGCGAGCTTCGTTGACAGCGAACTGGCGGGTTCCGCCGGTTTTGCCGACATCATCAACGATGCGCCAGGAATACAGGAACGTATCTCGGCGGCGAAGATCGTGTTGGAGAAGACCGATCATGCTGGCCAGGTGCTGGATGTCATGGGTACGTTCGGCGCGGATACCGGCCGTTATGCGGTCCACTACCCGTGGGCGGCACGCGTTGCCCGCGACGCCGACATCGGCACTGTGCGGCAGGGCGGCGACATGCGCCTGTCGGTCTTCCATTATCCGCTCGACGGCTGGGTGGATGCCGTGGTGATGAACGTGCTGATGGGCGCGGCAAGCGTCATCCAGCTTCGGGAGTTGGGGCGGGTTTCCTACCAGCCACTGGCCGAAGTGTTCAGGGCAGTCCTGCCTCGCGAAACGCGCCACATGGAACTCGGCGTCACCGGCCTTGAGCAGATCGTCAAATCGGAAGATGGCCGCAAGGCAGCGCGCGCATCGATCGAATACTGGCGGCCGCGCGTCGCGGCAAGTTTCGGCCTGGCCGGCTCGGCGCGCTTCGATATGCTCAAGCGCTTCGGCTTACGCCACGCAACCAATGAAACGTTGCTGGCCGAATGGCAGGCAACGGTTGACGCGCAGCTTGCTGCGCTCGGCCTGAACTGACAGGAAGGAATAGGAACGTGAACATTTCAGCAAACCGGCCGCGCCGGCTCGAAAGCTATGTGTGCGGCACATGGGCTGCAGGGGCAAAAGAGGGCGCACCGCTGCTGGACGCATCGACCGGAGCACCGGTGGCGCTGATCGATTCCACCGGCATCGACTTCAAGGCGGCGCTCGCATATGGCCGGCAAAAAGCTGCGCCGGCGCTGCGTCGTATGTCGTTTCATGAGCGTGCGGCGATGCTGAAGGCACTTGGCCAGGCGCTGATGGCGCAGAAGGAAGAATTCTACGCGCTTTCGCTGGCAACAGGTGCGACCCGTATCGACGGCTGGGTCGATATCGAAGGGGGCATCGGCACGCTGCTTTCCTACGCTTCGAAGGGTAAGCGCGAACTGCCAAACACGCGCGTGCTGCTTGACGGCGATGTCGAAGCGCTTTCCAAGGACGGCACGTTTTCCGCCCAGCATATCCTGTCGCCGCTGCAAGGCGTCGCGGTGCATATCAATGCCTACAACTTTCCCTGTTGGGGCATGCTGGAAAAGGTTGCGCCGACGTTGCTCGCGGGCATGCCGGCCATCGTCAAGCCCGCCAGCCAGACGGCCTATCTGACCGAACTGATGGTGCGCAGGATCATCGAAAGCGGCATTCTGCCCGAAGGCGCGCTACAGCTGATTTCCGGCTCGGTCGGTGATCTGCTCGACCATGTCGATGGCCAGGATGTGGTGACCTTCACCGGATCGGCCTATACCGGCCGCAAGCTCAAGACACATCCCACCATCACAGAGAACTCCGTTCGTTTCAGCATGGAGGCTGATAGTCTCAATGCGTCCATCCTCGGCCTCGACGCTGCGCCGGGCACTGAGGAGTTCGATCTCTTCGTCAAGGAAGTCGCGCGCGAAATGACCGTCAAGGCAGGGCAGAAATGCACCGCCATCCGTCGTGTCTTCGTTCCGCGTGCGTTCAGTGACGCGGTCATCAAGGCGCTCGGCGATAGGCTCGGAAAAACCGTGCTCGGCAATCCCGCCGACGAGAATGTCCGCATGGGTCCGCTCGCAAGCCTTGCCCAGCGTGACGAGGTGCGTGCACGCATTCGCGATCTCGCCGCGGAAGCCGAAATCGTCGCCGGCAATCCGGACCAGCCGCAAATCGTCTCCGGCGATGCTGCTGCCGGCGCCTTCCTCAACCCCGTGCTTCTCTATTGCGACAATCCGGGTTCGGCGCAGGCTGTTCACGACGTCGAGGCTTTCGGGCCGGTCAGCACGGTGATGCCCTACGACACGGTGGACGACGCTGTTGAACTTGCCCGCCGCGGCAAGGGTAGTCTGGTGTCGTCCGTGTTCACTAACGATCCCGATTTTGCACGGGAGACCGTGCTTGGTCTCGCGCCGTTCCACGGCCGCGTGATGATCGGCAACCGTCAGAGTGCCAAGACCTCGACCGGTCACGGCTCGCCATTGCCTGGTCTCGTGCATGGCGGCCCGGGCAGGGCAGGCGGTGGCGAAGAACTCGGCGGCATGCGGGGCGTCAAGCACTATATGCAGCGCACGGCCATCCAGGGCGCTCCGACCCTGCTGACGGCTGTGACCGGTCGCTGGACGGAGGGCGCGGCCACCTATTCGGATGGCCGGCATCCGTTCCGCAAGTCGCTCGCCGAACTGAAGATCGGCGACCAGCTGGTCACGGCGACACGTACGGTGACGCTCGATGACATCGCGCATTTCGCCAATTTTACCGGCGATACGTTCTATGCCCACATGGACGAGGAAGCGGCGCGCGCCAATCCGTTCTTCGACGGGCGTGTGGCGCACGGCTACCTGATCGTCTCGTTTGCGGCCGGCCTTTTTGTCGATCCCGCGCCCGGTCCGGTACTTGCCAATTACGGTGTCGACAATCTACGCTTCCTTACACCCGTCAATCCTGGCGATACGTTGCAGGTCCGGCTGACCTGCAAGGACATCAATCCGCGAATAGAAGCCGAGCACGGTGAAGTTCGGTGGGATTGCCGCGTCACCAACCAGACCGGCGCCACGGTTGCCCAATATGACGTTCTGACGATGGTGGCCAAGACCTGGGGGTAAGCGATGGTATCGACCGAGCAGGACGCCCGCCGTCTTGAAATGACGGTGCTGATGACGCCAGACATGGCGAATTTCAGCGGCAAGGTGCATGGTGGCGCCTTGTTGAACCTGCTCGATCGCGTCGCATTTTCCTGTGCATCCCGGTACTCCAAGCAATATGCCGTCACTCTGTCGGTTGACCAGGTGATCTTCAAGGAACCTATCAACGTCGGGGAACTGGTGACATTTCGCGCCTCGATCAACTATGCCGGTCGTACCTCGATGGAGGTCGGCATCCGGGTCGAGGCGGAGGAGATCCGTTCGGGCAATCGGCGGCATACGAATTCGTGCTACTTTACCATGGTGGCTGTCGATAGCGCTGGTCATCCGGTGGCTGTGCCGAAGTGGCAGCCGGAGACCATGCTGGATCAGCGCCGCCACCGCGCCGCCGAACTGCGTCGGACGTTGCGGCGAGAGTTTGCCAACCGGCTCGAAGCAGTCGCTGAAACCGGGCGTGACGCTGAATATGAGGGGACCTGAGACCATGGCGCAGGTTTATTCCTATGACGGCGTTGTGCCGGTCATCGATCCCGCAGCCTTCGTGCACCCCGCCGCGGTGGTCATCGGCGATGTCATCATCGGGCCGGCCTGTTATGTCGGTCCCGGTGCAGTGCTGCGCGGCGATTTCGGCCGTATCGTGATGGAACGGGGTTCAAACGTGCAGGAAACCTGCGTGGTCCATAGCTTTCCGGATTTGGACGTGCTGATCGAGGAAGAAGGCCATATCGGTCATGGAGCCGTGCTGCATGGGTGCCGGATCGGTCGCAACGCCATGGTCGGCATGAATGCGGTCGTCATGGACGAGGCGGTGATTGGCGAGAACTCCATCGTGGCTGCCATGGCCTTCGTCAAGGCGGGCGCGGAAATTCCGCCCAACAGCCTCGTCGTCGGCGCGCCGGCGCGGGTGGTGCGCGAACTCACGGAAAAGGAAATCGACTGGAAGCGCCGAGGTACCGCCGTCTACCAGCGGCTGGCGCTGGAGGCTCGCGACAAGCTTCTGCCGGTTGATCCCTTAGCCGCGCCCGAGCCCGGACGCCGGCGGATCAAGGCACCGGAATACGATCCGCTCATCCTCGAGCGGGTGAAGTTCGGGGATTGAACCAGACGTGGTCAGCGAACCGCGCGGACACCTTCGAGGATCAGGGTCGTGGCAATATCGGCATATTCCTCGCGTGTGATCGGCCCGTTCGGGCGAAACCACATATAGACCCAGTTCATCATGCCGAACAAAGACATGGTCACCGGCATCAGCAACGGCCGGTCGCGATCGAGTTCCGGATTGATGTCGTTGATGATGCCTGAGAAACGCTTGACGATCCGTCGTTCGATCGCACGCAATTCCGTCAGCTGCTCCTCTGAAAGCGCTGTCGTGCCATTGAGCTGCACCTTATGCTCGTTGTCGGCGCCGCGATAGCATTCGATTACCGTGCGTACCAGCCGCCGCAGGCGATCCTGCGGTGCGACCTCGGGCTGGTCCGCGGCTTCCACGGCGGCTTCCAGTTCGGCAAGATGGGTCCGGATGATGTCGAAGATCAACGCGTCCTTGCCGGGGTAGTAGTGATAGAGCAGCGCCTTGGAAACATTGCTGTGGGTTGCGATCAAGGCCATGGACGCCTTCTCCATGCCCATTTCAGCAAAGACCGCGGCAGCGCTGCTCAAGATGCTGCGTTGCTTTTCCTCAAAATCGCTTGCGCGGGTACGTGCCATGCTGTCCCTGTCGAGTTTCTTTGCCGGTCGCATCCGCCCGGATCGAGGAGGCTGATGTTCCTCCTATAAACGGAGTCGGTGCATTTTCGCCACTGCGCCGGGCGGTTGTCCTCATTCTTTGGGCCGGTTATCGACCACGCGCTTCGCCTTGCCTTCGGAGCGGGCGACTTCGCCGGGTGCGTGCACGGTGATTTTCGTGCTGACGCCGACGATACTCTTGATGTGATGTGCCAATTCCTTGGCCGAGTGGGCGCGCATCGCTTCTTCAGCGGCTTCGATGGTGCATTCCACATGCACCGTCATGTTGTCCATGCGGCCCGAGCGGCTGAGCTCGATCTGGAAGTGCGGGGCAAGTCCGCGACACTTGAGAATCTGCTCTTCGATCTGGGTCGGGAAGACATTGACGCCACGCAGGATCATCATGTCGTCGGAACGGCCGGTGATCTTTTCCATCCGCCGCATCGAGCGGGCCGTGCCCGGCAGGAGGCGGGTGAGGTCGCGCGTACGATAGCGGATGATCGGCAGGCCTTCCTTGGTCAGCGTCGTGAAAACCAGTTCGCCCATTTCGCCGTCCGGCAGCACTTCGCCGGTCACGGGATCGATGATTTCCGGATAGAAGTGATCCTCCCAGACATGCAGGCCATCCTTCGTTTCCACGCATTCGTTGGCGACGCCCGGACCCATGACTTCGGAGAGGCCGTAGATGTCGACCGCATGCATGTCGAAGGACTGCTCGATCTCCTGGCGCATCGCATTGGTCCAGGGCTCGGCGCCGAAGATACCGACGGCCAGCGAGCTTTCGCGCGGATCGATACCTTGCCGGCGGAATTCGTCGAGGATGGACAGCATGTAGGACGGGGTGACCATGATGATGCGCGGCTTGAAATCCTGCATCAAAGTGACCTGACGCTCGGTCATGCCGCCGGAGATGGGGACAACCGTGCAGCCGAGCTTCTCGGCGCCGTAGTGGGCGCCCAAACCGCCGGTGAACAGGCCGTAGCCGTAGGCAATGTGCGCTACGTCACCGGCGCGTCCGCCCGAGGCGCGGATAGAGCGGGCAACCACTGTCGCCCAGGTGTCGATATCCTTGGCGGTATAGCCGACGACAGTCGGCTTGCCGGTCGTGCCCGAGGAGGCATGGATGCGTGAAAGCTTTTCGCGTGGAACGGCGAACATTCCGAAAGGATAAGTGTCGCGCAGATCCTTCTTGGTGGTGAAGGGAAACTTCGCCAGGTCGGACAGCGACTTCAGATCGGATGGATGAACGCCCGCCTCATCGAAACGCGCCCGGTAGAACGCCGAGTTTTCATAAGCGTGGGTCAGCGACCACTTCATGCGGTTGAGCTGAAGAGCTGATATCTCGTCGCGCGAGGCGGTTTCGATCGGCTCCAGGTCGCCGGGGCGGGGTGAGAGGTCTTCCATCTATTTCTCCTCCGAGAATTCCACGTAGTATTGGACTGCGATCAGCCTTCCGGCAGATGCGTGCCCTTGACGGTCCGCGAATGGCCGCGGAATTCGGCGATCTGCTCGCCTTTCTGATTGGTGATCTCGATGTCGTATATGCCGCCGCGACCGCGTCGCGATACTTCGTGCGCCCTGGCCGTGAGGAGATCGCCCTCGAAAGCCGGTGCGATATACGTAACCGAGCAATGCTGTGCGACGGCATGCTGATTGTAGCTGTTGCAGGCGAAGGCAAAGGCGGAATCTGCCAGCGTGAAGATATAGCCGCCGTGGCAGGTCTTGTGGCCGTTGGTCATGATGGCGCTCACCGTCATCGTCAGCGTCGCCGAACCGGGGCCGACGGTCTCGATTTTCATGCCGAGGTGCTCGGAGGCGTTGTCCTCGTCCCACATGGCTTTGGCGCAGGCTTCAGCAAGCGCCTGCGGCGAAAGTTTGCTGGCAGCATTCATCGTCCAGTGAACTCCGGCTTGCGCTTTTCGAAGAAGGCAACGACGCCTTCGGCATAGTCGGCGCTCGCGCCGGCCTCGCGCTGCAGGTCGCGTTCGAGATCGAGCTGCTCGTCGAACGTGTTGCTGGCCGCAGCCTGGATGGCGCGCTTGGTCAGGCCCAACCCCTTGGTCGGGCCGGCTGCCAGCTGCACTGCAAGCGCGTTTGCCTCATCCATGAGGGTGGCGTCGTCGACGGCCTTCCAGATCAGGCCCCAGTCAGCTGCCTTCTCGGCGCCGAGCGGCTCGGCGGTCAGCGCCAGCGCCTTGGCGCGCGCTTCGCCTATCAGACGCGGAAGACTCCATGTGCCACCTGAATCCGGAACCAGGCCGATCTTCGAAAATGCCTGGATGAAGCGCGCCGAACGTGCGGCGAGCGTAATGTCGCAGGCAAAGGCGATGTTTGCGCCTGCACCGGCCGCCACGCCGTTGACAGCGCAAATGACGGGCTTTTCCAGGCTGCGGATCAGCCGAAGCAAGGGATTGTAGAAGGTTTCGATGGTGTGGCCGAGGTCGAGTTTGACGCCTTTGCGCGGATCGCGGTCGCTCAGGTCCTGCCCGGCGCAGAAGCCGCGACCGGCGCCGGTCAGCAGCACGGTGCGCACTTCAGGGTCGTTGTGGGCGCGCTCGAAACCGGCCCGAAGCGCCAGATGCATTTCCTCGTTGAAGGAATTGAGCTTGTCGGGGCGATTGAGCGTCAGGCGCAGCACGCCATCTGCCAGTGACGACAGGATTGTATCGGAATCGGACATGTTTTCTCCCGTGCCGCGGGGGCCTTTTCCGCAGCTTCCTGAAAAAAGTTGTTGCATAAACCGGCCGGTCAGTCAATTATAAAGAAAAGCGAGGGAGGAAACTTCGGGTGAACAATCTGTTCGAACGGCACCGCCAGACTCTGGAAGCGGCACAGAAGGCCGCGGCCGAACGTGGCTACTGGTCTGCCTATCCTGAAGTTCCAAGCGGCAAGATTTACGGCGAAACGGCCAAGGATGACGGCTTGGCGGCGTACAATGCCAAGCTCGGCAAATCATTTTCGCTGCCGGCTCACCCCGAAGAAAGTCGCGTCGGCGCGGAAGTTTCGCCCTTTGGTCCCGCCCTTGGAATCACCTATCCGGCAGCCCGCGTCGAAACGCTTATCTCTGCCTCGCAGGCAGCCGCACAGGCATGGGCGTCCGCCCCGCCTGAGCAGCGTGTCGGTATCTGTCTGGAAATCCTCGCGCGGCTCAATCGCGCCAGCTTCGAGATGGCCAATGCCGTCATGCACACGACCGGGCAGGCCTTCGCCATGGCGTTTCAGGCGGGTGGACCGCATGCGCAGGATCGCGGTCTTGAGGCGGTCGCCTATGCCTGGATGGAAATGACACGCACGCCTTCGCAGGCGGTCTGGACCAAGCCGCAAGGCAAGGCCGAGCCTATCGTGCTGGAAAAGCGCTGGCGGATTGTGCCGCGTGGCATCGGGCTGGTGATCGGATGCCAGACATTCCCGACATGGAACAGCTATCCCGGGCTGTTTGCCAGCCTCGCCACTGGCAATACCGTTATCGTCAAGCCGCATCCGGGCGCGATCCTGCCGTTGGCGATCACGGTTGCCGTGGCGCGCGAAGTTCTCGCGGAACAGGGTCTTCCAGCCGATGTCGTGCTGCTCGCTGCCGATACCACGGGTGCGGAGATCACCCGCGATCTCGTGACCCATCCGGCGGTCTCCATCATCGACTATACCGGCTCGAATGCCTTCGGCGAATGGACGCGTGCCAATGCGGCAGGTGCGCAGGTCTATACCGAGGAGGCGGGGGCCAATTCGATCGTCATTTCCTCGACGAACGACTTTGCCGGCATGTGCAACAATATCGCATTCTCGCTGTCGCTCTATAGCGGCCAGATGTGTACGGCTCCGCAGAACATATTTGTTCCACGCGGCGGCATCGTCACAGAACAGGGTCTGAAAAGCTATGATGAGGTCGCAGGAGGCATTGCCAGCGCGATCGACAGTCTGCTTTCGGATCCGGCGCGGGCGGCGGGCGTTTGCGGTGCGATTGCCAATCCGGCAACGCTCGCCCGCGTCGAGGCGGCACGTGGGCTTGGCCGTGTCGTCCGTGACTCCGCGCCGATCGCGGGCGCGCCGGGCGCACGCACGGCAACGCCGCTGGTTCTCGCCGTCGATGCCGACGACACCGATGCGCATGAAGAGGAGCGCTTTGGTCCCATCGCTTTCGTCATCGCCGTCGGCAGCGCAGACGACGGCATTCGCCGCGCGGCCGATCTGGCAAGAAGCAAGGGCGCGATCACGGCTGCTCTCTATGAGACGGACAGGGCGCGGATCGAGGCTGCTGCCGGTGACTTCGCGTTCGCCGGAGTCAACCTATCCGTGAACCTGACCGGCGGTATCTTCGTTAATCAAAGTGCGGCTTTCAGCGATTTCCATGTCACCGGCGGCAACCCCTCCGGCAATGCCAGCCTGACCGATGCGGCCTTCGTCGCCAATCGTTTCCGCGTGGCGATGTGGCGCCAACCCAAGACTTAATAACCAACCCAATCCTTTATTCTCTGGGAGGAGACGACATGAAACTGACTTTCTCGACTGCGCTAGCCGGCTCGCTGGCCGTCATGCTTGGATTTGCCGCGCCGGCGTTCGCCGATATCAAGATCGGCGCAACGCTTTCCGAAACCGGACCGGCATCCTTCCTCGGAGACCCCGAGGCAAAGACGTTGAAGATGCTGGTCGATGAACTGAACGCCAAGGGCGGCGTGCTCGGCGAAAAGATCGAGCTGATCGTCTATGACGACGGTGGCGATCCCAACAAGGCGCGCACGTTTGCGACCCGCCTCATTGAGGACGATGAGGTTGTGGCCGTGATCGGCGGCACCACTACAGGCACTTCGATGGCGATCATTCCGGTCGTCGAAGATGCGGAAATCCCGTTCATTTCGCTGGCGGGAGCGATCGAAATCATCGACCCGGTCAAGCCCTTTACCTTCAAGACGCCGCATACCGATCGCATGGCCTGCGCCAAGATCTTCGAAGACATGAAGAAGCAAGGCTATACCAAGATCGGCATGATCTCGGGTTCCGATGGCTTTGGCGCCTCGATGCACAAGCAGTGCCTGAAAATCGTCGGCGACTATGGCATCGAAGTCCTGGCCGATGAGACCTATGGCCCGACCGATGCCGACATGACGCCGCAGCTGACCAACATCAAGGGCAACGCGGCCATCCAGGCAATCCTCAATCCCGGCTTCGGCCAGGGTCCGGCCATCGTGACGCGCAACTATGCTCAGCTCGCCATCAAGCTTCCACTTTACCAGTCGCACGGTGTGGCTTCCGACAGCTTCATCGAGCTGGCCGGTCCCGCCGCCGCCGAGGGCATTCGCCTGCCGGGCACCGCACTGCTCGTCGCCAGTCTGCTGCCGGACAGCGACCCGCAGCGTTCTGTCGTCGTGGCCTACAAGGAAGCTTATGAAAAGGCGACCGGAAAGCCGGTTTCCACATTCGGCGGCTATGGACATGACGCCTTCCGCATCCTCGTCGACGCGCTGAACCGCGCAGGAAAGGCCGATCCCGCCGCTATCCGCGACGCCATCGAATCCACCTCCAAGCTCGTGGGCACGACCGGCACCGTCACGATGTCCCCCGAGGATCACCTTGGCCTCGATCTCACTGCTTTCCGGATGCTCGAAATCCGCGACGGCAAGTGGAAGATCGTCGAATAACTGCGACCAGTCTGGTCCCGTGCATCTGACCGGTGCACGGGCCGAACACGCGCCTGCAGCCCAAGGGAGGCATCGATGTCAGAGCTAATGCAATTCCTGTTGTCCGGGATCACGGTGGGGGCGGTCTACGCACTCGTCGCGCTCGGCTTCACCATCATCTACAACGCTTCCGATGTCGTGAATTTTGCCCAGGGCGAGTTCGTCATGCTCGGCGGCATGATCACGGTGTTCGCCTTTGACGCCGGGCTGCCGCTGCCGCTTGCCGCACTGCTGGCCATCATCGCCACCGCCGCTGTCGGCGTTGCACTCAACAAGCTGGCCATCGAGCCGGCGCGCGGTGCGCCGGTCGTGTCGCTGATCATCATCACCATCGGCGCCTCGATCTTCATTCGCGGTGTAAGCCAGATTGCGTTCGACAAGCAGCTTCACCGTCTACCATCTTTCTCGGGCGATAACCCCATCGAGATTATCGGCGCGACCATCTTGCCTCAGAGTCTCTGGGTGATCGCGGGCGCGCTCGCGGTTTTCTTCGGATTGTGGCTGTTCTTTACCAAGACGCTCACCGGCCGCGCCGTGCTTGCGACCGCCAACAACCGGATCGCCGCGCAACTGGTCGGCATCAACACCGGATATGTGATGACGCTCTCCTTCGCGCTTTCTGCAGCCATCGGTGCGCTGGCGGGCGTATTGGTCACGCCGATCACATTGACGAGCTATGACATCGGTATTTCACTGGCTCTCAAGGGCTTTGCCGCCGCGATGCTCGGCGGCATGGGCAACCCCAAGGGTGCGTTTGTCGGCGGCCTGCTGCTCGGCATCCTGGAAGCCATGACCGCCGGCTACATCAGCTCGCAATACAAGGATGCGGCCGCATTCGTGGTGATCCTCGGCGTGCTGTTTGCCATGCCGCAGGGCCTTTTCGGCGCCAAGTCCACGGATCGGGTGTAATCATGAAGCTCTCGGCAAAGACCATAATCCTGCTGGGGCTGGCCGCGCTCATCGCGCTCGCGCCCATATTCTTTCCATCCTCCTATTACTTCCGCGTCGGCTCGCTGATCTTCGTCAACGGCGTTGCGGTCACAGGCCTCGTCATCCTGATCGGCTATGCCGGACAGATCAGCCTGGGCCATGCCGGTTTTGCCGGGATCGGCGCTTACGCCTGTGCGCTCGCACCGGCGCATCTCGGCCTGCATCCGGGCCTGGCGGCCGTGCTCGGTGCAATCATCTCCGGTGCGCTCGCGTGGCTTGTCGGCCGGCCGATCCTGCGGCTGCGAGGCTACTATCTTGCGGTGGCAAGTCTTGGTCTCGGCGTGCTCGTATCCATGGTTCTCTCCAACGAAGCCTGGCTGACCGGCGGTCCAGACGGCATGGCGGTCGAAGACCTGGGTCTGCGTGGCCTGCTCAAGGACATCGGGCTCAATCTAAGCAATACCGCGTTCTGGTATGCGTTTTCTGGTTTCGTGCTTGTTGTCGGCGCCTGGCTGGCGCTCAATCTCTACAACAGCCCCACCGGACGGGCCTTGCGCGCGCTCCACAGCTCGGAAATCGCCGCACGGACCGTTGGTGTCGATGTCGCACGCCTCAAGTTGCAGGCCTTCGTGATCTCTGCCGTCTATGCCTCTGTCTCAGGTTCGCTGCTTGCGCTGCAGAACAAGTTCATCACCCCTGACGTGGCGGGTTTCATGCATTCGATCGAGATGGTGACGATGGCCGTTCTTGGCGGAGCTGCGTCCGTTCCGGGCGCAATCCTCGGCGCGGCGATCCTGACGACTTTGCCGCAGGTGCTGACGGTGTTTCAGGAATACGAGCAGGTGATGCTCGGGCTGGTGATGATGCTGGTGATGATCTTCATGCCGCGCGGCCTGCTGCCGAGCATCATGCGCCGTATCGGAGGGAGGGGAGAATGACACTTCTTCAGGTGGAAGGGCTCGGAATCGACTTTGGCGGCGTGCGCGCGGTCAATGATGTCAGCTTCTCGCTCAAGCCCGGCGAAATCGTCTCCGTCATCGGCCCGAACGGCGCCGGCAAGACCACGCTCTTCAACATGATCTCGGGCGTCTATCTTCCAAAACGGGGACGAGTCCTGATCGAGGGCGAAGATGTGACCGGCATGGGACCGCATCTTCTGGCGCGGCGCGGCCTGTCGCGCACGTTTCAAAACCTGCAGATCTTCCAGTCGATGAGCGTTCTCGAAAACGCAGTCGCCGGCCACCATCTTCATGAAAAAGGTTCCGTGCTGGCGGATCTGTTCTGCCTGCCCGGATCTCGGGCGCGTAGCCGGCAATCGGAAACCAGCGCTCGACTGTTGCTGGAACGCGTCGGGCTTGCAAAGGCCGCCGAACAGGAGGCGAGTTCGCTTTCCTACGGCGCGCTCAAACGGCTCGAGATTGCACGGGCGCTGGCGCTCAAGCCGCGTGTGCTGTTGCTCGACGAGCCGGCGGCGGGTTGCAATGCTGTGGAAACCGAAGAGATCGACCATCTTATCGCCGAGGTTGCGGCGGAGGGTGTGTCCATACTGCTCGTGGAGCACGACATGAAGATGGTCATGCGCATTTCCAATCATATCGTCGTGCTGGATCACGGCGAGAAAATTGCCGAGGGCGAGCCGGCTGTCGTGTCGCGCGATCCGCGCGTGATCGAGGCCTATCTCGGCGCGCAGGCCAAGGAGGATGCCGATGCTGTCGGTTGAGGGGCTGCGTTCGAGTTACGGGCGTATCGAGGTTCTGCACGGCATCGAACTTTCGGTCAGTGCCGGCGAGATCGTGACCGTCGTCGGCGCCAATGGTGCTGGCAAGACCACTCTGCTCAAGTGCCTGTCGGGGATCCAGCCGGTATCAGCCGGCTCGATCGTCTTTCGTGGCGAAGCATTGACGGCAGTTCCCGCCTATCGCCGGCTCAAGCGTGGGCTGGCGCAATCGCCCGAGGGTCGACAGATCTTCACCAATCTGACTGTCGAGGAAAACCTGCGTCTCGGCGCCTACCTTTTCGCAGACGAGAAGGTGGAGCGCGACATGGAAGATGCGTTCGTCATGTTCCCGATCCTCAAGCAGAAGAGGGACCAGGCTGCAGGTGGCCTGTCGGGCGGCCAGCAGCAGATGCTGGCCATCGCGCGCGCCCTGATGGGGCGTCCTTCCTGTCTGCTACTCGACGAGCCAAGCATGGGGCTCGCACCGATCCTTGTCGCGCAGATCTTCGATGTGGTGAAAGGATTGCGCGCCCACGATGTCACGGTGCTGCTCGTGGAACAAAATGCCTTCGGCGCGCTTTCTATAGCAGATCGTGGTTATGTCATGGAAACCGGGCGCATCACGATGTCGGGGCCGGCCGCCGAGTTGATCGCAGACGAACGTATCCGTCAGGCCTATCTGGGGATTTGATTCCATGGTTGCCACCATTACCCGTGACGACGGCATTGCCGTCGTAACCATCGACAACCCGCCTGTGAACGCGTTGTCGCAGGCCTTGCGCCAGACGCTATGGGATGCGGCTGAAGAGTTGGAGGCCGACGAGTCGATCGTGGCGGTTGTCCTGACCTGCACAGGCCGGACTTTCATCGCGGGCGCCGATGTCAACGAGTTCGGCAAGCCGCCGCAGCCGCCGTATTTGCCTGATGTCGTCGCGCGCATCGAAAGATCGAAAAAGCCATGGGTCGCAGCCATCCATGGCAGTGCGCTCGGCGGTGGTTTCGAAGTGGCGATGGCCTGCCTGTTTCGGGTTTCGGACGCGTCGGCCAGTGTCGGGATGCCCGAAGTGCGCCTTGGTCTGGTGCCAGGTGCAGGCGGCACCGTGCGGCTGCCGCGTCTGACCACGATGGAAACGGCAGTGGAACTGGTGACAACCGGCTCGTCTTTTGCCGCCACCGACGCACTTGAGGCCGGACTGATCGACACGATCATCGATGGCGACCTGCGCGCGGGAGCGGTGGAATTTGCAAGGCAGGCGCTGGAAAACCCCCTGCCTTTGCCGCTCAGCGAGCGCCCCGCCGCGCAGCCTGAGGGGGACTTCTGGATTAAGGCCGAGAAAGCAGTTGCTGCGCGCGCCCGTCGCGAGGAGGCACCGCTCAGGGCGCTCGCATGCCTGCGAAAGGCAAGCGAGGCCGATTTCGAAGCTGCCATGGCATTCGAGCGGGAAACCTTTCTTGCGCTACGCGCCTCGCCACAGGCGGCAGCGCTCAGGCATGTTTTCTTCGCCGAGCGCGCTGCATCCCGCCCACCGGAAATTTCCGGCGTTCCGGCTCGAGACATAGGTTCGGCGGCAGTCGTCGGTGGCGGTACCATGGGCGCGGGCATCGCGGTCGCGCTTAGGGACGCGGGGTTTGAGGTGCGACTGGTCGAGCGAGACGCTGCAGCGGTGGAACGCGGCCTCGGCAACGTGGCTGCGATTTATGGCGGTTCGGTCAAGCGGGGACGCCTCAGTGCCGAGGAGGTCGTGGAGCGGGTCAAGGGCGTGCACGGCACCGAAGACTACAATGCGCTTGCCGATACCGACCTGGTTATCGAAGCGGTGTTCGAGGATCTCGAGGTCAAGCGCGAGGTCTTTAACAAGCTAGCCGCGGTGTGTCGTCCCGATGCCATGCTCGCGACCAATACGTCCTATCTTGATCCCGCCAGCATCGCCGCCGGAATGGAGGGGCCGGAGCGTTTCCTGGGTCTGCATTTTTTCAGCCCGGCGAATGTGATGAAATTGCTCGAGATCGTGCCGACCGGGCACACTGCGCCGGATGTTCTGGCAACCGGCTTTGCGCTTGCCCGCAAGCTCGGCAAGATTCCGGTGCGCGCGGGTATCTGCGACGGCTTCATTGGCAACCGCATTCTCAAGGTGACCCGGGCGCAGGCCGAACAGCTGCTGCTGTCGGGCATCGCGCCACATGCCGTGGATGCCGCCATGCGGGCCTTTGGAATGCCGATGGGGCCGTTCGAGGCGCAGGATCTGGGTGGGCTGGACATCGCCGCCTTCCAGCGGCGCGCGGCCCGGGACCGGGGCGAAACGCCATTCGCGCCGGTTGCCGACCGGCTTTGCGCGATGGAACGCTTCGGCCAGAAAAGCGGCGGTGGCTGGTACGATTATGTGAAAGGCGAAAGGACGCCGCTGCATTCGGAAACGGTGGAGCGGATCATCGGCGAAGAGGCGGGCGATCGGCTGCGGCAGGTTCTGGACGATGACGATATCGTCGATTGCATCGTGCTGCCGATGGTCAACGAGGGCGCAAAAATCCTCGCAGACAAGGTCGCCTTGCGACCCTCCGACATCGATCTCGTCGAGATTCACGGTTACGGTTTTCCCAGATGGCGAGGCGGCCTTATGCATTATGCGCAGGCGAGGGGCCTCGCTGATATCGTTGCAAAGCTCGAAAGTATGTCGACACGCGGGCTTTCGGAAGAACCATGCGCGCTGCTGCGGAGCGCGGCTTCGGCTGGTGAATTTCCCAACATGTCCGGTTGATGGCCTAATCCAGGCCAACAACTGCCGGCTCAAAAACTCTGGCGCACACGCTTTAGGGGTGCTCTGGGTGGGGCCTTGGCGGCGAATTATTTGTGGGCCGAACGCTTACACCAACACGGCTGGGCAGGTATCAAGGATGCGATCCTGCAACTGAGTCGGCGTTTTCGCGATGGCAGGGTGCGTGCGTCCGGAGCCCCCATGAACAAGACCGTGCTGTCAGGCGTCATTCTGACGTCATTTTCCTATTTCCTGTTTTCATTGCAGGATGCGGCCGTCAAGCTGCTTGTGGTCGGACTTCCGGTCTTCCAGATCCTGTTCATCCGCAGTGTGGTGATCTTCTGCATATGTCTGGCTATCGGGCGAAAGCCGGTCGTCGTTGCCGCGGTCACCTCGCCGGTGCTGTTGCCGCTGTTCTTTCGCAACCTGCTTCTGCTCGGCGCCTGGCTCGCCTTCTATTCGGCTGCGCGCGATCTTGGTTTGGCGGAACTGACGACGGTCTACTATGCATCGCCAGTCATCATCACGCTGCTCGCAGTGCCGATCCTCAAGGAGCGCGTGCCGGCCATCCGGTGGGTGGCAGTGATTTTCGGCTTCATCGGGGTGGTGATCGCCTGTAACCCAATCGGCAACGGCATGACGCTGTCGCTTCCTGTCGGTCTGGCGCTGCTGGCCGCCGTGTTGTGGGCGGTATCGACCGTGCTGCTTCGCAAAACGGCAATGCACGAAAAAACCATCGTGCAAATGATGGTTTCGAGCGGCTTCTTCATCGTCGTCACCGGCATTGCCTGCCTCTTCCTCTGGACACCAGTCTCGGCGACGGAACTCGGCCTGATGGCTGGGACGGGCCTGCTCGCGGGCATCGCGCAATTTGCGTTCTTCGAAAGCATGCGCCGGGCACCGGTTTCGATCCTCGCGCCGTTCGAATACACCTCGCTGATCTGGGCATTCATGCTCGGATTTGCGATCTGGGGAGATGTGCCGCAGGACAATGTTTTCTTCGGAGCCGGGCTGATCTTTGCGGCCGGCGCAATCATCGTGCTCGGCGAGCGATTCATGAAACGGCTGGATCCACCTGCGAGCGTCCATTGAACGGGTGCACAGTCTGACTGGCGCGTAAAGGCCAAGTTTGCGACGTGGCTGTTGCGCGTGGTCGGGCAATCCTTCTAGATGGCGCCGAACGCATTGCAGGATGATACATGCTTATTCGAGATGAAGCCCCCTTGGACGCCGGCCCGATAGGCAAGCTCGTAACGTCGGCGTTTCAGTATGCCCCGCACAGCAGCCACACCGAGGCGGCGATTGTCGATGCGCTGCGCGAGGCCGGGGTTCTGGTGATCTCCCTTGTGGCTGACAAGGCTGGGGAGGTTGTTGGACACATCGGTTTTTCCCCGGTTGAAATCGACGGCAGGGATATGGGTTGGTTCGGCCTTGGTCCACTCTCTGTCCTGCCCGGCGAGCAGGGCAAGGGCATCGGGGCAGCGCTGGTGCACGAGGGGCTGCAGAGGCTGAAGACAATAGGCGCACGTGGATGCGTGGTGCTCGGCGACCCCATGTACTACGGCAGGTTCGGCTTCAAAGCCCAAGCCGGGCTCGTGCTGGCGGATGTTCCGCCTGAATACTTCCAGGCATTGCCATTTGGCGGCGTGGAACCCCACGGGGTTGTGACTTTTCATGCAGGGTTTGCCGCGAGCTAGGATCTAGCTCGGCATCAATTCCGAAAGGACGATCGGGGCCACCGCCAGATAAGCGCGCACCTGATCACCGATGATGGCGGCCAGGTCGTTGGATACCGGCGTGTGATAGACGTAGAGCCGGATGCCGACGAAAATGACCGTGGAGTGCAGGCCCCAGATCAGTTCCATTTCGCGCTCGAAAACCGGGACATCCTCGATCGACGCAAATCCGAAGGCGCGCCTTGCTTCGTTGGCGATCGACACCAGCAGCTCGTCGTGAACATGGTCGACATAAGCCTGCGCGAAGCTCGGATCTTCCAACGTTGCATACCAGAAGCCGCGATACCAGCGATCGTTGTAGACATGCGGGAGATAGGCAGCATAGAAAGCCTTGATGCGTTCGCCCAGATCACGGTTACCCTCTGTGAGGATTTCCTGCCATTGCGGATCCCAATGTGCGTTGTGCAGGGTGTCGCGGATCGCGGCGATCAGGTCCGCTTTGGCGGGAAAATACCTATGCACCAGCGGTTGGGTAACATTGACCCGGTCGGCCAGTTCCTGAACCGTGATGCTTTGACCCTTTTGGGAGAACAGATCAAGCGCTGCATTGAGCAACTCGCGCCTGCGTTCTTCGGCCGGCAGATTACGCCGTGTGATGCCGTCGCCAGCCTTCTTCGGAATCATGTCCTTCATCAGGATTGTTTGGCACGAAAGCACCGGTTTGAAAACCTCGCAGGGGTCATGACCGATCGCAATCCGACACAATTCTTAGTGGCTTCTAAAATGAGTCGCCTGTCGCCAGCCGCCTAGGCCGGAACAACCGACTTGACGGAGCCATTGACGTCGACCACACAGGCGAATTTCTTGCCGGCGGCGTCGAGCTGGACGGAATAGTTTTCAGCATCCGTGCGGCTGGAACTGACCGGCAAGATTTTCGAAGCATCCACTCCGGAAGGGGCTGCGGCAGCATTGGCGCACAGCAATTGCAGGTCCGCCGGCGCGGTCTGCATCTCGGTCCGGGCCATTTTGTCAGGCGGTGGTGCACTCTGGCATGCCGCAATCGGCACAAGGCAGGCCGCGGTCAGGATCAACTTGAGAGCATTCGAGCAAGTATTGAACACGTCCATCCCCCTAAGTAAATTTCAAATGCCCTGCTAGCGCCGGTTGAATCAGACGCCCTTGTAAAGAGCCGCCCCCTGCATCAGTACGATCACCTTCGCACCCACTTGGACGCGCGAATGCAGATCGATGATGTCCTCGTTGCGCATGCGGATGCAGCCTGAGGAAACGTCGAGGCCGATGGTCCAGGGTTCCGGTGTGCCGTGGATGCGGTAGATCGTGTCCCGGTCGCCTTCATAGAGATAGAGCGCAAAGGCCCCGAGTGGATTGTCCGGACCTCCCGGCATGCCGTTCGCCCATTTACGCGCCTTTTCGTCGCGTGCCACCATTTCGGCTGGAGGCGTCCATGTCGGCCATTGCTCGGACATCCGACCCACGCGCACAATGCCAGCCCAACCGAAACCGTCGCGTCCCACGCCAATGCCATAGCGGATGGCCTGCCTGTCAGGCTGAACGAGGTAGAGATAGTGTTGATTGCCGTCGATGATGATCGTGCCCGGCTTTTCGGCCGTGCGGAAGGTGACGACCTGTTTGCGGAACGCTTCGGGCGCCTGCATCTTGTTGCGCATATAGTATTGCCGCGCCTTCTTTGAGTCGTAGTTGACCCATTTGCGCGCTTTTGGATCCCAGATCTGCGTCTTGGCCATTGCTTCCGTTGCCGGAAGGGCGGGCAGCGGGGCCAAGAGCGTAGTCGCGCCGAGTGCCAAGCCCAGGAAATTGCGACGCTTGAGTGCGAGGAAGCGGTTCGTCATGGTTTTGCCCACCCATCGATACGGGCTTTTTCTGCCTCGACCCACTTCTTCGCGTAGTCGGCCGGCGACTGCCGTTCCACTTCGAGGGCGTAGCTCATATTGGCCACCTCATCGGTGGAGAGATCGACCTTCTCGAGAAATCTGGCGATATCCGGGTGATCCTTCGCAAAAGCCGCGCCGTAGGCGATGTGGAAGCGGGCCGCGTCCCAGGCTCCCAGGGCCGTCGACTTGCTGATCCACATCGGATCGCTGGGTGCCACTATTTTCCATTTGGATCCGTCATGGGGCGGTTCGGTCAGCCTGACAACATCGTGCAGCTTGAAAACGTGGTGCGGCGCGTAGCACCAGAATACCATGGGGCGATCGGTGGCGATTGCGGCATCCACGGCGGCCATCGCCACTTCTTCTTCGGTCTCGATGAGGGCAATGCTCTTGGCATAGCCGTAGCTGTTTGCCCTTACCTTTTCGATGCCGGTCGAAAGCCAGGTGGGGGAACCGATCCAGATTTCCCCACGGCCGTCGCCGTCGGTGTCCAGAGCCTTGGTCTTTGCGGGGTCGTTCAGATCTTCGATTGCCTTGATACCGTCGGCATTCGCAGCCGCCGGCGTTGCACAGAAGCCCTGCCAGGCAGCAACCGAGTGCTTGGTCAGCACGACGGTCTTGTTCTTCGTGACGAACTTGTCGATGATGGTATCGAAATTCGGCCGCCATGCCTCGGGGTGAATGGCAACTTCGCCTGATTCCAGCTTGTTGAAAGCGTTAAGCGCACCCAGTTCACGGACTTCTGCGCTTAGGCCGAATTCGTTTTCGATGGCGAGCTTGAGAATATTCGCCGTTGCCTGGCCGGATGGCCAGTTGGGCATTGCGATCACCAGATCCGCAGCCATGGCGGGTGCGACTGAAGCCACTGACAAAGCAACGGCAAAAGCCGTTCCGAACGATCTTGACGCAATATTCAACGTGCCCTCCCAGCGTCCCTGCCATCCCAGATGTCAGTCCTTGAACGCGAATGCCGTTTGAAATGCCTGCTTAGAATGCAATTCCTGATCGATGTCTGATATTAGGATGCCTCAATCCAATTGCACGAGTCAACTGCCGAAAAGCGCGTTCTGGTCGTTGGGATCGGATCGAAGTAAATAGGGCTTAGGGCTGGTGGCCCTGCCGGTGCCGGTCGATGGCGGCAATTGCCATATCCACGACCTCGCTGGTTGGTCCGCTGATGTCGATGCTGATAACATGCGGTTCGGTGGATGGATCCTCCAGAGTGGCAAACTGACTGCGGAGCAGCGAAACGGGCATGAAATGGCCTTTGCGCGCAGCCATCCGGCCCGCGAGAAGCTCCTCCGAGCCGTTGAGAAAGATGAAGACCAGACGTTCTCCGGAAAAGGCGCGCAGCCGGTCGCGGTAGATCTTGCGTAGAGCCGAGCATGACACGACGACACCGTTTCCGCCTGCAAGTGCCGTCGCAAGTCCATTTCCGATCTTGTCCAGCCATGGAAATCGGTCATCATCGGTCAACGGGATGCCCTGCGACATCTTCTCGACGTTGGCTTGCGGATGAAGCTGGTCGCCTTCCACAAATGGCAGGTTGAGATGGGCGGCAATCGCCTTTCCCACCGAAGTCTTGCCGCAGCCGGAGACGCCCATCACGACATAGGCCCAGGACGAGGAATGCGGACGTGTCGACATGGCTTCGGATCCAACTGGATTGGCGCGATGTCTCCGGAATTGCGCATCGTCAAGGTGAAGTCAAGCTGTCGGCGCGGATGGCACACCTGCTTTGCAACCCAGCGACTTTGAGCGTTTGAAATAGCCGTCAGCATTGCAAGTTTGGCTGTATTAACTGAACCCAGGTTAATCAGCAGCTCATTGAACTGGATTTGACACGAGAATCCGCTAAATGTCTGTGGCTTATAAAAAGGGAATCGTACGATGGCTGATGACAAGGGCAAGGGCGGCGCAGTGCCGGCAAGTGGAGAACTGGACGAACAGGCGCTTTTCTTCCATCGCTATCCCCGACCGGGCAAACTGGAAATCCAGGCCATCAAGCCGCTCGGCAACCAGCGCGACCTCGCACTTGCCTATTCGCCCGGCGTGGCCGCCCCCTGTCTTGCCATAAAAGACAACCCGGAATTGGCCGCCGCCTACACGTCGCGCGCCAATCTGGTGGCGGTCGTTTCAAACGGCACGGCTGTGCTCGGCCTTGGAAACATCGGTCCGCTGGCCTCTAAGCCCGTCATGGAAGGCAAGGCCGTCCTGTTCAAGAAATTCGCCGGCGTAGACGTCTTCGATATCGAAATCGACGCGCCCGGCATCGACGACATGGTCAAGGTCATCTCGGCACTGGAGCCGACCTTCGGAGGCATCAATCTCGAAGACATCAAGGCGCCGGAATGCTTTGAGGTCGAGCGTCAGCTGCGTGACAAGATGAACATCCCCGTCTTCCACGACGACCAGCACGGCACCGCGATCATCGTCGCCGCAGCAATCCTCAACGGGCTCGCGCTTGCCGGCAAAAAGATCGGCGAGGTCAAGATTGTCGCCTCGGGTGCGGGGGCGGCGGCGCTTGCCTGTCTCAACCTGCTGGTCGTTCTCGGCGCGAAACGCGAAAACATCTGGGTGCATGACCTTGAAGGCCTGGTCTACAAGGGCCGCGAGGTGCTCATGGACCCATGGAAAGACGTCTATGCGCAGGACAGCGCCAACCGGGTGCTTGCCGATTCCATCGGCGGCGCGGATGTCTTCCTAGGCCTTTCGGCAGCAGGCGTCCTGAAGCCCGAGCTTCTGGTGCAGATGGCGGAAAAGCCGCTGATCATGGCGCTCGCCAATCCCAAGCCGGAAATCATGCCGGAAGAGGCGCGGGCCATTCGCCCAGACGCGATGATCTGCACGGGGCGGTCGGACTATCCCAACCAGGTCAACAACGTTCTCTGCTTCCCCTACATCTTCCGTGGCGCGCTCGATTGCGGTGCCCGGACCATCAACGAAGCCATGAAAATGGCGGCGGTAAAAGCGATTGCCGGTCTGGCGCGCGAGGAGGTCAACGAAGTCGCGGCCAAGGCAATCGGCGGCGAAACGCCGATTTTTGGGCCTGACTATCTTATTCCATCGCCGTTCGACCAGCGGCTGATCCTGCGCATTGCACCGGCTGTGGCCAAGGCCGCCGCCGAAACCGGTGTAGCAGCCCGGCCGATCGAGGATTTCGAGGCTTATCTCGACCAGCTCAACCGGTTCGTGTTCCGCTCCGGCTTCATCATGAAGCCGATTTTCGCTGCCGCCAAGGTGGCGCAGAAGAAGCGGGTGATCTTTGCCGAAGGCGAGGACGAACGCGTGCTGCGCGCCGCCCAGGTGCTGCTCGAAGAGGAAATCGCCAGGCCGATCCTGATCGGTCGCCCGTCGATCATCGAAACGCGTCTGCAGCGCTACGGTCTACGCATTCGGCCGGGCGTGGATTTCGAACTGGTCAACCCGCAGGACGATCCGCGATACAAGGATTATGTCGACGAATACTTCTCCCTCGTTGGCCGTAAGGGTGTCATCCCGGAAGCCGCCCGCACCGTCGTTCGCACCAACTCCACCGTCATCGGTGCGATAGCCGTGCGGCGTGGCGATGCGGATGCGCTGATCTGCGGCGTCGAAGGCCGATTTGCCAAGCATCTGCGCGATGTTTCGCAGATCATCGGCAAGCGGGAAGGGGTTCTGGAACTTTCCGCGCTGAGCCTGCTGATCTCGCAGCGCGGCGCGACATTCTTCACCGATACCTATGTGAAGATGGTGCCGACTTCCGAGGAAATCGCCGAAATGACGATCATGGCAGCCTCTGCGATCCGTCGCTTCGGCATTACGCCGCGGGCAGCACTTGTCTCGCATTCCAATTTCGGTAGCCGAGATTCCGACAGCGCGGAGAAGATGCGGAGCGCGATGTGCATGGTCAAGGAACAGGCCCCCGACCTGGAAGCTGACGGCGAGATGCATGGCGATTCCGCCATTTCGGAACTTCTGCGCAAGCGCGTGATGCCGGATTCGACATTGACCGGCGAGGCCAACCTGCTGGTGTTCCCGAACATCGATGCCGCCAACATTTCGCTTGGCCTGGTCAAGACGATGACGGATTCGCTGCATGTCGGCCCGATCCTGCTCGGCTCGGCATTGCCGGCCCATATCCTGTCGCCGTCGGTGACGTCGCGCGGCGTGGTCAACATGGCGGCTCTCGCTGTCGTGGAGGCATCAGCGCCGTAACGGCAGCCGTCAGCCGAGATCGCATGCGCGATTGGCCGATGCAGAGGGGACTTCATGGACGGTTCCGGATCAATGTCGGAAAGACCTGTGCCGGATGCGCCGGGCGATGATGCCCCGGCGCAAACCCGTTGGGTGTTGCCGGTCACCATCCTGGGGTCCAGCCTGAGCTTCATCGATGGCTCGGTTGTCAACGTGGCACTACCGGCGATGCAGTCCTCGCTGGATGCCACGATCTCCACGATGCAATGGGTGGTCAACGGCTACATGCTGATGCTGTCGAGCCTGATCCTGATCGGTGGCTCGCTGGGCGACCGGTACGGCCGGCGCAACATCTTCATCCTCGGCGTTATCGTCTTCGCGATCGCGTCAGCTGGCTGCGGCATCGCTTCGACGGCGGCAGAGTTGATCGCGGGCCGGCTTTTGCAGGGCATCGGTGCGGCACTTTTGGTCCCGGCAAGCCTTGCGATCATCGGTACTGCCTATAGCGAGAAAACACGCGGCAAGGCCATCGGGACCTGGGCGGCGGCGGCGGCCATCATGGCGGCCATCGGGCCACCGCTCGGCGGATGGTTGGTGGACACGACAGGCTGGCGGTCGATCTTCTTCATCAATCCGCCGATTGCCGCAGTGACATTGCTTCTGGCCCTCAAGCTTCCCGTCGATGGCAAACGGGCGGCCGCTCCGCTCGACTGGGCAGGCTCGGCTCTCGCGGTCATCTTCCTCTCGCTGCTCAGCTACGGCCTCGTCGCCCTCGGAGATGGCATGCGATTGGTTGGAACCATCGCCGTCGCGCTGTCGGTTCCCGCTGCGGTCCTGTTTCTCGTCGTGGAGGCGAAATCACCGGCTCCCATGATGCCGTTGGGGCTGTTTCGAGACCGGAACTTTGCCGGCGCCAACGCGATCACGGTGGTGCTCTATGCGGGGCTGAGCGCATCGCTGTTCATCCTGCCGTTCATGCTGATCAGGGTGCATGGCTACAGCGCCTCGGCAACTGGCATGGCGCTGTTGCCTTTTGCCGTCATCATCGGGCTTGGGTCCCGATGGGCCGGTGAACTTTCGGATCGGTTCGGAACGCGCCTGCCGCTGATTGCCGGGCCGGCTATCGCCGCCCTTGGCTTTGCCCTGCTGGCGCTCATCGGCGACAATGCCGACTATTGGGCTGGTCCATTTGCCGGCCTCGTGCTGGCGGGAACCGGAATGGCGATTTGCATACCGCCGTTGACTTCGACCGTATTCGCTTCGGTTCCGCACGAACAGAGCGGCACGGCGTCGGGCATCAACAATGTTGCTGCGCGCGGTGGCGGTCTGCTGGCGGTGGCTGCCATCGGGCTGGCCTTCGGGGGCGCCGACCTCGCCAATATCGAGCCTGCAGTCGTGACGACCGGATTTCGGCTGGTGATGGTCAGTGCAGCTGTTCTCGCTGCCATCAGCGCACTTTTTGCCGCTGTAAGCATTCAGCCGGTCAAGACAAGGGAAAAACCCGGCTTGGACCTTACTGCTCCACACTGACGCTGACGAGGATCATCTCTGGGGCCGTGCCGATGCGCATGCCCGAGACCGGCGCCGCATCGCTGTAGTCCAGGCCCGTGGCTACGCGGACGTAACGCTCGTCGGGGCAGACGCGATTGGCGGGGTCGAAGCCGACCCAACCCAGCCCGGTAACATGCGCTTCGGCCCATGCATGGCTGGCGGCGGCCTCGCTGGTATCGAACATGTAGCCGGAAACGTAGCGGGCCGGCAGCCCCATCAGCCGGGCGGCTGAAACGAAGATATGGGCGTGGTCCTGGCAGACGCCCGCGCCCAGTTCCAGCGCGGCCTCGGCCGTCGTGCCCGAGCTGGTAACGCCCTTGGTGTATTTCACGGCATCGTTGATGGTCGCCATCAGCGCGTGCATCCTGGAAAGCTCGCCATCACCTTGAACCGTTCCGGCCAGTTCGCGGATCGACTGGCCCGGCTTGGTGAGCGGCGTTTCGCGGCGAAACAGCCAGAGCGGCACATAGCCCTGATGCGGGCCGAAGACACCATTGCGCTCCTCGGTCTCGACTTCGCCGGATGCCATGATGCGGATGGTTTTTTCGCCGTCTGTTATGCTGACCAGCTCGACGCGATTGCCGAAATGGTCGTCATAAGCGGCTTCGTGACCAGCGCCACTGACCAGCGACTGCCAGCTGAGAACCTTCTGGCCGGGGCAATCCTTCGGCGTCAGGCGCAGCCGTTGAAGCGCGAACTCCACCGGTTCCTCGTAGGTATACTCGGTCATATGGCTGATTTTCAGGAGCATCGTGTCAACTCACTTGTAGAACCGGTAGCCCTCGGTGATTTCGCTGGCCAGCTTGTCGTTGGCCAGTATGAAATCTTCGAGGAACTCGTGCAGTCCGTTCTGCATCACCGCGTCAATGGAGGTGGTCAGCAGCATGTTGCGCGTGCGCGCAGCAGTATCGTGGGCCGCGATCTGGGCGCCGTAGTCACGCGCGAGGTGGGCGAGGTTGCTGTTGATCGTCTCATAGCAAAACGCGAGCGAACGGGGCATGCGCCGGTTGAGGATCAGGAAGTGGGCGATGTTGGCGGGTTTGTATTCCGCGTCGTAAACCCAGAGGTAGGAGCGCAGCGCCGACACTGACCGCAGGATCGATTGCCAATGGAAATTGTCGAGCGTCGAGCCGACGTGGAGAAGCGACGGCAGCAGTACGTAGTACTTCACGTCGAGAATGCGTGCGGTGTTGTCGGCCCGCTCGACGAAAGAGCCCAGCATGGCGAAATTGTAGAGTTCGTCGCGCAACTGGGTGCCGGAAAACGCTCCACGCATCAGGGCGCAGCGGCGCTTGATCGCTTCGATGCAGTCGGTCAGGTTCGTCTGGGTGATGTTCTTGGCAAGCAGGTTCTTGATCTGCAGCCAGCTTTCGTTGATCGTCTCCCAGCTTTCGCGGGTCAGCGCCGTACGCACCATGCGGGCATTGTTGCGGCCGAACTCGATGCAATTAAGCACCGAAGATGGGTTGGATTTGTCCCGGAGCAGGAAGTCCATCGCGTCGGCGGCGGTGACCGTGGAACACTTCTCTGCATAGAGTTCGCGCACGCCGGCGCTTTGCAGCACGCCATCCCAGTCTTCGTCCGTGGCCACCGAACGGGTCAGCGACATGCGGAAGCCTGCGTCGATGAGGCGGGCGATGTTTTCGGCGCGCTCCAGGTAGCGCGACATCCAGAATAGTCCGTTGGCTGTTCTTCCGAGCATGATCAGTCCTCCAGCACCCAGGTGTCCTTGGTGCCGCCCCCCTGGCTGGAGTTGACGACCAGCGAGCCCTCCTTCAGCGCCACGCGGGTAAGTCCGCCCGGAATGATGTGTACCTTGTCGGACACCAGCACATAGGGGCGCAGGTCGACATGGCGCGGCGCGATGCCCTTCTTGACCATGATCGGAACGGTCGATAGCGCCAGCGTCGGCTGGGCGATGTAGTTGGCGGGCTTGGCCTTGAGTTTTTCAGCGAACTCGGTGATTTCCTTCCTCGTGGCCGTCGGACCGACGAGCATGCCGTAGCCGCCCGAACCATGCACTTCCTTGACCACCAGATCGGCCAGATTGTCGAGGACATACTTGCAGCTCTGCGGTTCGGAACAACGCCATGTCGGCACATTTTCGAGCAGTGCCTTGCGGCCGGTGTAGAATTCGACGATTTCGGGCATGTAGGAATAGATCGCCTTGTCGTCGGAAATGCCGGTTCCCGGGGCATTGGCGATGGTGATGTTGCCGGCGCGGTAGACGTCCATGATGCCCGCGACGCCGAGGGCGGAATCGGGCCGGAACGACAGGGGGTCGAGAAAGTCGTCGTCGACGCGGCGGTAGAGCACGTCGATCGGCTCGTAGCCAAGCGTGGTGCGCATGCAGACCTTGCCGTTGATGACGCGCAGGTCCGAACCTTCCACCAGTTCGGCACCCATCTGGTCGGCCAGAAAGGCGTGTTCGAAAAAGGCGGAGTTGAAGATGCCGGGTGTCATGACGGCGACACGCGGCTTGCCCTTGCAGCCGGGAGGCGCCAGATAGTCGAGGCTCTGGCGTAGCCGCGTCGGATAGTTTTCGACCGGCCGCACGCGGATGCGATGGAAGAGTTCCGGAAACATCTGCATCATCGTTTCGCGGTCTTCCAGCATGTAGGAGACGCCGGACGGCGTTCGGGCGTTGTCTTCCAAGACGTAAAATTGGTCTTCGCCGGTGCGGACGATGTCGGTGCCGATGATATGGGTATAGACGCCGCCCGGCGGTTTCATACCGATCATCTGCGGCAGGAAGGCGGAATTCCTGTCGATCAGTTCGCGCGGGATGCGCCCGGCGCGGATGATCTCCTGCTTATGGTAGATATCTTCAAGGAATGCGTTGAGCGCCAACACTCGCTGTTCGATGCCTTGTGCAAGCTTGCGCCATTCCGATCCGGAGATGATACGTGGAATGAGATCGAAGGGGATCAGCTTTTCCGTGGCGTCTTCATGGCCATAGACTGCGAATGTAATACCCGTCTTCTGGAATATATCGTCCGCATCCCGCGCTTTTGCTGAGAGATACGCCGGGTCCTGCTCCTTGAACCACTCGTAATACTTGCGGTAGGGTTCCCGCGGACTGCCATCCGCGTTGATCATTTCGTCAAACGCCAATTCTCAGTTCCCCATTATTGTGCGGTCATTTGAAACCAATGTCAGGTGCAATGCAAGAACCATGCACAGTTTGACGAAATGATTTTTCGCGGAGGAATTGCAGAGAATGCGGCGTGAAAACGGACATCCAGGCGAGGGGGCGTTTCCATTATGCCGCCTGAGATGCCCGTGAGTTATGCGCTTGCACAAATACTATGCGTCGACCGGATCAGGTCGTCCGCAACTTTTGTCAGATGGGAAGTGCTGTCTCCGAATATTGCCCGGCAAATTCCGCCGAAGGTGGGATTGGTTTGATGACGTCGATCATTACGCCGTTCGGATCGGCGGTGATGAAGTGTCGCTGGCCGAATGCTTCGTCACGGAGGCTGCGCAGTATCGGCATCCCGGCCTCCTGCACGGCGGCATAGATTCTGTCCGTATCCTCGACCTCGAAGTTGAGGATGATCCCGCTGGCTGGCCTGCGGCCTTGCTCTGGAACCGTGTCGTGATCGACGGCGACGAAAGCGAGATTGACGGTTTCGTCCGTTGCTGATTGCAAGTGAACATACCAGTCGCTGCTGAACAGGCTGCGAAATCCGAAATGGGTTTCGTAGAAGCGCGCGGATGCCGTCACGTCATTGACGAGAAGAACAGGGTAGTAGCTCGTTGCTTTCATGACTTTCCTCCTTGTCGAAAAAGACATACAGTCTGTATGTAGTTTTCAATTAACATACAGGCTGTATGTATGCAAGAGAAATCCAGGCGGAGCAATTCCGATAGAAGCCACGCGACCCGCGAGGCACTGCTGAAAACGGGGCGAGTCCTGTTCGTAGAATTCGGCTATGCCGACACCGCTACGCCGGATATCGTGGCGCAGGCGGGGGTGACGCGCGGCGCGCTCTATCATCACTTTGTCGACAAGGCGGCGCTGTTCGAAGCAGTTGTCCGACAGGAGGCGGTGGAGGTCGCGAGGGTGATCGATGCGGCAACCGCTGATATTGCCGATCCGGCCGAGGCGCTGGGGGTGGGTGCGGACGCCTATCTCGATGCGATGAAAGTGCCTGGGCGGACGCGACTGCTGCTGATCGACGGCCCGGCCGTACTGGGACGGGAAAAAATCGATCTCATCGACTGGGAAAATCCGGCAGGGACGCTTGTTACGGGGCTTGCTGCTGCTTCCGGAAGGGCTGTTGACGCCGAACTTGAGGCGCGAGCGCAATTGCTCTCGGCCGCATTCGATCGGGCAGCGCTTGAAATCGCAGCGGGTGCATCGCAGCCGCGGTTCGCCATTCTCCTGAAGGGCCTTTGCCGATACTTCTTGACGTTTTGACCGTCTTCGACGGTGGAATGACGGGATGGCATTTCACCGGCAGCCATTCTACTATACCGCGTAGCACATGGTGTTGATCCGCCTTGGCCGGTGAAGCGTATACGGGGCATGAATGGCGAACGGCGAGCTTACCAGCATGCGGCCGCCCGGCAGGGCAAGGCAGCCCATATGGTGACACTCGGGGACAGGGGACACTTGCCTCCGCCGGAAGAGTTGGCTTCCTTGCTGCTGCTGGTGGCGGAGCGCCGCGATAAACAGGCCTTTGCGTCGTTGTTCCGGTTCTATGCGCCGCGTCTGAAGTCGTTCCTTGTCAAGCAGGGATTCAATGACATCGAATGTGAAGACCTGATCCAGGAGACGATGCTCAACCTGTGGCGCAAGGCCGAAAGCTTTGACCCCGGCAAGGCTGGCGTCTCGACATGGATCTTCACGATAGCCCGCAACTCCGGTATAGACCGCCGCCGCCGTACCGCCCGCATGGTGTCGCGACCGGTGGAGGAGGAGAACGACGAGCCGGATCCGGATCCATCGGCCGAGGACGTAATCATCATACGGCAGAACGAGGCTGCCATTCGCGAGGCACTCGGCCGCTTGCCAGTGGAACAGGCAGCGGTGATCAGGATGTCGTATTTCGGCGACAACCCGCAAGCAGAGATCGCCCGTTTGCTTGGCATTCCCCTCGGAACTGTGAAGTCGCGGGTACGGCTCGCCCTGCACAGGTTGCGCCAGATAATGGAAAACGAGTGATGGCGACGAACAACCAAGCCAGTGATGATTTATTGCTTGCCTATGCGGCGGGAAAACTGAGCCCTGCGCCGTCGCTGGTAGTGGCAAGCCATGTGGCGATGTCCGCGCAGAGCGAAGAGCGGCTTTCGATGTTCGAAAGTCTGGGTGGCAACCTCCTGGAGGAGCAGCCGCTTGCTGAACTCCACGAGGATCTGTTCGAGCGCATGCTGATGCGCCTGGACATTCCTGATGAACAAGCCGTCCCCGATACGGCCCCCCATGGAAATGATCATGCAAGCCTTGATATGGGCGTGACACTGCCCACACCGCTGGCCGCGCGACAGATCGGCAATTGGCGATGTATCGCCCCGGGCATAAGGTTTGCCAAAGTCGAAGTCCCCGAGGATCCCGACTTCAAGGTCGTGCTGCTCAGGGTTCGCGCCGGACAAGCGCTTCCCATGCATGGGCACAAGGGGACGGAGCTGACGCTAATCCTCAAAGGGTCCTTCCACGACGAAGGCGGAACCTATCTGCCTGGTGATATCGCGGAGGAAGATGAGCAATCCGACCATCAACCCATAGCGGGGCCGGAAGGCGAATGTATCTGCCTTACGGTCATCGAAGGCTCCATGCGTCCGCATGGCTGGCTGGCGCGGATGCTGCAGCCATTGATCGGGTTCTGACCTGAACCAGTTGATCGTCGGTTTTTCGGCTTGTTGCCGTGCGCGGGTTGAGCTATCGCGAAGGCTGTTGATCCGTTTGCTTTGCAGACATATCCCCGGAGCATTGTTTTGAAACTCGAGCGCTTCGCGCCGGTGCTGTTCGTTCTCCTATGGTCGTCCGGCTGGATTTCGCCGGTCTACGGTATAGGGCATGCGTCGGCTGAGGTATTTCTATCCGTCCGCTTTGCGCTTGCTGCCGTTGCATTCGCTATCTTCAGTGTCGCGAGTGGCGCCCGCTGGCCGAAGGATCCGAAGTTCATCGCCCATGGCTTCGTCTCGGGACTGTTGCTGCATGGCGCCTATCTCGGTGGGGTGTGGTGGGCGATTTTCAATGGCGTACCGGCTTCGGTCTCCGGCGTCATTGCCGCGCTTCAACCGCTCATGACTGGGGCTCTTGCACCATGGCTGGTCGGCGAGAAGCTGTCCGGCACTCAGCTGATGGGTCTGGTTCTCGGCTTCCTGGGGATACTTACGGCACTTGTTCCAAGTTTCGAAGGCGTCGACGCAGCCGTGTTCGCCGAGCGTGCATTTCCGATCGCCGTGAACATCGTCGCGATGTCAGGCGCCGTCCTCGGAACGCTCTATCAGAAGCGTTTCATCCATGGCGGCGACATGCGCACCACCGCCGTTTATCAGTATATCGGCGCCTTCTCGGTGGTTTTCGCGCTCACCTTCGTGACCGAGGAACCGAAGTTCGATTTCAGCCTGCAATTGATGCTGGTCATGGCCTGGTCGGTGTTTGCGCTGTCGATGGGCGCTGTGGCGCTGCTGCTTTACATGATCCGCAGGGGGCAGGTTTCGCGCGCGGCATCGCTGATCTACCTGATGCCGCCGACCGTGGCCATAGAGTCCTACATCTTCCTCGGCGAGCCGCTCGGTTTCTGGATGATTGCGGGCACAGTCATCGTGGTCGCGGGCGTGTGGCTTGCGGGTCGCAAGCCCAAAACGCTTCAGGCCGCGCCAAGCACCGCATCTTGATAACGCAGGGTCGTCTTGATCGGCAGATGGTCCGAGGCGACGCGCGAAAGCGGCGAATCGTGGACACTGACCGCATCGATAAGGCCCTCGCGATCGGCGATGATACGATCGAGCGCCAGGAAGGGCAGACGCGAGGGAAAACTCGCAACGGCCGCCGGCAGGCTTCCGAAGGCGGTGCGGAAGGTCGATAGCGAGGATTGCGCGCCGAGCCGCCATTCGTTGAAATCCCCGAGCAGCAACGTCGGCTTTGCGGTATGTCGCCTCATGATGTCGAGGAGTCTGTCGGCCTGTTGCCGGCGCGAGCGGCGCAATAGACCAAGATGCGCCGCGATGATGCGAACGCCCGGCCCGTCGTCGAAATCGATGTCTGCCAGCAACGCGCCCCTCGGCTCCAGTCCCGGCAGGCGAAACTCATGCACTGCACTCACCATGTCCTTGCGAACCAGAACGATATTGCCGTGCCAGCCGTGGGCGGCGGACGCGCGGCTCAGCGGCACCGGCACCAGCCCGCAATCATGGTCGATGCGCTGAAGGTTCAGCAGCCCCTTGCGCTCGCCGAAGCGGGTATCGACTTCCTGCAGCGCTATGATGTCCGGGCTCATTTCCCGGATGACCTGCAAGATTCTGTCGGGGTCTCGTTTTCCGTCTGTCCCCACGCATTTGTGAATGTTGTAGGACGCGACCACCAGCTCACCGCTCGCGCGTTCCTTGGCGATGGGGGCTGCGTTTGGTCGCGAACGCATGTTTCTAATTGCCGACAGTATCAACTGCTGATGTCCCTGGTTTCTCGGTCTTTACGTATGTCTCTTTGCCGGTTTCACAAGTAGGGCGATCCAAGCCAGACCAGTTTTTCGAGCAGCCGGAGGGCAAATGGCCGTGCGCGCCAACTGTCGAGGGTGACTTCCGTGGCTTTCCGCATTGCCTCGTCGGCAAGCCGTTCGATCTCGGCGGCGAATTCCCAATCCAGTATTTCAAGGTCCACTTCGAAGTTCAAACGTAATGAACGCGGGTCGAGATTGCTGGTGCCGACATAGGACCATGTGCCATCGATCGTCAGCAGCTTGGAATGGTTGAACGTACCGCCAACCCGCCAGATGCGGCACCCATATCTCAGGAGCTGGTCGAACTGGGCGGACATGGCGCGATCGACAAGCTTGAGATTGTTGTCCTGCGGGATCAGGATGTCAATCTCGACACCCCGGCGCGCGGCAGTGACCATGGCGCTGATCAACTCGCGATCCGGCAGGAAGTAGGGAGACATGATGCGAACGGTGGAGCGGGCGATGGAGAAAGCGCCGAGCAGCATTTTGTGGTTGGTTTCCAAGCCTGCATCCGGCCCGGACGAGACGACCCGGATATAGCGCGGGCTTGTCGGCTCCGAGGGGTTGATACCGTTCGGGGAGGGAAAGTCCGGCTTTTCACCCGAAGCGAAATGCCAGTCCTCGAGCGCCACGGTTTGCAGGTCGCGGACGACAGGACCGGTCAGTTTGAAATGCGTGTCGCGGCTGAAATTGCTTCCGGCAAATTCACCCGCAAAGCCCTCACGAATGTTCATGCCGCCGGTAAATCCGACCTTGCCGTCGATGACGATGATCTTCCGGTGAGTGCGCAGGTTGGCGTAGGGCAGACGCAGGCCCTTGATGACATTGCCGTTGAAGGCATCCACGGGCACGCCAGCCTCTTCGAAATGACCGATGATGCTTGGCGTCGAATAACGTGCACCCACCGCGTCGATCAGTACCCGTACATCCACGCCGCGCTTGAAGGCGGCGATCAGCCGGTCGGCAACCCGCAAACCGATCCTGTCGCGGTCGAAAATATAGCTCTCGACGACTATGCTTTGTTCAGCTTCATCGATCGCCCTGCAGATTTCCGCGTAGGCGGCATCGCCGGTCGCGAGCAGTTCGATCGAATTGCCGGTGGTCATGAAGAACCGGGTGATGGTATCGCCCAGGCGGTTGAGCGCCATGAATTGTCGACCAAACAGTTCGGCAATATCTTCCCGGCCCAGCACATGGGTATCGGCTTCGCTCAGAAGGCTGCGACGGGCACCGCGCCGGGTGGCGAGTGCGGCGTGGCGGATGCGATTGATGCCGGCAACCAGATATATCAGTGCCCCCAATATGGGCGACAAGATGATGACGCCGACCCAGCCGGTGGCGGCACGAACGTCTTCCTTGGTCATGGCGGCATGGGCTGCGGCGATGCCGCCGGTAATCAGCGAGACGCCGGCAAGGATATGTGGCCAGTAGGTCTTGAGGAGGTCGATCACAGAAAACCGTTCAGTTAAGGCGATTTCGCATGAGTTTGATGTGCGGCAGGCAGCCGTCTGAGCAGTTGTGCCACAGTTTTGCAACTCTGTCTGCATGTCATGCGCACAACGGGCACGTGTTCCGGCACGCAGAAACAACGACAAAATTTATTGCTCTGGTTCTATTGCCAGCCATCGATTTGCTGTTACATTGAGAATAATTCTCAATAGCAAAAGCTGACATCAATGGACGCAAATGTAAAATGGCAGGCAGGCGGATGGCGGGCGGAACGCGGGGAGGCGTCACTTTCGGATGTGCATCGCTCCATTTCCGTCGCGAGGAATGCCTCAAAGTTCAGGAAAATGGCTGCGTTCGTTGGCCCCGGCTATATGGTTGCGGTCGGGTACATGGACCCCGGCAACTGGGCTACATCGCTCGCCGGTGGTTCCAAATTCGGTTACACGCTGCTCACGGTGGCGCTGATTTCCAATATTATCGCCATCATCCTGCAGTCGCTTACCGCCCGCCTGGCCATCGCCTCGGGGCGGGATCTGGCGCAAGCCTGCCGTGACGCATTCCCCAGACCGGTGTCCTATATGCTGTGGGCGCTGGCGGAACTGGCCATCATCGCCACCGATATTGCCGAGGTGATCGGCACGGCCATCGGCCTCAATCTGATATTCGGCATCCCGCTCGAGATCGGCGTGGTCATCACTGCGCTCGACGTGTTCCTGATCCTCTATCTGCAGAAACTCGGATTTCGCTGGGTCGAGGCCTTCGTCATCGCAATGCTCGGCGTGATCGCCGTCTGCTTCGGGATGCAGATCTTCATGGCCGACCCTGTTTGGGGAGACGTCATCCGCGGCTTTGCGCCGACCACCGAGATCCTGAAGAACCCCGAAATGCTCTATCTGGCGCTTGGTATTCTCGGTGCGACCGTCATGCCGCACAATCTCTACCTGCATTCCGGCATCGTGCTGACACGCGATTTCGGCGACACGGTCGAAGACAAGAAAAGCGCGCTGACCTATGCGACCATCGACTCGACCGTGGCGCTGATGTTCGCCCTGTTAATCAACGCCTCGATCTTGATCCTGGCCGCAGCCGCCTTTCACACGACCGGCCGCACCGAGGTCGCTGAGCTTGGCGAAGCGCAACAACTGTTGGCGCCGTTGCTTGGCTTCGCGGTCGCCCCCATCCTGTTCGGCATCTCGCTTCTGGCATGCGGCATCAATTCCACTGTGACGGCAACGCTCGCCGGACAGATCGTCATGGAGGGGTTTCTGCAGCTTCGAATTCCGCCGTGGATGCGCCGCCTTGTGACGCGCGCCATTGCCATCGTCCCGGCCGCGATCGTCACCATCTGGTATGGCGAGAGCGGTACCGGCAAGCTGCTGATCCTGTCGCAGGTGGTGCTGTCACTGCAGCTTTCGTTTGCAGTCTTCCCGCTGGTTATGTTCACCGCCAGCAAAGCCAAGATGGGCGAACTTGTCTCCCCGCGCTGGCTAAGTGCGCTGGCCTATTTCATTGCGGTGTTCATCGCCGGGCTCAACATCAAGCTGCTCTACGATCTGGCGTTGGGATAGCTATCGAGGACGCCGTCAATGATGTTCACGCCCGTCAGCACGACTGGTGCTGTGGCCTGGCGCGACGGCGCCAGTCCGTGAGCATGACTGGCAATCGGAGTTACACTGGATTATTTCCGCCATCTGGCCTGCAGCCAGGGGCCGGACTGGGCGTTCCGCTTACATGCCGACTGCGCTTTTCGACAACTGAAACCCTGGGCGGATTGTACTAATCCGGTTTCGTCCATCGCGCTTGGACTGATAGAGGCCGTCGTCAGCACGCTTCAGGACGTCTTCGCATGAGGTGTCAGAGGGCCAGAATTCGCTCAGGCCTCCGCTGATCGTCGTGCCGATTTTCAGTTTGTCCTCAATGTCCATGATGATGCGGAGACGTAGCAGGTTCGCTATTTTTTCCGCTTCGTCGCAGGTCGTGCCGGGCATAAGAACCACGAACTCGTCGCCACCGAGACGCGCGAGAATGTTGTTGGTACCGAGTTCGTTGCGGCAAACGCAGCCGATCTCGCTCAACACTTCGTCCCCCTTCAGATGGCCGAGTTCATCGTTGATCTGCTTGAAATTGTCGACATCGAACATCATCGCCGTCGTCGGCGCCTGTTGGTGGAAAAACAGCTCGTAACGGCTTTGTAGAGCTTCCAGCAGTTTTCGGCGATTGAACAGTCCCGTGAGGGCATCCGTCTCGCTTTGTTCGCGCAGGCGCATCTCGATTGCATTTTTCTCGGTAATGTTGCTTGCAACCCAGACGACGGCATCTTCGCCATCGACCTGAAACCCCAGTGCCTGGATGCGGCCCTCAAACCAGATGGGCAGGTGAGGCCCTGAGTTCTCCAACCCTTTCACGTCGCTGCCGCTCAGGGTGTATTCGACGATATGCAGCGCTTTAGAATCCAGGGCGCGGCTGATCTGTTGGGCGAACCAGTTGGCTTTCTCGTAATGGAGAACGTCGAACATCGTTTGCCCGACGAGGCTGTTACCATCATGATAATAGCGATCGTCCGTGCCGCCGAACAACGCCGCATAGCGGCCGCTTCTTGTCAGGATGAACGCCGGGTCGGGCAAAGTCGAAAGGATGGACTGCAATTGCTCGTGTGAAAACAACATTCTGCCCCGGAGTCGGTGAGCTACGATTCACTGGGTTGGTATATTGCTGCAACTTTATGAAGAGTTCGGAAACAGGAGCTAATATTCCTATCAGCCGTGGGTCTCACAAAGTCTGAAGCGCGATACGGTTGCCTTCGCTGTCTTTGATTTCGGCAACAAAGGCCTGCTTGCCGATTGCGGTCTTCGGGAAGAGAACTTCGCTTCCGTGGCCAACGGCCCTTTTGATGACGGCATCGATATCTGCGACGCTGAAATAGACGATCGCCCCGTTTACCGTTGGCACATACGCTTCGCCTTCTGCGAGGGCGCCGCTGGCGCCGTCTTTTCCTTCCTCGAAGGGAAAGTGCGCCATCCTGCTTCCATGGAGATTGACGATGTTCCCGAATGCAATGCCGAAGACCGTGGCATAGAAACTCGTGGCTCTCTCCAGGTTCGCGACCGGTATTTCGATGTGCGAGATCAGGTTCATTCAGTCCGTCTCCATGGCTCATGCAAAAGCAGGAAACAGGGGTAGCAAAAAGCCGCCCGCAGAACTATCCGCGGACGGCTTAAATTCGCCATCCGAGCTCAATCCTACGGGACTGAGCTCGTGTTCTTGTTGTGGGTTATCAGCCCTCGCGGTTGCCGCCAGTGGCCTTGCGGCGCTGGCCACCATTGCCACCGTTGCCACCACGGTTACCGCCGTGCCACTGCTTCTTGCTGGCAGCTGCCTGCGGCTTGGCGCCGGGCTGGCCTTGCGGCTTGCGGGCCGGACGTGCGTCACCGGAGACATCGCCTGCGATCAGGTTGCGGTCGTCGGCAAAGCCGGCATGGCGCACTGGAGAATGACGGTTCTGGCCATGGGGCTTGGCCGCGCCTTCGCCATGGTTGCGGTTGTCACGGCGTTCGCCGTTCGCGGCGCGCTCGCCACGATGCGGCTGCTCGGCGCGGGCAGGGCGTTCACCCTGAGCCGGGCGTTCGCCACGATGCGGACGATCGCCATGGGCGGGTCGCTCGCGACGCTGTTCGCCGGCACGGGGCGCACGACGGCTGTCGTCACGGCGCTCGCCATGGTTTTCGGTGCGAACCGGCTTGAATTCGCCGCCGCTGAGTTCCTCGACTTCGGCGAAGCTCGACATTTCGCGTGCGCGCTTGTCGGCATACTGTTCGCGCTTTGCACGTTCCTCACGCGGGCCGCGGCTGGTTTCGCGCTGGCCGCGATGGCCTTCGCCACCACCGACTTTCTTCTTCTTGCCCTGCCAGTCGGGGCGCTCGCCGGATGCGACCGGGATCGAGATGCCCATCAGCTTTTCGATGTCGTAAAGCAGCTTGACGTCTTCGGGACCGCAAAACGCGATCGCCACGCCTTCGCGGCCGGCTCGCGCGGTGCGGCCGATGCGGTGGACATAGGCTTCGGCAACCTGCGGCAGGTCGAAGTTGTAGACATGGCTGACGCCGGGGACGTCGATGCCACGGGCGGCGACGTCGGTGGCAACGAGAATGTCGATCTCGCCATCGCGGAAGGATTTCAACGCGCGGTCGCGCTGGCCCTGGCTCTTGTTGCCGTGGATCGAGGCAACCTTGAAACCGGAGTGGTCGAGATGCTTCATCAGCTTCTCGGCGCCATGCTTGGTCTTGGAGAAAACCAGCGAAAGGCCTTCGGTATTGATGCGAAGCTGTTCCTTGAGGAGCACGGTCTTGTGATCGCGGCCTTCGACGAAGTGGACGCGCTGCTCGACCTTGTCGGCAGCCTTGCCCGGTGGGTTGACGGAGACTTCGACCGGATTGTCGAGATAGCCGTCGGCCAGTTCGGCGATTGCCTGCGGCATGGTGGCGGAGAACAACAGCGTCTGGCGGCGCTTCGGCACCAGCTTGACGATCTTGCGCAGGTCGTGGATGAAACCGAGATCAAGCATCTGGTCGGCTTCGTCGAGCACGAGATAACGGGTTGCCGTCAGCGTCAGTGCGCGGCGCTCGCAAAGGTCGAGCAGGCGGCCCGGGGTGGCGACGAGAATGTCGATGCCCTTTTCCAGGATCTGGCTCTGCTTGTTGATCGATGCACCGCCAACGACGGTGGTGATCTTCAGTGGCGACTTCTTGGTGAAGACTTTCAGGCTCTCGGCGATCTGGTTGACCAGTTCGCGGGTCGGAGCGAGGATCAGGGCGCGTACCGCTTTCGGATCGGGCCTTGCGCCTTCCTTGATCAGCATCTGCACGAGCGGCAGGCCGAATGCCAAGGTTTTGCCGGTGCCGGTTTGTGCGAGGCCGATAATGTCGCGGCCTTCGAGCAGGACGGGGATCGCCTTGCCCTGAATGGGGGTGGCGGTTTCGAAGCCGCTGGCGCCGAGTGTGGACAATAGATACTGGGAGAGCCCAAGCGTATCAAAGCTGGTCAATTCTAATAACCTTTCGGGGTGCCAAACGGGGCAGCCGGAAAAGCATCATTGCTTTCCGGTTCGTCTGGCCCAAGAACCCCGCGTGATCTGGGAACTTGTAAGTTTCTGGAAATATACTTTCCGGCGCATTCGACCTTCCCGGGGGAAGGTATCAAGTTACGGCGCCCGACCTCTTGTATCGCGACCTTTGTCGCACGGGCAGCTCACGCGGCGCCCTTGAGGGAAAGCTGGTGCTCATTTCGTTCATTCGCATGAGAAAGTCAAGTGCTTTGTTTCGCAAGTGCGAAAGGGGATGCCGAAGCAAGCATCGATCGCACCCGTAATAGGGCGGGACCAGACTGCTAGGCAATGCCCGGGCCGGCAATGGTTACGCACAAGCCGCTGTCGCCGCTGTTTTCCAGCTGAAGCTCCAACCCATACACCGAGGCGATTTCCTGGGTGATCGCCAGACCGAGGCCGCTGCCCGGCTTTTGATGATCCAGCCGCAGGCCTCGTGTTGTCAACTGGCTCAGCTTGTCTTCCGCCACCCCCGGCCCGTCGTCGACAATGGTGATCGTCCATCCCTGCGGCCGGGAGGTTGCCGTCACACTGACACATGTGCGGGCCCACTTGGCGGCATTTTCCAGAAGGTTGCCGATCAGGTCGCGGAAATCCTGCGGGTCGATCGGCAGCGTCAGATCCCGCGGAACAACGGTCTTCCAGTCGAGCTTTTCGCCGTCTTCCGTGCGCTTGAGCGTGCGAACGAGATCATCGATGATCTTCCCCACGGGCGCGTCAGACCTGCGCTGTTCAGGGCTGTGGGCAATCCGCGCCCGCGCCAGCTCGTGATTTACATGGGCGAGCATGGATTCGGCCAGCTGGTCGAGTTCAGCTGCCATTTCCGTTTCGCCCTTGTCGTGCAATGTCAGCGCATTGTTGGAGAGCACGGTCAGCGGTGTCTTGAGGCCATGAGCAAGATCGCTGGCGCGCGCTCTGGCCTTCTCGATCGCATTTGCCTGCGCCACCAGCAGATGGTTCAACTGGCTGACCAGACCCGAAAGCTCGGCGGGGTAGGGGGCCTTCAGTGTCTGGCTGCGCCGCTCGCGCACGTCATTGAGATCACCGGCTATAGCCGAAAGCGGCCGCAGGCCGATCATCAGTTGCACGACCGACATGGCCACCAGGAAAACGGCAAGCGCCGCCACATAGGGGATGATTGCCCTGGCAAAGCTGTCCTTTGCGTCGTTCAGCACCGATGCATCGACGGCCACGGCAATCCTGATCGTGCGGCCCCCACCGGGGGCGGCTACGATCAGGGCGCGTTCCTGGACGATAACATCGCTGCCTTCCGGCCCCTTGAGGTGGTAGCGATGAACAGTGCCAGGAGAATGTTCGTCGGCCGGAAGGGGAAGCGCATAATCGAAGAGCGACGGAGAGCGCAGGTCCGTGCCGCGCGCGGGATCGTCAATCTGCCAGTAAAGACCGCTATAGGCCTGATAAAAGCGATTGTCCGCGGGGCTTTCGGGTCTTTGCAAGGTGCCGTCGGACTTGAATTCCAGCGAACCTGCTAAACGGTTTATGTGGCCCGTCAATTCCGTGTCGATGCGCTTTTCGACATTGTCAGCGAAAAGCGCCACCAGAAACCATGAGGCGAGCGAAAGCGCGACGGTGACGCTGATCAGCGAAACGATGATGAAGCGCGTTCGGATTGAAATCATTGGCCAACGTCCGACGCAATCTGGTAGCCGAAGCCGCGTCGCGTGAGAATGACGTCCTTGCCCAGCTTCTTGCGCAGCCGCCCGATCAACACCTCGACGGAGTTGCTCTCGCGCTCGAAGTCTTGAGCATAAAGCTGTTCGGTCAATTCCAGCTGAGAAACCGGTCGGGACTTGTTCAGCATAAGCGCCATGACGCAACGATATTCCAGTTGCGTCAGTTCGACCGGCAGGCCATCGACGCTGACCGCCTTGCGCTTCGTGTCGATGCTGACGGGACCGCTGGAAAGGACCGGATTTGCCTGGCCTGCGTAGCGCCGCAACACAGCCCTCAGGCGGGCGAGCAATTCCTGCATCTTGAACGGTTTGGGCAGGTAGTCGTCAGCACCTGTGTCGATGCCCTCGACGCGCTCCTCCCAATTGCCTCGGGCAGTCAGAATGATCACGGGCATCTCGCGTCCTGCTGCGCGCCAGCGTTTGAGCACCGTGAGACCATCCATGCCCGGCAGGCCGAGATCGAGTATGACGGCCGCGAAATCCTCGGTGTCACCGGCGAACCAGCCGTCCTCGCCGTTTCTTTCATGCGTTACAATGTAGCCCGACTTGATGAGGTAGGCGCAGACGTCACGCGCGATCATGGGGTCGTCTTCGATCAGAAGGATGCGCATCATTCGTTCTCGACTTCAAGCACGGCGCCATTGGCGGCATTGATCTCTATCTCGATCAGCCGGCCGTTCGGGCTCAGGATACGAAACTCATAGACGATCAGGCTTTTTTCACGACCAATCGACACGTTCACGATTTCGCCTGCCCAGCGGCGCTGTACATCCGCCTTGATTGTCGCAAGCGGCAGCAGCTTGCCGTCCCTCACGGATTTGCGGATCTGATCATAGGGATCGGGTTCTTCCTGGCTATGATCGTCGGCTGGCGAGGTGTTGCGATCATCGTCGTCGGCGATCGCAACGCACGAACCGGCCAGCGGCCAGAGGCAGGTGGCCACGGCAGCAAGTCTTGCGAGCGTCGACATGGAAGTATGCATCTTGACAGGATAATTGGTTGAAGATGACGAAAAGCTGACAGCGGGCGTCAGGTGAACGTCAGCTACCTGTTTCTATGGTGCCGGTAACGGTTCGGGTGATCAAGCCCGCCGGTTCACACCAAGGAGCATTTCATATGCGGAAGATCATTCTTGCTGCCGTCGTTCTCACCACAGCCTTTGCAGGACTGGCTCGCGCCGAAGACACGCATGATTGTGGCAATGTCCCCAAGGACAAGTGGATGAGCGAGGACGCGCTGAAGGAAAAGGCCAAGGGCATGGGCTATGATGTGCGCAAGATCAAGGTCGAAGGAGGCTGCTACGAGGTCTATGCCATCGATTCAAAGGGCGCCAAGGTCGAAACACTCTTCAATCCGCAGACCGGCGAAGCCGTTGGAAACGAGGCAGGCGAATAATGGTCGCCGCCGAGGATGTCGAAACGGGGGACGCCGCTTCGGCGCTCCCCACCGTGAAGGTCTGGGATCCGTTCGTGCGGATTTTCCACTGGTCTCTGGTTGGACTATTCTCGTTTTCATTTCTGACCGGAGATGAATGGAAAGCGGCGCATATCTATTCGGGATATGCGATCGCGTCCCTGCTGGCTTTTCGGGTGCTCTGGGGACTGGTGGGCAGCCGCCACGCCCGCTTCTCAGACTTCATATATCACCCGGTCACCGTGATCCGCTTTCTAAGTGACAGCCTGAGGATGCGCGCAAGGCGTTATCTCGGCCACAATCCCGCTGGCGGCATGATGGTCCTGGTGTTGCTGGCGATGATTTCGACCATCGCCACAACGGGGTACATGATGACGACGGATGCCTATTGGGGCGTCGAATGGGTTGAGAACGTTCACAAGACCGCAGTTTATCTGACGATTGGCCTGATCGTGCTGCATATTGCCGGCGTTGTCTTTGCCTGTTTTGAGCATCGCGAAAATCTGGTGCGGGCGATGATCACCGGCCGCAAGAGGAACAACTGAAACATGCAGGGGGGGGAAGGGGCCGCCCGAGCCAGGCCGCCGTACCCCTATGGAAGCATCGTTGCCAAGCGCCATACCCCGGCAATTAATGCCAGGGCATGGCGCTTGTGGTTTGGGGAGGCGTCTTGCCTGCTTCGATAGGCGAGCATCAGCCATCTCCCGTTGGCTGGCAAAAGCAGGCGTTTCCCAAGGCGTGGAAGCAAATGTCTTCGCCAGAACTGGTGGAAATGCATGCACTTGTTCGATTTCGGTTCGCGTTAAATGGCTTGCGCGTCTCCGAAACGCGAGGCGCGCTATCCTCCCATCGGGCGAATGCTGGCGATCGCCGCGATGAAATCGGCTTGGCGCTGCATACCAGATTTCGACAAGATCGATTTCACATGGCTGCGGACGGTCTCGTCGCTGATCGAAAGCTGGGTTGCTGTTGCGGCCACATTGCTCCCCGCCGCGAGCCGCCGGGCAACGCGGGCTTCAGCCGGCGACAAGTCGAACAAGCCCTGGATCGTTTCGGTGTCAGGCACTTTCGTTCTGTCGATGGGGGTGACCACCAGGAAGAAGGCTGCGCTGGTGAATATGTCGCGTGCGTTGCCCGAAACCTGAACCAGATGGACGACGGCCGGCGGCGCATCGTCCAGTTGCGGCAGTGGAAAAGAGCGGCTGAATGTGGCGCCATCGGCCAGTTGGAAGCGTGCGATTGCCACGGAGAGCAGATCGTTGGCCGGTGCATGGGCGAAGCGCAACTGATCGTGCGCCGCAATTACGATCTGCGGTATGAAGTTCTCCAGAAGCCTGTTGCTTGCCAACACCCGGCCGTTGAAGCCAAGAACTGCGGACGGCAATCCCGTGAGGTGAAGGGCCTCGACTGCGGCGTTTATGCGTTCGAATTCAAGGCGGCTGGACATCATCGCTGCCCGGGCAAGATGCGGGCGCAGACGGTCCAGATAGGCGATCGAGGCGGTGTCGACCGGGCCTTTGCTTTTCTTCTTCTCTACGGCGAAGATGATCTTGTCGCCGCAAGGCGCACTTATGAATGTCGATGTGCCGAAGCCGTAGCCCAGCGGCTTCATGACTTCGGTGAAGATCGGGTGGGTCTCGTAGTCCTCGTCGGAGAAATAGTCTGCCTCATTGATGAAGCCATGCTGCTCGATTGATAGCAATCTTTGCGCGCGCGTGTTGCGGGTTGCCCAGCCTTCCTTCAGCATCTTGGTCGACAGGTCTTCGAGGGACGCGGATGCAATCGAACGCGTGGCCGCCGTGCTGACATTGAAGAGCGCGGTTCCGTGTCCATTCACAGCTTGCGCCATCTGGTCCAGCACATGTTCCCAGTTGGTGGGGATAAAAGCAGATTCGTATATCAGGTCGATGAAATTTGTTTCCGAAGCCATTCCAATGCTGCCGTACTATTGAGATTTAATATATATTTCTAACGTTTTGGAATTGTTTCGGAAATGTGTGAAAATACCGTTGATATATGCAGTATACATCAGAAAAAGGGCGCCAACGGCGCCCTGTTAAATGAACAATCAAATTCTTCATCAGAAATCCGTCGCTACCCCGCCTTCTTCCTTGCGCTTGGCGACGAAGGCGTCGAGTTCTTCCTCGACAGCCGGATCGATCGGTGGGCGCTCGTAGGAGGCAAGCACGGACTTTGCGACTTTGCTTGCCTTGTCGAAGGCAGTCGGGCTGCCTGCCTCAACCCAGCTTTCGTTGTTGCGCCAGTCCGAGATGATCGGCGAGTAGAAGGCGTTTTCGTAGCGCGCGAGCGTATGCGCCGTGCCGAAGAAATGGCCTCCGGGACCAACGTCGCGGATGGCATCGAGCGCCAGCGCCTCGTCTGAGACATCGAGCGGGCGTAGGAATTCGGCGATCATCTGCAAGAGATCGACGTCGAGGATGAACTTTTCGTAGGATGCGGTCAGTCCACCTTCGGTCCAGCCGGCCGAATGCATGATGAAATTGCCACCGCCTTCGATCACGCTCCAGAGAGAGAAGACGGACTCGTAGGCCGCCTGCGCATCGACGGTATTGGCGGCATTGGTGTTGGATGTACGATACGGGAAGCCGTAACGACGGGCGAGCTGGCCACCGGCGATCACCGCCTTCATGTATTCCGGGGTGCCGAAGGCCGGCGCGCCGGTCTTCATGTCGACATTCGAGGTGAAGCCGCCGTAGCCGGCTGGGGCACCACGACGCACCATCTGGGTGAACGCGATGCCGCACAGCGCCTCGGCGTTTTGCTGGACAAGCGCACCGGCCACCGTCACCGGGGCCATCGCGCCCGCGAGGGTGAAGGGCGTAATGATGACGGGCTGATTGGTTGCGGACATCTCGATGATACCCTGCAGCATCGGTCCGTCCAAGCGCAGGGGCGAGGACGAGTTGATGATGGTGAAGAGCGAGGGTTCGCGCTCCATCTGCTCCATGCTGATGCCGCGTCCGATACGAGCCATTTCGATCGCGTCGGTATTTCGCTGCTTGCCGAGCGAGTAGGCGTGGAACGGTTTGTCTGTCAGCTTGATTAGGTCGGAGATGCAGTCGAGATGGCGGACAGAGGCATGGATATCGACCGGCTCGACCGGATAACCGCCGGTCGTGTGAATGATGTCGTAGGACTGCGCAAGCTTCAGCAAGTTGCGGTAGTCCTTCTGGTTGCCGGTGCGGCGACCGCCGTCGAGATCAGACACGAAGGGTGCAGATGCGACCTGGGCAAAGACCAGATTGTTGCCGCCCATCTGCACGTTGCGCAGCGGATTGCGGGAATATAGTGTAAATTCTTTCGGGACCGTGGCGATCATATCCATGATCAGCCCGCGATCGAAGCGCACGCGTTCGCTGCCGGGAGTAACCCGGGCACCGTGTGCCTTCATGATCTCGCGGGCTTCCGGCAGCATGATATCCATGCCGATTTCCTCGAGCACGGTCAGCGATGCATTGTGGATTGCTTCGATCTGGTCGGCGGACAGGAGTTCGGTCTTGGGGCGGGTGTTGGTGAGGTTGAGGTAGGAAGGGCCATGGCTCTTGCGAGTGCGGTCACCACCGCGTCCGCCGGGGCGCCGGCGCCGCCCCGCTTCGCCCGTAGCTTCTTCATGGATGGTGCTTGCGAGGGTGCCTTCTGCGCTCATGTTCCGCCTGCTCAAGATTCTATTTGCATATACATAATAATGCCAACAAACCCCCTGTCCAGCCTCGGTAAAAGCGACATGTAACGAAGAATCATTGGCGCGGACGGGCAATTGCATGTTCCGGCTGCGTCAACCACTTCCGCAGGCCGGGGCCTGCCTTCATGGTTAACCAAATGTTTAACGCCCAAATGGTATTGGGTGAGTTCTGCGCAGCCCCGAAACTTGCGGATGAGAGTTTTGATCTATTACCGCGACCCATTGCTCGACAAGATTTGCGACCGGATACTCGAGCTCGCCGAACCTGCTTTCATCAAGAACAGCGAGTTGGTTTATGTCGCCGTCAATGACGCTTTTTCCAAGCTGTTCAATGTTTCGCCGTCCGATCTCATCGGCACGGGCCGCAGCGAGCGTGAGGACATCGAAGCGCTGCTGGATATCGAGGACAAGGAGCGCGCGTGCCTGGTTTTCGGTGACGAACAGGCTTCGCAATTCGCTGATCCGTTCGGCAAAGGTCGCTTCCGCATCGAAATGGAAAAGTTCGTTCTGGGCGATGGGCAGACCTTTCTCTACAGCGTCTTTCACCCTCAAGATGCATCGCGGCCAGTGGAGAACCCCGCAAAAGCGGTTTCCACAGCCACCCAGCACGACGACACAAAGGCACATGAGATCGCTGCCGTCCCTGCGGTGGCGCTCGACAGGCAGCAGATAGATGAACTGCTCGATGAGCTCGATGTCGGCCTCTGCGTCTGGAACAAGGAGCGGAAGCTCGTCTATTTCAATGAGCGCCTGAGGACCTACTACAAGGGCCTGATTGATGATCTGTATATCGGCATGCACCTCCGCGACGGGCTGGCCGCGGCCTATGACAGCCTGGCGCGGCGCTTTCCCGACGAATATTCCATGGCCCCCGATATTCGCGAGCGGCGCATCGACGCAAAGCTCGCCGGCTATGAACGGGAGCGCAGCTCGGACTACACCCAGCTTGCCAATGGCTCCTGGCTGCACACCATCAACCGCAAGCAAGCCGATGGCAGCATTATCGGTCTTCGTCTCGATGTAACCGAGATGAAGAATCGTGAAACGCTTCTCGAGCGTCACGTCGAGGAAGTCAGTCTGTATCGGGAATTGCTGAATCGACTGCCGGTCGCCGCCTTCGTGCGCGGTCCCGACCAACGGCTGGCTTTCGTCAATCAGGCATATTCGGACCTCTTTGGCCGCAGTTGTGACAATCTGATCGGTACTGACGAATTCGAGCTGCTGGGCAGCGAAGCTGCCAGCATACGCGAAATCAACCAGGATACGCTAGTCAACGGCAGCGAATACGAGCGCGAGGAAGAACTGCAGGTCGCGCACGGCCGCACGGTCAGCACCATCGTCAAGACCGGGCGGATGGTTACCGGCAAGGGTACGCCATTCCTGGTGGGTACAATCGTCGACATTTCGACGATCCGGCAGCGCGAACTTCTGCTGCAGGAAGCCAACGAGCGTGCTGAGGCGGTCCGGCAGGACTTCGAGAACATCATATCCAGCGTCGATGTGGGGTTGCTGGTTCTCGACCGCGATCTGAACATCCAGTTGATGAACGAAGCCTACAAGAAAAAAATCTGGGGCAAGGAAAATGCCGATCAGGCCGGCGACATGGTCGGCCGGCCGTTCGAGGATCTGCTGTGCTCGCATTTCCGGAATGACCACCGGCCGGAGGCAACGGCTTCGGTCGAAGAGTATTGCGCCATGCGGATCAATGAAATCCGCTCGGGGCGCATTCGGCCGCGTGAAACAGTGCTCAAGAGCGGCAAGGTTGTCTTCTATTCCGGCATTCCGCTCTCCGGAGGCAACTTCCTGCTCTGCAACGTCGATCTGACTGAGCTCCGGCAACGCGACTATGAGGTCACTCAGGCGCATGAGGCCGCTGCCCGAGCCTACAGCCTGGCGCGCAATGCCACCGAAACGATGCCGGAAGGACTGATGGTGATCGAGGGCGGCAGGATCGCTTTCGTCAACAATAGCCTGGCAAAGCTCCTGAACGTTCCCGAGGAACTTTTGTCTAGCGGCGGGCGCTGGGAAGATGTGTTTCGTGCAACGGCGATCCAGAATCCGCAGTCGGATGAGGCTGTCGTCAGGGAAGGCCTGGAGCGGTTTGCCGGTGCGCTCGCTGCGGGCAAGCACGTTTCCTATGTGTTTCCGCTCAACGAGGAGCGCTGGATCCATCTCGAAATGCGTGCGGGCGACAACGGCCAGAGCGTCGTCATGTGCAGCGATGAGACTTCGGTCATCCGCCGCGAGGCAGAGCTGAAGCGCCTTGTCGCCAAGGCGGAGGCTGCTGACCGGGCCAAGTCGGAATTCCTGGCAAATATGAGCCTCGAGATCCGTACCCCTATGAACGGCATTCTCGGAATGGCCGAACTGCTGTCGAAATCGCCGCTTGATACGCGTCAGAAGGCTTTCATCGATATCATCGTCAAGTCGGGCCATACGTTGATGACGGTCATCAACGACATTCTCGATTTCTCCAAGCTCGAATCCGGGCACATGCAGCTGAAATACACATCCTTCGATCCCGCCGAGGCAATGGAAGATGTGGCATCGTTGTTTGCCTTCAAGGCTGCGGAGAAGGATGTCGAACTGATCGTCAAGCGTTCGGATTGCATTCCGGCGGCCATAATGGGCGACGCCGGTCGTTTCAGGCAGATCGTCCATAATCTCGTCAGCAATGCCGTGAAATTCACCGAACGCGGTCATGTCTCCGCATCGATTGAGGCAGTCGACGGCGGTCCCGGCCAGCATCTTCTGAGTATTACCATCGAAGACACGGGCATCGGCATTCCCGCCGACAAGCTCGGTTCGATTTTCGAACGCTTCTCCCAAGTGGAGATTTCCTCGAACCGTCCTGATGGAACGGGCCTGGGGCTGGCCATTGCGCAGCGGCTTGCCACGATTCTGGGCGGGGCGATATCGGTGCACAGCACAGAAGGCAGAGGCTCGACTTTTACCTTCAGCCTGCCGGTTCAGGTGGCGGCGGAAGCCAGCCGTTCGCGTTCGTTGCCCAAGAACGTGTCGGGTGCCCGCGTGCTAATTGTCGACGATCACGAGGTCGTCCGCGATCATCTTCTCGAAAATGTCGAGGAATGGGGTTTCGATTGCGTGGGCGCTGCCGATGCGGCAACTGCGATGTCGATTCTTGAAGTTGCTGTTGACAACGGGCTTAGCGTCGATGCTGTCGTCATCGACTGCCATATGGCTGACATGAGTGGAACCGAGTTTGCCCAGGCGATCCGCGCAAAGCCGGGGTGCGAAAATCTCGCGATTGTATTTCTGACGGCGCGCGATATCGGCGAAGACGAAGAGCTGAAGGCGGATATCCATGCGCAGGCCCATCTGATGAAGCCGGTACGGACCCCTCTGCTGCGCCAGACGCTGATCGATGTTATCCGTGCCGCCCGGCAACGAACCAACAAAGCGAACAACTCGTCGATCGTGTCGATAAGGCCTCAGTCCATCCAGCGCTTGCCTGCGCCTGGTGGAGAGGTTGTGTCGCAGGGTGAGCCTGTGGATGGGCCTTCCGTGATGCAGCCGGAGGCAACCGTCCCACGGCCCTACATCCTCGTGGCCGAAGACAATGAGGTCAACCAGATATTCTTCCGGCAAATACTGGACGGGCTGGCAATCGACCACCGGATCGTTGGCAATGGCAAAGAGGCACTGGAGGCCTGGCAGGCAGCAGCGCCGTCATTGATTTTCATGGATACGTCCATGCCTGTGCTGGGCGGGTTGGATGCAACCATGCATATCCGCGCCAGCGAGGCGGTCACCGGCGGCCATACGCCGATTATTGGCGTGATCACCAATCGGCAGGAATTCGAGCGGGAACATTGCATGAAGGCGGGCATGGACGACTGCCTCGCCAAGCCGATGACGCCTGACCGCCTGGAGGAAAAAATGATCCAGTGGCTGGGACCGCGAATCCAATTGAAGACCGGTAAGGCGACGCCGTAGACCATCCATCTGCCTCCAGACCGGTGACGCGCAGCAATCGGCCGCACTTTTGCAACTGGCAATTCCGGTTGGCAGCGCATAAAGCTGGCGGATCGCAGCGTCTATCGTCAGGATTTCATGATGGCACTTTTCCTTATCGGGTTGATCCTTTTTCTCGGCTTGCATTTGATACGTCTCTTTCCCGGCATCCGTGATGGGTTGATCGGCTCGCTCGGCAAGATCGGCTTTCGTGCAGTCTTTTCCGTGGCCGCCATCGCGACACTCTGTCTGCTGATCTACGGATTTGGACAGGCGCGCATGGAGACGGATATCCTGTACACGCCGCCCCCATTCATGGCCCATCTGACGTTGCTGCTGATGTTGCTGGCATCGATCGTGCTGGTTTCCGGCTTTCTGCCCTCGGGCTATATTGCGACCTGGACGAAGAATCCTCCGGTACTGGCAATCAAGATCTGGGCACTGGCGCACCTTTTCGCCAATGGTGAAGTCGTGCAGGTGATCCTGTTTGCCGCTTTCCTGGCTTGGGGGGTCATTCTCAGGATCTCCTACAAGAAGCGGGTGCAGCGGGGCGAAGTTGCGCCGCGCGTCTATAAATCCTGGACCTGGGATGTCGCTGCGGTCGCAATCGGCGTGGTCCTTTACGGTGTGTTCGCCGCCAAGCTGCATCCGTTGCTAATTGGCGTGCCGGCATTGCCGATGTGAGATTCTGGCGCGCCCCCCTTACATCTGCGGCAAAATCGTTTAGAAGCGGCAATTCGAGATCGAATGCGCCACCACGGACCACGATATGACGATGATGAACGACAATGACAGTTTCATTCGCGAGGTGAATGAAGAACTGCGCTCCGAACAGATGCGCTCCATCTGGCGACGCTTCGCGCCGTTCATTATTGGAACCGCCGTTCTGATCGTTGTCGGTGTTGCAGGCTCAGGCATCTATCAGTGGTGGGAGACGAAGCAGTCATCCGCTTCCGGTGACCGTTACCTGACCGCGATCAAGGACGCACAGGAAAATCGCGCTGATGACGCGGCCAAGGATCTCGAAGCCCTGACCAAGGACGGCTTCGGCGCTTATCCTGTGCTGGCGCGGATGCGCCTTGCAACGCTGAAGGCGGAAAAGGGCGATGCCGCAGCTGCGGTCTCGGATTTCTCCGCCATCGGCAAGGATCAGTCGATACCGGTGGCGATCCGCAATGCGGCCCGCTTGAGGGCGGCATGGTTGCTGGTTGACGCCGGCACCTACGATCAGGTCGCAACCGAAGTCGAGGAACTGGCGGTACCGTCCAGCGCGATGCGCCACAGCGCCCGGGAAACTCTCGGTCTTGCCGCCTACAAGGCTGGCGACCTCGCCAAGGCGCGCGACTGGTTTCAATTGATTGTCGACGATTCCGACGCGCCGAGCGGCGCGACGAGCCGTGCCCGCACGATGCTCGGCCTTATCGTTGCTAGCGGCAAGCTGTCCTGAGTTCGGACCGCGACCGATTCTTGCACTGGAGCATTGAATGACTTTCACCGTTGCAATTGTCGGGCGACCGAATGTTGGCAAATCGACGCTGTTTAACCGTCTTGTCGGTAAGAAGCTGGCGCTGGTCGATGACCAGCCCGGCGTCACGCGCGATCGCCGCCCGGGCGATGCGCGGCTGGTGGATTTGAGATTCCGCATCATCGACACCGCCGGCCTGGAAGAGGCGGGCGAGGAAAGTTTGCAGGGGCGCATGCGCGCCCAGACGGAGGCGGCGATCGATGACGCCGATTTGTCGCTGTTTCTCGTCGACGCCAAATACGGACTGACGCCGCTCGACAAGACGCTGGCCGAAATGCTGCGTCGCCGCGGCAAGCCTGTCGTGCTGGTTGCCAACAAGGCCGAAGCAAAGGGTTCGGATGCCGGCTTCTACGATGCCTACACGCTGGGACTCGGCGAACCATGCCCGATTTCGGCCGAGCATGGCGAGGGTATGCTCGATCTGCGCGACGCGATCGTGGAAGCCATCGGCGAGGACAAGGCGTTCGAGGAAGAGGACGTCGCTGAAACCAACGTCGATCTGCCTATGCCGGCCGAGGGTGAGGAAGACGAGGATTTCGAACCCGTCTACGACAATACCAAGCCGCTTCGGATTGCCATCGTCGGACGTCCGAACGCCGGAAAATCCACGCTGATCAACCGCTTCCTCGGCGAGGATCGTCTGCTGACCGGTCCCGAAGCCGGCATTACCCGCGACTCCATCTCGGTGGAGTGGGAATGGCGCGGCCGCCAGATCAAGATGTTCGACACCGCCGGCATGCGCCGTCGCGCCAAGGTCACGGAAAAGCTCGAAAAGCTTTCGGTTGCCGATGCGTTGCGCGCGGTACGGTTCGCCGAGACGGTCATCGTCGTTTTCGATGCGACGATTCCTTTCGAAAAACAGGATCTGCACATCGTCGATTTCGCGGTTCGCGAAGGTCGTGCTGTCGTGCTCGCCTTCAACAAATGGGACCTGATCGAGGACCGCCAGAAGCTGCTCGCTGACCTGCGCGAGAAGACGGACCGCCTGCTACCGCAGATTCGCGGCGTGCGCGCTGTGACTGTCTCGGGAGAGACGGGCGAGGGCCTAGACAGGCTGATGGCTGCGGTTGAGGAAACCGACAAGATCTGGAACAAGCGTGTCTCGACAGCGAAGCTCAACCGCTGGCTGGATTTCCAGACCCAGGGACACCCGCCACCGGCTGTCTCCGGTCGTCGCATCAAGCTCAAGTACATGACCCAGATCAAGGCTCGTCCGCCGGGTTTCATCATCAGCTGCTCGCGTCCCGAGGCGCTTGCCGAGAGCTATACGCGCTATCTGATCAATGGTCTTCGCGACGATTTCGGTCTGACGGGCGTGCCGATCCGTATTTCTTATCGCGGCACGGTCAATCCGTTCGAGGGCAAGAAGAACAAAGAGACCATGGCGTCAAGGCGACAGGCGGGCACGAAGAAGCCACGGCAATAGCCTAGATCACCGCTTAGCGCTTTTGATTGCGGATGAAATTTGAATGGCGGCTATTCAGCCGCCATTGTTATGCCATTCGCCTGCATGACATTGCCGAGGAACTGGCGCGTGGCCGCTTCCCATGTGTAGGTTTCGGCCAAGGCGCGCGCGCCGCTGCGACTGCATGCGAGCGCTTTAAGGCACGCCGTGCGGAGATCGCTGTCGAGTGCGCCCGCTTCCGGATGATCGCCAAGGATGTCTGCGGGGCCCGTGACCGGATAGGCCGCGACCGGCACGCCGCAGGCAAGCGCCTCAAGGATGACATTTCCGAACGTATCGGTCTTCGACGGAAACACGAAGACGTCGGCCTGTGCGTAGTGATCGGCAAGTTCCTGGCCGAATTTGGAGCCGGTGAACAATACGTCCGGATGCGCCTTTTCCAGCTTCTCGCGGTCGGGGCCGTCGCCGACCACCACTTTCGAGCCCGGCAGATCCAGTTCTAGGAAGGCAGGGATGTTCTTTTCGACGGCCACCCGGCCGACCTGCATGAAGATCGGGCGCGGCAGACCGAAAGGTTTGTCGAGAAGCGGTTGCGGCTGATAGAGGCTGTGGTCGATACCGCGCGTCCAGCGGCGAAGATTGCGGAAGCCGCGCGCGGAGAGCTCGGATTCGAGGCTCTGGGTGGCGACCATGCACAGATTTCCGGCATTGTGGAAACGGCGGACAAAGCCGTAGAGCAGGCTCTTCGGCAGCGGGATACGGGCGGAGACATATTCCGGAAACCGCGTGTGATAGCTGGTGGAGAACGGCATGCCGTTCTTCAGGCACCATTTGCGGGTGTAGTAGCCAAGCGGACCTTCGGTGGCGATGTGCACGAAGGACGGCTGGAACCTGTCGATGGCTTTCGCAACCGTGCTGTAGCGGGTCAACGCGATGCGGATCTCGGGATAAGAGGGCAGGGGCACGTTGCGAAATTTGTCCGGCGTCACCAGCATGATTTCGTGGCCCAGCCGCCGCATTTCGTCGATTGTGCTGTCCAGCGAACGGACGACGCCGTTCACTTGAGGGTGCCAGGCATCCGTTACAACAGTGATCTTGGCCATGTGTCCGTCCGATTCCGGATAATCATCCGTCGGAGGCTTTTCTAACGATTTTGTTACAGCCGTGTGACGGTCGGTTCTGGCCGCAATTCGCCGGGCCCGGTTTACGGAATCAGCGGTTGCCGATAAGCATGGACGTCCACATTTTCCCGGAGACCGTTCATGACATCCGCCGCCCTGACAACGACTTCCGACAAAGATTGGTGGCGGGGCGCGGTGATCTATCAGATCTATCCGCGTTCATTTCAGGATTCGACTGGCAGCGGCAGCGGCGATCTCAAGGGAATCACCGGCAGGCTTGGCTATGTCGCCTCGCTCGGTGTCGATGCGATTTGGCTGTCACCGTTCTTCAAGTCGCCGATGGCCGACATGGGCTATGACGTCTCCGATTACTGCGATGTCGATCCGATGTTCGGCACGCTTGCCGATTTCGACGCGCTGGTGGCAGAGGCGCACCGGCGGGGCCTGAAGGTGATGATCGACCAAGTGATTTCGCACACCTCGGACCAGCATCCATGGTTCAAGGAGAGCCGCGCCAGCCGCGATAACGCAAAAGCCGACTGGTATGTCTGGGCCGATCCGAAGCCGGATGGCACCGCCCCGAACAACTGGCTGTCGATCTTCGGCGGGCCGGCCTGGGAGTGGGACGGAGTTCGCCGGCAGTACTACATGCACAATTTCCTCACGTCGCAGCCCGATCTCAATTTCCATAACCCGCATGTGCAGGACGCGCTGCTCGACACGGTGAAATTCTGGCTGGAACGCGGCGTCGATGGCTTCCGTCTCGACACGGTCAATTTCTATTTTCACGACAAACAGCTGCGCAACAATCCGCCGCTCGAGAAGATCGAGGGGGCGACGAGCGCCGATGCACCTGACGTCAATCCCTACGGGTTCCAGAACCACCTCTATGACAAGACCCAGCCTGAGAATATCGCCTTCCTGAAACGCTTCCGCGCCCTGCTCGACCAGTATGACGGCCGCGCATCGGTGGGCGAAGTCGGCGATGGCTACCGATCGCTCGCCACTGTCGCTGCCTACACGTCCGGCGGCGACAAGCTCAACATGTGCTACACCTTCGACCTGCTGTCGCCGGAATTCACCGCCACCCATATCCGCCGATGCGTGGAAGCGGTGGAGACGCGCGCCGCTGACGGGTGGATCTGCTGGGCATTCTCCAACCACGATGTCACGCGCCATGTCAGCCGCTTTGCCCAGCCGGGCGACGATCCTGCGCGTGTGGCCAAGATCGCGCTGACATTGATTGCATGCCTGCGCGGCTCGATCTGCCTCTACCAGGGCGAAGAGCTGGGCCTGACCGAGGCCGATCTCGCGTTCGAGGATCTGGTCGATCCCTATGGCATCCGCTTCTGGCCGTCATTCAAGGGCCGCGATGGATGCCGCACGCCGATGGTGTGGCAATCGGACAAAGCCAATGCCGGCTTTTCCACCGCCAAGCCGTGGTTGCCGGTGCCCGTCGAACACGCCGCACTCGCCGTGGATATGCAGCAGGACGCGGTTGGCTCCGTGCTCAACCATTATCGCAAGACGCTTGTCTTTCGCAAAGCGCATGCCGCGATGGTCGAAGGCGATTTCAGGTTTATCAGCACCAACCAGGATCTGCTGGCCTTCACCCGTTCGAGCGGCGACGAGACGCTGTTGTTCGTTTTCAACCTCACGCGCGAAGCGGTGGAGTTTACGCTGCCTACCGACATTGCCGTGCGGCAGACGCTGGTTTTGCCCGGTTTTGCGCCCAGGCTTCAAGGGCGGACGGTCAGCCTGGAAGGACGCGAAGCTTTCGGCGCAAGTGTCTGAGAAAACATCAAATCCCCTTATTTGCGCTGTGTATGGCGACATACTCATTCAGACTGGTTTTCCGCATGCGCCTACATTTTTCCCTCTCCCTGGCACTCCTCGCCTCTGTGGCGACTTCGGCGCAAGCGCTGGAGAAGCCGAAGCAATTGGTGATCATTTCCTTCGACGGGGCGCACGACAACAAACTGTGGGAACGATCGCTAAAACTGTCCGAAAAGACCGGGGCGAAGTTCACCTATTTTCTCTCCTGCACCTTCGTGATGAGCCAGTCGGCGCGCAAGACCTATCAGGCGCCGCACCAGAAGCGCGGCCGTTCGAACACCGGCTTTGCGCAGAGCGAGCAAGAAGTGCGCACCCGCCTCGATCACCTCTGGAAAGCGCATCTTGCCGGCCATGAAATCGGCTCGCATGCCTGCGGTCATTTCGACGGCAAGGACTGGACGGCGGCCGACTGGGCGCAGGAATTTGGCGATTTCGACCGGACGCTGCTGGCTGCGTGGAAGGCCAATGGTGCAGGCGACCGACAGCCCGCCGAGTGGGACGATTTTGTCCGCAACGACATCAAGGGGTTTCGCGTCCCCTATCTATCGACCGGATCGAGCCTCGTGCCGGCGCTGAAGGCGCATGGTTTTGCCTATGACGCCAGCCTTGTGTCCAAAGGCCCGGCAAGTGCCGTCAACGACGACGGGTTGATGCGGTTTGCCTTGCCGCGCGTTCCCGAGGGACCGGGTGGCCGGCTGGTCATCGGCATGGATTACAATCTCTTCGTTCGACATTCCGGCGGGTTGAACTCGCCGGGACGATCGAAGGAATTCGAGGCTCGCACACTGGCGATGTTCCGCAACGCATTCGAAAAGCAATATGATGGCGAGCGCATTCCCTTGCAGCTCGGCTTCCACTTCGTCGAAATGAACGGCGGCGCCTATTGGAACGCGCTCGACACGTTCCTCACCGAGACATGCAGCAAGCCTGACGTGGCCTGCGTGAACTATGCGCAGGCGTTGGATATGGCAAAGAAAAAGGCGGCCGGAACCGCCTTTTGATCTATCGGGTGAGTTCAGGTTAACTCGGCTGCGGCTCGGCATCGACGTCAGGTGCCTCAATGAATTCCTGGTCGATTGTCGGCAGAGGTTCGTTGTAGATCGACGCTTCGAACGCCCGCAGGCGCTTGTAGATCGATATCAGTTCGACGATCGTCGGCCAGGAGTTGACGAGGTATTGGAACGACGAACGCACCTGATCGAAGACGTTGAGAACTTGGTTCAGCAGGCCGAGCGAGATCTTGGCCGCGACGATCGACGGGATAAGTACGAAGATGCCGAAAATGTTGTCAGTCTGCAGGTAGAGATAGCGCGCAACGTTGAAATACAGGTAGTTGAAATATAGGCGGAAGTAATTGCGCCGCACATTCTGGAAAAGTTCACGGACCGTAATCGGGTTGGCGCGGTCGGCGTCGTCTTCACCGTGCACCAGTTCCTTGCGGAAGGCAGCTTCGACGCGCTGGTTGCGAAACTCCAGCCCCGGAAGCTTGATGCCCACCAGAGCGAGGAAAACTGTACCGAACAGTGACCAGATGATCGCGGCCCAGACTAGCGCATGCGGCACTTCGCCGATGAACGGCAGTTCCGTGATTTTGGTGGAGTAGTTGAACAATACCGGAAGGAAGGCGATCAGCGTCATGATCGAGCCAACAAGGCTGACGCCGAGATCTTCCATGGTCCGCGCAAAACGCATCGTGTCGTCTTGTACACGCTGCGAGGCGCCTTCGATTACACGAAGCTTCTGCCAGTGCACGACATAGAAATCGTTCATCGCGGTGCGCCACCGGAAGACATAGTGGTTCACGAAAAAGGAATTGAAGACCATCAGCGTGATAGCGACGGAGGCGATGCCGAAGAAAATAACGCATTGCCAGTAGAACTCTGAAGCGGTGACGACCCGCTTCTTGTCAAGCGCGGTCTGGATGAGGTCGTAAAACGGGCCGTACCAGGCGTTGACGGCCACCGAAGCCTGCACCAGAAGATAGGTGTTGAAGACGACCAGCGCCGAGCCCCATACGGACCATCGCTGCCAAGGATGCGGGGCAATTGTCGCCCAAGATACCCCAAAAAATGCGACGCAGGCGAAGAAGTAGATGTAAAACCACAGGAATGGCGCCGACCAGAAGCGAGAGATGCCAATAACGAGTTCCTGTCCTTCTGCCAATGGAGGCAGTCCGATCAAGGCGCCCAAACTGCTCGCACCAAAATACCAGGCAAGAATGCAGATCAGCGACCAGGCCGCGACAGAAATGAAGAATGGCTTGGGCCTCGGGAAGAAGGACGTGAACACGCTGCGCAGTCTCCGCTTGGCTCCGCATTTGCTTGCGAAGCAGTTATTTTTGAGCGGGACCGTAATTTAGATGTGTGTTGGCCGCAATGGCCATGGGCCAACATGACCGAGATGTAATGCTGGTGTAAGCGATTGTTCATGTCGTCGCGGCGAGAGCCGGGTTACCGCCCGGCTCGGTCCGTATAGAAGGCAGGATGGTTCACGAGATACTGTGTTGGCGGCGCTGTTCTTCGAGATATTCCTCGGGAGCCGCAGTTTCGGTGTGGGCATAGGGCGGCAGGTCGCCGTCGAATTCATCCCAGCCTTCTTCGCGGAAAACCCGGCGTCGCTCACCGAGATCGACGCTGCCAAAGCGATCAATAATGCCTTGTGCCTCGATTACCCGGTCGTCGTGCACACACACGGTAACGAGCGTGCCGCCACGACGAACGCTTTCGGCAAGCACATGCGCGTCATCCTCGCCAATATCGGAACTGGTCAATGCATCAATCAGGCTGCCGGTGGCGCCACCGACCAGCATGCCGGCGGCAGCACCTGCTAGCGTCGAGGTGAGCCAGCCGACTGCCACGACGGGGCCTATGCCGGGAATGGTGATCATGCCCAGACCCGCGAGCAGGCCGCCGGCACCGCCTGCGACCAGTCCGATGCCGGAGCCGACACCAACATGCTCTTCGGAATCGACACTGACGTGATCCGGGTCGCGGGAGATCAGCGACATATCATCTTCGGCGATGCCTGACGCCTTGAGCGCCGTCACCGCTTCACCGGCTTGCGCGTAAGTGTCGAAGAGGCCTGTCAAGATTTTCATCGGAACACTCCCTCGTCCGGGATGCCGACGAACGTCATTCGTCGGATCGTCCAATCTGAACATTCCTGGCGTTGAACGCTTTAGCCAAGTGATGGTTCCTGATTATATTACTCCGCGAGGGTCAGCACCAGTGGCCCGCTGCGTGTGGCGACGACGGTATGCTCGTACTGGACGGTAAGCGCGCGGTTTTCGCTGAGCAGCGTCCACGGGTCGTCACTGCTTTCAGCCCATTCGGCGCCGAGTGACAAAAATGGCTCGACGGTAAAGACCTGGCCTTCCTGGATGGTCCGCCGTTCGCTTCTGTCTGGCCAGGTGGCCAGTTCCTTCGGTTCCTCGTGCAGCGAGCGGCCGACGCCATGGCTCGCCAGGTTCTGGATCAGGGTATAGCGGTTCTTGGCGGCAAAGGCGCCGATGGCGTCGCCAATACGCGCATAGGGCTGGCCGACCTTGACCTGATTGAGCCCCACCCACAATGCCCGCTTGCCGTCGCGGCAGAGCTTTTCAACCTTCGACTGGGCCGGCGGCAGAGCGAAAGATGCGCCGGTGTCGCTGAAATAGCCGTCCTTGACGGCGGAGACATCAATGTTGACGAGGTCTCCCGGCTTGATGACGCGCGATCCGGGTATGCCGTGCGCGACCTCTTCGTTGACGCTGATACAGGTTGCGCCAGGAAAATTGTAGCAGGTTTCCGGCGCCGATTGCGCGCCGGAATCTTCAAGCAGCTTGCGACCGATCGCGTCGAGCTCGGCGGTGGTCATGCCGGGCTCCATGGCGGCCGCCATCTTTTGCACTGTCACAGCGCAAATGCGCCCGATTTCCTTGAGCTTGACCAGCTCCGTGTCGTTGGAAACAACCATGGTCCACCATTATCTTCGATGCCGCCTTCTATCTCCCCCCGGGCGCGGGGGTCAATGCAGCCCTGAGAAGAACCTATTTCGATCCCAATGCATCGCGTACGATCGGCGCGACCTTGGTGCCGTAGAGCTCGATGCCGCGCATGATCTGGTCATGGGGCATCAGGCCGATTGCCATCTGCAATAGGAATCGGTCGTTCCTGAAGATCTTGTGGTGGGCAATGATCTTGCGGGCGAGCGTCTCGGGATCACCGATGAACAGTGCGCCCTCCGGACCGGTCGAACGATCATATTGTGCCCGGCTTGAGGGCCCCCAGCCTCGTTCGCGGCCGATGCGGTTCATCACCTCAGTCGATGGTCCGTAAAACTGATCGGCGGCCGCCTGTGTCGTATCCGCCACGAAGCCATGCACGTTTATGGAGCTCTTGAGCGTGGCCGGGTCATGCCCGCCCTTTTCGGCCGCCTGCCGGTAGAGGTCGAACAGCGGCGCAAAACGGGCCGGTTCGCCGCCGATGATGGCGAGCGCGAACGGCAGTCCCAGGTAACCCGCGCGGGCGACCGATTGCGGCGTACCACCCACGGCGACCCAGAGCGGCAACGGGTTCTGAAGGGCGCGCGGATAGACGCCGCGACCATTGATAGGCGCGCGCGTTTCGCCCGACCACGTAACTTTTTCCTCATCGCGGATCGCCATGAGAAGATCGAGCTTTTCCGTGAACAGTTGGTCGTAGTCGCCGAGATCGTATCCAAACAGCGGGAAGGATTCTATGAAGGAGCCTCGCCCGGCCATGATTTCGGCACGCCCATTGGAAATCAGGTCCAGTGTCGCATACTGCTGATAGACCCGCACGGGATCATCCGAACTCAATACCGTCACCGCACTGGTCAGGCGAATCTTCTTCGTCCTCGCCGCGGCGGCAGCCAAAATCACGGCAGGCGCCGAAGCGGCATAATCCTGCCGGTGATGCTCGCCCAAACCGAAAACGTCGAGACCGACCTGATCGGCGAGTTCGATTTCCTCAAGCAGGTTCTTGATACGCTGGGCGCCTTCAGGGCCACGCTGGCCGGGCGCCGGTTCGGGATTGACGTCCGCAAATGTATAAAGTCCGAGTTCCATGAATATGCTCCGGATTGAATTTCTCCGAAGATGGGCGTCTGCCATGTCATTTTAAAGGACGTGACCATGAAACAGTCCGTTCCAGATTCACGCCATTTTTCGAAACCGGCATGTTGCCATATTCGGCCGGATGTGGATTGCTCCTGCTTTGGGCAGGAGGCTTTCATGTCGATCGAACATTGGCTGGCATTCTGTGCGGCGTCTGCCGTTCTTCTGGCAATACCAGGGCCGACGGTGCTGCTCGTCATCTCCTACGCGCTTGGCCACGGCCGCAAGGTTGCTTTCGCCACAGTCGCCGGCGTCACGCTCGGCGATTTCACCGCAATGACCGCTTCGATGCTGGGCCTCGGGGCTCTGCTTGCCGCATCGGCGACGGTGTTTACAATTCTGAAATGGGTCGGCGCGGCCTACCTGATCTATCTGGGCATCAAACTCTGGCGGGCGCCGGTGGGGGCGGATGAAACCGCCGCCAAAGACGAGGCAGAGAGGGGCGAAAAACCGATCCGGATATTCACCCATACCTATCTGGTCACTGCGCTCAACCCCAAGAGCATCATCTTCTTCGTCGCCTTCCTGCCGCAGTTTCTGGACCCTGCTGGATCCCTCGCACGGCAATTGATCATCTTCGAAGCAACGTTTCTGGTGCTCGCAACGCTGAATGCAGCGGGCTATGCGCTCCTGGCTTCGCTGGCCCGCAAGCAGATCCGCAAGCCATCCGTACAACGTTTTGTCAATCGCACGGGTGGCTCGCTGATGATCGGGGCTGGGTTGCTTGCCATCGGATGGAAGAGGGCTGCGTGACGCCCCGATTTCAGAGCTTGATCGGGATGATCCGCCTGAGCCACGGATAGCGGAGATACAATCCGCCCCAGGCGATGACGCCGAGATAGAGCCCGAACAGCGTATGCGTCGGCACGGGATTGCCGATGCGGAAATGGGTGGCCATCGCCCCGCCGAGGTAACCGGTGAGCAATATGGCGCCCAGCACCGAGGTTCTCGGGATTGCATAGAGAATTGTGCAGGCGAGCGTCAGGATACCCAAGACGCGGGCGGTCGCAACATCGGGCGCATAGCCGAGTGGCGCCATCGTATCCAGAACCACCTGCAACGGCACGAGCTTGATCGCGCCATCGAAGACCAGAAAGGCGATGAGCAGGCCACTCAGCACCCAACCGGCAATCTTTGCACCCCGACCGGGTGCGGTTGAAAGAACCAGCGTTTCCATGGGATTTCCCTCGCGTGACCGGGTTACTTTGCCAGCAGGGCGGCGAGCTGATCGGCGCACTGGCCCCAGCCGTCGTGAAAGCCCATTTGCTCGTGCGTTTGCTTGTCTTCGTTCGTCCAGTGGCGGGCAGTGGCGGTGTATTTCGTTTTGCCGCCTGGCAATTCCTCGAGCAGGACCTCGGCGACCATGAAAGGTTTTCCGGAAGGGCGCCAGCCGGCCGTGAACGCATCGGTCATGACGATCTTCCTGTTCGGTACGAGTTCGAGATAGACGCCGGTATTTGGATATCTGTTGCCGGCTTCGTCCTGCATGACGATGGTGCTTTCGCCACCGACGCGGACATCGAGCTTTGCCTCGGGCGTGGTGAAGGGCAGGGGTGCAAACCATTTCTTCAGGATTTCCGGATTGGTCCAGGCTTCATAGATTTTGGCGGCAGGCGCGTCGAAAGTCCGGACCAGCACGAGTTCGTGGTCGGCGGCGGTATCTGCTACTAGTGTCATGATGGTTGCCTTTCCTGTGCGTTTGGCTTTGTTTTGGTCGATGCTCCTAGGACGGTGAACATCGGCGCGATCCGACAGTGTTGCGAAAATATTTTCAGCAATCCGTGTGCGCCACGTCGGGTGCCGCAATTTCCGTGTCCAGCAGGTCGAGATGTTGCCGGATATGCGTCGCCTCGGCAGACGAATTGGCAAGCGCGATGGCGCGGTTGAACGCTTCGCGTGCCTGTGGCCGCATCCCGAGCTGTTTGTACAGGCCACCCTTGACGCCGAAATAATAGAAATAGCTGGAGAGCTGGTCTTCCAAAGGTTCGATCAAGGCAAGTGCTGCGGCCGGCCCCTTCGTCTTGGAGACGGCCACGGCGCGATTGAGGGTGACGACAGGGGACGGCTGCATCTGTTCGAGCATGCGATAGAGCAGAGCGATCTCGTTCCAATCCGTATCTTCGGCGCGGACTGCGCGCGCGTGAAGTGCGGCGATGGCGGCCTGGATCTGATAGGCGCCAGGTGCGCGGTGGCGCAACGCCTTGTCGATCAGGGCCAGGGCCTCGTCGATCGACGCACGCTCCCAGAGGCCGCGGTCCTGGTTTTCGAGCAACACGATCTGGCCACCTGCATCGACGCGTGCATGCCGTCTGGCATGCTGCAACAGCATCAGCGCCAGCAGCCCCATGATTTCAGGCTCGGCAGGAAACAGACGCAGCAACAGGCGGGCCAGCCGGATCGCTTCGTCACAGAGTTGGGCGGAATCCGGGTTGGAGGCCGCCGTGGAATAGCCTTCGTTAAACACCAGATAAAGCATGGCGGCGACCAGCCCCAGCCGTTCCGAGCGCTCGACCGCTCCCGGGGTTTCAAAGGCGATGCCGGCCGCTGCAATCCTGGCCTTGCCGCGCGTGATACGTTGTTCCATCGCGGCTTCGCCGACCAGAAAAGCGCGGGCGATCTGCTTCACCGACAGGCCGGAGACGATGCGTAACGCAACGGCGATCTGCTGGGTGGCCGGCAGGTCCGGATGGCAGCAGATGAACAATAGCCGCAGGATATCGTCGCGGTAATGCGATCCATCCAGACGGTCGGCGAGGCTGGCCTCCGCATCTTCCTTGTCCGAAAGCTGGTCTTCCTCGGGCAGTTCGGTGAACTTCGCACGACGGCGAATCTGGTCGACGCCTGCATTACGGCCGACGAAGACCAGCCACGCGACGGGATCGCCGGGCGGCCCCTTGTCGGGCCAATTCTTCAGAGCGCGCAGGCAGGCCTCCTGAAAGGCTTCCTCCGCGAGGTCGAGATTGCGAAAATAGCGCAAAAGCGCGCCCATCGCCTGGGGGCGGGCGCCGACGAGAGCAGCATCGATCCAGGCGATGTCGTTGGTCATCCAAAATTCCTCGGCGGGTTATAAAGGGCCAGTGGCCGGATTTCATAGGAACCGGTGCCGGGATTGGCTGCGGCAAGATCTTTCGAAATCGTGATGGCTTCGTCCAGATTTTCGACATCGACCACGTAGAAGCCGAGGAACTGTTCCTTGGTTTCCGCAAACGGTCCGTCGACGACAAAGCTCTCCTTGCCGTTCTTCCTCAAGGTCGTCGCCGCCGACGTCGGCATCAGGCGGGCGACAGGACCGAGCTTGCCCTTGTCGGCAAGCGGCGCCTGCACCGCGGCCAACCCCGCCATGGCCGTGTCCTCTTCTTCCTTGGACCAGTTCCAGACCAGGTCTTCATCGTTGTAGCAAAGAATGGCATACAGCATCGAATGCTCCTTCTGTGGCAAAGGACGCATTCATACCGGCGATACCTACAGGCCGCAGCAAAAAAGTTTGGCAGGGATGTCAGGTGGCTGACGTGAATGGATTGGATATCCGGAGTCGGCCTTCGACAAGCAGACCATGCTGCATGTCTTCCGAATAGAGCGTCGTTGCGCCCGCCTGAAGGGCCGTGGCCACGATCATGGCATCGAACACCGAAAAATGGTACTTCGCCGCGAGCTCTATCCCCCGACGATGTGTTTCAAGATCGATCGGATGCACAACTCCGCAAACAGCTTCGATCCATGACAGATAGTGCTCGATTTCCGGCCAGCTTTTCGAGAGCTTGCGTCGCGCGACATTCGCAAACTCGTTCAGCACTTGTATGCTGATGTAGCATTTTCTCGAAAGAACTGCTTGCGCTGCCGCTGATTTTGCTTCGCCGGCAAAGGCATAGATGACGATATTCGTGTCAACGAACTCAAGTGCCATAAACAATTACCGCGAGTTGGCTTCTTCTCGATCGAATTTCCAATCGGGAGGCAGTTTTATCCGCAAGTCCTTGATCTTCTCCAGCGCTTCCTCAGCACTCATGCGGCGCTCAATTTCAATCGCTTTGGGGCCTGCGACACGCAGTTCCACCTCATCGCCCTCTTTCAGAGAGAGATTTTCCACCACTTCGGCGGGAAGGGTGATGGCCAAATCATTTCCCAGTTTTGCCACGCGCATCGATAGCACTCCAAACGGCCAACTGACGAAGAATAGCGTGGCGTATTGCCGCTTACAATGCTTTCCTTAACTCCCGCTCAGCGTCCGCTTCACGGCCTCGTGCCAGCCCTTGAGCTTGGCCTCGCGCGTCTTGTCATCCATCTCGGGCTTGAAGGTGCGCTCCAGTGCCCAGCTTTCCGCAAACCCTTTCATGTCGGGCCAGACGCCGGCGCGCGAGCCCGCCAGCCAAGCGGCGCCCAGCGCCGTCGTCTCGAGGATCTGTGGCCGGTCAACAGGGGCGTCGAGAATGTCGGCAAGCGCCTGCATCGTCCAATCGGATGCGACCATGCCGCCGTCGACGCGCAAGACGGTTTCGCGCTCAGCGACTTTCCAGTCCTTGTGCATGGCGTCGGCCAGATCGCGCGTCTGGTAGCATACGGATTCCAGCGCAGCGCGGGCAAATTCCGCCGGTCCCGAATTGCGTGTCAGTCCATGGATCGAACCGCGCGCATCGGGATCCCACCAGGGGGCGCCGAGGCCGGTGAAGGCTGGCACGAGATAGACCTGCTGGCTTGGGTCGGCGCTTGCGGCCAGCGCTGCGGTTTCACCGGCCGACTTGATGATCTTCAGGCCGTCGCGCAGCCATTGCACGGCAGCACCGGCGATGAAGATAGAGCCTTCAAGCGCGTAGGTGGTCTGGCCGTCGAGGCGGTAGGCGATGGTCGTCAGCAACCGGTTTTTGGATAGAACCATTTCGCCGCCGATGTTCAGGAGAGCGAAGCATCCGGTGCCGTAGGTGGATTTCAACATGCCCGGCTTGAAGCAGGCTTGACCGATGGTCGCCGCCTGCTGATCGCCGGCGATGCCGAGGATCGGGATCTCAGCCCCGAGCAGTTCCTTTTGCGCCATGCCGAAATCGGCGGCGCAATCGCGGACTTCTGGCAACATCGCCCTGGGGATGTCGAGCAGATCAAGCAGCTCGTTGTCCCAATCGTTGGTCCTGATGTTGTAGATCAACGTGCGCGACACATTCGTAGCATCGGTGAGGAACGACTTGCCGCCGGTCAGCCGCCAGAGCAGGAACGTATCAATGGTGCCGAAGCAGAGTTCGCCCCTTTCTGCCCGTTCGCGGGCACCCTGCACATTGGAGAGTAGCCAAGACAACTTCGTGCCGGAGAAATAGGGGTCGAGCAGCAGTCCGGTCTTTTCCGAAAACGTCTTTTCAAGGTCTTTCTCCTTGAGCGCCTCGCACATGCGGGCGGTGCGGCGATCCTGCCAGACAATGGCATTGTGGATGGGCTTGCCCGTGGCGCGATCCCAGACGACGACGGTCTCGCGTTGATTGGTGATGCCGATGGCCGATATGTCCGACGGGGCGATTTTGGCGTTGTCGATTGCGGTTCTGGCGGCCCAGAGCGTAGTTTGCCAGATTTCCTCGGGGTCGTGCTCGACCCAGCCGGATTGGGGGAATATCTGGCGGAACTCCTTCTGCCCCGATGCAACCGATCGCATCTTGCCGTCGAACACGATCGCGCGGCTTGATGTCGTGCCCTGATCGATTGCCAGGATATATCCGCTCATAAGATCCTCCCCATCCCCAATAGCTTCCTGTTTTCAATATGAACTTAAAACGAAAGTCAAAGGAAAATAAGCGCGCCTGCATTTCGCACAATAAAGCGGCAATTATTGACCAGAAGGTAAACATCCCCCTTGCGATTTTCCTCATCTGCGCACAGGCTATCGGCAACGCAAATAGACGAGTGGAACAGCATGAACGGGCAATACAGTCGACAAATCAGGTTCATCCTCAACGGTGAGGAGGTGGCGCTCGACGCGATCTCGCCGCGGCAGACCCTGCTTGACTGGCTGAGACTCGACAGGCGCCTGACGGGCTCCAAGGAAGGCTGCGCCGAAGGCGATTGCGGCGCGTGCACGGTGCTGATCGGGCGGCTTGTCTGCGGTTTGCTCGTCTACGAGTCGGTCAACAGTTGCATTCGTTTCATGGGGTCGCTGCATGGAACGCATGTGGTGACGGTCGAGCATCTCAAGGGCAAGGACGGTTTGCTGCATCCCGTGCAGCAGGCGATGGTTGACTGTCATGGCTCGCAATGCGGTTTCTGCACGCCGGGTTTCGTCATGTCGCTTTACGGGCTCTGGCTTACCGACAGCAATCCCTCCCGCGAGCGGATCGAGCAGGCGTTGCAAGGCAATCTCTGTCGATGCACGGGTTACGAGCCGATCGTCAAGGCAGCCGAGATGGCGGCGCGCATTCGGCCCGCCGACGTTTTCGATCCGATCGAGGCGACGCGGCGGGACGTACAAACACGGCTCGCAGACATTGCCCGCGACGGCACCGTTCAGGTGTCGCATGAAGGCGATGAACTCTACGTGCCGGCCACCATCAGCGATCTTGCCGAAATCCTTGGCGCCCATCCGCATGCGACAGTTGTCGCCGGATCGACAGATGTCGGGCTCTGGGTGACAAAGCAGTTTCGCTCGATCAATCCGGTCATCTTCATCAACAATCTGGAGGCCCTGCAGACGATCAGCGAGAATGACGACGCTATCGTGATTGGAGCGGGCGTTACTTACACGCATGCACTGGCGACACTCGTCAAGACGCATCCGGCGTTTGGCAAGCTTCTCCCCCGCATCGGCGGCGAGCAGGTTCGCAACATGGGTACGATTGGCGGGAATGTCGCCAACGGCTCGCCCATCGGCGATACGCCACCGGCGCTGATTGCGCTCGGCGCCAGCGTGGCCCTACGCTCGCAAGAAGGTGCACGTGAGCTGGCGCTTGAAGACTTCTTCATCGACTACGGCAAGCAGGACCGGCAACGCCATGAATTCGTTGATAGTCTCAAAGTGCCGATGGTTCCAGAGGGCGTCCGATTCTCGGTCTACAAGATCTCCAAGCGACGTGACGAGGACATTACCGCAGTGCTTGGCGCCTTCTACCTCAAACTCGATGACAATGAGAAAGTCGAGGAAATCCGGCTTGCCTATGGCGGTATGGCCGGCATTCCCAAGCGCGCGACCAGTGTGGAAAACGCGCTGCTCGGACGCGCCTGGACCGAGGCGAATGTCAAGGCCGCGGCCGCCGAGCTCGACCAAAATTTCACTCCGCTCAGCGATTGGCGCGCCACGGCCGAATATCGCATGTTGACGGCAAGGAACCTCTTGACCCGGTTCTATCTGGAGAGCCAAGGACAAGAGGCCGAACTGGTTCGCTTTGCCGCAGGAGCAGGACGATGAACAAGATCGATTTCGTTTTCGCCGAAGAGATTTCCGCACCCGTGCACAAGGATCTCCGGCATGATTCCGCCCACAAGCATGTCAGTGGCGAGGCGGACTACATCGATGACATGGTGGTGCCGGAAGGCACGCTGCACATGGCGGCAGGGCTGTCGGACCGGGCGCATGCCGATATCCTGTCGCTCGATCTGTCTGAGGTCGAGAAGACGCCGGGCGTCGTGCTCGTTATGACCCACAAGGATATTCCCGGCCATAACGACATCGGCCCCAACCATCGCGGCGACGAGCCGTTGCTTGCCGAAAAGCGCATCGAGTTCCATGGGCAGATGGTGTTCGTGGTCGTCGCCGAGACGCGTGAAATTGCCCGCGCGGCTGCGCGCATGGCAAAGTTCACCTATCACGACCTGCCGCATGCGACTGATATTCTCGACGCGCGGAAGCTGGGCTACAAAATGGTCACCGAGCCGCTGACGCTCTCGCGAGGAGATGCGGTTTCGGCGTTGAAGAAAGCGCCGCTCCGAATCAAGGGTGAGATGCGCGTCGGCGGACAGGAGCATTTCTATCTCGAAAGCCATATTGCGCTCGCCATCCCGGGCGAGGACGACGAGATCACTGTCTGGTCCTCCACCCAGCATCCCAGCGAAATCCAGCATATGGTCGCCAGCATCCTGCAGATTCCAGTCCATGCGGTCACCGTCAACACACGCCGCATGGGCGGTGGTTTCGGAGGCAAGGAAACGCAGGGCAGCCAGTTCGCCGCACTTGCCGCGATGGCGGCCAAGCGGCTGAACCGTGCGATCAAGTTCCGACCCGACCGGGACGAAGACATGACCATGACCGGCAAGCGGCATGATTTTCTCGTCGACTACGAAGCGGGCTTCGATGACGAGGGCCATATTCTGGCGGTCAAGGCAAACTATGCGGCGCGGGCCGGCTTTTCCTCTGATCTTTCCGGGCCGGTCACCGACCGTGCGCTGTTCCACGCCGACAACGCCTACTACTATCCCGACGTGCTGCTGACATCCGAGCCGATCAAGACCAATACGGTCTCCAACACCGCGTTTCGCGGCTTTGGCGGCCCGCAGGGGCTGGTTGGCGGCGAGCGCATCATCGAGGAGATCGCCTACGCGCTTCGGCTCGATCCACTCGAAATCCGCAAGCGAAACTTCTATGCCATCGAAGGCGACGAGCGCTGCCTGACGCCGTACCACCAGAAGGTCGAGGACAACATCATCCACCGCATCGTGTCCGAACTGGAGGAAAGTTCCGACTATCAGGCACGGCGCAAAGCGATCATCGCGTTCAACAAGACCTCACGGGTGATCCGCAAGGGTATTGCACTGACGCCGGTGAAGTTCGGTATTTCCTTTACGTTCACGCCATTCAACCAGGCGGGCGCGCTGGTGCATATCTATCAGGACGGCTCGATCCACCTGAACCATGGCGGCACGGAGATGGGGCAGGGGCTCTATACCAAGGTGGCGCAGGTGCTGGCCGATGAGTTCCAGGTGGATATCGAACGCGTCAAGATTACTGCGACGACCACCACAAAGGTGCCGAACACTTCGGCAACGGCTGCTTCGTCCGGCTCGGATCTCAACGGTATGGCGGCCTACGATGCGGCGCGCCAGCTCAAGGAGCGGCTTTATGCCTTTGCCGCCGAGCGCTGGGGCGTGCCAGTGGCCGAAATCGCCTTCCTGCCCAACCGGGTAAGGGTCGGCGACGAGGAGATCCCGTTCCCGCATTTCATCAAGCAGGCCTACATGGCACGCGTGCACCTGTCGGCGGCAGGCTTCTACAAGACGCCGAAGATCCATTGGGATCGCGCAAGGGGCACAGGCAGGCCGTTCCTCTACTACGCCTACGGTGCGTCCGTATCGGAGGTCTCGATCGATACGCTGACCGGCGAATACCAGATCGAGCGGACGGACATCCTGCATGACGTGGGCAGGTCGCTCAATCCGGCAATCGACAAGGGCCAGGTGGAAGGTGCCTTCGTCCAGGGGGCTGGCTGGCTGACCACGGAAGAGCTGTGGTGGGACGACAAGGGGCGTCTGCGGACGCACGCGCCGTCGACCTACAAGATCCCGCTGGCATCCGACCGGCCGCGCATCTTCAACGTCAAACTGGCGGAGTGGTCGGTAAACAAGGAGTTGACGATCGGTCGTTCCAAGGCCGTCGGTGAACCGCCCTTCATGCTCGGGGTTTCGGTGCTGGAAGCGCTTTCCATGGCGGTGGCTTCGGTTGCCGACTACAAGGTCTGCCCGAAGCTCGACGCGCCGGCGACGCCGGAACGCGTGCTGATGGCGGTTGAGCGGCTGCAGGCGACTTGAATTTCGTGTGACCTATTAAATGATGGTTTTCATCCAGCCCCCTCATCCGGCCCCTAGGGCCACCTTCTCCCCGCTGGGGAGAAGAGGGAATTTGCCGCTCATGCTGCACTTTCAGTACATCTCCGCATTTGAGCGGCTGAAGTTGTCTCGGGGCAGAGCTCCATGTTCTTTCTTCTCCCCAGCGGGGAGAAGGTGGCCCGAAGGGCCGGATGAGGGAATGGCTGAAACAAAAGCTTGTGCTGAAACATATGCATGGGATGCTATCCCATGACTCTCGATGAATTCCTCGCCAACCCCGGCGAAAAAGTCGTGATCGAGGTCACCCGCACGCGTGGCTCCACCCCGCGTGAAACCGGCGCCTTCATGCTCGTCTCCGCAGATCATATCTGGGGCACCATCGGCGGCGGGCACATGGAATTCGAGGCCATCGATCTTGCCCGCGACATGGTCACCAGCGGCCGCAATGAGGCCACGCTGGATGTGACACTCGGACCGGAAACCGGCCAATGCTGCGGGGGGCGAGTGGAGCTTGCGCTCAAGCGAGCAGGGCCGCAGGCCATAGATGCATTGAAGGCTCGGCTTGCGCGCGAGGCGGGAGATTATCCCGATGTGTTCATCTTCGGAGCCGGCCATGTCGGACGAGCGCTGGCGATTGCGCTGAAGCCACTCCCGTTCAAGGTCACCGTCATCGAGACGCGGCGCGATGAACTTGACCTGCTGCTTGCCGATGTACCCCGCCGGCTGGAAGCGATGCCGGAATCGGCGGTCGGCGATATCCGGGCCGGTGGTGCGGTGGTGATCGCAACGCACGATCATGCGCTCGATTTCCTGATCGGGGCGGAAGCCTTGAAGCGATCCGACCTTACCTATGTCGGCATGATCGGATCGAAAACCAAGCGCGGCGTATTCGCGAGTTGGCTGGAAGATGCCGAGCTGGACCGCAAAATGACCGAAAGCCTGATCCTGCCAATCGGCGGGACGGCGGTCAAGGACAAGCGGCCGGAGGTCATTGCCGCGTTGGTGGCCGCCGAACTTCTGACCGTCCTGCTTTGACCCTTTGCGCTGCCTCTCAAAATGTGATCATGATTCTTCAGCTAAAAAACACGACGGGGACCTGAATGTATGACTACGCCATAGCCTGGGAATGGCTCTCTTTTGCCGTCCGCTGGCTGCATGTGATTACCGCCATCGCCTGGATCGGCTCGTCCTTCTATTTCATCGCGCTTGATCTGGGGCTGGTCAAGCGGCCAGGGCTGCCTGTCGGCGCTTATGGCGAGGAGTGGCAGGTGCATGGCGGTGGCTTCTATCATATCCAGAAGTATCTCGTCGCGCCGGCCCAGATGCCCGAGCATCTCACCTGGTTCAAGTGGGAGAGCTATGTCACCTGGCTTTCCGGCTTTGCGATGCTGGCGGTGGTCTATTATGGCGGCGCCGATCTTTTCCTGATCGACCGGCATCTGCTCGATGTGTCGGTGCCGGTGGCTATCCTGATCTCGATGGCCTCGCTCTCCATCGGCTGGATCTGTTATGACCTGCTGTGCAAATCCCCTCTCGGCAAGAACACCTGGGGCCTGATGGCAATCCTGTTCGTGCTGCTGGTCATCATGGCCTGGGGCTATACGCAGATCTTCACTGGCCGCGCCGCGTTCCTGCATCTGGGCGCCTTCACCGCCACGATCATGTCGGCCAACGTGTTCTTCATCATCATTCCGAACCAGAAGATCGTCGTCGCCGATCTGATCGCCGGCCGTACGCCAGACCCTAAATATGGTGTGATCGCCAAGCAGCGCTCGCTGCACAACAACTACCTGACGCTGCCGGTCATCTTCTTCATGCTGTCGAACCATTACCCGATGGCATTTGCGACCCAGTTCAACTGGATCATCGCCGGCCTCGTGTTCCTGATGGGCGTGACGATCCGGCACTGGTTCAACACCGTGCATGCCCGCAAGGGTGAACCGCACTGGACCTGGCTGTTGACCGCTTTGCTGTTCATTGCGATCATGTGGCTGTCGACCGCGCCCAAGGTGCTGACCGGCGAAACCGAAACGTCGCAACTTGCTCCGGGCTTCGAGCGCTTCCGCGACGATACGCATTTTGCAAAGGCAGCAGAGGCAGTCGCCGGGCGCTGTTCGATGTGCCATGCAGCCGAGCCGGTGTGGGAAGGTATCGTGCTGCCGCCCAAGGGCGTGGTTCTCGACAACGACGTGGCCATTGCAATGCATGCGCGTGACATCTATCTGCAGGCGGGCCGCAGCCATGCCATGCCGCCCGGCAACGTCACCGAAATGACCACGGCCGAGCGCAAGCTGCTGGCCGCTTGGTATGAAAGCGCGATCAGCGGGAAGACCATACAATGACCAGCAAACTGCTTCGTGGCCGCCTGTTGTCCTTCAAGCGGGAGCCCGAAGGCCTGAGCGACAGCGGTAGCTACCTCTATATCGAGGATGGCGGGCTGCTGATCGAGAATGGCATCGTTGCCGGCATCGGCGAGTTCTCCGACGTTCAGGCCACTGTCGGTGCCGTTACTGAAATCATCGACCATCGGCCGAACCTGATCATGCCGGGTTTCATCGATACGCATCTGCATTTTCCGCAGATGCAGGTAGTGGGATCCTATGCCGGCAGCCTGCTGGAATGGCTCAACACCTACACCTTCGTCGAGGAGCAGCGGTTTGCCGATGCCGATCATTCGGCCCGCATTGCAGTCAAATTCTTCGACGAGCTGATCCGCCATGGCACGACGACCGCGGTCGCCTATTGCTCGGTCCACAAGGTTTCCGCCGACATGTTCTTCGCTGAAGCCCAGCGGCGCAACATGCTGATGCTCGGTGGCAAGGTGATGATGGACCGCAACGCGCCCGAAGCGCTGCGCGACACGCCGCAATCGGGTTATGACGATACCAAGCAGGTGATATCAGACTGGCACGGCAAGGGGCGCAATCATGTAGTAATCACGCCGCGTTTTGCGATCACCTCGTCGCCCGAGCAGATGGAGATGGCCGGTGCTCTGGCCCAGGAATTTCCGCATCTGCATGTGCAGACGCATTTGTCGGAGAACCATGCGGAGATCGACTTCACCTGCGAACTCTACCCGCAGGCCAAGGACTATACCGACGTCTATGCGCATTACGGCCTGCTCGGACCGAAGAGCCTGTTCGGCCATTGCATCCACCTGTCGGACCGGGAAGCGGATGCAATGAGCGAGAGCGGCTCGGTGGCGGTGTTCTGCCCGACGTCGAACCTCTTCCTCGGCTCCGGCCTGTTCGGGCTCAAGCGCCTCAGCAAGCGCGATAAAGCGGTGCGTGTGGCCGTGGCGACCGACATCGGTGGCGGGACGTCCTATTCGATGCTGCGCACGCTCGATGAAGGCTACAAGGTTCTGCAATTGCAGGGGGAGCGGATGACGCCGCTCGAAAGCTTCTACCGGATGACGCTCGGCAACGCCGAGGCGCTGGGACTTGCCGGCAAGATCGGCACGCTCGACGTGGGGTCGGATGCGGACGTGGTGGTACTCAACAGCCGCGCGACACCGGCAACCGCCCTGAAGATGGAAGTGGTCAAGACATTGGCCGAGGAACTGTTCCTGATGCAGACGATGGGCGACGACCGCACCATTGCCGAGACCTATGTGGCGGGCAAGGCAGTCAAGCGTGGGATTGCTTTGTAACTTGAGCTGCGGTGATCCAATGTGTATGATTTCTTGAATTCATACACATTGGAGGGCACCCGTGCGCACCAATATCGACATTGATGAAGCCTTGCTCGAAGAAGCAATCGAGCTTTCAGACTTGAAGACCAAGAAAGCCGTCGTCGAAGAAGCGCTCAAGGCAATGGTCTTGCAACGGCGCAGGAGAAAGGCTCTTGACGAACTCTGGGGCATCGGATGGGAAGGCGACCTCGAAGAGATGCGGCTTGGCTTTCCATCGCTTGACGCGAAATGATTTTCGTCGATTCGTCAGTCTGGATCGATTTGTTCAACAAGGTTGAAAACACACAGACTTCCAAGCTCCGCCGACTGCGATCCCTGGATGGCGTCGTGGTTGGCGATATTGTTTTGTTCGAGGTGCTCAGAGGCGCAAGTAGTGATGCGCATGCCGAGCGCCTGGTTCGCGAGTTGCTATTATTCGTGCAGGAATCGATGCTCGACATGGAGATCGCTCGGAAGGCCGCCGAAAACTATCGGCGACTACGCAGGCTAGGCATTACGGTCCGCAAATTCCCGGACATCATCATCGGAACGTACTGCATCGAGAACAATCATCAATTGCTACATCGAGACCGTGATTTCCAGCCGATGGTTGAGCACCTCGGCTTGCGGGAATTCTGAAAAGCGGGCCGGATTCATCCGATCCGGCGTAGCAGCAAAATTACCCGACATTCACATGCGCCATCATGCCTCCGCATAGCGCTGTGGCTCTGAACGCAGCCGGTCGATATCGCGTTGCGGGGGTGCGCCGAACAGGCGCTTGTATTCGCGGCTGAACTGCGAAGGACTGTCGTAACCCACGCTGTGGCCGGCGCTGGCTGCATCAAACGAGTGGCTGAAGATCAGCCGGCGTGCTTCCTGAAGCCGCAACTGCTTCTGATACTGCAACGGGCTCATCGCGGTCGCCTCGCGGAAATGCTGATGGAGCGAGGACGGGCTCATGCCCGATAGCGACGCCACGTCCTCGACCTTGAACGACCTGTTGTAGTTCTCCTTGATCCAGCTGATGGCGCGACCGATATTGCGGTTGCGGTTTTCCGGCTCTAGCATCCGGCGAATGAACGCGCCCTGTTCGCCCTTGAGAAGTCGGTACATCATCTCTCGCTCGATCAAGGGAGCAAGTTCGTCAATATCCTCCGGCGTTTCCTGCAGGCGCATCAGGCGGATCGCCGCCTCGACGAGTTCGCGTGGTGTATCGCTGATGACCAGGCCGCGACCAGTCTCCCCCGATGGCGGGGAAACGCGCATCAACAGGTCCGCGCACAGATCGAGGTCGAGATCGAGGCGCACGGCAAGGTAAGGTTCTGTTTCCGTGGCCCCGATCACTTGCCCGATCACCGGCAGGTCAACCGAGACCAGCATATGGCGGCCGGGTCCATACTCGAACACCTCCTGGCCGAGGATCACCTGCTTGCGACCCTGAGCGGCAATGCAGATGGCAGCCTTGTGCACGCTGTGCACTGGATCCGTGGGCTTTGAAATGCGTACCGCCGACAAGCGCGGCACTGCCGTTGCATGAATGCCATCTTCGATAGCGTATCGTGCAATCAAGTGTCCGAGTTCTTCATGGTGCATCATCACGAAAATTCCGCTTACTTGCCATATTTTCAAAACATTATGGCGATCATAGTGCGCCATTGGTTTTTGATGGCCAAGGGGTGATCCGTCAGCTTTGTAGAATTATGCAATGATCGTGGAGAAATGTTCTACCGCTTTCATCGCCGCATGCCGCATATTCGCTTCTGTCAGACCGCAACCCGTTCAAGAAAGGAAAAAACGATGACCCTGTCGAAGAAGCACGTAACCGTCATTTGGGATTTCCCGGTGCGGCTTTTCAATATCGGACGCAAGAAATTGACGAAAATTATTCGTGAGCGGTCCGACGAAGACGAAGGGAAGTGGCTCAATGGCTAACAATGGTATTCTGCTGGGAGTGCTTGCCTTCTCGATGTCGCTGGTGGCTGCGGTCGCGTCCATCGGGCCGGCATTCGGCGAAACCAGGCGCAAGGACGACATCCAGGAGGAGGGCTCCATGGCTGCGCACAATTACTCGGGCCTTTGGGTGACCGGCGACGGGCAGATCCGGCATGAACTGCTGGAGACCGGCCGCTATGTCGAGGCGCGGGGAACGCGCGAAGCCGCCTATGAGGGCCAGTACTGGATCACGGGTAACCACATCGAATACAAAGACGATACCGGATTTACCGCCGACGGCGACTTCAAGGACGGTATCCTCTATCATGCTGGCATGGTGCTTTACCGACGCGACTAGCCGTTGTTGTGAGAAAACAGTTTCCTAGTAATGGAACCTGCACTGGGTGATGACCACAGTTTGTTCCTCGCCTTTTCCGAGCACCGTATAAACGATGCGGTGTTCGTGGTTTATACGCCGTGACCAATAGCCTTTTTGATCGCCTCTGAGTGGTTCCGGCTTGCCGATGCCATCAAATGGATGGCGAAGAATATCTTTTAGCAGTTCATTGATGCGTGCGACCAGTTTCGGGTCTTTTTCCTGCCAATAAAGATAATCTTCCCAGCCGTTTGCGTTGAAAGATAGCCGCATTTCATTCGTCGTTCACGCCGGCAATAACGCGCAGGGAATGGCGTCCCGCTTCAACATCGGCCTTGCCCTGGTTAAGCCGTGCAGCATTGGCAGGAGTGGAAAGCAGATAAAGCGTCTCCAGCATTCCCTCGTATTCGTCCTTGCTGATCAGCACGGCAGAACGTTTGTCGCGGCGAACGATTTCAATCGGCGCCGCGTCGTCGTTCACCTTGTCCAGCAAGCCCGCGAGCTCGGCGCGGGCCTTCGAAAAGAACACCGTATCCATGCCTTCACCTCCATAGTTGTACAACAAGTAGCACAAGTCATGAGAGGCGACAAGTTTTCACTCGATCAATTCGAACTTGTCTACGTCCACCAGGCCCTTGTCGGAGATTTTCAGATGCGGGATCACTGGCAGGGGCATGAAGGCGAGCTGAAGGAACGGTTCCTGCAGCGTGGAGCCCAGCGCATAGGCTGCCTGCCTGAGATGATGCAACGTATCGCGTACCCTCTCAAAGGGTTCCAGGCTCATGAGGCCAGCCACCGGCAGGGCGATTTCGCCGGTGACCTTGCCGTCCTCTACCACAACGAAGCCCCCCTTGATTTCCGATAGCCGGTTCGCGGCGAGCGCCATGTCGTCTTCGTTGGCACCGACCACACAGATGTTGTGGCTGTCGTGGCCGACGGTCGAGGCGATCGCGCCCTTCTTCAAACCAAAGCCCTGCACGAAGCCGGTCGCCATGTTGCCGTTCTTGCCGTGGCGCTCGATGACCGAGATCTTGAGGATGTCGTTGGTGAAATCGACAACCGTCTGGTTGCCGCTGTTCGGCAGGCGATAGCGCCGATGCTCGGTGATGATCTTGCCGGGGATCACCCCAAGCACCGAACTGTCGCCATCGCGTGCAGGTACGCCGAAATCGGAAGCGTGAACCATCCTTGCCCTGACGCTGTCGAGGCCCACGGGTTCGACCGCCTTGCGCGTGGCAAACAATGCGTCATGCACGCGGCGGCCGGCGGCAAAAACCATGTCCGCCTTGCAATTTTTAAGGCTATCAATCACCACGAGGTCGGCGCGCCAGCCCGGTGCGACCAGCCCGCGATCGCGAAGGCCGAATGCGCGCGCTGCCGAAATCGAAGCGGCGCGATAGGCAACGAGCGGCTCGACCCCGTGGGCAATTGCCGTGCGGATCAGGAAGTCGAGGTGGCCTTCCTCGGCAATATCGAGCGGATTGCGGTCATCGGTGCAGAGCGCCAGGAAGGGCGACAAGCGTTCTGTCATGATCGGCAGCAGTGCGTGCAGGTCCTTGGAGACGGAGCCTTCGCGGATCAGGATATGCATCCCCTTGCGAATTTTCTCGAGTGCCTCGCCCGCGCTCGTGCACTCGTGATCCGTCCGGATGCCGGTCGAGAGATAGCCGTTGAGATCGTAGCCGGAGAGCAGCGGCGCGTGGCCGTCGATATGTCCTCCCTGAAAGGCTTCGAGCTTGGCGAGTGGCACGGGATCCTTATGCACGACACCCGGATAGTTCATCATTTCGGCCAAGCCGATGACCTTGGGGTGCTTGCGGAAGGGCAAAAGCCGCTCGATCGGCAGATCGGCGCCCGATGTTTCGAGATGGGTCGCAGGCACGCAGGAAGAGAGCTGGACGCGAATGTCCATGATTGTCTCTTCAGCGGAATCCAAGAAATACTGGAGACCTTCCGTTCCCAGTACATTGGCGATCTCATGGGGGTCGCAGATGACAGTGGTTACGCCATAGGGCAGGATGCAACGGTCGAATTCATGCGGGGTGATCAGCGAGGATTCGATGTGCAAATGCGTGTCGATAAAGCCGGGGACGACGATCTTTCCTGAAATGTCGATCTCGGTCTTGCCGGAATAATCGCCGCAGGTGCCGACGATGCGATCCTCGCAGATGGCGATGTCGGACGCGACGAGCTCACCCGTGACAAGATCGAAGAAACGCCCACCCTTGAGCACAATGTCGGCCGGCTCGCGTCTGGTTCCCTGGTCGATCAATCTTTCGAGTTTTTGCATCTGTACGCTTCCGATTTCTGATTGGAGCTACTCTAGCGGGCAGGGGCGCAGATGGGAATGGCAGGTGCGACAGGAACGCGTGGATGAGGCGTGAAATCAGCTTTCGCAATGTCCCGGCATATCGGGCCTGGATTGCGATCGGCGGGTTAGCCGATCTTCAGTGCGAAGACGTCGACAGGCGTTTCTATGCCTTTAAGCGTAAAGACACCCAGTCCATCGACCTCGGACGCGCACCCGGCTTTTTCGACGAATGCCTTCGACATCAATACGGGGCGTTTCACCTCCTTGGTGAGGGTTTCAAGGCGCGAGGCCAGATTCACCGCCGGCCCGATCACCGTGAAGTCGAGACGCTTCTGGGAGCCGATGTTACCGTACATGACTTCCCCCAAATGGACGCCGACGCCATAGCCGAGGTGCGGATGGCCTTTCTCTGCGCTTTTCTCGTTCAGCGCCGCCATCGCGGCTCTTCCTGCCTTTATGGCGCTGAGCAGATCGCCGCAGGCTGTCGGAACGGAAAGCGGAAACACTGCGAGCAGTCCATCGCCCATGAACTTGAGGATTTCGCCTCCATGTTCCTCGATGGGGCCGGAAATGGCGTCGAAGTAGCCGTTGAGAAGGTCGATGACATAATCGCGCGGCCACAGTGATGAAAGCGTCGTGAAGTCGCGAAGGTCGCAGATCATGATGGCGGCGTTCATCGTCGCACCACTGCCTCGCGTCGTCGCACCCGCCAGTATCGCTTCGCTGGCATGAGGCCCCACATAGGTTCTCAGCAGCGTCCGGGCGAGGATATTTTTGACCCTGATTTCCGTGATGAGCGCAAGAACCGGCAGCAGATCTCTGAGGAAGCTGATATGCGGTTCGGCAAATCCACCCTTGCGGGCTGTCGAGAATGTCACGACATGCCGCTTGTCGAGCGTGTGATCGAGCGGCAAGGCAACATATTCGGTCAAGCCTTCCGCGCGCAGTTCGGCATAAAGCGACGATTCCGAACCAGGATCGATGACCGGCTCCTCGAGGTTCTTCCTCAATTCATCCGCTCCGTCATGAATGACCTTTAACGGGCTCATGAGAAAGGCTTGCGTCTTCTCGACCTCATATCCGTAGAAATCCACGTCTGCCTCGTCCATTCCGGTTCGCCACAGCAGTCTGGCCCCACGCCATTGCGGATGGTTGGCCTGAAAATGGAAGGAGGCGCGTGCCACGGGCACTCCGGCATCGACAAGGCGCTCGCACATTCCAATCAGGATGTTGTCGACAAATCGCTGCTGGCGAGTGTCATTGACCAGCCAGTCGAGAACCTTGCGCCTGCGGGCAGGCCAGACGCCATCTTCGGCTTCTGTAGGGATCGCCTCATCTGTCATCATCGTCATGTGCATAGCCCTGTGGGTGTTGGATTATTGTCGCTCTGATATGGGTAGCAGTCAGGGGGAATACAGCGGACGCAATCATGGTGCTCGATTGTGACAAGACTTCTGCCCGGTCGCGCAAAATCGTATTTTCACTCCTCCAGCCTGCCGGTCGTATCCGCGTCCTTCCTTAGAGCCAGTTGATCCGCTTGAGCACCATCAACGTGGCAATGGACGTGATTGACACAAAGGCGACTATGACCACGAACGCCCAGGTATCGTGGACCCCCGGGATGCCGCCGACATTCATGCCGAACAGGCCCGCGACGACGCTGGGCGGCAGGAGCAGTGCGGCCAGTGCGGCTAAACGGTTGGAACTCCGGGCAATCCTTTCTCCAATGACAGTGGAAAGGTCGTCGTGCAGGATTCCGGTGCGATCGCGGATGGCGTCGAGATACTCTATGAAGCGCATCAGCTTGTCGATCACTTCACGAAAACGCAGTTTGTCCGGTTTCTTCAGCCAGGGAGCATCGTCATGCTCGATCCGGCTGAGTGCATCGCGCTGCGGGGCGAGATAGCGGCGAAGTTGCACCGACCGCCGGCGCAGGAGTTTGAGGCGCTGGCGCACCTCGCCGGCATCTCCCTGGAAAATCAGTTCATCCAGTTCATCCACTTCCTCGTCCATGGCATCGAGCACCGGCTCGAGATCGCGCACGAGCTTGTCGCTGACCATGGCGAGCAGTTCTCCGATTTGCTTCGGCCCCTTGCCCTTTTCGAGTGCTACCCGAATATCGCGAAGGGCGGTAATATAGTGGCCGCTGTCGCGCAACGTCACCAGACGGCGCTCGTCGACCCAGGCGTGAAGTGGAACGAGGTCGACTTCCGGCGAGTGGTTTTCCGCCTCTTCGGGTGGGGTGGCGCACACCCCGCGCAGGATGATCAGCAAACCGCTGTCGACAGGCTCGACACGCGGTCGGGAATCCTCGGCCAGCAGTGCTTCGGCGACCAGCGGATCAAAGCCGCCCTTTGTCGATACCCAGTCCGTGGTGGCCGGGTGGTTGTGTTCGAAATGAAACCAGCCGATGCCATCTTCGGGTTGCCACTCGCACAATTGCGCCATGGTCAGTGCCTTGCCGCCGCCTTGACCGTCAAGCAGCAGCGCGAAGCGCAATCCGGGTTCCTCGCCGTAGGCCAAGGTCGGTTTCAAATGCTCCTGCATGGCCAGCGATCTCCAAGGGAAAGGGGTATCCGCCCGGGACGCGTGCTTCGCCCATGTCTGGGACAACACGCTGCGCACCAACCGTATTCGTAAAAACGTTGCTGGTGAAGCCTCTTTGGAAGGTCATCGAAACGTGCGGATCTGCAGTTGGTTTCAACTCCGGCTCATTTCATATGTGCCATTGCAGAGCGTTGACTGCAATTTTCGTAAACCGATTACCGCCATCTTAAGTTTTAAATGATAATTCCACTACCGGTGACTGATGGGGAAACATGGCGTCGGCAAACAACTCTCATATGCAGATCGAAGACAGGCCGAAGGTGCTCTGCCAGGACGCGCTCTCGTGGCTCGACCGTGTCGGTTCACAGTTGCAAATCGATGAAAGTTTGCTCAGCGTCAGCAAGGCATCCGCGATGCAGTCCGCAAAGCAATGCAAGTTATCACAGAACTAGACCTTCGCAAACTGCTTTCCCGGCAGCGCTGGTTCGACAGACTCACCGGCGCCGACGTCGAGGCGCGATTTCGATTCGAGCTTTCTGCGAAGCAGGTCAACCTTGCATTCGAGAGGCTGAAAGGGGCAGCTGATCAAGCACGCGCGCTGATCAAGGCCATGGTTGTGGAACGCATCAGGCTGGGAGAAGAGCAGGAGGCGCTCGCAGCAGCTATTGTCTATGCAGATGGCCTATCTGGTGCGCGGGATCATGCAGACGAGTATCTGGTTCAACGCTTTGATCGACGCGTCGCCAATCTTAATGCCATGCACGCGGCAAACGCCATGGCAATCGAGCAGTTTAAACTTGCCGAGAACAATCTTACTGCGCTCCTTGATCGCTATTCGGAAATTGCCAGCCTGTTGATTCCCCTGTGGCAACAGCACCTCTTTACGCTCCTGCATGCCTCCGGGAGGCTCCGCCGCAACGATCCGGACGTCGCAAGCTTTTTTGTATGTCATTCCGCCCTTGAAGAATACTTCGTCGGAGAAGCCAGAACATGAACACTGTCATGAAGAGCCAGCACCCCTCAATGGTTGAAGAGGTCCGCAACGAAATCGATGCGGAGCGCGAGCGTCGAATCAGCGCCCTTGCCACAGAGATCGATTTCTTCTCCCCTAAGACGATTCTCGAATTTGGCGCGAAAGCGGCGGAGCGGGGCAATCACTATACTGACGATATGCTCGGTAAGGCACGAGCTGGCGATCTTGACGACACAGGCCGCAAGCTCGGTGAGATCGTGGCGGCGGCGCAAGCTTTCGACTTGAACTCCTTTGACAATCCATGGGGACGTATTCCGGTTATCGGTTTTGCTCTCAAGTCCCTTATGATGTCGAAGGAGCGCGTCATGGCCCGCTTCGAAACGGTCAAGGCGCAAGTGGACAAATTGGTCGCTACCGTGGAGTCTACCGCAGGGCAGTTACAGCGCCGAGATGCCGATTTTCAGGCCATGTATAGCGGTGTGCGCGAAGAATATGAAAATCTCGGTCTTCATATCGAGGCGATCACGCGGCGGATGGCGGAACTCGATCAATCTCTTGCCGGATTGGATAGCAAGAGAAATGACATGGCGACGCTCGAAGAGATCGGCGTTCTGGAGGCGGCGAGGAAAACACTTTCGAAACGCGCCGACGACCTGCGAGTGTTGCAGCACTCAGCGATGCAAACGCTGCCCATGGTTCGGGTGCTTCAGTCCAACAATCTCGCGATTATCGACAAGTTCACGACAATCAGAAGCCTCACCCTTCCTGCGTGGAAACGTGCATTCCTGCTTGCGCTTTCACTCAACGAACAGAAGGAAGCGGTGGGGCTAGCCGATACAATCGACGACGCCACCAATGCAATGCTGACGCGCAATGCGGAGTTGCTCAAACAGAACTCGATTGCCGTCGCGAAATCGAACCAGCGCCTCGTTATCGATGTCAGCACGCTGAAATCCGTGCATGACAACATTCTCGAGACCCTGCGGGAGGTCCGTCGCATCCATGTTGATGGAGAAGTTTCTCGCAGTCAGGCGCTGTCCGAAATCGGCCGTCTGCGTGCCGAAATGATTGAAGGGGTAAAAGCCATTGGCGCTGAACCCCGTTGAGGTTGGACGGTCGCGGCGTGCTGCCAACCTGTTCGATCGTAACGCATCACCGCTCGTTCCTGGTGAGGCATCAGATCCGCTGAACAAGCGCGAAAACGCATTGCGGCTCGGGGGAGAGTTCGTTCAATTCTGCGGTCTGATGGCGCTGCTTGTCGGGTTGCTTCTTTATCGCCAGATATCCGGCTTCGATAACTTGCGCGATGGCGCGATACACCTTCCGCACTTGCTGGCTGGCGCTTATAGCTTTACCAAGCCTCGACTTGAATATCAGGTTCTTGCGGATTTCTATAATATGCCAGCTGGCAATGGCCTTTTTACCGCCATGCTTTGTTCGCGACCCTGAGTGCGTTGTTGCGCAAAAGGCACGCTTTGGCGTGGGGCATATTCGGCTTTTGCGTTTTGCCGTGGCCATTTTTCGGCCTTGTAGTGCCAGGCACAATGGTCGCTGCCATATTGATCCTCATCTACAAGTTAGCGGCGGCATGGCGCCGGGCCGACCGCAGGAGTTTATTGACGCTTACGGCCGCGCTCGCGGCGACCTGGTTTTACTTTTCCCTTGATGACATGGACCTTTGGCGAAGCGAGAATAGGGTGCCAGTGGTTCGCTATGCTGCGCTGGTCCAGAAAGACAAGCCCGGCAAGCAAACCCCTAAGGGGGCGCGGCTGACGACATTTGCTGATCTTGGGGCAGTGACGCCCGAAGGCGCGGCAGCCCGGAGTTATGCGCTCGCTCAGGAGGGTTTTTATCGGAATGACCCTCAGATCGTCGCAGCCCATCTGGGGCCCGCAATGGCGCTAAACACTTCGGCCGGGAGTATTGAAAACGGGCGCTTGGCGGCACTTCAAAACTTCCTTGCCTCGCGCGGTATCGGTATGCGAGGGGCCATCTTTGCGTATGACGGTCGAGTGAGCAATTTCAGGATATGGACCGGCATATTCATTGTGGTGGCTGTCATCTTCATCCTTGCTGGAAGTTTTCTGGAAATGCTGGCGGGACGAATCGTCGACCGAATGCGGCGAATTGAAAAACTCCGCGGTCAGATCGAGCCAAAAGGAGCCCAGCAAACCAGCGTCCCCAAAGCTGCGCTATCAATTGAAGCGGAAAGCCTTCATAGGCTGCGGAAGCGGATCTGGTGGTTGGGCCTTGCTGCTGCTCCGTTTGCCACCGTGGCGATCGTACTTGTCGCGGTCGCACTGCACTTTTCAGTTCCCATCGCTGCTGGCAACGAAGGCTTTTCGACCATTCATATGCTGCCACCGGTATTTGCTGATTTTCCGACGGGCTACAGTAACGTCTCTGCGAATACGCGGGATTTCCTGGTGCTGCCTTCCTTCTTCAGTATGTTCGCGCCCTATGCTGGTGCGGTTGTGTTTGTGGTTTTCCTTGCCCTCAGACGCTATCGCTACGCTCTGGCGCTCCTCTTCTTGGGTCTGCTCTACGTCTTCTACAGCCTGTTTGCCGGAACGCGCGATGGCCTCGTAGAATTGCCGGTGTCTGACATCAGGACTGAAACTCTCGTTTCAATGGAAAACCGCCTTTCCATTTTCGCAACGGCCGAAAGGCCCTTGGCTGAGCGGGATGAACGAAGCCGGGAAGCCTATGAATATACACTGGCGCAAGTTGCTTACCGCATAGGCGATCAGCGCTCGACAGTTCATCACCTCGAAGCTCTTGGTATTCCGCAGTACTGGAACATTCCTGCTGTGCAGTGGCGTCTTGCGATCATGCAGGATTGGCTGAAAGCGAATGGTGCTGAACTCTCGGCTGAAGCTGAGCCACTCGCCAGTCCGGATGTGTTCCGCTCGATCTCAAGTCAGCTAATTATTGCAGCGCTCGCGCTGATTTTCCCGGCCTTGCTTTTCTTGTCTCTGGCGATTTTGGTTTGGTTCAGAAAACGGAGGATCGAACTCTTCATTGCCGAGATCGCGCAACAGAGTCTTGGGAACAAGGTGGCACAGTTGAACTGAGCCAGAGCTTTAGAAAAAAACGGGCGCTTTCGGGCGCCCGTTCGTGTTTCCTGCAATGCGAAGGCTTATTCGGCCGGGACGATCTTTCCGCCTTCCCACTTGTAGAGCGAGAAGCTCTGCGAGGTCATGTCGCCAGTCTCGCCATACGTCACAGTGCCGATTGCCGTGGAGATCGGTTCGCCGGTCTTCAATGCGGCTGCGACGGCCTGAGTGTCTTCGGCGGTCTTTGCCTTCTCGATGCCGGCCTTGATCACCTCGACGGCGGCGTAGGCATTCAGCGTGAAGGCTTCCACGGGGATGTTCTTCGCAGTCAGCGCATCGGCGGCAGCCTTGGAATCGGGATTCTTCGTGGCGTCAGATGCGTTGGTGAAGATCGTACCCTGAGCGGAATCGCCACCGATGTTCGAGAACTCGCTGTTCGACAGGCCGTCGCCGCCGATGATCAGCGCCTTAACCGCGATGTCGTGCAGCTGGCGGGCCAGCAGACCACCTTCGGGATGATAGCCACCGAAATAGATAACATCGACATTTTCCGCCTTCAGGCGGGTCGTCAGTGCGCTGAAATCCTTGTCGCCAGGGGTCAGAGCTTCATCCAGAACCTCGGTGACGCCGCCCTTGTTCAGCGTAGCCTTGAAAGCGTCCGCAAGGCCTTTGCCATATTGGCCCTTGTCGTTGATGATGGCGATCCGCTTGTCCTTGTATTTGTCGAGCACGAATTTCGCGGCCACTTCGGCCTGCTGGTCGTCGCGACCGCAGGTGCGCAGAATGTTCGTCAGTCCGCGTGCGGTAAGGGCCGGCGCGGTGGCCGTCGGCGTCACCATCAGCACGCCGTTTTCAGCAAAGACGTCGGAGGCGGGGACGGCGACACCAGAGGTCACCGGGCCGACGACGAAACGGATGCCATCCCCGACCAGCTGGTTGGCGGCGGAGACGCCCTGCTTGGGTTCGCCCGCATCGTCGGCAAACTTGATCACGACTTTCTCGCCGAGGATGCCGCCCTTCTTGTTGATCTCATCGACGGCGACCTGTGCGCCGTTCTTCACCTGATCGCCATAGGCCGCGACCGGGCCTGTCAGTGGGGCAATAACACCGATTACGATATCGGCGCGCGCGAATGTGGCAAATGCCAGGGTGGCGATAAGGGCAGTGCCCGTCAACAATTTCAGCTTCATGATCTACTCCTTTGCATGCCGCTATGATGGGAGCCATTCGCCGCGATCGGTTGCCGTGCAGGCAGGCGAGGCGGGATGGCAGGAAATTGGGCGGCCGTGCATTCCATGGTCAATTTTGCCCTGCCTTTTTATACAACGGCAAGCAGGGCCTATCTATGTCGCGGATGCGGCAATCAGTCAAAGGCATCCGCCGGGTTGCGAGCCCTTCGCCACGGGTGGCGAAGGGTAATGTCTGCGTTCAATCAGGCGTTGGCGATCAACACTTCGCGCAGCTTGCCGAAAAGCTCGTCGATATGGCTCTTCTCGATGATCAGCGGCGGCGAAAGCGCGATGATGTCGCCGGTGGTGCGGATCAGCAGGCCCTTTTCATACGCCTTGAGGAAGGCGTTGAAGGCGCGCTTGGTTGGTTCGCCGGCGATGGGTGCGAGTTCGATCGCGCCGATCAGGCCGATGTTCCGGATGTCGATGACATGCGGGCAATCCCTGAGCGAATGGATCGCGTCTTCCCAATAGGATGCGAGTTCGGCGCCGCGGGTGAGCAGGCCTTCTTCCTTGTAGGTGTCCAGCGTGCCGAGTGCGGCGGCCGAAGCGATCGGGTTGCCGGAATAGGTGTAGCCGTGGAAGAACTCGATCATGTGCTCCGGGCCGTTCATGAACGCATCATGGATCTCGGAGGTGACGAACACCGCGCCCATCGGGATCACGCCGTTGGTCAGGCCCTTGGCCGTGGTGATCATGTCGGGCATGACGTCGAAATACTGGGCGGCGAACGGCGTGCCGAGGCGGCCGAAACCGGTGATGACTTCGTCGAAGATCAACAGGATGCCGTGCTTGGTGCAGATTTCGCGCAGCTTCTTGAGATAGCCCTTCGGCGGCAGGATGACGCCGGTGGAGCCGGCGACCGGTTCCACGATAACAGCAGCGATAGTCGAGGCGTCATGCAGGGTGACGATACGCTCGAGTTCGGATGCGACGTCGCCGCCGAATTCCGGCTCGCCCTTGGTGAAGGCGTTCTTGTCCGGGAAATGGGTGTGCGGCATGTGATCGACACCTGTCAGCAGGGTGCCGAACATCTTGCGGTTGCTCACGATGCCGCCAACTGAAATGCCGCCGAAGTTGACGCCATGGTAGCCGCGTTCGCGGCCGATCAGACGGGTGCGCGAACCGTCGCCCTTAACGCGATGGTAGGCGAGTGCGACCTTCAGCGCTGTTTCGACCGATTCCGAACCGGAATTGGTATACAGCACATGGTTCATGCCTTCGGGCGCGATATCGACGAGACGGTTTGCAAGCTCGAATGCCTTGGGATGGCCGAGCTGGAAGGCTGGGGCGTAATCGAGTTCGCCGGCCTGTTGGCGGATGGCTTCGGTGATTTTCGGGCGGCAGTGACCGGCATTGACGCACCAGAGACCCGCCGTGCCGTCGAGCACTGTGCGGCCGTCATGCGTCTGGTAATACATGTCCTTGGCACTGACGAAGAGCCGCGGCTCCTTCTTGAACTGGCGATTGGCGGTGAAGGGCATCCAGAACGCCCGCATGTCGTTGGGCGTTGTGTTGAGGCGGTTCGACATTTTTTTCTCCGAATTGGCCGAAACTCTACGCAAAACGTTCCGATTAACCGCTGAAAGTGCCACTCAGGCGGCAAGCAGAGCGGTTTTTTCGTTGATTTTGCAAGTGGATGCCAACCTATCAAGCGCTTGGCCATGGTCAATACACCGCCGGGGTATAGCAACGAATTTCATAAGTTATCACAGGAATTGATTTTTGACGCGGCCGGCCACTTTACAAGTCCGGCGCAAGATTCGTGTGACACTCATCGCAACCGGAAGGGACAACCACTGGTGGGGCAAACACCACTGGATTTTCCTTCCAAAAGGCGGCAAGCCAAAAACCAACTCCGTTTCCCAATGACCGGGGAAACGGAGTTTCTGTTTGTCGTCGCCTGGGATCCTACCGATCTAGGACGTCGCGAATGTCGACGAGGTTGTTGCGCGCATTCAGCAGATAAAACCCTTGCGTCGCCAAGTGGGTCGGCATGATCCAGCCATCCTCGCGGCCGTTGGAGATGATCGCCGGCTGGATGTTGAGCGCAGCGCGGAAACGACCGAGCATCTGCTGCCAGAGCTGGCCGAGATTCTTTTCTGCGATGACCGGAGCAAAATCCGAGCGCGCGGCCGTCAAGATCGCGTAATAGCCGTACATCTGGCCATAGGCGAACCAGAAGCGATCGTCAGCACGGGTATCGAACCAGCCGGCATTATACTTTTCCGAACGCTCCTTCAGCATGGCAGAGGTGTTGCCAAGGTCGTTGGAAATGCGGTCGAGGAACTGCAGCAGATTGTCGGCGCGTCCGTCGAACGTTACCTGGCAGTCTCCGAGTTCCTTGTTAAAGTCGCGCAGTTCGGTGATCGCCTGCCGATATATTGCCGGCGTCGGCGTACGGAACCCGAATGGCGAGAAGCTGATATACCAGGATTCCTCGTTGTATTGCATGTTCTGGCGTGCGTCCTGAAGGTTCCTGTTCACCCCCGAGGTGGCGCGCACGCGCGCCAGCGTATCAACCAGTTCGATAGTCGTGCGGCGGACGGTCTGGTTCACACCGCGCTGGAAGCTGGCCTTGTTGTCGAGGAATGGCGTGCTGTCCCAATCGAGGCCGAACAATCCCGCCTTGTAGGTCGGCATGGACGATATCCAGCTGTTCTGGTTGACCTCCATATCGATCAGACCGGCGGCGACATCGACAATTGCCGAGGTCTGGCACTTTTTCGGCGCAGCCGCATCGGCATTGGGAACGTCGGCGCCAGCGGCCAACTTGCGATCGCCGAACTTGTAGTCATTGACGAAATCCGGATTGAAGCCTGTCCAGGCCTGGGTCTCCCAGATGAAATGACCATAGATCCCGACAAGCAGCAGCAAAAAGAGGCCGACGATCGCCTTTAAGATCATGCCGCGCGAGGCGTACCAGCGGCTGGCACTGAGAAACGGATACAGGATCCATGCAATGACCATTCCTACGCCGCGGCCGATGGCGCTGAAAATGCCCTGTATGAACTGGATGATCGGGTCAAGCATGGTCAATCCTCTTTGATGCCGTACAGGCCTCGGCGGAAGGCCGATTTGTCTTGGAGATATGTGCTCTCAAGGGTCTTCACAACGTGTTCGCGAAACTTTTCCGAGTATCGCTCATATGCCTCGTAGAAGCCCTGCTTGTCGAAGATGAACCGCGAGACGAAATCATAGGGCTGCAATTGCGACAGCAACCGATTGACCAGCCATTGGTCGGGGTGGGTTGGCTCGGCGCGAACGAGCAGGAAGCGATAACGGGCGGCGACGTCGGGCATGCGGATGCTGCCCGTGGTGCTGACGAGACGGTACATCTCGTTGAGCAGGGGATAGCTGCCGTCCTGCGAGACGAGGTTGGCGTTCATATGCGCCCAGGTCTGCAGCCAGACCGTGTCGGCCCGCTCCGGATCGAAATTCGGGTCGTGATCGTTGGCAAGACCCAGCAGGATCATCCGCATGCGAAGCTGATAGAGTCCCGACTGCTGGATCCACGACGCTTGCGGCAGCTCCAGGCGTTTGGTGCGGGCCAGGAAGCCGTAGATCGTATCGAAGTCGTCGATGTCGATATAGGATACCTGCCAGGGGCGGGCCTTGCGGAAACCCGGTGCTGTGGACGAGCAGATGACCGTCGTGTTGCGGCCATCGTGAAAGACATAGACGCCGCCGAAATGGTTGGCCCAGAAGGCGTCGTGCCTGAACACCAGCTGGTCCGGCACCAGGGTGTTCTGCCTTATGTCGCCGGTGAACTTGGCGAGCTCCACCATGCGATTGAGCATGTCGTCGTCGCGCCAGGCATCGGGCTGGGCGATGAGGCGGTCGGAAAGCTGGCGCAGTTCGGCGGCCTTGCCAAGAATATCTTCGGCCGAGTGAACCTTGAACGTCACTTCGTTGATCGACAGGAGATCTTCGATGTGGTCCACGACCGCCACCGAATCCTCGATCTCGCCGTAAAGCGCGTCCTTGATCGTCACCGCACTGATCGCGCGCGCATTGGCGTGGAAGAACTCATGCATCAGGCCGGCGGTGTTGGAAAAGCTCGTATGCACCACCGGCAGGAATTCCTGCTCGGGCGTGAGGATGATGAAGCGGCGGTTGACGCGGTTGGGGTCCAGATAGTCCCGGTCGCCGAGTTCGTCGGCGATCTGCGGCGAAAATCCCGTCATGTCGATGTCGAACTCGGTCAGCGCGGTCTGTTTGAGCCCGAACGCATCCAAAGCCTTGTTGTACCGGCCAATCAGGTGCGGTTCGGTGACCGGCAAAAGCCGTCCGTAAATCAGTTCTGCTTCCAGCAAGCGTTTCATACGGTGCCAGTTCTATCTATAAATTTCACGACGGTGCCCAATTTCGATGATGAGGACTACTAGCCTATTGTCCTGGAGGCGGCAGATAATTCTGAAGTCTCCGACCCTGTATCGCAAAGATTCTTGAATTGCTTGCCAACCAGCGCTTTGCCGATTCGTCGTGGATCATCGGTGCCAACCAACCGCTCGCGGAGAAAGTCGCGGATGCGCACGGCGTCACTTTTATTGATTTTTCCGAGCTGCTTTTCCGCGTTCGCATCGACTTCAACTGTCCAGACCAAGTCTGCGCTCTACCTCTTCCAAGGTATATGTCCTGCTTTCCCCGGCCTCGATCTTTCTTAGAACCTCTTCGGCGCGCATGACGTCCTCAAGGTCTTCGATGTGCTCGAGAATAGCTTCGGAGATGAAATCGGTAGGTGTTTGTCCTGTCGCATCGGCGAGCAACTTCAAACGCTCGAAAACTTCCTCCGGCAACTGTATCGCGGTCTGGATGGTCATGGTTCGCTTCTCATCGGCTCGGGGACGTAACGAAAAGATATCCGGATTGTCGCGACATCGCAAACACTACGCATTCCACCTGCCGTCCCGTTTCATCTCCTCGATCTCGCGAATAGCCTTTTCGCGCTGCCGCTCGCGGCGGATGATGTCGTTGATCGCGGCGTCGTCGGATTTGTCGGTGTAGCGGAATTCCGAGTCGGCGTAGCGGTTGATCTCCTGCAGGATCATGTCCATTGTGATCGGCCCGCGCAGGTCCTCGATCATCGATTTCTTTTCGTCGTAGGGCTTGTGCATGAAGGTCTCGGGCTTTTCGAACCAGTCGTCCGGTAGCTCCACGTCCATCGCCCGCATCTTGACGGCGTCGGTGATGTTTTTGACCGCGCGGCCGGTGAAGCGGGGTTCGGCCAGCCGGATCATGTGCAGGTAGGTGCCGACATCGGCGATCGTCTTCAGGCTGCCCTTGTCCTTCTGGAACCGATCCCAGACGGCTGCCAGGCCCTCTTCGTGCGGCTTTTCGTGCGCCTCATAGGTCTCGGAAACGGCTTTGGTGATTTCCTGATTGGCATAAAGCGCATGGTCGCCGAGCGGGATCGTGTGGTTCTTGCCGGCAAGCAGCGCGAAGATGTCGATATAGTCCTCGCGCGACTGCGGCCCGTCCACCAGCCAGCGGGCGCCGGCGCGCTGGCGCAGCGCGTCGTCGACATTTTCCGGATAGTTGGAGAACATGCCGAAGGTGGCATTGCCGCGCACGACGGTCGATGCGCCGGCAAAACTCTCCATCAGCACGGCGGTGACTTCCTGCTGGCCGGCGGAGGCGCGGTCGTCGGAGCGTTTTGCGGCTACCTGGTCGACATCGTCGATGGTGCCGAAGCCGATGGTTTTCGGGTTCAGGATATTGTTGATGAAGTCCTTGCAGTTCTGGCCGGACTTGCCCTGATAGGATGAAATCTGGTCGACGCCGAAGTTCTCGTAGTGGAAGGCGTAGCCGGCGATCTCGCAATAGTCGTTGATCAGGCCGGCGATCATCTGGATCAGCGTCGTCTTGCCAGTGCCGGGCATGCCGTCGCCGATGAAGGTGAAGAGGAAGCCGCCCAACTCGACGAACGGATTCATCTGCCTGCCGAAATCGTAGGCCATGATCATCTTGGCAAGCTTCATGCCTTGATACTTGGCGATGTGATTGCCGATGACCTCGTCCGGCTTCTTGAAGGTCATGGTCAGCGGCTTGCGCTTCTGGCCGGGGGTGACATCAAACCCGTTGAGGTCGAAATCGTCCTGTTCGATGCGAATATGGACATTTTCGAAGGCGGCAAGACCTGTGAAGCGCGCCTTGCGCGAGGTCAGGCCGGCGATTGCCACACGGGCGAAGGCGCGCGCACGGCTGATCAGCGCCAGATCATCAGGCGCACCCTGAATGGCGCGATCCAGCCCGGCAATCATCGATTTGGCCGCATCCTGCGGCGTGTCGAACAGGAAATCCGGTTCGGGCACGTCCTCGGCGGGTTCGCCTTCGCCCGGCAAGGTGACCGAGAGATAAGCGGCGATCGAAAAGGCGGTGATGTAGGACGCTGCTGACAGCAGGCTCTTGAAATTGTCGGCGTCGGGCCCGGTCAGCGGCGCGCTTGCATTGCGTGCCTGCAGGCCCTCCAGATTGGTCTGACGGCTGAAGACATCGGCAATCGCAAGCCCCACCATCACGCCGCGCCGGGCGCGAAACAGCAGCGTGTGCTGGTTGGGCGACAGCATCTGGTCGGCCGCGCGCACCTGCTGGATCGTGCGGGTCAATTCCACCTCACGGGTGCGGCGCACCGAGCCGGTGGATACGGTGGAGACAAAGCGGCGACCGGTGCCGGCAAGCGCTGTTCCGGCAGTTCCGCCGTCGTTTTCGAGAACGACGATCTTGGTGACGAGGCTTTGGGCGGTCGCCAGATGCTTGGCGATGTCATCCTCGGGGATTGCCGTCAGACCGGTATTCAGGGACATGGGGCTTTTCCTTTTCTCGATCAGTCGGGGCAGGGATGTGCCCTTCGTCTGGAATATTTGCACTCGGTGGGGTTACCCCTCACCAACTTCGGCCAAGGGTTCACTACGTTCACCCGGCCTTCGTATCCTCGCCCACAGGGGGGAGAGGTCAGTCTGCGGCACCGCGTTGCCACGCGGGAAAGCCGTTCTTGTGGCACTTTACCTCTCGCAGCCGATCGCTGGACGCGCTTGCTGAGGGGTACCATCAGCGCAATGCGCTAGACCTCGCTCGTGACCTGGTTGCCGGAAATCACATGCACCTTGTAGCCGGCGAAGATGCTCGCGGCCTCGCCCGAGGCATAAAGCGCGGTATAGGCTTCATGCGGAACCAGTGCATGTTTCTCATAGGCGCTGACGCCCATCCGGGAGGCTTCGAGATCGGTCGTATCGATATGGAATTCCTGGGTCGCGGGCGTGGACGAGAAAAAACCCTTCTGAGCCGGAATTTCCTTCTTCGAGAACACTTCCTGCACGGTCCAGGTCATCAGCCAGGCGTTTTCCGGCTTCTTGACGCGCGAAAGGATGCCGTTGATCGTCGCATTGTTCTCGGTGATGCCCGCCGAATAGAACGGGCCCAGCACGACCCGCCGCATCTGCTTGGGGTGCAGGGTCGGAAAATCCTTGTCCATATTGGTGGCGATGGTGACCGGCGACAGAGCGTAGCTGTTGTTGCGGATGACGAAATCGTCGAAGCGGGCGGCGAGTTCCGGATTGAGGAAGCCGCCGACGGGCAGGGGGATGTCGATATCGGTGTTGAGCGTGCCATCGCGCGTCACCAGCATGCGCGCCATGTTCTCGGAGGAGTCCTCGATACGGGCGATATAGATCATCGGCAGCGTCTGGCTGCCGTCGAAGGCTGCCCAGTTGACGATGCAGGACGGCCGCTGGTTTTCCGGATTGACGGTGACGGCGGAGGTCTCCGGCAGGATCACCGGCGAAAAAACGTCGCCCTTGACCACTTCCTCCAGATAGAGCCGTTCTGCCATGCGCGATTGAAGCGTTTCCGGAAAAGCCTTGGTGCGCAGGATGAAATCCACCATCTCGGCGCGCAGCTTGGCAGCCTCGGGCAGGGCGGAAAGCCGTTCGGGAGCACTCTTGCGGTCGATCTCCAGTTCCAGAACGTTCTGGTACACAGGAAAACCGGATTCGGCCCGCGAGATGCGGAAATGGTCCATGAAGCCGATCTTGTTTTCCCAGCAGCCGAGCGACGTCTTCAGCCGCTCGACATATTTCATGATCAGCGTCGCGGTCAGGTCCTTCATAGACTGGCCACGGTTCACGTCATCAAGATAGAGTTCCAGGCCGTCAAATGCCGATCTCACGGTCTGGAAATACTGGCCGACGGATGGTTCGATGGCATTCATTTTCTCTGTCCGAATTACTTTACGCCGATGAAGGGCACGGTAGAGCCGGGAACCATGGTCGACGGTAGGCGGCCGTCCCATTTTTCGGCGGCGGTGAGACTGATAAGCGAGGGGTTGTCGCGCAGAGCGGCACCCTTGGCGCTGATGGCATCGGCTTCGGCCTCGCCGGCAAGACGGGTTGCTGCGGCGTTGGCCTCAGCTTCGGCGCGCGTGGCATCGGCGCGGGCATTTGCCTGGGTCACGGTGATCTGCGCCTGCACCTTTTCGCGTTCGGCGTTCTGGCGAAGCTTCTGCACTTCCACCTCGGCCAGCATGCGGTTTTCGATCGACTGTTCGTAGGCGTCGGAGAAGTCGATGTTTTCGATCTGCACGCTGTCGATGATCACAGGCCCCTGGACCGATTTGCGGATCGCCTCTTCGGTTTCCGCGTTCAGTCGTGAGCGCTCCTGTATGGCGGTGACGGCGTTGAACTGCCCGAACACAGTCTTTGTCTGCTCGAACACGCGCCGGTCGATCAGGCGGTTGACCACGCCTTCCTCGCCGCCATATTCCGCATAGATCTTCTCCACCTGATCGGCCGGCAGCCGGTAGTTCACCGACATGTTGATCACAGCTGCCTGCTGGTCGCGTGAATAGGCAGCGACCTGATCATAGATCTGGGCGCGGCTCTGAACGGAAATCTTCACGACGCGATCGATGATAGGCAACTTGAAACCAAGGCCGGGTTCAGCCGTGCCGGCGATGGCGCCAGTGCGCAGCACCACACCGCGCTCACCTTCGTCGATCGTATAAAAACTGCCGCCGAATACGACGAGGGCGGCCACGGCAATGGCGCCGCCGACAATCGCGGTCGACAGGTAACGTTTTCTGGGCGTCTCCACCGCAGAGTTGTCAGGCATAGGATCCTCCCGAGGGGCGCGCGGACGGGCTTTTGCCGTCCGCTGGAGTTTGAACATCGGCTGACGCTCTTACTGTTTGACGTAGTTGGCCGAGTTGTGCTTGTCCATCACGGCTTGGAAGCGGCGCGCGAATGCATCGTCGGCAAGTTTCTTGCGGCGCTGGATATCCTGCGACGACAACATGTTCTTCTCGTGCATTTCCAGGAGGTCGCCGATGTGCTTCTGGGAGGCGGCGCCAATCCCGGCCATGGTTTCCTCGGCGGCAGTGTCTACCTGGCTGCCGAGCGTGTTGATCTTGTGGGCGACATCCTGCTGGGCTGCAGTCTTCAACGAATCTTCCAGCGCCTTGTAGAGCACGATGCGCTGCTCGGTATCGATGGTCAGCTTGTTGATCAGCGTGTTCTGGGCAGCGATCTGGTTGTTGAGCGAATCGACGAAAGTCTGGAACATCGAGGTGTAGCGCTCGAGTGTCTGGCTTTCCGCCAGCAGCTCCTGCTCCTTGGCCTGCCGTTCGTTGTATTCGGTTGCCAGTTTGGAGCGCTCTGCCTCAAGGTCGGTGCGGGCGATCTGGTCGGTGCTGGCGGCAATCTTGTTTTCGATGTCCAGCAGCGCCGGGTTCAGTTCCTCGATGCGCTTCTGGACGGCTTCGAGATTGGTGATGGTGTTCTTGCGACGCTGGATGACCTGGATCAGATTGGCTTCGGACGTCTTGTAGCGCTGGTCGAGAATGTTTTTCTGTTCCTTCAGCATGCCGACGATGGAATCGGACTTGGCAAGCAGTTCCTGCAGATTGCCGGCGAGCGACATGTTGCGGACGCGCTCGGTGCGCATGCGCGTTGCCTGCTGCTTGGAGAAGATGCCGATGAACTTTTCCCAACCGGTCTGGCTCTTCATGCTCTCGAATTCGGAGCCGAAAACGTTGGTGGCGTCTTCCAGGCCGATGATCAGGTCGGCGATATTGCCTTCCATGACCTTCTGCTGGTTGATGACATCCTGAATGCGGGCATTTTCAATGTCGAAATTGGCGGCGCCGATTTTCGTATCGGCCTTGGCGAACTGGTCCAACACACCGGTTGAGGCATCGAGCTTGCCGCGCATGTCGTTGATGGTCGAACGGGTCTTTTCGATTTCTGCATCGAAGGATTGCAGCGTGGCCATGGTCATGTCCCCTTGGTCCGCGGAACGCGGAAGTTGAAAATTAGCGCTTGGCGAGACAATATCGATTTTTGGGCTATTTGAAACCCGTTGACCGATTTCTCGCAAAACCTTGAGGTTGGATCCTCGTGCGTGTTAATTTGGTGCCACAGGCGTGACGCGCAAGGGTAAGGGATTATTCGCTTTCAGAAAATCGACCGAAAGCGTTGCTCCAAGCCTCCTGCGCGCCAGACCGCACGCTTATTGCGCCGAGGCGGGGTCCTTGAGATAGGCGATGATGTTGGCGACATCCTCGGGTTTGCGAAGGCCCGCAAATGCCATGGCTGTGCCGGGAACCACATCGCGCGGTGCGGGCAGGTAGATCGCCAGTGTCGCTTCGTCCCAGACTTTGCCATCGCTGGCAAATGTGCGCATGGCATTGGAGTATCTGAACTCTGCAATACCGGCTACCGGTCGGCCCACGACGCCGAACAGGCTTGGGCCCGTGCGGTTCTTACCCTCGTCGATACTGTGGCATGACATGCATTTCCTGAACACGATGGCGCCCTTCGTCGGGTCGCCTCCGGCATATGCCGTTTCAGCAATCAGACATAGCATGCCGATACCGACCAGGAAGATCCTGTCCATGGTTTTTGCCCTCTTCGTGCCACGCGTGAAGCATATAACAGATGGCATTGGAAGTGACAGCGAATCCTGTAAGGAACGAGCCGATCTGGCGAATTTGCGACGACATTGCGATCCGCGACGAGTTAGGGTCGTTAATCGGCATGTCGACGCCGCCTATCCGCTTGAATTTGATTCACAATGATGCTTGGCTAGTCCATCAAAAAAAGAGGGAGAACTTGCATGAAAATGATGATTTCCAAAACTGCCCTGGCGTTGAGCTTGTCGCTCGCGGCGTTTTCAGGGGCGGCTTATGCAGCAGAACCCGATAGCTGTGCGACGGTTCATTTTGCCGATGTCGGCTGGTCCGATATTGCCGCAACCACGGGTACGGCATCTGTCGTTCTCAAGGCGCTCGGTTACGAAACGGATGTGAAAGTGCTTTCGGTGCCGGTGACCTACCAGTCGCTCGCCAACAAGGATATCGACGTCTTCCTCGGCAACTGGATGCCGACAATGGAAGCGGATCTCAAGCCCTTCCGCGAAGCCAAGACCGTCGAGGTCGTCCGTGAAAACCTCGAAGGCGCGAAATATACGCTGGCCACCAACGAGGCCGGCGCCAAGCTCGGCATCAAGGATTATGCCGATATTGCCAAGAACAAGGATGCGCTTGAAGGCAAGATCTACGGCATCGAGCCGGGCAATGACGGCAACCGGCTGATCCTAGGCATGATCGATGCCGACAAGTTCGGTCTGAAGGGCTTCGAGGTGGTGGAATCCTCCGAGCAGGGGATGCTGGCGCAGGTTGCCAAGTTGAACGGCGATGCAAAGCCGATCGTCTTCCTCGGATGGGAACCGCACCCGATGAACGCCAACTTCAAGCTTACCTATCTGTCCGGCGGCGATGACGTCTTCGGTCCCAACTTCGGTGGGGCGACGATCTACACCAATGTTCGCCAGGGCTATACCAGCGAATGCTCCAATGTCGGTGCTTTCCTCAAGAACCTGAAGTTCTCCCTGCAGATGGAGAATGAAGTCATGAAGAAGATCATCGATGGCGGCATGGAGCCTGAAGCGGCTGCCACCGAGTGGCTGAAGGCCAATCCGGCTGCCTTCGAACCCTGGCTTGCGGGTGTTACCACCCGTGATGGCGGCGATGCAGTTGCAGCCATCAAGAGCGCTCTGGGCGTCTGAGTCCGAATGCATGGAGCGGCGAAAGCCGCTCCAATGTTCATAAGGGATGGTGACGCTTTCGAGCGCGGGGGAGATTCATGGATTGGCTGACGCAATATAAAATCCCGATCGGGGCGGGGGCCAAGACGGTCGTCGATTGGCTTACAACCTCTTTCAAGGGGCTTTTCGATTTCATAGCCTTGGTGCTCGGCTCCTCCATCAACGGGATTCTGACGCTCCTGCAGGCGCCCTACCTGAAGGGGACGGGGCTGGACCATTTCTATCCCCTGTTCGTGATCCTCGCATTTACAGCCATCGCCTGGTACTTTCGGCGCTCGGTCGGTGTGACATTGTTCACCCTGCTCGGATTGCTGCTGATCTACAATCAGGGTTATTGGAAGGAGACGATGGAAACGCTGGCGCTGGTTCTGGCCGCGACAGGTGTGTCCATGGTCGTCGGCGTTCCGATCGGCATCGCGGCTGCGCGCCGCCCCTGGCTCTACTCGATCATCCGACCGATTCTGGATCTGATGCAGACGATTCCGACCTTCGTCTATCTCATTCCCGCACTTATACTTTTCGGGCTCGGTATGGTGCCCGGGCTGATAGCCACGGTCATCTTCGCTATTCCCGCGCCGATCCGGCTGACGCGGCTCGGCATCATCTCTACGCCGCCGTCTCTGGTGGAAGCCGCCGAGGCTTTCGGCGCAACCAAGCAACAGGTACTGACCAAGGTCGAGCTGCCATTTGCCCAACCGCAGATCATGGCTGGCCTGACCCAGACAATCATGTTGTCGCTTTCAATGGTTGTCATCGCGGCGCTCGTTGGCGCGCCGGGACTGGGGGTCCCCGTCCTGAGAGCGCTCAACTCCGTGCAGATTGCCAAGGGGTTCGATTCAGGATTCTGCATCGTCATCCTTGCAATCATCCTCGATCGCATCTTCCGTTCTTCCGATGACGAGGTGTCTGCATGACCGCGGTTCAATTCGACAATGTCTCGATCATCTTCGGCAACGATCCCGGCCGTGCTCTTGCTATGGCCGACAAGGGCAAAACCCGCGACGAGATCAGTGCTGAAACCGGTCTGGTGCTGGGCGTCGCCAATGCGTCGCTCGACATCAAGGAGGGCGAGATCCTCGTGCTGATGGGCCTTTCCGGCTCGGGCAAGTCGACGCTGCTGCGCGCTGTCAACGCTCTCGCCCCCGTCGTACGGGGCGAAGTCAAGGTGTTTTCCGGCGGCAACACAACCAATCCCTATAAATGCACTGGCCAAAATCTGCGTGACCTTCGCATGCACACCGTATCGATGGTGTTTCAGCAGTTTGCGCTGCTGCCCTGGCGTACTGTGGCCGAAAACGTCGGATTCGGACTTGAGCTGGCGGGCGTATCCGAACCTGAGCGCAAGAAACGGGTCGGCGAACAGCTCGAACTCGTCAATCTGTCGAAATGGGCCGACCGAAAGGTGCAGGAGCTCTCGGGCGGCATGCAGCAACGGGTGGGCCTTGCGCGGGCCTTTGCGACCGGCGCGCCTATCCTATTGATGGACGAGCCGTTTTCGGCACTCGATCCGCTGATCCGCACGCGTTTGCAGGATGAGTTGCTCGAATTTCAACGCCGTCTGAAAAAGACGATCCTGTTCGTCAGTCACGATCTGGATGAGGCATTCCGGATCGGCAATCGCATCGCCATCATGGAAGGCGGCCGCATTGTCCAGTGCGGCACCCCACAGGACATTGTGCGCAATCCGATCAATCAGTATGTCGCCGATTTCGTTCAGAACTTGAACCCGATCAACATGCTGACGGCGGCCGATGTGATGCGCCCTGGCACCGATCTAAGTGCCACCGTCTCCGGTACGGCCACGCCCGATGCGCGACTGGTTGATGTTTTGGATGCCATGGCGCGCCAGCCTGGCGTGGTCGGTGTGGTGGACAATGGCAATGTCGTTGGGGTCATATCGGCGCAGGACGTCGTCAACGGCCTGACTCGCCATCGCAAGATGTAGAGCGTGTCATGGCCCCGCCGGCGGTGTCGGCGGGGCATCACAAACGGAACGTTGCCATGGCCGACAGACTATCTCCGATACGGCCGACTGACGCCGAGGCCCTGCGACTTGCACGCACACTGTTGAGGGGCGCGCGCTTCGGCGCGCTTGGGGTCATCGAGCCGGAAAGCGGCTATCCCTTTGCCAGCCGGGTGCTGCTCGCCACCGATGCAGACGGAGTGCCCGTCATGCTGTCTTCTCAACTTTCGACCCATACAAGAGCCGTGCTGGCGGACCCGCGTTGTTCGCTGCTGGTCGGAGAGCCGGGCCGGGGTGATCCGCTGGCCTGGCCGCGGCTGACTGTCCTTGCCGAGGCCGAACGCGTTGCTGAAGATAGCGAATCACGTGTCCGCATTCGGCAAAGATTTCTCAATCGCCATCCCAAATCGAAACTCTATGCTGATTTCGGCGATTTTTCATTCTTCCGACTTGTGCCAAAATCGGCAGCAATGAACGGTGGTTTCGGAAAGGCTTATAAAATTTCAGGCGAAGAGCTTGTGATACGAAACAAAGCTACACACGCTATTGCAGCGAATGAGTTGCACTTTATTGACCAGATCAACGGGCTTGGAGAACGAGTTCCGGATTTACTGGTGAAGCACTATTTCAAAGAAAAAACAGATAATTGGCGGATCGTCGGCGTGGATGTCGAAGGGGTGGAACTCGCGCGAAAGGAGAAAATATTTCGCGTGCAACTTGACGCGTCTGTCGAGGATCCTAACGCGCTGATTGATGTGTATTCAAGAATTCTAAAAGACATACGCTAAAATTAGTAATGTACAGACATCAATTTCGCTTGTTAATATTTTTTCGTTGAATATCAAGACTGTGGGGCAATTCATTGAACGGTCAGCCAATGGCTGCGGGGAACTTATTGCAATGAAAATGAAGAAATTATCTGAACATTCCAATCCGGCTGCTGCCTTGCTTTCGGCAATGGCAAATCCAAAACGACTGTTGATCTTGTGCAACCTGGTGAATGGTGAAATTCCCGTTGGCGTGCTTGCCAACCAGGTTGGGCTTAGCCAGTCGGCACTTTCTCAGCATCTGTCCAAATTGCGGGCTCAGAAGCTGGTGAAGACGCGTCGCGATGCGCAGACGATTTACTACTCGAGCAATTCATCACAGGTGCTCACGTTGCTTGCGGCTCTCGAAACTATCTACGTCGATACCGAACTCAACAAGAACGCTGCCTGAAAAAGGGATGCGGCGCCGGACCTTTGATCCGGCAAGCCGCATGCGAGCACAACGGTCTCTGCTTATCAGCTGATGATGCGCATCCTGAGCGCTTTGGCGACGAGTTGCGTACGATTGACGCAATCGAGCTTCTTGAACGCGTTGTTCATGTAAGCATTAATGGTGTGATCCGACAGGGACATGATTTGGCCGATCTCGGAAGAGGTCTTGCCCGTGGCACTCCATCTTACGACGTCCAGTTCGCGTTCTGTCAAACCGCACGGATTGTTACGCAGCGGATAGCGGGCCCTATCGTAGGCTTCAAATATGTGCATGCCCAGCATTGCCAGATCGTTGATCTCTTCCTGCTGCATCATCTCCCGATCGCCATCGAAGCGCATCAGATGACGCGCTCCATCTATGGAGGACAAGGGAAACAGAATTCCTCCAGTCAGGCCATACTCGCGATAGAGCGCCAGCACTGGCGGCTCCTCGGCATTCATCAGCATGAATTGCCTCGCGATCTGTTGATGGGACCATGTCACAGGTAGAATGGAGCTGCGCGCCGCATGGAAATACTGGCAGTTATGCGCCGGGCAGACTTGATCGAACTTCTGGAAGAACGGCAAAGGCAACGTCGATTCCAAAATCAGCGCGCCGATCGTACGGTCGGTCTTGGCAGGCATGATCATCAGGCTGGCGTGAGAAAAGCCGAATGCGGACGCCAGCTCAAAAAACGCTAGTGCCAGATCAGCCTTGGAATTGCCCTGCGCGATTGCACGATAAAGGTGCTGATGGCGTTCTCCCCCCGAGTTTCGCATCACCTTGCACGCACCACAACTATAATCACCGTACACCCCCCAAAAAAGTATCGCGCCGCTGTCATGATTTGGCATCTAGCAGCGGAAATACTGCCACAAGATACCCAGTCGCACGCGAATTCATCTCCAATATTCCGGGAATTCGTTTTTGTATTGTTCCCGAACTTGAAGTGCTCTCCATATTTATTTCTTGATAGGCACGGAGGGCATGAAATGCAGTACTTGCAATAGCTGTGATTTACATGTTTTTTTATCGTTTTTATATGAAATTGAAGCTACACTAAATATTTTTAGCTAACCGATACGGTCTTTGCAAATGTTTTTTATGATATCGAAAGGCCAGAACTTGGAAATGGTCTTTTCGCCATCCCGCGCGGAGCCGGCCTCGTTGTTATAAATGAAGAAGAGCTGTCGATGTCCGCGGAATACTGCACGAGTGACTGGGGGGATAGTTGAGTTTCTTGCCGCAGGCGTACGGCGTGGCCGGTCATTATTGCCTTAGCGAGCAGCCGGCGTGCCGGCTGCGCCTGCAAGACTGGGTCAAAGCCCCTTGTCTGCTTCCTTGGACTTGTCCTTGAGCGAAGTCATGATGCGCTCCAGCACCCCGAGGAATAGAGCCGACACCACAAATGCCAAATGGATCGAGGTCAGCATGATCAGCTTGGATGTCTCGTACTGATTGACGTTGAGGAAGACCTGCAGAAGGTGGATCGAGGAGATCGCTACGATCGAAGAGGCAACCTTGATCTTCAGGCTGCCGGCATCCAGTTTGCCCAGGAACGAAACATCGGAATCGCCTTCTTCGTCGAACCTGCTGACGAAGTTTTCGTAGCCGGAGATCATTACCATGACGATCAGGCTCGCCACCAGGGCGGCGTCGATCAATCCGAGCATGGCAAGGATCATATCGGCTTCGTCATAAGCGAAGACATTCTGTGCCACCTTCCAGAATTTGTAAGCAAAGGAAACGGCATAGACAGCCAGGGCGGCGACCAGCCCCAGATAGAAGGCTACGAGAATCCAGCGGCTGGAAAGGATGATGCGTTCGACAAACAGTTCGAGCGATTTCATTCGTGGCGGTCCTGACTCCAGTTTTCGGGTTGTTTTCTCTTAGCCAACCGATTTGCGAAGTGCAATGCTGCGATGCGGTATCCAGATGCGCCGGTTAATGTCATGTCTTGCATATTTGCCGCCGGCGACACATTGTGGGCGCTGGTCCAACATGCGTATCTGTCTGCCGGTCAGCAAGTGAAGCAAAACATTTTTGAAGCTCTCGTCCCTCTGCTCTGCATATGCCGAAAGTCGGTGGCGGTGTTCATGGTCTGCTTATCTATCTCGGCAGTGGCGATGGCGTCGGACAAGAAGCCCGTCAATCCTTTCGATGAACCGATGGTTTTTGCTATTGTACGGAGCAATGCAGGTTTCTGCGAGCCCAATTGTCCGGAATGGATCTATGCTGAGGGCCAGATCGATGCAAAGACGCCTTCGCGCCTCAGGAAGGTCCTGAAGCAGGCGGGTGAACGCAATCTGCCTCTGCTGATCGTGTCTCCTGGCGGTAACGTCCATGCCGCAATTGAAATGGGGCGAATTGTTCGCAAGCGAAAAATGGTGGTGCAAGTCGGCTTTACCGGCTTTGCCGGCTGCCGCCCGCGCGACCAGGGCTGCAGGGGAGACGGACCACTACCGGGCGAATTCCGGGGAATGGCACTTGTTCAGGGTGCATTTTGCTGGTCGGCCTGCCCGCTGGTGCTGGCCGGCGGCGTAAGGCGGCTCTCCGATCCGGCCTCGATGACCGGCGTTCATCAAGTCACCACGGTCTATCAGCGCGAGAAGGTATTCTATCGCGAGCGGTTCCGGGTCGTGAACGGCGAACGCAAGCTCGTCAGCCGCAAGATCGTCAATCGGAAGAAGGCGGGCACGAAGGTCACGACCACGCTGCCGAAATCCACCCGCAAACTGCTGACCGCCTATTTCCGCGACATGGGTATCGACAGGGTGCTGCTCGATGCAATGCTTTCCACGCCGCCCGACAAGATTCGCAGGTTGTCGCCGGACGAGATGTTGAAGATGCGCCTCGTCACCGAGGTCACTGCGGGAGACCTTGTCGTGGATCCGCAGGTTTGTGGGCAAAAGGGGGCGCCGGACTATTGCATCATGAGAAATCCAGCGCCCAGAACGGTTGTCACGGCCCAGGCTCCGCCGGTGCAAAATTGATCTCGCTTTATTGATCCATTCGCGTCGCAATCATAAGCGTCCGGATGTGCCGGTCGCGATAAAGTGCGACGATTGCTGACATCGAGGCCTATTTCATGATCGTTCGACCGCGTCCGAATTTCCTGCAGCTTTTCTTCATTCTCCGCGGCTCGATCATTCCCGATATTGTCGGGCAAATCGTCTGCACAGCACTCATCGCCTGCGCGGTTGTCGGCGCTCACAGGCTCTGGCCACAGTTCGTTCCGGTGTTCGACGGGGCGCCGTTCGCTCTCGTTGGCATCGCGCTGTCGATCTTTCTCGGTTTTCGCAACAACGCCTGCTACGACCGCTGGTGGGAGGCGCGCAAGCAATGGGGCGAACTGATTTTCCTGACCCGCAACTTCGCGCGCCAAAGTCTGGCGCTGGAAACAATTCCCGGACACGATGGAATAGAAAGTCGCGGCAGGCTGGTGCGGCTCGCCATTGCCTTTACTTGGGCGCTTGCCCGGCACCTGCGACCATCGTCGGCAAGCCGTTCCGACTCCTCTTCCTGGTTGAGTGCCGATGACGCGGCCGCAATCGAAGCCAGCCGCAACAGGCCGGATGCCGTGTTGAGGCTTATGGGCCGTGAACTCGCTCGACTGCGCTCCACAGGTGCGATCAGCGACATCCTGTTTCAGACGCTGGATGGAACGCTGTCGCGAATGGGGCTGGTGCAGGCTGCCTCCGAACGGTTGTCCAATACGCCGGTCCCGTTCGCCTATACGCTGCTTCTGCATCGCACGGCCTACGTGTTCTGCTTTCTGCTGCCATTCGGTTTTGCCGACATGCTTGGTTGGGCCACGCCATTTGCCACAGCGCTTGCGGCTTACGCATTTTTCGGCCTGGATGCGCTCAGTGAGCATCTCGAGGCGCCGTTCGCCGATATTCCCAACGGGCTGGCGATTTCTGCCATGGCGGAGACGATCGAAATAAATCTCCGGGAGTCGCTTGGCGAGACCAATCTGCCGCCTTTGCCACAGGCGCGCGCCTTCATTCTGATGTAGCAAGCAGGGCGGAAAGTGGACCCAACTCAAAAAAGTTGCGTATTGTTCACTCCGCGACAGCCTTTGGCGCTGCTTTGGAGCTTGCTTCGGGCCACATTTGGCTTATACCTCAGGAAAGTATATTTCCTGTACTGAAACTTTTGAATGGCAAATGGGAGGCATTACATTCATGTCAGAGGTGAAATCCGATATCGAGATCGCTCGCGCGGCGAACAAGAAGAACATCATGGAAATCGGCGCCAAGCTGAATATTCCAGCCGAGCATCTTCTGCCCTATGGCCATGACAAGGCGAAGATTTCCGCCGAATTCATCGCCGCCCAGCGCGAGAAGAAGAGCGGCAAGCTGATTCTCGTCACCGCGATCAACCCGACGCCGGCGGGCGAAGGCAAGACGACGACGACCGTCGGTCTTGGCGATGGCCTCAACCGTATCGGCAAGAAGGCAATCGTCTGCATTCGCGAAGCCTCGCTCGGCCCATGCTTCGGCGTCAAGGGCGGTGCTGCCGGCGGTGGCTATTCCCAGGTCGTGCCGATGGAAGACATGAACCTGCATTTCACAGGTGACTTCCACGCCATCACCTCGGCCCACAACCTGCTTTCGGCCCTGATCGACAACCACATCTACTGGGGCAACGAGCAGAACATCGACCTCCGCCGCATTGCCTGGCGCCGTGTGATGGACATGAACGACCGCGCGCTGCGCGAAATCGTCTGCTCTCTCGGTGGCGTGGCCAACGGCTATCCACGCGAAGCAGGCTTCGACATCACGGTTGCTTCCGAAGTCATGGCAATTCTCTGCCTGTCCATGGACCTCAAGGATCTCGAAAAGCGCCTGGGCAACATCATCATCGGCTACCGCCGCGACAAGACCCCGGTTTTTGCCCGCGACATCAAGGCCGACGGCGCCATGACCGTGCTGCTCAAGGACGCGATGCAGCCGAATCTGGTCCAGACGCTCGAAAACAACCCGGCCTTCGTGCATGGCGGCCCGTTCGCCAACATCGCCCACGGCTGCAACTCGGTTGTCGCCACCACGACTGCGCTCAAGCTCGCAGACTATGTCGTCACCGAAGCCGGCTTCGGTGCCGACCTGGGTGCCGAAAAGTTCTTCGACATCAAGTGCCGCAAGGCCGGTCTCAAGCCGGATGCAGCGGTCATCGTGGCAACTGCGCGCGCGATGAAGATGAACGGCGGCGTCAAGAAGGAAGACCTCGGCCGCGAAAACATCGAAGCCGTCCGCAAGGGCTGCGCCAACCTCGGTCGCCACATCCAGAACGTCAAGAAGTTCGGCGTTCCTGTCGTTGTCGGTATCAATCACTTTATCTCCGACACCGAAGGCGAAATCCAGGCGATCAAGGACTTTGTGGCAACGCTCGGCGCCGAAGCCGTGCTCTGCAAGCATTGGGCCAAGGGCTCGGCTGGCATCGAGGATCTCGCCAACAAGGTCGTGGAACTGGCTGAATCCGGTCATTCGCAGTTCGCGCCGCTCTATCCTGACGAGATGCCGCTGTTCCAGAAAATTGAAACGATCGCCAAGGACATCTACCATGCCGGCGAAGTCATCGCCGACAAGTCTGTCCGCGACCAGCTGCGTGCCTGGGAAGACCAGGGCTATGGTCACCTGCCGATCTGCATGGCCAAGACGCAGTATTCCTTCTCGACCGACCCGAACCTGCGCGGTGCGCCGGAAGGCCATACGGTTCCGGTTCGCGAAGTGCGTCTGTCTGCCGGCGCCGGCTTCATCGTCGTCGTCACCGGCGAGATCATGACCATGCCGGGCCTGCCGAAGTCGCCTTCGTCGGAGCGCATCTTCCTCAACGATCTCGGCCAGATCGAAGGTCTGTTCTGATACTTCTCTTCCTGGGGTCATTCTCGGCTCAACAAGGCTGAGGATGCCCCGAAAGGGGAACGCTCCGCGATCTATGAGGAGGCTACCAGCAATAGCGGTAGCCTCCTTTTCTTTGCAGGATATCCAGGTGCAGATGCGTTTCGTGGGCTGCATCGCTGCCGGGGTCGAGAACGGTGGTGAAGTGCAGGCATGCCGCTGCGGTGATCGCGCGCTGAAATGCTCCATCCATGGTCGAGTCTTCCATGCGCGGTTCGATGGAGAAGGTCTTGCCACTCCTGAAGGTGAATCCCGCCACGTCGACCGCGTTGCCGCGTGCATGCTCTGAGATCTTGCCGTCCTTTGCGCCGTTACGGTTGCGGCAGACGTAGCCGGATGCCTGATTGATCGCTGCGAGCGTTTCCTTCGGCCTTGCTACCTTCAGGGAAGGGACGACGGCTTGGGCAGTCCATTCTGCAAGCTTCAGCGCCGTCGCGCAGCGCAACAGCGCTTTCGGCTTGAGTGAAACGCCGCTCCCCAGCGAGGTGACCGTGACGGGAAGGTCAATACCGCAGCCGTTGCCATCGTCGATGCGGTCAGATTGCTCGAAGATGACACCGAGCGACCTGAGGTCGGCGAGACAAGCGGCAAACTGCGCTGGGTCCTCTGTCTGGATTTGGACAGGTTCTTCGACTTCCACCTGGCTGTCGGGTTTGCTGGCATCAGGCACCTTCTGCCGCTCATCCGGCTGATCTGCCGGTGCTTTTTCCTGACCGGGCCGACTGATCGGCACCGGCCCCTGTTCCGGCAGGGTTACTCCTGTCGATAATGAGATTGCTGCGAGGAGAACAGGAATTTGTCTGAAAATCGCAAAACCCTCGGATTAAACATCAGGGCTTAAACGTCGTTCAAACGGGAGAGTTTCATCGTTTCCGAACATTGGGGCAAAGAGAGTGCCATTTTTGGTTCAATGCATCCGCTGCTTGCAAATGAACGGCAAATCAGTTTCCTTCCCGCGAAGACTCAAAACAATTGAATGGACATTTCGGTAAGGGATTGACATGGCAACTTTGACGACGAAGCCCAATCTGGCTCCTCTGCTCGACTCCATCACGAGAAACAAGATCTGGAACGCGACGGACGTTCAGTACTATTTCGGCGGGAAGAATTCGCTGGCGCTCGATGGCGAGTTTCGCAGTGCGTTCCGCGCTTATATGGGTGGCAACACGCCGGACGCCCAGTTTGCCTACGAGAGGTTGGCGACACGAGCGTACAGCATGATCGACTCTGTCACTGCGCTCGATTTTTCCGAGACGCGAAATGCCCGCCAGGCCGAGCACGTCCTTGTCAGCGCCAACAGGCCGAATGCCGATCTCGAAGGCTTCTTCGAGTTTCCGGGCAATTCCACTCACGATGGAACGGGAGGCAGGGACGCCTGGTCGATCGGTGCCTTCAACAGCGGCTTTTCTTACATGCGCACGCGGCCGGAAGCCGGTGGTGGCGAATACGCCAACTGGACCGTATTGCACGAGATTGGCCACGGGCTGGGGCTTTTGCATACACATCAGGAAAAGAGGGGCCTGCCTGCACTCCCGACCGTAGGCCGATACATGAACAACGAGCGCTATTCTGTCATGTCCTATAACGGCGCATCGGATGGCCTCGCTTATGGCCATGCCGTCAGCTTCATGGCGCTGGATGTCGCATCGATCCAGGCGCTTTATGGCGCCGAAACCAACGCTGCAGGTGCATCCAGCTATTCGTTGATGAATCCCAAGGGTGGGCCGATGAGCCTTCGCGAGGGCGATGTTTCGATCGGGCGCGCCTATTACTGCATATGGGACTCCGGCGGCGAGGATACTGTCAACTATGAGGGTGCCGGCAGGGCTGTCATGATCAACCTCAACGATGCCACGCTCAATACACGCAACATAAGTGCCGATCTGCAGGAATTGTTCCAGCAACTGAAAGCGTCGGACTTCTACCTTATGATGTCCAAGGCTCTTCGGGCTGATATCATGAATGAATGGCACCATGCCGGTGGGTTTTTCTCGCAGGTTCTCGACTACACCATAATGGGATACAAAGGCCTCGATGGCGGCTTCAGCATCGCCAACGGAGCGGAAATAGAGAACGCAATCGGTGGCAATGCCGGTGACTTGTTGATGGGCAATGAACAGGACAACAGGCTCGCCGGGCTCGGTGGGGAAGATACATTGCTGGGGTCGGCAGGATCCGACACCCTGCTGGGCGACAAGGGGGATGATTGGCTTGACGGCGGCACAGGCAACGACACGCTTGATGGCGGTACTGGGGACGATGCGCTTATCGGCGGTATTGGCGACGACACGCTTGATGGCGGCACAGGCAACGATACACTTGTCGGCGGTGTCGGCAATGACGTGCTTAACGGGGGGGCCGGCAACGATACGCTCGTCGGTGGCGCGGGTGATGACGTGGTTACCGGTGGCGCTGGATACGATCATTTTCTTTTCTCGACCGGCCACGGGAGCGACACGATTACCGATTTCGATGGGAGTACCGATACCATCGACCTGAGTGGGCTGTCCGGAGTGGTGGACTTCGAGGATCTTGTTGACAACCACATGACCAATGACGAGGTCAGCGGAGATGTTGTAATTACGGTCGGCAGCGACCAGTTGCGCATCAAGGGTCATCAGATCGCAGATATGAGCCCGATCGATTTCTACTTCGCCTTCTGATGATGCTGTGTCGTGTACAACACGCCTTGCTGAATCTCGGGGTGCCGATGCGTCGGCCCCCTTGTCAACGGCGAAAACTACGGTATTTGTAGTGTCCATGAACACGTCTTTGAACATTGGTGCATGGTGGTGGGCTCGCTGAAAACGCGGCCTCGACCAGTCATGTGAAAAGACACGACCAGGAAGCCGCCCGATCTGAGGCGGCTTTTTTCGTATCTGGCCGCGCGAGGTTCGGGCCAACACGGGAGTAGAGGAATGGGAACGCGCGTGCTGGACGATGGGTCCGAACAATATGTGACCAAGGGCGGGATCACGATCACCCGCTCGCGGCGCGAGACGAGCTATGCCGACGCCATCGACAGCTACATCGAAAAGCTCGACGAGCGCCGTGGCGCGGTGCTGTCGTCCAACTACGAGTATCCCGGCCGCTATACACGCTGGGACGTGGCGGTCTGCGATCCGCCGGTCGGCATCTCCTCCTTCGGCCGCGACATGTGGATCGAAGCCTATAACGAGCGCGGCGAAGTGCTGCTCGAAATCATCACCGAGCATCTGCAGTCGGTGGCCGATATCACGCTCGGCGGCCGGACGGTCCGTCGTCTGGATCTGAGGGTCAGCGAGCCCAGCCGGGTGTTCACCGAGGAAGAACGCTCGAAGATCCCGACTGTGTTTACGGTGCTCCGGGCGATCACGGCGCTGTTTCATTCGCCCGAGGATGCGCAGATCGGCCTTTATGGCGCTTTCGGCTACGACCTTGCCTTCCAGTTCGACGCCATCGAGCTCAAGCTCAAGCGCCCGGAAGACCAGCGCGACATGGTGCTGTTCCTGCCCGACGAGATCCTCGTGGTCGACAACTATTCCGCCAAGGCATGGATCGACCGCTATGAGTTTGCTCGGGATGGCAGGACGACGCTCGGCAAGGCTGGCGATATTCCTGCCGAACCCTTCAAGTCGACCGACACCATTCCGCCACGTGGCGATCATCATCCCGGCGAATATGCGCAACTGGTTACCAGGGCCAAGGAAAGTTTTCGCCGCGGCGATTTGTTCGAAGTGGTTCCCGGCCAGAAGTTCATGGAGCGCTGCGATTCCAAGCCGTCGGCGATCTCGCGGCGTCTGAAGGCAGTCAATCCGTCGCCCTATTCGTTCTTCATCAATCTCGGCAACCAGGAATTTCTGGTGGGAGCCTCGCCGGAAATGTTCGTGCGGGTGTCGGGCCGCCGCATCGAGACCTGCCCGATTTCCGGTACCATCAAGCGCGGTGACGACGCGATCTCCGATAGCGAGCAAATCCTCAAGCTCCTGAATTCCAAGAAGGACGAGTCCGAGCTGACCATGTGCTCGGACGTCGACCGCAACGACAAAAGCCGTGTGTGCGAGCCGGGCTCGGTCAAGGTCATCGGCCGTCGCCAGATCGAGATGTATTCGCGCCTGATCCACACGGTCGATCACATCGAAGGCCGCCTGCGCGACGACATGGACGCTTTCGACGGCTTTTTGAGCCATGCCTGGGCCGTCACCGTCACCGGCGCGCCAAAACTCTGGGCAATGCGCTTCGTCGAGGCCAACGAACGCAGCCCGCGCGTCTGGTATGGCGGCGCGATCGGCTGGGTCGGCTTCAATGGCGACATGAACACCGGTCTTACGCTGCGCACCATCCGCATCAAGGACGGGATCGCGGAAGTGCGGGCAGGGGCGACCCTGCTCTACGATTCGATCCCCGAGGACGAAGAGGCCGAAACCGAACTTAAGGCATCGGCGATGATCGCCGCGATCCGCGATGCCAGATCTGGGAATGCTTCCATGACCAAACGTGATGTCGCCAAGGTCGGGCAGGGGGTCAACATCCTGCTCGTCGACCACGAAGACTCTTTCGTACATACGCTGGCCAACTATTTCCGCCAGACGGGTGCAACCGTCACCACGGTACGAAGCCCGGTGGCGGAAGAGGTGTTCGACCAGATGAAGCCGGATCTCGTCGTGTTGTCGCCGGGACCCGGCTCGCCGTCCGATTTCGATTGCAAGGCGACGATCAAGAAGGCGCGGGCGCGCAACCTGCCGATCTTCGGGGTTTGCCTGGGCCTGCAGGCGATTGCCGAAGCCTACGGCGGAGAACTCCGGCATCTCGCCGTTCCCATGCACGGCAAGCCCTCGCGCATCCGGGTGCTCGAGCCGGGCATCGTCTTCTCCGGGCTGGGCAAGGAAGTCACTGTCGGCCGTTACCACTCGATCTTTGCCGACCCCGCCACTCTGGCGCGCGAGTTCATGATCACCGCCGAAGCCGAAGACGGCACGATCATGGGTATCGAGCACACTACGGAGCCGGTGGCAGCGGTGCAGTTCCACCCGGAATCGATCATGACGCTCGGCTCGGACGCCGGCATGCGGATGATCGAGAACGTCGTGGCGCATCTTGCCAAGCGGGCGAAGGTGAAGGCGGCATAGACTGTGTAATGAGACAATTGGCATATTGACCTTCGGTCTAAATTAGCCGATAGCAACCTCATCAAAAACCGCGCGAACGGCCCTCCGTTCGCGCGGTTTCGCGTTGAAAATGCAGGGTTTTGCTATTCATTCGCATTTGCGTGAAGGGGCGACGACAATGGTTCAGGCAAACACGACGGTCAGGCGCATTGCCTTCTGGGGCATTCCGCTGGCTTTTGCCGTCATGGGGCTCAAGCTCGTGGCCTGGTATGTGACGGGGTCAGTAGCGCTGCTTTCCGACGGGTTGGAATCGACTGTGAACGTCATCGCCGCCATCGTCGCCTGGATGGTCGTCGGCTACGCGGCCAAGCCGGCCGATCATGATCACCCCTTCGGCCACTACAAGGCGGAATACATTTCGGCGGTTATCGAAGGTGTGCTGATCGTTGTCGCCGCGCTGATGATCGTGTCAGAAGCGGCGAAGGTCCTGTGGCATCCTGTCCTGCCTGAAGCGCCGGTTCTGGGTCTGGCAATCAATGCGGCGGCCGGGGTCATCAACGCGATCTGGGCCGGTGTGCTGATTCGAACAGGCAGAAAACACCGTTCTCCGGCGCTCACCGCTGACGGCCAGCATATCTGGTCCGATGTCGTCACATCGGCGGGGGTGCTGGTTGGTCTCGTGCTGGCGCTCGCCACCGGTTATGCGATTCTCGATCCGCTGATGGCAATGGTCGTCGCCCTCAACATCCTCTATCAGGGCTGGAAGGTCATCTCGCATTCGATCGGTGGGCTGATGGACCAGGCCGTCGATGAGGTCGATGAGGAAGCGATCAAATCGGCGATCGCCAGCCATGGCTATGGCGCATTGAATGTTCATCATTTCCGCACCCGCCGTGCGGGGCAGGTCAGCTTCGTCGTCTTCGACATGGTCGTGCCGGCCGGGATGACGGTGCTCGAGGCGCATGACATCTGCGATCGCCTTGAAGAAGCCATTCATGAGGTGCATCCGGGCGCGCAATGCGTCATCCATGTCGAGCCTGAAGGCGAGAAAGCCCACGGCATACGCGTCAAGATGCAGTAGTCCAATCTTTCAGAGGTAGTGGCATGATGCCCAAGACTGACGTTTCCAATCTCACCCAGCTTGGCTCCGAAACCAAGGCGTTTTCCAGCCCCGAAGAGGCGATCCTCGAAAGGGTGCCCGCAAGCCACCAGGGCACGGATTATGTCGTGCGTTTCGTCATGCCGGAATTCACCTCCGTCTGCCCGATGACCGGCCAGCCCGATTTCGCCCACATCGTCATCGATTATGTGCCGGATGCGTGGCTGGTGGAGTCCAAGTCGCTGAAACTCTACTTCCATTCCTTCCGCAATCACGGCGCTTTCCACGAGGATTGCTCACTCGATATCGCCAAGCGGATCGTCGAACTGCTGCAGCCGAAGTGGTTGCGCATCGGCGCCTATTGGTATCCGCGCGGGGGCATGCCGATCGATGTGTTCTGGCAGACCGGTGCTGCCCCGGAAGGCTTGTGGCTTCCCGATCAGGGAGTTCCGCCCTATCGCGGGCGGGGATGACGCGACAACGTGAGCGGTCGGCGCAATGCCGGCCGGCTTTTGCTTGATCAAGCAAAGATCAGATAGGCGCCGCCCATGACGGTCAGTGCGCCAAGCGTGCGGCCGATGATCTGATGACGGCCCGCCAGAGCTCCGAGCCCTATGCCCACTGCATGCAGGATTCCGGTAGCGATCACGAAACCCGTGCCAAATCTGGCGGCCGCAGCGGTCCCGAGTTCGCCGCCATGGGCGTAGCCGTGGAAAAGGGCGAAGGCGCCCACAATGGTGGCACTAGAAGCCAATGGAAGGCGTACGGCGAGGGCGACGAGCAGGCCAAGCCCGACGACGGAAGCGAGGATCGCCGGTTCAACGAAGGGCAGGAGCGCTCCGGCGAGTGCGAGGGCGAAGCCGACGGCCATGACGGATACGAATGCTGAGGGGATGACCCACCGTGCCTTTCCACCGACTTGTGCCGCCCACAGGCCGACTGCGACCATGGCAAGCAAATGGTCCGCGCCCGATAGCGGATGAGTGAGGCCTGCCAGCAACGAGCCGTGCTCGGTGGGATCCAGGTGCGCAAATGCGGAAACAGCAGTGGCTGGGAATATGCCGAGCGAAATCAAAATACGTTTGAACATCAAATGCCCCTGGATGTCATCTATGGCCGGCGAACCGATTGCCGACCATTTCTAACGCTGCCGATTGCCGGCTGTCCATATGAGCCTTGCGGGAGCGGTCAGTTTTCTGCTGATATTTTAGACTGGCGCACATAATGCCGTATTGTTGTGCAGATCAGCTGGCGCCCGAGCATCGAGCCGGTAACGCTTTACCGGGAATTCACCCGTTTCGCTTATTCGCGTTTTGTTGCATTGTTTTTCAATGTGAGTCGGCCTATCTCAAGGCCAATAGGTTCGAAATCTGGAGAATTGGATGAACGACGAAGACGACGACAAGGAAAAGAAGACCGAGGCGCCGATGGGTAAGGACATCGAGTCCAATCTCTTCAAGTCGCGTTCCATTTTCATCTATGGCGGCATCACGCAGGAACTGGCGCACAAGGTTTGCGCGCAGCTCGTGGCCCTTGCGGCAGCGTCCGACGATGACATTCGCCTCTTCGTGAACTCTCCGGGCGGTCATGTGGAATCGGGTGATTCCATCCATGACATGATCAAGTTCATCAAGCCGAAGGTTCATATCATCGGTACGGGCTGGGTGGCGTCCGCTGGCGCGCTGATTTTCGTCAGCGTTCCGAAGGAACAGCGCCTTTGCCTGCCGAACACGCGCTTCCTGCTGCACCAACCCTCCGGTGGCACGCGCGGCATGGCGTCCGATATCGAGATCCAGGCGCGCGAGATCATTCGCATGAACGACCGCCTGAACAGGATCTTCGCCGCGGCCACAGGCCAGTCGGTCGAAAAGATCGCCAAGGACACCGATCGCGATTACTGGCTCTCTGCCGAGGAGGCCAAGGACTACGGCCTCGTGTCGCGCATCATCTCGTCGCAGGCCGACATCTAAGGCCGGCTTGAGTTCGGAAATTGCAAGATACCCCTGGAGCCCGGCTCCGGGGGTATTTCATTTGTGATCACGTCAATTCTCACGCCGCTACTGCCTTGTAACGGCTGCAAATTCCTCCTAGTCTCCGCCGCCGGTGGGTTGCTGTGCGTCGACATCGACGCGCAAAGGGTCCCTGCAGCTATTGAATTTGCGCATGATCCTTTCGCTGATCTGGTTGTGATTTGAGGGATCGTGCGCCTGGATGACACAGACAGGAGACGCGTATGTTGGAAATCATGATGCCGGTGGCCGGGTGGCCGATTTTCCGCGTGCCGAGACTTAGCCGGAAAGCCTGCTCCCTCGCTGTCGCGGCCTTCGCGGCCATCGTCTCCCCGATGGTTGCGCTCGCCGATGAAAGCGCGTTGACCCTCGACGGCGGCATCTCCGCGACCCTGAATATGCCCAGCCATTCCGGGCCTGTTCCTGCTGTGCTGATGCTGCACGGCTTCGGCAGTTCCAAGGATGAAGTCGGCGGCATGTATGCGCGCGCCGCGCGCGCGCTCGCCGACAAGGGCATCGCGTCGATCCGCATCGACTTTCCCGGCTTCGGCAAGAGCGGGGGCGATGCCGGAGACACGACCGTGGACCAGCAACTGGATGCCGCAAAGGTCGCATTTGCCGCGCTGAGGAAAACCGAAGGTGTAGACCCGACCCGCGTTGGAGTGCTTGGTTTCAGCCTGGGTGGCGGCATTGCGACACTGCTGGCGTCAGGCTCGCAGGGGGATGTGAAATCGCTGGTGACGTGGTCGTCGGTGGGCGACTTCCAGACCGATTTCGTCAGCTCGCTCGGCCAGAAGGCATTCGATCGCGCCAAGGACGACGGCGTCGTCGGGCTCGATCTTGGTTGGCGGACCATCGCGCTCAAGCAGGCTTTCTTTGAGAGCCTCGGCAAGTACAAGCTTGACGATGCAATCGCCAGCTATTCCGGCGCCTATCTGGCAATCGCCGGCGCCAAGGATTTCTCGGCCGCCTATCCGGATCGGTTTGAAGGGTTGGCAAAGGGCCAAAACAAGGAAGTCATGATCGTGCCCGAGGGAGATCATATCTATGGCGTCCTGGGATCGGACCAGCGAATGGCTGATGGCGTGATCGCCAAAACCGCGGAGTGGTTTGCCAGCACCCTTTGATATTGACATAAATTTCCTATCGCGGCCGCTCCCTGGAGCGGCCGTTTTCAAATCACCTCCAGCCATATGTTCCGGACGGTTTGCCGATGCTCAGGGATCTTTCGCCGCAAAGCTTTTTGATGGGGCTGCTGACCGCATTCGTTGGCTTCTCCTCGTCATTCGCCGTGGTTCTGCAAGGTATAAAGGCCACCGGGGCGACTGATGCCGAGGCAGCTTCCGGGCTGATGGCGCTGTCGATCGCCATGGGTCTCTGCGGTATCGTGCTGAGCGTATGGAAGCGGATGCCGATTTCGATAGCTTGGTCGACACCCGGTGCGGCGTTTCTGGCAAGCGTGGGTACGCTCGACGGTGGCTTTGCTGTGGCGGTCGGCGCCTTTCTCGTCTCGTCATTGCTGATCGTTGCCGCCGGGCTCTTTCGCCCGCTCAATCGCGTCGTGCAAGCCATACCGGCGCCACTGGCCAATGCCATGCTGGCGGGTGTGCTGATCACGCTTTGTCTCGCGCCGGTGAAGGCTGTGGCGTTCAATCCATGGCTGGGGCTGCCGATTGTGATTGCCTTCTTCGTGGGCGGCGCTGTCAACCGGCTGCTGGCTGTGCCAACAGCGTTGATTGCCTTCGTTCTGGTTCTGGTGTTCGGCATCAACATAGAACCGGATGCGTTGGCCCATGTCGGCGACTCCCTGATGCCGTCACCAATCTTCGTGCTGCCGGCATTCACCTGGGCGGCGCTGATCTCGATTGCGCTGCCGCTGTTTATCATCACCATGGCCTCGCAGAACATTCCGGGGATCACCGTGCTGCGCGTCAATGGCTACGAGCCGCCGCCCGGCCCGTTGTTTACAGCGACCGGGATTTTTTCACTGCTGAGTGCGCCGTTCGGCGGCCATGCCGTCAATCTTGCCGCCATCACGGCCGCCATGTGCGCGGGCGAGGATGCGCATCCCGACCCGAAGCGCCGATACTGGTCGGCGGTGATCTGCGGTATCGGCTATGTTATCCTTGGGCTGCTCGCCGGGGCAGTGACTGCCGCCGTGGCACTGGCGCCGAAAATCCTGATCGAAGCAGTTGCCGGCCTGGCGCTGGTGGCGGCGTTTTCCGGATCGGCCATGGCGGCCTTCAAGGATGCCGAAAGCCGTGAAGCGGCAGCGATCACGTTTATCGTCACCGCCTCCGGTATCTCCTTCGGCGGCATCTCCGGCGCTTTCTGGGGACTGCTGGCGGGCGGCGCCGTGATGGGACTTGCCGCCGTCGCGCGGCGGATGAAGGGCAGGCCGAAAGCAAAATGAACGCCAAAGAACAGGGCAGGGGCCCTTGCGCCCTTCAAGGCGTGAAGCTATAAACCGTTTCATGATCAGAGCAGGCGCACAGATTTGCGAAAATTCGGCGAAGGGCCATAAGGCACCTTTGGACCGTTCGCGCGCCATTGCATCGCTTCTTCTCCTCGGCCTTACGCGCGGTTGCCGGGTTCGCTGAGGAGCGCCCGGCGGCCGAAAAAGCTGCCAGGCCTGAAGCGCTCCTCATCCCAAGCCGAAAATCCCGAAATTCTCCTGGCTCGCCTGAGATTCCTGTCGTCAAACCAAAGCAAAGACGATATCAGCGGAGCCAATTGGTCCAAGGTGAAGACAAGATCATGATTATGAAGACTCATTCCGTCAAAAACGGCATGTCCGACGCCGCCATCAAGTACCAGCCCTATGGCCAGATCGCGCTGCCGGACCGCACCTGGCCGTCGAAGATCATCGACAAGGCACCGATCTGGTGCTCGGTGGACCTGCGCGACGGCAACCAGGCACTCGTCGATCCCATGGGCCACGATCGCAAGTCGCGCATGTTTCAGCTCCTGCTCGACATGGGCTTCAAGGAAATCGAGATCGGCTTTCCGTCGGCCTCGCAGACGGACTTCGATTTCGCCCGCTGGTGCATCGAGCAGGGCAACGTTGCCGATGATGTGTCGCTGCAGGTGCTGGTGCAGTGCCGGCCTGAACTGATCACGCGGACATTCGAAGCGCTTCAAGGCGCCAACAAGCCGATCGTGCATTTTTATAACTCCACCAGTGAGTTGCAGCGCCGCGTGGTGTTTGCCAAGGATGTCGGCGGCATCAAACAGATTGCCGTCGATGCGGCCAAGATGATCACCGACATGGCCGAGAAGGCCGGCGGCGGTTTCCGCTTCGAATACTCGCCGGAAAGTTTTACGGGCACCGAGCTCGATGTTGCGCTGGAAATCTGCAACGCTGTCATCGCCGAGGTCAAGCCGACCGCCGACAACAAGCTGATCATCAACCTGCCGTCGACGGTGGAGATGGCAACGCCGAATATCTATGCCGACCAGATCGAGTGGATGTGCCGACAGCTGGACAACCGCGAAAACCTCGTCATCTCGCTGCATCCGCACAACGACCGCGGCACGGCGATTGCGGCGACCGAACTGGCGCTGATGGCGGGCGCTGACCGCGTCGAGGGCACGCTGTTCGGCAATGGCGAACGTACCGGCAATGTCGATATCGTGACGTTGGCGCTGAACATGTACACGCAGGGCCTGGACCCGCAGCTCGACTGCTCCAACATCGAGCGGATGAAGGACGTCTACGAATATTCCAATCAGATGCCGATCCCGGAACGCCATCCTTATGTCGGCGAACTGGTCTACACCGCGTTCTCCGGTTCGCATCAGGATGCGATCAACAAGGGCATGAAGGCGCTGAAGAAGGCCAACAAGCCGTTATGGGAAGTGCCGTACCTGCCGATCGATCCGCAGGATGTCGGCCGCACCTACGAAGCGATCATTCGCATCAACTCGCAGTCGGGCAAGGGCGGCATCGCCTACATCATGCAGGAAGACTACGGCATCAACCTGCCGCGCAATCTGCAGGTGGAGTTCCGTGACGACATCCAGCGGATCACCGACGAAGAGGGCAAGGAGCTTCCGTCCAAGGCCATCCACGCGCGCTTCATCGAGCGCTATGTCGACCAGCCGAAGGGCCGCTTCAAGTTCGTGGATCACCACACCTATCCGGACGTCGACCACAAGGGTGTGCGGATCCTCGCGGCCGAGATCACCGACAATGGCGAAACCAAGCGCATCGAAGGCAAGGGCACAGGCCCTATCGATGGCTTCATGAACGCCATGTCGATCTATCTCGGAGCAGAGATCTCGGTGAACGACTACTCCGAGCACTCGCTGCAGCACGGATCGAATGCCGCCGCGATCGCCTATGTCGAGATGAACACGCCGAAGGGCAAGCTTTTCGGCGCCGGCATCAACACCAACATCGTCGCTGCCTCGCTCGAAGCCATCGTCTCGGCAATCAACTTGATGATCAACGACACAAGCAAATGAGCCCCGCGCCGGAGGCCGAAGGCGGCCTCCGGTAACCGCTCCCTTCGTCTACATTTCCCGAACCAGCAGTCGGATGCGCGCGGCGTCGCGCTCAGGCCTATCGTCGAAGACAAGCTCTGCAGCTTCTCGGCAGGTCTTCTGCAGCCTTTGGCGTTGCTCGAATACGGCGAGTAGGAGAATGTCTTTTTCGGCGTGACTCTCCTCGAGGTCGTTGGTTTCGGCCAGATGGGCGCTCAGCATGGCAAGGTCGTGCTCATGGCCCAAATGAGAAATCAGCGCCTCGGTCTCGATGCGGATAGCCTGCATGGCTGATGGCCACAGGCGCCGCAAGAGGGCGGCATGCATCCAACGATCCTGTCCGCGTTTTCGCAGCTCGTGATAGGCCGCGCCCTCCTGATTGTCGGCGCAGTCGATCAGCGCCTCCATCGCTTTCGACCCCGTGCTACGCCAGCCAGTGGCCAGGCAATCCGCGACTTTGGTGTTGCGTTCGGGAAGGTTCAGATCTGCAAGCGCGTTCCTTGCCTGCTGCAGATTGATGACGGCGTCCGAAATGGCATCCGAAATTCTGACTTCGTCGATCATCATCTGATCGCGACGCCTGGTTAGAACCGAGCCCAGCTTATCGAATGCCATTTGAATGCTCGGCTCATCAATTTCGGTCTTGATATACTCTACAGTTTCCGTAAGTGCCGCGGCATCGCGCAGGTGGGCAAGCCGCCCAGCGATTTTTCCCAATCGCTCCGTTTCAGTTCGCGCAAATCCTTTCGCGCCTTGGGCGCAAAGTCGATAGAGTGCGCGGGTACGCTTGATCCGACGCCGCGCTTTGTGGATCGCCTCATGCGGACCGTCGGGCTGCTCCTCGAGAAAGTCGATGGCAATCGCCAACTGCTCGGACGCGATTGATCGGACTTCCCGCTGGAACGGGTGCTTGAAATTGATTCTATATGCCATCCCGCAAGTTCTCCCCGAGGCTGCCTTCCGCGAGCGACTGGTTGGAGTAGCGCTTGTCTCCCGTTACCTCTTGGCCGAGCCAAGGGGGCAACTGGGGCTGGTCAGTTTCGCTCTTCATTTCCACTTCGGCGACAACCAGCCCGGCCAATGCGCCTTCATACACATCGACTTCCCAGACAAATTTGCCATGTTTGACTTCGTATCGGGTCTTGGCGATGGTGGTGCCGTTGGCGAGCGTGAGGAGTTCCTCGGCCTCATCGATCGGCACGTCGTATTCGAACTCGTGGCGAGACATGCCGCTGATGCCGATCTTCAGGGTCAGGCGGGCTTTTTTCTGGTCAATGGCGCGAATTCTGAGTGAACGACGATCTTCCGACATGATGATCGCCTGTCGCATGCGTTTGCCGGGGCCCGCCTTCTTGCGCCAGTCATCCGTTGCGACAAGAAACTTGCGTTCGATTTCCTTCGGCATACGGGCGATGCTCCATCCCGAAAATAACGCGTCATATGCAATAACACGATTACTTCGGTCCGAAAAGCAGCGCGGTCAAAGCCTGCCAGGCTTTATTAAGAGGGGGAGATTGACCGATTGCTCTCAGAGCGCGGCCGAAGCCTTTCCGGCTATATCGGCGAGCGATGCGCTTGTGACAGGAGCCGCTACAAACCACGCCGTCTGGCCTTTGGATCCTGAGACGATCGTGTGCGCGCCCTCGGTTTTCAGCGCATCAGTCGTCGTGCCCTTGACATAGTAGACGCCGACGACTTCGCCCGCGGCATTCTTGTAGAACAGGGCTCCGGCTGGTTTGCCGTCGAGTGCAATGAGGCGGCCGCCTTCGAAACGCAAGCCATCGGCGGACAGATCCGGGATGGAAAAATTGATGCCCGTACTGGCTGACAGCCAGGATATCAAAGCATTGGCATTCGACGCGGGGATTTCGGCCAGGCGATCGCTTTGCTTCGAATACACATCATGAATGTCGGCGACATCGTTGGCACTGATCAGCGGGGCTCCGACTGGCGCAACCATTATCGGAGTGTCGAAGCTGAAGCCGCGGGTCTTGACCGCGCCTGGAGCTTCGAAGGCTGTGGTTTCCGAGATTTCCAGCGGCATCTCGGCTGCACTCTTCTTGCCGACGAAGTAGCCGGAATAGCCGCCTGCCAGCAGCAGCACTGCGGACGCGGCAATAGCCTGCGGCACGAAGCGAAAGAATGATATGGTGTTGGTATTGGAGGCCATCTGAACCGGCGGGGGCTTTGCCGACGTGTCGCGGATTGCCCGGACCATGCTGAGCGGAACCGGTTCCTTCAGCAACTCGTCGAATGCCTGATTGCCGAAATCAGATCCTGCACTGAGCGTATTCAGGAGATCCCGTGCATGGACGTCCTTTTCAAGCAGCGCTTCGAGTTCGCGTGCATCTTCGGGGTCGACCTGACCGTCGAGATAGGCGGAAAGTCGAACTTCCAGCGGCAATTCCCTGAAATTTTCCATCGTCATGCCCTTGCTTCCCGTGTGCCATTGATCATGGCTGCCAGTTTCAACCGGGCAGTCGAAAGCCTGCTCATCACAGTGCCGATCGGAATCCCAAGGATTTCGGCAGCTTCCTTATACGAGTGGCCCTCGACGTTGACGAGAAGAAATACGGAGGAAAGCCCCTCAGGCATCGACAAAATCATCTTGTGCAACTGCGTGGCGTAGATTGCCTTCTCGGCGTTGGCCTCGACGATCAGCTCGTCCTGCTCCGACGCATCGACAGTACCGCCACCGGTTCGCACTTTCCTTTTTCTGATCTCGTCAACCCACAAGTTTCTCGTCATCGCATAGACCCAACTCTCCAGACGCCCTTCCCCGTTCCAAAGGTGGCTTCTGGTAATCGCCCGTTCGCATGCTTCCTGCACCAGATCATCTGCATCTGATGCACTCCGCGTGAGAGTCATCGCAAAGCGTCTCAGCTTTGGGAGCATGGTTACCAGTTCTCGGCTAATCTGATCTGCCTTGGCTTGGTTACTCATGACCTCTCGCAATTTAGGACGTGGTTTACTGTAGGTTTATTCGGTGTGATTCGAAATTTATGCGGGTCTTACAGGGATTGACGCGGCAGGTATGAAACATTTTGCCAGCAATTCGCAAGTGCTGAAAAGGGAATGGGCGCGAAACCTCGCGCCCATGTTGCAATTGTTGTTTATTTCCCACAGGTTGCAACCTGAGTGGGGTGCTGCTTAATAACTCTTGATGCGCTTGAGCGAGTCATACAGCGCCTGGTAGGCGTAGGTACCTTGGCCACCGCGGTCCCGAATCTCCACCAACTGGACCTTCGCACCCTCGACGTCACCCTGCAGAAGCAGGGCCTGACCCATATAGGACCGGGCGAGAATGAAATCCGGGTCGATGGAAAGCGCTTTCGCGTAGTAGTTCATGCCAAGATCCATGCGGCCGGCCTTACGGTTGGAATAACCGAGATAGTTGAGCACGCGCGGATCGTTCTGGTTGCTGACGAGCTTGAGAGTGGTGATCGCATTCTCGTACTGGCCGGCATAGGCGAATTCTTCGCCCGCGTCATAGAGTTCCTTGTCGTTGAAGCTGGCCTTGGTCGGGGTGATGCACTTCTTTTTGCTCTCCTTCCACACCTTGCCATTCTTGCATTGCTGGGTGGTTTTCGTCGGCGTGTCGCCGCCGCTGCCGCCGCCGCCACTATTGCCGCCACCACCTCCGCTGCCCCCACCTCCGCCGCCGCCGCCGGCAGCGAAGGCGGAGAGGCTGAAGGCGAGCGCAGCAGCCGTTGCAACCGCGGTAACTGATAATCTCTTCACAATCGGACCAGTCATTGAAGACCTCCTTCTCGTAGGGGGATGTCCCTTCTGCGTGGCTATGCCGAGCGCTTTGGCCAAGGGTCGCTCTAAACCGGGCTTGTAGCAACAGTTTTCTTTGCGGCACGTGGTCAAATGTTCGTTAGGCCCGGCTATTGCAAAAAATTAATCAAATGACTAAATTGTCGAAAAGGCGATGCAAATGGACAAGCAGCGTTCCGGAGCTGAAGTTACGCGCATGATGCTGGTCGAGGCTGCAATCCGGCTGTTCGGCGAAAAAGGCTATGACGCCGTTTCAACGCGCGAAATCGGAGACCTTGCCGCTGCAAATATCGGCTCCATTTCCTACCATTTTGGCGGCAAGCAGGGATTGCATCGAGCCTGCGCGGAGTACGTAATTTCAGAAATGCGCGCGCAGGTAGAACCGGTTTTTCAGCAACCCATATCGCAGGTTAGCGCGGACGAAGCCCTGGAAATGATAGGGGAAGCACTTCTTGCCTTCTGCCGATTGTGGCTCGCCAACGCAAAAAGCCATGACTTTGTCAGTTTCCTCATGCGCGAGATCATGAATCCCGGCGAAGTCTCGGAACTTCTCTACAATAGTTGGATGAAGCCGATGCATATTCGTCTCTGCGCTCTGTTCGGGCTAGCCACCGGCCTGGACGCAAATTCCGAGGAGGTGAAGGTGGCGGTCTTTTCACTCGTGGGGCAGGTGTTTCATTTCAAGGTGGCTGGGGGCTTGCTGCTGCGCCGGCTCGATTGGGACGAACTGGGAAACGAGCGCGCCGACCGGCTTTTTTCCCTGCTTGCGCGCAATGCGCGGCTGATCGTCATGGGTTATCGCAACGTTCGAAACTGATGGCTGGAGGGATGAAATGGAATTCTTGTGCAGTCTGCCTTTGATCGCGAGCCTCTTTGGGGCTTGCGCACCGCCTCCGCCACTCGCCACCGGGTATGTCGAGGGCGAGTATGTCCTCATCACTCCGGTGGAAACCGGAAGGATCGTCTCGCTGACTAAAAAGCGCGGCGACCGCGTCGTCAAGGGTGATCTGATCGTGCAGATGGAGGCTTCCGATGCCGACATCGCCGTACAGGAGGCGCAAGCGGCGCTGGAGCAGGCGAGGGCCCAGCTCGCCAATCTTAGGGAAGGCAGGAGGCCGGAGGAAATCGCCGTCATCGAGGCTTCGATGTTGTCGGCGAAAGCCCAGGCGGCCGAGGCCAGACGCGTGTTTGACCGGGAAAGCCTGCTTGCTGAGCGCGGCGTCAGCACCAAGGCCAATCTCGACCAGGCATCGACAGCCATGCAGCTGGCCGATGCGCTGGTTAGCCAGACATCGTCCAATCTCGATGTCGCAAGGTTGCCGGCGCGGCCGATGGAGATCACCGCGGCCGAGGCTCAGGTCAAACAGGCAGAAGCCAAGCTCGCCGACGCCCATTGGCGGCTCGACCACCGCCAGCTCAGGGTACCCGACAATGGGGTTGTCGATGACATCGTGCGTAGGGAAGGCGAGGTTGCGGGACCTTCCCAACCGGTAGTCTCCTATCTGCCTGATGGCGCTGTCAAGCTCCGGCTTTACGCCGCCGAACGCTATATGTCCGGCCTGAAGCTGGGAGCGGAAATCGCGGTGCGCTGCGATGGTTGCCGAAAGGGCCTGACGGCGCGCATATCCTACGTGTCCGATAGCCCTGAATTTACGCCGCCGGTGATCTATTCACTCGAGAACCGTCAGAAGCTCGTCTATCTCATCGAGGCCCGCCCAGACACCGCTGAAAGCGAGTTGAACCCGGGGCAGATCGTCGATGTAGTACTGCCGGAAACTGCTCGATGAACGCGATCGAAGTTTCTGGCCTCGTCAAGACATTCGGGGGAAAAACGGTCGTGGACCATGTTTCCATGAGTGTCGCTACCGGTGAAATCGCCGGTTTTCTCGGCCCGAATGGTTCCGGTAAGACCACGACGATCCGGATGATGTGCGGGCTGCTGACTCCGGATGCGGGGTCCGGCTCGGTGCTGGGGTTCGATCTGGCAACCGAGAGCCTGAAGATCAAGCGCGAAGTCGGCTACATGACGCAGAAGTTCTCCTTTTACGAAGATCTTTCGATCGAGGAAAACCTGATGTTCGTCGCGCGTCTTTATGGACTGAAGCCCGCTGGCGAACACGTGGCCCGTACGCTCGAAGACTTAGGTCTCGCCTCGCGGAGAGAACAGCTCGCTGGCAAGTTGTCCGGCGGTTGGAAACAGCGGCTGGCGCTGGCCGCCTGCACCATGCACAACCCAAAACTGTTGTTGCTCGATGAGCCGACAGCCGGTGTCGACCCCAAGGCGCGCCGGGAATTCTGGGATGAGATCCATCGCCTTGCTGCCCGTGGCCTGACAGTACTGGTTTCCACCCACTACATGGACGAAGCCGAGCGGTGCCACAGGATCCACTACATCTCCTATGGCAAACTGCTGGCAAGCGGGACGGTTGAAGACGTCGTGCGCGATGCTGGCCTACACACTTATGTGGTTGACGGGGAGGGGCTGAGCGACATCGCCGCGGAATTGCGCGCCCGCGAGGGTATCGATCAGGTAGCGTCCTTCGGCGCACAGTTGCATGTTGTCGGCCGCGACAGGGAGCAGCTTGAAGAGGTACTCCGCCCCTATCGGCAACGGCCGGGTCTTACGATTGAAGAAGGCGAGACGAGTCTGGAAGATGTCTTCATCCAGTTCATGAGCGCGTCCAAGGACAACATGTCATGAACCGTATCCTGTCCCCTTCGCGGCTGTTTGCCTTGCTCGCCAAGGAATTCATCCAGATGCGAAGAGACCGCATCACCTTCGCGATGATGCTCGGCGTGCCGCTGATGCAGTTGCTGCTGTTCGGCTTTGCGATCAACAACGACCCGAAGGGATTGCCGGCAGCCCTGGTTACCTCGTCGTCCGACCACTACGTGCGTGCGATGGTTTCGGCACTGGAGCTGACCGGCTACTACCGCTTCGTGTCAGCGGGAACAAGCGCGGAGATGGCCGAGCATCTGATCCAGAGCGGGCAGGTTTCGTTCGTCGTGACGATTCCTTCGGATTTCGCCCGCCGGGTCGATCGCGGCGACCACCCCCAGATTCTGATCGAGGCGGATGCGACAGATCCATCCGTCGCGTCCGGTGCGATCTCGACGCTTGCGACGGTCGCCAGCCAGGCGCTGCTGCGTGAGCAGAGCGCCGAGATTCAGTCGGAGGAAGCGGCTCGCAACGCGCTCGAGGTCGTCGTGCAACGACGATACAATCCCGAGGGCATTACCCAGTACAACATCGTGCCGGGCTTGCTCGGCGTCATCCTGCAGATGACCATGGTAATGATGACATCGATGGCGCTGACGCGTGAGATCGAGCGTGGCACCATGGAAAATCTGCTGGCGATGCCGGTGAGCCCTTTCGAGATCATGCTTGGCAAGATCCTGCCCTATCTCGGAGTGGGGGCGGTACAGGTGATGGTGGTGCTGGTCGCTTCGAAGGTCGTTTTCCACGTTCCGTTTGCCGGCTCGATGACATTGCTGATCGGCGCGGTTCTGGCCTTCGTGCTGGCCCTGGTGTTGCTCGGTTATACGATTTCGACGCTGGCAAGTTCGCAAATGCAGGCGATGCAGCTTACGTTCTTCTTCTTTCTGCCGTCACTGCTGCTTTCCGGGTTCATGTTTCCATATCGCGGCATGCCCGAATGGGCGCAATGGCTGGGCGAACTGTTTCCGCTGACCCATTTCCTCAGGATTATACGGGCAGTGATGTTGAAGGGCTCGGACTGGCAGGCGATCTCTTTCGAAGTCACGATGCTGATCGTCTTCATCCTCGCCTATGCCGGGTTGGCTCTCCTGCGGTTCAGGCGAACGCTGGATTGATCAAGGCGCTGGTCTCGTCGAGCAGGAATGCCGAACCATCGCCGGTCAACTGGTAGCGCTCGCGCTTGATCGACCAGCTGCCCTTCTCGCCATCGATATGGAAGAGATTATAGGCGGCGGGAGGCTTCCTGCCGCCCTGGCCCTGACTAGCCGAGGCGATGCCCACGACAGGGATCGGCGCATCGGTCGGGCCGCGCAGCCAGTTGACGGTATTGAGATGCGTGTGGCCATGCAGCACCAGCTCGGCTCCACCGATATGAACAGCTGCACCGAAGCGGCGGATGCCCATCATGCGCTTGTAGTTCGCGGTGGCGCCGCGGATCGGCGGATGATGGATCATCACCACGCGGAAGAGCCCCGCATCGCCGGTCTGCTTGAGAATGTTGGCGAAGCGGCGGGCCTGGTTGCTGCCGAAGTACCCCGATGCCATGAAGGGAGGCGTGGCTGTGGCGGTGGAAAGACCGATCAGGGCAATCTTGCCGCGGATTCTGAGGAAGGGGAAGCGACGGTCTCCCTCTCCCATCTCGTCGCCACTCATCCAGGAGTTCCACTTGAATACGGCTTCGTCGATCGCATTCGGGACATAGGCATCGTGATTGCCGGGCACGACGGAGATGTCGTGCGGCTTGCCGAGCGACCGAAGCCAGGCTGCAGCTGCATCGATTTCGATGCTTGCCGCAAGATTGACGAGGTCGCCGGTTATGGCGAGATGATCGGGCACCCTGGCGTAGAGATCTTCCACCAGCAATTCCAGTGTGTTGCCAAAAAGGTGCTTGCGCCGGTTGCGCTGCCAGTTCACATATCCGGTGATGCGTTTCGATAGCAATTCGCCAAACGAAATGTCGGGGAGAGGTCCGAGATGAACATCGGAAATGTGGGCAAGCGTAAACATTCCCCGCAGCATAGGGTTTCCGCAGGAGTGGGGCAATAGCGATGAGCGATGAAGTCACGCCTCCTGAAATGAGTGCGCTCAGGTATCGGATCCTTACGCGCGTCGCCCATACGGCCTATTTTTTCATCAAGGGCATGACCATTGGCGTGCGCGCTGCCTGCTTTGATGATCAGGGACGGATTTTCCTCGTCAGGCATTCCTACATCCCCGGCTGGCACATGCCCGGCGGCGGTGTCGAGCGGGGCGAAACCGTCAGGCAGGCATTGAAGAAAGAACTGCGCGAGGAGGGCAACCTCGAACTGACCGCACCGGCCGAACTCATTCATGTCTATTTCAACAGCCGAACTTCCAAGCGCGACCACGTGGTGTTCTTCCGTTGCAGGGTGCGGCAGACCGCGCCGCGCCTCAGGGATAGGGAGATCGTCGAAAGCGGCTTCTTTGCGCTCGATGCGCTGCCGGCGGGAACAACGTCGGCAACGCTGCGGCGCCTGAAGGAGCTTTCAGGCGCCGCAGATTATGACGAACTCTGGTAAACGCCTGATGGTCAATGCACCACGCTGAGGCGCGGTGCATGCCGACTGTGCGTTCCGCCATGATGGTCCAGATCGTTGTCAACCTGGAACTGCCGCAGCTGATCGATCAGCGACTGGACTTCATTGGCGAGCGTGTCGCTGGCCGCATTGGACTCCTCGACCATGGCCGCATTCTGCTGCGTGCCCTGATCGATGAGGTTGACCGCGCTGTTGATCTCCTTCAAGCCGATCGCCTGTTGCTTGGCCGCATCGACGATAGCCGATACGTTATGATCGATGCGCGCCACCTGGCCGACGATTTCGGTGAGTGCGACACCGGTCTGGTTGACGAGCGTCACCCCGGTATCGACCTGCTGCGAGGAGATGTTGATCAGCGCCTTGATCTCCTTTGCCGCCTTCGCCGAACGCTGTGCGAGTTCACGTACTTCCTGGGCGACGACGGCAAAGCCCTTGCCGGATTCGCCAGCGCGGGCCGCCTCCACGCCAGCATTCAGCGCCAGCAGATTGGTCTGGAAGGCGATTTCATCGATGACGCCGATAATGTTGCTGATTTCCTTGGAGGAGTTCTCGATCCGCTCCATTGCCTGGATCGCGGTCTGGACAACTTGCCCCGATTTTTCCGCCGCAATCCTTGTGGCGACGACCAGTTGGCCGGCTTCGACGGCACGCTGCGATGAATCGGCAACCGTGGTGGTGACTTCCTCGAGCGCTGCGGCCGTTTCCTCAACCGAGGCTGCCTGTTGTTCGGTGCGCTTGGCAATTGTGCCCGATGCGTCCTGCAGATGCTGGGCGTTGTTGGAGATCACACCGGCATTCTCGAGAATGCCTTGCACCGTAGAACGCAATTTGGCTGCCGCCGCGTTGAAATCGTTGCGGATTTTCTCCATGCTCGGCACCAGCGGCTGGTCGATGCTGGCTGTGAGATTGCCATGGGCGATTTGCGAAATTGCGCTACCGAGCTTGTCGACGGCGTTCATGCGCTGGCTGACGTCGGTGGCAAATTTCACCACCTTGGTGACCTTACCGGCGTCGTCGAAAATAGGATTGTAGGCTGCCTGGATCCACACTGCTGCGCCGGTCTTGCTGAAGCGCACATACTCGTTGGAAAAGAACTCGCCATTGGCCAGCCGCTGCCAGAAGATGCGGTAGTCCTCGGTCTTCACATAATCGCGATCGCAGAACATGGAATGATGCTTGCCGACGATCTCATCGCGGCCGTAGCCCAATGCACCGCAGAAATTATCGTTTGCATTCAGGATAATGCCCGCGGGCGTGAATTCGATGACCGCCTGAGAGCGGGAAATCGCGTCCAACTTGCTGGCGTCTTCCAAGGCCTGGTGCTTGGCTTCGGTAATGTCGGTGGCGATCTTGATCACCTTCACCGGCTTGCCGTTCTTGAGCACCGGATTGTAGGAAGCCTCGATCCAGAGCATTTTGCCGCCTTTGCCAAACCGCTTGTATTGGCGGCGGTCGAACTTGCCGGACTTCAGGTTCGCCCAGAAGTCACGATACTCCTGGCTCTTGGCATAGTCTGGGTCGACGAACATCGAATGATGCTTGCCGACTATTTCCTTGAGATCATAGCCCAGCGCCTGGCAGAAATTTGCGTTCGCGTCGAGAATAATGCCTTCCAAGGTGAATTTGATTACTGCTTGCGAAGCGCCGATAGCTTCCATTTCACTTGACGCATCATGACTGCCAAAACCCAGTATTGCCATATTTGCCCCCAGGCTACCGAAACGAATTGTTTTATCGGTGCTGGAGGCGGATTCTACGCCTGCTCTGTTAATGAAAGTTTATCATAACATTCTGAAGTTACAGCAATTTTAGATAGTTGAGTGGGCTTTCGTTTCATTTTGCCTTGCTTCAAGAAAGGAAAATACGAACGAAATCGAAAAGCTCTCGGTCGGCTTCTTCGGAGAATACTCAAAATTGCGGGGCGAAGCCGTAAATTATCCGATATTGAGTTGCGGCCCCAGCGGTACGATGCCATTCGGATTTATTGTCTTGTGGCTACCATAATAGTGCCGCTTGATATGATCGAAGTTTACCGTCTTTCTGATGCCCGGCATCAAGTAAAGCTCGTTCAGATAGCGCTGTAGATTCCGGTAGTCGACGATGCGCTGCCTGTTGCATTTGAAATGGCCGACATAGACGGCATCGAAACGGATGAGTGTCGTAAACAGGCGCCAGTCCGCTTCAGTCAGTCGGTCGCCGACCAGGTATCTGTGACCCTCCAGCCGTCTTTCGAGCTTGTCGAGCGCTGCAAACAGAGAGTCGAAGCTCCGCTCGTAAGCTGCCTGGCTGGTTGCGAAGCCGCACTTGTAGACGCCATTGTTGACGGAGTCGTAGATATAGCTGTTCAGCTCATCGATCTCGTTTCGCAGGTCTTCGGGATAGAAGTCCAGTTCATTGCCGGTCAGGCCGTCGAAAGCGGAATTGAACATGCGGATGATTTCAGCCGATTCATTGGAAACGATGGTGCCGGTATGCTTGTCCCAGAGCACGGGTACGGTTACGCGGCCGGAATAGGTGGGGTCGGCGCGCAGATAGATATCGGCAAGTGTGGCAGAGCCAAACAGGTGATCGGGCGTAGCGCCGTTCTCCTCGTGGAAGACCCAGCCTTTTTCGAGCATCAGCGGATGGACGACAGAAACGGAAATGTGGTCCGCCAGCCCCTTGAGAATGCGGAAGATCAGGGTCCGGTGCGCCCAGGGGCAGGCGTAGGAAACATAGAGGTGATAACGACCACTCTCGGCCTTGAAGCCCGCCTTGCCGGTAGGGCCGGCCGATCCATCCGGCGTGATGAAGTTGCGGAATTGCGACGCCGCGCGAACGAATTGCCCGTCCGATGTCTTCGTATCGTACCAAACGTCATGCCAGACGCCGTCAACCAACAGCCCCATGAAAATTCTCCTTTTGAATTGCTGCTAATGTCGCAGTCAGCCGGGGCTTTTACGAGAGCCGATTTGTTGAACAGTGCGTTTTAGGACTTGGCGAACAAGAATTTTCCTGCTATCGCGCTTTCACCTAATAAACGATGGGGCCTTTCCAGGCATGACATTGCTACGACGACCACGATGAAGCTTTTTCGCCAGCCGCTGAACGCGCGCCGGCATCATCGTTATTGTCAGTCGAAAATTGCGTGTCCTTTCCATGAAAAAGCATGATCTTGTCTACCTGACGGAAGACGCGTCGCATGACGCCGCTATCGAACTCATCAATGAAGAAGCCTTCGGGCCAGGCCGTTTTGCGCGGGCAGCAGCGCGTATTCGCGAGCAGGGTCCGCATGACGCTTCGTTGTCCTTTATCTGCGCTGACCGGGGCGAGACCATTGCATCGGTGCGGATGACGCCGGTGCTTGCCGGTGGCGTCAAGGGACACCTGTTGGGTCCGCTGGCGGTCCGGCCGTCGCACAAGAACATGGGCATCGGTCGCGAGCTTGTTCGGATCGCGGTGGAAGCGGCGCGCAGGCATGGCTCGGAAGCCACCATTCTTGTTGGCGATCCGCCCTATTACATGCAGCTCGGTTTTGAACGGGTCTCCTATGGCGCACTGGTGTTTCCAGCGCCGGTCGATCCGGGGCGGGTGCTTGTGGTGCCCTATGCAGACGGCGTCCATGCGCGGCTCAAGGGCAAAATCGGCTGGCGCAAGTGCGACGGCGAGATGATGGCCACGGCCAAGGCGGTTGCCTGAAATCTGACCATGCCGGACGGGCTATTTCCGGCGTGCTCGGGCAGGGACCGTCGTATGGCCAGACCCACGACGTTATCGCCCTTCGCGCCACCACGTCGAAGCAATCGCGAGCAGCAGCAGTCCAAGGCCAAGCAGACCGGAGAACAGCGGCAGCGAAGAGATGCCCTTCAGTGCGGTCTCGTCCGTCATCCGGATGACCATGCGGTCCGGATCGTCCAGCCGCACCTGTCCGCGCACGGTGAGGATCTGGGGCAAGGTGATGCCGCCGTTTCCGTCGTCCAGCCGTTTCACAACGCCCTTGGTGGCTTTGGCGACGGGCGCGAGCTTCTCGGTGGTCGAAACCATCTCGCGGAACTCCGGCGCATCGACAGCGCCGACATGAACGAGGGTCGAGAAATCGTCGTTGGAGACTTCGTACAGGCCGTTGGCGGTCGTCTTCAGCGTGCCGCGGAACAATCCGGGCTCTGAGGGTGTAAGCGTCACCTCAGCAATCGTTCCGTCCGGCTTCCTGACGATCGCCTTCTCGGCGGTCTTGCCCAGGGTCTGGCGGGTGATCTCGATTTCGCGGCCGAGCGATCGCGCCGTCAGCGCCTCTTCCTCCAGCGCCGGCTCCTTCATTAGCCAGTGGGCGATACGTCGATAGAGGTCGACATGCGGGCCGCCGCCCTCGAAACCACGTGCCCAGAGCCAGCCATTGTCCGATAGCAGCATGGCCACGCGGCCTTCGCCATTATGCGACAGCACCAGCAGCGGCGACTCGTCCGGCCCATCCATGACGACATTGCCTTCGGGCGCCCTGACGCCGACCGAGCGGAACCAGCGTCCCCAGTGCGGCGGCTCGCTTTGGGCGCCTTGCAGGCCGCGCGTGACCGGATGTTTTGCCCCAACCTCGGAGAGTCGGGGAAAGAATGCCTTCTCGTTCATGCTGCCGGTGGGGCTGGCTGGCAGAACGGATTCGAGCGGCGTATAGGCGAGCGATTCGCTGCCTGCATGTTCCGGGCCGGAGACAAGCAGCAGCGCTCCACCTTCGCGCACATACTGCGCGATGTTGTCGTAATAGAGGATCGGCAGCACGCCCCGGTGCTGGTATCGGTCGAAGATGATCAGGTCGAAGTCCTTGATCTTTTCGACGAACAGTTCGCGGGTGGGAAAGGCGATCAGCGAAAGCTCGTTGATCGGCGTGCCGTCCTGCTTTTCCGGTGGCCTGAGAATGGTGAAGTGAACCAGGTCCACCGAGGCATCGGATTTCAGCAGGTTTCGCCAGGCGCGTTCGCCGGCATGGGGCTCGCCCGACACCAGCAGCACGCGGAGATTTTCACGAATCCCGTCGATGGTCTGGACGACACGGTTGTTGATGCCGGTAACCTCGTCATCGATTTCGGCGACGGAGATTTCCACGATGTTGCTGCCAGCGCGCGCCAGCCGGAAACGTGCCGTCCGGGTCACGCCAGGGGCCGTATCCAGGCGGTTGACGATTTCGCCATTGATCCTGATGGTGATTTCGGCCGGTGCGGCCTGCTGGCCACCATCGTCCACGACACGGAGCGACATTTCGAGATCGCGGCCGACGATGCCGAAGCGCGGCGCCTTGACTATCTGGATCCGGCGGTCGAATTCGCCTTCATGACCGGTGATCAATCCATGGACAGGCGCGTCGATGCCCTTGACCTTGCCGTCTTCAGGCACGTCGTGCACCTGGCCGTCGGTAACGGCGATGACTGCGCCGATGCGTGATGGCGGCACGTCCTCGAGCGCGCTGGCAAGGCTGGAGAAGATCCGGGTCCACGGTGTGTCCGTGGTCTGAAGGGCGCTTGCGTCGATGACGCGGGTCTCGATACCCTTGTAGCGGCCGAGTGCATCCTTGAGTGCGGCGATGGCCTTGTCGGTCTGCTCCCTGCGCGGGCCGACCTCCTGGCTGTGGCTGCGGTCGGCGGCGATCGCCACCACAGTCGACAAGGCTTCGCGTTCCTCGCTGTGAAAAACCGGATTGGCAAGCGCACCGACCAGCAACAGTAGCGCAATTGCCCGCAACACCGCGCCGCGCTGGCGTCGATAAAGCCCGAAGGCCGACAGTGTCAGGGCGATCGCTGCCAGTATGGCGATCAGAAAGAGCGGGAGAAGTGGTTCGAAAATCAGTGTCATCTCACTGGCCCAACCGTTCCAGCAACGCCGGCACATGCACCTGGTCAGCCTTGTAGTTGCCCGTCAGCATGTACATCATGATGTTGACACCGGTTCTGTATGCCATTTCGCGCTGGTTTTCGTCGGGTGGCACCAGCGGCAGCAAAGGCGCGCCCATGCCGTCTATCGCCCAGGCGCCGGCGAAATCGTTGCCCGTGATCAGCACCGGCGTCACGCCGTCGCCAGCGCGCGCAGGCCGGTTCGGGTCGGCCTTGCCGCGCGCCTGCGCCTCGACCCAGAGAGGGCTGCCGGCATAGCGGCCCGGATAGGATTTCAGCAGGTAGAAGGCCTTGGTCAATACGTGGTCCGAAGGCACAGGCTCCAGCGAGGGAATGTCTATGCCGGCGAGAATGGTCCGCAGCCGTTCGGTATTTGGACTGACATTGCCGGTTGCGGTGATCGCCGAGACCTGATCGCGGGTGTCAAACAGCACAGTGCCACCGGAGCGCATATAGGCGTCGACGCGGCTGATCGTCTCTTCGGAAGGCATGGGAGCGGTTGCCGTCACCGGCCAATAGAGAATCGGGAAGACCGCCAGTTCGTCCCTGGCGATGTCGACACCCACCGGCGCCCCCGGTTCGAGTGTGGTGCGGTAGTAGAGGTAGTCGGAAAGGCCTGTCAGTCCACGCTCCGAGATCCTGTCCACCTCTGCCTCGCCAGTAATGACATAGGCGAGATGGGTCTTGTCGAGGCGAGCCATCAATTGCGCATCGCCTGGACGGGTGTCGTCAGCACGAGCAGGAGGCGCGTCTATGCCTCCCATAAAGATGGCGACGGCCAGCATTGCTGCGGCGGTTGCACCGCGGCGCGCAAATGCGCCTCCAAGAAACAGCATGATGATCGTATCGAGCAGTGCGAGGGCCAAGGCTATGGAAAGCAGCCATGGTTTCAGCGAAAGACTGCCGTCGCCGGCAAAGCCGCTCAGTGCAAAGGGGACATCAGCCGGTATTGCCAATGGCTCCAGCTTTGCGGTCTCGTCGAAAAGGTTCAGCGCTTCGAAACCGTCTTCGCTGCCATAGAGGCCGGGCGGGTTGGCGCTGGAAATCTTTGGCCGGGACGCCGTTTCAATCGGCTTGGCGAGGCCCTTTTCCGTCGTCAGCTGGCCATCTGCGGTCAGCAGTCGGTAGGGCGCGAGCACAGCTTTGCCGTCCGCGTTCAATGCTGTACCGGATGCGCTGTGCGACATCTGCACGATCCGGCGCAGCATCTCGACGAAATCGCCCGACAACGGAAGGTTGGACCACGAGGACTCGGCGCTGACATGGAACAGGACGATGCGGCCTGCGCCGATCTTGCGGGCGGTCACAAGCGGTGTTCCGTCCTTGAGATTGGCCCAGGTCAGGTTTTGCAGGTCGCTGGTCGGTTCGGCGAGAACCTGGCGATTGACAAGCACACCCTTGGGCGCGCCCAGACCTGCGAAAGGGCTGGTGGGCGGATAGGCGTCGAGAGGTTGCGGCTCTGCCCAGGACATCGAGCCGCCGAGCGAGCGCTCGCCCTGCCTGAGGCGAACGGGCACGAGCGGATCTTCGGCCGGCGCAGCAGCAAGACGCGGACCGGCAAACCGCACAAGCGTGCCGCCTTCTTCCACCCAGGTGCGCAAGGCAGCTTCGGCGGTCGGCGGCATGCGGCCGATATCGGCGAGCATGATGACAGAGGGGTGAGCCTTCACCATGGTCGGAATGGACGTGGCCAGATCGCTGCCGACCGCTTCCGCCAGATTGGCGAAGGGCGAAAGCGCCCGGGTGATATAGTAGAGCGGCGACAGCAAGGGTTGACTGCGGTCGCCCGCTTCACCTGAAATCATGCCGACGCTGCGGCGCTTGAAGCTGTCGTCGAGCAGGCGCACGGCTGCGGCGGTGTCGTAGTCATCGATCGTCAGCCGCGCAAAATCGTTGCGCAGTTCGAAGGGCGTCTCGATAGCGGCCGTCGCATCCGTTTTTCCGGCGGCAAATTCCAGTCTCGTCGTTGCCAGAACCCGGCCTTGCATGTCGCGGGCCGAAACGATGGCTGATTGGGGAGTGTCGATGTCGAGCCGAGTGGCGTTCAAGGTCAGGCGGTCTGCACTGTTGGCCGCCCCGGTAATGGTCATCGCGGCGGGATTCTTGTCGCCATAGAGGCGGACGTCATTTCCCGCAACTGCCTTGAGCGCGTCATACATCAGCGGGTCGTCCGTCGAGCGGATGCCGTCGCTGATGAAAGCCAGCAGTCCGGGCTTTTGGCCAGAAAATGCCGAAGTCAGCGCGGCTGCGGCGGCGCCCCGGCTGGCGGGCAGGGGCAGGGGCCGCTCAGCTGCAAGCATGCGCAGCGCCTCGTCGGCGCGCCTTGGCGTGGCGTCATTCGTGTCGTTGGCCGTGAACACCAGACTGACCGGCTGATCCTGGTCTGCGGCCTCGCGGATCAGCAGTTCGGCCGTCGCCCGTCGCTTGTCGAATGTGGGGGCACTGGCCCAGCTATTGTCGAAGACGATCACCAGGGGGCCGTTGATGCCGCTAAACCCGGCATTGGGATTGAGAACCGGGCCAGCGAGCGCCACGATCACCGCCGCGGCGAGCAGAAGCCGCAAGAGCATCAGCCACCACGGCGTGGTGGAGGGCGTTTCCTCGCGCTTGCGCAGCGACAGGAGAATGCGAAAGGGAGGGAATACCTCTTTTTCGGGCCTCGGCGGTGTGATCCGCAGCAGCCACCAGATCACCGGCAGAGCGACAAGCGCCATCAGCAACAGAGGCGATGTGAAGGCAAGTGCGGCCATCAGCGCCCCTCATGCTCGTGCCGGCCGGGCTGGCCCGAAAGATACATATGCGTTGCTGCCAGTGCCTCGGAAGCCGGCCGCGAGGTGTTGTGAGCGATGAAATTCCAGCCCATGTGCCGGAGGCCGTCACGAAGGCTCTCCCGGCGCGCAAAATAGGCGAGCCGGTATTCGTCCCTGAGGATCTCGGAACGTCCCGAAAGGAACTTCTGTCCGGTGGCTGGGTCGTTGAATTCGATACGGCCCATATAGGGGAAGGTTTCTTCCACAGGGTCGGCGATCTCGATCACATGGCCGCGAAGGCCACGGCTCGTAAGCGGCTGCAGCCGCGCAAGCGTTTCCTCCACCGGTGCGAGGAAGTCGCCGAACAACACGATGTCACTGGAACCCCGGATCATTGACGTTTCGGGCAGGCTTTCCTGCAGGTCGGCATGCATCAGCGCATGGGCCAAGCGCTCGGCTGCATTTCGTGCGGCGATCGGCTCCATGATGCCGGGGCATCCTATGCGCTCGCCGGAGCGGGCCATGATTTCCGCCGTCGCCAGCATCAGCACCAATGCGCGGCTCTCCTTGGACACCAATCCCAGGTTCGACTTGAACATCATCGACGGCGACAGGCTTGCCCAGAGCCAGATCGTGTGGGCAGCTTCCCATTCCCGGTCGCGAATGTAGGTGTGGTCGTCGCGTGCCGACCTGCGCCAGTCGATGCGCGAGAGGCTGTCGCCCTCCACGAAAGGTCTGAACTGCCAGAAGTTTTCGCCCACGCCACGTTTCTTGCGCCCGTGCCAGCCAGCTATCACCGTGTTGGCTATGCGTCTTGCTTCCACGAGGCAGTCGGGCAGCAGGCGTGCGCGTTCGCGCGCCCGGACCAGTGCTGCACCCGGTGTCGTTGCGGCGACTCTATGGCCGATGGGAGCCACGTGGTTTGCTAGCCTTTCGATGAATGCTTCAACGGTTCGACCAGCCGGGCGATCACGTCCTTCATGGTCACGCCATCGGCGCGGGCGGCGAAGGTCAAGGCCATGCGATGCTGCAGAACCGGGCCCGCGAGTGCGACGACATCATCTATCGAAGGGGCAAAGCGCCCGTGATAGAGCGCGCGGGCGCGGGCTGTCAGCATCAGCGCCTGGCCGGCACGTGGGCCTGGGCCCCAGGCAATGCGACTGTCGGCGATTTCGCTGCCATTTCCGGGGCGGGCGGAGCGCACCAGCGTCAGGATGGCGTCGACGACGCTTTCCGGCACCGGCATCCGGCGCACCAACGTCTGGATTTCCAGCAGGCGGGCGGCATCGATGATGCCCCCCACACGCGCCTCGGACATGCCTGTCGTTTCGAGCAGGATCTGGCGTTCGGCCGCAAAGTCGGGATATTCGACATCGATTTCCAGCAGGAAACGGTCGAGCTGGGCTTCCGGAAGCGGATAGGTGCCTTCCTGCTCCAGCGGATTCTGGGTGGCGAGCACATGGAACGGCTGCGGCAGGTCGTAACGCTGGCCGGTTATCGTGACATGATATTCCTGCATCGCCTGCAGCAGTGCCGACTGCGTGCGGGGGCTGGCGCGGTTGATTTCGTCGGCCATCAGCAATTCGGTGAAGATCGGCCCCTTGACGAAGCGGAAACTGCGTTTGCCCTTGTCATCCTGGTCCATTACTTCCGAGCCGAGAATATCTGACGGCATGAGGTCGGGCGTGAACTGGATGCGGCTTGTGTCCAATCCGAGCACGGTGGCCAACGTGGCAACCAGCTTGGTCTTTGCAAGGCCGGGCACGCCCACCAGAAGGGCGTGGCCGCCCGACAGGATAGCAAGCAAGGTCTGTTCGACGACGGTTTCCTGGCCGAAGATCACCTTGGCCGTTTCGGCCTTGATGTTGGCTATGTCCTGGAGCGCCTTCTCAGCGACCGCCACAACGGTTTCTTCGTCGATGGCGGTGTCTGCCGGTGTCATTGCGCCCATAGGACCCTCCGGGTGATGGCGATTTCGATTCGTAATTTGCACTTATGCTTGCTTGCTTTGTAAAGTGACAGGGGTAACAACGGCTGACAAGCGCGATTCCTACCAAGATAGCGTCAGCATATCGGCCCCGATGAGGACATAAGAATGGCAAGCGGTGAATTTCAGGCGCAAAAAGATGCCGGCAGTCTCGCCGCGCTGATTGCGCGTGCCGCGGCCGACACCAATCAGCCGGGTCGCGGCCTGCCGCCGGTCGAGCGCTGGCATCCACCCTATTGCGGCGATATCGATATGGAGATCCGGGCGGACGGCACCTGGTTCTATATGGGCACGCCGATCGGCAGACAGCCGCTGGTCAGGCTGTTTTCCACGGTCTTGCGCAAGGACGATGACGGCAAGACTTATCTGGTAACCCCGGTCGAAAAAGTCGGTATCCGCATCGAGGATGCTCCTTTCGTCGCGGTGGAAATGGTAGCCGAGGGCAATGGCGCGTCGCGCGTTCTGACATTCAGAACCAACGTCGGTGACGTGGTGGCCGCCGGGCCAGATCACAGCATGCGTTTCGAGATCGCGGGTGAAAACCAGCAGCTCAAGCCCTATCTACATGTGCGCGGCAATCTCGAGGCCCTGGTTTCGCGCGCCGTTATGTATGATCTGGTCGAGCTTGGAGAAGAAGCCGAGATCGACGGAGAGGTCATGTTTTGCGTCCGTTCGGCCGGAGTTCTGTTTCCGGTGATGCGGGCAGACGAACTTGAAAGACTATCGCATTGACAATCAACGATCACCACGCGCTAGCGACGACAACGGGTTTTACTGCCCGCGAATTCCGGCGCAGGGCCGAGGACCACATCAACGGCAACCCCGGTGATTTTCTTCTCTACGGCGACTACAAGATCAATCCCGGCGTCGAGCATGGGCTTGAGGGAATGGAACTCAAGGACGCAGCGGTGCTGGTGCCGGTGGTCGATCATGGCGATCAGGCAACGGTCATCTTTACGAAGAGGACGTCGTCCCTGCGCAAGCATTCCGGCCAGATCGCTTTTCCCGGCGGCAAGCTCGACCACGAGGACGAGTCTCCGGAGATTGCAGCGCTGCGCGAGGCCGAGGAGGAGATCGGGTTGGCCCGGCACTTCGTCGATATCATCGGCCGTCTGCCGTCAATTCCGGTGCTTTCCGGGTTTCGGATCACGCCTGTCTTGTCGACCGTCAGGCCGGGCTTCGAGCTCAAGCTCAATCCCGACGAGGTGGAGAATGTGTTCGAGGTGCCACTCGGATTCCTCATGGATCCGGCAAACCACGTTCGGGAGCGCACGACGTTTCGCGATCTCGAGAGAAATTATTACGCGATGACCTACGACGACTGGCGCATCTGGGGCATCACGGCGGGCATCGTTCGCTCGCTCTACGAGAGGTTCTACGAATGACCAACATCGCCAGCGAAAACTGGTTCAAGGCTGAGGGGCTTCAACGTGTGCTGGCGCTGCTCAACCGCGATGACGGTGAGGCGCGCATTGTCGGTGGCGCGGTGCGCAACAGCTTGATGGGCATCCCGCTCAGCGACATGGATATCGCCACCACCCATCGACCCGAGGCAGTGCAGGCGCTCGCCGAGGCAGCAGGCATCAAATGCGTGCCGACCGGCATCAAGCACGGCACGGTGACGCTTGTTGTCGATGGCAAGCCGTTCGAGGTCACAACGCTGCGCAAGGATGTCGATACCGATGGCCGGCATGCCGAAGTGGAGTTCACCGATGACTGGAAGGCGGATGCCGAGCGCCGAGACCTGACGATCAACGCGCTCTATGCCGACAAAGACGGCGAGGTCTACGATTATGTGGGTGGCTTGCCGGATATCGCATCGGCAACGATCCGCTTTATCGGTTCGGCCGCCGAGCGGATCGCCGAGGATCATCTGCGTATCCTGCGGTTCTTCCGGTTCTTTGCTTTCTACGGCAAGGGACGGCCGGATGCAGAGGGACTGAAAGCCTGTGCGGTTGCCAAGAAAAGCATTGGCGCGCTTTCCGCCGAGCGGATATGGGCCGAAATGCGCAAGCTGCTTTCGGCGCCAGACCCGTTCCGGGCGCTGCTGTGGATGCGGACGTCGGGCGTACTGACGGAAGTCCTGCCGGAAACCGAAAAGTGGGGCATCGACGCAGTTCCGGCGCTAGTGCGCGCAGAAGATCAATTCGGCTGGCCCGTAAATCCGCTCCTCAGACTTGCCGCAATGGTCCCGCCGGTAAGCGACAGGCTCGAAGCGATGGCCGATCGCCTGAGAATGTCCGGTGCCGAGCGGGAGTTCCTGGAGGCATTTTCGGAGTTTCCGAACTTCGTCGAGACGATTTCCAAGACGGACTGGGAGAAGCTGCTTTACCAGCATGGCGCAGCCGGGTCGGTGGCCAGGCTTAAGCTGGCGATCGCGAATGCACTCTCGAAAGGTGAGGATGATCTCGATCAGCTGAAGCGCATGGGCTATCTGCAGAAGCTTTTGCAGGCCACCGAACAATGGCAACGCCCGAATCTCCCGGTCAAGGGGGCCGACCTGCTTGCCGTTGGCTTCAAGCCGGGACCGGAAATGGGGGCCATGCTCGAGCGGCTGGAAAAAGACTGGATCGCCTCGAACTTCTCACTGACGAGGGACGAGCTCGTCGGACTGGCTATTCAATAGTATGCGAATGAAAAATATTGCAATGCCGCAATTTTTCGCTTGTCATTTCTGCGGTGCAATATTACAGTCTGATTAATGAAGCGGTTCACCTCCTCCCGAACCTCTTCATAGCGACTGACAACACTCCTCCTCCCAGTTGTCAGTCATGATTAAAGCCCGGTGCACCTCCTCCCGCGCCGGGCTTTTTATTTGTCCCCGTTCCAGATTTCCCGCGCTTATCACACGCGTCAATGGCGCATATAGTCCGGCAAGGCCCAGGATTCGAAGCAGGCCGACGTCTGCAGGCGAAGCGCTGCAGACAGTTTGCGGTTGTCGGCCTTCATGGAAGCAAGATGCTCAAAATAGGAATCGCGGTCGGCGAGATTGACCGCCTGATCGTTGCGCAATCCTTCGGCCTCCTCGGTGGTGACGCGAGTGGTCTCGGTCGTTGCCATGACTAACTCCTCCAGCTCATCAGGGACGGAGGTAACCTAGCATATATTAGGTCTCAGAAATATGACGATCGCGAATCTTTCCCCTGAATTCACATGTCCGTCGTCAAGGCCAGCGAACGACCGGAGGCAGTGAGGAAAGGATCGCTTCAACGTTGCCGCCGGTCTTGAGACCGAACATGGTGCCGCGGTCGTAGAGCAGGTTGAACTCGACATAACGGCCGCGACGGATGAGTTGTTCGTCCCGGTCGTCCTCTGTCCAGGGCGTGTTGAAATTGCTGCGCACGATCTTGGGATAGACGAGGCCGAAAGCGCGGCCGACGTCACGGGTAAAGGCAAAATCGGCATCCCATCCGCCCTGTTCGTTATCGGAGTTCTGCCAGTCGAAGAAGATGCCGCCGATGCCACGCGCCTCGTTGCGGTGCTTGAGGAAGAAGTACTCGTCGCACCAGTCTTTGTATTTCGGGTAGTCGGCAACCGCATGGCGCGAGCAGGCAATTTCCAGCGCCCTGTGGAAGAGCTGGCTGTCCGGATCTTCCTGGGTGCGACGCCGGCCCAGGACCGGTGTCAGGTCGGCGCCGCCGCCGAACCAGTGCGAGCTTGTGACCACCATACGGGTGTTCATATGCACCGCTGGGACGTGCGGATTGACCGGATGCGCAATCAGCGAAATTCCCGAAGCCCAGAAGCGCGGGTCTTCCGACGCGCCGGGCATCTGCTGGCGGAATTCCGGCGAAAATTCGCCATAGACGGTGGATGTGTGGATGGCTGCCTTCTCGAAGACGCGTCCCTCAAGCATGGACATCGTGCCGCCGCCGCCACGACCATCTTCGCGCAGCCAGTCCTTGCGATGGAACTTTCCTGCGGGGTAATCCGATAGCGGCCCGGTAAGCTCGGCTTCCAGCGCCTCAAAAGCTGCACAAAGCCCGTCTCGCAGGCTCTCGAACCACTGCCGGGCCGCTTCCTTCTTGTCTTCGATATCGGCCGGAAGGCCCTGTGGAAGTACCGGTCGTTCCATGACGTCCAAGTCCCATTCTTTTGATTCGCACTGATCGCGACAATTGATTGAAAATCCTAAACGGAAAATCAACCATTCAGGCAAATAGTCGTAGAAATGCCGATTTAAGATGTCGGTTTTAAGCGTTTGCTAGAGCATCCGGGTTTAAGCGGAACATACGATGCGCCAGGTCGTCTTCACAAGGGGCGTCTTGGCAGAGTTGATATTCCCGCACCATTGTTCAGAATACGAACGATGGTGCACAATAGAGGCCGGATTGTCACGTGTCGCTTGCCGTGGCAGTTGGGTCGTTCGGGTTGGCAATGGCATTTAACTGGATACGAAAGTTTGGGAGAGGTTCGGACACTGCGCTGTCAGTGAAGCGCAGCCGCGCGCCCGATGTCCTTCATGGTGCCGAACCAGGCCGTTTCGATGTCATCCAGGCGCTTGCCAAATACAATGCGCGGCGCGTCAAGCAGATGATTGTCGCGATCAACTTTCTGATCGTGCTCTCCATCGTCAACAATCTGATATTCGAGCGTGGTATCTGGCTGACGATCGCTGCGGCGTCCGTGTTCTGCGTGTTGTTTGTCGCGCGGCGCTTCTATGACAACGAAAACCCGTCAGCGGCCCAGTTCATCTTCCTGTGGACCATCTTTTCGGCGGTAACCTACATTACATGGATGGGCGACGGGCTTCGCGACCAGATCATCCTCGGCAATTCGATCGCCCTGGTCTTTGCCGCGATCCTGGCTACGCCCAAGCACTTTGCCATCATGTATGTCGCTGTTATCCTCAACGCGGTCGCGCTCGGGATCGCCAACGAGAACCACTGGGTCGATTTCGGCGCGTTCTACTTTGACTGGTCCAATGTCGGCGATGCAGTGATGCTCTACTCGGTCACCGCCGTCACGGTCTTCATGCTTGCCAACGACATGCGCCACCTGCTGTCGCGCTACAACAGCGAGTACCGCAAGGCCAAGGCGTCCGAGGATGAGATATTCCGGCTTGCCAACCACGACCCGCTGACGGGCCTGCCCAATCTGTTCATGGCGGAGAAGAAGTATCGCGACCATTATGCTGCCGCAGGCAGCCCCAAGGTCAGTCTGTTCGTCATCGGGCTCGACAATCTCCGGGTGGTCAATGACTCACTCGGCCATGTCTTCGGCGATAGCGTTTTGAAGACCGTGGCCGAAAGGCTTACCGAGCTTGCCACGCCAGAATGCTTCGTCTTCCGCATCGGCGGGGATGTCTTCGGTATCATGACCGAAGCGGCTGTCGAGCCTGAGGTTGTTGCCAACATTGCCGAGATGATCCGCAAGAAGATCGCCGAGCCGCTCGGCTCAGGCCATCAGTTCATCATGCTGACTTGCTCTATCGGCGCGGCAATTCGCGAAGACGGGGCGTTTGAATTTGCGCGGCTGCGACGCGAAGCCGACATCGCCATGTACAAGGCCAAGACCGCTGGCCGAAACGTCGTCAAGCTCTATGACGAAACTATGAGCAATCAGGCGATCGCTTCGGTGACAATGGCGGCCAATCTGAAGACGGCGATCGACAGGCATGAATTCAGCCTGTACTTCCAGCCAAAGATCGATCTCGACACCGGAAAGATAAAGGGCGCGGAAGCGCTGCTGCGCTGGTTCCCCGAAGGCGGCGACCCGGTGCCGCCGGACCAGTTCATTCCGGTGGCGGAAAGCACCGGCATGATCGTCGAGATCGGCGAATGGGTCATTCGCGAGGCCTGCCTGCAATGCAAGCGGATCCATGAGCTCGGCTCGCCAGATTTTGCCGTAGCGGTCAATATTTCGGCCGTGCAGTTCAAGCGAGGCAACCTCGAACATATCGTGCTCGATGCGCTTTATGTCAGCGGGCTGGAGTCGAAGTATCTGGAACTCGAGTTGACGGAATCGCTGCTGCTCGAAGACGAATACGACATCAAGGGTCAGATCAGCCGGCTTGCGGCCAAGGGTCTGACCTTCTCGCTCGATGATTTCGGCAAGGGCTACTCGAATCTCGGCAACCTCAGCAAGTTCGACATTGCAACGCTCAAGATCGACCAGTCGTTCGTCTTTGCCATGTTTGACACGACGCAGGACAGCGCGCTTGTCGAGGCGATCGTGCGGATGGGCAAGTCGCTCGGCCTGAAGATCGTTGCCGAAGGAGTCGAGACGCAACGTGCCGCCAACATACTCGGGTTGCTCGGCGTCGACTTCGGTCAGGGTTACTATTGGTCCAAGCCGCTGCCGGTCGATGATTTCATCTGCTATGCCGGTATCGGCAAAGAGGCCAGCAAGGCGGTCAGCGCCTGAACCCTTCGGTCTATCTCAAAGGTGCGCCAAAGCTGGAAACCCGGTCTGTCGCAGCGCTTCACCCGAAATCATCGCCGCCGACATCGCAACGTTGATCGAACGCTGTCCCGCGACCATTGGAATGATGACGCGCAGATCGGCTTTTTCATGCACGTGTTCGGGCACGCCAGCGCTTTCCCGGCCGAAAAGCAGGATATCGTCACTACGGTATTCGATTGACGTGTAGGGGGCCGCAGCCCCTGTCGACGCGAGAACCAGTCTGCGCCCGGTTTCAACGCGCCATGCCTCGAAATGCGCCCAGTCGACATGGCGCGTCAACTGTGCGGTCTGGGCATAATCAAGGCCGGCGCGCCTGAGATTGCGATCCGACGTATCGAAGCCCGCCGGTTCGATGATCTCGACGCTTATACCCAGGCATGCGGCGAGCCTGAGGATCGTGCCGGTGTTTCCGGCGATATCCGGCTGATAGAGTGCGATTGACAGACCCGGCATGCTCGTCCTCAAAACTTTCTTCGCGCGTCGGCTGTGCTCATTTGGCAACAAATGGCTAATTGATGAGCAGGTTCCGTAAAAAGACCGCGCCGGTGCTCTAGCGATTTTTCGCAAATCGGTCTATGCAGAATGCTGTCTTTAACGCGAAGGATTGGGAGGCTGTCATGGATATTAATTGTCGCAACTGGCGCCTTCTTCGAATGACGCCGAAGTCGTTCTGATCTTTTCTTACATTCTTCGCCTTCACATATATTCCGGTTGAGTGCCCGCGGCGTACTTTTAGCGCCGAGCAGATTCCGCTCCGCCGGCTCCCCCAAAGGGACGCGCTCGCCGCGTTTTCATCTGGAGAATTCCGCAATGTTTGCCTGGTTTGAAAGCCGTGTAAATCCCTATCCCGCCGAGGATCCCTCGCGCCCGCCCAGCACGCTTTATGCGTTCATCATGCATTACTCGAAGCCGGTGGCCGGCTGGCTGGTGCTGATGGCTGTCGTCACTGCTGCGATCGGTGTCGGCGAAGTCATGCTGTTCAACTTCCTCGGCCAGATCGTCGATTGGCTGTCGAAGTCGGATCCCAAGACCTTCTTGGCCACCGAGGGCACAACGCTTGCCTATATGGCGGTGTTCGCTCTCGTTGTTCTGCCGGGTCTGGTGATCTTTCAGTCGCTGGTGATCCATCAGGTGCTGATCGGCAACTACCCGATGATTGGCCGCTGGCAGATGCACCGTTATCTGCTGCGCCAGAGCATGAGCTTCTTCTCCAACGAGTTTGCGGGCCGTGTCGCCACCAAGGTGATGCAGACCTCGCTGGCCGTGCGCGAAGTTGCGATGAAGGTTCTGGACGTTTTCGTCTATGTCCTGAGCTACTTCATTTCCATGTTCGTGGTGGTGGGTACCGCCGACTGGCGTCTCATGGGGCCGCTGGCTCTTTGGGTGGTCGTCTATTCCTGCCTGCTGCGGTACTTCATCCCCCGGCTGCGGAAGATTTCCGAACGGCAGGCGGATGCCCGTTCGATGATGACCGGCCGGATCGTCGACAGCTACACCAACATTGCCACGGTCAAGCTGTTTTCGCATGCGGGGCGTGAGGAGACCTTTGCGAAGAAGGGCATGGATGAGTTCCTGCAAACCGTGCACGGCCAGATGCGCTTCATCACCACCTTCCATGCGCTGGTGCACCTCAACAACGCGCTTCTCGCATTCCTGACGACAGCCCTGTCGATCTGGTTCTGGGTCGGCGGTTCGATTTCGCTCGGTGCCATCGCTGTCGCCATCTCGCTTTCCCTGCGCATCAACGGCATGTCGCAATGGATCATGTGGGAAGTCTCGGCGCTGTTCGAGAACATCGGCACTGTCTATGACGGCATGGCAATGCTTTCCAAGAAGCAGGACATCCGCGATGGCCAGGACGCCAGGACACTTCGTGCCAGCGGCGGCAAGATCGAGTTCGACAAGATCCGCTTCCACTATGGCAAGGACAAGGGCGTCATCAACGATATCTCGTTAGCCATCCAGCCAGGCGAAAAGGTCGGCCTTGTCGGCCGTTCTGGGGCCGGCAAGACGACGCTGATGAATGTGCTGCTGCGGTTCTACGATCTCGAGGGCGGGCAGATCCGCATCGACGGGCAGGATATCAGCAAGGTGACGCAGGACAGCCTGCGCAGCAAGATCGGTGTCGTCACGCAAGACACCTCGCTGCTGCACCGGTCCGTTCGCGACAACATTGCCTATGGCAACCCGGGCGCAAGCGATGCCGAGATCATCGAGGCGGCCAAGCGAGCGAATGCCTGGGACTTCATCGAGACGCTGGTGGATCCGCATGGGCGCGTCGGGCTTGATGCGCAGGTCGGAGAACGTGGCGTGAAACTGTCGGGCGGCCAGCGGCAGCGCGTGGCGATCGCGCGTGTGTTCCTCAAGGATGCGCCGATCCTGGTGCTCGACGAGGCGACCTCGGCGCTCGATTCCGAAGTCGAGGCGGCGATCCAGGAAAACCTGTTCGAGCTGATGGAAGGCAAGACGGTTATTGCAATCGCCCACCGGCTGTCGACGCTGACGGAGATGGACCGCGTGATCGTGCTCGACAAGGGGGCGGTCCGCGAAGAGGGCAGCCATTCCGAGCTCGTGGCCGAAGGCGGTATCTATGCCGATCTCTGGAAGCGTCAGTCCGGTGGATTTATCGCCGATGACGCCGACGCGGAGCAAGCGGCGGAGTAGTAAGAGAGGCCGGGGCGAAAACCCCGGCCTCTTTGTTATTGCCTGCTATTTCTGCAACTCGTCCTCGATATGGGCCTTGATGATATCCTCGAACGAGGCGTCGGCCCTGAAGCCAAGCGCCGTGGCACGTGTCGCTTCAAAGCGCTCGGGCCAGCTTGCGACGATGCGCATGATCATTTCGTCGGGCTCGCGACGGATGAGCAAGGTAGCCTTTTCACCGGCAACATTGCGCAGCGCATCGATCTGTTCTTCGACGGTCGCCGAGATGCCGGGCATGGTAAGGGTCGGCCGGCCCTCGAGTTTCATCGTGTCGATTTCGGCGGCATGGATGAGGAAGCCCACCGCCGAGCGCGGCGAGGCGTGCCAGTGGCGCACAGTATCGGGCACGGGCAGGATCGCTTCCACACCCACCAGCGGCTCGCGGATGATCCCCGAGAAAAAGCCCGAGGCGGCCTTGTTGGGCTTGCCCGGACGGACGCAGATGGTCGGCAGGCGGATGCCGACGCCCTGGACGAAGCCACGACGACTATAGTCAGCCAGCAGCAACTCGCAGATCGCCTTCTGGGTGCCATAGCTGGTGAGCGGGGTGAGATGAAAATCATCCGGTATGGAGGCAGGGAAGGGGCTGCCGTAGACGCCGATCGACGAGGTGAAGACCAGGCGAGGGCGATAGCCGTCCTCGTCATGGGCATGTCGGATCGCTTCGAGCAGGTGGCGCATGCCATCCATGTTGATGCGGTAGCCCTTTTCGAAGTCCAGTTCCGCCTCGCCGGAAACGATTGCAGCCAGATGGAAAATAACGTCGGGGCGAGCGTCCACCAGTTTCTGGATTTCCGCCTCGCCGGAGAAATCGCCTGCCACGATCTCGACATTGCCCTTGAATGCGGCAGGAGCGTCGGCCGGCACCACATCGGCCAGCGTCAGCCGCTCGATGTAGCGGCCGGTAAGCTCGCCGGCGGTTGCCAGCCGGGTCGTGAGTTTGCGGCCGACCATTCCGGCCGCTCCGATGATGGCAATATGCATGAATAAATCCTCCAGTAATAAATTCCGTCTGCCATAGAGCCCCTCCTTGCGCTTTTTTCAAGGTGAAATCAGGACAGCGGCGACCTTTGCGCCGGCGAGAAAACAACCTATATCGCAGTGATGATATTTCACCGGCTCGCACGCTATTTCGAATCCTGGATTGACCCTTTTGGGCCGAAAGCGAGCTACCAGCCGCCAAAGGGCACGGCGGCATTCATCTGGCACTATGTCTCGCAAGCCAAGGCTGCGTTCTTCGCCATGCTGGTGTTGGGCGGCGTCGTGGCGATGCTCGAGGCCGGGCTGTTCTGGTTCGTCGGCCGACTTGTCGACATTCTGGACAGCGTTGGTCCCGGCAACGGCTGGAGCGGCCTGATCGAAGCGCATGGCCGGGAAATAGCCTTCATCGCCTTCGTCGTCCTGGGGGTGCGCTTTTCGGCGATTGCGCTTTCGGCGCTGGTCGAGGAGCAGGTGATCGTTCCCGGCTTCTTTAATCTGGTGCGCTGGCAGGCGCACGCCCACATTTCCCGGCAGTCCCTCAGCTTCTTTCACAACGACTTTTCGGGCCGGATCGTCACCAAGGTCTGGGCTGCTGGGCAGGCCACCGGCGACCTCATGGTGTCGCTGCTGCAGGTTGCCTGGTTCATGGTGATCTATTCGCTGACGACTCTGACGCTGGTCTCCAGCCTCGACTGGAGGTTGGGTGCGCTGGTGGGCTTTTGGATTGTCGCGTTCATTGTGCTGGCCCGCTTCTTCGTGCCGAAAATCCGTCGCAATGCACGCGAGACTGCGGAAGCCTCTTCAATGCTGAACGGACGGTTGACGGATGCCTATTCCAATATCCAGACGCTGAAGCTGTTCGGCCGCGAGGAGGATAACGACCGCTATATCAGAGACGGTTTCGAGCGGTTCCAGGATGTGCTGAAGTCGTTTACGCGTTATCTGACCGGCGTCCGCTCATCGCTTGCCTTTCTGTCGGGATTGATGATCACGGCGGTGGGCGCCTTGACGATCGAACTGTGGCTGGACGGGCAGGTGACGACGGGCGCCGTGGCCTTCACCCTGGGTCTCGTGCTGCGCATGAACATGCTGCTCGGCCGGATGATGACGCAATTCAACGCGATCATGCGCAATCTCGGCACGATCCAGAATTCAGCGGAAATGATCGCGGCGCCGATTGCACTCGTCGACCGGCCGGACGCTCCCGATCTGGTCATTCGAGAGCCCTCGATCCTCTTCGAGAATGTCAGCTTCCATTATGGCAGGGGTAGCGGCGTCATTGAGGGGCTCAATCTGTCGATCGCGGCGGGGGAGAAAGTCGGGATCATCGGGCGCTCGGGGGCCGGAAAGTCGACCCTGGTCAACCTGCTCTTGCGTTTTTACGATCTCGAATCCGGCCGTATCCTCATTAGCGGCCAGGACATCGCCTCGGTCCGGCAAGAATCATTGCGCCGGCAGATCGGCATGGTCACACAGGACACGGCGCTGCTGCATCGCTCTGTGCGCGACAACATCATGTTCGGCCGGCCGGATGCGACGGTGGAGGCGATGCAGGCAGCCGCGCGCGAGGCCGAAGCAGACATGTTCATTCCCCACCTCGAGGATTTCCGCGGTCGCAAGGGCTATGACGCTCATGTCGGCGAAAGGGGGGTGAAGCTTTCTGGCGGACAACGCCAGAGGATCGCAATCGCCCGCATGCTGCTCAAGGACGCGCCGATCCTGGTTTTGGACGAAGCGACATCGGCGTTGGATTCAGAGGTGGAAGCCGCCATCCAGCAAAACCTCGAAAAGCTGATGAATGGCAAGACCGTCATCGCCATTGCCCACCGCCTGTCGACGATCGCCAATCTCGATCGCCTCGTGGTCATGGACAAGGGACGGATCATCGAGGAGGGTGGCCATCGGCAACTGTTGGCGAAGGGCGGCCTCTATGCCGATCTGTGGGCTCGCCAGTCCGGCGGTTTCATTGCGGTGGATAAGTAGCCGTATCGTCCTGCCAGAGCACGTCGGCGATCAGGCCATAGTGGTTGGAGCCCAGCGTCTCCTCGACGCGGGCAAGCGATTTGAACCGCAGCGCATCACGGACGAACACATGATCAATCGCCATGCCGGCCCAGGTGGCTTTGACTGGCCAGGTCTGCGGCTCTTTTTCGGCAGTCATCAAGTAGGTCGATTTGAGAAAACCCCTGATGTCCGGCGTCAGTATCGAAGCATTGAAATCGCCTGCAAGGATCATCGGCCCCTTCAGCGGGGCGATGCTTTTTTGGATCCTGCGCAGTTCGTAGGCATGGAAATTGTCGAAATAGGGCTTGGTCAGGTGTACGTTGACGAAGTTGACCGGCCGCCCATCGAAATCGATCGTGGCGATCATCAGCCGGTCACGGTAAATGGGGCTTGCGGTGATGACCTTGCCTTCGGCCAGCGGTCGCTTGGACCAAAGCGATTGATCGCAGGTGATCGTCTGGGCCCCGCAGCCGAGCCGGTAGGGATAGACCACCTTGATGCGATCGATATGTGGGCCGATCGGCGCAGATTCCTGGATGAAAACCACGTCCGCACCGGAGCCGATGATGTAGTCTGCCACCTTGACGCCCTGTGGATTGTCGCCCATGATGTTGATCGACAGCAGGCGGAACAGGGGCTTCGCAGCCGGGTCGAGTGGCGCTGGCTGGCGGAACTCGCCGAGCATGATGTAGCCGTGCGCCCCGATGAGGATCGCAACTACCATCAGAGCCAGGTTCAGGGCGTGGCGGTAAAACCCAAAGGAAATCGCCGCCAGTGCAAAGGCTGCTACTGCCCCCTGTATCTGTAAGCTGGCAATCGTATAGAAAATCCAGGAGCCGGTGGCGTAGCGGCCGGCGAGCGCCGCTACGGCTAGGGCGGCGAGCGTGCCGATGACGATCGAAACAGACTTCATGTCGGAGCAGATTTCCCTTTGTTCGCCTATGCGGCTAACACGCCCGCAACGGGGGCGCAATCGTTGAGGAATTCAACCAAATGGATGACGCCGGTCGCGGCACAATTGCGCAACTGCGCGCCTTGTGTCGTCATGGCTGACAAATATGCTTGCTCCTGCGGGTAGTTATCGCTCGCGGGTGAATTAACCGCGACATTGTGCCCTCATCCCCTTGCCAAGACTGGACATATTCTGCAATCAAGCTTAGAACGCGCCCGAAAGTGGGGGAATCTGTGGCCGTATTGTGACCACTGAAAAGCCGGACTTCTAGGTGTATGAGACTAAACTTCGCGCAGAGGATGGATAAGCCGTGAGCGAACACGACACGACAGGCGGGGAAGCGGGCGGTCCGACCCGCCGCGATTTTCTATATTTGACAACGGGGATGGCAGCTGCGGTTGGCGCTGTCGGCGTGGCTTGGCCGTTCATCGACCAGATGCGGCCGGATGCCTCGACACTAGCGCTTGCATCCATCGAGGTGGATGTCGGTGCGCTCGAGCCGGGCCAGTCGCTGACCGTCAAATGGCGCGGCAAGCCGGTATTCATTCGCAACCGCACCGACAAGGAAGTGGCAGACGCCAAGGCGGTTGACCTTTCGGAACTGAAGGATCCGCTCGCACGCAATGCCAACATTGCGGCCGATGCCAAGGCGACCGATGTCGATCGCTCTGCTGGCGAAGGCAAGGAGAACTGGCTGGTCATGATCGGGGTCTGCACCCATCTGGGTTGCGTTCCGCTTGGCGAGTCCGGGGAATTCGGTGGATGGTTCTGTCCCTGCCATGGCTCGTCCTACGATACGGCCGGACGCATCCGTAAGGGTCCCGCGCCGGAAAACATGGCTATTCCGATATCCAGCTTTATTTCGGATAAAGTCATCCGTATCGGTTGATAGAGGGGCAAATTGATATGAGCGTTGATCATTCTTCAACCTACGAGCCGAAATCCGGCATAGAGAAATGGGTGGATTCCCGCCTTCCGCTGCCGCGCCTGATGTATGATTCATTCATCGCCTATCCGGTGCCGCGCAACCTGAACATGGCCTATACTTTTGGCGCCATGCTGTCGGTGATGCTGGTCGTCCAGATTCTGACCGGCATCGTGCTGGCCATGCACTATGCGGCAGAAACCACCGTCGCATTCAATTCCGTCGAAAAGATCATGCGCGACGTCAACTACGGTTGGCTCTTGCGCTACATGCACGCAAATGGTGCGTCGTTCTTCTTCATCGCCGTCTACCTGCACATCGCTCGCGGCCTTTACTACGGTTCCTACAAGGCTCCGCGCGAAATCCTCTGGATTCTCGGTGTTGTCATCTATCTTCTGATGATGGCCACCGGCTTCATGGGCTACGTGCTGCCTTGGGGACAGATGTCCTTCTGGGGCGCGACCGTCATCACCGGCTTCTTCACTGCCTTCCCATTGGTGGGCGAGTGGATCCAGCAGTTCCTGCTTGGCGGCTTTGCCGTTGGCGACCCGACGCTTAACCGCTTCTTCTCGCTGCATTACCTGCTGCCCTTCATGATCGCCGGCGTCGTGATCCTGCACGTCTGGGCGCTGCACGTAACCGGCCAGACCAACCCGACAGGCGTGGAAGTCAAGTCCAAGACCGACACCGTGGCGTTCACGCCCTATGCGACCGTCAAGGACGCGCTCGGCGTGGTGATCTTCCTGCTGGTCTATGCGTGGTTCGTCTTCTACATGCCGAATTTCCTCGGCCATCCCGACAACTACATCGAAGCCGATGCACTGAAGACTCCGGCACACATCGTTCCCGAATGGTACTACCTGCCGTTCTACGCGATGCTGCGCGCGATCACCTTCAATGTCGGCCCGATCGACTCCAAGCTTGGCGGCGTTCTGGTGATGTTCGGTTCGATCCTCATCCTGTTCTTCCTGCCCTGGCTCGACACTTCCAAGGTCCGCTCGGCCGTTTATCGTCCGTGGTACAAGCTGTTCTTCTGGCTGTTCGTTGCTGACTGCCTGATGCTCGGCTGGCTTGGATCGCGTACGCCTACCGATCTCTTCACTCTGATGTCGCAGCTCGGAACGCTCTATTACTTCGGTTTCTTCCTCGTGATCATGCCGGTTCTCGGTCTGATCGAAACGCCGAAGCGCATTCCGAACTCGATTACGGAAGCCGTTCTGGAAAAGAACGCCAAGGCTTGATGAGGAGGAGAACAACAATGAAAAAGCTTTTCACAAGCATCGTTGTCGCAGCAGCCATCGCCGGTTCGGGCGCTGGCTTCGCGAACGCAGCGGAAGAAGCCCACGATCTGGCGGCTCAGGTCCATCATGCAGTCGAAGGCGGTCACTTCCCGGTGTTGAAGCCGGAAGAACAGAAGTGGACCTTCTCCGGCATTTTCGGCAAGTATGACAAGGCTCAGCTTCAGCGCGGCCTCAAGGTCTACAAGGAAGTCTGCTCCGCCTGTCATTCGATGAGCAAGGTGGCCTTCCGCAACCTCGAGGATCTCGGCTACACCGAAGCGCAGGTCAAGGCATTCGCCGCTGACTACGAAGTGCAGGACGGACCGAACGCCGATGGCGAGATGTACAGCCGAAAGGCTGTTCCGTCTGACTACTTCCCGTCGCCATTCCCCAACCATGAAGCAGCTGCCGCTGCCAATGGTGGGGCTGCACCGCCTGACTTCTCGTTGCTCGCCAAGGCGCGCGGCGTCGAGCGCGGCTTCCCGCAGTTCGTCATCGATATGGTTGTTCCCTACCAGGAAGGCGGCCCGGACTACATCCACGCGCTGCTTACCGGTTATGTGGATGCGCCTGCCGGCGTGCAGGTGGCCGAAGGTACGCATTTCAACCCGCATTACGTGGGTGGTACGGCCTTGAAGATGGCAAAGCCGATCTCCGACGATCAGGTCACCTATGACGATGGTAGCCCGCAGACGCTCGAGCAGTATTCGAAGGACGTTGCCGCATTCATGATGTGGGCGGCGGAACCGAAGCTGGAAAACCGCAAGCGCACCGGCTTCATGGTCATGGTGTTCCTGGCGGCCCTCGGCGCACTGGTCTTCCTGACCAAGCGCGCTGTCTATGCCAGCAAGCACTAAGCTTCGGCGATAAATAATACGAAAAGGCGGCCCCCAAGGCCGCCTTTTTTGCTGTCAAGAGGATGGGACATTGGTATGGTCCCGCGCACCGGGGCAACCACTGCTCCACAGACCCAGACTTTCCACAAGATGGATGAAGACATGAGTTCAGTTCAGGAGACGCTCCGCGCGGCCATTCGCAACATTCCCGACTATCCCAAGCCGGGCGTCATGTTTCGCGACATCACCACGCTGCTCGGCAATCCGCAGGCGTTTCGGCGGGCGATCGACGAGCTCGTCCATCCGTTCGCGGGCACCAAGATCGACAAGATTGCCGGCATCGAGGCACGCGGCTTCATCCTAGGCGGCGCCATGGCGCACCAGATGTCTGCCGGGTTCATTCCGATCCGCAAGAAGGGCAAGCTGCCGCATGATACCGTGCGCATCGCTTACAGCCTGGAATACGGCGTCGACGAGATGGAGATGCATCGCGATGCGGTCCAGCCCGGCGAGAAAGTCATCCTGGTGGACGACCTGATCGCGACCGGCGGAACTGCCGAGGGTGCCACCAAGTTGCTGCGTCAGATGGGGGCCGAGATCGTCGCTGCCTGCTTTGTCATCGATCTGCCCGAACTCGGCGGTCGCAAAAAGCTGGAGGATCTGGGCGTCAAGGTTCAGACGCTGATCGAGTTCGAAGGTCACTGACCGGATCCCGGGGAGGGGCAATGGGAAAACGTGCGTTGGTGTTCTGGGGTGGCTGGGAAGGCCACACGCCGGAAAAGAGTTCGGCCGTTGTACGCGCGATGTTGGAGGGCAACGGCTTTGACGTTGCCGTTCGGCAAGGCACCGGATGCCTTGCCGAAAGCGATCCTTCAGGCTTCGATCTCATCGTTCCCGTTGTCACGATGTCGAGTATCGAGAAGGAAGAACTGGGCGCGCTGCTTGCCGCAGTAAGGTCGGGTGTGGGTCTCGCGGGATTTCACGGCACGATGGGAGACAGCTTCCGCAACGAGCCGGAATACCAGTTCATGGTCGGAGGCCAATGGGTATCCCACCCCGGCAATATCATCGACTATCGAGTCAACGTCACCCGCGCCAATGACCCGATCATGTCCGGCATCGCCGATTTCGACTATCGCTCAGAGCAATACTACATGCATGTCGATCCCTCCAACGAGGTGCTGGCAACGACGACGTTTTCCGCCGAGCATCTCGACTTCATCGAAGGGGTGACGATGCCGGTGGTTTGGAAGAAGAGCTATGGCAAGGGACGCGTCTTCTATTCATCGCTAGGGCACGTGGCCGACGAGTTTGCAGTTGGCGAGATGCGGATGATTTTCGAGCGCGGTGCGCTTTGGGCTGCGCGGTAGATCAAGTCAATCGAACTCAACTACGGTGCAATCAAACCGCATCACCGTCTCGCCACGTTGGTTGACGCCTTCGTAGGTGAGGTCACAGATGTTGCGCCCGGGGCGGTTCGGCACCGCCCTGTCGTGGTTGAAGGTCATAGCGTAGGTGACGGTGTCGCCTGCGAAGACCGGCTTGAGCCATTTGAGATTGCGCACGCCGGGAGAGGGGCCTAGCTTCGGCGGTTCGCCGCCTGCGGCGGCAATCTTGGCGGACTGCTCGAAAATGTTGGCGACGTTGCATTTCATCGCGGCGGAACAAACGTGCCAACCCGAGGCGCAAAGGCCGCCGAACAGTGACGATTTTGCCATTTCGGCGTCGACATGGAAGAAATGCGGGTCGAACTCTTGGGCGAATTCGACAATGCTTTCGGAAGTGAATGTGTAGGATCCGATGGTGACCGGCTCGCCGGGTTTCATGGCGTCTCTAAGTTTCATGCGTCGGCTCCCAGCCGCATCCTGAACATGCCGGGATTGTCCATGAACATCACGGTTTCGCCATTCTGGTTGATGATCGTGTGGTGCAACCGAACGATGCCGATACCGGGACGGGAATTCAGCGCACGGGCTTCGATAACTTTGGTCTCTCCACTGAGCGTATCGCCTGCGAGTACCGGCTTGCGCCATTCGATCGTATCGATGCCGGGGGCACCTTCGCTCGAAGACCAACGCAAAATGTTGTCATAGTACATCCGCATCGTCATGGAGCATGTATGCCAACCGGATGCGGATAGGCCTCCCAGTATGCTCGCCTTGCCGGCTTCTTCTGAAAGATGAAATGGTTGAGGATCGAACTCTTGGGCAAAACGGATGATTTCCTCTGCCGTTACTTTGCGGTCCCCATGCCGGAACACGCGACCCGGCGTGAGATCTTCGTACCAGTATCTGATATCTGACATTTTCTCTTGCATCGTCCTTCAGAAGCATCTCTTCTCGCAAATCATTTCAATGGAGCCGATGCAAGTGAATTATGACCTGGGCGATTGGGAAAGACGCAAGTCGGCGCTTGCGCCGGTGCTGGCGGCGGCTGCGGATGAAGGGCTGATCGTTCGCGAACAGGCGGCGCGGCTGGCGGAGTTCCTGCTTGGACGTGGTGTCGGTGTGCATGCGCTTCCCGCGAGCGTGGTCGCGGGCAATCAGCCAGAGACGCTCGATACCCCGATAGCATCCGAACGGCCCTCGGAACTGGAAGACAGTGAAGCGCCACGGTTCATCCGGGGCTTTCATGACATTCTTATCACCATCGGTATCATCATCGGGCTTTCCGGTCTGGTGGGGTTGGCGAGCGTCTACGCCGTCTTTCCAGCTGTTATCGTCCTCGGGGAGATCCTCATCCGCCGCCAGCGGCTGGCGCTTCCAGCTGTCGTGTTGACTGTTGCTTTCATTCTGGCTGCATGCATTGCCATTCAACCGCTGTTTGACGAAACATTCGGCATCATTGCGGCGCGCTGGCAACCCGCTTTCGCCGGCCTTGTGGTCATGGGATTGCTGGCGCTGTTCTACTGGCGTTATCGCGTGCCCATCGCATTTGCGCTGATGTGCCTTGCTGCCTATGGGACGATCGTGATGAGCATTGCGGCTGTCATCCTGCAATCCTCGGGCGACATTTCCATTCTCGACAGGTACCCGCTGGTGCTGGCGGGGCTGATCGGCCTGTTTGCCGCGCTGATCTTCGGTACGGCGCTCTACTATGATTTCTCCGACAGGCTGCGTGCGACGCGCCGCTCCGACGTTGCCTTCTGGCTGCATCTGGCAGCGGCGCCTGCCATCCTCTACACCGTCATCACGCTTGTCTACTGGAGTGGGCAGTCGTGGTTCGAAGCCGGCACGACGGCGATGCAGGCGGCGATCATCGTTTTTGCGGTGCTGGTTCTGATGCTGATCGGCATCGTCCTCGACAGGCGCGCCTTCGTGACCTCGGGGCTGCTGTCCTTCGGCTATGCATTCAAAGTGCTGCTGGAAGAGGGCGGCATCGCGCAGTTTCTCGCATCGACCGACAATATCGGTTTCGTCATCCTGCTCGCTGTCGGGGTGATCGTTTTAACCCTTGGCATAGGCTGGAAGCCGCTGAGGCGGGTGGTGATCAAGACATTGCCGGATTCGCTGGTCGGCAGGGTGCCGCCGGTGCTGGGCTGAAGATTGCCCGCGAGCATATGAAAAAGGCGCCCGAAGGCGCCTTTTTCATTTAGGTGTTGAAGCGGAAGTGGATCACGTCGCCGTCCTGGACGACATATTCCTTGCCTTCGTCGCGCGCCTTTCCGGCTTCCTTGGCCGGCACTTCGCCGCCGAGGGTGACATAGTCCTCATAGGCGATGGTGAAGGCACGGATGAAGCCGCGCTCGAAATCCGTGTGGATGACGCCAGCGGCCTGTGGCGCCTTGGTGCCGCGTACGATTGTCCAAGCGCGTGTTTCCTTGGGGCCGACCGTGAAATAGGTGATCAGGTCGAGCAGGTGGTAGCCGGCGCGGATCAGACGGTCGAGGCCTGCTTCCTCTAGCCCGAGGGCGGCAAGAAACTCCTTGGATTCTTCGTCGGGAAGCTGGGCGACTTCGGATTCGATCGCTGCGGAAATTACCACGCATTCCGCGCCCTGGCTCTCAGCCATCTTGGCGACGGCTTCGGTGTGTTCGTTGCCGCTGACGGCATCGGCTTCGGCCACATTGCAGACGTAGAGCACCGGGTGCGAGGTCAGCAGGTTGAGGCCCTTGAGGATCTCGATCTCGTCGGCGGCAAGCGTCTTCAGTAGCAGGCGAGCCGGCTTGCCGTCGTTGAGCAGCTTGAGCACGGCTTCCATGACCGGAAGTTGCGCCAGCGAATCCTTGTCCTTGGAGGAGGCCCGCTTGCGGGTCTGGTCGACGCGACGCTCAAGGCTTTCGAGGTCAGCGAGCATCAGTTCGGTTTCAATCGTGTCGGCATCGCCGACCGGATTGATGCGGCCTTCGACATGGGTGATGTCGTCGTCTTCGAAGCAGCGCAGCACGTGGACCACGGCATCGACTTCGCGAATATTGGCGAGGAACTTGTTGCCGAGGCCTTCACCCTTGGATGCGCCACGCACGAGACCGGCGATATCCACGAAGGAGATGCGGGTCGGGATGATTTCCTTGGAGCCGGCGATCGACGCGAGCTTCTGCATGCGCGGATCGGGCACGGCAACTTCGCCGGTGTTCGGCTCGATCGTGCAAAACGGATAATTGGCGGCCTGTGCTGCCGCCGTGCGTGTCAGCGCGTTGAAGAGAGTGGACTTGCCGACATTCGGCAGCCCGACAATTCCGCATTTAAAACCCATGGAAGTATGTCCGGTCTTTGAGATCTCGATTGCCCTTGCCTATGGGCAATGCGGCCGGGAAGGTCAAGGGAGGAAGGGGAATTGACTGGAAAAACGTTGGCGGAAAGATGATGCGTGCGGTGGAATATACCGGTCTCACCAAGGCGTCATGCTCATGCCGCCAAGATGGCCTAGGAGTTTGTCATCGCCATATCAGCCGGGATGTGTCCTCCTCCGCCGGAGATGAACGGATCCAAACCATTGTGAGGTCCACGAAATGAGCGAGCAGTTCGTCCGCCTGGGAACTCCCCACCCGCATGTCTTTCTCGGGCAAAACCATGCGCGCAACGAGCGCCGCACCTGGCTTACGATCGTGCTCACAGCCGCGATGACGGTGGCGGAAATTGTTGCCGGCACTGTCTATGGCTCAATGGCGCTGACGGCTGATGGCTGGCACATGTCCACGCATGCGGCCGCGCTGCTGATTGCCGCGCTGGCCTATCTCTATGCGCGCCGGCATGCGCACAATCCGAATTTCACCTTCGGTACCGGCAAGCTTGGCGATCTCGCCGGTTTTGCCAACGCCGTCGTGCTGGCACTCATCGCGGTGCTCATCGGCTGGGAAAGCCTGGTGCGTCTCTATAGCCCGGTTGCAATCGACTTTTCCCAAGCCATTGGCGTCGCTGTGCTCGGCCTCGCTGTCAATATGATCAGCGCCTGGCTCTTGCGGGAGGATCATGGCCATAACCATGGCGGCCATCGCCATGATGGCGGCCACCATCACGCGCATCACGGATACAGTCATGTTGCAGACAACAATCTGCGCGCCGCTTATCTGCACGTGCTTGCCGATGCGCTGACATCGGTTCTTGCCATTGTCGCATTGGTGCTGGGAAGCCTTTACGGGTGGATCTGGCTCGATCCGGTCATCGGCGTCGTGGGTGCGGTTGTCATCGCCCGCTGGTCGTGGGGCCTGATCCGGCAGTCCGGTGCGGTGCTCATCGATTATGCCCCGCCGGGTGAAAACCTGCCCGCACAGATACGCTCGGCAATTGAAGGCGAGGGCGATGAGATCACTGATCTGCATGTCTGGCAGCTTGGTCCCGGCCATCATGCGGCGATCATTTCCCTGCAGTCGCTGAAACCACAGTCTCCTGCCTGCTACCGGGCAAAGCTAGCCCATATCGATAATCTTTCGCATGTGACGATCGAGGTCGAGCCCCGGGCCGTTTGAGCGACAGCGCGAGGTCTCGCTGCATCGTTTGCGCGCTGTTGACAAGCTCGGATGCGAGGCGCATAGCCAATTTCGATGGCGTGGCTTTCTTTGCCATCTTCTCAAAAGGACAACCCCGATGAACCCCGACAGTCGAAGTTCGGCGTCAAAATCATGCCTGTTTCGGTGATTTGATCTTAGGGGTCGCTCTCCGGACGGGCTGCAAGGCTTGCAAGGAGAGTAACATGCTGCGCATCTACGCACGTGAAGCGGACCGGTTGGTCCGCGTCGAAGCAAACGCTTCCGCGCCCGAAACCGAAATCCAGCTCCAGTCGGAAGTCCTGTCTCTGGTCCAGCCGCAGTTGTCAGTGTGGTATGATCTCGTCAATCCGCTGTTGTCGGAGAGCCGGCTCGTCGAACACGAACTTGGTATTGCACTTCCCTCCCGCGACGAGATGGAAGAGATCGAACTCTCCGCACGTCTCTATCAGGAGGACGGGGCAGAGTTCATGACGATCACGGCGCTGACCGATCTCGACAGCGACGATCCGCGCAAGACGCCGGTAACCTTCGCGCTTAAGGGGCCGAGCCTCGTCTCTATTCGCTATGCCGACCACAAGCCGTTCGATGTCTTCAGCAACCGGGCTCAGCGTGCCAAAGGTACGGGCGTGGCGATCACCGGCGAGTCGATCATGATCGGGCTGCTGGAATCGCTGATCGACCGGATGGCGGACACGCTTGAGCGGCTGGCCAACGAGATCGATACGATCTCGCGAGATGTGTTTCGCAACAAGGTGGCGAATGCTCAGAAGAAGACCCATGACCTGCAGTCGCTGATCGAACAGATCGGCCGCAAGGGCGATTTCCTCACCATGGTTCGCGAAAGCCTTGTCAGCATCTCGCGGCTCATCAGCTATCACACGGCGCTGGAAACGAGCGCCCGCAAGATTTCCAAGGATGCCCGCCAGCGGATCAAGCTGATCCAGAGGGATGCGACTTCGCTCGGCGAACATGCGACCTTCATGACGAGCAAGATCAACTTCCTGCTCGATGCGACGCTCGGCCTGATCAATCTGGAGCAGAACCAGATCATCAAGATCTTCACCGTGGCTTCTGTGGTGTTCCTACCGCCGACCTTGGTGGCTTCGATCTATGGCATGAACTTCGATATCATGCCGGAGCTGAAGTGGGGCATCGGCTATCCCTGGGCGATGCTGCTGATGGTGCTGTCGGCCGCCATGCCATTCCTGTATTTCAAGAAGCGCGGCTGGCTGTGATGGGTTGAACGCATGGGAGATGGCCGTCTCTCGTACGTCCGGTCGCCGAATGTCTTGAAATCGAGATCTTCGCGATGCAGAATAATAGAACTGGTACGGGGTTTCGCGATCAGCGCTGTATCGGAATTTTCAACTGTTATCTCATTTGTCATCGGAGACACCGATGAGCGACGATATTGTCCTGACGCCCAAGACCAAGATCAAGCCGAAGATCGACAAGCCTCGGCTCTACAAGGTCATCCTCTTCAACGACGATTATACGCCGCGTGAATTCGTCATCATGATCCTGCAGGCGGTGTTCAGGACCGGTGAGTCCGCCGGCTACCACATCATGATCACGGCGCACCGGAAGGGCTCCTGCGTCGTGGCGGTCTATGCGCGCGATATCGCCGAGACCAAGGTCAAGGAGGCGATGGACTATGCCAAGGATGCAGGCTTTCCGCTGATGTTCACGGCCGAGCCGGAGGAGTGAGCCCAGTTCTATATGACTATTTTTTCGAGCAATATCTGGACGGCGGTTTCGAGGCCGCCGCCGCCATTCATTTGTGCAATGGTTTCGCCGTAACGGCAGTGTTCTGAGACATAAAAGCCATCGTACATTTCATCATAGTAGTCGTCATACCAAATATGGGAGGTACCTATTATAGCCACCACCCAAGCTTCCGGAACCGGGTTTGAATGTGGTTTGTAGGTCCACTTTTCCGGCGTGATGCTGATGGTTTCCCAGAGTCTCCTTTGTGCAAGAGACATGTTTTTCCATGCGTCGTTGATCAAGACCCAGATTGCGGCTTCATCTGCTCGACGCTGGCTCACTTCTTCTTCTTTTTGTCCGTGACACCCAGTGCTTCGGCGGTAATCCAGAACACTTCGCCCTGCGACTCCTCCGTATCGAGCCAGAAGAAATCGAGGTCGGGATACTCTTCCTCGATGATCTCGCGGCCGGTGCCGATCTCGCAGATCATGCCGCCGCCGGGATTGAGGTGCTTTGGCGCCTCGGAGATCAGCCGGCGGACGAGGTCGAGCCCATCCGGCCCGCCATCTAGCGCCATGGCCGGCTCGGTCTGGTATTCCTCGGGCAGAACAGCCATTTCCTCGTGATCGACATAGGGCGGGTTGGTGATGATCAGGTCGTAGCGCTTGTTCTTGAGCGGCCCGAACAGATCCCCGTGATGGAGATTGAGGCGTTCTTCCAGATTGTGTTCGGCGACGTTGAGCTTTGCGACTTCGAGGGCATCGGGTGACAGGTCGACCGCGTCGACCTCGGCATTCGGAAACAAGCCGGCGGCGATGACAGCCAGGCAGCCTGAACCGGTGCAGATATCGACGACGCTTTCCACACCAAAGCGGTCGGGCAGATAAACCGACTCTTCCCCATCCGCGTCCGCATATTCGGAAAACAGGATCTCGCCGATGTAGGAGCGTGGAACGATGACGCGTTCGTCAACGATGAAGCGGATGCCCTGGATGTAGGACCGGCCTGTCAGGTAGGCGGACGGCTTGCGGGTGGCCACCCGCGCCTCGATGCGTTCGGCGAGCAGTTTTCGCTCGGAAGCGGTGAGCTTGGCATCAAGGAAGGGATCGAGTGTGTCGATCGGCAGATCGAGGCTGTCGAGCACCAGGAAGGCGGCATCGTCAGTCGCCGTCGTCGTTCCGTGGCCGAACGTCAGATTGGCGGCGCGAAAACGGCTGATGGCATAGCGCCAGAAATCGCGCAGCGTGACGAGTTCTTCGGCGATCCGGTCAGGGGAAAGTTCCTGTGGCATGTAACATCCAATCGTAGTTTGATTGCACACGAATACACGCGATGGGCTGCCATGGCCATAGAATCCCTCCAGACAGACCGGCGGATTTCACAGACTGGTTAGCAAGTAAGCTTAAAATCGAGAATGCAGCCCGCGTCGTGTCCTACCCGACCGCTGCCGCCCTATGCCAATGGATAGCAAAAAAGCCGGCGCAACAAGAGCTGCACCGGCCGTCATGTGCGTTGAGCACTTACTTACTGGATCTGAGACTGCAGCTTGCCGACGTCGTCGGTGGTCATTTCGCCTTCGGTCTCGACCTTGCCGTCCTTGATCTTCCAGAGACGGAACGGGCCGGTGATGTCGCCGTACTTGTCGAAGCTGACCGGACCGATAACGCCTTCGTAGCGGATCGGCTTGCCGTCCTTGATCAGGCCGAGCGCCTTGGCGAACTCTTCCTTGCCGGCATAGATAGGCGTGCCGGCGGGATCGACGGCCTTGAACATGGCGTCCTTGATCTTGGCCGGATCTTCGGAGCCGGCGATGGCAATCGCCAGGCCGACGATCGCACCTGCGTCATAGGAACGGTCGGCAGCCGGGTTGGACGGCTCGATACCGGAGAAGTCCTTGTAGTTCTTCATGAAGTAGTCGGTGGAAGCTGTCGGGCTTGTGCCCGAGGAGGTGCCATAGGCGTCCTTCAGGTATTCCGCGCCGACCGAGTCGATGAAGTCGGGGCTGTTCATGCCGTCGTTAAGCAGGAACTTCTGCGGGCCGCCCTGCGAGATCCAAGTACGGGCAATGGTCGCGCCATCAACCGGATAGCTGATGAGATAGAGGCCATCAGGCTCACCACCCATGGCGGCGGTGACTTCCGATGCGTAGCTCGACTGCTTTTCGTTATAGGGCGTGGTGGAAATGATGGTGCCGCCGAGCGCCTTATAGGCGCGCGCGAATTCCGCCACCATGTTGACGCCGAAGTCGTTGTTGACATGGATGATCGACAACTTCTTGAAGCCCTTGTCGACGGCATACTTTGCTGCAGCAACACCCTGAAGTGCGTCAGACGTGATGGTGCGGAAGAAGATACCGTTGGTCTTGCCGTCGCGGCCGAGCGCCGTCAGTGTCGGCGAGGACGATGCCGGCGAGACCTGGACGATTTTCGCCGGGCCAGTGACCGAGGTCAGGATCGGGATCGAGACGGAGGAAATGATGCCGCCGATGACGACGGGCACTTTCTTGACCTGAACGAGCTGGGTCGCAGCGTCGACGGCGACATTGCCCTGGCTCTGGCTGTCACGGGTATCAGTGACGAGATCGCAGCCACGCACGCCGCCGGCTTCGTTGATGTCGCGGAAGGCCATCTCCACGGATTTTGCACCGGCCTGGCCATATTCGCCGGCGGGGCCGGTCAGTTCCATCACGAGGCCGACCGTGATCTTGCAGTCGGCGGCATTGGCGATGCCGGCAACGCCGGTCAGCAGCAATGCGGCAGTCAGTTGAAGGATAGTCTTCTTCATGGTGGTTCCCCTTGTTAGGTGTGATGTGTTCCCAGTTTAAGGTACGGAGGCTATAGGCGTGACCTGTCAGTTTTCTGCCGTCTGCATCCAGGTTTCATGCAGGTGGCGCCATTCGACGCCTGATGGCGCCGATGAACTCTTGGTGAAAAGGGCGGTGGCGCGGCGGGCGGTCTTTACCCCCTTGCGCTGCTGCTTTTCGATATAGGAGACGACGATCGCGTCATCGCTTTCCCAGACGGGACGGATGTCCGAAATGTCGATGCTGAAATCGCCGTCGAATGTGTCCCGGCAGTCGCGGACATAGCCAACGAGTGCCTGCCGGTCGAGGATCGCCCCGCTCGGCGCGATCATCTGCATGCCGTCGCCCATCGACTGGTCGAAGCGGCTGAAATCGGCATCGGCCGATGTTACCTTGTCGAACCATGCGACGAAGAAGCGGTGTAGCGCGATGATCTCGGCGCTGGCGCGATCGAACAGGTTCATTTCTTCCCCGCATTCAGGTTGTAGTGCATGATCGAACCGTGCCGGCCGGTGCGGTCCCGCTCCAGCGTATAGACGTCGCCCTCGGGGCCGGTGCTCCGGGCGATGACGGCTTCGATCCGCGCACGGTCTTCGGCTGTCAGCTCCATATCCATGATCCTGGCATTGGCCATGGCGTGTTCCTGGTTGCGTGCGCCGACGATGACGGCGGCGACCTGCGGCTGGGTCAGAACCCAGGCGCTGGCAACGGTGGCGATATCGACGCCATGGACGTCACCGATGGCCTTCAGCGTCCGCAGCATTTCCTGGAACAGGTCCCAGCCGCCGAAATCGTCGATGATCAGCTTGTACTTGACCAGCGAGCGGTTCTCGAGCGGCATCTCCGGTTCCGGCTGGCCGAGCCATTTGTCGCTGATGAAGCCGCCGGCGACCGAACCGTAGCACAGGAACTTGATGTTGTGTTCCGCCGCGAGGGCTGCCAGATGATGGGCGGGCCGTTGGTCGAGAACCGAATATTGCAGCTGTTGGCTGACGAGCGGGACGCCGGCCGCCAGGATTTCGGTCAGGCGCGGCGTGTCGAAATTGGTGGTGCCGACATTTCGGATCTTGCCCGCGATGTGCAACTCGTTCAGCCAACCCATGGCGTCCACGTAGGCAGGGTAGTCGTAGTCCCACCAGTGAAACTGCACCAGGTCTATCTGATCGGTTTTCAGCCGCTTGAGCGACTGCTCGACGATGCCGCTCACATAGTCGCGGCTGATGCGCGGCAGCACTTCGAGGTCCGGCACGAACTTGGTGTGTACCTTCATCTTCGCTGCGGCATCGGCACCGCGATCGTTGGCGAGCTTCAGCCGGGCTTCACCGATCAGTTCTTCGACACCAGTATAGATGTCGGCGCAGTCATAGGTCGTGATACCAGCGTCGAAGGCAGCGACGAGATCGCTGACCGCCTGCGCGCGATCGACAGCGCCGTGGCCGCCGGCCAGCTGCCAGCCGCCACGGATAACGCGGGAAATGTGATAGCCGGGGCTGAGTTCAAACGTCTTGGTCATAGTGTGCGATTTCCGGATTGGTTAAAGCGAAAATGAAGACTTGCCGCTTGCTCCCTCTTCCCCCCAGCGGGGAGAAGTGCCGAGCGTAGCGAGGCGATGAGGGGGCGACGTCGGGGCCTGGAGAAGGGCCCCCTCATCCGGCCTTCGGCCACCTTCTCCCCGCAGGGGAGAAGAGGGAGGCAAGCCTTTAATCGCCAGCCTTGCATCGTCATTCCGACTCCTTCGGCAACGGCACTGCGGTAGTCGCAGCATGGCTGAAACGGCGCTTGTCGAGCCTGACAATCCGCAGTCGGCTTGCGCAGTTCGGGTCGGGGCAGGCGATCTCGGCGTCCGAGGTCATCCAGTCGTTCTTGTGGGTCGGGCGTTGCTTGGCCGCCAGCAGCGGCAGCACGGCGGAAATCGAATAGATCGAAAATCCCTGACCCGGCGGCATGGAGAGCATTTCGCCGCGCAACTCGAAATGGTCGCCTTCCTTTGCGCCGCAATAGATCGGTTTTCCCTCGGGGATCACCGCTTCGACCCTGAGATCGTAAAGTTCGAAACTATCGTCGCTCATCTCAGATCTCCACGCGGGCAAAGGTCACGTCACAGGCGCCGGACTTGCGGATTGCGCCGCAGGCGGCAGCGAAATGCTCGCGCTCTTCCGCCCGGACCTGCGCGACGACACTGCCGGCAAGCCAGCCGATCGGAAACAGCAGCCGGGCGCCGGCGCCATAGAAAAGGCCGATGTCGAAGATCGCATTGGGATTTCCGCCCCACATGCGCGGTGGAACATAGGAGAGGACGATATCGCCGGGCTGAGGATTGAGCGTGGCGTTTTCGGCGGGCAGGGCGACAGCATAGGCTGCGCCTTCGAGATGTGCGGGCGGGATCGGGCAGGAGATTTCCGGACCGGTCCACATCGCATGCAGGCCGCCGACGATCCGCGGTTCGGCGAGATAATCCCAGAAGAAGGCCGCGTTTTCGGGCGCCTTGGCGTCCAGCAACGGTGCGGTGACGGACAGGCCGGATTTCGGTTCGGTGATGAGGATGGCGCGGTTGCTCATGCTTGGTTTTCCTTGGATGTGGCTTCGGCCCGCAGCTTCTGGCGAAGAAAGGCGAACGGCCTGGATATGTCTGCCGCCAGCGCTTCGCGGGCCGCATCGGGATCCTTGGCGACGAGGGCCGCCACGATGGCGCGGTGGTAATGGGCCGTGTCGACCTCGCCCGCTTCGGAAAAGGCGTAGATCGCCACCCGGATGCAGGGGCCGGATTGCAGCCAGAGACTCTCGATCATCGGGATCAGCACCGAGGATCCGCAGGCGTGATAGATCTCGAAATGGAAGCTCTGGTTGAGCGTCACTTCGCGGTCGACATCCTTCGGCTGCTTGAGCGCGCGCATCTCGTCCCACTCCGCGAGCAGGCCTTCGACTATGGCGATCTGGCGCGGTGTCATGCGGGTGGCGGCTAATGCGATGGCTTCGCCTTCGATCAGAATTCGGGTGCGCAGCAGGTCGTCCATGCGCTCGAGCGTGATTGGCGGTACGCGCGCTGACCGGTTCGGCAGCGCCTCAAGCGCCTTTTCGGTGATCAGTCGCCCTACGGCCTCGCGCACCGGCATGGTGCTGGTTGCCAGCGCTTCGGCGAGTCCGCGGATCGTCAGCACCTGGCTTGGCTCGAACAGGCCGCCGATCAGCGCGCGGCGCAATTCGGTATAGACGCGGTCCTGTACGGTCTCGCGGCCAACCGGCGCCAGATGGCCTACGGCAAAATCACTGCTTTTATCCATAGCGGCCTTCGACATCGTGACTCCGTTCGGGGCGCTTCGATTTTCTGCTTGCGAAATATTTTAAGCCTAATATTGTGATCAATGCAAGTGTGATCACAGATCAAATATCACGAAATGGCTTTGACCCATTTCGGCCAGAGGGAACAATGAGCTCGAACTTAGTGAGAAAGGCGGCGTCTGACGGGCCGGTGCTGGCGGCGCGAAACATCGTGCGCCGATTCGGCGGCCTCTACGCCGTCAACGACGTGTCCTTCGAAGTGCGTCGCGGCGAGATCCTCGGACTGATCGGCCCCAATGGGGCCGGCAAGACGACGATGTTCGATCTGCTGGCCGGCAGTATCCCGCCCAGCAGCGGTGATATCGTGCTGAACGGCGCCAACGTTTCCGGCGATGCGCCGCATCGCCGCATTCGCCGCGGGCTTGGTCGTACTTTCCAGATCCCCAGACCGCTTGCCAATCTCAGCCTGGTCGAAAATGTCATGCTGGCCGGGCAGGGGCAGACGGGCGAAAGCCTGGTGGCCAATTTCCTCAGGCCATTCAAGGTCGCCGCCGAGGAGCGAGTCGCCGAGGAAAAGGCGATGGAGCTGCTCGATCTGGTTCTTTTGTCGCGGCTGGCGCATGAGCCGGCCCGCGTGCTTTCCGGCGGCCAGCGCAAGCTGCTGGAACTGGCACGCGTGATGATGGCCGATCCGGAGATCATCCTGCTCGACGAACCTGCTGCTGGTGTCAATGCAACGCTGCTCGAAGTGATCATGGACCGCATTCGCGAGATCAATGCACGTGGCGTCACGTTTCTGCTGATCGAACACAATATCGATATGGTGACGCGGCTTTGCCACCGGGTGCTGGTCATGGCGAGCGGTCAGCTGATCTGCGAGGGCACCGCCAGTGAAGTCGCCCGCGACCCACGCGTTATCGAAGCCTATCTCGGAGGTGCGGCATGAGCCAACCTGTTCTTCAGGTCCGCGATCTCGTCGCGGGCTACGAGCCCGGCGTGCCAATCGTCCGCGGCGCTTCCATCACGGTCAACAAGGGCGAGATCGTCATCGTGCTCGGGCCTAATGGCGCCGGCAAGTCGAGTTTCATCAAGGCGGTCGCCGGGCTCGTCCCGGTCTCCAGCGGACAGGTGCTGCTTGACGGCGTCGATATCACCGCCGTTCCGGCGCACCAGATGGTCCGCAGGGGATTGGCCTTCGTGCCGCAAACGGAAAACATCTTTCCGCTGATGAGTGTCGAGGACAATCTCCGCGTCGCCGGCGGCATCCTGAAGCCGAAGGAATCCGCCGAGCGGATCGAACGGATGTACGAACTCTTTCCGGATCTCAAATCCTTCCGCCGCAACGGCGCGGGCAATCTTTCCGGCGGCCAGCGGCAGATGCTGGCGGTCGCGCGCGCGCTGATCGTCGATCCGAAGCTGCTGGTGCTCGACGAGCCTTCGGCGGGCCTGTCGCCGAAATTCGTCTCCATGGTGTTTGGGATGCTGACAGATATCCGCAAGACCGGCGTCACCATCCTGCTTGTCGAGCAGAACGCCAAGGCAGCACTCTCCATCGGCGATCGTGCCTACGTTCTGGTCGAGGGCAAGGATGCCCACGAGGGCGTGGCGTCCGAGCTCTGGAACGATCCCGTCGTCGCCGAGCTCTATCTCGGCCAACGTGCCCATCAGAAAGCCGGAGGCGCGACATGAACCTGCAATTCATAGTCGACGGACTGTTGACCGGTTCGATGATCGGTCTTGGCGCCATCGGCGTCACACTTACCTATTCGATCCTCAGGTTCTCGAATTTCGCCCATGGCGATTTCATGGCCTGGGGCACCTATGCGACGCTGGCCGTCGTCAGCGCCATCGGCGCGATGTTCGGCAAGTTCGCGCCGATCGGCGCGCTCTCCTTTGGCTGGCCGCTGATCGTCGCTGTCATTCTCGGCTGCGCGTTTACAGGATTGTTGGCGCTTGCACTCGACGTTGTGCTGTTTGCGCGGCTGCGTTCGAAGGGCCAGGCGATCATCGTCGTCATGGCCAGCTTCGGCGCCTCGATGGCGCTGCGCAGCCTGCTTGAATTCATCTTCACCTCGCGGCCGGCCTACTTCTCCAAGGCCATCCAGATGGCCATGCCGGTCGGTTTCGGAATTCGCATCACGCCGGACCAGATCGCGTTGCTGCTGATCACGGCCGTGCTGGTCGCCGGAACGCATCTGCTGATGACGCGCACCCAGACAGGCCGGTCAATGCAGGCGGTCAGCCAGAACATGGCGCTTGCCCGCGTCGTCGGCATCGATGTCGCAAAGGTTATCCGTGTCACCTGGGTACTGGGCGGGGCACTTGCCTGCGTGGCCGGCGTGATGATCGGCATCCTTGTACAGATCCGTCCGATGATGGGCTTCGACATGCTGTTGCCGATGTTTGCAGCAGCCATCCTCGGCGGCATCGGCAGCGTACCCGGCGCAGTTCTCGGCGGTCTGATCATCGGCGTCGCCGAAGCCGGCGCAGTCCAGCTCGTCGGCGCGGAATGGCGCGCCGCGATCTCGTTCGTCATCCTGATGGCGGTGTTGTTCGTCCGACCAATCGGCATATTCGGAGTGAGGGAGCGATGATCGATCTCCTGGGTTACGGTGCATTCTTCCTCACGACGGCGCTGGTGTTTGCGCTGATCAGTCTGGGATTGAACCTGCAATGGGGGCTGACCGGCCTCTTCAATGTCGGCGTCGCGGGTTTCGTGGCGATCGGCGCTTATACATCGGCGTTGCTGACCACACCCGAGGAGGCGGCCCGTTTCGGCGGCTTCGACATGCCCATTGTCGTGGGCTGGCTGGGGGCGATGCTGGTGGCCGGCATTGCCGCCGCCATCACCGGTTTTGCGACGCTCCGGCTGAAATCGGATTATCTGGCGATCACCACCTTCGGTGTCGCGGTCGTGGTGCAACTGGTGGCGCTGAACGCGCAGTGGTTGACCGGCGGCGCTTTCGGCATCGGTTTCATCCCACGGCCGTTCGCCAGCCTCGCCGAGAAGCCGATCCTGTTCAATCTTTCCAACCTCGCCATCGTCGCGGTCGTGACGCTGGTTGCCTATCTCGCGCTCCAACATTTGACCCGCAGCCCATGGGGGCGCGTGCTGAAGGCACTGCGTGAGGACGAGCGTGCGGCGATTTCGCTCGGCAAGAGTGCGCGTTTCTATCGCGTGCAGGCCTTTGCGGTCGGCGGGGCGCTGATGGGGCTTGCCGGGGCCGTGCAGGCGCATTTCATCGGCTTCATCGCGCCGGAAAACTACATCCCGATGCTGACATTCCAAGTCTGGGTGATGCTGATCGTCGGCGGCTCAGGCAGCAACCGGGGCGCGGTCATCGGTTCGGTCCTGGTCTGGGCGATCTGGGCGGGCTCTGGTGCGCTGACCTCGGTGCTTTTCCCGGCGGAACAGCAGGCGCGTGCTGCGGCACTGCAGATCGTCGCCATCGGCGTGATGCTCTGCGTCATCCTGCTGGTGCGCCCGAATGGTCTGTTCGGCAATCTGGTGGAGCGCCGCCGGCTCGCTGCCGGAGCAAGAAAGACCGTCGCTCAAAGCAGTGGCCCAGCGACATGACCGACATTTCGCTCTGGCATGCGGTGGGCCGTAATCGCAGGGACAGACCAGCGCTTGCGGCTGATATCGATGCCGACCTTGCCATTATCGGCGGCGGCTTTGCCGGTCTCTCGACGGCGCTGCATGCGGCCGAGAGGGGGGTGTCGGTCGTCGTCTTGGAAGCCGAGATCATCGCCTGGGGCGCAACCGGCCGCAATGCTGGCTTCGTCGTGCCGAACTTCGCCAAGATGGACCCGGATAACATAAACGCCGCCCTCGGGGCCGAGCGCGGCGAGCGCCTGAATACGTTTGTCGCGGGCAGCGGCGAACTGGTCTTCGATCTGATCAAGCGCCACAGCATCGAATGCTCCGCTCAACAAAGCGGCTGGATACAGCCGGCGCATTCGGCGGCGGCCTTCGCGAAAGTCAAATCCCGTGCAGGCCAATGGGCAAAGCGCGGCCGGCCGGCTGTCATTCTGGACGAATGCGAGATTGAAACCACAACTGGCGCCAAGGGCTATAGTGGTGGGTGGACAGATCGCTCCGGCGGCCTGCTCAATCCGGTCGAATATGCGCGCGGGCTTGCCGACGCCGCCGAGGCAGCGGGCGCAAGGATCTTCGAGCGAAGCCCGGTGACAACCATTGCCCGTCAGGCTGACGGCTATCGCCTGGCGACGACCAATGGCTCGGTGCGGGCGGGAAAAGTCTTCATCGCCACCAATGCCTATGGCCAGGCGCCGAAACCGGAGCTTGCCAAAACCTATTTCCCGCTGAAAGTCTTCCAGATTGCCACCGAGCCGCTGCCGCGCGAGATACGCGAACGGCTGCTGCCGGGCAATCAATGCGTATCAGACACACGGCGCAATCTGTTCACCTTCCGCTTCGATGCGGACAACCGGCTGATTTCAGGCGGGATGCACATCTTCGGTCCGGGAGCAGACGAGCGGGTGCCACGTACCATTCACCGGCGGCTGAAAGAGCTTCTCGAACTCGCTGACATTCCACCGATCGCCTATAGCTGGTCGGGCATGGCTGCGGTCGAACCGGATTTCCTGCCGCATCTGGTCGATCTCGGCCCCGGCCTGATCGCTGGCTTTGCCTGCAATGGACGCGGTATCGCGCCGACAACGGCCATGGGCAACGTGCTCGCTGACTGGGCGACGGGTGCCGATCCGGACAGTTTGCCTATCCCGTTTGCCCCGCCGCAGCAGATTCCGCTGCATGGGATGATGAAGCACGCCCCAAACATGCTGCTGCCCTGGAGCATGCTGCGCGACAAGCTGGATGAGTCCGGAGCATAAAGCCCCGAGCACTGTCAGTCCTTTTTCCCCAGCAGCTTTTTCAGCATTTCGGCCATCGGGCCGGAGGCGGGAAGGGCGGGCTTGTGGCTGCGGGCCTGATGGATGTGTGACTTGCCGGCCGGTGCGGGTTTAGCTTCTGTCGCTTCAGGTTTTTTTTTAGGTTCCGGCGCGGCCCCGGATATCTTGTTCATGAACTGGCTGCCGTCACCCTTGAGCAGCAGGCCGGCATTCAGGGCGATGTCGTCAAGCAGCGGTTCCAGCCATGTCTGGTCGACTTTGTGGAAATCGCCGAGCACGTGGTTGTGGACCATTTCCTTGACGCCGGGATGGCCGATACCGAGACGGACGCGGCGGTAGTCACGGCCGCAATGGGCGTCGATCGACTTCAATCCGTTGTGGCCGCCGTGGCCGCCTCCGGTCTTGACACGAACCTTGGCGGCGGGAAGATCCAGTTCGTCATGGAAGACGACGATATCGGCTGGCGTAAGCTTGTAGAACCGCATCGCATCGCCGACAGCCTCGCCGGACAGGTTCATGAAGGTCTGCGGCTTCATCAGCAGGATCTTTTCGCCGTCGATCTCGCCTTCGGATATCTCCGACTTGAACTTCTTGCTCCACGGTCCGAATGGCAGCTTGCGATGAATCGCATCGATGGCCATGAAGCCGATATTGTGCCGATTGGCGTGATACTTGGCGCCGGGATTACCCAAGCCTGCAAAAATGCGCATGGAACGGTGGTCGTCTTTCGTTTCGATGGTTCTTCAGAGCCTCGAAATGCGCTAAAAGTCAACCGCGCGCTTGCCCCTCAGATCAGTTGGTGGGTTGATCCAAACCGTATTTGTGGAAAATTGCCTCCTGGGTGCCGTCCGTCAGCAGAGTGTTTAGCTGAGCCTGCATGTTGGCGATATCCGCATCGGCAACGCCCAGATTGCAGGCGATAGAATAGGTATGTGTCGCAAGCACGAGTACCGATTCCACTTCGGCGCCCTCGCGCTTGAGTTTGTCGTAGTATTTCTCCGAGATCGGCATCAGGTCGATCCGGCCAAGCATCAGCTTCTTGAATGTCAGATTGAAATCGCTGGCGAGATCGACTTTCTCGAACTTCAGGTTCGTCAGAAGGTCCGCCGTGAAGTCGCCGCGCTGTGTCCCGAGCTGATATCGGCGCGCCTGCTCGAGATTGGCAGGCTTTGTGTTCGAACCCGCCTTTTTCATGAGCACGGTCCGTCCTTCGAGAAGCGGCTCGACCCATTTGAAATGCTTGTCGCGATCTTCGTTGTGTACGGTGGTGAAGACGCATGTCTGGGGTTCCGTCTGGGCCAGCGCAAGCGCGCGAGCCCAGGGCATCATCTCGATGGAGTGGGGAATGCCTGCCCGCTTCATGATGAACTCGATCTGATCGATGGAGACGCCCTTGTAGGTAACACCGTCACGGAAGCTGAACGGGGGATATTCCTCCGTCACCAGTCTTATCCCTTCGGCATGAGCCAGTGGAGCAAGCAGAAGAGGGAGCAGAAAAAACGGGAGCCTCAAGATGCGTATTCCTTTGCTGCTGTGTAGGATATCTACGATGCCTGTCGATTGGCTTGGGCAGGCATGGATTCATGGCTGGCGAATTGGCGGATGATGTCGTCCGAGGTCAGCGCGCGGCTGAAGTGATAACCTTGTCCCGCATCGACGCCCATGACAGAGAGAATGTCGCGCTGTTCTGACTTCTCGATGCCTTCGGCAACGACCAGACAGTTCATCTGATGCGAAATCGTGGTGATGCCCTCGACCAGCATGCGGCTTCTCTTGCGGGCGCTCTCCCCGTCCTCGGTCAGGGAACGGATGAAAGACTGATCGATCTTGACGATGTCGACCGGAAACTTGTGGAGGTAGCTGAGCGAGGAATAGCCGGTGCCGAAATCGTCAAGCGCCAGCCGGAAGCCGGATTTTCCAAATGTCTCAAGGATCTTCTGGACATCTGGATTGTGATGCATCAGCACCGCTTCGGTAATCTCGACGACGATCCGGTGCGGTGATACGCCCCATTTCAGCAGCGAACCGCCCATGCGATCGAGCAGTGCCGGCTCGAACTGCAGTGGTGAAATATTGACCGAGACATAGGCGTCGGCGAATTCTGGGTATTGGGACAGCCTGGCCAACTGGCTCACGGCCTTTTCGAAAATGCGCTCGCCGATCTGGCCGATGCTACCGGTTTCCTCGGCGTTGCGCACGATCCCGGCTGGCATGATGATGCCGTGCTCGGGGTGGACAAGGCGCATCAGAGCCTCGAAGCCGGCGATGCGGCCAGTCCTCAGGTCGAAGATCGGCTGCAGGTGGGCGTCGAACCAGTCTTCGCGCAGCCCGTCGGTAATGAAACCTTCTATCTGAACGCGGTCCTGGGCGGCGTTCGCCAATTCGGGGTCGAAAAGGCGGGCGCCGTTCTTGCCGTTGCGCTTGCGGGCGTACATCGCCAGATCGGATTTCTGCAGCAGTTCTGCAGCGGTGGCGGCGTGCTGGGGGTAAAGCGCGATCCCGACCGAGGCGCTGAGGTTGGTTCTGTGTCCTTCGATGTCCATGGGCGCATCGATCACGCGAGCGATCCGTTCCGCCACGTCGAGGGCTGCTTTTTCCGGAGCCGGGGCGGCGATCAGGATAGCAAATTCGTCGCCGCCGAGCCGCGCCATGGTATCACCGGGGCGCAACTGGGCCCGCATCCGCGCCACGACGGTTTGCAACACCTTGTCGCCAGCCGAATGCCCCAGCGTGTCGTTGATCCACTTGAACCGGTCCAGGTCGACAAACAGGCAGGCAAGGCCGGTTTCATCGCGATCGGCCACCTCGATCTTGCGTGTCAGTGCCTGCTCGAAGCCCTGGCGGTTGAGCAGGCTGGTGAGATGATCGGTGATTGCCTGCATATGGTTGCGATGCTCGGCGGCCTTGAGGTCGGTCACATCCGCCATGACGCACAATGTTTCGCGCGTTCCGGCAGGCCCGATCGCGGCTTCCATGATCAGCATGTCGGAAAGCTCGCCATCCGCACGGCAGAATCTTACGGTAATGCCGTTGTGCCCCTGCGGACCGTCAATGGGTTTATGACGGAAGCGATAGGCAGACACATCGTCTTCGGCGACGAAATCTGCGAAAATCCTGCCTATGACCTGGTTGCGCTCATAGCCTGTCGCAAGCAGCCAGTAATTGCTGACAGCGGTCAACCTATCCTCGCCATCGACGGAATACAGCATTGCCGGCGTGCGATTGTAGATCTCGGTCGCCCTTTCATGGGCTGCCTTGATCTTGGCCTCTTCTTCGGCCAGATGCGTCTGCATTGCGTTGAAGTTTGCCGCAAGCGAGCCCATTTCGTCCCTGGAGTGCCAGTCAACCTTGTGGCGCGATCCCAACCGTCTGGTGGCTTCGATGGCCGCCGTCAGCCTGGCAAGGGGTTTGATCACCAATTGGCGGTTGCCAATAATGGCTGCCGCGAAGATCAGAAGCACCGCCAGCGCGAAAATCGCGAGGATAGCGATGGTGTTGTTGTCGTTGTTGAAGAATGGCCGCTTGATCAGGTGCAACTTCAGTACGCCGACCTTCTTTGGCCCATCAGTCGTATTGTATTCGATGTCCCGCGTCAGAACGATCATTCCATGCCGCTCGGTCATGGCGCGCTCGTCAAGCTGGATGTGGATCTGGCCGGTATTGTCGCGCACGTCGACCCTGGCCACCGACCGGGACGAGGATGCGGCGCGGGCAATCTGCCGCACGCTCTCGATATCGAAATCCCAGACTGGTTTGCCAAGCGCCTGCGCGTTGGCCTCGATCATGATGCGCCCGCGCTCGAGCGCTTCGTCGGCCGACTGCTGCTGGGCGAGCACGAGAAAAAGGACGAAGAGGGGGGCTACAACAAGGACGAGTGTTGCCAGAATGATTGCGATGAAGCGTCCTTCAACCGAATGGGTAATCATGTGGCGTCATGCAGCCTTCTGTCGCGCGATCATTGCTAACCGATTGAGTGCCCCAATTTGATCCAGGCCTCCGACGTCAAGCTATTCCGACAGATATTAAATGTTGTTGAAAAGAAGAAAGCCAGGAGTAGGCGTGAGAATACTTGGTTATTGCAATGTAAACAAAAGCCCCCGCGATCCATTCTGGATTGCGGGGGCTTGATCGGGTGGCATCTATCGATTGCAGCGGAGCCGCAGTCAGAAGGAATGCTTGACCTTACTCAGCGGTTTCTTCCTTGATGCCGCCAGCCGGAGCCACGATCGTAGCGATCGTGAAATCGCGATCGGCGATCACAGGCGTAACGCCAGCCGGAAGCTTGACGTGCGAGATATGGATCGCGTCGCCGATCTTCAGGCCGTTGAGGTCGGCGCTGATGAATTCCGGAATGTCGTTTGCCGGGCAGTGCAGCTCGACAGCGTGACGAACGATGTTGAGTACGCCGCCAACCTTGATGCCGGGGGACTTTTCTTCGTTGACGAAGTGAACCGGAACTTCAACCGTAACCTTCATGTCAGCCGAAACGCGGAGGAAATCCACGTGCATCGTGAAGTCGCGGACCGGGTCGAGCTGGTAGTCCTTCGGCAGAACCGAAATCTTCTGTCCATCGACTTCGATCGTTGCAACGGTGGTCATGAAACCGCCGGCATGGATCTTCTGCGTCACTTCCTTGACGGGAAGCGTGATGGAGATGGGGGCCTGCTTGTCACCATAGATGACAGCAGGAATAAGGCCATTGCGGCGAAGTTCACGGGAGGACCCCTTACCTACCCGTTCGCGCAGCTCGGCCTTGAGCTCGTAGGAAACGTGGCTCATGGCTATTCCTTTCAAGTGTTATGGAGGGTCCTTGCATGAGGCTGATTCCCCGGGCAAAAACCGATATGCCAACAGCATACCTCCGCCGTGCCTCCAAGGGTGTCCGGGCGGATGCGGGCTCATAACCCAGAAGGGCTGGAAACGCAAGCCCGCCCGCTGCAACGCAGCACTGGCAAAAGCCTGCGATGTTCGATATGTGGCATTGACGGCATTATCGCCAGCGGGCAATTTGCCCGCCATCTCAATAAGTCCGATACGGGAGTTACATAATGCGCCGTGCGCTTTATTCGACAGTCGCAATTCTTGCCATGCTTGCGCCAATGCAGACGCGAGCCGCGGATGTTTCCGAAACCGGTGCGCGCGATATAGCAGAAAAGCTCACGCATTATCTACCGAAGGACGTGGTCGATACTGGTTTTCTCAAGGTAACTGCCGGCACCAACCGCTATGAGCTGTCGGTGGATCTGGAGGCTTTGCTCCGGAAGATCAAGACGGAAGACTTTTCGGTTACCGGCCTCAAGCCATTGGTCCAGTACTTGACCCCGCAGGACGATGGCCTGTGGAAGATCGAGACCAATGAGCGCCTTGACATTTCGGGTCATTTCTCCGCCGAGGGAAAGAAGAACAATTTTACCTATCTGATCGAAACGATCACGTTCGAAGGTATGTTCGATCCGGAGCTGAGCTTCACGCGTACCGCCAATGCCAGCCTGCAGAATCTCCGCTTCAGCTCCGATGACGGCAGCACCAAGGTTTCGGCCAATATCGATGACTACAGCACCGACATGCGTCTGGAAAACATCGATGGCGGCAAGGCCGACATGGTTTCCAATCTGAGCGGCAAGGGTTTCACGGAGACGGTCACAGACCCGACGGGCGGCACATTCACCGTTTCGGCGGCATCGCTCGATGGCCGTTCGCAGGCCGATAAGCTGGGCGTCGCCGCATTTCGGGATCTCGTGATCTTCGGCCTCGACAAGCTCAAGTCCAAGGACGATGTGATCTCGGCTCAGGACGACGCACGGCTGAAAGAACTGATGAAGGCCAATGTGCCCTTCGTCGACAATCTGGTTTATGACATCAATTTCCGCGACATCACCGTTGCGGGGCAAGGGATGGAAGCCTCGCTCGCGCGGGCGGGCTACAAGGTCGAATTCAATGGCATCAAGGCCGATACGAGGGTGGGCGTCGAATTCAGCTTCAACGATCCTGTCATTCCCGCTGGAGTGCTGCCGCCAGGCACCGAAGGCGCACTGCCCAAATCCGCCAGCATGGGTGTCGCTGTCGGCGGCATGAATGTTGAAGGCGTGGTATCCTACCTTCTCGAGCATGCAGACTTCACTAAGTCGCAGCCGTTGACGACCGAACAGTCTGATGCGCTTTCCAAGATCGTTCTTCCGGAAGGTGTGATGAACATCGAGTTCTACAATGTCGCGGCCAAGTCGGATGTCTATGACATTGCGCTTGCAGGCACGATGAAGGTCAATCCTGATGAGAGCGACAAGCCCGAAGCTGACATCACCGTGACGGCGCGTGATCTCGATACGACGATCAAGTTCCTGCAGGACAATGCCAGCAAGGTGCCAGAATTCGGCCAGGCATCGTTCATGGTGCTAATGATCAAGGGCTTTGGTAAGCAGCAGCCGGATGGCAGCATGATCTGGAACGTCAAGCTCGATCGCGATGGCAAGGTGATGATCAATGGCCAGGAAATGAAGATCTGATAGGCTTTCCGACTGTATTGTCGCAGTTCTGAGACACTGCTGTCCGATGCTTCGAACGCCGGGATTGTGATCCCGGCGTTTTTTTATGCAAACTCGGCTTGAGGGTGGAATTTACGGGCTTGTTTTGTGGCAGGCCTCATGATGACATAACGATACTATGTGGGGGAATGACAGGGTAGTCGCTTTGGGAGGAGCCTATGCTTGGACTGAACCAGCATGCAGACAAGGTGTATGCACTCGCGCAGGAGAAATCCGGGGCAGCCAGTTCTCCGATCGCGGCTTCCTGGCGGCGATGTCTGACCAAGCATGGGCTGGCGCCTGAGGAGAGCCGGCAGCCCGTGCGATTGACGGATGCGGAATTCAGGGAGACCCTGGCGCATTCCGGGCACGTGGTCGAAGAAGCATCGAGCGAGCTCGACTGGCTCTTCGGTATGGTCGGCAAGGCCGGATGCTGTCTCGTCTTTACCGACAGCGCCGGGGTGGTGCTGGAGCGCCGGGGCGTCTCCTCCGAGGACAAGGAATTTCGTGATCTGGGACTGTGGACCGGCACGCTCTGGAGCGAGGCCAGTGTCGGCACCAACGGCATCGGCACCGCGCTCGCCGACGGGCGAATGGTGACGGTGTTTCGTGAGCAGCATTTTCTGTCCGCAAATATCGGCCTGTCTTGTGCATCGGCACCGGTTCGCGATCACAAGGGACAGATCGTGGCAGCAATCGATATTTCGACCGCGCGGCGCGATGCGACCGAAATGATCATGCCGGTGCTGGCCCAGGCGGCCAAGGATACGGCCTCGCGCATCGAGATCAATTTGTTCAAGCGGGCCTATAGCGGGTCGCGCATCGTTCTCGTCAATGGCGCCAGCCATTCCGGCTCGGCTCTGCTTGCGGTCGATCGGGACGACATGGTGACCGGGGCGACGCGGGCGGCACGGTTGGCGCTGAAGATCGACGACATGATGATCGCGCATGGGATTCCCGCCTCAGATCTGCTCCAGGAAAGCCAGGAACGAGAGGGCAGCGATCTACTGGAGGCGGAGCGTGCCGCGCTTCGTCGGGCGCTGTCGCGCAACAATGGTAATGTATCGCTGACGGCGCAGATGCTGGGGATCAGCCGTGCAACCCTGCATCGGAAGATCAACAAACTCGATCTTCACGCGTGACACGCGAATAACTAACAATCGTTGGAAAAAGCAAAAGGGGCCGCCGGCCCCTTTAATGTATCGCGTTTTAGTCGAACAGGCTTGAAACCGATTCTTCTAGGCTGGTGCGATTGATAGCTTCGCCGATCAATGGCGCGGTTGAGATGACGCGGATATTATGGGCCGACATGACGGCAGTTGTCGGCTGAATCGAGTCGGTGATCACCAGTTCCTTCAGCTTCGAAGATGAAACGCGATTGACTGCTCCGCCCGACAGCACGCCGTGGGTGATGTAGGCGGTGACGCTGGAAGCACCGTTGGCGAGCAGAGCGTCAGCCGCATTGCAGAGCGTGCCGCCGGAATCGACGATGTCGTCGATCAGCAAGCAATCCTTGCCCTCAACCTCGCCGATAATGTTCATGACTTCGGATTCGCCCGCCTTCTCGCGACGCTTGTCGACGATGGCGAGGTTGCGGTCGCTGAGGCGCTTGGCAAGCGAACGGGCGCGGACCACGCCGCCGACGTCGGGCGAGACGACCATGACGTTGTTGAGGTCATAGTTGGCCTTGACGTCGCGTGCCAGGATCGGCACGGCGTAGAGATTGTCGGTCGGGATATCGAAGAAACCCTGGATCTGGCCGGCGTGAAGATCGAGCGTCAGGACGCGGTCCGCGCCTGCCTCCGTGATCAGGTTGGCGACCAGCTTGGCCGAAATCGGCGTGCGGGGACCAGGCTTTCGGTCTTGTCGTGCATAGCCGAAATAGGGAAGCACCGCGGTGATACGGCGGGCTGACGATCGACGGAACGCGTCGATCATGATCAGCAGCTCCATCAGGTTATCGTTGGCAGGATAGGATGTCGACTGGATGACAAACACATCCTCGCCGCGCACGTTTTCCTGGATTTCAACGAAAATTTCCTGGTCGGCGAAACGCCTGACGCTGGCTTTACCAAGTGGAACTTTGAGATAGGAACAGATCGTCTCGGCGAGTTGCCGATTAGAATTGCCCGAAAAAACCTTCATGACCCGCTGCCTGTTTTCCGTGCCGGATGGCGGCTTAATATCTGGCTTTCGCGTGAATGCAAGGGTTTTTCGCGGTTTTTCCCATAGGCATTTGGTGGAACGCCACCGGTTTCGTGATGTTTATGCCGCAATGCAGCGAAGATCGGTGTTCTCGCCGCATGGCTGAACCAAAATGGATCGTTCCGCTGTACAGCCATGGCGATAAACGCGCGGTGTCTTGCTACCATCCTACCAGATGTCCCGCAGTCAGATTCTGCAAACATCAGCGCTGCACATCGACGATGAGGATCATCGGGCGCTCCATTTCCTCGGCCAGATCGGGTATCGCCCTGATCTGTTCTGCGGAGGGATGCCACTCCTCGACATGGCGGATGGCAAATCCTTGATTGATCAAGGTGTTGAGAGTGGTGCCGATGGTGCGATGGTATTTTACGACGCCCTTGGCGAGCCAGTCGGTGGTTCGCTTGCCTTCGACCGAATACCGATCGACAGGCCAGGATTTCTTGCCTTCGGCGTCGATCTGCCATCCCGGTTGGCGCGAGGCCATGTAGATCGGATGCTCGATCGTGAAGAGGAACTGGCCGCCTTTTGCAAGCGACTGGTGCACAGCGGCCACCAGCTTGCTGAAATCCGCGATGTAGTGAAACGCAAGCGAGCTGTAGGCGAGGTCGAAGCTGGCAGCGGGCAGCTCGAGATTCTCAAGATCGGCAATCCGGTACTCGATCTGCGGATCGTCGGTGTCCGCCCGCGCCCGCGCGATCATGTTTTCGGAGAGATCAAGCCCGAGCACGTGACTTGCGCCTTGTTGGCGCGCCCAGCGCGATACCCAGCCGAAGCCGCATCCGAGATCGACGACGCGCTTGCCGGCAAGATCCTGCATTCGGTCGCGGATCGAGGGCCATTCGGCTGCGCCGTCGAGCCCCATCACCGAGCGGCCGAGCTGGCTGTATCCCGCGAAAAATTCCGGTTTGTCATAGATGTTCTGGGCCATTTCATTCTCCATTGTCATCGCGCCAGACCCGGCGCAGCATATCGAGCAAGTCGGCGCGTTCGCGCTCGCTCAGACGCTTGAGGACGCGGTCTTCGTGATGCTGGGCCATGTCGCGCCATATCGCCAGGTCTGCCTTGCCGCTGTCGCTGAGATAGAGCCGCTGGATACGTCGATCCTCATTGTCATCGACACGGAGGATAGCGGCAATGCTGTCGAGTTCTGCAAGCAGCGTCACGATGTTTGCCCGCTGCAGGCCGAGAATGCGGCAGATCTCGGCCGAGGTGATGCCCGGCTGTTCGCCGATCACGCAGGCGACGCTGAAGCTGGTTGGCCGCAGTGGTGTATCGGCAAACATGACGCCGAAATCGCCCAGCATGAAAGCGGAGGCGCGGCGCATGTTGTAACCGATCAGATCATCAAGCTTGACGGACAGGTTCTGGCTCATCGATCTGGCCTCCATTCATTGCCTTGCAAAAGAAACATTGCTATATAATATAGCTATATGAGTGCCGCAATGAAAGCGGCTGGTGAGAACTAGCATGGATGAGAACGGGATTTCATCTGGCTTTCTCAACGCAGGACGGGAGGATTACGATGGGCAAGACCGAGGATCCGGTAACCTATGAGGTAGTGGACGCCATTGCCTGGGTGCGTTTCAACCGGCCGGACAAACGCAATGCGATGAATCCGGACCTGAACCGCAAGATGATGGAAGTGCTGGACGCGCTGGAATTTCGCGGTGACGTCGGCGTACTGGTCCTGTCAGGCGAGGGTGCGGCGTGGTCCGCCGGCATGGACCTCAAAGAGTATTTCCGTGAGACCGAAGTCAGGGGGCAGGGTGCGGTGCGCCAGGCGCAACGCGAGTCCTACGGCTGGTGGCGCAGGCTGCGCTGGTATCAGAAACCGACGATCGCCATGGTCAATGGCTGGTGCTTCGGCGGCGGCTACGGCCCGCTGTTTGCGTGTGATCTGGCTGTCGCCGCTGACGAAGCGCAGTTTGCGCTGTCTGAGATCAACTGGGGTATCCTTCCTGGGGGCGGTGCGACGAAGGTCGTCGTCGATCTGCTGTCGATGCGGGATGCAATGTACCACGCGCTGACCGGCGAGTTGATCGACGGCAAGAAGGCTGCGGCCTGGAAGCTCGTCAATGAAAGCGTGCCGCTCGAACAGCTCAAGGAGCGCGTCACCGAGATTGCCAGGATACTGTTGAGCAAGAACCCGGTGGCGCTGAAGGCCACCAAGGATGCCATCCGTCGTGTGGCTGAAATGACCTACGACAATGCCGAAGATTATCTTGTGCGCGCACAGGAGGCGGCCAATTTCCACGATGACGGAGGTCGAAAGGAAGGCATCCGTCAGTTCATCGACGAGAAATCCTACAAGCCCGGCCTCGGCGCCTACGACAAGTCGCGGAAGGATTGACACTACCGGCGTGAAGGAGAGACGCGCCGGTCGATGTCGAAATAGAACTGGGAGGATGGGAATGCCCGAGTGGAGAACGCCCGACCCCGTGGCGCTATATGCGCAGGCGCAGCCGGAAAAGCTCGCCTGTGTCGATCTGGCCACTGGTCGGCAGTGGAACTACCGGCAGTTCAACGGCGCGATCCAGCGGACGGTTTCTGCGCTTGCCAGCCTTGGGGTCGAGCCCGGCCAGCGGATTGCGGCGATTGCCCGCAACAGCGCCGATCTGTTGATGCTGCAGCAGGCGGCGATGCGATCCGGGGCAATCTTCGTGCCGATCAACTGGCGTCTGTCGCGACCCGAACAGGCCGATATTCTCGCAGGCTGCGCACCCAGCCTGCTGGTCACGGATGAAGACATTGCGGGGATGATTTTGCCGCGCGGTTGCAAGGACATTGCCGTTGCGGAATTTCGCGAGGCCGTCGCGAGAGAAACACCTGCGGCTGCGCAACCGCTGCCTCCAGCCGATGCGCCCAACATCATACTCTACACATCGGGCACCTCGGGGCGACCGAAAGGTGTGGTGATTACCGGGCGCAATGTATTTGCCACCGCCGTCAATTTTGGCGTGCTGGGGCAGGTCGGGCAGGGCAGCGTGTTTCTCTGTGATACGCCGATGTTTCATATCATCGGGCTGATTACATCAATGCACTCGCCATTGCTGCAGGGCGGCACCGTGCTGGTCTCATCCGCTTTCGATCCGATGACAACCAATGCGCGGTTGGCGGATGCCGCATTCGGGGTCACCCATTATTTCTGCGTGCCGCAGATGGCGCAGGCGTTGCGCGGCGCGGCGAATTTCGCGCCGGAAAACTGGCGAAGCCTGAAGGCGTTGTTCACCGGCGGCGCACCCAATCCGCCGGCCAATATCCGCTGGTGGCTGGGGAAGGGCGTGCGCATGGTCGATGGCTACGGCATGACGGAGGCAGGCACGCTTCTGGGCATGCCGCTGGACCCCGCCCTCATTGATGCGAAAGCCGGATCGGCCGGGCTACCTGCGCCGGGTCTGACCATGCGTATCGTCGATGAGGCCGGCATGGATGTCGGTGCGGGGGAGGTTGGCGAAATCCTGGTGGCGGGGCCGAATGTTACGCCCGGTTATTGGGCCCGGCCCGAGGAGACGGCAAAGGCCTTTACACCAGATGGCTGGCTAAAGACAGGCGATCTTGCACGACGTGACGAAGACGGCTTTGTCACCATCGTCGACCGCCGCAAGGACATGTTCATCTCAGGTGGGGAAAACGTCTATCCCGTCGAGGTCGAAGCCGCGCTGAACGCGCATCCATCCATTCTTGATGCCGCTGTGATCGGCGTGGCTGATGAGAAATGGGGCGAGGTCGGCCGTGCATTCATAGTGCTCAGGCCAGGCTGCGCTGTCGCAAGCGAAGCGCTGGTGGCGCATTGTGCAGGGCTGATCGCCCGCTACAAGATACCAAGGGACTATGTTCGGATTGAAAACCTTCCCCGCAGCGGCGCGGGGAAGGTTTTGAAGAACGAGTTGAAGCGGCTAGGGCTATCGAGTGCGACGACACCGTGACCGGCTCGCTTACTTCGACAGGTTTTCCGGAGAGCAGGCGGTGAAACGCACGGTGCAAGCCTGCCCCATCCGCTCGCAACGCCCCAACGCCTCGGCAGCAGAGCGCTTCCAGTTCGAATCGGTCGAGAAGGCGTAGTTGTCGATTGCCGGGCCTTCGCCTTCGAACCGGGCGACGCTGAAGCAGCTGTTGCGGTAGGCCGTCAGTGGCATGCAGCCAAAGCCCGACTGGCTTTGGCACTTGGCTGCCGCGCCGTTTTGTGCTGCCTTTTTCGTTGCCTGGTTGCTGACGGCGAAAATCGCACCACTGTCGTCGATGGCAGTCGCGCCCCAGACGCTGGCCACCTGAGCCTGCCCGGCTTGGTCAGTTGCAGGGTTCTTTGCCCCCTGGATGTCCTTGCGCAGGGTTGCGATCTGCTGTTCCAGCTCGACCTTTTCCTTCTTCAGAACGGTGAAATTCTGGGTCAGCTTTTCCAGTTCCTGCTCGTAGATGTCCCGCTCTTTCTTCAACTGCGCCGCAGCTTCGTCCTGATCGGCGCCGGTTGATGCACTGCCGGGGTCGTTCTGTCGCTCTGCAGTCATCGTCGCAAGCCGTTCATCGCTGGCCTTGAGCTTTTGGTTAGCGTCGGCGGCGGCCTTCTCATTGGCGGCGACAGTCTTGGCTGCAGCATCGAGATCCGCGGTCAGCTGGGCAATCCGGTCTTCCAGCGAAGCCTTTTCAAGGTCGACCGCGGTAGCCTTGCCTGCAACACCCTTCAGGGCATCGATCTGAACATTGGCGACCGAAAGCTTGGCCTGCGTGTCCCTGAGTGTCTGGTCGCGTTCAGCGATGTCTGCCTTGGCCTTGTCGAGTGCAGCGGACAACGTATCGGTTTTCTCCGACAATGCTGCCTGTTGTTCTTCAGCAGCCTTGCCGGCCTGTTGCTTGCCGGCTTCGATTTCCGCCGTGGCAGTCGACAATTTCTCCTCGAGATCCTTGACGGTCGCATCCTTGTCTGCAACGGCCTTGAGGGCTTCGTCGCGGGCTTCCGTCAATGTATCGACCGTCGCCGTCAGCTCCACAACCCGCGCGTCGGCTTGTTTGCCGCCCTCATTCCGCATGGTCGCGACTTCTGCCCTTGCCGTGGTCAGCTTCTGCTTGAGGTCGCGCAGCGCGCTTTCCTTGTCGGCAACTGCTTTCAGTGCAGCGTCTCGTGCGGCACTCAGATCGCCAACTTTGTGCTGTTGAACTTCAGCAGCCTTGGCGATGGTTTGCATGCGCTCCTGTTCACCGGAACCGAGCCAGAGATAGGAGAGCCCGATACCCAGCAAGAAAAACAGTGCGGCTGCGACCGCTGTCGGCAACCACGACGAATGTCCGGGATCTTCCAGCACGAGACCGGAGAAATCGGGGCGACGAACTTCGTCATCGGTAACAGTGGCTTCTTCCGGCTCACGTGCTGGTATTGCCATCGCGGGCTCTGCCGGTTTCTCCACGTCGACGGCAGGCTCGGCTGAAAGGTCGGGCAACACGGCAGGTGAGGTTTCGGGGAATGGAACCAGAGGGGGGAGGTCCTCGCTGGACAGCACCGGGATTTCGGCTTCGGGCCAGACGAATGTCTCTCGAAAGCCTGACGTCGGCTGCTCCAGGGTCAGACTGGCTCGTTCAACGATGCGATTGGCCGTCTCGGGCTCGAGCGTCAGTGTAACAAGGTCCTCGGAAAACGAGACCCTGGCGGGCAGATTGGCTGGCTGCTTTGTCCACCCACGTTTGCCGAGATACTTGTCGGCCGAAAGGTCGCAAAGCCGAAAGCGCATATCGCTGGTCGTCAGCCCTTTGATTTCGATGATCGCCGCACCGGTCGCGGTGTCATTCTTGACTGTTAGTTCCGTCACGTTTGCTCAGCTCCATAATGCCGTGTGCCCCTTGGCTCGCGCTTCTAAACACGCACATTGGCAAGATTAGGACAATGTTAACGGGTAGAAAATCTTTTGTGCTTGACGGCGCGAAGGCGCGCACCAGTCGCTGATCTTATCGATGTCTCAATGGACGGGACGCGTCGGTCAACCCTGCCGCGCGTCCTTCCACTTGATGTATTCGGCGATGGTTTCGACACCAATCTGCTGCATCAGTTCGGGGGGGACGGAAGCCCAGGCGTCGGAGCTTTTTCCCGGTACCGACTGTTGGCCCTGAATTCGATGCAGGCGAGCACCGCCATTGTCGAGGATATCCCAGACATAGACGACAGTGACGTTCTTGCCGTCGCTGAATGCGGAGAGATAGCCCTTGAGTACGTGTTCCGCCGAAGCGTCGCTCGACGGCTTTATCGACAGGCCATTCGAACGTGCTGTGTTACCGAGTTCCTTGGAAAGCGGCGTCACGGCTTGAACGGGGGCGCCGATGATCGGCAGGAAGCGTATCGAACCCTTGGCGGTGTTGGCGGCGTAGAGGCTGCTGACCGGCTTGGCTTCGCTGTTGGATTTGTAGAGGTTGGCACCCAGCGATGTGTTTTCGCTTCTGGTCAGCGACGGGTTCTCCTCGCCGCGCTCGAGAGCTTGCGCCTGTGCTTCCAGCGTATTCTGCGGTGCACGACCGTTGGTGGCGACCTGGTTCATCGGTTGCGTGGTGTTGTCAGCAACATCGTTCTGAACCGTTTGACCATCGGAAGCAGCGTTGTTCTGCTGGTCTTGATTGCTGGCGTTGGGTATGTCGGCCTGCGGCGTCAACGCATCTGTGGTATTGCAGCCGGCCAGAACAAACAGAAGCATTGCCGCGGCAAATCTCGATGGATGCGCGCGCATGATTTCCGTCTCCCGGCTCCGTTTTTCGTGCAAGACTTTGAACATCCTCTGGCGTTGTCTGTCAATTCCGGATCGAAATTTCACACTGCAATCATGTCGAGGCTATGGCGCGTCAGGCTTTTGACCGCGTCTGACGTTGTCAGGTAGGTCTGGCCCAGCGTCATGGCAGTACCGGTATCGGAGTCCATGATGATCATATGGACGAACAACGTCATGCCCGGCAGGATTGGCTCGGAGTTGCCGGCATGGAACATCTGGTGCTCCATCCATGACGGTGAAAACCGCGCGCCGACCGAATAGCCGCAGGCATTCAGCCGGTGGCGCGCAAGCCCCCGCTCATCCATGATCCTTGCATGCGTGTCGAAGACTGTGCCGAACGTGTTGCCCGGTGTCAGCACCAGTTCGATCGCTTCGATGGCGTCCCGCGACGCAGCATAGAGCTGCTTCTGGTGATCGGTCGGCTGACCGATCACGACGGTGCGCATCATCGGTGCGTGATAGTGCGCAAACACACCGGCCCATTCCAGTGTCAGCTGGTCGGCCGGATCGAGATTGCGTCGCCCGGATTTGTAGCGGCAGAGCAGGGCATCTGCGCCGGAGCCGAGAATGAACTCGTTGGCGGGATAGTCGCCGCCACCTGACAAGATTGCCCCCTGCATCGCTGCGAGGATATCGGATTCGTTGGCGCTTGGCTTGATCAGCGATAGGGCTGCATCGAGCGCATCGTCGGAAAGGGCAGCGGCTCTCTCGACATACTCGATCTCAGCGGCACTTTTCACAAGGCGGAGGTGGCTGATGACCAGGGAGGCGTCCACAATCGTGCCGAAACTCGTCAACTGGTTGTCGAGCAGTCGGGTATTCCTGCCGGTCAGGCCGTGCGTATCGTATTCGACGCCGATGCGCGCGCCGAGCAGGTCCAGATCCATCAGAACGTTCTTCAAATCCACTGCGGGGTCGGCGCTGGCGCGATCGACCCAGATACGGATGTCCTCGATGATCGATGTGTGGCGTGCCTGCCTGAGGTCGGCCGAGCGGGTCAACAGAACCATCTGGCCATCGGCCTTGACCACAAGGCTCTGGAAGAAACAGTAGCCGAAGGTGTCGTAGCCGGTCAGCCAATACATGCTTTCCTGCGCGAAGATCAGGAGGGCGTCGAGTTTTTCCTCCTTCATCCGCACCTTCAGGAGTTCCAGCCGGGAGGCAAACTCGTCCCTAGAAAAATGCAGTGCCATGGCTAGAACTCCCCGATCATGATTGCTGATATCTGCCTGCCGTAGTCCGGATCCTGCCGATGGGTCGTCCGGCGATAGGAAAAGAACCGGTCTTCATCGGCATAGGTGCAGATATCCAGGTTTTCAGCCTCGATGCCGGCCGCTTGCAGGCGGCTGATCGTCAGCGCCGGCAGGTCGAACATGCTATGGCCGTGCTTCTCCGAAGGGCCGAAGAAACGTGCCCAGGAGGCATCGCGGGTCAGAAAGCGTTCCACGAACTCCGGCCCGACCTCGTAGCTTCGCCGCGATATCGACGGTCCGAGGCTGGCCTTGATGCGATTTCGGTTCGCGCCGAGGCGAACCATGGCTTCGATCGTGTTTTCCAGCACACCGTCGAAGGCGCCTTTCCAGCCGGCATGCGCGGCCCCGACTACGCGGGCTTCGGGATCGGCAAACAGTACCGGGCCGCAGTCGGCGGTCAAGATGCCGAGCGCCACACCCGGCGTTGCCGTCACCTGTCCGTCGGCTTTCGGCCTGTTAACTTGGTCTGGCGTCTCGACAGTGACGACGTCGGGAGAGTGGACCTGATAAAGCGTCGACAGGTGCCAGGGTTCGGCATTGAACCAGCCCGCCACGCGCGCGCGGTTTTCATGGATGTGTTCGGGCAGGTCGTTGGAGCCGGTGCCGACATTGAGGCCCCGATAGATGCCTGTGGACACTCCGCCCTGCCGGCCGAAAAAACCGTGCCGGATGCCGCTGGGGGCGGCCTGTTCGAGAAGCGGGCTGAGGATTGGCGAGAGGCTGGTTTGTGACGCGAGGGTCATGATCGGCGGTAGCCTTTCAACGATGATTCGGACGGAAACCCCGGATTTTCGGGGTGCAACGGCCACAAGTTGCGGGGATGTTGGCAGAGGTCGTTTGCCCGAGTCAACTCTCAGAGCACAAATGGAGGAAGTTCTACTGCCGGGCTCGATACCGCGAGCACCTTGAACAGAGCGCCCATTTCACCCTCATTTGCGCCGACCAGACGGGTGATGGCGGCGCGAATGGCGTCCTGTTGGGCGGCATCCTTGTCGCGGCCAAGCGAGCCGGCGCGTTCGGCGATTCCGAGGCCCAGCAGGAACTCTCCCTGGCTCATCATGCCGTTGATATGGATGGAGCGGGCGCGGGCGGTTTCGGCAAGCGGAGCAAAATCGACGTGGCTGGTCAGATCGGCTAGGCCGGGATTGGCAAGAACCGGATCGAAGCGGTGGTCGAGCACGGCCTGCAGCGTATCGCCGAAACCTGGCGTGAGGTTTCCGTAGTCGATGAACAGACCCGTTCCGCCATTGGCAAACAGCCGATCGGAAATCATCTGCATGATGGCGCTGCGGGCAGGGGCGACTTCGGCAATTGTGCCGAGCCCCACCTCCCGATACCCCATTGGCAAGAGCGAAGGATCGACAGTGCCGTATCCGGCCGCGAATGCCAGGTCGCCATGTTCATCCATGCCCACGAGCCGCTCGCAGAAGCCTGTCGATGTCCTGACGAACTGGCGTATCGGTACCGCATCGAAAAACTCGTTGGCGGCAAGCAGCAGGAAGCCGTCGGGCACCTCGTCGAAGCTTTCATGCCAGCTGATCTTGCCGGTATGGGCGGCAAGCGTCTCGGCCTGCAGGGCTGTCAGCTTGGCGCTGGTTTCCACCATGTGCACCGTGGCACCTTGATAGAGTTCGGGAGCGAGTCGGGAGATCACGCGCAATATGTCCGCCATCATCGTGCCCCGGCCGGGGCCGATCTCGGCGATCCTTATGGCTCGCTGCGGCTTCAGGTGCTTCTGCCAGGCCTGCACGAGGAAGACGCCGATCATCTCGCCGAACAGCTGGCTGACTTCCGGGGCGGTGATGAAATCGCCACGCCGACCGAAAGGCTCGCGGGTCTTGTAGTATCCATATTCTGGATCTGCCAGGCACAGTGCGAAGTAATCGGTAATGCTGATCGGTCCGTTCTGACGGATGATCGCCTTGATCTTGTCGGCCAGCGGCGTGGTCATGGTTGCCTCAGGTCGTTGCCGGGGACGCGGCGCGAGCCCGCCACATCGCCCAAATGCCGAGCAACAGCATGGGGATCGACAGCAACATGCCCATGGTCAGCCAGCCACCCAGGAGGTAGCCGAGCTGCGGGTCCGGCTGGCGGACAAATTCTACCGATATACGCGACAGCGCATAGAGACTGACGAAGGCGCCGGCCACATAGCCCGGCGTCTTGAGGCCACCGCGGTAGAACACCAGAAACGCGAGGATCAGGCCGGTCGCCAGGCCTTCGAGGCCGGCCTCGTAAAGCTGGCTTGGATGGCGTGTGAAAGGCTCTTGGCCCGGAAAGATCACGCCCCAGGGTAGATCTGTCACCTTGCCCCAGAGTTCGCCGTTGATGAAATTGGCGATGCGGACGAGAAACAGACCGGTCACGCAAACCGTAGCAACCACATCGAATAGCGACCACATGGAGATACCGCGTTTGCGGGCGAACAGGATCATGGCGATTGTGGTGCCGGTGATGCCGCCGTGAAAGGACATGCCGCCGTTCCAGATTTCCAGCGCCCTTAGCGGATTGGCGATAACGTTGGCGAAGTCGTAGAAGAGGATGTAGCCGATACGGCCGCCCAATACGATGCCTATTGCGGCCCAGAAGACGAAATCATCGATGTCGGTGAGCGTCATTGCGGGCTGGTTGTTGCGCCAGAGCCTTGGTGTCGAAAGAATCTTGCGGGCGTAAAACCAGCCGAGCAGAATGCTGACCACGTAGGAAATGCCGTACCACTTGATCTCCATCGGGCCGATGGAAAAGGCGACCGGATCGATGTTAGGAAACGGCATTATCGCCAGTGCGTGCAGGGTTTCGGTCAAGGCTGATGACTCCGGAGGTCAGATTTCGAGCGGTGCATAGCATGATATTTTGCCTCTAACAGCCTTTTGCAATGTGCTGAGCCGCAAAAAGCGACGGGGCTAGCGGCTTTTTCCTTGCAAGACGGGTGCCCAAATCTTACCTCCACTTCAGGAAACAACGTGATCCGGGAGAAATGGAATGAGCACTGGACCCAATCGAATTCTCGATGATTTTGCCAAACTGATGACAGATGCGGCCGGTGCGGTGCAGGGCGTCGGCAAGGAAGTCGAGACGGCCTTCAAGTCCCAGGCAGAGCGCTGGCTGAACGGCATGGACCTCGTTAAACGCGAAGAATTTGAAGCTGTGCGCGAAATGGCTTTGAAGGCGCGCGACGAAAACGATCGGCTTTCCGCACGGCTTTCAGAACTCGAAGCGAAAATCGCTAGTCTTTCCAGCAAAGCATGACATGGGTTCGGGCTGTCGAAGCTTATCCACAGCCCGACTCTTTCTAATATACGGAGAGTTTTCCACCTGTGGAAATCACCGAAAAACCATTGTGAGAGAGTCATTTAAGATTTTCTCTTGAATCAAATTATGAGAGCCGCGACTGAGGCGGTGAACAAAATTTGCGGCGCCGGGACTGGTTTACGGATTCCGTCGTTATACACTGATTTTACAAGATGATTCGAAACGAGTTGCGTAAGTTCCGGGCAGGCTACGTAAGTTAAGCTGCTCAAATCGTTTCGTGGGTCATTCCATCAAGTTTCCGGTTTCCACCGGTCGCGTCACGAGTGCTTGGCGCGAGCGGAGAAGGATTCCTCATTTCAGGTGCCGTATGAGCCTTTTTGATTTGAAGATCGAACGTCAGTCCCATCCAGTGGACATGATCGAGTTCGTTGCCGATAGCAACGACTGGGCTTTCGAACGCCCCGCCGACGACGAGATCGCCATGACAGTCGAAGGCAAGTGGGCCGATTACACCGTCTCGTTTTCGTGGATGGAGAAGTTCGAGGCGATCCATTTCTCCTGCGCTTTTGATCTCAAGGTTCCGGATAGCCGGGTCAATGAAGTCATCCGGCTGTTGAGCCACGTCAATGGCGAACTGTTGATGGGGCATTTCGATGTCTGGCAGAATGCCGACGTCATCGTTTTCCGTCAGTCCCTACCGTTGTCAGGTGGCGTCGAGCCGACCGGCCGGCAGGTTGAAATGATGCTGTCGAATGGTCTCGAGACCTGCGAAGCCTATTATCAGGCATTCCAGTTCGTGGTCTGGTCTGGTATGGATGCCCAGTCGGCCGTCAGCGCCGTGATGTTCGAAACCGTGGGGCAGGCATGACAATCGCTCTGAATGGTCCAATCGTGCTTATCGGCGCCGGTAATATGGGCGGCGCCATGGCGGCCGGTTGGATCAAAAGCGGGATTGCGGGTTCCTCCATCATTGCGGCCGATCCCAATCCTTCCGACGCGATGAAGGCCAGGTTCGAGGGCAGCGGCTTGCAGTTCGTCGCAGCCCCTCCGGATGGTATGACGGCAGCCGTGATCTTTGTGGCGGTCAAGCCGCAAGTGATGGAAGCGGTGCTTCCTTCCTACAGGAAAATCATCGGACCCGAGACTATCGTGATTTCGATTGCGGCCGGCAAGACGCTGGCTTTTCTGGCGCAGCATCTCGGCGATACGGCCATGGTCCGCGCCATGCCCAACACGCCGGCGATGATCGGTCGGGGTGTCACGGGCGCATTCGCCAATCCCAAGGTCACGGATGACCAGCGGGCACTGGTCGATTCTCTCTTGAAGGTATCCGGCCCGGTCGAATGGGTCGAAAGCGAAGCCCTGATCGATGCGGTTACCGCTGTTTCGGGGTCTGGTCCCGCATATGTATTCTACCTCGTCGAGTGCATGGCAGAGGCAGGCCGAAAACTCGGTCTGCCGGCGGACCTCGCCATGCGTCTCGCACGGGCTACGGTGTCGGGCGCTGGTGAATTGCTTCACCAGTCGCCCGGCGAAGCCGCCGAATTGCGTCGTAACGTCACCTCGCCCGGAGGCACGACTGCCGCCGCGCTGGAAAAACTGATGGCGGATGACGGCATGCAGCCGCTGTTCGATGCGGCGATCAAGGCCGCGCGCGATCGCGCCCAGGAACTTGCTGGATAACGAAGAAGCTATGTCCGAACAAATTACTTATGCCGATTTCGAGCGTGTCGACATTCGCGTCGGAACCGTTGTCGAAGCCAATCCCTTTCCGGAAGCCCGCAAGCCCGCCATCAAGTTGTTGATCGATTTTGGCGACGAGATCGGCGTCAAGAAGTCGTCGGCTCAGATTACCGTTCACTATCAACCCGAAACGCTGGTCGGACGACAGGTCCTTGCCGTCGTCAATTTTCCACCGCGCCAGATCGGGCCGTTCCGCTCGGAGGTCCTGACCCTTGGTTTCGAGGATGAAAACGGCGCAGTCGCACTTGCCGTACCGGGCCTGAGCGTGCCGAACGGCCGCAAGCTTATCTGAAGCATTTTTTCCGGAAACGTGGCATAGAGCTTCGGCAAGCCAGTTGATTGAGGAAAGAGGGCCATGACGCTCAGCGCCATTCATGATCGTTTTCGCGTATCCTGCCTGCCACGCGCCGCTGAAGTGGCGCAGGAGTGGCGCGCCACGCATGTCATTTCCTTGCTGGATCCGGGCATCGCGGACGAGCACGTGCCTGTCATACGCGATGCCGAGCACATCGTGGCGAGGTTGCGCGACCAGGAGAACCCTGACACGACCAGCCATTTCCCTGATCTGGTCGAGAGCCTGTTTGAAACCGTGCGACCTGCAGTCGAGACCCGCAACTCGCGTATCCTCGTTCACTGCCATGCAGGCATTTCGCGTTCTACCGCCTTTGCCTATTCGATGATTGCCCACTCTGCCGGCCCCGGCTACGAGGAGCAGGCATTCGGCGCTTTTCTTTCCATTGTCAACAAACCCTGGCCCAACCGCCGTATCGTCGAGATCCTGGATCGGCGCTGGGGCAGGGACGGCGCGTTGTTGAAGCCGCTCGACGACATGCGTGCCCGGTTTCCAAAACGCATCGATGCGCTGCACAAGCACAACCTCAGGCGCCGCTTCTTCGAACTGGTGCCTTGCGAGATCTATAACCGCTAGCTTTAGACAGGAACGCGGACCGTGGCCCGCAAACCGCCCAGGGGGCTTTGGGACAGGGTCACGTTGCCGCCGTGGCTGCGCGCGATGTCACGGACGATGGCAAGGCCAAGACCCGTGCCTGACGCATCGAGATTGCGGGCTTCATCCAGCCGGAAAAACGGCTTGAACACTTCCTCGCGCATCGCTTCGGGCACGCCTGGACCGTCGTCGTCGACGGTCACGGTCAGGAACCGGCCAGAATTGCGCGCTTCGATATGGATCTTATGCGCATGCCGCCACGCATTGGCGACCAGATTGGTGAGGAGGCGGGCAAAGGCGACCGGCCTGACGATCACGGTTGCCGGGCCTTCCAGGGCTGTGGTTACGTCCGCTCCATGCAACTGGGCACTTTCTTCCAGCTGATCGAGCAGCTTTCCAAGATCCAGCTCCGCTTGCTGCTCCTCCGTCTCGCCACGGGCGAAATCGAGATAGCCATCAAGCATGGTGTTCATGTCATCAACGTCGCGGTTGAGGCCTTCAAGATCCTTCATGCTTTCGGCGATGGCGAGTTGGAGCCGGAAGCGAGTCAATATGGTCCTGAGGTCGTGGCTCACGCCGCTCAACATCATGGTTCGCTGCTCGATCTGGCGTTCGATCCTCTCGCGCATTTGCAGGAACGCATAGCCGGCGCGTCGAACCTCGTCGGCTCCGCGCGGTACAAAGGGATCGGTGGACTTCTGGCCCTTGCCGAACCCCTCTGCGGCTCGTGTCAGCGCCTCTATCGGCCGGATCTGGCCGCGTAGGAAGAGGATCGAAATAAGGATCAGGAACAGCGAGGTGCCAACCATCCAAATCAGGAATATGTGGGTGTTGGATGCATAGGTACGATCGCGTCGGGTGGTGACGCTGAGGATGCGGTTCTGGTCGAGCTTGATCCGAATCTCGACGGTCTTCTCGTCGGCACTCGTATTCAGCCAGAAGGGCCGACTGATTTGCTGGTTGATTTGTCGCGACAGGGTTCGATCAAGAATGGAGAACAGGGGTATCGGCTTCGGTGCCGGCAGCGTGGAGCCGGGCGTGATCTCCACCTCGAGTCCGAGTCGCTGCTTTGCTATGCGGATCAGCTCGGCGTCGCTCGAAGCATTGGGAAACGTATCCAGCAGATCGATGACGGCGGCTACGTCGCGCGTCACGGCTGCCGAAAGCCTGGTCGTCACCATCTGCCAATGGCGTTCCATGAACACGGCGGCAATGACCGATTGGAGGATGACCATCGGAATGATGATGATCAGCAACGACCGTACGAACAGGCCTCGGGGCAGATTGCGGCGCATGAACCGCTCCCACGGCCGGTCTCGATGCTGGGGCCGCGCCGTTGCGTCGATCCGCGTGGAAGCATCCACCTCCGTCATCCGCCCTGATCCAGACATAGCTTGTATCCTATTCCGCGCACGGTCTGCAGCCAGATCGGATTGCCGGGGTCGTCTTCTATCTTGCGCCGAAGCCGGTTGATCTGCACGTCGATGGTGCGCTCGCCAACGTCGACGCCGTTTCCTGCCAACTCATGCCGGGCGATAGTCTGGCCCGCGTTTGCGGCAAAAATCATCATGATCTCCTGCTCGCGGCCGGTCAGCCCGATCTGGGTGGCGCCGCGCTTCAGTTCACGCTTGACCAGGGAGAAGGTGAAAGGGCCGAAAATCAGCTGGTCGATCTTTGGCTTCTGCGGATTGACCGCGCGCTTGAGGATGTTGTTGATCCTGAGCACGAGTTCGCGCGGATCGAAGGGTTTTGGCAAGTAGTCGTCAGCGCCTGCTTCAAGGCCGGCAATGCGGGATTCTGCTTCCGCAAGCGCGGTCAGAAGGATGATCGGGATGTTGCGGATCTCCCGCAGCGAATTGGTCAGCGCTATGCCGGATTCACCCGGCATCATCACATCGAGCACCAGCAGGTCGAAATCCAGCCCCTCCAGCTTGCGGCGGGCCTCGGCGGCGTCGGCCGCGACGGTGACGCGAAACCCCTTGCCGGTGAGGAACTTCTGCAACAATTCGCGAATGCGCCGGTCGTCATCGACGATCAACAGGTGCGGCGCATCGTCCTCGAGCATACCAGCCTCGCTCATCCCCTGCCTCCCTTGTCGCGCATGCCGTTCAGGAACTGGACCACCGCGCCGCGCATGGCATTTTGTTCGTCGCCAAAAGCGTTTTCAATGCGGTGTGATTGTGGACGCGCGAGTTCGAGCGCCAGCTTGCGACCAGACACGGTCGGGTAAAGCCGTCGCTGGCGTCGGTCGTCCGGGCCTTCTATCTGTGTGATGTAGCCGGAATCGATGAGTTGCTTGAGCACGCGCGCCAGCGACTGCTTGGTGATGTTCAGCGTGACGAGCAAATCCGCGACGGTCATCCCGGGTTCGCGGTTGACGAAGTGGACGACTCTGTGATGCGCGCGACCGAACCCTTCCTTGGCCAGAATGGCGTCCGGATCGGAAATGAAATCCCGGTAGGCGAAGAACAACAGCTCGATGATCTCAAAATCGATTGCCCCTTCGTCGCTCATCGGGGTGCGGACAACATCCTCGAGATTCATGCGCTTTTCCGGCGTGGCTGCCACATTCGCTTCCTTTCGCGTCGATCGGTCCATCATATCCCAATTTATGTCAGCTTTATTGACGTAAATTCCAACCCCTGTTAGCCTGAAAACGATTTTGTGGACATAAAAAGTTCTTCCTGAAGCGATCGTTACACGGCTTCACCGGACTGTCTTCAACATTCATGTCCTCCGTTCCGGCAGCCAAATAGGGTAGACAGTTCCCGGCGGCGGGGTACAATCAGTTCAAGCATCAGGCGTTTTCCGCCGGGAGGTTACACCATGGCAGTTCCCTTTGACCAGCTAGACGGACAGATATGGATGAACGGCGAGTTCATCCCCTGGAAGGACGCCAAGATCCACGTTCTGACCCATGGCCTGCACTATGCGAGCGCCGTGTTCGAGGGCGAACGGGCCTACGGCGGGCGTGTGTTCAAGCTGACCGAGCACAACCAGCGTCTGCACGATTCCGCCGAGTTCATGGGTTTCAAGGTGCCTTACTCGGTAGCCGAACTGGATGCGGCGACCATCGAGCTTCTGAAGCGTCAGGGTTTTTCCGACGCCTATGTCAGGCCTATCGCCTGGCGCGGCTCGGAGATGATGGGTGTGTCCGCCCAGGCGAACAGGATCAATGTTGCCATCGCTATCTGGCAATGGGGCAGCTATTTTGATCCGGCTGAGAAGCTCAAGGGCATCAAGCTGGATCTTGCCGAGTATCGCCGCCCCGACCCGATGACAGCGCCATCGAAAGCGAAGGCTGCGGGTCTCTACATGATTTGCACGATCTCCAAGCACGCAGCCGAGGCAAAGGGTTTTGCCGATGCGATGATGCTCGACTATCGCGGTCGCGTTGCAGAAGCGACGGGTGCCAACGTCTTCTTCGTGAAGGATGGGGTCCTCCACACGCCCGACCCGGATTGCTTCCTCGACGGCATCACCCGTCGGACGGTGATCGAGCTTGCCAAGCGCCGCGGTATCGAGGTTGTCGAGCGCGCGATCATGCCGGAAGAGCTTTCCGGTTTCAGCGAGTGCTTCCTCACAGGATCTGCTGCAGAAGTCACGCCGGTATCCGAAATCGGCGGCAAATGGACCTTCACTCCGGGCAAGATCAGCGAGACGCTGATGAACGACTACATGAAGGAAGTCTATCCGGCCGCGGCTGTAGCGGCGGAATAAGTCTCCACACTTCACCACAAAAGGCGGCCGCATGGCCGCCTTTTTTGTTTCATGCCCGATAATGCAGCCACGAGTTCGAACGCCTCGTTTCACGGGCCGCAACCGCCGTTTGCCTCGCTCCCAAAAAGTTTGGGTCCCACGTGATCTGATCCCGTCTTTCCGGGCGTATCAGTCAGGCAAGAGAGCTATGCGAAACTTTAGACAAACCACCCGCGGACCTGTCACGCAGGAAACTGGCTGACGGAAAAATTCCGGCGATAGTGAGGGCACAAATCGCAGCGCTGGTCGTTGCATTACCAAACCGGGACAAACACCATGAGCAGTAAAGCCAGCGCAGAACAAGCATTCGTCGCACGCCAGCTTCGGCCGCTGGTCATTCTGGTCGCCGCGGTCAATCTGGCCGTCGCCACTCTTCTCATCACCACGGCAAGCCTTGGAGCCACGCCGATCGACTCGGTGGAACTAGCCAGCCTTCGCTAGGTGTTCTTAACCCCGGTCGCAGCCAGGACAACTCCGGCAACTTATCGAGAAAGCCGATGAGATTTCATTCGGCTTTCCCGCAGGTGTGTCGCTCGCCACTTCCACGACTGGTTCAGCGCCTGCGAAGGTAACGCGTTGAATTCGTGCGCCAACCTTTCGATAAAGCGATTCCGGTTTGCCAGGCAATGCGCTATGGTCCATGTCGAAAGACAACAATAGCGTATCAGTCAGGATCCGACATGGCCCAACTTCAAGCCGGCATCATTCCGGTCACCCCCTTCCAGCAGAACTGCACAGTGTTGTTCGATCCGGATACGATGGAAGGGGTAATCGTCGACCCAGGTGGCGATGTCGAAGTGATCCTGCAGACCATCCAGGAAAACGATATCAAGCTCAAGGCAATCTGGTTGACACACGGCCATCTCGATCATGCAGGGGGTGCGCTTGAACTCAAGGAAGCGACAGGTCTGGACATCGTTGGCCCGCACAAGGACGACCTGCCGCTGCTTCAGTCGATGGAGGACAGCGCCAAGCGGTTCGGCACAGAGTTCAACGTCCGCAACGTGGTGCCGGATCGCTTTCTTGAAGATGGCGAGACCGTATCCTTCGGCGAGCATGTTTTCGAGGTGTACCACTGCCCCGGTCATGCGCCCGGTCATGTGATATTCTTCAACCGGGCGCAAAATTTTGCCCATCTCGGCGATGTCCTTTTCAACGGTTCCATCGGCCGCACGGATCTGCCTGGCGGCAATCACCAGCAATTGCTTGATTCCATCCGGGACAAGGTGCTGCCGCTTGGCGACGAGGTTGGGTTCATCTGCGGGCACGGACCGGGAAGCCGGATCGGCGACGAGCGTCGGACCAATCCTTACCTCAGGGGGCTCTGAGGAAATTCGGCGGAGATACCCAGCATATTAAAACGCCCCCGGATGGGGGCGTTGGATTGTCAGGCTATCGGTTTCAACCGGCGGTGCAGAAGTGGTCCTGCCCGTCATAGCCGCGATAGGTTCCGGTGCGATTGTTGAACGACTGGTAGCGCTGGCTGCAATAGGCGCGCCATTCTGCCGACCAGGGTTCCAAACCACCGCGCGCGGACTGCTGGTAGCGCTGGTTGCGTTGCGGGCGATCGGGGAAATAGCCGTCATCACCCGCTTCGTCATTCAGCTCACGGCGGTCGCGCGGGGCGGCGTATTCGTCGTCGCCGGGGCCGTCATATTCATCCGCGGGCCCGAGATATTCCCCGTCGGGATCCGCATAGACGACGTCCGGGTCGTCATAAACCTCACGCGGTTCGGCCAGTACCGATCCGACGATGACGCCGGCGGCCACACCACCAAGGATACCGGCGGCGACTGCCCCGTTGTGATAGTGTCCATGATGGTGCCGGCCGCGCCAATAGCGATCCCCCGCCGAGGCGAATTCGACCGATGTCAGGAGGGTTGCAATTGCAGCAGTCCCGAGAACTGCAGTTTTGAGGAATTTGTTCATGCTCGTTGTCCGTGCCTTCCAGGAAAACCTGCACCAGATCGGTGATTATAGGCGGACCGTAAAAGCGGGAGCATGAATGCTGCCTGAACGGATCAAGGCAACTTTGTGGTCAGATTTTTAGCTTGCCAAATGTCGAAAATCCGCCGCTGGAAATGTCCAGCGGCGGTAAAATGCCCCATGTGCGGGCTTTATGATCAGCCAGTAACCTGCAGGTTGACGGCCTTGGGACCCTTGCCGCGACGATCCGGCTCGGTGTCGTAAGAAACTTTCTGGTTTTCGGTGAGGCCGGTAAGGCCAGACGCCTGAACAGCAGTGATGTGGACGAAAATGTCCGAGCCACCCTTGTCCGGCTTGATGAAGCCGAAGCCTTTGTCGGCGTTGAAAAACTTGACTGTGCCAGTGTCAGCCATGGGGCAATTCCTTTCCTCGCTGCGCAGTATTGTTGGCAGCATCCTCAGTGATGCCCCGAAGGGCGCAACGCAGGCAGATTCCGACATGAGAGGAAAGGATCCTAATATCGTGCCAGTCGGGCGGTTTCCCGTCTTTCTGTCACCCGGAGATTATTGCGCCTCCGGTGCGTTATTCTCAAGGTCTTCCCGTTGTTCGTAAATTGCCCGAACGGACGGTACACTGATGGCATTCCTGCAATTTGGCAAGCAAAACTTTCATTCGTGATGCAAAATTTGCATTGCTTTCATTTCGGTGAAGTTCATTAAACTTAGAAACGCTCTGATTTTCTTGCGTTTTTCAAGATGATCGTAGTTCATGCGCGCCGGTATTTCGATTTTGCCATTTCTGGAACAATCTCTACCAAAATCATCGAGGTAAATAGCAGCGCGCAACCGACATAACCAAGCAAGCCCATTCTCTCACCCAGAAGGGCAGCGCCGAAAAGAGCACCAAACAGGGATTCGCTTGCAAGAAAAATTGCAGCCTGTGGCGCGGTCGTCCAGCGTTGGCCAATGATCTGCAGAATGAATGCGATACCGGAAGAAAACAGGCCGGCGTAGAGAATTTCAGGAATGGCACCGACGAAGCCTTGCCAGGTTATCGGCTCGAAAACGATCGCCAGCACGATGCCGCCGAGGCCGCAGACCAGAAACTGGATGGCCGAAAGCGCCATCGGCCGCTCGCTGCCCGGTGCGAACACTCCGATCAGCAGCACCTGCGTGGCCCAGAAGCAGGCACAGACAATCGTCAGCAGGTCGCCGGTGGTCAGGCTCGCGAGTTCTCCGCCGCTGAGGTAATAGATGCCGGTTACCGCCATGATCGCCGCCGGCCAGATGATCCAATGCGGGATCTTGCGCAGGACGATCACACTGAGCACCGGCACAATGATGACATAGAGCCCAGTCAGGAAGCTTGAATTGGTCACGCTGGTTGTCAGCAGCCCGAATTGCTGGGTTGTTGCTCCTCCGAACAGCGCTAGGCCGATCACGACGAAAATCAACATCTCGCGGTGGTTGACCGGGGCAGTCACCCGGCTGTGCTCGCGTAGCGCCAGTGGAAGTGCCACCATAAACGCAACCAGGAACCGCAGGCCGACGAACCAAAGCGGTCCCATCGTCTCCATCGCCATGTCCTGGGCGACAAATCCTGCTCCCCATATGGCTGCGGTCGCTAGGAGTATCAGGTTGGCTTGAATTCGTGTCATGCGGGAGCTTTCCGGTAAATCGTTCCTTACCGGGTTAGCAGGTTGCTATCCGCCGAACAATAATTACACAGTTGAAGAATATTGATGGTTCAGCGCAAAATCCAGAAACATTGCTGTTGAGTCGGCGTTTCCCGAGAATATAGTCGCGCGTTGGCTCGTCTTTCCGGTCATGCAGCGACCGCTCGATGCGACCTGCGAGCATCGCAAGGATATGGTGGGCGGCGTGTGCCTGGATTGCAGAAGCGGGGGGAAATGATGACGGTCAAATTTACGATGGCGGCCGGTGCTGCCGCATTCTTCGGCCTTGTGGCCTGCCATGACGCCCAAGCCGGGCTCTACAAGGAGATCCGCAACTGGCAGGTCTCCTGCACCAATGGATTGACCTGTGAGATGAGCTATTTCGGCACGAATGCTCAGGGCTTCAGCCACGTCGGCCTCCGCCGCGCAGCCGCGCCGGAGGCCGGTGTCGAATTTCTGTTGCCGGCCGGCAGCGATGTCAACAAGGACGATGGCACAGGGCGGTACCTGGTCCAGATCGATGGAAACGAGGTTGTCTCCATTCCTGTCGCGAATACTAAAGTCGACGATCGGATGAACGTGCGGGTTTTTGGAGAAAAACCTTTTATTGACGCCCTGCTCTCGACCATGTCTGCCGGCAGTCGCATGGAGATTTTCTACAAGGGGGCCGTGGGCAATTCCGCGCTGCAGGTGCCGCTCGACGGCGTCAAGGGATCGTTGCTTTACATGGATGAATCGCAGGGCAGGTTGGGGCGCGCCGATGCGCTGGTGGCGCGGGGCGACAAGGCGCCCCCCAAAGAGGCGCCGGCTCGGGATCTTGCGCAGTTGAGCGAGCTTCCACCCGTGGTTCGGAATGATTTTACCGCAACAAATGGCGGTTGCTCCGACCTTGAGGAGGATAGTTTCGGCGGCTTTGGGGCGTTCGAAGTGTCGGTGGACGACACACGCCTCATCGTTGTGCCATGCGGCCTTGGCGGGGCATACAACCAACCCTACGCGATCTATGCCGGCTATGACACTATCCTGGAGCGCGTAGGCTTTCCGGATGTTCGAGGCCGCGCACCCACTGTAACAAGCACGGCCTATAATGTGGACTATGATCCGAAGACGAAGACCCTGACCTCCTTCTTCAAGGGGCGGGGCATCGGCGATTGCGGAGTCTGGTACAAATGGGCCGTAGCCGGCGTGTCGCTGGTGCTTGCGGAAAAACGCGAAAAGGGCGATTGCGACGAAAAGGACATGGGCGGTCCGCAACATTTCCCTGTGGTGTGGGCGGCAAAACCATGACCGATGCAGGCTATTCCGGCACGCCGTTGGCTCGCAAGATTGGCCTTAGGGATGGTCAGGTCGCCTTGCTGATCAATGTTCCCAACACGATTGCCGAGATCGTCGAGTTTGGCGGCTATGCTGCCTGCGAGCGCGTCTGGCCGCCATCGGACATCAGCCGTTTTGACTACATTCATCTGTTCGAGACCCGCAGGGCGGAACTTGAGAGCGTTTCGCACCGGCTGATCGCAAACCTCAAGCCCGAGGGGATGGTTTGGATTTCATGGCCGAAGAAGGCGTCCAAGGTGCCGACCACCATCACGGAAGACATGCTGCGCGAAATCCTGCTGCCGACCGGCCTTGTCGACGTCAAGGTTGCGGCGATCGACGAGGTGTGGTCCGGCCTCAAATTCGTGGTGCGCAAGGAGTTGCGCGCCGGTCCAGTCTGACATCTGCTCGTCTTCCTTCGATAGACCATTCCAGCTTCGAGAAGCACATTGTCGCGTCGCCAGATTGTTCAGGTGGATGGCGCGCGTGAAATCCGCAGGAGTTGGCCGTCATCCTCATCTGTGACGACCAGCAGCGAGCCGTCCGGTGCTTGCTTGATGTCGCGCAGCCTTCCGTGGGTCTCTTCCAGCATCCGCTCTTCGGAAACAATCTTGCCCGCAGCGTCGCGCGACAGGCGGGAGATAAGCTCGAACTTCAATGCCGCGACGAGAAGATCGCCGTCCCACTCTGGGAACATCTTGCCGCGATAGATCAGCAATGCTCCCGGTGCGATCGAAGGGTCCCAATAGTAAAGCGGCTGCTCGAAGCCCTTGGCTTCCGTGCCGATACCGATCTTGCTGCCGTTGTAGTTGACGCCATAGGAAATTACCGGCCAGCCGTAGTTCTTGCCGGGCTCGATTTTATTGACCTCATCGCCGCCGCGCGCACCGTGTTCGACCGTATAGAGGGCACCGTCCTTGCTGTCGAAGGCAATGCCCTGCGGATTGCGGTGGCCCTTGGTCCAGAGCTCCGGAAGTGCTGTCTTATTCGCGAATGGATTGCCTTCAGGTACCGATCCATCTCTGTTGATGCGGATCACCGCGCCGTGGGCGTCGCTGAAATCCTGGGCGAGCGCGGGCGTGAACTGATCGCCGAGCGTCACAAACATCGACTTGTCGGGTGCAAATGCGATACGCGCGCCGAGATTGGTAGCCCGGCGTCCGGGATTTTTCGTCCTGTAGATGGTGTCGAGGCCGGTAACGGAACGTTCGTCCTGGGAAAGCCTGGCGGAAAAGACAAAAACGCCGACTTTGCGCCCGAATTTCTGGCTCGCGGTGAAGAAAAGCGTGCGGTCATGCGCAAAATCCGGGGAAAGGGCAACATCGAGAAGGCCGCCCTGGTTCCGCACCAGGATGTCGTCGGGCATGCCCGCCAAGGGCGCCGACAGCTTGCCATCGCGCAGAATGCGCAATTGGCCGGTACGCTCGGTCACCACGATCGCGCCGTCTGGCAAGACCTCTACTGCCCAGGGATGGTTGAGGCCGTGTGCAAGCGTTTCGACCGACAACTTCACCTTGCGTGTCTGGATAGTCTCGGCGTGTCCGCTGCAAAGTGGCAAAAGGCTCAGCGTTGCCAGCAAGGCGAGGGAAGTTCGTCCAAATCGGCGGCGCATCGCTGGTCCTCGGCGGAAGGATTGCAGCCAGTGTCGAAAAACATTCTGGCAACAACATGGTGGCTGACTACGTGGAGGGCGCTCGCGAGATCCGCAGGAGCTGTCCGTCATCCTCATCGGTAACGACCAGCAACGAACCGTCAGGCGCCTGCTTGATGTCGCGAAGGCGCCCGAACTCTCCCTCGAGAAAGCGCTCCTCTGAAACGATGTTGCCGTCCGCGTCCCGCGCGAGCCGTGCGATCAGCTCGAATTTCAGAGCGGTGACGAGAAAGTTGCCCTCCCATTCCGGAAACATGTCCCCATGATAGACGAGCAGGGAACTCGGGGCGATCGAAGGGTCCCAATAGTAAACGGGCTGCTCCATTCCTGGCGCCGCGGTACCGCTGCCGATGTGCCCACCATTGTAGTCGCTCCCGTAGGAGATCACCGGCCAGCCGTAGTTCTTGCCCGGTTCAGGCGCGTTCAGTTCATCGCCGCCCTTGGGGCCGTGTTCGACGGTATAGAGGCGGCTGTCGCGGGGGTCGAAGGCTATCCCCTGGGGATTGCGGTGCCCGATGGACCAGATTTCAGGCAAACCGCCCACGCCGTCTCTGAACGGGTTGTTGTCCGGGATCGAGCCGTCCCTGTTGATGTGGATCACCGAGCCGCGATGGTCGAACGGATCCTGTGCCAGAGCTTCCCGCGCCTGGTCGCCGATGGTCACAAACAGGCTGCCGTCGTCGGCGATGGCGATACGGGACCCGAAATTATGATCGACAATGTTTGGCTTGGAGGAGTGGAAGATCGTTTTCGTATCCGCCAGCCAGCCGCCGTCGCCGGCGAGTTTCGCCTTGAATACGATCACGCCGATGCCATGGTTGAAAGGCTGGGTGGCGGTAAAGAACAACAGGTGGTCGGTGGCAAATGACGGCGAAACAGCAACATCGAGCAAACCGCCCTGTACATCTGCATAGAGTTTGGGCAAACCCTTGACGGGCTTTGACAGCTTGCCGTTCTTGAAAACCCGCAAAGCGCCCGAGCGCTCGGTAATCAGCATCGTGTCGCCGTCTAGCGGTTCGACCGCCCATGGATGGTCCAGGCCGCTTGCAAGCGTCTCCACCACGATTTCGACGGTTTCGGTCTGGAAATGTACCGGCTCGGCCGAATGGGCCGGTGATGTCAGGCATGTGGGAAACAAAAACACAGCAATGCCCATGGCGCCTGCGCGCCATTTCGATATCTCCACGTCGCTCCTCCGAAGCTTATCTGCTTTTCTTGACGATCTGGCTCAACTTGGCAGGCTTGTCAAGAAAGTGCGTCGGATGGGGCGACAGGCGCTAGCGCGTCCGTTTGCCGAAGGCGGTCGCCTTGCGATGGACCGGGGCGTAGGTTGGAGCCGTCGCGCGTGGCAGATGGACGTCTGGATTGTATCTTTCGAGATCCGAACCCGATTTCAACGTTGTCCGCTCGGTTGAATCCACTTCGGGGAAATCGTCATTGAAGCTCGTGGGCGCAAGTTGGGGGCGGGCCAGCGCATAGCCCTGCAACAGCGGTACGTCGAGGCTATGGCAGATTTCGACCTGACGAAGGTCTTCCAGACCCTCGAAGATGGCCAGGATGCCCTGTTCCATGAATTGCCGAACCATGACCCGCAGGAGGGCCGAGCCAGCGGAGTTCTCAAGAAAGTCCTTGACCCAATCCGCTTCGAACTTGACGTAGTCGGGCTTGAGCAGTTTCAGCCGGGCAGTGTCGCTTTCATCGGCGCCATATTCGTCGATCGCGATGCGGAAACCGCGTTGACGAAGATCGTGCACGAAATGTGCCAGCATGTCCTCGCTATCGTTTTGCTTCTGGGTGATTTCGCAGACGATCCGCTCCGCGGACATGCCTGCCTCGTGGGAGGCGACTCGGATCTGCTCGACTTCGCGGCGGATGTCGGCATCCGTCACGAACAGGCCGGGGTGGAAGTTGACGAAGAGCTTTGCCTTGCTACGCTTGAGAGCGCCGGTATTGAGGATATGCAGGGTGCGGCAGAGGCTGTCGATCATCGCCGTATCCTGGCGAGCGACTTCGCTGAAGAACTGGGCCGGACGGACCGGTTCCCCGCCACGACTGGGTCGGATCAGGCCCTCGAAAGCCTGCACCTCGAGATAGCCTTCGGCATCCTGGCTGAAGATCGGCTGCAGGGCAGACTGGAGTGTAAAAGCGCCGTAAACGGCAGTCCAGGAGCCATCGTCTTCAAGCCTGAGATTGGAGAAAATGCTGTTTCCAGCCATGTTTTTACAGCCCGATTTTTGAAAATTTGGTCAGTACTGAGAGATAGCGGGAAAACATTACCGGCGGCTTAAGCGCGCCTTGTCAATTCTCAGTGTCGGCAATCACAAACTGTAGCGGGTGCACTGCGTTATAGCTGTTTTGCAACCGCGTAAGCGCCTTGATCGTGGCAGGACGATCTCCTATAACGCGCTCGCCCATAGTTTATCCAAACAAGGAACTCAAAGAATGGCCTTCCTCGCCGACGCCCTTTCCCGCGTGAAGCCCTCCGCAACCATCGCAGTCGCACAGAAGGCCCGCGAATTGAAAGCCAAAGGCCGGGATGTCATCAGCCTCGGCGCGGGCGAGCCTGATTTCGATACGCCTGACAATATCAAGAAGGCAGCGACCGACGCCATCAATCGCGGCGAGACCAAGTACACAGCCGTCGCTGGTATCCAGGAACTGCGTGAGGCGATCGCCAAGAAGTACAAGCGCGAGAACAATCTCGACTACACGGCCGCCCAAGTGATCGTCGGAACAGGCGGAAAGCAGATTCTGTTCAACGCGCTGATGGCGACGCTGAACCCGGGCGACGAGGTCGTTATTCCGGCTCCCTACTGGGTGTCATATCCGGAGATGGTGGCGCTGTGCGGCGGCACACCGGTGTTCGTCGGCACCACGATCGAGAACAATTTCAAGCTGCAGCCCGAAGATCTCGAAAAGGCGATTACGCCGAAGACCAAGTGGTTCATCTTCAATTCGCCCTCCAATCCGTCGGGTGCGGCCTACAGCCATGACGAACTGAAGGCGCTGACCGATGTGTTGATGCGCCATCCGCATGTCTGGGTGCTGACCGACGACATGTACGAGCATCTGACATTCGACGACTTCAAGTTCGCGACGCCGGCCGAGGTCGAACCAGCGCTTTATGACCGCACGCTGACCATGAACGGCGTCTCCAAGGCCTATGCGATGACCGGCTGGCGCATCGGCTATGCGGCAGGTCCGATTGCACTGATCAAGGCCATGGACATGATCCAGGGCCAGCAGACTTCGGGCACCAACTCCATCGCCCAGTGGGCGGCCCTCGAGGCGCTCAATGGTCCGCAGGTCTTCATCGAGAACAACAAGAAGGTCTTCCAGGGCCGTCGCGATCTCGTCGTGTCGATGCTCAACCAGGCCAAGGGTCTGAATTGCCCGACGCCGGAAGGCGCATTCTACGTTTATCCGTCCTGCGCCGGCCTGATCGGCAAGACAGCACCTTCGGGCAAGGTCATCGAGACTGACGAGGATTTCGTCACCGAACTGCTCGAAGCTGAAGGCGTTGCCGTCGTGCATGGCTCGGCATTCGGCCTTGGTCCGAATTTCCGTATCTCGTATGCCACGTCCGAGGCGTTGCTCGAAGAGGCCTGCTCACGCATCCAGCGCTTCTGCGCTTCCTGCAAGTAAGCCACGTCCGACAAAGAACATCAGAGCCGCTGCCGGTCCTCCGGCGGCGGCTTTTTCGTGTCCGCTTGCCTGGGGCAGGCTACGGCTGGTGGAAATTTGGGCAAAAAAAAGGGCCACGGAAAAAACCGGGCCCATATAATTGTGAAGGTAATTAAACCTCCAGAGGGGAACAGCTGATGCAGCGGCACTGGGAGGAAAACCGCCATGCGCATCAACTGAGTGCAATATGGTGGTTTTTTGTGCGTCGCACAAGGTGTGGATATGCATGCCAGCTATGCAGATGCCACTGGGCAAGGCAGCGAGGGGTCAATGCTCCGACAATCGATCGTCCATGCGTTGGCCGCATGCAGGCGACGGTGCATCCGGTTGAAATCCAGGCAAAAAAAGAGGGCCACGAGAAAACTCGGGCCCTTTATAATTGTGAAGGTAATTAAACCTCCAGAGGGGAACAGTTGATGCAGCGGCACTGGGAGGAAAACCGCCATGCGCATCAACTGAGTGCTATATGATGGTTTTTTGTGCGTCGCACAAGGCGCGGATGTGCATGCCAGCTATGCATATGCCACTGGACAAGGCAGCGAGGGGGCTATGCAGCGACAATCGTCCAGGGGTCGCATCGCATGCAGGGCGATGGTGCATCCGGTAGAAATCCAGGCAAAAAAAGAGGGCCACGAGAAATCTCGGGCCCTTGTAGTTGTGAAGGTAATTAAACCTCCAGAGGGGAACAGCTGATGCAGCGGCACTGGGAGGAAAACCGCCATGCGCATCAACTGAGTGCGATATGGTGCTTATTTGTGCAGGGTGCAAGGAGCAGATACGCATGACTGTTATGCAGGTGTTGCATGCGTCGTGCGTTGATTAAGTTAAGCCTTTGAAAAAGCAACCAAAAATAATCCATAAAAATATGTGTTGTTTCGTCAAATTATTGAATACTAAAAAGTATCCGTTCGTATACGAATGATTTCGAGTCGACCGTTGTTCGACCGACCCTGTGCCGTTGGAAACAGACGGCTAAAAGTTCCAGTTGCGTGCCTTGGAAACAATGAAGTCTCGAAAAACTTTCAACTTCGCCGCGTTTTTCAATTCGCTCGGGTAACAGAAGTAAGTGTCGAAGGACGGGATGTCGGCATGCGTGACCAATTGGACGAGGCCCGGATCGCGACCAACGATATAGTCTGGCAGCATGGCGATACCGATGCCGAGCAGGGCCGCGCGCTTGATCGATGTCAGGCTGTTGATCTGCAGCACGGGCATGCGCGGATTGTCGTCCGATCTGCCGGCGATCTCCAGCCAGTTGACGTCGAGCAGGTAGTTCGGCGCGGGTTCGCCGAAGGAGATGATCCGGTGATTGTCGAGATCTTCCAGCGACTGCGGTTCGCCGTGGCGGCTGATGTAGGAAGGGGCCGCATAGACATGCATGTGGACGGTGAACAGCTTGCGTTGGATGAGATCTGATTGTTGCGGCTCGCGCAGGCGGATCGCGCAATCGGCATGGCGCATGTTCACATCCAGTTCCTCGTTGTCGAGGATCAGCTGGACCTGCATGTCTGGATAGAGCGACAGGAACTCCTGCACCTTGTCGGTCAGCCAACCCTGACCAAGTCCGACTGTCGTGGTGATGCGCAGCCGGCCGGTCGGCTTTTCGGTCGTCTCGGTCAGCTGCATCTTGACCATTTCGAGCTTCATCAGCACGTCATGGGCAGTCCGGTAGAGCAATTCGCCCTGTTCCGTGAGGATCAGTCCACGCGCGTGCCGGTGGAAGAGCTTGGTATTAACCTCGCTCTCCAACGCACTGACCTGCCGGCTGATGGCCGATTGGGACAGATGCAGCTTGTCCGCGGCATGGGTAAATGACCCCGCTTCAGCTGCCGCGTGAAAAATCCGCAGTTTGTCCCAGTCAAGCGACATTTATTCCCCCAAAAAACAGGCGAGCCCCTCAAGGCCGCAAATTATTCCGCAGCCTGCGCAACATGCAGATGTCCGGCCAGATAACGTTCGGCTTCCAGCGCCGCCATGCAGCCCAGACCTGCGGCTGTAATGGCCTGGCGGAACGTGTCATCAGTCACGTCGCCAGCCGCAAACACGCCTTCGACATTGGTGGCGGTCGAATCTGGCGCGGTCCACAGATAGCCATTCGGCTTCATGCGGAGCTGCCCGGTAAACAGCTCTGTCGCCGGGGCGTGCCCGATTGCCACGAACAGGCCGTCGATCGGCCGTTCGGTGATCTCGCCGGTCTTGGTGTTGCGGATCTTGACGCCGGTCACCGAGGCCGGCATTGGGGGATGCAGTTGCTCGCCAGTGATCTCAGCGATCTCGCTGTTCCACACCACGTTGACGTTTTGGCGCTGGAACAGGCGTTCCTGCAGGATCTTTTCCGAGCGGAACGTGTCCCGGCGATGAACAACCGTCACCGACTTGGCGATATTGGAGAGATAGAGCGCTTCCTCGACGGCGGAATTTCCGCCGCCGACCACGATCACATCCTTGTTGCGGTAGAAGAAGCCGTCGCAGGTCGCACAGGCCGAGACGCCGAAACCCTGGTATGCCTTCTCGCTATCGATACCCAGCCATTTGGCCTTGGCACCGGTGGCGATGACGATGGTATCGGCAATCCAATCCTGGCCTGAATCGGTCTTGACGTGGAAGGGACGGTTGGAGAGATCGACCGACGTCACGAGGTCATTGACGATTTCGGCGCCGACATGCTTGGCTTGCCCGAGCATCTGTTCCATCAGCCACGGACCCTGTATCGGGTCTGCAAAGCCCGGATAATTCTCCACATCGGTGGTGATCATCAACTGGCCGCCCTGTTCCATCCCGGCGATCAGGACAGGCTCGAGCATTGCGCGAGCTGCATAGATAGCGGCCGTGTATCCGGCCGGTCCCGAGCCGATGATGAGAACCTTCGTGTGGCGTGCTGACATGGTTTTTCCCTGCAAACTAATGCGCCGAACAGGGCGCAAATCTTGGTCCTTATCTATGGATGGACGGCATGCATATTCAAGGGCGCAGACCGTTATCCACTGATATACCGAAAATTCATGGCAGTATCGCATATTCAGCACAACCCCGGCAATCGCGCGGCGCTGCCTATCGGGGGCGATGGGCGGTTTCAGGAGGCCTTTCCGAGCGCCTCGCTATTCAAATTCATGCCTGCGGCTGGGGTCGTCACGCAGCGTTCGATTTCACCTGCGTTTGGGACGATCCAGGTCTCTACCGTCGCCGTGCGGCCCCGGATCGACAGTTCCTGGCTGGTGTGATCGATGAAAGTCACATTGGCTTGCCTGACAACTTCGGCCGATACGGCCAGTTCGGCATCATGCTCCTTGGCGAGACCCTCAAGGCGGCTGGCAATGTTGATGGTGTCACCGATCGCAGTGAGCGACGCAGCCCTGCCGTGCCCCATGCGGCCGACGATCGCCGACCCCGCATGCAGGCCGATGGCGATGCGCAGGGGCGTGTCGAGTTCGGCATTGAAGGACCTGTTGAGGGCTTCGAGTTCAGCGGAGAGCCGGGCGGCGCAGAGCAGCGCCTGCCTGCATGCCTTGTTCAGGGGCGTGTCGAGGCCGAACAGGGCGATCGCGCCGTCGCCGATGAATTTGTCCACGACCCCGCCTGTGCCTTCGACCACGTCATCGACCATGGCGAAGTAGCGATTGAGCAGGAAAACGACGTCGTAGGGCAGCTTCTGTTCGCTCAGTTCCGTAAAGCCCCGCAGATCGCAGAACAGCGCGGCGACCATGCGTTCGCGTCCCGCCGCCTTGTCCGGCGCATTCTGCGCTGTAAATACCAGCCCGTCAGCCTCGACCAAGGGCAGAACCGTCAGATTGTGGTTGGGACGAAGCTGGCAGGCAAGGCGAACATCATCCGGTGCACCGATGCTCGCGAGTGTGGCGCGTTCGCGTTCCTGCGGCGCCGGCTGTCCTTCAAGGCCTTCCAGGATCTGGATACGGCACGTCGAACATCGCCCCCGGCCACCGCAGATCGAAACATGCGGAATGCCGGCTGCCCGGCTTACTTCCAGAACGCTGAGGCCGGGACTGATGGGAACCCGCTTGCTGCCAAAATAGGTGATCTCGATGCGGTCGCGGCTGGGAATGATTTTCATCAACAGAATGATGCCAATCAGGCTGCCGAGAACCAGGTAGAACGCCGCCAGTATGCTGGGGATAGTCGCGGGATCCGTTTTGGGGCGATAGTCCAGAAACGGGGGCAGGGAGGTGATGAACCTGCCGCCGGCGTAGACGCCGAGAAATGCCACCAGGGGCACGATCACCGCTGCCATATGAAACAGCGGGGCGATGCGCGGAAACCAGGATCTTGCCCGGAGCCAGAACCACAGACCGAGGCAGCCATGCGTCCAAGCCACGATCACTGCTATTGCGTACCAAAGCCGATTGCCGGGCGTCGCCCAAACGACCGCCAGCACCTGCGGATAGCCGCGATCATAGCCGGACAAGGCGAATTCAAGGCGCGTGCCCATGACGTGCGAGGCGATCAGGAAAGGTAGTGCCAGCCCAAAGCCGATCTTCAGCACTTCGCCGATCGGCATCCAAAGGGTTTTGCGCCGGTAGAACGCATCCAGTGCCGATATGAAGTGCACCAAAATGGCGCCGTACAGCAGGATTGTGCCGGGCCAGCTTCGCCATACCTGGTTGAAGAAAGCACGCCCCGTTTCCATCATGCTGACTGAGGAAAGGCCCAGGGCATGGTTCGTGAAGTGCATGGTCAGGAAAACAAGCAGCACGATCCCGGAGGCGATGTGCATCTTTGTCTTTGTGGCCGTGCTGATAAGGGTCAATTCTGCAGCCTGTGTTCTCGGCGATCCATTGGTTAGTTCTGCAACAAACCGGCTGCCGTTGGTAGTCATAGTTTGGTGATCGCAGTGTTCGCCGGACGGGTAGCCGCCGAACCCGTTCTTTAGTCGAATGGCCGCTGTCTTTCCAAGCCAGCATTCTTCGTCTAAGGATTCGGTCAGGGGAGTTCCGCGTAGACCAAAATGGCGTGCGGAGATATCGGGAGGAAGTATGCAGGCTCTGCTGGCACTGAGCGCAAGCATCGATGCCCTGTCGAAAAAATTCGGACAGATCGCCGACTACATGGTGCTGTTCTGCGCGTTGATCAGCGCCGGCAACGCGATCGTACGCTACCTGTTCTCGATGAGCTCCAACGGCTGGTTGGAAATCCAGTGGTACATGTTCGCCGTCATCGTGCTGATGGGCGCATCCTACACCTTGAAAATGAACGAGCATGTGCGGGTGGATATCTTTTACGGATCCATCAGCGACCGCGCCCGGCTGTGGGTGGACCTGTTTGGCATCGTCTTTTTCCTGCTGCCGATTACGGCCTATTTCACCTGGCTCTGCTGGCCGTTCTTTCATGAGGCTTGGCGCAACGGCGAACAATCGCTGAATGCCGGCGGGCTCATCCGCTGGCCGGTCAAGCTGGTGCTGGTGGCCGGTTTTGCCTTGCTGACATTGCAAGGCATTTCCGAACTCATCAAGCGCATTGCCGCGCTCGCGGGTGTCGTCAGGATCGACACGACATACGAAAAACCGTTGCAGTGATCCGGCGCGCGGACGAGGGGCCTTATGTTTGAATTCGGAATCATTCCACCGCTGATGTTCTTCGGCATGGTGGTCTTCATGCTGTATGGTTTTCCCGTGGCGTTTTCGCTGGCGGCGGTGGGGCTATTTTTCGGCATCGTCGGCATCGCCACGGGCCATTTCGAGCCGATCTTCCTGGAGGCGCTGCCGTTCCGCTTCTACGGCATCATTTCCAACGAGTTGCTGCTCGCCATTCCATTCTTCACCTTCATGGGGGCGATCCTCGAACGATGCGGGCTGGCGGAGGATCTGCTCGAAGGTACAGGCAAACTATTTGGCGCCATACCCGGCGGGCTGGCCTTTGCCGTGATCATCGTCGGCGCGATCCTCGGCGCCATCACCGGCACGGTCGCAGCGTCGGTCATCACCATGGGGATGATCTCGCTGCCGATCATGCAGCGCTACGGTTATAACATGAAGCTGGCGACCGGCGTCATTGCTGCGTCGGGTACGATTACGCAGCTCATTCCGCCGTCGCTGGTGCTGGTGGTGCTGGCAGACCAGCTCGGCAGGTCCGTCGGCGACATGTACAAGGGCGCTATCGGGCCCTCGATGCTGCAGGTGGCGATCTTCATTCTCTATATCGCGCTGATCGCGATTTTCCGCCCGAATATGATGCCTCCCATCCCCAAGGAGGAACGCGGCGATCTGGATGCGAAACTGATCGGCCGGGTGCTGATGGGGATGATACCGTCAATCGTGCTGATCTTCCTGGTGCTGGGTACCATCTTCATGGGACTGGCGACGCCCACCGAAGCCGGTGCGCTCGGCGTCGTCGGCGCCATGTTGCTGGCGGCGATGAACCGTCGACTGACCTGGCCGCTGATCCGCGAAGGCATGTCGACGACCATGCGCATCACCTCGATGGTGGTGTTCATCCTGATCGGCTCCACGGTCTTCAGCCTGGTGTTTCAGGGCATGGACGGCTCGCGCTGGATCGAACACCTGTTGACCGGCATGCCCGGAGGTGCCATCGGCTTCCTGATTTTTGTCAACATCTTCATCTTCGTGCTGGCGTTCTTCCTCGATTTCTTCGAGATCGCCTTCATCATTGTACCGATGCTGGCGCCGGTTGCTTCGGCGCTCGGCATCGATCTCGTCTGGTTCGGGGTGCTGCTGTGCGTCAACATGCAGACGAGCTTCATGCACCCGCCCTTCGGCTTTGCGCTCTTTTATCTCCGGGGGATCGCGCCGCCTTCGGTCAAAACATCGGATATCTATCTCGGGGCGTTGCCGTGGGTCGCCATGCAGTTGATCCTCGTGGCGATCGTGATCTTCTGGCCGCAGTCGGTGACCTACTGGCTCGACGACGGGCCGAAAATCGACCCCAGCAAAGTGGAGATAAAGATCGATCTGCCGGGGCTCGGAGGCGATCCCGCCAACGGCTTGAACGGTCTCCCCGGCCTGGAAATGCCGCCGCCTGTAAAGTGAAGGATTGAGAGGGCTCAGCCGCCCGCCGGCTCCGCGATGTGCGACCGGCCGGGAATGTAGGGTCGCTTGTCGATGATGCGCTCCCACGGCTTGAAGTTGGGGCCGAGCAGGTTGAACTGCGGCATGTCGTACCTGGTCTTGACGCCAAGCATCGAAAGCAGGGTCCAGTCCAGTTCATCGGTCTGGTACGGCCGGTTCTCGAGCGCCTGCTTGTTCGCCAGCAGCGCCGCGTCGCTCTTCGTCCACAGGAACATCGGGACGGTGAACCCGCTTTCGAACTTGAACTGGTGCCCCCACATGCTGGTGAAGTGGCCAACGTCCTGCGCGTGATCCGAGACGTAGAGCATTTCCGCATTCGGATTGGAGACCTTGTCGAGTTGTCCGATCACCGACGACAGGAAAAAATCGGTATAGAGGATGGTGTTGTCGTAGGTGTTGCGCGCATCTCGCAACTTACCCCATTTTTCGGCCATGGCCTTGGAAACGGCATCGTCCACATTGTCGAACTTTGCAAAAGCAGGTGGGTAGCGCAGGCTGTAATGCTGGTGCGAGCCGATCGAGTGGATGATGATGAATTTCAGCTTTGCCGGGTCACCCAGCGCCTTGTCGACTTCGGGAAGCAGATTCTCGTCGATGCTGGTGTCGCTGCGCTGGCCGAGCCCGTGGTTGACCAGCTTGAAGTAGTCTGCCTCCTTGCCGAAGACGGTGTTGAGGTAGAAATCGTTCTGGTTCGATAGCCAGAACACCTTGTAGCCGGCGGCTTTGGCAAGAAGGATAACGTCGGGTTCGGTCTTCCACTTGCCGCCAATGCTGTGGCTTGCGCCAGTGAGCAGGCGGGTAACCTCGACGATCGTGCTGCCGAAGGACGACACGGTGTCGGGGAAAAGCACAAGCCGGTCGCGCATGGCTTCTAGCAACGGCGTGGTTTTGCGTTCATAGCCGAACAGCGACCAATCCGATTTGTTCGAACTCTCGCCGATCACGAAAACGACGGTCTTTTCCTGCGGTCCGGCATATCGCGGCTCCCAGCTGTCTACCTTCTTGACTGCTTCGCCCCGAGCGGCGACGAGTTCCACCCGAGCGGCTTCCTGGGCGCGGAGATCCTTGTAGAACTTTGCCCAGCGAGTCACCGGATCGGCGCGGGCGACGACATTGTTGCTGTGATAGGCGAGGGGCAGGATGATCAGAGTCAGTCCCACCACGATCGCGGTCCAGCGTGGCATGCTCAGCTTTTCCAGTTGGCGTCCAAATCCGCGCATCAGTCGCATAAAGAGGTAGGCAATCGCGGGAACGAGGAACATCATCGGGATGAGCAGGGGCAGCGTTTCGCCCAGATACTCGGTCGTCTCGTTGATGTTCGCGTTGCTGACCGCCTCGACGACAACCGGTGACTCCAACGCCAGCCCGTAGCGTGCGATGGTGAAGCTGACGGCGGCAAAATCCACCACCCATATCAGGGCCCAGACGAAGTACAGCGCATAGCCGTAGCGGGCATAGCGTGACGCGACAATGGACAGGCCCCAGGCGGGCATGGCCATGAAGAGAACCGACAGACCATTGACACTTGCAACGCGCGTCGGCGCACCGCTGATATGCAGGATAAAGTAAATCAGCGCATAAAGACCGACGAAGGCAATTGCGAATCTGAGAAAGACGTTGGTCGTCAGCCAGCGGATGCTCGCGGGTAGGGATGCCATGTTTCTGTCCAGTTAGCGCCAGTGGCGGATAGGGGGCGGGTGTTAACAGTTCACCCGGATCGTGGCAATAGAAGGGACTCGGCCGCAATGGCCACAGGAGTAGACGAGCGCATGACATCGAAAACGGGGCGGCCTTTGCGGCGGCGGATAACCAAGCTCCTTGCGCGCCTGCTGCTCGGCGGCAGCCGGGCGCATTACCATTCGTGGCTGCCATCCCTTTCTATAGTCGGGCGTGAAGCGGGGGCGCCCGGAACCGTTCGCTTCCGCGGGGCACACGAAATCTCGCTGCGGTCGAGCGATATGCTTGCAGAGCGGGCCGGCGATCGCATCGTCATCATCGGTTCCGGACCCTCCGTCAACAGTGTCGAACTTGCCCGATTGCCATCGAAGAGTTCCATCCTGCTCAACGGCGCGATCGGTCTCGTTGGCGAGAAAATAGCCATGCCGCTTGCTATCGCCATCGAGGACGAGCGGTTCATCTGGCGGCATTTCGACATGATCCGCGACAGGCTGGCAATCGATGTGCCCTGCCTTTTTTCGCCGGGGGTGCTGCGGGCGCTCTACGAAATCGACAAGGGCTGGCTGACCGGGCGGCAGGTCGTATTGATCGATGATATCCGCAAGCCCTATGGCGCACCGTGCCGCAGGGACGCCGACTTGCGACAACTCGATTTTGTCACGCTGAGCGCGGACGGCAAGGCCGGATTTTCGACTGCCCCCGACCGGGGCGTTTTCCAGGGCGGATCGGTGGTGATATCGGCGCTGCAATTTGCTTTAGCGTCGCCGGCGCGGCATATCGGCCTTGTCGGCATCGACATATCCAACGCCGATGCGCCGCGTTTTTACGAGAAAAAAGGCTCCATGGCATTTTCGGGCATCGCGGGTGCGGAGGCGCGGATCCTCGCACACATTGCGCTCGCCAAGGAGGTTGCCGAGCGCAACGGCGTCGAGCTGGTCAATCACTCGGCCGTTTCGGCCTTGCGATCGATCGGCCTGGAATATGTCTCGTTCGATTGATTTGGCCGCGGCATTTTTTGCAACGGCCGCATACTGACTTAGCGTTCGCCCGCGAGAGTCGCTTCATAGACGGCGCTGACGCCCTTTACTTCGCCGCCGATCTCGAAGTGCGTCGTCACATGCGCGAGCGCATTCTCGCCGTGGCGCTTGGCGCGGCCGGGGTCGGCGAGGTAGGGTTCTATAGCGTTTCTCAGCGCGTCTCCGTCGCCAGCCGGTACGATCATGCCAGTGCTGCCGGAGACGTTCATTTCCGCATAGGCGCCTGCATCGCTCGTCACCGTGGCGGTAGCGGAGGCCATTGCCTCGAGAGGCGTCAGGCCGAAGCCTTCGTTGCGCGACGGCGCCACGAACAGCGAGAAACGGCGATACCACAGCTTGACGTCATCGACCTCGCCAAGAAAGACGATCCGGTCGGTAAGCCCGGCTTTGGCAATGCGCTCTTCGAGTTCTGCGTGGAACCCCTCGTGTTCTGCGGTGACGCGGCCGGTGATGATGGCGGTCCAGTCGTGGTAATGCGGTAGAAGGGCGATCATCGCATCGACGAAAAGGTCCGTGCCCTTCTGGTGTCTAATGCGGCCGGAACAGCCGATCGCGTATTTTCCCGGCAGGCCCGAAGCCGAGAAAAGGTCGTCGTTGGTCCGTGGCGGATGAAACAGTGTTGTGTCGATGCCGTGCATGACGACGGTATGCGGCACTTCCAGGAAGGCACCGGAGCGGCCGGACGTAGCGATGACGCCGTCCATTCGCCTGATCATTGCCTTGGTGAAGTCTGTGTGGTTGCGTTGCGCGGCCGACGTGAAGACGAGCTTCATCGGCATGCGCAGCACGTCTCGGAGAAAGATACCCGCCACCATCTCGATGTTGCGACGCGCATGCCAGATGCGCTTTTTGCCGCTGGATGGCCGCACCCAGCATTGCAGCAGGTCACGGTATCGGAGTTTGGGAAGGTCGTCCGGCAAGCCGGGGCCAAGCGTGGATATTTTCACGCCGGCCTCAAGCTGCTTCGGTATCAACTGGACGACCGTCGATGTCACACCGGATAGACGCCGCTTGAAATGCGGCGCGATGACTTCGATGTCGGAAATAGCCATGCGGGGCCTCAGCCCCAGGCGAGGCCAATGATTTCGTAGGCCTTGGAGCCGCCGGGTGCGTTGACTTCGATTGAGTCACCGACCTCCTTGCCAATCAATGCACGGGCAATCGGCGAAGAGATCGAAATACGGCCTGCCTTTACATCGGCTTCCTGGTCGCCGACGATCTGGTAGTTCTTTTCCTCTTCGGTGTCCTCGTCGATGAGCTTGACGCGTGCGCCAAACTTGACCGTGGTTCCAGACATTTTGGAAAGGTCGATGACTTCGGCGCGAGCGATCAGATCTTCAAGTTCGCCAACCCGGCCTTCATTGTGGCTCTGGGCTTCCTTGGCGGCGTGATACTCGGCATTTTCCGACAAATCGCCGTGGGCACGGGCTTCGGAAATTGCCTCGATGATCCGGGGACGCTCTTCCTGCTGACGCCAGCGGAGTTCTTCGTTGAGCTTGACAAAGCCACTCTGCGTCATCGGCACTTTTTCAATCATTTCCATCGTCCTTAGCATTCGGTGCCCCATCCAATCGGGCACAAAAAGAAAACGGTCCCAGAAGCGCAAGCTTCAGAACCGTCCATAAGCATTCGTGTTCTTATAGCAGAATCATCAGCTCAATTGCGAGGAAATTCTTTGCCCGATTTTCCTGCTTGTGGTCGCGTGGTCCTCGACCTACATTTTCATACGGTCCGAAACTATTGCCCGAACATGTCCGCCCCCCTGTGTGATGGAGTTAAGGAATGCTCAATGTCCTTTTGTATGTTCTCGTTCTGGCGCTGCTACTCCTGCTTGTTCTTGTGATCTTCGCGATACGCAGGCCCAATGAGTTTTCCATCAGCCGGGCGATCATGATCAGAGCGCCGGCAGAGACCGTTTTCCCACTCATCGATGACTTCCGCCAATGGCCCAGCTGGTCGCCATGGGAAAGGCTGGACCCCGCCATGAAACGATCGCTCAGCGGTTCGCCAAGCGGCTCCGGCGCCGTTTATGAGTGGGAGGGAAACAAACAGGTTGGTGCAGGGCGCATGGAAATCCTTTCCACCACCCCGTCCTCGCGGGTCGACATCAAACTGAGCTTCTACAAGCCATTCCGGGCGGAGAACCGGACAACGTTCTCGCTTACGCCCCAACATGGCGGAACGCAGGTGAATTGGGAGATGAGCGGCACCAACAACCTTATGTTCAAGATCATGGGCATCCTGATGAACATGGACAAGATGGTGGGCCGCGACTTCGAAAGGGGGCTCGCGGCCATGAAGGCAAGAGCAGAGACCGAAGCTTCGCTCAACGCCACGCCGTCATAGATAGGATGTAATCTTTGGCTGGTTCCACCAGTTGTCATGCAGGCCATCCATGTATTTGACGGGCAGGACGGCCAGTTCTTCGGGTGTCACGTCCTCCAGGCAGGGTATGCTAACAGCGTAGTAGGCGCCGCCGATCTGTTCGACATAGCCGCTGCCATAGGCGTGCAGACCGCAGGTCTTGCAGAAGCGGTGGTGGGCGCTGTTGGTTCCAAACTGGTAGTCCGACGTTTCGACCTCGTCGCAGAGGAGTCGGAATTCTTCCGGCTTGATCGTGACGCTCCAGTTGCGCACCTTCGCGCAGTAGGAGCAATTGCATCGGCCGGTACCCTGGCTGAAATCTATATCCGCCTCAAACCGAACTTTTCCGCAATGGCAGCTGCCACGATAGGTCTTCTTCACCTCTGTTCTCCTTGGCCTCGGTGGATCATGGAACGATACTAAGGCGCTATGCTGACAAATAATGTCAGCATAGCCTCGCCAAGCGTCAATAAACCTTCGGGACAAACATCTCCGGCGGAACGGGCTGGCGATGGTAGTCTTCGTGGCGAATTCGTTCCGGGAGCTCGACCGGTGGCTTGGGAACATCCTGGTAGGGAACCTGGCTCAGCAAGTGGGCGATACAGTTCAGCCGCGCCTTCTTCTTGTCGACCGCTTCGACGACCCACCACGGCGTTTCCGCCGTGTGGGTTCGAGCCAGCATCTCTTCCTTGGCCTTTGTGTAGTCTTCCCAGTGTTTCCGGCTTTCCATGTCCATCGGCGACAGCTTCCACTGCTTGAGCGGGTCGTGGATGCGCATGTTGAAGCGGAACTCCTGTTCCTCGTCCGTGATCGAGAACCAGTATTTGATCAAGACGATGCCGGAACGAACGAGCATGCGCTCGAATTCCGGAACGGAGCGGAAGAATTCTTCCAGTTCGTCCGAAGTGCAGAAGCCCATGACACGCTCGACGCCGGCGCGATTGTACCAACTGCGGTCAAAGAGAACCATTTCTCCCGCTGAGGGTAGATGGGGGATATAGCGCTGGAAATACCATTGATTGCGTTCGCGTTCAGTCGGCGCAGGCAGCGCCACGACCCGGCAAACGCGGGGATTGAGCCGTTGTGTGACGCGCTTGATCGCGCCGCCCTTGCCGGCGGAATCCCGGCCCTCGAAGATCACCACGACCTTGAGCTTCTGGTGCTGGATCCAGTCCTGCAGTTTCACAAGATCATGCTGCAGGCGAAAGAGTTCTCGGAAATAAATCCTGCGGTCGAGCGATTGTTCCGCAGGCTCGGACATGCCCTCGGCGACGAGTTCGTCGAGGCGGTCCTCCTCCAACTGCATTTCGAGTTCTTCGTCGAAACTGTCGGCGATTTCCGCCTTGATGCGATCAAGTTGTTCCTGGTGATTTAGCATGGCTTGCTTCCCTGTCATGTCAGCAGAAGGAAGCAGGATTTCGCGACTGTTTCGTGACAGGCGCTTGAAATCATCAACCCCTCCGGCGCCTCGCAAGGAGGCGCCGGAGGGGTCATTGTTGATCAGGCGAAATAGGCCTGCAGCGGCAGAACCTCGAGGTTGCCGGCCTTCAGCGCGCGAATGGCTTCCGCGGCCGAAAGCGCGCCCGACATCGTCGTGTAGTAGGGCACCTTCTGCATCAGGGCCGCGCGGCGCAGCGACTTGGAATCCGAGATCGCCTTGTTGCCGTCGGTCGTGTTGATCACCAGCTGGACCTGACGGTTGCGGATTGCGTCCTCGATGTGCGGACGACCTTCCAGAACCTTGTTGATCTTGGTGGAGGCAATGCCGTTGTCGGAGAGGAAACGCTGGGTGCCGCCTGTCGCGAGCACCTTGAAGCCGATCTCGTCGAGGATACGGATGGCGGGCAGCACGCGCTCCTTGTCGCTGTCACGCACCGATACGAACACCGTACCCGAGCGCGGCAGTTCGACGCCGGCCCCGAGTTGCGACTTGGCAAACGCCAGTGCGAAATCGGTATCGAGCCCGATGACTTCACCTGTGGAGCGCATTTCCGGGCCGAGCAGTGTGTCGACGCCCGGGAAGCGGGCAAACGGGAACACGGCTTCCTTGACCGCGATGTGCTTGAGATTGCGCGGATCGGGCTTTTCGTCGACATAGGCGGAAAACGCGGTGTCGAGCGTTTCGCCAGCCATGACGCGGGCGGCGATCTTGGCGATCGGTGCGCCGATGGTCTTGGCGACGAAGGGCACCGTGCGCGAGGCGCGCGGATTGACTTCGAGAATGTAGATCACGTCGTCCTTGATAGCATACTGGACGTTCATGAAGCCGCCTACATTCAGCGCCTTGGCAAGCGACCGCGTCTGGATCTCCAACTGATCGAGGATTTCCTTCGAGAGCGTACGCGGCGGCAGCGAACAGGCCGAGTCGCCTGAATGGATGCCGGCCTCCTCGATATGTTCCATGATGCCGCAGACGTAGACGTCCTTGCCGTCGGCAAGGCAGTCGACATCGACTTCGATGGCGTTGGTCAGGTAGCTGTCGAACAAAAGCGGGTTCTTGCCGAGCAGCGTGTTGATCTGGCCGGTCTTGTCATTGGGATAGCGGGCCTTGATATCCTCGGGAACGAGTTCCGGCACGGTGTCGAGCAGGTACTTCTGCAGCATCGATTCCGAATGGATGATCTGCATGGCCCGGCCGCCGAGAACATAGGAAGGACGCACGACCAGCGGAAAGCCGATTTCGGCAGCAACGAGACGGGACTGCTCGACCGAATAGGCGATGCCGTTGTTGGGCTGGGTCATGTCGAGCTTCATCAACAGCTTCTGGAAGCGGTCGCGATCTTCGGCAAGGTCGATCATGTCGGGCGCAGTGCCGAGGATCGGAATGCCGGCGCGTTCCAGCGCATCGGCTAGCTTGAGCGGTGTCTGGCCGCCGAACTGGACGATAACGCCTAGCAGTTCGCCGCGCTCCTGTTCGATCTTGAGGATCTCGATGACGTCTTCGGCTGTCAGTGGCTCGAAATAGAGGCGATCCGAAGTGTCGTAGTCAGTGGAAACCGTTTCCGGGTTGCAGTTGACCATGATCGCTTCGAAGCCGGCGTCCTTGAGCGCAAAGGCGGCATGGCAGCAGCAATAGTCGAACTCGATACCCTGACCGATGCGGTTGGGGCCGCCGCCAAGAATGACAACCTTCTTGCGATCGGAAATCTCGGCTTCGGAGCGCGCCACGCCAACGAAGGGTGTTTCATAGGTCGAATACATGTAGGCAGTCGGTGAGGCAAATTCTGCCGCGCAGGTGTCGATCCGCTTGTAGACGGGACGGACGTTGAGCGCGTTGCGGATTTCAGCGACTTCCTTCGGGCGCTTGCCGGTCAGCGTGGCAAGGCGTGCATCGGAAAAGCCCATCGACTTCAGCATGCGCAGGTTCTGCGCATCTTCCGGCAGGCCTTGTTCGCGGATGCGGGCCTCCATGTCGACGATGGCCTTGATCTGGGAGATGAACCACGGATCGATCTTGCAGCTCGCATGCACCTCGTCTTCGGTCATGCCAAAGCGCAGCGCCTGGGCAACCTGGCGCAGGCGGTCGGGCGTCGGGGTCCCTATGGCGGCACGAATGGCGTTCTGGTCGTCGCCTTCGCCGATGCCGGGGATCTCGATCTCGTCAAGGCCGGTCAGTCCCGTTTCCAGGCCGCGCAGCGCCTTCTGCAGCGATTCCGCGAATGTACGGCCGATCGCCATGACTTCGCCGACCGACTTCATCGCGGTGGTCAGGGTCGGCTCTGCACCCGGGAATTTTTCGAAGGCAAAGCGCGGGATCTTGGTGACGACGTAGTCGATCGACGGCTCGAACGAAGCAGGGGTCGCACCGCCGGTGATGTCGTTGTCGAGTTCGTCCAGCGTGTAGCCGATCGCGAGCTTGGCGGCGATCTTGGCAATCGGGAAACCCGTGGCCTTGGAAGCGAGCGCCGACGAGCGCGACACGCGCGGGTTCATTTCGATGACGACGAGGCGGCCATTGTCCGGGTTGACGGCGAACTGGACGTTCGAGCCGCCGGTTTCGACGCCGATCTCGCGCAGCACCGCGATCGAGGCGTTGCGCATGATCTGGTATTCCTTGTCGGTCAGCGTCAGCGCGGGCGCGACGGTGATCGAGTCGCCGGTATGCACGCCCATCGGGTCGATGTTCTCGATCGAGCAGATGATGATGCAATTGTCCGCATGATCGCGGACGACTTCCATTTCATATTCCTTCCAGCCGAGTACAGATTCTTCGATCAGCACTTCGGTGGTAGGGGAGGCATCAAGTCCGCTCGCGACGATTTCGAAGAATTCCGAACGATTGTAGGCGATGCCGCCGCCGGTGCCGCCGAGCGTGAAGGACGGGCGGATGATCGCCGGCAGGCCGATTTCATCCAGCGCCTGGGCGGCAATCGCCTGCGCGTGGTTCATGTAGCGTTGCTTGCGGTCGCTCTCGCCGAGGTTCCACTTGTTTTCCAGTGCATCGAGCGCCTTGTCGAGGTCGTCGCCGGAAAGCTCGGCCTTTAGCTTGGCGCGTTCTGCTTCGTGGGTCTTGCGGTCCTGGTCCTTGATTTCGGTGGCGTTCGACAGGACGGATTTCGGCGTTTCGAGCCCAATCCGGGTCATCGCCTCGCGGAACAGCGCGCGATCTTCGGCCATGTCGATGGCAGCGGGCTTGGCGCCGATCATCTCGACATTGTAGCGGTCCAGCACGCCCATGCGCTTGAGAGAAAGCGCCGTGTTGAGCGCCGTCTGGCCGCCCATTGTCGGCAGAAGCGCATCCGGGCGTTCCTTGGCGATGATCTTGGCAACCACTTCAGGCGTGATCGGCTCGACATAGGTCGCATCCGCCAGATCCGGATCGGTCATGATGGTCGCCGGGTTGGAGTTGACCAGGATGACCCGGTAACCCTCTTCCTTCAACGCTTTACAGGCCTGTGTGCCGGAGTAATCGAATTCGCAGGCCTGCCCGATAACAATCGGGCCGGCACCGATGATGAGGATCGATTTGATATCCTGGCGCTTCGGCATGTAATTTTCCATCATTTTGCCTGCGGCAAAGACCGGCGCACGGTACAATACCGGCCGGGGCGCAGGGTGTGGGGTCTTTTAAGGCTAGAAGCGGCTTATAGGGAAATGTCCGTCCAAACGGAACCCCGCTGCGCGAAGTTTTTTCACAATTCCTCAATTATCCCAGCCGACCGAGTTCGCCGTGGTTCAGCAAAACAAAACGGCGGGAATAACCCCGCCGTTCGCATTCGTCTTTCTGGGCGATATTGCTCAGAACTCTTCCCAGTCGCCGCCGGATACAGCTGCCGCTGCGGATGTCCCGCCGAAGGCAGCGGCAAGTTTGCCGCCGAGCGCGCGGGCAGGCGAGGGGGCTGGCCGGGCAACGGCCGTCGCAGCCTTTGGGGCAGAGGCGGCTGTGCGGCTCAGAGGTGCGCGAGCCGGCGCCTGCGCGACGGTTCTCGCAGTCCTGCTGGAGCCTCCGAGATTGAACTGAGCCAACCGTGCCGAGAGCGAGGAAACTTCGGTAACCAGCGTATGCGATGCGGCGTTCGATTCCTCGACCATCGCGGCGTTCTGCTGGGTTGCCTGGTCCATCTGGTTCACGGCTGTGTTGATTTCCTGCAGACCGGTGGACTGTTCGCGCGCGGCCTGGACGATGGCCTGGACGTTCTGGTTGATCTGCTGGACTTCGCCGACGATGGTCTGGAGTGCATCGCCGGTTTGGCCGACGAGGCTGACGCCGCGTTTGACCTGTTCGCCCGAGGACGTGATCAGAGCCTTGATTTCCTTGGCGGCGGTTGCCGACCGCTGGGCCAGTTCGCGGACTTCCTGAGCGACGACGGCAAAACCCTTGCCGGCTTCACCGGCGCGTGCGGCTTCGACGCCAGCGTTCAGTGCCAGGAGATTGGTCTGGAAGGCGATGTCGTCGATGACGCCGATGATGTTGGAAATCGACTGCGACGACTGTTCGATGGCGCTCATCGCCTCGACTGCATTGCGAACGACTTCGCCGGATTTTTCCGCGCCGTCCTTGGTGCGGCCGACGAGATTGCCGGCTTCTTCGGCGCGGCTCGTCGAATCCTTGACCGACGTGGTGATCTCTTCCAGTGCGGCGGCCGTCTCTTCGACCGATGCAGCCTGTTGTTCGGTGCGGCGGGCAAGGTCGTCGGCGGCCGAGCGGATTTCTTCCGAGCCGGACTGGATGACCGAAGCGTTTTCCGAGAAGGAGACGAGTGCTGCCTGCAGCTTTTCGACGGAAACGTTGAAATTGCCGCGGATTTCATCCAGCGCCGAGGTGAACGGACGCTCGAGGCGCACGGTCATGTCGCCGTCCGAGAGCTTGGCGAGGCCGCCTGCAAGTTCGCCGACGGCGAATTTCACTTCCTCTTCCTGGGCGGAATTGATCCGGGCACGTTCGATGCGCTCGGCTTCCTGAGCGGCGCGGCTTGCCTCCGCATCCTTTTCCAGCTGGACCTTGTGACGGTTGTTCTCCAGCAGGATACCGAGCGAACGGGAAAGGTCGCCGAGTTCGTCTTTGCGGTCCTTGTCCTTGATGACTACATCTAGCTTGCCATTCGCAATCTGGTCTGTCTCGCCGATGACGTTCTCAATGCGCTTGATGAACTTGCGGGCGATCAGCCAGCCGCTGATGCCGAGCAACAGGGCTGCCAGAGCGGTGATTGCGGCTGCACTCCATGCCATACTATTGAGCTGGGCAAAGACCGTCGATTTCGGTACGGACACGATTGCGTACCAGTTGCTGTCCGCCGTCAATTTGACAGGGTAGGCGATGGCGAACTGGGTCTGGCCGTCGGGACCAGTGATTTCGTGCTCGACACCGGGATTGGCAATTAGCTTGTCCCAGCCGGCGGCTTTTTCGCCGGCGTCCTTCAGGCTCTTGCCGTTGAGTGATGCATCGGGATGGCTCAGGATGTTGCCGGAGGCGCTGACGAGCCCGAGAAAACCGGTTTCCATCGGATGGACTGCCGAGATGGCCTTGTTGGTTTCGGCAAGTGACAGATCCATGCCCGCAACGCCAACCACTTTACCGTCGATCACGATCGGCTTGGAAACCGAGGTCATCAGCACGTCCTTGCCATCGACGGCGTAGACGTAGGGTTCGATGACGACAGTCTTCTGCTGGGTGAATGGCATCTGGTAATAGTCGCCGGCGCCAGCGACCGTGTAATCCACGAGAGGCGTGTGCTGAACTTTGTCGCCGCTGCGAACCCAGTAGGGGACGTAACGTCCGGTGGTATCGTGACCTTCCTTGCCGACGAAGTCCTTGTCCTTGCCATCGAAGGCGTTGGCTTCCCAGCCTGTCCAGACGCCAAGCGCAACCGGGTTGTCCTTGAGGAAGTTGTTAAGGAGAACATCGGCCTGCTTGCGATCGGGCGCGCCGCTTTCCTTCATTGTGGAAAGGGACGTTTCCAGTCCATCCGCGAGGCTGATCGCCTTGTCCATGGACTTTTCGAGATTCAATGCGTTGGCATTGGCGATCTGGCGCATCTGCTCCAGGCTCGATTGCCTGATGTCATTATAGGCCAGATTAAACAAAACGCCCGAAGCGGCTACAGTTGCCACAACCCCACAAGCAGCGACTGAAAAAATGTTCCGGCTGGTAGCCGACTTAAAGAGCATGCACTTCCCTCCTGATAGAAGGTCGCGACCAGATGTTGATCGTTTTCCTCTGAAATTCCCCTCATCCAAGCCCGCAATCAAAGAAAATCCGTAGGATATTCCTGATGATGGCTTCAATTTTAAGGAAATTACGCAGGTTCTGTTAATTTAACGTATATTTAGATTTGTTGAATATTTCCCGTCGCGGTTGTGGTGTTTTGCTGTTCTTACGATTGCGATTGGAAAAGTGCGCGAACCTGGGCGATGTAGGGTCTGCTGACCGGGATTTCCGCGCCGTCCGCCAACACAAGGGTCGTCTTGCCGCCGGTGCGATTGACGCCAGTGACGAAATCCCGCGCGACCCAATGCGAACGGTGGACTTGAAGCCCGTCGACGTTGCCGGTTTCACGAATAGCATCGGCAAACCGAAGCAAAACGAGCTCGCGCCCACGCCTAGTTTTGACATGTGTGTAGTGGTCTTCGACTGACATGAAGCACAAAGCGCCGCGGTTTTCCGGCTTCAGCCGCGCCATGAGTGGGCAGCCGAGTAGGGCGGGTTCCGGGGATGCCGAGGTCGTTGGTGTAAAAGGGATCGCTGCCGGATCAGCATCGGACTGTATCGTAGGATCCCCGTTCGAGGACATGGCAAGATAGGATATGACACAGAAGATGGCGCAGAGAGGCAGGGTGGCCAGCATCTCGCCAAACAGTGTCGTTCCGGTCGGGATATGCCCGAACCACAGGTAGCGGATGGTCTGGATGATCGCGCCGATGGGGACAGCCGCGACCAGCGATCCAATCATCATGCGCCAGAACATTGATGCAATGACCCCTTCAAGCAGGATGTTGCCGAATACGGCTGATATCAACGCTGTCATCCAGGCTGCTGCGTGCAGGATGAACCAAAAGGCAAGGCGTTGAAGGAAAGGCAATGTCTCCAGTGTACCAAATGGGCCGATGACCGCAAATAGCGCTACCACAGCGCCAAAAATCAGCCAGAGGTTCCTTGACCCAGGCAGAGCCCTCAGTTCACGAAGCGCGGAATGCAGTATGCTGTCCTTCACGAAGTTTCCTTACCCTGTCGCGAAATGCCTTTGGTACTAACTGAACAAATGGACGAGACGACATTCATGTTCAACCCATCCGAGGCATTCAGCATGAATCTCGAACCGCTTTTGCAAGCACCCATAGCCGTGCAATTCCACGTTGGCGCCGTGGTTCCGGCAGCCATGATCGGGCCATGGCTCTTCTGCGCACCTAAGGGAACACCCATGCACCGGATTACGGGCAAGGTCTGGCTGGGCCTGATGGTCGTTGTGGCGCTGTCGTCCTTTTTCATTCACGAGAGCAACCTGTTCATGGGCTTCGGCCCCATTCATCTGATCTCGATCTACGTGCTCGCCGGTGCCTGGATGGCTTACCGGCATGCGCGCGCTCGCCGAATAGCACAGCACAAACGACACGTTATCGGGCTCTATCTGGGAGGAATTGTCGGCGCGGGGCTCTTCACCCTGCTTCCAGGGCGCATCATGCACGATGTGGTCTTCATGCAAGCGCAGGAGCCTTCTGACGTCGGCCCACTGATGCTTTTTCTAGCCGTCCTGGCTGTTTGTGCGCTTCTGATGTTGGCCCTGGTGCTGATATCGCGCGCAGGGCGCGTAAAGTCAGGAACGCATTGAAAGATCAACCGTTATCTGCATACTGTTATTCATAGCTTGCCTTGCAGTTGACGGGAGCGAAATCATGGATTGGAAAGGTCGCCGGCAGTCCGGCAATGTTCAGGATGAACGCGGAACCGGTCCGACGCAATCGCCGGGCGATCCTTTCGGTCGGCGCGGCGGTCTTAACATCCCTATCGGTTCGGGACGGGGCGGCGGCCTAGGCTCGATCGTACTGATCGTCATCGTCTTCGGAGTGCTCTATTTCATGGGCGTTGACGTCACCCAGATGTTGGGCAGCGGCGATCAAGTCCAGAATCCGGGATTTGATCAGAGCGAGACGGTTCGGAACGACAAGCCGGCTACCAATGACGAGATGAAGGCCTTCGTCTCCACCGTTCTGGCGGAAACCGAGGACATGTGGAACGGCATTTTTGCTGCAGCAGGACGGAAATACGTCGAGCCGAAGCTTGTGATGTTCTCGGGCTCGTTCCCATCGGCCTGCGGGATGGCAAGTGCTGCCACCGGTCCATTCTATTGTCCGACGGACCAGAAGGTCTATCTGGACACCGCGTTTTTCCGCGAAATGGAACGGCGGTTCGGCGCATCGGGCGATTTCGCGCAAGCCTATGTCATCTCGCATGAAGTCGGCCACCATGTGCAGAATCTGATTGGCGTGCTGCCGAAGTTCAACCGCGCACGCCAGTCGATGGGCGAAGGCGAGGCCAATGCCATGTCGGTACGGGTCGAATTGCAGGCAGATTGCTTTGCCGGCATATGGGCTAAGTTCACCGACCAGAAGGGCATACTTGAACGTGGCGACCTCGAGGAGGCGCTGAATGCCGCCCACCAGATCGGCGACGACAATCTTCAGAAGCAATCCCAGGGCTATGTCGTGCCCGACAGCTTTACGCACGGCACATCAGCGCAACGGGCGAAATGGTTCCGCATTGGCTTCGATACCGGCAAGATGGCAGCCTGCGATACGTTCAACAACTCGATCTGAGGACGCAGGAGTCGCCTGCAAGTCACATCGCAGAAAAATCGTCAGGTTGCAGAATTGGCGCGCTTGAAAGGCGCGCCAAGATTCGCTAGTGCCTTCTTGTTCTATTTATGTTCCGTGCGACATCTGGCGGACAAGCAGAGTTTGCAATCATGATTGATGAAAAACGCGCCCGCCGCGGGCTGGCGTTGGTATTTGTTATTTTGCTTATGGATATGATGGGGATCGCTTTGATTATGCCTGTCATGCCCGCCTATCTCAAGGAACTGACCGGCGCCGATGTAAGTCATGCGGCGATGGAAGGTGGCTGGCTTTTTCTTGCCTATGCCGCCATGCAGTTCTTTTTCGGCACCTTCATCGGTAACCTGAGTGACCGATTCGGCCGGCGTCCCGTTCTGTTGTTCTCGGTGCTGACGTTTGCGATCGACAACCTCATCTGCGCGCTGGCCGGCAGCTACTGGGTGCTGTTCGTCGGCCGTGTTCTGGCCGGCATCAGCGGTGCGAGCTATGCGACGGCTTCGGCCTATGTCGCCGATATCAGTACTGATGAGAATCGAGCGAAGAACTTCGGTCTGGTCGGCATTTCTTTCGGCGTCGGCTTCACGCTCGGGCCTGTGATCGGCGGTTTTCTCGGAGAATTCGGGCCACGCGTGCCGTTCTACGCAGCTGCGCTGATCGCCTTCCTCAACTTCGTCATCGCGCTGTTCCTGCTTCCGGAAACGTTGGACGAGCAGCACCGTCGCAAGTTTGAATGGAAGCGCGCCAACCCACTTGGGGCCATCCGCCAGCTAAGGAATTACAAGGGCATTGGCTGGGTCGCATCGGTGATGTTCCTGTTCTGGCTTGCCCACGTGGTGTATCCCGTGGCCTGGCCCTTCGTTGCTGATTACCGATATGGCTGGTCGCAAGGAATGATCGGCCTGTCGCTCGGCCTGTTCGGCGTGATGAGTGCAGTTGTCATGGGATTGATCCTGCCGCAACTCGTCAAACGCTATGGCGAATGGCGCACCGCGGTCATCGGCCTGGTTTTTTGCGTGCTCGCATTCCTTGGCTATGCGTTTGCTACCGAGGGATGGATGGTGTTCGTTGTCATCGCGTTATGCTGCATTGAGGGGGTCACCGATCCGGCGCTGCGGTCGATATCGGCGGCGGGCGTGCCGCCGTCGGCACAGGGCGAATTGCAGGGTGCATTCACCAGCCTTTCGAGCGTCACCTCGATCATCGGGCCGTTGTTTTTTACGTCACTGTTTACCGGGTTTTCCGGGCCTGCGGCGCCGATAGAATTTCCCGGCATGCCGTATTTCGCCGCGGCGTTGATGACGGTGCTGGGGCTTGCGGTGTTCGTCTGGAGGGTGCCGAACAAGGTGCTCAACGGGTTGGCGCAGAAGGCCCATCAAATACATTGATGGGTTCCATGAAAAATTCCCGAGGGTGAGCTCGACTGCTGGTTTTCGCCTGAATTTTCCTCTATCAGCGGTTCCTTCGAGGAAAGTTTGAGCAAATGACCACTTTAACGGCGAGCAATGAAACGGCAATAGTCGACAACAGCTGGAAGGGACACTTCCTGGCCACTCTGGCGTTGTCGATCCCGCTGATCGGCGCGCAATTGGCACAACTCGGCATCCACGTCACCGACGTCTTCATCGTCGGCAGGCTCGGTACGGCCGAACTTGCGGCGATGGTGCTGGCGGGCCAGTATTTCTTCACGCTGTTCATTTTCGGCTCGGGATTTGCCACTGCGGTCGTGCCGCTTGCCGCCTATGCCTATGCGCAGGGCGATACGATGATGGTGCGCCGTTCGGTTCGCATGGGCCTGTGGGTGATCATCGGCTTCGGCTTTGTGACCGCGCCACCCATCTGGTTTGCGGAGAACGTCCTGCTGTTTGCCGGCCAGGATCCACACGTCGCCAAGCTTGCTGGCGACTATCTACAGATTGCCGGCTGGGGAATGATCCCCGCTCTTGCCTTCATGGTGCTGAGGTCGTTTCTCAGCGCGGTCGGGCATGCCCGTATTATTCTCTATGTCACGTTGGTCGTGCTCGTTTTCAACGCATTCTGCGCCTATGTGCTGGTGCTTGGTCATTTCGGCATGCCAGCGCTCGGCATGAAGGGAGCCGCGATTGTCGCGCTTTGTGCAAACGTGCTTAGCGTGCTGCTGACGCTTGTCTACATCCAGAAACACCGCGAGCTTCGAAGCTATGAGGTCTTCGTGCGTTTCTGGCGGTCCGACATGCATGTGCTGTGGGAAGTGTTTCGCCTCGGCCTGCCGATCTGCTTGACCATTCTTGCCGAAGTCAGCCTGTTCACCGTTGCGTCATTGCTGATGGGTTGGATCGGTACGGTCGAGCTGGCTGCGCACGGGATTGCGCTACAATGGGCATCCGTGGCGTTCATGATCCCGCTGGGGCTAGCTCAGGCGGTCACTGTGCGCGTGGGGTTGGCCGCGGGGGCTGCCGACCACAAGGCGTTGGTGCGGGCGTCCTGGGTGGCCGTGCTGATCGCAGCCGGCTGTTCGATGATCGGCAGCGTGCTCTTCGCACTGTATCCGGTGCAACTCGCCTCAGTTTATCTCGATACGGCCAAGCCGGATTCGGCGGCAGTCCTGGCCTATGCCAGCGGGCTGGTGGTGATTGCCGGGATTTTCCAGCTGGTCGATGGTCTTCAGGCCGTGGCGGCTGGGCTGTTGCGCGGCGTCAAGGATACGACCGTGCCGATGATACTGGCGCTGATCTCCTATTGGCCGGTCGGCTTTTTGCTGGCCTACGTGTTGGCATTTCCGTTCGGCATGGGCGGCATCGGAATCTGGATCGGATTCGTGTTTGGCCTGATTGCCGCGTCCGTGCTGCTGCTGGGGCGTTATGTCATTCTGGTCAGGCGACAGGGGCGGGCAACTTGATCCGGAAATATGCATCGCGCACGAAAAAGGCGGCCTGGAGCCGCCTTTTTGATATCTGCAAGATCGGGCGGTTCAGCGCTCGGCCAGCGCCGGCTCGCCCTTGCGTTCCTTGATCAGGTTGAGGAACCGGCGGAAGAGATAGTGACTATCCTGCGGGCCCGGCGAGGCTTCCGGATGGTGCTGGACGGAGAACACCGGCTTGCCAACCAGGCGCAGGCCACAGTTGGATCCATCGAACAACGAAACGTGAGTTTCTTCAACGCCTTCCGGCAGCGACTTCGAGTCAACTGCAAAGCCATGGTTCATCGACACGATCTCGACCTTGCCGGTGGTGTGATCCTTGACCGGATGATTGGCGCCATGGTGGCCCTGATGCATCTTTTCGGTCTTGGCGCCGAGCGCCAGGCCGAGCATCTGGTGGCCGAGGCAGATGCCGAAGATCGGCAGGTCGGTGCCGATCAGTGCCTTGATTGCCGGCACGGCATAGATGCCGGTCGCTGCCGGATCGCCGGGGCCGTTGGACAGGAAGACCCCATCCGGCTTCTGGGCAAGCACTTCTTCCGCCGAGGTGTTCGCCGGCATCACTGTCACCTTGCAGTCAAGGCCGGCAAACAGGCGCAGGATGTTGCGCTTGACGCCGAAATCGAGGCAGACGACGTGATATTTGACATCGGCGGCTTCAAGGTTGGAGTAGCCTTCGTTCCAGACCCACGGCTTTTCCGTCCATTGCGAGGACTGTCCCGAGGACGCAACCTTGGCCAGATCCAGATTGAGCAGGCCGCTCCAGGCTTTTGCTTCGGCCTTCAGCGTTTCGATGTCGAACACGCCATGCGGATCGTGGGCGATGACAGCGTTCGGTGCGCCGTTCTCGCGGATCCATGCGGTGAGCGCGCGCGTGTCGATGCCGCACATGCCGATAATGCCGCGCGCCTTCAGCCACGTATCGAGATGCTTCAGGGCTCTGTAGTTGGATGGGTCGGTGATATCTGCCTTGAAGATCACGCCGACTGCGCCGTGGCGGGCGGCGGGCGTCAGGTCTTCGATATCTTCCTCGTTGGTGCCGATGTTGCCGATATGCGGGAAGGTGAAGGTGACGATTTGTCCGAGATAGGAGGGATCCGTCAGGATCTCTTCGTAGCCGGTAAGCGCAGTGTTGAAGCAGACTTCCGCCTGGGTTCGGCCGGTTGCACCAATTCCCTTGCCTTCGATGACTGTGCCATCGGCAAGAACGAGAAGGGCGGTCGGTTTTTCGGTGGTCCAGGCTTGGGTGCTCATATCGCTCCGTTCCGGCAGTGTCTGTCTGCCACATGCTCGCAGGAAAAGGCGCACGGAGTGTGTCCGTGTTCGCAAGCCTTTATCCCCTTTTTGCAATTTTGCGGAAAATAGTGGCGGTTTGTCTCGCGGTCAATGCGCGCGAGACTTTTCCCGCCAATAAAATATGAATAGATTCCAGTTGCTTGTGGAATTGATTGCTTTTTTTGCGCCGTCTCGGCATAAGCGCCGGATAGTTTTGGAGAATCCTGCCATGCGCGAAAAACTGATGAATGCCTTGAAAGAGGCCATGAAATCCAAGGAACAGCGGAAAATCACCACGATCCGCATGGTGCAGGCGGCCATCAAGGATCTCGAGATCGCCAACCGCACGAAGCCCGATGCGACGACCTCCGACGGCGATATCGCCTCGCTGCTTTCGAAGCTCGTCAAGCAGCGCGAGGAGTCGGCCAAGATGTATGACGAGGGCGGTCGGCCCGAGCTTGCAGCGCAGGAACGCGAAGAGATTGCCATCATCTCCGAATTCATGCCCAAGCAGCTTTCCGAAGCCGAAGTCACCGAAATCATCAAGGGCATCATCGCCGAGATTGGTGCCTCAGGCATCAAGGACATGGGCAAGTGCATGGCGCTGCTCAAGGAACGCTATCCGGGCCAGCTCGATTTCGGCAAGGCGTCGGGCCAGATCAAGGCGCTGCTCAGCTAATATCGTTAAAACATCGGCATCGGCTGCGGCTGACGCCGCAGCAGTTGCCGATTGGCACATTCGTCCCAAAGTGCTTATATCGGTCCCCAACAGGACCAGACTCCATGCGTTTTTCACCCAGTTTCCTTGACGAACTGCGCGATCGCGTCACGATTTCTGACGTGATCGGTCGGCGCGTGACCTGGGATCGCAAGAAGACCAATCCCGGGCGCGGTGACTATTGGGCTTGCTGCCCCTTTCACGGCGAAAAATCTCCGAGCTTTCACTGCGAGGATCGCAAGGGCCGCTATCATTGTTTCGGCTGTGGCGTCTCGGGGGATCATTTCCGCTTCCTGATGGAACTGGATGGCATGGCCTTCAACGAGGCCGTCCAGCAGGTGGCCGATATGGCGGGCGTTGCCTTGCCGCAACCAGACCCGGAAAGCGAGCGTCGCGAACGTGAGCGCCACAATCTCTCCGACGTGATGGAGCTTGCGACGCAGTTCTTTCAGGACCAGCTGCAATCGGCAGCGGGTGCGAGGGCGCGCGCCTATCTGCGTGACCGTGGCCTGACGGGCCGCACGATCGAGACGTTCCGGCTCGGATATTCGCTCGACAGTCGAAATGCGCTCAAGGAGTTCTTGTCCTCCAAGGGCATAAGCCGCGAGCAGATCGAGGCGTGTGGGCTTGTCGTGCACGGCCCGGATATTCCGGTTTCTTATGACCGGTTTCGCGATCGCATCATGTTTCCCATCCTGTCGTCGCGCGAAAAGGTCATCGCCTTCGGCGGGCGGGCGATGTCGCCGGATGCGCCGGCCAAATATCTCAACTCGAACGAGACCGAACTCTTTTCCAAGGGGCAGGTGCTGTTCAACTTCTCCCGCGCGCGCAAAACGCTGCAGGGAAACGATGGCACCGTCATTGCGGTCGAAGGCTACATGGACGTCATCGCGCTGCACCAGGCGGGTGTGGAAAATGCCGTTGCACCTCTCGGGACGGCACTGACTGAGAACCAGCTGGCGCTGCTGTGGAAGATGACGACGGTACCCGTGCTTTGCTTCGATGGCGATGGGGCTGGCATGCGCGCGGCTTCGCGCGCCGTCGATCTGGCGCTGCCGCTGATCAAGCCAGGCTATTCCTTGAAAATAGCGCTGTTGCCCGATGGAAAGGATCCGGACGATCTGGTCAAGATCGATGGCCGGGCGCCTTTCGATCGTGTGATCGCCGAAGCCCGGGCCATGGCCGATATGGTCTGGTTGCGCGAAACCTCCGGGGGCGAATACGAGACCCCGGAAAAACGCGCCGAACTCGAAGCCAGGCTGAAGAACGTGACGCAGGTGATCGCCGATGAAAGCGTGCGCCGCCACTACCAGCAGGAGATGCGCGACAGGCTCTATGCTTTCTTTCAGTCACGCAACCAGCAGAACCAAACGAACCCGCAGAACCGGCAGAAGTTCCAGGAGCGGGGTGGGCAGGGGCGTGGCAAAAACCAGCCCCAGAACTCGAACTCAAGGCTGGCGCCGATATCCGACAGGCTAGCCAAATCCGGTCTTGTCAGCGGTTACCGCTCGTTGCCATCGCTGCGGGAAGCCGTGCTTGCGCTCACCATCGTCAACCATCCGGCATTGTTCTTCGACGAGTATGACGAGATTTCCCAGATCGAGTATGCAAACCGTGACATGCAACGATTCTGGCAGGCGGTGCTGCAGGTGGCTGCAGCCAGTGGTCCGGGGCTGACGCGGGAGGAGCTGATCACTGCTCTTGAAGTACAAGGTTTCGATACGCTGCTCGGTAACCTCGATCGGCAGATCAGGTTCGCGCGCCTGTGGACTGCGACCGAGAGCGCGGCCATCGAGGACGCGCGCGAGGGTTATCGCCAGGCGCTGGCGCTCCAGACGAGGGCGCGCGCGCTTATCCGCCATCGACGCGAACTGGAGCGGGAACTTGCCGATGCGACCGAACGGGGCGACGAGGCGGAGGTCGAACAGTTGATGCTGGCGCTCAACGAGAACCAGCTCGAAGCGGTGCGGCTCGAAAGCCAGGAAGCGCTGATCGATGGCTTCGGCGTGATGTCCGGCAAGGTCAAGGGGCCTGCGGGAGGGCACTAAGCCCTCTTGTGCCCTACGGGCGCATTGGAGCGCCCATGTTTAATCAGGCCTTGCGGGCTTTGCGCTGTGCGTAGCGCCGATCACGTTCCGCCTTGCGGGCGGCTTCGTCCTCGATCACGCGCGCGATCCGGCTGTTTTCCGCTGCAGCGCGAGCTTCTGCCTCGGCGCGAGCTTCCGCTTCTTCCAATGCAAGACGCGCAGCCTGCTCTTCGAGGATGCGGTTTTTTTCCTCTGTCTTGAGGCGCTCGCGCTCGGCGCGACGCTCTTCCCTGGCGGCGGCGATGGCTGCACGCTCGGCCAGCTTCGCTGCGAGGTTGGGTGCTGCCGCGTTCTGTGCGGAGCGATAGTTCTCAAGCAGTGCCTTCTTGGCATCCGCAGCGACCTGGCGGCGGTCGGCGAGTTCGTTGTTTCTTTTTTTCAAGTTTCAGTCCTGATTGAAAATCGAGCAACCCGGAGCGAGGTTCAATCGCTGCAATCTGTCTTTATTGCGGTCACTTGATTGGTGGGTCGGGTGGCCGTTGATCTATCGCGACTTGAGGACGCGCTTTTTAGGTTTCAACGGAATTCCTGCGGCAAGTTCGCTTGCCTCTTTTGCCATGCGCAGTTCGCGCAAACGCATTGTCTTTTCGTCTCGGGCTTGCACAATCGCGTCGCTTTCGGAAATCGCCCGGTTGCGAGCAATGAATTGCGACTGTGTCTTTCCGAACGCAGTCTCGGCCCGTTCTCGGGCTTTGCTGGGAGTTTCGGTCAAAGTGGTATCCTGGTGGAAATTAAAAAAAGCCAGGCAAACCTGCCTGACTTTCGATCGGAATTAGCCGCTGCGCGATGCCAGTACATCCGTGGTCATCGGCATGGCCAAGTCCTGATTAGGCAGCCTGGAGCTTACAAGCGGACATCTTGCCCGACTTGCTGTCGCGTTCCAGTTCGTAGGAAAGCTTCTGGCCTTCTACGATTTCGCGCATGCCAGCGCGCTCGACTGCGGAGATGTGAACGAATGCGTCCTCACCACCATTGTCAGGCTGAATGAAGCCGAAGCCTTTAGTGGAATTAAACCATTTAACTGTGCCGGTGGCCATGATGAACCCTTCCATAACAAATTGAAATTCCGACGCGCGAATGCGCGGCGAACGGTGCGGTGCGATTTTTGAAGGAAGGTTCGTCGAGGGCACGTTGCTAGGGTGCGATAACAAAAGCTCAGCAAGCAAATATCGATAAGCCATAAGTAGTCGGTTCTGGATGATAAGTCAACTTATGGTTTTCGATTGCGGCCACCTGCCTGAAAACATGGAGAGATTTGTCGTTTTCAAACTGCGTTTGTGCGAATTCGACCCGGCCTGTCGCGCTTGACATCCCACTCCGGCTTGCATCCCGTTAGTTTGACAACAACGATACATATAGCGAGAGCCACAATGACGACCGAGCATGATTTCATCACCGAACCCGCCCGTCAGGTCGAGGTCATTCACCGGACGGACGTGCTGGTCGTGGGATCGGGCCCGGGCGGTCTGGCCGCCGCACTGGCTGCCGCGCGCGCCGGCGTCGAGGTTACGCTAGTCGAGCGCTTCGGCTGCTTTGGCGGCAACATCACCACGGTCGGGGTCGAGGGGTTTGCCTGGTACCGTCATGAGAAGACAGTGGAGGCCAACGGCATAGGCCGCGAGTTTGAGGAGCGGGCGAAGGACATGGGCGCTGCCGTGCCCGAAAGCCAGTCTCTTTCCTACGAGCTTGATTCGGAAGGCTTCAAACTGGTCGCCGACCGGCTGGTCGAGGAAGCCGGCATTCACCCGATGCTGCACCGCCAGTTCGTCGCGCCGATCATGGAGGGCGATACGATCGTCGGCATCATCGTCGAATCAAAGGCGGGCCGTGAGGCAATTCTTGCCAAACGCGTGATCGATGCCACTGGAGATGCGGATGTCGCGCACCGCGCCGGCGCAGCTACGGTCAAGACACCCCTTGAGCATATGCAGGCTGCCTCGGTTATGTTTCATCTTGCCGGAGTCGACAAGCGCGCCTTCATGGAGGGCATCAAGCGCGATCCGCAGACCTATAGCGACTGGTCGACGGGCGAGTGGCAGATCGAGACGTCTGGCAAGGAGGACAAGATGTTCTCGCCGTTCCTCGCCAAACCGTTCGCCCAGGCGATCAAGGACGGGATCATCCCCAAGCATCTGAACACGATTGCCGGGACTTGGGGCGCAGCCCACGATACGGGCGAACTCACCTATATGAACCTCGTGCACCTGGCAGGCTGCGACGGCACTGACCCCGACAGCATGACGACCTTCGAGATCGAAGGCCGCAAGCAGGCGATGCTGGCGATCGAGGCGCTACGCCGCTATACGCCAGGCTGCGAAGGTGCGCGGTTGCGCAACTTCGGCATGACCATCGGCATCCGCGACACCCGCAAGATCGATGCCGTCTACAACATCACCGAAAGCGACGTGCGCAACGAAGGCCGGTTCGAGGATACGATCGGCATCTACCCGGAATTCATCGACGGTTACGGTATCCTGATCTTGCCGACCACCGGCCGCTATATGCACATCCCCTATCGTTCGATGCTGCCCAAGGGTGTGCGGAACCTGTTGGTGGCCGGGCGCGCCATCGGCGGCGACCGGGTTTCGCACGCGGCGACGCGCAACATGGCCTGCTGCGCAGTGGCCGGGCAGGGCGCAGGGGTGGCCGCAGCTCTATCTGTCAAGAGCGGATGTGAATTCGATCGTGTCGATATAGCGTCGGTGCAGTCCGAGCTTGAGCGGCAGGGCGTTCGCATCTACTGATCCTCCCACAGGCATTGTTGCGTCGGGAGCGTGGGAATGAAGAGTGCGATCGTTTTGGGTGCCGGCATGGTGGGAGTATCATCAGCGCTTGCCTTGCAGGATCGCGGCTGGTCGGTAACCCTGATCGATCGAAAGCAGCCTGGGCTGGAAACGAGCTACGGCAACGCCGGCATCATCCAGTCCGAAGTTGTCGAGCCCTATGCCATGCCCCGTTCCATACGGGAACTGGCCGACATCGTGCTGGGACGCACCAACGACGTCCACTACAGCTTTCGCGAGTTGCCGGCCCATCTCGGTTCGCTGGCGCGCTACTGGTGGCATTCGCAATCCAGACGCCACCAGGCAATTTCCCTGACATGGGCCGGCCTGATCGCCCATGCGGCCTCCGGGCACGAGGATCTCATCAAGCGCGCGAATGCCGGAAACCTGATCCGGCGTTCGGGCTATCGCGTGCTTTACCGCAGCAAACCGGCCTTGGAGGAAGCAATCACCCATGCCGAGCAGCTCGCAAGCGCCCATGCGCTCGATTTTAGGACATTGACGCCCGATGAGGTTGCCGCAGCCGAACCAGCGCTGATCCTCGGGGGCGTGGGCGCCATTCACTGGCTCGGTCCTTGGTCTTCAAGCGACCCCGGCAAGCTGGCTTCGTCCTATGCCGACCTTTTTGTGGGGGCAGGCGGGACTTTCGTGCATGGAAAGGCCGAAACGCTGAAGCGAAACGCTTCGGGCCGGGGCTGGGTGGTGCAGACCGAGAGCGGGCCGATCGAGGCGGAAAACGTCGTCGTGGCGCTCGGCCCGTGGTCGCCAACGCTGCTCAGGCTGTTTGGCCACAGGTTTTCGATGGTGCGCAAGCGCGGCTATCATGCCCATTACAGTTCGCCCGAGCCGCTTCGGGTGCCGATGATGGATGTTGCCAACGGTTATGTGATGGCGCCGATGGCGCTGGGGACACGCGTCACCACCGGCGCACATCTCGCCCGGCCCGACACATCGGCCGATCCCGTCCAGCTTGCGCGCGCGGAAATCTCGGCTCGTCAATTGATGGCGCTCGGCGAGCGGGTCGAAGAGCAGCCCTGGATGGGCACGCGCCCCTGCATGCCGGACATGTTGCCGGTAATCGGGCAATCGCAGCGCCAAGCCGGTCTCTGGATGAATTTCGGCCACGGCCATCAGGGCCTTACGCTCGGACCGGTGACCGGTGAATTGCTGGCATCTGTCATGTCGGGGCAGTCGACTGTCGTCGATTCCGGACCCTTCCGGCCCGGGCGCTATTGAGCAAGTTCGCCTATCCTCCCAACGCCACCTTTTCGCCGCGAGACCGGGCGCATTTGCTGATCGTTTCTGTTATATCTGTCACAGATCAATCGAGGTGGGGCATCAGCATGACGGCAGCATTTCTCGATCACTTGCGCGGCGAACTCGACGGGCTGAAATCCGCGGGTCTATATAAATCCGAACGGGTGATAACCTCCAAGCAGGCGGGCACAATCGAGGTCGCATCCGGCGCCAGGGTGCTGAATTTCTGCGCCAACAACTATCTCGGGCTCGCTGACAACGCCGAACTCGCCGAAGCCGGCAAGCAGGCGCTCGACCGCTATGGCTATGGCATGGCGTCGGTGCGCTTCATCTGCGGGACGCAGGAAGAGCACAAGCAATTAGAGGGGCGGATCTCGTCCTTCCTCGGTATGGAGGACACGATCCTCTATTCCTCGTGCTTCGATGCCAATGGCGGCCTGTTCGAGACACTGCTGCGCGAGGACGATGCGATCATCTCCGATGCGCTCAACCATGCCTCGATCATCGACGGCGTCCGGCTGTCGAAGGCGAAGCGCTTCCGCTACGCCAACAACGACATGGCGGCACTGGAAGAGGAGCTAAAGAAGGCCGAGGGCAGCCGCTTCAAGCTGATCGCCACCGACGGCGTGTTCTCCATGGACGGCATCATCGCCAATCTCGGCGGCGTCTGCGATCTGGCGGAAAAATACGGCGCGATGGTGATGGTCGACGACAGCCATGCGGTCGGCTTTGTCGGCAAGCATGGTCGGGGTTCGGCCGAGCATTGCGGCGTCGAGGGCCGTGTCGATATCATCACTGGCACGCTCGGCAAGGCGCTGGGCGGGGCATCGGGCGGCTATACGTCGGCGAAGGCCGAAGTGGTGGAATGGCTGCGGCAGCGATCGCGGCCCTATCTGTTCTCCAACACGCTGGCGCCGGTGATCGCGGCGGCATCGCTGAGGGTGTTCGACCTGATCGATGATGGAGATGCGCTGCGCGAACGGCTCTATGCCAACGCCGCGCTGTTCCGCTCCGAGATGACCAGGCTCGGCTTTACGCTTGCCGGCGAGGGTCATCCGATCATTCCTGTGATGCTGGGCGATGCGACGCTGGCGCAGGCGATGGCGGCGCGGATGCTGGAGAAGGGCGTGTATGTCGTCGGCTTTTCCTTTCCCGTCGTGCCGAAAGGGCAGGCGCGGATCCGGACTCAGATGTCGGCGGCGCATTCGCGTGCCGATGTCGAAAAGGTGATTGAGGTGTTTGCCGAGGTTGGTCGGGAATTGGGTGTGATTTGAGATTTCCCCTTCTCCCCAGCGGGGAGAAGATGTCCGAAGGACAGATGAGGGGGCGACGCCAAGCCCTCTTGACGTTGATCTAGGGCACAGCCTTCCCCCTCATCCGGCCCTATGGGCCACCTTCTCCCCGATGGGGAGAAGAGGGAATGGAGATGCCGGCGCTAGCCTGAGAGGAATGCCGAAATGTCGAACATGATGCGTGCGTTGGTGAAGGCAAAGACCGAGGTCGGGCTGTGGATGGAGCATGTGCCGGTGCCCGAACCCGGCCCCAACGACGTGCTGATCCGGGTGAAGAAGTCGGCCATCTGCGGCACCGATGTGCATATCTGGAACTGGGATCAATGGGCGCAGAAGACTATTCCGGTACCGATGGTCGTGGGACATGAATTCGTCGGCGAGATCGCCGAAATCGGTTCATCGGTGACCAAGTACAAGGTCGGCGAACGGGTGTCCGGCGAGGGCCATATCGTCTGCGGCAAATGCCGCAATTGCCGGGCGGGCAGGGGCCATCTCTGCCACTATACCAAGGGTGTGGGCGTCAACCGTCCGGGTTCGTTCGGCGAGTATGTCTGCATTCCCGAGCACAATGTCGTGGCGATTCCCGAGGATGTGCCCGACGAAGTGGCGGCGATTTTCGACCCGTTCGGCAATGCCGTGCACACCGCGCTGTCGTTCGATCTGGTCGGAGAGGATGTGCTGGTCACCGGCGCGGGGCCTATCGGCATCATGGGGGCAATGGTCGCTAAACGTGCCGGTGCCCGTAAGGTTGTCATCACCGACATCAACCCGATCCGGCTCGAACTCGCCCGCCGATGCGGTATCGATCACGTCGTGGACGCATCCAAGGAGAAGCTCGAAGACGTCATGGCCGCCATCGGCATGAAGGAAGGTTTTGATGTCGGACTTGAAATGTCCGGCGCCCCGCCCGCCTTCCGGTCGATGATCGATACGATGAACAATGGCGGCAAGATCGCCATCCTCGGCATCGCGCCAGAAGGCTTCGGCATCGACTGGAACAAGGTGATCTTCAAGATGCTGACGCTCAAGGGCATCTATGGACGAGAAATGTTCGAGACCTGGTACAAGATGATCGCCTTCGTCCAGGGTGGGCTCGACCTCAGCCAGGTCATCACCCATCGGATCGGCATCGATGACTTCCGCGACGGTTTCGAAGCCATGCGATCTGGCAACTCCGGCAAGGTGGTCATGGACTGGCACTGACAGACCCGAAGGCAATAACTGGTTGACACCCTCGTTCTTCACCCTTAGAACATAACGAGAACAAGCGGGAGTGAACCATGCTGTATCAGGGAAGCTGCCATTGCGGCGCCATCGCATTCGAAGTGGAGGGCACGTTCACTCAGGCCATCGACTGCAACTGTTCGCTCTGCAGACGCAGGGGCGGGCTACTGGCCTTTGTGCCGGCGGGAAATCTGAGGCTGAGGACACCTGTGGAGCGGCTTTCGACCTACCGTTTTAACAAGCAGGTCATCCAGCATCATTTCTGCTCGACTTGCGGCACCGCGCCGTTCAGCGAAGGCGAGGGAAAGGACGGCGAGAAATCGGCGATGATCAACCTGCGTTGCATACCTGAGTTCGATCTGGACAGTGTCGAGGTGGTAAAGTTCAACGGCATCAGCCATTGACGGTCAAAGCCAGATCGTATCCCCGCTCGTGAAGTCCATGAACTCGCCATCCTCGATTTCGGTGAGATCGTATTCCTTCAAGCCGCCCTTGCCATTGGAGACCTCCAATTGCTCGACCTGGTACTTGGCTTCGGCGAAGAAATAGGAAAGCGTCGTTTCCTGTTTGAAGCCCTCGACGCGGATCACCAGGTCCAGCCCGGACTGCATGAACTCCAATTGGCCGAGTTCGAAGCCCTTGAAAACGATCTCGTCCAATCCGCCGACATCGGAAATCCAGGCCGAGCTCGGGCGCAAGTCATTGAAGGCAATTTCGTATCGCTCGGCACCGCTCTTGTCCGTGATTTTCGGGGCGTCGGCCATGACGGAATAGTAGTCGTTGCCGTTGCCGCCATTCAACGTGTCGTTGCCGGTATTGGCAAACAGACGATCGTTTCCTTCGCCGCCCTTGATGGTGTCGTTTCCTGCGTCGCCTACGAGGATGTCGTTGCCGTCTCCACCATCCAGCAGATCCTTGCCGGCGCCGCCAAACAGGAAATCGTCGCCCGCATTGCCGAACAACGTGTCGCTGCCGCCGTCGCCGTAGAGCCAGTCTATCCCGTCGTCGCCCCAGATCCGGTCACTGCCGCCCAATCCTTTTATGGTGTCGTTGCCCTCGAGGCCATGGATCAAGTCCGCCGCTTTGGTTCCTGTGAGGCCGTCATGGCCAGTGGTGCCTTTTGTCGTCTTCATGGTGATCCCGTGCAGTTGGGAGAAGGGGCTTTGCCGCCCGCGGCGATCACAAGAATCAGGGGATTTCGCATCGCTTACCATTTTCATGGAGACGCATTGAGCTGTCGTCAACTTATGTCTTGATTTCAGCTAGTTAAGCCGGATTCTAGCGCAAGCTTCGCGCAAGGGCTGATTCTCGACCCTTGTCTTTCGGCAGATCGTCCCTACATAGGGTGAAATGAGTGAAAATGGGGTCTGCAAGCGCTGCGCTGCAGGCTTTTTGCGCTTTTTTGAGCTTATAAGCTTGACGGGACATAAAATTGCGGGAATCACCATCTCAGGCAAATTAGTGAGTAGAAATTCAACAGGAAGCACGAGATCGGGCCGAGACTGTCCCGGGGGCACGCAAGTGCAGTTTGCGAGCGGCAAACACCCCGAGATTAATCCGGCCTTAATCCGTCTTCCTGTTACTTCGTTGTAGCTGATTCGCTGCCGGCATCCCGCCCGGCGCGAGCAATCGAGTAGCTTCGAAGTTTGTAAGAAACCGGCGTCAGAGAAAGTCACAGACTATGGCAACAAAAGTCAAAGAAAACGAAGAAGCGGAATCGGAACGCGAAAGCGCACCGGATGGTCCTCTTCTCGACCTTTCCGATGACGCGGTCAAGAAAATGATCAAGACCGCGAAGAAGCGCGGTTATGTGACCATGGACGAACTGAACGCCGTGCTGCCTTCGGAGGAAGTCACGTCCGAGCAGATCGAAGACACGATGGCGATGTTGTCCGACATGGGCATCAATGTCGTCGAAGACGAAGACGTGGAAGAAGCTGCTCCGGAAGAGGACAGCGGTGACAGCGACGGCGACGGTGACAGCGAGGGTGGCGAAATCGCTCCCACCTCGGGCACGGCACTTGCCACCGCCAAGAAAAAAGAACCGACCGATCGCACCGATGACCCAGTGCGCATGTACCTCCGCGAAATGGGTTCGGTCGAGCTTTTGTCGCGCGAAGGCGAAATTGCCATCGCCAAGCGTATCGAGGCCGGCCGCGAAACGATGATCCAGGGGCTCTGTGAGAGCCCGCTGACGTTCCAGGCGCTGATCATCTGGCGTGACGAGCTCAACGAAGGCACGACGCTGCTGCGCGAGATCATCGATCTCGAAACCACTTATTCCGGCCCGGAAGCCAAGGCGGCGCCGCAGTTCCAGAGCCCGGAAAAGATCGAAGCCGACCGCAAGGCGGCAGAGGAAAAGGAAAAGGTTCGCCGCGCCCGCTTCGGCGGCGGCGAGGACGACGACATCACCAATGTCGGCGGCGAGAGCATGAATCCGGAGGAAGAGGAAGAGGACGAAGACGAGTCCAATCTTTCGCTGGCCGCGATGGAAGCCGAGCTGCGCCCGCAGGTCATGGAAACCCTCGACCAGATCGCTGAGACCTACAAGAAGCTGCGCAAGCTTCAGGACCAGCAGGTGGAAGCGCGTCTCGCAGCCTCCGCCACGCTGTCACCGGCCCAGGAGCGCCGCTACAAGGAACTCAAGGACGAGCTGATCAAGGCGGTCAAGTCGCTGTCGCTCAACCAGAACCGTATCGACAGCCTCGTTGAGCAACTCTACGAGATCAACAAGCGCCTGGTGCAGAACGAAGGCAAGCTGCTGCGTCTGGCCGAGTCGTTCGGTGTGGCGCGCGAAGACTTCCTCAACCAGTATATGGGCGCCGAACTCGATCCGAACTGGATGAAGTCGATCGGCAACCTAGCCGCGCGCGGCTGGAAGGATTTTTCCAGGAGCGAGAACCAGACGATCAAGGATCTTCGCCAGGAAATCCAGAACCTCGCCACTGAAACCGGCATCTCGATCTCGGAATTCCGCCGGATCGTGCAGATGGTGCAGAAGGGCGAGCGCGAAGCGCGTATCGCCAAGAAGGAAATGGTCGAGGCCAACCTGCGTCTCGTCATCTCCATCGCCAAGAAATACACCAACCGCGGCCTGCAGTTCCTCGATCTGATCCAGGAAGGCAATATCGGCCTGATGAAGGCGGTCGACAAGTTCGAATACCGCCGTGGCTACAAGTTCTCGACCTATGCGACATGGTGGATCCGTCAGGCGATTACCCGTTCGATTGCCGACCAGGCCCGCACCATCCGTATTCCGGTGCACATGATCGAGACGATCAACAAGATCGTCCGCACGTCGCGCCAGATGCTGCACGAAATCGGCCGTGAGCCGACGCCGGAAGAACTGGCCGAAAAGCTCGCCATGCCGCTGGAAAAGGTCCGCAAGGTCCTGAAGATCGCCAAGGAGCCGATCTCGCTCGAAACCCCGGTCGGTGACGAAGAAGATTCTCACCTCGGCGATTTCATCGAGGACAAGAACGCGCTGCTGCCGATCGACGCCGCCATCCAGGCAAACCTGCGCGAAACGACGACCCGCGTGCTGGCTTCGCTGACGCCCCGCGAAGAGCGCGTGCTGCGCATGCGCTTCGGAATCGGTATGAACACCGACCACACGCTGGAAGAAGTTGGACAACAGTTCTCGGTGACCCGTGAACGTATCCGCCAGATCGAGGCCAAAGCACTGCGCAAGCTCAAGCATCCGAGCCGGTCGCGCAAGCTCCGGAGCTTCCTCGACAGCTGATCGTTCTGCATTGAACGACGAATATGAAAGGCGGCCCGCAAGGGTCGCCTTTTTCTTATGAAGTAAGTAAACCTCCACCTACGGTGGAGGACTGGACGTGTTCTACATCGTAGTTGAGAGACCTCCGTGCTTGGACCGCTATTTTATGCGCGACACAGAACGGAGGTTCTATGGACGA
>NZ_JAEQNC010000037.1 GCF_016722925.1 Phytoamicus setariae | reverse complement strand
GCTTCCCGTCGCGGCGGTGAGATCGATTGCCAACTCGTCGGGGACCGGGTTAGCCTTGTAGGTCATTGTGTCTTCTACCTAGAAGGCCAAGCCGAGATATGAGGAACATTGGATAAAGCAGACAGGCGAGCAAGACCCTTTCGGCCTATGCCGAGGAGGCGTCTCGCCTGGATAAATGGCTGTGAGAGCGCAATGCCATCCCCGCTATTCCTCCGGCAAGTCATCCTCGTCATCAACATCGATATCGTCGCCCTCTCAGCCCGCGAACCCGCAGGCTTCCATGAATTGCCACGCACGCAGCCAATTGTTCACTTCGTTTATTTTGAGCGTGGAGATGTCCTCGTAGTTATCCTCGTCGCGGTCGTTACGTGCGTAGATCTGGTCCAAGAAATCAACATAGGCCTCACGGAACATGCCGGTCGGCCGAAACACGAAGTTGTGGCTGAAGACGACCTCCTGCGGGGATACCACGATGCTGCTCCATGTTGGGGTTTCTAGCTCCCCTCGGATGTTGAAGCTGTCCTTAACGGCACGGCCCGCTAGTCGTCTTTCATCCGCTTTTCAATCGTCCTCAACAATTTCCACGCAACCCCTGCCAGCTCATCCGCAAGTCGACGTGCCTCGTGAAATGGCATCGGACCGAGCGTCAGACGGATCAGTCCCGACTTACGCCCTCGTTTCGGAAGGCGCATCTGAAAGACATAGGAGTTGCGGCTCCGCGTCAGGTAGCGGCCCAAGGATGACTGGCGATTCTTGCTTTTCGGTTTCGAAGCGGAAATGATTTCCGATTCCGACTGTACTTCTGTATGTATCTCAGATTGTACATGAGTTAGTGTTTTTCTGGTTTCCTCACGACCAAATTCCCACGTTGGGGCAGTTATATCAGGATTTTGCTAAGCAAGCCAAGGACTTAAGATTAATTGGCGGAGAGTGGAATGCAACTTGGCGGAGTGGGTGGGACTCTCGTCAATACATGGGTTCTGAAGCGTCGTGCATTGCCAAGTTTTCTATGGTTCGACAGCCGAAATGCAATGCCCGTTGTCGCAGAGCCAGGGCTCCCATCGGCCCGAAGCGGCCTTTCACCAACTGGACGCGGCATGCCTCAAACCAAGCAAACCGCGCCCGAGGAAATTAGGAAAGCTGACCAACGAAAGCCCGGATATCGTCAGCAAGGAGTTTCGGAACTTCGAGG
>NZ_JAEQNC010000036.1 GCF_016722925.1 Phytoamicus setariae | reverse complement strand
ATACGGCTCCGGAAGCTCTTCCGGCGCAACACTGTCGATGTTGACGATTGGGTGGGGCATTCATACCTCCATGCTGGCAGGCAAGGGTTGGTTCCCAAAAAATGCAGAGAGCCCCGTACCGAGTGCATCGAAGACCGTGCGATGCCTCAACGTCGAACGCATATCTTCATGCATCGCCAGCCAGACTTCTACGGTCGGCTTGAACGAGTCCGACAGCACCCGTTGAAGGCAAGATCGATTGGCAATGCTGCCGTGGCAGACGCCAATGCCGCCAGCGGCCCTGATCGCCGCGAGTTGCGCCATATCGCTGTCGCTGCGGATCGCAAAGCACTCCCGCGTCATCGCAATCCCATCGATTGCGAAGGTCCGCGTGTACGGCATCGGCGTGTCAAAACCGATGATGGCGTGGTTGAGCAGTTCTGGGTGGGTCGTGGGTGCCGGGTGGCCATGAAGATAGTCGGGATGGGCGTAGAGACCCAGTTCACTCACACCAACGCGCTTTGCGACAAGTCCGACCTGAATGGGTCTCGTCATTCGAACGGCAATATCCGCGTCGCGACGCAATAGGTCGTCGATCCTGTTCGATACTGCAATCTCTACCACGATACCGGGTTGCTCCAGCCTCAACGCCGCAAGGATCGGTGCGATGACTTCTGCAGCGACCACCTCGCTGGTCGCAATGCGTACCGTGCCCGTGTTTTGAGACAATGGGCCTGAGGCAGCTCGCAACAATGCATCGGCCGCAGATGCCAATGCTTCGGCCTCGGTCCTCAACGCCAATGCTTCGGCTGTCGGCAACAATCCATCACGGGAGCGCGTAAACAGGGTCAGACCAAGTCCGTGTTCCAAGGCCATGATATGGCGGCTGAGCGTAGGTTGGCTGAGGCCAATCGACCTCGCTGCCGCCGACAGGGAATTCTCGCGCAACACAGCGCAAAACGAACGATAGAGGGACCAATCAGGAGACGTTGTCATTCAATATTGAATAGCATGTCCTTGGATTTATGCAATTTCAATCGCGAGGTCATCGGTCCATAGCTGGGTCGTCATCAACCACAGACATTCGAAAGTCAGCCATGACCAAACCGACAGAATTCAGGATCAATATCTCCGACGCTATCATCTCTGATCTGCACCGAAGAATAGACGAGACCCGCTTCTCCGATGGATTTGATGACGTGACCTGGGCCGCGGGCATCCCGCAATCCGAACTGAAGAC
>NZ_JAEQNC010000035.1 GCF_016722925.1 Phytoamicus setariae | reverse complement strand
CGATCAAATCGCGGCCAAACATTAAAATCATCCCGATCGGTTCTTCTCCTTGACGCAACATTGGCGAGATGTCATTTTCGTCCCGAAAGGGATGATAATGCATGTACTGACCGACAGCAAAAGCCTTGGTGCTCTGATCCGGCATGAGCGTAGATCGCAAGGCCTCACACAAGAGCAACTCGCTGGCCTCGCCGGCGTTGGCGTTCGATTTGTTCGCGAACTTGAGGCTGGCAAGGAGAGTTGCCAGCTTGGCCGCGCTCTGCTGGTAGCGCAAACACTCGGCCTTGTCGTTTCTGTAGGTACTCGGCGCGAGGGCCGAGCATGACCCGATATCTCGACGTCTATTTCGGAAACGTGAAGGCTGGCACACTTGGCCAGGACGCTGACGGAACGCTCATTTACTCATATGACACTGATTATCTTCGAGAAGTTGGCGCCGCAGCGATTTCCTTCTCAATGCCGCTGAGGGAGGAGCCATATCTCGACCAGGTCGTTCGCCCATTCTTCTCCGGCCTGCTTCCCGATGAGGGCGCCCGTCAACGCCTTGCCGGCGCACTTGGCATTTCATTCGGCAATGCATTCGGTTTGCTCGAAGTAATCGGCGGCGAATGTGCTGGGGCATTGTCTCTCTATCGCGCCGGGGAGGTCCCGGCGCCGAACGATGATGACGGTGTCGAGGAACTGAGCGGCGAACGGCTGAATGAGGTGATTGGAAAGTTGCGCAGCCGTCCTCTCCTTGGCGGCGAGGAAGGAGTTCGGCTCTCTCTTGCCGGTGCGCAGGACAAGCTCGCAGTTATCGTCCAGGACGACACCATAGGACTGGCCAAAGGCGGTCGCCCGACGACCCATATTCTCAAGCCGGAGATCCAAGGCTTGGAGGGGACAGTTGAAAACGAGCTTTTCTGTCTACGTCTTGCGGATCGCCTGAAACTGCCGGTTCCTGCTGTCGAGATGCGATGGAGCGGCGAGACAGCTTTCCTGCTCATCGAACGCTATGACCGCGCGAGGACGAGCGACGGACGTATTGACCGGTTGCACCAGGAGGACTTTTGCCAAGCGCTGAGCGTGCCGCCGGAGCTAAAATACGAGGAAGAGGGCGGTCCAGGCACGGAGCGGTCGCTCGATCTCATCAATCGAGCCTGTGGTCGCCCGGCTGCCGATCGTTTGCGTTTCATCAGGATGCTGATTTTTCATTATCTCGTTGGCAACGCCGATGCCCA
>NZ_JAEQNC010000034.1 GCF_016722925.1 Phytoamicus setariae | reverse complement strand
GCCGCCATTCCGCCCCATGCGGGTGATTAAATCACGAATTCCTCCTCGTACGTCTGTGGTTCGGGAACGACCGTAACCTCCACCGGAACGATCCAATTGGCCGCGTAGCTCTCGCAGTCGGAACGCTGGAGGTCGGGCTGCACGCACCCCGCCCCATCGATCGCGCGACATCGCAGTATATATCGCCCCACTTCTTCAGGGGTCCACATGTACTCCCACAAGCGCCATGCAAAGGGACTTTCTTTTTCGAGGAGCCTTCCCTCGCGCCAGCCCCTGCCATCTCCGGTGCAGACCTGCACCTGCCGGATAACAGCCTCGCCGCTCCAGGCGGCTCCGAAAATCCGGTACGGTTGGCCGGCGATGAGACGCGCCCCCTGTACGGGACGCGCGATCTGCGCTTTGACCTCCATCTCCGCGAGGGGGACCAGCCTGGGTTCCCCGAGGCTGCGCTCCCAACGGAAATAGTCGCGCGCCTGCCAGTAGCCAAGGAACGGTTGCTCCACAACCGTGATATGCGTGATCCACTTGACCCAAGCCATGCCGAACCAGCCACCCACGACCGCGCGTAGCGGGTAGCCGTGATCGCGCGTCAACGGCTCCTCGTTCATCGAATAGGCAAGGATCGTGCTGTCAGCGATGGCCTTCTCAAGCGGTAAACTGCGCGCAAAAGCGATGGGGCCGGGAGAAGCCGTTTTCTTGTTTGTGTCGACGACGCCGCTGTCGGCGCCTGCGAGCAGAACCTCACGTGCGGTTCGCTTAACGCCCGCCATTTCCAAAATCTCGCGCAGAAGAACACCTGTCCACGCGGCATTGCCGACGGCTCCGTTCTGCCACTGCAACCCCTCCTTCGGCGGCTCATAGTAGACGCGCCCGTTCCCTGCACACTCGACGACGGCGGTGAAAGTCGTGCTCCGCATCGCCTTGATGCTGTCGAGGTCAAGTTCGATCGGCCGCTCCACCGCCCCGCCAACGCGCAATCTCCAGTCTCGCGCATCGAGGTCCGGCGACGGGAAATGGTTTCGCACGAAGAACAGCTCGGTTGGGATCAGCCAATCGGAGAGCGACGCAAACGGAAACTCGGTGTTCTGTGGGGATTTCTGTCGAACTATTAGACTGGGTTGCTCTGGTGTCGGCATCGTCCTCGTCTCCTCTTCCAAGAGCACAACTTTGGCACTCGGTCGCGCGAATTCCGGTTCGATCACACCGCCCCTCGCAGTGCGTCTGTCGCGTTCCGCCTTCGG
>NZ_JAEQNC010000033.1 GCF_016722925.1 Phytoamicus setariae | reverse complement strand
CGGCCAGACCAGCACGTCAATCGACATCCTCGGCGGCAACCAGTCCGACGCGGTCAATATCCGCCAGATGCCAAAGCACCGCTTGCTTGGCTGCAGGTGGCCGAAAACTGCTCTCAAAATCGAAACGATCACGACCGGCGGCAACGCAAAGCCGACCGATGGCAACGAAGCCTGAAAGGATATCCTATGAAGCGCACCATCAACCCCGCATTTCTCCGCATTGCTTTCCGCTACGGCGCTGGTGCACTGGCGGGCTATTCGCTGCTCCCGAAGGAAATCACCGACATGCTCGCCAACGATCCCGAACTCGTCGGCGTGGCTGCTGTAGTGGTGGCTGCCAGCGTCGAAGGCTTCTATGCCATCGCCAAGCTCCTCGGCTGGCGCACCTGATAGAGGCGGGGCTCACAGATGACCGTGATGCAGGAATACTGGCAGCAACTTTTGGCGGGGGTTGCATTGGTCGTGTGGGCCATCCGCGTAGAGGCCAAGACAAAATCGAACGCGCAGGAGGTCGCCAGGCTGTGGACACAGCGCAAGGAAGACCAGGACACGCATAGGGAATCGCGAAACGCGACGAACGAAATGCTCAAGGAGGTCCGGGCCGATATCAAGGAGTTGCTGCGGCAGAACGCGCGGGAATGATTGCCATCGGCTAGGCGATCGATGCACGTACGGACGAGCAGGAACTTTTCTCCCTTGAACGCGTTGTGTACGCCGGGCGGGGCTGTGCTCGTTTGCCCCGCGAATTGGCCGTTCTCCGGTTCTTTCCAGCTATCGGAGGGCGGCTTTTTTTCGTCAGCGCCGGAACCATCTTTCGCCTTGAGAGTTTGGATCGATGCGAAGACACTGGCGACATCAGCTCCCTACCACCGAGGCCAGTGCCGACGCCTTGGCCGCTCTCCGGTTCCAATCGGCGAATGCCCCGGAGAGCGGTTCCATACCGGGTCTATATTCATGAGCGACCATTGGAATACGCCAGTCGAACTTCAATTGCACGGCATCGGCAAATACCGGGCGTGCAGTCAACCTATGAAGCCTCTGAATGTCTGCTGACATCTGGCCATTGGAAACGGGAGAAAAGCTCCAGCTGGTGGGGGTATATCGGAGCCTAAGACGGAACTTTCTGGCTCGTGGCGCGTTTAGTTTAGCCGGAGGGCGTGTACTTGTAGCTCTCCCGCCTGGACCGCTCCCCGGAATTATCAAAACCACCCTGCATTTAAATCCTTGATGAGCGGTCTCACTTTGGAGGCTGTCATGCCGACACCTTGGAATAAGCCCGTAGCGCGAGAGTTGCGATTGAAAGACCGGGTCGATTTTATCTCCCAAATCTTGGATATCAATACTGTCCAGCAAAGTGCGGCCATTTGCTACCGCCTGGGAGAAACCGGAAACGAGGTGCTGCTCGTCAAAAGTCGGGATAGTGGTCGATGGGTGCTTCCCAAGGGCAATATCGACAAGCATGAAAGCGCCCGCATGGCGGCTTCCCGCGAAAGCATGGTGGAGGCTGGAGTTACAGGCCAAGTGGAAAAAGAGCCATTTGGCTTCTACAGCTACCTGAAAACTCCGGACGAAACCGTGTGCATGGTTAGAGTCTTCCTCTTGAAAGCTACCGGCTTCCGAAAACGCCTCGCCGAGGCAAAGCAGCGCCGATCCGAATGGGTCTCGGCAGTTGAGGCTTCGCGAAGGGTAAGCGAATCCGAGCTAAGGAACTTGCTTCGAAGGTTTGCACGACTGCCAGCATATGCTTCGACTCGAAGGGAAGATAGCAAACCCGGAAAGGCCATCTCGGCCGACGATACAGCACACAGCAGGCGAATCTCGTTCCTAAACTCGTCTGCAGCCAGTGCGATGGCAAGGAAATAGCTGTCGTGAGTCCGAGCATTCGTTGCATACCTTTAGACCGGAACCTGTTTTGAGAGCTACCGGGGCGGTGGCATGGGCCTGATTGCCGATGGCGTGGCTTCATACTTCGGTCTCGACCGCAATGTCTCTACGGGTATTGCGGTAGGGTTCGGCTATCTCGGCCCGGGCGTGGCGCAGGCGCTGTTTTTGCGGTGGTTTGAGCGAAAGGGGTAATAGTGCGTGGTGTAGTGGGATACTTCGGTTGTTCCCGAGCCCACCCGCAAAAAGAGACCTTGCGGGTGATTGGCACAGGTTTGACTTAACCCGCATCCCAATAGTCAGCATCTTCGTCCCGCACCCCCCAAATATCCATCGGCTGGTCATCCGGAGACGGGTGCGATGTCGGCGCATGAATTACCCGAAACCTACCACTGTCGGGATATTCGACGATGTCAGTGGCGTGCCTAGTGCTTAGGGCAAGGTAGCGCAGCGTCGCCTCACTGCTGTTGACGATCTGATGGGCGGTCTTGGGGCCACCGGCCGGACAGCTAATTATGTCGTGAACGTTGATGGGGAAAGTCTCCTCGCCAATCCTGACCTCGCCGCAGCCTTCGAGGATGATAAACATCTCTTCGTTCGCGCGGTGATTGTGAAAAGGAAATGCCCTCTTGCCTGGGGCAAGTTCGACCAGATTGCAGCCGAGCGCGCTCGCACCAATCAATGGGCCTATC
>NZ_JAEQNC010000032.1 GCF_016722925.1 Phytoamicus setariae | reverse complement strand
TGATGACCCTGCAGGTCTCGTTGGTTTCCTACGCCGTATCGGTGGTCTTCGGATTTCTCGGTGCTGCCGGCAAACTGTCGAACAACCGATATCTCCGTATCCTTGCGGATCTCTATACCACCGTCGTTCGCTCGCTCCCTGAACTGCTGGTCATCCTGCTGCTGTATTTCTCGGTCGCCAGCGGCGCTGAGCGGTTGCTCAAATACCTTGGGCTGGTCGGCGACCAGTTCCAGTTCAGCTCCTTCTGGGCAGCAATCGTCGCACTCGCCTTCGTCTCCGGCGCCTTCATGACCGAAGTGATCCGCTCCGCCTATCTGGCGGTTCCCAGCGGCCAGATCGAGGCCGCCATCTCCATCGGCATGCCCAGGCGCAAGATCCTGACCCGGGTCGTGCTGCCGCAGATGATGCGCCATGCGGTGCCTGGCATGGGCAATCTCTGGCTGTCGATCACCAAGGAAAGCGCCATCATCTCCGTGCTCGGTTCGTTCAGCGAACTTCTCTACACCGGCTACCGCGCCGCCGCCGGCACGAAACAATACATTTTCTTCTACGGCCTCACCGCCATGCTCTTCCTGCTTATCACGCTGGTCTCCGTCATCGTCATCAGCCGCATCGAAAAGCACCTGAACCGGGGGCATCGCTGATGGAAACGATCACCAACGTCCTCACCTTCCTTCCGTCGCTGATCAAGGCGACACCGCTGACGCTGCTTTTGACGGCGACCGCCGGCCTGTTCGGACTGGTCATCGGCACGTTGACCGCGCTGGCGCGCCTGTCGAAGAACCCTTTGCTGTCATGGCCGGCCTTCGTCTTCACCTTTGCCTTTCGCGGCACGCCGCTGCTGGTGCAGCTCTACCTGATCTATTACGGCCTCGGGCAGATCCTGCCGGGAACCTGGGTGCGCCACAGCGTGCTCTGGCCCTATCTGCGCGATGGCCTGTGGTATGCCATTGCCGCGCTTAGCCTCAACCAGGCCGCCTATAATGCCGAAGTAATCCGCGGGTCCATCCAGGCGATCCCGCGCGGCCAGATCGAAGCGGCGATGTCGATCGGCATGAGCAAATGGAAGATCCTGCGCCGCGTGACGCTGCCGCAGGCCTTCCGCCACTGCATGCCGGTTCTGACCAGCGACCTGATCATTCTACTGAAGACGACGTCGCTCGCCTCCACCATCACCATCCTCGAGGTCATGGGCACGGCGCGCATGCTGCAGCGCCAGTCGCTGCTGATCTTCGAACCGCTGATCGCCGCCGGCATCATCTACTTTGCCGTGGTCTTCATCCTGACCCGGATCATGAACACCGTCGAACGACGCATGACCAGCTATCGCGTCGTGCGGGCCTGACCCCGCCAGTACCGGAGAAAATTGAAATGGTCGACATGGCACTTTCGGTCAACAACATCCACAAGAGCTTCGGCGGCATCGAGGTGCTCAAGGGCATTTCCTTCGAAGCCCGCAAGGGCGACGTGATCTCGCTGATCGGCAGCAGCGGCTCGGGCAAGAGCACGTTGCTGCGCTGTATCAATTATCTGGAAACGCCCGATCAGGGCGAGATCTCGGTGGCCGGCGAAACCATCCGCACCAGGCCCGGTCGCGATGGAAAATCGCATGCGGCCGATCCGCGCCAGCTCGAGCATATCCGCACCCGGCTGGGCATGGTGTTCCAGAGCTTTAACCTGTGGACCCATCGCACGATCCTCGAAAACATCATCGAAGGGCCTGTTCATGTGCTGGGAATGGCGCGCGCCGAGGCGATCGCCGAGGCCGAAGTGCTGATGGAGAAGGTCGGCATCACCCCCAAGCGCGACCAGTATCCCGCCCAGCTTTCCGGCGGCCAGCAGCAGCGCGCGGCCATCGCCCGTGCGCTGGCGATGAAGCCCGAGGTGATGCTGTTTGACGAACCGACCTCGGCGCTCGATCCGGAACTGGTCAACGAGGTGCTGCAGGTCATCAAGAAGCTGGCCGAGGAAGGCCGGACGATGGTCATGGTCACCCACGAGATGGCGCTGGCGCGCGATATATCCAGCGAAGTCATCTTTCTCCACAAGGGGCTTGTCGAAGAGCGCGGCGCGCCCGAAACCGTCATGAAGAACCCGCAATCTCCGCGGCTCCGTCAATTTTTGCAAATGGTATGAGCACAATCATGAGCGACATCAATTTCAAGGACTTCCTGCCCGAACTCGTCGAGATCCGGCATCATCTGCACCAGATCCCGGAAATCGGTCTGTCCGAATTCAAGACCTCGGATTTCATCGCCGCACAGCTGGAGAAATGGGGTTTCGAAGTGACGCGCGGGCTGGCCAAGACCGGCATCGTCGCCACGCTGCGCGCCGGCAACAGCAATCGCGCCATCGGCTTCCGCGCCGATTTCGACGCCCTGCCGATGCAGGAGGAAACCGGGTTACCCCATGCCAGCCAGCATTCGGGCGTCATGCACGCCTGTGGTCATGACGGCCATACCAGCATGCTGCTCGGCGCGGCCTGGGCCTTGTCGCAGGACAAGAGTTTTTCCGGCACCGTCCACCTGATCTTCCAGCCGGCCGAAGAGAATTTCGGTGGCGGCAAGATGATGATCGACGACGGTCTGTTCGAGCGCTTCCCCTGCGAGCAGGTCTTTGCACTGCACAACTGGCCGGGCCTCGCTGCCGGCACGTTCGCGACCCGGCCCGGTCCGATTGCCGCTTCCATCGATGCGGTGACGCTGACCGTGCGCGGCAAGGGCGGCCATGGTGCCGAGCCGGAACGGACGGTCGATCCGGTCGTCGTCGGCTCCAGCATCGTCATGGCGCTGCAGACGCTGGTGTCGCGCAATGTCTCGCCGCACCAGTCTTCGGTCGTCACCGTCGGCGCATTCCAGGCCGGTTCGGCCTGCAACATCATTCCCGATACGGCAGTGCTCGAGATCTCCATGCGATCCATGACGCCGAAGGTGCGGGCGCAGTTGCGCGACACCGTCGAGCAGATCGCCACCTTCCAGGCCAAGAGCTATGGCGCCGAAGTGTCGTTCGACTGGCAGACCGGCTATCCCGCGACCATCAACGATGCCGCTGCGGTTGATGTCGCACGCGCGACGGTTTCTACGCATTTCGGCGAGGATCAGATGATCGAACTCG
>NZ_JAEQNC010000031.1 GCF_016722925.1 Phytoamicus setariae | reverse complement strand
ACCTCCGTTCTGTGTCGCGCATAAAATAGCGGTCCAAGCACGGAGGTCTCTCAACTACGATGTAGAACACGTCCAGTCCTCCACCGTAGGTGGAGGTTTACTTACTTCATAACGAAAAGGGCGCCCACTCGGGCGCCCTTTTCAATTCCAGCGACTAAGCGCTCAACCGTTGACGGCGATCTTCTGCTCATCACGGCCGCTCTTCAGCTTTTCGGCCAGCAGGAAGGCCAGCTCCAGCGCCTGGTCGGCGTTGAGGCGCGGGTCGCAATGGGTATGGTAGCGATCCTGCAGGTCATCGGCAGACAGCGCACGCGCGCCACCGGTGCATTCGGTCACGTCGTTGCCGGTCATCTCGATATGGATGCCGCCGGGATGCGAACCTTCCGAATAGTGGATCGCGAAGAAGTTCTCGACTTCCGTCAGGATCCGGTCGAACGGCCGGGTCTTATACTCATTGAGCGTGATCGTGTTGCCATGCATCGGATCGCAGGACCAGACGACCTTGCGACCTTCGCGTTCGACGGCGCGGATGAGGCGCGGCAGGTGTTCGCCCACCTTGTCGTGGCCGAAACGGCAGATCAGCGTCAGACGGCCGGCTTCGTTGGCCGGGTTGAGGATATCGATCAGTTCCAGCAGGCCATCGGCGGTCATCGATGGGCCGCATTTCAGGCCGATCGGGTTCTTGATGCCGCGGCAGTATTCGATATGCGCATGGTCCGGCTGGCGGGTGCGGTCGCCGACCCAGATCATGTGACCTGAGGTCGCATACCAGTCACCCGAAGTGGAATCGACACGCGTCAGCGCCTGCTCGTACCCGAGCAGAAGAGCCTCATGGCTGGTGAAGAAATCGGTTTCGCGAAGGCTCGGATTGTTGTCCGGCGTGATCCCGATTGCGGCCATGAAATCCATGGTTTCGGAAATCCGGTCAGCGAGCGCACGGTATCGCTTCTCCTGCGGGCTGTCCTTGACGAATCCCAGCATCCACTTGTGAACGTTGTCGAGATTGGCGTAGCCGCCCATAGCGAAGGCGCGAAGCAGGTTCAGCGTCGCGGCCGACTGGCGGTAAGCCATCAGCTGGCGTTCCGGGTTCGGAATGCGCGCCTCGGGCGTGAATTCGATACCGTTGATGATGTCGCCGCGGTAGCTCGGAAGCTCCACGTCACCCTTCTTCTCGATGCCGGAAGAACGCGGCTTGGCGAACTGGCCAGCAATACGGCCAACCTTGACCACCGGCTGCTGAGCGCCAAACGTAAGGACGACGGCCATCTGCAGGAACGCACGGAAGAAGTCGCGGATCGTGTCGGCGCCATGTTCGGCGAAGCTTTCGGCGCAATCGCCGCCCTGCAGCAAGAAACCCTGACCTTCGGCGACCTTGGCGAGCGAGGCCTTCAAACGCCGCGCCTCGCCTGCAAAAACCAACGGTGGATAGGTGGCAAGCTGGGCTTCCGTGGCCTGGAGTGCAGCCATGTCCGGATAGTCCGGAACCTGCTGAATGGGCTTAGACCTCCAGCTTGTCGGGTTCCAATTCTGTGCCATCTTACTCACCTGTTTACCTAAAAATATTGGTGGTTACTTCGCGGGTTTCCTCGCGAATGCGCGCTTATATACATTAAGGAGGCAAAAGCAAAGCTTTCAATGCGCAAAGCGGTGGGCTCTGCGCATTTTGCGGGTGGACGCATTGTCAACCGAATGCATCCGCTCAGCCAAAAAGCTCATAGGCCGCAAACAGCACAGCGGCAATAGATATGAGCGGGAAGAGCACGTTGCTCAACACGCCATATCCGCCCCGCTGACGATCAAGTACGGGATCGTCATAAGTCTCGGCATATTCCACCGGCTGGCTTGTAGGGTCCAGCTTTGCGTGAATCGTCATGGCGTTCTCCTGACATAGATATAATCTGTCAGCCGGTCCTCTCCTCAAGACCGGATGATGCGCCGCATATCTAAGCACATTTGAATATAACATAGATCGAAGGGAACACAATTTAGGGAATCACCTAATTGCGCAATGAGCGCAAGCCGGAAGTCAAGCCTGCGCCTCCTGTCTCCACAAGTGTCCATCGCATCTATTTGGTCGAGGAAAGCGCGAGCAGTTCCTCCAGCAACACACGCCCAAGCTCTCCGCTGCTCACCTGGTCGTGGGCAGCAAACATCGGCCCGCTGTTGACCTCCAGAAAGCAGAGCTCCCCCGTCGACGCTCTCGTCTTCATGTCAAAGGCGCAGAAATTCAGACCCAGTTCGTCGCTCATCATTCGCAAGCTGGGCACAATAGTTGCGAGTGGCCCATGGTCGCTCTGGCAAACCGCCATCCGGGCGGCTCGATCGAACCGATAATCCAACTCTTCGCTTTGCACGACGAAGCTTATGAAACGGTTGCCCAGCCGGTAGATCCGGTATTCCGGATAATCGAGTTTCTCCTGTACGAAAGCCGGTATGGGCAAGCTGCCCGAGGGGGCTAGCGTATCGAAATCGATCCCGCCGAGCGGCTTGCAATAGCCGCCGCCATTCACCGGCTTGGCCACAAAACCTTCGGTATCAGCAGCAAATCGCCTGATCTCGACCACGTCATTGGAAACAAGCGTAGCCGGCACAGCAAGTCCCAGATGGCGCGCGCGGCTGAGGTCGGCGATCTTTATGCCGGCGAAGCTTGCCATATCCCGGTTGAAGAAGCCGATGTCCGGCTGCATGACAAGGGCGCCCAGGACGAACGAGAACCAGCCCGGTGCGCGCGGCAGAACCTCGACCTTCTCGAGCTCGCTGCTGAAGACATCCATCCGCACGAAGGCGGCCTTGGGACAAATGTGCCGCGCCGCCAGCATCAAGGTGTTCTGGTTGAAATCGAGGCTGACGGCAGCCTCCGCTTCTGCATCATGGTAGATGGTGGCGACCGACAGTCCCAGATCGCCGGCCCGCGCCTCTAGCAACTGAAGGCACGGGTCGTTGCGGCCGCCTGCTATCAGCAAATCGGGCCGCAAGATCTCAGCGGTCACCGAAGGGCCCGCGCTGTCCCAGCCGCTCGCGGGGGTCGAAGTCCTCAAACCCCGGTGGCTTGCGGAAGATCTCGGATCGGACGTCCTTTTCCAGCGCAAGCGGCCCCGACCCTTCGCTCAGAATGTGAGCCAATGTCGGAAACCCCTGCTCGCCAAGCGCGAGTGTTGTCAGCCCCTCACCGAGCGGCAGGAACTTGGCGGCCAACCCGCCAAAACGCGAAAGAATGTCGCCAAGTGCCGGCTCGGAAGACGTTCTCGGAGGCGAGGCAAGTTCAGGGCCAGTAAGCGCAGTGCGATTGTTCGTCCGGGCATGCACGATCACGCCGGCGATCCTGTCGACGTCTTGAGTGATGACGAGATTTGCATGCGCCGGAACGACCATCTGCGGGACGATCCCCTCCGGCGGGTCGCCGACCAGTTCGAGATCGAAGATGTGGTCGGGCGAGAGTTCCCCTTCGAGAACATTGAGCTTTATATTTTGATAACCCGGTGTCGCGGCGCGGCCCATCACCATCACCACCAGCGTAGGCCGATTGCTTTTGTTTAGGGAAACCTGAACGTCGTCGACCGAAAGCAAACGAACTGCCATGGAATTGTCCTCCCCTATAAAAGGTTAGGAACCTTAGCACATCCGCACGACGACTTCAATCTATGGTATAATTGTATTATTCACACAACCATACGCAGCGCGTGATTGCATCAAGAAGTCATGACCTCCACCAAAGGTGGAGGTTTGAAACGCTGCGCTTGAACCGCTAGAAGCGGTTTTGCTATAGATTAGTAGCTACGATTAAAGAGGTCGGCAAAGTCGGAAGCTTTGTCGACCT
>NZ_JAEQNC010000030.1:0-2500 GCF_016722925.1 Phytoamicus setariae | reverse complement strand
GGTTAGGGGTGAAAGGCCAATCAAACCTGGAGATAGCTGGTTCTCCGCGAAATCTATTTAGGTAGAGCGTCGATCGAATACCCTCGGGGGTAGAGCACTGGATGGGCTATGGGGACTCACCGTCTTACTGATCCTAACCAAACTCCGAATACCGAGGAGTACTAATCGGCAGACACACGGCGGGTGCTAACGTCCGTCGTGAAAAGGGCAACAACCCTAACCTCCAGCTAAGGTCCCCAAGTCATGGCTAAGTGGGAAAGGATGTGAGGATCCCAAAACAACCAGGATGTTGGCTTAGAAGCAGCCATCATTTAAAGAAAGCGTAACAGCTCACTGGTCTAGTCAAGGGTCTTTGCGCCGAAAATGTAACGGGGCTAAAGCCATGCACCGAAGCTGAGGATGTGCAGCAATGCACGTGGTAGCGGAGCGTTCCGTAAGCCTGTGAAGGAGGACCCGTGAGGGCCTCTGGAGGTATCGGAAGTGCGAATGTTGACATGAGTAACGATAAAGGGAGTGAGAGACTCCCTCGCCGAAAGACCAAGGGTTCCTGCTTAAAGTTAATCTGAGCAGGGTTAGCCGGCCCCTAAGGTGAGGCAGAAATGCGTAGCCGATGGGAACCACGTTAATATTCGTGGGCCTGGTGGTAGTGACGGATTGCGTAACTCGTACAGTCTTATTGGATTGATTGTGCGGGGAAGCGGTTCCAGGAAATAGCTCCACCATTATAGACCGTACCCGAAACCGACACAGGTGGTCAGGTAGAGTATACCAAGGCGCTTGAGAGAACTGCGTTGAAGGAACTCGGCAAATTGCACGCGTAACTTCGGAAGAAGCGTGACCCCATTGCACGCAAGTGTAGTGGGGTGGCACAGACCAGGGGGTAGCGACTGTTTATCAAAAACACAGGGCTCTGCGAAGCCGCAAGGCGACGTATAGGGTCTGACGCCTGCCCGGTGCTGGAAGGTTAAGAGGAGAGGTGCAAGCTTTGAATCGAAGCCCCAGTAAACGGCGGCCGTAACTATAACGGTCCTAAGGTAGCGAAATTCCTTGTCGGGTAAGTTCCGACCTGCACGAATGGCGTAACGACTTCCCCGCTGTCTCCAACGCAGACTCAGTGAAATTGAATTCCCCGTGAAGATGCGGGGTTCCTGCGGTCAGACGGAAAGACCCCGTGCACCTTTACTATAGCTTTACACTGGCATTCGCCAAGGCATGTGTAGGATAGGTGGTAGGCTTTGAAGCTTGGACGCCAGTTTGAGTGGAGCCATCCTTGAAATACCACCCTTATCTTCGTGGATGTCTAACCGCGATCCGTCATCCGGGTCCGGGACAGTGTATGGTGGGTAGTTTGACTGGGGCGGTCGCCTCCGAAAGAGTAACGGAGGCGCGCGATGGTGGGCTCAGACCGGTCGGAAATCGGTCGTCGAGTGCAATGGCATAAGCCCGCCTGACTGCGAGACTGACAAGTCGAGCAGAGACGAAAGTCGGTCATAGTGATCCGGTGGTCCCGCGTGGAAGGGCCATCGCTCAACGGATAAAAGGTACGCCGGGGATAACAGGCTGATGACCCCCAAGAGTCCATATCGACGGGGTTGTTTGGCACCTCGATGTCGACTCATCGCATCCTGGGGCTGGAGCAGGTCCCAAGGGTATGGCTGTTCGCCATTTAAAGCGGTACGTGAGTTGGGTTCAGAACGTCGTGAGACAGTTCGGTCCCTATCTGCCGTGGGTGTAGGAATATTGACAGGATCTGTCCCTAGTACGAGAGGACCGGGATGGACGTATCTCTGGTGGATCTGTTGTCCTGCCAAGGGCATAGCAGAGTAGCTATATACGGAATGGATAACCGCTGAAGGCATCTAAGCGGGAAACCAACCTGAAAACGAGTGTTCCCTGAGAGCCGTGGAAGACGACCACGTTGATAGGACGGGTGTGGAAGCGCAGCAATGTGTGAAGCTTACCGTTACTAATAGCTCGATAGACTTCATCGTTCTCATTGTTCATGATCATCACATGAAAACAAAACACAGCACATTCAAAATCCAGCTTCTCGACAGACGATTAAATCCGTCTGCATAAACATGATTTGCGCTTTGCCGACCTGGTGGTTCTGGCGGGGTGGCTGCACCCGTTCCCATTCCGAACACGGCCGTGAAACGCCCCAGCGCCGATGGTACTTTGTCTTAAGGCACGGGAGAGTAGGTCGCTGCCAGGTCTGCAAAACGCAAATCATGCTTCTCAAAACACGATAAACAAACCGCCCACAAAGCGGAAAACAACCAAGGCCGCCCACAAAGCGGCCATTTGTTGTGGTAACAACAACAATGAATTGATCTCAGACGGTATTTTGCCTTCGGCAAAAACCGGCAGAAGCGACCTGAAGGTCGCTGACGCGACAAGTCCTCCGGACTTGCGCTGGATAACGCGGGGTGGAGCAGCCCGGTAGCTCGTCAGGCTCATAACCTGAAGGCCGCAGGTTCAAATCCTGCCCCCGCAACCA
>NZ_JAEQNC010000003.1 GCF_016722925.1 Phytoamicus setariae | reverse complement strand
CTGAAGGTCGCTGACGCGACAAGTCCTCCGGACTTGCGCTGGATAACGCGGGGTGGAGCAGCCCGGTAGCTCGTCAGGCTCATAACCTGAAGGCCGCAGGTTCAAATCCTGCCCCCGCAACCAAAACACCCCAATACAAGCAGCACAAATGCCCCAAGCAACACATGCATGGGGCTATTCGCGTTTCGACCTTGCCGATCGGGATCATGATCCTGCCGGGATGGAGTGCCCCCAATTCGCCGGACAGATCAGTTATTGAGACAATGCTTTAATGAACTCCCGAGGGGAAGCCATTTTCAGCGCGGAGTGAGGATGGATCTTGATGTAGTCCTCGATCCATCCATCGATCTGCCGGAGAGCAGTTTGAGCATCTGGAAGTGGTGAGATGCGTATGTAGTCTCGCTTCAGCGTTTTCACGAAAGCCTCGGACATGCCGTTCGACTGAGGGCTTGCGACCGGCGTGAAACATGGGATCAGGTTGATGGCCTGAGCAAACAGTCGGGTATCTCGGCCGGTGTAGGCGCTGCCATTGTCAGATAGATGTTCGATGGCGTTTGGCGCTCGGGTGGCATGGAATCGGTTCTCGGCAGCCTCAAGCATCATGTCACGGACGTCCGAACCGGATATTCCGGCATTTGAAACAGCCGACCAGGCAATGATCTCACGGTCGAATACGTCGATGATGAAGGCGAGCCGGACAACTTCGTCATTCCAACAGGTGAACTCCAACCCATCGGAGCACCAGCGCAGGTTGGACCGCATCACTATGATCTTGCCATCATGGACACGCCCTTTCCGGACAGCCGTGTGTTTCTCCAGAAGGATGGCGTGATTGGCCATAATCCGGTGAACCCGCTTGGCATTGACGGGCGAATGTCGGCGACCCGCCTTTCCCGATTGAGTAAAGCGCCGTTCCGCCGATAGCCGTAGGTGGGCCGCGCATCGACGATCCTGCGAATAGCAGGAAGCAGTTCAGCGTCTTCAGCCTTGAAATACGGTCCGCGAGGCTTGGAATTACCTTTCAGCCGTTCGGCGAGATTGGAGCGAGAGACGCCCAGAACGTCCGCCACCTTCTTCATCGGGAACCGTCCTTCGGCAACAAGATCGGCCGCGATATCTGTTTTTTTGAGCTGGCTTTGGAAAGGGCTTCGCGGAGAACCTCTTTCTCCAGCGTCTTGCGCCCGAGTACGCGTTCAAGCTCGTGCACACGGTCTTCCAGCTTCTTGACTTCGGAATTCCCGATCACCGGCTCGTCGGAATCTACCGCCACCACGCCTCCCTCGCTCAAAAGCCTGCGCCAGCGATACAAGAGATTTGGCGCGACCCATGCCGCCGGGCCGCAGAGGTAACCGTCTCTCCTGGAGCATAGCTCTCTTCGATGATCTGAAGTTTGCGCTCTGTTGTCCAGCGCCGACGCCGGACATCGCCAACCATCAGTTCGACCTGTCGATACTCGTTAGACATAAGCCTATCCTCAAGCCCGTGCTTGAGCCTTCCTGCTTATGCTGAGTGTCCGGTCGAAAGTGGGGGCAGTTCACCTTCGAAATCGCCGGTGGCCCAAAAAACATCTGTTGCGCTCGCTCTCTCTTCCGAGGGGGATTTTGGAATGAAGACCGCCTGCGAAACTCGAGGTGTCGCCCGCTCGAATATCGCCGCGCGTGCCGCAGGCTCCCCTTCCAGAGCCAGAGGACGCCCGCCTCTACCTGATCGCGAGCTGGTGGAGGACATCAAGGCCGTCATCGCCGTCACGCCCACCTACGGCTATCGGCGTGTCCATGCCATCCTGCGTCGGAATGCCCGGAAACTGGGGCGTTCGTGGCCCAATGCCAAGCGCGTTTACCGGGTGATGAAGCTGCACAATCTGCTGCTGGTGCGTCATACTGGAGCGGTCGATGATCGCCTTCACGACGGCAGGGTCGCCGTCGAGCGTTCGAACATCAGATGGTGCTCCGACGGCTTGGAGATCGGCTGCGACAACAAGGAGAAGGTCCGCGTCGCCTTCGCCCTCGACTGCTGCGACCGCGAGGCGATCGCCCATGTCGCCACTACGGAGGGCATCAAGAGCGAAGACGTGCAGGACCTCGTGATCACCGCCATCGAGAACCGCTTCGGTCGCATCAACGTGCTATCCGAGCCCATCGAATGGCTCACCGACAACGGCTCCTGCTTCATCGCCAAGAACACCGCATCCTTGCGCCGCCAGATCGGCATGGAACCGTGCACTACAGCGGTGCGAAGCCCACAGTCGAACGGCATGGCCGAGGCGTTCGTCAAAACCTTCAAGCGCGATTACGTCTGGGTGAATCCAACCCCCGACGCCGAAACCGTCATGGCGCACATGCCGTTCTGGTTCGAGCATTACAACAATCTTCACTCGCACAGTGCTTTAGGATATCAATCACCGCGCGAGTTCATCAGCCGAGATCAGGGGCGACGCGCGGCAGATCGTCCTGACCTGTCTTAAGAACGCTCCCTGACTAATCGAATCCGGGGCTTTACATTCACGGCGTTTCGCTATCGGGGCGGGCTTCAATATACTCGGTGCCGACGCGCTCAAGCCTTGCTTCATCCCTGTCAAGATTCCAGCGGCGGTCGGCGTAAAGCTCAATTGCTTTGCGTGTTTCGACAACCAGGACGTCGCCGTCAAACGCGTATTCGCGACGCACGGCAGCGGCCTGCTCCTGCGAAAGATTGCGGTGGGGGCGCAGGCTGATGCGGGCGATTGTGTGCCAGTCGCGGTCGAACGGCAGCTCCTCCAGCTTCCTCGTCTTGAGGCTGCTCCCAGACGCAATCCGTTCGGGAACATGTCGCGGTATTCGCCATGCTTGAAACGGTAGGCGCGCACATGGATGCGCGAGCCATCCGAACCAAACCGTGTTTGCGTAATCCATTGGAGCGTCTGATCGCCGGTTGTCATGGAAATGCATTGCACTTCGACCCCTGTTGATTGCCACTGAGAACTGACCCAGCAACACAGGAATGGCCCCGCCCGGTGAAATCGAGGCGGGTTTTTTGTATGCTTTTCTAAATTGACGTCCCTGATTGTTCCTGCAAACTTTCGATTAAATATCTGACTAATTTGCTCCCGATAGTATCAGACAGAAACATGGGACCATAACGGTGCGCATCAGATGAAGACTCTCCCCCTATTGCTCAAAGATTGGCGGTTTCGGGTAGAGCAGGCGATTAGGCAAGCTCTTATTGGGCCAAAGGATGACGGCCGCCATCCATCGCGGGTGTCGCACCTTATTTCACAAGCCGGACGGCACCGGCATTGTTGATCTCGTTGTTCGCCAGTTCCGACTTGCAGTCCAACTTGAACTTGCTGTTCCCGGTCATTTTGATCGTCTGCGCGATGATGCGGACGCATTCGCCAGATGTCGTACCATTGCCGGAGTATCGGATTTCCTTGGCCGCTGGCATGTAGATGATGCCGTTGAGCTTCGAGTTGCTGTTGCCGTTGATAACCGCGGAGGCGGTATTGCTGCGGTCGGCGACGATCGAGAAGCCCGCCCATGGACCCGATGTCGGGGCAGTGAGGTTGAAGGTCGAGCCGCCATGAATGTCGATCTCAGCACCGTTCAGCAGGAAGAAGGTGACCCTTGCACCAGTGATAACCGACTGGCCGGTGAAACTAAGCTGGCCGCCGTCGATAATGTAGTCGCCGGGTTGCAATTTTACATTGCCCTTTATAGCGAGGCCGTCATACGTCCCGGGCGTCAGCTCGCCAGAGGCCTTGTTCTTGAGGTCGACCAAGGACCCGGCTTTCGGGATCGCTCTTGACACGAACGGGTCGACGGCCGCTGCCGTTCCCTCGTTCGGTTTGTCGCATGCGAGGTCGATCTTGCTCGGCGAGGCGGAAACCTTGCCTGGCGTATACAGGCATTCCGACTTCAGGGTGGCAGATCCGCCGACATAGATAGCTTTGTCGCTGCGCGAGTTTGCGGTGATCGCACATAGTGATGTGTCGACGCTCGAATTGCCGCTGACTTCGAAGGCGCGGTCGGCCGTCGGGTCGAGCGCCAGAATGCAGGCTTCCTTGCCTGCTTGGTAAACGGTGCTGCTCTGGCGAGAGATGGGGAACGACGACCGTTTCAGGAAGACCGGATGGTAGTTGAACGCATAGTCGGCCGTCGCGGTCGCCTGCTGTCCCGCCAGGGAATAGTCGATTTGCAGGGAGCGCCCGGCAGCGTCGGTAAAATTGGCGTAGAACATATCGTTCGCCAACGAGGTGGCTTCCGCCTCGCTGTGGCCCTCGCCATAAAGGCGCACCGCCACAAGCGTCGCGCTGTCTAGCGCCACCTGCATCTTCTCGGCGGTAAAACTGGCATTAGTGTAGTCGATCGCAACTGAGATCGCCACCAGGACGGGAAACATGGCAACCGCACTCAGGATTGCGAAGTTGCCGCCTTGGTCGCGAAGAAATCGACCGACATGCCATTTGAGAAATTCAAGCATTGGTGTATCTCCAGCTCAGGTAAACTGGTGAATATTAGCTGATAGAGATTAATTACTGATTGTTCTTTTGGTACATTTGCAAATATCGGCCGCTGTTACGCCATTGATCTGCCACTGAACTTTCATCCAGCAGCGATTAGAGCCTCGGCGGTTTTTGATACGCCAATAGGCGCGGTAGGCGCAACCGGAGGAAACGCGAATCTTCCATATTGCGCAGCGTTGGAGCCGGTTGCGGCGATGATCCCGGCATAGTCTGCCGGGTCTGGTATCCGAGTGATGAGTGCGGCCGGAAATGGTTGTAATCGTAGGCCATTCGCGGAAGCGCCTGCCGCAGGCGAACTGATCGTGGACGAAATCCAGCGACCACCGGGCATTTGCCTTTGCTTCGACGAGGATCGGCGCACGCGTGCCGACAGCACGCCGCCTGGCTTTCCGCTTGCGCACGGAAAGGCCTTCCTCTCGATACAGTCGGTAGATGCGATTGTTTCTGCTTCTTCATTCGTCCGTCCTCAATGGGCCGGGCTCTAATCAATTCTGGAGGAAATTCGCAGTGGCAGGTCAATACGAACAGGGCGGCTTTAGCGGCTTTTAGCCGCCCTTTCTGTTTTCCCGCTCGGAGGGAAAAAATTCCTCCGAAGCGGTTCTGGTTTCGAGTGGCTATGGTTCGGTTGGCGGGTTTCTGATTGTGGGAAACAGAACCCAGCCGAAGCGGGTTTCGAGAAGGTGCCACAAGCCTTTCCTCGAAAACAGCATGACGATAATGGCGACCAGGCCCAGGACGATCATGTAGCCCGCGCCAAAGCCGGACAGGAGTTCACGCAGCAGGAAATAGATCAGCGTTCCCAAAACGGCGCCTTCAAGCCGGCCGAGGCCGCCGATGACGACGATGAAGATGATCGTGACGGTCCAGTCGTTGAGGCTGAAGGCGCTTGACGGGGAAAGGCGCAGCTTCTGCAGCGAGATAACGGCCCCGATCGCCCCGGTCGCGGCCGCGACGATGACGTAGGTCAGGAATTTGGTTCGCCAGATGTCGATGCCGAGCGAGGCCGCCGCCAACGGATTGTCGCGGATTGCGGTGAGCGCCAGCCCGGCCCGCGAGCGCAACAGCGCGAACGTGCCAAACAGCGTTGCGGCGCCGATGCCGGAGGTGAGCCAGTAGATGGCGAATTCGCGCGTCGCCTTCTGGCTTGCGATGCCCTTGACCACCTGAGCCGGCAGCGACATGCCTGCACCCCCGCCCAGCGACGGTATCTGGCTGAACACGAGAAGAACGGTCTCTGCCGCGACCCAGGTGCCGATGGCGAAATACGCTCCCTCTAGACGAAAAAGCAGGGGCGCGAAAATGGCCGCCAGCAGGGTCGCCGCCAGGATCGCAACGAGGATCGCGGCATAGGGGGACAAGCCCCATCCCGTCGCCAGAAACAGCGCATAGCCACCAACGCCGACGAAGGCCTGCTGCCCGACCGAAAGCAGACCGGCGTAACCCGCAAGCAGGTTCCAGAGGACGGCAAGCGACAGGATGACGAAGAATTCTCCGAGCAGCCGCAAACTGGCGCTTCCCGCCCACAGCGGTGCCGAGGCTACGACCGCGAGACCGATGGCCGACAGGACGGCGAAGCGCCGCAGTTCCGGCGCAAGAGCAAAACGTGGCATATCCGTTTATCCTTTCGGGAAGAGGCCGCGGGGCCTGAGCGCGAGAACGGCGAAGAACACGAGATGTCCGGCGAGGATCTGCATGCCCGGCGATATCTGGGCGCCCAGCGATTGCGCCACGCCCAGCACGATGCCGCCGGCAAGCGTGCCCCAGAAGCTGCCGAGCCCACCGATGATCACCGCCTCGAAACCGAAGATCAGGCGGGCCGGGCCGGAAAAGGGATCGAAATTCGACCGCATCGCCAGGAGGACCCCCGCAAGCGCGATGGTAGAGAAACACAGGGCCATCGCCATCGAAAGGACGTGATATGTCTTGACGCCGATCGCCTTCGCGATCTCGGGATCGTCCGAGGTTGCCCGAAAGGCCCGCCCGGCGCGCGTCGAGGAGAACAGGAACTCCAGCGCCGCGATCAGAAGGACTGCAACGCAGAAGGTCAGGATGGGTAGGATGCCGAGATGAACGCCAGCGATCTCGATGCTTGCCGTTTCCAGAGCGCCGGCCGGCAACCGCACCGCGTTGGAAGAGAAGGTCGCCAGAAGCGCATTCTGAACAATGATCGCAAGGCCGAATGTGACGAGCAGGGGAGGCAGGATGTCCTCTCCCATGACCCGGTTGAGCAGTGCGCTCTGCAGCAGATAGCCGAGGCCCGCCATGACCGGGATGACGATGGCGAGCGCCAGCAGTGGATGCAGCCCGAGCGTCGTGAGCACCATGTGGCCGATATACGCGGCGAGGATCGCGAAGTCGCCATGGGCGATGTTGACGAGGCGCATCACGCCGAAGATCAGCGAAAGCCCGACCGCAAAGAGGGTATAGAGCCCGCCCAGGAGCACGCCCTGGAGAAGAGTGTCGATCAATGCCATTTCATTCTCCGAAATAGGCGGCCGTGAGGTCGTGCTTGGTCAGGTCGGCGGCGTCGCCCTGCAGCACGACGCGTCCCTCGCGCAGGCAGACGAGACGGTCCGAGACGCTGCGCGAGCGTTCCAGATCCTGTTCGACGATGACGGCGCTGATCCCGCTTGCGAGGATGGTCGGCATCGTGGCGTAGACGTCGTTGACGACGATCGGCGCAAGGCCGAGCGACAGCTCGTCGAAGAGAACGAGCGCGGGATTGGCGACCAGCGCCCGGCCGATCGCCACCATCTGCTGCTGGCCGCCAGAGAGCGACAAAGCCGGCATCCGGCGCTTTTCCTCCAGCACCGGAAACAGCCTGTAGATTTCGCGGATGTTCCACGGCCCGCGCCGGCCGTGGTCGGCTGCAATGCGCAGGTTCTCCTCGACACTCAAGGACCGGAAGAGACGCCGCCCCTCGGGCACCATCGCGATGCCGAGGGCGGCAAGCTCATGCGGGCTGGCGGCGCCGACCGGGCGGCCGCGGAAGCGGACCATGGCTTCGCTGCGGGGCAAAAGGCCCATGATCGCCTTGAACAGCGTCGTCTTGCCCGCACCGTTGGCGCCGACCAGGCCGAGGACTGCACCCTCTTCCAGATCGAAGCCGATATCGAACAGCGCCTGGAAATCACCATAGCCGGACGACAGCCGGTCGATCGACAGCAAAGGTTCAGCCATGGGCGGCATCCAGTTCCAGGCCGAGATAGACGGCGGCGACTTCGGGACTGCGCAAGATCGCGTGGGGATCGCCCTCGGCGACCTTGCGGCCGAGATCGAGCAGCATGACGCGATCGACGACGGACAGCAGGGCGTGCAGCACATGCTCGATCCAGACGATCGAGACGTCCTCGGATTTGATCGCCAGGATCAGTTCGATCAGCTCGCGGCATTCCGCTTCCGTCAAGCCGCCGGCGATTTCGTCGAGCAGGAGAAGTTTCGGAGCAGTGGCGATCGAGCGGGCAAGTTCGAGACGCTTGCGGTCGAGCAGCCCGATCTCGCCGGCGCGGACCGTCGCCTTCTTCCAGAGCCCGGTTCGCTGCAAAGCGTCTGCGGCATGCTCGCGGGCTTTCGCTTCTGTCAGCCCCTGGCCGTAGGTTGCCGCCACCAGCGTATTTTCAAACACGGTCATGCCGGCAAAGGGCTGCGGCACCTGAAAGGAGCGGGTGATGCCCATCCTGCACCGCTTGCGGGGGTTGACGGACGTGATATCGGTGCCCTTGAAGAACACGCGGCCCCGGTCGGCGCGCACGGTGCCCGTCAAAAGGTTGAGCAGGGTCGTCTTGCCCGCGCCGTTCGGCCCTATGATGCCAAGGGCCTCGCCGGGTGACAGGCATAATGAAACGTCGGTGGTGACGCGAAGGGCACCGTAGGCTTTGCACAGCCCCGTCGCCTTCAGCACGAAATTTACTCCCATCAAGGATCTCCCCCCGGACTGCAAGCGCCGGCTTCCTCATCCGTGACGCTAATCACATAATGCAGTATTTGCAATATAATATATTTTTTATTGATTCATCTATTGTGTTGTGTCAGTGATGGAGGGGAGGCAGGAGTTGCGGAGGAAAAGCAATGGAAGTTATGGCCGCGGACGTCGATTATGACGTCATTCAGATCGGCTACGGTCCGGTCAGCAAGGCATCGGCGCTGTTTCTCAGCCGGATGGGCTGGAAGGTCGGCGTCTTCGAACGCTGGCAGGAGGTCTATTCCCTGCCGCGCGCTGTCTGTATCGATCATGAGATTTTCCGGGTGCTGCACGCGGCGGGTCTCGGTCATATCGCCGACAGCGTGACGAACGATGCGCCCGTCTATCGCTGGTTCAATGCGGAATGGAAGCAATTGCTGGCGATCGACTGGGCCGCCGGGTCCATATCTGGCGGCTCCGAGGTCAATTTCGTGCACCAGCCCAGCTTCGAATGGGCCATGGATGCGGAGATCAAGTCCCGGCCGGGCGTCGATCTGAACTTCAATTGCGAAGCGGTCGCGATCAGCCAGACGGCTGATCGCGTTACCGTGACGGTGCGGGATACGAAATCAGGCGCGACGCGGAAGGTGACGGCCCGCTATCTTCTGGGTATCGACGGCGCCAACAGCCTCGTGCGCGAACAGCTTGGCATTGGGCGGACTGACCTCGGCTTCGAAGCAGACTGGTTGGTAATCGATTTCACTTTGAAGGACGGGCTGACAGCGCGCGATCTCGGCATTCCCGAATGCGGGCAATATTGCAATCCCGAGCGGCCGACAACGATCGTTCCAGGCGGTATCGACAACGGCCGGATCTGCCGCCGTTGGGAATTCATGCGGTTGCCACATGAGACCCGCGAGGAGATGCTGGAAGAGAAGAAGGTCTGGGATCTGCTCAGCGCCTGGATCAAGCCCGATCAGGGCGAACTCGTCCGCCATGCCCTCTATACGTTCCGTTCTCTGGTGGCCGACAAATGGCAGGATGGGCGCATCTTCCTCGCCGGCGATGCGGCGCATGTCATGCCGCCCTTTATGGGGCAGGGCATGTGCGCTGGCCTGCGCGATGTCTGGAACCTCGCCTGGAAGCTCGACCGCGTGATGAAAGGCGATGCCGACGCCTCGCTACTCGAAACCTACGAGCCCGAGCGCGCGCCGCATGCCACCGACGTCATCAAGGCTTCCATTTTCCTCGGCTCCATCATCTGCATGCCGGATGCGCAGAAGGCCGCCGAACGCGATGCTGCTTTTCTCAGCAGTTCGGCTCCGCCGCCGCCGCCATTCCCCATCCTGACCAAGGGTCTGCTGGAAAAGGACCGTGACGGCAACGTCGTTTCGCCCGCGGGCCAGCTCGCGCCGCATGGGGCCGTCCGCTATCACGGAAAGACCAGCCGCCTCGATCGCGTCGTTTTGCCGGGCTTCAACCTGTTCTTGTCGGGGGCCATCAAGCCGAGCGAACTGACGCCTGCGGCGCGCAGCCTCTGCGAGGCACAGGGAATCGAGATCGTCACGGTGGCGGATCGCCGGTTGGCCGGCGACGACCAGATCGGCGACACGCAAGGCCAGATCCTCACCTTCATGAAGGAGCGCGGGCTGGACGCTATGCTCGTCCGTCCGGACTTCTATCTGTTCGGCGGCGCGGCAGGGGCATCGCGCGTGAACGCAATGCTGATGGAATTTGACCGGCAGGCGCAGGCCCATGGTTTTCACCCCACCCGGGCGATGGCCATTTCCGCCTGAACGAGAACAATAGGGAGGAGGAGAGAATGACTTTTATCGGACATCGCCCGCTCACACGGCGGACAATACTCAAGACAGGAGCGGCCGCCGGCATGACGTTGGCCACCCCCGCCATCCTCACGCGGAGGGCGTTCGCGGGCGGCGAAACGATCAAGATCGGCTTCGTCAGCCCGACGACCGGGCCGGTCGCGGCCTTCGGCGCCTCGGATGAATATGTGCTCGCCGGGGTGCGCAAGGCGATCGGCGACGGCATAACGATCGACGGCACACTATATCCCGTCGAAATCATCACCCGTGACAGCCAGTCCAATCCCAACCGCGCGGCGGAGGTAGCCAGCCAGTTGATGCTGGAGGAGGAGGTCGACCTGATGCTCGCATCCTCGACCGCCGACACCACCAATCCGGTTGCCGATCAGTGCGAGCTGAACGAGGTACCGTGCATTTCGACGGATACGCCCTGGGACGGCCATTTCTTCGGCCGGGGCGGCGATCCGGCCGAAGGTTTCGAATGGACCTATCACTTCTTCTGGGGCTCGTCCCAGGTGGTTGACAGCTACACATCGCTCTGGGACCAGCTCGACACCAACAGGAAGGTCGGCGTGCTCTGGTCCAACGACAGCGACGGCGTTCCGCTCTCGAATGCCACGACCGGCCTGCCGCCGCTGTTTGCAAAGCGGGGATACGAGGTCGTCGACGCCGGTTTCCATCAGCCGCTTTCGGACGATTTCTCCGCCCAGATCGCAAAATTGAAGGATGCGAAGGTCGATATCGTCTCAGGCGTCTTCCTTCCTCCTGACTTCACCACCTTCTGGATGCAGGCGGCCCAGCAAGGGTTTCGCCCGAAGGCTGTCACCGTCGCCAAAGCGCTGCTTTTTCCAAGCTCGGTCGAGGCGCTCGGAACCAACGGCGATGGCGTGTCGAGCGAAGTGTGGTGGTCGCCAAACCATCCCTATTCGTCTGGCTTGACCGGCGAGACCTCCCGTCAACTTGCTGAAGGCTACAGCAAGGCAAGTGGCCAGCCGTGGATCCAGCCGACCGGATACAAGCACGCTCTGCTCGAAGTCGCGATCGATGTCTTGAAGCGTTCCGTAAATCCAAAGGACAAGACCGAGATCTTGGAGGCAATCAGGACGACCAACTACAAATCCATCGTCGGGCCCGTGAGTTGGGAACATGGCCCTGTGAAGAACGCCTGCCAGACGCCGCTGGTCGGCGGTCAATGGTTGCGCAAGGACGACGGCAAATTCGATATTGCCATCTGCGAGAACCGGTCCGCACCGGAAATCGCAGTCCAGGCGCCGTTCCGCGCGCTCTGAAGCTTGTCGCGGATATCCGGTAGCTTTTGCGCGGTATGCTTTCAAAACAGCGGCAGGCCGGATCAGGCCTGCTCGCCCCGAACGATGCCGGTGAAAAAATCGATCAAACCGGAGGGCGCGCGGTCGCCAAGGGGCTGGTTGCGAGCCATCGGTAAGTGGTGATGGGGTAAATCGATCGGATCGAGTTTCTCAGCGCTACCGCTGCCGGGTCAAGTTATGTGAGGTGCTGGTTGACGACGCCAGCCTTGATGAGAATGCGTGTTGTTTTTGCCAAGTGAGCGCGCATTTCAGCGGTGGCCCTCACGACATCGCGAGCAATGGCGGCGTCTGCAATCGCCTTGTGTTCACCGTGCAGATCACGCCCCATGCGGTCAAGCGGAACGGATACGCGCCGATAGCGCTCTGACTGGGTGAACAGCGTCTCTCGCAACCGTAGCAGCCAGGGGCTGTCGCAGGCTGCTACGAGCGCTTCGTGGAAGCGGCGATGTGTTTCCGCCCACACCTCGCTTACGCGTGCGCTGTCATCGGCGTCCTGCAGTTTCAATCGCGACAACTCGAACAGCGTCGACACGATGCCCGTCTCCCATTTGAGGTCGCCGTTACGGATAGCATTTTCCAGGCACAGGCTTTCGATGGTGGCGCGAACGTTGGTTATGTCCTGCAGTTCTTCTTCGGTGATAGGGGCAACCCGAAAGCCCTTGCGCGGCTCGGCCTCTACAAGGCCTTCCGAGGTCAGGCGAGAAAGCGCTTCCCGGACGGCGCCCAGACTGAAGCCTAAGGAATCGCATAGATCCTGAATGACGAGCTTGTGTCCAGGGATTAGTCGGCAGGCAAGAATGTCGCCCCGAAGGCGGGCGTGCGCTTCCGCAGTGAGGCTTCCAGCCTTGGGACTTGCCATTTTTTCTCCGATCGATCGATAGTCGCGAACGTCGATTATTCGCAGAATAATATATTATCATATTCTCTTTAGAGCGCTAGCGATATAGGGGCAAGGGCAGGGTTAATACCGACTTATAAAAGTATGAAACTATAAATAATATATTATGTGTTGACCGATAAATTTTTACCCAGTACCTTGCTCTCACAAAATAGGAGGCACATTCCATGCGGTTCGTTTCGTTTAAGGATAATGAAGTTGTCGGGCTTGCGCTCGAGGTAGATAGAACTTGGCGCGGTCTGAAGGACGGTGACGCCGGCTATCCCAGCGACCTGCTTTCACTGGTCCGATCCGGCGACCAAGCCTTGGCACAAGCCGCTGAAGCTCTCAAAAATGCGCCAGCTGTCAATCTCGATAGGGTAACGCTCCTGCCGCCAATCTCCAATCCGGAAAAAATCGTCTGCGTTGGTCTCAACTATACCGACCATTCTGCCGAAAGCGGCTTTAAGCAGCCGGATTTTCCAACGATCTTCGGGCGCTTCAATTCGAGCTTGATTGCCCACGGTGCGCCGATTTTGCGCCCGGAGGTTTCCGTTCAGCTTGATTATGAAGGCGAACTGGTCGCCATCATCGGCAAGCCGGCGCGGGACGTATCCGAGTCGGACGCGCTCGATTACGTGGCGGGGTATTCGATTTTCAACGACGGCTCGATCCGCGACTACCAGTTCAAGGCGCCGCAATGGACGCCAGGCAAGAATTTCGACGACACTGGCGCCTTCGGTCCCTGGTTTGTCACCGCCGACGAACTCCCGCCCGGCTGCGAAGGTCTTCGGCTGCAGACGCGCCTGAACGGCCAGGTAGTGCAGGACGCATCGATTAGCGACATGGTATTTTCCGTCGCGAAGCTGATCTCTATTCTCTCCGGCTTCATGACGCTGGTTCCCGGCGACGTGATCGTGACCGGCACGCCGTCTGGTGTCGGCCTGGCCCGCAAGCCGCAGCTATTCATGAAGGACGGCGACGTCTGCGAAGTCGAGATCGAAAGGATCGGCATTCTGTCCAACCCGATCAAGGATCGGTCGGTAAAGCGCGCGGCCGCCTGATTGGGTAACGCGCCCCACATGTCTCTGAGGAGGGATACATGACGGCAATTACAGGCAAGGTCGCCATATCGAAGCGACCCGGAGAACTCGGCATCCATTCTATGGATGCCTTCAACGTCGTCGTGCCTGATCTTCGCGTTGCCGAGGACTTCTATAAGTCCTTCGGGCTCGATGTGCGGGAGGAGGGCAACACGCTCGGGCTCTACACCTTTGGTTCGAATCAGCGCTGGGCGAGTATCGGCGAAGGCGCTCGAAAGAAGCTCAATTTTCTGTCATTCGCAGCGTTCGAGGAAGATTTCGAGCCGATGCGGCGGCGACTCGAAGAGGGTGGAATCCGATTGATGGATGCCCCGAGGGGCTTCGACACGAACGGTGTTTGGTTTTACGACCACAATGGCGTGCTGATCGAGCTGAAGATCGCGCAGAAATCTTCTCCGGATGAGAAGACGCATTTCTTGATGAAATCAGAGCCTTCCGGCACAGCGGCTGCGCCGCAAAGATCGAAAGTCGCAGTGGTGCGGCCCCGCCGATTGGCGCATGTACTGATCTTCACGGCGGACGTGCAAGGTGCGATCGATTTCTACAGCCGCTATCTGGGCCTGCGGCTTTCCGATCGCTCTGGCGACGGCATCTGCTTCATGCATGGCATTCATGGAAGCGACCACCATCTGGTTGCATTCGCCAAGTCGTCCGCTCCCGGGCTTCATCACTGCTCCTGGGACGTGGGTTCGATCGACGAGATTGGCCGCGGTGCGATGCAGATGGCCGACAAAGGGTTTGTCAAGGGCTGGGGCCTGGGGCGCCACGTGCTCGGATCCAACTACTTCCACTACGTGCGTGACCCTTGGGGCAGCTACAGTGAATATTCGGCCGACATCGACTATATCCCCGTCGATCATCATTGGGATGCCGGCGATTATCCGCCGCAGGATTCCATCTATCTCTGGGGACCTGAAATCCCGGCGGACTTCGTAACCAACCACGAAGCCCAGAGCTAGCGTTTACGGCACTAGGCGCGCAAGGCGTTGCGACAGAAGGCGAAAAGGCGATCTCTGTCGCGGCAAGCCTTGGCGGCTTCCTGCATTAGATGCAAAAATTATATGCCCATGCTGGTGCAGCGCTCGACGGGCTACTGTTCGATGGCATGTTGATTGCCGCGGGTGGGTTCGGCCTTTGTGGAATCCCCGAGTTGTTGATCGCGGCTTTCCGCGATGCCGGGACACGCGATCTGACAATCGCGTCCAACAATGCGGGGGTCGATTGCTTCGGGCTGGGCCACATCTGGCGACCAGGCAGGTCAGGAAGATGGTCTCGTCCTATGTCGGCGAAAACACGGAGTTTCATGCGCCAATATCTGTCGGGTGAACTCGAACTGGAGTTCAATCCCCAAGGGACGCTTGCCGAGCGCATGCGGGCAGGGGGTGCAGGAATAGCTGGTTTTTATACACGCTGTCAGCAACTCTCATACCTAAGTCAAGAGCTTGAGCCGATGCCGCAATTTTGCTCTTGTTAGCCCCAATTTACGTGCCGCCTCGGAGACGTTACCGCCCGCGACCCGCATTGCTTCAGTGATCGCGAGTTGCTCGACTTGCATTAGTGACATACCCGCTGTGGTGGAGATGGCCTCATGTGGCATTTCGTCAAGATACGGGAATGCCCTCCGCACGAGGCTGCCCCCCACTTCGGGCGTAAGATAGGTGCGGTGAAGCCCGCTTTGATTGTTGAATAGGTGTAGAGTGTCTATGGGTTCGTCTTCTGGGGTAAGGATTGCGGCGCGCTCGATCATGTTTTCCAGCTCACGAACATTTCCCGGAAACTCATAGGCCATCAAAGCGTCCACCGCTTTCATCGTGAAGCCGCTAATATGCCGGCCGTTCCTTTCGTTGAACCGTGAGAGGAAGTAGTCGATAAGCAGGGGGATATCATCGCGCCTCTCCCTTAGCGGCGGTATGGCGATCGGAAAAGCGTTGAGGCGATGCAAAAGGTCCGCACGGAAGCGGCCCTCTTTGACTTCCCGCTCGAGGTCGACGTTCGTTGCGCAGATGATCCTCGCGTCGACGTTGCGCATGATCGTCCCGCCAAGCCTGCTAAACTGACCCTCTTGAAGGACTCTTAGGAGCTTTGCCTGAGCGTTCAGGTTCAGGGTTCCGATCTCGTCGAGGAACAGGGTGTTTTTGTCCGCAGCCTCAAACCAGCCTGCCCGAGCATGTCCGGCACCTGTAAAAGCGCCCTTCTCAACGCCAAACAGTTCCGCATCGATCAAGCTTTCAGGAATTGCCGCGCAATTTACGCTCAGCATGCTCATTTTACGTCGTGGACTGGCGTCATGGATTGCTTTTGCGAATATTTCCTTGCCGACACCGGTTTCACCCAGAAGCAGTGTCGTTGTACGCAACGGTGCAACCTTTGTAAGAAGATGCCACGCACCCAAAAACCGGGAGGATCGTCCGATAATGCTGCGTTTCTCATCTTTGCTCGACGAGTAAGATCCGACCTTTGACAGAAAGGCATGCTCCGGCTCCGTCGGCCATTCCTCAGCGGGTTTTCCAACGATGCGACAGTGCGACGAGCCACATGCCACGCATTCGACTTCCCTAAATATTATCGGTCGCCCCATGACGGTGCTCGTGTAACCCGAGGCATAGCCGATCTGCATCCAGCAAACAGGCTCGTTACTGCCACCGAAGGAAGCCACATGCGTTTCTGCTTCAGCAGAGTTCCGCCATAGCAATTCACTGTAGTATCTCCCCGTCTCGACGTCCCCTTCTAAAATTACTGGCTCGACATATACCTCCCCTCTCAGCGCGTGGAGTTGAGGACCGACAAGGAAGGCATCGAGATGCGGTTTGTTGGCCCTGACCTTGATGGCCAGCATGCCTTCACGTGCCCCCGCCGCATGTCCAGCACGAAAAAGCACTTCATTGGCTTTTTGCGGACCTAGACCTTCCATCAGCTCCCTGCGTAGCGTGATTAGAACTTCCAGGTTCAGAATGACCGCCCGTTGGTCGTCCAGCCAAATTTGCCCCTCTCTTGGCACGAATTTAATGCGTTCACTCAAATCCGATAGGTCGGGCAATATCGACTCGCCCGTATTGATGCTGCCGGAGGCATCCGGTCCTACGCTCAGCACCAATCCTGACAGTTTGGACATCGAACACCTCCCAATGTGCGATTGGTCACCAGAAGCCAAATTTGCGGTGATGTGGCGAACAGTAGCCATAATTGGCGGGGATGGCAATCTCGGCGACATCGACGCTATTCAAGAAATAACGATTATTTATCAATGGAATAACGATTGATCGGCAAGCGACGGACCGGTTGGCACGACTTATGCAAATTCAAGCATGCCGTTGAGGCGATTGGCCCCGGCTGAATAAGGAGGAGAATATGCTGAACAAACTGGGTTCCACCAGTGAAACACCAAACCCGATTTCACGTCCCCTCGATGCATTCTTTGATGCGCCAGGACCAGATCTGGAAATCGTTTCCAGAGCACGTGAAGTGTTGGAGATTGTCCGCAAACACGCGCAGGAAGGTGAGGACAATCGCTGTGTTTCCGAAGAGGTCGTAAACGCACTACATGAGCGCGGCCTGTTTCACATTTCTGTACCGAAACGGCTTGGAGGGAGCGGCGCGAATTTCCGGACCTTCATCGACGCGGTAGCTGAGGTCGCGAAGGCGGATGGCGGGACGGCATGGGCGATGGCTCTTCTGAACGTCTGCACCTGGTTTGCCTCACTCTACTCGGATCAGGCTCAGGAAGAGTCCTTTGGCACCACCCCGGGCGCTCGCATCTGCGGTATTTTCACCGCGCCGGCGAAAACCGAGATTGTCGAAGGGGGCATTCGGGTGACCGGCGAATGGTGGTATGCTTCCGGCTCGCGGCATGCTCAGTGGGCAACCCTGGGCGTCAGCCTCGGCACGAATCCGGACGGCTCTACAATCCTCGGGCTTGCCCTGGTGCCGTTCAGTGATCTTACCTACCGCGACACCTGGTTCGTCGCAGGTATGCGCGCGTCCGGCAGCAACACGCTGGTCGCCGACAACGTTTTCATCCCCAGTCACCGCATTCAGAATTTCGGTGATATGGCGAACGAAGCATACGCGAGATCCGACTCCGATGAGCCGAACGACTACGCATCGTTCGTTCCCGTGGCTGAGATCGTTCTCGTTGCAGCCCAACTTGGCCTCGCTCGTGGTGCGATTGATCTGACCCTTTCCAAGGCTCCAACAAAATCAGTTGCGTACACAACATTCACTCAAGCTCGCCATTCGCCGGTTCACCAAATCGAACTCGCGGAAGCAGTCTCATTGGCTGATCAGGCCTATTTGCTCGTGGCCCGTGCGTGCGCGGATATTGATAGCGCTGCTCTGCGCAAGGAGAAGCTTGATCCCCTGACCCGAGCGCGCATCCGCATGGATACAGGCCAAGCGGGTAAGCTAGCACGTGAAGCCATCAATAAACTTTTGAGTGTCAACGGTGCATCGAGCTTTGCGTTGTCCAACAGTTTGCAGCGCATTTGGCGCGATAGCGAAGTGGCCAGCAGACACGCTTTCGTTCTCCCGGAAATGGCGAACCTGATCTACGGCCGCGTTCTCTTCGGTGTCGAAGAAATCGTTCAACCGTTTTGACACACTGCGGCTGCTGGCATGCGAAACCTGCCAGCAGCCGCAGTTCAAGCTGAGGATATGAGGAGAACCTGAATGCACAAGTTGATTGCCCTGTACAACCACCCTGCGGACATCATCCAGTTCCGCCAGCACCTTGAGCAGGTGCATCTTCCACTGGTTTCAAAATTCCAAAATCTAAGGGCCATGAGGCATGCTTTCGATATCGCAGGTGGCGACAATTCGCCTTATTACGCCCTGGTCGAATGTGAATTCGATACCCGGGACGCGATGCAGGCGGCTTTGGATTCGCCGGAGGGTGCCGCGGCGGCTGCTGATGTCCCAAACTACGCGGCGGCCGGAGTCACTATTTTGACCTACGAAGTCGCTGCGCAACTCCGATGCGAGAGGTTTTCCGGAGATGCGCGATGATCACGGAGATTACCGACGACTTCCGCGGCGCGATGCGCCGACTAACGACAACAGTCAGTGTCATCACAAGCGAACACAACGGCACCAGATATGGCATGACGGCGACCGCCGTTACGTCGGTCTGCGCTGAGCCTGCTGCTCTGTTGGTTTGCATCAACACAGCGTCATCCCTGCATGTTCCTCTTCTGGCAAGCGAAAGGTTCTGCGTGAACATGCTGCAAGTGGATCAACATGAGATTTCTACAGCGTTCGCAGGCAAGCTGAAGGGCGAACAGCGCTTTTCGGCTGGTGACTGGCGGCAGTCCGAGGAAGGTCTTCCTTTTCTCTTCGACGCGCAGGCTAACCTGTTCTGCTCGCTGGAAAAGTCAATCGAGTTTGGGACTCACAGGGTCTTCATTGGTGGCGTTCATCGTGTGTTGATCAGCGAGAATATTTCCCCTCTGCTCTATGAGGATGGGAAGTATGCGCGCTCGGTCGCCCTCGCTTAACTTCCTGGCCACGTTGCGCGTGGCCAAGAGCCCCACTCGCGCAAGGTAGTGCCCAGCTTCTGGTGGAGCAAAAGCAATGCCGCGTGAAGACGCTGGCAATACAAAAGGACAATGGAGGATATCGTGAAATACTTCGCGGAAGAGGATTCGGCCGCCATCGTGAATGCCCGTATGGACGACAATACGGACCCGCGACTGGCTGAAATCATGGCGGGCATTGTCAAGCATCTGCATGCCTTCGTCAAGGAAGTGAAGCTGACTGCCGACGAATGGGGCGTGGCGATCGATTTTCTGACCAGAACGGGGCAAATCTGCACGCAGGAACGGCAGGAATTCATCCTGCTCTCGGATGTGCTGGGTTGTTCGATGCTGGTGGACGCCATAACCAACCGACGCCCGAAGGGGGCGACCGAAAGCACGGTCCTTGGTCCTTTCCATGTAGAGAATGCACCGGTGCGCGAACATGGCTCGGTCATCAGCCTGGATGGCAAGGGTGAAAGCTGCCTGTTCGAAGGTTGCGTTCTGGACCTTTCAGGCCAGCCGGTCGAGGGGGCCTGTGTCGATGTCTGGTCAGACAATGCCGACGGTTTCTACGATGTTCAGCAGCCAGATATCCAGCCTAAATGGAACAATCGCGGTCGTTTCATCACTCGAGCCGACGGCCGCTACAGTTTTGTCGGCATCCGCCCGGTGAGCTATCCGATCCCCGACGACGGCCCTGTCGGACGGCTTCTTGGTTATCTCGGACGTCATCCGTGGCGGCCAGCCCACATGCACTATATGATCAGCGCGCCGGGTTTTCGCAAACTGGTGACGCATACTTTCGTCGGTGGCGATGGATACTTGTCTTCCGACGCGGTCTTCGGGGTGAAGGAGTCGCTGATCGCCCCCTATGAGCGGCTAGAAGGGGCGCCGACGCTCTGGCGCTCTCCCTTCGACTTCATGATGACACCTGAATGAGCGCAAGGAGAGAGGTGACAAACCTGTCGATAAAACGATGTTCGACGAACGCAGTACGTCCAAAGGAATGCGGACGCCGTATGGAGGAGCCCCATGTCATTTTTCCGTGAAGAGTTTGCCGTGCAATGGCCGGCAATTCGCGTGCGTTTCGGCGCCGGTGTGCGTCACGACCTTGTTGCGGAGATCAAGCGGCTGGATTGCCGGCGCGCCCTTATCCTGACGACGCCGGAGCAAGTTTCCGTGGCAGAGGAATTCGCGGTGCTGTGTGGCGATCACGTTGCCGGGACCTTCAGCCGTGCGCGGATGCATACGCCGGTGGCGATTTCCGAGGAAGCGGCGTCCTATGCGCGTGAGATCGGGGCCGACTGCCTCGTGGCCGTCGGTGGCGGTTCAACCACCGGGCTCGGCAAAGCGATTGCATTACGCACCGATCTGCCGCAGATCGTCGTACCGACAACCTATGCGGGCAGCGAGGCGACTGCCATTCTCGGCCAGACCGAAGATGGCGTGAAGACCACTTTGACCGACGCCAGAGTGCAGCCGGAGGTCATCCTCTATGATGCCGAACTGGTGCGTACCCTGCCGATAGCAATGACGGTGGCGAGCGCGCTCAATGCCATAGCGCATGCTGCCGAAGGGCTTTACGCTCAGAACCGCACGCCACTCACCTCGCTTATGGCAGTTGAGGGAATGCGGGCCTTCCGCGATGCCCTGCCGCGCGTGCTGGCCAATCCCGACGACCTGAGCGCGCGCGCCGAAACTCTTTATGGCGCATGGCTGTGCGGCACGGTGCTGGGGCAGGTCGGCATGGCACTGCATCACAAGCTTTGCCACACACTGGGGGGCAGTTTTGACCTGCCGCATGCCGAAACCCACGCCGTTATTCTACCGCATGCCATTGCCTACAACGCTAGAGCGGCGCGTGATGAACTGCGACCCCTTGCCGAGCTCTTCGGCGACGACGAGCCGGGAATGGCGCTTCACCGTTTCGCCGGTACGGTGAACGCGCCGATGTCACTTGAAGATCTGGGGTTGAAGGCAGGTGACCTCGACCATGCTGCCGATCTAGCCGCGAAAAACCCCTATTGGAACCCACGCTTGGTCGAGCGGGACGCGATCCGGCGACTGCTGCAGGCCGCCTGGTCAGGCGATCCGCCGGTCGCCTGACTGCGAAAACAGATTGATGCATCCATCGGACGATCATTCGACGCCGGACAGGGACACGACAGGAGCTTGCGCATCAACTTCATTGTGTCAAAACGCGTGAAGTAGGGCTTGGTCCAAGACCGCTGTCGGCATGAGCATACAAAAACGGAAGCGCATCCTCGGTCCGGCCGCTTTCCTCGATATTGTGCTTGATCCAATGCTCACCCTTCTTGCGCGAATAGACAAACGGCAGGACCAGCCAGTTGAACAGAAAGCCGCGAACAGGAATTTTCATTCCGACGTGGGTTTCGCTGTAGAATGCGCAACCATCATCTTCGGCGGAACCCATATGGATCAACCGGCCAACGGTGGTCAGAGATCTCGAGCCCGCTGGGCTTGAAGGCCAGGCGTCCGGCACGCTCAAGTGCTTTGCGTGCGAGGAGTCTTTCTTTCTGCAGTTTCGTTTCGAATATGGAATCTCCTTCAGTCTATCCCACAGCCGTTGCGATGTCGCGTGACGCCGGCTTGGCATTCTTCACATGTAATCGCTGATGCGGTTTTTGCGCGGAGCCGGTTGCGGAGGCAGTGGTGGGCATGGCCTCGCGGCGAGTTCGGCCGCGTCATCAATCGCGAGACCGGTCATGCACAAAAGCCGGATAACTGCCTCGTTGATCGAGCTGGGTGGCAGGCCATCCTTGGTGATGCCGAGAGCAAAGCCAACGATCGCATGCGAGGTCAAACGCCAGATGAGGGCTGGATCCGTGACATTGAAGCGTCCAGCCTCAGTGGCCAGGCGCATATCCCGCATGGGGTAGGGCCCCATTCGCCGATAAAGCGCGTCAGCGATGACTTCGGAGCGATGGAGCAGTTGCTTCCATCGTACATCCCCCGTGGCCGTTTCGAGCACCTGCCGAATACCGAATGCATAAACCTGGGCAGGGTCCGAAAACGTGTCCGTCACGTCCTCGATGCGCTCCGCCAAACGTTCCATGATGTTCTCCAGAACAGCGACTGCCAGATCGTCCTTGGACTTGAAGTAGTTGTAGACTGTACCGGCGCCAACGTCCGCCCGTTCTGCAATCTCCTGCATCGTTGCGGCATCAATCCCCTTTTCCGACATGACTTCCTCGCCGGCTTCCAGCAAAGCCGTGCGGTTGCGCTTTTGCCGTCGGGCTACTCTGCCCTCTGCCCGCTTCGTATCCATAACTCTCTCGTCCTTACTTCAAGCCTCATATCCGAATCGCGTTCGAATACCGGGTGTCGACCATTTCTCAGCCGCGAAAATGGGAGTGAAGCGGCCAAATCGTCAATGTCTCATGATGGTAGCTCGTTCAACGGCCGGCGACGAGATTTTTTAAGGAAGCACCTCAATCACAGATTTCGATACCGAATAATATTCTATATTGAATGTCATTCATTTTTGATCTAACGTCAATTCCAACGGAGGATCTGGAGGAATTTTCGGTGAGGTATTCCCAGCGTGCGCTCGGCTCATTGAGCACAATACGGAAAAGCGTTCCCAAGGCGTAGCGATGGGCTGGGCCTGAAAGGTCCGCTCTGACGACGGAAAAGACCCAATAGAAGCTGAAATCGTACCGAATTTATCAGTCCGGCGATGGCGCTGCTGTGCGTCTGGATGGCGTGTGTTTGAAGACGGAGGAAAGATTGAGCAACAAGTCGAGTCGAATTTCGCCGGATGGCGAGCTGTTTCACGCTGATGTTGCAATTGTGGGCGGCGGTCCCGTCGGAACCCTTCTTGCGATACTTCTGGGCAAGGCCGGAAAGAAAGTCGCCTTGATCGAGCGATGGACGGAGACCTATGGTCGCCCGCGTGCGGTCACCTACGACCATGAGATCGCCCGAATTCTCGCCGTCCTCGGCATCGACAGCGAGAATGACTCGGCGATCAACTATCACGACGAACTCTATTACTGGAAAGACGCCAATGGCGAAAACATCCAGATCGTCGATTGGCAGAGCACGTCGGCGTCGGGTTGGCGCGTGCGTTACTGGTTCAACCAGCCGGACCTGGAGAAGCGCCTCACGAGGATTTCGACACAATATTCGAGTATTAAGCATATTAAGGGTTTCGAGGCCTGCGGTCTCGTCCAGGATGAGCATGGCGTCACGTTGAACCTGCTGCGCAATCCCGCCGAGGATGCGGATAGCACGGAGAAGCTGACGGTACAGGCCGAGTATGTCGTGGGTGCTGATGGTGCGAACAGCTTCGTCCGGCAGGCCCTCGGTATCGAGAACGAAGACAAGGGTTATTTCTTCGACTGGCTGATCCTCGATATGATCCCGCATGGCGATTATGTCATGCAGCCCGCCCAGTGGCAGCTCTGCGATCCACGCCGGCCGACGACAATCGTTCCCGGCGGTCCGGGGCGCCGGCGTTGGGAATACATGGTTCTTCCCGGCGAAAATCCCGCCGAACTCGCACTGGAGGACAACGCTTGGAAGCTGCTGGAGCCGTGGGGCCTTACGCGAGACAACGCCACGCTGGAGCGCAGCGCCGTTTACCGCTTCCAGGCGCGTTGGGCAAAGCAGTGGAACAAGGGCCGTTGTGCGATAGCGGGTGATGCAGCGCACCTGATGCCGCCCTTTGCCGGCGAGGGCATGTGCGCCGGGTTGCGTGATGCTTTTGCACTGGCCTGGCGTCTGAACGGGATTTTGGATGGCACTCTGTCCGACAAGGTCCTCGACAGCTACACGACGGAGCGCCTGGAGCACGCCAAGCACTATATCGATTTCAGCCAGCAACTCGGCAAGATCATCTGCATCTCCGATCCCGAGGAAGCGGCCGAGCGTGACCGCCAGATGAGGGCCGAGCTTGAAGCAAGAAACTTTACGCCTCTCCCGACCGATATCTGCCAGCTTGGGCCGGGCATCTGGTTGCCGGAATCCCATCACGCGGGCGAACTGTCGGTGCAGGGCGTGGTCGAAGCCAATGGCAAAAAGGACCGTTTCGATCAGGCCGTCGGCTTCGGCTGGATGGTGTTGGGGCTCGATGCCGACCCCGCAAACGCACTCCATCCTGATCAGTTGCGAAACCTGCGCAAGCTCGGCGGCCACACCGTTCGCATTGGCGGCTCCGGCGAACAATGTGACGCCGTCGATAGCGAGGGTACCTATGCCAATTGGCTGAAGGGCATCGGCGCAAGTTACGTCGTTCTCCGTCCTGACTTCTATGTTGCTGCAACCGCTTCGACCCCCGAGGAGCTTTGTCATCGATTTGACAGGGTGCTTGAGCGCCTCTGCCTGAACGATGTGGTGGAACGGGCCGTCGCCTGATGAACCCGAGAGCCTGACGGAACTGTCGTTAAGGCTCTTGAAAACAATGCTGAAGGGATGGGGTCGTGGACCAGTCATTTATCTATACGGGAAATCCGGCACGCATTCTTTTTGGGTCAGGCAGGGCGGCGGAGCTTGGCGAAGAAATTCGTCGATTGGGCCGCCGCCGCGCCTTGCTGCTCTCGACCCCATTTCAGAAGCCTGATGTTGAAGCGATCGCCCAGACGCTTGGCAATCTTGCCGCCGGCGTTTTCGCGGAGGCCACGATGCACACGCCGGTCGAGGTGACGGAAAGGGCAATGGCCGTCTACTCAGACACGGGTGCGGACTGCGTGGTCGCTTTCGGTGGCGGCTCGACGATCGGGCTCGGCAAGGCCATAGCCTATCGAAACGATGCGCCGCAGATCGTCATTGCGACCACCTATGCCGGGTCGGAAGTCACGCCCATCCTTGGCCAGACCGAGAGAGGCGTGAAAACGACCGTACGCGGCTCCTCGATCCTTCCCGAAACAGTCATCTACGATCCGGATCTCACACGCGGTCTTCCTGTTGCGATAAGCGTCACCTCGGGCCTGAATGCGATCGCGCATGCGGTCGAGGGTCTTTGTGCGCAGGACCGCAATCCGATCGCATCGATGATGGCTGTCGAAGGCGTGCGCGCCCTGAAGGTGGCTTTGCCGGGCATCGTCACCAATCCGGGCGATGCCGTGGCGCGCTCGAATGCGCTCTACGGCTCCTGGCTCTGTGGCAGCGTGCTCGGCATGGTCGGAATGGCGCTGCATCACAAGATCTGTCACACGCTCGGCGGCACGTACGACTTGCCGCACGCAGAAACGCACGCAGTCATGCTGCCGCATACGGTGGCCTATGCGGAGAAAGCGGTTCCCGAACTGCTGTCGCCGGTTGCCGAGATTTTTGGGGCGCCCACCGCAGCCGCAGGATTATACGCCTTCTCTGCTGCGCTCGGTGCTCCAACAAGCCTGAAGGTCCTTGGCCTCGCTTCGGCCGATCTCGATCGCGCCGCGGAGCTTGCCACTACCAATCCATACTGGAATCCACGCCCCATCGAGAAGCAGGCGATCCGCGATCTTCTGCAACGCGCATGGAGCGGTTCAAGACCAGAGTAAATCGCACGAAACGGGAGGAGAAAGCGATGATTACCAGAAGACAACTGTTGAAGACGACTGCCGCCGCCTATGCCACGAGCTTCGCCATGCCCGCTCTTGCCAGCGGTGCCAAGATCAAGATCGGCTATGTGACGCCTCAGTCCGGCCCGCTTTCGGCCTTCGCCCAGGCGGATAGCTACATGGTCTCGAAATTCCTCGAAAGCGCCAAGTCTCTCGGTCTGGATGTTGAGGTGATCGTGAAGGACAGCCAGTCCAATCCGAACCGGGCAGCGGAAGTCGCGAAGGAACTCATCAGCCGCGACGAAGTGAACCTGATCCTCGTCGCCTCCACGCCGGAGACCACGAACCCGGTCTGTGCCATTGCCGAAAGCGAGGAAGTGCCAGTCATTTCCTCCGTCGCTCCATGGCAGCCCTGGTTCATCGGGCAGCAGGGAAACCCCGCTGATCCCGGAAGCTGGCAGGAGTTCGATTATGTCTATCACTTCTTCTGGGGGCTGGAAGACAACGTCTCGGTCTTCCTCAATATGTGGAATAGCCTCGACACCAACAAGAAGGTCGGCGCACTGTGGCCGAATGACGGGGATGGCAATGCCTGGGGCTCGGACGTCGGAATGCCTCCGGCGGCAAAGGCGGCCGGTTATCAACTGACCGATCCCGGCCGTTACCAGAACCTGACGGACGACTTCAGCGCCCAGATCAACGCATTCAAGCAGGCCGGCTGCGATATCTTCACCGGTATTCCGATCCCGCCGGACTTCACGACCTTCTGGACACAGGCCGCCCAGCAGGGTTTCAAGCCCAAGATCGTGTCGATCGCAAAGGCGCTTCTGTTCCCGGAAAGCGTGGTCGCCTTGGGCGATCTTGGTCATAACCTGACAGCGGAAATCTACTGGTCGCCGGCTTTCCCCTACAAGTCGTCCCTGACCGGCGAAAGCTCGGCGGAACTGGCTGACGGCTTTTCAAAAGCGGCAAAACGGCAATGGACCCAGCCGGTTGGCTTCACCCACGCGCTGTTCGAGCTCGCAGCCGATGTCTTGAAGCGCGCATCCGACCCCACAGATGGTGAGGCCATCGTTGAAGCCATTTCCGCCACCAACCTCGATACCGTGGTGGGCAACATCAAATGGGGCAAGGACAACGTGCCTCCCTTTGCACGCAAGAACGTGGCGAAGACGCCGCTGGTCGGCGGGCAGTGGCGCCGAAAGAGCGATGGAACCTTCGATCTGGTCATCGTTGAAAACGCCAATGCGCCGGAGATTCCGCTCGGCGGCAAGCTGGAACTGCTTGGCTAAGGAACCCGCCAGCCGGCACGAACGGAGCCGGCTGGCCACTCCACGAGTCTGACGATCCATCGGAGCGCGCATGCCCATCCTATCTCTCAAAGCGGTATCGAAATCGTTCGGTGCATTGAAGGTGACAGACGATGTCAGTTTCGACCTGAACAATGGCGAAGCGCTCGGCATCATCGGTCCGAACGGCGCAGGGAAGTCGACCCTCTTCAACCTCATCACGGGAAATGTCGCGGCTGACAGCGGCCAGATTTTTCTCGACGGACGGGATGTTACCCGTGACAGCGCGATGAAGCGCTGCGAGAGCGGCATCGGCCGGTCGTTTCAGATCCCGCAGCCGTTCGGTCGACTTTCCGTCTATGAAAACCTCCTTGTTGCCGCCCGCTTCGGCGGAACCGTTTCCGCCGCTGACGCGCCCGGTTTCTGCATGGACATTCTCGAGCGCACCCGTTTGGCACCGCAGGCCAACAGGGAAGCCGGCGGGCTGCCGCTGCTTCAGCGCAAACGGCTTGAACTGGCGCGAGCGATGGCAACCAAGCCAAGGATCCTTCTGCTGGATGAGATCGCCGGTGGACTGACGGAGGCGGAGTGTCGGGAGCTGGTTGCGACCATAAGGGAGATCCACGCCGGAGGCACGGCGATCATATGGATCGAGCACGTTCTGCATGCACTGAACAGCGTCGTAGAACGACTGGTGGTGCTGAATTTCGGCCGTGTCCTCATGGCCGGCCCGCCGGAAGAGGTCATGGCGTCGCGCGAGGTTCGCGAAATCTATCTGGGGATCGAGGCATGAGCGGGCATTTTCTCGAAATCAACGGCCTGACAGCCTATTACGGTGACTTCCAGGCGTTGTTCGGCATCGACATGTATCTCGATGCCGGTGAAACGGTTGCCATGATCGGGGCAAACGGCGCTGGAAAGAGCACGTTGATGCGTGCACTGACCGGGATTGTCAAAATCGGGTCCGGTAATATGACGCTCGAGGGAGAGCGCATCGATCATCTGGATGCGCCGGACATTCTCCTCAAGGGAATCGCCACCGTACCGGAAGGGCGCCGTCTGTTCCCTTCATTGACCGTGGAGGAAAACCTGCTGATCGGCGCCCATGCCCGCAAGGGCGAGGGGCCCTGGAACCTGAAAAGCCTCTACGAGCTTTTCCCGATCCTCGCCGAACGCCGGCGCAGCCCCGGCACCGCGCTTTCGGGTGGGCAGCAGCAGATGGTGGCCATTGGTCGCGCACTGATGAGCAACCCGCGCGTCCTGCTTTGCGACGAGATCTCGCTTGGCCTCGCACCTGTCGTCATCAAGGACATTTACGCCGCCGTCCCCCGGATCAAGGCGGTGGGAACCTCGATCGTCGTCGTCGAGCAGGATATCGGCCAGGCCCTGAAGGTCGCAGATCGCGTCTATTGCATGGCGGAAGGCCGGATCACGCTTGAGGGCCGTCCCGACGAACTCTCTCGGGATGCCATCCACGATGCCTATTTCGGAGTGCATGCATGATAACCCTGGACACGATCATGCAGGGCATCCTGCTTGGTGGGCTCTACGCCCTTTTCGCCGCCGGCCTCAGCCTTGTCTTTGGGATCATGCGTCTGGTCAATCTGGCCCATGGTGATCTGATCGTGTTGGCGGCCTATCTTATCCTCGTCATTGCCAGCGCTCTGGGATTGCATCCTTTTTGGGCCGTCCTGTTGGCTGCTCCCGGGATGTTCGCCGTCGGCTGGCTGCTGCAGACCCATGTGCTGAACAGGGTGCTCGGTGATGACTTGCTGCCGCCGCTACTGGTGACGTTCGGCCTGTCCGTCGTCATCCAGAATGCGTTGCTGGAGGGTTTCTCCGCAAACAGCCAGAAGCTTTCTGCCGGCGCTATCGAGACACAATCATTGCAGATAGGGTCTCTGACGGTCGGTGTCATGCCGCTTCTGACTCTTGCGACCGCCGTTCTCGTCATTTTTGCTCTGAATAGGCTCTTCTATACCACGGCTCTTGGCCGTGCGTTTCGAGCGACATCGGATGATGCCGTCACTGCCCGGTTGATGGGCATCCGGCCAAACCGAATCTTTGCGATTGCAACCGGGCTCGCGTTCGTCGTTGCGAGCATTGCCGCCGTTTATCTTGGCATGCGCGCGAACTTCGATCCGTCGATCGGTCCGGCGCGTCTGCTCTACGCCTTCGAAGCCGTCATCATCGGCGGTCTCGGCAGCCTATGGGGCACGCTTGCTGGCGGCATCGTCATCGGGCTCGCCCAGACGGTGGGTGCTGCGGTCAATCCGGAATGGCAGATTCTGGCGGGACATATCGCCTTCGTCCTTGTTCTTCTCGTCAGTCCCCGCGGCCTCTTTCCGCGCGCCAACGATTGAGGTCTGAAGCTATGAACATTTCATCTTTTACAACTGGCCGTGCTTCGGTTGTCATCCTGTCGGCGGTGATCGTCGCAACGCTGTTCGCCCTGCCATTCTTTGCACCGCGCGCCGTCGTTCAGGATCTCTTCGGTGTTTTGACCTTGCTGGTTCTTGCCATGAACTGGAACATGCTTGCCGGATTCGCGGGGCTCGTTTCCGTCGGGCAGCAGGCATTCGTCGGCATCGGCGCCTACGCGATGTTTGCTGCGGTGATCCTCTGGGGATTTGATCCACTGATCGGCATTCTGATCGGCGGTCTCGTCGCAGCGTTGTTTGCTGTTCCGATGGCGTTTTTCACCTTCCGATTGAACGGCGCCTATTTTGCCATCGGTACCTGGGTTGTCGCTGACATCGCCCGGCTTGCCGCAGGCCAGTGGAAGGCTCTCGGCGGAGGAACTGGAACGTCGCTGCCGAAGGGCACGACCAAGGACATGTTCGGGGTGGACGCGATCAAGCATCTGCTTGACGTCAGCACCGCCGCCGCCACCGATGCCCTGACCTATTGGTTTGCCTTGGTGCTTGCTCTTGTTCTGTTCGTGGCATCTTACCTGTTTTTGCGCTCCCGGTTGGGGCTGGGGCTTCAGGCCACTCGCGACAATGCCAATGCCGCCCGTTCCGTGGGCGTCGATCCGGTTCGCATCAAGGCTGCTATCTTCATCCTTTCGGCCTTGGGGACGGGTTTGTGCGGAGCGCTGATGTTCCTGCAGATCACGCGCGTCACGCCGGATGCCGCATTCTCGGTCATCGACTGGACGGCGTTCGTCATCTTCGTCGTGGTCATCGGCGGAATCGGCACGTTGCCGGGGCCAATTGTCGGCGTTGCGGTGTTCTACTGCCTGCAGCGGGTCATGGCCGATTATGGAACGGTCTACCTCATCATTCTCGGCCTGCTTGGCATTGGGATCATGTTGTTCGCGCGACGCGGTCTTTGGGGCACGTTCGTCGATCGCACCGGCCTCGATCTGCTGCCTCTTCGCCACCTGGCACCTGCCAGGAATGCCGCGGGTGAGGCGCCGCCGCTGCCCGTCGGGCAACCGGCAGCTTGAATGAGGCGGCATCCCTTCATCTATTCAGGAGTAAGTTCAGATGACCAGATATTTTAACGAGGAAGGTTCGGTCGAGGCGGTAAACGCCAGAATGGGGGAGGGCACGGACCCTCGCCTGGCAGAAGTCATGTCATGTCTCGTCAAGCACCTGCATGCTTTTGCGAAGGAAATTCAACTGACCCAGAAGGAGTGGGAAGTTGGCATCGATTTCCTGACGAAAACCGGCCGGATCTGTAGCGGTGAACGTCAGGAATTCATCCTGCTGTCCGATACGCTCGGCTTCTCCATGCTCGTTGACGCCATCAACAACCGCAGGCCTGCGGGCTCGACTGAAAACACCGTCTTCGGACCGTTCCATGTCGTCGGTGCGCCGGTATTGGCGATGGGCGACTGCATATCGCTCGACGGCAAGGGGGAAAGCTGTCTCTTCGAGGGAAAGGTTCTCGATCTCGAAGGGCGGCCGATCGAAGGCGCTCGCGTCGACGTCTGGTCGGACAATGCCGATGGCTTCTACGATGTCCAGCAACCCGATATCCAGCCGAAGTGGAACAATCGCGGCATCTTCGTTACAGGCCCGGACGGCTGCTACAGTTTTGTCGGGATCAAGCCGGTATCCTACCCCATCCCCGATGACGGACCGGTCGGCCAGATGCTGGGGAATCTGGGGCGCCATCCCTATCGTCCTGCGCATATGCATTACATGGTTACGGCGGATGGATATCAGAAGCTCGTCACGCACACCTTCGTTGGTGATGATCCCTATCTGCAGTCCGACACCGTGTTTGGCGTCAAGACTACACTCGTTGCCCCTTACGAGCGCCTGAATGAAGCGGAGACGCTCTGGCGCTCGCCGTTCGATTTCGTGCTCTGCCCCGTGTCGAGGTAACCCATGCCTAACATTAAAATCTATGTGGACGAGACGTTGCCCGAAGCTTCCGTAACGTCGCTGAAATCAGCTCTGCTACCTATACGGGAGATGCTGTGCGTCGAACTGAAGGTTGATACGAGCGCGTGCCAGTTCGCGATCCTGCAGGTTGCGGGTTTGGATGATCAGCCTCACGTGAACGTCGAGTTGATGATCCTGCCCAAACCCGACCGGACACAAGAAACCGTGAGGGACGTGTGCCGAAAACTGCGCGAGATGGTCACCGAGGCTTCCGGCCAGTATGTCGCCGTCCGCGCGACCGCCCTCGATCCGCAGACATATATCGCGCTGAAATAACCTGGTCCCCTACCGAGGCGATCACATGAAGGAAAACCTCGTTATGGGATTTTGAAAACCGCGCGGTTATCTCAATCAGGTTCGCCTCCCGGCAAGCTTTAAGAAGAGAGGGTGAAGTGTCGAAACTTTCCATTCAGAGATCGACGATATGCTTGCCAGCCGTTACCACGAATGGCCTGGCGCCCGGACAACAGAGTTTGCGCGGCTCCACCGCGAAATCGAAGCCCTCGCGGTGCGGGATGAGACAGCGGCACTTCCGGTTGGTTTCCTGCGCCATTATGATGACGGAGGTGAGCTGCAAGGCGATATCGGCGCGTTGCTGGAAGCACTTGGCGACAGGCGCGAGGTAGCGGAGGCCCTGGTTGGGAGCTGGCAACCGGCACAGTATTCGACAATGCCAAGATGACGACAGCACTCCTCGACCGCTTGACGCACCATTGCGAGATCGTTGAGACCGGAAACGAGTCCTGCGCTTCAAAAACCGTTCTCAATGCTAAAGCCGAAGGCCCCAATCACTCGCACTTGGCCTACCCTGTACTACCACGGCCAGCGCCTGGCAGGCCAAGCGCTGATCTACAGCATATGGGGGGGCAAAATTGGATGCCGTGCCGATTGAAACGTTATCGAAGATTCTGTGGGTTGCTGTCCATGGCTGGCCGCAATTCGGCGGAAGCTTTGGTGCCGGCCTCCGCAATGTCACGCTTTAGCGTGGCAAGAAGAGAGGGATCGGCATGGCGCGAAGTCATGATGTTGGAGAACAACTTCAGGAAGTGCGGATGAATATGGTTGGCCTCACCGAGTGCGGTAAATGCATCGGCCCGCCTGCCCATTCGTACGAGCGTGGCGATGCGCAGGGCCGAGCCGGTGCTGTCTTCGCCGATGATTGAATCCAACTGGCGTAGTGTGGTGGTGAACGCGCCGTTGCGATAGGCTTCGAGCGCGAGCACCAGGGCGGCATCCGGCGGATCGATTTCCGAGCTTGCAAGCGTCGATCGTGCCAATGCCGCGCCTTTTGCCCAGGAGCCACTGACATAGAGGCGTAGCGCGAAAGCGCTGGCCACCTCGGCATTGAGCGGATTGGCAGCAAGCGCATCATTGCCGGCCTCAAACGCAGCATCCAGCCGCCCCTTGGCATAGAGGGCGACCATGCGGGCGGCAAGCGCCCGGTCCGAGTTGGGCGCCAGCGTAAGCGCCTCATTTGCCAAACCGAGTGCGGCCGTCGAATTGGAGGACGCGCCCGCCACCTCGTCTAACGCAACAAGGACCCTCGCCAAAGTCGCATTGGCGTCGGCATCGCGTTTGTTGGCTTTGAGCGTCGCCTCGAGGCATGCGCGTGACTGCGCCAGTCCGGCAATCGTGCCGGCGCTGATCGCGTACTCGCTGCCCAGAACGCAAACATTGCCTTCCTCAACGGAATCCGCCTTGCGATGAAGCTCAAGACCGTTCAACTGGCCCATGGCTGATCCGAAACGGGCGCCCAGTAAAGATACGAGCTTTGCATCGGCCTGGTCTGCGTGGCCTGCGGGATTGGCAACAGCGTCTTGACCAGAAAAAAGCGTTTCACCGCTGCCCGGTTCAATCACCGACCACGTGACGCGGTGCGCATCGCTATCGACCCTGTATGTCAGCGCAATCTGATAATCGCTTGGGCTGACAAAGGTGTCGCGATCGACTCCGGCCATTGCCGTACCAGACCGGTGACGGGCAAAGCTCTGCGATTTGGCCAGCCGCAAGGTACCGAAACGTGCGAGTGCGACCATCAGGTCATCTTTGAGATTATCGGCCCGCACGCTGTAGGCCGGATCCCTCGTCTGAACGACCAGCGAGACCAGCGGCTTGTCCACGGCTCGGCCAGTTACATGGGTTTCCGGTGTAACGAAAAAAGCTGCGGCCGAAACCAGGGTGAGAGCCGCAACGAGCGTGGTTACCAAGAACAATAGTGGTTTTGGAACGCGGCGTGGGCTTTTCGGCTGCTGGTTATCTGCGGCATCATGCAAATCACCCCGCTCGATGATCAACGGTGCCTGCTGGGAAACAGCCGCCGCCGCTGGACCCTGCGCAGCCTCATGCGGAATATGAGTGAAGTCGGCAATGTAGTGGCCCCTCGGCAAGCCTACGCGGATCCCGTTCGGCGCCCCATAGGCGTCATAATATTGGTCGAGCGCCGCACGAAGCCGGGCGGCCTCAATACGTACGATTGGGTCGATAGCCGGGTCGAAGCTCGGCGGCCGGCCGAAAACGTCGACGGCAATCGAATAGGCCTTGGCGCCCTTAGTATTTCCGGCGAAAGCTTTCTCAGCGATATAGCCGAGAAACGCATAGTTCCGCTCGGTCAGCCGGAGTCGCGGATCCGAAAATAGCCGCTCCAATTCATCTCTGGCGGCGCGCTCCTCAACAGGAGCTTTTTCTTCGGTCCGTGACATGTCCGGATATCTATTTTCGTCCATGACACACCCCCACGGTTGTTGTCTTGGTGCAATAGAAATTCCTTAATTAAGCATAGCGTGCGCTTCGCTTATTGGCGAGCACAATCTGGAGGAGAAGGTGAATGTTACCTTAAGTTGTTGCGAATCGTAGTCTTTTTATCAGACACTCGACCGCCGCGCAGAGCACAACTCGATGACTTCACCCTCGATGCCACCGCAGACGCTCTCGTAATCGGCAATAATCTCGCGGTCGGGATGGGGGTTGTTTCGCATCAGGGCAAGCACGTGGGTTGCCTCGTCATAGGCATCGCAAAGATCTCGCAGCGCCTGCTCGTGGGCATGCCGGCGCTGCAGCTCGCTCCGCAGGGCGGGGAGCCGGACCATGAGTTTCAGGAGTCCCTTTGACAAGCCTTCTCTGGACATCATCGTTCACGAAACTGTGTTTCGAGGATTTTCGGAGCATCAGCCACCGCAGAGTATTTTTGAAATTTGGTGACGGGCACCCTGTCGTAAATATGACGCAATGCCACGGAGGAAGCGAGTACGTTACGGTTACATAACGCTGTAAATCGTGGGGCTAACCCACGAAGGGGGCCTTGCTTTCCTGGCTAGGTCGAGGGCTGCCAGATAGCCAACCATCGGAAAAGGTTCCTATGTTACCGTAACGCAACGGTCGTTCGACGGAACGTTACAGGCACAGATTTTCAATTCGCAGTGCGCAGGTGAACAGGACCACCGGAGATATGTGCGAAATGCTTGGCCCTGCTGCAGCGATTCATCCGGTTTTTGGCGACGCCTGTTACGTCAAATGTTACCGTAACGTACTTCATGCGGCCTCGTGCGAATGGCAAAAGGTTCACGGGTTGCCGTCCTAAGACCGCCTTCATAGAAGGAGAATGGCTTTGCTCGCAGAAAACCAATCGAACATTGTGACGAACGCTTCGGATAAGCTATTTCTCGATGGGCGGGAAATGGCATGGATTCCCGGCAGGACCTTCCTGATGGGCTCAAACAATCACTACCCGGAGGAAGCGCCCGTCCATCCGGTTTCAGTGGATGGCTTCTGGATCGACACAACGCCTGTGACCAATCGTCAATTCGCCGAATTCGTCAAGGCGACTGGATACATCACCATGGCGGAGAAAGCCCCAAACCCGGACGATTATCCCGGTGCGCTGCCGGAAATGATGCGCGCCGGCTCTCTGGTTTTCACGCAACCCAAGCATCCGGTCTCGACCAATGACTTCAGCCAATGGTGGACCTTCAAATTCGGGGCCGACTGGCGCCATCCGCTGGGGCCGCGTAGCGACATCCGCGGAAAGTTCGACCATCCAGTCGTGCATGTCGCCTATTCGGATGCCAAGGCCTATGCGGACTGGGCTGGTCTCGATCTGGCCACCGAGGCCGAATGGGAGCTTGCGGCGCGTGCCGGCCTCGACGAAGCGGAATATGCATGGGGCGATGAGTTGACGCCGGGTGGTAAGCGGCTTGCCAACACGTGGCACGGAATTTTCCCGCATCAGAGCTTGAAGCCGAAAGGGACGGAACGAACCTCCGCCGTGCGCAGCTTTCCCCCCAACAGCTACGGCCTCTACGATATGATCGGCAATGTCTGGGAGTGGACGAGCGACTATTGGTCTACCCGCCATTCCGAGCCGGCCGCAAAATCCTGCTGTATCCCGAGCAATCCGCGCGGCGGGCCTGCCGATGCAAGCTACGATCCGCGGCAGCCGGAAATCCGCATTACACGCCGCGTATTGAAGGGCGGCTCGCATCTCTGTGCCCCCAACTATTGCCGCCGCTACCGGCCAGCGGCTCGCCACGCCGAGCCTGACGACACATCCACCAGCCATGTTGGTTTTCGTTGCGTCAAGCGCCCGTAGACAGAGCATAAATTCAAAGGAGGACGTCATCTTGAGACATCTCAACCCGGTTCGCATCCTTGCGACTGTGATTGTATTTTGTACATCGCTGCTGATGCCTCTGGCTGCACAGGCCGAGGACCTGGCCACGTGGAATGACGGTCCGACCCGCAAAGCCATCATCGATTTCGTCAAGGACGTGACGACACAAGGTGACCCGAAATTTGTGCCTGTCGAGGATCGCATAGCGGTTTTCGACAACGATGGGACGCTCTGGACGGAGCATCCGATCTATTTCCAGTTCGCCTTCATGCTCGACCGGGTGAAAGCCCTGGCACCCGAGCACCCGGAATGGAAGGAAAACGAGCCGTTCAAGTCCATTCTCGCCGGTGACATGAAGGGAGTGGAGGCAAGCGGCGAAAAGGGCATCATGGAAATCGGCATGGAGACCCATGCCGGCATGTCGACGGATGCGTTCCAAAAGATCGTGTCAGATTGGTTTGCAACAGCTCGGCATCCTAAATTCAAGCGCCCCTACAACGACCTGACTTTCGTCCCGATGCGGGAGCTGCTCGACTTTCTGCGAGCCAATGGATTCAAGACCTACATCGTCTCGGGCGGCGGCATAGAGTTCATGCGGCCACAGACCGATCAGATGTACGGCATCCCGCCGGAACAGGTGATCGGCAGCAGTATCGTCACCAAATATGTTCTGAAGGATGACATCCCCTATTTGATGCGTGAGCCCAAGGTGAATTTCATCGATGACGGTCCTGGCAAGCCAGTCGGAATCAACAATCACATCGGTCGGCGCCCGATTTTCGTCGCCGGCAACTCCGATGGCGACTATGAAATGCTGCGTTGGGTGACCGCGCGCGGTGGGCCAAGCCTTGGCATCATTGTTCATCACACCGACAGCGCGCGCGAGTATGCTTATGATCGCGACACCAAAGTCGGCCGGCTCGACAAGGCCATGACCGAGGCGCCAGAGCGGGGCTGGGTGTTGGTCGATATGAAGAATGATTGGAAGAAGGTCTACGACTTCGAGAAATGATAGCAAATGGGCGGCCAATGGTTTGTCCGCCTGGCGAACACATTGCCAATTGGGCCGGTTCGTTTCCTGTCGGGTTGAGGCGGATCGTTACCGCGTCCCCTTGAGAGCGTGCCGCCATCGCTGTGGCGCCGAGCGCGACGTGATGGTCATGCTCTCCCCCCCCCCCCCCGAGGCGTAGCAATATCTAAAGCCGGCTAATCGATTGGAAGAGCTTGTCCAACAAGGAAATAAGCTGCGTTTGCTCGTTTTCGTCGAGGTCGACGAAAATATCCTGATTGAGGCGCCAGGCGAAGGTCATGACATCCTGATGCAAGGCTTCGCCTTTCTCTGTCAGCGTCAATTCGACCATGCGCTGGTCCGTCTCGCTCGGCTTCTTCGCAAGCAGGTCGCGCTTGATCAATCCGCTGACATAACGGCTCAATTGCCCTTCGTCCTGCTGGGTTGTCCGCGCCAGATGTCGCAATGAGGGTCGACCGAGATAGTTGATCGTCGCCAGCGTCCGCCATTCTCCGAGTGTCAGGCCGAACTGGTCGATCAGCACGGTCTGCGCGTGGCGATCGTTCAGCCGCACCATATAGGCGAGCCTGTAGGAAAACAGGTCGCGGATATCCCGGGGCTTTGCCCAAGGCGATGGGATGGGGTCCATGACCTCGACGGGAACGGTCGGCAATTTTTTGTTTGACATTGTCAAGCAATTCTCACAGATTTCACCTAATGGCTAGGTCGCATGAACGCAGCCGCATCGCAAGCCACGACCAAAAGGGGATCTGAAATGCCAGTCATGAATTTGCTCAGGAAGACAGCCGCCACACTTTCAGCCACCTTGCTCGTTCTCTCCGCCGCGACTGCCGTGGCCCAGGCAGAGAACGTCAAGCTTCGGTTTGCCTATCTCCTGGCTGACAGCATGTTGCCGATCATGGCCGCAAAAAAGGCCGGCGCCTACGAGAAGGCGGGTATCGATCTCGAACTGACGGAGGTTCAGGGAGGTCCGGCCGTTGTCGCTGCCATCGCGTCGGGCGATGCCGATATCGGCTATGCCGCGCCGGTGCCGCCAATCAATGCGCGCCTCAACGGTGTCAACGTCAAGATGGTTCTGGCGCTCGGTCACGAAGTGGATCCGGACAAGAAATTCATCTGGCTGGTTGCTTCCAAGGCATCGGGCGTCGCAAAAATCGCCGACATCAAGGGCAAGAAGATTTCCTTCAACGCCAATGGCAGTCTTTGCGAACTGGCATGGCGCGACCATCTTATGAAGGCCGGCGTCACCTTCGACGATATCGAGCCCGTGGTGTTGCCGTTCCCGCAACAGGAGGCCGCGCTCGAGCAGGCAAGCATCGATGCGGCCTGCACGGTCAATCCGTTCTATTCCTCGATCTCGGCCAACAAGGCAATCGATGCAACGGTGATTGCCGAGGGCATGCTGGCCGATGAGAAGGAGCCTGTCATCAATGACGTGGTCTTTGCCACCGACGAATATCTCGTCGCCAATCGTGACGTCCTGAAGAAGTTTGCCGAGGTGACAGATGCGGCCCGCAAGGAGATGCAGGCCGATCGCGCCAAGGAAGAGGCGGCTGCCGTCGAATTCCTCGGCCTGACGGCGGATACCGCCAAGACGTTCCAGCTGCCGATCGTCAAGGCGGATATGTCCATCTCGACCGCCGACGTTCAGAAATTGCTCGATGCCATGCACAAAACCGGAATGCTCCCCGCGCCGGTGACAGCGGACGAGATGGTCGACAATCTTGCCGATTGAGTGATCGAGCACTTGGCCGGCACCTCCATGCCGGCCCTTTTTCTATGGAGACAACGGATGGATGTGATGCTGGATGCGCGAGAACTCGCCAAGGCCTACGGTTCAGGCCCCGGCGCGTTGAAAATCCTCGACGGGATCAGCTTTTCAGTCAAGCGCGGTGAATTCGTCTCGATTGTCGGCCCCTCCGGTTGCGGCAAGACCACGTTGTTGATGGCGCTGGCTGGCCTGCTAAAACTGGACGGCGGCGATGTCAGCTTCAAAGGCCGGAAGCTGAGCGGGCCTACGCCCGGAATTTCAGTCGTGTTCCAGGATTACTCGCGCTCGCTGTTTGCCTGGAAGAGCAATCTCGACAACGTCGTCTTCGGCATGGTGCGCGACAAGGTTCAGGCCAAGGCAGAGAAGCAGGCGCGTGGCCGCGAATTGCTCGCCGCCGTCGGCCTCGAAGGTTTTGCCGATCATTACCCCTGGCAACTTTCCGGCGGCATGCAGCAGCGTGTGGCCATTGCCCGGGGCCTGGCATCGCAAAGCGAGTTGCTGCTGCTCGACGAGCCGCTGGCCGCGGTCGATGCGCAGACGCGCGCCGACATGCAGGATCTGTTGCTCGAGCTTGCCGAACGTTTCCAGCAGACCTGCATCCTCGTCACCCACGATGTCGACGAGGCCGTCTACATGGCCGATCGCGTCGTCGTGCTGACCCGGAGACCGACGCGTGTCGATCACGATATTGTCGTCGATCTCGGCAAGAAGCGTGACCAGATCACCACCCGCGAGGACGCGCGTTTCCTCGAGATCCGCCACGATGTGATGGCGGCGATCCGGCGGTTCCGCGCCCAGGCGCCGATCGCGGAAAAGGCCTGAGGCGATGTGGTTTGAAAAATGGCTCTTGCGGTCGCGCGCCCTCATCTCGCTGCTGTTGATCATGGCGATCTGGCAGGTGGTGGCGATGCTGGAGATCGTGCCGCACAAATATTTCCCGTCGATCCCGGAAATCGCTGAAGGCTTCTGGTCGATGCTGGTTTCCGGCGAGTTGCTCGCGGGGGATGCGCTGACATTGACGCGCGCGATTATCGGAATCATTGGCGCCTCGCTGATCGGGGTGGCGCTGGCGCTGCTCGCCGAGATCTCTCCCACCTTTCGCGCCGGCTTCCGGCCGATCGCGGCGCTGGTCCAGCCCATTCCGCCGGCCGCACTGGTGCCGATGGCGGTGTTCATGCTCGGGCTCGGCTTCAAGCTCTATGCCTTTATCATCATTCTGGTGACGATCTGGCCGCCATATCTGAATGGCGCAGCGGCCCTTTCCGCCGTCAGCGATGTACAGGTCAAGACCGGCAAGATGCTCGGGCTTTCCGACCGTGAGATCCTGTTCCAGATCAAGTTGCCCGCCGCCTGGCCGGAGATCTTTGCCGGCATTCGCTATGCATCGACCATCAGCCTGATTGCGGTGGTGGTGGCGGAAATGCTCGCCGGTCGCGACGGCCTCGGCTTCATGCTGATCCGCAAGGCTTTCGCCACCCGTATTCCCGAAGTCTTCGCGCTGATGTTCGTCTGCGCGCTGAATGGTGTGATCATGAACAGCGTCATCAACTTCGCCCGCTGGCGGGTCACCGGCTGGCACATCCGCATGACGGAGCGCACGGTATGACGTCGCTTCACAAGAAAATAGCCTGGAACGCGTTGGTTTTGCCGCTTGTCATCCTGCTGGTCTGGCAGGGCCTGGCCATCCGGGCGCATACGCCGCTGTTTCCCGGTCCATGGCAGGTCATGATGTCCATTGCCAAGCTTTATCCGGCCATTGTCGGACAGCTTGGCCATACGTTGGCCCGTGCGGGCATCGGTTTCCTCATCGCCGCGGCCTTGGCAATCCCGTGCGGCATCCTGCTTGGCCGGCTGAAGCTTCTGGGCCAGATCCTTGAGCCGGCGATCGATATGCTGGCGACCCTGCCGCCGCCGGCCGTGGTGCCGCTGGTCATGCTGTTTGCCGGAACCGGCGATGGTGCCAAGATCGTCATTATCGCCTATGCAGCCGCCGTGCCGCTGCTGATGAATACGTATGAAGCGTCCAAGACCGTGCATCCATCGGCGAACCTCGTTGCGCGGGCGCTGCACCTCACGCGCTTCGAGGCGATGGTGCATATTGACCTGCCATCCTCGCTGCCGATGATCGCCACCGGCGCCCGGCTGGCGGTGTCGTCGGCGCTGCTCGTCAGTGTGACCTCGGAGATGCTGCTCGCCACCAACGGCATCGGCGTGTTCATCCAGCGGCAGCAGGAAAATTTCCAGATCGCCGGCGGGCTTGCCGGCATCGCCTTCATTTCGCTTGCGGGCCTGATCATCAACAGCCTCGTCTTCCAGTTCGAGAAGCGCTGGTTGTTCTGGCACTATCGCTCGCAAGACCTCAGCAGCAAAGGTTGACCCCTTGGGCAAACGCAAGAACGTTCTCTTCATCATGTGCGACCAGCTTCGTTACGACTACCTGTCGTGCGCTGGACACCCGACGCTTTCGACGCCGAATATCGACAGCCTGGCGGCGCGCGGCGTGCGGTTCACCAATTGCTATGTGCAATCCACCGTCTGTGGCCCGTCCCGCATGAGCGCCTATACCGGTCGCTACATGCGCTCGCATGGCTCGACGCAGAACGGCATTCCACTGAGGGTTGGCGAACCGACGCTGGGCGATCATCTGCGCGAAATCGACGTGCGCTGTGCGTTGATCGGCAAGACCCACATGGTTGCCGATCAGGAGGGTATGGAGCGGCTGGGTATCGATCCGGATTCGATCATCGGGGTGCATGTGGCGCAATGCGGCTTCGAGCCCTACGAGCGCGACGACGGGCTGCACCCGTCTTCCGACTACGATGCCGATCCCGCCTATGACGCCTACCTCCGCGAACATGGTTTCGATGCCGACAATCCGTGGGAGTATTGGGCCAATTCCGGTGAAGGCGACGACGGCGAAAACTTCAACGGCTGGCTGCTGACCCATGCCGACAAGGCCGCCCGGATCCCCGAAGAGCACTCGGAAACGCCCTACATGACCCGGCGCGCCATGCGGTTTATCGAGGAAGCCGAAGCCAAGGGGCAAAACTGGTGCGCACATATCTCCTACATCAAGCCGCACTGGCCCTACATCGTGCCCGCGCCTTACCACGCCATGTATTCGAGCGCCGACGTCAAGCCGCCGGTGCGATCCGAGGCAGAGCGCATCCATCCCCATCCGGTGCTCAAGGCATTTCAGGCCGAGCGGTTCTCGGTGAATTTCTCCCGTGACGAGGTACGTGAGAAGGTCATTCCGGCCTATATGGGGCTGATCAAGCAGATCGATGACCAGATGGGAGTGCTGTTCAAGTTTCTCGAGGAACGGAGCCTGTTCGAAGACACGCTGATCGTCTTCACGTCAGACCACGGCGATTACCTCGGCGACCATTGGCTTGGCGAGAAATACATGTTTCACGATGTTTCAGTGAAAGTGCCGATGATCGTCTACGATCCGTCGCCGAAGGCGGATGCGACGCGCGGGACCGTCAACGATAGCCTGGTCGAGATGATCGACATGGCGCCGACTTTCCTCGAACATCTCGGCGGCAAAGCCAAGCCGCATGTGCTGGAGGGTCGTTCGGTGCTGCCGCTCGTGCGTGGCGAAAACCCGCAAAATTGGCGCAGCTTCGCTGTCAGCGAATACGATTATGCCGGTGAACGTGCACGCCTGGCGCTGGATCTGCCGGTGTCGGAATGCCGGTTGTTCATGATCACCGATGGCCGGTTCAAACTGGTAACCGGGCCCGAAGTGCCGCCGATGCTGTTCGATCTCGCTGGTGATCCCGACGAACTGGTCGATCGTGGCCGCGACCCGGCAATGGCTTATGTCGTCAACCGCCTGCGGGCGGCGCTCGAGCACTGGATGGCGACGCCAGCCAACCGGATTACGGTGTCGGACGATTGGGTGACGACCTCCGACGAGAAGTTTGCCCATTTCGATCCCCTGATCGAGCCGGGCGTTCTCATTGGCTATTGGGACGAAGCCGAGCTTGCCGAACAGCAGGAAGCACGCCGCCACTGGATGGCATCAAAGACCTGACCCAGGCCGGCAATGCGGAGCGCCAACGGCACCCGCATTGCATCATTGATCCATTTGTGAACCGCCCGATCGCTCAGGCGGCCTTCTTCGCCGCATAGGGGTCGAAGCGCTTGTAGAACGTGTCGCCCTTGGCGGCCATGTCCTTGAGCAGCGGCGTCGGGGCGAAATGCTCGCCGTATTTGCCGGCAAGCGTCTCGCAGAGCGCGACAAAAGTCTTCACGCCCATGCCGTCGATGTAGCTCAATGTGCCGCCGGTATAGGGTGCAAAGCCGAAGCCGAGGATCGAGCCGACGTCGGCCTCGCGCGGATCGGTGACGATGCCTTCCTCGACCGTGCGGGCAGCCTCCAGCGCGATGGTCACCAGCAGGCGCTGCTTGAGTTCGGCGAAATCCACGTCTTCCGGTTTCTTCTGCGGATAGAGATCCTTCAGGCCGGGCCACAGCGACTTCTTCGCCGGCTTGGGCGGATAGTCGTAAAAGCCCTTCTGGTTCTTGCGGCCCAGGCGACCGAGCTCGTTGACCATCTTGTCGATCAGCGCCATGTGATGCTTTTTGACTGAGGCTTCCCCGAGATCGTTGATCGAGGCCTTCATGATCTTGTAGGACAGGTCGATGGCCACCTCGTCGTTGAGCGACAGAGGGCCGACCGGCATGCCGGCGAATTTCGCCGCATTCTCGATCATGATCGCCGGGATGCCTTCGGCGAGCATGTCATAGGCTTCGTCGATGTAGCGGAAGACGCAGCGGTTGACATAGAACCCGCGCGTGTCGTTGACGACGATCGGCGTTTTCTTGATCGCCGCGGCATAATCGAGCGCGACGGCAATCGCCTTCTCCCCGGTTTTTTCACCGAGAATGACTTCAACCAGCCCCATCCTGTCGACCGGCGAGAAGAAATGTACGCCGACGAACTGATCCGGCCGCTTGGAATTCTCGGCCAGGCCGGAGATCGGCAGCGTAGAGGTGTTGGAGGCGTAGATCGAGCCAGCGGGCAACACCGCCTCGACGGCTTCGGTCACCACCTTCTTGATGCCTCGATCCTCGAACACGGCCTCGATAACGAGGTCGGCATCGGAAAGCTGGCCGTAATCCGGCGTTGCTGTGATCAGTGACAGCAGCTGAGCGCCCTGTTCCTGGGTCGATCTGCCCTTGGCAATCGCCGCCTTGACCAGTTCCTCGGAATGGGCCTTGCCCTTGTCGGCGGCGGCCTGGTCACGGTCGATCAGCACCACCGGGATGCCGGCCTTGGCAGTGACGTAGGCGATGCCGGCGCCCATGAAGCCTGCGCCAATGATGCCGACCTTGGTGAACTTGGTCGGCGCAATATTGGCCGGACGGCGTGCGCCCTTGCCGAGTTCCTGCATCGACACGAACAGCGAGCGGATCATCGAATAGGCTTCGGTGGTCTGCAGGATCGCGGTGAAATAGCGCTGCTCGATCCTGAGCGCCGTGTCGAATGGCACCTGCAGACCCTCATAGACGCATTTGAGGATGGTGTGCGCACCGGGGTAATTCATGTTGGTCTCGCGGCGCAGAATGGCATTGGCCGCCGAGAACAGTTGCACGCCCTGCGGCGACCAGATCGTCCCGCCCGGTGCCTTGAACCCTTTTTTGTCCCAAGGCGCGACCGGATCGACGCCAGCCTTGAGCAGCGCTTTGGCAGCCGGGATCAGTTGGTCGGGCTCCACGACCTCATTGATGAGACCGAGAGCCTTGGCGCGCGACGGGGTGAGATCCTGGCCGGTGGTCATGATCTGCAGCGCATCCTGCGTGTTGATGAGGCGGGGCATACGCTGGGTACCGCCCGCGCCCGGGAAGATGCCGACCTTGACCTCAGGCAATGCGATCTTGACCGACTTGGCGTTGGACGCGACGCGCGCATGGCAGGCCATGGCGAGTTCGGTCGCGCCACCCATGCAGGTGCCGTTGATCGCGGCAACCCACGGCTTGCCGCAGGTTTCGATCTTGCGCCACAGCCAACTCATGCGGCCAGCGGCATCGAACAGCCTCTTGGTCGCGCCTTCGGGATCGCTCGCGCGCTCGCTCTCGATCATCGAGAACATTGCCTTCAGCATGGTGAGGTCGGCGCCGCCCGAAAACGCAGCCTTGCCCGACGCAAAGACCACGCCCTTGACAGCGGCGTCGGCGACGACCTGGTCGACGATCGCATCGATCTCGTCCATCACCTCCATGGTGAAGACATTCATCGATTTGCCGGGCATGTCCCAGGTGAGGAGGGCGAAACCGTCGGCGTCCGTTTCCAGAGTGAAATTCGTGTAGGTCATATCTCTCTCCAGAAAACTCAAACGCGTTCGATGATGGTGGCGGTGCCCATGCCGGCGCCGATGCACAGCGTCACCAGGGCGGTGGACAGGCCGCGACGTTCCAGCTCGTCGAGCACGGTGCCGAGAATCATGGCGCCGGTGGCGCCGAGCGGATGGCCCATGGCGATGGCGCCGCCATTGACGTTGATCTTGTCGTGCGGGATGTCGAAAGCCTGCATGTATCGCAGTACGACCGCCGCGAACGCTTCATTGAGCTCGAACAGATCGATGTCGGACATCTGCATGCCCGCACGCTTGAGCAGCTTTTCGGTCACGTCCACCGGGCCGGTCAGCATCAGCGCCGGCTCTGAACCGATATTGGCGATCGCCCGGATGCGGGCGCGCGGCTTGATCCCCATGCTCTCGCCGCCGGCCTTGGAGCCGATCAGCACGGCTGCCGCGCCATCGACGATGCCGGAGGAATTGCCGGCATGATGGACATAGTTGATCCGCTCGACGTCGGGATGCGCTTGGATCGCCACCGCGTCGAATCCGCCCATCTCGCCCATCATCGTGAAGGAGGGCTGCAGCGCCGCGAGCGCCTGCATATCGGTCGTCGGCCGCATGTGCTCGTCACGGTCGAGGATGGTCATGCCGTTGATGTCCTTCACGGGCACCACCGATTTGTTGAAATAGCCGTTCGCCCAGGAATTGGCGGCGCGCTTCTGGCTCTCGACGGCATAGGCATCGACATCGTCGCGGGTGAAGCCGTATTTAGTGGCGATCAGGTCGGCGGATACGCCCTGCGGCATGAAATAGGCCGGCACCGCGACCGATGGATCGACCGGCCAGGCACCGCCCGACATGCCCATGCCGACACGGCTCATGGATTCGACGCCGCCGGCAATGATGATGTCGTCGGCGCCTTGCGCCACCTTGGCGGCTGCCAGGTTGACGGCGTCTAGACCAGAGGCGCAGAAGCGGGAGATCTGCATGCCCGGTGCACGGTTGGAATAGCCGGCTTCGAAGGCGGCAGCACGCGGTATCACCGAGCCCGCTTCCATGACCGGATCGACGCAGCCGAAGATGATGTCGTCGACAGTGCTGGTGTCGAGACCGTTGCGATCACGGATCCATTCGAGCGTATGGGCGGCCAGGCGCACGGGCGGCACCTCGTGTAGCGATCCATCCTTCTTGCCACGGCCGCGCGGCGTGCGGACGTGGTCGTAGATATAGGCCTCGGTCATGCTTCTTCTCCCTTTGGCACTGGGGTGCCCAATTCAAATTACTCGTCACGGAGTGCCTCCTCATCCGACCCTTCGGGCCGACTTCTCCCCGCTGGGGAGAAGAGGGAGGTTGCTTCGCGTGCGCCGCCAACCGGCATCGTCTTGTTCGGCTCAGCACGGTTTGCTGGGCAGGTTCAACGGGTTATCTCTTCTCCCCAACGGGGAGAAGGTGGCCCGAGGGGCCGGATGAGGAGGCTCTTTGCCATTAGCTTTATCTCAAAACGCATCCGCCGCAAGCGCCATGACGCTATCTGCGCCCGCTTCGATACGGGCCTTGCGGAAGGCGGTTTCCGGCATCATCCGCTCCATGTAGAACCTGGCGGTCAACAGCTTGTTGACAAGGAATTCCGTGCGGGCGTCGCCGGCATCCTGCTTCTCCAGAGCGGCCTTGGCGGTCTTGCCCCACATGAAGCCGAGGATGACCAGACCGAACAGGTGCATGTAGTCGGTTGCGCCGGCGCCGGCATTGTCGGGCTTGGCCATGGCATTGCTCATGAACCACATGGTGGCGGCTTGCAGGTCGTTCAAGCCCTTCTTGATGGCCTTGGTGAAGGGGGCAAGACGTTCGTTATTGCGGTTTTCCTCGCAAAAATCGCCGATTTCCTTGAACACGGCCATCGCGGCGCGGCCGCCATTGGCGGCGAGCTTGCGGCCGACGAGATCCATTGCCTGGACGCCGTTGGCACCTTCGTAAAGCATGGCGATGCGCGCATCGCGCACATACTGGCTCATGCCGTTTTCTTCGATATAGCCGTGGCCGCCAAACATCTGTTGGGCCTGCACTGCATTTTCGAAGCCGCGATCGGTCATCACGCCCTTGAGGATCGGCGTCATGATCGACAGGATATCCTCTGCCTTCTGGCGTTCGCTCGCATCCGGCGAGCGGTGGGCGATGTCGGATTGCAGCGCCGTATACAGCATGAAGGCCCGGCCGGCCTCGTTGATCGAGCGGATCTGCATCAGCGTGCGACGGACGTCGGCATGCACGATGATCGGATCGGCTGGTTTGTCAGGTTGCTTGGGGCCGGTCAGCGAACGGCCCTGGATGCGCTCGCGGGCATAGTTGGCGGCGTTCTGGTAGGCCGCTTCCGACACAGCCAGCCCCTGCAGGCCGACGCCAAGGCGCGCTTCGTTCATCATCACGAACATGGCTGCAAGGCCCTTGTTCTCCTGGCCGATGAGATAGCCGACAGCTTCGTCATGGTTGAGCACGCAGGTCGCGTTGCCATGAATGCCCATCTTGTGCTCGATCGCGCCGCAGGTGACGCCATTGCGCTTGCCAGTCGTGCCATCGGCGTTGAGCAGGAATTTCGGTACGATGAACAGCGAAATGCCCTTGGTGCCTTCCGGCGCGCCTTCGATGCGCGCCAGCACCAGATGGATGATGTTTTCGGTCATTCCGTGTTCGCCAGCCGAGATGAAGATCTTCTGGCCGGTGATCTTGTAGCTGCCGTCCGACTGCGGCACGGCCCTGGTGCGCAGCATGCCGAGGTCGGTGCCGCAATGGGGTTCGGTGAGGTTCATGGTGCCCGACCAGAGGCCCGAAACCATGTTCGGGAGGTAGGTTTGCTTCTGCTCCTCGGAACCGTGCACCAGGATCGCCGCAATCGCACCGTTGGTGAGGCCCGGATACATCATCAGCGCCATGTTGGCTGCGGACATATATTCGCCCACGGCAGTGTGCAGCGTATAGGGCAGGCCCTGGCCGCCGAACGCTTCCGGCACCGAAAGCCCGCTCCAGCCGCCAGCGCAATATTGGTCATAGGCTTGCTTGAAGCCGTTGGGCACGTCGACAGAGCCGTCGTCACGGCGGACGCAGCCCTGCTGATCGCCGGAAAGGTTGAGTGGAAAGAACACCTCCTCGGAGATTTTGGCTGCTTCGCCCACAATTGCTTCAAGCAGGTCGGGCATAACTTCGGCAAAACCGGGAAGGTTGTTGAATTTCTCGATGCCGAGGACATCGTTAAGAACAAACAGCGTATCTTCAACCGGTGCCTTGTAAACGGGCATGCAGACTCTCCTTACCCAAGCCGAAATCGTTCCGGTCAATAATACAAAATATTGACGTTTGCGTAAACGTCAAAAACACTTGAATTCTTTGGTTCGCCGCCCGGCAACCGGTGGGCGCCGCATAATGTCGGTTCTAGCGTGAAAAATGGTGTCGCAAACTGAAGAAATTAAAAGATTCTTCGGCTGGGTTAACGGCTTGTTTACCACGATTTGTAAAAACTCGTTAATGAAAAGCGGGTGCGGTTAAGGTTTTGCGCGCCTCCGGAAGTGGCATCGATACAACAGCCTGACGAAAGTCTGAGCTGTTAATGGGAAGCGACGCAGCACGTCCGGAGTGCGGCCAGAAGACAGCCATCCGGAGTAAACATGCCGGAAACACAGTTCGGCAGAGCAGATCGAGCGGGCTGGTGACATGAACGGATCACGATCGAATACCCCGAACTACGGCGGCAAGACTTCACTGGACCAACTCAACAGGACCATCGAAGGGTTGGAAGCGCGCATCCAGGGGTTGGTCAGCGAGCGCAAGCAAGCGCAACTGCGACCCTCGCCAGTCAAGGCCGATCCACTCGGCGAAATCATGGAGCGCCAACGGGCATTGGGCGGCGCGCGCGAACGGGTTGCGGCAGCGATGGATCGTTCGCCGCGCCACGAACCGGAAATGCGTCATCAGACACCCGTCAACGAACCATCCCGCGTAGACCATTCAGGCGCGCTCGCCGATATTGCCGCGACACTTCAGGCGTTGCGGGGCGAAATCCGCCACGACGCCAGCGACGCGCTGGCCCACGATCTCAGCGAAATTCGCAGTGACATGCGCAGCCTTCGCAGCAGCGCGGCATCCGGCGGCGTGGAATCGTTGCGTGACGACATTGCCAGGCTCGGCGACAGTGTCGAGCGGCTCGGCGATACACGCATGCAGGGCCTGCCGGAATTGCGCGCCGATCTCGAAGAACTCAGGATGATGACAGCTGGCCTCGCACGTGAGGAAAGCGTCCGCCATCTGGAGCATCGCTGGGACCGCACGGAGGCTACTCTTGTGGCCGCGTTCGATCCGGAGCAGCTGCGCGAGGAGTTGATCCAGCTCGCCTGGCGGATAGATGGCATCAAGTCCGGTCTGGGCGAGTTGAACGCCGCGCCCGCCGTCCGCTCACTGGAAGACAAGTTGATGGCGCTTGCGGGCGCTATCGAGACCATTGGCCGCGACGTCCATGACAAGTCGGATCTCAGCCACCAGTTTGCCGGTCTCGATGGACGGCTCGATGAAATCAGCCGGGCCATCGCTGCAAGTGCCAGCCAGAGCGCGTCTGCTGTCGACAGCAGCGCATTGCGCCGGCTTGAAGGCCGCATCGGCGAACTTGCCGAGCACATCAACGCGCTGCCGCAGCCTGCGCCGGAGAGCCACATCGCGGAACGCATCGAGGCGCTGACCCAGCGCATCGAGGAATTGGCGGCGGAAGACGCTGCCCAGAAACTCGAAGAACGGATCGGCCACCTTTCCACGCTCATCGAACGCAACTTTCGCGAAACGCAGGCGCCAGACGTTTCGAACCACCTCGCCGACATTTCCCGCAAGATCGACGGTCTCGGCGGCAACCAGACCGATGCCCTGATGGCACGCCTGGAGGCGTTGTCGCGGCAGATCGGCGAATTCGAATTGCCGAGCGAAACACCACCGCTTGCCATGGCCGACCTGACAGCAATGTCGAGGCTCGAAAGCCGGCTTTCTGAAATTGCCTCTCGCCTGGATGAAACTGTCGGCGCACCCGCAGCCGACACCAACGCCCTGCAAAACCTTGAACGACAAATAGCCAACCTTTCCGGCCTGATGAACAAGCCGACCGGCGAGAATGCGCTTCCCGACGGTTTCATGGGTCGCACGGCCATCGAGGATTACATTGCATCCTCGGACGAGTTTATCGTCGAGGCAGCCCGTCAGGCCGCCGAAGCGGTCGTCGAAGCCTATTCGCGCACCGGCATCGGTGTTGGTCAAATTGATCATGCGGAAATCTCGGCGCTAGCCGGTTTGGCCGAGGACCTTCGGGCGCTGGAGGCCCATACCCGTTCGAGCGAAGAACGCACGGCGGAGACTTTTTCTGCGCTGCACGAGACTCTGGTTCAGATTGCCGGCCGCCTCGACGATTTCGGCGGATCGCACATGGAAGTACAGTCGCATCGGGCGCCGGATTACCAGCCGTCGCCGATGCCAAGAGCGGCCCAACCCGATTTTTCGGCAGCAACAGCTGTACTTGAGCCCCAATCCGTTCGTCGTGCGCCCGAAAATCCGAAGGTGGAAGTGCTGCATGAGCCAGATCTGCTCGACGCGGCGGCAGAGGCCGATATCACCGAAGACGCAATTGATGCCATTTCCGCTCCCCTCGAAAAGCAGAAGCCGGCGTCCAAGAGCCTGATCGCGGGTCTTGCCGCACGGCTTAAGCCCGCCAAGAGGGAGAAAGCCGTCGAGACCGCGCGCGTGTCCGTCGACCCCGCGCCTGCACTCGATCCGGGCGACATGCTGATTTCCGAAGAAAGCAGCTTGCTGCTTGAGCCCGGCTCGGGTGTACCGGACGTCAAGAAAATCATGGAAAAGGTTCGTGCCGGCCAGAATCAGGCTGGAACAGGCGCTAGGCCCGCACAGGCCGATGTCATCGCTGCTGCTCGCCGTGCCGCCCAGGCCGCCGCTCAGGAAGCCGGCGCCCAGAAATTCGTCCAGCCGGCCGCAATGTCGGCCACCAGGCCTGCTAAGGAGTCGAAGTCGCTGTTCAGCGGAGCCGGTGAAGCCCGCCGGCCGATAGTGCTTGCCGCCGCCGCCGTCCTGCTGGTCGTTATGTCCTACCCGCTGGTCTCCAATCTGATCAAGGGCCGGCAGGCCGAGGCTCAGAATGCTGTCCAGCCAGCGATCAGCCTGCCGACCAACGAGAACTCGACCGCCGAAGGCGTGGCCGATCCCGTCGTGGCTGCAACAGCGGGCGCCGACAATTCCGTCGACGAGGCGGTGGTTGATTCTTCGCCTGCAGTAACACCAATGGAAACCGGCACGGAAAAGCTGATGACTCCGGCTGAAAACGCCGATCAGGCTGCCGTGCTCGAAAAGCCCGTTGCCGAAAAGCCCGTTGTCGAAAAGTCAGAGGATAGCGAACCGGAAACGATCGCCTCACCCAAGCTGGCGGAGAGCGAAGGCGCTGATGCGGCGGATGGCGCCCAGGCGGCGGTTGCTGCGGATACGGCTGATCTCTCATCCGCTGAGCCGATGGCGCCACCAGTGCTGCCTGCCGGATTGCAGCCTGCCTCGCTGGTCGAGGCGGCGAAAAAAGGCGATGCGCTCGCCTATTTCGAAATCGGCTCGCGCTTTACCGATGGACGCGGCACGAAGATCGATCTGGCCGAAGCGGCCAAGTGGTATCAGCTTGCCGCGGACAAGGGACTTGCGCCCGCCGAGTACCGGCTCGCGAATTTCTACGAGAAGGGTACCGGACTGAGCCGCGACTTGCAGAAGGCCAAGGCGCTCTATTTGTCGGCGTCGCAAAAGGGCAATGCCAGTGCCATGCACAACCTTGCTGTGCTCAATGCCACGGGCGCAGCGGGCACCGCCAACTTCGACGAGGCGGTCCGCTGGTTCCGTGAGGCGGCCGAACTGAATGTCCGCGACAGCCAGTTCAATCTGGCGATCCTTTATGCGCGCGGCAATGGGGTCCCCCAGGATCTCGAGGAGTCCTACAAGTGGTTCGCCGTAGCAGCCAAGCAGGGCGATCAGGATGCGGCGCAGAAGCGCGACGAGATTGCCAACGCCTTGAAGCCAGAGCAACTGAAGAGCGCCAAGGCGAAGTTCGAGCTCTGGAAGCCGCGCCCGCTCGACGATACGGCCAACAGTGCCGTCGCGCCCGACGAATGGGTCGCCAAGGCCAATACCACGGCGACGATCGACATGAAGCGGGCGATCCGCAACATTCAGGCGATCCTCAACAACAGCGGTTTCGACGCCGGCACGCCGGATGGCGAGTTGGGCAAGAAAACCGTCACGGCGATCAAGGCGTTCCAGAAGTCCGTGGGCCAGGAGCCAACGGGCAGGGTGGACGATGCGCTGGTCCGCGAATTGCTGTCGCGCAACAAGAAGAAGGCATAGTCCGGCGTCGGCCGGAAGGTCATGTCGCCGGATTGGTAGCGATGTCGATCTACTCTGTAGAGTATACGCGGATGTTGCCTTCGAGAAACGCTTGTATTGATTATCAGTTTTGCCGAGCAAAGCGCCGCCGCGTTGGTTGACAGCCAACTGAGACGGGCGCAAGACTATTTTAAAATCAATATGTAACACTCTGGAACAGGCCAGAATTTTTCGGGCCTGTCACTGATCTATTGTCGGCGAGGGACCCCCGCGTGACCATCTACCTGCCCATAGCCGAACTCTCGGTGAACATCTTCATCATTCTGGGCATGGGCGCGGCCGTGGGGTTCTTGTCCGGCATGTTCGGCGTCGGGGGTGGCTTTCTGATCACGCCGCTGTTGATCTTCTACAACGTGCCGCCTGCCATTGCTGTGGCAACGGGGGCCAATCAAGTCGTCGCGTCCTCTATTTCTGGCGCCATTACCCATTTCCGACGCGGCACCATCGATCTCAAGCTGGGAACTGTTCTGCTGGTCGGCGGCCTTTTCGGGGCAACGCTGGGCATCTGGATCTTCGCAGCGCTGCGTGCGCTCGGCCAGCTGGATCTGGTGATTTCGCTGCTCTATGTCGTGCTGCTCAGCACGGTGGGCACCTTGATGCTGTGGGAAAGCGTCAATGCCCTGCGCCGCGCACGGCGCAATGAAACGGTAACCCTCAAGCGCACCGGGCAGCACAATTGGGTGCACCGGCTGCCATTCAAGATGCGGTTCAAAAAGTCGAAGATCTATCTGTCGATCGTTCCAGTCGCCGCGCTCGGTTTTGGCGTCGGGGTGCTGACGTCGATCATGGGGGTCGGCGGCGGCTTCATCATGGTTCCGGCGATGATCTACCTGCTACGCATCCCTGCCAGTGTCGTCGTTGGCACGTCGCTCTTCCAGATCATCTTCGTCTCGACCTATTCGACCGTGATTCAGGCGGTCACCAATCATTCCGTCGACATCGTGCTGGCTTTCATCCTCATGCTGTCCGGCGTGGTCGCCGCGCAGTACGGGGTGAGGGTCGGCCAGCGGCTTCGCGCCGAGCAACTCCGGGCGCTGCTGGCGTTGATGATCCTTGCTGTCGGCGCGCGCCTCGCCATCGACCTTTTCCTTGCGCCCGCCGATCTTTACTCGATCGCACGCACGGGGGCCTTCCAATGAGACGCCTCCTCTCCATGGTATTGCCGCTGGTGCTGATGGCGTCGGCTGCCGAGATGGCGGCGGCCGAGAAGCTGCCGCTCGCTTCGGCGCGATTGCCGGAGGCCATCAATATCGGCGTCAGTTCCCGTGAAATCGCGATCGCGCCGGACTTTTCCGGTACTGATGTCACGGTGTTCGGGGCGCTCGACAATATCGATCCATATCTTCTGGCCATCGGTTCGTATGACGTCGTCGTCGCGCTCGAAGGGCCGCGCGATTTCATCACGGTGCGCAAAAAAGAACGCGTGTTCGGCGTCTGGGTCAACAGGCATTCCGTAACGTTCGAGTGGATGCCGGAGTCCTTCTCGATGGCCTCGACGAGGGTCATAGACCAGATCGGGACGCCGATGGAGCTCTACACCTACAATATCGGTTTGCCCCGAGCCAAGATCGTGCCCTCGACCTATTCCGGGCGGGCCGAGGAGGTGATCGAGTATCGTGACGCTTTCCTCAATCTAAAGCACAAGTCCAAGCTCTACCAAAGCAATCCTGGTGGCGTTTCCTTCGTTTCGTCCTCGTCCCTTTTCCAGGCAACGATCCACATTCCGGCCGATATTCCGAATGGAACGCACACCATCCGCGCGGTGGCCTTCAAGAATGGCGTCTACGTCGCGGAAAAGGAACTCAAGCTGCATGTGGTCAAGACGGGGCTCGAACAGACAATCACCCGTGCCGCCGAGGAGACCCCGCTTTACTATGGTCTGTTTTCAGTGCTTCTGGCCGTGATCACCGGCTGGGGCGCCAGTATCATGTTCCGCAAGGACTGAGGGACATCAGGCGACGGCCGATTTTGCCGCCACCAGATCCTCATAGGCCTTCTGCAATCCGGCCAGAACCGATTGCGCGGGCGGTGGGGCGCCCAGATGGATGTTGCGCAGTTCCTGCATGAAATCCTCCCACATCCTCGGTCCGCCATTTTCGAGCAGTTCGGCGCGTATGCTGAGTTCCTCGGTAACGGGCAGGAATTTCCGTCCCCAGGCTCCCATGACGGCGAATACCGGAACCAGAGCAATTCCCATTTCACTCAGGCTGTAGAGCGCCTTCTGCTTGTGGCTTGGGTCGGCCGTTCTGGTTAGCAGGCCTTTGTCGACCAGCCGTTTCAGCCGGTCGGCCAAAATGTTGGAGGCAATGCCTTCCTCCGATTTCAAAAGCAGCTCGCGAAAATGCCTGCGATTGCCGAACATCATGTCGCGCAGCACGATCAGGCTCCAGCGATCGCCTAGGATCTCCAGCGTGAGATTGATGGGGCAGCCGGATCTATGGGCTTCGTTCATGATGTACTCCGAAAACTGCTTGCGTAATACAATCAGATTCCGTATGTATCAACCGATTGCAGATTGCAACTGGTAAAGCCGGGAGGACGTGGCATGGCAAAGGTAATCGTCTGGAATCTCGTAACGCTCGACGGTTTCTACGAGGGCGAGAAAAAATGGGATCTCGAATTCCACAATCGTGCCTGGGGCGGGGAGCTTGAGGCAATGGCCAATGAGTTCGGCGACAAGGCGGGCCTATTGGTGTTCGGCAGGGTGACCTATGAGGGCATGCGCGACTACTGGACTGCCGCGGAACCTTCGACCATCACGACCTACATGAACGCCCTTCCCAAGCTGGTCGCGTCGCGGACCCAGTCCATGTCGGAATGGAACAATACAGTGATGACGGCCGATATCGACGCGGAGATTGCCCGCAGGCGCAAGGCGCCCGGCAAGGATGTCTACGTCTTCGGAAGCGCGGAGCTCTCCCATTCGCTCATGGGTGCCGGTCTCGTCGACGAAGTCATGCTCTGCGTGGTGCCCGTGACGCTGGGCAAGGGCAACCGCTTCTTCAAGGGTGGCGCGCCGCTCGATTTCGACCTGCTGGAAGCCCGTCCGCTTTCGAACGGCTCGGTCATCCTCCGTTACAAGCCTCGGAACGCCGACTGATCAGCCCCGCAATGCGGAATGGGCAAAGCTGTGGATGCGGCCCTGGCTCAACATGTGGGCGGTCAGTCGGTCCTTGTCGAACAGGCCGGCAAAGGCGCGGTTGTTGATATCGAGGCCGCCGGTCATGACCCCGAAGGACGGCATGATCATCCGCCGCCCGTCGGTGGCGAAACAGGGGCGGCGCACCGCCCTTTCCCGGCGCAAGAGCGTGGCGGCCGGATGCAGATGCCCGGCGATTTCTCCCGGTTGCGGTTGCTTCAACGGTTCGTGGCGGAAATGCAGGCCGGCATAATCCAGCGTGTCGGCAGCGGTGCCGGCGAGATCCGTCACGCCATCGGGGTCGTGGTTGCCGTTGATCCAGATCCATTCCCGACCATGCGCCATCTCGTTGATCATCGCCCGGAACTCGGCCGGCATGTGCACCGAACCCAGCCGGTCGTGGAAATTGTCGCCCAGGGAAACGACGATTCGGGGATCGTGCCGGGCGATGACCGCCGCAAGGATGCGCAGCGTCGCAAGCGTGTCCCATGGCGGCAGCAGCTGCCCCCGGCGGGCAAAAGCCGCGCCCTTCTCCAGATGCAGGTCGGAGACGCAGAGCAGGCTGTGCTGCGGCAAGAGCATTGCACCCGCCGGATCCAGCACGATCCGCACGCCGTTGATCTCTGTCACGCAGGATGGAGCCGGTATCATCGCGTTGTCGGTTGTTGCCGTTGCCAGCCGGTACATGCAAATCCATTCCTATTGCCCGGTCGGGCCGAGCGCATCCGCGATCAGGTCGTCTGCCGCTTCCGAAAGCAGGGCCTCGTCGGCAGAGCCGGCCACCGAAACCTTGCCGATTTCGAGCATGATCGGCACCGCAAGCGGCGAGATCTGGTCGAGGCGCATCAGCTTGATATGCCCCTTGATTCGCATCAGCATATCGCCAAGACGTTGAATATCCAAAAGCCCCTGTGCCGCATCATGCCGGGTGGCTTCCAGCAGGATATGGTCCGGTTCGTGGGCGCGCAGAACGTCGTAGATCAGGTCGGATGAAACCGTCACCTGCCGGCCGGACTTTTCCTTGCCCGGATGCCGCCGCTCGATCAGTCCGGCGATCACGGCGCAATTGCGGAAGGTGCGCTTGAGGAGGAAAGTTTCGTTGAGCCAGGCTTCGAGATCGTCGCCCAGCATGTCCTCGCTGAAGAGTTCAGAAACCGAAGTTTTCTTCCGCGAAAAGAACGCGCCGATATCTTCCAGTGCCCAGATTGCCAGCGAATAGTCCGTCGCGACAAAACCGAGCGGCTTGGCGCCTGCGCGTTCGAGCCGGCGGGTGAGCAGCATGCCGAGCGTCTGGTGCGCCAGTCTCCCTTCGAACGGATAGGCGACCATGAAATAGCGGCTGCCGCGCGGAAACGTCTCGATCAGCAGCTCGTCACGCCGTGGCAGCACGGATTTTTCCTCCTGTAGCGCCAGCCAGTCGCACACCTGGTCGGGCAGTTCCCGACGGGCGCCCTTGTCGGCCAGCATCGCCCGGACGCCCTCGGCAAGATAGGTCGACAGCGGAAACTTGCCCCCGGCATAGGCGGGGATGCGCGGATCGGCGGCGCGGGCTTCCGATGTAAGGCACTCGTTTTCGCGGATGCCTTCGAAACGCAGCACCTTGCCGGAAAACAGGAACGTGTCGCCCGGCGCCAGGCTTTCGACGAAATATTCCTCGACCTGGCCGAGCACCGGGCCGCCGCGGCCTGCCGCACCTCTTCCCTGCTTGACGAGGCGAATGTTCAGCATCGGCTCTTCGATGATCGTGCCGATGTTCATGCGGTACTGCTGGACGAACTGTGGGTTCGACACGCGCCAGAGCCCGTCACTGTTCTTGCGGATCTTGGCGTAGCGTTCGTAGCTTTTCAGCGCATAGCCGCCGGTGGCGACAAAATCGAGCGCGCGCTCGAATGTCTCCCACGCGAGATGCGCATAGGGCGAGGCCGAAGTGATTTCCTTGTAGATTGCAAGCGCGTCGAATGGGTCGGCGCAGGCAAGGCCCATAATATGCTGGCAAAGCACGTCGAGCGCGCCGGCCCCCACCGGCGGCGTGTCCTGCGCACCGAGATAGTTGGCGTCCAGCGCCGCCTGGCACTCCATCACCTCGAAACGGTTGGCCGGCACCAGGATGGCGCGGCTCGGCTCGTCCATCCGGTGGTTGGAGCGGCCGATGCGCTGGGCCAGTCGTGAAGCGCCCTTCGGTGCGCCGACATGGATGACGAGATCGACATCGCCCCAGTCCAGCCCGAGATCGAGGGTGGATGTGGCGACAACGGCACGCAGCCGGTTGTCGCTCATCGCCGCTTCCACCTTGCGGCGTTGGCCCGCATCCAGTGAGCCATGATGCAATGCGATCGGCAGGCTGTCGTCGTTGATCCGCCAGAGTTCCTGAAACAGCAATTCGGCCTGCGAGCGTGTGTTGACGAACAGGATCGTCGTGCGGTGCTCCTTGATCGCCTCGTAGACCTCGCCCATCGCATAGCGCGCCGAATGGCCCTGCCATGGAATGTGTTCCTCGGTGCGCAGAATGGTGATGATCGGCTTGGCGCCGCCGGTAATTGTCACAAGCGAGGAGAGGTTCTCCTGGTCCGTCCGTTGCGCTACCAGCCAGCGCCGCAGGTCATCCGGCTCGGCGACCGTTGCCGAAAGGCCGATGGTGCGGAGATCAGGTGCGAGCTTTCTCAGTCGCGCAAGCCCTAGCGACAGCAGATGGCCGCGCTTGGAGGTCACCAGCGAGTGCAATTCGTCGAAAATGACGAGCCGCAAACTCTTGAAAAAACGCTCCGCCTCCTTCGAAGAAATCAGCAGCGCCAGCTGTTCGGGGGTCGTCAGCAGGATATCGGGTGGGTTCAGTCGCTGGCGGGTGCGCTTGTGCTGGGGTGTGTCGCCGGTGCGGGTCTCGATGCTTACGGCAAGCCCCATTTCGCTCACCGGCCGCTCGAGGTTGCGCTCGATATCGACCGCGAGCGCCTTGAGGGGGGAGATATAGAGCGTGTGAATGCCGTGAAATCCGGTGCCTGGCTTGTGCCGGCCGCGGCGATGGAGCTCGATCAGCGAGGGAAGGAAGCCGGCGAGTGTCTTGCCGGCGCCGGTGGGGGCGATCAACAGGGCCGATTGGTCCGCGCCGGTCTTCTCGATCAGCGCGAGCTGGTGCGGCCGTGGTGTCCAGCCCTTGGCAGCAAACCAGCCGGAGAATGGCGCCGGCAGCGCGGCACTCTCCCCGTTCGTGGTCTTCGCATCCATGCTGCCGTCCCTGCTTCGTTCTGCTGAGAGGAAAATAGTCCTTTCATGTTGCGAGGCAAGAACGAATACGCAGTCTCTTGACGCGCTCAGGAATCACGGATAAAAAATATCCATGATAATGGAGCGATCGGAATGAAACTTGGCGATGGCGTGGAACAGGCGATCCATTGTGTCACGATGCTGGCGACATTGTCGCCGGGCGGCGTGCTGTCGGCAGCCGCGCTTGCCGAATTTCATGGAGTCTCGGCCAGTTATCTCCTGAAGCATCTGCAGGCCCTGTCCGGGGCCGGGGTTGTCGAAACCGTACCCGGTCCCAAGGGTGGGTATCGCTTGGCCCGGGCCGCCGGCGACATCTCGTTGCTCGATATCGTGCTGGCCGTCGAAGGCCAGGCTCCCGCCTTTCGCTGCAACGAGATCCGTCAGCGCGGCCCCAATCCGCTGCCTGGCAAACCGACGGAGCCCTGCGGCATTGCCACCGCGATGCTGAACGCCGAACGTGCCTGGCGCGCGGAATTGGGCCGGGTCACGATCGCCGAGATCCGCCGCGGTCTGGCAGAGACCGACAAGGATGGCGCCATCACCGCACGCGGATGCGCCTTTCTCGAACTCCATGAACGCAAATCTGCTTGAACCCCACACGGAAAGGAAAACCGAATGCAAGCCCGTTTCAATTTCTACAAAGCCTCCCCCGAAGCCTACAAGGCCGTCGCTGCGCTCGAGGAATTCGTGCAGACCTGTGGCATCGAAAAGCGCCTGATCCATCTGATCAAGCTGCGCGCCTCCATCATCAACGGCTGTGCCTATTGCGTCGACATGCATGTCAAGGAAGCTCGCCATAGCGGCCTGTCCGAGCAATGGATCAATCTCGTCTCGGCCTGGAAGGAATCTCCGGTCTACGATGCGCGCGAACGCGCCGTGCTCGGATGGACCGACGCCGTCACCAACATTGCACAGACCGGCGCGCCGGACGATGCATATGAGACGCTGAAGGCGCATTTCTCCGAAGACGAGATGACCAAGCTCACTGTGGCTATCGGCACGATCAACGTCTGGAATCGGCTTGCCGTCGGCTTTCGCTCACAACATCCGGTGGATCAGGCGACCAAGGCAGCCTGATTGCTACATCGCGATATAGCGGTCGGTGCGGTGGTTGATGACGATGAAGAAGTTCAGCGCCACCGCGCTGACAACCGAGGCCAGCGCGATCAGCGGACTGGTGACGAAAAAGGCCATGCAGAGGATGGATAGATCGATGGCAAGCTGCACCAGCCCGGCCTTCCACTTGAAGCGGTCCTGCAGGTAAAGCGCGAGAATGCCGACGCCGCCGAGGCTGGCGCGGTGGCGAAAGAGTGCCAGCATGCCCATGCCGATCAGCAATCCGCCGAGGATCGCCGCCCAGACCGGATTGACATAACCGATCTCGATGAACTGCGGCTGGTATTGCGTCAACAGCGACAGCAGGCCAACCGACAGGAAGGTCTTGACGGTGAACGCCACACCAAGCCGCTTGTAGGCGAGATAGTAAAACGGGATGTTGATCACGAAGAAGCCAAGCCCGAAGCTCCAGCCGAAGGCGTAGTGCAGCAGGAAAGCCATGCCGGCAACGCCGCCGGTCAGCAGCCCCGCCTTGGAAAGCAGCATGATGCCAAGTGCTGCCAGCACCGTGCCCGTGAACAAGCCTTGCGCATCCTCGAACAGCGAATGTTTCGTGGGCGCGGTGTTCCAAAGTCCGATTTTGGGCATGAGGGGATCCGTATATGAGCTGGCGCTGCTCTATCGCGACTTTTGTTGCGACGCAACATGCTAATGCTCAACGGCTCGAAAGTGCGGCGATGAAGCGCTGCAGGCTCTCGTTTACATGGTCTTCCACGCGACCCACAGGATCAAAGCCCCACCAGACGAGCGACCCCTGCCATTGTGCCGCCATCATCAGTCCCATTCCTTTCCCGGCGCCCGGGGCATCGGCAAAGCACCTGTCCAGTGCCGCACAAAGTTCTGTCTTCCAGGCAGTTCCCCGCGCCCTGAGCACGGGATCGCGCAGGTCTTCCCGCAAAATCATCAGCCCGTCGGCATAGTGCTCGATGGCGCCGTAATCCTCCGAGAGTCCGACCAGCATCGCGATCGCCCCTTCTGGACTTTGAGGTACGGCTGCTTTCAACAACGCCGTCCTCTCATCGAGCTGGTCCCAGGCGCGGAGCAGGGCGCTTTGCAGCAACCCGGCCTTGGTTCGGAACCGTTGTACCAGCGTCGACGCCGACAAACCGGTCATCTCCGACATCCGTGCGAAGGTCAACTGATCGGGTCCGGCAATGCGGATTAGCTGATAAGCTGCTTCGAGCACGGCGTCATCTGCGAGCATCTTTTTTCGTGGCATCTTGACAATCCAATATAACCGAACGATTGTTTATAAATAATCATGGCAGACTACAGAATTGCGGGAGGACCGTAAATGACGCTGTCGGGAAAAATCGCACTCATCGCGGGTGCCACGCGCGGTGCCGGGCGCGGCATAGCGGCCGAACTCGGTGCGGCAGGCGCGACGGTCTATGTAACCGGTCGCACGACGCGCCACCAGCAATCCGATTATGCCCGCCCTGAAACCATCGAGGAGACGGCTGAAATTGTCACTGCGGCGGGCGGAAATGGCATCGCAGTCCAGGTCGATCACCTTATACCGGAGCAGGTCCAGGCGTTGGTCGGGCGCATCCGCACCGAAGCCGGCCGGCTCGATATCCTCGTCAACGACATCTGGGGCGGCGAAAAGCTGTTCGAATGGAACAAGCCGGTCTGGGAGCACAACCTTGAAAATGGCCTGAAGCTTCTACGGCTCGGCATCGACACGCACCTGATCACCGCCCACTATGCGTTGCCGCTGATGATCGAGCGCCCCGGCAGCTTGCTCGTGGAGGTGACCGATGGGACCGCCGAATACAACGCCGAGCATTACCGTCTATCTCCCTTCTACGATCTAGCCAAGACCGCGGTAAACCGATTGGGCTGGTCGCATGCGCAGGATCTCGCCAGATTTGGTGCGACGTCCGTTTCGTTGACGCCAGGCTGGCTACGCTCGGAGATGATGCTGGAGGCCTTCGGTGTGACCGAGGCGAATTGGCGGGACGCCACGACGCATGTGCCGCATTTCGTCATTTCGGAAACGCCGCGGTTCGTCGGCCGCGCCGTTGTGGCGCTGGCCTCCGATCCGGATCGCGCCCGCTTCAATGGCCAATCGCTGTCGAGCGGCGGGCTCGCTCAAATTTTCGGCTTCACCGATCTGGATGGGTCGCGGCCGGATGCGTGGCGTTACGTAACCGAGGTGCAGGACGCCGGCAGACCCGCCGACGCCACCGGTTACAGATAACGACAGCCTAAAGCTCGAACTGGTCGGTCTCCGGAACGAACTCGGTTTCGGCCAGGGGGTGACTTGTGAAAGCACGCCCTTGTGGCCGTTCTCGGCCCCGGGACCGTAATTAGCTGGCCGGTTTTGCCAGCAGCAGGAGCCCCAATATCGGCGCACCTGCGTCCCAGCGGATCACGGTTTCTTCCCTTGCAAAGGATGCCATTCCATTCTTGATGAGCATTCGTTCCACGTGGGCGGCTGAATGCGCATAGCGCAGCGATGGCCTCAGTTCGAAACCGGTGGTGGCTTCTGACAATTCCACCGAAAAGGCGAAGACCCCATCGGGCGACAGGAGCGTGGCCGCATTGGTGAATGCAGCCTCGAGATCGCCGAGATACATCATCACGTCGGCCGCTGCGACGAGATCCGCGCGATGGCTGGCGGCCGCGCCAAACAGGCCTGATCGATCCGGCGGCAGCGACAGGTCGGCCTTGCCGAGCTGGGCATAGAGACCCTTGGCTGCCGCCTTGGCCAGCATCCGCCCTGAAAGGTCATAGCCTTCGATGATGCCGGCAAGTTCGCGAAAGGCAGCGGCAAACAGCCCGGTGCCGCAGCCGAGATCGACTGTGCAGCGGAAGATCCGGCTACTGGTATTGGCTGCAATCAGTGCCGCGAGTTTCTCCGGCACCGTATATTGCAACTTTTTGACCAGTGCCGCGTCGAACCGATCGGCATAATCGTCGAACAATCCTTCGACGTAGGAACTCGGGGGCAGGTCGGGCTGGCTGGCATCGCCAAGTACCGCCAGTTTCAGCCGTGCGCCGAAAATGTCACCGGGCTCGAGCACCAGAACCTGGCGAAAAGCAGCGATCGCTTTCTGGTTATCGCCGGCCTTCTCGGCATAGCTGCCAAGCCGAAACCACCCTGCCGCCCAGCCGGGCGCAAGCTCCATCGCCTGCTCCATCAGCTCGGCGGCCGCGGCCGGGTCGCCGCTGTCGGCCAGCATGACAGCGTAGTCGGCGCGGCGGTCGGCGACGAGGTCGCCGGAGGTCATATTGCGGCTAGTCGCAGGTTTCATGTGATTTTCTTTGATTTAGAGGTGCAATTGTCTAATTTCCGCCTTGTCGCGCGGTCAAGCGATTCTTTGAGATTCAATGCGGGAGAAATGTATGGCGGATGGGCTGAACAGATTGCTGGGTGGCACACCCGGCCGCACCATCGTCAAGCTCGTTGTCATCTGCGTCGTGGTCGGCTTCATCATGAGCACTTTCGGGCTCTACCCGCTGGACATCGTCAACTGGTTCCGGCGCTCGTTTGTCGAGCTTTGGCGCTCGGGATTTGCGGCTCTCGGGCGGGTTGGCGACTATCTCATCCTGGGTGCCGCCATCGTAATCCCGATCTTCATCCTTCTTCGTATTCTGAACTGGCGAAAATCTTGACCTCTCCGACGCTGATCAATCCAACCCGCCGCCTCCTCCTTGGCGGGTTCGTCTCCACCACGGGCTTGCTTGTCCTGTCGTCGTGCTCGACTACGACAGCGCTCGCGCCGATCGAATCGGGTGCTGTGGTCGATGCGACCGAGGCTTCACTGCCCATGGTCAATTCCGTGCGCCGCAAGAAGGGCCTGTCGGGGTTGTCCTCCGATCCGGTCGCCGCCAGCGCCGCCAAGGATCAGGCGATCATCATGTCGCGCTACGGTCGCATGGATCATCATCTCGGGTCCGACAAGAGCTTCCTTGCCCGCATGAAACGCATGGACGTCCGACTGCCAGCCGCGGAAAATATTGCTACTGGTCAGGACACGGTTGACGAAGCGGTCGCGGCGTGGATCCATTCGAAGAAGCATCTGGAAAACATGCTCGGTTCCTATCGCGGCCTGGGCGTTGCGGTCGCCCGAAACTCCGGCACCGGCAGCAGGCCGTACTGGGCGATGGTGCTGTCCAATCCGGATCCGTCTTTCCTGGGTATTCGGGGCGCATAAATGGACGCCAGGTCGTCGGGTGCATTTGAAGTCACGCACCGCATGGTGCTCGGACTTGCGTTGCCGATGACCTTCGGCTTTCTCACCATTCCGTTGCTCGGCATCACCGACACGGGGGTCGCCGGCCGGCTCGGCGATCCGGCGATCCTGGCCGGACTTGCGATCGGTTCGGTACTGTTCGACCTGATTTTCGCGACATTCAATTTCCTGCGCGCCTCCACCACGGCACTCGTCGCCCAGGCCTGGGGACGCGGCGACCGAGAAGAGCAGGAAGCCGTCTTCTGGCGGGCGCTGCTGTTGTCGCTGGCGCTCGGACTTGGCGTCGCGGCACTGTCGCCGTTCCTGCTCAAGGCGGGCCTGTTGCTGATGGCGCCGGAAGAGAGTGCTGCCGATGCGACGAGCCACTGGTTCACGATCCGGGTGCTGTCGGCGCCGGCCGGGCTCGCCAACTATGCAATCCTCGGCTTTCTGCTCGGCCGGGGCCAGGCGCGCATCGGCCTGTTACTCCAGGCGCTGATCAACGGCATCAATATCGTCTTGTCGATCTTCCTCGGCCTGACGCTGCAATGGGGTATTTCCGGTATTGCATTTGCTACCATCACCGGCGAGACCATCGGTGCTCTCGCCGGGCTGGCGATCATCCTGGCCAGGTTTCGCCATCGCAACCCGCTTGCGGTTGCCGGGTTGCTTGATCGCCAGAGGCTGATGCAGCTTTTCTCGCTCAACACTGACATCATGATCCGCTCCTTCGTGCTCCTCGCGGCGTTTTTCCTGATGACGCGGATCGGCACGGGGTTCGGCCCGGTGACGCTCGCGGCCAATGCGGTGCTGATGAACTTCTTCATGATTGCCGGCTTCTGGCTCGACGGATTGGCCAACGCTGCCGAAACGATCATCGGCCGGTCGATCGGCGCCCACTGGCGGCCGGCCTTCGATCGTGGCCTGAAGCTCACCGGCTACTGGTCGCTGGTTCTGGCGATCTTCACCACGCTCGGCCTGCTGGCGATCGGCCGGCCAGCAATCGATTTCCTGACGACGGTCGAATCGGTGCGCGTGGTGGCCTATGATCACCTCGGCTGGGCGGCGATCACTGCCGTCTCGGGCTGTCTGGCCTTCCTGATGGATGGCGTCTTTATCGGCGCCACCTGGTCGCATGCCATGCGCAACCGCATGATTCTGGCCTTTGCCGGTTACTGCGTGGCGCTCGCGGTTCTTGTCCCACTCGCCGGCAACACCGGACTGTGGATATCGCTCAACGTATTTCTGATTTTGCGCGGCATCCTTCTGGCTGTGCGGGTGCCGGCGCTGCGCGATCAGATCTTCAGGCCGGCCCAGTAGTCCGTGCGGCTGTCCCGGATATCCCGGATGCTGGCCAGCTTTTCGCGATTGCACAGTGTCGACAGGCCGCGCACGATCCGTGCCGGCAGGCCCGGCCCTTCATAGACCATCGCGGAATAGAGCTGGATGAGATCGGCGCCTGCCCGGATTTTCTCCGCAGCCGTTTCCGGCGAATGGATGCCGCCTACCCCGATGATCGGAAAATCCTTGCCAAGGCGCTTGCGCATGCGGGCCAACACGGCGGTCGATTTCTCGAACAGCGGCTTGCCGGAAAGCCCACCTGCCTCGGCTGCCGTCACCCGGTCGGCAAGGCCGTCGCGCGACAGCGTCGTATTCGAGACGATGATGCCGTCGAGGCGGCTGGCCAGCACTTCGGCTGATATGTCGTCGAGGCCTTCCTCGGTCAGATCCGGTGCGATCTTGAGAAATACCGGTACGATCCGACCGGACTTCTTCGCTTCCTCGTCGCGGGCGGCAAGCACGGCAACGAGCAGTTCACGCAGGCTGTCGCGCGCCTGCAGGTCGCGCAGGCCGGGCGTGTTGGGCGAGGAGATGTTGGCGGTGAAATAGCGTGCGACCGGATAGAAGTTCCCGATCCCCGCGACATAGTCCCCGACCCGGTCTGTCGTATCCTTGTTGGCGCCGATATTGACGCCGACGATCCCTGCGGGCCGGCCGCGCAACCGTTCCAGCGCTGCGGCATGGCCTTCATTGTTGAACCCGAAGCGGTTGATGACTCCCTGATCCGCCACCAGACGGAACAGCCGGGGCCGGGGATTGCCGCTCTGCGGCTTTGGCGTCACCGTGCCGATTTCGGTGAAGCCGAAGCCCAGCTTCAGCATCGCTGCGGGCACCTCGGCATTCTTGTCGTAGCCGGCGGCAAGGCCAAGGGGATTGGGAAATTTCAATCCGGCGAGATCGACATGCAGGCGGGGGTCGTCTTCCGCCGCCGGGGCCGGCATCAGGCCGGTTTTCAGGCCGGTGATCGACAGGCCGTGCGCCGTCTCGGGATCGATCCTGAACAGACCGGCGCGGATCAGCGGCCAAAGCGCGTCCGTCATTGCATGTCCTCCGGAAAGCGATGGTTTCCATCGGCTTCGAGCGGCAGCGGTTTGGCCCAAAGGATAGCGGAGACCGGCAATGTCCCGTAAAGATGCGGAAAGAGGTCGCCGCCGCGCGATGGTTCATAGACCAGCTTGTCGCCCAGTTCTGCATCATCGACCGCGACGAGCAGCAGGTCGGTTTGGCCGTGAAAGTAAAGTTCGGCCGTTCGGCGCGCCTGGGCGCTGGTAGAAAAGTGGATGTAGCCGTCCTGAATGTCGATCGGCGCTCCGGTAAAGGTGCCGCTGGCTTCGGCCTGCTGCCACAAATCTGCTGGAACGATCTTGTAGATTATGCCTGACATTGCTTCGTATCCTCGTATTTCTTCGCTCCCTAGCGCCTTTTGCCGCTGTGGAAAAGGCGTGCCGGCGTACACCCTGCTTAAACTGGAGGAAAAACCATGCTCCCACGTTTTTTGCCGCTCGCGATCGCTCTTGCGGTGCTGCCTGCAATGTCATTTGCAGCCGAGCCGGCTGCCTCCCGTTACCAGATCGTCCCGGTATCAGGTGGTTTTGTCCGGCTCGATACCGTATCGGGCGCGCTGACTTTCTGCCGGGACGAAGTTGACGATTTTGCCTGCCGCGCGGTCGATGCCGGTGGCTTGGCCGGCAGCGAACCCGGCAAGCAGGCGCTGCAGCAGGATCGCACGTCTTCCGCAGAGGATTTCGACAGGGCTCTTTCGGCCATCGAGAGGGCGATGAAAAGCTTTATGTCAATCGCTGGCGAGAAGACCAAGGACTGCACGTTGTAAAAGTGCTTTCGGTTGGACCCGTCGTGTTGTAGCCTTCCCCAACGACAGTAAACGGGCGATAAAAACCATGCCCGCGGGGGAGAAATGAGCCAGGCCGCGACCATTATCATTGCCGACGATCACCCGTTGTTCCGCGGCGCCTTGAAGCAGGCTCTGACACAGTCGGCAGGCGGCACGGAGATTGTCGAGGCGGGTGATTTCGAGGAGGCTCGCAAAGCGGCCCGCATGCATGGCGAAGCAGATCTGATGCTGCTTGACCTGACCATGCCGGGGGGCAGCGGTCTCACCGGACTGATGATGATCCGGGCGGAATTTCAGAACATCCCGGTAGCGGTGATCACCGCCAGCGACGATCAAGCGACCATTCGCCGGGCGATCGAACTCGGCGCGTCCGCCTTCATTCCGAAATCCAGTGGCATCGAGGAGATCCGCACTGCCATAAGTACGGTTCTGGAAGGCGGACTGTGGTTTCCGCCGGGTTTTGATGCCGGTCGCGAGCATGATCCGGAGATCGAGACGCTGATCGGCCGGCTCAAGACGCTGACTCCCCAGCAAACGCGGGTGCTCGGCATGATCGGCGAGGGCCTGCTCAACAAGCAGATCGCCTATGAACTCGGCGTTTCCGAAGCGACGATCAAGGCGCATGTGTCGGCGATCCTGCTCAAGCTCGACGTCGATAGCCGTACCCAGGCCGTGATCCAGATGGCTAAGATCGGCACGGCGATTTCTGCCTGATCTGGAAAAATTTTCCCATGGCAGGATTTTATTCCTGTATCGCTTTACTCATGCCGCCACTGTGGCTATTATACGGCAGAACCTCAACAAGATGCTCACGCCCATCCGAAAGCACCGGCCGGCCATGTTCTCGCATAACAAGATTTGGGAGGCGATCGACCAGCTGGCGGCACGCCACGAGCTGACGCCGTCGGGACTTGCCCGCAAGGCGGGTCTTGATCCGACATCCTTCAACAAGTCGAAGCGGCAAAGCGCGGACGGACGGCAGCGCTGGCCGTCGACGGAATCGATCTACAAAATTCTCGAGGCGACCAGCTCGACCATTGAGGACTTCATGGCTGTGTTGCAGGGGCCGCTCAAGCTTTCGGGCCTGCCGGACGGGGCGTTTCCGCCACAAACCTCGACCATCCCGCTGCTGGGCTTCGCCCAAGCGGGGGCCGGCGGATTCTTCGATGATGGCGGCTTTCCCGCTGGCCAGGGCTGGGATGTGGTGGAGTTTCCGGTTTCACCCGCACAGAAATCCGGTGTCTATGCGCTGGAGGTCCAAGGCGAGAGCATGATGCCGCTCTATCGCGACGGCGACGTGTTGATCGTTGAGCCCGGTGCGCAGGTCCGCCGCAACGACCGCATCGTCGTGCGCACCAAGGAGGGCGAGGTGATGGCGAAAGTGCTGATCCGCCAGACGCCCAAGGCCATCGAGCTGATGTCGCTCAACCCCGAACATCCCGGACGGACGATCGAAGTTGCCGACGTGGACTGGATCGCGCGGATCATCTGGGCTAGCCAATAAGGGGAAATTGCAGGCCGTCGGTTCCAACCAGCGCCTGCGGCATTGGGGAGGACAAGATGACTGATGTTGGGATCACTGGCTATCACGCACCGAAGGCGCCTACGCAAAGCGTAACGCTGCCGGCGCGACCTGAACCGCTGACCCTGAAGCCGTCGGAAACCGCTGTCATCGTGGTCGACATGCAGAACGCCTACGCGACGGAGGGAGGCTATGTCGATATCGCCGGCTTCGATATTTCCGGCGCCAAGGGCACGATCGCCAATATCAAGAAGACGCTCGATGCGGCGCGCCAAAACGGCGTGCAGATCGTCTATTTCCAGAACGGCTGGGACAAGGACTATGTCGAGGCAGGTGGTCCCGGATCGCCCAACTGGCACAAGTCCAATGCGCTGAAGACCATGCGGGCGCGGCCGGAACTGCAGGGCCAGCTGCTTTCTAAGGGCGGCTGGGACTATGCGATCATCGACGAGCTCGCGCCCCAGCCGGGCGATATCGTCGTGCCGAAGACGCGTTACAGCGGGTTCTTCAACACCGGCGTGGACAGCATTCTCAGGGCGCGCGGCATCCGCAATCTCGTCTTTGTCGGCATCGCCACCAATGTCTGCGTCGAAAGCTCGCTGCGCGATGCCTTCCATCTCGAATATTTCGGCGTGATGCTCGAAGACGCGACCAACCATCTCGGTCCCGAATTTATTCAGCAGGCGACAATCTTCAATGTCGAGAAATTCTTCGGCTGGGTCTCGACCGTTAATGATTTCTGCGGCGCGATCTCGCAGGCAGCGCCGGCCGATGCGGCCGGTGAATGACAGCGGCCGGCTGCATCGGCCGGTGTCAGGCCGTTGCCGGCATGGCGCGGTCGAGCAGCGCCTGCCAATAGGCTTCGGTCAATTCGCCGCCGCCGAACAGGATGCGGTACATGATCGGTGCAATCACGTGGTCGACCATGTCCTGCACCACGATCGGGTGTTCGCCGCGCGCCTTGGCACGGCCAGCAATGACGTTCAGATGGTCGAATGTGTAGCCGCAGCACTGGCCCGTGTAGGTCGCGTCGGTGGCGCTGGAAAATATATCCCGCAGCATGGCCCGGCCGGTGGGCGAGGAAAACTCCTCGGCATATTGCTCGACATAGGCCTTGAGGTCGCTGATCTGTGCGCCGGTGTCGTCCGGGTCGGACACCGGCCGCAGGCGTTCCGCCGCAACGTCGGCCAAGAGTTCGGCAAGATCGCCCCAGCGACGGTAGATGGTCGAGGGCGTGACGCCTGAACGGGCCGCGATCATCGGCACGGTCAGCTCGGCGCGATCGGCTTCCTGCTGTAGCTCCTTGACCGCCTTGTGCACTTCGGCCTGGATGCGTGCACTGCGCCCGCCGACCCTGACCCTTTCCTTCATCGCCATTGCCAATACCCGCGAGGAGACTTTTCTCCGTCTTCTTAACGCAAAATAATTGCGTTAAGGCTGTTTTCGTCGTACATGACCTTAACGCTATGATTTAGCTTTTAGGATAGGTCACATCCATGTCCGATACAAGTCCTTCGCATTTTGCTCATCCCGGGCAGTTTTCACGCCGGATATCGATTGCCTATGGCGTTGTCGCCGCGGCGCTGTTTTCCGCCAGCAGCAGCGCGCCGACGCCGGTCTACCACCTCTACCAGGAGACGCTCGGGCTGACGCCCGTGATGCTGATGACGATCTTTTCCGTCTATGCCTTCACTCTGCTTGCAGCGCTGCTGACCATTGGTTCGTTGTCGGATTATGTGGGTCGCAAGCCGGTGATCTTTGGCGCTCTTGGTCTCAATCTCATCGCGATGGCATTGTTTGCCGAAGCAGCGTCGGCGGGGATGCTGGTACTGGCGCGGGCCATTCAGGGGCTTGCGGCGGGTGCGGCCATGACCACGATGGGGGCAGCGATCCTCGATTTCGACCGGGCGCGCGGTCCCGTGATCAACAGCCTCACGGCATTCATCGGGCTGACGGCAGGCTCATTGGTGTCAGGTGTTCTCGTCACCTATGCGCCGTTGCCGACCCAGCTCGTCTACGTGGTGTTGCTTGCCGCAACACTTCTACTGATCGTGCTGCTCCGCTGGCTGCCGGAATCGACCGAGGGCAAGAAGGGCGCCTGGGCCTCGCTCAAGCCGCACATTGCGGTGCCAGCCCAGACACGCAAGGCGTTGCTCAGGATCACGCCCGTCAACATTGCCGGTTGGGCGCTGGGTGGCTTCTATTTCTCGCTGATGCCGTCTTTGATCCGGGTTGCAACGGGGATTACCGCCCCGGTGTTCGGTGGCGTCATCGTTGCAATTCTGACGCTGACCGCCACATTCACGGCGCTCGTACTCAAGAGCCGGCCAGGGACGCAGGTGCTGACGATCGGCACGCTGTCGCTGATTTCAGGGGTCGCGGTCACGCTTGCCGGTGTCTATCTGCATCTGGTGCCGCTGATGCTGCTGGGCGCGGTTGTCACCGGCGTCGGCTTTGGTTCGTGCTACTCGGGCGCGCTCCGCATCGTGCTGCCGCTCGCCCATCCCGATGAGCGCGCCGGACTGCTCTCGACCTTCTTCATCCAGAGCTACCTGGCCTTCTCCCTGCCGACGATTGCTGTCGGCCTGATCGCGCCGAGCATCGGGCTTTCCAATGCTGCCTATCTTTATGGCGGCATTGTCATCCTGCTCGCCGCCATCTCGCTTGCCGCGACGCGGGCCCCGCGCCGGGAGCCCTCGGCGGCCTGATGTGGTTCAACGCATGACGAAGGGGTCGGACACGTCCTGGCCGACCCGACGAAATTCGTCGTTGACAGCGTATTCAAAGTGCCCCGTTGCGTGGCGGGATGATGCCGTTCAGCAGGTAGTTGCCGACAGCATGGAATTTCCACCGCACCGGATCATGCAGCGTGTGGGTGCGGGCATTGCGCCAGTGGCGGTCCAGATTGTGGCTGCGCCGGGTCGAGGAGGTTCCCGCGAGTTCGAACAGCGTGTTGGTCGCCTCGAGCGCGATTTCTGTCGTGAGCACTTTGGCCGCCGCAACGGCAAGGGTGGCCGAGACGGTGTTTTCGTCTGAAGGATCGATCTGCGCAAGGTCGACCTTTCGCCCGGCCGAGTCGGTCAGTGCCGTTGCGGCATCGATCTGTATGGCAATTCTGCCGACCTTGGCGATGGTCAAGGGATCCTCGGAGGCGCGTTCGACGCCGGCATCCATCCAGGGGCGCGCGCGGTGCTGGACGAAATCGACCGTTTCCCTGAGCGCGGCGCGGGCAATGCCGAGATCGACGGCGGCCTGTATGATCTGTCCGACCGAGCCAATCGTCTGTGGGCGTTCAAAGCCCAGATGGTGCCGGACGACGGCATCGGCCGGCACGTACACGTCGTTCAGCACAGTGGTGCCGCTGCCGGTGGTACGTTGGCCAAAGCCGTCCCAGTCATCGATGATCTCGATACCCTTGGTGCCGCGCGGTACAAACGACATTGTCAGCTTGTCGTCGGCATCGTTGGCGAAGATCACGATCCAGTCGGCAAACAGCACGCCCGTCGAGTAGAATTTGCGGCCGTTGATGCGGAAGCCGGCCCCATCAGCAGTGATCCTGGTGTTGTAGTGGCCGACGGTCTTGGTCCCTGTTTCCGAAAGCGCGTTGCCGAACTTGTCGCCTGCAAGCGCACGTTCGAAATAGAAAGCTTTCTGCTCATCCGTGCCGTCGTGGCGCAGCGCCTCAAGGATGTAGAAATGGTTCTGAGGAATCTGACCGATCGAGCTGTCAGCTTCCGACAGGATTGCAATGACCTCCGCCAGCGTCGAGTTGGAGACATCGATGCCGCCGAACGCTTCGGGCACCGTGATGGCGAGGAGACCGGAGTCGGAAAGACGGTCGAGTTCTGCATGTGGGAGGGCGCGTTCGAGATCGCGGCGGCTTGCACCGCTGGCAAAATCGGCGGCCAGTTGGCGCGCGACCGATAGCGCTTCGGCCTCGGTTGAGATCCGGCGGGCAACCGGGAGTTTTTCGGAAAGTGCGGTTTGTTGTGTCATGATGATATCTTTCTGTCGGCCGGGCCACTCAGGCGTGGCGCGCCGCCTTGTTGTTGGTGAAGCTGAGCGCGAGTACGGCAAAGATCAGCAGCCCGGTTCCGACCTGTTGCCAGTAGAAGTTCAGGCCGCTGAGCAGCAGGCCGTTGGACACGACGCTGAGCAGCAATACGCCGAGCGCGGTGCCGGCAATGTTCGGCCGTCCGTTGGCATTGAGGGTGGTGCCGATGAAGGTTGCGCCAATGGCATTGAGCAGGAAGGCATTGCCAGAATTCGGGATATAGACGGTCACCGTCGAGGTGAGGATGAGTCCGGCGATGGCGGCGGTGGCGGCAACAAGAATGTAGCAGGCCGCGACATAGGCGCGGAGCCGGATGCCTGAATAGCGCACGACTGGAGCCTGGATGCCGGCCGATATAGTCACGCGGCCGAAGCGCGTGCGGCCAAGGACGATCGTGGCTGCGATGATCACGGCGGCGGCGATGATCAGTGGCACGGGCAGGCCAAGCACGGTGCCGCGGCCGAGGAAGGTGAAGCTTTCCGGAACGCCTGCCGGAGGTAGATAAACCGGGTTGCCGCCATTGGTGAGGATCTGTTGGACGCTTCGGCCGACGAACTGGCTGCCGAGCGTGGCCAGGAATGGTGACACGCCGACACCGGCGATCAGCACTGCATTGAAAATTCCGACGGCCACGCCGGCCGCAATCCCGCCCAGTAGGGCAATGCCGATCGGCTGGCCTGCAAGAACGAGTGAGACGAAAGCGAAGCTCGCAAAGTCGATCGCCGTGCCGACTGAAAGATCGATGCCGCCGGCAGCGACCGCAAGCGTCATCGCGATGGACACGATGGCCAGCAGCGCGAAGTTATTGACGAGGATGCTGGTGACGTTTGCCGTGGTCAGAAAACTGGGCGACACCAGCGAGAAAGTCACGACGACGACAAACAGTGCAATTGTCAGAGCATGACGGGTGATATGCCGAAAGGGGGCTCTTGGATCACGTGTATGAGGGGCGCTCATGGCTGGTTTTCCTGGTTGCGAAGCAGCGTGGTGGCAGAGACCACGAGCAGGATCAGCACGCCTTGTACGCCGCTGACGAGTGTCGAGGAGATGTTGAGAAGCTGGAAGCCGTTGAGCAGCAGGCCGACGAACAGCGCCGAAAGCAGGGTGCCGGGGATGGTCGGCACCAGGCGGCGTGAGAATACGCTTCCGAGCAGCGCCGTCACCACCACCGGCAGCAACATCTCGCCCGAGCCGGTCGTGCTGCCACTGAGATAGGAGACGGAGAGAATTCCGGCGATGCCACCGCACAATCCGCTGGCGAGAAACGAAGTTGCAACATAGCGCTTGACCGGTAGGCCGGCAGCGCGCGCAGCTTCCGGAAATTCGCCGACCGCATACAGCCTCAATCCGAACGGCGTGTATTGGATGATCGCCGCGATGATCGCCGTAAATCCGATCAGCACATAAGCGAGCATTGGAAAGCCGAAGGGGCTGGCTGACAGAAAATCCAGAAACGCGGTCGAGGCAGGGATGACCGTATTCTGGGTTAGAACGAGTTCAAGCCCAGCCACGACATTCATGACCGCGAGTGTTGCCAGGAGTGGTACGATGCCTGCCGCAACCACGGCGATCGCATTGACGGTGCCGATGACGAGGCCAGTCGCAAGGGCGGCAACAACGGCAGTTGCGTCGCCAAACCCAGCTTGGGTAAGACTGGCATAAACTGCGGCGCTCAGCCCCATATTGGCGGCGAGCGACAGGTCGATGCCGCCGGTGACGACGTTCGAGCCGCCGGCGATGATGACGATGGTGAGTCCGATCGCCAGAACCCCGGCAATGGCGGACTGTCCGAGGACGTTGCCGATATTGCCGATGGTCAGGAAATAGGGTGCCGTCAGCGAAAAGATCACGAGGATCATCAGGAACGCCAGCAGCGAGCCGTAGCGCAGCGTCGCCGTTGCGAGCTGTTTTCCCGACCCTGTCGGCCTGGATGTGGACACGGTCTCGTTTTCAGTCAGCGATGATGGGTAGTGGGTATCAACCAACATGGCGCAGGGCCTCCTTGGAGCCGGTCGCTTCGGCAAGGATTTCATCCGGCGTGGTTCGGGATGTTGAAATTTCCCGGACGACCCGGCCGCGGAACATGACGAGCACACTGTCGGCGATGCCGACCAGTTCATCGAGGTCAGATGACAGCACGATGATGCCGGCTCCACGAGCGGCAAGCTCGCCAATCAGCGAGTAGATTTCGACCTTGGCGGCAATATCGACACCTACGGTCGGCTCATCGAGGAGATAGATTTCCGAATGATGGCTGAGCCATTTGGCGATCGCGACTTTCTGCTGGTTGCCGCCGGAAAGCGAGCGCACCAATGCCTCCCGACCTGTCGTCTTGATCTGCAGGCGTTTGACCAGCGCTTCCGTTTCGGAATTCTCGGCGTGCCGGTTGATCAGGCCAAAGCGGGTGAAGCGCCCAAGGCTCGCGAGAGTCGTATTCTCTCGCACATTCAGGTCAAGCGCCACGCCATGGCGGCGGCGGTCCTCGGGAATGAGAGCCAGCCGCCTGCGCGAAGCCTCGGAGGGGTCGGCGGGCCATGCAGTTTTGCCGTTCAACTCGACCGATCCCGACGTCGGCTGCTCCAGCCCGAACAATGTGCGCAAGAGATCCTTGGCACCTGAACCGAGCAGGCCAGTCAAGCCGAGGATTTCACCTTTTCGGAGCGTAAACGAAACGGCATCGTATTTACCTGTCGATGAAAGCCTGTCGAGCTTCAACACCGTTTCGCCGAATTCAATGGGTCGTTTGGGGTAGAGTTCCCTGATGTCGCGCGCCACCATCAGTGTGCCGATTGCCGCCGCCGAGGTTTCGGCGAGCGGTAGCGTGGCGACGTCCAGGCCGTTGCGGAGCACAGTCACGGTGTCGCAAAGCGCCTCGATCTCGCGCAAATAGTGCGAGATGTAGATAACGCTGATGCCATCGTCGCGAAGCTTGCGGATCAGCCGGAAAAGGATATCGGCCTCGCGCCGCACCAGGGCAGCCGTCGGCTCGTCGAACACCAGCACCTTGGGCTTGTTGATCAACGCGCGGGTGATCTGGATGATCTGTCTTTCGGCCGTGGTCAGGTCCGATATCAGGGCGGATGCCTCAAGCTTTATCCCGAAAAACCGGTGCAGCAGCGCTTCTGCTTCCCTGTTCATTCTTCTGCGGTCAACGAACGGGGTTCCTGACATGCGTGGCTCGCGGCCGACAAACAGTGCCTCTCCAATCGTGAATGTCGGCACCAGCAGCCTATCCTGATGGATGAAATGGATGCCGAGCTCTTCGACCAGATGCGGCGTGAGCTGCGCATGGGAGACGCCATCGATTTCGATGCGCCCGCCGTCCGGCTGGTGAAGTCCCGCAAGCAGCTTGATAAGGGTCGATTTGCCGGCGCCGTTCTGGCCGACAAGGCCATGCACCGTGCCGCGCATGACTGTCAGCGATGCGCCATCGAGCGCGCGGGCGCCACCGAAATGCTTGACGATGTTGCTGAGCCGGATAATCGCATCGGACGCTTCCGGTGCTTTGGATGAGGGAGTGAAGGACATGGCGGGCCTTTTCGGATGCGCAACTGAGATGCCGGCGTGAGCGCCGGCACCTGGTTTGCTTGTCAGCTGATGCCGAGTTTCTTGCTGACTTCACCGACATTCTGCTTGTTGGCGAGTAGCGCCGGCACATAGGTTTCTCGCGGCAGCGTTTCACCTGCGAGCAGGCGCGCCACGTTGCGGATGGCGGTGCGGCCCAGTTCGGCCGGCTGCTGGGCGACATCGGCGGCCGCTGGCGACTTCGGATCGGCGACCAGCTGCAGGACTTCCGGGCTGCCGTCGACGCCGTAGGTCTTGATTTCGCTACGGCCAGCGGCGGCGATAGCCTGGGTCGCGCCAAGCTGCGGGATGTCCCACGCCGACCAGACGGCCTTGATCGATCCTTTGTCCGGATACTTGTTGAGGATCGCGGTGATCTGGGTAAAGGCGTCCTGTACGGTGTTTGGAATCACATCGCGCAGTTCCGGCTGGATGATCTTGATCTTGGGAAAGTACTTGGTGACGTTGACCAGCTGGTCGTAGCGGATGGCGCATGGAGTGACGCCGTAGAAGCCGTTGAAGATCACGATATTGCCTTCGCCTCCGATGTCGGCCACCAGCTGCAGCGCCAGATCCTTGCCGATACCCCAATTGTCGGAGGTTGCATTGTTCAGCGAATTGTTGGAGCCGACGTCGATCGTCAGCACCGGAATGCCGGCATCGCGGGCTTTCTTGAGCCACGGGTCGATGACCGAAAGCGTGCCAAGCAGTTGCACGATCGCGTCCGGCTTCTGGGCGATCAGCGTCTGCAGTTGCGAAACCAGCTTGCCGTCGTTTCGGCCGGCATCCACGGCGATCGGCTCGCCACCGAGCCGCTTCACTTCCTCGATCTGGGCATTGTAGGCCTGCAGGTCGAAAAAGTGATCGGTTCCGGTGGCGCTGATGCCGATCCGCTTGCCCTTGAGCGACAGGCTTTCGTCGGCGCGCGCTTGCTGGCTGCCGATCAGGCCTGCTCCGGCAGCGACGACGCCGGCCAACGCCGAAAGCTTGAGGATGTCGCGGCGACCAAGGCCACCTGTGAAGTTTCGTTCAGTCATTTGATACCCCTTTTCGAATAAGCCATATGATAACATATAGTCTATAGAATAAGTGTATTTGTTATGGCCAACAGAAAAGGGTGTTCAAAACGCACCCTTCAAACGAAATGGAAATCTCAGGATATGTACGCGGGGAGACGAAAATTCCCGACGTCAGAAAGCGTTGGCGAAATGCACCGGTAATTTCCACGGGCGGACGGCGATGATGTCATAGCGCAGCGAAAGCAATGCAGCGTCCGGCTGCCGGGCAAGCCAGGCGAGGCTGGCATTGGTGATTCGCCTCTGGGCGTCGTGACTGACCGCGAACACCGCATCCTCGGTCGTGCGCCTCGCCTTGACCTCGACGAAGGCGATCAACTGACCTTTGCGGGCAATGATGTCGATCTCGCCCGACTTTGCCCTATAGCGCATGGCCACGATCCGGTAGCCCTTCGCGAGCAGCCAGAAAGCAGCGAAATACTCGGAAACGTAACCTCTCTGATGCGCTTTTCGGCGATCTCCAAGGTTTCGTTTCGCCATCGCCTATTCCTTCAGTTCGAGGAGCCGCTGATAGAGGTCCTTGCGCGGCAGGCCGGTCTGGCGGGCAGCCTCCGTTGCTGCTTTGGCGGTCGGCAGATGCACGGCCAGAGCTTTCAGGATATCGTCGAGCGCCTGTCCCTCTGGCGCGGCTACCGCTTCGGGCGGCGCGACCGCAACCACGATCTCGCCTTTGACGTTGTCGTTGATGGCATAATAGTCCGCCAGTTCCGCGAGCGTGCCGCGCCGGAACTCCTCGAATGTCTTGGTGAGCTCGCGGCACACGGTCGCGGCACGGCTGCCGCCGAGCATGTCGGCGGCGTCCCGAAGACTCGCCCCCAGCCGATGCGGAGATTCGAAATAGAGCAGCGTTCCCGGTATGACGGCAATTTCGGCAAGACGGTCGCGGCGGGCTTTTTCCTTCTGCGGCAGAAATCCGGCAAAGAAAAATGCTTCGTTGGGCAGCCCGGCTGCCGAAAGTGCCGTAATCACCGAAGAGGCGCCGGGCACCGGCACGACCTTGAGGCCCGCAGCGAGCGCCTCTTTCACCAGTCGAAATCCGGGATCGGAAACCAGCGGCGTGCCTGCATCGGACACCAGCGCCACCGACTTGCCGCTTTCGATGGCGGCGATCAGTTTCGGCCCGACTTCCGAGGCATTGTATTCGTGGTAGGCATAGGGGCGCTTGTTGATGCCGTAGCGGTCGAGCAGCACCCGCGTGACGCGTGTATCTTCGGCGGCGAGCATGTCGGCGCCGGCAAGCGTCTCGAGTGCCCTCAAGGTAATGTCGCCAAGGTTGCCGATAGGCGTGGCGACGAGATAGAGCGCTGTTTCGAGTGGCCGCGCCGGCACGGTCAGGGTCCGGATCCGGAAGCTGCCGGACTGGCTTTCGTCTTTGATATCGTCGTCAGCCAAGGCCTGCTCCGGGGTCAATGCATCATTCGCCTTTATGGGCAACCGCTTCGACATGTGCAAGACCGCACTTTGCAATGGAAATCACTTGCAATGCCAAGGCTATTTCTGCCATTTTGCCGGTCCGCCAGCGGCGGGCCTTTCCGGCACCTTGCCGGCACGAAAAATGAAAACGGTTAGAGATCATGCGTATCACAATCGAGCGTTCCAATCTTCTGAAGTCCTTGGGCCATGTTCATCGCGTCGTGGAGCGCCGCAATACCATCCCGATCCTGTCCAACGTGGCGCTCAGAGCCGAAGGTTCGGCCCTGATGATGAAGGCCACCGACCTCGATCTCGAGATCACCGAAAGTGCGCCGGCGATGACCGAGCAGGCTGGTTCGACCACCGTGCCGGCGCATCTTCTGTATGAAATCGTTCGCAAGTTGCCGGACGGTTCGGAAGTTGCGCTGTCGACCAATGCCGAAGGCTCGACCATGAGCGTCGCCTCCGGCCGCTCGAAATTCTCGCTGCAATGCCTGCCGGAATCCGATTTCCCCGATCTGACAGCCGGCACGTTCAGCCATACATTCAAGATCAAGGCATCTGATCTCAAGATGCTGATCGAGCGTACGCAGTTTGCGATCTCGACCGAAGAAACCCGCTATTACCTGAACGGCATCTTCCTACATACGATGGAAGCTGACGGTGCGCTGAAGCTCCGCGCAGTGGCAACCGACGGTCACCGCCTTGCACGCGCCGAAATCGAGGCGCCGTCGGGTTCGGAAGGCATGCCTGGCATCATCATCCCCCGCAAGACCGTGGGTGAAATCCAGAAGCTCGTTGAAAATCCGGATGCGGAAATCCGCTTCGAAGTATCGGACGCCAAGATCCGCCTTTCCTTCGGCGAGATCGTCCTGACCTCGAAGCTGATCGACGGCACGTTCCCCGATTACCAGCGTGTCATTCCTTCGGGCAATGACAAGGAAATGCGGGTCGATTGCGCGACCTTCGCGAGCGCTGTCGATCGCGTCTCGACAATTTCCTCTGAGCGCGGTCGTGCGGTCAAGATCGCGCTGGCTGATGGCCAGATGACATTGACGGTCAACAACCCCGACTCCGGCAGTGCAACGGAAGAACTCGCCGTCTCCTTCGAGGGCGATCCGCTGGAAATTGGCTTCAACGCCAAGTATTTGCTTGATATCACCAGCCAGTTGACCGGCGATGACGCCGTCTTCAAGCTCGCCGATCCCGGTTCGCCGACGATCATCCTGGATTCGGCCCATGGCGACGCACTCTACGTGCTGATGCCAATGCGTGTTTAATCCCTGGTTCCATTAAAGAAAAATTCATAGGTATTGAGCGCCACGTCTTGCTTTTACCTTGTTTAGCCTTCTCTATATTGCGAGGCTAAGAAAACTGGGGAAGCGGATGCGACAGATCAAGAGCCGGCTTGCAGCGAAATTCGACGACGAAATCCGGTTCATAAAGGGCGTTATGTCGCAGCCCAAGACAGTCGGCGCGATCATGCCGACCTCTGCGCGCACCGCCGCCAGGATGGCCAGCATTATCGATCTGGGATCCGGCCTGCCGGTTCTCGAACTTGGCCCCGGTACCGGGGTCATCACCAAGGCGATCCTCGATCGTGGCGTGAAGCCGGAAAACCTGGTCTCGGTCGAGTACTCGGCCCAATTCGTCCAGCACCTGGCCACGAAGTATCCGGGGGTCAACTTCATCAATGGCGATGCTTTCAATCTCGACGAGACATTGAGGGAATTCCAAGGCCAGCAGTTCGATTGCGTCATATCAGGCATTCCGCTGCTGAATTTCCCGATGCATCGACGCGTCAAGCTGATCGAGGACCTCTTGAAGCTGATGCCGCCGGGTCGGCCGGTCGTTCAGTTTTCCTACGGTCCGGTTTCCCCCGTCATCGCCCGGCCGGACAGCTACAAGATCCAGCATTTCGATTTCGTTGTCCGCAACATCCCACCGGCGCAGATCTGGCACTACAAGTCTCTGCATAGCTGATCGTGTTCGGCCTTTACATCACCCATCCGCAAGTCCTGATAGACCCCGCCGTGCCGGTGCCGAAATGGGGGTTGTCTGTGCTCGGGCGTGCGCGTGCCGAGAAGGCTTCAACCCAGCCGTGGGTCAGGAGGCTGGCGAGAATTATCTCCAGCGACGAGACCAAGGCGATCGAGACAGCCGAAATTCTCGCCCATGCGGCAGGTATCGAGGTCGAGACCGTCGACGATATGGGCGAGAATGACCGCTCCGCAACCGGATTTCTCGTGCCGGACGAATTCGAAAAGGCGGCGAACTGGTTCTTCGCCAACCCGCAAGAGAGCTTTCACGGTTGGGAACGAGCCATCGACGCGCAGACCCGTATCGTTGCGGCGGTATCGCATGTGCTGGCGGATCATGATCCGGCGCTGCCGATCGCCTTTGTCGGCCATGGCGGCGTCGGCACGTTGCTGAAATGCCATTTGGCCGGATTGCCGATCGCCCGCGTCCACGATCAGCCGCCCGGAAGTGGCGGCTTTCTCTATGCCTTCCGCCTGACGGACAGGTCGCTGCTGACGGACTGGGCGCCGATCGATCTCTGGTCAGGCCCCGCAGACAGAGGCCCGTCCTGCCTCAGCTAAGTGCCTTTTTCAGCGCGTAGAGCGCATCGAGTGCTTCGCGCGGCGTCATCTCATCGGGATTGAGTGCCTTCAAGCTTTCTTCCACCTTCGAGGCCTTCGAAGACTTTGGCTCGTCCCGGCGCACTGCGGCCTGAAACAGCGGCAAGTCATCGATCAGCTTTGCTGCCGGGTTCTTGCGATCGGCGTCCTCGAGCAGCGTGAGCACCTCGCGGGCCCGCGAAACCACGGAAGCCGGAAGCCCTGCAAGGCGCGCCACCTGGATACCGTAGGAGCGATCGGCCGCACCCGGGCCGACCTCGTGCAGGAAAATGACGTCGTTGTCCCATTCCTTCACCCGCATCGTGGCGTTTGCCAGTCGCGGCAGCTTTTCCGACAGCACGGTCAATTCGTGGAAATGGGTGGCAAACAGCGAGCGGCATTTGTTGACTTCGTGCAGGTGCTCGACGGCGGCCCAGGCAATCGACAGGCCGTCGAAGGTCGCAGTGCCACGGCCGATTTCGTCGAGGATGACCAGCGAGCGCGGCGTCGCCTGATTGAGGATTGCGGCCGTCTCGACCATTTCGACCATGAAGGTCGAGCGTCCACGCGCCAGATCGTCCGAGGCGCCGACGCGCGAAAACAGTCGGTCGACGACGCCGATGGCGGCCTCCGCGGCCGGCACGAAGGAGCCCATCTGGGCCATGATCGCGATCAGCGCGTTCTGGCGCAGGAAGGTCGATTTACCACCCATATTGGGGCCGGTAATCAGCCAGATAGCACCGTTGCTCTGGTCTTCCAGCGGCGACAGATCGCAATTGTTGGCGACGAACGGATTCTGCGCGGCCTTGCGCAGGGCCTGCTCGACCACTGGATGGCGACCGCCCTCGATGCGGAAATCCTGGCTCGCATCGACAGCTGGCCGGCAATAGGCCTGCTCGTCGGCGAGTGCCGCGAGTGCTGCCGAGACATCCACGGCAGCGATCGCCTGCGCAGCAGCCTTGACGGCGTCGGCTGCGTCCACCACGGCTTCGGATAACCGGCTAAAGACTTCGAGTTCGATCGCGAGCGCTTTTTCGGCTGCATTGGCGATGCGGCTTTCGAGGTCTGAAAGCTCGACGGTGGTGAACCGCATGGCATTGGCGATCGTCTGTCGATGGATGAAGCGGGCTCGGCGTTCTGGCGTTTCCGTCAGCGCGCCGGCGGTTCCGGCCGTCAGCTCGATGAAGTATCCCAGCACGTTGTTGTGCTTGATCTTCAGCGATTTGACGCCGGTTTCTTCCGAATACGATGTCTGCAGGCCGACGATCACCCGCCGCGACTGGTCACGCAACTGCCTGAGTTCGTCGAGCTCGGGGATCGCCCCATCGCGCACGAAGCCGCCGTCGCGTTTCTGCAGCGGCAGCTCTTCGGCCAAGAGCGAGGCCAATTGGTCGGTCAGTTCGAACGGCACGGAGCCAAGCCCGGCAAAGGCATCGGAAAGTTCTGTTGGCAGGCGCTTGCCGGCCAGCATGGCGCCAAGCGACCGGGCTGCTTCCAGCCCCTTGAGGATTGCGGCGAGATCACGCGGGCCGCCCCGTTCGAGGGCCAGTCGCGACAGCGCTCGCGGCATGTCCGGCGTGTGCCTGAGTTCGCGCCTGATATCATCAGTCAAGCGTTGCTCATCAAGAAAGAAAGCAACGGAATCCAGTCGCGCATTGATCGCATCGGCATCGGTCAGCGGGCTCATCAGCCGTTCGGCCAGCAGGCGCGCGCCGCCGCCGGTGACGGTCCGGTCGATTGCCGTGACCAGCGCGCCGCCGCGCTCGCCAGAAAGCGTGCGCACGAGCTCGAGATTGGCGCGGGTGGCGGGGTCGATCAGCAGCGTCGAGGCGGCATTTTCCCGTTCCGGCCGGCCCAGCGCCGGCCGTTCGGCGATCTGCGTCTTCTCGACATAGGCGATAGCGGCGGCGCCTGCCGATAGCTCGGACCGGCTGAAGGCGCCGAAACCGTCCAGTGTGACTGTCTGGAAATAGCGCGCGATGCGGCTTTCGGCCGTCGCCGAATCGAATAGCACCGCCGGTTGCGGGCTGACGATGCGTCCGAGCATGTCGAATGTCGGTCGCAGCTCGGCATCATGGAAGAGGCTGTCGGCAACGATCAGCTCCTTGGGGTCGATCCGCATGATATCCGATAGCAGGCGATAGAGATCGGTTTCCGCCAACCGGAAGATGCCGGTGGAAATGTCGATCCACGCCAGCGCATATTGCGGCTTGTCGCCGCCCTTGATGCGCGCAAGCGTCATCAGATAGTTGCTGTCGCCGGGATTGAGCAGCTTCTCCTCGGTGATCGTGCCGGGGGTGACCAGCCGAACGACATCGCGCTTGACGACCGATTTGCTGCCGCGCTTCTTGGCCTCGGCCGGATCTTCCATCTGTTCGCACACCGCAACCCGGTAGCCGAAGCCGATGAGCTTCTGCAGATAGTCGTCGGCGGCATGCACGGGCACCCCGCACATCGGGATATCCTGGCCAAGGTGCTGGCCTCTCCTCGTCAGGGTGATGCCGAGTGCGCGCGATGCTTCCAGTGCATCCTCGAAGAACAGCTCGTAGAAATCGCCCATGCGATAGAACAGCAGGCTATCGGCATTGTTGGCCTTGATTTCGATAAACTGCTCCATCATCGGCGTGGCTGAGAGGCGGCTCTCCTCGGTGGCGAGCTGGGCAACGGTCAGGGCGTCGGAAATGGTCATACGGCTCTTTGACAAAGGGGAATGGGTGTTCAATAAAGGTAGGCGGAACACTATCGATATTGCCCGCAAAGACAATAAGAGGCTCGGCCAAAACGACCTGAGCCCACAGGAAGGCTGGGAGGAACGATGCCCAAAAAAGAGAACCGCAACCGGAATATGCCCACCGTCACCCGCCAGGAGGCGTTGGATTTCCATGCGCAGGGCAGGCCCGGCAAACTCGAAATTACACCAACCAAGCCGATGGCGACGCAGCGCGATCTTTCGCTTGCCTATTCGCCTGGGGTGGCCGAGCCAGTCAAGGCAATCGCCGAAGATCCTTCCACCGCCTACGACTATACCACTCGCGGCAACATGGTTGCGGTGATCTCCAACGGCACCGCAATCCTGGGGCTCGGCAATCTCGGCGCGCTTGCTTCCAAGCCTGTCATGGAAGGCAAATCGGTTCTCTTCAAACGCTTTGCCGATGTCGATTCGATCGACCTCGAGATCGACACCGAAAATGTCGACGAATTCGTCAACTGCGTGCGCTTTCTCGGCCCTTCCTTCGGCGGAATCAATCTCGAGGATATCAAGGCACCGGACTGTTTCGTGATCGAAAGCCGGTTGCGCGAAATCATGGACATTCCGGTGTTCCATGACGACCAGCACGGCACTGCCATCATCGCTGCCGCCGGGCTGATCAATGCGCTTGATCTTACCGGGCGTGATTACAAGACCACCAAACTCGTCTGCAATGGCGCGGGTGCCGCTGCCATCGCCTGCATCGAATTGATCAAGGCGATCGGGTTCAACCCGGAAAACATCATCCTCTGCGACACTAAGGGTGTGGTCTTCCAGGGCCGCACCGAAGGCATGAACCAGTGGAAATCGGCGCACGCCGTCAACTCGGACAAGCGCACGCTGGCCGAAGCCATGGACGGCGCCGATGTGGTGCTGGGACTGTCGGCCAAAGGCACCCTGTCCGAGGATATGATCCGCTCGATGGCGCCGAACCCGATCATCTTCGCCATGGCCAATCCGGATCCTGAAATCACGCCCGAGGAAGTCGCCCGTATCCGCGACGACGCGATCATGGCGACCGGCCGGTCCGACTATCCGAACCAGGTCAACAATGTGCTCGGATTTCCCTATATTTTCCGCGGCGCGCTCGATGTCCGGGCCTCGACCATCAACGACGAAATGAAGATTGCCGCTGTCATGGCGCTCGCCAATCTTGCCAAGGAAGACGTGCCTGATGATGTCGCTGCTGCCTATCAGGGCAATCGTCCGCGTTTTGGTCCGAACTACATCATCCCGGTACCCTTCGACCCCCGGCTGATCTCTTCCATTCCCGTGGCGGTCGCCAAGGCGGCGATGGATTCGGGCGTGGCGCGCAAGCCAATCGCTGATCTGGAAGCCTATGCGCGCGAGCTGCGTGGCCGGCGAGATCCGATTGCCTCCACGCTGCAGCGCATCTACGACCGTGTCCGCAGGCATCCAAAGCGCGTCGTGTTCGCCGAGGCCGAGGAAGAGCAGGTGATGCGGGCGGCGATTTCCTACGTCAACCAGCAACTCGGAACCGCAATCCTGCTCGGTCGCGATGACGTCATTGCGGCCACGGCTGAGAAGGCGGGCATCGATCTCAACCGCCCTGGCATCGAATTCATTAACGCCCGGACATCCAAGCGGCGCGAGGCCTATGTCGATTATCTCTATGCGCGTCTGCAGCGGAAGGGTTTCCTGCAGCGTGACGTCCAGCGGCTGATCAATACCGACCGCAACCATTTTGCCGCCTGCATGGTGGCTTTGGGTGATGCCGATGCGATGGTGACCGGCACCACGCGGAATTATTCCACGGCGCTTTCCGACATCAGGCGCTGCATCGATGCCAAGCCGGGTCACCGGGTCATCGGCGTGTCGCTCGCGCTGTGTCGGGGCCGCAACGTGTTGGTCGCAGATACGGCTGTTCACGACATGCCGTCGTCGGAGGAGCTAGCCGACATTGCAGAAGAGGCCGCGAGCCTGGCGCGCAAGCTGGGCTACGAGCCGCGCGTGGCCATGCTGGCCTATTCCACCTTCGGCCATCCCGAGGGCGAGCGCTCCGAGCGCGTCCGGGAGGCCGTCAAGATTCTTGACAAGCGGCGGGTCGATTTCGAGTATGACGGCGAAATGTCCGCCGAAGTGGCGCTCAACCCTCGGATCATGGAGCAATATCCGTTCTGTCGCCTGTCGGGCACCGCTAACGTTCTGGTCATGCCGGCATTCCACTCGGCGTCCATTTCCACCAAGATGCTGCAGGAACTGGGCGGATGTACCGTCATCGGGCCGCTGCTGGTTGGTTTTGACAAGCCGGTGCAGATAGCCTCGATGGGGGCCAAGGATTCCGATATCGTCAACATGGCGGCGATTGCGGCCTACAATGCCGGGACATGACGCTATCCGCGAAAGCCCCTCCCAAACCCTCCCCACAAGGGGGAGGGCTTAACCTGGAGCGAACGGATACTGCTAAAAGCAGCCTTTCATCGGCAGCCTGCGTTACTTTGTGGTGAGTGATCGGTATGTTAAGTCCTCCCCCTTGTGGGGAGGATTTAGGAGGGGAATCGTGCAGCGCACGCGCGGCTATTGGAAACTGGTTTCCAGTGCATCCATGCTGGAAGCCATTTCGGCGCGCATCCACGCCTTGAAGACTTTTATCTTCCGGCTTTCGCGTTGATCCCGTGCGGTGGCGAAATAGTGACCGTAGCCGGTTTTGGCGCGAATTTTGAAGGGTACCGCCAGTCGGCCTTCCAGAATTGCGTCCACAGTCAGCGTCTGCCAGGCGAGCATGACGCCCTGGCCGGCGATGACGGCGTCTAGGCACAACGACGCTTCGTTAAGGACGTGCCGGGCATTCATCTTTTCGCCAGCCAGTCCGGCGACGTCCAGCCAGACGCTCCAGTCGAACATCGCCTTGCTGTCGATGACTGCCGGCATGCTGAGAATATCGCGCGGCGTCTTCAACTCCGTTGCCAGTGAGGGGGCAACGACAGGAAATACCTGCTGCGTCAAAATCGGCTCTGAGACGACGTCTGGCCACTCGCCCATGCCGACCCGGATGCCCAGGTCGATATCCGATATCGCGGGATCGATGAGCCGCGTGGTGGCATCGATCCTGAGGACAATATCCGGAAACTGGCGGGCAAAACTTTCGAGCCGCCGTACCAGCCAGCGCGCCGCAAACACCGGCGCCACCGAGATCGTCAAGCAGTTGGTGTCGCGCCGCTGGGCCAGCCCGACGCCTTCCGACAGCTTGCCGAACCCTTCTGTGAGGCGGCCCAGAACCGGTCGACCGATATCGGTGGCCACCAGCCCTTTCGGCCTGCGCTCGAAGATCAGATGTCCGAGTTGCGCCTCCGCCTTGTTGATCTGCTGGCTGACCGCGCCGGCCGACACCCCGAGCTCGTCGGCCGCCGCCTGCAGCGAGCCGAGCCTGCCGACCGCTTCGAGCGCCCGAAGTCCATTAAGATGCACGGTGTTCAGGTTTTTCATTTAGCTTTTCTATACCGGATCGAAAACATTCTCAATTGAAGCGAGCTGTCGCGGGCGCGATATAGAGCCCATCAGGACCACTGGAAAGAGGTGAGTCGCTATGGAAACGACCTGTTCAGCTAACAACAATGTACCGATATCGGTTCGCCCTCAGCATGCGAGCGGGCTGTCAACAATGATCTCGGCCTTTAGAAAAGCCATTCGTCAACTCGGTGAAACGGAAGACGATGCGACGATGTCTGCATGGCGCGATCCGCTGATGCATCCGGAAATCCAGCGGATGTCGTCGCGCGAGCTTGCAGACCTGCCCCTCTCGGCGGGTTACGGCAAATACGGCAAATAGGCACGGCTCGACGGTGGCCGACAAAAAGAAAAAACCGGAGCGGCCGATGGGGCTGCTCCGGACCTGCCGAAGGAAGGGTGTGGAGTCTTTCCAGTAGCCTGCAAAGGCTCCGGGATGTTCAGCAGGCAAAACGCTGGGCATCGGCCCCGTAATAATTGACGTAACGGCTGGAGATGCTTTCGATCGGCAACACGACCAGCACATCCGTCGTGCCGAAAGCACGGTCGACCACAGCACCTTCGCCCACCATCGCGCCCAGTCTCAGGTAACCCTTGATGAGCGGAGGCATGGAGACGAGCGCTTTCCTGGCGTTCACGGCTTCCGGCGGCATCAGATCCATATTGCGGCCATGCCCGCCCGCCGCGCCAACGGCCCAGCTGCCGGTCGCGAGCGAATTGTGGTGCAGGAACGACAGTGCGAGCGCGTGGGCCTCCGGGAAGATGCCTGGAAACGAAGCGCAGCCGAACATCACGTCGAGGCCGTGCTTGAGCGCATAAGCCCAGTTTCCCTGCCAGAGAAGTTCCACCGTGCGTTTCGTGCGATAGGGCGGCAGTACACAGGAGCGGCCAAGTTCTAGGAACTTCTTGCCGGGATGGCGCGCAATCAACGGCGCTACGTCGAATTCCGAGGCGGAGTAAAAGCCGGAATGACGATCGGCAACCTCCTGCCGCAATAGGCGGTATGTGGCGACGATCTGGTCGGCTGTGTCGCCTTCGATCGCCCGGTCGATCACGATTAGATGATCGCAGATGTCGTCGAAGGCATCGATATCCAGGCGCGCACGCATGGCGGAGGCGGGAAGCTCGGCACCCATCTCCTCGACGAAGACGCGATAGCGGATAGCCTGTGCCGCCTCAATTTCCCGCGTGTTCGCTGCCAGGCGGGTCTCGAGGGTGCCGATACGGCCCAGTACGGGTTCCCCGCGGCCCTGGATAGAGATCCTGCTGTCCATGCGAGGCGTGATTTCCGTTCTTGGTTCGAAAATCTCCAGTGTCATGACGGGCATCCTTCTGCAAGCGCTGCGTGTCTATAACCACAGCTATGAGACAGGACGATGACAGGTGTCGGCCTAGGGCTTTGACAGCCGCCGCATAACCACGGAGTCGATCGCGCTTTTGAGATCGGCGGGTGCGACAGGCTTGATGAGGACCAGATCTGCACCGCTGGCCATCAACCTCTCGTTGGTTTCGGATGTTGCATCGGCGGTCAGAACGATGACGGCAGGGGCGTGAGAGCCTTGATGCCGCTGGTTTTCACGCAGGCGGGTGATAAAGGCGTCACTCTTGCCATCGGGCATCGAATCGTCGGTGAGCAGCAGGTCTGCGCCCTCGGCCAGTATCACCTCGAGGGTGGCGAAGTTTTCCGCCAGCCGAACGCTGTGACCGGCGCCTTCCAGGATTGCCCGGCACAGCATCGCATTGACGGGGTCGTCTTCACCGAGCACGATCGACAGGGCCGTTGCTGTCGGTGGTTTGATTTTTTCGTGCGATTCGGCCGACGTGTCGCCATCGCTCGGCTCGGCTGAGAGCGTTGGAAAGTCCTCATCGCGCGCCAGACGGCTTTCGAGGCCCTTGAGCTTGCCGGTCAGGACATCGATCAGCGATTGTTCGCGCAACGGTCGGATGAGCCAGCTATGGTAGCTGGTGCCGGACATTTGCGCCGGACGCGATTCCGGATTGACGAGAAAAATTCTTTGCGCCTGCTTGAGCCGCGGGTCACGACGCAGCGATGCGACGAAATCGCCGTCCAGCCGATGATCGACGATAATGCTGTTGAAGGGCACATGCCTGTCGAGAATTGCCCCGACTTCCTCGAGCCGAGATGCCGAAACCGTGTCTGCGCCCAGCCCTGCGAGCGTTTCGGCAAGTGCGGCTGCGGCGGGGCCGGCGGGTGCAAAGACCAATACGCGGGAGCCGGCGAGTTCACGCCCGCTGCGCAGCGGCTCGTCTCTGCCGGACGCAAGCGGCAGTCGGATCGTAAATGTGCTGCCTTCTTCGATACGGCTTTCCACGGCAAGCTCACCACCTGTCTCGGCCATGATCCGCGCGGAGATTGCCAGTCCCAGCCCAACCCCGCCTTCTCGTGCGCGGCTGAGGTCTCCCTGCTCGAACTCTCCGAAGATGCGCTGCGTTTCGGCCTCGTTCATGCCCGGACCGCTATCGGTGATGCGGACGACCAGCGACTGTTCTTCAAGCGTCATGCTCACCAGCACGCCACCAGTTTCGGTGAATTTCACCGCATTGCCGATGACGTTGTAGAGAACCTGGCGAAAGCGTGCCGCATCGAATGTCAGCATTTCCGGTAGGCGCGAATCGATATGCGCGCCGATCTCGATGCCCTTGGCATGGGCCCGACTGGAAAGCATTTCGACGGTGCTCTCGATCAGCGGCCGGATGGCATCGCGTTTTGTGCGGATCTGGAAGCGGCCGGCCGTCAGTGACGAAAAATCGAGCAGGTCCTCCACCAGGTTCGCAAGTGCAGTTCCCGATTGCCTGACGCCTTCGAGGTAATTCGCTTGTTCCGGGGTAAGCTTGGTGCCCGCCAGCAGGTGGCCCATCCCGAGCAGACCGCTCAGCGGCGTGCGGATTTCGTGGCTCACGGTGGCGATCAGGCGCGACTTGAGATCGCTCTCTTCTTCTGCGCGCAGCCGTGCCTGCTCGTGCTGAAAGGCATCGGCGCGCTCGTTGGTCACGTCGCGCGCAATGCTCTGGATAACCAGATTGTCGATTACAGGGTCGCGGGTCACGACATCGTGCCACAGGAACGTCCTGTTGCCGCGGGAGGTTGAAAACATGACATCGTAGGCATGAAGCCCGGACCCCGGCCGAAACCGGATGCCGAGTTCGTCGCAGGTTTTGCCTTCGGGACGCTCCCAGCCGCTGATGCGGCGAAAGGTATTGTTTGCCGACAGGATAACTCCATCGAGGCTGCGCCTCAAAGTGATGTCGCCCATCGCATCGTGGATGGAACCAATCGTCATGCCGCCCAGGACCGGGTCGTCGGTGTCGGCGAGCCGCTTCTCCTGATTGGCCTGTTCATTCCTGCGGGATTCGGCGATGCGCGCAGATTGCCGGTTTCTGAACCAGAGCCAGATTAACCCTCCTGCGAATGCCGCAGTGGCAAAGCACAATATGCCGGTCAGGACGCCAAAGCGTGAGCCGATGGAAAATGCGAGTGTCAGCGAAACAGCGCCGCCGCCCAGCAGCCAATATGCAAGCAGGCCGGATGTGGCCGGTGATTTGGCGTCGCCGGCGAAAGTCGCATCGCTCGCTATGTCCGCGCTGTTGAGTGGGCTGACGAAACCGCTCCCGGCGTCCGCGCGCAAGTAATCTGGCTCGTCGAAAGCCATCGCAACGCGGCGTTGAAGTTTTTGCGGTTCGCTCATGCCTTAGGTTTAGCATGAGGGGACTTACAAAAGCCTTGCGGAGCTACGTTAACGATTTCTAGCGCGCCGTTTCTTCGGCCTTTCGATTGAAAAAGATTTCGTGGATCCCGACAGCGGTCGCGCCCAATGTTATCAGGCTATCCGCTAGGTTGAACACCGCGAAAGACCACGTTTCCGTGTAGAACAGGACGTAATCGACCACGTGTCCATAAATGAAACGGTCGACAATGTTGCCGATTGCACCGGCGATGATCATGCAGAAGCCCAGGTGGATCAGACCCGCTTGCCGGTTTGCGCCCTTCCACCACCAGAAGACAAAAATGACGATCAGTACCCGCATCGCGACGATCATCCAGCCGCTCATGCCGGACAGGAAGGAGAAGGCAACGCCCTCGTTCCATGTGCGATATAGACCGAGATGCGGAATGACCTCTACCAGCTGCTGGAATGGCAGATAGGCCTCCACCAGATACTTGATCAGCTGATCGAGGATGACGGCAATGACGATGAACAGCGCCGCCACGGGCGGTCGTGAAAACAATGCGGTTTTTTCAGCCATCGATATCTGCCAGGGTCAGGAGGTGTCGGCGCGCTTCGAACAGCACGACGCCGGTCGCCACAGCGAGATTGAGCGAGTCGGCGCGGCCTTGTTGGGGAATGCGCACCTTGACATTGGCCGCCTCCGCCAGATCGTCAGGCAGGCCGGCCTGTTCGTTGCCCATCAGCAGCACCACCGGGCGCGATTTGTAATCGGCCTTGCGGTAGTCGATTGCGCCCTTGAGATGGGTCGCGATGACATTCGTTCCTGATGATTTCTGCCATTTCAGGAATTCGTGCGGCGTTGCGCGCGTCACCGGCAGCGAAAAGATCGAACCCATTGTGGCGCGTACGGTTTCGAGTGCGAAGGGATCCGTTGTCTCGCCGACCAGGATGACGCCGGATGCGCCGGCTGCATCGGCGGTGCGGATGATGGTGCCCAGATTGCCGGGATCGCGTACGCGGTCCAGTGCCACAAAGGTTTCATGTGGTTTGGGCCTGATGTCGAAAAGGCTCTGCCAACGTGATTTGAAGATGCCGACGACCATTTGCGGATTGTCGCGATGGGTAACCGAGGAGAGCACTTTCTCGCTCACCTCCAGCACCAGTCCCCCCGCCGCAATCGTCCGTGCCGCTGCCCTCTCGACCAGTGGCTTGCCCTGGCCAGCCTTGGAATAGATCAAAGTTTCGATCTTCCAGCCGGTTTCCAGTGCATCGAGCACCAGTTTGAGGCCTTCGGCCATGAAGGTTCCGCTGGCTTCGCGGTTCTTCTTGACGCTCAGTGCCTTGATGTCCTTGATGATCGGATTGGCAAGCGAGGTGATCTCCTTGACCTGTCCGGGGCGTCTTGGACCGTCCTCGTGGCGGTGATCGCTCATGCTTTTGTCCATCGGCTAAAGAGGGAGGTGGAAAGGGCGCGTGCCGCCTGATCCGGAGTCGAGGGTGTTTCACGAATGATGAGCTCGCCGGATTCGACCAGCCCGCCCATGCCGCGCATTGTTTCCATCATCAGCTCATGCATCGAATAGAAACTGGCGCGGATCGAATAGGCTGTCAGCACCAAACCGATTGCATCCGGGGCCAGCAGGTCGCGGCAAATATCGAGCATCGAGGGCAAATGGTCGAACAGCTGCCACACTTCCCCATCCGGTCCGCGGCCGAACTTCGGTGGATCGGTCAGGATGATATCGTACCGGTTGCCGCGCCGCTGCTCGCGCTCGATGAATTTCATCGCATCGTCGAGGATCCAGCGGATCGGCTTGTCGGTCAGCTGTGCAAGGTTCTGGTTCTCCTTGCCCCAGCCTATCGCCTTCTTGGAGGCATCGACATGGGTCACTTCGGCACCGGCTTCCGCTGCGATCAGCGAGGCGACACCCGTATAACCGAACAGGTTGAGCACCTTGGGCTTGCGGCCATGGGCGCGAACCTGCCCGCGCATCCACGACCAGTGAACGAGCTGTTCGGGGAAAACGCCGGTGTGGCGGAACGAGGTGAACCGCCCGAAGAAATCGACGCCCAGCAGCCGCATTGGCCACGTCTCGCCAAGGGGTTGGTTGGGAAAGCGCCAGCGGCCCATGCCTTCTTCGTCAGTGTCGCCGGTAAAGACTGCATCGGCCTTGTTCCATTCGGTCGCCGCAAGCGCCTTTGGCCACAGGGCCTGCGCCTCGGGGCGGATGACCTTGATGGTGCCGTACTGTTCGAGCTTCTCACCATTGCCGCTGTCCAGCAGGCGGTAGCCGGTATCGCCTGACGTTTCCAGAATGACGGGTGCCTTCTCTGCGGGGCGTGGGCCCTTGCGCATCGGCATGAAAATGGGAGTGGTTGCCGCCGCCGCCTGGCGCTCGCGTTTTACGGGGGCTGCCGATGGCACGCGTTCTTCCCGCTTCCGGGCAGGTGCCGCGGCTGATGAACTGTCCTGACGCGGAGGCCGCACCTTCGGGCGCGAGTCCTGCCGCGCGCCGGGCGTCTTGGGTCCGCGCGGATGGTTTTTGCTTTTCACGCTGTCTCTTCTTCTCAATTATGCGACATCGGCGTTGAAATAGCACCCTTGTGCCTCTTGGCAAAGCGCTTTGACATCGGCATTAAGGGATCAATCGATTGGCAGACTAGGGAGAATTACGATGGATATGACGGGCGAAGAGCGTATTCCCGCAAGCCGGGACGTCGTTTGGGCAGCACTCAACAACCCCAATGTGCTGCGCAAATGCATTCCTGGATGTCAGACCATGGAAAAGAAATCGCCGACCGAGATGACCGCCACGGTGAAGATCAAGGTCGGGCCAGTGTCGGCATCCTTCAAGGGGGACGTAACGCTTACCGATCTCAATCCGCCGGAAAGCTATACGATAACCGGTGAAGGCTCGGGCGGCATTGCAGGCTTTGCCAAGGGCAGCTCCGAAGTGCGGCTGACCGAGGATGGCGACGCCACCATTTTGAACTATACCGTCAAGGCGCAGATCGGTGGAAAGCTTGCGATGCTTGGTTCTCGGCTGATCGATTCGTCATCGAAGAAGCTCGCAGCCCAGTTCTTCGAAAAGCTCAACAAGGCCATCGCCAAGCGAGCCGAGCCTTCCGAGGCGTAATCACGATCTCCGCATTCACCTGGATGCGGAGATCAACTTTTCCGTATTGATCTCTTCGAGCCGGCTGCGCTGCTTGCCGGCTTCTTCCCGCCATTTGCGCGCTTCCTGAGCTTCCTCGCGGGCTTTCTTGCGATACTTGCCCTGCGCGAGCCAGGTCACGGCCGAGCCGATCAGCACGCCGCTCATCAAGGCCAGAAACAGAAAGACGAAGAACGGCAGCGATACGGACAACACCGTATCCTCGGGCCGGAAAGGGTTGAGTGCGAGCGTTACCAGATGACGGTTGGCGACCGAAAGCACGATCAGCACGATCGCGACCGGAACGAGGATCAGGATTTTTATCAGGCGCGTGATCATCGAGCCGAACTCCCTTCATTGAAACCCAGAGCAATTGACTGGGTTCTGAACTGTCCCGCTTCTCAAATCAAGATGCGACTGCTGTCGGCTGATATCAATCCTCGTCGTCGTCCTCGTCGGCCAGATCGGGATTGAGACGCTCGCGCAACTCCTTGCCGGTCTTGAAGAACGGTACCCATTTCTCTTCGACGAAAACAGAATCGCCCGTGCGCGGATTGCGACCCGAGCGAGACGGTCGGTTCTTCACCGAGAATGCGCCGAAACCACGCAGTTCGACACGATTTCCGCCGGCAAGCGCATCGGTGATTTCATCCAGAACCGCGTTGACGATGTTCTCGACGTCTCGATGGTACAGATGCGGATTTTTAGCTGCGACAATTTGTACCAGTTCAGACTTGATCACGAGCGCCCCCCTTTGATGTTTTTCAGCTCTTTATCATTATCTTTCAAACTGCCAAACCGAAACCAGACCGTCAAGCAGCATCTTGTCTTCGCCCAGCTTTCCCAGTGTGTTAGCGCCATCTAGCCACGTAAAACCGGTCCATTGCAGGATCTGATGCGCCAACCCGCCCAAAAGATAGGAGGATCCTGCCTTTGGCGGCGCCCAATCGACGATCGGAAGATTGGAGTCGATCTTTCGCGTTGTCAGGAAGGCCCGGATCTCATCCATGCCACCGATCTTGTCGACCAGCTTTTCCTTCACGGCCTGCCTGCCGGTGAAGACGCGGCCGTCAGCCACCTTCAGCGCTTCGGTTTTCGACAGGCCACGCCGCTCGGCCACGAGATCGACGAACCAGTCGTAAGTGTCCATCACGGTTGCGCGCATGACCGATTTGGCTTCCTCGCTCGCGTTATGGAAGGGCGATGGCTCTGCCTTCAGTGGGGTCGACTTGATCTCCTCAAGTGACACGCCGATCTTGTCGAGCAAGCTCTGAATCTGGGGATACTGGAATATGACGCCGATCGAGCCTGTGATCGACGTATCGCCGGCGACAATCTGGTCGCCGGCGATGGCGACCATGTAGCCGGCGGAAGCCGCCAGGGTGCGCACGTCCGAAACGACGGGCTTCTTTGCCGACACCTTGCGAATCGCCTTGTAGAGCTGTTCGCCTCCATAGGTTGTGCCGCCGGGTGATGAGATCGAAACGATCAGTGCCTTCACGGTGTCCTTGCGGGCGATCTTGTCGAGCCGTTCGATAAGCTCTCCGTTGTCCTGGATCGTGCCGGAAATGGTCACGCGGGCAATGTGGTCACGATCGGTCGGGTCGGAAAGAGACCCCCCGTTTGCCAGCATCCACAAAAGCACGATCGCGGCAGCGATGAACAGGAAGGAGAAAATGCGCCAGAAGGTCAGCTTGCGCCGGATGCGCCTGCGCTCGGCTATGTCATTGACACTCATGGAAGGGAACTCACGTTGTTGATTGCGATCACAAATAGCGCGGTCCGGTGCAGAATGAAACACTGCTCGCGTGAATCGGCCGCGCTCTGGCCAAAAACTGGACGCATCCGGCAAAGTCAGCCACAGCACATTGTATTTCCGCCATGTTTTGCCTATGTGTCTGCGAGGCAATTTGCCGACCATCAGGACATGACATGGATATCCGCGCCAGCACGATCATACCGGCTACGGGAGCGGCGACCGCTTATAGCAGGGCGCTGTCGCATTCCGCGCGCGTGCGCCGGCTGAAGATCCTGTTGCCGATCGCCGCGCTCGTCATCTCATTGTGCTTCGTGGCGGTTTCCTGGGTCCGTACCATTTTTCCCGACAACCTTTCGATCGGCGGCGCCAAGATCGAGAATGGCAAGGTGGTGATGGAGAAGCCGGCCATTTCAGGTCGCAACGAAGACGGCATCAGCTACTTCATGAATGCCCGCCGCGCCCTTCAGGATATCATCAATCCCAATGCGATCACGCTGGAGGATATCGAGGCTGCGGTGCCGATCCGAGGCGATCTTGTCGCGCGCGTCAAGGCACAGGCGGCGGATTTCGACCGCTCTACCGACAAGCTGCATCTGACCAAGCCCTTCGTGGTGACGTTGTCTTCCGGCGTGGTGGTAGATTTCCAGTCGGCACGGCTCGATGTGCACGCGGGGCGGTTGGAAACACTCCAGCCGGTTGCAGTGAAGGCAAAAGATTCAACACTTGTTGCGAAGAGTCTCAAGATAACCGATAAGGGCAGGGTAATCCTCTTCGAAGGCGATGTCTTGGTGACGATCAATCCCGCCGCCTACCGCACGAAAGAAAACCAGGGGCAAGCGACGCCATGAGGCTAATTCCATTTACTTTTTGCCTGGCCGCGGCCGGCATGTTCGCAACGACGATCTCCCCGCTCCAGGCACAGGAACAGTCCAGCCAGATGAAGGGGTTGGCGCTGTCCAACGACAAGCCGATCCAGATCGAAAGCGACAGCCTCGAAATTCGCGAACAGGAAAAGCGGGCGCTGTTCAACGGCAATGTCAAGGTTGTGCAAGGCACCATGACGCTGATGTCCGAGCATATGATCGTCTATTACAAGGGCAATGCCGGCAAGATAGCCGAGGGTGGCTCCGATATCGACCGCATCGAGGTCGACGGCAAGGTATCCCTGGTTTCAGCAGACCAGAGTGCCCGTGGCGACAAGGGTTCGTTCGATATGCGCACCGAGATCCTTATGCTCGAGGGCAAGCAGGTTGTGCTGGCGGACGGAAACAATGTCTTCACCGGCTGCAAGCTCACGGTTCAGATGAAAAACGGGCAGGCAAAACTCGACAGTTGCGGTGCGCGCGTAAAGATCCTGATCGATCCGAAGTCCCGCAAGACCAACTGATCCCGGCAAGACCTTGAAAATTCCCTTCATTACAAAAGTCATCGAGAAGGACGCCAAAGCGCTGTCCGAACAGGATGCCGCCAACAAGGCGCGCTACGAGGGCACGCTGATCGCGCGCGGGATCACCAAGACCTACAGCGGGCGGCGCGTGGTCAATGGCGTCTCGCTTGTCGTGCGGCGCGGCGAGGCCGTCGGCTTGCTCGGCCCGAATGGCGCTGGCAAGACCACCTGCTTTTATATGATCACCGGTCTCATTCCGGTCGATCAGGGGCACATCGAGATCGACGGCAACGACGTCACCTGGATGCCGATGTACCAGCGGGCGCGGTTGGGCGTGGGATACCTTCCCCAGGAAGCCTCGATCTTTCGCGGACTGACAGTCGAGCAGAACCTTCGCGCCGTGCTCGAAGTCCGCACCAAAGAAAAGAGGGCCCTTGAGGAAAAGCTCGAGTCGCTGCTTGAAGAATTTGCCATCACCCACCTGAAAACGTCGCCGGCGGTGGCTCTTTCGGGTGGCGAGCGCCGGCGGCTGGAAATTGCCCGGGCGCTGGCGAGCGATCCGGCCTTCATGCTGCTGGACGAACCTTTTGCCGGCGTCGACCCGATCTCGGTCGCCGATATCCAGAATCTCGTTCGTCACCTGACGCGCCGCGGCATCGGCGTATTGATCACCGACCATAATGTGCGCGAGACCTTGGGCTTGATCGATCGCGCTTACATCATTCACGCAGGCGAGGTGCTGACGCATGGTCGGGCCGCCGATATCGTCAGCAACCCGGATGTGCGTCGTCTCTACCTAGGCGAGGATTTTAGTCTCTGAGGCCGCAAGATTGCCGGTTCCGGGGGCGGGCTATTTTCGCCGTTTCAACACTCCCTTTCAAACAAGGCTTGACCCGGTCGTGAATCTAAGCAATTTTCGGGCCAGTTTTAGATTTTCGCTTTCCGGAACGTCACCGGGCCCGGAATTCTTGCTGGGTTAGGGAGTGTTGCGTTCGCCATGGCCTTGTCTGCAAGCCTTTTTCTCCGGCAATCCCAGTCGCTAGTGATGACCCCGCAGCTGATGCAGTCGATTCAGCTGTTGCAGATGACATTTCTCGAGCTCAATCAGTTTATTGCGCAGGAAGTTGAAAAGAATCCCTTGCTCGAATTGGCATCCGGCCAGGACGATGGTGCAGGCGATTTCTCCCAACCGCAGGATGGCAGCCCGCGCGAGGGCGATCATCACGCCGGCGGCGATGAAACCCCGTCTCAGCATGTGGCTAGCGAAGGTTTCGAAGGCGGGGATTTCGCTGCCTACTCCGATACGCATGCGGAACGACTATCGGATGTGCTGGACACCGGCTTCGATAACGTCTTTCAGGACGATGGCGGCCCGCGCCGCGCCGATGCGCCCGAGCTTCTTCAGCAATGGAAGTCTATGCCGGGAAGTCTGGGCGAGAGCGGCGATGCCTACGACCTGGATGATTTCGTCGCCGGCCAGGTGACCTTGAAGGAACATCTTGCGCAGCAGATTCCCTTTGTGTTGCCGAGCGATGTCGAACGCCTGATCGCGCGTCATCTCACCGATCAGTTGGATGAAGCCGGTTACATTCAGCACGAGCTGGACGACCTCGCAGTGCGTCTTGGCGTCAGTGAGCAGGCCGTGGCCGCCGTTCTTGCGAAATTGCAGCAGTTGGATCCGCCCGGCGTGTTTGCTCGCTCGCTCAGCGAATGCCTGGCGATCCAGTTGCGGCTCAAAGACAGGCTGGACCCCGCGATGCAGGCGCTGCTTGCCAATCTCGATCTGCTCGCCAAGCGTGATTTTGCTGCACTAAAACGCATTTGCGGCGTCGATGAAGAAGATCTCATCGAAATGCTGGGTGAAATCCGCGCGCTCGATCCCAAGCCCGGCAGTGCGTACGATACGTCGCCTTCTGAATCCATCGTTCCGGACGTCCTTGTCTCGGCTGCCGCAGATGGCGGCTGGACTGTCGAGCTCAATCCTCAAACCTTGCCGAGGGTGCTGGTCAATCAACAGTACTACGAGAAAATCTCCCGCAGCCTTGGCAAGGGCTCCGAAGACCAGGCCTTCCTGAGCGATTGCATGCAGAGCGCCAGTTGGCTGACGCGGAGCCTCGACCAGCGCGCACGCACGATCATGAAAGTTGCGAGTGAAATCGTTCGTCAGCAGGATGCCTTCTTCGCGCAGGGTATTGAGCATTTGCGCCCTCTCAACCTGAAAACGGTGGCCGAGGCGATCAAGATGCATGAATCGACCGTCAGCAGGGTGACGTCGAACAAATACATGCTGACGCCGCGCGGCCTGTTCGAGCTCAAGTACTTCTTTACGGTGTCGATCGCCTCGGCTGAGGGCGGTGATGCACATTCAGCGGAATCGGTTCGGCACAGGATCCGGGCGATGATCGCCAGTGAAACTGCGGATGCCGTGCTGTCGGACGACGACATCGTCGAAAGCCTCAAGCGCGGCGGTGTAGAAATTGCCCGCCGTACCGTCGCTAAATATCGCGAGGCGATGAACATCCCTTCCTCAGTGCAACGAAGACGCGAAAAACGTGCTCTGTCAAAGGTATCGGGTTTCTGCGAAGCCTGATTTTCCGGTATTTCCGGGACAATCGGAGTTTGTATTGCGAGCGGTTCTAGACCACGGTTTCCGTAGGGCCCTTGACTCTGCCGGGAGCCAGAGCTAGAAGCCCGCCGCCATATGCGCTGTTTCTGGTCGGTGAGGTCGTGGGCCTTCATGAGATGGGGACTGCAAACAGAAACGCTTGGATGAATGACCGGGTTGGAATAAGCTGCATTTCGATAGTTTGCGATTGCGTCGGGGAACAACCGGGGTCGGCCGCCAATTTACGGTACCCAGTTCCGGAAAAGTCTGTCTTGCTTGCGCGGTCGCGGAGACTTTTCCGGTAGCAGAAGCCCGTCCGGAGAAGTCAGTTTCAGTGCGGGCTTTTAAAACGTTGAATGCAGGAAGGATAACACCATGAGTGTTCGTGTGACCGGCAAGCAAATGGATATCGGCGACTCGTTCAGAACCCGTATTACGGGCAACATCAACGACGCCATAGCTAAATATTTCGACGGTGGTTTTTCAAGCCAGGTTCTCGTGGAGAAGGAGGGGGCTCGATTCAACGCCGATTGCAAGATCCATCTTGATTCCGGTGCCAATCTGCATGCCGAAGGCCGCGCGAATGACCCTCAGCTGGCATTCGATTCCGCCCTCGAAAGAATTGAAAAGCGTTTGCGCCGCTACAAGCGCAAGCTTCGCGATCACCATCATGGCGAGAGCCGTTCGGGATCCGAAATTGCTTACTCGGTGTTTGATGCTGCGGTCGATGAGGATCATGAGATCGAAGCGGATTTCGCGCCGGTCATTGTTGCGGAAACCACCAAGAAACTGGGGACCATGTCGGTTGCCACGGCTGTGATGGCGCTCGATATGACAGACGAACCGGTCCTGATGTTTCGTAAGCCAGGCTCTTCGGAGCTCAACATCGTCTATCGCAGGAATGACGGCAATATCGGATGGATCGATTCGGCCAACATGAAGGCCTGATGGATACTCTGCCACAACGAAAACGGGCTGGCGAAAGCGCCAGCTCGACGATACCAAGCCTAAAAAGGACAATATGAATGGCTTTGGCGGATATTTTGCATCCGGAAGGAATTCTTCCGGCACTCCGCGTGCAGTCCAAGAAGCAGCTTCTGATGGAGCTTGCGACATGTGCGTCCAAGATCACCGGCATTCCCGAACGTGATATTTTCGAGGTCGTGCTCCAGCGCGAAAAGCTCGGTTCCACCGGTGTAGGCGGCGGTATCGCAATTCCGCATGGAAAGCTGAAGACGCTCGACCGGATTACCGGTGTTTTTGCGCGCCTTGAGACTCCCGTGGACTTTGAGGCGCTGGACGACCAGCCAGTTGATATTGTTTTCATGCTGCTCGCTCCGGAAGGGGCGGGTGCGGACCATCTCAAGGCGCTGTCACGCATCGCCCGCGTGCTGCGCGACCAGGATCTCGTAGCGCGGCTACGATCGTCTGAATCGGTCTCCGCAATTGATGCGTGCCTCAATCAGGAGCAGGCATCGAACGCCGCGTAGGGAAAAAACAGGGCGGGGGGAATTTGCGATGCTTATCCTTTATCTCCATCCGCTCGCTTCGTTCTGTCATAAGGTGCTGATCGCACTTTATGAAAATGACACGCCTTTTGAGGGGCGTGTCGTGAATCTGGCCGATCCGGAGGCAAGCGCCGGCCTATTCGAGAGGTGGCCAGTCGGCAAGATTCCTGTGCTGGAAGACACGGCCAATGGTCGCGTGGTGGCGGAAACCAGCATCATTATCGAATACCTGCACCAGATGTATCCCGGGCCTTCGCCGCTGATCCCAAAAGATGCGGATGCCGTCCTTGAAGTGCGGCTCTGGGACCGCTTTTTCGATCTCTATGTCAGCGTACCGATGCAGAAGATCGTTTTGGATCGCTTGCGACCGGAAGGAAAGAGCGACCCATTTGGTGTCAAGGAAGCGCGGGAAACGCTGAGGACTGCCTACGACATGGCCGAACATCAGCTCGCAGGGCGCCAATGGGCGGCGGGCGAGGCGTTCAGCATGGCTGATTGCGCGGCGCTGCCGGCGCTGTTCTTCGCCGTCACGCTTGAGCCGTACGGCCGATCCCACCGCAATCTCGCGTCCTACTTTGAACGCCTCCTTGAGCGCGCATCTGTGGCGCGGACGATTGACGAAGCCGGCCCCTATTTCCAATATTATCCCTATCGGGAAACGCTTTCGGAGCGCTTCTACCTTCCCCAGGGTTAGAGCCTGCTGACGATCCATGCCCAGAAGGTTACGCTGACCACGCCCAGGCCGGTGGTCAGCGTGATGGCCGATGCCGCCAGCGCCTCGGCGCTCTTGAACTGGACAGCGATCAGCCAGGCATTGACCCCGGTCGGCACGGCCGCGATCAGCACGAGCGCGGCACGCCAATCGGGGCTGAGCCCCAGCACAGTCGCAAACACCAGTACGGCCGCCGGCAAAAGCAGCAGTTTGAGCGCGGATGCGGTCAGGGCGATCGCGACGTTGCCTGAAAAGCCATAGCGCCGCATCGCCATCCCCAGCGACAACAAGGCTGCTGGCCCGGCGATTTGCGACAATTGCTGCGCCAGTATCCCGGGCACGCCGGCCAACGGCCAACCTGTCAGATGCCAGAGGCCACCGCCGACAATGCCGAATACCAACGGGTTGCGCCTGAGATTGCGACCGAGCGACCTGAGAAGGGCCAAGTGGTTGCCAGGCGCCTTGCCGGTGTCGCGGCTTTCCGCCCGCTCGATCATCAGCGTGCTCGCGATCATCATCACAGGCAAATGGACGGCGATGAGAACGGAAAGCGCCACCAGTCCGTTGGGCCCAACAGTACGCTCGACCAACGGCAGGCCGATGAAAACCGTGTTTGCGAAAGCCGACGAAACACCGGTGACCGTGGCGGTCCGATGGTCCGTCCTGAAGATCCGGTTCGCCAGCAGGTAGGCAACCGCCCAGGTGATCGCCACGCCCGAGAAGTAGGCGATCCACAGGCGCACGGGAAATGCCCCGTGAAAATCAGCCTCGGCAAGCGTCTTGAACAGTAGCACGGGCACAGCCACCTTGAAGACGAAATCCGAAAGCGCGTCACCTGCCTGCGGTCGCAGGTAACCGGATGCGACGATCAGCCAGCCGGCGAATATCATCAGAAAAACCGGCAGGACATTCTGGGCGGTGGCTAGCATCGGTTTTTCCGCAATCAAAGATACGAACGGCGCTCATACGCCTCTCGCTGCATATGGCAAGCCCGGATGCCGGCGATACGGTTCTCCGTAAATTATCTTGTCGCATGCCTGCAATGATGCTTGTGCAGGGCGGGCAGTGATGGCAGTTTCGCAGGTGCGAAAGGAATACTCATGCAAGACCATCCAACCGGCAATTTCCGCGAGCGAATCGAAGCATCCTTCGCCCATCAGGGCGCGATGACGCTAATCGGAGCCGAGCTTACCCGTATCCAGCAAGGCATTGTCGAAATCGAGCTGCCTTACAACGTGGCGCTGACCCAGCAGCACGGCTTCCTGCATGCCGGCGTGATAGCCGCGGCGCTGGATTCCGCTTGCACTTATGCCGCCTATACGATGATCGATGCCGATGTTTCTATCCTGACCATCGAATTCAAGGTCAACCTGATGTCGCCGGGCAAAGGCGACCGGTTTCTTTTCCGTGGCGAGATCACTAAGCCGGGTTCGAACATCATCGTCGCCGACGGCCGCGCCTATGCGATCGGCGACGGGCCGGCCAAGTTGATCGCCTCGATGACGGGGACCAAGATGGCCATTCGCGGCCGCGAAGGGATTTCCGGATGAGCGACCGATTGAAGATGATCGGCGGCAAGGCCGTACTGTTCGTCATGGCCGCCGAGGCCGAGTACGGGCCGAGGCTGCAAGCGGTCATCAACCCGCTGATGACCGGCGTCGGACCGGTCGAGGCGGCCGTCCAACTGACGCGGTTTCTGACGGTGCTTGAGCGTGACGGCCAAATGCCCGACCTTGTCGTCTCGCTCGGATCCGCCGGTTCGGCGCGCCTGGAGCAGGCCGGGCTCTATCAGGCGAGCTCAGTTGAATATCGCGACATGGATGCTTCGCCCTTGGGTTTTCAGAAAGGTGCGACCCCGTTTCTGGACCTGCCGGTCACGGTGCCGCTCAAGCTGAGAATTCCGGGAATCCCTGAAGCCAGCATTTCGACGGGCGCCAATATTGTCTCTGGCTCTGGCTATGATGGCATCGCCGCCGACATGGTGGACATGGAGACATTTTCGGTTTTGCGCGCCTGCATGGCGTTCGGCATTCCGCTGATCGGGCTTCGCGGTATCTCCGACGGCAAGGCCGAGCTCAAGCATGTGAGCGACTGGACCGAGTATCTGCATGTCATCGATTCAAAGCTTGCCGATGCGATCGAACGGCTTGAAACGGCTTTATCGGACGGAAGCATTGAATTTTAGCGCTTTGCCAGGTTCAAACGATCTTGCGCGGGCGGCCCATTTTATTTAAAGGCTCGCCATGACCCAGACAGCACACTCCGACACCGTCCTCATCATCGATTTCGGCAGCCAGGTGACGCAGCTCATCGGCCGGCGCGTCCGCGAAGCGGGCGTCTACTGCGAGATCGTCCCCTTCCAGTCCGCAGAAGAAGCTTTCAACCGCTTGCGACCGAAGGCGATCATCTTCTCCGGCGGCCCGGCATCGGTGCTGGACCAGGGTAGCCCCCGCGCACCACAGGCAGTGTTTGATTCAGGCTTGCCGATCCTGGCGATCTGTTATGGCCAGCAAACGATGGCCACCCAGCTCGGTGGCAAGGTGGAGGGCGGGCATGCTCGTGAATTCGGTCGCGCCGATGTCGAGATCCTCAAGCCCAGTCCGCTTTTCGAAGGCTTTTGGGACGTCGGCAAGAAGTACCCGGTGTGGATGAGCCACGGCGACCGCGTCACCGTTGCACCTGAAGGCTTCGAAGTGATCGGCACGTCCGAAAACGCACCGTTCGCCATCGCCGTCAACGAGAGCCGTCGCTACTACACGACGATGTTCCATCCGGAAGTGGTGCACACGCCGGATGGCGCCAAGCTGCTGTCCAATTTCGTTCACAAGATTGCCGGTATCCAGAGCGACTGGTCGATGTCGGCTTATCGCGCTCGCGCCGTCGATGCGATCCGCCAGCAGGTCGGTGACAAGCGCGTCATCTGCGCGCTCTCCGGCGGCGTCGATTCCTCTGTCGCAGCGCTGCTCATTCATGAGGCCGTTGGCGACCAGCTCACCTGCATTCTCGTCGACCACGGCCTGATGCGCAAGAACGAGGCGGCCGATGTGGTCGCCATGTTCCAGCAGCATTACAATTTGCATCTGATCCACGTCGATGCCGTCGATCGCTTCGTCGGCGAGCTGGAAGGCGTGAGCGATCCCGAAACCAAGCGCAAGATTATCGGACGCCTGTTCATCGAGGTCTTCGAGGAAGAAGCCAAGAAGCTTGGTGGCGCTGAATTCCTCGCCCAGGGCACGCTCTATCCCGACGTGATCGAAAGCGTGTCCTTTACCGGCGGCCCCTCGGTCACCATCAAGTCCCACCACAATGTCGGCGGCCTGCCCGAGCGTATGAATATGCAGCTCGTCGAGCCGCTGCGCGAGCTGTTCAAGGACGAAGTCCGCGTTCTCGGCAAGGAACTCGGCCTGCCCGACAGTTTCATCGGACGCCACCCGTTCCCGGGGCCGGGTCTTGCGATCCGCTGCCCCGGTGGCATTACCCGCGAAAAGCTCGACATCCTGCGCGATGCCGATGCGGTCTATCTCGACGAGATCCGCAAGGCCGGCCTCTACGACAAGATCTGGCAGGCATTCGCCGTGTTGCTGCCGGTGCAGACCGTCGGCGTCATGGGCGATGGCCGCACCTACGAGTTCGTCTGCGCGCTGCGCGCCGTCACCTCGGTCGATGGCATGACGGCGGATTTCTATCACTACGACATGAACTTCCTCGGCCGTGCGGCGACCCGCATCATCAACGAAGTCCGTGGCATCAACCGCGTGGTCTACGACGTCACGTCGAAGCCTCCCGGCACGATCGAGTGGGAATAGGGTCAATCCTTCCGCCCCTTGCATAATCAAGGCCCGGTGCGACATTGAACTGACCCCGAAAGTTGGACATCAACTTCGGGTGTCAGTTCAACATCGCACCGGGCTTTTTCTTGCGCGGTCCTTTTCGATACATGCTGCCACTTGTTTGACGAAGGCTGCGCTATGTCGGGTGCAGGCAACGGTTGCCCCGACTATTTTCGGGTTTCGCGGTCAGTGGGCAATGGGTTACCAATTGCACAACCATCCGATCCGCAGACCCCTCCAGAAGGTCACCCATGAAAACGGCAAGCAGGGCAGTCACGAGCAGCACCGATAACCGGTCCATCACCCGCCATAGGGCCCGGCAGATCTGGCTTGCCGCCCAGGGGCTGACAAGTCGCATCGCGAGCGGCAGCGGAGCAGAAGCCGTTGCCAATGTGGTCCGCCATCTCGGATATGTTCAGATCGACACTATCCATGTCATCGAGCGCTGCCACCACCACATTCTCCATACCCGCCTGCCGTCCTACCAGCGCAGCGATCTCGGCAAGGCCCAATCAGCCAAGAAGAGCGTCTTCGAGTATTGGACGCATGCGCTCGCCTATGTCGCGACCGAGGATTATCGCTACTTCATGCCGGCAATGGCCCAGAGAAGTGCTTCTGTGGACGGGAGCTCTTCCAAGGTAACCGCTGATGAGACCGAGCGCCTGCTCAGGCGCATCGCAGACGAGGGGCCGATTTCGATCCGCGATATCGACGACGACGTGCTCGTCGAGAAGGACCATGCCTGGGGCAGCCGCAAGCCGAGCCGGCGGGTGCTGTCGAAGGCCTTTTATAATGGTACGCTGACGATCTCGTCGCGTTCGGGAATGTTGAAGACCTACGACCTGACCGGGCGGCATTTCGGCTGGGAGCAGGGGCCAGAACCGGCGGCGGAAGAAGAGGTGAATGCCTATCTGCTTGATCGCGCCCTTCGTTCGCAGGGAATCGTCAGTCTGGATTCTGTCTGCTATCTTGAAGCACGGCGCAAGCCTGAGATCCGGGCATTGCTGGAAGAGCGGGTGGCTGCGGGCCGACTTGTCCCGGTGCTGCTCAAGGGCGACAGAACGGAGCATTGGGCGGCGCCGGAGGCGCTTGAAAAACCGATTTCCCGCGCCGCCCCGAAGGCAAAAATCCTGTCGCCATTCGATCCCCTGGTCATCCAACGAAAACGGCTGGAACTCTTCTTCGGCTATGCCCACCGCTTTGAGGCCTATGTGCCGGCGGAAAAGCGGGTGCTGGGCTACTTTGCCTTGCCGGTGCTTTATGACGGACGCATCGTCGCGGCGATCGACATGAAGACGGACAGGCAGGGCAGGCGAATGGTGATCAACAAATGGACGAAATTCGGCGATGAAAGCGCCGACCAGCGCCAGGCCGTGGACGAGGCGCTGCAGGCCTTCGAGGCATTTCAGCTGGCATAGGGACGGCAGGTCGAAGCGCTCGCTATGTCTCTGTCGAGTGCGGTCAGGCGTAGGCGCCGCGGCGCAGTCCTTCCACCCAGTTGCGGCACAGTTGCACGCCCTCCTCGGGCTTGAAAGCGGCGGGATTCAAGCACCAGGCCAGCCAGAGGCCGTCGAGCAGCGCAGTGAACGCGATTGCCGTCAGCCTGACATCGCCGACCGAAAATTTCTCCTCGGCAGCCAGATCGCGGATCAGGCTTTCGACCGTGTTGACATAGTCTGAATATTCACCCTGCTGCGATGTGCTCATGCGTGGCGAATGCAGGATCAGCCCCCAGAACACCACCCAGACACCCAACACGTCTCGATCGAACAGGATAGGTGAGAAAGAGGTGTCGATGAAAGCTTCGAGCCGCGCCTGCGGGGTCGGAGCCGCTTCAGCGACCGCCTTGAGAATGGCTTGCAGCAGTCCGTCGGACATGATGTCGAAGGCATAGGCAACCAATTCGTTGATCTCTCCGAAATGATGGGTGATCAGCCCCTGGGTAACACCTGCTTCGGCCGCGATCTGGCGCACGGAAACACCTGCATTTCCATGTTTGACGATACACCGAAGCGCTGCCTCGCCGAGTTGTCGGCGCCGGTCTTCCGGGGTTTCACGCCGGAAGCGCGCCCGGCTTTTCATTGCTTCGGATTTGGCCAAATCAGCGAGCCTGTTTCATCGTTTCAATCATGCGCATTCGCGTTCGTTTTTATAAGGCGGCACCCATAGAATGGGCAGCAATTCGGTGAATAATCATACCGACAAGAAGATTAAATACATGAAATAAAATAGAATTCAAGACTTGTTATACGATCTTATAATTTCTCTTGCGCAAAAAATATTCCGTGCCTATCCTTGCCCTCAATGACCCGCATAAAACATGGCGGGCGGGGAACGAGGGTGTGGCATGATGCGGGATTCCCGTTACGATGTGCTGTTTGAACCTGTGCGTATCGGTCCGGTCACGGCTCCGAACCGCTTCTACCAGGTGCCGCATGCAAGCGGCATGACCAATGCGCTACCGCGGGTGCGTGCGGGCTTTCGCGGGGCCAAGGCCGAGGGCGGCTGGGGCGTCATCTGCACGGGAGCCTGTTCGATCGATCCGACCTCGGACGATGCGCCGCTGCCGATGGCGACGATGTGGGACAAGAACGACATCCGCGCGCACGCCCTGATGACCGATGCGGTGCATCGCCACGGGTCGCTGGCCGGCGTCGAGCTCTGGCACGGCGGCGCTTCGGTGATGAACCGGGCGAGCCGCCTGCCGCCGCTTTCGCCCTCGGGTATTCCCTGGATGGCCACCCATATCGGTTTCATGGGCAATCTGCGTCCGAAGAGCATGGACAAATCCGATATCAGGGACGTGTTGCGCTGGCAGGCGGAAGGGGCGAGGAAAGCCCGGACCGCCGGCTTCGATATCGTCTACGTCTATGCCGGCATGGGCTATCTCGGCTACGAATTCCTGCTGCCGGAATATAACAAGCGCACCGACGAATACGGTGGCGGCATCGAAAACCGCATCCGTTTCGTCAAGGAGATGCTGGACGTTACCCGCGATGCGGTCGGCAAGGACTGCGGCGTGGCACTTCGTGTCAGCCTCGAGGAGTTGCGCGGCCGGGCAGGCACCCATCAAGCCTCCGAAGCCCATGAATTGATCGAGCTGCTCTCCGACCATGCCGACCTCTTCGATGTGAAGATGGATTCGAGCCCGACGGACTGTTCCGCCTCCCGTTTCACCGGCGAAGGCAGCCACGAGCCGGTGATCGATTTCGTCAAGAAGATGACGGATAAGCCGGTGGTGGGCGTGGGCCGCTTCACCTCGCCCGATACGATGGTCAGCCAGATCCGCCGTGGTGTGCTCGATTTCATCGGCGGTGCACGTCCCTCGATTGCCGACCCGTTCCTGCCCAACAAGGTCAGGGAAGGCCGCCTGGAGGAAATCCGCGAATGCATCGGCTGCAACATCTGTATTTCCAGCTGGCACGACAGCGTGCCCGTCCGCTGCACCCAGAACCCGACAGCGGGCGAGGAGTGGCGGCGCGGCTGGCATCCCGAACGTGTGGAGCCGGCGAAGAAGCGGGAAAAGGTACTGGTTGTCGGCGGTGGACCTGCTGGCCTGGAATGCGCACTGACATCAGCACGCGCCGGCCACGAGGTGACGCTTGCCGATGCCGGCAAGGCATGGGGCGGAAGACTGACCTTCGAAAAGACGCTTCCCGGCCTAGCCGCCTGGAACCGCGTCGTCGATTACCGCCTCGGCCGGCTCAACGACATGACCAATGTCTCGATGTATCTGGAAAGCGCGCTGGGCGTCGACGAGATCATCGATCTCGCGCCCGATCACGTGGTGCTCGCCACTGGTGCCCGCTGGACACGGATGCTCTATTCCTCGATGGAAATTCCGGTCGGTCAACTCGATCATCCCGAGGTCTATACGCCCGATGACATCGCCGCAGGCCGCCTGCCGCAAGGCCCGACGCTGGTTTTCGATTTCGACAATTACTACTATGGGGGCGTGCTGACGGAGCATCTGGCAGTTCAGGGAATCCCGGTCTCCTACGTGACCCCGGCGGGCCAGGCCTCGGCCTGGACTATCATGACCAACGAACTGCCGCTGGTCCACAAGGCACTCGCCCGTCGCAACGTATCGGTGACGACGCTGCAGATGCTGACAGACTTCGATGGCGAGACGGCGACATTGACGCATCTCTTCAACGGCGAGCAGACCCAAGTCAGTTGCCGGTCGGTGCTGATCGTCGGGTTGAGGTTGCCGCGTACGGAATTGCGGGATGCGCTTGAGGCAAGACGGGCCGATCTGGAAGCCGCAGGCATCAAGAGCATCACCACCATTGGCGATGGGCTGGCGCCCGGTGCGATCACCCATGCTGTTCATAGCGGACACAAGGCTGCCCGTGAACTGGGGCTGGGTCAGAGCCGCAAACTCTATCTCAGAGACACGCCGATCACCGATTGCGAGCCCGGCTTCGAACACGCCGAAGCCGCGGAATAGGTGCGGGAATGAGCCAAACCCCGGCAGGCATGTCGCGCTTTTCTATCGCCTCGCCTCTGGCGGGCGGTGCGCTGCATGCCGTGGGTTCCGGGCTGTTTCACACTCTGTTGCCGCTTCGGCTGGTGGCCGAGGGCTATGGACCGGATGCGGTTGGTCTCGTGGTCGGGGCGGAGGGCGCAGGCTTTCTCGCCGGCTGCATCGGCTCAGTCAGGCTGATCCGTTCGGTTGGTGAAGTCCGTGCCTATGCGGCGCTCTCGGCCACGTCGGCGGTCCTCATTCTCTCGCTCGGCATTCAGCCGCATCTCGCTGTCTTCATGATCATTCAGGCCATTGTCGGCTTTGCCAATGCAGGACAGGCGGTGGTGATCGAGAGCTGGATGAACGCCATGGTCTCCAACAAGAACCGCGGCCGAATCCTGACGCTCTATGTGCTGCTGCTCGGTCTGTTCTATGGCCTCGGCCAGTTGCTTGCGACCGATATCGATCCGGCGGGCGACGCGATGCTGATGATCGCGGCCGCCTTCTATGTCATCGCGCTGATCCCGGTGACTGCCATCTGGGTCGGTGAGCCGGCGCTGCATGTGCCTGTCGGCATCAAACTGTTCCGCACCTTCCGCATTTCGCCGATCGGTGCGCTCGCCTGCCTGATGACCGGCCTGATCTCCTCGACCTTCGCCTCGATCGGCCCGCTCTATGGACTGGAAATGAAATTCCCGCAGCAGACGATCGTGCTGCTGATGGCGGCGACGCAACTTGGCGCGCTTTTCCTGCAGTTCCCGCTCGGCTATCTATCTGACAGGCTCGACCGACGGATGATGATGCTCTGGCTGTCGGCCACGCTTGCCGTATTGTGCGCCGTTTTTCTGTTTCTTACGCCGACCACGCCGTTCTGGCTGTTCCTGATCCTGTTTTCGATCTTCGGCGGCATCTCGGAAATCTTCTATCCGCTCGGTGTGGCGCATGCCAATGACCGGGCAGACCCCGACGAATTCGTCACGGTTTCCTCGAACCTGCTGCTGATCTGGGCTTTCGGCGGCACGATCGGCCCGGCGATCGTGACATCGGGCATGGCGCCGTTCGGATCGGCGATCTTCTTCTGGTATGCGATCGGTCTCTCCACGCTGTTTGCCGCCTATGCGCTGTGGCGCGGCTATCACCAGCCCGCCGCCAAATCTCGTGAACAGTTCGTCGCCTATCCCCAGACCTCGCCTGCCGTCTACGAATGGACGCCGCATGACGAAGCCGATGGTGGCGATGCCGGAAAGGCCAGCCAATGACCAAGATCGTCGAAACCTTTCCGCGCAAGGTGCGCACGCTCGATCCGGTCTTCATCACCATGAAGGGCGGTGTCAGGCTGGCCGCGACCATCTGGCTGCCTGAAGATGCGGACGAGAAGCCGGTTCCGGCGATACTGGAGCTGATCCCCTATCGCCGCCGCGATGGCACCGTGTTTCGCGATATGAAGATGCATCCCTATATCGCCGGGCACGGCTTTGCCTGCTGTCGGGTGGATATCAGGGGGTCCGGCGATTCCGAGGGGTTGCTGACCGACGAATATACCGAGCAGGAACAGGATGATGCCTGCGAGATTATCGCCTGGCTGGCAAGCCAGAGCTGGTCGAACGGATCGGTCGGCATGACTGGTATTTCCTGGGGCGGCTTCAACGCGCTGCAGGTCGCTGCACGCCAGCCGCCGGCCTTGAAGGCGATCATCGCGCTCTGTTGTTCCGACGACCGCTATGCCGACGACGTGCATTACTATGGCGGCAGCCTGCTGACCGAGGACGCCATGTGGTCGTCCTTCATTCTCGGCCTTGGCGCGCTGCCGCCCGATCCGCAGATTGTTGGCGACCGCTGGCGGGCGATGTGGCAAGAGCGGCTGGACGCGACGTCATGCTGGTCATCCATCTGGATGCGTCACCAGCGTCGCGATGCCTACTGGAAGCGCGGATCGGTCTCGGAGGATTTTTCCAGGATCGAGATCCCCGTTTATGCGATCAGCGGCTGGGACGACACCTATTTCAACGCCGTGCCCCGGCTGATGGAAGGGCTCAGCGGGCCCCGCAAAGGGCTGATCGGCCCTTGGACACACGCTTATCCGTTTCTCGGCTCGCCCGGCCCGGCCATTCACTATCTCAAGGAAGCGATCCGCTGGTGGTGGCACTGGCTGGAAGGTGTCGACACCGGCATCATGGACGAGCCGGCCTACACGACGCTGATCAAGGACCCGCATCGGCCCGCACATTCCTACCCCGATCATCCGGGTCGCTGGGTGCAGGATCCGTCCTGGCCATCGCCAAATGTCAGCCAGAAACATCTCTACCTGAATGCAGGCACGCTTGACGAAATGGCGCGACAGGGCGGCGAGCCGCTGCGGCTGTGCTCACCGGTCACGGCCGGACGCGATTGTGGTCGCTATGGCGGCTACGGCGGCGAGGTGCCCGACATGGCCGGCGACCAGCGCCGCGAGGACGGGTTGGGGCTTTGCTTTGACACCGCGCCGCTGACAGAGGACATCGATCTGCTCGGCGCGCCAGCTCTGGAATTTACGCTCCGCTCCGACCTGCCGCTTGGTGCGCTGACCGTGCGTCTTTGCGAAGTGCTGCCGGATGGCAGCTCGACTCTGGTCACCTGGGGTTCGCTCAACCTAGCCCAGCGCCAGAGCCGGGAGCATCCCGAGCCGATCGTGGCGGGCGAGCCGGTCACTGCACGGCTGCAGCTCAGCCATTGCGGCCGCCGCCTCGGCAAGGGCAATCGTTTGCGGCTCGTGCTCTCCAACCAGCATTGGCCGGTGCTCTGGCCGTTGCCCGGCATGCCGGTCTTCGAGTTTGAGCCCGGCATCTGCCGGTTTGTCCTGCCGGTGCGTGCGCCGCAGCCGGGCGATGGTTTTGACCCGTTCGAAGAAGCCGAGATCTCGCCGCCCGTGCCGATGCAGGTGCTCGATGAAGAGGTCCATTCGCGCATCCTGACCGTCGATGCCGGCAAGCGTTTGGAAACCTTGACCATGTCCAGCAATCACGGCCGGCAGCTTCTGACGGATCGCGCCAACGAGACCTGGGCATCCGTTGTCGACCAGATGTCGATAGTTGAGGACGATCCGCTTTCGGCGCGGATCGATACCGGCTGGCTGCTGGGCTTCAGGAGTGCAGACGCAGACGCCGAGACCAGGTCCCGCGTCGTTGTGTCATCGACCGAAACACAGTTCCATCTGCAATGGCGTCTCGAAGTGCGCGAACGCGACCGACTTATCTTTGAACGGGAGGGAGACGAATGGATCGATCGCGATCATCTATAGTCTCCCGCGGCTACCCCCCTCTGCCCTGCCGGGCATCTCCCCCACAAGGGGGGAGAGTGGATGTGGCACCTTCGTCGTTCGAGATTGCCCCAGTGACAAGCCTGTCGTTCGACATTCGTCTGAAACTGGTGAGCGGACTCCGTGTCGCTCTCCCCCCTTGTGGGGGAGATGCCCGGCAGGGCAGAGGGGGGCGTCCTCGTCGCCACCTCCAAATCGGAGGCTACCTCCGATGATCGCTTTCCTCGTGCGCCGCACGGCGCTGGCCGCCGTCATCCTGCTGATCGTCGCAATCCTGCTGTTTTCGATGATGCATATGATCCCCGGCGATCCGACCGTGGTGGCGCTCGGGCCGCGGTCGACGCCCGAGATGCGGGATGCGTTTCGGCAAATGATGGGTCTGGACAAGCCGATCCTCGAGCAACTCGCCATGTTCCTGACGCGGCTTGCGCATGGCGATCTCGGCCTCGACGTCTGGAGCCGCAGGCCGGTCTTCACCATGATCCTCGAAGTGTTGCCCTATACCGTGACGCTGGCGCTGGCGAGCTTCATCTGGGCGGTGGCGCTGGGCATCCTGCTCGGCTGCGTCGCGGTCGTCCATCACGGAAAATGGGGTGACTGGCTGATCGGCCTCATATCGATCGCCTTCGTCGCGGTGCCTTCCTTCGTCGTCGCGCTCTATTCGCTGCTGATCTTCGCTGTCTGGCTGAACTGGCTGCCGGCGATCGGCGCCGGAGAGCCCGGCGATTTCGCCGCGCAGTTTCGGTCGCTGATCCTGCCCTCGTTTGCCGTTGGCCTCGGTTGGGTCGGTTATGTCTCGCGCCTCGTGCGTGCTGCGATGATCGAGGCGATGGGCGAGGACTATATCCGCACACTTCGTTCCTATGGGGTTAGCGAAAGCCGGATCATCTATCGTTACGCGTTGAAGCAGGCGCTGCTCGCCATCCTGGCCGTCATCGCCATCGGCTTCGGCGGCCTGCTGACCGGTTCGGTGTTTGCGGAGATCGTCTTTACCCGGCCGGGCCTCGGAAAGATGACCTACGATGCGGTGATGTCGCGCAACTATCCGTTGGTCATGGGCACGGTCCTGGTGACTTCGGGCCTTTACGTCACCTGCATGATCCTCGCCGACGCGATCACCGCATGGCTCGACCCTCGCGTCAGGAGTACCCTCTGACATGGCGATGATTTCTTCCACAACACTAGGCCAAGCCGCAAACCGCGAACCGGGCGCGCTCCGACGCGCAGGTCAGACCGTCGCACACATCCTGTCGACGCCGCTCGGCGCCATCGGCTTCCTGCTGGTCACGCTCATCATCCTGACGGCGCTCTTCGCGCCCTATCTCGCGCCCTACAATCCGACCGCGATCAACGTCAAGGAACGGCTGGCGGATCCGTCGTTCAGCCATCTCCTCGGCACCGACCAGCTCGGCCGCGATCTTCTGTCGCGGATCATTGTCGGTACGCGCACGGCCATGACAGTGGCGCTTAGCGCGCTGGCGACTGCGCTAGCCATCGCGTTGCCGCTCGGCCTGATCGCCGGCTACGGGCCGCGCTGGCTCGATGCGCTGCTCATCCTCGTCTTCGATAGCATCAGTTCGCTGCCGATGATCATGCTGGGCCTGGCCATCGTGGTGCTGCTCGGACCCGGCGTTTCCACCGTCATCCTTGTGATCGTACTCTACTCGGTGCCGTCCTATGCGCGCCTCGTCCGCACCCAGACGCTCAGCCTCAAGACGCGCGACTTCATCAAGGCCGAGCAGGTGATGAATGCCGGCACGCCGCGCATACTTTTCCGTCACCTGCTGCCCAATGTCGTCGGCCCGCTGCTCATTCTCGCCTGCCTCGATATCTCCACGGTTATCACTCTGGAGGCCGGGCTCTCCTTCCTGGGACTGGGTGTCAAGCCACAGATCCCGAGCTGGGGCAATATCCTGAGTGACGGGTTTGCGGTTATACGCAACAGCGCGCTGCCAGTCATCGCGGGGGGCGCGCCACTCATTCTGGCAACGATCGGCTTCACCTTCTTCGGCGAGGCCTTGCGCGATGCGCTCGATCCGAAACTCAATCCGGAGCGCAAGTCATGAGCGAGCCGGTGCTGGAGATGCGCAAGATCTCGGTGACCTATGGCGGCATTATTCCCGCTGTCGCGAGCGTCGATCTCAAGGTCGAGCCGGGCGAGATCGTCGGCATCATCGGCGAGAGCGGGTCGGGCAAGTCGACGCTGGCGCATTCGATCCTCGGTCTTCTGCCGAAGGCAGCCAAGGTCAGCGGCGAGCGGTTCACGCTTGCCGGCAAAGACATGCTCGCCGCCGACCGCGAGGGGCTCGCAGCACTGCGCGGCCCGGCCGGAGCAATGATTTTCCAGAACCCGATGACCGCCTTCAGCCCGATCCACACGCTTGGCCGGCAGCTCACCGACCTTCTCTGGCGCGACCGCGACCAGACCGTCGCCCGCAAGCGCGAGCGCATCGTTGCAGCCCTCCGCGATGTCGGCATCCCCGACCCGATTGGCAAGCTCGATGCCTATCCCTTCCAGTTCTCGGGCGGCATGCTGCAGCGTGTGGCGATCGCTGCTGCCCTGCTGATGAAGCCGTCGCTGTTGATCGCCGACGAGCCGACCACTGCGCTCGACATGACGATGGAAGCGCAGATCTTGCACCTGATGCGGACGCTGCGCGAAAATGCCGGCGTGGCGATCCTGATCATCTCGCATCATCTCGGTGTCATCGCCGAAATCTGCGATCGCGTCGCGGTCATGTATGCGGGCCGCGTGGTCGAGGAAGGGTCGGTGGAGGCCATCTTCCGCAACCCGCGTCATCCCTACACGCAGGCGCTGTTTGCCTGCGAGCCGGCGCTGATCCCGCCGGGTGTCACCCGCATGCCGGTGATTCCAGGCGAGGTGCCAAGACCGGGCGGCATCGGCTGCGATTTCGCCGGCCGCTGCGGCTTTGCCGAAGACAGATGCCTCACGCTATCGCCGCCATGGGCACCCGCGCAGGCCGATCCGCTGCACCATTCCCGTTGCCTCAGGAGCGCGTCATGAGCACCACGCCGGCATTGATCGAAACAAACAGGCTTTCGGTGGCCGTGCCGGCGACAAGGCTGCCGTTCTCGAGTGTCAAGCCGCTTTCCATCCTGGTCGATGTCTCGGTAGCAATCCGGCCCGGCGAAATCGTCTGCATGGTTGGCGAAAGCGGCTCTGGCAAGACGACCTTTGGCCGGGCGCTGTTGGGGCTGGTCAAACCTTCTTCCGGCAGCATCACGCTCGAAGGCAACACCCTCCCGGATTTCTCAAGTCGCAGCTTTCATCCGGTAAGGCGGCAGGCGTCGCTGCTGTTTCAGGATCCGGTCACCTCTTTCAATCCGCGCCAGCGCATCGGCGCGATGATCGCCGAACCGCGCCGGATCGCCGGAGCCGGCTCGACCCGGATGGAGGATATTGCGGCCCTTGCCGGCACGGCTGGCCTCTCGGCGCAGCTGCTTTCGCGTTTCCCGCATGCACTCAGCGGCGGACAGGCGCGCCGCGCCGCCGTGGCACGGGCGCTGTCAGTCGTGCCGAAGCTGATCGTCGCCGACGAGCCGACTGCCGGTCTGGATGTTTCGGTGCAGGGCGGCGTGCTCAATCTCTTCCTTGATATCAGGCAGCAGCAGCGCACGGCCTTCCTGCTGATCACGCACAATCTCTCGGTCGCCCGTCACATCGCCGACCGCGTCGTCATTCTCTATCTCGGCCGCGTCGTGGAAAGTGGGCCGGCGGCGGAAATTTTTCGCGCGCCACGCCATCCCTACACCATGGCGCTTCTGGACTCCGAACCCGTTCCGGATCCGGCAAAACGTCGCGGCGAACCGCCTGTGCTCGGCGAAGTGCCCGGTATTGCGGCACGCCCGAGCGGCTGCGAATTCCACACCCGCTGTCGGTTCGCCCAGCCGCGCTGCCAGAGCGACGCGCCGGTTCTGACCGACACGGCGGACGAGCGGCAGGTCGCCTGCCATTTTCCATTGGCCGAGCCTCAGCCGTCCGCAGCCCGCAGTCTCCGTCTCGTATCGAAGTAGCATGACCAAAGACGATTAAACCAAAAAACCAGAGGGAAAATCATCATGCAGGCCATCTCGCTTAACAGAAGAAATTTCATGCTCGGTGCGGCCGCAGGTGCTGCAGCGCTTTCCATGCGCCCCGGCCTTTCCTACGCCGTCGAGGGCGACACGCTGATCGTGCGTGGTGCCTCTGATATCGAAGTGCTCGATCCCGCCTTCCAGAACGGCCTGCTCGAGGAGGAAATCGGCCGTTGCCTGTTCGTCTCGCTCAATCGTCTCGACGACGTGCGTGAGGGCGTTGCCTGGAAGCCCTATGCTGCCAGCGACCTGAAACTGAAGTCGCCGACCGAGATCGAATTCAAGTTGCAGGACTGGCTGACCTGGACTGGCGATTTCGGGCCAGTGACCGCCGAGGATGTGAAATACTCCTTCGAGCGTGTCGCCGATCCCAAGAACGCCTCGGCCTGGGCGTATGCCTTTGATGCATTGAAGGAGGTCGAGGTCACCGGCGAACGGACGGGCATTATTCACCTCAAGGCGCCCTCGGCACCATTCTGGGTCACCACGCTGCCGTATTACATGGGGCACATCGTATGCAAGAAAGCCGTTGAGGCGGTCGGCGGCAAGTTCACCACCGAAGTGCCGGCCAGCGCCGGGCCCTATCTCATCGAGAAATGGGTGCCGAAGCAAAGCCTGACGCTCAAGCTCAACCCGGCCTGGAAGGGCGAGGTTCCAGCCTTCGCCAAGGTGCAGTTCCAGATCGTCACCGACGACGATTCTGCAGCGCTCGCTTACGAATCCAAGGCGGTCGACTACGCCAAGATCAGTCTCAACACACTTGCCACCTACAAGGAAAAGCTGCCGGAAAAGAGCACGCTGATCCAGATGGACGGCACACGCCTTGCCTGGTTGGCGATCAACGTCAAAAATCCGAAATTCGCCGACGAAAAGGTCCGCCGAGCAATCCAGTATGCCATGGATGTGAGCCAGATCATGGAAGGCTCCTATTCCGGTCTCGCGGCGGCGGCGACCGGTGTCGTGCCGCCGGCGCTCATCGGCCACCGCGACAAGATCCTCTACCCCGCCGACGCTGCCAAGGCCCAGGCGCTGTTGGAGGAAGCCGGCGTCTCCGGCCTCACCGTCGAACTCGCAGCCCAGAACGACAAGACCAGCCAGCTGACCTGTCAGATCATTCAGGCGCTTCTCGGCGCCGTCGGCATCACGGTCGAGATCAAAAACTACGATGACGGCGTCTACTGGACGCTGGGCGACAAGGGCTCCGGCGAGACCTGGAAGACGCTCGAACTGGTGCTGATGAATTTCGCCGGCGGCGTCGATCCCTCCGAAAACCTCACCTGGTTTCGGCCGTCGCAGATCGGCGTCTACAACTGGGCCCAGTTCGACAGCCCGGAATTCGAAAAGCTCTACCAGAACGGCATGGCCGAGACCGACCAGGAAAAGCGCGGCGTCATCTATCGCAAGATGCAGGACCTTATGGAGGAATCCGGCGGCTTCGTCTTCCTCACCCACGAGACCTTTGCCGCCGTTGTCCGCGACGGGTTGCGGCCCTGCATCATGGCGGACGGCTATCTCGACATGACGCGGTTCGCGAAGGCTTAAAGAAAACCCCTCCCAAACCCTCCCCACAAGGGGGAGGGCTTAACCCGTTGAACTCTCTCTTCAATCATCACTTTCAACCTCGTTGAAACGGTATCGAAGGGTTCGAGGATGCTGCAGTTTAAGCCAGGGTTTGGAAGGGGAATTTTCCCGACACAATCAAAATAAGGAATTCGATCATGGCTCGGAGTTCGACGAATAGGCGCGAACGGCGGCTTGCGGAAGGCGGCAGCGTCCGTCAGATGCGCTTCGGTAAGGTGGTCAACCGCTATCCGCCGATCCAGGTGGTCAGTGCCGACGAGATCGAAGCCATCCATCATGCCTCGATGAAATTGCTGCGCGACACCGGCATGGAAATCATGCACGACGAAAGCCGCAAGCACCTCAAGGAGGCCGGCGCCGATGTCGATGAGGCCTCACAGCGGGTGCGTTTTGACCCCGCCTTTATTGAGGAGAAGATCAGGACCGCACCGTCGAGCTTCACGCTGCAGGCCCGAAATCCGGCGAGAAACCTTGTTGTCGGCGACGGCAGCCTGATTTTCGCGGCGACCGGCGGTCCGGCCTTTGTCAGCGACCTCGACCGGGGAAGGCGCGCGGGCAACTACGCCGATATGTGCGATTACCTCCGCGTCGTCCAGAGCCTGAACGTCATTCATCAGGAAGGCGGCTGTCCGTGCGAGCCGACCGACTTGCCGCCCGACAGCCGCCACCTCGATTTCTATCACGCTGCGATCCGCCTGACCGACAAGAACTGGCAATGCTGGGCGCTTGGCGGCTACCGCGTCGAGGACGCGATCGACATGCTGTCGATCACCCTCGGGCAATCCCGCGAGCAACTGAAGAAGAACCCCGCGACCCTGACGATCATAAACTCCAACTCGCCGCTCAGGCTCGACATCCCCATGGGCGAAGGTCTCTGCGCCATGTCGCGCGCCGGCCAGCCGATTGCGCTGACCCCCTTTACGCTGTCGGGCGCCATGAGCCCGGTGACGATCGCCGGCGCGCTCACCCAGCAGAATGCCGAGGCCTTGGCACTGATCGCGCTTGCCCAGATCGTCAATCCGGGCACACCGGTGCTTTATGGCGGCTTCACCTCCAATGTCGATATGCGCACCGGCTCGCCCGCCTTCGGCACGCCGGAATATGCCAAGGCGCAGATCGCTTCGGGCCAGCTTGCGCGTCGCTATGGTGTGCCCTTCCGCTCGTCCAATGTCACGGCGTCCAATGCCGTCGACGTGCAGGCGGCCTATGAAAGCGGCATGTCGCTCTGGGGCACGATCATGGGCGGCGTTCATTTGATCGAGCATGCCGCTGGCTGGCTGGAAGGCGGCCTGACGGCTTCGTTCGAGAAACTTATCCTCGATGCCGAAATGCTGCAGATGATGCGCAGTTTCCTCGATCCGATCGCGGTCGATGATGCCAGCATGGCCATAGACACGATCGGTGAGGTTGGCCCCGGGGGGCATTTCTTCGGCACGAGCCATACGCTGGCGCGTTTCGAGAATGCTTTCTACGAGCCGATGTTGTCGGACTGGCGGAATTTTGAAAACTGGTCGGAAAGCGGGGCCCGGACCGGCACAGAACGCGCGAACGGAATCTGGAAGGAGCTACTCCGCACCTACGAACAACCACCGCTGGATCCTGCGATCGACGAGGAACTTGAAGCGTTCGTTGCAAGGCGGAAGGAAGAAATAGGCAGGGTCTAAGTCCGGGAACGATCCGGGGGCTCGCATAAGCGCAGGTCGGGGTTGCTTGGCTCGCCTCAAAAACCGAGTGATTGTTGCACCGGTTTTTCCGGTACGGCACGCATGCCCTCCAGCTCCAGCATATGCTGCTTGGCGTTCGAGCCTCCCGGGGCCGAAAACCCGCCGATCTTGCCGCCGGCCGCCAGCACACGATGGCAGGGGATGATCAGCGCCACAGGGTTCCTGGCCATGGCCTGGCCGACATCGCGCGCGGCCTCAGGCCCGGCACCAAGTTCCTTGGCGAGCGAGCCGTAAGTGGTCGTCTTGCCCCAACCGACGCGCCGCGTGGCGGCATAGATATCCCTGAAGAACGCATCCTGTCCGTCGAGATCCAGTCTTACGGTCGAGAAATCGACCTTCTCGCCGGCGAAATAGCGTCTTACGGCTTGGATGGTTTCCGCTACGTCGGTTGGCGGCGTGCCCGGCTTGGCTGTCGGAAGCCGGCGCAACAGCAGGCGCTCGGTGGCTTCGGCGGTGCTGGTCGGTAGCTGGAAACGCACAATGCCTGCGGGGCTCCAGGCAATGCCGCAGAAGCCGCCCGGTGTCTCGAAGATAAAATAGTGATGCAACATGGCTGTCACCTGCCTCTTCATGGCCTTTCCATGAAAATCGTCCCTTCACGCGTGGAATTCAACCCGTTTCTTGCGTGAAAAAGGAGACTGCTGACATGTTTGCGCCAACTATCAGCCCGCTTTAGAAGGCCAATTTTGTTGAGCCTTGCGCAGATTGTGCTACATCGGCGGTCGCTGAGATTACCCGAAAAAGAGGCCGATCCCTTGTCCGTCACCATTTATGGCATCAAGAACTGCGATACGATGAAGAAAGCATTCACCTGGCTCAATGACCGCGGCGTGACGTACCGCTTTCATGACTACCGCGTCGAAGGCATCGATGAGCCGTCGGTCAAGGCCTGGATCAAGGCTCTCGGCTGGGAAAAGGTGCTCAACAAGGCGAGCACCACGTTCAAGGATCTGCCGGCTGATGACAAGGCCGATCTGGATGAAGACAAGGCTGCACGGCTGATGGTCGCCAACCCGACGATGATCAAGCGGCCGATGCTGGTGACCGACAAGACTACAACGGCCGGCTTCAAGCCCGACCTCTATTCTGGAATTTTTCAGGTCTGAACCACTATGTCCAAGTCCACGCGCGCCACGCTTGCGCTTTCCGCCGCCAAGGTCGACTTTGAAGTTCTGATCTACGATTACAATCCGGATGCCGATCGGATCGGCATCCAGGCGGCCGAGGCGATCGGTGTCTCGCCGTCGATCGTGCTCAAGACATTGATGGCCGAGGTAGATGGAAAGGCGGTCTGTGTGGTGGTGCCGTCGGATCGGGAAGTGAGCATGAAGAAGCTTGCGACTGCCTTCAAGGGCAAGTCGGCCAACATGATGAAACCTCCGGCAGCCGAAAAGGTCACGGGCTTCGTCGTCGGCGGCATTTCGCCTTTCGGCCAGAAGAAAAAGGTGCCGACCGTTTTCGAGATCGAGGCCATGGCCCACGATGCTGTCTTCATGAATGGTGGTCAGCGCGGGCTGCAGGTGCGGCTTTCGCCTGAAGATGCGAGGAAGGCGGCCGATGCGTTCGCCGCCTCCGTCATTGCCTGACAGCCGGACTGGTCAGGTCGTCGTTTCAGTCGTGCCGTTCTGCACGTCAACCTTCGGGCCGCCCTTGGAGACGCCGACCATCGCCGGCCTGAGCACGCGGTCGCCGATGATGTAACCGTCCTGCACGACCTGGATAACGGTGCCGGCTGGGATCTCGGCATTCGGCACCTCGAACATAGCCTGGTGGAAGTGCGGATCGAACTTCTGGCCGGCCGGATCAAGCTTCTTGACGCCGTGGCGTTCGAGCGCTCCGAGCATGGCGCGTTCTGTCATTTCCACGCCTTCGACAAGCGCCATGAAACCGGCTTCGCCAGCAGCGCGAACCTCTTCCGGAATGGCTTCGATTGCGCGGCGCAGATTGTCGGACACCGACAGCATGTCCCGCGCAAACCCGGCGGTCGAATAGGTCTTGGCGTCCTTGATCTCACGCTCGGTGCGTCGGCGCAGATTGTCCATTTCGGCGGCAAGGCGAAGGAACTTGTCCTTCAGGTCGGCGTTCTCGGCCTTCAAGAGTTCGATCGGATCGATGTCCGCCGTCGCCTCTGCACCGCCTTCGGCGGCCGCGGCTTCGTTGGCGGCGGCATTTTCCTCGGCGTCCGTCTGATAAGCGTTTTTGTTGTCGTCCGTCATGGCGGTCTCCGCAAGTCTCATATTCTCGTGATTTGCAGGGGATATCGAGGTTTGCAGCAAAAAAATCAAGGCTTGGCGCAAAGAATCATGTCTCGGCCGCGCGGATCGGTCGCCGCCCACCTCCTTCGTGCGTGCAACTTTACCGGTTCTTGCCGGCGATTTTCGACATCAATTGTGCAGTGTAGTCAACCATCGGCACGATGCGGGAGTAGTTAAGGCGCGTCGGGCCGATGACGCCGACCGCACCGATGATACGTTCGTCGCTGTCCTTGTAGGGCGCGACGATCAGGGACGAGCCAGAAAGCGAAAACAGCGTGTTCTCGGATCCGATGAATATTCTGACGCCTTGTCCGCCTTCGGCGAGGTTGAGGATGTCGGACAAGGATTCCTTTTTCTCGAGATCGTCGAACAGCATCCTGAGCCGGTCCAGATTGCCGATATCGTCGACGCCCTCCAGAAGATTGGAACGGCCGCGGACGATCAGTCGCGCCGGCCGTCCCTCCTCGGAGCCGGACCATGTGGCGAGCCCACGTTCGACAAGATCGCTGGAAAGCTGGTCGAGTTCCTGGCGTATGGTCTCTTTCAGCCGTTCGACCCGTTCGCTGGCTTCGCTCAGCGTCAGGCCGGACATGTGGGCGTTGAGGAAGTTGGCCGCCGCCACCAGTTGCGACGATGTCGTGCCGGCTGGCAGCGAGATGATCCGGTTTTCTACTTCGTCGTGGTCGCCAACCAGAACAACCAGTGCTTTTTCCGGCGACAGTCTGACGAATTCGACGTGCTTGAGCAGCGTATCGCTCTTGGTGGTTATGACGAGGCCCGCGCCGCGAGATGCGGAAGAAAGCATCTGGCTCGCGCCATTGATCGCGTTTTCGACTGGCGCGTCGCGATTGCCAGGATTGACCTGCCGGTCGATCTCGCGCCGCTCGTCATCCGAAAGCGCACCGACCTGCATGAAGGCATCGACGAAAAACCGCAGGCCCTGCTGGGTCGGCAAGCGGCCGGCCGATACATGGGGAGAGTAGATGAGCCCGAGGTCTTCGAGGTCGCTCATCACGTTGCGCACGGAGGCTGGCGACAACGACATCGGCAGCAGGCGCGAAAGCGAGCGCGAGCCCAATGGCTCGCCGGTGCCGAGATAGCTTTCAACGATGCGCCGAAAGATTTCGCCAGATCGCTCGTCGAGACCCTTCATCGGATATTCCCTGTCGATACGCAACGCCACATGGATCGTCCACGGCGGCGCGACCTTGCTGAAATATAGGGATTTGTCAGCACGACGCAAAAGGAAAATCGCGCCTTTTCCTTTGCAATATGCGGTCCCGCCGCTTATGACGCTGCCAGATAGATCAAGGAGATTGAGACCATGCGGCCATCCGGGCGGAAGTTAGACCAAATGCGCAAGGTGAGTTTCGAGCGCGGCTTTTCCAAGCACGCCGAAGGCTCGTGCCTCGTAAAGTTCGGTGACACGCATGTCCTGTGCACGGCCAGCGTCGAGGAAAAGCCGCCGGCATGGTTGCGCAACAGCGGCAAGGGCTGGGTCACGGCTGAATACGGCATGCTGCCGCGCTCCACTGGCGAGCGCATGCGCCGCGAAGCCACGTCCGGCAAGCAGGGCGGCCGTACGCAGGAAATCCAGCGGCTGATCGGCCGTTCGCTGCGCGCCGTGGTCAGCCTCGAAGCGCTTGGCGAACGCCAGATCACGGTCGACTGCGACGTGCTCCAGGCCGACGGTGGCACGCGCACGGCCGCTATTACCGGCGGCTGGATCGCGCTTCACGACTGCCTGAAGTGGATGGAAAGCCGTAATATGTTGAAGGTCGAGAAGGTCCTGAAGGATCACGTCGCGGCAATCTCTTGCGGCATTTTCGCGAGCCAACCGGTGATCGATCTCGATTACCTCGAGGATTCGTCCGCCGAGACCGACGCGAACTTCGTCATGACCGGCAAGGGCGGCATCGTCGAGATCCAGGGAACCGCCGAGGGCGAGCCCTTCAGCGAAGAAGAGCTTCTGACGCTGATGGGTCTGGCCAAGAACGGTATCGCCGAACTCGTGGCCCTGCAGAAGCAGGCAATCGCCTAAGGAACCAAGCCCATGGCAAAGGCACCGACGCAAATCCTCGAGTCAGCGCTTTATGCGGATGATCTCGACGCAGCCGAGGCCTTCTATGGCGGTGTTCTAGGACTTGAAAAGATCAGCCGCGCCGGCAACCGCCATGTGTTTTATCGCTGCGGACCCGGCGTGCTGCTGATCTTCAACCCGGCCGAAACAATCGTGCCGCCTGCTCCGGGCCATCCTCTGCAGGTGCCACCGCATGGCACGCGTGGTTCGGGCCACCTCTGCTTCAGGGCCTCATCGGTGGAAATCGACGTCTGGCGCCAGCGGCTTGAGGCTGCGGGCGTCGCCATCGAAGCCATCGCTGACTGGCCGGGGGGAGGGCGGTCCATTTATTTCCGGGATCCCGCAGGCAATTCGCTGGAATTTGCGGAAGCCCGCATCTGGGGCATCGAACAGGACGAACATGCGCAAGCTTGACACAAAAACGATAATTGTCGCCAGCCACAATGCCGGCAAGATCCGCGAAATCCGCGATCTCATCGGTCCGCTCGGCTTCGAGGCGAAATCCGCCGCGGACCTCAACTTCGTCGAACCGGACGAAACCGGCACGACCTATGAGGAAAACGCCCGCATCAAGGCGCTGGCGTCGGCAAAGGCTTCCGGTCTTCCGGCGCTGTCGGATGATTCCGGCCTCGCCATCGATGCGCTGGATGGCGCTCCGGGCGTCTACACGGCCAATTGGGCGGAACGCGAGGATGGCAGCCGCGATTTCAACATGGCGATGGAAAAGGTCGAAAAGGCGCTTGACGAGAAGGGCGCGGTCGACGCTGCCCGCCGCACCGGCCGTTTCGTCAGTGTGCTCTGCCTGGCATGGCCCGACGGCCACACGGAAATCTTCCGGGGCGAAGTGGAAGGTCACATCGTCTGGCCGCCGCGCGGCAATCTCGGCTTTGGTTACGATCCGGTCTTCCAGCCGCTCGGTCACGATGTGACCTTCGGCGAAATGAGCGCGGATCAGAAGCACGGCTGGAAGCCCGGCGATGCCGAGGCACTCTCGCACCGGGCGCGCGCCTTCAAGCTGCTCGTCGAGCAGGGATTGGTACTTTAAACGATGGACGTCCAGGCTCCCCTCTTGCCGGATACGGGTGAACCTGGCTTCGGTGTCTATATCCATTGGCCGTTCTGCGCGGCCAAGTGTCCGTACTGCGATTTCAACAGCCATGTCCGGCACGTGGCGGTCGATCAGGAGGCCTTCGTCGAGGGCTTTCTCAAGGAAATGACGGCCATGCGGGCAATCAGCGGCGCCCGCACGGTCACGTCGATCTTCATGGGTGGCGGGACTCCGTCGCTGATGAAGCCGCAAACGGTCGACGCGATTCTATCCGGCATTGCCCGTCATTGGCACGTACCCAACGGCATCGAGATCACCATGGAGGCCAATCCTTCGAGTGTCGAGGCCGAGCGTTTTCGTGGCTATCGTGCCGCCGGCGTCAATCGCGTCTCGCTTGGCGTGCAGGCACTCAACGACAGGGACCTGCGGTTCCTCGGCCGGCTGCACAATGTCGAGGATGCATTGAAGGCCGTCCGGCTGGCGCGCGACATTTTCCCGCGCATGTCCTTTGACCTGATCTATGCCCGCCCTGGCCAGCAGGAAGACGAGTGGGTCCGCGAGCTTAATCAAGCCATTTCCTATGCAGTGGATCACCTGTCGCTCTACCAGCTGACGATCGAGGAGGGCACGCCCTTCTACGGCCTGCATCGCAATGGCAAGATCGTGCTGCCAAGTCAGGAAGAATCGGCGCGCCTCTACGAAATCACCCAGGATGCGACATCAGCCGCCGGAATGCCGGCCTATGAAGTGTCGAACCACGCGGTTCCCGGTGCGGAGAGCCGTCACAATCTGACTTACTGGCGCTATGGCGATTATGCCGGGATTGGTCCCGGCGCGCATGGGAGATTGACTTCGGGCGGCCGTAAATACGCGACGGCTACCGAACGCAATCCCGAGGCCTGGCTCGCGGCCGTGCAGGCGCAAGGCCACGGCATGATCGACAATGAGAGCCTCGAGCGCGAGGAACAGGCCGACGAAATGCTGCTGATGGGGCTTCGGCTCCGCGAGGGCATTGACCTGGTTCGCTGGAACGCGCTTTCGGGCCGGCAACTTGATATCGAGAAGGAAGAATTTCTGATTGGCCACGGCTTTCTCGAGCGTCTCGGTAATTCGCGAATCCGCTGCACACCGCAGGGAATGCTGATTCTGGATGCGGTAGTTGCCGACCTCGCTTCATGACCGCTCCGGCCGCTGTGCTGGTTAATTGTGAGCGTCATATTCCGTTTGGAATCAGTGCTCTTGACGACAACGCGAATGCGGCTCATAAATCTATACATAAGGTAGCGCCAGGATGATTTGCTCTCCGCGTTCAGAACCTGATTTTTGAAATATCCGGAATACCATGGCCACGATTCATTTCGATGACCGGCGTTCCACTGCAGACCGATCTAAAAGATCTCGATTCGCAGTCGAATGGCCCACTATTGCGCTTGCTGTCTTCATTTATTCCACTTGGTTGCTGCTCACCTACTTCTGGGCATCAATCCCCTACGTCGTGCTCTTCATTGCCGGGGGCTGGACCATTGCCTGGCATGGTTCGCTGCAGCATGAAGTTCTACACGGGCATCCGACCCGCTTTCGGCGCATCAACGACGCGGTCGGCTGGCCGCCGATTGCGCTGTGGCTGCCCTATGCGCTCTATAAGCGGGCGCATCTGAAGCATCACAACGACGAATGGCTGACCGATCCGATTGAAGATCCCGAGTCCTATTATCTGACCGGCGACGCCTGGGCGCGCACCGGCGCGCTCGGGCGGCTCATCGTCAGCGTCGACAGCACGCTGGCCGGCCGCCTGATCATCGGGCCGTTCGTGTCGCTGGCGACATTCCTTGGGCATGAAGTCATGCATATGGTGCGTGGCGATTTCCGCAATCTCAGGATCTGGCTGGCCCATATTACCGGCTCGGCAATCGTGTTGACCTGGGTGCTGTGGATCAGCGCCATGCCGCTTTGGATCTACCTCACGGCCTTCGTATATGCCGGTATCGCATTCTCGCGGCTGCGCTCCTTCGCCGAGCACCAATATGCCGGAGCCAAGGAGGAGCGGACGGCGATTGTCGAGAACACGCCGGCATTCGGCCTTCTCTTCCTGCACAACAACCTGCATATCGTCCACCACTCACGGCCGCAGGTGCCGTGGTACAAGATTCCCAAGCTCTACCGCGATAACCGGCCGGCTTTCATCGAGTTGAATGGTGGACTTGTCTACAATGGATATCTTGAAGTGGCCCGGCGCTTCGGCTTCCGCAAGCACCACGAACCGATCCACCCGCATCATCCGGAAACCGCGACGGGAACGGATGTTCCCGAATTGCGGGGCGATCAGGCGATGATCGGATAATTGAGTGCGGCCGCCTCGATGCCGAGGCGGTCCAGCCGCCGGTAATCGTCCTCACTGAGGACTTCCACCCCTCTGAGACCCAGGGCTTTGGTTGCATCGGCCAGGGCGGGATCGGCGATGGCGTCCTTCAGCGCATTGCGTAGCGCGTCGACCTCGGCATCGCTGGCCGAAAGCCGGGTGATGAAGGGTAAGCCGGGTCCGCTCGGCGTTTCCCCTATGATTCTAACGCCCTTCAGCATGTCGGGCGCATGCCGGTCGAGCATGCCCCAGGAGACTGTGTCGATGGAGGCAATGTCGGCCTCGCCCGCGGCAACAGCCGCGATCGATGGCAGATGGCCGCCAGTGATCTTCACGCTTGAAAAGAACGGCTTGCCGCCGGCAAGCGGCGCCAGTGCCGCGCGGAAGAGATTGGAGCCGGAATTGGACATGTGGTCGTTGACCGCAGCCACCGACCCTCTGAAGGATTCGAGATTCTTGCCGGTATTTGTCTCGCTGGCGATCAGGAAACTCGTCCGTTCGGTACCTGCGCCACCGGCAAAGTCATAGACGGGCGTTGCCACCAGCCTGACTTTTCCAGTCAGCATCTTGATATAGGGATAGCCGCATGTCTGTGCCAGCACGAGATCCGGCTGCAACCAGATCCCGTCATGGCTTATCTGCCGGTCGAGCGCATCCGGCGCATCGACGCCGGCTGCGCGCAGCCGCTCCCGAACGCCCACCCACAATTGATCGTTGGCGGCCCTGACGGGCTCCAGCATATCGTACATTGCAAGGCTGGCTCGGGACATCGGCGGCTTATCCGAAAAATCGCTTACTCGTTGATCAGTCTGCGAAGAAGCTCGATCTCGTGCGACAGCTTCTGGTCACCCGAAATCAACTCCTCGATCTTGCGCACTGCATGCAGCACCGTGGTGTGATCGCGTCCACCAAAACGGCGGCCGATCTCTGGAAACGACCGCGGCGTCATCGTCTTGGACAGATACATAGCGATCTGGCGTGGCTTGACGATTACGCGGGTACGGCGGTTGGAGACCAGTTCCTGCCGCGACACATTGTAGTGGCGGGCTACGACGCGCTGAATGTCCTCGATTCGCACGCGCTTGGGTTCACCAGCGCCGACCAGATGGGCGAGAAGCTCATCAACCCGCTCAATGGAAAGATCGGGTTCGAAGGACTTCCGGAACATCAGCTGGTTGAACGCACCCTCGAGCTCGCGGCCCGATGCGGTGATGTTGGTCGCCACATGCTCGAGAATCACATCGGGAATTTCCAGCGAGGTGTCTTCATGACGTGCCTGGGCGAGCCTGAGCTTGAGCATTTCAAGGCGCATGTCGAAATCAGGGGCGTCCATTTCGATGGCGACGCCGCCCTGAAGGCGCGAGCGGACGCGCGGATCGAGTGATTCCAGCTCCCAGGGTGCACGGTCGGCTGCGACGACAACCTGCTTGGCGCTGTCGAGAAGCATGTTCAGGAGATGGCAGAATTCGTTCTGGATCAGCTTGCCCTGAAGGAACTGCATGTCGTCAATGACGAGGATGTCGATGTTGCGCAGCGATTCCTTCAGCGTCAGCGCGTCGTTGTCGCGGATCGCTGTGGCGAAGCGCCACATGAAGTACTCAGCCGTCAGATAGACGACACGCGGGTTGCGCGGGTTTGACAGTGCTGCTGCGGCAATCGCCTGCAGAAGGTGCGTCTTGCCCAGGCCAACGCTCGAATGGATGAACAGCGGGTTGAAGCGGACTGCGCCTGCGCCGGATTCGGCGATCGTCCGGGCGGCGGCGAGCGCCACGCGGTTCGACGGGCCTTCGACGAAGCTGGCAAACGTGTAGCGGCTGTCCAGAGGCGAGCCAAAAAGGGTCGATGGTGCCGAGGCTCTCTGCTGAGGCTGCTGAGCGGGCTGCGTTGCGGGTGCAAACAGCGATGCCGCTGACTTCTTCGGCTGGCTCGTAACGTGGCTATCGGCGACGGGTGCATCTTCCATGGCGCCAGGGCGGGTCGGCCGCGTTGCGCTGCGCACCAGGATTTCGACCTTGAGAATGTTGGCGTCTTCTTCCTGCAGAAGGCCGGTCATCATGTCGAGATAGCGGTTGTTGATCCAGGACTTGAGGAATGTGGTCGGCACCGAAAGCCGGACCACGCTCTTGGAGTTCGAATGCATCTTCAGCCGGCCAAACCAGCTGGCGAAGACTTCCGGCCCCACTTTCGCCTTGAGGCGGGCGCTGAAGCGCTCGAACAAGGCATCGTGCTTCATACCGGTGTCTCTCATATCCATCGCGTTTTCGCTTGTTGCCGCGAACTGCGCATTGTCCTTGCCCGGAAACGCGTCTTTATCTGCTGTTGTCATATGCATGTCGCCGCCTTTAGCACATCTTTTTCTTTAGCCCGACGATATCATTCGCCGAACCCATTCACGCTCTACCGATCCGGAATTTGGAACGTCCTCTCCACGCACGCATCAACGCACGTATCTGAAAAGGGCCTCGTCGTCCCATCGTCCGGTTTAACGCTTGCCTACGTTTATTTTTGCGGATGCGTCAATTGTCCCCTGACGATCCGTTCATTTCCCCTAGCCCCGTCATGCTTCCCGCCAAGACCTGCAACAGGAGACAAAAGCTCCGCTTGGGCGCTTGAGGCGTCCATGTGCATCTCTCGCAATCGGGATGAAAGAAATCGAAGATTTTGTTTCGATTACAGTGGTTTGAATCACACCCCGTTCTAGTCTTTTGGCTAGACTCGGGTGGCGTCCGCCCCTTCCCTGTGGAAATCATTTAGGCAAGATTGCGGGGCAAGATCAATGGGCTTTTTTACGCAATCTTAAGAGAAAGGCATTGACAATCCAGACGTGATTTAATCCGCGAGCCCTTCCAAAAAAGAATCGCTTGGAAATCAACGGGATTCGATTTTTTGCCGTTTCTGGCAGCCGTTCCAGCAGAAAAATAAAAAATTTACTTGACTCATATTTGAGCCGAACTTCCGTAAGGTTACCCCGGTGATCAAATGGAGACCTTCCGTAAATGACTGAATATTAACGATATTATTTGTCACACAATTTTAGTCAAATCTAAAAAACTTGAGGGGATCAACATGTTATTGAATAAAACGCAAAAAAGCCCGGCTCGAAAGCCAGGCTTTTTCAAAAAATACTGTAATTTGTTTTAGGCGCCGATCGAATTCACTCGATTAGCGAGTCGCGATACCTTGCGGGACGCAGTATTGCGATGAAGAACACCCTTGGTTGCTGCGCGCTGCAATTCAGGCTGCGCTGCCTTCAGGGCTGCTTCTGCTGCTGACTTGTCGCCGGAAGCAATGGCTTCTTCAACCTTGCGGATGAAGCTGCGCATGCGCGAGCGACGTGCCTTGTTTACCTCGGTGCGGGCGGCGATCTTACGGGTCGCTTTTTTCGCCGAATTCGTATTGGCCATGTATGCCTCTCTCTATCGATCCTGTCCAACATGCCCTCAAGCCGCTGCCCTTCCGGCGGGCGGCCTCAATGCCGGGCAATGAGGGGGCAATCAGAAAAGTCCGTTGCTACGGCTTCTCTTAATCTGAAGGCGGCGTATATCCCCAAACCCGTGGGACGTCAATCAGTCCCGCAAAAGAATCTGAGGTTGCGCTGTTCGGATGCCTAAAGGTTCCGAAAGGCGGGCTTACGCTTTTCGACGAAGGCCGCCATGCCTTCCTTCTGGTCCTCCGTGGCAAATAGCGCATGAAACAGTCGCCGTTCGAAACGTACGCCCTCTGCCAGTGTCGTCTCGAGCGCGCGGTTGACGCTCTCCTTGGTCATCAATACGGCCGGCCTCGAAAAGCCTGCGATCTTGGCTGCCGCAGCCAGCGCTTCCTCCAGCAGTTTGTCGACCGGGACGATGCGAGAGACCAGTCCGGCCCGTTCGGCCTCGACAGCGTCCATCATGCGTCCGGTTAGCGCCATGTCCATCGCCTTGGATTTGCCGACGGCGCGTGTGAGCCGCTGCGAGCCGCCCATGCCCGGCATGATGCCGAGCGTGATCTCGGGCTGTCCGAATTTTGCATTGTCCGCTGCGATGATGAAGTCGCACATCATTGCCAGCTCGCAGCCGCCGCCGAGCGCGAAACCGGAAACGGCCGCGATCATCGGCTTGCGCGATGCAGCGATTCTGTCCCAGCCGGCCATCAGGTCGCCGAGATAGGCGTCGGTGAAGGACAGGTCCTTCATCTCCTTGATGTCGGCGCCTGCCGCGAAGGCCTTTTCGGACCCGGTAAGCACAATGGCGCCGATCGCATCATCTTCATGGAAACGGGCCAGCGCCTCTTCCATCTCATGCATGAGGATGCTGTTGAGTGCGTTGAGCGCATGCGGGCGGTTCAATGTGATGAGCCCGACGGCGCCGCGTTTTTCGATGATCAGTGTTTCGTAGGCCATCCTGGTTCCTCTATTTCTGGCAGGCGGGGCAGAAGAAGGTCGAGCGCCCCGACTGTGTGATGCGATGAATGGTTCCTGGGCAGCCCGGCGTGACGCAAGGCTCTTCCTGGCGATCATAGACCCGGAACCGGTGCTGGAAGTAGCCGAGCGAGCCGTCGGTCTGGATATGGTCGCGCAGGGAGGAGCCACCGGCTTCGATGGCTTCGGCGATTACCATACGAATGTCTTCGGTCAGCTGTTCGAGTGATTTCTGCGGCTTGCCATTTGCCCGGACCAGTGAGCCTGCCGCCCTCTCCGGAGAAAGATGGGCGCGATGCAGCGCCTCGCAAACATAGATGTTGCCGAGGCCGGCGATGATCTTCTGGTCGAGAAGCGCGCTTTTCAACGGCTGTTTGCGCGATGCAAAACGCTGGGCGAGGTAATCGGCCGACAGGAAGTTGCCGGTTGGCTCGGGTCCCAGTCCCGCAAAGGCGGGATAGGCGTCAAGGCCGGACGTGGGCGCCAGATGCATGAAGCCGAAGCGGCGCGGGTCGTTGTAGATGATGCGGGCTGGAGCTTCGGCCCGGGTCAGTTCGAAGACGACGTGATCGTGCGCCTGGTCTTTCGATCTCTGTTGATGGAAGGCGCCCGGTGTCCCCTCGTTGCTCTCGGCTTGGATCCGGAAGGAGCCGGACATGCCGAGGTGGGAGATAATCGTCAAATCGCCTTCGAGGTTGATCAGCAGGTATTTGGCCCGGCGGGAAAGGGCTTCGACGGTGCGTCCCTCCACCTGCTCGACGAACCCGTCGGGAAAGGCAAAGCGCAGGTCGGGACGGTTCAACACCAGCCTGCCAATTCGTGCGCCTTCCATATAGGGAGCAAGGCCGCGACGAACAGTTTCCACCTCGGGCAGTTCGGGCATGGTGCAAAGGCTTCCGTCAATTGATCCGCGACGGCAGCGTTATAGGCTTGCCTGCATGTCCATGGCAACCGGGCCGTTGCCGGCAAGCGCCTCACCTTGGCGTGCTTTCTGATAGGCGACCCGCAAACGCCGCTGAAATCGCTATTCACGGAGCAAAACGCCGCATCTTTTTGCTTGCCCGCTCTATGGAATCCTGACAAGCGATCCGTTATTGTCGCGCCGCATATAAGAAGAGTGGAGTAACGGTCATGACCACAGCACGCACCAATGCCGAAGGCGGGATGGAAACATCCTACGGGTTTCGAGATGTCGGCGCGGGCGAGAAGCAGACGCTGGTCAATGACGTGTTTCACAAGGTGGCCAAGCGCTACGACATCATGAACGACCTGATGTCGGCCGGCATGCACCGCGCTTGGAAGGATGCTATGATCTCGGCGCTCAATCCGAGAAAGAGCGCCGACTACAAGGTGCTCGACGTCGCGGGCGGCACGGGCGATATCGCTTTCCGGATCGTGGAAGCCTCTGGCCGCTTGGCGCATGCGACCGTGCTCGATATCAACGGTTCGATGCTGGGCGTCGGCGCCGAGCGTGCTGCCAAGAAGGGCCTGACGCCGAACCTGACCTTCGTGGAAGCCAGCGCTGAAGAGCTGCCATTTCCCGATGGAACTTTCGATGCCTACACCATTTCTTTCGGCATCCGCAATGTGCCACGCATCGATGTGGCGCTTTCAGAAGCATACCGCGTGCTCAAGCGCGGCGGCCGGTTGCTGGTGCTGGAATTCTCCGAGGTCGAGATGCCGCTGCTCGATCGCTTTTACGAAGCCTGGTCGTTCAATGCGATACCGAAGATCGGCAGGGCTATCACTGGCGAGGCCGAACCATATCAGTATCTGGTCGAATCGATCCGCAAGTTCCCCAATCAGCGCGATTTTGCCGACATGATCAGCAAGGCCGGCTTCTCGCGAGCTTCCTATACCAACTTCACCGGTGGTATCGCCGCGCTGCATTCCGGCTGGAAGCTCTGATCCCATGAGTACAGCTGCCGCCTATCTGCGCCTGGTCAAACTCGGCTGGGTTCTCGTGCGTGAGGGGGTTGTTTCCGCCCTGCCTGCGAACGATCTGCCGCCGTTGCTGCGTTTCGGTCATTCCGTTGCGGGTCTGTTTGCCCGCAATCGCAACAGCGCCCAATCCGACAATCTCGCTCGTGCAGTCGAGCGGCTTGGCCCGTCCTATGTGAAGATCGGTCAGTTCCTCGCCACCCGCCCCGATGTGGTGGGGGTGGATTTTGCCGCCGACCTGTCACTGCTTCAGGACCAGATGCCGACCTTTCCGAAGGCAGTGGCAACAGCCCAGATCGAGGCCTCACTCGGCCGGAAGATCGATGCGCTCTACACAGAATTCGGCGATCCGGTCGCCGCCGCCTCCATCGCGCAGGTCCATCCGGCTATCGTAACGCGAGATGGCAAGCCTGTGAAGGTTGCCGTCAAGGTCATCCGGCCCGGCGTCCGAGAGCGTTTTGCCAAGGATCTTGAGACCAACTACGTTCTGGCCCATCTTCAGGAGCGGTTCTATCCTCCTGCGCGACGCCTGAAGCCGATCGAAGTGACCAAGACGCTAGAGCAGACCACCAAGGTGGAGATGGATCTCCGGTTGGAGGCCGCAGCCCTTTCGGAACTCGGTGAAAATACGTCGGGTGACGTGGGCTTCCGCGTTCCAACGGTAGATTGGGAGCGCACCGGCCGCGACGTCGTGACCATGGAGTGGATCGACGGCGTCAAGATGTCCGACATCGACGGGCTCAAGGCTGCCGGCCACGATCTCAACACGCTCGCCGAACGTCTGATGCAGGCTTTCCTCAAGCATACCCTGCGCGATGGCTTCTTCCACGCCGACATGCATCAGGGCAATCTGTTCGTCGACCCGCAGGGCATGGTCGTTGCGGTCGACATGGGCATCGTCGGCCGTCTCGGCAAGAAGGAGCGTCGTTTCCTGGCCGAGATCCTGTTCGGCTTCATCACCCGCGATTACCAGCGGGTGGCGGACGTGCATTTCGAGGCGGGTTATGTGCCGGGCCATCACGATCACGCCTCCTTCGCCCAGGCGATCCGGGCGATCGGAGAGCCGATCCATGGCCAGCCGGCCGATACGATTTCGATGGCCAAGCTGTTGACGCTGCTGTTCGAAGTCACCGAACTGTTCGACATGGAAACGCGTCCCGAACTGATCATGCTGCAGAAGACCATGGTCGTCGTCGAAGGCGTGGCACGTTCGCTCAATCCGCATTTCAATATGTGGAAAGCCTCCGAGCCGGTCGTCGGTGCCTGGATTCGTGACAACCTCGGCCCCAAGCGGATCGCTTCCGATATGCGCGATGGCCTGAAGGCTGCGTTCCGTCTTGCCGAAGCGATTCCGGAGATCGCTCTGAAGACCGAGCGATTTGCCCAGGAAGTCATGAATATGGGCGAGAAGGGCTTGCGTTTCGATGCGGAAACGGCCGAAGCGATCGGCCGATCCGAGGCACGCCATTCCCGGTCGGGGCGTCTGGCGCTCTGGGTCATTGCCGCGGCCCTCGTCTATATTGGCTGGAAGCTGTCGAGCATCTGACGATTCGGCTGGATGTTTTCGACGGTTGCGGCATGATACTCCCAGCTGCCTTTGGTGGAGACGGGAACATGTCCGATATTGCGATGCTGCTTGGCCGATGCCTGCTATCGGCAATTTTCATCCAGGCCGGAATATCCGAGTTGATGAATTTTTCAGGCACGGTCGACTACTTCGCATCCGTTGGCGTGCTTTGGCCGTCGGTGACGATCTGGTTGGTCGCTGCATTGGAGATTTTTGGCGGGATCGCGATCCTCGCCGGCTACTGCATCCGGATCGCGGCGTTGCTGCTCGCCGTATTTGCGGTCGCCGCAGCGTCTATCGGGCATTCCGACTGGACTGACATCATGCATTTCCAGGCATTCATGAAGGACGTGGCGATTGCCGGCGGCCTGCTCTACGTTGCGGCTAACGGCGCCGGAATTCTGTCGCTCGATGAGATGCGGAAATAGGTGTCAAAGCACGCGCCCCGCAACCTTCAGGTGCTCCCGGATGGTGTTGACCATGATGGATAGCGATAGGGTGGGAGCCGCATCCGCGCGCATCGTCAGGCCGACGGCACCACGCGTTTCCGAACTGTCGATATCGAGAAGAGCGATGCGCCCCGACTGGATTTCGGGGAAGACCACGCCGCGCGAGATGATCCAGACAGCGTCATGGCGCTCGACGAACGCGCGACCAAAACTGTCCGAAACCGTCTCGATCGTGTTGGAGAGGTCGGCGATGCCGTTTGTGAGCAGGAACCGGTCGACGAATGGCCGGATCACGGAACCCTGGGTGGGCATCAATACGATATAGTGGGCAAGTTCGCTCAGCGAGAAATTTCGTCGTGAGAGGAGAGGGTGGCCGGCACGCACCGCAAAGCCGATTTCCTCGGAATAGAGCGGTTCGAACTGCAGCCCCGTCATCCGCTCGGGCGCGGCGAGCCGCCCCACCACCAGATCGAGGTCGCCAAGCCTGAGCGCGTCCAGCAGCCAGCGGTTTTCGCCGGTGACGATGGTCACAAGGCTGCCCGTACCCGCCTTGAGGAAGTCGACCATGACGTCAGGCAGGAAGGTCGCCGATGCAGTCGGCAGCGCGCCGATGCGCAGCGGCGGGCCCATCGAGTTGCGTGCCTGGGCGATGGAATCGACCCCGCGCTTGACCGCGCCGATGCTCTCGCCGGCATGGCGCAGGAATACTTCGCCGAAACGACTGATACGGATGCCGCGCCCTTCCTTTTCGAACAGATCGACGCCAAGATAGTCTTCCAGTTCGCGGATGGTCCGCGTGACAGCGGGCTGCGTCAGCGCCAGCGCCTCCGCTGCCCGCCCGACGCTCTTTTGTCGGGCAACTTCGATAAAGGTCTGCAGGTGGCGAAACTTGATCCGACCGTCCAAAATTCATATCCGTTCTGGTATGTAATACGACGAAAGTATCATTATAACCAACGAAAATCATCTAGTATCTGTCATGCACCAGGAGACACCCAATGGCATTCGCTGACATCAACGGCATTACGCTGCACTATGAATATCTCACCGAATACGAGGACGAGCCGGTCGTGGTGTTTTCCAATTCGCTGGGAACGGATTTCCGGATCTGGCTGCCGCTGATCGACGAGCTCACGGACAACTGGTCGATCCTCGTCTACGACAAGCGCGGCCACGGCCTTTCGGATGTCGGCACGGCCCCCTACACGATCGAGGACCACGCGGACGATCTCATTGGACTGACAGCCCATCTCGGTATCAAGAAGGCGATCTTCGTCGGCCTGTCTGTCGGCGGCCTGATCGTCCAGAGCGTCTATGCCAAAAAGCCCGGGCTGGTCCAAAAGATCGTACTTTGCGACACCGCCCACAAGATCGGGACGGCCGACATGTGGAATGGCCGTATCGAGACTGCGAGAACCGCAGGCATTGGCTCGATGGCGGATGCCATTCTCGAACGCTGGTTCACCAAGGATTTCCGCGATCAGCGCAAGGCCGACCTTTCCGGCTATCGCAACATGCTGACACGCCAGTCGGTGGAAGGCTATGCCGGTACCTGCGCTGCAATCCGCGACGCCGATTTCACCGAGGCGGCGAGGAAAATCAAGGTCCCGACCCTTTGCATCGTTGGCGATCAGGACGGGTCGACACCTCCGGACGTGGTGCGGGCGACGGCGGATCTGATATCCGGTGCGGATTTCGAGATCATCGAAAATGCCGGTCACATTCCCTGTGTCGAGCAACCTGCCGCGTTGGCTGAATTGCTGGCCGACTTCATCAACGAGGACTGACATGAGCGACGCTTCCTCCAGCCGCTTCCAGCAGGGCATGCAGACCCGCCGCAAGGTGCTGGGGGACGCTCATGTCGACAGGGCGCAAGCCAGCAAGTCGGCATTTGACGAGCCCTTCCAGGCATTGATCACCGAAGCGGCCTGGGGCCATGTTTGGTCCCGGCCGGATTGGTCGCTGCGGGAACGCTCTATTGTCACCATCGCGCTGCTTGCCGCCCTCGGACACGACGAGGAGGTGGCGATGCACGTGCGGGCGACCGCCAACACCGGTGCGACGCCGGAGGATCTGCGGGAAGCGATGCTGCACGTGGCCATCTATGCCGGCGTGCCGACCGCCAATCATGCGATCAAGATCGTCAAGCAGACGCTTGCTGAAATGGAAGCCGCCGGTGCCGTGGAGGACGCGCAATGAAGAACACCTTGCCCGAGACGGGCGCATTTTACGCGCGCGACCGCGCCTGGCAGCCGCCGGCGCTGACGCCGCTGTACAAGACCTCGGTGACACGTTCGCCGCAACGCGCCATGCTGTCGCTGGATGGCACCAAGACCGAGATCACCGGACCGGTCTTCGGCCACAATATTCTCGGCGAACTCGACAACGATCTGATCCGAAACTATGCGCGCCCCGGCGAAATGCCGATTGGCCAGCGCATTCTCGTGCACGGCCGCGTGCTCGATGAGCGCGGCAAGGGTGTCGGCGGTGCTCTGGTGGAGTTCTGGCAGGCCAATGCCGGTGGCCGCTACCGTCACAAGAAGGAAATGTATCTGGCGGCTGTCGATCCGAATTTTGGCGGGGTGGGTCGCACGATTACCGACGAGGACGGCTATTATTGGTTCAAGACCATCAAGCCCGGTCCGTATCCCTGGATGAACTGGGTCAATGACTGGCGTCCGGCCCATATCCATTTTTCGGTCTTCGGCCACGGCTTTGCCCAACGGCTGATCACCCAGATGTATTTCGAGGGCGACCCGCTGATCTGGAAGTGTCCGATCGTCAAGACCATTCCGGACGAGGCCGCAATCCGGCAGTTGATCGCGCCGCTGGACATGAATGCGACCATTCCCATGGATATGCGCGCCTACAAGTTCGACATCGTGCTGCGCGGCCGCCGCTCGACCTTTTTCGAGAATCGCAAGGAGGGGAACTGACCATGGTTCAGTCTCTCGGTTACCTTAAGGAAACCGCATCGCAGACGGCCGGCCCTTATGTGCATATCGGCTGCACCCCGAATTTCTGCGGCATCGAAGGGGTTTTCCCAACCGATCTCGGGTCAGGTCCCCTCTATAACGACAAGACGAAGGGAGAACGCATCAAGGTGCGAGGCTTCGTCTATGACGGCACCGGCACTGCGCTGAAGGACGCCATGGTCGAGATCTGGCAGGCGGATGCCGATGGCTTCTACAACAGCCCGTCGGAGACGCGTGGCAAGGCCGACCCCAATTTCTTCGGCTGGGGGCGTCAGCCCGGCGATATGGCCACGGGCGAGTTTTGCTTCGATACGATCAAGCCGGGCCGGGTGCCGTTCCGCGACAGCGATCCGCGCCCGATGGCGCCGCATATCCTGTTCTGGATCGTGGCGCGCGGCATCAACATCGGCCTGCAGACGCGGATGTATTTTTCCGATGAAGAAACAGCCAATGCCGAGGACCCGATTCTGTCGCGCATCGAGCATCAGGTTCGTGTGCCCACGCTGATCGGCAAGCGCCAAGGCGACACATACCGCTTCGACATCCATCTTCAGGGGCCTGACGAAACCATCTTCTTCGATATCTGAAGGAACCAGAAACTGCAGTCAGCGCGGGGCGGCCATCCACTCCGCGCAATCACAACGGAAAACACGAGGTCCCGACATGGCCAAGATAGTGACGCTGAAGGAGGCCGTGGCGAACAATCTCCACGATGGCGATACCGCCGCCTTCGAAGGCTTTACCCACCTGATACCACATGCTGCCGCCCATGAGGCAATCCGTCAGGGATTCAAGGATCTGACCCTGATCCGCATGACGCCGGACGGCATCTACGACCAGATGATCGGGCTTGGCATGGTCCGGAAGGTGATCTTCTCCTATGCCGGAAATCCGGGCGTGGGACTTCTCCGTCGCTTCCGCGATGCAGTCGAAAATCACTATCCGCATAAGCTCGAGATCGAAGAGCACAGCCACGCGGCCATGGCCAATGCCTATGAGGCGGGCGCCGCCGGGCTGCCTTGTGCCATCTTTCGGGGCTATCTCGGTGCCGAACTTGCGCGCGTCAATCCGAACATCCGCTCTGTGACATGCCCGTTTACCGGCGAGAAGCTGGCGGCTGTGCCTTCGGTCCGCCCGGATGTGACGTTCATCCATGCGCAAAAAGCCAACAAGAAGGGCGACGTGCTGGTGGAAGGCATCATTGGTATTCAGAAGGAGGCCGTGCTGGCGGCGAAGCGGTCCGTCGTGACAGTCGAAGAAATCGTCGACGATTTCGACGATGTCAGCGTCAATGCCTGCATCATTCCCTCCTGGACGATCACCAACATTGCGGTCGTGCCAGGTGGCGCCCATCCGTCCTATGCCCAGGGCTATTATGCCAGGGACAATGCCTCCTATCTCGAATGGGACGTTATTGCAGCCGACCGCGAGGTCTTCCGCACGTGGATGCAGGAACACGTCTTGGATGCCACACCGGAAGACTTTGCCAAGCGCGTCGAGCATCTGAGGGCATCCAAATGAGCCAGAGTTTCACCCCCAACGAAATCATGACAATCGCCGCTGCACGCGCGCTTTCGAACTCCGATGTCTGCTTCGTCGGCATAGGTGCGCCGTCCGCCGCCTGCAACGTCGCGCGCTTGACGCACGCTCCTGATATCACGCTGATCTACGAATCCGGCACCATCGGCACCGCGCCCACCGTGCTTCCCCTGTCCATCGGCGATGGCGAGCTTTGCGAAACGTCCGTGACGACGGTTTCCGTGCCGGAAATGTTCCGCTACTGGCTGCAGGGCGGCCGCGTCACCATTGGCTTTCTTGGCGCTGCCCAGCTCGACAAGTTCGGCAATATCAACACCACCGTCATCGGCGACTACGACAAGCCGAAGACGCGGCTGCCAGGTGGTGGCGGCGCGCCGGAGATCGCCTCGTCCTGCGGCGAGATCTACATCACGCTGGCGCAGTCGACCCGCAGCATGGTCGAGAAGATCGATTTCGTCACATCTTTTGGTCATGGGGAGGGCGGCGACCACAGAGCCCGGCTCGGTATCACCACCAAGGGGCCGACTTTGCTGATCACCGACCTTGCCATCTGGAAGCCCGATCCGGTAACGAAGGAATTCACCGTCGTCGCGCTGCATCCTGGCGTGACCCGGGAGAAGGTGCAGGAAACCTGCGGCTGGAAGGTGAAGTTCGCCGAGACGGTCGAGGTGACGCCCGCACCGGACGCGCTCGAACTGACAACATTGCGGGACCTCAAGGCCCGCACCGATGCGGCCCATAAAGGCACTGAGCAGGCCGGGGCCAAGAGAGGATCGAAAGATGGCTGACGCCTATATCTGCGCCTATATCAGGACCCCGATCGGCCGCTTCGGCGGCTCGCTTTCCGCAGTTCGCACCGACGATCTCGGCGCGATCCCGCTGAAGGCGTTGATGGCGGCGCACAGCTCGGTCGATTTCGACGCGGTGGAAGAAGTCATATTCGGCTGTGCAAATCAGGCCGGCGAGGACAATCGCAACGTTGCCCGTATGTCGAGCCTGTTGGCCGGCCTACCGGTTTCGGTGCCGGGTACGACGATGAACCGCCTCTGCGGTTCGGGCATGGATGCGGTGATTGCAGCGGCCCGCGCCATCAAGGCGGGTGAAGCCGAGCTGATGATCGCCGGCGGCGTCGAAAGCATGAGCCGCGCCCCGTTCGTTCTGCCGAAAGCCGAGAGCGCATTCTCGCGCTCGATGGAAATCCATGACACCACCATCGGCTGGCGCTTCATCAATCCGCTGATGAAAAAGCAGTACGGCGTCGATTCGATGCCGGAAACGGCCGAAAACGTCGCCGACGACTATGGGGTCAACCGCGAGGACCAGGATCAGTTCGCCGTTCGCTCGCAGGCCAAGGCATCGGCCGCGCAGGCCAATGGCCGCCTTGCCAAGGAAATCACGCCGGTCACCATTCCGCAGCGCAAGGGCGATCCGGTCGTTGTCGACCGCGACGAACATCCCCGCGCAACCAACATGGAAGCGCTCGCCAAGCTCAGGCCGATCGTTCGCGCCGATGGTACAGTTACCGCGGGCAATGCGTCAGGTGTCAACGATGGCGCCGCAGCCCTGATCATCGCTTCCGAAGCGGCTGCAAAAAAGCACGGCCTGACGCCAATCGCCCGCATCCTCGGTGGTGCAACCGCTGGCGTTGCCCCGCGCATCATGGGCATCGGACCTGCGCCGGCCACACAGAACCTGCTGGCTCGTCTCGGACTCACGCAGGAGCAGCTCGACGTTATCGAACTCAACGAAGCCTTCGCCAGCCAGGGTCTTGCGACGCTGCGTCAACTCGGCATTGCCGACGACGACGCGCGCGTCAACCGCAATGGTGGTGCCATTGCGCTCGGTCATCCCCTTGGCATGTCCGGTGCGCGCATCGCCGGCACTGCGGCGCTGGAACTCGGCGAAGTGGGCGGGAAATATGCCGTCGCCACCATGTGCATCGGCGTCGGTCAGGGCATCGCCATAGCGCTAGAGCGGGTCTGACATGAGCGGGCTGCTGGCCGATTTCCTTGATCCCCTTCTCACCGATCCGGTCGTCGCGGACCTGATCGGCACGAAGGTCGAACTTCAGGCGATGCTGAGCTACGAGGTGGCGCTCGCCGAGGCAGAAGCCGAGTGGGGGATTATAAGCAAGGAAGCCGCAGCCCATATCGTCAAGTCAGCAAGGAGCTTTGCACCCGATCTGGTCCGTCTGTCAGTTGCGACGCTGAGGGATGGCGTCGTGGTTACCGACTTTGTCAAGCAGCTCAAGGTGCATGTCGGGCCTCCCTGCGCCGATTGGGTGCATTTCGGTGCCACCAGCCAGGACGTTACCGACACGGTGCTGGCAATGAAGCTGCGCGGCGTGCTCGATCTGTTCGACCAGCGCCTCGTGGCTTTGTTGGGCGCGCTGGATCGACTGGCCACCGAGTTCGGCGCAACCGAGCTTATGGGGCGGACACGAATGCAGGCGGCGATCCCGATCACGGTCGGCGATCGCCTCGCCGTATGGCGTGGCCTTGTTGAACGCGGCCATGTCGCACTTGGTCCCGTCCGCGCGCATATGCTGGTCGTGTCGCTGGCCGGGCCTGCTGGTACGTCCGAGAGGTTTGGAAGCAAAATCAATGATATCAGGCATTCATTAGCCGGCTGTCTAAAGCTGGGGGTGCCGGATTATGTTCCGCACGCGGCCCGCGATCGCATCGCCGCATTGGGCAATTGGCTGAGCCAGGTGACGGGCGCGCTCGGCAAGATCGGCCAGGATATCGCGCTGATGGCGCAGAACGAACTCGGCGAGATGGCGCTCGAGGGCGGCGGCACTTCCTCGGCCATGGCCCACAAGCAGAACCCGGTGCGCGCCGAGGTGCTGGTTGCGCTGGCTCGCTTCAATGCGGTTCAGGTTTCGGGGCTTCATCAGGCGCTGGTGCACGAGCAGGAGCGCTCGGGAGCCGCCTGGACACTGGAGTGGCTGGTTCTGCCGCAGATGCTGAATGCGACGGGCATCGCGCTTGTTCATGCCGATGCGTTGCTCGGCTCGATCCGGCGAATGGGAAAGTAGGCGGGTTTACACAAACGCTTTCAGGTGCTTGCTGAGCTCACGCTGAATGCCGCTATTGTCCCAGTATTCGTTGTGGCTGAAGGGGTTCCAGCCGGTAAAGAGATTGCCGACACTGACCTTTACGTCCTTGACGAGAGCGCCGTAGGCGGGGCTTAGCTCGGTGAGCGGATAGCCGAGCACGTCGTCCTTGTCGTAGTAGTTCTCCCAGATGAAATCCTTGTGCGGCTTGTTGATGGGGATGCGCTCCTCTTCCTTCAATCCCGTGATGAAGACCGGTATGTTGCAGCCGGTGGTGAAGAGCAGCCTGAGGTTCTGCAGCTTCTGGAATTTGAGGCGCCCATCATTCGCCGCGTTCTTCTCCGCGTCCTTCCAGTAGCCGTATGTCTTGTCTTCCTTGTTGGCGTCCCAGATGTAGTTCGAGATCACCTCGCAGCCCAGCGAATGGGCAATGACGACAACCGGCAGCGAGGTGCCGCCGAGATCGTCATAGATCTGGCCCAGCGTGGTGAAGATGTGGTCCTGTGTCAGGTAGTAGGGGCCACCGGGCGTGCCACGGGAATATTCGAGACTTCCGGCATCGGCAAAACCGTTGATCATCAGCTTGCGCAACTGCCCCCACGAAACCCTGCTCTTAGTGGCATTGTAATACTGGTATTCGTTCGGCTGCAGGAAGGTCTGGTAGTAGATCGATCGATGCTCCACGGCATCCCAATCGTCGGTCAGCTTTTCGCGCATGGCTTCGACAATGTCGTTTGCATAGCCCGGCTCGGTATCGCCCATGCCATGAATGGTAAGGAATACAACTTTCTTTGCCATGAGCGCCTCCCTTTGCAAGAGACAATCATGACACGTGGCATTGCATTGATACAATCAAATAGATCTTCTGCCCAAATTTGGAACTGGTGGGCTTTGGGCCGAACAACGTGCCTCAGCCGAGCCTTGTCACGTGATTGTCCCAACTGACGGCTGACTTCTCTTTATCGAACCAGCCGTTTTCCGTCGACCGCACGAACAACGATTTCTCCGTGGCCAGGCCGCAGACTCCCGGGATCTTCTCCTCATAGGCCAGCTTGCCGGTCTCGACATCGAAAGCCGCCCATTGCCCGCCCCTTGGAGAGGAAACGGCAACCAGTCCAGCCTGCCTGTTGACAGTCACCGAACCGATATAGTTGTCGAACCCGTCGAGGATGGGTTCGGGCATTTCGATGAAGCGCATATCTTCGCCGCGGCGGAAATGGCCGAGCAACTGGGGGCGCCGGTTACGTTCGCCCTCGAACTGGCAGCCGAACCAGACACGCCCCTTGCCATCGATATCCATATGGCGGGTGGAGAGCTGCCGCAGATCCATCGGCAAGTCATGCTTTTCCACGAGCTGGCCGTGTTCTAGGTCGATGATGACGAGCGACGGTTCCATGTGGTCGAGATTGAGCTTGGCACGCCCCAAATCCGGGTGCTGCTTGATGCCGCCGTTGGCGATAGCGAGGTAGCGTCCACCCTCGATCATCTGGATATCGTGCGTGTCCATGCCGTGCGCCGGAAACTCGCCGACCTTGGCGTAGTCCATGCCGACGTCGTAGACGCCGATCATGCCCTGGTAATTGTCGAAATCGTTCTCCGCGACATAGAGAATTTGACCATTGGCGGAAAAGGCGCCATGGCCAAAGAAATGCCGGTCTTCCACCGCTTCGATCAATTTGACCGGTTGGCCAGTCGCTGTGTCGAACACGAGCGCAAAAGTCCCCGGTCGCCGCGCAAATACGACCGCGCGGGTGGATTGAGGATCGCGGGTGACGTCGTGGCCGCGATCGGGCAGGGCTAAGCGCGCAATTTCTCGACCCGCTTCGCTGACCAGCGCCACCCCATAGCTTTCGTTCTCGCCCATGAAGGCGCTGGCGAACACCGCCTCTGTCCTGTCGAGCGCCTCGGCGCCACGCGGCAGCAGGCTTGCGGCGAACCCCGCGCCGGCGGCCTTGAGAAAGCTACGCTTGGAGATTTTCAGGTTGAGCATCGTCAGTCTCCGTCGGCAAACGAGAAACCGGCCCCGAGGCCGACCGCGCCACCGACATCATTGTTGATGCGGGTAATGGCGTCCTTGAGATTGAGCTCGATGAAATCCAGCCTCGCGATGTATTTGGGGTCTGCCAGTCGCTCGGCGGTGGGTTGGTCCAGTTTGCGGGCCGCACCCAGCGCGCTGACATAGTCGAACTCGACTGAATCGGCCAGCGAGCGAACATCCTCGCTGAGAAGCGACGACATGTCGGACTTTTTCCAGAGTTCAGCCAGCCCTTCGATATTGCCCGCGATCGAATGCGTGGTGTTTGCCGACCGCCAGAAGATTGCTGATTTTGGCGCGAGCTTTCCGGCCTTGCCCTTGTAGAATGCCTTGATCCGTTGGTCCCGGACCATTTCTGCCCCATGGACATGCAGGCCGATCAACGCTTGAACGGCCTCAGCCTCGTTGCGGAAGACCGGATTGTCAGCAGAAGGCGCCTTCCATGCCTTCTGGATGCCGTTGGGGTCATCCCATGCAGCCTCGAGTTCGCCTGCAATCGCCTCTACGTTTCTGGCGATGGCGAGGCCGTAGCGGCAGCGGAAGCTTTGCGCCTCCCCGGTCAGCCCTTCCGGATAGAGCCCGAAGAAGGCGAATTCGAATGCGCCCAACCCCTGTATCGCGACGGAGCGGTTGCGAAGCTGCAGGGGATCCGTGGCAGTCTCGTCGGGCTCGGCCAACAGCGCCTGAACCTGTTTCAAGCCAGTGGACTTGCGGTCCGGATAAAAAACGATCCGCTCGAAACGGTTTTCCTGCATGACAGGCCCGTCGCGAAGGAACTCGATTTTCGCCCAGCTCGAAATGACCTCTGCAAAGCGATCGCTCACCTCTGAAAGCTGAGTGCCGGAGGGCTTTTGGCAAAGCTTGCCGGTCTCGACGGCCAGTGCTTCGCTCTTTTGATGAAAATCTGTGTAGGCTGGCCGGATGTAGAGATCGACCGCCTTGGCCATGACTGCCTTGGCAGCAGCGTCGTCGAGCGCAAGGGCCGGCGAGCCCGACAGGCCGATCACCAGCAAGGCCGAAAACCAGTTCATATGTTTCATCAGAGAGACTCCAGGAAGGAAATCAGCTTTTGCCGGTCTTCACGCGCGAGTTTTGCGTAGCTGTCGCGGGCTTTGATCGCTTCTCCACCGTGCCAGAGGATAGCTTCTTCCAACGAACGTGCCCGCCCGTCATGCAGGAAAAAGGAGTGACCACTGACGGTCTTTGTCAGCCCAATACCCCAGAGCGCGGGCGTCCGCCACTCATTTCCACTTGCCTCGCCGACCTGCTGACCGTCCGCGAGACCGTCGCCCATGTCGTGCAGCAGGAAATCCGAGTAGGGCCAGATCAACTGAAAGCGCAGTGCGGCATCGGGCCAGTCCTTGCGGGTCACGTATTTCGGGCGGTGGCAGGCAATGCAGCCCGACTGGTAAAACAACGCCTTGCCGGCCAGCGTTTCCGGAAAGCTCGCCTTCCGACGTGCGGGAACCGCGAGATGGCGGGAGTAGAAGGTCACCATCGACAGCACATTTTCCGGTGCTTCCCCTTTGCCGAGGCGTGTTTGTTCGCCGTTCGGCATCGATATGCATTGTTGCTCTAACTCGGTGCAGTCACCGGAAGGGGAGGGCAGGTCGGGTGTCGAGATACCGATATCGCCCAGGAAAGCGTGTGCTGACTGGTCCCGGATCGTGGCGTTTTCGGCTTTCCAGCCGAATCGGCCGATCCGCAGCGCGCCGTTGGAATCGTGGACCGGCTGTTGACGGCCCGAAACACCATCGCCGTTGAGGTCGCCGGGATCAGCCCCAGATGCGATATCGCTATCGGCGATCGCCTCGATCAGTCCGAGACCGATCATCGCGGGCGCCATGCGTGGCGAAAGCGTCGTATCGCGGGCCAGCGGGCCATAGTTGAGGCCCGAAACGCCGTATGTCGGCTTGCGCAGATGGACGATGCTCCGGTCAGGATAGGCAAACGGTATTTCTGTATAATCGATCGTCATCGCGCCTTCGGCGGAGACTCCGGGAACAGCCTTGTCCTGCAGCTGTCGCCCATAGATCGGATCGGGGAAATTGAGCGCCAGATGCTTGGCAAGCGCCTCTCTTTCGGCATCCGATTTCGGCCCGTGCGCCAATCGCAGGAACATCGAGGTGGCATCGGCCGATCCTTCCGGTGGGTGGCCGCGGCCATCCTCCTTGTGGCAGGATTCGCACGAACGGGCGTTGTAGAGCGGCCCCAACCCGTCGGAGGCTTGCGTCGATGAGGGAGATGCGACCCAGAGCTTGCGGAAAAGTGCATTGCCCAGTCGGAAACGCATCTCGTCCTGCTTGGGCAGATTTGCGGAAAAATGCGAAAATGCCAAACGGTCAGGCGTCTCGATGGACGTCGTCGCCCCCGCCTGCATCGCTTCATAGCGTTCGGCATCGGCGAAGGCGCCGGCGGCCCTGGTGACGGTTTCGACGCGAATCTTTTCAGCAGCCGACAGGTCGGTGCGGTGGCTATCGCCGGCGTTGCTGGCACCGGGCAAAGCACCTCCTGCCAGCGCAAGCGCCAGCAGGAGGCCAACAACCGTAGCTGTTCTTCTCATCGTCGTTCACAAGGGGCAAGTTGTTCACGCCCCTTCGCCTTGCTTATTGGAACACGGCGTTAGGATTATCGAGGCTGTCGGAACCTTCAAGCGCAATCTTGCCGAGGTCCAGCGCCGAAATGACGCGCTCGATGGTCTTGGTCTGGTCGACCAGGCCGTCGATGGCGGCCTGCACGACCGCATTGCCATCCTTGTTGTTGTCGCCGATCATCTGGTCATAGGCCTCGATCGTCTCGCCACGCTTGGCCATGGCATGCATGGCATCGAGCGTCTTGTTGAGCTTGGAGGTCATTTCCTTGTCAAGCGCGGCGTCCTTCTCCGCGACCAGCGCCGAAAGCGAGGGGCCTTCCAGCTTGCTGCCGTCGATGCGTGTGTACTTGCCGGTATAGACGCCGTCGATACCGATCGCATCGTTCAGATGCGAGTTGAAAGTGTTGTCCGAGAAGCAATCGTGCTCCTCCTCGGGATCGTGCAGCAGGACGCCGAGCTTCATGCGCTCGCCCGCGAGTTCGCCGTAGGAGAGCGATCCCATGCCGGTCAGCATGGCAGAGATGCCCTTCTGCGGATCGGCAAGAACGCTCTTTGCCGCTTCCCCTTCGGGCGCCCATTGCTTGACCATATAGTCGAGATCGCTGACCAGCAGGCTCGAAGCAGCCTTCAGGTACTGGGCGCGGCGATCGCAATTGCCGTTCGAGCAATTCTTGGTGTCGTAGTCGGTGGCAGGACGCGCGCCCGCACCGGGACCGGTGCCGTTCAGATCCTGGCCCCAGAGCAGGAACTCGATGGCATGGTAGCCGGTGGCGACGTTGGATTCGGTTTCGCCGGCTTTCTGCAGGGTGCCTGACAGCAGTTCCGGCGTGATCTTGGTCGCATCGATTTCCTTGCCGCCGATGGTGAATTTCGGGTTGGCAATTACGTTGAGCGTATATTGCTCGTTCTCGTCGCTTTCGGTGCCGTAGGACTTGTCGACATAGTCGATCAGGCCTTCATCCAGAGGCCAGGAATTGACCTTGCCTTCCCAGTCGTCGACGATGGCGCTACCGAAGCGATAGGCTTCGGTCTGCTGGTAGGGCACGCGCGCCTTTATCCAGGCCTCCCTGGCTGCCTTCAGGGTCTCGTCCGAGGGCGCTGCGATCAGCGTGTCAATGGCTTTGTCGAGCGCCTTGGCTGTGATCAGGGAGTCTTCGAATTTCGCATGGCCGAGTTCCACGAAGTTCTTGACGACAGCCGAAGCCTCGGTTGCGGCGAAGGCTGTTGTGGAGGTGAAGATCGCGGTGGCGGACGCCAGAACAAGCGTAAGCCGGGCGAGATGTTTGCTGGGCATGATGACTCCCCTTTCAGCAAATGTGCTGGCCGGCTTCATGCATCAGATTCAAACTTGTGTCAAACGATCCAGAATAGGCGGTGGCGATCACTGGCCGCGGCGCAGCATGGCGAAATAGAAGCCGTCTGTATCGGTGGTTGCGGGCGACAGCGTCAGCGACTTGCCGTCGGCGCTGTGGGGCTGTACCGGCTTGTCGCCGAAGAGTGTGTTCCAGCCATCAAGTGCGGAAACCTGCTCGAAGCCGAGCCCGCTGGCAACGAAATCCGCCACCTGATGCTGGTTCTCTTCCGGTAGCACCGAACAGGTGACGTAACAGAGATAGCCGCCTGGGCGCACATAATGAGCCGCGTCCGCCAGCGCTTCCTTTTGCTGGCCGACCCTTTCGTCGAGGTTCTTCTGCGTCAGCCGCCACTTGGTATCCGGTCGACGCCGCCAGGTGCCGGTGCCGGTGCAAGGCGCATCGACAAGCACGCGGTCGAATTTCCCAGTAAGCGCGGTCATCGATTTTGCGTTTTCATGCACCTGGACATTGCGGGTGCCTGCGCGGCGCAGGCGCTCGATGATTGGTGCGAGCCGCTTGCGGTCGGTATCGTAGGCGTGGACCTGGCCCTTGTTGTTCATCGTTGCCGAAAGGGCGAGTGTCTTGCCGCCACCGCCGGCGCAGTAGTCAAGGATCTGCTCGCCTTCGGCGGCCATCACCAGATCTGCTACGATCTGCGAGCCTTCATCCTGGACCTCGAACCAACCCTTGGCGAAGGAGAGTTCGGCCGTGACATTGGGAAGCCGTGACGGGCCTTCGCCGGATGGTATGCGGATTCCCTGCCGGGCAATCGCGGATGGCCTCGCATGAGCGTCAGCAAGCGCGCGCACCACCTTTTCCCGATCTGCACGCAGCGTATTGGCGCGCAGGTCAAGCGAGGGGCGGGCTGCAAGAGCCTGCGCTTCAATCAGCCACCGGTCGCCAAAATTTTCACTGAAGCTCGCAACGATCCATTCGGGAATATCGCCCCGGATGTGCGGCTCTGCATCGGCGAGCGATCGCGTCGCAAAGGCGGCAACACAGGCAGGGTCGAGAGGTGCGGGCGCGAACTTGTCGCCTTCGAACTGCGCGTTCAGGGTCTCTGATGTAAAACCCCACTGGCGAAACATCACAGCATGCGCAAGCGCCGAAGCGCTGGAACTGTCCATCAGCCATGCGTGCGAGAGCTTCATGCGCAAGGCGTCGTAAACGATATTGCCGACGGCGGCGCGATCGCCGGATCCGGCGAACCGATGGGACAAGCCCCAGTCCTTGAGAGCATCGGCGACGGGGCGACGTCGTGTCTCAATATCGTCGAGAACTTCAATAGCCCCGGATACGCGCCCGCCCAATCGCATTCATTCTCTCCAATTTCCTACGGGCGTGGTAGCCGCGATTGACGCGAAGAGCAAGCGTTCGGGCGGACAAGGCGGAAAAATCAGCCGATGATCTGGTAACAGACCTTGGCGGTGCCGGAGCTGACCATGCCGATTTCGCTGGCTGCAGCCTTGGAAAGATCGAGAACCCGGCCGCGAATGAACGGACCACGATCATTGATGCGGACGACGACTGCCTTGCCATTGTTGCGATTGGTGACCTTGACCTTGGTGCCGAACCGGAGAGAACGATGTGCCGCCGTCAGCTTTGACGGGTTCATACGTTCGCCGGACGCAGTTTTCGAATGCAGTGCATACCAGGAGGCGCCTCCGCAACCGTCTTTTGCTTCAGCGACTGATGCTACGGTGAGCGATGTGAGGGCGATGGATGCAGCTGCAACGGCGCTGCGATATTTTTTTTCGAACATATGGCATTCCCAAGTCGTTTATTCCTGGGAGAGAGCGTTTTGTGGCGAAAAATGGCAAAAACGTGCCCATATTGATCACGCAATATTAACGGCTGAAATATTAATGGAGGATCGCGTCCAGATTCCGGAGGAGTCTGTGCGCAACCTAAAGTTATTTCTGCCTTTGAATCAAAATATTAAGCCATGACGCTTCAGGCCGGCAATCTATTCGCCAGATTCTCACAAATTTTGAGTAATTTTTTGCGCTTAACCAGTTCTTTACCAGAATTTTTTGCAATCTATCCGGCGGTGAAGGGGATTTCACCGTCGGATTTAGCAATTTCAGCCCTTCCAACTCTGCTCGGCCCACATGTTTTCGAGTGAAACACGATAGTTCGGGTAGAGAAATTCGAAGCCGATTCCGCGCAGGCGGGCATTGGAAACGCGCTTGTTTTCGGCATAGAACGAGCGCGCCATCGGGCTGAGTTCCGCTTGTTCAAAAGGCGTATCCGGCGGCACATCGATGCCCATCAGGCGAGCCGCATACTCGACCACGTCTTGTGCCGGCGCCGGTTCGGCATCCGTTACATTATAGATGCCGCCGAGCTTCCGCTCGATCAGGAATGCCGTGACGCGGCCGATATCCTCGCACCGGATACGGTTGAAAACTTGATCCTTCTTGACCAGTCGACGCGCGGTGCCGTCGGACAAATTGACGAAAGCGTTGCGTCCCGGTCCGTAGATGCCGGATAGTCGAAGCACTGCGACGGCGATGTTTTCACGTGCGCCGGCATCCAGCCACTGGCTTTCGGCAACGACGCGTTCCTTTGCGCGAGCCGATAGAGGCGTGGTCGGTGCTTCTTCGTCCACCCAAGCGCCTTTGTGGTCGCCATAGACGCCAATCGTCGAGAGATAGCCCGCCCATACAAGCTTGGGCATGAACGTCTTGAGGTTCGGTACGAGCTTCAGGAAGCCGTCACCATCCTCCCCAGGCGAAATGGACTGAACGAGATGGGTAACATCGCGCAGCGCTTCACTCAGCGCGCCGGAGATCTGGGTGCCGTCGAAAATGGAGGGTTGGATGCCGGCCGCTTCGAGCGTGGTGAAATTGGCTTGCTTGCGCGTCGTGCCACCGACGCTGTCGAATGTGCTGCCGCAAATCCTTCCGATTGCCTTGCCCGAAAAACCCGCGCCCAAAATCATCAGCTTCATCGGCAATACCTCGTTCTGTTCCATTCGATTAAAACCTCATCGGCGGTTTCCCGCTCCATATATAGTGTGTCGCTGTCAGCAAGTTCACCGAGGCTGTTGAGCGCCCAGACCGCCATTGCCCGGACTTCCGGCGCGGCGTCCTGCAGCAGTCGTCGACAGTGCTGAGCCAGTTCACCGTCGCCGGAATTGCCAGCGGCAATCAGACAATTTCTGATGAAACGATTACGGCCGATACGCTTGACAGGGGAGCCGGAAAACCAGCTTCGGAACGCGGCGTCATCAAGAGCCAGCAAGGTGCTCAGGCTCGGTGCATGCAGGTCGTCGCGAGCCCTGAGCTTCATTTCACGCCCGGCTTGGGCAAACTTGTTCCATGGGCATGCTGCCAGGCAGTCGTCGCAGCCATAGATCCGGTTGCCGATCAGCGGTCGAAGTTCGAGCGGGATAGCCTCCTTGTGCTCGATCGTCAGATAAGAGATGCAACGGCGCGCATCGATCCGGTAGGGCGATGGGAACGCGCCGGTGGGGCAGGCGTCAAGGCAGGCCCGGCAGGAGCCGCAATGGTCGGTTTCGGGGTCATCCGGCGTCAGCGGTGTGGCGGTGAAGATGCTGCCGAGAAACAGCCACGAGCCGAACTCCCGGCTGACCAGATTGGTGTGCTTACCCTGCCAGCCAAGACCTGCGGCTTCGGCCAGCGGCTTCTCCATCACCGGCGCCGTATCGACGAAAACCTTGATTTCTTCCTTGCTGCGAGCCGCAAAGCGAGTGCCGATTTCCTTCAGCTTGCCCTTGATGACATCGTGGTAGTCGCGATTGCGCGCATAGACCGAGATATTGCCGGTGTCTTTGTCTTTGAGCCCCAGTCTCGGGTCCGTCTCGGGTCCGTAGTTCATGCCCAGCATGACGATCGAGCGTACGCCCGGCCAGAGGACCGCGGGATCGCCGCGCCGCGCCTTCGTTTCATCCAGCCAGCCCATCGTGCCGTGATAGCCTGCCTCGACAAAACCCTCCAGGTTCGACGCGGCATGCGGAATGGCTTGAGGTGTGGTGATGCGGCAAACGTCGAAGCCGGCCTCCCGGGCAAGCGACTTCACATAGGCGGTAAGCGCCGTCTGCTGCCTGATCGGGTCAGGGGCGGCGGCCACCTGAATGTGCCTAGAAATCGAGATCGGCGTAGTGGGAAACCGGCGTTACCCCACGGATCCGATCGTTGAGCAGGGGTCGGAAGCCGGGACGTGACTTCAGCCGCTGATACCATTCCTTCACCGCCGCCGACTCGTTCCAGTCGATCTCGCCGAGATAGTCGAGCACGGACAGGGCAGCCGCCGCGGCAAGATCGGCATAGGAGAGCCGTTCGCCTGCCAGCCAGGTGCGCGAGCCCGCCAACCAGCCGAGATAGCGCATATGCTGGCGTATATTGCTCCGCGAGGTGCGCAGCACCTTCGAGTCGGGCGCCCCGCCTCCCTGGTCGGGAGCCATCTGCAGCTTGTAGACCCGCTCGCGTACCAACGGCTTGGTCACGTCCTGCTCCATCTTGATCAGGAACCATTCCGTCAGTCTGCGGATTTCCGCCCGCTGGAAGGGGTCTTCGGCAAGCAGCCTGCGGTCGCGTTTGAGCACGCCGCTGGTCTCGTCGAGGAATTCGGAGATGATCGTTGCCCCACACAGAGCGCGCATGTTGTCATCGACATAGACCGGCAGGGTGCCGGCCGGGTTCAGCGAGAAGAAATCCTTCCGCTTTTCCCAGATCTGCTCCTCCAGCAGTTCCGCGTGAACGTTGTATTCGGAGAATATCAGACGCACGAAGCGTGACGCGGTGGACATCGGATGATGATAGAGCACAGGCATGGGTGAACCGTGATAGTGGCTAATAAAGAAAGGTCTCAAGGACTCAATGGTGTCTGGTTATGACACATATCAAGACGGTATAGGAAGTTGGCAAGGCAGGCACAAGCGATTCGACAGTATTCTGCTGGTTGCCGGGCCACTTGCGGTAAATGAAATACGAATTCGCCTGCGCCAGCTGCCGTGTGCGTTAACTTGTCGCCCCGCCACAGCGCAGTCTCGTGATCCGAGCCGGTATCAAACAAGAGGCATTCATGGACAATCCATCCCTTTTCACCGCCGTCATCCTCGGCCTTCTCGAAGGGTTGACGGAATTTATTCCAGTATCTTCGACTGCGCATGTGCAACTGGCAAGCCATTTTCTCGGCTTCAAGACGCCTGGCAATGCGTTCACCATTCTCGTGCAGCTGGGCGCAATCCTGGCCATCCTGCTCGTCTATTTCAAGCGGCTGCTGAATGTCGCGCTCACGCTGCATAGTAGCGAGCGTTCGCGGTGGTTCGTGTATTCGGTGCTCATCGCCTTTCTGCCGGCTGCTGTCATCGGCGGCTTTGCCGAGAAGTATATCAGCCAGATGCTCGAGACCCCTATGCTGATGTGTTACACGCTGATCATCGGCGGCATCATTCTGCTGGTCGTCGACCGGATCAAGTTTCAGCCGAAATATTTCGACGCGATGGCCTATCCGCCGGCGCTGGCCTTCAAGATCGGCCTGTGCCAGTGCCTTGCCATGATACCCGGCACCTCACGTTCTGGCGCAACGATCGTCGGCGCGTTGCTGATGGGCGCTGACAAGCGCTCGGCGGCGGAGTTCTCCTTCTTCCTCGCCATGCCGACGATGGTGGGCGCCTTTGCGCTCAAGCTTTTCAAGGCGCGCAACGATCTGAGCTTTGATGACGCGACGGTCATCTTCGTGGGCTTTCTAGCGGCCTTCGTATCGGGGCTGATCGTCGTTCGCTCGCTGCTGGCCTTCGTGTCGCGGCGCGGCTATGCGCCTTTCGCCTGGTGGCGGATCGTCGTTGGTCTGGCAGGGCTTGCCGGCCTTTATGGCTGGGGCTGAGCCGGCAATCTTTCTGATGCAGATATGACAAGGGCCGCGAAAGCGGCCCGAATTCATTGCATATGCTGTTGAGATATCCTCAACGATGCGTTGGGATCGTCGCCGTGATCGTGCAGGGGTCGATACCGTAGGCCGGCGAGCAGCTGTTCTTGTCGGCCGCAACCGTGCGCGGAGCTACAAAGGAACCCGCCAAGATGACAAGCGCCGCAGACGCAAAAAACAGTGCGATCGATTTGCCCATGATTTTCCTCTGAAAGACCGGATGAAACGCGCGCCCATCCGCGCTTCGGCTGAATGAGTGTGGCCGCGTTCTATGCAGTCGACGGCCGAATATCAATAAAGCAAATGCCCTGAATATGGGGTTAACAGAGTATAATTTAAGGTGATGCTTTTGTGCAACTTCGGGATCCGCAGATACAGCAATTCATGGCCGGCACCTGACGATGCCGGCTGAAATCGCTGATAGGCGGAAAGCGCCATCTCAGGCGGCGGAGCCGGACTGGGTGAACTGGCCTTCGGGGCGGAAGCGCTGCAGGTAGGTTGGTAGAATGGCCGCTGCAAGCGTCGGCTTGATGCCCAGGCCTTCCAGCGTCCGGCCCTCGGCGATGGCCGCCTTGGAGACGACATTGTCCGATTTCAGCAGAATGACCTGGTCGGCGGTGATCGGCGGCTTGACGAACGGAATCAGCGAACTGACCTTTCCGATCAGCGAGGCGACGAAGAACGGCAGCGGCACGAACCGCTGCTCGCGACAGGTGATCTCCAGGATGTCATCGAGGATTTCCTTGAAGCTCTTGATTTCGGCGCCACCGAGTTCGTAAATCTTGCCGCCCTTGACCAGTCCGTCTGCAGCACGCGCGACCGCCTCGGCGACGTCGTCGACGTACACCGGCTGGAAGCGCGTCTTACCCCCACCGACCAGCGGCAGGGCGGGGGCCTTGCGGGCCATATCGGCAAACTTGTTGTAGAAATCGTCTTCCGGACCGAACACGACCGAAGGACGCAGGATGACCGCGTCCGGCAGAATTTCCAGGATCGCCTTCTCTGCCCGGCCCTTGGTGCGGGCATAGGCAGAGCGGGAACTGATGTCGGCACCAATCGCCGAAATATGGGTCAGGCCGACGCCCGCTGCACGGGCGGCTTCGGCAACGGCACGGGCGCCGAATTCCTGCACGCCATCGAACGTGTTGCGGCCGCTTTCGTGCAGCAGACCCACACAGTTGATCACGTAGTCGGAGCCCCTGACTGCGGCGTCGACGGAATTGCGATAACGCAGGTTGGCCTGCACCAGGGAAATCTGGCCGACATTGCCGAGTGGCTGGAGATGAAATGCAAGATCGGGACGGCGAACGGCAACGCGTATGCGATAGCCACGCTTGGCGAGGGTCCTGACGATATGGCGCCCCAGAAAACCTGATCCGCCAAAAACGGTGACAAGTTTCGGCACGTTGGACAGCGTCATTTCATTCTCTCCTGATAACCCTGCTTTGGGTCGCTCATTAGCTGAATTTCCCGGCAAGGTGAAGCTCTATTCGCGCCTGCGAACACGAGCATCTGCGATCCTGCCAGCGGTCAGGCGCCCTCGACGATCACCATCTCCGCGTCGGCGACTTCCTGACGGATCGAAGCGGCAATTTGATACTCCGGCGAATGGTAGCAATCATGGGCGGCCTTCAGCGACGGAAACTCGATGACGACATTGCGCGCACGCACCTGGCCTTCGAGCCGTTCGTATTCACCGCCGCGCGCAAGGAAGATCGCGCCATACTTTTCAAACGCCGGTTTGGCTGCCGCGACATAGTCCTTGTAACGCTCGGTGTCGCGCACATCGACGCGGGCAATCCAGTATCCCTTGGCCATAATTTCCTCCGCCGATATCCGGCTCATTTTCGTGATCGAAAGCTGCAATCCTAGATCGCGGCTTGCATTTCCGCAAGGATTGAACGGGCCGCTTCGAGCGGATCGGCGGCCTTGACGATGGGACGTGCAATGACGAGATGGCTGGCGCCGGCGCGAATACCCTCGGCCGGGGTCATGACGCGCTTCTGGTCGCCCTTGTCGGCGCCGGCCGGACGGATGCCCGGCGTGACAACGGCGAGATCCGGGCCGACGACCTTACGGACGCTGGTGGCTTCTTCGGCCGAGCAGACGATGCCACCCATCCCTGCGCGTCGGGCCTGTTCGGCGCGCCTGAGCACCAGCGTGTGTGGGTCGTATTCATAACCGGCCTCGATCAGATCCTGCTCATCCATCGATGTCAGCACGGTCACACCCAGCAGGCAGAGGCTGGAGCCTTTCGCTGCTTCGACAGCAGCGCGCATCGCCTTGGGATAGGCATGCAGTGTCAGCATGGTCATTCCCATCTTGACAATATTCTCGACGCCGCTCGCAATCGTATTGTCGATGTCGAGCAGTTTCATGTCGAGGAAGATCTTCTTGCCGTCGCGAGCCAGGTCGCGGGCGAATTCCAGCCCGCCGGCAAAGGCAAGCTGATAGCCGATCTTGTAGTAGTCGACGGTGTCTCCAAGCTTTTTGACGATTTGCTCGGCTTCAGCCACGTTGGGTACGTCCAGTCCGACAATCAGCCGATCTTTTGCGCTCATCACGACGATCCCTCCGTTGTTTGATCGGCAGACCAGTCGCACTTAGAACAGTCGATCGCAAGCCAAAAATTCGCAGTTTTGCCATCTCGTCGCGAGCCCCGCTCAACAGACGGCCATCTCGCCAATTTGGAAACCTGGACCTATAAGTTGGTCGGAGCGCTGGCTCCGGTTCGGGCGTATTGCCCGAACACGCCTGTCTTTCGGCCAGTGCTGCAACACTTGTTATGGATGATGTCGATGTCTCAGGATGCAAAGCTCGTTGAGCCACTTCAGGGAGAGGCCCACGCTTTCGAGCGCCGCTGGATCGCAATGTTCGTGCTGCTGATGGCGAGTTTCATGAACATGATTGACGTCACCATCGTCAATGTCGCCTTGCCGTCCATGCAAAAGAACCTCGGGGTCTCCGAAAGCGGTATCGAATGGGTGGTCGCCGGATACATCCTCGCATTCGCGCTCGGATTGCTGCCCTTCGGGCGCTATGGCGATATCGTCGGCAAGAAGAAGATCTTTCTGATCGGGGTGACCGCGTTCACCATGGCCTCTGCCTTATGTGGGTTGGCCGCCAACGTCGAGATGCTGATTGGCGCGCGGGTCATCCAGGGCATCGCCGGCGCCGTCATGACACCGCAGGTTCTGGCGATCGCCCAGATCATGTTTCCACCTCGGGAGCGGGCGGTGGCGTTTTCGCTTTTCGGGCTGGCGGCTGGGCTTGCATCTGTGGCAGGCCCGGTGACCGGTGGCACCTTGATCCATGCCAACATCATTGGGCTGGACTGGCGGCCGATATTTCTCATTAACGTGCCGATTGGCATCGCCTGTGTCATTGCGGGGCGGAGACTCATACCCGACATCAAAGGCAATCCGGCGTTGAAGAACGACTGGATCGGCATCGTCATCGCAGCTGCAGCGATTTTCTGCCTGATATTCCCGCTGATCGAGGGGCGCGGCTTCGGCTGGCCGGCATGGTGCTTTGCGCTGATGGCGATCTTCGTGCCTTTTGCCGCGTTGTTCGTCTGGTGGGAGCGCCGCCAGAACGCCCGCGGCGCGGCCGAGTTGGTGCCGCTCAGCCTGATGAAGAACCACAATTTCATCTATGCCGCTCTGGCCTCCATGGTCTTCTTTTCGGCCATGCCGGGCTTTTTCCTGATCCTCGCGATCTTTCTGCAGTCCGGATATCAGCTCAATCCGCTGGAATCTGGCCTGACGACGATCCCGTTTCCAATTGGCGTGCTGATCGCGTCGGTGATCACCGGGCGGCTGGGTGGTCGGAGCCCGCGGCTGCGCATCGTTTTCGGCTCGGCGATGCTGGTCGTGGCGATGCTGATTTTGCGCGACATCGTCTCGGGGGTAGGCGAGGCGATCGTTCGCTCCGATTTCATCCTGCCGCTCTTTCTCGGCGGGTTGGGCACGGGGATCACAATTTCACCGCTGTTCCAGACCGCGCTTGCGGGCGTGCCACCCCACAATGCCGGTTCGGGATCGGGAGCGCTGCAATCGATCCAGCAGATGGGCGGCGCGTTCGGCGTGGCGATCATCTCCGAGATCTTCTTTTCGATGCTTGCCGGCCGGATGGCCGGCGGGATGACAGCCCACGATGCTTTCAGGGCATCTTTTGCTACGGCCGTATTTTACAATATTGCATGCTATGTGATTGTCGCTCTCTTTGCGTTGGTGCTCAGAGCTCCGCCCACGCAAGCCAAGCAGCCCGCCGCGCCGGTCGTTGCCGAATGAAGCGCGGGTTCAAGGCGCCGGCGTGAACTTGAAAGAATTGACGATCACTTCCACGGGCTTGCCGTCGCTCGGCTTCTGGCCGCGAAAACCCCAGAGATTGAAATAGATCGACATCGGGCTGGAGGCTATCCGGTCCTGGAAATCTGCAGGTTTGAAAGCCCAGTAAGATTCGCTGCCGGGCGAGCCGTTTGCCTTGAGTTCGACCGACGAATAGACGACCTGTTCGCGCGACCAGGTGAAACGATGGAGGCTCCTGCGGACACCCCGGCGGAACTCGAATGTCTTGTGGGCATTACTGAGGCCGGCGACCGCTGGCCAGACGGTGTAGTTCAGCGGCTGGTAGCTGTTGTTTCCCCATCGAGCGAACTCGATATCGATCTCGTTGGTGGCGTCCGGTCCCACATCGGAGGATGGATAGTTAAAGAAGCCGAAGACGACATTCTTGTCCTGCCCGCCGATATCGCCCTCGAATTCCATTTCGTAGGTGCCAAAGCCGAGTTTGCTGATGCTCTGGATCTCTCCGGCATACCAGCGCCCGTTCTTCTCGGAGAATTTCAGGTGCAGCCGGCCGCGCTTGTCGACGAAGGCCTGCGATCTGGCCCAGTCATTGGGCCCGGGCCCCAGCCCTCGGCCTTCCTTGATTTTGAAATCGTAGCCCGCAAAACGCAGCCGCTTGGCGTCGGCCATTCCTGGCACGAGCAGCAGGGACAGGAATACGATGGCGACGTGGCGGATCAGCATTGGTTTCTCCAGCGGGACCGACACTGTCTAGTCCCGCTGGCTGAAACGAGGCTGATCAGGGAACCAGCAGCGTGCCGGCGCCCATTTCGGTGAACAGTTCGAGAAGAACCGAATGCGCCGTCTTGCCATTGAGAATGACCACGCCTTCGACGCCACCTTCGATGGCCTCGATGCAGGTTTCGACCTTGGGGATCATGCCGCCGGAGATGGTGCCGTCCTTGATCAGTGCGCGCGCCTGCGCCACCGACAATTCCTTGATCAGTTCGCCCTTGCTATCCAGCACGCCCGGTACGTCGGTGAGAAACAGCAGACGCACCGCATTGAGCGCCCCCGCAATCGCGCCGGCAAACGTATCTGCATTGATATTGTAGGTATGGCCGTCGCGCCCTGGAGCCACCGGTGCAATCACCGGGATCATTTCCGAACGAGCAAGCAGGTCAATCAGCCGGCGGTCGACTTCGACCACTTCGCCGACGAAGCCGAGATCGAGCACGCGTTCGATGTTGGAATCGGGATCGATCACGGTCTTGCGGGCCTTTTCGGCGAAGACCATGTTGCCGTCCTTGCCGCACAGCCCGATTGCCCACTCGCCGGTTTGGTTGATCAGGGCGACGATCTCCTTGTTGATCGAGCCGGCGAGCACCATCTCGACGATTTCGACCGTCTTCTGATCGGTTACCCGAAGGCCGTTCTCGAAGCGCGATTCGATGCCCATCTTGGCAAGCATGGCGCCGATCTGCGGTCCGCCGCCGTGGACGACGACAGGGTTGACGCCGGATTGCTTGAGCAGTGCGATGTCACTGGCAAAGGCCTTGCCGAGCTCTGGATTGCCCATGGCATGGCCGCCATATTTGACGACGATCGTCTTGTTTTCATAGCGTTGCATGAAGGGCAGTGCCTGGGCCAGCAATCGGGCCTGGATCTCGCTCTCGGACTGGGACATGGTGGGCCTCGCGGAAGAAAGAAGTCGACGCTTCCATAGCCTATGTTCCCGTCACATGGAATGATCTGCTGTCACGTTTCTCGCGTAAAATCCGTGTTTGAAAGCACTTCGATTTCCGCCGATCGATTTATCGGCAGGCAACCGTCCGGAAGAGAAACCATGGATGAAATCAGCAGCTTGCTCGGACAGGTGTCGCTGGGGGACCGCGAGGCATTCTCCCGGCTCTACCAGCAGACGTCGCCGAAACTCTATTCGATCCTGTTGCGCATATTGAGAAATCGGCCGGAAGCCGAGGATGCGCTGCAGGAGGTGTTCGTCAAGATCTGGCAACGTGCGGACCGTTTCCGGCCCAATGAGGGTCGTGGCGGCGTATGGCTGGCGGCGATCGCGCGCAATCAGGCGATCGATCTGATGCGCGCCCGCAAGCCGACATCGTCGGCCATCGACGAGGCCTATGATCTGGCAAGCCCGAATCCCGGGCCGGAGGAGGCGGCCGTCAACCAAAGTGAAGGCGGACGGATTGAGAGATGTATGAAAGCGCTCGAATCTGATAAAGCTGAAGCGGTAAAACGGGCCTATGTGGAAGGTTTGAGCTATCAGGAACTCGCGGAATTCTATAATATTCCGATCAACACGATGAGAACCTGGCTGCGCCGCAGCCTTCTGAAGCTGAGAGAGTGTCTCGGGCAATGAGCGAAAAGCCACAGGATTGGGACCGGAGCAGGGATGAAATCATCTCCGGCGAATATGTGCTGGGTGTTTTATCCGAAACAGATCGCCGTCGTGTCGAGGCGAGAATCGCCACTGATCCCAAATTTGCTATGCAGGTGCGCCGCTGGCAAGAGAACCTTGCCGACTTCAATGACGACTATCAGGAGGTCAAGCCGTCGCCGCTGGTTCATGCCAAGATCGAGCAGCACCTGTTCGGCGATGCCAATGACGCCCGGCCCGCAAGAGTGCTGCAGGCGCTATGGGGTTCGGTTTTCTTCTGGCGCGGATTGGCTGCTGCGGCCCTTGTGGCCGCCGTCGGTATTGGTGTCGCGGGGCGCTCGGATTTTCTCGGCACATCGCAGCCCGAAAAGCCGCTTGTTGCGGAACTGACGGGCATGGATTCGCCGATGAGCCTGCTTGCGACCTACGATTTCGCATCCGGCAGGTTGAGCGTGACGCCTGCCGCGCTCAGGCAGGACCAGCCGAAATCGCTCGAGGTCTGGCTGATCGAGGACGGAAAGCCGCCAGCGTCGTTGGGCGTGCTTCCGGACAGTGGTCGTGGCGACATCGTGATTGAGGCAAGCTTTCGCGACGCGTTCACCACCGGCAAGACCATCGCCATCACGGTTGAACCGCTTGGCGGATCGCCGAGCGGCAAACCAACGGGCCCGATGATCGCATTCGGCAAGACAAAGCTTTTGTAACTGTTCCTCCGCTTGATCGCATAAATAATCATACAAATGAATTGATTTGGTATGATGATAGCGCTACACCTCTAGCGAGGAAACGCACATTCCCGTTTGTCGGGTCCAGTGTGAGGTGTCGGGTGGAAGCTAAGGTCGATGGCAGGGACAGGAGTGACGCAGTCAATGGCGGCAAGCGTCCCCGCGTGCAGAAGAACGTGACAGCGGCGATCGGTGCCGATATTTGCAGCGAACGCTATCCTGCCGGTTCGACGCTGCCGCGTGAGAGCGATCTCTGCGTAACGTATGGCGTAAGCCGCACCGTCATTCGCGAATCCTTCAAGATCCTCGAGACCAAGGGCCTGGTTCGCAGCCGCCCGCGCGTCGGCACCATCATCTGCGAGACGGAGGAATGGAACCTGCTGGATTCGCAGATCCTGGAATGGATTGGGCCCCGCATCCTCCGATCAGATCTGCTTGACGCCATCCTGGAAGCCCGCCGCACAGTGGAGCCGGCAGCAGCCGAATTGGCCGCCCAGCGGGCGACCGCCGAGGACATTGCCGGGCTCGAAAGAGCCTGGAACAGCATGCGCGTCTCCGAAGGCAATAGCGAGGCGTTCACCAATGCCGATACGCTATTCCATCAACTGTTGCTCAATGCGAGCCACAACAGGGTGTTCCGTCAGCTTTCCTCCATCATTCATGCCGCGTTGAGATACGCGCTGCAAACGTCCAATGAAGCGACGGCGCACCATGACGAAGCGCTGGCAGTCCACCGGGAATTGATCGAGGCGCTCCGGATGCGCAACGGGATTGCCGCACGCGACTGCTCTAACCGCATGCTCGACCTCGCCTTGCGGGACATCACCATTGCCAAGAGGCGCGCGATGATGGCGGATTGAGCGCAACCAACAAGCAAAATCCTTTTTTCAACCGGCTGGAAACACCCATGAAGATTACCAAGCTTACAACCTACATCGTACCGCCGCGCTGGTGTTTTCTGAAGATCGAGACTGACGAGGGCATTGTCGGCTGGGGCGAGCCAGTGGTCGAGGGGCGTGCGTTGACAGTGGAAGCTGCGGTCCATGAACTCTCGGATTATCTGATCGGCAAGGATCCGATGCTGATCGAGGATCACTGGAACGTTATGTACCGCGCCGGCTTCTATCGCGGTGGCGCCGTGCATATGAGTGCGATTGCCGGCATCGACCAGGCGCTCTGGGACATCAAGGGCAAGGCCTATGGCCAGCCGGTTCACGCGCTGCTCGGCGGCCAGTGCCGCGACAAGATCAAGGTCTATTCCTGGATCGGCGGCGACCGGCCATCCGACGTTGCCGCCAATGCTCGTGATGTGGTGGCGCGCGGCTTCAAGGCCATCAAGCTCAACGGCTGCGAGGAAATGCAGATCGTCGACACCTGGGACAAGGTGGAAAAGGCGGTCGAGACCATCGCCACGATCCGTGAGGCCATCGGTCCGCACATCGGCATCGGGGTGGATTTTCACGGCCGCGTCCATCGTCCGATGGCCAAGGTTCTGGCCAGGGAATTGCAGCAGTTCAACCTGCTATTCATCGAGGAGCCGGTGCTGTCGGAAAATCGCGAGGCGCTCAAGGAAATCGCCAATCATTGCTCGACGCCGATTGCGCTGGGCGAACGGCTGTTCTCGCGCTGGGATTTCAAGTCGGTGTTGTCGGATGGTTATGTCGACATCATCCAGCCAGACCTTTCCCATGCCGGCGGCATCACCGAATGCCGCAAGATCGCGGCGATGGCCGAGGCCTATGATGTGGCGCTGGCGCCGCATTGCCCGCTGGGGCCAATTGCGCTTGCCGCCTGCCTGCAGGTCGATGCCGTCAGCTACAACGCCTTCATCCAGGAGCAGAGCCTCGGCATTCATTACAACAAGGGCAACGATATCCTCGATTACATCTCCAACAAGGAGGTGTTCCACTACGCCGACGGCTTCGTCAGCATTCCGCAGGGCCCTGGCCTCGGCGTCGAGGTGGACGAAGCCTACGTGATTGAGCGCGCCAAGGAAGGTCACCGCTGGCGCAACCCGGTCTGGCGGCATGAAGATGGTTCCGTCGCCGAATGGTAGGCTTGACGGAAAGCGATGCCTCACGGGCGCAGTAAAGTTCGACCCTTCATGGATAGAAAAGGCCGCGGATCGCTCCGCGGCCTTTTTCATTGATTTGTCCAGTCAGCTCAGATGCTCAGGCAGAGATACTTCATCTCGGTATAGTCATCGAGGCCGTATTTCGAACCTTCACGGCCCTGGCCCGACTGCTTGATACCGCCGAACGGTGCCACTTCCGTCGAGATCAGGCCGGTATTGATGCCGACCATTCCGTATTCCAGTGCTTCCGCGACGCGGAAGATCTTGGAAACGTCCTTGGAGAAGAAATAGGAGGCAAGGCCGAACTCGGTGTTGTTGGCCAGTTCGATGACTTCTTCCTCGGTCTCGAACTTGAACAGCGGCGCAACCGGCCCGAAGGTTTCCTCACGGGCGACCTTCATTTCGGTGGTGACGCCGGTCAATACGGTCGGCTGGAAGAACAAGCCGCCCATGTTTGAGACGTTGCCACCAAGCGCGACGGTAGCACCCTTGGAGACTGCATCGCTGATGTGCTCCTGCACCTTGGCGAGTGCCTTCTTGTCGATCAGCGGTCCGGCATTGACGCCGGCTTCGAAGCCGTCGCCTACCTTCATCGCCCCGACCTTCTCTGCGAGCTTCTTGGCAAAGGCGTCATAAACGCCGGCCTGCACGTAAAGGCGGTTGGCGCAGACGCAGGTCTGGCCGTTGTTGCGATACTTGGAGATCATCGCGCCTTCGACGGCCGCATCGAGATCGGCATCGTCGAACACGATGAACGGCGCGTTGCCGCCAAGCTCGAGGCCGAGCTTCATGATCTGGTCCGCACCCTGACGCATCAGGATCCGGCCGACTTCGGTGGATCCGGTGAAAGTCAGCTTGCGGACCTTTTCGTTTTCGGTGAACTCCTTGCCGATGGACGGCGAATCCTTCGACGTCACGACGCTGAAGATACCGGCCGGCACGCCGGCACGCTCGGCCAGCAATGCCAGCGACAGCGCCGAAAGCGGAGTTTCGGCGGCAGGCTTGGAGATCATCGCGCAACCGGCAGCGATGGCCGGGGCCATCTTGCGGGCCAGCATGGCGTTGGGGAAGTTCCACGGCGTGATTGCCGCGACAACGCCGACCGGCTGCTTGATGACGATGATGCGCTTGTCGCCCTGATGACCCGGGATCGTGTCGCCATAGACGCGCTTGGCTTCCTCGCCGAACCATTCGACATAGGAGGCGCCATAGAGGACTTCGCCCCGGGCCTCGGCCAGCGGCTTACCCATTTCCATGGTCAGGATTGCTGCCAGATCGTCGGCATTGGCGACCATCAGGTCAAAGAGCTTGCGCAGCACGGCTGCGCGCTCCTTGCCCGTCTTCTTGGCCCAAGCCTTCTGCGCCGCGTAAGCGGCATCGATGGCGCGGGCGGCTTCCGCCCGGTTCATGTCTGGCAATGTGGCGATGACTTCGCCGTTGGACGGGTTGGTGACGTCGAAGGTCTTGCCGCTGTCGCTTGCCGCCAGCCATTCGCCGGCGACCAGCGCCTTGTCGACGGCAAGCGACGGGTCTTTGAGCTTGGAGAGGAGTTTTTCAGAAATCGTCATGAATCAAGCCTCCGCAGCGCATTCGCGCAGCGTTTCCTCGAGAATGTCCATCGCCTCGCCGAACACCTTGTCTTCGATGGTGATCGGGGCGAGGAACCGGATAACGTTGCCATAGACGCCGCAGGTCAGCAGGATCAGGCCCTTGGCGAGCGCCTTTTCACGAATTTTGTTGGTGAAATCGGCATTCGGGGTCTTGGAGCCCGGGATGTTGAATTCGACGGCGTTCATGAAGCCCAGGCCGCGGATATCGGCGATCTGCGGCACGGCTTCGATCAGTGACTGCAGGCGCTGCTTCAGGCGATTGCCGAGGGCAGTCGCGCGCTCATTGAGGCCTTCTTCCTCGATCACGTCGAGAACGGCGTTGCCGGCAGCAACGCCGATCGGATTGCCGCCATAGGTGCCGCCGAGGCCACCAGGGCCTGGTGCGTCCATGATTTCAGCGCGGCCGGTGACGGCTGCAATCGGGAAGCCACCGCCGAGGCCCTTGGCCATGGTAGTGATGTCGGCAACGACACCGTAGTGTTCCATGGCAAACAGCTTGCCGGTACGCGAAAAGCCGGTCTGCACTTCGTCGGCAATCAGCAGGATGCCATGCTTGTCGGCGATCTCGCGCAGCTTGGCCATGAAGGCGCGCGGCACTTCGTAGAAGCCGCCTTCGCCCTGCACCGGCTCGACGATGAACGCGGCGACGCGGTTCGGGTCGACATCGGCCTTGAACAGCTTGTCGAGCACGGCGAGCGAATCTTCCATGGTCTGGCCATGCAATTCAACCGGGAACGGCACGTGGAAGACGTCGGGCATCATCGCGCCGAAGCCGGTCTTGTAGGGAACGACCTTGCCGGTCAGCGTCATGCCCATGAAGGTACGGCCGTGGAAAGCGCCGGTAAAGGCGATGATCGCGGAACGGTTGGTGGCGGCACGCGCGATCTTGACGGCGTTCTCGACGGCTTCGGCACCGGTCGTCACGAAGATCGTCTTCTTCTTGAAGTTGCCCGGAACGGCGTTGTTCAGGCGTTCGGCAAGACGGACATAGTTTTCATAGGGCACCACCTGATGGCAGGTGTGCGTGAAGTGGTCCAGCTGGTCCTTGACGGCCGCGATGACCTTGGGGTGGCGATGACCGGTGTTGACGACGGCGATGCCGGCGGCAAAATCGATATAGCGACGGCCCTCGACATCCCAGATTTCGGCATTCAGTGCCTTGTCGGCATAGACCTGGGTGGTGACGCCAACGCCGCGCGAAATTGCGTCGGTGCGTCTGGTCGCTAGCTCAGTATTCTGCATGGAACTCCCCATCGTGTTTGTTTGGCAACGTGAGACCTCCCCGCCCCACTCGATCTGAGCGGTACGGATCGGTCGTTGAAAATATTTTTTGCATTTTTTCTGTAGAGTTGCAATATGGGCCAACCGCAAAATTATCGAGACTTTGGTGAAGCATGCATTCCGGCCATGACGCTGAGATGAAAGGTCCGATCAGATTCAAGATCGCAGAGGCAGCCCGGATGGCCGGCGTGTCGGCCTCGACGCTCCGGCTGTGGGAAAGCCAGGGTCTGATCGAGCCGGTCCGGACGGAGTCCGGCCAGCGACTCTACGAACAGAGTCATATCGAACAGCTCAAGGAAATCAGCTGGTTGCGGAATGGCAAGGGGTTGAACCCAGCGGCCATTCGCGAGGGCCTTGGCCGGGAACAGCCGCGCCGTGCGCAGACGAAGCCACGCGCAAAATCGCAGCCCAATTCCGATATTGGTCGCAAGCTTCGCTACCTGCGTCGTGAGGCCGGCAAGACGCTGGAGAAGGTTTCGCTTGAGACCGGCATTCCCGTCTCGATGCTCTCGACTTTTGAGCGCACCTCGCAAGGCTTGTCGTTCAAGGCGCTGCACGAACTCGTCGCCTCTTTCGGCACGACGCTCGCCGTGCTCAGCGGTCAGGAGGATCGGCATGCAGGCGAGTCGCTGATCCGCAACGGCGCATGGTCCAATTGGCCGGCGACCTCCTCGGGTGTGGCCGTGCAAATTCTCTCCGAGGGCAAGAACCAGATGGAGTGCCACCGCTTCGTGCTGGCGCCGGGTGCATCGAGCGAAGGCGCCTACCAGCATGAAGGCGAGGAGTTCCTCCATGTTTTGGCGGGCGCCATCGAGATTATCCTCGATGGCGATCAGTTCTTCGAGCTTGGTGTGGGGGATTCATTCTACTTCGAGAGCAAGCGGCCACATTCCTGGCGCAACAGCTTTGCCGGCGAGACGGTGCTGATCTGGATCAACACGCCACCGACGTTCTGATTTCGTAAAGATCGACTTTCGGCCGTTGTCCACGAGCGAGAGGGGATCTCCGGGATTCTGGAGCAGGTACCTAGCGTCGGCTTTTGGCTCTAGCTGACATCTTGCTTTGATCTTTATAGCCGTTTCTCCCATCGGTCGCATACTTGCAAAAGACACCATATACGATACTCTCGACTTTGGGGATCTATCGAGGGAAATCTATGACCACGGGTCAGGTTGTTGCGTTCATCTTGGTTTTGGGCGTGCCGTTGTGGGCTATCGTAGCCACGGCGCTTGCTTTCCATCAGCGGTCTGCACGCAGGCTAGGCGAAGTCCAACTCCAAGACCAATCTGCAAGGGCCAATGCCCTGGAAGAACGCTTTAAGCCGATTACCGACCAAGAGGCGGAGGTCAAACGGCTGCAGGAGGTTGTTAGCACCAAAGAAACTGAGATCGAGAAGCTGCGGGCATCATATGCTGAGAAGATGACGGTCTACAATCGCTTGGCAAAAGAGGTTGCTGTCTTTGATGAGAAGATCGCCTTCGCGGAAATGGGTTTGTACGAACCGCATTTCGACTACTCCGACAGTGAGCAGTACAAAAACGCCATCGCGAGCGTTCGAGATGCTCAAAAGCGCTTGATTACCAACAAAACAGCCGCGGTCTGCAAAACGGAATGGACTGTCAGTGGTAGTAAAGCCAAGGGGCAGACTTTCACCAATCGCAATGTAAAGCTCACTTTGCGCGCTTTCAACAACGAGTGTGACGCGGCGGTAGCGAACGTGCGATGGAACAATGCTAACGCGATGGAAAAGCGTATAGTCACCGCTCGGCAACAGATCGACAATCTCAACGCAACAAATGAAGTTATCATCACCGACAACTATCTGAAGTTGAAGCTCCAAGAGCTCTTCCTCACCCACGAATACCGGGAGAAGCTCAAAGCCGAGCGCGAGGAGCGGGCAGAAATGGCGCGCGCTGCGAGGGAGGAGCAAAAGTTCATTCGGGACATGGAGCGCGCTGAGGAGGAAGAAGACAAGTATAAACGGTTGCTGGAAAAGGCCAAGACCGAGGCCAGCCGTGCGGCAGGCACTCAGATGGAGGCTTACAACGAGAAGATCCGGATGCTGGAGCGAGACCTTGCCGATGCCCATGCAAAGGTTGAGCGCGCCCAGGCGATGGCTGAAAAAACTCGGTCCGGTTACGTCTACATCATTTCGAACGTGGGCTCTTTCGGTGAGGAGGTGGTCAAGATCGGTCTGACGCGGCGCCTCGATCCTGCTGATCGTGTTCGGGAGCTCGGAGACGCCAGCGTGCCGTTCATATTCGATACTCACACTATCATCTACAGTGATGACGCGCCGACGCTTGAGCGATCGTTGCACAACGAATTTGAAAAGACCCGCATCAACGCTCAGAACTATCGGAAGGAGTTCTTCCGCGCATCGATTGATGACGTCGAGGCCGCCGTCAAGCGCCTTGCGCCTGGCGCCCCATTCTTCAAGGATATCGAGGCCCAAGAATATCGCGAAACGCTGGCCCGGCGGAACGCCATGTTGGCGGCGATCGATGTGCCAGCGATCGATGTCCTGCCGGCTTCAATCTGATAGCTAGAAAAAACCGTTATCGCTACAGGTCCAGTCTAGAGCGCTGGCTGAATAGCGCTTTGTCGCTGACCAGTGCAGTAGCACACCATCAGACACGAAGTCCGCTGATGGGCAGAGCTGACCCTGACTAAATTCCACATAATGCCAACGGCATTTACGCAATGGATCCCATAGGCGCCCTTACGCCGCCTTCTTCAGCGGCGCTTCCAACATCTTCGCGCCGGACGCTGTGAGCACGCCGGCAGCACCTTCAAGCCAGCCATCCCTGAGCTCCAGCGCCAGGAAACGTTCGCGTGCGGAGGGGCCGGGCATGACCAGGGTGGCGGTCTTCTCGGTCGTGAAGCCGAAGCGCTCGTAGTAGGGTGCATCGCCGACCAGCAGGATGGCGCCATGGCCGTGCTTGCGAGCCTCGAGGATTGCCGCGCGCATCAGGGCGCCGCCGATGCCTTTGCCGGCATGGTCGGCGTCGACTGCAAGCGGGCCGAGCAGCAGTGCCGGCACGGCATTGCCTTCAGGCGTGATGCCGGCGTCAATATGCCAGAGACGCACCGTGCCGATCACGTGGCCGGATGTGTCGCGGGCGACCAGGGCCAGCCCTTCGGCTGGTACACGATTGCGGCGAAGCGCTTCCGAAGACTTTTTTCTGCGGCCCACGCCCATCGCGCGGTCGAGCAGGCACTCGCGTGCGACGACGTCGGAAGGGTTCTCCCGGTCGATCAGAAAGGCATCGTCATTTTTTGGCGCAAAGAATGCGCGCACAGAGTCAAGGAGAGCGGCCATGTCGGCCTCCCGTACCTAAATCCGTTCAAGCGGACCCATTGGGAATTGTGAGTTGGTTCTCCGGCTTGCGCCGGAAAATCCGTCAGATCACGTAAGCCTTGAGCGGCTCGAAGCCGTTGAAGGCGACGGCCGAGTAGGTCGTGGTGTAGGCGCCGGTGCCTTCGATCAGAACCTCGTCGCCGATCGTCAGCGAGACCGGCAGCGGATACATGTTCTTCTCGTAGAGCACATCGGCGGAATCGCAGGTCGGACCGGCCAGTACGCAGGGCTCCATCGCATCCGCGTCACGGGTGGTGCGGATCGGATAACGGATCGCCTCGTCCATGGTTTCGGCCAGGCCGCCGAACTTGCCGATGTCGAGGAACACCCAGCGATGGGCATCGTTGTCCGACTTCTTCGACACGAGCACGACTTCGGCCTTGATTGCGCCGGCATTGCCCACCATGCCGCGACCCGGCTCGATGATGGTTTCCGGAATGTGGTTGCCGAAGTGCTTCTTGAGCGCCGCGAAGATCGCGCGGCCATAGGCCTCGGAGGACGGAATGTCCTTGAGGTACTTGGTCGGGAAGCCGCCGCCCATATTGACCATCTTAAGCTCGATGCCCTGCTTGGCAAGCTGGGTAAAGACGCGCTTGGCATCGCCAAGTGCCGAATCCCAGGCGTCGAGCTTGGTCATCTGCGAGCCGACATGGAACGAGACGCCGTAGGAATCGAGGCCCAGCTGATGGGCATAGACCAGCACGTCGACGGCCATCTGCGGTACGCAGCCGAACTTGCGCGACAGCGGCCATTCGGCGCCTTCGCCATCGGTCAGGACGCGGCAGAACACGCGCGCACCGGGAGCCGAGCGGGCGATCTTTTCCACTTCCTCGTGGCAATCCACCGCAAACAGGTTGATGCCGAGCGCATGGGCGCGTGCCACGTCGCGCTCTTTCTTGATGGTGTTGCCATAGGAGATGCGGGATGCGGTCGCGCCGGCGGCAAGCGCCATTTCGATTTCAGCCACGGAGGCGCAATCGAAGTTGGAACCCATGACGGCGAGCAGCTTCAGGATCTCCGGAGCCGGGTTTGCCTTGACGGCATAATAGATCTGGCTTTCCGGCAGGGCGTGACGGAATGCCTTGTAATTGTCCTTGACGACGTCGAGATCGACGATGAGGCATGGGCCTTCCGGTCGTCGGGTGGCAAGAAAATCGCGAATGCGTGCGGTTGTCATGACAGATCGTCCTTCCAAATCCAGAGATAGATCCTGCGTTTGCGGAAACCGGACTCAACCGGAACGACCGCATCGACAGATGGCATTGCTCCGGAAATTCCGGAGGACAAAAACGAGTGACGAATTGCGCTCAGAAACCAGGCGGTGGAGACCCCGGTTCATTACGAAATGCCACATGGCTGTAGAACAAACGCCGCGAAACGGCATATGTTCAGATTGTCTGCCTTGGATTGGAGGGATGTCCCAACCGCACTTCCGGCAATGAAGGTGTGCCTCTTCAGTAACCCCGGCTGTTGGAAAGCCGGCAGACACCAGAAAGGCCCGCACCGTCGTTGCTTCAAGATGTCCTCGCATTTCCCGGAAGGCCGGGGTAGCGACTGGAGCGGTTAGGTCCAGGTACCGTACCGAATTCCTCACCAATTAGAGGGTCGGCGGACACCCACAGGCACGTGCGACTTTGGGCAAGAGCGGAGATAGGGATATTCGCCGTCATAATCAAGAATTTTCTTGCCCTCTATCGAAATTTTTTTCGCATGGTAAAACACTGACCCAACGCCATTTTTTGGCCAAAAACAAAACGGGGATTCATGGACACTCTGACGCGTATGCGAGCCTTCATCGATGTGGTGGATGCGGAGGGTTATTCCGCCGCCGCGCGCAAGCTCGGACGCTCCAAGGCGCTGCTCTCCAAATACGTCAAGGAACTCGAGGATGAGCTCGGTGCGCTGCTGCTCAATCGCACCACGCGGCAGTTTTCGCTCACCGAGGCCGGCCATACCTATTACCGGACCGCGTCGGAGATCCTGAAGGAAATCGACAACCTCGCCGATTTGGTGCGTGAAGGCGCCCAGGATCTCAAGGGCCGCATCAAGATCAGCGTTCCCCGGAGTTTCGTCGATGCCGATATCGGCCGCTCGCTGATCGATTTTTCCATCGAGCATCCGGAGATCACGCTGGAGATCATTGCCGAGGACCGCTTCGTCGACCTGATCGAAGAAGGCTTCGATGTCGCGATCCGCATCACCCGGCTCGAGGATTCCGGCATGATCGCCCGAAAGCTCTGCGATTTCGGCACGCATTGCTTCGTTTCGCCGGCGCTACTGGAGAAGTACGGCCCTATAACGAGCCCGCAGGATCTGGCGCTCATTCCCTGCATCGTCGATACCAACAGCCGTTACTACAACAATTGGCGTTTCGAAGCGCCGGGTGGAGGCTTCCAGTCGGTCTCTGTCCGCGGGCCGATTGAAGTCAACTCCCCGATTGCTTCTACCCGTGCGGCCATCGCCGGACTTGGGGTGGCGCTGATTCCGGATTTCGTCGCCAAGCCGAGGACTGAGTGTGGCGAACTGGTGGTGATCCTCGAGGAGTTCATGCCCAATGGCGGTGGCATCTATGCGATCTATCCGCACCGGCGCTATCTTCCAGCCAAGGTACGCCGGTTCGTCGATTTCCTGCATGCATGGTTCCGCAAGAACGTTTGAGCAGCGCGACGCGCTTGAATTTACGGCCGGGCCGGAATTTCGACTCATTCTTGCGCTTTCTGCCCGGCAAGATTGAGGATGCGATTTCCAAAATGAACAAGACACTTCTGCCGCTCCTGGCTTCGCTCGTTTTTGCGCCTGTCGTGGCAGCGGCCCATCCGCATGTCTTTGCCGATGCGCGGCTGGAGATCGTGGCGAACGACGACGCTCAGATCACCGAGTTGCACAACATCTGGCGCTTCGATGAAGTGTTTTCCTCCAGCGTGCTGATGGATTTCGACAAGAACGCCAACCTGAAGCTCGATCCGCCGGAGCTTGAGGAAATCGGCAAGACCGTCCTGACCTCCTTGGAAGAGTTCGGCTACTACACGACGCTGACCGACAATGGAAAGCCGGTGAAAGTCGCCAAGCCCGACAGGATCAATGTCGACTACAAGGATGGGCAGTTGTTGATGTTTTTTGCCATCAAGCCCGCCCAGCCGATGAATCTCAAGGGCAAGCTGACCTTCGGCATCTACGATCCGACGCTTTACGCCTCCATCGACTTTCCCAGCGACAAGGATGTGGTGCTGATGGGGGCGTTCGGCGCCTGCAAGAGCGCCATCGTTCGGCCCGATCCCGATGAGGTGATCGCCGAAAACAAGTCGTCGCTGACTGATGCCTTCTTCAACGATCCGACCGGCACCGATATGTCAAAACTATTCGCCACCCGTGCGGAGGTGACGTGCTGATGAGATCTTTCCCGCATCGATCCGGGCAATTCAGGTCCGTCATTGCGACGCTGTGCGCATTTGCCGCCACCGCAACGCTTGCCCATGCGTCCTCCCTCGGACTCGGCAATGTTGAGCCGGGGGCCGGTGCGCCCTCCGGCTTCGTCATGACCTACATGCCGTGGCTCGAGCCCGTGCTGCTGTTCATCAATGCCAGGCAACAGGAATTCTACCGGGCGCTGACGACGTCGCTGAAAGCCATGCGCACCGACGCCTGGCAACTGTGGTGGCTGGTCGGCATTTCCTTTCTCTACGGCATCTTTCATGCGGCAGGACCGGGTCACGGCAAGGCGGTGATTTCGTCTTACATGATCGCCAACGAAACCGAGTTGAAGCGCGGCGTGCTGATATCGTTCCTGTCGGCCTTCGTTCAGGGCGCTGTGGCAATTCTGGTGACCAGTGCCGGCTTCCTTATCCTGCGCGGCAGCACCATCACCATGACCGACGCCTCGCGCTGGCTGGAGATCGCCTCGTTTGGCCTGATCATGGTGTTCGGGCTCTATCTTCTGTCACGCAAGCTGAAGAGCATGCTCGTGCGCCCGGCCATGAGTTTTGCCACGCCGGCCCCCGAGCTGGCGGTCGCCATGGGCATGAATTTCCGCGAAGGCCACGATCATGCCCATTCGCATGGGCCCGGCTTGAACCATGCGCATGCAGCCGGTGAAGTCTGCGCGGTATGTGGTCATGCGCATGCGCCATCGCCCGAAATGGTCTCCGGCGATAGGTTTTCGCTTGCCGATGCCTGGGGGGCGATCATGGCGGTGGGCCTCCGCCCCTGTTCCGGTGCGATCTTCGTACTCACCTTCGCCTTTCTCAACGGGCTTTACCTCGGCGGCGTGCTCTCGGTGTTTGCCATGTCGGTCGGCACTGCGATCACGGTCTCGATCCTCGCAACCATCGCGGTGACGGCCAAGGATGCGGCGATCCGCTACGCGGGTTCCGGATCGCGGGCGCTGTGGATCGGCAATGCGATCGAGATCGCGGGCGCCATTGCCGTGATCCTCTTCGGCCTGACGTTCCTGATGGCCTCGCTGCAGGGCTGAAGCGCCGTCAAAAATTTGACGCCGGGCGCTGGTAATGGGCAGGGGTGCACATCACATCTGAATGGTCCCTCAACATTTGTCAGGATCAGCCATGTCGATTTCCCTGCATTCCGTCGCGACGCTTTCCATCCTTCCGCGCTTCAAAGGCCTCAAAGCTGCCCTCAACCAGGCAGAAGCTTTCTGTACCGAGAAGAAAATAGATCCGTCCGTGCTGCTCAACGCACGGCTGGCGCCCGACATGCGCAGCCTGATCAGCCAGGTACAGCTCTCCTCCGATCATGCAAAGGGTGCGTTCTATCGCACCGCTGGCCTGCCGCTGCCATCGCTCGCAGATACGGAGCAGAGCTTTGCCGACCTGCATGCCCGGATCGACAAGACCGTCGATCTTATCGGTGACGTTTCGGCCGCGCAGATGGAAGGCCGCGAGAACGCCGATATCGTGCTGAAATTCCCGCGGGGGGAGATGAACTTCACCGGCGAGGGCTATCTCATCGGTTTTGCCTTGCCGAACTTCTATTTCCACGTGACGACAGCCTACGCCATCCTGCGTCATAACGGCATGCCGCTCGGCAAGAGCATGTTCATGGGCCGGGAATAAAACTCACAACAGCCTTCTGATCTTTGCCCCCTCATCCGGCTGCCGCCACCTTCTCCCCGTAATGACGGGACGAAGGGATTTGTAGCACTGTCAGTGACCCCATCGTCCCCTCTCCCCGCCTGCGGGGAGAGGGTCAGGGTGAAGGGCAAACATCCTCCATCGATGCTGCGGGCAAATTGAGTCCCTTAGCAAACTATTTCTGATTTACGTACCTCAAAATCTCCTGTAAGACACCCCGCCAGGAGGAGAAATGCGGCCAACGGTTCACGATATCGCTGAGGCGGCGGGCGTCAGCCTTGCCACGGTCGACCGGGTGCTAAACCGCCGACCGGGGGTGAGGACGCAGACGCGCGCCAAGGTCGAGGACGCGATCGCCCGTATCGGCTTCATCAGGGATATGGCCGCGGCAAACCTCGCCAAGAGCCGCATCTATCCCCTCGTCTTCATCGTTCCACAGGGCGAAAACTCCTTCATGGCCGGTCTCCGATCCGAGGTCGAAGCGGCGGCAGGCCGCTCGATGCAGGAACGGATCGCTATCCGGCTCATAGATGTCCCGGCTTTCGATGCAGCAGCACTGGTGAAATGCCTTGAAAGCCTATTGGAAATTCCGCCGGCGGGGGTTGCGGTCGTTGCCGTCGATGCGCCTGAAGTCCACGCAGCCATCGAAAGGCTGCGGGAGACCGGCACAATCGTCGTTACCCTGGTCTCAGACCTGCCCGCGGCCTTGCGCGATCATTTTGCCGGCGTCGACAACGTTGCGGCGGGCCGCACGGCTGGCAGGCTCATGGGCCGGTTCCTGGCCGGGCGGCAAGGTAAGGTTGCCGTGATCGCCGGTTCGATGCTGGTGGGCGATCATCGGGACCGCCTTGAGGGGTTTCGCGAGCGCCTGCACGACATTGCGCCGTCCCTGCAAATCTTGCCCGTTATGGAAAGTCACGACGACCCGAATGCGGCGCACGCACTTGTTGCCGATACGCTCTCGGACCACCCCAATCTCGCCGGGATATACAATCTCGGTGCAGGCAATCGCGGCCTGGTAAAAGCGCTGGAGGCGCGGCGACACGCTGCCGGCGTGCCGGTCACCATCGTCCACGAGCTGACACCTTTTACGCGCGAGGCGCTGCAAACCGGACTGATCGATGCCGTGCTCAACCAGGATGCCGGCCATGAGGTCCGCAGCGCGATCCGCGTACTCAAGGCGAGGATCGATGGGCAGCCGGTGGTCGCTGCGCAGGAGCGCATCCGTATCGACATATTCTTGAAGGACAATCTGCCGTGAAAGGGCAGGGGGAGGATAGCTATGTATCTCGGACTTGATCTCGGCACTTCGGGCGTGAAAGCCATGCTGATGGATGGCAACCAGAAGATCATCGGCGCGGCACATGGCGCGCTCGATGTCTCGCGTCCACATTCCGGTTGGTCCGAGCAGGTTCCGGCCGACTGGATCCGTGCCACCGAGGAGGCCATTGCCGGGCTGCAGGCGGCCCATCCATCCGAACTCGCCGCCGTCAAGGGCATCGGCCTTTCGGGACAGATGCATGGCGCGACCTTGCTCGACAAGCACGATCAGGTGTTGCGTCCCTGCATTCTCTGGAATGACACTCGCTCCCATCGCGAGGCGGCGGCGCTTGATGCCGACCCCCGCTTCCGGGCAATCACCGGCAATATCGTCTTTCCCGGCTTTACGGCACCGAAACTCTCCTGGGTGAGAAACAACGAGCCGGAGATCTTCAAGCAGATCCGCTGGGTGCTGTTGCCCAAGGATTACCTGAGGCTATGGCTGTCCGGCGAGCACATGTCCGAAATGTCGGATTCAGCTGGAACGAGCTGGCTCGACACCGGCACGCGCAAATGGTCTTCGGGGCTGTTGGCTGCAACTGACCTTGAAGAAAAGCAGATGCCTGATCTCGTGGAAGGCACCGACAGCGCCGGCACGCTCAGCCACGAACTTGCAGCAAAATGGGGTATGGGGCGGGGTGTGGTCATCGCCGGCGGGGCAGGCGACAACGCCGCCTCGGCCTGCGGCATGGGCACCGTCAGCGAGGGGGCGGCGTTTGTTTCGCTTGGCACTTCGGGCGTGCTGTTTGCCGCCAATTCCAGCTACTTGCCCAATCCTGAAAGCGCGGTGCATGCCTTCTGCCACGCGCTCCCCAACACCTGGCATCAGATGGGTGTGATCCTCAGCGCCACCGATGCGCTCAACTGGTATTCCGGCATCACCGGCAAATACGCCGCCGACCTGACGCAAGAATTGGGGGATGGCCTGAGGGCGCCTGGTCCGGTGAGTTTCCTTCCCTATCTTTCGGGCGAGCGCACGCCGCACAATGATGCTGCCATTCGCGGGGTCTTTGCCGGGCTGGGTCACGAAAGCGAACGCGCCGTGCTGACCCAGGCAGTGCTCGAAGGCGTGTCTTTCGCTTTCCGCGACAATTTCGAGGCGCTGAAGAGTGCCGGCACGAGCATTTCCCGCGTCACGGCGATCGGCGGCGGTTCGCGTTCGCTTTACTGGCTGAAATCGATCGCCACGGCCCTCGGTGTGCCGGTCGATATCCCGGCGGACGGCGATTTCGGTGCGGCCTTCGGTGCGGCGCGTCTGGGCCTGATTGCGGAAAGCGGGGCCGATCCGGTTGCCGTCTGCACGCCGCCGGAAACATCCCGAACCATCGAACCCGACTTGGCGCTGACCGCGGAATACGAAGCCGCCTATCAGCGCTACCGCAGCCTCTATCCCGCCATCGCAGCCCTGGTTGCCTGACCCGACAAACACCCTTTCAAGGAGGAGATCTCATGAGTACCGGCTTTTTCGGCAATATCGAGAAGATAAAATACGATCCGACAAGCACCAGTCCGCTGGCCTATCACCACTACAATCCCGACGAGATCGTCATGGGCAAGCGCATGGAAGATCATTTGCGCTTTGCCATCGCCTACTGGCACACCTTCGTCTGGCCGGGCACCGATCCGTTCGGCGGCAACACCTTCGAGCGTCCGTGGTTCAAGGATTCGATGGAAGCGGCCAAGCTGAAGGCCGACGTCGCCTTCGAATTCTTCTCGCTCCTCGGCACGCCCTATTATTGCTTCCACGATGCCGACGTGCGCCCGGAAGGCAAGAATTTTGCGGAGAACACCAGGAACCTAAACGAAATCGTCGACTACTTCGCGGAGAAGCAGGCGGCGACGGGCGTCAAGCTGCTGTGGGGCACGGCCAACATGTTCTCCAACCGGCGCTACATGTCGGGTGCGGCGACCAATCCGGATCCGGATGTATTCGCCTTTGCCGCAGCGACGGTAAAGACCTGCATGGACGCCACCCAGAAACTCGGTGGCGAGAACTACGTGCTCTGGGGCGGCCGAGAAGGCTACGAGACATTGCTCAATACCGATCTTAAGAAGGAACTGGACCATATGGGCCGTTTCCTGCAGATGGTTGTCGAATACAAGCACAAGATCGGCTTCAAAGGCGCGATCCTGATCGAGCCGAAGCCGCAGGAGCCGTCCAAGCACCAGTACGACTACGACGTCGCAACCGTCTACGGCTTCCTGAAGAAGTATGGCCTCGAAAACGAGGTGAAGGTCAATATCGAGCAGGGCCATGCGATCCTCGCCGGCCACACCTTCGAGCACGAACTGGCACTCGCCAATGCGTTGGGCATCTTCGGCTCGATCGACATGAACCGCAACGACTACCAGTCAGGCTGGGACACCGACCAGTTCCCCAACAACGTCCCGGAAATGGCGCTCGCCTACTACCAGGTCCTGGCGGGCGGCGGCTTCAAGACCGGCGGCACCAATTTCGACGCCAAGCTGCGCCGTCAGTCGATTGATCCGGAAGATCTGCTGATCGGCCATATCGGCGGCATGGATTGCTGCGCCCGTGGCCTGAAGGCTGCCGCTGCGATGATCGAGGACAAGGCGCTTTCAGCACCGCTCGATGAACGCTATGCCGGCTGGAACGGTGCGGAAGCGAAGAAGATGTTGGACAAGTCCTCGTCGCTCGAGAGCATCGCAGCGATGGTCGAGGCCAAGGACATCAATCCGCAGCCGAAATCCGGCAAGCAGGAGCTGTTGGAAAACATCGTCAATCGCTACGTGTAATTTGGCGCTGTTTTGCTGAAAAGGGGCCGGGAAGCAGATGCTTTTCGGCTCTTTTCTGTTTCAGCCCCGAGCGCTGACCAGAGCAACGGAATTGTTCTCGTCGAGCGCGCGGCCTGAACAACGTTGCTTTCGCCTGCAGCCGCGGGCCAACAATCAAGATTGCTTGCATTTGCTGGCAAACATTTCCATTCTGATCTTCGTCGATTGATCGGAGAGACGGTCATGGCCACTGATATTGAAGCCGTACTGGTTCGCATACGCGGCAGGGTGCAGGGCGTCAGTTACCGTGTGTGGACGGCGGATGAAGCCAGGCGGCTCGGGTTGACGGGCTGGGTGCGCAACGAAGCAGATGGCAGCGTGCTGGCGATGATCGCAGGTCCCAACGAGGCGATCGCAAGCATGATCAAGCGCTTCTGGGATGGCCCTCCTGGCGCAATGGTTTCCGATGTACGTACCGAATCAGTGGCGATTTCGGAGATTCCGGCCAAGTTCCACATCAGCGGCTAGCGATGTGCCCAAGAAAGCGCGCTGCAAGTGCCGGAATGCCTGCGGCGCGACTCCTGCCACAGGCGCTTGCCTCAGCGCTTCGACCAGCGGGACGATGGCGGTCCGACCGAATTGCGCACGACGAGATCCGGCCTGAGCAGGATTTCAGTCTCGGTGGGCTGACCATCGGAGAGCAGTTCCAGCAGCAGCGCCATCGCATGCTTGCCGATCAGGGTTCGCGGCTGGCGGATCGTGGTCAGCGACGGCGTCATGAAGCTGGCCTGTGGCACGTCGTCGAAACCCGTAACCGAAAAGTCCCGCGGGATATCGTAACCGCGCGCCTTCAGCCCGATCATCACCCCAATCGCGGTCTGGTCGTTGACGCACATGAAGGCGGTGGGCAGCGTGTCGCGCATGAAAAGTTGTTCGACGGCGAGCCGTCCGCTCTCGATGGTGCCGTCACCTTCCATGACGATCCGCAGATCGGCGCTGACGCCGGCTGCATCCAGTCCGGCCTCATAGCCGGCGCGACGCCGGTTGTAGGCAAGCCGGGTACGCGCATCACCGATGAAGGCGATTTTGCGATGGCCTTCTGCCAGCAGCAAATCGACCGCCTTGCGGGCGCCCTCGACGTCATCGACGCCGACATAGGGAATGCCGCCGTTGAAAACCGGCTCGAACACGCCGACGCTGGGGGGCAGGCGGGCCGTCATCGTCTGATGGCCGAAAGGCAGGATGCCGGTGAACAGGATGAGCCCGGCCGCCTGATTCGAGTTGAGGAACTTCAGGTATTCGAGGCCGCGCTGGGCATCGTTCTGCGTATGGCCGATGAGAATGCCATAGCCGTGGGCGCGCGCCTCGTTTTCCAGGCCGACCAGAATGCTGGAGAAATTGGGGTCGCCGATATCGGGTGCGACGACCAGGATCATGTTCGACCGGCCGAGCCTCAGGCTGCGCGCCATGGCGTTGGTCGTATAGCCGGTGACCGCGATCGCCTGGTTGACCTTCAGCCTGGTCGAGTTCGCCACCTTTTCCGGATTGTGGATTGCCCGGGAGACCGTCGCGATCGAAACCTCGGCGATCCGGGCGACGTCTTCTATAGTTGCGGGCGTGGAATTCGACACTGCATTCTGCCTTGGGTCTGTGTTCGCCGCGACACTACACAGAGTTGTCGGGAGGTCAAAGGCTGGCCCCGGAAAATCCGTGTTATCCAAAAATGTAAACCTTTACATTGGTGATGTAAAGGTTTACATAGACCATTAAGCGGATGGGAGCCGCAGGGAGGAACTGATGGAATCGGAGACCGTCGACGGTGGCGCCGTGGTGCTGTCCGCAAGGCGAATCTGCAAGTCATTCAATGGCGTGCAGGTGCTTTTCAGCGTCAATTTCGATCTCCGGGCCGGCGAAATCCATGCGCTGATGGGCGAGAATGGCGCGGGCAAGTCCACCCTCGTCAAGGTCATGTCCGGTTTCGAGCAGCCAAGTTCCGGCGAGATCGTTCTTGACGGCAAGCCTGTGAAGCTTCCGGCCAATGGTGACGCCGAGGCGCTGGGCATCGTCATCATCCACCAGGAATTCAATCTCGCCGAACATTTGACCGTCACAGAGAGCCTGTTTCTCGGTCGGGAGATGACCCGTTTCGGCGTGCTCGATCGCAAGCGTATGCGGGCCGAAACCCGAAGGGTGCTCGATTTGCTCGGCTCGCATGTCGACGAGAATGCTCTCATCAGCACGCTTTCCATCGCCGACAAACAGATGGTCGAGATCGCCAAGGCGATCAGCCGTGATGCGCGCGTCGTGTTCATGGATGAGCCGACCGCGGTCCTGTCGCGCGAGGAAACCAATTTTCTGTTCAGGCAAGTGCGCAAACTGCGCGACCAAGGAACCAGTTTCGTCTTTGTCTCCCACAAGCTGGATGAGGTGATGGAGCTGACCGATCGGGTCACGGTGCTGCGTGACGGCCAATGGGTGAAGACGTCGCCGACAGCGATCCTCGATGGAGAGTCGATTGCGCAGCTGATGGTCGGGCGTGAGCTCTCAAGCCTTTATCCCGCCAAAACCGAGCCGGATGTCGATGAAGAGGTTGTACTCCGCGTCAATTCCGTCTCCACAGGCTATGTCAAGGATGCGAGCTTTGAAGTCCGCAAGGGCGAGATTATCGGCTTTTCCGGAATGATCGGATCAGGTCGCACGGAGTTGATGGAAGCGATCATGGGACTTCGTTCCCGGGCTTCCGGCGAGGTGACGGTCAGGGGCGAAGTGGTCCCATCCGGTGATGCGCACGCCGCGAACCTGCACGGGCTCGGCTATATGACCAAGGATCGCAAGTCCAAGGGGCTGTTGCTCAATTCCGGCATGATGGCCAATCTGACGCTTCAGTCGCTCGATCAGCATACACGGCTCGGCTACCTCGATCCGAAAAGCGAAGCGGCCGCACTGGCTAAAGCCACGCGTCGGTTCGACATCCGGGTGCGAGACGGCAATGTGGTCGCAGGGCGCATGTCAGGCGGCAACCAGCAGAAGCTACTGCTCGCGAAGGTCATGGAAACCGAGCCTGATATTATCATCATCGATGAGCCGACGCGCGGTATCGATGTCGGCACAAAGCAGCAGATCTATCACTTCATTTCGGCGCTCGCGCGTGATGGACGTTCGATCATCGTCGTGTCGTCGGAGATGCCGGAGATCATCGGGCTCTGCACACGGGTGGCGGTGATGCGCGAGGGACGCATCGTCGGCGTGCTCGAGGGCGAAGAAATTTCCGAGCAGGAGATCATGCGCTACGCCGCTGGATTGAAGAGGAAAGCTGCGGCCTGAGGGTGTGCGGCGGCGCTACGGCGGATCTTTTCGCGCGCCAAATAATTCCCAGCATCAATGGGACGGGAGGTTGGTTTTGGATATGAGTGTCAACGAGGAAACCGGCGAACGCGGAATCAGGCGTCGATCCTGGCGGGATGTCGACCTGAGGGCCGTGGCACCGTTCGCGGCGCTCGCGCTGCTGCTTATCGTCGGGGCGATGGTCAACCCGAATTTCATCGGCATCACCAACCTCGCAAATGTCGCCACCCGCAGCGCGTTCATCGCCATCATCGCGGTTGGCGCCACTTTCGTGATTTCGTCCGGCGATCTCGATCTCTCTGTCGGTTCCATGGTCGCGTTCGTGGCCAGCCTGATGATCCTGTTCATGAATTCCGGGGTAATCGCGGACCCGGCGCTGATGCTGACGGCCGCCATGGCGCTCGCGGTCGCCATCGGTATCGCCTGCGGACTGGCCAACGGCCTGATCACCACGGTCGGCAAGATCGAACCCTTCATCGCCACGCTCGGCACGATGGGCATCTATCGCGGTCTGACGACCTGGCTGTCGCAGGGCGGTGCGATCACGCTCAAGTCGCCGGAGCTGCAGTCCATGTACCGGCCCGCTTATTTCGGCAATATATTCGGCTTGCCGTTCCCGATCGTCGTGATCCTCGTCGTCACCGCCATTGCAGCCTTCATCCTCTATCGTACCCGCTATGGCCGGCATGTCGTCGCCGTGGGCTCTAACCGCGACGTCGCTCGCTATTCCGGCATCCATGTCGACCGCGTGCGCACGATTGCTTTTGCAATCCAGGGCCTCTGCGTGGCGATCGCTGTGTTGCTCTACGTTCCGCGCCTGGGCTCGACCTCGGCCACGACCGGCATTCTGTGGGAACTGCAGGCAATCACTGCTGTCGTCGTCGGCGGCACGGCGCTCAAGGGCGGCGCCGGCCGCGTCTGGGGCACGATCTGCGGCGCCTTCATTCTGGAACTCGTCGGCAACATCATGCTGCTCTCCAATTTTATCAGCGAATACCTGATCGGGGCCATCCAGGGCGCGATCATCATCATTGCGATGCTCGTCCAGCGCTCGCTGGTACGCAAGTCGTGAGGGGATCGGGTCAACGGGTCGCCCGGTCCGGAGGACAAAGGACCCACAAGCCAAGGGAGTGAGAAATGTTTAAGAAGGTATTGGGAGTGGCATTCATGGCCGCAGCTCTGGCCAGCACGGCCATGGCCCAAGATGCCAAGACCATCGGCGTGTCGATCCCGGCCGCCGACCATGGCTGGACCGCTGGCGTGGTCTATCACGCCGAGCGCGTCGCCGAACAGATCCGCAAGGAACATCCGGATGCCAAGGTCATCGTCAAGACCTCGCCCGACCCGGCAAGCCAGGCCAACGCGGTTCAGGACCTTGCCGTTCAGGGTCTCGATGCCCTCGTGATCCTGCCGACCGATCCGGATCAGCTCGTCAACGCCATCAAGGAAGTCAAGGCCGCCGGCACGTTTGTCACGATCGTCGACCGCGCGCCGAGCGTCAACGATGCGACAGTGCGCGACCTCTATGTCGCCGGCAACAATCCGGCACTTGGCCAGACTGCCGGTGAGTACATCAAGGCCAATACGCCGGATGCCGAAGTCGTCGTGATCCGTGGCATGCCGATCCCGATCGACCAGCAGCGCCAGGACGGCTTCGACAAGGGCATTGCCGGCTCGAACGTCAAGGTTCTCGACCGCCAGTTCGGCAACTGGAACCGCGACGATGCCTTCAAGGTGATGCAGGACTATCTGACCAAATACCCGAAGATCGATGTGGTCTGGTGCCAGGACGACGACATGGCCGTCGGCGTGCTGCAGGCGATCGACCAGGCAAAGCGCACCGACATCCAGTACGTCGTGGCTGGTGCCGGCTCGAAGGACATGATCAAGAAGGTCATGGACGGCGACAAGATGATCCCGGTCGACGTTCTCTATCCGCCGGCAATGGTCGGCACCGCAATGGAACTGACCGCAGCCGCTGTCTTCAACCAGGTCCCGGTCCATGGCACCTACACGCTCGATGCGACCCTGATCACCAAGGAAAACGCGAAGAACTACTACTTCCCCGATTCCCCGTTCTGAGGCGCGGAGCGTCCGAAATCACGATTCCTGATCTGCCCGGCAACTACCCGGGCAGATTTTCATGCTGAAAGCGGCAAACCGAATTGTGCCGGCGGCAGAAAATCATTTAACGTTCACGGTAACGTTGCAGATGCGTCTTTGGGAGGGGTAAATGAAGACTATCAAGGGACCGGCGCTGTTTCTGGCGCAATTCGCAGGCGATGCCGCGCCGTTCAATTCGTGGAAGTCGATCACCAAGTGGGCCGCCGATTGCGGTTACAAGGGCGTTCAGGTTCCAAGCTGGGACGGCCGCCTGATCGATCTCCGCAAGGCTGCGTCGTCCAAGGACTATTGTGACGAATTCGTCGGTGTGGCGCGCGAAAACGGCGTCGAGATCACCGAGCTTTCCACCCACCTGCAGGGCCAGCTGGTGGCCGTTCATCCGGCCTACAACGAGGGTTTCGACGGTTTCGCCGCGCCCGAGGTTCGCAACAATCCCAAGGCGCGCCAGGAATGGGCCGTCGAGCAGGTGAAGCTTGCGCTCACGGCGTCCAGGAATCTGGGCTTGACCGAAATGGCCAGCTTCTCCGGCGCGCTCGCCTGGCCGTATTTCTATCCCTGGCCGCAACGTCCGGCAGGACTGGTCGAGACGGCCTTCGACGAGCTTGCCCGCCGTTGGAAACCGCTACTGGATCACGCCGACGCCAACGGCGTCGACATTTGCTACGAGATCCATCCGGGCGAGGACCTGCATGATGGCGTCACGTTCGAGATGTTTCTGGAGCGCGTCGGCAATCACGCCCGCGCCAACATGCTCTATGATCCCTCGCACTATGTTCTGCAGTGCCTGGACTATATCGACCACATCGACATCTATCATGACCGGATCAAGATGTTCCACGTCAAGGACGCGGAGTTCAATCCCACCGGACGCCAGGGCGTCTATGGCGGCTTCCAGTCCTGGGTCAACCGGGCAGGCCGGTTCCGTTCGCCAGGTGATGGCCAGGTCGATTTCGGCGCAATCTTCTCGAAGCTGACCGCCTACGATTTCAGCGGCTGGGCCGTGGTCGAATGGGAATGCTGCCTCAAGCATCCCGAAGACGGCGCGCGCGAGGGCGCGGAATTCGTCAAGAACCACATCATCCGCGTGACCGAGAAGGCCTTCGACGATTTCGCCGATGGCGGAACGGACGAGGCGGCCAACCGCCGGATGCTAGGGCTGTAGCAATTCCCTCTTCTCCCCAGCGGGGAGAAGATGTCCGAAGGACAGATGAGGGGGAACGACAAACGCCGCATGGCCCCCTCATCCCCGGCGCAACATGTTGCGCCGTGCTGCCGCCACCTTCTCCCCGCTGGGGAGAAGAGACTCGCGGCTTGTTCGACCAAATATCCAATTCCCAGGAGGAACGAATGGCAATCGAGGGTACAACCGAAAAGCGCGAGCCGCGCATCAAGCTTGGAATGGTGGGCGGCGGTTCGGGCGCTTTCATCGGCGCGGTTCACCGTATCGCGTCGCGCATCGACGACCAGTATGAACTCGTGGCGGGGGCACTGTCGTCGACGCCGGAGAAGTCGCGCCAGTCTGGCGCCGAACTCGGCCTGCATCCATCGCGCATCTATGATGATTTCAAGGCAATGGCGATCCGCGAGGCCAAGCTCAAGGACGGCATCGAGGCCGTGTCGATCGTCACGCCCAATCACATGCACTATCCCGCTGCCAAGGAATTCCTGCGTCGCGGCATCCACGTGATTTGCGACAAGCCACTGACCTCCAATCTGGCCGACGCCAAGAAGCTGCTCAAGGTCGCCGAGGAATCCGATGCGCTGTTCGTGCTGACGCACAACTACACGGGCTATCCGATGGTCCGGCAGGCGCGCGAGATGGTGCGCAATGGCGAATTGGGCGAGATCCGCATCGTGCAGATGGAATACCCGCAGGATTGGCTTGCCGAACCCATTGAGCAGACTGGCCAGAAACAAGCAGCATGGCGCACCGATCCGAAGCAGTCGGGCGTCGGCGGCTCGACCGGCGACATCGGCACCCATGCCTACAATCTCGGCTGCTTTATCTCCGGGCTGGAACTCGAGGAACTGGCCGCCGACGTGCACACCTTCGTGGCCGGCCGTCAGCTTGATGACAATGCGCATGTGATGATGCGCTTTGCCGGCGGCGCCAAGGGCCTGCTGTGGTGCAGCCAGGTCGCTACCGGTCATGAAAATGGCCTCAAGGTCCGCGTCTACGGCACCAAGGGCGGCATCGAATGGGTGCAGGCCGACCCGAACTACCTCTGGTTCACGCCGCTCGGCAAGCCGAGACAGCTGATCACCCGCAACGGCGCGGGCTCTGGTGCGGACGCGGCGCGTGTCTCGCGCATTCCTTCCGGTCATCCCGAAGGCTACCTCGAAGGCTTCGCGACCATCTACACCGAAGCGGCAAGGGCGATCATCGCCAAGCGCAAGGGCGAAAAGGTCGATCCTGCCGTGCTTTACCCGACCGTGCAGGATGGCGTGAAGGGCGTGGCCTTCGTGGAGGCCTGCATCGCCTCGTCAAAGCGCAACGGGGCCTGGATAAAAGTCTGACATATCTGCTTGCCAATAGACGACGGCAGGGTTAAAAACGGCCTTGCCGCCTGTTTTTAATCGATTAAAATCTTTTAAAGGCGGATACGAACTTTTAAAAGGCCCTCACCATGGATCCGAAAATTCTCGCCGCCCGCTTCCCGGGAGACTTTGTGTTTGGCGTTGCCACGGCCGCTTTCCAGATCGAAGGCGCCTCAAAAGCCGATGGCCGCAAACCGTCCATCTGGGATGCCTTCTCCAACATGCCCGGCCGTGTGCACAATCGTGACAATGGCGATGTCGCCTGCGACCACTACAATCGCCTCGATGAAGACCTGGATCTGATCAAGGAACTCGGCGTCGAAGCCTACCGTTTCTCGATCGCCTGGCCGCGCATCTATCCCGATGGCATCGGACCGCTCAACGAGACCGGTCTGGACTTCTATGACCGCCTCGTCGATGGCTGCAAGGCGCGCGGCATCAAGACATTTGCGACGCTCTATCACTGGGACCTGCCGCTGACGCTGATGGGCGATGGTGGCTGGACCGCACGCTCGACGGCACATGCCTTCCAGCGCTACACGCAGACAGTGATCCGCCGGCTCGGTGACCGTCTCGATGCAGTGGCGACCTTCAACGAACCCTGGTGTTCCGTCATCCTGTCACACCTGATGGGCGTGCATGCCCCGGGCGAGCGCAACATGCAAGCGACGCTCCACGCCGCCCACTATACCAATCTCGCCCATGGTCTGGGTGTCGAGGCTATCCGTTCCGAAGCCCCCAAGCTGCCGGTTGGAATCGTCTTCAACGCCATGTCGGTGATCCCCGCATCCGACAGCGAAGCCGACAAGGCAGCCGCCGTGCGCGCCAACGACTTCCACAACGGCATGTTCTTCGGTCCGGTGTTCAAGGGTGAGTATCCAAAGGCGTTGCTGGAAGCCTACGAGCCGATCATGCCGAAGATCGAGGAGAATGATCTCAAGGTTATCTCGCAGAAGATCGACTGGTGGGGGCTCAATTACTATACGCCGATGCGTGTTGCGGCCGACCCCGATCCCAAAGCGGCCTATCCCGCCCACATACAGGCAGCTCCCGTCCATCCGGAGAAAACCGACATCGGCTGGGAGATCGATTCCTTAGGCTTGAGCCACGTCGTTCGCGAACTCTATGCGACCTACGATCTGCCTGAATGCTACATCACCGAGAATGGGGCGGCCTACAATATGGGCGTCGGCGCAGACGGAACGGTCGACGATCAGCCGCGTCTCAACTACTATGTCGATCATCTCTCTGTGACGGCAGACCTGATCAAGGAAGGCTATCCCTTCCGAGGATATTTTGCTTGGTCGCTGATGGACAATTTCGAATGGGCGGAAGGTTACAGCATGCGCTTCGGCCTCGTCCATGTCGATTATGATACCCAGGTCCGGACGGTCAAGAAGAGCGGCAAGTGGTATAGTGAATTGGCCGAGCAATTTCCAAAGGGCAACTTCATCAAGACGTCGGCAGCATAGCTTGCTTTGACAACTCGCAACGGAGGCGCATGTGAAGGGGGGATGTCTTTGCGGCGCCGTCCGTTACACCACAAAATCTGAGCCGCGTTTCAGCGGCTTCTGCCATTGTCGCGATTGCCAGCGCGCCACCGGCACCGGTCATTGCTGCTACATGATCTTCGACAGATCTGAGGTCGCCTATACCGGCAAAATCCGGGCATACTCCATGATCGGTGGCAGCGGCGAGGAGACGATCCGCTATTTCTGCGAGACCTGTGGCAGCCAGATTTTCGGCTCCGGGCCTGATAGCGATCCGCGCTGGTCGATTTATGCTGGAACTCTGGACGATCCATCGGAATTTGCCCCGCAAAACCGGGTCAACACATATGTCCGTCCATGGTGGGATCACGCACCACTCGATATTCCCGAATTCGAGAAGATGTCGTGACGATAGCGACCGCACGGATCTATGCGATTTCCGGAAGTTTGCGGCAACGCTCGACAAACAGCGCTCTGTTGCGGGCCCTGGCCGAGGTCTCCCCGGAGTGCATGGCTATCGAGATCTGCGATTGCATTGGCGATCTGCCGATCTTCAATCCCGATTTGGAAGGCGATTTGACGCCCGCAAGCGTGGCGCATTTCGCAAATAAGGTGCGGGCCGCAGACGCCTTGATCATCGCCTGCCCGGAATACGCCCATGGAATTCCGGGCGGGCTGAAGAATGCGCTCGACTGGCTGGTCTCGCGAGACGAGATCCCCCACAAACCGGTCATGCTCGCGCGCGCATCGAACCGAAGCGATTATGCGCATACGGCCCTTCGGGAGGTTCTGAATACGATGTCGGTAGCGCTGACGCCGAAAACGACAATCAGCATCCATCTTCTCGGCAAGCCGTCGCCGGAAATCGCGGGCATTCTGGATGCCCCCGACACCAAGGCCTGCATGCGCCGGGGGCTTGTCGAGTTCACGGACTGGATCAAAGCCTGTCGCCTCAGGACCGGGGCGCGGGAATGACCGTCCTCTTTTCGATGGTGTTGCCGATCGGCAGGATGGTGAACTCGGTCGGCTGACCTATGCGGTCACCATTGAGTAACCTGATCAGGTCATCGACGCCGAGCACAGGCTGGCCCTCTATCGCCAGCACCAGATCGCCCTCGAGCAGGCCGGCTTTTGCCGCCGGGCTGTCCGTCTCGATTCTCCGGATCCGCACCGATGTCTCGCCCGTAAGTCCGGCTCGAACGGCGATATGGCGCGGTAGCGCTACCGTATCGGCCGCGACACCGATGAAGGCGCGCCGGACATGCCCGAAGCGCAGGATTTCCGAAATGACGAAATTTGCGGTGTTCGACGCGACGGCAAAGGCAATGCCCTGCGCCCCCACGATAACCGCGGTGTTGACGCCGATCACCTCGCCTGCCGACGATACCAGCGGCCCGCCGGAGTTGCCGGGATTCAGAGAGGCGTCGGTCTGGATGACGTCATCGATCAATCGGCCGTTCTGGGCACGCATCGAGCGACCCAACGCGGACACGACGCCAGATGTCACTGTCCATTCGAATCCAAGAGGATTGCCGATGGCAATAGCGATCTGACCACGCTTCAGGTTTTTGGAATTGCCGAGCGGTGCCGACACGCTGAGGCTGGCATCGGTGCGGATCAGCGCGATATCGGTATCGGGGTCTCGACCGAGAACGCGGGCCTCGCTGGCAATGCCATCGGGCATCTTCACCCGCACGCTTCGAGCTTCCGAAACGACATGGTTGTTGGTGACGATCAATCCGTCCGGTGAGATGACGAAGCCGGAGCCTTGGCCGCCGCGACCCTTGGTACCCACGGTAATCTGCGCAACGGACGGGCCGATGAGGTCTACGGCGCGTGAAACGGTTTGCGAATAGGCGTCGAGCAATTCGCTGTCGGCGCCGGAATGCATTTCCCGATCAATGTAGCCCATCAAATTATCCTCGGGCAGGGAAAGCACATCGCGAGCACGGCGGATATCAATCCGCACGCCTCCCCTCGAGCGCACCTGCATTTGAGTGAAACCAGTTGGAACAAAAGTATGAATGCCGCGCCACAGTTTCAAGGCGATGCGATTGTGGAGGCGAAAACGCCCGGAGCTACGGGGATGTCGATCGGCGGGCGGCTGACCGCCTCGTTCGTGTCATCCTCAGCCCGTCGCGGAAGTTCGCGCCGAGAAGGCCGAGCTGTACGATGCCGCCTGCAATTTCGATTGCCTGGACCGTCAGGAAAATCGCATCGAAATGATTATCGGCGGAGCGGAGATAAAGGAAGATTGCCGAGGGTAGCATCACGATCAATCCGTTGGCCGCGATCAGCTTCATGCGTCGCATCTTTGCAGCGATAATCGGGCTGATGCGACCGCGCGCCAGAAACGCGCCGCTCGCACCCGTCGCCACCATCGAGAGCACCAGCAAGGCGATCGTAGCGGCGATCACCGCCTTGACGGACGCAACCGCCGAATAGGTCAGGAACAGCTCGGCGACAATTGTCGAAGCGAGAAAACTCGTAACGAGCAAGAGGGAAAGTGCACCAGCAGCGGCATGCAGAATCGTTTTCATGGTTCGCTCGCTTTCAGCGGGTCGACTATCTCAAGCCTCGCTTCGAGACTGCCCATGACTTCGAGCGTGCGCTGGAGATCGGACGTCGCCATCCCATCGGAGAGCCTGTTGGCCCACATGGTGTGACGGTTGTTGATGTTGGCAAATGTGCCGATCCCGGCTTCGGTCAGATGGTAGAGTGGCGAGCGCTTGTGGCGCGGATTCGGCATGGCCAAGGCCAAGCCATCCGCTTCGAGCAGGTTGACCTGTTTCTGCGCGCCCTGCCGGGTTATGCCCATCGTCTCGGCGATCTGTGGCACGCTTTGCGGTCGGTCGGACAACGCAATGGCGCCCAGTACCTGCCAACGGGCGCTTGTAAGCCCCAGCGGTGCCGACACCGTGTCGCCTTGGGCGAGCAGCTTTCCGTTGATACGGAATATTGCCAGCATGATGTCCGTCAGGGCTTGCGCCTGTATGGTTCTCGGATCCATTCGTTACCTCCATAACGACAACTAGTTACCATAATGACAGCCGGTTGTCAAAATGAAAGCAAACAAAATAAAACGGGCCTTCCGACCCGTTCTTTGGATTCCTGTACTGCTGGAGGTATCAGAGCACCGAAACCACGGCCTTGGCGAGGTCTTCGAGCTGATCTTCCTTCAGGCCCGCAACATTGAAGCGGGAGTCGCCGACCATGTAGATCCCGTATTCGTCCCGCAGCCGGTCGACCTGGGCTTCGGTGATGCCGAGCCGCGAGAACATGCCGCGATGATCGGCAATGAAGTCGAAGCGCGCGGAATTCGACTGGCGACGGAGCGCTTCCGCAAAGCCTGTGCGCAGGTTGAGCATTCTGAGCCGCATGGACTCGAGCTCTGTTTTCCAGTCGGCATAGAGCCCGGCGTCTTCCATGATGATCCGCACGGCGGCGGCGGCATGGTCGGGCGGCATCGAATAGAGGACGCGGGTGGTGGCAAGCGCCTGGCTGCCGGCGATCTTGACGCTGTCGGCGTCCTTGCCCATCAGGATAGCCGCGCCGACGCGGTCGCGATAGACGGAAAAGTTCTTGGAGCAGGAGGTGGCGACCACCATCTCCGGAACCTTCGATGCCAGCAGGCGAACCGGAGCGGCGTCATCCTCGAGGCCGTCGCCAAAACCCTGATAGGCCAGATCGACAAACGGAAACAGCTCGCGTTCGACCAGCAGGTCCGCGACCGGGCCCCATTGTTCGATCGACAGATTTGCTCCGGTCGGATTGTGGCAGCAGCCGTGCAGCAGGACGATGTCACCCTTTGCGGCCTTCTTCAGCCCATCAAGCATCGCTTCGGCCTTCACCAGGCCGGTCGCCGCATCGAAATACGGATAGACAGCCGTCTTCAGGCCCGCTGCCTTGAGGATCGGTGCATGGTTTGCCCAGGTCGGGTCCGAAAGCCAGACCGTCGCATCCGGCCGGGCCTTCGCCAGAAGTTCGGCAAGCGTCCGCAGCGCACCGGAGCCACCCGCCGTCTGGCAGGCAAACATCCGGCTGAGATCGGCGCCTTCGCCGAACACCAGTTTCAACATGCCCTTGTTGAAGCCTTCGTCGCCGGCCATGCCGACATAGGTTTTGGTCTTCTGGCTGTCGTAGAGTCGCTTTTCGGCTTCGCGCACCGCGCCCATGATCACGGTTGCGCCGGCCGAATCCTTGTAGACGCCGACGCCGAGATCGATTTTCGTCGGCCTTGGATCGTTCCGGTAGAGGACCGAAAGGCTGAGGATCTTGTCGGGCGGAGCGGCGGTCAATGTCTCGAACATGGGACTATCCTGTCTGTTTGAACGGAATTACGAGCCGAAATGCTGTTGGCCGCGCTGCTTGGCCAGTTTGGTCTGGCGTTCGCGCTCGCGGAACCGGTTGCGATCGTCCTCGCTGCGGACTTCATAGCATTGCGGACAGGAAACGCCTGCCTCGTAGTGGCGATGCTGCAGATCTTCCGCCGACAGTGGATGGCGGCAGGCGCGGCAAAGCTTGTGGCCACCCTCCTGAAGATCCTGGACGACGGAAACGCGCTCGTCGAAAACGAAGCAGGCGCCTTCCCAAAGGCTTTCCTCGGAAGGCACTTCCTCCAGATATTTGAGGATGCCGCCCTTGAGGTGATAAACCTCATCGAAGCCTTGATCCTTCATGTAGGCGGTTGCTTTTTCGCAGCGGATTCCACCGGTGCAGTACATGGCGATCTTCGGTTTGTTATGCAGGCCCGCATTGTCCTTCACCCAGTCCGGGAACTCGCGGAAGGTCTTGATATTGGGATCGACCGCGCCGGAGAAAACGCCGAGAGCCGTCTCGTAGTCGTTACGCGTGTCGATCACGATCGTATCCGGATCGGTGATGAGCGCGTTCCAATCCTTTGGCGCGACATAGGTGCCGACGACCTTGAGCGGGTCGATATCCTCGACGCCCATGGTGACGATCTCTTTCTTGAGCTTGACCTTCATCCGCAGGAACGGCTTCTTCGAAGCCCGGCTTTCCTTGTGCTCCAGCGCCGAAAATTCCGGCTGGGCGCGAAGATAGGCCAGCACGTTGCGAAGGCCTTCGTCCGGCCCGGCAATCGTGCCGTTGATGCCTTCGTGGGCAATCAGCAGCGACCCCACCACGTCGTTTTCCAGGCAGAAGGTCTGCAGCGGTTCACGAAAATCGCGAAAACGCGGGAAGGGGACAAAATGGTAAAGCGCGGCCACCAGGTAGGGGCCGGACAGTTCGGGACGGGGTTGGATCGTGCTCTCGGTCATGGCGGGGAAATAGCGCTTTTGGGCGCCAAGCGCAATCGCCGTACGCCATTCCGGATGGTGGCTGCCTGCGACATTGCGGCCCAATCTTGCTTTGCCACGGTAAGATGGTACGGTTCCAGCCTCTTTTCCTTCATCCATGGTTATCCAATGCTCATCCTGTCCCTGACCTATACGACCGAAATCGAAAAGGCCGATGCTTTCATGGAAGCGCACATGACATGGGTTAAACGAGGCTACGACGAGGGCTGGTTTGTCGCATCGGGTCGAAAAGTACCGCGCACGGGCGGCATCATTCTCGCGCGCGGCGACCGGATCGAAATCGAGGAATTCTGCGAAAGCGATCCCTTCGTCGTGAATAGTATTGGGCAATACGAATTTTTCGAGTGTGCGTTCACCTCGACGGCCGAAGGCTTCGAAAACTTGCAGGCCTGATCCCGACATATGACAAGCGCCCCGAAACACACGCCTTATGACACCAATCTGAAGCCGTTCAGCATCGGCCTCTCCGCGCTCGATCCGGATGGATGGATCGAGCCGGATGACGATCTCGAAGCGTTCCTTGCTGAAAAGGACCGGCTTGCTGCGACCCATTTCGACGAGATCTTCTATTCCGAGGAGCAGTCCCTGCCTGCCCAGCAGGAATGTCTCGACCTGATTGTGGACCATCTCACATCGAAGCATGCAGACCGCTATGTGAGATCGGGAGACCGGATGGCGTTCCTCGATCGAGAGGTCGATCTTGCCGATCCCGGCACTGTGCCGATCCAGAAGGCTGCAGCGCTGGTGCAGGATGACCTCGTCATTCTCGAAAAACGAGAGGCGGGGTGGCATCTCGTCGCAGCCCATCTCGCCTTTCCCTCGGGCTGGACGCTTCGTGAAAAGGCTGGATTGCCGATGGAAGGCGTGCATGCCCACGTGCCAGGATTCGAAGGCGGTACACGCAATGCCACAATGCTCAACCGCATTTTCGACAACCTCCAGCCGGATCTGCCGGCTGTCCGGTTCAACTGGTCGATCTATCCTGCCGGCGAACTTTTTTGGCCACCCGAGCGCAGCGCACACGCTAACAAAGCCAAATTTACCCCGGCGACCAATTTCATCCGCATCGAGAGACAGACGCTGCGCAGGCTTCCCGTGACGGGCGGCATCGTCTTTACCATCCGCATCTACAACGACCCGATTTCGCTTGTCACGTCGCTCGACGATGATGGCAGGATGGCCAATGCACTCGCGGCCAAGTTGATGGAATTCACCCCCGAGCAACTGGCATACAAGGGCATGCTCAGCAAGCGCGATGCGCTGGTCGATCACCTCAGGCATGCTGTCAGTTTTGCCGGGGTCTGAACTGCAAAAGTCCTGAAAAGCCGCCGAAACACTCCAGGTATCGGGCTGGAACCCCACAAATTCCGCTTTTTTGTGACACGGAAACGTGGTTAGTGAGCGGGCTTGAAACTTTAAAGGAGTGCTTCCCTAAATGAATGAACAAAACTATCCGGTATATGGCGAAATCACTGGTCCGATCGTGATGATCGGTTTTGGCTCGATCGGACGTGGTACTTTACCCCTCATCGAGCGTCACTTTAAGTTCGACAAGAGCCGGATGGTGGTCATTGAACCGCGAAACGATGAAGCGGAGCTTCTCAAGAAGCATGGGATCAGGCACATCCAGGCGCATGTCACCAAGGACAACTACAAGACGTTGCTCAAGCCGCTCCTGACGGAAGGCGAAGGGCAGGGCTTCTGCGTCAACCTCTCGGTCGACATTTCCTCGGTCGACCTCATGAAGTTGTGCCGCAAGCACGACGTGCTCTATGTCGATACCGTCGTCGAACCCTGGCTCGGTTTCTATTTCGACAAGGGCATGGATAATTCCGAGCGCACGAACTACGCGTTGCGCGACACGATGCGCAAGGAAAAGGCCAGAAATCCGGGTGGCACGACAGCCGTTTCCACCTGCGGCGCCAATCCGGGCATGGTTTCCTGGTTGGTCAAGCAGGCGCTGGTCAACCTTTCCAATGAAATCGGCCTGAAGTTCGATGAGCCTTCGCAGGACGACCGTGAAGGCTGGGCCAAGCTGATGAAGAAGGCGGGCGTCAAGGGCGTCCACATCGCCGAACGCGATACACAGCGCACCAAGCATCCCAAGCCGCTGAACGTCTTTTGGAACACCTGGTCGGTGGAGGGCTTCATTTCGGAAGGCCTGCAGCCAGCCGAACTCGGCTGGGGCACGCACGAGAAGTGGATGCCCAAGAACGGCAAGAAGTTCAAGAAGGGCCATAAGTCGGCAATCTATCTCGAGCAGCCCGGCGGCAATACCCGTGTCCGCACGTGGTGCCCGACGCCCGGCCCCCAATATGGCTTCCTTGTCACCCACAATGAATCGATCTCGATCGCCGAATATTTCACTGTCCGGGACAAGGACGACGCGGTGACGTACCGGCCGACCTGCCACTATGCCTATCATCCGTCCAACGACGCGATACTGTCGCTGCATGAGATGTTCGGCAACGGCGGCAATGCGCAGCCCGTTCAGCATGTGCTCGACGAGGATGAACTGGTCGATGGCATCGACGAACTCGGCGTCCTGCTCTACGGCCATGAGAAGAACGCGTATTGGTTCGGTTCGCGCCTGTCGCTCGATCAGGCCCGCAAGCTTGCGCCCTACCAGAACGCCACCGGCCTGCAGGTGACATCAGCAGTGCTGGCCGGCATGGTCTGGGCACTCGAAAATCCGAAGGCCGGCATCGTTGAAGCCGACGAGATGGACTACAAGCGTTGCCTGGAAGTGCAGACGCCCTATCTCGGACCGGTCGAAGGGCACTACACGGACTGGACGCCGCTTGACGGCCGCCCGGGCCTGTTCCCCGAGGATCTCGATACATCGGATCCCTGGCAGTTCAGGAACGTTCTGGTCCGCTAACAACAACCTGTTCCGGAGCTCGCAAAGGCGAGCTCCGGGCTAAGCACCGGGGGCGGCATGATCAGGGCGCTGATGGTCGATGTCGACGGTGTGCTCGTCTGCGGCAGGCCGCGCGACGGACTTCCTTGGGCAGCAGACCTGAAAGCGGACCTTGGCATCGATCCGGCGCAGCTTCACAGCGAATTCTTCCTGCCTCACTGGACTGAGGTCGTGCTCGGTCGCGTCGGCATGGAAGTCCGGCTCGCGGTGGCGCTGCGGAAAATAGCACCGCATCTGCATCCCGATGAGTTCATCAAATACTGGTTCGAGAACGATGCGCGAATCAATGTTGCTTTGCTGGACGAACTCGAACGCAAGCGACGTGCGGGCATGAGAGTGTATCTCGCGACCAACCAAGAGCATCTGCGCGCCCGCTACCTGCTCGATACGCTCGGCTTGGGTCCGCATTTTGATGATGTCTTCTATTCCGCAGCCATTGGCAGTCGCAAACCGGATCCAGCTTTTTTCCAGCACATAGCGAGATCATCGCGCCATGCTCCGGCTGAGTTGCTGTTGATCGATGATACGGCTGCGAACGTCGCAGCCGCTGAAACAGCCGGATGGCGAGCGGTGCACTGGTCCGGGGATTGCTCGCTGGCGTCAATATTGGAGCGCTTCGATGATGATGGGTCGTTCGCACGACGCTGACACGCTGCTCGGCAGCGATGTATGTTGCAAACTTGTCCCGGCCTTCGAATGATGTGTGCCAATGCCTTGCTTTCATTCTGGAATAGCGCCAAAATACCTATCGACTGACATGCCGGAAGGGTGGGTTTGCCCTTTGGCCTCAAGGGGATACAAATATGAAGAAATTCGCCGTGCCGGCACTCATCGTGACTGCTGTCCTTGCCTCCTGTACGACGGAACGTGAACGTCCTCTCCCCACACAGCCCGCAGCGGTCGGCATCGACGGTGCCTGGACCGACCCCAATGGCCTGATTTCGACCTTCCAGGCCGGCAGTTTCAATACGCGTACGACCGATACCAACCAGCTTCTGGCTTCGGGGACCTACGTCAAGCTCCCGGGCAACAATCTGTACGAGATCAGCATGACCTCACACGTGCAGAACAAGCAGTCCAAGGTCAATTGTGCGATGATTTCGCCGGGCCAGCTTAACTGCACGGCGGATTCCGGAGCGCAATTTACGCTCATGCGCCGCGGTAACGTCGCCACGCAATAATGTTACCGGCCCGCAAGGGCCGCTTTTGCTCCATTTCATCCTCCGGATCTCCCGTTCGGAGCGATTGCCGACCTCGATGAAAAAGTTGACGCGCAGGACGATTAACCGTCCTGGCTGGCATTTCTGATTGAAGAGGAGAAGAATGATGAGCCGTATTGTTCGTTTTGCCCTGCTCAGCGCCTCGGGCCTTGCTCTGTCGGCAGGTGCCGCACTGGCGGACTATGAACTGAATATCCTGCATATCAACGACTTCCATTCGCGCATCGAGGCAATCAACAAATTCGATTCAACTTGCTCGGCCGAGGAAGAGGGTAAGAACGAATGCTTCGGTGGGGCGGCGCGCCTCAAGACTGCCATTGACCAGACGCGCGCGGCGCTCGCGGGCAAGAATGTGCTGCTGCTGAATGCAGGTGACAATTTCCAGGGATCGTTGTTCTACACGACCTATAAAGGTGCGGCAGAAGCCGAGTTCCTCAATGCGATGAAGTTCGATGCCATGACCGTCGGCAATCATGAGTTCGACGACAGCGAGGATGGATTGAAGATCTTCCTCGACAAGGTGCAATTCCCCGTCGTCACTGCCAATGTCGTGGCGGGTTACGAATCCAAGATCAAGGACAGGATCGTTCCCTCGCTGGTGCTTGATGTCGGCGGCCAGAAGATCGGTATCGTTGGTGCGGTTGCCAACGACACCGACACGCTTGCGTCGCCGGGTCCCAACATCATGATCGGCATCGACGACAAGGCAATCGGCGACGAGGTGCAGAAGCTCAAGGCGCAAGGGGTCAACAAGATCATCGCGCTGACCCATGTCGGCTATCCCCGCGACCTCGCTGTCATCGCCAAGATCCCGGATGTCGATATCGTCGTGGGCGGCCATTCCCATAGCCTGCTGTCGAATACCGACAAGGGTGCCTCCGGTCCCTATCCGACGATGGTGGACAATCCTGGTGGCTACAAGGTTCCGGTCGTCCAAGCCGGTTCCTATTCCAAATATCTCGGCGATCTCGACGTGGTCTTCGATGACAGTGGCGTCGTCAAATCCGCCAAGGGCGATCCGATCCTGATCGATTCATCCTTCAAGCCGGATGAGGTAGTCACCGCCCGGATCAAGGAACTCGGCGCGCCCATCGAAGCGCTGAAGCAGAAGGTGATCGGTTCGACTTCGGCGCCGATCGACGGCTCGCGTGAAACCTGCCGCGCCAAGGAATGCGAGATGGGCAATCTTGTCGCCGACGCGATGCTCGACCGGGTCAAGGACCAGGGTATGCAGATCGCGTTTGCCAATGGGGGCGGTCTGCGTGCGTCCATCGATACCGGCGAGGTGACAATGGGCGAGGTGCTGACGGTACTGCCATTCCAGAATTCGCTTGCTACCTTCCAACTCAAGGGCGCCGATGTGCTTGCTGCGCTCGAAAGTGGCCTGAGCCAGATCGAGGAGGGCAAGGGCCGCTTCCCGCAAGTCGCGGGGATGAAATACACCTTTGATCCTGCCAAGCCGGCCGGCAGTCGGGTTGTTTCGGTCGAGGTCAATGAGGGTGGCAAATTCGTGGCGCTCGACAATGCCAAGACCTACGGCGTGGTCGCCAACAATTACACCCGGGCCGGTGGCGATGGTTATGCCGTTTTCAGGGACAAGGCCGTGAATGCCTATGACTTCGGACCGAGCCTCGAAGACACGACGGCGGCTTTCATTGCCAAGCAATCGCCATACAAGCCGTATCTCGACGGTCGTATTGCTGTTGTAGCCACCGCGGCGGAAGTCAAGGCACCGGCGCTTCCCGCTGATGCCTCCGACATTGCCAACAAGGCGCCCGAAGCCGGGACAATGGCGAGCGATGCCTTTGCCGCCGGTGGCGCGACCAAACACGTCATCGTCAAGGGCGATACATTCTGGCATCTCGCCAGAAAGTTCTATGGCGAGGGGCGGCTCTGGAAGAAGATTGCCGATGCAAACAACGACTTGCGCGCCCGCCGGCTGCATATCGGCACGGAAATCAACATTCCTGCCAAGTAGAGCGGGAGCGTCAATCTGACCACGCGGCCCGGGCTTTCCCGGGCCGTTCATATTTCCTATATCCGGTCCGGCTCGTCATCCGGTCGCGGATGCCAGGCGTATGACAAGAAAAACAAAGGATGAGACATGACCGACGCCGAGCCGCTTTTCCCCGCCAGTCATCCCCCGGTCAAGCGGGGCAGGATCGGGGTGCTGCTCGTCAATCTCGGCACACCCGATGGCACCGACTACAAATCGATGCGCCGCTATCTCAAGGAGTTCCTGATGGACCGGCGGGTGATCGAATGGTCGCCTTTCTACTGGTATCCCATCCTCTTCGGCATCGTTCTCAACAAGCGCCCGCAGAAAGTCGGCAAGGCCTATGAGACAATCTGGAACAAGGAACTCGATGAGAGCTATCTCAGGACCTACACCCGCTCTCAGACCGAGAAGTTGGCAGAACGGCTGCGCGACCATCCCGATGTCGTCGTCGACTGGGGCATGCGCTACGGCAATCCTTCCATCGCCGAGCGTTTGAACGCATTGAAGGACAAGGGGTGCGAGCGCATCCTGCTGTTTCCGCTCTATCCGCAATATGCGGCGGCGACCACGGCGACTGTCAACGACAAGGCATTCGACGCGCTGAAGGCAATGCGCTGGCAACCGGCACTGCGCACCGTGCCGCCGTATCACGACCAGCCGGCCTATGTCGACGCGCTGGCAAATTCGATCACGTCGCATCTGGCCACACTCGACTGGGAGCCGGAAGTGGTGATCACTTCCTTCCACGGCATCCCTCAATCCTATTTCGACAAGGGCGACCCTTATTATTGCCAGTGCCAGAAGACGGCGCGGCTGCTGCGTGACAAGCTCGGCTGGGATGACAGCAAGCTGATGGTGACGTTCCAGTCGCGGTTCGGCCCGGAGGAGTGGCTCAAGCCCTACACTGACAAGACAGTCGAGAAGCTGGCGCAGGATGGCGTCAAGCGGATCGCCGTGCTCAATCCGGGTTTCGTTTCGGATTGTCTGGAAACGCTGGAAGAAATCGCCGGTGAGGCAGCCGAAAGCTTCCATCACAATGGCGGCGAGAAATTCGCTCACATTCCCTGCCTCAATGACAGCGACGGTGGCATGGATGTGCTGGAGGCGCAGGTGAGGCGCGAGTTGATGGGCTGGATATAAACCAGTCATTTGTGTCCGGCAGGTCCGGGCATGGCGGCAAAGCCGCCATTCCCGGCACATTCGGCTGCGCCCTCTTGCAAATAAACCGCCGGATACCAACGTCTTATGGTAGACAACAGGCACGGGCCGCAACAATCCGTGCCTTCGGAGGGAATAATGAATCTTGATACCTTTACCGGCATGGACTACGCCGTCATCGCAATCGTCGTGCTGATCATCTGGACATTGATTGCCGGTATCAAGACCGTACCGCAAGGCTATAACTACACTGTGGAGCGCTTCAGACGCTATACGCGAACGCTGCATCCGGGCCTCAACCTGATCGTTCCCTATATCGACACGATCGGTGCCAAGCTGAATGTGATGGAACAGGTTCTTGATGTTCCCACGCAGGAAGTGATCACCAAGGACAACGCCAGCGTCAAGGCCGATGCCGTGGCATTCTACCAGGTGTTGAACGCCGCTCAGGCGGCCTACCAGATCTCCAATCTCAATCAGGCGCTGCTCAACCTCACCATGACCAATATCCGTTCGGTGATGGGGTCGATGGATCTCGACGAGTTGCTCTCCAACCGTGAAACGATCAACGAGCGGCTGCTGCGCACGGTGGACGAGGCCGCCAGTCCCTGGGGCATCAAGATCACCCGCGTCGAAATCAAGGATATTACGCCGCCGCAGAACCTTGTCGATTCGATGGCCCGGCAGATGAAGGCCGAGCGCGAGAAGCGCGCGCTTGTGCTCGAAGCCGAAGGTACGAAGAACGCCCAGATCCTCAAGGCCGAGGGCGCCAAGCAGGCAACCATTCTCAAGGCGGAGGGAGAGCGCGAAGCTGCTTATCGTGAGGCCGAAGCGCGCGAACGACTGGCCGAGGCCGAAGCCAAGGCGACGAAAATGGTGTCCGAGGCCATCGCGGCCGGCAACGTGCAGGCGATCAACTACTTCGTAGCGCAGAAATACACCGAAGCTCTGGCTTCGATCGGTACCGCCGGAAACTCGAAGATCGTGCTGATGCCGATGGAAGCGTCTGCGCTCGTGGGCTCCCTCGGAGGCATTGGGGCCATAGCCAGGGAAGTCTTCGGTGGTGACGGCGGCACGACGCCGACGGCGCCGCGCCAGGCAACGAGGACCACGCCGTCCGTTACCGCTGGCACGACCAATCCCTTTGTCATGAGGTCCAATGAACAGCAGGGTGGGCAGACATGATCAGCAACTTTGTCCATAGCGCCGGCCCCTGGGCCTGGTGGATATTCGGCATTGTTCTGCTGGTGGCCGAAGTGGCGTTGCCGGGCAACTTTCTGATCTGGGTGGGCGTCGCCGGCGTGCTCACCGGCGCCCTTTCCAATCTTTTCTGGGAAACAAGCTGGTGGGGCTGGCAGGTGCAGTGGCTGGTCTTCGCGGTGCTATCAGGCGTCTGCCTGTTCATCGGACGAAACTGGCTGAAACGTTCCGGGGCCAGATCGGAAGAGCCGACATTGAACGATCGCGGTGCGAGCCTGGTCGGACGCACGACGAGCTTGGCGGACCCGATTGTCAATGGCCGGGGCCGGGTTCGGATAGGCGACGCGTTCTGGACAGTCAGCGGGCCGGAGTTGCCGGCGGGGACGAAAGTGAAAATCGTCGGCAGCGAGGGAAGCGGCCTGAAGGTAGAAGCCCTCTGAACTCCGAACCCCCTTGCCGCGAACTGGAAGGGGGCTCCCAAGCGGCTTGCGTCAAGCCACGCCGATCCTGAGCAGATCGTGGAAATGCACGATGCCGATCGGGCGGTTGTCATCGTCGGTAACCATCAGCGCCGAGATATTGTAGAGATTGAGAAGGCCCATGGCGCTGGTCGCCAGGGTATTCCTGCGTACGGTCTTGGGGTTTTTCGTCATGATCTCCTCGACCTTCATCTCGACGAGATTCTTGTCTAGGCGGCGGGCGATGTCGCCGTCGGTGACGATGCCGGCCAGAACGCCGTCCTCGCCGATAACGCCCACGCAGCCGAAGCGCTTGAGCGAAAGCGCCATGACTGCTTCAGGCACTGGGGTGCCGAGCGATACCAGCGGCAGGCTGTCGCCGTGATGCATGACATCACCGACATGGGCGAGCGTCGCACCCAGCTTGCCGCCGGGATGGAAAGTCTTGAAATCCACTGCGGTGAAACCACGGGCCTCCAGCAAAGCCACCGCAAGTGCATCGCCGATGGCCAGTTGCATCACAGCCGACGTGGTTGGAGCAAGGCCGTGCGGGCAGGCTTCCTGCGACTTGGGAAGGCAGAGCACGATATCGGCTTCGCGCGCGAGCGTCGAATTCTCACCGGAGGTCAGGGCGATCAGCGGAATGGAAAAGCGCCTGGAGTAGGCAACGATTCCTTTGAGCTCCGACGTCTCGCCGCTCCATGATAGCGCAAGGATTGCATCCTGCGCGGTAATCATGCCGAGGTCGCCATGATTGGCTTCCACCGGGTGCACGAAGAATGAGGGCGTGCCGGTGGAGGCGAATGTCGCCGCGATCTTGGCGCCGACATGGCCGCTCTTGCCGATGCCGGAAACGACAACACGGCCTGTCAGCGAAACCAGACGCTGCACGGTGTCCTCAAAAGGCTGTGCAAGTCCGTTGCCGAGGGCACGTTCAAGATCGGCAAGGCCGGTCTTTTCAGCTTTGATGGTGCGGATTGCGGAACGCGCCGCATCACTGTCGGGAAGCTTGAGAATGTTTTCTGTCATGCGGTTGATTTACTCCTTCTTTCGGTCCTGTCCAGACCGGAATATTTCTCAATCGTTTTAAAGCAAGTCCAATTCACGGCTATTGCAGCATCGGCTTGCCCCCGTTGGAGATCTCGTTGGCTTAGACCTGCAAAATCAGCCGCTTTCATGATCTGCATGTGGGCGACAGGAGTATCTCGCGTGTAGGTGGAAACGATTGATTAACCTTGCTCGTTTACCCCTAGGTAATGTCTGCTGAACCGAAGAATGCCCGGCTGTCTATCCAATGAAGTGTTCCCGCTCCTCGTCCGACCTCGTCCGGAAAGGCCTGCCGGCTATTGTGCTGGCTGTCCAGATCGGCATGCTGTCGGCCCCAGAGCAATCATGGGCGCAATCGGCACTGGATCCATCGTCGAGCAACACGCAGCTCAGGCTATCGCGTCCTTCCAACGCCACTACAGATAATGCCGACGGCGCGACGACGGGCGAAGATGCCGAACAGGCTGATGCACAAACCGATACGCCTGACGTTTCCGCAACGGAGGAAAGTGCCGAGCAATCTCTCGATGCTGCCACTCTCGGGGAGCTTCGCCAGCAAAATCCACGCGAAGAATCCATTGACGGGCTAAGGTCGACGCTTCCTCCAGACGGTGATCTGGCACCGGGCGTTGCACTCGGTGCATTTACATTGCGTCCGACGATCAGCGAGAGGCTCGGCATGGAGCGCACGCGCACCGGCAAGAACGAGTGGACGCGCAGTTATCTCGAAACCGGTCTGAAGGGATCGTTGGTTTCGGACTGGTCGCAGCATGAATTGAGGATCGATGCCGAGGGTACTTGGCAAAAGACGCTGAGCGGTATTGTCGAGGACGATCCTGAAGGCAGGATAGATGCCGCTTTCCGACTGGATATTTCGCATGCGACGCTGGCGAACCTCAAGGCCGGTTACTCGCTGCAGCGCGAAGATGTCGGCGATGCCAATGCGATATCGGGTGCCACGAACCAGGCGCTTGTGTCGACTTACATTGCGGGCGCCGAGGTTGTTCACGATATGGGGCTCATCCGCGGCACGGTCGGTGTGGATTTCGAGCGCCAGACCTATGGAGACGCGCAACTCGCCAACGGCACATTTGTCTCGCAGGAGGACCGCAACGAAAACACGGCGATCCTGCGAGGACGCATCGGTTACGAGCTTTCGCCGGCGTTGATCCCGTTCCTGGAAGCATCCTACGGACAATCGATCTATGATCAGCACCGGGACGACCAGGGCTACGTCAGGGATGCGACGATCTATGCCGTCAAAACTGGGATCGAGGCGGATTTTGGCGAAAAGCTTCGTGGTGAGCTGTCGACTGGCTATACCGTCGCCGAATTTGAGGATCCACGGCTGGACGCGTTGTCGGCTATTACTTTCGATGGCAATGCGACCTGGTCGCCGCGTCGCGGCACTGATGCGACATTTGGCCTGAGGACCGCGCTTGAGCCGTCTACGACGGCAGGCGCCAGCGGTTCAATTGCCTACACCACCACCGCGGAGTTGACGCAGGCGATCATCGACGAATTGACAGGGCGGTTAGCGACTTCGATCACCTGGCGCGATTATTCGCAGGCATCAGTGTCAAGCCAGACCGTGTACAATGTCGGTGCTGGCCTGACCTGGGGGCTTTCGCAATCGATCGATCTCAATGCAGACGCGACATGGGAAAGAACGCGCCAAAGCAATGTGCCGACCTCGGATGTCTTTACCGCGGGTATAGGTATCGCCTTGAAGCGCTAGAGCTTGGGGCCGATCAAGATATCAATATGAAAAGGGCCGGGAACAATCCCGACCCTCGCACTACGCTTCTTTACGCTTACACACTGCTACAAGAGTATCAGGCGCTGAGCTTGAAAGAGGACATTGCCTTTTCAGTGGCTTCCTTGCCCGGCTTGGAGACGTGCTCGGCAACCTTCTTGGAAGTTTCCTGAAGCGACTTGGCCTGTTCGACAGCCAGTTCAGCCTGCTTGCGGAAAAACGCCGTCTGAAGTTCGAAAAACTCGGAAACAGACTTGATGCTCAGCAGCGATTCCAGGTGCGAGAAGGAATTCTCGGTGTTGGTGCGCAGCATCTCGATTGCCTTCATGCCGAGCTCGACCGTGCCGGCCTGGGCATTCTGCAGCGTTGCTTCAACGGTCTTGCCGGCTTCTTCGGTCGCTTCCTTCACCTTGGAAAGGGCTTCCTTGGACTTTACGGAGCTCTTCTCGGCGAAATCGCGAAAGCTCTCATTGAACTTCGACGGATCGAAAGAGGAAATGGAGAAGACATCATCCGTTTTCTTCGTGGCCATGCGCATGCTCCTTGTTCGTTTCCTGGACGGCTTCAGCCGTGCCATATGTTTATGAAGGGTCTATAACACGCAATATTGTGCAGCGCAACAAAATAGTGCGATGCAACAGATTAACCCTTTGCACGGATTCCGGGGCAAGGTTGTGGACCGTCGGGAGCCGACGGAGTATTAAGAATTTATTAAGACATGCCCCGGTAATTCCCTGCGTCTCCAAGGTCCGTCATGCCGCAAGTCCAGTATCCATTCATCGACATAGCCGTACATCCATCGGTGCGCGCGCGCTTGGCCGCCGGAGACGCAATCGTGCTGTTTTCGCGGTCTATGGATCAGGTTCTGTGGGCCAATGGCGAAGGCGCCGCGTTCTTTGGATTCGGCGACATCTATGGCCTTATGGACGATGGCCCGAACCGCGGAAGCGTTGCCTTTCGTCAGCTCACCGCCGCGGCCTCCCAGCTTCGCGAGGTTGGCGATACGCGCGGGTTGACGATCCGGACCTCCAGCGGCTTCCAAAGTGCGGCCGTCAGTGCAACTGCCAGCCTCGTCGAGATTCGCAAGGATGAGATTGTGGTGATATTCACCGCGCCCGTCGCTGCCAATGCGCAAGACCCCGCTGCGCGCATTGCCGCCATGCTCAGGGGGTTTGATGATCCGGACACGCATATGGCGGTGCTTGATGGTGAGGGCACGGTGCTTGATGCATCCGCCGGGTTCTCGGCCATCGGAATTGCACCCGAAACCACGCGTGGTCTGATCGCCGCGCTGGCGCATACCGATGGTCTTATCAAGCGCCCGATTGCTTCCGCTGCCGGCTACCTGCCTGCGGCCATCGGTACGGTTTCGCAAGATCCGCCATTGCACCTGCTGTTCTGCGTCGAGACGATGCTCGGCCGGATGGATCCCCCGCCGGAGCAACACCTCCCGCGCGTTGTCGCCGTATCAGTCGCGACGGTCGCTGCCGCGACACAGCCCGCAACGCCGGCTGCCGAGAAAACGCCAGATACGGCTTTCGACGACGCCGACGTAGAGGCCGATCCGGCAACCGAAGCGGAGCCGGTGCAACCCATCGACGCTGAGGTTGAAGAAGTCGGCGGTGCCGTCATCGTTCAGCCCGAGGCCGCTCGCAGCCTGCTCCCGGCTGAATCCATAGAGGCGGATGAAGCTTCGGACCTTTCGCATGATGGCGAGGACGCCGCCGAAATGACGGACGCCGAGTTGGCTGATGTCGAGACCAGCGATGATCTGGCGGATCTGGCGGCGATTGATGGGGCTGCCGCAATTGAGGGCCCCGTAGACGAGCCGCAGCCTATCAGCGCGCCGGAGCAGGATTTGCAGCACCAGCCGATAGTTGTCGCCTCCGAGGACCAGCAGCCGGAGGCGTCGGTCGCCTCTGTTGCCGATGAGCCCACGGAGGAGCATGGCACGTTCGTGTTTCGGGGTGGCGGGCGGCCGGTGCGATTTGTGTGGAAGCTTGACCCGGAAGGCCGTTTTGCCGAAGTCTCCGACGAGTTCATGCGGACGGTCGGCCCGAATGCCGGCAACATCAATGGTCTCGGCTTCAAGGAGCTGGCCGAACAATTCAACCTCGATCAGGATGGTGAAATCGGTCGCCTGCTGGAGCGGCGCGACACCTGGTCTGGACGAATGATCCGCTGGCCGGTCGAGGGAACAAACCTTGTCGTGCCGGTCGATCTGGCGGCATTGCCGACCTATTCGCGCAATCGCGAATTCGATGGCTTCCGGGGTTTCGGAATCGTGCGGGTGGGTGATGCGGAGGAAGATCCCGCCGCCCTTGGCCTGACACTCGGTCGACCTGATGCAGCCGCCCCCGTTGTCGACGCTGATGCAGGCGACGAAAACGAAGTTTTCGACGAAAGCCACGCGGAAGGTGCCGCACAGGACGAAACGACAGACGATAGCGGCGTCGAGTCACTGGACGAATTCCGTGGTGAAGTTCCCGCGCTGGAGATTGCCTCCAATCCGCTGGAAACGTTCTCCCGCAAAATAGTCCAGCTGGAAGAGCGCCGTGCCAAGGCGCGCGAGGGGCTGAGCCAGAACGAGCAGGCCGCGTTTCGCGAGATCGCCCGGCAACTCGAACCTTTCGGCAAGCGCCCGAACGAGTTGGTCACCGGCCAGCCGATGGAAGACACGCCGGATGCCAATGACGACGTCGTCGCCGACGCGGATGTGCAGAACGATGCACAGACGATGAAAGCCGGCACCACAGCGGTTGAGGCCCTTGGTGCTGAAGACAGCGCTTCCAAGCGCGAACAGGAAGATGTTGCCAAAAAGGTCGATGAGATAGACGAGGACGAATTCGACGATCTGGCGGAGGCGTCCCAGGGCCCCGGCATGACGGCTTCGGCCGCTGACCAGGTGCCGCTTGCAATCCTCATTCATGCCGGCGACCGGTTGATCCACGCTAACACAGAGTTCCGGCGGCTGACCGGCTACAACACAATCGAAGCGCTTGAAGCCGCCGGCGGCCTCGAAAGTTTGATTGCCCGGCACGAAGGTGCTGCGGGCATCGTGCATCTGGTGCGCGCCGATCGGGTGGAAGTGCCCGTGACAGCAAGGCTTCAATCGGTGAAATACGAGGGTGCCACGGCGCTGATGCTGACGCTGGCTCCCGAGGTTGCAATGGAAGCTCCGCCCGTCTCGTTCGAGGAAGACCCGGAGATGGCGCACAAGTTGGCAACCCTCAAGATCGAGGCTGAGGAGCTCAGGTCCATACTGGAAACTGCCACTGACGGCGTCGTGATTCTCGACACGGACGGGCGCATCCGTTCGCTGAATCGTTCGGCCAGCGCGCTCTTCAATTTTGATGACGGCGAGACCCGTGGCAAGCCGTTTGCGATGCTGTTTGCCCATGAAAGCCAGAAAGCTGTACAGGACTATCTTGCCGGACTTGCCGGCCATGGCGTAGCGAGCGTGCTCAATGATGGCCGCGAGGTCATTGGCCGCGAGGCTTCCGGCGGCTTCATTCCGCTGTTCATGACGATGGGGCGCATGCCGGGCTCCAACAGCTATTGCGCCGTGATCCGCGACATCACCCAGTGGAAGCGCTCCGAGGAGGAACTGAAGACCGCCAAGCGCGCCGCCGAGACCGCCAACCAGCACAAGAGCGATTTCCTCGCTCGCGTCAGCCACGAGATCCGCACGCCGCTCAATGCCATCATCGGCTTCTCCGATATGATCGCCAGCGAGCATTTCGGTCCGGCCGGCCATCCCCGTTATGTCGAATATGCCAACGATATCGGCCGCTCGGGCCGTCATGTACTCGATATCGTCAACGATCTTCTCGACATATCGAAGATCGAAGCCGGCGAGATGGATGTCGAGTTTGCCGCCGTCACGCTCAACGACTGTGTTTCCGAGGCGGTGTCGCTCGTCCAGCAACAGGCGAACGCCCAGCGCGTGATCATCCGTACCTCGCTGTCGCAATCGGTTCCCGATGTCGTTGCCGATCTCCGCTCGATCAAGCAGATCGCCATCAACATTCTCGCCAATGCCATCCGCTTCACGCCCTCGGGCGGCCAGATCGTCGTATCGACCGCCTATGAAACGTCCGGTTCGGTGACGCTGCGCATTCGCGACACCGGCGTGGGCATGTCCAAAGCCGAACTCGAACAGGCCATGAAGCCATTCGGCCAGGTGCAGCCCGGCGCACGCAAGCGCGGCGACGGTACGGGGCTCGGGTTGCCGCTGACCAAGGCGATGACGGAAGCCAATCGCGCGACATTCGCGATCCAGTCTTCGCACGGCGAAGGCACGCTGGTGGAAATTACCTTCCCGCCGCAGCGCGTGCTTGCGGATTAGCCATTGCGCGAATAGAAGTCCGTCTGTGGGCCGCGAGACGCTCCGAAGGCGTCGGTCGTCAGGAATGGATGAATTGTCCGATCAAACCATGATAAGCCCCGTGCATCCGGGCAAGCCGCGGTTGCGGCAACATCACCGACTCCTCGCGCTTGGCACCATGGCTATCTCGCTGGTGGTCATGCTGCCGCTGTTCGCCATCGTCTGGCTCGCACTTTCCACCGGCACCTCGGATCTTGCCCATGTCGCCGAAACCATTCTGCCACGCGCGCTCTGGCGCACGCTGGCACTGCTGCTGCTGGTTGGCGCCTCGACGGCTGTAACCGGCATTCTCACCGCCTGGCTGACGGTGACATTTGAGTTTCCCTTTCGCAGGATGCTGGCGGTGGCGCTGGTGTTGCCATTGGCCATGCCCACATATCTCGCTGCTTATGCCGCAGGTGAGTTCTTCGACTATACAGGCCCTTTGCAGGAGGCGGTCCGCGCTATCTTCGGGTTTGCCACTCCGCAGCAATACTGGTTCCCCGACATCCGCTCGCTATCCGGCGCCGTGCTCGTGATGGGTGCAGTTCTCTATCCCTATGTCTATCTCTCCAGCCGCTCGATGTTTCTGTTGCAGGGCCGGTCCGCAGCCGATGTGGCGCGCACGCTTGGTGCCTCGCCGCTCAAGGTGTTCTTCACCGTGCAACTGCCGATGGCGCGGCCGGCGATTGCCGCCGGGCTGACGCTGGTGATGATGGAGACACTCAATGATATCGGCGCGGTGGAGTATCTGGGTGTCAATACGCTGACCTTCGCGATCTACGATACGTGGCTCAATCGCGGCAGCCTGGCAGGAGCGGCGCAGATCGCTGCCGTGATGCTGGTTTTCGTAGCGGTGCTGATCCTGGTCGAGCGACATGCCCGCCGCAGTCAGCGGTTTTCGGGCAGCAAGACGACCTCCAGCGTGCACGATTCCGTGCGTACGAAACTGACGGGCGTGCGTGGTTGGCTGGCATTCCTCGCCTGTTTCGCTCCGGTGCTCGGCGGCTTCATCGTGCCGGTAGTGGTGCTCGGCAGCTACGCTATCAAGCGCCTTGACCTGTTCTACTCGGCCAAGCTGTTGAAGGGGCTGACCAATACCATCATGCTCGGCACGTTCACTGCGGTTATTACGGTATGCCTGGCATTCGTGCTGGCTTATTCCGCACGGGCCGGCCGCAACAGGATTACCGCGATCGCCGCGCGGTCTGCCACCTTCGGCTACGCGGTGCCCGGCACTGTGCTTGCCATCGGCGTGCTAATACCGCTTGCCGCGCTCGACAATCAGATTTCTGCCGTCGTAAAAAATATTTTCGGGGTCCGGACCGGGTTGCTCCTTTCCGGAACCATGATCGCCATCATCTATGCTCTGACGTCGCGGTTCCTGACCATGGCCGAGGGCACGGTGGAATCCGGGTTTCACAAGTTGCCGACGAGTCTGGACCATGCCTCGCGCATGCTTGGGCGCACCGCGGGGCAGACCTTGCGGACCATCCTGGTGCCGGCGATGCGACCTGCCGTGTTGACCGCGGGCCTGCTGGTGTTCATCGAGACCATCAAGGAGCTTTCGGCGACGATCCTGCTGCGGCCTTTCAACTTCAGCACGCTGGCGACGCTGGTCTACGAGGACGCATCGCGCTCCAAGGTGGAAGACGCTTCGATCCCGGCAATCATCATCATCCTGGCAGGGCTCATACCGGTGATTATGGTGTCGCGCTCGCTTGAAGGCAGCGCGATGCGTTCATCCTGACAATTTGGGTTTTGCGGTGTCCCCGGGCTTGATTTCGCATAGCCGCATAGAAAAATATTTCAAAATAAAATCTATAAAAAATATATACTAACTTTTGTTTCTCCGGATTTTCGCTATTTTCCGTGTTGAAAGTGCCGCTCGGCGGCCCGACAACGCAGGAGAATTCCATGGCTCGCACAATCCGGTTCAACGCTTTCGACATGAATTGTGTCGGTCACCAGTCGCCCGGTCTCTGGAAGCACCCGCGTGACAAATCGTGGAAATACAAAGACCTGGACTATTGGCAGGATTTGGCCCGTACCTTGGAGCGAGGGATTTTCGATGGCATCTTCATCGCCGATGTGATCGGCTACTACGATGTCTACAAGGGCTCCAATTACCACGCCATCGAACAGGCGGCGCAGATCCCGGTCAACGATCCACTGCAGCTCGCAGCCCCAATCGCACTGGCCACCGAGCATCTGGGCATCGGCATCACCGCGTCCACGTCCTTCGAGCATCCCTATACATTCGCTCGCCGGCTTTCGACGGCCGACCATCACACCAAGGGGCGCGTCGGCTGGAACATCGTCACCTCCTACCTCGAAAGCGGCGCCAAGAATATCGGTCAGGGCGGCCTTCGCGGCCACGACAACCGTTATGAAGTCGCGGAAGAGTATGTCGAAGTGCTCTACAAGCTGTTCGAGGGCAGCTGGGAAGAAGGCGCCGTGCAACGCGATCCGATCCGCGGCATCTTTACGGACCCGACCAAGGTCCACGAGATCGGCCATCGCGGCAAGTTCTTCGACGTGCCCGGCTATCATCTGTCCGAGCCTTCGCCGCAACGCACGCCGGTGCTCTACCAGGCAGGCGCCTCCGGACCGGGCAAGGCCTTCGCCGGCGCCCACGCCGAATGCGTGTTCGTCGGGGCGCCGACCAAATCGCTGCTCAAAGCCTATGTCGATGAAATACGCCAGAAGGCTGCTGCCGCCGGACGCGATCCCAGGAAAGTGCTGATCTACAATCTGGTCACGCTGATCGTCGACGAGACGGACGAAAAGGCCCAGAAGCGCTTCGAGGAGTATCAGGGCTATACGTCCTATGACGGCTCGCTGGTGTTCATGTCCGGCTGGAGCGGCATCGATTTCGGCCAGTATGCGCCGACCGATGACATCAAGAAAGTCGAGACCAATGCCATCGTTTCCATGATCGAGCATTTCTCCGGCAAGGATAAAACCTGGACGGTCGAGGAACTGGCCAAGTGGGGCGGTATCGGTGGAGTCGGTCCGGTCTTCGTCGGTTCGCCGTCCACCGTCGCCGACATCCTGCAGGAATGGGCAGAGGAAACTGATGTCGACGGATTCAATCTCGCCTATGCGGTGACGCCTGAAAGCTTCGAGGCGGCAGTCGACCTGCTTGTGCCGGAGCTGCAGAAGCGCGGCGTCTATCCCACCGCCTACAGACCCGGCACGCTGCGCGAAAAACTGTTCGGCGACGGCCCCTATCTCGGCACCAACCACCCGGCCAACCAATACCGCGACATCGAGGCGTTCAAGAAGCGCGCCTCCGAAACAGACACGTCAGTCGCCCCTCTTCGCAAGGTCGGCAGCTGAGCTTGCATAATCCGACACCATGACTGGCCAACACGAAATATCGGAATGACAATGACACAGATCGAACTCGGCTGGGGCGCAGGTCCTGGTGACGACTATGAGACCATCGCAGACCGCTTCCGGCCTATCTTTGCCGAGATCGCCAGAGATGCCAACGAACGGGAACTGAACCGCACCCTGCCCTTCGAGCAGATCCGGCTGTTGAAGGAAGCGGGCTTTGGCGCATTGCGCCTGCCCAAGGACGAGGGCGGGCTCGGCGTCACCCTGCCGCAATTCTTCAACCTGCTTGTCGAACTGTCGGAGGCGGATTCGAACGTCACCCAGGCGCTCAGGGCGCATTTCGGGTTTGCCGAAGATATCCTCAACAGCCATGACCCCGTGCGACGTAGGGTCTGGACCGCCCGCATCGGGCGCGGCGAAATCGTCGGCAGCGCATGGTCGGAGGTCGGTCCCGGCGCGGGGCTTGACCGCTTCGCCACGCATGTCTCGGGAAGCAACGGCCATCAGGTGCTCAACGGCGCCAAGTATTACACGACCGGCTCTCTCTATGCCGACTGGATCGATGTCGGCGCCTCCAATGTGCAAGGCGAAGGCGTGTCGGTCGCGGTGCGGCGGCATGCGGACGGGGTCGATATCGTCGACGATTGGGACGGTTTCGGTCAGGTGCTGACTGCCAGCGGCACGACGACCTTCACCAATGTCGCCGTCACCGATGACGACATCGTCATCGACGAAGAGCGCTTCAGGTATTCCTCCGCCTTCTACCAACTCTATCATCTCGCCACGCTTGCCGGCATTGGCCGCGCGATCACCAACGACGTCGCCAAGGCCGTAGCCGAACGCCGCCGCTCCTATTCGCATGCCGCCGCGACCCGTTCTAGCCAAGACCCGCAGGTGCTGCAGGTGGTCGGGCGCATCCGCGGGGCAGCCTATTCGGCCGGGGCGATCGTGCTGCAGGCGGCCAATGCCTTGCAGCGCGCCTTCGATACCCGCTTCGTCAACGACCCGGATAGCGAAGAGAAGGCCAACGCCATCGCCGAGCTCGAGACGGCACAGGCGCAAACGGTGGTTTCCGACCTCGTGCTGCAATCCTCGACGCTTCTGTTTGACGCCCTCGGCGCCTCGGCGACCAAGAAACCGGCCGGTCTCGACCGCCATTGGCGCAATGCCCGCACGCTCTCTTCGCACAATCCACGCATCTACAAGGATCGGATCATCGGTGATTTCGCCGTCAATGGCACACCTCCACCCTACCAGTGGCGCATCGGCCAGAGCCCAACCTGATCGGTATGACGATGATCAGACTCACCAACATAACGAAGAGTTTTGCCACTGTCGGAGGGTCCGTGAGTGCGCTTTCCGGTATCGACCTGACGATTGACCGCGGCGAGATCTTCGGTATCATCGGCTCGTCGGGCGCCGGAAAATCGACGCTCGTGCGATTGATCAACCTGCTTGAGCGGCCGACAGGCGGGGACGTGTTCGTCGATGGCGAGCGCGTCACGGGTGTTCAAGGCGCGCAACTGCGTGCGCTCCGGCGCAAGATCGGTATGGTCTTCCAACATTTCAACCTGTTGAGCGCGCGTACGGTCGCGGCCAACGTGGCCTATCCGCTGGAACTCGCCGGTATCTACGACAAGGCTGAGATCGCCGCCCGTGTCGCAAGGCTCCTTGATCGGGTGGGCCTGACGGACCATGCCGCCAAATATCCCCGCCAGCTTTCCGGTGGCCAGAAGCAGCGCGTCGGCATTGCCCGCGCGCTCGCCTGCGAACCGTCGGTGCTGCTCTGCGACGAGGCAACCAGCGCGCTCGATCCGCAGACCACGCTCTCAGTTCTCGATCTTCTGCAGGAAATCAATCGTGACCTCGGCGTCACGATCGTCATCATTACCCATGAAATGGACGTCATTCGCCATGCCTGCGACAAGGTCGCGGTCATCGATCATGGGCGCATCGTGGAAACCGGCACCGTCAGGGATGTCTTCCTGCATCCGAAACATGCCGCGACACTCGGACTGTTGCGCGAGGCCGAGCCCGACCAGGCACATCGGAGTCCGTCGCCCACCACCGGCGCGACCGGGCACGTCGCACGCATCACGCTGGTCGATGAAGCCGCCCGCCAGCCGGTGCTGGCCCGCATGTCGCGCGAGTTTGGCGTCGACTACGCGATCCTTTCGGGCCGCGTGGGGCATATCAGGCAGACGCCCTATGCCCAGTTTACCATCAGCCTTTCCGGCGCCGATCCGGTCGGCGCGCTTGCCGCGCTCAAGGCTCGCGGCGTTGACGTCGAGATTCTGGCGTCACCTCGTACCGGAGCGACAAACCCGGGCCATCCCCTTTCTCAGCCGGAGCTTGCCCATGTCGTTTGAGAATATCTATTGGGGCGACATATCGGCCGCAGTGCTGCAAACGCTCGCCATGGTCAGCGGGGCTCTCGTGCTCACCGTGTTGCTTGGCCTGCCGCTCGGCATCCTGCTGTTCCTCACCGGCCGCAAGCAGATGCTGGACCAGCCGGTCGCCTATGGTGCGCTGTCGGTGGTGATCGGCGTTATCCGTTCCGTGCCTTTCATCATTCTGCTGATCGTGCTGATGCCGGTCACGGTTCTAGTCACAGGTACCTCGCTCGGCATCCGCGGCGTCATCTTCCCGCTCGTCGTCGGCACGGCCCCGTTCTTCGCACGCTTGGTGGAAACCGCGCTGCGCGACGTCGATCGCGGCGTCATCGAGGCGAGTGAAGCGATGGGCGCGACCATGCTCCAGACGATCATCCGCGCGGTCCTTCCCGAGGCCCTGCCCAGCCTTGTGGCCGCCATAACCGTCACCGCGATCGTGCTTGTCGATTACACAGCCATGTCAGGTGCCATCGGCGGCGGCGGTCTCGGCGATCTTGCCATCCGTTACGGCTACCAGCGCTTCCAGACCGAAATCATGCTCGTCTGCGTTTCGATCCTCGTCGTGCTCGTCCAGCTCATCCAGGCGAGCGGCAATCACCTCGTCACCCGCTTTTCACGAAAATAGCCCAAGGAGAAACACCCGATGAACCTCTTCAAGACTTTCGCCGTTGCCGCCACGCTGGCCATCGGCCTCGCCCAGAATGCGTCTGCCGCCGAAAAGCTGGTGGTCGGCGCCACCGCCATCCCGCACGCCGAAATCCTCGAGTTCGTCAAGCCGATCGTCGCCAAGCAAGGCCTCGAGCTCGATATCCGCGTCTTTACCGACTACATCCAGCCCAATGCACAGCTGGTCTCGGGCGAGCTCGACGCCAACTACTATCAGTACCGGCCATTCCTGAACGACTACAACAAGCAGCGGGGCACCAATCTCGTGCCGATCGTGCCGGTGCATATCGAGCCTTTCGTCGCCTATTCGACCAAGATCACCGCCATCGACCAGCTTGCCGAGGGGGCGACCGTTGCGATCCCCAACGATCCTGTCAATGGCGGCCGCGGCCTGCTGTTGTTGCAGAAGCTCGGCCTGATCAAGGTCAAGGGCAAGGCCGAACTGACCTCGCCGGACGACGTGCTGCCGACGATCAAGGATGTGGTCGAGAACCCGAAGAACCTCAAGATCGTCGAGCTTGAATCCGCGATGCTGCCGAGGGCGCTGAGCGAAGTCGATCTCGGTGCCCTGAACGGCAACTACGTCTTCGAAGCCAAGCTCGACATCTCAAAGGCGCTGCTCGCCGACCGCGGCCAGGATGGCTACAACGTCTGGAGCGAGTATCTCGTCACCCGTCCGGAAACCAGGGACGACCCGCGCATCGCCATTCTCGCCAAGGCGCTGAACAGCGACGAAACCCGCAATTTCATCAAGCAACACTACAAGGGCCAGATTATCGCTGCGTTCTGATCCTTGGCAATTCTTACTGCACATCCGGCGGCGGGGCACCCACACACACTCCCGCCGCCATTTCAGCCCCGATTTCAGGAAAACCAGCATGACAGTCAGAGCGGCAACGCAGCCAATTCCTCTCGCCGGAGAACCGGGATGGAGCCCGCAGAAGCCATCGAGACCAGCACATGTGATCGCCGATGATGCGGAAGCACTCTCGGTCGCCGAGCGGTTGAAGCCAATCTTTGCCGCCGGCGCGCGGGAACGCGATCGCGCGCGGCTTCTGCCTTTCGGTGAGGTCGACATCTTCTCTCAGAGCGGGCTCTGGGGCATCACCATACCAAAGGCGTATGGCGGTGCCGGTGTCTCCCAGGTGACGCTGGCAAAGGTGTTTGCGACGCTCGCATCCGGCGATCCGTCGCTGACCCAGATTTCGCAGAACAGTTTCGAGATCATCGACGTCATCCGACTGACCGGCAGCGAGGCACAGAGGCGGGATCTGTTCGGCAAAGTGCTGGCGGGCTACCGGCTCGGCAATGCCTTTTCGGAATTCAAAGGCAAGAATGTCGAGGTGTTCGAGACACGCATCATCAGGGATGGCGATGGCTTTCTGGTGACAGGCGAGAAGTTCTATTCAACGGGCGCCCTGTTTGCCCATCTCGTGCCGATCGTGGCGCTGGATGAGGACGGCCATGTCGTGGTTGCGGTTGCCGATCGCGATGCGGGCGGGTTGACCGTGATCAACGACTGGTCGGCTTTCGGCCAGCGGACCACCGCGAGCGGCACGGTCAAGCTCGACCGGGTGCGGATTGACCCGTCGAGGCTGCTGCCGGCCCATATCGTCTACGAGAACCAGAGCGCGGTCGGCCCGCAAAGCCAGCTTATCCATGCTGCCATCGATGCCGGCATTGCGCGCGGAGCGCTGGAAGCGACCATTGAACTGGTGAAGAATCACGCCCGTCCGTGGATCGATAGCGGCCAGGATCGTGCGTCCGACGATCCCTTTACGATTGCCAATGTCGGTGACATCGTCATCCGCCTGCATGCTGCGGAAGCGTTGCTCGAGAGGGCCGGACGTCAGCTCGATGCAACGATTGCCGAAACCAATACGCAATCCATCGGATTGGCGAAGATCGCGGTCGCAGAAGCCAAGGTGCTGACGACCGATATCGCGCTGCTTGCCGGATCAAAATTGTTCGAGCTCGCGGGAACGCGCTCGACGCTCGGCGAGCACAATTTCGACCGGTTCTGGCGTGATGCGCGCACCCATACGCTGCACGATCCGGTTCGTTGGAAATACCACGCAGTGGGGCAATATTACCTCAACGGCATAGAGCCACCATTGCACTCGTGGATCTGACAACAACCATATGCCGCCAGTCACGGTATCGCTGGCGGCGCTGGATTGTTTGCAATTCAGGAACGATATGTCGACTGAAGCACTTCTATCGTGAACAACTGGCGTACGCTATATCTGTCTCCAAGTAGACGGACATTCGGGCCGTCGGAGGTAATCATGGCTTCGCTCAGCAACGCATTTGCAAATCTTCAGTCCACACCGCGCATGCCGGCGCTGTTCGTCGGCCATGGCAGTCCGATGAACGCCATTCTCGACAATGAGTATAGTCGCGAGTGGCGTCACATCGGCGAGGGCTTGCCAGTGCCGAAGGCGATCCTCGTGGTTTCGGCGCATTGGATGACACGCGGTGCAACGCTGGTGCATATCGGCACGAACCCCAAGACCATCCACGATTTCGGTGGCTTTCCGCCGGAGCTTTTCGCCCAACAATACAATGCGCCGGGTGCGCCGGATTTTGCTCAGGCGACGATCGACCTGCTGGAGGAAAGCCACGCCCATTCAGACGAACGCTGGGGTCTCGACCATGGCGCCTGGTCGGTGCTGATCCAGATGTTCCCCAAGGCGGATATTCCGGTCTACCAATTATCGCTCGACCTATCGAAGGACCTGGACGAGCATTTCCGGCTCGCAGAGGAATTGAAGGCGCTGCGTGAAAAGGGCGTGCTGATCATCGGCTCCGGCAATGTCGTGCACAATCTGCGTGCGCTCAGCATGAATGGCCAGAAATTCGATTGGGCTGTGGAATTTGACCAGTATATGGCCGATGCGATCGCCACCCGCGATACCGGCAAGGTGCTGGACATTGGCAAGCTTGGCCGCGTTGCTGCGCTGTCACATCCGACCATCGAGCATTTTCTGCCTATCCTCTATCCGCTCGCCGTGATGGCTGAGGATGAGAAGGTCAGCTTCTTCAACGAGTCCTTCGACATGGGCTCGATTTCGATGCGTTCTTTCATCCTGTCCTGAGACAACGACTTTTAATATGCCAGAAGGGCCATGTCCGGCAGGACATGGCCCTTTTGTTGTTCCTTGCTGTGAAGCGAGAAGATCACTCCACGTCGAACTTGACGCCCTGCGCCAGCGGCAGCGTGCGGCCGTAGTTCAGCGTGTTGGTGGCGCGGCGCATATAGCCCTTCCAGGCGTCCGAGCCGGATTCGCGGCCGCCGCCGGTTTCCTTTTCACCACCGAAAGCGCCGCCGATTTCAGCGCCCGACGGGCCGATATTGACGTTGGCGATGCCACAATCCGAGCCGCGTGCGGAGATGAAGGTTTCGGCTTCGCGCATGTCGTTGGTGAAGATCGACGACGACAAGCCCTGCGGCACGTCGTTATGCAGCGCCAGCACCGCATCGAAATCCGAATACTTCGTCACATAGAGGATCGGTGCGAAGGTTTCGTCCACCATCGGTCCGGATTGTTTTGGCATTTCGACGATCGCCGGGCGCACGTAGGTGCTGTCGCCAGCCGATGCGATCTCGACCTTGTCGCCGCCATGCACCTTGCCGCCTTCGGCCTTGGCAGCCGTGAGCGCCGACTGCATCCGGTCGTATGCACCCTTGTCGATCAGCGGCCCGACCAGCGTGCCGGTTTCCAGCGGATTGCCGACCTTTACCGAGCCGTAGGCCTTGATGAGACGCGGCACCAGCGCGTCATAGACGCTCTCATGCACGAACAGGCGACGCAGCGACGTGCAGCGCTGGCCAGCTGTGCCCATGGCCGAGAACGCCACGCCACGCAGCGTCAGGTCCAGATCGGCGGACGGGCCGACGATGGCGGCATTGTTGCCGCCGAGTTCGAGGATCGAGCGGCCGAAGCGGGCAGCGACGCGTGGACCGACCTGGCGGCCCATGGCAGTCGAACCGGTGGCAGAGACTAGCGCCACGGCCGGATTGTCGACCAGGGCTTCGCCGAGATCGCGCTCGCCGATCAGCAGCTGTGAGAGGTTTTCAGGGGCGATGCCGCCGGCAGCACGGTAGCGGCCAAGCGCCTTTTCAAACAGCGCCTGGGTGGCGAGCGCGGTCAGCGAGGACTTTTCAGACGGCTTCCAGATGATCGAATTGCCGGCAACCAGCGCCAGTGCGGCATTCCACGACCAGACGGCAACCGGGAAGTTGAAGGCGGAAATGATCAGGGTCACACCCAGCGGATGCCAGGTTTCCATCATCCGGTGGTCGGTACGCTCGGTGGCGATGGTCAGGCCGGTCAGCTGGCGGGACAGGCCGACGGCGAAATCGCAGATGTCGATCATCTCCTGCACTTCGCCGAGGCCTTCCGAGACGATCTTGCCGACTTCGATCGAGACGAGGCGGCCGAGCGCATCCTTGTTGGCGCGCAGTTCCTCGCCGAGCAGGCGGATCAGTTCGCCGCGCTTGGGCGCGGGCACGCCGCGCCATTCGAGGAAGGCGGCCTGCGCCTTCTTTACGGCGCCATCGGCAGCGGCCCGATCATCGGACCGGAGCTGGGTGAGAACTTCTCCTGTGATGGCCGAGCGGGCGGCCAGGGTTCCGCCGGTTACCGCGCTTTCCGGCACGCCAAGTGTCTTCAGGAGTGCGAGAGTTTCGGATTTAAGGCTTTCGATCATGCCACCCATGGAATTTTCCTCAGATTTCGATGCGGGTCAGTTTCGGCAGCTTTTCTGGCCGAGGTGGGGTCAAATCGCAAGGGAAATCGCGCTTGTGCCCCCGGGAACAGCCGTTTGTGTCAGGAAACCCTAGAAAAAGACCAGAACAGTCGCCTAAACAAACGACGGGGAAAACATGAAAAGAATTGGCGTAATCATGCTTCTTGTCTCCGCAGCGCTGTCGATGGGTATCGGAGATAGCGATGCCGCATGGAAAAAGCGCGGTTGGTACGTAAAGAAGGAGGGCGAAAATTGCGTCATGCGCAAGGTGACCGTTGTCGGCGCTGACGGCAAGCTCGTCGTCCAGAAGATCCGCGTCTGCGGGTGAGGCGCACCATTAAGCCATATGGCATCGTTAAATCTTCCGAAACGCCGAGCCGATTATAGTCCGCCTGATCCATTCAAGGAATGCCCTTGCGGGCGGCGGAGTATTGCGTGTGAAGTTCGGTGTTCCCAAGATTAGATTTTCAAGAAAAGTCCTCATTGCATCCTTGGGCATGCTGGCGCTGCTGGGCGGCAGTGGTGCGGCAGCCCTTTATGTCGGCGGCGACGCCCTTATCGGCCCGCGAAAAGCCAAGGCGACGGGTGCCGAGTGCACCACGATCCAGACCGTTGTGCTGAAGACACCCTCCAAGCGGCTGTGGTTGCGTAAGTATGTCAAGATGGACAACGCCGACGGCGCGACCCGTATCCGCACCGCACTGCGTGTGGCCGGCGTGCTGGCCAAATCCAATCCGGTTGATCTCATCCAGGTCAATGTTCTCGATGCTCATGGCCCACAGAAGCGTGCCGACATGCGCGGACGGACCATCGGCGCAGAGGTCATCATCGCCCTGCAGCCGAAATATCTTCCCGAGATGTCGACGCCCCTTACGGCGCGCTACTACGATGGACTGCCGACCACGGATGGTCGTTTCTATGGCGAAAGGGTAGATCTCGCGCTCGGGGACATCAAGGATCTGATGACCGCGATGAAGGATAGTCCAGACAAGGAAGGCTGCATCGAACCCGAGCGCCCGGATTTTGCCAATGGGCAGGGCACGCTGAAGGGGGGCGATCAGATTGTCAGCGTCGCCGGCGAGCATTCCGCAGCAGCTTCGCCGGAAGGCCAGGAAGCGCCTGTCGATGTTGCCAAAACCGCCGACCATGGCGAAAAAACTGCAGAGCAGCCATCCTTCCTGGATAGCGTTCTGGGCTTTGTCGGCCTCGGTACAGCGCCAAAGCCAGAAGCCGTAGGCGAGGCTGCCACGAGCGGCGATGCGAGTGCCGCAGCCGCGCAGGAAGTGTCCGATATCGCCAAGCCTGCCGCCCATTAGCCCGGCAGGGATTGACGAAACGCCCTGAATATAAGAGGTTACTTAAATGCATATCTGCCCTGCGTGAGGTTGCCGCTGAGCCACACATGCAGGCAATATGTCAGGCTCACACATTCGTTATTCGACAGCCGGAAGCAGAGGCGCGATTACCTTCACCAGATTCGTATTATTGAGTTGAAAGGTAATGAAGTGGACCTCAAGCGCAGATTATTTCTGCAGACAACTGGCCTCGCGGCCCTGTCTGCCCTGACCGGATGTGCGACCACCGCGTCCAAGCCGGCCGTGGTCAGCCCGCAGGCGGAGGAGATGCTGCCCGAACCTGCTGCAGATTATGCAATGATGTATGGCGAGAAGCTCGACGAGCAGTTTCCTCTGCCAGCCATCCCGTATCAGAAGATCAAGCCGCAATTCTATCGTCAGATGGTCGATGATCCAACCGGCCAGGCACCGGGTACGCTGGTTGTCGATACCGGCAATCACTTTCTCTATTACACCTACCCGAACGGCAAGGCGATGCGTTACGGCGTCGGGCTCGGTCGCGCTGGCTTCGAATGGGCGGGCAGGGGCGTTATCCAGTACAAGCGGAAATGGCCGCGCTGGACGCCGCCTGACGAGATGGTTGCCCGCCAGCCGGCATTGCAGCGGTATAGTATCGCCAATGGTGGTATGGATGCGGGGATCAAGAACCCGCTCGGCGCCCGCGCGCTCTACATTTTCCAGAACAACGAGGACACGCTTTATCGCATCCACGGTTCGCCGGAATGGTGGACGATCGGCAAGTCCGTTTCCTCGGGCTGTGTTCGCCTGATGAACCAGGACATCGTCGATCTTTACGAACGTGTGCGGGGCAAGACGCCGGTCGTGGTAACGGACCTCTCGGCAGGTGGCATGATGGCGAGTACGCCCATGGACGATGGGGTGACGCTGGAAGGGCCAGCCTACTGATATGAAAACGGGGCCGAAAGGCCCCGTTTTGCATCGGATGACCGTGTCGCCAGGTCAGTCGTTCTTGTGGCGGCGCGCCGGAAACAGGATGACATCGCGAATCGACGGCGCATTGGTGAGCAGCATGATCAGTCGATCGACGCCAATGCCAAGGCCGCCGGCGGGCGGCATGCCCTGATCGATGGCATCCAGGAACTCGTCGTCGAGCTGCTTTTCCTTCTCGCCACGGGCGTGAGCCTGCTGAAGTTGGTCAATCATGCGGGCGCGCTGTTCTTCCGGATCGTTGAGTTCGGAAAACGCATTGCCGATTTCCCAGGCGTTGCAATAGGTTTCGAAGCGTTCGACGAGCCGCGGCTCGCCCGGCACTTCCTTGGCGAAGGGCGAGATGTCCTTGGGGAAATGCGTGACGTGCGATGGCTGGATCAGCGTGCTCTCGACCTTTTCCTCAAAGATGAAGGCGAGGCATTCGCCCCAGGTCGCGTCCTTCTCGACTTCGAAACCGGCAGCCTTGGCGGCGGCGCGGGCTTCCTCGTCGGTCTTGATCGCGAGAAAATCAATGCCGGTCGCGTCCTTGACGGCATCGGGCATCGGTACGCGCTTGAACGGACCCGCAAAAGAAATCTGCTTGTCTCCGAAGGCAAACTCGGTGGTGCCGTGGATCGACATGGCCAGCTCGGCAAAAAGCCGCTCGACGAGGTCCATGATGTCCTCGTAGTCGGCATAGGCCCAATAGCATTCCATCATCGTGAATTCGGGATTGTGCCGCGTCGACACGCCCTCATTGCGGAAGTTGCGGTTGATCTCGAACACCTTGTCGGTCAGTCCCGAGACCAGCGTGCGCTTGAGATAGAGCTCCGGCGCGATCCGCAGATACATGTCGAGCTTCAGCGTGTTGTGATGGGTCTTGAACGGTTCGGCAGTCGCCCCGCCATAGACCGAATGCAGCATCGGCGTTTCGACTTCCATGAAGCCGTCGTTTTCCATGAACCGGCGGATACCGGACAGGATCTTGCTGCGCTGCTGGAAGCGCAGCTTGGATTCTTCGTTGGTCAGGATGTCGAGATGGCGCTTGCGGTAGCGCAGTTCGATATCGGCCAGGCCGTGATATTTTTCCGGCATCGGCAGCAGCGTCTTGGTGAGCATGGTGATTTCACGCGCATTGATCGACAGCTCGCCGCGCTTGGTGCGGCGAACCGCGCCGGTCACGCCGATGATGTCGCCAAGGTCGATCAGCGAAAGCAGCTCACGCGAGGCTTCCGGGGTGATGTCCTTGTGGCTGAAGATCTGGATCTTGCCCGAAGCGTCGTGCAGGTCCATGAACATGCCGGAGTTGCGCGAGGAATAGACACGGCCGGCAACGGTGACGATATCCTGCGTCTCGGTGTCGGGCGCCAGGTCCTCATATTTCGCGGAAAGCTCGGCGTTGGTGATGGTACGGTGGAAATGCGCCGGATAGACGTCGCCGATCTTTTCGCGCAGTAGCTTCAGCTTTTGTGCACGCACTTCGGCAGCATCGGAGGAAAGGGCGGTTTCGTTCTTCTGTTCAGACATATCTATTCTTTCGCTATCAGGCGGAGCCGACCATCGATGCAACCACTGACGCCGCGACCTTGAGGCGCTGGCGCACCACGGAGCGACCGAGCAGCGCCATCGAATCAAACAGCGGCAGCGAACGCTGGCTGCCGGAGACGGCGACGAAGAGCGGCGGGGTGACCACGCGCAACTTCTTGCCCATCCGGTCGGAAATAGCGCGCAGTTCCGCTTCGATCGACTCGACGTTCCACTCGATCATCTTTTCGAGATCGGCCGAAACGGTTTGCAGGATCTCGAGGGTTTCGGCCGGCTGGGTCTTGAGCCCGGCAAACGAAGCAGGCGTCAAGCCGACATCGGAGGCCAGCATGAACCCTGCTAATTGCGGCAATTCGCCCAGCTTGGAGATGCGCGACTGCGCAAGCTTCAGGCCTTCGGTCAGGCGGGAGTTTTCCGATGCCCAGTCGAATATGCGGGCGAGGAACTGTTCCTGCGTCAGCTTTTCGCGCAGCCAGCGGCCGTTCAGCCAGTCGAGCTTCTGTACGTCGAAGATCGCACCAGCCTTGGAGAGGTTTTCCGGGTCGAACTTGGCGGTCAGCTCGTCCATGTCGAGCAGTTCTTCGCCCTCGGCAATCTGGATGAAGAACAGGCCGAGGAAATTCATCAGCGCTTCCGGCAGGTAGCCGAGTGCCGAATAATAGGAGATCGACGTCGGGTTCTTGCGCTTGGAGAGTTTTGACTTGTCGGCATTGCGCATCAGGCTGAGATGCATGAACACCGGTGGCTCGAGCCCGAGATACTGATAGATCAGGATGTGCTTGGGCACCGAAGCCAGCCACTCTTCGCCACGTGCGACGTGGGTGATCTTCATCAGGTGGTCGTCGACAACATTGGCCATGTGGTAGGTCGGCATGCCGTCCGCCTTGAGCAGAACCTGCATGTCGACGGCATCCCACGGAATTTCCACATCGCCATAGACGCCATCGACGAACTTGCAGGCGCCTTCGGTCGGGATCTTCATCCGCACGACGGAGGGCTCGCCCGAAGCCATGCGGGACGTCACTTCCTCGGCGGTGAGGTTAAGGCAATGGCCGTCGTATTTCGGCGGCTTGCCGGCGGCGCGCTGCGCCTCGCGCATTTCTGTCAGCCGCTCGGGCGTGCAGAAGCAGCGGAAACCGTGGCCGGCCGCAACGATCTTTTCGACGTAGGGCGCGTAGATGTCCTTGCGTTCGGACTGGCGATAAGGGCCGTAGGGGCCGCCGACATCGGGGCCTTCGGTCCATTTCAACCCGGTCCATTTCAGCGCATCGAGCACTTTCTGTTCGAATTCGGCGGTCGAGCGCGTCGCATCGGTATCCTCGATGCGAAGAATGAACTCGCCGCCCATCTTCTTGGCGAACAGATAGTTGAACAGTGCGATATAAGCTGTGCCGACATGCGGCTCGCCGGTGGGGGAAGGTGCGATACGGACGCGAACGCCGGAAGAAGTCATTTTTTGAGACCCAAGGATGATGCAGCGATTGCCGGGCCAGACGTTTTGTCAGCGGCAATCGGGGTAAGGAATGCGTGTGCTTTACCGGGAGATCGGTCCTAAGCGGCTGGAAACCGCGCTGTCTGGAGCCAATTCCGTCAGGGCTGCCTTAGGCCATATTCAGGCTGGCGCGTCAAGGAAAAGCTGTCGAGTTGGCCTGCCGGTCTCATCGTCCATAGGCGTTCATGAAGAGCCGAACCGCAGTCTCGACATTCTTCTCGATCCGTTCCGCTGGCGGTGGCTCCTTCATCTCCCCAAATAGTCGGGGTCGGAAAAGACCTGCCAGGCAGAGGTCGCCGAACTGCCGCGAAATCAGAACCGCATCGTCCATCGGCTTGAGCTTGCCGAGTTCGACCTGCTTATGCAGATAATTGGCGAACATGTTGGGGCCGCTGTTGGGGCCGTGCGCAAAAAAGGTGTTGGCAAGCTCCGGCATCCGGTCGATGACGCCGATCACGATGCGTTGACCGCGGATGGCTTTTTCGGAAAGCAGATGCGTGGCGAGGATCACGCCGAACTGGTATAGCGTCTCCTCGAGGGACAGTTTCTTCGCCAGCAGGTCCTCGAGCAACGCATAGATTGCCAGTTTCTGTCGGGTGATGATCGCTGCGAAGAGATCTTCCTTGTTCTTGAAATAAACGTAAAGCGTGCCCTTCGAGACGCCGGCCTCGCGGGTGATGTCGTTCATACTTGCTGCATCGAAACCCATCCGCATGAAGATGCATTGGGCGCCGTCCAGAATTTGTTCCCGCTTGATGGGATCTTCTCCCGCGGCGGGTCTGCCGAAAGGCTGACATTCCGGTTTCGCGACACTGGTTGAATCGGCGCTGTCACCGAATTCAGTCATATCATTTTCCTAAACTCTATGATTCGAACCGATTGGTTCGAATGCCTCTTGATATGGGCCAGAAAAGGGCATATGTCAACTCGAACTGAACCGTTCGGTTCGATTGGTTTTTGTGCCGTAATGCGGAGAGCCTCTGAGATGGCAAGGTCAACAAGCAGCAGCGTCAAGATGCGCGCAGTCGACGATGAGAACACGGAAGCTTCCGCCGAAAGCGAAGCGCCGATCACCATGGAAGCTCCGGCGGCGCGCCCCCAAGTCGCGGAAGCCCCTGCTGCCAACAAACCCAGGAAGAAGGGGTTTGCCCGTCGGATTGTCCTGCCGACAATCGTTCTGGCGGCACTCGCCGGCGGTGCGTGGTACGGTCAAGCCTGGTGGACAGATGGCCGCTTCATGGTTTCCACGGACGACGCCTATGTCGAAGGCGACATCGCCAACATCGCGCCGAAGGTGACGGGCTATGTTTCTAAGGTCAACGTCGTTGCCAACCAGCATGTCAAGGCTGGCGATGTGCTGGTAACGCTCGACAATGGCGACTACAGCATTGCAGCCGAGCAGGCCGAGGCATCGATTGCCACCCAGAAGCTGGCGCTGGTCCGTTTCGACGCGCAAATCGAGGCGTCGAAAGCAGCGCTTGCCCAGTCCCGCGCACAGAAGACTGCGCTTGAAGCCACGCTTCGTGGCGCCCAGATCACCGCCGCGCGGACTACCGAATTGGCAGCCAAATCCGCAGGCACCATTGCCGACCGCGACAACGCCGAGGTCGCACTCGACCAGGCAAAGGCAAACTTGATCGGTGCGGACTCCGCGATCGCATCGGCAAACGCCAATATCGCCGTCGTCTCCGCGCAGCGCGCCGAAGCCGAGAGCGAGATCCGCTCGCTCGAACTGACCAAGGCTAAGGCAGAGCGTGACCTTTCCTTTACCGTGCTCAAGGCTCCGTTCGACGGCGTGATTGGCAATCTTGCGGTTCAGACCGGCGACCTCGTCTCTCCTGGCCAGCGGCTTGCGGCACTTGTTCCTGTCGATCAGCTCTACATCGAGGCGAACTTCAAGGAAACGCAGGTTGCCTGGATCAAGCCGGGCGCTGAAGTCTCGATCCATGTCGATGCCATCGAAGACCACGTCATCAAGGGCAGGGTCGAATCGATAGCACCGGCGTCGGGTTCGGTCTTCTCGCTGCTGCCGCCGGAGAATGCGACAGGCAACTTCACCAAGGTGATCCAGCGCCTGCCGGTCCGGATCGCGCTCCCCAAGAGCGCGTTTGAGGACGGTCATCTGCGCGCCGGGCTGTCTGTTATCGTCGATATCGACAGCCGCACCGGCCATTCGGCAGGCGCTAAGGTCGCGGCCGCCCAGTAAGGCAGATTTTGCGTCATCTCCGTTCGCCGCCGCGGCGGAAGCGACGCCATTCGAAACCAGAATTTGTTTTGGCCGCCCGAATGCGACGGCAGGGAGCTCCGCCATGGCGGCCACAACAGCATCCGTGACCTCGGTAAAGGTCCCCCCGGCAAGGTCGGCCGTCTCACAGGCGGCGCATGCCGCACCTGAACTGACCACGCGGCGCGTCATCGCTTTCTTCGCGATGGTGTTCGGCATGTTCATGTCGATTCTCGACATCCAGATTGTCTCTGCCTCACTGGCCGAAATCCAGGCGGGGCTGAGCGCCAGCAATGATGAAATCGCCTGGGTCCAGACCTCCTACCTGATCGCAGAAGTCATCATGATCCCGCTTTCGGGAACGCTGGCGCGAATTGTCTCCACCCGCGTGCTGTTTTCGGTATCGGCGGCTGGATTTACGGCGGCGAGCATCCTCGCTGCCACCGCGACCAACATCGACCAGATGATCATTTACCGCGCCATCCAGGGCTTTATCGGCGGCGGCATGATCCCCTCGGTGTTTGCCGCGGCCTTCACGATCTTTCCGCCTTCGAAGCGCAACATCGTCTCGCCGATCATTGGTCTCGTCGCAACGCTGGCACCGACCATCGGCCCTACGGCTGGCGGTTATCTGACCAACCTGTTTTCGTGGCACTGGCTTTTTCTCATCAACGTCATTCCGGGTATCATCGTCGCGATCACCACCTGGACGCTGATCGATTTCGACAAGCCGGAATACAGCCTGATGAAGAAATTCGACTGGTGGGGCCTGCTTGCACTGGCGGTTTTCCTCGGCGCGCTCGAGTATTTCCTGGAAGAAGGCAACATCAAGGGCTGGTTCGATGATGAAATCATCGTCTATTGCGCGGTTGCGGCGACGATTGGCGGTGTCGTCTTTTTCTATCGTGCCTTGACGCTGGACTTTCCTATCGTCGATCTCCGTGCCTTCACCAACCGGAACTTCGCCTTCGGGTCATTGTTCTCGTTCGTCATGGGTATCGGCCTTTACGGGCTGACCTATCTCTATCCGCTGTTTCTCGGCCGCATACGGGGCTATGATTCGCTGATGATCGGCGAAACCATGTTCGTCTCGGGCCTGACGATGTTTTTCATGGCGCCGGTCGCCGGCATGCTGTCGAACAAGCTCGATCCTAGGTTTATGATGATGATCGGCTTCGGGGGCTTTGCCCTGGGCACTTGGCAGATGAGCCATATGACTGCCGACTGGGATTTCTGGGAACTGCTTGTTCCGCAGATCCTGCGTGGCGGCTCGATGATGCTGGCGATGGTGCCGATCAACAACGTTGCATTGGGCACACTGCCCGTCGATCGCATCCGCGGAGCCTCGGGTGTGTTCAATCTTACGCGTAATCTCGGTGGCGCGGTTGGGCTGGCCCTGATCAATACATTGCTGACCCAGCAAACGGCCGTGCATGCCTCACGTCTGGCCGAGCATGTGAACTTCGCCAATCCGGAGGCGATGGACATGATTGCCAACCTGACCGCGAAATACAATGCCAGCGGCATGGACGGTGCCCAGATTGCCATCAAGAAAATGATGGGAATGGTCCAGCAGCAGGCCTATTTGCAGTCGTTCATCGACGTTTTCACGCTGCTGACAATCCTGTTTGCGGGCCTGGTATTCATGGCCATGCTTCTGTCGAAGCCCAAGCCGGTCGGCGCGGCAGCAGGCGGCGGTCACTGATATCAGGAATACGGATCAGCCAACGACGTTGATGGCGAGTACGGCGTTGGCGGGTTCCAGTGGTTCGAAATCCACGCCGTCCCCAAGTCCGAGTGTCAGGATCGCCTCGCCGTTGGCGTTGGTCAGGACGACCGTGCCGTCGTCGTTCTGCGTCCAGTTGCGTGCCGCTGCCAAACCTGGCCACACAGCTTCGCAGTCCTTGCCCGGCTTGATTTCATGCGAGCGCGCCGAAACGCTCCTGCCCTGATCGATCAGGCAGGCGGTTCCGCTCTCCATGTTGGACACGGTATACTCGATTTCGCTGGACCTGTTGACGGAGGAGGAGACCACGGGGTCGGTTGCCGCTTTGTCGTCCGGCATCAAGATCAGATATCCGAAGCCTGCGGCGATTGCCGCAAGGCCAAGCGCTCGAAATTTCATTGCAGGCTCCATACCACATCGGCAGATCGGATGACCTGCCACCGTGATGGAATCATGCGGCGCAAAACTTGCCGGAAGGTTAACGCATATGCGAATATGGTTAATTCTTCGTCGGTAATTTAGGTGCGCCTATTTCACCGGCGTTTCCGGCACGGGTGTGATCGGCTTGCCTGCTTCGAAATATGCGATCAGGTTGTCACAAACCAAGTCGGCCATGGCGTTTCGGGTGACGACCGATGCTGACGCCACGTGCGGCAGCAGAGACACATTGTCGAACTTCATCAAGGCTTCCGGAACGTTCGGTTCATCCTCGAACACATCGAGGCCCGCACCTGCGATCACGCCGTTTTCCAGCGCCTTGGCAAGATCGTCCTCGCTCACCGTCCAGCCACGGCCGACATTGATCAGCACGCCGTTCTTGCCGAGTGCCCCGAGGATTTCGGTGTTGATCGTCTGGCGGGTGTCGGGCGTTTTCGGCACGATGCAGACAAGCGTGTCGACCGCTTCGGCAAGCGCCTTGAGCGAGGCGTGGTAGTCGTACTGCACGTCCTTCCTGGGCGAGCGAGTATGGTAACTGATCTTGACGTTGAAGGCTTCCAGTCGCCGTGCGATCTGCTGGCCGATACGGCCCATGCCGTACATACCGATATGGCGGCCACGCAGCGATAGCGGAGACAGCCGGAAAGCGCCTTCCTTGACCCATTTTCCGGCGCGGAGGTAGTTTTCCGCCTGGGGCAGCAGACGGACGGTGTTGAGCAACAGGCCGATCGTCGTGTCGGCGACTTCCTCGTCGAGCACCTCCGGCGTATTGGTGACCAGAACATTTTTGGACGCTGCATAGGTTGCGTCGACGCCGTCATAGCCGACGCCGAAATTGGCGACGATCTTCAGATTCGGCAGCGCATCGATCAGCGCCGGCGTCATCTGGTTGAAAGTCGTGACGCCTTGGGTCCTCCCAGCCATTTCGGGGGTGATGTCGGCAGGATCGGCGGTTGGCAGTTCGATGAGATCGAAATGGGGCGCGAGGCGCTCGCGAAAACGTGGATGGGCTTTGCCAACCAGAAGAACTGTCGTCATTGGAAAATACCGTTATTTCCTGGGTTTCATGGGGCCGGAGGATTGGCGGATGCGCATCTCCGGCTTGATCAGGTGCAGGCCGTCCGGCTCATGGCTGCCGGCAAGGCGGTCGAGGAGCGCGCGGGCGGCGAGGCGACCGACTTCCGACTGGCCATTCCAGACCGTGGTCAGCGCGGGCGTGGCGATCGAGGCTTCCTCGAGATCGTCATATCCCGTCACGGAAATATCGACGCCGGGCAGCAGGCCCGCCCGCGCGATGCCGTTCATCAGGCCGATAGCAACCAGGTCGTTCCAGCAAACCGCAGCGGTTGGACGCAGCGGCAAGGACAGGAAGTTGACCGCTGCCTCAAACCCGCCCTGGCGTGTCCGGGGGCCGGAGATCCTGAGTTCGGGCAGGACTTCGATGTCGGCCTTTCTCAATGCGTTCACATAGCCCTGATAGCGGTCGCGACCCGTAGAGGTCTGGTCGGTTCCGCCGACCATGGCAATCACCTTGTGGCCCAGGGATATCAGATGGTTTGTGGCCAGCGAGATGCCGTAGGTGTCGTCGCCGCGGAATGCGGGAAGGTTGACGTTGTCGATGGTACGCGCCACCAGAATGGCCGGCATACCATTTTCCTCTGCAAGCTCCAGATCTTCGCTGGGCGTGCCAATCGCCGGTGACATGATGATGCCGTCGCCGCCAAGCTGCAGCATGGTTTCGATGAAGTTGCGCTGCTTTTCGACGGAATCGTAATGGTTGGCAAGAATGAACGTATGCTGGCTGCGGTCGAGTTCACTTTCGATCGCTTTGAGGATTTCCGCGTAGAACGGATTCATGATGTCATGGACGATGACGCCGATAATGCCCGAGCGGGATGTCCGAAGGCTCGCGGCGCGTCTGTTGTAGATGTATCCGAGCGCGCGGGCCTGCTCCTTGATCTTGTCGCGAGTGGTGATGGCGACCAGCGGGCTGTCCCGCAGCGCCAACGAAACGGTGGCCGTCGATACGCCGAGCGTTTCGGCGATCGTCGATAGTTTAATCTTCTGGGCCATGCAGCCTCCCGCCGCGAATACCGATCTCCCGCGCCGCTGGTCGCGGGACCGTTCGCAATTTCTAAATCGATTGAGGTATCATATAATAGCCGCTCTGCAACATGTAGGCGCACCCGGGGCGTTCTTTATTCACCAATTACCTCCGCTTCTTCGCCGTCTGCCTGGAAATTCTGATTGATCTTTCTCAGTACCTTGCCGAATTGCCGGATTTCCTTTTCGGTCAGCCCGGCAAGCGCAAAAGCCTCTGTTGCCTTGACGGCGTATGCGATGGCGCCGACGTGCTGCCGTCCGGCCTCTGTCAGCGTCGCTCGCATCTGGCGACCGTCGATGTCGCCCGGCAAGCGGGCCACGAATCCCTGGGCCTCCATGCGCGCAAGTGTTCGCGTCATCGTCGGTGGCTTGACACCCAGTTGTCCGGCGATTGCCCCGGCTGTCAATGACTCCGCTTGCGCAAGCGCCAAGATCACGCCATCCTGGCCGGCATAGATGCCGCTGGCAGACAGCGAGTGGGTCAGGAAAGTCCGCATCGAGCGTGCCGCCCGGGTCATTTCCGACTGCAAAACACCGTGCGCGAAGCGTTCCTTGGGTTTCTCGGTCTTGACCTTCTTGCTCGGCTTGTCCTTCTTGACCATTTGCGCTCCGGGCCTTGCTCCAAGTTGCTTTGACTGTATGACGTTATACCCATCGGATTGGCAAGGGGAAGTTGTTAGCAATGAATGGCCAGACGCCAGAGGGCGATAACACAAAAACGATCGCTATCCTGCCGCTGGGCGCGCATGAATATCATGGCCCGCACCTGCCGCTGGAAACCGATACGCTGATTGTCGAAGGGATTGCCGAGCGATTGAAAGCTGCTCTGCCGGCGGATATCGATGCGGTTTTTCTTGATGCGGATCCGATCGGGTATTCGGTTGAACATGCGGACCGGGAAGGAACGCGGTCGCTGTCATGGGATAAGGCCATCGAGGGCTGGATCGACATCGCTGAAAACCTCGCGTCGAGCGGCATCCGCAAGCTGGTTCTGCTCAATGCCCATGGCGGCAACTCGCCCTTGCTGACCATTGTGGCAACCGAGGCGCGCATTCGTTTCAACATGCTGTGCGTAGCGACCAGCTGGACGCGTTTCGGCGTTCCGCCAGGGGTAATCTCCGCCGAAGACAAGGCGATGGATATCCATGGCGGTGATATCGAGACGTCGGTCATGCTGGCGCTGCATCCCGACAAGGTGCTGCTTTCCGAGCTCAAGGATTTCCCGTCGCGGCAAAGCGATTTCGCCCGAGACTACATCCATCTCAGGGCTTACGGTCCGCACGCTTTCGGCTGGAAGATGCGCGACTTGAATGAGGATGGAGCGGCGGGCAAGGCGTCGGCGGCGACGGCCGAGAAAGGCGAGAAGCTGATTGCCCACGCCGTCACGGGGCTTGTGGAGCTGATCGACGATGTCGCGAAGTTCGACATGTCGATTCTCAGGTGACCTGGGCTTATCGCGGGGAGATTGTCACCGGCGCACCATCGAAGGCAATTTCCTGCAACTTCATTCGCGCGACAGGCGGCGCGCCGATTTCGAAGGCGACATAGCCCCAGTTCAGGAATGAGGCTTTGCGCGCATTGTGGACATCCGGCCACGGGATGAAGAGCGGTGGATGGCGATAACGGAAAACGCGCCGGACTTCGAGATGGAATCCCTCGCTCGTCGGTGTGACCGTCAGTATCCTGTTGTATCGGGCAAGTCCGATCATGCCCGATACCGAGGAGAGGCGCTTGCCGTCCACAGGACTGCTTGGGGCCGCATAGAGCTTCGCCAGCCGGTCCCAACCGCCGAATTTTGACATCAACCACAAGATGGCTGACCAGAGGAGAAACACGAAGAGCGGCCAGACAACGATGACCAGCAGGACGATCAGCCATAACGATACGCCCGAACCGTTGTTCATGCCGCTCTTTCCGTGTTGTTGCACCGATAAAGGGCGGGTTTACCCGCCCCTTCTCAAGCCTTGCTGCCGTTACTTGGCCGAAAGGACGTCAACGCCCGGAAGAGGCTTGCCTTCCATCCATTCGAGGAATGCACCGCCAGCTGTGGAGACGTATGAGAAGTCATCGGCCACTCCGGCATGATTGAGTGCGGAAACGGTATCGCCGCCGCCGGCAACGGACACCAGCTTGCCGGCCTTCGTTTCCTCTGCGGCATGATTGGCGGCCGAAACCGTGGCGGTATCGAACGGTTCGATTTCGAAAGCGCCAAGCGGGCCGTTCCAGACAAGCGTCTCGGCCTTGCCGATCCAGGCGTTGACGGCCTTGATCGATGCCGGGCCGACATCGAGGACCATGGCATCGGCTGGGATCTTGTCGATGGCGACAACTTCGTTGGCGGCGCCTGCCTTGAACTCACGGGCCACGACACCGTCAACCGGCAGTACGATCTCGCAACCGGCCTTTGCTGCTTCCGCCATGATCTCGCGTGCTGTGTCCGCCAGATCGTGTTCGCAGAGCGATTTGCCGACATTGATGCCCTTGGCGGCCAGGAACGTATTGGCCATGCCGCCCCCGATCACCAGCCCATCGACCTTCTTGACGAGGTTCTTGAGCAGGTCGATCTTGCTGGAGACCTTGGCGCCGCCGACGATTGCCACGACGGGGCGCTTCGGTTGGCCGAGGCCTTTCTCCAGTGCTTCTAGTTCTGCCTGCATCGTGCGCCCGGCATAGGCGGGCAGAAGATGCGCAAGGCCTTCGGTCGAGGCGTGGGCGCGGTGCGCAGCCGAAAACGCATCATTGACATAGATGTCGCCGTTGGCAGCGAGTGCTCGCACGAAGTCCGGATCGTTCTTTTCCTCGCCCTTGTGGAAGCGCGTGTTCTCGAGCAGCAGCACCTCGCCGTTTTCGAGCCCAGCGACGGCCTTGGCGGCAGCGTCGCCGATGCAGTCGCTGGCGAAATGAACGCGGCGGTCCAGCACCGCTTCAACCGAAGGGGCAACGATCGACAGCGAGAATTCTGCTTCTGGTCCACCCTTGGGGCGACCGAAATGCGCCAACAGGATCACTTTTGCGCCCTTGTCGGCCAGTTCGGTAATCGTCGGTGCCACGCGCTCGATGCGGGTCGTGTCCGTCACCTTGCCGTCCTTGACGGGCACGTTGAGATCGACGCGGACCAGAACACGTTTTCCGGTGATGTCGTTGAGGTCGTCGAGGGTCTTGAAGGACGGCATGACTTGTATCCGTATCTGAGAGGGATGGGAGATTCCGGCGCGAATATACGACGGTGCGCCGTCGACGCAAGCCTTGCCTTTGTCCGTTCTCAGGCGCGGGTGAAACGATTGCGGATACGCTCGGAAATTTCCCTGATGTTGAGGAACACCGGTAGCGTTTTGGGAGGCTCGACGGCCTCCATCGAGACGCCGACCGAAGAAATGTGGTTGTTGTCATCGATGTCGCGCACGATCAGGATCAGCGATCCGAACCTGACCCGGTCCGCATAGTCGGCCTTGCCACCAAGCCGCGCGAGCATCATGTCGCCGACGCTCATGCCTTTTTCCGTCTCCAGCAGCAGCCCCGGGCCATAGGCCGCATCGAGTTCCCTCGCCGGACGCGCCGGCGAGATCGCGAAGGTGCCGAAGAATTCTTCGTCCTCCGCGTCCAGCTCGGCGCGGTTGGCAAACAGCCGGTCCAGCAGATGGATGAAGGTGGGCGTGACGAACACATAAACCAGGTCGTTCTCGCGCAGGCGGCCGGCATACTGATACCGCAGCGAGCGGCCGTCGCGGATAACCAGCGAGGGAGTCGCCCAGCGTGGAATTCGCGCGCCCTTGACCACCGGACTGTCAGGTATGACGCGATAAGACACAAGCTCGTGGTTGGCCGCGCGCGGCAGGTCGATTTCCAGCCGGTCCACTTCGCCGGTCTGCTTGGGTATCAGCAGGCCCAGCCGTTTGGCCACCGGCTTGATCGTCCAGCCCTGTAACAGCAGTGACACGAGTACGATGATGAAGGTGATGTTGAAATAGGTCTGGCCTGTCGGTATGCCGCTCAGAATGGGCAGGATGGACAGCAGGATGGAGACCGCGCCGCGCAAGCCCACCCAGGCGATGAACTTGATCTCGTTCTGGGCGAAGTCGAACGGCAGCAGGCACAGCCAGATCGCCAGCGGCCTGGCGATGAAAATGAGAAACAGGCCAAGTGCGATGGCAGGAATGATGATGACGTCGAACTGCGAGGGCGTGGCCAGCAGGCCCAGCATGACGAACATGACGATCTGGGCGAGCCACGTCATTCCGTCCTGGAAACGTTTGATCGCAAGCTTCTGCTGGAGCTCACGGTTACCGGCAACCAGTCCCGCGACATACACGGCCAGAAAGCCGCTGCCGTGGACGGTGCCTGTAATCGCGAACACCAGCAGCGCGAGCGCCAGAACCAGAATCGGAGTCAGCCCACGGTCCTGGTCAAAGCGGTTGGCGGCCGCGACGATCAGCCAGCCGCCGATCAGGCCGAACACGAGGCCGATGCCCATTTCCTTGACAAAGGAGAACAGGACCCCGCCATCAAAGCCGCTCAGGCCTTTTCCGGCGGTCACCAATCCGACGAGTGTCACCGTCAGGAAGATCGCCATCGGATCGTTGGTGCCGGATTCGACTTCGAGCGTCGAAGTAAGCTGGTCGCGGATGTTGATTCCGGAAATCCGGAGCAGGAAGAACACGGCAGCGGCATCGGTGGATGCGACGATCGAGCCGAGCAGCAGCCCTTCGAGCAAGGAAAAATCAAGTAGCCAGGTGGCAGCAAAGGCAAACAGGCTTGCCGTGATGAGTACGCCGATCGTGGCGAGCGTCATGGCGGGCAACGCAGCCACCTTGAACGCCTTTATATGCGTGCCGAAACCTGAATCGAACAGAATTACGGCCAGTGCCACAGAGCCCAGCTTGTAGGCGGCATTGTTGTCGTCGAAATCGATTCCGAGGCCATCGATGCCTGCGATCAGCCCAACGGAAAGAAAAAGAAGAAGAAGAGGGGCGCCGAAGCGGAATGCAAGAAGAGATGAAAATGCGGCAAGCAAAATCAGCGAGCTGAAAACAAGTAAGATAAGATAAAACGAATCCAAAACTCGCCCTTTCCCCACGCGCCGATCATGGCGAGCAGTATATCCGGTCGCCTTGAACAAATTTATTGATTGTTGATTCCGTAACGCCGCCGGTATTTCCGGCTGCGTGCGGCAATATAAGAAGACCGGAAAACGAATGCCGGCCGCAAATCAATGATGAATTATATGGACAAGAATAAGGCTGGCAACAGCAGAAAACAAAAAAGGAGCGGACTTTTGGTCCGCCCCTCGATGACTGGTCCCGGAGGAAGAATTAAAGCAGTTTTCCAAGCGCGACGGCCGTATCCGACATGCGGTTGGAGAAACCCCATTCGTTGTCGTACCAGGTGAGGATACGCACGAGATTGCCATCGATAACCTTCGTCTGCTCCGAAGCGAAGCTTGACGAATGGCTGTCATGGTTGAAGTCGATCGAGACCAGCGGCTCGTTCGAATAAGCCAAGATGCCCTTCAGTTCGCCTTCAGCCGCGGCCTTGATGGCGGCGTTGACTTCCTCAGCCGTGGTGCTCTTCTTGGAGATGAACTTGAGGTCGACGACCGAGACGTTCGGGGTCGGTACGCGGATCGACGAGCCGTCGAGCTTGCCCTTCAGTTCCGGCAGCACGAGGCCGACGGCCTTGGCGGCACCGGTCGAGGTCGGGATCATCGACAACGCGGCCGCGCGAGCGCGATAAAGATCCTTGTGCATCGTATCCAGCGTCGGCTGATCGCCGGTATAGGCATGGATCGTGGTCATGTAACCCTTCTCGATGCCGAATGCCTTGTTCAGCACGTATGCGACCGGTGCCAGGCAGTTCGTCGTGCACGAGGCGTTGGAAACCACGATGTCGTCCTTGGTCAGGGCGTTGTGGTTGACGCCGAAGACGATCGTCTTGTCGGCGTTGTCGCAAGGCGCCGAAACCAGCACGCGCTTGGAGCCGTTGGCGAGGTGTGCCGACGCCTTTTCCTTGGTCGTGAAGATACCCGTGCATTCCAGCGCGATATCGACGTTGGCCCAGGGCAGTTCCTTTGGATCACGCACGGCGGTGACCTTGATCGGGCCCCGGCCGGCGTCGATCGTGTCACCGGCGACGGTCACTGTGTGCGGGAATTTGCCATGCACCGAATCGTAGCGCAGAAGATGGGCGTTGGTTTCCACCGGACCCAGATCGTTGATGGCGACGACTTCGATGTCGGTGCGACCGGATTCGACGATTGCCCGAAGCACGTTGCGGCCGATGCGGCCAAAGCCATTGATGCCAACCTTGATAGCCATTCTGTATTCTCCCGCTTAAAAGCTGCGTAACATTCACTGGGGGCGAGGACCGGCATGGCGCCGGCCCTGCGCATGATCAGGCGAGCTTGGCGCTGACGGCATCGACCACCGCTTCCGGGGTGATGCCGAAGAACTTGTAGAGTTCCTTGTACGGAGCCGATTCACCAAAGCTCTTCATGCCGACAAAGATGCCGTCGGTGCCGATGAAGCGATCCCAACCCTGGCGAATGGCGGCTTCGATGCCGACCTTCACCTTGGCGTTGCCGATCACGGATGCCTGGTATTCTGGTGTCTGGGCATCGAACAGTTCGAAGGCCGGGACAGAGACGACGCGAGCGGCGATGTTCTTGGCGGCGAGGAGCTCCCTTGCCTTGACGGCGATTTCGACTTCCGAGCCGGAAGCGAAGATCGTCACCTGGGCACTGGCGTCCTCATGCAGGACGTAGGCGCCCTTGGCGGAGAGGTTTTCTTCCGAGTAGGTCGTGCGTGCTGGCGCCAGATTCTGGCGGGTCAGCGCGATGCCCGATGGATGTCCCTTGGATTCCAGTGCCACCTGCCAGCATTCCGCCGTTTCGGTTGCATCGGCCGGGCGGAACATCACTAGGTTCGGGATGGCGCGCAGTGCGGCCATCTGTTCGACCGGCTGGTGGGTCGGGCCATCTTCGCCAAGACCGATGGAATCGTGGGTCAGGACATGGATGACGCGGATGCCCATCAGCGCCGCAAGCCGGATCGACGGACGGCAATAGTCCGAGAAGATCAGGAAGCCGCCCGAATAGGGGATCAGACCGCCATGCAGCGCCATGCCGTTCATCGCAGCAGCCATGCCGTGCTCGCGAATGCCGTAGTGGACATAGCGGCCGGAGAAGTCTGTCGGTGTGATCGATGCTGTCTGGCTGGTCTTGGTGTTGTTGGAACCGGTCAGGTCGGCAGAGCCGCCGATCGTTTCCGGCACCACGCCGTTGATGACTTCCAGCGCATCTTCCGATGCCTTGCGGGTCGCAACGGTTGGCTTGGTCTCGGCAAGCTTCTGCTTGTAGGCGGAAATAGCCGGAGCCAGTGCCGCCGGCAGATCACCCGCGAAACGGCGGTCGAATTCGACCTTCTTGCTGGCAACGGCGTGGCGGTTCGCCCATTCCTTGTGCACCGAAGCGCCGCGGCTGCCAGCCTGGCGCCACATGTCGAGGATATCCTGCGGGATCTCGAAGGCAGGCGACGGCCAGTTGAGCGCAACGCGCGTCGCGGCGATTTCGTCTGCACCGAGGGGAGAGCCGTGCACCTTGTGAGTGCCGGCCTTGTTCGGTGAGCCAAAGCCGATCGTCGTCTTGCAGGCGATCAGGGTTGGCTTGTCGGACTTGTGGGCTTCTTCGATCGCGGCTGCGATGGCTTCCGGATCGTGGCCGTCGACGGCAATCGTATTCCAGTGGCTGGCACGGAAACGTGCATGCTGGTCGGTGGAGTCGGACATGCCGACAGTGCCATCGATGGTGATGTTGTTATCGTCCCAGAAGACGATCAGCTTGTTCAGCTTGAGGTGGCCGGCCAGCGAAATAGCTTCCTGGCTGATGCCCTCCATCAGGCAGCCGTCGCCGGCGATCACATAGGTGTAGTGATCCTGCAGATCGGCGCCGAACTCCTCGCGCAGCTTGCGTTCGGCGAAGGCAAAGCCCACCGAGTTGGCAATGCCCTGGCCGAGCGGGCCTGTGGTCGTCTCGATGCCATCGGCATAGCCGTATTCCGGATGGCCGGCTGTCTTCGAGTGCAGCTGGCGGAAACCCTTGATGTCCTCGATGGTCATGTCCTCATATCCTGTCAGATAGAGGAGTGCATAGAGCAGCATCGAGCCATGGCCGGCAGACAGGATGAAGCGATCACGGTCGGCCCAGTGTGGTGCCTTCGGATCAAACTTCAGGTAGCGGGTGAACAGCACGGTCGCCACGTCGGCTGCGCCCATAGGCAGACCGGGGTGGCCGGAATTTGCCTTTTCCACCGCATCCATGGCCAGAAATCGGATAGCATTCGCCATCCGGTCGTGTGTGTCGCGTGATATCATATCTTTGTCGCCGGCTCCGTAGTTTCAGGTCGGCAGCCTGATTGCGACTGCCGTCAAAGCAGGCGACACATAGCAGTTGGCGGCGCTGAGTCAATAAAATCACTGAGGCTTTGGGCGTGCCGCCGACAAATTTCATGCGGTGCACGCAGCCGGTTTCAACGGCCGGGTTTTCGCAAATTCAATGCAAGACTCCAACTCTTCCACAGAATAGCCTGATTTTGCGGCGCTTTGGTTGATTGACTGAAGTGGCAGCCTTCCCATACTATTGCTTTAGACAGCACAAGCGGGGCGGCTGCGATTCGCCTGCTTCGGGATGACGGGGACAATGTCAGCAGGAGTCGCAGTCACAGCAGCAATCGATCAGCTCCGCCAGGCGCTTGGCGAGCTGGACCATGCCATCGACATGAGGTTTGAGCGCGAGCGCGATTCAGCCGAGCTGGAGGGCGAGGTTCGCCGCACCCACGCCGACCGCTCGCGGCTCGCTCAGGAACTCGACCAGTCGGAGTTTCGGGCCAACCGGCTCGAGGAAGTCAACCGCGAGGTGTCGCGGCGGCTGGTGACGGCCATGGAAACCATTCGCGCGGTTCTCGACCGCTGATCAAGGCTCTGGTGAACGAGTAAAGTATGGCTCAAGTTACGGTGACGATCGACGGAAAGGCCTATCGAATGGCCTGCGAAGAGGGCCAGGAAGAGCATCTGACCGGTCTCGCGCAGAATTTCGATCAATATGTCGGCCACCTCAAGTCCCAGTTCGGCGAAATCGGCGATCTCAGGGTGACGGTCATGGCGGCGATCATGATCATGGATGAGCTTTCGGAGGCACATCGGGCCAAGGCGGCGCTTGAAGCCGAACTCGAAGGGCATCGCCGTCATCGCGAGGGTTTGGCGACGACCGCCGAAAGGAATGACGAGGCTGTCGCAAGCGTTCTGACGGAGCTTGCGTCTCAGGTTCGGGCAATTTCCGCCAAGTTGAATGATACCCCGGAAACGTCCTGAACTTCGCGTTGCGAAAAATGCAGTCATGGCCTTCCGCTTTGGTCTTCGGCAGTCTATATAGGAGTTGCGGTCTGCGCCTCTCGACAGGGTAACATTTTCCCGGGCCATACTCGATCTAAAGGGAGCTGTCCCTGTTCCGGCCTGTGGGCTGGCGCACACGGAACCCACCTACTTTGTAGGCACCAGGGATCGAACCACCCACCGGTTGTGTGGATCGCACTTTCCCCATTCTCCAATGCCACGGCTTTGCCGGAAACGGGCGAAGCCCGGTCCAGCAGGGCGGAGGACCGGGCTTCTGGGCGGCTGCGCCTCGGTGAACGGGGGGTTAAGCGCAGACGCGGACTTTCCTGAGATATGGCTTGCCGCTGTAGTCCTGGCCCCAGCTTCTCTTGAGTCGGCAGGTCGGCGTGCTGGATGTGTTCCATTCATCGGCGATACGAACCACCGCCGGAAGCTGGTCGTTGGCAGGGCCGTACGAACTGGCGACGGCCGGCGCGAATGCTGCGCCCGCAACGATCGATGTGGCAATCGCGGCCATGGTGACAATACGCATCGGAACCCTCCTTCATCCCTGGTTTTTTCTGGCGGCTCGCCGCTTGTTGAAACCGTTGTCGCATGAAGGGGCCGATAATGCTGTTACAGCCGTAACAGCCGTATGACGGCTCTATTCCGCCGGATGCGTGAACTTTTCGACCAGGGCCGAGGGCAGGCGCTGCGGTCGCCCATTGGCGTTGATGACGGCAACGATCACTCGCGCGGCGATCAGAAGCATGTCATTCCGGCGGATCTCCTGGTCGAGGATCAGCTTGGCGCCAGCGGCCTTTTCGGTCACGGTGCGGATCGTCAGCACGTCGTCCATCCGCGCTGGGCTCTTGAAGTCGATCTCCATACGATGGACGACGAAGACGAGATTGCCCTCGGCGACAGCCATCTTGCCCTGTTCGATGCCAAGGCAACGCAGGAAGTCTGTGCGGCCGCGCTCGAGGAAATGCAGGTAGCGGGCGTGATAGACAACGCCGGAAAAGTCCGTGTCTTCGTAATAGACCCGCTGGGTCAGGACATGGCCTTCGGACGTGAGGGTACCGGAAAGGGGAACGCTCTGCTGGTTCATACGCGCTTCTCTAAATGCTTCGCCGACGAACCGCTTACGACTTTCCAATGGCCGGGCCAAGCCCCGGCCTTGTCATCAACCCTTCCACAACCCTTCACGCACCAACTCATCCTGCGTCAACGCGATGCTCTTGTGCAGGATTTCCGCCATCGTATCGATCTGATCGCGGTTGATGGTCAGCGGCGGGCTCATCACGCACATGTTGATCAGTGGCCGCACCAGCAGGCCGAGCGCCTGGCAATGCCTGTCAATGCGTTTGCCCACTTCGAGATCGAGCGTCAGCGGATTGTTGCTGACATGGTCGGCAACGCATTCGATGCCCGCCATAAGCCCAAGTCCGCGCACTTCGCCCACCAGTGGCAGCTCTTCCAGCGCCTTCAGTCGCGACTGGAAATGATCCGAGATGGCGCGGGTCTCCGCCAGCAGCCCGTCTTCGAGGATGTCGAGGTTCTTGAGCGCGACCGCGCAGCCGATCGGATGGCTGGAATAGGTCAGGCCGTGGGCAAACATCGCGTCGTTGTGGTTGGACTGACGCAGATCCTCGAATAGTTTCGAACGGATCATCACCCCGCCGAGTGGGAAGTAACCCGAGGTTACGCCCTTGGCAAAGGTGATCATGTCGGGCTCGATGCCGAACACCTCCTTGGAGGCGAAGACGTGGCCAAGCCGGCCGAACGCGGTCACCACCTCGTCGGCGATGAACAGGATTTCGTGCTCGGCGCAAAGTGCGCGCATGCGCGGCAGATAGCCCGGCGGCGGCACGATGACGCCACCCGAGGCCATGACCGGCTCACCGATGAAGGCACCGATCCGGTCGGCGCCGACCTTTTCGATCGTCGCGCGGAATTCCTCGATGAGGAAATCGGTGTAGGCCTCCAGCGTCATGCCCTTGGGGCGGCGGAAGGGATTGGGGCAGGAGAGCTTGATCACTTGCTCTTTGGCGCTGTCCATCCAGTCATGATCGCGCGGCCGGCCGTTCATCGAGGCGGCAAGATAGGTCGAGCCGTGGTAAGCGCCTTCGCGCGAAACGATCAGCTTCTTTTCCGGGCGTCCACGCACATTGTTGTAGAACTGCATGAAGCGCAACGCCGTCTCGACTGCAGAAGAGCCGCCGGTTGTGTAGAACACGTGTCCCACGCCCTCCGGCGCATGGCCGGCCAGCCGTTCTGCAAGCAGCGCCGAAGGCTCGTTGGTCGTGTACCACGGCGAATTGTAGGACAGCGCCATCGCCTGGTCGTACATGACCTGCGACAGTTCCTTGTTGCGATGGCCGACATTGACGCACCACATGCCCGCGGGGCCATCGATCAAGCGGCGGCCCTCGGCATCGGTGACGTAGATGCCGTCGCCGCTTTCGATGAAGCCGCGCGCTTCGGCGCCGATCGTTTCGGACACTGGCCAAGGCTGCACGAGATGTTTTTCAGCAATCGCTTCGACAGCGTTTGGGGTGTTGCCGGCGAATTCCATCTCTTCCCGTTTTGCAGCCATGATGCCCTCCTGTCAGTTTCTGCATTTTGGCGTTTTCGCACAACATCATGTTTTATATTGATTTATCGAATTTATATTGATTGTGCGTTCAGTCAATATCGCAGAATGGCCGGAAATTGGCAATGCGGATTCGTCGCGGCCATCGTGGCTAACACCCAAATTTGCAGGGTGGCCTTCAGCCGCTGCGGAGCAGGCGCTTGCGGGTCTCGGAAGGGCTTTCCCGGAATTGCGCCCTGTAAGATCGCGAGAAGGCCGAGGCCGAGTTGAAGCCGGTGGCGGCGGCGATGTCGGCAAACGAAGTGCGGGTTTCGATCACCCGGCGTCGGGCGGCGTTCAGCCGGAGTGCGAGATAGTGCACGTGCGGACCGACGCCGAAGGCCTCGTTGAACAGGCTCTGCAGGTGCCGGGCGCTCAGGCCCGAACGCCGGGCAAGCTTTTCCAGCGAAAGCGGCTGGTCGACGCTTTCCTCCATCAGGCGCACGGCGGCATTGAGGCGCTTGTCCAGATGGCCGAGCGTGCCTGAGGGTGAGGGCAGGAGGTCAAGCCCACCGCCATCGCGCTCATAGAGAAAGGATCGCGATACTTCGAGCGCCAGCGAATAGCCTTGCCGTCGACGGATGATCTCGAGCATCAGGTCGAGTGTCGGAATGGAGCCGCCGCTGGTCATCCGCTTGCGGTCGATGACAAAGCGTTCCTTGATCACTTCGATCTGCGGGAAGCGCGCCGAGAAGTCGTCGTGATCCTCCCAGTGAAGCGTCACGCGGTGGTTGTCCAGCAGGCTTGCCTCGGCCAGCAGCCATGTGCCGGATTCGATGCCGGCGATCATCGAACGGTGCCGCGCGGTTTGCGACAGCGCCATCTTCATCGCCGGCGTGCTGTATTTTTTCCAATTGTAGCTGGAGACCACGAAAAGCGGCCGTGCGTCCTTGTCCGGGTGAAAAGCACCGTCGACCGGAATATCGATCTGGGCGGTGGTTTCCACCGGCTTGCCATCCGGGCTGAGCAGGCGCCATTGGTACAAAGTCTCGCCGGCGATGCGGTTTGCGGCGCGCAGGGGTTCGATCACCGAGGCCAGCAGGATCACCGTCGTCTCGGGAAAAGCCAGAATATCGAACTCGATGGAATGCTGCGGTGCGTCAAACATGAGAGAGCATGGCTCCGATTATGTATAGAATATTGCCGAAAATGAAAAGCAAAGCAATCGAGTCTGCAACTTAATTGCGCCAGTAGATCCGAGGAGGATGATTTTCCAATGCCACTGAACATGAACCGCGAAGTCTTCATCACCGCCGCCGTAACCGGCTCGGGCGATACCGCCGGCAAATCCCCGCACGTGCCGCGTTCGCCAAAGGAGATTGCCGCATCGGCCATCGACGCTGCCAAGGCGGGTGCTGCCGTGGTCCATTGCCATGTGCGCGATCCGGAAACCGGCGCCGCCAGCCGCCGCAACGACCTCTACAAGGAAGTCACAGACCGTATCCGTTCCGCCGATGTCGACGTGGTGCTCAACCTCACCGCCGGCATGGGCGGCGATATGATTTTCGGCGATGTCGAACGTCCGCTGCCGCTCAAGGAGCAAGGCACCGACATGGCCGGCGCCACCGAGCGTGTTTCCCATGTCGCCGAATGCCTGCCGGAAATCTGCACGCTCGATTGCGGCACGATGAACTTCTCGCTCGGCGATTACGTCATGACCAACACGCCGTCGATGCTGCGCGCCATGGCCAAGATGATGACCGATCTCGGCGTCCGCCCGGAAATCGAAGCCTTCGACACCGGCCATCTGTGGTTTGCCAAGCAGCTGGTGGAAGAGGGCCTGATCGAGGATCCGGTGCTGATCCAGCTCTGCATGGGCATTCCTTGGGGTGCGCCCGATGACCTCAACACGTTCATGGCAATGGTCAACAACGTCCCGTCCAATTGGACCTTCTCGGCTTTCTCCATCGGTCGCAATGCGCTCGCTTATCCGGCGGCGTCGATCCTCGCCGGCGGCAATGTCCGCGTCGGTCTCGAGGACAATCTCTATCTCTCCAAGGGCGTGCTGGCCACCAACGCACAGCTGGTCGAAAAGGCCGTCGGCGTGATCGAAGGCATGGGCGCCAAGATCATCGGCCCGGAAGAAGTCCGCAAGAAGCTGAAGCTGACCAAGCGGTAATAAGAAACACTCCGCCCAAACCCTCCCCACAAGGGGGAGGGCTTAATCTGCATCAACTGCCCGCGCCAAAAACTGAGCGCACTGCAAGCTGAAATGTCGATTTAAATTGATATGGGGCGGCAAGTTAAGCCCCTCCCCCTTGTGGGGAGGGGTTTGGGGCGGGGTCTTAAACCTAGGTAGAACAACCATGACCAAAATCAACAAGGCAGCCTGTATCGGCGGAGGCGTCATCGGTGGCGCCTGGGCAGCGCGTTTCGTGCTCGCCGGCATCGACACCAACATGTTCGATCCGCATCCGGAAGCGCAGCGCATCATCGGCGAAGTGATGGCCAATGCCGAGCGCGCTTACGCGATGCTGACCATGGCGCCCTTGCCGCCGAAGGGGAAACTGACCTTCTGCAAGACGATTGAGGAAGCCGTTGATGGCGCCGACTGGATCCAGGAAAGCGTTCCGGAACGGATCGAGCTCAAGCGCAATGTCATCACCCAGATCGACGCGGCGGCTGACCCCAAGGCGCTGATCGGCTCGTCCACATCGGGCATCATGCCGACCGAGTTGCAGCGCGACATGAAGCACCCCGAGCGGATGTTCGTCGCACATCCCTACAATCCCGTCTATCTGCTGCCGCTTGCCGAACTTGTCGGCGGTGAAAAGACCAGCAAGGCGACGCTGGAGGAAGCCAAGGCAAAGCTCGCGCCGATCGGCATGAAGGGCGTCATCCTCAAGAAGGAAATCGAAGCCTTCGTCGGCGACCGTCTGCTCGAAGCCGTCTGGCGCGAAGGCCTGTGGCTGATCAAGGACGACATCTGCGACACCGAGACGCTCGACGACGTGATCCGCTATTCCTTCGGCATGCGCTGGGCGCAGATGGGCATGTTCGAAACCTATCGCATCGCTGGCGGCGAAGCCGGCATGCGCCACTTCATCGCACAGTTCGGTCCGTGCCTCTCCTGGCCGTGGACCAAGCTGATGGATGTGGTGGATCTTACAGACGAACTGGTCGACAAGATTGCCAGCCAGTCCGACGCCCAGTCTGGCGCCTATGGCTTTCGCGAACTCGAGCGCATTCGCGACGAAAATCTCGTCGGCATCATGCAGACTCTCAAGGGCAGTAATGGCGGTCAGGGCTGGGGTGCGGGCAAGCTGCTCTCCGAATTCGAGGAGCATCTCTGGAAGAATGCGCCGAAGCCGGAAGCCAAGGCCAGCAATGAGCCGATCAAGCTGCTCGATGCCAAAGTCCACCCGTCCTGGGTCGATTACAACGGCCATATGACGGAACACCGCTACAGCCAGTGCTTCGCCGATTCCGCCGACGCGCTGCTGCGCCTGATCGGCGTGGACATGGATTATGTCGCAGAGGGTCATAGCTACTACACTGTCGAAAACCATGTGCGGATGCTCGATGAGGCCAAGCTGGGCGAGGCGCTTTACGTCAAGGCGCAGATCCTGCCAGGCGATGGCAAGAAGCTGCACACTTTCATGTGGCTTTACCGCGCCTCTGACGACATGTTGCTCGCCACCGGCGAACACCTGATGCTGCATGTGTCCTCGAAAGAGGGCAAGTCGGTACCGCCGCTCGCCGCCGTTCTGGCCAAGCTGCAGCCGCTGATCGATGCACATGCGGGATTGGCGCTGCCGGAAGGCGCTGGGCGGCATGTGGGGCAGAAGAAGGGCTGAGTTAGCGCAAGCGTCGCCCCCTCATCCGGCGCATTCGCGCCACCTTCGCCCCGGTGGGGAGAAGAGGGAGTTCGCTCTATCTGCCTTGCCTGAAATTCCAGGCCATGAATGAATTGAGAGGGTGCAACAATCACCCTCTTCTCCCCCTCGGGGAGAAGGTGGCGCAAAGCGCCGGATGAGGGGGCCTTCGCGTCGCCCTGAAACTTGGATCTAGGGAGGAACCACTCCATGAATTTCGGATTGACCGAAGAACAGGACATGATCGTCAACACCGTGCGGAGTTTCGTGGAAACCGAAATTCATCCGCTCGAGGACGAAGTCGAAAAGCAGGGCTTCGTGCCGCCCGAGATGGGCCAGGAAATCGCCCGCAAGGTCAAGGAGCTCGGCTTCTTCGGATGCAACATGCCCGAAGATGTCGGCGGCGCCGGCCTCGACCACCTGACTTTCACGCTGGTCGAGCGCGAACTCGGCCGGGGCTCGATGGCGCTGACAGTGTTCTTCGGCCGTCCGTCCGGCATCCTGATGGGCTGCAACGCCGAACAGCGCGAACGCTACCTGATCCCGGCCACCAAGGGCGAAAAGTTCGATGCGCTGGCCATGACCGAGCCGGGCGCCGGCTCCGACGTGCGCGGCATGAAGTGCTTTGCCAAGCCGGATGGCTCGGACTGGATCGTCAACGGCACCAAGCACTTCATTTCGCATGCCAACATCGCCGATTTCGTCATCGTCTTTATCGCCACCGGCGAAGAGCAGACGCCGAAGGGCCCGAAGAAGCTGATCACCTGCTTCCTCGTCGATCGCGGCACGCCGGGTTTTGAAATCCGCGACGGCTATGATTCCGTCTCGCATCGCGGCTACAAGAACTGCATCCTGAATTTCGATGATTGCCGGCTGTCGTCGGCGCAGATCCTCGGCGAAGTGCACAAGGGTTTTGATCTGGCCAACGACTGGCTCTACGGCACCCGTCTGACCGTGGCCGCCAACTGCGTCGGCCGCGCCCGCCGCGTGTTCGAGATGGCCCTGCCTTACGCCGCAGAGCGCAAGCAGTTCGGCAAGCCGATCGGCGCCAACCAGGGCGTTTCCTTCAAGCTTGCCGACATGATCACCGAGATCGATGCTGCCGACTGGCTCACGCTGGCGGGCGCATGGCGGCTCGACCAGAAGCTCCCTGCCAACCGTGAAATCGCCTCCGCCAAGCTCTACGCGTCGGAAATGCTTGCGCGGGTCACCGACGAGGCGATCCAGATCTATGGCGGCATGGGCCTGATGGACGACCTGCCGCTCGCCCGTTTCTGGCGCGATGCTCGCGTCGAGCGGATCTGGGACGGCACGAGCGAAATCCAGCGCCACATCATCAGCCGCGATCTGTTGCGCCCGTTGGGGGCGTGAGACTTTAGAATGCCGCTCACCCGAGCCCTCTCCCCGTAAGAACGGGGAGAGGGAATCCGCTCCGAACGTGCTGCGTGTCCCTTCTCCCCGTCATGACGGGGCGAAGGTGGCCGACAGGCCAGATGAGGGGCAAACAAAGATGAGATCGAACCTTTCATGAAAAAACTTTCCCCTAGTTCCCTTGGCCGGCTTATCCGTCCGAAATCCATTGCAGTCTTCGGCGGCAAGGAAGCCGGCCGGGTCGTCGAGCAGTGCCGCAAGATGGGCTATACCGGTGAGATTTGGCCGGTCCATCCGACCAAGGACGAGGTTCACGGCTACAAATGCTATCGTTCGGTCGCCGATCTTCCGGCCGCGCCCGATGCGGCTTTTGTCGGCGTCAACCGAACGCTGACGATCGACATCATGCGCGAACTCTCCGAGCGCGGCGCGGGCGGTGCGATCTGCTACGCTTCGGGCTTCTCCGAGGCCATCAAGGAGCTGCCCGACGGTGATGAGTTGCAGGCCGCCTTGGTCGAGGCTGCAGGCGACATGGCGGTGGTTGGCCCGAATTGTTACGGCTTCATCAACATGCTCGATGGCGCCCTGTTGTGGCCGGACCAGCATGGCATGATCCGCACCGAACGCGGCGTGGCAGTGCTGACCCAATCCTCCAATATCGCCTGCAACGTTTCCATGCAGGCACGCGGCCTGCCGCTTGCCTATCTCATGACAGCGGGCAACCAGGCGCAGACAGGTCTGTCGGCGCTTGCCGTTGCAGCGCTGGAAGACCCGCGTGTCACCGCCGTCGGCCTGCATATCGAAGGTTTTGACGATCTCGAAACGCTGGAACTTCTCGGCCAGCGGGCACGAGAGCTGAAGAAGCCTGTAATCGCCCTGAAAGTCGGAAAATCCGAAGCGGCGCAGAAGGCCACTGTTTCACACACCGCCTCGCTTGCCGGCAATCACAAGGTCTCGTCAGCCGTGCTCGCGCGACTGGGAATCGGCCAGGTGGACACATTGCCCGAGATGCTGGAAACGCTGAAGCTGCTGCACGTCGCTGGCACGCTTGTCAGCAACGAGGTCTCCTCGATGAGCTGCTCGGGTGGCGAGGCTTCGCTGATTGCCGATGCCGGCGTCGGCCGCAAGGTCAGCTTTCGTGACCTGAAGCCGGAACAATACCAGCCGCTGCGCGAAACGCTCGGCCAGATGGTGACGATCTCCAACCCGCTCGACTATCACACCTTTGTCTGGGGCAATGGTGAAAAGCTGACGGCTGCCTTCTCGACGATGATGCAGGGCGACTATGCGCTGAACCTTGTCGTACTCGACTTTCCCCGCATCGACCGCTGCGACCCGGCCGACTGGATGACCACGGTCAACGCGATGATCGCGGCCCACAAGGCAACCGGCGCCAATGCCGGGGTCGTCGCCTCGATGGGCGAGAACATGCCTGAGGCGGTGGCGCAGATGCTGATGGAAAACGGGGTGATACCATTCATGGGGATCGACGAAGCGCTTGTCGCCGTCGAGATCGCGCATGCCATCCACCAGGCGTGGGCAGCACCCGTGCCGCTGCCGCTGCTGAAAGGTGAAGCCTCCGAAGGCGAGGCAGTCACACTCAGCGAGTCTGAATCCAAGCAAGTGGTGAAACCTTTCGGTCTGCCGGTTCCCAAGGGTATGCTGGTCGCCACGCCGGAGGAGGCGGCAAAGGCTGCTGCCGAGATCGGCTTTCCCGTGGCCCTCAAGGGTTCGGGCGTCGCTCACAAGACCGAGGCCGGTGCGGTCAAGCTCAACCTAGCATCCGAGGCTGACGTCATCGCTGCGGCCAAAGCAATGGCGGGTGTCGCTCGTGGCTTCCTGGTCGAGAAAATGGCGGCCAGGCCGGTCGCCGAACTGATCGTCGGCGCGCTTCGCGATCCGGTTGCGGGGCCCGTTCTGACCATCGGAGCCGGCGGTATCCTCGTCGAGCTGATGGACGATTCCGCTGTCATCACGCTGCCGACGACCAGAGACGATATTTGCAAAGCGATCGACGGATTGAAGATCACCAAGCTTCTGACCGGCTATCGCGGTCAGGCGAAGGGCGACATGGCCGCACTCATCGATGCGGTCTCGGCTGCCGCCGATTTCGTCATCGCCAATGCTGCTGATATCGAGGAACTTGACATCAATCCGCTGATGGTGCTGCCCGAAGGGCAAGGCGTCGTGGCGGCAGATGCGCTGGTGCGGATGAGAATGTAATCGCCCCTCACCCTAACCCTCTCCCCGTAAGGGCGGGGAGAGGGAAACTGCTCCGAGTTTGCCGCGAATGCCTTCTCCCCGTGTCAACGGGGAGAAGGTGGCCGACAGGCCGGATGAGGGGCAATCCTAAGCAACCGAACCGAGAGAAACGATATGACCGACGAACCGATCAAGACCCGCCGCGAGGGCGGCATTCTCGAAGTGACCATCGATCGGCCGAAGGCCAATGCGATCGATCTGGTCACCAGCCGGATCATGGGCAAGATCTTCCAGGATTTCCGCGATGACGACAGCCTGCGCGTGGCGATCATCACCGGTTCAGGGCCGAAATTCTTCTGCCCCGGCTGGGACCTGAAGGCCGCTGCTGCCGGCGATGCGGTCGACGGCGATTACGGTGTCGGCGGTTTTGGCGGCATGCAGGAGCTACGCGATCTCAACAAGCCGGTCATTGCGGCGATCAACGGCATCTGCTGCGGCGGCGGACTGGAAATCGCGCTGTCGACCGACATGATCCTTGCCGCCGAGCACGCGACTTTCGCACTGCCCGAAATTCGTTCAGGCACGGTGGCCGATGCCGCCTCGATCAAATTGCCGAAGCGCATTCCCTACCACATCGCCATGGACATGCTGCTGACCGGCCGCTGGCTCGACGCGTCGGAAGCTCATCGCTGGGGCTTCGTCAACGAGATCCTCCCCGCCGACAAGCTGATGGAACGCGCCTGGGAACTCGCCCGCCTGCTCGAAAGTGGGCCGCCGCTCGTCTATGCCGCAATCAAGGAAGTGGTGCGCGAAGCCGAAGGCAACAAATTCCAGGACACGATGAACAAGATCACCCGCCGCCAGCTCAAGACCGTCGACGTTCTCTATGGCAGCGACGACAATCTCGAGGGTGCGCGCGCATTCGCGGAAAAGCGCGATCCGGTGTGGAAGGGGCGGTAGCAAGCTCCCTCACCCCGCCTCCGCTTTGCTCGGCGGACCTCTCCCCAAGGGAGAGGAGGAACGAGACGGTGCGGCAAACTCTCTCTCTTCTCCCCAGCGGGGAGAAGGTGGCCCGTAGGGCCGGATGAGGGGGGCTGCGAACCTCGGCTTGTCCATTTGTGAGCGGTTCAAAGGGTCGCTAACTTAAATCCGTCCTCATCCTCTCCACCTTTTCGATCCACTCCCGCCCCATGTGATAGGCCTTGAGCGCATCCATCGCGTCCTCGTTATCGAGGCGCGAACAGATGCGGTAAATCTCCAGCACCTCGGCGCTCATTTCGCCCGCCTTGTAGAAATACATCGCTGCCGCATAGCGCGTCCGGCCTGACCATTCCACGCCCGTCGGCGTGAGGATCAACTGCCAGTTCTGGCGCGCCTCCTCATCCATCATGTTAATCCCGGCGGAGTTGCGCCGCGCCGGTCGAGCTTGAGGAACGGCCTCGGCGCGATCTTTACCGGCTTCATCAGCTTTTGGTAGTTGAGCTCGCGGAGCGCATAGATTTCTACCCAGAGATCATTCAGGATCTTCTCGCCAAACGGCCTTTCGAGGCTGGCGATGGCAATGTTCTTCTTCAGGATCGGTGACCAGGCGGAGGCGGTGATAATGCCCACCTCACGTTTCTTCTTGTGGTAGATCAGCGACAGCGGGCCCGCTACATTGCCCTCGATTTCCAGCCCCACAAGGATGTGCTTCAGCGTTTTCTTCTCGCGCGCTTTGACAATGGCTGTGCGGCCATTGAAGTTCGGCTTCTCCAGATCGACCAGCCAGTCCAAGCCGATCTCGTCGGGCAGGCGCAAGCGGTCTTCACGCAGCGCCGTCTCGGAGGTGACGAAATCGGCATTGGCGACGATGAAACCGGCTTCGATACGGGCATGATTGAGAGCGGCATAGCCGATGGCCCGCATACGGTTCTTCTCGGCGACGGCCCAGAGCCGGTCCCAGAGGCTCAGCGCCAGTTCGCGCGGGCAGAACAGTTCGTAGCCGAGATCGCCGGTGAATCCGGTACGAGATATAGTGACGCTGCCTCCCTCATGTGGGAAGCTCCCAAGCTGGAACGGTTTGAGGTTTTCGACGCCTTGGAAACCGGCATCGCGCAGCACGGCATAGGAGACCGGTCCCTGCAGAGCGAGACCGGCAATTTCGGCGCTCTCGTCAGCGATCGACACGTCAAAGCCGTCGGCGCTGTCGAGCAGCCACGGCAGGTGACGTTCCTGCGAGCAAAGGCGAAACTCGTCCTGACCAAGCCGGAACAACGTGCCATCGTCCAGCACGTGTCCATGGTCGTCGCACCAAGCGGTGTAGTGAACCCGGTTGACGCCCAGCTTGCGGACGTCGCGGACAGTCAGACGATTGCAGAACGCCACCGCGTCCGGACCCGATATGCGGTACTTTGTCATCGGCGAGATGTCGAACAAAGCCGCTGTCGAACGGATAGCGAAATACTCCAACTCTTCGTCCGAGAGCGTGTGCGGCGCCTTGTAACCTGACCAGGCATACCAGTCATTGTTGGTATTGAGCGCTTCGAGCCGGGTGAAGAAGGGCGTGCCGAGAAGCGGCGTCAGCACATGGCCGGCGGCGATTGCACGGGCATTGCGGGAGAGGGCAGGGATCTGGTTCATGCTGGTCTCCTCGAAAGAACGTGCTTGGCCGCGTTCATGCCCGGCAGGCCTGATATGCCGCCGCCGGGGTGGCTGCCGGCGCTGGCGAGATAGAGGCCGGCGAGCGGTGTGTCGTAGCCCGAAACGGCAAAGGTCGGACGGTTGAGCAGCATCTGGTCGACCTGCAATTCGCCATGGTGCCAGTGCCCACCCGGCATATTGTACCGCGCTTCGATATCCGGCGGCACAAGCAATTCGCTTGACGTGACCGAGGCGGAGATGCCCGGCGCGTAACGCTCCAGCACATCCATGATCGCGGCCAGGAATTTTGGCTTGCCGGTTGCCCAGCCCTCCCTGAGATCATAGGGGGCATATTGGACGATGGCCGAGAGTGTTGCGCCACCCGAGGGTGCAAGCGACGGATCGAGCAGGCTGGGCAGCGTGATTTCCATCACCGGATCCGGCGAGAACGCGCCATATTTCGCCGGATTGAAGGCAGACTCCACATGGGCGATCGAGCGTGCAATGACCAGTCGCCCCTTGAGATCAGCAGCACTGACCCCCGTAAAAGCCGGGATCTTGTCCAGTGTGAGGGTCAGTTTGGCAGCGTCGCCCTTGGTTCTTACATGCTTGAGGCTCGTCGACAGATGCGTGTCGATCTCGCCCGGCGCAGCGAGCTTCCTGAGCGTCGTGACCGGGTGGATCGCCGAAACGATGACAGGAGCCAATATCTCCTCGCCCGAATTGAGCACCACACCGGTCGTCCTGCCGCGTTCGGAGAGGATTCTTGCTACCGGCGCATCGAGGCGGATTTGCGCACCATATTTCACTGCGGCTTTTTCGAGTGCGGAAGCAATTGCCGCCATGCCACCCTTTGGAAGAAATTGTCCGCCGGGGCTGCCATTGGCTTCGCCAGTCAGGCGATAGTAAAGCCCTAGCAGTGAGGTCGGCGAGCGTGGGCCTAGATGGATGCCGAGCGTCGCATCGAAGGCGATCAGGCCTTTTAGCCGGTCGTCCGTCAGGTATTCGTCGGCAATGTCGGCGACATTCATTAGCGCCATGCGGGCGAAATCGCGCGCCTCGTCACGGCCGTTGCGGATAAGCCCGAGGCCCGTGAGGCCGAGATCGACCATATCGCTGAACGCGATGTCCCCCGGTCGCGGCGGGCGCTTTGCGAGGAATCGTTTCAGCACGGCGGCTTGCATCAGCAACTTCTTGCGCATGCCGGCCCATCCCTGCGCCTCGGCGGCGGTGACGCCTTCCAAGATTTCGCCGTAGCCGCCGCGCAGAATGACAGGCCCCTTGTCGGGGTCAAGAACGATGGTTGGTAAAAGTTCGCCGGCTAAAGAGTTTGGGTCGATAGCGAGGCCAGACACCACTGCGGGCGACAGGCGGTTGACGATATGGGCAAGGTTGATCGCGCCGCCGATCCTGTCCGAAGCTTCCAGGACGAGGATCTTTTTTCCCGCCTTGGCGAGGAAACCGGCAGCGACCAGCCCGTTGTGCCCGGCGCCGATGATGATTGCGTCAAAGGATGTCATGGGCGGGGCTCATGTGCTTGTTGGGTTTCTTGAGATCGCGAAGGATTTCCGCTGCCGCGTTGCGGCCCGGGGCACCCATCACTCCGCCGCCGGGATGGGTTGACGAGCCGCACATCCACAGGCCCTCGACGGGGCTGCGATATTGCGCATAACCGGGCACCGGCCGGTTGAACAACAGCTGGTCGAAGGTCAGTTCGCCCTGAAAAATGTTGCCTTCGGTCAGGCCTACTTCCGCTTCGAGCTCGCGCGGCGTGCGCACTTCCATGTGGAGAATCCGGTCGCGGAACCCCGGCGAGTAGTCGGCGATCTGGCTGACAACGGTTTCAGCGAAGGCGTCGCGGTCGGCATCCGTCCAGTCCCGGCCCTCGACCTTCGGCGGACAATATTGCACGAAACAGCTCATGAAGTGCTTGCCCGGCTCGGCCATGGTCGGGTCGAGCGTCGTCGGGATCATCGCATCGAGGAACGGGTCGGCAGACCAGCGCCCGGCCTTCCAGTCGTCGTATCCGCGCTCGATGCGCTCGACGGTATCGGTGAAATGCAGGTCGCCCTTGATGCAGGTGGATCCGTGGGGCAAGTTCGGGAATTCGGGCAGGCCGTCGAGCGCGATGTTCACCTTGCCCGACGATCCCCGCATCTTGAAGTGTTTTACCCGGTGAACGAATTTTTCCGGCAGTTCCTTCTCATCGACAAGCTTGAGGAACGTGCGCTTCACATCGGCATTGGAGACGACAATGTTGCCGCGCACCTCGTCGCCATTGGCGAGCGCCACGCCTTCGGCCTTGCCGTTTCGGATGATGACCTGGCTGACCTCGCTGTCGGTGAGGATCGTACCGCCAGATGCCTGAAACGACGAGGCGAGCGCTTGCGTCACCGCGCCCATGCCGCCGCGCGCATAGCCCCACGCGCCGACCGAGCCATCGACTTCGCCCATGTAGTGATGCAGCAGGACATAGGCCGTGCCTGGAGACATAGGGCCGAGTGCCGTGCCGATGATGCCGGAGATCGCCAGATAGGCCTTGATCACTTCGGTCTCGAAATATTCGTCGAGGAAATCCGAGATCGACATGGTCCAGAAGCGCAGCGTCTGTGCCATCTGCTCCGGGCTGAACTCGCCCATCTTTTTGGCGAGGAACATCAATTCGCTGATGTCGCGCGGCTTGAACGAGAACGGATCGGGCGCGGTGCGCATCAACAGCGGCTGGATGAAGCGGCACTGACGCGTCACGTCACGGGCATAGCGCTCGTACGCTTCCGCATCGCGTGCTGAGTAGCGGGCGAACTCGCGGCGATGCTGATTGTGATCCCGATAGGAAGCGAGATAGCCACCCTCGCGGGTCAAGACGGCGCCGCCTTCATAGGCAACGATCTGCAGTCCATGCTTCGGCAATTCGAGATCGCGCATGATCTCCGGCCGAAAGAGCGAGCAGACATAAGAGCAATTGGAGTAATAGACGCCTGATGACAATGTGCGACTGGTCGCCGCGCCGCCGACCCAGGCGTTCTTCTCCACGACGGCCACATCCAGGCCAGCCCGTTGCAGGTAGCAGGCCGCAACCAACCCGTTATGGCCGCCTCCGATCATGACGATGTCGTACTTTTTCATGCTCTTCCCCGTTTTCTGGATTAAAAATTGGCATAGGAAGTCGGACCTTGTCCAGTTATTTTGAATGAACATTCAGTCAATATGTTGCAATTATCTGAAATCACGCTAATATTTCTATGTCGCGAATGCGTAGGCGAAGTGCCAATCAGAGGCGATCGACATGACGGAAGCCGAGCCGGAATATGACGATACCCATATGCGGTTTCTTGAGCTGCTTTGGGGGGACGGCTACCTGTCGCCCGGCGGCCCGGCCGAGGTGGAGCGGGTGCTGGCGGGCATAAACCTCAGGGGCAGGCGCGTGCTTGATCTCGGATGCGGCTCCGGCGGCATCGCGCTGTTCATTGCCAGAACGCTTAAGCCCAGCCAGATCGTCGGCTTCGATGTCGAGTTGCCTGTCATAGAACAGGCGCGCCGGCGCGCCACCAAGGCGGGGCTTGCAGGCCAGGTGGAGTTCACCCAGGGGCCGCCGGGACAGATGCCATTTGCAGACGAAAGTTTTGATGTCGTCTTTTCCAAGGATGCGATGGTGCATATTCCCGACAAGGACGCCGTGTTTGCCGACATTTTCCGCGTGCTCAAGCCGGGTGGGACGTTTGCCGCATCCGACTGGCTGATTGCTCATGACGACGAGCCGAGTGCAGACATGAAGGACTACCTTGCTGCCGAGGGGCTTAGTTTCGGCATGGCCTCGCCCGATCGTTATATCAACGCCATGGAGCGCGCCGGGTTCGTCGACGTCAGGGCGCAGAGCCGCAATCCTTGGTATCGCGAGGAAGCGGCCCGCGAGTTGAAACGGTTGCAATTCGAGCTATATGACCAGGCAGTGGCGCTGACCGGCAAGGCGTTTGTTGACAAGAACATCCGTACATGGCTTGCCATGCAAAAGGTGCTTGACAGCGGAGAGCATTGCCCTACGCACTTGAGAGCAATCAAACCCGGTGTCTGACATGGCCTACAAACCGATCAGCCCGACCGATATGGGAATGGCGATCGGCATGAATGTTGCCCTGGCAGTCGAACCTGACAAGAAGAGCCGCAAGGCGTCGAAGGAAACCCGTCAGCAGCAGTTGATTGAGGCGACGATCGATTCGCTGGCCAAGCGCGGCTATTCCGATACGACGCTTGCCAACGTCGCCGATGGCGCCAAGCTGTCGCGCGGCATCGTCAATTTCCATTTCGAAAGCAAGGAAAAGCTGCTCGTCGCCACGTTGCAATATATGGCAGATGAATATGCCAGTCACTGGAATGCAGCGCTCGCGAAGGCCCAGCCATCTGCCGCGGGCCGGATGTGGGCGCTGGTCAATGCCGATTTCGACCGCAAGATCTGCACCAAGCGTAAGCTTGCCGCATGGTGCGCCTTCTGGGGCGAGGCAAAATCGCGCCCGACATACCAGGCGCTGTGCGGGGCGACGGACCTTAACTATCAGAATGCGTTCGTCGACCTCTGCGCAGAGCTGAAAGCCGAAGGCGGCTATGACTATGCGCCCGAGCCGATGGCGCTCGGCATCTGCTCAATGCTGGAAGGGCTCTGGTTCCGGCTGATGATGAATGACGGGCTGACGCGCGAAAAAGCGCTGGTGGCGGCCATCGAATATGTCGCAGCGGTATTCCCCCGGCATCTCTCCACGAACGGGCTGCTGTAACTCGGAGCATCGAGGCCCGCTTGCCGGCCCCTTATGATTTCCTTATGCCCGACCGATGCCATTCCCATCGAAATATTATGGCCAAGGGGTCTAGTGTCCGATCGTCGTCAACAGACGAAGCGATACATGACCATGACTGTCATCCAATTTCAGCCGGCCGGGATGCGGCTGGCGCACCTCCGGACGAAATTCAGCAAATTCCTTGGCCAGCGGAAGTTTCCGCGCCATGGGGGAGACCGGCATGCCGAGATCCGCAGGCCGCCGCCCTTTTCACTGTTGCTGGCCGTTGCGTTGGCAACGATTCTGCTGATTGCGGTAATCAGCGCTCTTCAGCTGCTGGATGCCGCGCTCGGTTGATCCTCAGCCCGCAAGCCCGTTTGCCTTGCGCATCGCGCGGTTGACCTCGGTGATCTCGCTTTCATGTGGGGCCTTGTCGAGCGTCATGACCGGTAACACGGCGCGCAAATGGTCATGGTGCGTGCGGACGCCGTATTCGAGGTCGGAGAGGTAGAAGCTCGAGAAGTTTTTCGAAGCCATCGCCTCGTTAGACCAGATTGTGAGCTGGACGTCTTCCGCCTGCGTGTCGCGATCGATACGCATGGCGAGATAACGGGCGATACGTTGGCGGCGCGTTTCCTCTGGATATCGATAGACGGCGCCGCGCAGCAGAGTCCGGCCCTTCGAGAGCGGAAATTCCTGATAGAACTGCACCGTCTCCGGCGTCACCGCGATCACGGCGTTGGGAAACATCCCGTAATAAATCCAGGCCTTCTTGAGCGGTTCGGGCAAACGCTGTGGCTCCTCGGTGATCTTGACGTAGTTTCTCACGCTCCAGCGGCGGCCGGCATGCGGGTTGAACGTCGCAAACGACCGGCAGATGCCATTGACGAAGGGCTCGTCGTAATAGGTAGAGCCATAGAGATCCTGCAGCGCCGGATGGGCCATGGCGACGTGGTAGCCCTCATTGTCGACATCGCGCACGGACTTCCAGTTGACTTCGGAAATCTGGCTCCAGATAGCGTCATTTGCCGGCACGACACTCTCCGGCTGGTAGTGGCCGAGTTCGTCCGAGAACGGCTTGAGCAACTCGGCGACCGAGCCCTGCGGGCCCTTTTCGAAGCGAATGAACACGAACCCCATCCAGATTTCAGTTTCGAGCCGTGTCAGGCCGAATTCCACTTTGTCCATCGGCGGGAAGGTGTTGGGGCGGGAGGGGCCACGCAAGGTGCCGTCGAGATTGTAGACCCAGCCGTGGAAGGGACAGACCAGCGCATTACGGCAGGCGCCTTTGTCGTCGGCCACCAGCCGCGAGCCGCGATGCTTGCAGATATTGTGGAATGCGCGGATTTCTCCGTCCTGGCCGCGCAGGATCAGCGCCCGCTCGCCGACGAGATCGAGCGTCAGGTAGTTGCCCGGATTGGGAAGGTCGGAAATATGGCAGGCAATCTGCCAGTGTTCGCGGAATATATGCTGCTTTTCGAGTTCGAACAGCGCGTCGCTATGATAGGTCCAGCCGGGCAGGCCGCGACGGTCCCAGTCGTTCGGGATGCTCAGGTCACGCACCAGCTCGTTCATGTCTCGCTCCGATATTTGCTGAATGTTCATTCAATATAATCATGATTGTCATGTAATTGGAATAGGTTGAGATGAAAATGAATATTTCGATTCAGCGTCCTGATGCAGGAGGATTTCAAAATTCGTTGTCGCGTCAAGGAGTTGAAAGGATACTCGAGAATCGAAAAAATATTCGCAGCGAGACGCTTGAGGGCTTTGGCAACGAGCCCGCAGGAGCGAGGCGACGACGGGCAGCGAGGAGTGCGCCCAGCGTGCCCAAGCGCATCTGATAATGGCCCTACGGCAGGTTGGCCCAGCATTGCAAAAATTAATTCTTTAGAACAAATTTCCTGGTCGCGGAATCGAAGACATAGTCCATCGTATATCCGGCCCGGTTATCCCTGAAATTCACGAAAACGATGTCGCCATCGCCATTCGCCTGCTTCTCGACATTCAGGTATATCGGCGTCATGAGCATGCCCGCGTTGCAATCATTGCTGTCGAAGTCGATCTGCTGATCGATCTTCGTGCTGCTCTTATTGATGATCTGCATCCTCTCCATGCAAATGCCGGCGGGGGTGTTCGCATAAATTCCGGAAAACATGTGAGTGGCCGTCTGTGCCCAGAAGGGGATCTCAACAGTTCCGTCGATCTGCCCGTCGCCAGTATCGTCCAGCATCGCAACTTTCCTGAGCGTGACGGGATATTTTTTGTCTCCCTTGCTCCAGGTTCCGGTCGCGCCGCTATCATCAAGGTCGAGCGACAGCGGGCATTGGGTAGTATCGATGGGCGCCTTCGATCCGATGATGATGGTCCGATTGAAGGCGCTGTCGTCGGAAATCTCGCAGAGTTCGAGCTTGGTGCCGCTGGCCTTACCGTAGAGTACGACAGGGCTTCGCTTCGCATCGTAGAAGTAGCTGCCCTCGGCGGTTATCCCGCTTCCAAAGCTGTCGTATGTCTGTATGGAAAAGTGGATGGGATCCGGCCCAAGGAAACCAACGTAGTTTTCCACGTGATACCAACCCGCTGCGGCTTCCTCGCTGAGCAGCAACAAGCAAACGAGTGTGGGTATCAAGCGTCGTCCCATCCTAACCTCGATGCTTTCCGTGGCGGCAGGCTCCCGCACTACCCGCTTGCGCAATCGGCTCTGCTGTCGCTGCCGCGAGCTGTCAGCCATCCGTACCCTAACAACTCAGCATAATGAAAACAGCCACCCGCACAATGGAATTTGCTGAGCTGGGACTGAAGCACTGCGCGTGGAAAGGCTGCTTAAAGCGCTGCCTTCTGCAGCAGCCAGTCGCGGAACAGGGTCGCCTCCGGTTTCAGCCGCTTCTGGCCCTCGGGCTGGACAATGTAGTGTGCTTCCTCGATCGGCAGCGCCATGTCCACGAATTGCACCAGCCGTCCGGATTTGATGTAGGATTCGGCCAGGCTTTCGATGACGATCGCCGGGCCGATGCCGGCCGATGCCATTTCCAGGGCCGAAATCGTCGTGTCGATGTTCATGCCGGCCGAAGGCGCAAAGGCCAGCCCGGCCTGACGGGCGAGTTTTTGCCAGAGGTTCTCGTAGCCGGTATCATGGATCAGCAGGCTGTGGTTCATCACCCATTGCAAGCGGGCCGCATCGTTGTCGCCCTCCGCCATCCCCGGAATACAGAGCGGGATCACCTTGTGCGACAGGATCAGCGACGATCGGTAGCCGGGCCAGTTGCCGTCGCCGAAGCGAATATCGATATCGGCGGTTTCGTCCTGCAGCGTCGGTGCCCAGACGATGGTCGAGACCCGAAGCGAAATGTCGGGCCACCTGGCACGAAAATCCGAAAGCCTCGGGGCAAGCCAGAGCGCGATGAACGACACCGGCCCCCGAATGGAAAGCGTTCGTTTACCAACTGGCCCGAACAGGCCCGCAGTTGCGGCGGCAAGCTCGTCAAAGCTGTTGCGCAGCGGCGGCAGATAGGCTGCACCCTTCTCGGTCAGGCGCAGGCTTCGTGGCAGTCTTTCGAACAGCGTGACCCCAAGATGCTTTTCGAGGGATCGTACCTGATGGCTGACAGCCGCCTGCGTCAGGCTCAGCTCTGAAGCCGCCAGCGTGAAGCTCTGATGGCGCGCGGCGGCTTCAAAGGCGCGCAGCCAGGCAAGTGGCGGCAGCTGGTAGCCGGCAAGGGGGTTCTGGTCATTCATCAGGCGGGTTTGGTCTCGGTTAATTGGCTGCGACTCTAACCCCATGTTTCGCATTTGGAAAGTCAGGTTTCCCGATCTTCGAGGATCATCGCTGCTGCCTTCGCCGCCACCATCATCGCGGGCGCATTGGTATTGCCCGAGATGACCGATGGAAAGACCGATGCGTCCGCCACGCGTAGACCCGCCACCCCACGCACCCTCAATCGTCCGTCGACCGCCGAGTTTCCGGCATTGCTTCCCATCCGTGCCGTCCCGCACGGGTGGTAGACCGTGCCGGAGCGATTGCGGAAATCGTCGATCAGCGCCTCATCCGTTGTGACGGATGCACCGGGCTGCAGCTCCTCGACGATGATGTCGCGAAGTGCCGGCTGCGCGGCGATCCGCCTGATTACCTTGACACTCGCCAGCATGTCTTGAACGTCGTTGGCTGTGCCATAGGCGTTGGCGACGATAGCTGGAGCCACAAACGGATCGGCCGAGCGGATCAGGCATGTGCCGCGCGCCGTCGGCCTTGTGTTGGAGATGCCGATTGCAAAGCCGGGGAAGGGGTCCGGAACCAGCAGCGGCCGCGTGCCTTTCTTGGCCGAAAACGTGCTGATCGCCTGGAAATACAACTGCGTGTCGGGCCGTTCTAGATCTGGGTGCGATTTCACAAATCCGCCGCCTTGATTCATGCTGAGGCTGAGCGGACCGCCTCCGGCCAAGAGAAACTCCAAGCCGGCTCGCAACTTGCCCCACCATGGCCTGAGCACCTGATTGAGCGTCGGGATGCTCGCCTTGAAGACATAATTGATGCCGAGATGGTCCTGCATGTGATGGCCCACCGCCGGGTTGTCGGCCAACACTTCGATGCCCAGAGATTTCAGATGTTCGGCAGGGCCTATGCCGGAGAGCTGCAGCAATTGCGGCGAGTTGACCGCCCCACCGGCAAGAATGACCTCGCGACGGGCCCGGATCATCTGGCGCTGGCCGGCGCGCAGCATCTCCATGCCGCTGGCGCGGTTACCATCGAAGGTTACCTTCAGTGCATGGCTATGTAAGTAGAGACGCACATTCTTCCGCCTCAGCGCAGGACGCAGGAAGGCCTTGGCGGCGGACATCCGCCAGCCATTTTTCGAGTTGATCTGATAGATGCCGACGCCCTCCTGCGTCGCACCGTTGAAGTCCGGATTGAACGCAAAGCCGGCCTCGGTTGCCGCCTTGACGAAGCGCTGGGCAAGCGGGTGGGCGTGGCGGCTGGCATCCGTGATATGCACTGGTCCGCCCTGTCCGCGCCATTCGTCTGCGCCAGCCTGGTTGTCTTCCAGGCCTTTGAAATACGGCAGTACGTCGGCATGGGACCAGCCCGGATTTCCCTCTGCCGCCCAGTCGTCGTAATCCCTGCTATCGCCGCGGATCCAGACCATCGCATTGATCGAGCCCGAGCCGCCGACGATCTTGCCGCGCGGCCAGAAGTCCGATTGGCCATTCAGGCCGGGGTCGGGTTCGGCCTGATAGTTCCAGTTGATCGTCTTGTCGAAGAACGTCTTGCCATAACCGAGCGGCATCTGCACGAAGAAGCGGCGATCGGAACCGCCCGCTTCGATGATCGCCACTGTACTCTTGCCGTCGCGGCTCAGTGCTTCGGCGAGCACCGAGCCTGCCGATCCAGCGCCGACAATCACATAGTCGTATTCCTCGATGTCCATCAGAGCTCAGCCGGAAAGCCCGGTGCGCGAAGGTCGGTGCCAACAGCATCTTCCAGAAGTTTCACCACCTGCGAGGACCATGCGCCGCCGCCATATTGCGCCTTGGCACGGATGAAGGTCTGCATCGCATGGCCAGCGAGATCGAGCGGCACGCCGAATTCCTTGCCGAAGCCGAGCGCGAAACCAAGATCCTTGACGGCCAGATCCATGGTGAAATTGATGTTGTAGCTGCCGTTGAGGATCACCTGACCCTCGGTCTCGTGCACGAAAGAGTTGCCGGACGACGCCTTGATGATGTTGAAGGCGTCGGTCAGGTCGATACCACCCTGCTTGGCGAGCATCAGCGCCTCGCCTGTGGCAATCAGGTGGATGAAAGCCAGCATGTTGGTGATGACCTTGATCACCGCAGCCTTGCCCAGCGGTCCGGCATGAAAAATCTCGCCGCCCATCGCCTGAAGCGCCGGCTTGTGGATCTCGAACAGATCCTTGTCGCCGCCGGCGATCACGGTGATTTCGCCGCTTGCCGCCTTGTGCACGCCGCCGGTCACCGGCGCTTCCATCATCCGCACGCCTTTTGCCGCTGCGATCGCGGCCAGACGCTCGACATCCTCCGAGCTCAGCGTGCTCATTTCGATCCACACGCCGCCGGGCTTCAGGCCGGCAAGAATGCCGCGCGGACCGGTCAATACGGCCTCGGAGACCTTCGGCGAGGGAAGACAGGTGATGACCGCATCGACAGCCTCGGCAACGCCCTGAGGGTCAGCGGCCCAACGGGCGCCCTGTGCAATCAGATCTTCGGCATTGTTGCGGTCAAGATCGTTGATGGTGAGTTGAAATCCGCTTCTGAGAAGCGAGCCCGCAAGGTTGCGCCCGAGATGACCCAGTCCGATAAATCCATAGTGCATTATGTCTTCCTCAAATTCCCCGGGATGGCAGTATGTTCGCGACCGGGAATTCCTTTGTAAGGGTCGCAATATTTTGTGGCAATCACAGGAAATGCACCCCGCTGCGATTGTCGCGCAAAAAAAACGGCGACATTGGCGCCTTATCCTTTGTTTGCAGATTGGCCTTCCGCACGGTGTAGAGTGGAGCGAATTGAACGATCGTGGAATTATCGCGGAAGTTCTCCCAAAACTTCCACATATGGGGTCCTGAATGTCTGAATTGCCATCAACGGCGCGCGTCGTCATCATCGGCGGGGGCGCAGTGGGCGCATCGAGCCTGTACCATCTCGCCAAGGCGGGATGGACCGACTGTCTGCTGCTTGAGAAAAATGAACTGACGGCCGGTTCCACCTGGCATGCGGCCGGCAATGTGCCGACCTTCTCGTCCTCGTGGTCGCTGATGAACATGCAGCGCTATTCGGCCGAGCTCTACCGGACCCTCGGCGAGCAGGTCGATTATCCGATGAACTATCACGTGACGGGCTCGATCCGTCTTGGCCATTCCAAGGAGCGGCTGCAGGAGTTCAAGCGCGTCGTCGGCATGGGCCGCTATCAGGGCATGGAACTCGATATCCTGTCGCCGGATGAAATCAAGAGCCGCTATCCGTTTGCCGAAACGCACGGTCTGACCGGTGCGCTCTACGATCCCAACGATGGCGACATCGATCCCGCGCAGCTGACCCAGGCGCTCGCCAAGGGCGCACGCGATCTTGGCGCCAAGATCGTCCGTTTCTGCCCGGTCACGGCGGTCCGCCGGGAAAACGACGAATGGGTGATCACCACGCCGAAGGGCGAAGTGCGCTGCGAATATGTCGTCAATGCCGCCGGCTATTATGCCCGCGAGGTCGGCAAGATGTTCGGTCGCGATGTGCCGATGATGGTCATGAGCCATCAGTACATGCTGTTCGACACGATCCCCGAGCTCGAGGCATGGTCGAAGGAAGCCGGCCACAAGCTGCCGCTGATGCGCGACGTCGACAGTTCCTACTATCTCCGCCAAGAGAAGTACGGGATGAATCTCGGCCCGTATGAAAAGAACTGCAAGGCGCATTGGATCACCAAGGACGACCCGATGCCGGAGGACTTCTCCTTCCAGCTGTTCCCCGACGATCTCGAGCGGCTCGAATGGTATCTCAACGACGCCATCGAGCGCGTGCCAATCCTCGGTACGGCCGGCCTGTCGAAGATGATCAACGGCCCGATTCCCTATGCGCCGGATGGCAATCCGCTGATCGGGCCGATGCCCGGCGTGCCGAATGCGTTCGAAGCCTGCGTCTTCACCTTTGGCATCTGCCAGGCCGGCGGCGCCGGCAAGGTATTGGCGGAATGGGTGATGAACGGCGAGACCGAATGGGACATGTGGTCCTGCGACCCGCGCCGCTATACCAGCTATACCGACCCGCAATATTGTATCGACAAGGGTATGGAAATCTATGGCCATGAATATGCCATGCATTTCCCCAAGCACTACTGGCCGGCTGGCCGCGACCGCAAGCATTCGCCGATCCATGACAGGATTGTCGCGCTCGGCGCGCAGTTCAAGCCGTATAACGGCTGGGAGCGCGCCATGTGGTATGCCAAGCCCGGCGATGATACGTCTGAAGCTGCGACCCAGACGTGGAACCGCAACGGCCCCTGGGCGCCGCGTATTGAAGAGGAATGCCTCGCCGTTCGCGATGCAGCCGGCATTCTCGACCTGCCGGGCTTTTCCCGCTACCGCGTCAAGGGGCCGGGCGCCACCGAATGGCTGAGGGGTCTGATCACCGGCAAGGTGCCGAAGCCGGGTCGCATCGGGTTGGCTTATTTCTCCGACGATCAGGGCCGGATCGTCACCGAAAATTCGGTGATGATGCTGGACGAGGATTTCTTCTTCCTGATCACGGCGGCAACGGCGCAGCTTCACGATCTCGAATGGCTGAAGAAGCACCTTCCGAAGGATGCCGCTTTCACGATCGACGATGTTACCGATAATTTCACCTGTCAGATCCTCACCGGCCCGAACTCGCGGGCGATCCTCGCCGAGGTCTCCGACGCCGATCTCGCCAAGGGCTGGCTGACGCATCAGTCCTGCCAGATCGCCGGCCGCTGGCTGCAGCTCGTGCGCGTTTCCTTCGCCGGCGAACTCGGCTGGGAACTGCACACCAAGGTGGAGGACACGGCGGCTGTGTTCGATGCCGTCTGGGAAGCCGGTCAGAAGCATGGCCTCAAGCCCTTCGGCATGGAAGCGCTCGACAGCCTGCGCATCGAAAAGGGTTATCGCGCCTGGAAGGGCGACCTGTCGACGGACTACACCATCCTGCAGGGCGGCATGGAACGTTTCGTCGATTGGGCCAAGCCAGTTTTCAAGGGCAAGGCGGCGATGGAGCGTGAAAAGCAGCAGGGCGTCACCAAGCGTTTCGTGACGCTTATCGTCGATGCCGGCGAGTGCGATGCGCCTTACATGTCCACGCTCTGGCATGACGGCAAGGTCGTCGGAGAAACCACCTCCGGCAACTGGGGTTACCGCATCGGCAAGTCGGTGGCGCTCGGCATGCTGCGCGCCGATCTGACAGAGCCCGGAACGGAAATCGAGGTGGAAATCTTCGGCGAAAAACGCAAGGCGGTGGTGCAGGAAGACAAGCCACTGTTCGATCCGATGAATGAAAGGCTGCGCGCATGAACGCCAAGAAGCAAATTCCGGCCAAGGCGCGCGCCGTCATCATCGGCGGCGGCGTATCGGGCTGCTCCGTGGCCTATCATCTCGCCAAGCTCGGCTGGACCGATGTCGTGCTTCTGGAACGCAAGCAGCTGACCTCAGGCACCACGTGGCATGCGGCGGGCCTGATCGGCCAGCTGCGAGCGTCGCAGAACATGACGCGGCTGGCGAAATATTCCGCCGATCTCTATGTCAAGCTCGAAGCCGAAACCGGCATCGGCACCGGCATGAAGCAGAATGGTTCGATGACCGTGGCGCTGACCGAAGAGCGCAAGCAGGAGATCTACCGCCAGGCCTCGCTCGCCCGTGCCTTCAATGTCGACGTGCGCGAGATCAGCCCTGAAGAAGCCAAGCAGATGTACCCGCATCTGAACATCGGCGACGTCAAGGCGGCGGTGCATCTGCCGCTTGATGGCCAGTGTGATCCGGCCAACATCGCCATGGCGCTCGCCAAGGGCGCGCGCCAGAATGGCGCCCAGATCATCGAAGGCGTCAAGGTCACTGCGGTCAACCAGAAGGAAGGCCGTGTTGTCAGCGTCACCTGCGAGCAGGATGGCGAGACTTATACGATCGAGACCGATCATGTCGTCAACGCTGCCGGCATGTGGGGCCGTACCCTCGCCAACATGTCTGGCGTCACCGTGCCGCTGCATGCCTGCGAGCATTTCTACATCGTCACCGAGCCGATCGGCGGTCTCAAGCAGCTGCCGGTCCTCCGCGTTCCCGACGAATGCACCTATTACAAGGAAGACGCCGGCAAGATGCTGGTTGGCGCTTTCGAGCTGAAGGCCAAGCCCTGGGGCATGGACGGTATCCGCGAAGATTTCTGCTTCGACCAGTTGCCGGAGGATTTCGACCACTTCTCGCCGATCCTCGAAATGGCTGTTAATCGCATGCCAATGCTGGAAACGGCCGGCATCCATACCTTCTTCAACGGCCCGGAAAGCTTCACCCCCGATGACCGCTACTATCTCGGCGAAGCGCCCGAACTGAAGGGTTACTGGGTCGCGGCCGGCTATAATTCCATCGGTATCGTCTCTTCGGGCGGCGCCGGCATGGCTCTCGCACAGTGGATGAACGATGGCGAACCGCCATTCGATCTCTGGGAAGTCGACATTCGCCGCGCGCAACCCTTCCAGAAGAACCGCGCCTATCTCAAGGACCGCGTGTCGGAAACGCTCGGCTTGCTCTATGCCGACCACTTCCCCTACCGCCAGATGGCAACTGCACGTGGCGTTCGCCGCTCGCCGTTGCACGAACATCTCAAGGCGCGTGGCGCGGTGTTCGGCGAGGTCGCCGGCAACGAGCGCGCCAACTGGTTTGCCAGGGAGGGCCAGGAGCGCGAGTACAGATACAGCTGGAACCGGCAGAACTGGTTCGAAAACCAGAAGGAAGAGCATCTGGCCGTCCGCAATGGTGTCGGCTTCTTCGACATGTCATCCTTCGGCAAGATCCGCGTCGAAGGTCGCGATGCGCTTGCCTTCCTGCAGCGCATGTGCGCCAACCAGATGGATGTGCCTGCCGGGAGGATCGTCTATACCCAGATGCTCAACCAGCGCGGCGGCATCGAAAGCGACCTGACGGTGACCCGCCTGTCCGAAACCGCCTTCTTCCTGGTGGTGCCGGGCGCAACCCTTCAGCGCGACCTCGCCTGGCTGCGCAAGAACCTGACCTCGGACGAATTCGTAGTCATCACCGATGTGACGGCAGGCGAAGCAGTGCTGTGCGTGATGGGTCCGAAAGCCCGCGACCTGATGCAGAAGGTCAGCCCGAACGATTTCTCCAACGAGCATCATCCGTTCGCCTCGGCGCGCGAAATCGAAGTCGGCATGGGCCTCACCCGCGCCCACCGCGTCACCTATGTCGGCGAACTCGGCTGGGAGCTCTATGTCTCGTCCGATCAGGCCGCCCATGTCTTCGAAGCGCTGGAAGAAGCCGGTGCCGATGTCGGCCTGAAGCTTTGCGGCTTGCACACACTCGATAGCTGCCGCATTGAAAAGGGTTTCCGCCATTTCGGTCATGACATCACCGACGAGGATCATGTGCTCGAAGCCGGTCTCGGCTTTGCCGTGCGCACCAAGAAGGGCGAATTCATCGGCCGTGACGCAGTGCTGAAAAAGCAGGAAAAAGGCCTCAACCGCCGCATGCTGCAGTTCCTGCTGAAGGATCCCGAGCCGTTGTTGTTCCACAACGAAGCCGTTGTCCGCGATGGCAAGATCGTCTCGATTGTCACCTCGGGCAATTACGGGCACCATCTCGGTGGCGCCGTCGGCCTGGGCTACGTGCCCTGTGAAGGCGAGAGCGAGGCCGATGTGCTTGCTTCGACCTACGAGATCGAGATCGCCGGCCAGCGTGTCGCGGCAACGGCATCGCTGGCGCCGATGTATGATCCGAAGTCGGAAAGGGTGAGGGCCTAGGATGCAAGGCAATTGCAAAAAGGTCGCCCCCCTCACCCCGCCTCCGCTTCGCTTGGCGGACCTCTCCCCGTGGGGGAGAGGAGCCACGCAGCGCCGCAGCTTTTCTTCCCCTTCTCCCCAGCGGGGAGAAGGGGGCCCGAAGGGCCGGATGAGGGGGCAGCCCCAAGCGCAATCGCCGACATCCGCCGCCTACTATCCTGACGCAAACTGCCCGCATTTCGGCTACATCTCTCCTGTCGAGACATAGGAGGAAATCATGCTCGCTGAACGCCATAACGCCTTTCATGCGCTTCACCAGTCGGGATGCTTCGTCATCCCGAACCCCTGGGATATCGGCTCGGCAAGGATGATGGCGGCGGCGGGCGCCAAGGCGCTGGCGACCACGAGTTCTGGCTTTGCCTTCACGCTAGGGCGACCGGATATGGGTCATGTCAGCCGCGAAGAGGCTTTGAAACACGCCGAGGACATCGTCCGCGCAACGCCTCTGCCGGTGTCCGGCGATTTCGAGAACGGCTTTGCCGACGCGCCGGAGGCCGTGGCCGAAACGATAAGGCTTGCTGCTGAAGTCGGGCTGTCGGGCTGCTCCATCGAAGACACGCAAATGGTCGACGGCAATCCGGCATATGATTTCGATCTGGCGGTGGACCGTATCAAGGCCGCAGCCGATGCGGCGCGGTCGCTCAAGCATCCCTTCATTCTGTGCGCCCGCGCCGATGGCGTGATGAATGGGGTCTACGACCTTGAAGAGGGCATTCGCCGCATCCAGGCATTCGAGAAAGCCGGTGCCCATCTGCTCTATGTTCCAGTGCCGCCGGGTCCGGACGAGCAACGCCGCGTCGTTGCCTCGGTCAAAAAGCCGGTGAATGCGCTGGCCGCAGGGCCGCTGATCCAGCTGTCCGTGAAGGATTTCGCTGACATGGGCGTGCGCCGCATCTCGGTCGGCTCGATGATTGCGCGGGTGACGCATGCCGCCATCGCCAACCAGATGGAAGCGATCATCGGCGAAGGTAGTTTCAAGGGATTTTCAGCCGCGGCTTCGGGCAGCAAGATCAATGCGATGCTCTCCGCAGGCACTGACAGGGAGAACAAGAATGAGTGATTCCGCAGTCATGTCGCGTCGCGCGGGCGGCCGGGCCGCACGCGTTGCGGCCCGATCGGCGCCGCTGGCAGAGAACCTTCGCCCCGTCCGCCCCGGCTTGCCCGGTGGGCAGTACAAACCGCTCACCGATGCCGGGGTAAAGCGGATTCACGAGGCGGCACTCGAAGCGCTTGAGGTGATCGGGCTTTCGCAGGCGCCGCAGTCGGGCGTCGACATCATGACCAAGGCCGGCGCCATTCTCGGCGAAGACGGCCGTCTGAGGTTTCCCCGTGCACTCGTAGAAGACATGCTGGCGGTGGCGGCGCGCGACATCACGCTTTTCGGCCGCGACCCGAAATACGACATGGAGCTCAGCGGCACACGCACGTACTTTGGCACGGCGGGCGCTGCTGTTCACATCGTCGATGTCGAAAAGCGCGAATATCGTGAATCTACCTCGGCAGATCTGCTCGCTGCCTCCAAGCTCGTCCATCACCTCGACAATATCCATTTCTTCCAGCGAGCGATGGTCTGCCGCGACGTGCCCGACAATTTCGACATGGACATGAATACGCTCTATGCCTGCTGCGCGGGCACGACGAAGCATGTCGGCACCAGCTTTTCCGATCCGGCCCATGTGGCCGGCGGTTTCGACATGCTGCACATGATCGCGGGCGGCGAAGACCAGTGGCGGGCGCGACCTTTCGTGTCGAACTCCAATTGCTTCGTCGTGCCGCCGATGAAATTTGCCACCGAAAGCTGCCAGACGATGGAGGACTGCATCCGCAAGGGCATGCCGATCCTCCTGTTGTCCGCCGGGCAGGCAGGCGCGACCGCGCCGGCTTCGCTGGCCACAGCCATAGTTCAGGCTGTTGCCGAGTGCCTGGCTGGTGTGGTCTATGTCAATGCGATGTCGCCCGGCCATCCGGCCATTTTCGGCACCTGGCCTTTCGTGTCCGATCTACGCACTGGTGCGATGTCGGGCGGTTCGGGCGAGCAGGGTCTGCTGACCGCAGGTTGCGCCCAGATGCACCATTTCTACGGCCTGCCGGGCGGTGCTGCCGGCGGCATGTCGGATTCCAAGCTGCCCGACATGCAGGCCGGCTGGGAGCAGGGCATCCTCAACGTGATGGCCGGGCTTTCTGGCCTCAACATGATCTATGAATCCGTCGGCATGCATGCCTCGCTGCTCGGTTTCTGCCTGGAATCGCTGGTGCTCGGCGACGATCTTCTCGGCCAGGTCCAGCGCTGCGTACGCGGCATCGACGTCACGGAGGACAGCGTATCGATCGAGACGATGCGTTCGGTGTGCCTGGATGGCCCGGGCCATTATCTCGGCCACAGCCAGACGCTGGAACTGATGCAGACGGAATATATCTATCCCGCGGTTGCGGATCGGACGAGCCCGAAGGAATGGGCCGAAATCGGCCGTCCTGATCTCGTGCAGAAGGCCATCGAACGGAAGAACCGTATCCTCCGGGATGCCGCTCCCACGCTCATCGACCCCGCAGCGGACCGTGCGATCCGCGAGAAATTCAGGATTTATTGTTAGTTCGCGAGATCAATCACTTCCCAATCGGTTGATCTGGCTCCAAGTGCAGGAAAATTGAGGACATGCAGAATACCAATGTTGCCCTAACCGATCCGGCGCGTCCGGACCGGATCGATGAGCTCGTTGCCGCCCACAAGCCAGGCTATGGCCTTGCCCGCCCTTTCTATCATGATCAGGATGTCTACGCCCGCGATCTGGAGCGGGTGTTCTTCCGCCATTGGCATTGCATCGCCCATGAAAGCGTGATTCCCAATGCGGGCGATTTCGAGCTGTTCAAGATGGCCAATGAGGCGGTGATCCTCAGCCGCGCCGCGGATGGTTCGGTGCATGCGATGCTGAATGTCTGCCGCCATCGCGGCGCCGAGGTCTGCACCAAGCCGAAGGGCAACACCCGGGGCTTTGTCTGTCCCTATCATGCCTGGACCTATAGCCTCGACGGATCCTTGCGCGCGGCCCGGCTGATGCCCAAGGACTTCAAGCGCGAGGAACACAATCTCCGCAAGCTGCATGTCCGCGTCGTCGAGGGTCTGGTGTTCATCTCCTTTGCGGAAACGCCGCTGGACTTCTCCGAAGTCGAGCGTCTTTTGCACGCTACAGCCGGCCAGTATGGCTGGGGCAGCGCCAAGGTCGCCTATCGCCAGTCCTATCCGGTGGATTCCAATTGGAAACTTGCGGTCGAGAATTACGTCGAGTGCTATCATTGCGGTCCGGCCCATCCCGAATATTCCCAGACGCATGCGCTGGAAAAACCGGCGCATATGATCGAGGAAATGAACGCCGAGATGGAAGCGCGTACCAGCGCGCTCGGTATCGAGGTCGGCTCGGGCAATCACTGGACCAATTCCGAAAACGGCAAGGAAGCCATCCACGCCTTCCGCTATGCGCTCTATGAAGGCGTGCAGACCGGCAGCGAGGATGGCAAGGCGCTCGCACCACTCATGGGTCGCTTCACCGACTACGACGGCGGCGTCACGTCCATTCACCTTGGCGGCACGACTTTCCTCGTCTGCTACCCCGATCACGGCATGATCTACCGCTTCGTGCCGAAGACCGCCGACACCTGCGAGATGGAACTGATCTGGCTGGTCAAAGGCGAGGCGGAGGAAGGCAAAGACTACGATCTCGAAAAGCTCACCTGGCTCTGGAAAGTCACGACCGACGAGGACAAGGCGATCATCGAGCACACGTCGCGCGGCGTGAGATCCAACTTCTTCGTACCCGGCCCGATTGCGCCGATGGAATATAATGAGCTGCGCTATATCAACTGGTATCTCGACGAGATATCGAGGGCGTAGTCCGTGGACAAAAAAATCCCTCCCCATTCGGGGAGGGCGGCCCGTACAACCGGGAGGAGGTCGGATCGTGGATCGGTTCGGGCCAAAGACGGTTACTGCTTCACCGGCTTGCCGTCCTGGCCGAAGCGGTGCATTTTTCCTTCCATGGCCTTTACCGACACCTGATCGCCGGTATTGTACCGGGTCGTGCCATTCTCGCGCACGGTCATCGGCTCGTCTGCGCCAATGTCCATGTAGATGAACGAGTCCGCACCCAGCTTTTCGGTGTGTATGACGGTACCGGTCCATTGGCCGTCGCCGGTGGCGGCGATCTCGAGATGCTCCGGCCGGATCCCGACCGTGGTGCAGCCGAACTTTGTGGCGTGGTTGCCGTTGAGCAGGTTCATCTTGGGCGAGCCGATGAAGCCGGCTACGAACAGCGACTGCGGGTTCTCGTAGAGTTCGAGCGGTGAGCCCACCTGCTCGATGCGCCCGGCTGACAGCACGACGATCCGGTCGGCAAGCGTCATCGCCTCGACCTGGTCGTGGGTCACGTAGATCATGATCGCATCGGCGATCGATTCATGCAGCTTGGCGATTTCGATGCGGGTTGCGACCCGAAGCGCAGCATCCAGGTTCGACAGAGGCTCATCGAACAGGAAGACCTTTGGATTGCGCACGATGGCGCGACCGATGGCGACGCGCTGGCGCTGGCCGCCGGAGAGCGCCTTGGGCAAGCGTTCGAGATATGGCCCGAGCTGTAGGATATCGGCTGCGGCGCGAACGCGCCTGTCGATCTCTGCCTGTGGCTGCTTGGCGATCCGCATGCCGAAGGCCATGTTGTCATAGACGGTCATGTGCGGATAAAGCGCATAGGACTGGAAGACCATGGCGATGCCGCGGCGCGACGGTGGCATGTCGTTGACCTTGTCGCCGTCGATATACATCTCGCCCGACGTAATATCCTCAAGGCCGGCGATCATGCGCAGCAGGGTCGATTTTCCGCAGCCGGAAGGGCCGACGAAGACGATGAACTCACCCTTGCTGATTTCGAGATCGACGCCATGGATGACATGGACCGCGCCATAGGACTTGCGGATATCTTTCAGTACCACTCCGGACATGCTTCCCTCCCTCGCCGATGATGGATTATGCCCTGCGGGCGAAATATGCGCCCCAGGCCGGCAGTTTCACATTTCTATCTTGAACCTTCGTTTCGAAGCCGTGCTCGTCCAGCTGTTCCCACGTGCCTTCCGGCAAGCTGGCGTTAGCTTCCTGACCCGACATGTTGAAAATGCAGAGCATGGTCTCGTTACCGTAGTGGCGGGTGAAGGCGAGCACTTGGTCGTCTGCAGTGAAGAACTCGATTTCGCCTTTGGCGAGCGCCAGATGTCTTTTCCGGAAGGCCAGGAACGAACGGTAATGGTTGAGCAACGAGGATGGATCCCTCGTTTCGACATCGACGGCGCGCGGCAGATGCGCAGCCGCGACGGGGAGCCACGGCTTGCCCGAGGAAAAGCCGCCGTTGGCAGCCTTGCTCTGCCACACCATCGGCGTGCGGCAGCCGTCACGGCCCTTGAACTCCGGCCAGAACTGGATGCCATAGGGGTCTTGCAGGTCTTCGAACGCCAGATCGGCCTCTACAAGGCCGAGCTCCTCACCCTGATAAATGCAGACCGAGCCCCTGAGGCTCATCAGCAGGGCCGCGAGCAACTTGGCATGCGCGATTTTGTCGCGCACATCCGCGCCCCAGCGGCTGATATGGCGGACCACGTCATGGTTGGAGAAAGCCCAGCATGCCCAGCCTTCCGGAGCGACGCGCAGGAATTTTTCCTGCACCTCCCTGACGATTGCCGGCGTGATCGGGTCGGGCGCCAGGAACTCGAAGGCATAGCACATATGCACCTTGTCACCGCCGGACGTGTATTCGCCGGCGATTTCCAGGCCTCGCTGGGAGTCGCCGACTTCGCCGACTGCCGTGATCGCCGGGTATTCATCGAGGACGTCCCGGAACCGCTTGAGGAATTCCAGGTTTTCCGGTTGGCTCTTGTCGTAGAGATGCAGCTGGTGGTTATAGGGGTTGACCGTTGGAGCCGTCGTCGCGTTGCGGTGTTCGGGTGCAAGCGCCGGATTGTCGCGCAATTGCCTGTCGTGGACGTAGAAATTGATCGTGTCGAGGCGGAAGCCGTCGACGCCGCGCTTCAGCCAGAAGCGCGTCACATCGAGCAGCGCGTCCTGGACTTCCGGGCAATGAAAGTTGAGGTCCGGCTGTGAGGTCAGGAAATTGTGCAGGAAATATTGTAGGCGACGGGAATCCCATTGCCAGGCGGAACCGCCGAAGATCGACAGCCAGTTGTTGGGGGCGGTCCCATCCGGCTTGGGATCCGCCCAGACATACCAGTCGGCTTTGGGGTTGGAGCGCGACGAACGGCTTTCGACGAACCAGGGGTGCAGGTCCGAGGTGTGCGACAGAACGAGGTCGATCATGACCTTGATGCCGAGCCGATGGGCCTCTTCGACCAGCGCATCGAAATCGGCGAGCGCGCCGAAGATCGGATCGATGTCGCAGTAGTCGGAAACGTCGTAGCCGAAATCCTTCATCGGCGAGGTGAAGAAGGGTGATATCCAGATCGCATCGGCGCCTAGCGTTGCCACATGCTGGAGCCGTGAGGTGATGCCCTTGAGATCGCCGATACCGTCACCGTTGGAATCCTGAAACGAGCGCGGATAGATCTGGTAGATCACCGCCCCTCGCCACCAGTCCATGTCGATGGATTTCGGATTGCCATTCGTCATTGTCACAGTCTCTTCATTGTCTCTGATGGAGCGCCGGCCACGGCGCCCCGTTAATACGGTGTGTGCGTCATCCGCCCTTGACGGAACCGGCCAGCAGGCCGCGCACCAGGAAGCGCTGCAGCGTGAAGAACACCAGCAGCGGCACGATGATGGTGATGAAGGCCGAGGCCGTCAGGATTTCCCAGTTGCCGCCGCGTGAACCCAACAGGTTGACGAGGCGGCCGGTGAGAACCAGTTCTTCATTGCCGGTGCCGAGGAAGACCATGGCGACCAGAAGATCGTTCCACGTCCAGAGGAACTGGAAGATCGCGAACGAGGCGAGTGCCGGGAAGGACAACGGCAGGATGATCTTGATGAAGATCTCGAAGTCGCTGGCACCGTCGACGCGGGCCGATTCCATGATCTCGCGTGGCAAGCCGGCCATATAGTTGCGCAGCAGGTAGATGGCCAACGGCAGCCCGAAGCCGGTATGCGCAAGCCAGATGCCGAGATAGGTTTTTGACGGTACGCCGAAGTAGCCGCCCACGCCGTTATAGAACTTGAGCAGCGGAATGAGCGACATCTGCAGCGGTACGACCAGCAGCCCGACCACCAGTGCAATCAGCAGGGCCCGGCCCGGAAACTTCATCCACGCAAGCGCATAAGCGGCGAAGGCGGCCACAAGGATAGGGATGACCGTCGACGGTATGGCCACTGTCAGCGAGTTGATGAAGGAAGAGCCAATGCCTTCCGCCGTCAGCACTTCCTTGTAGTTCTCGGTTGTGAAGCGCGGCGGAATTTCGGCGGTGAAGGCGATGCGCTGGCCGCGACCGGGCTCGATCGTTTTGTCTGAAACGAGCGCAAAGGAGCCATCGGCCTGTACCGTCAATGTCGATCCGTCGCGCAGAGTAGCTGACCCGCCCGGCGCGAACTCAGCTGGCTTCATCGGGCTTGTGCCCCAGGCGCTGACAACGCCGCCGCGATTTTCGAGGACATTTCCCGATATGACGAACTTGCCGTCCTTTTCGACTTGTGCCGACGCGTCGGGCGCGCGGTAGACGACATTCTGGGTCGATGTCGTCAACGCTGTCCACCAGCCTGATGTGGCGAGTTGGTTCTTGTCGCGGAATGACGAGATCAGCAGGCCGGCAGTCGGCAGCGTCCAGAGCACGACGATCAGCAGGACGGAGAGATGGACGACCCAGAGAAGCGGAGATTTCTTGCTCGAAGACATCAGCGTCCCTCCATCTCTTTGCGCGCATTGCGGATGTTCCAGATCATGATCGGGATCACCAGCACCATGATGACAATAGCGATCGCGGCACCCCGTCCGAAATCACCGCCGCCGCGGAACATCCAGTCGAACATGAGATTGGCGAGAACCTGGCTGTTCCACTGCCCGTTGGTCATGGCCAGCACGATGTCGAAAACCTTGAGGACCAGGATGGTGATGGTGGTCCAAACAACGGCGATGGTCCCCCAAATCTGCGGGATCATGATCTTGAAGAAGATCTGAAAGCCATTGGCGCCATCGATCACGGCGGCTTCAATCGTTTCGTCGGGGATGCCGCGCAGAGCTGCCGACAGGATGACCATGGCAAAGCCGGTCTGGATCCAGATCAGGATCGCCATCAGGAAGAAGTTGTTCCAGAAGGGCAGGGTGATCCAGGCCTGCGGCTCGCCGCCGAACCAGACGACGATGGCGTTGAGGATGCCGATCTGTGCGGTTGCAGCGTCGCGATAGTCATAGACAAACTTCCAGATGACGGCTGCGCCGACAAAGGAGATTGCCATCGGCATGAAGATCAGCGATTTGGCGATATTTCCCCACCAGATACGGTCGGTCAGCACCGCGATCACCAGGCCGAAGAAGGTCGCTGCGGCCGGAACCACCAGCAACCACATGAAATTGTTGAGGATGGATTCCCGGAACTGCTGGTCCGCGATCATCCATTTGTAATTGAACAGGCCGACGAAGTTCTGGCCGCCCTTATCCAGGAACGAAAGCCGCAAGGATTCGAACACCGGATAGACGAGGTAGAGCGTCAGTGCGATCAGTGCCGGTCCGAGAAAAAGCCAGGGGCGGATCACGGCTGCCCGACGCATGTTCCGTGCGGCGCGCGCGGCATCCTTGCCTTTGGCGGGATAGATCGTATCGAGGATGAAATTGCTACCGAAGAAATAGGCCGCACAGCCGAGGACCCCGGCGATCATTGTCGCAATGGCATAGATCAGTTGCTGCATGGCTTTCCCTCCCCGGTTAAGACAATGAGCTAATAGGAAATCAGGCGATCCGAGGTGCTGGCCGCGATAGTGGTTGGCAAGGCCAGGCGGCGGCGGGGGCGTTTGCGCCCCCGCCGATGGATCTTACTTCAGCGCTTCCCAGGCTTTCTGAATGTCGGCCGTCACGTCGGCTGCGGACTTGCCACCGACATAGTCGACCATGCCAGTCCAGAAGGCACCTGCGCCGATTTTGCCCGGCATCAGGTCCGAACCATCGAAACGGAAGGTCGTCGCGTTGGTCAGGATTTCACCCATCTTCTTGGAAGGTTCGTTCGAATACGCATCCGGATTGACCTTCTTGAACGGGGTCAGGAAGCCTGACTGCGCCATCCATACTTCGTGGGCGATCGGGGTTTCGAGCCAATCGATGAAGGCGCGGGCAGCAGGGCTGTCCTTGGTGATCGCCACAAGCGTACCTGCGCCAAGCACCGGATTACCGAGTTCGGGCTTGGAGGCGTAGGGCGGCAGATAGAAGAAATCCGCGTCCTGGCCGAGTTTCGTGCCTTCCGGGAAGAAGGACGGGATGAACGACGCCTGGCGATGCATGTAGCACTTGGGCGGCGAAGCAAACATGCCCTTCGGGCTGTCGCGGAAGTCGGTTGAGGCAACCGCTGCTGCACCGCCATCGACGAACTTGTCGTTCTTGGCAAACCAGCCGAATTCCTCGACCGCGCCAATGACGGCCGGATCGTTGAACGGGATCGCGTCCGTGACCCACTGGTCATAAACTTCCGGCTTTTGCGTCCGCAGCATCATGTCTTCGACCCAGTCGGTCGCCGGCCAGCCGGTCGCGCCGCCGGAGCCGAGCCCGATGCACCAGGGCTTGCCGCCGTCGGCCGCGATCTTCTCGGTCAGCGCCTTCAGTTCTTCCATGGTCTTGGGCACTTCATAGCCCGCATCCTCGAAGTTCTCGGGGGAGTACCAGACCAGCGATTTCAGGTCGGCCTTGTAGGGGAAGGCGTAGAAGTGTTCGCCGCCGTCCTTGCCCTTGTAGGTTCCGAGCTTCACCCAGGAATCGCCGGCTGCATAGTTTTCCTTCATCCAGGACGCCGGCTTGTCGCCGAGATCCACCAGAAAACCCTTGGAGGCGAGATCGGCGAGCAGCCCCGGCTGCGGCAGGACGGCGATGTCCGGCGGGCTTCCGGCCTGCGTATCGATGACGATCTGCTGCTCGTAGTTCTCCGACGACGAGTATTTTACGTTGATGCCGGTCGCATCCTGGAAATAGGCCAGCATCGACAGGACGAGCGTCTCGTCGTCGCCGCGCCACGGCCCGAAAATCGTCAGCGTCTGACCTTTCAGGTCGGCATGGCTCTTCTTGTACTCGTCATAGCTTGCCCAGTTAAACCGGGCTTCTTCGCCTGGCTTGAACTTAAGGTCGGCCGCATTGGCCGCGCCGGCAAAAAGCGCCAGGGCTGCAACGCCCATCAAAAATGATTTTTTCATCCGCTAATCCTCCCATGGATCTGGAATAAGGCACGGCCGTTCGAGCGTAGCAGGCGGCGGCCATCTGTAAAGCGTCATTCGGGATCAGTACTTTCGCGAACCGTCCTCCCGATTTGAAAGCGCTTTAAATGAATAGACGTCCTCCACCGTAAAAAGTCAAGTGAAAATCCGCTTCAACTACGGCGTTCGCAGGTGAGATGGCGCAAAATGCCCTGATTTCTGTTTCTTTACATTGAGATGGCGAGCATTCGCCCTAGCGGTATGCATCTTTGATACGGGCAGTCTATGTGCGTTCAGGAAAGGTTTGCCACGTTGAAATTGATGGCGCTTTCAAACGAGAACCTTATGTTGTACAATCAATCAAAATGGGGAATGAGAACCGGCGGGATGCTGCTTTCCGCAGGCATTCCGGGAGGAGCTGTCACAGCGCACATGAATCTGAAGGAATTCGCCAAAGCGATCGGGATGAGCCAGACCACGGTGAGCCGTGCGCTGTCGGGCTACCCTGAAGTCAAGCAGGAGACCCGCCAGAAGATTCTGAAGCTGGCGCAGGAGCTTGGCTATCACCCGAACCGGTCGGCGGCAGGGCTTGCGACGGGTCGCGCCGGTGCGGTCGGCATCGTGCTTCGAGAGGGGCGTGGTTTCGATCCGAACACCACCGAATTCATGGCAGGTCTGGCCAATCGGCTGGAGACCCGGCAGATCGACATCCTGATATCGGTGGTCGAGGACAGGCAGCAGGAACTGGCGGCCTATCAACGGCTTGCCGGCTCCAAGCGCGTCGACGCAATAATCCTGCATACGCCGACCGTCGACGACGAGCGGATGGACGTCCTGAAGAAACTGAAGATACCCTTCATCGTTCATGGCCGGGGTGCCGATGGCGGTGATTATCCATGGCTCGACATCGACAATTACGGTGCGATCTATCGCGCTACGTCATATCTGCTTGATATCGGCCATCGACATATCGGCATGATCAACGGTTCGCGCGGCGATGTGTTTGCCGAGCATCGCGAACAGGGATACCGCAACGCGCTGAAGGAGCGTGGCATAGTCTTCAGGAGTGACTTGCTGACCAGCGGCGCTTTCATCGATGATGTCGGCTATCGCTCGATGCAGGATTTCCTCAGCCTTTCGGAGCCGCCGACGGCGGTTCTTGCCGGTTCGATGATGACGGCGCTCGGGGTGATGCGCGCGGTGCGATCGGCAGGCTTGCAGTTGGGAGCCGACGTCTCGCTGATCGCCCACGACGACGTTTTCAACTATATCAATGCCGACAACATGGTGCCTACCGTCTCCACCACCAGGTCGTCGATGCGGGATGCCGGCGTGCGCATTGGTGACATCCTGCTGCAGATGCTGGCGGGCCGCGACATGTCCGGTCATCGCGAGATCTGGCCGGTTGAACTGGTGCTCAGGGAATCTACCCGGCCACCACGCAAGTAGCGCGTGAGGCAGCCGTCACGGCCAGTCGGCATAACCGGACGAAAGCGGAATCGTTGCGCTGGCGCTTGCCGCCAGACTGCGATATTTCGTCGGCGAAACACCCGTCTTGCGCTTGAAGAACTGGCTGAAATTGGCCGGATCCCGGAAGCCCAGGCTGTCTGATATGTCCTGGACGTCATGGGCGGCGCGCTCAAGTCGCAATTTCGCTTCCTGCAGCAATCGGTCGTGTACGAGTTCAAGCGGCGAACGCGCCAACGTTCTCTGGCAGATCGCGTGCAGCCGATCGGTGCTGATGCCGAGTTCATCGGCGTATTCGCTGATCGTTCGCCGCTGGCGATAGTTCATCTCCACCGATTGCCGGAAGCGCTGCAGGATCGCCCCGGTGCTGCTGGGTCGAGCAGTAGAGCGCTCATCCGCACCCTGCAGTCGCCATGCCGCCATCAGGATCAGCCTGGTATAGGCGGCCACGACCATGCGCGCTGCGCGCCCTTCCTGATGCAGTTCCGCTATCAGCCCGGTAAACAGCGGCGAAAGCTCGCGAATGCTCTCGGCCTCAAGATGGTCGGCGAGCGAATGGGAGCCGGAGTAGAGCCTCAGGGACAGCGATTCAGCATGGTCACCGATCGCCTCGCCGATGATCTCGGGCGATACGCCAATCAGATATCCATGAGCGCCCGCCGCAATCGTCAGGCTCTCGCCTTCCGAAGGTGGGAAGAGAGCGAGCGCCGGACCGCTAAGCGGCTCGTCGTCGGTGTTGGTGGATACCGTCGCGACACCGCCCAGAAGCAGCAATGCATGATGAAACCAGCGTTGCGGCGGCCTCCCGATGCGGATCACCCGGCGCGAAATAGCAGGCTCGATCGCTTCGGCACGTGCGTCATGGTGGATTGCGGTATCGTTGTGCATGTTGATCAGCCGAATTGGTGGTAAAGCCAAAAGGTGTTTACCCAGAAAATAATAAGAATACACCAGAAAACGACATTCATATCGTTGGGGGCTAGTCTACTCTTCCTGCCATGCCTTTGGGAGGAGGCCAGAATGGCAGCGACAGGACGCCTCGATTCAGCGAGCAGCTTTCACCAATCAAGCGCCTCTTCGCCAGCAGGCAGCGTCAGCGCTGCGCCGTCGGTTGATCTGCTGATCGGGGGACGGGAAGCCACCTCTTCCAGTGGCTTGAGCTTTGAGCGTATCAATCCAGTTTCTGGATCCATTGCCTCGGTTGCGGCTGCCGCGACGCTGGAGGATGCCACACGCGCCGCCAATGCTGCTGCGGCCGCATTTCCCGACTGGGGCCAGTCCGCACCCGGCATACGGCGCTCGGTCCTTGAGAAGGCCGCCGAAATACTCGCCCGTCGCGAGGCGGAAATCACGACACTGATGATGTCCGAGACCGGGGCGACTGCACCATGGTGCGCGTTCAATGTGAAACTGGGCGGCCAGATGTTCCTTGATGCCGCGGCGATGACTACGCAAGTGACCGGCACGATTATTCCCACCGAACGGCCCGGCGTCACATCGTTTGCCGTTCGCCAGCCGGCGGGAGTATGCTTGGCGATCGCACCCTGGAATGCGCCTATAATCCTTGGCGTTCGCTCCATCGCGATGGCGCTCGCTTGCGGCAACACGGTGGTCTTCAAATCATCCGAACTCTGCCCGGCAACGCATTACATGCTGGGGGACATTCTGATGGAGGCGGGACTGCCGGCTGGCGTCATGAATGTCATCTCCAATGCGCCTGCAGATGCTTCGGTGATCGTCGAAGCGCTGATCTCCCATCCCGTCGTGCGTCGGGTCAACTTCACCGGCTCGACGCGGGTAGGCCGGGTCATCGCGCAGATTGCGGCCAAGCATCTCAAGCGCTGCCTGCTCGAACTCGGCGGCAAGGCGGCATTCATCGTGCTCGACGATGCCGATCTTGACGAAGCGGTCAAAGCTGCAGCGTTCGGCGCCTTCTTCAACCAGGGCCAGATCTGCATGTCGACCGAGCGGATCATCGTCGTCGATGCGGTAGCGGACAGGTTCGTGGAAAGGTTTCTGGAAAAGGTAAAGACGCTGCAGGCCGGCGATCCCGTCCGGAGGCATCTGCCGCTCGGCGCGCTGATCACCGCCGAATCCGCACGCCGGGTGCGGCTGCTGATCGAGGATGCAGTGGCCAAGGGAGCGGTGTTGCTGACCGGCGGCGAAAACCACGACGCCCTGATGGATGCGGCGATCGTCGATCATGTCAGCCGGCCGATGCGTCTCTATCGTGAAGAAAGCTTCGGGCCGGTGGCCTCGATCATCCGGGTCGCCGATGCCGAAGAAGCAATCACGGTGGCCAATGATTGCGACTACGGACTTTCGGGCGCGGTGTTCGGCCGCGACATCGGTAGGGCGATGGACGTTGCACGCCGCATTGAATCCGGCATCTGCCATATCAACTCGGCCACCGTAAACGACGAGCCGCAAATACCGTTCGGTGGCGTGAAGGCGAGTGGCTACGGCAAGTTCGGCGGTCTGGCCGCCCTGGACGAATTCACCGAGCTGCGCTGGATCACGCTGTCGTCGCAGCCGGGCAACTACCCGATCTGAACGGACCAGGATCGGATGATCTGGGAATGACGCAAAACACAAGGGAGGAACGCATGACACAGGATACGACGAGAAGGGGCGGATTGACCCGCCGCGAACTGATGGCGGCAACGGGGGTTGCCACCGCTGCGATGGCGCTCGGCATCAAGCCGGCTTTCGCTGCTGATACGCTGAAGATCGGCTTCATCAGCCCGCGCACCGGCCCGCTGGCCGGCTTTGGCGAAACCGACGGCTATGTGCTCGAAGTGGCCCGCAAGGCGCTGGCCAATGGCATCGAGATCGGCGGCAAGACCTATGCGGTCGAAATTCTCGACCAGGACACGCAGTCCGATCCGTCGCGTGCCGGCCAGCTCGCCAAGGACCTGATCAACAACCAGGGCATCGACATGATGTTGGCGATTTCGACGCCGGAAACCATCAACCCGGTGTCTGACGCCTGCGAGGCGGCAGGCGTGCCTTGCCTCTCCACCGTCATGCCGTGGGAAGCCTGGTATTTTGGCCGTGGCGCCAAGCCCGACCAGCCGTCGCCTTTCAAGTGGACCTACCATTTCGGCTTCGGCGTCGGCGAGTTCCACAAGACCTATGTGTCGCAATGGAACCTGATCGAGACCAACAAGAAGGTTGGGGTGATGTATCCGAACGACGCCGATGGCAATGCCATCCGCGCCAATCTTGCGCCGCTGCTGCAGAAGGATGGTTTCACCATCGTCGATCCCGGTGCCTATGAGACCGGCACGACTGACTTCTCCAGCCAGATCGCGTTGTTCAAGCAGGAAGGCGTCGAGATCATCAACACCTTCCCGATCCCCCCGGATTTCGCCACCTTCTGGCGCCAGGCTGCCCAGCAGGGCCTGCACAAGCAGGTCAAGATCGTCCAGGTCGCCAAGACGGGACTCTTTCCATCGGGTGTCGAAGCGCTTGGCGAACTCGGCGTCAATCTGGCGAGCGCTGCCTACTGGCACAAGGCGTTCCCCTACAAGTCGACGGTCTCGGGCGTCAGCGGCACCGAACTTGCTGATGGCTACGAGGCCGCATCCGGCAAGCAGTGGACGCAGCAACTGGGCGCGACGATGTCGCTGCTCGATGCGGGCTTTGATGCGCTGAAGAAGGCATCAGATCCGAAGAGCAGGGATGCTGTGGCGAAGTCGCTTTCGACGCTCAACACCACGACGATGATCGGCAAGGTCGATTTTACTTCGGGTCCGTTCCCCAATATCTCGCCCGGCCCGATCATCGGCACACAGTGGGTCAAGGCGCCGGAAGGCTCGAAATTCCCGCTCGACTACGTCGTTACCGAAAATGCCACCGATCCGAACGTGCCGGTCGCGGCAAAGCTCCTGCCTTACAACAGCTAAGGGTCGAGATGCTCAATATGCAACAAAACGGAACCGGCCCAGGCCGGTTCTCGGGAAACGGCATTCACAAGCGCTTCGGTTCACTCCTTGTGCTTGAGGATGTCGATTTCTCGATGGGTCTGAGCGAAGCCGTGGGCATCGTCGGGCCGAACGGCGCGGGCAAGACAACCTTGCTCGCGACGCTTTCCGGCGCCTATCCGCCGAGCGCCGGCAATGTTTCCTTCGACGGCAGGGATGTGACGCGGCAATCGGCAGCCGATCGCTGCCGGGCGGGACTGGTGCGCACGCACCAGGTGCCAAAGCCGTTTTCCGGCATGACGACATTTGAAAATGTCTATGTGGCGGCCTCCCATTCCGATGTGAAGAGCCGCGACGAGGCCTATGAACGAGTGATCGATTCACTGACGCTTTGCGGCATGCTTGAGGTCGCCAATCGCAAGGCCGAGACGCTTGGCCTGCTCGACCGCAAGCGGCTGGAATTGGCGCGCGCGCTGGCGACGAGCCCCAGGGTGATCCTGCTCGATGAGATCGGTGGCGGCCTGACCGATTCCGAAGCGCAGGAACTGGTGCTGACCATTCGCGAACTCAAGCATCGCGGCATCGGCATTGTCTGGATCGAGCATATCGTCCACGTGCTGTTGCAGGTCGTTGACCGGTTGATCTGCATGGACGCGGGCCGGATCATTGCCGATGGCGCCCCGGATGCGGTGATGTCGGATCCCCAAGTGGTCAAGGCCTATCTCGGCGGAGGGCCGAAATGAATATCCTCGAAACGGAAAACCTGCAGGCGAGGCACGGGTTGCTCGAAGCGGTGCGCGGAGTGAGTTTTGCGCTTGCCAAGGGCGAGACGCTGGCGCTGGTCGGTGCCAATGGCGCTGGCAAGTCGACGTTGCTGCGGACGCTTGCCGGAGCCCATCCCGTGGCCGGTGGTCACATTCGGCTGAACAGCGACGATGTCACGGCATTGCCGTCCCACAAGCGTGTCAGCCGGGGTATCGCGCTGGTGCCGGAGGGCCGTCGCATGTTCGCCTCGATGACGGTGGCCGAAAACCTGAAACTCGGGACGATGGCTGGTCGCAAGGGCGACTGGTCGATCGAGAAAATCCTCGAGATCTTCCCCAATCTCAAGAAACGCATCAATTCCAAGACCGGCCATCTTTCGGGCGGTGAGCAGCAGGCCACGGCCATCGGCCGGGCGCTGATGAGCAATCCCGACATCCTGCTGCTCGACGAAGTTTCTCTCGGCCTGTCGCCGTTGATCGTCGATCGTGTCTATGCGTCGCTCGGCGGGCTGATCACGTCCGGCACGACGGTCGTTCTGGTCGAACAGGATCTGGCGCGCGCCATGAGCGTCGCCGATCGGGTGATCTGTATGCTGGAAGGTCGTGTCGTGCTCGAGGGCAGGGCTAAGGATCTCACCCGCGAACAGGTGACGGAGGCCTATTTTGGGCTGCGCCATGCACAGAAGAAAGGCGGTGCGGCATGTTGAACCAGATTATCCAGGGCATCCTGCTCGGCGGCTACTATGCACTGATCGCCTGCGGACTGTCCTTCATGTTCTCGGTCATGCGGATCATCAATCTGGCCCATGGTTCGCTGGCGGTAGCCAGTGCCTACCTGATCTTCGTCTTGAGCGAGAAGGCCAGACTGCCATTATTCGCCTGTTTCATCATTGCCGTCGTCGTCATGGCCGCGGTCGGCTGGCTGATCCAGCGGCTGATCCTCGACCGGAGCGCGCGGGCGGGGCAGTTGCTGCCGATCCTGTCGACCTTCGGCCTTTCCATGGTCATCGACAATTCGCTGTTTGAGCATTTCGGTGCGGACACCCGTTCGCTCGCCAATGCCATTGGGGATCTCTCCTGGGCATCATGGGAGCTGCCGGGCGGCATCTTTGTCGGCAAGCTGCCGGTGCTGATCTTTGCCACTGCCGTCGTCCTGCTTGCCGGGCTGCAACTGATGCTGAGCCACACGAAACTCGGCCGCGCCATCCGCGCCACCGCCGAGGATCCGGATACGGCCGGATTGATGGGCATCGATGCCGGCAAGGTCAATGCCGCGGCCGCGGCCATTGCCATGGTCACGGTCACCATAGCCGGCATGTTTCTGGGCATGCGCGCCACCTTCGAGCCCTATTCCGGCGCGCCGCAATTGCTGTTTGCCTTCGAAGCGGCGGTGATCGGTGGGGCAGGCTCGCTGTGGGGCACGCTGATTGGCGGTATCGTCCTTGGCGTTGCCCAGACCATGGGGGCCTCGGTGCATCCGCTCGGCTTCCTGATTGCGGGCCACGCCGTGTTTCTCATCGTTTTGATTGCCCGCCTGTTCCTGCCGGATCTGACGCTTCTGCCGGCCAAGTTGCTGCGTGGCGGAGGTGCCGCATGACTGTCGTTTCATCAAATACCCTGTCCGGTGGTATGCGTGTCGAACGTTGGACGCGGCTCTCGCGCATCGCGGTCTGGATCGCGGTCCTCCTCTTGGTCGCACTGGCGCTGGTGCCCGGAATTTTCGGCGCCGGCTCGGTCGACCGCATGACGGCACTCTTCGTCTATGTGCTGCTGGCGGCGATGTGGAATGCGCTTGCCGGTTACGGCGGACTGGTGTCGGTCGGCCAGCAGGTGTTTTTCGGGCTGGGAGCCTATTTCACCGTCAAGCTCGCCGACAAGGGTATCGATCCGTTCGTCGCGATCGTGGTTTCGGGGCTGGTCGTGGCTGCGTTTTCCTACCTGCTGTCGTTTCCCATGCTGCGGCTGCAGGGAGGCGAATTTGCCATCGGCATGTGGGTGGTCTCGGCGCTGACCCATCTGTTGGTCAACCTCGACGGGTTGATCCAGGGTGAGACCGGTACGTCGCTGATTTCGCTCAATGCCTATGATGCGGGCTCCCGCCGCGCGATCATCTACTGGATGGCGCTGGCGGCAATGGCCGGCGTGCTCACAGCGCTGTTCTTGCTGCTCAGAAGCCGCACCGGCACCGCCATCCAGGCGATCCGCGACAATGAGGATGCTGCGCGCGCACTCGGTGTCAAGGTCATGGGCACCAAGCGGATACTGTTCGTGCTCGCCGCCTTCGGTATCGGCCTTGCCGGTGCGCTGTGGCTCGCAAGCGCCGTCAGCTTCCAGCCGAAGACATATTTTTCGGTGCAGTGGACGGCCTATATGATTTTCATGGTGCTGGTCGGCGGGTTGGGCACGTTCGAGGGCGCCATCCTCGGCGCGCTGATCTTCTTCGTGATCGAGACCTGGTTCGGCGGATTGGGTGTTTGGTATCTGATCGGGCTCGGTCTCGTCGCGCTGATCTTCGCACTTTTCCTTCCACGCGGGCTTTGGGGTGCGATCGAAAGCCGCTTCGGTATTTCACTGATGCCGGTCGGCTATCGCCTCTCGATCCCTCCCAACATTTCCAGACAAGGAGAATGACATGATCTTTGGAAAAACTCTCGTGGTCACAGGCGTTTCGTCCGGTATCGGCGCGCGCACGGCCGAACTTGCCGTCAGTCTCGGTGCTGATGTCATCGGTATCGACATGAAGGAGCCTGCCATCGCCAGCAGCAACTTCATCAAGGGCGACCTTTCCAATCCCGCCGGTATCGAGGCGGTGGTGCGCCAGTTGCCCAAGCGTTTTGATGCGCTCCTCAACATCGCCGGCATTTCCGGCAAGGTCGGTACCGAGGCGACGCTGGCGATCAACTTCTACGGCTTGCGTGCATTTACGGAAGCTGTGGCCCCGCGTATTCGCGAAGGCGGGGCCGTGGTCAACGTCGCGTCGATCGCCGGTTATGGCTGGCGCGCCAATCTCGAACGCGCCAAGGCCATGGTGGCCGAGAAGGGCTTTCCCGATATCAAGGCAGTGATGGCCAAGAACGGGGTTAGCAATGAGGAGGGTTATCCGTTGTCCAAAGAGCTGCTGTTGCTCTGGACGCAGAAGGCGGCGCATGAGCCGTTGTTCAAAGAGCATGGCGTCCGCGTCAACGCTGTCAGCCCCGGCCCGGTTGAAACCCAGATCCTCAAGGAGTTTCGCTCGGTGCTCGGCGACGAGAAGGTCGATTCCGACATATCTCGCGTCGGTCGTGCCGCCACGGCGTCGGATATCGCGCCGGTCATCCTCTTCCTCGCTTCCGATGGTGCGCGCTGGATCAACGGCGCCAATATCGCCAATGACGGCGGCCTCGAAGCCTCCATCAATGCCGACGTGCTCGGCTTCTAGTTCACGAAGGACCAAGATAATGCTGGAAATTCAACAGATCATCGGCGGCAAGTTCGTCGCCGCCAAATCGGGAAAGACCTTCGACCGGATCGATCCCTTCACCGGCAAGGTAGCGACGCGCGCGCCAGCGTCCGGGCTCGATGACGTCAAGGCTGCCGTGGCAGCCGCATCCGCAGCCTTCCCCGCCTGGTCGAGGACCGGTCCGGCTGAGCGGCGCGCGCTGCTTCTCAAGGCCGCCGACACGCTTGCCTCCAAGGCAGGCGAGTTCGCCAAGATCATGGTCGACGAGACCGGCGGCACCGCGCCGTGGGCCGGTTTCAACACCATGCTGGCCGCAGGCATCCTGCGCGAAGCCGCCGCCATGGTCACCCAGATTCAGGGCGAGATCATCCCGTCCGACAAGCCGGGTACGCTTTCGATGGCGGTGCGGCAGGCCGCCGGCGTCTGCCTCGGCATCGCCCCCTGGAACGCGCCGATAATCCTCGGCACGCGCGCCATCGCCATGGCGATTGCCTGCGGCAACACCGTCATCCTCAAGGCTTCCGAGCAATGCCCCGGCCTGCACATGCTGATCGGCCAGGCGCTGGTGGAAGCCGGCCTGCCGGATGGTGTCATCAACGTGATTTCGAATGCGCCGGAAGATGCGGCCGCTATCGTCGAGGCGCTTATCTCCTCTCCCGAGGTCAAGCGTGTCAATTTTACCGGCTCGACCAAGGTCGGCCGGATCATCGGCGAACTTTGCGGCCGTCACCTCAAGCCTGCTCTGCTCGAACTCGGCGGCAAGGCACCGATGATCGTTCTCGATGACGCCGATATCGATGCGGCGGTCAATGGCGCGATCTTTGGTTCGTTTGCCAATATGGGCCAGATCTGCATGTCGACCGAACGCATCATCGTCGATGAGAAGATTGCCGACGAGTTCGTGGCCAAGCTCGCAGCGCGCGCGGCGAAATTGCCGGCTGGCGATCCACGCGGCCATGTCGTGCTCGGTTCGCTGGTGTCGCCGCAAGCCGCCGCCAAGATGGAGGAGTTCATCGCCGATGGCATCGGCAAGGGCGCCAAGCTGGTGACCGGCGGCAAACGCAATGGCTCGGTGGTCGAGGCGACACTGCTCGATCACGTCAAACCTGGTATGCGCAGCTTTGAGGAAGAATCCTTCGGGCCGGTCAAGCCGATCATCCGGGTAAAGGACGAGGAAGAGGCGATCCGTATCGCCAACGACACCGAATACGGATTGTCCTCGTCAGTTTACAGCCGGGATATCCAGCGGGCGATGGCAGTGGCCGCGCGCATCGAATCCGGCATTTGCCATATCAATGGACCTACGGTGCATGACGAGGCGCAGATGCCGTTCGGCGGCGTCAAGGGTTCCGGTTATGGTCGCTTCGGCGGAAAGGCAGCGATCAGCGAGTTCACCGATCTGCGCTGGATAACCATTGAGGATCCGAACCAGCATTATCCGTTCTGACCGGCTGGTTTGACTTTTCTGATATTCGCCACTACATCTGCGGCAGGGTTAGGGACCCCTGCCGCCCGCAGTCTTCCGACACGGTGAAGCTCCCCGATTTTGGACCCAGTCTGATATCCCTTGAAGGCATTCCGGCCTTTGGCAATGCGGGCACCCAAGTATAAGCCGCATGAATGCCAGGAAAGAGGACTATCATGGGCGACACTTCCCGTCTCCCTTCGCTGGATGACCTGAAAGACCAGGCCAAACGCCTGCGCGACGCGTTGGCGCGGCAGGGCACGACTGTCAACCACTCAAAGGCTCTTGAACTTGTTGCTAGCCAATATGGCTTTCGCGACTGGAACACGCTGCATGCCAGCCTTGGCAACAGTCCACCGAAGCGCACGCTTACATTGGGCGATCGCGTCAACGGCCGCTATCTCGGCCAGGATTTCAAGGGGCAGGTTGTCGCGGTTCAGACACTGACCAGTGCCCATGGCATGACACGTGTCACGTTCGATTTCGATGAGCCGGTCGATGTCGTGACGTTCGACAGTTTTTCTGCCTATCGCAAACGCGTGACCTGCACGCTGGATGCGGATGGGCGAACCGTCGAGAAGACGTCGAATGGCGAGCCGCACATGGTTTTGGGGTAGGGAAGGGCGACGGCGCTTGTTTGCGCCAAGGCAGTGCGCCCTTTTTGAGTCATCCTCGGGCTTGGCCCGAGGATCCATGATTTAGAGTTGCTGTCATGTGGATGCTCGGGTCAAGCCCGAGCATGACGCACAATGCCGTGCCGCCGTCAGAGGGTGACGGGCAACACCAAGAGCAAATCAGCCGTTGCTCTTCGGCTTCCTGCGCTTCGGCGGGGCATCGCCCGGCTTCGAAAACGCCGGCTTGCCCGGTTTTGCCCAATCCTTGCCCGGCTTGTCGGAGAAGCTGCGTTCACCACCGGCAAATTCCGGCTTGCGACCGAATTTCTTCTTGGTGTTGGTCGCGCCGAACTCCTCGGCAACCGGATCGGACCGCTTGGCCGGTGCGTAGGCTTCCCTCGCCGGGCGTTCACGGGCGGGGGCAGCGTCGCGGGCCGGCTTGTCCCAGGCAGGCTTGCGATCGCCAAACGGCTTCTTGTCACCAAAAGGCTTCTTGTCGCCGAACGACTTGCGCTCGCCTTCGAATTTCTTTGGCGCCCGCGATGGTCGGCCGAGATCCGGCTCGCCTTCGACAACGGCCAGCCGCATGCCGCGTTCGAGCGTCTTGTTGGGGCCGATGTTGAACAGGAAGTTGTCCAGGCTGTCGGATGCGATCTGCACGAAGGTTTCGTCCTGCTGCAACTTGATCGCGCCGATATCGTCCTTGGTGATATTGCCGGAACGGCAAAGCAGCGGGATCAGCCAGCGCGGCTCGGCGTTCTGCTTGCGGCCGACCGACAGAGACACCCAGACGGACGGTCCGAAGTCCTCGCGTCTGCGCGGCGTGGATTCAGGTCGCGGTCCGCGGGCATCGTCGTGTTCGCGGACGCGACGCGGCGCACTTTCGGTGACCGGGCCGACGTCGATCAGGTCTTCAGGAGCCGAACGGCCCTGCTTGTAAAGGCGCAGGAAGGCGGCAGCGACCTTTTCCGGGCCATGGGTGTCGATAAGCCGGCGCACGAACAGTTCTTCCTCATCCTGAACCGGTGTGAGGAAAAGTTCGTCGGCCATCAGGCGTTCATCGTCGCGCTCGGTGATTTCGTCGGCCGACGGCGCCGAGGCCCAATAGGCCTTGATGCTGGCGGCCTGCAGCAGCCGTTCCGCCTTGCGGCGATTGTTGCCCGGCACGATCAGCGCGCTGACGCCCTTGCGACCCGCGCGGCCGGTGCGGCCAGAGCGGTGCAGGAGCGTTTCCGGGTTGGTCGGCAGGTCGGCATGGATGACCAGCTCGAGGTTGGGAAGGTCGATGCCGCGTGCGGCCACATCGGTGGCGATGCAGACGCGTGCACGGCCGTCGCGCATCGATTGCAGCGCATGGGTGCGTTCGTTCTGGCTGAGTTCGCCCGAAAGCGCCACGACGGTAAAGCCGCGATTGTGCAGCCGGGCCGTCAGGTGGTTGACGGCGGCGCGCGTGTTGCAGAAAACGATGGCGTTCTTGGCTTCGTAGTAGCGCAGCACGTTGACGACTGCGTTGTCGCGGTCGCTGGCCGCAACAGCGAGCGCGCGATATTCGATATCGACATGCTGCTTTTGTTCGGACGTGGTGGCGATACGCACGGCATCGCGCTGGTAGCTCTTGGCCAGAGTGGCGATCGACTTCGGCACGGTTGCCGAGAACATCAGCGTCCGGCGGTCATCGGGCGATGCTTCCAGAATGAATTCCAGGTCTTCGCGGAAGCCGAGGTCCAGCATTTCGTCGGCTTCATCGAGCACGACGGCGCGGATCGCAGAAAGGTTGAGCGCGTTGCGTGTAATATGGTCGCGCAGGCGTCCGGGGGTGCCGACGATGATATGAGCGCCCCGCTCAAGCGCGCGACGTTCGGTCCGCACATCCATGCCGCCGACGCAGGTTGCCACGATCGCGCCGGTTTCCTCATAGAGCCATTCGAGTTCGCGTGCGACCTGCAGCGCCAGCTCGCGCGTCGGTGCGATTGCCAGCGCCAATGGCGCACTGGCGCGCTCGAAGCGCTTGCGGCCGTCTAGCAGGGTGGGCGCAAGCGCAAGCCCGAAGGCAACCGTCTTGCCCGAGCCTGTCTGGGCCGATACAAGAGCGTCTGCGCCACTGAGTTCGCTATCCAGAACGGCCTTCTGGACCGGCGTGAGTTCGGAATAGCCGCGTTTTTCGAGCGCGACGGCAAGCGCCGGCTCAATACCTTGAAATTGTGTCATTCCATATCTTTCGGATTTTATGCGTTCGGCGGCTGGGAGGGCCGATATGAACACAATACCAGCAACAATACGTCGCTTTGTTGAATGTGGTGCCTACATAGAGTGCAAAACGCCAAATGTCGAGTGCGCTGATATCATAGCTCGCGCACCTGGAGCGGCGAAAAAGCTGCCACTCAGAATCGCCGTTCGTTTTCTATGGCAAGTTTGGTCAGGTTATCGGAGTCGGCGCGATATTTGTTGTCGGCCGCGTTCCATGTGTAGGTGATGCGGATTTCGCGTTCGCTCGCTGATATTGCCTGCGTGCCTTCGCAGGTCTCGTCCGTCGGCATGGCACTCTCTGTCACGGTCACGGAAATCGGGGCGTATGGCTTGCCGCGCGCCGGATCTGCGGCATAACGGATGGTTTGCCGCCGCTCCAGCCCGCAGGTCCGCTCGTCGAAAAGCAATGCGGTGCCGATCAGTTCGAGACGGTCGGCTTTGACCATGGCCAGCGCTTGCGTCGTGTAGGTCTGGTTCGAGTTGAAATGCGAACTCATCGTCAGTATCGCGTCGGAGCCTTCGGCGATTGGCATCAGCGTCTGGTCGAAAAAGTAGGTGCCCTGGTCGAAGCCGATATCGGCGGCGTCCAGCAGCCTGGGCTCGTTGTCGAGTTCGTAGAGCGCAAGCACGGCCAAGCCCTGCGCTGCCTTCGCCGCCTGGGCGAAATCAAACAGCACCAGCAGGCGCTCTTTGCCTTCCGCCTTCATGCGGACGGCGGCAAGATCGTAGAATCCGTATGCGCTTTCGTCCGCGCCTTCATAGCCCTTCCCTCCGATGTGCCGGAGGGCAACGCGTTTTGAACCGACATAGCCGTTGTCTGTGGCCTTGATATCCGGAACGAAATGTCGGGCGAGATCGAGATAGGTGGTAACGCCGTACTCGCTCACTGCAGTATCCGGCGACGGATTATATACGTCCGCGGCAGAGGCCGTGCCGGTAAGCATCGCCAGGAGCACCGACGTCAGGATAAGTATTCGTCTCGAAAACAACCGCATTCATTGCTCCAGACACCACCGGAGCGATGATAGTCGAAGCGATTTCAACATCAACTGGAAAATCCGGCCTGGGGCCTGCAACGTCAAGCCGGTCACTTGCCAATTCGTTCACTTTATGTTCTTATGTCCGCAATCACCCACTGCCCGGAACTTTTCTCAAGGGAGACAAAGATGACTACGCACGGAACATTCGGCTGGAACGAACTGATGACCTCGGATCTCGAGGCGTCGAAAGCCTTCTATGCGAAAGTGGCAGGCTGGACCTATCAGGAGATGCCGATGGGCGGCGAGGAAAGCTATACGCTGGCTTTCGTCGAGGGCAATCCCGTGCCCGTCGCTGGCCTGATGCATTGGCCGGCAGATCAGCCCGGCAGCAATGATTGGTTTGCCTATATCAATGTCGCCAACATCAATGCGGCCGTGTCCGCTGTCACCGGCGCGGGTGGTTCCGTCATGCGTGCGCCCTTCGAGATCGAGGGCACAGGGTGGATCGCCATCGTGATGGATTCTGCCAAGACGGCAATCGGGCTGCTTGAACCGAAGCCGATGCAGTAACCTACCACGCGTCGACGCGAGCGAGTGCCTATCTGAGTGAGCATGAGAAAACTGCACTCCCGCTCGGCATGTTCAGCCCAGTGGGAGTGCAGTTGAGAAGTTTCAGGCGGAAATGTCGACTACGCCGCAGTCGCCGGCTTCGGAGCCGAAAGCGAGTTGCTTGCCGGATGAGGACCAGCTCATGGCCGAGATCGCGCCCTTGCCCGGGCGGCGAAGCAACACTTCCTTCTGGTCGGCAAGCCGGACACCGAGGATCATCCCGTCGATGAACCCGATGGCCAGCACTTCCTCGGCCGGATGGAAAGCGACCGATGTGACCAGGATGTTGGCACGCGTGCCGAGTTCCAGTGGCGCCTTGCCCATAGGGCCGTCCTTGGACGAAAACGGCCAGACGATAGCCGCCGGCGCACCAGACGAAGCAAGCCATTTGCCCTTGGGCGACCAGGATAGCGACTTGATCTTGGCGGGATAGCCACTCATGCGCATGTGGCGGGCCTCTTCGCCCGGCTTGCCGTCCAGTTTCCAGCCATGCAATGCGTTTTCCTGCATGGCGGTGACGACGAAGCGGCCGTCTGGGGAGAAGGTGACGAGCGTGTGCGCGCCCTTCCATTCCAGATCGACCGGCGCGCCGTTGGTGCCGGCCCAGTGCAGGGTGACGCCGTTGTAGCGGGAGGCGCCGATGCGCATGCCCTTCGGTGCGAAGGCCACTCCCTCGATCGAGCGCGCCTCGGTGAACTCACGGGATTTGCCGTCGGCTGTGACCACGGCCGCCGTTTTGCCATGCACATAGGCGATCGCGCCGGACGGTCCGGCGGCAACGGCGGTGATCCATTTGCGCGGCGCTTCGGCGATCTGCTTGACGGTGCCGTCGGCGAGGATTCGGTTGACCTTGCCATCTTCGCCGCCGGTGATCAGCGAATTGGTGGCGGGATCGACGACCGCACTCAGCAGACCCTCGTGGACAGAAACGGTCTTGTGGCCCATGTCGAGCCGATGGATTTCACCTGAGGACGCCGCGAAAAACGGTACGTCTCCGACAAAATAGGCCCCGAGGACATGGCCCTCAAGGTCAAGCGGTGCGACTGTCGGCATCAGGCGGCCTCGCAGGCCTTGAAGCTCTGCTCGATCTTTTCGCGATCGAGTTCGCGACCGATGAACACCAGTCGGCTTTCCCGCTTCTCGCCCTCTTTCCAGGCGCGCTGGTGGTTGCCTTCGATGATCATGTGCACGCCCTGGACGACGTAACGCTCGTCGTCCTGGTCAAAGGCGATGATGCCCTTGAGGCGAAGGATGTTCGGGCCTTGCATCTGGGTGATCTTCTCGATCCACGGGAAGAACTTCTTCGGGTTCATTTCGCCGCCGCGCAGCGAGATCGACTGCACCGTCACGTCATGGATGGGCGAAGGGCCATGATCGTGGTCATGGTGGTCATGGCCGTGATGATCGTGATCATGATCATGGTGATGATGGTCGTGATCGTGATTGTGGTCGCAATCCGGTCCACAGGCATGGTCCTCGTGACCGTGCTCGAGGAACTGCGGATCGTTGTCGAGCGCGCGCTCCAGATCGAAGGCGCCGAGGTCGAGGATCTTGGAGAGCTCCACATTCGAGCGCTCGGTGTGATAGATGCGCGCCGAGGGGTTGATGACCTTGATCACCTGCTCGATGCGGTTGACTTCCTCCGGCGTGACCAGATCAGTCTTGTTGAGCAGCACGACGTCGGCGAAGGCGAGCTGGTCTTCTGCTTCCCGGGAATCCTTCAAGCGCAATGGCAGATGTTTGGCATCGACCAGCGCCACGACGGCATCGAGCTGGGTCTTGGCACGCACGTCGTCATCCATGAAGAATGTCTGGGCGACGGGGACGGGGTCTGCGAGGCCGGTCGTCTCGACAATGATCGCATCGAAGCGGCCCGGTCGGCGCATCAGGCCTTCGACGACGCGGATCAGGTCACCGCGTACCGTGCAGCAGATGCAGCCATTGTTCATTTCGTAGATTTCCTCGTCGGATTCCACGATCAGGTCGTTGTCGATGCCGATTTCGCCGAACTCGTTGACGATCACGGCGTAGCGCTTGCCGTGGCTTTCGGTGAGAATGCGGTTGAGCAGCGTCGTCTTGCCGGCGCCGAGATAGCCGGTGAGGACGGTAACGGGAATGGGCTTTGCAGCAGCAGCTTCAGTCATGGCGGATTTCCCTTACGAATTTTCCCTCATATAGGATCTGATTGCCGGTTGCGGCAATATCCTGCTGGAAATTTGATGCCGCTTCGGTTCAAAGCCGGGCCGTGGTGCTCCTCGGCGTGGCGAGCATCAGGCTCGTTTCACTGCCGATGATGCCGGGGATCAGCCGGATGCGCCTGAGAATGGCGTCGAAATCCGTCAGCGTCGCGGCGCCCAGTTCGGCGATCAGGTCCCAGCGGCCGTTGGTGGTGTGAACGGCGCTGACCTCGGCAAAGCCGCCGAGCGAGCGGATGACCTTGTCGGCGGAATGCCCCTCGACTTCGATCATCATGATGCCGCGCACCGGCAATCCGACCGCGTCGGATTTGAGGATTACTGTATAGCCGATGATGTCGCCGGACTGTTCAAGCCGTTCCATGCGTGCGCGGATCGTCGCGCGGGCGGCCCCCAGCTCGATGGTGATGTCGGAGACGCTGCGGCGGCCATTGTGCCGCAATAGCGTTATCAGTCGTTGGTCGAGATCGTCCATAATTATCCATTTCGGTATCGCTATTGACCATAATGATAAACCACTACGTGATATTTGCCAAATAACTCTGTTCACTTTGCCAGCATTGAATGGTCCAATTGCCTTCAAGACAAGGAGTGGCAGAACATGCATGTGAAATTGTTGGGTGCGCCCGTTCAGGAAGGCGCTGGTCGCCGCGGATGCGATATGGGGCCGGCGGCATATCGCGCAGCTGGGTTGGCAGAATCGCTTGCCGAGCTCGGTCATGACGTGACCGATCTCGGCGACGTCAGGCCAGCAACGCTGAAAAGCCATACGCACACCAATCCGGCGGTGAAAAAGCTCGACGAGACAGTTGCGTGGGTCGAAGCGCTCACCGAGGCGGCCTATGCCGCCAGCGCCGACGGCATGCCGGTTTTTCTCGGCGGCGATCACAGCCTTTCGGCCGGTACAGTTGCCGGTATCGCCCGGCGGGCCAAGGAGAAGGGACGTCCGCTTTTCGTGCTCTGGCTCGATGCGCATACCGATTTTCATTCGCTGGTCACGACCGAAAGCGGCAACCTGCATGGCACGCCGGTGGCATATTTTACCGGCCGGCCGGGTTTCGAAGGTTATTTCCCGCCGCTTACGACCCCGGTCGATCCCGCCAATGTGTCGATGATTGGTATTCGCAGCGTCGATCCGGCGGAGCGTCAGGCGATCAACAATGCGGGCATTCAGGTCTGCGACATGCGCATGATCGACGAGGAAGGCATCGCGGTACCGTTGAAGCGCTTCCTGAACAAGGTCGCCGCCGCCAACGGCCTGCTGCATGTCAGCCTTGACGTCGATTTCCTCGATCCTTCGATCGCGCCTGCAGTGGGCACGACCGTACCCGGCGGCGCGACTTATCGCGAGGCGCATCTGGTGATGGAAATCCTGCATGACAGCGGGCTCGTCTGCAGCCTCGACCTGGTCGAACTCAATCCCTTTCTCGATGAACGCGGCCGCACAGCGATCCTGATGGCCGATCTTGCCGCGAGCCTGATGGGCAAGCGGGTGATGGACCGCCCAACAAGGAGCTACGCATGACGCCGATCCCAAATCTCAATATCGTTCCCTTCGTCAGCGTCGACAATATGATGAAGCTGGTCATGCGCATCGGGATCGAGCGCTTCCTGACCGAACTCGAAGCCTATATCGAGGAAGACTTCCGCCGCTGGGAGATGTTCGACAAGACGCCCCGCGTCGCCTCGCACTCGCCGAATGGCGTTATTGAACTGATGCCCACCAGCGACGGTACGCTTTACGGCTTCAAGTATGTAAACGGCCACCCTTATAATGCGCACACCGGTCGCCAGACGGTCACCGCATTCGGTGTGCTGGCCGACACCGCCAGCGGCTATCCCATGCTGATCACCGAAATGACGATCCTGACTGCGCTCAGGACCGCTGCGACCTCGGCGATGGCAGCGAAGTATCTGGCGCCCAAGGGCGCTCGCACCATGGCCATAATCGGCAACGGCGCCCAATCGGAGTTTCAGGCCCTGGCGTTCAAGGCGGTGCTGGGCATCGACAAGCTTCGGCTCTATGACATCGATCCGAAGGCGACACACAAGTGTGCTCACAATCTTGCCGCCTATGGGTTTGACATCGTCCAGGCGAAAACCCCGGAAGAAGCAGTGACTGGCGCCCAGATCGTCACCACAGTGACTGCCGACAAGAAGAACGCCACCATCCTCACCGACAACATGGTCGGCGAGGGCATTCATATCAACGCGGTGGGTGGCGACTGCCCGGGCAAGACCGAACTGCATCGCGACATCGTCCTGCGGTCGGAGATTTTCGTCGAATATCCGCCACAGACCTGGATTGAAGGTGAAATACAGCAGTTGCCGCAAACGCACCCGATCCATGAACTCTGGAAGGTCATAGCGGGCAACGAAACAGGCCGGTCGAACGATCGCCAGATCACGCTCTTCGATTCGGTGGGTTTTGCCATCGAGGATTTTTCGGCTCTGCGCTACCTGCGCGACCGCCTGCAGGGCAGCGGCCTTTACGAAGAACTGGATCTTCTCGCCGATCCGGACGAGCCGCGCGATCTGTTCGGCATGCTGTTGAGATCGGTAAAGCCGAATACCGACGCGGCCTGAGTCGAAGGGCATGTGACGAGCATGTGTTGCCATGGCTGGCTGCACATGCCTGTTCTGTTAACAAAACGTATTGTTTCTTAATATTCATTCAAAACTGTTACCTTTGCGTAACAGTTTTGAAATTGATTTTCTTCTTTCGCGCGAATAATCACACTTCTGGCGCTATAAAATGCGACTTACTCTTGCGCGCAGCAAATGAATGTCCAAATAGGGACCGATAAGAAAGCTGCATGACCCCAGCTAGCCGGGATGGGGCAAACAGCGATAATATGGGAACGGGTTCGATCGCCCGCCCGCCTTTGGGGCCGCGAAAGACGGTTCAGGCAAGCGCCGTAACGGGCGCGGGGCATGTGGCTAAGAGCAGGGCTGCCCGATCACCGCATGCCGGCAGAGGAAGACCGTCTATGCATACTTGTAAGAAAGCCTCCCTTCTGGCTGCTGCGTTGTTATTGGCAGCCCCTTCTGTTTCCGCCGTTGCCGCTGAACAAGTCGCGGCGCCTGCTGCAGCGCAGGAACAGAACTTCCCGGCCATTCGCGTCGTCGAGACGGCCGAACGAGAACTTGTCGATCGGATCATGGTCACCGGCACATTCCAGGCCGTCGAGGAAGTCTATGTCCAGCCGCAAGTGGAAGCTCTCCGGATCGAGAAGCTGAACGTGGACGTTGGCGACATGGTTAAGGCCGGCGATACGCTGGCGACGCTCAGCGAAGATGCGCTGATCCTTCAGAAGAGCCAGCTACAGGCCAATCGCGCCAAGGCCGAAGCCGTGGGTGCACAACTGGTCGCGCAGCTGGTGGAAGCCAAGGCAAACGAAGCCGAGGCGATCCGTCAGGCCGTGCGCGCAGAAAAGCTGGAGAAGATCGATGCGGTCTCCACATCGCAGGCCGAACAGCTTCGGGCATCTGCAACAGCCGCATCTGCGCGGGTAAACTCGGCCAACCAGGCCATTCTTGCCAACAAGGCGGATGTGAAGGTTGTCGATGCGCAGATCGCCGATATCGATTTGAAACTGGCTCGTACGGCGGTCACTGCACCGGTCGGCGGCATTGTTTCAGCGCGTCACGCCAGGATTGGCGCCATAGCCGCCAGCATCGGCAATCCGCTCTTCACCATCATCCGTGATAACGCCATCGAGTTGAAGGGGGATGTCGCGGAGGGAGACCTTCTCAAGCTGAAACCGGGGCAGCCCGTTCACATGGCTGTGGCCGGTACGTCGGCCAAGGTGACTGGAACGGTGCGCTCGATCGACCCGGTCATCGACTCGACTACCCGCCTGGGTTCGGTCAAGGTCGCGGTTAATGATCCGGCCCAGGCGCGTATCGGCATGTATGCAAGCGCCGAAGTTATCGTTTCTGACCGGAAGGTGCTGTCGGTTCCATTGACCGCAATCACGGCTGAGAAAAACGGCAGCTATGTACGTAAAATCGTCGATCAACGCGTCAAGCTGACAAAAGTTGTCACGGGCGTGCAGGATGGTGACTTCGTCGAGATCGTCAGCGGTCTCGGTGCCAAGGACGTCGTGGTCGAAAAGGCTGGCGCCTATGTCCGGGATGGTGATCGCATCACTCCGGTTTTCCTAGATAAAACCGCGTCGAACTGACGGAGCCGAGGGTTATGAACTTTTCCGCCTGGTCCATCCGAAACCCGATTGCGCCGCTGCTGGGATTTTTCCTGTTGCTGGTGCTCGGGATCAGCTCGTTCAATTCCCTGCCGATTACCCGGTTCCCGAACATCGACGTGCCGATCGTTTCGATCAGCGTCGCGCAGGCGGGTGCCGCTCCGGCTGAGCTTGAAACGCAGGTCACGAAGGAAGTCGAAGATGCCGTCGCCGGCATCAACGGCGTCGATTTCATTCAGTCCACCGTCAATGACGGGGTGTCTACCACCGCCATCATGTTCAAGATCGAGGTGCCCTCGGACAAGGCGCTGCAGGACGTCAAGGACGCCATCGATCGCATCCAGTCGGATCTGCCAGCCACGGCAGAAACGCCTATCGTCACCAAGATCGACGTGGAAAGCAACGCGATCCAGACCTTTGCCATTTCCTCGCCGAACATGACGCTTGAGGAGTTGTCATGGTTTGTCGACGATACGGTCAAGCGGGAGTTGCAGGGCAAGCCCGGCATCGGCCGGATCGACCGTTTCGGCGGCGCCGACCGGGAAGTCCATATCGAGCTCGATCCGGCAAAGCTCAATTCCTACGGCATCACCGCCGCCGACGTGAACCGTCAGCTCCGCAACACCAATGCCGACATGGGCTCGGGTCGCGGTCAAGTCGGTGGCGCCGAACAGGCCATCCGCACATTGGGCGACCAGCGCGATGTCAAGGCGCTCGCCAACACGACGATCTTCGTATCTGCCAATCGGTTCGTAAAACTCTCGGATCTCGGCACGATCAAGGACACCTACAAGGAGCCGACGTCGTTTTCGCGCTTCGACGGCAATCCGGTAGTGTCGTTTGCCATCTTCCGCTCCAAGGGCGCCTCGGAAGTCACGGTTGCGGAAACCGTCGATGCAGGCCTCAAGGATATCAGGGCGAAACATCCGGACGTCAAGATCGAGCTGGTCGATGACGCGGTGTACTTCACCTATGGCAATTACGAATCCGCCATCGACACGTTGATCGAAGGCGCTGTCCTGGCGGTCATCGTGGTGTTCCTGTTTTTGAGAAACTGGCGCGCAACATTGATCTCGGCGGTCGCCCTGCCGCTATCTGCGATACCGACCTTCTGGATCATGGACATGCTGGGCTTCTCGCTCAATCTTGTGAGCTTCCTGGCCCTGACGCTGGCGACCGGTATTCTCGTCGATGACGCGATCGTCGAAATTGAAAACATTGCCCGGCATATCAAGATGGGCAAGTCGCCCTATCGCGCCGCAATCGAAGCGGCCGATGAAATCGGCCTCGCCGTGATCGCCACGACGTTCACGATCATAGCTGTCTTTGTGCCTGTGTCGTTCATGGGCGGGATTCCGGGCCAGTATTTCATCCAGTTCGGCCTGACGGTGGCGATCTCGGTGTTCTTCTCGCTTGCGGTGGCGCGATTGATCACGCCGCTGATGGCCGCCTATCTGATGCGGGCATCGGATGCGAATGTCGGCCATGACGGACATGACCAAGAGGGCTGGCTGATGCGTGGCTACACCAGCGTGATCGGGGCAGTGACCCATCGCTGGTACGGTCGGTACGGCACATTCGTCGTCGCGCTCGCATTGGTCTTTGGCTCCTTCGTGCTGTTGTCCCAGGTGCCCGGAAGCTTCATGCCACCGGAAGATTCTGGGCGCGTGATCCTGTCGGTCGAATTGCCGCCGAGCGCGACATTGGAGGACAGCGACGTGGTATCTGCGGAGATATCCAGCCGGATCAAGGATATCGACGGCATCGACAGCATCTATGTGCTCGGTGGATCCTCGCCCAAGGGTGACCTCGAGCTTCGCCGCGCTTCGATCTACGTCAACCTGACGCGAATCGAACATTCGCTGGTCAAGAAGATCGTCAATGACGTACTGGGCAAGTTGCCAATCGTCGGCGCCTATGTTCCGAGAATGGAAGTGCATGGCAGAACGGTCCCGCAATGGGATATCGAGACCGAGATCTTCAAGCGTGTTGCCGATATTCCCGATGCGCGCATCCTCAAGCTCAACGATCGCGGCGAACGCGACATCGCCTATAACTTCACATCCGCCAATGCCGAGGATCTGGATAACGCAACCGCCCTGCTCGAAGCGGAGTTGCGCCAGGAACCGACGCTGCTGAATGTCGGCGCCGAAGGCGCGTTGCCTCGCTCCGAAATCCAGATCCGGCCCGATCCGATCCGCATGGCGCGGCTCGGCATCACTACTGCTCAGGTCTCCGAGCTGGTGCGTGTCGCAACCATCGGCGATGTTGATACGGCCCTCTCGAAGGTCTCCCTCGATGATCGGATGATCCCTGTGCGGGTTCAGCTCGATCTGTCGGTCCGGCGCGACATGGCCGCTCTCAGGGCGCTCAAGGTGCCGACGAATACCGGGGCGACCGTGCCGCTGTCGTCTGTGGCCGATGTCAGCTATTCCGAAGGCCCGAGCATGATCAAGCGTTACGACCGCAACCGCGTCGTGACGCTGGGCGCCAGCCTGCCGCCGGGTGTGGCGCTGGACACGGCGATGGCCGCGTTCAGCAAGGCCGTGGAACAGGCCAAGCTGCCCGCGACCGTCCAGAAACTGGAAAGCGGCGACACCAAGATCCAGGGCGAGATGGTGCAGGGCTTCGTCAAGGCCATGGTGCTGGGCATCATGCTGGTCTTCGGCGTGCTGATCCTGCTGTTCCGCAACGTGCTGCAGCCGGTGACGATCGTCTTCTCGCTACTGCTCGCGACGGGCGGTGTGGCGATCGCGCTGATCGTGACGAACAACGCGCTCTCGATGCCCGTCTTGATCGGTATCCTGATGTTGATGGGTATTGTCGCGAAGAACGCCATCTTGCTCGTGGATTTCGCCATCGAGATGATGGCGCGTGGCATGAAGCGCAGCGAGGCAATGGTGGAGGCCGGCCGCAAGCGGGCGCGTCCGATCATCATGACTTCGATCGCCATGTCCGCCGGCATGCTGCCGTCTGCTCTGGGCGTCGGCGAGGGCGGTGCGTTCCGTGCGCCGATGGCCATCGCAGTCATGGGCGGCATCATCGTCTCGACCGTGCTGTCACTCGTCGTCGTGCCCGCGTTCTTCCTGATCATGGATGACCTGTCCAAGCTGCTCGGCTGGATATTCGGTCGAATGATCGGCAAGAAGGACGAGGAGCAGGAAGTGCTGCAGAACGAAGAACTGACGCGCATCCTCAACGAAAACAGCCGGACGATTTCTTCACTGGAAGAGCGGTTGCAGACGCTGGAAACGGAGAAGGCTCCCGGCGAGGCAAAGTCTGCGGGTCGCAACAGGGCGAGTGCGGCCAACGATCTGCAAGGCAAGCCGCTTGCGGCGGAATGACATCGAGCTCAAGCGCCGTCATCAGAAACGAAAAAAGGGTCGGTTTTTGCCGGCCCTTTTTGCATCTGCTCGGTGGTATACGGCCTAACCGCGTTAGAACTTGTAGCTCAAGCCGACTTTGATATCCTGAGTTTTGAGGTCTACCTTGCTCTCGAAGAGGCCTTTGAACCCGGGGATCTTGTAACTGGCATCTCCGAAATCGGTATACCTGTACTCGAAGCGGGTGATAAGGCGATCTGTGATCGCATATTCCAGGCCCGCGCCAATAGTGAGACCAGACTGCACCGTTGAATCTGACAACGGATCTGTCAGTGCGTAATTAGGTGTTATTGCGTATTTCCCAAAGGCAACGCCAGCCGTCGCATAGGGCAAGAAGCGATCGATTGCATAGCCAGCTCGACCGCGAATGGAAGCATTCCAGTCCATCTCTGCTGACATCTTGTTGGGTGGCAAGGGGGTGCCATTCAAGGACAAGACGCTGGCGCCCTTTACCCTCGAATAATTGATATCGCCCTCGATTCCGATCACAAGACGGTTGTCGAGCTGAAAATTGTATCCAGCGTATATCCCGCCTAAAGCACCCTTTGGATCGATATCACCGAACACATCACTTCCCGGTGCCAGCAAAAAGACGCCCCCACCTGTGGAATTGCCCCAGGCGTATCCACCTTGCGCCCCGAGATAGGAGCCAGTCCAGTTAAATGGTGCATCCGATTTCAACTCATCCGCTAGGGCATTTGTCGCGATCAAATTTACTAACAAAGTAGAAATAGCAATAATCTTCATTCACATCCCCTTTACCCATATTCACGGGTATAGGCTATCAAGGGTTGTGAGGCATCATCAAAGTTGGATCGATGTCAGTTCACTGGGTTGTATAGCCTCTGAGCTACTTTTGTGACGGATCAGGTGTGGGTCAGACGCCCAGCTGGGCCGCCTAACTAGGGCAACATCCTGCACCGATTGACACGCTGCGCAAAATAGCGAGGGCGCGAAACAAGAACTGGAAGTGACACGCCGGTGAAGCGAGTGACACGACATTTAACTAAGGTATTGAAGTTTATGGAGCGGGTGAAGGGAATCGAACCCTCGTATTCAGCTTGGGAAGCTGCTGCTCTACCATTGAGCTACACCCGCTTGCGAACGCAGCAATTTCATGACTGCCGGCATGCTGTCAAGCGTAAACCACTTGCGCGGAGTTGCAGGAGGCCTGCGGCTATGTCCGCCCGCTCACGTGTGGCTTTTGAAATGCTTCGAAAGCTTCAGGCCCTGCGCCTGGTAGTTCGACCCTAGCCCGGTTCCATAGAGCGCTTGAGGCAGTTCGCGCATATGCTCATAGACCAATCGACCGATGATCTGCCCGTGGTCGAGAATGAACGGCACGTCATGGCTGCGGACTTCCAGGACGGCGCGTGAGCCGGAGCCACCAGCGTTGGCATGGCCGAAGCCAGGATCGAAGAAGCCGGCATAATGGACGCGGAATTCGCCGACCAGCGGGTCGAACGGCACCATTTCCGCTGCGTAGAGCGGTGGCACATGCACCGCCTCGCGCGAAACCAGGATATAGAACTCGTCCGGATCGAGGATCAGTTCGTTGGTGCCGCGGCTGTAGAGCGGTTCCCAGAAATCGTAGATATCGTGGGCGGCTTTCACGTCGACGTCGATGACGGCGGAATGCCGCTTTCCGCGATAGCCGATCAGGCCGTCCGGGCCGGTGCCCTTGAGATCGATTGACAGCGCGATCGATGAGCCTGCGATGACGGGTTTTTCGCTGGCCACCAGTGTTTCGGAAAGGTGCACCTGCAGCATCTCGTCCTCGCGCAGCAGCGCCTGGCCTTCACGGAACCGGATCTGCGACAGCCTTGAACCCCGGCGAACGACAACGGGAAACGTCTTCGGCGAGATTTCGAGGTAAAGAGGGCCGCTGTAGCCCGCCGGTATTTTGTCGAATTCCTGCGCGTAGTCGGTAATGACGCGCGTGAAGATGTCGAGGCGCCCTGTCGAACTCTTCGGGTTGGCCGAGGCCGATAGCGCCTGTGGCAGATCTACACTCTCGATCAGGGGCACTATGTACACGCAACCCGTCTCCAGCACGGCGCCTTCCGTCAGGTCAATGACATGCAGGCTCAGGTGGCCGAGCTTGTCAGCAACGCGCTTCGACGGTCCCGGCAGGAACGAGGCGCGGACGCGAAATGCCTTGGAGCCAAGGCGGAGATCGAGGCTGGCGGGCTGGATCTGGTCGCCGTCCAAGGCCTTTTCCGCCTTGAGGCGACCCTCGTCGAAAAGCGCCCTGATGGCGCGATCTGCCAATATTCCAGCCATGTCGTCCTCACTTTCGCGGGACAATAGAAACCCTAATACATTGACGCAAGCAAGGAGATCGGATAAGCCCGCTTTATCCCGTGGTGATTTGGCCGGCCGGCTTGCAGCCACGTAAAACAAGTAGCTAAATATGGCCGCGTTCGTTGGAAACCGGTCAGCTTGCGCGGCCGGTTTTTATGTTTGAGGAACGACTGGCATGACCAAGAACTGGCGCCCGGCAACCAAGCTCGTACACGGTGGCACACTGCGCTCGCAATTCGGCGAGACCTCGGAAGCGATCTTCCTGACGCAAGGTTTCGTCTATGAAACCGCCGAGTCGGCCGAAGCCCGTTTCAAGGGCGAGACGGATGGTTTCATCTACGCGCGCTACGGCAGCCCCACAAACGACATGTTCGAAAAGCGCATGTGCATGCTGGAAGGCGCCGAGGATGCGCGCGCCACGGCATCGGGCATGGCTGCTGTCACGGCCGCCATTATGTGCCAGCTCAAGGCCGGTGACCACATCGTTGCCGCCCGTGCACTGTTCGGCTCCTGCCGCTGGGTGGTCGAGACGTTGGCGCCGAAATACGGCATTGAATGCACGCTGATCGACGGCAAGAACCTGGAGAACTGGGAAAAGGCCATCCGCCCGAGCACCAAGGTGTTCTTTCTGGAAAGCCCCACCAATCCGACGCTGGAAGTGGTCGACCTGATCGGCGTTGCCAGACTCGCAAACCAGGTCGGTGCCAAGGTGGTGGTCGATAACGTGTTTGCAACGCCGCTGTTCCAGAAGCCGCTCGAACTCGGTGCGCATGTGGTCGTCTATTCGGCTACCAAGCATATCGATGGCCAGGGCCGTTGCCTCGGCGGCGTCGTGCTGTCCGACAAGCAATGGATCGACGAAAATCTCCACGACTATTTCCGCCATTCCGGTCCGGCCATGTCGCCGTTCAATGCCTGGGTGCTGCTCAAGGGGCTGGAAACCATGGCGCTGCGCATCAAGCAGCAGACGGAGAATGCCGCTCGGCTGGCAGACTTCCTTGCTGATCACAAAGCTGTCGCCAAAGTTATCTATCCCGGCCGCAAGGACCATCCGCAGGCCGATATCATAGCCAGGCAGATGACGGGTGGATCGACGTTGGTGGCGCTCGAATTGAAGGGCGGCAAGAGTGCAGCCTTCGCGCTGCAGAACGCACTGGAGGTCGTCAAGATCTCCAATAATCTCGGCGATGCCAAAAGCCTGATCACCCATCCGGCGACCACCACCCACAAGAACCTGAGCGATGAGGCCCGGGACGAGCTCGGCATTTCCGCCGGTTTGCTCCGGCTCTCGGCCGGTATCGAGGATGGCGACGATCTGATCGAGGATTTCGATCGCGCGCTTTCGGCTGTCGCCAGCTGATCTGATTTCTACGGCCCCGCCTTGCCGGGGCCGTCTTCATTTTATTTATATGATTGTTTCTGGGAGGATTGTTCGATCATGTCCGATAAGCCTGTAGCCCGTCGTCTCCGCTCGCAGGACTGGTTCGACAATCCCGATCATATCGATATGACCGCGCTCTATCTCGAGCGTTTCATGAATTACGGTATCACGCCGGAGGAATTGCGCTCCGGTAAGCCGATCATCGGCATCGCCCAGTCGGGCAGCGATCTCACCCCTTGCAACCGCGTGCATGTCGAGCTCGTCAAGCGCGTGCGTGATGGCATCCGTGATGCGGGCGGTATTCCCATTGAATTCCCCACCCATCCGATGTTCGAAAACTGCAAGCGCCCGACGGCGGCGCTGGACCGTAACCTGGCCTATCTCGGTCTGGTGGAGATCCTTTATGGCTACCCGCTCGATGGCGTGGTGCTGACCACCGGGTGCGACAAGACCACGCCCTCGGCGATCATGGCGGCTTCGACCGTCGATATTCCTGCGATCGTGCTGTCCGGCGGACCGATGCTCGATGGCTGGCACGAGGGCAAGCTTGCGGGTTCGGGCATGGCGATCTGGCAGTCGCGCCGCAAGCTCGCGGCCGGCGAGATCGACGAGGAAGAGTTTCTGCAGACAGCACTCGATTCCGCCCCGTCTGTCGGCCACTGCAACACGATGGGCACGGCCTCGACGATGAATGCGTTGGCCGAGGCGCTCGGGCTTTCGCTCACCGGCTGCGGCGCCATTCCTGCCGCCTATCGCGAGCGTGGTCAGATGGCCTATCGTACGGGCAAGCGCGCGGTCGAGATCGTTTTGGAAGACCTGAAGCCTTCCGATATTCTGACCCGCGAGGCATTTCTCAACGCCATTCGGACCAATTCTGCCATCGGCGGTTCCACCAACGCCCAGCCACATCTGGCGGCGATGGCCAAGCACGCCGGCGTCGAGCTGTATCCCGAAGATTGGCAGGTACATGGTTTCGATATTCCGCTGCTGGCCAATGTCCAGCCGGCGGGTGCCTATCTCGGCGAACGCTATCATAGGGCTGGCGGCACGCCGGCGATCATGTGGGAGCTGCTGGAGAACGGCAAGCTCAATGGAGATTGTCCCACCGTCACCGGCAAGACGATGGGCGAGAACCTCAAGGGTCGTGAGGCGAAGGATCGTGAGGTCATCCGTCCATTTGCCGAGCCGCTCAAGGAGCGCGCCGGGTTCCTGGTGCTGAAGGGCAACCTGTTCGATTTCGCCATCATGAAGATGAGCGTGGTGTCCGAGGATTTTCGCGCCCGCTACCTGCAGGAGCCGGGCCGCGAAGGTGTGTTCGAAGGCAAGGCCGTCGTGTTCGATGGCTCCGAGGATTACCACAAGCGCATCAACGATCCGTCGCTGGACATCGACGAGAACACCATTCTCGTCATCCGCGGTGCAGGCCCGATCGGCTGGCCGGGATCGGCCGAGGTCGTCAACATGCAGCCGCCGGATCACATCCTCAAGCGCGGCATCAAAAGCCTGCCGACCATCGGCGACGGACGCCAATCGGGTACGTCAGACAGCCCCTCGATCCTCAATGCTTCACCGGAAAGTGCCGCCGGCGGCGGGCTCGCCTGGATCCGCAGCGGCGATATCGTCCGCATCGATTTCAACCTTGGCCGCTGCGACATGCTGGTGGAGGACGCCGAGATCGAACGCCGCAAGGGTGACGGCATACCGGCGGTTCCGCCGGATGCGACGCCGTGGCAGCGCATCTATCGCCGGTCAGTCAACCAGCTTTCGGATGGTGCGGTGCTCGAAGGTGCCGCCGATTTCCGCCAGATCGCCAGAAATCCGCCGCGCCACAATCACTGAGGTTGCGGGCAATAAGCATAAAGGACCTAACCCATGGCAAATCCCCCACGCAGGCCGGTCAACCCGATGGATGCCGCCGAAGCCCTGTTCAAGCCTGCCAAGCGGCCGGTCGAGGCGGTGGTGGAGAAAAGGGCGCTGCCCAAGGCCAAGGAGCTTGTTTCGCTCAAGCTCGACTCGGCTGTGCTGGAACATTTTCAGGAGGGTGGACCTGGCTGGCAGGATAGGCTCAACGATATGTTGGCAAGGGCAATCGCGGCCGGCATCTGATATTTCCAGCAATGTAGCATGGGCAGCCGGCCCCCCATGAGCCGACTGCCCGAATCGTCTAGTGCAACTTGTCGAACAAACTCTCGACAGGAATCTGCATGGCAATGGCGATACGCTCTAACTGACCCGGTTCGGCTACTTCGCCCGCTTCTATGCCGGCGATCTCTGTATTGGCGAGGCCGCAGGTAACAGCGAGGTCTTCGACAGAATAGCCGATAGATTCCCGGATTGCCCTAATTTTGCTGCCGACGAACGATACGTCGTTTACACCCTGATCGTACTGATCCAAACGATTGACTGAAATGGCCATATAAGGTCCCTTCGTATATTAGTCTGACGAAACTGACAGATCTCCATTTGCATTGTTGGTCCAGCGGACGCTAACCTTTTATGCTGCGTGTGCGAAGAGGACAAGAACGGATAGGTAGTACTTGTTCGTTCGCTGATGTGCCGCATAAGTGCCGTCAAACGGCCAAAGCAATCGGCGCGCTTGTCGGCGTTGGCCTTCGCCAAGCCAAATCCCTATAGTCCTTGAATCTCTTTCAGGAAGGGAATGGTACGGTTGGGGGGTCTCGAACCTCCGACCTCAGGAGCCACAATCCTGCGCTCTAACCAACTGAGCTACAACCGCATAACCATTTCGAATGTGTGGCATTCGTGATGCGCGACATAGCGGGGCTGAGATTTTTTTTCAAGCCCTTTCTGCCGTTAATTTGAAGTTTGCGGTGAATTGGCTGCAAAATCAGTCGTAGAGCGGGCGCGCGGCAATTGTCGTTTCACTTCTGTCCACAAGGCAGGCGAAAGACCGGTTGAATGCGCTTTTCACCGCTTCACAGCCACGAAAAAAAGCCGTGGAAAACGGAACAGCACCTTGCCGTTGCCAAGCCTGGGATAGGCTTTGGCGATCCGGGCGGTGTAATCCTCGAGGAATTCCGCCTGCCGTTCGGCCGCGATTCGATCGAGGTAGGTGCGCAGGCCGGTGCTTTTCACCCATTCGACAATTGCCGGGGCGCCATCCATCGGGTGGTTGTAGATCGTGTGCCAGATGTCCACGCGCACCGACTTTCCAATCAGCCTGTCGTAGTAGGCAGAGGGCTTCGGCAAGGCGGCGCGGCGCGCCGGCTTTGCAAAGGCGTTACGCCACGGTCCCGCCTGGGCCGACTCCTCCATCAGCAGATGGCTCGGCTCATCGAGATTGTCGGGCATCTGCACGGCCAGCACGCCACCGGGCGCAAGCCGATCCATCAGCCGGTCGAAGATGTCAAGATGGTTGGGCAGCCATTGAAAGACGGCATTGGCAAACATCAGGTCCTGTGGTTCGGAAGGTCGCCATGTCAAAAGGTCGGCCAGCATGATTTGGGTGTCGGGCAGCCGCTTGCGCGCCGCCTCCACCATGTTTTCATCGCCATCGAGCCCGGATATGGCCTTGGCCCCATAGCGCTCGATCAGCAGCTCGGTGGAGTTTCCCGGCCCGCAGCCGAGATCGATGCCGTGCGTGACGCGTTCGAGCGGCACCTGCGCCAGCAAGTCGCGCGCCGGTCGCGTGCGCTCATCTTCGAATTTCACATATTGGCTGGGAGACCAGGGCATGGCAGGGTGGGCTCCTTCTATGAGTTTACATCCTGGCGGTCCAAGCCCTTCAGCCCACGCAGGGCTTGATCCTTTCGGCAAGCGAAATCAACTGTGCCTGCTCGGCGGGAGTGAGGTGCTGGACGGTCATCTGTTCGAGGTTCGCCCACACGCCACAGATGGCGTTGCGAGCCTCGCGGCCCTTGTCGGTAAGGTAGACCTGGCTTACGCGGCCGTCTTCCGCGCACTTCCGGCGCTCGATCAGGCCGCAGCGCTCAAGCCGGGTCAGCGATTTTGCGACGGTGGAGTGGTCGAGGCCGATTGTCTCGCACAGCGATTTCTGCGGCTGCCCGTCCTTCTCGCCAAGCTGCATCAGCAGGATTTCCTGGCCGGGAAACAGCCCGATTTCAGCGAGAAGCTGCGCGGCTCTCGCCCGGTGCGACCGGGCAAGAGCGAATATGGCAAAGCTCACCGGATAGTCCTGGGACAGGCAAGGGCACTGTTCATGCGGCTGTGACTGTTCGGTGTCTTTCATCTTTGTCCATCGCGGTCAGGCAACCGCGCTTTGGCTTGGTTGCAGTGTCGGATAATCTGTATAGCCTGCCGCGCCGCTGCTGTAAAAGGTGTTGGCGTCGGGTTCGTTGAGCGGTGCGCCCTGTCTGAGCCGTTCGGCAAAGTCGGGATTGGCGAGCCCCCAGCGCCCTACGGGCACGACGTCGGCAAGTCCAGTTTCGATATCTGTAGCGAGCGTATCGAGCGTCCGGCCCGGCCGTAACACGAGCAGCTTCTGCGACCACAGTGCGCGGATGTCCTTGAGCAGCTGTTCGCTGCCGAAATGGAAGACGTGCAGGTAGGCGAGGTTCAGCCGGTCGAGTTCGCCGATCAGATACCGGTAGAGTTCCGGACCGTCAGGGCCTTCCACGAGGCCGCCGATGTCGAGGCCGGGGGATAGGCGGATGGCTGTACGTTCGGGGCCGATTTCCTCGGCAATCGCGGTGGCGATTTCGATCGCAAGGCGAGCGCGCTTCTCGATCGAGCCGCCATAACGGTCGGTGCGGATATTGGCGTTCGGCGCGAGGAACTGGTTGATCAGATAGCCATTGGCACCGTGTATTTCGACCCCGTCCATTCCCGCATCGATGGCGTTTCGGGCCGCCTTGCGGAAGTCCTCGACAGTCTGGCCGACTTCTTCGGTCGTCAGTGCGCGTGGCACCGGCGTGTCTTGCATGCCGGCCGGGGTGAACATCTGCTGGCCGGCGCTGAGGGCGGACGGCGCGACCGGCTGGCGATGATGTGGGGTATTGTCCGGGTGAGACATCCGTCCCGCATGCATCAGCTGCATGAACATGTGTCCACCCTTGGCGTGAACCGCCGCTGTCACTTTCTTCCAGCCCTCGACCTGTGCGGAAGAATGGATGCCGGGGGTCATCATGTAGCCCTGTCCGTCTTCGGAGGGTTGCACCCCTTCAGTGATCAGCAGGCCGAGCGATGCACGCTGAGCATAGTATGTGGGCACGAGGTCGCTGGGGGTGCCATCTGCGTTGGCGCGGCTGCGGGTCATCGGGGCAAGCGCCAGCCGGTGCGGCAGACGCACGTTTCCAACAGTTGTGGGGGTCCAAAGAGAAGTCATGGCAGCGTCCTTTATGTGGTTGACCACATAAATCTAGGAATGAAGTATGTGGTTGGCAACGTATTTGCGCAAAAAAAGTTTCAGGCGGCCACCGCTAACATTGAGGTCCTAAAATCTGGAGGGAGAAAATAGTGCGGGATCAAGGGCTTCTCTAGAAAACGCTGCGGGAGTGGGGGTGTCGGTCAGCATTGCCGCCGCAAGCGAGCCAAGCGCCGGCGAACTCAATATGCCGTAGCCGCCCTGACCGGCGAGCCAGAAAAACCGATCATGATCCGGCGCAAAGCCGATCACCGGCAGGCGGTCGGCCGCGAAACTGCGCATGCCTGCCCAGCTCTTGGCGACCCGTTGCACCGAGAGCGTGGTGGCTTCCTCGAAATAGTGCGCAGCCCAGGCGATATCGATTTCCTCCGGTTGCACGTCGCCCGGCTCGCAGGGCGTTTCGTCGGCCGGCGAGACCAGCATCCGCCCGGCGTCGGGCTTGAAATAGTAGGTATCGTCGAGTTCGCTGACCTCGGGCATGGCGCTTGGATCGATATCAGCCAGGTCGAGCAGGATCGCCGTGCGTCGATGCGGCACGATTCCCCTGGGAGCAACCCCTGACATCTCCGCTGTTGCGTCTGCCCATCCGCCTGCCGCATTGACAATGATCCCTGCAGCGATCGTCTCGCTTGCGGTTTCGATGTGCCACAGGCTGCCATCGTCTCGGATGGACAGGGCACCGGCGTCTGTGCGTATTTCAACGCCCGCATGGCGGGCACCCCTGATATAGCCTTGAAACAGGCTTTCGACTTCGATGTCCCAGAATTCTGGATCGTAGTATGCCGCAGTCACATGCGCAGGGTCCAGGAAGGGTAGTTTTTCCAGGGTTTCTTCCATCGTCAGCATGTTGAGCGGCGCGTGTTGGACCTCGCGTTCATAGTGCTCCTTCAGTCGCTCGGCTTTCTCCGCATCGGCGATCATCACGCCGCCGCGCTGCTTCAGCAGCGGCTGCTCGCAGAAGCCTTCGGGCGGGTTCTCGAGAAAGGGGCGGGAAATCGATGCCAGCTTGCAGACTTCGGGGCTGTTGTAGCGCAGCACGAATTCCGCCGCTGAACGCCCGGTCGAGTGATAGCCAAGCGCTTGCTCGCGCTCCAGAACGACCACCGAGCGCCTGCCTGAAAGGAAATAGGCAAGAGACAGGCCGGCAATGCCGCCGCCGATAATCGCGATGTCGTAAGTCTGCATGGTTGGTCTCCTTGACGGGTAATTCCTATAGGGGCATCAACCTGCGTTCAAATTTATACTGCCAAAGATCAACATAAAATCTGTTGATGTGTCGTCATTGAAAAAATGGTTCCAGTCCATCCATGTGGGCCAGGAAGGCTCGCTCTGCGGGATTGAGCATGGCCGCCGGGTTGGTGATGATGAAGACATCGGTTTCCGGCAAGGTCTCGTAGGGCGGCAACTGCCACAGTCTGCCCTCCGCGACCAGCGGTTCGGCGAGATGGGTCGGCAGCATTCCGACGCCGACATTGGCCGATATCAGTCGCATGACCTCCTCGACATGCGAGGACACGGCACGGACCTCCTGCCCGAAGGATCCGACCGCCCGCACGGCGGTCACGGCGTTCATATGCTGCCCGCCGAGCACGTCGGCTGTGAAGGCGACATAGTAGTCGCCCCGCAGTTCGTTGAGCGCCGTGCCGCTCTTTCCGAACAGCCGGTGCCCCTTGCCGCAGTAGAGCGCATAGCGCTCCCTTTTGTAGAGCGTTTTGGTTAAGGCGGGCGGAATGATGCCGTCGCAAAGCCCGATGCTGGCAAGCCCACGCTCCACCGAGCTGATGACATCGGCCGTGGTTTCGATCGTCACGCTCATCGTAACTTTCGGATAAGCTTCGAAGAAGGTGCCGACGCGCGCGTCCCAGCCAGGATGGTGAACGTGGCTGACCGCATGGATGCTGACATGGCCTGACATATCCGCGCCGGCGCTTTCCAGCGCATCCGGCAGCCTGACAACCGCTGCAAAAATCTCGCGCGCCTGCCTGTGCAGCCTTTCGCCAGCTTCCGTGACTTCGAAGCGTCCGGGTCGCCGGTCAATCAATCGATGGCCCGTGGTTTGCTCCAGGCGCTTCAGTGCCATCGAAACGGCCGGCTGCTGCAGCAGCAGCCTGTTGGCGGCGGCAGTGATCGAGCCTTCCTCCACCACGACCACGAAGGTGCGCAGCAGATTCCAGTCGAGGTTGTGTGCGAAGCGTTCGAGCCTGTGGCCGGTCATATCCAGAACCCCATCGATCCCTAGCCAGATAATTCACATTGATATCGACTATTGCAACTATCTATTTCGCTTATGCCTCAAAGCGTGCCTAGACTGTTGTCCAAGGCGTCAGGAAGATGCCAGCAACAGGGGAATGATGATGAAGAAGCTCTTGCTCGCTGCGGCACTCGCCGCCGCAACCGCCATCTCGGCACAGGCCGCAGACAAACTGGTGATCGGCACCGAAGGTGCCTACCCGCCGTTCAACTTCGTTGACGCCGCCGGCAAGGTTGGCGGCTTCGATGTCGACATCGGCATGGCGCTGTGCGCCGAAATGAAGGTTGAATGCACTGTCGTTACGCAGGATTGGGACGGGATCATTCCGGCCTTGCAGGCCAAGAAGTTCGACTTCATGATCGCCTCGATGTTCATTACCCCCGAGCGTGCGGAGAAGGTCGCCTTCACCAAGTCCTACTACAAGGCGCCGATGACCCATATCGCGCCCAAGGGCGCCAACATCACCGAGTTCACCAACGAAGCCCTGAAGGGCAAGACGATCGGCGCGCAGGCCGGCACCACGCAGGCGGAATATGCCACCGCAATGTATCCGGATGCCACCATCAAGCTCTATCCCACCCAGGACGAGGTCAATATCGATATGGTCAATGGCCGGCTCGATCTCGAAGTCGGCGATATGCTGCCGATGATGGCCTGGTTGAACGCCGACGATGGCAAATGCTGCGAACTGATCGGCAAGCCGATTGCCGATCCGAAATTTATCGGCCAGGGCGCCGGCATTGCCGTGCGGCTTGAGGACAAGGAGTTGCTGGCGAAGCTGAATGCGGCCATCGACGCGATCCGCGCCAACGGCACCTACCAGACGATCAACGCCAAGTACTTCCCCATCGATATCTATGCGATGAACTGAGGCGGAAAAGCGCGACTGCGGCCGGTGCAATCCGGCCGCCGTTCTCTGTTGGCGTGATGCGCGTTCAGCCTGCCCGCAGCGCCTTGTACATGAAGGTCGCCGGATCGTAGTGATCGGAGCGGGCATCCCGGCTATAGCCGGGGATAATGCCAGCGACTTCAAACCCGCAGGATTTGTAGAGCGGTTCGCCTTTGTCGCCAGTCCTTGTGTCTAGGGTCAGAAGCGTTCGACCCATTTCAACCGCGACACGTTCGATCTCCCCCATCAGTTTCCGGCCGATGCCGCGACGTTGAAAATCGGGGTGAACAAGTAGTTTCTTGATGTCGGCGCGATGGGGCTGGTTGGGAGGGGTGTCGTGATCGAGTTGCACCGAACCGGCAATTCGGCCCTCAGAACGAGCGACGAGAACGACGAGGCCGCCGTCCGGCAGGCGAGGCAGCACCTTGCTGCGCCAGAACGCTTTTGCCTCCTCCAGTGTGTAGGGCAGGACGAAATTGACGCTGGCGCCATCTTCCACACAGGCCTGCAGCAGCCCAGCCAGCTCAGTCAGGTGAGTTTCTATGTCCCGAGCGGGGAAGCGTTCGATCGTCAAGGATTGCGTGTTGGCCATGTCATTACACCATGAAGAGGAAGTAGCGGGCGGATGCATCGGGTCCAGCCTCGAAGGTGGTGGCACCGAACAGCTGATAGCGGAGGCAATCACCCGGACCGAGTCGAAGTTCGCGACCGTCGATGGTGAAGTCGAGCGTGCCGGCGATCATCAGCAGATGATGCTCCATTCCCTTTCGCGAGGGCTGGTCATAGGCAAGGCGGGTTCCGGCCGGCAATTCGCACTCAAGCACTTCGCCGGCCAGGGTCTGGGATGGCGGCGAGATTGAGCGACGGCGAAAGCCTGTTTCTGCATCCACCCATAGGGGTTGTGCATCGTGACGGATCACCGGCTCGAACTGTTCCTCGACCATCCGCATCAGGCGCGACATCGGTATGCCATAGGCGGCGCAAAGCCGACCCAGCACCGAAGCTGTGGCGCTGACCTCCGTGTTTTCGAGGCGTGAGAGAGTGGCGCGGCTGACCTGGCTGCGCTTTGCGAGTTCGTCGAGTGACCAGCCTTGCTCGTTGCGCAGCGCTTTAAGACGCTGCGCTATCTGGTGATCGATATCGGAATCATTTGAGACATTTTCCATAAATGGGAATATGTTTCAAATACGGGAAAAGTCAAGCGCCAGAGCGCTGTGTCAGCCCGCCAGCGCTTTTTCAATGTCGGCGGCGATGACAGGATCGTCCACGGTCATGCTCGGCGAATATCGGCCGATGACCTTGCCGTCGCGCGAGATCAGGAACTTCTCAAAGTTCCAGAGCACATCCGGCGGCTCGCTGGCAGCAATGCCGGCATCCACGAGCCGCTGGCGGAAGGCGTCGGTGCCGATCGTGTCGGGCTTTGCCGATGTCAGTGCGGTATAGAGAGGGTGGGCATCCGCGCCTTTCACGCTCACTTTGCCGAACATCGGAAAAGTGACGTCATAGGTCAGCGAGCAGAAGGCGGCGATTTCTTCGTCGCTGCCCGGTTCCTGCTCCTTGAAATTATTGGCGGGGAAGCCGAGCACTTCGAGGCCCTCGTCCTTTTTGTCGCGATAGAGCGCTTCGAGACCTTCATACTGCTTGGTCAGTCCGCATTTGGAGGCGGTGTTGACAATCAGCAGCACTTTGCCAGCGTAGTTGGCAAGCGATGCTGCTGTGCCGTCGATACGGGCGAGGGGAATGGAATGGATGTCAGGCTGTGTCATGGGGTCTCCGGAATTGTGACCCTCCCGATATAGGTTCGCCAACCGGCTGACGTCGAGGCCGGCCCGCAATTCGTTGGCTGGAAGCTGGCCATTTTATGGAGTGCCGTGGCGATCATCAACCTCGATCGCGGCCCTATGCCAGCAGGGTTCTCACCGCTTCCTGCAGCTCCTTCGACGGGAGCTTGGTCAGATCTTTTGCAACTTCGGCGAAGACGGTTTTCTTTACGCTATCGGAAAAGCTGTTGCGCAGATGACTCAGCATTTTCGGTGCGGCAATGACAGCCAGCTTGGAAAACGCCTTGTCGCGAAGGTGCGCTTCAAGCGTTTCTGCCAGGCTTTCCGCAAACGCATATTCAGCGCGTTCGATCGGGTCGGAGTGAGGCTCCATGGCAGAACCCCGCGTGCCGCTCGACTCGAAGGCGCGGCCAGCCTTGTCGGACATGATTTTCCGCAATGGCTGCTGCGGGGATACGAAATCCATTTCCTCGGGGATTTTTCCATTCGGACGGCTGAGGGCGACATCGCGAAGAATGCGCGCGCGGCTTCCGTCAGCAACGATGATCCAGCTTGATACCGGTTTCATGCTCTTGCTCCCATCGGCTTGTTCCAGGGATTTTGCAAACCGATAGTGCGACCGGGATTTGGCCGATGTCAAGCAGACTTGCACTACCAGATGCCACGCGCCTCGCGGACGATTTCATGCAGGAAATCTGCGACGATACGCACGCGAGCCAATTCTCGAGCACTTTCATGAAAGATCGTCCAGTAAGTGCGTTGTATGGCGATATCGGGCATGATTCGAACCAGATCGGAAAATTGGCGCGCCACGTAATTGTGCAGGATGCAGATGCCTGCGCCCGACCGCACGGCCTCCGTTTGGCCGATCGCAGAGGAAATTTCGAAGCCCGCATTCCAGTTGCGCATGATCTCGCCGGTGAAATTCAGTGACTGCGAGAAAATCAGGTCTTCGACATAACCGATACGGCGATGCGGCTTCAGCGCGTCGGCATTCTCTGGAAGTCCATGTGCCTCGACATAGCCGCGCGAGGCATAAAGACCGAGCGTATAATCAGTGAGTTTTGCTGAGACCAGCCGGCCCTGTTCGGGGCGTTCGAGGGTCACGGCAATATCTGCCTCGCGCTGGGAGAGCGAAAAGGACCGCGGCACCGGCACCAGCTGTATTTTCAGTTCGGGGTGCCGCTCGATCAGCCGTCCGATCCGCGGCGCCAGAAAGGAAACCCCGAAGCCATCAGGCGCGCCGATCCTGACCGTGCCGGCAATCGCCGTATCGGTCCGGCCGAGATTGGCCTGTGCCGCAAGCATTTCGGTTTCCATCCGCTCGGCCGAGGCAAGAAACACCTCGCCCTCGGCCGTCAGTTCGCAACCGTTGGTGCGACGTATGAAAAGCCGGGTTTTCAGCGCTTCCTCAAGCGCCGTCAGTCGCCGCGACAGGGTGGCGTGGTTGACGCCCAGTCGTTTGGACGCGGCAAGAATTTGCCCGGTGCGGGCGACTGCGAGGAAGATTCGGACGTCGTCCCAGTTCATGGGCTGCGGCCTCCGTGTCTGAGGGGAATCGCCACGATGCAATCTTTTGACTTCAATTTATGCACAACGGATGCTTATCTCAGTTCATTGCTTTGTGCAAATTAAAGCGCATAATTCGCGCTATCACAAAAGCATCAGGAGGAACATCCATGCGTCAGATCGGTCATTTCATTGGCGGCAAGCATGTTGCCGGCACATCGGGTCGCAAGGCCAATGTCTACAATCCGGCGACCGGCGAAGTGCAGGCTGAAGTAGCCCTCGCGAGCGATGCCGAGCTCGATGCCGCCGTACAGAACGCCAAGACTGTGCAGCCGGCCTGGGCCGCGACCAACCCGCAGCGCCGCGCCCGCGTATTCATGAAGTTCGTCGCCCTCCTGAACGAAAACATGGACGAGCTCGCCGAAATGCTCTCCAAGGAGCATGGCAAGACGATCGAAGACGCCAAGGGCGATGTCATTCGCGGCCTCGAAGTCTGCGAATTCGTCATCGGCATTCCCCATCTCGCCAAGAGCGAGTTCACGGAAGGCGCGGGCCCCAACATCGACATGTATTCGATCCGCCAGGCTGTCGGCATCGGCGCCGGCATCACGCCGTTCAACTTCCCGGGCATGATCCCGATGTGGATGTTTGCGCCGGCCATCGCCTGCGGCAATGCCTTCATCCTCAAGCCTTCCGAGCGCGATCCGTCCCTGCCGATCCGTCTCGCCGAACTGATGATCGAGGCCGGTCTGCCGGCTGGCATTCTCAACGTCGTCAACGGTGATAAGGGCGCGGTCGATGCGATCCTGACCCATCCGGATATTTCCGCAGTTTCCTTCGTCGGCTCGACCCCGATCGCCCGCTACGTCTATGGCACCGCTGCTATGAACGGCAAGCGCGCCCAGTGCTTCGGCGGCGCCAAGAACCACATGATCATCATGCCGGATGCCGATCTCGATCAGGCCGCAAACGCCCTGATCGGCGCCGGCTACGGTTCTGCCGGCGAGCGCTGCATGGCGATCTCGGTTGCCGTTCCGGTCGGAGAGGAAACCGCCAACAAGCTGATTGCAAAGCTGACGCCGATGGTGGAATCGCTGCGCATCGGCCCCTACACCGATGAGAAGGCCGATCTCGGCCCCGTCGTCACCAAGGAAGCCCAGGCGCGCATCATGGGCCTGATCAACCACGGTGTTGAAGAGGGCGCCAAGCTGGTCGTCGACGGCCGCGATTTCAAGCTGCAGGGTTACGAGAACGGCTATTTCGTCGGCGGCTGCCTGTTCGATCACGTCACGCCGGACATGGACATCTACAAGACCGAAATCTTCGGACCAGTCCTGTCGGTCGTCCGCGCCAAGAACTACGAGGAAGCCCTGTCGCTGCCGATGAAGCACGAATACGGCAATGGTGTCGCGATCTACACCCGCGACGGCGATGCGGCCCGCGATTTTGCATCGCGCGTCAACATCGGCATGGTCGGCGTCAACGTGCCGATCCCCGTGCCGCTGGCCTACCACTCCTTCGGCGGCTGGAAGTCCTCGTCTTTCGGCGACCTCAACCAGCACGGCACCGACTCGATCAAGTTCTGGACACGCACCAAGACGGTTACGTCACGCTGGCCGTCCGGCATCAAGGACGGCGCCGAATTCGTCATCCCGACGATGAAGTAAGCATCACGCAATCCAAATCTTGAAACGGGCCTCGAAAGGGCCCGTTTTTATTTGGGGACGCTGGATGCATCCCGAAAGAAAACGCCCCGCGCCAAGGATGGCGCGGGGCGTCGATAAATCGATCAGGTGTGCTTTACTCGGCCGGGCCGTCGTTGAAGCCGACCTTGTCGACCAGTTCGGAGGCCTTCTTGCGGAACTTGGCAAGATCGCTGATTGGCAGTGCATCGGCGTGGATTTCGCCGAAGGACTTGACCACCTCAGACGGCTGGGCGCCCGGTAGTACCGGATATTCGAACACCTGGTCTGCATAGATTTCCTGCGCCTTCGGCGTGGTCAGGAATTCCATCAACTTGACCGCGTTGTCCTTGTTCGGCGCGTATTTGGCCAGTGCCATGCCGGAAATGTTGACGCTGGTGCCGCGATCCTTGGCGTTCGGGAAAATCACATGCAGCGATTTTGCCCATTCCTTCTGCTCGGGCTCCTTGTCGTTGGTGATCATCAGGCCGACATAGTAGGTGTTGCCGAGCGCCAGATCGCATTCGCCGGCCTTGATCGACTTGGCCTGGCTGCGGTCGCTGCCATTGGGCTTGCGAGCCAGGTTGTTCTTCACGGCGGTCAGCCACTTTTCGGTATACTCTTCGCCGTGATGGGCGACCATCGAGGCAAACAGGCCGATATTGTAGGAATGCTGGCCATCGCGGGTGCAGATCTTGCCCTTCCATTTCGGGTCGGCGAGATCCTCGTAGGTCAGATCGGTTTCCTTGACCCGGTCATTGGATGCGTAGATGACGCGGCCGCGCGTCGTCAGTCCGAACCAGTTGCCCTCTGGATCGCGATACTTGGCCGGAATATCCTTGTTGATGGTCTCATCGACCAGCGACTGGGTAACGCCGCCTTCCTTGGCTTCGGTCAACCGGCCAATGTCCACGGTCAGGATGACATCGGCGGGAGAGTTCTCTCCTTCCGCCTGTATGCGCTCCACGAGTCCCTTGTCGAGGAACAGCACATTGGTCGCTATGCCGGTTTCCTTGGTGAACTCATCGAGAAGCGGCTGAATGAGTTCCGGCTGCCGGTAGGAATAGACATTCACCTCGCCGTCCGCGAGGGCTGGAAGGGCCGGGAGCGCAATCGTGGCCATCAAGCCGAGCGCATAGGGGATCTTCGTCGCTTTCATCGTGTGTCCTTCCCTGAACTGGAATATTTTTGTCGACTTTAATTTCCTATGATTTTCAGCTTCTTGCTGTCAAGATCGGTCGTTGTGCATAACATGAATGTGATTTTCAATATTTTGGAATTGTTCCAAACTGCATCTCGTTCTATATAGGGCAACAGGCAGATGAAGCGCCAAGGAGCAAGGCATGCGGCTGACAAAGCAAACGAACTACGCAGTGCGCATCATGATGTATTGCGCCGCCAATGACGGAAAACTCAGCCGCATCCCGGAAATTGCCAAGGCCTACAACGTCTCGGAGCTTTTTCTGTTCAAGATTCTGCAGCCGCTGCATAAGGCCGGTCTCGTGGAAACGCTGCGCGGCCGCAATGGCGGTGTGAAGCTCGGCCGTCCGGCCGACAAGATCACCCTGCTGGATGTCGTGCGTGTCAGCGAGGAAAGCTTCTCCATGGCCGAATGTTTCGACGAAGGTGCTGTCGATTGCCCGTTGATCGACAGCTGCGGCCTGAATTCCGCATTGCGTCGAGCGCTGAACGCCTTCTTTGATGTGCTGAGCGAATACACGATCGACGATCTGGTCAAGGCCCGCCCGCAGATCCATTTTCTGCTCGGGCTGGAAGTTCCCACACAGCCTGCCGCTGCCTGATTTTTTCTGTCGCGGCAATATTCCAAAATCGCTTGCATGGCATGAGAGCCAGTGATCCGAAAAGTTTTCCGGACCGCTGGCTTTTTGCGTGATGGTGTATTAAATCGATTGAAACTGACTGGGAGGCGGAAATGATCCTGTGCTGCGGCGAAGCATTGATTGACATGCTGCCACGTCAATCCACGCTCGGCGAAAGCGCCTATGCGCCCTATGCCGGCGGCGCGATCTTCAACACCGCCATTGCGCTTGGCAGACTCGGTATCGATACCGCATTCTTCACCGGTCTTTCAGACGACATGCTCGGCGATGTGCTGCGTGAAACCCTTGCGTCCTCCAATGTCGATTACAGCCCATGTGCCATTTCCTCCCGCCCGACCACCGTCGCCTTCGTCAAGCTGGTCAATGGCTCGGCCACCTATGCCTTCTATGACGAGGGCACAGCTGGGCGGATGATCACGGCAGCCGATCTGCCTGCACTTGGACCGGATTGCGAAGCGTTGCATTTCGGCGCGATCAGCCTGATCCCCGATCCCTGTGGTGCCACCTACGAGGCACTGATGGCGCGCGAACACAAAGGCCGGGTCATCTCGCTCGATCCGAATATCCGTCCCGGTTTCATCAAGGATAAGTCCGCCCATCATGCGCGCATCATGCGGATGGCAAAGCAGGCCGATATCATCAAGTTCTCCGACGAGGATCTGGAATGGTTCGGCATGAGCGGCGATCATGATGCGCTGGCGGCCAAGTGGCTCGACATCGGACCGAAACTGGTTGTCATCACCAAGGGCGCTGATGGCGCAGTGGGTTACACCAAGGCCCGCAAGGTGGAGGTTCCCAGCGAGCGGGTGACCGTTGTCGACACGATTGGCGCTGGCGATACATTTGACGCGGGCGTTCTCGCATCGCTCAAGCGGGATGGTCTGCTGACCAAATCCGCCGTGGCCGGGCTTGATGAAGTGGCGGTGCGCAACGCCTTGTCGCTGGCTGCCAAGGTGGCGGCGGTCACGGTGTCGCGGGCGGGTGCCAATCCGCCTTGGGCACGGGAAGTCGGACTCTAGAATTCCACCTCGAGCTCGATGATTTCATCGGCTTCGACGAGCGCCCCGCGCGTCCATTCCTGCACGAGTGGCCAATCCAGAATGAGATCGCGATAGGCGGCGAGCTCCGGCTCAAGCTCCACCGCATAGGTCCTGAAGCGCGAGCAGACGGGGGCGTACATGGCGTCGGCGACCGTCGGCGCCTTGCCGAATAGATAGGGCCCGCCATAAGCATCGAGGCACTCGCTCCAGATCGCCCTGATACGTTCGATGTCGGGCTTGGCGCCCGAAAACACCTTGAAGCTCTCGTGCTGTGCCTTGATGTTCATCGGCAGTGCCGAACGGAGATTGTAAAATCCCGAATGCATCTCGCCGGACACTGCCCGGCAATGCGCCCTCGCGGCGATATCCTCCGGCAGAAGGCCCGCCCTCGGGGCGATCTCGTTGAGATATTCCGCTATCGCCAGCGTGTCCCAGACCGTGACTTTCCCGTGGGTGAGGCGCGGCACCAGGACGGAAGGCGACAGCAACAGAAGCTCGCGGCGGGCATTGGCGTCATCGATATCGACGGGTCGTTCGATGAACTCCAGCCCGGCCATTTTGCACAGCAACCAGCCGCGCAGCGACCATGACGAGTAGTTCTTTGAGGAAATTGTCAATGTTGTCTGCGCCATCGCTCGCTCCACCCGATTCTTTAAGCTTAAATCACACTATTTTCTGGCCTCGTTGGCAAAATTGCACTAGTTTTGTGCATTGCACAATGAGAAATGCAGCGAGGTTTTGCATATGCTCTATCAGGCTTATCAGTTCCAGGACGACCTCATCGCGCCCTTCCGTAGCCTCGCGCGCAGTTGGCGCGGCATGTTCTCGTCGGGCCTATGCGAGGTCGGAGGATCGTTGGAGCGGCCGTACCTTGCCGCGCTTGAAATGATATCACGTTTCGAGTTGACGCACACGCGTCCCGATTTCGGCATTGAACGTGTAATGTCCGGCAGTGCCGAGGTCGCGGTCACCGAGAAAGTCGAACTTAGCCTGCCATTTGGCGACCTGCTGCATTTTACCAAGGATGTCGATGTCGCCCAGCCGCGCGTGCTGGTGATCGCACCGCTTTCCGGCCATTTCCCGACCCTCTTGCGCGGCACCGTCCAGACGCTACTTTCCGATCATGACGTCTATATCACCGACTGGGCCAATGCCCGCGACGTGCCGGTTGAGGCGGGCTCGTTCGGTGTCGAGGACTACATCGCCTATATCATTCGCTTTTTAGAGGAGATCGGTCCCGGCGCACACATCCTGGCGGTTTGCCAGCCTTGCGTTCAAGGACTTGCCGCGGTTGCGGTGATGTCCGCCGAAAACCACCCTGCCACGCCGCGTACGATGACATTGATGGCCGGACCGATCGATCCGCGCCAGAGCCCGACCGAAGTCAACGAATTTGCGGTCTCCAAATCGCTTGCCTGGTTCGAGAAATCGTTGATCTCCACAGTTCCATGGCGCTACAAGGGTGGCGGTCGCAAGGTCTATCCGGGTTTCCTGCAGCTGGTCGCCTTCATGGCGATGAACATGGACCGTCACCGCTCAGCCCATCAGAAACTTTACGATCACCTCGCTGCCGGCGATGTCGCCGCAGCCGAAAAGATCAAGACATTCTACGACGAGTATTTCGCCGTCCTGGATCTTACCGAAGAATTCTACATCGAAACGATCGACAGGATTTTCCAGAAAGCCGAGTTGGCGACCGGCGATTTTAGCTATCGCGGTGTCAAGATCGATCCGAGCCGCATCCGTCGCACGGCACTGCTGACCGTCGAGGGCGGTCGCGACGACATATGCGCGCTTGGCCAGACGGCGGCGGCGCACGATCTCTGTGCGTCGCTTCGGCCGCATCTCAAGCGCCATCACCTGCAGGCCAATGTCGGCCACTACGGCGTCTTTAACGGCAAACGCTGGGAGAACGAGATCTACCCAGTGGTCAGGAACCATATTCTATCGATGGAATAGGGCGATCGCTGTCGATCACCCTCGCCAGCGGATTGATTACCCCCTCAGCGCTGCCACCAATCCCGCCGTCGAGCTGTCCAAACCCTCGGTGCCCTTCGTGCCTTGAACCACTGGCAGCAGGCCCGTCGCCAGTTCCTTGCCGAGCTCGACGCCCCATTGGTCGAAGGAATTGATGCCATAGAGCACGCCTTCGACGAACACGCGGTGCTCATAAAGTGCAATCAATCGGCCGAGGGCAAACGGCGTCAGCATGTCATGGACGAAGGTGATCGATGGCCTGTTGCCGGTGAAAACGCGATGCGGGGCAATCTTGTCCGCCTTGGCGCTGGCCCAGCCCTGTGCGGTCAGCTGTGCCTTGGCTTCATCCAGGGTACGGCCCTTGAGCAGGGCCTGCGATTGCGCCACACAGTTGGCCATCAGCAGCTCGTGCTGGTATCGCAGTTCGGGTTCGAAACCCTGCTTGGCGATCACGAACTCGACGGGGATGATGTCCGTGCCCTGATGCAGCAGCTGGAAGAAGGCGTGCTGGCCGTTGGTTCCCGGTTCGCCCCAGACGACTGGACCGGAAGCGCCTGCAACGGGCGAGCCGTCCATGGTCACGCCCTTGCCATTCGATTCCATGTCGAGCTGCTGCAGATAGGCCGGAAAACGGCTGAGACGCTGGTCATAGGGGATCACTGCCCGCGAGGTGCAACCCAGCACATTGCGCTGGTAGTAGCCGATCAGGCCGAGCAGTATCGGAATGTTCTTGTTAAGCGGCGCGGAGCGGAAATGGTTGTCCATCGCATGTGCGCCATCGAGGAATTTGCCGAAATCCTCCGAGCCGATGGCGATCATCAATGGCAGGCCGATTGCCGACCAGATGGAGTAGCGCCCGCCGACCCAGTCCCAGAAGCCGAAGACGCGTGTCGAGTCGATGCCGAAGGCCGCGACCTTGTCGAGCGCGGTGGAGACGGCGGCAAAATGGTGTTGCACCGCGCCTTCGCCGAGCGCCTTGGCGATGAATGCGCGCGCGGTTGCCGCATTGGTCATCGTCTCGATCGTGGTGAACGTCTTCGAGGCAATGATGAACAGAGAGGTTTCCGGATCGAGCAGCCTGATCGTATCGGCGATGTGGGCGGCGTCGATGTTGGAGACATAGTGCAGGCGCGGGCCGTCATGATAGGGCGCCAGCGCCAGCGTCGTCATGACGGGGCCGAGATCGGAGCCGCCGATGCCGATATTGACGACGTCGGTGATCCTCTTGCCAGTGGCGCCGGTGATCCGGCCGGAGCGTACCCCCTCGGCGAACTCGCCCATCGCCTTGAGCACGGCGTTGACCTCAGGCATGACATCCTTGCCGTCGACCAGCACGGAGCTGTTGGACCGGTTGCGCAGAGCGGTGTGCAGCACCGCGCGGTTTTCGGTGAAATTGATGAGCTCGCCCTTGAACATCGCTTCGCGTTTGATCGCGACGCCGGCCTTGTCGGCGAGCTCGCTGAGCAGCCCGAGCACCGTGTCGTTCACCGCCGTCTTCGAGTAGTCCATCAGCAGGTCTGCGAACCAGGCATGGTATCTCTCGAATCGCGCAGGATCGGCGGCAAAGGCCTCGCGGATTTGCACGGCGCTGGTGGATAGAGCGGCTTCTTTCAGCTTGGCGACGAGGTCTTGCATGGATAAATCCTCTGAAACAGTTGCGGCAAACTAACGATTTCAATCGATTGAAGCAAGGGCGACAGTGCCCGTTGTCATTCTACGCCACAGGGCGGATGCGCAAACGTGTAATGCGGTTCTTGATCCGTTTCATGACGGTAAATCGCTTGCCATGGAAGGTGAAGGCCTGCCGTTCTTCGGGAATGGATCGCGATTCATGGATCACAAGGCCCGCAATCGTCGTGGCCTCGCTGTCGGGCAACGACCAGCCGAGCGCGCGGTTGAGGTCGCGAACAGTGACATCGCCGTCGACGACGATCGAGCCGTCCGCCTCCTTGCGCACGCCGGTCACTCCGACATCCCGCTCGTCGGCAATGTCGCCAAGCACGTCCTCGAGAATGTCCTGGATCGTGACAATGCCCTGAACCTCGCCATACTCATCGACGACGACGGCAAATGGCGTGTTGCGTTTCAGGAAGGCATTGAGCTGTTCGCGTAGGCTCGTCGTATCCGGCACGAACCAGGGCTTCTCGGCGATCTTGACGATATCGAGCTTTTCCGGTGTCGCGCCGGGTTCGGCGAGCGCCCGCAACATGTCCTTGGCATGCAGCACGCCGATGATGTTGTCGATGGAGTCCTTCCACACCGGCATCCTGGTGAACGGGCTGCCGAGAATCGTGCGCACGGACACTTCCGGTGGGTCTTCCGCATTGATGCCCCGCATCTGGGTGCGGTGGATCAGGATGTCGGCGATTTCGCGCTCATCGAGTTCGGCCCATCCGGCCGGGCGTTCGCGATTGCCGCGCGCAGAGCCGTCCCGGGGAGCGGAAGACATGCGCTCGTTGCCATTGCCTTCGGGCGCAGCCTTTTCGCTGTTCCTGGTGAAGAGGCTCACGAGCCACCCGCAAAACGCCCGCCCGCCCATCTGGCCCTCGCTAGCCGCGTTTGTCGCGGAGGAAGCTCAGCACTTCGGACGCGGGGACATCATCTGCGACGAAGGATTGGCCGAGTCCGCGCGTCAGGATGAAGGTGAGCTTGCCGCCCTTGACTTTCTTGTCCTGGGTGATGGCTTCCATCAGCACCTCGGCGGGAGGAAGCTCGCCCGGTATCTGGCCCATGGAAATTGGCAGGCCGACATCGATGAGATGTTTTTCGACGCGCCGCGCAAGATCCGGGCTGGCGAGATTCATCCTGGCAGAAAACTGGTGGGCCAGCGCCATGCCGATCGCAACGCCTTCGCCATGTACGAGGCGGCTGGAATCGTATTGCGTCGCGGCCTCAAGCGCATGGCCGAATGTATGGCCAAGATTGAGCAACGCCCGCAGGCCGTTTTCCCGCTCGTCCTTGGCGACGACGTCGGCCTTGGCCTGACAGGAGATGGCAATCGCCTCGATGCGCGAGGGACCGCCGGAAAACACGTCCCGCCAGTTCCGTTCGAGCCATTCGAAGAAATCCGGCTTGTCGATCAGTCCGTATTTGGCAACTTCGGCATAACCCGCGCGGAATTCGCGCTCCGAAAGCGTGTTGAGGACATCGGTATCGGCCAGAACGAGATCAGGCTGGTGGAAGACGCCAATCAGGTTCTTGCCATGCGGCGAGTTGATGCCGGTCTTGCCGCCAACCGACGAATCTACCTGCGCCAGCAGAGAAGTCGGGATCTGGATGAAACGCGTTCCGCGCCGTGCGATGCCGGCAGCAAATCCGGTCAGGTCGCCGATCACACCGCCGCCCAGCGCGATGACCGCATCGTTGCGCTCGATCTTGGATGCAAGGATATGGTCCGTCACGCTGATGAGATGGCCGAAACTCTTGGTTTTTTCGCCTGCGGGCAGCGTCAGCGGATGGATGGCGATGCCTTGCTCTTCCAGACTTTGTGCCAGGGGCTGCAAATAATGGGGCGCGACGTGCTCGTCGGTGATGACGGCAACCTTGCGCCCCTTGAGCCGCGATACGATTTCACGCCCCGCCTTGGCGATAAGTCCCGGTCCAATCAGGATATCGTAGGAGCGATCGCCGAGATCGACGTGAACTGTCTTCTGGTTTTCTGCGGTCATGGGTCTGATTGTTCCAGCGTTGCGGCCAAGGCAGCGATGACTTCGCCGACCATTTCATCCTTCTTGACGTCGCGCGATTTTACCCTGAGATGCGCAGTCGCATAGATCGGGTAGCGTGCGATCATCAGGTCCTCGAGCGTCTTCTTCGGGTTTTCCGTCTTCAGCAGCGGTCGGTTGTCGCGCTTGAGAACCCGTTCCCAGAGCACATCGAGATCGGCGTCGAGCCACAGCGACAGGCCGTTGTCCCTAATGGCTGCACGCGTATCTTCGTTGATGAAGGCGCCGCCGCCTGTCGACAGCACGCGCGGACCGGTTCTCAGAAGCCGCCGGATCACCCGTTGTTCGAGTTTGCGGAATTCCGGCTCGCCATAGGCCTGAAACAGTTCCGGGATGGTCATCCTCGAAACCCGCTCTATCTCATGATCTGAATCGATGAATGGGATTCCCAGTGCCTGGGCGACAAGCTTGCCGATTGCGGACTTGCCCGCACCCATCAAGCCCACCAGCACGAGATTGCGCTTGCCGAGCGCCTTACGGGCCAACTCCGCGGCGGAGCCGGACACTTGGCTGATCTCCTCCATGAATCCCTTTCCCGGGCCGACTGGCGGCGTGCTGCTGTTCCAACGTTCCTATGGGTAAAAGAACCGTTGGCGTCAAGTCGAGCGAGCGTTTGGCGGGCTTGCGGATGTGGATTTGCCGGACCGTCAAGAATCAGGAATGATGTGGTCCAGTGAACCGGACCGACCCCAGAACGGACAGATGCCCACACTTTTCAAGTTTCTTTATTGGTGCGGATTGCTGGCGGGCCTCGTCTATGCGGTGTTGTTTTCGCTTGCCTATCTTGTTGAGCCGCGCGAGCGCCCCGCCGTCATCGAAATTCCCTCCGAGCGCACCAACCCCCCAGCACAATGATGGAGCACCGATGAGGGATCTGTCCGCCGCCCACGCCGAGGCCTTTCTGGAAATGATGAGCGCCGAACGCGGCGCGGCGAAGAACACGCTTGTCTCCTACGAAAAGGACCTCGAGGAACTCCGTTCGTTCCTGATGACACGGCAGGTTTCGATGACCGCGGCATCCTCGGCCGACTTGCAGGCGTTTCTCGGCCATATGGCGAAAGAGGGTTACAAAGCGTCGTCGCAGGCGCGGCGGCTATCGGCCATCCGGCAATTCTACAAGTTTCTCTATGCGGACAACATCCGTACAGATGATCCTTCTGGCATCCTCGATGCGCCGAAGAAATCGCGGACCTTGCCCAAAACCCTGTCCGAGGCGGAAACTTCCAGGCTGATCACACTGGCGGCCGAGGAAGCCCGGGTGCCAGGCGACAACAGGCTCGACAAGCTGCGCATGCTCGCGTTGCTGGAGCTTTGTTATGCGACGGGCATGCGGGTCAGTGAACTGGTTTCCCTTCCCGCACGGGTTTTGGGTGAAAACGGCCGTTTTCTGATCATCAGGGGCAAAGGAGCCAAGGAAAGGCTCGTGCCGTTGACGCGCGCCGCAATCGAGGCCGTCGCAGCCTATGGCGAAGAGTTACGAAAAATTCACGGAGACAAGGAATTTGCCTTTCTCTTCCCGGCCAACAGCGCGACCGGCTATCTGCCCCGGCAGATTTTCGCGCGCGATCTCAAATCGCTGGGCGCGCGCGCGGGCATCCGGGCAGCTTCACTGTCTCCACACGTGATCCGTCACGCCTTCGCAAGCCACCTGCTCGCCAATGGTGCAGACCTGCGCGCAGTGCAGGAATTGCTGGGACATTCCGATATTTCGACGACCCAAATCTACACACATGTGCTGGATGAAAAGCTCAGAGATCTGGTCCAAACACATCACCCTCTTGCAAAAGCCACAAAAAACAGGGAATAGGAGCCCAAACGATCGGCGACGAAAGAAACTGAACAGCCGGAACGGATCAATATGCACAATTACCTCGATTTCGAAAAACCCATCTCCGATCTTGAAGCCAAGATCCTGGAATTGAAAAATCTCGCAGCCGAGGACCAAAGCGTTGATACTTCCGAGGAGATTGCGCGCCTCGAATCGCGGGCCCGCGATGCGATGGTCGACATCTATGCAAAGCTGACACCCTGGCAGAAGACGCAGGTCGCCCGCCACCCGCAGCGTCCGCATTTCATCGACTACCAGACCAGTCTTTTCACAGATTTCACCGAGCTTGCAGGCGATCGGAAATTCGCCAATGACGATGCGATTCAGGCAGGCTTCGCGCGGTTTCGCGGCCAGGCGGTCGCGCTGATCGGTCAGGAAAAGGGCAGCGACACCAAATCCCGCATCCGCCACAATTTCGGCTCGGCGCGTCCTGAAGGTTATCGCAAGGCTATCCGCATCATGGAGCTCGCCGATCGCTTCAACATGCCGGTTGTGACGCTGGTCGATACCGCGGGTGCTTATCCCGGCGTCGGCGCTGAAGAGCGCGGACAGGCTGAAGCCATCGCCCGTTCGACGGAAATGTGCCTGAATATGCGCGTTCCGGTGGTTTCCGTTATCATCGGTGAAGGTGGCTCGGGTGGCGCAATCGCGATTGCGACCGGCAACCGTGTCTACATGCTGGAGCATGCGATCTATTCGGTCATTTCGCCTGAGGGCGCTGCCTCCATCCTGTGGCGCGATTCGACTCGCGCCAAGGAAGCGGCCTCCAACATGAAGATCACCGCCGAAGACCTCAAGTCTCTGGGTGTTATCGACGGAATTATCTCCGAGCCCGTCGGGGGCGCTCACCGCGACCCTCAAAAGGTGATTGCGGCCACAGGAGACGTGATTGCAAGCGCGCTGGCAGATCTTTCGCAGCGAAACGACCTGAGGGGCGACCGGCGCAAGAAGTTTCTGGAAATGGGCAGAAATCTGTAATACGGCAAGAATTTCGGCGACCCAGCCGGTTCATTGCATTTGGCAATGGACGCCGGGTAAGGTATTTGAGTGCATATCAAGTGATTGCGTTAACCGGATGTGAATATTCCGGTAACTGTTTTTGGCTTATAAGCCTGATGAAGTGATTCTTCGCCACATATATTGGCGGATTTTATGGATGGCGGAATTGTCTGGCATGCGTGTCGCTTATACTGGATTTGCCTTCGCTCTGGCGCTCGGTGTTCTTGCGGGTTGCACGCAGGAAACGCTGCAGATCGAGAGTGTCTCCAATCGTATTGAGCATCCGCTTCCCGCCAAGATGCGTGACAAGCTTCGCAAGATGAATCTGGCGATGTCCTCGCCGATCATGATGCGCATCTTCAAGGAAGAGGAAGTGCTGGAGATCTGGAAGGCGAATGCCTCCGATCGCTACCAGCTCGTGGCGACCTATCCGATCTGTGCCTGGTCCGGAATGCTTGGGCCGAAGAAGAAAGAGGGCGACCGTCAGGCGCCCGAGGGCTTCTACACCATCAACCAGCACCAGATGAATCCGAATTCGAGCTACTATCTGTCGTTCGACATCGGCTATCCCAACAAATACGACCGGGCCTACGGACGTACCGGCAGCAATCTCATGGTGCATGGCGCCTGCTCGTCGGCCGGCTGCTACTCGATGTCGGATGCCGCCGTGCTGCAGATCTATGCTTTCGCCCGCGAGGCTTTCCGCGGTGGCCAGAAGAACTTCCAGGTGCAGGCCTATCCGTTCCGCATGACGGCCGAGAACATGGCCAAGCACCGTTCTTCGGAACACTACGAATTCTGGAAGAACATCAAGACCGGCTACGATTACTTCGAGATTACCCACAGGCCGCCGGAAGTCGACGTTTGCAACAAGCAATACGCATTCAACCAGGTCGGTGGCGCTTGCTCGAACAGAACCCCGCCTGCGCTTGCCTCCGCTTACGCATCCTATTCCAAATCGTATGAGATGGCGTTTGCCACCGCTTCCACGAAATTTGGATCGGACTCGTGGAAAGATACGCCGGAATTCGAGCGCAAGGCTGCCGAACGTCTCGCACGGCGTATGGGCAAGCAGAAAAAGGTTCCCAACGACGCGGACTATGTGCTGGTTGATCCCAACGCCAAGATCACGCCGACGTCGGACACGGTAACCAGCTATTCGGCCGCCTATGCCAAGGTCGAGGCGATCAAGAACGGCACCTACAGGCCGGTCGAATATCTCTCGGTGGCCGAGGTCGAGGCGCGCAAGAAGATCGAAGAAGAAAAGCGCCTGGAAGCCGAAAAGCTCGCCAAGCAACTGGCGAAAGCCAACATTCCCGTCCCTGAGACCAACCCGCTGAAGCCGGCGATCGCCACGAACGACGTGAAAGTCGTGGATCAGGGCGAAGTCGATACCAAGCCCTTCTGGCACCTATGGAAGCGTGATGAGCCGGCAGCGCAACCGGCTCAGGCGATGGCGACCGAAGGCCAGCCGGATACGACGGAGAAAAAGGTTCCGACCGCCGGTACCGTTGGCGTCGAGACAGGCAAGCCGGAAACGCAGACCGTGACATCGGCTGAACCGGTGCGTCCGGTCGACCAGGGCAAGGTCGACACCAAGCCATTCTGGAAGGTATGGTAGTGGCCACATTGGCCGACAGCGTTATAAAGCTGGACCTGCGTGGGCTGAAATGCCCGCTGCCGGTCTTGAAGTCGCGCCAGAAACTCGCGGGACTTGTCTCCGGCAGCGTCATCGAAGTCGAAACCACCGATCCAATGGCATCGATCGATATTCCGCATTTCTGCAGCGAGGACGGCCATGCGCTCGTTTTGCAGGAAAAAACCGATGTCGGGCATCGTTTCGTGATCCGCAAGCGCTGAACAAAGCGTCACCTCAACTCACCGGATCGTGATCCCGCTCCGGATTTTCCGCAGCCCGTATTTTTGCTATCGCGCCATGGACATCACCTGACGGAACGCCCATGATCTTTGCGAATGACATCAGCCGCCGCGCGGCGCTGCACTTTATCACCACAGGAACGCTGCTCATGGCGACAGGCCCTTTCACGTCCTCTGCTGAAGCTGCCGCATCGCCGTCTTTCGCAGTCACGACGCCCATTCACATCCACTCGGCCATGCTGCGCGTTCGTGATCTCGCCACCATGACGGATTTCTACAACCGCTATATGGGCCTCGACATTCTGTCCCAGAGCCATTTGGAGACAGTGCTGGGCAAGGACGGAGCCACGTTGCTGACCCTGCTTGCCAAATCGACCGATGAACCGGACGACAAGCGTTCGGCAGGCCTTTTCCATACAGCGTTCCTCATGCCGACACGCAAGGACCTGGGCCAGTGGCTGATCTTTGCCGTCCGGAACAAGATCCCGTTTACCGGGTTCGCGGATCATTTCGTCTCCGAGGCGCTTTATCTCGATGACCCCGAAGGCAACGGCATCGAGGTTTATGCCGACCGCTCGCCGCTCGGCTGGAAATGGACCGACAACCTGGTCACCATGGGCACCGAACAGCTGGATCTGGACAATCTCGTTGAGGGGCTTCCGATGGAGGACAGCCTGCCCTATGTCGCGCCATCCGGCTTCCGCATCGGCCATATGCATCTGCGGGTCGGTGACGTCGACAAGGCCGAGGCATTCTATATCGGCACTGCGGGGTTGGAGCGCACGCAGCGGCTCTCCAACAGCGCCACCTTCCTAGCCAACGGTCATTATCATCATCACATCGGCGCCAACATCTGGCAGAGCCGGGGTGCGGGCAAACGCAAAGAAACCATGGCGGGGCTGGAGAGCGTTTCGTTTTCGACTGCTTTGCCGCTGATGGATGGCTTGCGCGGCCGGCTGAAAGCCAGCGGCGCTGATTTCCGTGAACTGGGCGACGTCGTCGAGGCGCTGGATCCGTGGGGCACGAAGGTTCGCTTCGTGCCCGTCTGAAGGTTTCTGGCGGCGGAATGGCGTCAGCCGGTGCCGTGCCTACGAGAGCGCATGCTTGAAGAAGTCGATGGTCCGCTTCCACGCGAGGTCGGCCGCTTTCTTGTCGTAGCGTGCGGCCGATGTGTCGTTGTTGAAGGCGTGGTTCACGCCCTCGTAGATGAAGACCTCGAAATCTTTCTTGTTGGCCTCGAGTGCGGCTTTATAGGCGGCGATGCCCTTGTTGATCCGCTCGTCGAGCCCGGCATAGTGCAGCACGAGCGAAGCCTTGATTTTCGGCACATCCGCTGCCGGAACCTGCATTCCATAATAGGCGACGCCAGCCCTGAGGTCGGGATCCGCCACCGCCAATTTGTTCACCCAGCCGCCGCCCCAGCAGAAGCCTACCGCGCCGACTTTTCCATTGGACTTGGGGTATGTCTTGAGAAATTCGTGTGCGGCAAGGAGATTTGTGCGGGTGATGTCGTCGCTCAGTTCGGATATGGCCTGTCGCGCCTTGTCCTCGTCCTTGGGCGTGCCGCCGGATGGCGACAGCAAGTCGGGCGCCAAGGCTACATATCCTTCGAGCGCCACCCGTCGCGTCACGTCCCGGATATGGTCGTTGAGGCCGCGATTTTCATGGATGACGATCACCGCAGGCAGCTTTCCGGCCGCCTCCTTCGGCATTACCATATAAGCCTTTATGTCGCCGGGGGCGCCGCGATAAGTGACGTCGCCTGTTTCCAGCCTGCTATCATCCGCTGGGACGATAGCAGCCCTGGCGTTATTGGCGGCAAGCAAAGGGGCAATCGCAGCCGCAGCGGCGCCGGAACCCGCCAGCATCTGCAGTTTGCTCATGAAGGCACGGCGGTCGAGCGTCAGATGGGTATACTCGTCATAGGCATCGATCATCGCCTGCGTGATGCTCGGCTGGTCCATAACCGTTCTCCCTTTGGTTCCGATCAGGGTTCATCCCCGTGTGGCCGCAAGAAAACCATGAGATCGATCTGGAAAATATGACCTCGACGTTCAAAAAAAAGTGATGGAACTTCTGGCCGGCAGGCGCGTTGTTGCTTCTTGTCTTATTCGATGTGCCAACCGTGACTGACGATAACCGATTGGCCGGTGAGCGCGTTGCTTTCGAAGGAAGCGAAGAACAGGGCAGTTTCGGCCACATCTTCGATGGTGGTGAATTCTCCGTCCACTGTTTGGCCAAGCATGACCTTCTTGACGACCTCTTCTTCAGAGATCCCAAGTGTCCTTGCCTGTTCGGGGATCTGTTTTTCGACCAGCGGCGTGCGCACGAAGCCGGGGCAGATGACATTGGTGCGCACACCATATGTGCCGCCTTCCTTGGCCACGGTGCGGGCGAGACCCAGAAGCCCGTGCTTGGCGGTCACGTAGGCAGATTTTAGCGGTGATGCCTCCTTGGAGTGGACCGAGCCCATATAGATGATCGCCCCGCCGCCTTGTTTCTTCATCAGCGGAATGCAGGCCTTGGTGGTCAGGAACGCGCCGTCGAGATGTATCGCCAGCATCTTCTTCCAGTCCTCGAACGGAAAATCCTCGATCTTGTGGACGATCTGTACCCCGGCATTGGAGACCAGCACATCGACCCGGCCCCATTTCGCCGCAATATCGGCGATACCCCTGTTCACCTCGGTCTCGCTGGTGACGTCCATGGCAATGCCGATTGCCATGCCGGGACCCATTGACGTCAATTCAGAAGCGGCAGCGTTTGCAGCGTCGGCCTTGAGATCCGCGATGGCGACCCTGGCGCCCTCCTGGACGTAGCGCTTGGCAATGCCAAAGCCTATGCCGCCAGCGGCGCCCGTGACGATACAGACCTTATCCTTGAGTTTCATGATGCGCCCTGGCTCCGCGTATTTCAGTGGTCGATGGCGTCAACGCCGCCATGAGGGATGGCACGGTTTTTCCCGCCTGAACAGGCGAAAATGTGACCGGTCTGGCACCAGCGTCGGGATCGTGACCCAGTTCAGGCGGAGGCGTGTGCTTTCACGCCGCCTTGAACACCTGATACTCCTTGATGGCCACCATCTTGATCGCCGGGTAACGTTCGGCCTCGTAGCGCAGCGAAAACGAGTCCTGGGCAAGGAACACCGGATCGCCGTCGAGGTCGCGGGCGATATCGCCGCGCCGTGCAGTGATGAATTTGTCGAGGTCCAGCGGGTTGTCGGCCGAAACCCATCGGCAGACCGAGAAGCGCGACATTTCGAAACTGACCGGCAGGGTGTATTCGGCTGACAGTCGTTCCTTGAGCACGTCCAGCTGCAGCGCGCCGACCACGCCGACGATGGCAGGTGAGCCGTCTTCCGGCAGAAACAGCTGCACGACGCCTTCCTCGGCCATCTGTTGCAGTGCTTCCCGCAGCTTCTTGGCCTTCATGGCGTCTTCAAGACGCACGCGGCGCAGGATTTCCGGCGCGAAGTTGGGCACGCCTTGGAAGACCAGTTGTTCGCCTTCGGTGAGCGTGTCGCCGATGCGCAGCGTGCCGTGGTTGGGAATGCCCACGACATCGCCGGCATAGGCGGTGTCAGCGAGCTGTCGCTGCGAGGCAAAGAAGAATTGCGGCGCGGTGAGGCCGATCTGCTTGCCAGTGCGGGCGAGCCGCGCCTTCATGCCGCGCTCGAGCCTGCCCGAGCAGATACGGGCAAAGGCAATGCGGTCGCGGTGGTTGGGGTCCATGTTGGCCTGGATCTTGAAGACGAAGGCGGTCATCTTGTTTTCGGTCGCATGAACGGTCCGGACGTCCGCCACCTGGTCACGCGGCGGCGGAGCGAAGGCGCCGAGCGCGTTGATCAGGTCGCGGACACCGAAATTGCGTAGTGCCGAGCCCCAGAAGACGGGGGTCAGATGCCCCTCCAGGAACATATCCTGGTCGTAGGGCTTGCAGGCCTCGCGCGCGAGAAGAAGCTCGTCGATAAAAGCCTCCTGCTCGTTCTGCGGAAGTCGGCTGGCCACGGCCTCCGGACCACTGACCTTCTTGGTGTGTTCTTCTGTGTCCGATCCACGTACCTCGTTGGCCGCCAGATGGTAGCTGCCGCAGAAGGTCTTCGATCGGCCGATCGGCCAGGTGATGGGGGCTGTGTCCAGCGCCAGCTTTTCCTCCACCTCGTCCAGGATTTCGAATGGGTCGCGGCTTTCGCGGTCCATTTTGTTGATGAAGGTGATGATCGGAATGTTGCGTAGGCGGCAGACTTCGAAAAGCTTCAGCGTGCGCGGCTCGATGCCTTTTGCGGCGTCGATGACCATGACGGCCGCATCCACCGCAGTCAGCGTGCGATAGGTGTCGTCGGCGAAGTCTTCGTGACCTGGCGTATCGAGGATGTTGAAGACGTTGCCCTGATATTCGAAGGTCATCACCGAGGTGACCACCGAGATGCCGCGCTCGCGCTCGATCTTCATCCAGTCCGAACGGGTCTGGATGCGGTCCTTCTTGGCCTTGACTTCGCCGGCGAGCTGGATGGCGCCACCGAACAGCAGCAGCTTTTCGGTCAGCGTCGTCTTGCCCGCGTCCGGGTGCGCGATAATTGCAAAGGTGCGGCGGCGCGAAATCGCCTCGGCCAGTTCGTCGGTCATCCGTGAAAAATCCTGTTGAGTGGCCGCTTTCTAGCCAGTCGGGTGGGTAAATGCAATTGACCCGCACCCCGCAGCGCGCAAGAAAGCGGCACTCAGAGGAAAAATGTCGATGGTCCCTACGCTTGGTTTCGTTCGCCTGCCGCACAACGCGGATCTGGAGCTTCCCTCATACGCCACGGCGGGTGCCGCCGGCATGGACCTCAGGGCGGCAATTGCCGATGGCGAACGGCTGGTGCTGAAGCCCGGTGCCCGCAAACTGGTGCCGACGGGCCTCATCATGGAGATCCCGCACGGGTTTGAGGTGCAGATCCGCCCGCGATCTGGCCTGGCTTTCAAGAACGGCATCACCTGCCTCAATACGCCCGGCACCATCGACAGCGATTACCGCGGCGAGGTGCAGGTGCTGCTCGTCAATCTCGGCGACGAGAAGTTCGTCATCGAGCGCGGAATGCGCATCGCCCAGATGGTTGTTGCCCCTGTGGTGCAGGCCAAGGTCGAGGAGCGGTCACTGGCGACGGCGACCGATCGCGGCGATGGCGGCTTCGGCTCGACAGGCCTCCAGTAAAGCCTGCGCGCAAAGGCTCGGCCCTTCATTAAATAGCAAGCCCTGAACGCCGGAATCTCTCGATTCCGGCGAGCGATTTCAGCTGTCCGAAGACTGCGTGCAGCGCGACATTTGGACGCAGAGCTTGTTGACAGACTCAATATCCCTGCTTATTCCTGTTGAGAAAATAAATTGCCTACTAGGCAACATAGATGCCGATAAACGGTACAATGGGAGGAACGACAATGACCACGCCTGACGAAGCGGTCGGCGCGCACCTGCAAGGGCGCATTGACCAGATGCATTCTCGTGACCGATTGGGACTTATTCTTTTCATACTTGTTTTGTGGTGCACGCTGCTGTTCGCACTGTTCACCGTCTGGCCTTACATTTCCATTCCGGCCATCCGCGTCATCCTGTCTATAGCCTGCACCTTGGTCCTGGTTTTCAACACGGCGGCGATTGTCGCCATGCTGCGCCACTACCACGAAGACAAGCATTTCATTTACGGCCTTGATCTCAAGCATCTCGACGAGATGCGTGAACGTCGGCGCTGAGGAGAGGGAAATCGATGGCTTATGAACCGCCCAAACAAAGTCTTGCGGCGCAGATTTTCGACGTCGTCACACTGCTGGTGCTGACCGTCGGCGCGCTTTACGTGCCGCTTTATCTCGGCCTCGCAGGTGCGGCCAAGATCCCGCAACCGATCGCCAACCCGACCTGGGAAGCGCTCGGCCAGAACGTCACCGAACAGCAGCAATGGGCCGCACTCGGCATCACCGATCCCGCTGCCGCCAACGATATCATCACCGCACGGTTTGACTATTCGTTCAGCTGGATGGCTGTCGCGGTCATGGCGGTGCTGGTGATCGGCTACTTCGTGCTCGTGGTCCGGCTTTCCGACAAGGAATACCGCGAGGTTATCGAAGAGCGCTTCGGTTCGAAGAAATAGGGGGGCTGCAATGGATACCTGGACAATCTTGGAATATGTGGCCTGGGCGCTCTCCGCCATCTTCGGCGTTCTGATGCTCTATGACCTCGTCCGCATCGACACGACTTATGACAACGAGTTGCTGACCTCCTCTCGCGAAGGCGAGATCGAGGCAGCCGCCGAACGTCACACGATCTGAGGGGGCGGCAATGGCAGACGTTAAATCTACTGCAAGCGAGCCGCCGCGGCTCCAACTGCTGCGCGTGCTCGGCCCGGCCCATATCTGGGCACTGGGCGTCGGCATCGTTCTTGTCGGCGAATATATGGGCTGGAACTTTTCGGTCGGCAAAGGCGGCATGATTGCCGGCCTGGTTGCCTGCTGGGTGGCCGGTCTTCTCTATACCTGCGTGGCAATGATCGATTCCGAGGTGACCTCGACGGTTGCTGCGGCTGGCGGTCAATATGCCCAGGCCAAGCACATCGTCGGCCCGCTGATGGCCTTCAATGTCGGCCTGTTCCTGGTCATGGCCTATACGATGCTGGAAGCGGCCAATGCGATCACCATCGGCTTTCTTCTCGATACGGTGGCGGGCATGCAGGGGCATTCGGGCCTCAACCAGCAGCCCTTCATCATCCTGGCCGTGATGTTCCTCGCTTGGCTGAATTATCGCGGCGTGCTGGCGACCTTGACCTTCAATCTGGTCATCACCGCGATCGCCTTCCTGGCCATCATCACCCTGTTCCTCTCGGTTCAGTTCGGCGTCTCCAGCGTACCGCTCGATTTTTCGGCGGTCACGACCGACCCGTTGCCGTATGGATGGGTGGGCATCATCGCATCGCTGCATTTCGGACTTTGGTATTATCTCGGCATCGAAGGGACCTGCCAGGCTGCGGAAGAGGTTCGCTCGCCCGCCCGCTCGCTGCCATACGGCACGATGGCCGGCATCATGACCCTGCTGATTGCCGCCACCATGACCTGGTATGTCTGCTCGGGCCTCATCCCGTGGGAATATCTCGGTCAGGCCGGCACGCCGCTCTTCGATGCGGCACGCGTTACCGGCAATTCGGGCCTGATGGTGCTGCTCTTCATCGGCACGATCCTGGCGACGCTCGCCTCGGCCAACGGCTGCATCAACGATGCATCCCGCGCCTGGTTCTCGATGGGACGCGACCGCTACCTGCCAAGCTGGTTCGGTGCGGTTCATCCGGTCTATCGCACGCCCTACCGGTCGATCGTCTTCCTCGTGCCGATCGCGCTGATCTTCGCTCTGGGCGCGCCGCTCGACCAGGTCGTGACCTTCTCGATCCTGTCGGGTCTCTTGGGCTACACCTTCATGACCTTCAACATGGTGATGTTCCGCAACAAGTGGCCGCTCGATACCATCAAGCGCGGCTATGTGCATCCGATGCATCCGCTTCCCACCATCGTGCTGCTGATCCTCTGCGCGACGGCCTACTTTGCGGTGTTCCTCGGTTACGGCACGCAGCTCATCGCCATGGTCGGCTTCTACATCGTGGCCTCGCTCTGGTTCCACTTCCGGCGTTATCGTTATGTGCGCCGCGGCGACCAGTTCACGATGCCCTGGCCGAAGCCCAGGGGTTACTGACATCCTTGCCGGCGGCCGGACATTCCGGCCGCCGTTTTCTTTTTGGGGTGGGTACGATGACGAGTTACGCAGTTCTGATTTTTGCCATCGCTGCCTGCGCGTGGATTGTCGTCAGGGCAATGGACGATCACCGCCAGGCGATGCGGATGCGCCATCGTTTGCTGGACGAGGCTCCGGGTCTTATTGCCGAGCCGGCAACCAGCCTTGCGCCCGACCAGTTTCCAGTCGTCTGCGGACGTATCGAGGATGGCCGGCGGGTGCGGATCGAACTTGTCGCCGACACCATGGTTGTCCGGCGCCTGCCGCAACTGTGGTTGCGGGTGACGCTTGTCGAGCGTGAAGCGCAGGCACGTCCGAAAATCGGGGCACTGGCGCGCCCGACCGGTGCCGAATACTACTCGATGGTCCATGATATGCCGGAATGGATCACGCCGCCGCAGACGGGTGCATCCCTACTCATGCGCGGCGATGGGACCGGGACGTCGGCTCAGGCGGCGGAGATTTCCCTATATTTCCAGCAATTGTTTGCCGATCCCCTCGTCAAGGAGGCGGTCATTACTCCGCTGGGTGCGCGGATCATGCGGCAGGCTGCACAGGGTGACCGGGCGGCTCATCTCGTTCTGCGCCAGTCTCGCTTCCCGCTGACCATCGTGCCGGCGGATACGATACGCCACGCGATCGATGCGGTTATATCGCTCGCGGCGGCGCTGGCCGTGCCGCCACTTTCCGAAACCAATCGTGCTGCATGAGGTCGCGATGACTAAGAATCTGAACCCGCGCCTGGTCCTTGCGCTCGCTGTCCTGCTGCCGGGTGCCGGTCATGTCGCGGTGGGCGAGGCCAAGCGTGGCTTGACCTTTGCCCTGTTCGTGGTGCTGTTTGCTGCCCTCACCTATGCTACGACAACCCCGGAACATTCCTTCCTCGGCCGCCATGCAGGTGGCCTGTTCATCTGGGCGCTCTCGATCCCCGATGCCTATCGCCGTGCACGATTGCGTGCAGCCGGAGCCGGCCTTTCCCGTTGACCGCACCGAAGTGTTTCAACGTTCCTGCTTAAGCGAGCCTGCATAGTCCGCGAACGCCGCGACAAACGCGTCGAGGCGCTTGGCAATTGCATCATCGATGATACGGCCATCGGAATCGAAGACGGAACCGGCGCGTGGAACCATCAGGCGTTTACCCGACCAGATGTGCGCGCCTAGCGTATGCAGTACGCTGAGCCAGGCATTCTGCGAGAGCTGCGTGCCGAAATTGCCGGGAGATGCGCCGGCAATTGCAAACGGCCGGCCTCCGAACACCTTGATGATGTCTGGTGAGGGGCGTGATAGCCAGTCTATGGCGTTCTTGAAGACGCCGGGAATCGAGTTGTTGTACTCTGGTGTGAAAAGGATGACGCCGTCGGCGGACTGGATCTGCTCCTTCAGGACCCGGACCGCTTGTGGAATGCCTTCGGCGGCTTCGACGTCGCCGTTGTAGAGTGGAATACCCTCGATCGAACCCGGCTCCAGCGTGACATCAGCACCTGCCCCGGCAACTGCCGCGCGCAACAACGCGCTGTTGAACGAGCCCTTTCGCAGGCTGCCCGAAATTCCTACAAGCTTTGCCATTCCGTATTCCCATCGCCGGTTTCGTGTATTGTGAGCCACCGGACACTAAGAAAAACAAGGCAATAGCGCAATGACCAGTGGACTGCACCATATCACGCTCATTACCGGCAATGTTCAGGCCAATGTGGATTTCTATGCCGGCTTTCTAGGGCTCCGGCTGGTCAAGCGCACGGCCGGTTTCGAAGACGCGACCCAGTTGCACCTTTTCTATGGGGATGCCGTGGCAAGCCCCGGTTCGCTCGTTACCTTTCTCGTCTGGGAGAATGGTTCGCCGGGTCGCGTCGGCCACGGTGCACCAAGCGAGATTTCGCTTGCGATTCGCCCCGAGGCGATCGGCTTCTGGCTGACGCGCGCCTTGAAATTTGGAGTCAAATCCAGCGGACCGGCTGTCGAGTTCGGCGAGCCTGTGCTGCGGCTGTCCGATCCCGACGGTATCATTGTCAAGCTTGTCGGCGTCAACGATCTCTCCAGGTTGCATCCCTGGATTTCGCCGGACATTTCGTCCGACGAGGCGATAGTGGGGTTGCGGGGTGCCACCATTCTGTCCGAACAGCCGGAGAAAACTGCGGCGTTCGTTTCCCGCTACGCCGGCTTTGCCGAAAGCAGCCGAGAGAATGCGCATATTCGTCTTGGATCGGAGGCGGGCAGCGTCATCGATGTCAGGGACGCAGGCGGTTTCTGGACGGCCGCGCCCGGCACAGGAACGATCGACCATATTGCGGTACGGGCTTCCGACAGGGCCGAGGTGGAGGCGGCTTCGAACAATCTCAATGACGAGGCGCATGGTCCCGTCAACGTTCATGACAGGAAGTATTTCTATTCGCTCTACGTCCGCGAACCAAGCGGCACGCTGCTAGAAATTGCGACCGATGGTCCGGGATTTACCGCGGACGAGCCTCTGGCGGCTCTGGGGAGCGGTCTTTTCATCCCGCCGCACTTTCAACGCCGGGAACAGGACATCAAGGTGATCTTGCCGCAATTCGGCATGCCGGGTGAACCACGCACGGTCTACCGTGAACTGCCATTCGTCCATCGTCTGCATGTGCCGGAGCAGCCGGATGGATCGGCGCTGTTTCTCCTGCATGGCACGGCCGGCAATGAAACGAGCCTGTTGCCGCTCGGGCGGCGGCTGGCGCCCAATGCAACGCTGATTGGCCTGCGTGGCCGTTCGTACGAGGAGGGCGTGGCGCGGTTCTTCAGACGGTTCGATGCCACGACCTTCGATCAAGGCGACGTGCAGAACGAGGCCGCTGCTCTTGCATCCTTCATCGAAGGCGCGACGCAAGCCTATGACATCGACCCGCAAGCGGTGACATTTCTGGGTTATTCGAACGGTGCCAATCTGCTCGGTGCTGCTATGTTGCTCCAGCCAGGGCTTATAAAGAGCGCAATCCTGTTGCGGGCCATGATGGTTCTGGAAGCGCACCCGCCTGCCGAACTTGCCGGTAGCCGCGTGCTTATACTGTCGGGTAAAGAGGACCCGTACGCGCCGCTTGCCGTACCGCTGGCGGAGGCCTTGAGCTCTGCGGGTGCCGACGTGAGGCACCAGCACATTCCCGGCCAACACGAACTACTGCCGGACGATGAGAAGTTCGCTGCGGTCTGGCTGGCCGAACAGTCTTGACGGGCTGCTTCCCATCCATCTACGGCAGTTGGCCGACATCAGGAGACGTTAATTGATTACTTGCTATCTGCGTTATGTCATCGACCCTTACAAGCTGGCGGAATTCGAGCACTATTCGAAGCTGTGGATCCCGCTGGTCAATCGTCTGGGCGGAACCCACCACGGCTATTTTCTGCCGCATGAAGGGGCAAACAATATTGCATTGGCCCTGTTTAGTTTCCCGTCACTGGCCGCCTATGAAGTCTACCGCACTGAAATGGCAGTGGATGCCGAATGCCAGGCGGCCTTTGCCTATGCCGAGCAGACGCGCTGCATTCTCAGCTACGAGCGCAGCTTCATGAAGCCGTTGCTTGGCTGACGGAACAGGACAATGACCGCATTGAAGAATGAGCTTCAGTTTCGGCAGGGCTACTTTTCCGACAGAGTGGCATTCACTGCTCTTGCGGACCTACTGCAGGATGTCTTCGATATCGACATTTTGGCGCTGGATCGATTTGGCGGCCCTAATCTGACAGCGATGCCCTTCGGCTACTTCGATGCTCAAGGCCGCTGTGTTGCCAATTTCAGCGCCTTCTCGATGCCGCTCATGGTGGAGGGGAGGTTGGTTGATGCCGTCGGCTATCAATCTGGCGCGGTCCGGCCGGAATATCGCGGGCAGGGGCTTTATCGCGACCTCATGCGCCGCGCTTTTGCATGGTCGGATGAGCAGGGCTTCGAACTTGGCCTGCTATTGACGGACAAGCCCAAGCTCTATCAGTCCTACGGGTTCCAGGCGGTCGATCAGTCGATTTTTACCGGCGCCGCGCCGAAGCCGGGCGGGGCCGGAGCGCCGCCAGTGCGCCTTTCCATGGACGAGGTCGAGCAGATCTCCTTGCTCCAGGCGAAGCTGGCGAGCCGGACGCCGGTTTCTTCCGTCTTCGCAGTCGCCAGCGAGGCTAAAACGTTTTTGCTGAACGCCTGTTTCGATCCCTCGATCAATCTTTCCTATTTGCCGGATCTCGATGCGATCGCGGCATGGAGGGTGGATGAAGCGGGTGTGCTGCATCTTCTTGATATCGTGGCCGACGAGATGCCGAGCCTGGACGAAATTGTTGGTGGGCTCGGTATTGTCGCCGATTGCATCGTCGTTCATTTTCCGCCCGACAGGCTCGGCTGGAGTGGATATGCAGTGGGGCCGGCGGGCTGGCCGTGCGATCTGATGCTGCGGGCGCCTGCGTTCACAGCGCTTCCTGCCGGGTTCGTTGCTCTTTCACCAATGGCTGAATTTTGATTGAAGTAGAGGGCAGAAATCCGTCTGAATTTCGGCAATTTAATTAAGTGTCCAAAAAATGTAGCGAAAAAATGCCAAAAGTACGAAATATCAGCGCCGTTGGTTGACGCGAGGCTCCCTCGGGGTTAGTTGAGAACAACCTTGGAGTGACGTGCGATGACGATAACCACACTGCTTGCTTATTCGTTTGCTCTTTTCGTCGCGGCGTTGATACCCGGACCGGGTATCGCTGCGCTCGTTGCGCGCGCACTTGGCGCCGGTTTCGTTGAGAGTTTTGCCATGGCCGTCGGCCTGATGATCGGCGATGCGGTGTTCCTGACGGCTGTCGTGCTTGGCCTGTCGGTTGTCGCGCAGACATTCGGGACGGCTTTCATGGTGATCAAATATGCCGGCGTTCTCTATCTTGCGTGGATGGCCTACAAGATCTGGACGGCGGGCATCATGAGGACGGATATTGAGGCCGGTCCGAAGCGCTCGGTTTTGCATTCTTTTGCTTCGGGCCTGTTCGTGACGCTCGGCAATCCGAAGCCAATGCTGTTTTATGTCGCTCTCGTTCCGACGCTGGTCAATATCGAGACGCTGACTCTGACGGACTACTTCACGCTGTTGGCCGCGACATTCACCATTCTGCTTGTTGTGACGGTGCCGTATATCGCGCTCGCAGCCCGTGCGCGCGAGCTCTTGCGGCAGCCCAAGGCATTGAAATATCTTAACCGTCTGGCCGCCAGCTTTCTGGCCGGGACGGCAGGTTACATAGCAATTCGGGCAAATTAGTAGAAAATATTTCCAGCTTGCTCGGTCTTCTGGTCGAATTTTTCTGAAAATACCGATGCCGAGCGTGAATCTGTCTGGAAAGATGGAAGCTGACAGCCTACCTTCGCGTCACACAACAGGGAGTGATGCCATGTCGGATACACGCAAGCCGGGTCGCGGCCGGGTCTACAATTCTATTACCGAGACGATTGGCGATACGCCGATCGTTCGCCTCGACAAGCTGGCGAAGGAGAAGGGCGTCAAGGCCAATCTATTGGCAAAGCTCGAGTTCTTCAATCCGATTGCATCGGTGAAAGATCGCATCGGCGTTGCGATGATCGAATCGCTTGAAGCGCAAGGCAAGATCGCGCCGGGCCGCACGACGCTTGTCGAACCGACATCCGGCAATACCGGTATCGCGCTGGCTTTCGCCGCCGCCTCCAAGGGCTACAAGCTCATTCTGACCATGCCGGAGACCATGTCGATCGAGCGTCGCAAGATGCTGGCGTTGCTGGGTGCCGAACTGGTGCTGACGGAGGGTCCGAAGGGCATGAAGGGTGCCATCGCCAAGGCCGAAGAGCTTGCCGCGACGCTGCCCGACGCCATTATCCCGCAGCAGTTCGAAAATCCCGCCAATCCGGAAATCCACCGCAAGACCACTGCCGAGGAGATCTGGAACGATACCGATGGCACCGTAGATTTCCTTGTTTCCGGCATTGGCACCGGTGGTACGATCACCGGGGCCGGCCAGGTACTGAAGGCAAAGAAGCCGTCAATCAAGGTCATCGCCGTCGAACCGGCCGACTCCCCGATCCTGTCCGGCGGAAATCCCGGACCGCACAAGATCCAGGGCATCGGCGCGGGCTTTGCCCCGGCTATCCTCGACAAGTCGGTCTATGACGAAGTCATCACCGTCACCAATGACGATGCGTTTGCCTATGCACGTCTTGTCGCCCGGCTAGAAGGTGTGCCGGTCGGCATATCCTCGGGCGCTGCGCTGGCAGCGGCAATCAAACTCGGCCAACGCGAAGAGAATGCCGGCAAGAACATCGTCGTGATCATTCCGTCCTTTGCCGAGCGCTATTTGTCGACGGCGCTGTTCGAAGGGCTCGGCGGCTGAATCTTAGGGGCCGGGTAATCATCCGGCCCTTTTCCAATCACGCCGCGCTCTGCAAGCGGTCGCCGGCAATGCGGTAGGAATTCGCTTCCGCCAGATGGATTCGGCCGACATGCTGCGATTGGTCTAGATCGGCCAGGGTGCGGGCTACTTTCAGGATGCGGTGATAGCCACGGGCGGAAAATTTCATCTTTTCGGCGGCATCCCTGAGCAATTGCAGTCCGCCGGCATCGGGCTCGGCAATCTTCTCGATCAGCGATGTCGAGCATCGTGCATTGGATGACAGCGCCGGCATTCCGGCCGCAAGGAAGCGGTCGCGTTGCAGTTCGCGGGCGGAGGCCACTCGCCGTGCCACGACTTCGCTTCGCTCGGCGGTCATAGGCCGGATGAGATCGGTGGCGGAGACCGCCGGCACGTCGATACGGATATCGATCCGGTCCAGCAGCGGGCCGGAAATCCTGCCCTGATAGTCGCTGGCACATCTAGGGCCACGCGCGCAACTGTGCCCGGGTTCGCCGGCCATGCCGCAGCGGCAGGGGTTCATGGCGGCGATCAGCTGAAAACTGGCGGGATAACTGACGTGATGGTTGGCACGGGCAATGACGCATTCGCCGGTCTCCAGCGGTTGGCGCAAAGCGTCGAGCGTTTGTGGATTGAACTCGGGCAACTCGTCGAGAAACAGGATGCCGTTGTGAGCCAGTGATGCTTCGCCCGGCTTGGCTCGCAATCCTCCGCCAATCAACGCGGCCATGGTGGCGGAATGGTGCGGCGCCCGATAGGGGCGCCGGTCCGAGAGTTTGCCGCCGGAAAGCTGGCCGGCGATGGAGTGAATCATCGAGACCTCCAGCAACTCGGAGGCTGCGAGCGGTGGCAGGATCGACGGAAGCCGTTGGGCGAGCATCGATTTGCCCGAACCGGGTGGGCCTACAAATAAAAGATTGTGCCCGCCAGCGGCTGCGACTTCCAGCGCGCGCTTCGCACTTTCCTGTCCCTTTATCTCGCCGAGATCGGAAAAATTGGCCGGGTTCTGGCGAATTGCCGGTTCCGGCCGCGACAAAACCTGCGTGCCGCGGAAATGGTTGGCAAGCGCAATCAGGCTGCGGGGTGCCAGGATATCGATATCTGATCCCGCCCATGCCGCTTCCGGGCCGCTGTCAAAAGGGCAGATGAGCCCCTTGGACAGAGCGTTTGCCGCGATCGCCGCCGGTAACGCACCCGCGACCGCAGCAACCGTACCGTCGAGATTGAGCTCGCCGATCACGAGGTAATCCTGCAATGCATCGCCCGGTATGGCACCGAGCGCCGCCATCAGCGCCAGCGCGATGGGCAGGTCGAAATGGCTGCCTTCCTTGGGCAGATCGGCAGGCGCGAGATTGACGGTAACCCGCTTTGGCGGCAGGGCCAGGCCAGAGGCATGCAACGCAGCCTGGACGCGTTCCCGGCTCTCGGCGACGGCCTTGTCCGGTAATCCGACGATTTGCATGCCGACCTTGCCGGGTGCCACCATTACCTGCACGTCGACGGGCAAGCCGTCTATACCCTGGAATGCAACCGTGCTTACCCTCGCAACCATGATGCTTGCGCCCCCACGTATGCCGCACAACGACGGGAAAAACTATCCCTCGGCGGCTATCGGTTGTAATAAAGCATGGAGCAGGGAATAAAACAAGAACATTGATCGAACGGATTTCACGCAGCGGCTGAAATCAGGTTGCGTCGGGTTGTGGCTGGTGGAACATATTGTGGCAACCAGTCACTTCGTCTGCGTGTGGGAACCTTAGCCGCGCTTCTTCTCGACCGCGTCCCAGAACAGCGAGGCGATATCGGCTCCGCCGAATTTGCGCACTTCGCGGATGCCTGTGGGCGAGGTCACGTTGATCTCGGTCATGTAGTCGCCGATCACGTCGATGCCGACGAGAATGAAGCCGCGTTCGCGCAGGGACGGCCCGATGCGGGCGCAGATTTCCTTTTCGCGCGCTGTCAGTTCGGAATGCTCGGCCCGGCCGCCGACATGCATGTTGGAGCGGGAATCGGTTTCGGACGGAACGCGGTTGATCGCGCCGACAGGCTCGCCGTCGATCAGGATGATGCGTTTGTCGCCCTTGCGGACATCAGGCAGATATTGCTGAGCGATGAAGGGTTCGCGGAACATCTGGCCGAACATTTCCAGCAGGGAGGAGAAGTTGCGGTCGTCGCGCGTGGAGTGAAATACGCCCGCCCCGCCATTGCCGTAGAGCGGCTTGAGGATGATGTCGCCCATTTCGGCGCGGAATCTGGCGATCTCCGAGACATCGCGGGTAATCAGCGTCTTCGGCATCAGGTCGGCAAACTCGGTGACGAAGATCTTTTCCGGCGAGTTGCGCACCCAGGCCGGATCATTGACCACCAGCGTGTTGGGATGCAGCCGCTCCAGCAGATGCGTGGAAGTGATATAGGCCATGTCGAAGGGCGGATCCTGCCTGAGCAGGATAACGTCCATGGTAGCGAGATCGACGCGTTCGGGCTCGCCGAGTTCATAGTGATCGCCCTTGATGTCGCGCAACGTCATCGGCTCGACTGTTGCATGGATCTTGCCGTCGCGCATGGACAGCCGTTCGGGCGTATAATGGAAGAGTTTGTATCCGCGCGCCTGCGCTTCGATGCTCATGGCAAAAGTGGAGTCGCCAGCGATGTTGATGGTGGAGACGTGATCCATCTGTACGGCGACGTTCTTGATCCTTGCCATTCTTGAGACTCCGCAGGGGGTTGAGGTCCGCATCATGTAGGATGGAAGCCCGGTCGTGGCAAGGGTCGCGGCCCGGGAACCGTGCGCTATCCGTTGATGCGAAGACAGGCTTCCGTCGGGCGCGATGATGCTGCAAAGCACCGGATTTGCCTTGATTTCTCGGCTTCACCGCTCTAACTCAGGCGGATGACCGGCAGGCAAGGACTTTCGAATGGCAAATACAGTGACGATTCCCGCAGCATTGATCTATGTGATGGTGATGGTCTCGGCCGCCGATGGCCATATGCCGGATGCTGAGCTGCAGCGCATCGGGCGGCTGGCCAAGTTCCTGCCGGTATTTCAAGGGTTCGACGAAGAAAAAATCATTCCTGCAACCCGCGAAGTCCAGGCGATTCTTGCCGGGTCGGAGGGCCTCGAGATCGCGCTTGAAACCATCAAGGATGCATTGCCGCCCCGGCTTTATGACACGGCCTATGCGCTGGCGGTGGAAGTCGCGACCGCCGATCTCTGGCTTGACCAGACCGAAGTCCGGTTTCTGCAGTTGTTGCGGGCGCGGCTAGAAATCGACAAGCTGACTGCAGCAGCCATCGAACGCAGTGCGATAGCGCGTTTCCGCAGGGTGTGAAGTCATGCCGGAGCCGATTTCGGCGCTGCGCAATCTTGGTCCGAAATCTGAAGCGCTGCTTGCTGAGATCGGGGTGAACTCGGTCGATGACCTCCGCGCGTTGGGCGCCGTTGAGGCGTATGCCATGCTTTGCTTCCGCTTCGGCAAGGCCATCAGTCGCAACATGCTTCACGCGATCGCCGGCGCGCTTGCCGATAGGGATTGGCGGCAATTAACGCTGGAACACAAGGCCGAGCTGGAGAGAATGGTCGAGGCCCGGCTGAGACGTTTCGAGAGCGGGCCGGCAGTTCAGGATTAGTCTGAAGGCCGGATTTCGCACCGGTTGGCCTTGCCAGCGACCCGATTTGCTGTCTCTGGTTTCTCCGTCGGATGGGCTTGTCCCTACGAGTCGCACCACCACCGGATTGCCGCATTGCACCGTTTCGCTCCTCTCATTCTTGCTGTCGCGCTGTTCATGGAGCAGATGGATTCGACCGTGATCGCGACGTCGCTTCCGGCCATTGCCGCCGATCTGGCAGTCGGCCCGATCACCCTGAAGCTGGCGATGACGTCCTATCTTGTGGCGCTTGGGGTGTTCATCCCGCTTTCCGGCTGGGCGGCAGACCGCTTTGGCGCCAAACGCGTGTTTCTCATCGCCATCGGCGTTTTCATGGCGGGTTCCGTCCTCTGCGCCGTGTCCGGCAGCTTGATCTCCTTCGTGATGGCGCGCTTCCTGCAAGGCATGGGCGGCTCGATGATGACGCCGGTCGGCCGCGCCATCCTGCTTCGCTCGACCAAGAAGTCCGAGCTGGTCTCGGCCATGGCGATGTTTACGATACCCGGTGTCATCGGCCCGTTGGTCGGACCGCCGATCGGCGGGTTCATCACCACTTACTTCAATTGGGAATGGATCTTCCTGATCAACGTGCCGATCGGCTTTATCGGCATCGCGCTGTCGGTCATCTACCTGCCCAGGATTGACAGTCCGCCGCCGCCGCCGGCCGATCTGGTCGGGTTCGTGCTCAGCGGGATTGGCGCGGCCGGAATCGTGTTCGGCCTGTCGGTAGTCAGCCTCCCCGCGCTGCCGCCGGCGATTGGTGTTGCGGCAACCGCAATCGGCGCGCTGTCGACGCTCCTCTTTATCGGCCATGCCCGCCGGCATCCCCATCCTGTGCTCGATCTCGGCCTCTTTCGCATCGAGACGTTCCGCGTCTGCGTCACATCAGGCACCATCTTCAGGATTGCCATGGGGGCGGTGCCCTTCCTGCTGCCGTTGATGCTGCAACTGGGTTTCGGCTTCTCGGCCTTTCATTCCGGCCTCATTACGTTCGTGGCGGCGGGCGGGGCGCTGTTCACCAAGTTCGTGGCGCGCAGGGTTTTCCTGCGCTTCGGTTTCCGACGGACCCTGCTTGCAGCCGCCACGGCCTCGGCTGTCGGCACCGCGGCCAATGCCTTCTTCTTCCCCGACACACCCTATATCGTGCTGATTGGCATACTTTTCCTGACGGGCTTTGTCCGTTCGTTCTTTTTCACCGGCATCAATATTCTCGGCTTTGCCGATATCGAGAGGAACCAGACGAGCCAGGCAACGGCCCTGAATGCAGTGATCCAGCAGATATCAGGCGCGCTCGGTGTGGCTTTCGCGGGCATCATTCTGGAAATTCACGCCGTCGCAACCGGCCAGTCGCTGGGAATTGCCAGCTTCCACATTGCGTTCTTGTGTGTCGCGGTACTCAATATCGCCGCCGCGTTTCCGATATCGCGCCTGCCAGCCGGTGCTGGCAGCGCTGTATCGGGACATCGCATCGACAAAATCGAGGAAGAGCTGCCGTAAAGGCCTTATTCGGCGTTTTCGCAGACCGCCGACAGCTTGTTGCCGTCGGGATCCCTGATATAGGCGCCATAAAAATTGGCGTGATAGGGGCGCAATCCCGGCTTGCCTTCGTCTTCGCCGCCATACAGCAGCGCTGCGGCATGAAAAGCGCGTACCGCCGAGCGATCCGGCGCGACGAAGGTCGTCATGGAGCCGTTGCCGGACGAGGCTTCCTGCTTGTCGTAGGGATAAAGAATCCAGAACCGGCAGCGCTCGTCTTCTGGCGCGGCGTAGCCGATCTCCTCCTCCTTCAGGACACGCCTGACATAGCCGAGTGTAGCAAGGACGGGATCGTAAAATTCAAGCGCGCGTTCGAGGTTGTTGGTGCCGACGGTTACATAAAGCAGCATGCCTACTCCTCTTCGGTTTTAACCGCCTTGCGACCCTTGAAGCCTTTGGCCAGCAGGAACATCTCGACTGATTCCTGCCGTGAGGCCCCCGGCTTGACATGCACGACCTTGGTGAAATTGTGCTTGAGCAAATTCAGCAATTCGCGCTCGGCCCCGCCCTGGAAAGTCTTGGCTAGAAAGTGCCCGCCTTCGCGCAAAACTTCAATGGCAAAGTGTGCGGCCACCTCGCATAGATGCATCGTGCGCAGATGGTCGGTGCGCTGGTGCCCGGTCGTTGGTGCGGCCATGTCGGAGAGCACCAGGTCTGGCGCGCCGCCGATTGCCTCGAGCAGCTTGGCCGGCGCTTCATCATCGAGAAAATCCATCTGGATGAAATTGACGCCGGGGATAGCATCCATCTCGAGGAAGTCGATCGCTGCGACGCGAATATTGTCGTTGTCGGATTCGGTGACGCGCGCGGCGATCTGCGACCAGCCGCCCGGTGCGGCGCCCAGATCGATGATCCGGCGTGCGCCCTTCAGGATGTTGTGCTTCTCATCGATCTCAAGCAGCTTGTAGACGGCACGCGAGCGGTATCCCTCAAGATGCGAGCGCTGTACGTAAGGGTCGTTGATGTGGCGCTCAAGCCAGCGGCGCGAGGATTCCTTCAGCTTGGTGTTCTTGACCCGCTGAGTCAGTTTCCGGCCCTTGCCTTTGCCTCCAGTTGGGGGGGGTATTGCCATCGTCAGTTCCTTTGATAAGGCGAACGCGGTTTCTGCCGCCGCCAAATGCCGTCATCGGCCATCATTTCGGTAAGCAGGCCCTCGCGCAACCCCCGGTCGGCGACACGCATGCGGCTGGCAGGAAAACGTCGGCGGATTGCCTCCAGGATTGCACATCCCGCCAGAACGAGATCAGCCCGGTCCGGCCCGATGCAGGGATTGGCAGCACGGGCATCGAAGTCCAGCATCACCAGCTTGTCCTGCATGGCCGTCACCTGGTCGGCGCTCATCCAGAGGCCGTCGACCTGGCGCCGATCATAGCGCGGCAGATTGAGATACACGCCGGCCAGCGTCGTCACGGTTCCCGATGTGCCGATCATGTGGAAACCACTGTCCTCGCCGTTCAGCTCCGAGGCATGTGGCGACTCGAACTGCGACAGCATGTTCTCGACCTCGACCACCATGGCTTCGAAGATTTCCGGAGTGACATGCTTGCCGCCATAGCGTTCCGATAGCGTAACCACGCCGACCGGCAGCGATGTCCAGTGTGTGATGTGATTGGCAAGCCGTGGCGACCGCGCGCCGTTGATCTGCAGCACCGCAATCTCGGAGGAGCCGCCGCCAATATCGAACAGGACGGCAGAGCGGGCCTCGCGGCCAATGAGCGATGCGCAGCCGGATACAGCCAGTCGCGCTTCTGTTTCCCGGTTGATGATCTCGAGATCAAGCCCCGTCTCGGTGGTAACGCGAGCAAGAAAATCCTCGCCATTGCCGGCCGCCCGGCAGGCTTCGGTGGCGATCAGCCGCATGCGCCTGACCTGCTTGGTGCTCAGTTTTGCAGCGCAGACCTTCAGCGCTTCGACGGCTCTGTCCATGGCGTCGCCGGAGAGCATTCCGCTCGCGCCAAGGCCTTCGCCGAGCCGCACGATACGCGAAAAAGCGTCGACGACGCGGAATTGGCCCGGCCTGGTCGGCTGGGCGACCAGAAGCCGGCAATTGTTGGTGCCGAGGTCGAGTGCTGCGTAGAGACTATCCTGTTGAGTATCGGTGAAATGGGTACGGCTGCGCGGCTGCTCCGGTCGCGACTCGCTCTTTGCAGTCTGCGGGCTCGACGATCGGACAGCTTGTCGCTCGTCGGCCTTCGGCGCATCCTGTGGCGGCAAGGGCCGGCCCTGCAGCCGTCTGCGGTTGCGGGATTTCCTGTGCTTGTCCTTGCTGGGCGATTGTTCCTGCGGGGATTGAACCGGTCTATTGGCGCCTGCGGCTTCAGGCACGCGCACATCCGCGTTGCCGCGCGACCGCCGCCGACGCTTCTTTTTCCGATCCTGGCTCTTCGCCTGAACGGCTTCTAGGGGCGCTGATCCGCCGGAAGCTTTTTCCGGGACGGACGATGCAGACGTCAACGCCGGCGGACCACCCCGCTTGCGCTTACGTTTTCCGCGTCTGGAACGATGCGGCCCGGACGTCGGTTCTGCTTCAGTCGCCCCGCTCTTCGACGGCTTTGCGCCGTATTCGGGGTCACTCACGTTTCTGATCCATCGCGCCGCGCAAGCCCGTTGGCCGCAGCAGGCGCTCATTCGATGTCAATGTTGGCGCGAATGTAACAGCTTGTCATCAATTCGCCAAATTCTTTTTCGGTTTCGCGGCCTTTCATTGCTGCGTTGCAAAATGCGCTCATTATCAGAGACTAATCCATCTCGTGTGGGCACCGCGCCCGAGGCCCGGTGAAATAATCGGACGACATCGCCCACGCCATGCCGCTTCACTATTCCAAATATTTCTTCACCTGGTGATGCAATTCCCCCTTGATCGAACGCGCGAATATGTTAGAAGGCCGCACGAAACGGAAACGAGTTCGGTCCTGCCGTGGACAGAACAAGCCAGAAGGCAACGCTCCGGGTCAGGCCAAAACGCTGATTTCATTCAGTCATTGGGGAATAGGTTAACGGTAGACCCACGGACTCTGACTCCGTTAGTCCTGGTTCGAATCCAGGTTCCCCAGCCATCTGTTTTTATCTCAAAAGTTACAAATAGCTTGTCCGAGGGTGCGTACCTCACGCGGGCCGCTTCATGCCCTCAAACGGTGAGCTCTGTGCTCCTGTGGTGTCGCACTACTTCGTCACTCGCCTCGTCCCGCATGGCGCAAGTCGTTGAGATCTTGTAATCGTTGGCGCTGGATGTGATGCGAATCCGACATGTTAGCCGCGTCAAAGCAAGGGAGTAAAGACATGCAGGACCAGCAACGCGCCATCGTCTGGGATCATGGTATTCTGGCGGCCCAGCGTCTCGGCGGCATGCTCGGTCCGGTGACCTTCATTCTCGGAGACGGTCGGCAGATCAGCCCACTGCAGGTTGCTCCCTGGGGCAATGATCACGAGCGCAGCAGCCTGCCGGGAATTCTGCAACAACTGCGCGGGGAATGGCCCTGCGTTCCCTTCGGGGCCGATGCCGAACGCGAACTTTCACGAGGCTGGGCCGCGCGTGGGCAAAGCACTGCGGGATCCGGAACTCCGCACGGCTTCTGCTCCAATGAGAAATGGAGCTGGGTCGATTCTTCGCCCGATACTCTTGCGCTGCAGGTCACCTATCCGGACGACCATCCGGTCAAGTCGCTTCTGCGGCGGATCATTCCCGATCCGGCAGCCCCGGCCATTGACTTCGAACTGGAGATCGAAACGCGGATCGACTGCCGCCTGCCAATCGGCCTTCACCCGGTCTTCCGCCTGCCATCGATGCCCGGGATGCTGCGTCTGGAACCCGGCGCCTACCGGACGATCCACACGTATCCCGGCACGGTCGAGCCGGGCGCTTCGATCTTTGCCGAAAACAGGGTGTTCGATCACCTGCGCGAGGCGCCGCTCATCGCAGGCGGAACCCTCGATGCCTCACGCCTGCCGTTGGATAGGAAAGCAGAGGACCTCCTCCAGATCGCCGGAATCGATGGAAATTTTGCGCTGCATAATCTCGAGGAGAAGTATCGGGTCAGGCTCGGCTGGCGGAATGATCATTTTCCGAGTCTGCTCCTGTGGTTCAGCAACCGCGGCAGAACGGCCTATCCGTGGAACGGCAACCATCTTGCACTCGGTGTAGAGCCGATCGCTTCGGCCTTTGACCTTGGAACGGCGATTTCGACCGCCGATAACCCGATTGCCGCGAGCGGAATCGAAACAGCCCTGTCCTTCAAGGCAGGGGAGACTTTCAGGACGTCCTATCGAATCGAAGTCGAGGGCGCCTAATCGCCTTGGTTGGGCATGCGCAGGGCGCAATAGTTTTCGCCTTGGCCCACGATATCTGTCGTGACCGCGAAGATCGCCCCTTCAAGTGGGTTTCTCGCAACCTGCTGTTCCTGCAGGCCGAACCGGGCGCTGGTGATAAACAGGGTTTTCAGATCCTCGCCGCCAAATGTGCAGGCCGTGGGATTGCTGGCCGGCAGGATCACTTCGCGCTCGATCTTGCCTTTAGGGTCGAAACGCAAAACCCTCCCGCCGCCGAATCGGGCGCTCCAGAGAAAGCCCTCGCTGTCCATGCAGGCGCCGTCCGGCAGGCCCGGTCCGCCTTCGACAAATAGCCTTCGGTTTTCGATGGCGCCGCTTTCATCGTCATAGTCCCAGACGTGAATCTGATTGCGCAACGTATCGCCGACATAGAACAGGGTCCGGTCAGGCGACCAGGCCATTGTATTGGGAATGGAGTAGGTGCTTGCCCCGAAGCGGGTGGCTTTCTCGATGCCATCGATCCGGTAAAGCGATCCGCACCAGGCTTCCATTTCCCGGCCAGAACCGTCGGTGTTGAGGTTGCTTTCCATGCTGGCGACCCAGAAGCGCCCGCGGGGGTCGCACTTGCCTTCGTTGAGCCGCATCACAGGGTTGCCGCCTTCGGGACGAACCACGGGCGACAGCAAGCCGTTTGCCAGATCCATGAAAAAGACGCCTTGGCCGAAGGCGACGATGGCGGTACTGCGCGATGACAACGCAAGCGCGGTTGGGAAATCCTCAGTATCGTGCGACGTCAGCGAGCCGGTCTTGATATTCAGACTACGGATCTTTTTGCCGACGATATCGACCCAATGCAACGTCCCCGCCGGCCGGTCCCAGAATGGGCTTTCTCCCACGAGATCGAAGACACCGGCAATCACATTGATGTCGGTCATCTATCGGCAGGCCCCTTGCGGCGGACGGACAGTGGGTCGCTCCCGGCATCGCTGAAATATTCCGGGTGCCGCTCGATGGCTTTGTCGACAAATTCGAGAATTCGCCTGAGATGCAATTGCATGGCAGCTTGGGCTGCACCGACGTCACGCTCCGAAATGGAATCGACGATGGCTGCATGCTGTTTGAGGATGGTTGCGATATTCTCGATGCCCGACAACATCAGGTGGCGAAAGCGGTCCATGTGGATCTTGGCGCGCTCGATCTCGTTGACGATGGTCGGTAGGCCTGCATAAGCAGCGATCAGCCCATGGAAGACTTCGTCGGCTGCATAGAACCGCTTCATGTCGTTGATCTCGACCAACGCCTTTTGAAGCGCGATCTCCCCGCGCAGTTGCTCGGCCAGTTCCTTGCAGTTCGGCCCCTCCATCGCCCGCTTGAGAAGTGCGATCTCGAGCGCCTCGCGCATGAATTGGGATTTTTCGAGATCCGGGATCCGCAAAGGCGCAATCACCGTGCCGCGTTGGGGGTAGATATCCACCAGTCCAAGCTCGGACAACCGCATCAGTGCCTCTCGCACCGGTGTGCGGCTAACATTGAATTCGGCGGCGATGTTGTGCTCGGAGACCTGCTCGAAGGGCTTGAGCTCAAACGAGATGATGCGGTCGCGCAAAATGTCGTGCAGCCGGCGGGACAGCGCGGCGCTCCCGACTTCCCTGCGCTGCCTGGTTACTGTCGCCATCAACTTGTTCACATTGCTTCCTTCCGCGGCCGTCACAAAGTTGATACCCGCATGCCTTCCATAAAGTGCTTCCTCAGCAGGAGGAATAGCAGCACGGACGGGACGCTGGCAATCAAGGCGGCCGTCAGCACGATGTTGGGACCCGCAGAGGCGTAGCTGCCCTGAAAAACCTGCAGCGAATTCATGATCGACCGGACTTCTGTGAGGTTGCCGAGCACAGTGGAGAACAGCAAATCGTTCCAGATCCAGGTGAATTGCAGAAGGAAGACTGCTGTCATCGGGCCTACGACATTGGGCAATACGATCCGGGAAAAGACCGTGAATTCACCTGCTCCATCCATGCGCGCCGCCTCGTCCATTTCCCGTGACATGCCGTTCATGAAGTTCTTCAGCACCAGTGTGGGGAAGGGGATGCAGATTGCCGTGTAGAACAACAGCATGCCGGCCTGTGTGTTGAGAATGTTGAGCTTCTGGTAGAAGAAGAACAGTGGGATCAGATACATCTGGAAGGGAAAGACCGTCCCGGCAAAGATGGTCATGAACCAGAAATTCTTGCCGCGATAGTCAAGCCGCGTCAGGCCAAAAGCGGCCATGGCGGCGATGAAGACGGCAAGTCCGCCGCCGACCAGCCCGTAAAGGCCCGAGTTAAGCATGCCATAGGCCATCTTGGCATCGGTCCAGGCGGTCATTGCATTGCCGAGGAAGGGAGCAAATCCCTGCGGCAGGCTCAGCGGGCTTCCATTTGTGTATTCTTCTGCCGACTTGAAGATGGTGACGGCCAGATAATAGAAGGGCAATATCCAGATGAGGCTGATGAAGATGGCGACGACCAGCGTCAGCCACTTGCCGCGCGTCCGTTCGCGCTCGCGCTTCTCGATGGTATCGCAGTCGATTTTCGTGGCGTGGTTGACCATGGTTGCCTCTATTTCATCATCCGGTCGACGCGGTGCTGAAGCCAGGCCTGGAACCAGGTGACGCAGAGAACGACCAGGCCGATGACCACTGCAATGGCTGAGCCGAAAGCCCAGTTGCCTTTCTGAAAGGCTTCGAAATACATGAAGACCGCGAGCGACAGCGACCTTTGCCCGGGATAACTCACCCCCATGACCCAGAGAAGGTCAAAGACCGTGAAGCCGGCCAACACGGACAGGATGGTGACCATCAACAGGGTCGGCAGCAGCATCGGCAGGACAATATGGGTGAAGACCTGCAGCTTGGAGGCACCATCAATGTGCGCGGCTTCCAGCGGATCCTTTGGGATGGCATTGAGACCGAGCAGCATGAGCACCATCACAAGGCCGACTGTCTGCCAGACAAAGGTCACGACTGTGGCCGGCGTCACCGTCGCCTGTTCATACAACCAGCCGACATCGATCTTGTAGCCTGCCAGGAAGGACAGGATGGTGTTGAACATACCGTTCGGCGAATAGACGAGGAGCCACAGCACCCCGACCGCAGTCGGCGCCAGGATGCGCGGAATGAAGATGATGGTTTTGAAGGCACCTTCGAGCCGGATGCCGCGGAAGAACATGGCGAGCGCAAGGCCGATGGTGATCGGAAACAGGATGGAGGCCAGCACCCAGATGCCAGTATTGATCAATGCTTCAGTGAAGTAAGGATTGGTGGCCATTTTGCCATAGTTGGCGAGCCCTATGAACTCGTCTAAGCCCTTGAACTTCTTCCAGTTGGTGGTGCTGAGCCAGAGATTATAGGCAACCGGTGCCAGGAGGATGCCGCACACCAGGATGATGGCGGGCGCCATAAACAGAAAGGCCGTGCGGAAATTCCGACGCTGGCCCGCACGCTCACGTGCTGCGACCCGGGCGAAATCAATGCGCGCCAGCAACGCCTGGTCTGTTTCCCGGGGCTTTCTCATCCGCTTTTCACCTCGTTTTCACAATCGAGACAGGCGCGGCATGCCGCGCCTGTCTGTGGTTCGGGGACGATTACTTCTTGCTGTCCCAGTATTCGGCGTTGAGCGCCTGCATTTTGGCCATCACGTCCTCGGCCGTTGCCATCGTCGGATCCAGCATGAAGCGGTTCAACTCCGCGACCAGCTCTCCCTGGAGTTCGGCCGGAACGGCTTCCCACCAGCGCAGGTAGGATGCGGTCTTGGCCGCGTTCATGTCGCTATTGATCTTGGAAATCACTTCGTTCGGCGACTTGGCCTTGACGTTGCCGATGTAGTTGCCGGCAGCTGCCGCCCAGGCATCGGCGCCTTCGGCGGAGACCCAGAAATTCAAGGCTTTCATGACATCCGGCTTTTCCTTGCCCGCCTTTGAGACAACGATGGGCGCACCCTCGACGATAACGGCGGACGGCAGGCCGGCGGTGATGTTCGGCATCACGAAGGCGCCGATCTTGTCCTTGGAAAGACCTGCTGTGTCGACGATACCCGTGGCCCATTCGCCCATCAGATACATCGCGGCTTTGCGGGATGCGAAGTCCTTGGCTTCCTCATTGGAGCGCGGATCGCTAAAATAGCCCTTGGCATACATGTCGGACCAGATCTTGAAGACATTGCGGACCTGGTCGCTGTCATAGGCGACCGAGCCGTCGTTGATGCCGATATAGGCTTTGGGGTCGGTCCGCAGCATCAGCTCCTGAAACCAGATGAAGCCGCGCCAGCCTTCCTGGACCGTGGCTTCGAACGGCGTATGGCCGGCGGCCTTGAGCTTTTCGGCGGCCTGCATCATCTCGTCCCATGTCTTGGGTTCGGAAAGGCCGACTTCCTTGAAAATGTCCTTGTTGTAGAGGACGACCCAACGGGCGAGCAGCAACGGCACGCCATAGATGTCGTTGCCCACCTTGAAGAGATCGGCAGAGCCGGCATCAAACTGGCCGCTCTTCACGAGTTCGTCCCAGACATCGTTGAGCGGCGCGATCTGGCCGGTTGCAACCAGTTCGTTGAAGGTCTGACCGGTCCACCAGGTGAACATATCAGGCGCATTGCCGCCGGCGATCGACGACTGCACGAATGCTTTGTATTGCTCGGGCGAGGAATAGGGCGATTCAACAATCTTGATGCCCGAGACTTCCTCGGCCTTTTTGCCGACCTGTTCGAGCTGGGCCGACCAGAAGCCCTTGTCGTGATAAAGCTTGACCTCTGCGGCCGACGCAACGACCGGAGCCGTGGCCATGACGGCTAGAGCGGCCCCTGCCATCCATTTCACCAAATTCCTCATGTCACTCTCTCCCATTGACAAGCGTTTCAGATTTCGAGGAGGTTTTCCTCATTTTCAAAATCGAACAGGTGCAGACGATCCACATTGATGTGGAAGTCCATCTCCTCGTCCTGATCGACCAGTCTCGGTTGCTGCATGCGGCTGACAAATTCCGCCCCGCCGATGGCGCCAAACAGCAATGTCTCGTTGCCCAGCATTTCGGTCAGGCTGATAGTGCCCTTCGCCCCGATTAGGTTGCGAGGCACGACGCCAAAGCCCACGGGCACGATGTCCTCGGCCCGAAGGCCCAGCCAGACGGCCTGGCCGTCCGAAATGTTGTTGCCGTAGCGTTCGGCCTGGATCGGAATGTGGAGTTCCTTGCTCATGAAGGACCATTGGTCGCCCTTGCAGGAAAGGCGGCCCTCGAAAAAGTTCATCTGCGGCGAGCCGATGAAGCCGGCGACGAACCTGTTGGCCGGCCTTTCGAAAACCTCGATAGGCGAACCTGCCTGGGCAATGTAGCCATCCTTCATGACGACGATCAGGTCGGCGAGCGTCATGGCTTCGATCTGGTCATGGGTCACATAGATGGTGGTGACCTGCAGCCGACGCTGCAGGCGCTTGATCTCGATGCGCATCTGGTTGCGCAATTTGGCATCGAGATTGGAAAGCGGTTCGTCGAACAGGAAGACGTCCGGTTCGCGCACGATGGCCCGGCCCATGGCGACGCGCTGGCGCTGGCCACCCGACAATTGCGACGGCTTGCGGTCGAGATAGGGGCCAAGCTCAAGCACCGAAACGGCGCGTTCGATCCGCCGGTCCGCCTCGTCCTTGGGAATCTTTGCGAGCTTCAGTGAGAATGCGAGATTGTCGCGCACCGTCATGTGCGGATAAAGCGCATAGGTCTGGAAGACCATCGCCACGCCGCGGTCGCGCGAGGGCACGTCGTTGACGACCTTGCCGTTGATCAGTAACTCGCCATGGGAAATGGTTTCAAGCCCCGCGACCATCCGCAGCGTCGTCGACTTGCCGCAGCCGGACGGACCGACGAAGACGACGAATGCCTTGTCGGGGATCTCGAGATCGATCCCCCGGACAGCGACGTGCCGGCCATAAACCTTGACGATATCCTTGAGCGTCACCGCCGACATTGGTCTATTTCCTGCCAGAGGAGAAGGGGGCGGACTTGACCGCCGGGTCGGCGTAGCGCGTCTCGGGAATGATCGAATGCCAGTCCGGCCGGCCGGGGTCGCGGTCATAGGTGTAGCCGCCCGTCTCGCGGTAGTACTCCGCGTACTGGCGAACCTTTTCGGGGTCGACCTCGATGCCGAGACCGGGGCCTTCCGGCAGGGCGATGGCGCCGTTCTGATATTTCAGTTTCCCGCCTTTGATGATGTCGTCGGTCAGGTGATGGTAATGCGCATCGGCTGCGAAGTTCAGATTGGGGAGCGCTGCTCCCAGATGCAGCATGGATGCAAGCTGGATGCCCAGTTCGCCGGAGGAGTGGACGGCTGCCGAGAACTGGAAGGTCTCGAGCACCGTGCCCGCCTTATAGGCCTGGCGCAGTCCTCCCCAGAAGGTGGTATCGAGCAGAATGACATCGACCAGTGTATGGCGGATGCATTGGGCGAGCTGTTCGAAGTTGACGACGACAGTGTTGGTCGCGGTCGGAATGCGAACGGCGTCGCGAACGCGGCGCATGCCCTCCAGGCCCCAGGTCGGGTCCTCGAAATAATCGTTGTTGAGGTGCTCGATCGCGCGGCCCACGCGAATGGATTCTTCTACCGACCAGACCGCATTGGGATCAAGGCGCAGGCGATCCTCGGGGAAAGCCTCAGCCAGCGCTTCCATGACGGCAATGTCATGGTCGGGATGGAAATGACCGCCCTTGAGCTTGTGGACATTGAAGCCATGCTCGGCCTTCAGGGCCCTCGCGTGGGCAACGATGTCCTCGGGTGTTGTCTCTCCACCGCGCCCTTCGTTCTCGTAGCGATAGAAGAGATAGGAGGCGAAGGGTACTTCCTTGCGGATGGCGCCGCCGAGCAGGTCACAGGCACGGATGCCGAGTCGCTTGCCGACGAGATCCATGCAGGCCATCTCGATGGCGGCGTGGATCTGGCCACGGTTGTTGTAGAGGCTGGCGGTGGGATTCATGATCTTCCACCGCAGTTGCTCCAGCTCCTTCGGGTCATGGCCTTTGAGATAGGGCAGCATGGCGCGGACGGAATTCTCCGCCGACTCTCCACCGCCCCCCAGTTCGCCAAAACCTGATAGGCCTTCCTCGTCGACCACCTCAACGATGGTCCGGATAAAACGACCCCAATGGGCGCCGGCTCCGTGGCGAAGCGGGGCTTCCAGCGGCACTGCGATCGTGGTGGCCCTGATATCTGCAATTCTCATTTCAATCCTCGTCCTTCGGAGATCCGCCAATCGCGCTCAGCAGTCCGCCATCGATCCGGTGCACCTCGCCAGTAATGAAGGAGGCGCGTTCGGAGAGAAGAAAGCAGACAAGTTCCGCCACCTCTTCGGGGCGGGCGGAGCGGCCCAGTGGATGCATGTGGTTGATTTCACGCCAGACAGCGGCCGGATCCTCGGCCAGGGCGACGGCGTTGCGCAGCATGGGGGTATCGACCGAGCCCGGTGCGATCGCATTGGCGCGAACGCCGTGGGCAGCAAAGTCGACGGCGATGGATTTGGTCAGTCCGATCAGGCCATGCTTGGCGGTGGTATAGGCAGCGACATTGCGCTGCGTCGCCAGACCCTGGACAGAGGCCATCATGACAACGCTGCCACGTGTCTTCATGAGTTCCGGGAGCGCGGCATGGGCGAGCAGATAGGCGCTTTTCAAGTTGACATTCATCACCTCGTCCCAGCCCGCGAGCGTTGTCGTCACGGCTGAGCCGTAGCGCTGGATTCCTGCATTGTGGGAGAGGCCCTTGAGACGGCCGAATGAGGAAATGGCGATCGCCACGGCTCTTTCGGCTGTGTCGAGTTCTGCAACTGAACCGCAGAGGATTTCTGCGCGAACGCCAAAGGAGCGCGCTTCCGCCTGCGTGGCTTCCAGTTCCGGCCGCGCCAGGTCGACCAGTATGAGATCGGCCTTTTCACGCGCCAACTGCAGGGCCACAGCCTTGCCAATGCCCATGGCTGCGCCGGTTACGATTACGCTCAACGTCAGTCCTCCCCGTTGCTATTTTTTACTTGTATACTAGTATGCTTTTGTCGTCAATCATGCTAGATGATGGTCTCGTTGATCGACGCTCCAGCCAGGCTCTGATGGTCTAATCAATTGTATTCGATCAACAAATGTTATCTCTCTCGGCCCCAGCGGGCATCGGCACATGTCGCCGGTATCGGTAGTTTTTTGTGAGGGGCGGTGATGAGAGGGCAAGATGATCACCTTGGTCGGCGCTCCGGCCATCCAGCAATCTTTTGGTCCGCCGGCGATACGCTGGCCGGGCCAGCCAGCCGCAAGAGGAATGAGATGTCATGAGTGCCAATGCCAGACGCCTAGAAGGGAAGACCGCGATTGTAACGGCCGCAGCGCAGGGAATCGGCCGCGCAATTGCCGAACGCTTCGCGGAGGAAGGTGCCATTGTTCACGCCTGCGATGTCGATGAGGTGCATCTTTCGAGCCTTGTCACTTCGGGCATCAAGACCCATAAGCTCGATTGTTCCGATGAGGTCGCAGTTGATCGTGTCTTTGGCGAGATCGGCCCGTCCGACATCCTCGTCAATGCCGTGGGCTGGGTGTTTCACGGCGCGATCCTGGATACTGGTCTCGATGCCTGGCGCCGATCCTTCCTCCTCAATGTAGACACCGCTTTCTTCGCCATCCGCGCGGCGCTGCCGTCCATGCTTGAGGCAGGGAAGGGCTCGATCATCAATATCGCATCGGCAGCCTCGTCGGTGAAAGGCTTCCCCAACCGGGCGGCATATGGGGCGACGAAGGCAGCGCTCGTCGGGCTCACCAAGGCGATTGCGGCCGATCATGTGGCGCAAGGCATCCGCTGCAACGCCATCTGCCCGGGTACGGTCGAAAGCCCGTCGCTGCAGGAGAGGATCAATCAGTTTGCCGATCCGGTTGCTGCCCGTGCCGCTTTCATTGCCCGCCAGCCAATGGGCCGGCTTGGAACGCCTGGGGAAATTGCTGCACTCGCGGCTTATCTGGCCGCCGACGAAAGCGCCTACATGACCGGTTCATCGGTGATCATCGACGGCGGTTCCGTCAACTAGTTGGAAGGAAGCATCATGAAACTCTTGCGTTATGGTGAAGCTGGCCGGGAGCGTCCGGCAATGCTCGACAGCGATGGCCGGATCCGCGATCTGTCTGCTGTCATGGACGATATCAATCCGGCTGCGCTGCCCGAACTTGGCGCGCGCCTTGCCCGCATCAACGTCGAGAACCTGCCGCTGGTCGACGACAATGTGCGTATTGGGCCATGTGTGGGCGGAAGTGGAAAATTCGTCTGTGTCGGGCTCAACTATGCCGACCATGCAGCCGAGACCAACCAGCCGATTCCGGTCGAGCCGATCCTGTTCATGAAGGCGACGAGCGCGATTTGCGGCCCGAATGATGATGTCCTGATCCCTCCCGGATCCGTCAAGACAGACTGGGAAGTGGAACTGGGTGTCGTCATTGGCAAAACGGCCCGACATGTCCCGCAAGCCGACGCCATGGCCCATGTCGCGGGCTTTTGTCTCGTCAACGACGTCTCCGAGCGCGCCTACCAGACCGAACGCGGCGGGCAATGGGACAAGGGCAAGGGCTATGATAGTTTCGGCCCGATCGGCCCCTGGCTGGTGACCCCCGAAGACATCGACAATCCACATGATCTTTCCATGTGGTTGGAAGTCGATGGCAAACGCTATCAGAACGGCAGCACGAAGACGATGATCTTTTCCGTTCCATATCTCGTCAGCTACATCAGCCAGTTCATGTCCCTACAGCCAGGCGACATCATTTCCACCGGCACGCCGCCCGGCGTCGGCCTGGGCCAGAAGCCGCCTGTCTATCTGAAGGCAGGCCAAGTCATCTCGCTTGGCATTGAGGGGCTTGGAACGCAGCGCCAGGTCACCAGATCGTCCCCATTTACCCCGTGAGGCCAATGATGAGCGATGCAGAAAGACAGAATCAGGACGTTGCCGCCTTGCGCGCATTTCTCGCTGCGGCCGGGCTTTGCCGCGAAACGGCGGTTTGCATGATCGAGCCGCTGACCGGCGGCGTGTCATCCGATATAGTGCTGGTGCACTGCGAGGAACGCGTCTTCGTTGTAAAGAGAGCGCTCGCCCGGTTGAAGGTCGCCCGCGAATGGACAGCGCCTGTCTCGCGCAATGCCAGCGAGGTGGGCTACATGCGGGAAGCGGCAAGGATTGTGCCTGGCGCCGTACCTGAAATCCTTGCCGACGATCCTGACTTTGGCGGGTATGCCATGGAATTTCTGGCTCCGGACCACCATCCAGTCTGGAAAGCTGAGTTGCGCGACGGGCGCGTCGATCTGGCCTTTGCAGCGCGGCTGGGGACGATCATGTCCCGAATCCATGCCGGCACGCATGGTCGCGCGGATATCGCTGCGACTTTTGACACCGGAGAACTGTTCCATGCTCTGCGGTTGGAGCCATATCTCGAGGCGACAGCCGATGGCCATCCCGAACTGAGGGCGGCGCTATTTGCCTTGTCGGCGCAGACAGCGGCCATCAAAAGCGCGCTGGTTCACGGCGATATCAGCCCGAAAAACATTCTCTGCGGGCCGGACGGCCCGGTGATCCTGGATGCCGAATGCGCATGGCATGGCGACCCGGCCTTCGATCTGGCCTTCTGCCTCAACCATCTGCTGCTCAAATGCCTGTGGAATCCATCTGCGGCCCAAGCCTTTCTGGCTTGCTTCGACCGATTGGCTGCAAGCTACCTGGACGGCGTAACCTGGGAAGAGCCGGATGCCCTCGAAGTCCGTGCTGCCCGTCTGCTGCCGGCGCTTCTGCTTGCCCGCGTCGACGGCAAGTCCCCCGCCGAATATCTCGATGAAGCCGGCAAGGGTGTGATCCGCCGCTTCGCTCCTCCGTTGATCCTCAAACCAGTTGCCCGACTTGCTTCCATCCGCCAAGCCTGGGCGAAGGAGAATTGCCTTGACTGAAGACAACATCCGTTCCGTTCGCGGCCGCCGTGTCTGGGATTCGCGCGGGCGACCGACCGTAGAGGCCGAAATCACGCTGGCAAGCGGGAAGGCCGGGCGCGCCATCGCGCCGGCAGGCGCCTCGACGGGGTCTGGCGAAGCCCTTGACCGACGCGATGGTGGAGCAGCCTTTGGTGGCATGGACGTCGTTCACGCTGTTGATGCCGTCAATGGCGAAATCGCAACAGCACTTGCCGGCAAGCCCATCGCCGACCAGGCCATGCTGGATACACTGCTTATAGGCCTTGATGGCACCGCCAACAAATCCCGACTTGGCGGCAATGCGCTGGTGGCCACCTCGATGGCGCTGTTGCATGCCCGGGCGGCGAGCGAGGGGCAACCGCTCTGGGCCTCTCTCGCCGCCGGTCGGGACGTCCGGCTCCCCTTGCCGGAAATCCAGATTTTTGGCGGCGGGGCGCATGCCTCTCGCCGCGTCGACGTGCAGGACTTCATGGTCATGTGTCCTGCGGCCGGGTCTTTTGCCGAGGCGCTGGACTGGACGGCGGAAATCTATCGTGCAGCCGGCGTCATGCTCAAGGAGGCCGGCAAGCTTCAGGGTGTCGCTGACGAGGGCGGATACTGGCCGGCTTTCGCAGCCAACGAGGAGGCGCTCGACTTCCTCGTTCGCGCCATCGAGAAGGCAGGTTTGAAACCGGCAAGCGAGGTTGGCATTTCGCTGGATATTGCTGCCAGCGAATTTGGTCGCGGCGGCAGTTATGAACTCGCGCTGGACAAACGCAAACTCGATACAGGGGAAATGCTGGATCTTCTGACAAGCTGGATCAAAGCCTATCCGATCCTCTCCATTGAGGATCCGGTTGCCGAGGACGACCGTGAGGGCTTCATCGCCTTTACCGCCCGCCATGGCGCGGACATCCAGATCATCGGCGATGATTATCTGGTTACCGATGAAGCCCGTGTCAGGCAGTCGATATCCGACAAGGCCGTCAATGCCGTGCTGATCAAGCCAAACCAGGCAGGCACCATGACCGAGACGCTGGCGGCTGCAAACGCCGGACGTGCTGCGGGGTTTGGCACGATCGTGTCGGCGCGCTCTGGCGAGAGCGAGGATGTCACCATCTCGCATCTCGCCGTCGGCTGGAATGCCGGACAGCTCAAGGTGGGTTCGTTTTCGCGATCGGAGCGCATGGCCAAGTGGAATGAATGCCTTCGGATCGAGGAGCAGCTGGGCCGTGATGCCGTCTTTGCCGGGTGGTCGGCGCTGCCGGTCAAACGCCCGACGTCCTGAGGATCAAGCCATGGGGGGTCGCGAGCTGCCAGCGCGTTGGGTCCGGGCAAACGCCCGATGCTAACGCAGGCCGAGGAACGGATGGCTGCTCGCCGGCATGGCGTGCGTGCGGGCAGCCATTGTCGGGATTTTCAAATGGGCATCGTCTTGGCTGCCGATCCAAAGCGAGACGATTGAACTCCAGTTGTCCCGGTCTTGACGGCGAACAATCCGCCTTCCTGCGGATTGTTCGCCAAGTGCTCTTCACTCATCGTGAAGCGCGCAGACGTTACATAGAGCGTCGACATATCCGGGCCGCCAAAGGTGCAGCTCGTTGGCCAGGAACAGGGAAGGTCGATGATGCGGTCGATTCGTCCTGCCGGATCAAGGCGGACCACGGCGCCGCCGCCGGCAACACGACAGTTCCAGACATAACCTTCCCTGTCCCTGCAGGATCCGTCGGGGAGCCCGCGCGGAAAACCAGCAAGAATGGTCCGTCGATCGAAAAGCCGGTTTGTGGTTGATTCGATGCCGTAGCTGTAAATCTCGTTTTTCAGGGTATCTGCAGTGATCAGTCGGCCGTCGTCAGTCCACACCAGTGTGTTTGTGATGCCGAAGGTGTCGTCGCATATCCGGTCGACTTTCCCTGAAACGTCACATCGATAGAGATAACCCTTGGCGCCTTCTATCGCCTTTGGCGAATCATCGGCCTGGATGTTGTTTTCCATGGTGCCGATCCAGAAGGCCCCATCCGGGCCGACGACCCCTTCATTGAGGCGATTGTCCGGTCGGTCGGGTTCGATCGTCGCCAGCGGTTCGAAGTGTTCATCGAAATCCCAAAGGGCAACAAACGTCCGCAGCCCCACAATGGCCCCGCCGTCCTGCCTGAGGCCGATGGAGGTAACGATGTCAGGCATCTGCCATGTCCGGTGGTCGCCGGTGGCCGGCGTCAGGGAATGGATCCGACGACCGATAATGTCGACCCATAGAAGGGCATCCCGCCTGTCGTCCCAAACGATGCTTTCTCCCACGATGTCTTCGGCGGCAAAAGCAAATTCGATGTTCTGGTCGGCTATCATGAATTGACCTCGTCAAATTGATCTTGACAGACAGCATACTCAAAAGATATTGGCATATCAACGCAAACATATCATACAGGTTTGGGGATAGGGAGGTGACAAGACATGACTGCTGCGATCGAACGGGGAAAGCCGATGGATGGTGCAAGTCTGGTCAGCGCTGCGATCGGTGCGATTACCCGCCATATCCGGGAAAATGAGCTTGCGCCCGGTGACAAATTGCCAAGCGAAGCGACGCTTTCAAAAGAATTGAACGTTTCGCGCACGGTGATCCGCGAAGCATTCCAGTCCCTGGCTGCAATGCGCTTGATCGAACTGGCGGCTGGCAAGCGCGCTACTGTCTGCCATCTCGACCACGGAGCGATGTCGCTGCTCATCGAGCACGGAGTCCACACCGAGCAGATCAATGTTCAGCAAATCTACGATGTGCGCCGAACCATAGAAATGCGGACGGCGACGCTCGCAGCTCTGCGCCGGACCGATGCCGAGGCAAAGCTGATACTTTCGCATGCGAAGGCGATGAAGGCCGAGTTCAACAACTCGGAAGCGGTGATGGAGCATGATCTGGCATTCCATCTGGAAATTGCCAAGGCATCGCGCAATCCGATCTTCTGGCTGATTGTCGGGGCGTTCCAGGACGTCATCAGGCACACCTGGCCCGTGGGCTGGAAAAGCCGGCCGTCCGATGCGGAGCGGCACGATCATAACAAGACGCATTTGGATCTCGCCGAGGCGATTGCCGCCGGCGACCCGCAAACTGCAAGCCAATTGATGGCAAAGCATTTCGACGACAGCATCAAGGCTCTTCTCGCAGCCGGCGTTTCCTAAGGACGTGAAATGAAAATCAGTAAACTTGAAACGGTCCGCATCGCGGAGCGACCGAACCTTCTTTGGCTATTGGTACACACGGATGAAGGCATCACCGGTCTTGGTGAGACCTTCTTCGGTGCAGCCACAGTGGAAGCCTATGTGCATGAGTACATTGCGCCGCGGGTAATAGGGAAGAATCCGCTTCAGATCGATCTTCTTGCGGCAGACCTCGTTGGTTATGTCGGCTTCAGGTCATCCGGTGCGGAGGTGCGCGGCAATTCGGCTTTCGATATCGCGCTGTGGGATATCTTCGGAAAGGTGACGGGGCAGCCGATCGCCCAGCTGCTCGGCGGTTTCACGCGCGACAAGATCCGCACTTACAACACCTGTGCAGGCACCGAATATATCAAGAAGGCCACAGGCCAGACCACCGCGAACTATGACCTTCAAACGACTGGGTCAAAGACGTATGACGATCTGAACGGCTTTCTGCACAATGCCGATGAACTGGCCCTGTCCTTGCTGGAAGATGGCATCACAGCCATGAAAATCTGGCCCTTTGACATCGCTGCGGAGCGCTCTCGCGGGCAGTACATTTCCTTGCCGGACCTCAAGCAAGCTCTTGTTCCGTTCGAGAAGATCCGCAGTGCCGTCGGCGACAAGATGGACATCATGGTCGAGTTCCACTCCATGTGGCAACTGTTGCCGGCCATTCAGATCGCCAAGGCGCTGGCTCCCTATCAGACCTTCTGGCATGAAGATCCGATCAAGATGGACAGCCTGTCCAGCCTGAAACGCTACGTCGAGGCTTCGCCGGCACCGTTGTCGGCTTCCGAGACGCTGGGTTCACGCTTTGGATTTCGCGATCTGCTGGAAACTGGTTCGGCCGGCATCATGATGCTCGACATCAGCTGGTGTGGCGGGATTTCGGAGGCGCGCAAGATCGCGTCCATGGCCGAGGCCTGGCACTTGCCGGTTGCCCCGCATGATTGCACCGGTCCCGTGGTCCTGTGCGCATCCACGCATCTGTCGCTCAATGCCCCGAACGCGCTCTTCCAGGAAAGCGTGAGAGCCTTCTACCGCACCTGGTATCGCGACATCGTTACCCAATTGCCCGAAGTGAAGAATGGCATGATCACTGTGCCACCCGGCCCCGGATTGGGCATGGAGCTTAATCCGGATCTGGATCGGGTCTTCACCGCGACGCGCCGTACTTCCGATGCTGCCAGCATCTGAGGCTTAGACTTCTATCATTTGTAATCTAATGGGAGGTATGAATATGAAAATGCTCATGAAGGGCCTGGTTCTCGGGGCTGGCCTGCTTGCTTCGACCGCGCTGGGTGCGCGTGCCGAAGGGCTCAATATTGTCTTTACTCACCATTCATCGGCGTCCAACACTTTCTGGCAAGCCGTCAAGAAAGGTTTCGATGACGCTTGCGAGAAGGTGCAGGCGAATTGCCAGATGGTGTTCACCCAGACCGAAGGCTCGGTCGAGCAACAGCTTGCCAACATGGAGGCAGCGCTTGCCCGCAAACCGGATGCGCTCCTGACATCGATTGTCGATGACAAGGCGTTTGACGGGGTTCTGGACAAGGCTGTCAAGGATGGCGTGATCGTCATTGGGGTCAACGTCGACGACAGCCAGGGCGCCGAAGGAAGCGCACGCCAGGCGTTTGTCGGCCAGGGCTTCCGGCCGGCCGGCTATTCGCTCGGCAAGGCGATGTCGGAGAAATTCCCCAAGGACGGACCGATCAAGGTGCTGGTTGGCATTTCCGCGCCGGGCCAGAGCTGGTCGGAGCTTCGCGGCGGCGGCGTGATGGACTTCCTGGAGGATTTCAAGAAAGCCAATCCGGGTCGCGACATCACCTATGAGCGGATTGACAGCGGCACGGACCTTGCTGTTACCGCCGATCGCGTCGGCGCTTATCTGAATGCCCATCCGGATACGACCGCCTATTTCGACACCGGTTTCTGGCATGCGGCCGTTGCCCGGGTCCTCAAGGACCGTGGTATCGAGCCCGGCAAGGTGCTGCTCGGCGGCTTCGACCTCGTGCCTGAAGTCGTCCAGCAGATGCAGACAGGCTATGTCCAGGTGCAGGTCGATCAGCAGCCCTACATGCAGGGCTTCATGCCCGTCCTGCAGGTCTATCTTGCCAAGAAGGCGGGTCTTTCTCCGGCCAACATCGACACCGGACAGGGCATCGTTCGCCCTGACCAAGCGGATGCCATCATGGAATTGTCCAAGCAGGGTCTGCGCTAAGCATTTCCGGGAAGGTTCGGCGTCACGCCGGGCCTTCCCAACTGAGGAGTTCATCCTGAAATGAAACGTTTTCTGAAAGTATACATGGAGAAGCCGGAACTCGCCGCGCTCCTCCTACTGGTCATTCTGGTCGCCATTTTTCAAGGCCGCTCGGATGGCATCTTTCTCAGCATTGACAATCTCCGCGGCATTCTCGGCATTCTGCCGGAGATGGCACTGGTTGCCATCGGCGTCACGCTTTTGATGATATGCGGCGAATTCGACCTTTCGGTCGGTGCCGTCTTTGCTTTGATGCCGATGAGCATGGCTGTGCTTATGGCTCATGGCACGCCATTCCTGCCCGCGATGGCCGTGGGGTTCCTGGTTTGCGTCGTCATCGGATTCTTGAACGGTTATCTGACGATACGGTTTGCAATACCAAGTTTTATCACGACCCTTGGCATGATGTTCATCGCCCGGTCGTTGACAGTGGTGATTTCGGGTGGGTTCCCGCCGCTTCTTCCGGCAGATCTGCCGACTTGGCTCTTCACCGATTTCGTCGGTCCAGGCAATGTTATCCGTATGTCATTTCTCTGGTTCGTCGGCATCGCCGTTATCGTTTCAATGCTTTTGACCCGCACCAATTTCGGCAATTGGGTTCGTGCCACGGGCGGATTTTTTCCAGCCGCCGCCGCCATGGGCATCCCCACTGCGCGCGTGAAGATTGTCAGCTTCATCCTGTGCTCCATGCTGGCGGGCTTCGCGGGTATGATCCAGGTTTTCCGGCTTGGTTCGCCATTGCCATCCCTCGGTGACGGCATGGAACTGCAGGCGGTCGCTGCTGCCGTGATCGGTGGCGCATCGCTCAATGGCGGAATCGGGGCGGTTCTTGGCGGCATTATCGGCGCTATCCTTATCCGGGTAATCGACAATGGACTGGTTCTGAGCCAGGTCGATGCCAACTGGTTCAAGTTTGCCATTGGTTTCCTGACGATATTCGCCGTCGTCGCCAATGCGTGGCTGCGCAAACGTGCCCGATCCATCAAGGTGGAGATCTGAACCATGACCGATCCGATCATTTCCGTTCGCAATCTTCACAAATGGTATTCAGGCGTGCACGCGCTTCGCGGGGTCTCGCTCGATCTTGCCCGCAATCAGACTGTCGGCCTGATCGGCGATAACGGCGCAGGCAAGTCCACCTTGATCAACATCCTTTCCGGCCTCCAGAAACAGGATCAGGGCGAGATTTACATGGAAGGCAAGGCGGCGGAAATCTCCGGGCCTCGTGACTCCATGAGACTGGGTATCGAGACCATCTACCAATACAATTCCATGGTTCCCACCATGACCATAGCCCGCAACCTGTTCATAGGGCGGGAGCCGCTGAAATTCGCCGTTGGTGGCTTCGGCATCATCGACCTCAAGAAGATGCGCGACGAAAGCGTCAAGGCAATTGCCGATGTCGATCTGCATCTGCGCTCACCCGACGCGCTGGTTGGCGAATTGTCCGGTGGCCAGCGTCAGGGGGTCGCCATCGCCCGCGCCATGCATTTCAAGTCCAAGGTCATGATCCTGGACGAGCCCACCAACCACCTGTCGGTTAAAGAGACCAACAAGGTGATCGGATTCGTGCGGTCGTTGAAAGACCAGAATGTGACCGGCATCTTCATCAGTCACAACATGCATCACGTTTTTGAATGCTGCGACCGGATCGTGGCGATGGCGCGTGGGCAAGTTGTGCTCGACAAGCTGGTCGGCGATACGTCGATCGACGAGGTCCAGGACGTTCTTTGAGGAGGTTGGCATGACATCGATGCAAGGCAAGAACGTATTGCTGACGGGAGGGCTCGGCACGCTCGGTCGGGCCCAGGCGAGAAAATTCGCCACCGAAGGCGCCAGAGTCATTGTGCTGGATCGACCCGAAATCGCCGAAGGCGGCGAACTGGCGTCGGCACTGGGGCAGGGGGTCAGGTATTTCGGATGTGACCTCAATCGTTTGCAACAGGCAGAGCATGACGTCGCTCTGCTTGCGGACGAGCTTGGCGGTTTTGACGTCCTGATCAACAATGCGGCTCTTATCATAAACAAGCCCTTTGAAGATTTTTCCCTGGAGGAGTACGAAGACCAGATCCGGGTTAATTCGTCGGCAGCTTTTGCTTTGACCCGCGCCTGTTCGCCGGCGATGAAGGCAAAGGCCAAGGGCAAGATCATCAATTTCACCTCCGTCACGCTGAATGGGCAATGGGACGGCTACGTGCCTTACGTTGCATCCAAGGGCGCGCTTTTGGGTCTGACCAAGTCGCTTGCCCGTGAACTCGGTCCGCACGGCATCAATGTGAATGCGGTTTCACCTGGGGCCGTCGTTTCCGAGGCGGAAGACCGGGTGTTTGCCGATCGTTTGCAGGAATACAATGACTGGGTTCTCAAGCAGCAATGCATCAAGCGCAGGGTCCAGCCAGAGGATGTCGCCAACCTGGTATTCTTCCTCGCGTCGCCGGCGGCTGACATGATTTCCGGCCAGAATATCAACGTCGATGGGGGTTGGTGAGGCGTGTCAGGCACCGTTCAGATCGCTACGAAGTACGCAAGCCTGCAGCTTGTACCGGCAATGGGGGGCGGAATTGCCAGACTGGATTGCCTGGCGGTCGACGGTGGCGTTATCCCGGTTCTGCGGCCTTGGTCCGGCAATGCCGACGATGGTCCGTTCGCCCTGGCGTCAAACATTTTGGTGCCGTTCTCCAATCGAATTTCGGGCGGCGGGTTTGCCTACGGGGAACATTTTCACGACGTCCGGCCCAATCTGGCGGGTGAAGCGTTTCCTATTCACGGCGATGGGTTTCAGCGTCGGTGGCACCTGACAGAGGTGCACGATACGCAGGCACGGCTGGAATGCCTCGAGGGTGCTATCGGCCCTTTCCGCTACCACGCTGCCCAAACCTTTTCGCTTGCCGACGATGCACTCTTGATCGATCTGGCCCTGAAGAACATTGGCGACGATACGCTTCCCTTCGGGGCCGGCTTCCATCCATGGTTTCCCCGCGACAATGCCACGAGACTGCGGCTTCCGGCCGAAGCGGTCTGGCTTGAAGATGAGAACCATCTGCCGGCTGGCTTGATAAGACTGGAGAGCGCAAGCGATTGGAGTTTTGCCGAGAGTAGGCCAATGCCGCAGGGCTGGATCAACAACGCCTTTGCTGGTTGGACGGGCGAAGCAATCATCGAGCAACGTGAAATCACGGTGCGGGTCACCGCGTCCGACAATCTTTCCACGGCGATTGTCTTTTCGCCTTCGTCAGAAGCTGATTTCGTCTGCGTCGAACCTGTCTCCCATCCGGTCGACGCATTCAACATGAAAGGTCATCCCGGTCTCGTGGCTCTTGATCCCGGTCAATCCATGGAGTGCTGGATGAAAATCGAATGGCAGCGAACATAGAAATGAACCCATTCTCAAGAGGAACCTTTGTCGGTCGCGTCTGGCGGGAGGTTGTCTCCGGGCCCTCGGTCGTACTTGTCCGGGAGGGTGTCGTGCTCGACGTGACATCACGCGACGCGCCGACGATCCGCGATCTCCTGGAAATGGACAATCCCGTTGGCTGGCTGAAGACGCGGCAAGGTGACGTTGTCGGATCGATCGACGACGTTCTGGACGGGAACGTCGCCGGAATCCGCTTGCTCGCGCCCTGCGATCTGCAATCCGTAAAGGCCTGCGGCGTAACCTTTGCCCGCTCGATGATCGAGCGCGTCATCGAGGAAAAGGCGGCAGGCAACCCGGCACTCGCAGCCAAGATCCGGGAACGAATCTCTGCCATCATTGGCGACAGCCTCCGCAACCTCAAGGCCGGCTCCGATCAGGCGGCCAAGGTCAAGGCCGCGCTGATAGAGGAGGGCGTCTGGTCACAATATCTGGAAGTGGGTATCGGGCCGGATGCCGAAGTTTTCACGAAGGCACCGGTTCTGTCATCGGTAGGACATGGCGCAGACGTGGGCTTGCACCCGGTTTCCAGTTGGAACAATCCGGAGCCGGAGGTGGTGCTTGCGGTCAACAGCCGTGGCGAGGTGATGGGAGCGACGCTCGGCAATGACGTCAATCTGCGCGATGTCGAGGGGCGTTCCGCACTTCTCCTCGGCAAGGCCAAGGACAACAATGCCTCCTGCGCGATCGGGCCTTTCATCCGCCTTTTCGACCAGACCTATTCGATCGAGGACGTTCGCAATGCCGAATTGGACCTCCTCACGACCGGCGAAGACGGATTTATCATGAAAGGTCGCAGCTCGATGAAGGAAATCAGCCGTGATCCGCTCGATCTCGTCGACCAGACAATAGGCCGGCATCACCAATATCCCGATGGTTTGATGTTGTTCCTGGGAACCTTGTTTGCCCCGGTACAGGATCGTGACGGCGCGGGGCAGGGGTTCACCCATCACCTTGGTGACGTGGTGACTATTTCGAACAAGGAATTGGGCTGCCTGTCCAACATTGTCCGCCTTTCCACCGAATGCGAGCCATGGACCTTTGGCACACGCGCACTCATGACCAATCTCGCAGTGCGGGGCCTGCTGTAGGTTGGCTTTGGTTCGTCGCCCCTTCCCAGGCGACGTACCGTCTTCTCTCATTCAGGGATTGGGTCACGACCCTTCATCCGAACCTGGTTGCCGGGTCAAATGAAGTTGGCTCATTACTTTGCCGGCGAAGTGTTGCTTTCTCAGCTATGCAGGCCGGGAGCTTCCTGGCCGGTACGCTCCACATATTCGGTGTAGCCGCCGCCATACTGGTGGATGCCGTCCGGGGTCAGTTCCAGCACCCGGTTGGAGAGAGCGGCCAGGAAGTGGCGGTCGTGCGAGACAAACAGCATCGTGCCCTCGTACTCGGACAGTGCCTTGATGAGCATTTCCTTGGTATCGAGATCCAGGTGGTTGGTAGGCTCGTCCAGCACCAGAAGATTCGGCGGATCGAACAGCATCTTGGCCATCACCAGCCGCGCCTTTTCGCCGCCGGACAACACCCGGCATCGCTTCTCGACATCGTCACCGGAAAAGCCGAAGCAGCCTGCCAGGGCCCGCAGCGAGCCCTGTCCGGCCTGGGGAAACGAATCTTCCAGCGTCTGGAAGACCGTGCGGTCGCCATCCAGCAGGTCCATGGCATGCTGGGCGAAATAGCCCATCTTGACGCTGGCGCCAAGCGCGACGCTGCCTTCGTCCGGCTGCGAGGCGCCTGTGACCAGCTTCAGCAGCGTCGACTTTCCCGCACCATTGATGCCCATGACGCACCAGCGTTCCCGGCGCCGCACCATGAAATCCAGCCCTTCGTAAATGGTCCGGCTGCCATATTTCTTATGCACGTTCTTCAGGTTCACCACGTCCTCGCCGGAGCGTGGCGCCGGCTGGAACTCGAACGACACCGTCTGGCGGCGCTTGGGCGGCTCCACCCGGTCGATCTTCTCTAGCTTCTTGACGCGGCTCTGCACCTGCGCGGCATGTGATGCACGCGCCTTGAAGCGCTCGATGAACTTGATTTCCTTGGCCAGCATCGCCTGCTGGCGCTCGAACTGCGCCAGTTGCTGCTTCTCGTTCTGCGCCCGCTGCTGCTCGTAGAACGCATAGTCGCCGGAATAGCTGGTCAGGTTGCCGCCGTCGATCTCGACCAGCTTGTTGACGATACGGTTCATGAACTCGCGGTCATGCGAGGTCATCAGCAGTGCGCCCTCATAGCCCTTGAGGAATTCCTCGAGCCAGATAAGGCTTTCGAGATCCAGATGGTTGCTTGGCTCGTCGAGAAGCATGACGTCGGGGCGCATGAGCAGGATGCGGGCCAGCGCCACGCGCATCTTCCAGCCGCCCGACAGCGCGCCCACGTCACCGTCCATCATTTCCTGGCTGAAGCTCAGTCCCGCCAAAACTTCACGCGCGCGCCCGTCGAGCGCATAGCCGTCGAGTTCCTCGTAGCGTGCCTGCACCTCGCCGTAACGCTCGATGATTTCATCCATGTTGTCGGCCTGGTCGGGGTCGGCCATCGCAGCTTCGAGCTCGCGCAGCTCGGCGGCAACGATGCTCACCGGGCCGGCGCCATCCATCACCTCGGAAACCGCGCTACGGCCCGCCATCTCGCCGACATCCTGGTTGAAGTAGCCGATGGTCACGCCTTTTTCCACCGACACCTGTCCTTCATCGGGCACCTCTTCTCCGGTGATCATCCGGAAAAGCGTGGTCTTGCCTGCGCCGTTGGGGCCGACGAGGCCGACTTTTTCGCCTTTGTTGAGGGCTGCCGAAGCTTCGATGAAGAGAAGCCGATGGCTGTTCTGCTTGCTGATATTCTCGATACGTATCATGTGTGCACGGGGATCCGGGAAAGTTTTGCGCCCTTATGTCAGTGTCCGCGTGCTGCCGCAAGTTTTCGACATGAGAATCGTAGTGTGCGGGCGGCTACGGCATTGGTTTTTCCGGAAGTTCGACAAATGTGGCTCGGCTTTCCGGCGCCTGGAATTCGGCAAGAGCGCGGTCGCCTTGACAAATCGCAGAATATCTCCAAGCTAGGGCCATGATTGAAACGCGCGTGCATAATCTGCTGAGCATGATCCATCGGGTTGCCCCGATCGCAGGCCTGTAGCCCCCGGCTCAGCACTGTTACCCTGAGCGCGGGGGAAATTTTTTGAAAATCTGTCTTCACGTAGTTTCCCGTTTGCGAAAAGCGCGTGCGGGAGGTCGGGCATCTGCCGACAACCATCAGGACCACCGAAAATGACAACTCAGAAAGCCGCAAGTTCAAAACGGCTCAAGCCAAGAATCGTTATCAGCGAAACGGATCAGGAAAGATTGACCGACCTTGCCAACGCGGTCGCCGACCGCCAGCCCGAGATCGCCGATGAACTGCTTACGGAACTTGAGCGGGCCAAGGTCGTAAAGCCAAAATCCGTTCCGGCCAATGTGGTCAAGATGGGCTCCACCGTCGAATACAGCGCAGACGACGGTCAGCGGCGTCAGGTGACGCTCGTCTATCCCGGCGATGCCGATATTGCCGCCGGCAAGATTTCGATCCTGACACCGATCGGCACGGCATTGATCGGCCTGGCCGAAGGTCAGGCCATCGAATGGACCGCACGCGACGATCGCCGCCACAAGCTGACCGTGCTTGCGGTCAGCAGCGCCGCCGCCGAAGCCTGATGCATGATGCAAGTGCGGTGCGAAAGCGCCGCACGCCTGCAGCACGCATGTTCAGTGGCTTGCGGTCGCCATTGCGGAACCGTGCCCGCTCTGCTGATGTTTGTGGATTGCACCCATGATGGCACGGCTGGCATTGTCATACTTGCGGTCGTTGACGTGCTCGTGCAGGATTTCGAATTCATGCATGACAAGGATGCGATCGGCGAGCGCCACCATCTCCGGCATGTCGCTTGAAATCAGCAGGATCGACATGCCCTTGTCGGCGAGATCGTTGATCAATTCGTGGAAGTAGGCCTTGGCCTTGATGTCGATGCCGACCGTTGGCTCATCGATGATCAGCACGTCGACATTGACGGCCAGCCACTTGGCCAAGGAGACCTTCTGCTGGTTGCCGCCCGATAGGTTGCCGACCAGTTGCTCGAGGCTTGGGGTCCGGATCTCGAGCCGTTTTGACAGCGGCTCGGCGACGGCCCTCTCGGATGCTGCCGTCAGCAGGCCCAGCGTGCCGGCGATCCGGTTCCACACGGTAATGGCGATGTTGGAGCGGATCGGATGGGCGAGGATAACACCCTCGTGCTTGCGATCCTCGCTGACATAGCCGATCCTGAAACGCTTGATCGCATCCTCGACGGAACGGATTTTCGCTGGCTTGCCGTCGATCAGAAGCTCGCCTGCCTTCACTTTGTCCATCCCGATCAGGGCGCGGGCAAGCTCGGTGCGACCGGCGCCGACCAGGCCATAGAGGCCGAGGATTTCCCCCTTGCGAAGCTTGAAATCGATGTTTCTATGCCCGGCACCGGTCGAAAACCCGCGCAGTTCCATTTTCGGCTGGCCGCTATCGGGTGCGCCGGTGCGGGCGATGGCCGGCCGCTCGGCCCTGCCGATCATCGCTTCGATCAGACTATGCCGGGTCATTCCTGCCATGGGCGCTCCGCGCAATGTCGTCTCGCCATCGCGCAATACGGTGACCCTGTCGCAAAGCGCCAGAACCTCTTCGAGCTTGTGGCTGACGAACAGGATCGCCGTGCCCCTGTCGCGCAATTGCCGCACCAGCCGGAAGAGGATCTCGGTCTCTGCTGCCGTAATCGAGGCGGTCGGTTCGTCAAGCAGCAGCACCTTCGCCTCGTGGCTGAGCGCCTTGGCAATCTCCACCATCTGCATCTGCGCCACGCTCAGGCGACGGATTTCGGTGGACGGGTCGATATCCAGCCCGATCATCTGCAGGTGCTGGCGCGCCTGGGCGTTGGCGCTGACGAAATCGACCAGGCCGTTCTTCGTCGGCAGGCGTTCCAGCATGATGTTTTCGGCGACCGAAAAGCGCGGGATCAGGTTGCGTTCCTGATGCACGGCCGTAATGCCGAGTGCAATCGCATCGCGCGGCGAGGACAACGAGATGTCCTTACCATCGAGCGAGAAGTGGCCGCTATCGGGCTTGTGCACGCCGGTGATGATCTTGATCAGCGTGGATTTGCCCGCGCCGTTCTCGCCCATCAGCGCGTGGATTTCACCCTTTGCCAGCGTCAGCGATGCATTGGACAACGCCCGCACGCCAGGGAAGGATTTGCTGATCGTGTCGAGGACCAGAACCATCTCAGTCTTCTCCCACCCGGATTGCGCGGTAACGGTTGATCCACACGGCAGCCAGAATGAGTGCGCCGAGCAGGAAGGTTACCCAGTACGGATCTACTGCGAGCAGCACCATGGCATTCTGGATGAGGCCGATCAGCGCAACAGCAATCACCGTGCCGATGATCGAAACCGACCCGCCGGCGAGGCTTGCGCCGCCAATGATCGGGGCTGCAAAGGAGATTACCAGCCAGTCCGAACCGATTGTCGGCTGGGCCGAGCCAAGCTGGGCCACGGCGAGAATGCCGGCGGCTGCGGCCAGCAGGCCCGAGATCACGTGCGCGGTGATGATCGCCCGCGGGACCGAGATGCCCGACAGTTGCGCGGCGTGGCTGTTGCCGCCGACCGCGAGCAGATAGCGTCCCTGCTTGATGCGGGAAAAGAAGACCACCAGCGCCACTGTGACGATCAGCGGAATAATCAGCAGGTAGGGAAACAGGCCCAGCCGCCCGTTGCCGAAGGCGACGAACGCTTCCGGCAGATTATAGAAGGGAATGGCCTTGGTCAGGCCGAGATTGATACCGGCAAAGCCAGAGGCGGTGGCCAGCGTGACGATGAAACCGTTGATGCCGGTCCGCACCGTCAGCCAGCCGTTCAGGTAACCCGCAAGTCCACCCGCGACCATGGCAGTGAAAATCGCCGGCAAGACCGGTACGCCCCAGGCATCCATCAGCCCGCCGACGATGACCGCTACCAGGCCGCCAAGCGCGCCGACGGAAAGGTTCATCTGGCCGACGCCGAGCATTACCATCTGGCTGAAGGCAACGAGCAGCGACACGCAGATGCTGCGGAGCATAACGAACCAGTTGAATTCGGTGAGGAAGGATGGCGTGGCAAAGCTCAGCGCTATGGCGCCGGCGATGACCCCTGCGAGAATACCAGACCACTGGGTCCGGAAGATCGCGCCTGTAATGTTGTTCATGCGCGCCTCGTCTGTTCACGGGTGGCCAGTGCAGCGCGATAGCGCTCCAGCAGGATCGCACCCAGTAGGAATATGCCGAGAAACAACTGCAGCCAGAAGTTCCCGATCTGCAGCACCAGCAGGCCGCTGCGAATTGTGGATACCAGCAATGCGCCGAGAATGGTGCCGATCACAGAGACGATGCCGCCGGAGAGCGCGGTTCCACCGATGACCGGGGCGAGGAACGAGGGTAACAGCCAGTCGTCTCCTGCCACGCCGGGCATTGCCGCAGAAAGCCGTGCGGTCAGCATGACAGCCGCAGCCGCAGCCAGCACTCCCGAGAGGCAGTGAACGAATACGATGATGCGGTTGACCGGTATGCCCGACATTTCGGCAGCGCGAGGACTGGCGCCGACGGCGAGAATTTGACGGCCGAGGACCGTGTGCCTGAAAAGGATATAGAGAAGCATGCCGATAGCGAGCGCGACATAGGCAAGCGCGGGAACGCCGGCAAGACTGGCCTTGCCGAAGGCGCCCAGTCCAGGTGGCAGCGCGCTGAGCGGCACCCCCTTGCTGAGAATGAGCATGCCGCCCAGAAACAGGCTGGCGCTGGCCAGCGTCACGACGAAGCTGTTGACCCCTGTGCGGGTGATGGCAAAGCCGTTGAGCCAGCCGAGCATCCCGCCGAAGGCGAGCGTCGCGACGATCGCGACAGGGATCGGCAGGCCGATCACCTGCAAGAGATAGCCGACCGTCATGACGGCACAGACTCCTATGGCGCCGACGGCCAGGTTCATGCCGCCGGTCGCGAGCACGACCATTTGCGAAAAGCCGATCACGACGTCGATGGCAACCGAACGCCCGAGTGAATTGAGGTTGAAGCGAGACAGGAAACCCGGCGCAAGATTTGAGAAAACGATCCACATTGCGATCAGGATCACCAGCAGTCCGAACTGCGTCGAGCCACGCGTGAAAAGAGAAGTGAGCACACCTGCTATCGTCCGGCGCTGCGGGCTGCTTTGGTCCAAGGCTGTCATGATGGCATCCGGTCTGTCGACGTCCCGAGCTTTGCCGCTCAGCAAGACATCCTGTCGGAGAACGAGCGGGACGGCAAGCAGTTGGCGTGCCATCCCGTCATGCATTTAACTGCAGGTTAGATAGGTGTCCTTGAAGGTGCTCTGGATCTTGCCGGTGAGCGCCTTGAGGTCGTCCTTGTAGCTGTCGATGTTCTTCGCCGAAATCAGCAAGGTGCCGGAATCGATGAAGTGAGCGGTCTGCGGGGTTTTTACCCACGGAGCGTCAGCCTTGGCGGTGCAGCCGCTGGCCAGCTGGTCGAGCGCGTAGGCGCCGATATAGCCCTGTCCATAAGGGTTCTGCGCCATCGTGCCAGAGACGAAGCCTTCGCGGATGCCGTCGAGCACGATCTTGTCGTCATCGATGCCGATGAACTTGATGCGCTTGTCGCCGAGATTTTTGAGCGCCGTGGCCGCAACCACGGACGAGATGTAACCGGTGGCGATCATGCCGCCGATATTGTCCTTCTGGGCAGCGAGGAGAGCATTGATCTTCTGGTCCCCGCCTTCCTGGCTGTCGGTATCGCCGACAGTTTGCAGCAGGGTGACGGCACCGTTCGTCTCAGCCACGGCCTTTTCGACAGCCTGGACGCGCAGCGTGGTGTTGGGGTCGACGAGCAAACCGGCCAGATGCACGACGGCGCCCTTGCCACCCATTGCCTCGATCAGCGACTTCATGCCGAGATAAGCAGACTGGTAGACGTCGGTTGCCATGCAAAACGCGGCATCGGTCGGATCCTGCGCGCAGCCGCCGATCGCCACTGTCGTGATCCCGTTGCTCTTGAGTTCGCCGACCGTCGAGTTGACGCCGACTGCATCGCCCGGAAACAGACCGAAGGCGTTGACGCCCTGCGCCGCAAGGCTTTCGAGCATTTCGGTCTGCTGTTCCAGCTTCCATTCGGCGGGAACCTTGTATTCCACGGATGCGATGCCGAAATCCTTGGCGGCGTCCTTGGCCGCCTGCTCCCAGGGCGCAAAGTAGGGGTGCGGTCCACCCGGAATGAGGGCGATCTTGTTGTCTGACGCGAGCGCGCTCATCGGCGCGAGCGCCACCGAGCAGGCAAGGCTGGCTGCGGCGATGCCGCGGGCAAAATGAAGCTTCATGTTTTCCTCCCGTTGGGGCGGTCGCTTTCCTCCTCGCGACGAGCCTTGCCGCTATGGCTAACATAAACGTATATCGCGTGCAATGTTCGATCATTGATTTTTCGCGGAGATGGATCTAAGGGATGAAAGCACAAGGTTACGTGTGCGTACATGCAGGGAGGAAAGCGTGACGGAAGATTTGCAGCACGTCGGTGTTGATCGTTCACGCCTGCTGCCGGAATTGCGCCGCATGCTTGAGATTGCCGATGCACTTGGATTGTCGCCGCCGGAAAGCATGTCTGCGATCGAGGCGCGTGCCGCATCCGAAATCCGCCTCGCCGGTCATTGGGGTGCCAAGGACGATGTCGATGCCGTCGAAACATTCGCCATTCCCAGCCGCGGCGAGACTATAAGGCTTAGGCTCTATCGCAAGACGGGTACGGCAAGAACGATCCTCTATTTTCACGGAGGCGGCTGGGTCGTCGGAAGCCTCGACACCCATGATGGAGCGCTGCGTGCGCTGGTGCATGCCGCAGGCGCCAACATCGTCGCGGTCGAATACGCCAAGGCGCCCGAACACCCGTTCCCGGCTTGCCTTGACGACGCGCTTTCAGCGCTCGACTGGCTGCTCGCCAATGCGCAAGCTGCAGGTCTTGATGCTGAACGGATCATCGTCGCGGGCGACAGCGCCGGCGCCAGTATCGCGGCCTCGCTTGCTGTTCTTGCCCGTGATCGCGGCACGCCATTGCTTGGTCAGGTACTGGTCTATCCGGCGACCGATCTGACCGCAATGACGCCAAGCCGTACGGCGTTCGCCCAGGGCTATTTCCTCAGCATGCCGACGATGGACTGGTACGTCGCGCACTATCTGTCCGGCGGCACCGATCCAGCGGATCCGGGTGTTTCGCCGCTGCGCGCAGACGACCTCGCCAATCTTCCGGCTGCACTGCTGGTGACAGCCGACCATGACCCGCTGCGTGACGAGGGTCGTGCCTACGCCGGGCGGTTGATTGCGGCAGGCAACAACGTCGCCTACGAGGAATGGCGAGGAACAGTGCACGGTTTCATGATCATGGACCGGACGACCCGCGCTTCGCGAAAGCTGATAGAACAGGTCGGGGGCTGGTGTCGGAGGCTTTGGGAGGGGTCGGACAATGGCAGTTGCTGACCGCAATATGGATGATGTGGCGGGACCGGGGATCGGTCGGGACGAGCCGATCTATGCGACGATTTACGCCGTCCTGCGCGATCATCTGGACAACGCGAAACTGCGACCCGGGCTGGTGCTGGGACAGGCTAATGTCGCGCGCGCCTTCAATGTCAGTCGGGTACCGGCGGGCGTTGCGCTGTCGAGGCTTGTAGACGAGGGGCTGCTGCATGCGTTCAAGGGGCGCGGCTACATCGTGCCGGGTGCGCCACCCCATCGAGGCGAACTGCGTGAAGCCGGCTTGCGAATCCCCGCCGAGGTCGCAGCACCCAGCGCCAACCGGCGTGAGCAGATTTATCCGGAAGTCGAGCACGCGGTCGCTGCCTGCCTGGCTTATGGACGGTTCATGCTCAACGAGACGGCGCTCGCCAATCACTACGATGTCAGCCGCACCATTGCGCATGAAGTGCTGACTCAGCTTGAAAGGGCAGGGGTCATCGAGCAGGACAGCAACAACCGTTGGTATGCCGGTCCGCTGACAGCGTCCGATCTGCACAACCACTATGAGATGCGTTGGCTGCTGGAGCCGCAGGCGCTGTTGCAGGCCTATCCGATGCTAAACATGGATGACATCCGCATCCGCGCCGACCGTGTCGACCGGGCCGCCAGCAATGCGCCCGATCCGTTGGCGCGTGAAGAGCTGGAGGCGGACCTCCACCTGCATACCCTGGCCCCTTGTCCGAACATATTACTGCTGAATGTCGTGCGCCGAAGTCAGCGCATCCTGATCGCTACCCACTCGACTTTCGAAGGCTATCAGCGCAGCGGCGAGATCGAATTGATGGTGTCCGAGCACCGACGAATCTATCAAGCATTGCTGTCCGGCGATCCCGGCGGCGCTGCGGCAACGCTCGAGCGGCATTTGCGGCGGTCGTTGCAACCCAATCTCAATCTGCTCGAACGGCTGGGGCCTCTACCGGAAAATCTCTGTCCGCCGTTCCTTGCTCAGGTAAGATCCCCTTCCAGCTGACTGCAAAGGGATCGCGGTGGCGGACAGATATGGATCACAAGGAATGATCAGAGGTCGTCGAGGTCGAAGGTGCGTGGTTCGCCATCGAACGCGACGAGCACGGCAGCGCTGCGCTGGACCTTGAGGAACTTGAGAATTTCCGGCTCGCTGGCATTGCCCGGCTCGTCGAGTGCTTCGAAGAATTCCTCGACCGTCATGTTGTCGCTCGGCTGAAAGCGAAGCGTTTCCCCGGTCTGGCTGCCAACCAGCATGATGAAGCGGAATTCGACATCGTCGTGCTCGTCGCCGAGCAGGATGCCGACATCCTCGTCATTGCCGACGTCGAGCAACAGAATGCCGATTGGTTCGATCATGGTCGTATTTCCTTACGTTGTTTGAAGCGCTTCAATAGCATTCCGGCCACGGCTGTCAAAGCCGTCGCTCATAATTCTGGCCGGCGCGTTATGGCGTCGCTGCGTGCCTTGACTGTATGAAGTGCGGCGAGCACATTATTGCTTCAGGCTCCGAAAACATTGCGCGCGGGCCTAATGCAGCAGATCCGCTTGCTGCTACCAGGGAGGTTGCCATGTCCGTCGAAGAAGCCGTCGCCCACCATTACACACATGGATCGCTGGAGAATGCCATACTTGACGCGCTGCGCGGCAGTGGCAAGGATGTCGATCACCTGACGCCATCCGATCTGGCCGGCGGCGACGAGTTTCACCTGGGTTGGCGTGGGGCCACCATCGAGCTCGCAGGCGATCTTTCATTTGCCCACGATGCCCATGTCCTCGATGTCGGATCCGGGCTCGGCGGGCCTGCCCGATATCTGGTGACGGAACGCGGCTGCCGGGTTACCGGCATCGATCTGACGGATGAATTCGTCGAAGTTGCCAACGCGCTGACGCACCGCTGTGGACTTGCCAATCGCGCTACCTTCCGGCAGGCGAGCGCCCACGCGCTGCCATTTCCGGATGCTACCTTCGATGGGGCAATGATGATTCATGTCGGCATGAACATATCAGACAAGGCCGGCGTGTTTGCGGAAGTCCGCCGGGTTCTGAAACCCGGAGCTCGGTTCGGCGTCTACGACATCATGCATGTCGGCAATGGCGAGATTACCTTTCCAGTGCCCTGGGCGTCGTCGCGGCTGACCAGTTTTGTCGAGCGGCCGGAGGTCTATCGCAGGCAGCTTGCCGATGCACATCTGTCCATTGAAACGGAACGCGACCTGAGCGAGCTGGCAATCCGGCTGGGCAAAGAGATGCGCGAAAACGCCGAACGTGATGGCGCCCCGCCGCTCGGCCCCCAGGTCATCATGGGACCGACGGCTGGCGAGCGGCTTCGTAACGTCACGACCGCGTTGCAGACGGGTGTGATCGCACCGATCGAGATGATCTGCCGCGCGGTCTGAACACGCTCACGCAAAGGACCCCGCAGGGCTGCGTCAGCCCGCATGCGCACCGTGCGTGGTGATGATGGCATCGGCCTCCTTGCCGTACATTTCCTCGTAGTGATCGAATACACTGGAAAAGTGGCCGATCCCTTGTGTCGCCGAGCGCAGCGCCCGGGCGAGTTCTTCGAGTGCGCTTCCGGGGAGCAATGCCCGGAATGTGTCCCATCCCTTCGTCGTTTCATCGCGATCGAAACCGAGCACCTGGCCCTTGAGCGCCGAGACAATCTGCACCAGGCCGCCCGTGTAGATCGAGGGTATCTGGATGTCGACGCGCGCGATGGGCTGCATCAGCACCGGTGCGGCCTGGGAGAGCGCCTGCTTGACGCCCATCTTGCCGGCCGCCCGAAAGGCGAATTCTGAACTGTCGACCGAATGGTGCTGGCCATCGGTCAGCACCACCCCGACATCGATCACGCCAAATCCCAGAGGACCTTTCTCCATCGCTTCGCGCGCGCCGGCTTCGACAGCGGGTATGAAATTTCGCGGTACGGCGCCACCCTTGACGATCTCGGCGAAGCTGAAGCCGCCGCCCCGTTCATTGGGGTGGAGGTTGAGTTTCACATCGGCGAACTGGCCTGCGCCGCCCGTCTGCTTGCGATGCCGGTAATGGACCTCCGCGGGTTTCGATGCCGTTTCCCGATAAACCGGGTGCGGGGGTTGATCGGTTACCTCAACGTGGAAGACTTCCGAAAGGGCCCGGCTGAGTTCCCTGAGGTGCAAGGGGCCTTGGACGCTGACGAGATGCGCCCCGGTGCTCTCCTCCTGCCTGATCGTCACGCCGCGATCCGTCTCGGCGAGCTTGGCCAGCGTGGCTGAAAGCTTGTTCTCGTCGCGCTCGCTGGTTGGCACCAGTATTCTCTGGAGCATCGGTGTTGGCGGGGATGTCCAGTCCGGCGGATCGAGGGCTGCGGTTTGCGACAGGATGGCCGGGACGGCAAGGCGGTCGGACTTGACCGTGGCAAAGATTGCCCCAAGCGACGGTCCGCCATTGGCCAGCGGTTTGCCGGTGATCGCATCCTGCAGGGCGCCCAGGCCGGCATCACCCAGGGTCGAACCCTGTTTGATGCCGTTGCCGAGCGCGCGCGCATAGATGGCCTTGCCGACATTCGGTCGGTGGTAGGCATGAAAAGTGACGGCGATTATCGATGCTTCGGCGGCACCACAGGCGGTCGCAAGACGATTACGCAGCGCATCGGCGGGCGGGGCTTCGTGTCGGATCGCCTTCATCAGCCTGTTGACGCCGTTGTTGTGGCTGGCGGCGCCGATGAAGACCGGCGTTATCCTGTTTTGCTTGAGTATTCTCGATGACACGGCATAGAGCGCCGCACTGTCGGGCTCGCGATCTTCGACCAGTTCCTCCAACAGCCAGTCGTCGTATTCGGAAAGATGATCGAGAAGTTCGGTTCGGGCCTCGTGTTCGCGCTCGAGCACGTTGTCGGGTATGGCGATCAGCGACGAAGTCTGGCCCTCGCGGTATCGCCAGGCGCGCTCCGAAATGAGGTCGACGCTACCGACGATCTGTTCACCTTCACGGATGGGGACCTGTCGAAGCACCAGCGCGTGGCTGGAATAGTCCTGCAGCGCCGCGATGACTTCCCGCAGCTTGCCCCTTGGCTCGTCGATCCGGTTGATGAAAATGATGCAGGGCGTTCCAGACGCCTCGATCACCCGCAGATAGGGCGCGGCGAGCACTGCTTCGTCGGGGGCCGCAGAAACGCACAATACGCAGATGTCGCTGGCGAGAAGTGCATGCTGTGCGTGGACCAGCGCTTCGATTGAACCGGGAGCATCCAGTGCGCACCAGGTTTCGGCAAGAAATTCGAATTCGAGAAGGTTCAGCTTGTAGGGAGAGGCGGATTTTCGCGGGACGCCCTCCAGCGATCCCAATTTTTCGACAAGCGTAGTCTTTCCCGTCTGTGACGGTCCAAGTACGGCAAAGCAGCGCATCGGCTAATTCCTCCAACTGCCACGATCGCAAGTCTCAACGTCCTCGCCGTAATCAGAGCGCGATAGTGCGCAAGATGCAATGGCTTTTTTAGAGGATGCGGATGTTCGCGCGTCGTCACGCCGTGCACGCGTACATGCAAAGCCACCGCCAAATGATACTGGCTTGCCAGCAGTATTGTCGGGCGTTGAATGCGATTGGTGTATGCGCCACTAATTCGATGGCTGTGGAACGATCCTGATATAGGGTTTTGGCGCGCTCCATCCTTGCGGGTAGAGCTTCTTTGCTTCCTCGTCGCTCACCGAACCTGCGATGATGACGTCATCGCCGTGCTTCCAATTTACTGGAGTCGCAACCCTGTGCTTGGCGGTCAGCTGTAGAGAATCGATCACCCGCAGCACCTCATCGAAATTGCGGCCGGTGGTCATGGGATAGATGAGGATCAGCTTGACCTTTTTGTCGGGGCCGACGACGAAGACGTTGCGAACGGTCTGGTTGTCGGCCGGGGTGCGCTGGGTTGGATCGCCAGAGACCGCCGCCGGCAACATCCCATACAGTTTTGAGACGTTGAAGTCGCCGTCAGCAATCATGGGGAAATTCGGTGCAAAGCCCTGGGTTTCCTCAATGTCGCCGGCCCAGCCGGAATGGCGGTCGAGCGGGTCGACCGACAGGCCGATGATCTTGACGCCACGCTTGTCGAATTCGGGCTTGATCCTGGCCATGTAGCCCAGTTCGGTGGTGCATACCGGCGTAAAATCCTTGGGATGCGAGAAAAGAACTGCCCAGGAATCGCCGACCCATTCGTGAAACCTGATTTTCCCTTCGGTTGTTTCCGCTTCGAAATCCGGGGCTATGTCGTTGAGTGCAAGTGCCATCGCATTTCCTCCGCACTGATAGTGTCGTGGGTTGAAGCTTTTTGCAGTGTGATTATCGTCGTCTTTGCAATTTAAGGCAAATGACAATGCGCGGCTGGTTACCTGGCTGATGAGCTGCGATCCGTCCGTGATCCATTCTGCGTTGACTTCGCTGGCGATCGGAGGAAAATGATCTCGTCACATGCCGCCACTCGAGAAATGAGGTGCCTGAGATGACGATCGCAAAGAAACTCCGGGACTATATAGAGGGCGCGGGCGTTGCGTATGACACCGTCGCTCACCACCGTACGTCCAACAGCAGCCAGTCTGCGCAGGCGGCGCGCGTGCCGGGAAACCGTCTGGCGAAATCCGTGGTCGTGCACCATGAAATGGGCTACGTGCTTGCCGTCGTTCCAAGCACACATCGTATAGAGCTCTCGACATTGCAGGATGTGGTCAAGAAGCGGCTTGGGCTTGCATCAGAGGAGGAAGTCAGTACGCTTTTTGCAGATTGCGATATCGGCGCCGTGCCCCCGCTCGGACCGGCCTATGACGTGCCTGTCATCCTCGACGAAAGCCTCAACGGCGCCAGCGAGGTCTATTTCGAAGGCGGCGATCACAAGACGCTGGTGCACGTCACCGGCTCCAACTTTCGCAACCTGATGAAGGATGCCCAAGTCGCCCGCATCAGCCACCCGTCATAACGGGTTTTATGCGCCAGTTGAGTTTCCTGATGTTTTAGCAAAGGGAATGGAGCGCCCGAAGTCCGTCAAGTTTTGCCTTTCGAGTGGAACGGCTACCAAGAAACATCACCGTGGTTCTCCTTGTGTTGCGGATATTTTCGTAGCCGTAAAAACAAGTACGTAACGGTAACATTGCCCGTTACGCCCCTTTGGCGCTCATGGATTGAGCGGCGGTAAGGTGTGCCTGGCTGGCGCAGCACGCGACTTCCCAGAAAGTGAGATGCGACGCGCATCGAGAAGGCAGCGGTTCAGTTCCGCCATGGCGTTTTGCTGTTCATCACGTTCATCGGCCCCGTAAAGAGTTCGCTGGAAGTGGTTTAGTGCCCGGTCGAGTTCACCCTGTCCCAGGCTCATTGCCCAATCCGAAATCGACCGGAAGCCGAGCCTTTTCGCCCAGGCATCGAGTGCACGCCAGGCGGCAAGCGGTTCGTTGCCGGAAAGCGCAGCATTGACCTTATGGAAATAGGCCGGTTCGGACTCGGCCTTGCGGCGTTTCATTTCCTCCCACCGCTCGGACAGCTTGCCCAGTAGGAGATAGGCCAAGGCAAACAGGATCAGCGCGGCAAGTCCCAGCAGCAACGTTTGGAAGAGCAGATGGTTGACGCCGCGTCGGGTGACTTCAAGATCGGCCTGCGGCGCCGAGCCTGCGGGGATGACCTGCGCCGGGGCCGGGTTCTCCTTCACCGTGATCTTGATGTCGGGCGCACTGGCGGTTTCGATTCTGCCGGACACGGAGTCGAACCACCTGATCTCGACGGGCGGCAACGTGATCGTACCGGCTTTCTCCGCGACATAGGTGACGGTTTCGGTCCGTCGCGCGGCATCGGGATCGTCACCCGCGGAGCCCCGCTGGCCGAGTTCCGGATCGGTGCGGTAGACCTTGGTGCCGGCGGGCGCGGCAAAATTCGGCACAGGGATCATCATCGGCTGGGTGTCATCGGCCAGCACGCTGACCCGGCGCACCAGCGCGTCGCCGACTTTCAGGGTCGCCGGATCGCGGTCTAGTTCCTGGCTGATTAAAACTTTGGTCGCGACCAGCGGCGCCTGTCCACCCCAGTCGCCGGGCACCCCATCGGCCGCGAATGCGACGGAAGGAACCATCGCGGTGCCGTTGGCTGCGCCTCCCGCGTCGGTCGCGTAGGCCACCGGGATCTTGATTACCGGCAGGGCAAAGCTACCCGGCCGCTCGGCCATCACCATATAGCTCTTGCGTATGCCGGAATACTCCACCCCATCGACAGTATCGACCATGTTCAACGCGCGCTGGTCGGGAAGCGTGACGATCGCATCCTTGAGTTCGAAGAGCGGGAATTCCGGCGCCGACTTGAAGAAATTGGGTGCGAAGACGTCGATTGCGATCTCGATCTGTTGGCCGGCGACGATTCTGCCCTTGGTCAGCACTTCCGCTCGCGCGAAGGGTTCTGCCGCACGAAGCACGTGCGGAAAACAGACCAGCAGGAGCAAAGCGGCGAGACGCAGCATCGTCATTTTGCCGCTCCCCGTGCTTCGATCGCGAACTTGCGCGCCAGAAGGTCGGTCGGGCTGACGACGATGTTCTTCATCCAGAGGTCGGATGTCTGCTCGCCGATCTCCATCGTGCCGGCCTTGCCCTTCTTGCCCTTATCGTCGAACTGGAACTGATCGGGCTTCTCATTGGGGTCCTGCGCCTGCTCCTCGTCGTCCTGCTTTTGCTTCTTCGCCAATGCCTCGGCGATTGCCAGGTTTGCCTTCGCTGCTGGCCAGTTCTTGCGCTTAGCCAACGCGCGCGTGTAGGCCGCCACCGCTTCATCGTACTTCTTGAGGAAGATCAGGGCATTGCCCTGGTTGAAGTCGCTTTCCGGGATCTGCGCCTGGGCGAATGCGTCGACGGCTTCGGCATATTTGCCCGCACGGTAAAACGCGGTGCCGCGCCACATCGGATCGTGGAAAAGCGACGTAGCGCCTATGAAATCACCTTGCTCGAAAGCACGCCGGCCCTGCTGGTCCGGGGTCAGGAAGGCGTCGATCGGCCTCCAGTCGTCCGCCCTTGCCTGATCTGCGGCAAAGGCCAGATGCGCAGCGAGAACCACGCCGGTCCACCTGATCACCCAACCCTTGCGGAAGAAGAGCGCGGCGACTGGCACCAGTACGACGACGAGCCACCAGCCCATATCTTTCCAGCGGCTGGTTCCTTCGGCGATCTGCTGTTCGAAATGCGTACGGATGCGGTCGTTGATCCAGGTAACATCGCGGTCGTCGGTGCTGACGGTAGCAACATCGGCATTGGTTTCGCTTTTCAGTCGGTTGAAGGCCGCGATATCCAGCTTGGGAAACAGACGCGCCCCGGCGGCGTCGCTGAGGAAACCACCATCTGGGCCCTTCACCGGCCCGCCCTCGGGCGTCGCTATGCCGAGCACGATGAGGCCGTTTTTCCCGCCTGAGCTCCCGGCCGAAAACGCGCTGTCATCGATAGCATCCGTGAGAACTAGCACGGTGCCGCGTTCTGCGCCGTCGGCAAGCACTTTGTCGGCGAGCGCCAGCGCTTTCGCCATCGACCGCCCCTCGTCCGGCATGATGCGGGTTTGCAGCGCATCGACATAGGTATCGATGAGCGCCGCATCTTCGGTCAATGGCAGCACCAGATGGGCCGAACCGGAATAGGCGACGAGAGCGGTGCGCGCGCCCTTTCTCAAGGCGACGACATCATGGATCTTGAGCTTGGCGCGCTCAAGGCGCGACGGGGTGATGTCGATCGCATTCATGGTGGGCGAGAGATCGACAGCGATCACGAGCGCCGCATTGTCGGCGACAAAAGGGGGACGTTCGCGTTGCCATGTAGGTCCTGCAACTGCCAGCGAGCCAAGGGCGATCACCAGTGCCGCCAGGTGATAGGGCTGGAAGCGGCCGTTCTGGGTTCCGGAAATCAGAAGGTGATCGAGCAGCCGGGGCGCGATCATGTCGCTCCAACGGGAGCGCAAGTCGTTGCGCCGCGATGCCGCGATCAACAGCAAAGCGGCAAAGGCAAGACCGAGCAGCCACCACGGTCTGAGGAAATGAAAGTCCCAGATCATGCCGCCGGCTCCATCGTCGCCGGACCCGGCGTCGGCCGCCGCGCCATCATGTTCGCCGCGAACTGGCTGACTGCGACGAAGAGCATCGCCAGCGCGAGCGCGGCGCCGAGTGGATAGTGATAAAGCTCGATCCGGGGGCGCCAGGAAAGGGTCTTCTGATTGGCGGGGGTGATCGTGTCGAGCGTCGCATAAATTTCTGCGAGGCCTTTCTGGTCGCTGCCGAGGAAGAAGCGTCCGCCGGTTTTGTCGGCCATGGCCTTCAGCGTCCCGATATCGAGCCGGTTCTCGCCTGTGGCTTTCTCGTCGCCGATGCCGACGGTATGGATGGTGATGCCCTGCTGCTTGGCGATGTCGGCGGCCTTGGTCGGCGGCATCCTGCTCGCCGTATCGTTGCCGTCGGTCAGCAGGATCAGTACTTTTTCCGGCGCGGCGGATTTTTCGAACATCTTGATTGAAAGCCCGATGGCGTCCCCGAGTGCGGTACGCGGGCCGGCCATACCCGGAACCGTGTCTGATATCATCGATTGGACGGTGCGATGGTCCATCGTGAAAGGCACCAACGGATAGGGAGCATCCCCGAAGGCGATCAGGCCGATGCGGTCGCCAGAGCGCTTGGCGACGAAATCGGCCACCACCTTGCGCACCGCGGCAATGCGTGTGTCTGTTTGCCCATCCGGACCGGGAAAATCCCGCGTATCCATGGATTGCGATAGGTCCATCGCCAGCATCAGGTCGCGCTGCGGCTCGGTCTTTACGAGCGGCGGCTCGATATATTGTGGCCGCGCCAGCGCCAGCACCAGCAAACACCATCCGATAGTGACGACGATCGTCTGGAGCCACGAGCGTCGTCGCACCAGCGAGCCGCTGCCGGGTTCGATGCCGGAGGCTTCGATGACCTCGCGGAAGAAGGGAAGCCGCACCGAGGCCGTCTCCTCCTTGTACGGCGGGACGAGCCACCAGACGAGCAGCGGCAACGGCAGAAGAACAAGCAGCCAGGGCAGATCAAGCTGGTACATGATGACTCTCGATCCACTTCCTGGCCGCGTCGATCAGACGCGCGCGTTCCTCTCCCGATGGCTGGCTCGCAGGCCGGTATTCACGATCGTCGACCAGCGGGCCGAGCACCTCGTCATGTGGCGAAGTTGCGTGCTGCGCCAGAAACGCGGCCCAATCGTCCCCGCTGAGCTTGGCCACCTCTTCCCTCGGCCATGCCGCGAGTGCCGTGCGCTTCAGGAGTTCGGCCAATTGCTGGCCAAAGCGGTCAGTGGCTGTCTGCGCCATGCTTTGTCGGCCGAGCGCCTCCAGCGCCGCAAGCGCCTCGCGCCGGTAACGGTTCGCCCGCCAGCGACGCAGCCATCGCCAGCTGGCGAGGGCAACAAGTGCGACGAGCACGGCCCCGAGTGCGGCCCAGCTCCATGTCTGCGGCATGTAGGAGACGGGTAGCGGCAAGACGATATCGTTCAGCGACTTCAAAGCTGCGTCTGTGGTGCTGTCGACCAGGCCATCCGTTGCCATCTCACCGTCTCCGCTGCTGCCAGGCGGCTTGTTGCAGAAGGCGTCGGAGTTGGGGGGCAGTATCCTCCGCCGCCGTCAGCGGCAGCATCGGCATGCCGAGTTCGCGCTGCCAGGCCATCAGTTCGCGCCCCCGGTTGCGAGCGAAATCGCGGATCGAGGTCTGCATGCCGCTGTCTCGAAACGACAGCTCGGCCTGACTGCGTCCGCCACTGATCACCATCTGGCCCGAAGTCGGCAGGTTCAGCAGGAACGGGTCATAGACGAGGATCGAAACGACATCATTGGCAACGGCAAGCCGCAGCATCAGGTCGCGCGTGGCTGGCCCATGGCCATCGAAATCGCTGATCACGACGATCAGATGGTCGTGATGCGCTAGATTGGCGACCAGCGTCAGCGCCCGGTCGAGCTGGCCCAACCCGCGTTCCTCAGGCAGGTTGACGTTGAGGGCCTGATTCATACCCGCGATCCGGTCACAAAGGCCGATGACCGCCGCCCGGCTGCGGTGCGGGCGCACCTCCTCCATGCCGGTATCATTGAAGACGACGCCGCCGACGCGATCGCCGGAACCGAGGATACGCCAGGCGCAAAGTGCGGCGGCCTCGGCGGCCGACACCGACTTCATCAGCAGCTTGCTCCCAAAAAACATGTTGGCGCGCTGGTCGACCAAGATCAGTGCCGGCCGTTCTTTTTCCTCGTCATAGACGCGAACGGCAGCCTTGCCGGTGCGCGCGGTTACCCGCCAGTCGATGGAGCGGATATCGTCACCCGGCATATACTCGCGCACTTCCTCGAAGGTCAGGCCGCGACCACGAATTCGCGAGGCCAACCTCCCGGCCAGCAACTGCTGCACCGGCTTCTTGGCCACGAAGCTCATGTCGCGCGCGGAATGTTCTAGGGAAACGAGATGCTGGGTCGATACATAGGCGCCCTCGGCTGCGTCCGGTCTGCCTTGCTCTGTCGGGGAAGTTGCCATTGCCGCGCCCTCACGACACGGCGACGAGGCTGACGATGCGGTCGATTACCTGGTCGGGCGTGGTATTGGAGGCATGTGCTTCGTAGGACAGGATCAGCCGGTGGCGGAAGACGTCGTTGACGACGGCCTTGACGTCGTCGGGCGTAACATAGTCGCGGCCTTTTAGCCAAGCATAGGCCCGCGACACCTTGTCGGTGCCGATGACGCCGCGCGGGCTTACGCCCACCTGCAGCAGCTTTGCCAGATCCTTGTCGAGTTTTTCCGGATAGCGGGTCGCGAAGACCAGCGCCACGATGTACTTTTCGACCGGCTCCGAAACCGTGATTGCCGAGATTTGCTTGCGGGCGTCGAAGATCGCCGCCGGGTCCAGTTTCATCGGAGCATTGTGCTTGGCTGTTTCGGCCGGAACCTCTTCCTCGCTGCGGACGAGCCGCATGATGGCCGCTTCCGACGCTTCGTCGGGATAGCCGACTTCTATATGCATCAGGAACCGGTCGAGTTGGGCTTCGGGAAGCGGGTAGGTACCCTCCTGCTCGATCGGATTCTGCGTTGCCATCACCATGAACAGATCGGGCAGGAGATAGCTCTTGCCGCCTACCGTCACCTGCCGCTCTTCCATCGCCTCGAGCAATGCTGCCTGCACCTTGGCCGGCGCGCGGTTGACCTCGTCTGCGAGGATAAGATTGGCGAAGACCGGGCCTTGTTGGAACTTGAACTCGCCCTTGCCGCCTTCACTGAAATAAATGTCCGAGCCGGTAATATCAGCCGGCAGCAGGTCCGGCGTGAACTGGATACGCGAGAGTTCCGCGGCGAGGTTCTTTGCCAGCGCCTTGATGGCGCGGGTCTTGGCAAGACCTGGCAGGCCCTCGACGAGGATATGGCCGTTGGCAAGCAGGCCGAGCAGAAGGCGCTCGATCATCGCCTCCTGGCCGATGATCGATTGGCCCATGCGTTTGCCGAGCGCAAGGATGTCGTCACGTGTGGTCATTGCATGGCCTCGCCGTAGAACCAGTTGTAATAGGCATTGCCGGGCGCCTGCTGAACGACGGTGCGTCCGTAGCGCTCCCAGCCGTCTTGGTCTCCACGATAGGCGCTCAGGCTGGATTGGTAGAAGGCATAGAGCGTGGCGCGCTCACGCTGCATGGACTCGATGAACGCAGCATCGACGCCCGCGATTGTCGGCTCCAGTCCATGCCGCATCAGCTCCGGCAGCGTCTCGGTGAAGACATTGGGCTTGACCCAGGCCGCGTATTCGATGCTCGGCCGGTCGTCGGTCACGGGCGCGACGGGTCCGGCATAGCTTTCGAGGCCTGCGCGATCCGTCACCCAGGTCGACAGAAGCGCAGGCAGCGAGACTATGCCGACCTCGGTCAGCGCCTTCTTCACCGCTGGCTGGTCGAAGCGTTTCTCCATCGTCGCGCGGTCGAGCCGCATCGGTGTCATCGATCCGACCAGCAGCATTTCATGCAACTCGGTGGTCCAGAGGCTCGCATGTGGGAATGTGTCGATGAAGCTACGCACCAGTGCGCGCGTATCGTCAGAATTCTGCGTCGGCAGCGGCAGCCATTGGGCGACCATGCCGCCGGGCGTAAGCCTCGCCGCGGCCAGCCCGTAGAAATCGGTGGAGTAGAGATTGGCGACGCCCGAGGCCGAGGGCGGCGGCGGCTCCAGCGTGATCAGGTCGTAGGTCTCGGAGCTTGCCAGCAATTCGCGGCGCCCGTCGTGCAGCCGGATATCCAGCCGCTTGTCGGCGCCGGCATCGAAATTGCCGCTGAACTGTGTTGACGCCTTCACCACGCCCGGCAGGAGTTCCGCCGCAACCCGCCTTTCCAGCCCGTCATAAGCGAGGAGCGAGCCGGCGGTTATGCCTGTACCGAGGCCGACGACCAGTGCCGATTTCGGCTCATTGCTGTTGATGATCAGCGGCAGCAATGCCTGCAGCCGCATGTAGCGCAGCGAGGGAAGCGAGTCACCGGTATTCGAGACACCCTGGATGTAGAGGCGGTGGAACGGCTTTCCGCCGCCCTGTTCCACCACGGCGACCGTAGCGCCCAGACCCTCCTCGTAATGGATGAGCCGGCCTTTCTGCGCGCCCGGCAACAACTCGGCGAAACGTTGCGTGGGGATCGCAAAAGCGAGGCTGCCGGCAACGATCACCATGGCAAGGGCTGCGATCCGTGCCGATCCCCGGCCGAAATCATCGTGCCAGATGGCGGCAAGACCGATCAATGTCGCGACGATGGCCAGCAGGCCGAGCGTATGCACGAAGCCCAGCGTGGGGATCAGTACGAAGCCGGTCAGCAGCGTACCGACGATGCCGCCAAACGTGTTCCAGGCGCTGACCGCGCCGATGCCACGCCCCGTCTGCGCGTCGCTGACCACAATCTTCACCACCGCTGGATAGGCGGCACCGAGCAGCAGGGTCGGAACGAAAACCACGACCAGCGCTGCCGTCGCGAAACGGGCGCACATGCCGGCGAGTTGGCTGCTCGTCCAGGCGACGACCCAATATTCCGCAAATGTCTGCGTCCGGACAATCCAGGGACCGAGAAGCGCGATCTCGGCAAGCGCAACAAGGCCGGCGAGCGCGATCAGCGCGCCGAACAGGGTCCAAGGTTTACGCACCCGATCGATGAAGCGCGCTGCGACGGCAGAGCCAATCGCGATGCCGGCCAGATAGGTGGCGAGCACCACGGAAAAGGCGAAGGCGCGCGTACTCATGAACTGCACGATCGATTGCATCCACATGACTTCGTAGCCGAGCGCCACGCCGCCGGCGGTGGCATAGAGCGCAAGCGCCAACCGTGCATCGGCAGCCACCGGGCGGGCCACGTCTGGCTTTTCAGCAGATGTGAGCCGGGGCATGCGATAGGCCAGGACGACCGCACCGCATGCGGCCAGCAGGCTGACGAGACCGGCGGCGATTGCGGTTCCGGTCAAGCCGTAGGCCGGGATGAACAGGAAGGACGCCAGCAGGGTTCCGGCGATGGCGCCTGCCGTATTGGCGGCATAGAGCGTTCCGCTCTTTGATGCGACCAATTCTCGCTTCGTTGAAACCGCGCGTACGGCGGCCGGCAGCGTTCCGCCCATGGCAATGGCCGGGATCAGGATCACGGCGAGCACCATGATCCAGGCAAGAAGGCCGCTCTTGTCTTCGACACGTGCGAAGGGCTCGGCCAGGCGAGGCAGTAGATATGTGGTGACAATACCGGTGAGCGCGACGACACCTTCGAGGATGGCATAAAGCAATGCGGGCCGCGGCAGCCGGTCGGCGACCGGACCGAAAACGAGCGCGCCGAGCGCCAGGCCTGCCATGAAGGTGGAAACGCCGGCGGACATGGCATGGATATCAACGCCGACGACGGTGGAGAGTTGCTTGATCCAGACGACCTGGAAAACCAAGGCGGAGAAGCCGGAGCCCAGGAGCAGTAGCGCGGCAATCGCGCTTGCCATCAGCGTCTGTCGGAAAAGGGGCGAACTGTCGGCACCCGGTCCGCGGAATTGGCCATTCGTCGCGTCCATCTCGATCGTCATTCAGTCGTCTCCGGGCTATGCGGGTCCGGCTGGCGCGTGAGGCGCCAACCGGTTCGTTAGCAGCGGCCGCTATTTGGTGCCGGGCGCCTGGTCGAGAGACTTCATCAGCGCTTCAACCATCTGGTCGACGCTGAAGCTCGCCGGGCGCTGGCTTGGCGGATACTCCTTGAAGGTCTGAAGGAAGGGAGCAACCTTAAAGACGCCATACTGGATGAGATAGGCGTTCTTTCCCAACCAGTCGTAGTATTGGTCAGAGACGACGTCGGCGCGTTCATATGGGTCCATGCGCAAGTTGAAGACCTTGGGTGCGCGCAGGCAGGTGAACGGATTGGACCAGACTTCGAAGCCGCCGGGCTTCCTCTGCTCGCAAAAGACGACCTTCCAATCACCGTAGCGAAAGGAAACCAAATTGCCATCGTCATCGAAGTAGTAGAATTCGTTGCGCGCGGACTTCTGATCCTTCCCTGTTAGGTAGGGAAGCTGGTTGTAGCCGTCGAGGTGAACCTTCGCCTGTTTGCCACTGAGATCCGTTCCCTTGTGCAACTGATCTTTGATATCGGCATTGCCGGCAGCGGCCACCAGTGTCGGAAACCAATCGAGGCCCGAGACCATCTGGTTCGATACCTCTCCGGCTTTGACGTGCCCCGGCCAACGGATGATGGCGGGAACACGGAAGGCACCTTCCCAGTTCGTGTCTTTTTCTGCACGGAATGGCGTGGTTGCCGCATCCGGCCAAGACCACTGATTGGGGCCATTGTCTGTGGTGTAGACGACGATCGTGTTGTCGGCGATCTTGAGATCGTCGAGAGTCTTGAGCAACTTGCCGACATCGCCGTCATGTTCGACCATGCCATCGGCATATTCGTTGCCGGGCATGCCGCTCTGGCCCTGCATGCTCTGCCGTACGTGTGTGAAAGCATGCATGCGCGTCGTGTTCATCCAGGTAAAGAAGGGTTTTCCTGCCTTTGCCTGCTTCTGCATGAACTCGATTGCCGCTTCGGTCGTCTCGTCGTCCACTGTTTCCATGCGCTTGCGGTTCAGCGGGCCGGTATCTTCGATCTTGCCGTCGGCGAAGCTGTGCAGGACGCCGCGGGGGGAACTGCTCTCGACGAAAGCCTTGTCATTCTTGGGGTAGTAAGGCCGTTCCGGCTCTTCCTCAGCATTCAGGTGGTAGAGATTGCCGAAGAATTCGTCGAAGCCATGGTTGGTCGGCAGGAATTCGTCGCGATCACCGAGATGGTTCTTGCCGAACTGGCCGGTGGCATAACCGAGTGATTTCAGTGCCTGGGCGATCGTGACATCGCGTGCTTGCAGGCCGACCGTAGCGCCAGGAATGCCGACCTTGCAAAGGCCAGTCCGCAAGCAAACCTGTCCGGTAATAAACGTCGAGCGGCCCGCCGTGCAGCTGTTCTCGGCATAGTAATCCGTGAACATCATACCTTCCTTGGCGATGCGGTCGATGTTGGGCGTCTTATAGCCCATGACGCCCATCGAATAGGCGGAGATATTGGTCTGGCCGATGTCGTCGCCGAAGATGACGAGGATGTTCGGCTTGGCAGCCTCCTGTGCATAGGCCGGAGCCGTTCCGGCGACAGCGGAGAGCGCAATCGTGCCGGCCGTCGCCACTCCGGCAAATAGCAGGGATCGGGTCTTGCTCTTGAGTGATGAAATTGACTGCTCGACGGCAGTTCGGAAAACACCTGGTCTTTCTGGCATACAAATAACTCCCGTTGTCTTCGCCGTTAAGCTTGGGTCGTTTGCACGTTTCGTAGAAATAATGCGTATTCCACGCCGATCACTCCCTCGCGGGAACGGTGCGACATGCGATCCTGCCTGATGAACAAATGAAAAGAAAAGTACGTTACGGTTACATTAGCGTAACAACGCGTGTATCCGGTACCCGGCCGGTACTCGAAAGGATGAACCATCTTACCGTAGTGCGACGGTGCCTTCACTACAGCCGCTTTCAGCGTAATGTTACGGTAACGCACTCGCAAACCGCTATATTAGTGCGCGATCTTCCACGAAAGCTACAATCTGGTGGTCTTCTGGTCCGCTTTCATCCAGCATCGTAAGACAAGAAACGCCGACTTCCGAGCGCCATTGGCGAGACTTGTGGGGGATGTAAAAAACAAAAAAGCGTAAAAAATTCAGAACTTTAAGAGAAAGAAATGGCACCCGTGAGGATGAAACTGGGCACTTCTATGTTGTTGTAGGTGCTATGTAATTTCACAGCGATAGCCAGCTTTGGGGGGAAAGGTGACCACCTGCACCCGGACGGATTGACCTTTCCAGTCAGAACCTCGGCGATCGCCTTTGCTCCTGCCTGGCCGGGAAACCACGCCTGCACCACGGCCTTGACCTTGTCGCGCCACGGCATCGAAACCGGATTGCCGGTTTCGAGCACGGCGATGGTATTTGGATTGGCGTTGGCTACGGCCTCGATGATCGCGTCCTGCTAGACCCCGGTCTTCATCTTGGTCGGATTGGCCATCAATAACACCATGGACATGTCCCCTGTACATGACCGGGGAAACTCTCAAGCGCCTGATAGCATTCAACTATCTAGATAATCGGAGAAAGGAAATGGCGCACCCGAAGAGATTCGAACTCCTGACCCCCAGATTCGTAGTCTGGTGCTCTATCCAGCTGAGCTACGGGTGCGTGTCGGTCGGCGTGTTGCCTGCTGACGTGGCGCTCTCCTACTAAGTCGCTGCGGGGAAAGCAAGCGCCTTTGTGAATTTTTTTTGAGAAAAATCTTTCCGGTCCAGTGAAGGATGAAGGAAAGCCCCAGCATTTGCAGTGTGTTGCGGGGTGTTCAGTTATTTTGACGATCGGGAAGTTCGATGTGGAAACGTGTGCCGCGTCCTTCCTTGTCCTCGAGACAGATGGTGCCGCGATGGGCTTCGATCAGCTCACGGGCGATGGCAAGGCCGAGTCCGGTGCCGCCAGCGCGAGTCGAGCCGCGAAAGGCGGAGAATAGATTCTCCCGCGCCTTGGCCGGCATGCCCGGACCGTTGTCATCGATGGAGATGGAGACGGTTCTGCCAGCTCTGCTTGCTGAAACGACGATTCGCTTGGCCTCGGAGCCATCATCGGCTTCGAGCGCCTGCACGGCATTGCGGCAAAGATTGTAGATCACCCTGAAAAGCTGCTCGGGATCGGCGTCCACCTCGAGTTCCCGCGGCATGTCGACGGCAAATGCGACGTCGCCGCCATTGTTCAGCCCCAGGATCTCGCCGACGTCATCGACAAGGGGCCGGAGCTTGATCTGCGAGCGCCGGGGAGCCGTTTCGTTGGAGCGTCCATAGGCCAGCACTTCCGAGGAATAGCCGATCGCCCTGCCGAGTGTGCGGACGAGCTTTGAGGAGAGGCCCCTGATCACTGGGTCGCCCACATCGGCAAGCCGGTCCGACATCAGTTGTGCCGATGACAGGATGTTGCGCATGTCATGGTTGATCTTGGAGACGGCAAGCCCGAGATCGGCAAGATTCTTTTGCTGCCTGATCGTTTTCTGCAGCTCGCCTTGCATTGTTGCGAGGTGCCGGGCGGCCAGCGCCAGCTCGTCGGAGCCGGCCGGAGGCTGCAGCACCGAGGCGGGATTGGACGGATCGGCGGCAAAGCTCTGCATGCTCGCCGTCATGCGCGCGATCGGGCTGATGAGCATGCGGTTGATGACGAAGAAGATCAGCGATGCGGTTATCAGCGATATGATGATGGTGAAAAGCAGGATCTCCCGGCAATAGGTCAGCATCGCCTTGCGGAGCTCGGCATCCTCCATCACCAGTTCGATTTCCATATTGCTTGATCCGATCTGGCCGCGCACGCTGAAGACCTGGTCTCCTCCCCAGAACAGGGTTGCCAGTGCGTCGCGGGCATTGGGCAGGAAGCCCGAATGGGCGAGATCGTACTGGGCGTTGACCATCGGCGGCATTTGCGAAACGACGATCATCCGGGTGATGTCTTCCTTATGCAGCGCGATGGCTTTGGTTCCCGTTGCCATCAGCGTCGAGTCCTGCAGCGGCCTCGGCAACTCCACCTTCGGCAGGCCATCGATGACAATGGCCGCCGCCGCTGCGGTGTTGAGCCGGTCGCGCAGCCAGGAAAGCCGCATATTGGTTACAGACGGAATGAAGATCAGCACTTCGGCCAGCATCACGAAGACGATGGTCAGTCCAAGTATGCGCGTCGTCAGGCGCTTGGCAAAAGGTGGCTTGCCACTTTCAGGGGCAAATATCCCCGGTTCGGGTCCGCCATTCGTCACCACACCCAACTCTCCTCGATGCCATGCCGCTATGCTACGGACAGAAAATCCTCATAGCACGGGATTGGCGTTTCGAATCGCCGTTTGCAACCAAAATGCGGATATTCAGGGGCAATGTTGACTTTGCAGGCCTCTCTCCGTATAAGGCCGGCCACGTTCGGATAAGCCGATCTGGCGAATGGCAGGCAGGCGTTTCGATCGAAAATCAAAACACGCTCATCCAAGAAGGGCCGCACTCCGCGGTAATTAAATAAATGTCTACAAAGCGTACCTACCAGCCTTCGAAGCTTGTTCGCAAGCGTCGCCACGGCTTTCGCGCACGTCTGGCCACCAAGGGTGGCCGCAAGGTCCTGTCTGCTCGCCGCAGCCGCGGCCGCAAGGTTCTGTCCGCTTAAGCGGTCGGGACCAGAGGGCCGATGACGACCCGAAAATATGAACATACTGCCGGTCGGCTGAAAAGCCGGCCGGAGTTTTTGCGTGTGCGCGAGGGAGAGCGGCGCAAGGGCCGGTACTTCATGCTGGAGGTGCTGGATCGCAATGCTCCGGAAAATACGCCGCGTGCCGGCTTCACGGTCACCAAGAAGCAGGGCAATGCCGTGGAGCGCAACCGCATGCGCCGCAGGCTCAAGGAAGCGGTGCGTTTGACTGCCCAGTTTGCCATGCAGCCAGGTCACGACTATGTGATCGTCGGGCACCGCGAGATACTCGCCGCACCATTTGACGAATTGACAAACGCGCTTGTAACGCGCATTGCCAGCCGGCCGAATTCAAAGGTCCGGACATCGGGAAAGAGTGATGGAAAAAAACCGTAATTATTATCTTGCGATCGTTCTGTCAGTCCTGATCGTCTTCGTCTGGCAGTTCTTCTATATGGGCCCGAAAATGGATGCCCAGCAGAAGATCGAGCAAGCCCAGCAGGCGGAGCTCGCCAAGCAGCAGAAAGCCAACAAGGACAAGCCGGTTGTTGTCGATGCGAGCGGTCAGCCCGTTCCCGGCGCCGAAGGCACCAATATTGCGGTTATCGACCGTCAGCAGGCACTGCAGCAGGCCGACCGGGTTGTGATCGACACGCCCGCGCTGTCCGGCTCCATCAATCTTACGGGCGCCCGTTTCGACGATCTCCAGCTGAAGAAGTATCGCGAGACCATCGATAAGGACAGCCCGATCATCACTCTGCTCAACCCCGGCAACACCAAGGACGGGTACTTCGTCGAGCTTGGTTTCACCGGCGGCAACCAGGATGTCGCTGTTCCCGGGATGGCGACGAAATGGACTGTTGACGGCAACAACAAGCTGACGCCGGAAACGCCGGTGACGCTGACGCACACCGATCCTTCCGGCGTGACATTCACTCGCGAGATCAAGGTCGACCAGGACTACATGTTCACGGTCACCGATACGGTGAAGAATGGCACCGCAGCCGATCTGCCGCTGACGCCCTACGGACGTATCGTGCGCTACACCATCCCGGCTGTTGCCGCAGGCTATGTGCTGCATGAAGGCTATGTCGGCGTGCTCGACGGCGTTCTCCAGGAAACCACGTTTGCCAAGGATAGCGAGCCGGTCAAGCATCCCGGCATCAAGGACGGCTGGTTCGGCATCACAGACAAGTACTGGGCCGCGGCGATCGTACCGTCCAAGGGCGTGACTTTCGATACGGATTTCAGCCACCTCACCAAGGGACAGCCGCTGTTCCAGGCCGACTACCGCGAACTCACCGGTGGCCTGAAGGCTGGGGAGACCAAGTCCTACACCACCCATGTCTTCGCCGGTGCCAAGGAAGTGCCCGTCGTCGATCGCTATCAGGACGAATACCAGATCACCGATTTCTACAAGCTGATCGACTGGGGCTGGTTCAAGGTGATCACCCGCCCGATGTTCAAGCTGATGGACTGGCTCTACAAGTATTTCGGCAATTTCGGCCTCGCCATCCTCGGCACGACCGTCATCGTCAAGCTGCTGTTCTTCCCGATCGCCAACCGGCAATATGCCTCGATGGCCAAGATGAAGACGCTGCAGCCGAAGATGGAGGAGCTGAAGACCAAGTTCGGCGACGACAAGATGGGCCTGCAGACGGCGATGATGCAGCTCTACAAGGAGGAGAAGGTCAATCCGCTTGCCGGTTGCTGGCCGGTCCTCCTGCAGATTCCGGTGTTCTTCGCGCTGTACAAGGTCATCTACATCACCATCGAAATGCGCCATGCGCCATTCTATGGCTGGATTCAGGACCTCTCGGCACCCGATCCGACAACCATCTTCAATCTGTTCGGCCTGATCCCCTGGACGCCGCCGCATGCGTTGATGCTGGGCGTCTGGCCGATCATCATGGGCATCACCATGTTCGTGCAGATGCGCATGAACCCGACGCCGCCGGATCCGACCCAGGCCATGATCTTCACCTGGATGCCGCTGGTCTTCACCTTCATGCTGGCAGCCTTCCCGGCCGGTCTGGTGATCTACTGGGCATGGAACAACACGCTGTCAGTTATCCAGCAGGGCATCATCATGAAGCGCAACGGCGCCAAGATCGAGCTCTTCGACAACCTCAAGGGACTGTTCCGGCGAAAACCATCATCGGCGTGAATGGGTTTTGAAATTATGTGATGAATGGCGGATGTCGTATTCAAATCAGCCGCCATTCATGTATCGACGATAGTATCGCACTATGAAGGGTTTCCTGTGTTGGTCGGGGAACCCTTTTCTTTTTGGAGGAGCCACAGTGAACAACGCCCTGGCGCAGAATCCTGCCGCGCATGAAAAGCTCGGCGCAACACTGGTGTTCTTCTCTGCCGTCGCCTGGAGTTTCGGCGGTGCGATCGCCCGCTTCCTGGAGATCGACGACGCCTGGACCGTCATCTTTTGGCGCAGCCTGTTTGCCGGCCTTTTTCTTGCTGGGTTCCTGCTTTGGCGCGACGGCCCGCGCCAAACTATAAAACTCTATCGGAACATGGGTATTCCGGGGCTGGCGGTTGCCTTCGGCTTCGGTACAGCGTCGACCTGTTTCGTCATCGCGATCAGCTACACGACGGTTGCCAATGTCGTCCTGATCCAGGCGGGCGTGCCACTGATGGCGGCCTTGATGGCCTGGATCGTTTATCGCGAGAAGATAGCGTTCTCCACCTGGGTGGCAATTTTTGCTGTCATTGCCGGCGTTGCGATCATGGTCATGGGCGGGCCGTTGCTCGATGCACTCGACAACGCATTGGGTCTCGGCTTCATCGACAATGGCCTTGGCTCGACGGCCATCGTCGACAATGGCGGCAAGGCATGGATCGGCAACGCGTTGGCGATCCTGATCGCCACTGTCTTTGCCATGACCACGGTTGTCACCCGGCGCTATGCCAATGTGCGGCAGACCCCTGGGGCCAGCGTCGGCTGCTTTGCTGCGGCCGCCTTTGCCGCTAGCCAGGCGTCGTCCTTGCAGGTTACTGGCTCCGAGATGGGAATCCTCGTTGTGTTCGGGATGCTCAATCTTGGCTTCGGCATGGCTTTGTGGGTGACGGGCGCGCGGTTGATCCCCTCCGCTTTTGCCGCCCTGTTGGGAACAGCCGAGACCATGCTCAGCCCGGTCTGGGTCGCCATTATCCACGGTGAAATACCGGGCATCGAAACCGTCGTCGGCGGCATGATTGTGCTCGTCGCACTGATCGGCTACCTGCTCGCGGCGCAAAGACGGCAGTCGCAGCCTTGACTTTCGGCCGGAAAACCTGAAAGCCGGTCCCTACATAGTAGGACCGGATCAAAGACATGAGCGAAACACCCAGCACAGGCGCGATCAGCGCGAAGATTTTCCACCGGCCGTGGATTTTCATTCGCGGCGTGCCCGCCATGAAATTCCTGCCGCCGGAAGGCCCGCCGGAAATCGCTTTCGCGGGCCGCTCCAATGTCGGCAAGTCATCGCTGATCAACGCCTTGGTTGGTCAGAACGGCCTCGCAAGAACCTCCAACACGCCTGGGCGCACCCAGGAACTCAACTACTTCGTGCCTGATGGGTATTCGGGGGCGGCCGACGACCTGCCGCCTTGCGCGCTCGTCGACATGCCCGGTTACGGCTATGCCGAAGCGCCGAAGGCGCAGGTGGATGCGTGGACCGCCCTTGTGTTCGACTATCTGCGCGGCCGCTCGACGCTCAAGCGCGTCTACGTGCTGATCGATAGTCGCCATGGTATCAAGAAGAACGATGAGGACGTACTGAAGCTGCTCGACAAGGCTGCAGTCTCCTATCAGATCGTTTTGACCAAGGCCGACAAGATCAAGCCGCCTGCGCTTGAAAAACTCAAGGTCGAAACGCTGGCGAAAATTGCCAAGCACCCCGCCGCTTATCCGGAATTGCTCGCCACCTCGTCGGAGAAATCCGAAGGCATCGATACGATGCGCGAAGCAATTTCAAAGGCAGTCAACACCTGAACAAATCGCCCCGGTTGCAGGACCGGGGCGATTTATCTCGTACGCAGGCGGCTACATCTTCGGCAGGAGTACCTTGTCGATGACATGGATGACGCCGTTTGATTGCTTGACGTCGGCAATCGTTACCTTGGCTGTGCCGCCTGTCTCGTCGGTCAGCATGATCTTGCTGCCCTTTTCGGAAGCAGTCAGCACGCAGCCGCCCACTGTGTTGACCTTGTGCATGCCGCCATCGTCCTTGATCATCTTGTCGATCATGGCCGACATCGCATCGGCTGCCACCACGTGGCAGGTGAGCACCTTCACCAACTGGGCCTTGTTTTCGGGCTTCAGCAGCGCTTCAACCGTTCCGGCGGGAAGGGCGGCGAACGCTTCGTTGGTGGGGGCGAACACGGTGAATGGGCCCTTGCCTTCGAGGGTGCCTACAAGGCCGGCGGCCTTGACGGCGGCGACCAGCGTCGTGTGATCCTTCGAGTTGACGGCATTCTCGATGATATTCTTGTTCTTGTACATCGGTGCGCCGCCGACCATGGGGTTCTTGGCTTGTACGGCAAGTGCCGAAGCGAGAACGATCGATACGATGGCGGTCGCACGGATTGCGGTTCTGAACATCTGATTACCCTTCCTGTTGAACTCGCCTAGTCGACCATCGAAGCCAGGCGTCCTCCCGCTTTGCGAGGGACGAAATGCTTACGAGCCGTCAGGAAAATTAGTTTCAGGGTAACTACAGCTTGCTTCGTCGCGACGATCAGTTGTTTGGCGACGGGACCTCAGGGCTTGCGGGCGTTTTCGATCACCAGGCGCATATATTCGAGCATCAGTTCCTTCTCGAAACGCCGGAAACCCTCGAACAGTGCTTCGTCGGCTTCATTCGCAGCTACGATCGCGTCGGCTTCGATTGCCTTGCCCTTGTCCGTCAGGAAATTGCGAACGGCGCGTTTGTCGGTGGGATGAGGCGTGCGCCTGATCAAGCCGTCACGCTCCATCCGGGCGAGGGTGTTTGCCAGCGTCGCCTGTTCTATGTCCAGCCGGTCGAGGATCTCTCGCTGGGTCAGCCCGTCGACATTCCAAAGCTCTATCAAAACGGGAAACTGTCCGGGGGAAAAACCGAGTTCGGCGCCCCGTGCCAGCAGGGAACGCGAAAAGCCTTTCGCCAGAAGGCTCGATAGATATGCCGCCGAATCCATCAGATTATAGGACATGCTCTTCAATAGGCTGGAAAGCATCGCGCCTCAACAAGAATCGTATGCGATGCAATTGGGATGGTTGCCGATTGTTCCCAAAAAAGGGCCGTTCCCGTGGGGTAGCGGGAACGGCATCCTACGCAAGGGCGGACAAAGGCCCGGAGAGGGGGGAGGGCCTTTGTCCGTCTGGACCTGGCAAGGCGGGGGACGGGCCATTGAGCCAGGCTAAGGGCGATCGTTGCGACCGCCGATATCTATCATGTGAGTGCTCAATTGCGGCAATTCAAGGGAAGTTCGATTACATTTTCGTAATGTGTAAATGATGCCTGCGCGGGCGCCTCAACCGGAGTGGACAACACCCTTCCGCAGGATGATGTTGCCGTAAAGACGGGGCTCCGATGTCTGTACGATGGCATGTGCAGATCGCACCCGAGCATAGAACGAATCCGGCTCGAGGGCGATTACGGTGCGGGCTGGCTCCCAGCGTTGGCAGGTGGCTACCATTTCCTTGTGAACAGGATCAGGATTGTAAAGGTCTCCGCGAACGCTCGCCCGGAAGATGCCGTTTTCGACGAAATCGTCGATAGGCATGACGGACAGGATCGCGTCCAGCACGCGGATGACATCATGTCCATCTGCGCGTATCAGCCGCCTCGCGTGTTCGGCTCCGGGATAGTTGCCATCCACCAGTGCGATCTCGTCGCCATGTCCCATGGTCCGCAACGTCGCGAGCAACTCCGGCCCCAGCACGGGGTCGATCCCTCTCAGCATTATGGCCTCTCCTTGAACAGGACGCTTTGGTCGATGTGGTAGCGCGAAAACAATGGCAGGCTGGCGGCACCGATGGCGCGCGCCGAGGATCCCGCCAGTCCTTCCTCGATCACCGGAGCAGCAATGCCCTGCAGGTCGAGTTTCAGCACTTCCTCCCGCGTGGCTTCGACGATCTGACGGCGGATGGCGCTCGAAAAGCCGCCGTCGATCACGACGGATTCGAAATCGATGACCGAGCAGACGGTTGCAGATGCAATCGCCAGCGCCTTGGCGGTCTTGGCGATCCAAGTGGTCTGTATGGTGTCGAAATCATCCCAGTGCTCCGGCGTCAGCCAGATGGACGAAGGGTCGCGGCCCGCGTCGATCAGCATCTTCTCAAGCAGGAAGACGGAGGCATGATCGATCAGTTGGCCCGTGTTGCCAGCGTCGCAGGAAAACGGCATCGACCCGAAAGCACCCGCGTTTCCTGTCCGGCCGGAAAAAAGCGAGTGGTTCAACACCACGCCGCCACCGATAAATGAGCCAATGAAGAAATAGGCGAAGTCGGCATATCGGGAGCCATGGCCAAAAGCGAGTTCGGCAGCACACGCCGCCGTTGCATCGTTCTGCAGGAAGATCGGCATTTGCAGGCGCGTCCCGAGCAGGGCAGCGATGTCGGCGTGCCGCCAGGCATCCATGTCTTCCATCGGCGCACCCATCTCCTCGACCCAGTTCCAGAGTTCGAAGGGAAGGGCGACGCCCAGGCCCGATATCCGCTCTCGGTCCAAGGGTTGCATGGAGGCCGTGATCGCCTCGACGGATCGGCTGGCAAAGCCGAGCACGCCTTCGGGAGTCGGGTAGCGGTAGGCCTCGTGCAGTTGCATGCGCACATGGCCGGTAAAGTCCATCAGGACGAGGTCGGCGCTACGACGACCGATCTTGAGACCAAGCGAGAAAACCCCGTCGGGATTGAGGCTCATGGGAATGGACGGCTGGCCGACCCGGCCGCGCTGCGGCATGCCCCGGGCGAGCAGGCCGTCTTTTTCCAGTGCGCGCATGATCACAGAGACGGTTTGCGCCGACAGGCCCGCGCGCCGGGCGATTTCCGCTTTCGAGAGGCTTCCATGCCGCCGCACAAGCGAAAGCACGAGCCGCTCGTTGTATGCGCGCACCCTCGTCTGGTTAGCGCCGCCCATCGGGTCGACGACCGCAGTCATGCCATCTTGGTCCGTGACCAAGTCATTATCAGCCATGCCCAATCTCCTCCCGGGCATTCATATCTCGATTGGCTGGAAGGATGCCACATCCGATTAATAAATCAATTCGATTTATTTATTGACAGGAATTTTGATTGATGGTTTGTTTGACCCAGGCAGATCGCACAGGGCTGGAGGAGAGCTTTGTGATGATACTCGCAGCGAGTGCGAAACGCTTGTGCCGGCCACGGTTGCCCGTTGCCAGATTCAGATCCTTGGGAGGAAATCATGAAGACATCTCTTATTGCCGCGACGATGGGCGTACTTGCGCTTGGAGTCGCCTTTACAGGTGCTGCGCGTGCCGAAGGCGTTTCCGCTTGCCTGATCACCAAGACCGACACCAATGCCTTCTTCGTCAAGATGAAGGAAGGCGCGACCGCCAAGGCCAAAGAACTTGGCGTCGAACTCAAGGCTTACGCCGGCAAGGTCGATGGCGACCATGACAGCCAGGTAGCTGCCGTCGAGGCCTGCATAGCCGATGGCGCCAAGGGTATTCTGATCGCAGCATCCGACACCAAGGCCATCGTTGACCAGGTGAAGAAAGCGCAGGATGCCGGTCTGCTGGTGATCGCACTCGACACGCCACTCGATCCGCCGGAAGCGGCCGACGCAACATTCGCAACCGACAATCTGCTCGCCGGCAAGCTGATCGGCCAATGGGCCGCTGCGACACTCGGCGACAAGGCCAAGGATGCCAAGATCGGTTTCCTCGACCTCACTCCGTCACAGCCGACCGTTGACGTGCTCCGGGATCAAGGCTTCATGATCGGCTTTGGTATCGACCCGAAGGATCCGAACAAGATCGGCGACGAGGACGACGCGCGCATTGTCGGTCATGACGTGACCAACGGCAATGAAGAAGGCGGACGTACAGCCATGGAAAACCTTCTCCAGAAGGATCCAGACATCAACGTCATCCATACCATCAACGAACCGGCTGCCGTCGGGGCGTATGAAGCCCTGAAAGCTGTCGGCAAGGAAAAGGGCGTGCTCATCGTCTCCGTCGACGGTGGTTGCCCTGGCGTGAAATCCGTTGCTGAAGGCGTCATCGGTGCGACGTCGCAACAATATCCGCTGCTGATGGCCTCGCTCGGGATCGAGGCAATTGCCCAGTATGCCAAGGATGGCACCAAGCCGAAGCCGACCCCGGGCAAGTCCTTCTTCGATACCGGTGTGGCGTTGGTGACCGACAAGCCGGCTGCGGGCGTCGAGTCGATCGACGTCAAGACCGGCACCGACAAGTGCTGGGGTTGATCGCCTAGGTCTTTGAGTACACAATCATTCGTAAAGGGCGGTTCCGGCCGCCCTTTTCAAAACCCGACACAAAAAAGGCCGGAACCTTCGGGGAGGGAGGCATTGCCATGGCAAGCATGCAAGAGTTCGAGAAAACACTCGACCAGAGCGACAAATCGGTTGCTTCATTTGAAGACCAGTCTCTCTTAAGGCGAGTCCAGCATTTTCTGCACTCCACGCCAGCTGCGGTGCCGGCGATCGTGCTGGTGCTATCCATCCTCGTATTTGGAGTGCTCAAGGGAGAGCGCTTCTTCACCCCCGGCACCCTGTCGCTGGTCCTCCAGCAGATTGCCGTGGTGGGTATCCTCGGCGCTGGTCAAACACTCGTTATCCTGACAGCCGGTATCGATCTTTCGATCGGCGTCATCATGGTGCTTTCGGCGGTCATCATGGGCAATTGCGCCGTGACCTACGGTCTGCCTGCACCGATTGCGGTCGCGATTGGCTTCGTCGTTGCCGGTATCTGTGGCGCGATCAATGGCTTCCTCGTGGCGCGAGTGAAGCTTCCGCCTTTCATCGTCACGCTCGGTACCTGGAGTATCTTCGCGGCGGTGAACTATATCTACTCCGCCAACGAAACCATAAGGGCCGCCGACATCGCGGCGAACGCGCCGTTCCTGAGCCTGTTCGGCTACAGCCTTTCCGGATTGACGCTCGGTGTGATCATGATGGTGGTTCTGGTCATCGTGCTCTGGTACGCACTGAACCACACGGCTTGGGGCCGGCACCTCTATGCGGTCGGCGACGATCCGGAAGCGGCCAAGCTGTCGGGTATACGCACCGACCGGGTTTTGCTCGGCACCTATGCGCTGGCCGGTCTCATCGCGGCCCTCGCAGCCTGGGTCTCGATTGGCCGCAACGGCTCGATCTCGCCGTCATGGGCGGTGACGGACTACAATCTTCAATCGATCACTGCAGCGGTGATAGGCGGCATCTCGCTTTTCGGCGGTCGCGGCTCGATCCTCGGCACCCTGTTCGGCGCGTTGATCGTCGGAGTGGTTTCCATGGGTCTCAACATGCTGGGTGCGGACCCGCAATGGAAGGTGGGCTTGACCGGCGTCCTCATCATCTCGGCGGTCGCGATCGACCAGTGGATCAGAAAGGTGGCAGGCTGATGGAACCTCTTCTCACCGCACGCGGCATCGTCAAGCGCTATGGCCGCGTCACCGCACTCGACAATTCCGACTTCGATCTCTATCCCGGCGAAATCCTCGCCGTGATCGGCGACAACGGCGCCGGCAAGTCATCACTGATCAAGGCGATTTCTGGAGCCGTCAGGCCCGATGAAGGCGAGATCCGTCTCGACGGCAAGGTTGTCCATTTCTCCAATCCCATGGAGGCCAGGGCAGCTGGCATCGAGACTGTGTATCAGAATCTCGCACTGTCGCCGGCGTTGTCCATCGCCGACAATATGTTCCTGGGCCGAGAAATTCGCCGCGAGGGGCTGCTTGGCTCAGTCTTCCGCATGCTCGACCGGCCGAAAATGGCGAAGATTGCTCGCGGCAAGCTCAGTGAACTTGGCCTGATGACTATCCAGAACATCAATCAGGCTGTCGAAACACTGTCAGGTGGTCAGCGACAGGGCGTGGCGGTCGCACGTGCCGCAGCATTCGGATCAAAGGTCATCATCCTCGACGAGCCGACGGCCGCACTCGGCGTCAAGGAATCACGCAAGGTGCTCGAATTGATTCTCGACGTGAAATCGCGTGGCATGCCGATCGTACTGATCTCGCACAACATGCCGCATGTCTTCGAAGTCGCCGACCGGATCCACATCCATCGCCTCGGCAAGCGGCTTTGCGTGATCAACCCGAAGGACTACACGATGTCGGATGCGGTCGCCTTCATGACCGGTGCGAAGGCGCCGCCGGCGGAATCCATTGCGGCCTGAGTTTCCTCCAAGAAAATAGCCTGGCAAATGCCGGCGGACACCTCGTCCGCCGGCTTTTTTGGTTGAAACATGAGCTTGTCCGGGGGTATGGGCTCTGGGAACCAGTGCAAGGAATGAAGCCGATGACCTCCCTTACGATCCGTCGCCCCGATGACTGGCATCTGCATCTCCGGGACGGTGCGATGCTTGAGGGCGTCCTGCCGTATACCTCGGCGCATTTCGCCCGCGCCATCATCATGCCCAATCTGGTGCCGCCGGTGGTCACAACGGCCGACGCCAGAGCATATCGCGAGCGCATCATGGCGGCGCTGCCGGCCGGGCATGCGTTCCGGCCGCTGATGACCCTCTACCTCACCGAGGGCACGTCGCCTGATGATGTGGAGGATGGCGCAAAATCCGGATTGATCACGGCCGTAAAGCTCTATCCGGCTGGCGCGACCACCAACTCGCAGTCCGGCGTGCGCAATTTCGACAATGCCATGCCGGTTCTCGAGCGGATGGCGAAAATCGGATTACCGCTCTGTGTGCATGGCGAGGTGACGAGCCCGGAGGTCGATATTTTCGACCGTGAGGCGGCCTTCATTGAGGCCGTGCTCGATCCGATCCGGCGGCGGCTGCCTGAACTCAGGATCACCATGGAACATGTGACCACCAGCGATGGCGTCGACTACATTAAGCAATCCAAGGCAAACCTTGCGGGAACGATCACCACGCACCATCTGATCATCAACCGCAATGCGATCCTTGCGGGCGGTATTCGTCCACACTATTATTGCCTGCCGGTCGCCAAGCGCGAAAGCCACCGTCAGGCATTGCGTACGGCCGCGACGTCGGGCAATCCGAGGTTTTTCCTTGGGACGGATTCCGCGCCGCATGTCGATCCGCTCAAGGAATGCGCCTGCGGGTGCGCGGGCTGCTTCACGTCGATCAACACGCTATCGTGCCTGGCGCATGTCTTCGAGCAGGACGAGGCACTGGGCAAACTTGAAGCGTTTGCATCGCTGAACGGTCCGGCCTGGTATGGCCTGGCGCCGAACGAGGAGACGATTACATTGACAAAGATGGATAAGCCGGTCGACTATCCCACAAGGATCGACACCGGGGCGGGGCCGGTGACGGTGTTCGATCCGATGTATCCGCTCCACTGGGCGGTGGCCTGATCTCAGGACTGCGGCGGCGCGATGATCTCGATCGCCAACGCATGCAGCCCTTCGTCAAAAGCGAATTTCAACGCCTCGTTGATCGCCCGATGACAATTGACACGGCTGACGCCGGTAAACTTCGGGGATGAGATCCTGATCCGGAAATGCGTCTGGCCGGTGGCCGCCGCCTCCCGGTTGTGGCCGGCATGCAGCCGGCTCTCGTTGATGACGTCGAGCGTATCCGGCGCGAACGCATCAATAAGCGCGGATTGGATCTTGTTTTCGAGTGTCATGCTGCTCCGCCGCAAAAACTCTCACAAAGACAAGAACTTTTCGCTTTGTCAATTCTTGAAGCAAATGAATGCGGGACCCATAATGGGAGACATGAAGCTCGATTCCAAATATTTTGATTCCATCCGCAGCAAGCGCACCAAATCGGTGCGTGCGGAGGAGAAGCCAGCCAAGCCGAGCTGCCAGTGGGACGGCTGCGACAAGGCGGGGGTGCATCGCGCGCCTGTCGGCCGCAATGCTGAAGACCAGTATTTCATGTTCTGCTTTGAACACGTCAAGGAATACAACAAGGGCTACAACTTCTTCTCCGGCCTTTCCGACACCGAGGTCGCGCGCTACCAGAAGGAGGCGGTGACTGGAAACCGGCCAACTTGGAGCATGGGCGTCAACAAGAACGCCAAGTGGTCGCCGGCGATGAACCAGGCACGAGCCGGCGCTTCGAAGATGCGCGATCCCTTCGGTTTCGCTGGCTGGCGCATGAACAATCCGAAGGAAGAGGTGCGCCAACGGCGACTGAAGCCACTGGAGGGAAAAGCCTTCGAGACTTTGGGCCTCGCCGCCAACGCGACATCGGCCGATATCAAGTCGCGCTACAAGGAATTGGTCAAAATTCACCACCCTGACGCAAACGGTGGAGACCGTGGCTCGGAAGAGCGATTTCGCGCTGTAATTCAGGCCTATCAATTGCTGAAACAGGCTGGCTTTTGCTGAGAACAAGTTATAGGACATTGCCGGAAAATTCTGCGGCTCGACCCATCAAGCCGCGCTGGAGATATTATGAGCAAGATAGACGTTGATATTGCCAAGCTTCCCGACACCAGCGTTTCTGTTCGGGAGGTCTTCGGCATCGATTCCGATATTCGCGTGCCCGCATACAAGGAAGCCGATGCACATGTGCCGGACCTCGATCCGGACTATCTCTTCGACCGCGACACGACGCTGGCCATCCTCGCCGGCTTTGCGCACAACCGTCGCGTGATGGTTTCCGGCTATCACGGTACCGGCAAATCGACGCATATCGAGCAGGTTGCCGCCCGCCTCAACTGGCCGTGTGTCCGCGTCAATCTCGACAGCCATGTCAGCCGTATCGATCTCGTCGGCAAGGATGCCATCGTCCTCAAGGACGGCAAGCAGATCACCGAGTTCAAGGACGGCATCCTGCCTTGGGCCTATCAGCACAACATCGCACTCGTGTTCGACGAGTATGACGCCGGCCGTCCGGATGTGATGTTTGTCATCCAGCGTGTCCTCGAATCTTCGGGCCGCCTGACATTGCTTGACCAGAGCCGCGTCATTCGTCCTCATCCGGCGTTCCGGCTGTTTGCGACCGCCAACACGGTCGGCCTCGGCGACACGACCGGCCTCTACCACGGCACGCAGCAGATCAACCAGGCGCAGATGGACCGCTGGTCGATCGTCACCACGCTCAACTACCTGCCCTACGATCACGAAGTCGGTATTGTGTCCGCCAAGGTCAAGGCGATCTCGGCAACCGAAAAGGGTCGCGACACGATCGCCAAGATGGTGCGCGTGGCCGAGTTGACACGCGCCGCCTTCATCAACGGCGATCTGTCCACCGTCATGAGCCCGCGTACGGTCATCACCTGGGCGGAAAACGCCTCGATCTTCGGTGACGTGTCATTTGCGTTCCGGGTGACGTTCCTCAACAAGTGCGACGATCTCGAGCGTGCCCTGGTGGCCGAGCAGTATCAGCGCGTCTTTGGCGTCGAACTCAAGGAAAGTGCCGCCAATCTCGTTCTCGGCGTTTGATATCCGGAGAACATGAAATGGCGGGACCGGGCGACAATTCAAGGGCTAAGGCAGGGCTGGGAGTCGACCTCGAGCCCTTCCGCCGGGCGCTGACCGGCTGTATTCGCTCGGTGGCCGCAAGCCCCGACGTGGAAGTGACCTTTGCCAACGACCGCCCCGGCTTCGCCGGCGATCGCATGCGGCTGCCGGAACTTTCCAAGAAGCCAAGTGCCGCCGAACTTTCGGTGCTGCGCGGGCTTGGCGATTCCATGGCGTTGCGCAAGGCCTGCCATGACGAGCGCCTCCATACAGCATTCGCCCCTCAGGGGCAGGATGCGCGCGCCATCTACGATGCCGTCGAGCAGGCTCGCGTCGAGGCAATCGGTGCCAGCCGCATGGCCGGCATGGCCGGCAACCTGAAATCCATGCTGGCGGATAAATATTCCAAGGCCAATTTCCGCGGCGTCGAAAACCGGGAAGATGCGCCCATCGAGGAGGCGATGTCTCTGCTGGTGCGCGAGGCACTGACAGGCGAAAAGCCGCCGGAAAGCGCCGGCAGCGTGCTGGATCTCTGGCGCGAATTCTTCAACCAAACCGCCAACAAGGAAATCGGTTCGCTGAAAGGCGCGATGGGCGATCAGGAAACGTTTGCGCGTTTGGTGCGCAACATGCTCGCCTCCATGCATCTGGCCGAAGATATCAGCGAGAATTCCCAGGACAACGAGGATCAGGATACCTCGACCGAGGAAGATCAGCCACGCAGCCAGGAAGAAAACGACGACGCTTCTGACGACGAAGAGGGCACCGAAGAAGCGCCCGCTGAGGAAAACGAAGCGGCCGACGAGCAGATGGAAGAGGGCGAGACCGACGGCGCGGAGATTTCCGACGACGATTTGGTCGATGAATCCGATGAGGATTCCGAGACGCCCGGCGAGGTCAAACGCCCGAACAACCCTCTTTCGGATCTCGATCTCAAGGTTGACTACTCGATCTTCACCCAGGAATTCGACGAGGTGATTTCCGCCGACGAGCTTTGCGATGAAGCCGAACTCGACCGGTTGCGCACCTTTCTCGACAAGCAGCTCGCCCATTTGCAGGGCGCCGTCGGCCGTCTTGCCAACAAGCTGCAACGCCGCCTGATGGCGCAGCAGAACCGGTCCTGGGATTTCGATCTAGAGGAAGGTTATCTCGACAGCGCGCGGCTCACCCGCATGGTCATCGATCCGATGCAGCCGCTGTCGTTCAAGATGGAGCGTGACACCAAGTTCCGCGACACGGTCGTCTCGCTGGTGATCGACAATTCCGGCTCCATGCGCGGCCGGCCGATCACGGTTGCAGCGACGTGCGCCGACATCCTGGCGCGTACGCTTGAGCGCTGCGGCGTCAAGGTCGAGATCCTCGGCTTCACCACCAAGGCGTGGAAGGGCGGCCAGTCGCGCGAGAAGTGGCTGGCGGGCGGCAAGCCACCGACACCGGGCCGATTGAACGACCTGCGCCACATCGTCTACAAGTCCGCCGACGCGCCCTGGCGGCGCGCCAAGCGCAATCTCGGTTTGATGATGCGCGAAGGCCTGCTCAAGGAAAACATTGACGGCGAGGCGCTGATCTGGGCGCACAACCGCCTGCTCGGCAGGCCCGAACAGCGCCGCATCCTGATGATGATCTCGGATGGCGCTCCGGTCGATGATTCCACGCTGTCGGTCAATCCGGGCAACTATCTGGAGCGGCACCTGCGGGCGGTCATCGAGGAGATCGAGACCAAGTCTCCGGTAGAATTGCTGGCGATCGGTATCGGCCACGACGTGACGCGTTATTATCGCAAGGCGGTCACCATCATCGATGCGGACGAATTGGCAGGCGCGATGACGGAGCAGCTTGCCAGCCTGTTTGCCGACGAAGCGGAACAATCCTCCGGCCGGAAGCGCCGTCGGGGATAACCGGGGCTGCCGACCTCTCACGTATTTTAGAAAAGGATGAGGGCGTGGCATCGAAAAAGGGATGGGCATTTCTTGCCTTTCTGCCCTTCCTCGCATTCGGCATAGCCTATCCCGTCGCCTTCGGCGGGCAGGCACCAATGGCCAGTGGGGAGACGTTTGTCGTCAATGCCTTGAAGCTTGGCGAGTTCAAGCGCGGCGCTGGGCCTATTTTCGGTAAGCTTGGGTTTTTGAGTGGTCTGGTTCTCGCCACCAAGGGCGGCGAGATGGGGGCTGTTTCCTCCATCCGCCTGACGGATGGCGGGACGAACTTCATTTCCGTGATGGACACCGGCCACTGGGCCACCGGCAGCATCGAGCGCGACAAGGACGGCAAGCTTGCGGGCGTCAAGGATTACCGCATCTTCGACATGCGCGATCCCGGAGGCAATGTTGGCGACCACAAGGAAAATACGGATGCCGAGGGCATGGTGCTCGCCAAGGACAGGGTTTATGTCAGCTTCGAACGCATTCACCGTATCGCCGCTTATCCCTATCCGGGCTTCGAGTCTTCGATGCCTTTGGACGTGCAGGAACCCATTCTGGCCAGGGGCGAAGCGCTGCGGCCCAATGGCGGCATCGAGGCGCTGCTGAAGGCGCCGGACGACGGGCCACTTGCCGGCGCGCTAGTGTTTGTTGCCGAGCGGAGCTACGACAGCAAGGGTAACTTCATTGCCGGCGTGCAGTCAGGCCCTAGGAAAGGCACGTTTTATGTCGAAAGGCTTGCGCCTTACGACGTGACGGACGGGGTTTTTCTCGATGACGGCTCCTTTCTTCTGCTAGAGCGGAAGTTCGGCCTTCGCGACGGTATCGGCATGCGCATCCGCAGGTTTTCGCAGGCCGATATTGCGCCCGGCGCGACCATCAAGGGTGAAACCCTGATGGAAGCCGATTTCTCCCACCAGATCGACAACATGGAAGGCATCGATGCTTACAAGGCAGCAGATGGCTCGACGCGGCTGATCGTCATTTCCGACGACAATCATTCGCTTCTGGAGCGCAATCTGATGCTGGAATTCAAGCTGCTGCCGTAGCCGTTGCCGGTGTGGCCGCAATGCGGATATACTGCACCGCGAAAACACGTTACATCTGGCATTCATTTGTGCCGGACAAACGTCGCGGCGCAAGCTCGGCCAGGCATTCTGCTGCTATGAATCAGTAACATCGCGTTGGTAAAGTGCCATAGCTGCGGGTGAATGCGGCGCAGCATAAAATTCGAATATCGGGACAGCATCATGACACAATATGATCTCATCGTGATCGGCAGCGGGCCGGCCGGAAGGCGGGGCGCTATCCAGGCCGCCAAGCTTGGCAAGCGCGTGCTCGTGGTCGAGAAAGGCTCCCGCGTCGGTGGGGTTTCGGTTCATACTGGTACGATCCCATCGAAGACGCTCAGGGAAACCGCGCTCAACCTGACCGGCTGGCGCGAACGCGGCTTCTACGGCAGATCCTATCGCGTCAAGCAGGAGATCTCGTCGGAGGATCTGCGTCGTCGCCTGCTGATCACCCTCGACCATGAGGTCGATGTGCTTGAGCACCAGTTCTCCCGCAACCGCGTGCACCATATCAAGGGCAAGGCGCATTTCGTCGACAAGAACACGCTCGAGATCGAAAAGAACGATGGTGAGGTCATGCGGGTGACCGGGACGTCGATCCTGCTGGCGATCGGTACCAAGCCATTTCGTCCCGACAACGTTCCATTCGACCGCGAAAAGATCATCGACAGTGACGAGTTGCTGGAGATCAAGGAAATCCCCCGTTCGATGATCGTCATCGGCGCGGGTGTCATCGGTATCGAGTATGCGACGATCTACAGCGCGCTCGACACTTCGGTGACCGTGGTCGAGCCGCGCGCCACAATGCTGGACTTCATCGACCGGGAAATTGTCGAGGATTTCGCCTACCAGCTTCGTGACCGAAACATGAAATTGCTGTTCGGCCAGTCTGCCGACAAGATCGAGCGCGAGCCGAACGGCAAATGCCGGGTGACCTTGTCGAACGGTCGCGCGGTCGTCGCTGATATGGTGCTCTATGCTGCCGGGCGCATGGGAGCGACCGCCTCGCTCAATCTGGAAGCCTGTGGGCTGGCAGCGGATGCACGCGGCCGGATCAAGGTCAATCCGGATACTTTCCAGACCGACGTTCCCAACATCTATGCCGCCGGCGATGTCGTCGGCTTTCCGAGCCTTGCGTCGACTGCGATGGAGCAAGGCCGGATTGCGGCCCGCCACGCTGTCGGGGCGCCGACATCTGAGCCGCCGCAATATTTCCCCTACGGTATCTATTCGGTGCCTGAAATCTCGACCTGCGGCCTGACCGAGGAAGAGGTCAAGACCCGCCATATTCCATACGAGTGCGGTATAGCCCGTTTGCGTGAAACCTCGCGCGGCCATATCATGGGCCTCGACAACGGCATGCTGAAGATGATCTTCTCTCTGAAAACACGCCGGCTGCTTGGGGTGCACATCATCGGCGAAGGGGCGACGGAGCTGATCCACATCGGCCAGGCCGTTCTCAATCTCAAGGGCACGGTCGACTATTTCGTCGAAAACACGTTCAACTACCCGACGCTCGCGGAAGCCTACAAGATTGCCGGCCTCGATGCCTGGAACCGGATGGGCGAGATCGACGAAAGGACCGCCGAAGCGGCCCAATAGGGCCGCTTCGTCTCTGCATCAGGCGCGCTGGCGACCCGGTGCCGAAAACACGATCAGCGCAAAGATGACGATTGCTATCAGGGTCATCAGCGATCCGACGCCGGCGAGTGGTTCACCCCAGGGGTACCCGAGCAGAACGCCTGCGATGCCGGGCGCCATGATCAGGAGCCCCAGGACGGACAGCACGAGATGGAAACCGGCCAGCCGGCCCTGGCTGCCGGGATATGTCGCGTAAAATAAGCCGGAAAGAAACATCGTCACCCATCCGACCAGATTGATATGGGCATGCACAGGCGAAAGCGTGTGATCGTGGGTTGCTGCCATGTAGATCCCAAGACACATTCCGATCAGCGCGAATAACACGCCGAAACGAAGAAACCATTGTGAAATCATTACTTGCTCCATTCGTTCATGAAAAAGTGATGCTGCGGCCATCGCATATAGGAATCTATCCGACGGCGGCTGTAACACTCTGAAACTGCGCAGATCCGCCTATGTGTCAATAAGGCGCTGCAGGCATACGCGGCCGGATGGTGCTTTATCTGCTCATTCCAGCTTCAGTCAGACGGTTTTGGCGGGTCATTTATTCCCTGCAGTGAGAAAAGTACTTGCAAGTCGATCGGTTCTTCATACTTTTGCACTGTAGATGGGCTGTGTCGCGTCTCAACTGATCGATCCGTCAATGAATAAAGTCGGCGGCCAGCCCGTATTCAGGGCAGCGGTCCAGCCTGCAGGGCCGGACGCATGACAAACATTTTGATCCATTCGAGGGCTTCAATGAATTTTACTGATGCAGTTAAAACGGTTCTCACGCTCAAATATGCCGATTTCGGAGGTCGGGCGAGCCGTTCGGAATTCTGGTGGTATGTGCTTTTCGTGATCATCGCCTCGGTCGTTCTCGGCATTGTCGATAACCTTATCGGCATACCGCTTGTGGGCCTGCTGTTCTCGCTGGCGACCCTGATACCGGGTCTGGCTGTCAGCATCCGCCGCCTGCATGACAAGGATAAGTCTGGTTGGTGGATCCTGATCTGCCTGGTGCCGCTTATCGGCGGAATCCTGCTGATCTACTGGTATGCGACAGAAGGAACGCCTGGCGATAACCAGTTCGGCAACGAACCGGTCGCCTGATCTGTCAATCCTGAATTCGAAGGCCCGGTCGCGCATCCCGCTGCCGGGCCTTCCATTGGCTGTTACGATGTCAAAAATCCCTGCATTGCTGGCCCTCGCTGCGAGCCGGCACATGTTGCATGGTGACGATCATTGCAACGTTGAGATAGATCTGGAGAATAGCGGCAATCATGGCTCTATCCTTTCTGTTGGGGGCATTGGACGCCGATTGTGCTGATTGCTCAAACGAGTATAGTGCCGGCTTCACATGACCTGAGGTTATGCATGAAGCGCGGACGATTACCCCTGACGGCATTGCGGAGCTTTGAAGCTGCCGGGCGTTTGCAGAGTTTCACGGCGGCTGCCGAAGAGCTTTTCGTCTCGCAGGCCGCCATCAGCCGGCAGGTGCGGGAATTGGAAGCCCTGATCGGCCAGCCACTGTTTGATCGGCTGCATCGCGCCGTCGCCCTAACGGATGAGGGCGAAAGGCTGTTGGCGGTACTGACAGCCGGTTTTGACAGCTTCGATGCAGCGCTTACCCGTATTGGTCGCCTGGTTTCGTCCTCATCTCTCACAATCAGCAGCGAACCGACCTTTGCCGCTCTCTGGCTGGTCCCACAGCTTGCTGCATTCCGGGGCCTCCATCCGGATGTCGATGTCACGGTCGAATCCGATCCAAGGCTTGTGGAATTCCGCACCAGCGAAGCAGAACTTGCCATCCGCCACAGCGATGTTGTGAACCGCTGGCCACGGACGCAATCGGTACGGCTGGCCGGTGTCGAGATGACCCCGATGATCGCGCCGTCCCTGATGGCGACGGGGCCGGCGATAGAAGAACCACCCGATCTGCTTGCCTATAGCTTGCTGCACGAGGAAAGCCGGCGGGTCTGGGGGCGTTGGTTTGCCCTTTCCGCGACCGACAGCCGCGATCCGGACCGCGGTCCGGTCTTTGCCGATGGCGCGCTGGTAATGCAGGCCGTGTTGCGGGGGCATGGGGTGGGGTTGTGCGATCGGCAATTCGCCGCCGAAGAGATTGCGGCTGGGAGCCTCGTTGCTCCCTTCGATCTCGCACTGCCTCATGGGGCCTATTATCTCGTCGCGCGGGATTTTTCGAAATTGTCGCCGGGTGCGAGGATCTTTGCGGACTGGATCCAGACGCAATTCGAGGGGCGGTGACGGCTGATCGCGGGAGAGAAAAGTTTGCAATGTGTGTAGTAGCAGCAGGGCCGACATGCGTCCTTGCCTGAGGCAACAGGGAGCAAAGCGATGCGCAGATTGACATCCTTTACCAACATAACGCTCGATGGCTATTTCTCCGGCCCCGATGGTGACTTCAGTTGGGCCCATGACGGCGAGGACGAGGAGTTCAACAATTTCGTGGCCGACAATGCCCGGAGCGGGGGCGCATTGCTGATGGGCCGTGTCACGTACGACCTGATGGCAAGCTATTGGCCAACGCCGTTTGCGGCCCAGAACGACCCGGTGGTCGCGGAACGCATGAATGCCATGCCCAAACTCGTTGCCTCCCGCTCGATTGAACAGCCGGAATGGCAAAATACCCGCATCCTCAGAGGCGAGCTCGTCGCGGAAATCGCAGCGCTCAAGCAGGAGGAGGGCGACGACATCGCCATCCTCGGTTCCGGCAGCATCATCAAGCAACTCGCCGAGGCGCAGCTGATCGATGAATATCAGTTAGTGATCAATCCTGTGGTGTTGGGCGATGGTCGCACGCCGTTTGAAGGACTGCGGGCCCGCGCCGACATGAAGCTCTGCAATTCCCGGATCTTCAGCAGCGGCAAGGTATTCCTCAGCTACGCCGTCCGCTGACTAGCCAAGTGTCAGCATCTTGCCGGAGTCCAGCCAGAAGGGTGGCAGGCAGAGCGGAATGTTCGACGTTGGCAGGATCGAGGAATTGAGGTCGACGCCGATCTCGTCCCTCATGAACGTGCGCCGCGCCATCATTCGGGCATGGACATCCGGGTAGAGCCGGGCGATATCCGCACGCAAGGTCTCGTCGGCGATGACGACGGAGTCCTCGTTGTTGAGCGCCCAGTTGTCGGGCATCGGCACAGGGATGACGTCGACCTGAATTGGCATGCCGGAGCGAATGGTTTCTGTCGAGCCGGGCCGGATCGGCGTATGGCTCCACTCGTCGTGGCCTATCAGGTGGCCGGGATTGAGCGCGGAATCGAGCCCCCCTTCACGGAGCTTGGCGACGGTCCTTGCGAAGATCTCTCCACCTGCCACACCGATGTCGACGGTCTCATACCATTCGACAAGCCCGCGGAAATACGATTTGGCAGTTTCCAGAAACACGTCGTCGTGATCGGCGAACAAGCCGGCACGCGATGATAATCCACCCCAGTAGCCGACGGCGGTGGTGATGCCGTCGCCGCGAGTGATTTTCCGCCCATTGGGACTGCGGAGTCCGATCACCGGGTTGCCCCGGGATGCTGTCGCGAGCATGACGTGGCAACTCAGTTCCTCACCGGCATAGCCCATGCGGCTGGCGGCTAGGAATTCATCGTCGCCCTCGCGCACGCCCTCGAAGATCCTCCGCACAGCGGCGGAAGCACGCGCAGCACCCCACTCGATGGCTGCGATCTGATGGACATCGACGACCGAGCGCAGCCCGTCCTGCGGATGCATGAGAACGGCCGTCGCATCTTTTATCGCGGCGGGGTCGCCTGCCACCATCTTCAGCGTATCGACAATGAAAGCGGGAACCTGGAAAGTCGGCAGCGCCCCGGTCCACTCATCGGCAGCGAGATACTTCCAACCGACGAGCGCGATGGTGCAGCCCTTCGTCAGGCCAATGCCGCGAAGAACTTCCGCAAGATTGGGTTTGCTCGCGCGTGTCTGGCCCATCAGGCTCATGGTCTGGCACAGCAACACCTCGATGTCGGCCAAGCCCGCGATCGGTGCGTAGCTGACACTTTCGTTACCCGTCACCAAATATCGCCTGCCGTCCTTGCCCATGATGAACAAGGCTTCCTCAAAACGCGGCTCGAAGCCGGTGAGGAAAGCGATATTCGCCAGATGTTCCCGATCGGCATAAACAACAAGCCAGTCTGCGCCAGCGCGCCGGTAGGCTTCGGTTGCTCGCGTCTCGTAGATCGCCGGTGGGATAGCCGGGCGGACTTGCGGGACTCCGAAATCGGGAATACGAACGGGACGAAGATCGATCGACATGTTTCCTCCTCAAGCGATGCACAGCGACTATAGCGGGAATGGCCGCGCCGCCAAGTAGCCTCCCGCGCATGCGCAGAGGCTGAACTTGAGCGGAAAAGCCCGAAGAGTCCTTTTCTCATGGGTCACTTCTTGCTAAGCGCTCTGAAACGCTAGCCCGGAGTCTGCCCATGTTCTCGAATGCCTTCACCGACAAATCCACCATGGCCGCGCTGATGGCGAAGATGCTCTGGGAGATCAAGGCCGTTCATTTTCGTGCCGACCAACCCTACAAGCTTGCGTCCGGAATGATGAGCCCGGTCTATATCGATTGCCGCAAGCTGATTTCGTATCCGCGCATCCGTTCGGCAGTGATGGATTTTGCCGCCGCCACCATCATGTCGGAAGCCGGCTTCGAACAGTTCGATTGCATCGCCGGCGGAGAAACGGCCGGCATTCCCTTTGCCGCGTTCCTGTCCGAGCGTCTCTCATTGCCGATGATCTATGTGCGCAAGGCGCCGAAGGGCCACGGCCGCAACGCCCAGATCGAGGGTGAGATGAAGGAAGGCGCACGCGTGCTGGTGATCGAAGACCTGACCACGGCGGGTGGATCGATGTTCAAGTTCATCGATGCCATCCGCGCTGCTGGCGGCATCGTCGATCATGGCATGGCTCTCTTCTACTACGGCATCTTTGCCGAGGCAGAAGCGCGCTTTTCCAGCGGCAAGGTCGCGTTGCACCATATCGCCACCTGGCGCGAAGTGCTCAAGGTCGCACGCGATCAGGCCCTGTTCGATGATGCGACCTTGAATTCGGTCGAAGCGTTTCTGGACAGTCCGCTGGCCTGGTCGGCAGCGCATGGTGGCGTTTCCGAACTGCCCACCGCATGAATGTCTCAAGATCGGACGTTTCGCTCACCTGTTGTTCAGGATTTAGAGACTATTCTTGACCATGCCCCGTCTTAAGGGATAGGGACTCGGGAAAATGCCCGCCGACTGGGAAGGAACGGCATGTACCAAGCCACCACACGGGATATCGAGGTTTCGGTCGAGCCCTATTATCTCGCGGAGCAGTCAGAACCCGCCGACAGCCGTTATGTCTGGGGATATCGCATAGTCATTGCCAATCACTCCGATCAGACGGTGAAACTCTTGCACCGTTACTGGAACATCACGGATGAAAACGGGCAGGTCGATGAGGTGACGGGGCCGGGCGTCGTCGGCGAACAGCCCGTGCTTGGTCCCGGCGATACGTTCGAATACAATTCCGGCTGCCCGCTCGATACACCCTCAGGCATGATGTACGGGCATTACCAGATGCAGACCGAGACGGGCGACACGTTCGACGTCACCATCCCGGCCTTTTCCCTGGATTCTCCCGGCCTGCAGCGCACCCTCAATTAGGTTCTGTCGGCACGATGAACTCTGACGGTGCGAAGCGATACTGCGTCGAGCAGAATTCGCAAGTCACTCTGATTTCTCCATCCTCGATCGTGGAAACGATTTCGTCGGCGGAGAAGCCCGATATCACGCCGCGAATCCGGTCCTCGGAACATGAGCATCGGTCATGCACCGGCTGGGCGTCGTAGACGCGCACGCCACGCTCATGAAACAGCCGGAAAAGCAACCTCTCGACGCCGAGGTTCGGGTCGGTCAGTTCTTCCGCTTCCGCTGTTGAAGCGAGCATCTGCGCTTCTGCCCAGGTGTCGTCTTCCTCGAAGCTGTGTGAGCCGTCGTCGCCATCGCCGCCATGCAGGTCGCGGTGGCGCATCCGGTCCGGCGCTTCCGGCAGGAACTGCACGACCAGTCCGCCGGCACGGTAGGTGTGGCGAAGCTTGCCGTTCTCGTCACGGTCGAAAAGCTCTGCGGAAGCAAGCCTCACCCGTGTCGGGATCTGCTCGGACTGACGGAAATAGGCTGCCGCTGCTTCCTCCAGGGTTTCGCCGTCGAGTTGCACGATCCCCTGATAACGGTGGGTATTGGGGCCTTGGTCGATGGTGAACGCGAGTATGCCTTTGCCGAGCAGTTCGTGCGGCTCTGCCTTGCCTGCCTTGACGGCCTGCTCAAGCGCCTCGTCGTCATATCGCGCGTACGCCCGAACGCCATCGGGCGCGGCAAAATCGGCGACCAGAAAGTTGACCGGGCCATCGCTCTGGGTCTGCACGGTCAGCTTGCCCTCGAATTTCAGCGAGGTTCCTAACAGAACGGTCAGCGCAATGGTCTCGGAAAGCAGACGGGCGACCGGTCCGGGATACTGGTGCCGGCTGAGTATGGCGTCGGTGAGGGGTCCCAGCGTCACGGCGCGACCGCGAATGTCGAGCCCTTCGACCTGGAAGGGCACAACGTGGTCATCACCAGCAAAGCCGGGCTCCCCGGCATGAAGAGTATCGGGCGTCATATCTTTTCTCGGAAATACGGGCATGCAATCCATGCCTCTACAAGCGACACAGATAAGGGGTTACGTACCAGATTCAAGGCTGTCAGGCGACCCTAGATCGCGCCGAAGCACCAGGCGAGCACCGATTTCTGGGCATGCAGGCGGTTTTCGGCCTCGTCGAAAACCACGGACTGCGGCCCGTCAATCACGTCATCGGTCACTTCTTCGCCACGGTGCGCTGGCAGGCAGTGCATGAACAATGCATCCGGATTTGCCCGTTTCATCAACGCGCTGTTGACCTGGAACGGCATGAAGACATTGTGGCCGCGCGCCTTGTGCTCCTGGTTCATGGAAACCCAGGTGTCTGTGACGACGCAATCTGCGCCGTCGACCGCCTTTTCGGCGTCATGGCACAACATTACCTGGCCGCCATTGTTGCGCGCCCAATTGAGGTATTTGTCATCAGGCTCGCTGCCGAGCGGCACCGCCATGTTCATGCGGTAGCCGAACCGGGCCGAACCCTCGATCAACGAATGCAGCACGTTGTTGCCGTCGCCGGTCCATGTGACGGTCTTGCCCTTGATGGCGCCTCTATGTTCCTCGTACGTCATGATGTCGGCCATGATCTGGCAAGGATGGGTGGAATCCGTCAATCCGTTGATCACGGGAACGGTGGCATGCTCGGCCAGTTCCAGCAGGCGATTGTGATCGGTGGTGCGGATCATGATCGCATCGACATAACGGGATAGAACCTTGGCGGTGTCGCCGATCGTTTCAGCCCGGCCCAGCTGCATTTCCGTGCCAGAAAGAAATAGCGTCTCGCCGCCGAGCTGGCGCATGCCGACATCGAAAGACACGCGCGTGCGCGTCGAGGGCTTTTCGAAGATCATCGCGAGCATCTTGCCGGCGAGAGGCTTTCCTGCCGTGCCGTCCTTGGTCGCGGTCTTGCGGGTCTTCGCGTCATCCATGATGTGGCGCAATGCGTCTGCGGAAACTGCCGAAAGATCGAGAAAGTGCCTGGGTTCCATGCCTGTATTCCTTGTCAAACCAAATGAGAAATCGATGCCTGTTCCGGTGTCTGTGCGAGCTTCATCGCAGACGGCTGGCTTCAAGTTTCTCGACGGCCGTTTCGAGGAGTGCGAGTCCCTGACGGGCCTCTTCGGCGGTGGTGATAAGAGGCGGCAACAGCCGGATGACATTGTCACCGGCCATGACGCTCAGCAGCTTTTCGTCACGCATGGCCTGTAGCAGGTCGGCCGCAGGGACTTTCGCCTTGATGCCGATCATAAGGCCTTCGCCGCGAATGTCCTCGATAATCCCGGGAAAGCGGTCCTTGATCGATGCCAGTCCCTGGCGGAAAACCAGTGCGACGTCATTGACGTGCTGCAGGAAACCTTCCGACAGCATGACGTCCAGCACCGCATTTCCTACTGCCATAGCCAGCGGATTGCCGCCATAGGTCGAGCCGTGGGTGCCGGCGACCATGCCCGCGGCCGCCTCGGCGGTTGCCAGGCAGGCGCCCATCGGGAAGCCGCCGCCGATGCCTTTGGCAACGGCCATGATGTCCGGGGTGACGCCTGTATGCTGATACGCGAACAATGTGCCTGTCCGACCCACGCCGCACTGCACTTCGTCAAGGATCAGCAGCAGGCCGTTCTCGTCGCAGAGTGCCCGCACTGCCCTGAGGAAGTCGACCGAGAAGGCTCGGAGGCCGCCTTCGCCCTGAACCGGTTCCAGCAGGATTGCCGCGGTCGTATCGGTGATTGCGGCTTTCAGCGCGTCCATGTCCTCGAATGGCACCTGGTCGAAGCCCGGAGCCTTGGGGCCGAAACCGTCAATGTACTTCTGCTGGCCGCCGGCCGCGATCGTGGCAATCGTGCGGCCATGGAAGGCGCCTTCGAAAGTGACGATGTGGAATTTCTCCGGATGGCCCTTGGCATAATGGTAGCGCCGTGCGGTCTTGATCGCGCATTCCAGTGCTTCAGCGCCGGAATTGGTGAAGAACACCTTGTCGGCAAACGTGTTGTCGATCAGCCGGGCACCGAGCTTTTCCTGGCCCGGTGACTGATAGAGATTGGAGGTGTGCCAGAGCTTTTCGGCCTGAGCTTTCAGCGCCTCGACGAGATGCGGATGGCCGTGGCCAAGCGAATTGACGGCGACGCCAGCTGCGAAGTCCAGGTAGCGTTCGCCGCCTTCGGTAATCAGCCACACACCTTCGCCGCGCTCGAACCGCATCGGTGCGCGTGCATAAGTCTCGTAAAGGGGGGTGGCATCCGTCATTTCGGTCTTCCCTGGTATTCCTGCTGCTGGAGCATTACCGCTTGGGGCCATTTCCGGCAGGCGTGCATAAATCAAAAAGCCGCCCCAACGGGCGGCAGCGACACTATCGTCATTTCTCGCTCAGCCGTCAACAAAAACCCGCAATTGGTGGCTACCGACGGCGCCTATGTGAGAGTGAGTGGCGCCGCGGGATTTCATTCCTGTTTGATGGTTGACAAATCAATCTTGGGGATAACTCCAAAATCGATTCCCGCAGATTCCCTCCTCTCTTGTCACGGAGTCGCTGGCTCTTTAGGTTAATCGCAAATACTAGACTGCATGCGGCGGAACTAGTCACCGAAATTACTGGCGAGCTACACTTCGGTACATGTCGGAGTTCGGTGAGGGATTCCGCAAGAAGGAACATTTCTATGGATAATACCGTGAATTGGACCGATGATCGCGTCGAGAGGCTTAAGAAGCTTTGGTCCGAAGGGTTGAGCGCAAGTCAGATCGCGGCCCAACTGGGCGGCGTCAGCCGCAACGCGGTGATCGGCAAGGTCCATCGTCTCAGCCTTCCGGGTCGGGCGAAAGCAGGCGGAACCACCGCGCCTCGTTCGCAGAAGCGCGCCACCGTCGCCACCAGCAGTGTCACGCAGACGCGTACCGCGAGCTTCGCTCCGCGCACGATGGTGACCCGTACGGTCACCCGCGCCGCCGGCGCCACGATGCTGAAAGAGGAAATGGAAGTCGACATCATGGAAGTGATGGAGACGACCTCGAGCGACAACGTCGTCGTGCCGATCTTCCGTCGGGTTCCGCTGATCAGGCTTACCGAGCGGACCTGCAAGTGGCCGATCGGGGACCCGCTCAAGGAAGATTTCTGCTTCTGTGGCAATGATTCTCCGGACACATCTCCCTACTGCAATTTCCATCAGAAGATGGCTTATCAGCCGACGGCAGAGCGCCGCCGCGTACGGTAACCAGTCACAGTTCCACTCGGAGGCCGGGTCATTTTCCCGGCCTTTGATAAAATGTGGAAGACCTGCCGACGCAGAAATAGGCCGCAAATTCGAAGCTATGCGACTGATCGCGTGCGGCATTATTTCCCATAAGGTTCAAGAAGAGCGGTTTAGCCGCAAGACTCTGGGCATTTGCGGCTAGCTTGAACCTCTCACCATGTTCCAATGACTGCCGTGCAGGCCAATAGCGCGCCAGTCAAAACATTGGCCAGGAACAGGCGAAAATTCACCTCCGGACGAGCTAGATCAACCCGCCCTGTCTGCCACGCAAGGTGCGCGGCGATCACCAGCATTCCAACGGCGTAGGGCAACGACATGCCCAACAACCAGCCCCCTAGCGACCACGCCCCGACCGTCAGGGCGTAAAACAGGCCGATGCAGGTCCTGCCATGCTGGCCGAACAGGATTGCCGTCGATTTCAGGCCGAGGCGAGTATCATCTTTCGCGTCAACATAGGCATAAACGGTATCGTAGCCGATCTGCCATGCGATGGCCCCGGCCCACATAAGCAACGCGCCTACCGGAATGTGTCCGGCAACCTCCGCCCAGGCCATGAGCATCCCCCAATTGAACGCTGCGCCCAGGACTGCTTGGGGCCAATAGGTGAAACGTTTGCAGAGTGGGTAGATGAATACCAGCGGCAGAACGCATATCGCGACCAAGCGCGTGTAGGGCGTAAGGAAGAACAGCAGCGAAGCCGCGAGCGCAAGCTGAAGCGCCAGAAAAGCAAAGGCTTGTTGGGTGCCGATCTGTCCACTTGCCAGGGGCCGAAAGCGGGTCCGCTCTACGTGGCCGTCAAATTTCCGATCTGCGATGTCGTTTACCGTTGAGCCGGCGCTTCTCATCAGTAAAGCTCCGATGGAGAAGATGACCAGCTGTCGAATGTCCGGAAGACCGTGCGATGCTTGGACAAGCGCAGCCCAGCAGGGTAAAAGTGTCAGCCAAATTCCCACCGGGCGATCCAGCCGTGCAAGTCGGGTGTATGGTCGCCATGCAATCGGCAAGCGGCGGTCCACCCAGTCGCCCCGGTGGATGTCGCTCAGGTCCGGGCGATTTAAGGTCGTCATGATATAATCTCAAGCTCGTTGTCGTGAAAATGGGCATTCTGCGACAGTTGAGTGTGCAGAATGCTTCACGAAGATATCTCCGGCAGGGAAAACCGCCACGACTTCCGTGTGGCAAGCGGTTCAACTCGTTACCTGCCTTAACTCCACATTTCAGTTAACGGATGGGGTCGTTCCCGGCCTGTTGTTCGTCCATTCGCTTCATTTCAAAATGCCGGCACCCTTGCCGATGATCATTCCATCGACCTCTCCGATCACCTTGTTGTCCTTGCCTTCGTAGTCGATTTTGTCGAGGATATGGCGGATGATGTTGTGGCGGGCTCGCCGCTTGTCGTTGCCGAGCACCACGGTCCAGGGTGCGTCATCCGTATGTGTTTCCTTCAGCATCCGGTCGCGCATGCCAGAATATTCGTCCCACTTGCCGAGGGCGGCTATATCCATCGGCGAGAGTTTCCACGACTTGAGTTTGCTGTGGCGACGGTCGTGGAACCGCTTCAGTTGCATCTCGCGGCCGATGTCGATGTAGAACTTGAAGAACCGAACGCCTTCGTCGACGATCAGTTTCTCGAAACGTGGCGTGCTCTTCAGGAATTTCTCATACTGTTCGGGCTTGCAGAAGCCCATGACGGGTTCGACGCCCGCCCGGTTGTACCAGGAGCGGTCGAAATTGACGAACTCGCCTCTGGCTGGAAATTGCGAGATATAGCGCTGATAGTACCATTGGCCCTGCTCGGTCTCGGTGGGTTTGGTCAGCGCCACGGTGCGGGCCGTGCGTGGATTCATATAGGACATGATGGCGTGGATGGCGCCGCCTTTGCCAGCCGCATCGCGTCCTTCGAACAGGCAAATCACCCGCTCGCCGGTTTGCTGTTGCCAGGACTGTAGTTTGACCAGTTCTTCCTGCAGACGCTCGAGTGTGTTCTCATACGCCGCTTGCTCGAGCTTTTTCTTGTACGGGTAATTGCCGGACTCCAGCGCCTTCTTGTCGATCCATTCGGGAAGTACGGGATCGTCGATGTCGAAAATGCGCTTTGTGCCGTTGATTGCGATTTCCACCGGCGCAATTTCAGTTTCATCCACCGCTGTATCCTCCAGTTTGCGTTTCTGCTTTTGTCCAGAGGAGGGCACAACCAGCTTGTGAATTCAAGCATTGCGTGAAAAAGCTGTTACAATTTGGCGCTAGAACAGACAGTTACATCTGAGTGGGAGTTCTGGGGACAGGTATGCTGCAGGCATTTTTCGGCTGGCTTTCCAAATACAAATTCAATCTAGCCGCCGCTGTCGCCGGGTTTGCGGCGCTGATCGCCGCCGGGACCAATTCGTGGATCGCGGCACTCGTCATGCTTGCCGCGATCTTGCCATCCGTATTGGTCAGAAGCAGGCCGCAGAAGGCTGAGACGAGCTTTGCCGACACGCCGCATAGTGCTGAAAAAGTGCAGCTGGCCGAAGTGAAATCGGCGTTTGCGGGGTTCGACAGTCCGGCACTGCTGCTGGATATCGAGGGCAATGTCCTCTACCAGAACCCGGCTGCGCAGCACGTCTTCGGCGTGATCGATCCCGGTCAGCATCTGTCTGCCCGCATTCGATCACCCGTGGTGACCGAGATGATCCGGGATGTTATGGCGAACCAACGCAACGGCTTGGTCGAATATTCCACCACGCTGCCCACCGAGAGCGTCTATCAGGTGCGCTGCATCAAGGCCGATGGCGCTTCGGGCGTGGCTGACTTTTACGTGCTCATTTTTCGTGACATCTCAGAGGCGCGGCGCATTGACCGAATGCGGACTGATTTCGTTGCCAATGCCTCGCATGAGCTCAGGACGCCGCTTGCATCCCTGAGAGGATTTATCGAGACGCTGCAGGGGCCGGCGCGCAACGATCCCGATGCGCATGTGAAGTTTCTTGGCATCATGCTCGATCAGGTCACACGGATGAGCCGCCTGGTTGACGATCTGATGTCGCTGTCGCGGCTGGAGCTCAAGGCCAGCCTCGCTCCGGGCGATGCAGTCGACCTTGTGCCGCTTATCGGTTCGGTCTGTGACGCACTGGCGCCACTCGCCGACAAACTCGGCGTCGAGATCCGAAGGGAGCTTCCGGCGCAGCCGATCATCGTCGGTGGCGACCGGGACGAACTGACCCAGGTGTTTGAAAACCTGATCGAAAATGGCTGCAAATATGGACAGGAAGGTCATCTCGTCGAGGTGGCGCTGACAAAGGAAGAGGACGGAACCGTTCAGGTCAGTGTCACGGATCATGGGCCAGGCATTCCCGAGGATCACGTGCCGCGTCTGACGGAACGATTCTACCGCGTCAATGTCGAAAGCAGCGTATCGAAGAAGGGAACCGGGCTGGGCCTCGCGATCGTCAAGCACATCCTCACGCGTCATCGGGCAAGGCTCAATATTCGCTCGGAAATGGGCAAAGGGAGTACTTTTACGGTTCGTTTTTGACACAAATGCAGCCCGGATTTCGGGTGAATTTGGAAAACATGTATAAATTCAAATGCATAAGCTGTCACAAATCTTTCGTTGAAATGACATAAAAGCGTGGGTGTCGGCGGTCTAATGAGAGTGCGGCCGGACAAAAAAAGGCCAGAAGCGCCGCAGTTGGCGCTGCAAATCCAGCCCGAACGGGAGAAGATTATGAAACTCGTAAAATCCACGCTGGCGGCGCTGATCGCCTCTGCCGCTTTCGCCGGCGCATCCTATGCTGCCGAGCAGATCCACGTTGCCGGTTCCTCGACCGTGCTTCCCTATGCCAAGATCGTCTCCGAAACTTTCGCCGAGACCTATCCGGACTTCAAGGCGCCGGTCGTTGAATCCGGTGGTACCGGTGCTGGCCTGAAGGAATTCTGCAAGGGCGTTGGGCCGGAAACCATCGACATCGCCAACGCGTCGCGCAAGATCAAGGATTCCGAGATCGAAACCTGCAAGTCCAATGGCGTGACCGACATCACCGAAGTCAAGATCGGCTACGACGGCATCGTCTTCGCGCTCGACAAGTCCGCTCCGGACTTCGCGTTGGACCCGGCCGATGTCTACCTCGCGCTTGCTGCTGAAGTTCCTGTCGATGGCAAGATGGCTGCCAACCCGAACGTCAACTGGAAGACCGTCAACGCCAAGTTCGCGGATCTCGACATCCAGGCCTTCATCCCTGGCGAAAAGCATGGCACCCGCGAAGTTTTCGAGGAAAAGCTCCTCATCGCCGGCTGCAAGAAGGTTGGCGCACTTGAGTTGATGACCAAGTCGGGGATCAACGAGAAGGACGCCGAAAAGAAGTGCAAGGCAGTCCGCAAGGACGGCAAGGCAGTCGATATCGATGGCGATTATTCCGAGACCCTTGCTCGCATCGACGCCAACAAGAAGGCTGTCGGCGTATTTGGCCTGTCTTTCTATGAAAACAACGCCGACAAGCTGAAGGTCGCCACCGTCGGCGGCGTGACCCCGAGCGTCGAAACCGTCGCCAAGGGCGAGTACCCGGTTTCGCGTCCGCTGTTCTTCTACGTGAAGAAGGCACATCTTGAAGCCGTTCCCGGCCTCAAGGAATACGTCGAGTTCTTCACCTCCGACCAGATGATCGGCCCGGATTCTCCGCTTGCCGAATACGGCCTGATCCCGGCTCCGGATGCCGAACGCGAAGAAATCCGCGCCGCCGTCACGTCCTGGAAGAACATGTAACTGTTCCACGGAGCCGGCGGGCTGATGTCCGCCGGCTTTCCTTTATGAATTTCATGGGCATGACGCCCGAGGTCAGGATCTACAAATGGGTAGCGCCCTTACTTTCCTCACTATACTGGTCATTGGCTTGGCAGCGTATTTTCTGGCGCGTGCCAGGGCCGCGGCTGTCGTCGATGGCGATATTCGCAAGCTTCATTCCCGGCCCGTTTATTTCGGCTCCTATGCCGCCATACTTTCCATTCTTCCAGCGTCGCTGGTCCTGATCGCCGGTCTGGTGATCGGCGCTGGCGTCGTCGAGAACTCCATCCGTTCTTCGCTGCCGGCAGAGGTACTTGCCAAGCCGCAGAGCGAGCAGAACGTCGCCTACCAGATGGTATCGGCGATCGCCGACGGCCTGGCCAGGATGACACCGGCCGAAACGGCCACCGTGAGTTCAGACATTACCCAACTCAAGGCAGTGCTCGGCAGCAAGGGCGTCCCGCTCGCGCAGCAACCGCAGCCTTACATGGTCGATGCTGCCCAGCATCTCATGAACATGGCTGGCACGACCAGCCTGATCGTCGGGCTGGTTTCGATCTCGGTTGCTTTGGCCGGCGCCTATTTCGCCCTGTCGCGTGTCTCGCAGACCTATCGGGCCCGCAACCGGGTCGAGACGATCATGCTGTCCGCACTGGTCATCTCGTCGACCATCGCCATCCTGACCACGTTCGGCATCATCGGTTCGCTGGTCACGGAAACATACCACTTCTTCAGTGTCGTCTCGCCGCTCAATTTCTTCTTCGGAACGGTTTGGGATCCGCGTTTCTCGACCGACGGCAACTCGGTCGGCCAGTTTGGCCTCATTCCGCTGCTGCTCGGCACGCTCTATATCGCGCTTGTCGCCATGCTGATCGCGGTGCCGATCGGTCTGTTTGCAGCCATCTATATGGCGGAGTATGCCTCTCGGAGGGTGCGCTCCATTGTAAAGCCGTTGCTGGAGATCCTCGCCGGCATTCCGACGATCGTCTACGGCTTCTTTGCCCTTATCACCATCGGCCCGTTGTTCCGCGACTTCTCCGCCAGCCTCTGGGGCGCGCTCACCGGCAACCACACCAATTTCATCGAGGCGCAGAGCGTCCTGGTGGCGGGTTTTGTCATGAGCATCCGTCTGATTCCGTTCGTCTCGTCATTGTCCGACGATATCATCACGGCGGTTCCGAGGGCGATGCGTGACGGTTCGCTCGGTCTCGGCGCGACGCGCTCCGAAACCATGAAGCGCGTCATCCTGCCGGCAGCACTGCCTGGCATCATGGGAGCGCTCCTGCTGACCGCATCCCGCGCTATCGGCGAAACCATGATCGTCGTGCTTGCGGCGGGTGTCGCTGCAAACCTGCAGTTCTCGCCCTTCCAGCCAATGACCACGATTACCGTCAAGATCGTCAATCAGCTGACAGGCGATCTGGAATTCAACTCTCCGCAGACGCTGGTGGCCTTCGCGTTGGGCATCACGCTCTTTGTGATCACGCTGGCACTCAACATCTACGCCCTCTACATCGTCCGCAAGTACCGGGAGCAGTACGAATGACCGACGCTATCTTCAATCCGGCCGGCATTGTGGCCGGCCAGGACAAGCGCGACATCGGCATCAAGCGTCGGCGCGCAGCGGAGAAACGCTTCCGCGCCTATGGCGTCGTCGCCATCACGCTGGGCCTGTTCTTTCTGGTGGTCCTGCTGACATCTATCGTCTCCAAGGGCTACACCGCGTTTTTTCAGACGATGATCACAGTCCCCGTGGAGTTCTCCGAAAAGGTCATCGACCCGACCGGAAAACGGGCAGAAAATCCAAAACTGCTGGTCACCGCCAATTATCCGGTCCTGGCGCGTGATGCGGTAGCGAAGGCTGCCGGCATCGATCTCTCCGACAAGCCGGCGCTCGCCAAGCTCAAGGGCTTCGTCTCCGACGGCGTGCGTGCCCAGTTGCGCGACATGGTCATCGCCAATCCAGAGCTGATCGGCAAGACGGTGCCGGTCACGTTCCTGGCTTCGGCCAACATCGACTCTGCGCACAAGGGACAGATCGACCTGACCGTTCCCCAGGCCGACCGCAAGGTCAACGATGCCCAGGTCGCGGTCATGAACAAGCTTGTCGAGGCGGGCGCACTCAAGACCCACTTCAATCCGGCATTCTTCACCGCAGGCGCGTCCAGCCGACCGGAAGCGGCAGGTCTCGGCGTGGCCATCATCGGCTCGATCTATACGATGCTGATCGTGCTGGCGCTTGCCTTGCCGATCGGAGTTGCCGCCTCGATCTACCTCGAGGAATTCGCCCCGAAGAACCGCTGGACCGATCTGATCGAGGTCAACATCAACAACCTCGCCGCCGTTCCGTCGATTGTTTACGGTCTGCTGGGACTGTCGATTTTCATCAATTTCATCGGCATGCCGCGCTCGGCCTCCATCGTCGGCGGCTTTGTCCTGGCGCTGATGACCTTGCCGACGATCATCATCGCGACGCGTGCCGCTCTGAAGGCGGTTCCGCCGTCGATCCGCGCGGCAGCGCTCGGGCTTGGCGCGTCGAAGATGCAGACGGTGACCCACCACGTGCTGCCGCTCGCCATGCCGGGCATCCTGACGGGCACCATCATCGGTCTCGCAAATGCGCTCGGCGAGACTGCGCCGCTGCTGTTGATCGGCATGGTAGCCTTCGTGGTCAACTATCCCGCCACCCCGTTTGATCCCGCCACCGCGCTTCCGGTGCAGATCTACATGTGGGCCAACGAGGCTGAGCGCGCATTCGTCGAGCGGACCTCGGGTGCCATCATCATCCTGCTCGCGTTTCTCATCATCATGAACCTTGGCGCCATTCTGTTGCGCCGGCGCTTCGAGCGCCGCTGGTAAGGAGATGTTCCAATGAATATGGTTACAGATATCGAAGTCGAAAAGGCACTGCAGAAAACCATGAGCACCCAACCCGAATTGAAAATGGTCGGCAAGGACGTATCCGTCTATTACGGCGAGAAGCGTGCGCTCTACGATGTCAATCTCAATGTCCGCAAGAACACCGTGACCGCGCTCATCGGTCCGTCCGGTTGCGGCAAGTCGACATTCCTGCGTAGCCTCAACCGCATGAACGACACGATCGACGGTTGCCGGGTTACCGGCAAGATCACACTTGACGGCCAGGATATCTACCTGCCCAACCTCGACGTGGTGGAACTGCGCGCCCGCGTCGGCATGGTGTTCCAGAAGCCCAATCCCTTCCCGAAGTCGATCTATGAGAACGTATCTTATGGTCCCCGCATCCACGGTCTTGCCCGCAACAAGGCCCAGCTCGACCAGATCGTCGAATCGAGCCTGCAGCGCGCCGGCTTGTGGAATGAGGTAAAGGATCGCTTGCATGAGCCGGGCACCGGTTTGTCCGGCGGCCAGCAGCAGCGCCTGTGCATCGCCCGCGCGGTTGCTGTCAGCCCAGAAGTCATCCTGATGGACGAACCCTGCTCGGCACTCGATCCCATCGCAACCGCGAAGGTCGAGGAACTAATCCATGAACTTCGCGAGAACTTCACGATTGTGATCGTCACCCACTCGATGCAGCAGGCGGCGCGCGTTTCCCAGCGCACCGCCATGTTCCACCTCGGCTATCTCGTCGAGGAAAACGATACCGACAAGATTTTCACCAATCCGGATGACCAGCGCACCCAGGATTACATCATGGGCCGTTTTGGTTGATCATATTTCGCCTGCTCTTGCGGGCCTGGAGTTCCTGTCATGGTTACATCACATATCTATTCCGTATTCGACGACGAGCTGAAACACCTTGCCCGCGGCATCGCCGAAATGGGCGGCATGGCCGAGCAGATGGTCTCGGACTCGATCCGCGCACTCGTCACCTCCGATGCGGCTTTGGCGCAGCGGGTGATCTCCCAGGACGTCCTGGTCGATAAAACCGAGCGTGACATCGGCGACAGCGCAATCTTGATGATCGCCAAGCGCCAGCCTGTTGCGTCGGACCTGCGCGAAATCATCGGCTCGCTTCGTATCGCCGCCGACCTCGAGCGCGTTGGCGACCTCGGCAAGTCGAATGCCAAGCGCGTCATCGCGGTGCAGAGCTCTGGCATTCCCCGGCCGCTGGCCCGCGGCATCGAGCATCTTGCGGAACTCGCTCTTTCCCAGCTCAAGGATGTGCTGGACGTCTATTCCACGCGCTCGGCGGAAAAGGCCGAGGCGATCCGCCGCCGGGACGAAGAGATCGACGCGATGTACACCTCGCTGTTTCGCGAGATGCTGACATATATGATGGAAGATCCGCGCAACATCACGCCCTGCACGCATCTGCTGTTTTGCGCCAAGAACATCGAGCGCATCGGCGATCATGCCACGAACATCGCCGAAACCATTTACTACATGAAGACCGGCGAGCAGCCCGCGGGCGAACGTCCGAAGGACGACAATACCGCGACCGTGGTGCAGCCCGCCGAATAAACCATCGAACATCCGCGCGTCCTCCCAAGCGCGCGGATGTCCATCGAAATGGAGCGACTATTAAATGCAGCCAAGGATTATGGTTGTCGAAGATGAAGAAGCGCTGGGTACTCTGCTCAGCTACAATCTCGAAGCCGAAGGCTATGAAGTCGAAGTGATCCCACGCGGCGACGAGGCGGACATCCGCTTGCAGGAACGGGTTCCCGATCTTCTGTTGCTCGACTGGATGCTGCCGGGTGTTTCCGGAATCGAACTTTGCCGTCGCCTGCGTATGCGTCCCGAGACCGAGAGGTTGCCGGTCATCATGCTGACGGCGCGCGGCGAGGAAAGTGAACGGGTGCGTGGCCTGTCCACAGGCGCCGACGACTACGTGGTCAAGCCATTCTCGACGCCGGAGCTGATGGCGCGGGTCAAGGCGATGCTGCGCCGCGTGCGGCCGAATGCGATCTCGTCGCTGCTCAAATGCGGCGATGTCGAACTCGATCGGGAAACCTATCGGGTCCACCGCCGCTCGCGCGAGATCCGCCTCGGGCCGACCGAGTTCAAGTTACTGGAATTCTTCATGGCCTCGCCCGGCCGCGTTTTCTCGCGCTCGCAGTTGCTCGATGGCGTCTGGGGGCACGACATTTACGTCGATGAACGGACCGTCGACGTGCATGTCGGGCGCCTGAGGAAGGCGCTCAATCTTTCGACCATGCCGGATGTCATCCGCACGGTGCGGGGCGCCGGCTACGCCATGGAAGTCTGACAGTGCGTCCCGACGGCTGCGTCAGGAGCCGGGCAGTACGCGGACGCCATAAAGCCGGATGGCGCGGCCCTGGCCGGTCAGGTCGCTGTTGATGACGATGTGGCCCGGCTCGGTCGGGCCAAGCTTGCCGTCGAATTTCATCTGGATCAGCTCGTCCACTCGTTCGTTGGAAACGGTGAAACGATGGCGGCCGCAATCGCCCAGCGTCGTGAACTCGCACTGGATGTAGATTTGCGAGGGCTTGTCGCCATCGGCGCGCAGGGTGACGGCGAGTGTCGATGTCTTGCCGGCCAGCTCCTGCAGGATGCTGGCGGGGACCTCGATCAGAACCTCGCCATCCTGATCAGGTGCATTGGAGGCGATGCTGACTGCGGCGCCATCGCTGTCGTTGGCGGCCGTCACGGTTGCCGATGAGCGCGGCGTGACCCCGGACGTTCCGTTCGGCTTGTAGATATCCACCCAGTCGCCCGAAAATCCACGCAGCGGGTCAAGGCGGGTCTGTTTGCGCTGTGGCTCGAAGTCTTCACCCTTCAGTTCCTTCGGCACGAGATCGAATTCGCTGCTTCCCTTGAGCGCTGCATCGAGCATACCTGTCGCATAGACCCACCAGACACCGACAGCGACCACGCCCACAAGCACGGAATAGACGAACAGCGACACCAGGAAGGAACCGCGCCGGCGGCGACGCGAGCGCTTTGCGGCTGGAACGCTTTTGCCCGCGGGGGTCGATGGATCGGCCCAGGCGGGATCTTCTTCCTCATGGCGGGCCCGCTTCTGTTTGCGGGACGAGCGCCGTTCCTCGCGCGTCAATCCGGCCAGATCGCCTATCAGGGCCTTGCCTCTCGGGCGACCGTCACGCGTGGCGGACATGTCCCCCAGGGAGCCATCGTCGTCGTGTGGATCGTTGGACCGGGCAATGGGGGCATCGTCACGAAATACAGACGGTGCGGCAGGCGCGTGATGAGAGCGCTCGGGTTCGGGCTCCATCGCAACGACATCGGGCGAGGACGTGAACACCGGATGGGTGTCTTCCTCCGGCTCTTCCAAGGGGGGCTCGAAGATCGCCTTGTCAACGCGCGCAAGGCTGCCCGGTCGTTGGAGTTCCTCTACCTCAATGGCGCGGATCGTCGCCTCCAGCCGCTGCCGCTGTCGACCGATCACGTCTGCGTCGACGATTTCCTGCTTGCGCAGTCCGGCATCAAGCGCATTGCGCGCGGACTGGTAGATGCGCGCACGAATATCCGGATCGGTCCGCTCGGCCCGTTCCAACGCATTTCGAATAGCCTGTTCCAGTCCGCTCAATAAAATCTACCCTGGTAACGCCGTTGTTGGCGGCCGCATTTCATACTTCGGTAATCTTTCATTTCCTGCTTGGCAAGCGCTTGGCGGCCCCGGGATGGAACCTCTCCCCGGCAAAATCCCCATGATCGGCAAAAACCTCCCCGGTCAGTTGCCACAGGAAATTCAAGGTTGAACAATCTTGCCCGATGCCCAATAGTACGTCGCGAGGATCGCCGCATTTCGGCTTGCATAGGGAGTGTTCATGACTTTGCCTTCCATTCTCGCGGACAATCTGCGCATACCGGTTGTCGCGTCGCCGATGTTCATCATCTCTCATCCTGAACTCGTCATTGCGCAATGCAAGGCAGGTGTGGTCGGCTCGTTTCCGGCGCTCAACGCCCGGCCCGAAAGCCAGCTCGATGAATGGCTTGCGGAGATCACCGAGACGCTTGCAGCCCATGACAGAGCAAACCCCGATCGCAAGGCGGCGCCATTTGCCGTCAACCAGATTGTCCATGCGACCAACACGCGACTGCAGCACGATCTGGAAATGTGCGTCAAATACAAGGTGCCGATCGTCATCTCGTCTTTGGGGGCGGTGCCCGAGGTCAACGACGCAGTCCACTCCTATGGAGGCATCGTGCTGCACGATGTGATCAACAATCGCCACGCCAATTCGGCAATTCGCAAGGGTGCCGACGGGCTGATAGCGGTGGCGACCGGGGCAGGGGGACATGCCGGCAAGTTGTCGCCATTCGCACTTGTGCAGGAAATCCGCGAATGGTTCGACGGGCCGCTGCTGTTGTCGGGTGCGATTGCCAATGGCGGCGCGATTCTCGCTGCCCAGGCGATGGGCGCTGACATGGCCTATATCGGTTCACCCTTCATTGCCACACCTGAAGCCCGCGCGACCGATGCCTACAAGCAGATGATCGTCGAGGGTCGCGCCGACGATATCGTCTACTCCAACTACTTCACCGGCATTCATGGCAATTACCTCAGGGGTTCGATTGTCGCCCAGGGTATGGACCCGGAGAAGCTGCCGGAAGCGGATCCGAAGAAGATGGATTTCAACAAGACCGAATCAGGTCCGAAGGCCTGGAAGGAAATATGGGGCTGCGGGCAGGGGATTTCGGCCGTCAAGGCCGTGGAGCCCGTCGAGGTTCTGGTCGGTCGCCTTGAAACGGAATACCGGGCAGCCAGGAGCCGGCTTTGCGGCTGACATGGCGATCGCGCAGCACAAGGAGCGTTCCCAAAGGTGGCGATTTGGGAATGTTGCATTTGTGATGAGGAATTCTCCGATATCGACTTGCAAAGACGAAACATTTTCGGTATCAGCGCCCGCATAACTGCTGTCCCGGCATCGCCGGCGCACGGTTGCCGCTTTAGCTCAGGTGGTAGAGCACATCATTCGTAATGATGGGGTCGCAGGTTCGAGTCCTGCAAGCGGCACCATTTTTTTGTGAAATCAATGGTATGTGAGTGCATTGAATCGCCGGTTTTGGCGTTCGGCGCTCCAGTACTCGTATGAAGCGCAAAAAATTCGAGACCTCCAGAGAGCTCAAGCGATTTACTGATTTCGAGCTGAATCCAAGGCAGTTGATGGCGCCCGAAATTACGGCATCGCCCAGGCATGAACGGCTCCTGCGGGAAGCTCGTCCGCACAACCGGCGCCGCTCAGTGAGCCCTCGTTCCGGGTCAGTTGATGGAAAGGTATTCCGCGGCAACGTGCTGCAAGGGGTGAGCCGCCGAAGCGGCTCACCCTACCGAAAGCTGTGCATTGCGCAGATGCGGGACTAGCTTCGTCTTCCGGCCGCAGCGGAGCGGAGGTTATCCAGCAGGACGGCAACGAGGAGGATCAGCCCGCGCACGACGTACTGATAGAATGCCTGGATATTAAGCAGGTTCATGACATTTTCGGCAATGCCCATGATCAGCACCCCGACAATCACGCCGCTCATCGCCGCACGGCCACCGGCCAGCGAGACGCCACCGAGTACGCAGGCAGAGATCACCGACAGCTCGAGCCCCGTCGCAGCATTCGGCTGGCCGGACGTGATGCGGGAGGCAAGCAGGATGCCGGCTATTCCGCAGACCAGGCCTTGTAGTGCGAAGATCCAGATGCGCATGTTGGCGACATTGACGCCCGCGAGTCTTGAGGCCTCCGGATTGCCGCCGATCGCCAGCGTGTTCTTGCCGAAGACGGTGCGATTGAGCACGAAGCCGAAGAAGATGAATAGCACAGCCATGACCCAGATCGGCGTCGGTACGGTCAGGAACTTCGACAGCGCCAGCTGATAGAAAGCTGGATCGTTGATGCCGACGGCGCGGCCGTCCGACGCAATCAGCGCCAGGCCGCGCACGATCTGCATGGTGGCAAGCGTGGTGATCAGGGCGTTGATACGGAAGCGGGCGATGATAACCCCGTTGAGCAGGCCGACAATGCCGCCGCAGATGACAGCCGACAACAGGCCGAGCACAATCGAGCCCGTGGCGTTGGAGGCCATCACCGCAATCATGCCCGAAAAAGCCACGGTCGAGCCGACCGAAAGGTCGAAATCCCGCGAAGCGAGACAGAACATCATCGTGCAGGACACGATACCGATCGTCACGACGGACTGTAGAAGCCCGAGCATATTGCGCTCAGTAAGAAAGTTCGGCACGAGGATCGAGACGATCACGAAGGCGGCCGCGAAGATCACCACCAGCCCCTGCTCGCCGAGAAAGAGTTTTTTCAACGAATTCATTGCTATCGATCCTAGACGTTGCCGGCCGCATTCTTGTCGGGCAGCGCCGCGGTCAGAATGCTGTGCTCGTTGAAATTGCTGCGCTCGACTGTCGCGGCGACGCTGCCGCCACACATGACGATGATACGGTCGGAGATTCCCATGACCTCCGGAAGCTCGCTGGAAATCATCACGATCGCCATGCCATCGGCGGCCAGTTCAAAGAGGATCTCATAGATTTCCGACTTGGCACCGACATCGATTCCGCGTGTCGGCTCATCGATCACCAGTACCTTGATCCCCTGTTCGGACAGCCAGCGGCCGAGAATGACCTTCTGCTGATTGCCACCAGAGAGGTTGATGATGTCCTGCTTGCGCGAGGGCGTTCTTACCCTCAGCTTGGCAATGAACTGGTCCGCAAGTGCGGCTTCCTTCCTGAGGCTCAGTATTCCGAACGGCGAAAAATGCCGGCGCGAGGAAATGGCGATATTTTCCTCGATCGAACGGCCTTGGATGATGCCGTCATGCTTGCGGTCCTCCGGGCAAAGCACCATGCCGGCATGGATGGCTGCTCCGGGACTGCTGGGGGCGATTGCAACGCCATCGATGCTGACAGAACCCTGGCTCCGATGATCGGCACCATAAAGCAGCCGTGCCATCTCGCTGCGCCCGGCCCCGATCAGGCCGAAGAAGCCGAGAATTTCGCCACGACGAACTGAAAAGCTGATTGGCGTGGGAAGGCTGGCTCCGGCCAGATTCTTCACGTCGAGCCTGACGTCGCCGAGCGGACGTGCACGCCAGTTCCAGATATCGCTGATTTCGCGGCCGACCATTTCGGAGATGATCTGCTCGCGGGTCACGTCGGCGATGGCTGGATGGTGGGCGGCGAGCTTGCCGTCGCGCAGAACCGTCAGGCTGTCGCAAAGCCGGAAAATCTCGTCAAGGCGGTGCGAGACATAGAGAATGACCGTACCCTTCGCCTTCAGCTTGTCGATCAAGGCAAACAGGATCTCGCTTTCGCGCGACGAGAGCGATGAGGTCGGTTCGTCGAGCGCGATCACGCGTGCGTCCAGCATGACGGCTTTGGCGATTTCCACCATCTGCCGCTCGCCAATCGAAAGCGTTGCGACCTTGGCGTTCGGATCGACATCTATGCCGATGTCGTCAAGTCTCTGCTTGACGGTCTCAAGGAGCAAGCGGCCGCTGATGACCCCGCCCTTGGCCGGAAATCGTCCGAGCCACAGATTCTCTGCGACCGTCAGTTCCGGCACCAGCTGCAATTCCTGGTGGATGACGATCACGCCAGCGTGAAAGGCGTCGCGCACGGATGCATATTTCTGCTCGACGCCGTCGATGAAGATAGCGCCCTCGTCGGCGGACTGGTCGCCCGACAGCACGCGGATCAGCGTTGATTTGCCGGCCCCGTTTTCGCCCATGAGGCCGTGTACGGCACCCTTGGTGACCCCGAAGGAAACGTCCTTCAAAGCCTGGACGCCGGGGTAACCCTTGGAAATGTGATTGAATTCAAGAAATGCCATGATCCCCCCGCCCGAAGCCCGGAGGCGACATCAGCCGCCACCGGGGATAGTCATTGGCCAGAAGGTTACTCGATGCCGAGATCCTTGCGAACCTTCTCGTAATCGCCGCGCAGTGCGAGCGAACCAGAGGTCAGGGTCACCTTTTCCGGCTCCTTGCCTTCGGCGATCCAGTTATACATGTTCATCGCCGTTTCGTAGCCATGACGCTTCGGCGAGATGATCACGGTGCCGTAGAAGCCGGTCGCGTCAGCTTTCTTGAACTCGTTGATTGCCGATTCCGCGCCACCGATTCCGACGGCAATGACGTTCTCTGCCGGGATGCCGACCGACTCCGATGCGCGAACAGCACCGAGCGCCGCTTCATCGTTCAGACCGAAGGCAATCCAGTACTTCACATCAGCATGCTTGTTCAGAACGGTCGTCGAGGCGTTGAGGGCTGCTTCGGTATCCGTCTTGGACTGCGGCGCATCATAGATGTTGTCGGCCGGGAACCCGGCCGCCTTGAGTACCGAAATCGCACCCTCGACGCGGTCCACGGCGGTCGGCAACGAGTCATAGGAGACGCGGATCGCACCGACATTCTTCATGTCCCAGCCGCGCTTCTTCATTTCATCGACAATCGCTTGGCCGACAGTTTCGCCGATCTTGGTGGCGGAAATGCCCATGTGCGGAACGTCTGCCATCGGCTGGCCATCAGCGCCCACCAGCCTGTCATCAACAGTCATCATCTTCAGCTGATTGGCTTCGGCCTTGGCCACGATGCCGGGGCCAAGCTTGACGTCGGGGGTGCAGATGATGAAGCCCTGCGCGCCCTGGGCGCCCAGATTATCGATCGCCGATTGAACCTTTTCGCCGTCTTCGGCGCCAATCTTGACGACGGTAAAGCCTTTTTCCTTGCCGGCCTGCTCGGCGAATTTCCATTCGTCCTGGAACCAGGGTTCTTCGGGCTGCTTTACGATGAAGCCGATCTTCACGTCGGCGGCAAATGCGGAACTGGCGGCCATAACGGCGACGGTGCCAGCCAGGATGGCGGCGCGGAACAAGCGCATGTCTCTCTCTCCCTAAGTCACTAAACGAGCAACTGCCTCCCTGGCAGTGTCTAATGAAATATTTCAAATCATCATACACGTCAATTGCCAATGTATGATCCTTCCGATAAAAGAGTATTTCAAACGTCGACGCGACGTATTGGGAGGAATGTCATAAGGTGGATCGAACTCGACAGGACGAGATTCGAAAGCCGGATGGCCATGCAAAGAGGTGCAAGTTGCAAGCGGTCGAAGACCATGAAACAGGGAGGGCGACGGTGGAGCGAAGGCCGCGGGTTCGGCGAAATGTCACCGCCGCGATTGCGCAGGAGATCTTTGCGGACCGCTACCCGGCAGGGCAGCCGCTGCCGCGTGAAAGCGACCTTTGCGACCTCTATGGGGTGAGCCGTACCGTTATCCGTGAATCGATCAAGGTCCTGGAGTCCAAGGGATTGATCCGTGGCAAGCCGAAGATCGGCACCACGGTTTGCGACAAGGACGACTGGAACATCCTTGATGCCGATGTCCTCGAGTGGATGGGCCCCGACATTCGCAACTTCGACCTGCTCGGCTGCATTCTCGAAGCACGCCGTGCAGTGGAGCCGGTTGCCGCAGAATACGCTGCCGAGCGCGCAACGGTACAGGAACTGGCTGACCTCGACCGCGCATGGCGCCAGATGCAGGCTGCCGCCAACGATCCGGAGAAGTTTACCGAAGCCGACGTGCAATATCACTCGGTATTGCTCGCTGCGAGCCACAACCAGGTCTTTCGCCGGCTCTCCAGCGCGATCCACGCAGCGTTGAAATACACCCTGCATGCCTCCAACGTCGCCGTCGAAAACCGCGAGGAGGCAGTGGTACTGCATGGCGAACTGGTCGAGGCCCTGCGCATGCGCGACAAGGAGGGAGCCCGGGCCTGTTCGAACAAGATGCTCGATCTGGCCGCCCGCGACATCACAGTGGCGCAGAAGGCGCTTGGCGGCGCGACGGCGATCGATCCGTAACACATACGGAAAAGCGGATACATTTACAGATTTGGAGGTCGATATGGGCGAACGGCTCGCAGGCAAGCGCATTGTGGTGACGGGAGCGGCGCAGGGAATTGGCCTTGCCATTGCGGAGGTGTTTCTGGCGGAGGGCGCGCGCCTTTATCTGATCGATCGGGACGGGCCGTTGCTTGAAAGAGAGGCGAAGCGTTTGCAAGCAAGCGGTGGAACCCTTGCTTTTTGCGAAGCCGATATCACGGATGTCGACGCAATTGGCCGCGCGGTCGCTGACGCCGCGTCCACGATCGGACAACCAAATGCGCTCGTCAACAACGCCGGTGTAAATGTCTTTGGCAAACCGCTTGAGATATCCGACGCGGAATGGCAACGCTGCTTTGACATCAACCTCAAGGGTGCATGGAACTGCTGCAGGGCCGTGCTGCCCGGAATGATCGCGGCCGGCGGTGGCGCAATCCTCAATATTGCCTCGACGCATGCCTTCACCATTATTCCGCATACGTTTCCCTATCCGGTGGCAAAGCATGCATTGCTTGGCATGACGAAGTCGCTCGGCATTGAATATGCGCCTGATGGCGTCAGGGTGAACGCAATCGCGCCGGGCTATGTGATGACGCAGAAAGCCACTGAATACTGGAACAGCTTTTCGGATCCCGAGGCGGCCAGAGCCGCCACGATGAAGTTGCATCCGGGCGGCCGTATTGCCGAGGCGGAAGAAATCGCCCGCGCCGCGCTTTTCATGATCTCGGACGAGTGCACCTTCATGAACGCGACGTGCCTCACGGTCGATGGCGGTCTCAGCGTGCTGCATCATCCGGTCTGAAGCTGCCGTTCATTTAACTTCTGCCCAAAACTCCTTCCTTCAAGGCCAGCTAGCGATGGGGTCGCCACTCGCGGCGACCCCATCGCTAGGGCTGCCCGCTTTCCATTGACCTGACCGGTGTCATTCGGAAGCCGGTTCCTCTCTGCTCATGATGGCTTGACTGTGATTAACTCCGATTATATGAGAATAAAATCGGATTATGAGTGGAGGAATGGACCATGTCCAGAAAGTTGAGATCGCAGCATTGGTTCGGCGGGCTGGACAAGGATGCCTTCATTCACAGAAGCTGGATGAAGAACAACGGCCTGCCCGACGATGCATTCGACGGCCGCCCGGTGATCGGCATCTGCAACACCTTTTCGGAATTGACGCCTTGCAACGCGCATTTCCGTGGCCTGGTCGAACAGATCAAGGCGGGTGTACTGGAAGCTGGTGGACTGCCGCTGGAGTTTCCCGTCTTCTCCTGCGGCGAATCCAATCTCCGCCCCACGGCAATGTTGTTTCGCAACCTCGCATCGATGGACGTCGAGGAAGCGATCCGCGGCAATCCTATTGACGGTGTCGTGCTCGTTGCAGGCTGTGACAAGACCACGCCCTCGCTGGTGATGGGGGCAGCCTCGTGTGATCTGCCGTCGATCGTCATATCGGGTGGCCCCATGCTGAACGGTCAGTTCAAGGGCCGCGCGATAGGCTCTGGTACCGATGTGTGGAAATTCTCCGAAGATGTCCGCGCAGGGGTCATGTCGCCGGCTGATTTCATGGCGGCCGAAAGCGCGATGTCACGGTCGCCCGGCCATTGCATGACCATGGGTACAGCGTCCACCATGGCCTCGATGGCCGAAGCGCTTGGCCTGGCGCTGCCAGGCAATGCAGCCTACCCGGCGGTCGATGCGCACCGGGCCCGGCTGGCACGCCTGACGGGTCGCAGGATTGTCGATATGGTCGCCGAGGACTTGCGCCTGTCGAATATCCTCACGCGCGAAGCCTTCGCCAACGCCATCCGCGTCAACGGCGCGATCGGCGGCTCGACAAACGCCGTCGTGCATCTTCTGGCGATTGCCGGGCGAGTTGGCACGGAACTGACGCTGGATGATTGGGATCGTTTCGGTCGCGACGTGCCCACAATCCTCAACCTGATGCCTTCCGGGGCCTATCTCATGGAGGATTTCTGTTATGCGGGCGGACTGCCTGCCGTGATGAAGGAGATCTCCGACTTGCTCGATCTCGACTGCATGACGGTGACCGGCAAAACAATCGGCGCCAATATCGAAAGTGCAGAGAATTACAATGCCGACGTCATCCTGCCCCGTGAAAAGGCCCTGACCCAGCAGGGCGGAATAGCTGTGCTCAGGGGCAACCTTGCCCCGCAGGGCGCGATTGTGAAACCATCCGCGGCAACAACCGGCCTGATGAAGCATCGTGGCCGCGCCGTTGTCTTCGAATCCATCGATCACTACAAAAGCCGTGTCGATGATCCCGATCTGGATATCGACGAAACCTGCATCATGGTCCTGAAGAACTGCGGGCCGAAAGGCTATCCGGGCATGGCGGAGGTCGGCAACATGGCGCTGCCGCAGAAACTGCTAAAAAAGGGCGTGCGCGACATGGTCCGGATATCCGATGCCCGCATGTCCGGCACAGCCTTTGGCACGGTCGTTCTGCACGTGGCGCCCGAGGCGGCCGTCGGCGGCGTGCTGGCGCTGGTCGAGGATGGCGATTTCATCGAACTCGATGTGGAAAACCGCAAGCTGCACCTTGATGTCGATGATGCTGAATTGAGCCGCCGTCACGCACGCTGGGTCGCTCCAGTGCCTGACATGCCCGGAGGCTACCAGGGGCTCTATGTCGAACGGGTCATGCAGGCGGACAAGGGCGCCGATCTCGACTTCCTCGTGGGATGCCGCGGCCATGCGGTTCCCCGCGAAAGCCATTGAGGAGGCGGGCGTGAACGATTTCCGGGCCGAGGATCTGCACGGCATCCATGCCATCCTCTACGCGCTGTTCGACAAGGACGAAAAGCTCGACCGCAATGCCATGCGCCGGCAGGTGGACATTTGCCTGGCAGCCGGCGTGCATGGAATGGCAGCACTTGGCCTTGCCACGGAAGCCTCCAAGCTGGGCGAGAACGAGCGCATAGCAGTCATGGAATGGGTCGTCCAGGATACCGACGGGCGCGTGCCGGTCGCATTGACGATTTTTGGATCTTCGGTCGAAGAGCAAGTGCGCCAGGCCCGTCATGCCACCGACGTCGGGGCCGACTGGCTGATCCTCCAGCCGCCGATGATCGGGCAGTTTGCGGCACGAGAATACATGCAATTCTTCGGGCGCGTGGCCGATCAGACCGATCTTCCGGTCGCCATCCAGAATGCCCCGGCCCTGATGGGCCGTGGATTGACGGCCGTCGACATTCGCGATCTCGTGCAGCAGCATCCCAATATCAGGCTTGTCAAGGGTGAAGGCCCGGTGGTCGATATCGCTGCCCTCATCGAGGTGACAGACGGAAAGCTCCCGGTCTTCAACGGGAGAGCCGGGCTGGAATTACCCGACAATCTGCGCGCGGGCTGCCGCGGCCTGATCCTCGCTCCTGATTGCATCGATTACGCCGTGCGTGCCTATGAATTCTTCATGGACGGCTGGAAGGAGGAAGCAGAAGAGGCTTATCGGCAAATGTTGCCCGCGGTCGTCTTCACCATGCAGGGTATCGAGAACCTTCTTTGCTACGGAAAGCGCCTGTTCGGCGAACGAGCAGGAATGCCGATATTCGACCGTGCACCAGCGCTTCGTCCGAGCCAGGCAGGGCTGGAGATGACAAGGCGCTATGCGGCAGAGCTCGGCGTCTTCGACGGGACACTGTCGGAATGCAGCGGCGATTGCATGCAGCAGGTGCAAGCGGCTTCGAATTCCACTATGGAACATGCGACCGGACACTCTCGAACGGATAACGCATGAAAACGATCGCACTTGGAGACCGCGGATTACCGGCACGGATCGCCGGCGAGATCGGGCGTCGTATCACGCTCGGAGAGTTGAAGGTCGGTGAGATCCTGCCGAAGGAAACCGAGCTTCTCTCCGGTCTGCAAGTCAGCCGCACCACATTGCGTGAGGCGTTGAAGATCCTGTCTACAAAAGGCTTCATCGAGGCCAAGCCGCGTCTCGGCACGCGTGTTCGATCGCCGGAATTCTGGAACACGCTCGATCCGGTGGTGCTTGCCTGGCAAGGCGACGCGGATGATCAGGAGGCGCTGGCCGAAGAATTGTTCGAGATTCGCCTTGCTGTCGAGCCGCTCGCAGCAAAACTGGCCGCCCGTCGCGGCTCGACCACGGAGCACGGGCTGATCAGAGCGGCGTTTGCCCGTATGGCCGCAGACCATGAGACGGCAGCGGCGGCGATCGAGGCGGATATCAGCTTTCACCTGCAGATCTTCCAGGCCGCACATAACAGGTTTCTGCTGCCGGTTTCATCCGTCATCCGCGCTGCGCTGACGATCAGCATCCCAAAAACGCTCAAATCTTTCGGTGGCCTTCAACAGTCGCTGAAAATGCACGAAGCAATCATCGACGCCATCGAACTTCGCAACGAAAAGGCCGCGGCTGAAGCCGCAGAGATCCTGATCGGCGCAACCTATCGAAGAAATTTTACTCACACTTCCCAATCAGCGCCCGAGTAGTCACTCAGGCGTGCCAGTGTCAATCGCTGCTCCGGGTCGCGACGGCGTAGTCTGCCAGCACCTTGTCGACAGCCGCGATCAGGATTCTTTCCGTCGAAGCGTCGTTCAGACCTGCGGGCAACCCCGGCAGGAATTGGTTGAACAGAGTGTCGGGAATAGTTTTGCCCTCAAGCGCCGATGCAAGCCTCTTGATCGCCGCTTGTGCCTCGGGAAGCGGCCAGTAGTAGCGGATGCGATCGGAATAGGAATAATGGCGTAGTGCGCGCAGCGTCGCTTCCGGCCCACGATAGTGCCCTTGCCAATGGCCGGGGTCGTTTTGGAGGAGGTGTTCCATCATGCGCGCAAGCGGGCGCGCACCGTAGGTGGCATCGAGTTCGCTCGCGATCAGATCGAGCCCGTAGAGTGCCCTTCGCAATGCGAAAGTCAGGCCGGGGCCGACCTTGAGGATTGGGAAGCCATCACGCACCAGTGAAGTCAGCGCATCGACGGACTGGTAGTCGGTGGAATGTGCTTCGAAGACCAGCCCCTCGGTCTGGTCCAGCACTGCGGAAAGCCTTTTTGCCTGCTCGGGCTGATAGGCGACGACGTTCTCGTGACCGAACTCCACGCCTGGCTGGACGACAGCGGCGATGACGCGCAAAAACGCCTCCGCGAGGCCTGCCTCTCGAAAAATCTGCCGGTGGATGGCGATGGTGGCCATGGCGGCCTCGGGAGTGGTCGGCGTCACCACGTCGAGCAGATGGTCGGCGCCACCCGGCACCGGCACCTCGGTGCCGATGATATAGGCAAGCCGTTTGTTGTCGGGCGCATGGGTTTCGGCGATGCGGGCAAGGGCGGCGGCACGTTCGGCCACCAGGGTATCTTCGAGAGCCGGCGGTTCGTTCGCGCAACCCATGCTCGTGTCGAGGTGCAGTTTTTCGAATCCAGCCTCGACATAGGCGCGGATCATGGTGCTGGCCTTCTCCATTGCCATGTCGGGCGCAAGCGACTTCCAGGGGTTGGGGCCAAGATGGTCGCCGCCTAGAATGAGGTTATCGGAGGCAAGGCCTTCTTCATTGGCGATCCCCAGCACCAGCCGGCGAAAATCGGCGGGCGTCATGCCGGTATAGCCGCCATCCTGATTGACCTGGTTGCAGGTCGCCTCGATCAGCACTGCCTCGCCGGTGGCAACGCCACGGCGGATCGCAGCACGGATGACGAGAGGGTGGGCGGAGCAGACCGATGTGATTCCGCGCGGCTTTCCGCTGCGGCGGCTTTCAGCAAGGCGCTTCAGTGCGGGGTACATGCTACATTCTCCCTGCATTGTTCATGAACGCCTCAAGCATGTCCCTGGTCGAGGCTCCTTCCATCGGGCCGCGTGCGGTGACGGCGATCGCGCCGGCGGCATTGGCGTAATCAAGCGCCTGCTCGATAGGCAGGCCAAGTCGCCTGCAGGCAATATAGGCGCCCCCGAAGCAGTCGCCTGCGCCAGTGGGGTCTATTTCCTCCACGCCATAGGCAGTGGCGTCGTACCGACCCGCACGCGTGAACACGGTGGCGCCTGAAGCCCCCCGCTTCAACACGATTTCGCTGATGCCGAGGTCCAGCAGCTTTGTTACAGCCTCGGGCTCGTTTGCCGCGGGGGCTGCCGCGAACAACTCGTCACCAGAAGGCAGCAATACATCGGCACGCGCCAGCACGGCCGCGAAGCGTTCGCGGAAATCAGGGCTGGCAAGCAGTTCCTTTCGGACATTGGGATCGAAGGAGAAGCTGCCACCGCGGCTGCGGATGGTATCCATGGCATATTGGATAACCGGCCAGGCATGAGGGATAGTGAGCGCGGTTCCCATCAGATGCAGATGGCCAGCGCGGCCAATCAGAGCACGAGCCTGTTCTGTCGGGTGGATTTCGCCGGCGGCACTCAGGGCGATATTGAACACAAAATCACGGCCGCCATCCGGCTTGTAGCGAACGAAGGCCGTGCCGGTGGGGTGCTGTGGAGCAATTGCGATGGCGGAAACATCGACGCCATCATCCGCGAGCCGCCTGATATTGACCGTGCCGAAATCGTCGGCGCCCACAGCGGCGATGATCCCGGCCGAAGCGCCCATCCGGGCGAGCTGGTCGATGAAGATCGCCGGAGCCCCCGATGGAAAGGGACCTGTCAGAGCCAACGGTTCCAGAAAACCCAGCCCCGGTGCATCTGCCATGATCTCGACCAGGATTTCGCCGATGGTGATGGCCGGGCCGAGGGCTTCCGGGGCTATGGCGGGTCGTTCGGCCTGGCTCATGCGGTCTCTCCCTGCAAAGTCTTTCTCACCCAGTTCACGACCGCATCATCGGCAGGCGGCAAGGTTGTGTCGACATCATAGACTGGTCCCAATCGCGCGGGCGAGGCATGTTTGGCGAGTTCCACAAGTTCGGGGATGTAGGCTGCTCCGGGATGGCCGGCAAGTCGCTGGTCGAGCCGGGCGGCATAGCGCTCGGCAAGCACCTCTCCGGGGGCATGACACCAGATCTCGGCGATGCCGGTTACACCGGACGAAGCGATGTGCTGTTGCAGCAACTCGATAGGCTGGAAGCCGAACCAGGCATCGACGATGAAAGTGGAGCCGTCGGGCGCATCGGCGATGACGGCGAAAATCGCCTGGTAACTTGCCTTGCCAAGGGTGCGGTTGAATAGGCGATCGACGCCTTCGATATGTTCGAGAAACGGGTTCTTGACAGTGTCCAGCGCCAGGACAGGCCAGCCCGTGCGTTCCGATATCGCGTGTGACAGGCGGCTTTTACCCGACGCCGGGATGCCGTTGACCATCAACACGCGTTTGCCGCCTAACGGGGCGGAAGAACCGGCATTGGCTGCCGTTGCAGCGTCGCGGGCCGCGAGACCGGCCCCGATCACGCCGGCGTCGTCGCCCAGTGCTGCCGGCCGTACGTCGGTATTGTACCAGCCTTCCACCTTCGGCAAAAAGCCGAGTGCGTCCATTGCCGCAGCCCCCATGCCTCCGCCCAGCAGCAGCACGGCGGGGTCGAATGTTGCCGAGAGAGTTCCGATGGCTGCCCTTAGCGGTCCAGCCCAGCGCGTCATGACGGACAGCGCAAGCTCGTCGCCGGCGCGAGCGAGCGGCAGGATATCTTCGAAACGCGTTTCGGCTGAATAACCGGCCTCGTCGAGATGGCGGCGCAACGATGTGCCCGAGGATTCCGTCTCGACGCAGCCGCGTTGTCCGCAAACACATTGCCGCCCGGCATGATTGATTATCAGGTGCCCCAATTGCCCGGCACTCTGCTTGCCGTTGACGATGCGCCCGCTTTCCATGGCCGCCCCGCCGATACCGGTGCCGATGGTCAGCATGACGGCGCTTTCGGCGCCGCGGGCGGCACCGACGCCGGTTTCACCGATCAGCGCCATGCTGCAATCATTGGCAAGCACCACGGGCTTGCCAAATGTCTGTTCGATCAATTGCTTGAAGTCGCAGCCCGAAAGGTCGAGATAACCGCCCGACAGGACCATGCCGGTTCCGGCATCGACCCGGCCCGGCACGCCGATGCCGATCGCGACCACATCCGGGCCATCCATCTCCCGGATCAGATCGGCAATCAGGCCGATTGCCGTCTGCCGATCACGGCTGCCGGCAACGATCTTCTTGCGCAGAATGTCGCCTGACCGCGAGATCCGCGCGGCGCGAATGTTCGTGCCGCCGATATCCACGCCGATGGTGCAATGTTGCGTGTCCATGTTTGCCGCCGGGCCTCATGCTGCCTTGCTGTCACTGGGCCGATAATAGCGTGCAATCAGCGCCTGGATATCCCGCAATCTGGAAACCGCCACAGTCGAAAGCTTCGCCTTCGTAACGTCCCTGTCGAGCGAGATGCAATCCTTCCACAGCGACCGGCCGGCAATGACGCCGGACGCGCCATTCTTCATGGCGGCTTCGACCTGACCGAGGAACGTCTGATGATCTACGCCAGCCGAAAGAACGGCCCAGGGAACGTCGCCGGCAATGCGAGTGATTTCGGCGCAGGATTCCTCGGAACCGGGATAGGGGATCTTCAGCACCTTGGAGCCGAGCTCGAGGCAGGCGCGCGAACCCTCCTGGATCAGCATCGGGATCTTTGCCTCATATTCTTCGGCGCTCTCGCCCTGAAGGCGGTAGGTCAGGAATTCCACCACCAGCAGGAGATCTTCACGGGAGAAATCCTCGATGCTCGCCTTGAGCGTTTCCAGGTTCTGGGTGTTGGCTGCGGGCACATCCATACGCAAATAGACCATGATCTTGCCGCCAGTGCCCCCAAGTTCGCGAACGCGTCGCGCATCCACCCCTTCTACCATCTTGGAAATGCGGTAGCCTTCTGAGGAGGTATCCCAGCCCGATGCGTCGATGCCGATCAGCAGGGCCGTGTCGCGCGGCAATATGGCGTCGTCCACCAGTTTTGGCACCGCGCACATCGGATCGACAAGCACGCAGCCGGCGTGCGAGGCGAGATGCAGTGTGATATCAGCTTTGGTGTCGCCCAATGTGTCGTTACTGATCTTTGCTTGATCTTCGGGGCTTGCGGCGAGCAAACTGCGCATGCCGCCGCGCTGGTCGCAGGCGATCACCATCATTGCCCCGCTTGCGCCACAGATCTGCTGGTATCCGCGCCGTTCGGCTGTCGTCATTGCTGCCATCGTGTATACTCCCGCTCCGCCCAGGTTGTGGCGGCTGTTGATAAGTGCCCGGGGAGACCGGAAAAAAGGCAATATCTTAGCGCGGCGCGCCTTATGTTAGGCACGTCTGAAGCAGCCGGGAATTTAGGCATTCAAGCGCATTGCGATTTTGCTGCTTTTCAGCGATAACTCCTCCAAGTCGCGTTCATGTAACACGTTTCAGAAAGGAATTGCAAGCTGCCTCCGCAACCCTCCCAGGAAACTCCCGCGTCGCGGGCGATGCTGCACATGGTCGCCAAGCTGCATTACCAGTCAGACATGGCGCAAGTCGATATTGCCCGAAAGCTGGGTGTTTCGACCGCCACAGTGTCGCGTCTGCTGCAAAAGGCGCGCGCCGTTGGCATCGTGCGGATTGAAGTGCTCGATCTCGCCTCTCCCGAGGAGATCACGCTCGAGCTGATCGAAGCATTGGGACTGAAAAGGGCGGCTGTCATCGATACGCCGGGTACGGCAGTGCTTGGTGCACTTGCAGCACCCCTGGGCAACCTTCTCAGGGAGGAGGGGCTTGGCACCGGGTCGGTTCTGGGAATCGGATGGGGCCGCGCCGTGCGCGAGGTGCTGATGGCCGGCTTGCCGCGCATTCCCGGGGTGCTGGCCGTTCCCATGAATGGAGGCATGCAGCAGGCGGCAGCGCATTTCCAGATCAACGAATTCGCGCGCCAGGCTGCAGAGCAACTCGGCGGTACACCGCATTTTTTGCATGCGCCCTATGTTTCCTCGACGGAATTGCGAGAGGCGTTCCTGAGCGATCCCGATGTGCAGGAGACGACTGGCCTCTGGGATCGGATGGACTGTTGCATCGTAGGGATCGGCCTGCCGCACGCGATCAATCCGCCCGAAGCCAGCGCCGCCACGGTGAATGAACAAGCGTTGAGTGCGGTCGGCGACGTCATCCGCCACTACGTCGATATCGAAGGAGCGATCCTTCACTGGGAAGGCGAGGAGCGGATGATCGCAGCATCGCCTGAACAATTGCGTCGTACGAAGCTTTCGATCGGCGTTGCGGCAACGGTGGAGAAGGCGGCAGGCATAGTCGGCGCAGTGCGTTCCGGGATGATCAACGCTGTCGTGACAGACACGGCGACTGCGCAGGCAATTCTGGATATCGTTCGCGGCGTTCGAGAAAGCTAATCAGCCAAGCTTTGACATTTGTTAAACGTGCAGAAAAACGCACGAAATTCGTTTCAGGAAGAAATTTCACTTGACGAACGCTCATTCTGGGCGTGAATATGGTTCCAACCGGTTTCAGGAGGAGTTGCCGGGTAATGGTAGAGGGACCAGCTCACATCAGGAGGAGACTATGGAGCGCCGTTCATTTTTCAAGATTGCCGCAGCAGCGACAGTCGCTACAACAGCTGCATTGACCGCAGGTCACGCCAGCGCACAGGACAAGAAATTCACCATCGCACTTGTGCCCGGTCTGACGACCGACGCTTTCTATATTACCATGCGCAAGGGTGCTGAAGCGGCTGCGAAGGCCGTCGGCGCCGAGCTTGTTTTCCAGGGCGCTCCCGATTTCAACCCGGTTACCCAGGTTCCGGTTCTGGATGCGGTGATCGCCAAGCATCCCGATGCGATCCTGATCGCGCCGACCGACAAGACCCAGCTCGTTCAGCCGCTGAAGAAGGCTGCCGATGCCGGCATTCCGGTGTTCACGGTCGACACCTTCATTGGCACGGGCGTCTATCAGACTGGCGCCGGTGACGCGGACTTCCCGCTTTCCTACATCGCTTCCGACAACATCCTGGGTGGCGAGATTGCCGCGCGTGCGCTGGCCACCGCCATCGGCGACAAGGGCAAGGTCTACGTCTCCAACGTCAAGCCGGGGATCTCCACCACCGATCAGCGCGAAGAAGGCTTCAAGCGCGAAATGGCCAAGCATCCGGGCATCGAGGTTCTGGAAACCCAGTTCAACGAGGACGATGCCAACAAGGCGGCGTCACAGCTGCAGGCGGTGTTTGCTCGTAATCCCGATCTGGCAGGCGTGTTCGGCGCCAATCTGTTTTCGGCTCTCGGCGCGGCCAACGGCGTGTCGCAGGCCGGCCAGCATGGCAAGGTTAAGGTAGTTGCCTTCGATGCGCCGACCAGCATCGTCGACAACATCAATACCGGCCTCGTCGATATGGCGATTGCCCAGCATCCGGCTGAAATCGGCTATTTCGGCGTCATGGCGGCCTATGCGCACCTGACCGGCAACTCCGTTCCGACCGCGATCGGCACCGGTTTTACCGTCATTGACAAGTCGAACGTTGCCGATCCGAACGTCGCCAAGTTCATCTACTCCGACTAAGCATCCTCCCGACGACCAAGGCATCCGGCACAGGCCGGATGCCACCTCTTTTGGCTCTTGAGACGGAGGCATGCCGGCCTGCACCGGCCTGTCCCGCTGTCCGGAAATCGTGATGTCAGAACAACAACTATCCCTAGATGATGCGACCAAGCACGTGGCGCCCCAGGCGGACCATGGCGAAACCGCAAAGTCCATCGTACAGCGCATTGCCCAGTTGCGGGCATGGCTGTTTCTTGCCGCCCTGATTGTGACCTTCGAAATATGGGCTCGCGTGGATTTTGGCGGCACGTTCGTGTTCTCGTCCTATAACTGGCAATCGGTCGCCGTCTTCGCGGTCGCGCCGTTGCTGATCGCCGTCGGACAGACATTCGTGATCATTTCCGGTGGCATCGATCTGTCGACCGGCTTCATCATGGGGCTTGCCGCCGTGGTCGCGGCTCATTTGACCAACATCGCCGGGCTTTACATGCCCCTGCCGTTTGCCATGCTCTTCGGCATGCTCTGCGCGATTCTCGCCGCGGGTATTCCCGGCCTCGTCAACGGCCTGTTGATTTCCCGGCTGAAAGTCCCTCCTTTCATCGGCACTCTCGGGATGTTCGGTGTTGCGCGTGGTGCGGCTTTCCTGCTTGCGGGCGGCACCACGGTGCCGGTTTCCAATTCCTATTTCGCCATGCTCGGCAATGGACGCATCTTCGGCGTTCCCTACCTGGTAATCGTGACCGCCATTTTCGTGCTCGTGATGCACTACATCCTCAGCCAGACCCGGTTTGGTCAGCATAACTATGCGATCGGTGCCAACGTCCAGGCGGCGCGACGTGCGGGTATCGACATCAAGGGCCATATCCTGCGCCTCTATGTGCTTTCGGCCATGTGCGCCGGCCTCGGCGGCGCGCTTTATGCGGCTCGCTTCACAGCCGGTGCAGCGCAGGCCGGCGAACCCCTGCTTCTCGATAGCGTCGCAGCCGTGGTGATCGGCGGCGCCAGCCTGTTCGGCGGTTCAGGCTCGATCATCGGCACTGTCGCGGGAGCCCTCGTTATTGCCGTCATCCAGTACGGACTGGTGTTTCTCGATGTCGAGCCCTTCTGGCAGTTCATCGCGGTCGGCGTCGTCATTATCATATCCGTGCTGATCGATCAGGCGCAACGCCGGTTCAGCGGAGGCAAGCAAGATGAATAGTCAGACCCCGCTTCTGGAAGTCCGCAACCTGTCGCGGCATTTTGGCGCCGTGCGTGCGCTCGATGACTGCTCGATGGTGGTCCGTCCGGGTGAAGTCGTTGCCCTCGCAGGCGACAACGGCGCCGGAAAGACCACGATGATCAAGGCGATCTCTGGTGTCTATCCCCCGACCTCAGGCGAGATCCTGATTGAGGGAAAGCCCGTGACGTTTTCGTCGCCGCAGGAGGCGCGAGCACTCGGCATCGAGACGATCTATCAGGACCTGGCGCTCGCTGACAACCTGACGATCGGCGCCAATATCTTCCTTGGCCGCGAACCGATGCGCAAGGCATTCGGCTTCTTGCCGGTGATCGATCGCAAAACGATGTCCAAGGCCGCTGCCGAAACCATGGCGCTGCTGGATTTCCATGTGAAGCGGCTGGACGCACCGGTCAGCAACTTCTCGGGCGGCCAGCGGCAGGCGGTGGCAATCGGCCGGGCCGTCTACTGGAACGCCAAGATCCTGATCATGGACGAACCGACCGCGGCTCTAGGTGTTCCGGAGCAACGCAAGGTGATTTCCCTGATCAAGTCGCTCAAGGCGCAGGGCCGCGGGGTCATCTTCATTTCCCACAATCTCCAGGATATTTTCGCGGTATCGGACCGGATCGTGGTGCTGCGGCGCGGCATCGTCGCCGGCGAGAGAAACATCGCCGATACCAACCACGATGAAGTCGTCAAGCTGATGATTGGTGGGTGAGGCACGCCTTGGCATGCCATGCATGAGCATCTATGAGAAGGGGCGGTCAAATAGCTGGCCCTTTTTCGACAATGATGGGACCCAATGGTAGACGAGCCGGAAAGCGCCAAATCGCCAACCCCGATGACAGGCAGTGCCGCGCTGCCCGCCGTCCGTCACAACCGGCTGGTCGAACTTCTGCGCGAGCACGGCCAGATGACCGTCAACGAGATGGTCGAACAGCTTTCGGTTTCCCGCGACACGATCCGTCGGGACCTCGACCAGTTGGAAGGTCGCGGGCTTATCCTCCGTACCCATGGCGGCGCAATTTACAACGACACGCTTGTCCGCGTCGATACGACGCTTGGTTCGCGGATGGACGCCTTCACGTCAGCCAAGCAGCGGATCGGCAAGGCGGCTGCCGCCCTCATCCGGGATGGCGAAACCCTGATTGTCAATGGCGGGTCCAGCACCTGTTTCTTCGCCGCAGCCCTCGGCGATAAACAGAACCTCACCATCATCACCAATAACCTGCGCCTGCCGCCGGTGACGCCGGAAAGCGCGTTGCGCTCGATCCACATTCTAGGCGGCGCCTACTGGCCCGTTTCGCAGGTGACGATCGGCCCCGTCGGGTTTCCCGAGGTGTCCGGTATCAGTGCCGACACTGCGGTTATCGGTGCCACCGGCATCGCGGCTGGCGGTGTGTCGATGGGACGTCTCGAGGAGGCGTCTGAGACCACGGCGATGATCAAGGTTGCTTCCCGGACGATCGCGCTGCTCGATCAAAGCAAGTTCAATACAACTGCCTTTGCCCGGGTCGCGACATTCAGCCAGATCACCTTTGTGGTAACCGACGCCTGGCCGCCGGACGCCATCGTCACGGCGATGAAGAAGGCAGGAACGCAACTGATCGTCTGCTGAGGCTTTTTCGCCTCAGAGCGCTTTGAGCCAGGCCATGCGCGTAGCGAGATCCGGATCGCCGAAAGCCAGCGAGCCGAGCACGACGGTTTCGGCGCCCGCGCTGCGCAGCGCCGGGACGGTGTTGTCGCGAATGCCGCCATCCGCCGCCAGTATGATGTCGCTGCGGTCAGCTGCGTTGAGAAGGAGGCGGGCTTCGCGAAGCCGCGGGCAAGCCTGCTCTGATAGCCCCTGTCCTTTCACCCCGATTGCCGTGCCGAGCAGGGTGACGAAGGACAGCCGCTCTACCAGCGGCGCGATCGTCTTGACAGGTGTCTCCAGCCGCAGCACGACGCCAGCTTTGAGACCAAGCGAGTGGATCAGGTCCAGCGCTTCGCCGGTCACTGCGCCATTTTCTGGATGAACGGATATTAGGTCGGCACCGGCTTCGGCAAACTGGCGGATCTGGCTTAATACGATGTCGCCCTCCACCATCAGATGCACGTGGATCGGCTTCTTCGTCAGCTTGCGAATGCGTGCAAGCTGGTCGGGAAAGAACAGGAAGGAGGGTGCAAACCGCCCATCCGCCACATCGGCATGATAGAGATCGACATGCTGGTCGACCCGGCGGATCTCATTTTCCAGATTTGCAAGATCGGCGGACCAGAGGGAGAATTCTCCGAGCAACCGGTTCCGCGGAAGGGTATCCAGCCAGCCGGCCGGCGGGTTTGAAGCGGTGCTCATGTGCGGGTCTCCTCGGAAGCAGCGAATTTTCTCAGAAACGCGTCCATTACGGCGCGCAGGTCGGCGGCGTAGCGGGCTTTGTCGACCGCTTTCGGTGTGATCTCGGCCCAGCGAGCGCCGGGGATAATTCCTGCAAGCTGGCGGGCATAGGCCCATGGATGGACAAGGTCATGCGTGTGGCCAACGACGAGCGCCGGGATACTCAAGGCACGGACCTGTTCCTCGGTCACGCCTGGGCCATCCAGCGCAATTGCCCCGAGCAGATCGCCAAGCGCGTGGAGATCGTCGCGCTCGAAAAATCCGAGAAGCGATGCAAGATTGTCTGGGGCCTCCGTAGCGAGGCGAATACCGGTGGGTGAACTGGCAAAGATCTCGCGGCCTTCGCGGCCGTGGGTATGCAGCAGCGTTGCCGCTTCGGCAAAAGGCCGCATGTTGTCGGGCGCCGGTTCGGTCAACCATGCGGGGCGGACGAGCATAAGGGCGGCGATGCGCTCTGGCCTGGTGATCGCGAGCCTCAGCGCAATCGCCGCGCCCATCGATATCCCGCCCACGATGAACCGTTGAAGGCCCAGGCTGTCGGCGGCAGCAATGATGTCGTCCGCGAAACCGGCAATTGAGTAACGTTCGACCGCCGCCTTGTCGGAAAGGCCGTGGCCACGGCATTCCACCGTTACGCGCCGGCAAGCGATGGGTTCGGGAAAGCTGTCGGCGACCTGATGCCTGTCGCCGCCAAGACCATGCTGGAAGATCACCGGATAGCCGGTGCCGACATCGACGACGTTGAGCGAAGTTCCGTCCGGCAGTTGGGTCATTGCCTCGCTCATGCGATGAGTCCAGCCAGAAAGCGGGCGACTTCCGGCGCTTCATGTTCCTCAAGTCCGTGGGTGACGACAGGTCCGTCGAAGCCGGCCTGCTTCAACCGCGAAATCAAGTCGGGAAAATCGACTATGCCCTGACCGGCAGTGACAAACTGTCCCGCCGCATCCCTGTCCTTGGCGTGGGCCATAGCGATGCGGTCTGCCAGCACATCGATGGATCGCGTCACGATACTGCGCGCCTCGTTCTGGCTCGCATGTTCGAACAGATTGGCGGGATCGAACACGATCCGGAGGGATTGCGACGGCACCTCGCGCATCAGCCGCACGGCGCATTGCGCATCCTGCACGACATTGGCCTGTTCCGGCTCGATGCCCAGATGGATGCCCAGCGCTTCAGCTTTTGCGGCTGCCCTCTCCATCTCCGTGACCAGATCGCGCCAAGCCTCCGCGCTGGCGTTGTCCGGATGATGTCGCCACTGGTCGTCGGAATCGCGGGTTCCGGTACACAGGGTGACGAGTGGGATCGCCAGCCGGGCCGCAGCCTTGAGCGCGACCTCGAGCCGTGCCATCCCTGCCTCGCGCACCAACCTGTCGGGATGGATCATGTTGTAGGTGGCGGAAAGTGCCGCGATCTCCATGCCGGTCGCCTGCATTGCCGACACGATGGCGTGCATGGCCTCTTCGGGCACAGTATCCGGCATGGAGGCCAGACCGGAGCAGGCGAAGTTATACTGCACGCAGCCATAACCGGCGGCAGCGGAATGAGACAGCACCGTCTTCGGGTCGGCGCCCGCAAAGGTCTTGGCAAAGATCCCCACCTGCATCAGATCGCCCCGGTCATCGATGCGACGTCGACGCTTGTTCCCGTCTCCACTGATCGCGCGATGGCGGCCATTGCCCGGACCGAAGCAAGGCCGTCCTCGATGTCGGCGCCGCGCATCGGCGAGCCATCCAGGATGGTGTCTGCGAATCCCTCCAGTTGCCGGCGATAGAAGTGGCCATCGGCGCCGAGCGCGCGTTCGTATGCGGCCGTCTTCTCGCGGAAGATCTCGACGTCGCTCGACCGGTAGTACCAGGGGTTATAGGTCTTGGCGAGCACGCTGCCGTTCTCGCCATAGAGCTGGAAGCCTTCATGCCAGTCCATCCGCACGGCGACGGTGAGGTCGAGATGGCCAAGAGTGCCATCTGCAAATCCTGTTTCGACGAACCAGCAATAGGCGCCGAACCGTTCGAGCAGGCGGGCCCGTACCCATTCGATCTCGCCGCACAGATGGCGAGCAATATCGACGAGATGACTGCCATGCGCGAGCATGTAGTAGCGCTTGAGGTCGGCCTTGGGATTGCCCGCAGGCTTCAGTGCCGCCTTGCTGAGAACAGGCAGCGGCTGTACGGCATCCGTCATTGTGTAGCGGTGGGTGCTGTCGCAATACCAAGCCTTGAGCGCCAGGCGCGCGCCCATTTCCTCGTCGATGAATTGCTTGGCCGCCTCGATGCCGGGATCGAAGCGCTTCATATGGCCGATCTGCAGAACCTTGCCGCTCCGGCGCACCACTTCGGCAAGCGCCTCGACCTCCTCGACGTTTGTGCCGACCGGTTTTTCGCAAAGCACGTGCTTGCCGGCTTCGAGGGCTTTGATGGCAGCAGGAACATGAAACGCATCCGATGTGGCGATGATCACCGCCTCGAGCGCGGGATCCGCAAGCATGTCGTCATAATCGTAATATATCTTGTCCGGTTCGTAAGTCGCGCCCATCCGGGCAGCCAGATCGGGGGCTGCATCGCAGATGGCATAGAGGCATGCATTGCGGGCTTTGGTGCTCGATTCAAAATGCGCAAACTGCGCGATCGGTCCGCAGCCGAGCACGCCGACGCGGAGCTGCCGATCCTGTTTCTTCACGCGAACCTCCCATGCGATGACGTCCATAAGCGTCGGCGCTTTTGTGCCGCATGTCAATATTGAAAGCGCATAAAGCTGCGTAAAAACGCAAGATAACGCATCTATGCCGCTGCCTTCGATTTCGCCGCCCTGCCTTTACTGCACCCCCAGTCCGGCCAGTAGACCACCATCGATGCTGTAGTCGGCCCCTGTAATGAAGCCGGCGCGGCGGGAAGCAAGAAATGCAACGAGTGCTGCGATCTCTTCCGGCTCGCCGATCCGACCGATGGGATGGGCGGCGCCAAATCGCTTGAAGACATCCTCTATGTCGGCATTGTTGCCATCGAACGTCCGGGCGGCCAATTCCAGAATCGGGGTGCGAACCGAGCCGGGGCTGACCGAGTTCACCCGGATTTTGTCGCTCGCATGATCGATGGCCATGGCACGGGTCAGCGCGTGGATCGCGCCTTTGGTCGCGACATAGGCCGCGACATTCTTCTGGCACGCATGCCCCTGAACCGAGGCGATATTGATGATCGCCCCGCCACCGCGCTTTCTCATCAGCGGAATGCCGTAGCGCGCGGTAAGCTGGATGGAGCCGACATTGACCGCATAGGCACGCAGAAACACTTCGGGATCGGTATCCACGACCGTGCCATAGGGGTGGATGGCCGCCGAATTGACGATAATATCCAGCCCTCCGAAGTCTGATTCAAGAGTGACGATTGCCGCCTGCACTTCGTCTGGCCGCGAGACATCGGCTTTGCGGACAACGATATCGAACCCTTCTGCTTTACCGATCGCAGTGAGCTCGCCATTGGCGCCGTCGTCTATACCAAGGCATAGAACGCGCGCGCCGGATCTTGCCAGTTCCAGCGCTGAGGCGCGCCCAATACCGGACGTTCCGGTAACCAGCGCGACCTTACCTTCAAACTCCGCCATCAATGTCTCCCGGTGAATGGTTTTCCGCCTCTACGAACTGCATGCCGAAATCCAGATGGCGATTGAGTAGATAGGCAAAGGCGATACGGTCGCGCGCCCTTAGTGCATCGATGATTTCCTGGTGCGCATCGAACGTCGCCTCGTTGATCGGGCGGTTTTCCTTGCCGAGCGTCATGATGTCGAGGATCGCATTGTGCTGATATAGATAGCTAGCGTGCAGCACGCTGTTGCCGGCAAGGCTGACCAGCAAGTCATGGAACGCAAAATCCTGGTGGGCGGACCCTTCAACATCGCTGCATTCGAGCAGTTGCCGGTTTGTTTGCTCCAGCCGCAGCAGATCGCCTTCGTTCGCCCGCATGATTATCGCTTCGCCCGCTGCCGACTCGACAATCTTGCGAAACCCTTGAACCTCCCGGAAGGAGGCCGGCGAGATTTTGTGGTGAAGCGTCATCAGCCGGGCAACGGCGTGGCTCTGCCGATTGGCTAGAACCGCGCCGGTCTTGGGCCTAATGTCGATGATGCCGTAAGCCCGCAGATATTGCAGCGCTTCGCGCACGGTGTTGCGGCTACCCCCGAACAATTGCCCGAGTTCCCGCTCGGTTGGCAGTGGGTCGCCGAAAGCCAGGCCACGCTCGGCTATCATTTCCTGCACGCTTTCAACCAGCCGCTCGACGGCAGAGCCGCGCGGGACATCCTTCGGCTCTGGCGTTTCGATGGTTTCCATGCTTACCCGTTGGCTGGGTCTATAAACTGGCTAATTGTTGGACTGGATCACAAAAGTTGTCAATCCTTCTGCCTATCTCGCTGCGATATTGCAAAGTATCTTGCACTGTGGTCCAACAAATAAAACGGGAGGCGCATGATGCAGGAGTGTTTTCGCTGGTATGGTTCAACGGATCCGGTGCCGCTCGATCACATCAGGCAGGCGGGTGCCACCGGCATCGTCACGGCCTTGCACCACATCTATGACGGCTCGGCGTGGCCGGCGTCCGAAATTGCCGCACATCAAAGGACCATCGAAGCTGCCGGCCTGACATGGTCGGTGGTCGAAAGCATTCCGGTGCAAAATTCGATCAAAATCGGGTCGCCCGAGCGGCGCGTTTATATCGATCAGTACAAGCAGACGATCCACGCACTGGCGGAAGCCGGAATTCGCACGGTTTGCTACAATTTCATGCCGGTGGTCGACTGGACGCGCACGGATCTCATGTACCGGCTGCCATCAACTGGTTATGCGTTGCGGTTCGATGCGGTCGATTTCGCCGCCTATGACATCTTCATCCTCGAACGACACAATGCGGCCGACGATTACAACAATGGCCGTGTGGCAGAAGCTGAAATGCGCTTCAAGGCCATGGATAACGACACCGCAGAGCGGATCGAGAGGAACCTGATTGCCGGGCTGCCGGCAACCGAGCGTGTCTACGACCGGCCCGCATTCCGATCCGCACTCGCCGAATATCGCGACATCGATGCCGACGCGTTGCGATCCAACCTGTTTGACTTCTTGTCCGAGATCATCCCGGTCGCCGCGGAATGCGGCGTCAACATGTGCATCCATCCCGACGATCCGCCGTTTTCACTGTTTGGCCTGCCGCGGGTGGTGTCTACGGCGGCAGACGCACGGGCAATCCTGGCGGCGGTCGATCTTCGGGAAAACGGATTGACGTTCTGCGCCGGTTCCTTTGGCGCGCGACCGGACAATGACCTGCCGGCTATGGTAGAGGAGTTCGCAAGCCGCATCCATTTTACCCATCTTCGCAATGTGACGCTGGAGCCGGATGGTTCGTTCTATGAGGCGGATCATCTCGATGGCTCCACGGATATGGAAGCGGTGGTGATCGCTCTGACCCGGGAAGAACTCCGCCGTCGGCGCGAGGGACGAAGTGACTGGAAAATCCCGATGCGGCCCGATCACGGCCATCTGCTCGCCGATGATATCGGCAAGTCGCGGATCAACCCAGGCTATTCACTGATTGGCCGTCTCAAGGGACTCGCCGAACTCCGGGGCGCCATGCGCATGGCCCACCGGTTTCTCGACAGCAGCATATAGCAGAAATCGGGCAGACGAACAGTTCTCGATCGTTGTCGAACAGGTGTGAGAGCGCGACGCGCTCTCACTATCAGCGTCCCGGCTTCGGCAACATTAGGGTTGCGAGGGCGCGAGCGTCAGCTGGCTAGCCCGTCGTGCCAGTGAGGCGTAGATGGCAAGCGCCACCAACGAGCAGCCACCGGAAAAGACCAGCGCGGCCGTATATCCAGAGGATTCGATGATGTTACCGGAAATCATTGGACCGAGCGCGCCGCCAAGCGACAGGCATACGGAACCCAGCGCCACGAGCTTGCCCGAAAGGTCGTATTCCGCCATCAGGCCGAATGTGTAGGCGAGCACGAAGTTGATCGAGAACAGAAACAGCATCACACCGACTGCAAATGTGGTGACGGAAGCGAATTGCCCGATCAATACGAGGCCGAGAAGTTCCGCCGCGATGACAATAACCACCGGCGTGATACGGCCGACCTTGAGGCCCAGTCCGGCTGCGATGAAACCGCCAATGGCGTTGACGAAGAAGCCGGCTGAAAGGACCATGCCGATCGTATCCGACGAAAGCCCTGTCTGCTTGCCGATAAGTTCGAGGAACGCCCAGATCGCGATGATACCCATCAGGAAGATAAGGCTGGCGAGCAGGCTCAGCCAGACGGTCGTTGAAGCAGAGCCGTGCGGAACGTGATCGTGCGTCGGGGAGGCGTCACCCGAACGGTCGAGACCGCGAGCCGGAACCCATGGCAAGGGCACGATGCCCATCAGGACAGCGGCCAGCGCCAGCGTGATCATTACGCCACCGAAACCCCATGCCGGCGCAATGACGACCGGCAGCAGCACCAGCAGCACCACGCCCGGCAGCGTTTCCATGCCGAGCTTGAAGCCATAGGCGCGTTCCGGCTGCGAACTGTCGCCGAAAATCACCATGGCAAGCGCGTAGAGCGCGCCGGTGCCAGCACCGGCAACTGCCATGGCCGCGAGCAATCCGCCGTAGGATGGCTTGGTCCAGATGTAGAGGATGGCCAGCGTGACCACGGCCGACGCGATGATCGAAATGGTCCGCCAGCTTGTCTTGCGCACCCAGGCGAGCGAGATGATGCCGAGCAGCGCAAAGCCGATATTGGCGCTGAAGGCCAGATTTCCGAGCTCGGCCTCTCCCAGGCCGAACGCCTCCGCCAGCGTCCCGAACAGAACCGGCAACACGTTGAGAAGCAATGCGCCGGCGGCGGATATCAGTCCGGCGGCGACATAGACGGATGTCTTGTCGATTGGATTTTCTTGGCTTTTCTGAAACGTCATTGTGACTTCCCCTCCGAAGTTCGTTGTTTATTCAATGAGTTTTCTGCACTGTGATAGGAAGGCGTCCATGGTGCTCGCCAGCTTGGTGCCGGGCCGAAGCAGGACGACGATGTCGGCCTCGGCAAATGTTTCCATCAGCGGGATCGCCACCAGTTGCTTGCCGTCCGGAGAGGCCAGATCGCTGGGAAGATGCGGCGCGATCGAATAGCCCAGACCATGCGCGACCAGTGCCCGCACCATCTCGAAAGAGGGTGACTGAAAGCGGATCGCGGGTTTATGGCCATGCCGCTGGAACAGGGCGTTGATAGCGGTTCGCACCGATGGATAATCGAGCAGAACCATTGGCAGGTCGGCAAGATCCGCAACGCCGAGCCCGGCGCTTGCGGCCAGGAGATGATCGGTTGGCAGCAGGACATGCGGCTGCGCCCGGCGCAGTGTCTCGATCGAGAGGTCCGCAGGCATGGCCAGCCGGTAGCTGATCGCGGCGTCGATGCGCCCGGCGCGCAATTGCTCGACGAGATCCTCGTGATCCGTTTCGAGCAGCCGTATGCCGGTGGTCGGATGTAGACTGGAGAACTCGGCGATCAGCGACGGAAGGAATTGCGGTGCTAGCGTCATGAAAAAGCCGACGCGCAGTTCTTCTTCAACGACTGGAACCGCCTGCTCTGGGGTCGCGATGGGTACCGCCCGCCGGTAGCCGCGATTGGCATAGACGAGCGGCGAGCGCTGCTCGGACATTTCAATGTTCTCAGCTTCGCCGATGAAGATGCAATGCGTGCCCCAGACGAGCGCGGTGCGAAGCGCGCAATCGAAGGAAACGATGGCCCCCTCGATCACCGGGGCGCCGGTTGCCCCGGCATGCCAGGCCGTCTCGGCAAACCTGTCGCCGCTTTCCGGCTTGAGTCGGCCCGAAAACAGGTCGGACAGTCCACTCTGGCTGCCGCTCAGCACATTGGCGCAGAAGCGGCCGTTCTTGCGGATCGCTTCGCAGGCCGGGCTCAGGTGGTGCACGCTGATCAGCAGCGACGGCTTGGTCGTGTCGGCCGAAACCGAGGTCATCGAACTGACGGTGACCCCGTGTCGACCGGCCTCGCCATCCGTGGTGACGACAGTGACGGCCGATGCCACCCTGCTCATGCCCTCGACGAACAGCTGGCGCAGTTCGGTCTGGATGGGTTGCATGATCATGCGCGTCCTCCTTGTTGTCAGCCGAGTTCGAAGAACCGGGCAAGCTCCACGTCGGGCACCTTTCTGGCAAACTCGTCCAATTGCGCCTGCCGGGTCGCCGCGAAGCTCTCGACAAAGCGGTCCCCGAGCGCCTTTCGAGCGAAGGCCGAATTGCGGAAGCGATCGATCGCTTCGTGCATGGTGCGCGGAAACAGAAGGGCAGGATCGATCTCCTGTGCATAACCGTTTCCGAGAAGCTCCTCGCGCGGTTCGATCTTCCCGCGGATGCCGGCAAGGCCAGCGGCAAGCGTCGCGGCCGTCGAAAGGTAGGGGTTGGAATCCGAGCCCGGCAGCCGGTTTTCAAAACGCAGGGAGCCTGGATCGTCGCCGACCACGCGCAAGCTCGCGGTGCGGTTTTCATAGCCCCAGTTCAGCGACGGCGGCGCAAACGTACCCGGCGCAAAACGGCGATAGGCATTGACGCTCGGCGCGAAGATCAGCATCAGGTCGCCGAGATAGGCCTGCAAACCGCCGAGGAAATGCCGGAACAGTGGCGACATGTTGCGTGGGTCGCCCTCCCGCCAGAAAAGTGGCTTGCCTGTGGTTTTGTCGACCAGCGAAAGGTGGATATGCGTCGACTGGCTGTCGGCGGCCTCGCTCCAGCGCGGCATGAAGGTCACCATCTTGCCGTTGCGGATTGCCAGAGCCTTGAGGAATGTTCTGAGGACGACGGCTTGATCGGCCGGGCCGAGATCGCGTCCCGCCCCGATGCAGACTTCCATGAAGCCCGCGCCGATTTCCTCATGCGCCTTGTAGAGATCGATCCGGAGATCGGCGCACATGTCGATCAGCGCATCGTACCACTCGCTCTGCGTGCTCTGGTAGAGAACGAGATCGTGGCTGGCGAATGTGGTGGCGGGTGTCAGGTCGCGGTAGCCCTTGTCCTTGGCCGACTGCGGCGTCTCGTTGAAAAGGGTGTATTCCAGCTCCAACCCATATTTGGGCGAAAAACCCTCGGCATGCGCCTCGGCGATGATTTTCTTGAGCAGGGCGCGGGGGCAGATGGCCGCCTCGCCACCATCGAAATCGGCCAGGAACAGCAGGCGCTTGCCTTGGCCATGCCAGGGGATTTCACGCCAGGAGCCCGGATCGAGACGCAGCTTGGCGTCATGGAAATCCGAGTTGTCATCCGACACCCCCGGCATCGGGAGCACCACATCCGTCGGATCAAGCGCCAGTGTGACGGGCGACATCCCCATGCCGCTTTCCGCGATCGACAAAACCGCCTTGCGCGATACGAGCTGGCCCCGAAGGAAGCCATTCGTATCCGATGCCGCGATCGTGGCGAATTGGCAGTGCTTATCCTCCAGCAGGCTTTCCAGTTCGCTCATGTTCCCTCCCGATGAACTTGATTCTTGATTGGTCTTCGCTGAGCCGGCCCAGCAGGGCGAGGTCGGCTTCGGCATTGGTGGAGTAGGCCTTCAGGAACACCCTGATGCCGTTGATGACGTGGCGTTCGGGCTGCAGCTCCTCGAATGTCAGCTCCGGACGCAGATGGGCCTTGCCGCGCGGCGTCGACAGGATCAGTGACCAGAAGTCGTCTGCCGCCAGTTCGTGGTCATCGAAGGCCAGACGGCCGCGCTCGCGCATCGCATCCATGTACCGGACGATCCCGTTGAGCGCCCGATCGGGTCCCGCTTCCAGGTAGAGCCGGCCGATGCCGGGAAAACGCCCGGCTTCGGAAATGACCATGCGGCCGAAAGCGATGACCTTTGGATCCAGCGCAAAGACGGCATATTTCATGCCAAAGTCGAGCATGGTCTCCACCATGTCGTGGCCTTCTGTCCGCTCGAACGGGATGAGCAGATCGGCCTTCTGCAGGTCGAGCAGGGCGGTGAACAGGCCTTCCTTGTCACCGAAATAGGTGTAGAGCGTCGGTTTGGAGACCTCCGCCAGTTTAGCGATCTCGTCCATGGACGCGCCGGAGAAGCCGCGTGCGGCAAAGATTTCGAAGGCAGCATCAAGGATGCGGCCACGTTTGGCGGCCGATTTGCCTGGCTGTTTAGTCAATGTGAGCCTCCGCCTTACTGAGGTGCGAGGAAAGAAATCCCGTCAAAAGCCGGTTATAGCTTTCGGGCGCCTCCAGATTGCAGAGATGACCTGCCCCAGGCAAGACTTCGAACCGTACTTCCGCTGGAGACTTGTGCATGGCTCGGGCTGCTGCGATGCGCCTTGCCACGCCGGAAATTTCCGCAGGTGGCGCCAGGCGATCGTGCTCTCCCGTCATCATCAGCACGGGCATGACGAAGCGCGCAAAATCGAGCCGGAAGGGCGGCGACGTGAAGCACCGGACCGCAGCGCGATAGGCTTCCGGCCGAATGGCGCTCATCGACGCAAGCAGTTCCGCCTCCGCTGTCGGCGGGCATTGCGGCCCTTTCAACATGCGCACGACATCCGGCGCGATATCTGCTGGCGTCAGCCCCCGGTCGAGCGGCGCTTCGCGCGCCTCGCGAAAGGCCCGCACCGTTTCCGGTTCGGCCTCGGACATGCCGGTACAGCCGCCGCTCAGCAGAAGGCTTGTCACTCGATCCGGATAGGCATGGGCAAAACTTGCGGCCATCCAGCTGCCGTAGGACATGCCGACGAGATGGGCGCGTTCGACGCCGTAAGCGGCCATGACTGCATGGATGTCGGCGAAATGATCTTCGAGCCTCAGTTCGCCAAAAGCCAGATCGCTCTCGCCGTATCCACGAAGGTCCAAGGCAACGGCATGTGCATGAGGTGCGAGCGCCTGGATCTGCTGGCGCCAGTTTTCCTTGCGCCCGCCGATGCCGTGCAGGAACAGCACCAGCTCGCCTTCGCCGGCCGACAGCTGGCCGATCCGGTGGGGCAGTTCGGCTACAAGGCTGCGCATTTCGATGCGATGCTTCAGGAAGCCGAGTCCAGCAGCAAATATCTCGCGTGTCTCGGACGCACTTTCGGCGACGGCGTCCGGATCCTGGCCCGCGAGTACTGCGCTCCAGACGACTTTGGCGCCATCCCCATCGGCGACGACGCGAACCGTTGCGTCATAGCGGTCAAGAACGGTGCTGCCGGCCATCATGCGGTAAGACAGCATGCGCTCCGTGTCGCTGTGAAACAGCATTCTCTCCCGAAACACCGTCGAGACGCCGGCAACGGTGAAGACGCGCTCTGCCGCCCCATTGGTCATTTCGAGCCGGCATGTTTCCATTGCTGGATGCCAACCCGAACCGAAGTCGCCGACCACGGTCCAGACGAGATCCGCTGGCGCATCGATCCATTCGGTGCATTGGACCTGGATTGCGGGGCTTGTCTCGGCTGGCGTATCGGTCATCGGATTGCCTTGCTCAGAGTCAGCGCAGGGCCTTGGAGGATCCGTGCCCGCCACGCCAGAGCGAGGTGCGGGCGGATTCCGTATCGGTGCCGACATTGTCGATTTCGTCCATGTCATAGAGCGTCAGCACCGACAGGTAGTCCTCCATGATTTCGGAGGTGTAGGGCAGCATGAGCGCGCCGCAGCGGCTGTCGCGGTAAAGCCGCTCCAGCGGCAGGCTCTTGAGCATGGACTGCCCACCGCAGGTCCGGATCGCCAGCGCGGTCATTTCCTGTACGCCTTCCATGACAGCATATTGCGCGGCGTAGAGGCGCATCACTTCGGCCTTGGAAGGGTAAGCCTTGGCTTCCATCATCGCACGGTGCCAGAGCGAGCGCATTTCCATCAGTTTCTGGTACATCCGCCCGACGGCAATCCGCTTGGTCGGGTATATCCGGCGGTCGATGCCCTTGCCTTCGGCTTCACCGCGCAGATAGGCGACGGTGTAATCGTAAGCCGCCTGCGAGACACCCATGTAAGTCGGAGAAAGCAGCGCCATCATGTGCGGCCAGTTCGGCAGTGTCTTGGAAAACACGCCGCGCGGCATCATCAAGTCCTCGTCGGTGACGAAAATATCCTTGAGAATGAGATCGCGCGATACGGTTCCACGCATGCCGATCGGATCCCAATCGCCGACCACCGTGAGGCCGGGCGCATCCTTCGGCACGGCAAAGATCATCGTGTCTTCGTGGCGGGGTTCGATGCCCGCGAAATGCTCTGTGCAGACGATGCAATAGTAGTCGCAGTTTCCGGCCAGCGACGCGAACTTCTTGAAGCCGTTAATCAGATAGCCGCCGTCGACCTTTCGGCAGTTGGTCTGGATTGGCTTGGAGGTCCAGTTCTGTCCGCCTTCCGAGATCGGTTGGGAATAGATCGCGCCTTCCTCGACGACACGCCGGAACTGGCGTTCGCGCATCCGGGCGAAGGCCGTGCGTTCCTCTTCGGTCAGATCGGGCATGTCGAACATGAAGTTCGACCACAGCATGGCCGATGTATGCATGTTGAAAGTCAGCGCGGTCGCACCGCAATACTTGCCGATTTCCGCGGCCACTGTCGCGTATTCCCCGACCGTGAATCCGTAGCCGCCGAATTCCTTCGGTACGACCAGTTTCAGGAAGCCATGCGCGCGGAGATCATCATAATTCTGGGTCGGGAAGGAGGCGTCCCGGTCATGGGCAAAAGCGCGGGCGGCGAAGCCTTCGCGCCCCAGCAGATTGGCCTTTTCCATCATCGTACGAAGATCGCTCGAAAGACATTCGAGATCGTAATAGTTCGAGAAACTCATGTTGCCTGCCTCGGAGATCGCTGCGCGGTGCATCTGTGCGTCATGTGCGTGCTGGTTCATGCGAAACGTCCTTGCAAAATGCCGTCCCTGGCCACGACCTCGTCATCGAGGGTAATGGTGCAGTTTCGGAGCGGGAAATCGAAATGGCCCTCGGTGAAGCGGCCGGCATACTGGTTGGCGCCGGTGGAAAACAGGAAGCTGCCGGCAAAGGCACGAAACTCGGTCGCCTGCATGTCGCGCTTGTCGTAGAGCGCCATGGAGACCCATTTGGCGCCCGTATTGACGCCCCAGCCGACATGCGAGAAGCCGTAAGCGACTGGATCGTTCCAGGCCGCGAGGTATTCGCGGGTCAGTTCTGCGTCGAGATTGTCGCCGATGATCTCGGTGACATAATCGTTGCGGACCTCGAGGATGACGCGATCCCTGAGGAACGTCTTGAAGGTCAGGTTCTGGTCGCCGGCATCCATGACGATGCGGCCGTTGATCGTGTTCTTGCCGGGAAAGCAGAGGCACAGCCCCCCCGGCCAGTGCGCGACGCCACCCGGCCTGGTGGTGAAACCCGGCGTGCCGCCACAGGGTGCGCCCGACACATCGATGGTGAGGTCGGTGCCGGCGCGGCTGGTGACCCGCATCGTCTTTGCCTGCTTGAGCGCAGCAATGCCGAGCTCGACCTTGGCGGCAAGTTCGATCGTCGGCTCGGTCCGCTCGAGAATTTCCGGGTGTTCATTGCAGATGACGAACAGGCGCGTGCCCGCGTCTTCGATCTCCTGCCATTCGGGGGCATGCAGCAGGCCTTCGACCGTGACATCGACAACGATCTCGACGGCCTTGAGTGCCTCGATGACGTGCCGCATGCCGCGGATCGCCTTGCAGGCACCGGTGGAGCGCACGGGCACCGGCGCATCGAGCTTCGGCGTCGGCAGGGTGATGATGGAGAAGTCGGCGCCGAGATCGTAGCAGGCAAGTTCCGCCAGATGAACGAGAACGGGACGCGATTGCGTTTCCGCGATGATGATGGCGCTTGTGCCCGGACCTATTCCGTTCAGCGCAAGTACCCTGCGAAAGGAAGCCAACCACTTCCCTTCGATCCGCTCCTGCAGCATCGATATTCCTCCCATGCCCGTTCGTCTCGGGCTCCTCACCCCAAACGCTAGCACGGAAATTTCATTCTTCAAGCACTTTTTTTACTAAACAGTTTAGTTTACTCCTTTGCTTGTGAGGAGCTTTGCCGGAGGAGCGGGTAGCGATAATGTCAGGTCGCGGCCAGCATCGATGCGGCAGCCGAAGGGCAGCAGGGGAGGAACCAGGATATGCTCGGACCGTCAGCACATACCGACACATTTGCGCGCGACAACCTTCCGCCGCCGCACCAGTGGCCGGATATCCTTCTCGATGGCTTCGATTACCCGGAGCGGCTGAATATCGGTGTCGAACTGACCGATCGGCAGGTCGAACGCGGTTTCGGCGATCATGTGGCGTTGATCGGCAACGGTCGGCGTCGAACTTACAAGGAGCTTTCCGACTGGACGAACCGGCTCGCCCATGCGCTGGTCGAGACCTATGGAGTCAAGCCTGGCAACCGCGTGCTGATCCGCTCTGCCAACAATCCCGCCATGGTCGCCTGCTGGCTGGCGGCCACCAAGGCCGGTGCAGTCGTCGTCAATACTATGCCGATGCTGCGGGCGGGGGAACTTTCCCAAATTGTTGACAAGGCTGAGGTTTCGCTTGCCCTTTGCGATACGCGGCTGATGGATGACATGATCGCCTGTGCCAAAGACAGCCGGTTTCTCAAGCAGGTCGTCGGCTTCGACGGCACAGCCAATCACGATGCCGAACTCGACAGGGTGGCGCTCGACAAACCAGTGCGGTTCGAGGCGATCGCAACCGGCAGCGACGACGTGGCCTTACTCGGCTTTACATCCGGCACGACTGGTGTGCCCAAGGCAACGATGCACTTTCATCGCGACATCCTCATCATCGCGGATGGCTATGCGAAGGAAGTGCTGGGCGTGACGCCGGACGATGTGTTCGTCGGTTCGCCGCCGCTTGCCTTTACCTTTGGACTTGGCGGGCTGGCGGTGTTTCCGCTGCGCTTTGGCGCGACAGCGACCTTGCTGGAAAATGCCTCGCCCCCGAACATGATCGAAATCATCGAGAAATATCGCGCGACGATCAGTTTCACCGCGCCAACAGCCTATCGCGCCATGCTGGCGGCAATGGAGGAGGGTGCCGATCTTTCCTCCTTGCGCATCGCCGTCTCAGCGGGGGAGACGCTGCCCGCGCCGGTGTTCGAGGCCTGGACGACAAAGACGGGAAAGCCGATCCTGGACGGAATCGGCGCGACCGAGATGCTGCACATCTTCATCTCGAACCGGCTGGAGGACATGGCGCCCGCCACCACTGGCCGGCCGGTGACCGGCTATGAGGCGAAGATCGTCGATGAGGAGATGAGGGAATTGCCGCGCGGTTCAGTCGGCCGGCTTGCCGTGCGTGGCCCGACCGGTTGCCGCTACCTCGCGGACGACAGGCAGGGCAAGTATGTCCGCGATGGCTGGAATCTGACGGGCGATTCCTTCATCCAGGATGAGGCGGGTTTCTTTCATTTCGCCGCGCGGTCGGACGACATGATCATATCGTCAGGCTACAATATTGCCGGGCCGGAAGTGGAAGGCGCATTGCTTTCGCATGCCCACGTCAAGGAGTGTGCCGTCATTGGCGTGTCCGATACGGATCGCGGCCAGATCGTCGAGGCACATGTCGTGCTGGTGGACGGTGTAGCGGCCGACGATCTGACGCGCAAGATCCTGCAGGATCACGTCAAGGCGACGATTGCGCCCTACAAATATCCCCGCTCGATCAAGTTCATCGCCGAATTGCCGAAGACACAGACCGGCAAGATCCAGCGCTTCGTGCTGAAGGCGACATGATGGCCGGGGTCGAATGAAAGGCCTGTTGCCTGTCAGGGGGACACCCGCCGCCTTGCCGTCGCCCTCTCAGGTTTGCCATGCGCCGTTCACGCCCGATAACGTAGAGCGTTCACCAACAGGGCGAATGCGGGCGACGACTGTCTGCGGCTCGGGTAGTACAGGTGATATCCCGTGAACGGTTCGCACCAGTCTTCGAGGATCCGCACCAGCTTGCCGCTCTCGACATGTGCCTGCACGATATCCTCGGGAAGATAGGCCAGGCCCAACCCTGCCAGGGCGGCATTCAGCCGGAGCGCGATATTGTTGAATACCAGTTGGCCTTCGACTCTGACTTTCAGTTCCCGACCGTCTTTCTCGAATTCCCATGCATAAATTCCGCCATGGGTCGGCAGGCGTATGTTGATGCAGACGTGATCGGTCAGACCCTGCGGTGTGAGGGGTTGGGTGCGAGTGGAAAAATAGCTCGGCGCCCCGACCACCGCCATACGCATGTCCGGCCCGATCCGCACTGCGATCATGTCCTTCGCCACCTGTTCGCCGATGCGGATGCCCGCATCGTAACGTTCGGCAACGATATCGGTCAGGCCATAGTCGACAATGACTTCGACGTGGATATCCGGATAATCAGGCAGGAACCTCTCCAGCGCAGGCGAGAGCAACGTTCCCGCCGGATGCTCCCCGGCCGTGATACGGATGGTGCCCGATGGCTTATCGCGAAATTCGCTCAGCGCGGCGAGTTCACTTTCGATCTCGTCGAGCTTGGGGCCGATGGATGCGAGCAAGCGTTCGCCTGCCTCCGTCGCCGAAACGCTGCGGGTGCTCCGCGTTAACAGCCGAATGCCGAGACGCGCCTCGAGGCCCCGGATCGTATGACTGAGCGCGGATTGTGAGACACCGAGTTGGGCGGCGGCCTTGGTGAAGCTTCGCACGCGGGCGACGGCCAGGAAGGCGACGAGGTCGTTATAGGATTGGCGCGACATTCATGAATCTTCCTCATAGGTCCATGCGGCTTTTACCAGCTAATCGGAACCAATCCCAGTTGCTAAGTTCTTCAGCAGAGGCGGCTCCCGGCGCCCTCTTAAACGGAAGGACGATATCATGGAAATCAGGCGAGTGGGCTCGCAGGCCTCCGGCAAGGGGCCGCAAGAATGGTTCACCGGCACAGTGCGGATCGATCCGCTATTTGGGGTCGTCCGTCCGGCGCGCGCCGCCGGCAATGCCGTCACGTTCGAGCCGGGTGCCCGCACAGCATGGCATACCCACCCGCTCGGCCAGACATTGATCGTCACATCCGGTTGCGGGCGTGTGCAAGGGGAGGGTGGTCCGATCGAGGAGATTCATCCGGGTGACGTCGTATGGTTCGAACCCGGTGAAAAGCACTGGCATGGCGCATCGCCGGCTACGGCCATGACCCACATTGCCATCCAGGAGTCTCTCGATGGCAAGGCCGTCGACTGGTTGGAAAAAGTCACTGACGAGCAGTACAGCTCATAGGGAGAAGACAATGCAAAAGCGCAAACTCGGCAATAGCGGACTGGAAGTCTCGGCCATCGGGCTTGGATGCATGGGGCTGAGCTATGGCTATGGTCCGGCGACGGACACCAGTGAGGCAATCAAACTGATCCGGACAGCGGTCGACAGCGGCGTCACCTTCTTCGATACCGCCGAAGCCTACGGGCCGTTCGTCAACGAGGAGCTGCTCGGCGAAGCGTTGTCGCCGTACCGCGACCATGTCGTGATCGCCACCAAATTCGGGTTTGACAACGGAAACGTACAGGACGGCCTCAACAGCCGACCCGAGCACATCAGGCAGGTCGCCGAAGCCTCGCTCAAGCGGCTGCGGACCGACGTGATCGACCTGTTCTATCAGCATCGCGTCGATCCTGATGTCCCGATCGAGGACGTCGCTGGTGCGGTCAAGGACCTGATCCAAGAGGGCAAGGTCACCCATTTCGGCTTGTCCGAGGCGGGCGCGCAGACCATTCGCCGGGCCCACGCGGTTCAGCCGGTCACCGCCTTGCAGAGTGAGTATTCGCTGTGGTGGCGCGAACCGGAAGCCGAAATCCTGCCGACGCTCGAGGAGCTTGGCATCGGCTTCGTGCCCTTCAGCCCCCTAGGCAAAGGGTTCCTCACGGGTGCGATCAGTGACACCACGGCCTTTGACAGCACGGATTTCCGCAATGTCGTGCCGCGTTTCACACCCGAAGCCCGCAAAGCCAACCAGGCCCTGGTCGATCTTCTGGGACGGATCGCGGCCGAAAAGCAGCGGACATCCGCCCAGATCGCGCTTGCCTGGCTGCTGGCCCAGAAGCCGTTCATCGTTCCCATTCCAGGCACCACCAAGATCCACCGTCTCCAAGAAAATCTTGGAGCAGCTGCCGTGGAGCTTTCAACCGACGAACTTGCTGACATCGAAGCGGCTGTTTCCAGGATCACGGTAGAAGGCGATCGTTACCCGGCTCACCTGCAGGCAAGGGTCGGCCGCTGAGCTCCTGGTCATTGCTCGATTGAGCGAGACGGCGGCCCGGCGGGCCGCCTTCTTCATGCCCGTTGAGGACAGGTGGCCCTGATCGCCAGTCCTAAAAGAAGTCGAAATCCGAAGCCTTCAGGTCTGCAAGCCTGGTGTCGTCGAGGCGTAGCTCGTGCTTGCCGAAGTCGAAGACCAGATCTTCGCCGACATTTCGAGCTGTTGCTTTCAGTTCCGCGAAGGTATCGACGCCGAGCGCGTCATCAATACGGATAAGATCGTTGCCAACGCCGAAATCATCGATTTCGGTCAGACCTTTGCGGAAGATGAAAGTATCGTTGCCCAAGCCGCCTTCAAGATCGTCCCGGCCGGTGCCGCCATCGAGAAGGTCTCTGCCCGATCCGCCTTCCAGGTCGTCGTTGCCGGCGCCGCCATATAGCTTGTCATTGCCGGCATCGCCCTCGAGGTCATCATTTCCACCATAGCCGAAGAGCGTGTCGTTGCCGCCCTTGCCTTCGATCTCATCGTTCTGGTTGGTTCCCTTGAGGATGTTGTCGTTCTTGTTGCCGTGTCGGATTGCCATTGGCCGGTTCCTTCCTTTCCGTTGCTATGTCATGCCTATTGCACAGGCCCGCTGACAGATGCCTGACAGCTGAAGTCAGCATTTTGTAAGGTATGCTCGCATAAAGTCGGCTGATGAGAAAAAGATCCCCCCCTTTGTCAATTTTAGCAATCGTTGTCGTTCTTTTCGGTGGCATATCTCCCGTCACTGCGGAGGATTCGGCGGAGCCTTCCTCCAGCGATGACCTTCAACAGGAAGAGGCGCGCGAAGCCGTCAGGCAGAAGCTTGTGCGCCCGCTCGAGGAGATCCTGGTGGAGGTCCGCAAGACTTTCAAGGGTGACATTATCGAGGTCGAGTTTGAAAAGCACAACGGCCAATACGTCTACGAGATTGAACTCATCCGACCCGACGGGCATCTTGTCGAGGTGAAGATTGATGCCAGGACGCTGGCCGTGGTTGAAATAGAGGACGATTGATGCGGCTTTTGCTGGTGGAGGATGATCGCCGCATTGCCAGCGATATTGTCGCTGCATTGACCACTGCGGGCTACAACGTCGAAGCCGTTGCAAATGGAGAGGAGGCCTGGTTCCTCGGGGATACCGAGGATTACGATGCGATTATCCTCGATATCGGCCTGCCGGGGCTCGATGGACTGTCGATCCTCAAGCGCTGGCGCGCCAATGATCGTCATATGCCGATCATCATGCTGACGGCGCGGGGAAGCTGGGCCGAACGGGTTGAAGGCATCGATGCGGGTGCGGACGATTATCTGCCGAAGCCATTCCAGTTCGAGGAGCTTATTGCCCGCATAAGGGCGCTGATTCGCCGCTCGGTGGGCATGGGTGCGGCGATCATCAGCATCGGTGACATCAAGATCGACCCGCGTGCCATGCGGGTGAGCCTGAACGGGGTGCCGCAACCGTTGACCCCGCTCGAATATCGCCTGGTCAGTTACCTTGGTCACCACCATGGCCGCGTCGTCCCGGCGACGGAATTGCAAAGCCATCTCTATGGCGACGATTTTTCCAGGGACGCCAATACGCTTGAAGTCCTGATTACCCGTGTCAGGAAAAAACTTGGTCCGGATATCGTCGGCACCAAGCGTGGCTTTGGTTACTATATCGGCGCGGAGGCTCCCTAGTGGATAGTCCCGCTGGCGGGCAATCGATCCGGCTGCGATTGGCAGTCGCTGGCCTCGCCTTGCTCGTCGTTGCTCTGGTGGTCGCCTTTTTCGGGTTCTCATTGCTGTTTCAGCGCCACGTCGAAAGGCGTGTGGTCGCGGAGATGACCACGCATCTCGAGCAGATAGTGTCTGGTCTGCGACTCGGTCCCGATGGGCAGCTAAATCTCGAAAAACAGCCAGTCGATCCACGATTCACGCAGCCGCTTTCCGGTCTTTACTGGCAGGTGGAGAGCGGCGGTCATGCGCTACGGTCGCGCTCGCTGTGGGACGAAGATCTGGATCTGCCAGCGCTCGATCCCGGTGCGCCGGTCCGGTTGGATCTGGCTGGCCCGTCCGGCACATCGCTCGTGCTGGTGATGCGGGAGATCGCCGCCAACAAAAGGTTCGGCGGCAGGCCGGTCATCGCCGCCGTGGCGGTGGATCGAACGGAAATCGACGCCGCGACAGCGGCATTCCAGCGCGACATCGCGCCCTACCTGGGTTTACTGGCACTGCTCTTCATTGCCGGCAACTGGATCCAGATTCGTTTGGGGCTCAGCCCGCTCAAGGCCCTGCAATCACGGGTCGCTAGCGTGCGCCAAGGCGAAACGCAGCGTATAGGGGACGTCTTTCCCCGCGAAATTCTTCCGCTGACACGGGAAGTCGACGAGCTACTCGCCGACCGAGAAATGCAGATCAAGCGTGCTCGTGAACATGCCGCGGATTTCGCCCATGGGCTGAAGACACCGCTACAAGCACTTGCCGGGGATGTCGGGCGACTGAAGGAGCGAGGCGAAGTCGAGATCGCTGCTGAAATCCAGAGCCTGATCGGCGACATGCGACAGCATGTCGATCATCAGCTTGCGCGCGCGCGCATGGCTGGACGGGCGAATGCGACCGCGGCGCTGCGCCTGTCTGTCGAACATCTGGTTGCGGTCCTGCAGCGGACGCCACGCGGACAATTTCTTGAATGGACCGTGGATGTCCCGCCAGAGCTCAAGGCACGCATCGACAAGGACGATCTTACCGAGATGCTCGGCAATCTCCTCGACAATGCCGCGCGCTATGCGACGAGCGAGGTCACAATCTCGGCGCGTCGGGCCGGGGCGGATATCGTGATGGAAATCATCGATGACGGACCGGGGATACCAGAGGAAAAGATTCCGCAGGTTCTGCGACGCGGCGGCCAGCTTGATCGAACGAGCGGCGGCGCCGGTCTCGGCCTTGCCATATCGAACGATATTTCGAATGCGGTCGGCGGCTCGCTGCGGCTTGAAAATCTCGATCGGGGACTGAGGGTCACAATCCGCCTGCAGGCGGCAGGCAGTTGATCTGTCGCCAAGACCGGTCTTTATGCTCACGGCGTAACTCGCGCCGCTGCCGCGGGGGTTATGCTTTCTGGGTAAACCAGACAGTCGGTGTCCCGACAACGCCACCGGTTTGCATCGCCTTGGCCAGCGCATCAAGCTTGGCAAAGGCTTTGGCCGCTTCAAGTGTCGCGAATTCGTGCGTCACGGTCACGTCGTTCGGGTCGTCGGTGGATTGATACACTGCCTCTGCCGTGACCCCGTTTGCTTTCTGCATCTCTGAAAACGCATCGTAGGTCTTCCGCCAGGTCCTGTAGTCGGTGACCGAATGTCTCACGAACAACGTGGTCATGGCACGCTCCTTCTTTGGGTTGCAATCTCCGTTCTGGTGCCCCGTCGTTGCAGAAGCCTGGTCGATCGTGGAATGAGACGGCATTCGATGCCGGATGCGCACCGCGCTGCGTGTTGCATGAACACGCACGACGACGTTCGGTGGAATGATTTTCATCAGATGTGACCGCAGAACACTCTCCACGCGTCCGGGTCAACACGATACTATAGCACCAAATGCCATTGGTCGCAGCATGGCTTGGGCTTGCGGGCCGTAAGCCTGGTGACTGAAGAACAGCCACCAAGCTCGCAGACCGGACGGCTCCCGACTACAGCGCCCAGGCGGCCTTCAAGCCCTCGTAGACCGCCTCCTCAGCAGTCCGGGGGGCCATGCAATCGCCGATCCTGTGCATTTCGGGCACGCGGTCGCTGAGCAAGGCGCCGAGATCGTCGACCGGCTCATGCCCGAGACAGAGCACCAGCGTGTCGACATCCTCGAACATGATCGGCTGCTCGCTGACACTGTGCTGCATGTAGACCGTGCTGCCATCGCAACCATAGAGGCGGGCATAGGGTGTTACGCGAACTTCGTTGCGGTGCAGTTCTGCGGCGATATTGTCGCGGACATAAAGAGGCAGAAGCTCGCCGGGGTGGGTACCGTTGACGGCAAGCTCGACATTGCATCCGTCCTTGACGAGCAATTCTGCGATGCCAGGACCGATCCAGTCGCAGCGCCAGTCGGCGACGACCACGCGCCGGCCGACCTTGACCTCGTTGCGCAGCACTTGCCAGGCATCGACGACCTGGATCTGGCCGTCCTGCGGTATCTCAGGAATATAGGGGCGTGCACCGGTTGCAATGATGACCGCATCCGGCTTTTCGCTTTCGACCAGCGCCTGGTCTACCCGAACGCCCTTGACCACGCGGACCTGAGCAAGTTCCAGCTCGCGCAACAGATTGGTGACAATTCCGCCAAATTCGGCGCGGCGCGGCAATTGCTGGGCAAGCAATGCCTGCCCGCCAAGCTGGGTGGCGGCCTCGTAGAGCGTGACCTTGTGGCCGCGACTTGCCGCGATGACGGCCGCCTTCATGCCGCCCGGTCCACCGCCGATGACCATGACCGTTTTCGAGCGAGCCGCGGCTTGCATCGAGCCGTATTTCAGCTCGCGCCCGGTTTCGGGATGCTGGATGCAGGATATCGGAACGCCGCGATGGAAGTGTCCGATGCAGGCCTGATTGCAGGCAATGCAGGCGCGGATGTCGTCCGTACGCCCATCCTCGGCTTTCTCGGGCATATCGGGATCGCAGATCAGCGCGCGCGTCATGCCGCAGACATCGGCGGAGCCGCTGGCCAGAATGGTTTCGGCATCCTGCGGCTGATTGATCCGCCCTGCCACGAAGACAGGAATGCCAAGCGCCTTGCGGAATGCTGCGGCGTCATTGGCGAGATAGGCGCTCTGATAGGCCATAGGCGGGACGATATGTACCGCGCCACCGAGAGACGCGGAGGTTCCCGCCGTGATGTTTACATAGTCGAGCAGCGGTTCGAGCAGCCGACAGCAATCCATGACTTCATCAGGCACGAGTCCTGTTTCATCGCGTTCGCCGCTGCTGATGCGCATGCCGATGACGAAATCGTCGGATGTCGCCGCGCGCATGGCTGCTAGACACTCGATGGCAAAGCGAAGCCGGTTTTCCAGCGATCCACCATAGTCGTCCGTCCGGCGATTGACGCGCGGATTGAAGAACTGGGCGGGGAGGTAGCCGTGGCTTGCCACGAATTCGACGCCGTCAAGGCCAGCTTCGTGCATGCGGCGCGCCGCCTGACCATAGCCTTCGACAATCTGGGCAATCAGTTTCCTGTCGAGCTCTCTCGGCATGACACGGAAACGCTCATTGGGCGAAACCGACGGCGCATAGGCCACCGTCAGTAACCCATCGCCGCCTTCCATGATCTCCCGTCCCGGGTGGAAGAGCTGGGAAAAAATCATGCAGCCATGCGCATGACAGGTATCGGCGAGCCGGCGATAGCCGTTGATGCATTCGTCTTCGGTCGCCATCAGCATGTGGGACGTATAGCGGGCCGTCTCGTGTACGCCGGCCACCTGGCTGACGATCAGTCCGGCGCCGCCGCGGGCGCGTGCCTCGTGATAAGCAACCAGCGCGTCGTTGACCAGGCCGTCGGTCGGCAGGGTCGTGTCATGTCCGGTGGACATGATCCTGTTTTTCAGGCGTGCGCCGCGAATTTGCAGCGGTTCGAAGAGGTTTGGAAACGGATTGGTGGTCATCGCGAGTGCGGAGCTCCCAGTTGCATTGCGCCCGAACATAGCGGGTTGTCAGGCTTTGATCTGGCGTGACTTCCAGTCGACGGGATCGAGCGCATAAAATACGGTCGCGCCTTCGCCTTCGTAGGCGAGCGAGGTTCCCTTTGGCACCCACAGCACGTCGCCAGGCACGGTGTCGAACACCTGTTCGCCGACCCGCAGGCGAAACTTGCCCTCAAGTGTAACGATCAGCTCATCATAGAGAACCGTCCATTCGATGGAACAGTCATCGAAGCGCGCAATACCGGCGCCCATCGTCTTGCTCAGCTCCGGGCCGACAAGCCTGGAAATCGTCGCGCGGCGGGGATCGTCTCCATAGGCCTCGAAGGCCCGCTCGGACTTTTTGAAATGTACGACGTCGGTCATTTGGCTCCTCCCATCGACCTGAATTGAGGATTGAATATTTTATCTAAAGTAAAAAAGCGAGACAAAATTTTACTGTGGGAACAAATTGCGATCGATTTCGGATTTTCTCTGCGAATGTCTTGCGCCGGAATGCGCGATCGGTAACAAGTGCGGGCATCGCCTTGGCTCAAGTGGGTATGCGGTCGCAAGGCGGCGCCTTTATTCCAAACGAAACAGAAAGCGGACATGTCCCCTGTGGGCGATCTTGAACCCGAAATCGAAGAGGAATCTTCGGGCGAGGACCTCGTCCTCGGCGAGCGCATTCGCGGCCTGCGCAAACGGCGCAAGATGACGCTTGCGCAGTTGGCGGAGAGTTGCAACCTGTCCACCGGCTATATCAGCCAGATCGAGCGCAACCTTGCTTTCCCGTCCATTCCGGCTCTGGTGAACATCGCCAAAAGTCTTGGCGTGACGGTGCAGTGGTTTTTTGCCGGCGCATCTCCCGTTCCGCCCGATGAGCACGGATATGTCATACGTCGCGGCAACCGCCTGCGCATTCAATATGAGCACGGCATCATCGACGAACTGGTCACGCCGAAGATGAGCTTGCAGGTCGAGATGATCTATACGCGTCTACCGCCAGGGACCGAAAGCGCGCAAAGCTATACGCATGATGGTGACGGCGTCGGGTTTGTCATCTCGGGCGAACTTGAGATCTGGGTCGGAGAACGCCATTTCCACCTCCATGAGGGCGACAGCTGCTCCTATTCCTCTGGCGAGCCTCACCGGTATAGGAATCCGGGCCCGGGTGAAGCAATCGTCATGTGGGCTATCAGCCCGCCGAGCTTCTAGAAGTCCAGGATCTGAACGCAGGGATCGTACTGAGCGTAGCGGTAGGCTGCATCTCTGTGGTTGTGCCGGTGCGCTTGGATTGCACCGGCATGGTGCACGCTTCGCATGTGCCACCTACTATAAATTGGCGCAATTGTTGCGAATTGATAGTACGGATGTGACAATCGACCCTGATAACCATTGCAAAGCGTGCCAAATGCGCAGCGCTTCGCCAATCGGGCGCAACTTTGTGCCTAGCCAAGCGTTTCGCCGAATGGTAGTGTTTGCTAAATTACCAAGAGCTGCATGAGGTCTTTCGTCTTCGTGCGTCGATGCAGTTTGCGTACTATCAGTGTGACGTCTCCTTTCGACGTAGCCGGAAGGCCCTAGTAGCCAGACCTTTTTGAACTCGATTTCCCCATCGCTTTTCGCAACGGGCAAATGCGGAGGAAAACTCAATGGCAGGCAACCTCGTTTCCTACATCCTTCAATTTCTCACACCGGATATGATTGGCCGCGTCGCTGGTGCGCTCGGCCTCGATGCAAACAAGGTCCAGGGGGCGATTGCCGCAGCCGTGCCGACTTTGCTCGCTGGTCTTGGCGGTGTCGCGGCGCAGCCCGGGGGCGCCGAAAAAATCGCTGACGCGGTTGGCCAGCAAAGCGCGACTCTTAGCGACCTGACCAACATGCTCAGTGCAGGCAACCAGGCGCCGCTTATTCAAAACGGATCAAAGATACTCTCGTCGCTGTTCGGTACGGGAGACAGCGGAATGCTTGCAAATGCCATCAGCAACCATGCGGGGCTGGACAAGAACGCCGGCACCTCGTTGCTGGGGATGCTTGCGCCTCTTGTGCTGAACGGTCTGGCCGACAAGAGTGACGGCGATCTCAGCCCAGGCAACATTGCCGGCCTTTTGGCAAGCCAGAAGGACAATATCGCTGCGGCACTGCCGTCCGGCATAGGCGAAATGCTTGCCGGAACCGGCTTGCTGGGCGCGCTCGGTGGGACCGTACGCACCGCCAGCCAGACAGCCGCCCGCACGACCGCAGCAGCCTCTTCCGCTGCCAGCACTGCCCAGCAGTCCGTCGCGCAGGCTGCGCCTTCGTCGTCACGGTGGCTGCTATGGCTGATTGCCCTGTTGATCGTCGCTGCCGCGCTTTACTACTATCTCGGACGACCGAGACAGCAAGCCGCGACGCCACCGGCAACGACCACCACTCAGGAAGTGGCGCCAGCCGCAATGGATGTCGGCAAGCAGCTCGGCGATACATTGACCAGCCTGCAAACGGCAGTTGGCGGCATTACCGACGCCGCTTCTGCACAGGCTGCATTGCCGAAACTGCAAGCGGCCCAGGCCGATATCGACAAGATCGCCACGGGCTTCGGCCAGCTCTCGGCTGCGCAGAAAACCGCGCTCGCTGCCGTGGTCAAGCCGATGGTGCCGACGCTCAACGGATTGTTCGACAAGGTGCTGGCTATTCCGGGTGTCTCGGAAGTGCTGAAGCCGACGATCGATGCCATCAGGGCAAAGCTTGCAACATTGGCAGCTTGAGAGTTCGCACGGAACCTATGTGTCCGCTTTGACGACTTCGACCAGCCAGTCAACAAAGGCTGCAACCTCTACGCGAGAGGCTGCAGCCTTTGTCGTCATCACACGGTATACGAACCCGTTCTTGATGCTTTTTGAAAATGCATCTTTCAACAACCCCACCCTCATGGCGTCCCCGATCAAGGGCTTGCTCGCCAGTGCTATGCCGTGTCCGGCTATCGCTGATTGGAGCACCATGTTGTAGTCCGAGAACCGCAGTCCCTTCGAAGGCATATCGGACGAGATATTGCTGGCGGCAAGCCAGGTCCGCCAGTCCGGCTGCAGGCCAACACGACGCGGGCTTTCATAGTGGATCAGGCAGACATCGCTTGGCCAGTCGCACGTGCATGATCGCACGTCAGCTAATTTATCGGCCAGATTTGGCGCACAGACGGCAATTGTTTCGTCTTCGAAAAGTTGACTGGACGCATAATCGCCGGTCTCGGGTCGCGTATATCGAATTGCAACGTCGGCATCGCGCTCGATATCGACGAGACGCAATGATGCGTCGATAAACACATCGATGTCTGGATGGCGTTCCTGAAAATCTTGCAGGCGGTTCAACAGCCATGCTGCTGCGAAAGACGGTTCGACAGAAACAGTAATACCCTTCGGTCGTGCATAGGACCGCATCCCTGCCACTGCGGCGGCCAAGTTTTCAAAAGCCATGCTCAAGAATGGCATAGCTGAAGCCGCTGCCCCGCTCAAGCCAAGCTTACGGTTCTGCCGCGTGATCAGCGGCTGGCCGACTGCTTCTTCTAAAGAGCGCACGAGTTGCTGGATCGCAGGCGACGTGACGTTCAGTTCATCTGCAGCCTTTTGAAAGCTGCCGTGTCGCGCCACCGCATCAAATGCTCTGAGAGCATTCAACGACGGCATCCAAGCTGATTTTCCAGGCATGAAATCTAACCCAAGACATAAGATCATCTGGTTAGAGTATCAGCACGAGTGAGTTTATGAATAGAGCAACAGCGTGAATTTTATGAATTAGTGTTTATTCAGCTCCGTTGCGGAGATTAGATTGTCTTTCTTCATGGGTCATCAGTTCAATGAAATTTAGTGACTTCTTACTCGCATGCTTGATGGCCATAATATTCGGGCTAGGTTGGGTATTCACCAAGGGGGCTATGTCACACTTCCCGCCCGTCCTGCTCGCGGCGTTTCGTTTTGCCGTCACAGCCCTTGTGCTCGTCTGGTTCGTGAGGATGCCAACGGGAAAATGGCGCGACGTGGCATTCATCTCCATTTTCGCCTTTGGCATTCCCTACAGTCTGTCCTACACCGCGATGAAAGACCTAGACGTATCGACATCCGTACTTCTGGCGCAGATGGAAGCGCCAGCGTTGATCCTTGTTGCGGCAATCCTGTTGCGTGAAACGCCAACGACGCGGCAGGCTTTCGGCATCGGCCTGGCGCTGGTTGGAGTTGTTTTGCTCATCGGTGTTGTTTTCGGGCAGGGAAACGTCCTGGCGGTCGTTCTTTCGCTGGCGAGTACCGTGGTTTGGGCACTAGGACAAATCAAGGTTCGAACGTTAACGGGCATCGGAGGTTTCAGCACCCTCGCCTGGGCATCGCTGTTTGCCGTGCCGCAATTGCTGTTGATCTCGTTCGTGCTCGAGACGGGCCATGCGGCCGTAATCAGCACGGCGTCCACCGGAAGCTGGCTTGCCGTCATCTATCTGGGTGTCGTCATGACGGCTCTCGGCATTGGGATCTGGTATCAACTTCTCGGCCGTGTCCCGGTCATAAGACTTGCGCCGTTTCTGCTGCTCGTCCCGCTAATCTCCATCTTAGGGAGCGTTCTGCTGCTGGGCGAGCGACCAACGCTGCTGCAATTGCTTGGCGGGCTGATCATCCTCGCAGGAGTGGCAATCGTCCTGACGGAAAGAACGGCCAATGACATAGCCGAGGCGATCACGTAAGACGCGACCAGCGGTGCCGGTCGCGGCCTTGATCAAGGCTGAAATCCATGTGGCAAGCCGGGTCCCGACGTCAGACCCGGCCATATCGTTTCAGGATCGCCATCAGTCTTTCCTTGTCGATCGCCTCTACGGTGAAGCGGTCATAGGGTGTGCCGCCAGTGGTCTCTGCCGCAAACATCGCATTGATGACCGCTTCCTCGACGCTTTCGATCGCCGCCTGGTAGACCGGATCGAGGATATCGTCGTTGACCATGTCGATCGACAGCACCTGGGCTGCCTTGTGCCGCATCGGCAGCGCGTTGGCGGTCGAGAAGGCCAGGAAGATGTCGCCGGAATTGTTGCCGCCGACAGTCCCGTTGCGGCCGATGCCGATAGCGCCGCGACGGGCAAGCCGTGTCAGCTGATGCGGTGCCAAGGGCAGATCAGTGGCGATGACGACGATGATCGAGCCACGCTCCTGCATCTGGCTGGCTGGGCTCTTGTCCATCATCTCGGGCCCAACCGGGACGCCGCTGATGGTGAGCCATTCGCGCTGCCCGTGATTGGCCTGCACGAGCGCGCCGATCACATGGCGCTTCCCGTTGATCTCGACCACCCGTGATGCCGTGCCTGTGCCGCCCTTGAAGCCATAGGTTATCATGCCGGTGCCGCCGCCGACATTGCCTTCGGCCACGGGGCCTGACGCCGCCGAATTCAACGCCTCGTGCGCATGCTGCACGGTGACATGCTGGCCGTTGATGTCGTTGAGCACGCCGTCGTAGGTCTCGGCCACCACAGGCATGATCCAGAGGAAATCGTCGCTGTCATAGGTGCTGGCATAGCGCTGCAGCATCCACTCCACCGCACCGTGATGGGCCATGCCGACGCCATGGGTGTTGGTGATCAGAACCGGTCCGAGGAAATAGCCGCCGTCTTCGATCCAGTGCGATCCGGTCATCTCGCCATTGCCGTTGAACCGGTGGACACCGGCGAACACGGGAACCGGCACATCCGATTGCGCATGCGGCACGATGGCCGTCACGCCGGTGCGCACCGGCCTCTTGCGCCCCGGCCGCGGGGTCTCCTCGCGAATCGTCGAGAAACCGACATGGATGCCCTCGACATCGGTGATGGCATTCAGCGGGCCGGTGTTTCCGGAAAAGGGCACGTCATAGTCGCGGGCGCGCTTGGCGAGGGGTATTGAAACCTTGGTCATGTGTGGATCATCCGCAATTCAGAAAGCTAGAGACTGCGCCGCGAGCGGAGATATAGCCCGGTCGAGGCGAGTACGAAGGAGAAGGACAGCATCATCACCGCGATGGCGTTGACTTCCGGTTTCAGGCCGCGGCGCAGCATCGCGAAGATGTACATCGGCAGCGTTGTCACTTCGGCGCCGGCGACGAAGTAGGTGATCACCAGGTCGTCCATCGAGATGATGAAGGCCAGAAGCGCGCCGCCGATGATGCCGGGCATCAGTTGCGGCAGCAGGATCCGCCGAAAGGTCATCCATTCGCCCGCGCCGAGATCGGCGGACGCCTGTTCCAGCGTCCGGTCCATGCCGGCAAGCCGGGCCGAGACGACGATGAACACATAGGAGATCAGGAAGGTGCACTGGCCGATGATGATCGTCAGCAGCCCGGGATTCATGCCGAGACTGACGAAGAACAGCAGCAGCGCGATGCCGAGCACGATATCCGGCATCAGCATCGGCAAAAACAGCATGGTGCGATAGAAGCGCTGGCCGAAGAAAGAATACCGGTAGACGGCAATTGCGGCAGCCGAGCCGAGCACGGTGGCGACGGTCGTGGTGACCAGGGCGATAACCAGGCTATTGCGTACCGCCGCCAGCAACTGGTCGGTGGATTCGACGTAGAAGGCGTCGGTCGCCACTTTCGTCTTGAAGCCGAGCACCTGCGCATACCAGTCCGTGGTGAAGCCGGACCAGGTCATCATGTTGATCGGGTTGGAATTGAAGGAATAGACGACGATCAGCACCAGCGGCACGTAGACGAAGGCGAAGAAGGCGAAGAGATAGACCTTCAGGCCACCTCGGGCGATGGGAATGAACCAGTTCATGATGCGCTCCTCACCGTACGCCGCTCGCAGCCTGCTGGCGGCTGTCGAGTCTGACATAGAAGAACAGCACAACCAGCATCGTGCCCATGACCATCATCGCCAGCGCCGAGCCGAACGGCCAGTTGCGGGCAGACAGGAACTGCTGCTCGATAAGGTTACCCAGCATCTGCACCTTGGCCCCTCCCAGCAGGGTCGGCACGACGAAATTGCCGAGTGCCGGGATGAAGACGATGATCGAGCCGCCGATGATGCCGGGCATGGTCAGCGGCAGGATGATCCGGAAGAAGGTGCGGATCGGGCCGGCGCCGAGATCTTCCGAAGCCTGGATCAGCGTCCAGTCAAGCTTTTCGATGCTGGCATAAAGCGGCATGAACATGAAGGGAATGAAGACATAGACCATGCCAAGAATGATCGCACCATCTGTGTAGATCAGCTCCAGCGGCCGGTCGATGATGCCGATGCCGAGCAGGATCGCGTTGATGAAGCCAGTGGGTCTGAGGATCAGCACCCAGATGAAAAGCCGCACGATGACGCTGGCAAAGAAGGGCAGGGTGATCAGGAACAGGCAGAAATTCTTCCACTTTTCCGGCATCCGGGCGATCATGAAAGCGGCCGGATAGCAGACCACGAGCGACAGCACGACGGTGATGACGGCGATGCGGATCGAGCGGAGGAAGATCGCCAGATAGACCGGGTCGTATTCCTCGAACATCGGGTCGGCAAAGCCGAAGATGCGTCCGTAATTGTCGGGGTAATAGGAATATTCGACGCCGCCGTAGAGCCCGGGCGCCATGAAGCTGATCGCCACCATGATGATCAGCGGCACCAGGAAAAACACGGCCAGGAAGCCGGTGACCGGTCCGAGCAGCAGCGTCAGTTGCAGGCGGCGAAGCCAGGCGATGGTCATGCCCTGCCTCCCTGGGAGGCCGTATCGTAGATCAGGTGTACGGTCGCCGGGTCGTAATGGAGTGTGACCGCGCTGTTTTCCTCGATTGCCGGAATGCGGGCGCGTTCGCTGCCGGGAACCGTGGCGGTGACCTTGCGGCCCGATGGTGTTCGGCCAAGGATTTCGAAGCTGGAACCGGCAAACACCACCTGCTCGCGGATGATATCAAGTGCCCCCGAAAATCGTGACGAGCCGACGAGCGAAAAGTTCTCCGGCCGGATCAACGCGGTCGCGCGGCCGTTTTCTTGCGGAGAACAGGCGCCGTCGAATGCAACTGCCGAGCCGTCAGCTAGCTTGATAGCGGCGCCGTCGATGCTGCCCTCGAACAGATTGCTGGTGCCGATGAAGTTGGCAACGAAGATCGTGTCGGGCCGGTCGTAGATCGCCCGCGGTGCGTCGAGCTGCTGGATGATGCCGCCCTGCAGCACCGCGATGCGGTCCGACATCGTCAGCGCTTCCTGCTGGTCGTGGGTGACGAAGATGAAGGAGATGCCGAGCTCGCTCTGCAGCGTCTTCAGCTCGATCTGCATGGAATGGCGCAGGTTCTTGTCGAGTGCGGACAGCGGCTCGTCGAGCAGCAGCAGTTTTGGCCGGGCAATGATGGCGCGCGCCAAAGCGACGCGCTGCTGCTGGCCGCCGGAAATCTGTCGTGGCCCGCGGTCTTCGAGCCCGGAGAGGCCGACAAGAGCGAGCACATCGGCGATACGCTTGAGCCGCTGGCTCTTGCCGACCCCCTCGACTTCCAGCGCGTAGCCGACGTTCTGGCCGATCGTCATATGCGGAAAGAGCGCGTAGTTCTGGAAGACGGTGTTGACCTTGCGGCGATAGGGCGGAACCTTGGTCACGTCCTCCCCGTCGATATGGACCGCGCCGCCATCGAGTTCGGCAAATCCGTTGATCGACTGCAGAAGCGTGGTCTTGCCACAGCCCGATGGCCCGAGCAGCGTCAGGAATTCGTTGCGCCTGACCTCGAGATTGACGCTGCGGAGGGCGTGGACCTTTCCGCCTTCCGGGGAATCGAAGGCCTTGCTGGCCTGCTCCATCCTGACGATGGCATTGTTCATCTGTTCGCCTCTTTTTGTTACGCAAATAACCATTGCGCGTTTTTGGTATTTGAATATCATAACTTTGCTGCTGTCAACACGGGCCAATCAAAACCAAAAGGGCGCCAAGCCTGCAACGGATCACCGACAAGAATGATCGAAACAATGAGGAGTGAACGACATGAATGACTGCAAGAACGGGGATAGAGCGCGCGCCAGGACATCCTTGCCCAGGCTGCTCGCCGCAGGGCTTCTGGCCGGGATGTCTATGACGCTGATGGCTCAGACACCGGCCGTAGCCGGCGGCGGCGAGCTCAATGTCTACAACTGGGGTGAGTACATCAATCCGGATGTGCTGAAGAAATTCGAGAAGGATACCGGCATCAAGGTCAACCTGTCGACCTATGCATCCAACGAGGAAATGCTGGCCAAGATCCAGAGCGGCGCCACCGGCTATGACGTGGTGTTTCCGTCCGTGCATATGCAGGACATCATGGCCAAGCTTGATCTCCTGGAAAAGACCGACATCAACCAGTACGAAGGCTTCAAGAATATCGATCCTTCGTTCCTGCGCGCCAAGAGCGACCCGAATGGCGAATACTGCCTGCCCTATGCCTGGGGAACGGTCGGCATTTTCTACAACAGGAAGGTTCTCGGCAAGGACGTGACCGGCTGGAAGGACCTCCTCGCCACAGTCAAGGAAAAGAACCTCAAGATCACCTTGCTTGACGACATGCGCGAAGTGCTCGCCGTCGGCCTGATCCTCAACGGCTACAAGGTCAACTCGACTGATCCCGAGGAGCTACAGAAAGCCGCCGCGACGGTGACCGAGATGAAGCCCTATGTGGCCTCCTTCACCTACAATTCGCGCCCGATGGTGCAGGCCGGCGATGTCGCGGCTGCGCATTTCTTCGTCGGCGCCATGGTCGACGTGTTCGGCAATGAGGCCGATCTCGGCTATGTCATTCCCGAGGAAGGCGCGACGATGTATCAGGAAGACGTCTGCGTGCTGAAATCGGCACCGAACAAGGAAAATGCCAAGAAATTCCTCGAGTTCTATACCCAGCCCGAGGTTGTGGCGCTCAATGTGTCGCAGCAGACCAATGGCACGGCCAACGTTCCGGCACGGACGATGACGCCCGAGAAGATCAGGGACAGCAAGGAAATCAATCCGCCTGCGGAAACGATGACCCGCCTGCAGATCTTCGAAGACCTCGGTGCCAAGATCCGTGTCGTTGACAGGGTCTGGACAAAGGTCAAGACGGCGGAATAAGCATACCCGCCCCGGTTCAGCTTTTGTACCGGGGCGCAACTGCCGGGAGGGCGGACCATGTCGAGGCACATCATCGCGCGTCTGAAAAGTGACGAGATGCGGCGTTCCGCATCCGACAAGATGATCGCCAATTATCTCGAGCGCAATCTGGCCGACACGCCGTTCGAGACCGCCCGCTCGATTGCCCAACGCGTCGGCGTCAGCCCAATGACCATCAGCCGCTATCTCAGGCGCCTCGGCTTCGAGGGGCTCGAAGAGCTCAAGGCGGAGTTGCGCAACAGCCGGTCCAATCCGGCCTGGCAGGTCAAGGGGCAGATGGACCGGTTTCAGGCCGACATTCGTGACGGAAAGCTGCTGGCCAACCTGCTGCATCAGCATATCGACAGCCTGAGTCATATCTATGAGTTGACTGCCTCCAGGCAGTGGCAGGAAACCATCGATGCCTTGATCGCGGCGAGCGAGATCTACGTCGTCGCCTTTCAGAATGTTCGTGGCATCGCCCAGTATTTCGCCGCCCAGCTTTCCTATGCCCGCCCGCGCGTGCAGTTCGTCGATGGTCTGAACGGCACGTTTGCCGAATTGCTGGATGGATCGGTGGAAGGGCGTTGTCTGTTCTTGCTCGATGTGCGCCGGTTTGCCTCGAAAGCACGCCCGCTGGCGGCAGAGGCGCAACGCGCCGGCGTCCGGGTCGTGCTGCTCACCAACGATTCCTGCACCTGGGCGCATGAAGTCTCTGATATCACGTTGATGGAGCCGTCGACGCAGGGGCCGCTCTGGGATGGAGCTGCGGTTTCGACCATCGTGATCGACCTGTTGATCAGCAACATCATCGTGCTGCTGGGCAGCCAGGTCGATGAACGTGTCCAGCAGCTGACGCGACTTCAGGATATGTTCGGGGATTTCGAGCCGTAAGCGCTTGCCAGTCCCGCGATGGCGGACTGGAGAGAATATCCTACACGCTGCTCAGCAGGATGCTCGTCTCGCTGTTGAGTACGCCCTCGACCGTTCTGACCTCTCGGAGCACACGGTCGAATTCGTGCAGGTTCGCGGCGCGAATTTCCGCCACCAGATCCCACGAGCCATTGGTGGTGTGCAGCGTATAAAGCTCGGGCAAGCCACGGAGAAACTTGATGACTTTCGTTGTCGAACGTCCCTGCACCTCGATCATCATGATCGCGCGGATGGCCCCCTCGTCATAATCCTGGCGCACCCGAATCGTAAATCCGAGAGCCGCGCCGGATTGCAGCAGGCGATCCAGCCGCGACTGAACGGTACCTCTGGACACGCCCAATATCTCCGCCAGTTTTGACAGCGGCGCGCGACCATCCTCGCGCAGGATGGAGATAAGCTTGTGGTCCAACTCGTCAAAAATGTGCATGGCAAATTGTACAGTTCCGCCTAGCAATTTGCCAGAAGTATTGCAGTGCTTCGAACATTTTTCAGATTTCAAGTGGCGTTACGCCTGCCTAGGCTGATCTCAACGAATTTCCGGATGGAGCTGCAGACGTGGTACAGTATGTGGGTGTGGGCAATGTTATCGAGCTGGTGAGATCAACCGGCATCGAGACATTCCTGCTTGGTCTCGTGGATTATATTGAAGAGGATTTCCGCCGCTGGGAGCAGTTCGAGAAGGCGCCGCGCGTTGCCAGCCACTCGACGTCAGGCGTTATCGAGCTGATGCCGACCTCCGACGGCGAGCTCTACGGTTTCAAATACGTCAACGGCCATCCCAAGAACCCCAATGACGGTCTGCAGACGGTCACGGCCTTCGGCGTGCTTTCCGACGTCAGCACGGGCTATCCCTGCCTGGTGTCCGAGATGACCCTGATGACGGGACTTCGCACGGCGGCAACCTCGGCGCTCGCGGCAAAATACCTGGCCCGCAAGGATGCTCGCACCATGGCGATCATCGGGCTCGGGGCGCAATCTGAGTTTCAGGCGCTGGCTTTTCATGCACTGCTCGGCATCAAGAAGCTGCGCGTCTACGACATCGATCCGGCGGCAACCGCCAAGTTCCGCGACAACCTTGCCGATACGGATATCGAGATCGTTGTCGGCGAGACCGCCGAGGACGCCGTCTCCGGCGCCGATATCATCACCACCGTCACCGCTGACAAGCGCAATGCCACGATCCTTTCCGACAACATGGTCGGCGCCGGCGTGCACATCAACGCCGTTGGTGGCGATTGCCCCGGCAAGACCGAATTGCAGGGCGAGATCCTGCGCCGGGCCGACGTGTTCGTTGAGTTTCCCGAGCAGACCCGCATCGAAGGCGAGATCCAGCAGATGGAAGCGGATTTCCCGGTCACCGAACTCTGGCAGGTGATGACGGGCGGGGCTGCCGGCCGTCGCTCCGACGCCCAGATCACCATTTTCGATTCCGTTGGATTTGCAACGGAGGATTTCTCCGCGCTGCGTTACCTCCGCGATGCCGTTCAGGGCACCAGCTTCTTCACCGAGCTCGACCTGACAACCCAGCCGAAGGATCCCCGCAATCTCTACGGGCTGTTCCGGCAGCCGGCGCCGGTCGCCCCGCTTGCCGTTCTCGAAGGGAGCTTTGCCTGAGCCATGACCAGACTTTCCGTACAGGCGCCGAAGTCGGTGGTGATGATCCGTCCGCATCATTTCACCCCCAATCCGATGACCGCCAAGGACAATTCGTTCCAGTCCAATGACGAAAAGCGCGCCGCAGAAGCCATTTCCCGCGCCGCCTTCGATGAGGTGACTGAGATGGCCGAGGGGCTGGCCGCAGCCGGCGTCACCGTGCATGTCTTCGAGGACGAGACGGCCACCCGCCCGGATTCGGTGTTTCCCAACAACTGGTTCTCCACCCATTCCGGCGGCCACGTGGCGATTTATCCGATGTTTTCGGCAAGCCGCCAGAGCGAGCGCCGCCCCGATATCATCGAGATGCTCAAGAACGATTATCGGGTTCAGGACGTGATCGACTATTCCGGCCTGGAGAAGGACGGTTTCTATCTCGAGGGCACGGGCGCGATGGTGCTCGATCATATCGGTCGCGTTGCCTATGCGGTGCGCTCGAACCGCACCAACGAAGTGGCCCTGGAGCGGTTCTGCACGCACTTCAACTTCGAACCGATGGTGTTTGACGCCGTCGATCGTCACGGCAAGTCGATCTACCACACCAATGTGTTGATGTGCATAGGCACCGAGTTTGCGCTATTGGGTATGCAGATGATCCCGGACGAAAAGCGTCGCCGGGAGATCGTCGCCCGCCTTGAAGAGACCGGGCGCAAGGTGATCGATCTTTCTATCGAGCAGATCGAGAACTTCGCCGGCAATGCCATTGAGCTCGACGGCAAGGACGGCCGGGTGGTCGTCCTCTCCGCCAGGGCACATGCCGCACTCGACCGGCAGCAGATCGAAGCGATTGAACAAAGCGCGACGCTGCTACCTTTCGATGTCTCGACCATCGAGCTCGCCGGTGGGTCGGTGCGCTGCATGCTCGCAGGCATTCATCTGTCGCGCCGCGAGATTCCTGCCACACAATTGCTTTACGCGGCCGAGCGAGCCGTTTAGAGAAGCCCCAGCAAATATAAAGGTATCCTGAAATGTCGCAAACGAGAGCAGTTTACAATTTCAATTCCGTCATCGTGCGTACGCCGTCGCGCTCGGTCGTCAACGGACTTCGCGCCGACGATCGCGGCAACCCGACCTATGAAGGCGTCAAGGCCGAACACGACGCCTACATCGACGCCATGCGCGCTGCCGGTGTCGAAGTGACGGTGCTGCCGGCATTGGAAGAGTTTCCGGACTCGATCTTCGTGGAAGATCCGGCGCTCGTCTTCACATCGGGCGCGATCCTGCTGCGTCCGGGCGCCGAAACCCGCGTCAAGGAAACTGCCGAAATCACGCCGACGCTGCGCGAGATGTTCGACACTGTGCTCGACCTGCCGAGCCCCGGTTTTGCTGATGGTGGCGACGTGCTGACTACGCCGAAGAGCGTGATGATCGGTCTGTCGGCTCGCACCGACAAGGCCGGCGCCGAAGCACTCATCGGCTGCCTTGACAAGCTTGGCCTGAAGGGCGAAGTGGTTGCCACGCCAAAGGGCGTCCTGCACTTCAAGACCGATTGCTCGCTGCTCGACGACGAAAACGTTCTGTCGACCGCGCGTCTGGCCCAGTCCGGCGTTTTCAAGAACTTCAAGCAGATCATCATCCCGGAAGGCGAAGAGCCGGCTGCGAATGCCCTGCGCGTAAACGACGTCGTCATGGTCGGCTCGGATTTCCCGCGCACCATCGAGATGCTCGACAAGCTTGGCTACAAGGTCGTCCCGATGAAGACCACCGAAATCGGCAAGATCGACGCGGGTCTGTCCTGCATGTCGCTGCGTTGGTTCCGCGACGCTCGCTAATCCGCAATTGCATAAAAGGAGTATGGGAACGTGAACACTTTGAAATCCAGGATCGTCGCCGGCGTCATGCTGTGCCTTTCGGCCAGCGTCGCGCACGCTGAAGACACCATCCGTCTCGGCATGACACCAGAGCCCTACATGCCGTTTACGCAGATCAACACTGCCGGTGAATGGGAAGGCCTCGAAGCTGATCTTTCGCGCGCCGTCTGCACCAAAATGCAGATCAAGTGCGAGATCAAGCAGATGGCCTGGGACGGTCTCATCCCGTCGCTGAAGGAGAACAAGGTCGATTTCATCATCGGTGCGTTCTCGATCACCGACGATCGCCGCAAGGTGGTGGATTTCTCCATCCCATACTACACCGAAGGCACGTCCTTCGTCGGCGCAAAGGCCGACGAGACCAAGATCGATGTCGTCGATGCGCCCGATGGCTCGGGCAAGATCATCAACCCGGAAACTGTTGCCGGCAAGATCATCGGCGTCCAGACATCGTCCGTGCAGTCGGCTTATGTTGCCAAGTACCTTTCGGGTGCCGAAGCAAAGAGCTATGACACTGCCGATAACTCGGTTGCCGATCTGGTCGCCGGTCGCGTCGATTATGTGCTGATCCCTGACATCTACATCAAGGCCTTCCTCAAGACGCCGGAGGGCGCCGACTTCGAAGTCAAGCTCGAAGCGCCGAAGAGTGCAGTGCTCGGCGAAGGTGTGGCCTACGCAGTGCGCAAGGGCGATGCGGAAACGCTTGGCAAGCTTAACACGGCGCTTGCCGAACTCGACAAGGACGGCACGCTGAAGAAGCTTGTCGACCAGTGGATCTTCGCCAAGAAGTAATCGACTCATCGTTAGGCGGGCGCCGTATATTGCGATGCCCGCCGAAACCCGGCCGATGGAAATGTTCGTGCGCTGTCCGGGAGGGGGCTGCACAAGTGCATGCCGACGGCACGAATGACATGGATTATCGGGACATCGGCGGCGCGTGCGCCACCTTGGCGATTGCAGTGAGCAACGCCGTATCAATCAGGTAACAACGCATGGACGCATACTGGCACTTGCTTGCCTGGGGAGGAGAGGGCTGGGGCGATGAATTCGCCTGGGGTCTGCTGATGACCCTGCAGGTCTCGTTGGTTTCCTACGCCGTATCGGTGGTCTTCGGATTTCTCGGTGCTGCCGGCAAACTGTCGAACAACCGATATCTCCGTATCCTTGCGGATCTCTATACCACCG
>NZ_JAEQNC010000029.1 GCF_016722925.1 Phytoamicus setariae | reverse complement strand
CTGAAGGTCGCTGACGCGACAAGTCCTCCGGACTTGCGCTGGATAACGCGGGGTGGAGCAGCCCGGTAGCTCGTCAGGCTCATAACCTGAAGGCCGCAGGTTCAAATCCTGCCCCCGCAACCACTGAAACTTGTATATTCTTCCATTCAAGCCGTCGAACAGAGAGCTCCTCCGCGTAAGCGTCGAGGAGCTCTTTCTGTTTGGCCTCTGTGTCAAGCAAACCTGCTTCTCGAAACTCCAGATACTCTGTCTCCGCAAGATGCTTAAACTGTCGTTCGACAATGACTGAAGCCTCCATTGCAGCAAGAATACTGGCAATTCTTCCGTGGACCTCCAACGTTGCTGGCTCGTGGCCAGGTGTCCTTGCGACCACGACCTTTTGCACGAGCATACGGATTACGTCGATATACGGTTGCTTCACGTCCTTATCCATGTGATCCCGCATATAGAAGAGCATCATGTTCAATATACGCTCAACATTCTCGGGCGTGGCTTGCTCCCGCAGTTCTGCAAGCTTCCCGGATAGGTCCTCGGGTTCGTCGGCGATTCGGGAGAGCAGTGCCGTCGTCTCGACTTTTTCCTGCTCGAGTTTGTCGAGCATGTCATCCAGAGCAGAGAGGTGTGGGCGGCCCTGAACGGCGCGGTCCGTAATCTGCTGAATGATATTCTTCTGCTGATCATCAATCCGCTTCAGATTGCTGACATGCACCGCAGATTCGTCGGGCCGATCGCGAAGCTTCTTCGCAAGTTTCTCCGAAACCTCCTTAGCCGTTTGTTCGAATATACCGAATGCCAGAAAAGCTGAGGGAATGATCGACAGAACACGCTCCTCGACATCCATGGGTGACGATATCGGCTGGTATAACATCAGTGCCTACAACATGGGCATGATGGGCTACCGTACACCCAACATTGACCGCATTGGCAAGGAAGGTACGGTCTTCACTGATTGGTACGGGCAGCAAAGTTGCACGGCTGGCGGCGCAGCATTCATCACCGGTCAATCGCCGATCCGGACGGGATTGACCAAAGTCGGATTGCCGGGTGCCGACCTCGGGCTTGGACCTCTCGATCCGAGTGTGGGCGATGTTCTGAAGACCTATGGTTATGCGACAGGACAGTTCGGCAAGAACCACCTAGGTGATCGTGACGAACACTTGCCGACGGCGCATGGCTTCGACGAGTTCTTTGGCAACCTCTATCATCTCAACGCCGAGGAAGAGCCGGAAAAATGCCGATCAGGAGGCTGAACAGGCGCGTCCGCAACGCTACGCCGATGGCCACTGTTCCGAGCACGCCCGCGAGGCCCAGCAGCAAAAGCAGAAGTGATATGGCCTCGAACGTGAAGCCACCCGCGTTTTCGAGATAGGGTCGCACATTGCTGACGCATGTGCAGAAATGGTCATGGCTGAAAGCCTGGGCGGTGAACGTCGCCAAACGGCGTGGCTTGAAAGGCCTACCTCTATTCCGGCCGGCGAAGACAGTGCGCCGTCAAAGCCTCGGGTCAAACCATTCTGTGCCAGTAACGGTTCGGACTCATATAAAAGTGTCGAAAGCACCACGTTCAGATATCGATCGCTTTTACATTTCAGTTTACCTATCGCTTGAGATGACCATGCGTGTTTGAGGCGAACTGGTTCAATAGGTGGTAGAAATGCTTGAAGATCAGGGAACGGTGGGACCGTTTTCAAACAAGTCCGATTGGCCCTATTATTGGTTAACGAGGGTAAGTGCTCGCTACGTCGGCGAGATGGAAAAGCTTCTCAAGCCGGCGGGGCTCGATGTCTCGCGTTGGCGGGTCCTTTCATCCCTGCGCGAACACGGCACGCTCGGTGTCAAGGAAATTTCAGAGTTTTGCATCCTCAAACTCACTACGACGACAAAAATCGTACAGCGCATGACGGCGGACGGACTGGTAACGACGCGTAGCAGCCCGCAGGACGGGCGGGTGACCGAGGTTCAGCTTACGAAAAAGGGAGAGGACGCCGCTATCCGCGCCGCCCATTTCGCTAAAACCGTATTTGACCGGACCTTTGAGGGCTTCCAACCGGACGAAATCGCGCAGATGAACCAGTTGCTCAGGCGCGTCTTCGACAAGCTTGGCTAGGCGCTCCTTGCGCCGACCTTAGAGCTGAGGAATCTCAAGAGCTCTGCCCATACGGGCTTCGATCCGCATATAGCGCCACAAACGGTATTCGCCGATCTCGATCGTCCTGAAAAGATTGCACGCAGCCTGAACCGATTCACGGTCCGGGCAATCGGCCATGACGTAGCAGGTCCAGGGGAAACCCGTTGGCGATGTGCCCACCATGGTCTCATCATCGTCCAAAGTGCTGATTACATTGACGCCGGGAAGGTTGGCCACGCCGCGCAGGAAATCGGAAAATCCCTTCCAGACTGGCCCAATATTCTGGAATGGCAGGTCGAAGAAGTTCTGGTTTACGGCGATGCAGAACAGCGTGCGAATGGGTTTCCTGTTGGTCATTGGTATCGGTTCCCTTGCATTGTTTTAACACTAGCGCTTGGCCATCGCTCGATGGCGCGCCTCCGACCGGTAAAAGAAAATACGTGAAAAGTACACTAAATTGAGCGCCCAAATTGACCGCAAGAATATTTACGGTAAAAGTACCGTAATGGAGGTGGAGGGAAGCGGAAGCGCAGACCTCTGCGTGAGGAGAGGGCTTCGCGGCGGTTAACATCGGCGCGAAGGGGGCGATCGTCGGTCGGCTTAATAGTGGGAGGAATCAATGGTAATGCAGCAAACCGCCGCATCATGTGAGCGTGCCTTGAACCTGCCAGCGGTTCTCGAAGAAGTCCGCCGCAGAAGAGGAGAGTTCGAAAAGCTCACCTACGTTCCGCTCGACATAGTGGAAAAACTTCAAGCTATCGGCGTGTACCGCGCATTCGTGCCGCGAGCGCTGGGTGGCGATGAGATCACTCCATCCGCATTTCTCCGCCTGATCGAGGCCATTTCCACTGCCGATGCATCGACGGGATGGGTTGCGAGTTTTGGTGTTTCTTCAACCTATCTCGCCGCCCTGCCGGCGGAAACCTTTACGCATATTTACGGCTCCAATCCCAACACGGTCTTCGCGGGATCGATCTTCCCACCCCAGGCCGCTGGAAAAACGGCGGCGGGTTACAAAGTCAACGGTCGGTGGCCCTATTGTTCCGGCTGCATGGGCGCATCGCTGATCGGGGCTGGCATCAAAATCGATGACTCGGAGCCAGGCGGCGCCCTACCACGCATGGCGGTCATGCCGCGCAACAAGGTTTCCATCAAGCATACCTGGGATACCGCGGGCTTGACGGCAACCGGGAGCCACGACATTGCCGTGAACGATGTGGAGGTGCCTGAGGAATGGACCTTCGTCAGAGGCTCTCCGTCCAATCGGTCCGAGCCAATCTTTCGCTATCCCTCCATGGCGCTCGCCGCTCAGGTGCTTGCCGTGGTTGGCCTGGGATCGGCGCGTGAAGCCCTCGACTGGATCAGGACGGAAGCCTCCGGCAAGCCTTCGATCACCGGAGCGCCATCGATTGGCGCGCGCCCCCATATCCAGTCCGAATTCGGCAAGGCGGAGGCGCGAATTCGTTCGGCGCGCGCCTACTTCTACGAAACCGTGGAGGAAGGCTGGGAAGCTGTAGTCGCGGGCAAGGAAATTCCGCAGGAACAGCGTGTGCGCCTGCGGCTGGCCGCCACCAATGCCGCCTCCGAAGCTGCCGCCGTCGCGCAGTCTGCCTTCTACATGGGCGGGACATCGGCCATTAACCGAGGACACGTCCTGATGCGCTGCATGCTAGATACAGCCTCCGTCGCCCAGCATGCTTTCTTGGGGATCGGGACATGGACATCCGCGGGCGCGGGCTTGTTTTGCGAAAAAACGCCTCCGGGCTTTCCTTGATAGGCAGTCGCCGACGGCAATCGTTTTGAAAAGGAGCATGACATGGCCGCAGCTACCCAGACCGTCACCCAGACTGCCATCGTCACCGGAGCCGCCGCTGGTCTTGGATCTCAAATCGCCCGTGCGCTGCATCAGGCCGGCTTTCGCGTCGTCGTTACCGATATCGATGAGGCAGACGGCGCGAAAACGGCAAGCGAGTTGGACCCCGGTGGTGAGACCGCCTTTTTTGCCAAACTTGACGTTTCAAATCCCCAGGATTTTCAGACGATACTGAGCCAGACCATTGATCGCTGGGGCTCGGTGGAAGTTATGGTCAACAACGCCGCTCTCACCCGTGCGCGTCCCGTTCTCGATATAGAGACCGACGAGTTCAACGCGATTATGGCCGTGAATGCGGGTGGCACGTTTTCCGGATGCCGCATTCTCGGTCGTTATTTCAAGCAAAGGGGCTACGGGCGCATCATAAATCTCGCTTCGCTTGCCGGCCAGAACGGTGGCACTGCGACGGGCGCGCACTATGCCGCTTCGAAAGGCGCGATCCTGACGCTGACGAAAGTATTCGCCCGCGATCTGGGACCGTTCGGCGTAACGGTGAACGCCATTGCGCCCGGTCCCATGGACACGCCGCAGGTGCGCGCCATCGTTTCCGAAGCCGCGCTTCCTGGATTGATTGCCGGCATTCCGGTGGGGCAGCTCGGAGACGCCGCCTTCGTTGCCGAATTGGTGGCCTTCCTCGCATCCCAGCGCTCCGCATTCGTGACGGGCGCGTGCTGGGATGTGAACGGCGGCCTTTACATGCGCTAAAGGGCGAAAACTCGTTCTGAGGAGGGAATTCGAATGGAGAAAAAGGCTTCGGATTTCAGGGAGGGCATGAGCCGACTTGGCGCCGCCGTGAATTTGATTACCACCGACGGTCCGGAAGGGCGCCATGGAATGACGGCGTCCGCGGTATGCTCCATTACTGATGATCCGCCCACTCTGCTGGTCTGTATAAACCGCACCAACCGCTCTCACGATCTTTTCAACGGCAACGGCAATCTTTGCGTGAATGTCCTGGCTGGACGGCACCATGCAATGGCAAACGTGTTTGCCGGACGCGGGGGCTCGGAGCGGTTCTCGACGGGAGATAACTGGACGACCCTGTCAACTGGCGCTCCGGTTCTGCGAGATGCGGTCGCTTCTTTTGATTGCAGGATAGTGGAACGCGTCAGCGTAGGCAGCCATTCAGTTTTCTACGCGCGGGTGGATGCGATCCATCTGGATACGGCACCGCCGGAGACACTGATCTGGTTCAACCGGGCCTATCACATCTTAATATCTTAATAAGCGCTATGGTTGCGGCCACGCGCGTCCATGTGGACGTCAAGCCGATGGTCGGCGGATGAGCCTTTTGCGCACACGGAAATCCTGCGAAGGCGTGGTGCTGGGGGCGCCTTCGCCTACACCTTCCAGAAATCACATCCAAAGCGTTTGCGAAAAAGCCATAGCTTTTGGTTATGATAACACCTGTATTTGTTGCTTGCTCCAATTCCAGTTCCTCGCCAAGAGTTGATGTGCTTTCACTTTTGAAGAAACTCAAAAAACTGAGGTATGGGATGAGCAATGTGTTGGGATATGATCAGGTAGCCGTTTTCGCCGATGCTAAGGCGGCAGACTATGCGGCGTTGAGCGACCGCATTTGGGATATGCCAGAACTTGCTTTCGAAGAGTTTCGTTCTGTCGCCGAACACATTGAAATAATGGAGAAAGAAGGCTTTCATATCACCCGCAACATAGCGGGAATTGAAACCGCCTTTATCGCAGAATGGGGTCAAGCTGGGCCTGTAATCGGCTTTCTCGGCGAGTTTGATGCGCTGGCTGGATTGAGCCAAGATGCAGACACCCTTGAAGCTGCGACGGCAACGCCTGGCGCTAACGGACATGGTTGTCACCATAACCTTCTCGGGGCCGCTTCATTGCTGGCCGCGGTGGCTTTGAGAGATGCGGTGGCGGCAGCAGGTGTTCAGGCAAAAATTCGCTATTATGGATGCCCAGCGGAAGAAGAGGGTTCAGGAAAAACATTCATGGCACGCGCCGGTGCCTTTGATGATTTGGATGCGGCTTTTTGTTGGCATCCGGCCTCTTTTAACGCGGTGATGTCCTCTTCCACGCTGGCAGTCGTGGATGTTAATGCCCGATTCACCGGACGCAGCGCGCATGCAGCTATGGCGCCGCATGTCGGGCGAAGCGCACTGGACGCGGTGGAATTGATGAATGTCGGCATCAATTACATGCGTGAGCATATGCCCTCCGATGCCCGTATCCACTATGCGATAACCGACGCGGGCGGAAAAGCGGCAAATGTTGTGCAGGCACGCGCGGAAGGCACCTATGTTATTCGAGCCCCAGAGCTGAGTGAACTAACCACTCTTTTGAAAAGGGTTGAAAAAATTGCGCAAGGTGCCGCGTTAATGACGGAAACCACCGTGGAAACGACGGTCGGGAGCGCAATGGCCAATATCGTCCCCAATCGGACCTTGGAAAGTGCGATGTATCAGAATTTGAAACGTTGCGGCCCACCGCCTTACGATGCAGAAGATTTTGCGTATGCCGACAGGATGCGTCAGAGTGCGCTGTCAGAAGAAGATATTATTGCCAGTGCGAAATCGTTTGGTGGTGATCCGGATTTTCCGCGTAGCCTGCATGATGATATCCTGCCATTCCCTGAAACGCCCGGCCTCCTGTTTGGATCAACTGATGTGGGTGATGTCAGTTGGATCGCGCCAACCGCGCAATGCCTGATGGCAACCGTAGCAATCGGAACGCCATTCCATGCCTGGCAGACTGTCGCGCAGGGCAAACGACCCGCCGCTCACAAGGCCATGATCGTGGCAGCCAAAGTAATGGCGGCGACTGGAGCAGATGTAATTTCTGACCCGGCGATGCTCAAGCAGGCCAAGGACGAGCTGAAAAAGCGAACACGGGGGCAGGACTATCTGACATTGATACCGGAAAGCTTGAGATCCCAGTAGACACTATGATTGAACTGGCGGCATCGTCCAATTTACAACTGCTAAAGATGCCGCATCCAGCCCGTCATCAGGAAATGCTGTGGTGGCGCGCGCCTCGTGCAGCCGCCTGGTAGGAAGCGATGGCCGACCGTGCTGCCGACAGAGGCAAATGCGCTAGGCCGGATCGTGCCGGCGGGCTTGTCGTCTGACGCCCCCGCCGGCAGAACAAATCCATTCAGACCAGGCTATCCTTGGCCAGGTAGTAGAAGTATTTGGCACCGCGCTCCAGAATCGCGTCGTGGAAGTCATAGGTCGTGGTGTGCAGGCCGCTGCTGTCGCCGTTGCCGATCAGCACATAGGCGCCCGGCACCTTTTCCAGCAGGAAGGAGAAATCCTCGCTGCCCATCAGCGGCGTGTCGAGTTCGATCATCTGATCCTCGCCGAAATGCGTAGAAACCGTCGCGCGTGCGACATCAACCGCAGCGGCATCGTTGATGGTCGCGGGATAGCCGGTCTGCCAGTCGAACGACACTTCGGCGC
>NZ_JAEQNC010000028.1 GCF_016722925.1 Phytoamicus setariae | reverse complement strand
CATACTGTCAAACCCTATTATCACAAGATTCCAGAAAATCGCACAAGCCATTGATTCTAAACAATACTTCCCGTCACACCACCGTCATCAGAGAAAAATCCCGAAGGCAGCGGGCCGGAACGCAGCCGTTTCACCCGAAAACCCGAGCCTCGCCGCAGCACTTCCATGCCGTCAATTGCAAGGCCAGCCGCATCTGCTTCCCCTTCCCCGGGAAAAAACACCGCAAACAGGCCGAAATGGCCCGCTCAATTTGCAGGCATCGCAGATAATTCCCGAATCGGTATCTCTGATTCGATCTGGGTCGGCTTCCTTTCCAGCTTTCGTGTCGATTTGAACAGAGCTGGCTCAGGAGGCTGCATAGCGGGGATAAGTCGAATTTCTGCCTGAGTTTGGTTTAAATGCCGGAAACAGGAGTGACAATGCGAGACGCACCGGAACCATAGCCCGGCTTTCAGGGCGAAGGTGGCACTTGCCGCCATTTGGGGTGAAACGGCATTTTGCATCGAAGCGGCCGAGGAGGCGCTTGCCCGCTATGGCAAGCCCGATATCTTCAACACCGATCAGGGATCGCAGTTCACCGCCGCTGAAGAAGGCTGAAATCGCCATCTCCATGAACGGCAAGAGCGCCTGGCGAGACAATCTGTTCGTCGAGCGGATCTGGCGGTCGATCAAATACGAGGAGGTCTATCTCCACGCCTACAAAAGCGTGCCGGAGGCTCGAACGGGCATCGGCCGGTACCTAATCTTCTATAAATACCCGACGTCCACAGGTATCCCTTGACCGGCAAACAACGGATCAGGCTTACTTCAACGCGAATGCCAATCCCGGCAGCAGCATAATCGAGGTCGTAACGCTGATAGCCCCTTGCATATCTGCTTGGGGCTTTTTTGTGTTTTCTTTTGAATGGTGGTTGCGGGAGCCTGAGCCCACAGAGACTTGCATTATACGCTTGTAACGCAGGATAGTTATTTACCGATCCAAAGGCAGAGCATACAACCTCAGGCACTTGATGAAAGCGGCTGTCTGCACGCCTGCAGCAACTCAGGTCACAACATCGGCGGTATATCGGTTCGAATCTTGCATGGCGCGCCGGAGAGGATAAAAATCCGAACTCCTACGCCATTGTAATTGCTATGCAATTCTTCATTATCGGGTCATGCCTGTTCGTCGGGGTATGCAAATGGTCAATGTGATCCGGGGACACCTCCGAGAGTTTGGCGTTATCGGTCCCGGCCGCTCTCACAAATCGGACTCTTGAGCAAACTGATGGAGGACGTTGATTTCAATGAGCTTCCGTGGGCGCACGGCACACTCTACAGTACCTTGGCGGCAGCTTCGAGAAGTCAAAGAAAAACTTTTCAATATCAACCGCGACTTGCTGTAGCTATGAACAGCGATGCCTGCCGACGTCTGATGACCATTCCCGGAGTTGGTGCTGTCGCTTGATGAGAGACTGGCGGCGGCCACTACTGGAATGCTCTTAACACCCAACAGTCCGCTACCGGCCGCGTACATCTCCCCGTCCTGCAAGGCGACGAAGCCGCCCTTATCCAGCACAGTGACTACGGACCGCTCCTGATATGCAGTCCCCGTTTTGACGAGAAATTCGTTGGTTTTAGGAAGATATTCAATCATTTTGGCCACGGTAACCATCAGGCGTACTTGGCCATGGCAATGTGGTTGTGCTTGGCTCTGTGATTTTTGCGGTGCGCGCAAGGTGATGGAGGGCAATCAGGCGGCGGCCGGCACGCTCCGCAGGGATGTTGCCGGTCGCCCAAAGGTCAGTACACGAAAAAGTCATTCTCAGTCAGTGCGAGGTCTTTCCCAATGAAAGCGACGGCCGTGGCCTTGTCGGCACCGCTTCCATCCAGGTCGTAGTAGAGATACCCGTCGGTCTGATCATAGATTATCCGGATGTCCGCATCGAGTGCGTCATGGGCGTCACCGATCTGGATCTGGGCAGCGTCGATGCTCCTGTAGGTGTTGTAATGGACAGTATGGGATCGTCCTACCCCTTGCAGTTCTTCGAACAAGGCGTTCTTGAACATGAAGCTGTCGTCAGCGACGTTGAAGTCGGTTATTTTTGTAACCGTGATTTTGTCGCCGTTGAAGCCAAAGAAATCGTCCCCCGATCCTCCGGTAATTGTGTCCTTTCCGCCCCCATTGAAAAGGACATCGTCTCCGGCCCTTCCATCAATCTGGTCGTTGCCGAGATTACCGTTGATGTAGTTCTCACCTTTCGACCCCATCAGAACGTCATTGAAAGTCGAACCCGCGACTGCTTCCATCGATTTAAGCGTGGACGTTCCTCTGTTACCGTCGAAGTCCTGAAACGAGATCTCGCTCTGCCCGACCGTGTAATGGACCCCCCGTTTCGAGAAATAGAGGTTGACGAGATCGAATCCCGCGCCGCCGTCCAGGAGATCTTTCCCACCTGAGGCGTAAAGTTCGTCGTTTCCAGCGTCACCGTAGACCTTGTCATTGCCGACGCCGCCAATGAGGTGGTCGTTGCCGCCCTTGCCGCTAATGACATCACCGTGGTTGGTACCATAAATAGTGTCGTCTTTGTTTGTGCCGACTTTCTTCACCATGTCGCTCTCCCAAACCCAACCATTGGGCCAAGAATGGGTGTAGCCCTGGCATGCGTTCGCGGCATCACCCGGTTGGGTGATCGTGGGCTGAAGGTGCTGCAAATTCTTTGATAGTGGTGCTGATGGCATACTTGTGATGTCCAACTTTCGAACGGAAACGGTTTCCCGCAAGGAAAGCTGGCTGGTCGCCGCTCGTCATATCGAGCTCGATGTTGCAGCATCCCTGGCGAACGGAGGCAAACATTCCCGCCCGGCCCGTCCCCGAAACTCTGCTCGCTGAACGGCTGAAGCAATTGCCCTTCCATCTTACGGAGACCTGCAGCGTTCTCGACCTCCTGGCCCTGTTCCGCGCGGTCGGCGAGGCTCAGGTCGGCACGGGGTTGGACGCGGATCGCCTCGAGGCAGAGGTCGGTCGCCTTGTCGATGACGGGCCCTTTGTCGAACGCGGCCGTGACCGTTTGGGTCTTCCCCGCTAAAGGGGGGAAGCGGTGCGGACCATTTCGTTTTCGATCGGCAAGCAGCGGGGAAGACGGATATCATCGCCGACTTCCAGCAGGGGACGGACCGGATCGACATTTCCGGTATCACGGCTACGCCGCTCCGGTTTATCGGAGAAAAAGCGTTCCCCCACAAACAGGGGGAGTTCACTCGGCGATGTCAAGGGCACAGCCGACGACCCCACGGAACTCGCTGCCGACTTGAACGGAGATGAAAAGGTGGATTTTATGACGTCGTTGCAAACCCCACCACAGTTTACAAGCGTAGCAGCACGAACCAGGTCAATCCGGGCATGTTCATGAACGGCTTTTCCAGCGCATCTATCATCCTTTGGTGACGTCAACGATTTTTGATATTGCCACGTGGACACCGTCGATCGTCGCGACTGCTCCAAGAAAATCCGAAAGAGCGTGACTCTTGACCGCGCCGGCAGTTGGCGTGCGGTTGACGTCGTACTTGAATCCGCTACCCGCGAAACCCGTCGGACCATCCGCCTGAATCGGACACTTTACAATGCGAGCTGTTGCGAATGTAATCCGCGCCAAAAAACAAATCGCCGAAATCCAGATCGCGCATATCAAAGTCGGGGTGACCTGATATCGTAATTCTCGCCATGATTGACTCTCCTGGTGAAGATCATGAATCGCATGCCGCGTAAACCAATCCCTCAACGAGATGCCCGCCAGGACGTCAGCCACCACCGATCTGAGCACTACGACCTTTTCGACGACGAGAGGAGCGCTGCATCTCACTGCCGGGACAAGACCCTCGATGTCCATCGGCTCCGATTCAAGGAAACATTTTATCCGCCTGCGCGGTGCCAATCACCTTTCCTTTTCCGTCGAGAGCCTTCACCGTGAAACGGTACTTGTGCTTTCCGGAGGGCGGGCACGGACCCTTGTAGCGGAACGCACCATAGGGCAGCGATTTCTGGCCTTCGTAAGCGACCTTTCCGCCCCCATGCATGAAACCCGGCACGTTTTGATCCCTCATTCGTATGTCGAGCTTCACTGTTCCTTCCGGCACGCCGGAAAGCTTCATCGGCGGAGATTTGCTGTCGAGGCATTTCTTCGTCGGCCCCCAATCGAAGGAGACCTTCATGTCCGCATGCGCGGCGCTCGCCAGCGTGAGGAGCGCGATAGAAGTCAAGATGGTTCGCATTTCTTCTCCTATGGTGTCATTGCCCCGTCCGACCGACGGCTGTGCTCTTGCACGTTATGTCGGCGATACCGCGCCATTCATCTCGATCGAGCGGCATTGCATCGGGGCACCTCGGCGAACATAAAAGCGCCGCCGATGCCCCACATCACCCGATCGGGTGAGCGACCATGAAGACCTGTGCTTGCCTGCCCGATTCGTGCACGTAGGGTCCCGGAGTCGACGAAAATGGGTTGCGATGGCCGAAAGCATTCCCGATGCGGAAGCGTGTTTGCAGAGTATGAGTTTTCCGGATTTGACCGACAGGGTCTACGAAGACTCGGTTCTGCCAGAGCTGTGGGAAGACCTTCTGGCTGACATGCATGACATCTGCGGGGCTCAAATCGGCACAGTGTTTACGACTTCTTCTAGCCGCGTCACATCGATCGTGCCCCCAGGCGGCGAGGAATTGCTGCGGGATTATGCCCAAGGCGACTGGGACAGCGTCAACTCACGCCGGGACCGCGCAAGAAAGTTGAACCATGCCGGTTTTGTAACCGATCTCGATCTCTTTACCGAAGACGAATTGCGGAGCGAGCCCTTTCTACCGGGATCGCTTGTATCCGCGAGGTTTGGGCTGGTGTGCAGGAACCCTCATTAACACGCCGAACGACGACACGCTTCTCATGAGCTTTGTCAGGGATTACGGGCGCGGGCCACCGTCAGATGAAACCGTCGCCTGGCTTGACAAGATGCGGCCGCATCTGGCGCGGTCGCTAAGCCTGGCCGCGCGGCTCAAGGAAAAGGTGGCCGCCGCCATCACCGAGACACGCTCGGAGCATTCGGGCTTCCTGCCTGTCTCGTCGACGCGCGGGGGCGTATGAGGGCGGCGAACGCCCTGATACGCCCCCGCTTGTCCCATCCTCCATCGCTGATCGGCGCGACCGGGTCATGCTTCGCCATCTTCCGAGCGATCGGCTCCTCGCCGGGCGCTGCAGCAGAGATCGGCAAGACATGAGGTGATGTCGGTTCCGGTGCCTCCGATCAACGACCTCCCGGCGAGCGTCATCCACATCGTCCCAGTGGCGGGCCGAGGCCGCGATCTTTTTCCCACTGGCCTCAACATCCTGGCCGCAACGTTCGCCGGGTCGAGCGCAGTGCCGGACGCCCGCGTCCTCAGGGGGCTGTTCGATCTCACTCCGGCGGAGGCAAAGGTGGCGGGATGCATTGCCCACGGAGCTTCCCACCGGCGACGTGGCAGGAGAAAAGGGTATGGACGACTACGGCGCGCTGGTGCGGCTGCTCTGTGGAATGGCTGTCTGACGCAGTCCCCGCTGACAAGGCAAAGGAAACCGCCTATACTAGGCCAAGTAAAGCTCGTGCACCGTGGGTGAAATACCGTTGGAGAGAGGAGTCCGGAAATCGAAACATCCGGCGCTTCTTGTTAAGACATGTCTTTATCCATTTCTTCGCAGCAACGCGAGGAAGCATCTCCTGACGGCGTCTAACTGATCAGTCTTTTTTCTGGCGGGTTGCGGTCCGTTCGAGCGTTGTGCATTAAAACAGTCCAAGTTAAACAGATATCTGTTTGGCAGCGTGAGAATAGAATGAAGTTCCCGAACTTGGCCGACAGGGTCTACGAAGCCTCAGTTCTACCAGAGCTGTGGGAAAACCTGTTGACGGAGATAAGCGTTGCTTGTGGCGCAAGGGGCGGGGTAGTGTTCACCTCCTCCGTTGCCGGAGTCACATCGGTTGTGTCGCCTGGCGCTGTTGAGGGCTTTCAGAAGTTCGTCGATGGGAATTGGGACAGCGTCAATTCGCGGCGGGAGCGTTCTCTGCAAAGAAATCATGCGGGTTTCCTTGCGGACCTCGATCTCTTTACCGAGGAAGAGATGCGCAACGACCCGCTCTATACCGGATTTTACTATCCGGAAGGTCTTGGATGGTGTGTGGGCACGCACATCATCACTCCGAACGACGACATGCTCGTCATGAGTTTTGAACGAGAGTTCGTGAAGGGCCCGGTTCCCAGCGAGGCCGTCGCCTGGCTTGACACGCTGCGTCCGCATCTCGCGCGGTCGCTGAGCCTGACGGCGCGACTCAAGGAGAAGGCTGCGGCTGGGATCACCGACACGCTCGGCGCGTTCGGCCTGCCTGCTTGTCTCGTCGACGCGCGAGGAAGAATGAAGGCGACGAACTCGTTGATGTCGCCTTTGGTGCCGTCCTACATCGCCGACCGCCGCGACCGGGTCGGACTTCGACATCTTCCGAGCGACTACCTGTTGGCCGAGGCTCTTCGTCAAAGAGCGGCAGGGCGCGGCGTGATGTCGGTTCCGGTGCCTCCGGTCGACGATCTTCCGGCAAGCGTCATCCACATCGTTCCGGTGGCGGGCCGAGGACGCGATCTTTTTCCCACAGGGCTCAACATCTTGGCCGTGACGTTCGCAGGGTCGAGTGCAGTGCCGGATGCTCGCGTGCTCAGGGGGCTGTTCGATCTCACCGCGGCGGAGGCCAAGGTGGCGGGCTGCATCGCCCGTGGAATGTCCCCCGGAGATGTGGCAGGAGAGACGGGCATGGCATCGAACACGGTGAAACATCACCTGAAGGCGGTATACGGAAAGACAGGCGTGGGGCATTACGGAGAACTCGTCCGGCTGCTTTGCGGCATGGCGATCTGAAGCATGGGCTGTCTGTGCAAGCCCCATTAAGATGCCTTGCTTTTCAGCAGGGCTCGCTCGGCCAATCGCAAAGCGAAACACTCCGCCTTGAGCGCAAATGCGTGATCCGAATGAGTAATCGTCAGCCTTCTTATCGCCGTCGCGTCGCCTTCCATGCGGAAAAACATCCGAACCGGCGACGTACCGTTCCTAAAGGCTGACCTTGCCTCAAGTTTTATCCAGTTTTGAGTTTGCTCCAGCGGTTTTGGGTTGCTGTATTTGGGGTGTAGCGGCGGGTTGCGGTGCGGAGCCATTTCGGCTGCGCAGCACCACATCACATCGCGGGTTGATGGACTGAGCGAACTCGGCGGGTGTCAGCCAGCCGAGGCCGGAGTGCGGGCGGTGATCGTTGTAATCGCTGCGCCTGTTCGAAAGCGCCGATCGGGCATGGGTCAGTGACGAGAAGAGGGTTTCGTTCAAGAGTTCGTCTCGCAGCGGCCCGCTGAAGCTTTCGATGAAGGCGTTCTGGATCGGCTTGCCCGGTGCAATATAGTGCCAATCCACCTTGGCCCGGTCCGTCCATTGCAGAATCGCGTTGCTGGTGAACTCGCTGCCGTTGTCACTGACGATCATCCTGGGTTTGCCGCGCTCGTCGATGATCCGATCCAGCTCACGGGCAACCCGCAGACCGGATAGCGATGTATCGGCGACGAGTGTCAGGCACTCCCTGGTGCAATCGTCGACGACAGTCAGAACCCGGAACCTGCGGCCATCGGTGAGTTGATCCGACACGAAGTCCAGCGACCAGCGGTCATTGCGGCCATCGGGATCAGCATCAGTGCCCGCGTGCCGATTGCCCGTTTCCGTCCGCCGCGCTTGCGCACCGTCAGCTTCTCCTCCCGATAGAGCCGGAAGAGCTTCTTGTGGTTCACAAGGTGTCCCTCGCGCCGGAGCAGCACATGAAGCCGGCGATTGCCGAATCGGCGGCGTTCATGCGCCAACGCCTTCATTCGCTCGCGGAGGTCATGATCGTCGCCGCGGCTGGTTTCGTAACGGATCGTCATCCGGCAAACGCCCATAGCTTTACACGCCCGCCGTTCGCTCATCCGATGGTTCTCCATCAGATGCGCGACAGCGTTCCGCTTGGCTGCGGGCGTCACCACTTCTTTCCCAAGAGGTCTTTTAGAGCAGCATTGTCCAGCATCGCATCCGCCAGAAGCCGCTTCAGCTTCGCGTTCTCGTCTTCCAGCATCTTCAGGCGCTTGGCCTCGGGCACGTCCATGCCGCCGAACTTGGCTTTCCATTTATAGATGCTGGCATCGCTGACGCCGTGCTTGCGGCGAAGCTCCGAGACAGGCGTGCCCGCCTCGTGCTCTTTCAAAATGCCGACGATCTGCTCGTCTGTGAAACGGTTGCGCTTCATTCCCTGGTCCTCTCAATGGGCCAGAGCTTACTTCAAAATGGATTAGTGCAACGGGGCAAGGTCAAATCAGGCGTTACTTCAACGCGCCGATACCCATCCCGGCAGGATCATGATCCCGATCGG
>NZ_JAEQNC010000027.1 GCF_016722925.1 Phytoamicus setariae | reverse complement strand
GGTCGACAAAGCTTCCGACTTTGCCGACCTCTTTAATCGTAGCTACTAATCTATAGCAAAACCGCTTCTAGCGGTTCAAGCGCAGCGTTTCAAACCTCCACCTTTGGTGGAGGTCATGACTTTTCTGACCGCGATTTTTACGCGCAACTAGGTAAACCGCAGAAGAAACACCACCTTTGATTTGCGCATGATGAGAATTAATCACGCTCCAGAAAACCATTTCCGTTGCCTCTACCCTCGGCTCCCTGCAGATGCGTATAGATTTACAGTCCGTCTTTGCCACCGATCTGATCGACGTCAACAAAAAGGGCATCGGCCGCCTCGTCGACGCCAACATGAACGAGGCATCGACCCGTCTCAAAGCTATGCAGACGCAGGAGCAGCTCGGCCTGCAGGCGCTGCAGATCGCCAACACCAATGCGGACAACGCGCTGCAACTCTTCCGGTAACTTGGGCAGAGCCGCGTGCGCCAAGCGGACCCGGAAAACCATATGATTCCAGCCCACAAGCAGCGAAGGCGGCGTGATTGCTCATACCGCCTTCGCTTTTAGCCATCTGATATTGCCGGCGATCACGACGCCAGGCGCATCCTCGGGCGTTCCTCTTCGATTGCAAATTGCTTGGCGAGATCATCGAGCGCGACGGCCTGTTGGGCCAGTTGGGCGGCCGATGCGGCGGTCTCCTCGACCATGGCAGCGTTCTGCTGGGTGCCCTTGTCGATATTGCCGATGGCCAGCTTGACCTCGCGGATGGCGGCAGTCTGCTCATGCGCCGACGAGACAATTGCCGTCACGTGCTTGCTGATCTCCTGGACGTCGGACGAGATGGCCTTGAGCGCGTCGCCGGTCTTTGCCACGAGCTCGACGCCGCTCTTGACCTGACCGCCCGAGGTGCTGATCAGCGTCTTGATCTCCTTGGCGGCTGTGGCGGAACGCTGTGCAAGTTCGCGCACTTCCTGCGCGACGACGGCAAAGCCCTTGCCGGCCTCGCCGGCGCGGGCGGCCTCGACACCGGCATTCAGCGCCAGCAGGTTTGTCTGGAAGGCGATCTCGTCGATGACGCTGATGATGTTGTTGATCTCGTCGGACGATTTCTCGATGCCTTCCATGGCCGAAACCGCATCGTGGACGACCTGGCCGGACAGCTGGGCGCTCTTGCGGGTCTGCTCGACGATCCTGCCCGCCTCTTCGGCGCGCGCGGCGGATTGTTCGACGGTGGTGGTGATTTCTTCAAGCGCTGCAGCGGTTTCCTCGACCGACGTCGCCTGCTGTTCGGTGCGCCGCGCCAGATCGTTGGTGGCCGTGCTGATTTCACCGCTGACCGCATTGATGCTTGCCGCATTGCTGGTGACCTGCGCCATCACGGACCCGAGCTGATCGACCGTGGCGTTGAAATCACCGCGCAACCCCTCATATTCGGTGCCGAACCGCTGGGTCAGGTGGCAGCGCAGATTGCCCGATGCAAGCTGCTTCAGCGAGGCGGCGAGTGCGGCAAACACCTGCTCCTGCTCTTGGCGCTTGGCGGCATCGCGTTTCTGCGCTTCTTCCATGCGCTTGCGGAAAGCGACCAGTTCGGCAATATCCTGCCAGAAGGACACCATCATCGGCTTGTCGCCGATCGTGGTCATCATCATAGTCACCAGCACCTCGAGCGGCCTGCCATCGAGCGTCTGATGCACCCATTCGAAGCGATGGAAACCCTGTCGCCCCATGATGTCGAACACCTCGCCGGCAGCATCTGCCGAGCGGCGACCGTCCGGCTGGAATTCCGGCGACAGATTGCCCGGCTCCACGCCGACGATCCTGCTCTTCGGCAGACCGAGCATCGTTTCCATTGCGGCGTTGCAATCGACGATGTGGCCGTTTTCGATGATGAAATAGGCATCGGGTGATTTCGCGAAGATGAACTCGCAGATCTGACTGTGAGCCGTCGGCTTTGACTTGAATGAAAACATGTATTGATCCCCTGAATGTGAGCAGGTTTCCCAGTACATGATTAAAAAAGTTATAAAGTATGCAGGCGCAATCTTGGTGCGGCGCCGCGGATCCGGCGCAGCATTCAGCTCCTGGGTTCAGCGGCGCGGCAGCCGCTGAATATGTCGAGCCCGGCCCGGTAGATCCGCGTCTCCACATTCAGCATGCCCAGCAACGTATCGAAGACGTTGTCGTGCGAATAGGGCATTGCAGAGCGGGCACGTGCACATGCGAAGTCAAATCCGGACAGTTTGGCGAAATCGGACGAAAACCAGACGATCAACGGTATGTGGGTCTGCTCGCGCGGAGCAATCGCATACTCGGCGCCGTGCATGTAAAGCCCGTTCTCACCCAGCGATTCGCCGTGATCCGACACATAGAACATCGTGCCATCGACCCTGTCCTGGTGCTTCGTCAACAGGTCGATGACCCGCGCGAGGAACCGGTCCGTGTAGGCGATGGTGTTGTCGTAGGCGTTGACGATTTCCTCGCTGGAGCAATCGGTCGGCTGGTAGAGGCGGCAATCCGGCTTGAAGGGCCCGAATGTATCGGGATAGCGCAGGTAGTAGGCCGGGCCATGCGAACCGCGCTGGTGCAACACCACCACCGTATCCTGTTTGGCCGACACCACCAGATTGGCGAGATCGCCCAGGAACATATCGTCCTGACATGTGCCGCTGAGGCACAAATCAGGATCAGGCTTCACCATATAGCTGACATAGTTCACGCCATCGGCAACACCCTTCGAGCCACTGTCGTTGTCCCACCAGTTGACGTCATATCCAGCGTGCTTGAACACATCCATCAGGCTTTCGCGGCGCAGCGCCTTGTCCTTGGAGAACTCGGTGCGCAGATATCCCGAAAACATACACGGCAGCGAAATGCTGGTTTCCGCTCCGCAACTGGTGACATTGGAAAAATTCAGCACATCGCGTCGCGCAAGCTCCGGATTGGTATTTCTGGCGTAGCCGTTGAGCGAGAAGTTCATCGCCCGGGCGGATTCGCCCGCCACAATGACCGCGACGACCGGCTTGCGCTTGACCGCGAGCCATGCACCTTTTTTCGCGTCGTCGCCGAAGGGCGCGCGCACCGCGTTGCGGTTCCGGAAGGCGGCCACCGCCACTTTTATGACCGAGGATACCGGTCCCGCCGGGTTGAGGGCGCCGGTCATGACATGAAAATCCCGGCGGACAGCGGCTTTGACATCGCTTAGTTGCGCCCCGATCAGCGCACCGGCAATGACGCCCATGGCCGCCAGCACCGCAACATTGAAACGCAACCGCGATGCAAGCCCGCCGTAATCCACCCTGACCCAGGCGATCAGCAGGCACGGCAGAATTCCGAAGCCAAGCACGTGCAGCAGCAGGTTGACGGTAAAGAACTCCCCGCCCTCGCCCGAATTGGTCTGCAGCACATTCTCGATCATGTTGGCATTGATGATGGTGCCGAACGTGTCGGTGAAATAGGACGCAGCCGACGACGACAAAATCGCGAAGATGTAGAGCGGCTTGGCAACATATTTGAACGACAGGCCGACCATGACGCCGATGAAGATCGCTAGAGTGGCAATCGCGAACGCCACAAAGCCGACCGGGTTGGCAAAGCCGATCCAGGCCTCTTTCCAGAATGTCAGATTGGCAACACCAAGGAGATAAAGCGCGACAAGTACCGCAAGCAGCGTGCTGTTGATTACGGGGCGCTTGGAAATTAGGGGCAGCATTGTCGAATTCGGACTCTTCTCGTCGGGTGTCGGTAGCGATCGCTCTGGGGGATCGCCGTTCGGGCCACTCTTAACCGCCATCGGCGACTTGTGCCAGCCGAACATTGGTTATCCTCGCAAACGAAGGCTGGCCGAAGATGAAGAGCAGGCCGCCAACGTCGGCGGCTCGTCAATGCCGGCATTCCATCGCGATGACGCGACGTGCTCGCGAAAGGCCGCGAAAGCTCCCGCCAAATTTGCCAGAACATGGAATGCGCTCGCTGGCACCTTCCTTGCAGCGTCGAAGTGGATCAATTCAGGCGATCAAAAGGGCAACGCGATCTATCGCTTTTGATTTGATCAACTAACAACGAGGTCCGCCGATCTTCACGGCGGACTAAATTTTTCTTGCGAAAGCGGCTACCATGAGTGCGCTTCTCATCGGGCAGATGCAATTCGGGGCGAACAGCGAAAACTTGATCTCTGTAACTCACAGCAAAGCTATGGATGGGTTTCAATGAAAATGTAGCTGCAAGCTCAGACGGTAGCATTGGCTTCGAAACTAGATTCGGGAAACCGCGACGCTTTTTGGCCTGTCGCGTCGCATTGACGAATTTACTATCTGTTGTAAGGAAACAATAAGCGCCATACTTGTTAGCAGTATGTAAATGCCAGACACATACCACACTCGTCGCGCCCACGACGGCATTGACGGCCTTGAAGCCAAGCTCGAGGCCATGGTCGTTCCGCCCACTATGACGACGCGATCGAGAAAAAGGAGATGTTCGCGAAACTTCTGGAGAGATGGTCGCTGTACTCATCTGCTTAGGAAATCTTCGTCCATATCCTGGCCAAGGCCGAGGATGAGTTCACCCAGGTAATCTACGGCCAGATACCGAAGAACGAGCCCGAGGAAATCAACGCCATGGTCATCGACCGTATCGTGAATCCTATCGTTGAAGAATGCGGTGGCGACCTTATGGCCGTGAACCACAACCTGGTTCAAGGAATGGAGAGAGGTTTTGAGGTAACGTCGGCTGATTACGGTACTCAGCGCTTCTGCTATCAAGAACCGACGCCGTATTGGTAGAGTGACGCTCCATTAGTCCATACCCGACTACGAGGACGTCAGTGAGCGAAGCGCTTGGAAAACTGCTGAAATATGAATCTTCAACGCTGGTAAAGAAGCGGTACAACGACTTTCACGGAGGTGCCGTCAACGACGGAAAGGCCAAGGAAATCGCCCCGTCCGCTCCTGGTTTACTACGCGTGCCTCGGGTATGCCCGCGCTCTGATCCTGTTTCGTAGCAAATCGATTCGCGAAGCGGGCCTGGCCGCCGGACATGGACTTTCCGTGGACGGATGGGACCTTGGATTCGAACCAGGACTAACGGAGTCAGAGTCCGTTGTTATTGATTGAAAACATGGGATGATTTTTCCAAAGACAGCAAGTTCTGGCTGTTAAGAATCAATATATTACAGCCGAATTGCCAAATGTTGTCGACCACGCGACGGCGATGGACATTGGACCGACCGGCGAAATGTCCGGCGCCCGAACGTCGGACGCCGGATCGATTTGATCAGCTCCAGGCATGGAGCGGGGGCTTTTCGCCGTTCAGGTAATATTTGCCGAGGATTGAATACTTCCAGCGCACTGGATCGTGCAGTGTGTGCGTGCGGGCGTTCCGCCAGTGCCGGTCGAGATTGTGCTCGGCCAGAGTCGAGCGGGTGCCGGCAAGCTCGAACAGCTTGTTGGTCGCTTCAATGGCGATCTCGGTCGACAGAATCTTGGCTTCCGCGGTGATGATCTGGGCTTCGGCGACGGTCTCGGCGGTCGGATTGGCCACAGCCCGGTCGATCGCATAACCAGCCTTTTCCAGCAACGCCTGTGCTGCATGCAGACGCAGGTTCAGCGTGCCCACGGCCTGGATTGTATAGGGATCATCCCAGGCGTTTTCGACACCGCTATCGACCCAGGCACGCGACTTCGTGCGGACGAAATCGACGGTTTCCTTGATGGCTGCCGAGGCTATGCCCGTATCGACGGCGACCTGGATGATCTGGAAGATCGCACCATCGGCGGTCGGCTTGTCGTAGCCCTTGTAGCCCGGCACCACCCATGCCTTATCAACCTTGACATTGTCGAGAATGACAGTGCCCGACAGCGTGGTGCGCTGGCCGAAGCTCGACCAGTCATCAATCACGGTGAGGCCCGGCGCATCGCGATCGGCGATCGCATACCAGGCGCGGCCTTCGTCATCGAGCGCTACGATCGGAACCTTGTGGGCCAGCAACGCGCCCGACGAATAGAATTTCCGGCCGTTGACGACGACATAGTCGCCATGATCGGTGAATATGGTCTCGAAATCAGCGGCGCGCTTGGAGCCGAATTCGGAAAAGGCATTGCCGAAGCGCGTGCCGTTGAGGATTTCTCCGAATAGCAGCTTCTGCTGCGCCCTGTCAGACACGGTGCGGATAGCTGCGACCACGCCGAGATGATTTTGGGAGATTTGGCCGATGGAGGAGTCTGCCTCGGAGATGATTTCGACCACCTTGGCAAGCGTCGCATACGAGACTTCGGGGCCGCCGTATTCCTTCGGCACATTGATCGACCATAGGCCGCTCTGCGAAAAGGCGTCGAGTTCCTCTACCGGCCAGATGCGTTCGCGATCACGCTTCGACGAGCCCTTGACGAATTCGGCCGCCAGCCTGTGGGCGACTTCAATCGCTTCGGCATCCGATTTGATGATGTGGGCCGGCTTGGAGGGGCGCTTGACTGCCGGCACCGCAACGCCCGGATTCTTGGCTAGGATGTTCATATCGTTTCTCCCGTGGAAATTGGATCAGGCGGCCGGCCTGCGCGGAGCAAGGGTCGAGCCCTCGCCGAGGTAGAAAGCTTTGATGTCGTCGCGTTGGCGCAAGTCGGCTGCGCGACCTGAAAGCACCGCCACGCCGTTTTCGATGACCGTCGCATGGTCGGCATATTTCAGCGCGACCGTGGAGTTCTGCTCGGCGACAAGAATGGACAGCCCCTCCTCCGCATTCAGCCGTTTGAGCGACCGGAAGATGTCCTTGATGATCAGTGGCGCGAGGCCCATCGAAGGTTCGTCTAGCACCAGCAGCCTCGGCCGCGACATCAAAGCCCGTCCGATCGCGGTCATCTGCTGCTCGCCGCCCGAAGTGAGGCCAGAGGAAGTGTGACGTTTCTCCTTGAGGCGCGGGAATGTCAGATAGACCTTTTCGAGGTCTTCGGCGATTTCGCGGCGCAAAGAACTTCGACCAAGCCCACCGGAAACGAGATTTTCCTCGACCGACAGGCTCTTGAAGCAATGGCGGCCTTCCAGCACTTGCACGAGACCGGCGCGAACCAGTTCGGCGGGACTGGAACTGCGGACTTCTCGGCCTTCGAAGATGATCTGGCCGGAGGTCACCTGCCCGCGCTCGGCCGGCAGCAGGTTGGAGATCGCCTTCAGGGTCGTCGACTTGCCGGCGCCGTTGGATCCCAGCAGCGCCAGGATCTCGCCACGACGCAGCGAAAAGCTTACGCCGTTCAGCGCCTTGATAGTCTGGTTGTAGGTCGCGAAGACAGACTGGGCTTCCAGCACGATGTCATTGGGCATTCTGGTCACCTTGCCGCTATTGGCGGAGAAAAACAGGTCGGCATGCGGGAGCGCGAAGTGTGGGTGACGGGACCCCGCATGCCTCAGGCACTTTCGTGCCTTTGGGATAGACGGCCGGACCTGCCGGCCGTCATGTTCGGTCAGTTCGTTGCGGATTCGGCGTCTTCCGCCGTGCGCAGCTTGATGTTCTTTTCCTTGGCATAGGCCTCTGACGACTTTTCGATGATCGGGCGAAGCAGTTTCCAGTCCGGCGCGATCCAATCGGAAGCGACGTTCCACTTTTTGCCGTCCCATTGCTGGAAGGTCACGTAGCCTTCGCCCTCGTGGTTGTCCCAGCTGACGTTGATCGAGTGGAACAGGTCCTTGGCACCGAGCGCCTCCACTTTGGCCTCATCCAGCTTCAGATGTTCGAAGCCCCAGCGGACTTCATCGCCCGTGAGCGTGCGATTGCCGAATTTCGCCTGGGCAATGCGGATCGCCTCGACATTGAGGATGCCGTTGACGATGCCGAGATTGTGGTAGACCGAGCCGATGCGTTTCTTGTCTTCAAGGTTGCCCTTGCCGGCATCGTAGACCGTCTTCACGATCTCCTTGAGAACGGGATATTCGGCACCTGACGTCTGAGTGGTAATGGCGGTGTACCCGATCGCCGCGTCACCAGCCGGGATCACGTCTTCCTCGGAGTTCGACCAGACATTGCCGACGATCTTGGTTGCCGGGAAACCGACCTTCTGGGCGGTCTTCAGGGCCACCGGGTTCATCACGCCCCAACCACGCAGAACGACGTAGTCAGGCTTTGCACGACGGATGGTCAGCCATTGCGACTGCTGTTCGTTGCCGGGATGTGGCACTTCGATCTGCTGAACGGTGAAGCCATATTTCTTGGCAAGCAGCTCATAGATCGGAATGGTTTCCTTGCCATAGGGCGAGCCGTGATAGAGCACGACGATCTTCTTGTCCTTGAGCTTCTCCAGGCCGCCTTCCTTGGAAGCGAGATAGTTGATGATGCCCGAGGTCTCGCTGTAGGGGTTGAGCAGCAACGGGAAGACATAGGGGAAGACGCGGCCATCGGTGGAGTCCGTGCGGCCGTGGTTGACCGTGATCAGCGGCACATGGTCGGCCGAGATGCGGTCGATCATGGCATAAGCTATACCGACCGAGAGCGGATTCCAGGCGGCGGCGTTCGGATGGCTCTTCTGGCGCTCGTAGCATTCAACGCCGCGCTCGACCTCATACTGGGTTTCGCATTCGTCCCAAGTGAGTTTAACGCCATTGACGCCGCCATCGCGGGTGTTGATCAGGTTCAAATAGTCGATGAAGCCACCGAAGAAGCCTGTCCCGCCGGCGGCATAGGGGCCGACGCGATAGCTTTGCAGCGGGAAATACTGCTCATCAGCGTGCGCGGTCGTGAGCCCCGCGGCGAAGGTGAGCGCAAGCGCGGCTGCGGCCGTCCTGAGTGTGATTTTGAATGTCGACATCGGCATGCTCCTTGGTAGTGGACCGGACCCCCGGCCGAGTGAAAACATTGTGATACGCTGGGCTAAGCGCTGATTTGGCCGCCCAGCCTTGTCCTGATCCATCGGACTGCCCGGTTGCCAAGTGCGGCGAGGCCGTCCGGTTCGAGGATCAGGAATGCGATGATGAGTGCTCCGAGAACGATGCGCTGGCTCATGTCCAGCACACCGGAGTCGAACAGGTCGCCCAGGAAAAACGAACCGACCCGCGACAGCACCACCGGAAAGACCACGATCAGGGCGGCGCCGAGGAAGGCGCCGCGGATGGTGGCAAGCCCGCCGATGATGACGATGAACAGGATCTGGAACGAGCGGTCGAGATTGAAGCCAGCCGGCTCGACTGTGCGCAGATAGGCAAAGGCCCAGAGAACGCCGGCCACGCCGATAATGAAGGACGACAGCGCGAAAGCGAGCAGCTTGGTCCTGAGGACCGGAATGCCAATGACCTTGGCCGCAGTCTCATTGTCACGGATGGTGATGAAATTGCGCCCGGTCTGCGAGGTGACGATACGCCACGAAAGGAACGTCAACAGCGAAACCACGCCGAGCGCGAAGACATAGCGACCGATCGAGCCGGAAAAATCTACGCCTGCGACCACCAGAGCCGGCGCATCGATGACACCGGAGGGGTTGTCGTTCGAGAACCAACCGAACTTGGTCAACGCCCATTGCACGAAGAACTGCGCCGCAAGCGTCGATACCGCGAGATAGAAGCCGCGCAGGCGCAGGCTCGGCAGACCGAAAATAATGCCGATGGCAGCGGCGACCACGCCTGCGGCGGCGATACTGGCTAGAATTGGCAGGCCATCGACACGAAGGTTGAAATTGAAAGCGGCAAAGGCACCGACAGCCATGAAGGCCGCCGAGCCGAGCGAGACCTGTCCAGCATAGCCAGTCAGCAGGTTGAGCCCAACACCTGCCAGCGACAGAGCCAGGAACGGCAGCAGGATCGCTTCGATAAGGTAGTTCGAGGCGAAGAACGGGACCAAACCGAACGCTGCAGCGAGGATGGCGACAGGCAACAGCCAGCGCGGCAGGCCTTGCGATTCAACTGGTGTGGAAACGACTGATGCCATCGGTCAGACCCTTTCCACGAGTTTCTGGCCGAACAAGCCGGAGGGACGAACAAGCAGGAAGGCGAGCGCCAGAACATACGCGAACCAGCCTTCGATGCCGCCGCCGAAATATTCGCCGATATAAACCTCGGCGAGCTTCTCGGACGCGCCGATGATCAGCCCGCCGACGATGGCTCCGGCGATCGAGTCGAAGCCGCCCAGGACGAGCACTGGCAGTGCCTTCAAAACCACCAGCGAGAGCGAAAACTGCACACCCAGGCGAGCGCCCCACAGCAGACCGGCAACCAGCGCTACCAGCCCCGAAGCCGCCCAGACGGTCGCCCATATGCGCGGAAGGCGGAGACCAACGGCAAGCGCTGCGAACTGGTCATCGGCGACGGCTCTAAAGCTCAGGCCAACACGGGTGTAGCGGAAGAACAGTGTCAAGGCGGCAACCATGACGGCAGCAACACCAGAGGCGAACAGATCGAATTTCGAGATGAAGACACCGTAGAATTCGAAGGGGACATCCTCGATGCCGAGGTCGAGCCCGTGCACCTGTGTTCCCCAGATCAACTGGGCTGCGCCCTCGATCATGTAGGAAAGGCCAAGTGTCGCCATGAACAGCGTGATCGGCGGCTTGTTGACCAGCGGCCGGAGCACCGTGCGTTCGACAGCTATCCCCATCAGCACCATGATGCCGAAGGTGACAATCAGTGCCAGTGCAAAAGGCACGCCGCGTTCGACAAGGCAGACGAAGGTCAGCGCCGCAAACAGCAGCATAGCGCCCTGGGCGAAGTTCAGCACACCCGAAGTCTTGTAGATCAGCACGAAGCCGATCGCCACGAGCGAATACATGACGCCGGAGAGGAGCCCGCCGGTCAGCACTTCAAGGAAGAAGAGATAATCGAAATCGGCCATCAGAGGTCACCCTCGTCGTGCTCGCGGTCGATACCAAGATAGGCATCGATGACCGCCTGGTCGTTGCGCACTTCATCGGGGGTGCCATCGGCGATCTTGCGGCCATAGTCGAGAACGGCAATCCGGTCGGAAAGGCCCATGACCACGCCGATATCGTGTTCAATGAGGATGATGGTCGTGCCGTAGTTTTCGCGGGCGGCGCGAACGAAGCCGGCCATTTCCTGCTTTTCGGTAGCGGTCATGCCGGCCATCGGCTCGTCGAGCAACAGGATCTGAGGATTGGGAACAAGCGCACGGGCCAACTCGACGCGCTTCTGCAAGCCATAAGGCAGTGCGCCGGCAAGCTTTCCCGACACCTCGCCGAGGTGCAGGAAGTCGATGATCTGCTCGGCGCGCTCCCTTGCTTCGTTCTCTTCACGACGGGCGCGGCCAAGGCCGATCGCCTGGCCGAGGAATGTCGAGCGGCGCGCGAAGGCAAGGCCGGACGTGACATTGTCGAGAACCGTCAGCCCCTTGAACAGCGCAAGGTTCTGGAAGGTGCGGGCGATGCCGAGACGGGCGGCTTTCTGTGCCGGCACCTGCCGGAAGGAATGGCCGTTGATGTGCACCCGGCCGGAGTCCGGCCGATAAAGGCCGCACATGACATTGACGAGCGAGCTTTTGCCCGCACCGTTGGGACCGATGATCGCGCGGATCTCGCCCGATTTCACGGTGAGATCGACGTTGGACAGCGCGGTCACGCCGCCGAAGGAAATCGTGATATCGTCCAGCGCCAATAAAGGGTGATCCTGGAGATTGAGAAGCTCCTGCTTCTGGGTCGTTCGGGCTTTCGTTTCGACACGCGGTAACGACGGATATTCGCGCAGCGTCGCCGTGCCATCGAGGGCCGAGAATGTGTAATGAACATCGAGCATCTGGTTCTCCCACATCGCCTGGAGCATGGCTCCGCCGTCGCGGCTCGCTGTCTCGCGAGCCGCATTGTCTTGTCATGTCAGGGACTCTGTTACTCGGCTGCGGCGAGCGTCCGCTCTTCCTCGGCTTCAAGCTCACGGATCAGCGGGATGACGTGCTTGCCGAAATACGCGACCTCTTCCTGGAAGTGCAGGAAGCCGAGCAGGATCAAATCCGCGCCGGCACGCTTCAGGCCGATCACGCGCTCAGCCACCTGCTCGGGTGTGCCGATCAGATTGGAGCGGAAGCCGTCGTTGTATTGCACGAGGTCCTGGAAGGTCGACTTCGCCCAATTTCCCTCCCGCTCCGGCGAAGAATTGCCGGCATTCTGGACTTCGTGATGAAAGCCCTTGACCGCATCCGGGATCGCCTTGTCGATGATCTCGGCGAGCAATTCCTGAGCTTCCTTCTCGGACGAACGAACGATGCCGAAGGCGTTGACGCCGATCCGGGTGCGCCACGGCTTGCCGAACTGCTTTTCCTTGGTTCTGATGTCGTCTACCTGCGCCTTCAGCCCCTCCGGTGTATTGCCGTTGGTGAAATACCAGTCAGAGACCCTCGAAGCCATGTCACGAGCGGCGCGCGATGAGCCGCCCTGGAACACTTGCGGCAGGTCGCCCAGCGGCTTCGGACGCATCGTGTAATCGGTGAAGCGATAGAAATCGCCGCGCAGGTTGAAATTGTCCTCGCTCCAGATGCCACGGACGGCGCGGATGAATTCCTCGGAGCGGCGGTAGCGTTCGTCGTGGTCGAGCCAGGGCTCGCCGATGGCGGCGAATTCGCCGCGGAACCAGCCGGATACGACGTTGATGTCGACGCGGCCATTGGTAAGCTGGCTGATCGTGGCGATCTGCTTGGCAAGCAGCGCCGGCGTCCACGGCCCGGGCAGGACTGCGGCAATGACGCGGAGTTTCTCTGTCGCGGCCAGCAGGGCGTGCGAGAAAGAAACCGATTCATGCTGGTTGTCGGCGCCGTAGCCGGCGGTGAAGCGGATCTGGCTCAGGGCATAATCAAAGCCCGAAGCCTCGGCGATTTGTGCCAGCTTGCGGTTATAGTCGATATCCCAGCTGGTGCGTTGTTCGATCGAGCTGATCACCAACCCGCCGGACACGTTTGGCACCCAGTAGGCAAATTTCAACGGTTCTTTCTTGAGCTGCGTCATAGTTTTCTCCATCCACACTTAATGTTCACGCCCGGAGACGCGTTTGCCCAACCGGGCCTTCCAAGGCAGGCCGCGTGATCAGGCCCGGCGTTGCCGGCACGATGGCATCGAGCTCGCGTACGGCCGCTTCGATACGCTTGGCAATTTCAGGGTTTTTGACCGCGTAAGCGTCGAAATCGCTTTCCAGCGCATAGATCGCTGTGGGCAAAGTCAGCGCCTTGAAGAAGCCGAACAGCGGCCGCAACTGATGTTCTGTGACCAGGCCATGCAGGGGGCTACCCCCGGTCGCCGCAAGAATGACGGGCTTGCCGACCAGCGATTCGAAATGAACGAGATCGAACAGGTGCTTTAGCGCGCCTGTATAGGAGGCGCGGTAGACGGGTGACCCCACGACCAGGATGTCTGCTGCCTCAACGGCAGAGACGATTTCCTTGCCTTCATCGTCAAGTTGATCCGCTCTCAAAGCTTTGAAAAGAACCGGCGCCGCATACACCAGATCGATATGACGGGTTTTTATGCCGAGCGTTGCTTCTATTGATCCCAGTATTGACCTGACCAGTGACGATGTTCGTGACGGCGCTTTGACATTTCCGGATATTCCAACAATTCGGACTGCTTCCATCACTTCATCCTCGTTAACACATATTATCTATATAAAAGATAGATTATAAATGCAACGAAAGAAATTTGCTTTCTTGCCGCTATTCTGAGAATCCCATTCTCGGAACAGCGGTAGACGCATGGTTTCCATGCCGCTTTTCGGATTCCTTGATGTGCTTTAATGACCTTCGTGGCACCACGTTCAGCCGGCTCGCGCTGGCGGGAGGACCGAAGCGGAGATCGCCACCATCACCGGTCATAGCCTAAATGACGTCCGCTCGATTCTCGATGCGCACTATCTCAACCGCGATCCACAAGCTCGAAGAGCGAACACAGTTTTCCAAAAGAGCATCCAAATGCTCAATCCGGCTCCAGATTCGTTCCGCGGAAAATGCAATGAAAACAGATGCCTTGGAAACATTTATTCTCACATTATTTCAATTGCTTAGCGAAATTTCCTTGAAATTCCCTCTGTTTTCCCATCGCGAGCGACCGTGGATGCCACCTTTGTTCCCTGGCTTTGGGCATCAGTCAACAGGACGGGCGAGCGGCAGTAATTTCCGCTTTCGGACCTTAAGTTTGCGGTCAGGCGGCCATAACGCGCCCGGCAGCTTCGCGCCATCAGCTGCCAAGACCTCAAGTCAGCAGTGCGCCAGGAGTGGCCATAGGTATTCGTCCGGAACGCGCTACAAAGTCAACGCATGCCTCTGGCGCGCCCTAACTTGTTGAGGCAAATTGCGGTATGCAGAAACATATAATCATAAGCGCTGAAATGTTTCCGCTTCTTCTGTTGGCGGATCCAACATTCGAGCAGACTTGGACAACGTTCCTTGCAGGAGTGGAGGATGGCAAGGAACCCTTGTATTACCAATTGCTCGGCGATCTGGCCGTCCACCTTGCGCGCAAGCTTCAGAATGGCGAAACGCAGAACTTCACGGCTGTTTTTCGAGTGATCGAAGACTGGCATGTTCACGGTGATGACTACGTCCGAACCGCAGCGAGTATCGGCTTCTTGGAGGACCTTCAGAATGAAAACCTCCATGAAAAAACAAAGCCCTCCGATTTCGAGGCATGGCTCCTGCCGGAATCAAAGCGTTGGTGGAACAAGATCGAGCGTTTTTGGGAAAATGGGGAACCCATTGTCGCTGACTAAATAGTCGCTTTGGGCCCGCAAGTCGGACACTGAGTGGAGCACAGTGGTATCCCAGAAGCGGACATGCACGGATGTCGCCGAGCTGCAGGTTTGCGCCTGAAGCGGTCACCAGCTTGTTAGGTTAAACAACCTGTCCGGAAACATGGGGCAAGCCCACTCATGCCGTGTGATGGGAATGTTATGATCTCATCTGCGTCAACTTGGCTGATGTTGTATGCAGCAGTTTTGAGGTAGTGCTCCCTCACGATAGAGTGTCAAGTAATAGCCTGGAAATATCCGAAATGTGGGATTGGTTCCCTATAGTCTTCTTTCCGCTCAAGCTTCTCGTGTTAGGCACGGGCATGTTCTTCGCCATCAAGTGGCATCACGATCAAGAGAAGAAGAAATAACGAAACCAGCGGACCGTAAGCGCAAGCCGATTAGAGAAGCGCCGCCCATTTAGTCCGCTTAGGGCCAAGAGCTGCCATGACCTCACGGCTGCTTTGCGCCAAAAGGAGACCTTGCGGGTGATCGGCACAGGTTTGACTTAGCCCGCATCCCAATAGTCCGCATCGTCGTCCCGTACCCCCCAAATATCCATCGGCTGGTCATCCGGAGACGGGTGCGATGTCGGCGCATGAATTACTCGAAACCTACCACTGTCGGGATACTCGACGATGTCAGTGGCGTGCCTAGTGCTTAGGGCAATGTAGCGCAGCGTTGCCTCACTGGTGTTGACGATCTGATGGGCGGTCTTGGGGCCGCCGGCCGGACAGCTAATTATGTCGTGAACTTTGATGGCAAAGGTCTCCTCGCCAATCCTGATCTCGCCGCATCCTTCGAGGATGATAAACATCTCTTCGTTCGCGCGGTGATTGTGAAAAGGAAATGCCCTCTTGCCTGGGGCAAGTTCGACCAGATTGCAGCCGAGCGCGCTCGCACCAATCAATGGGCCTATCCTTGCCACCTTCGGTGCGTAAAGGGCGGCCGCCGGTCCCGTTGGCGTATACGGCTCCGGAAGCTCTTCCGGCGCAACACTGTCGATGTTGACGATTGGGTGGGGCATTCATACCTCCATGCTGGCAGGCAAGGGTTGGTTCCCAAAAAATGCAGAGAGCCCCGTACCGAG
>NZ_JAEQNC010000026.1 GCF_016722925.1 Phytoamicus setariae | reverse complement strand
CAGGATCAATATCTCCGACGCTATCATCTCTGATCTGCACCGAAGAATAGACGAGACCCGCTTCTCCGATGGATTTGATGACGTGACCTGGGCCGCGGGCATCCCGCAATCCGAACTGAAGACTCTGCTTGGCCATTGGCGTCAGTTCGACTGGCGCTTGGCAGAGAAGCAACTGAACGCCTTCCCCTCCTATAGCACCGACATCGATGGCACTGGGATACACTTCCTCCACATTCGCGGAAAGGGTGAGCGCAGAGTGCCGATCATTCTTACCAATGGTTGGCCGAGTTGCTTCGTTGAATTCCTGCCGCTCATTCCGCTTCTGACGGAAGAGCGGAACGGCTGGTCATTCGACGTCGTCATTCCCTCACTGCCTGGGTACGGCTTCTCGGACAAACCTTCAGTGCCGGGAACAAACATCACACATATCGCTAGCCTCTGGGCCGAACTCATGCGTCGGTTGGGATACGAGCGGTTTGTTGCTCACGGAAGCGACATGGGAGCGGGTGTGGTGGAGCGGTTACGTGCCAATCATGGCGCTCGTGTCATTGGCGTCCACATGGTGAACGTCTTTTCGGGATATCCCACTCCCTCAGACCCGACGGCAGAAGAGCACGCCTTCCTGGAAGCCGCATCGCAATGGCGCATGCTCGAAGGCGCATACGCTATGCTACACGCCACGAAACCCCACACCATTGCCGCCGCGCTCAACGATTCACCTGCTGGGCTGGCCTCGTGGATCGCAGAGAAGTTCCAAGCCTGGACCGACGAGAGCAAGGTTTCGCTCGACGTTATCTGCACGATCCTGACTATCTATTGGGCCACACAAACCATTGGATCGTCTCAATGGCTCTACCGTGAGGCATTCGGCGACATCGGCGCAATGTCACCGCCACCTAAACAGGGGGCACCTGTGGCTGTTGCGATTTTCCCAAAGGACATCCTACCGGCACCCCAAGCCTGGGGCGAGCGGTGGCTTGATATCCGTCAATGGACAGTGATGGAACGAGGGGGGCATTTCCCAAGCCTCGAAGTTCCGAAACTCCTTGCTGACGATATCCGGGCTTTCGTTGGTCAGCTCTGCTAATTTCCTCGGACGCGGTTTGCTTGGTTTGAGGCATGCCGCGTCCAGTTGATGAAGGCCGCTTTCACAGTTGGGCATCAGACCCCTGGATGGCCCATCAGCATGTAGGCGACCAAAGCGAAGCATGCCAAAAGTACGATCGTGGAAATCGCGGACTTGACTGTGGCTGTTGTTGTGGGGAGCTGAAAGGTCATGGGGATAACGACCGATCTCGGCTAGTGTGTTTCCACGTCTTTCAATCGCACCGCCTCCAGTTCTTTTGGATCGACGCTGATATACTGCTCAGTGTTTCCCAAGACGCCTATCGCCGGGATATGTAGCATCGTCGATGAGCGTCGATAGGCGATGAAAGGGATACCCGGAATTACCTCCTCGTCTGTGATGATGCGATAGGTGCCAGGCGCAAGTGGCTTAACCAGTGGAGAAAGCTGAAACGGGTGGCTAAAGGTGATCTGTGTCTCTGTGGTGCGGTCGGACATGATAGCTCACGATGAGTTCGAGGTGGATTTTTTATACGAAGGTACGGGTTTGACGAAAGTCGAAACAGGCGGCTGCTTTGCAGGCTTTGCCGCTTTCGGCTTTCGGGCTTCCTTGCTTCCTTTGTTCTTTTCCTTGGACATTAATGTTCTCCACTGATTGACGGTGTGTTGATCGTTCGCAAAGCACGCTTTGCCACCTGCTCGGTCAGGCCTTGCATGTTCCAAGTCCCGTACTGTGCCGGGACCCCCGAAAAGACGTGGTGGATCGTCCACGTACCGTCTCGTTCTATCCTCTTGCCAAATAGATACGAACCTCGCGTGGCTGCACAACGAAGGCTGCCGCCCTCATTCTCCCAACGGGCCAAATCACCTTCGTTAGCTGGGCTCTTGCTGTTGGGAATACACGATGCATGCAGGACCTCGAATTCTCCCAGTAGGTTGCTAGCAAGTTCTGCTTCGGAGGTAACTCCATCCTGAAACGCGCCGACGAGAACACGGCCGAACCGCATTCGCCTTTCGAGATGCCACTTGGTGTCGATATCAAAGATACCCGCCGTATCGAGTACGCTTCCGAGCATTTTAAGATTCATTGATGTGAGATGTTGTTGATTCACGACGGAAGACATTTCGTCCTCCTTTTCGCTTGGGGCTAAGGTTTTCAACCCTATAAAAGCAGCGCCCGCTTCAATTGCTGCCGACAATCGACCATGCGCCACAACTAGGTCGCAAGCAAGGCTGAACTGGAGGATCGTGCGAGACAGTCACGCTTGTGGTGACGAGCTTATCGGAAATCGCTATCGCGCAGAGTCCCAAGATCAATACTGCAGCGTTCGCTGCAATCATAGGCTTCAGTTCAAAGTGCATTCTAACATCCTCATGTCGCCGGATTGGTGGACCGCATATCGTTTCCAGCGAGCGAGGCGGAGATACGGATGAGTGCGAGAAACATTACGGCCGCGGCTGCAACCACACAACCGGCAGCGCAAGTATCATTGAAATGACGGTTCGAGGTGTCGAGTGGTCACGAGAGGCACTGCGATTGCAGGCAGTCTTGCCGGCAATCGATTTGGTCGCCGTCAGCTTGATGCCGCGATAGAGGAACGAATCCATAAAAAGATCCCATCAGTTTCTGTTGGAGGCGAATTCAGCAGGCGATCAGATAGTGCGCGATATCCATGGGAATGACTTGCTTGGCAAGGACGACGTAATTGTGCATGCCCACCCGCCCCAGCGTTCGGTCAAGCGCCGCTAGTCTGTCGAGACAGGATCCCTGGCACCCCTCAAGGCCGTGCCAGAACAATTGGCTACCGACAAAACGCACCATGTTCCACATTCAGCACGATTACAACGAGATTAAAGTCTAAATTGCAACAAGCGCAGAGAAATCAATTATTGCTTGCATTGCGGCACTGCAGCGGCCATTGCCGGATGACATGTTGGTGAAGCTGGCAGTGTGAAGCTGTTCATGATTTCCGACTGGTGAGTGCTTCATCAAGCGCTAGGCCGATCAGGTAGATCAGCAGATTGTCCTTTAAAGCCTTTGCACTTGTTTCGGCCGCGCGAAGATGGCGGCTTCCTGCTTGGTGCCGTTGCATATTAGTTCTGGAACCGGGGCCGCGAAGCTCGGGATTTGAGGGGTTGGACAAGCCCCTGACGCTAGGGCAGGCACCCGTTACTGCCGGATGCGCACTTCGTTTGAAAAGGATCGTTGGATGAGCAGCTCTTTGTCTGGTGAGCGGCTCATCCGGTGGCTATATCGTTACTTGTTTACGACCGTGACAGCAAGTGTCGTCAATTTTGCATTCGCCGCCTTCTCCTGATCGAGGATTTCAGTCAGTAGAACATGCGCCTTCTCATTTCCGAGAACCTTGGCCCATTCACGCAGAGAACCGTAACGAGCGATCTCGTAATGCTCGACAGCTTGAGCTGCGGCAAGCAAACCGGCGTCGAGCGCTGGGCCCTTGGCTTCTTTCATAAGTCCATCGGCTTCCTTGATGAGGCCTTCGATTGCGTCGCATTTTGTGCCTTCCGGCTTCTTATCAATTGTTGCGAAGACTTTATTGAGCGTTGCAATCTGCCCCTTGGTCTCCTCCAGATGGCTCTCGACTGTCTGCTTCAGCTGAGAATTTTTCACAGCCTTCGCGACCTCTGGCAATGCCTTCACAATCGCATTCTCGGCATAGTACACGTCCCGGAGGGTGTGCTCGAATAGTTGTGCTAGCTTTTCCAACTCAATTCTCCTTTGCTTTCAGCGTGCTCGTATTCCTTAGCCAATGGGGTACAGATTTCGCTCGCGTTCGCGCTTGATTTCATCAGCCGTATAAGGACCCAGCTTGGGATCAAAACCTGTCCAGCCGCTTTGCTCATAAGCTTGGCGGCGGGACGCAGGATCGACACCGTTGGATCCGCTCAGAATCGTCTCCGCATCTGCGGCGCGACTTTCATCGACCTTTGCGGTCACAAGTGTGCCGCCCCTACGAACGCCTTCAGCATAGACATGCGCGTCGGTCTCGGACACACCGGAGTCAGTCAGGGCGCCGATGATCCCACCAGCCGCGCCACCCACCGCCGCACCAGCAGCCGCACCTGCCGCAGTGGCCGCAAGCCAACCAGCTGCGACGACTGGGCCTACGCCCGGAATTGCCAGCATGCCAAGGCCGGCGAGAAGACCGCTTACCCCGCCTGCAAGGACACCAAGTCCAGCACCGGCGCTGGCACCTTCCGCAGCGTTCGACGCGTGCTCGTGTCGACCGTCTGCGTTGTTCGAAACAATGCTGATGTCTTTGGCGTAGATGCCTGCATTTTCGAGCGCAATCACCGCAGTGCTTGCGTCATCGTAAGAGTCAAAAAGTCCAGTAACGGTTTTCATAGCGTGTTCCTCTTGTCTGCTTGAGATTATTGAGCGACGACATTGCCCTGGTAATCGAGCCCGACGCGGACGGACTTTCCATCCTTCATGGCCATTCCATGCCAAACGCCTTTGTCATCGAGCGATAGCGCACCAACTGCAGAATACCCGGCGGCGGCGAAACGCTTCGTGGCCTGAGCTTCGGTAAAACTGTTCTTGCCTTCAACTGGGGCGTTGGCGTTCTTGGAATCGGGTGTCGCAATCGCCGGAGTCTCGCTGTCAGAGTTCGTCTGCGCAAAAGCGTGCGGGGAGATCGCACTGAAGAGTGCGGCGGCAAATACCATCGGGTTCATGATGTTTCCTCTCGTTCGATCACATGGATCTATGTTCCAAACTCATTCGAAGGAGGATCGTTCCTAAAAAATAGTGCCAAAGTTGTCGGCGCAGCGTGATGCGCAGGCTTTAGTTGTACTTTCTGCCGAGGCGCAATTTCATTCGGGAGGATGGGGATCTTATATGCTGGCCGGGGTTACTCGGCCAGCATTGTACAGGGTTCCTCGCTATGCGAGGCATTGATCAATACCAGCGACCTCGGCCGAACCAGCCGCCGCCGCCGAGCAGCAAGATTATGAGAACTATGATGAGAAGCGTGGTGATATCCATGTTGACTCTCCTGGGAGTAGTCTGGTCATCTCCATCGCGGTATTTTGCGCGGTGCGCTGTTCGTGATTACTCCGGTATGAAGTAACGTTTGACGCAGGGTTTGGTTCCATTCGAAACAAGCTTGCTGCAAATTTTCAGCATAATAGCGTTGCTGGAACCAAGGATTTCCCCGCAGTCGAAGCGGGAAATGTAGGGTCCTTGCAACTAGGAGCCACCCTCGTCGACCCACCGATCAATTGCCTCGGATTTTTCCTGCTTCGGGGTCCGATGCTTACCCGAGCCTGTTTCGAATCCGCGTTTTTCAAGCACATCAGTCAACGAATCCTCGGAGTCGTTGCCGTTCCGAAAATGGTCGATAAGAAAACGCGCAGCCTTTCCCATTTTATTAGGATCAACCGTCGCCTCCGTCCCTCGAAACCCGGCCCGCTTTAGGACACGTTCGAGCATCTGCAAATCGGTAGACGTTAGGAACTCATGGCGATTGTCGGAAGACATGCCGTCCTCCTTTGTTGGGGCTAGGGCTGGTATCCCTATAAAAGCAGCGCCCGCTTCAATTGCTGCCGACAACCAACCATGCGCCTCTTGAACTGGACTAGCAAGGCACTTGACTGAGCTTGTATTCGAATCTGGTGCAGCGCATAATCTCGCCACCAGTAAACATTGACACGCTCGCCTGTTCCTACTTGTTGCAAAGCGCATAGCGGGAAGACGACTGCTTTGTGGTGTTGTTGCAATGTTAATTCGAGAGATGCCAACACGAGAATGCCGTGCGCTCATCGCCAGAGAGAGACTGGCCCGATTGGGGTGCAGCAGAGACAATCAGCCATATATAGTTCCCATCTACTATATTTTTGCAGAGAGCCAGTTCTTCAGCTTTTCCATGGCAGGACAGAAGATCGACTACATGCGAACCAACCCGAATGTTTGTCTGGAGATCGAGCGTTTCCATCAAAATCGGCGATGGAAATCTGTGATTATATCGGGCACATTCACCGAACTCACGCAAAAAGCGGAACGACAGCAAGCCTGGGAAATACTCAAGGTTTACAACGATTGGTGGGAACAAGGGGGGTTCGAAGCGATTTCCAACACCGAGCACATGCAACAAGCGCCGATCTATTTCACCATCAGCATAAACGAGATGACAGGACGCGAAGCAACGCCGCAGTAGGCCATCAGGACGCCTAGGTGCCAAGTGTGAATGAGTTACAGCCGTGTCAACTTACGCTGCTGATCCGGGCAAGATGATTGACACGAAGATGGGCAAGGCCATGGGCACGGAGTGTCAGGTCCGGCTGCTGCGCTACACTTTACCTCGATGAATCGAAGGAACGACTGTCCAAAGAGTTTCGGAGACATTCCGATAACCAGATCGTACGGGCAGACTCGAGAGTTCTGCAACTGTCCAGCAGTCACTTTGCCGCGCTTCAATGAAGGAAATCGTCACAACGGTTGTGCCATGGCAATCCGAAACCTCGAATGCTTTCCCATAAAGCGCGTTGTCAAGGAGCAAGCCATCCGCAAGGTATCGTCGAGCTGCCGCCAACCCTGCCATGCGTGCTTCATTGTCATTCTCCAGTTCAACTCCGGCGGGGTCCCTAGTTACGTGTTTGCCGTCGCGCATGTTGAAAAAATATACAGGCATGCCACACCTCCTGATGAAGCGCTGCCCACCGCTTACTTTTGACCGCTTCGTGTTCCGATAAACCTAAAATGGCGATCTCAGTGCCAGCCTTCCGCAGCGAACGACCGTGAAGTCATAGGGGCGGTTAGGATCGAACATCTGAGCTGCAAATACTTGTCGCCGCTCGAGTTAGAGAGCGAAACTGCTCTCGGCCGCTGCCTCATTGAAATTGACTTGCGGGGTCCCACGGCCCTCAGGCTCAATGCGCATTTAGCAACGCAACAGGCAGGAACTTCCGCGACAGCCTCACCAATTCTGGTGAAAGAAACAGACCGATTAAATTTAGGGTCCGCGCAGTCGTCCGTCAATATCCGCGCATCGAAATTTGACAGTGCCGGTTGGAATGCGCGCCTGCCCTCAGGCGTCTTCGCGCGGTGGGATAATCAACGATGAGCAACTGCATCGGATTGTGTGTTTTTGCCATTTCGGCAACACCGTTAGTGGCGCCGATGCAGCGCGACGCGTTCGCGAGATATTAGGCGGGCGAACCAGCCTCTTTGCGCGGTTGCGCGCGCTTTTCACGGGTTGATAGCTGCCAACGCCTTGCGTCAGGAGGAGCCGGCCCGCTGGTCACGCCGGCAGTTTGAGAATGAAGAGCCCGGCAGGCTTCAGTCCGCCGTGGTCGGCTTTTCCTTTTGACTGATGCCTTCAGTCCGTTCCCGGCGATCCAGACCCATTTCTGCTGTGTTCCGGACATCCGGGATGTTAGGAGAAGGGAACAGAACGTTTGCATCGCAGTTTAACCGGCATGGTTCAGTTAGTTTCCGAAATGGATAAGATGTACTCAAGCAGTAGCGCATTGTTAGGCGGCTCCGGGCTTGTTTACGTGTCTTCACTTGAGGGTGGCGTGAGCCGCAGGCTCGGTAAGCGGGGTTTTCTCTATTACGCCGCCGACGGCCGCCGCATCACGGATCCGGCCGAACTTAAGCGTTTTGCGGCCTTGGCCGTTCCGCCAGCCTACTCGGATGTCGTGATTTCGTCGAACCCGAACTCGCATTTACAGGCGGTCGGGGTCGATGCTCGTGGCAGGAAGCAGTATCGGTACCATCCCGATTGGTCATCAGAGCGCGGACGAGCGAAATTCGAGAAGCTCGTGCAATTCGCGGAGAGACTTCCTGAGATAAGGGAGCGGGTAGACAACGATCTGAGGTCCAGAATGCCGACTTATGAAAAGGCGTTAGCAACCGTCGTGCATCTTCTCGACAACTTATATATCCGCGTGGGCAATTCTACGTATGCAGCCGCCAATGGGTCGTTCGGTCTGACGACGCTGCGAAACAGGCATTTGAAGATCGAAGGTTCAGTGATGCATTTCCGTTTCAAGGGCAAATCCGGCAAAGAGTGGCGGGTGTCGCATACCGACCGGAGGCTTGCAGGCGCGATCAAGCGAATCCAGGAGCTGCCCGGTCAGAACCTCTTCCAGTATCTGGATGAGGACGGCGCTCATCATCAGATCAAGTCGCAGGATGTCAACGAGTATATCCGGACTGCGTCCGGCAGCGACTTCACTTCTCGGCAGTTCCGCACTTGGGGCGCGACATGTATGGCGGCCTTCTCGCTTGCGGAAATCGAAGCCGCGGCGAGCAAACGGGACCGTGCGCGGCAAATCAATGCCGTAGTAGACGCCGTGGCGGCGAAGCTCGTCAACACCCGGTCTGTGTGTCGGTCTTCCTACATTCATCCCAAAGTCTTTGAGGAATTCGAAGCGGGACGGCTCCCGGCGTTGATTCGTATGGGAAAAACAAGAAGTACCCGCCTGCTCGATTGGATGAACGAGGATGAAATTTGCGTGCTGCGTTGGCTGGAGGCGGCTGCGAATTGAGGTCAGATGAACCGCTGTCCGTTGTTGGTCATACCCATCGATGATCACTGCCATTGTCGCAGATTGTGCTCGTCGCTGGTGCTAAGACAGTTTCGGCCTTCTGAGGCTGTGCCCTTTCTCGCATAGCAAAAATTGAGCGATCGGCTTTGTCAGCCTTCACGTCATCGACTCCCTACTGCAATCCGGCTACTAGGCGTGAATGATCGCCTCGGCTTCGGCTTCGCTCAGTTCATATTTGTTCCCAGCTTTCCGCCAAATCCTCAGCATGCGTCGATAGCTTGATAGTGTACTTATGCTGTGCGAATTCCTGTTGGGAGCCGATTCCGGGTAGAGCCTGCATCGATCAATGAGGTATTGCGCGAACGCAAAATGCGGATCGTTGTTGGCATCGAAGCCCTCGAACTTGGATGCCTTCTCATTGGATGGCGTCCATCCATTTTGCTTTGCGCTTCCCAGCGCGCGAAACATCTCCAGGACGTCGTAGACCTCCTTTTGCATTTCAGCGGATGCCTCCTCATCACTAAACATATGAAACAATTCGGAATACCGGGAGGTGTCCCCGGAGGCCAAAATCTCTTGTTGTGCTTGCAAATCGGCTACGTTGCCCGGATTGTGTGTCTTGAGAAGTTCCAGCTGGTTCCACAAAATCAGGCGTGTCGGGCGGTCCATTGTCTCGCTCCTTGCAATCGTGTCGAATTCAGTCTCAGCACGAAAAGAATCTGCCGGGAAAAGCAAGAGCGGCTGGGAAGCCGCCCTCACTCGACGTTTGGGTCGCTTTGCTACTGGATAGGCTTATAATCCGGCTGGGCTTTCAGCGCATCTTTGTTGGCATCGATGTAGACCCGGAAATCATCGCCTTCCTTGTTTCGCACAATAGTGAGCTCATCGGGGGTCACCGCAATTTCATGCTCGCCAATGCCGAGGAAGCCGCCGATATCGAGCACCACCAACTGCACCTGCCCATTGTCGGCCATGACCAGACGATTGATTTCGCCAACGTCCTCGTCCTTAGCGCCATATACGCGTGCGCCGGTTAGCTTGTCGGCCGTCACTTCCGTCATTTGGGCTGTCTGATAACCCTCACGCATCACGTCTGGCCGAATAAGCTTCGTGCGGTTTTCATCGATTGTGGCCTGCACCCCGCTATCGGGGATAGTGGCGGCCGTGGTGTTCGGATCAGTTGGCAAGACATAGGCGGGGGCATTATCGAGTGCATCCTTGGTCGCGTTTACGACGAGGAAGTAGCTTTCCGGTGAGTCGCCATCTTTGATGAACTTCACATCGCGTATGGACACCGCAACGTCTTTTTCGCCCATGCCAAGGAAGCCGCCGACTCCGATGACCGCTGCCCGAATGGACTGGTCACTTCCCAACACGACATCGTTAATCTCGCCGATATTTGCCCAGTTCTTGTCGGGGTCGTTGAGGGGCATGTTCAGATCAACCGGAGTTTCGGCCGCGTATACGGTTTGCCCAATCAACTGAGATGCGCGTATATCGGTCGCGCTGTACTGGTAAGTGGTGAGGGGGGCGACTGAGGCGCCGTAAGCTGCACCACCTGCCAGCAGGATGGAAATGGCTGTCGTCGCGATCAGTTTTTTCATTGTCTCAATCCTTCCATACAATCTTATGTTCCGGCCGAACTGGGCCGGTGAAGGATAAGTGCATCAATCCCCGATTTGTTCCCGAAGTCCTGATTTGTCACGGCCGCAATAGCAATGTCTCGCACTCGGGCCGGTGTTCGACTCTTTCGCGCTTCTGCGGCGTGCAGTGATCCTAGGAACGCCGACCGGCGTTACCAGTCAGCGCGGATGGGCGTCGATCTTCTGCGTTTCGCAAACGTCGAGTTTTCGCATCTCGCACAGCTTTTTCGTTGTCGGCGATTAGCCGAAAACCCTTTTGCGTTTCGGCACGGGGTACGTCGGGCTTTGGCGTGATGAGCGCATCGAATTCAGCGCTAGTGATCATGGCAGTTTTCCCTGAGAATCCGCTCGGCTCTGTTCGACTGACAACCTCTTCCAAGCACCTTTGGCACAACCGAGCCAAGCGGTTTTAGCTCCGCGCTTTTTGCGGAACCTCGGTAGCTGTCGTCCGTTTAATGCGCAGCTGTGAAAAGCGCTTCTGTATTGAAGGAGGCAGATGATGAAAGTTCGATCGATAAATGACCCGGATCGCGACACCGAGCTCGAGGAATAGCTCGACAGCATGATAGCCCTTACAACGGACAAGTTAACCGAGGCGGGTTTCAGCACGAGCGAGGTGTTGAATGCTTTTGACACTGTCCTGGCGAACAGGCGGTGCATACCGGGAAGATCCTGATCCTGCAGAGGAACCCCAGACTATAATGCCACTCGGCTAGGGCTAACCGCGTAGCCGACATGGCGCTGGACCCTGCAAGAACTAACACCGTTGGAACCATATTGCTCATGGGGAGTTATGATGATGCTAAGACACTGGTGCCCCCCGCGCCCTTATGGCGAATGCCAGTGTCAATGCCTACTTGACCGTTCTCCGGTGCATTCCCCTGACAGAACAAGCCCGCCGGGGGACGGTCATGTCTGAGGCTCCGTCTCTTGCAGTCTAGCCGCAACGGATACAGCGAAACGTTTATGGATCATCTTCCGATTAGACGCCGATGATTCGGCCCGAATTCACTTCGGTCTGGGGGGCCAGTATACGCGCAAGAGCCTCGCCCAATTCCCTGTCCATGAACGGCTTTTTCAAAACAGGTCGGTCGCTGAAGCCATCCCTGATTTTGGGGCTGCCGTAGCCTGTCGCGAAGACAAACGGGACACCTCGTGTTCGCAGCGCTTCAGCCACCAAATAACTATCATTACCCTCCAGATTCATATCCAGCGTCGCAACGTCAAAGTTTTGAGTTTCAAGTAGGGCTAAGGCCTGACTTACTGTGGCTGCGGCCTTAACCGATTCACAGCCGAGATCGCGCAGCATGTCCTCGATCATCATGAGTATTAACATCTCATCCTCTACTACGAGTGCCCGTTTGCCGGAAAGCAATCTATCCATCATAAGCACCGCTGGTTAGAGGAAAGTTGATCCTGCAGATTAGGCCAGCTGTCCGATAGTCGAGGACTACCGTGCCATCCAACTCGTGAGCCAGGCCATGTTCAATTACACGCGAACCGAACCCTTTCCGGGACGGTAACGTTACGGTAGGCCCACCCTTTTCCTCCCAGCACAGGCGAATCTCCTTGCCATTCGGCAACGGCTCAATTGTCCAAGAAATCTGTACTGCCCCGGCAGCATTGGAAAATGCCCCATATTTTACGGCATTGGTCGCGAGTTCATGGAACGCGACGCCCAGCGCCAGAGCGATCCTTGGCGAAACGCGGATATCCTTGCCAGCGATGGCAAAGTGCTCAGACCTTCCATTCGCAACCCCGAACGCCTCCAAGGCATTCTTGATCAGATCGCAGAGTCTCACACCTTCCCAGTTTTTGCGGGTTAACAAATCGTGCGATCGAGAAAGAGCAAAGAGGCGTGACTCAATGGCGTCCCTGATCACCGCGGGATCGGAGTTGTTCCGCAACGCCTGCCATACAATCGACTGAACCGTAGCGAGAGTATTTTTCACGCGATGGTTCAGTTCCTCGATAAGCATCCGTGACTGAGACTGCTCCTGCTTGTGGTAGGTAAGGTCGACGAAAGATGCGAAATGCTGGACCACACTACCGCTGTGGTCACGCACGGGGTTGATCTGGATGGCCGACCAGAACTCGCTGCCATCCTTGCGGCGATAGCAGATCTCAGAACCACCTCTCGAGGCGCTCGAAAATGCAGCGTCGAGGCGAGCTAGTGCATCACCGTCAGTGCCGTGCGACATCAAGAAGTTGAAATTCTGGCCGAGCACCTCTTCTCGCGCGTATCCGGTCAACTCGAGAAACGCATCGTTGGCAAATATGATGGGGTTGCCGGGTTGTGTAGAGTCTGTAAACAACATCGCCATACGTGTTGTTTCAGCCGCCACGACGAATGGGCCAAGATCTTGCCGAAAGCCTTCAACTGCCGCTTCGGCAGCCCGTTGCGTTTTATTCTTGGTTCCAATTTTTGCCATGCCGAACCTTGTCCGGTTGATGGATGGCCGCAGTGAGATCTTCGCTTTTATTCTACACGGGGTTATCAGCCCAATGCTGAACTGTGCGGCTGTCCGATGCATTGATCAATACCAGCGACCTCGGCCATACCAGCCGCTGCCAAGAACCAAAATTATGAAGAGGATGATGAGAAGCGTTAACATATCCATGGTGAGGCTCCGAGGAGTACCTGGCATGATGCTTACCTGGGTGGTACGCCGCTCGTGATTACTCCAGAGTGAAGTAACGTCTGACGCAGTTTTTTGGTTCCATCTGAAAAGCGGGCAATATTGTTGTGCAGATCAGCGTCGCCTAGCCTGCTTTCGTCAGAGGGCGCGCGGGGCTTTTATGGCGGAGTGCCTTGATGAGGATGAATATCTCTGCAAGGCGCATCGGCGGCATGTCTATGACTGTTGACCAGCCAAGCGATCCCGGGCCACGGCGAGTCTTATTGACAGGCCTTCGGGCTTCCATTCGCGGACGATCTCACCGCCCAGTTGGCTCCGCACTGTCGCCCTACCGAGCAAAGTCCCGAATCCCTCTCCATCGACCTTCTGATCGACCCGCGGCCCACCTCGCTCAGTCCAAGTCAGAATAAGTTGGTCAGCGTCCTCGTCGCAGGAAATGTTCACCTCGCCTTCGGGAACGGATAGTGCCCCATATTTGGCGGCGTTCGTTGCAAATTCGTGCAAAAGCAGCGCGAAGCTTGTCACTGCGCCGCCGCCGATTGGAGCGTCCGGACCAACGATGGTAACTCTAGGCTGGCAGTTGTCCGAAAGGTTGACATAGGGGGCCAGGATCGTAGCGATCAACCTATGCAGCGTCGTGACCTGCTCGGTTCTCTCCTGCGCTTCAGAGTTTGATGGCACCGTCAACTCGTGGGCTTGCGCCAAAGCGTTCAGCCGGTCTCGTACTGTCGAGGCAAGCTCGGCTGGCGTGCTTGTCGAACGTGCGCTGAGGTTGACGACGCTGCTCGCAACGGTGAAGAGGTTCTTGACGCGGTGGTTCATCTCCCGAATTAACAGGTGCTGCTGCTCCTCGGCGCGTCTGCGCTCGGTGATATCGCGTGCGATCTTCGAAGCGCCGATAACTCTGCCATCGCGACTTCTGATCGGAGACACTGAGAGAGAAATCTCGACAAGAGTGCCATCCTTGCGCCGCCGGATAGTCTCATAGTGGTCGATAGGTTCGCCGCGACGAATGCGGCTGAGTATGTGGGTCTCTTCGTCATGCCGATCCAGCGGTATCAGAATGGTTATATGCTTGCCGATGACTTCATCCGCGGTATAGCCGAACAGTCTTTCCGCGCCCCGATTCCAGCTCGTAATTGTGCCATTGAGATCTTTAGCCAAGATCGCATCGTCAGAGGATTCAACGATGGCCGAATACCGCTGCGCAGTTTCATCGGCGATTGCCCGGTCGGTGATGTCGACGAGCATATTAACGGCGCCAGTGAGTTTGCCATCTGCGTCAAAGAGAGGTGTCGGGAATGCAAGGAAGGGAATGCGCGTACCGTCAGGACGCTCGGCGAGCGCTTCCAACCCTCTAATTGCCTGCCTGTTCCTGAGTGCCATGGCCATTGGGCACTCATCGTGTGGTAGGGGCGTGCCGTCGGGCCAATAAAGCTTCCATGAACCACAAAACTCGCTCTTGCCAATCTCTGGCCGCACGCCCCACATTTTGACAGCCGCACTGTTATAGAATGTAATTCGACCGTTGGCGTCCGTCATGTAGATCGGCTCGGGGAGGGCTTCGATTATGTGATAAGCGTCTACATCGGTTGTCGACAGTTGGCTCCGTTTATCACTGGGTAGGGTTGTTTTAATGTCGCGTGCATCATCGACTCTTGCGGCAACCGGTTGGAAGCTCATTCGTCTCTCCGAAAGTGTCTGGGGATCGGCATTCTGCCGCCGGAAAAGCATTCGTAGAACACAGAATGATACGCCGCAGGAAAGTACGTGTCTAGCACTCATGCGTACCTCAACGGGGCCTGCTAGGCCGCGAGGGAGCAAAGCGTCGGAGTACAATGTCGCGGGCCGCCGCTTGCTCCATCTGCGCAAACGCATTTGCGCCAGTCGCAGATGTGTGGGGGGAGCGGCAGCCTTTCAAAAACGGGCGAGAAAGCTAGTGTGTGAATACCGTCAAGACTTCAACATCAATGCATCATAAGCGTCGCGACGCATTCCGCCGAGAGCTGCCGATGCTGACGCTATGAGTGCACCAATGAATAGTGATAGGGCGCCAAGTAAAGCAGATGTTGCAGACGCCTTACGAGCTTTCTCAGCCGCCTTTGCAGCTGCCTTGCGTGCATCATCAATCTGCGTCATTACTGCATCAACCCTGGCCTTGGCATCTGCTTCTGACAAACCGGTACGCGCTGCAACCAGGCGATTCAAGTAGTCGCGGTCATCTGCTGTCATGTCGCCTTTCGCTGCGCTACTCACCAAAATGTTTGTGATTTCTGCTGCCGCCGCTTCATTGGTGCCAACGTTTGCGACTGGCGTTGTTGGGTTAGCCGGTCTTAGGAAGGCATTGCTGAAATAGGTAGTGGCCACGTCAGTTGCCGTATCGGTTGCTGCAGCGGATGCAGCAGCACCGGCGACTGCCGTGGTCGCTTGTGTGCCGGCGCTAACGATTGATGAGACCGTTGATCCCAGTAACGCTGCCATTAACAATGTTGCTGCTGCCCAGGCCATAAACCCGTGGGCGGTGTCGCGGAAATAGATTTCATCCGAATGAACGCCCACCCATTTGGTCCTCAACCGTCCTGCAATGTATCCGCCGGCTCCTGCTGAGATCCACTGGACGAACACCAGCCATGCAAAGCCGAAGATGCTGACAGTGGTGAGAGAGGCACTTTCGGAAGGCCAAGGCGACACCAAGGTAAGACCAAGCCCCGCACCCACCAGTAACAACATAAGTGTCAACGCGGCAGCCGCGAATGCGCCTGCGAGGATCGCGCCCCAGCTTACAGCGGATGCCGATGATTCCACGGAGCCTTCGACCAGTGTTGAATTCTCTAAAACCTCGGTTGTGGAAATCATCTCGGCCTCCTATCGAAACAAAAGAAGCAAGATGATTATAATGGGAATCGGAATCCCAAGAAGCCAGAGCAAAATACCGCGACCCATTTCACACCTCCTGCCAGTTAGTGCCGGCGTTAGTTTCTGGTGCAGGTGGAATGTATGAGAGAATATTTTGTTCCTGCAAAAGCTACTGCACCAATGGGTGTCAAAGTAATGAGGCCCCAATAGTAAGTTGGAAGTCGCCTGGATGAGGGATAGAAATTGCTCGATGGATACCAGGCAGGGCGATTACCTGCATCCTGGAACTGCTAGAGCCGTTCTACCGCGAGCCTTCGTCGCATATCTACGCAAACGTGATGCCAATTTCAAATAGAGCTCCTCTTATTCTCTCGTCCTACTACGCCCCCACAAGAAGCCGACGATGGCAGCAGTCGTAATCGACAAAATAATGTTCCGCTTGAACATATCCTCAATCTCCGTCGCGGCCTGTCGGACTTGACTGGTGGCGAAACGGGCTGAACCCACCGCAATCAGGTTCAGCGATTCATTCAGTTGATCGATTTCGGCCCTCAGCGCATGAAGCTGATCAATCGAAGTCGGAGAAAGAACAGTTTGGTTGGAGGTTGAATCGGTCTGTTTCGGGGCCGTATTTTCTTCCCTGTTTTCTTCGCCATTGCTGCTCAACTTGTCGACCATGTTCAATCTCCTTCACGAACTATCAAGAAGGCTCCAGGCTGCTCACAGCGGATGCCCTGTACCCCAACCGGATGGAGCCCCGATGGTTCCGGCAGCGGGCACGAAATATTGGCCAGACAGAAAACTAAAAAGTCAGGGAAGGAACTTTGCGCGCCCTCACATGTTGGTGAAAGTCACCTCCGGGAGCAAATCATGGCTAGAAAACCTGCAAAGTTCACCAACGCCACCATTCACGATCAAAAGCTCTCATGCGGCCACGGTGGTGAGCTTCACCAAACAGCCGAAGATGGCGATACCGTGTTGACCACAGCCCAAGGGGGGCCAGTCTCCGACGACCAGAACTCTTTGCGCGTCGGACCTCGCGGCCCACTTGTTGTGGACGACTTCCATTTTCGGGAGAAGATTTTCCACTTCGACCATGAGCGCATTCCGGAGCGAGTCGTTCACGCGCGCGGCTACGGCGCCCATGGTTTCTTTGAGACTTATGAATCGTTAGCGGCCTATACAAAGGCCGACCTCTTTCAGAGGGCGAGAGAGAGGACTCCCGCCTTCGTGCGGTTCTCAACTGTCGCCGGGAACAGGGGTTCATCCGACCTCGCCCGGGACGTACGCGGCTTTGCCGTCAAGCTTTATACTCAGGAAGGCAACTGGGACATCGTCGGCAACAACATCCCTGTCTTTTTTATTCAAGACGCCATCAAATTCCCCGACATGGTCCACGCCGTAAAGCAAGAACCGGATCGCGGTTTCCCACAGGCGCAGAGCGCCCATGACAATTTCTGGGACTTCATCAGTCTCACCCCCGAAAGTATGCATATGATCATGTGGGTGATGTCAGATCGCGCCATTCCCCGCTCGTTTCGCTTCATGGAAGGCTTTGGTGTCCACACGTTCCGTATGATTAATGCAAAGGGTGAATCCACTTTCGTTAAATTCCACTGGAAACCGAAGCTCGGCCTGCAATCCGTCGTCTGGAACGAGGCGGTGAAAATCAATGGTGCCGATCCCGACTATCACCGCCGCGATCTCTGGAACGCGATCAAATCCGGCAATTTCCCGGAATGGGAACTCTGCCTTCAGCTGTTCAACCAGGAATTCGCCGACAATTTCGACTTTGACGTCTTGGATCCCACGAAGATCATTCCGGAAGAAGTGCTTCCCCCGAAACCTGTGGGGAGGCTAGTTCTCGACAGGATGCCAGACAACTTTTTTGCGGAGACCGAGCAGGTCGCATTTATGACGCAAAACGTACCGCCGGGTATCGACTTCTCAAACGATCCACTCCTGCAAGGTCGTAATTTTTCCTATCTTGACACTCAGCTAAAGCGGCTGGGCAGCACGAACTTCACGCATCTTCCCATAAACGCGCCTAAGTGTCCGTTCCATCATTTCCAGCAGGACGGCCATATGGCCATGCGCAACCCGGTTGGCCGTGTGAATTACCAGCCGAACTCGTGGGGCGAAGGTCCTCGCGAATCTCCAGTGAAGGGATTCACGCATTTCCCCGCGGAAGAGCAGGGCCAGAAGGCACGCCTGCGGTCGGAAAGCTTTGCCGACCACTACAGCCAGGCGCGCCAGTTCTACATTAGCCAAACACCGCCGGAACAACGACACATTGCAGCGGCACTGACATTTGAACTTAGTAAAGTTGAGACGTCCGTCATCCGAGAGCGGCTTGTGTCGCATTTGATGAATATCGACAAATCTTTGGCCACCGCAGTGGCGCAAAACCTCGGCCTCCGATCCATGCCGGGGCCTGCTAGCGCGGCGTTGCCGACACGCCAGGACCTCGATCCGTCGCCCTCTCTCAGCATTGTCGAGCGTGGTCCCAAGCGCTTTGAAGGTCGAAAGCTTGGTATTCTAATCACAGACGGGGTCGACAGCAATCTCCTCAAAGGCCTCAAGGACGCCATAGTCGCTGAGAAAGGCGATGTCGAATTGATCGCGCCAACCGTCGGGGGCGTGACAGCGTCTGACGGCGAGTTTGTCGCGGCAAATCACATGATTGGTGGCGGTCCGTCCGTTCTGTTCGACGCGATTGCGATACTTCCCTCGATGGAGGCAGCTGAGCATCTAGCAAACGACGCCGCCGCCCGCGATTTTGTTTCCGACGCGTTCCAGCATTGCAAGTTCATCGGTTACACACAAGCTGCTCTTCCATTGCTACAGGCGGTAGGGATCGGTGAACGGATCGACGAAGGCGTCATTCAGTTGGCGGGCGAGCATGGCCTTTCGGCTTTCGTCTCGCAACTTGGCAGACTTAGGTTATGGGAGCGCGAGCTATCGTTAAAAGGCGAAAAAGCTTCCATTCCGACAAAATAGTTTGATAGCGTGACCGAGGTTTCGTTTTGCGAGGAACGTTCTCTTACGATCGTGCTGCTGCTTGCAACAGCAGTTACGGTCGGCATGGCCATCTGTGGCCTTGCAAAGAATGGGCCTGCGCGAGTATCTAATGAGCGCCCCATTGCCCTCCGCTCTTTTTGAAAGCTGGGAAAGTGAATTCCTGTAAGTGTCCGCTTATGTTGTGCTGACAGCTTGCCTGTTCCTTGCCGGGACGGCGGGATCCGAAAGATCAATCTCCGGGCCTGGAAGCAAACAACGTTCCGGGGCCGATTCGGGCCGAGGGCATTGCTGCAGCACTATTCTTATCCGCTTGGCATAGTGCTTTTCACGATGTCCATACTCAGGCTAATTCAATTCTGCACGTGAAGTACAGTGCAGAAGCACACAACATCGTGGCGCATTGCATGGAAGGCCCACGAGTGCTTGAATCGCACATCTCGCGAGCAGGCTGGTGCATGTCTCAAGGCCTGCCATTTGTTGTGGCTTGGACGCCTTCCTTCGGGACACCGTGCTCGGGGCCTACGTCCTTGACCTCTTGCGGCGTTGGGGTGGGGATAACCCCATGTTCCGCGGCCGCACCAACCTGGCTTTTCGAGCCATCGGCAGCGGTTAGTACTTCAGAGTGATTTCTATCGTGCCTACTGTTTTTTAGCCTAGTCGCCTCATATATGAGAGCGACCAGCTCTTCTTCTGAGAGCTGGGACAGATCAATCGTGCTGGCCATGTTGGTCTCCTTAAGTTTGGCGCATGTCTCGGCCCGTTTTTTCACTTCGAGAGCGGACCGGAACACATATTGGCCGGGCCGGCTCAGTGCGCAATTCTTACCGACGCGGACCCTATCGGAGCCCGTCGCGTTCGCCGTGCTCCGGTGTTGCGTTGCGTGTTAGAGCCGGGAAAGTCGCTCCCGTTCACGGCGGATCTGGTCGGCGGTGAGGGCATCAAGCGACGGGTTAAATTCCTGCCAACCTTCCGCTTCATAAGAACGACGGCGCTCGTCGGTGTCCACCCAGTTTGAATCCCGCAGGATGGCCTGAGCTTCGGGGAAACGATCATCCACTACTCGGGCAGTCACCAAGGTGCCGCCGCGTCTCATCCCTTCCGCATACAAATGAGCATCTCGCTCAGGAACCCCAGCCGACGTCATGGCTCCAATTATGCCGCCCGTCGCGCCGCCGACTACTGCGCCAGCTGCAGCCCCGGCGGCCGTTGCTGCAAGCCAACCAGCGGCTACAACCGGTCCAATGCCGGGTATCGCAAGTAGGCCAAGACCAGCCAGCAATCCACCGGCGCCGCCGGCTACGGCTCCTAATCCGGCTCCGGTTCCGGCGCCTTCCGCCGCATTCGAGTCCGCATCAAAGGTTCCGTCGGCGTTGTTTGCAAGTACGCTGATATTATCCTTGGGGATGCCAATGCCTTCGAGTTTGGAGGCCGCACGTCGCGCGTCGTCATAGTAGTCAAAAAGTCCAGTGACAGTTTTCATGGTGATAACTCCTAGATGTGTATTTCGTTAGTCGGAAACGATGTTTCCTTGATAATCGAGACCTACCTTTACGGATTGCCCGCCTTTCATCGCCGTGCCGCGCCAGACGCCCTTGCCGTCAAGCACTAGGGTGCTCACTTCGGCGTAACCAGCATCGGTGATGCGCTTCTTGGCCTGATCTTCGGTGAAACTGTTTTCGCCGGCGATAGGGGCAGTGGGGTTGGTGGAATCGGGCGTAGCGATTGCGGGTGTTTCGCCGCTTTCATTGGCTGACTGGGCGGCAGCAGGGAGCGTTGCCACCGCGAACAGAGCGGTAGCCAAAATAAGCATTTTCATTTCTTTATCCTCTGATTGTGACCTGAGGGGCCTCTGAAGGTTAAACGTCAGCCGCGGCGGTCTGTTCCGTCGAAGGTGGATTAGCTACTTCTTGGACATGTCATCGTCTTTTCTGATGCCAGTCTCATACATACCTTCGCGTGTGGGGGCGGTATTTGCCGGCGACGGTCCGGTTGACGGGAGATTTGCGGGATCCGGCCCGAGTTCTGGATTACCCTCTTGTAACGTCGGCTTGTCGAATTCGGTTGGCCCAAATCCAGGCTGATCTCGGGTAATGTGAAATGTCTCAGGCGCCACGTCATCGGGAAGCTTGGGAACGTTCGCGTGTGCTGCATCGGTCAGCGACTCTTTGGTTCGATCTGGATGTTGAGTGTCCTTCGTTTGAATCCGTTCGTAGCCACCATGAGGATCATTTGCAGTGCCACCACTTCTGCGGGCAGGTGAATCTGCGTCGGACCCTTGGTTCTGAATTTCGTCACGTGAAAGATTGTTCATCATCTTGCTCTTTCGTTCCGTTTCTAAGGACGACGTTCCCGATCGATTTCTCATCGTCCCGGTCATCACACTGGTTTTCGAGGTGGTCCTTAAGTCGACTGATTTCCTTTTCATCGAGTTTTTCAATGCCGATGAATTTGTTTTCGGCGCTACCGGATAGGATGAGTTCATCAAGCTTTGCCTGAAGTGCGCGCCCGTCGCGATTCTGAGAGTTCTGGAGGATAAAGATCATCAGGAAGGTGACGATCGTGGTGCTGGTATTGATCACCAGTTGCCAGGTTTCCCCGTAGTCAAACAGGGGCCCGGAGAGGCCCCAGACACAGACTGCGAAAGCCGCGGCAACGAAAGTAGCGGGGTGCCCGATCAAGCCTGAAACAGCAGTTGCAAAGCGGGTGAAAAGTGGGCCCATGTTGAAGCTCCTAAGGAGAGGCGTGATTTACGCCTCTCCGTGTTTGTCAGGACTAGGCTGCGGCACGCATTGCTGCTGCATTCACAGATTTGTTTGCAAGTCCGGAGAGTGCTTCGTCGGTCTTTGTTTCCTCTAGCAATGTCGCATTAAGCAATGCTGCAACATCCTTTTTGCCCAGTTGGACCGCCCATGCCTTTAAAGTGCCGTAACGTGCGATTTCATAGTGCTCAACAGCCTGGGCAGCGGCTAGCAAGCCAGCATCCAGCGCCTGCGACCCCTTGAAATCTTCAAGTATCTCGGCTCCTTCTTCGAGGATGCCGTCGATTGCTGGGCAGGTCTTGCCGCGCGCAGGCTTGTTCAAAATCTCAAAGATCTGATCAAGTCGTTCAACCTGTGCTTCGGTCTCCATCTTATGCTTTTCGAAAGCAGCCTGGAGTGTGGGGTCGTGCGATGCACGCGCCATCTTCGGCAGGGTTCTGAGGATCTTTTTCTCGGCGTAGTAGATGTCTTTGACGCCGTCGAGAAACATGTCGTCCAGGGTCTTCGTCTGCATAACATTCGTCCTTTATGTGGAATTACGCACCATTGCGATGTAATCAGCAACGCGTTGCGGCATGAATGGTTCAATCGCCAGCCAGATTTAGAAATAGTGGAACACTTGGCTCGTGGGGTGGTTACAGTCCCAGGAGGCCGCTCTATGGAATGCCATCAACATCTAGGTGGGACGGTGTGGGAATTGCCGCTGGAAGCGCTTTTTCGACAGGCAATACAGCTCTGCAATGGGGGAATCCGATGTAGCGCCCGCTCGAATCGCGATGGCAATCCCCGTGATTGCGGAACTGCCCTCCGGAGCGGCGCGGATCTTCAGTAGCGCCAGTGACGCATGCGACTTTTTGGAGCGAGATTGGCCCGATAATCCTTCAGAACATCACGAGCGGGCAATATTGTTATGCAGATCTGCGTCTCTTACCCTGGTTTCGTCTGAGGCCGCGCGCGAGGCATTTGTAGCGGCGTGCCTGGCAGCTTCTATTAACGTAAGGGGCGCGGATATGTGACGACACCCCCCCGCAGCTCATGCCCTCTCAAGGGCCTACCAAGCGACGGCGCGTCTCGAAGGTCATCCAATTGACAAGCCTTAGTCATTCATCATATTAATACTAAGAAATAGCTCCAGAGGCGAGTGGCAAACGGCATGCTTTTACAAAACCCACGTGCAAAAGGCTCCGCAGGAATCAGCCTACACGCCAAGCTGCTGGACCAGCTGGGACAAGCCATTGTCAGGGGAGAGCTCGCGCCCGGAGATCCACTGCCGAATGCGGATGACTGGAGTGCCGCTCATGGCGTCAGCCGCACAGTCTTGCGTGAAGTCATCAAGGTTCTCGCAGGCAAGGGCATGGTCGAGTCACGCCCCAAGATCGGCACGCGCATTCGCGACCGCAGCGACTGGAATTTCCTCGATCCGGATGTCCTGGCGTGGCGCTACGGCACCACCACCCATGCGGGCGACGCGCGTTCGCTGTTCGAGCTGAGGCGTGCGATCGAGCCGATGGCAGGTAGCCTTGCAGCGGAACGCGCCAACAAAGCCGAGATCGCCAAGCTGGAACAGCTTTACGAAAAAATGGAGCTCTATGTCGACGACAACGATCGTTTTGCGGAAGCGGATCTCGCCTTTCATCAAGCGATTTTGCGCATGACTGGTAACGAACTCTTCGGATCGTTGGCCGCACTGACCGAGACGGCCATGTTGATAAGTTTCAGATTGTCCGACGACAATCCCTATGGCCAGCGCCCCTCCCTGCCGCTGCATCGACGCGTCTGCGACTGCATTGCGCGCCGTGACCCTGATGGCACGAGAAACGCCCTGATCGAGTTGCTGGATCTGGCGGAAGCAGATGTCCATCGCTCCCTCGCCGCCCGAAGCAAACCTCGCGAATAGACCGATTTCATCCTATTTTGCGAGCACAGGTTCGGGAGTTGCCAATGACACAGGACGAAATCGCCTCAAGATACGATCTTGCTCAAAAACTGGCTCGCGGCGCAGGCGAGATTGCAGGCGTTTTCTTTCGCAAGCCGACAGCGTTGAATGTGCAGGAGAAGGGGCTTCATGATCTGGTCACGGAGGCCGACCTCGGGATCGATCGCTATCTGACCGACGAGCTTAGACGCGCTTTTCCCTGCGATAGCATTGTCACCGAAGAGTCGGGCGGCGAGTGGACGGATAGCGTCTGGGTGATCGATCCGCTGGACGGCACACAGAATTTCGCCCGTGGAATAGGCCATTTTGCCGTCTCGATCGCCTTTCACCATGCGGGCAGGACGGAAGTCGGTGTCGTCTACAATCCGGTTTCCGGTGAGATGTTTGCGGCACGCCGCGGTTTCGGTGCCTATTGCAACGATGAACCCATCGCCGTGCGCCAGACCGCCCTGCCGCGCGAGGCGGTCATCGATGCAGGCTATTCCACCCAGTGGCCGGTCGGCGATTACCTCGCCCTGCTGTCGCGGCTGACCGGCGCCTCCTACGGTTTCCTCCAGAACGGCTCGGCGGCGATGGGGCTTGCGCATGTCGCCAGCGGCCGCATCGATGGATACTGCGAACTTTTCCTCAACAGTTGGGACGTGCTGGCCGGCGTGCTGCTTGTGCAGGAGGCGGGAGGATGGACAAGCGATTTTACCGCCGATGACGGCTTGCTTCGCGGCAACGCCATTCTGGCCTGCGCACCTTTGCTGCGTGGATCGTTGCAGGCCGTGACGGAGATTGGCCGGACGGACCAGCCGGAAACGATTGCAGCGGCCGGGTCTCCCTGAGCGAACCGTTCAAACCCAACCCCCGTCGACAATGAATTGCTGGCTCGTGCACATGCGGCTGTCATCGGCGGCAAGAAACAGGGCCATGCGGGCAATGTCGGACGGTTGCAGGCGTTGCCGCAAGCACTGCCGGTCTTCGATCTGGCGCTCGCTGGCGGGCGTCAGCCAGAGCCGCATCTGCCGTTCGGTCATCACCCAGCCGGGAACCAGGCAATTGACGCGGATATCGTGCGGGCCGAACTCTCTGGCGAGGGCTCGGGTCATGCCGTAGATGGCCGCTTTGGCGGTGACATAGGCAGGGCAATCGGCGTCACCGACCATCCAAGTGATCGAGCCGAAATTGATAATGGAGCCGCCACCCGCGGTCTTCATGTATGGAAGCACGGCCTGGGCGGCAAAGAACTGGTGGCGCAGGTTCACGGCTATGCGGTCATCCCAGTAGCTCACGTCGACATTCTCAGTTTTATGGCGATCGTCGTTGCCGGCATTGTTGCACAGGACTTCGACCGGACCGTTTAACCGGCAGGCGTCCGAGATCGCAGATGCCAGCGCGGCCACATCGCGCACATCGCAGGAAATAAACAGCGGCGGCGCAGCACCCGCTGATCTGACCGCCTCGACAAGCGCCCGCGAGGTCTCCTCAGCGACATCGACAAAAGCAACCCGGCTGCCTTGCAAGGCGAAATGGCGGACGAGGCTTTCGCCAATTCCACTGCCGCCTCCCGTGACGAAGATGCTCCGCTCGGCGAGGCTGGGATAGGTGGCGTAATTACGGGGATCTGTATTCATTTCCGTGGTCCTTGTTGCGATGCCGTCCGGTTCTTACCCGCGGTGTTTGACAGTTATTCTGTCGCTTGCAGCCATATCGACCGGTGCCGGAACGTGCGCAGCACTCCCAAGCCACAGCAGGCACATCCATATAGTATGAATAATATGAATATTGTCATTCCACTGTCATTCTCGCGTGGTTTATCGCCCGTGTATTCAAGACGTGGAATGGAACCGGATGTCAAAGGCGGGCTACAGGCGAGCAACGAGCGACGCACGGCTGCTGGACGTGGCTATCGCCAACACCGGCAAGATCCATGGCGTCTGCGGCGGCGCGCCGGCAGCCGCTCGGCCAACGCCGGTCTCCGGGAAATACCCACCTGGAAGAGATCCCCTTTTACGCCGGACGTTTCGCCACCTGGCCCGACACGGCCGATATTCATACCCCCCTTTATCTTCTCTTCAGTAAGGAGCGTTACATGACCACCTCTCCCGCCCCAACCGTTTCCAACGCATCGGCCTGGCATTTGGACAGCGTCGAGGACTTTCGGTATGTCGATGAAAACCTGTCCGGCCTGCGTCGTACCCAGGGCATCGTCTGGAACCCCGATGCCGGTGAATGGATCACCGCCTGGCAATTCGGCCTTGCCCGCGAGACCGAGGATTTCAAGTTCCTGCAGACCACCGGGACTGCCGATCTGAGCAAGATGGAAATCACCACGGGCATTCCGAAGGCCTTGGCCGACATGGGCTTCGACCATGTCGGCGACATCGATTACTACAATGGCAAGCTGTACATCTCGCTCGACAGCGAAGCAGGCGACTATCAGAACGGCCATGTCGCCGTCCTCAATGCCAGCGACCTCAGCTATACCGGAGAGCTCTACGAACTGGTTGGCGCGCCCTCCAACCCGCATGACGACGTTGCTAGCTGGGTTGCCGTCGATGGCGCAAACGGCCTCGGCTACGGCAAGGAATGGCAGAACGGCACGACCATCAACGTCTACAATCTCGAGGATTGGAGTTTCAAGGGCACGCTGGAGATGGACCAGAGCCTGAAGAACATCCAGGGCGCCAAGGTGTTTGAAGGAAAGCTCTATTTCAGCGCTCATGACAACACAAAGGGCGTCTATACCGTCGATCTCCAGACCGGCCATGTCGAGAATCTATTCGACATCCCGCAGGCTCCCAATTCCTTCAACGAGACCGAGGGCATTGCAGTGCGCGCCCTGCCCAACGGCGGCATCGAGATTTTCGTCGAGATGATCCATGCGCCCAGGGGCGACAACTATGCCGACGACTACACCCGCATGTACCATTATGTCATCGGCAAGGAGACGCCCGGCGAAGTGTCGCTGGCGCATACTTGGTTCGTCACCGCTGAAGATGACAACACCAATCCCGACGACATGTCCCTCACGCTGCGCGAAGCGATCGCCAAGGCGAATGCCGGTGACACAATCACCTTCGATGCCTCGCTGAAGGGCAAGACGATCACGCTTGGCGACGTCGAACTCGCCCTGTCGAAGGACATCACTATAGAAGGCGACCTCGACGGCGATGGCAAGGGCGATATCAAAATTGCAGGCGGTGGCACGTCACCGGTATTTCATGTCACCGGCGGCAAGGCCATCCTGAATGGGCTCGTGGTGACAAACAGCGAAGCAGGCGACGGCAGTCTTATTGCCGATGATGGCGCAACGCTGGTGTTCACCAACGGCGCGACGACGGACCTGCAGACGGAGGGCGATGACGTCCTGACCGGAACGAAGAGCATTGACGTCATCCACGGCGGTGCCGGCGGCGACATCATCCTCGGCCTGCGCGGCAATGACATCCTCTTTGGCGATGCCGGCAACGACACGCTCCTCGGCGGCGCCGGCGACGATACCATGGTCGGCGGACAGGGTGACGATACTTATTTTGTCGCCGATTCCGGCGACGTCGTGATCGAACTGAAGAATCGTGGGACCGATACGGTCAAGGCTTCACTCAGCTATACGCTGGGCGACAATGTCGAAAACCTGACACTGACGGGAACAGGCGATCTCAACGGCACAGGCAATAATCTTGCCAATATGCTGACAGGCAACGCGGGCGCCAATACACTCGCCGGACTCGCCGGCAACGACATACTCCGGGGCGGAACCGGCGCAGATTCGCTGTGGGGCGGTGCGGGCGCTGACCGGTTCGTCTTCGCATTTGGCGACACATCTGCGTCTAAAACCAAGGCCGATACGATCTACGATCTGCAGGCCAGCAAGGGTGACCTGATCGATCTCCATCTGATCGACGCCAATGAGGGCAAGGGCGGCAACCAGGCATTCAGCTTCATCGGCACCGACAAGTTCTCCGGCCATGCGGGAGAGTTGCGCTATGAAAAGGCCGCCAGCGACACCTACATCTATGGCGACACCGATGGCGACGGCAAGGCGGATTTCGCCATCCACCTTGATGGTGCCATGACCCTCAAGGCCGATTACTTCCTGCTTTAAGCGCAAGGGTCGCGGCATGGTCAGCGAGACTGTGAACGTCTCGATGCCGGGGGCCATCCGCTGCCATGTAGCAATACGCAGTTGACGTATGATTGCCTTCACCCATTCGGCTTCGTCGGATGGGTGTTTTGCCAACGACTGTATTTACAACCCTTCTACCGGCCGGGGCGCCATCAAGGGCCTCTTGCAGCGCGGACCGTATTACGTTCGCGATGTACTCGCCAACACGATTATGAAGCAGATGGGTTCATTCAAACAGGCAAGCTACGGTGGCGCTTGTAGCTGACGGCAGAACTTTTCATCTCACCGTCTCTGTGCCCTATTAACTGAGGCATCGTTTACGTGACAACACCCCGTTCGACTATACCTTTCCGTCAGCCAGTGTCTTTTCGCCTTGATTGTGTCAAACGCCACTTTCTTGTCTTTAGCGAAGGCCTTCAGAACAGGACGTTGCCGGCATCGAGATCCTCTAGCCTAACATTCATCAGGACGATGCGATCGCCAAACAGCCCGTCGATGATCACATGTGCGTCGACCTGCTCTGCATGATTTTTCATCAGGTCCTTGATGCCGGTGATCGATTTCAGGCCGGAAAGATCAAGGAAATCGTGCGCAGACCCTGATGCCTTGAAGTCGGTTATCGTGTCGTCACCGTCGCCGGTGCGGAAGACGAAGGTATCGCTGCCTGCACCTCCGCTCAGAGTGTCGTCGCCGCGGCCACCGATGAGGCGGTCTGCGCCCGAGCCGCCCTTGATGACGTCGTTGCCGGCGCCACCATCCACTATGTCCAGGCCGCGCCCGGCCAGAAGTGTGTCGTTGCCACCTTTGCCCCTGATGACGTCGGCGCGGGCGCTGCCAAGAACAATGTCGTCGGTCTTTTCGCCGACGAAAGATGCCTTCTCGGCGCTGACGCCGAAGTTTACGCTATAGACGGGAGCGCTTTCTGCACCCGCATCGTCAGCCACGGTGAATGAGAACGATCCGACGGATTTGCCGACTGCGTCTTTGTCTGGTGTCCAGCTAAGTTTTGCCATGTCGGCCTCATCGATGAATTCACCCGATCTGACCCGGGCACCATTCAGCATGAGCCGGCCGCTGCCTTCGATGCTGGCGATGCGGATTCCGGCGAACCCGTCGGTATCGATATCCTGAAAGCCGAAGGTGGTTCCCCTGAAAGAGTAAGCCGCTCCCTGATTGACGATGATGCTGAGGTTGGCAGCGGTCGGCGCATCGTTGACCGCAGCGAAATTCAGGCTCTGGGTGGCCGCCATGCTGCCGCCGTTACCATCGGTGACCTGATAGTTGAGCGTCACCATGCCATTGGCATTGGCGGCGGGCGTGATCGTGAAGGTGCCGTCGCCATTGTCGACAACCGAGGCTCCACCGGAAGCCGTGAGATTTCGGACCGACAGCGTATCGCCTTCCTCGTCGTGGAACCCTGCCAGCAAGTCTGCCGCGGCGAGGCTGTAGCTCGCATCCTCCAGGCCGTCCGCAAGCACTGCGGTCGGGCTGCCGGCGGGCGCGTCGTTGACGTTGGCAATCGTCAGATTGAAGGTGTCGGACACGGAGAGGTTCGATCCGTCCCTGGCGGTAACTGTCACGGAAATGGTGCCGACGTCGCCGTTAGCCGGTGTGCCGGAGAAGGTGCGCGTCGCCGCATTGAACGTCAGCCAGCCGGGTAGGCTGCCGCCACCCGTAAGCGCTACGGTATAGGTCAGCGCATCGCCCGCATCGATATCCCTGAAGGCATCCGCCGGAATGGTGAAGGTAAAGAGCGCGTCCTCGTTGGTCGACCGGTCGGCGATGGCCTTGTCAACCACAGGGGCGTCGTTGACCGCAATGAAATTCAGGCTCTGGGTGGCTGCCGTGCTGCCGCCATTGCCGTCGATGACCTGGTAGCTGAGCGTCACCGTGCCATTGGCATTTGCGCCGGGTGTAATCGTATATGTGCCGTCGCCATTGTCCGTAACCGTGGCGCCGCCGGAGGCTGCGAGGCCCCGGATTGAGAGCGTATCGCCTTCCTCGTCGTGGTATCCGGCCAGCAGGTCGGAAGCGGCGAGGTTGTAGCTTATATCCTCTAGACCGCCCACAAGAACCGCTGTGGGGTTGCCGGCGGGTGCGTCGTTGACGTTGGCAATCGTCAGAGTAAAAGTTTCAGTGGCGAACCCGCCATTGCCGTCGCTCGCTACCACCGAGACGGTGAAGGTGCCGACGTCACCATCAAGTGGGGTTCCGGAAAAGGTTCCTGTGGCCGGATCGAAACTCAGCCAGCCGGGCAAAGTGCCGCCGCCAACAAGCGTTGCCGTATAGCTCAGTGTGTCGCCCACATCGATGTCCTTGAAGGCATCAGACGGAATGGTGAAGCTGAAGGGCGCGTCCTCATTAATCGTCCGGTCGGCAATGCCCTTATCGACTCCGGGCGCGTCGTTGACGTTGGCGATGACGATGTCGAAGGTCTCGAGCACGGTTCCGCCATTGCCGTCAGAAGCCGTGACCGAGACGGTGAGGGTGCCGACGTCGGCATTCACGGGCGTGCCGGAAAAGGTACGGGTGGTCGGATCGAAGCTGAGCCAAGCGGGCAATGTGCCGCCGCTTCCAAGCGTTGCTGAATAGGTCAGGGTGTCGCCGAGATCGACATCGGCGAATGTGTTGGTGGCGAACTGGAAGTTGAACGCGGCGTCCTGCGTGGCCGCCTGGTTTGGTATGGTGTGGGCGATGACTGGGGCATCGTTGACGTTGGCAATCGTCAGTGTGAACGTGTCAAACTTTGCGAAGGCGTTGTCTTCCGCGATGACCTTTAGTTCAAGGCTTCCATTGAAGTTGAGTGGCGGTGTGCCCGAAAAAGTGCGGGTCGTGACATTGAAACTCAACCACGACGGCAAGGGACTTCCGTCGCCCAGCGTGGCCGAGTAGATCAGCGTGTCGCCATCCTGATCAGAGAAGGTGTTGGAGGGAATCTGATAAGAGAGTGGCTGATCTTCAGCCGAGGTGAAATCCACAATCGGATTTGCAAGCGCCGGCATGTGGAAGATAGAGCTTGAATTAAGCCGCAGGTTCCCTTCCGCCATCGTGCTCTTGTCGACATTCTGCAACACCAGCACCGTTTGCCACTGGGCTCCATCAGACGCTCCGGTCGTGTCGATCTGCAGCAGGGTGTCGGTGCCGCTTTGGGCAAGCCTGAGGTAACCGGCCGACGGGCTGAAGGCATTGTTCGTGTAGTAGTAAGATAGTCCGCCAACGTCGATGCGGTCCCCTCCGGCGCCCGTGGCGAAATCGGTGACCGTGACCACACGGGAACTCGACGCGTACCAGTAATTGTAGTTCCAGCCGATCGTATCGGTACCGCTGCCGAGCGTGATAACCGCGGAGTCGCTGTAGCCAGTCAAGTAGACGGTGTCATTGCCCGCTCCGCCCAGCACGGTATGGGTGCCGCCGCCGTATCCTACGTCCAAGAATACATCGTCTCCGCCGCCGCCATCCATGTAGTCGGTGCCATCAGAAATGCTGTTGTAAAATACATCATTTCCAGCTCCGCCATAAAGGCTGTTCGTGCCGCCATCGCCCCACAGTCGATCGTTACCGTCGCCGCCGTACAAGACGTCGTTGCCCGCGCCACCGTACAGCGCGTCATCGCCATCGTCGCCATACAGCGTGTCGTTTCCCCGATCTCCGTACAAGGTGTCCGTTCCCTGGTCGCCGTGGATCACATCCCTGCCACTGCCACCTCTGATGGTGTCGTTGCCTTCAAGGCCGTGTATTTCGTCATTGCCCACGCCGCCGGTAAGCGTGTCGCTGGCGGATGTGCCGGTAATCGTCTGGCCGGCCGGTTGCGAACCATCGATCGAATAGGGGCCAATGTTTTCGATGGTGAGCTGTGCTGCGCTCACATTTTCCAGTCGCAACACCGTTTGCCAGGATGGATAGGCAGAGCCATTCGGATTTATCTGTATAAGCGTGTCGGCATTGCTTTGAACCACGCGGAAGCAACCGACCGAGCCGAGGAACGGATTCTGGTCGCCGTCCCATCCCGCGTTGCTCAACGCGAGAAAAAGGCCCGACAAATCGATGCGGTCGCCGCCAGCGCCGACCTCGAAATCGGTGACGGTTACCGTGTCTGGATAATAGTAGGAGGAAGCCTCCCAGCTTATCGTATCCACCCCTTCGCCGAGCGTGAGGACTGCGGTGGCATAATACCACGAGAGCTGGAAGACATCATTTCCGCGGCCGCCAACGGCCGTGTCCTTGCCGGAAAAGCCATAGTATCCAATCTGCTGGAAGAGGTCGTCGCCGTCCTCGCCGAAAAAGGTATCGGCGCCATACCCACCGACAAGTGTGTCGTTTCCTGCGCCACCATAGAGTGTGTTGTTGCCATCACCGCTGTAAAGTGTGTCGTTTCCTGCGCCGCCATAGAGCCTGTCATTGCCAGAGCCGCCGTAAAGAGTGTCGTTTCCGTTGCCGCCGTAAAGAATGTCGTCGCCGTCCTCGCCCGACAGTAAGTCGTTGCCGTCGTCGCCATACAGGATGTCGCCGCCGATGCCGCCGGACAGCCAGTCGTCGCCTGCGAGACCATGAATGACGTCCGGGCTTTCTGTGCCAGTATAGTCGTCCCCGAACGCGGTGCCTGTATGCGTTGCAGCAAATTCTCCCATTCTGGCATCTAGCTGGAATGCGTCCGAAACCTGGTTTCCATTGCCGCTGACAGTCACCACGATGGACAATGTTGCCATGTCGCCCTGTGTCGGCGTGCCGGAAAACGTGCCGGTGGCGGGATCAATATGCAGCCAGCCGGGCAGTGGATCTCCGTTTTTGAGGGTCGCCGAATAGGATCTGTCGTCGCCGAGGCCGTATCCATCGAACAGACCGGCCGGAACGACGAAAGAATACGGCCTGTCCTTGTAGGCCATCTGGTCCGGTACGATCGGGCCGCCGTCTTCGTCACCGATCGCGAGATCGAATGTTTCGACAATTCTGTGTGTGGTGCCGGTCGCGACGATCCGGATGGCAAGTGTTCCGATGTCGCCATGCCCCGGCGTGCCGGTCAGGGTCAAAGCTGCTGCATCGAAGGTAAGCCACTGGGGAAGAGGCGATCCATCGGGAAGCGTTGCGGTGAAAACGGGCGTTTCACTCGGAAACGCACTGGTGAACGACGACGAGGGGATGGCCAGGGAATAGGTATGGGCCTCATTCGCGGTCTGGTCAGCCACGGCATCGATCGGCAGAGTTTGAAGCACGTCGAATGTGATGGTGTTTGCCGTCACATCCCGGTTCTGACCGCCCGCCCGCGTACCGCCGTCATCCACGACGAAAAAGGTGAGGGTGTCGAGCGCACTGCCCTTGGTGTCGGCGGCTGGGTGCCAGACAAGCTCTCCCGCAAGCAATTCCCCTCTCGTGATCACATCCCCGGCCTGCACCTCAATTCCGTTGAGGGTCAAAGTCCCGGTATGGGGGAGCGTGTCGATAGCGATGTTCCTGAGGCTGTTGCCATCGGCATCGGTGATCCGGAAGTCACTGAGCTGGAACACATAGGTGCCGTTCATTTCGACCGTGCAGGTCGCGTCCATTCCGTCAGGCGCCTGGTTGCCTTCAAGCGAGAAGCTTCGCTGAAAGATGTCGCCGTTGCCATTGGAAGGGGCTTCCCACATCACGGTCCAGCCGCCGTTTTGCAGCGCCACCGCGTAAGGGGAGGTCGTCGACTGGCCATTGGTGGTGGCCACAAGTGTCTCAACCCCGACGGGCTTTCCGTCCGCGTTGAAGACCTGTTGATAGACGCCCCATTTGTTCTCGGCTCCGATCCCCTCCCAGACCACGACCCAACCGCCTTCGGTCAGCGCAGTGATCTCGGGCCGGTGCTGGGTGTTGGACGTGACGGTGTTGACCAGCGTTTCGCCCTCCGGCGTGGAGCTGCCGTCAGCATTGTAGTGGCGCTGATAGATCTCGGCGGACTGCAGGCCCGAACTCTGCCAGGTCACAACCCAACTGCCATCGGTCTGTACCGCGATCGAGGGATAGCACTGATCGTCCCAGGTCCTCTCGTTGACGAGCTGCGGTGAACCCTTGGCAACACCTTCCGCGTCGAAACGTTGCTGGAAGATGCCGGCTCCGCTGTTATCCGCTGCCGTAGAATGCCAGACGACAACCCAGCCGCCGTCCGGCAGCGCCGCAATCTTGGTGTTCGTGCCAACGCCCAATGAGCTCGTTTTCTCTAGTGTTCCGTCCGCCCCGTAGACACTTTGGTTCACGGTTGTGCCCGCATGCGAGACAATGACCCAACCGCCATCGGCGAGGGCGGTGATGCTCGGCTCGGCACCAGCGTAGTTGATACGCGTTTCCACCCCGTCCGGTTGACCCTGGTCGTTGAAGCGTTGCATGAAAACGCTCCAGCCCGAAGTGCCCTGATTGTACGACATCCATGTCGCCATCCATCCGCCATCGGGAAGGGCTGCAAGGGAGACTTCGGCCTGGTCGTAATAGGCCTGGGTGTTGATCCGGATTTCGCCGCCGAGTTTTGTGCCATTCTCGCTGTATCGCTGGAAATAGACGCCATAGTCGCTGCCGTCCTGATAAAACGACTGCCATGCCGTGATCCAACCGCCGCCAGGGAGCGAGATTCCGTTAACCGCGCGCTGGTTTCCTGCGGTGGTGGAATTCACGACTTCAGTGCTGCCAGCGACGATATTCATGTCTATTCGATCCTTTTCGGATGCAACAGGGATGTAATATTAGATTGTCATTGAATTAATATTTGGATTTACGCAAACGTATCAACAATACTGATAACAAATCCTTTCTCACGCATAGCCGGCGCTTTGCGCGGTCGACGCCGATGGTTGTGGGATTCATGGCTTGTGGATCCTCTCCATGGATTTCAATCCACTGTGCCACAGCCTCTACGGTCAAGAAGCAGGCGCATCCACACCATCGCCTGCGGCTGTGCCGGGCCGATTAACTCGCGACTGGTTCGGCGAAAACTGCTTCAAGCATTGAAGCCTATCTGCGCTCCAGCAAGTTCGACGGTTCGATTCCGTTCAAGACCGTCCCGGCTACAAGTCGAATGCGGAAATAATTTCCGCATTTCTGCACACGACATAGCTGCATCCGGCTGAGTAAAGCCAAGATCGCTACCCCAGCTATGCTCATATTCAGCGCCCCGATCGGGATGAAACGTCGATCAAATCGCGGCCAAACATTAAAATCATCCCGATCGGTTCTTCTCCTTGACGCAACATTGGCGAGATGTCATTTTCGTCCCGAAAGGGATGATAATGCATGTACTGACCGACAGCAAAAG
>NZ_JAEQNC010000025.1 GCF_016722925.1 Phytoamicus setariae | reverse complement strand
CTTTTGCTGTCGGTCAGTACATGCATTATCATCCCTTTCGGGACGAAAATGACATCTCGCCAATGTTGCGTCAAGGAGAAGAACCGATCGGGATGATTTTAATGTTTGGCCGCGATTTGATCGGCATTTCATCCCGATCGGGGCGCTAAACATGAGCATAGCTGGAAGTATCGATCTTGGCTTGACTCAGCCGGATGCAGCTATGTCGTGTGCAGAAATGCGGAAATTATTTCCGCATTCGACTTGTAGCCGGGACGGTCTTGAACCAATACGACCCGCCGACAGGTTGTACTGAACCTACGCTATTGTTTTCTCATTAGAACCACATGCTAAACTTGTCGAAATGGTCGTCGATGCCTTCCACCGAGACCTACAGACTCATCCGAGACAAGCGCCAACTTTGGTTGGGATGGCAGCCAGTTTCCAAATGAAAATGACCAACCTGCCTTAAAATCATGGGTTGCAGGATGCGGAAATATTAGCATATCTAGGCTTGCTTTATCCAAGAGCTGTTTTATTCACATGTCCAAGCATCCAATTGTACCGGGTACGGACCTCACGACGATCCGCAACCTTTTCTTGAAACATGAGAGACGACAGGGTCGTTCGCTCCTGGCTACAACCATTGAAGACCTCAAATGCCCCGCTCAGGAAGCCAATGCTTTCCTTACGCGAGTTGCGATGGCTGGCTATCTCGAGTGGAACAGCAAGAATGGCCAAAGCTTAGATTGGGATCTGACTGAGCATGGACGTCGCCTTGTCGCTGACGGTTTCGGCCTTAGAATATCTCCTCATAGGGCTCATGCAATTATCGATGAGGTCATCAAACGGGCGCGGGCGATCAATAGCAATCCAGATCGCCTTGCTCGCGTATAGGAACTCAAGCTGTTCGGCAGTGTACTGGAGCCGGGTCGCGAAGATTACGGGGACGTCGATATCGAAGCGGAAATAGAGGTTCGACGCCTTCCCAAAGAAGAAGTAGCCCAGGCTCACGCCAAAATAACCGCCAAGATTCCCCGCGCCTGGCGGGATCATCTCATCCTTAGGCTCAATGCTGAAGAGAATTATGACAGCCGCAACGCCTTCGGCGCTCTCAAAAAGGGTATTAGGGGCCTCTCCGTTTCTCAGGACGCGACAAAGACACTCGGTTGCGAATTTCGGCGTATCTATCGTTTTGACGTATAGGCCGGTAGGGAGCTTTCGCCTGAAGAAACCATAACACCGCGGACAACACCCCCGCCCAAAACAGCAAATGAGATACCACCTCCCCTTCTTCCGGAGCACACCGTGATCCACCCGGTTGGGATTGCCGGTGTCGATGAAAAAATTCGTTCGGAGAAGCTCAGGGTATCGATGCAAGACCTCGCTTTCACAGAAGCCAAAGTGTGGCTCGGTGAAGAAAGGCCAGACGGTAGCCGCGTCGCCACGAACACAAGCCAAAACCCTTCTCAACGTTTTGCGGGTGCGCAGTTTCTCTTCGATGAATGGCGCGGTCCGAAGCTGACAGGTCTGGAGCTCTTTCAAAGGTCGCTCGATTGGGCTTCACTGAACCGCCCCGGGTTTGTCGGAGGCTCCAACTCGTGAGAAAGTGGAGCTATGACAAGCAAGACAACGAACAAATTTTCATCTGAAATCCGCACCCGAGCCGTGCGACTTGTTTTCGATCACGAAGCCGAACATCCGTCCCGTTGGGCAGCAGTCTCCTCGATAGCGGCCAAGATCGGCTGCTCGGCGCATACGCTCAATGAATGGGTCAAGAGGGCGGAAGTCGATACTGGCAAGCGGGCCGGATTGCCGAGCGATATGGCCGAGAAGATGAAGGCTCTGGAGCGCGAGAACCGCGAGCTTCGTCAGGCCAACGAGATTTTGTTCAAAGCATCTGCTTATTTCGCCCAGGCGGAGCTCGACCGCCCACTGAAGCGATGATTTCTTTCATCGATGAACACCGTTCGGTACTCGGGGTCGAGCCGATCTGCAAGCTGCTGCCGATTGCCCTGTCCACCTATTACGAGACCATCGCCCAACGGCTGGACGTGGATCGCTTGTCGGTCCGCGCCCGCAGCGACATGGCCATGAGGATCGAGATACGCCGGGTATTCGATGAGAACTTCAGGGTCTATGGCGTGCGGAAAGTCTGGCGGCGGTTGCTGCGGGAAGGCTTCGATGTCGCTCTATGCACCGTCGCCCGGCTCATGAGAACGATGGGCCTTCAGGGCATCATTCGTGGCAAACCGGTCCGCACGACGATCAGCGACAAAGCGGCTCCATGTCCGCTCGACCGGGTAAACCGCCAGTTTCGCGCACCACGGCAAAACATGCTGTGGCTTTCCGATTTCACATACGTGGCCACCTGGCAGGGCTTCGTTTACGTGGCTTTCGTGAACGACGCTTTTGCCCGTCGCATCGTTGGCTGGCGCGTGAGCCGGACCGATCATGCCAGCTTCGTCCTCGATGCACTGGAGCAGGCACTCCATGATCGGCGGCCTGTTCATCGCGGCGGGCTGGTCCATCATTCGGACAGAGGCGTTCAATACGTGTCGATCAAATATTCCGAGCGACTGGCGGAGGCCGGGATAGAACCCTCCGTCGGCAACGTCGGCGACTCCTACGACAATGCGCTGGCCGAAACGATCAACGGTCTTTACAAGGCCGAGGTCATTCATCGACGCGGTCCCTGGCGAAACTTCGAAGCTGTCGAATTCGCAACACTCGAATGGGTAGACTGGTTCAACCATCGACGGCTTCTGGAGCCCATCGGAAATATCCCACCAGCCGAAGCCGATAAACGCTACTACGCCATGCTGGACGAACCAGCCATGGCAGCATAACTTAAACCAAACGGCCTCCGGCAAACCCTGGACGGTTCAGTCGACTGAACCATGTCCGACGACTACCATCTAATACTCTCAACTCAAGTTAACCTGACATCACCGTGCCGGTTTCTATGTTGAAAGCCGCTTCGCCGCAGCTGCCGGGCGAACATTACTCACTCAAAATCCGCTCGCGCTGACATCTGAGTCGTCGCGGTCCAACGCCTTCATATCGTTGTAGATCGTCGCCCGGCTGACCTGCATCTGCACCCCAATGCGATCTATTGCGCGGCGCTGTTGAAAGACGTTCTGGTCGCGGAACCAGGCAAGGACCTTCAGCCGCTCGTTGCGGCGTAGGTTCTCGAGTGGCCCGAAGATGGAACGGGCCTTGCGGAGCTGGTCATCGACCACATCGACGGTTTCCGGGGCTGCAGCGAGTTCGCGGACACCGGCTACCAGCCGCCCGTTCCATTCCAGCGGCACGTCGCTCGGCCGCAACTCATTGATCGGCACGATCTCCGAATTCAATGAGGCCAGGACTGGCGTCATGGAATCGATGTAACTGCGGCAGGCGTCCTCATCCAACGGCCTTGCATAGACCACGGCGCGAAAATGCGTGGCACCGGCACGAAACGCCTGAAGAAGGGAGTCCCGAAGACTGTCGGCGATCGCTTCGATCTCGCCCTCGCAATGGCTGACGACACCGTCGGAAAGTTCCGCGATGCCACGTGCTTCAAACGGCGCAACGGCGGCGCGGATGATCGGGCTCTTTCGTCCCGCTGCACCGGGGCCGCAGGAGAAATCGATCGAAACCCGGCCCTTTGGGCTGTCTTCTGCTTCGGAGTCGTCCTTTGTCATGACCCTGCTTTTCCTGGCGCACAGCACGTTTCGGCCGGTCTTGCGCCTGCCTTACGTCTTGGGGTGGCAGTGATAACATGCCCTTGCCGAGCTGTAACGTTTCATCTGGTCGGTTGCTTCGCGCAACTGGCCGTCGTTCAGCGCGCGGGGCGTGCCGACGCTCTTAGCCTTTAACCAGACCTCGGCACACCATTCCAGCAGCACCGTGCGCGCCAGTGCCTTTTCGAGCGTCGGTCCGTAGGAGATCGAGCCATGATTGGCCATCAGCACCGCTGTATGGCCGGGAATCGCCGAGAGGACGGACTGTGCCAGTTCCGGGCTGCCGAAGGTGGCATAGGGCGCGACGGGCACAGCGCCGCCAAGGTCGCACATCTGGTAATGGATCGCCGGCAGTTCATCGGTCAGCATGGTCGCGGCGGTCGCATGGACGGAGTGGGTATGTACGATCGCCGCGCAGTCCGGACAATCCCGGTAGAGAGCGAGATGCAGTTCCAGCTCGGAGGATGGCAGCCATTTGCCGTCGACCCGATTTCCGTCGAGATCGACGACGCATATGTCCTCGGGCGCGAGTTGCATATAGTCCCGCGCACTGGGGGTAATGGCGACGAGGTCGCCGATGCGCTGGCTGACATTGCCCGATGTATTGACGATCAGGCGGCTGGTCAGAAGCTTGCGCGCCGTCTCCGCGACGGACCGGCGCGCTTCCTCCAGCAATGGCTTTGCCGTGGGTATCTCAGCCATGGTGGGATTGCCCGATCGCGACGAAGGCGTCGAGCGCCGCCGTGATCGCCGTGCGGATGCCACGGTCCCGAGCCTCGCCGTCGGGCGCCAGTTTTCCTGCCGCGACATTGCCGGTATGGCCGTCCACCGACAGGATGCAGGCGGAAGGCACCTTGCAGACCTGCCCCAGCACCATGATCGCCGAACATTCCATATCGACGCCCCTGACGCCGGCGCCGGCATAGAGGGCGCTTTCCTCGGCAAGGCCCGGATAGCGGAAGCCGTCCGAGGTGAGTACGAGGCCATAGGCGGCCCGGTCCGTGAGCGTACGAGCAGCGCCGAGCAGCGCCGCCGTCAGGTCGAAATCGGGGACGGCCGGGAAGATGTCGGGCATGTGCTTCTTCGATGCGCCTTCGTCGCGCACCGCACCGGTCGCCACGATGACATCGCCGGGACGCAAGTCCGGATCGGGCGTGCCGCAGGTGCCGACGCGGATGGCGGCACGGACGCCCAGCCGGGGAAGGTCTTGCATGACCATCGCGGCGCCGGGGCTGCCGAGGCCCGTCGAGATCACCGAAACCGGCAGGCCCTTATAAGTGCCGGTATAGGAATGGAACTCGCGGTTCGCCATGACGAGTTGGCCGTTGTCGAAATATTGTTCGGCGATCAGCCGTGCGCGGCCGGGATCACCCGGCAGCAGAACATGAGGCGCGATCTCGCCGGGCAGGCAGCGCGTCGCCCGGCAGGCGGCGCGTTCGGGGCTGTCGCGCTCGACTTGCCGACGGTTGGCGGTATCCCAGATGGTTTCGAGCATGACGGCTCCATTCGCTTGCATGTTTGAGGTGATTCCGGCGCTTCGCGCCGCTCAGATCGGATCGAGCACGCGCTTGAGGAACTGGCGCGTCTGCTCGTGGTCCGGCTGGGTGAAGATTTTCTCGGGCGGGGCTACTTCAAGCAGCGATCCGCCCGACAGGAAGGCGACGCGATCGGCGACCGAGCGCGCAAAGCCCATTTCATGCGTGGCCAGCAGCATGGTGATGCCCTGCGCCTTCAGGTCGCGCACCACCCGCAGCACTTCGCCCACCAATTCTGGATCAAGCGCGGAGGTGATTTCGTCGAGCAGCAGGATTTCCGGCTCCATGGCCAGCGCCCGCGCGATGGCCACGCGCTGCTGCTGGCCGCCCGAGAGCTTGTCGGGATATGTCTCCGCCTTGTCGGCGAGGCCGAAACGCAGCAATAGCTCCATCGCCAGATCCTTCGCTTCGGCCGGCGGTGTCTTCCGGATGCGGGTCTGCGCCAGCGTCAGGTTTTTCAAGACCGACATATGCGGGAACAGGTTGTAGCTCTGGAATACCATGCCGATGCGGCGGCGGACGCGTTCGGGATCATAGCCGGGGACGGAAATGTCCTCGCCGTCGAGCAGGATTTCGCCGTCGTCGATATGCTCAAGCAGGTTGAGGCAACGCAGCAGCGTCGATTTTCCCGAGCCCGAGCCGCCGATCAGGCAGATCAGCTCGGACTTTGCGAGATCCAGCGAAATGCCCTTGCAGACTTCAAGCGCGCCGAAGCTCTTGCGCAGATTGCGAATGGAAAGCTTGGTCATCATCCGGTCCTCCGCGCCCGTTCGCGGGCAATCAGGTAATCCGAAAAGCGGGTTGCGGGGATGGTGATGCACAGGAACAGGATCGCCGCCCCCACATAAGGCGTGAAATTCGCATAAAGCGCCTTGAAGACATTGGCCTGACGCAGCACCTCGATCGGTCCGATGAAAGAGAGAAGCGCCACATCCTTCTGCAGCGAGACCATGAAATTCATGATCGCCGGCATGATCCGCGACACCATCTGCGGCAGGATGATGAAGCGCATCACATCGCCCTGTGAGAAGCCCAACGAGAGCGCGGCGGAAGTCTGGCTCTTGTGGATGGATTCTATGCCCGAGCGGTAGACCTCGGCCAGATAAGCGGAATATGTCAGCGTCAGCGCGACCGAACCCCAGAGATAGGGGCTGTTCCAGGGCGCTTGCAGCCCGAGGCCGGGAATGCCGAAGCCGACGATATAGACCGTCAGGATGATCGGCACCGAGCGGAAAAGGTCGGTATAGAAGATCGCGAATACCTTTAGCGGAAACAGCGTCGGAGACGAGATGTTGCGCATGAGTGCGATGACCAAAGCAAGGACCAGGATGGCCGGCGCACACCAGGCAAACAGCATCAGGTCGATCAGAAAGGCCTGGAGAAGTTTCGGAAACGTCTCGACCAGCAGGTCCCAATTGAAGAAGGCCGTCCGTACGGCTTCCCAGCCCGGCGCCATGGGCACGAAAATGACGACGGCGGCGGCGAAGGCCAGAGAGCTGACCACGGCCAGGCGAATGGACTTGCGCCGGAGGGCCGCCTCATAGGCGGCCCGTGGGCTCAATGTCACGCCTTCGCGCTCATGGCGCAGCGGCAGGGAGGCCATAGTCATTTCCCCAGGTCGATGACGGGGATGCCAGCCTTCTTGTTCAGCCAGGTCGCCTCGAGATTGGCGAGCGTGCCGTCGGCCTTCATATCTGCCAATGCCTTGTTGGCGCAGTCCTTGAGCGGGCTGCCCTTGGCGAAGAGCAGGCCGAATTTGTCGTCGGTCTCATCGTTCGATTTTGCGAACTGGCCGACGATACGGCCGTCCGGATAGCGCACCGCGGTCAGGAACAGCGAGGTCGGCACATCCACCACCGTCGCCTCGGCCTGGTTGGCCATCATCGCGGCCTGAACGTCGGAGAGATCTTCGTAAAGCAGCACGTCCTTGGTCGGCTTGATCACCTTTGAGATGAAGATTGCCGATGTCTGGCCGCTCGCGCCGCCGAATTGCAGATCGCGAATCTTTTCGGCCGACAGGTCGCTGCCCAGGCGCTCTGCCACATCCTTGCGCACGACGAGCGCCTTGCCGGCCAAATAGTAGGGATCGGAGAAGTCGATCGCCTGCGCCCGCTCGGGGCGGATCGAGAACTGCTGGAGGTTGAAGTCAAAGTTTTTCGGCCCCGGCTGGATCGCTTCGTCGAAGCTCGTGCGTACCCAGGCCACGGCGCTCTTTTCGAAGCCCAGGCGTCGGGCGAGTTCCAGTGCGACGGCCGCCTCGTAGCCTTCACCGCTTTCGGGTGCATCGTTCATCACCCAGGGCGAATAGGCGGGATTCCCGGTTGCGATGGTCAGAACGCCCGACGTCATGGTCTTGCCGTCGGCGCAACCAGCGGCGGAAACCGGTGTCGAGGAAACCAGGATCGCGGCTGCGACCGCGGTCAGGCCTGTAATGAATTTCATAGAACGCCTCCCAGTGCTCTTGTTTTAAGCGCGGCATTTGCGCTGAGTGAACTTGACGAGTTAGTCTAATTTTGTCAACCTTCGTCAAATCGAGGGCGCTTTTTTTTAATTTCACGCCCCAATCGGAGGCAGAAACCATGCGTGACACGTCCCCCGGACCCGACCGGCAGAAAAACCGGCTGACCGGAGTCAGTTCCATCGTCACCTCCAGCCGTGACACGCCGTTGCACAGCCACGTGCCGCCAATCTTCCAGACCAGCACGTTTTCCTTCCCCAGCACGGACGCCGCGCTCAGGGCGTTCGGCGGCGAGGACAATGAGAGCTTCGTCTATTCCCGCGGCCGAAACCCCAATGCCGAGGATCTGGCTCGCAAGCTTTCCTGGCTTGAAGCGCGTGACCTCATGGCCGAGACCGGGGCGGATTCGGTCGACACGGTGGCGGCAGGGCGGATCTTTTCCTCCGGCATGGGGGCGATTTCAGCGCTCCTCTCCTCGCAGCTTTCCATGGGTGACGTCGTGCTGAGCCAGGCCAGCCTCTATGGCGGCACCTTCAGCTTCATGAAGGAAATCTGCCCGCGCATGGGGGTCGAGGTCCGGTTCGTTTCTTCTTTTTTGCCCGAGGACTGGGTGCGCGCGCTGGAAATGCATCCCAAGGCAAAGCTTGTCTATATCGAAACACCGTCGAACCCGACGATGGAGATCCACGACATCCGGGCGCTGGCGGACATCGCGCACGCCGCCGGCGCGCGCCTTGCTGTGGATAATACATTCGCCACGCCCTACCTTCAGCAGCCGCTGTCGCTCGGCGCCGATTATGTCGTGCATTCGCTGACCAAGTTCATTTCCGGGCATGGCGCGACGATCGGCGGCGCCGTGATCTCGCGCCGGCCCGAGGAGGTTAGCCTCTACAGCCATTTCTGGAAGCATGCGATCGAACTCGGCGCCTCGCCGAGCCCCTTCGACTGCTGGCTGACCGACATGGGCCTCAAGACGCTGGAACTGAGGATGATGCGACATTCGGCCAACGCACTCGCCATCGCGCAACTGCTCGATGGCCATCCCAAGGTCGATTCGGTCTCCTATCCGGGGCTCGCGGCCCATCCGCAGCACGACCTCGCCCGCGCGCAGATGCGAGGCGGATTCGGAGGCCTGCTGACCTTCGAACTCAAGGACGGCCTTGCCGGATCCAAGCGGTTCATGGATAGCTTGTCCATTCCGTCGATCGCCATCAGCCTGGGCTCAGTGGACAGCCTGGTCCAATGCCCCGCCCTGATGACGCACAGCAATATGAGCCGTGAGGATCAGCGCGCCGCGGGCATTTCCGATGGCCAAATCCGGTTGTCTGTGGGCATCGAGAGTATCGAGGACCTGGCGACCGACATCCTTCAGGCGCTGGATCGGGCATGATGGCCATGACGGGGTTCGATTCCTACGGCTATGCGCTCGCGGCTGATCCGGCAGCCGTTCCGCATTTCCTGGCCGGCCTTGCCGATGCGCTGAGCTTCGATGCCAGCGGCATTCCCGCGCTCGAAGCCAGTGTCGCGGCCGATCCCGGCTTTCCGCTGGCACATGCGTTTCTCGGCCGGCAGCAATTCATCCACGGCCAGCGCGCATCCGGGCGCGCGGCCATGAAGCGCGCCCTGACATTGAATGCCGCAAGCACGAAGCGCGAGGCTTCGACTGTTCGACTGCTCGACCTCGCAATGGAGGATCGCGAAGCAGCGCTGGTGGGGGCGCTCGAGCACCTGGAAAACTGGCCCTGCGACGTGATCGTCTTTTCACTTCTCATCGGGCCGTTCGGACTGTTTTCCTCGTCGGGCCGACGCGACTGGCGCGAGGTGAGCCTTGCACTCATGGAGCACTATCGCTCTGCCCTGCCGGCGGACGACTGGTGGTTTGTCTCCAATCTGTCCTTCTCGCAGGCCGAAGCGGGCCAGTCGGCACAGGCGCTCGAAACCGGCCAATACGCGCTAGCTCTCAAGGAGACCGGCCTCGCGGTGCATTCGATCAGCCACGCGCAGCTCGAACTGGGAATGAAGGATGAAGGCCTGCGCTTCGCACATAACTGGCTTGCGGGTTCCGGCGGGAACTCGGACATGCGCCATCATATCAATTGGCATGCCGCGGTCTTCGAGTTCGACCTGAAGACGGGTGATGCCGGACACCTGCACCGGCATTTCGCCGATAGGATGAGCGCTGCGGTCTGCGATCCTATGCCGCTCTCCACCTTTTCGGACAATGCCTCGTTCCTGTGGCGAATGGCATTGCGCGGAATTGTGCCCCCGCCGGAAACCGTTGCCGAAACCCTTGCCTATATGGACAGGCATTTCGCATTTTCCGGCTTCGCCTTCGCCGATCTGCACCGCATCGCAATTACGGCGCTCGATGGCGGCGTCGACCGCAAGGATGCACTCGCGCGCGACCTGCGCCGTCAGTGCGAACAGGAAGGTACGGAAACCGGCCAACTGCTCGTCACCCTCTGCGATGCGTTTTTCGCTTTTGCCGAGGGCCGCTATCGAGCGGCCACGGCCTTGCTTGCCCCGGCGCTTGACGGTGCGGTGCTGCTGGGCGGCTCGAACCCGCAACGCCGTCTCGTTGCCGACACGTTCGAAGCCGCAAACGCACGCCTTTCGAACGGTTGAGGAGGAACGAATGGATCGCAACATGGGACTGGAAGGGATTTTCGCCGAGGACGATCTGCCACGGCTGATCCGTCGTTCCGGCATGGCGGACTGGCTGGGCGACCGGGTCAGGATCCTCGACCGTCGGCAATTGCCGGGACGGGTCGATTATGTCGACTGCACTACGGCCGAAGAAGTCGCGGCCGCGATACGGGACATGGTAATCCAGGGGGCCTTTTCGATTGCCATCGCGGCAGGTTACGGCCTGGCGCTGGGTGCGCGGAATGCAACGATGGCGGAAATCGAAGCGACCGCCGCCATGCTGCGGGCGACACGGCCGACCGGGCTGGCACTCAGCCGGATGCTGGACGCGGCGCTGGCGGCAGCACGGACGGTCGGTACCGACCGAGCGGCGGCCATCGTCGCCTTGACCGATCGCGCAGCGGCGGCGCTGGCGCGGCAGGGTTACGAAACCGGCCGCAACGCCTGCGCCCTCATTCCCGACGGGGCGACGATTCTGACGCACTGTTTTCCCGACAGGTCCTATGCCTATCTCCTGCTCGCGGCAAAGGCCGAGGGCAAGCACTACACGATCGTCTGCAGCGAGACCCGCCCTTACCTGCAGGGCGCGCGGTTGACGGCGCTGGTCGCCACCGAACTCGGCTTTCCCACCCATGTCATCACCGACGGCATGGGCGGCTACCTGATGCGCGAGAACTTCGTTTCGCATTTCATCACGGCGGCGGACCGCGTGTGCCTGGACGGCACGGTCTGCAACAAGATCGGGACCTATCAATATGCGCTGGCATGCGCAGACAACGACAAGCCCTACATCGTCTTGCGCCAGAGTGGACCGGACCCCGACAGCCGCGACGAGTCCGACATCCATGTCGAGATGCGGGAAGGACGCGAAGTCGTGGAGTTCCTCGGCCAGCGCACGGCGCCGCTCGCTGCGACTGGGCTTTACCCGACATTCGACATCGTCCCGCCCCGCCTCGTGCGCCGGATCGTGACCGACCGCGGTGATTTCGCTCCAGATGCCGTCGCAGCCTATTTCGACCGACCAACTGTGGTGCTTGACGCGGTTCTGTAGGGAGTCTCGGCAGAAGATCCGCCTCAAAGCATGGCGGCAAGTGTCTCGCTGGTGCTGCTGCGCGTGCGACAGATTTCCAATGCCCCATTGCCCGGAGGCGGTGCAGATGGATGGCAAGGGAGCGACGCGGCTAGCCGTGATCTTACTGTAGGTTGTCCATTCGAAGCCGGTCGCCCAGCAGCGGCCGGACCGACCGCTCCTGGGCATTGTTTGAACCAGTTTTACGTTCAGACGTCCTACTTTTTTGAAGTGGGCGGCAGGTCAGTGCAGGTGTTTTCGGCCACTTCCGCGGCCATGCCGATGGTTTCTCCGAGGGTTGGATGCGGGTGGATAGTTTTGCCGATATCGACGGCATCGGCCCCCATTTCGATTGCCAGGCAGATTTCCCCGATCATGTCGCCGGCCGAAGGCCCGATGATTGATCCGCCGATGATCCGGTGGGTGTCGGCATCGAAAATAAGCTTGGTCTGACCGTAATCCGCGCCGTTGGCGATGGCGCGTCCCGATGCGGCCCAGGGGAACCTGGCGACCTTCACGGTGCGGCCGGCAGCTTTTGCCGAATCCTCGGTCACCCCGACCCAGGCAATCTCAGGGTCTGTATAGGCGACCGACGGCACCACCTTGGCGTCCATGAAGCCTTTAGCGCCGGTTGCGGCTTCCGCGGCCACATGGGCCTGATGCACAGCCTTGTGGGCCAGCATCGGATTGCCGGTGACATCGCCGACCGCAAAGATAGTGGGCGAAGTCGTACGCATTTGCGCATCTACCTCGATGAAGCCCTGGGCGTTGATGTTCAGGCCAGCAGCGGCGGGATCGAGCGCTTCGGCGGCAGGGCGGCGCCCGGCGGCCTGAAGGATCAGATCGTAGCAGTGCTCGCCAGCGCCTTCACCGCCGGTTTTGACCACGAGCGCCTCCGGCGTTGCCTCGACGCTTTCCACGCGGGTGCCAAGCAGGATGTTATCGAAACGGTGCGCATTGCGCTTGCGCCAGATCGCCACCACGTCACGGTCGACGTCGGGTAGAAGCTTGTCGGCCACTTCGACAATGTCGATGCGTGCGCCGAGCGCGCTGTAGACCGTCGCCATTTCCAGCCCGATGATGCCGCCACCGATCACCAGCATGCGCTCGGGGATGAATGGCAGTTCGAGTGCGCCGGTGGAATCGACGATGCGTGGATCCCTCGGCAGGAACGGCAGATGAACCCGCGCCGAGCCTGCGGCAATGATCGCCTTGGCAAAGGTAATGCGGCGCGTCCTGGCGTCGTGCAGATCGACATGAACTGCGGTGGCATCGGCAAAGCGGGCGGTGCCACGCACTACGTCGACCTTGCGCATTTTTGCCATGGCCTTCAATCCGTCGGTGAGCTTGCCGACGGTCGCCGATTTGAAGCCGCGCAACTTGTCGAGGTCGATGCTGGGCGCACCGAAGCTGACGCCATGCTGGCTGAGGCGTTCGGCTTCTTCCTTGACGGCGGCGATATGCAGCAGCGCCTTTGATGGAATGCAGCCGACATTGAGGCAGACCCCGCCAAGCGTCGCCTCGCGTTCGACGAGGATGACGCGCTGGCCAAGGTCCGCCGCTCGGAATGCAGCGGAATAGCCGCCGGGACCGCCGCCGATCACCAAGACATCGCAATCGACATTGCCGGCGACGGGCTGTGGAGCGATCGCGGGCGCTGGATGCGCCGGGGTTGCCTCTGGCGCTTTCGCCTGAGCGGTCTCGATGGTGGCGATCAAACCGCCGGTCGAGACCCGGCCGCCGAGGCTGAGTTCGACCGATACGATGCGGCCGGCGACGGGTGACGGTACGTCGATCGATGCCTTGTCGGATTCCAGCACGATGAGCGACTGTTCGAGCGCGACGTCGTCGCCGGGCTTGATCAGGATTTCGATGACGCCGACATCGGCAAAATCGCCCAGTTCCGGCACCCTGATTTCAGTGATATTGCGCATGCTGGGCCTCAGATGATCGCGCGGCGGAAATCGCCAAGAAGGGCAGCGATATGGCCCAGGAATTTAGCCGCAGCGACACCATCGATGACCCGGTGGTCCCATGACAGGCTAACGGGCATGATGAGGCGTGGCTGGAAGGTAGCGCCATCCCAGGCGGCTTCCATCGCCGAGCGCCCAGCACCAAGGATGGCCACTTCGGGAGCATTGATGATCGGGGTAAAGCCCGCGCCGCCAATGCCGCCAAGCGAGGACACTGAGAAACAGCCGCCTTGCATATCGGCGGCACCCAAAGCACCTTCGCGCGCCTTTTCCGCGAGGCGGCGCATTTCAGTGCCGATTTCGAGCACACCCTTGCGATCGCAGTCGCGGATCACCGGCACCATCAGTCCCTTCGGCGTATCGGCGGCAAAGCCGATATGCACGTAGTTTTTCATCACCAGTTCTTCGCCGTCGAGCGAGGCATTGAAACGGGGATAGGCTTTGAGCGCCAGGGCGGATGCCTTGATCAGAAAGGCGACCATGGTCAACTTGGCGTCTTTCGATGCCGCGTTGAGCTCCTTGCGGAACTCTTCCAGCCCGGTGACATCGGCCTTGTCGAAATTGGTGACATGGGGAATGGTCAGCCAGTTGCGTGTCAGGTTTGCGCCTGAGATCTTCTGGATACGCGACAGAGGCTGGCGTTCGACGGGACCGTATTTCTCGAAATCGACCGACGGCCACGCGGGCAGGCCAGCGCCAATGCCTGAAGAAACGACGGAGCCGGATGGGGGGGACGACAGGCGTTGCTTGACATGGGCAGTCACGTCTTCGCGACGGATGCGACCCTTGTCACCGGTTGCCTTGACCGCAGCCAGATCGACACCCAGTTCGCGTGCGAAAACGCGCACCGACGGCGTTGCGTGTGCAGTCGAAGAGGGGGCGATGTCGATAGCAGGTGCAGGCATTGCGACCGGCGCTTCCTTTTGCTGAGGTGCTTCGGCGATAACGACCGCCGGAGGTGCCACTGCCGTTGCCGGCGCTCCTTCCTGAGCTGGTGCTGTGACGGAGTTTGCAGTCGGTTCGATTACCAGCAGCCGCGCGCCTTGCGAGACGCGGGTGCCGATCTCGATCAGGATCTCTCTCACCGTGCCGGCGGACGGCGACGGGATTTCCAGTGTGGCTTTGTCGGATTCAACCGTCATCAACTGGTCATCCACGGCGATCACATCGCCGGGCTTGACCAGAATTTCGATGATTGGCACGTCTTTATAGTCGCCGATGTCGGGCAGTCTGATTTCCATTGTCTGGCTCATGTCAATTCTTTCGCAATTCAACCGGCGGGATCAGCGCGTCCAGGGAGCATCGACCGTGTCGATGCCGTAACGGGCAATGGCGTCGGCGACGATTTGTGGCTTCAACGATCCTTCCGCCACCAATGCTGCAAGGGCTGCAACCGTCACATGCCGGTGATCGACCTCGAAGAAATCGCGGAGCGCCGTGCGCGTGTCGCTGCGGCCAAAACCATCGGTGCCGAGCGCGGTAAACGGTGCCTCGACGTAAGAGGCGATCAGTTGCGGATAGGCGCGGACATAATCGGTTGCGGCAATAACCGGCATCTTGCCTGGAAGGCATGCCTGCAAATGGCTCTCGACCGGCTTTTGCAGCGGGTTGTAGCGGTTTTGGCGTTCGGCCTCTTGGGCATCGCGCGCCAGTTCGGCAAAGCTGGTGGCGCTCCAGACTTCCGACGCCACGCCCCAGTCTTCTTCCAGCATGCGGGCTGCTTCGATCACCTGTGGCAGGATCGCACCGGAACCGATCAGACGCACGCAACCGTCAGTCTTGTGCGGCTGACGCTTTTCGAAGCGATAGAGGCCCTTGACGATATCCTTCTCCACGCCATCAGGCATGGTTGGCTGGGCGTAGTTCTCGTTCATCGCGGTGATGTAGTAGAATTCGTCCTTGCCTTCCTCCATCATGGCGCGGGCGCCGTGATCGACGATAACAGCCATTTCGTAGGCAAAGGCCGGATCGTAGGCGCGGCAATTGGGGATCGTGGCGGCGATCAGGTGGCTGGAGCCGTCCTGATGCTGCAGGCCTTCGCCGGCAAGCGTGGTGCGGCCTGCGGTGGCGCCGATGAGGAAGCCGCGCGCGCGCTGGTCGGCAGCGGCCCAGATAAGGTCGCCGACACGCTGGAAGCCGAACATAGAGTAATAGATGTAGAACGGCAGCATGCCCAAGCCATGCACGCTGTAGGACGTGGCGGCCGCAACCCACGACGAAATCGCGCCGGCTTCGGTAATGCCTTCTTCGAGCAACTGGCCGTCCCTGGATTCCTTGTAGTAGAGCATCGAGCCCGCATCTTCAGGCTCATAGAGCTGGCCGACCGGCGAATAGATGCCGACCTGGCGAAACAGGTTGGCCATGCCGAAGGTGCGCGCCTCATCGGCAACGATCGGCACGATGCGCGGGCCGAGCGCCTTGTCCTTCAACAGGTTGGAGAACAGCCGCACCACCACCATGGTGGTCGACATTTCCTTGCCGTCGGAATTCAGCGCAAAATCGGCGTAGCCTGAAAGGGCCGGAACCGGCACGGCGTCGGCATTTCTGCGGCGCGACGGGAGATAGCCGCCCAGCATTTCGCGGCGACCGCGCAGATAGTTCAGTTCGGCACTGTCTTCGGCCGGGCGATAGAAATCGAGATTCTCGACCTGCTCGTTGGAAAGCGGCAGGGCAAAGCGATCGCGGAATGCCAGCAAGCCTGCGACATCGAGCTTCTTGGCCTGATGGGCGGTCATACGGGATTCGCCGGCGCCACCCATGCCGTAGCCCTTCTTGGTCTTGGCAAGAATGACGGTCGGGCGGCCCTTGGTGTTCCTGGCGGCCTCGAAGGCGGCGAACAGTTTCTTGAAGTCATGGCCGCCGCGCTTCAGGGCGTCGACGTCCTGATCCGACATATGCGCCACCAGCGCGCGCACTTGCGGATCCTCCTCGAAGAAATGGGTGAGATTGTAAGCACCGTCCTTGGCGCCGAGAGTCTGGTACTTGCCGTCGACTGTTGCTGCAAAACGGCGCAGCAGCGCATGCTGCTTGTCGCGTGCAAACAGCGCATCCCATTCCGATCCCCAGAGAACCTTGATGACATTCCAGCCAGCGCCGCGGAACGTGCCTTCGAGTTCTTGGATAATCTGACCGTTGCCGCGCACCGGACCATCGAGACGCTGAAGATTGCAATTGATCACGAAGGTCAGATTGTCGAGCTTTTCGCGTGCGGCGATCGACAGGCCGGCAATGGATTCCGGCTCGTCCATCTCGCCATCGCCGAACACGCCCCAGACATGACGGCCATCGGTCTTGACCAGATCGCGGTCGCGCAGATAGCGCATGAAGCGGGCCTGATAGACGGCCGTGAGCGGTCCTATCCCCATCGAGCCGGTCGGAACCTGCCAGAAGTCCGGCATCAGCCAGGGATGCGGATAGGAGCAAAGCCCGTTGCCGCCGATTTCCTGGCGATAACGCTTCAGATTGTCTTCCGAAAGGCGGCCTTCGAGGAAGGCGCGGGCATAGACACCGGGGGCAGAATGCGGCTGGAAAAACACGACGTCGCCGCTGTCGGAGCAAGAGTTGCCCTGGAAGAAATGATTGAAGCCGATTTCAAAGATTTCTGCCGCCGAGGCGTAGCTTGCGATATGGCCGCCGAGTTCGCCATAGGCCTTGTTGGCGCGCATGACCATGGCCAGCGCGTTCCAGCGGATGATCGCGGTGATGCGCTCTTCCATGGCAATATCGCCAGGAAATGGCGGCTGATTGTCCAGCGCGATGGTGTTGCGATAGGGAATGAAGGGAAGCGTATCCGATACGATGCCGAGATCCTTGGCCTTGCGGTCGAGTGCGTCGAGGATGAATTCCGCGCGTGTGCGGCCCGAATTGGCCAGCAGTGATTCCAGCGAGGCGAGCCAATCCAGTGTTTCCGACGGATCGACATCGGCGGATGCGATCTGCCCGTTTCCCGAAGACACAGAAGAATTTTTATTGAGCATGGTACCGTCCAGTTCCCTTTCGAATTTGCACTGGAAGGTATCGAAATTGAAAAAGCATTTCCTGCTTTAGATGTTGTGGCTTCCCACCATATCGGCATAGTGTGCCGCAAAATTTCACTTTTGGAGTGCTTTATGCGTGAATTCGAACTGGATGCCACAGACATCCGCATCCTGAATGAAATACAGATGGATGCGAGTCTGACCAATGTCGAGCTGGCATCACGTGTCGGATTGTCGCCGTCGCCATGTCTGGCACGGGTGCGCGCCTTGGAGGAGGCCGGGATCATATTACGCCGGGTGGCACTGCTCGATCCTGTTCAGCTTGGGGCCAATATAAGCGTGTTCATCCAGGTGACGCTCGAACGGCAGACTGAATCGGTTCTCGAGGTTTTCGAGGCCACGATGATGCGGTTTCCGGAGGTCATGGAGTGCTACCTGATGACCGGCGATTCAGATTACCTGCTGCGGGTCGTGGTGCGGGACACGGTGGCGCTGCAGCATTTCATCGTCGAACACCTCTCGAAGGCCAAGGGCGTCGCGAACATACGCTCGAGCTTTTCGCTGAAACAGGTCAAGTACAAGACGGCCTTGCCGCTGGAGTATCTTGTCCGCCTGCGTGATCGTCGCTAGGAGAAAGGCGCGAAATCCTCTTGTCGCGGACGCCGATCCAGGTCAATCAGTTCTCGTCGAAGAGATGAATTGGCTGCAGCTTGATATGTTGCGCGACCGTAATGGAGCGATATGTCTTGATGATAGGGCATCTTCGCATGAATTCGCGCGATACTTCCCGAAACTCGTCCATATCCGTCACGTTGACACAGGCCAGTATGTCGGTGTCACCGGTAATGACATCGCACGACGAAATATAGGGCGAAGCCCTCAGCACGTCCAAAAGCTCATTGAACAAATTGAGCTGATGTGACGACAGCGAGATTTCAACCCAGATTGCCATTTTCCGCTCGGCATGCGCCCGGCTGACGACCGACACGTCACCGATAATCACGCCATTGTCGCGCAGGCGGCGGATCCGCCGGTGGCATGCGGGTTGAGAAATGCCCACCTTGTCGGCCAGTTGCTGGACACTCACCTGGCTGGACTGCTGAAGCAGGTTCAGCAGTTTGCGGTCTATGCGATCCAGAACCACTTTTGCGGAAGACATTCAGCACTCCATGTGGCCACCGAGATTGCCCATCTAGACGTAACTTCTCCCCAGAGCAAGACCGGCCGCGGCGTGCCAAGTCAATTGGGAATGACAGTTTTATGCGTACAGCGACCCTGGCGGTTATAAATTTACCGCGTCGCGCGCCGAAATAGAGAAAACCGTCGAAAGGACTGGTGGCATAGTCGGGAAATGTTTATCGGCTCCAGCGCCTCAGGTGCTTCAGCGCCTTCTAATGGATCTCAGAATCGAATGTCGCATTACGTCGCAGATACAACACTCGCCCAAGGTTACTGTGACGAGCATGACCCCACCGGCGCCGTTGTTCCTCCCATCCATCTGGCGACGACGTTCCTGCGTCCACCCGAAGGCTACTCGCCAACCGGATGGAGCTATAGCCGTTACGGCTATCCCGGCCTGGAAATGCCCGAGGCGACGTTGAAGGTCCTCGAGGGCGCTGCGGACTGCCGTTTGTTCAGTTCTGGTATGTCCGCCATGACCGCGGTTGTCATGGCCCTCCAACCGGGCGATCACTGCGTGTTTCCCATCGACATGTACCACGGCCTCAGGACCTGGCTGAAAGGCTTTTCGACCCATTGGGGCATTCGGTTCGACCATGTCGACATGACCGATCTGGACAAGGTTCGCCAAGCCGTGATTCCGGGCGTGACGCGTCTGGTCTGGGCTGAAACCCCGTCCAACCCCCATTGGCAGATCTACGATCTTGCGGCTCTGGCCGAGATTGCGCACAAGGCAGGGGCTCGATTGGTCGTCGACAATACGGTTGCTACGCCGATACTTGCCAGGCCGCTGGCATTTGGCGCGGATATCGTCGTTCACTCTGCTACCAAATATCTCAATGGCCACAGCGACGTTCTGGCCGGGGCGGCGCTGACAGCGACCGTCGATGATTTCTGGGGACGGGTCTTGTTCAACCGTGATTATCACGGCGGTATTCTCGGCCAGTTCCAAGCGGCCTTGCTCATGCGCGGCATGCGCACATTGCATCTACGCGTTGCCCGGGCTTGTGAATCGGCGATGGCTTTGGCCGAGGCTCTCAAAGATCATCCCTCGGTGAACGCCGTGTTTTATCCCGGTCTGCCAACGCATCCGGGTCATGCTCTGGCGACCCGTCAGATGGCCGGGGGCTTTGGCGGCATGCTCTCCATTATCGTCGCAGGCGGGGCCGAAGAGGCCGAGCGCATCATGACGCGGACAAAAATCTGGAAGCCGGCGACATCGCTGGGTGGGGTGGAAAGCCTGATCGAGCGGCGCGAGGCGGTCGAAGGCCCCAATTCGCATGTCGATCCAGGACTGCTCCGGCTATCGGCCGGCGTCGAAGCCACCAGAGATCTGATTGACGATTTGTTCGCGGCGCTTGACGCGAAAAATGGCAACTAGACGACCCGCCGGCCGATCGCGTCGCTGTTATCGGCCACGACACAATCTCAATAAAAACAAACAAGTAATTGGGAGTTCAACAAATGGGAGTTGAGAAAATGACGCTTTGGAATTCACAGTCACGCCGGAACTTTCTAAAGACAGCGTCGGGTATTACCCTGTCGGCTGCGATGGCGCCCTACATGATCGGCTCGGCCAGCGCGCAGGAAACGCCACAGAAGGGCGGCACGCTCAAGATCGGCATGCGCGGCGGCAGCACCACCGACAGCCTGAACCCGACCACGTATTCCAATGCCGTTCCGCTGCTCGTCGGCTATAGCGTCATGAACGGCCTGATCGAAATCGACGAAAAGGGCGTTCCTCGCCCCGAGCTTTTCGAGAGCTGGGAAATCGGCGACAAGGCGATGGAATGGGTGTTCAACGTCCGAAAGGGCATCGTTTTCCACAACGGCAAGACGATGACTGCCGATGACATCATCTACTCGCTTTCACTGCATGTCGGCGAGGACAGCAAATCGGCTGCTGCGACCGGACTTAAGCATGTCAAAGAAATCACCAAGCTCAACGAAAATCAGATCAAGATCACGCTGACCGCAGCCGACGTCGATCTGCACTACGCACTGAGCGACTACCACATTCTCGTTGTGCCTGCAGGCTTCACCGACTGGGCAAACCCGATCGGCACCGGCGCCTTCACCGTCGAAAGCTTTGATCCGGGTGTCCGTTGCGTGCTGCGCAATGTCGGCAACTACTGGAAAGAGGGCCGCGGCAATGTCGAGCGCGTCGAAATCACTGTCGTCAACGACATCGTTCAACGCATGAATGCGCTGATCTCGGGACAGGTTGACGTCATCAATGACGTCGACAAGCGGACCGTCAGCCTGCTGAGTGCGGCGCCGAGCCTTGAACTGGTGCAGGCACCTGGTGGCTGGCACACGATCATGGCGATGCAAACCGATGTCGCGCCATTCAACAATCCGGATTTCCGCCTGGCTCTCAAATATGCCTGCAACCGCGAACAAATCCTCGGTGCGCTGTTCAACGGTTTCGGCCGCATCGGCAACGACCAGCCGATCCCGGTTTCGGACCCGTTCTACAACACCGAACTGGTACAGCGCCCCTATGATCTGGACAAAGCCAAGTTCCACCTGAAGAAGGCTGGCCTGGCCGACACCAACATCGTCCTGTCGGCTTCCGATGCGGCCTATGTCGGCGCCGTCGACATGGGTGTCATTTTTCAAGACTCGGCTTCGAAGGCAGGCATCAACATCACTGCCAAGAAAGAGCCGCACGATGGTTTCTGGAGCAATGTCTGGCTGAAGGCACCGTTCTGCACGTCCTATTGGGCGGGCCGCGCCTCAGCAACCGACATGCTGGCATCGGCCTATTATTCCGGCGCCAGCTGGAACGAGACCCATTGGAAAAACGACGCCTTCGACAAGTTGCTCAGCGACGCCAAGGCCGAAGTTGACGAAGCAAAGCGCAAGACGCTGATCTGGGAAATGCAGGCCATGCTGTCCGATCAGGGCGGCGCTCTGATCCCGGTATTCTCCGATTGGGTCGACGCTCACAACATCAAGGTAAAGGGCCACACGCCTCATACCCAGTTCGACCTCAACAATGGTCGGCTGTGCGAAAAGGTATGGCTCGACGCCTGAAACTGACTGGCGTCTCCAAGCCCGTCGACACTAAAGACGTTGAGTGGTCGCAGTTAGCCTATGGCTGCTGCGACCACTCTGCTGGAGCATTACACGGCGAACGGCAACGCTTGGCGTGGCCATGCCAATGCAAAAAATCGAACAATGAGAGTGGGTGTGGTGATCCGTTTTGAACGCGCCGCGCTTTGGGACTGAACGATAGGAAGGATGGGGGAAACGTGCTTACACTCGTGATACGGCGGGCTGCACTGGGACTGATAACCCTGTGGGCAGCGTCAGTGCTGATTTTCGCCGGTACGCAAATACTCCCCGGAGACCTCGCGCAGGCAGTGTTGCAGAACAATGCTACGCCCGAGAATGTCGCTGCCATGCGCCACGAACTTGGCCTGGACCGGCCGGCGGTGGAACGCTACGTCGAATGGCTTGGCAAGGCCGTGCAAGGCGACCTCGGCACGTCGCTGGTCAACCAGCGCGATGTCGCCAAAGACCTTGCACCTCGTCTGCACAACACATTCTTCCTGGCCATCTATGCGGCGCTGATCGCCGTGCCGCTGGCCGTGCTGCTCGGCGTTCTGGCGGCTGCATGGCAGGGTAGCGCGTTTGACAGCGTCGCGAACGCGGCAACCTTGCTGGCCATTTCGCTGCCGGAGTATTTTCTCGGCTACCTGCTGATTAAATGGATTGCGGTTCAGCTCGGCTGGTTCCCGGTTTTGGCCAGCGTGACGCCCGACACGAGCTTTTTCGAGCGGCTTTATCTGTCGTTTCTGCCGATGCTGACGCTGGTTCTGGTGATCATCGCCCACATGATGCGGATGACCCGCGCGTCGGTTCTGGCCGTGATGTCCAGCCCGTATATCGAGATGGCGCTTCTCAAGGGACTGCCGAAATGGCGTGTCGTCGTCGAGCATGCGCTGCCCAATGCACTGGCCCCTATCATCAACGTCGTAGCGCTCAATCTGGCCTATCTGATCGTTGGCGTCGTGGTGGTTGAAGTTGTCTTTGTCTATCCCGGTCTTGGCCAGTTGATGGTCGATGCGGTGTCCAAGCGCGATGTCCCTGTCGTTCAGGCCTGTGGTCTGATCTTCGCCACGGCGTTCATCACCTTGAACATGACCGCCGACATCCTCGCCCTGATTAGCAATCCGCGCTTGCGGCATCCGAGGTAAACCATGCGGTTGTTTGGTCATAAAATGTCCCTGAGAGCACAGATCGGCCTGCTGATCGTGACCCTCAATGTTCTGATTGCAGTGTTCGTCCCTGTTCTCGCCCCCTATTCGGAATCGGAGATCGTCGGCAACGCCTGGTCTCCGGCCAGCGCCCAGCATTGGCTGGGGCTCGACAATCTGGGGCGTGACGTGCTTTCGCGCCTGCTCTACGGCGCGCGTCTGTCAATCGGCCTGTCGCTGATCATCACGACCCTGTCGTTCTCGATGGGTGTGTTTACCGGCTTTGCCGCGGCGGTGCTTGGCAAATGGGCCGATGTCGCATTGTCGCGCATCGTCGACCTGCTGCTGTCGATGCCGGCTCTGATCTTTGCGATGGTCGTCCTGTCGGTCATGGGCACCGATCTGATCGTGCTCATCGTTACGATTTCCATTCTGGATGCCACACGCATTTTCCGGGTGAGCCGTGCGCTGGCGATGAACATCGCATCGCTCGAATATGTCGAAGCCGCCCACATGCGCGGGGAAGGATTGTGGTGGATCGTCCGCCGCGAGATCCTGCCCAATTCCCTACCGCCTCTGGTGGCCGAATTCGGCCTGCGCTTCTGCTTCACCTTCCTGTTTATCTCGGCCTTGAGCTTCCTTGGTCTTGGCATTCAGCCGCCCTTTGCAGACTGGGGCAGCATGGTGAAGGACTATTCGCAATTGATCATGCTGGGCGTGCCTGCGGTCTTCTATCCCGCTGGGGCAATCGCGCTGCTGACCATCGGTATCAACCTGCTGGTTGACTGGCTGGTGTCAACCCAAACGCAAGTGAACAGAGGGGCATGATGACTGCTTTTCAAGATGACAACCTGCTTCGGATCGAAGGCTTGCGTATCGAGGCGCAAAGTCAGTCAGGAGCGGTCACGGTTCTTGTCGACGATGTCAGCTTCTCGCTGAAACGTGGCGAAGTGCTGGGGCTGATTGGCGAATCTGGTGCCGGCAAGTCCACCATCGGCCTGTCGAGCCTGCTCTATTCGCGACCCGGCTGCACGGTTACCGGCGGCAAGATCATCTTTGCCGGCGAGGATACGGATGACCTGTCGAGCACCCAGCGGCGCGGCTTGCGCGGCGTCCGCATCGCCTATGTCGCCCAAAGCGCGGCGGCCTCATTCAATCCTGCCCTGACCATCGGCAGGCAGGTTTGCGAGGTGTCGGTGCGCCATGGCCTGCAGACCAAGGCCGAGGCCTGGGAATCGGCTGTACAGCTGTTTCGCGCCCTCGAACTGCCCGATCCCGAGACGTTCGGTCATCGCTATCCGCATCAGGTCTCCGGCGGCCAGCTTCAGCGCGCCATGGCGGCGATGGCGATGATCGCCAAGCCGGATCTGCTTGTCATGGACGAGCCGACCACCGCACTCGACGTGACCACACAGGTGGAAGTCTTGCTGGTTTTCCGCAGGCTGATCCGCGACACCGGCACTGCAGCTCTCTATATCACGCATGATCTGGCTGTTGTCGCACAGGTCGCCGATCGCATTATGGTGCTGCGTCATGGCAAGATGGTCGAGCTCGACGATGCCCAACGCATTCTTCAGGCGCCGCGCGAAGACTATACCAGGCGGCTGGTCGCCGAACGTCAGGCAGCAACGATCGAGAACTTCGTCGAGGACGTGGACGCCGATCAACCTGTCGTTCTCGATATCAACCAGGTCGTCGCCAGCTATAGCGGGCTTTCGCGGGTCGTCGACAATGTGACGCTGGAACTCAGGCGTGGCGATACGTTGGCTGTCGTGGGCGAATCCGGTTCGGGCAAAAGCACGCTGGCGCGTGTCATTGTCGGACTTTTGCCTCGCGAAAGCGGAAATCTCGTCTTTCAGGGCAAGGAATTGTCACGGGCGATAAAGCAGCGCTCGCGCGAAGAGCTTCGGCGTATCCAGATGATCTACCAGATGCCGGATATGGCGCTGAACCCGAGCCAGACCTTGCTGGAAATCATCGGCCGCCCGATCGAGTTCTATTTCCGCAAGTCGAAGAAGGAAGTACGCGAGCGCGTTCTGGAACTGTTGCGGCAGATCGAACTGCCGGAGCATTTCATTACGCGTCGTCCGACCGAGCTTTCAGGCGGGCAGAAGCAGCGCGTCTGCATCGCGCGCGCACTCGCCGCCGAACCGGATGTCATCATATGCGATGAGGTGACCTCGGCGCTTGATCCATTGGTGGCGGAAGACATTCTGCTGCTGTTGCGGCGCCTGCAGGACAAGTTCGGGCTTGCCTATCTGTTCATCACGCATGACCTCAGCACGGTTCGCCGCGTTGCCAATAAGGTCGCTGTCATGCGCAAGGGGCAGGTTGTCGCCTATGGCAAGACGCCTGTCGTCTTCGCGCCACCTTACCACCCCTACACGGAACTGTTGTTGTCATCGATCCCCGAAATGCGCGCCGACTGGCTCGATGAGGTTCTTGAGAAGCGACGCGAGCCGGCATGATTGCCGGCATCGCGACAAAGCTGGACACTCAACAGGCAGCTTAATGCGGGGTATCCCGGAAAAGAAGCAGGCGGGAGCCGAGTGATCTCCTTTCCACGCCTGTCCTCAGCCGTGCTGAAAGTTTGAGAAATGGATATTTCCACATTCATCATCGTGCACCAGGTCTTGGTTTGTGGAGGCGTTCGCAAGGCAGCTGAAAAACTGGGAAAGCCGGTTTCCAGCGTTTCGGCGGCGCTGATCCGTTTGCAATCGAACATTGCGATGCCTTTGACCATCACATCAGGCAATCGCATCCTGGCGACTCTCGAAGGGCAACGAATTACGACCATCCTGTCGCGAGCAGCTGAACTTGTCAGAAAGATCGTCAAGTTATCGGACGATTGCGACGAAACCAGCAGCCATCAGTCAGACGACGCGCTGCAAAAGCGGAGTGCGAAGCTGACGATTTCGCTCCCTGCACTTCAACGTTTTATCGTTACGTCACGTTGTGGCAGTATCCGTCGCGCTGCGATGGAAATCCCCATGGGCCAGCCACAACTCACCCGCCAGATCAAACATATCGAGAGTGAAATTGGTACCGTGCTGCTGGAGCGCAGCCAAAATGGCATAAGTCTCACGCCGCAAGGAGCGGCGTTGCTGACAATTGCCGAAGAACTCGATGATATCTGGCTGAAGATGTCGCAGGGTTCGTCCGACCGGTTTCGGCGATTGCACAGGACCGTCCGGCTTGGTTCGGTCAGCCCGTTGAGTTCGGGCAGCCGAATTGCCCGGATGTCTGCGACGTTGGTAGCAGAATGGAGCCGAAACCGACCACAGACTCCTTTATTCGTTTCCTCGGGCACTGCGGAAGAACTGCTGCATGGATTGAAGAATGGACACTACGATCTGGCACTGATCGACACCGATATGGTGCCCAAAGAGCTGCCAAGCTGCATCATTTCTCGTTCGTCGCTGGCCATTGTCGGCTCTTCGGAGCGCATACATGTCGGACAATTCGACATTCCCGGCCTTCTGTCCAGCGGCAAGCTGGTGTTGCCAAGTGCGCGCAACGGGCTTCGCCAAAAAACAATGCAATACTTGAGCGACACCCTGTCCAAGGACATGCTTGGGGAGATATCGATCACCGAAATGGATATTATTCCAGTCATTGCCAATCTGGTGATGGATCATGACTATATCACGGTCCTGCCGCAATCAGCGTTGAGTGATTATAGTGACCAGTTGGACAGTCTGCCTCTCCCCCCGGAATACGACATGCAGCTTCTACTCGTCAGTGGCGCAACGGCCGCCTCGCAGTCGATATTCCACAGAGCATTGTCCCTGCTGAAAATGTGATGGCAACCGAAGGCCTCTCGTTGCGAAAGGCCCTCGTTAGCAGTTTTAGCTGGCGATATGCCCGACATCGTGGGTTGCCGCGGCCTCTATCGCCTCGTCATATCCGGCATCCGCGTAACGGATAATGCCGAGCGATGTATCGTTGGTGATCGCCTGGCCAAGCCGCAGATCGGCGTCTTCCGTGCCGTCGGCTACAAGAGTAACGCCTGAACTCGTCATGTATCCGGCATAACCGCCGCCGCCGGAATGGATGACAACGAGATCGGCCATGGATGCGCAGAGCGTCATGGCGTTGATAAGCGGCCAGTCGGCAATGGCGTCGGATCCATCCTTCATGTTCTCGGTCATGATGTTCGGATGTGCCATCGCGCCCGCATCGAGATGATCGCGCGAGAAGGCAACCGGTCCCTTCAGCTCGCCATTGCGCACCAGTTCATTGACCGCCTGTGCAAGCCGCGTGCGTTCGCCGTGGCCGAGCCACGCAATACGCGCCGGGAGCCCTTCAAAGGGAACATTGGCGCGTGCCAGCCGGATCCAGTTGGTAACGCCCGCATTGTCGGCAAACATCTCCATGACGAGATCGTCGATCCGCGCGATATCGGCCTCATCGCCGGAAAGCGCCATCCAGCGGAAGGGACCGATTGCCTTGCAGAACAACGGCCGCAGATAGGCTTCGGTAAAGATCGGAATGCTGAAGGCATCGCTTATGCCTTCCTGAAAGGCCTGGGTGCGGATCAGGTTGCCGTTGTCGAAAACCTCAGCCCCCTTCTTCTGGAAGTCGAGCATGGCCTGAACATGGATGGCGATGGAGGCGCGGCTAGCCGCCATCAGTTCCGCCTGCCGGCTTTCACGCATGCTGCGCGCTTCTTCGAGGCTCAGGCCGCGCGGTACATAGCCGTAAACCAGATCGTGGGCCGAAGTCTGGTCTGTGACTATATCCGGCACGATGCCGCGTGCGGCGATTTCCGGGTAGATATCGGCGGCATTGCCGACGATGCCGACGGAAACGGCACGCTTGTCGGCAACCGCCTGATCGATGATCGCCAGCGCCTCATCAAGGCTAGCAGCGACCTCGTCCAGAAAGCCGATTTCCTTCCGCTTGCGCACACGTTCGGGGTCGATGTCGGCAACAAGGATCGCTGCCCCCGCCATGCGCCCGGCGAGCGGCTGCGCGCCGCCCATGCCGCCCAAGCCGGCGGTCAGGATGAAGCGTCCGGCAAGCGAGCCGCCAAAGCGTTTTTCGGCGATCCGCATGAAGATTTCATACGTGCCCTGAATAACACCCTGGCTGCCGATATACTGCCACGCTCCGGCCGTCAGGCCACCCCAACAAATCAGCCCCTTGCGTTGGTAGTCATAGAAGTTTTCTGCGTTCGCCCATTGGCCGATGATGTTGCAGTTCGCCATGATCACCAGCGGTGCCTGCTTGTGCGTCTTCAAGAGTGCGACAGGCTTGCCGGACTGGATCACCAGCGTCTGGTCCTCGTCCATATGCTTCAGCGTCCGCACGATGGCATCATGGGCAGCCCAATTGCGCGCGGCCTTGCCGAGGGCGGCATAAACGACCAGATTATCTGGGTCCTCGCCAACCGACAGGACATTTTCGAGGAGGCGCAGCAGTCCCTCCTGTCGCCAGCCTTTTGCGCGAAGCTCCGGACCTGCAGGGATGGGAAAGTGCGGATTTCGAGGATTGGGTTTAGGCATAGTATCGATCCTTGTCATTCACAGGCAGCAGCAATCACTTCGAAAGGGCGTATTCGGCGATTGAAATGCCAAGTGCTTTTTCGACAACCGGATAGACAGCCGGGTCCTTTACGCTGGATGCCAGCGGAATGATTGTCTTTGGCACATGCAAAAGGAAAACGCGCTGGCCGATTTGCAACTGGCCGACGCTGAGCGCCTCGGCATCCGGCGAGAGGGTGGTGATCACGTCAGGAAACGTCGCCAGGCGCGTGCCATCGGCGGTATCGACGGCCATGTACTCGTTCATGATGTGCAGGGTCATGGCGCCAGAACCGCTGCCGAGCGTGACCGTGCCCACGTCAAATGCCTCTGCCGTATAGACAACCGACTTTGCCGTTACGTCCGCTTCGATCAGGATCGATCCGCCGGTCGTGGCAACAATCGCATCGATCACGGCATGACCACCGCGGCCCTGTGCCGCGATCATCGCTTCGCCGAGTTTCAACGCGCGGCTGATGCCGCCGAGCGCGGCATTCTGCTTGACATAGGAGGCGCGCAACGGGTTGCGGCACGATGCGATAAAGCCGCCGGACTGGTCCGACGCCGTGCGCAGGATCGGCGACACTTTGGCCGTGGCGCCGCGCACCACCACTTCGATGTAGCGGTTTTCCGCCCTGTTGCCGCCGACGGCGGTCTGGATCATCTGCTCGGGCGAGCTTGCCATGCCGATGGACCCCATATCGCCGGTCGGATGGGCGCGCATGTCGCCGACGGCATCCAGAACCTTGGTGCCGAGGATTGCCGATGGCAGCCAGGCATTCAGTGTTGAGGATTTGCCGTTCTGCCCGACCATCAAGGCGGAAACGCGCTCGCCAAGCTCATCCTGCAGCATCCGAACGGCTTTGACATAATCGATGCCCTGCATCTCCCATGCGGTGGTCGATGCCGGTGCGCCGATCGCTGCGGCGGTGGCGACCCACTCGTCCGGGGTAAGTTCTTCAATATCGATCAGTTCCGGCTGGCCAGCGCAAACGGCGGCATGTCCAAGTTTGCGGCCGTGATCGGCCCATCCGCCACCGCCGGCAGCATAGACCGAACCGCCGAGCACTGCCGGCTCGACATCTTTTTCAGTGAGAATGCGTCCCATTATTTTTCTTCCTTCAATTGCTGGTCTAGTGTTCTCACCGTTTCCATGAGCACGGCGGTTCCCAAGGCTATGTCTTCGTTTTCGGCCCATTCCTCAGGCGCGTGGCTGCGCCCGTCGCGGCAGGGGATGAAAACCATTCCCGCTTTGGAGATCCGCGCCATAAAGGCGGCATCATGTCCTGCGCCGGACGCCATCAGGCGCTGGCTGATGCCAAGCGCATCCGCGCTTTGACCGAGAAGATCGATAACATCGGTATGCATAGGCACCGCCGAAGCGTCCGAGATCGGCCGTGCGGCAATGACGGCGCCGGAGGTGGCGGTGACCTCAGCGCACAATGCTTCAAGCTGTGCCGTGAACGCTTCGATATCGTCGCGCAGCTCCGAGCGGGCATCGATCAGAAGCCTTACATGCGATGGCACGACATTGGCCGCATTGGGCAGCATCGCAAATTCACCGACAGTCGCCACGAAATGGCACGGCCCCTTGGCAAGCGTTGCTGCGCTTGTTTCGATGCCGAGAACCAGCCGCATGGCAGCGCTCAGCGCATCGCATCGGGCGTTCATCGGCGTGGTTCCGGCATGATCGGCACGCCCTTCGACTGTGACTTCAATCCGGGTGATGCCGGCGATTGCGGTGACAATGCCGATATTGCAGTGTTCCGCTTCGAGGATCGGCCCTTGCTCGATATGCAGCTCGAGAAAGCCCCTGACATCGGCGCGCTTCATCAACTGATCCGGATTGCCGCCGGCGATCGCGAGCCCTTCGGCCAAGGTCATGCCGCTGGCTTCCCTGCTCAGCCACTCCGCGGGGCGCAACCCCGCCATGCCGCGACTGCCGATGCACGAAACGCCGAAGATGGAAACCTCCTCGGCCAGGAAGTCGACGACTTCCAATGTATGATCAAGCTGAACGCCGGCTTCCGCCAACGCGCGCGCCACTTCCAGTGCCGCCACAACGCCTGCGACACCGTCAAAGCGGCCACCGTCAGGCACCGTATCGGAATGTGAGCCGAGCATGATCACGCCGAGCGCCGGGTCTTTTCCGTTGCGACGACCGATCAGGTTGCCGCTGGCGTCGATATGCGTGTCCAGGCCGGCATCGCGGAAACGCCGCTCAAGATAGGCGCGCCCTTCCAGGTGCATCGGCGTGAAAGCGCGGCGCGTCCACGGCCTGCCTTCTTCGGTGATGGCAGCCAGCGCATCCAGATCGGCTCCGATGCGCTCTGCCGATACGGCAAGATTGCGCTTGCCGCTCATATCCGCGTCTCATCGAGCCGGATTGAAGCGGGAGGACGGACAAACGCGCCGCATCCCGGCTCGGCCACCACATTCGTCCCGTCGTAGGCAAGACGGCCACGGCCATAGGTCGCGGCAACGCGGTAGGGCAATGTCGTGCCGTCAAAAGGCGACCAGCCGGCAATGTTGTTGCCGCTCTTGGCCGCGTCATAGACATAAGGCTCCGGTGTCAGCACGGTGATGTCGGCATGCTTGCCGAGCTCCAGCGCGCCCTTGACGTGGTCGATGCGGAAATGGCGGGCCGGATTATAAGCCATCAGGCGTGCGCCCCAGAAAAGCGGCACCCCACGTTCCATCGCGCCTTTGACGAACAGCGGGACCATGGTTTCCAGTCCGGGCAGGCCGGATGCATTGGCAAGCATATCCGGATTGGTCTTGCGATCGAGCGACCAGCTGACGTGATCGGTGGACAGCAGCGTGACATTGCCGCTGGCCAGCTGACGCCACAGGGCTTCGACTTCTGCACGGGGTCTGAGCGGCGGGTTGCATTTGGAGCGCCCGCCCAGGCGGCGTGCATCGGTTTCCTCGTCAAGCATTAGATAGTGGATGAGGCATTCCGCCGTGGCGGCATAGCCCTGGGTTCGGTAGTTGGCGGCGATTTGATAGCCACGTTCGAGCGAGCAGTGGACCACATGGGCCGGGCAATTGGTCGCCGCACCAATTTCATAAATTTCCAGCATGGCCAGAAGCTCCGTCAGCGGTGGCCGCGACAGGCCATGGGCGGTGTAATCGGTGATGCCGGCCGCCTTCACCGCAGCCATTGCCGTATTCACATATTCATCGTTTTCGTTGTGAACGCCTGCTGTCAGTCCGGTTTTGGCGACTTCTGCAAAGCATTCGGCCATCAGCGCTGCGGGAATGCGTGGAAAGCGCTTGGGGTCCGTGCCGAACGTCGAAAACTTGAAGGCCGCCGCGCCGGCTGCTGCCTGTTCGGCAATGCGTACAGCACCTTCCTCCGGGTCAATTGTGCCATAAAGAGCAAAATCGATCCGGGCCTGCTTTTCCGCATGCACGACCTTGCTTTTGAATGAAGCCGCAGAGCAGACGAGATTGCCTTCATCATAGGGCATGTCAACGATCGTCGTGATGCCGCCGGCTGCGGCTGCGCGGGTCGACCAGATGAAGTCTTCCTGGTTTTTCTGCGAGAGCGAGTGAACCTGGGCATCGATGGCGCCCGGCATGATCAGGGCTTCACCCAGATCGTGGCTCTCGCTCGCACCCGGCATCGCGCCTTGCCCAATTATGGCGACAATGCCGTCGCGCACAGCCACAAATCCCGATGGGACGATGCGATCGGCGAGCACCAGCTTGCCTTTGAGAACGAGATCAAAATCGGACATGAGACTTCCTTGGGATAAGCCATGTTACGGCTGCTCGCATGGAAAGCTGTGGAGCCGGTCAAGCCACCTTAGGCGGCTCGGGACTGATGCGGGATATCCCAATTTCTGGACAAAATATGTGGTTTTGCAACTGCTGTTTTAGCGGTGGCTGCGACATGGCCCATACAGGATTTGGGATATCCTGTCGGTGGAGGGAGCCGTGGTAGTCGGTGTCTACACGATCCGTGCTTTCGGCTGCGCCGATGTCAGGATGCGCGAACGGTTATCAAGGCCGGATCACCAATAGTCTCGGGATTGACTGCCCTGCCTTGGCCGGCAGGGGCGGGCCGGGTGTGCGGCGTGGAAGTGCAAGAACGACGTGAGCGATGCGCCATGCGGCGGCGTGAATTCGAAATACTGAATTGTAAGGACGACCATATGACCTCCCATCCTGTATCCCTGGTTGTGCCGCCGATCATTTCCCTGGGCGCCACGCCGCCAAAGATCGAGGAAATTGCCGCGATCGCCAGGAGACATCACTCTGTCGTCATCACCAGCGAGGCGGACAAGCGCGTCAATGCAGCGCGTGCCGTCGTCGAGCGTCATCTGGCACTCAACCTGCCGGTATACGGATTGAACACCGGATTGGGCGCGGGTGTAGATACGCGGCTGAGCGAAGACGATCTGATCGAGTTTCAGCTGCGCGTGCCGCATGGCCACGCGGTCGGCGTCGGGCCCGCGCTTGCGCAGGATGAGGTTCGCGCGATCATGGCGGTGCGCATTGCCTGCATGTCGAGAGGGGGCACCGGCGTATCTTCCGGCGTGTTCCATGGGCTCGTTGCGGCGTTGAACGCCGGCGTGCATCCGGTTATTCCGTCATGGGGTTCGATCGGCGCGGCTGATCTGGCTCCGCTTGCCCATATGGGCATGGCGCTTCTCGGTCATGGCGAGGTCGAATATGGCGGGGAAATCCTGCCGGCATCCGTCGCGCTTGAGCGGACGGGCCTGAAGCCGCTCAATATTCGCGCCAAGGATGGGCATGCGCTGGTGGGGGCCAACAGCCTTTCCGTCGGGCAGGCCTGTCTGAAGATCGAGGACATAGAGCAGGTCTTCGACTGGTCGCTCAAGGCGATTTCTTTGAATTTTGAGGCGTTCCGCGCCAACCTCACCGTACTTGACGATCGTGTGCTGGCCGCGCGGCCCGCATTCGGACAGAGAGTCGTCGGCGCGCAACTTCGCAGCCTACTGGCGGGCAGCGCTTTGTTTGACGACGGAGCCGCGAGGCGCATTCAGGACCCGCTGAGCTATCGCTGCGTCCCGCAAGTGCTGGGCGCGCTGCGACATGCAATCGATGAAGTCCGCGCTGCGACGGAAATTGAACTAGCAAGTTCCGGCGACAACCCCGTAGTGCTGCCGGCCGAGGGAGAAATTCTGTCCAACGGCAACTTCGACATAGTGGCGTTCGTGCTGTCGTGGGAGCGCCTTGGGCAGGCCATCGCACACTGTGCGACAGGTACGGCCTATCGGCTGATGAAGTTGATGTCCCCCGCCACATCCGAATTGCCGCGCTTTCTGGTGCCGGAAGGACAGAACCGAAGCGGATTTGCAGTTCTGCAAAAGGCCATTGCGGCGATGGAAGCCGACATTCGCCATCTGGCCAACCCGATTTCACTGGCGCCGATTGCCGTGTCGGACAGCATCGAAGACCAGGCTTCCATGGCACCGCGTGTCGTGGAAAAGACCGGCTCGATCATCGAACGCTTCCGCTACCTGGTAGCGATTGAACTGCTGGTCTCTGCCCATGCGCTCGAACTCAGGGGCATGCCTGAAAAGCTGGGCATAGGCGCTGAAGCCAGCTACAAGGCCGTTCGCGACCGTGTGGGTTCACTCGACGACCTGAGCGTGTTGAGTGGCGACATCACGCAGATAGTGGCAATGATCAGCAAATACGACATTTCGATGCAGCCAAAGGTAAATGCCGTTTAGCTCTGCGTCCCAAGGCGCCGTTTGAATCCTATCAAGGCGGTAGATTTTGAGCGGTACTAGAATGCAGAAATTATTTCCGCGTTCTGAGCCGCCGCTGCCGTCGTGCGCGACGGCGGTCGAGAACACTTAGAGAGGCATCGTAAACTTAGCGCGCTCAGGCTGGAAAGTGGGCGTATCGCTTTCGTTCAGTTGGCGTGAAGGCGAGCGATATCGGACCATGTTTGCATGGCAGTTTCGTTCCAAACAGTCGCCGAATGGGCTGCCAAGTTCGGCCGGGAATCTGCCCGTGCCATCCGACGTCGATCCAGGGGAAGTTTGGCCGACAAATGGCATCTGGACGAAATGGTCGTTGCTATCAAGGGCAAGAAATACTGGCTGTGGCGCGCCGTCGATGCTGATGGTCATGTTCTCGATGCCCTGATCCAAAGCCGTCGCGACAAGACGGCGGCCCTTCGATTGATGCGAAAGCTACTGAAGGGCCAGTGCGTCGCGCCACGTGTCATGATCACCGACAAGCTCAGATCCTACAATGTAGCCAGAAGAGAAATCATGCCCAGTGTCGAGCATCGCTCGCATAAGGGCCTGAATAACCGGGCGGAGAATTCGCATCGGGCTGTTCGACGACGAGAGCGAGGCATGATCCGGTTCAAGTCGGCAGCGCAATGCCAGCGCTTCATCTCCATCCATGGCCCGATCGCAAACCTCTTCCATCTTCAACGCAAGAAGACGACCCCTGCTGAACATCGCAAACTGTGAAACGCCGCCATGAACACCTGGAGCGAAATCACCCTGTCGATGGCGGCATAAACTGGCACCATGATGGCCATCCTGTGCCCCACCAAAGTTAAGGCGACGCTACCAGCTCAACCATCATCCAAAATCACATTGCCAAACGGGCGCCATCCAGACATGACAACTCCCTTGGCAGCACTAAGTTTACGGTGCCTGCTGCCAGCAAGGAAAGCAGGCGGCTTCGCCCCGCACCTACGCGGAAAATCGCGTCAAGACCTCATCGAGTGCCGTCAGGAACCGGTCGCAGTCGTCGTTGCTGAAGGGAGCCGGCGGCTTGATCTTCAGCACGTTGTAGAGCGGCCCCTCGCTGGAGAGCAGAATATGATGTCGATGCTTCATCTCCGCCAGGACGAAATCCACCGCATCGGCGGCAGGCTCGAGACTCCCGCGATCATGGACCAGCTCGATGCCGATGAAGAGCCCGTGGCCGCGAACGTCGCCGATCAGCGGATGGCGTTCGGCAAGCTGGCGGGCACCCTCC
>NZ_JAEQNC010000024.1 GCF_016722925.1 Phytoamicus setariae | reverse complement strand
GGCCGGCGTTTCATATTCGACGTGCGCCGTCGAAATGGTGATGCCGCGTGCCTTTTCTTCCGGAGCGGCGTCGATCTGGTCATACGCCTTGAACTCGCCGAAATACTTGGTGATCGCGGCCGTCAGCGACGTCTTGCCGTGGTCGACGTGACCGATCGTGCCAATGTTGACGTGCGGCTTGTTCCGCTCAAACTTGCTCTTTGCCATTGTGACTACTACCTCAAGATCAAAGGACGGGCTTTGCCGGCGCGTTGCGCTGCCGGTTTGCGCAGCCGTTTAGAGCTTTCGCCCGGGATGCGCAAGAGAAATTGTTTGAAAAACGGTAAACGCCATAGGGTAGAGCAGTTTCCCGTCATCTGAACGCGCCCCCGAAATCGCAGCCGCAGCGGTAAAAGAGGGTTTCCTAATTTATAGACAAGCGGTTATTACCATTATTTAAGAACTTTCTTGAGGATCTTGCACATGGCTTTCGGAGGTTGCGATCGCTGCGAGTGTTGCCTTGCCCGGCAGATTGACGGCGCGGCTTGTCCTCACGTCAGCGAGATTGGCCGCATGATTCCTGTTTGCCGCGGCAGGACTGCCCGGCGCGCCGTTTGGGGTCGCGATGCCCCCCCACAAAGAACTGCTCGAATCGATGGAGGCTGCATGTTTGACGAAATCATAAGTCAAATATAGGGTTCATGACTTAGACTGGCAGAGCCAGCATTCTCCTCCTTTTTACTTTGCTGCAGAGGCGTTTCAGCTACAGAATGCAACCGAGGGATTGACTAACGCAATCTTCTGTCGGTGAATTGCATAAATGACCGGATGGCGGCGCCGGACAACGGGGGGAATTGCAGCTAGGGCTTCCAAAGCGTTCCAATTTGCTGGAAGTTCCAGTTGCTTGAGAGCATGATGTTTCCGGCGGGAGTTCCTTCTCCGGTGGGGACTTCCGGGAGCAGGTCCGGGTAGTGAGTGTTGGTTCGAGCGGCATATGTATCCGATACTTCCAAGGCGACGATGGCAAGCTGTTGATCTTGAAGGTTCCGGGTCAAAGCATCAGGGGGCGAATGATTTGTCTGAAGAAGCATTTAAAGCTACGTCTGATTTGCCGGAGGAACAACCGCAGATCCAGAAGGGAAATCCACTCCGGGGAATAGCGTTTTCCGTACTCATCATAACGGCGCTGCTGTTCGCGCTTTCCGTTTTCATGGAGCGCAGGACGCCGATCACGTCGCAGGCGACCATACAGGCCTATGTCGTTGGCATTGCGCCGGAAGTGAACGGCCGGGTTGTCGACGTACCCGTGAGTGACAACAGCAGGGTGAAAGCGGGCCAGGTGCTCTTTCGTATCGATCCCGAACAATTCGAGATAGCCGTGCGGGAAGCCGAATCCCGTCTTGGGCGCGTTGGACAGGAGATCGGCGTTTCGACAGCCAATGTCGATGCTGCACAAGCGAGGCTGGTAGAGGCCAACGCCACGCTGGACAATACCCGTGAACAGGCGAACCGTTCCGCGGAACTGCTCAAGAAAGGCGCGGTTACGGCCCAGAGAGCTGAATTAGACGCAACCCGCCTCAAAGAGATGCAAGCAACCGTGCTCGCCGCCGAAGCCGACCTGCGACGCGCGCGCGAAGAGCTAGGTCCCGCTGGCAATGACAATCCGCAGATACAGGAAGCCCTTGCAGCGCTCGGCCGCGCCCAACTGGACGTCATCCGTTCGACCGTCAAGGCGCCATCTGACGGTGTTGTGACTAACCTCCAGTTGTCGATCGGCAGTTTTGCTACCGCCGGCAAGAATGCGATCACTTTCATCGACACCCAAACCCTGTGGATCACTGCAGCATTCAAGGAAAACAGCCTCGAGAACGTCGCCCCCGGCAACAAGGCCGAAATCTTGTTCGACGCGCTTCCGGGCAAGTTGTACCCGGCTACGGTAGAAAGTGTCGGCTTGGGGGTCGCGCAAGGCAGCGTCGACCCAGAGACCGGACTGCCGAAAGTTTCAAACGAGAACGGCTGGATTCGGACACCGCAGAGTTTCCCCGTGCGCCTTATCCTGCAAGGTGAGCGGCCGAAGGGCGTTCGCTATGGAGCGCAGGCTCATGTGGTCATTTACACCGGTGAGCATCCGGTGACGAATCTGGTGGGCCAAGTCTGGATGAACGTTCTAAAGTATCTGACCTATCTCAACTAGACCGGACTGATATAGCGGGGCAAAATGACCAAATCGGCTTCCGGCGAGAAGATTGCAGGATATGCTTGGAATTCCGATGAAGGTCGGAAGGGCCTCCGGGCTGCTTTTGCTGCTGCCCTTGGCTTTACCGTAGCCGTTGCGGTGGGCTCCATCCTGCCATTTCTCGGGCCTTTGTTTGCCGCGCAGTTCCTCCTGTCGAGCAACCGCCCGATGCCGCTTGCGACGGCTATCGGAATGATCGTTCTGATTGTCGGGCTGGGTACATCGCTGGAATATCTTGTGGCGATTGCCGGTCAACGCCCGTTGGTGATCATGCCGTTGCTCGGCGGGCTGTATTTCTGCTGCTTTTACATTCAAGCGTCAGGAAAAGGCGGCACAGTGGCGTTGCTTGCCCTTATGGTCGGGGTCATGGTGCCGCTTTTCGGCATCCTGAACCGCGACCTTGGCGAGTCCATCCTGTCACTGTTGCTCAAGGGCGTGATAACAGGCCTGTTGCTGATGTGGCTTGCACATGCGCTATTGCCGGCGCGGGCGGAAAAAGATGTCACACCTGTTCCGTCGCCGAAATCACCTCGCCCCGTCGCTCATGCGCTGGCAAACACCACAATTCTACTGCTTGTCGTGCTGCTCTGCCTGACGAACGATCGGTTTTCCACCGCGATGGTGATCCCGCTCACCGTCGCATCGCTGCTGATGCAACTCGATGTCGCCGCAAGCGGAAAGGCTGCGACCGGCTTGATGCTTGTCAACTTTCTCGGCGGACTGGCCGCCTGCATCGCCTTCAGCTTCCTGGAAATGCGGCCGACACTGCCGTTTTTGTTTCTCACGGTGCTGACTGCCGGCCTCACGTTTGGAGGCCACGCCGCAAGGAACATTCCCGCGGCAAAAGTATTTGCCGGGGCGTTCACCATCTTCCTGCTGATATTGGGCATAGCCATTTCACCGATACCGGGGACAGCTGGGGAAACTTTTTCCACCCGGATATTCAGCATTGTGCTGGCAATCCTGATCGTACTTACACTGGCCCCGATCTTATGGCCAAGACATCGTCCGGAAGCGATGGCAGCCGAAGAGGATGCCGAGCATCCGGAGCTATCGAATTCATGACGTGAAAGTTACCCAAAACCAGGGTGCGTTTACCCAGATCTTGCCTACCAGTAACAGAGATCGCCACTTTCGCGGCGACCTCAATCTCTTACAGCGGCATCCACCTGCTTTTTTGGGTCAGCGCGCGCCCCAGGTGTCGGTCAACCGGTAGCCCTCGGGCCAGGGGTCGGACGGGTCGAGCATGTGCTGGTGTGTCCCGGTAATCCAGGCTCGGCCGGAGATTTCCGGCAGGATCGCCGGGCGGTCACCGACTGCAGTCGTACCAAGGATGCGACCCGAAAACGTCGAGCCGATCAACGATACTGCGGTTAGCCGGTCTTCCATGTTCATCTGTCCGCGCGCGTGCAGCACTGCCATACGGGCCGAAAGCGCTGTACCCGTCGGCGAACGGTCGACCTTGCCAGGCTGGATTGCAACTGCCGCACCTGCGCGCAAACCTTCGGCGGTACGCTCGACAGGACCAGCGAACAGGCAGAAGGAGAAATGCTTCCAGTCTGGATTTTCCGGATGGTGGAATCCCAGCGCAGCGTTAGCTGCATTGGTGATCCGAACGCCGAGACGCGCGATATCATGCGCCTCGTCCGGCTTCAGGCTGAAACCCATCGCGGCGGCATCGACAATCACGAAGCTGTCGCCGCCATAGGCGGTATCGACAGTCAAAGTCCCCAACCCCTCCACTTCGAGCTTCGCATCCAGCCGTTCGGCAAAGCTCGGCAGGTTCTGTACGAAGATCCGCTCGGCTTTGCCGTTGCGGCATTCGGCCCGCACGCGAACGAGACCGCCAGGGGCCTCAAGTGTAATTTCGGTTACCGGCTCCGTCATCGGCAGAATGCCACTGTCCAGCAGCACGGTGGAGACGCAAATCGAGTTCGATCCCGACATCGGCGGCGTATCTTCCGGCTCCATGATGATGAAGGCAGCATCGGCGTCCGGGTGCTTGGGTGGCACCAGCAGGTTGACATGGCGGAAGACCCCGCCGCGCGGCTCGTTCAAGACGAAATTGCGCAGGGTATTGTCCTTGGCGATCCAGCGGCTCTGTTCCCAGATCGTTTCTCCGGGTGGCGGCTTCACACCGCCGACGATGACGTCGCCGACCTCGCCTTCCGCATGCGCGGAAATCACATGAATGGTCTTGGTACTACGCATAGAAAGTTCCTCACGAAAGCCAGTCTGGGAGGCGAACCGGAACCCGGCCGGTCAACGCCGCAGTGACGCAGTCGGCAAGGTTGCCGAAGCGGACGGCACGGCCGGATAGGCCGGGACCGTAGTGGGCGTATTTGCCCGAATTTGTCATCAAGGCGCGGGTTTTTGTCGGAAACACCGGCTCGGAGATCGAGCACCAGCAGAGGTCTGGCAGCACTTGGACGCCGCATTCCTGCAACAGGGCCAAGGTGCCCTCGCCTTTTGCATCGGCAATAACCTGTTGCCCGGCAGTGACGATTACAGCGACATCCGGATGGCGCCGGCGTCCGGCCAAAGCACTCGCCAATCCGCGACACTCGGCCAACGAAGCGTGGGGGCTGCCGATCGCGACCAGTTCCACGTCCTCGGGCCCTTCGTTCAACACGGTCCATGCCGCGGCCATGTCTGAGCGGGAAATGGTCGCGTGGTCGGCAGTCTCGCCGATCGCGCCATCGGCCTCCGTGGTCACCCCTTCAATATGCAACATCGGCGCGGCAGAAGTGGTGCCGAAGGCCGCACAGAGCGCCTTGAGGTCGTCACGCGACGGCTGCGCCGAAGCAAGCCCGCGCAGAAGCGGAATACAGTCGGGCGCCGCACGTCCTGCGAGATAGCCTATCAGCGGCCAGAAGGCATCGTCCACACCCTCAGGCAGTTCCACGTCAATGACACGGCGCGCTTTGCGATGCTTGTCGAGATAGACTCCGGACAGCGGCGCACGTGCGGTCAGCGCGATGCAGAGATCCAGAAAATCGGGGTGCTTGGCCGTCCGCGCTCCGAGCACGGTATTGGCGAAAATCACTGCATTGGATTCCGCCCATGCGATGGATTCGCCCGCCGTGGGCGCAGTGTCGAGCAGATAGGGTGAGCAGGTAAAGGTCGGGCGGCATCCCATGCGGACATAGGCGTCGGCCAGACGCGCGGCCGGGTTGCCGAACGAGGCCGGCACGCCCTGTGCCTGCCAATTGGCGCGGTCCACGGAGATGGCGTTCATCGTCGCGGGCACACGGACGCGTGCTCCCATCTCGGCCATTTTCTCAGCAAAGGTCAGGTTCGCGGGGCTCGCATAGATACAGCCGTCGATATGCGCCTGTGTCACATCCACGAGTCCCAACGCGCCCTGTTGAGCAGCCATCGCGCAGATGATGCGCATGGCCTGCTGCACTGCGACGCCCTCGCGTCCGTCCAGCATGGCGCGGTCGGCCTCGGTGAGCTGGAGCGCGGTGGTGGCAGGCGGTGTGACAGGAATCGTCAAGCCCTCGGCCTCGATCGCTGTCTCGCTGATGCGAGCCGCCGTCGCACGCGACAGCGCCGCGAAAGCCTCCGGCGCCAGGCGCAGCACAGGCAAAGGCTTGTCGAACATTTCAGCCGCAATCAGCGCGCCAAGGGTCAGCACGTCTTCGGCTTCGGAAAACACCAGCGCCGCCGGCGCACGCCCCGTCAGCACGAGATCCAGAAGCACGCCCGAACCGGTGCAGGATCCGCGGCTCGACGGCATCAGCAGGATGCCGCCGGTAAGACAGACCCCATGTAGCGGATGGTGCACGTCAATCACGCATCCGGTGGCGGGATCGACCCCGCCCCAGAAGCTCAGGGCTTCCCGGGCGGCAATGATGGGACCATTGGCCGTGCCGCCAAGGATACTGCGAGCGGGCGCTAGGTGGCTCATTTCACAACAAAGCCATGCGCGAAGGGATCGCGGTCATCAATGAAGATCGTGTTGTAGCCGGTCATCCGCGCCCATCCTGCGATCGAAGGGATGATCGCGTCGCGATCGGCGACCTTCGTCGCTGCTTCGACGCGGCCCTTGAACAACGAGCCAATGATTGATTCATGCACAAACTCGTCGCCCACCTTCAGCTTGCCCTTGGCGGCTAACTGGGCCATGCGTGCAGACGTCCCGGTTCCGCAGGGCGAGCGGTCGATGGCTTTTTCGCCATAGAACACCGCATTGCGGGCGTGCGCCTCTGCTTGCGTGGGTTTACCCGTCCACTGGATGTGGCTGAGGCCACGGATTTCCGGATGCTCGGGATGGACAAACTCGTACTTGGCGTTCAGTGCGGCGCGAAGCTTCGGGCTCCAACCCACCAGTTCACCAGCAGTATGGTCGGCCATGTCGCGGAAATTCTTCTGCGGCTCGACGATGGCGTAGAAATTGCCGCCATAGGCAACGTCAACCACGATTTCTCCGAGACCTTCGACCTCGGCCGTCAGCCCTTCCGCATAGAGGAAGCCCGGAACGTTGGTCAGGCGGACTTCCTCGACGAAACGGCCCTCCTGACGGTAGGTGATGTCCACCTTGCCCGCAGGAGCGTCGATCGACAGCTTGCCGGGTTCGCGCGGGTTGATAAGTCCGTTTTCGATCGCCATCGTGATCGTGCCGATGGTCCCGTGTCCGCACATCGGCAAGCAGCCGGATGTCTCGATGAACAGCACCGCCACGTCACAGTCGGGCCGTGTCGGGGGATAGAGGATCGAGCCCGACATCATGTCATGCCCGCGCGGTTCGAACATGAGACCGGTGCGGATCCAGTCGAACTCCCGCAGGAAATGCGCCCGCTTTTCCAGCATGTTGTTGCCTTCGAGAAGCGGGCCGCCGCCCGAAACGAGGCGAACGGGGTTCCCGCAGGTGTGTCCGTCGATGCAGGAGAAGGTATGATTGGCCATGGTCGAAACCTTTGTCAGAATCTTTGAGGCGAGAAAGAAGCGATGTCGATGGCGGGGGTCTGGCCGGTCAAGAGATCGGCGACGATCCGGGCCGTGCCCGCCGATTGGGTCAGGCCGAGATGGCCGTGACCGAAAGCGTAAACCACCCGTGGAGTGGCGCGCGCGCGGCCGATGGCCGGCAGGCTGTCGGGCAGCGAGGGGCGGAAGCCCATCCACTGCACCCCGCCCTGGGATTTCAGCCCCGGCAGGAAGGCCTGCGCCTTCTGCAGCATGGCCTCCGACCGGCGGAAGTTCGGCGGCAATTTGAGCCCACCAAGTTCCACCGCCCCGCCGACGCGAATTCCGGTCGACAGGCGGGTGATGACGAAGCCGTGGCCGCCGAAGGTGACCTGCGTGCGCAGATCGAAAGCATCGGACGGAAGTGTCGTATTATAACCCCGTTCGGTCTCCAGCGGAATGCTCTCGCCGATGGTCCGGGAGATCTGGTGCGAAAATGCGCCTGCAGACAGTACAACCTGCGCGGCGCGGCGCACTTTGCCCTCAGCCGTCACGACGTCGACGCCACCCTCGACGGGACGCAATGCCGTCACTTCAGCGCGATCGATCTCGCCACCTGTGGCCTGGAATCGTTCCGCCAGGGCCAGAGTGTAGAGTTTCGGATCAGCGATGGAGAACCAGCCGGGGGTAAAGGTACCATGCGTGAAGCGCGGTGCGAGTCCGGGCTGAATTGCAGCCATGCCGGCGGCATCCAGGTGACGGAACTCGATCCCGTGCATCTCCCGCACCTTCCAGCCTGCGAGCGAGGCCTTGAACTCTGCCTCGCCTTCATAGACCTGAAGGTTGCCTTCCTTGCGCAGCATTGAAGCCGTTCCAGTTCGTTGCAGGAAGGGTTCCAGCTCCGCCTTCGATAGATCCATCAGTGCGGTTTGCGCCGACGTCGAGGCGGCAACGCGACCGGGCGAGCAGGCCCGCCAGAAACGGAGCATCCAGGGCGCGATCTGCAGCGCATAGGCGGGCGGCACCGACAGCGGCCCGAGCGGGTCGAGCAGCCACTTCGGCGCCTTTCTCAGGATACCCGGCGAAGCAAGCGGCTGAATATCGGTGAAGGCGAAAGCACCGGCATTGCCCGCCGATGCACCAGCGGCCGGACCTTCTCGGTCCAGCACCGTAACGGAAAGTCCCCGTGCCTGTAGGGCCAATGCCGCGGAAAGTCCCACGACACCGGCACCGATGACGATGACATCGGGCTGCGTCTTGTTCTGCATCATGGCCTCAATGCGTTGCCGAGAGGAACTTTTTCGTCTCGGCGTGCTGCGGCGCGTCGAACAGTTGCTCCGGCGGAGCAATCTCTGCCATGACACCTTGATGGAAGAACGCCACGCGGTCAGACACTTCACGCGCGAACTTCATCTCATGCGTCACGCAGATCATCGTCATGCCCTCGGAAGCCAGCATCCGCAGGGTGTCGAGCACTTCGCCGACCAACATCGGGTCCAGCGCCGAAGTCACCTCGTCGAACAGCATGTATTCCGGCTGCATGGCAAGCGCCCGGGCAATCGCCATGCGCTGTTGCTGGCCACCCGACATCCGGTTCGGATAGACTGACAGTTTCTCGCTGAGACCAACATGGGTCAGTTGCTTCACTGCAATCTCCTCGGCCTTTTCCTTCGACATGCCAAGCACCTTGCGCGGCGCAAGCATGACGTTTTCCACCACGGTCAGGTGCGGAAAAGCGTTCCACTGCTGAAACACGATGCCAACTTTGGTGCGCAGTTTGTTGAGGTCGGTGGCTTTCGCATGAACCTCGGTGCCATCGATCTTGATCCGACCGGAATCAATGGGCTCAAGCCCGTTGATACAAGTCAGCAGCGTCGATTTGCCGGAGCCGGAGCCGCCGATAATGGTGACCACCTCGCCCTTTTTCACGGTGAGGTCGATTCCTTTTAGAACCTGCAATGCACCGAAGGATTTATGGACGTTTTCAATCTCAATCATTGGGGGACCACCGTTTTTCGAGATACCCGCCAAGCCGGGCGACGGGGAAGCTGATGAGGAAGTAGACGGTACCGCAGATCAACAGGATGAACAGCGGCTCCTGCAGTCGGGTAACAAGGATCTGCGAGGCGCGCAGAAGCTCGATCAGGCCGAGCCAGAGCACGAGCGCGGAATCCTTCATGACGCCAAGCGTCAATCCGATCCAGGTCGGAAGCGACACGCGGGTGGCCAGAGGCGCTACGATATAGCGCATGTCCTGCCACCAGGTCATGCCGAGCGAGCGAGCCGCACGGCGGGTGGTCGGCGGCACCGAAGAAATGCCGCCACGCACGATCTCGGTGCAGTAAGCCGCCGTGTAGAGGGACAGCACCACGCAGGAGGTGGTAAAGGGGGCCCAGCCCAGCTTCAAGATGGACTGGAGGGCATTGCCGAGCACCAACTGGATCAACAGCGGTACCGAGCGGAACACGTCGAGCACGAAAGTCAGCGGCAGGGTCCAGTAGGACGGGAACTGGAATCGGATGACGCCGAAGAGTATCCCGAGGACAGTGCCGGCGGCCACAGAAACGGCAGTGACCGCAAGCGTCATCCCCGCGCCATGCGCAAGGAAAGCAAGATCGCTCCAGCTGAGGGCGGTATTGAACATCTCTCACCTCTCTCAGTAGCGGAACATACGCGAGGCGAGTGCCCGCGCTGCCAGCGTGACGGCTTTGGCGATGAGATAGTATATCACAGCGGCCAAAGCGAAGAATTCAAAGGTGCGGAAAGAGCGCGCATTCAGCTCCTGCGTAACACCGGCGAGGTCGGTATTCATGCCGACGGTGACACCCAGCGAAGTCATCAGGATCGCCCAGACCATCTGATTGATTATCGGCAGGAAGGCCACGCGCAACATCTGCGGAAGGACGATCAGCCGGAAAGCTTGCAGGGAGGTCATGCCGAGCGAACGGCCGGCCCGGGCCTGGGTGTCGGGGATGGCCTTGAGTGCGCCGCGGAAGTTCTCGGCCAGATAGCCAGCATTGTTGAAGGCAATACCGATCAGCAGCGAGGTGAACGGGCTCAGGTGAATGCCGAAATTGCCGAGGCCGAAATGGGCCATGTAGATCTGGAAGAGCGCTGGCGTGTTTCGCGCGACCTCGACCCAGGCTGTGGCGAAACCGCCGAGGATGCGGTTGCCTGACAGCCGAAACAAGGTCAAGGCCATGGCGCAAGCCAGTCCGATGGCCATGGATAGCAGCGCAATCTGCAGCGTGACCAGCGCTCCATCGAGCATCTGCGGCAGCGCCTTCAGTGCCTGGTTCCAGTGGAAGGTGTAGTTGAACATTGCCGTTTCACCTATCGGAAGGGGGACCAACGGCGCGAGAGGTTGTCTCGCGCCGTCAGGGAAACGGTTACATTAGCGGTAAACGCCGTTCACCGACAGAGCCGGCAGCTCGCCGCCAACCCATTTCTCGTAGAGTTCAGCATAACGGCCGGTGCGGACCTGCTGATTGATGAACAGGTTAAGGTAGTTGATGAAGCCGTATTCTTCGCGGTTGGTGAAGAGGGCCACATAGTCGATGTCAAACGGCGCCTTGCCGACGACCGAGACGCCGGGGAACTTGCCGGTCTTCACATTGGCCTGAGCAACGGTCGAGGTGGAGACGGTGGCATCGATCTGCCCCTGGCTCAGCGCCAGGAACACGTCAGCCTGCGTCTGATAAGGACGGAACTCGCCCGCACCCCATTCCTTGACCTGCTTTTCCAGCGCGATGGCTTCGAAGGTTCCGGCGGTGGCGCCCACGACCTTGCCCTTCATGTCTTCGAAAGTCTTGATACCCGTCTTGTCATTGGAAGTGACCGCCATTTCGAAGGCGAAGTACGGAATCGTCATGCCGACGGTCTTGGCGCGCTCAAGCGTGTCGGAGGTCGACGCGACGCCCACATCCACGCGACCCGACATCAGCGCGGGAATACGCTCGGGGAACGGGGTTTCCACAATCTCGGCAGTGACACCGAGTGACTTGGCCAGATCGTTGCAGTAATCCACGTCGAAGCCGACCGGATTGTTGTTCGCATCACGCGAGCCCATGGGCGGGAAGTCGAGCACCACGGCGCAACGCAGCGTGCCCGAGGAGATGACATCATCCAGCTTATCGGCGTAAGCCGTGCTGGTCAGTGCGGTGGCGGCAACGAGGCCGAATACGAATACCGAGGTTTTCATTTGTCTCTCTCCCAAAATTGGTCTTTCGTTTCACGACGGCATCACTATTCCGCTTTGGAAAGCACAAATCAACAGAAAAATACAAACAGTATACAAAAGGTATATAACAAAAAGGAATTATTCCTCCGTGGGAGGGCCTTACCCTGTGGAAAGCCCTCCCCAAATTAGCCGATAGAGAGATCAGCCGAGGAAATCCTCAGGCAGAAGACCTTCCGGCATGTTCTGATATGCCACGGGACGAAGGAAACGTCGAATCGACATCGTGCCGACGCTCGTTGCGCCGAAATTGGTCGAGGCCGGGTACGGCCCGCCATGCACCATTGAATCCACCACCTCAACGCCGGTTGGGAAGCCGTTAACAAGCACCCGGCCCGCCTTGCGTTCCAGCACCGGACGCAAGCGGCGTGCGGCTTCCAGATCGGCCGCGTCCATATGGATAGTCGCGGTCAGCTGACCCTCGAACCCGCGCGCGAGTTGCTCCATTTCGTCAAGCGAACCCACCCGGACCACGAGTCCGAGCGGCCCGAAGACTTCTTCGCCCAGCGCATGGTCGGAAAGGAACTGTGCACCTGTCGTTTCGAACAGGTTCGGGCTGGCAGCCCGACCAGAGGATTCAGTGACCAGCAGCGGCTTGAGTGTGTTGCGGGTGGCAAAGCGCGCCTGCCCAGCCTGATAGGCCTTGGCAATGCCATCCGTCAGCATTGTCTGCGGCGCCACCTTGCCCAGGGCCTCGACCGTGGCTGCGGTAAAGCGGTCGGCGGCTTCGCCTTCTACCACGACGGCGATGCCGGGATTGGTGCAGAACTGCCCCGCGCCCATGACGAGCGAACCGGCCCATCCCTGCCCCAGCGCCACGGAGCGCGCCTCAAGGGCCTCAGGCAACAGGAACATCGGATTGACCGAGCCAAGTTCACCGAAGAACGGGATCGGCTCCGGCCGAGCGGCACAAAGATCGAAGAGTGCACGGCCTCCGGCAAGCGATCCGGTAAAGCCAACTGCTTTGATGCGTGGATGCTGCACCAGTGCATGGCCGACCTCGCGATTGCCACCCTGGATCAGCGAGAAGACTCCCGGATGAACGCCGGTCTTGCGGATGGCGGCCTCAATGGCCTGCGCCACGATCTCGCCGGTGCCGGGATGAGCAGAATGCCCTTTCACCACCACCGGGCAGCCGGCAGCCAGTGCCGCCGCAGTGTCGCCACCCGCCGTCGAGAACGCGAGTGGGAAATTCGAGGCGCCGAAGACTGCCACGGGGCCAATCGGCCGCTGAATGAGCCGGATCTCCGGCCGGGCAGCCGGCTGGCGATCTGGCAGCGCGGCGTCAAAACGGCGATCGAGGTGTTCACCCTTCTCTATATGGTCGGCAAAGAGCCGCAGCTGGCCGGTCGTGCGGCCTCGCTCGCCCTGAAGCCGCGCCTCCGGCAGGCCGGTTTCCTGACTGCCGATTTCAGTAATCGCCTCTGCCCGGGATTCGATCTCATCGGCGATGGCACGCAGGAATGCGGCGCGCTCCGCGCGGGACGTATTGCCATAGCTCCAGGAGGCGTCCTCGGCGGCTTCACAGGCGCGCGCCACCAGATTCACGGTTCCGACAGCGAATTGATGCACAGGACCGTGCGCTGGGGCGGAAGCGAATGTTCCTGCCCCTTCGAGCCACTCGCCCGCGACGAGGTGTTTTCCATTGGGGATGAAGGCCATTTGACTTTCCTTTCTCTCGAACCCGGGGCGCACTTCGGTCAGAATAGACCCACGGGTGATTTGCACTCTTCGTATTTTTGTATACTCTATGTATGCAAAACATCAACCACCTTGGCCATTCGGCCAGGATGAGACGTGAGAGAATTTACAATGACACAAACCACGACCCTGACAATCACCGCGCTGCAGGAACGCGTTGAGGCAATTTTCCTCAAGGGCGGGCTGAACGCTGTTCAGGCCGGTGCCATTTCGCGGGTGATCGTGGCCGGTGAACGTGATGCCTGCAAATCGCATGGCATCTACCGAATTGAGGGCGCCCTGCGCACGGTGAAGGCTGGCAAGGTCAATCCGGATGCCGTGCCGGAACTTCTGCCGCAGGAAAACTCGGCCATCGTCAAGGTGAATGCCAAGGGCGGCTTCGCCAATCCGGCCTTCGAGCTCGGCCTTCCTGTGCTGGCGGATCGCGCCCGGTCCTGCGGCCTCGCCGCGCTGGTGATCAACGACTGCACCCATTTCTCGGCACTCTGGCCGGAGGTAGAAGGCGTCACGGACCAGGGCCTCGCCGCGCTGGTGATGTGTCCGAGCTACTCGACCGTTGCGCCCGCTGGCGGCAACAAGCCGCTGCTAGGCACCAATCCCTTCGCCTTCGGCTGGCCGCGCACTGGCAACCCGCCTTACGTCTTCGACTTCGCAACTTCCGTCGCTGCCCGAGGCGAAATCGAACTGCATCGCCGCGCCGGCAAACAGTTGCCAGAAGGCTGGGCGATCGACGCGGAAGGCAATCCGACGACCGATCCGGACGCTGCGCTCGCCGGGGCCATGCTGCCGTTCGGCAGTCATAAGGGTTCGGCCATCGGCACCATGATCGAACTGCTGGCGGGCATCATGATCGGCGACCTGACCAGCCCTGAAGTGCTTGACTATCTCGGCACCACGACGCTGGCGCCTTTCCACGGCGAACTCATTATCGCCTTTTCGCCGGAAGCTTTCGCCGCCGGACGGCCGGGCAATCCGTTCGCACGCGCCGAGGTGCTGTTCGAGGCAATCGTCGGCCAGGGTGCGCGCCTGCCCTCGCAACGCCGCTTTGTCGCCCGTCGCAAATCGGAAACGGAAGGCGTCACTCTGACAGCCGCAGAGATTGAACAGCTCGACCGTCTTCTCGCGCTCGGACTGGACGCGGTCGCCTGACGGATCCAATCCGACTTGCCGTGGCGAAGTGTTCGCCGCGGCCCTCAGCCCTTTTGCAAAGCGAGATGGGCACCAAGGCCGATCAGGATCGTTCCGCCCGCCTTGCGCACCAGTCTTTGCACCCCGCCAGACTGTTTCAGCCGTGAAAGGATTAGATCCGCGAGTAGCACTGAGACAACATCGGCCAAGGTGAAGATGAGGTTCACCACCGTTCCCAGAATAGCAAGTTGTACCCAGATCGGCAGACCGGCGCCGTCCTTCGCGAACTGCGGCAGGAAGGCGAGGAAGAAAATCGCCGTTTTGGGATTGAGGACTTCTACGGTGACGCTTTGCAGGAAAGCCCGCCGCCGATCCTTCGGCGCGTTGCCCACTGCGCTTTCCAAGCTTACATCCTTAGAACGGAAGAGCGAGAAACCAAGCCAGACGAGGTAGGCTGCGCCAGCGAACTTGACGACGGTATAGGCGACCGGCACGGCATGGAACAGCGCCGAAAGACCGGCAGCTGCCGCGATGATATGCGCATAGGCACCGAGATGGATGCCGAGGACGGCCATCAGGCCTGCTGAGCGACCGCCAGCCATCGTCCTGGCTGCGGCGTAGAGCATGGCGGGACCCGGAATGAAGGCGAAGATCGCCGTAGTGATGGCGAAGGCAAGCAGCACATTCAGGGAGGCCATCTCGATTTCTCTCGTTCCGGTTTACCGCGACACTCGCAAAATCGGACCGTTGCGGCAATGGCAAAAGAACGCCGCCCGCGGCATTGGCTACGGGCGGCGCAAATACTTCAAACTGGAAAGTCGGGCGTCAGGCCGTTAGGCCTTGCACTTCTGTACCGCGCCCGGCAGCTTGCTCCATTCGGCATACCAGGTGTCGAAGAGCTTGAGCTGGGCTTCGACGTAACCGCGCTGGCTGTCGGACAGTGCATCGGTCTCGTAGAAGTGCAGCGTGTATTCCTTGTCGCCCTTCAGCACCATCATGTGCTTGAAGTAGAGAACCAGATCCGGGCCTTCGTCGAAGGAGGAGAGAACGCCAAGCGCCTGCTCCAGTTCCAGCGCGCGCTGGCGGGCATCTGCATCGCCGGCACCGGCAGCCCGCGCCAGGTTGCACATATGCAGGACTTCCTTCGGCAGAACGCAGCCAATGCCCGTGATCGCGCCGGTCGCACCGCAATCGACGAAACCGGTGAAGACGCAGGTATCGACGCCGATCATCAGCGACACGTCGTCATCGCGGCTGGTGATGTTCTCGGCCGCATAGCGCATGTCAGCCGCGCCACCGAATTCCTTGAAGCCGATGAGGTTCGGATGCTCGGCGCGGAGTGCGAAGAACAGGTCCGCACGCGTGGCGAAGCCGTAATACGGGCTGTTGTAGATGACCGCCGGGAGGTCCGGGGCAGCAGCCAGAATTGCTTTGAAGTGGTTCTTCTGGGCAGCAATGACGGACGCACGCGACAGAACGCGCGGAATGACCATGAGGCCCTGAGCGCCAACCTTCTGGGCATGGGCAGCATGAGCCACTGCCGAAGCAGTGTTGACGGCGCCTGTACCGACGATAACCGGCACACCGGCCTTCACCAGACGTTCTACGCCTTCCATACGCTGCGCGTCGGTCAGAAGCGGCCAATCACCCATCGAGCCGCAATAGACAACCGCCGACATACCCTGGGCAATCAGTTCCTTACCCTTGCGGACAAGCGCATCGAAATCAGGGGTACGGTCTTCCTTGCATGGGGTCATCAGCGCGGGAATTACGCCGGAAAAAATCTGGGCTTTCATCACAAACTCCTATTGACCTATCGAACGGCCGGAGATCGCCACGCCTTCATAGACGGCAAATCCGTGCCTTCGTGAACTATAATACACCTTGCATTTTATTTGTCGACAAGAAATCGACAGAGATTCACGCAGAAATTCACAATGCGATATCCAACCGCTGCTCGCGGGTGAAAAGTTTTTGTATCTGGTGGACGATCTGCTCGGCGTGCGTCTTCGCCAAACGGTCGGCCGCCTCAGTATCGCGGGCGGCGATGACGGCGATTATCTCCTCATGCTCGTCGACATACTGTTGCGGCAGCCGGTCTTCATAAGACTGGTAGTAGAGCCGCAGGATTCGCCGCCCCTCATCGAGAATGCGGTTGAAGAGTGCGACAAAGTAAGGATTGCGGCCCGCCTCGGCGATCGCCGAATGGAAAGCGGCATTTGTGGCGATCATCGCCAACGCATCCTGCGCCTGGACTGCCGCAGCAAACTCGGCCTGATGAGCGCGGATCACCTGCAAATCCTCCGGGCGGTGGTACTGGGCCGCCAGACGTGTCGTAACGCGGTACATTAGCACCAACGCATCGAAGAAGGTATGCATATTCAGGAAGTCGATATTCGCCACCATGGTCGATCGATTGGGCAAGGTGTCAATCAGCCCCTCGCCCGCCAAACGCACCAGCGCCTCGCGGATGGGCGTGCGCGACATCTTGAAGCGTTCGGCCAGTTGGACCTCATCGATCGGGCTGCCTGGAGGGAGAACCAGATCGAGAATCTCGTCACGCAGAAGGTCGTAGACCATCTTCACGCCGGAGCCGCGCTTGCGTTCGGGGACGGAATTGGTTTCGGTGTCGGTCATTTGGAAATCCTCTTGTCGACAAGAGAAATACTTCCCTATGCCAATTAGATCAATAGCTTCCGCGATCTGGCGCGGCCAGAGATTAGAAAAATCCGCGCACAAGCGTCTCACAACGACACGCTCTGCCAATTTGAGCACGAACCGAACCACCTCTACGAACTACTTTGGCTGCCACATCTGTTCTTGCGTTGAGGCCGGGCAAACCAAGCTGAGCTTGATTCGCGGCAGTTATCAAGCGGACTTGCGAAGTTAAGAAAATCCTCACGCACCGTTATACGAAGGCTCGTTGGAACAGACACTACCCGCGACCCATCTGTACCATCCCGGTGCGCGACCCGTGTTACGGGCCGATCTGTCACGCATATCCGGTGCCGCCGTTTCCTAAGCAGTATCAACCTAAGCCGGGTCGTGAGGCCCAACTCGACCCAAGCGCGATGTATGACGCGCCATTTTTATCCGGGCTCGGCAAACTTGAGAACAAGGTGGCAATCATTACAGGCGGCGTTCCCGGTAACCGACTGAAAGAAATGTTACCGTGCTAGTTTGGAGCAACGCCCACTTTCCTTTATAATCCTCTGTCTCGGGTTCAGGCGCGAAAGAACCGACCGGCCGAAAGGCAATGGAACATTTCTGTGCGCTGGCTGGTTATCCGCAAGGCTGGAGGAATCGGACCGTGTCACCAAGGGCGAATTGGAAAGGCTATCTCAAAGTCGGCGAGCTCACCTGCGCAGTAGCGCTCTATACGGCAGCCTCCACATCCGACCGCGTTTCCTTCCATATGGTCAATCGCAAGACAGGAAACCGCCTCAATCGGGAGTTCGTCGATGTTCAGACGGGTACGATCGTACCGCACGACGAACAGGTGAAGGGCTACGAGGTGGCCGATGGCCGCTATGTCGAAATCGAGCCGGAAGAGATCGCCGCGGCGGTTCCGGAAAGCGATAAGACGTTGGACATCGACGTTTTTGTCGCCTGTTCGGATGTTGATGACACTTTTTTTGACAAGCCATACTACCTCGCGCCCGCCGACAGACAATCCATCGAGGTGTTCGCGTTAATCCGCGACCGGCTGTCCAAGGATAAAATGACGGCCATCGCCAGTACCGTTCTCTTTCGGCGTTTTCGCACCCTCCTGATCCGTGCTCTTGGAAACGGCCTCGTCGCGAGCACTTTGCACTACAATTACGAGATCCGAAGTGCCATCGAGGTCTTCCACGGCATTCCGAAGCTGAAGCTCGAAAAAGAGATGCTGGATCTGGCGGGACATATCATCCAGACAAAGATGGGTCACTTCGATCCAGCAAAGTTCGACGACCGTTATGAAGCGGCGCTCGCCGAACTCGTCAAGGCAAAGATCGAGGGCCGTAAGGTCGTCAAGATGAATCAGCCGAAAGAAACCAGGTCCGCCGACCTCCTCGAGGCCTTGCGGCGCAGCGCCAAGAGCCCTGAAAAGCCGGCCGTAGGCCGCAAAGGGGCAGGTTCGACGCGGAAGGCGGGCTGATCTATGGCGCTGGACGTCTACCACGCAAAACGCGACTTTAGCCGGACGCGAGAGCCACGCGGCCGAGTGGCCGTGCGCAAAAAGGGCCACGACAGTTTTGTCATCCAGCAACATGCAGCCACCCGTCTGCACTATGACTTCCGCCTGGAAATGGGCGGCGTGTTGAAAAGTTGGGCGGTGACACGCGGTCCCAGCCTCGTCCCCGGTGAGCGTCGTCTTGCGGTCCATGTGGAGGACCACCCGCTGGAATATGGCGGTTTCGAAGGAACAATCCCGAAGGGCGAATATGGCGGCGGCGAGGTCATTGTCTGGGATCGCGGCACCTGGACGCCGGTCGGCGATCTGGAAAAGGGCTACAAGAAAGGCCACCTCGAATTCGAGCTCCATGGCGAGAAGCTGCGCGGCCGCTGGCATCTGGTCCGCATGCAGACCAAGCCGCGGGAGAAGCACGAGAACTGGTTGTTGATCAAGGCCGATGACGAAGAGGCACGCTCGGAGGACGAACCGGACATTCTCGATGAGCGGCCGGAATCGGTTCTGTCAGGGCGAACGATCAAGGATCTGAAAGGCGAGGATCCCGGTTGGTCCTCCAAGAAAGGTGGACCGATCGGCATGAGTGGACGGAAAGCTGTCCAGCGCGCCAAGGGCAAAGCTCTCCAAGCTCCCTACACCGACATCTCCAGCCATAAAATGGCGCGCCGCGCCGCGCTGCCCGAATTCGTCGAACCACAACTTGCGACTCTCGCCGACAAGCCGCCAATGGGCGAGAGATGGATCCATGAGATCAAGTTCGACGGCTACCGGCTGCAGGCCCGTATCGCGAAGGGACGGGCGACGCTCAGAACCCGCAACGGCCTCGACTGGACGAAGCGCTTCGGCAAGGTGTTGACGGACGCGCTCGCTGCTCTACCCGTCAAGGACGCATTGATCGACGGAGAACTGGTGGTGGAAAACAGTGCCGGAAGCTCGGATTTCTCCACTTTGCAAGCAGACCTTAGCGTGGGACGAAATGACCGCTTCGTTTATTACGGCTTCGATATTCTGCACCTAGACGGCAATGACCTGAGGAACGTAGCGCTGCTCGAGAGAAAGCGGGTACTGAGAGGTCTGCTGAGGGGCGGCTCCAACCTCCGTTTCAGTGAACATTATGACGACCCGGGCCCTGTTGTGTTCGAACACGCCTGCCGCCTGTCGCTTGAAGGTATTATCTCCAAACTCGCCGAGGCTCCCTACCGGCATGGCCGCAGCAAAGACTGGCTGAAATCGAAATGTTCGGCACGCCAGGAATTCGTCATTGCGGGCTATGTGCCCTCTAGCGCGACCGCGAATTCCATCGGCTCGCTGGTAATGGGCGTCTTCGAAAAGGGAGAGCTCCAGCATGTGGGTCGCGTCGGCACGGGCTATAGTGCCGACATGGCGCGGGCGCTGTTTCGGACGTTGCAGGCACTGCGAACGGACGAAAGTCCCTTCGACGAGAAGCTCAAGGGGGTGGCTGCCCGTGACGTCGCCTATGTTCGGCCGGAACTCGTGGCGGAAGTGGAATTTGCGGCCTGGACGGCGGACGGCAAATTGCGACACGCTGCGTTCCGTGGGCTGCGGGAGGACAAGGTGGCGAAAGATATCAAGCGTGAGTCCGCCCTCTCCGGCGGGACTGCAAAGCCTGAGGTGGGCAAAGTGAAACTGACTCATCCCGACCGCATCTATTGGCCGGATGCCGGTGTCACAAAAGAGGGCCTGGCGGACTATTACGCCGAAGTGTGGCCCAAGATCGCACCTTTCGTGGCCGGGCGTCCGTTGGCACTCCTACGCGCGCCCGAGGGCATAGATGGCCAGACCTTCTTTCAAAAGCACGGCTGGAAGGGCATGAGCAAGGAGATCAAACTCCTCCAGGACCCCAGCGACCCGACAGACGAGCTCATCGTTATCGAAGACCTCGACGGGCTACTTGCCCTGGTGCAGTCGGCGGCACTGGAAATCCATCCCTGGGGGGTGACAACGAAAAACCTCGAAAAACCTGACATGATCATCATGGATCTTGATCCTGGAGAAGGCGTCTCATGGGCACAGATCATAAATGCCGCGTACGAAGTCAGGCGGCGGTTGGAAGCCGCAGGGCTCCCCGTTTTTGTCAAGACCTCGGGCGGCAAGGGTTTGCATGTGGTGACGCCGCTCAAGCCATCCGCCGGCTGGGAAGCGGTAAAGGCCTTCGCCAAGGGCATTGCCGACGACATGGCGGAGGATGAGCCCGACCGCTACGTCTCGACGATCACCAAGTCCAAACGCAAGGGCAAGATCCTTGTCGACTATCTGCGCAACGGTCGCGGCGCGACTGCGGTGGCCGCCTATTCCTCGCGTGCCCGCAAAGGCGCGCCGGTCTCCATGCCGCTCGACTGGGATGAGCTTTCGGGTGCGATCGGTCCGGCCTATTTTACCGTGCTCAATGCGACCCAGCGCCTTGCCGCCCTTGCGAACGACCCGTGGGAGACCTTCCGTTCATCCGAAAAGCCGTTGCCGAAGAATACCGGTCGCTAACCTGTCATTTCTTGCGGGTTCTGGCGAGACTCTCCTTCAAGGCGTCCATGATATTGATGACGTTACCGGGCGGCTCCGCTTTCGGCTTGGCCGGACGGCCTTTTTGCTTCTTTTTCCTGGATTCGATGATTTCAAGAAGCCGCTCCTGCACAGGATCTTCTGCTAGCGAAGAGTCCCATTTGCGCGTGTGCGCCTTGATATATTTGTTCATCAGCGAAAGCTGCCCAGCTTCAGGAGCGCCGTTGTCGAGACCCGCAAAATAATCGTCGGCGTTGCGCACTTCATCGCCGTATCTGAGCGTCCACAGTACGATGCCACCATCACGCGGCTCGAGGAGCACCGCTCGCTCCCGGCGATACATGACCAGCCGTGAAATACCGGCCACCTTGCTGGCGGACATGGCCTCGCGGATCACAGCGAAGGCTTCCTCGCCGATCTTGTCATCCGGCACCAGGTAGTGTGGCTTGTCGTACCAGATCCAGCCGATCTCGTCGGCCGGCACGAACATCTCGATGTCGATCGTACGCGTACTTTCGAGCGCCACGTCCTCGATGTCTTCGTCCTCCAGCAGGACATAGTCGTCTTCGTCGCGCTGATAGCCACGCACCTCGTCAGCTTCATCCACCAGCGTGCGCGTCACACTATCGACGTAGCGTGAAACGACGCGGTTGCCGGTCTTGCGGTTCAGCGTATGAAACCGCACCTTCCCGGACTCGCTCGTCGCCGGCATCATCGTGACGGGGCAAGTGACAAGCGAGAGCTTGAGATAGCCTTTCCAAAAACTGCGTGGCGCCATGTGGACCTTCCCAAGCATCGCCTGATGCGAAAACTGGCAGCAGGCAGTTTTGTTCCCGTCCCTTGTGGTTCCTTAGATAAAAAGTGCGACCGGCAACCAATGCATGCCCGGATGGCACCTTTGATGAAAATGGCAGGCTCAACTACCAGTTTAACTCAGCCGGGGCTGTGCGAATTTCGCGAATGTCCGTTCTGCTCGATGCTAAACGGTCACGCTTTGCAGAGGTTTCCGGTCTGTCACCAGTATGCTTCGAGAGTGGCCCGCGATTGACGACTCTGTTGGCTAGCGAGCGAAAGGCTTCGCCCCTGGTGCCGGGGTGCTTTTACTTTTAGCATGTACAGGCGACCCAGCTCGAGGACGGCTTGGATGATTTCTTGCCTTTCCCAGCCAGCCCTCGTCGCATCATCAGAAATCTCGGCCAAAATGTGCTCGAGATCAATGAATGCCGTTGTTGCATTTTCGATGGCACGGGTGAATGCGTTCTGAAGTGCCTCCTCGCACTCCAGTCCACGGTCTGGATGGTCGAAATTGTGACGCGGCGATGCAATTTCCATAGTGTATCCTCCTATGGCGTGCCCCCGCGCCTATTATTCGGGCAGGCACTTTGCGAGCGATTGGGTGCAGAGTCAACACATAGTCTCAATGGTCGACATGGCATTCATTTTGCGAATACCGCGCCCCTTATGGTGCTCGACGGCACGCTCCGTCGCGTCTCAGCGAATCTGCACAACGTCCAGGGATTTGATTTTTTTGGGGAAGTTTCGATTCTGTCGCGTTTGGCGATGTGAGCGAAATGGACCGGTACCCGCCTGATACAATGCCACCGATTCCCGTATCGGGTCTGGCGCGGTAGTTTCTGTTCTAGACCTCATGGTCAACAGCACCGTCGGTGGGACAATTTGTACTTCAAAAACTACGAAAACTTCAATAGGCAAGGTCAGCAGATGCGAAAATGCTATTTGATTTCAAATACTAAGGCGAAACCAAACTGGAGCGGGTAACGGGAATCGAACCCGTGTATTCAGCTTGGAAGGCTGCTGCTCTACCATTGAGCTATACCCGCTTCGTTCGATCCGATGACGAATGGTGGAGAGAGTTGGATTTGAACCAACGTAGGCTGAGCCAACGGATTTACAGTCCGTCCCCTTTAACCACTCGGGCATCTCTCCATTCTTTCGTCCGGATCAAGCGACCAAGTACTTCGAACCGCTGTTTGTTGCAGCGATGGCGGCTATATGACCGGCCAATTCTTTCCTGTCAACACGGTCCCGTGAAAAAAATCCAGCTTCCACAGCCCGACTTACGACTTGCCCCATGACAACCGCCCGCCGAAGGAATAAAGCAATTTCATGAGCAAAGACAGCAAGACACCCAAAGACACCCATTACGCCAACCTCCGCCGCGCCCATCGCGACCAGAAGCGCGAGCGTGGCGAGTTGCCTCCAGCCAGTCCCTTCAGGAAAAAGCCCGCCGGAGACTGGAAGGCGCCGCCCCAGCCGACCGACACGGTCTGGCTTTACGGCATCCACACCATCAAGGCGACCGTTGCCAATCCCGCCCGCAAGATCCTGCGGCTGATGGTGACGCAGAACGCGCTTGCAAGACTGGAACTGGGAGAGACGGACGGGCTGCCCTTCCCGGTCGAAATCGTGGCGCCGCATGATATCGACAAACTGGTCGGCCCGGACGCCATCCATCAGGGAGCATTGGTCGAGGCCCGCCCCTTGCCCGTACGAAAGCTCGATTCGCTCAAGGACAAGCCGCTCATCCTGGTGCTCGATCAGGTCACCGACCCGCATAATGTCGGGGCGATTCTGCGTTCAGCCGTGGCGTTCGACGCCGGCGCCCTTGTCACCACAGAGAGACACTCGCCAACAGAATCGGGCGTGATGGCAAAATCCGCATCCGGCGCTCTGGAACTCATTCCCTATATCCAGATTACCAATCTCGCCGATGCGCTCGAAGAGCTCCATCAACTGGGTTTCCAGACGATCGGCCTTGATTCGGAAGGACCTGAACCGCTGGAGCAGACATTCAGCGGCAGCAAGATTGCCCTGGTGCTGGGTGCGGAAGGCAAAGGCCTGCGCCAGAAGACGCGCGCGACCTGCAAGGCGCTCGCACGTCTCGACATGCCCGGCGCAATCAAATCGCTGAACGTCTCGAATGCAGCGGCAATTGCGCTGTATGCGGCGCGCAGCCATATCAAGGCCTAGCCGGGAATCACCCGCGAATCATCTGGGTGATCGGACATTCGTCCTGGATTTTCGTCCAGGACGATACATTGAGCTTCATCTCGCACCGTGCGAGATAGCTTGTCCCATCGACATGCAGGCAGGAAAGCTGCCCGAGTTCGAACATCACGCCGCGATTGCGGCAGCGGCAATTGTGCGCCCATGCCGCATCGCCTGCAGCCAAACACAGCACAAGAACAACAAAAAACGTTCGGAACGACGGCATTGGCGTGCTCCCGTCCAGGAAGTTTACGCCTGTTGCCCGATATCGTAAAGCGGCGCTCAAGCGCGCGCGATCACGCCTTCTTCAGAAATTCGGTGCGCAGGACCAGTCCCTTGATCTTGGCATGGCGGCACTCGACTTCGTCGGGATTGTCGGTGAGATGGATACCCTTAATCATCGTGCCGCGCTTCAGCGTCTCGGAGGTGCCCTTCACCTTCAAGTCCTTGACCAGCGTAACATTGTCGCCCTCGGCGAGAATCGTGCCGTTCGAATCCCTGACGTCCATATTCCTGCTCCTTCGTTCAAAACCGTGGCCCGGGCGCTATCATGACATCCTCTGGCTGTCGATAGCGCCCGGTGAGCAGCTCAGCTTGGAACGCTGCAGGCGGTTTCGCCCTCTAGAGCTTTCACGTTGACCTTGCCGCCGCTGAAATTCAGCTCCGCCTGATAGGAAATCACGCTCGGTAGCTGTTCAATTTCCTTGGCATAGTCAGGCGTACGCTTCTTCTCGGCATCATAGGCTGGACCACAATCCGGCAACGGCGCCACAAGGCCTAGCCCGGTCGCGTTCTTCACGGCAGCGCCGCATGCGTTGCGATCGAGATAAAGCGAGCAATCGGCCGTATAGACGCGACGGAAAGTCAGCGTCAGGTTCGAACCGTCACCCGTGATAGAATCGAAGTCCTCTCCGGCCAGATTATCCTCGAAAAGCCGTTTGGCCGTGGTGGCGTCATAGACTACGAACGGCAGCCCGCCATTCGATTGGTCCGGCGCCTGGAAAAACACAAGGTTTCCCTTGGCACCCAGGAAATAGCCGGCGGATTCATCGCTGATGACCTTCTCGTCCTTGCCTGCGTCCTTTTTGCAGGCCGCATTCTGCGGCGTGATCGCAAGCTTTTCGGCGCCCTTTTCGCCCAGATCGACTTCTTTCACCATGAAGCCCGGGAACCGGTAGCAGTTGACTTGCGGCTGGGCATCGGGATTGGCCTTGTTGGCGGCAAGGGGGTCGGCGTCGATGGCAATAGGCGAATCGAAGGCCGATGGCTGGCTGTCGTCCTTCATCTCGCAGGCGATCGGCACTTTCCTGCCCACCGTCCATTTCGCGCCGGCATCGTCGCCGCTGAGCGTGAATTTGCCGTTGGTGTAGGAATAGCCCTTGTCGTCGTCACGCTCCAGCTTGAGATTGACTTTCTGTCCGTCGGTCAGTGTCACCTCGACGCCTTCTTCCGTGAACTGCGCGAGCAACTCGGTGCCATCGTTGCAGGAGACGCTGACGCCATCCTGCTCATCCATCGGCTCTCCATCCTGTGCCGATGCCGCGTTGGCAACACCGAACACCAAGAAAGCCGCGACAAGGCTGGAAATGCGCCTCCGGCTCGCCGAACATGCTCCGGATGTCTCATTTCGATACAGCGGCACCATTCAATCTCCTCCAAGAAACTTCGCCGCAACCATCCCGATCAGAAGCGGTTGCGCAATAGCCAAAACCATATTCCTATTCGAACATCCAAAGCCATATCGCAAACCGGAAAGGTTGAACATGGGTTTCCAGCTCTTCAAGGTCGTGACAGCACAGTGCATGACGGCCGCTGTCGTCCTCTCCCTATTTGCAACCGCGCCGGCCAGTTTGGCGGCGTCTGCCAATCCGCTGTTCGATTTTCAGTCCGATCCACTGACAACCGAATTCAGGGGAGCCTATTCCGGCGTCAGCGGAGCAACAGTCAATGTCGATGTCCCTTACGGCCTCGACGACGCGCAGAAGTATGACGTCTATATGCCGGAAAACCGCTCCAACGCGCCGGTGATCGTCATGGTCCATGGCGGCGACTGGAAGAGCGGCGACAAGCAGGACTCAGGCGTGGCAGCCGACAAGGCCGGCTACTGGGTGGCGAAGGGTTACATCTTCATCTCCCTCAACTACCGCCTGCTGCCGAAGAAGGATCCACTCATTCAGGCTGCCGACGTCGCGCTTGCCATAGCCAACATCCAGAAGAGCGCATCAAACTGGAGCGCCAACAAAAGCAAGATCGTGCTGATGGGCGCCGGAGCCGGTGGCCACCTCGTGGCGCTACTGTCCTCCAATCCGTCGCTGGCATCCGACCAGGGCGCTTCGGTTTGGGCCGGCGCAGTCGTTCTGGAAACGCCCGCCCTGAATATTCCGGCGATCATGTCGTCCGAGCACGCCTCGATTTACGACACGGCTTTCGGCAGCAATGTGGAGTTCTGGGAGGATTCGTCGCCGAGTCACCTCGTGGCATCCTCCGGCCTGCCGATGATGGTTGTTTGCGCGACCGAGAGCTCGTCCAACACATGTGCCAGGGCCAATGCCTTTGCCCAGGCGGCAGGCAATGCCGGCGTCACGATCAACGTCTCGCAGCAACCGATTTCTTCGGGTGAAGTCAATTCCAAGCTGGGCCTGGCCTCAAGCTACACAAACACCGTGGCCAGCTTCGTCGATTCGCTGCTCTGAGCGATCAAAGGTGCCTTTTCTTCGCCGGCGGCATGTCCCCGCCGGCGTTTTCATAGGCTCAACACACTGCAACAGACCGGATGTGACGATCTGCGTAATTTTCGCTTTACAGCGGCTGAAAATATGCTAATTCCCACCCCGGAAATGCCCTTATAGCTCAGTTGGTAGAGCACCTGATTTGTAATCAGGGGGTCGCGCGTTCGAGTCGTGCTGGGGGCACCACAAATTCTCAAGCAAACTCAATATCTTCCCGTTGGAGAGCCTTGAATAACAAGGCCAACCTTGTTGCATCATGTTGCAACGGGATTCCCTTGACTTCCAATGGGTTCCTTGAGCTGACGGCGAATGCATGCAACATGGATGCAACATGGAATCGCAGGCCCGAGCGTCCTTGGCGCGGCTAGCAGCTTGACATCATTCTCGCTGAAGGGTTGCCATGAATAACGCGAGAAAGCGCGCAAGTGGCGTCGTTTTACGCGGGTCCTGTCATGGCCCGAGCTTGTCCGGCTTTATAGGCTGGCGGAATCCCCACCCCGACATAACATCGAGCCGCGTTCGTCTGGACAAAAATGAGTGGCAAATAGTTGACGACGGGCCGCTGGGGCTGGTGCGGTTTAGGACGGCTTAAGTGACGAACTCGGAAGGTGGGAACAGTTTGCGCTTAAATAGGTTTCATTAGTCGGTACGAACAAGGAGAACCGAAAATGGACCACTCAAATCACGAACGTCTCGCTTCCACCGAACTCACGTCGGGAGTCCTAGAAGGCGCGACCGTATACGGACCCGATGACGATACGATTGGTACCGTTGATCATATCCACAGCGAAAGCGGGGCCGCGATCATCGACGTTGGCGGTTTCCTAGGAATCGGGTCGAAACCAGTCGCCGTCCCGCTCGCGGATCTCGACTTCATGCGCGATGAGGACGGAGATGTCCACGCGGTCACGACGTGGACCAAGGATCAGCTCGACGAAATGCCCGAGCATCTCGACTGAGTTGAAACCTCCAACCTAGCCTGGCCTTTGTGCCAGGCTTTGGCTGTTGGCGCTGATTTGCGCGACCCATGAGGAGGTCTCCATGTGCGGCCGGTTCACCCAATTCTTACCCTGGTCCGAGCTAGTCAAACTCTATCGCCTGACCGATCCCTATATCGGTCGCAACACTCCTCCCCGTTACAATATCGCGCCGACGCAAACGGTACCGTTCGTCAGACTCGACAAGGAAGGCAATCAGGTTGTCGACGATGGTCGTTGGGGGCTGGTGCCCTTCTACGTGAAGGATAAGGTCCCACCTTACGCCACGTTCAACGCGCGCATCGAGACAGTCAACATCTCGGGTACTTTCAAGCATAGCTTCGCCGGCAAGCGCTGCCTGATACCGGCAGACGGGTTCTATGAATGGACGGAAGCGGAGGACAAGGCGAAAGATCCGTGGTTCATCCATTTACCCGAGACGAAGCCCTTTTCCTTTGCCGGCCTGTGGGCCTATAACGACGCGCTCGACATCACCAGTTGCACCATAATCACCGCGCAGGCGATCGAGCCTATGACTATGTTGCACGGTCGAATGCCGGTCATCCTCAATCCGGAAGTCTATGACGCCTGGCTGTCACCCGATACCGAAGACGGTGAGCTAAAGACCCTGCTGCTGCGACACAACATCGATCACCAGCTAGAATTTCACCGCGTCTCGCGTGACGTCAACTCCTCGCGTTTCGCCGGCGATCCGGGCGTGACGGCTGCGGCATGACATTGAACCGCAAGAGCCTTGCCGTCGCACTGATGCCAGGGCTACCGTGCTGGGTGTTGCGGTCTTTCGCGCTCAAGCGGCGAGCAGTTGGCTACCTGACGACACGCAGCACTATCCGGCGTCCTCAGCCGTCAGCTTCGACGATCAGGCATGGACTGTCGGCATCTCGGGCCGTTTGTGAACATTTGGAACAGAAACAGGCTCAAGGATCCTCTGCGGGTCCTACCAAACGAAAATAGTTTCGCAACAAATGTTTTGAAAGCGCGCGTGCGAGGCGTCAGGTCGCGGTGCATGCAATTTGACCGACCATGCGCCCATCCTTCGCACCTTCTCCCGGCCGTAATGATAAATACTCAGCCTGTGAAAGGGCGCCGCAAGGTATGCAGCGCCAATTGGTGGGGTATGTGCTGCCGAGCATTTTGCTCGACACTAGCAGCAAGTTAACAAGCTTACTTGCTGCTACCTCATTTTATCACCTCGCTAGAAGACCGCCTATATGCAGTATTCACGAATCTTGAACAGCTCCGACGGCGTACAAACCGGGCCATCCGTAACCTATGAAATGCGCCATGCTTCAATGCTGGAAGCGTTCCACAAGCAGTTTGACGCGAAGCTTTTTCATTGAGCGATCCATCCTTCGCTCTGCGCGTTCAACTGCAGCCGACCTGCTAAGCGACTCCTTCATACGACGGCGGATGCGCAGGACAACCGGAGTTCGTGCCTTGCTCAAGACCTCCCAGCGCTGAAGAATACCCATCACTCAATACTCCAACTATCCACTCTGGAGAGTCAACGTGGCCGCGCGCGACTGGTTCCGCTCGTGGTAACCCGCCGACCACGTCTTGGCCCAAAACCGAATTGTCGAGGTTTTCGCTCGTGATTCGCTTCGCGCCAGAAGCAGGCGCGCCGGGCGCCTGAGTGCACTACAACAGTCTCTCGCGATGCCGTTAGATTTCCTCTCTATGATCTGAACTTTATTCGCTCCTACGCGTTTAATGGCGCAGACGAACCGAAATCACCTATTCCCGCACCGTCACCACTGCGCTCTAGCACTGCATGTAAGCGTCTGGGTATGAGGAGTTGCTGGATGCAAGAAAGGCTTAGAGACAAGGCTAAGACGGGCGTGGCTGGTCTTGATGAGATTCTGGTTGGCGGGTTGGCGCGCAGCCGGTTCTTCTTGTTGGAAGGCAGCCCCGGCTCGGGGAAAACGACGATTGCACTGCAGTTCCTGATTGAGGGTGCCAAACTTGGAGAAAAATGCCTCTTCGTGACCCTTTCGGAGACGGAGGAGGAATTAAGAGAGGGTGCAGCTTCGCACGGCATGCAGCTCGATAATAATATCGAAGTATTCGAACTCGTGCCTCCGGAAAGCCTGCTAGACGCGAGTCAACAGCAGAGCCTTCTCTATTCCTCCGATCTCGAGCTTGGTGAAACAACGAAGCTGATTTTTGACGCAGTTGAGCGCGTCAAGCCGACACGCATCGTTCTCGACAGCCTGTCCGAAATACGGCTGCTTGCGCAAAGCTCTCTGCGCTACCGCAGGCAGATTCTCGCCCTCAAGCATTATTTCGCACGCCAGTCGGCCACGGTCCTACTTTTGGATGACATGACAACGGAACTGAACGACAAGACGGTTCACAGTGTGGTGCACGGGGTTATCCATCTCGAGGAGCTTGCACCAACCTACGGCTCGGAGCGCCGGAGGTTGCGTATCCTCAAATACCGGGGCCAAGCCTTTCGCGGCGGCTATCATGATTTCACAATACGAACTGGTGGTGTCGTTGTGTTCCCCCGTCTTATTGCAGGCGAACACAAGACCTCATTTGACCGCGATCGTGTCGAGAGCGGAATTCCGGAAATTGATGAGCTGCTAGGGGGTGGCATCGAGCGTGGCTCTAGCACCCTGGTTCTGGGTCCTGCGGGAACGGGAAAGAGCACGTGGGTTATGCAGTACTTGGCAGCCGCCATCAGCCGCGGAGAAAAAGTGGCGGCGTTCATTTTCGACGAAGAGTTGGGATTGCTTTTCGCTCGCATGAAGCAGATGGGCATCGACCTCGAAGCGATGAAAGACAGGGGCAGCCTCCACATCGAGCAGCTCGATGCTGCGGAACTGTCGCCCGGGGAATTTGCGCACAGAGTTCGTTCGCGGGTGGACAGTGCGGGCGCAAAAACCGTCATCATCGATAGCATTAACGGATACCAGGTATCGATGCCCGACGAGCAGTCGCTGATTCTTCACATGCACGAGCTACTTCAGTACCTCAATCGTCAAGGTGCGAATACATTTCTTACGGTCGCTCAGCATGGATTGGTGGGCGAGATGAAATCTCCTGTGGACGTGACCTATCTTGCAGACACTGTCATCCTGCTGCGGTACTTTGAGGCGCCTGGAAAGGTCCGACGCGCCGTGTCGGTAATCAAGAAGCGTACTGGGAACCACGAGCACACAATCCGAGAATTCCAGATTTCTAATAGAGGCCTTGAGTTAGGAAAACCGTTGTCAGATTTCCAAGGCGTTCTTCGCGGTGTGCCCAATCTGGTCGGCGGCTCTCTGGTGGCGACGGAGGGCGTAGAAAATTCCTAATACCGCTCATCCAATCGCACTTATATGTGCGCCTGAAGGCCGGGACGCCGAGATCGCGATCTCGCTTCTTCGAGAGAGCGGCGTTGCGTCATTTTCAAAATCTGATTTGGCATCCGTCGTCTCGTCCATCAATGATACCACCGCCTTCGTCGTGTTGACCGAGGAATCCGCGCGCACGGGCGATCTGCACGCGTTATCGGCGTGGCTTCTGAAACAACCTACGTGGTCCGATCTCCCGTTTATTGTTTTTACCCAGAGAGGTGGGCCCCCCGAACAAAATCCGGTGGCGGCGCGGCTGTCCGAAACTCTCGGAAATGTCACGTTCGTCGAGAGACCGTTTCACGCAACGACCTTCATCAGCGTCGCCCGATCCGCGCTGAAGGGTCGACACAGACAATTTGAGGCGCGCGCCAGCCTTGATGAGATCAGTCGTCTCAATGCGACCCTGGAAGAACGTGTCCTCCAACGTACCAACGAGCTGGAGAAGGCCCACAGCTTTCTTGTCGACCAAATTGCCCAGCGCGAGCGAGCCGAGGATCAGCTGCGCCAGGTCCAAAAACTTGAGGCGATAGGCCAGCTCACTGGCAGTATCGCTCATGATTTCAACAACCTACTCATGGCGGTTCTGGGAAATCTCGAACTCCTCGCCAAACACTTTGTCGATAATCCTAAAGCAAGTCGACTTCTCGACGGGGCAATAAGCGGCGCAAGGCGCGGCGCAGCACTCACCCAGCGCCTTTTAGCCTTTGGGCGGCGACAAGACCTGACTGTAAAGCCCGTCGACTTGCCGGGGTTGGTCAACGGCATGGACGAGCTCCTCGCGAGGTCAATTGATCCAAATATCCGGATTGAAAAACGACTGACCGCTGGCCTCTCGATGGCGATGGCGGACTCCAATCAGGTGGAACTCGCGCTTCTCAACCTGGCGATTAACGCACGTGACGCGATGCCTGAAGGTGGCACTCTCTCGATATTCGTGCGGGAGGAAACTCTCAACAATTCATCCAAAGAGCTGGAGCGCGGCAAATACCTCGTGCTCGGAGTCTCAGACACCGGACATGGAATGAACAAGGAAACTTTGGAAAAAGCGATCGAACCCTTTTTCTCGACCAAGGAGTTGGGAAAAGGCACGGGCCTCGGCCTTTCCATGACTCATGGCCTCGCTGTCCAGCTTCACGGCACGTTGAAGCTCTCTAGTGCTTATGGAATAGGAACCACGGCGGAGTTGTGGTTACCAGCCACGGCCCGGGTTGTTGAGGAGGTCAAGGGCCAAGCTCCACCGAAAATGCTCGGTAGTACGGCGCAGCTGCGGGTTCTTATGGTGGACGATGACGCTTTGATCGCCATGAGTTCCGTCGACATGCTCGAAGACCTCGGTCATGTAGTGACGGAAGCCAATTCAGGCGCCGCTGCACTAGCCCTCCTTGAGACAGGACATGAGTTCGATCTGATGATTACCGATTATTCGATGCCCGGCATGAATGGGGCTGAACTCGGACGTGCGGCGAGGAAGCTCCACCCCAAACTGCCTATCCTCGTAGCCTCAGGGTATGCCGAACTACCCTCAGGATCAGGAATCGACCTTCCGCGAATAGGAAAGCCTTATAGCCAATCGCAACTCGCGACAGAAATTGAGAAGCTTTTCTCGAAGACGGGTTAATGCCAAATGCGGCCAAAACCAGCGTTTTGGCGGGTTTTTCCGTCTCGACATCACAACCGTTAACCTACTCGGGCATCGGGTCAAGCCTCGTTGATCGTCGTTAGCTTCATCGCACTCGCGGGTCGCGGGCAAGCAGAAGCCTGCTACCCGATTTCGGAACCATGCTCCGGCTCAAGCATTTGCCTTTGGAGGCTGGCGATCATGTCAACCGGACGTGACAGGGATGGAGAACACGTGGATTTTTCCGGTTTCTCCCCGTGGCCAACGAAATGGCAGGCGAGCTCCCAACCTGTCTGAATTGCCGCCTCATCCGCAAAGGAGAAATCGATGGACAACTATGCCAAATCGCGCGAACGTGACCGCGCTCCGGGTTGTGCATCTGACCGTTGATGTGCCGAGGCTGTCAAGTCCGCAACAACATATTTCCGGCTATTGCGATCACGGGGCACAGCGATGGCGATTCACAAACTTGTTCTGCTGGGACGGCCGAGTTGGCTGAATGCAGCTTTCGCCATGGGCACGCGGGGGAAACCTGCATCTTCGCATTACTTTAACATCTTTTGAGCGGGATAGTTCCCAGCTAAATTGCAACCGTCCCCCGGCTGACTGCTCCGTGAGAAATCCGGGTGCACCGGAGGACGGCCGTGCGAGATCCACGTAGATCGATCCCGCAGAATAATAACAACCTGGAGTGGCAAGACGTTCCACAATTTTCCGTATTTTTTTCCGGCACCTACAAGCGCATGATGCCACATTGTCAGCCATCGAGACCGGGCGCTGACGACAGGAAGATGACTGCTTCCGTTCGGTGAGTGGAGGCGGCGCGTGGCCAAAGACAATAAGCCTAAGCCAACATATGCCCCTGACACGCGCCTGAAGTTTGTTAGTGAGCGGCTACAATACCGGTCGACCGCCGGAGAAGACAATTCGACGTCGCATCATCGTTACCCACTCGATCGGGTGATCCGACCAGTAATACTTCATTTACCCCCTTCTAATATTATAATTCCCTAAGAAGCAGATTACAAAGGAGAGTGACTTGAACAGATTTTCCTTAGCCGTGCTTGCTGTGTTTGTTGCGTCGCCTGCAGTTGCGGCGGACATCGCTACTGAGCCAACACCATCGCCTATCGTCGAGGAAGCGACTGCGTATGACTGGACCGGTGCCTATATTGGTATCCATAAGGGCGGCGGCTGGCTTAACGGTGATTTCAGCATCCCCGGAGCGAGCGCATCGGAAAACTTCAACGGCTTTCTCATGGGGACGTTCGGCGGCTACAATTTCACGTTCGATAACTTCGTAATCGGCGTCGAAGGTGATGTGAGTTACAACTGGAACGACAACAGGTATCACGCCTTCGGAACCCATGGTGACATCGGCACCGATTGGGCCGGCTCCCTGCGGGGACGTGTCGGCTATGCGTTCGATCAAACGCTTATCTACGCCACGGGCGGCTGGGCGGCGACCAGGGGCGTCATCGACACTCCGTTCGGCGACGAGGACCGCACGTTCAACGGCTGGACGGCCGGCGCCGGCATCGATTGGGCTGTTACCCAGAACATCTTCGTCCGTGGGGAGTATCGGTTTAGCGATTACGACAACAAGACGGTCCGCGGCGTCGATGTCGAGCTGGACCAGCACCAGGCCACGATCGGCGTCGCCTACAAATTCTGAACAGTCCTGAGTATAATCCTTACACCGAGTAACCTCGCAGCCTTTGGCAGCGGGGTTTTAGGGTTTTGTCCTTGGTAACCCCCAGCAGATTCTCATCATGCCCAAACACAATTGAACAAGCCTGGAAGGAGCGAAGCGATGGACCGCCCGACACGCCTGATTTTGTGGAACCAGTTGGAAATTCTGAAGGAGCACAATCCGGGCAAAGTAGCCGATCTGCAGGCTCAGCAAGAGATTCTGGCCTCCGGGGACACGTCCCGCTATTCCGAATTATACCACATGTTCAACGATGAGGAGGCGTCTGAAGAAATGCAGAAGGAGGTCTACGATGTCCTGGAAATGTTCCGTGCGCTGGGAAGCGCAAAGCAAAATGGATGGACGCCGTCCAATGAAAAGGCATCCAAATTCGAGGGCTTCGATGCCAACAACGATCCGCATTTTGCGTTCGCCAAATACCTTATTGATCAATGCAGGCTCTACCCGGAATCTGCTCCCAACAGGAATTCGCATAGCATAAGTACGTTGCCAGGCTATCGGCGCATGCTGAGGATTTGGCGGAAAGCTGCGAACAAATATGAATTGAGCGAAGCCGAAGCCGAGGCGATCATTCACGCTTCATAACCGGTCCTGCGGGGCGGGGGGACATGGCCGCCGCCGGGGATTGCCATCCAGGGGGCGGGGTTCGACCGAACCATCGAAAACGAAGATGCCTGCCGGAAATTGGTCATCGCATGGCAGGGCTTGCGGCAGCTCGACGATACCGTGTGGATGGCTTCCTCCTTGACAACGCGGTTTATGGGAAAGCATTCGAGGTTTCGGATTGCCACGGCACAACCGCAGTGACGATTTCCTTCATTTAAGCGCGGCAAAGTGACTGCTGAACAGTCGCAGAACTCTCGAGTTTGCCCGTGCGATCTGGTTGTCGGAATGTCTCCGATACTCTTTCGACAGTCGTTCCACCGATTCATCGAGGTAAAGTGTAGCGGCAGCAGCCCGATCTGACATTCGACGCGTACGGGGAGCATCGCGACAACACGATCCTCCCCGTCGATGCCATGGACTTTACTTGGCGATATGCCACATCCCGCCTACACCATCTCCCTTTGTCTCGCCGGCCTTGTCGTCGGCGTACATGTAGAGCGGCTTGCCTTCATAGGCCCACATCTTCTTGCCATCAGCAGCCTTGACTAAAGACCATTCGCCTTCTGCTTTGGCCTTGGAGTTCGCATGGAAAGCCGGCCAGGTCTTCAGACATGTCTTGTCGCAATTCGACTTGCCCATCGTGTCCTTGTCGAAGGTATAGAGGACCATCCCCTGTTCTGTGGCCATGGCCTTGCCCATCTTCGTGTCAATCATCTTGCCCGGATCAGCAGCGGAAGCTGATACGGCTGTGACTGCCAATAGGCTGATCGCAATCAGTATCGATTTCATGATTCTTACTCCGGTCCGAGAGTGCAGGCGGAATGCATGCAACACCGGGCCCAAGCTCACCCAACGTATTGCCAGTTGAATCGTTCCGATCCAGGTTAGTCGTCTGTTGCAAACCTTGCGCTTCACGCGCCAGCGGCTTCAAAGGTTCGTGCCGGCTGGGCGGAGCTACAGGTGACCGTCTTCCGGCTGACTGCTCCTAAGAAATCCGGATGCACCGGAAGACGGTCGGCGAGATCGCTTAGTCCGATCCCGCCGATTTCAAACCGCAGGGAAACGCAATGGTTCCGCAAATGTCGAGAATTGTTTTAGCGACTACGCAGAACACGTGAATGTTCGCAAGTTCTCCTATGACGTGGCTCCGGAGACCAATGCCCTGGCCCCAGCTGTTTTCGTTTACCGGCAAGCGGCCCTCATAAGCTTGCCGGAACCAATATCGAGCCCGACGTGTTAAACGCTTGGCAGCATACCGGAGAAAGCCAATGTCCTCGCTCCATACATTCATGGTCAAGCATTTCGCCAACGGTTTTTTGCTTGGATCCGCAGCAGCCTTGATGCTCATCTATCTTAACCTGACGCGCCTGGTTCGCGCCTCGCCGGGGACAGCTTAGCGGGTCTTTTTCTAGTGGTTTATTCACTCGGGGGCCCTTTTGGCGCTGGATCACTTGCATCCGCTCTCTGGATAAATAGCGAGTAACGGAAGAAACAAAATATGCGCAAAGTCAGGTCCTCCCTGACGCCACATCAAACAATCGGCTATGCCTGACAAAAGTCGGCTTCCAGTTGCAATAGCGCTCACCTGCCGAGATTTTTAAGTTAGAAGACTAAAATGCCGCCAAACGTGACCGTCCCCCGGCGGGCTTGTTCTGTCAGGGGAGAACGCCGGAGAACGGCCAAGTGTACGTCGACGATGGCGTTCGCCCTAAAGGCGCGGGGGGCACCAATGTCTTCGCGTCTTCTCAACGCCCGATGATCAATATGGTTCCCCAGTCTGAACTCCCGAAGCAGAGAGGGCCGTTCTTCGGGCCTGATGTGGAGAAAAACCAAAGAACGGCCAATTTGCGCGGAGCGAACGAGCAATGCTCCGCATCGTGGGATAACGCACCATAGCATCCGGAGTTCCCTCTCAGAGCCTCAAAAAGCGAAGTGTACGTGGACACTGGCATTCGCCATAAGGGCTCGGGGCATCAATGAGTTCGCGTGGCAACGGGATTCTTTCAATTCCCGGCAATCAGCGAGAGTAGTCTCCGGGAATTGTAACAAGAACGTTAATTGTGCACTTCGGAACACTGTCTACAGTTTGACGGAAGGCTCGCGCCCCCGAACCCGGAGTTTCCCGAGTTTCTGGATGAATACGGCGATGCAGTCTTCGTCCGGCAGTTCCCTTCGTCCAATGTGTCCGCAATGCCCACCTTCTCCATTAAAAGCATGGCTTCGTTGACGTAGCCGCGTTCCCTGAAAAAGGAACGTTGTCGAGCGGTGCGCGTTTACCCTGCACGAACCCAACCGGATTCGCTAACGAGGAAATCCCATGAAAATGATTTTGATCGCAGCGGCGCTGCTCAGCGCAGCGTCTATGCACGCCGTCGCTCAGACGTCGCAAACCACCGCCGACATCAAGACCCCGGCAGTCGTCAACCCCGACACCGTGAGCGCAAACGCGCCGGTGGAAGGCGAAAACTCGTTCACCGAGGCACAGGCGAAGGACCGCATCACTCAAGGCGGTTATTCCGACGTACGGGCCCTCAAGCTCGATGACAAAGGTGTTTGGCGCGGCACCGCAATGAAGGATGGCCAGTCAATGGCCGTTGGCCTGGACTATCAAGGCAATGTCGTCGCGCAATAACCCGCATTCTATAACCAAGGAGTACTCCCATGAAAACAGTTACCGGTCTTTTCGACACCTATGAAGATGCGACTGACGCCGTCGCCAACCTCAGAAGCGCGGGCATTTCTGATAATGACATCAGCATTGTCTCCAACAACGGCGACGGGCACTATAACGAATCGAATGCCGCTGAGGACGCGAGCACCGGCGCAGGCGTCGGTGCAGTGGTGGGCGGTGCAGGCGGTCTGCTCGCAGGCTTGGGTATTCTCGCTATTCCCGGCATCGGGCCGGTCGTTGCAGCAGGATGGCTTGCTGCTCTGGCTGTCGGCGCTGTCGGCGGGGCTGCAGTGGGTGGTGCGACGGGTGGCCTTATCGGTGCTCTGACAAGCTCCGGCGTTCCCGAGGAAGATGCGCATATCTATGCCGAGGGGGTGCGCCGTGGTGGATCGCTCGTGACTGCAAGAGTTGACGAAAGCCGCTATGCCGAGGCCGAGAGCATTCTCAAGGGTGCGAACTGGGTAGACCCAATTGCTCGGCGCAATGCCTACGAGCAACAGGGTTGGAAAGGCTTCGACCCGGAGCTCTCTCCCTACCAGACTGACCAGATCCAACAGGAGCGCGCCCGCTATCCGCGCGCAGATTGACTGATGCCGGCGATCTTACGATCGCCGGCATTTTTTCCCAACATTCGGATTATCGCGTCAACCCCGCAGCGCGCAGCGCGTCGTTTATGACCTTGCTGACGCCTTGAGTGGTATGTCCCTGGAACTGGGATTGTTCGGTAAACGCCGTTGATTTCGCGTATCCCATTGCCTTCGCCATGACAGCCTCAATACCCTCCAGAATCGGTTCGTGTTGATTGCCTGACCTGACCACGCCCTCGGCGTCGCTGACATCGTTGTCTTTGGCAAGACCCCAGTACCGGGCAATTCGAGCGGTGGACGAAATCCCAGCCTCGAGCATGAACGGTCCGGTATTTCCCAAGGGGACCTTTGCGCCCGATGACAAGGGCACGCCGTGCGCCATTCCGCTGATTAGATAGATTTCGACGGCTTCTTTGCCGTTCTTGTCTAGCCAGGTCTTCCGGGTGTGGCCGTTGACCGCCTCCACCGTGCCCGGCGTGCCGGACAAACCATGAATGCCAAGCCACTGGCTTGCTGTGTGTTCAGCATTAATCTGCCTGACGGTTTGATCGTGCGTCCCGTGCCAGACTGAAATTTTCGGCAATTGGGCTCGTTTTGATGACGCAGTTGCCAGAGCCGACCGCAGTTGCGTGACACTCGGTGGGTTACGGCCCTGCATTCGTTCGAACGCCTGACCGACGTTTGAAGCCACCCCGTAGGGAAGCCCACCGATAATCGCGCCGCCCGCAAAGACCTCTGGGTATGTGGCCAGCATAACATTTGCCATGGCCCCTCCGGCCGACAGTCCGGTTATGAACACCCTGCTCGCATCCATCCCATGCGAGAGGATGCAATGACCTATCATCTCCCGTATAGACAGAGCTTCTCCCGCACCGCATTGGGTATCGCCGGGCTCGAACCAGTTGAAGCACAGGTTTGCGTTGTTGGCGCGCTGCTGCTCCGGGAAAAGCACCGCGAATCCCTTCTCTTCTGCCAACTGGCTCCAGCCGGAACCAAGATCAAATGCGGCCGCATTCTGAGCGCATCCATGCATTACGACTACGAGAGGTGTTTTTGGGGCTAGTATGGTGGGCAGGTAGAGCCAGCACTTGAGCACGCCGGGATTAGACCCGAAGTTTGTAAGCTCAACCAATCTGCGTGAATCTTGGTCTCGGCGCACATCAATCTCCTATGCCCGTGATGGGCATGAAGCTAACAAGTGGGTATTTATGTTGCGATGCACAAATATATTTAGCGGGAATTTTTCTTAGGCGGTTATCGATGGAACGGCCGAACGCCCGTGGGCGCTGGAGAGGCTGACAATGCATCCTAGTCAGGTCCATCATTGGACAGCCTGTGGAAAAACATTCGCGTCCAACGTCACGCCCAAAGCGCCGTGGGAAGAATCCCACCTATGATTGTTTTCAAGCCCGCGCTTTAGGGTTGGCGGCTGTCCTGCTTGGCTCCAGGAATCAAGTCCAGCCTACTCTCAAGCAACAATGCCTGCCTACCTGCCGTGGATCACGCCTTTCGATCGGCCGCGAGGTGAGCGGATAATCATCAACCCGCAAGGGGGGGCTAGGTCGCTTTGCCATCCGGGTACTCCGGCACAGAATTGCAAAATAGTGGAGCAGCAAAAGTCCGTCGTGAGGCGCAGAGGTGCGGTGCGCAACTTATTTGATACTGCCACGTTTCCTCGTTATGGAAATCTGCCCGCCCAAGAAACCCGGCCAATACACTCGCCGCATCGTGGATTGTCGCGATGCAGTTGAATCCGAGTGGCGAAAGCAAGAAGAGCTCTACGCGGGCCCCCAACGTTCGACAGAGGAATTCAAAACTCGCTTGATTGAAGCGGGAAAGGCCGCCGGATGGGGCCAAGTCGAAATCATTGTCGCACTGTGGATGGTAGCAAACGCTCACCCCCCCTCCAAAATGCTTCGACTCCCAACTTGACGACACCGGCAGCTCCAAGTGTATAGCTGCCTTGCTAATGTACAGGCTCAAGCGCATACTGCGCGCATCGTCAGCCATAGATATCGGGCGCAGACGACGGGGAGATGGCTGCTTCCGCTCGATGAGCTTGAGGCAGTTACTTATGTACAATGGAACGATTTTGACACCACTAGAGATGTTGTTATTGCGTGATCTGTACGAGAAATTAACAGCAGAAACCGTCTGTGAACCAGACATCGAAAAATGTAACAGGCTCGCGCAATTGCTCTTGCGTGGCTATCAGGCAGGCCTCCGAGACACCCGGGGTCTGTTGGATTATTGTCGAGCTGGCGCTATGGACGGGTTTTGGAGCACGAGACACTGACGCATCTAGCGAGCTCAAAACGAGACCGCCCCTCCTGTTCTGGTCAAAAGGAGCGGCCAAGTTCGCGAGACAACTAGTAAGGTTGGGTAGTCTCGCTTTGAGGTAACAATCTCTCGCCCGAAAAGGTTCCGTGCCTACCCGTTGCCTTTCAGTAAATGGGCGAGGTCTCCTAACGCCGGTCAACATTTGCACCCGACCCTTCGTTCCCCGCCGTGACTTCCCCACGCGCCAGCTACCTCTTACGGGACCTGAAATCCGCCCGCCACAAGGAAGCCGACAACAGCCACGATAAGTGTGCTGCCGATCAGCCAGACAATCCGCGACAGGTTGCTCTTGATCGAGTTCAGGTCGGCCTTGATCCCGAGAAACTGCTCGTCGCGACGAGCCTGATCGATATCGAGCTTTTGCTTCCACTCGTCCAGCCTTGTCAATTTTTCGCCATGGATGATGACCGTCTTCTCGACGTCCCGCATTCGGCTCCGCAGTGATATGATTGGATCTTCCATCTCATCTACCTGGCTCATTTGGTCTCTTTCATGCCTACGATGCGGAAATGGTAATGCGGCGTGGATCAGGTGCGCCAGCCGAGGCGCTTGGCGATGACATAGAAGCCTTCGACGCCGGCACCCACCACGACAGCAGCTAGGCCGACAAGTTCCGGATCGTTCGCGAGCATGTCGGTGATGTCCTTCGGCAGAAGCGAGTAACCGGCGAGTGCGCCAGCACCGTAGCGGAGAGCGATGCGGAGAAATACGGGGTTGATAGTGCGCTTCATAGGATATCCTTTCAGGCTTCATTGCCATCGGTCGGCTTTGCGTTGCCGCCGGTCGTGATCGTCTCGATTTTGAGAGCAGTTTTCGGCCACCTGCAGCCAAGCAAGCGGTGCTTTGGCATCTGGCGGATATTGACCGCGTCGGACTGGTTGCCGCCGAGGATGTCGATTGACGTGCTGGTCTGGCCG
>NZ_JAEQNC010000023.1 GCF_016722925.1 Phytoamicus setariae | reverse complement strand
TCGGCGGCCGCGCGGTTCCCGACACGATCCAATTGAAACACTGGCTAACCCTCGTCCCCGATACGAAGGCGGCGCAGCGTCTTCTGGTCAGCGACGTTTCCAATTTGGCTGCCAACATCGAGAGCGAAGCCGACGCGCTGCTACGCGAACTTTCGGACGCGGGCATCAAGCACCCTATCTTGAAAGCAGTGCGCGGGATCATCAGCAGCCGGGCCGCGCATCTGCTAAGAATTATTGAGAGCTCGTGAACAGGCCGCTTATGCGGCCTCCCACACCCGGTTCAGGATCGTCGCTGCCAGCGCGGCCTTATCCTGAGGCAGAAAGCGACCATGTCTGGCGTGGGTAGCGTCGCCTTAACTTTGGTGGGGCACAGGATGGCCATCATGGTGCCAGTTTATGCCGCCATCGACAGGGTGATTTCTCGCCAGGTGTTCATGGCGGCGTTTCGCAGTTTGCGATGTTCAGCCGTGCTCGCCCGGTTGTGGTGAAGATGGAAGAGGTTGGCGATCGGGCCATGGATGGAGATGAAGCGCTGGCATTGCCCTGCCGACTTGAACCGGATCATGCCTCGTTCTCGTCGTCGAACAGCCAGATGCGAATTTTCCGCTCGGTTGTTTAGACCCTTATGCGAACGGTGCTCGACACCGGGCATGATTTGCCTTTTGGTATGCGTCATACGATCTGAGCTTGTCGGTGAGCATGACACGCGGTGTGACGCACTGGCCCTTCAAGAGCTTTCGCAACAGCTTCAAGGCCGCCGTCTTGTCCCGACGGCTTTGGATCAGGGCATCGAGAACATAACCATCGGCATCGACGGCGCGCCACAGCCAGTATTTCTTGCCCTTGATAGCAACGACCATTTCGTCCAGATGCCATTTGTCGGCAAAACTTCCCCTGGATCGACGTCGGATGGCACAGGCATAACTTGGCAGCCCGTTCGGCGACTGTTTGGAACGAAACTTCAATGCCGCGCTCAGCCAGCAGATCTTCAACATGACGCAGGCTCAGCGGAAAGCGGAAATAGAGCCACACCGCATGCGCTATGATCTCGGCGGGAAAACGATGACGCTTGTGGCGGGGCGTCTTGCTGCTCTGCCTGCGTTCGCCGTTGACGTCGAGCGTGATCTCCGCGCCTGCGACGGCATTCCAGTATGAGACGGGAGCGATCTGCCCGATGGGAGCGGACCGGCCGAAGGCCTTGCCCATGTCCCGTAGGCGGCTTTTTTCGCGCGCGGCGATCTGCACGTCTCGGCGCGTCATATCCAGGCCGACGGCGTGGCCGAAATCGTGGGACGAGGTACCGGGTTGACATTGGTCAATTGAGCGACGAGCATTGTTGGATTGATGATGAACCGAGGGGCATGAGAATGCGGAATTGGTTGATTTCAACACTACCCGGTCTTTTCCTCTGCCTTCTTCCACTCAGTGTCCTTGCACAGGACGCAGCCGCTCCCCCACCCGTTACCGTTGCCAAGCCGGTTATCAGGGATGTCGTGGACAATGACGAATTTGTCGGCCGCTTCGAATCCGTAGATGAGGTAAGCGTGCGCGCTCGGGTTGGCGGCTATTTGCAGGAAGTCCATTTCACCGACGGGATGTTGGTCAAGAAAGGCGACCTGCTGTTCGTGATCGACCAGCGGCCATACGCGATCGCGCTGGAACAGGCCGACGCAGAGCTGCAGTCGGCCGAGGCAACCGTGACCTATGCGGCCGCGCAGCTCAAGCGGGCGGAGAGACTCGTCAAGAGCGGTGGCCAAACCGTGGAAACACTCGATGAGCGCCGCCGCGAGTGGATTTCCGCGCAGGCGAGCGTTCGGGCTGCGCAGGCAACCGCAGATCGCGCTAAGCTCGATCTTGAATACACGAAAATCACAGCGCCGATTGATGGCCGCATCGACCGCGCCCTGATCTCGGCTGGCAACCTGATCCAGGCCGACCAGTCCATATTGACGACGATCGTCACGCTCGACCCAATCGACTTCTACTTCGATGTCGACGAGCGGCGGTTGTTGAATTTCGCCCGCACCGCACGCGGACGTGGCGATGACCTGCAGGTCGGCGGTGGCGGCGTCGAGGTCAGGGTCACGATCGCCGATTCCGACGAGAAGCCTTTCACGGGCAAGCTAGACTTCGCCGAGAACCGGATCGATAGGGAAACCGGCACCATGCGGCTACGCGCGCGCCTCGACAATCCGCAGTTGATCCTGCAGCCCGGTCTTTTTGGCCGCGTCGAGGTGGAGGCGTCGAATACCTATCGGGCAATCCTCATTCCAGATGAGTCCATCGGCTCGGACCAGAACGAGCGCGTCGTTTATGTCGTTGGCGCGGATGGAAGCGTCTCGGCCAAACCCGTCCGCCTCGGCTCCCGTCTTCATGGCTACCGGCTCATTCATGACGGTCTCGACGGCTCGGAAACCATTGTTGTCAATGGCCTGATGCGCGCCCGCCCAGGTTCCAAGGTGACTCCGAAGCTGATCGAGCTGCCGCAAACGCGTGAAGGCGCTGTGCCGGATGCGGTCGATCTGGAGCTCGCCCAATGAGATTTGCTCACTTCTTCGTGGACCGCCCGATTTTCGCGTCGGTCCTGTCGATCGTGCTGCTCATTGTGGGCGGTCTCGCGTATTTCCAGCTGCCAGTCGCCCAGTATCCTGAAATCGCCCCGCCGACCATTGTCATCCGCACCGCCTATCCGGGCGCGGACGCCGAAACGATCGCCAATACGGTGGCGACGCCACTGGAGCAGGAGATCAACGGCGTCGAAGACATGCTCTACATGTCTTCCTATTCGACTGCCGACGGCTCCATGTCGCTGACTGTCACCTTCAAGCTCGGCACCGACCTCGACAAGGCGCAGGTGCTCGTCCAGAACCGCGTAGCCATCGCCGAGCCCCGGTTGCCGGAAGATGTGCGCCGTATCGGCGTCACCACGGCCAAGAGTTCGCCCGACCTGATGATGGTCATTCACATCCTCTCGCCGGATGGCAGATATGATCAGCTCTATGCGTCGAACTATGCGCGCAGCCGCATTCGCGACAAGCTGGTGCGGCTTGATGGCGTGGGTGATGTCGTCCTGTTCGGCGAACGCGAATATTCGCTGCGTATCTGGCTCGATCCGGAAAAGCTTTCTGCCTACGGCATGACGTCGAGCGATGTGGTGCAGGCGCTGCGCGATCAGAACGTCCAGGTCTCCGGGGGAGTGATCGGCGCGCCGCCGGCCTCGGGCGACAATGCCTTCCAGTATAGCGTGATCACGGAAGGCCGGTTTTCCGATGCGCGGCGATTCCGCTATGTCATCGTGAAGGCCGCCCCGGACGGGCGCCTGGTGCAGTTGCAGGATGTCGCACGTGTCGAGCTCGGTGCGAAGGAATATGTCACCAACAGCTACCTGGACGGAAAGCAGGCCGTCGCGATCGGTATTTTCGCGCGCCCCGGGACCAATGCGCTTGCGGCCGCCGAGTCGATCCAGCAGACAATAAAGGAGTTGGCGAAGGAGTTTCCGCCGGGTCTTGCCTATGACATCATCTACAATCCCACTGAGTTCATCTCCGAATCGATCTTCGAAGTCTACAAGACCATCGCCGAGGCGGCCATCCTCGTCGCCATCGTCGTGCTTATCTTCCTGCAATCCTGGCGGACGGCGATCATTCCGATCGTCGCCATTCCGGTATCGCTAATCGGCACGCTTGCCTTCCTCCTCGCCTTCGGCTTCTCGCTGAACATGCTGACGCTCTTCGGCCTCGTGCTGGCGATCGGCATTGTCGTCGACGATGCCATCGTGGTCGTCGAAAATGTCGAGCGCAATCTCGCGCGGGGCATGATGCCCAAGGAAGCAGCGCATGTTACCATGGACGAAGTGGGCGTCGCCGTCGTAGCCATTTCTCTCGTGCTGATTGCCGTCTTCGTGCCGACCGCCTTCATTCCCGGCATTTCCGGTCAGTTCTATCGGCAGTTCGCTGTGACCATTGCGGTGGCGACCGGAATATCCGCACTCAACTCCTTGACGCTTTCGCCTGCGCTCGCGGCGATCCTCCTCAAACCGCACGAGACAGGACACCGGTCGCGCAATCCGATCGGGCGCTTTGGTGCCGCGCTCGCAAACGGTTTCAATGCAGGTTTCGACAGGTTGAGCGCCGGCTATTCCTGGATCGTCCGCCATCTGGTGCAGACCGGTCTGGCGATCACGATGTCATTGATTGTCTTCGCCGGACTACTTTACGCGACCTACTACATGGCGACAACGGTACCGCGCGGGTTTGTTCCAACGATGGACCAGGGCTACGCCATCGTGGTCGTGCAATTGCCTGACGGTGCGTCGCTCGAGCGCACCGATGCCGTGATCAAAAAGGCCTCCGAGATCGCCAAGTCGGTTCCGGGCGTGAGGAACGCCGTGGCCTTTGCCGGCTTCAATGGGGCGACCTTCACCAACGCGTCCAATTCAGGCGTCATCTTCACGCCCTTCGAAAGTTTCGAGGAAAGGCTGAAGCACGGCCAGGACGCGAATTCGATCATCGGCCAGCTTTACATGAAATTGCAGGGCATCCAGGAAGCCTTCATCATCGCCGTTCCCCCGCCCGCCATCGCCGGCATCGGCAATGGCGGCGGCTTCAAGATGCAGCTGATGGACCTTGAGAGCTCGAGCATGCGCCGCGTACTGGGGGTTGCCTATCAGCTCATGGGCAAAGCGAGCCAGACGCCGGGACTCTCAGGCGTGTTCACGACGTTCTCGGCATCGAGCCCGCAATTCTTCCTCAACATCGACCGCGATAAGGCACGCGCGCTGAACGTGCCGATTCCGAATATCTTCGATACGCTCGCTATCAATCTCGGGACGTCCTATGTCAACGACTTCAATGCCTTTGGCCGGCTTTATCAAGTCCGCGCGCAGGCCGACAAACAATTCCGCGGCGACAGGGACAACATCCTGGCGCTGAAGGTCCGGTCGGCAAGCGGCGCGCTCGTGCCGCTCGGGACGCTGGTGGATATCCTTGACACCAGTGGTCCATCGCTCGTCCAGCATTACAACATGTATGTATCGGTCCCAGTGCAGGGAAATCCCGCGCCGGGCGTCGCGACCGGCACCGCGCTGGACTCGATGGAGGCCCTTGCGCGGGGACTTCTGCCGGCAGGCACGACCTTCGAGTGGACGGAATTGGCACTGCAGGAGAAGAATACCGGCAATACGGCGATCTACATCTTCGCCCTGTCGGTCATCTTCGTCTTCCTTGTGCTTTCCGCCCAATACGAAAGCTGGGTGCTGCCGCTGGCGATCATCCTGATTGTGCCGCTTGCGATCCTGGCCGCGCTGATCGGCGTCTATCTGCGAGGAATGGACAATAATATCCTCACCCAGATCGGCCTTGTCGTGCTCATCGGATTGGCGGCGAAGAATGCGATCCTCATTGTCGAGTTCGCCCGACAGGCTCAGGACGAAGGCAAAAGCGCCGTGGAGGCCGCCATCGAGGCATGTCACTTGCGCCTGCGCCCGATCCTGATGACCGCGTTCGCCTTCATCTTCGGCGTCGTGCCGCTGGTAATCGCGACCGGACCGGGTGCCGAAATGCGGCAGTCCCTCGGCACGGCCGTATTCTCAGGCATGCTGGGCGTCACGATATTCGGATTGTTCCTGACGCCGGTCTTCTACGTCCTTCTCAGGTCACGCCGTTCGAAGACGATCCATCCTGTGGTGGTCGCGGAGGAAGCTGCCGTCAGGTGATCCCCAAGGAGACACTCTGATCGCAAGTGAGCGCGGGCGTGAGTCTCTGAAACCTCAATAAAGCCGATCTTAAGAACGGTCTCCCGCGAGAGTCTTGCGCAACATATCAACATCATGTATACAAGATGCCTATGAAAGGCCTACAACCAACGATGAACCACCCGTTTATGGGCCAGCAGGCCGACAGCGCCCAGGATATAGTCTACAGATGGCTGAAACAGCACGTCCTGACGCTGCCGCGCCATGAAGGAACGTTTGTGACGGAAGCCGAGGTATGCCGGGCGATTGGAATTTCGCGAACCCCCGTGCGCGAGGCTTTGCTGCGGCTGGAATCTGATGGCCTGCTTAAAATCGTGCCGAAAAAGGGCGCGTATGTCCCGCCTATCACCGAGACTGAGGTCGAAGCGGTCATGCAGGCTCGCGGCTTGGTCGAGGATTGGTGCGTACGGCGTGCGGCTGTGTCGAACGAGCCGCTGGCGGTGCAGTTGGAGCGGCTGGTGAGCCAGCAGGAGGAATTTCAGCAGACTCCGGTAAAGTTCATCGAGTGCGACCGGGAGTTTCATCGGGCGATCGTTCGCTCTGCCGGCAATCCGATCCTGACTGACTTCTATGAGAGCCTGCGGGATCGCCAGTTGCGAATGGGACTGCTCGCGATCGCGGCCTCTGAGGCGCGTAGTAGCACCGTGCTGGCCGAACATGCTGCCATCGTCCAGGCGGTTCGTTTGGGGGATCCCGAGCGCGCGGCCGCCGCGATGGCACTGCATTTATCCAACACACTCGTTGCCCTGCGACTGCCGACTGCGACTGGCTAGAGCGCCGTGTGTCCGAGTGGACACGCAAAGGACGCTCTAACTCTTTGAATCTACGCATCGTGCTTTCCGAAAATCGACTCCGATTTTCGTGCCGATGTTGTAGGCATACGGCCCGGCCGATGCGCGGGGAGGCCGGCAATGATAATGTGGTGCAAGTGCCAGGCGGGCCATGGTTGCGCAGGGTCCGTTAGCAAACGCAGAGAAGGCTGTTGTTATCCCGATTACCTGAGTGGAGAGGGAAATGATTGTCGAGCCGGAAGCCGTTATCGATCCACGTGCGTTCCGACAGGCGCTGGGTCAGTTTCCCACCGGCGTCTGCGTTGTGACCTGCATGGTGGATAGTGAGCGGCTCGGTATGACCATGAGCTCATTCAATTCCGTGTCTCTCGATCCGCCTCTCGTTCTGTTCAGCATCGATCACCGGGCTGCGAGCCTGCCCTTGTGGGAGAAGGCCGAAAGCTACGCGATCAATGTATTGTCCGAAAATCAAAAGGACGTTTCCAATCGGTTTGCGAGACCGCTTTCCAAAAAGTGGGAAGGCGCGAGATTTGCGAACGGAGGCTCGGATGCGCCGGTGCTGCGAGGCGTTGCCGCCGTGTTCGAGTGCGCTCCCTGGGCGAGGCACGACGGTGGCGACCACATCCTCTTCATCGCACGGGTGAAGCGATTCCTGACGTCCGCCGATCGCAGGCCGCTTGTGTTCTGCCAAGGGCGCTACGCAAAGCTTGAGCCGACAGAGTCCGTGGCGCCACTTTGGCCGCTCGACATTCACTACTGACGATCGGGAGGGAAACATGATCAAGACCGGCTCAAAGCATATAGAGACGCTGAAGGACGGCAGGCAGGTGTACATCAACGGCCGACTGGCTGGAGATGTCACCGAGCATCCCGCTTTCCGATGGACTGTGCAGTCGACGGGAATGCTTTATGATTTCCAGGCCAGTCCGGACAACAGAGAGTTGATGACGTTCGAAGTGCCTGATGGCGGTGGGGAACGCGCCAATCGCATCTGGCAGCTGCCGCACAGCTATCAGGATCTGGTGGAGCGCCGAACGGCTCTCGAGGCCTGGACCGAACTTCATTGCGGTTTTCTGGGCCGTGCGCCCGACCATGTCGCTTCCTGCATCGCAGGGATGTACATGGGGATAGAGGTGTTCAAGGCCTATGACGGCGCTCGTGCTGGGGCCATTGCCGACTACTATCGGTTTGCCCGGGACAACGAACTTTACCTCACCTATGTCATCATCAATCCCCAGGCCGATCGCTCCAAAGCCGCGAACGAGCAGTTGGACCCGTTCCTCACCGCCGGTGTTGTCGACCAGGACAGCGAAGGCATAACGATCCGTGGCGCCAAGATGCTGGCAACGGGCAGCATTGTGGCGAATGAAGTGCTCGTGACATGCATCCAGCCGCTACGCGAGGGCGATGAGCGCTACGCCGTTTCCTTTGCTGTGCCGATGAATGCCAAGGGGATGAAAGTCCTGTCCCGCAAATCCTATGAGGAAAGTGCGACCAGCATCTTCGACAACCCGCTCGCCAGCCGCTTCGACGAGAATGACGCGGTGCTCTACTTCGACGATGTGAAGGTGCCGTGGGAGCGCGTGTTCGTCAATCAGGACATCGCCATGTGCCAAAAACAGTTCCACGCCACGCCGGCCCACGTCTATCAGAACTACCAGGCCCAGATACGTCTCATGGTGAAGATGCGCTTCCTTGTCGGCATCGCAAAGCGCATTGCCGAGACGAACGGCGTCATCAGCTTAGGAAACGCTTGGTACGCTCGCCGCTCAAAACACCATGGTGGACGCCCTCGTCCATTCCATGGAGGTGAAAGGCCGGATGCGGGGCAATTATTTCATTCCCGACGGCCACACATTGTATTCCGCGCAGGTGCTGACCCAGCAACTCTATGCGCAGGTCATGGTGGCACTACGCGAACTGGCTGGAGGGGGACTAATCATGCTGCCTTCGTCCGTCTCCGACTTCGCCAACAGCGAGTTGCGCGATTTGATCGGCAAGACGCAGCAATCGCCCGTCACGTCTTCGGAGGGCCGCGTAAAATTCTTCAAGCTCGCCTGGGATGCAGTCGGCTCGGAATTCGCCTCACGCCACACACAATACGAAATGTTCTATGCAGGCGCGACTTTCGTGACCAAGGGACACAGCTATCGCACGTTTGATTGGGATCGCTGCACGCAACTCGTCGATCACATGCTTGACGGCTATTCGCTCGAAGATGAGTTCGCCAAAGAAAAGCTAACAGCTGCCTGAGGTATCCCATGCCCATCCAGAAAGAGCACAAGGAATTCCACGCCGTCGAGATGGATGGCGACGGCTGGCATTCCCCGCCAGGCTATCCGGAGGAAATCGAGCAGAAGATACTCGCCGGCAGTCTCGATGAGATCAACAAGACCGGCAACCGAACGCGGCTGCTTCGTTTCAGGCCGGGCGCCTACACCACGAAGCCGTTCGTGCACGACTACTGGGAGGAGGTCTATCTGATCTCAGGGGATCTCATCGTCGGCGACGCGAACCCTGCAGAACGCATATCGAGCTTTGCGCCCAACACCTATGCCTGCCGGCCACCAGGCATCTATCACGGACCTTTCAAATCCGAGACAGGGTGCCTGTTGCTCGAGCTTCACTACTACGAGCAGTCTGCACCGTGAAAAAAACTGTCTGAGATCGGCGCCACCCAGACATGATAACGTCGTTGCGTCAGAAGCCGATGGGCGGTGCGGTTTTTGCGTTTCGGGGACGACGCGGTGATCGTTTGAAGCTGCTTTGTCGGGGCAGCCCGGGCTTCTGCCTTCATCATATGGTACTTCAGCGGTGTCGCTTTCCTTGGCCGGCGTCAAAGGGTGCCCCTAGGCGACATCGCGCAGACTAAAAGATCGTTCTGATCGCTGACGATCCAGCCACCGGAAAAGCCGAAGCCTTCCCACAACAATAGCATCGCTTCGAAACTGGCGATTAATCGCGCCCTGCGAATAGCTTTGCAACACGCCCTATAAAGGGTTCTGTTGCAAAGTTTGAGCTATCCGCGAGGCCGGGCGATTTCTGCGGCTGCTTAGATCGTGGTAACGAGGGTTTCGAACTGTTTGGCGATCGACAAGCTGGCTGCGTGAGCGTCTTGCAGTTGGTGCTTGCGCAGCATGTGGATCATCTCGACACCAGACAATGTGGCGACTGCGGATCTGAAAGACTTGAAGCCGAGCATCGGCCTGACACGTCGCTTGATCCGCCGGTGATCCTGCTCGATGCGGTTGTTCAGATACTGACTTTGTCGGACGCGGACGGGTTCAAGTCGGCGGCGCGACGGGTCCTGAAGGCGGCTGACGGTGTCACAGGAAATGATCGCTTCCCGGTTGGTCTGGCTGCCGTCGATAACGATGCGTTCCGGCCGGCCATGCCGGGCGTAAGCCTTTCTGAAGAAGCGTTTGGCAGCAGAAAGATCGCGATGCTCGCTGAGCCAGAACTCGACCGTGTCACCGCTGCTGTCAATCGCGCGGTAGAGATACGTCCACTGGCCTCGAACCTTGATGTACGTCTCGTCGGCATGCCACCTACCGCTGACGGCGCGCTTGCGACGAGTGAAACGATCAGCCAGCAGAGGCGAAAAATGCACGACCCAGCGATGGATCGTCGAATGATCGACGCTGATGCCGCGCTCGGCCATCATTTCCTTCAGGTCGCGCAGGCTCAGGCCATAAGTCAGATACCAGCGCACGCACAGAATGATCACAGACTGCTCGAAATGCCGACCTTTAAACATTGTAAATCTCCGGAACATTACAGGCGATCAATGCCAGGCAGATCCTAATGATTTGGGTTTGCAACAGAACCCATTGGAAAGCCGTCACCGCAACTGCCGCCTGATCAAAACGCCATGCCGATGGTGTACTTGATCCAGTTAACCTGACATCACCGATATCTCGCGGAAATGGTGGAGGGGTTCAGGTGGACTTGCGTCGGGAAAGTGGAGAGGTTTTCCTGAGTTGAAAGGAAACCGTAATGCCGAAGCAAGTCCACGCCGCCTTCGTTGAAGCGCTTGCCAATTTTTGTCATTTGCGCTATTTTAGTGTCATGAGCACAATGAACATCTCCCTTCCCGATAGCCTGAAAAGCTTTGTTGATCAGCAAGTTGCGGGGCGGGGCTATGGTACCAGTAGCGAGTATGTCCGCGAACTGATCCGTCGTGACCAGGACCGACTCCACTTGCGCAGTTTACTGCTCGAAGGTGCTGCATCGGAGCCTACAGCTCCGATCGATGAGGACTACTTCGCCAGTCTCCGTACCCGAGCTGAAGGTCTGCGGGAAACGTGACGACAAAAGCAATCGTTCCGCGTGCGCGAGCCCGCCAGGATGTCGAAGAAGTTGTTGACTATTATCTTGCTCAGGCTGGCGCAGACATGGCTCTGGGCTTCGTTGAGGACCTCCAACAAGCATATGCCTTGATCGCGCGCCATCCTTCTTCCGGCTCGCTTCGATATGCATATGAACTCACAATCCCCAACCTTAGGACGGCGCGCCTCAAACGCTTTCCTTATCTGATTTTCTATAACGAGCAGCCAGGGCACGTTGACGTTTGGCGTGTCCTCCACAGTAGCCAGAACATACCGGAGTGGCTGCAAAGTACAGAGCAATAGCGGGCGCTGTACAATAACTATTTAGTTCCATAATAATACTTACGCCGCAAATACAATCATTGATTGTTTAATATGAATGTTACCACTGAGCTTCGGTGCTCACCCGGAGGAACGCCTGGGCACCAGCTTCGCTATCGCGCCAGGACGGGAGTCTCGCGCTGATCGCTAGGGGATCGCAGTGCTGACCATGCCGCGCGCGGTGGGGCTGACTGAACTGGCCGTCGCCCGCGGCGCATCGAGTTACAAGGCCATAAACAGCAGCACAAGAGCGTAGGCAATGCTCTGTACTCGCGTGCGATCCGTGCCGCTTGGCAGCTTTAAACGTGTCCAGCAGCATTAATGCCAACATGCCGGCCGAGATTAGACCATCCTCGGAACTACGCCGGCGAGCACCCAGAAGCAAGGCGGATTGCCCTCGGATCAAAGTTTCTCGATCTCCGCGATCGCCCGGTCCGCCATAGCTGCGAATGCATTTCGATCCGTCGACCGCGACTTGAGCAAGATGTTGCAGTCTTGGATGGCCTTGTCCGTGGTTACGAACGTGCGGCCAAGGTTTCGCCTCACAGCATTTTCGAGCGCACTGAGAAGCTCACGGAGCGGCTTCTGGAAGTTGTGGACCTCGATGTCCTTGAGGATACGCTCGAAATGAATGTCTGTGGTGTTGGCGCATCCGACGAACCTGATGTCAAAGTTTTCACGGTTCTCGATCCACCAGAGCGTCGATTGCATTTGCTTTGTGGCAAGAACACGCTCAGCAAGTTGCGGGGAGAGACTGTTGAGTGCCGACCTGCGCAACTCTTCGGCCCATTTTTTCTGCTTGGCAGAGCCGCCGGCGAGCGCATTTCCACCTAAGGACTTGGCGAATTTGCGGGCTTCGGCGGCTTTCAAGACAGCGCTGCTACGGACGCGCTTTTCTTTCGTGTCGGGAGAAAAGGCGATTCCGTCTTCCAAGTCGTACCAGACGCCGTCTTCGCCGCGCGTCGGAATATCGGCGTTGTCGTACCAGTCTTTAAAATTCGTGATGGTTGCTGTCATGGGATACCTCGTTGTCGATGCATTCATGCTGGGTCTGTCTCTTGGTAGGGGCAAGCGGGAAGAGGCGCTGGAACCGGTAGCTCGCGCCCTGCGAGGCGGCAACGGGCCGAACCGCTCCATTATTGGAGCGGCCTGAGTTTAGGCCGATATTTCATCCGGGACCGGGTCTAGTTGGGGCTCGTATCGCTTCTCGATAGCGTCGATCAAAGCAGGATCGAGATCGTAGCCCTCCCCATTGACGTAGAGATATCCCTTCTCTCTCGCAACAAACATCATGTCGCTTTCAGCTGCGGCTGATGCCAGAACGAAAAGTAGTTCTGGCGAAAATTCAACGTCGTCTTCGTGCTCAACAGTGATTTTTCCATGATCAAATCCGTAGTCGTCTTCGAGATGAAACTGGTGCTGGACTTTAGGTTTGGCATCAATGTACACGTCATCATAACGATGACTGAGATATACAAAATTTCCCATGAGTGTCTCCTTGTCACGGATGGTATTCAACTATGGTGTTGCGACTTTTCTGGCCCGTCAACTCTGCTTTCGTGAAAATCCAGTCGGAATGCTGCGGGAAATTTCAGAACGTTATTTGGGGCCGGACATGAAGTAGCGCTTCGGGCCGGCGTAGCGAAAACGCAAACGGGGTGTGGCCGACGCAGCTTTCAATCGTTGCCGAAAAAACGCCCGCAATGTCAGTTGCGGCGTTAGCGCCGCGATCGCTGAGATCCAGGAGCAGCACAAGCTGCTCCGCTCCTGTTCGGTAATCGTGCTGTCGTCGATCACTGCGGACTCATTCGGCGTTCCGGCGGAATTTGAGAAAGCACTCCAGCAGAGCCTCCCTGATGCTCCTGGCATCAACCCAGTACAGATTGTAGCTGTCGTTGATCACAACTACCGCGCGGCGGTGGAAATCCGCTAACAGCCCAAGTCGGCTAGATTCTCCGCCCGCCCGCCAATGTCGTTGACCGGATCAAGGGCAGGTGTATCCATCTTGATCCGAACTGGAGCGGGTCTTTCCGTGGACGGTTCATGGGTGTTGTCGAGCGCGCAGGCCGCATCCAATGCCTTTGACCACGATTGCTTGAGCATGTCTGCGTCGATGGACCCATCGACAACGTGGTATTGGACAACGACTGCATTTTTCTGCCCGATCCGGTGGGCGCGATCTTCCGCCTGGACCATTCGCCCGGGTGTCCAGTCGAACTCGGCGAATACGACAGTGCTCGCCGCGGTCAAGGTGATCGCCACGCCGCATGCTTGAATTGAACCGATGAACACACGCTTGCGGCCTTCCTGTATATCATCCTGGGCTCGCAGGCGATCTTCCGTGGAAGTCTGGCCGGAAATGATCGCCGGCTCGTATCCAGCGGCTCGGAACCCGTCTGCAAGTTTGTCGATGACGTCGCGATGATGGGCAAAGACCAGAACAGCTTCGGGAACAGATTCAAGCATTGTCGTCACCGATTCAATGACCTGAGGTACTTTGGCAAGGGCGGTTTGCTGGCGGAGCCTGGTGATCGTTGCCAGATTCTGGGCCCTGCAGGCGGAGAGGCGCTCGATGGCCTCGTCATAGGCAAGCGCGTCGCTCGACTTTTCCGCGCGCACGGCAGCTGCATTTAATGCCGCCTCATCCTTTGCTAGTTTCTTGAGTGTCATAGTTTCTTCACGTAGAGCCCTTCGCAAGGCGACGGACTGGTCTGGATCGATCGCGACAATCTGGCGGCGTTTATCCGGCAGCTCGCTCAGGACCTCCGACTTGAGACGGCGCACCATGACGCTGGCCCGCAGTTTCTCTTGCAGTTCAGTGAGGTTGGAAGCGCCGGTCGCGTCGAAGCCAAAGCGGGTTTCATGCCCTGCGCAATAACGTCGTGCGAAGGCGTAAAAGTTCTGAGCAAAATCCGCACCGCAGTTGCGCAGGATCGGAAACAGCTCGATCGGACGGTTCAGGATCGGTGTGCCGGTGACGAAGAGTCGACGGCGGGCTGGTATGGCTGGTTGACCTTTACCGCCGAGCACGGCTCTCGTCCTTGCCGCCTTGGAGTCTTTGAGCGCCTGACTTTCGTCGCAAACCAGCAGGTCCCAGGGGCTGGCGGAACCGGTCAGATCAAGCTTCGAAACAATATCGTAGTTGACGATGACGATATCGGCATCCGGCGTGGAAGAGGTGGTCCAGATTGCGATCGAGTGCGGCTGAACCAGCCATTTCTCAAGTTCCCGTTTCCAGTTGATCAGCGCGATCTTAGGGGCAATGACCAGGGTGCGCACCCGGCTGCGGCCCGGTTCTGCGAGCATGACGTTGATCAGCCCGATCACCTGGATCGTCTTGCCAAGCCCCATTTCGTCGGCGAGGAGCGCGCCACCGGGACCATTTGCCAGTCGATCCCCAAGATAGGCGATGCCGGCGCGCTGATAGGGCAGATATTCGAGCCCCGGCGGTGCGGGTACAACGATATCAGTACTCACTGCGCGAGATGCAAGTACTGCAGCCTCCTTGGTCTGCTGTTCGGCGATTGCCGCGGTCCGGATCTCCTCAGCAACGCCGGCATCAATCTCGAACGCGATTTCGTCTTCAAGGAATCCAAGCAGTGTTTCGGCGCTCCGAGCGCTTGAAGTGGACCAGACGGAGCGCGCCGGGTCCCATGCAAAACCTGCCCTTTTTACCAGCGCCCGTCCAACCGTATCACTATACGTGGTGATTGCCTTCCAGCCCTTAGTCCCGTCACGTTCGAGTTTCATGTCCATGCCTTACGCTTGAATTACACTAAAATGGTTGCGGCAGAACAATCGCGCGTCAACCACCCTTGAGGAAAAAACGAACTCCGATTTGCTGGCGGGTCCGCGATGATTTGGATGAGTTTCGCCGTTCGCCTGATCGCGCCAGATCGACAAGCAATGCCGTCCCCGGTGATGCTGGCGTTTGATCAGTATCGAGTTCTGGCGAAAACGGTTGAATGACTTTGTTTTGGTGCTTCGCAGATGGTTTCCTCAGTCCCCCGCTCGGCTCAGGGACAAGTAGGAGGATCAGGCTTTGTCGTTGTCGAAGTCGAACAAATCTCCGGCAGGGACATCGTTCGCGAGCGCCTCTTCAAGCAGAGCCTGAACTGCCAGTGAGATATCCAAGGCATCAATCTCGTCGTCACCGATGGCTTGTTCCGCCGCGTCGAAGATGTCCGGGTTGATGTCGAGGTGACAGTCCTGTCTGACCAGTTCGCCATTGTCGGCAAGCCACTCCAGGCTGCTGCCGACGCTCTTGCCGTCGATCAGGAGATCGAAACAGACGCATGCCTGCTCGAATTCATACGTCTTGCGGACGTTCGAGAGTGAGACGCGGGCGGCAAGTATTGCGTTCGTGGAGAGCAGAGATTCCATTGTAATTCCTGTTAAGATGTCTGTGTTTCTTCCAAATGACTGCCTGTTGGCTGCCTGTTATAAAAGTTTTGTCTGAGAAATCGCCGATGGCAATAGGGGGATGTAGAAATAAATTTGAATTATTGTGGAGATGAGAATTTGATATTTATTTACATAGGCTTGTAAAGAATCTGATGGGTGTTTCGCCGTTATTCATATTCATCGATAAGCTATCCCCAATCGATGTTGCCTTCGTGGCATACCCTCATGCCGCAGCTCCTCAATTGGGAGGGTTGCCGGAACGTGTTCCGGCAACGAGTTGAATGTTGCGAATGCGTGCTGGGGTGCAGAAATCAAAAACAAATCTCATGGCACCTACACGTGCACTCTGGTCGGGATAGGGAAATGGGGATTGGTGCCGATCGAGATCAGCTGAGGACGAGGGCAAGGCTGAGGTGTAGCTGAAGGCTAGCGAGCGGGCTCGCCCAAGGTTTCGCGCAGGCCTTCAGCTCGTCGCGAAACGCCGACTGCCCCCGGGCTCGACATTGATGGCCAAAGCGTGCTGCGTAGATCCGGGGTACCAGATTGTGCCTTGCAGGATGATGCCTCTGGCAAATGGATCCGTCGCCTCATCAAGTTACACCTGCCTTGACGTTGTATGCCGGTTCCGACCCACTCATCTTCTTGATGATAACGGCCTCGCGCTGCGCCCGGTTCAGCCTTCGTGGCACCAGAATATAGTTTTCGACCTCGTAGTAGTGTTCTACTTTAACGCGATCGGCGCGGATCAAGTACTCGTCCATCGGGCGGCCATTGAAGTGGAACTGGTTCTCGACAGTCGCGATATATTCGGTACCGCGATGGATAAAGTTGATAGGTTTTGCCATTGAAGTATTGCCTTATGTTTTGGGGTGTTGCCGGACGCAACGGTTTGGTTCTTTAAAGGGCGCACCTCCCCTGCCCGGCCAGGTCATCACCTGCCAAGGTCTTGTTGATGCGCCATTATTGTCGATGGATCAGGAGGGGGCGATCTACCGTAGGGCAGACCGAGCCGGCTCAGTCGTTAATGCAGCGGGCTGCACCGGAACGCGATATGACGTCAGGTATCGGCCGTAACGCTGGACTGCCGCGGCGCATCGCTCGCCGACGTAGTTGAATTCCGGCATGACCACGATCGGATACTCGATCGATCGCGTGGGAGTTCCATCCCTCGCCGACCGCTTGGCCGCAGCAACGGAGTGCCGCGCTGGAATGGATTTTACCAGCGAACGGAACGCCATCTGCATTCGGGAATCGTTGAAGGCGCAGCCGGGATCATTGACCTGCCCGAACACCCGCTTGCCATCACGATCCATGATGATCAAAACGGCCCCAGATTTGTCGGCCTGGGCGGCACAAGCATGTGACATGCATGCTTCGAGGTCGTATCCCGGGCCGGCAAGGGACCGATACCTTTCTTCCAGATACTGCTTCTTCGCGACGGGTGGTAGAGACCCGTTGTCCAGATCTCTGATCATTTCGGCAATCGGGGTGGCTTCGACAAGCTCGTGGATGTGTCGCGTTTGAGATTGGAGGGCTTTCATTCTGGATATTCCTTCATCCGGTTGTGATCTGTTGGTGGATCGGCGGTGCGTGGCAGTCAGCCAGGGCTTCCGCGTCCGAGTTCGCGGGCAGTGGCGAACTCTAAGATATAGCGACGGTCGTCGAGCGCGGCTGCGGCTTCGCCGTAGGTCATGCTGAACCGGCCGGTGTAGTGACGGCGGATTTCGAATTCGTTGAACATCGGTTCTCCTGATTTTGGACGCACGCCTTCCAGGGGCGAGGCGAAGAGCCGGCCCGGGAAAACGTGCGTATTCTGATTTTCTGGCTTTGAGTTAGCTGCGTGCGGCCAAGCTAATCGGAAGCAATGCCGCCGAACGCCCAGCTCAGGTTATTGGCCGATAAAGTTTATCGGTTGCCGGCATCTGTTTGATTTGACGGTTGTTTCATTGGACTCTGTCACTCGACGGTTCCCGCGTTGGCTCACCTTCAAAGGGTTGCCGAGAAATTCGCTCATGGGAAGAGAAGAATTTGCGCATGCGGAGGTTTTATTTCGTGGTGCTCCATTGCTTTTCTCTGAAAACTGAAGCTCACGCGCGGGCGTTCTTATGACACACACTGTTGCACTCTTCTGCCGATGAAGAGCTTGTCACGTCTTGATGACTAGCCACGCCTCCGCCGGAAAAAGATCCCGACCGTTCAGGAGCTGCGTCACAGCCTTGTCAGCAGCCCGCTGTTTTGCGCACCGAGGTCAGAGTCAGGAAAGACGAAAATGTCGTCTTCAAAAAATGATCTTTTGCAAGAAATATAAATGAAATATTCCAGACAATATTTCCATATTTAGTATTTACAGCGCCAACATCTCGGATGAGCATTCGTATAACGCATCAGGAAACGGAGAATACGGATGGGTTATACAGAAAGTAAGCGCAAGAAATACATTAATCAGCCCGCGATTTATGGAGACACATTGAAGGTCGCAGATTTGTTCTGCGGTGCCGGCGGTCTGACGACCGGGCTTGTCGCTGCTGGCCTGGATGTCGTGATCGGTCTCGATCATTCGGCAGCGGCAATCGAGACGTACCGCGCCAGTCATCACCACAACGCGTACAAATTGGATTTGTCCAGTGTGGATGCGGCCGTCGCAGCACTCAATCCCTATCAACCAAATATGATCGTGGGCGGCCTGCCTTGCGAGGACTTTTCCAGTGCCGGGGTGGCCCGCAGAGAGGGTGAACGCGCGGATCTGACTTACGCTTTTGCCAGAATTGGCATCGACCTGGACTGCCAGTATCTCCTGATAGTAAACGTCGCTCAGGCGACATGCACAAAAGCCTATGACGCGGCGATGGCGAGGCTGCGCGCCGCCGGCTACGGCCTGTCAGTCTTCGTCCTGGATGCCGCGTTTTATGGCGTGCCGCAGCGCCGCAAACGGTCCGTTCTGGTCGCCAAGCGGGACGCGAACGACAATTGGCTGATGCCCCCTGCCCCGCTTTCCGACGCGCCGATGACGGTTCGCGAGTATTTTGGTCCGGACCTCGATGTCGAACACTATTACCGCCATCCGCGAAGCTACGCCCGGCGGGCCGTGTTTTCCGTCGACGAGCCCTCCGCAACGATCCGCGGTGTCAACCGTCCGGTGCCGCGCAATCTCGCGCCGCACCCCGGCGATACCGCCGACATCAGGACCGTCAGGGCGCTGACGACCTCGGAGCGGGCGCGGATGCAGACGTTTCCCGAGGACTACGAGTGGCGTGGGTCGAAAACGGCCGTGGAGCAGATGATCGGCAATGCCGTACCCTGCGCGCTTGCCGCGGAGATCGGCCGCGCGATCCTGGAGCACCACCGGTCTGCGGAGCTCATCCAATCCACGCAGCTCGGCGCGTGAGTGCGGCGGGCCAGCGCCGAAGCGGCGGCGGTTCGGCCCGTGATTTCAACCCAATCTCCAGACAAAGAAAACGAGGACATCATGATTGAGACGATTTCAGCGATCTCTGGATTGCAAGAGCAAGTGCGCGAGGTCATTTGCAAATGGGCCAGCGACAGCGCAAGGCGCGAGGTTTTCGTCGAAGACATTCTTGCGGATTCCGCCGGCTCTAACCTGCTGGCCGGCGACGAACGTCCTGTGATGACGAAAGACCCTATCGCCAAGATCAAAGCCCTTCTCGGCAGGGCTGAGGATATCATGGTCGAGGAGATCGATATGATAATCCGAAACATCAAGAAACATCTGATCGAAGAGCCCCATGCCAGTGCCGCGGGGCATTCGATGCGGATTTCAGCGGAATCGTTTGAATTCTACGACTGCCCTTCCGACTATTGGCGGGATCACGACTCCTACTACGGGGTGGCATTTTATCACGACTTCGACGACACGGACACGCTTGCCTGGGTCCACGATCTGTTCGTCCGGTTCCGGGGCGAAATCGGCCAGATGCTGTTGCTCTGTGCCATCAACCCCGGCGGGCAAAGCCTGAGTTTGCGTGACTCGCGCCTCGGCCGATTGCTCGACAACCCCCCGGTGCGGATCCGGCTCCCTGATCAAGCGTTTCGCGCTTGCGACAGTCTATACCAACGCGGTCTTCGGCGGCGCAGGCATGTGATACGCCGGCAATTTGCGGGTCTGATCGAGAAGTTTTCGGCGTTTCCGGAGTTCTTCATCGGCAAGCGCTATCTCCATGTCGGCTGGAGCGGTATTACCTTCAGCGACGAGGAAGTCCCGGAATTCTCCGGCATATCGATCCTACTTCCGTACCACCTGCGATGCGGGGCCTTCGTCAACGCGGTGCTGGACGAAGCGCCCGCATCGTTCGAGGTCCTGATCGACTGGGCCTGCATGACTGATCCGGGCAAAGTGCCTCAGGTCGCCGCCTACGACCTTTCCAGAGCTTTTGAGTACCCACGATCGCGGCGGCATTTGGGAGCGTTTGCTGATCTCGTCGACCTGGTGATCGACGTGTAGCGGGAGTCGATTAGTGCGAGGTGCAGACATTTCCAGGTGGCATGTCTGCGCGATCGCCCTTCGTTAACCAGGTACGCGGCATTCTGGTTGACCCCTAAAAAATACGCGGATAGATTGTGGTTCATTGAAGCCGACGAGGACCCCATGCGCACCCTTCGAATAGCACCGATAGCCTGATTTTTTCACTCCGCCCCGGCGGACGGCTATTCCTGCATTCGGAGTCCACAAATGTCCTCATCTCACTGGCGCAAAGCGCCTGATACGTTTGAGTATCACCTCGCCGACATCGTCCTGCGTCGCGTCTTGCGTCCCTATCGCCGTGCAATGGCGTATCATCTGATCATCTTTCTGCCCGAAGCCGCCCCGGTTCGCCAATGGCAGGCCGCAGCCGAAGCCATTTTCGAGGCGGAAGATACCGATCTGGAATTTGATCTGAGCGCGGGCTTTCCGCCCTCGCCCCCGTCGCCGGTTGTCGTGCTCGTCAACGAACGAGCGACCGGCGATCTGGCTTCGAAACACAATCGTGTTCTGTCTCTGGTTGTCGCTGAGGCGCGGGACCGGATCGATGCTATTGCGCGTGCCGGCGCGACGAATGTCGTCTCGATCGGCGAAATCTCCTCAGCCCTTGTCCAGCAGGTCGCGCGCCTGCGGTTCAAACGCCAAATTCCGGACGATGTCGCCGAGCGCCTGGCGCTGATGCGGGCGCAGGACCGCGATTATCTGCTGCGCCGCGGCACAAATATTGTGCGCGCCGTCCGCAGCCTGCCCACCGTCGTGGCCGATCCCGGGCCGCCAGCACCCAAAAAGCCGACATCCCCCCGGCTCGAAGATTTGTTTGGCTACGGCGAGGCCAAGACCTGGGGTCTCCAGCTTGCGCAGGACCTCCGCGATTTCCGCGACGGCGCAATCGCTTGGGACGATGTCGACCGCGGCCTGTTGCTGTCCGGCCCTCCGGGCTGCGGCAAGACGACCTATGCCGCAGCCCTCGCCGAGACCTGTGGTGCACATCTGGAGCTGGCGAGTTACGGCAAATGGTTTTCGAAGGGTTCGGGGCAGGGTGATCTGATCCGCCGCATGCGCGAAAGCTTTGAGCGTGCCGGTGCTAACGCTCCCGCAATTCTGATGATCGACGAGATCGACAGCTTTGCTGACCGCGATACGCAGCCCGAATGGCATGCGGAATGGTCTCGCCAGGTGGTCAACGCGCTTCTCGAATGCCTGGACGGCGCGGGCGGACGGGATGGCGTTGTCGTCATCGGAGCCTGCAACAATCCTGACATCGTGGATCCGGCGATCAAGCGCGCCGGCCGCCTGGATCGGCATATCCAGATTCCCCTGCCCGATGCCCAGGCCCGCGGCGCGATTTTGCGCTGGCACCTGCAAGCTGATATCGTCGTCCCCGAGGCCGTCAGACACACGGACGGCATGTCCGGAGCAGATCTTGAGCGCATCGCACGAGATGCCCGGCGCGCCGCTCGACGTGAACGCCGCACTGTTTCTCCGGCTGACGTGCTCGCTGCTGTTCCCGAGCGAACGGCCTATTCGCCGGACTACCTCCGCGCCAGTGCGATCCACGAAGCGGGCCATGCCGTCGTCGGTGTCGTATTGGACGTAAGCGAATTGCACCAGGTTCAGATCGAGGCGACGTACGCGGTCGACGGTACCACACAGTCGGCCGGCGTGGCGGCATGGGTGATTGACTGCGGTGCACGGCGAGATCGTCGGCATTATGAAGACCTGATCGCGATGACGTTGGGCGGGATCGCCGCGGAAACGGTTTTCCTCGGTGGGCATTGCGACGGTGTCGTCCACGACCTCGCGCAGGCTTCGGTCTGGGCGGCGACCATGGTCGACAATTTCGGTATGAGCGGCAGCCTGGTATCGCCTGGTGATCTCCATGCCGACGAGATCACCCGGGCGATCCGGCACCGTCCAGCCCTTGCAGCAAAGGTAGATGAGCTGCTGCAACAGCAACGAGCTCGAGCGACAGAGATTGTCGAGCGATTTCGCGAGGTCGTCGAGGCGCTCGCCGACCGGCTGATCACAGAGCACCGCATCGACGGCGCGGAGGTCGTTGGACTGGTCCGTCGGGCGCAGACCCGCGCGGAAATTCATGCGATCCAGGGAGGTTGATATGGGCTTCGTGCGCAAATTCTACGTCGCTGATACCCACTTTTCACACAACACCATTATCGGCCACTGCGATCGTCCGTTTCGGCATGTGGGCGCGATGGACGAGCAGATGATCCGGCGTTGGAATGCTGCGGTCGGCGAGAGCGACCTCGTCTATCACTTGGGAGATTTTGCCTTCGAACTCGGCAACGCTGAGCGCGTGCGCTGGATTTTCGAGCGGCTGCATGGCCAAAAATTCCTGATCGTCGGCAATCACGACGTGCGTAGGGATGGCTCGCTCCACCCGACCATCGCCGGGCTGGCTTGGGCCGCTTCGCCGGCCCAGGCAATGGAAATCAAGGACGAGGGCCGGCGGATTTATCTCGCGCATTACGCGCACCGCGTCTGGCCCGGTCAGCATCATGGCGGCTGGCATTTTTATGGCCATTCGCATGGCAAGCTTCCCGGCTTTGGCCGCTCGCGCGATGTCGGTGTCGATTTGCCCGATGTCGATTTCACGCCGCGGACGTTCGCCGAGCTCACGGCTGGTATGGAGGCCTAGATGATCAGGATCGAAGACGTCGATATCCGCTGCCGCGACGGCTGGATTCCGATCATCATGCGCATGGTCGATGAACTCAACGCCGCATCGCTACGGATGACCGGCATCCTTTGCCGTGAGGCCCATGGCCGGCTGCGTGTCGACTATGTCGAGCGCAGCGAAATTTTTCGCGCGATCGGCAAGGTCGTCGTGCGCGCCGAGTTCAGAAGTATGTATGTTTGCGGGGCCTGCGGTGCGCCCGGCGAACATCGCCGCGGAAAGTATGGCTGTCTGTCGACCCGCTGCTGGGCGCACCAGGACCTCGAGGCACGCGCTGGCACCGTGCGCTACGACACCCATCGCAAGCCATGGCGGCGCATGCGCGACGGCGATTGGCAATACGATCCGGTTGCTGACGATCTCATCCGAATGACCGGCCGGCTTCATGATCGCTATCCGCACTGTTTCGGATTGAGCCCGTCCATCGCCCTCGATCCGGTGACCGACGTGCTTCGGCGCATCGGAGAGTTGCCGATTGCGGCGGCATACCGGATCAGCGGGCTTTCGCGCGATGTTCGCGGGCATCTCGTCATCGGCGACAATATTTACACGTTACCCGCCGGACCGCAGCGCGATCTATTGATGGCGATGTTCGCCGGTGCGGACGACCGGGTGTCCAGACTTCCCACATCCGTGATCACCTAAAATTCAAGATTGAAGTGCGCCGAACCAAGGCGCGCGGAATAGCAGGCTGGGGTCTTCAAATTGCATTCAGCAGCCCACTGAAAACATCCTCATCCTCGTCCTGCACGCGCGGTGGCAACTTCTCGTGGAGCTCGTTGTCGACTTGGTCAAGAAGGTCATTGATCTCATGATAATTCAGTCCGGCGAACAAATCGTCCGGCGGCTCGATGCTGGGGATGTAGTCATCCACATCGAGGATCGATCCGTAGCCCTTCAATCCCAACCAGTGTTCGAACGCCGCAGGAGCCCCAAACCGATCGATCAGTGCCAGGAACTCCGCCCCAGGCATGCTGCCGATCGGGTGGCGAGGATTGTTATTAGCGGCGATGATATCGTATCGCCAGGCGTTGCTGAGGTCCATTGGCGGTTCGCCGGTGAAAGCAGCGGCATGGCCAATATGAGACGCATTAATATATTGATGCTCGCGCAGGCCAATCTCCCAACCACGGGCCTCGGCATGCCGCAAAGCGTCGCGCGGCAGGAGCCGCCGGCGCACGTCATAGAGCGTCTTTCGCGTGCCGCTAGTGGCGAACCGAAACCGTATATCGTCTGCCGATGGCATCGCGGCTGCGATTGCGAAACGACGATTGATTTCTGGTAGATTCCGGATTTCCTGGAGCGCGCGGTCGATTGTGGCAATAAAATTCGCTCGATGAAACGCCTTTGTCGGATAGCCCAGCGCATCTGCCAGCTCAGCGATATCGGGGGTCCAGGATTTTCGCCGATCGCGGTCGTAGGTCGCAAGCATGGCAAGCCTGAGATAAAGCCGCGGCGCGTAGCGACACCGAAATCGCGAGAAAGCATTGAGATCGACGAGCACATAGCGGCGAGCACGCGCCATCGTCGAGCGGATGGCGCGGTCAATGGCGTAGCGGATGACTGTCCCGGACGTCAGCCGATCCGGAATGGACGAGAATTCGATCAGGCTTTTGGGACTGAGATCACGTTCAAGCGGACGACGCAGATCGTAGCATAACCTTGTTTTGGCAATGCGCTCGAGGCTCGCTCTGATGCGGACGAGGCTGGCCGTGCCGGTATAGCTGACGAGGTCGCGCACCGAGATCTCGATTGACAGCCCGCGATTCCAGAGCGCGCTTCGCTTTTCAATTGCCGTATCGGCCCTGTTAAGCGCGTTGACGTGGTCGCGCATGCGCGCGATGAGATAGTAATAGATAGCCTGATCCTGTGCCGTCAGCTCGTCGTGCTCGACGTAGCGGCCGGAACTGATCAGCACGTTCGCGTATTCAAATCGCGGGCTGGTGATGAGGTTGTCGTAGCGTGCCTCACGCACGAGATCAGATGCGCGGATGCCGAAGCGATCGGCTCCGCGTGTTTGGATACCCCAAATTGCCGGCCCGCCCTCTGCTCTATTCATATTGAATTTCTCAACTCGCTTTCTTGTGACCTAATGAAAGGGTCCTCGACTCCGGAGCAGATGGCAAGAGATTTACAAAGCATACGGCAGATTTTTACATTCCGTACTGACAAGAACATTGACTGCGGCAGTGGGCATAAGGGAAATTTGGCTCAAATTCGACTTTCGATGCTGGGATCAAGAGTTATGAATTAGGCGGAATCGTCGTTCCCTCGGCCAAACGGGCGGAGGCCTCTCTTTCGCCAACACTTAGAACCGTCGATCCAAAACCCCTCGCCCGCGCCGCTCGACCGTCGCACGCCGCCAGAGACTGAAGTGCAACGCCTGGAAATCAGATGAGATGCGCTCCGCCGGCAGGCATCATTGTGTCTGAACCCGAGAGAACCGGCACGTGTCGTACGATCTGAACCACGAAATCGAAGAAGAGATTGTCATGCCGCCTGGTGATGCGGCCAGGATAGGCCGTCCCACCCTGACGGCGCAACTCCTCATGTCACTCCTTGAGGATGACGACGTCATCGTTTCAAGTAATTGCGACGCGAATACCGATCCGACATTACCCCAATGTGCCTCCACCTCTGACAGGACGGTCCCGGGCGATGTCTGCGCTGGGTGTTCCGCCAGTGGTGGAAGCACGCGATACACGGGAGGCAACCTCGAGCGGACAGCCACCGCGAGGCGGGAGCTCGAGCGGCATGAAAGTATCCGGTTCGACGCGACATCAATGCGGCTCGCGCTTGCCGACGCGGCGCTGTTCATCCTGAGCCGAAATTTGCGGGGTGCGGATCAAATTTGGGCATATCTCAACGCTGTGTTCTCCGCGCAGCCCGGAGCAATGCTCACCCTCGACGCGCGGATCAAAGCAGGCACAGTCAGGCCCAGTCTCGGTCGCTTTGCGCAAACGGTGCCACGACCATAAGCCATTCGGCCTTCTGTCGGTTTTGTCGCTTGCGCCGCCGGCACCGAAACTCTCCTAAGGACACGAGACTTGCCTGAGGAGAATGGTGATGTGCTGCCAATTTGCTCTGCCTGTTGCCAAGGCGGCGCGGCGCGTTAATTGCCGCATTCGAATGCCGAGCCCACCGGTGGCGGGACACTACCCTCTCCCATCACAATGTTCCGCATACTCAAGCGTTGCGGGCGGCCTGTCATGACGAAAATCAGGTACTCACAGGCGGAAGCGACCATTGCGATCAAGGCGTTGATGAAGGAACTCGGCATCGACAATCGCCGTCATTTCGGATTCCCGGAGTTGTTCGTAGCGGGTCCTGGCCGAGTCTATTTACGTGGCTGGTCAAAGCAGGACCAAGTCGATCCCCATTTTGTCTACAATGGTACAATTCCCGTCTCGATCGGCGGGTGCTTGATCGGATCCACCGACGCGGACTTAGGAGTGAAATGGTTTCAACGGGCCGCCTATTATGTCGATCGGCACGGTGATGATCTGAGCCATATCGTCGACTGGCTTGATACATCCGCAACGCAGGTGCTGTCGTGGACAAAGAACCTCGACGAAAAGCGCCGCCCGAAAAAACTCATGAAATGCGGCACGTTGGCCGCACTCAAGGCTGAGGCCGACAAACAGATGCGCCAGATGCTCAACACCCTCACCAATAGGTCCCCGCTTCCAGAAGCGGACGAACTGACGGTACTCGCGCTGGGCGACGTATATTCGATCGTTCGGATGATGTCACCCGCGGCGCTGGATGCGGAAAGTCTGGCCATGCGTCATTGTATCGGGCTGGGGTCGTATGATCGGCAGCTCGAGTGGCCGGGTTACGGCTACTATTCCATCCGAGATGGAAACAATGCGTCGCTCGCGACTGTCGAGGTGATCGACGGGCTCATCACCCAGTTTTGCGGCCGGGGTAACAATCCTCCATTGGAGGAGGCATTTCAGGTCGTGAGTGCTGTCAAACGTCATCTAGGCTGGATGACGGGCTCGGATCTGGCCCGATATCGTCAAGGCAACGCCAGTGACGAGGTGCCGCCGGATAATGCCGATATGCATTGGATCGAATTGCTGATCGAACGTGGCAAGATCACCAGCCAAGCGAGAATTGCGCAAATCGAACGAGAAGACGCATCGGCGATAGGAGCGGGATTTGTCAACTCTGTCCAACGGCTGGGCGCTTAACGTCATGTTGAATCCGACGAAACACCAACCTCGAGACGCAGGAGGAATTTGATGAACTTCAGACATCAACGCATTACCTGGCATCAGGACAAAGATCACCCGAATGGCTTTGAAGCGTGCCTGCTTGACGAGGTTGTTGGTCGTATCTGGCACTCGAGCGGGTGCGGTGCATGGCTCTGCTGGACACTTCCCGATCAACGTGTCCGCCGGGCACCAAATGTTGCAGCTGCACGAAATGCAATCGAGGCCGCGGTCCATTCCAATGTCGATGCCGTCGTCCTGGTGGCTGCAAGGCCAAACGCGGGACGCGACGCTGTGCCGGATTGAGTTGCGCTACACGCACGTTCGTCCTAACCATCGAATTTTCTTCGACCTTTCCTGACCAGATGCATAATGGCTCCTATCCTGCCTCGTTTGCGCAGCGGTTCCGGATACGCAAAGCAGCCAGCCGCTGACAACGTATCCTGATGTCGGTGTGCGGCCGCCCAACCAATGTACTGTCCTGCGCGAGTGACGAAATTTAACGCCAGGTGGCGAATTTCGTGATTGACGTGGAATGCATTTTTGCGCTTGCCAGCTCCTCCAATCGACGTCACCATTTGTCTTGTCAGCGGGACGAATGAAGCGCTGACCGGTTATCGATCCCACGAGGGGTCAAGAGACAATGGCACTCTGTGAAGTGGCAAACTCTGCGTAATCGTTCCCCATGAGGGATGGTATCGGTCTCTCCGGAGGCCGCCGACTCAAGATGAGGCTGCCCTTTCGGGGCGGCTTTGACCCGTAAGGGTCGTCTGTTTTCCGCCGCGTAGGTGGTTTTCCTCCTTTGCGGGAGGACATATAGGGGCGGTGTTCTGCCGTCCCATCCTTTTCCATCAACCCAGAAAGGCCACAGCAATGCGGACTATTGCACACCTGACTCTTTTTACAGGCCATCTTCGTAACAGCCCACGCCATGAAGTCGACCGCGAAGCTATCGACAAGCTCATGCCCTATGTCATGAGCGCGGGCGGCGAGATTGAAAACACCGGCTGGACCGTGCGAATGATTGAGGGGGCTGCCCCCGGCTCCCACTGCTTCGAACTCCACCATTCCGGGCTCTGGCTGCTTTCCTGTTATATGGCGTGGACGAGAGCGGCGAGCACGCCGATGTGGGAGGTCGTCAAACGGATTTCGAAAACTACCGTACCAAAGCCGAAGACCACACCTTGGCTGGCGGTGCATGCGATGCCGGCCACGCCCATGATCATGTTCAAGGCTCTACATGCGATGATGGAGGCTGGCGACCTCGAACGATGCATCGCGTGGACCGTTATCGAAGCAATGGCTGGTGGTGAGCCTCTTGCCGCCTGATGCACCCTGCCCACTTGTGACGGGGATGGTGCTTGCCGCCGCTGGATCATCTATCGGCGTAGAGGCCTGCCCCGGTCGAATCCGTTATCGTGAGTTTCTGAGTATCGGCGATGCTTGTCGTGCAAGAACGAACCGAACATGTGGAAGGTCCGAAACAGCGGATGTCGGCGCAGACGGGGCAGCCCCCTGCCCCGCGGAACTCTCGGGGTCGATGCCTGACTTCGCACGCGGAGAAATTTAACCCTGCGATCGCATTGGTACTTGTCGCCACAACCTATACGCGTCAAAACGGCACCAACGAAATCGAGTTGGGAGATCAACATGGCGCACTATCAAGGCAACCCCGCAGCAGGCGTGATGATGGAGGTGGGATCGCTGCTGAGCGTGGTTGCGGCTGTCGGTCCATGCTTGGCCGAAGGTATTCACGCGGTGGCTTCTGATATCAGCCAGGCACGCTACGAGAGCCGGTACCATGATGCGCTTTCCCGTGCGATCCAGCACGGCCAGCAGCTTCAAATCGTGGCCGAAGCGGCAATCGAACGGGTGGGCGAGCTGGAAGCCGAAATCGCCAAGCTGCGCGATGCCTGCGCCCAACGCCAGGAAATCATTCAGATGCTGGCGGGCCGCAAATGAGTGAGTATTACGGTGACATGACCGACGCGGAATTCGTCCAGCTACGAGATCGATACGGCGATATCGTCTTTGAGGAGCCGTCGATTGCAGTCATGCTTCTTGACGATTTGCGTAAGGAGCAAAAGACGGCGTTGCTCGAGGAGATGGAAGAGTGCCTTCGGCGGCAGCGCCGCCGCGGTATGAACTGAAACGTCGGTCGCCATCTGGCGGTGCACTGGCCGTTACATCCGTAGTGCCCTGTGGGGCTCGGATGTCGCGGCCTTTGCTGGGGCCCTGCGAACCCGCTCGAGCAAGACCTGCTGTGGCACGTCGAGCGCGCGACTGTCTGGTTCATTCACGGTGCGAACAACCGGAACGCCATGAATACCGTGCTGCTTGCCATCGATAAAACGTCTGACGGCTGCCGGGCCTGCCGTCGACAGGGCCTTGAGCTCGTGCTCATCCATCGTGAGCAGCGTCGCCTGCACTCCCTTCGATAAGCCGCTGAGGTCGACGGTGGGGCGCTGCGCCTGGGATGCGTTGGCGTACTGCGTCACCGTGCGAAGTGCATCGCGATCCGGCGCGCGAGGGGCGGATGATTGTTCGGATTGCGCGCGCAACTCAGTAAGCAGGTCCCGCGGTTCGACGTCTGGCGTGAAACTCGGCTCCGGCATGTTTCCGTGACCGCCGCCCAATGCCCGCAGCGGTGCGAGCGCGAAATTCAGAACATCGTCCGCGATAGACGTGATGCCGCGCCAGATGGCGGCTACCCCCGCGGCAAGTGCTTTGGCGATGCGTGCAATCATTATCATGTCCTCCTCTGTGTGCAGAAATCCTCTCCCGGTCGGCGGCAAGGAGCAAAGGTTTGGCACCGGTGGACGAGACAGACAGGCGAATAACCGTGTGGATGAATCATTCGGTGCGAGGGTTCACAAAAAATGGCTGACTTTATCGATACCCAGACCCATTTGCGATTGGAGCGATAGAAACGACAGATTGCTCGACATAACGCAGTAGAGCAACGTTAGCGCTTTCATAGTTGGAAGCCCGACAAGTCCAGTCTTTTTCAGCAGTCAGAGGCTAGAGGCGGCCGCGAAAGCGTTCTTGATCGCTTCGTGCCTGGCGTTCATCCGTTGCGCAACGCGCGTCGCCGTTTCCACCTTTGCGGCGGACTCTTGTCATAACACATTTCAGAAATGGCACTGGCGCAGCCCTTTGCAGGGGCCTGGATGCGCCCCAGCCGTGAATTGGTTTGATGACACATCAAGATTGTGAATCCTCGGGCCCGCAACGATTCATATTTGTCGTTGGACGCGCGGCGCAAGGGGTGATGAATGGTGGTGCATGTCATTTCGAAACCAGCGCATCCACCTTGAACGGGTGGACCCCTCCCGGAATATGGCGCGCTATTACGCGCTCTCAGTGGAGTGCGATCTTTTTGGTGTCGTCCTGGCGCGTCGTTGGGGGCGCATTGGCAGCAACGGCCGTGCGGTTTTCATACCATTTGAAGGTATCGATGCAGCGCGAGCCGCAATGATCGATATCGCGAAGGTAAAATGCCGGCGCGGATATGTCGTGATAACAGGCGCTGGCGAAGCAAGCGGAAATCAGGCGGCCTTTTCCAAGCGATGATATCGGCCTGCGGCAATCGCTTTACCGCGTGGCAGTTCGCGTGGCACCGAATCTGGTTTGCCGGCAACCTGCGGACTACGTGTCGGCGAGTGAGGCTGCTTTATTCCAAGTCATGATGATTTGAGCATGGCACCTGCAAGTGCCATGCTTCAAAATTCCAATTAATCGCGTTCGGCATGCTGTTGTTGTATGCAGCCCCCTGCCCAAGCATCACCCTGTGCGCCACGGGGTGACGCAAACGGTCCAATTTCTTCTGGGTTTTGAGGCATTTATGGCGACAAGGAAGTTCAAATCATCGCCCGAGAAGCGCGTAGCGACGGCTAAGGGGCGCGACAGGCGGGCCAGGCTCGGCATTCCCGAATTGGACGTGGTCGACGAAGCAGTGTCCGCTGCCGTCATGCAGTTTCTGAAAGAATCGAAGCGGCAGTCAGCCGATCTCGATAGTGTCCTCGAAGCCGCAATTCTTCATCTCGTCGGACGCGGTTACCATGCAATCGGTTCGCGTAACAGATTACTCCGACGACTGTCTGACCGCCGACCCTATCGAGTCAAATCGGCAAAGAATTGGCATGATGGCTCCCCTCCCCCCATTACTCCCGGTTTCTGAATCGCGGAATTTGCGCCACGGGGTGACATCGACTGTGACGCGCCAGACCTTCAATAGCCTCAGAGGTTTCTTGCAAAGCGATAGACCATGCTCATGGCCATAACTGGAGCAGCGGCCATGGACGAACACGAAGCATGCACACTCGGGCAGGAAATGCGTTTGGGCAGACTATGGATCGATGCGATCATGGCAGCCGATCCGGAACTATGTGCTGGCGACCGTTTGAAACTGTTACTCGCCGGTGCGTCCGACTTGGACGGTTTGATTGTGGCCGAGGCCATCGAGCGACTCTTGGTGATGAACGGCATTGACCGGGTAAAGCTCCGCGAAAAAGGTCGACGCGCATTCGGTAGTCTCGACGTGTCGGCCGGTGCGCGGGTACGCTGGTCAAAGGTCTGTGAGGGCCTGTCAATCGATGTCGATCTGGTTGAGGTGTTCATAGACCTCGGCTTGGCTTGGCGGGAGATTTCGGGCCAAATGCGGCGATCGGCGGATGTAGATTACCCGCGCGCTAGCACGGCCACTATCTTGGCCACTTAAATTAATGATGCTCGACAGGTGATAGGTCTGAGGGGCATGTGGAATGAAACCCTACGTGAGCTCACGGTAATCACCTTTATGCCAACAAGCTCCGATCCTATGGTGCCGCAAAACGCGGTATCATGCTCGGCGTCGAACATCGCTCGCACAGGGGCTTGAACAATCGAGCCGAGAATTCCCATCAGCCGATCCGAAGACGGGAGAGGATCATGAAGAGGTTTAAGTCAGCACGACATCTTCAGCGTTTCGTATCCATCCACGACCCAATCGCCAACCTCGTGCACATTCCCCGCCACGATATTCCATCCGCCCACCATCGAGAACTGCGGGCGTTTACATCATCAACGCCTTTCCCGGCCGGAAGCTCTAAGCTTCCGATTCAGGATCAATCCCCAGCGATGACAGGAAGGCGGCAACCGCCGCCTTTTCCTTTTTCGGCATGAACGCGAGGCCAGACCGGATCGCAAGCCGCCATCCTTCACCCCTGCCCCATGCTTCCATGATAGCATCGCCCAAGTCGCCGCCCCTGTTCGTTTCCTGCAATGCCTGGAACAGGATTGACGCTTGCCGCAGGTCCTTTTCGCGCTTAGCCACGTCCGTCGTATCGACCACCCGGAGCGAGGCCACAATAAGCTTGTGGACCGCGTAGCGTTCAGGAGCCGGGACGATCACCGATATTCCGGACTTATGCAGTAAAACAGCGCGGATCGGCTCATAGATCAAGAAATCGAGAAACCACAGCGGATCGGCCGACGCGCCACCGAGAGCGGGCATTTCGGCCGGCTGATCCAGATAGTCATCACTTCCCCTATTTCCCGTCAAAAATTCCACCCGATATCGAGCAGCGTTTTGAAATGCCGTAGTCCGGGCCGAACCGGATCGGTGCGGCACCGGCCGAAACGTCGGATCGAGATCGTTCAGGATTTGGAGAATAGGGGGAATGGAGTCCTCCACTTCCGCCGAGATTGCATAGTCTTGGGCGAAATCCGCATCGCCTGTCATCATCGAGGTCGCCGGCAGGCGAACACCGAGTACGCCGGCATAGGTCTGGAATGCGACGGTTCCGACCAGGCAGGCCCGCAGTCGGAAAATTCCTGCATCAGCAAGAGCCTCGACGACATCTCCCGAGAAACGCTCAGGCGCCGGCAAACCGGCATCCCGTGTCAAGGTCGAAACGAGCTTGCGACGGGCTTTGGCGTCGCCTTTGATTTCCTTGAAAGCCTCGACACGACGGGTAATTTCTTCATCATCAGCGGGGCCAACATAGCGCCGTTTTTCGCCTTCAGGTGAGGGCTGATCGAAATACCAGTAGACCCGTTGTTTGACCGTGACCGGCACAAACCGGCCCTCAATTGGGAAGTCAGTTGCAAAGCTGGCATCGAGCAGTCTTTGCCCGAGTTCGGCAATCATGGTGCGATAGATCAGGTCAATCTGTTTCATCGTTCGCGCTCGTTATACTGTATTTGCAATTTCAGTATAACAGTGAGCCTATAAAGGTAAAGTGAGAAATCATGACGTTGATTCCCACTGAGAACTGATGGAGTGGATGCCCTCCCGACGGCAACGCGATGTGCCAAAGTGATGTTTGCAACGTCACTGGCACCGTCAAGTTAACCGAACGTCGATCAAGATGTGGGATCTGGCGGCATAACCTCATTCGCCCGTGCACCTTGTTATCGTCGTCACCGATTTCCAGCGGACGTGGTTGCCCATGCCGTGTGGCTATATTTCCGGTTTCCGCTCAGCCTGTTCGAAGCGCCTGGTACGTTGATGATCTCGATATGGCTATGGCCCACGCAAAGCAGCATCTCCTTCGGAAACGCGGCTTTGCGTGTTATCGCATCGTTCCATCCGGCGCGGTGGATCCTAGCGGAGGAGATGAACCCTTTGATCGAGCGCAACGCCCGTTTGCGCTACCATGGTTCTGACTTCGCGGATCATCGCCACGACTTCATTGCGATAAATCAACCCGGTGTGGTCATAAGGCAGGTCCCTGAGATCCATACTAGGGATCTGTCCGGGGACATCGCCGCCTATCGGCTTACCGTTCCAGGTCTCGCCAAATCCACCCAGGGCAATATAGGTGTTGAACGCCACCTTGTAATCCTTATCGAGTGCATGCTCGATCGGCTTGCCCGCTATGGTGATATCGACCGCCTCGGCTTCGCCAGCACTGCCATTGAGCTTGATGGTGTAACGCAAGGCGGAAGAAAAGTGCAGGAACCCGCGCGACACAAACGCAGAAGTATCGACCTTGTCGACCTCCTCGGGCCGCAGGATGCGTTTTGCGTTGCTCGTGAGCATGTCCCGGATCTGCGCCCCGGTCATAGTCGCAACGTGCACGCCGTCGGCATAAGGCATCACATCATACCACTGCCGAAAGCTGAGCGAACCCTGCGACAGGCCCGACGCAAGGCCCGAGGCGTTAAACAAGGCAATGTCGATGCGACCATTCGGGAAGTTCTCCGAACGCTTGACCAGGGCATCGTTCATGAAGTTTGCCAGCGCCGTTTCGCCGACATAGCGGTCGGCGAAGGTGCGCTCGGTCGAGACAAGCTGGTCGTCGGGCACTTGGCCGATAACTTCGTTCAGACGCGTGTCGAGCGCCTTGATCAGCGGTGCCACATGGGCCTGTTCGAAATCGACGTCATAGTCCTCCTCTTGTTCGAGAGCTTCGAAGCCAGGTTCACCAGCCTTGACCCGCTTGTCTCGGCTCTTGGTGTGGCGCAGCCCAACTGAACTGAACCAGCCCTTGCGACCATTTTCGGCGCGGATCGACATGGCGATCTCGCCAAGGAAGGCGCCGTGTGCCTGGGCTTGGGTGATCAGAACGCCCTCGACCATATTGTGAGGGTCTATGCCCTCGGCGTTGAGCTTGGTGTGGGTGTGAGCGCCGATGATCACGATCGGCTTGTCCGTCAGCGGGGCGATGGTTTCGGCGATTGCAAAATCGCCTTCGCCAATAGTCCGTGTTGTGCCCGCCTTACCGCTCTTGTGCTGCTCGCTGCCATAGCCGCAATGCGACAACACCACGACCATGTCGGTAATCGAGGCCAACGCCGGCAGGACGTTGCGTACCGCATCAAGCGGGCTCGCAACCGCCAACCCCGGATCGGCGGGCTGCCCTACACGGGTATCGACGGAGGTAGTGAGGCCGACAAAGCCTATCCTCAGCCCTTTTACCTCGCCAATGGCAGCGGCCACGTAGTCATCGTCGCGCTTCAAGAAAGCCGATCCATGGACATTAGCGGAGAGCAGCGGAAAGCGAGCATCTGTGGCAATGCCCTTCTTGAGCACTTCGGCGCCGCGGTCGAATTCATGATTGCCTAGCACCGCAACATCGACGCCTCCGGCCGAATAGACCCTATATCCGGCATCAGCGAGGAATTCCTGTGGCGACCAGCCCATCAGTTCGTCGAAGATTGAGCCGGTGTGGTCGTCGCCACCGGAGATGAACAAGACCACCTCGTCGGCGGCTGCGGCGGCGCGGAGCGCTTTCACTTGCTTGACCATCTGCGAAAAGACGTGTGTGTCGCCCTTCTTCGCATGCATTTCGGTGATGTGATTGTGCATGTCGTTGAAGTGCATCAGCCGCACCAGTCGGCGCTCGCCCCGCTCAAGCCCGGAGACAGGGACCGACGCCCCAGTTTCAGTGACGATGGACTGGATCGGTCCCGCAAGCGGGTCGCCTTTAAGCAGATAGAGCTTCTCCAAGGCACCGTTCGGGTTCGGCGTGCCTGCGATCATGGCCAGTTCGCCCGTTGCGGGCGCCGCGTGAGCGCGAAATACCAGGTATGGCGAGACGGCCGCAGTGGCTGCGAGCGCTGCTCCGCCTCTCAGGACCGAGCGCCGAGAGAAACGGCCTTCATGTTTCGTCATTAGTGTGCCCTCTTGTCAGTAACGCGCAGGATGCGAGCATCTGTGCGCTGCTGCACTACCGAGCCCGCATGACAGTGGCATGAAGGGTACCGCCAATTCGGCGCTCTCTCAGCATTTCCTCGACAAGGCGTAAGCTCAGCGGAAACCTGAAATACAGCCAGACCGCATTCGAGATGATCTGTTGCGGGAAACGGTGGCGCTTGTAGCTGACGGCAGAATTCTGGGCTTTATGAGGTGGACGGCCTCCTGCCCCGGCGCGGTTACATCGAACTGACAGTTTAGATATCGTTTTGACAAGCAGGGCAGTTCTGGCGTGGCCGACGGGTTTGTCGGCGTACGGTTTTCATTTAGCTGACCCCATGCACCAACGCCGGACTCTCCATTGAACCGGGGAGGGCAAGCCTCGGCTCGCTTTCGCACTAAGGCGACGATTTTGCATCGGTGCCCCGGTAGTTTTTGCGAGTTCCCAGCAGGGAACTCTTCATTCGAACAGTGCGAAAGGAGAAGAGCCCGTGCTTCCGTTAAGCGGCCACTCTGTTTTTGTGGGTGGCGGCCAGGCGTACAAATGCAAAGTTCCCAGTTGGGAACTCTGAAGATGTCTTAACCGCGATTGCCACTGCCTCCCGAATCGGCATAGCCTTTCTTAACTACGGGCAAATCCCGAATTTTCGAAATTATGCGTAGTCAAAGCAATGTTAACCACTTGTTAACCATATCTGATGTGTTGTGTCAGGAGTGGAGACAAGGAGAGAATCGAGTGTCGCGCAGTTTAAGCAGTTTGCAGTTCATGCAAACATTCTCGAGCAAGCTCGAGATAGCGCTAAATAATCTATCGATGGCACAGTATCCGCCGGACGCAAGGCGGACGATGCGGAAATTTGCATCTTCGGAAGTCGCAGCGCTTCTGGGCGTGACCGAGGCTTATATAAGGCAGGTTTCTCTGAAGGGGCTCGGGCCTGAGCCGGAAATTACCCAGAACGGCAGAAGGCTGTATTCATTGGAGCAGGTCCTGGACCTGCGGATGCACCTTGCGGAAAAGGGCCGGAAGAAATGGATTAATCCCCGGCGGGTAGGGGATGAAGCCTGCCAGATCATAGCCGTTACGAATTTCAAGGGCGGGTCATCGAAGACCTCAACCACGATCCACCTTGGCCACTGGCTCGCGCTTCGGGGCTATCGGGTTTTGGCCGTCGATATGGATCCGCAGGCGTCGCTGACCAGCCTGCAAGGAACGTTGCCGGGCTTCGATTACAGGGAAGGGGATACCCTCTATTCCGCCATACGCTTTGACGACCCGGTGGAGACGGCAGGGATCATTCACAAGACACACATTGCCGGTTTCGACATTATCTGTGCTGGCTTGGAGCTCACAGAGTTCGAAACTGCGGTTGCAATGGAAATGCGCAAGACGGGAGGCACAGGCTTTCTCTTGCGTGTCGCTCAGGCCTTGGAACAGGTCGCCGGCGACTATGATGTCATTCTGCTGGATTGCGCGCCGTCTCTCAACTTCTTGACGCTTTCGTCGCTGACCGCATCGACGGGTGTGCTGATTCCTGTGCCGGCTCACATGCTGGATGTGGATTCGACCGGCAAGTTTCTCGAGTTGGCCGCATCCTACATGCAGATCCTCGATGAAATCGGGGCAGGGGCCACATGGGACTTCGCGAAATTCCTGATCACTAAGTTCGAGCCTAACGATCACCCGCAAGCCAACATGCAGGCCCTGATGCGGCAGGTCTTCGGTGAAGACCTGCTGCTCAATGCGGTCATAAAGTCGACGGCCGTTGCCGATGCGCTGACCTGGAAGCAGAGTCTTTATGAAGTGCAGCGGTCGCGGTTTTCGGCGCCGAAGACTTACGACCGCGCCATTGAGTCGATCAATGCCGCAAACGCCGAGATCGAAGTCCTGATCAACCAGGCATGGAGACGTGAACCATGAGCCGTAAAGACTCCAAGGGAATGTTCGCCGCGGTTCTCGGGCAGTTGGATAACGAGCCGCGCCAGACGATGAAGAGTGCGTCGCCACATCTGCTCAAAGTGGCCGAGGGTGTGCGCCAGATTCAGGAACGCGGTGAACTGGCCGACATGCTGTTGAAGGATGGCGAGAGGATTGTCGAGATCGATCCGGACAAGGTACTCCCATCTTCGATCCATGATCGCTTCGAGGGTTCCTATGATGACGAAGCAGTGCTTGAAATTGTGGAATCGATGCGGGAGCGAGGGCAGATTGTGCCGGGCCTCGTGCGCCCTGCCGCCGATCGCCCCGGCTACTTTCAAATCGTCTTCGGACGCAGAAGGCTGGCCGCAGCCAAGACTCTGGGCGTCAAATTCAAGGCTGCTGTTCGTGAACTCTCGGAAGAGCAGGCCGTCATCTTTCAGGGCGAGGAAAACACTGCCCGTCAGGATCTCTCTTTCATTGAAAAGTGCGCCTTTGCTCTTGCTCAGGAAGAGAACGGCTTTCGTCGCGAGACGATCTGCGCATCGCTGTCGACCAGCAAGTCGCATGTATCGGAAATGATCAAGATCGTGGCTTCGCTTCCGAAGGAGATCATTCGTGCCATAGGAAAGGCTCCGGGGATAGGGCGAGGGCGTTGGGAAGAATTCTCAAGGGTCCACATGCATCCGGGAAATGAAGGTCGTGCTCGCGAGTTTGTCTCTCAAAGCTCATTTGGGAGGCTCGCTTCTGATGCGCGTTTCCAGCAGTTGCTGACATTCTTGAAAAACAGCCCCGAAAAGGCGCCGTCAGAGGGAGCCTCGACGGAGACGCTGAAGTGGGAGCCCGGTGACCGACAGGTGAGTGTTACGGTGAAGCGCAGTCCAAAAAGCGTGACGCTGGCTGTCAGTGAAGGTCGGGGAGCCAGGTTCGGCGCGTGGATATCCGACAATCTGGATGTGCTCTACCAGCAATTCCGCAAGTCGGGAGACAGCAAGACAGGAGACTAAACAGCAAAAGAAAAAGGCCCCCAAACGACCAAGTCGTGGAAGCCCTTCTCATGTTCTCGCAAAGCAGAGAATCGCATTTTCACGAATCGCAGTCAAGAGTCATTGGCACCGTTTTTGGCGGGTAGGTTTCTTTTGCCTTTTTGAAAGGTAAAGGACGATGCAGAGTGGGACTGTGACGACGCCCTTTGGGCGGCGGCCGATGACGCTTGCCATGGTGGCAAGTCAGTCGATCGAGGTCGACAAGAATAAAACCATCGACAAATGGATGCTGTACAGAGCGCTCTGTGAAGCGCGCACGCGCCTCGGCGTGACGGATAGAGCTTTGGCGCTGCTTAATGCCTTGCTGACCTTTTATCCGAAGGCAGAATTGTCGGCCGAGCACTTGCTGATCGTTTTCCCATCGAATGCCCAGCTCTCGGCGCGCGCGCATGGCATGGCGGAACCAACGATCCGGCGCCATTTGGCCATATTGGTCGACGCCGGGTTGATCGCGCGAAAGGATAGCGCCAACGGCAAGCGCTTTGCTCGGCGGGACGGCGAGGGCGGCATCGACGACGCGTTCGGATTTTCCCTGGCCCCGCTTCTCGCGAGAGCAGAAGAGATAGAAATGCTGGCCGCGGATGCTGCGGCAGAGCGTCTTGTGTTCCAACGGCTCCGCGAGCGTCTGACGATCTGCCGCCGGGATGTCGCCAAGCTCATCGCTGCCGCGATCGCTGAAGGTGCAGCAGGAGATTGGGAAGCGCATCACGTGCATTACCGGGCGATTGTCGACGCCGTCCCGCGGACACCGACCGCGATGCAAGTAGCATCTAGCCTGGATGAGATGGAGCTCTTACGCGAAGGGATCGTCAACGCGTTGGAAATGCAGATGAAAACACAAAATCATAACGGCAATCCATTGCAAAGTGAGCGGCACATACAGAATTCAAATACCGAATCCTATTCTGAATCTGAACCTCGCTTCGAAAAGAAGCAGGACGCGACGCTGGAGAACCATACGACCGGGCGCAGGATGGCCGAAGGATCCAATATGCAGAGGCAAAGCCTGAAATCTGAGGCCCAGGCGAGCGGTCCATCCGACATACGGGCATTTCCGCTGGGCTTTGTTCTTCAGGCCTGCCCGCAAATTGTGGATTACGGCCCGGGCGGAGCGATCGCCAGTTGGCGCGACATGATGTCGGCCGCCGTGGTGGTCCGATCGATGCTGGGGGTTTCTCCGTCTGCCTATCAGGATGCCTGCGAGGTGATGGGACCAGAAAATGCCGCAACCGTTATCGCCTGCATCCTGGAACGGGGAGGGCACATCAATTCAGCCGGCGGTTACCTGCGCGATCTGACGCGCCGCGCCGAAAGGGACGAATTCGGCCTCGGCCCCATGCTGATGGCGCTGTCAAGGACCAACGCAGGAGTGCGGCGGGCTGCGTCGTGAGGACGTTGGCGGCGAACTCGAAAGCCGGTCGGTCGCGTATTCCGACCCGCCATATTCAACGTCGCGAGGCCATCAATGGATATAGGACAATGCTGTGATTGTGAGTGGGACGGCCAGCCCAATTGCCATTGCCGTCACAAGTTTCAAACGGTGAAACCGTCGAGTCCGCTGCCCATCCCAGTCATAAGTCATGGCACCATTCCTCCGATCACACTAATCAAGCAAGGCGGAATGTATGTGTCAACCGCCGAAAGGTTGCCGAAGAAAACGATGGTTATCGCCAGCCGAGGGCAGGGGCAACCTGTTCCAGAATGGTCTTGATGACATGGACATTGTATTCAACGCCGAGCTGGTTGGGAACTGTAAGGAGCAGCGTGTCGGCTTCGGCTATCGCTTCATCCTGCCGCAACTGCCCGATCAGTTCGGTAGGTTCAGCGGCATAGGATCGGCCAAATATCGCCCGGGTCTGCTCGTCGATGAAACCGACCTTGTCTTCGTCGGGCCGGCCTCCGCCGAAATAGGAGCGATCCATGTCGCTTATCAACGCGAAGATGCTGCGGCTGACCGAGACACGCGGTGCGTGTGCATGGCCGGCTTCCTTCCACGCATTGCGATACGCGCGGATCTGGGCAGCTTGTTGGATATGGAATGGTTCGCCAGTCTCGTCGTTCTTGAGTGTCGAGCTCTGCAAATTCATCCCCTTCTGAGCCGCCCAAATGGCGGTTGCATTGGAGCTTGCACCCCACCAGATCCGTTCGCGAAGGCCTTCGGAATGCGGCTCTAGCCGCAGTAACCCCGGTGGGTTGGGAAACATCGGACGCAAATTCGGCTCGGCGAACCCTTCTCCGCGCAAAATATCGAGAAAGACGTCGGCATGGCGGCGTCCCATATCTGCATCGGTCTCGCCTTCGGACGGCTGATAACCGAAATGACGCCAGCCATCGATCACCTGTTCTGGCGAGCCACGGCTGATACCGAGCTGCAGACGGCCGCCGGAGATCAGATCCGCCGCTCCGGCATCTTCCGCCATGTAGAGAGGATTTTCATAACGCATATCGATGACGGCCGTGCCGATCTCTATGCGGCTTGTCTTTGCGCCAATTGCGGCCAGTAAAGGAAAGGGCGAGGCAAGCTGGCGGGCGAAATGGTGAACCCGAAAAAAGGCGCCGTCGGCACCCAGCTCCTCGGCCGCGACCGCAAGGTCGATGGACTGCAGCAATGTGTCCGAGGCCGAGCGTGTTTGCGACTGGGGCGAGGGCGACCAGTGACCGAAAGAAAGAAATCCAATTTTCTTCATATAATCAGCTCTTTCGTGTTTTCTGCCGCGCGTGGACACCGACTTCATAAGTCGGAGCACGGCTTCAGGATTGCAAGCCTGCGGAGGAGGCTATTTCTACCTGAATAGCGATGCTGTCTGTTCGACAGTGCGGCGGTTGCCCCGATAGTGACCAGAACAGGGACGTCGAGGTCTGCGCAAACCGTTCAACGGAGACACGCCAGGCAGCGAATTCGAACGTTTCCGGTGTGCCGGCCTCATGCCTGCAGGATATCGGTCTGGGAGAAATCATTGCCTTGAACAGCAAAGGCTCGCCGCGGGTCGAGGCGAGGGCGTAGGAAAAGCAATCTCCAAAGTTCAAGCCGGCGGGATGTCGGCCTTTTCCAAATCTTCGCCAGGCACGCTAGGCGGCATCTATCTGCTCGCGATCGACAGAAACGATCTCCACATTTGCTTTGTGCAGCCACAGGTCGAGCTCGGCGGCACCTGCTTCACCGAGGCGGGCTTCGATGACCATTGCCAGTTCGAGGACGCTTGCCGCTGAGATGAGACGAAGTGGGTCGTTGGCGATCTTTCGCTCGAGGTCAGCCGCTTCGGGTTCATTCATGGCTAAGGCAACGATGACCGATGTGTCGATGACCATCAGTTCGGCAGTCCGTCGTCGTCATACCCGAGGATTCCGTCAGCGGGTCGATGATCGATCACCGGGAGGGCAGAGCACTCAGATGGATGAGCGGATCAACCGAGCGCAGCCACATTAGTTGCTTGGCGAAGACTGATCGACGCTGAGCGCTCTTAGGACTGGTGCGCTGCAATAATTCGGCCATGCATGTTCAGATGGAGGACGCGATGGAGGCCAACCTCTTTGACCGCGGGGCGCGTATTGGCAATTCGGGCACCAGGCAATTACCGCCGCGTCATGACGATCTCGCTGGTGATAACCAGCTTTCCGGTTTTTGGATCGCGATCGGTCGTTTTCAACGTTAATCCCGCTGCGCCCACTTTCTCGACGGTCAGCGTCGCGTCGCGGTCACCGTTGACATTTTTGGCCCAGCGAACGGAAAATGCGATTGCGTTGCCCAGTCGTTTGCCACTCAGCGCAGCAGGCCCGGTACCGGCGCCAAGGTAGGTTCCCTTGTAGCGTGTGCCCGCCAGCCGAATATCTGCGCTGATTTTTTTGGAAATAACCACCAGACCGGCGCAAGAACCGCTCAGCGACAACGAACTTGCTGTGGCGGATGATCGGAACCTGCATTTGACCTTGATCGGTTCCAAATTCGTGCGAAGCCTAACAATGCCCCGGCCCACATATGAGCCTTGCATCGCATTCAGAAAACTCGCCTCGCTGGCCAACGTCTGGTATGTGGCCATTAGCGATATGAGGAGGGAGGCTGTCAACAATGCCTTGCTCATCTGATTTCTCAGCCTTCTGAAGATCGTGGAACGGCGTCAGTGCCCGGAAAGTTCCAAGCTCACCAAACCTGAGCATATCTGCCGATCTATCTTCCTTGGTCGTCTGGGCCTGTACCAGGTGTTCGCGTCCGATCTGCACGAGTAGGGCTGGGGTCCGAACACTCGGGACGTAATCATCGGGCTCGATGGCATGAATCCTGTCCCTTTGCTATTTCTGGGGTTTCTCGGGCGCGTTTTGCGGCACCGGAATACGAATTGGGCCGCTTTTCTCCGCCACATCCATCACTATCGATACTTGCTACCTATCGAAAGTGATGAACATTTTCTGCAAGGTATGCGGTGACCGATGCAAATAGATAGATAACATCCGTTTAGAAAATATTATGCTATAAAAGCAATCTGATACGAACTGGCGAAATTGCCCATCTCGAGCCTACTGCGACCGATTTCCGACGCCGGCAGCGCATTGGCGCAGCTCGGCGAGCGGATTGCCAGATAGAGCTTGACCGGTCCGATCTGCAGCGAGTTGGTGACCTTGGTGGAGGCGAGCCAGGCAGCCCGCGCCGACGGGATAACCTCCGCCTACTCGACATGGACATCGGCCTCTCCATGGGGCGCCGCGAACCGTCCCGCACAAGCGTCCGCGCCGCGGCAATCTCGGCGACGGAGATCATCGTCCAGCGCGCAGCCCTGGATCTCGACATCGCGCCGGAGGAGTTCGACGCACTGGCGCCGAACATTATGCACTCGCCGAGCGGTGAGCGGCTGCCATATCTCGAGATATCGGACGCGCTGCCGAACGGCTCGGGCTTCTGCCGCCATCTGGTGGGCGACAGCACCATCCCGGTCTCCTCCCTGATAGGCAGCATCCTCGACGAGGAGGGCGCGCCTGGCCGAGAACCGACATCGTCGACCCCGACCACATGAAGCGGTGCGGATCTTCCTGCTACAGGTGCCTGCAGAGGTACAACAACAGGAACTTTCACGGTCTTCTCGACTGATGGTAGATCCCTGCTACGAGTGCGGGATGGATGGGAATTACGGCCACTTTGAGCTTAGCGACTGGCCGAAGGCCGCGATGGAGCTTGCGCTCCAGACGAAAACATTCATCCCCGGCAACACGGTCTCGAGCGTCAAGGAGAGACTGGATATCCCGGTCTTCTCACTCGATGAGCACAAGAGCCGATGGGGAGTCGTCGTACACCCGCTATGGGACGCGAGGAAGCTGTTCGACCGTCTGGACATCAGTCGAAACTACTTCCCTGTCGACAGCTTCGAATTGTCCAGGCGCCCGCTTCATGTTCTGCAACGAGCGCGCGCTGCCGCGAGGTGAGAGTTTTGCTGCTCTATATTGTTCGACGGTCGAAAGGATCTTCTTCACGATTGCTTCGACCGCCTCATTCTCCCAGAAACGAAGAGTCGTCCAGCCGATCTCTGCAAGGTGCGCGCGGACACGGCTGTCACGTGCGCGGTTGCGTTCGATCTTCTCCATCCAGAAGGAGGTGTTCTTCTTCACCGATGACGGATGGATATCGCACCTATGCCAAAAGCAGCCATCGAAGACTGCGATCTTTAAGGCGGGCAGGGCGATGTTGCAGGTGATGCGCTTCATTCCGGGAACGGGGTAATGGACCCATCATAGCCTGTTGCTTTTCGACGTTCTCTCCCTTCAGCTTCGGATGATGGACGTCCCACCTATGGCGCGAAGCGGAAATCGTTTCCGCATTTGACCTAACATTGCGCGCGCTCTTGGCACACTTGACCTATTGAGCGGCGGACGGATCGCCTGGAATGTAGTGACGTCGACCATCGATAAATCTGCCAAATGCTTTGGAATGGAAAAGCTCCTGGATCGCGTCGCTCGCTATGATCGTGCCGAAGAGGTTCTTGAAGCCGCGGCGCAGCTTTGGGAAAGCTTTGGACGAAACGCGATCGTCGCCGACAAGTCCGCTGGCGTGTACATAGACCCGGCGCAACTGCAAGAATTTGACTATGTCGGCAAATATGTAAAGACGCGGGGGCCCTGACCACGCCACAAAGTGCGCAGGGCCGGCCGGTTATCATCCAGGCAGGCTCATCCGAAAGAGGGCGCGAGTTCGCGGCCCGCTGGGCTGAAATGATTTTTGCCAGTGGCACAGATCTGAACGACCTGCAGCCCTTCTACAACGATATGAAACGGCGCATTACCTCGTTCGGTAGGTCGCCCGATGACTGCGCCATCCTATCTGGTTTGAGGGTCACGGTTGGCGAGACGGAGACAATTGCCCGCGAGAAGCTGGAATTCTGCAACAGCTTGATGAGCGATGAACTCGCAATCGGGACGACGTCGAAACATATCGGGATCGATCTCACCCTCTTCCCGAAAGACGGTCCGATGCCTGATTTCGAGAGCGAGGTGGGATCACGCGGCATTTACCAGACATTGCTGTCGCTCAGCCGTGAAGAAGGATTGAGCCTTGCCGAAACCGCACGCCGGTATGCGGGAGTGGGCAGCGGTTCTGGGGTAACTGGTACGCCGGAACAGGTTGCCGACCACATGCAGCACCTGTTCGAAGAGCGTGGAGCCGACGGTTTCATGTTGAATTTCGGTTCGGGACCGGGTGGGCTTGAGGATTTCTGCCGGCTCGTCGTGCCAATCCTTCAGGAACGCAAGCTGTTTCGTTCCGAGTATCCCGGTACCACCGTGCGCGAGACGTTGGGGCTCAGCCGAGGGCCGGTATATCCTCAAAAGCGGCCGGTCAATTCGCTTGAAACCGTGGCGTGAACTAGAGCGGAGCAGCGGCGGACAAAGCGCGCGGCCCGTCGACAGCAACAAAAGCGCAGGCTCGCAAACGGCTGAAGTTTTGCATCTCGCTCGAAGAATGCGTTCGGGAGAGATCGCTGAAATCCGCTTAAAATCGATATTTTAGAAGAATGCCATGAGCGATAGACGCGAATACATTGCAGGCATCGTATTTATTCTGTTGTCGGCATTAGCCTGGAGCTTCACTGGTTACTTCACTCGGCTGATAGCGCTCGACAGCGTTACCGTGATTGCACGGCGCGGCATCTTCGGATCATTGAGCCTAGTCGGCGTCTCGATCCTTGCGCGGTAGGGATTGGTATCGCGAATTCGTTAGAATAGGTAAGCCCGAATTATTATGTGTTGCAAACACGATGGCGGGAACGGTCATGCTGATCACCGCCTATTCTCATACGTCCGTCGCGCATTGCGCGGTAATATACGCCGCCCTGCCGTTCGTTACCGCCTTCCTGGGTTGGGGCCTGCTCGGAGAGATTCCCGCCAGTAGAGCCCTTTGGACCAGTTGTTTCGCGCTACTGGGCGTCTGTATCATGGTAGCGAGCGGCTCGGATGGCAGCTCCTGGTAGGCCCACGCCACGAAGAAGACGTAGCGGAGCTGCCCATGCTGGTGCTCTCCCTCCCGGTAGACTGGATGGACGACGAGCGGCGCGACCGGGCGCCCCTCGCTCGTTACGTGGGGGCGAGCAGGTTCCGTGCCTGGCACAGATCGCTGCTCGACGGTGTGCACGGAACAGCGGGACAGCGATGGTCGGAGCCGCGCCCGGGTAGGGAGCCCGGAGACGCCCTCCGGCTGTCCGAGATGTTCACGCTTGAGACCATGCTCTCCGCTTGGGCTCGCGATCCGCGGGCGTTCGAACGCCGCATCGCCGGCATGATGGCGATGCTCGAATCTTTCCGCGAGGCCTTTCAGGCGCTCCCCGACGAGGAGGAGAGGAGGGCGGCGCCCGCCGTCGTGCAGGGAATGCCGCTCTAGGACTGGCGCAAGGATTCCACCAATGGTGGGTCTGGGGCGCATCGTTGGGGCGATGAAAGCACTTATGAGTATTCGGCCAATCCGATCGTCGCCGCCTACGATATCATGCGCGGTATCTATCGAGGCAACGAACGGCTTTACGGTGGCTGGGCCTGACCGGCACGGCGCTTCGATAATGATAGTTGGACAGCGGCTGCAAACGTCTGCGACGAGAACATGACGCTTGCCAACGGTAGCACCGAGAAGCGTTACCGGGTCGGCACGGAGATCAATCTCTCCGAACCGTTGACCGTCATCGAGCGCATTCTCTCGGCCTGCAACGGTCGCCTGGTCGAAAGCGGCGGAATCTACAAGGTCTATACCGGTGCTATTCCGGCAGCGGTCGTCTCGATCACCGACGACGATATCGTCATTTCGCAGGGTGTTTCCGGCGACATGTTCCCCGGTCGCGAGAGCGTCTATAATTCCGTGACCGGCAGCTATTGCGAGCCCGAGAACGGCGGGCAGATGAAGGCATTCAAACGCCGCACCAATGCCGACCAGCTGGCGGCCGACAACGGCCAGATCCGCGCCATCGAGATGACCCTCGATTATTGCCGATCGAACACCCAGGCACAGCGCGTGGCGAGGTTTGCGGTCAACGACAATCTGCGGCTGGTCAAGCATGTGATCCCGCTGCCGGCATGGGCGCGCAAGCTGGAACCCCGCGACGTCATAGACTGGAATTCGACCCGGCTCGGCTACGTCAACAAGAAGTTCATCGCCGGTGACGTCACACTCTGCAACGACGGCATTGTCTGGCTTGCCATTCGAGAGGCGAACCCGAATGACAGCGACTCGGCCAGCCGGAGCGCGATACCGGCCAGATGCTGCGGGCGATCAAGTCGGAGCATGAGCGGCGAGAGCTTGCAGGAAAGCTGTTCTCCGGCGTGCATATCACCGCCGAAGACAAGATGGTGCGCAACCTGCAAAGCCTTGCGAGCATCGCCCAGCTAAAAATCGCCCGGGGGACACCTCGACGTTCGTGTTCAAGGATGGCAGCGATGTGGAACACGAGATCACATGGCAGACGCTCGTCGATGTATGGGGCGCGTCTGTCGACTATCTGACCAAGCTCTACGCTGCGAAATGGGCGCTGCAGAAGATGGACCCCATCCCGCTTGACATCGGAAACAACGTTTACTGGCCAAAGTAATTGGAGTTCGTCAGGGGCTGCAGCTGTGGGAAAGTGAAAAGCCTCTATGCAATGGACGTCGGACTTGCTCTGGCCTTTTTTGACAGACATCGTGATGGAACCCTTTCGATCTCCTGATTGTTTGGCAGGTTCCATTGCGATTCCCTGCAGCATTTTGCTTTAGGACAATTGCAACCGTGGAGAAGCACGATGCTACCCCTGCGAAAAGCTGCGCCTCAGAACGAGGCGAAAAGCAAGGCTGAAATTGAGGCGACTGTTCATCACCTCGCCCCGTTCCATCACGCCATCGACCTGCCTTACGGCCTCAGTACCTATGTTCCGGAGCTCTCCCGGCAGAACCGGGAACGCACGAGATTACCAACCTTCCTCGATCACGCATGGGGCGACATCGTCGCTGCCTGCGGCGGATCATTGAAGAGGAAGCGGGTTCTCGACATCGCCTGCAACTGCGGCGGCTTCTCAGTCCAAGCAGCAAGGTCAGGGGCCGAGTATGTATGCGGCATCGATATCGACCCGCACTACATAGAGCAGGCAAACTTCGTCAAGGATACGATCGGGTTGCCGAATCTGGAGTTCCAGCAGATCGATCTCCTGGAGCTCCACCCCTCCACGCACGGCGTCTTCGATCTCGTGCTGTGCCTCGGTATTCTCTATCATCTGGAGAATCCGGTTTTCACAATGAAGCGTATCTCGGCCATAACGGGTGAAGTTTTGGTGGTCGACACCACGCTCATGAAGGTACCGCTCATCAATCCAATCCTTGAGCGATGGCCATTGTGGCACATGCGCAGGGTTTCGGCCGCGACACCGGATGCGAGTAACATCAGCACAGCTCGCTGGCGACCAAAAGACTTTTGTCAATTCTCGCCCAATGCCCCCGCAGTTAAAAGTTTGCTAGAATACTGCGGTTTCGGTGACATCGTCCGCCTCAAGCCAACAGCAAAGGGGCTTGAGGATCGCTACTATAGCGGACAAAGGGCGACGTTCATCGCGCGGAAATCGCAGGTTTAGGCGGTTAGCGCTTCGGCCTCCTATCCACGACATCACGTGGACGGTTGTCCGGTCTTCGGACGCATCCGTCGAATAGGTGAGCAAACTTTTGTCGCAAAATGAGCGCTGCAGAAAACGGATACCATCTCGCTAACGTCGCCGATGATCAGTAGCCGGCGAACTACCAGTAATCGCTTGGTGAAAAGCTCAACGCAGACCAAACAACCGCGATTACCAGCAGCAAGACCAAAAATGCACCACCTGCAACTATCGCCTCGACCATGTCCCTTGTCCGAATATTCAAAGGCTCAACAAACCACATCGGCATATTGTTCCCTCAAGTCATTACAGCAGCGACCCGGCAACGGAAATGACATCCAGTAGCGCGCCCGCCGGATCGTAAATCTCGATGAATGGACCGGCACTGGTGCAGTCCGGAGCCTCCGGAGTTAGTTTAGCCGCAGCTTGAGAAGCCAGCGACCGGGCGGCCTCAAGATCCGGCAATTCGTGTGCAAAGGGTTCGCTGACGCTGTGATCGCGCATGCGCAGCGTGAAGTAGAACAGAGGCAATCATTGTCTCCGAAGTTTGCATGACTTTGATGCTCGCCTGCCGGTGGATTTCATATCCCCGAACGAGTTCAACAGGTCTTCGGGTCTATAGTTGAACTGGTTTCCAAATTCTAAAACAGGGTAGCGGCGAGCGCCACGTATCAACGGTTTCTCAATAAGGAAAATCGCAATGAAGACGACGTTGGATATCCAGCGCCGACTGAAGGAGCTCGGCTATGATCCGGGATCCTTGGACGGCATACTTGGCCGACAGACGATCGCCGCGCTCAAACGCTACCAGACGGCAATGCATCTGGCCGTCGACGGCATT
>NZ_JAEQNC010000022.1 GCF_016722925.1 Phytoamicus setariae | reverse complement strand
TCGACAAAGCTTCCGACTTTGCCGACCTCTTTAATCGTAGCTACTAATCTATAGCAAAACCGCTTCTAGCGGTTCAAGCGCAGCGTTTCAAACCTCCACCTTTGGTGGAGGTCATGACTTTGGCCGTTTGCTAGCTGCTACCGATAGGCGTAATGTCTCCATGGGTGCGGAATTGGAGCAGCGCGCTCACGGTGGGGCGCTGCACAGGAGAAATGCCATGACCACCTACATCATCATGCTGAACTGGACCGAGCAGGGCGTGAAGAATCTCCGTGAATCGCCCAAGCGTCTCGATGCAGCCAAGAAAGCCCTGGAAGCGATGGGCGGATCGTTCAGGGATTTCTACCTGACTATGGGAGATTGCGACATGGTGGCTGTCTGCGAAGCCCCTGACGATGCCGTGATGGCACGCTTCGGGCTGACATTGGCGATGGGCGGCAACGTCAGAAGCCGCACCATGAAGGCATTTCCTGAGAAAGCCTACCGGGAACTGATCGGCACGTTGAGCTGACGGTCACCGGATAACGACAAGCCCGGTCACGGCAACGGACCGGGCTTGCTTGTCTGTAGCATTGATGCGTCCGGGCTCAGCCGAGCATCGTCCCGGTTTCGACATAGCGCTGGTGCCAGGACAAGGCCTCGTTCAGCAGCGAGGGCGACTGAAGGCCATAGGATCCCTTTAGGGCTCGCGCATAATAGTCCTTGAGTGCAGGCCGATAGTCCGGATGCGCGCAATTTGCGATGATCACCTCCGCCCGCTGCTTGGGCGACAGTCCGCGCAGGTCGGCCAGACCCTGTTCGGTGACGAGCACCTGCACGTCCTGGGTAATGTGATCGACATGGCTTGCCTGCGGCACGATGGCCGAGATCTTGCCCCCCTTGGCCGTCGATGGCGTCATGAAGATCGAGACATAGGCATTGCGGGCAAAGTCGCCCGAGCCGCCGATGCCGTTCTGGATGCGAGAACCCATCACATGAGTGGAATTGACGTTGCCGTAGATATCGGCCTCAATCAGACCGTTCATTGCCAGGCAGCCCAGGCGGCGGATCAGTTCCGGATGGTTGCTGATTTCCTGCGGCCGGAGGATCATCTTGTCGCGGTAGCGCCCCATATCCGCATTGAGCGTGGCGGCGGCTTCCGGGCTCAGGGAGAATGCCGTGGCCGAGGCCATGCGTAGCTTGCCGGCATCGAGCAGGTCAAGCATGCCATCCTGAATGACTTCCGTGAATGCCGTCATGTTTTCGAACGGCCCGTCGACAAGGCCGGTGAGCACGGCGTTGGCGATGTTGCCGACCCCGGACTGAAGCGGCAACAGCGATTGGGGCAGGCGCCCCTTGGCGACTTCGTGGCCGAAGAATTCGAGCAGGTGGCCAGCGATAGCATGGGCCACCGCATCGGGCGGGTTGAACGGCAAGTTGCGGTCGGGCGCATCCGTTTCGACGATCGCCACGATTTTTTCGATATCGCAATGGAACACCGTGTCACCAATGCGGTCGTCGGCGCGGACGAGCGGTATCGGCACGCGATGCGGCGGCAACGCGGTGCCGTAGTAGATATCATGCATGCCTTCGAGGGCCGGATTTTGCCAGCTGTTGACCTCGAGGATGATCTGGTCGGCGCGGTCGAGCCATGTCTTGTTGTTGCCAATCGAGGAGGAGGGGATCAGCGTGCCGTCGGGGCGGATGCCGGAGACTTCCACCACTGCCGTGTCGAGGGGGCCGAGAAAGCCCTGCCAGGCCATCGGCGCCACCTGGCTGAGATGCATGTCGAAATATTCCATTTCGCCACGGTTGATCTTTTCGCGGGCGATGGGATCGGAGTTGTAGGGCAGGCGAAACTCTATGCCGTCGGCCTTGGCGAGCGCTCCGTCGAGTTCTGGGCCGGTCGAGGCACCGGTCCAGACCCGCAGGCGGAATGGATTGCCGGCCGCGTGCTCGGCCTCGATACGGGCGGCCAGCGCCATCGGCACCTTCTTGGGATAACCGGAACCGGTAAAGCCGCTCATGCCGACTGTGGAACCTGACTTGATCAGCGAGGCGGCATCCTCCGCACTCATGATCTTGGAGCGCAGCCGCTCCGCCCCTATCCTGGTCTTGCTCATTCTTCTTTCACCCTGTCACGCTGGCGAGGAGCCACTTTAGACCTCGTTGATAGACCTTCCGACCATGCAATCCAATAATACCAAGGGCTATTTTCAACGCAAAAGCGGCAATCTTTCGCGTTGAGGCGGGTAAGCCTGGTCAATTCCAGAGGTGCCGCCAAAGGCGCAAATCCAATTGCGTTAAAGTCGCGTTCATCATCCTGAACGCCACCTGAACGTGGGGTTCCGAAATCGTTCAGCCTTGCTGTCCTAATTTGAGATCAACGCTTTGAAGCGAGACAATAGTCTTCGAAGCCAGAAAGAATATCAGGAGAGCAGATATGACCAATTTCATCACCAAAGCCGTCCTTGCAACCCTCGTAGGCCTTGGTGCCATGGGCGCCACCAGCCAGGCCAATGCCGGCTCGGTCGATGTCGATGTGCGTATTCGCGCACCGCATGTGCATGTCCGTCCGCCGGTCGTCGTCGTCCGCCCGGCTTATGTTCGTCCGCCGGTGGTGGTGGTGCGTCCGGGCTACGGCCGTTGCCAGCAGGGCCTTGCACTGCAGAAGGCTGCCAATCGGGGCATGAACCGCGTCGCCATTAGCAATGTCGGTCCGAACCGCGTCGTGGTTTCCGGCAAGATCCGGGGCACATGGGCCAAGATGTACTTCGCCAACGTGCGCGGCTGCCCACGCCTCTAACGAGTTCGCTCATCCGCCACGTCTCCCCACCCCCTGTCATGACGGATAGCGCACAAGCCCTCCATGGTGTGAACCATGGAGGGCTTTTCATTTACTGCTTGATGGCGAAGGTTACGTTGACGTTGACCGTATAGGTGTTTTCACCGGCGGCGACCGGCACCGAATCGGCGGCCTCCTTGGCCATCGACATGCGCATGACCGGGCCGGGGCCCGGGCGCGAGGTGTTTTCGGTGATCTCGACGATGCGCCCAAGATTGACGCTGGCCGATTCGGCGATCGTCCTGGCCTTGGCGATCGCATTCTTGACCGCGGTCTTGCGTGCGGTATCGATGGCGCTCGCGGGATCGGTGTTGGTGAACTGGATGTCGCCGCCCTGGTTGACGCCGAGTGTCACGGACTTGTCGAGGATGTCGCCCAGCTTGGCTAGCTCGCGCACACGGATCGTCAGTGCGTTGTTGACCGTGTATCCCGTGAGTTCCGGGGTCTTGGGGGTGCCGTCCGGATTCTCCGGATAGGCGTATTGCGGCTGGATGGAGAAGCCGGATGTCTGCAAATCCTTCTCGGCAATGCCATCGTCCTTCAGTGCCTTGAGAACCGCAGCCATTGCGGTGTTGTTGGCGTCGAGCGCTTCGCGCGCCGACTTGGCGGTCTTGGACACGCCCAGCGTGACAATGGCAAGGTCAGGTGCCGCGGTAGCGTCCGCTTCACCCATGACAATGATGGTGGCTTCTCTCGGCATTGTAGCCTCGGCATGTGCGGGAGATGGCAGGGGCAGGGTAACAGTGCCGGCAAGCAGAACGGCGGCAAGGGCGAGAGATGGTGCGAAACGCATGTTTCCTCCTGAAATTGTGGAATGCAATCCATGACAATCGATTGTGCAGCTTTTGCGGCGAACGCTTGCGGCGTCGAATAAATTCCGCTAGAGCCTTTGCCACGACGCATGACCATTGCATCAACCGCTTCTACGCGGTCCGGGCCTGTAGCTCAATGGTTAGAGCCGGCGGCTCATAACCGCTTGGTTGGGGGTTCGAGTCCCTCCGGGCCCACCACTATTCTTTAAAATCAAAGACTTGGACCTTGGAGTCCCCTGGTGGGACATCCAAGGGAGACATGGCGCTGTTGAACCCGGCCTATCTGGTCAAGTCGCAGAGCGGCATGTTCCATCTGTGCTGACCGTTGCCGAAGCAGCTTCATTCATAGGACAGCCTCACCACCAAGCTTTCGCTGCATGCTCTGGACAGACGCAAGGCGTTGCTGTTGTCCTTTTGCATTCAGCACTGCGGCTCAACAGGAGGTCCAGTCAAAAAATGAAGACGTCCCTGCTGAGATCGCCCGTGTCGATACCCAATAGAACAAGCTTGGAGTCGTCCGCTGCCGTTATGATCAGGTCATCACCGCGCATTTCCAGATGGTTCTTCATCAGATCCTGAAAGCCGGCAATTCCAACCGCGCCTGAGAGGTCAATGATGTCGCCCTCGCCAGGATGGAAATCGCTTATCACATCGTGGCCGTATTTCTTGCCAAAAACAAAGGTATCAGCGCCAGGGCCGCCTGCGAGTCTGTCATTGCCGATGCCTCCATCCAGATAATCGTTACCGCGGCCGCCGCGTAACACATCATTGCCGCCTTTCCCCAGAATCTGATCGTTGCCAATCCCGCCTTTCAGGTGATTGCTGGAGCCATCCCCGATGAGCTTTTGCGGCTCATTCTTCAAATCCCCGAGCTCGATCGTGAACGTTTCGTCCCTGAACGCACCTGCGGAGTCCGTCACACGCACAACGATGTCATGTGTTGGTTTTTTCTCGAAATCCAGTCTGGCGCCTTCGGCAACCACCAGCATGCCATCGACAATTTCGAAACGGCCACCCGGATTTTTCACCAATGAGAAAGTCAGGGCGTCATCGACGTCCATATCAACGGCCGTAAGCATCCCGATGACCGTTCCGTTCGCAGAGTTCTCGGCAATCCGATTGCTGGAAAGAGCGATGCTCGTCGGCACATCATTTTCGTTCTCGACCTTGAGTTTGAATACATCGGACGTGCTGCTGCGCAGGTCAGATGCCGTCACCTTCACCTGGATTTCGCCAACGTCGCCATTTGTCGGGGTGCCGGAAAACGACTGCGTTGCCGAATCGAACACCAGCCAGGACGGCAGGCCGCCTCCGTCGGCAAGCGTTGCACTGTAGCGCAACGCATCTCCATCCGTATCGATGAAAGTGCCCGCCGGCAGCGTGAAGCTGAAGGGCGAATCTTCACTCACTATCTGGTCGGTAATGGCAATCGCCTGGGTCGGCGGCGCATTGGCGGTAATGACTGGAACCGCAACATTGGAGACGGTTACGCCATTGCCGGTGAGGTCGGCGGTGACGACAGCCGGATCGGCGCCGTTGGCCCAGTCCTCAGTGGCGGCAAGATTGAACGTTGTGCCGCCGGTACTCGACGGGCCGTTCTTGTTCAGGATCAGCGATAGTCCAGCCTTGTCGGAGGCACTCAGCGACAGGGTGAAGCTGGTGGCGCTGGTGATCTCGACATTGGCGGTGTCCGTCAGGGCGTAGGTCGCGCCGCCTTCACCCGTCAGGATAAATTTGTTTGCTATGATGTCGTTGCCTGGCTCTGCCGATTTCGTGAAGCCGATGCCGGTGACGGTCAGTGTGCCCGTCGAAGCGTCGTAGGTGGCCGAGGTGATTTCGGGAGCCAGAACATTGGAGACGGTTACGCCGTTGCCGGTGAGGTCGGCGGTGACGACAGCCGGATCGGCGCCGTTGGCCCAATCTTCGCCGGCGGCAAGATTGAACGTCGTGCCGCCGGTGCTCGCCGTGCCGTTCTTGTTCAGGATCAGCGATAGTCCGGCCTTGTCGGTGGCACTCAGCGACAGGGTGAAGCTGGTGGCGCTGGTGATCTCGGCATTGGCCGTGTCCGTCAGGGTGTAGGTTGCGCCGCCTTCACCCGTCAGGGTGAACATGCTGGCCTGGATGTCGTTGTCTGCTCCGCTGAGTTTCGTGAAGCCGGTGCCGATGACCACCAGAGCGCCCGTCGTTGCACTGTAGATGGCGGAGGTGATGGTTGGAACCGCAACATTGGAAACGGCAATGCCATTGCCGGTGAGATCGGCGGTGACGACAGCCGGATCGGCGCCGTTGGCCCAATCCTCGACCGCTGAAATGTTGTACGTCGTGGTGCCGGTGCTCGATGTGCCGTTCTTGTTGAGGATCTGCGATATTGCGGCCTTGTCGGTGGCACTCAACGACAGGGTGAAGCTGGTGCCGCTGGTGATCTCGACATTGGCCGTGTCCGTCAGGGAGTAGGTCGCGCCGCCTTCGCCCGTCAGGGTAAGTTTGTTTGCTATGATGTCGTTGGCTGCCCCTGCATATTTCGTGAAGCCAGTGCCAGTGACGGTCAGCGCGCCCGTCGTTGCGTCGTATGTGGCGGAGGTGATGGTTGGAACCGCAACACTGGAGACGGTAATGCCATTGCCGGTGAGGTCGGCGGTGACGACAGCCGGATCGGCGCCGTTGGCCCAATCCTCGACCGCTGAAATGTTGTACGTCGTGGTGCCGGTGCTCGATGTGCCGTTCTTGTTGAGGATCTGCGATATTGCGGCCTTGTCGGTGGCACTCAACGACAGGGTGAAGCTGGTGCCGCTGGTGATCTCGACATTGGCCGTGTCCGTCAGGGAGTAGGTCGCGCCGCCTTCGCCCGTCAGGGTAAGTTTGTTTGCTATGATGTCGTTGGCTGCCCCTGCATATTTCGTGAAGCCAGTGCCAGTGACGGTTAGCGCGCCCGTCGTTGCACTGTAGATGGCCGAGGTGATGGCCGGAACAGGGACATTGGAAACGCTAATGGCATTGCCGGTGAGGTCGGCGGTGACGACAGCCGGATCGGCGCCGTTGGCCCAATCTTCGCCGGCGGCAAGATTGAATGTCGTGCTGCCGGTGCTCGCCGTGCCGTTCTTGTTGAGGATCTGCAATATTGCGGCCCGGTCTGTGGCACTCAACGACAGGGTGAAGCTAGTGCCGCTGGTGATGTCGACATTGGCCGTGTCCGTCAGGGCGTAGGTCGCGCCGCCTTCGCCGGTCAGGGTGAACTTGTTTGCTATGATGTCGTTGGCTGCCCCTGCATATTTCGTGAAGCCGGTGCCGGTGACGGTCAGGGTGCCTGTTGATGCGTCGTAGGTGGCCGAGGTGATGGTGGGAACCGCAACATTGGAGACGGTTACGCCATTGCTGGCGACGTCGGCGGTGACGACCGCCGGATCGGCGCCGTTGGCCCAGTCTTCGCCGGCGGCAAGATTGAATGTCGTGCCGCCGGTGCTCGACGTGCCACTCTTGTTGAAGATCTGCTCTAGCCCGGCCCGGTCTGTGGCACTCAACGACAGGGTAAAGCTGGTGGCGCTGGTGATCTCGGCATTGGCCGTGTTCGTCAGGGTGTAGGTCGCGCTGCCTTCACCCGTCAGGGTAAATTTGTTTGCCAGGATGTCGTTGCTTGCTCCGGACCGCGACAAGAAACCTGTGCCGGTGACGGTCAGGGTGCCTGTGGATGCGTCGTAGGTGGCCGAGGTGATGGTGGGAACCGGAATATTGGAAACGGTAATGCCATTGCCGGAGATGTCTGCGCTCTCGTTCGCCTGAGCAGCGTCCCGGGCCCAACCTTCGCCGGCGGCAAGATTGTACGTCGTTGCGCCCGTGCTCGCCATGCCGTTGCTGTTGAGGATTTGCGATAGTGCGAGTTTGTCGAGGGCACCCAACGACAGCGTGAAACTGGTGCTGCTGGTGATCTCGACATTGGCCGTGTCCGTCAGGGTGTAGGTCGCGCCGCCTTCACCCCACAGGGTAAACTTGCTTGCGATGATGTCGTTTGCAGCGCCGTCAAAGCCGACAAAACCAGTGCCTAGGACTGTCAGAAGACCGGTGGCGGCGTCGTAGGTTGCGGATGTGATTTGGGCTGGCATAAAGGTCTCCAAAACCAGATGTGGCGTGAGCCTTCCACAGTCCGAAAAAATGCCGCACGAAAGGAGCGGGCGCTGGCAAAGAAATTATTCGAAAAGGCACACTTAAATTGTTGCGATCATTCTGGAGTTGAAATCTTTAGGCGCCGTTAAAATTGTCCCGAACATCAGGATCTAGCACGGGGGCGCCCGCTAATTGCTCGGCCGGGCCGTTACCAGGCGGCCTTCATGCCTTCCACTGTGCAACCGTGAAGAAGGGGCGTTTCAGCCAACGAAATAGCCCTCCGAATTCGAAGAGTGAAATGTAGAAACAGCCTCAAAATCATATTGACTAACTAAATAGTAAAAAATAGTCTCGACCTTGCAGATCAGTTGGCCAGCCGACGTCCCGCCGGTGAATGGCCACGAAAGAGCGCGAGGGGAAGCGTTTTGACAGCCACTCAGTCCGCCATCGAGGCGAAGAGCGTAACCAGGATTTTTCAATCAGCCGGCCTGGAGCCGGTCACGGCACTCGACGATGTTTCGGTCAAAATCCGAGAGAACGAATTTTTCACGCTGCTTGGGCCTTCCGGCTGCGGAAAGACGACGTTGCTCAGGTTGATCGCTGGCTTTGACTTTCCGACCGACGGAGAAATCCTGCTTCACGGTCAGGACATAGCCCCACTTCCACCATTCAAGCGGCCGGTCAACACGGTGTTCCAGAGCTACGCCCTGTTTCCGCATATGACGGTGGGGCAGAACATCAGCTTCGGGCTCGAAATGCTCGGCAGGCCGAAGGCGGAGATCGAGGCACGCGTCGATGCGATGTTGAAGCTGGTCCATATGCAGGACCTGAAGAACAGGCGCACGAGTCAGATTTCCGGCGGCCAGCAGCAGCGCGTAGCGCTGGCCCGCGCGCTGGCCCCGCAACCGAAAGTGCTGTTGCTCGACGAGCCGCTCTCGGCGCTGGACTACAAGCTGCGCAAGGAAATGCAGATCGAGCTGAAGCGGCTGCAGGCCGAGACCGGCATCACCTTCATCTTCGTTACTCATGACCAGGAAGAGGCACTGACGATGTCGGACCGCATCGCGGTCATGTCGGCGGGCAAGATCCTTCAGGTGGGGTCGCCCTGGGCAATCTACGACCGTCCGGCCGACCGCTTCGTTGCCGATTTCATCGGTGAAACGAATTTCCTGATAGCCCAGGTCAACAGCATCGATGACGGCAAGGCAAGCGTGACGCTGAGCTCGGGAGCAAACATTTCCGCCACAGTCGCGGAAGGTTTTACGCCGAACAGCAAGGCCACGGTCGTTGTGCGGCCGGAACATGCCAAGCTCGTCAAAAGCGCGGGCGACATGACGGGTGTGGTCGACAACATCGTCTACTTCGGCACCGACACGCATATCCAGGTCCGGTTGAGCGATGGCGCGCCCTTCACGGTGCGTCAGCAGAACAAGCGCAATGGGGGCTGCGGCTTCGAGAAGGGCGAACATGTCGGCATTAGGATCGACAGCGACGCTGCCCAAGTCCTCAAGGATTGAACGATGGGAACCGCAAAGGAAGTCATCGAAAAAGCCGAACGCGCCGATATCCGCTCACGTTGGCTGCTGTCGGCACCGGCCCTTCTCATCATCCTGTTTGCTGCGGTAGGTCCGCTGCTGATCGTGGTGGTCTATTCGTTCCTGACACCTGGCACTTATGGGGACGTAAAGTGGGAATTCTCGACAGACGCCTGGACCAGCGTGGTTCTGGAGCGAGATCTGTTCGACGACACCTTGTCTTTCGCCGACGCCAACCTGTCGATCTTCTGGCGTTCGATCAAGCTCTCAATCGGCACCACCATCCTGACATTGATCGTCGGATTTCCGACGGCTTACTTCATCACCACCCGGCCGGAGCGAACCCGTGACATCTGGCTGTTCCTGATCACGATTCCTTTCTGGACGAATGTCCTGATCCGGACATTCGCCATTCAGGAAGTCATTCGCAATGATGGTGCGATCAATACCTTGCTCGTCGCGACTGGGGTTACCGACCAGCCCTTCCAGCTCATGTACACCGATTTTGCCGTCATGCTCGGCATGATCTACGTGTTCCTTCCACTGATGGTTCTGCCGCTCTACGCCAGTATGGAGAAAATCGATTTCCGCCTCGTCGAAGCAGCTTACGATCTCTACGCATCACGGTTCCAGGTGCTTCGACGCGTGATCATCCCGCTGGTGAAGCCGGGAATTATTGCGGGCTCGATCCTGGTCTTCATTCCCTCGCTTGGCGCTTATGTGACGCCACGGGTGATGGGCGGCGGCTCCAACCTGATGATCGGCAATCTGATCGAATTGCAGTTCGGCCAGGGGCGGAACTGGCCGCTCGGCGCGTCCCTGTCAATTACGTTGATGGTGATCGTCATGATCGTGCTGATGCTGTTTTCGCGCAACTCCAGCAAATCGGGTGCGGGTCATGGTTAGCACAGATGACAACCTCGTCCGCTTATCCGGATCCCACGATCCGGTCACCAATACCATTTGGCGGAGGCGCTCGACATGGCTGTAAATCGCACGGGCGGATTCGATGTAAAGCAGCAGGGCGGCTTTACCTTCGTGGCAGCATTCTGCTTCTTTGCCCTCTACGTCCCGATTGCCGTGCTGGTCATTTTCGCCTTCAACGACAACAACTCCACCGCCATATGGAAAGGGTTCTCAACGCGCTGGTTTGAAGCGGCATGGAACAATCAGCAGGTTATCGAAGCCGCGATACGTTCGATCCAGATCGCGACGGTAGCCGCGGTTCTTGCGACGATCACCGCGACAATGGCCGCGATCGCAACGACTCGGACGAAACCCTATCGCGGTCTGCGGTTCAAGTATGCGTTCATCAACCAGCCGCTGATCGTGCCGGAGATCGTACTCGCAGTAGCGCTTCTCATTTTCTTTTCCAGGATCAAGCTGGCGACTGGCTACAATGGTCTGGGCTACCTGATCGCGGCGCATACGGCGTTCTGTATTCCGTTCGCCTATCTGCCGATCAGGGCGCGCTTGGAAAATATGGACCTGTCTCTCGAGATTGCGGCGGCCGATCTCTATGCCACCCCTTGGCAATGCTTCCGCAGGGTGACGTTGCCCTTGCTCTGGCCTGGGGTGATTGCGGGACTGATGCTTTCATTCGTGGTCTCGCTCGATGACGTCGTCATCACCGAATTCATCAAGTCCGGTGGTCAGGAAACCCTGCCTACCTACATGCTTGGCCAACTGCGAAGGATGGTCACGCCGGAAGTCAATGCGATCTCGACGGTGTTCCTGCTGCTGTCGATCGGGATTGTCACCATCTTTTTCTTCGTCAGCAGAAAACGGACCTGAGGCCGCCGGCCTTCAGGCTCAAAACCAACGGGAGGACTATCATGGACTGGAGGACGACTGCGGCTACGGCCGCCCTGATGATGCTCACTTCGACTGGCGTCGCCTTTGCCGACGGGGTGCTCAATATCTACACGTGGGGAAACTATACCAGCCCGGAACTCATCAAGAAGTTCGAGGAAACCTATAAGATCAAGGTAAGCATCACGGATTTCGATTCCAACGAAACGGCACTTGCAAAGGTCCGGCAGGGCGGTCACGGGTTTGATATCGTCGTGCCATCTGCAAGCGTAGTCCCGATCTGGATCGCGGAAGGCATGTTGCTGGAAACGCGCCCCGACCAGATGGAAAACTTCAAGAACGTAGATCCCAGATGGGTCGACGTGGCATTCGATCCGGGTCGCAAATATACGGTACCGTGGCAATGGGGCACGACGGGCATATCGGTCAACACTTCGGTCTATTCCGGGGACCCGAACACCTCGGCGATCTTTCTCGATCCACCCCCTGAACTCGTCGGCAAGATCAATGTCTTGCCGGAACTGGGCGATATCCTCTACCTGACAATCAAATATTTCGGCGGCGAATTTTGCAGCGACGACAAGCAAGTCCTGAGGAAGGTGCGTGACAAGCTGGTGGAGGCGAAGCCTAAATGGCTCTCTCTCGACTATGCTGCGGTCGATGGGCTCGGCAGAGGCGATGTCGCAGCTGGCGTGAACTGGAACGGCGCCTCGCTGCGACAAAGGATACAGAACGACAAAATCGTCTACGGCTATCCGAAGGAGGGCTATCCGATCTTCATGGACAACGTCGCCGTTCTCAAGGATGCCAAGAACGTCGATAACGCCAAGCTCTTCCAGAACTTCATCATGGATCCGGAGAATGCCGCGATGATTTCCGCCTTCGCGCGCTATGCGAACGGGATCAAGGGTTCGGAGGCATTCATGCCCGAGGATATGAAGACCGCGACGGAAATCAATGTTCCGGCCGATATGGTCGCCAAGGGCGAGTTCATGCCCACGTGCCCGGAAAACGTCCGCAACATGTACACCAAGATCTGGACGGATGTGATGAAATAGCTCGCATGCGCCAAACCCGGCGCAGAACCGCCGGGTCTATCTGAGCGCCACGACCGGAGCCGGTCACACACCATCTGACAATTGCAAATGCGATCGCTGCTATCGCAGGAGAATAATTATGTCCAATTCCGACCTTTGCTACATGCCCGCGCACGAGGCGCTGCAACTTTTCAAGACAAAGAAGCTATCTCCCGTCGAGCTGATGCAGGCGACGATTGACCGTGCCGAAGCAACGAAAGAGACGATCAACTGCCTGACCTTCACCCATTTTGATGAAGCGATGGACCTGGCACGCAAGGCAGAGGCGAAATATGCCAAGGGAGCCAAAACCGGCGCCCTGGAAGGCCTGCCGATCGGCATCAAAGATGAGAGCTACATTAAGGGCAAGCCGACGTCACACGGCTCACTGCTGTCAAAGGACAAAATCAGCGGACACACATCGACCGGCAATGAGCGCATCATGAAGGCGGGTGGTATCATACATGCCCGCACGGCGACGCCCGAATTTTGCTGCGCGGGCATTACCTGGTCCAAGCGCTGGGGTGTCAGTCGCAATCCATGGAACCCGGATTTCACCACGGGCGGTTCATCCGGCGGCGCCGGGGCAACGTTGTCGGCGGGCACATCGTCAATCGCGACCGGTTCGGATATTGGCGGATCGATCCGCATACCGGCGGCGGCCTGCGGGGTTGTGGGTTTCAAACCACCTTATGGGCGCAATCCTGACGAGCCTCCCTTCAATCTCGACTTCTATTGCCATACCGGGCCGCTGGCGCGAAACGTCAAGGACGCAATCATGCTGCAAAACGTCATGGCCGGCCCCAGTCCGCTGGACATCGCGACGTTGCGGCCGAAGCTGCGCTTGCCGCTTGAATACAAACCGATCAATGGCTGGAAGATTGCGTTCTCCATGGATCTCGGGTCCTTCGAGGTGGACGACGACGTGCGCAAGAATACATTGGCGGCATGCGATGTGTTCCGTTCGCTGGGCGCCACGGTAGAGGAGGTCGATCTCGGCTGGGGTGATGAGGTTCTGACTTCGGGCATGGCCTATCTGGAGCATCTGTTCGGAGCCTCGTTGGCGCCGCTGCTTGACGACCACGCAGACGACATGACGAGCTACGCACGAGCGTTCGCGGAGGGCGGAAACAAGTCGAAGGCCGCTGACTTTGTCGCCACGCTTGAGGTTGCGGCCCAGATGTACATGACCCTCGGTCCGATGCTGGAGAAATACGATGTGTTGATCTGCCCAACCAATGCGCTTGCCGCGGTGCCGGCGGAGTTCGATCACACCAAAGACACGCTCGAGATCAACGGCAAAAGCGTCAATCCGTCGCTCGGTTGGGCGATGACCACGCCGTTCAACATGGTGAGCCGTTGTCCGGTTCTTTCGGTGCCATCGGGCCGTGCGGCCAACGGTGTGCCGACTGGGATCCAGATTGTCGGTCGCAGCTACTCCGACGCCGACGTGTTCCGCGCCGCGATGGCTTATGAAACGGCGCAGGGTCAATGGTACAGGAGCGCTGAAACACGCCCGGCACTCTGACATCGGCAAGTCAGGCATTGTCACATTTGCGCCACGGGTTGCCCAGGGTTCCCCGTGGCGTGCAACAGGCTTTCCCCATGGCGCTTGATCCAATGCGACAAATGTGGTGAGTGCGCGATCAACGGATGAAGTACGGGAGCCGGAGCAGACTGGAGATTTCCATGCTCCAGAACCGAAATGAGGTCGGTGAATTAATGCGGGCGCGCGCGGCGGCCGCTGCACCGAGAACCGCAGGGTCGCAATGGCAGAGGTCAAGCGTTCACGGGGCAGCCAGACCCCCAAAGATGGGCGGCGCGAGCGTGGCGAAGCGAGCGTCCAGCGCATCATCGACGCGACAATAGAGCTCATCGCCGACGAAGGTCTGGCGCGGGTGACGATGCAGCGCATCGCCGAGCACGTCAATGGATCCACGGCGCTGGTGGTTTTCCATTTTGGCAGCAAGGAAAACCTCTTTCGTGCCGTATTGCAGTATCTCAGCGACCAGTATCATGCGTTATGGACGACGCTTGTGCATGCGCCAGGCTTGTCTGCTGTTCAGCGCCTGAAGGCAGCGGTTGAGTGCGCGCAGATTTTCGGGCGCCAGCATCCGAAGTGGGTTTCGGTGTTTGTCGTCTTTGCCAGCGACCGCAGAAGTATGCAGCTTTACCATGAGATCGGCCTGCCGGGCGATCTTGCCTACAATGCTGAAGCCACCGAATTGGTCGCCCAAATAGCGCGCGAGGGTGGTTATAGCGACATTGATCCGCGGGCGCTTGGCGAAGGCCTGAACTACCTGGTGCATGGCGCTTGGTTCTGGGATCACCTCTATGCGCCTGAGCGTGAAACCGACGTGCTTCGTAAGACCGTGCTTATGCTGTTGCATCAGGCGTTTCCCCGACATTTCGATCTCGCATAGACCGAATATCCATCATTCCGCCAGGGGATGAGCGCCAGTCATGTGAGTGGTGCTCTCAAGCCTAACTCTGTGCGTCGTTTTCCTCCGTGGCTATCGCCTAGTTAAATCGTCCTCGCGAGCGCAATACCTTTTTGGCGCGGCAGGGAGCATGCCTAATGCGAATTCGGGTGTTGCCGTCCTGACAGTCGAGCGTAAAGATCAGGAGCGACCGGGGCAGGGCAATCGGATGTAGGGTGAGAACGCCCACTTCCAGCATCCTCGGGCCGGTACGAAAAGTCCGTCAGGAAATGCGGGGTGGCCGAGCGATGAGGATTGGCATCACATTTGACCTGCGCGAAGACTACGCGAGAGAAGGATACGACGAGGAGCAGACGGCCGAGTTCGACGGTATCGAGACGATACTGTCCATTGAAAGCACGCTGCAGGCACTCGGTCATTCGACGGAGCGCATTGGCCAGGCGCACGCACTGACCCGACGCCTGCTTCACGGCGACCGCTGGGACATGGTCTTCAACATTGCCGAGGGAATGTACGGATTTGGCCGGCAGGCATTGGTGCCGACGCTACTGGATGCATATCAGATCCCGTACACGTTTTCCGATCCGCTCGCACTGACAGTCACACTTCACAAGGCGACGGCGAAGCGCATCGTTCGCGATAGCGGGATTCATACACCGGATTTCGGGGTTGTCGAAACTGCTGCCGATATTGCAGGTGTGGCCCTGCCGTTCCCGTTGTTCATCAAGCCGGTCGCGGAAGGAACGAGCAAGGGCATTTCCGCAGCCTCGAAAATCAGGAACTCGACAGAACTGCGAACCGGCTGCGAGCAGCTGCTGGCGCGCCACCGGCAGCCTGTGCTGGTCGAAACCTACTTGCCGGGTCGCGAATTCACCGTCGGGATACTGGGGACGGGGGCGGCCTCTCGCGCCATCGGCGTCATGGAGATCCAGCTGCAGGGCGGGCCGGAGCCTGAAATATACTCGTATGACAACAAAAAATACTACGAAGAGCGGGTTCTCGCGCAACTGGCGACCGACGCCACAGGCGATGCGGCAGCTCAGCTCGCGCTCGCCGCCTGGAAGGTGCTTGGCGGTCGCGATGGAGGTCGCGTCGATGTGCGCTGCGATGCCGAGGGCAACGTAAACTTCCTTGAGGCCAATCCGCTGGCAGGACTCCATCCCAAGGATTCGGATCTGCCGCTCTTGGGCCGCCTGACGGGGATGTCCTACGTTGCACTCATCGAGCAAATCGTTGCATCGGCGTCCAGTCGTACGATGGAAGTCCGTTGAGCAGCCGCTATTCCAGATCGCAAGGCGCAACCGCAACATGTCCGGATCTCTCCTTCGGTGTGAATCTCACGTCACGCGTGCTTTCTGCACTTGCCGAATGCGACTATGATGTGTGCGGGAGAGTGGTAGATGGAGCGCAGGCTTGTTACAATTCTCGCGGCAGACGCTGTTGGCTACAGCCGTCTGGTTGGGAAGGATGAGGACGCGGCTCTCGCCCTCTTCAGGCAATGTGCTGCGATTATCGCGGAACGGGTTCGGCTCCACAATGGTCGTGTGTTCGGCGGTGCCGGCGACAGCGTCGTTGCCGAATTCCAGAGCCCGGTCGAAGCGGTGCGTTGTGCCGTGGAAATCCAGGATCAACTTGCGCAAATGGAAGGCTCGCTGGCCGAAGATCGGCGGATGCTGTTTCGCGTCGGGCTGAACCTCGGCGATGCCGTGGTCGAGCATGACAATCTCCTCGGCGACGCGGTGAACGTTGCGGCACGTCTGGAGGGATTGTCCGAGCCGGGCGGCATTTGCGTTTCCGGTAGCCTCTACGAGCAGGTGAAGCATCTGCCGAACCTCTCGTTTCACAATCTCGGAACACGCAAACTGAAGAACATTCCGGTGCCGGTGCACGCCTATTCTGTCAGCTCCGCGAGTTACGGGGGGATGCGCAAGCGCGTCCCTCGATGGATGTGGGTGGCGGCTGCCGCCCTGCCGGTCTTTGTCACCTTTCCGATCTGGTGGACGCACGTGCCCGACGTTGACATCAAGGCCAGCACGGGCGCTAAACTGTCGTCGGCATCGCAGCCGTCGATAGCGGTCCTGCCGCTTGCCAATGTCAGCGGCAATCCTTCGCAGGAATACTTCAGCGACGGCATTACCAACGACATAACCAGCGACCTTTCGAAGTTCTCGGGGCTATTGGTGATTGCCAACAATTCGTCGGCAACGTTCAAAGGCAAACCGGCGAAAGTCCAGGACATCGGCTCAGCGCTCGGGGCGCGCTACGTTCTCGAGGGAACCGTGCAGAAGACGCCAGAGCGGCTGCGCATCAATGTTCAACTGATCGATGCCGCGGCTGGCTACCATGTCTGGGCCGAGCGGTACGACCGGGTACTCGGAGATACGTTCGTCGTTCAGGAAGACATCACCAAGAACATTGTGACGGCACTTGCGGTGAAGGTCACCGCCGCCGAGGAGCAGAGGTCCAGCCGGAAGCTGACCAAGAGCATGGACGCCTACGACTACTATTTGAAAGGCAAGCAAATCTGGGCGGATCCGAAGAAGGTCACGCCCGAGGGCAACGAGGAGGCGCGCCGGCTGTTTGAGCGCGCCATCGCGTTGGATCCGACCTATTCGGCGGCATATGCAGAGCTCTCATATGTCTATGTCAGGGAGTATCAGAATGGCTGGAGTGCGGATGGCACTGCGTCTCTGGAGAAAGCGGAGAAGTTCGCAGAGCAGGCATTGCAACTGAGTGACGATTTCGCCAGCCACTGGTACCTGGCGATCGTTGCCTGGAACCGGGGCAATTTCGACAAGAGTTTCCATGAATACGAGACCGCGCGCAAGATCAACCCCAACGATCCGGATCTTGCCGCCGACATGGCCGAGGCGCTGATTTACGGTGGCCAAGCCGAAAGGGCGATTGCGCAGATCAAGGACGCGATGGTCCGCAATCCAGATTTTCCCTACTGGTATTGGTGGAATCTCGGCCGCGCCTACTACATGGCCGGGCGTTATAACGAAGCCATCGACGCCATCGGCAGAATAAACTCCCCGCCCAACGATGTCCGGTTGATCACTGCCGCGAGTGAGGCCCAACTCGGCAACATAGCCTCGGCCAAAGCCATCATGGCTGAGTTCAGCAAAAATGACCCTGAATGGTCGATCGAGAAGTCCGCTGGTTACTATTATCGATTTGACGGCGATCGCCAGCATTGGACCGACGGATTGCGAAAGGCAGGGCTTAGGGAGAAGTGACTTCGTGCCCCAAAAGTTGCGACGTCAGTCAGCGATCCGAGAGCCGGAAATGCTCGTCATCCTTGCGTGTCTACCGATCGTGTTGACATTCTAACGAAATCAAGTGATCTTCTTAATATTAGTAAATTGGAATATGCATCCATGGCGCGTGTCCTTCTCTGGGGACGGCGTGAAAAGCCCTGACAGGCTCGCTTCGAGGCGAAGCGCATCGACTACGGCGAGCTGCAGGTGTGATCGATATCAGCAATTCCCATCGATAGTGCGTGTTTCAGACTACACAACTGGACCCAAGAGGAAGAGCGGACGCGTATCCTTCGCCGGAACGAATGCCGCGACGATACGTCAGCCAATGGGAGAACAACATGAGCGAGATCGCCCGAAACAATTGTCGCCTGGGGCGCCAGCAGGAGCTGACGCGGGAAGGGCATCAGATGGCCAAGGCGTGCTACCAACAAGCGATTGCGGACGACCCGAATTATTTGCCCGCGTTCGCGGAGTATTCCTATGTTCTGGTCCGAGAATTTCAGAACGCATGGGGCAACAACCGCTTGGCGGCGCTGGATGAAGCCAGAAGTCTGGCAGAGACGGCAGTTGCGTTGGGCGACGATCCGAGCAACGAGTCGCACAAAGACTTCAGAGGTCGCTGGTATCGCGCCATGGTCATGTGGAACCAGGGCGACTTCAACGGCAGCTTCGCGGAATATGAGGCAGCTCGCAAGCTCATCGACCCGAAGAGGATCGTTCAGGACAACGCCGACCTTGATGCTGATATGGCGGAAGCCTTTATCTATTTCGGCGATTCCAATCGTGCGATTACCTTGATCGAGGACGCCATGGTACGTTTCCCCGATTTCCCCTACTGGTACTGGTGGAATCTGGGCCGGGCCTACTACATGGTCGGGCGCTATCAGGACGCGATCGACGCGATTGCCAGGATTAGTTCGCCGCCCAACGACTGCCGACTTATTACGGCGGCGAGCAAGGCGCAGCTGGGAGATCCGGATGGGCAGAAGATAATGGCTGTTTTCAGCCAGAATGATCCCCATTGGACAATCGCGCAATCGGCCGCGTATCCCTATGGCAACGATACTGCCCGCCAGCACTGGCTCGATGGATTGCGGAAGGCCGGGTTGCGGGAAAATTGAGGTAAACCGCTGTTTCCCAGCAGCTGTATCGCATCAATGCATGGGGCGGCCAATCAGCCGCCCTTGCTCTCATCAAGATCCAGCATGTAATCGAAGTGCCGTTTCAGGCTCTCGACGTGATCCTGGTCGATGGTCGGCGCGGTCACGGCAATCCAGGCATCAATATAATGTTGGGGGGCGTAGACGTGGCCATACCCCATCGGCGACGTCGTGGCGATTGCCATGTCGAAGGCGAGCTGGAGCATGGTCAGCCCCGGAATCCAGACGATTCCAGGCGAGACATCCGGTCCCCGCGGGCTCTTCATCCAGTCCGGTTCGCGATAGGAAGAGCGAATGTCGAAGAATGTGATCGGATCGCTTGCATATTGAAGATAGACGATCCTCATCGCCCCCCAGGTCGCACCGGCAATATCGAGAGCATTTTTCTGGCTGGTGAAGCGAATGATGGAGCCGTCCCGGAAGCGCGGCAGCCAGGCTGGTGTTTGCGGATCGCGGTTGGCGGTCACCGAGGTCCACATGCGGCTGGCAAAGGGCGGGCCGCTCCAGAGTGCGCCCTGGAAAGGGTCTCCGACGATATCGAAGAAGTCCACCGACAATTGTGAATTGAGAGCGCCGAGGCTGAGGCCATAGAGGTAGAGCTTGGGACGCTTGTCGTGTGGCAGCGCTGTCCAGTGACGATAGACCTCGCGAAACAGCGCCTTGGCGGACTCGGCTCCATATTCCGGCTCGACCATGAGGGAAAGCCAGCTCGCCAGATAGGAATACTGAACCGCGACGCTGGCGACGTCGCCGTGATGCAGGTATTCGAGCGTATCGATCGCCGCTTCATCGACCCAACCCGTTCCTGTCGGAACCACCACGACCAGCAGGGGGCGAGAGAAGGCATCCTGCCGTTTCAGTTCCTCAAGTGCGAGTTTGGCCCTCTTGTCGATCGTATCGGTATTGTTGAGGCCGACATAGACCCGGACGGGCTTGCGTGCCGGTTCTTTCCAGAATGCCTCGATATCCGTTGCCGCTGGTCCTGACGCGATAAAGCTGCGGCCTTGCCGACCCAATCCGTCCCAGGCGACAAGCGAGGCTGAACTCCCGGTCTGGCCCGGGTCGAGCGGCATCGGCACCTTGTCCTCGATGAGGGCATCGACTTTCTGGAACGATGAATCAGCGACATGCAAGGCGGCCCGCAGCAGCACGCCTTCGACCGCCGACCAGAAGAGCGCGAGAGCGACGAAGCCGCCGACGACATTGGAGATCCTCGGCGGAACGAACTTTGCCAGCCAGCGGGAAACAGCCAGCCAGGTGAAATAGAACAGACGCCCGGCAATCAACGCGATGATGAAGATTAGGGCGGCGATCAGGGCGAGCTTGAACGGTTCGGCCGACTCGATCCGGTCCATGCCCCAGAGGCTGCGGATCGAATTCTGCCAGCCCGTGGAGAGCGAGATGAAATAAACCGAGATCAGCAGGCCGGCAGCGATCACGGCGGCTTTGACTGCCCTGGGTGCATCCCTCCAAACGGGCAGCTGCAGGTAGCCATACAGCCAGACCAGCCAAACCCCGAACAGATAGCCGATGGCGCTGCAGACACCTGAAAGTGCACCCTGGATCACGTAGGATCGAGGCATCAAGCTGGGTGTGAGCGAGGCGGCAAAGAAAAGAAACCCGAACAGCAGTCCTATGGTCGAGAGCGAACCGAACAGTCGCGAAATGCTGGACCTCATCGCAGCGGCCTGCCGCAAGGCAACTGGGCCGGGGGCATCTCGGCGCCTATGTCACGGCAACCGGCAAAGGCGGCGACGTCGGAGGAGTGGCGGTTGCGACCGGACGTCATCAGAATTTGCCCCACTTCAAAAAATCTACGGCAATCTAACTGCCCCGGCAGGACTGAAAAGCCGTATTACCCCAGAGGATAGCAATTGTGGGGCAACAATCAAGGCGATTGCCGACAGTCAGGATAAGCGCGGAAGGATGGGTGCTTGGCGTTTTGAGAGACACAAGTCGCGGGAGCGAGACTGGCGTTCGCTGAGTCTTGCCGTCGGCCGCAGTAGCGGCGGAGTATTGTCCGGGGAGGGGTCGTCATGATCCCCGGAATACACGCAAGTGCCGCGCAAACCGGGTGGTTAGTCGCAGATACTAGTGACGGTGCAGGCGAGAGCCGGACGGGTGGAGAGTTCGAAGGCGGATGCTCCAAGCGATAGCGCGACCATCGTAAAGAGCAGGAAGAATATGGCTTTCATTTCGGGTTGTCCTGGGTGCAGTTCGGTCCGCACGAAGCGGCATGTGTTGGTCCCACGCTGATCATCGAAACACATGTCGAAAGTGTGACGACAGCGAGCAAAACGAAGGCGAAAACGCGTATCATGTCGGCTCCTCTGATCACTCTTGTTGCGTACGGTAAATGGTTTGTGACCATGTGATCGCATGGGCAGAAAAAACCTGCTGTTTCCGGGGGAACAGCAGGTTGATTTTGCAAAGCGAAAGTCGTGCGGGAAACTTCTCAGGCAGCCGCGAGTGCTGTCAGAAACGCGCTTGGGCGGCCATGATCTCGCGGGCAATGTGATCAAGGGCCAAGACCCTGTCGACGCCGCCTCGAGCGATGGCTTCCTTCGGCATGCCGAAGACGATCGAGGTCGCTTCGTCCTGTGCGACGGTGAACGCGCCGGCGTTGTGCATTTCCTCCATGCCGCGAGCGCCATCATCGCCCATGCCGGTCATGATAACGCCCATGGCGTTGGCCCCAGCAGCACGGGCTGCGGATCTAAACAGCACGTCGACGGATGGGCGGTGGCGAGAGACCAGTGGTCCCGGCCGAACCGAAACGTGGTAACGGGCGCCGCGACGCTCGACGAGTGTATGCTGGTCGCCGCCGGGGGCAATCAGCACGTGGCCACGAAGTACGGCGTCGCCGTCGGCTGCCTCCTTGACTTCGACCTCGCAGAGGGTGTTGAGGCGCTTGGCGAAGGCGGCGGTGAATTTTTCCGGCATGTGCTGAACGATGACCATGCCGGGCGCATTGGCCGGCAGCTTTTCCAGCATTTCGCGCAAGGCCTCGGTGCCACCGGTCGAGGCGCCAACGCAGACGATCATTTCCGTCGTCTTGGCCATGGCGCGGCCAGTAGGGGGCGGCAGCACGGCATCGGCAGTCAGCTTTCCCTGTGGGGCCATGGGTGCAGCGGTGCGGTTCCGGCGAAGGTTGCCGAGCCGTGCCTTGGCGGCCGCCTTGACGACGTGGCGGATGTTGTCGCCGATCTCGGCAAGATGGTCGGCCGCGCCGATCTTGGGCTTGAGGATGATGTCGACTGCGCCGGCTTCCAGCGCCTGCATCAGGGTTTCCGAACCCGCCTCGGTCAGCGACGAGCACATGACCACGGGAATCGGATGCTGGCTCATCAGCTTGCGCAGGAAGGTGATACCATCCATTTGTGGCATCTCGACATCGAGGGTGATCACGTCGGGAATGTCGTCCCGAATCTTCTTCGCGGCCATGAAGGGATCGGACGCTGCACCGATAACCTCGATATCGGGGTCGGCTTCCAGCACGCGCGTCAACGTCTGGCGGACGCTGGCGGAGTCATCGACGATCAGAACACGGGTTTTTGCGGACAACGTTCTCAGACCTTTTGAAAGACGGTATTGGCGACTGCCTTCAATGGCAGGTCGAAACCGGCGATGGATTCGGAATGACCGATGAACAGGTAGCCCCCTGGCAACAGGCAATCGCAGAGCCTCGTCAAGACGTCGGCCTGGGTTTCCTTGTCGAAATAGATCATGACGTTGCGGCAGAAGATGAGATGGACCGGATCGCCGATAACGTAGCGATCGTCCATCAGGTTCAAGCGTCCGAATGCAACTTTCGAGCGCAGGCGTGGGACAATGCGTACACTATTGTTGCCGCGCGCGACGGGACGCATCACATATTTGTTGCGCAGATCGACGGGCACGGGTTCAACGAGCTCCGACGGGTAAATTCCCTTATGTGCGGTTGCCAGTACGTCGGTCGAAAGGTCGGTGGCGAGGATCGTATAAGGCATGTTGCCGTGCTGCTGGGCGTATTCCTCCAGCACGATGGCCATCGTATAGGGCTCGGCGCCCGTCGAGCAGGCGGAACTCCAGGCGCGAACGCTGCGAACGCCGCTTGCCATGAGGTTCGGCAGCGCCTGCTTGTACAGGTAAGTGAAATGGTTGGGCTCGCGGAAGAAGTCCGTTTTGTTGGTGGTCACAGCATCGATCAGGTAAATTGTTTCCTGCTCGAGGCCGTCGCCCTTGAAGAGAAAATCGCAATAAGCGTCGAAGGTGGGCTTGCCGGTGGCGCGCAGCCGCCGGCGTAGACGCCCTTCGAGCATGGTTTGCTTGCTTGGCGGCATCTTGATGCCGCTGTAGCCGTAGATGAAATTGGCGAGTTTTTCAAAATTCTTCTTGCTGATCCCGTCGGATTGAACGGGCATGCTACGCGAAACGGATGCCATGAAAATATCCTGGAACTATTCGATTAAGCCGCGTGCCTGGATGACATGATGGCTGCATCGTCAGCCGTCAGAAGCCTGGCAAGATCGATAATCACCACAAAGCCGGTTTCCCGTCGCACGACACCCGAAATATAGTCGGAGCGCCAGCGGGTGCCGATGTCGGGCGCCTGTTCGATCTGGTCGCGACGGAAGGGCGTCACTTCAAACACCCTGTCGGCCACAAGCCCGAGACTGAGAAGACGATCCGGCATTGGAATGTCGAGGACCAATACCCTCGTATGCGGCGACGGTATCGTGCGGGTGAGACCGAGCTTCAGCCTGAGATCGATCGTCGGCACCCCTTGCCCCCGCACATTGCGGAGGCCGAGCAGATAATCGGGGCCGTTCGGGATCTTGAAGGCTTCCTCGTAATCGAGGATTTCCCTGACTACTTCGACAGGCACGGCGAAGATTTCTTCGCCGAGGCTGAACGTCACGAACTGTGCTTCGCTGCTTGATGCCGTCATTGTCATGCGCTTTCCCTGAAATCTGCGTCGCCGGCATCCGGGCCGCCCTGGCTGAGATCGAGAGCGAAGCCCTTCACACGGGCCTGCTGGGTCGCCACATTTTGCTGCGATGGCTTGCGAGCTGCGGAAGGGGCGACCTGTGCTGACTGTGGACGTGCTGCAGGCTTGGGCGCAGCCTTGTATGCGCCGGACTTGCTGTTGTTGGCATTGTCGACCCGGAAGAAGGCGATCGAGGTTTGCAGTTCCTCCGACTGCGCGGCCAGTTCTTCCGACGTGGATGCCATTTCCTCGGAGGCAGAAGAGTTTTGCTGGGTCACCTTGTCGAGCTGCTGGATCGCCTCGTTGATCTGGCTGGCGCCGATATCCTGCTCGCGGCAAGCGGCGGTGATTTCGGAAACCAGTTCGGCGGTCTTGCGGATATCCGGTACGAGGCGGGCGAGCATTTCCCCGGCTTCCTGCGCTGCCTGCACGGTGTCGCCGGACATGGCGCCGATCTCGGCTGCTGCGGACTGGCTGCGTTCGGCCAGCTTGCGAACTTCGGAAGCGACGACAGCAAAACCCTTGCCATGTTCGCCGGCGCGAGCGGCCTCAACGGCTGCATTGAGTGCGAGCAGGTCGGTCTGGCGAGCGATTTCCTGCACGATCGAAATCTTCTCGGCGATCGTGCGCATGGCAGCGACAGCGCGGTTGACGGCGTCGCCCGAGACTTCGGCATCCTTGGCCGACTGGCGGGCGATCTTTTCGGTCTGGGCGGCGTTATCGGCGTTCTGTTTGATGTTGGCGGCCATTTCCTCCATCGAGGCGGAGGCTTCTTCAGCGGCCGCGGCCTGTTCGGTCGCACCCTGGGAGACCTGCTCGGAGGAAGCCGACAGTTCCTGGCTGCCCGACGATACGTTGAGCGAAGCTGAAAGCGCATCGGCTACGACGCCGCGCAGGCGTTCGACCATGCTTGCCAGCGACAGGCCGAGCGTGTCCTTGTCGGACAGCGCTCTCGGTGTCACCGTGAGGTCGCCGTTGGCGATCATATCGGCAATTTCGGCGGTGTTCCGGAGGTTGGAGGTCATCTGCTCCATGGAGTTGGCCAGATCACGGATTTCGTCGTTAGCCTTGTATTCGATCTGGTAGTTCAGGTCGCCGATCGCGACCGCGTCGGCAAGTGCGGAAGCACGCTTCAGACCGCGGGAGATTGTGAGCGAAATCCAGATGGCCGCGGCGAACGAGAACAGCACGACGATTGCGGTCGCGGTGATCAGCATGAAGCGCGACTGGGCATATTGGGCGTCCGTCGCTGCATCGGTTTCCGCGACATTCTCGGCGGCGATTGCGTGCATCTCCTCAATCACCTTGAGTGCCTTGTTCATAAGGTCGCGACCCTGTCCCATGGTCAGCGCAGTTGCCCGCGCGTTCGATTCCGGGGTGTTGGTCGTGGCAAGCTGGCCCATTTCCTTCTGGATCGGCTCGTATTGCTCGTAAATCGCGTGAAATTCTTTGGCCTTGGTGCTTACATCCTTGTCTGCGGATTTTTCGAGTGCCTCGAGGATCGGGCCGATCTTCACCTGGCGCGATGTCATCGACTTGACGAACTCGGCGATCTCGACCGGGTTCTCGTTGAGGATGGCATTCTTTTCAGCGCGAACCGCTCCACCGAAGGTGTCGCTGAGTTCCGACAGCATCTTGAAGTCCTCGATCGGTTCCTCGACCATCCGGGTGACCGATCCGTTGAGCGACGCGAGATTGATGATGGCAAATGTCGCCATCGCGCCGGTCAGGAGAATAATGACGGCAAATACGAGGCCGAGCTTGAGTTTGATAGTCATGCGCACCGCGGTAATCCTTTGCATACGGTTCGGGTACAGGAAGGCGTGATCCTTCCCAACGAGTTTGACCGAGCCAGCAAGGCGGTGGGCGCGATTAATTCACGTCCGCAAAACCGGGGCATTCGGTAGTCTTTGTGTCACGCGGCTACATCCGCGGGGCGCAGGGGCGGCCCAATAGGGCCGCCGGATTGTTGGAGCCAGTTGTTACGCGCTTTCCCTGAAATCGGCGTCGGCGTGGTCGGGACCACCCTGGCTGAGGTCGAGTGCGAAGCCCTTGGCGCGTGCCTGCTGGGCGGCGACCGTGTGGCCGGCTGACTTGCGGGCAGGCGCCTGGGCCATCTGGCGTGGAGCGGGACGGGCAGCAGGCATGGCGATCGGCTGCTGAACCTGCCGCGCCGGCGTATTGTCGACATGGAAGAAGGAGATCGATGTCTGCAGCTCTTCGGACTGGGCGGCCAGTTCCTCCGAGGTCGATGCCATTTCCTCCGAAGCAGACGAGTTCTGCTGGGTCACCTTGTCGAGCTGTTGGATCGCTTCGTTGATCTGGCTGGCGCCGATATCCTGCTCGCGGCAGGCTGCGGTGATTTCAGAGACGAGTTCGGCAGTCTTGCGGATGTCCGGCACGAGGCGCGCGAGCATTTCACCGGCTTCCTGCGCTGCATGAACGGTATCGGTCGACATCGCGCCGATCTCTGCTGCGGCCGACTGGCTGCGTTCGGCAAGCTTGCGAACTTCAGAGGCGACGACTGCAAAGCCCTTGCCGTGTTCGCCGGCACGGGCTGCTTCCACAGCAGCGTTTAGTGCGAGCAGGTCGGTCTGACGGGCGATTTCCTGCACGATCGAGATCTTCTCGGCAATGGTGCGCATGGCGGTGACCGCACGGGTGACGGCTTCGCCGCTGGCTTCGGCATCCTTGGAGGACTGGCGGGCGATCTTTTCCGTCTGGGCGGCGTTGTCGGCATTCTGCTTGATGTTGGCGGCCATCTCTTCCATGGCAGCCGATGCTTCCTCGGCGGCGGACGCCTGTTCGGTGGCACCCTGCGAGACCTGCTCGGAGGAGGCCGACAGTTCCTGGCTGCCGGAGGAAACGCTGTGGGAAGCCTGCAAGGCGTCGGCAACCACGCCGCGCAGGCGGTCGATCATTGTATTGACGTGGCCGAGCAGTTCGGCGATCTCGTCATGGCCCTTGATCGTCGCTGTCTGGGTGAGGTTGCCCTCAGCGACATTGCGGATGATCTGGTTGGCATTGCGCAGGCCCCTGCTGATCGACAGGACGATCCAGGTGGCTGCGGCCGCTGCGATCAATGTCGAGAAAATCAGGAGTCCGATCAGCAGGTTACGGCTGTTTTCGTAGAGGTCTTTGGATTCGACCAGCTCGGCCTGTTGGATCTGACTGTTGGCGGCAACGAGGTCGCGCAGGATCTGCGCTGCGGCCTGGCGCGTGGCGCGGCCTTCATTGCTGGCAAGAATGTTCGCGTGATAATCGCCGTTTTCCAAGCTGATGGCATTGATCTTGTCGATCGTCGACTTCATCATGTCATAAGCAGCCACGAAAGAATCGTACAACGCCTTGTCGGACGAACTGACTTGATGGCCGAGCTTCTTGATGTCCTCGCCGACTGTTTGGGCGAACGCGATGTAGTCGTTGTTCCATTGTTCCTGCTTGGTAGGGCGCACGGATCCCAGCAGAATGTTACGATGCTGGCGGAACATTTCCGCGATGTTCAGCCGGATTGTGATGCCCTTTTCGTAAGCCGCAAAGGCCTGAAGATTTCCCTGGTTGACGGGAGCACGCAGCCTGTCGACCAGTGCAGTCAGCTTTTCCTCGACGGCATCGAGTGAACCGCTGCCTTCCGTCGTGGTTAGCTGAAACGCGGTCGCTCCGGAGTTCTTCAAGGTGAGTACTTGAAGCTTTGCGTTGATCGTCAGGTACTGCTCCCACTTCTGAGTGAAAGCATCCAGCGTCTGTCGGTTTGCGTCCGTCAGCAAAGGACGCAGCTTGGCTGCCTGGGAGCGCAAGGCAGCATCGCTTTCGGCAATGGTTTTGGAAAGGTCTGCAAGATCTTTCGGATCGGTGGAGATGATCATCTGTCGGGTCGAGGATCCGATCTGGGTGACGATATTCTCCATCTCCTTGAGCTCGACTGCCTGGGCAGAGCTGCCGTTGACGATGGTGTCAAGCGTCTGGTTCAGGGTTCCAAGGCTCTGGATGGCGAAAAACATGCTTGTGCCCGACAGTGCGACGACTGCCGTAAAGGTCAGAGCGAGCTTCTTGGTAATGGTAAACTTCATAATATGCTTCCTAATCCGGAATCGTGCCGGTATGTTTGTCCTTCTGAATGCGCCTGATCTTCAAGACGAGAAGATTGCCTTCATATTCGGGACGATAATAAAGTCGGTGCCGCGTTTGACGAGGCAATCGATGTAGTCGGCGCGCCAGCGCATGCCGACGCTGGGCGGGGGCTCGCTGGCTTTTTTCGTCAAAGTGGTCACTTCGTTGACCTTGTCGGTTCTGACGCCGATCAGGACGGCTTCGCTATCCAGTTCAAGTTCGATGACGATGATGCGGCTATCCTTTGTGGTTGTCGTGGCCTCCATGCCGAATGCCAGCCGTATGTCGGCCAGCGGGATCACTCGTCCGCGGAAATTCAGCACGCTTCCGACGAAGGAACGGGCGCCCGGTACGAGTGTCTCAGGCAGAAGGTCGAGGATTTCCCGGACCGCGACTGCCTCGATGGCGAAAGTCTCGCCGGCGATGTCAAAGGTCAGGACCTCGAGTTCGTCCTCGTTGTTCCACAGGGTGGTTTCGATCTTCTTGAGAGCCTGGTTCATCCGGCTGCGCGCAAGTGCGCCTCCTGCTGCTGCCCTTCCGTCACCAGATGGGCGACGTCGAGGATAAGTGCGACGCTGCCATCCCCGAGGATGGTTGCACCCGAGAAGGTCGCGATATCATGGTGCAGCTTGGACATGGACTTGATGACCGTCTGGTGGTCGCCGATGATCTGGTCGACGACGAGGCCGACACGTTCGGTGCCGGTGGAGATCACCACCACCTTTTGATAGGGGTCGGGCTTGGTGCCGGTGCGGAACAGATCGCGAAGGCGAATGAACGGTACCAGGCTGTCGCGCAGCGAGATGAAACTGCGACCGCGCGAACGCATGTCCTCTTCCAGCGACAGTTCGAGGCATTCCTCGACCGCCGACAGCGGGATGACGTAACGGCCGGACCCGACGCGCACCAGCAAGCCATCGATAATGGCAAGCGTCAGCGGGATGTTCAGCGAGATGGCTGATCCCTGACCGGGCGTGCTGACGACATTGATCGTGCCGCGCAAGGTTTCGATCGAGCGCTTGACCACGTCCATTCCGACGCCACGACCGGAAAGATTGGTGACATTCTGGGCTGTTGAGAAGCCGGGTTGAAAGATCAGTTGAAGGAGTTCCTGATCTGCAAGGACGGCGTTTGGCGCAATGATGCCCGAGCTTTCCGCCTTGGCGCGGACACGTTCGCGGTTGATGCCGCGACCGTCGTCGCTAATGGTGATCTTGACTTCGCCTCCGGTCTGGCGTGCAGAGAGCACGACGCGTCCGGCGGCCGGCTTGCCGGCGGCAATCCGTTCTTCCGGTGTTTCGAGACCATGATCGCAGGAATTGCGCACCAGGTGGACGAGGGGATCGGCGAGGCGTTCGATGACGGTTTTGTCGACTTCGGTGGTTTCGCCTTCGGTTATCAACTCAATCGTCTTATGGGTCTCATGGGCCAGGTCATGCACCAGTCGGCGGAAACGTCCAAAAAGTTGGGTGACGGGCACCATGCGCAGCACCATCATCGTGTCCCGCAACTCGCCGGAGAGGCGCTCGATGTCTTCCGAGACAGCGCGGAACTGCAGGTCTCCGTCGGCGTTTGCGAGCTGGGAAAGCCGCGACTGGGCAATCACCAGTTCACCAACGCGATCCATCAACTCATCCAGACGTTCGGCCGGGACGCGAACATTCTCGGCGGCCTTGTTCTGCTTCGCGTCGGATGCGACTGGAACGGGTGTGCTGGCGGTGGACGGTGAAGGTCCGCTGGCAGCGATAGGGGCGGCCAACGGCGTCGTCACCGACGAATTATGGTTCGTTGGTGCCGGTGTGAGAGCGATCTCGACCGCACTTGTTCCCGTCGGCTCTTCGCAGGAGATTTCAAGTTTCATCTCGTCCATGACGAAAATGAATACATCCTCGATCGCCGACCTCGGGGCTTCGCTCTTCAGCTCCACAGACCAGCTGAAATAGAGATCCGAGGGATTGAGGACGTCGAGCGCGGGCAGGGCGCTCCGGTCGGCAACGATCCTGCATTCGCCGAGATCGCGCAATTCGTCGAGCAAGGGCAATGGATTGGTGCCGTTGGCCATCGCATTTGCAGGCAGCGAGAACCGGATCTTCCAATTGTTGATCGCTGGTGCGTCAGCTGCTGGTGCTTCTATATTTGCGCCGCTGGCGGCTTCTACAGCTTTGTGAAGCTTATCGAGCAACAGGCTGCTGAGCGTATCGTGATCACCGCCGGGTGTCTCGACCAGCGTACGCATGTGATCCTTGGCTTCGAGCACGGCTGAAATGAGTGCGGCCGTGGCCGGAACCTCACCCTTGCGAACCAGATCGAAGGCAGTTTCGCAATGATGGGTAAAGGCGGCGAGCGCCTCAAACCCGAACATCGCTCCGGATCCCTTTAGCGTATGCAGGCTGCGGAACACCGCGTCGATCTGTTCCTTGTCGGACAGGTTGTCGAGCAGGTCGAGCAGCCCGGCCTCGATGGCCTCCAGCAATTCGGCAGCCTCGGTCCTGAAGACGACGATGGGATCCGGATGGCTCATTTGCCCAGAACCTTTCTGACGATCTTGACGAGATTGTCCGGATCGAAGGGTTTGGTCAGCCAGCCGGTCGCGCCGGCTTCCTTGGCCTGTTGCTTGATCGAACCATCCGATTCCGTCGTCAGGAAGATGATCGGAATGCCCATCTGGCTGGGGATCTTGCGGAGCTCGCGAATCATCGTCAGGCCATCCATAACGGGCATGTTGAGATCTGTGACGATCAGATCAAACTGGCCGGACGTCGCTTTGGAGATGCCTTCCGCGCCATTGATGGCTTCGGTCACCGTATAGCCGGCGTTGGACAGGGCAACATTTGTCGTCAGGCGAATGCTGGCGGAATCGTCGACGGTGAGGATATTTGCGGACATCAGTTCATCTCCTTGTGGAGCCAGAATTTGCTATCTTCGACGGAAAAATTTTCGAACAGGCCGCAGCGTTTCAGCGCCGTTTCAACGTTTGCGTTGGCTGGGTTCGTCAGGGCGATCTTCTTGCCCGAGGTGCCGGCGTAGATGCGGGCGGATTCGATCAGCTGGATAAACGACAGGTCTATGTCGGTGCAGCGTTCGAGGTCGATCTCGATAGACGCGCTATCTTGGCAGGCCGTTGTAAATTCGTTGTGGATTTCCGCGATATTTCGAATGTTTGCTTTTTCATTGAAACTAAAGATCATGCGACTGCCTGCTGCCTATTGCATTACGCCGCGATCCTCTGTTTGTTTGGCTAATAAAGTATGAACAGCGATACCGGGTTATTAACACTCTCAAACTCATATGTAATTTATGATAAGGTAAAATTAACCTTTCCTTAAGTGTGGAAACCGATTCATTTTCTTTAAATAACTTAAATAAAACAATGAATTAGGTTATGTAGCCGAGGCCCCTGCGCCGGCTACGACCGTGTTTGGGACCGCGAGTTTACGGGTCCTTGGGAAGTTGGAGTCTAGGTTCCCGGCAATGGATTTGCATGGGGATCAGGTTGTGCTGAAACGGAACATATCAACAGCGGTGTATTTGCCGGTCGACAGGTCGGGGCTCGATGGCAAACTGGCCGCGGCGCACAGCCGTCTGGAGAAGAAGTTTCTCGAAGGTGGCACGGTGCTGATCGCGATCGTCGATATTCTCAAGCGGCTGATCGGCTCGCTCGATGAGTTGACCGGCGCGCTCGATGGGCAGACTTCGAACGACACGATTGCCCGCATCCAGGCGACCGCAAAACAGCTTGCCGAACTGCCGGGTTTCGAACTCACCCGCAAGGGACGCTTCGAAAGTCTGTTCGGAGCTTGCCGCACCATGCAGTCAAGCGTTGACGACATGCGCGATACGATGCGTTATCTCCGGACATTCGCGATTACGGTGAAGATTACAGGCGCCGGACTTGCTGAGTTCGCGGGTTTCGCTGACGAAATCCGCGAGCGCATCCAATCGGGCGCGCAGGAGGTCGATCGTTTTTCCGTGCAGCTCGCCGCAATGCACAGCCAGCTTGCCAGGGCACAATCGTTTTCCGGCGAAATTTCACAGAATTACGTTGATACCGTCCCGACGATCGTCCGTGAACTCGAGCGTGACGCGGGCAAGGTCGCCGAACACCATCGCAACCTCGTCAAAATCGCCAACGAAGTGAAGGCACTGGCGCGCGGTGTACAGGGCAAGATCGCCACCGTTCTTTCGGCACTGCAGATTGGCGACATCACCCGCCAGCGGATCGAGCACATCCGCTCCAGCTTCGAGATATTCGACGAATTCAGAAACTCGGCGGAAGGAGCAGCCCTGGGCGAAGACGCGCTTGCAAGGTTCGATGGTGCGATCAATCATCTGGCTGCGGCGCAGATGGATGAAACGCTCAGCGACTTCCAGCGGGAATGCCGCAAGGTCATGGAAAACATGTCGCGTTTCGTCGACGACACCCGTGACATTCTGGCGTTGCGTGACCAGATGCACAGGCAGAGCGACAGTGAGGGGCGCAACTTCCTGAGCGGATTGGAGCAGAACGTTGCTCGCGCCTCGGCGCTCGTTTCCGATGTTCAGGATACCAGCACCGAAGCTGATACGGTGGCGCAGTCCACGGGCGAGACAGCGCAAAGCCTGATCCAGGGTATCGAGATCATCCGGTCGATCAAAACCGATATCCACTATATGGCGCTCAACTCAAACCTGCGTTGCTCCAAGCTGGGCGACGAAGGCCGGTCGGTCAACGTCGTCAGTGGCGAACTGCGGGTGTTTGCCGAAAAGCTCGAGGATCCGGCGAACGCTGTTCTCGCCGAACTCAAGCATTTCGAAGCTGCTGCCGAAAGCCTGTCGCAGGATCGTGGTGTGGCCGGCCGCAATATCAGCCAGCCGATGAACGAAGCGCTCGGCTCCATCCGCGAGGTTTCCGCGAGGATGGATGAAGGCATCGCGGCCTTCGAGCGCGAGGGCCAGGAAGTGTTTTCCAAGATCAGCGCTGCCATCGGCACGCTCGATTTCGAGCACGAACTCGGCGACGTGCTGCAGGATTGTCTGGAGACCTCATGGTCGATCGCCGATCTCAGCGATAGTGACGTATCCGCCCTAGGTGAAGAGATCGGCGCGGCCAGCCAACGGATTTTCAAGCTTTACACGATGGCGTCCGAACGGGACATTCACCGTCGTTTCCTGCCCGTTGCGGCTGCCGCAGAAGCGGCGCCCAAGGCCGTCGCCGTCAATGACGACGAACTGTTTGAGGATGCGCTTTTCTGATTGTTCCCGTCAGGCAGCGGAGCGCAGAACGTCGCGCTGGCTTAAGGATGGACGGGTCGCCGCCCGGTTCGGAACGTAGCCCAGCACTTCATTGGCAAAAGCCTCGGCATTCTCCTTGGCCCGGTCGAGATTACTGACGCGTGTCGCGTCCATTTCGTAGAGGCTGCATCCGTAATCGAAGAGATCGCGATAGGCGGCGCGCTCGATGATCGGTGTGTCGAGCACGCGGACGCTGCGGGCGGCCAGCAGCGACTTGACGGCTTGCAACGCGCGCGTGGTCACCATGGAATTCACGCGTGACAGTACCACCGAATGCGGGATGCGGATGTTGGCCTTGTCCTCGAGATACTTGAGCAGCTCCAGCACCTGGGCGCCGCCTTTGGCGTCCATCGCGCAGCCCTGGATGGGGATCAGCACATGGTCGGACATGCCGATAGCGGTGGCGAGCAGCGGCGAGGATGCGCCTGGCAGGTCAAGGATAAAGTAGTCTGTCCGAGGACGGTGCTGGGCAATTACGGTCTGAATGGTCGCAAGTGTCACATAGGGGACGACGGTGATGTTGGCAGTGGCGTCGCCGGTTTCATGCCAGCGGCTGATCCAGCGCTGAGGATCGGCATCGAGAATGGTGACGCGGTTGCCTTGGCGTGCGAGTTCGGTGGAAAGCAGCAGAACCGCAGTGGTCTTTCCCGCGCCGCCCTTGGTGTTGGCGAATGTAATCACCGGCATTATCGAATTCCCTGAAGTCGGTCTTCGAGCATGACATCGCTCAGTCGTCACCTTCTCATTCGGCGCGGCCCCATCCTTGCCAAATATGGTTAACAAAGACTTGATTTCGCACTGCGAATTCAAGCGGGCACATTCTTCCATGGTCTTATTTATGCGCGGTCCAGGGCGTCAGGGTGCGCTCGAGCAGGCGCGCGAGCATCTCGAACATGAACGCGATCAGCGCGATGGTGAAGATGCCTGCGATGACGATATCGGTTACGAGGAACTGTGCCGCCGACTGAATCATGAAGCCGAGACCCTGTGGTGCCGCGATCAGTTCGGCGGCTACCAGCGTCGACCAGCCCGCGCCGAGCGCGATGCGTATCCCGGTGAGGATCGAAGGTGTGGTGCTTGGAAGCACCACCTGGGTGAGAAGCTGCCAGCGATTGGCGCCGAAGGAGCGAGCCGCGTTGATGTGATCCTTCGATGTCGAACGCACGCCGGAAACCGTGGATATGATGATCGGCGGCAGCATCGCCAGGGCGATCACGACGATTTTTGAGGTTTCGCCGATACCGCACCAGATGATGATTAGTGGAAGATAGGCAAGTGGCGGCAGGGGTCGCAGGAACTCGACGATCGGATCCAGGATGCCTTTGCCGATACGGCTCATCGCCATCGCCAGTCCGGCGGGCACGCCTAGTACGATTGCAAGCGCCAGTGCACCGAATATCCGAAACAGACTGGCAAAGACATGTTCGGCGAGCGTGCTGTCGACAAAGCCAACCGTTGCCAGAGCGTAAGAGGATCTAAGGACAGCAACGGGCGAGGGAAGAAACACCGGTGAGACAAGCTGGAATGCGGCAGCGAATGCCCAAAGGCCCAGGATGACGACGATCGTGGCGGCCGAGACCAGCAAGGTGATATCGGTCGGCCTTCGGCGCGGTCGGCTCTGTTCTGCCGAAAACGACTGTTCGTCAATGGCTGTTGTCGAATAGGTCATGCGGCAAACTCCGCGGTCTCAGTGTGAATGGCGAGCGTCAGTCGTTCGTAAGCCGTCTTGAAGGCACTGGAGGAGCGGATCGAAGCTGCGCTTTCGCCGGCCAGATGGCGACGGCCGAAGTCGAGTGGAATATCGGCGGTGATCCTGCCGGGTGTAGGCTCCAGCACGATCACACGGGTGGCCAGAAACAGCGCCTCGTCGATGCTGTGCGTGATCAGCAGCACGCCGGTCGAGGTTGCTTGCCAGACATTGAGCAGGAAAGATTGCATGCGGCTGCGGGTCAGGGCATCGAGTGCGCCCAGTGGCTCATCCATCAAAAGGAATTTCGGATCTGAGGCGAGCGCCCGGGCGATGCCGACCCGTTGGCGCATGCCGCCGGAAAGCTCCCAGATTTTCTTGTCACCCGAACCGGAGAGGCCGACAAGATCCAGCAGTTCCTCCGCCCTGGTGTCTCGAACTCGCTTGGCGACATGGCGGAGTTTCAGCGGAAAGCCGATATTGTCGCGCGCATTGAGCCATGGATAGAGCGCATCGTCCTGGAAGACGACGGCCCGATCCGACCCCGGCCCGGTAATCGCGGCTCCGTCAACCGCAATCGAGCCGTGCGACGGTGTGAGAAATCCGGCTGCGAGATTGAGAAGGCTGGTCTTGCCCGAGCCTGAGCGCCCTATGACGACGACGAATTCACGTTCGTCGAGCGATAGGGTTACGTTATGCAGAATGCCCACGTGCCCGATGCCCGCACCGGGATAGCTCAGCGAGACTTGGTTGAGTGATAGCTTGCCCAAGGGATCGACCTTCCATTGTCGGCACTGATATCCGGCACGGTGGCGACTGGCTGCCACCGTGCCGGACGGTATGCGGGAGGCTGCATCGAGCATCAGGACATTGCCCCGCAGCCGCCCGCTGGGAGAGGCCTATTGCGAGACTTTCAATGCCTCGTTGACCCATTTTGCCGTGATGTACGGGGCGTAGTCGGAGAGCACTGCCGGGATCTTGCCCTGTTCGAGCAGGAAGGCGGAGGTCTTGGTCACGGCATCGACGGTGCCACCGCCCAGCAGGTCCTTGGAGGCCTGCTCTTCCAGTGACGGGAAATAGTATCCCTTGAGCAGCGCCGGAACGTCGTCGGTTTTTGCCCCGGTCAGCTTGGCGATCTTGGCGGCCTGTTCCGATCCCGCATTCCAGGAGTCCGTGTTGGAGCGATAACTGGCATAGGCATCGCCGGTGACCTTGACGAAGCTGGTTACGATTTCTGGATGTTCCGTTGCGAACTTCTTCGACACGATCCAGGCATCGAAGGTAGGGCCGCCCCACTTGGCCACATCGCCGGAGTCGGCCAGGACATTGGCGGATTTCTTGATCTGGCTCAGGACCGGATCCCAGACATAGGCGCCGTCGATGTCACCGCGTTCCCATGCGGCAGCGATTTCCGGCGGGCGCAGATTCAGGATCTGCAGTGATTTCGGATCGATGTTCCAGTGCTTGAGGGCGGTCAACAGGCTGTAATGCGCCGTGGAAACGAACGGCGTAGCGATCTTTTTGCCGGCAAGGCCTTCCGGCTTGTCGACGCCCTTGACCGCAAGCGCTTCCGCTTCGTCGATAAGGCCGACGACGAAGATCGTTTCAAATGGCAATTCGCGGCTGGCTGCGGCGGCCAGTGGCGAGGAGCCGACATAGCCGATGTCGACAGAGCCCGAGGCGAGCGCTGCAATGACATCGGCGCCACCATCGAACTTGCGCCAGTTGATCTTGGCTCCGGTCGCCTTTTCATAGCTGCCGTCGGCCTGGGGCACGCGCGACGGCTCAACAATCGGCTGCCAGGCGATGTTGACGGTGACGTCGGCAGCGAAAGCACTCGAACCGCCTGCAGCGAGAACGAGTGCGATGGAGGATGCCGCGCTTAGCAGGGTACGTCGGTTGATGGACATGCGTGTTCTCCCTCGAACGAAAAGATGGCGGCTTCTCCCATGGAAACCATAATCGATATAATATACAAATATTATAGAAAATATAGAAGAAAAAATTGCAGCAGAATGGATCCGGAGAGATATTTTTCCAAAAAATCCTGCAATCGGGTCAGACCCGTTCGTCTATTTCATCTCGACAATGAAGGGGTGCTACTTCTGTGGCTGGACAATACAGTCATAGCGCGTGCCGTCCGGCAGCTTGAGGAATGCGTTCTTGCCGGTTGTCCAGAAGGTCATCTCGCCATTCGGGCCGCTTTCGACGTAGCGGAGGCCCAAGCCGATACCGACGTGGAACTGTTCCTGCATCTGAACAGTCGTGACGGGCGGTTCGCTTTTGATGAAGGTTGCCTTCACCGTTCCAGGCAAGTTCTTGCAGGCGAGTTGGAATGGGCCTTTGGTGATGCCTTCCTTGTCGCGGGCATGCGTCTGGGCGTGGTTTTCTCTCAGGGAGTGAATCCGGATTGCGTAGGCCGCGACAATGCAGCGGCGAAAATCCTCGGCGATCCAGCATTCGTCACGTACTTTCTGCCAGTGCTTTCGGTCATCGTTCAGCGCCTGCCGCTGCTCGGCGGCTAATTCCGGGCGGTCTCTGACAAGCCTGAAGAGGCGGGTCGCTTCCACATCGAGGCGTGCAAGCTCCCTGTCGCCGCAAATCAACTCCTCTGCGCTGCTGTCAGCCTTGGCGCAGTCGAAAGAGGGCGATCCGGCGCTGGCCGATGTCACCAGCGCAACTGGCCAGATCGTGCAAACACCAAGGGTCCACGCAACCAATGTCCGGGCAGTCGGCATACCAATCCCTCCTCGCGGGGAGGCATGGCGCGCTTGCCGGATAGCGGGCAGATTTCTACCGCGCATGCCTTTGGGAGGAAACGTTCCTGATGGGAAAATGATCCAAAAAAATGGCCCGCTCAAGGCGGGCCATTCATTTTCAGCTATTGGATTTGCGGATCAGTCTTTGGCACGCTCGACGTAGGAACCGTCTTCCGTCAGCACGACGATGCGGGTACCGGCCGACACGTGCGGCGGCACACCGGTGCGAATGCCGTTGGAGAGGATCGCCGGCTTGTAGGACGACGATGCCGTCTGACCTTTGACGACCGGTTCGGTTTCCATGACCTCGAGGGTCACCTGACGCGGCAGTTCGAGCGCAATTGCATTGCCTTCGTGGATCGACAGGACGACCTTCATGCCTTCGGACAGGTAGGCCTTGTCGTCGCCGATGATGTCGCCAGAAACCGCGACCTGGTCATAGGTTTCCGGGTTCATGAAATGGTAGCCTTCGCCGTCCTCATAGAGGAACTGGAAGTTCTGGTCCTCGACAACGGCGCGTTCGACCGTTTCGGTGGTCTTCCAGCGTTCCGAGACCTTCACACCATCCGAAATGCGGCGCATATCGATCTGCGTGACGGGAGTTCCCTTGCCGGGGTGAAAATTCTGCGCGGTCAGCACAACATAGAGGCGGCTGTCGATGTCGACAACATTGCCTTTGCGGAGCTGAGAAGCGATGACCTTTGCCATAAGACTTCCTTGTAACTTGTTGGAACGCGCTTTAAAGGACGGCGACCGGCCAGAGCGAGCGCTTTTTTACTTGTGGCGCGCTACTAACCTGAAAATGGCGAAATTGCCATACCGAAACGACATAGTGCGATGAGAAACATTTCCACCTCCAGGCCATCTCCGTGGTGGCATCCGGATGTTCATGCCGACCGGCGACCTTTCTTGCTGGCCCGCAATCGCGTCCAGCAGGCGTTGCGTGGCTTCTTCACGGCGGGTGATTTCATCGAGGTGGATACCGCGGCGCTGCAGGTATCACCCGGAAACGAAACGCATCTGCATGCGTTCACGACCCGATATGATGCGCCAGATGGCAGCTCCGAGGCCTATCATCTGCACACGTCACCCGAATTTGCCTGCAAGAAGCTGCTGGCCGCCGGCGAGAGCCGCCTCTACACCTTTGCCCACGTCTATCGCAACCGCGAGAAATCGCCCACCCACCAGCCGGAATTCACCATGCTCGAATGGTATCGCGCCCGCGAAACCTACGAAGCGTTGATGGATGATTGTGCCGCGATGCTGAGGATCGCGGCGGAAGCCGGAGGCGAGACGATGTTCCGCTTCCGTGGCATGGAATGCGATCCATTGGTCGAGCCGGAGCGATTGACGGTGGCCAATGCATTCGCGCGGTTCGCGGGAATGGACCTTCTCTCCACCATTGCGACCGACGGCGAAACCGATCGCAACGCGCTGCTGGCGCTGGTGCAGGATGCAGGAATGCGCACGGCAGACGACGACACCTGGTCGGATTTGTTTTCGCGCGTGCTGGTCGAAAAGGTCGAGCCGCATCTCGGCGAGGGCCGGGCGACTATTCTCTGCGAATACCCGACGGCGGAAGCTGCACTTGCCCGGAAGTCCCCGCGTGACGGACGCGTTGCCGAACGTTTTGAGCTTTATGCCTGCGGCGTGGAGCTCGCCAATGCGTTCGGGGAGTTGACGGATCCAGACGAACAGCGCCGTCGCTTCGAACACGAAATGGCGGAGAAGGCGCGCATCTACGGCGAAACCTATCCGCTCGATGAGGACTTCCTTTCTGCCCTCGCGATCATGCCGGAAGCGAGTGGTGCGGCGCTCGGTTTCGATCGGCTGGCGATGCTGGCTTCCGGTGCTGTCCGCCTCGATCAGGTCATGTGGGCGCCGATGCGCTGGGGAATGTGATGGACGAATTCGGTTCGATACATACGGGGAGGTGTGGCACATGACAGCTCTGATCACACCCAGGCACCTACTCGAAGCGGGCCTGATTGCTGCAGATCAGTTGGACGGCACTGAAGCGGTTGCCGCCCGCTTTGCCGTCTCCGTTACCGAGGCGGTCGCGAGGCTGATCGATCCAGCTGATTCGGCCGATCCGATTGCGCGGCAGTACATACCCGATACCGCCGAGCTCGTGTTGTTGCCTCAGGAGAGTGCCGACCCGATCGGCGACCACGCCCATAGCCCCGTCGAAGGCATCGTGCACCGCTACCCGGATCGGGTGCTGCTGAAGGCCGTGCATGTCTGTCCGGTCTATTGCCGCTTCTGCTTTCGGCGCGAGATGGTCGGCCCGCAGGGAGATGGAACGCTTTCGGGCGCGGCACTCGCTGCGGCGATCGCCTACATCGCCGAGCACAAGGAAATCTGGGAGGTTATCCTCACCGGCGGAGATCCGCTGGTTCTGTCGCCGCGCCGGTTGAAGGAGATCATGGAACGGCTTGCGCCAATCGATCATGTCAAGGTCGTGCGGCTGCATAGCCGGGTGCCGGTGACCGATCCTGCTCGTGTCGGCTCCGAGTTGATCGATGCGCTGAAATCGTCGGGCAAGACTGTCTACGTTGCCCTGCATGCAAATCATCCGCGAGAGCTGACTGACGAGGCGCGAGCCGCATCGGCTGCGTTGATCGATGGCGGCATCATGATGGTCAGCCAGTCAGTGCTGCTCAGGGGCGTCAACGATGATCCAGCCGTGCTCGCAAGCCTCATGCGCCTGTTCGTCGAAAACCGTATCAAGCCCTATTACCTGCATCATCCCGATCTTGCGCCCGGCACGAGCCATTTCCGGATGAGCATCGAAGAGGGTAGGGCGATCGTCGCCGGCCTGCGCGCCAGGATTTCCGGGCTGGCGATGCCGTCCTATATCCTCGATATCCCCGGCGGCCACGGTAAGGTACAACTTCCCGAAAGCCCCGTTCGCGAGGTCGGCGAGGGGTGCTACACTATCGAAGACCGGCTGGGCGACGTGCATTCCTACGCCGACCGCAATTAGCGATCGACGTAGATACATCGGTCAGTCACGGACGATCAGCAGGTCCGCGCCTGAAAAGTGTGCTTCGATGGTGTCGCCGACGACCGGCGGCTTGACGGCGGGATCGTTGAACACGTCGAAGGACAGCGGCTGGTCGTCGACGATCAGCTTGGTGCGGATGACCGAGCCGAGGAAGCTGACCGAGGCGACCTTGCCGGTGAGCGAGAACTCGCGGTTGCCTGCCACGGAAAGCGACAGTGCTTCCGGCCTGAGTGCCAGGCTGATCTTGTCACCTGCTTTGGCCGAGCCGAGCGATTCCGGAATGGTGATCGTACGGCCCCCAATGACGACGGTGTTGGCCGAAGGATCGGCTACAGTCGCCTCAATGATGGACAGCGTACCCACGAAAGTCGCGACAAACTTCGTCCTGGGCTTGTTGTAGATTTCGAACGGCGTGCCGATCTGGTCGGCATGGCCCTGATGCATCACCACGATACGGTCGGAGATCGACAGAGCCTCCTCCTGATCGTGGGTGACGAAGATCGTGGTAATGCCGAGCTGTTGCTGGATGGCGCGGATTTCCTCGCGCAACGAGACGCGGATCTTGGCATCGAGCGCCGACAGCGGCTCGTCGAGAAGCAGAACCTGCGGCTTGATCGCCAGTGCGCGCGCCAGTGCGACGCGTTGCTGCTGTCCGCCGGAAAGCTGGAATGGGTAGCGGTCGGCGAGATGGCTGAGGCCCACCAGTTCCATCATCTCACCCACGACCTTGGCGGACTCTTCCTTTGACCTGCCCTTGACCTTGAGGCCGAAGGCGACGTTCTCGGATGCAGTCATGTTCGGAAACAGCGCGTAGGCCTGAAACACCATGCCGATATTGCGTTGGTTGGTCTTCAGTTCGTTCTGGCGCACGCCATTGATCTTGATGTCGCCCTGTGTCGGGGTTTCAAAACCGGCGACCATTCGCAGCGTCGTGGTCTTGCCGCAGCCCGATGGACCGAGAAAGGACACGAACTCGCCCTTTTCAATGCCGAGGTTGAAATCCTTGACGACCGGGATCGCGCCGTAGGTTTTCTGGATGTTCGTGAGTTCGAGAAAGGCCATATATTACATCCTCAGATACGGGCGCGCGAGACTTTCTGCAAACGCGAGGCAATGTTGATAAGGCCCATCGAGGCCCAGGTCATGAAGAACGCTATCATTGCCAGCGCCGGCGGCTCATAGGCGCGGTTGGCGCCAATCAGCTGCAGATAGGGCCCGAAGGCCGGGCGGTTGAGCAATGACGGCAGTGTGAATTCGCCGATGACGATGGCAAATGTGATGAAGGCGCCCGACAGTACCCCGCTGATGACATTGGGGAAGATACAGCGAAACATGATCGTCACCCAGGAGGCGCCGAGGCTTTCGGCCGCTTCCGTCAGCACCCGAACGTCGATCGCCCGCATCGATGTATCGACGGAGCGATACATGTAGGGCAGCGAAAGCGTCATGAAGGCAAAGACCAGCAGCAGGTCGGTGGTTCGCTCCGATCCGGTCAGCGGCAGGAATGACGAAGAGTTGTAGAGCCTGAGATAGCCGAAGACGATGACGATGGCCGGGATGACCAGCGGCAGAAGCGTGATGAATTCCACGAATGGGCGCGCCTGCGGCAGTCGCAGTCTAACCCAGTAGGCGGTCGGCACGATCAGCAACATGCCGATGATGATCGTCAGGACCGCCATCAGGATCGAATAGCTGAAGGTATCGCGAAACTGCACGTCGGCAAAAACCGACCGATAGGCGTCGAAGGAATACTCGCCACGCCGCATGCGCAGCGAGAATTCGAACGTCGCCACCAGCGGCAGCAGGAAGTAGATGGAGCCGATTGCGACGGCGAACCAGGCAAGTATGCGTTTGCCGTTCATTTCTGCCACCTCTCGGCGCGAATGCGCAGCCAGATATAGAGGAAATTGGAGATGCCGGTGATGATGACCATGCCCATTGCAACGGCGTAGCCGAGGTTGGGGTTGTGCAGCACATCGCCGCGGATCTGTGCGTAGAGCACGATCGGAACGATATTCAGTGATGAGCCGGTCAAGGCATAGGCGGTGGCGATTGCGCCGAAGGCGTTGGCAAACAGCAGCAGGAAGGTGCCCATCAGGCTTGGCCACAGGATCGGGAAAGCCACCATGCGCCAATACTGGGACGATGTGGCGCCGAGAATGGAGGCCGCTTCATGCCATTCCTTCTTCAGCCCATCCAGCGCCGGCGTGATGATCAGAACCATCAAAGGTATCTGGAAATACATGTAAACCAGCGTCAGTCCGAGAAAGCTCAGCAGGTTGAAGCCGTGCGCATAGACGTTGAAGCCGAAATAGGTGGTCAGGACCCAAGTCAAAAGACCGGTGCGGCCGAGGGTCGCCAGGAAGGCAAAGGCCAGCGGCACGCCGGCGAAATTCGAGGCCACGCCGGAAAATGTCATCACGAACGAGCGGATCCAGCCGGGCAGGCCGCCCTGGGTGATCGCCCAGGCGAGGAAAAAGCCGATCAGCAGCCCGCCGAGTGCCGAGGCGGTGCTGATCTTGATCGAGATCCAGTATGCCGAGAGGATTTGCGGCTGGAACAGATCGCGGAAATTCTGGAGGGTGAGCTCGCCCTGTGTATTAAAGAATGCGCCCGTGACGAGGTAAAGCGTCGGCAGGATGAGAAACAACAGCGAAAAGAGCACGAATGGCGCGATTCCGAGCCAATCCACGATCATTCGCGAATTCAGTATGCCTTGCGATTTCGCCATCAGTCTCTGCCGGTACGGTACATGAAATGAAAATCTCGGATGCTGGATTTGAAAAAGGCCTTCCCGGAAGCAAGGTCCGGGAAGGCCTTGATTTTCAGAGGCTTACTTGACTTCTACGCCCACGGAGTCCCAGCCCTTGGTGATGACTGCCTTGTAAGCATTCTGCTCGTCGAGCGTCGGGAAGACGGCCTTTGCATAGCCTTCAGCCGGCGGCAACTTGTCGAGCAGGTCCTGCGGAATCTTGCCGTTCTTGGCGAGATCGTTGAAGCGGATCGGGTGGCAATAGCCCTTCAACCAGCCAAGCTGACCTTCGTCGGAATAGAGGTATTCCATCCAGAGCTTGGCAGCGTTCGGATGCGGTGCATAAGCCGAGATCGCCTGGACATAGACGCCAGCGACGACGCCCGAAGCCGGAACGACGACGTCGATCGGCGGGTTGCCCTTCAGCGTGTCGCGGTCAGCCAGAGCGTTGTAGTCCCAGCGCAGAACGATTGGTGTGGTGCCCTGTGCGAGGGGCGCAGATTTACCAACAACCGGAACGAAATTGCCCTTGGCGTTCAGTTCCTTGAAGAAGTCGAGGCCAGCCTGGCCAGCCTTGGAGACATCGCCGCCCGCTGCAGAAAGGCCGGCTGCAAAGATGCCGGAGATCGCCTGGTTGGCGGTGCGCGGATCACCGGCGAGGGCAACCATGTTGGCATATTCCGGCTTGAGCAGGTCGGCCCAATCCTTAGGGCTTTCCTTGACGAGGTCCTTGTTCACTTCGAAGGACATGACGCCGTAGTAGTCGCCGTACCAGTAGCCGTCGGCATCCTTGGCGCTGTCGGGGATCGAATCCCAGGTTGCGACCTTGTAGGACTGGATCAGGCCATCGGCCTTGGCGGACGGACCGAAGGAGAGGCCGACGTCGATGACGTCAGGCGCCTGCGGGCCCTTGTTGTCCTTGTTTGCCTTGATGGCTTCGATCTCATCGCCAGAACCGGCGTCCGGGTTCAGTTCGTTGACCTTCAGGCCGTATTTTGCCTTGAAGCCTTCGATCACGGCACCGTAGCCGCACCAGTCGTGCGGGAGAGCGATAGTGGTCAGTTCGCCTTCGGCCTGAGCAGCCTTGACGAGGTCTTCCATGGCGTCTGCACGTGCGATGGCAGTGGTTGCCATCAAGGCCGCACAGGTTGCGGCAACGAGAGTGCTAAACTTATTATTCACTGACTTTCTCCTCTGGTTGGGTTCAGCTTGATTGTGCTGTTAGTTTTGTTCCATGACACCTTTGTGACATATTTATGTATACAGAAAATTGTAAAAGTCGCGATAGTGGCACGACTTCCTCTTTGCGGCATTTACTCGCCAGCGACCGGCTTTCGGAACAATGGCGTTGATTCAAAGAGGCTTTCCAGCATCGACATGCGTTCGCGGGTCTTTTCCCAGTGCGACCCCTGGACCGCTTCGATGAGGGCTTCGACAACGATCAGCGTGACTGCCGAGGAGTCCCAGGCCGACGGTGCCTCGATGCTCAGGCGAAAACAGTGGCGGGCATGCTTGGAAACCGGAGAGCCCCACTGATCGGTAAACAGGATGATCTCTGCGCCGTGTTCGGCGGCAGTCCGGGCGAGCGCCTCGAGCTGACGCTCGTAGCGGCGGATGTCGAACAGGATCAGCACGTCGCCGCGGTTCATGTTGAGGACGTAATGCGGCCAACTGGCCGCATTGGTCGATATCCGCGTCACGCCCGGCCGGATCACCTGCAGGTGGGTGAAGAGATATTCGGCAAGGGCGCCTGTGATGCGGCCACCGGCCAGATAAATCGCACGTTTGCGGTCGCCGATTATTCGCGCAGCGGCGTCGAATTCCGCCGGATCGAGCGAACCGAACGACTGGCGCATGTTGTGCATTACGGATTCAGCAAATCGGTTGAGAATGTGGGCGCCCGGCGCGTTCGGCGCCATCCGTTCATGCTTGGTTATCGGGTTGGAAATCGTTTCTTCCAGCTCGTGATGCAGGCGGGCCTGAAAATCGGTAAAGCCTTTGAAACCCAGCTTCTGCACCATGCGCACGACCGTCGGCGTCGAGACATTCGCAGCCTCGGCGACAGCGGTAATCGAGCCCAGTCCGGACACTGGATAATTGTCCAGCAGGCTGTTGGCCAACTGCTTTTCGGCGCGCGTCATGGAGTCGTAACGCGCCGTTATCATGTCGGATACGGTCTTTGAGGTGTTTGACACCGATAGTATTCCCCTCTCCAGTCTTCGCTGGATGTACCGGTAAATAAGAAATGGAATCGAGGGCTGGAGTCAACAGCTTTTTTGAACGGAATCTTCCAAATACGTGATTGACAGAAAATAAATTTTGAAGAATTCTTTACAGAAATATGCGGACACAGGGGACGTGGCGCGAGCATGCAGCTGTTGGATGTTTCAGAAGGCGGACCGGTTTCACTGGTCAATGGCCAGGGCAAGAGCGATATACTTTTAATCTGCGAGCATGCATCGCGTCGCCTTCCCGTCGCGCTGGGAGCGCTGGGTCTTGAGCCGGCGGCGCTGGAGGCACACATCGCCTGGGATCCGGGTGCATTGGCGGTTGCCGAATTGCTATCGGTTGCGCTGGATGCCGCGCTGATCCACCAGAATTATTCCCGCCTTGCCTATGATTGCAATCGCCCGCCCGAGGCATCCGATGCCATGCCGGCGCAAAGCGAGATTTTCACCATCCCGGGCAACGTCGACATCGATCCCGTCGTCAGGCAGGCGCGTATCGACGAGATATACACGCCATTCACCGATGCCATCGCCGAAACCATCACCGAGCGAAATACAGCCGAGCGACGGACGGTGCTGGTGACGATACATTCCTTTACCCCAGTCTACAAAGGTGTCGCGCGCGATGTCGAAGTAGGCATCCTGCATGATGCCGACGCGCGGCTTGCCGATCAAATGCTGGAGCACGCCAAGCGGCGGGGGCAATTCGTGACCCGTCGCAACGAGCCCTATGGACCCGCCGACGGTGTAACGCACACTCTAAAACTGCATGGCCTTGCAAACGGTCTGCTAAATGTCATGATCGAGGTGCGCAACGATCTCATAAAAGATGAAGCTGGCCAGAGGGTCGTGGCCGACTTCCTCGCGGGAGTGATCCGGGAAAGCCTGTCCATTCCTGCCTGAGCATTGACCTGATTGAACCGCGCGGCATCAACGATCGCGTGGGAATAAGTGCAGAAAGCAGGCTGGTCGCAATGGTGCGGCCGGCAGGGGAACAGGGGTTTATACGATGTCAGATTATTCTGATACAGATAAGAAGCAGGATACGCAGATCCTGCACTCCATGGGCTATGCCCAGGAACTCGAGCGGCGAATGAGCGGGTTTTCGAACTTCGCGATTTCCTTCTCGATCATTTGCATTCTTTCCGGGGGGATCAATTCGCTGGCGCAGGCGACATCTGGTGTCGGGGGCGCTGCGATTGGTATCGGCTGGCCGCTCGGCTGCCTGGTTTCGCTGGTGTTTGCTGTCGCGATGGCGCAGATCAGCTCGGCTTATCCGACTGCCGGCGGCCTCTATCACTGGGGCTCTATCCTCGGTAACCGCTTCACCGGCTGGCTGACGGCCTGGTTCAACCTGCTCGGCCTTGTCACGGTGCTCGGCGCCATCAATGTCGGCACCTACTATTTCTTCATGGGCACCTTCGGTACGCCGTATCTCGGCCTTGCCGATACCACGCTGGTCCGCATCGTCTTCCTGGTGATCATCACCGGTCTTCAGGCGATCGTGAACCACATGGGAATCGGACTGACGGCAAAACTCACCGACTTCTCGGGCTATCTGATTTTCGCAACATCGGTGGCGCTTGCCGTCGTCTGCCTGATTGCAGCTGACAGCTACGATTTCGGACGGCTGTTCACCTTCACCAATTACTCCGGTGAGGCCGGCGGCAATGTCTGGCCCGAAAATTCGATGACCTGGGTGTTCCTCCTCGGTCTGCTGTTGCCGATCTACACGATCACCGGCTACGACGCTTCGGCGCACACGTCTGAGGAAACCGTCAAGGCTGCCCATTCCGTGCCGCGCGGCATTGTCAGTTCGGTTCTCTGGTCGGCACTGTTCGGCTACATCATGCTGTGCTCGTTCGTGCTTTTGATTCCCAATATGGACGATGCGGCCAAGCAGGGCTGGAACGTGTTCTTCTGGGCGATGAGCGAACAGGTCAACCCGATTGTCCGCGATATCCTCTATCTTGCGATCTTCGTCAGCCAGTGGCTTTGCGGTCTGGCGACTGTCACTTCGGTGTCGCGCATGATCTTCGCGTTTTCGCGTGACGGCGGCCTGCCGGCATCAAAGGCGCTGGCAAAGGTCAGCCCGACCTATCGTACGCCGGTGGCGGCGATCTGGGTGGGCTCGATCCTGGCGGTGCTTTTCGTCTGGGGTTCGTCGCTCGTCTCGATCGGCGAGACGCCGGTCTACACGATCGTCGTCTCCTGCACGGTCATCTTCCTGTTCTTCTCGTTCGTGATCCCGATCACCCTCGGCCTCTTCGCATGGGGTACGTCGAAGTGGGACAAGATGGGTCCGTGGAATCTCGGCGAAGGCGTTTTCAAGCTCTTCGCGGTGCTTTCCATCCTGGCAATGATCCTGATCTTCGTCATCGGCATCCAGCCGCCGAACGATTGGGCCGCCTGGATCACCCTCGGCTTCCTGGTGCTGACCGCCATCATCTGGTTCGTCTTCGAACAGCGGCGCTTCAAGGGCCCACCGATCGGCGACGAAGTTGCACGCCGTCAGGCCAAGATTGCCGCTGCCGAAAAGGCCGTGGGCGAAGTCTGATCCTTCCATGAGCAACGGATTTCCCGGTTCTCAGGCCGGGAAATCCACTCGATCCAACACCACACGGGCAGCACAAGCCCGAAGCAAGATGAAGAGCGGGATTTTCTATGAGTGCACCGTATAGTTTTGACGATTTGAAGCAGGAAGTTTCGCAAGGGCTGATTGACACAGTGCTCGCCGTGCAGGTCGATATGCAGGGACGGCTGATGGGCAAGCGCTTCCATGCCCAGTATTTCGTCGAAAGCGCTTATGAGGAAACCCATAGCTGCAACTATCTTCTCGCCACCGACATGGAGATGGAAACCGTCTCTGGCTACAAGTCGACCAGCTGGGAAAAGGGCTACGGCGACTATACGATGAGGCCCGACCTTTCAACGCTGCGCAGGGTTCCGTGGCTCGAAGGCACCGCGATGGTGATATGCGACTTGCTCGACCATCATACCCACGAGGAAGTGCCCCATTCGCCGCGCGCGATTTTGAAGAAGCAGGTCAAGCGGCTCGAAGCGATGGGCATGAAGGCCTTCATGGCTTCCGAACTTGAATTCTTCCTGTTTGACCAGACCTACGACAGCGCCCGCGAAAATGGCTATCGCGACCTGCAACTGGTCTCGGGCTACAATCAGGATTACCACATCTTCCAGACCACCAAGGAAGAGGATGTGATGCGGGCGATCCGCAACGGTCTGCACGGCGCGGGCATCCCGGTCGAAAATTCCAAGGGCGAGGCATCCGCCGGCCAGGAGGAAATCAACGTCCGTTACGCCGAGGCGGTCGAGATGGCCGACCGCCATGCGATCATCAAGAACGGCTGCAAGGAAATTGCCTGGTCGCGCGGCAAGGCGATCACCTTCCTCGCCAAGTGGAACTATTCCGCCGCTGGCAGTTCCTCGCATGTCCACCAGTCGCTGTGGTCGCTCGACGGCAAGCCGTTGTTCTTCGATCCGAAGGGTCGATACGGCATGTCGGCGCTGATGGAGAACTATGTTGCGGGCCTGCTGGCACATGCCGGCGACATCACCTATTTCCTGGCCCCCTACATCAATTCCTACAAGCGTTTCGTTGCCGGCACTTTCGCCCCGACCAAGGCGATCTGGTCCAAGGATAACCGCACTGCCGGCTACCGGCTCTGCGGCGAGGACACGAAGGGCATCCGTATCGAATGCCGTGTCGGTGGGTCCGACCTCAATCCGTATCTTGCCTTTGCTGCACTGCTGGCGGCCGGAATCGATGGCATCGAGAAGAAGATGAAACTCGAAGCACCGTTCGAGGGCGATGCCTATGGCGCCAAGGAGGTGCGTGAAATTCCCAAGACGCTTCGTGATGCAACTGACATGCTGACCAAGTCGAAGTTGCTGCGCGAGGCATTCGGTGACGATGTCGTCGACCACTACACCCGCGCTGCCCAGTGGGAGCAGGAAGAATACGACCGCCGGATCACGGACTGGGAAGTTGCCAGGGGGTTCGAGCGGGCGTAAATCGCACGGATTATTGTTGAAATCGCAATCCGATGATAAAATCGCATCGAACGGGAGAGTTCTCATGATCGACAGCGATTGGTTTTATCGTCAACTGGAGAGGGAAGGCCGGTCGCTGCGCGACATGGCAAAGGCGCTGGGGCTCGACCCTAGCGCCGTTTCTCGGATGTTGCGGGGAGAGCGGAAAATAAGCGCGGAAGAACAAGACGGCATCGCGAAGTATTTCGGCGTGCCTCTAAGCGAAGTTGCCGCCCGGCGGCGTGGGGATGTCGTGTCAGGGTTTGGAGAGCGCGGACGGGAGCCGTTCAGTGCCGGTAGTACTACAACCTCGGTCGCTTCAACTGGAAAGAGTGATGTCGATTTGGGAAACGCGACAGCAGGCAATTTCTATGATCGTATCCGCGGATGTATGAAAGGGACTGTTACCATTCCAAGCGGCGTAGATCTGACAGAGCCTGCGGATCCAGAATGGGCTAAGTTATACGATGACGACTGAGCGGTACCTGCTTGATACCTGCGCACTCATCTATCTTGCTCATGACGAACCTATTTCGGTGGATGCGGGTAGTGCCCTTCGCGAATTGCCAGCCTATACGGAGGGCGTGTTCGTTTCCGCCTTCTCTGCTTGGGAGATCGCCAAACTGGTAAGCAAGGGGCGCATGAACATCACAAAATTGCCCCTTGTGTGGTTTGAAGATGTCGTAGGAAAAATGAGGGCAATCGTAGTAGAGGCGTCACCGGCAATTCTGGTCGCGTCGTCCTTTCTGCCCGAGCCGCTGCATGGCGATCCGGCAGACCGGATCCTGATCGCAACGGCGCGAGAACATGATTTGACTGTAATTACCCGCGACCGGGCGATGCTCGCCTATGGCGCGGCGGGCCACGTGAAGGCACTGGCCTGTTGAACTGGAGCAGTAGAAAATGACGATGATCCAATGCATTTCGCCGGTCGACGGCTCGGTTTATGCCGAACGTCCGGCCATGAGTTTTGAAGACGCCAAGGCGGCGATTGCGCGGGCGCGCAAGGCGCAGAAGTCCTGGGCGAAACGTCCGCTCGAGGAGCGCGTTTCGCTCGTGCTGAAGGGCGTGGCGCGCCTCAATGAAATGGCCGACGAAGTCGTCACCGAACTGGCATGGCAGATGGGTCGTCCAATCAAATACGGCGGTGAATTCAAGGGTTTCAATGAACGCTCCAACTACGTGGCCTCCATTGCTCACGATGCGTTGGCGCCATTGAATGTGGAAAAAAGCGACAAGTTCGAGCGCTATATCACCCGTGAGCCGCACGGCGTCGTCTTCGTCATCGCACCGTGGAACTACCCCTACATGACCGCGATCAACACGGTAGCACCGGCGCTGATGGCGGGTAACGTCGTGGTCATCAAGCATGCCAGCCAGACCCTGTTGGTCGGCGAGCGGATGGTGCGGGCTTTCGTTGAGGCAGGCGTTCCCGAAGACGTTTTCATCAATGTCTTCCTCGATCATGCCACGACCTCGGCGCTGATCGCCGACGGCCAGTTCAACTTCATCAACTTCACCGGTTCCGTCGAAGGCGGACGCACGATTGAGCGTGCCGCTGCCGGCACATTTACCGGCGTTGGCCTCGAACTCGGCGGCAAGGATCCCGGCTATGTGATGGAAGATGCCGATCTTGATGCTGCCGTCGATACGCTGATGGATGGCGCGACCTACAATTCCGGCCAGTGCTGCTGCGGTATCGAGCGCATCTATGTCAATGAGAACCTCTACGATGCCTTTGTCGAGAAGTCGGTGGCCTGGGTCTCCAACTACAAGCTCGGCAATCCGCTCGATGCGTCCACCACGCTCGGCCCGATGGCACACCGGCGCTTTGCCGCCACCGTGCGCGCCCAGATCGCCGAAGCTGTCGCCAAGGGTGCCAAGGCGCTGGTCGATCCCAAGCTGTTCCCGCAGGACGATGGCGGCGCCTACATTGCGCCGCAGGTGCTGGTGGATGTCGATCATTCCATGTCGTTCATGAACGAGGAAACCTTCGGTCCGGCTGTCGGCATCATGAAGGTCAAGAACGACGCCGAAGCGCTCGCGCTGATGAACGATTGCAAATACGGCCTGACCGCATCGCTGTGGACGAAGGACGTCAAGCGGGCGGCGCGTATTGGCGACGAGCTCGAAAGCGGCACGGTGTTCATGAACCGCGCCGATTATCTCGACCCGGCGCTTTGCTGGACCGGCGTCAAGGAAACCGGCCGTGGCGGCTCGCTGTCGGTTCTCGGCTTTCACAATCTTACCCGTCCGAAATCCTATCACCTGAGAAAGTCAGTCTAATGTCCATCACCGCAAACTGGAGCTACCCCACCGCCATCAAGATGGGGGCAGGGCGGATCAAGGAACTCGCCGATCACTGCAAGTCGCTCGGCATGAAGAACCCGCTGCTGATCACCGACCGCGGCCTTGCGCCAATGCCGATCACCCAGAATGCACGGGACATTCTGGAAGCCGGCGGTCTTGGCCGTGCGATCTTCGCTGATGTCGATCCGAACCCGAACGACAAGAACCTTGCCGCTGGCGTCAAGGCGTTCAAGGACGGCGGCCACGACGGCGTCGTCGCTTTCGGCGGCGGCTCGGGCCTCGATCTCGGCAAATGCGTGGCCTTCATGGCCGGCCAGACCCGTCCGGTTTGGGATTTCGAGGATGTCGGCGACTGGTGGACGCGCGCCAGCACGGCGGGCATTGCCCCGATCGTCGCCGTGCCGACAACCGCCGGCACCGGCTCGGAAGTCGGCCGCGCCTCGGTGATCACCAATTCCGAAACCCATACCAAGAAGGTCATCTTCCACCCGAAGTTCCTTCCGGGCGTGACGATCTGCGACCCTGAACTGACTGTCGGCATGCCGAAGGTCATTACGGCGGGTACCGGCATGGACGCATTCGCGCATTGCCTGGAAGCCTATTGCTCGCCCTTCTATCACCCGATGAGCCAGGGCATTGCGCTGGAAGGCCTGCGGCTGGTGAAGGAAAATCTGCTTGCCGCTTACAAGCATGGTGCCGATATCGAGGCGCGCACACATATGATGTCGGCTGCAGCCATGGGCGCAGTCGCCTTCCAGAAGGGGCTTGGCGCCATCCATTCGCTGTCGCATCCGGTCGGCGCCATCTACAACACTCACCATGGCATGACCAACGCCGTTGTGATGCCGCCCGTGCTGCGCTTTAACCGCCCGGCAATCGAGGACAAGATCACGGCCGCCGCCGCCTATCTCGGCATTTCGGGCGGGTTCAATGGCTTCTACGACTATGTGCTGCAACTGCGCGAGGAACTCAGCGTTCCGGACAAGCTGTCGGCTCTGGGCGTCGACACGTCCCGCATCGACGAAATGGCCGCCATGGCGATCGTCGACCCGACCGCAGGTGGAAATCCGGTCGAATTGACCCTGGAAGCTGCCAAGAAGCTCTTCCACGAATGCATTTGATCCAACTGAAATAATGAATGCGGGGCCGACAGGCCCCGCATTTTTTTGTGGCTTCAGATTTGGCGACTGAACCAACGCTACGTTGAAGACCTGGCGTTTGGCGTAGTCACGCGCGTTTGTAATACTGGGCCAGCTACCCGAATCGGCGGTCGATAAAATGCTTGGCCAGCGCGCCGCTCTTGTAGAAGAGCGTTTTCATGCCGCGCATCGGGTCGGGCGTCACGGGCGACGTCGTTAGCGCCATGGCCGTGCGTTCTCCCTGAACGACATGGGCCAGCGCTCTGCCGAAGACCGTGCCCGGTGCAATGCCGCGGCCGTTGTAGCCAGTGATCGACCAGATGTTTTCAGCCGGCTGATGAAAGACCGGCAGGCTGTTGGTGGTCATGCCGATCTTGCCGTCCCACCAATATTCGAGATCGAAGTCGCCTATAAAGGGAAAAAGCGCCTTGACCGAGCGTCGTGCAAATGCCCGATGCGTGGCTGTGGAGACCCCGTCGAGCGCACCGATCGATCCGAAGATCAGGCGTCCGGCTTTGTCCCGCCGGAAAGACGTCATCACCAAGCCCGTATCCCAGGTGCCGTGTTCCTCGGGCAGGATCCTGCTGATGACATTGGCGGGGAGGGGATTGGTCGCGAACTGGAAATAGTTGAGGATCGCCAGTTCCTGGCTATGGTCGCTCCAGTTCATGCCGGGTACGACGGAACTATAGACATTGCTGGCGACGATGAGCTTTTCGGCGGTAATCGTGCCGCCTGCCGTCGTCAGGACAATTGTGCCATTCTGCTGCCTGGCCGAGGTAACCGGTGAGCCGGTGTAGATCTTCGCGCCCGCCTTCATGGCGGCTGCGGCAAGCCCCCGTGCATAACCGAGCGGTTGTACGGTTCCGGCCCGTCGATCGAGCAACGCGCCGTGAAAGCCCTGGGCACCCGTCAATCGTGCCGCCTCGCTGGCTGGCAGTGCCTCTACGGGAGCGCCGCGTTGCTGCCATTGGCGGGCACGGCCGGCAATGTCCTTAACGCCAGCTTCGCCGACCGCGAGATGCAAAGTTCCGTTACGTACCGCTTCGCAGTCGATGCCATGCTTTTCGATCAAATCGAAGACCAAACCGGGCCCGGCGCCGAGTTCGTCAAGCAGCCTGTTGCCGGTCTCTTGGCCGAGGGCCGCGACGACGTCGTCCGGCGGCAGCCACATTCCTGCATTGACGAGACCGACATTGCGACCGGAGCCGCCGTGACCGATCTGGATGGCCTCCAGCACCACACAGTCGACGCCCGTCTGCGCTAGGTGCAACGCTGCCGAAAGACCGGTAAAGCCGCCGCCGACAATTGCGACTGTGGTGTTGAGATTTTGCGAGACCGGGCCGGTTGCTGGCGCGGGAGGAGCAGAGAAAGTCCAGAGGTTCTTTTGGTTGTCGGTATGGCCCATGATGCACGCGCTGTCAGGTTCGATCGGGCATGAGGCTTAGCACGGCAAATACACCACGGAAACAGCCGCGTGGCCATTTCCATGTGCTGGATTGCTGTGTTGTTATGGATTTATTCGGCGGCGGCAGCACGGATCTCGGCAACAGCCGGAACCACTTCGACATTGCCCTCGCTGTTGTCGTTGGCAGACAGCCACTCGCAGTGCATTTCAGCCATTTCGCGCGCCTTGCCAGCGACTTCGATCATGGCATCGATCTGTTCGTCGGTGTGGTCGGCCATGACCTGCAAGCGCCAGCGGCAGGCATTGCGGGCGACGGCAGGATGTTCGACCAGGTTGACGATGCCGCCGAAGTCGACGGCGTACCGGGTCATCAATCGTGCAAGAAGTATGTCGCCGATCAGCATCGGAACGACTGCGCTGGGTTTGCCCAGAACCTCAAAGCCTTCCGCCTCCAGCCCTTCGCGCAGGCGGATGCTGTTTGCCATCAGCCGACGTCGACGCTCGGCACCTTCTTCGCTCTCGATTATGTCGAGCGCAGCAAGAATGGTCGCAGCCTGGATCGGCGACATGGCATTGGTGAATGTCGAAGGACCGCATTGCCCGCGCAGGCCGAAACGAAGACCCTTGCTGTTTGAAGCAACGAAGCCGCCCATCGAGGCAAAGCTTTTGGAGAATGCGCCGACGAGTATGTCCACACCGCCGACGATACCGAAGTCCTCAAGTTTTCCACGCCCGGTTTCCCCAAGTGCACCGAGATCGTGGGCGCAATCGACGAGCAGGGTGGCATTGAAACGACGGCAGATTTCCTGAAGTTCGGGGATATTGGGCAGGTCGCTGTCCATCGAGAACAGCGTTTCGGTCACCACAAGGATGCCGCAGGTCTCGTCTTCGCGGCGGATGCGGGCGAGGCGGCTTTCCACGGCGCGAAGGTTGAGATGGGAGTGCATATGCACATTGTCAGTGGCGTCGCGTGCTGCTTCCTGCAGGCAGGCGTGGGCGAGAATATCGATCACGACATGGTCGGTGGGCTTCACCAGCGTCTTGACCGCGCCATAGCCCGCCGCCCATCCAATGGGGAACACCACAACATCATCGTAACCGAGGAAAGTTTCCAGACGGCGTTCCAAAGCGACGGAGAGCGCGGTGTTGCCCATGAGGGCAGCGGATCCGGCGCTGTGCAGACCGTATGTGTCGATCGCCGCCTTTGCCGCTTCGATCAGCTTGGGATGAGAAGAGAGAGAAAGATAGTCCTGACTGGCGAAATTGTTGCCGCTGAACGGAGTTCCGTCGCGATGGGCGCCTTCGATGAAACTGCCTACCCGGCCGGTCGAATACTTCTGGTAGGGATCTATCTTGAATTGGACCCGCTGCTCCCACCAGTCGCCGGATTCATCCCAACGAGAAAGAAGATTGACGGGGTGGTTGTGTTTTTCTACTGCAGGGAGACTGGTTCTTAATTCGCCGGGAATGTTTTCGAACATGGAATTTCCTTCAGCTATACACGCAGCATTATTTATGAGTGGCTGACTATTCACGTATGGGACGGTATAGCGGGGGGATTCAACTATGTTGAACAGAACGCGTTAACCTTTTATAAAGATTAACAAACGCCAGATTTAAGTCAATTGTCCTGATACGGCACATGTGCCAATTCGGGACTAATTTAGCAATTTATGGTTAATGTTCGCTTAAGTCGCTACCGCGACGAAAACGTGCAGATTGCCGTCTGAAAACAGATTAGTCGATGAATTCGACCGCCACGCCCGGCTTGACCATCTTGGCGAGTTCGGTTGCGTCCCAGTTCGTCAGCCGGATACAACCATGGCTCTGGGAGCGGCCGATGCGCGAAGGATCGGGGGTGCCGTGAATCCCGTAGGTCGGTTTGTCGAGCGCGATCCAGACAGTGCCGACAGGTCCATTGGGGCCCGGCGGAATGGTCAGTACCTTGGTGTTCTGACCCTGCTGGAAATTGATCTTCGGATTGTAGGTGTAGTTCGGATCGAGCGCGATGCGCTCCACGATATGCACCCCTGATGGAGAAGGGGTGTCGCTCGAACCGATCGATGCCGGGTAGGAGGCAATCAGCCCGCCGGCCTCGTCATAGGCAAACAGCTGCTTGCGCGCCTTGTCTGCGACTATGCGGGAAACTCCGGCCTTCTTGACAGCACCGGGATTGATCACCTTGATTGTTGACCCCGGCATGGTGAAGTCGACGCCCGGGTTGAGTTCCTTCAGATAGTTTTCGTCCATGTGAAAACGTTCGGCCAATGCCTCGGTCACGCTGGTATAGGCCATCGACGGCAGTGCAGCCTTCTGCGAGTAGTCCTCGGGTATGGAGGCGACATAAGGGCCGGCAGCATCGGCCGACGTAATCGTATAGCTGGTGACCGGCAGTCCGCCACTGAAGCCCAGGCGCGTCAGGATATCCTCGGTATTGTTCGGATCGAGTGTTTCGCCGCTGATTTTTTCGTACGCAACCAGCGCCTTGGTGACGTTCGAGCCCATCTTGCCGTCGATCACACCGGGCGACGCGCCTTCGCGATCCAGAAACACCTGTAGCGCAGTAATCTCGAACTTCGACTTCTTGCCAGTCAGGGGAATAGTCGGAACGTCGGGTTTTACTTCGATAACCGGCTGCAGCGGCTCGAGCGCCGCCAGGTCCTGCTCGCCGTTCATGTTGTCGCTCTGGATACCGTCGGATGGCAGAGCCTGGTCTTCGAAGACACCTTGCTGGCCATCGTCCGAACCCGGGACTGAACCGGTCACGTCGCCTGATTCATCATCGCTGCGTGGCCGCTGGGGGAAGTATTCAGGATTGCCGAAACCGTCGTCCTGATTGTTGGCGTAGCGTCCGCCATCGTTCTCGTAGGATTCGACGCCCGGCAGTCGTTCGCGGCGGTTTTCGCGGCGGGAAAGATAGCGGGTGGCCGGCATTTCGGTCGCAACGATGTTGCCGTAATGGTCGATCAGCACCTTGCGGCCACGCTTGTTGTAGCGCACGGTCACGTCGCCTGCGTCAGGAACATAGCCGAGAAGATCGCCTTCCGGCGTCACCAGTACCGTGCCACGGGGATCGTCGGAAGACCAATCCTGCGCGTGAGTCACCGACCCTCCAGCCAATATGGCGAGGAGTGGAAGCACGAGGATGGATTTCTTTAGTTCCGGACGCATTTTCAAACTTCTTGAACCCTGAGGAAGCGTGTGAGCCAAACACTCGAATTTTGACTCTATTGTGGAATTTCTAAACTGATGATGAATAAAGGGTGAAAAAATCTTTTTTGTTCCCTCCCTATGGCCGATTTGCAGCATCGGGTGCAAAAACCTGTTTCAGTTCGGCACACGGGGAGAAGTGAAAAAAATGAATATGGTTGTGGATAACTATCAAGGGTTGGTTTTCGAGCTGGATAAGGGCTCGGCGCTGGATATCGGATCCCTGAAAGTGGACGGTGTCGAAATCGCGCCCGGCAAGGCGGTGCCAGACGACGGCGACCCGCGAATCCTGCATGCGGTGGGCGGTTTCCTGTTCACCTGCGGTCCAGATCACATCCGCCATCCCGAACCGCTGGGGGGAACGTCGGTAGGCAAGTATCCGTTGCATGGGTCGATGGCAGGCACGAAACCGGCAGACATCGTCGAGCGCAGCTCGGGCGACCTCCTGGAGATTCAGGCAAGGGTCACGGTTCCGCTTGCGCAGGGGGGGCAGGCCGATGTGTCGCGAACCTGGGAGGTGGATCGCAGCACCGGCGAGGTCACGCTGAGGGACCAGGTGAAGAATACGGGCAGTACGGCGTTTCCTCCGATGCTGATGTATCACATGAATATCGGCGCGCATCTGTTCGACGGCAACACCGGGCTCGACGGCCGCTCATTCGAGGGCGGGCGGATCGGCTGGATCTTCGGTGAGGGCGACGGTCACGTGTTCTGCGTGCCGGCGGCGTCTGATGAAGACGACCGCGCTCGCATCAAGCTTGGCCCGATCAGGGCTGTTGGTGGCAAGTCGCTGCATGTATGGTTTTCAACCGCGACACTGCCGCACCTTCAGATGTGGCGCAATCAGGCAGCGCCCGCGCATGTGCTGGGAATCGAGCCCGTCAGCCATCCCTGGAAGGGACGTGACGAACTGCAAAGCCTTGGTTTGATGGATATGCTGCAGCCCGGTGAGACCAGGGACTATGCGCTGGGTTTTGCCTTTCGATGATTGACGGGCAATTCCCGCCGCAATAGTAATGTCGCACATTTTGCAGAAGAAGGGTCGCGCCATGGACGTCAGGCAAATCAACGACGAGTATTCGGTTTCGCCGCAGATCGCGATCGAGGACCTCGAACAGCTTCAGGCGCTCGGTTTCAAGTCGATCGCCTGTCATCGGCCGGACAACGAGGATCCCGGTCAGCCGAGCTTTGCGGAAATCACCGCCCGAGCCAAGGCGTTCGGCATCGAGACCGTACATATTCCGATCAGCGGCCCGCCGACGGCCGATGCGGTCCGTGCCATGGTTGATGCGCTTGACGAGCTGCCCAAGCCGATGCTCGGCTATTGCCGCTCCGGCAACCGTTCGACGATCATCTATCAGCAGACCATGCATTTGAGGTAGCGGCTACGGGTCGCTCCCCAGCGGGATGTCAAGGCGCGGCGAAAGCCGCGCCTTTCTTATGAAGTAAGTAAACCTCCACCTACGGTGGAGGACTGGACGTGTTCTACATCGTAGTTGAGAGACCTCCGTGCTTGGACCGCTATTTTATGCGCGACACAGAACGGAGGTTCTATGG
>NZ_JAEQNC010000021.1 GCF_016722925.1 Phytoamicus setariae | reverse complement strand
TTGCTCTGGTGTCGGCATCGTCCTCGTCTCCTCTTCCAAGAGCACAACTTTGGCACTCGGTCGCGCGAATTCCGGTTCGATCACACCGCCCCTCGCAGTGCGTCTGTCGCGTTCCGCCTTCGGCCGCATTCTAGCACATACCGCACGTTCCTCGGATCGACCTCGAACGGAAGCGATGGGCCTGAATGCTGCAATAGGCCCGCGTCTCTTTCGCGCCCCCATCTTGGACGTTAAAGTCAGTTTTGCCGAGCTCCGAAAGCGGACGCAATGGCTTCTGGATGTGCCGTCTCAAGGAACACCGCGAAATTCAACTGTAGCGCACGATCGGGTGTTAAGGTCGCTGTTGCACAGTCACGGCGGTCGAGGACACTATGAATTAGCCGCTGGGGCGGACGTGGGCCTGCTGCTGAGGGGTATTTGGTTTGCCCTGTCGGCAGTTATGGCGATTGGTCTCTGTCGATCCTCGCCGTCCTCCAGTCGCGCCACGGAAGCTGCCATGCAGCCGGGCGACTGTTGGCCGACGAAAAAAGTGAATTTTCAACATAGAAAACTGCTAAGATACGGTTCCGGAGTCAGTAGCCCCGCCAATCATGGAACGCCGCCTGATCGCAATATTGGCCGCCGACGTCGTCGGTTACAGCCGCCTTATGGGCCTCGACGAGGCGGGGACACTCGCAGCGCTGAGGTCGCACCGGCGCGAGATGGCGGACGCTAAGATCGACGAGCATCAGGGGCGCATCGTCAAGGTCACCGGCGACGGCATGCTGGTCGAATTCCCGAGCGTGGTGAATGCAGTCGCCTGCGCCGCCGACATTCAGCGCAGAATGCGCGAGCGCAACGTCGACGTGCCGGATGACCGCCGAATCGAATTTCGCATCGGCATTCATCTCGGCGACATCATCTTCGAGGACAACGACATCTACGGCGACGGTGTCAACATTGCCGCGCGCATCGAGAGCATTGCCCAGCCGGGCGGTGTAGCCGTGTCCGGCGCCGTTCGCGACAATGTCGGCAACCGGCTCGACCTCGCCTTCGAGGACAGGGGCGAGCAGGCGCTGAAGAACATCGACCGGCCAGTGCGGGTCTATAATATTGACCTCTTCCGGCGCGCTCCGGCGCAAGGCGTAGCAACCGGCGCGGCACCCAAGGCAGCGCTGGCAAAGGAAAAGCCTTCGATCGCCGTGCTGCCCTTCGACAACATGAGTGGCGATCCGGAGCAGGAATATTTCTCCGACGGCATTACGGAGGACATCATCACGGACCTGTCGAAGATTTCCGGGCTCTCGGTTATCGCCCGCAACTCCGCGTTCACTTACAAGGGCAAGTTGGTCGACATACAGGACGTATGCCGGCGTTTCCATGTCGCTACTGTACTTGAAGGAAGTGTGCGCAAAGCCGGACAACGCGTGCGGATCACCGCGCAGCTTATCGACGGCACGGATGGAACGCACCTCTGGGCCGATCGCTACGACCGCGACCTAACCGACATCTTTGCGATCCAGGACGAAATCACGCACACAATCGTCGAGCAACTCAAGGTAAAACTGCTGCCGGAAGAGAAGAAGGCGATTGGACAGGCGCCGACCGCGAATGTCGAAGCCTATACCAACTATCTCAGAGGCCGCGAGTTTTTCCACACGCGCACCAAAGGATCGCTGCAACTGGCGCGACGCCTCTTCGCCAGGGCGACTAATCTCGATCCCAACTATGCGCGCGCCTATGCCGGGATCGCCGATTGCGATTCGGCCCTGCATGCCTGGCACGGTGCGGAAATCTCGCTCGAGGCGTTGTTGGCGACCTGCGCCAAGGCGCTGGCGCTTGATCCCAGCCTCGCCGAGGCACATGCCTCGCACGGCCTTGCGCTGTCGACAAACGGCCGGCACGGCGACGCAGTCGCCGAATTCGAACGCGCAATTGCGCTGGATCCCAATTCCTATGAAGGCCATTACTTCTATGCCCGACACTCGTTCGCAGAAGGCGATCTTGAAAAAGCGGTAGAACTCTACGAACGCTGCACCGACATCAACCCCGACGACTACCGGTCGCCGCTCCTGGTCATGAACGCCTTGCACTCGCTCGGTCGACACGACGAGGAGGCCAAGCTGGCCGCCGTGGGGCTCGAGCGAGCGCAACGCGCCCTCAGGCAGCATCCCGAAAATTCTGATCCCGCCCAACTCGGTGCCATCGCCCTCATTGCTCTTGGCCAGCATGAGCGGGCCAAGGAATGGGCAGATCGCGCTCTGGCGATCGATGCCGACGACAACAATGCCCTGTACAACGTTGCCTGCGTCTATTCGCTTCTAGGCGAGCCCGATCGCGCCATCGACCTGCTGGAACCCTACCTGCAAAAGGTTGGGCCTCATATGAAATCCTGGTTCAAGAACGATTCGGATTTTGATCCCATCCGAAGCCATCCACGCTATGCGAAACTGCTGGAACTGATCGATTAGCCATCGAAACGGGCTCGACTGTTTATCTAAGCATTCCGTAGGCTAGATGAGCTAGGCCAATCCGACGTGGACCATGCATCACAATGTTACTCGGGAGCCTGATCCTCACACGGCTCGAATATATCCCGCGAGGCAGGCGTGAAGTATCTTGGCGTGGACATTGAGGATGCACTGGAACGCACGGAGCACACTGAGATATGAGCGCGTGCAGTCCCGCTCATAGTGAGGCTGCACGCGTCGATTTAGCTTTCTCAATTCCAAAGAACGACCGCTTAGCGCCCGCTAGTCAGCCGATCCGGGGGCTATGCCGAATCTCCGAAAGCAGACGCCGGGCTCGGGCCGTCTCGACATCCGCGCTGGGGTGGAGAGCGGCCACTCGCCAAGGTAGATTGGGACGACTCGAGCATGGAGCGGAAGTACAGGCGAACGGCTTCGGGCTTCGGGAGACTCGCCAAACGCGGTTCATTCCGGAAGCCCCGCTAGGCGATAGCCAGCCACGATATGCTGGCGCACGTCTTCCGCCGGGAAAGGCTGCGATGCCGACCAGTGCCGGATGGTGAAGTGCGGGTTGCTTATCATGAACATTTTCGCCTCCCAGCGCGCCTCATCCAAGCGGCCAAGCTGCGCCAGACTCGCTGCCAGCAGGCGTCGTGAAGTCGTGCGATAAGTTTCGGGCCTGCGCAGCGTTTGGACCGCTGATTTGTAGTCGCCGATGGAATATTGAGCCTGGCCCAACATCCAGTAATACCAACCGGGCGGGTGAGGATTGAGCCGGAGCGCCTTCCGCACCTGCTCAATGGCTTCCGCAGGCCGCCCGTTTTCCGTCGTCAGTTCAGCCTGCATCGCCCATGCGTCGGCGTGGTTGGGGTCCAGCTTGTGGGCGGCGTTGAATTCGGCATCCGAATCCGCCCAGCGGCTCTCGTGGCCCAATATTACGCCCAATACCCAGCGATTCCCTGCATCGTTCGGGTCGAGTTCGACCGCGCGCTGTGCTTCGGCAAGGGCTTTTGCGCGGTTGGGATCCATCGGTTCGTCCCAGAACTCCCAGCCCAGCCAGAGGTTCAGTGCCAGCCAACGGTGCGCCTCCGCGTATTCCGGATCGAGCGCGATTGCCCGGTTCAGCAGGAAAATGGCTTCTTTCGCGGTGAGCGCCGTTTGCAGGCCAAGGGCCCGCGCGCGCACACAGAGGTCATAGGCTTCCAGGTTGCTTGGTCTGTTGCGCGCCGGCGCGGCGATCAGGCGGCCCACCAGAGCTTCGACAATTTTGCCGGTCACCTCGTCCTGAACAGCGAAGATATCTTCAAGGCTCCGGTCGAATCGTTCGGCCCAAAGATGGTCACCTGCGATCGCGTCGATCAGTTGGGCATTTATGCGCACCCGTCCCGTTGCCCGCCGTGCACTCCCTTCAAGAAGATGGCGCACTCCTAGCTCGCGCGCGATGCGACGCACATCCATGTGCCTGCCCTTGTAGGCAAATGCCGAGTTGCTGGCGATGACGAACAACTCACTGGTTCTCGACAGATCCGTGATCAGGTCTTCGGTGAGGCCATCGACAAATGCCTCCTGCTCCGGATCGTTGCTCATGTTCGTAAATGGGAGGACGGCGATGGAGGGCTTGGTGGGGAGCGGCAGCGGCGCTTTGTCCGCCGGCACGCCATCTTCCGGTGCGGTCGACAACCGAATCCGGTAGACGGACACCGGTTCAGCGACGTTCTTGATCGATTGCGGACCAAGTTCGTCGAAGCCGCAATCAAGCTTCCGCTTGACCTGGTCGTAGATGGCGCCGGAGACACAGATATCTCCTGCCCCGGCCATCGCCTGAAGTCGCACGGCGACAACGACGCCATCGCCGAACAGATCGCCGGCCTCGACAACGACGTCGCCCAGATTTATGCCGATATGAAGGTCGATTTGCCGGTCGGCAGGCATACCCTCGTTGGCGGCCGCCATCCGCTTCTGGAGTTCGACGGCGCATAACACAGCGTTCACAGCACTTCCGAACTCCACAAGAACACCATCACCCATCACTTTTACGACACGGCCTTGGCGGTCGCGGACCAGTGGTTCGAGGATCTCCTTTCGCCGCCCCCTTAACGCGGCCAATGTTCCTTGCTCGTCCTGGTCCAGAAGTCGACTGTAGCCCACCACGTCGGCAGCCAATATGGCGGCAAGACGGCGCTGGGCCCGTTCTTCGGACATTTCACATTGCCTTCGTAGAACGCAGAGATCGGATTGTATGACGACTATTTCAAAAGTCTATCGGGGACTTCGAGGTTCGACCGCCAGTAGGCTACATGGGGTGATCCCGCCAGTCGATTGTCCCTTTGGGCTCATGACTTGCGCTTGGGCTTGCTTCGAAGAAGGTCCGCATTGGGTCGCAACGGGTCAGACTGCTTTGCGCCCTCATTCCAGCCATTGAACTATTGGTTGCGATATCCCGAAAGCGGATGCGGAACACGAAATAGGCGTGACTCATTCATTCAGACGTTAGGTCGAGAGAATACCATTTCATGGACAGTAGCTTCAGCGTACCGTCGTCATGCATTTGTCCGACGACTTTGGTGATTTCGGCGGCAAATTCATCGTCTCCGGGCAAGATCGCCACCGCGTGAGGGACACGATAAAGCGGTTGACCAACAACTTTGAACGGCTTGCCTTCCTTGATCAGTGCCATCACGGCAGGGAGCAAGTTGGCGATGGCATCGAGTTCCACACCGTCGCCCTTGGCGAGCGCAGCATAGACGTCTTCCTCATGCGGATAGTTAACAATCACCGGGCTGTCGATTTTGAAGACAAATTCTGGGATGCCGACGATCTTTACGGGTTCCCGTCGGAGGTAATGGTCATACTGCGATCCCGCTAGCGCGCCGATACGTTTTCCGCTCGCATCAGCGGGTGTACGGATTGTTGTATTGTCCCGGTGAACCGCCAGCACTCCGATTCCATCATAATAGTTGGCTGGAAATGCCAGGTGTTCGGCCCGTTTGGCCGTGGGTGTCATCGATCCCACGACGATGTCGTATTTCCCACCCCATTTTCCAGTTTCCTGCTCTTCCCAGGTCGGAACAGAACCGTCCGGATTGATTACGTATTCCAGCTTGACGCCCATCCGTCGGGCGATTTCCCGCAGCACCGCGACATCGAATCCATCGAAGTCGCCACTCTCTGTCTTGATCGCCTGTGGCGGCCAAACGTCCGGGGTGGGGGCACGAATGATCCCCGTTGAGTGGATGTGGTCGAGCACGGCGCCGGCGCGCGCCGCGGGGGCGAGCGCGATGCAGGCGAGGGCCAATCCCGCTAGCCAGACTTTTCGTGTATATCGCATGCCTCACCTCCCACTTCTATTGCCGGACAACGGCTGAACTCGGTGCAGTGTCGTCCCATCGAGGACCAGAACGTGGATTGCCGAGATTGACTAGGTGTTTCTGACGCGTAGTATCATGTAGTCGAAGTCGACAGGCTGAACAGTCTGCACTTAAAACCAGACCTTCAAAAACAGCACTGAAGATCTGAGATAAAATTCTTGATTCCGGCAATAATCCTCGTGATATTGCCGTCTACAGCTTGAGAATGAAAGAATATTTTTAGCGCGCATTAGCAATCCAATTCATCGAGCTGGCAACGAGGCAGCCAGCGGCCGTTTTGGGGCAACCTATGCAGATCGCAGACAGTTCTGGCGCCGGTCTCGCTAACGAGCTAACGCCCCGCAAATCGGTCGTCGGCCAGTCGCGACGATACATTTTTGGTCTGGCAACGAAGGTCCTGCTTGGCCTCGTGGCCCTTGCCTCGATGATCGGCATTGTCAGTTTCACGGCGCTGCAATCATTTGACGGCCTCCGCCGCAATCTTGATATGATGGTCAATCATCAGATGGACACCATCAACGTGTCGGCCGAATTGCGCCAGCGAGCGGAAGCGCTCACGCGGTTGGCCCCCTCGCTCTATGCCAAGGGCTTCGACCAACAGGCACTCCTCGATTTTTCTTTGCAAAGCTTCAAGGAGCAACAGCGGCTGCAGCTTCTGATCGATAATCTGAAGTCGCATTCTCAGGAGCCCATGAGCGGCATCGAAGCCGTCATGCAGGACCTTTTCAACAATCTCGATGCCCTGGCGACCACCCTTTACGACCGCGCGGCGACCGAGGAATTGATCGACAAGCTTGCCCACAAGATTGCAGCAACCGCGCCATCTGACCAGATGGCGGCGGCGGAACTGAAGTCGGTGACACTTGAGTTGCTGACCGCCAGAACACAGGAAGCGATTGATGCCCTGAAGCCCCGCGTTACCTCGGTAGTGGCTGTGATGGATCCGAACGGCGGCGATCTTTCGGCTTCGCTCCTCGGCTCCCAGGGGCTTGTCACCGAAAAAGTGCGCCTCCTCGGGCTGGTCAAGGAGATCCGCGTCCAGCTCGCGGACAACGAGCGCCTTTCGCGCAGCCTCGTGGGGGCCGCCGAAAGCATTTCCGATCGCATTATCCGGGAAATGGACCGGCAGCAGGCCATTCTCGACGGACAGCTCTCGCGCAGCTCGGCCATCCTCTGGTCGATCGCGCTCTTGGCGGTGGCCGGAGCCGTCGCGGTTGCCGTCTACATGCAGCGCTCGATCGTCGGCCGCATTCGGCGCCTCGGCAGTGCCATTCGCGCCCCGGAGCCTGAGCAAAACCTGCGACCGCTGACGCGCGGCCATGACGAGATCGCCGACCTGGCGGGCGAGTTTGCGAGTTTCGTAACTGCCATCAATCAAGCGGAGAAGGCCCTCAAGCATGCCCGCGAAGTCGCCGATTCCGCCAACGAAGCGAAAAGCACCTTCCTCGCGTCCATGAGCCACGAAATTCGTACGCCCATGAATGGCATCATGGGCATGACCCGGCTGCTGCTGGACACCGATCTCGACGCGGAACAGCGCGACTACTGCAATACGGTCAATGGTGCCGCCGAGGCGCTTCTGACGATCATCAACGACATTCTCGATTTCTCGAAGATCGAGGCCGGGAAAATGGAACTGGAGGCCATCCCCGTCGATCTCCGGCACTGCGTTGAAACGGCGCTTGATCTCGTCGCCAGCCGCGCAGCCGAAAAGAGGCTGACACTCGCGTATGTTTTCGAGAATGATTGTCCAGCGGGCATCATGGTTGATCCGGTGCGGCTCCGCCAGGTTCTTCTCAATCTGCTCAATAACGCCGTCAAATTCACCGAGCAAGGCGATATCGTCCTGACGATTTCAGGCGAACGGGTTGCCCCGGAGTCGGGCGAAGCCGGTGCTTATCGAATGCGGTTTTCCGTGCGTGACACGGGCGTGGGAATTCCAGCGGAGCGAATGGACCGCTTGTTCAAATCCTTCAGCCAGATCGACGCCTCAACAACGCGGCGTTTCGGCGGCACCGGACTTGGCCTTGCCATCAGCAAACGGCTTGTCGAACTGATGGGCGGCACGATCTGGGCAGAAAGTCGCCCGGGAGAAGGCTCCAACTTCATTTTTGCAATCACGGTCGCCGAGGCGAAAGTCGAGCATGAGGCGTCCGTGCCGAAGGTCGATGTCGACGGACTTCAATTGCTGATCGTCGACGACAACGTCACCAACCGGCAGATCCTTACGGGTCATGCGAACACATGGAAAATGCAGAGCACGGCTTTTTCCTCACCATCGGCCGCAATCGAGGCACTTTCGGCGGGGAACCACTACGATATCGCCATCCTCGATCTCGTCATGCCTGATACCGACGGCATCGCTCTCGCCGAACAGATACGCAAATTGCCGGCCGGCAGGTCGCTGCCAATGATCATCTACAGTTCGCTATCGCAATTTTCCAAGGCAGACAGGGAACGAATCGCCAGACTCGAGCGCGCCGACATGCTCGTGAAGCCGATCAAGCCCGCAATACTGCTCGAGCATATGAGCGCCCTGGTCACCCGAAGGCAGAATGTAACTGCGGCCGTCCCTGCCGGCGAAAAGGGTTTCGACGGGGAACTCGCGGCGCGCATGCCGCTTGCCATCCTCTTGGCCGATGACAACATGGTCAACCGCAAGCTGGGCAGCAAGATCCTCGCCAATCTGGGTTATGCGCCCGATCTTGCCAACGATGGACGACAGGCCGTCGATGCATGCCGGGCGAAGAGCTACGACCTCATTCTCATGGATATCGAGATGCCTGAAATGGACGGCCTGGAAGCGACAAAGGAAATTCGTCGGCAGGCAGCGGAACCGATGTCATATTTCGTAGCCTTAACGGCCAATGCCATGACGGGAGATCGCGAGCGCTACCTGTCCGAAGGCATGGACGATTATCTCAGCAAACCGATCCGTCTGGAGGATTTGCTCGCCTGCCTCGAACGGGCGGGCCGCTACCGGGGGCAGCGGGTACTTAGGAGAGCGGGCTTGCAGAATTGAATGTAGCGAACAATGTTTGGGGTCGATCTTATGTATGTTCCGAGATTCTTTTGCATCGGTGTGATTTTCGTCAGCGCCCTGATTATGGGGCAGCCTGCAGGGGCAGGAGAGACTTTGGACCGCATACGCGCGACAGGCGTGTTGCGGTCTCCCTTCCCGGATATTTGGCCGCCAGCCGTGATCAAGAATGAGAAGGGTGAGCTTGACGGTTTCGATGTCGAAGTGCTCCGCGAGGTGGGCAAACGGATCGGGGTGAAGGTCGATTACGTCACCAATGCGGACGGCTCGATCATCACCTGGGATGAGCAGACTTCCGGAAACTGGCAGGGCAAGTATGACATCGTCATCAATAGCATGACACCGACGGCCAAGCGCGCCGAACATGTCGCGTTCCCAGTCAACTACTACTACACGATCGGAGTGCTCGCTGTGCATCGAGACAACGTCTCGATCCACACGCCCGCCGACGCCAGTGGGAAGCGCATCGGCGCCCTGAAGGCCTCGAAATACGACCAGTATCTGCGTCGCCAGCCTTTCGGGATCGTCGGCGTTTTGCCGATCTCTTACAAGATCGAAAATCCCACCATCGTGAATTATGATCATGAAGACGATGTCTTTAAAGCGCTTGCCAAGGGCGATGGCGTCGAGCTCGACGGATTTGTCAACGACATGCCGATTGTCATGTCTCTGATCAAGGAAGGCAAACCCTTCAAGATTATCGGCCAGCCGCTCTATCACACGCCAAGTGCAGTCGCGATCCAGCCGGGCGACTCTGAATTCGCAAATCTACTCACCCGGACGATTGAGGGGATGCGCGCCAACGGAACGCTGTCGAAACTTTCGGCCAAGTGGTTCGAGTACGACATGATCAACGAATGACAGCGAAGCCATCAGCCAATTCAGCGAATCTGGGAGCATCACATTGCCGATCGACATGCAAGCCCTTGAGAAATTGAAGCGAGTGATGGGTGGAGGCGATGAAGACCTTAGGGAGCTCATCGAATCCTTTCTGGAGGAAGCGCCGACTCTGATCACTGCCCTGGAACACGCCTATGCCGAAGCTGACCATGCCGGCGCACGTCGTGCGGCGCATTCGCTGAAGTCCAATGCCCGCGACATGGGGGCTATGGAGCTTGGTGAAACCTGCGCATGCATCGAAGGATGCTATGTGGCCGGGAATCTGCCGGCTGCCAGCGATATTGGCCGGGCGAAGGCGCTCCATGCCCAGGCGGCGATCGAACTGTCTTCCATGTTGCGGCGGGGTGCATGATCGTGAACAGCAGCGGCAGAATTCTCATCGTTGACGACTCGAAAATGGTTCGGCTGAAGTTGCAAAAAGCAGTCGAAGCGCTGGGTCATCAGGCCATCGTCGTTGAAAGCGGTCAGCAGGCGGTGACACGTATCGCCGAAAGTCCCGTGGATGTCGTCCTGCTCGATATCGTCATGCCGGAAATGGACGGCTACGACGTGCTGAAGGTTTTGAAGTCCTCGCGGGAAACGCGCGACCTGCCGGTCATTGTCATCTCGGCGCTGGATGAGGAGATGTCGAGCGTCATCAAGGCGATAGAACTGGGCGCGGAAGATTTCCTGCCGAAGGATTTCGAGCCTGCTCTACTGGAGGCGCGCGTCAGTACATGCCTTGAGAAGAAGAGGCTAAGGGACGTTGAGCGCGAATATCTTCGACAGGTCGCGCGCCTCACGAAAGCCGCCACCGCGCTGGAAACTGGCCACTTCAATCCCTCGCGACTGGGGCTCGATGATGTTGCAAGCCGCACGGATGGCTTGGGACGTCTGGCCAAGGTTTTCTCGACGATGGCGCAAAAGGTCTATGAGCGCGAGCGCAAAATGCGCCAGAACATCAGGACCTTCCGCGGCGGACTTCTGCTTCTCGCATGCGGCGCACTCTTCGGCCTGTTGGTGCCGCTTTCGAAGATGGCGGCCGGCATCGCGGTCCATCCTATCGGGCTCGCATTTTTGGTGGATACATTGGGCGCATTGATATGTCTTGCTATATCGATGCGCCGCCGGTCATTACCGAAGCTGAGCCAATTCGGCCGTGCCGAATGGATGTATGTCTTGACCTTCGCTTTCATCAGTTCGGTGGTCAACCAAGTGCTGGTTTATTGGATGGCGAGCAAATTACCGGCCTTCATCGTGTCGATCGTGATCGTACTAGAGGGCTTCATGGTCTTTCTGTTCGCAGCAGTCATGCGAATAGAATCCCCCAGCCTGAAGCGCTTTCTCGGTCTCGCGTTGGGATTGGTCGGTGTTGCCGTAATTCTCACCTACGGCGAATCCGGCGCCGGCTCGGGCGAGAACAACTGGACGTGGATAGCGCTCGCCTTGGTCATACCCATCACTTTTGGCCTCGAAGACATCTATATTTCGGAAAAGAGGCCCGCGCACATCGACAGCATCGCAATTTATGGTGTTTCGCTGGTGGCATCGATGGCGATGCTTTTCGTCATCGCAGTCGCAGCGGGTGATCTGATCCCGTTGGACCTCTTGGGCGGGAAATTGGGAGCGCTGATCGTGTTGATGGCGCTCGCGGGGACGACGGCCATGATCCTGTTCATTTACTTGATACAGACAACCGGTGCCGTCTTCGCGAGCCAAAACGCCTACGCAGTGACGGCAGCAGGCATCGGCTGGAGCATCGTGCTGCTGGGCGAATACATTCCGCTATGGACCTGGGCCGCCCTCGGTCTGATCATTATTGGACTGATTATGGTTGAGCCGAAAGGGGAGGCAGAAGAGGAGCCGCCTCTGTTCGATACAGCGACTGCCGACGACTTTGCCGTCTAAAACAGCACCCGCTGTCGACCCGGTTCAACAGCGGCAATATTTGCGATCGAAGTAGTTGCGCACGCGCGCGGTACTGGATGCGGGGATGGATTTATAACTCACCGTTTCTGGCCGAAGCTATGTGAAAACACTAAAAAGAAGGGCCAGGCGTGCGAACAAGATCTTGGATATCGGGTGCAGCGATTTCGCTGCTTGCGGTCGGCGTCTCATCGACGTCTGGTTTCGCCGGCTCCGTTCTCGATCGAGTCAGGCAAAAAGAAGTTCTGGTCGTGGCAGCAGACCCTGCTTGGCCGCCCTTCTCCTGGCGCACGGATGACGGTAACTTTGATGGATTTGACATCGAGGTCATGACGCAAATCGCGCGTCGACTCGGCGTCAATGCCCGGTTTCAAGTGGCCGATTTTTCGACGGTCATTTCTGGCAGATGGCAGGGCGCGTGGGATGTTTCACCGAGCGTAACCCCGACAAGGCAGCGCGCCGAAAAGCTCGATTTCCCTGCTGTTTATGATTATTCGCTTGGTTCGTTGGCAGTGCATCGGGACAACACAACAATTCGAACTCCAGCCGACGCGAGCGGCAAGAGAATCGGAGCAGTAAAGTCCTCCGAATACCACAAGTATCTGACCCACGAGCCGTTTGAAATTCTGGGCTTGCCAGCTATCGACTATCAGATCAACGAGGCTGTCGTGATGCCTTTCGAAACAACCGACGAAAGCTACGAGGCGTTGGCTAAGGGCGACGGCAAAGAACTGGATGGCGTCGTGGACTCTCTGTCCACCCTCATGAGTCAGATCGCCAATGGTCGCCCGATCAAGATTATCGGTAAGCCGCTTCTTTACACGCCGAGCGCAATCGCCATCGAGAAGGGGGATCCGGAGTTCGCGGCCGAGCTCAAGAGAGCTGTCGATGGGCTCCGGCGGGATGGAACCCTCAAAGCTCTCTCGCTGAAATGGTTCGGGATGGATATGACCGAGCAGTAAGGACAAGCGACATTTCACTCGACTCGCTTCGATAGGTTGGGGACTCTCGGGTCGTTAAGCGCACTGGCTGACGATCGAGGGCATCGTCACCGAACTCTACGATGTCATTGCGCTTGCTGGACGCCGCTCGCCCGCGATGATCGGCTTCAAATCCGACGAGATCCGCCGGGTGATTTCGATGGATCGCCAGGGCGAACCTTTTCAGCCGAACTGCGACTTTGGGCCAAAAGCGGAATTCATCAACTAGGTTCAGACGCTGGCGCCGCCCGATCGGCCAGCGTGGTCTCCCAAGTAAAACTTCAAAACTAGACGTTTTCCGCACGGCCAATGGTGGCCGAAGGAGAACTCAGATGGGTATCGCGCAATATGATCCTGCTGCACTAGGGCGTCCTGCATGGAATGCCGGTCGAATGGTGGGCGTTAAGAAGCCGCTGAAGCAGCGGCAGATTTGGGCAATTCGTTTCTTCCTCGATAGAGAGGGACGCATGCGGGATCGGGCTTTGTTCGATCTAGCGATCGACAGCAAGTTACGAGGCTGCGATCTTGTTAAGATCAAGATCGGAACCCTCGTCACGGGCCACGATATCCGAACCCGTGCCATGGTTATCCAGCAGAAAACAGGGCGTGCAGTACAGTTCGAGATCACGGCGGAGGTCAGGGCAAGTTTGCTCGCGTGGCTTGAACGGAGAGGTGGCGCCATCGATGACTTCGCCTTTCCGAGTAGGGTCGATCATGCAGATCACCTTAGCACTCGCCAATATGCCAGGTTGGTCGATGAGTGGGTCACCGCGATTGGGCTACGGCGCGAAGACTACAGCACGCACTCGCTCCGATGCACAAAGGCAGCGATGATCTACAAGGCCACTGGCAATCTCCGTGCGATCCAGATCTTACTCGGACATACCAAGATCGAGAACACGGTCAGGTATCTCGGCGTGGACATCGAGGACGCGCTCGGACTGGCAGAGCATATAGAGATTTGAGAATGTGTGGCCCCGCGCTAAGCGGGGCCGTGCGTCTTGATAGCGCCCGCATAGCGGCCGTTGAACCCGAGGTCGCTGTTGCTGCAAAGTGGACATGCCGCAGTGACAACGAGGGTCGCAGTTGCGCCACAGGCGGGCTTTCATTTGCGTAGACACGAGGTCTTCGGCCCAATGGCCATGTCGGACAAAAGCACTATAGGTTCGATGGTGCTCATGTTAGAATTTTCGCGCTTGCTCATCCATTCATCGAATGCCCGTGCTGCGGCGGACGAATGATCATCATACCCGCGCCCTGGCCGCCATTGATCGTCGTCCCCGGCAAGGTCCGCACAGGTCGTCCTTGCCGCCCTTCCCCTTGAAAAGGTCTTGGATTGTAGTACTTTCTCTCCCCACGCCTCTTCGGTAATAGGGAGAGCATCAATGTCCGAGGACAACAAAGCGGTCGTTCGTCGCCTTTATGAAGCCTGGAACTCCGGGGACTTCGTCACCATGGAGCAGCTGATGTCGGACGACTTCATAGAGCATGAGCCGCTCCCCGGTATGGACGGGAGCAAAGCGGCCGTCGTCGCATTCTTCAAGGCCACCAGCGCCGCTTTTGGCGGCTTCACCATCAAACCGGACATGGTCCTCGGCGATGGCGACCTGGTGTCGGCGTTGGCGACGGCCACAGGTACCCACCATGGCGAGTTCATGGGCGTACCCGCGACCGGCAGGAAAATCACCATCGCCGTCGCCGACTACATGCGCGTCAAGGACGGCAAGGTCACCGAGCATTGGGGCATCATGGATGCGGCCTCGCTGATGCAGCAGCTCACCAGGTAGCCCGTATTTCATGACGGGCGGTGCAGCGGGCTGGCGGGTGTAGCCCATCCGTAGCCAGCTCAGCGACGATGAACACCGTCAATTCGACACGTGCCAACGTGCGCCGCCGGTCGCACACCATTGTTCAGCACTGCCGCTAGTCCACGGAGAGACTCGTTGACTGGCAGCACACATATAGGGCTACGTCTCGTTGTTGGTCGAATCTACTGCAATCTACCGCGTCGTACCGCGAGACTTCGGATCTTGGCTCGCTGGCAGCAACTTCGAAAAGGGTCACAGACGGACTTCGATGACCGCCAATAGTCCGCTATTCGGTGATGAGCCCATATTGTCCACCCGACCTGGAACGACGCCGAAGCGCCAGTCTGAGACCCTAGCCCCACCGGGCTGGATGTCCGCTATCCACTTTCCGACGCCAGAAGCTGCCGGTCCGCAAACGGCCCCAAAGCTGACATCCGTCGCCGGCGATCGATGTCAACTTTTTGACGCGAAGGCGTGCAACAGCTCTTGCTGATTCAGGCGTGGCTCTTCACCTCGACATAGTGCATGTTTGGACGTAGCGCCGCCTCTGCTATCGCAGCCGCATCAGCAGCATCGTTCTTCTGACGTTTTACGAAAGGTTTGACGTAGATAGGTGGGATCAGGCGGACATCGTGGCCGTGGCCGCGAGAAAACCGGCCCCAGAAGTGGCTCGTGGCGCAAGCTTCCATCGCCACGATGCAAGGCGGGTGATCGCTGAGAAGCTGCTGTAACTTGACCCGGGATAGGGCGCGGTTGAATAGAACCGCACTACCCGGATCTGTTGCGCAGACCTGAAAGCACCGTTTCGCAAGGTCGATAGCAAGGATATGACACCTGTGTCATCTGCCTTCCCTCCGTAAGCGCCACCATGGCTAGAAGCAGGCATCATAGCGACGCCAGCCGAAGGGGGCATCCAACGCATCAGTTCAATGGCCACAATGGGCCGACTGATGCCATTTAGTAGAAGCGCCCTCTAGCCGGCCTTGGCAGTCGATTTCGCAGTTTCCTGAAAGCAGACCTTGCCGGTGGTTACGCTGGAGATCACCAAGTTCTCCGTGATGAAGTAATAACTGTCCAGCGTAGACCACGCCTACTTCCACGAAATGATCGACGACTGGACGGTCGCGTCGGTTGTCCAACCATGCCTCCTAAGCGCGAGATAAAAATACATTCACGCGGGGCTTGCAATGTGCGTTATGTGACCATAATAATTCTACCTATGCGTGTGGGAACTAAACTATATGAAGAATACTAGCGGCACTAAAGCTCAGGATACTGGTTTGACCGAAGCGTCGCAATTGCCTTCCAGTGAAGTGATAGCGAAGGTTGCGGAGGTCCGGGCGAAAGTACAATCGACCTTCGGGCAGGTGGTTCTCGCCATGGCAGCTGTTGCCCGCTACCGGCACATGATGCTGTCCGAGCTTCAGCAATTGGTGATCGATCCGCTGATCAAGGACAGGATCGTCATCGCCTTTCCCGCATCGCCCGACAAAGATGTGACGGCGGCGGCTGCACCGGCGACGATCGCCATCTGGGCCTCGGTATCCGAGGAGGCGGACAAGCGTATCCGCGAGCAGATTTCTGCAGGGGTATTTCCAGTGCGCCTAAGGGCTGAGGACTGGGTGAGCGGGGAACATGTATGGCTGCTTGATGTGATTGCGCCGAGTGAGAAGATGGCGACCGAGGTGCTGAAGAGTTTTCGGCGAGTGGCGAAGAAGAATGAGATCAACATTCATCCTGTTGTGAGGGAGTTGGTGGATCAGCAAGCGCTGGGGCAGTTAGGGCGCCCGTTGCGTTCAAATACATAGGCAATTAAGTCTGAGTATCAGAGTTTCCAAGCCGCCGTAAAAAGGGAATGCATGACCTATATAGTAAGATTTGGAACCGAGGCGCCACACTTCATAATGGCAACTTTGATTGACTTGGGAATCAAGGTTCCAGATATTCACGCGCGCGCTAAAGTTGCTGGCGTCTTCAAGAATGGGGAGCGGCTATTGAAATCGGAAGAGGCGCCGGAGCATCTGGTTCTGGATAAGCCTCGTGCACGTCTACGGGACATTTTTAAGACGCACAATGGCGCTCTGGTCGTCTCCGAAAAGTTGCGTGCGCTGATGGAGGAGATGGACCCTGATTTGCATCAATTCATGCCAGTCAGCATCGATAACCGGGTGGAGCCGGGGCGCTGGTTCATTTTGAATGTGCACGCCAAACAGGACAGTGTCATCGATGACCAATCAGATGTTCGGCCCAATTCTGGGTCGCCGGCGAATAGTCATGAAATCATGTATTTCAAATATTTCCCCGCCCAAAAAGGTCACATTAACGCGACGATCAATAGCGCGAGACTAGGAGGGCTGCATGTTTGGCGGGAGCGACGCTATCCAGACAGCCTGTTGGTGTCGGACGCATTTCATGCCGAGCTGAAAAGAAGAAAGATCGAATTCTTCGAGATGCGAAAAGCGCGGGAGGTAGCAGGTAATCATGCAAAGATTATACCACCACGCGATGTTTCATGTGCCGCTGCGCATATGATCTGAGGATATCAAGCCATGATTTATGCCCTGGAACCATCAACCAATCATCACAGTTTTCTCCTCGGGTTATTACAAGGCACTTCTGATGTCTCCGGGGGAGTTTCTTAAGGACCCAACCAAATGACCTATGCTGTTCAAATGGCAAGCATATCGCCGTATTTTCTCTTGGGCGACTTTCAGGACTTTGACGTAAAGGTACCAGATTTGGAGCGGCGCGTGGAAATTTCCACGACATTCAAGTTCGGCAATCGTCTCTTGCCTCCGGAAGAGACGCCGCAGCATTTGTTGCTTCGGCGTCCGGGAAAGCGTCCACGGGATTTATTCGTGACACACGGCGGAGCAATGGTGATTTCACAGTCTTTGCGGGACTTAATTGAAGAGATGGACCCCAGCTGTCACCAGTTCTTACCCCTCAGTATAGACAATTTACAAGATGGAAGTGCCTGGTACATACTTAATGTATACGCAAATCAAGATAGTATTATTGATGAAAAATCTGAAGTGTCGAGAAATATTTGGAGTAAAGGAAATGAAAGTATGAAAATACCTTCTCTTGGTTTTGGATCGGGACCATTGAGTGTAACTTTTAAGAAATCATTGATGGGTGGGTTTAATATTTGGAGGGAGGAACGGTACGTCGGGTATTTATTTGTTTCAGATGGTTTTGAGGCCGCATTGAGGCAGAGAGGACTTACATTTTCAGTTTTGCGGAAGGCGAAAGATATTTAGTTATCCCTCTAATTTTTTACTTATAGGGTTCTGTTATGGCGAGTATTGTTGAAATTCATCACGTTATACCAGAAGAAATTTACAATGCTTTTATTGAAGAAATAGAATTATGGACCAACGGCCAATTTAAACTGGATGCAATTTATAATCTTGTTCCAATAGCCGCACAGCGAAACATTGCGACGGCAATAGCGAGCGGTAGCCCCCTGCACGGCACACATCCCCTGCTAAATCAGGCACTGCTCGATATCTTTGGGGAACTAAAAGCAAATCCTTTATTAACAAATTCGCAAAAGGGAGCGGAATTTGCTGCTATTCAAAGTTGTTTTCGGCAAGGGTTGGATTACTCGTCGATTGATGGTTTTGAATTTAAAGGATTTCCGCCAACATTTCTTGATTTGTCAGACCCGGCAGCCGAAAAATATTTAACTGAGCATGAGTATGAATATAGTGAAGCTGGACTTTTGAAATATTATCAAGATAAATTTACCTATCAAAACATAAAGCAATATTCTGCTTTTCAATCGGCTTTGGACGGTGAAGCCGACGATGGCTCGTTTGCCGATCCGAATGCTGACGCAACTGTGATTGACCGAATTCCAGTATATCCTGGCGCTGATCCCACGAATACTCGATTGGATGCTGATGCTGCGCGCCGGCATTTTGGCGTGCAAGAAAATGTCCCCGGTCATTCCGAAACCTTCGTTTGGAACCGCGCCGATCACGGCTTTGATGAAAATGCAGTTCCTCAGGATGTTCGCACTTATGCCAAAGCAGTTTCTGGTCAGATTGAAACAATATCGGACGCGAAAGAGCTGATAGCTCATACCATTGCACATGAGAACGGAAGCATTTCACTGGAGGAGGCGCGGACGCTCGCCGATGATTTCATGGAGCGAATGCAAGCAGCGTCGAGCCATCCTGAGTTCGAGGCATCGCTCAAGCATGGTCTTGTATCAGGTATTGGATCTTCTATCGGCGATCTTGCCGAGGCGCTTGATGCTCTCTACGACCCGTTGAAGAATGCTATTGCCACCGGGAATTGGTCTGAATTCGCCAAAATGTCGGTCGATTTCGGTTTCAGTTCGCTTGCAACCAGCTTGGCCATCGGTGGCGTGACTGTAGCCGTGGGAGCGACACTGGGCTCGGTTGCAGCCGGAATGGTCAGCATCGGGGTTGTGACTTGGGGTGTCATTGACGGCGTTCAGGCATTGATGAGTCTTGGCAACAAGATTCAGCGAGATCTTGCTGAATTTGTCGCTGCGAATGAGCGTCCCGTTGATGAGGCTCTAATCCACGCCGCCATTACAGAACTGTTCAACAGGAATGGCAACCCGAACTTCGACCTTCGGGATATTGTCGATGCTGTCCAGACCTTCGCAACTGCCGATGGTCTTGACCACACAGTGGATGATCGCAAGTCGGAGTTTGATACCCTGCACGCGATCATGGCAGTGGCGACGAGCAGCAACGATACCCTCCATGGCAGTTCCCAAAACGATATTGTGTACGGTGGCGGAGGAGACGACGTCATCGAAGGACGCCTCGGACGTGATATTCTCATTGGTGGTTCCGGCTCCGACACATTTATCGATTCCGTGACTGAGCAGGGCTCCGACGGGCGGCAGAACGAGAGCGATGTTTATCTTGGCGGCAGCGAATACGAGGGTGTAGCCGGCAATTTTTTGAATTGGCTTATGAACAAGGCAGAGACGGATACGGTTCGCTATGCCGTAGACGCCATGCGACAAGACGATCCAGAAACGCCAGGCAACGAGGCGGCGCTTCAAAATGAAGGGATCACTGTCGAAACGCTTGATACCGCAATGCTCGGCGCAACTGAGGTTGTCAAGATAACAGTTCAGGATCAGGCAACCGGCGCCTCCGGCACCGATTTTCTTTTCGGTATCGAAAAGGTTGAATTGTCCGACCGCGCCGATACTTTTCAGGTCTCTCAAGCCGCCCTCGATACGGCAATCATCGTCGATATGGGCAAATCCGGTCGCGTGCAGAGCGAGTTGCCGGAGGGCGAGACGCTCTCAGACAACGCATTCACGACCAGCGTCGACGTTGTGGACTACTCTGAGATCGATCACGGTCTGATCTACATCAAGGGCACGACGCATGAACACTCAGAGGTGACGCTCGACGACGATGTCTTCACGTCCGAAGGATTGTCCGAAGAATTGGAGGCGATCACGGATTATGCCACGGGCGGGCTGCTGGGCTACAACGACAAGCTCCATGTCGAAGGCGCCGACAAGATTATCCTCACCGATCACGACGATGTACTTATCAGTTCCGACTACGGATCGATCGTCTATACCGGCGAGGGTGAGGACAAGGTCTGGTTCCAGGACGGTGTGGCAATTGCCGATCTGAGCGCAGACGACCGCATCTCTCTTCTGGGTAGCCTCACGCTCTATGGCGGCCTGAAGAACGGCTGGTCCGAAAGCCCATGGGCCTGGGGGCCATATGGGACCGCCTACGGTCTCAACGATTCTGGCGAATTGGTGATCAGCAACGTTTTTTGGCAAGTCACCCACAAGGACGAGAATGGAAATTCCGTCCCCGAAGCGGCGACAATGTATGTCCTGAACTTTCAGGATACGCTCGTAGACCGAGAGGGTGGCGGTCAGCTTGGCGCGGGCAACATCTTCCTCCTGGAGTATAAACTGGAAACTGTCCTGTTCCGCGACATGACCCAGGATCAGGTGGGAAAAGCGTCGGCAGTTGGCGCCGGGGCATTCGATCTGATTGGATGGATGATCAAAACCATGACCGGCAAGGCGTGGTTTGGTGGTGAAGATCCGCTGGTGCTTGATCTCGACGGTGACGGCATCGAACTGACGGCGCTTGATCGCGCCAACAACCATTTCGACATCGACGGCGATCTCTATGCCGAGGCCACGGGCTTCGTTGGCAGGGACGACGGTGTACTGGCGCGCGACATTAACGGCAACGGAAGGATCGACAGTTCCGACGAGATGTTTGGCCAGGGGGCGACCTCCGGTTTCGAGATGCTAAAGGCGCTCGACGGCAACCACGATGGTGTGGTTGATCTGAATGACAACGGGCTGGCGGACTTCAATGGCGACGGCGTGGTCAATGCCAGCGATACATTCGACAAGCTCCTGATCTGGCAGGATGCCGACCAGGACCTGCGCACGGATGCCGGCGAACTTAAAAGCGCTTCCGAATGGGGCATCACCTCGTTCGAAGTCCCCTCCGAGATTATCGCCCCGGGCGATGCGGAAAATCCTGCCGTGGTGAATGGCAACATCATCAACCAGACGGCCAGCTACACGAAATCGGACGGATCGACGCATACCGTGGCGGATGTCACCTTCAAGGTCGAGAACCAGACGACGAATTATGTCGGTCCCGCGATCGCGGTTTCGGCGAGCGTTAGGGATCTCGCCGATCTCAAGGGCTATGGCACGCTGGTATCGCTGCATGAGGCCATGAGCGTGCGCCCGGAAAGCGAGGCCGAAGTCCGTGCCGCGGTTGCCGCGCTCAACACACCCGATCTCTCGGCCTTGCGCGTCCTTGTACAGCCGGTCCTGGAAGCATGGGCGCTGGGGTCGCCGATCAAGATCGATGGCGTCGTGCACACGGGCGTGATGGCGTCGGGCGATTATGACGACATGATTTTTATCAAGAACGGTTCGCAGGTCAGCGACTACACGACATCGATCCGCGAGGGCTCTTCGAGCGGTCATCTCGAGCTGGTTTTTGCGTCCGGTGCTAAGCTTACGGTGTCGATCGGCGGCGCTTCGTCCACGATGACCGGGGGAGAGATGCAAGCCGCCTTGCGCGATCTCCTCAACAATTTTTTCTCGGCGGATGGCAATGCATCCTTCTCGGTATCCGGCCCTGACCTAAGCCACAATCCGCCCGACAAGTCAGTCACCTTCCAGGGTGCGGGCGGCACGGTTGTGCTCAACGACTATTCGATCACATCCTGGGCGGGTAGCATCAGCGGCGGGTCGCACAGTCTGGCCGAAGGGGCATCGTTCGCGGGCCTGTCTGCAAACGAATTCTCCTTCTATGAGCGCGTGATGGGCGAGTCTCTGGAGCCGTTCTTCGAGGAACCAGACAACGCGTCCGCCGGCAACGATGCGCTCGAGGCACTGATATCCAAGATGGATACGGTGCTCAATACATTCGCAGTCCGCATCGCGGTACAAAGTGGTCCGCTGGCGCATTATTTCGACAGTGTCGATTACGACGTTGCAAGCAACGGCTTCGTCAGTCAGGCCGGACGCTATATATCCGACGTCTTCCACGCCTTGCTCGTGGACGCAGAGGCAGTCGCGACTCCGGTGGCCTGGCTTTCGGAATGGAAGCCGTTCATGGACGTCTTCTTCGCCGACTATTCCCGCGGTGGCGGCAATTTGCCGGTGAATTACGGATATCTCGTACAGCAGATGATGAACGCGGTGGAGCGAGAAAACGGCGGGATCAGCGTCGCGAATTTCGCCGATGCGTTTGGCATCCCCGAAGGTCTGGTGCAGAACGGATCCGGGACAGTCGATGGCCGCAGTATCGAAGATATTATCCTTATCGATGGTGACGAGGTGTTGGTTCGCGGCGGAAGCGGCTCGGACAACTATATTATTGGTCGCCATTTCGGTACGACTGAGATCTACGATAAGGATGGCGCGCTAGATTCGAGTTTCGATACGCTGCGCTTTTCCGCTCACAATGCGAGCGATATTATCGCATCCCGGGAAGGCGCTGATCTTCTGCTCACCGATGCGGTGACCGGTGAAACAATTCGCATTACCAATGAATTTGAAGGGCGCTGGCCCGGGGCTACCATCAGCGACGCGTCCTTTGACTACGGCGTCGGGCAAATTGCATTCGCCGACGGAACCCTTTGGTCGAAAACCGATATTGCCCTGGCCGTATCAAAGATCGACGACAATTCTACGACGCTTGTTGGAAGTGAAGATATCGACGTACTACAGGGTGGGCATGGTGACGACCGCCTTGAAGGGGGCGGTGACACCGATATCTATCGCTATAGCTTCGGTGACGGCGCCGATACCATTTTTGATCTGGAGAACAATGCCTTCCGCAACGACAACGATATGTTGCAATTCCTTGATGGAATTCGCATTGCGGACTTGGTTTTTGAGCGCGACGGCGCCTCCAACGACCTACTTATCAAATTCAAGAACCATGCCGGCGATCAAATCAGGCTAGAAGGCCTGTTTGGTGCGACCTATACCGGTGTCTATGGCAACTGGTACCAGAACCGCATCGAGCTCTACACCTTTGATGACGGCAGCAGTCTTTCATTCGATCAACTCGCAAGCTTGGTCCTGAAAACATACTCAACCACTGGCAATGATTTGCTTTACGGGATGGACCGTCAGGATGTGCTCGTTGCAGGCAAGGGTGATGATTATGTTTCTGGCGGCAATCAGTCGGATACCTACATATTCAACCTAGGTGACGGCAATGACAAGTACGAAGACAATCTGACAAATATTCTCTCTGGTACTGACGATACATTGGTTTTCGGGGCCGGGATTGGATCAAGCGATATCATTTTCGACCGTGTTGAAGGCGACAGGGATTCGATCGTTCTCAGGATTGCTGGTTCGAACGACAGTGTGACCCTTCTTGGCCAATACGCTTCGACATATGCGTTCGTGTTCGGTGCGATCTTTTTCGACCGTATTGAAACCGTCCGCTTTTCCGATGAACCTGGAACCGTATGGTCATATGAAAATTTGGCCGAAATGGCTTTGACGTCCTGGAGAACCTCAGGCAACGATACGATCCACGGTTTCGACCTTGCCGATGTGATCGACGGTGGAGCTGGAGACGACTTCCTGTCGGGCGGCGACGGTAACGATACCTATATCTGGGGTGCAGGATATGGGAACGACACGATCGAGGAAAATGGTGACGATCCAATGCTCGGTGGCGACTACGATGCCGTCGTCTTCCAGGGCTCGGTGACTTCTGATGATGTCATTGTCGGACGAAAGGGTGCATCGAATGATCTGACCATCACGCTCAAAAATACCGGGGAAACTCTGACTCTTCTCGGCCAAGTTTGGTACACGTCAATCAATTATCAGCCAGACATGGTGGATCGATTTAAGTTCTCAGACGGAGAGATTTGGACGTCGGCTGACTTGCGTCGCAGGCATCTTGTCGATGCGAAAACTGAGGGCGACGATGTCATCTATGGCTTCTATTCCAGTGATACGCTCGATGGAGGCGCAGGCAACGACAAACTTGATGGCGGAGACGGCTCAGATACCTATTTGTTCGGTTATGGATCGGGCAATGACATTATCGGAGAGTCTTGGAACAACGTTCTTTACCCGGACGATGACAAGGTGGTGTTCGGCACGGGCATAACACAGTCCGATGTGGCTTTCTCGCGCATCGGGAATTCCAACGATCTGCTTATTACACTAACGCAGACCGGTGAGACGCTCACCATCTGGGGTGAGTTCTACACTGGCCACTTCGATATGAACGATATCGAAGAGTTCATGTTCTCTGACGGAACATCCATTACCGAAGACGATTTGAGAGCGTATGTCCTGTCGAGCACATCTGCCGACGAGACAATTTATGGTTTCGATGCAAGTGATGTTTTCCGCTACGGTCGCGGCGATGGTCATGACATCATTGTCGATGGCATGCAGGGCGGTAATGAAGACCAGCTTCTCTTTGCCGACATTAATCCATCGGACGTTACGTTGGTTCGCGATGGCGATGACGTGACACTGGTGATCGCAGAGTCCTCTCCGGGTGCCGGCGATAGCGGCTCGGTTCGACTGAACGGAACGCTCCGCAACTACTACGGTACCGGTGTTGATAAAGTCGTTTTCGCCGATGGCACGATCTGGACACCGCTCCAGATGCGAGACTGGTTGTTGACCGGCACTCAGGCCGATGAGACATTGGTCGGCACTGGGCGTAACGATATATTCAGTTATGCACGAGGTGGCGGCAACGATGTAATTAATGACGGCATGCAGGGTGGCAATGAAGATCAGCTTCTCTTCGCTGACATTAATCCATCGGATGTGACATTGGTCCGAGATGGCGATGATGTGACGTTGATGATTGCGGAATCCTCTTTGGGGGCTGGCGACGGCGGCTCGGTTCGACTGAATGGCACGCTCCGCAATTATTATGGCACGGGCATTGACAAAGTCGTTTTCGCCGACGGCACGATCTGGACGCCGCACCAGATACGAGACTGGTTGCTGACCAGCACGCAGGCCGATGAAACATTACAAGGGTTTGGTGTCAACGATACTTTCCGCTACGGCCGCGGGGATGGTCATGACATCATTATCGACGGCATGCAGGGTGGCAATGAAGATCAGCTTCTCTTCGCCGACATTAATCCATCGGAAGTGACATTGGTCCGCGATGGCGATGATGTGACGTTGATGATTGCGGAATCCTCTCCGGGTGCCGGCGACGGCGGCTCGGTTCGGCTGAATGGCACGCTCCGCAACTATTACGGCACTGGCGTCGACAAAGTCGTTTTTGCCGACGGCACGATCTGGACCGAAGTAGACCTCAGGAACAGGTTGCTCACGAGCACTTCTGCTAACGAAAACTTCCTGGGATTTGTTAGTAACGATACCTACCGTTATAGTCGCGGGGGTGGCCATGACACCATAAATGAGACCGGCGCTTACTGGGGTAACTCCGATAAATTACTTCTGCTAGACATCAATCCGAATGAGGTATCGCTCACACGAAATGGCAACGACGTCACTCTTGGCTTCGCTGAAAGCTCTCCGGGTGCAGGCGACGCCGGCTCCATCCTGATCAAAGGTGCTCTTGCCAATTCGAATGAAGTGGGAATCGAGCAAATTGTTTTCGCTAACGGCACGATTTGGACACCAACCTTACTGTTTCAGATGCTGCTCGATAATGCCGGAACACCTCAGGATGACGTGATCATTGGTGACAACGCAAATAACCTCATCTCAGGTCGCGGCGGCAACGACAACTTGGTCGGCGGTGCAGGCAGTGATACTTACATCTACAATCGTGGAGATGGGCATGACACGATTGATGAGACCGGTGGCCTTTGGGGCAGTTCGGATAAGCTGTTGCTCGCTGACATCAATTCCAACGAAGCATCGCTCACACGAAATGGGAATGATGTCATCCTTGTTTTCACTGAAAGTTCTCCAGGCGCGGGCGACGCCGGCTCGATCTTGATCAAGAATGCTATAGCCAACTGGCAAGATATAGGTGTTGAGCAGATCGTCTTTGCTGACGGAGTCACTTGGGTGCCGGCACAATTGGGGGAAATGCTGGCTTCCCTGCCTTCTGATGGTGACGACCATTTGGAGGGATTTGGCTACTCTGAAACCATGATAGGTGGAAAAGGAAATGACGAGCTTGCCGGAGGGCGAGGCAATGATGTGTACATTTATGCTCGCGGTGACGGGCATGACGTCGTCAATGAAACGGGCGTTTCTTGGGGAGCAGCAGACAAACTGATCTTCAGCGACATCAATTCCACGGATGTCAGCTACATCAGAAACGGCGCAGATGTAACGATCGTCGTGAATGGCAGCGATCTCTTCGCAATGGATGGAGGATCGGTCACTATTCGTAGTGGATTGTCCACGGGTAACAATGTCGGTGTCGAGCAAATCCAGTTTGCCGATGGAGTTATCTTAACGCCCGCCGATATACCGAGCAAAGTCCTGTACCTGGGCGCCGGCATCGGAAACGAAACGATCACTGGGACCACGGGCGCAGACAGTATTCTCGCAGGAGCCGGTGACGACAAGCTCCTAGGTTTGGCCGGGAGCGATACCTACGTTTATAGCTCGAAAGATGGAAGCGACTATATTGATGACGAGTCGGGCTCGACGATTGATATCGATGTGCTCCGCTTTACCGACCTCAATGTCGAAGATCTGACCTTCAGCCGCTCTGGGGCTCACGCGAAGATTACAGTGAATGGCACTGGCCAAGTCATTACACTAGATGAGCAATTCTATTCCGCGACCGCGAACTGGGGAATCGAGCGGGTCCACTTCGCTGATGGTACAATTTGGAACCGGAACCAGATTCAAGAGGCATCGTGGATACGTGGTACGACTGGCAACGACACACTTACAGGGACCGCCGGCGACGACGTATTTAGTGGCGGCACTGGTAACGACCGCTTTAACAGCGCTGCGGGCAGCGATACCTTTGTGTATGCGCGCGGCGATGGCGCAGACTACATCGATGAGGAATACAATTCCGCCGATATCGATACCATGCGTTTCACTGACCTGAACGCAAGCGATCTGACCTTCTCGCGCTCGGGTATGCATGCCTTGATTACCGTCAATAGTACAGGCGACGTAATTACGTTTGAAGACCAATTCTGGAATCCAAACGAGCGCTGGGGGATTGACCGAATCCTGTTCGCGGATGGCATGGTTTGGGACCGCGCACAGATCATAGAAGCATCATGGGTTCGAGGTACCTCCGGCAACGACGTGCTCGGCACATCGTCCAGCCCGTTCAAGATCTCCAATGCTCCGATCGATATGGGATTGGGCGATGACGTAGTCTACGCCGACTACGTCAGTGGTAACAGGATCATGTATCGCTCCGGTGACGGAAACGATGTGTATCGGCTCTGGAATTCCAGCGCCTCGACAAATAAGATTTTTCTGAGTGACCTGTCGTTTTCAGGCATTGTCCTTTCGAAGGCAGGTTCTGATCTGCTTGTGTCCATCCAGGGGACTGGCGAGACAATTGTCGTCACAAACCAATTTGTGAGTGGCAATTATGGTATCGAGAGCCTTGTTTTTTCCGACGGTTCAGTGTTGGACCGCGCCACGATCTCGGGCATTGTAAGCGCGATTGGAGGAACAGCAGGAAATGATACGATTGTTGGCACCAGCGCTGGTGAAACTCTATATGGCGGATTGGGTAACGACACCCTGAACGGATTGTCAGGCGACGACACCTACATCTATGCCCGCGGGGACGGCAACGACGTCATCACCGAAACCAGAGGCAACGGCACTGGTGACAAGCTGGTCTTCACCGACATCAATGCAGGGGATGTCAGCCTCTTCTATTCCGGCACCGATCTGACCATCTCGATTGCCGAAAGCGCCCCGGGAGCCGGCAACGGTGGCTCCGTCAAGCTCGTCGGCACTTTGATCGACGATTTCTGGCAGGGCTTCGAAAGCATCACATTCGCCGACGGCACCACCTGGAACGCTTCTACGATCCGGCAACAAGCCATCCAGGCCGTGCAGACCGGCGGCAACGACACCATGGTTGGCTTCAACAGCACCGAGACCTATACTGGCGGCCACGGCAACGATGTGATCAACGGCGCCGGCGGTGATGACACCTACGTCTATGCCCGTGGCCACGGCAACGACATCATCACCGAAACCAGAGGTAACGGCACCGCTGACAAGCTGGTGTTCACCGACATCAACGCCGGCGATGTCAGCCTCTCCTATGTCGGCACCGATCTGACCATCTCCATTGCCGAAAGCGCCCCGGGAGCCGGCGACGGTGGCTCCGTCAAGCTCGTCGGCACTTTGATCGACGATTTCTGGCAGGGCTTCGAAAGCATCACATTCGCCGACGGCACCACCTGGAACGCTTCTACGATCCGGCAACAAGCCATCCAGGCCGTGCAGACCGGCGGCAACGACACCATGGTTGGCTTCAACAGCACCGAGACCTATACTGGCGGCCACGGCAACGACGTGATCAACGGCGCCGGCGGTGATGACACCTACGTCTATGCCCGTGGCCACGGCAACGACATCATCACCGAAACCAGAGGCAACGGCACTGGTGACAAGCTGGTCTTCACCGACATCAACGCCGGCGATGTCAGCCTCTTCTATTCCGGCACCGATCTGACCATCTCGATTGCCGAAAGCGCTCCGGGAGCCGGCAACGGTGGCTCCGTCAAGCTCGTCGGCACTTTGATCGACGATTTCTGGCAGGGCTTCGAAAGCATCACATTCGCCAATGGCACCACTTGGAACGCCGCCACGATACGAGCACAAGCCATCCAGGCCGTTCAGACCAGCGGCAACGACACCATCGTTGGCTTCAACAGCACCGAGACCTATACTGGCGGCCACGGCAACGACGTGATCAACGGCGCCGGCGGTGATGACACCTACGTCTATGCCCGTGGCCACGGCAACGACATCATCACCGAAACCAGAGGCAACGGCACCGCTGACAAGCTGGTGTTCACCGACATCAACGCCGGCGATGTCAGCCTCTCCTATGTCGGCACCGACCTGACCATCACCATCGCCGAAAGCGCTCCGGGAGCCGGCGACGGCGGCTCGGTCAAGCTCGTCGGCACTTTAATCGACGATTTCTGGCAGGGCTTCGAAAGCATCGTCTTCGCCAACGGCACCACCTGGAACGCCGCCACGATCCGGGCGCAAGCCATCCAAGCCGTTCAGACCAGCGGCAATGACACGATCGTTGGCTTCAACAGCACCGAGACCTTTATCGGCGGCCACGGCAATGACCTGATCAACGGCATCGGCGGCAACGACACCTACATCTATGCCCGCGGCGACGGCATCGACATCATCACCGAAACCAGAGGCAACGGCAGCGGTGACAAACTGGTCTTCACCGATATCAATGCCGGCAATGTCAGTCTCTCCTATTCCGGTACCGATCTGACCATCACGATTGCCGGGAGCGCACTGGGGGCCGGCGACGGCGGCTCGGTCAAGCTCGTCGGCACTTTGATCGACGATCTCGGCCAGGGCGTCGACAGCATCGTCTTCGCCAACGGCACCACCTGGAACGCCGCCACGATCCGGGCGCAAGCCATCCAAGCCGTTCAGACCAGCGGCAATGACACGATCGTTGGCTTCAACAGCACCGAGACCTTTATCGGCGGCCACGGCAACGACCTGATCAACGGCATCGGCGGCAACGACACCTACATCTATGCCCGCGGCGACGGCAACGACATCATCACCGAAACCAGAGGCAACGGCACCGGTGACAAGCTGGTCTTCACCGATATCAATGCCGGGGATGTCACTCTAACGCGCAACGGAGCGGACCTGACCGTCTGGATCACCGGAAGCGCCCCGGGGCCCGGCGCCGGTGGCTCCATCAACCTCATCGGCACTTTGATCGACGATCTCGGCCAGGGCGTCGACAGTATCACATTCGCCAATGGAACAATTTGGAACCGATCGCAGATGGTGGCAAACGTTGCCTATGTTGCTGGAACAGCAGCAAATGAAACGATCACCGGCACAACGGGCGGCGACATCATTATGGCCGGGTTCGGCAACGATACTCTTGTCGGGCTCGCAGGCAACGACACATTCGTGTTCGAGGCCGGCTTCGGCCAGGATGTGGTCAACGATTTCGTGGCGGGCGCGGGAATCGGCGATGTCATCCGAATAAAGGATGGGCAGTTTGCCGATTTTTCCTCCGTGATGGCAGCCTCAACACAAGTGGGTGCTGACACGGTAATTACCTACGATGCTAATAACACGATCAGGCTGAAGAACGTATCCATGACAAATCTTCATCTGGATGATTTCATGCTTGGTTAGGTGACAGCTGCCTACCGCAACTGGCTTTATTTGTTGGCAGCCGAAACTCGGCTGCCAACCTCTCCACTACGTTGACGCTCAACTTGATGCATGTCTCGCGATTATGCAGCCGACTGCATCCTCCCAATCTTCGTTGCTCATTGCGGTTGGGTCTAGGCCACTCGTTCGGATGTCGCGCAAAATCTCAAAGATCATACCGAGGCGCCTTTGAGTGCTATTAAGATTCGGAAACACATACCCTCTCGGGTGCGGGGTGCCGAGCGTTTGCGATGCTTCGAACAGGTTCTTGAGCAACGCGCGCTTCGGCATGGTCTCAAATTTCATGGTACGGAGGAGCCATTGGGTGTTCGAAAGCCTTAGTCGCGGTGGGATGGCTCTCTCCAGCAGGATTGCAATCAGTCCCGCAGATCCTGGCTCGGTTAGCGGCTGCCCATTAAGTCTGGTGCTACAGCGATGGTCGAGCGCATCCTGCAAAATCAGGACGTCGCGATAGCGGAGTGTCTCATCGAGCCTGCGCTGTTCTTCTTCGTCTATCGGTCCAAGAAACTGGGGCCCGTTGGTGTAATCAATGATGATGTCGTCGGGGTGCGGCAAGGGTTTCGGGAGAGGGCTTGCATGCTTTTCTGCTGTTGCGATGTGTGCTGAGGTTATCCTCTTGTATTCGTTCCAGATTTCTATCGATTTGCGTATTTCCAGCGCCTTGGCCTCATCGCTCTTCTGAAGCAGACCGATGACTGTAGACTGCGAGCGTGCATTGCCCTTGGCTGCACTAGCGAATGCCGCTCTCACCACCGCCTCGCGCATGCTGATTTCTCTCAACCCACCGTCTTCACGCACCGGTACCATTGTGTCGGCGATGGCGAGGATTGCGCTGAGCGTGGGTCGGTCGGGGAGAGCAAGATCGGACGTAGTTTTCTTCGGTCGACCTTTGGGGTTGCCCGATTGGCCTTTCTGGAAACGGCCATGTTCGGGCGGCTTGCCGTAACCGGTTCCGAATATGACGCGATGTTTGATATCTTCTTCATCCATTGGAGCGCCTCCGTCTGCTGGTCGCAAGTGCGGTTGGAGGCGGTGATGCGGCTGCGGGCAGCAGCCGGCCCTCGGCAATAGCTTCGAAGTCGATGCCGTTTTCAGCCAACATCGCCTTCTTGCCGGTATACTGCTGCCAGCGTCGAATGATGGTGTCGCAATAGATTGGATCGAATTCGAGCAACCGCGCCTGACGTCCGCAAAGCTCGGCGGCAATCATCGTTGTGCCAGAGCCGCCGAAGAGGTCGAGCACGGTCTCGCCGCGCCGCGAGCAATCGCGGATCGCATCGGCGACCAGCGCTACCGGTTTGACGGTCGGATGCATCGCCAACTCGTCCATCCGATTGGTGCCAAGGCTGCTGATGCCGGCATAATCCCAGACATTGGTCTGGTACCGTCCGGTGTCCCCAAGACCGAAGCTGTTGGTATGGGAAGCAGTCCCGACTTTGAAGACAAAGACCAGTTCATGCTTGGAGCGATAAAAGCTACCCATGCCACCGTTGGTCTTGTTCCAGACGACGAGGTTTTTCAGCTCCGAGAACACTGCTTCACCGGCGTCCAGCATCTCGCGCATATGTCGCCAGTCCATGCAGACAAAGGCGATGGCGCCGTCCTTGGTGACGCTTGCGGCATTACCGAGTGTTGTCGTCAGAAACGCAGTGAACTCAGCGCTGCTCATCTCGCCGGAAGCGAAGGCGAATTCTCGATGCTTGACCGATCCCAGCCCGCCGACATTGCCGTCGATCGCCACATTGTAAGGCGGATCGGCAAAGATCAGATCGACCTTTGTGCCGTTAACGAGCCGGCTGACGTCCTCCGCTGATCGGGAGTCACCGCAGAGAAGCCGATGGCGGCCGAGAAGCCAGAGATCACCCATTCCTGTCAGCGGTGGTCCGGACGACGGTTCGACGATCCGGTCGGCAGCGTCGTCACCAACCGACGGCGAGGCTTCGCGCGCCTGATCCAGCGTGAAGTCGATCTCGGCCAGCGAAAAGCCGATCAGCGACACATCGAAGTCGAGGTCGATCAGTGCCTGCAGTTCGATGGCCAGGATTTCTGTGTCCCAGCCGGCATTTAGCGCCAGCTTGTTGTCGACCAGGACATAGGCGCGGCGTTCTTCGGCGGAGAGATGTGAAAGTTTGACAGTTGGCACCACCGCCATTCCGAGCTCCTTGGCGGCCAAAACGCGACCGTGCCCGGCGACGATCTCACCATCATCGCTGATCAAGACCGGATTGGTGAAGCCGAAGCGTTTAATGCTCTCGACAATCTGGCTTACCTGCTTGCGTGAATGGGTTCGGGCATTTCCGGAGTAGGGCCGAAGTGCCGAAAGCGGCAGCATTTCGATGGAGGGGGAATGCATGTTCATGACAGCGATCCTGGACGAGAAATCAGACGACATGAGCATGATGATGGCGCAATCGATCGAAATCAATTGGGGAGAAGGGCGCCATGTGCAATCTTTGGTGGCGAAAAATCGATCAATTTCGTTACGTCTTTAAAGGGTCTTTAAAGCGGCTTCAAAACGTCCTTCAAAGAGTTCGTGCCTATTTAAAGTGGAAACGCCACGAAAACTGTAGGCAAAACAAAGGTTGAGGATAGCTTTTGACCTGACCCAATGCGCTGAAACACACCGGCACAGCGGTATTGGGGAGAGTTTGTTGGTGGTGCCCGTGTGGGAAAGTTCATTCGTGGTCAATCGAGCGAGATCTCATACTCAAAGGAAAGCCTACTCAGTGCAAAAGTCGGCAAACTGCGACTTTGTATGCGATATTTCCTGAAGTTCGCTTCATCGAAATAGATCACGGTCCAATTGGGCAGCGCCACCTTTACAGATTGCGCGATGGCCAGACCTTCGCTAACGAAGGCATCCATTTCGAAATCGTCTCCTGGTAACACGCCGTCTACGCAAGACTGATCGTACCATTCCTGCCATTTAAGAATGCGGCCTACGAGATCAGGCGGAAGCGGCAGAGCTTCCGGGTCACGGGATACGCCGTCGTCATCCCAGACGCCGTCTGCACCATAGTCGCACATGACGCGGATCCATTTGTTCGTCTCGAAGCTCATCGCGTGCCTGAACCTTCAATTCGGTTGCCGCTGGATCTATCTGCAAGGGTATTAGCGTTTATGGTTTCCCTTATAAAGAGAAAAATTGAGATACTCTATCTATGAGGGTTGAACTCCCGCGCGACACGGACTAACACCACACTCGTCCAACATGACAACCGGGAAATCGCCGGTCCGGTTGGGTGATCCTGTCCAGGTAGCAGTGACACGCTTACGGGGAGGGTGGCGTACCCCGTTGATGGGCAAGGAGTTGCAGACGAGGCCGCCGGCGGCCCTCCGTAGTCTGCAGCACAGGGCAGGGCGCCGGTGTCCCTGCCCACAATTTAAGGGCACTGGTCGACTTGACACTCTCCCGGATCCTACTTGGGGACGTCGATGTTGAAATACGGGAACTCGTCCCTCAAGCCTGCCAATCCGAATTCAGTTTCAAGCTTTCCACCCCACGGCTGGACGAGAATGGCCGACGCGAGATAATTTGGTCTGCGCCCTGAAGGGTGGTTCTTGGGAAGTTTCGACGAGCTGAGGAAGGACACGGTCAAACTTCACTTCTTTTCACTTCCCTCATAAGTGGAGTTCATGGGCTTGTTCGCCTGAAGAGGGTTGAGCTCTCTGGCGAGACTGACTAACACCACGGTCGGTCTTCATGACAACCGGGAAATCGCACGTCCGGTTTGGCACCCTGCTTAGCTGCAGGCTGCTGGTACGGGGAGAGTGGCGTGCCCCCTTGAGGACCATGGAGTTGCAGCGGAGCCATCGGCGGCCGTCGTAAGCTGCGGCACAGGCAGGGCGCCGATGTCCCTGCCCACAATTTTCGAGTAGCTCAGGCCGACTTTCTACTCAGTCGCTAACGCTAAAGTGAGAAAAGCTGACCGGGGCCGGCCCGCGCGATTAAGGTCAGCAACGAGGTGCCCGCGCCGTATGCACCTGCGGCTGCGGGCGTATTCGATCGAGGGGCCGGCACTCCGTCGAAAAGCGAGTGCTGTCCGGCTCAGCGCTCATTCTTCCCAACCTTCACCGATCCCTACAGTCGACAATCTCAACCTGCAGAACTGTAATTCACCTCTGGGAATTGGCAATCGCGACGCGCAGAACGCCAATGTCGTCGCGCGAAACCGCGATTTGATCTCGTCACACGGCAATTCGATGCCGCAGCACGACAATCCTATCCCGCGAAATGACAATCTTCTCCCGCAAGATGGCAGTCGAATTCCCTGTTACATCGAGGCGTTCGTGCCCGGATGAGCGCGTAAACTACGTGCTAACACTCGGATATTGCATAATAATATCCAGCTTTCGCACAGAGTTTTGACTTTCCCTGTTTCGAGACTTGTTCTCGCTGGACTGTTTCCACCACCATTCAGTCTCCAGAAAATCGGCGACTTTGGCCTCCCTCAGAATAGTTTAATGACTTCCGAGGCTTGCGGCGTGTCTCATGGCGAGAGACGCGGAACTTGTTTTTCATCGTCATCCCAAAAGTAGCGAGACAGTTTCTGTCGACCCATTTCCGCGCCCCATAGTTTTTTTGTCCCGCCTCAGCGACGATGGACGAGATCATGTGATGGCATTGTATGAGGTGCGTCGCCGTTGTACCATGTCGTCCGACAAATGCGCAAAGTGCTCAATGCATCGCTGGAGCCAAAGTCCGGGCGCGCGTTTCAACCCGATGAATAAGTAGCCGCGATCATGGAACTTATCGTCGCCCTTGGCCTGATCGTCTTCAAGGTCGCTTTTCTGATTGCGATCCTGTTGCTGCTGCCCTTGCCGCTAACCTGGCTGGAACGCAAGATTGCCGGCCACATGCAGCAGCGGATGGGGCCGATGCGCGTGGGGTGGCACGGGCTGTTGCAGCCGGTGGCGGACGGAATCAAGCTCTTGACCAAAGAGGACCACATCCCGGCCGAAGCCGACCGCTTCCTGTTCAAACTGGCGCCAATCCTGGCGCTCGCCCCGCCCTTTGTGGTGTTCGTCGCGATCCCCTTCGGCGAAACCGTCTCGGTCGGCGGCGCCGAGATCACGCTCTATGTCTCCAACATGAATGTGGCGCTCCTTTTCGTCTTTGCGGTGATCGGGATCGAGGTCTATGGCGTCATCTTCGGTGGCTGGGCCTCTAACAGCAAATACGCTGTCCTGGGCAGCCTCAGGACCTGCGCGCAGATGATCAGCTACGAGATCCCCATGGGGTTCGCGGTCATCGGCGTGGTCATGCTGGCGCAATCTATGAGCCTGCTCGACATCGTGCGGGCGCAAGCCGATGTCTGGAACATCGTCTACCAACCGGTCGGATTCTTCGTGTTCTTCGTCGCCGGACTGGCCGAAGCACAGCGCATTCCCTTCGACCTGGCGGAAGCGGAAGGCGATTTGGGGGCCGGGTTCCATACCGAATACAGCGGTATCCGCTTTGCCTTCTTCATGGTCAGCGAATATGCCATCGTGTTGCTGGTGTCGGTCCTGGTGGTGATCCTGTTCTTCGGCGGCTGGAACGGCGTACTGGTCCCCTTGCCACCGCTCCTCTGGTTTCTGCTCAAGGTCGGGTTCTTCGTCTATGTGTTTATCTGGTTCCGCTTCACGTTCCCCCGCTACCGCTACGACCAACTGATGGCGATCGGATGGAAAGTCTTGCTTCCTTTGTCGATGGCGAACATAATCATTACTGGTATTGCTTTCTTTTAGGAGCCGCAGCGGCTCCGTAGTGGGGCGGCGATGTCGCGCGCACAAGACAGAATTGGCACATGGATCGGCTGGGCGTTCTTCGCCGATCTGGCGAGCGCCTTGGCTCTGACTTTCGGCTACATGTTCTCCAGATCCGTCACCATGCAATATCCGGACAAGGAAAAATGGTTGCCCTATTCGCGTTACCGCGGGCATCACTTCCTGACCCGCGATGAGGAGGGCGAGATCAAATGCGTCGCCTGCGAGCTCTGCGCGCGGATTTGTCCCTGCGACTGCATCGAAGTCGTCCCCTACGAGGACGAGAAGGGCAACCGTCACCCGGCAAAATTCGAGATCGATACGGCCCGCTGCCTGTTCTGCGGGCTGTGCGAGGACGCTTGCCCGGCGGACGCGATCGCGCTTGGCCAGCAATACGAATTCTCGAGCTTTTCTTCGCGTGAACTGGTGATTGGACGTGACGATCTGCTCCGCAAGCCGGGCAAGGCTGCGACCGGCGGCGGCGTAGTCGCAACGCGCCTGAACACCGAACAGGGCGTTCTGGTCGAGACGAGCGAGACGCAGGGCTACAACTGGTGGAGAAATATCCGACAAACGTGAACGCGCGCCATCCGTCAAGCCGGAGCGCGCAGACAGGAGAGGCTCAGATGCGTGTCGGCGAAATCATGAAGAACAAGGGTGTCGGTGTCATCGCTGTCACTCCCGATCAGACGATGGTGGAAGTCTTGAGGCTGTTTCGCGACAACAATATCGGCTTCGTCGTCGTCAGCCAATCGAACGGCAAAAACCTGGGTTCGCTATCGGAGCGGGATTGCTGCAATGCGGTGGCGGAATACGGGGCCAAGGCGGCGATGATGCGCGTCGCTGATGTCATGAACCGTGATGTGGCGACCTGTTCGACGCGGGATTTGCTGCCCATCGCTATGGCGATCATGACCCAGCGGCGTACGCGTCATGTGCTGGTCATGGATGGGGACGACGTTCTCGGCGTGGTCAGCATCGGCGACGTGGTTAAGCACAGGCTCGACGAAGCGCAGCGCACCGAGCAGGATCTGCAGGATTACATCAGCGGCACCAGGTATCACTAACCAAATCGGGTAGGGTACTATGCAAGGTCAGGCAAGCCCCCGGACATGCCTTGGTCGAGCTCCTCAGATCTGGACGCAGAGCCGGTGAGGCGGGCGGCCGCGGTGGCCTGGTGAACGTCCACCGGACATGGGTATTCCCCCCGCCGCATAAGCCTGTTGAGACGCAGGGCTCTGTAGTTTTCGGGAACAAACACAAGGCCACTGGGAAAACGCCTGTTGACCTTGAGCTTCGCTGTCAATTCGCCCTGAGCGGATCGCACGACCACCTGATCGCGATCTGAAAGGCCAAGTTGTGCGGCATCCTGTACGCTCATCTCGACATAGGGGTCATCCGCGACCGTATTCAGGATCTCCGAGCGTTCGGAAAGATACCCATTGTGGAACAGGCAGTCGCCGGTGATCAGCATGAGCCGGTCGGTTGCTTTCGGGGCAGGGGGCGGCGCGAAGAACTCGCCAGCCGGTGGCGTCGAAACCGCCTTGGTAAACGCGCCGTCGGCGCCAAGCCCGTCCTGCGTCAACCCCTGATAGGCCGGAACCAGCCGGGCTATCTCGTCGAAAATCTCGTCTTGCGCCGATGGCTGCAGCGCCTGGTTGCGGAGTGCCGCGACGAAGTCGAAGATCGCCAGATTGCTCCGCGCCTCGAAGGCGGGTTCGCGGAATTTGCGGACCTTCTGGATCCGACCCTCGTTGTTGGTGAACGTGCCGGATTCCTCACCATAACCCGCCGCAGGCAGCACGACCTCGGCCAGCCCCGCCGTATCCGTGAGGAAGGCGTCCTGCACGATCAGCAGATCGGTGGCGCCAAGTGCCCGCGTCACGAGATCCCTGTCTGGATAGGCGATCAGGGGGTCGGTCCCGGCGATGTAGAGCGCGCCCATGCGTCCACCGAGGCAGAGTTCCAGCATGGCGTCGAGATCCGCGCCGGGTTCAGACGGGATTTCGGCACCCCAATTCCCCGCAAGAGTGGCGCGCGCCGCATCATCGGCGACCGCCCGCAGCCCCGGCAAAGCCGTCGGCAGAACGCCCATATCCCAGGCGCCCATCTGGTTGGCGCGGTCGAAGAGGAACTGCATCGCCAGATCCTTGCCGAGCAGGCGGAGAACCCGCAGCAGGTTGGTGAGCTGCTGCAGCGTCGCGCGGGAGTCGGGAAATCTCAGAAGGTCGACGCTGACAAGCACGGTGACGCTGCGTCCTTCCTTGAGCGCGGTGGCCAGACGGTTCGGCCCGTCACTGCCGCTGCTCGCCACCGGCTTGCCGATCGTCGCGCCGTTGTCGGCAAAAGCGTTGCCCGGCAAGGTCTGACCGGCTGCCGCCATGAGCTCAGCTACGACAGCCGCAAGGCTCGCCGCTTCTCCGCCCGGCGGCACGCGAACCACCACCTGGGCATCGGCGTCCAGACGGGATGGCCGCGCCGAGAGCATGAGCAATTTTGTCTGCCGCCGCCGTACGCCGTCCCGCAGCAGGTATTCGGTGACCGGGTTCTCCTCGGTTACGTTGCCGCCGACGACGAGCACGCAGTCGTTGCCGATCACTTCGTCCAGCGGTGCGCGGCTGTAGAAGGCTGCCACCAACGGACCGAGCGTATCGAAGGGCGTGGACCAGCGCGTAGAGCAATCAATGTTGTTGGTTCGGAACACCGTCCGCATCAGCTTCTGGAACTGATAAAGCACCTCGTTAGGCAGACGCGGCGAGGCCAGCCCGCCGGCAGCCTTGCTCTCGACGGCCGACAGCCGCCGGCGCAGATGGTCCCCCGCTTCGTCCCAGGAAACCGGAACCAGGGCGCCATCACGGCGGATCATCGGCCGCTTGATCCGGTCCCGGCTCTCGATAAAGTCGAGGCCGAAGCGTCCCCGGACGCAGAGCGTTTCGCGGTTGACACCTTCGTCCCACTTCGAGCGCACCCGCATGAACTCGCCTTTGCGCGTGCCCACCGTCAGCTGGCAACCGGTACCACAATGCGGGCAGACCGTGTCGGTCTCGACCAGATCCCAGGGCCGCGCCTTGTAGCGATAGGGGAAGCTCATCAGCGCGCCGACCGGGCAGACCTCGACGCAATTGCCGCACTGATCGCAGCTCGCGAGGCTGCCCTCGAAGCCGGTGACGGCGGTATCCATGCCTTTTTCGACGGTGCCCAGGGCGACTGCGCCGACGACCTCCTCACACATCCGGACGCAGCGCTGGCACTGGATGCAGCGGTTGACGTTCATGATGATGACCGGGCTGAGACGGATGTCTTCAGAGTGAAACACGCGTTTGGGATCGCGGAACTCGCTTCGGCGGGGGCCGTAGGCCATGACCATGTCCTGAAGCTCGCATTCGCCACCCTTGTCACAGATCGGACAGTCGAGCGGATGATTGGCGAGCAGCATGTCGAGCATGGAAGAGCGCGTTTCGTCGATCAGCGGCGTGTTCGTCCGCACCACCATGCCCTCGGTAACCGCGGTGGCGCAGGACGGCTGCAGCCGCCGCTGCCCCTCGATCTCCACCAGGCACATGCGGCACGAAGCCAGCGGCGGCAGCCGCTTCATATAGCAGAAGGTGGGGACTTCGATGCCCAGACGCTGGGCGGCCTGCAGCACTGTCGAGCCAGCCTCGACTTCCAGCATTTGTTCATCGATCATGACTTTAGGCATGGTTTCCTCACGGCCTTGATCCCGCAGACTTCTTCAGTGAAACGGGCACCTCCGCTCCTCGATATGGGCAACAAATTCATCGCGGAAATGGGCGAGCGCGGCCCGCAATCCCATCGCCGCCCCATCACCCAAGGCACAAAACGTATTGCCGAAAATGCCTTTGCAGAGCATTTCCAACTGCTCCAGATCGCCGGGTGCGCCATCCCCCGCCTCAATCCGGCGCAGTACCTTCACGACCCAGTTCAATCCTTCCCGGCATGGCGTACATTTGCCGCAGGACTCATGGTGGAAGAACTCGACGATCCGGGTGGCGACCTTGACCATGCAGGTCGCGTCGTCGATTACGATAACGCCTGCCGAACCGAGCATCGAGCCGGCAGCGGCCAGCGAGTCGAAATCCATCCCCACCTCCAATCCGTGCTCCGGGATGACCGGCGCTGAGACCCCGCCCGGAATCACCGCCTTGATTCTGCGTCCCGGCAGCGGGCCGCCGGCGTGGTTCTCGACCAGCTCGCGCAGCGGTATACCCATCGGCAACTCGTAGAGGCCGGGTTTGCGCACCTGGCCGCTGAGGCAGTAGAGCTTCGGGCCGGGGCTTTTGTCCGGGCCGATGTCCCGAAACCAGTTCGGCCCCCGCATGACGATATGCGGCACGCAAGCGAGCGTCTCGACATTGTTGATCACTGTGGGGCTGGCATAGAGCCCGGCTACGGCTGGAAATGGCGGCTTCAATCGCGGCTGCGCCCGCTTGCCCTCGAGCGACTCGAGCATCGCGGTCTCCTCGCCGCAGATATAGGCGCCGGCGCCGCAGTGGATGTGGACGGCGAAACTGAAATCCGAGCCCAGAATGCTTGTTCCCAGATAACCTTTTGCGCGAGCTTCGGCGATCGCCTGCTCCAGGCGACGGATCGCCGTGACATATTCTCCGCGGATGTAGACATAGGCGGTTTTAGCCCCAATCGCGTAGGCGCTCACCGCTAGTCCCTCAATGAGCTGGTGCGGGTCGCGCTCCATAATGATCCGGTCCTTGAAGGTGCCCGGCTCGCCCTCATCGGCGTTGCAGCACAGATATCTCGGCTTGTCGGCCTGCTTCGGCACGAAACTCCATTTCAAGCCGGTAGGGAATCCGGCACCGCCGCGACCGCGCAGGTTGGACTGTTTGACGAGATCGACGACCTCGTCAGGTGTGTACTCGTGCAGCACCTTCGCCAGCGCCTGGTAGCCGCCGCCGCTCTCATAGCGCGACAGCAAATGACCGTCCGACACGTTGACATTTTTGAGAAGAACCGGCTCGAACATGGCGCTACTCTCCCGGCGGTCGCGAAGAGGCGTGCTCAACGCCCGCTACCCGCCCCGCCGTAGCCCGGAGGCTGTCCAAGAGTGCGTTTATCCTGTTGACATCAAGGTCACCGTGGTAATCGTCGCCGACTTGCATCACCGGAGCCATCTCGCAGGCGCCGAGGCACTCGACGGTCGAAAGCGTGAACAGACCATCCGGGGTGGTGTCGCCCTTGTTGATCCCCAGCACCGTTTCCAGATGCTTCAGCAGGTCCTCGGATCCGCACAGCATGCAGGAAACATTGTCACAGAGTTGCAGGTGGAACATGCCCACCGGCTCGGTATGGAAGAGTGTGTAGAAGGTCGCCAGCTCGTAGACCCAGATCCGCTCGACGCCGAGAATGCCGGCTACCTCTTCCAGCACCGCGCCTGGCAGATGGCCATGCTCCCTCTGCGCGATCAGAAGTGCTGGCATGATCGCCGAGCGCTGGTCGGGATACCGCGCCGCTGCCTCTTCGATCTTTTCGCGCATGGTCATCGCGTCCAAATCTCCTGCTATTTGTCCACTTCCGCCATCACCGGGTCGAGGCTGCCGAGCACGGCGATCATGTCGGCCAGATAGTGGGCGTTGGTGACCCCAAAGAGTGCCTGAAGGTTGACGAACGAGGGTGCCCGCACCTTCATGCGGAACGGTTTCGGCGACCCGTCGCTGATGATGTAGAAGCCAAGCTCGCCCTTTGGTGCCTCGATCGCCGAATAGACCTCGCCCTTCGGCACCTTGAAGCCATAGGCCGACAGGTCGAAATGCTGGATCAGCGCCTCCATCGAGCAGTGCACCCGATCCTTGTTCAGCGGGAAGGCGATTGTCGGCATGTCGATCTGGAACGGCCCCTCGGGCATTTGGTCGAGGCATTGCTCGATGATCCGGACGCTTTCGCGCATCTCATCGACGCGGCATCGCCAGCGTGCGTAGCAATCGCCCTCATTGCGGGTAATGACGTTGAACGCGAGCCGGTCATAGATCTCGTAGGGCTCGTCGCGGCGAATGTCCCAATCGACACCCGAGGCGCGCAAGTTCGGGCCGCTCAGGCCAAGATCGATACCGTCCTCGGCCGAGATCACGCCGATCCCCTGCGTGCGTTTCAGGAACACCCGGTTGTTATCGACAAGCCGTTCATAGTCGCGGATCCGGTTTGGGAAGATGTCACAAAACTCCCGGATCTTGGGGAAGAAACCTTCGGGCAGATCCTCGCGCACACCACCGACCCGGCAGAAGGACGTGTGCATCCTTGCCCCGCTGATCATCTCCAGCAGGTCCATGATCATTTCGCGCTCGCGCATGACGTAGAGCAGGGCGGTCATGGCGCCCAGGTCCAGCGGCAGCGCGCCCGTGATCAGGAGATGACCGGAGATCCGTGCCAGCTCGGCCATCATCACGCGGATATACTGCGCCCTGAGCGGTGCTTTTATGCCGAGGAGTTTCTCCACCGCCAGCGCGAAGGCCAGGTTGTTCGAAGGCGGGCAGAGATAGTCGAGCCGGTCCGTCAACGGGAAAATCTGGGTATAGGTGAAACTCTCCGCCAGTTTTTCGGTGCCGCGGTGGAGGTAGCCGATATGCGGGTCCACGCGCTCGACATACTCGCCGTCCAGTTCGAGGACGAGCCGAAGAACCCCATGCGTGCTGGGGTGCTGCGGGCCGAGGTTGAGAAGCACTTCCTTGGTGTCGAGCGCTTCGCCTTCCGGCCTATCGAGTTCGGTGACTTCGGTCATCTCAACTTTCCGGCGTAGAACTGCCTCCTCTACATTAAAGAGTTAGAGCATGATGTCGTCCGAAAACCGCGTACACTTTTCGGCATCATGCTCTACGGAATGTCCCTGGTGGCAAGGTCCGGCTGTGTTGGCGGCGGACCTTCGGCACCGAACGGGTTCAACTCGTCCTTGTAGCCCCGCAGGGGGAAATCCTTGCGCTGGGGAAAGCCCTCGAAGCCTTCCCACATGTAGATCCGCCGCAGATCGGGATGCCCCTCGAACCTGATGCCATACATGTCCCAGGCTTCGCGCTCGTGCCAGTTGGCGGTGCGCCAAACTGTCGTGACCGAGGGAACCTGCGGGGGATCGCCGAGGGGGCACTTGATGCGGATGCGCCATTTGTTCGGCAGCGAATAGAGATGGTATACGGCCTCGAACCGCGGCGTTGCGGGATAGTGATCGACGCCGCAGATGTCCGAGAGGAAATTGAATTGCAGCGCCGGATGTTCTTTCAGAAACCGGCAGAACTCGACGATCTTCTCAGGAGGAACAGCAAAGATGTGAATGCCGTGCGCTGTGCCGAGGTCCTCGATTGCTTCCTCGAAGTGCTCCATGATCAGAGCGCGATTGAGAGACGGCTCCGCACTCATGACGCTACGATCCGATCCAGGGGCGTTCCGGCCAGCGCGCGGGACTTCTTGATCTTTTCTTGAAGCAGGAGGAAGCCGTGCATCAGCGCCTCGGGCCGCGGCGGGCAGCCGGGCACATGCACATCCACAGGCACGAAGGTTTCCGCCCCCTGCACCACGGCATAGGTGTTGTAGACGCCGCCCGAAATGGCACAAGTGCCCATTGCGATCACCCAGCGGGGCTCCGGCATCTGGTCATAGAGCCTGCGCACCACGGGCGCGAACTTCCGCGTTATGGTGCCGGCGATGATCATCACGTCGGACTGGCGGGGCGATGGCCGGAACACCACGCCGAACCGGTCTAGATCATAGCGGGCGCACCCGGCCGAGATCATCTCGATGGCGCAGCAGGCAATTCCGAAGGTCTCGGGCCACAGCGCCGACCTTCGGCTCCAGCTGATCAGGCTGTCGGCCGTGGTGAACAGCACGCTGTCGCGGATCGCGTTGTTTACGCCTCCCATTCCAGCGCCCCCTTCAGCCAGGCGTAGGCGAAGCCCACGAGGAGCAGCAATATGAAGATGAACATCTCGATATAGCCGACCAGCCCGATGTCTTTCAGGACGACGGCCCAGGGAAAGAGGAACATCGTCTCGACATCGAAGACAACCAGCAGGATCGCAAGGATAAAGAACTGCACCCTCAAGCGGCCTCCGGCGGCCTCGCCAGCCGCGTCCATACCGCATTCATACGGCATGTTCTTCGCGGGATAGGGATTGGAGGGGCGCAGTAGCGAGGAGATAAATAGCGTCGCCGTCGCCACAAGAACAACTCCGGCGACCATGAAAAGAACCGGCAAAAATTCCATTGCAGTCATATCGCACTGCACCGGTTACCCATTGAGGGCTTTCCTCACACCGCGCCCGACCCCGTTCGGGACCGGTAACCCGGTCGGCCTGGAAAGCAACTTGGGCAATCCTTTCTTGAACTGCCAGTTTATTCCGTCGGGCGGATCATTGCAAATCCAATCGATCAGCCGCCAAACACCGAGTGCTGAGCAAGCCTCAGAAACCACGCCGGAAATAGTCCGATGCCGATGGTGCCGGCGGCGGTGAAGGCCAGCGTGGCGCGCACCAAGGGTGTCAGCGCCGGGTCGAACGTCCGCTCCGGCTCGCGCATGTAGATCACCATGACGATGCGGATGTAAAAGTAGGCGGCGACGACGCTCAGCAGCACTGCAATCACCGGCAGCATCACGAAACCTCGCTCGACGAGCGCGACCAGCACGTAGAATTTGGCGAAGAACCCGGCCGTCGGCGGAATGCCGGCCAGCGAGAACAAATAGAGCAGCATCAAAAGCGCCAGCCCGGGATGCGACTTGGCGAAACCCGCGTAGTCTTCGATAACCTCGCCCGAGAAATCGCCGTTCCGCATCATGATGACGATGCCGAAAATGCCGAGATTCATGAAAGAGTAGATCAGCAGGTACAGCATCACGCTGGCGATGCCGTCCGCACCGCCGGCGGCCACGCCGAAAATGGCGAACCCGGCATGGGCTATGCTGGAATAGGCCAGGAGGCGCTTGAAATTATCCTGCACCAGCGCCACGAAACTGCCGAGCGCCATCGTCACCACCGCAATGACCGAGACGATGATCCAAACGTCCGAGGCTGCGACCAGTGGATTGAGGAACACCCGCAGGATCACCGCGAAGCCCGCCGCCTTGGGGCCCACCGACATGAAGGCGGTGATCGTCGTCGGCGCGCCTTCATAGACGTCGGGCACCCACATATGAAACGGAACCGCGCCGACCTTGAAGACCAGCCCCGAGACGATGAAGACCACCGCCAGCAGCAATCCGGGATCGAGCGGATTGCCAGTGACCGCCGCAGCCATCCCGTCCAGTTGCGTCGTGCCGGTGAGCCCGTAGACCAGCGAAACGCCGTAAAGGAAAATCCCGGTCGAGACAGACCCAAGGATCACGTATTTCAGCGCCGCTTCGTTCGACCGCCGCTCACGCCGCAGGAAGCCGGTCAGCACATAGGTGCATAGCACCATCAGTTCGAGGCCCACATAGATCGACAGGAGATCGGTCGCCGAGGCCATGATCATCATTCCCGAAAGCGCGAAGAGCAGCAGGACATAATATTCGCTGCTCCCGATCCCTTCGATATCGGCATACTTTCGCGAAAGGAGGAATGTCAGGATGGTGGCCAGGTAGAACACGAATTTGAAGAAGACAGCGAAGCGGTCGGCGATGAACATGCCCGTGAAGGCCGGCCGCACCTCGTTCGCCAATATAAGTGTCGCCAAGGCGGCAATCAGCACGACCGCGACGGAAGCCCAGACCAGGAAATGTTCCTGTCCCTTTCGTACAAACTGTCCCAGGATCAGCAGGATGCAGGCCCCGGTCACTACCACGATCTCGGGCAGGCTCGCTAGCACCGACTGAAAAAGCGCGGTGACGGTCATTGGCCGCTCCCCTTGCTGTGCACGTGCGCCAGCAGATTCTTCACCGAGGCGTCGATGATGTTGAGAAAGGGTTTCGGATAGAGCCCGACCCAAAGCACGAAGATGGCCAGCGGCAGGATCGCAACCATCTCGCGGGCGTTGACGTCACGGATCTTGTATCGGGCGCCGGCGCTGGCCGGGCCAAGCGCGACTTTCCCATACATGCCAAGCAGGTAGGCCGCGCCCAGCAATGCGCCCAAAACGGCAGCCGAGCCGGCGGCCAGGTTGGCCGCAAACCCGCCCGACAGCACCAATAGCTCGCCGACGAACGAATTTGTTCCTGGCAGCGCCATCGATGAGAGGGTGAATAGTGCAAGAAACGCGGTATAGATCGGCGCCGCCTTCATCAGCCCGCCATAGTCGGCGATGCTGCGGGTATGTGTCCGCTCGTAGATCAGGCCGACGAACAGGAATAGGGCGCCCGTCGTCACGCCATGATTGAACATCTGCAGGATGCCACCCTCGAGGCCGCGGAGGTTCAGCGCAAAAATCCCCAGCGTCACGAAGCCCATGTGGCTGATGCTGGAATAGGCCACCAGCTTCTTCAGATCGTCTTGCGCCAGCGCAAGCAGCCCGCCATAGACGATTGCAAGCGCTGACAGCACCAGCATCAACGTCGAAAAATACACCGACGCCGCCGGCAGCATCGGCAGCGAGAACCGCAGGAATCCATAGGCGCCCATCTTCAGGAGTACGCCGGCGAGGATGATGCTGCCGGCCGTCGGCGCCTGCACATGGGCGTCCGGCAGCCAGGTATGGAGCGGGACCATCGGCACCTTGACCGCGAAAGCGATCAGGAAGGCGAAGAACAGCCACGACTGGACCCGAAACGGCAAATCCTGTGCTGTGAGGGCGAGGATGTCAAAGGTCTGGCCGCCGTTGAAATAAAGCACGATGACGCCGATCAGGAACAGGACGCTGCCCGCCAGCGTGTAGAGGAAAAACTTGAACGCCGCATAGACCCGGCTGTCGCCACCCCAGACGCCGATGATCAGGTACATCGGGATCAGCATCGCCTCCCAGAAGACGTAGAACAGGAACAGATCGAGCGCGCAGAACACGCCCAGCATCAACGTCTGCATGACCAGCAGACTGATCATGAACTCTTTCACCTTGCGCTCGATTGCGGCCCACGAGGCAAGCACGCAGATCGAGCCCAACAGTGCGGTCAGGAAAACGAAGAGCGCGCTGATACCGTCGATGCCAAGCGCATAAGCGATCCCGAGCGCGGGCACCCATGTGCGCGTCTCGGTGAACTGCATCTGGTGGGTCGTGGTATCAAAGCTGGCCAGCATGGCGATGCAGAGTGCGAGGTCGAGGACGGTGACACCCAGCGCTGTCCATCGCACCGCACCGTCGCTGCGGAGGAACATCAAAACCGCTGCCCCGGCGGCGGGCGTGAATACGATGAGGCTCAGCAGCGGGAATCCCATCGCCCCCCCTACCGCCACACCACGGCGAAGACGACGGTGGCTGCGACCACGCCGACGATCATCGCCAGCGCGTAATGGGTCACGACGCCGGTTTGGAGCCGCCGAAGCACCCCGCCGCCGCGCAGGATCGAGCGGCCGACGCCGTTCACGACGGCGTCCACGCCGGTGAGATCGATCCGCTGTCCCGCCCGTGCCGCCCCATGCAAGAAGGGCAGCGCCGCGGACTCGGACACGTTGCTCACCGCCTGCTCGTAGCGCGCCAGCGGCTTTTTGGCGAGCCACATGAAGAGCCGCGCGCCCTTGCGATAGAACCAGTCGGTGTCGAGGCTGATCGTGTTCTCGGGGTCGAGCGCCCTGAGGAACAGCACGAAACCCAAGGCGGTGAACATCAGCAGGCCGAGGCTTTCGGTGACATGGAGGCCGGTGTAGGGTTCGAAGTCGACCGGATAGGGAAGAAGCGCATAAAGCGGCTGGGGGAATACCCCGATCGCAATGCAGAGTACTGCCGCCATACCCATCGCAACCAGCATGTTGCGCGGCGGCTCCCGCGCCTCCAGTTTTCGGTCCGGGCCGAAAAACATGTAATACGGGAGCTTGAGCCCGGTGTGCAGGAACGTTCCAGACGACGCCATCGTCAGCACCAGCACCACCAACGCCCGATGGTCCTGTCCGGCAGCGGCCACCACCATCGATTTGGTGACAAAGCCCGAGAAGAATGGAAAAGCCGAGATCGCGAAGGCGCCGATCATATAGAGCGCCACCGTCAGCGGCATGGTCTTGTAGAGCCCGCCAAGTTCGGTGAGTTTGCGACGGCCGGTGACGTGGATTACCGCACCCGCACCCATGAACAGGAGTGCCTTGTAGAGGATATGAGCGAAGGCATGGCTGGCGGCCCCATTTACCGACATCTCGGTTCCTATGCCAACACCTGCCACCATGTAACCCACCTGGCTGACGATGTGATAGGCGAGAAGCCGCCGGCAGTCATTCTCCAGCACCGCGTAGATGACGCCGTAAAGCGCCATCGCGGTGCCGAGCCAGACCAAAAGCTCGGTGCCCGGAAACGCCCGCGCCAGCACGTAGACGGCGGTCTTGGTGGTAAAGGCGCTCATAAATACCGCCCCGGTGACGGTTGCCTCCGGATAGGCGTCGGTCAGCCAGGCGTTGAGTGGCGGCACCGCCGCGTTGAGCAGGAAACCGGCCAGAATGAGGTAAGTGGCCGGGTTTGTATCCGAACCGATCGGGCCGAAGAGCAACGAACCGGTGGCGACCCCGTGAAGAATGATGCCGCCGAGCAGAACGACGCCGCCCGTAACATGGACCATGAGGTACCGGAAACCGGCGCTGATCGCCGGCCGACCACCCTGGGCGAAGACGAGATAGGCAGAGGCAAACGCCATGCCTTCCCAGAACAGGTAGAGCGTCAGGTAGTCGCCGGCGAAAACCACGCCGAGCGCGCTGCCGACATAGACGAACGCGGCGACATGCTGGCCGGGGCGGGGCAGGTGCAGCGCGTAGACCGTTCCGATCAGCGCCATGATGGTGAAAACGGTGGCGAAGACAATGCTCAGCTTGTCGACCTTCGCGATCAAGATTTCCTGACCGATGATCTGCGTCGCGCCGTAGCTGCCCGGTTGCATCGTGATCACGGCAAGGATCGCCAGCGCCGGAATCAGCAGCAGATAGACCTTTCGGATCGATCCGTTCAGGAAGGGGATCGGCAAGGCGCCGAGAGTGAAGAGCAGGGCGGGATGGACGAAGTCAATCATAATAGTCCTCGCGCCGCATGAGCCCGCCCCGATGGCCGAGGAACTTGGAAACGAAGATCAGCAGAATGCAGGAGCCGAAGCCATAGATGGCTGACCAGCCCGGCAGGCGGTCCCACAGGTATTCGGCGTGTTCGCGAGAGACCAGCAAGTCGGCGACGACGATCAGAGCGAGCATCAGGTAGAACAGCCGATGGCGCTGCTTCGCATATTTTCCGTCACCGAAGAAATCGACGACGCGCTTGATCATCTGACAACTCCTTGCGCCAGAGCGAGGAAATAGTCGGGGAAGAGGCCCATCGACACCGACAGGATCGCGGTTGCGACCAGCGGGATCGTCAACATCGGAATTTCACGAACCGTCGCCGGACTTTCCTGCGCCTCCGTTCCGAAAAAGGCGACATAGCTGACCGGCAGGAAGTAGGCGGCGTTCAGGATCGAGCTCACCAGGAGCACGATCAGGAACGCAATCTGCCCCGCTTCCACAGAGCCCAGCGCCAGATACCACTTGCTGACGAAGCCCGCAGTCGGCGGTACCCCGATCATGCTGAGCGAACCGACAAAGAATGCCCCCATCGTCCAAGGCAGCCTGCGGCCGATACCGGCCATGTCGCTGATGTTGCGCTTGCCAGACGCGCAATAGATCGACCCGGCGCAGAAAAAGAGTGTGATCTTTGAGAATGCATGCGCCGCGATGTGGATGATCCCGCCGACCATTGCGACCGGCGACAGCAGAACCGCGCCCAGCACGATATAGGACAGTTGGCTGACCGTCGAATAGGCGAGCCTGGCCTTCAGATCGTCCCGCGTGAGCGCATAGACCGACGCCATCAGGATCGTGAACGAGACCAGATAGGCGGTGGCGATGCCGAGCCCCAGCCCGCCCACCAGCCCTGTGCCGAATACATGGAACACCACCCGCAGCAAGCAGAATACGCCCATCTTGACCACGGCCACTGCATGCAGGAGCGCGCTGACCGGTGTCGGCGCCACCATCGCGGCCGGCAGCCAGGCGTGCATCGGCATCACCGCTGCCTTGGCGAAGCCGAAAAGATAGCAGAAATAGACGACCGTCAGCAGCGCCGCCGAGGCATCGCCCCTCGAGAGCAGCCCCCCCGCCTTAAAGTCGAGCGACCCCGCAATGTGGTAGGTCAGCGCCAGTGCGGCGAGCAGCACGCTTTTCGACGCGCCCATCAGATAGACGAGATACTTGCGGCTGCCCGTCCATCCCTCTTCGTCCTCGTGGTGGTAGACGAGCGGATAGGTAACGAGGCTGAGCACCTCGTAGAAGATCACCAGCGTAAACAGATTGGCGGCGAAGGCGCCCCCAACGGCCGCCGCGAGGCTGGTGGCGAAACAGGCGAAGAATCGGGTCTGCGCGTGCTCGTTCAAGTGCCGCATGTAGCCGATGGAATAGATCGCCGCCACGATCCACAGCAGCGACGAGACGGTGGCAAACACCATGCCGAGCGCATCGACCCGGAAGGCGAAGTCAATCCCTGGCAGTATCTCGAACAGGCGCAAATCAACCGTCCCGCCCGCCAGCACCGTGGGCGCCATCGAGGCGACAATCGCAAACAGGACGACCGCCGCCAACGGGGAAACGACGTCGCGGAGTTTCTCGCGGTTGTTCAGAAGGAGAACTGCAAGGGCCGCCAGGCCTGGGACGGCGACGGCAAGCAGCGGCCGGATCGATACAACCGGGTCCAAAGCCGCTATCCTTTCATCATGGTCACGTCGTCGACCTTGAGGGTGGACTTGTTCCTCACGAGGGCGACCAGGATGCCCAAGGCGACGGCAACCTCTGCCGCGGTGATTGCAATGACGAAGATCGCGAAGATCTGTCCGCGGAAATCGTCGTAGTAACGCCCGAAAGCGATGAAATTGATGTTGACCGAGTTGAGCAGCAGCTCCAGCGACATCAGCACGACCAGGATATTGCGCCTGAGCAGCACGCCCGCCGCTCCGATCACGAACAGGACCACTCCGAGCAAAATGTACCACGAGAGCGGGACCATCATCGCTACTCCTTCCGCGCCAGAACGATGGCGCCGACCAGGGCCGCCAGCAGGATGACGGAGGCGACTTCAAACGGCAGGAGATAGTCGGCAAAAAGTGTCTTGCTGAGCAGCCTGACCTGATCGCCGTCGCGCATCGCGATGGGCTCCGTGACCGAAAAACGGCCGCTCCAGAGCACCAGCACGAGCATCTCGACCCCAAGCAGGACAAGCAGCACAAGAGCCGGCAGATTGCCGCCCGGCAAGAACCGCTGCAACACCGCTTCGCGCACGTCGATCATCATGATCACGAATAGGAACAGGACCATGATCGCGCCGACATAGACGAAGATCTGGATGACAGCGAGCAATGGCGCTTCGAGCAGTACGAAGATTGCCGAGATCTGCAGGAAACACGCCATCAGCGCCAAGGCGCTATGAACCGGATTCCGCGCCAGGATCACGGTCAGGGCCGTGATCACGCACACCGTAGCGAACAGAAGAAAGAACCCCTGATCCATCGACGCCGACCCTCCGACGCGAACTGTCACCCGGCGCGAGACGGCCGGATTTGAGATAGCGCCGCACCTCAGGTGCGTTCATAAATTGTGCCCTAGTATCGGAGGTTTCACAAGAATATTGTCATGAGCGAACGAGGCCGCCCGCGAAGCGCGCATTTTCGATAGTGCCATACCGATTTTACTGTCGGAAAATGGCTTGAGCCGGCCGGTACCTACGTTTTGCTCCAATCGTTACAACGACCTTGTCCAGATGCCACACGTTGCTTTGGCCGGCCGGTTTCCGCCGCAGACCGCCAGCATGTCCGGGCCTATTTTCTTCGCCCAACACCCGATGGTCTCACAGGAGGAGATGATGCCGCGCTCCAGCAGTATGTCCTCCACCAGCTGTAGGCTGCTTCAGCTACGTTAGCCTGACATCCGTCATACTCCGAAAATCTGCGGCAGGTTAAAAATGCAAATAAAAACGTTTTTATTCATCTTGAAAACGTTTTTATTTGCAGTAATGGTGTCATGGAGAGGGAGGGAATGCGATGGCAAAACGAGAAGGCGAGATTGGCCGTCAGTTGCCGACAATCAAGACCTTGTCGGAAATGACCGGCTTTTCCATCGCCACGGTCTCCAAGGCGCTTCGGAATTCTCCCGTGGTAACGGCGGCGACCCGTGAGGTCATCCTGAATGCGGCGAAAGACGCTGGATACGCAGCGAACCAGCGCGGAATGGCGCTCCGTACCGGCAAGACATACCAGATTGCGGTTCTGATGCCGCTCAGCGCCGCTTCCGGTTATGAATGGGATGGCGTCGAATATACGCAGATCCTCTCCGGTATTAGCCAGGCGCTCGAGGGCAGCGGCTACCGCATCTCCGTACAGGTCATAACCGATGCCGAGGACGGGGCCGCCATGGCGCGCCAGATCGTCGGGCTCGGTCTGGCGGATGGGCTAATCTTCTCCGGCATTCTGGCCGATGATCCCCGCATCAACCTGCTTGCCGAGACTGATTTTCCGTTTGTGACGCTCGGCCGATGCCGACGCGATCTCGATTATGCGTATGTGGATGTGGACAATGAATGGGCAGCCCACGCCGCAACAGCGCGGCTGATCGCTGGCGGCCACCGACGTATCGCACTCGTCAATCCGTCGCGGGCTTTGTCCTATTCGCTCGACCGCATCGACGGTTTCAGGCGTGCTTTTCGTGAGGCCGGGCAGGCGCCGTCAGACGATCTGATCGTCGAGGGCGATCTTTCCGCCCGCTTCGGAAAGGCGAGTGCGGAGGCGCTTCTCGACGTCGCCCGGCCGCCCACCGCTTTCGTCTGCGTCAATGAAGCGACTACGCTTGGTGTGCTTTCCGGGCTTGCCGGCCGGGGGCTTCAGGTCGCCGGCGATGTGGATGTCGTGGCCTATGACGACATCAATGTCAGCGCCTACTTCAATCCGCCCCTCACCACGCTCTACCAGCCGATCGAGGTCCTTGCCCGCACGCTCGGGCAATTCCTGCTTCGCCGTATCGCCGGCGAGTCCCCTTCGGTCCTGCGCCAGACATTCCGGCCCGCCCTTGTGCCGCGCCAGCCGGATCACGCCAGCATGCCGTTTAGCCATAACAAAGGAGGAGAATAGGATGAATAGAACCATTATCGCACTGATGTTGTCGGCTTTTGCCGCTTCGTCCGCACTGGCCGCCGATCTCGGTGGCAAGTATCTCAAGGTGGGCTCCGACACGACCTCGCCACCGATGGAAAGCGTCGATCCCGCTTCGGGCCAGATCGTCGGCTTTGATGTCGATGTCGTCAACGCGATCTGCGCAAAAATCAATTGCAAGGCGGAATTCGTGACCACCGGCTGGGACGGCATCTTCGCCGCGCTCGACCAGGGCAGTTTCGATTTCGTCGCTTCCGGCATCTCCATTACCGACGAGCGCAAGAAGGCGATGGACTTCACCGCCCCCTACATCGTCAACAGCCAGGCAATCCTGATGCGGGTCGAGGACCAGGCGCTGGCAGTCGAGGACTTCAAGTCAAAGGGCAAGAAACTCTCGGCGCAGGCGAACACGACCGACGCGGATGTGGCCGCAGGCATTGTCGGCAAGGAGCATGTCGTCGCCTACGACACGTTCAGTGCCTCCATCCTTGCGCTGAAGAACAAGGATGTCGACGGTGTGGTGATCAATGGCGCCAATGCCGATGCCTACGAGAAGGAATTTGCCGGCGAACTCGTGGTGCCGATCCGCGGCCTCAGTTCCGACCCACTCGGTCTGGTCTTCCGCAAGGGCGATGCGAATGTGGCTGCCTTCGACGAGGGCATCAAGGCGATCAAGGAAGACGGAACCCTGGACAAGCTGATCCAGAAGTACTGGGGTGCGAAATAGGGTTTTCCCCGGCAAGTATGCGGGGGCGGCAAGCCGCTTCCGCACTCAACGCAATCGCAATTCCTTCAGGGGGAATGAATGTCATTCCTGACAAGCGTCCGGCCGAGCAATCTCATCATTCTGACGGCCACGCCTTTCATCATCTATCTGTTCGCTACTTCTCCGGCCTACCTGCGCTCGCTTAGGGCACTGGCAGGCGTCGAGAACGGATCGGGCGTCATGGTGCCCGGCTACCTGCTGCTATTGGTGGCGCCGGCGGCCGGCTTGCTCGCCTATTTTCTGCCGCGCGGCGGCGCGCGGTCACGGCTCTGGGCGGTGCTGGCAACGGCAGTTCATGTGGTCTGCCTCGCTCTTCTGCTGTTCACGACGATCGCCCAACCCTACACTGCCTCGGCACTGGCCAATGGTGTGGATGCCTTTTCCTCCGGCATGGTTGTGCCTGGAGTCAATCCGCGCCAGTTGACGCCGGAGGCCGACCTTTGGCTCCGCTCCATGGAGCGATGGCTGTTCGCTGGTTACGCAGCATTTTCGCTTCTCGGCCTCGCATTGAGGCGGCTTGCGGAGCGATCTGCGTCGTCGGTGGTCTCGCGGCTCGGGGTCCTGTTCGGCTGCGTGCCAAGCGGTATCGTGCTTGTCCTTGTTCTCTTTTTTGCCCATGTCGCCTTTGCGGCCGGCGTCGCGACGACCATTCGCGCCGCAATTTCAGCCTATGTCCTCGCTGCGATCCTCGGGCTGATCTGGGTCGGACTGCTACAACTGCGGCCCTCCCGACGGACGATCGCCCTCTCGGCCGCCTGTGCGGCCGCACTCGGCTTAGCCTCCGCCTGGAGCCTGTTGCAGACGCCGATCCCTTACGTGCTCGCGGGAACGCTAGACGCAAAGGTCGGCATCATCAGAGATACCCCGTCCTCGCTGATCGGTGCCGTGCGCTTCGGTCAATATCCGGGTGCACCGGAGGGGGAAGCCGGTGTCCGCACCTTCCTGACCGCTGAGGATGCGATCAAGGCGGTCAACGAAAAACAGGGCGTGAGCGCGGTGCTTCTGCCCGCCGGGCTGTCTCCGGCCGGCTGGTCGCAGCTGTGGCAGACATCGGCCCTCGACGACCGGAGCCGGTCGACCGGGATAACCTTTGCAGTACTCGCCATCCTTCTCGGCATACTCACCTTTGGCGGCACCCTGCATTGGCGCCATCCGCTCGCGATTGGAGCGGAATTCATCATCGATACCATCCGGGGCATCCCGATGCTCGTCATCGTGCTCTATGTGGGCCTGCCGCTCGCCGGCGCGTTAAAAGACGCGACCTCGGGCGCAGTGGATCCACCGAATATGCTGCGCGGGATCGTCGCCATGGCAATCGCCTACTCAGCCTATCTGGCCGAAATCTTCCGCGCGGGCATCAATGCGGTGCCCGTGGGGCAGATCGAAGCAGCCAAGTCCGTGGGCCTCAACCGTTGGCAGACCGCAAGGCTTATCGTCCTGCCACAGGCGTTCCGCATCATCATTCCGCCGCTCGGCAACGAGCTCATTGCCATCCTCAAGGATACGTCGCTGCTTTCGATCCTCTCGATCCGGGACATCACGCAGCGCATGCGGGAATTCCAGTCCGCTAGCTTCCTGCCCTTTGCCCCCTATAACTCGGCCGCGATCTTCTACATCTTCCTGACGCTCGCTGCCGCAAGTCTGGTGAACACCGTTGAAAGAAAATACAATGTCAAGCATCGCTAACCGTCATGCCGCCCTCATCGATCTCGTCGGGGAAATCCGGTTTCCGCGGGACTTCATATTCGGCAGCGCGACCGCGGCCTACCAGATCGAGGGCGCGATGGCGCTCGACGGCAAGGGCGAGAGCATCTGGGACCGGTTCACGCGCCGCCCCGGCGTCATCGTTGATGGCTCGAACGGCGATCTCGCCTGCGATCATTACCACCTCTATCCGCGCGATATCGCCCTGATGAAGGAAATGGGCCTTAGGGCTTACCGCTTCTCGCTATCCTGGCCCCGCCTGCTGCCGCAGGGCTCCGGGCGGTTGAACCAAAAGGGCGCCGCGTTCTACGACCGGCTGATCGATAGCTTGCTTGCGGAAGGCATCGAGCCCTTCGTCACGCTCTACCACTGGGATCTGCCGCAGGCGTTGCAGGAGAAGGGGGGCTGGTACAATCGAGACACGTGTATGCGCTTTGCCGACTATGCTGCCCAGGCGGCGGCGCTTTTCGGCGACCGCGTGACGAAGTGGACCACGCTCAACGAGCCGTGGACCTTCTGCTGGTTCGGCCATGCGCTCGGCGAGGATGCGCCGGGGCTCGCCGACGGCGTGAAGGGCGGCGTTGCTGCCAGCCACCACGCGCTGCTCGCGCATGGACTTGCTGTCCCGATGATTCGCGCCGAAGCGCGCGGCGCCGAGGTCGGCATCACGCTCGATCTCAACGTTACCGAACCCGCGACGGACCGGGAGGAGGACATTGCGGCAGCCGCGCGCTTCGACGGCGCACAGAACCGCTGGTATCTCGAAGCCATCTTCCGGGGCGTCTATCCGGAGGATATGCTCGATCTTTATGGCGAGCGCTATCTGCCTCGCATTGAGGCCGAGGACCTGAAGGCGATCTCGGCGCCAATCGATTTCCTCGGCATCAACAACTACCGCCGTTCGGTGATCAAGGCGGGTGTTGACCTTCCGCCGCTCAACTTCGAGCGCGTCTCGCCGCCGGGTTCGGACTATACCCCCCTCGGCTGGGAAATCTGGCCGCAGGCCATCGAGGACATCCTCATCGAGGTGAACGACAAGTACAAGCCGGCCTCCATCTACATCACCGAGAACGGCATGGCGACCACACAGGAAACGCCGGACGAGCGGGGCCGCATCGAGGACTTCGGCAGGGCTGATTACTATGCGGGTTATATCGCCAAGGTAGCCTCCGCCATCGAGAAGGGGGTTCCCGTCAAGGGCTACTTCGCCTGGACGCTGATGGACAATTTCGAATGGGCGCTTGGCTATACCGCGCCTTTCGGGCTCGTGCATGTGGACTTCGAGACCCAGGAGCGGCGGTTGAAGTTGAGTGGCGAGATCTTCGGGCGGATCGCCCGCGAAGCGCCCGGCCGCTGAGGGAGGAGAGCGCGTGGTAGACACGACAGCGAAAGGCTGCATCCTGATCACTGGAGGGCACCGTGGCCTGGGGCTCGCACTGTCTCGGCAATTCTTCCGCGACGGCTGGCGGGTGATTGCCGCCGGCCGGCGGGACAAGTCCGCCGAGGCAGGGATCGAGGCGCTGGCGCTTGATCTCGCCGACGAGCGGTCCATCCTGCGCGCGGCCGCCTCGCTTGCCGGCCGGCCGGTGGATATTCTCGTCCACAATGCTGCGATCCGTGGCGCCGAGGACGGACTCGCCAGCGTGAAAACGGGGGATTTTCTCGATACGATGCAGGTCAATGCGCTCGCGCCGCTGCTTCTGACGCGCGCGCTCCTTCCCAACCTCGCCAGAGGTCATCGCAAGGTGGTGGCAATGATCTCCAGCCGGGCCGGCTCCAATGCCGAAGGGCATATCGACAACGACGATGGGGATTACGCCTATCGGCTCTCCAAGGCGGCGCTCAACATGGCGACCACCAAGCTCGCCCATGACCTGAAACCCGACGATGTTGCCGTGATGGCGTTCCATCCGGGCTGGATCAGGACCGATATGGGCGGTGAACATGCCGAACTCGAAACCGGGGAAAGCGCTGAAGGTCTGAAGCGCCTGCTGGAAAACGCGACGCTCGCGGACACCGCGACTTTCCGCACACACGATGGATTGAATGTTGGCTGGTAAGCCGGCCGCGAAAGGAAGATGAGGATGGACGACCTGAAGCAGGACGCGGTGGCGATTGCGACGATTCTGAGGGAGCTCTATGGCATCGAGGGCAAGGTTTCGCCCTTGCCGGGAGAGCAAGACCTGAATTTCCGGGTCGAAGCCGAGGATCGGCAACGCTTCCTGCTGAAGCTGCATGCACCCGGCGACGACCAAAGCCTCGACATGCAGGTGGCCGTGCTCGATCACCTGAACCGCGTTGCACCCGAACTCCGGATTTCCCGCCAGTTGCCCTCCAGGGCAGGCGCCATCCTCACGCCGGTCGATCACGGTGGGGACCGGAAGGCGCGACTTCTCACGTGGATCGACGGCGACGTCTGGGCGAAGGCGAAGAACCGCGGGCCGGCAAGCGCAACCAGCCTGGGAACGCTGCTCGGTCATCTCGACCTCGCCCTCAAGGGCTTCGCGCATCCCGGCGCCCGGCGCATCTATGGCTGGGATCTGGCTCAGGCGGAGATGCACCTCGCCAACGTGCCGCTGATCGAGGACACGGAAAAGCGCAGCCTCGTCGCGGCGATCCTGAACCGCTTCTCGACGGTCATCCGTCCGGCGCTCGAGGCCTGCCCGCGCCAGGTCATCCACAACGACGCGAATGACTACAACACGATCCTTGATGCGGAAGGACGGGTCAGCGGGCTTCTGGATTTCGGTGACATGGTCGAGACCCATCGGGTGGTCGAGATCGCCGTGGCGGGTGCCTATGCTCTGATCGGCGAAACGGACCCTGTCGGTTCGGTCGCGCGGATCGCCGAGGCCTATCACGCCGTCAATCCGCTCACCGAAGAGGAGGCGAATATCCTCTTCGATCTCGTCAAGCTTCGCTATGCCGTGAGCATCTTGATGGCTGCGAAACAGATCCGCGAGCAGCCCGATAACCAATACCTCCTGGTCAGCCAGGAGGATGTCTGGCGGGAACTCAAACGGCTTGAAGGCGAAAATGCCTCGATGGCGCGGATGCGGATCCGCGATGCCTGCGGCTTCGCGGCCGTTTCCGCCGCAGCCCAGGTCGCGGCCTGGCTGGAGCGTGAGGCGCACAGCTTCGCACCCGTCATCAGGCCGAACCTCTCAAGGCCGCAAGTCACGGTCTTCGATTTTTCCGCCACCAGCCCGGATGCGACGCTGCTCGACAGCCTCGACGGCCCCGGCTTCGACCGGTATTGCGAGGAGAGAATAGCAACCGAAGGAGCCGATTTCGGCGTAGGCGCCTATGGCGAGGACCGGACTATCTACAAGGGCGACGCCTTTGGAACCACCGCGCCACATGTCCGCCGCACGGTGCATATCGGCATCGATATCTTTGCACCGGCAGGCGAGCCTGTCCATGCGCCGATGGCCGGAACCGTCGCCTTCATCCATGACGATGCAGTCGCCTACGGCTTCGGCCCGACTGTGCTGCTGCAGCATGAGACGGACCACGGCGATGTGTTCTGGACACTCTACGGCCACCTTTCCCGCGCCTCCGTTGCCCGCCTGCGCGTCGGGCAACCCATCGCGAAGGGAGCGGCCTTCACCGAATTCGGTCCCCGGCCGGAAAATGGCGAATGGCCGCCGCACCTGCATTTCCAGATCGTCACCGACCATCTCGGCCTTGGCGCGCGGATGCATGGCGTGGGGACACTCGCCGAATGGCAGATCTGGCAGCAGGTCAGCCCGGACCCGAGCGTCGTTCTCGGCCTGCCGATTTCCGCCACCCGTCTGCCGCCGCGCGACAAGGCCTTCCTGGTGCGCGAGCGGCTCCGCAGCATCGGCCGCTCGCTCAGCATCGCCTATGCGCCGGAGCCGCTGAAGATCGTCGCGGCCGAGGGCTGCCACCTCATCGACGAAACAGGGACCCGCTGGCTCGACATGGTCAACAATGTCTGCCATGTCGGCCACTGCCATCCGCGCGTCGTCAAGGCGGCCGAGCAGCAGCTTGCGGCACTCAACACCAACAGCCGCTATCTGCATGACGGGCTCGTGGAATATGCCCGGCGCCTTTCCGCCCTGTTCCCCGATCCGCTGTCCGTCTGCTTCTTTG
>NZ_JAEQNC010000020.1 GCF_016722925.1 Phytoamicus setariae | reverse complement strand
TCAAATCCTGCCCCCGCAACCAAAACACCCCAATACAAGCAGCACAAATGCCCCAAGCAACACATGCATGGGGCTATTCGCGTTTCGACCTTGCCGATCGGGATCATGATCCTGCCGGGATGGGTATCGGCGCGTTGAAGTAACGCCTGATTTGACCTTGCCCCGTTGCACTAATCCATTTTGAAGTAAGCTCTGGCCCATTGAGAGGACCAGGGAGTGAATAGCCCCTAGATTTGTAGACCCCTTCTTTCCTAAATTTGAGGCAAGAAGAGCATCATGAGCAAATCGAATTTCAGCGAAGAGTTTAAGCGTTCTTCAATCTGCTGAAGCGAGAGCGGATACGCCGAAAGGTCTACCCCTCAAGGGACGAAGCCAGGCAGGATGTGTTCGACTACATCGAGATGTTCTACAATCCGAAGCGCAAGCATGTCAGAAACGGAATGCTGTCGCCCGTCAAGTTCGAAAAGCGGCAGAAAACGTAATCTGAGGGTGTCTACGAAACTCGGGGCTATTCACCGAAAGCAGAAAAGATTTCCGCTTTTTGGCCCCAGGCGGTCAATCGAAGCTTTTCCAATGAACTTGGATGATGAGGTGGAAACAAGACAGTTCCGACCCCATCCACCATGCAAAATCAGGCCGCCGGATCGAGGTGATCCCAGGCATGTCCGGCTGCGGTCCAGGGCAACAGTTGTGGCTTTGCCGATGAATACATCCGGCATGTCGCGAAATGTCAGGTAGACGGACAAACCGCATGTCGGGCAGAAGGCACGCCGCTTCACGGTTCCGCCGTGTACAGATACTGGATGGTATCGGGGTAGGACTGCGGCAGAGAGAATTTTGTCAGGGTCCGGTCGGTTCAATGTGGGACTTGCCGCTGTCATAACGGTACAGCGGATCGGCGCGTCGCTGAGCAACGTCGTGGCCAGATGGTTCACTGGTATCGGTGGTTATGGCGCTTGCGGTAGCCGCCTTTCTTGGCGGCCATAAAAGCATTGCGCCGCCACAAAAAAGCGATACGTCTGCATCAAACGATGCGCTCGCGGCGTCATGAGCGTCTAATTTCAGTTCGAAACGATCCAATATGAATGCACTGACACTAACCTGGGCGATTGCGGGACTAACCACACTTGGCGTGATTACTCGGCCCTTTGCGCTGCCAGAAGCGATATGGGCCGTTCTTGGCGCACTCCTGCTTCTCGCGCTTGGGCTGATCGGCATCCCCGACGCCTGGACCGGCGTCATTAAAGGCCTTGACGTCTATCTTTTTCTCATCGGCATGATGTTGCTCTCGGAGCTCGCCCGACGGGAGGGTCTCTTCGATTGGTTGGCTTCGATCGCAACGGCGCATGCCAAAGGATCCCCGAAACGCCTGTTCATCCTAATCTACTGTGTGGGGATAGTCGTCACTGTCTTTCTGTCGAATGATGCAACGGCCGTGGTGTTAACCCCGGCTGTCTATGCGGCGTGCCGGGCGGCACGGGTCAACGATCCCATGCCCTATCTCCTAATCTGTGCCTTCATCGCCAACGCTGCAAGCTTTGTCCTGCCAATCTCCAACCCGGCCAATCTGGTGATTTTCGGCGGTGAGGCGATGCCGCCACTGTCACAATGGCTCGTCACGTTCACACTGCCATCGATCGCCTCGATCGCAGTGACCTTTCTGGCGCTTTATTGGACCCAACGCTCGGTCATCGCTGCCGACAGCGTCGCAACCGACATACAGGGAGTGCCGCTGACCCCGAGCGCGAAGCTTGCGGGCGCTGGTCTGTGCGCCACCGCGGTGCTGCTCCTCGGGGCATCAGCTCTCGATCGTGATCTCGGTCTGCCGACATTCGTCGCTGGGTGCATTACGACGGCGGCGATCCTGCTGGTGACGCGAAAGAACCCGGCAGGTATTCTCAAAGACATTTCCTGGAGCGTGTTGCCGTTGGTCGCGGGGCTGTTCGTCGTCGTAGAAACGCTGAACCGAACGGGATTGATCGACCAACTCGCGCGCTACCTTTCTGACGGCGCAACGAATTTTCCCGCGCAAAGCGCAGCTGCTGCGGGGGCGATTGTCGCTCTAGCTTCCAATCTCGTCAACAACCTTCCAGCAGGACTTGTAGCAGGAAGTGCCGTTCAAGCTGCGCACGTGTCCGACAAGATCGCCGGCGCAGTCTTGATCGGCGTCGACCTAGGTCCCAATCTCTCGATCACCGGCTCTCTCGCGACCATATTGTGGCTGACAGCAATGCGTCGCGAAGGTTTGCAGATCGGAGCGTGGAGTTTCCTGAAGGTCGGCGTGGTCGTGATGATTCCCGCTCTCGTCATATCGCTCGCAGTCCTCGCAATTCAGTAGAACCCTTCGATTCTGCGTGGCTGCTTGTGCACCTACCGCTCTTGTCGTCGCCGCAAGAGGAGCGCAGGTGGATTGAGTGTTCTGTTCCGGGCACAATAAACTCTGGAAACTTCGACAATCCTACTGCGCACAACCAGCGGGAATAATCGCGTTGCTCGGCCTCAAAGACCTCCGCAGGCTGTGCTTTCATCGGTTGCTTTTAGTGTGGGCGAATTGAACGATTGGCCGCTTTTGGCGCCAAGCGGACCCCAATTGATGTTGGCCCGTAGGACGAGATTTTCGACGTAGTTCGTGAGCGTGTACTTGAAGGCGGATTTGACGATGTCGGTGCCCTCATCAATCAGTTCGACAAGAACGTCCGTGGCCTTGCCAACCGTCAATGTATCGTCGCCCTGATCGCCTGATATCGTTCCGCGTATGGTGCCGCCGGTGTTGTTGCCCGCGTCATCGCCGTCCGAAAATACCTAATTGGTGGATGTTCATGCAGCGCACCGTTGCTTTTCTATTGCGTGCCGCTCGAAATTGGGTCCAACAATGCTGTCAGACGTGTGGGGCGTGATATGGCTGCCAAAAGTGGAAGCACGCCGAAAGGCGACAAGCCGCCGGCGCAGAAACCTCAACCGCCGAAAAGGAGGCTTTTCGGCCGGATCGACGCCGCGCTCGAGCCTGTCCGGGAGAGCATCGACAACAGTGCCGTCCTGCACTTCATTGCCATCATGTTCGCCGTACTCACGGGCGTCGTCACGATCGGCACGATGTGGCAGATCACCACAGACATTTCCGACCGCCAGACCGAGCGCGAGGAAGCAAGGGAAGAGCGCCTGAGCCGCGCCTGGGCGCACCTGATGACGCCAGTCGGCGGTCAGTCCGGCAAGGGTGCAGCCATGAATGTCATTCTTCTTTCGGGAGGAAGGATCGACCAGGTGGAACTCAGCTGCCGCAAGATCGGCGACTGGGACCAACGGACAGGGAAGTGCGCCAACCCGCCAGTCTTGGATGGCGTCGCTTTCGGCATATCCAGCCGCGGCAACATCTTTGATTGGGGCACCAAGAACTTTCCGCTGTTTTCCGACATCACGTTTACGAATTCGGACTTTTCCGGCGTCAGCCTTTATCCGCGGGATTTCGCCAATGTGCGTTTCGAGGCAAGCAACCTCGAAGGCGCCACGATCCACGAAGACGCAAAGGTCAGCTTGTTTGCAGTCAGCCTCAAGCGCGCGAAGATCTATTACGAGGCCGACGTGGCGTTTGCTGAAAACATCAGCAACGCCATCTTCTTTTTCGAGGACGGCGGCCTCATGCTCAAAGGGCAGTCGATTTCGGCACCCGCCGCATTCGCACCCGAATTTTCCAATGCGTGGTTCTGGGCCGACGAACCGCCTGTGCTCACCCGCAGTGTCGGCTGGAATGATAAAGGTCCGACCGATACGTCCTTCCTCGACAGGATCGCCAGCAACATCAGAATATGCGACCCGAAGTTTCGTGTCTCCAAGCGGAACGCAGACGCCAAAGGCCAGGCGGTTGCGGGGGAAACCTATCCGCAGATCAGCACAGGCGACTTGTCTTGCCCCGAGCTCTCGCTCGACGAGGCGCGGAAGCAGTTCCCCGCCAAATATCCGGTTGTGAAGCCGACCGATCTCTAACCTGGTTGCCATCAAGCCGCCGTCCTCGCTGTCCCGGTCGCAAGCACAGCCAAGTCAACGATATCGCCGCCCGCAAGCGGCCACCAGGTGGCGATGATGCGGTTTGCGCTCGGCACGGACCATGGTTGAGACCGTGGCCCACTGCTCGGAATCGGCATCGGCGAGCAGCACCAGCTCGCTACCCGGCGAAGAAGCGCGCTATGCGCAAGTGCTCATTCTCATCGAGGCCTCGAAGAACGATACTAAGCTTCGGCCACCAGCATCTCTGCCAAACCTCCACTCCAGTTCGGCGCCTTGGGCTTGGTGACGAAATCGATTCCTACGCCAGGTACCGAAACGCTGAAACCAGTCAGATAGATATTGCGATTTAAGACCTTGTTATATTCCAGAGGCGGCTTTCTGCCCCGAGGGTTTCAGCGCTTAACGCTTGGGTAATCCTAACCGACGGTAAGGATTTTTACGCGCTGCCTCGATATGGGATTTCAAAACATTCTTAAATCTCGGCCGTTAGCTTTGTTGTCATTGGACAGGCGGAAAGGCAGCAGATGGAATCGCAGACCCCCATTGGGAAGAGATCGTATCTCAGCAAGGAAGAATCTTTCATGTACGACCGCGAAAAGCGGTTTCCCATGGAAGAAACCATGAATGCCGCGCGCATCGAATTCGCCGAAAAAGGCGTCACCAACCTCGCTGCTCGCCGCTGCGATCTGATCCAGGTTTCCAAGAGCAGCGCGCTTATTGCCATCAACATCCAGTTCTCGCTTCCGCGACAGTTCTATCTCGACGTTCCGGACGCGCGCATCGCCCGTATCGGCTGCGTACTGATGAAGACTTTCGCCAACAACACTGCCGAGGTACGCTTTCTCAGCCTGTTGAACGACAAGGACCTCGACAAGATCTTCGTCTATTCGACGCATCCCAAGCATCGCAATCGCGTCCTTGATATCCGCGCCCGATAGGACTACCACGGCCCCATAGCTTCCATGGGGCCGTCAAATGTCCGATATCACCATCCTCACCGTGCCGGTATTCAGCGCGCTCGCCAACCTCGCCTTCAATCTGCGTCGTGAAGTTTTCGTGATCGAGCAGAAGGTCCCGCCGGAGGAGGAACTCGACAGCGAGGACCTGACCGCGATTCACATGGTCGCCATCGTCGATGGCGAAGTCTGCGGCACGTTGCGCATTCTCAGGCGTCCCGAGCACTACAAGATCGGCCGCGTCGCCGTCAGCCAGCCCTATCGCGGCATGGGTATCGCGCGTGCACTCATGGTCAAGGCCATGGAAGAGCGGCGCGAGGAATGCGGCGATCGCTTCTACCTGACATCACAGAGCGACAAGGTCGGCTTCTACGAAAAGCTCGGCTTTACGGCATTCGGCGAGGAATTCATGGATGCCGGCATCCCGCATCTGGCGATGAAAAACTATTGAAGCCAGAAATGAGAGAGGCCGCCGGACATCCATCCGGCGGCCTCGTCGCTATAACAAAGTGTCGGTAGCGATTACGCCTCGATGTCGACGTTCTTGGTCTCTTCGCCCATCACCAGCGCGATCAGCGTCAGCACGCCCATTGCCGAGAGATAGACACCGACCCAGAACGGGCTGCCTGCGCCATAGCTCCACAGCGCCACCGCAATGAACGGCGCTACAGCCGCGCCGAGGATCGACGAGACATTGTAGGAAATGCCCGAACCGGTGTAGCGAACATTGGACGGGAACAATTCCGGCAGAAGCGCACCCATTGGGCCGAAGGTCATGCCCATCAGCGAAAAGCCGAGGATCAACCATGCCATGACGCCGACAGAGCCAAGCGACAGCAGCGGAACCCAGCTGAGGCCGAAGACGATAATGGCCAATGTGACCACGATCAGTGTCTTGCGGCGACCCCATTTGTCGGCCCACGGGCCGGAGAGGAAGGTGAAGATGCCGAAGAACACCACGCCGACGATCATCATCAGCACGAAGGTATTATATTCATAGCCCAGGCCGGGAACCGCACCCGGCTTCAAAACCGCCGGGTCCACCGGCGCACGGCCATAGCTCAGCGAAAAGGTCGTCATCAGGTAGAACAACACATAGGTCGCCAGCATATAGAAAGTGCCGAGCACCAATTGCCTGCCATGCGTCTTGAACACCGAGACGAGCGGAAGCTTCTTGACCTGCCCGGTTTTGACGGTCTTTTCAAAGGCGGTGCTCTCGACGAGATTGAGGCGGACCCAGAGGCCGACGATGACCATCACTGCCGAAAACAGGAACGGAATGCGCCAGCCCCAATCGAGGAAGGCATCCGACGGGCGCGACGGATCGGCCGAAGGCATCAGCGCCGCGATGATCAGGAACAGGCCATTGGCGAGAATGAACCCGATCGGCGCTCCGAGCTGCGGGAACGTACCGAACACGGCGCGCTTGCCCTTGGGCGCGTTTTCGGTCGCTACCAATGCCGCACCGCTCCATTCGCCGCCAAGCGCAAAGCCCTGGGCCAGGCGTAGGATGACCAGCAAGAACGGTGCAAACCAACCGACGGATGAATAGGTCGGCAGGCAACCGATCAGGAAGGTCGCGATGCCCATGGTCAGTAGGGCGCCGACAAGGGTCGCCTTGCGACCGCGCTTGTCACCCAGATGACCGAAGAAAATCGCACCCAACGGCCGGGCGACCATCGCCGCGCCGAAAACCGCGAAAGACGCCAGAAGCGCTGTCGTGTCGTTGCCCTTGGGAAAGAACAGGTGCGGGAAAACCAGCACCGCAGCAGTGGCATACACATAAAAGTCGTAGAATTCGATTGTGGTGCCGACCAGGCTCGCGAGCAGTACCCGCGCGCGCGAATTTGCGGGTGCGCCGGCCGCAGCCGAACTGGTGTAGGAAGACATGAATTTCAATCTCCGGATTCTTTTTGTATACAAGGTCCCTACACTCGTCGTTGTTAAAGGAAAAGCGCATATTGGCTAACTTTCGTCGTATTCGCCGAACAGTGCGTCCACGAATCCAATTCGACGCCGATTAAGGTCCATCGTGGCTCGACTTGGCGTTTTTTCACTGGCATACAATCGGCGGTGGCCAACGCCCGGGATTTCTGAGTAAATATTTACTAATTTTACTTCCGGCTCGTGGCAAAATATGTCAGTCTAGAGGCCGCGCAGGAGCCGGACAACAGTAGCAATGGTTACCATCAAGGAAATCGCCAAGGCCGTCGGCGTCTCATCCGCCACAGTATCGCGCGTGCTCAATTACGATCCCGGTTTGTCGATCTCCTCGACCAAGCGCCAGGCCATAATTGAGACCGCCGAAGCGTTGAACTACGCCACGCCGCGCAACCGCAACAAGGCCGGCGCGAACGGCACGCCGCAGACACCGCTTTCGAGGCTAGCAATCGTTCACTTTCTCGAGCCGTCCGACGAACTCGCCGACCCCTATTATGTCGGCGTCCGGCTGGGCATCGAAAACCGCTGTCGCGACCTGAAGACGGAAATCGTCAAGGTCTTTCATTCCGATACGCTACCCGACCCAGCACTCCTGCAAAGCGCATCCGGCGTGATCGTCATCGGCAAACATTCCGCCAACGAGATCGAATGGTTCGAGCGCCATTGCCGTCATATGGTCTTTGCCGATTTCGACCCGCAATCCGACGCCATCGACTGCGTGCACAGCGACGTGGGTGGTGCGACGCAAAAAATCCTCAACCAACTCAATGCGATGGGCTACAAACGCATTGCGTTCGTCGGCAGTCACGAACACCTCAACGGCGAGACCCAGCCTTATGGCGAACGACGCTGCAAGGCCTATATCGACTGGCAGAAGGAACATGGCACATTCGATCCGGAACTGCTGGTGCTGGGCGACAGCTGCGATTCAGGACAGAATCTCAGGCTTGAAACCGGCTACATGCTTGCCAAGTCCGTGCTGGATCTGAAGACGCGTCCAGACATCATCCTGACAGCCAACGACAATATGGCGATCGGCACCTATCGAGCCATTCGCGAAGCCGGCCTGAGTGTACCCGATGATATCGCCGTGGTGTCGTTCAACGACATTCCGGTCGCACAATTCCTGACGCCGCCGCTGTCCACCATGAAGATCCACGGGGAGCACATCGGCGAGACCGCTGTAGACCTTCTGCTCGAGCGACTTTCTGGCCGCGACTACACCAAGAACACCATCATCGCAACCGAGATGATCTGGCGCGAAAGCTGCCGCAAACCGGCGGAAACGCGGTCGCTCTGACCGCTCTTCGCAGACGTAATAAATATTTACTGAATTTTTGTTGCCAGCCTCCCTGTTTTCGGAAATACTCTTGCACAAGACTGGGAGGAGCCCGTCTTGTGAAGATTTCAGTGGGAGGAAACAATGGATAGATCAGGAATCCTCAAGCGCTTTGCGGCCACCGCTTTTGCCGGCGCGAGCCTGCTCTGCGCAACAGCCGCCTTTGCGGGCGAAGTGACAATCTGGTGCTGGGACCCGAACTTCAACGTCGCAATCATGAAGGAAGCGGGCGCCCGCTACACGGCCAAGCACCCGGACACGACTATTAACATCGTCGATTTTGCCAAGGCCGACGTCGAGCAGAAGCTGCAGACGGCGCTTTCGTCCGGTACCGCCGATGCGCTGCCGGATATCGTGCTTATCGAGGATTACGGCGCGCAGAAATATCTTCAGTCCTTCCCTGGCGCCTTCGCGGCAATGTCCGACAAGATCGACTATTCCGGCTTCGCACCCTACAAGGTGCAGTTGATGACCATGGACGGCAAGGTCTACGGCATGCCCTTCGATTCCGGCGTGACCGGCCTCTACTACCGCAAAGACTATCTCGAGCAGGCCGGCTTCAAGCCCGAGGACATGCAGAACATCACCTGGGACCGTTTCATCGAGATCGGCAAGCAGGTGGAAGCCAAGACCGGCCACAAGATGATGGGCCTCGACGTCAACGACGCGGGCTTCATCCGCATCCTGATGCAATCGGCCGGCGGCTGGTATTTCGACAAGGACGGCAACCTCTCTATCGAGAACAATGCTGCGCTGAAGGCCGCGCTCGAAACCGAACAGAAGATCCTGCAGGCGGGCATCTACAAACCAGCGGCTGGCTGGGCCGAATGGGTCGGCGCATTCACCTCCGGTGACGTGGCCGCGGTCACGACCGGCGTCTGGATCACCGGTACCGTCAAGGCACAGGCCGACCAGGCCGGCAAGTGGGGTGTGGCGCCAATCCCGCGCCTCAACATCGAGGGTGCCGCGCACGCATCCAACCTCGGCGGTTCCAGCTGGTACGTGCTCGAAGGCTCGGCCGAGAAGGATGAAGCCATCGATCTCCTCAACGAGGTCTACGCCAAGGACAAGGACTTCTACCAGAAGATCCTAGTCAACCAGGGCGCTGTCGGCTCGCTGCTCGCTGTGCGCTCCGGCCCAGCCTATTCCGAAAAGGACGCCTTCTTCGGCGGCGAGCCTGTATGGCAGAATTTCTCCGACTGGCTGAGCAAGGTTCCACCGGTCAACTATGGCGTGTTCACCAACGAAGTCGACACGGCTGTCACCGCAAACCTTCCGGCGCTGGCCAAGGGCACATCGGTCGATGAAGTGCTGAAGGCCATCCAGAGCCAGGCCGAAGGCCAGATCCAGTAGCATTCACAATAGGACGGGCGGCTTTCCGCCCGTCTCCTCCCTCGGCGGCTGTGGCCTTGGCGCCGCGGCCTGACCGGCGGATGCATTGGCCGTTGCTCCCGGCGAGCAGCGGCGAGAAAATCGGTCGATTTACCGAAACCCAGGACGATCCAATCCATGTCAGCGACCAGAGTACTCGGCATCAGGCGCTATGATCTCAACGGTTGGCTATTCATCGCCCCGTCGATCTTGCTGATCTCGATCTTCCTTGCCTTCCCGATCTTCCGTTCGCTCTGGCTGTCATTCTACACGGGCAAGGGCATGATGTTGAAATTCGGCGGCTTCGCCAACATCATCCGGCTCTGGAACGATCCGGTCTTCCTAAACGCGCTCTACAACACGGTGGTCTTCTTCGTGGTGCAGGTGCCGATCATGATCATGCTGGCGCTGATCCTGGCCGCCATGCTCAACAATGACCGGCTGAAATTCGTCGGATTCTTCCGCACCGCGATCTTCCTGCCCTGCGTGGCCTCGCTGGTCGCCTATTCCGTTCTCTTCAAGAGCATGTTCGCCGTCGATGGCGTGGTGAATTCGGCGCTGATGGTGATCGGAATTGTCGATTCGCCGATTGGCTGGTTCACCGATACGTTCTGGGCCAAGGTCCTCGTGATCCTCGCCATCACCTGGCGCTGGACCGGCTACAACATGATTTTCTATCTCGCGGCGATGCAGAACATCGACAAGTCGATCTACGAGGCAGCGAAGATCGACGGCGTCCCCGGGTGGGCGCGCTTTTTCTACATAACCATCCCGATGCTGAAGCCGGTTATCCTGTTCACGACCATCATCTCGACCATCGGCACGATCCAGCTGTTCGACGAGGTCTACAACCTGACCGAGGGTCGCGGCAGCCCGGCCAATTCGACGATGACGCTGTCGCTCTACATCTACAACGTGACCTTCCGCCAGATGCCGAGCTTCGGCTATGCCGCAACGATGTCATACGTCATTGTGATCATGGTCGCGCTGTTCTCCTTCCTGCAATTCTATGCCGCGAGGGACCGGTCATGATCTCCGCACGCGCCAACCGCCTGCTGCCTACCGCCGCACAGTATGTCGTGCTCGGGATCGCCGCCTTCCTGTCAATTTTCCCGTTCATCTGGATGGTGATCAGTTCATCGAACACCTCGATCGACATCATCAAGGGCAAAGTGAGCTTCGGCAGTGCATTCGCGACGAATGTCGCCAACTTCTTCACCCAAGTGAATGTACCGCTGGTGTTCTGGAATTCGTTCAAGGTCGCGATCCTAGCAACAATCCTCACCATCGTGGTGTCGTCACTGGCCGGCTACGGCTTCGAGATGTTCAAGTCGAAGTGGCGCGACAGGATCTATTCCGTCGTATTGCTGACCTTGATGGTGCCCTTCGCGGCACTGATGATCCCGCTCTTTATCTTGATGGGGCGGCTTGGGCTTATCAATACGCATGTCGCCATCATGCTGCCGACCATCGCCTCGGCCTTCATCATCTTCTACTTCCGCCAGGCCACCAAGGCATTCCCGACCGAGTTGCGCGATGCGGCCAAGGTCGACGGTCTCAAGGAATGGCAGATCTTCCTCTATATCTATATGCCTGTGATGCGCTCGACCTATGCGGCGGCCCTGGTCATCGTCTTCATGACCAACTGGAACAACTACCTCTGGCCGCTGATCGTGCTGCAGTCGAACGAGACCAAGACAATAACGCTCGTCGTCTCCTCGCTCGCCTCGGCTTACTATCCCGATTTCGGTGTCGTGATGATTGGCACCATCCTCGCAACCCTCCCGACACTCTTCGTCTTCTTCGTCATGCAGCGCCAGTTCGTCCAGGGCATGCTTGGCTCGGTGAAATAGGAACTTGAAAATGCGCAGATACGAGACTTTCAACAGCAACTGGGTCTTCAGCCACGGCTTCGATGCCGGCGCGACGAAGACGCTGCAGGCGGGTGAGACGGTACGGCTGCCGCACACCGCTGTTGAACTGCCCTACAACTACTTCGACGAAACCAGCTACCAGAAGCCCTTCACCTACCAGAGGATCATCGCCTGGGAAGCCGGCTTCGAGGGTCGCGAGGTCTCGCTGGTTTTCGATGGCGCGATGGCCGACAGCGAGGTCTGGCTCAACGGCGAGAAGCTCATCGCTCACACGGACGGCTATACGCCCTTCGAGGCCCGCCTCACCCCGCATCTCAAGCGCGGCGACAACCTGCTGACCGTCAAGATCGACGGCTCGGAAAACCCGGAAATCCCGCCGTTCGGAGGCATGATCGATTATCTCACCTATGCCGGGATCTACCGCGACGTCTGGCTCAAGGTCACGAGCCCGGTCGCTATCAAGAACATGAAAATCGAGACCCCGGATGCGCTGGCAGACAGCAAGCAGGTCTCCGTACGCGTCGACCTCGCCAATCATCAAGACGTTGATGTTTCCGGCATGGTGAAAGTCACGATTTCCGACAAGCATGGTGCCACGGTTGCGACCGCGTCCGCGGCCATTGCCGGCTACCAGTCCACGCTTAAGATTACCGATCTCACCGGACTTGCGCTTTGGGATATCGACAACCCCGTCCTTTATACCCTCACTGCAGAGATCGAGACCGCTTCCGGCAAGGATTCCCTTGCGAGCCGTTTCGGCTTCCGTACTGCCGAGTATACGCCCACAGGTTTCCTGCTGAACGGCAAGCTGCTGAAGCTGCGCGGCCTCAACCGCCACCAGGCGTTCCCCTATTCCGGCTATGCGCTCGGCAAAAGAGCGCAGCAAAAAGACGCCGACGTCATGAAATACGATCTGCGCTGCAACATCGTGCGCACCTCGCACTACCCCCAGGCCAAGAGCTTCATCGAGCGCTGCGACGAGATCGGGCTGCTGGTGTTCGAAGAGATCCCCGGATGGCAACATATCGGTGGCAAGGCCTGGCAGCAGGAATCCATCGAGAACGTTCGCCGCATGATCGAGCGGGACTGGAACCATCCGTCGATCATCATCTGGGGCGTGCGCATCAACGAGAGCCAGGACAATCACGACTTCTATGTCGAGACCAACCGGCTGGCGCGTGAACTCGACCGGACCCGCCAGACCGGCGGCGTCCGCTTCATCACCAATTCGGAACTGCTCGAAGACGTCTACACGATGAACGACTTCATCCTCGGGCAGGAGGAAATGCCGGGCAACAATCGTGGCCGCGTCGTCCTGCGCGACCGGGTCGAGACCACCGGTATTACCCGGCCGATCCCCTATATGATCACTGAATACAACGGCCACATGTACCCGACCAAGCGCTTCGACCAGGAGCAGCGGCAGGCCGAGCATGTCACCCGTCATCTTCTGATCCTCAATGCCGTTGCCGGCGACGACAACATCTCCGGATCGACCGGCTGGTGCATGTTCGACTACAACACGCACAAGGATTTTGGCTCCGGCGACCGCGTCTGTTATCATGGCGTGCTTGACACGTTCCGCGAACCGAAATTCGCCGCCTATGCCTATTCCTCGCAAGGCGATCCCTCTGAAGGAGCCATATTGCAGCCGGTGACCTATTGGGCGCGCGGCGAGCGCAATATCGGCGGCGTGCTGCCACTGATCATCCTCACCAACTGCGATTATATCGAAACGCAATTCGGCGACCGTCCAGTCAAGCGCTATTATCCCGACCGCGAAACCTATCCGCACCTGTCGCACCCGCCCGTCATTCTCGACCAGCGCAACGTGACCCCCGAAGAATTCGGCACCTGGGGTTTTGTCTGGAAACAGGGTGTTTTCAGGGGCTATGTCGACGGCAAGCTCGTCAAGACCGTGACCCTTCCCGGTGATCCTGTGCCGACGACGCTTGAGATTGCGCCAGATGCCACCGATCTGCGCGCAGCGGAGAAGGACAGCGTCCGCGTCATTGCCCGGGTGCTCGACCAATGCGGCAACGTCCTGCCTTTTTACGAGGAACCGGTCAGCTTTACCGTCAAAGGTCCGGGCCGCATCATCGGACCGTCGCTGCAGAGCTTCAAGGGTGGCGTCACCGGTTTCTGGCTGGAAGCAGGCGACGCGGCAGGCACGATCACGCTCAAGGCAAATTGCGGTGCTTTCACCGAGCAGACCGTCACATTCTCGGTAAGCGGATAAGGGGTTGAAATGGCAGATGTCACGCTGACAGGAATTCGCAAGAGTTTCGGTGCGCTGGAGATCATCAAGGGCGTCGATCTCGACATCAGGTCGGGCGAATTCGTGGTCTTCGTCGGACCGTCCGGATGCGGCAAATCCACGCTTCTCAGAATGATCGCAGGACTAGAGGACATCACCTCCGGCGTGCTCAAGATCGGCGGCGTCGAAATGAACGATGTCGACCCCTCCAAGCGCGGCATCGCCATGGTCTTCCAGTCCTATGCGCTCTATCCGCACATGACGGTGCGTGAGAACATGGGCTTCGCGCTTCGTTTTGCCGGCATGGCGAAGGACGAGATAGACAAGCGTGTGATGGCCGCGGTCAATATCCTCGAACTCGGCCCCCTGATGGAGCGAAAGCCGAAGGCGCTTTCCGGTGGCCAGCGCCAACGTGTCGCCATCGGCCGCGCCATCGTCCGCAATCCGGATGTGTTCCTGTTCGACGAGCCGCTTTCCAACCTCGATGCGGAACTTCGCGTCCATATGCGCGTCGAGATCGCCAAACTCCATAAGGAACTCAAGACCACAATCATCTACGTAACCCACGATCAAGTCGAGGCGATGACGCTCGCCGACAAGATCGTGGTGTTGCGCGCAGGCGAAGTCGAACAGGTCGGCGGCCCGCTCGATCTTTACGACGATCCGGCTAACACGTTCGTTGCGGGTTTCATCGGTTCACCAAAGATGAATTTCCTCGGCGCCGAAGTCCTAGAGGCGGGCAATGGGCAAATCACCGTCGCGCTTGCCAGCCAACCCACTGCCCGCCTGACAATGCCGCTCGCAGCGGCCGTTTCCAAGGGTGACGCTATAACGCTGGGCGTCCGGCCGGAGCATTTCGTTGGTGCCGGCGAAGGCAGCACCGATCTCGAAATCGACGTCGACGTTGCCGAGCACCTGGGCAACACCAGCTACATCTACGCCCATGTCGGCAAGGGCGAACGCATCACCGTCGAGCGCGAGGAATCCCGCGCCGCTACAAGCAAGGACAAGCTGACGGTCGGAATTGCCGCCGCCACCGCATTCCTTTTCGACAGCGCAGGGAACCGGCTGCGCTGAACGCAGGCCGTATTCCGACGCACAGCATTTGGCACCAGCTTCGGCAGGAGGAGCACCCATGTCTGAAAATAACAAAATTCGTTGGGGAATCATTGGCCCCGGCACCATCGCACGCACCTTTGCTGATGGCATCGCGCATTCGAAGACTGGGATCCTTTCTACGATTGCGAGCCGTAACCCAGGCAAGCCTGGCCTTGCCAGCCAGTTTGCCGGAGCCCGCATCCTCGACGGCTATGAGGCGCTGCTGAAGGAGCCGGAAATCGACGCGGTCTATATCGCCACGCCACATACAGGCCACGCCGAATGGGCGATCAAGGCCGTTCGCGCCGGCAAGCATGTGCTGGTCGAAAAACCCATCGCGCTTTCCGCCTATGATGCGGCGGCCGTCTATCACGAGGCCAGCAAGGCAGGCGTCTTTGCCGGCGAAGCTTTCATGTATCGCCTGCATCCGATGACCGCCAAGCTGTTGAAGCTGGTTCAAAGCGGCGCCGTCGGCAAGGTCAGAATTATCCGTTCGAGCTTCGGCTTCGATATGGGCACGGTGACACCGGAGCACCGGCTGTTTGCGCAGGAAACCGCCGGTGGCGGCATCCTCGATGTCGGCGGCTACCCCGTCTCCATGGCGCGGCTAATCGCAGGCGCGGTGGATGGCCTGCCCTATCTCGAACCGGAAACCGTTCATGGCATCGGCCATCTCGGCCAGACGGGCGTCGACGAATGGGCTTCGGCTATCCTGAAGTTTCCCAATTCCATCATCGCCGAAGTGTCCTGCTCGATCATGGCCAACCAGGACAACACACTGCGCATCATTGGCTCGGACGGGCGCATCGAGGTTAGGGATTTCTGGTTTGCCTCGGGTCACAAGGGCGGCACCGGCAAGATCGACATCATCAAGCCCGACGGTTCGAAAAAGACCGTCAGTGTGAAGGAAAGCGGCTGGCTCTATGCGTTCGAAGTCGATGCGGCGGGCCGCGCTATCCGTGCGGGTAAAAAGGAATTCGCCTCGCTAGGGATGGACCATGCCGACTCGCTCGGCAACCTGCGCGTCCTCGACAAGTGGCGCGCCGCGATTGGCCTTGAATATGAGGTTGAAAGAGCCGAGACCCGTACACACAGCATCGCTGGCAGCAAGGTCAAGCCGGGCAACAGGCTTCCGCGCCGGGCTATTCCGGGCCTATCCAAACAAGGCTCCGTGGCCGCGCTCGGCTTCGAATTCTTCCCCAATTTTGCCGCTGCATCGCTGACCCTCGACGGCTTTTACGAAGCGGGCGGCAATATCTTCGACACCGCCTACATCTACGCCGGCGGCAAGACCGAGGAAATCTTCGGCGACTGGCACACCAGCCGCAACGTGCCTCGCGAGGACATGATTGTCATCGGCAAGGGCGCTCATTCGCCGCTCTGCTATCCCGACCAGATCGCCAAGCAATTGACGCAATCGCTGGACCGGCTGAAGACTGACTATGTCGATGTCTATTTCATGCATCGCGACAATCCCGATATCCCGGTCGGCGAATTCGTTGACGCCATGGATGCCGAAGCCAAAGCCGGACGTATCCGCGGCATCTTCGGCGGTTCGAACTGGACGCGCCAACGCTTGGACGAGGCGATAGCCTACGCAACAAGGCACGGAAAAGCCACGCCTGCTGCACTCTCTAACAATTTTGCGCTGGCCGAAATGCTTGATACGATATGGGACGGCTGTGTTGCGGCATCCGACGATGGCTGGAAGGACTGGTTGAAGAAAAAACAGATCCCCAATTTCGCCTGGTCGAGCCAGGCCCGCGGCTTCTTCACCGAGCGCGCCGGTCGTGACAAGCTGGACGACGAAGAGATTGTTCGGGTCTGGTATTCGGAGAAGAACTTCGAGCGGCGCGACCGGGCCATCGAGCTAGCCAAAAAACTCGGCCGCCTTCCGATCCACATCGCCCTGGCCTATGTGCTGGCACAGCCCTTCCCGGTCATACCGTTGATTGGCCCGCGCAACCTTACGGAACTGGAAGACAGCCTTTCGGCGCTGAATCTTCAGCTCACGCAGGAGCAGGTGAAATGGCTGGAAGACGGCAAGGGTTCCAGGAAGAACGCAGCCTGATCGGCAAGCGCCGGAGCATGGTCACACGTCCTGTCGAATCCTTATCGATATCGACTGCCTCTTGCCGCCTGCATACCCGGAAACGCAACGACCGCACCGGAATGTTGATCCGGCGCGGTCGCAGTTGAACTCACAGACGGGCTGATATCGCCGATCCAATCAGGGGATAGCGATAACGGCCTCGACTTCGACCTGCGCACCCTTGGGTAGCGCCGACACTTCATAGCAGGCGCGTGCCGGGTAAGGTGCAACAAACGCTTGCGCATAGGCTGCGTTGATATCGGCAAAGCGCGACAGGTCGGTCAGCAGAACCGTCGTCTTGACCGTGTTGGTGATGCTGGTGCCGCTTGCCTTGGCGATTTCCGCGATATTGGCGAGGCACTGCTTCATCTGGTCGACCGGATCTTCCGAATTGAAATTGCCGGTCGCCGGATCGATCGGCAATTGGCCCGAAACGAACAGCAGGTTGCCGACTTTCACCGCCTGCGAGAAGGGCCCGATCGCGGCAGGTGCCTTATCGGTGGAGATTGCTTCGATCATGGTTGTTTCCTCTTGATAGGTGTGCGGACGTGCTTTCACCGATGTCAGTTGTACCGGCTCAGCGCGAGGTCGGCGCTTTCGATGTCGGGCTTACGGCCACTGACGATATCGCTCAGCAAGCGACCCGAGCCGCAGCTCATCGTCCAGCCCAGCGTGCCGTGACCGGTGTTGAGATAGAGGTTGCTGAATTTCGTCCGGCCGATCACCGGCGTGCCATCCGGCGTCATCGGCCTGAGGCCGGACCAGAAGGTGGCCTTGCTGACGTCGCCGCCCGGAAACAGGTCGGTGACCGAATGCTCGAGGGTACGACGGCGCGGAAGGGCGAGATCGTTGGTATAGCCCGAGATTTCCGCCATGCCGCCCACCCGGATGCGGTCACCCAGCCGAGTAATAGCAATCTTGTAGGTCTCGTCCATCACGGTCGATTCCGGTGACCGCGACGCGTCCACGATGGGGATGGTCAGCGAATAGCCCTTGACCGGATAGACCGGCAACTTGATCCCCAGCGGTTTCAACAGCAGCGGCGAATAGCTGCCGAGTGCGACGACGAATGCATCGCTGTGCTGGACACCCTTGTCGGTCACGACCCCGCGAATCTGGCCGCCAGCCACTTCCAGCCCCTTGATGGTGCGCCCATAATCGAAGGTCACGCCCATGCTGGCAGCCTTGGCGGCCAGCGCATTGGTGAACTTGAAGCAATCGCCGGTTTCATCCTTGGGCGTCAGCAGGCCGCCGACGATCTTGTCCCGAACCTTGGCCAGAGCCGGCTCGACGCGTACGCAGCCGTCCCGGTCCAGCACCTCGTAAGGGATGCCGTCCGCGGCCAGCGCCTTGACGTCCTTGGCCGACGCATCGAGCTGCGCCTGGGTGCGGAACAGCTGCAAGGTGCCCTGCATCCGCTCGTCATAGGCGATCGTAGTGTCGTTGCGTACCTCGGCCAACGATACACGGCTGTAGTCGGCCAGCCGCAGCATGCGGCTCTTGTTGATGGCGTAGCGGCTGGAGGTGCAGTTGGACAGCATCTGCAGCATCCAGGAGATCATTGCCCCGTCGAGCTTCGGCCGCAGGATCAGCGGTGCATGCTCCATGAACAGCCATTTCAGGGCCTTCTGCGGAATACCGGGTGCTGCCCAGGGAGAGCAGTAGCCGAAAGACACCTCGCCCGCATTGGCAAAGCTGGTCTCGAGCGCCGGCCCGGTCTGGCGGTCGATCACGGTCACTTCGTGGCCGGCCTTTGCCAGGTAATAAGCCGAGGTGACCCCAACGACCCCAGCGCCCAAAATTGTAACCTTCATGATGCCCTCTGTTTATTGTCTGATGTCTGCCCGCTCAAACGTATTCGCGGTGATAGCGATGGCCGAGGCTGGTCAGGATTTCGTAGGAAATGGTTCCGGCTGCCGCCGCAATATCCTCGAGCGTCTGGTGCGGGCCGATCAGCTCGACCAAACTGCCGAGCTTGAGCGTGCCGGATGGCAATGCGCTGACGTCGAGCGTGATGCTGTCCATGGAGACCCGGCCGACGATCGGCAGGCGGGTTTCGCCGAAATAGGCAGCCCCCCTATCGCTCAAACTGCGAGGCAGGCCATCGGCATAGCCGGCAGCAATTGTTGCAAGGCGCGTTTCGCGGGAGGTCAGGTGCGCGCCACTATAGCCCACCAGGGTCCCAGCGGGGACGGTGCGCGTCTGAATGACCCGAGCATCGAGGCGCACGACCTGCTGCATGCGGGTAGTGGCTGCATCCGTCGGAATGCCGCCATAAAGCGCAATACCGGGCCGAACCAGCGCACCGTGATACGTGCCGCCGAGAAAGATGCCGCCGGAATTTGCAAAGCACAGAGACACATCCGGAAACAACTGTGCGGACGCTTTCATGACTGCGAGCTGATCCACATTCTGCTGGCTGCCGCCTTCGTCGGCCGAAGCGAGATGGCTCATGACGAACTGCATGTCGATGCCGTCTAGGAGGGATGGATCGTCCAGCAAAGTCGCAATCTCCTCGCCCGAGAGGCCGAGCCGCGACATGCCCGTGTCGAACTGCAAGACTGCCGGAAGTTCACGCGCCAGCGCCCGTGCCGTGGCAGCCCAGTTTGCAATCTGCTCCAGAGAATTGAGCACCGGAACGAAACCGTTGGCGGCGGCAAATTTTTCGCCGGACGGCAGCAAGCCGTTCAAGATATACAGCCTGGCGTCCTTCGGAAGATAGCGCTTGAGTGAGGCTGCTTCCTGAAGATGGGCAACGAAGAATTTGCGGCAGCCTGCCTCGTAAAGCGCTGGCGCGATGCGGGCTGCGCCCAGACCATAGGCGTCCGCCTTGACGACAGCCCCGGCTTCGGCAACGCCGACAAGTCCGGCCAGTTTGACGTAATTCGTCTTCAGCGCCTGAAGATCGATGACCAGGCGCCCGGACAGCGCGTCGTTGTCGAGTTCGAAGTTGAGAGAATTGTCCATTGGCACGTCCTCGTTCTGGTCACCAATTATATTGAAACAATGAGGGAATTGCCGTGCAATTTTCGCTGGATAATTGCGTATTGAACGCATTCGCGCAATAATCAGCGAATAAACAAAGGATAATTGCATGAGCAGACTCGACACGATTGACCGCAACATCATCAGGCAGTTGCAACTGAACGCGCGCGTCAGCAACACCAAGCTTGCGGCGGAAGTGGGACTGTCGCCGTCGGCTTGCCTGCGCCGGATCTCGATACTGGAGGAGCAAGGCTATATCAGAGGCTATACCGCTCTCGTTGGCCAGACAGACGGCGCCGACGCGATTGCGGTGATCATCAATATCACCCTTGAGCGGCAGACAGAGGAACACCTTAACCGCTTCGAAGCTGCCATCCGCAAGTATCCCGAAATCCAGGAGTGCTACCTGATGACCGGAGGCTCGGACTACCTTCTCCGGGTGGAGGTCGAAAGTGCCGGAGAATTCGAGCGCATCCACAAGGAAATCCTGTCGGCTCTGCCGGGCGTGGCACGCATCCATTCAAGCTTTTCCATCCGGAACGTGCTGAAGGTCAGGCCAGGTCGCGGCACTCAAAAGTCAACAACTCGCTCGAGCGGATGATTGAGCGGTCCTTCGGTCCGGTCGTGCGAACCAGGGAGAAGACACCCGTTTTTCCACGTTGCCAGACGCCCGCAAAAAGAAGCTGTCCGAGGTCTTGACCTTGCCATCGTTGGAAACCCCATATCAGTCATGTCCAAACGACAGGAGCTTTGACGATGTACGAATTCGACATTCCCGACATGAGCTGCGGCCATTGCGTCAACACGGTTACCAAGGTGATCAAGGCAACGGATCCGGATGCCGTCGCCAACATTGATCTCATTCGCCGCAAGGTGACGGTTGAGACCAAGACCGATCCCGGCGCGATCGGCGCGGCAATGGAAGATGCCGGATATCCGGCGACATTTTCTGCGATCTGATGGCGCCCCAACCCCTCGCCGACACCGCGGCGAGGGGTTGGCGCTACAGGGGCGATCGACATTCGCAAATCGGGGTGCCGCCAATGAAATCGTATAGCCTTCGGAAGAAGCCACTTGACCTTACAACGGTGACAAGGTTGAGAAATGCCCGACGTCGCCGCTTTGGAAGCTCGCATCTGCCAACTTGACGGACACCTGCAAATCAGTGTCAATTGCCGCCGACGGCGCGAGGCTGTCGAAACGTGAGGGAAACGTGCTTCGAATCGCATTGAACAAGATGCTGGTTCTGCTCCGGCTGGTGATCGTCGCATCACTGGCTGCTTATACGTTTCCTACCGTCAGCACCGCCATGCATGGCCAAGCCTCTTCGGCCTATGCAACCCAATCCGCAGCCTCCCACCATGCCGATCAGGATGTATCTGCCGGCAACGCCGATAGCGATCATGGCGATCACGGCAAGCTCGGTTCTGTGGCGGATCGCGATAGCAAACAGGCCAAACAGGATTGCTGCAGCGATTTCTGCCTCAACATGGCGATAGTTGCCGACGTTCAGCAATTGGCAACTTCGTTGCCGGGCTCGATTCGCATTTTCTTCGACGAGCGCTCCGTTTTCGGTGAACTGTCGAGCCTGCATCGCCCCCCAAATTTCCGCACATGATTGAACGCCGCTGACGCGGCAGAATTGGCCTGTTTCAAGCGTTGCGCTTGACCCGGCCATTGTTCAACCCATGTTCGGATTTCATCATGAAACACCTGTTTTCGGTGGCGATCCTGCCCATTGTTCTGGGCGGATGCGCTGCCACACCTCCCGCCGAGGTCACGACCCCGCGTGACCCTTCGGACGTCGCCGCGACCATAACTCTAAGCCGTTTCCATAGTCCTGTCTCCGGCTATGCCCACCGCATGCCCGTAGACCCGAAGCCATGGCGCAAGCTCAACGAGGATGTCTCTCCCGATGGAGGCGACGCGTCATGAGAACCTACGTATTAGGGGGATTGGCTGGGACGCTCCTGCTTGCCGGTTGTACGACAGGCGGAGAGTTCTCCGCCAGAGATGCCGGCTTCAGCACCGTCAAAAGCAGCACGGCAGCACTCGATAAGGAAACCGTCTGGGTACAAAATCGTGCCCAGGCAGAGAAAAGCACAGAGCGCGTCAAGGGCCTGCTTTCCGCCAGTAAATTACTCGACATCGAGACTGCGGTCCAGATTGCCCTTCTCAACAACAAGGGCCTCCAGGCAGCCTATGCCGATCTTGGCGACGCCAGCGCTGATGTCTGGCAGACAACGATGCTGCGCAATCCGACAGCCTCCATCGGCCTAGGCGGCATCGGCACGCCGGGTCTTGAAGCTTACCAGACGATCGAGGGGGCGCTTGCCATAAACATGCTGGCGCTAGCGACGCGCGAAAGGGATATCGACATCGCCAAGGTCAGGTTCCGGCAGGCCGAGCAGAATGCAGCGTTGAAGACCTTCGAATTGGCCGCAAACACCCGGCGCGCCTGGATCAACGCGGTCTCGTCATGGGAAACGGTCGGCCAGCTAAGCCAGGCCCAGGTGGCCGCAGATGCGGCATCGGCGCTCGCCAAAAAGCTTGGCGAGAGCGGCGCAATGACCAAGGGCGCCCAGGCGAGAGAGCATGCCTTCTATGCCGAGCTGGCGGGCCAAGCCGCGCAGGCACGTCTTTCCGCCCGTCTCGCCAAGGAGGAACTGACGCGGCTGATGGGTCTCTGGGGCGACGAAACCGCCTACCAGATTCCCAACCGCCTACCGCCCTTGCCGAAGAAGCTGATCGTCAGCGAAGTGATCGAGGCCCAAGCGATTCAACAGCGCCTGGACCTGCAGGTGGCGCGTCTGGAACTGCAGGCGACCGCCAAGACCTACGGCCTGACGGAAGCGACCCGCTATGTCACCGATCTGGAAATCATTTCCGGCTTCGAGGCTGAGCGGGAAAAAGAAGACGGCAAGACCAAAAAGACCGCCACATATGCGAAGGAACTGGAATTCGTCATTCCGATCTTCGACAGCGGCAAGGCCAGAATGCGGAAATCCGAACTTGCCTACATGCAATCAGCCAATCTGCTGGCGGAAAAAGCGGTCAACGTGCGCTCCGAAGCGAGGTCTGCCCACGAGGCCTACCGGTCGAGCTACGATATCGCCCGTCACTACCGCAACAGCCTCGTTCCACTGCGCACGAAAATCGAGGAAGAATCGCTACTCAGCTACAACGGCATGATTTCGAACACTTTCGAACTCCTCACGGACACCCGTGAGAAGATCAATGCCATCGAACTTTCCATCAATGCCAAACGCGATTTCTGGCTTGCCGCGGCAAACCTGACAGCTGTTGTCCACGGCGGTGTTGCAAGTTCTTCACCTGCGGCCGGCGCGGCGGACGCCCCGGCTGAAAATGCCGGCGGACACTAGAAAGGAAAATCGAATGTTCAGTCGCAGACAAGTCCTCGGCGCGGGTGCCGCGCTCGTTTCATCGTCGGCCTGGGCGGCAACGTCCAACATGGGGTTGCCCGAAGCAACCCTCATGGACAGTGCCGATACCCAGGCGCCGCTTTATCCAAAGTCCGGCGCCGACTACCAGCCTGTCGTCACGCTCAACGGATGGACCTTGCCCCATCGCATGAACAACGGCGTCAAGGAATTCCACCTCATCGCCGAACCCGTCGAACGAGAAATGGCCGAGGGCATGACGGCCTATCTCTGGGGCTATAACGGCCAGTCGCCGGGGCCGACCATCGAGGCCGTGGAAGGCGACCGGGTGCGGATCTTCGTCACCAACAGGCTTCCCGAGCACACAACGGTGCACTGGCACGGCATGATTCTGCCATCGGGAATGGATGGCGTCGGCGGTCTTTCGCAGCCGCATATCCCGGTTGGTAAAACCTTTGTTTACGAGTTCGACCTCGTGAAGTCTGGGACCTTCATGTACCACCCGCATTCCGACGAGATGGTGCAGATGGCGATGGGGATGATGGGCTTCTTCGTCGTCCATCCCAAGGACCCCAAGTTCATGCCCGTGGATCGCGACTTCGTCTTCCTGCTCAATGCCTATGACATAGAGCCCGGTTCCTACGTGCCGCGTATCATGGAGATGACGGACTTCAACATGTGGTGCTGGAACAGCCGTATCTTTCCCGGCATCAGCCCGCTGGTCGTTTCCAAAAACGACCGGGTGCGGGTGCGCGTCGGCAACCTCACCATGACCAACCACCCGGTTCATATGCACGGCTACGATTTTGAAGTGACCTGCACCGATGGCGGCTGGGTGCGCCCGGAAGCACGCTGGCCAGAAGTCAGCATCGATATCCCCGTCGGCGCCATGCGGGCCTACGAGTTCGATGCAAAATATCTCGGCGACTGGGCGATCCATTGCCACAAGTCGCACCACACCATGAACGCGATGGGCCACGACATCCCCACCTTCATCGGCGTCGACAAGAAGGACGTGGCGCAAAAGATCCGCAAGCTGCAGCCCGGATACATGCCGATGGGCACCAAGGGCATGGCCGACATGGGCGAGATGGAGATGGAAATCCCCGAAAATACCGTCCCGATGATGACTGGATGGGGGCCGCACGGCCCGATCGAAATGGGCGGCATGTTCTCCGTCGTCAAGGTACGCGAGGGCATCTCCGCCACCGATTACGCCGACCCCGGGTGGTATGAAAACCCGCCGGGCACCCAGGCCTACGAATGGACCGGCGCTTTGCCCGACCCGGCCAAGGCCGCCGACGCAAAAACCCGGATAACCCCAAAACCCATGAAACACGACTGAATGCGTACGAACACGCAACCCGCAAACACATTGGTACCAATCGAAAGGACCAGATTATGAAGACGACCATTCTCGCACTTCTCTTCGCCGTTTCCGCAACCCCTGTCCTGGCTTCCGGCTCCCATGATGGCGGCCACGGCCAGGCAATGGCAATTGGCGAACCGGGAGACAAAGCCAAGGTCACCCAGACGATCAAGATCACCATGAAGGAAACCGACGACGGGAAGATGCTGTTTGCACCTGACAGCTTCAAGGTGCGCAAGGGCCAGACGGTTCGCTTCGCCATCAGCAATGTCGGCGAGCTCGATCACGAATTCGTGCTCGATCAGGAGGACAAGATCATGGAGCACAAGGCGGTGATGGAGAAGTTCCCCGACATGGAACATGAAGATGCCAATGCCATCCGCCTGGCTGCGGGCAAATCCGGCGAGATCGTCTGGAAGTTCACCAACGACGGCACGTTCAAGTTCGCCTGCCTGGTGCCCGGCCACTACGACGCCGGCATGCATGGCGACGTCACAGTCGCCAACAAGTAATCCACGATTAACACAGGAGAAAACCGATGAAGACGATGATCCGCTTTGCACTCACCTCCGTGCTCGTCGCGGCCGCGGCATTGGCCGCTCACGCGGCCGAATTCAGCAAGGGCACGGTCAAGAAGCTCGACGAGAAAGCCGGAAAGGTCACGATCATCCACGAGGAGCTGAAAAACCTCGAGATGCCGGCCATGACGATGGTGTTCCGGGTGGGCGACAACGCCATGCTCACAAAACTGAAGGAAGGCGCCAAGATCGAGTTCATCGCCGAACGGGTCAATGGCAAGCTGACAGTCACCGCCATCAAGTAGGTGCACGCAGCGCGGGGGCCGCAACGGCGCGGTCCCCAAACCAGATAGAGGCGACGAATGGCAGATCAGGCCATGAAGTTTGAAACGAACCCGCGCTCCGGTTCCTCCCGGGAACTTCGCTCGATCTCGTTACGCTTTGTCGTGTTCGTCATCCTCATCGCAAACCTCCTGCTCGGAGAGAAGGAGGCAACACGTTGGACCTATCTGGTCGTCGTGATGAACTACATGGCCGCCAGCGTGGCGCTGATGATCGCGGCGCGCTATCGCACAGAACGGACGTTGCTTCACACCTTGACGGTGGTTCTCGATGCAGTTCTGGTCGGGGTGATCCTCTATGCCCACATCCTCGGCGCCCCCGTGACCGACAATCACAATCTGACCACGACCAGCCTGGTGGTCGCATTCATTCTTCTCAATCACGTCGGTCTCAGCCTGAAGCGAACGCCGATCCTGATCTTCTCCGCAATCGTCCTGACATCATGGATCGCCATGCTCCTGGCGATGGGCATGCGCCACCATGAAGCCGACATTCCGGGTCTGCTGGCCAACCTCGTCAACCGCGACCTGGGCCTGGCAATCAGCTTCGGTTTCACCGCGCTCGCCATCTATCTCATAGCCGCCGATCACGAGCAAACCAGAAGAGAGGCGTTGGACGCCGACCAAAGGCGCATCAACCTGTCACGGTTTTTTTCGCCTCACGTTGTCGCCGACCTCGAAGAGGGTGGAGCCTCACTGGCGCTGGAGCGCCGCAATGCAGCGATCATGTTCGTGGATTTGCGTGATTTCACCCGCTTTGCCGAGAATGCGCCCGCCAACGAACTGGCCTATGTTCTCGCCGTTTACCGCGATGTCGTCTCCGACGTCGTGCTGCGACACGGCGGCACGGTCGACAAGTTCATCGGCGATGGCGTGATGGCGGTTTTCGGTCAACCCGCCGCTGCGGTCGATGACGCAGACCGCGCGCTGGCCTGCGCACTCGACCTGGTGGACGCGTTGGACGACTGGAAAAATCATTGCCGGAGCAAGGGTCTTGCGAGTCTGGAAAGCGGTATCGGACTTCACTTCGGCCCCGTCGTCGGCGGCGTCATCGAAGCAGGTTGCCATAGCGAATACACAGTCATCGGCGATGTAGTCAACGTTGCGCAACGGCTTGAGTCGGTATCGAAAGTGTTTGAATCACCGCTCGCCGTTTCAGTTTCGCTGTTTGGGAATCTGACCGGACCGATCCCGAAGGCGAACTGGGTCACCCAGGAAGCGGTCGCCCTTCCCGGTCGCAGAACCCCGATCGACATAGCCTACCTGAAAAGCCAATGAAGTATCCAATTCAATGGCCCGACCATCCAGAATCCCATAACCTCCCGCCGGGAGCAAACACACAAAGGACCCCGCCATGCACATCACCCGCCGCAATATACTTCTCAGTGGCCTGGCGCTTTCAACAGCCGCTCTCGGCTCTGTGAAAGCGTCTGCATCACCAAAGACCATGACGATCTACAAGGATCCGAACTGCGGGTGCTGCCACCTTTGGGGCAAGGCAATGGCAGATGCCGGCTTTCTGGTCAAAACCGTCGATCTTGACGATCTGTCGCCGATAAAGACGCGCTTCGGCATCAGTGAACAGCTACAGGGTTGCCACACCGCCGAGATCGACGGCTATTTCCTTGAGGGACACGTGCCGCTGAAGTCGGTCACCCGGCTGCTGCTGGAAAAACCCGCTCTCGCCGGTCTGGCAGTTCCCGGCATGCCGGCCGGTTCGCTAGGCATGGGCGACGAAGCCAAAGGGAACTTTGAGGTGCTTGCGGTTCCCAAGGTCAAGGGGGCCAAGCTTTACGTCTACGATGCGATCCGACCGCGGGTGTGATCCGGATCGGTGAAGTCGAAACGCGAATAGCCCCTTGCAGATTTGCTTGGGGTGTCGGGACGTTGTGGGGGATGGATTGGTTGCGGGGGCCTGATGACACAGAGACTTGTAATTTCAGACATATAGCAGCCGACAAAGCGGAAATGATTTCCGCTTGGGGCCAAAAACAGCCGTTTGCCCCCGTCCGGAATGCCCAAAAGGAGAACTTGCGGGTGATCGACATAGGTTTGACTTAGCCCGCATCCCAATAGTCCGCATCATCGTCCCGCACCCCCCAAATATCCAGCGGCTGGTCATCCGGAGAGGGGTGCGATGTCGGCGCATGAATTACTCGAAACCTACCACTGTCGGGATATTCGACGATGTCAGTGGCGTGCTTAGTGCTTACACGCCGCGAAGCCCCACACCATTGCCGCCGCGCTAAACGATTCACCTGCTGGGCTGGCCTCGTGGATCGCACAGAAGTTCCAAGCCTGGACCGACGAGAGCAAGGTTTCGCTCGACGTTATCTGCACGATCCTGACTATCTATTGGGCCACACAAACCATTGGATCGTCTCAATGGCTCTACCGCGAGGCATTCGGCGACATCGGTGCAATGTCACCGCCACCTAAACAGGGGGCACCTGTGGCTGTTGCGATTTCCCAAAGGACATCCTACCGGCACCCCAAGCCTGGGGCGAACGGTGGCTTGATATCCGTCTATGGACAGTGATGGAACGAGGGGGCATTTCCCAAGCCTCGAAGTTCCGAAACTCCTTGCTGACGATATCCGGGCTTTCGTTGGTCAGCTTTCCTAATTTCCTCGGGCGCGGTTTGCTTGGTTTGAGGCATGCCGCGTCCAGTTGGTGAAAGGCCGCTTTGGGCCGCCAAATGGGAACCTAGGGGCACAGTTACGTCACAGCTGCATGTGGGGCGACAGCACCGCTGCGCTTTTCACTTGCAGCAGAGAGGATAGCGACCACGCAGGCCAGTGCAAGTGCAACAGCACCCAGCACTGGCAAGCTGCGATAGCCATATCCACCATCAAGCAAACCCGCTCCCACGACAGCTGCGATCGCAATTCCAATATTGAACCCCGATGGGATGAGCGAGGAAGCCAGGCTCGGTGCATCGGCAGTCCACATAAGAATACGAGCCTGAATCGGGGCACCGATTGCGAAATTAAGCGCACCCCAAACGAAAATCGTCGCCGTCATCAGCAATGGATAGGGGCTGACCACGTAAAGAATGACGAGTATCCCCGCCTGAATTGCGAGCATTACGATAAGCGATGGCATTAGTTTCCAATCCGACAGCCGCCCACCTATCAGAACACCCAGCGTTGCCCCGACGCCATTGAGCAGGAGCACCCAGGGAATAACCATGGCATCAAGGCCCGTCACGTCTCGCAAGAGCGGCGTGATGTAGGTGAACGGCACCATTTGCCCGATCATCAGAGCGAGCATCATGATGAGAGAGGTCCAGACCTGCTGGCGGCCGAGCACGCGAACTTCACGGCTCAAATGACTGGGCTGCTGGGTTTCGGCTTTCGTTTGTGGGATCAGAGTCCATATGGCGACCAATGCCAGTACACCGATCAAAGTCATTGCCCAAAATGTTGCGCGCCATCCCCAAATTCCGCCGATAGCCGCGCCGGCCGGTACGCCGATGATGTTCGACACGGTCAAACCCGCAAGGATCACCGACACCGCACGCCCCCGAAACGCCGGCGGGACCAAGCTGACCGCAACCACCATTGCAATGCCGAAGTAGGCACCATGAGCGATGGCGGTGGCAATGCGGAATAGGAGCATGGCGGCGAAGGTGGGCGCGAGTGCGCACGCTATCTGCCCCAAGCAAAACGCGACCGTAAGCAAGATGAGAATGGTACGGCGCGAAACATGCCGTGTCGCCATGGTCAATAGCGGCCCACCCACTGCAATGCCCAACGCATAACCAGAAACCAGATAGCCGGCAAATGGGATCGAAACACCCAATCCCACAGCCACATCCGGGAGAATGCCTGCGATGACAAATTCTGTTGTGCCGAACGCGAAGGCAGCCAGAAACAAAGCGAACAAGGGTAAGGGCAAATCCTGCTCCCAAATAAAGATATAAGGATTTCTTTATATCATGTTTCGCGCCACAACAAGAGCGAGTGGTCGATGTCAAATCGAGAGTTGCGGAACGAATCTGCCGAAAACCAACTGCGCCACCTCGCTAGATATCTGCTTGGCGCCAAAGGCGGACAACGCCGCGTTTATGCCCCGACTTCTCGCCGCTGAGTGGACGGGGTGCTTATAGCTCGGTACCGCGCGCGGCCTGGGAAGAGCTTATTCTTGCCCGTCAACGCGCTGCACGATCGCGCGATATCGGCTACAGACGGCGGGATCCTCATAGAAATCCACTTCCGAATCAACGATCTCGTCAATGCGTCGTCCGGGCCAATGTGCCTTGAGCTTCGCGAGTGCGTCTTGCGCCAGCTTGATTTCGCCCAGTTCGAAATGGCAGACGATAAGCCGAATGAGCGACCACGGTGGCACAGTTGCCATCTTCGCGTAGCAGGCTGTTGCCTCGCTATATCGTTCAGCCGTCGTCAGCATGACGCCACAAAAGTCTTCATACCAGCCCACCGCGTATGGATCGCGGCGCTGGGCTTCAGTGATGACACCAAGCGCTTCATCCGGCCTGTTCGTGTAGTTGAGGAGAAGCGCATGGACAGTAAGGATGAATGGGTCGTTCGGATTGAGCGAAACAGCCCGGTCAAGACTGATTTCAGCTTGCCGGAATTGGCGCAAGAACAAGAGAGCAAAGCCGGTCGCGAGATGCCCATAGGCCTCGTCGGGGTCAAGCTGCAATGCGGTTCTGGCGATCTCCAGTCCGGAATGCAGAAGATCGGGGTTGTAGAAGACCCAGAAAAACTTGAGGGTCTCCACGAAACTGAGCATGGCGTGGGCGGCAGCAAACTGCGGATCGAGCTTTATCGCTTGGCGCAGAAAGGGCTCTGCTTCGTGGGCCGTTTCATAGACGGCTGCGAGTTGCAGCGCCCGCAAGTAAGACTCATAAGCCGACATATTGTTGGTCGGCCGGGCCCTGGCGCGCGATGCGATCGCGGTTCTCGCCTGCCGGGCCAGACGGGCTGCCGTCATCTGGGTGATTTCGTCCTGGATCGCGAAAATGTCATCGAGTTCCCGGTCGTAGTGTTCACCCCAGATATGCGCCATCGAGGAGGCATCGATCAGCTGCACGGTGATCCGCACCCGGTTGCTGATTTTCCGCACGCTCCCTTCGACGACGTATTGGACGCCAAGTTTCTTTGCCACCTCGGCCAGGTCATTCGCCTTGCGGAACTGGAAGGAAGAGTTCCGCGCGATGACCAGAAACTCCTTGAACTTGCCAAGCTCAGCGATGATGTCTTCGGTAATTCCGTCGCTGAAATAGTCCTGCTCGGGGTCGCCGCTCATGTTGTCGAAGGGAAGGATGGCGATGGATGGCCTGGATGGTGCGGTAGCCTCTGTCGAAGCCATGAAGGGCTTGGGACCGGCATATTTGTAGCCGCGACCATGCACGGTGACGATCATCTCGGCAGACAGCAGCTTTCGGAGTGCCGAAATGTGCACCTGCAGGGTGTTCTCCTCTACCACCAGGCCGGGCCAAACCGCATCGAAAAGTTCGGTCTTGCCGATCACCTCATCTGGCCTCTCGACCAATATGGCAAGGATGTCGAAGGAACGCGCTGAAAGCTCCACCGGCCCTTCCGGCCCCAGCAGCAGCCGTTCGGCTCGTTTCAAACGATAGTTCCCAAACACCACGTCCATGGCCAAAACCCGTCCCTCGCGGACAAGATAATCCAAGATGACCCTAAAGGCGAACTTCAGGGCTGTTCAGGACTCTTCAGGCCTGAGCCAAGGACCTGAATGGGAAGCGGTGTCATTCTCACGGTTACAGGAGGACACCATGACTGATATCTCACCCACTGCTCCGAATGCCATCCGACGCCTTAGACTGCCACGGTTAAGCTTTCCGAGGCTTGCAATCGGCGCGTCGCTCAATGCCATAACCCGCTTGATCGGCGATGCATTCACTATGGCCTACGTGGAACCCTACACCAGTCTTCGCCGCCAACCTCAAATCGTCCCGGACGATGAACTCGGAGGCCGAGATGCCAGCTGGTGACCTATAGGTCCTCACCGAGTGGTTCACCGCCACCTTCCGTTTGCGCGGGATATCCGGTTTGGGGCTTCCGAAAATGGTCGAGCCAACTGAAAGCCCGGCCAAGTCCGCTTTGGGCCAGAAGCGGACATTGCGGCGATTGCAAAAGTCCCTATTCTGCGACGTGGCAAAAATCAGAAGAAGAACTGTCGTTTTATGGGTTTTTCGGGGCGGCCTATGTTGAGGAAACGTTACCCATGAGCAGCATTGACCGGCTTCTTCGCCTTGCTGTTGAAGATAACGTTGCTTAGGTGCAGTGCGGTTTGCTCTGCCCACGGATCGCACGAGGCGAGCTCATCGGCCGCGTGGGCGAATTTAAGTATGTCGCCACTGGCGAGTAGATTTCATTCGGAAAAGTCGTCTGCGAAATTGTGCTTCTGGAGCCAGGCACGACCCGCAGCACCGGCACCACTCAGAGCGAAAGGACTGTAGTGAAACTTGGCCGCTTGGTGCGGCCAAATCCGATCGCCGTAGCCATGCATGTGCCGAACATGCGGGCTGGAGGCAGCCACTACGGCGATGCTGAAAGGGCGCACAGGTCAATTCAAATAGTATTGACTAATTGATTAGCGCTTGCTATTTGGTTGTTCATGATCGAGGCTGAAACCATAACTGCTGTCATGCGCGCCCTTGCCGATCCCACGCGGCGGGCCGTGTTCGAGCGCATCGTCAATTCCGACGAGATCACCGTCGTTGAGTTGACCCGCGGCAGCAGTGTCACACAGGGCGCCATCTCCCAACATCTCAAGTCCTTGAAACAGGCCGGCCTTGTCTGCGAGCGCCCTGAGGGTCGCAATGTCTATTATCGTGCCCAGCCAGGCGGCCTGGAGCCGCTGGCCGACTGGATGAGCCACTATGGCGTATTCTGGCGCGAACGCTTCGCCGATTTGAGAAACCTGCTGAAGGAAATCGACCCATGAACCAAGCCGTGATTCCGGACACGCAGGCCATTGTGGTCGACGAAGTCTTCCCGCATGCGCCTGATGTCATCTGGAAAGCCTTGACCAGCGGCGAGCTGATCGGCCGTTGGCTGATGGCGCCGAAGGGCTTCGAGCCTGTGGCTGGCAGCCATTTCACCTTTCAAACCAATCCGGCAGGCGAATGGGACGGCACCATTCATTGCGAGGTGCTGGAGGTCGTGCCGAATGAGCGGCTGTCCTATGCGTGGAAGGGCGGCCATGAGGGCAATGACGGCTATGGCTCAAAACTGGAGACGGTGGTCACCTTCACCCTCTCCCAGGCCAAGACAGGCACGCGCCTGCGCCTGGTCCACTCCGGCTTCGTGCTTCCGAAGAACGACACCGCCTACCGCAACATGAGCGAAGGCTGGAAAAAGGTGGTCAAGAATCTCGACAGAGTGGTCGCCGAAGAAGCGGCTTCGCAAACGCTGCATTGAAGCAACAGGAGAACGACATGAACAGGTCCTATACCGGTGGCTGCGCCTGTGGCGCGATCCGCTACGAGATATCAGGTGAACCGGCCGTCATGATTGACTGTCAGTGTCGGCAATGTCAGCGTGACAGCGGCACCGGACATCAATCGCACCTGACTTTTGTTGCAGCGCAGGTGAAGGTCGAGGGAGAAGTATCGCGTTGGCAGACCGTCGGCGATGGCGGAACCGTGAAGCGGCGTGCCTTTTGCCCGACATGCGGTTCGTCCGTCTACCTGACATTTCCCGACATGCCGGATGTGTTCATCGTCACGCCGGCAAGCCTAGACGACCCAAGCTGCTATAAGCCACAACTGGTGTCCTGGACCGCAGCCGGACATGCCTGGGATCACCTCGATCCGGCACTGCCGAAATTCGACAAGATGCCGACTTCGTGAAATAATGCGCGATACCGGCTTGCGACAGTCAACTCATGGCATTTGGCGACAAATGTCATGAGTTGCAGAGCGATTGCGTACCGACACGCCCTTGTCGGCAAACTTGGCTCAACGTGGGAGTCGTTCTATAGCGGTGCAACACCGCGCTCCTATCTTGTTGACGGCCTCATCCATGAGGGGGCCATCTTCCTGATTTATGGGGCTTCAGGGGTTGGTAAGTCTTTTCTCGCACTCGACCTCCTGCTGTCTGTCTCCTCCGGCCATGCTTAGACGTAGTACCAGGACAAGACAGGACCGGTTGAGCATTTCCTCCCACCCCACCGCCGGCAACGCGGCCAACGATGTGACATCGCTTCCGGCCTACGAAGCGGTCGCTGAATATCTTATGAACTCAAAGAAATAGAGGCTAGTGAATTCGGTGCATCACAACCGTCGATACAGGCCGCAATCGCCCCGTTTCGGTTCGTGTCCGGCGGGTCATGCGAGGCGCGTAGGCCATGGACGGGCCGGCCTATGCAATGCGGTTCCACGGAGGCTGCTGAAGAATAGCCTTGCTAAACGCCGGCAACAAACAAGGTAGTTGCGAAGTGGTGCCCCGTTGGCCCGGTTGCAACTGCTGAGGCTTCTGTTAAGGAAGGGTTCTCTTGCAAATTTCAACGTATTTTCAATCGCAGGTATGACGCTTCGCATCCAACAGATGCTAATATCTGTACGAATCCGGGAATCTCAGGCGGTACTATGGAAGGTAAGGCGCTCTTCGAGGCTATAGATGCGATGCCGAGCTACAAACGTGTCTCGCTGGCCATTGAAGAGCAGATCATCAGCGGAAAGATCAAGCCGGGTGAGGCGCTGCCGACCGAGCATACGCTCGCCGAACAGCTGGGTGTGAACCGCTCGACGCTGCGCGAAGGACTGCGCGCACTTGAAAATGCAGGCTTCATCAAGCGCGCGGGCGCCAAGAAGCTGATCGTCAGCATTCCGGAAAGTTCGGAAATCGCGCAATATACCAGCCGTGCGATGAGCCTGCACAGCGTCACCTTTGCCGAGCTGTGGGAGATGATGATCGTGCTGGAGCCGCTTTCTGCTCGCTATGCGGCGGAGCGGGCGCCGAAGGACATCCTGAAGCTGATCGAGGCGAATGTCGCCGAGACCGAGGAGCGGTTGCACGATGACGCAACCATCATACGCCTCGACGTGGAGTTCCACAGCCTCGTCTCGCAGGCGACGCAGAACCGTGTCCTTGTTCTGTCTGAAGAGCCGCTCGGGCTGCTGCTCTACAATTCCACCAGGCGACTTTACCGAGCGTCGCCCAAGGCGCGCTATCGCCTGCTCGAGGCACATAGAAAAATCTATGAGGCGATCGCCAGTGGCGATGCCGATACGGCAGAAACCTGGATGCGCAAGCACATCGAGGATTTCAAGCGAGGCCATGTGATCGCCGGTTTCGATTTCCATGGTCCGGTGCGGCTGCCAGGCGCCGACGGCTGAGCACGCTTCCAGGCAGGCAATATCAGACATTTTAGTGTGCGCTCGACCGATGAGAATTCGGTCGGCGGTTCGACGTCGCCATCTTCCCAGAAGTTTGCGTCTTTCCTTTTGGCTGATCTGACTATGCATCACATTTTTTGTTTTGACCCATTGTCGGACAATAGGAACATATGATAGTGGAATAAAAATCGGGTTGAGGAGCTCGATATTGCCGGCGCCGCATAGGGAGGAAAGCGCGATGAAACTTGGCTACTTCATGATGCCCAACCATCCGGAGCATCGACGCTATGCGGATGCGCATTCGCACAATCTCGACACTTTGGAATTTATCGATGGCCTGGGCTACAGCGAAGCCTGGGTGGGCGAGCATTACACTTGCAAGCGCGAGCCGCTGCCTTGCCCGGACATCCTGATCGCGCAGGCTTTCGTCAAGACCAAGCAGATCCGATTGGGTGCTGGCGCATTCCTGCTGCCGTATCACCTGCCTGCTGAACTCGCTCACCGCATCATGTGGCTCGACCATATTTCCGGTGGTCGTTTCATGGTCGGCATCGGCGCGGGCGGCCTGCCGACGGATTGCGATCTGTTCGGTGTCGACGGCGCGGCCGGTGAAAATCGCGACATGATGGTCGAGGCCTTCGACCTGATGGTGAAATTCTGGACCAGCGACGGTCCCTTCCAGCATCACGGCACCTACTACAAGGGTGGCCGGACGGCCGGAATGCCGGAGATGGGCCTTGCCTATCATATGCAGCCGTTGACGAAGCCCTATCCCGATATTGCGATCGCCGGGCTGAGCAACTCGTCGCCGACGCTGCGCTTTGCCGGTCTGCGTGGCTTCCTGCCCATGAGCCTTGCCTGGAGCCCGGATTATCTCGTCTCGCACTGGAAGGCCTTCGAGGAAGGTGCGGAAGCCTCCGGCAAGCCGGCCGACCGCTCGCGTTGGCGCATCGGCGTCGAGATGTATGTCGCCGAGACTGACGCCGAAGCCCGCAAGCGCTGCATCAACGGCTCCATGGGCGAAAGCTGGCGCAATTACATGTTGCCGCTGCTTGCCAAGCTCGGCGCGATCGGCGCCTGCAAGCACGACCAGTCGGTGCCGGATTCGGATGTCACCGTCGAATATCTCGCCGACCATGTCTGGGCCGTGGGAAGCCCGAAGACGGTTGCCGACAGGCTCGCGCGTCTGCGTGACAAGGTTGGGGATTTCGGAACCCTGCTGCATGTCGGCTACGACCATCTGGAGGAGATGTCGTCGTATCGGGAATCGCTCACAGCACTGAAAACCGAGGTGCTGCCAACACTTTCCATAGAGGAAAAGGCTGCCTGACAATCCGTAGCCGCCGGGAGGAGCACCGCAGATTTGCGGTGCCGGCGGATACTGATTGAGTCTCATTTAAACCAAGGGAGGAACTAAATGAGTGCGTCCAAGAGTCTGTCTAACGTGTTACGTCCCAGCCGCCGTGCCTTCATGGCCGGTACGGGAGCCGCTGCAATCGGTGCGCTTGCGCCGCTGCCCGGCTTTTTCAATCCCCGCAGTGCGTATGCGGCGGGTCTCTCTGCCGGTATGACCGGCGGTCCCGACAATTTCGCGGGCTCCGAACTCTATCAATACAATTCAGGCATGTCCGAGGGGCGCGCCATCGAGGGCATCAAGGCGCTCAAGGCAGCCGGTAAGGCACCGGAAAAGCTGACGCTTCTGTTTGTCGCATCCTGTGTGCCGCAGCTTATCAGCCCGCCACCAGGCGGCGGCGAATCCGTCAAGGAAACATGGGAACGCGAAACGGGCATCAAGCTCGATATCGTCAGCACGGAAGCCGGTGAAATCTGGAAAAAGGTTCTCCAGGATGTCACGACGGGCAACGGTACCTACGACCTCTATACCCATTCGTGGAACAATATCGGCGACCTCGTAAGCGCCAAGGGCGCCCTCAATCTCGACGAGTATGTGGAAAAATACCAGCCGGATTGGGGTGACCCGGACCGTGGCACACCGACGCCGCAGATTCGCGAACTGCTCTACAAGTACAATGGCTCGAACTATGTGGCATCGCTCGACGGCGACTTCGTCTGCTGGCAGTACCGCAAGGACCTGATGACCGACCCGACACACATGGCGGCGTTCAAGTCCAAATTCGGCTATGACATCCCTGCACAGCCGTCCACTTGGGACGAGATCGACAACATCTCGGAATATTTCCACGGCCATGGCATGGGCCATGCCAACCTCCTCGGTCCGTTCTGGGGCCTGTCGAACTTCTATGCACGCTTCGCCTCGATGAAGGCTCCCAACAACAACTGGCTGGACGAGGATGCCAACCCGACCCTGACGACGCCGGAAGGCATCAAGGCGGCTGAAGCGCATATCAGAAGCGCCCAGTGGACCTCCAAGGACAACCTGACCTGGGGTTGGGCCGAACAATATGGCGCAATGGCGAACCTGCAGGCTTGCATGGCCATGACCTATTCCAACATGGCCGCCATCAACGACAAGATGAAGGACGGCAAGCCGGCAACGCCGCTGACGGGCAAGCTGTCGGCGTGGAAGCCGGTGGGCAGCAGGGTCGACGGCAAGCTTGTGCGCCGGTCGGTAATCTATTTCAACGTCACCGCTTCGGTGGCGGCGAAATCCCAGAACCCGGAAGCTGCATATCTGTTCCTGCAGTATATCAGCTCGACCCGCACCTACAGCCGCCTTTGCGGCAACCCGGTCGGTGGCTGCGACCCGTTCCAGCTCGCAAACCTCGCGGATCCGAATGTTCGTACGAATGTCAACGAATACATGATGGATCCGATCAAGGACACGATCGCCCATGCCGTGCCTTCGATCAACTTTGCCGGACAGGCTGCCCTCGACAACGCGCTGGATGAAAATCTGCAGGCCGCGCTGACCGGCAAGATGACCGCCGAGGAAGCGATGGCGGCGACAGAAAAGGCCTGGAAGAAAATCATTTCCAAGCGCAAGGACGAAACTGTCGCGGCAATTCGCGCCCAGGCGGCCGCATGGCCGACATCCGTCGAGTAGACAAAACAGCCGACAGTGGCCGCGCTTCCAAGCGCGGCCACTCTTCAGCCTATGCAGTCGGAGTAGTCCGCCAATGAAATTCAGAGATATTTTTCGCCATGCGGTGATCGTGTTGGCAATCATCGTCGCGCTGTTTCCGATTGCGTGGATGGCGAGCATGGCCTTCAAGCCGCCACTCGAATGGACGAGCGCTGCCGGCACCGTCACCTGGCTGCCGCAAGCGCCGACATTGGCGAATTTCGAATACATTTTCACGGGCAAGAGCGAAGCCTACGGCACGTCGACCGTCATGGAACGGACAGCATGGCAACCGGTATTGGCGAGCGTCCTGGTCTCGTCGGTCGCGACCCTCATCGCCACCGTGGTCGGCTCGCTGGCAGCCTACGGATTTTCGCGTCACAGATGGGGCAAGAACCTACCGTTCTCGCTCATCCAGCTGAGGATGTTTCCGCCGCTCGCCGTGATGATCCCGATCATGATCATGTGGGCCTATCTCGATCTCATCGATACCTGGTGGGGGCTGTCGCTGATCTATGGCATCGTGACCCTGCCATTCGGCTTCTGGCTGATGCTGACATTCCTGGACGAAGTTCCGGTGGAACTCGAAGAAGCGGCGATGATCGAAGGCGCGAGTTCCTGGGGCATCTTCTACAAGATCACGCTACCGCTGGTTAAGCCCGCTATCGCCACCACGGCACTCTTCGTGTTTATTCTCAACTGGTCCGACTACATCATGGCGCTGCTTTTGACGCGCAAGGAATGGATCACCATTCCCGTCTTCATGAACGACCTGAACACTGCCCAGACTGGCCAGCTCTATGGCGCGAAGGCAGCGCTCGGGCTGATCGCAATCGTACCGCCATTGATCCTGGGCATCCTGATCCAGAAGCACCTCGTGCGTGGCCTGACTTTCGGAGCGTTGAAGCAATGAGCGGCTCGTCCACACCCAGCAACAGCGGCGCCGGCAAGCTTGCCGAAGCGATCGGTGCCAGGAAGAGCGCGCAGATCGGCCTTTTCACCACGCTGCCGGCACAGCTGCTGCTGCTGTTCATCGTCGTCTTTCCGACGATCGTCACCGTCTATATCAGCCTGACTTGGTGGACGCCGCTCGATGGCATCCCCTGGACCGAAGCCTATACGTCATTTGCCTGGTTCGATAATTACGTCGAAATTTTCAACGACAACAAGCTGATGGCAGCGCTGGGGCGGACACTTTTCATCGTCATCATCGCCTGCGCGCTGGAATTCGTCTTCGGCTTCGGTCTTGCACTGCTATTCGTAGACAAGTTCCGCATGCGGCCGGTCTACTACACGTTGATCCTCATGCCGATGATGGTCGTGCCGGCCGTGGCGGGCTACATGTTCCTCATGCTCTTCCAGAGCACAGGCCCCATCAACCAGATCATTTCGGCCGTGATCGGCCAGCCGTTCGAGGTTGTGTGGCTGGCGGATGAAAAGCTTGCCCTGGTCGCCGTGATCGTCGGCGAGGTCTGGCAATGGACGCCGATGGTGTTTCTGATCCTGCTGGCCGGCCTGATGTCGGTGCCGGAAGACCAGATCAAGGCAGCGCGGCTGCTCGGTGCCAATGGGGGGCAGGTGCTGTGGCGCATTTCGATCCCGCGCATCAAGACCGTCATGGCGATTGCGATCGGGATCCGTTTTATCGAAGGGCTCAAACTGTTCGACATCATGTACATCATGACCAAGGGTGGACCGGGTGTCGCGACCGAAACGCTCTCCCTCTACATCTACAAGCGCACCTACGGCGATCTCGAATGGGCCTATGTTTCGGCGCTCGGACTGGCCATCGTGCTGTCGATGTCGCTGATCGCGCTGGGTCTGATGGCTTCCCTGAAGGCTGCCGGCCGCCGCCGCATGGCAGGCGTCACGGCTGGCAACGCATAGGAATTCGGATTTACGATGGCTTCGATTGACCTTATCAACCTGACCAAGACATTCGGCCCCGCCACGGCGGTGAATGACCTGACGCTGAATGTTCGCGATAACGAGTTCGTGGCCTTGCTGGGGCCGAGCGGCTGCGGCAAGTCCACGACGATGAACATGATCGCCGGTATCGAGCATCCGACGTCCGGCGAGATCCGCTTCGACGGCCGCGACATTTCCGGCCTGCCTGCCAATAAGCGTGGAATTGGGTTTGTTTTCCAGAACTATGCGATCTTTACGCATTTGAGCGTGCGGGAAAACCTGGCATTTGCGCTGAGGGTACGCGGTGTTCCACGCCAGGAAATAAACAGAAGAGTGGCTGATATCGCCGCGCTGATGCGGCTGTCGGACAAGCTGGACCGGCCGTCGGCGCGGCTCAGCGTCAACGAAATGCAGAAACTGGCGATCGGGCGTTCCGCCATCGCCGAACCGGCGATCTTCCTGCTGGACGAGCCGCTGTCCAATGTCGATGCAGCATTCCGTGCCTTTATGCGGACGGAGCTCAAACACCTGCAGCACGCGCTCAAGCAGACGATGGTTTACGTGACCCACGACCAGATCGAGGCAATGAGCCTTGCCGATCGGATCGCGGTGATGAGCAACGGCGTTCTGCAGCAGTTCGGCACCCCGGAAGAGGTGTACAATGCGCCCGCGAATACCTTTGTTGCCAATTTCATGGGCAGCCCAAGCATGAACCTGATCACCGCGGTTGTGACGGAGGAGAGTGGCAGGACGGCCATGTCTTTCAAGAATGCCTGCAATCTCGCCCTTACGGCAGACGGGCCGCTGGCCACACGACTTCTGTCGTCGAAGTCACGTGAGGTCACCTTCGGCATCCGTCCGGAAGATGTTGAACTGGCCGATACCAGCGACCCGAGACCCGGGTTGACGCTGCCCGCCACGTTCGTCGAGCCGATCGGCCCACGCACCACCATCCACTTGGGCGAGGGCGAGGTTCGGATGAAGGTCATCACCGAAAAACGCTTCAGGACTGGATTGGGCCAGGCGCTCAAGATCATCATGCCCGAACCCAAATGCCATCTGTTCGACACCAAAAGCGGTGCGGCACTTCGGATGGAGGCGCGTCATGTCAACGCTTGAACTCGTCAATGTCACCAAGGCTTACGGCAACACGGTGGCCGTAGATGGAATCGACCTGAAGATCGAAAACAACGAATTCTTCTGCATCTTCGGACCGCCGAGTTCGGGCAAGAGCACGATTTTGCGTCTGTTTCTCGGGCTTGCACATGCCGATAGCGGGCGTGTGCTGATCGGCGGTCGGGACGTCACGGACGTGCCGCCGGCCGACCGTGACCTCGCCATGGTGTTTCAGAACCTTGCGCTCTTTCCGCACCTGACGGCACGGCAAAACATGGAGTTTCCGCTTCGGGAACGCCGTGAAACACAGGCCATCATCGATGCCCGAGTGAAAAGCGTCGCTGAGAAGTTGCATATAACACTTTTGCTGGAAAAATTTCCGGCCCAGCTTTCCGGCGGCGAACGTCAGCGCGTCGCCATCGGCCGGGCATTGGTTCGAAAGCCGAGCGCCTATCTCATGGATGAGCCGATCGCGGCGCTGGATGCCCGGCTGCGCGAGGAAATGCGCGTGGAGCTCAAGCGCCTGCAGCGGGAAGTCGGCCACACGCTGGTTTATGTGACCCATGACCAGGAAGAGGCCATGTCGATCGCCGATCGCATGGCCATCGTGGAGAATGGGCGGATTGCCCAGATCGGGTCGCCTGATGAGATCTACAACAACCCGGCATCGCGCTATGTGGCCGAGCTGGTGGGATCGCCGCCGATGAATTTTATCGAAGGCAGCATCGTTTCCGGGCGCTTCCGCGCCAGCAAGCTCGATCTCGAGGTGAATCTCGACAATGGCCTGTCCGACCGTGACATCGTGCTTGGCATCAGACCCGAAGATCTTAGCCTGCACGAAGGCGGCGGCGCCCAGGGGCATGGCTCGAATTTCAAGGTATACGAGACAGAACCGCTCGGTGCCTATTCGATAGTCGACATCATCGCGGGCGATATCATCCTGAAAGCGCAGATGCGCGGTCTTGCCGGGCTTAGCCTTGGTCAAGAAGTGGCGCTGCGCATTGAGCCCGGCCATTGTCATGCGTTCGATCCGATAAACGGTGCAAATCTGCTGCACAATGTGATGGCGTGAGAGACAGATGCGGGAGGTAGCAATGGTTACACAGGAACAGCCGCAACCGGGTGCAGTTCTGCAAGCGGACTTCAAGAAGGGGATGCGCAGGCTTTCCTCGTCGGTCTCGATCATCACTGCCGGCGGCGCTGCAGGACGCAACGGCATGACGGCAACTGCGGTTTGCTCCGTCAGTGCCGAACCGCCGATCCTGCTTGTCGGGATCAATCTCGGCGCCAGCATTCACGACCAGATCGAGAGCACCGGTGCGTTCGGGGTCAACATCCTGCGGCCGAAGCATCGCCATCTCGCTGACCGGTTCTCATCGGGTCTTTCCGGCGAAGCGCGCTTCGAAATCGGGCAATGGTCCGAAGGCGCTCTGGGTGTACCAGTCATGGAGGACGCGCTCGCGAGCTTTGCCTGCCAGGTCATCAAGGTCGTGACGATCGGCACCCATGACATCTTCTTCGGCCAGGTGGTCGGTATCGACGTCTCGGAGGGTACGCCGCTGCTTTATGGCGGCGGGCAATACGAGATATCGCTGGCCGCAACTCCGCTCGCCTATCATGCGACACTATGATTGAAACGGTTTGAAGAGGACATGAAAGACATGCCAGCTGAACAGCCATTGTGGTCACCTTCTGCCGCGCGCGTTCGGGCAAGCGCCATGTCGGATTTCATGACGGCTGCTGCAAAAGCGACGGGCAAGACGCTTGCTAACTACCAGGAGCTACATGCATGGTCGGTTGATGATCGTGAAGCCTTCTGGTCGCTCGTGTGGGACTACTGCGGGCTTCGCGGCGAGCGTGGTAGGGTGGTTCTTGCTGATGGCGAACGCATGCCGGGAGCTTCGTTCTTTCCTGAAGCCCGGTTGAACTTTACGGAAAACCTGCTCTGGAAGACCGGCGGGACGGATGCGATCGTCTTTCGGGGCGAGGACAAGGTTGAGCGACATCTCACCTGGGACGAGTTGCGCGCGCTCGTTTCCCGGCTGCAACAGGCATTTTCAAATGCCGGCCTGCAGCCCGGCGACCGGGTTGCGGCAATGCTGCCCAACGTGCCTGAGGCCATCGCGTGCATGCTGGCAGCGGCATCACTCGGGGCAATCTGGTCGTCCTGTTCGCCCGATTTCGGCAAGCAGGGCGTGCTCGACCGTTTTGCGCAGATCGCACCCAAACTGTTCATTGCCTGCGACGGGTATCACTACAACGGCAACACGTTCGAGGTGGGAGACAAGGTTGCGGCAATCGCGGCGGAGCTAAAGCCGCAACAGACGATTGTCGTGCGTTACATCGGCGACGCGGATGCCGTCGCAGGTAGCATTGCCAACGCAATCAGCCTCGATTCATTGATTGCCCCTATCGCGGTGGCCCCGCTGCGTTTTGAGCCTCTGCCTTTCGATCACCCGCTCTATATCCTGTTCTCGTCAGGCACCACTGGCGTTCCCAAATGTATCGTCCATTCGGCAGGCGGCACGCTGATCCAGCATGTCAAGGAACATCGGCTGCATGCCGACATCCGTGACGGCGACAAGCTTTTCTATTTCACGACACTGAGCTGGATGATGTGGAACTGGCTGGCGACAGCACTCGCATCGGGTGCGACACTGGTTCTCTACGACGGTTCGCCCGCTTATCCTGATGCCAATGTTTTGTTCGATTATGCGGACGCTGAGCAGATCACCCATTTCGGCACCTCGGCCAAATTCATCGACGGACTGCGCAAAACCGGCTTGCGTCCGATCGATACGCACAGGCTGTCTTCGGTCCGGACGATTTTCTCGACGGGCTCGCCGTTGTCGCCCTTGTCGTTCGACTATGTCTACGAAGCGGTCAAGAACGATGTCCATCTCGCATCGATTTCCGGCGGAACCGATATCGTTTCGGGCTTCGTTGTCGGTGTTCCCATCCTGCCCGTCTGGAGTGGGGAGATCCAGGGCTCCGGCCTCGGTATGGCGATGGATGTCTGGAGTGACGACGGGGCTCCGGTCGTCGGAGACAAGGGTGAACTCGTCTGCACCAAGCCATTTCCGTGCATGCCGGTGATGTTCTGGAACGATCCCGACGGAACGAAATATCACGAAGCCTATTTCGGCAAGTTCGACAACGTCTGGTGCCATGGCGATTTCGCCGAATGGACCGAACATGGCGGCATGGTCATATACGGTCGCTCCGATACGACGCTCAATCCGGGCGGCGTCAGGATCGGCACGGCCGAAATCTACGGTCAGGTCGAGCAGATGTCGGAAATTGTCGAGGCCGTGTGCATCGGGCAGATCTGGGACAATGACGTCCGCACGGTGCTGTTTGTCCGGCTGGCAAAGGATGTCACACTGGACGACCGGCTTCGCAATCGAATCCGGCTAAAAATCCGGGACAATCTTTCTCCCCGGCATGTGCCGGCTCGCGTTGTCGCCGTCGCTGACATTCCGCGCACCAAGTCCGGAAAGATCAGCGAGCTTGCGGTCCGCAACATCGTGCATGGGCTTGCCGTGAAGAACCAGGACGCGCTCGCCAATCCCGAAGCCCTGAAACTATTCGAAGGTCTCGCTGAACTCAGCGCCTGACCCGCCATATCGAGGAAAATGCAATGGATCGCCAAGTCGTCATCGTCTCAGGAGTGCGCACCGCCATCGGCAGTTTTGGCGGTTCGCTTGCGGACTTCCCGCCCACGGATCTGGCCGCTGCCGTGGCGCGGGAAGCGATTGCGCGTGCGGGCTGCGCGCCGGCCGATATCCAGCAGAGCGTTTTCGGCAATGTCATCCATACCGAGCCGAAGGATATGTACCTCTCTCGCGTGGCAGCGATTAAAGCAGGCGTGCCGGAAACATCCCCGGCGCTGACCGTCAACCGGCTCTGTGGCAGCGGTCTGCAGGCCGTCGTCACGGCGGCCGAGCAAGTTCTGCTCGGAAATGCCGATATTGTGCTTGCAGGCGGCGCTGAAAGCATGAGCCGCACGGGTCATCTGCTGAGCAAGGCGCGTTTTGGCGCCAAAATGGGCGATGTCACCGCCGTCGACATGATGCTGGGTGCGCTGCAGGATCCCTTCGGCGCTGGGCATATGGGCAATACCGGCGAAAATGTCGCCGAGCGGGTGGGTGTATCGCGCCAGGAGCAGGATCAGGTCGCGCTCGCATCCCAACAGCGCGCCGCCGCCGCCATTGCGGAAGGCCGTTTTCGCGAGCAGATCCTGCCCGTGACCGTCGGCCAGGGAAAGAAGGAACGTGTTTTCGAGACAGACGAGCATGTACGCGGAAATGTGACCGAGGGCGATCTCGCAGGCCTCAAGCCGGTGTTCAAGAAGGACGGCACCGTCACTGCCGGCAATTCCTCCGGCATCAACGATGCGGCTGCGGCGCTGGTCCTGATGGATAGCAGCACTGCCGAAGCGCGGGGTGTCACGCCGCTGGCGAGGATCGTTTCCTACGGCCTGGGCGGCGTTGCGCCCGATGTCATGGGGCTGGGTCCGGTGCCGGCCGTGAGACAGGCACTCGCACGAGCGAAGCTTACGGTCGCCGATCTCGTCGTGATCGAATCCAACGAGGCGTTTGCCGCCCAGGCCTGCGGCGTGGCGCGCGAACTCGGATTTCCTGCCGACAAGACCAACCCGAACGGCGGGGCGATTGCACTCGGCCATCCGGTTGGAGCATCGGGCGCGATTATCCTTATAAAGCTCGTCTACGAACTGCGCCGCATCGGCGGCCGGTATGGCCTGGCGACGATGTGCATTGGTGGCGGACAGGGCATCGCTGTCGTGGTCGAAAACACGTCAGGAGGAGATCGCATTGTTTGAGGATATCTCTGGCAAGACTGCACTCGTAACAGGAGCCTCAGGCGGGCTCGGTTTGCATTTCGCCACGCTTTTGGCCAGTCAGGGCGCCCATGTGATCCTTGCCGCGCGCAATGTGACTGCTATCGAAGAAAATGCGCTGGCAATCCGGACCCGTGGCGGCAGCGCCGAGGCTATCGCGCTGGACGTCACTGTGTCGAATGGCGTGGAGCAACTCTTTGCGTCCATCGACCGCGAGGTCGATATCGTCGTCAACAATGCCGGCATCAGTGGCGGAGCGGCTGTCATCGACCAGAGTGAAGCCGATTTCGACGCGGTAATCGATACGAACCTCAAGGGGGTATTCCTGGTTGCCCAGGCTGCGGCGCGGCGCATGCGTGATCAGGGCCACGGCGGAACGATCGTCAATATCGCTTCGATACTCGGCCTGCGGGTCATAGGACACCTCGCGGCCTATGCGGCTTCCAAGGCAGCAGTGATCCAGCTGACGAAATCCATGGCGCTCGAATGGGCGCGCCATGGCATCCGCGTCAATGCGCTTTGCCCCGGCTACATCGAAACACCGATCAACCGGGATTTCTTCCAAAGCGAGGCGGGTAAAGCGCTTGTCAATCGCATCCCGAGCCGGCGTCTCGGCTTGCCCGAAGAGTTGGACGGGCCATTGCTGCTGCTTTGCTCCAAAGCCGGCAGCTACATGACCGGATCCGCGCTCGTGGTCGATGGCGGCCACCTTGTTTCATCCTTGTGAGGGCCAGATGAATTTCGATATTTCTCCCACTATCGAGGACTTAAGAGCCCGGATCAGCCGCTTTGTCGAGGCTGAGATCCTGCCGCTTGAAAGCGACCATTCTTCCTTTGATGAGCATGGCAATATTACCATGGAGCTGCTCGACCAGGTCCGCGCCAGGGCGAAGGCCGAAGGGCTGTGGACGTTGCAACTCGATCGCCCCGGCCGGCCTTCAATCGGCAAGGTGGGCATGGCTGTCTGCTATGAGGAAATGAACCGTTCCATCTTCGGCCCGGCCTGTTTCAACTCCGCTGCCCCCGATGACGGCAACATGATGGTCCTGGACCGGGTGGCGACGGTGGAGCAGAAGAAGCGCTGGCTGACCCCGATCGAAGATGGCTCGGTAAAATCGGCATTCGCCATGACTGAACCGCATCCGGGCGGCGGCTCCGACCCTTCAATGATACAGACCCGCGCCGAGAAAAAGGGCAGCAACTATGTTGTCCATGGCCGCAAATGGTTCATCACCGGTGCCGGCGAGGCAAGCCACTTCATTCTGGTGGCGAGAACATCGGACGATCCCCGCCATGGGCTGACGGCATTTCTATTTCACAAGGACCAGCCCGGCTGGCGGATCGTCCGCCGCATCGGCATCATGGGGCCGGAGGAGCACGGCGGCCATTGCGAATTGGAATTCGACGGCCTGGAAATTCCGGCGGAAAATGTGCTGCTCGGCGAAGGGCAGGGCATGAAGCTTACGCAGATCCGCCTCGGGCCGGCGCGGCTGACCCATTGCATGCGCTGGCTCGGGCTTTCAAAGCGCTGCGTCGAGATCGCTTCCGCCTATGCCGCCGAGCGTCATGGTTTCGGTGTTCGGCTCGCCGACCGGGAAAGCATCCAGATCATGCTTGGCGATCTCGCCATGGGCATCGAGATCGGTCGCCTGCTGGTGATGAAAGCCGCCTGGGAACTCGATCGCGGCGGCTTTGCCCGCAAGGAGGTGTCGATGGCCAAGGTGCATGTCGCCAACCTGCTTCACAAGGCAGCGGATACAGCCATACAAATCAATGGTGCACGCGGTTACTCCACCGACACGGTGCTCGAATGGATCTACCGCTATGCCCGTCAGGCGCGGCTGGTCGACGGGGCCGACGAAGTCCACAAGATGGTGCTCAGCCGCCTTCTGACGACGGAAGAACGATCGTTCTGGCATTGGGGCGTGGGAGCAACGTGACAATGCTCGAGGCTCCCGCATCGTTGCTCGATTTTGATCCGGCAAAGCTCCGCATCTTTCTCACAGAGCGCTTTGGTGAAAGCGACGCCATCTCGATCGAAAGGGTGAGTGGTGGGCAGTCGAACCCCACGTATTTCGTCACCTTCGGAAACAGGCGAATGGTCCTGCGGAAAAAGCCTGCTGGCCCCATTCTCGCCGGTGCGCATGCAATCGAGCGCGAATTCCGCATCTTGAGCGCACTCTATCCGACTACCGTTCCGGTGCCGCGGCCGATCCTCTTGCATGAGGATCGCCATGTGCTGGGAACGCCGTTCTACCTGATGGAGCGGGTCGAGGGGCGTGTCTTCAGCGATTGCGCACTGCCGGAACTTGAGCCAGGCGAACGTAAAGCAATCTATTTCGGCATGGCGGATGCGCTTGCCAGCCTGCATGCGGTGCGGCCAGAGGCTGTCGGCCTCGGCGACTACGGCAGGCCTGGAAACTACTTCGAACGCCAGATCAAACGCTGGAGCCGCCAGTGGCGGGAATCGCAAAGCCAGCCGATCGAGGCGCTCGACAGGCTGGCCGACTGGCTGCCGCACAATCTGCCGGCCGATGATGGCGCGGCCTCGATCGCGCATGGGGATTTTCGGCTCGGCAACATGCTGTTTCATCCGACGGAGCCGCGCGTCGTCGCAATTCTCGATTGGGAGCTTTCCACGCTTGGGCATCCGCTTGCAGATCTCGGTTTCGCTGCCATGCCTTGGCATACGTCGCCGGAGGAATATGGCGGCATTCTGGGTCGTGATGCCCACGCGCTTGGCCTGCCGTCCGAGGAGGAGTTCCTGGGACGATATTATCAAACTGCCATTGGCGCTGCCCCGCTGCAGCCGTTTCATATCGTCTTTGCACTGTTCCGGTTTGCCGTCATTTTCATCGGCATTGCCGATCGCGCGCGCGCCGGAAACGCCGCAGCCGCAAATGCTGCGCTCGTGGCGCCGCTTGCCGAACGCTTTGCCAAGCGAGCCATGGACCTTATCGAAGGGAGATAGCTGGCCTGCTGTCACGACCTGTTCGGAAGCTGAGAGCGGCGGTGCAAGTCCACGGTAGCGGCGGGATGGTCCCGTCGCGAGCGGCGTAAAACCCGGCCACCTATTTTCCTTCTGCAACGATTGCGGGAGGATTGGGGATCTATACCGTGGAACTATATCTGAAGGTCCGTCTGGCTTGCTCGGAAGGTATGTGCCGGCGTCAGGCTGCAAAGCATTTCAACGTATCGCGCGATAGCGTGGTCAAGATGATGTCGTATTCGACCCGCCCGGCTATCAGCGTCAGTCACCGATCCGGCGGCCCAAGCTGGATGCATTTGTTTCGACGATCGATCACTGGCTTGATGAGGACATGAAGGTGCCGCGCAAGCAGCGCCATACGGCCAAGCGGGTGTTCGACCGTCTTCGGGACGACTGCGGGTTCACCGGCGGCTACACAATCATCAAGGATTACATGCGCTAGCGGGATCAGCGTAGCCAGGAGGTGTTCGTGCCGCTGTCGCATCCGCCAGGGCATGCGCAGGCCGATTTCGGCGAGGCGATGCCACCCTGATCACCAGCAATCATCCGTTTGACGAATGGACGGAAACCTTGGGGGCCGAGCGTCTGACCGGCGCGCTGCTCGACCGCATCACCCACCACGTCAATATTCTCGAGATGAATGGTGACAGCTATCGTCTCGTGCAAACCGTGGCCGACTATTACTCCGGCGCGTGGCGGGATTTTACTCCGCCGTTGACAAGCGATTGAAATTTTTCAAAATTTTTCCTGAACCTGCTAGATCCGTTCGTTGCGATTAGTATGGACGCGTGTGCAGGGTGGCAAGCCGATATAGGGGTAGGGGGTAGGTGGGGCAACCCTGTGACCTCTGGTTTGAATGGGGCAGGTACTTTATGGAACAGCGAATGAAATCCTGCTCGTCAAGTTCAGTCGGGGAGGCAAAGGTCCAGAAAAGAGTGCAGGGCAACCGCGCCGAAAATAAATAAACTAAACATTATCAATTGCTTGACGGAATAAAATGGCGGACAGAGAGGGTGTCAACCATTTGAGCAAGATCAAGTAGTTAACCCGCCCAACCGACCAAAAACCCCCTTTGAAAATACGCCGGAATTCGCGGCGGTTCCCAACCCGGTTCGCGTCGCGGCGATATGGCTTGCACAACATCGACAAGACCTTGTCGGCCCTGTCATCCCTGCCGTCATGAAGTGCTTTAATCTCGACATCAGAGAGGCCATTGACGCACTGAAGGTGGCTCACGTGCTCCGACATCGCGAGCGCTGACCAAAATGACAGCCTTACAGAGGAATGACGTTGCCATTGCACAGAAGGCAATAAACCTGGCGCGCGGTCTGTCTGGGGCTGAGAAGGCCGTCGCGTCCGCGATCATTGATCATTTCAACAGAAAGACCGGGCAATGCGATCCCAGCATTGAGCGCCTGGCGGCTTTACTCGAACTCGACGAACGGACGGTGCGCCGTGCCACGGCGGCTTTGTCTGCCGAGCACGGACTATTTCGCAAGCGTAGTCACGGCGGCAAGTCATTTCGGGCCAGCTACGCGCCGATCTGGTCCACGTTCCGCGCCATCGTCAACGAATGGGACCAGCGAATGAAGGGCGATCCCACCACGAACGGTAGTGGCGGCAACCGGGCAGAAATGTCCGGTTCAGCGAGCGCTGACGAAGCGCCGATGTCACGCAATGTCACGCATGTCACGCATGTCACGCGTGACATCTATGACAAGAAAGACGATGGCAACCGGACAGAAATGTCCGCTTACACCGGGCAAAAATGCCCGGTAGAACCGGGCGAAAATGTCCTACAAACCAATCTTAATAACCCATCTTATAAACCCATAGCGTCAGAACCCACTGAGTTTGTGGCTGCGCGCGACCCTCAAAAACCGAATTTGGAGCCTCTGTCGCAAGGGCTCTTGAGAGGGGAAATCGCGGCAGCCAAACCGCCTGGATACGAAGCACGAGAGCGGGCAGCAACGAGAGGTTGCAGCCATGCCGATGCAGCTTGGGCGACGGCTGAAGCTCGACTGCAGGATGCGACGCGTAAGCTGTCGTTCGACTTGCAGGCCAACATCATCGAACATTCCACCGAGATCACATGGAACCTCGCCGTTTCTGCTGAGATGCGCCGACGAGGGCAAGGTTTGGTCATCATCCTCGATGAGATGCGAAGCGCCGCCACGCCAGGAGCTGGAGGCCATGCCAATGCGCATTGATGGGGGTGGGGGCGGTCGAAAGTCTGGGGGCCCGAGGGTCCAGACCGGTGGGTGTGCTTGCGCGTATCGCCGCGAAATTGGCGGATTAAAAATTTCTGGGCTGAACAAATGAATAACACATTGTTTCCGTGGGATTATTTTGAATTTCTGGGCCCAAAACACAGTTCAAACTCGCTGCGTCTTGCGTGCCGTGAATGCGGCTCCGAGTTTAGACCGCCGCATGGTGGCCAGCGCTATTGCTCGCCGGCTTGCCGCAAAACGAACTGGCATCGGCAAGTGAAGATATGGAAGGCGGAACACCCCTCGCCGATTGACCAGACCAGAACGTGCCGACAATGCAGCGCGCCGTTCACGCTCAGTAATTCCCGTCGCGGTCGCGCACCGCATTTCTGTTCACCGACCTGCAAGCGGGCCTTCTATCACCCGCTCCACGAACGCCGGCCGGATCTCTTCGACCTCCTGAACTCCGAAAGGACCAAGCCATGACCACCATTCCCTCAATGCCCGAGAACGATGAAGCCCGCAAAGCTGTCTGCGACAGTATCCTCGGCCACGCGACAGATTTGATGATGACGGACGCAGGCGCATCGCTGGAAATGGTCATCGATCGTGTGATGACCTTCGTAGCGGCGCAAATTGCCTCGCTGGAGGGCTCGCCCCGTGCTGCCCAGGTGTTCCGTGAGGTCGCCGACAAGATCGAGGCGGGACTTTTCCACAGGATAACCGGCGAAAACGACACCGGCAGCGCGAGGCATTGACGATGATTCGCAAAGCTGGCATTTTCGTTCTTGGCTTGATTGACGGCTCACCTGTTAGGCAGGGAGCGCATAAACAATCCACCTTCGATAGCACCGGCGACCATACCGGGCGCGAAGCTAAAAACGGGCAATTCGCCCGAAGCTTTGACGTTTCCGAAGGTGCGCTATGAACTTCCGCAAGAATTTCGATGTTTCCGCTATGCGGCTGTCTGTTGTGTCCGACCTGGGCATCAAGGCGCAGCCAGACGGCATGATTTCCGGTTATGCCTCGCCGTTCGGCGGTGCGCCGGATTTTCAGGGCGATATCGTCGCTCCTGGGGCTTTCACCCGTACCCTGCGCGAGCAGAAGGCGGAAGGCGTGGTTCCGGCGATGCTCTGGCATCACAAGCAGGATGAGCCGATCGGCAAATGGTTGTCGATCGCAGAGGATGGTTTCGGCCTGGCTGTCACAGGCCAGATCAATCTTAAGACTGAGTACGGCCTCAAGGCTTTCAATCATATCGTCGGCGGCAGCGCCACCGGCCTCTCGATTGGCTTTCTGCTGCCGGAAGGTGGCCGGAATTACAACCGGGATGGTTCTTTCACGCTCACCGACATTGACCTGATCGAAATCAGCGTGACGCCGACGCCTGCCAATCGTCGCGCTCGTATCGCCACGGTCAAATCCATCAACTCAAAAACGGAACTGGTCGACCTTTTACGCGAGGCCGGCTTGGCAAAGACTGCGGCCCAGCGGGTGGCAGCGGGTGGATGGCCCGCGCTCTCGAACGCCGATCACCAGAAAGCAATCGACCTCGCCGCCCAGATAGACGCTGCGACGGCAAAAATCAGGAGCCTTTGAAATGTTGCATACCTATCCCGTAACCGCCGCAGCGGCGCACCTGCTCGCCTCGGCCGCCCCGATCAATACCAAGGATGCTGGCGACCCGCTCGACATCCTCGCCAAGAAATTCGGCGATCATGTTTCGGAAGTGCTGACTAAGCTCGGCGCCACCAATGGCGACCTGGCTGGCATCAAGGAACAACTTGCCGAAATGGAGCAGAAGGCCGCACGCGGGGGCGGATATGAAGGCTATGCCTACAAGAAAACGATTGGCGAAGAGTTCACCGATAATCCGGAACTGAAGACGTTTTCGGAGTATCGCACGCGTCCCTCGCGTTTCAGCATGGGGATGAAAGCGACGATCACTTCCGCGACCGCTTCCGGCGAAGCGCTTACGAACACACATCGCGACAGCGTTGTTATGCAGCCGCAGCGCCGGCTTGCCGTGCGGGATCTAATCCCCACGATACGGGTCACCGAGGGATCGGTGGAGTATCCTCGGCAGACCACTCGCACCAATGCAGCCGCGCCAGTCGCCGAAGGCGCATCCAAGCCCGAAAGCGAATACGCGTTCGAGATGAAGAACACGCCAATTCGCACGATTGCACACTGGATCCCGGCCTCCCGACAGGTGCTCGACGATGCCCCCCAGCTGCGTGGGTTGATCGATACCGAGCTTATGTACGGCCTCAAGCTGAAGGAAGACAGCCAGTTGCTCGCCGGCGACGGCACCGGGCAGAACCTGTTCGGCTTGATCCCGCAGGCAACGGCCTATTCTGCACCGATCACGTTGACATCGCCGACGATGATTGACCAGCTCGGCCTTGCGATCCTGCAGAACGCCCTTGCCGAGTATCCGGCCGACGGGATCATTGTTCATCCATCCGACTGGATGCGCATGCGCTTGCTGAAGAATGCCGATGGCGAATACATCCTCGGCGACCCTGCCAAGGATACCGCCCGAGTACTGTTCGGCCTGCCTGTGGTCGACACGACCGGAATGACCATCGACAAGTTCCTTGTCGGCAGTTTCCAGGCGGCGGCCACGATCTATGACCGTTGGGATGCACGGATCGAAGTATCGACCGAACACGCCGATTTCTTCACCAAGAACCTTGTTGCCATCCTCTGTGAGGAGCGGTTAGGACTTGCGGTCAAGCGGCCGACTGCATTGACCTATGGCGATTTCGGAAACGTTGCCTGATCTCTGCGTGGCCAATTTGGTCTGGCCGCGCCTGCGTGCGGGGGGAGAGGTGATATCCTCCGCACGAGTTCACCGAGCTGAAGCTCAGTGTGGACGCTTTTGATACCCATCATCTACAGATTGGCGCAATTTTCGTTTGTCATTGTTATTTGAGCTATCCGTGCCAAAATAGCGTTGGTGATCGATTGCAACATGCTGGCCGCATTCGATCTCACATTCGCTTGATGGCCTGATTTCGGATTGAACGAAATCCCAAATCAGTCTCTAAGGCTCATGTGAACGAAAGGACAAGCCTATGAATGAACCACTCCGAAATCTTCTGGAAGCCGCTCGGAAAGCTCCCCAAACGAAGAGTGACATGGAAGTTCAACGTCGAAGCTTTGCCTATGGTAACACGCATTTCGAGAACAGCCTGATTACTCGAGAAATGGTCAATAAGATCGCTGACGAGATGCCGTCTCCGTATTCCATTCCGAAAGTGAAGGGCGATCATGACTGAGGAAGATCGCCGCCACAGCGTGGCTAGCGAAGCTTATCTTATAAGGGATGAGAAAGAGCGCGCTGAAGCTGAGGCCAGAAATGGCCTCCTTCAGTTCGATCTTGCTTGTCAAATGATAATTGACGCTATCGATCGGGGCGAGAAATGGAAGCTCCGAACTTCGGCCGTACTGGCGCTGCACCGTGCCGCATTGAATGGTATCAGCTCGTATGCCGGAAACTTCAGACCCTCAGATGTTGCAATTCAAGGCAGTCATCACAAGCCGGTCCAAGCTTTTCAGGTTCCCGAGCTTATCGAGGACCTGTGTGACTATGTAAATGAAAATTGGGATAAGACCGGCATCCACTTGGCGGCATACATTATGTGGCGGCTGAACTGGATCCATCCTTTCAGTGATGGTAACGGGCGAACATCTAGGATGGTTTCCTACCTGGTCTTAAGTGTGAAGGAAGGGTTGTTGCTCCCGGGCAGAAACACCATTCCCGACCAAATCGTTGACAATCGAAAACCTTATTTTGACGCACTTGAAGCGGCTGACGAAGCTGAGGCGGCCGGCCGAATAGATCTCTCAAAGATGGAAGACCTAATTGAGAGCATGCTCGCTGTCCAACTGACAAGTGTTTTAGAGAGAGCAAGCGGGAAGCAATATTTAGGCGCAGAATCCAGTTCAACCAACTCATAATAGAGAATCTAGCTCCGAGTGAGGCCGTTGTGCATGTGCCGATAGGCGATGCGAGGGTGTGACTATTCGCTTTCGTGCACGACAGGCTTCATGCACAGGCAAGCTTGCACGCGTAAGGCTTTTCATGCATCCTCGCTATAGGGGCATGCATGCGAGGGGCGATGGACGTATACCTTTACAACGGCGAGATAAGCCGCAGTAATGACCTTAAGTTCATTGAGTTGGTTTCGGATACTCAGGAATCGAATCAGTGCTTGGTAATCTTGGTCACGCCAGGAGGTGATCCGGATGCGGCATACAAGATGGCGCGCTACTTGCAGCGCCGCTATGACTCCTACAAGGTTCTGATTTCGGGATATTGCAAAAGTGCCGGAACACTCTTTGCCATCGGCGCGAATGAGCTGATTTTCACACCCTATGGCGAGCTAGGACCGTTAGATGTCCAAATGGCGCGGACTGATCACCTTACAGGCCTGGAATCTGGACTGAACATAAGCGAGGCGTTTTCGACCTTGGAAAACCGGGCTCGTGAAACCTACCAAAACGTTACGTTCGACATTATATCCTCTAGCGGCGGCGTAGTTTCGTTCCCGACAGCTTCGCACGCCGCAACTGAAATCGTCACTGCTCTGTATGGTCCGATCTTTAGTAGAATAGACCCGGAAGAAGTCGGTAGCCGGTCTCGCGCGATGCGCATAGGCGAGGACTACGGTAAGCGACTGAATTCCAAATGGAACAATCTTAAGCCGGGCGCATTGGCCAAGCTTTCGCAGACATACTCTAGTCACGGATTCGTAATAGATTCGGAAGAAGCTGAGGCCCTTTTTAGTCGCGTTAGAATGGCAAATGACGAGGAGCTCGGCCTTGTGCTAGAATTGGGCTTGCTGGCGAGACATCCTCAAAGGAGTTTGACACTACAGAAAGTTAGGGATATTGGCGCAACTAACCTAGAGAGCGATAACGATCATGAAGAAACTGCCGACGACGAAGAAGCAACCGAACGACCAGACGCCGATGGAGAAAATCCTCCAGCAGCAGTCGGAACTGAAAGTGCTGCGACCGGCGACGAAGACAGTGACGCCGCCGCCACGGGATGAAAAGAGATCGTTAGGTGGCGAATGGTACAATCGAACGCTTGAAAGCTGTGCAATGTAAACGAAGGCCCCCAAGAGGGGCCTTTTCATTTGGCCTATCACTTCCTTCCTGAGCAACCATCGGGGTCGGTTGAGTGGTGGCAACATTCCACACCCTTAAGCGCATCCACATGTGCATTCCCTCTTGATGATATTCCTACCGCCGCCCCTCATAGGGCTTGGTCGCGTTGGCGTTGACGAGCACGCCTTCGGCCATCAACGTTTCCTCAATCGCCATCGCGCATTCAGCCCTTTGGATTGCATGAATAGCTCGATCGCCAGCCGTCGTTTGCCGTGGCCGCAGTGAAATTCTGGCCTGCTTGCATGCAAGCGTCACGGCTGCGGTACTCTGCTGAGGACAAAGCCGTGCCGGTCGGAGTTGTTAGGGCGAAAATCAGTACCCAGACCATCTTTCTTCCTTCATCGTTGCTCGCACCCCATGTTCCATGAGGCTTTGGACGTGACTGCATGGTTGCTATTCTCAGGCCGCCGGTAGGTGCTCTCTTGCGACAGATATAGCCCATTCGACAACCTCAAGGGGCGTATCGGAGCAAAACAGAGTGAATGACATTTCGTGGGTGGTGTCGGAGTAGAATATCTCCATCAGGGTGTTTGCCCCGTCAAAATCTTCAGTCACTTCGATGTACATGCCGTCGCGAATTAGGTCGCTGCCTATCACATAGCTAAACGCTCGGTCTTTGTATTGAAACGGCATCATCTATATCCGGATAGTCGAACAGGTGCGGCTTAGTCGTCATCCCAGTTTTCCCGGCCGCGATCTGTCAGAGCTGACCTAGCGGGTGTAGTGTCGTAGCGCGAGGCATGCAGTCGCATCGTCAATCGTCGTCAACGGGGCTGAGGTGCTTTGCGCCGATCGCCTGATAGAGATCGAAAAGCGCGGTGTGCGCGGCGCTGGCAAGGCGGTAGAATTCGGGGTCCAGCAAGATCGCTTCGTGTTCGAGGAGGTTGCGGGCAACGGCGTCGGTCATGATTGACGCTGCATGCAAGGCTTCGTGGCAGCCGAAACTGCCTGGCAGAAATGCCTCGGCATTTTCGATCTCGGCTTTCGCCAAGGATGCAAGCCGTTCCTGCTCGCTTTCTTCAGCCATTTGCCTTCCTCTCAGTCGTCGTCTGGAAGGTCGAGATCCTTGAACGCATTCTGGTCAAAGATTGACCGCTGGTGCGTGTCGAATTCGCGTACCTCTTGCTGAAACTCTTCCACAAGCGTCGGTGCTTCATCTGCAGAAGATCCTAGAATCTTTGATGCTACCGCAAGCGTTTCTTTAGAGAATTTGTGCATCTCCATCGCAAAATTAATTATATTTTCAGGTGCTTCCGGAGTATTTAGTATTAATTCCGCGCCCTCTCTCAGAAGATTTGCGCTCTTCATCAGCGCTAAAATGGAAAATTTGACAGTTGTAGTTTGTGTTTTTGTCCATTTCTGTCTTTGTTTAATGTTTTCTTGGAGAGACTGTATGTGCTCAACAAGGAATCTTAAATCCGTCTCCGGCAACAATCCTTGACTAGGCCTGAAGGATTGCTCGAGGCGATGGACCATTTCCGCGTTCATTGAACGGCCCGTTTCTACAACGGCAGCCTCGATCGCCTCCTTTAGGGAGGGCGGCATTCTTAATTTAAACTGTGGGTCGGTCTGTTTAGGCGCCATAAAAATTCTATGGACCAAAAAGGTACTTGACGCAATTGGACCTAAAAGGTACCACCAAAGTTGCGGTACCTTTTAGGTCCAATTGACGGAGACGCCGATGAGCAGTGACCAGCTTAAGATACGGGTGCCCGACGGGCTGAGAGATCGCATTAAGCAGATCGCCTCCCAAAACCGTCGCTCCATGAATTCCGAAATCGTAACGATGCTGAAAAGTGTCGTCGGAAAAACGACGGAAACGAAAAAGGGCGAAGTCACGGCCTGAGAAACCGACTTCGCCCTTTTTCTATCTTCAACACCCCATAGCAAAGGTGCATCAAATGCCTGAATTGTATAGATCAAATCCCTCTGAAAATGCAAGCGAAATGAGCCGTCGGGGATTTCTCGTCGGCACTGCCGCGACGTCGGTCGCGATCGCCGCACCGGCCGTGGCGTCCGACATCGCGGAGCTGGTTCCGCTTGACCAGCAGTTTGACGCCTGCGTCGCCCAGATACGGGCCGTCCTAGCGACGATGCATCCAGACGCTGACAAAGTGAGCTTCGCTTATCGTACCTGGGACAACGGCAGGGCGTTCTCGGTGTGGATGGATGGTTATGCGCCGCCGCGTGTCGAATATGACGGTCCCGGCTACTACGAAGTATCTGAGACAGACAACAATGTCGCCGGCGTCTTCTACATCGAACGGTTCTTCAGCGAAATGGACCAGCGGTACTACCTTCGGGGAAACTATATCTGGGACGGCCGCCGAATAGCGCCTGCCGTTCTGATCGGAGCGCGCTCCATCGTGCGCAAGATCGACGCCGCCGAGGCCGGCATGAAGGTGTCGGAGTTCGTCGCATTGCTGGCGGGAATGAACGTCGACCAAAAGCGAGATGTCATTCGCCGTTTTGAAGAGCTGGACTAGAAATCGAGGATTTGACTGATGAACACATTTAAGCAGATTGAAGTCACGAGGGCGGTTAAGGGCGCGCTGGCGGCCGGCGTTGTCATCCGCGAAATCATCGCAAACAAAGACGGTATTAGGATCATCAGCCAGGCGGCGGGCCGTTTGGACAATTTGTCCATACGAGAAAACGAATGGGATGAGGTCTTGGGCAATGGCGAGGAAGAATAAAACCGCGCTGCCCAAATATGTCAGTGCAAGCCGTGACCGGCATAAGAAATTGCGGCTTCGCTTTCGCAAGGGTCTGACTTCGATCTATCTGAAGTCACCTTTCCCCTCTGATGAATTCGATCGTGAATATCAGGCGGCACTTAAGAATGAGCGTGTCGCGGTTACGCGGGTCGGCAAGGCCCGGCAGAAGCCTGGTAGCATGTCATCGGTGATTGCCTCCTATTATCAGTCTCCCGAATTTCGGGGGACGGCGGTGTCAACGCAACGCACTTACAGAGGTATTTGCGAGAGCATTCGCCGGGAACATGGCACCAAGGCCATAGCCGATCTGACGCGTGCTCATGTCAAGGCCATAATTGGCAAGAAGGCGGCGACGCCGGCGGCGGCGAACAACTATCTCCGTATGCTGCGGATCTTGATCAAGCATGCCATCGACATCGAGCTGATAGCGCGCGACCCGACTGTGAAGATGAAGGGGTACGGCAAGAAAACGGATGGCTTTCACACTTGGACCGAGGAGGAGATCGCCATCTATGAAAGGCGGCATCCGATCGGCACGAAGCCGCGTCTGGCAATGGCGCTAATGCTTTACACAGGCCAGCGGCGCGGCGACGCGGTCAAGCTGGGCTGGTTGGATGTGACCGGCAACCGGATCAAGGTGCGGCAGGAGAAAACAGGCACCCGCCTTGCAATCAAGATGCATGGTTCTCTGATCGATGCGCTCGAAATGGTGCGCGGGTCCAATTACCAAACACTGCTTGTGACCCATTTCGGCAAGGCCTTCACCGCGGCTGGCTTCGGCAACTGGTTCCGTGATCGTTGTAATGAAGCTGGCCTCACGCACTGCACCGCCCACGGATTGCGCAAGGCAGCGGCGCGTCGATTGGCCGAGGCAGGCAACAGCGCCAATCATATCGCGGCTGTGACAGGCCACCTCTCGCTTAAGGAAGTCGAAGTCTACACCCGAGATGCAGACCAGCAAAAAATGGCCGACGCAGCCGTCGATACCATGCCCGAAAGGTCTGATCGCAAGCGGGAGGAGCTAATTCAGGACGTCGCCCGCGTGCTAGTGGCTGACTGCCTCGCCGGTCGGATGAGACGTGATCACCAAAACCACATGGTAGACGGCCGCCCGGAGCCCGCGCTTCTCTATCAGCTTATGTTTATGCGTCTTTCCGGCTCGAAAATCCGAGTAACCGAGGACGAGGCAAGAATTGCTTTCGAAGCTGCTTGGTCAACGGCGATCGCGGAGAGCGCAAAATAGAAACTTTTGTCCAACTGTCCCAAGAAGTTGGACAATCCGAAACGTAAGAGGCTGAAATGGTTACGGAAAATAAAGATAATGGCGGACAGAGAGGGATTCGAACCCTCGGTACGCTTTCACGTACACACGCGTTCCAGGCGTGCGCCTTCAACCACTCGGCCACCTGTCCACATTTTTGAGAGACTGGCCGCATTCAAATCCTGCGCGACGCGCGGGCCTTGGTCCGTCCAACTTCCGGCGCGATATATACCGATGATCTGCGCGCAATCAACCCTCTTTAACATATTTTTGAACGGCTTTTTCACAACCGGCACTCAGCCGCCATTGAAAGGCCGCGATATCAACGTTATCTCATGGAAACAATGTTCGGATTTCTGCGGAAACCGGTTCGGGAATGGGCTTTTCGCAAGGCGGAGCGCGTCAGGTGAACTGCATGACATGTCGCCCCGGTTTGGGGGTGGTTCACCTGGAGGAATAGCGATGCGATTCTTGTTGCGGCTGTTGAGTCTCTTGTTTCTCGCTTCCGCCGTCATTGTTGGAATAATTGATTCTATCCAGTCGGTTGCCAGCGAACGCGTATTGCTCACACCTCTCGGCGCAGCTCTTTTCAGCGTCAATCCGGATATGCTGTCGGCCGCGGAGGACTATTTTCGCAGCCATATTTCCGCTTATGTGTGGGATACAGCAATCGAATGGATGTTGTTGCAGCCGGCGTTCATGGTGCTATTGGCCCTGTCGCTGATGTTCTGGCTGGGTGCGTTCAAGCGTCAGCCTGCTGCTGGACGCTTCGCGGCCTGACTGCGCGGGATCCCGCGAGGCAGGATCGCTTGTGAAAGGACGAAGAGATGTTTGTGATCGATATGTTCAACAAGAAGACGGCGATGCCGGATCCGGCGCATGCGCTGCCGGGCAGGGGGGCCGAAATTCCGACCGCCAGCCATCATTTCGTCAATGGCCGGGCGCTCAAGGCTCCGTTTCCGGTAGGCCTTGAAATGGCGCTGTTCGGCATGGGGTGCTTCTGGGGAGCCGAACGATTGTTCTGGAAGGTGCCCGGCGTCTGGGTCACTGCCGTAGGCTATTCCGGCGGCTTCACCAAGAACCCGACCTATCAGGAGACCACGACGGGCCTTACCGGCCATGCCGAGGTCGTTCTCGTCGTCTGGGATCCGCAGGTTGTCAGCTTCGAGGCACTGCTGAAGACATTCTTCGAGGAGCATGATCCAACCCAGGGAATGCGGCAGGGCAACGATATCGGCACCACCTATCGCTCGGCGATCTACACCTTCGACGAGGATCAACAGAGGCGCGCAGTAGCCGCGCGCGACGCTTACCAAGCCGAGCTGAAGAAAGCCGGGCGCAATGCTGCGGTCACCACCGAAATCGGCATTGCCGGGCCGTTCTACTATGCGGATGAACCGCACCAGCAGTATCTTGCCAAGAACCCGGGTGGCTATTGCGGCCTCAAGGGGACCGGCGTGGCCTGCGTCATCTGACGGTCTCGATCGTTTTCTTCATGGCCGTTAGCTGTTGATAACAAACAGCTAATTGGCCGAAATTTGCTTTTTTTACCATCTGAAAAATTTTTGGTGAATTTTTTCCGAAGCCATGCAAGGATGCATGCCGTCCCGCCTCAGGAGGAATGAGGCCGGTGCTTGGTTGCGAGCCGAAATCGAGGGCTTCCGGCTAACCCGCAAAACTGTGTGTGCAAAAACAGGGCTATAAAAAATGAAAAAAATTCTTCTGACACTCATGGCGACCGCGTCGATGAGCGCTTCTGCATGGGCTGCCGATATCAAGCCGGCGATCATCTATGACCTGGGCGGCAAATTTGACAAATCATTCAATGAAGCCGCTTTTAATGGTGCGGAGAAATTCAAGGCCGACACCGGAATTGCATACCGTGAATTTGAAATCGCCAACGACGCACAGCGCGAACAGGCGCTGCGCAAATTCGCCGGCGACGGCAACAACCCGATCGTGGTTGCCGGCTTCTCCTGGGCTGCTGCCCTCGAAAAGGTCGCGCCGGAATATCCCGACGTCAAGTTTGCGATCATCGACATGGTCGTGGCCGGCCAGCCGAACGTCAAGTCGATCGTCTTCAAGGAGCAGGAGGGTTCCTACCTTGCCGGCGTGATGGCTGCGCTTTCGGCCAAGTCCAACAAGGTCGGTTTCGTCGGCGGCATGGACATTCCGCTGATCCACAAGTTCGCTTGCGGCTATATCGGCGGCGTCAAGTCTGTGAAGAAGGACGCCGAAGTGTTCGAAGCCTATACGGGCTCGGATCCGTCCGCTTGGAACGACCCGGTGAAGGGTGGCGAAATCGCCAAATCGCAGATCGCCCAGGGCGCTGACGTGGTCTATCACGCCGCTGGCGGTACCGGTGTGGGCGTTCTGCAGGCTGCGGCTGAAGCCGGCAAGCTCGGCATCGGCGTCGACTCCAACCAGAACATGCTGCAGCCGGGCAAAGTGCTGACCTCGATGCTGAAGCGCGTCGACGTGGCCGTCTACAACGCCTTCAGTGACGTCAAGTCCGACAAGTTCGTGGCCGACATCCAGAATCTCGGCCTGAAGGAAGATGGCGTCGGCGTTGCCATGGACGACAACAACAAGCCGCTCGTGACCCCGGAAATGACTGCGGCCGTCGACAAGGCCAGGGCTGATATCGTCGGCGGGACCGTCGAAGTCCACGACTACATGTCGGACGAAAAGTGCCCCTATTGAAATAGGTGATGAAGGCCCGCTCCTTTGATCAAAGGGGCGGGTTTTTTATGGGTCGGGGAACGAAAAGAGAGCAGCGAAAGATCAGTAGTGCGGCGGCTTGGTATTTGCAGGCGCCTCGAGCGTGGCATCTTCCAGTGCCTGAAACTGATCGGACAATCGCGTAAGCTTCAATTGCAAGTGATCGATGATCTTCCATTGCTCCGCAAGCTGGGACGACAGTTCGTCGATCGTCCGGGCCTGATGGGCGGCGCTTTCTTCGAGCTGCATGACGCGCGCTCGGAGTCGATCGTCATCAGTGTCCACTTTTCCACCTCGCTTCCCGAATTGAAAAAGGCGCTGGACAACAAGTCCGGAACCTTCGCATTATTTTACCCGGATCCGCGCCATGAAGGCCGGACGGTTACGATTGGGTTGTCATGAGCGAACTCGCTATCGAACTCAAGGGCATCGACAAAAGTTTCGGCCCTGTTCACGCCAACAAGAACATTGACCTCAAGGTTCGCAAGGGCACCATTCACGGCATTATCGGCGAAAATGGCGCTGGAAAATCGACGTTGATGTCGATCCTCTATGGCTTCTACCAGGCCGACAAGGGTGAGATCGAGATCGGTGGCAGCAAAGTTGCAATCCATGATCCAAGTGCCGCGATCGCCGCCGGCATCGGCATGGTTCACCAGCACTTCATGCTGGTCGAAAATTTCACCGTGCTTGAGAATGTCATGCTCGGCGCGGAAGACAGCGCGGTGCTCAACAAGGGTATTGCCAAGGCGCGCAAGGAACTCAAGCGGCTTGAAGTCGAATACGAGATGGAGGTCGATCCCGATGCGATCATCGAGGAACTGCCAGTCGGCATCCAGCAGCGCGTCGAAATCCTCAAGGCGCTGTTTCGCGGCGCCGAAATCCTGATCCTCGACGAACCCACCGGCGTTCTTACGCCGGCCGAGGCCGATCACCTGTTCCGGATTCTCGGCCAGCTCAAGGATCAGGGCAAGACGGTCATTTTCATCACGCACAAGCTCCGCGAGATCATGGCGATAACCGATGAGGTGTCGGTCATGCGGCGCGGCGAGATCGTGGCGACCCGCGAAACCGCGAAAACCTCTGTGGAAGAACTGGCCGAGCTGATGGTTGGCCGCCGCGTCCTGCTGCAGGTCGACAAGGGCGAGGCAAAGCCTGCGGGTGTCAAGCTTTCGGTGCGCAACCTGACGGTCAAGGACACGCGCGGGGTGACGATGGTCGACAACGTTTCCTTTGACGTGCGCGCCGGCGAGATCGTCGGCATTGCGGGCGTTGCCGGCAATGGGCAATCGGAGTTGCTCGAGGCGATTTCCGGTATGCGTCGAGCCGTCAGCGGCACTGTCGAGCTCAACAGTCAGGACACCGACGTCACCGGGCGGCGCGATCCGGCGGGCTTGCGCAAGCGCGGGCTGGCGCATGTGCCCGAGGACCGTCATCATGTCGGGCTGGTCCTGAAATTCGACGAGGCGGAGAATTCGGTCCTCGGCTATCACGACGATCCGAAATACGGTTCGGGCTGGCTGCTGAACGTCGATGCGATCCGCGCCGATGCACAGCAGAAGATCGAGCAATACGACATCAGGCCACCCAATCCGCGGCTCAAGACCGCCAATTTTTCCGGCGGCAACCAGCAGAAAATCGTTCTGGCGCGCGAAATGGAGCGCAATCCGGATGTGTTGATCATCGGCCAGCCGACGCGCGGCGTCGATGTCGGTGCGATCGAATTCATCCATCGGCGGATCATCGAGATGCGCGATGCCGGCAAGGCGATCCTTCTCGTCTCCGTCGAACTGGACGAGATCCGCTCGCTGGCCGACCGGGTGCTGGTGATGTTTGCCGGGCGGATCGTCGGTGAGCGTACCCCTGAAACGCCGGAAGGCGAAATTGGCCTGCTGATGGCCGGTGTAGAAGAAGAACTGGAGGCAGCGGAATGAGCGCGCCCTTTGCGAAATTGCCGAACTGGGCGGAATATGGCCTCATCCCGTTGGTCAATCTGGTCATTGCCTTCCTCGTTGCGGGGCTGGTGGTGATCTTTGCGGGTGAAAACCCGCTGAAGGCCGCCTATCTTATGGTCTCGGGTGCATTCGGCTCGGGCGAGGGCATTGGCTACACGCTGTTTTACGCCACGAACTTCATCTTCGCCGGCCTTGCGGTGGCGGTCGCCTTCCATGCGGGGCTGTTCAATATCGGCGTCGAGGGGCAGGCCTATATCGGAGGCATCGGCGTTGCCGCCGCCTGCCTTCTCTTCGACAATTCGCTGCCCTGGTACGTGATCTTCCCGTTGGCAATCGCCGGTAGTGCGCTGATGGGCGCGTTGTGGGCATTGGTACCGGCCTGGCTGCAGGCCTATCGCGGTAGCCACATCGTCATCACCACGATCATGTTCAACTACATCGCCAATTCACTGATGCTGTGGATGCTGAACAACGTGTTCAAGCCGCTGGGGCAGATGGCGCCGCAGTCGCGCACGTTCGGTGAGGGCGGGCATTTGCCCAAGCTCGACTGGCTGCTGGCGATCTTCGGGCTCGACAACCGCAACTCGCCGTTCAACCTGTCCTTCCTGCTGGCGCTTGTCGCAGCCTATCTGGTCTGGCTGCTGATCTGGCGAACCAGGCTGGGCTATGAGATGCGCACACTCGGTCATTCCGCCGGAGCGGCGCGCTATGCCGGCATTTCCGAGAAACGCATCATCGTGGTGACGATGATGATTTCCGGGGCGCTTGCGGGTCTGCTGGCGATCAACTCGATCATGGGCGACCAGCATCGCATCCAGCAGGAATTCGTCGCCGGTGCCGGGTTCGTCGGGATCGCCGTGGCATTGATGGGTCGCTCGCATCCCATCGGTATCATCCTCGCTTCCATTCTGTTCGGCGTGCTTTACCAGGGCGGGGCTGAAATCGCGTTCGACATGCCCAACATCTCGCGTGACATGATCGTAATCATCCAGGGTCTGGTGATCCTGTTTGCCGGGGCGCTCGAGCATATGTTCCGGCCGGCGATCGTCGCGGCTTTTGCAAGAATGCGACAAAGCGGCTCGGCCGCCACCGAAGCCGTGGGAGGTTGAACGATGGACAATATCGACTGGATCGTCTCGATCTTCCAATCCACCATCCGCATGTCGGTGCCGCTGATCCTGACCGCGCTCGCCGGCCTCTATGCCGAGCGCTCGGGCGTCGTCGACATCGGGCTGGAAGGAAAGTTGCTGGCCGGCGCGTTTGCGGGGGCTTCGGCCGCCGCGGTGACGGGCTCGGCATTTCTGGGCATTCTCGCCGCCATCGGCTGCGCCGTGATGTTTTCAGCAGTGCATGGCTATGCGTCGATTTCCCAACGCGGCAACCAGATCGTCTCGGGCGTGGCGATCAACTTTATCGCCATGGGGGCGACCGTCATCATCGGTCAGGCATGGTTCAGCATGGCGGGACGCACACCGTCGCTCGGGGCCGGCGCAAAGCTGGAAACGATCACGCTGCCGTTTGCCGACGCCATGCTGTCGGTGCCGTTCATCGGCGTCATCTACGCGAAGATTCTGTCAGGGCATTTCCTGCTGACCTACTTCGCCTATGCGATGATTCCGGTAACCTGGTGGATCCTGTATCGCACCCGCTTCGGTCTTCGCCTCCGCGCGGTGGGCGAGAATCCCGGCGCGGTCGATACCGCCGGAATCTCGGTCGTGCGGCTACGCTACATGGCGGTGCTTCTGGGCGGCGTGTTCGTTGGTCTCGCTGGCGCCTTCCTGTCGATGGCTGTGAGCGCCGGCTTTACCAAGGGCATGTCGGCCGGTAAGGGCTTCATCGCGCTTGCCGCGCTGGTCTTCGCCAACTGGAAGCCAAAAAACATCCTGCTGACCTGCCTGTTGTTCGGCTTCTTGGATTCGCTGTCGATCGCCTTTCAGGGCAAGACGATCCCGTTGATCGGAGCGGTTCCCGTGCAACTCTGGACCGCATTGCCCTATATCCTCACGGTCATCCTGCTTGCCGGCTTTATCGGCAAGGCCATTCCGCCCAAGGCATCGGGCAACCCGTATGTGAAGGAACGCTGAGATGGCGCCGACCGACCAACTGTTCGAAGCTGCGCGCGAGGCGATGGCGCTCTGCTATGCACCCTATTCGAAATTCCCCGTCGGCGCGGCGATCCGCGCCGAAGACGGCAAGATCTACAAGGGCGCCAATATCGAGAACATTGCCTTTCCGCAGGGCTGGTGTGCCGAATGCACCGCCATCGGTGCGATGGTCATGGGTGGACAGAAGAAAATCGTCGAGATTGCGGTCATCGCCGAAAAAGTGGCGCTTTGCCCGCCCTGTGGCGGCTGCCGGCAGAAGATCGCCGAGTTCGCCGACCGCGAAACACGCATTTATCTCTGCGACGAGACCGGCATCAAGAAGACCATGACAATGGACGAATTGCTGCCCTTCAGTTTTGAGACCGATACGATCGACGGAGCCGGCCAAAAATGATCCCGCAGGAAGTCATCCGGATGAAGCGGAATGGCGAAAGCCTTCCGCCCGCAGAGATCTATGCCTTCATCAAGGCACTCGCAGAGAACCGCATTTCGGAAGGGCAGGTCGCGGCGTTTGCGATGGCGGTGTGGTTCAACGGCATGAGCGCCGAGGAGACCGTGGCACTGACACTGGCAATGAGGGATTCCGGCGATGTCATGCGGTGGGATGGACTCGGCAAGCCGGTGGGGGACAAGCATTCGACCGGTGGCATAGGCGACAACGTTTCCCTTATGCTGGCCCCGATCGTCGCCGCTTGCGGCGTGGCGGTGCCGATGATTTCCGGGCGCGGCCTGGGTCACACTGGCGGCACGCTCGACAAGCTCGAATCCATTCCGGGTTACGATATATTCCCCACCGCGAAGCGATTTCGCGCCATCGTCGAACAGGTGGGATATGCCATCGTCGGCCAGACCGGCGAGATCGCACCGGCTGACAAGCGGCTCTATGCGATCCGTGACGTGACCGCGACGGTGGATTCCGTGCCTCTGATTACCGGTTCGATCTTGTCGAAGAAGCTGGCGGCCGGATTGCAATCGCTGACCATGGACGTGAAGACCGGCAATGGTGCTTTCATGGAGAGCCTGCAGGACGCGGAAATCCTGGCGCGGTCGATTGTCGATGTCGCCAATGGCGCTGGCGTGAAAACCTCGGCGTTGATCACCGACATGAACCAGCCGCTTGCAGATTGTGCCGGCAACGCGGTGGAAGTCGCCCATGCGATGCAGTTCCTGTCGGGCAACAAGGGAGGCACCCGCATCCACGAGATCGTCATAGCGTTCGCCAGCCATATGCTGGTCAATGCCGGTGTGGAGGGTAGCCTGGAAGCAGCAGATGCAGCGGCCGAACGGGCGCTTGGTTCAGGCCGCGCGCTGGAATTGTTCGGCCAGATGGTGGCTGCCATGGGCGGACCGAAGGATTTTGTCGAGAACTGGAAGCGTCATCTGCCGGTAGCCCCGGTCATTGCGCCGATCGCAGCAACGGCGCCAGGCTACGTCTCGGCCTACAAAACCCGCAATGTCGGGCTTGCCGTGATCGGTCTGGGGGGAGGGCGTCTGAAGCCCGATGACGCTATTGACCACAGAACCGGTTTCACCGAGATCCTGCCGATCGGTCAGCGTGTGGAAAAGGGCCAGCCGCTGGCTTTCGTGCATGCCGCAAACGAAGCGGATGCAGCCAGGGCGACGGGCGCTTTTCTGGATTGCGTGACGATTTCGGAAATGCCGGTTGAGCCGGCGCCGGTAATTCTGAAGCTTATCAGTTGATGAGCGTCATCTGGTCGTTGTCGGCCGAGTAGGAACCAAGCTTCTTCATGAAGCTCATACCGACAAGCGGGAACTTGAGCGTCTTTCCGCGCAGCACCAGCGCATCGACGTTGCGAACTTGTACGGTGCCGATTTCCACGGACTTCAGTTGAACCCGAGCAGCTTTCACCTTGCCGCCCGCGGTCATCACTTCATAGCGGAAACGAAGCTCATTGCCGCCGAAACCCAGGCTGCGTGCGTCGGATTCACTGATCGTGACGAACGTGGCGCCCGTATCCACCATCGCGGAGAGCGACTTGCCGTTAAACCGGAATTTGCCTTCGAAATGCCCGCCGTCGTTCGATTTCAGCACATAGCTGCGCCCATTCGACGCCGAGGCGTTGAGCACGGATGCATCTTCAGTGGTTATCGCTTCGACTTTACTGGAAACGACGCCGACCATGCTCGGAACATTGATTGCGACGACAATCGCCGACGACCAAATGAGAATTGCGCGTCCGATCATGAAATATTGCCCCGGTTCTTAACAATTTCAGAACAGTAGGCGGAAACTCTGATCGAAGGGTAAATTTGGGAACGAGACGCCCGGTCCGTCCCCGGGCGTCTCGTCTTGCAGTTAACAGAGTGTAAATTACTTCGTGCCGTACATCCGGTCGCCGGCATCGCCGAGGCCGGGAACGATATAACCGTTCTCGTCCAGGTGGCTGTCGATGGACGCGGTGAAGATCGGCACATCGGGATGGAACTCATGGAAATTCCGGATCCCTTCCGGAGCAGCCAGCAGGCAGAGGAAGCGGATGTTCTTGGCGCCGCGTTCCTTGAGCTTGTCGATGGCCGCAATCGAGGAATTGCCGGTCGCCAGCATCGGGTCGACCACGATGACCAGGCGCTCGTCGATGTCCTCGGGGGCCTTGAAGTAATATTCCACCGGCTTCAGGGTCTCATGGTCGCGATAGACGCCGATGTGGGACACGCGCGCGGAAGGCACGAGATCGAGCATGCCTTCGAGAAGGCCGTTGCCGGCCCGAAGGATCGAGGCGAAGACCAGCTTCTTTCCCTCGAGGATCGGCGACTGCATGGTGGTGATCGGCGTTTCGATTTCTTCATAGGTGATTTCGAGATCGCGCGTCACCTCGTAGCAGAGCAGCGTGGAAATTTCCCTGAGCAGCCGCCGGAAACCTGCCGTAGACGTTTCCTTCTTGCGCATGATCGTCAGCTTGTGTTGCACCAGCGGGTGATTGATGACCGTAACGCCGTCCATCGGGAAGCCCTCATATTTTCTTGACTTGAACAAGGCCAAGTCTTTTCACGCCCGGCCGCGCGCTGCAAGTACCCAGTTCGGATTCACGTCATCATCCCCATTTTAGGCGGCTGGACGTGTCCCTCAGAGAAAGCTGCGGCCGTGTTTGCCACGGCCTATCGTCAAGTGCGCGGCAACAGTTTCGCCGATATCGGCAAAAGTTTTCAGCACTCCGGCCGGGCCGGTTGGAATGGCCGGTCCGAAGGCGAGCACCGGGACGGTTTCGCGGGTGTGGTCCGTGCCGCGCCAGGTGGGGTCGCAGCCATGATCGGCGGTGAGAATGACCAGGTCGTCGGGGCGCATCCGTCGCGCGATTTCGGGCAGGCGCCGATCGAAAGCTTCAAGTGCGGCGGCGTAGCCCGGCACGTCGCGCCGGTGACCGTAAAGCATGTCGAAATCGACGAAATTGGTGAAAACGAGATCGCCTTCGTCAGCTTTGTCCATTGTCTCTAGCGTGGCATCGAACAGCGCCATGTTGCCGTTCGCCTTGGTCAAGGTGCTAATCCCCTGATGGGCGAAGATGTCGGCGATCTTGCCGACGGCATGGACACTCCCGCCTGCATCGACCAGGCGGTCGAGCAATGTCGGCTCTGGCGGTGGAATGGAAAAATCCCGTCGGTTGCCGGTGCGTTCGAAATTCTCCCGGCTTGTGCCGACGAACGGCCGGGCGATCACGCGGCCGATGTTGAGGGAGTCGAGGATCGTTCGCACCTTCTCGCACACGGCAATCAGGCGATCGAGACCGAAGCTCTTTTCATGCGCAGCGATCTGGAACACCGAATCCGAGGACGTATAGCAGATCGGCTTGCCCGTCCACACATGCTCTTCGCCAAAGCGGGCGATAACCTCGGTCCCGGATGCATGGCAATTGCCGAGAATACCCGGCAGTTCGCAGGCAGCGCAGATTTCGGCGACGAGTTCCGGCGAAAAGGCTTCTTCTCCCTGTGGGAAATATCCCCAGTCGAACATCACAGGAGTGCCGGCGATTTCCCAATGACCGGACGGTGTGTCCTTGCCGCGCGACATCTCGCGCGCAACCGCATAGGAGCCAATTATCTTCTTTGGAAGTTGCATGCCTGCGGCAACAATGCCCGCGGACATCTGGTGGGCGTGAAGCAGACCGAGGCTGCCGAGGTTAGGCAAGTTCAAGGAACCCTCGCGCAGGTCCTGCCGATCGCCGAGACCTGCAGCGCAGAACTCGGCGATGTGCCCCAATGTGTCGGCACCCATGTCACCATAGCTGTCAGCATCGGGCGCACCTCCGATGCCGAAGGAATCCAGCACGAAAAGAAATGCACGCGCCATGATACGCCTCTCCCACGCGACGGGTCGAATGCGCCCGGGCGTTCAATGAATGCTGACTATTTGACTAATGAGAGGCGAGGCGAATTGCAATCGCGCTGAAAGGCGATTTTCAGGAGCAATCTGTACACGCGATCTCCTCGCTGAGCCGCTGCCGGAAGAAGAACTCCCGCGTGATGGTCACTGTCCGGGCAGAGGAGGCGAAATCGGTTCCAGATCCGAGGAACAACAGCATCTCATGCGGCAACGAGATCTCGGTATGAACGAGGAAGGACGACGGCGTTTTCATGTCGGAGGGAATGTCGACGGTCGAACCCTTGACGTAGGGTGCGCTGTTGCTCTGATCCCACGACCACAACACTTTGGCATTTCCGGCGCTGTCGATGGTGATGCCGCTGATTTTCATGGTCATGGTGTCGGTCGCATGTGGGGCGACCGTTGCCTCCGCGGCGTCGATCATCCCATTGAGGAAAGCTTTGTCGACGCTCGACTGGCGCGTGACGATGTCGGCGACCGTGCCGGATGCCTTCAACACCTTCTTGGCAACCGTATAGCCGTTGGTGACTTCGAACGAGCTGAGGTAGATGCAAAGCAGAATAGGGACGAGAAATGCAAATTCGACCGCGCTCGCACCCGAGCGGTCGACGAGTACGTGTCGCAGCCGCGAGAGCGCTTTCTGCACTCCTATCCTGGACAGTCCATCAAAGCGACGCATGGTTGGCTCTCGGGTTCAGTTGTATTTTTCGTTCTGGAAGGCGGCTGTCGAGACGATGAGAAAATCGGTCGGAATCAACTTCCCGGGTGGTCGTATGTTGGTGATGTAGGGCCTGACGAGATCGGTCATGATTTGCCAGCGGTAATAGGCGCGCACCATGTTGTTGGAGTCGGCGCCGCCGGGAGAGAATGCAAATTCCGATGTGTCCAGATCGGAATATTCCTCGCTCGATATTTTGGGAATGTCCCTCGGCATATCGGCAAAGCTGGCAAACTGCCGAACGTCTACATAAAGCTTTTCCGGCGTGTTTGCCTCCGTCGATGAGCACATGTTCAGCACAGCGATTTCGTCGCAGAACATTGCCCGAAACTCGGCCTCGGTCTTGTCGGTCGATTTGCCCTGCGCAAAGGTGATCTCGCCGGTGCGGATCTTGCGCGCCATTGTTTCGACCGCATTGGACATCAACTGCTCGCCGGCAAAGGCTATGAATGTCTCGAATGTTGCAAAGACTAGCATTAGGAAGGGGATCGAAAGCAGTGCGAACTCGATCGCTGCCGCGCCGTCGCGATCCTTGCGGAACTGCACCAATAGGCGCCATCCGCGCTTTCTGTCGCTAATTTGTCTGGTCATCAAGCGTCCTTGCGCTGGAATTTTCCAGAATCTAGCAGCAAGGGTTTAAATCGTGGTTTTGCAGGAGTCTAAAAGTTTAGCCATCCAATAAACGCAAAGGTAACGGCTGGTGGCCGTCTATTTTTCTTCCGTGTCGAGGGCCTGATGCACTTCGCAAGACGGGGTGCAAGAAAGCACTGTCCGGTCTGTCTGCCGGAACATACGTACCGTATTGCCTTCATCGATTGAAACAAGGATGCGCTCGTCGAGCAGCGCATTGCCATCGGCATCAAGCAGCACGAGGTTGGTGGTTCCGAATGCCTTGCCTGTCAGCACGATCGTCTGCGCATCTGCGACTGTCGCGTCGGCGACCTTGGCATTGCCGACGATCACCTTCGAGACTGGGCGATCGAGTTTCAGCACCTTGGCGTGGTTGAGGAACACACGCATCATGCCTTCTTCGGCGAGCGAGGCCGTTCCCACAGCAATTGCGGTGACACCTCCGAGGAGCGCCATGCCTATCTTGCTGGATGTACGTCTGAAAGCGGCCGATATGCGCATAGACCTGTTTTCCGAAACCGGGTTGATGAATCAACAATGGACAAGATTGATGAATGAAGCCTTAAGATGGGCGCGCCATGGCGTGTAAATCGTCCATTCTGATACGCATACGAGCCTTTGTCTCTCCGTCGTGTGATCAGATGTCCCGTTTTGGCGCTGCCCTTTACGCCTGCCCGCTGTCGTTTCTTTCCATTGAAGAGTTTCTCCGAGCGCTGCAAAGCAACGCACGGCATGTCGTCAGGGGATATACGTCAAAAGCGGTTGGTTTGCTTATAAGAAAATTCACCATTGCAGAACTTCCGGAGCTTATACGAAATCTTAACCGTAAATATTAAGTGGGTTGAAACGACCAACATGTAGGTTGCAGCTATCCGATCAACGGAACAGTTGGCGGAAGTGCTGATTACCCTTACCAGGAGAAACCGAATGTCCGCGATTTTCGCACGTTTCATGAAAGATGAGTCCGGCGCTACCGCCATCGAGTACGGCCTCATTGCTGCTCTCATCTCTGTCGCCCTGATCACCGGTGCTACAGCGCTTGGCACTAAACTGAACGCCCAGTTTAATGCCCTGTCGACCAAGCTGAACTACACCGGCAGCTGATTTAGCCGCATGCGTTCCGAGCGATAGACCAAATGGCCCGCCAATAGCGGGCCATTTTTCGTTATGAAGTAAGTAAACCTCCACCTACGGTGGAGGACTGGACGTGTTCTACATCGTAGTTGAGAGACCTCCGTGCTTGGACCGCTATTTTATGCGCGACACAGAACGGAGGTTCTA
>NZ_JAEQNC010000002.1 GCF_016722925.1 Phytoamicus setariae | reverse complement strand
TCGTCCATAGAACCTCCGTTCTGTGTCGCGCATAAAATAGCGGTCCAAGCACGGAGGTCTCTCAACTACGATGTAGAACACGTCCAGTCCTCCACCGTAGGTGGAGGTTTACTTACTTCATAAAAAAACCCGGCACAAGGCCGGGTTGTTTTTGGTGCGGTCGAGAAGACTCGAACTTCCACGGGTTGCCCCACAGCGACCTCAACGCTGCGCGTCTACCAATTCCGCCACGACCGCATCGTGGTAGGCCGGAGCGTGTCCGGCGACGCAGCATTTAGCAAAAGGATTCTCGCGGCACAAGAGCGTATGCGAATAATTTTCCTTTTGTTTTCACATGCCTGTCACACCCGTTGATTTCCACCGGTTTGACCATCGTACCCTTGCTAAAGGGCCATAAATTATCCACATAAGCCCAAGAGTTTTCAGATGGATATATGAAGCATGGAACGCGGCAGTCTGACCTTACCAATGTTTGCTCCAGCCGGTTCTCCTCCGGTGCGTTGGCGCATTTCCGACCAGCCGGTCGACTATGCCGAAGCGGTGGAAACCATGGAAAACGAGGTCGCGCGCATAGCCAATGGCGAGGCCGAGGAACTGGTCTGGCTGCTCGAACATCCCCCCCTCTATACCGCCGGCACAAGCGCCGAATCGAAAGATTTGCTCTCGCCGAATCGATTCCCGGTGTTCCAGACCGGCCGTGGCGGCGAATACACCTACCATGGCCCCGGACAGCGGGTGGCCTATGTGATGCTAGACCTGAAGCGGCGCAGGCAGGACGTGCGCGGCTTCGTCTCGGCGCTCGAGGATGTGGTGATCGGCACGCTTGCGGATATGAACATCCGGGGCGAGCGCCGCGAGGACCGTGTCGGCGTGTGGGTCGAGCGACCGGAGCGCCCCCCGGTGGCTCCAGGGCTGCCGGCAGAAGACAAGATCGCCGCTATCGGCATCCGGCTGCGCAAATGGGTCAGCTTCCACGGCTTTTCACTCAACGTCGATCCTGAACTCGAACACTTCTCCGGCATCGTGCCCTGCGGAATTACCGGCTATGGCGTGACGAGCCTTGTCGATCTGGGGCAACTGGTGATGATGAGCGACGTCGATACGCTGATCCGGGCGAATTTCGAACGGGTCTTCGGCCCTGTTCGCAGGGACGCATAATCATTGCGGCGACCGGGTTGCGATGCTATTGCCGCCCGAAGAACCTCGGAGACACCTCATGACCAGACCCATCCGCATCGCCCCCTCCATCCTTGCCGCCAATTTCGCGAAACTTGGACAGGAAGTCACGGATGTTGTGGCAGCCGGCGCGGACTGGATCCATCTCGACATCATGGACGGGCATTTCGTGCCCAACATTTCCTACGGCCCGGACATCATCAAAGCGCTTCGGCCGCTGACGGATGCGACCTTCGACTGCCATCTGATGATTGCGCCTGCCGATCCTTATATCGAGGCCTTTGCAAAGGCCGGCGCCGACTACATTACCGTACATGCCGAGGCAGGTCCGCATCTGCACCGGTCCCTTCAGGCAATCCGCGCGCTCGGCAAAAAGGCTGGCGTCTCGATCAACCCGGCCACACCGGAAAGCGTGATCGAGTATGTCATGGACCAACTCGATCTCATTTTGGTGATGAGCGTCAATCCCGGCTTCGGCGGACAGAAATACATTCCCGCGGTCACCGACAAGATTGCCCGCATTCATGCGATGATCGGCGACCGGCCGATCGAACTCGAGGTCGATGGCGGCATTACAGCCGAGACCGCCGGCATGCCGGCCAGCGCCGGAGTCAACGTGCTGGTTGCAGGATCAGCCATTTACAAGGGAGCGGGACTCGACGATTATCGCCGCAATATCAGTGCAATCCGCGCGGCCGCGGAGAAAGCCAGGGGATGAACTTCTTCACGCTGTCGAGACTCCGTATCCGGGCCGTCGCCCTTGTCTTGTTGGTTGGCGCATCGCTCGCCGGCACATCTGCGCATGCCGGAGATTCTGCCCAGCTGGATGTGATCGGATTTTCGGCTGATGGCAGGATCTTCGCGTTCGAGGAATTCGGCGTGCAGGACGGATCCGGCTTTGCCTATTCCAACATCTATTTTCTCGACACGCAGGAAGACAAGTTCCTGCCGGGAACGCCCTTCAAGGTACTAGCCGCCGAGGAGATGACCCTTGGCAAGATTCGCAAGGCTGCGCGCGGCAAGGCGCTACCGCTGATCGACAAGTACGATCTCGAAAACAATCCGGGCCTGACCGTCGCGTACAATCCGGTTTCCGAAGCAGAGAGCAATCCGCACCGCCTGAAGTTTTACCGGTATCCGGTTTCACCGCCATTCGGCCCGGCGTTTACAGTGGAACTCAAGCCCAAGCTGTTTCCGGCACCGAAAACATGTCTCAACATGGAGGGCGCCTTCAGCGGCTTTTCGCTGTCCTTCACCGAGCCATCCAAGCATCTGATCTATGAAGACCAGCAGGTGCCTTCCAGCCGCTACTGCCCGAACGGCTACAGGCTCGGGGCGGTCATCGCCAGCGACGTCAACAGCGCTCCGGCGATGGTGATGATCCAGGTGTCCAATTTCGGCTTCGAGGGCAATGACGAACGCTGGATCGCCGTACCTGTCCGACTGACCGAGCAGCCTTGATGGCCGCGGACCTGCCCGCAACCAACAGCAATATCCTCAAGCGCCTCGGCGACAGTGTACCAGCACCGCTGCTCATTCTGCTCGGGTCCGCCATCTGGGGGATGCTGGTGGGCTTGGCCGCACTGATCGATCTCTATCTGCGCGATGGCCTGGCGACACACCGCTGGGTGGCGATCATTTCGCTCTATGTCTGTGGCGCGGCCGCGTCATTCGCACCCGGGTTGATGCTGGCAAATTTTGCCTGCGGCAGGAGCGGTGCGAAGGTGCGGTTCGTCGTTGGCGGGATCATCGGGTTTCTCTCCACCCACACCGCCACTGCCACCCTCTTTGCCCTTCAATACCGGGTGTTCTACGCCCAGTGGCATGCGGACTTCCCTTCCATCGTCTGGTGTTTCCAGCTGGTCTTCACCTCGGCTGCTGCAGTCTATCAGTTCACCGTCGATAGCCTCTATGTCTACTATCCCTGGGCAATCGTGCTGTTTGCTGCTTACGCGGTCTGGTTTGCGCGCCTGCGTGCCACAGCCGATCGATCCCGTTGATTGGACAGCGCCTCGGGATATCGCGCATTGTGATTGTCGCTGCCATTTGTTAGAGGAGCGGCAACTACCGTTACCCAGAAGGACTATCCCCATGATCCCGCGTTACTCCCGCCCCGAAATGGTCGCCATCTGGTCGCCGGAAACCCGGTTCCGCATCTGGTTCGAGATCGAGGCACATGCATGCTTCGCACTGGCGGAGATCGGCGTAATTCCCAAGGAGTCCGCCCAGACGATCTGGGAGAAGGGCAACGCGGCAAAGTTCGACGTTGCCAAGATCGACGAAATTGAAGCCGTCACCAAGCATGACGTCATCGCATTCCTGACCCATCTTGCCGAATTCATCGGCCCCGACAGCCGTTTCGTCCATCAGGGCATGACATCGTCCGACGTGCTCGACACCTGCTTCAATGTGCAGCTTGCCCGTGCCAGCGACATCCTGCTTGCCGACCTCGACAAGCTCCTGGAAGCACTCAAGCGCCGCGCCTTCGAGCACAAGGACACGGTAACCATAGGCCGCAGCCACGGCATCCATGCGGAGCCGACGACTTTCGGCGTCAAGATGGCACTGGCCTATGCCGAATTCGAACGCTGCAAGAGCCGCCTGATTGCCGCCCGCGAAGAAATCGCCACCTGCGCCATCTCCGGTGCCGTTGGCACGTTCGCCAATATCGATCCGCGCGTCGAAGAATATGTCGCCAAGGCGCTGGGCCTGAAGCCCGAGCCCGTCTCCACGCAGGTGATCCCGCGCGACCGCCATGCAATGTTCTTCGCCACGCTCGGCGTCATCGCCTCCTCGATCGAGCGTCTGGCAACGGAAGTCCGCCACCTGCAGCGTACCGAAGTGCTGGAAGCGGAAGAATACTTCTCGCCGGGCCAGAAAGGCTCCTCGGCCATGCCGCACAAGCGTAACCCGGTTCTGACCGAAAACCTCACCGGCCTTGCCCGCATGGTGCGTTCCTTCTCCATTCCGGCAATGGAAAATGTTGCACTCTGGCATGAGCGCGACATCTCGCACTCGTCCGTCGAACGCATGATTGGCCCGGATGCCACCGTGACACTCGATTTCGCCCTGTCACGCCTGACAGGCGTCATCGACAAGCTGCTTGTCTATCCCGACAACATGATGAAGAACCTCAACAAGTTCCGTGGCCTGGTACATTCCCAGCGCGTGCTTCTGGCATTGACGCAGGCTGGTGTGTCGCGCGAGGACGCTTACCGTCTCGTACAACGCAACGCCATGAAGGTCTGGGAACAGGGCAAGGACTTCCTCGAAGAATTGCTTGCCGACCAGGAAGTCCGCGCAGCCCTTTCCGAAGCCGACCTGCGCGAGAAATTCGACCTCGGCTACCACACCAAGCATGTCGACACGATCTTCAAACGCGTCTTCGGCTGAACCATGCAAGGTGGCGGCTAAAACCCGCCACCTACCGCCGGTGGGCAACATTCGGCCACTAGGTTGCATTTTGTAATTATGCAAATTTAGATTGTATTTATCTTCATAATCCAACATACTTCCGCCTTCCATCTGAGGGAGGCAGAACAATGGAACACGGAATCCATCGTACATTCGAAATCTCCGGGGAAGTCCAGTATATCGACGGAAAGCCGATCGACCCGCCGGGGCAAGGTCCCCGTTTCGGCCGCATATTCCCCCATACGCTGACCACACCGCCGTTCACGCCTGATGACTCCAGGCTTGAGGCGCTGGGTCAGGCCATGACGGAGGAATTCGAAAGCGGCGACAGCGTCATTACTGCCGGCTACACGTATTTCGGACAGTTTATCGATCACGACATCACCCGCGACGACACTGCCCTGCTGACGCCAGTTGAGCGACAAACGTTCGAGCCGGAACTGGTCAAGCAATTGCGGTCGCCGTCGCTGGATCTCGACAGCCTCTATGGCAAGCAAGGTGACGAGCAGAAGTTCATCGGCGCCGACGGATTTTCAATGCGCACCGGAAATACGACGGCAATCGAGGATGCCGGAGACTTTACTGCTGCGCGTGTTTTCGCAGGCCATGACATTCCCAGAGACAAGAACGGCGCGGGCGATATCGGCGACGACAGGAACGATGAAAATCTCTTCGTTCAGCAAACGCACACGCTGTTCCTGAGATTTCACAACAAGGTCGCGGCAGCAATTCGCGCTGCCGATGCCAGCCTTGCGCCTGCCGGGGTGTATTCCAAGGCACGCGACCTGGTGACAAGACACTATCAATGGCTGGTCCTCAATGACTTCGTCAGGCGCTTTTCCGATCCTGTGATTTTCAGCGCCATTCTCGGCACCCAGAACCTCAGCCTTGTGGATGCCATCGAGCCCAATCCACTGGTGTTCAAGATTACCGCTGCGCAGACGCCACCGATGCCGCTGGAATTCTCAGTGGCGGCTTACCGGATGGGCCATTCCATGGTCCGCGAATCCTACATCTGGAACCGGATCTTTAATTCGCCTGCGCTGGGCGATTTTCGGTTCTTCTTCCGATTCACACACCTGAAGGGCAATATCGGCAGGGATGGAGGAACCAGCACCTTTCCGTCCAACTGGGTTGCCGACTGGCGCAGGGTCTACCCAATGGAGGACGTCAAGCAGTTTTCGGACATTGACCGGGCAACCACCCCACTCAATCGAACCCGCAAGCTCGATACCCATCTTGCGCCGGTGCTTGGCAGAATTCCCTCCCCGGGCAGCGACGAGACGATCAATCTTGCCGCGAGCAACCTCAGGCGCGGCTCGCAAATGAAGCTGCAGTGCGGACAGGACATCGCGGATGCCATCATCGCGGCCGGCGACAACGAGACAGCCAAGTTGACACCCAGTCAACTGATGACCGGGCTGACAGAGACAATGCGCAAAGTCATTGCCGACAATGACTTTCACATCAAGACGCCGCTGTGGTTCTACATTCTCAAGGAAGCCGAGCTTTCGGGAGGCAGCCAGCTCGGCCGTGTCGGCTCGCGGATCGTCATCGAGACATTCCTGGCCCTCATCCGCTGTTCGCGAACGACGATCTTTTCGGCAAGCATTACCCAACCCGGCAAGCTGGACGTCTTTTCGCCCGCAGCCGACAGTCCGCTGCGCACTGTCGACGCCGAACCGCTGACCAGCATGGCTCACCTGATTGCCTTTGTCGGCGACGTCAATCCGCTTGGTGACACGCCAGGCGTCTGAACGAAGGGCTCTGGTTCCTGCGTGCCAGCGCCATCGTTCGCCTTTTGCACATAGGAGTCGTGGACACCCGCCCGATACTGGTGTTTGTATTGCTGCGATTTTCAAGGGAGGAATTGCAGCATGACAGGACGGCTTTCGGGGAAAATTGCAATCGTTTCAGGCGGCGCGACCGGTATGGGTGGCGCTGCCTCCAAACTGTTTGCGGCCGAAGGGGCAAAAGTCGCCATCATAGACCGCAATGCCGAGGCATCTGCTGCGACCGTCGCGGAGATCCAGGCCGCCGGCGGCGTGGCGATGTTTGCCACAGCCGACGTTTCCAAGGCCTCGGAGGTCAACGCCGCCGTCGCAGGGGTCGAAAAGGCCTTCGGACCGGTGACCGTGCTGTTCAACCACGCAGGCACGATCGTCATCAAGCCGTTTCTCGAAACCACCGAAGAAGAATGGGACTGGCTGCACGACGTGAATGTGAAGTCGATGTTCCTGATGACGAAGGCGGTGCTTCCCGGAATGATCGCCGCCGGCGGTGGGTCGATCGTCTGCACGTCGTCGATCTCGGCTGTAGCGGCCACGCCGATGGAAGTGCTCTATGACACCACCAAGGGCGCGGTGCACATGTTTGCCCGGGCCATCGCCGTGGAATTCCGCGACCGAAACATTCGCTGCAATGCCGTCTGCCCTGGTTTCGTTCGCACGCCGCACGGCCTTCGCGAAGTCAAGGACCTGCAAGCGCTTGGCGTCGATGTGTCGGAAGCTGCACTGGCAGCGCAGCAAGGCCGCATCTGCGAACCGGAAGAGGTTGCCCGGGCCGCCCTGTTTCTGGCAAGCGACGACGCGAGCTTCGTCAACGGCACCCATCTGTTTGTCGACAACGGGTTCACCGCACTCTGAAACGCACATGCCTTGCCGGCGCGCTTTAAAGCGCCGGCGGGCCGATCAATTTCCTGTAGAGGTGCCAGGTCGAATGGCCGAGAACCGGCAATACGACTGCCAGCCCGGCAAATATGGGTATCGAGCCGATCACCAGCAGAACGGCAACGATGAGCCCCCAGAACAGCACCGGTATCGGATTGCGGATGAGCGCCCGGATCGACGCGAGAATGGCCGGGAAAGCGCCGACATCACGCTCCAGCAGCAAGGGAAATGTCACCACAGAGACCGCCAGGGCCGCAACAGCAAAGCACAGACCTGCCAGATTGCCCCACAGCATCATCCGCCATCCATTGGTCGTGTAGAGTACATTGTGTACAAACACACTGAGTGTGGCCGGTGGCTCTGCGCCGAAATAGCTGACATACAGCTTCTGCGCCACAAGCAGCCAGATGATGAACAGTGCGAACAGCACCGAGGCCGACGCGATGATCGAGAACATGGCAGGCGAGCGCCGGACTTCCAATGCGTGCACCCAGGACGTATCGAGCCCCAATTCGCGGCGCCGGCTGATTTCATAGAGCCCTATGGCTGCGATGGGGCCGAGAATTGCGAAACCTGACGCCAGTGGAAACATCAACGGCAGCAGGTTGGCGCCCGCGCTCCACACCATCAGAACCACCCCGGCGATGGGGTACATGATACAGAGGAAAACGTAGTGAGATGGCTTTTCCTGAAAATCTTTAAGTCCGAGGCGCAGCGCGTCCAGAACTTCCAGAATGCCGATCTGCCGCACTTCAGGATAGACCATCGTGCCCTCGGCATTCGATACCACATGCAAGGTTCCCATGCTGGATCCTCCCGGGGTTATGCAATCGCGCCGAAAGAAATATCCTGCTCTTCCGGCTGATTGGCCAAGAGCGATCATATCGCATTGTCGGCGAAAAGTCGCCGAATAAAATCCTATCCCGATGGGCCGTCGACATCCGGCAGCTTGTAATCCCTCATTGTCTGCCGCAATTCTGTCTTCAGGATCTTGCCCGTCGCGGTGTGGGGAATGGCTTGCACGAACACAACATCGTCGGGCATCCACCATCGCGCGACCTTGGGCCGCATGTAGTCGAGGATGTCGGCCTTCTCAACCTGCCGGTCGGGTTTGAGAACAACGACCAGCAACGGGCGCTCGGTCCATTTGGGATGCGGCACTCCGATGACAGCCGCCTCGGCGACATCTGGATGTCCGACGGCGAGATTCTCCAGTTCGATCGATGAAATCCATTCACCGCCCGACTTGATGACATCCTTGGAGCGGTCAGTGACCTGCATATATCCTTCACGATCGATATGCGCGACATCGCCGGTATCGAACCAGCTTTCGTTGTCGAATTGCTCGGGGCTGCGGCCCTTGTAGTAGGATGCAGCGACTGCCGGTCCCCTCACCTTCAGACGGCCAAAGGTCTTGCCATCATGTGGCAACGCCTTGTTGGCGTCATCTGTGACCTTCATTTCGACGGTGAAGAACGGCAACCCCTGTTTGGCGATGACGTCGAGCCTGTCCGGCTCGGGCAAATCGGCATGCTCGGGCCTGAGCATGCTGATGGTGCCAATCGGCGACATCTCCGTCATCCCCCAACCATGCCGGACCTTGACCCCATACCTGTTCTGGAATGCTTCGATCATCGCCTTCGGCACGGCAGATCCGCCGATCACCACCCGATCGAGATCGGGCAGGCTGCCGCCTTCCCTCTCCATGTATTGCAGCAGCATCAGCCACACTGTGGGCACCGCGAGTGTCAACGTCACCTTCTCGCGCGTCAGCATCTCGTAGATCGACTTGCCATCGAGGCCCGGCCCGGGAAGAACAAGGCTGGCGCCTGCCATCGGCGTCGAAAATGCCGTTGCCCAGGCATTGGCGTGAAACAGAGGCACCACCGGCATCAGGGAATCGCTGCTGGAGATGCCGGCGACATCCGGAAACAGCGTGGCCATCGCATGCAGCACGTTGGAGCGGTGCGAATAGACAACGCCTTTCGGGTCGCCCGTGGTCCCCGATGTATAGCACATGCCGGCAGCGGTCTGCTCGTCGAACTGTTTCCAGGCAAAGTCGCCATCAACTTCCGCCAGCCATTCCTCGTAGCAGGCGACGTTGGCAAGCGGCGTCTCCGGCATGTGCTGGCGATCGGTCAGCACCACGATCTTGCGGAGCGACGGTACCTTGGGCGCGATCTTCTCCACCAACGGCAGGAATGTCAGGTCGACAAACAGCATGCAGTCTTCCGCATCGTTCATGATCCAGACGAGCTGCTCGGGAAAAAGCCGGGGATTGAGCGTGTGGTAGATCGCACCGATCCCCATGATTCCATACCAGCATTCCAAGTGGCGCCAGGTGTTCCAGGCCATGGTGGCCACCCTGTCGCCTTGGCCAACACCTTCCCTTTCAAGACGTTGGGCAAATGTAAGCGCCCGGCCGCGCACATCGGCATAGTTCGTCCGGTGGATCGGTCCTTCGACGGAGCGGGAAACAACTTCACGCGTGCCGTGCCAGTTGGCGGCATGGTCGAGGATCTTGTGGCAGAGAAGCGGCCATTCCTGCATCAATCCAAGCACCATGCCCTCCACTTATAATATTAATTCATTGGTCAGCTTAGTCCTTCGACGATTTTTCGCAAGAAGAACTCACGTTGTTGCAACACTACAAATAACAATTGAACTGCCGCCAAATAAAAGGTGCCGTACATATATTGCTGATCCAATTGTTACCGCATAGGAACAAGGCGCCGGCAAGACTAAGAGGGGCCGGCTTCGCCACAAGGGGACATGAATGAAACGGTCGAATAAAGGCGCCGCAATATCTGCGGCTCTGATTTCGCTTGGGCTGGCCTTTGCCGGCATTACGGCTGCACCCGCACACGCCGCCAGCGAGATCGAATTCCAGGCAAAGAAACTGAACGCCGATCAATTGCTGAAAAAGCAGCAGCAGGCCATCAGCTTCATCCTGAAGAACTACAAGGCCCTGCCGAAGGACAAACGCGGAAAATCCGCCCCATTCCTCAAGGCGCTATCGGCAACAGCCAAGAACATCAAGGCCGTGACTGCTGCGGCGCAGGCCAAGGACAACAAGAAATTCGCGGCAATTTTGCCGGAACTTGCAGCAAGTGTTGCCCAGGTCAACGCCACCTTCAAACTGTCCGGCATCAAGGACCATAAGGTAGCGCTCGGCGTGAAAACTTTGGACAAAGTCTGGTCCGAGTATCTCAAGCGCGTCAAGGGTGGCAAGGCGGCCAATTCGCAGGAGATCGCCACCAAGAACGGACGACGCATCAACGACATGAAGCGCCGTCTCGACACGATGGCGGCCAACAAGGCGATAACCAAGAACCAAAAGCGCGAACTCGATCAATTGCGCCGCCAGCTCGACAAGGCGTCGGATGCCAACAAACGTGGTAACCAGCAATGGTACGCGGTGATGCTGCTTGCAGATTTCGACGGTTACTACGCAGGCTATTACTACTGGTATTCCGCTTACGATCAGAACGATTCCGCATTCTATCGGGACTCATGGGAGTATTTTTCCACGACGTCGAGCTACTTCTATAGCGAAACCTCGTCCTACTACGAATCCTACTCCTGGGAGAGCTACGAGCTGAGCGTGGAAACGAGCGAAAGCTACGATTTCGAATATACGTCCGAGGAATACCAATCGTTCGAGAGCGAATACGAGAGCACCGAAGAGACGCTCGAAACGTCGGTCGAGGAAGAATATAGCGCAACCGAAGAAGACCAGTCGATCGAGCAGGCGGAAGACTACGATTCCAACGAGACCGTTGACGATGCGGCCGATAATCCGGATCCGGAAGCCGATGCTGCGTCGGATATGCAGGACGAGCAAGCCGATGCGGCCGACGACAATTCCTATCTTGACGATAGCACGGACGCTCAGGACATGACGACCGACGACCCTTCGGACGACCAAAGTGCTGACAGTCCCGATGCATCCGACGATGCCAGCGCAACAGCAGATGACGATGGACAAAACGACAGCGTCGCTGACGATGCGTCCGACGATGCCAGCATGGACAACGATAGTTCCGCTGATGAATCCTCCGCCGATGACAGCGCTTCCGATGACAGCTCTGCTGACGATAGCGCCGCAGATGACAGCGCGGCTGACGATAGTGCTGCGGATGACAGTGCGGCAGACGATAGCAGCGGAGACGAATAGTCCTTGCGCAGAGCCTCGCCCAGCCGGGCGGGGTTCATCTTGTGGCATCTGAAATTATACGTCGGGCCATCGGCAGCCGAAACCTGATCGTCCACCAGCCCCAGATTTTGCCGCAAAGCTTGACATCAGGCCGCACCGATCGCATTTGAACCGCATGAAAGCATCAGAAGCAGAAATACTGATCGTGCCTGGATACGGCAATTCGGGTCCAGATCATTGGCAGACCCGCTGGCAGTCCCGGCTGGCCTCGGCGCGCCGCATCGAACAGCATTCGTGGGACATGCCCGATCGTGAAAGCTGGGTAAGCCGGATTGCCGAGACTGTAAAGGCGGCTGAAAAGCCGGTGGTGCTTGTCGCCCACTCCCTCGGTATCGGGGCAGCCATTCACGCCTTGCCGGAGTGCAAGGAAAAGATCGCGGGGGCATTCCTTGTCGCTCCACCCGACCTTGTCCACCCCGACCTCCGGCCGTTGCACCTGAAAACGTTCGGCCCCTATCCGCGCGAACCGTTGCCGTTTCCATCGATGCTGGTGGCGAGCCGCAACGACCCGTACGGCACCTATGAACACGCGGGCGACATCGCCAACGCCTGGGGCTCGCTGCTGGTAGATGCCGGCAATTCCGGACACATCAACACAGAATCGGGACACGGCCCCTGGCCCGAAGGAACGATGGTGTTCGCACAGTTCCTTTCGCGCCTGAAAGCGTGAGACGCGGACTTTAAGGCACAAAAAAGCCGCCCCGAAAGGCGGCTTTGTAATTCGGATCTGTGTCCCGAATTAGCTGTTTTCGATCTGCTCAGCAGCAACAGGCAGAAGTTCCGCCAGTTTGGCGCGAACATCGTCGGCACCCTGCGGAAGACCCGCGGCGCTCAGGTCGCCAGCAACCTTGCGGATGACATCCTCATCACCGGCTTCCTCGAAATCAGCGGCGATGACTTCTTTCGCGTAAGCATCGGCGTCGGTCTTGCCGAGCAGAGCGCTTGCCCACAGGCCCAGCAGCTTGTTGCGACGCGCAATGATCCGGAATTTCTTATCCTGGTCATGCGCATACTTGTTTTCAAATGCTTTTTCGCGATCTGTCAGACCCGACATAGGCTTGTCTCCCGAGAATCTAGGACTACGTACTGAATTGTCGATGCCCATAAACCAAAAGCCCGCGCAAAGTGCAATCGATGTTTCTTCGCATGACAGGATCGTGACCAAACCGCTCGAATTCAGGGGATCAGGATGATCCGTCATTGTGGTGGTCGATCTTTTCAGTTAATGAGCGCATAAAAGAGTATCATGCGGCGGCATGGAAACGTGAGTCTCGCCGCCAACAAAAAGAGAAAAACATGAACAACCGCCGCCGCCGGATTTATGAAGGCAAGGGAAAGATCCTTTATGAAGGTCCGGAACCGGGTACGCTGGTGCAGTTTTTCAAAGACGATACAACCGCCTTCAACAAGAAAAAACACGAAATCATCGATGGCAAGGGCGTCATCAACAACCGGATTTCGGAGTTCGTCTTTACCCATCTGAATCGCATCGGCATTCCGACGCATTTCATCCGCCGCCTCAACATGCGCGAACAGTTGATCCGTGAAGTCGAGATGATCCCGCTCGAAATCGTGGTGCGCAATGTCGCCGCCGGAGAACTTGCGACCCGCCTCGGTATCGAGGAAGGGCTTGTTCTGCCGCGCTCGATCATCGAATTCTACTACAAGTCCGACGCGCTCGATGACCCGATGGTCTCCGAGGAGCACATCACCGCCTTCGGATGGGCAAGCCCGCAGGAACTCGACGACGTCATGGCGCTTGCCATCCGCATCAACGACTTTCTGACCGGCCTGTTCCTCGGCGTCGGCATACAGCTCGTCGATTTCAAGATCGAATGCGGCCGTCTTTATGAAGGCGACATGATGCGCATCATCCTTGCCGACGAGATTTCCCCGGACTCCTGCCGGCTCTGGGACATCGAGACCCGCGAACGGCTCGACAAGGACCGCTTCCGCAAGGACCTCGGCGGGCTCATCGAAGCCTACCAGGAAGTTGCCCGCCGGCTCGGCATCATCAACGAGAACGAACCGATCCGCGGCACGGGCCCGGTTCTCGTCAAGACAGATTGACGAAAACGCCCTCCCCGCAAGAGACCAAGAAGACGTTTAGAGGTTAGACATGATCAAGGCGCGTGTAGTCGTAACGCTGAAGAATGGCGTTCTGGATCCGCAGGGCAAGGCAATCGAGGGCGCGCTTTCGGCGCTCGATTTCTCCGGTGTCGGCGGCGTTCGCCAGGGCAAGGTTTTCGATCTGGTGATCGATCATGACGACAAGGCCAAGGCCGAAGCGGACGTCAAGTCCATGTGCGAGAAACTTCTGGCCAACACGGTAATCGAGAATTACACTATCGCTCTCTCCTGATGGTTGAGGTTGGAGCATGGCGGCGGTTGATGGTGATTTGATCCATGAAATGCTGAAGCGAATTCAGAGCGATATCTCGGCTGTGAAATTCGATATTTCTGGTCTCAAAACAGAAATGATCAACATTCGCGGCACGATGGTGTCGATCCAGATGGATATTCATAATATCTACAACCGGCTGGACCGGTCGGATCAACGTCTCGACCACATCGAAAACCGGCTGGAGTTGAGGGAGCTGTCTGAACGGGGTCAAGCTCCGCTCGATCCAAGCAGCTGTGGCATGACCTTGCCGCTGGCGAGGCTGGCGTCAACCCGCGAAGGGGTTCACATATCCTGTTGAGGGTCGACACCGCGCGGATGGCTTCGCAAGGTTATGCTTTTCTTGGCGCCGACAATGGCGTATGGCACACCGCAAAAGTCCTGCCAGAATTTTTGGCGCCCCTATCGGAGATCGAAACATGAAATCCGCTGTCGTCCAGCTCCCCGGCCTCAATCGTGACCGCGACATGATCGCAGCGCTGACCAAGATCTCCGGCAAGGCGCCAATCACCGTCTGGCAGACCGAAACCTCGATCCCCGACGATGTTGACCTCATCGTCATTCCCGGCGGATTTTCCTATGGCGACTATTTGCGCTGCGGGGCGATCGCCGCACGCATGCCGGTGATGCAGGCGATCCGTGAAAAGGCCGACAAGGGCGTCAAGGTCATGGGCGTCTGCAATGGCTTCCAGATCCTGCTCGAAGCCGGCATGCTGCCAGGCGCGTTGATGCGCAATGCCTCGCTGAAATTCGTTTGCCGCGAGATCAAGCTTGAAGTCGCCAACAACGACACCGATTTTACGCGTGCCTATGACAAGGGGCAGATCATCCGTTGCCCCGTCGCCCATCACGACGGCAACTATTTCGCCGATGCTGAAACGCTCGCGAAGATCGAAGGCGAAGGCCAGGTGGTGTTCCGCTACACCAAGGACACTAATCCCAACGGATCGATGAACGACATCGCCGGCGTCATCAGTGCGCGGGGCAATGTGCTGGGCATGATGCCGCATCCGGAAAACCTGATCGAAGCCGCACATGGCGGCAGTGACGGCAAAGGCATCTTCGCATCGGCGCTCGAAGTCATCGCCGCTTAAGGTTTACCCGCTAGAAGCTGCTGATCTGACCGATTGCCGGAGTGTATTCATGCGCCTTATCGTTTCCGCCGCTGCCCTTTCGGCGCTCGCTCTGCTTGCGGCATGTTCATCGAGCAAGAAGCCTGCGCCATCGGTTTCGATCGGCGCGCTGCCTGTGATGGAACGGGTGGCACTTGGTGCCAACCGCTGCTGGTTCAAATCCAAGGATCCGATGTTTGCCGCCTACAAACTGGCGCCGGAACTCAATTCCTTCTCCGGCACACCGCGTATCCTTCTGGTCAAGAAGCACGCCCCGGAAAGCCGGCCATTGCTCGTCGTGCAGGCGACCGGCAACCCGGCAAAGATGAGCGCGTTCGGACCGTTGATGGGTGATGGCGCCATCTCGGCTCGCGTCCACAAGGACGTCTACCATTGGGTACGAGGCGGCAACGGCTGCTAAGATCAGTGGAAGCCCCTAGCGTGCGAACGTATTCCTGAACGCACGCGGCGTGGTTCCCTTCAGCGCCTTGAACTGCTTGTTGAAATTGGAAAGATTGTCGTAGCCGACATCGGTGGCGACCAATGCGATCGGCTGTTGTGTGGCGATCAGCAACTGGCAGGCCCTGCCCACCCGAAGCTGGGAGATGTACTCGGATACGGTCATCATGGTGTGCCGTCGAAACAACCGGTGCAGCCCCGATTCGCTCAAATGCGCCGTTCTGGCAAGATCCGACACCGTCAGTCTCTCGCTATAATGCCCGTGCAGATGATCCAGGACACGCTCGATGCGCGGACGATCGCCTTCGGCAAATACCTGTTGGCGGCGATCCGGACTGGCAAGCGCCACTGACGCACCATCCTCAGACAGCAGCAGGAGTGCTTCAAGCAATCCCAACAACCGTTGTGAAGGCGATTGCTCGGTCATTGCCTCGATCAGCGGCCGGACCCTTTCGCCCATATGCTGCGAGAACTGAATTCCCCGCCCTGCCCGCGATGCCAAATCCTTCAGTCGGGAAAGTTCGGGCATTGTCTGGACAAGGCCCGAGAGCCACTCGGATGTGAACCATATGACCAGCGCCACATGCGGCCCGCTTTCGTCTTGCTTCAGGTCAGACGCCCAGGTGTGCGGCAGGTTTGGTCCGAGTAGGACCAGATCGCCATCGCCATAGGTTCCGATGTGATCACCAATGAAGCGCCGGCCTTCACTGTTGAGCGTCAGGGTGAGTTCGAACTCACGATGGAAATGCCATTGAAACGGAATCCCATCATCCAGCCGCCGGTTCAACAAAGCGGACGACTGGCCCTCGGCAATCACGGGCTTTTCAAAAAAAGGTTTCAAAAAAGGTCGTCTTCCTGTCGTTCTATGAAACTGCTTCGCCAGAATAGTATCAGAACTTGCCATTTCTTGACAACATGGCCATCTAGAATCCTGCATGATGGGTGGCAGAGCGAACAGGGAGGAAGCCTCATGAACATCCAGCCGACAGCGACCCGCGACAGCCATCCGACAACGAGGGGCATCGACGTTCAGTTGAAGGACATCGAAAAGAAGCTTCCGCTCCGGGTTCTTTCGACCCAGGATTGGCAGCACTGGATCACGAGGGGCTACGTTGTCGTTCGGCAGGTGGTTCCGTCGGCCAATATTGAGCGGCTGGTCAACCTGCTCTGGCAGTTCGATGAAAAGGACCCCAACGTGCCCTCCACCTGGTATGCGCCGCAGCGACGCGAGCACAAGATGAAGGAACTCAACAACACAGGCATGCTTGAGATCTATAATCACCAGTATCTCTGGGACAACAGACAGCAGCAGCGGGTCTACGACGTGTTTGTCGACATATGGGATCGAGAAGACCTGTGGGTGACGATTGATCGCGCCAACCTCAATCCGCCAAAGAAGGTGAAGGGTAACCCGAACGGCTTCATCCACTGGGACGTCGATACGTCGATCCGGCCGCTTCCCATCGGTGTCCAGGCTGTACTCAGCTTGAAGAAGCAGGATGGCGATGTCGGCGGTTTTCAGTGCGTGCCCGAACTCTTCTACAATTTCGACGAATGGGAAAAGACCCAGCCTGTCGACCGCGACCCCATGCACCCCGACATGACGGGTTTCTCTGCAGTAAACATCGAGATGGAGCCCGGCGATCTGCTGGTGTTCAACAGCCTGCTCGCACATGGCGTTCGGCCAAATCATTCTGAAAATCGCGTACGGATGGCGCAGTACATCTCCATGCATCCGGCCGAATGGGACAATGAAGCCGAGCGGCTGGAACGGATCCGCCTGTGGCGGGAACTCGATCATCCACAACGCGATGCCTTTCCGGGCGATCCTCGCGAATGGGAGAAGAAGAACGCCCGGACGGCAGATTTGTCACCACTCGGTGAGAAGCTACTGGGCCTCAAGCCCTGGTGACATGGCACCAGCGGCAGGCAAAACCTTGACGCCGGCAGTTTGTCCGCCCGCCCTGTTAATCCGGTCATTTTCCTGTCGCGCTTAAGTACTTCATGGTTTATAGGCAGGCGGACAGCGCCTCCCAACGAGCTTGAGATCCAGATGACCGTTTCCAACGACCGCCCCATCACCCCGGACCTGATCGCCAGCCACGGCCTGAAGCCGGACGAATATGATCGCATCCTGTCGCTGATCGGGCGCGAACCGACATTCACCGAGCTCGGCATCTTCTCGGCGATGTGGAACGAGCACTGCTCGTACAAGTCTTCCAAGAAGTGGCTGAAGACGCTGCCGACCAAGGGTCCGCGCGTCATCCAGGGCCCGGGCGAGAATGCCGGCGTGGTCGATATCGATGACGGCGATTGCGTGGTTTTCAAGATGGAAAGCCACAACCACCCCTCCTATATCGAACCCTATCAGGGTGCTGCCACCGGCGTCGGCGGTATTCTTCGTGACGTGTTCACCATGGGCGCGCGCCCTGTTGCTGCCATGAACGCCCTGCGTTTCGGTGCTCCGGACCATCCCAAGACACGCCACCTCGTATCGGGTGTCGTTGCCGGCGTTGGCGGTTACGGCAATTCGTTCGGTGTGCCGACCGTCGGCGGCGAAGTCGAATTCGATGCGCGCTACAACGGCAACATCCTCGTCAATGCGTTTGCTGCAGGACTTGCCAAGTCCAATGCCATCTTCCTCTCCGAAGCCAAGGGCGTCGGCCTGCCTGTCGTCTATCTCGGCGCAAAAACCGGTCGCGACGGCGTCGGCGGCGCGACCATGGCATCGGCGGAGTTCGACGAGTCCATCGAGGAGAAACGCCCGACCGTACAGGTCGGCGACCCATTCACCGAAAAGTGCCTGCTGGAAGCCTGCCTCGAACTGATGACGACCGGCGCGGTCATCGCCATCCAGGACATGGGTGCTGCCGGCCTCACCTGCTCGGCGGTCGAAATGGGCGCCAAGGGCGATCTCGGCATCGAACTCAATCTCGACCAGGTGCCCGTGCGCGAAGTGCAGATGAGCGCTTACGAGATGATGCTGTCGGAAAGCCAGGAGCGCATGCTCATGGTGCTCGAACCCGCCAAGGAAGAGGTCGCCAAGGCGATCTTCGTTAAGTGGGGCCTCGACTTCGCCATCGTCGGCAAGACGACCGATGACCTGCGCTTCCGCGTCCTGCATCAGGGCATCCAGGTCGCCGATCTGCCGATCAAGGATCTCGGCGATCAGGCGCCGGAGTATGACCGTCCCTGGACGCCGGCCGTCAAGCCGGCGCCGCTGGCTGCAAACGACGTGCCGCAGGCCGATGTCGCCGATGCGCTGATCAAGCTCGTCGGCTCGGCCAACAATTCTTCGCGCCGCTGGGTCTACGAGCAGTATGACACGCTGATCCAGGGCAACTCGCTGCAGCTTCCCGGTGGCGACGCCGGCGTGGTGCGTGTCGAGGGCCACAAGACCAAGGCGCTGGCATTTTCGTCCGACGTCACGCCCCGATATGTCGAGGCCGATGCGTTCGAAGGCGGCAAGCAGGCGGTCGCCGAGTGCTGGCGCAACCTGACGGCCACCGGCGCTCTGCCGCTGGCGGCCACCGACAATCTCAATTTCGGCAATCCTGAAAAGCCTGAAATCATGAGCCAGCTCGTGCATGCCATCAAGGGCATCGGCGAAGCCTGCACGGCGCTCGATTTCCCGATCGTTTCGGGCAACGTATCGCTCTACAACGAAACCAACGGCCAGGCGATCATGCCGACCCCCACAATCGGCGGCGTAGGCCTGATCGACGACTGGAAGCGCATGGCGCGGATCGGATTTGCCGAGGAAGACGAGGCCATCTTCCTGATCGGCGCACCGGCAGGATGGGGCACGCACATTGCCCAGTCCGTCTATATGCGCGACATCCACGGCCGCACCGATGGCCCGCCGCCTGCCGTTGATCTGCCGCTCGAGCGTAAGGTCGGCGATTTCGTCCGCGAACTCATTCGCGATGGGCTGGCCACCGCCGTGCACGACTGCTCGTCTGGCGGACTTGCTCTGGCCGTGACCGAAATGGCAATGGCCTCCAACATCGGCGCGACGATCGACATCCTCGAAGGTGCAGATCCGGTGGCCGTATTCTATGGTGAAGATCAGAACCGCTACGTTGTGACCGTCAAGCAGGGTGATCGCGATGAGGTACTGCGGCTTGCCGAAGCGCGCGGCATCTACGCACCGTTCATCGGCACCACCGGCGGGGCCTCGGTCCAGCTCGGTTCTGCACGCCCCGTTGCAATTGAACAATTGCAAAAGGCACATGAATCATGGTTCCCTGACTTCATGGCGGGCGAGTTGCCCGCCACCGAATAAGCAGGAGAAGTTCCATGCCGATGAACCCGGGCGAAATCGAAGACATGATCAAACAGGGCATCCCCGGCGCAAAGGTCGTGATCCGCGATCTGGCCGGCGATGGCGATCATTATGCCGCCGAAGTCGTTGCTGAGGCGTTCCGCGGCAAGAACCGCGTACAGCAGCACAAGATGGTCTATGACGCCCTGCAGGGAAAGATGGGCGGCGTGCTACATGCCCTGGCCCTGCAGACGTCCGCACCCGATTGATCGAACGCGTACCAAGCAGTCACGAATACGGCGCGCGCTTTGTCGCGCCGCACTCCTTGTATGAATCCCTTTCCGGTTGAACATTTTTTTGCGTAGCGGCCGTTTGAAATTCCGGCTGTCGCACGTTCTGTCTGGTGTGGTGCATCGCGCCGACTTGGGTCAATTTTTCAGGTGATTTCATGCTTAAGCCGTTTGCTCTCCTCGCAGCCTCGACGCTCGCCGCCGTAATCGGAACCAGTTGCCCTACCCAGGCCGGCGAGGTCGAATGCCATGCGAACAAGGAATACCATGTCGCCGTCCAGTCTTATGACGAGGATGCAGGATCGAGACTCGCCGTTACCGCGCTTAAGGGCAAGAAGAAATCCGCGCGCTGCACCTTTGATGCCTCCAAGGCGGATCTGCTTATCGGCGAACAGGGAGATCCATTGTGGTTCGACAAGCTCGCGGGCAAGTTCCTGATACTGCGACGGTCGACCGGACCTCAGGGGGATCTTGTCGTTTATGATCTCGAGAGCCGCAAACCCGTTCTGGATGTGCCTGCCGACGACTACGAACTGAGCGGCAACCGACTGTCTTTCTGGCAGAGGGAACGGCAAGCAACGGCGAAGGACTGCCCGACTTTTGCTGAAAACCAGGCGAATGGCTTGGGTTCCGTGATCTCGGTCAGGAAGACACTGGATACCAAAACGCTGAAGGTAGCTGCGACTACCGAGCAAAGGTGCGACGCGACACAGTGAATGTTCCTGCCAGACCGAGGCGCCATTTCGCAAATACCCTTCCAGTTTTGCCATTCGGCGGCTAGAATTTTTCAGGGCAGATTGCTATCTAGTGCACATGATACAAGCTGCGGATCTTGACCCCGCATGTGAAAGGACCACAAAATGAGCGGCATTAATGAATTCATCGACAATGAAGTGAAGACCAACGACGTGGTTCTCTTCATGAAGGGCACTCCGGACTTTCCGCAGTGTGGCTTCTCCGGCAAGGTCGTGCAGATCCTTGATTACGTCGGCGTGGACTACAAGGGCCACAATGTGCTTGCCGATGCTGACCTCCGTCAGGGCATCAAGGATTATTCGAATTGGCCGACCGTGCCGCAGCTCTATATCAAGGGCGAATTCGTCGGCGGTTGCGATATCGTGACCGAGATGTTCCAGTCCGGCGAACTTCAGCAGGCGCTGTCCGACAACGGCATTGCATTCAAGGGTCAGGCAGCCTGATCGCTTCTTGACTTCACGTCAGGCAATGAGGCGGGCCGGATTTCCGGCCCGTATCTTTTCCAGCTTTTTTTCTGGATGCGAGTGCTCCCGACCCGCATCAGCTTATTTAATTGCAGGTATTACATGCACGATGTCAGTTTGCAGGGCGGCGGCAGCCATGCCTCCACTCGCTCCAATTTGTCGATGTTCGAATTCATCGCGATGTGCGCGTCACTCGCGGCCGTCGCTGCCATGTCGATCGACATCCTGTTGCCGGCTCTGCCCGCAATCGGAACCGCCTTTGGTGTGGTCGATGAAAACAGCCGTCAGCTCGTCATTCTGGTGTTTGCCGTCACGTTCGCCGTTAGCCAGCTGTTCTACGGCCCGCTCAGCGACCGCTTCGGGCGCAAGCCTTTGATGGCCACTGGCCTGCTGCTCTACCTCGCTGGGTCGATTGCCGCCATTTTCACCAAGGACTTTACGTCACTGCTTGCCATGCGCGTCGTGCAGGGAGCCGGCGCGGCTGCATTGCAGGTCGTAACGATGGCGATGGTGCGCGATTGCTTTTCCGGTCAGGCCATGGGCCGCGTTCTGACGTTCGTCTTCACCACCTTCATGATCGTTCCGATCGTTGCGCCGACCATCGGCCAATCCTTCGAGCTTCTGGCGGGTTGGAAAAGCATCTTCATCTTCAACGCCGTCGCGGGCGGCCTTATCCTCATGTGGATGACGACCCGGCTCAGCGAGACGCTTGCGCAAAAGGATCGCAGGTCCCTCTCCTTCGGGAGCCTGTGGAGCGCGTTCAAGGAAATCTGCACCAACCGCATTACCGCGGGCTATGCAGTCGCCGGAACCATGACGCTCACATCGCTGTTTGCCTACATCGTCTCGGTTCAGCAGGTTTACGGCGAACTCTATGCATTGGGCACCCTGTTTCCGCTTGCATTTGGCGGCTCGTCCGTAGGCGTCGCGATAGCCGCCCTGTTCAGCGCACGGATCGTACGAAAACTGGGCATGCGGCCGGTCGCGCATGGTGCGCTGCTCATTTTCACCGCCTCCGGCCTGACACTGCTGGCACTGTCATTTGCCGGAACACCGCCATTCTGGGTAGCATTCACGTTGCTTTCCATCTGCATGATGTCTTTCGGCGTCTTGCAGGGTAATTTCAACGCGATTGCGCTTGAGCCGCTCGGCCACATCGCCGGCATTGCCGCAGCGCTCTTTGGCGTCGTGACTACCAGCATCGGCACTGTGCTCGGCGGCGTTGTTGGCCAGGCCTATAACGGCACCGTGACGCCACTGGCTTTTGCCTTCGGGATGGGCGGACTGCTTGCGACGTGCGCGGTCTTCTGGACCGAGCGCGGACGCATGTTCCGCGCCTGACGACCACATGGCCCGCGCCGGCATCCGGCTGACGTGAGCAAAAACATTACGCGTTCAGCGAGCTTTGCAATGTCCACTTCTCCCCGCACAGTATCCCGGCCCGAGTTCATCGCCATGATGGCAGCGTTCATGGCGCTCAACGCGCTGGCCGTCGATATCATGCTGCCTGCCCTTCCGAAGATGGGAGAAGCATTGCAGGTGGCTCACGAAAACGAGCGCCAGCTTGTGATCACGTCGTACCTTATCGGCTTCGGCATTGCGCAACTGTTCTTCGGCCCGCTTGCGGATCGGTTCGGCCGGCGCAAGCCGCTGATTGCCGGAGTGATCATCTACATCGTGGCCGCCGGGTTCGCTGTAATAGCCCCGACATTCGAGACCTTGTTGGCGCTGCGCTTCGTTCAAGGCATCGGCGCAGCATCGACGCGGGTCGTGGCCCAATCCGTGGTGCGGGACCGTTTTGCGGGACGCTCGATGGCCGAAGTCATGTCGCTGATCATGATGGTGTTCATGGTCGTTCCGGTCTTTGCTCCGGCGGTCGGCCAGTTGCTGCTTTTCTCAGGCCATTGGCAGCTTATCTTCCTGTTCATGGCGGCGCTGGCAATCGTCATCGGCATGTGGGGCTACTTCCGGATGGACGAAACGCTGGATCCAGGCAAGCGTCGGCCGTTGCATCCCGCCGTGGTTGCCGAGGGGTTCCGATTGGTGCTTTCCAACCGGACCGCGTTTTTCTACGGCATTTCCAGCATGTTCGTGATGGCTGCCCTGTTCGGCTTCATCGGCACCGCGCAACAGATCTATGTCGACATCTATGGATTGGGTTCATCGTTTCCGATCGCCTTCGGTTTCGTCGCGACGATGATGGCGATGTCATCGTTCCTGAATTCGCGCGTTGTCGGCGCGCTTGGCATGCGGCGCGTGGCGCATGCGGCATTGCTGACGTTTTGCACGCTCAGCGCGGTCATGCTTGCCCTGGCGAGCATGGAGATGCTGCCATTTACACCCTTCATGATCGTGTTCACATTGATCATGTTCAGCTTCGGCCTGGTCGGTTCGAACACGATGACGCTCGCCATGGAGCCGCTCGGCGCGGTTGCCGGCACTGCTTCCTCGGTGTTTGGCTTCATGCAAACGGTCGGTGGAGCCCTTATGGGCGCCATGATCGGCTATGCCTATGACGGGACGATCGTGCCCGTTGCCGCCGGCTTCTTCTTTCTGGCGCTGATCGCGATCGGCTGCGTGCTGGTCGCCGAAAAGGGCAAACTTTTCGGCGCCAGCACCCAATACGCCGTCAGAAAGTGAAAACCTCGCGTCGGAGAAGCTCCCAGGTCTCCTTGTCCGGCGTCAGGACCAGCCCACCATCAACATGGTGCGGCTGGTATGCCGAGCCATCGAAGCGTGCTGCGTAGGCACCGGCTTCCTGCGAGATCAGGGTTCCCGGCAAATGGTCCCAGGGCATCAACTTGTTGTACATGAGATAGTGCACGTGTCCCGACGCGAAGGTCCGATATTCGTGACCGGCGCAACGGTAGTTCATCAGGAAGCGGAGCTTGGCCATGTTGCCGAGCACGGTGGCACGCTTGCCGCCGGGCAGGTAGCCCGTCGAGGCCATGCCGTACATCTCGGCGAGCGGCGCTGGCGCGATGACGCTCAGCTTGGTGCGATGGCCGTCCGGCCGCACCTGCCAGGCACCGCCACCCTTTTCCGCCATGACCCAGTCATCGCCCATCGGATCGTAGATCAGGCCGGCAATCGTCTCGCCCTTGGAAACAACGGCAGCCATGACGGCAAACAGTGGAATGCCGGACGCGAAATTGAACGTGCCGTCGATGGGATCGATGACCAGCGCAAGATCGGCACCCGCCAGCTTCGGCAACAAGGCCGGATCATGGGCAACCGATTCCTCGCCGACGAACAATGCACCGGGCAGCACCGTATCAAGTCTTGCCTTGATGAAGCGTTCTGCCGCCTCATCTCCTTCCGTCACCAGATCGGAAGCTTCCGTCTTGATACGGATATCGCCGTCGCCCAGGCGACGAAAGCGCGGCAGGATTTCCGCCTTGGCGGCATCCCGCAACAGATTGGCGAGCGCTTCGATATCCAGCTTAGGCATGTTCATTGAATCCTTTCAGCGGCTTGGGAGGCGTGTTTGAAAAATTGAGTCACGTGTGAATAGTCACAGCTCAAGCCGTCAGTGCTGCAAAATCGAACAGCTTCGGGTCCATGAGGTGGGATGGATTGACGTGACCGAGCGCGCGCAACATCGTGTCCTTGCGACCGGGCATGCGCGTTTCGATATCGTTCAGCATCGCCTTCATTACATTGCGCTGAAGCCCGTCCTGTGAACCGCAGAGATCACACGGGATGATCGGGAACTGCATGGCAGTGGCAAAGCGCGCCAGATCGTCTTCGGCGGCATAAGCGAGCGGGCGCAACAGCATCACATCGCCCTCGTCGTTCAGAAGCTTCGGCGGCATCGATGCCAGCCGGCCGCCGTGGAAGAAGTTCATGAAGAACGTCTCGAGGATGTCCTCGCGATGGTGACCGAGTACGACCGCATCGCAGCCCTCCTCGCGGGCAATGCGATAGAGATTTCCGCGGCGAAGTCGTGAACAGAGCGAGCAATAGGTCGCTCCTTCAGGCACCTTCTCCTTCACGATCGAATAGGTATCGCGATATTCGATCCGATGCTTGACCCCGAGCGAGGTGAGATAGTCGGGCAGGATGTGCTTGGGAAAATTCGGCTGGCCCTGATCGAGATTGCAGGCGATCAGTTCGACCGGCAACAGGCCGCGCCACTTGAGTTCGAGCAGCAGCGCCAGCAGGCCATACGAATCCTTGCCACCCGATAGGCAAACAAGCCAGCGCTTCTGGCCGTTGAGCATGCCGAAATCGTCGATGGCCTGGCGCATGGAGCGCATCAGCCGCTTTCTCAGCTTGTTGAAGTTGGCCGATTGCGGAGCATGCGCATAAAGCGCCGCCATGGTGGCATCGCCGGCAAAGGCGCCATCGTCTTCGTCAGTCGGCATTTCGGGATTTAAGGTGAGCATCGGCCATCGCCCCTGCTGAATAAGGTCGAGACAGGCAATAAAGGATTAAGCTGCGGGGTCAAGCGATCCCCGTGCACCATCTCGCATTCACGGGTGCTTTTGACGGGCTGGGCGTCACATGCAGGGGTTCATCTCCGGGCGCCGGTTGATCTCGAGCAGCTTGTTGGTCGCAGCCTCGATCTCGGCCCTGGGTGGAATCGTCTTGGGATAGAAGACAAGCAGAGGCTGCCCCGGCACACAAACCCCGGCAGCATCGGCTTTCATGTTCTTGAGTACATCGTTGCTCAGCTTCCGCCTGCGCGCCTCAAGTGCCATCACAGATATCTTGGAGTTACGGAGGATGAAGGCATCCATCCTGCCGAGCGACCATTTCAAAGTATCGACGAATTCCGGATCCTTTCCTTTGAAGCATTTTTCCGCCACCGCGATCTGCGTGACCGTAATACTCCAGACGCAAAGTACAGGCCCACGGTTGCTGCTCAACGGTGGCTCCACTTCGGTGGCATGGGCACCCTGCCCTATCATGGAAAATAGCCCCAAAAAGAATATTACGAAACGCATGCCTTCTCCCTGAAACGACGGACCAGCCCCTGGGCAACGCCGCATCTATTGCCTGGCCCCGACCAGCATCATATCCAGCACCACGACATTCGAATAGACCGGCGCTCCGACATCCATACCGAACAACGCCCGCGACATCTTGCCGGTGACGTGGAATTTCAGCGTCCCGCCGGATCGCCCCCCGAACGCGACGGAAAACCGTGTCGGCCTGGTCACGCCTTTTGCCGTCAGGCGACCGTCGATGCTGGCGGTGTTATCGCCTGTTCGTTTTACGCTGGTGGAGCGAAACGTCACCACGGGATACTTGGCCGCATTGAAAACCGGCTCGGAACGTATGAATTCTTCCACGCGCGGATCGACCGCGCTGACGCTTGCGGGTTCCAGGGTGAAATCGACCTTTGAACGCGAGACGTCCCGACCATCCAGCTGGAACGATCCCTTGAAGCGCTTGAATTCTCCCGCGACGGCCGCGCCGCCCATCTGCGCGACGGAAAAATGTATGCGTGAGGACGGCAGCACGCGATAGCGGCCCGCCGCATCGCTGAATGCATCGGCTGAAGCGACCATCGGCCAAATAAGCAGGACGGCAATGAGCATCACTCGCTTCATACGGGCCTCCTGTCAGTTTTTATCGATACGGCTGTCCTTGCGACCGGCAAAGCCCGGCCTCACCATCTTCATCAGTATATCATCCCTGTGATGAAAATGATGCCTCAGCGCGGCAAGAATATGGACGGCAACCAGGAAGATCGCACCATAAGCGAGAAAGCCGTGAATGCTCGTCCACACCTGTTCCGAGTGCAACGAAATGCCCAGCGGAAGCGACGGGATGACGAACAGGCCGAAGAACCATGTGGCGATCGGCAAGGGTGAGGTCGAAACGACGGCCCAACCGGTCAGCGGCAGGACAAACAGTGCGAGATAGAGGAGGAAATGCGATCCCCGCGACAGCTGCTTTTCCACCTCCGGCATGCTTGCGGGCGGGGCCGGCCGCCATGAGCCCAACGCCCAGATTACGCGCAGAACAGCAAGCGCCAAAATCGTGAAACCCAACGACTTGTGCAACTGATAGAGATTGTATTGTGCCAGCAGGTCCTTGAGGCCCTGCATGTACCAGCCAATCCAGAACTGGCAGAGAAACAGCGCTGCCATGATCCAGTGGAACAGGAAGGAGACTAGACCCCAGGATTTTTCGGTGTTGCGAAGCATCATTTCATCCGGAGCGAGAAACTGGACGCAGTAGACAACAAAAAAGCCGCCCTTGCGAGCGGCTTTCTCAAAATTCGGATCGGGTTGATCAGATCAACGCGAGTAGAATTCGATGACCAGGTGCGGTTCCATGACGACGGCGTAAGGCACGTCGGCAAGCGTCGGAACGCGGATGAAGGTCGCCTTCATCTTGGAATGATCGGCTTCGACATAATCAGGAACGTCGCGTTCAGCGAGCGAAACGGCCTCGAGGACGATCGCGAGCTGCTTGGACTTATCCTTGACTTCGATGACGTCGCCGGCCTTGCAGCGGTAGGAACCGATGTTGACGCGGACGCCATTGACCTTGACGTGGCCGTGGTTGACGAACTGGCGGGCAGCGAAGATCGTCGGGACGAACTTGGCACGGTAGACGATGGCGTCCAGACGCGATTCCAGAAGACCGATGAGGTTTTCCGGGGTGTCGCCCTTGCGGCGTGCTGCTTCGTCGTAGGTGGCGCGGAACTGCTTTTCGGAGATATCGCCGTAGTAGCCCTTGAGCTTCTGCTTGGCCTTCAGCTGAACGCCGAAGTCCGAAAGCTTGCCCTTGCGGCGCTGGCCGTGCTGGCCCGGGCCGTATTCGCGGCGGTTAACCGGCGACTTCGGACGGCCCCAGATGTTCTCGCCCATACGGCGGTCGATTTTGTACTTAGACGATGCGCGCTTGCTCATCGCATTTCCTTTCGTTTTTATGCCCGTCTTGCGACCGGCTGTTGTTTAAGGAAACACGCCCTCCTCTGAGAAAGCCTTGCGGCCAACTCTGACAGGTTTCTCACATCAGCAAATGGAGAAGCCACGGGACATGCTCTATCTCCTGAGGCAGATGCCAACAGAAAACAAACACCGGGCTGGATTGGCCCGGAGTTGAGCGGCTTCTACGACCCGACCGGAAAAATGTCAATGTCAGGGTTGAAAAGAATCGTGACCTGCCCCACTTAGCGGTTCGCAACAGGATTCCGGGCCCCTCTGACGTGACTCCCGGACAGTCACGTGATGTCGGAATGAACAAGCCAACCTTGTCCGGTTCAGGTTGACTATGCAATTCCTCCATATTGAACTTATGGGCACCCCCGCATGGATGTGGGCGGTGTTTCTTTCCGTCGTTCTCGCTCTTCTGGCGCTCGATCTGGGCGTCCTGCACAAAGGCTCACGCGAAATCGGTATTCGCGAGAGCCTTTTGCTTTCCGCTTTCTACATCTCCATGGGCATCGCCTTCGGCGGCTGGATCTGGTTCCAGTCTGGCGAGCAAAAAGCCATCGAATACCTGACAGGTTTTGTCATCGAAAAATCGCTCGCGATGGACAACATCTTCATCATCGCGATGATCTTCTCGTATTTCGCGATACCCCGACAATACCAGCATCGCGTGCTGCTCTACGGCATCCTCGGCGTCATCGTGCTGCGCGGCATCATGATCGCGGCGGGCGCGGCCATCGTGGAGAACTTCCACTGGGTGCTCTATTTCTTCGCCGCCTTCCTGGTGATCACCGGCATCCGCATGCTGTTTTCGAGCGGTCACAGCGACGATCTCGAAAACAACCGCGTTCTGAAATTCCTGCGTAGTCACCTGCCGGTGACGAAGGATCTGCACGGCGAGAAGTTTCTGGTTCGCGAGGCAAATCCGGCGACCGGCAAGATGAAAACCTGGGTAACGCCGTTGTTGCTCGCCCTGATCATGGTGGAACTCGCCGACCTCGTGTTTGCTGTCGATTCCATTCCGGCAATCTTTGCGATCACGACGGATACGTTCATCGTCTACACCTCGAATATCTTCGCCATCCTTGGTCTCCGGGCGCTCTATTTCGCCCTTGCCGCAATGATCAACCGCTTTGCATACCTCAAGTATGCCCTGGCTGCGGTGCTGATCTTTGTCGGCTCGAAGATCTTCGTTGCCGACATGCTGGGCATCGCCAAGATCCCGCCTGCGCTGTCGCTCGGTATTACCGTATTCCTCCTGACGGCCGGCGTCGTCGGCTCGCTGTGGGCCACGAGGAACGAAAAACCGGCGCAGATTTCCTGACGCCAAACCAAAAAGAGGGCGCGCCGACCATAAGTCGGCGCGCCCTTCCACATTCCCCATATGCTTTTGCTTGTTGAACAACCTCGGCAAATCAGCAAGACTCCCGATACTGTGCAATGCAACACCCGGGAGGCGGCATGTCACTTTTCAAGCAAACGGCGTTCGATGCCTTCGCCGGTTCGCTGCCCGGCGTCACGTTCGTTGACCAATGGGAATCGCGTGTCGCCAAGGTCGGCGGCAAGGTCTTTGCGCTGTTGACCACCGGCAAGGACGGCCAGGAGCGCATCGTCTTCAAATGCCCCGAAGAATCCTTCGTCATCCTGACAGCGATCGACGGAATATCGCAGGCGCCCTATTTCGCCAAGCGCCAGTGGGTTTCTGTCTCGTCGCTGGCGGAGTTCCCAGAGCACGATCTCTCCACCTACCTCATGCGATCCTATAAAACTGTCTCGGCTTCGCTGACCAAGAAGCTGCAGCGCGAGCTCGGCATTATCGAGGATTAAACCTATTCCGCAGCGGGACGTTCCGCAGCGCTGTCATCCGGGTTGCCGGGCGCCGTTTCAGAACCAAGGTCCGGGAAGGCCGCAATCCTGTGGCCCAGCCGGTCCTGATGGATGACGACCAGTCCCTGTTCCTCAAAATAGGCAAGCAGCCGACGCGCGCGGCGTACCGAATGGGTGCCATAGGCCCGCGCAATCGCCGCGTCGGATGGACACGGCAGGCCAGCTATGGCGGCATTGGCCAGCACCAGGAACAGCGCCTTGAGATCATCCGTCACGCCGTGCGAAAGGCTTATCGCCTTCTGCCAGATCTCGGAGGCCTGCATTTCCTCATCGGCACCGGAGCGGATCACTGCCAATCTGTGGCGGAAATCGGGAAGAGACACGGTTCCGCCGGTCAGCCTGCGGATACGGCAACGAACGAGGAATTCCTGATAGAGCTCGGAGTCGGTGCGGAAGGCGGCGTCGTCCTTGTCGAGCACATCGGCAAGCGCCGAAGCGACCTGCTCCTCCCGTTCTTCCGGCGTCAGCTCCACACGTTTGGGGCGGGAAGGTTCGCGCGGCTCCGGGTCGATCTCGCGTGGCTTTGAGAGCTCGGCCAGGATATCGGTCGCCGGTCGGGGTGCCGGCTGCACATAACGCGGGATGGGCCGGAAAAATTCTTGCGGGTCGGGCGTTAGAATCAAATCGGCGGCGTCAGCATTGGCTTCGGGCAATGGCATCAGCTTGGGGCTAGACGAACGAGCCGAAGTCTCGACCACGCCGATCTCGACCTTCAGGGGCCGCTTGGTCAACGCCGGACCAAGCGCAACGAACGAACCGCGCGGCAGGTCGCGGAACATTTCCGCCTGCCGGCGATCGAGGCCGAGCAAATCGGCGGCGCGCGCCATGTCGATATCGAGAAAGGTGCGGCCCATAAGGAAGTTCGACGCTTCGGCCGCGACGTTCTTGGCGAGCTTGGCAAGCCGCTGGGTGGCGATCACGCCCGCCAACCCGCGCTTTCGGCCACGGCACATCAGGTTGGTCATTGCGCCCAGCGACAGCCGTCGCGCGTCGTCACTGACCTCGCCACTTGCGGCCGGGGCAAACAGTTGCGCCTCGTCGACCACAACAAGCACAGGATACCAGAAATCACGATCTGCATCGAACAGACCGTTGAGGAAAATGGCCGCGGCCCGCATCTGCTCCTCGGCGTCCATGCCTTCGAGCGACAGGACGCAGGAAACGCGATGCTGGCGCACGCGCGCCGCGATGCCGAGCAACTCGGCTTCGGTCCGCTCGCCTTCGATTGCCACATGGCCGTAGCGGTCGGCCAACGTGACGAAGTCGCCTTCTGGGTCGATGATGACCTGCTGCACCCAGCCTGCGGACTGCTCCAGAAGGCGGCGCAAAAGATGCGACTTTCCCGAGCCGGAATTGCCCTGGACCAGAAGGCGGGTCGCCAGCAATTCCTCGAGGTCGAGGGTAGAACGAGCACCGCCCTGCCCCACGCCCATGTCTATCGCTGCCGTCATCCTATTCCTCAGAAATATGCGAACCCTCCTTTAACAACGATTCGCCGTAGCGGGGCAGAAGAAATTGTCCAACTCACAGCGTTTTCACGAACCTGCGCCTGTTGCCACATGTTGATTTCGATCAACGCGCGGGACCACGGGTTCCGGCACGCTTACCTCGTCAGCATCTACCCGGAGCGATATCATAAAGATACTGATCGTTTATGCCACAATCGAGGGCCAGACGCACAAGATCGCCGAAACGATGGCTGCTAGCCTGGAAAAGCGAGGCCATGTCGTCGCCCTGACCAATTCCGCCGAGGCGCACGAATTTGGGCTGGAAAGGCCCGAGGCGGTCATTCTTGCTGCCCCCGTCCATGCCGGTCGTTACCCCACACCGTTCGTCGACTTCGTTCATCGGGAACAGGATTGGCTCAACGGCTTGGTTTCGGCGTTCGTGTCGGTCACACTCTCAATCCAGAGCGAACACGAGGATGAGCGCGCGCTGGCGCAAAAATACCCGGAAGCGCTCATGGCCGAAACGGGCTGGAAGCCGGACATGGTGCACCATGCCGCCGGTGCCCTGCGATATACCCAGTACGACTTCTTCAAGCGCTGGATCATGCGGGAGATCGCAAGGAAGGAAGGCGCCCGCCCATATGACGGCAATGACGTTGAATTCACGGACTGGACCGCGCTCGAAGGGTTTCTGGATAGATTCCTTGCCATGGCAAGTACGGCCGCAACGAAGGTTTAACCTAAACGCTAACCAAAGATTAACCCTAACGCTTAGGTGGTGATTAACTGCGACGCTGCAAGCTATGCATATGAATCAGTGCTTTGCCGGTTGCGGCGTTTTGCGACAGAAATGCTGGTTCGGTCAGGCCATGTTTTATCCATGTATTGAGTTCGGTAGCGCCGTGACGAGTATTGTTACAAATTTGGGAGCGATGGCTGCCGTCCAGCAGTTGCGCTTGATAGGAGCATCGCGGCTGGAAAGCCAGCAGCAGGTGGCGACAGGCTATCGCGTCGAGTCGGCGAAGGACAACACCGCCTACTGGTCGATCGCCACGACGATGCGATCCGATGGAAAGGCGCTTGCCGCAGCGGAGGATTCACTGGGATTGGGCGCGGCCGTCGTCGGCGTGGCCTATTCCAGCATGAACTTTGCCGTTGGCGTGGTCGATGAAATCAAGGCAAAGCTCGTTTCCGCCCGCGAACGGGGCGTCAATCTGGCCAAGGTCAATGCTGAGATTGTAGAGCTTCGCAACGAGCTCTATTCGATCGCAGACTCGTCATCGTTCAATGGCGAGAACTGGCTGCGCCGCAGCTCGCCTGCCGACGATGTCGACAAACAGATGGTAGGTTCGTTCAATCGCGATGCGAATAGCAACGTCGCGGTGACATCTCTGACTTATTCGTTTGCCAATGCCCAGGGTACCAATCACCTGATCGACGATGTCGACGGCAAAGGCATTCTCACGAGCCCACAATACGCCCGTGAACTCGGAACGGACACGGAATGGGTCCTCATGAAAGGCCGGCAAAGCGTCGGCCAGATCGAATTCACCCTGAACCAATCCACGACAACAGCAGACATTGACGAGATGATAAGCGTCACCGACAGGATGCTGCTTGCCATGACGGACGTTGCATCCAATCTGGGCTCGATGGTGTCTCGGATCAAGCTGCAGGAAAACTTCGTCATCGACTTGCAAGACAGCCAGGCACGCGGCGTTGGCCGGCTTGTCGATGCCGATCTGAATGCGGCTTCAGCACGGCTTCGCGCGGTCGAGACCCAAGGCAAGCTTGCCAATCAGGCGCTTTCGATCGCCAATGCCAGCCCGCTGGCAATGCTGCCGCTGTTGACCTGACTTTCCAGTCGACCAGACCCACATAGCAAAAACCCGGCCTCTTTCGAGACCGGGTTTTTGCGTTCAATCCAAATCAGATAAACTTAAGCGGCCATGGCCTTCTGCAGGTTCTCGTCGATCTTGTCGAGGAACCCGGTGGTCGACAGCCAGGGCTGATCCGGACCGATGAGAAGCGCCAGGTCCTTGGTCATGAAGCCGCTTTCGACGGTCGAGACACAGACCTTTTCCAGTGTGTCGCAGAACTTCGCCAGATCGGCGTTGTCGTCTAGCTTGGCGCGGTGCGCGAGACCACGCGTCCAGGCGAAGATCGAGGCGATCGAGTTGGTCGAGGTTTCCTGACCCTTCTGGTGCTGGCGGTAGTGACGGGTCACCGTGCCGTGCGCGGCTTCGGCTTCGACCGTCTTGCCATCTGGCGTCAGAAGCACCGAAGTCATCAGGCCGAGCGAGCCGAAGCCCTGCGCAACCGTGTCGGACTGAACGTCGCCGTCATAGTTCTTGCAGGCCCAGATGTAGCCGCCGGACCACTTCAGTGCCGAGGCGACCATGTCGTCGATCAGGCGATGTTCATAGGTGATGCCGAGCGCATCGAAATCGGCCTTGAATTCCGTCTCGTAGATTTCCTGGAAGATGTCCTTGAAGCGACCGTCATAGACCTTGAGGATGGTGTTCTTGGTCGACAGGTAGACCGGCCACTTGCGCATCTTGCCGTACATCAGCGAGGCGCGGGCGAATTCCTTGATCGATTCATCGAGATTGTACATGCCCATGGCGACACCGGCGCCCGGTGCCTTGTAGACTTCCTTCTCGATGACGGAGCCGTCTTCGCCGACGAACTTCATCGTCAGCGTGCCCTTGCCGGGGAACTTGAAGTCGGTGGCCTTGTACTGGTCGCCGAAGGCATGACGACCGACAACAATCGGCTGGGTCCAGCCCGGAACCAGGCGCGGCACGTTCTTGCAGATGATCGGCTCGCGGAAGATCACGCCGCCGAGGATGTTGCGGATCGTGCCGTTCGGGCTCTTCCACATTTCCTTGAGCTTGAATTCCTTGACGCGCTCTTCGTCCGGGGTGATCGTCGCGCACTTGATGCCGACGCCATGCTTCTTGATGGCATTGGCAGCGTCAACAGTCACTTGATCGTTGGTGGCATCGCGATTTTCGACCGAAAGATCGTAGTAGTCGATGTCGAGATCAAGATAGGGGTGGATCAGCTTGTCCTTGATGAACTGCCAGATGATGCGGGTCATCTCGTCGCCGTCGAGATCGGCGACCGGGTTTGCTACCTTGATCTTTTTCATGAATGTACCTCTTTGTTTTGCCGCGTTGGGATAATGGCGCGGCCCGCTTATTGGCGTCGGGTTCTGCCTATAACACCGCACGGCCCCAAGGCAAATATTGATTGCCCTTGCGACGTCGAATTGACGCAATTTTCAATCTCTGTTCCCTTGCGCCCACGATACAGGGAATCACTGCGAGGAATACTGCCATGCTTGGAACACGAACGATCGCCGCTTTGCTGCTGATGGCATCACCCGCGCTTGCAGCAGGACCGGAAGATCCGGTGAAATCCATCATGGATCTCGCCACCAAGCTCTGGAGCGACAGCGGCGCCGAGGGGCAGGACTATTTTGACAAGCAGCGACTGGATACGCTCTACTCCAAGGCTTTCGTCTCTGCCTACCAGCAAGCCGCGAAGTTTCCGATCTACGATGAGGCAGGCGGTCCGTTCGGCTATGACATCGTCACCAACAGCCAGGACGGCTGCCCGCTCAAGGATCTGGCCATCGTCAATCAGGGTGAGAAAGCCGGTGTCACCGATATCAAGGTGACGTTCAAACTCTACACTTGTTTTGACGACGACCCGACATACAAAGACGGGGTGTCGGAAGTGCATTTCGATGTCATCATGGAGAACGGCCAGCCGGTCATCGCGGATATCCATCGCGTTATCGAGGGCAAGGCGGACTCATTGATAACCGAAATGCAAGACATTGCCAAAAACGGCGGCGCCGCACCCGACGACGCGCCAACAGATCCGGAGCAGAAATGAGAAAGATAGCAGCAGCCGCCCTCCTCCTTGCCATTCCAGCCATCGCAGCGGCAGCCTCGCCGGAAGACCCGGTGCGGCGCATGATGGACGTCGCCACGGCACGCCTCGATGAACAATCATCCGGCGGCGATTATTTCGATACGCCACGGCTCGGCCGCGACTACTCCGGCCGCTTCGTTGAGGCATACACGGCTGCATCGAAGTATCCCGCGTACGACGACGGCTCGAGCAATCCCTTCGGATACGATGTCATCGCCAATGGCCAGGACGGCTGCCCCCTTGAAGACGTCACCTATCGCGAGGGCCAGAGCGATGGTGCGAAGAAGACTGTCGTCGTCAGGTTCAAGCTCTGGCAATGCATCCCGAAGGACGAGCAGGGCTATGACTCGATCAGCGAAGTCCGCTTCGACGTGGTGACGGAAAACGGCCAGCCCGTGATCGATGACATCCACCGCATGCGCGACGGCAAATGGGATTCGCTGGTCGCGGAGATGGCCGAGATCGTGAAGTTCGGCGAACAGAATGCATCGACGCCGCAATAAACCGATTCAAGTCGCTACCGCAGCGCAATGATTTTACAGGGCTAACAGCATCTGCTATCGGCGTCGGACATTTCTTTTTTCGAGATAGGCAATGTCCGGCACCAATAGCGAACTGGAACTGATCACCGGCGGCCCTGTGGTCGTACTCGTCGAGCCCCAGCTTGGCGAGAACATCGGCATGGTGGCGCGTGCCATGGCGAATTTCGGTCTGTCCGAGCTTCGGCTCGTCAATCCGCGCGATGGTTGGCCGAGTGAAAAAGCGCGTTCCGCTGCCAGCAAGGCCGATCATGTGATCGACGGTGCCGTAGTCTACGACACGCTGGAAGAAGCGATTGCCGATCTCAATTTCGTCTATGCGACAACGGCACGAGAACGCTATGGCTTCAAGCCGGTGCGATCGCCGGTTATCGCCGCCCAGACGCTGAAGAGCAGATACGACGCCGGCGAGAAGGTCGGCGTGCTCTACGGCCGCGAAAAATCCGGCCTGTCCAACGAGGAAGTGGCACTCGCCGACGAGATCGTCACCTTCCCCGTCAACCCCGCTTTCGCCTCGCTCAACATTGCCCAGGCCGTGCTGCTGATGTCCTATGAATGGATGAAACAGAGCATCGAGGCAGCCGAGCACACCCCATTTCAGGCGCTCGATCAGGAGCCCGCCACCAAGGAACAACTGTTCGGCCTGTTTGATCATATTGAAGAGGCACTCGACGCACGCGGCTTTTTCCGGCCTGCCGCCAAAAAGCCGAAAATGATCGACAACCTGCGTGCGGTCCTATCCCGCCGCGCCTTCACCGCGCCTGAAATCAAGGTGATGCGCGGCGTGATTTCCTCCCTCGACCGGTTTTCCCGCAAGCGACCGCGCGGTGCCGGCAGCCCGGATGATAATGATGAATGATACTGCAAAGCCGATCCTGGTGTTCGATTCGGGCATCGGCGGCTTGACCGTGCTTCGCGAACTGCGCGTACTGATGCCGGAGCGCAGCTTCATCTACATCGCCGATGATGCCGGCTTTCCCTATGGCAACTGGGCTGAGCCGCAGCTTCGCGAACGGCTGCTTTCGATCTTCAAAGAATTCATTCGCGATCATCAGCCAGAAGTATCCGTCATCGCGTGCAATACGGCGTTTACGCTGGCCGGCGCGGATCTGCGCGAGGCTTTCCCCGATCACACTTTCGTCGGCACGGTGCCGGCCATCAAGCCGGCAGCGGAACGCACGCGCTCCGGCCTGGTTTCGGTTCTCGCCACGCCGGGTACCGTCAAGCGCGCCTATACCCGCGATCTCATTCAGTCGTTCGCCACGCAATGCCATGTACGCCTCGTCGGCTCGCAAAACCTCGCCCGCATGGCGGAAGCCTATATCCGCGGCGATAAGGTTCCAGACGAGGATATCTCTGCCGAAATCGCCCAATGCTTCTACGAGAAGGATGGCGCCAAGACCGATATCGTCGTGCTCGCCTGCACGCACTACCCGTTCATGGCCAATGTGTTTCGCCGGCTGGCCCCATGGCCCGTGGACTGGATCGACCCGGCCGAAGCGATTGCCCGTCAGGCCCGCCGCAAAGTGCCGGCGCTGGAGCAGCTGGGCATCGAGCCGCATGTCGACCGGGCGATTTTCACATCAGGAAATCCGGATTTCTCGACAAGGCGGCTGATGCAGGGTTTTGGGCTCAGCGTTTAGTTCATGGCGCATCCCAGGCACATATGACTTCGAAGACCTCTCCGAATGCGGGCGTGAAATTATCTCGCGCACCGGGACGATGATGTTCGGGTTGGAAGTCCCTCGAGGGATGACTTTTATCGCCGATCCGCAGGGTGGAATGGAGAGCATGGAAAACATGCTCTCCATCATGATGGCTATCCGTTCTTATTATCCATAGGTCTGATGCGGCGCGAAATTTAAGATGCGACTTGCTTTAGGAAATCCCACCTACTTCAATGGCACGCAGATCTCCGTTAGCAATTCGGACGCAGGAACCTCGCGCGGATTGTTAACATAGACCTCGAAGAGTGGTGCGTCGCGCAATTCGCGGCCCGCTCCCTTCAACCACGTGCTATAGAGCCAGCGATAAGCAAGCTGCAGGTTGGCGTATGGTCCCTTGTGGGTAAGAACGGCGTAATCGCCACCTGCCGTATGAAAGCTCTTCAATCCTGCCGGCACAGTGGTCGCAGATGCCAGCACAACGCAAGCCGCCGACCGCAGTTGTTCGACCGCCACTGTATCGGGATCATCGAGGTAAAGCCCAAACATTTCCCTGACATCGCCCAGCCGGTCTGCTCCGGCCAGTTGCGAGAACAGTGTCGTGAAGGCCTTGTTGATCTCCATATACGAGCCGGCGTGGTCGATGCCGACCGCGCTTTTGTCGCTAAGCTTTCTAATACTGACGTCATACATGACGGTGTCTCCGTTTGGTTTCGGTTGCAACGGAGCGACATGCTTTCCCTGCTTTCGCCAAGCGGCCGGCGGTATTCCGTAATCCGCCCGGAAGATCCGGGTGAATGATTGCAGATTGGGATAGCCGCACTGCCTGGCGATATCGGCGATCGGCCTCGTTGTCGTGACGAGGTCGCCCGCCGCCCGATGCAGCCGGAGACGCTTGACCGTCATGGCCGGCGTCTCGCCCAGCACGGCGCGATAGATGCGGTGCCAGTGGTAGGCCGACATGCAGGCAATTTCCGCCAGCCGGTCCAGATCCAGTTCCTCATCCAGATGGGCATGGATATGGTCGGTAACGCGGCGGATGCGCTTTTCGTAGTTGATCCAGGGATTGCTGTGTTCGCTCATTTTCATTTCCGTTCGACGGAAACTCTGAACCACGGATCGATTTGACAAGTCTTGCTGACTTGCAAAATGACGATCATGCCCGGCCCGGCCTGCTACGGACCGAGATGCGGCTGAGGCGCTTCTTGGACAGGCTGATACGGCTTTCCTCGCCACCCTCGAAAATTTTCTGGAGGCGCATGGCCGGATGGAAGACGCTGGCGCGATTGCGGCCCTCGCGCTTGCTGACATAAAGTGCGTTGTCGGCCCCCGCCATCAGGTGATCGAAATCCAGTCCGGCTTCCGCAATGCTGGCAATCCCGATGCTGGTGGTTACCTTCAGCACATGGCCGTTGAAACGCATGTCGAGCGCCTCGACGCCAGTGCGAATTTTATCGATGAAGGCAACAGCTTCATCTTCCGAACGGCCCGCGACGAACAATCCGAACTCCTCACCGCCGAGACGGCCGAACACCATCCCGTCTTCCAACTCGCTCTCAACGTAACGCGCAAAAATCTGCAGGACCCGGTCCCCCGCCATATGGCCGTACGTATCATTGATTTTCTTGAAATAATCCAAATCCAGCACAGCCAGCGACGCGGCCTTGGGCTTGCGCGCAAGCAGTGCGCCCGTTTCGGAGACAAAATAGCGGCGGTTTGCGACCGACGTCAGACTGTCGACTTCAGCAGCCAGCTTGTAGCGACGTTCGGAGCGCTCGCGGATCAGAACAAGGAAAACGAAAGACGTGAATGTACTCTGCAGGAAGGCTTCGAGTGCCAATATCGTGAACCAGTTGACTTCTCGCAGGAAGGTTACCTCATCGAGCGGAAACTGATGGGCGAGCGGAATGCGCAACGAATAGAACACGGCGTGGCAGCCGTAGAAAACCACGGCCAGCAGTGCAGATGGCAGCCGCTCCTCTTTCCAGCTCGCAAATGCGGCGAATGCAGCCAGCACTGTGTAGGAGGAAACAATGGCCGAGATAATCATGATGCGAAGATTGAAGTCAGCCCGAACCGCCTCAAAGCAGATGAGCGAGAGTATCCAGATCCCCGGGCCGATCGCCAGCAAGCGCCAGTCGACCTTTTTTCGCGCAAACACCAGAAAACCTGCTCCGACCAGCGCGTAACCGGTGATAACTGCGGCGTTTCCGAGAGCGATGCCGAACCAGATGGGTGTTGATGTCCGGAACGCCAAAAGCACGAAACCGACGGTGATCATCCACATCGCCGCGCACCACCAGCCGACGGCTTTCTCATTGCGTTCGAACAGCCATACGAAGGACAGGACGAGCGCCAACACCAGTGACACCAATCCACTGCACAGCATCACAGTGAGAATACTGAAAAAATCCGGCAAAAAGCACCTCTCCTGATCAAGAGATGCAATAGCGCTAAAGGTTTAATAAAATGGCCAATACTTGCGGCGTGGCCCAATTTGACAAGCGTTGTTTACTTGCAAACCCAACCTATGCCCTGCCAGGCTTGCTGCGGATCGAAATGCGACTGAGACGTTTCTTTGACAGGCTGATGCGACTTTCCTCACCGTTCTCGAAAATCTTCTGGATGCGCATGGCGGGGTGAAAGACGCTGGCGCGATTGCGACCTCCATGCTTGCTGACATAGAGAGCGTTGTCGGCCCCCGCCATCAGATGGTCGATATCCAACCCGGCTTCCGCAATGCTGGCAATGCCGATGCTGGTGGTTACCTTGAGGACTTGGCCGTTGAAACGCATGTCAAGTGCTTCGACGCCGGCCCGGATTTTCTCGATGAAAGCCGCCACCTCCCCTTCGGAGCGATTGGCGACGAACAGCCCAAACTCCTCGCCGCCGAGCCGGCCGAACACCATACCGCCTTCCAGCTCGTTCTCTACATAGCGCGCGAAGATCTGTAGGACACGGTCACCCGCCATATGTCCATAAGTATCATTGATTTTCTTGAAGTAATCCAGATCCAGCACCGCCAGCGATGCGGCCTTGGGCTTGCGTGCAAGCAAATCACGCGTTTCGGAGACAAAATACCGGCGGCTTGCAACCGATGTCAGGCTGTCAATTTCGGCAGCCAGCTTGTAGCGACGTTCGGCGCGCTCGCGGATCAACGCGAGGAATACGAAAGACGCAAACACGCAGTGGACAAATGCCTCCAGCGAAACCACGGCATACCAGAGAGAACCGTAGTTTACCGAGACATCCTGCACCGGCGACACGATAACCATAGGGATGCGCACGACATAGAACAATCCATGGCTGGCATAGAAGGCGACGGCCGCCAGCAGCGACGGCAAGCGCTCGAGCTTCCACTGGCGCCAGCACTCCAATACCACCAGAAAGCAATATAGGCCGATCGCCAATGAACTGACGATAACTCGCTTGTTCACATCGTTGTGGACGGCTTCGAATCCATAGACGCAAACAAACCAGAAAGCCGAGCCTGCCAAAACCAGGGGCAGCTTGGCCTTCCTGCCGGCAAAGGCAGCAAATCCCGCTGCAATCAAACCATAAGCGACGATGGCCGCCGCATTGCCCAACCCTATTCCGAACCACCACGGCGTGACAGCCCGAAATGCCAGCAGGGAGGCGGCAAGCGTGCCCATCCACATGCTCAGGCACCACCAGCCAACAGCTTTCTCGCGCTTTTCGAAAATCCAGACGAAAGTCAGAGCAAGCGCGACCACCAGCGTCATCAGCGCCGTGCAGACCATGATTGTCGCTATGTTGAGTATGCCGACCACGCGCGCTCTCCATAAATCGAGAGCAGCCCTAAACCTAAAAATTTAAGAAAAAACGAAGCACATTCCATAAATTACAAGCGAGCCGGAAAATCACGTCAAATGAACACAAAAAAGGGGCGCTCGTGGCGCCCCTCCCATCAGCGAAAATCGCGTGTGCCTCAGCCGATCGCCGCAGCAACCGCCTCAATGGCGTTCTCCGCCTGTGCGCCATCGGGGCCACCCGCCTGCGCCATGTCAGGCCGGCCGCCGCCGCCCTTGCCGCCCAGTGCCTGAGAGGCGATGCGGACGAGATCAACTGCGCTGAAGCGTGCCGTCAGATCATCCGTAACCGCCACCACGGCGCTCGCCTTGCCATCATCGGACACGCCGACGAATGCTACTACGCCGGAGCCGGCCGACTTCTTGCCCTCGTCGGCAAGTCCCTTGAGGTCCTTCGGTTCCACGCCGGTCACGACACGGCCAAGGAATTTCACCCCGTTGATGTCGCGAATGCCATCGCCGCCAGCCGAACCGCCGCCGCCAAGGGCGAGCTTCTTCTTGACGTCAGCCAACTCGCGTTCCAGCTTCTTGCGCTCGTCCATCAGTGCTTCCACGCGACCGACAACGTCATCCGGCTGGACCTTGAGCACCGAGGCGAGTGACTTGACACGCTCATCCTGGGTCGAAAGGTACTCGCGCGCCGCCTCGCCGGTCAGTGCCTCGATGCGACGAACGCCTGCGCCCACCGCACTGTCACTGAGGATGCGGATCAGGCCGATATCGCCGGTCGCACCGACATGTGTGCCACCGCAGAGCTCGACCGAATAGGCTTTGCCGCTCTTGGAACCGTGCTTGGCCTTGCCCATCGAAACAACACGGACTTCGTCGCCGTATTTCTCGCCGAACAGAGCCATGGCCCCTTCAGAAATCGCGTCGTCGACACTCATCAGGCGCGTGGTCACAGGCGCATTCTGGACGACGATCTCGTTGGCCATGATCTCAACGGCCTTAAGTTCTTCCGCCGTCACCGGCTTGGGATGCGAGACATCGAAACGCAACCGCTCCGGCGCCACGAGCGAACCCTTCTGGGCAACATGCGTGCCGAGTATTTCGCGCAACGCTTCGTGGATCAAATGGGTCGCGGAGTGATTGGAGCGCAACCGGCCACGGCGGGCGTGATCGACTTCAAGCACGACGGCATCGGATACCTTGAGTGTCCCCTCGACGACTTCAGCATAATGGACAAACAGGCCGTCACCCTTCTTCAGGGTATCGCGAACCTCTGCCTTGCCGCCTTCGAACAGGATCACACCGGCATCGCCCATCTGGCCACCGGATTCGGCATAGAACGGCGTCTGGTTGACGACGATCTCAACTTTGTCTCCCGCCGAAGCGCTTTTTGCGGTGGCGCCATTGGATACGAGAGCCTGTACCACGCCTTCGGCGCGCTCGGTGTCGTAGCCCAGGAATTCCGTCGCTCCATGCGCTTCCTTGATCTCGAACCAGACCGCTTCGGTGGCAGCATCGCCAGAGCCTGACCAGTTGGCGCGGGCCTCGGCCTTCTGGCGCGCCATTGCCTTGGCGAACGCATCGGTATCGACGCTGATATTCTTCTGCCGCAGCGCATCCTGCGTCAGGTCAAGCGGAAAACCGTAGGTGTCGTAGAGTTTGAACGCTGTTTCGCCATCAAGTTCGCCGCCGTCGCTCAGGCCGGAGACGGCGTCGTTGAGCAAGCCCAGGCCGCGCTCGAGCGTCTTGCGGAAGCGGGTTTCCTCGAGCTTCAATGTTTCAGCGATCAGCCCCTCACCGCGCACCAGTTCGGGATAGGCCGCGCCCATCTGACCTACGAGCGCCGGCACCAGCTTCCACATCAACGGTTCGCGTGCACCAAGCAACTCGCCATGGCGCATGGCGCGGCGCATGATGCGGCGCAGGACATAACCGCGGCCTTCGTTGGACGGCAACACGCCGTCAGCGATCAGGAATGCGGCAGACCTGAGATGGTCTGCGATCACCCGATGGCTCGCACGGCGCTGGCCCTCGGCGTCGGTCGAGGTTGCCTCCATCGAGGCAGCGATCAGCGCACGGAAAAGGTCGGTGTCGTAGTTGTCGTGCTTGCCCTGCAGGAGCGCAGAGACACGCTCGAGACCCATGCCCGTATCGATCGACGGACGCGGCAGGTCGACCCGCTGGTCCTTGGTCACCTGCTCATACTGCATGAAGACCAGGTTCCAGATCTCGATGAAACGGTCGCCGTCTTCGTCCTTGGAACCCGGAGGACCGCCCCAGATATGGTCGCCGTGGTCGTAGAAGATCTCCGAACAGGGGCCGCAGGGGCCGGTATCGCCCATCGCCCAGAAATTGTCACTGGTGGCGATGCGGATGATCTTGTCTTCGGAAAGACCGGCGATCTTCTTCCACAGACCGAAGGCTTCATCATCGGTGTGATAGACCGTCACCAGAAGGCGATTGCGGTCAATGCCATATTCCTTGGTGATCAGGTTCCAGGCGAGTTCTATCGCGCGTTCCTTGAAATAGTCGCCAAAGGAGAAGTTGCCGAGCATCTCGAAAAAAGTGTGGTGTCGGGCTGTGTAGCCGACATTGTCGAGGTCGTTGTGCTTGCCACCGGCACGCACGCATTTCTGCGCGCTTGCTGCCGTCGAATACGGACGCGATTCAAGCCCGGTGAAAACGTTCTTGAACTGCACCATGCCGGCATTGGTGAACATCAGCGTGGGATCGTTGCGCGGTACCAGCGGCGATGAGGCGACGACTTCGTGCCCATTCCTACCGAAGTAATCCAGAAACGCAGACCGGATCTCGTTCACGCCACTCATATGATGCCCTTTATACCTGGTACGCCCGAAAGTGGCGCCTTTTTAAGTCTTTGGGCTTTTATCGTTCGGCTTTAACCATGTCCAGATAAACAAAGCGCCACCGGCATGATTTCCATGCCGGTGGCGCCACAAATTCAGGATCGTGCGCGAGGGTCTAAATCACGCCTCCAGCGCGTCGTCGCCGTCACCGGCCTCGGGACCACCATTCTCAAGGAACCGTTCGGCGATAAGACCGGCATTCTGGCGGATCGCAAGCTCGATCTCACGCGCCAGATCGGGGTTTTCGCGCAGGAACGTCTTGGCATTCTCCCGTCCCTGCCCGAGGCGCTGGCTGTTATAGGAGAACCACGCTCCGGACTTTTCGACGATGCCGGCCTTCACGCCGAGATCGACCAGTTCGCCCGTCTTCGATACGCCCTCGCCATACATGATGTCGAACTCGACCTGCTTGAAGGGAGGCGCCATCTTGTTCTTGACGACCTTGACGCGGGTCTGGTTGCCAACGACCTCGTCGCGCTCCTTGACCGAGCCGATGCGGCGGATATCGAGGCGCACCGAAGCATAGAACTTGAGAGCATTGCCGCCAGTGGTGGTTTCCGGCGAACCGAACATCACACCGATCTTCATGCGGATCTGGTTGATGAAGATGACCATGCAGTTGGAACGGGAAATCGACGCCGTCAGCTTGCGCAGTGCCTGACTCATCAGGCGCGCCTGCAGGCCCGGCAGGCTGTCGCCCATTTCGCCTTCGATTTCGGCGCGCGGCGTCAGCGCTGCAACCGAGTCGATGACCAGAACATCAATCGCGCCGGAACGCACCAACGTATCGGTGATTTCGAGCGCCTGCTCGCCGGTATCCGGCTGGGAGATCAGAAGGTTCTCGAGATCGACACCGAGCTTGCGTGCATAGACGGGGTCGAGCGCATGTTCGGCGTCGACAAACGCACAAATGCCGCCCTTTTTCTGCGCCTCGGCGATCGTCTGCAGCGCCAGCGTCGTCTTACCCGAGCTTTCCGGCCCATAGATTTCAATGATGCGCCCCTTGGGCAATCCGCCGACGCCAAGCGCGATATCGAGGCCGAGCGAGCCGGTGGGAACCGTCTCGATCTCGACCACATTCTCGTTCGAACCAAGACGCATGATCGATCCCTTGCCGAACGAACGTTCGATCTGGGAGAGAGCCGCGTCCAGTGCCTTGCTTTTGTCCACCGATTTTTCCTCAACGAGTCGCAATGAATTCTGGGCCATTCTGTCCACCTTTAGGTTAATCGTGTCAACGAAGCAATGCGCTGTCCATAGAAGACATGTACTCTATTTGTTCTCATTTGGCAATGCTGCGCCAAGTGACTGAAAAAGATATTTTTTCCGGTCTCCGTTCTATTTTTGTTTCGGCAATCTTTTCAACAGCTTGTAGGAGGTTACACTTGCCCTCGCCTGCACTTTGTCGCTAAGATGAGTAATTAACTGGATAGAATAGAGAGCATGGCAGAGATCCTCGTCCTGGGCGGTGCCCATATCGACCGGCGCGGCCGGATATCAGGCGCTACCGCTGTTGGCGCATCAAATCCCGGCGCATGGCACCAGGAGGCTGGCGGCGGCGGCTTCAATGCGGCGCGAAGCCTGGCGCGGCTCGGTCATACCGTGACGCTGATTTCGCCACGCGGTGGAGATGCGGACGGCGAAGCAGTCAGTCAGGCGGCCCGCGCGGCCGGCGTCATCGACCGGCCGTTCACGTTTCTCGACCGGCAGACTCCAAGCTACACCGCAATTCTGGAGCAAGACGGCAATCTGGTCATCGCGCTGGCCGATATGGAGCTTTACAAGCTGTTCAGCGCCCGACGGCTGTCGGTTCGCGCGGTTCGCGATTCCATTGAAGCGACAGACTTCCTGCTGACGGATGCAAACCTGCCTGCAGAAACGCTCGCCGAACTGGGCCGCATGGCCCGCCAGTTCGGCAAACCGCTGGCGGGAATCGGAATTTCTCCGGCAAAGGTCATCCGCTATGTTTCTGAACTCTCCAATTTCGACATGATATTCATGAACGAAGCCGAAGCTCGCGCTTTGACGGGCCGGGAGACGCCAAACTATCGCGAGTGGCCGTCGATCATGCGCCAAGCAGGACTGAAGGGCGGCGCGATCACCCGTGGCCGTGAAGAAGTGATTGCCTGGAACGCAACAGAGAGTGCCGCGCTGTTGCCGCCGCAACTGTCGGCTATCGGCGATGTCACGGGAGCGGGCGATGGTTTTGCCGCCGGTTTCCTGCACGCCACGCTCGAAGGCAAGTCGCTGCCGGCAGCACTTTCAGTCGGGGTCGCCTCGGCGCGGCTGGCGCTGGCCAGCGAAATGGCGACTGCGGAGAATTTGACGCAGGCATTGCTGGCCGATACGCTTGCCCTTGTGCCTGAAGCCGAAATAGTGTTGTAAACCCGCCCTTACGCATTCTTCAATTCAGGATCAGATCCATGACAACATCCGCGCGCGCCCCCTTTCCAGTGACCTATTCCGCAGAGGTCGCACAGGCCAAGACCGACGGCAAGGCGATCGTGGCTCTGGAATCGACGATCATCACTCATGGGATGCCCTATCCCGGCAATCTCGACATGGCAAAGAGCGTCGAGGCGATCATTCGCGAGAATGGAGCCGTTCCCGCCACGATAGCCGTCATCGATGGCACCCTGCATATCGGCCTGGAGGAAGATACGCTTGAGCAACTTGCCCGCACGACAGACGCCATGAAAGTGTCGCGTGCCGATCTCGCATTCGCCATTGCTGAACGCCGGACGGGCGCCACCACCGTGGCTGCAACGATGATCGCGGCCGCGCGGGCCGGCATCAGGGTTTTTGCGACAGGCGGCATCGGCGGCGTGCATCGCGGCGCAGAAGAAACCTTTGACATCTCGGCCGACCTCGAAGAGCTGGCCCGCACGCCGGTCATCGTGGTTTGCGCCGGTGCCAAGGCGATCCTCGACATTCCCAAGACGCTCGAAGTACTGGAAACGCGTGGCGTTCCGGTGGTTACGGTCGGGCAGGACGAATTCCCGGCCTTCTGGTCGCGCAATTCGGGCCTCACGAGCCCGCTCCGCCTGGATGATCCTGCCGGCATTGCCAATTTCCAGCATACACGCGAGGAACTCGGCATCGGCGGCGGCATGCTGGTCGGCAATCCCGTGCCCGAGGAAAACGAGATCCCGCGCGACGAGATGGAAATCTACATCAACCGGGCGCTCGACAATGCCGAAGAAGACGAGATCACCGGCAAGGCGGTAACACCCTATCTGCTGTCGAGCATCTTCCACCTCACCGGTGGACGCAGCCTGGCAACCAACATCGCCCTGGTTGAAAACAATGCCCGACTGGCATCGCGGATTGCCGTGGCCCTCATCGCCAAGGCCTGACCCGGCACTACGCCTGCGCTGTGGTACGTCACAGCGCAACCGGCCTTTTCGCAAAACCCCATGAATCAGAAGCGATTCATGGGGTTTTGTCTTACCCTCTTAAAAGCCCGGATTTGTTTTCAGGAATTCTGCTTCTTCATCAGTGGTGTGGCGGCCGACCACCTCATTGCGGTGTGGAAAACATCCGAAACGGGCGACGATATCGTGATGACGAACGGCGAAGTCGAGTGTGTTGGCATCGCCAAGCGCCCGGTATTGATCGACGCTGTCCTTCTGGTCGCGCAACGCCTCGCTGTGCATCAACGGCAGATACATGAACTGCCGCTCGGTCACCGACCGGCCCTGATCCAATCCCTCGGCGAGGATCGTGCGGCACAGCGTCCGCGCCTGCTGGTCGCTTTCGAATGCACGTGGCGAATTGCGAAACATGTTGCGGGGAAACTGATCCAGGACGATGGTCAAAGCCAGCGCACCATCTGACGTTTGCGCCCATTGGTTCAGCTCGCCCGCCTTGGCCCGCTCGTAGAGCGCAGCAAATCTCTGCCTGATCTCCTCGTCGAACGCATCGCTACGCTCGAACCAGAAGGCTTGTCTTTCGGGGGCGAACCAGAAATCGAGAACGGCCTTGATTTCGTCGTTCATTCCGAACCCTCCCTTTTGCTTTCGATCCCGTCAAGCATCTCGCGCACGGTGGTTGCCAGCTGCTTCAATGTAAAGGGCTTTGGCAGGAAGCCAAACTTCGACCCCTCTGGCAGGTTGCGGGCGAAAGCATCCTCGGCAAAGCCGGAGACGAAGACGAACTTCATGTCGGGATAGAGCTTGCGGATCTCGCCGAGCAGCGTCGGGCCGTCCATTTCCGGCATCACGACGTCCGAAACGACCACGTCCACCTTGCCATCAAGTTCCTCGAGGATCTCAAGCGCCTCGACGCCGGAGCCCGCCTCATGCACCGTGTATCCGCGCGCTTCCAGCATCCGCTTGCCGCCGCGGCGAACCGCTTCCTCATCCTCGACCAGCAGCACGACTGCCGATTTGCCCGTGAGATCGAGCTCTTCGGCGGCCGCCACCGGTGCCGTACCCTGGCCCGTTCGGGCTGCGTCTCCGACAGCCGGCGTCGGACCGGAATTGTCTGCACCGTTGGAATCTGCTGTTTCCACCACAATATGACGCGGCAGGAAGATATGGAAAGTCGTGCCCTTGCCGATTTCCGACTCCGGGAAAACATAGCCGCCGGATTGCTTGATGATGCCGTAGACCATAGACAGACCGAGACCGGTGCCCTTGCCGATATCCTTGGTGGTGAAGAACGGTTCGAAGATCTTGTCCATGATCTCCGGCGGTATCCCGGTTCCGGTGTCCACCACGTCGATGAGCACGAAATCCTCGGCCGGCAGGCCGCGGAAATTCAGTTCCGCCGCATCGGCAGCAGGCAGATTGCGCGTCCGGATGGTCAAGATCCCGCCGTCGGGCATGGCGTCGCGGGCGTTGACCGACAGATTGACCATGACCTGCTCGAACTGGGACAGATCGGTTTTCACCGGCCAGAGGTCGCGGCCATAATCGACTTCGAGTTTCACCTTGGTTCCGGAAAGCATGCGCGTCACCAGCATGCGCAGATCGCCGATCGCGTCGGTCAGGCTGATAACCGCCGGTCGCAGCGTCTGCTTGCGCGAGAACGCCAGCAACTGGCGCACCAGCACTGCGGCGCGGTTGGCGTTGCGCTTGATTTCCATCAGGTCGGCAAAGCTGGAATCCGACTGGCGCGCCTGCAGCAGCAGATGGTCTGAGGACAAGAGGATCGCCGTCAGCACATTGTTGAAGTCATGCGCGATACCGCCGGCCAATGTGCCCACGGCATTCATCTTCTGTGTCTGCGCCATCTGGCTTTCCAGCGCCTTCTGCTGCGTTGTCTCGACCGCATAAACGATGGCCGCCTCTTCCGGCGCCTCCTCGGACTGGTCGATCACCGCATTGACATAGAAGCGGAAATAGCGGCCTTCCTCGGTCGGGTGGCGTGCTTCGACCGGTTCGATATCGACCTTGCGATCCTTGGCGGCGGCCAGGGCGGCATGCAGTCGCTCCCGTTCGGTCTCGGGCACGATGCCGAAGAGGAAATTGCCCTCGGCCTCGCCTGCCCCTGTCACACCCGAAAACAACTTCATGAACTGGGTGTTGGTCCTGAGGATGCGGCCGCTTCCGTCAACCGAGGCGATCGCCATCGGCGTATTGTTGAAGAAGCGGTTGAAGCGCATGGCGGCGGAAGAATCGTCATGCGCACCCTGCTCCTCACGTCCGCGCTGCAGAACAATGGTGCGGCTTTCGCCCGGAGCACCATCCTTGGCGGCGGAAACGCGATGAACGATGCGCACCGGCAAGCTTTGTCCGTTTGCCTTGCGGAAATCGAGATCGAGCGTTTCGGTACGTTTCTGGCCGGGCTCGGGATGGATGGTTTCCAGCCGCGTCAGGCCCTCGCCCGCGCAGATGTCACGGATCATCATCGAGCCGGGCTCGAACTTTGTCAGATCGATGCCGAGCCAATCGGCAAGCGTCGCGTTGACATAGAAGATTTCGCCCTTGCGGCCAGCGGAAAAGAACCCCGCGGGCGCATGGTCGAGATAGTCGATTGCATTCTGCAATTCGCGGAAGAACTTTTCCTGTTCCCCACGCTCAGCGGTGATGTCGGAAATCTGCCAGATGAAGAAGGGACCGCCCGGCTCCTCCTCTATGGTCAACGGCCGCGCCTTGAGCCTGTACCACCAGGCTGGCTGCCCCTGATTGTCGCTCTGACCGAGCGGGCGTGGCAGGCGGAATTCCTCATATCCGGACTTGCCCTCCATCAGCCCGTTGGTCAGCCTATAGACCGCCTCCGTCGATTCCCGATTGCGCGACAGAAGATGTTCGAGCGAAACCGGTCCGACCTGCTCTGCACCCGTCAATCGCCCATAGGCGGCGTTGGCATAGACGATGCGCCCCTTGCGGTCCGTAATCAGACTTCCATCCGGATGGCTGTTGAGAACTGCGCGGGCGACCGTATCGGTGCGGTTCTGCGGCATCACCTCGACGAACCCGATGACAGCCGAGACCAGGAAGAAAATGCCCGCCATCGCCAGCACGCCGAGTATGCCAAGCACGATCTCGTTTTCGAGTTGATCCCTGAACCATACGAACGCAGCCGCAGTTGCCAGGAGCACGACGGCAAGCAGGACGAGGCGCAGCACAGTGCCGGGCCGTTGCGAATTCTCAACAACCGGCTTCAGGTGGTTGTTCGCTTCATTCAGCTTCGTCATCCAGTCCTCAATCTGCCGCCGGAAAGAATCCAACGCGTTGACGCTGTTCCGGTCTCGAATCATCATTATCAATTCGCAACTTCATCACAAAGCGCTTGAAGCGGTCTATTCACCATTGAATCTGATGAATCTGCTGCCAACGGCAAATGCGCTATCCACTGCGGACCTTCACGGTCACCGTCGCGTGCCATCGAAATAGCTTGCCAAGCCGGAAAAATGCCGTCAATGACCTGTATGGAGGAGCATCTTTTTGCCGGAACAGCCACTAAAAGGACCGTCTCATGCTTGAAGGATTGGCCCCCGATCTCGCACCACGCCTCGCACTCGCCATTGGTGTCGTAGCGCTTGCGTTTTTCGCCCTGATCGCCGTTCTGGTGTTTCTCAAGCGACGCAATTCGCCCCTGTTCGTCAAGGGCGGCCGCGCGCGGGAGCACCGGTTGGTCGTCCTCGATGCCGCTGCCGTCGATGCGAAGCGCCGCCTCGTTCTGGTCCGGCGCGACGATACCGAGCACCTGATCATGATCGGAGGCCCGACCGACATCGTCATCGAAACGTGCATCAACAGCCAGACACGGCAGCAATCTGCCCATGGCTCCACCAAGAACATCGGTTTCGAAGCGCCGATCGCCATCGAGACTCCGGAGCGCAACAAGCTCGCGCCGCCATTGGGGACTCCCGTCGCCGAGCGCGCGATAGCCAGGCCGGCTGCCCCAGCACAGATCGCATCGCCTGCTGCTGCTCGCAGCCAGGCCCCGGATGTCAAAGTCATCTCGGCAATGAGTGGCATGCTCTACGACGACGAGCGCGAGCCGATGGGCGGCAGCAAGCCAGTCCAGAGCGCTCCCTCGGCTGCGGCCGCACTCGACAACCCCGCGCGGGATACAGTTCCGCCAATCGTTTCAAGCCCCGATGACGTGCTCGAACAGGCGCGAAGCCGGGCTATGCCTGTCGATGGCGAGCCGATGCGGGCCGAACTTAGCAGAACGGCGGCGAGCGATGCAGCCGTCAAGGCGTTGACGGAGCGGCTGGATGCCGCCAAGGCGCAGGCACACAAGGCAGACGCCGAACGCGCCGAAGCACAACGTATCGAGGCTGAACATGCAGAGGCTTCCCGACTAGAGACTGCGCGCATGGAAGCGCTCCGGCTCGAGGCCCACCGGGCGGAAGTCGCGCGTCTGGAAGCCCAGAAAACGGCGGCTGCCCGCCTTGAAACACAAAAAGCCGAGACAGCCCGAAGGGAAGCAGAGCGTCTTGAAAATGAACGTCTAGAAGCTGAGCGTCTCGAAGCCAAAAGGCTTGAGGCCGAGCGTCTGGAAGTCCAGAGACTTGAAGCCGAGCGCCAGGAAGCCCAAAGGCTTGAAGCAGAACGTCTGGAGGCCCAGAGGCTTGAAGCCGAGCGCCAGGAAGCCCAGAGGCTTGAAGCCGAGCGCGCCGAGGCGCAGCGCCTGGAGATTCTCAGGCGCGAAGCACAGGAAGCTGCCGAGCGGGCAGAGGCTGCCGAGCGCGCTGAAACCGCGCGCATCGAAGCCGAAAGGCGGGATCAGGAAAGCCAGAAGCGGGTCGAGCCAGTCATGGTCTCCGCGGAAGCCAGGCCGATCACCCCCCAGGAGCGCGATGCGCTTGCCAGCGATTTCGAAGAATTTCTCGAGGCCGAACTGCAGAAAGATGGGCTTGTCGATGAAAAGTACATGCCCGACGTTGTCGGTGAAGTGCGTGAGCGTCCGGTTGATGTTCCCGCGGTGAATCCGGTGTCTCGCGAGCCCGCCCCCTTGGTGACGGGCGCGACGCCCGGGGCGTCGGCCGAAAAGGACATGGCCCGCCGCTTGGGCGAGATCAGCCTCAACAAGAAGAACGACGGCCTCTGATCTGTGACCTGAGACCGCCACTCCCCGAGACTCGCAGCCCGAGATTGGCAACCCTCCCGCGCAGAGAAGCAACCCATGACCCTACCCCATCGTTTTGCAGCCCGCCTCAATGCTTTCAAGATGGACGCAGCCCAATACTGGCCGGGAAAGAACAGGGTCACCACCGTCGACCTGCTGGAGCGCGCCGCAACCGTCGAAGGCCTCAACGCCGCCGATCTCAACTATCCCGACCATTTCACAGACACTTCGCCGGCCGAGCTCGCTTCGCGCATGCATGATCTCGGGATGTCGCTGAACGGCGGGGCAATGCGGTACTACACCGACCCGGGCTTCAAGCTCGGTGCGTTCACTCATCCGGATGCCCAAGTCCGACGGGCCGCGATCGAGATCACCAAGCGCGGTATCGATGCGGTCCGGGAAATGGGCGGCAATCTCATGACGTTGTGGATGGGCCAGGACGGCTTCGACTATTCCTTCCAGGCCGATTACAACAGGATGTGGGACGACACGATCGCAGCGATCCAGGAGGTCGCCCGACACGATGCCGGTTGTGAGATTGCGATCGAGTACAAGCCGAACGAACCCCGGTCCTATGCGCTGATGCCCGACATCGGAACGACGCTGCTGGCCATTAGGGAAGCCGGGGCAGACAATCTCGGCGTCACGCTGGATTTTGCGCATGTGCTGTTCGCAGACGAGATGCCGGCGCATGCCGCAGCACTTGCCGCTCGCCACTCGCGCATCCTGGGCGTTCACCTCAATGACGGATATGGCAAGCGTGACGATGGATTGATGATCGGCACTGTCCACCCGGTCCAGACGATCGAGCTGCTGGTGGAACTTCAGCGTTCCGGATACGACCGCGCGATCTATTTCGACACGTTTCCCGACCATGGTGGCCTCGATCCCGTCGAAGAATGCCGCACCAACATCATCGCAGCGAAAAAGTTGATGAAGCTGGCCGACAGGCTTGCCGGCAACAGCGAGCTCGGGCAAGCTGTCGCCAGGCAGGATGCCGCGTTCAGCCAGCGGATCATCATGCAGGAGATTTACCGGGAGGTGTAGGCATGGCGAAGGCGATTCTGGTTGCGGGCTCCCTGCATCACGACGTGATTGTGGAAGCGGAGCGCCTTCCCGCCTTCGATGAAACGCTCCCCGGCCGAGCGGTTCGGTATGTTGCCGGTGGAAAAGGGCGCAATCAGGCAGCAGCGGTCGCGCACAATGCCGGCAAGTGCTTTGTCGCCGGACGTGTCGGGGACGATGCCCAGGGCTCGTTCCTGGCGGACGATCTTCGCGAAGCGGGAGTGGATACAAGCCTGCTGCAGGTCGGCAAGGGTCAGACAACAGGCATGAGCGTTGCCGTGGTCAACCCGACGGGCGACTATGGCGCGGTGATCGTCTCCGGCGCCAACCTGGCTTTCACGACTTCGGACATCCGTATGCCGGACGGCGTCGGGCTGCTGTTGCTGCAGAACGAAATCCCGGAAGCCGTCAATCTCGAACTGGCGCGGAAAGCGCGCGATGCCGGCATCGTCACCATCCTCAATGCCGCGCCTGCCCGGCCGCTTTCGCCTGACATTGCCGAAGCAATCGATATTCTCGTCGTCAACCGTATCGAGGCCGCCGAGCTGACGGGGCTCGCGATCGACAGCCAGGGAGCCGCCGCCGATGCGGCCAGGCAGCTCTGCCATTCGGTCGGCAAAGTCATCGTCACGCTCGGGGGGGAAGGACTCGTCCATATGCGCGCTGGAGGGCGGCCGGAGTACCAACCGCCCTTCCGCGTCGATGTTGTGTCCACACATGGCGCCGGCGATTTCTTCATTGGCGCACTTGCCAGCCAGCTCGCATCCGGTTCCGAATTCGAGGCGGCAATCCACTATGCCCAGGCTGCCGCCGCATTGTTCGTATCCACCGACGTGGATAAGCGCTGGCAGATCCGCCCCGTGCAGATTCGTGCCCGACTTGGTGAGGACGAACTGTAGAAAACCGGCACAACTACCCGATTTAGTTGTTTGATTAGGATCAAGGAACGGAACGCGCCATCACCGCATATGCACCTCGAATATGCGGAGAATGCGAGAATGAACATACCCCTGGCTGCTGCCCACACCGTCGTTGAGACCCTCACGGCATGGTGGCGCGACCAAAGACGTCGGACGACCGAAATACTGGATGAAGCCGCCGCACTGAACTACCACGACCTTGAAGGGGTCGCTGCAGATTGCGGAATTTCACCCTACCAGCTTGTCCACATCATCAGCGCCGGCCCGCAAGCCAACGACGAAATTGGTGAGATCCTGCGCGCCTTGAATGTCGAGCCAGCCGCGGTCGATGCGGCCGACCACGAAAACTATCGGAAGATGCAGATAGCGTGCGCCCGCTGCGGCAGCAAGACGTTGTGCCGCAGCCTCCTGGATAGCGGAGACGCGGCAAGCAGTTATGGCGCGTTCTGCCCGAACGCGGAACGCATCAAGCAAGCCGTCATAGGCGAGCTCCGAGCCGTGCACGAACGTCTTTCCAACTGAAGACGCCACACAGGCGGGATCAGGTGCCCATTACCCTGGGAAACTCGATGGCCGGGCAGCGGTTCATGATCACCGTCAGGCCTTGTGCCTCAGCTCTCTCGGCTGCTGCATCATGGCGAACCGTCAACTGACCCCAGATCACCTTGGGCCGGTTTGGCATCGCCAGAACTTCATCGATGACAGCGGGCAGCTGGTCAGCGGCGCGAAAGACATCGACCATATCGACCGTCTCGGCGATATCGGCCAGCCTTGCGACCACCGTTTGTCCATGGATCTCACCTCCGGCGTGGCCGGGATTGACCGGGATGACGCGATAGCCCTTGCCCAGAAGGAACCTCATCACGCCGTAACTCGGGCGAGTTGGGTTGGCCGAAGCGCCGACCACGGCGATGGTCTTTACCGATTTCAGAATGTCGCGGATTACGCTATTGTCGTAGCTGTCGTGCTTCATCGTCTCACCAAGTCTGGTCTTATCATCTGCATTCATTGCTGAGATAGTATCGGGATTGCACAGGGGAAAGTAGATGCCGAAACTATTGGTGGCGACAGTCTTGACGGCAGCAGCGATTTCCGTGGCGACTTCGGTCGTGGCCACTCCACGCTACAGCGCGCTGCAATACAGTTGCGGTGCTATCCAGTCCCTGATCGAGCAACATGGCGCAGCAATTTTCCGCTATCCCTCGCCACGCAAGCCCAGCCTGACGCTTTATGATCGCTATGTAAGCAACAAGAAGTATTGCGCGCCCCATCAGATCACCGAGCGCGTCCACATTCCGTCTGCCGACACCAATCGCTGCCTAGTCAGACATTGCATCACCGCTGACTGCGACGACATAATCGGCCGCTGCCTGTACAGGTAGCCCGCGTCAATCCGGCAGCGCCACATGGCCTTCGGCATCCATCGGGAAGAACGGATTGTAGGCAATTTCCCAGAGATGGCCGTCCGGATCGGCAAAATAGCCTGAGTATCCGCCCCAGAACACCTTTTCCGGCTTCTTGATTTCTGTGGCACCGCAGGAGATCGCGAACTTGTAGACCGCATCGACGCCCCTTTCGCTCGAGACGTTGTGCGCGAGAGTCACGCCCGAAAAACCCTTGGGTGTATCAGGCACCCGAGCGTCTTCGGCCAGAGACGCGCGCGAAAAAAGACCGAGCACCGTGCCCTTCAATTGAATGAAGGTGACGGTCTCCGAAGAAGAGGCGGATTTCTGCCAGCCCAGCTTTTCATAGAAGGCCGTCGAACGCACCAGATCCTCGACGCCCAAAGTGACCAATGAAATTCTACGGTCGATCGACATACGCTAAATTCCCTTAATGTACCCTCTATGTATACTTTTTGTACTTACGTAATCATTAAAGGTCAACGCAAAGGTCAATCGTTTTGATCGGTTGCGCGCAAATGCGACCAACCTATGGCGCAAAACACAAAGCAAACGGCCTTTTCCGGGGTGTTCGGCTGTGCAATGAGGAATACGCTACATTCCGCAGGAGACTCGGTTGAGGCTCATATGCAGGTCAGTTCCCGGATTCATTCATGCCAATTGATATTGTATTTCTTGTTCTCCTCGGCGCCTGCCTTCATGCGACCTGGAATGCGCTCGTAAAATCGGGTACCGACAAGCAGCTGGACTCCACCATGGTGGCGCTGGGCGCGGCAGTGGCATCCTTATGCGCGCTTCCCTTCCTGCCGCTGCCGAATGCGGCCGCCTGGCCCTACATCATCGGCTCTGTCTGTATCCACTTCACCTATTACCAGCTGGTCGGCGCCGCCTATCGCCTTGGCGATATCGGCCTCGTCTACCCCCTGATGCGCGGCGTCGCGCCACTGATCATCGCCACCACCAGCGGCGTGGTGCTGGCGGAAACCCTTTCGCCAATGATGTTTGCTGGCGTTATCGTGATCTCCGCCGGAGTCCTGACCATCGCAGCCGACTTTCGCGGCGGCCATTCCAAGGCCATTGGCGTTGCGCTGATCAATTCCTGCGTCATCGCCCTCTATACATACGTCGATGGCATCGGCGCGCGGCTCGCCGGCAATCCGATCTCCTACACGATCTGGATCTCGATCCTGCCTCCCATCCCGCTCTTTGCCTTCGCATTCCTGATGCGTGGCGTATCACCGGTGCTAAAACACGCGCGCACCACCTGGCGGCGCGGCCTGATCGGCGGCATTGGCTCGGTGGCATCCTACGGACTGGCGCTTTACGCCATGACGCGCGCCCCGATTGCCGCCGTCGCGGCGTTGAGGGAAACATCGATCCTGTTTGCGCTGCTGATCTCGGTCCTGATCCTGAAGGAGCGCGCCAGCCCCTGGCGCTATGTCGCCGGCGGGATGATTGCGCTGGGTGCGCTAACAATGAAACTGGGCTAGCCTTGTTGGCCGCAGCTGAATGGATGCAAGCATGCCGAGCCAATTGACCGCCACGGAAATCAGCGACTTTCTCGATCGAGAGTTTCCGCAGATTCATGCGGGCGGCCGAGTGTTCGGCGTGGCAAGCGTGGCGGAAAATACCGTCACCCTCAACTTCACGCCCAATGACAGTCACCTGAGACCGGGCGGCACGGTTTCGGGTCCGTCGCTCTTCGCGCTCGCTGATGTCTGCGCCTATGCGACGCTTCTCGCCACGGTCGGCATCGATGCCGGCCGACTGGCGTTGACGAGCAACCTCAATATATCCTTCCTCCACCGTCCCGCACCCGTGCCGCTGCTGGGTGTCGGGCGGATGCTCAAGACCGGAAGGCTGCTTTCCGTGATGGACATCGGCATCCAGCGTGCCGATACGGGCCAACTCATAGCGCAAGCGACGGCAACCTACGCGATTCCACCCGGAAAAATGTGAGGTATCTCCATACCTCACAATCAACTTATTGATTTCGTTTATCTATTTTTCCCGTCAGCACATTTGTCTTTCTTGACGAAAGCCGGCGCGTTGCGTATAAGCCCAGCCAGATCGCTGTCCTACCGGGCAGCATCTTTTTTGTGGGCTCCGGCCACACAATCCAAGCAACAAGAAACGCCCCTTGCCTTCGGGTTTCGGGGATCGAACACGAAAGAATAGACATATGTCCACCTTCGTACAGAAGCCGGCAGACGTCGAGAAGAAGTGGGTGCTGATCGATGCCGAAGGGCTCGTCGTCGGCCGTCTCGCCTCCATCATCGCCAACCGTCTGCGCGGCAAGCACAAGCCGACTTTCACACCGCACGTCGATGATGGCGACAACGTCATTGTCATCAATGCCGACAAGGTCGTCTACACCGGCAAGAAATTCACCGACAAGAAGTTCTATTGGCACACCGGCTATCCCGGCGGCATCAAGGAACGCACGATGCGCCAGATTCTCGAAGGCCGCTTCCCGGAGCGCGTTCTTGAAAAGGCTGTCGAGCGTATGGTTCCCCGTGGCCCGCTCGGCCGTCGCCAGATGAAGAACCTCAAGGTCTACACAGGCGCCGCCCATCCGCATGAAGCTCAGCAGCCGGTCGTTCTCGACGTTGCCTCGCTCAATGCCAAGAACACGAAAAGAGGCTGATCATGGCTGACCTTTCTTCCCTCAAGGACCTCGGCACCGCTGTCGAAGCCTCTGCTCCGGTTCACGTCCGCAAGGTCGATGCCCAGGGCCGCTCCTACGCCACCGGCAAGCGCAAGGATGCGGTTGCCCGCGTCTGGGTCAAGGCCGGCTCCGGCAAGATCATCGTCAACGGCAAGGACTACACGGCATATTTCGCCCGCCCGGTGCTGCAGATGATCCTTCGCCAGCCGATCTTCGCCGCTGCTCGCGACGGCCAGTTCGACGTGATCGCAACGGTTGCCGGCGGCGGCCTCTCCGGCCAGGCCGGTGCAGTTCGTCACGGCATCTCCAAGGCACTGACCTACTTCGAGCCGGCGCTTCGCGGCGTGCTCAAGAAGGGTGGCTTCCTGACCCGCGACAGCCGCGTGGTCGAGCGCAAGAAGTACGGCCGTGCGAAGGCACGTCGTTCGTTCCAGTTCTCGAAGCGTTAATCGCTTCCGAAATCGGAAATACGGAAAGGCCGGGTTTTGCCCGGCCTTTTTTTCATGGCGTGTCCCACATGTTCATCCAGTCAACTGGGCTCATTTCATCTTGAATTTCGCGTGAGCAAGTGACGCTGGCACACTGAACCGGATTTCCGACGGATATCCGAGGAGGAGCCTGACGGCATCCCAGGCGACTGCTGGCCAGGTCGTTCGCGTCAACAGTTGAACATCCAACATACGGAAATGCTTGTCCCTCACAGGACGAGTTAAAAGCGGCCAGGCGGTAACCCGGATGCGATTGAAGGCAGAGGAAACTGCCCTGCAGCAACTCAGCTTGAGGCGTGCGTCGCCGCATGCGACATGGATGCGACCGGTCTGCCATGGCCACAATACAGCATAGCTTCGCTGCAAGCTGCGACGAAGGCATCATGCGCGGCTTCCGCATAGGAGGTGCGAGACAGTGCAACACGGCAAAGCCTTACCGCCTGACGGTAATGCGAGCCCTTGCGGATCGGCCATTCGTTTTCAAGGAAGTCGAGAGCATCATAAGCGCCACGAAAGAGACGGCGCATTCCACACTGAAGTTCGACGGTTACAGGCTTGGTCCATGGGATGTCTAAGATCATCATGAAGTTCTCCATTCACTGTCAACGTCATAGGGATGTGATTTGCGGGTTTCACGCAACAAAAATTTTACTAAATCCAATCAACAATTTAAGTGTGATTACGTAATGTGCTGAACCACAGGTTTTGGGCATGAGTTGCCTGAATTGCAGGCAACCTCGCGTCACAACACTGTTAACATCGCAAACGCAACAAGGAATCACCCGATGTCGCAGCCAGCTTTCGCCAGCACGCCCCGCCCGCCCTACTATGTCGTTACCTTCTCCAGCCAGCGCACCGACGGAGACAACGGCTACTCTGACATGGCCGAGAAAATGGCAGAGCTTGCCGCCAAGCAGCCGGGCTATCTCGGCGTCGAAAGCGCGCGCGGGTCGGACGGTTTCGGCATCACCAACTCCTTCTGGGCAGACGAACAAAGCATCCGCAGCTGGAAGGCCGTTCTCGATCATCTCGATGCCCAGAACAAAGGTCGCGAGAAATGGTACGAGCGCTACGAAGTGCGCGTGGGCAAAGTCGAGCGCGCCTATTCGTTTGGCCGATAGTGCCAATCGCCGGCAATCTGTCGCCTGCAACAATTTCATGCTAGAAGCCCATCCATGACTCCCACACCTTCCGATTGCGGACTGCATTATCCAAGGCGAATTTGCCGCGACGTGCTTGCACTTGCGATGATCGTGCTGGCTCTGCTCCTCTGCGCTGGAAATGTGGTTGCGCAGCAAGCAGCAACGCCGCGCACCGTGACCGCGGGGCTTTATGTCAATCCTCCCTTCGTGACGGAGGATCACGGCAAATTCTCCGGAATGGCGGTCGATTTGTGGAAGGCACTGGCCGCCGAGCTTGGAATCCAGACGACTTTTCGCGCCTATTCCACCGTTCGCGAATTGCTCGATGCCGCGGCCCGAGGTGAAATCGAAATCGCCGTCACCAACCTCACCATCACCCAAAATCGCGCTTTGAATGTGGATTTCACCCAACCCTGGTTCGATTCCGGTCAAAGAGTGATGGTGGACCAATCTCAGACGACTGACTTCTGGGACATACTCGACGGCCTGCAGGATTCCGGCCACCTTCGCGTCTATATCTGGTTTGCCGGCATCATTCTGGCGGGAACGGTGTTGCTGACGCTGTTCGACCGTCGTTTCAATCCGGAGTTTCCGAATAAATGGCTCGACGGCCTAGCGGAGAGCTTCTTTGCCGTCATGTCGATCGCGTCCGGCAAGCCAACAGGGCGGAAGAATTTCTTCGGCTGGGTCGGCCGGGTGTGGCACGGCCTGTGGCTCTTCTGCGGCATTGCCGTTCTCGCCTACGTGACGTCATCGATTGCAAGTGTGATGACGACACTTTCGCTGAACAATCAGATCGCCGGCCTTGCCGACCTGCAGGGCAAGACCGTCGGCGTGTTCGCGGGCAGCGTGTCGGAGGATTTCGCCTTATCCTCCGGATTCAGTATCCGCACCTATCCTGATCTCGAGCACTCGGTTCAGGCTCTTCAAAATGATGAGGTCGATGCCATCATCGGCGATGCGGAAGTGCTGGAATATTATGCCCACCAGCATCCGGACAAGGAAGTCGAGGTTGTCGGCGCACTTTTCGAACCCGATAAATATGGCTTCGCCCTTCCCCTTCGAAGCCCGCTTACACGCCCATTGACCGTCGAACTGCTCGGCTTGCAGGAAAACGGCGTCGTGGGAGATTTGCGGACCAAGTATTTTGGTGAAGTGAAATAGGGCACGGCCGGATCAGGCCGACAGTGCCCATTTCTCTCACTCAGCAGAACAAGAAGTCGCCGGCGTGCAGATCAAGCCCGCCCTTCACTTTCGCCACCAGTTCATCATCGACATAAAGCCGGCCACTTGCACGGTCGTAGTCGATATGGCGCTGGTACAAATCCCTGCTGCTTTCGCCTATATTGCGAGGCGTCAGATCCTGGGGCCGGTCGCCAAAATCCTCCCTTGCCCCGAGATCGACGACGATCTTGTCCGTGCCGCGCTGGAAGTCAGCGATCCTCGTCAGGCTGCCTTCTTCTCCCCGGTCTTTTCCACCCCCGACAGAGAAGACGAAGGCATCTGCCCCGGCCCCGCCATGGAGACGGTTCTCCCCGTCTTCCACGACCAGAATGTCGTTGCCGCCGCCGCCGCGAAACGTGCCGCCCGCACTGTCGAGCAGCAAGATGTCCTTGCCCGCGCCAGCATAGACGACGTTCAAATTCTCCCCAGACTTGAAGTTGTAGATCTCGTTGAAAACGGTGCCCTTCAACGGTGGAGGCGTAGCGACCTTCCAGGCATTGGTCAGATCATAGCTCATCCATTCGATGAACCGCGGATCTAACTGTTTCTGGAAGATGGTTAAGTTGAGGCTGCCCGCCCCGGCGGAATTATTGAGGAAATTGATGACGATGGTATCCTTGCCCCTTCCGCCATCGACCTCTATCTTGGCCTCCGGCATATCGTCGACCTTGGCGAGATCGAAGGTGAACCCCTTAATGATGTCGTCACCCGCACCCGCGTGCACTGAATCTGAAGCCCAGGCGTCTGACGATCCCATGCCGTTGACGTCGATCAGATCGTCACCCTGCAACCCGTAGATTTCGTCCTCGCCCCTGGTGCCATAGATCGTTTCGGATTTGTCCGTACCCCGGATAGCCACAATACCCCTCCAACATGCTCGAAATATCCTAGCTCCTTTTGAGCAGCGAAAAGTTGCGCCGAAGTTAAACTGGTCCGGCAGAATCGAGCGATCCGCCTATCAGTCGCTTATGCGGGACCTGCCTCCAGGATTGACCGCAGGCGGTTCGCCCGATTACGCTTCACGCCAGAACCAGGGGAACAGGAAGACAGCCAATGCCAGCAAAGACCATCGACAACGCCTTTACCGCCAAATCCATCAAGGGAGCGGCGACAGACCCGACCTATGCCGGCGCACTCTCCTTCATGCGGCGCAAATACACCAAGAACCTTATCGGCGTCGATGCGGTGGTGTGGGGCATTCCATTCGACGCTGCGGTCTCGCACCGCCCCGGGACCCGGTTTGGACCGCGCGCGATCCGCGAGGCATCGACGATCTTCGACAACGATCCGCAATATCCGTTCAATCTCGACCTGTTCGAGAACATGGCCGTGATCGACTATGGCGATTGCCTGCTCGACTATGGCAATCACCACAAGACGCCCGGAACGATCCAGAAGGAAGCGTCCAAGATCATCAAATCGGGGGCGTTCCTGTTTACCATGGGCGGCGACCACTACATTACCTGGCCACTGCTGCAGGCCCACGCTGCCAAATATGGCCCGCTGGCGATGATCCAGTTCGACGCCCATCAAGATACCTGGTTCGACGAAGAGCGGCGGATCGACCACGGCTCCTTCGTCGGCCGCGCGGCCCGCGACGGGATCATCGATACCGCACACTCGATCCAGGTCGGCATTCGCACCCACGCGCCGGACGATTGCGGCATCAAGATGCTATACGGCCACGTCGTCGAGGACATGTCGGCCACCGCGATCGCCGAGGCAATCATTACCCGTGTCGGCAATCGCCCCTGCTACCTCACCTTCGATATCGACTGCCTCGATCCGGCCTATGCACCGGGAACCGGCACACCGGTCGCCGGCGGACCGTCGAGCGCCAAGATGCTGTCGGTGCTGCAGAAACTAGGTCAACTCGATATAAAGGGCGCCGATGTCGTCGAGGTCTCGCCGCCCTATGATCATGGCCAGATCACCGCGATCGCCGGCGCCAGCGTGGCGATGTACATGCTAGGGCTGAGGGCGCAAAGGATGGCCAAAGATGGCGCGGGTTGAAACAGCCTTTCGCTGAAAGGCTGATTCAAGAGGCTGACACGGAGATTCCGTTTCCCGCGCCAAGCCATTGAAGTGCAATGACGATCAATCGAGCGCCAACAGCCCCGCATTGGCACGCTTCTTCAGATGCAAGTCGATTTCACTCCTGTTCTCACAGGTGTGGAAGCGGCCTGCACACAGGTCACTCAGACGGAGCAGGTCCTGAAAAACCGGCGACGTCGGCAGTTTGGCCGCTGCGGCGACGCGGGCCATCAGGTACGCGACGTCCTCTGGCTGGCTCAGTGAGGTGTAATCCACATCGACACCGAATCCGTGGACCGAGAAATAGGTCTGGTAGATGATGGACCGGAAATCGACGAAAGCATTTTCGCCATCATAGCGTTTGAGCGCAAACTCCTTGGTGGCGACTGACTGATGATCGCCAAAATCGACCAGGACGGAACCGTTGTTTCCGGGTTGCTGGCGCCTCTTCTCCAGAAACGCGCGGAAATCGAGGCGAGACGCATAGACGCGGCGCATATATTCGGAAACGTCTTCGCCTGACTTGAAATCATGCGCTGGCAGGTCGATGGTGGGTACCAGTCGGTTTGCATAGGGAGCGTGTGGAAACATCGTCTGCATTGCAATGAACAGGGGGCGTTCGTCCGACTTGCGATGTTCCTTGATGATCTTTTCGGCAAATGCGAAGTAACCGCGGTCGCGGATTTCCATCGAGGCAAGCCCCATCGCCTCTCCGTCGTAAACCTCCTGGAAACCGATCGACTTGAGGAATGGCCCCTCGTTCAGGGCGTGGAATTTCATCGGCATGATGGCGACCGTGCGGTAGCCGCAACGAGACAGCACTTCGGGAACCGCCCCCTTGATCCTGCCTTCCAGCAACTGATTGACGTAAGGAGCCTGCCACTGAAAATCCGCACTGGACAGGCCGGTCAGAACCGAAAAATTGCTCATCCAGGTGCCGCCGCCGAAAGTCTCGACAAACAGCGGCCTGATCTTTCCATCGCCCGACGTGAAACCAGATGTCACGGCATCGGGAATGTCGATCTCCGAAAACAGCAACGGCGATGTCTGGCTTTCCGAAAGGACTACAAACACATCAGGCTTTGCCACTGCCGCGTCGCATTGCACGGTATCGGCGAACCGTTCACCGGCCTGAACGTTGCTGATGACTTTCTCCAGTGGCGATTCATCAATCAGATGAGGAATGTGCCACAGGGATAGCAACAGCGACGATGCGTTGAAGCCAAAAACAAATGGGGGATCGCCCGGACGCGGCGCGGGATGGGCAGCGAAAGCAGCGCCGATACCCAGCATTACCACTGGCACCCGCAAGCGGACTGCAACGATAAGCGGCCGTTCAAAACGATAAAGACACCACAAGAAGGCCATCGCGACGAACAGGATCAGTACCGCCATAGAGAATATCGAGAAGTAGTGGGTCGCCAGGAACGACATGATCGACCCATCGGCACCTACGAAAATGACGTCGTAGACATGCAGAGAATAGCCCTTGAGTTCGAACTTCACCGCAGATGCGAATGTCTGCAGCAGCACAAATAGACCCGCAACATAAGCGGAAAATGCCGGACGACGCGAAAACAGGAATATAATTGAAGATATTGCGAATGTAACGCCCAACGTATACGGCACAAATCGCCATCTTGTATCTAGATATCTAATAATAAAAACGTATAATACCGCCAATATCACCACTACAACTGTATTTGCCATCACAGCCATTGCTATATTGATTAGCCTAAACACAACTATTTCCCTAATGCAAAAAATATACGAACAAACAACATTCAAGCTACCTATCGCAGGCAAGAAGCATACTGCGAACCCTTTGTTGCGTTAAGGTTAAATCGAACCTATATCGGTGCGAAAGCGGCACGGGACGCGGCCGCATGTCCGTGAACGAAACAACTGGCAGGTCAAAATGAAACCGAAAATCTTCATCGATGGCGAACATGGGACAACGGGCCTGCAGATCCGCACGCGCATGGCCGGCCGCGCCGATGTCGACCTGTTGTCCATTCCGGAATCAGAGCGGCGTAACGCGCAGATGCGCGAAGACCTGCTGAATTCCGCCGATATCGCCATTCTCTGCCTGCCGGACGACGCTTCGAAGCAAGCCGTGGAGATGACCGCCGCCAACAACAAAGTGCGGATTATCGACACCTCCACCGCCTTTCGGGTGCATCCGGACTGGGCCTATGGTTTCGCTGAAATGGACAATTCCCAGGGCGCCAAGATTCGCGACGCCCGCCATGTCGCCAATCCGGGCTGCTACCCGACGGGGGCTATCGGGCTCATCCGTCCGCTGCGCATGGCGGGCATCATTTCCGAGTATCATTCCGTGACGGTAAATGCCGTTTCCGGCTATACCGGCGGCGGCAAGCAATTGATCGCCCAGATCGAAGACGCTTCCAATCCAGAACACATCGACTCGCCGCATTTCCTCTATGGGCTGACGCTCAAGCACAAGCACGTGCCTGAGATGAAGATACACGGCCTGCTTGAGCGCGAACCGCTCTTCGCCCCGTCGGTGGGCAAGTTCCCTCAGGGCATGATCGTGCAGGTGCCGCTGCATGTTGACGATCTTGAAGACAACGCGACGGTCGAGAGCGTGCATGCGGCGCTGGTCGCCCATTATGCCAATCAATCGATCGTCGAAGTCGTTCCACTCGACGTCGCCGCAAAGCTGCCGCGCATCAACGCGGTCGAACTCGCCGGCAAGGACACGATGAAGCTCTACGTCTTCGGCCAGCCGGGCGGCGAACACATCAACCTCGTGGCGTTGCTCGACAACCTTGGTAAAGGCGCATCAGGCGCTGCCGTTCAGAACATGGACCTGATGCTGAGCGCATGACCGCGCTGCCGCACGACGTCGCGGTAGCCGCACGTCACTGGCGACTCGAAAACCTGTGGCAGATCGCCGATACAGCAAGCAGCATGGTTTGGCGCGCCCGCACGACGGACGCCAAACCGGTGGTGCTCAAGGCGCTGAAGCCCGCAGGCACCGAGGAACGCGCCGGATTCGACTTCCTCGCCTGGCGCAATGGCGCTGGCAGTGTGCGTCTTTTGGACCGCTCTGGCGATATGGGTCTGCTCGAAGACGGCGGCGAACGAACACTTGAAGAATTCCACGCGCGGCACGGCGAAACCCCGAGCAACGAGATCCTCGCCACCGTGCTGAAGCACATGCATGGCCCCGGCGCCGCGCCGCCTCCGGCATCGTTCGTTCCACTCGAGCTAAGATTTAGCAGCCTCTTCGAGGTCGCAGCCAATGCTTCGAGCTCCGATCTCGATGAACTATTGGCATGGGCGGCGGCTCACGCACGAGCGCTTCTGGATAGCCAAGCGAGTATCAAGCCGCTGCATGGCGACCTGCATCATGGAAATGTTATTTCAGCCGATGAAACGCATTGGCTGGCGATCGATCCGAAAGGCCTTGTCGGGGATCCGGCCTATGATGCCGCAAATATTTTTGGCAATCCGCTCGGCCGTAGGGATCTCATCTGCGATCCCGACAGGATCGATGCCCTTGCCACAACGCTTGGCGCTGCGGTTGGATGCGATCGCAACAAAATACTGCGATTTGCGGCAGCGCATGCGGCCCTGTCGCTATGCTGGCTTCGGGAAGATGGACTGTCGACCCGATCGCCAATGGCACAGGAACGCATGATGTTGGCGCGACAGATCCGTAAAATGATTGGATAACCATCCCGCAACTCCCAAATCCATCCAATCCCCGCTGTCTTTTGATTTCGGCGGTTATGTGATAGGGATCGGCAATACTTAGTTCTATTTACCGTGGAGCGGCAATGCGCTCGGCCATTGCGAATATGATGTTCGATTTTATCCAGACGCTGGAGGAAATCGGCAGCGAGGACCAGGCTTTCGCAGAGTTGCGCAAAGTGACGGATTTCTTCGGCCTCGATTCCTTCGCGATATCGGGCATTCCGGAACCGAACGAGAAGATGGACCCTTACGTGCTGCTGAACGGCTGGCCGGAGGAGTGGGCGAACCGTTACTTGCAGAACCAGTATTTCCGGATCGATCCAGTGATCCAGCGCACTCTGCTTTCCGACAACGCCTTCGTCTGGTCAGACGCGCTGCAGAATATGACAGTCGATAAGCGCGGCATGAGCTTCATGCAGGAGGCGATGGACTTCAAGTTCAACAACGGCTTCAGCGTTCCGATCCATTCCATCATGGGCTTTCGCGCAATCGTTACCTATGCATCCGACCGCGTCGACCTGTCCCAGGAAGCACGCGGTGCACTTCACATGATCTCTATTTATGCGCATAATAAAATAAAGGAGTTGAAAAGCGGCGGTAAAGGCGGGCTTATGCAACGAATTATTAACCTTACGCCACGCGAGAAAGAGTGCATTTCCTGGTGCTCAGAAGGAAAAACAGCGTGGGAAATCTCGGCAATACTAGGAATATCAGAAAGAACTGTTTCACACATATTAGAGAACGCACAACGAAAAATGAATACAACCAACCGCACGCAACTTGTTGCTGAGTCACTACGCGCGGGTCTGATCAGATAGACTGTCAACAGGGTAAATCTGCCCATAGAAGAATTCTGATCAGTTGTTCAAATGCGCCCCTTAATCGGGGGTAAATTGCTATGATCCAGGTCATTACATCTCAGAACGTTGATGATTATCCCGAACTGATGGAGCAGGTCTGGCGCTTTCGCCACCGCCAGTTCGTCGAGAGACTCGGCTGGAAGGAGCTCCGGTCGGATGACGGCCGCGAGACCGACCGTTTCGACACCGACGATGCGGTGCATTTGATTGCCACCCTCGATGACAAGGTCATCGGTTATACGCGCCTTCTCAGAACATCCGGGCCACATCTGCTGTCTGACGTTTACCCCGAAATCATGCAGGGACAGGCATGGCCGCGTTCGCGCGATGTCTATGAATGGACCCGTTGCATCTCCGATGACAGTGCCGGCAAGATCGGCAATGTCCAGGCGTCGCACATGCTGATCACTGGCGTGCTCGAATTCTGCCTGCTGAGCAGCATCAAGGGACTGATCGTCGAGACGCACCCCAAGCTGGTGACGTGGATGCTGGAAACCGGCTATCAGGTCGAGACGCTGAATGCGCCACAGATCATCAACGGCGTGCCGGTGGTACCGGTTTTCATTCCTGCCACTGCGTCAGCTTTGCAACGACATCACACGATGTTTGGTATCCGCGACAGCGTGCTGAGCATAGACGACGGCCTTACCAATCCGGTGATTGGCCATGGCTTGCTACGACATCTGCCTGGTCTTGTTGCCGCGCGCGCCAATCAACCGGCATTCCTTCCGGAAGTGGATTTCACGGCCATGCGGGAATCGGCGGGCAACAGGTCCAACTGATCCCGGCCGCGAGGTCTGGCGTGGTCTACATGTCCCGCCGGATCATATCCGCTCTCCGGCTAGCCCCGAACCTCGACGTCGGTCGGCCGAGGATATTCACCATAGAACCCGCGCCAATGGGCGACCGAGAAACCAAGCACCAGCAACGCGCATCCCTGATGTGCCAGTGCCCAGTCCAGCGGCACGGCAAACAACAACGTCATGATACCGAGGGCCGCCTGGACGACGACCAGCAGGAAGAAAACCAGTCCGCGATTGGCATGTGGCGTGCCAGGCATGGCGCGCATCAGCCAGAGCATATTGAGCAGGGCGAGTATCAGCAGGATGTATGCATTCATCCGATGCAGGAACTGCACTGCCTTGGCATTCTCGAAAGCATTCAGCCACAGTGGCTGAAGCACATCCAGCCCTGAAGGGACGATCGCTCCATCCATCAACGGCCAGGTGTTGTAAGCCAGGCCAGCGTCAAGGCCCGCCACCAGCGCACCCAGATAGATCTGCAAAAGCACGAAAACAACGAGGAGCCCGGCAAAGGCGGACGCACGACTGCGTGGCAGAAGCGCGCCCGAATGCTGACAAAGCGCCCGCCAGACCCAGGTGGTGGCGGCGAAGATCAGGCAGGCGACCGTCAGATGAATCGCCAATCGATATTGACTGACATCGACCCGTTTGGACAGGCCGGATGCGACCATCCACCAGCCAATAGCACCCTGAACGCCACCAAGTGCCAGAATTCCCAGCAGCGGCAGCTTCAGGCGCCGCTCCAGCCGCCCGGTAACCCAGAAGAAAAACAGCGGCACGGCAAAAATGACGCCAATCGAGCGGGCGATCAGCCTGTGAGCCCATTCCCACCAGAAGATGCCCTTGAACTCCTCGACGGTCATGTGCTTGTTGATCTCGGAGTACTCCGGAATCCGCTGATAGAGGCGAAACTCCTCATCCCATTCGGCAGCCGTCAGCGGCGGAACGACGCCATGGATCGGCTTCCACTCGGTGATCGACAGACCAGAATCTGTCAGCCGCGTCGCGCCGCCGACAAGAACCAGACAGAACACCACAAACAGCACGACCAGCAGCCAAATGCGCACCGCGCGGCGGTTGGCGTCAATCCGCTCAATTTCCTTGTAAATTCGGGATTCGCGGTTTATTGCGCTGTCGGTCATGGCTGTCGTCCTTTTCGCCAAAGCTCTGCTACAGGGCAATCGCCATGGCAAGACCCTAACATGCAATGTGAGACAAAATGCCCAAGACGCTCCGCAAACTGATCGGCACTGTGCTCATCATCGTTCTCGTGCTTGTCTATGCATTTCTTGCCACGATGATCGCATCGGCGACCCTCGGAAACTCGCATTGGTCGATCCACCTGCTGTATTTCTTCCTGACGGGACTGCTGTGGATACTGCCCGCCATGGGCATCATCAAATGGATGGAAAAGCCGGATCGCCCGAAGGATCGCCAAGGGTAAGCAGCAGCCCCAATTTATAACCGGACGTTAACCAGCCTCTTCCAAATAGACGTTGGCATCGTGGGCGATTAATTCTTTGTCGGCATCTTCCGCGCTAGAACCGTGACAATCGCAATCTCTCCGGGGAGCATTTTGCCGTGCATGCAGGGCAAATGAAATTCGACAACGCCATTCGGCAACCAGCCATCGGCCACGCCCCGGCCCAGACGGATCGATACGTCATGCCCGGTAATGTTTCGATCATCATCCACGACCGGATGGCGCCCCTCGAGCAGCAATGGCGCGCGCTCGAAGCCGACAACCATAACTCGGTGCACCAATCCTATGAGTGGTGCCGGGCATGGGTCGATGCCTATCAACGCCCGCTGCAAATCGTTGAAGGACGTATCGACGGTGCGCTCGCCTTCATCCTGCCGCTGGAAATCGTCCGTGGCCGCATGTTTACCAAAGCGCAGTTCATCGGTGCCCATCATGCCAACATCAATACCGGACTGGTCGCGCCGATCCTGACCGAGCGTGCGACGCCGGATCTGATGGCGGCAATCGCGGCCGGCATTCGCGACCGTATCGCCGGTGCAGATTGCATCATCCTCGGGAACATGCCGCTCAATTGGCGGGGGCATACCCTGCCCTTTTCGATGCTGCCGCATGTCGAGAACCAGAATCATGCGTTCCAGCTGCCGGTGAAGTCCTCTTTCGTCGAGACGCTTGCTCAATTGAACGCCAAGCGGCGGCGCAAGAAATATGGTGTGGGTCATCGCCGGCTGGAGGCCCTTGGCGGCTATGAGCACGTGACCGCCGATAGTGCTGCGGAAAAGAAGGAGTTTCTCGACCTGTTCTTCGAGCAGAAGGCTGCCCGGTTGGCGGAATTCGGTTTGCCAAACGGGTTTGCCTGCGCAAAAACCCGCAAGTTTCTCCACTCAGCCCTGCTCGCGTCATCCGATGACACATTTTTTCCGTTGCGCATGCATGCCTTGCGCATGACTGGTGGCGATCACAAAGGAGAAATCCCCGCCGTTGCCGGGCTATCGCGCAAAGGCGACCACGTCATCGTGCAGTTCTGCTCGATCGGCAGCGGACCTGCGACCGATGCCAGCCCGGGTGAACTTCTCTTTCATCTGATGATCGAGCAATACAATGCGCAGAACGTCTGCCTGTTCGATTTCGGCATCGGCGACATGCCGTTCAAGCGCTCGTGGTGCACGGAGGAAACGGTCCAGGTCAACGTTACGCTGCCAGTCACACCACTCGGCCGGCTCGCCGCGCTGAAGGAAGAAACGGCGACCCGCCTCAAGACGATGATCAAGCAAAATCCAGCGATCTACGCTTTCGTGCAGAAGCTGCGCACACGTGCGCAGCAACCCGTGCTGGACGAAAAGGCCGACGACTAGAGGGGGCGTTCAACGGGGAAGGAGCCGCACCATCAAACGCCGCATAAGCGGGTTCACGCCGCCTGGCGGCTGCTATCGGTTGGCGACACATCCTGCCTGCCGAACAACAGCACAACATCCTCGTAGCCCGCATCGATGAATCCGCCAGCGACTTCTTCGATCTTCTCCGCCGCGGCAGGCGACGCCGAGAGAATGATTTCGGCCTGCCCTTTGCGCGCCAGCCTTCCCACGCCGGCGACATCGGCCGGACCGCATTCGACGATCACCAGATCATAGGCTTCGGCCAATGCATCGATGACCATCGACAAGCGATCTGCGCCGCGCATCGCTCGCTTGGCGTTTGCCGTGCCATGCGGAAGGATATGGGCATCCGACGCCCGGTCGCCGTGAATCGTTTCGGCAAAGGCCGCCTCGCCAGTCAGCAAGTCGGTAATCCCAGGCAGCGATACGCTATCAGCCATCATGCGCGTGGGCAGCGCCGAGCCAGTCATGTCGATAAGAATGGTCTTGCGCCCCATCTCGGCGGCGGTCCTGGCGAGCACAACGGTTGCTGCCGATCCGCCGTCCCCGACCAGGGAAACGACGATGGCAACGTTGACATCTGCACCGACAAGATGACGCGCGACGGAATTGGGCGAAAACTCTCCCTCAACATCCTCCTCATCGCCGTCCTGCAGGTCCGTTTCGGCGGCTTCCATTTCCGGCGCGGCAAACGAAAGCAGGCTCGGGCTAATGGCCGACGGCGCAATTCCTTTTTGGTGTGCACCAACCGGGCGAGCATCGGGCTGCGCAGAGACGACAACACTTTGCCGCACCTCCTGCCGTTCCATCTCGACATGATCTCCGCCCTCAGGCTCGTCCTGCTCGTAGTTGACTGGCCGCAACGCACGACCGGAAAACAGCTCGGCCAGCATGACGAATACGGCGCTCAGGATAACGCCAGCCAGTGCCGATACAATGGTGATCGGCAGGATCTTGGGGAAATAGGGTTCGCTCGGCATGGTCGCGCGGGACACGATACGCGCATCTGCCGGCGTTGCATTCATGTCCTGCTGGGAGACGGCCTCGCGATAGCGGGCCAGATAGGTTTCGAGCAACTGACGCTGGGCGACGGCTTCGCGCTCCAGCGCGTTCAAGCCGACTTCCTTTTCCTGGGTGCTGGCGGTGTCTGCCTTCAGCGTGCTCAGTTGCTGCATCAATTGCTGCTCGCGCATGCGAGAAACGCCAGCTTCATTCTCGAGGCTGGCGAGAATCTTCTGGGTCTCGGTCCGGATCTGGCTCCGTATGCCTTCAAGTTGCGAACGCAGGCCTTTCAGGCGCGGATGGCCTTCGAGCAGCTGCGTCGAAAGATCAGCAATCTGTCCTTCGATGCCGGACTGGGTTTCCTTCAGCCGCTGGATCATCTGCGAACCGACAACTTCAGGAAGCGTATCGACGCTGCGGCCCGACGAAAGTGCGGCGCGAACACTCTTTGCGCGGGCTTCGGCAGTGGCGCGTTCCCCACGGACCCGGGTAATTTCCTGCGAAATATCGTTGAGTTGCTGTTCGGAAAACGTGTTCTGCTGGCTTGTCTTAAACAGGTCGGATGAAGCTCTGTAGGACGCGACCTTGGCTTCCGCCGCCTGGACCTTCTCGCGGAGGTTGGCAATCTCCGGCTCCAGCCACTTTGCCGTCTCCGACGTCGTATCGAGCTTGGCGCCGGACTGCAGCGACAGATACACCTTGGCCATGGCGTTGGGGATTGCAGCCGCGAGTTCAGGATCTTTCGAGGAGAACTGGACGGCGACGACGCGCGACTTCTCGGCCTGATAGACCTGCAGCTTCTGATCGAACTCCTTGATCACCCTTTCTTCGGGCGGCACGTCCAGCGGGTTCTTGGCAAAACCCAACATGACGAAAATGCGGGTAAGGATGGATGGATGAGCGCTCGGGTCGAACTCCGCACGCTCATGGAGCTTGAGATCCTTAGCAACCTGCTTGATCAGATCGGCCGATCGCAACAACTCGACCTGCGAAGCAATGCCAGCTTCGTCAACGCCCTGCGCTGGCTGGCGCGCTTCCGTCAAACGGCGCGAGAGATCTGGCGAGCGAGATTCGATGAGGATCTTCGTTTCGGCCTGGTATTTCGGCGAGACCATGCTCGCACCAAGGAAGGCCAGACCACCGAGCGCCACCGTCGAAGTCAGGACAAGCATGCGCCGCCGCCAGATCGCGAGGAACAATCCACGCAAATCTATATCGGCATCCTGCTCACGATGGCTTGCAACCGGCATACTCAACACTCCAGAAATACAATCACACGCGAAACTAAACAAACAAGGTAAGTGAAGCGTTAACCAGCAGGCCAGCAACTAGCACCGACGTAAAATTCCTCAACAATCGCCCCGGTTTACCGACTGTTAACCTTAATGGAACGATAACAGCAGCATCAGGTAGCGGATCGGGTTGCGATAATGAGTTAATCGTGCCGAGCCATGAGACGAATTATGCCGGAATAAAGTCCGGCCAAACCGGAGCGCAGAACGAATGCTTACCGTCGTTACACGGCACAGCCTTTCGATCGCCATCATCATGGCGGCTGCCGGTATTGTTTCGTCGTGCAGCTCCTATCGCCCGGCACCGAAGGCCTTCCACGAAGCCACGATCCAGCCCTATCGCGTCGATAGCGGTGATCGGCTACGGGTCACCGTCTTTGATCAAAAGGACCTTTCCAACACCTACTCCGTCGACCAGGCCGGATACATCGCCTTCCCGCTGGTGGGTGCGGTGCCCGCGCGGGGACGCACGCTGCAGGAACTCGAAGGGCAGATTGCCGCCAAGCTGCAGCAGGGCTTTCTCCGCAATCCCGACGTCACCATCGAGGTCGACCGGTATCGCTCGATCTTCGTCATGGGCGAAGTGGGCCAACCGGGCCAGTACACCTATGTGCCGGGAATGACCATCCAGAACGCGATCGCCGTGGCCGGCGGCTATTCTGCACGCGCCAACCAGGCCAATGCCGACCTGACGCGCAAGATCAACGGCGAAATCCTGACCGGCCGCGTGCTGATCTCAGACCCGGTGCTTGCCGGTGATACAATCTATATTCGCGAACGGCTGTTCTGAGACGATGCAGAACGGATCGCCGTTGCGTATATTGCATTGTTTTCGCTCCCCGATCGGAGGCATTTTCCGCCATGTGCGTGACCTTGCCATCGAGCAGAGCCGGGCCGGCCATGCAGTCGGCATCCTGTGCGACAGTTCGACGGGCGGCGTGCATGAGGAAAACCTGTTCAATTCCATCATGCCCCATCTTTCATTGGGGCTGACACGCATACCCATAGACCGGTCTGTATCCATTCGCGATGTCCCGGTTCTCTGGAAAAGTTACAAGGAAATCAGAAGTTTGCGGCCGGATGTATTGCATGGTCATGGCGCCAAGGGTGGCGCATTGGCCAGGCTCGCCGGCACAGCCTTGCGGGTGAACAGGTATCGCGTATCCCGCTTTTATTCGCCGCATGGCGGCAGCCTGCACTTCAACCCGAAGAGCCTAGCCGGGTGGGCGGTTTTCCGGCTGGAGAAGTTGCAGGAATGGATAACCGATGCCCTGGTGTTCGTCTGCGAGTTCGAGCGCAACACCTATCGGCAGAAAGTCGGGCGGATCGGCATCCGCAACGAGGTTGTCTACAATGGCGTGGGAGAGGCAGATTTCGAGCTGATCCCGGAAAAGCCCGATGCCGTCCATTTCCTCTATGTCGGCATGCTGCGTGATCTCAAGGGACCCGATGTTTTCATCGATGCATTCGCCAAGACCGAGCGCATTCTCAGGCGACCGCTCTCCGGCATGATGATCGGCGATGGGCCGCAGAAAGACAAATACCTGCAGATGATGACGATGCGCGGCCTGGGCCGCCGTATCACCATGCTGCCGGCAATGAACATCAAGGACGCTTTCGCCGCCTCGCAAACCGTCGTCGTGCCCTCGCGGGCGGAGTCCATGCCCTACATCGTGCTGGAATCGCTCGCTGCCGGTAAGACGGTGATCGCCTCCGATGTCGGCGGAATTTCCGAAGTGCTGGGTGCGGGCAACAAGGCGCTGGTCGAGGCGGGCGACGCCGATGCGCTGGCAAAGATCATGGCCGAAAGCCTGGCGTCATTGGGCTGGAAAGCCCAGCACATGCCCGATCGCCAGAAGTTCCATTCAGTGTTCAGCTCGAACACCATGGCACGCCGGATCACTGCGCTTTATCATGATCTGGCTGGCCACTGAAAACCGTTGTTTTCCCCTGACAAGACACTGCTTCCACTATAACGCGTAAGCGTTTCTTAGTTCATTTCCACTACCGTTCCGGCAAAGTTGGTATTGAGTAGATGACGATGAGCGAACCAGAAAAAGACCCCGACCTCGACGTGGACCGTCTTCGCAAGCAGGTATCCGAAATCCGGACCTTGGGGGTAGCGGACAAGAGTGAGGCCAACAAGCCGGTAGAACTCAACGGTTTCGCCAAGCGTATCGCCGAGCAATATCGGGAAGACAAGTACTCGCCCGCCATCATGAGGGGTATGTTTCGCCTCGTCGATTTTCTGGCGCTGTTCCTCATCGGTCAGGCCATCAACTTCTTCTACTCCCAGAACATCGAGATGCTGTTCTGGTACATGCCGGTGGTCGCAGGCGGCTCCGCACTCAGCGTGCTCTTCCTGCAACTTGCGGATTGCTACCAGATCCCGGTGCTGCGTACGCCCCGTACAGCGATGGGGCGCATCCTCGGCGCATGGGCGCTGTCCTTCGCGTCTATGGCGCTGACGCTGTTCTTTCTCAAGTCTGGGCATGATTTTTCGCGGTTGTGGTTCGGCTCCTGGTTCATCGCCGGTGCTGCCTACCTGGTGCCGCAGCGCTTCTTCCTGGCATGGGCGCTTCGCCACTGGCTGCGCAACGGCGTGCTCGAACGCCGCGCCGTCATTGTCTGCGGCGGCCGTCCGGCGCAGGAACTGATCCGGTCGCTGGAAAGCCAGCCCGACAACGACATCCGCATCCTCGGCGTCTTCGACGACCGCCTCGACCGCCGCTCACCCGAACTGATCGCCGGCTATCCGAAGCTTGGCACCGTGGCCGAACTGGTGGAGTTCGTCCGCCTGGCGCGTGTCGATATGCTGATCATCTCGCTGCCGATGACGGCGGAAAAGCGCATCCTGGATCTGCTGCGCAAGCTCTGGATCCTCCCGGTCGACATCCGCATCGCCGCCCATGCCACCAAACTGAAATTTCGCCCGCGCGCCTATTCGCATATCGGCCGCATGGCGATGCTCGACGTATTCGACAAGCCCATCACCGATTGGGATTCTGTCGCCAAGCGGATCTTCGACATCTTCTTCAGCATCGTGGCAATCACGCTTCTGTGGCCGATCATGCTCGGCGCGGCAATCGCCGTCAAATCGACCTCCAAGGGCCCGATCATCTTCAAGCAGAAGCGTCACGGCTTCAACAACGAGATCATCAACGTCTACAAGTTCCGGTCGATGTATACTGACCTCGGCGACCCGACAGCGGCCAAGGCCGTAACCAAAGGCGATCCGCGCGTGACGCGGGTCGGACGCTTCATCCGCAAGACCTCCATCGACGAACTTCCGCAGTTCTTCAATGTGCTCAAGGGCGACCTGTCGCTTGTCGGTCCGCGCCCGCACGCCGTGCTCGCCCAGAGCCACGACCGGGTCTATGCCGACATCGTCGAAGGCTACTTCGCCCGCCACCGCGTCAAGCCGGGCGTTACCGGCTGGGCGCAGATCAACGGCTGGCGGGGCGAAATCGACAGCGACGAGAAGATCAAATACCGCACGGCCTACGATCTACACTACATCGAAAACTGGTCGTTGCTGTTCGACCTGAAAATTCTGTTCCTCACGCCGATCCGGCTGTTCAATACGGAAAACGCCTATTGAGCACGGTCACGACGCACGTTCCCGCAACATTCAGGCCCGGCCGCGCAACCCTCAGGTTGATCGGCTCGGGCCTGGTGGCGTTCGGCGTCTTCCTTTCCGGCTTCGTCATTGACGAGCCGGCACCCTATGAAATCTTCATGGCCGCGCTGATCGGCTTCTGGTTCATCATGGGGCTGAGAATTTCGCGGACGACGGGGGCGCTGCTCGCCTTCATGCTGATCTATATGGTCGGCGGTTTTCTCACGATCACCCAGATGGAAGAGATCGGCGATGCCCCCATGTATCTGGCCGTCACCCTCTTTCTGGCCCTGTCCTCGGTCTTCTACTGCGCGATCATTGAGGAAGATCACCGCCGGTTGAAGCTGATCTTCAATGCGTGGACTGCCGCAGCCGTCGTGACGTCGATGCTGGGCATCCTGGGATATTTCAAGGCCTTTCCCGGCGCGGAAGCCTTTACCCGTTACGATCGCGCGATGGGCGCATTCCAGGACCCGAACGTCTTCGGCCCCTTCCTTGTCGCACCCTCGCTCTATCTGTTGCACGGCATCCTGACCGGCAAGCTCAAGCATCTTCCGATCCGCGGCGGCGCGTTGGCGATCATCGCCTTTGGCGTGCTTCTGTCCTTCTCCCGCGCCGCCTGGGCGATGTTTGCCTTTTCCGCCGCGATGATGGTGCTGCTGATGCTGATCAAGGAGCGGTCAGGAGCGTTCCGGCTGAAGGTGCTGGTGCTCACGCTCGCCGGGGTAATTTTCTGCGTCGTTGGCATCATCGTCGCCCTGCAGATTCCCCAGGTTGCCGACCTGCTGACCAGCCGCACCAAGCTGGTGCAGGATTATGACGGCGACCGGCTCGGCCGTTTCGAACGCCACCAGATCGGCTTTCTCAACGCCATGAGCCAACCGCTCGGCATCGGCCCGATGGTATTCAGCACCATGTTCCCCGAGGACGAGCACAATATCTGGCTGAAATCGCTGACAAGCTATGGCTGGCTCGGCTTCGTCACCTATATCGGCCTTGTCTGGACGACATTGTGGTTCGGCCTGCGCAACATGTTTCGTGACCGGCCGTGGCAACCCTATCTGTTGGCAGCATGGATCACGCTCTGCGGCCATGAGCTGATCGGCAACGTCATCGACACGGACCACTGGCGACACCATTTCGTGCTGTTCGGCATCGTCTGGGGCTGCGCTGCGCTCGAGCACAAATACCAGAGGCAGCGGTCAAGCCCCGCTTTGATCCGCACGTGACATTGCCTCCCCTCAAGATCCTGCAGGTCCTCGAACCGAGCGGCGGCGGCTCCGGCCGGCACTTCGTCGATCTCTGCAAGGGGCTTTCGGCACGCGGGCATGATGTTACGGCAATCTATTCGCCGCTGCGCGCCGAGGAACGGTTCATCGGCGAGTTACAGGCACTACGGCTCTCCGCGGTACATGCGGTGCCGATGACCCGCTCCCCTTCGCCGTCCGATTTCAAGGCCTGGCAGACGATAGCCAGCATTATCGAGCAGGGCGGGCCGTTCGACATCATCCATGGCCACAGTTCGAAAGCCGGGGCATTGACGCGCATGCGCAAACCGGGGCGTCACATCCCGCGCGTCTATACGCCCCATGCCTTCCGTACTATGGACCCCACGCTCGGAAAAAACGGCCGACGGATATTCGGCGGCATAGAGAGCCTGTTCGGCCGCTATCTCACCGATGCGCTGATCTGTGTTTCCGTTGACGAGAAACGCCATGCCATCGAGGCGCTCGGCATTGCCGCCGACAGGCTGCACGTCATCATCAACGGCGTCAGCCCACCACCATCAGGTAGACAACTTGAGATCCGCCAGCGCCTCGGCGTGCGAAAGGGCGCATTCGTGTTCGGTGCCGTGGGGCGGCTCTCCCGGCAGAAAGCTCCCGAACGGTTGATCGACGCATTCAGCCGCATTGCTCGCGAGCGACCGGAGGCCGAACTGGTGATGATCGGATCGGGCGAGCTTGAGGGCGCCGTTCGAAGCCAGATTCGCGCCAGCGGCTTGGAGCCGCGAATTCACCTGGATTCCGAGGTGAATGGCGCCGAAGCGATGCAGGCATTCAATGCCCTCGTCATGCCCAGCCGCTACGAGGCCATGTCCTATGTGATGCTTGAAGCCGCCGCATCCGGTCTACCGTTGATCTTGTCCGATGTCGGCGGGGCATCAACCGTTCTGAACAATGGCGCAAACGGCCTGCTGGTCGCCAATTCCGACGACCCGACCGAACTTGCGAATGCAATGCTGAAGGTATCGGATCGATGCCGATACGCCAGCATGCTTGCGGCCGCGAACGCCCGCAAGCATCTCTACGAACTGGAGAGCATGGTGGACGAGACCGAGCGGCTATACCGCAGCCTCGTCCCCTGACAGAGGTCAGGCTGCGGCAATCAGATGCCGGTCGACAACCCGCTGCAACAGCGGCATGTACTCCCTGAACCCGCGCGTCTGCATGCCCGCGACCTTGCCGGCCTCGTCCCAAAGCCGCACCCGCACCGCTTCGCGGAAATGCGGGCTCTTCTCGAACTCGGCCACCTCGTCAGCATTCATGGGTCCGCCCTGCAATTGCAGGCTATGGGTCGATGCGACCGACAGCTTGGAGAAATAGGAAGGATCGGTGGCACAGAGGTAGCGCTTGGCGGCCACATGAAGGCGCACGCATTCGGTGACGACTGACGGAAAGAACGGCTCGAGCACCTCCGCACCGGCGTCATCATGATGCTTGTCATGTGTGTCGTCGGGCGAATAGGCGCCGAACTCGCTTGTAAAGTGACCGACATCGTGCAGCAGTGCCGCGGCAACGAGTTCGTCGCTGGCCTTGTCAGCCTCGGCAAACCATGCGCCCTGGAGCATGTGTTCGGCCATGGTCACCGGCTCACCGAGATACTCTTCGGCTCCGCGGCGTTCAAAGATGTCGGCCAGGAAGCCTACGATCGTGGTACGGTCAAGAACTGGCGCGTTCATTCTGCGGCCTCCCGAAGCGTGGTTTCCTCAAGCGCCGCCAGGGTGGACAACAGCCCGTCCTTGTCGGCGTAGCAGCCCTGGAGCCAACGGTTGCCGCTGCCGGAAAACGACTTTCGCGCGTGCATCACACGGGTGTTGTCGACGATGAACAGCTCACCGGGCGAAAGCTTGAAGGTCACCTCCATCTTAGGATCTTCGAGGATCTCCGCAAAGCGGCGATAGGCGGCGTAATAATCCGCCATGTCGTCGAAGGGCACATCAACGATGGGGGCCGCCGAGCGATTGTTGAAACGGATTGCGATCAATTCGCCATCCGGGCCCAGCTCGATGAACGGCCGCTTAGAGCGCAGCCGGACGCCGGACGAGCCTGCATATTCGAACCGCGCTGGACAGTTCGCCAGCAGCGCAAAGCCTCGCGGATTTTCCTGCCGAAGCCGCTCGGCGACCATGAAGCCATCGACGACCATGGATTCGCCGCCGTCAACGGTGTTCTCAAGACAGGAAAGCAGCTGCAGCGTCGGCACCGGATCGCGATAGGGATTGTCGGTATGCGCCTGCAGGCCGAGATTTGTATAGGCAAGATTCGTCGGGTTGACCTCGGCACGGACCTCGAACCAGCGGCCGTAATTGGTTTCGCGGACGTAGCCGAAAAGTTCAGCGACATCGCAGAGGCTGCCGGATGTCGTCGGAACGTCAGTCAGAACTGCGAAACCGTAGCGGCGGACGGAGGCGAGCCAGTCGCGCAGGGCAGCCGGCTGCTGCCTGACGGCGTTGTAGGAACCCACCGGCACCGCATTCTGCAGTCCGTCGTCCCATCGGGTGATTTCCGGCGGCAGCCAGCCTTCGCCCGCTTCGAGGTCGCGATCATAGATGCGCGCCCGGAGCCATTCGGCGGGGAAGGTCGTCTCATGCCCATCCGGCGCGAAGGTGACGTGAATACTCCCATCCTGGCCGACGCTCGCGGCACGGATCGTCGTCTCCGGCGAAATGTCGAGAATGGTGATCAGGCGTTGGCCGTTTCCGGCGCTGCGCGTCTTGGGATCGAGGGCGTTGTCCCTCAGCCAGATTGCGTGGAATCGCGCGGTCTGCCCGTCCGCCCAAGTTATTTTCGCCGCCTTGCCGGCGTCCAGGATATCTACGTGACCTCTACTCATCGGACTTTCCCCACTGTTGGTATTCAGCCAGCTTGCGCAGAGGATCGTCATTATGCAAATTATCAATTTTGCAGCATTGGCCCGATTTTTGTTATGACAGAGAAACGCCCCTCCCCCTCCGTGCTTTGGCTACGTTCCTTTGAGGCGGCAGCACGAACGCTCAACTTCACCGCCGCGGGCAACGAGATCGGGCTTACGCAGGCGGCGATCAGCCAGCATATCAAGCTGCTGGAAGCAGAGCTCGGCGTGCCATTATTCCGACGGTTGCAGCGTGGCGTCGAATTGACCGCCGAGGGCGGCGCCTACCTGCCGCATGTGCAGGCGGCGTTCCGTTCGCTCGACCGGAGCACCAACGACCTGTTCGGGACGCGATCGCTGGAAACCCTGACGCTTCTCGGTCCGGTTTCTTTCATGACGCTCTGGCTGGCTCCACGTCTGGCGGATTTTCGCGCCACTTTCCCACATGTGCGGCTGGAGATGGCGACGATGCATCTACCCGCAGATTACCTGGCCGGCGACTATCATTTCGATATTCGCTTCGGGATGGGCGATTTCATCGGCCGCACCAGCCATCGGCTGACCACCGAGACATTTCTGCCTGCCGCGTCACCGTCACTCGTGTCAACGCTGGAGGATGCGGGGAGCTGGCCGAGCCTGCCTTTGTTGTCCGTCTCCGGGGCTCGTGAATTGTGGCCGAGCTGGTTTTCGGCTGCGGGGCTACCGCCGCCGGCCCAACCACGTTTGCGCTTCGATAGTTTCATTACAGCGCTCGAGGCCGCATGCCATGGCGCCGGCGCGCTGCTTGCATCGCGCCCGCTTGTCGATGCCCATCTGGCTGATGGCAGGCTCGTAGCACTGTCGGATTTCGAAATGGCCGCCGATGCCGCCCACTTCATCACCTTTGCCGCCGGGCGCGCGTTAAAGCCGCTCGACAGCATGTTTCTCGACTGGATGATTGCCCAGAGCCAGCCGAGATCATGAGTGTACCGATCAGACCCAGCGGAAATTATCCACCGTGAAATCGTCCCAGCTATGGTTCTTCAGCACGATGATCATGTCCGCCGTATCGTCGCCGTTGACATCCACATAGAGCTTGTCAGTGTTGTTGACAAAGTATGCCTCGGAATTGCTATCGCCGGCCGTGAAGGTCGTATTTGCCCCGAGATACCTGAATGTGCCGCTCAGCAGCCCTTCGAAGATCAGGAAATCCGTGCCGACGGTGAAGTCGTTGATGACATCGCTCGAGGTTGTCGTCGATTGCGCCACCGCAGAGAAGATGAATGTATCTGCGCCGGTGCCACCGGTGACATTGTCCTGACCGTTGGCGAACCTGATCTTGTCATCGCCCGCGCCGAGATCGACATCGGTGGTCGCATTGCCCGTCAAGAGGATGTCGTTGATGCCCGTCCCGCAAGTGATATGCTCGACATTGGAAATGGTCGCCGTGCCGCTGGATGCGAAAACAAGGTAATCGTTGCCACCGCCGAGATCGATCAAGCCGCCGCTATAACTTGCAGTGAGCGTGATGAGGTCATCTTCGGATGCGCTGGTGATATTTTCGACCGAAGTGAGCGTCGCCGTCGCGCTGCTGGAGAACGTCAGTGTATCGTTGCCGTCGCCCAGTGAAATGATGCCACCGGTCATATAGTTTTCGACAGTAATCTTGTCGCTGAACCGGCTGCCACCGATCGATTCCGCATCGTTTATCGTCAGCGTATTGCCCGAGTCGAAGAACAGAGACACCCTGTCATCGCCCACACCCAGATTAAGTACGACACCTTGAGCTGCCGTGGAGAAGTAGATCTTGTCGTCACCGCCGCCGCCAGTCACGGTCTCCACTCCGGCCAGCGTTACGTTGTTGCCTGATGACGCCAGCTCCAATGTATCGATGCCACCGCCCAGGCTTACAAACCCAGCATAGGTGGACGCGCTTATGGAAATCACGTCCGAGCTGCCGGCGCCGATGATCGTTTCGATACTTGCGATCGTCACGGTGTTGTCGCCACTGCCGGAAAGCGTCAATCTGTCGATGCCGTCGCCGAGATTGATATAACCGCCGGTAATCGCTGCCCCAAAGGTTATGATGTCGGCTTGCGCGCCACCGGAAATCGATTCCACGCCGGCAAATGTAGCCGTGACGGCGATGTTCGACCAGGTCACCACATCGTTGCCCAGACCAAGGTCAATCATCGAGATCGCGCCAGCTGATGTGATCGTCAGCTTGTCGGCATCTGTCGAACCGATGATGGATTCGACGTTCGCCACCGAGATCGTCGCGCCATCCGCAAAGCCCAGATAATCAAGGCCGTCGCCCAGGTTGATGTTGCCTGCTGTCCAGCCACCGTCCAGGATAATCCTGTCTCCGAGCGAGCCACCCACAACCGTCTCGGCATCAATAATCGTTGCCGTGTTGGCGAAGCTGGCGAATGAAACCTGATCGTTGCCTGCGGCCAGGTTGATCTCGCCGCCGGTGAAGGCCTGCGAGAATGTCACAAAGTCGGAGCCCGAGCCGCCGGTGATCGACTCGATACCGATTACGGTCAGAGTCGCACCCGCCGCATCGATCTGCAACCTGTCAGAGCCCGCGCCAAGATCGATGGTGCCGCCAGTGTAGCTCTCGCCGAGAACAACGAGGTCGTCTCCCGCGCCGCCGAGCACCGATTCCACCTTGACGATCGTCACAGTGCTACCGCCGGAGAAGAGTGTCAGCGTGTCGCTTCCCTCGCCGAGGTTTATTTCGGCAGCGACCGCCGAGCGCAGTGTGATCTTGTCTGAACCTGCACCGCCGGTGATCGATTCGGCACCATATACGCTGAGCGTGGCGCCGATTTCGCCAAGCATCAGATGATCCGAACCGCCGCCAAGATCGTAGTTGCCGGTGGTCACGGCCGCACCGAGCACGACAGTATCGTTGCCCGATGAGCCAGCGATCGACTCGATATTGATGACGGTAACCGTCGTGTTGGAAGCGCTGAATGACAGTACGTCTTCACCACGTCCAAGATCGACGCTGATGCCGGTCACTTCACCGGAAAGTGTAATGATGTCTCTTGCACTGCCGCCGGTGATCGTTTCGACATCGGCTACAGTCGCGGTATTGTCGGAATTCCAGAATGTGACGGTATCGATGCCATCGGCCAGCGAAATGGTGCCGCCGGTAACCTGGCTCGAGAAGACCACGACATCCGAGCCCACGGCTCCGATCACCGTCTCCACGGACGCCAGGGTGACAGTGCCGCCGCCGACATCAAACGTGACCTTGTCGCCGCCCGCTCCAAGATCAATCTTCATGCCCGTCACAGCAGACCCGATCACGATCGAGTCAGCCTGCGAGGAACCGTTGATGGTTTCGACGCCCTTGACGGTGATATCATGCGTAGCAGCGCTCGTCGGCGCACCGAGCACCAACACATCGTTTCCCTCTCCGAGGTCGATTTCGCCAATGAAGGCATCCACGAGCGTAATATGCTGGGTGTTGAGGTCACCTACGATCGTTTCGACATTGGCTACGCTCAAAGTCACATTCGAACCGAGAACAAGCGTATCCGAACCAGCGCCGAGATCGAGATATCCCGAGGTCTGGGAGCCGGCAATCGCAATGAAATCCGCGTAGGCGCTGCCCGTCACCGTCTCGATTGCCGTGATGGAGATCGAGACGCCATCGGTCGCGTTGGAAAGATCGAGCTTGTCGAGCCCCGTCCCGAGATCGACAAAACCCTCGGTCATCGTTCCGTCGATGTACACGACATCGCTCGAACGCCCGCCGACGATCGTCTCAACACCCTCGATGGTGACAGTGTTTGTAAATGCTCCCAGCCTGACGGTATCTTTTCCATCGCCAAGCCTGACGGCACCACCGGTCACCTGCGAACCGAAGGTAATGATGCTTGCGGCATCGGTTCCCTTCGAAGTGATGTTCTCGATGTTGAAGACAGTGAGCGTGCCGCCGCCGCTGGACAGGTCGAGCGTATCGTTGCCGCCGCCGAGATTGATGGAAAGGCCGGTCGCCGGCCCCTTTACATAGATCGTGTCATCGCCACCCTGCCCTGTCACAGTCTCGATTCCTGAGATCGAAGCCGTATTGCCGGATGAAGATAGAACCAACGTATCGACGCCATTGCCCAACTGGACAGTCAGCTCTCCACCAGTGGGCTGCGCTCCGAGATAGATGTAGTCCGTGTTAGCGCCGCCGACGATTGTTTCTGCGCCTATAATGGTCAGCGAATTCAGGCCCGTGCCCAAGGTCAGCATATCGTCGCCCGCACCGAGATCGACGGTTGCCTTGGTGAGCCCACCGGAGACAAAAATGACATCGTTGTTCGAGCCGCCAGTCAGAGTCTCCACCCCGGCGATGGTGATTGTATTTTCAAAATTGCCGAGCGTCAGGCTGTCAATGCCCACGCCAAGGTCGATGCGGCCACCGGTCAACTGATCCAGTATCGTGACCACATCCGCGCTCGAATTGCCGGTGACCGTTTCGACACCCGCAAGGCTGACTGTATTGAGGAACTTACCGAGGAACAGCTTGTCTGAACCCTCACCAAGATCAATTGTCATTCCGGCTGCCTGGGTCCCAAGCGTGATGACATCATTGCCGGATTCCGTACCCTGGATTGTTTCGACATTGCGGACCGTCAGGGTGCCTCCGGTTTCGAAAAGCACCAGCGTGTCCTCTCCCGCACCGAGGTCAACACTAATCGAGGCCGCTGCATTTCCGAGAATCACGGTATCGCGACCGGTGCCACCAACAACAGTCTCGACATTGACGAGAGATACCGTATTGGCGAAATCCCCCAACACGAGCTTGTCCCTGCCGCCGCCAAGATCAATCTCGACGTCCCGGGCCGCACTACCCATCGTGACGACATCAGCTTGAGTGCCGCCTACAAGCGTTTCCACCGACACCACTGTGACGTTGTTGGCGAAGTTGCCAAGCTTGAGACTGTCGGCGCCCTCGCCAAGCCGAATCATCGTTTTCGACGCAACCGTCGACAAGGTGATCGCGTCATCCTCGCCGCTGCCCGTGATCGTTTCGACATTGGCGACCGTCACTGTGGCCGCGGCGTCGAAAATGAGCTGATCCTTCCCCGCCCCCAGGTCGATCTTGCCGCCATCCACGGCACTGCCGATAACAACGGTGTCATTTCCGCCCACACCGAGGATCGTCTCGACATTGGAGATCGTCAGGTTGTTGGCGAAAGCCCCAAGCGTGACCCTGTCGATACCGTCCCCCAGATCGATTTCGACATCGGCCGCCTTGCCGCTGAAAACCACATACTCGCCGCCCTCACCACCGACGATCGTCTCGGTGGAAGAAACCGTTATCGTGCCGCCTTGATCGGAGAAAACCAGCTTGTCGCCATCAGCGCCAAGATCGATCTTGCCGGAAGTGATCTTGGCACCCAGCGTGATGATATCGGTGCCGTTGGAACCCTGGATCGATTCTACGTTGGACAAGGTGACCGTGTTGCCGTTGCCGTTGAGCTTGACGCGATCGATGCCACCGAGCAGATCAAGCTCGCCACCGCGCACCGAACTCGAAACGGTAATGAAATCGATACCCTTTGTACCGACAACATCGTCCAGATCGGACACGGTTTTGGTTGAATTCACTCGCACCACGGCCATCGTCATGATCCCTTCATATCGCCGGCACCGCGCCGGCCCTCCAAGCGCGATACATCCGGTGACGTCGCGCCTATTCGGCTCGCAAGGGTGATAGGTTGCGTAGCTTAAGTGAGGCTTGCCCGCCTAAATCGAGCACGGCGACAAATACAATCAACTGCGATGCGAGGAAGCGTCCTGATCGACAAACCTATGGTCAACCCAAATTTCCGCTTGCATCGGGATGCCGGAAAGTCTAATCGGAGCGGGCCTTCGGGCAGGGTCGGAGTGTAGCGCAGCCTGGTAGCGCACTTGACTGGGGGTCAAGGGGTCGTGGGTTCGAATCCCGCCACTCCGACCATTTAAATCTTTAGCCTCGGCGACGCAGCGTCTATCCCCCAGATAGTCAGTCGCCTCCAAGCCCAAACACACCGACACCTTCTTGCTGATTCCAAAAGCTCTCGCCTGCGTTTTTCGTTTGGTGTTGAACCTACTTTTGGCAGCCGTTTGCGGCACTTGCTCGAAGGCAAAAGAAAACCCGCCAGCGAGGGCGGGTCGTTCTTCGATGGTAGTGTTGGCGTTAACGCCAGCAGCGATAGCGGTTATACCTGGGGCCGCACCAGCGCCACGCCCGGGCAGGCTTGATGACAACTACTGGAGCGAAAACAACCGAGGGATACCAGTAGCCGTCGACATGACGGCGATAGCCGCGACGGGCATAGCGGTAACCACGATGGCCGCGATAATAGCCGTATTTTACGACAACCTTGGCCACCTGCTGCACATCGGTGCTGCGGCTAATTGTCGGTGCTGGCAGCGGCATTGCCTGAGTGGGTATCGCCGACGACACCCCCATCAAGGCACAAAGTGCCGCAGCGCAAATCGAAATTCTATTCATTGGCTTCACCTACGTGTTGACCCCTGTCTACCCCGACAGGCCTAGGTGAAAAAAGTTCCAGGAGCAAGACTTTGCCGCCAACATCCAGGAATACTTAATCAGTATTTACTCATATAAAGAGACAGAGTTGCGCAAAAGACTCACCCCCGAGCATTATGCCCGGCGGGAAATTTCCCAACGATTATCCGGGGTTCAATAATAAATAGGAGAGATTGGACCGTCGTCGTCCTTACCGGGTCCGGTCTCGGTTGCCTTTGCGACCAGACGTCGCCAAAGGGAGCGTTTGCGGCCTACATTTCCGCCATCGCGCTTCTCATAGCTTCGATGAATCGATGGCCTACCGGGCGAATCATTCCGATCAATGTGAGTTGAACGGACTGTGACGAATGCGGACTTGCACATGACGGCTTCCTCACTTCGATACCCGAACGGATCGCGAAGCTTTTGGTTCCCAGAATGTTCAACAATAGCGTTGTCGTTCGACCGCAGGCTAAACCCGTTCGGTGCACGATTCCGTCAGCATGGTGCCGGCTTGGCTCGCTTTAGCGAACCTGATCCAGCAGCCGCTTGCATTCGAGCAGGTCAAACAAGGCTTCCTGCAGCAGCGCACGGTCTTCCTTGCCGATTTGCTGTCCACCTGCACCCAGTTCATGGCCATCCTCGCCGTTGCCGATCAGGCCGAAAAACCGACGACTGGACGGTGCCTTCGGGCGACCGACAATCTGGTCATCCTCGGGGATGATCATTTTGGGAACGGGTGCTTCTTCCTCCTCCTCGCTCTGGGCGGCAAGTGCCTCCATGGTCGCGAGATCGCCGGAAGCTGCAGCGGCAACAAACTTGTTGCCATTGTTCTTGAGGAGTTTCTGCACGCCCTTGATCGTATAGCCGTGATCATAGAGCAGGTGCCGGATGCCCTTGAGCAACTCGACATCGTCGGGCCGGTAGTATCGGCGACCCCCGCCCCGCTTGAGGGGCTTGATCTGCGGGAAACGCGTTTCCCAGAATCGAAGCACGTGCTGCGGAAGATCTAGATCGTCGGCAACCTCGCTGATGGTGCGAAATGCATCCGGACTCTTTTCCATGAACCGTAATACTCCGGAGATGACCACATACCTGCGGCCCCGGCGGGAGCCGCGTGAATCGCTATCGATGGCCAGATCTTAGATCAGCCGTCGTGCTCCGGCAATCGCCCGCCGGACTCCGGTCAGCTCTTTGCCTTCGCCTTGCGGCTGAGGTGGCTCTTCAGTATCCGGCTCTTCAACACATTGGACGCCTTGAAGGTCATTACCCGACGTGGAGAAATCGGCACTTCTTCGCCGGTCTTCGGATTGCGACCGATCCGCTCGTTCTTCGAACGGACCTGAAACGTGGCGAAAGAAGAAAGCTTTACGCTCTCGCCCCGAACGATGGCGTTGCAGATTTCGTCAATGACGGTTTCGACCAATTGGGCGGATTCTGTTCTGGAAAGTCCTACCTTGCGAAAAACGGATTCAGCCAGATCCGCCCTCGTAACAGTTTTGCCGCTCATGATCCCCCGCTTTTTATGTCTCTGATCTTAAGTGGATAGTTGGGGAGACTATTGTTGTTGCACGCTGTGGTCAAGCGCCGTGCAATGGACCCTGCATACCTTTTTTGTGTGTATTACCAGCGCAGTAGCACGGATCCCCAGGTAAAGCCCCCGCCCATCGCCTCAAGTAGAACGAGATCGCCTTTCTTGATACGTCCATCGGCAGCTGCCGTCGCCAAAGCGAGTGGAATCGAGGCGGCCGAAGTATTACCATGCTGGTCTACTGTCACGACGACCTTTTCCATAGGTATATGCAGCTTTTTTGCCGATCCTTCTATGATCCGGATGTTCGCTTGGTGGGGCACCAGCCAGTCTATATCCTCGATCGAGATCTTTGCAGCATCGAATGCTGCGACGATGACATCGGTGATCATGCCAACCGCATGCTTGAAGACTTCGCGGCCTTCCATTTTGAGATGACCGACAGTGCCAGTACTGGACGGTCCGCCATCCACGTACAGCTTGTCCTTGTGGGCGCCATCGGAACGCAGATGTGCCGTCAGGATTCCGCGGTCGGAGGTTGCTCCTTCTCCCTCGGCCGCTTCCAGCACCACCGCGCCCGCGCCGTCGCCGAACAACACGCACGTTGTCCTGTCGTTCCAGTCTAGGATGCGCGAGAAGGTCTCGGCGCCGATGACGAGCGCGCGCTTGGCCATACCTCCGCGGATATAGAGATCCGCCGTGGCCATGGCATAGACGAAGCCGGTGCATACCGCCTGGATATCGAACGCCGCGCCATGATGAATTCCGAGACGCCGCTGGATATCGACAGACGTGGCCGGAAAGGTATTGTCTGGGGTCGATGTCGCAAGGATGATGAGATCGATGTCTGCGGGTGTCAATTGCGCATTATCGAGCGCGGCGCGTGCTGCTGCCTCGCCGAGCGAAGCGGTCGTCTCGCCCTCACCCGCGATGTAGCGCTGACGAATGCCTGTGCGCTGCACAATCCATTCATCCGTGGTGTCCACCAGCGATTCCATCTCGCGATTGGTGACTACCCGCTTTGGCAGCGATGCGCCAAAACCGCGTACGATCGATCGGATCATGCTTATATTTCCTGTGCCGTTTCCTCCTGCGCACCCGAAGGCGGAACGCGCAGAGTATGGTATTTTTTCAGGTCGGCTTCAATTTTCTCGAACAGACCGTTGCGGACCATCTCATAGCCGACCTTGATGGCTGCCGCATAGCCCTCGCCGTCCGTTCCGCCATGACTTTTTATGACAATACCATTCAAACCGAGAAAGACCCCACCATTAACCTTGCGGGGATCCATCTTTTCGCGCACGCGGTCGAAAGCGCTTTTCGCCAGGAGATAGCCGAGCTTGGCGACCCAGGTGCGGGAAATGGACGCACGAAGGAAGTCGGCGATCTGCCGCGCGGTTCCCTCGGCTGCCTTGAGCGCGATGTTGCCGGTGAAACCTTCGGTCACGACGACGTCGACAGTACCCTTGCCGATATCGTCGCCTTCGACGAAACCAAAATATTCGATCGTGTCGATATTGGCCTCGCGCAGCAGACGCCCGGCTTCCTTGACCTCTTCCTGGCCCTTGATCTCCTCGACGCCGACATTCAGCAGGCCAACGGTCGGACGGCGCACCTCGAACAGTGCCCGCGCCATGGCGCCACCCATCAATGCATAGTCCAGCAGTTGCTGGGAATCGGCCCCGATCGTCGCGCCGACGTCGAGCACGATGCTTTCGCCGCGCAAGGTAGGCCAGATACCGGCAATGGCGGGACGTTCGACATTGGCCATCGTCCGCAGACAGAATTTCGACATCGCCATCAAAGCACCGGTGTTGCCGGCGGAAACCGCAACATCAGCTTCCTTCAGCTTTACGGCTTCGATGGACTTCCACATCGATGAGGCATAGCGGCCGCGGCGAAGCGCCTGGCTGGGCTTTTCATCCATCCGGATGGCAACTTCGCAATGATGAAAAGTCGTTTTTGCCTTCAGCTTCGGATACTTTTCGAGGATCGGAAGGCACTGATCTTCAAGCCCAAATATAATGAACTGGATGTCGGGCTGCCTTTCAAGAGCCCTTGCGGCCCCATCAAGGGTAACTTCCGGCCCGAAGTCACCGCCCATTGCATCAATCGCTATTCTGATCACGCTTTCCCGTTCCTCGCTAAATTGTCGCCCCAACGGGACAAAAATAGGCTTTATAACGTCACTTACAACAAATTTATGGCGAAGGCTCCGCCTACTTTTCGACTTTCAGGTTCTTGAGAACCGCAAATGGCGATGGTTTCTTGTCAGTCTCGGCCGTGCTTTCAACATGACCGGAGAATTCTGCTCCGCTTTTGCGCGGATAGGGATCGATGCCCATGGCCGCATATTCCGCCACAAACGCACCCACATCGATCGCGTCCCCCTCGAACTGCTCGGGCAGGTCCGGGCCATCCGGATCGACAATCATTTCGCCATGGTCGTTGGCAGCGATGCGCGCAAGCGCCGAGCCTTCTGGAACGAAGATCTGGTCGATTTCCTCGTCGATCTCGGATTGCACCGGCTCGAGAGTAACAATACAAGTCTGCGTCAGGCGGCCTCTGATCTCGCCAAATACCTTGACACCATCCTTTTTCCAGCGGCGGATCTTCAGATCTGCCGAAAGCGCTTCAACGCTGACCACATTCCAAAGCTTGGCCAACGCCACGCGCTCGCGCTCGTCTGCCTCCACATGGACTTCCAGGGGATTGTGGGACACGTGACCGACCTTGACCATATAGGTAAATGCCGGCTTGTCCTGCGGCGCGCGACTCATCGGCCGTCTCCTTCATTCATCGTCATCAACGTTGCTTCTCCGCGATCCAAGATGTCGTCGGACAAAAGCTTCAGCTGGCGTTCTGCGTCCATCATATAGTGCGCGAGCACGTTCATGGATAGCGCCGGATCGTTGTTTTCCGGGTGGATATTGCGTTTGAGTGCTATCACCAATGCGTCCACATCTCCGGAATCAAGGCATTTTCCGTAAGAGTCCACCCGTCCGTAGAACATCGAGGCGAACTTTTTCATTCGCTTTGGGACGCCCTGATCGCCGATGCCGAGTTCGCGAAACGAGTGATCGAGGTCTTCGAAAAAGGCATCGACCACCTCCTGCGCTATTTCCTTGGCAAGAGCTCCTGCCCCCGCGGTGCGGCGAAAATAGAGAATGAGCATGATGCTCAACATCTCGAAACGACCAATGACGGTATCCGGCACATCGGCAACGCTATAGAAACCCTTCTGGCGCGCCGCAGCTGTCAAAACAGCGTACTGACGCTCGATTGTCTCAGTGCTGACCTTATTTTTCCGGAAGAAGCGAAATATCATCAAATTGCCCTGATTTGCCTTAGTGAAATTGGAGCCAAGGCCAAGCGCCGTGTTGCATCCTGCTGCAAGCTGGTTTACCCAAGCACGCATGAAAAGCAATGGCATTGGCACAATTGGGATGCGAACCGGTCCCTCGCCAATCTGGTCAGTATGAAATATCGGCGGGTGATGATCGATCTGGTCATAAACTTGGGAGATGTCGTTGAGAATTGAGTTTCAGCAACCACGTGCCAAACGCGCGCACGGCGTTTTCCTGGCTGTATTGATGGGCACCGCAGTCATTTCGGGATGCTCGACCAGTGAAGTGATTCACAATGGCTATGTCATCGACAAGCAGACGCTGGCTCTGGCGCCCGTCGGCTCCAGCCGCGAGCAGGTCCTCATGTCGCTGGGTTCACCGTCCGCGACGGCAACCTTCGATACAGAGGTGTTCTATTACATTTCGCAGACACGCAAGCGTGCAGTGGCTTTCATGAAGCCAACGCTTGTCGAGCAGAACATCCTTGCCGTCTATTTCAACAAAGACGGCGAAGTCGATCGCCTGGCAAACTACGCCCTTCAGGACGGACGCGTTGTCGACATGATCTCGCGCACGACACCGACCGGCGGCACCGAACTGAGCTTCATCATGCGACTGCTCAAGGGCGGCGTCAATCCGGCTGCGGCGGCACAGCAGTTGCTCGGGTCCAACCAGAACCGCAGATACTAATCGCGCAATGTACCAATGGAAAAAGGCGGGGCCATGGGCCCCGCCTTTATTATATCCGGCATCGCCGAACGATCAGGACAGAACGGCCAGCAGCAGCAGGGCCACAATGTTGGTGATCTTGATCGCCGGGTTGACCGCCGGGCCTGCTGTATCCTTGTAGGGATCGCCGACCGTGTCGCCAGTGACCGATGCCTTGTGAGCGTCCGACCCCTTCAAATGGCGGACACCGTCCTTGTCAACAAAACCGTCCTCGAACGATTTCTTGGCATTGTCCCAAGCGCCGCCGCCCGATGTCATCGAGATCGCGACGAACAATCCGTTGACGATCACGCCGAGCAGCGATGCGCCGAGTGCCGCAAAGGCCGATGCCTTGGAACCCGAGATGAGCAGCACGCCGAAATAGACGACGAGCGGCGCGAGCACCGGCAGAAGCGACGGAATAATCATCTCGCGGATGGCTGCCTTGGTCAGGATATCCACGGCGCGACCGTAATCTGGCCGTTCCGTGCCAGCCATAATGCCCGGCTTTTCGCGAAACTGCTTGCGCACTTCCTCGACGATGGAGCCGGCGGCACGGCCAACGGCAGTCATGGCAATCCCGCCGAACAGGTAGGGAATAAGCCCCCCAAAGATCAGCCCCGCCACCACATAGGGGTTGGAAAGATCGAAGGAGATCGTGCCGACATCCGCGAAGTATGGATACTGCGCGCTGTTGGTGACGAAATGCTGCAAGTCGTTGGAGTAGGCAGCAAACAGAACCAGCGCACCCAGACCAGCCGAACCGATGGCATACCCCTTGGTGACGGCCTTCGTGGTATTCCCGACCGCGTCGAGCGCATCGGTAACCTTGCGGACTTCCGGTGGCAGATGCGACATTTCGGCGATACCGCCGGCATTGTCAGTTACAGGTCCGAAAGCATCGAGAGCCACGATCATGCCCGCCAGGCCGAGCATGGCGGTCACAGCAATCGCCGTTCCGAAGAGACCTGCGAGCTGATAGGTTGCAATGATGCCGCCAACGATGACGATTGCCGGCAACGCCGTGGATTCGAGCGAGACCGCAAGTCCCTGGATGACGTTGGTGCCGTGACCGGTAACCGATGCCTGGGCAATCGAATTGACCGGCCGCTTGTTGGTGCCGGTATAGTATTCGGTGATCACCACAATCAACGCGGTCACCAGCAGGCCAACGAGTGCGCAGATGAACAGGTGTGCCCCGGTGATGCTGGCGCCTTCCTTGCCAATCGGGCCCCAGCCTACCGTTACCGACGTCGCCGCAGCGATTGCGCCGATGGAGAGCACGCCGGTGACGATCAGTCCCCGATAAAGCGCACCCATGATGTTGTTGGATGGGCCGAGCTTGACGAAGAAAGTGCCGATGATCGAGGTGATTATCGAGCCGCCGCAGATTGCCAGCGGATAGAGCATGGCGCTGTCTAGCACCGGCGTGCCCGCAAAGAAAATCGAGGCAAGCACCATGGTTGCCACCACGGTCACCGCATAGGTCTCGAAAAGATCCGCGGCCATGCCGGCGCAATCGCCAACGTTATCGCCGACATTGTCTGCAATCGTTGCCGGGTTGCGCGGGTCGTCCTCGGGAATTCCGGCTTCGACCTTGCCGACGAGATCGCCGCCGACGTCAGCGCCCTTGGTGAAGATACCACCGCCGAGACGGGCGAAAATCGAAATGAGCGAGGCGCCGAAACCGAGGGAAACGAGCGAGTCGATGACTTCGCGGCCGCCGCGCTCCATGCCCATGACATCAGTTAGGAACCAGAAATAGACCGAGACGCCGAGCAGCGCCAGGCCGGCCACCAGCATGCCGGTGATTGCGCCGGACTTGAAGGCGATGTCCAGACCGGCCGCGAGGCTCCTGGATGCCGCCTGGGCCGTACGCACATTCGCGCGTACCGAAACATGCATGCCGATGAATCCGGCAACTCCGGAAAGCACTGCACCGATGAGAAAACCGAAGGCCGCCGAAGCGGATAGCAGAACAAAGGCAAGGATGAAAACAACGACGCCGACGATACCGATCGTGGTATACTGGCGCGCCAGATAAGCTTGCGCCCCTTCACGGATATAGGAAGCAATTTCCTGCATGCGGGCATTGCCCTGGTCGGCAGCAAGTACCGACTGAGTCGCCCAGATCGCATAGGCAATGGACAACAGTCCACACACTATGACGCCAAACATTATGCTCATTCCCAAATTCCTCCAATTTGACAGCGGATGAGCCACCCGCCGGTTTCGCACGAAATATCTGACGACTCCCCTTGTCAGATGCCCCGGATTCCTCGAACCACGGCGAGATTGATGGCTGTCCGGGGCAACGTCAAGCCTCCGAACCTGCATTGGAACTCAGTAATTGAAAATTGAAGTTGTAATTTAAACTGTTTTAGCGCGCATTTTCGACCGGGCCAAAAGAAACAGCAGAAGAAGCCCCACGATAGCCAGCGGCCAGACCGGGAGAATCATCGCATCCCAGCCGAATGCATTGAAGATCTGGCCCGATGCGAAAGATGCCAGGGCGACGGTGGTGAACAGGATTATGTCGTGAAAGCCCTGCACCTTGTCGGCTTCGTTTGGGCGATAGCTCTGGGCGATGATCGCGGTGCCGCCGATAAAACCGAAATTCCAGCCGGCCCCGAGAAGCACGAGAGCTGCCCAGAAATTCCAGAGCTCAATTCCCATATGCGCGATGACGGCGCAGAACATCAGGATCGCCAGGCCGAGCGCCACGATCACTTCGGCGCCGAAACGGGAAATCAACCGCCCCGTGAAAAAGCTTGGCCCATACATCGCCAGCACATGGAACTGTATGCCCAGTGTGGCCTGATCGGAGCTGAACCCACAACCGATGACCATGGCCAGCGGTGCGCCCGTCATCATGAATGTCATCAGCGCATAGGAAACGATGCCGCAATACATGCCAGTCAGGAAACGCTGGCTGGTGACGATCTCAGACAGTGGTCGCGCAGACTGATGGCTGCTCGCGCCAACTGAATTCAGTTCCGGCAGCTTGAGGAATGAAAGAACGATCGCCGCAATCACCCCCATCGGGGCAAAGGCGATGAAGGCCCCGGCGAACATGACGGGCTCGAAATAATCCTTGGTGAAGATGGCAATCTGCGGACCGAGCACGGCCGAAATGACGCCCCCGGCAAGAATCCACGAGATCGCGCTCCCCTTGTAATAAGAGGGAGAGGCATCGGCTGCGGCAAACCGGAATTTCTGGGTGAAGCCGCCAGCCACGCCGGTCAACAGCAATCCGGCGACAAGCAGCCAGAAATCGCTCTGAAAAATAGCCACCGCGGCAATCAGACCGCCGCACGACTCCAGAAGCGCACCAATGATGAAGCTCGGCTTGCGAGAGAGATACCGAGACAGGATCGCGACGAGGATGGTGCCGAGCGCGACACCGACATTGAAACCAGTCAGCGGCGCCGTTGCCAGCGACTTATCGGCATCCAGCATCTGATAGGCGGCCAGGCCGCCGACAGCAAACGCAATCGGCGGGGCGCTGCCCAGGATAGCCTGGGCAATCGCAAGCAGAGCGACGTTGCGCCGCGCCCGGCTGAGTCCCTTCTCAAGTCCATCCGCCTCGGCAACCGCTGTCATTATCGGCAGGCCCTACTTCTTGTTTCCGCGCAGCTTTCGGGCCACAGAATCCAGCACTGCGTTGACGAGTTTGGGCTCGTCCTCCTCGAAGAAGGCGCGCGCAATCTCGACATATTCCGTCACGATTACTGCCGTCGGGACGTCCTGCCGTTCGATGATCTCAAATACGCCGGCACGGAGGATCGCGCGGATCGTAGCGTCCAGCCGCGAAAGCGGCCAGCCCTCGATGAGGGAATCGGCGATGACGGGATCGAGCTTGCGCTGATCACGGACGACACCTGCAACGATCGACCGGAACCAGGATGGATCGGCTTTCAGGTACTGGTCGCCATCGATTTCCTGGCCGAGCCGGAAGTTTTCGTATTCGCTGACTATTTCCAGCACGCCCGTTCCCGACAGTTCCATCTGGTACAGGGCCTGCACCGCCGCAAGACGCGCAGCTCCACGCTGGTTTGCCTGTTTCGGTTCGGGTTTCTGTTCTTCGTTGGACATGGTTCAGGCGCCCAGCTTGTTTTTGAGCGCGATCATCGTCAGCGCCGCCTTGGCAGCAAAGCCGCCCTTGTCGAGTTCCGAGCGCTTTGCACGCCGCCAGCCCTGCTCGTCGTTTTCAACCGTCAGGATACCATTGCCGATAGCCAGGGATTCGCTGACAGCCAGGTCCATGAGCGCCCGTGAGGATTCATTGGCGACGATATCGAAATGATAGGTTTCGCCGCGGATCACCATGCCCAGCGCCACGAAGCCGTCATACTGTGTGCCATCTTCATCGGCGGCATCCAGAGCCATTGCGATGGCAGGAGGAATTTCCAGCGCGCCCATCACGGTGACGACATCATAGGTCGCACCCGCTGCCTTGAGTGCCTCGGATGCACCTTCCAGCATGGCGTCGGCGAAGTCATCATAAAACCGTGCTTCGACGATCAGCAGGTGCGGCTTGGATTTCTCGTTCGACATTTTATCCTCGGGAAAGCAGTAGGGGCCGAAAAGCGGCATTTTGGCCGGTCAAACCACGGACGGGCGGCATTGGCAAGAAGTTTTTGTCTGTATCGACGGCCGCCACGCCCCGCGCGTCTCTTGAACCCAAGCCAGCAGCCACCCCGCAAAACCCGGCAAGCCCCTTGAAATCTGCTCGGTACCTTTCCTGCATGTCCGCAAACGGGAGAACAGGCTTGCCGACCGCGACAACCAAGGGGTATTCGAACATTAACTATTATTAATATTTATCAGCATCTTACGCCATCGAAACCGCCATTTTGTCGTTTTAAGCTTTTTCCGGCCGCGACAGAGATCCCTATTCTGATCCCCGCCGTAGGCGATGGCTCAACGCTCGTGAAAGGAGTTTCGCCATGAATAGCCTCCTCAAGACCAGCCTTCTCGCCACCATCGTCATTTCCTCTTTTGTCAGCCCCGGCTTCGCCGCCGGCATTTCCGCGACTGGCGGGCACCCGCAGGTAACGGAAGCCAAACATGGTACTCCGGCCAACCTCGTCTCGTTCGATGCCAGTGCGACGCGCAGGGCAGAGCAACTGATCGCCCACTGGAAAGGCACGCCCTTCCAAGTCCAGCAGATCGGCCAGATTGAAGACGATCTCAGCAGAGAAACCTTGCAGGACCGGCAGCGCAGCGAGCCGAACCAGGTCGCAGACCTGCAGGCAGCCATACGGCACAACCATCCACTGCTGCAAAAGCTTCGGAATGAAAATGTTGAAATCAACAACATCGTCGGGGCAGACGCCGCAATGGACGGGCAATTGACACTTTACGTCGAATAGCCCGGCCGGTTGAGAGGGCTACCCTGAGGTAGCCTTCTCAACCAATCAAGTGCCAGGGTCCAGCTAGACAGACACCTGAGGTGCGCGGCGTGCATCCTACCCAAAATCCATCAATATATATTCAAAATACACTTACATTAATTTGAAAAATACCGCTCCTACTCACCAGCACACAAATACGACTTAACACACGAACTACTTCTTAGGTTAGCGGCACATCTACATAGCTTTTAACTGCGGATTAACATGCGCATGATATATGACTAATATTGAAGACCGGAATACAGGAGCAATGTCATGCTGCATACCGTGAAGCAGGTGCCGTTCCGTACTGACGAGCGCTCGAAAGTTCGCATCTTCGGTGTTGTCAAGGTCATGAACGAGACGTCGCGTGCACGAGTCGTCGATATCTCTGCTTCCGGGATGGCGCTCGATCTCGAAACTCCGATCAAGGTGACGCCCAGTCAGATCATCACATTCGAAAGTGAAGAACTCGGTCGCCTTAGCGGCGTCGTCCGCTGGTGTCGCGACAGTCGCATTGGCATCGAGTACAAGCTGACAACCACAGCGCTCGCGCAGATCTCGGCTTACTTCCGTTTCTTTCATGAGGAAGTGAAGCCAGTACTGCGCGGCTAGTGGCGACCGATAGCAATCGACAGCAGGCGCTGGAACGACCTTAACGGAACTCCGCCAGGCGTGCGGCGTAGCGCGCCATCGTATCCACCTCGAGATTGACCTTGGCGCCAGGTTTCCGCAGCCCCCACGTTGTCACTTCCTGGGTATGGCGGATGATCAGCACGTCGAAATCGGCGCCATCAACCTTGTTGACGGTCAAAGACGTGCCATCCAGTGCCACCGAGCCCTTGGGCGCAATGAACCTGGCGTAGTCGGCGGGCGCGCGCAGCGTGAAGCGGGTGGCATCGCCCTCCTCTTTTACCGCGACGATTTCGGCCATGCTGTCTATGTGACCCGAAACGATGTGGCCGCCGAGTTCATCGCCGATCTTCAGAGCGCGCTCGAGGTTGAGCCTGTCGCCCTCTGCCCACGAACCGGCAGTCGTCAGGCGCAGCGCCTCCTCCCAGGCTTCGACCTCATGCCATCGGCTGTTATCGCCGTCGGCAGGAAGCGCTGTCACCGTCAGGCAGACGCCGGCATGCGAAATCGATGCGCCGATGGCGATCGTCGCGGGATCGTAATTCGTGGCGACCCGCAGCCGAATGCCCTCGTTGAGGGGGGTGATCTTTTCGATGGTGCCGATATCGGTGACGATGCCTGTGAACATGTTCCTGCCCTGCTAATGCCCTTTGCTGGCATGGATATAGTCGCTCATCTGGTCTGCGCCAAGCCGTTCGCGGCGGCGTAGCACGAATCCATCCGGAACGGTCTGTTCGGTGATCGGCGACTTAATCCCGCCAGTACCGACAGTTACAGGCGACGAAAACAGCGCGATCCGGTCAACGACCCCTTCGGAAAGGAATCGGCCAGCGGTTTTCGCGCCACCTTCGACGATGAGCGACGAGATGCCACGTTCACCAAGAATGTTCAGCAGTTTGCCGACATCGTCGCTGATCTCGATGACTTCGGCGCCGGCCCCTTCGAGTGCGGCTTTCTTTTCCGAATCCGCATCCGGCCCGCCAACGACCAGAAGACCGTGACAAACAGCAATTGTTCCGACCAGCTTCGACGCAAGGGGCAATTCCAGCCGCCGGTCCAGCACGATCCTGAGCGGCGAGCGCATCTCCATGCCCGGTAGCCGGCAGGTCAGTTCGGGATCATCGGCAAGCACGGTACCGATACCCACCAGGATAGCGTCGCTTTCAGCGCGCAGCACATGGGATTGGGCGCGGGCCTCACGGCCAGTGATCGCCACCTGGCCCTCGCCGAGACGACCGACCATCCCATCGGCGGAAACAGCAAGTTTCAGAATCACTTGCGGCCGTTTGCTCCGCTGGCGATTCAAGTAGGATTCAAGTTGAGATTCAGCTTCATCTGCCAGCACGCCTGACTGCACTGCGATACCTGCATCGGCCAACATGCGCAGCCCCCTACCCGATACCCTTTCGTCGGGATCCGTCAGCGCGACCACGACGCGCGCCACACCGCTAGCGATCAGGGCCTCGGCACAGGGTGGGGTCTTGCCATGATGGGAACAGGGTTCAAGTGTCACGTAGGCCGTAGCGCCACGGGCCGCCTCTCCTGCTTCCGCCAACGCCTGCGGCTCGGCGTGCGGGCGGCCTGAAAGTGCAGTAACACCGCGGCCGACAATAATCCCGTCCTTGACTATGATACAGCCGACGGATGGATTTGACGCGGTCTGCCCCAGATGCCAGCGCGACAGCCTTATGGCGGCGGCCATGAAACGTACGTCTTCATCCCGGTCAGCCATGGCTGCTGCTCGCTTCTGCATGTCGCTATCCCCAAGCCGTTAGACACTTTGGGATGGCATGCATTTATCTGTCCTCGCCGGGATCGCGGGCGATCTTGGCCGAAATCTGGGTGATCGCGGCGGAGAAATCTTCGATATGGGTGAAGTCGCGATAGACGGATGCGTAACGGACGAACGCCACATCATCGAGGCCCTTCAGCGCTTCCAGAACCTGCAGGCCGATATCCTCCGAGGAAATCTCGGTCTCGCCGGAGCTTTCGAGCCGGCGGATGATACCCGACACGGCGCGCTCGATACGGTCGCGATCGATTGGCCGCTTGCGCAGCGCGATATCGAAGGAACGCACGAGCTTTTCGCGATCGAACAGCACCTTGCGGCCGGATTTCTTGACCACTGTCAGTTCGCGAAGTTGCACCCGTTCGAATGTGGTGAAGCGGCCGCCGCAATCCGGGCAAATCCGGCGCCGGCGGATGGACGAGCCGTCTTCCGCTGGTCGCGAATCCTTGACCTGCGTATCTTCGGAATTACAAAACGGGCAACGCATGGCTAACCTTGTATGCTGAAAGCGAAATCACTCGACCGATGCAATACCGTCCAAGGGAGCGCGGGACAAGGGGAAAGGTGAGGTCGTATCGGGGCATGGCTGCTTCGCGCAGGAGGCCGAAGGCGCGCGAGTTCGCCTGCACCGCTCGCTTCATGGGCCAACGGCGATGCTCCATCTGAACCTGGTGTTTTCCAGAATGATCGAAACTGCTCTGCAATCGGCCACCAATTCTTGCGAAACCGTATTGCCGAGCAATCAAGCTCACGATTCGACAAGGATCACGATAGACTCCGGCACCACACCATCATATTCCATCGCGTCAGCAGCTGCCTTGCTTTGCAGCGCCTGCTTGACGGTGTCCATGTCTGGCACATCCATGAGAACGGCAGCCCGTGTCGGGTCCTGTCCATCGACGAATGTTCGAATGTTGGTCACGCCAAGGGCGCCAAAAAACTCTTTGCGCTTTGGCGATTTGAGCCAGTGGTCCGCGCCCTTTGTGATGTTGTGGTAGGCAACAATTGTCGGCATTGTATCCTCCCTCTTGTGATGTGGAAGTCCGACTGCGACGAGGCGTGCCAAAATCCATCCACGTCGCTTCACGGAACGCCCTATAACCCGGACTGTCAAGCAGCGTGTCAGGGGCAGAATTATTTGGGAGTACGCCCGCTCCCATTGGCGTGCACAGGCGTCCCTCGGAGTGGGATTGATTACTCAAGGAACCACTACGGCTCGGTGTCTCGCGCCCGCCAGGTAACGAGCAAGCACCACAGAGAAGTCGCTGCGTGATAGAGCACCGCAGGCCACAGCAGGATGCCGGTCATCGCCAGAGCGACAGCGGAATAGGCCAAGAGGACCGTGGCCAAGCAATTGTAGAGCGTCACTCCGACGAGGAGCCGCAAAGTGCCTTGCCCGCCGTTGTCGTTTCGCGCACCCCAGCTTGCCGTGGCAACAGCGAGCAGCGCGGCGCCGCAGATCCGCCCGATCACCAGGATTTCCGGAGTTTCAAGCCTTTTGCCAAACAGCAGAGCGAACAGGATCGACGGCACCACGAGAAGTCCTAGTCCCGTCGCACCTTCTGCGATCGCGAACAGGGATAGAAGCGAGCGTCGATAAGCAGTGTTCATGGCGAAACATTCCCGTACCCCAACCAACGCCGCCTACGAGTGATTGCGGCGTTGGACGCCTATCCAACGGGCCGCATATGCCAGGCCCTTCGTCCATCAAGGCTGCGGCCTAAGCTCTATCTTCAAGCTGCTCAGCTTGCCATTGAAGGGGAACGGCGTCTGGTAGTCGTTGTCGTCGACACCGGTTCCCGTGTCCGAGCCGACATCAAAGGTTTCACTCGCTTCGAGAGCAAAGGGGATGGTGTGAGGGAAGGTCCCGCTTGCCGCCTTGGTGCCGTCAATGGTGATTGTGCCCTTCCCACCCTTGCCGAGGCCCGGCCCATCAGACTCGAAGGTGAAGACGATATTGTGTCTTCCGGGCGTCAATGCAGCCGAACCCTCCACCCTTGGCCGGGCAAGGTCCAGTAGGTCATAGACAAAGACTGGCTTGCCCTTGAGCAGGTAGAAGCCCCATCCCCCGAAGCGCCCGCCCGCGGTCACAAGCATGCCGTCGCCGCCGCCAGCAGGCACTTCGACATCGGCAGTGATTGTGAAGGACTTATTGAGGATGCTCGGCGCCGTCCCAAGGGGCACGCCGACGATGGGTTTCGTGTAGATGAAGTTATCGCGTCCGGCGACGATGCTGGGTCGCGGGAGGATGAAGCGGGTCAAGGCCGAGGCGTCCAGCGGCAAAACTTGATACTTTGCGGCCTCAACCCAGAACAAATCCTGCAACTCTTTCAGCTTTTCGGGATTGGCGGCTACCACATTGTTGTTTTGCGTCCAGTCCTTGGACAGGTCGAACAACTCCCAGGTCACGCCGTTGACGATGTCTTTTGGAACCGGAGCCGTACCGTTCCAAGGTTCCCGATAGGGCATTGTGGAGGCTATCCAACCATCGTGATAGATCGCGCGATTGCCGAACATCTCGAAATATTGGGTCGAATGCGTCGATGGCGCATCGGCGTTTGCCTTGTCGAACGTGTAGGCCAGGCTCACGCCTTCGATAGGCGTCTGGGTGATCCCGTTGACCGTCTCGGGGGCACGGATACCCGTCACCTCCAAGATCGTCGGGACAATGTCGATGACATGATGGAACTGGTTGCGCACGCCACCGGGATCGTTGATATGGCCCGGCCATGCGATGGCCATTCCGTTGCGAATGCCCCCAAAATAGGAGGCGACCTGCTTGGTCCACTTAAACGGCGTGTCGAAAGCCCAGGCCCAGCCGACCGCATAATGCGGATAGGTTTGCGCTGAACCCCAGGCGTCGTAGAATTTGAGCTGGTCCGGGACGGGCACGTCGACGCCGTTAAAGAAGGTCATCTCGTTTGGCGTTCCAGCCGGGGAGCCTTCAGCGCTGGCGCCATTGTCGCCACTGATAAAGATAATCAGCGTGTTGTCGAGTTTGCCCATGTCCTCGACTGCTTTGACGACCCGGCCGATTTCACTGTCGGTATAGGCGAGGTACGCTCCATAGATATCAGCCTGGCGGATGAAGAGCTTCTTCTCATCTGCCGAAAGTGCGTCCCACGGCTTGAGATCCTTTTCTGGCCAGGGTGTGAGTTGCGCATCCTGAGGGACTACGCCAAGCCTTTTCTGGTTAGCAAAGATTTGGTCACGCAGCGCATTCCATCCCTTGTCGAAGAGATGCATGTCGCTGATCTTTTTGATCCACTCGGGGGTCGGGTGATGAGGCGCATGCGTGCCGCCCGGTGCATAGTAGAGAAAGAAAGGCTTCTTGGGATCGAGCTGGTTGATCTGGTTGAGATAGCTGATGGCATCGTCCGCCATATCCGTTGTCAGGTTGTAGGTAGGGTTGTTCAGATAGGGATAGACGCGCGTGGTATTGCGGTAGAGATCCGGTTGCCACTGATTGGTCTCTCCGCTGACAAAGCCGTAGAAATACTCAAATCCCATTCCGATGGGCCATTGATCGAAGGGACCTACCTGACTGGTTTGGAAAGATGGTGTGTTATGATCCTTGCCGAACCACGACGTTGCATAGCCATTTGCCTTGAGGATCGTGCCGATCGTATCTTTGTCCGCGGTTATGACACTGTCGTAGCCTGGATAGCCGGTCGAGGCCTCACTGATCACGCCGAAGCCGACCGAGTGATGATTGCGGCCCGTGATGAGGGCGGCGCGCGTGGGTGAACACAGGGATGTCGTATGGAAGTTGGTGTAGCGCAGCCCCATGCTGGCAATCCGGTCGAGTGTTGGCGTGGGAATGACGCCGCCGAAAGTGCTCGGGGCTGCAAATCCGACGTCATCCGTCAAGATCAACAGGACATTGGGCGCACCCTTGGGCGGCACAACTTGCGGCTGCCAGAATGGCGTCGACTGAAGCGCGTCGAGGTTAATCGCGCCACCGAACCGCCTTGGCGGCGGCGGGATCTGTCGGCCATCGATCGTGGTCGTCGCACTCGGTGTGCCGAGCGTTCCATTGATGACTTGAGCTGTCGCCTCCGTACCGCCAATGGAAAAGAGCGTGAGCGCAGTGCCCACCAGAGCTGCAATTTTCATGACCACACCTCCCCTTCACGCGCATTTTGTAACGCCACTGTTGAGAGCTTCCTCCTACAATTGCACTTTAGCAATGCCTAACTGATGTTTTTCAGAGCAGGAAGTGTAAGCCTATTGGTTTTGGCGTGAATCAAAAGGTGTATGGCATGATCTCTCTGTTTTTTGGGTGCCCACCAACTATGGCGGAAGGCGGCAACAGGCGCGAAGCGCCTCGTAGAGTGACAAATTCTTGAATTCAACTTGGTACATACCAGCCACTTGAGGATAATCTTACGGTTCCAGGATCGAATTTTTGTATCCACTTTGGGCCGCCAGAAATGGAGTTACCCTTGCTCCGCGCACCGATCTCAAATGGGCGGGTTGCCGCCGCCACAACCATCGCAAATTTAAGCTGAATCCTGTTGATACTGGAACTTTGCCATTCAGCCAACGTTCACTTAGGGAAGACTAATATACGCACATCGGAACGCGTTTCACTCTATAATCAGGAGTGTTCCTATGAAGAAGCTGATGATCGCGGCAATTGCCGCAATATTTGCAGCAACATCGTTCATCTCCGTGGCTGAAGCACGAGGCGGTGGTTACCGGTGGCATCATGGCGGCCATGGCTGGCACCATGGTGGCTGGGGTCACGGCCACGGCTGGCATGGTCACCATCATGGCCACTATCATGGGGGCTGGTATGGTGGCTGGTACGGTGGCTGGTGGGGTCCCGGCATCGTCATTGCGCCGGGTTACGCCGGCTACAACGGCTATTACGAAGACTATAACGATTATTGCTTCGTCAAGAAGGTGCGACGCTATGATCACAATGGACACGCCTATATTAAGCGTGTCCGCGTCTGCCGCTAGAGGACAACAAAAAGCCCGGTCTTGAGCCGGGCTTTCCGCATGCACTATGCGGATTTGCAAGGCCCTCCGTCCAGCGGGCGTTTCCATGCGGCGTCGCCGCAATCGATAGTCAGTTTATTGTCCTCGTTGCCGAATTTGATGTGGGACCGGTCGTCACCGTAGCCTAACGCGTTGTTGTCAAAAGGTTTCGCACGAGAGGGGTATGGGAAGAAGCCGCTACGAAAAAGTGACTGTCCAAACCTGCTGATATCTGAGACAATTACCTTGGGCGGATTGCTTCCACGGCTCACTCAGCCGTAGAGGACGGTCTCTAATCTGTATTTCGTTGAAGCACCCTTGATCCTGCCCCATCCGCAGCGATGAGTAGGCGTTTGCAGGTATTTAGAGCGGGTTGCGCTCAATTGTATTCAATTCTGTTGGCCCAATCCGGCCCGGTCCGCCAAGAGAGCGGTGCGTGGTCTAGCCTAAGCATAGGGCTGAACCGTTCGACACAGCAGTCGATCGGTTTCGGCCCCTGAGGACGACGCGAATTTTCGCCATCATCAACGGCTTTTGCCCCGGCCATAGGTCTATGTGCGACGTTCTGCAAAAGCCTTGATGCTGATTGACGTTCCCCGTCGTCAACCAATCCAGTTGGGCGAACCCGCTCTTGCGAACATCACTCATTGTTCAGCAAACGCGAGCCAGGAGCACGTCACATGGTAACGTGGAAACCCGATCCAAGCTTCTATCCGTCACCGAGAATGGCCATGAAGGCAGCGCCGGAGGCGCTTGCCTACGTCGCTGCCTTCGATCCGGCGCGAACGGTTCCTGATGAACTGGCTGTTGTCGATGTCGATCCCAAGTCGGCCTCCTATGGTCAGATCGTCAAATCCGTGGCCATGCCCAATGTTGGGGACGAGTTGCACCATTTCGGCTGGAATGCCTGTTCATCCTGCCTTTGCCCCAATGCGCCGCACCCGCATGCGGAGCGCCGTTATCTGGTCGTGCCGGGGCTGAGATCCTCGCGCATCCATATCATCGATACCAAGCCAGACGGCCGGAATCCAACCATCGTCAAGGTCATCGAACCCGGCGAAGTCGCCGAACGAGCGGGGTATTCCAGGCCGCATACCATTCACTGCGGGCCGGAGGGGATCTATGTCGCAGCGCTTGGCAACGCCGAGGGCAAAGGACCTGGCGGCGTGTTCCTCATGGACCACGAGACGTTCGAGGTGCGAGGCCAGTGGGAAATGGATCGCGGGCCGCAGCACCTTTCCTATGACGTCTGGTGGCATCTCGGCCACGATACGCTCATCACCAGCGAGTGGGGAACGCCGGATACTATCGAAAACGGCCTGGTCCCGGAAATCCTGCTCGGCGCGAAATATGGCCGCCGCCTGCATTTCTGGGATCTGCACAAGCGCAAGCACCTGCAGACCATCGATTTCGGCGACAAGTATCAACTCGTGTTCGAGCTTCGCCCGGCGCACGACCCGACCAAGGCCTATGGTTTTGTCAACTGCGTCCTCAGTCTCGAGGATCTTTCCTCCTCGATATGGGTCTGGCACCGCGACGGTGAGAAGTGGGCGGTGACAAAGGTGATCGACATTCCCGCGGAACCCGCCGATCCGGACCTGCTGCCGCCGATGCTCAAGGGCTTCAAAGCCGTGCCGCCTCTTGTCACCGATATCGACCTGTCGATGGACGACAAGTTTCTCTATGTGTCCTGCTGGGGAACCGGCGACCTGCATCAATACGATGTCTCCGATCCGTTCAAGCCCAAGCTGACGGGCAAGGTCCGGATCGGCGGCATCGTTTCGCGTGCTTCGCATCCGGGCGCGAAGAACGGCGCACTGAATGGCGGCCCGCAGATGGTCGAGATCAGTCGCGACGGCCGCCGCGTCTATTTCACCAATTCGCTCTATGGCGCGATCGACGAGCAGTTCTATCCCGAGGGCGTTTCCGGCTGGATGGTGAAGCTTGATGCGGGGCCGGACGGCGGCATTGCCTTCGACGAAAAGTTCTTCGTCGAATGGCCAAAGTCGCATCGACCGCACCAGATTCGCCTGCAGGGCGGAGATTGCTCGTCAGATTCATATTGCTATCCGTAAGGCACGAAAAGTAGCCGGACGAGGCACCCATGAACGAACTCTGGCCCTGGATGCTGTTGGCGGGACTGGGTGCCTTTCACGGCCTCAATCCAGCTATGGGATGGCTGTTTGCCGTGGCGCTGGGTGTGCACCGGCAGAGTGCTGCTGCGGTGGTTCAGGCGGTACCCGCGATTGCTCTCGGGCACGCCGCGTCCATCGCACTGGTGGCCGGAGCTCTGGTTGCGGCCAACCTTTACGTGGACCAGGATGCCCTGCGCACGGCCACCGGGGTAGGCCTCATTGGTTGGGCTCTCTGGCACAGCCTCTTTGGTCACCGGCGGCGCGTTCGCATCGGCATGCGCACGGGCCTTGCCGGCCTGACGCTCTGGTCGTTCCTGATGGCAACAGCCCATGGTGCCGGTCTCATGGTCCTGCCGGCGTTGATGCCCCTATGTATCGCGGATTCGCCATTGGGGACGGTCGGCGGGAATGGCTCTGCGGCCATGACATTTGCAGCGGTCGGTGTGCATACGCTGGCGATGTTGACGGCCACCAGCCTCGTTGCCTTGGCGGTCTATCGCTGGGTCGGCCTTGAAATACTACGCAGCGCCTGGATCAACGTGGATCTCGTATGGACGCTGGTACTGGTGGGCACCGGCGCCGGGCTGCTGATCGTGTAGCTACGAGGTAAATGCGTGCGGCGCCGCTGGGAATAGCAATCCACATATTCAGTGCAGGGACCAGGGGGCCGAAGTACCGGCAAGGGTGCTCCTTAGACGCTCGTTCGCTTCCACACCTGCCGCATCTGCCGAGTATTCGGGTTTCAGCCGATCGAGGAAATACATCGTCATCTTGCCCTTGCTTCTCACCTCAAGGGAACCACGCGGCGTGCAATCGAAATAACTCTTTACGTGTTGAAAAGTGCTTTCGGAAATATTCACATGGTCCGCTTCGTCGGTGCTTTCCATTCGCGATGCAATGTTCACTGCGTCGCCCCAAACGTCATAGCTGAATTTCTTCCGGCCCACCACGCCGGACATCATGCTGCCGCTGTGCAGGCCGACGCGGAGGTGCCAGGGCCGCTGCCCGATCGCGGCCAGGCGCCGGTCTGAGGCAGCGACAAAGCGCCTCATCTCGAGAGCGGCAAGGCAACTGCGGACCGCGTGGTCCTTGCGGCCCTGCATCAGGCCGCCGGCGCACATGTAGGAATCTCCCATGGTCTTCAGCTTTTCCAACCCATGCCGCGCGACAATATTGTCGAACTCGGAGAAGTACATATCGAGGTCATCGACCAACTCGCGAGGGGAGAGTTCCGCTGCGGATTTGGTGAAGTCGACGAAATCCGTGAAGAGTATCGTCGCGGAAGGATGGTGGCGAGGCTCGACCGAGCCCTTCTCAGTCAATTCCGCGGCTATATTGCGTGGCAGTATGTTGAGGAGCAGGCTGTCAGAGCGCTGCTTCTCGGCGGCCAGTTCTTCCTGAGAGCGCACAAGCTGGGCGATCTTCAGGCGCAGTTCGAGTTGGGCGGTGGTTTGGCGCGCTATGCGTCGGATGCCCTCGGCAGCCTCGAACGTCAGCTCGCGCGGCGTGATGTCCATGATGCAGAGCGTTCCCAGCGCCCGGCCGCCTGAGTCTATCAGCGGCATGCCGGCATAGAAGCGGAGGAAAGGTTCCGTTGCGATGAATGGCATCGCCCTGAAGCGGTCATCGGCGTGGGTGTCGGAGACAACAAGCAAGTCGCTGCGGCAAACCGCGTGGCTGCAGCAGACGCCGCCGCGAGGGACTTCCTCGAGATCGGGAGGAACACCGTGACGGGATTTGAGCCATATCTTGGTGTCGCCTACGATGTTGACGATCGCGATCGGGACATTGGCAATCGAGGCGGCGAGATCGGTGAGGTCGTCGAATCCGGATTCGGGGCCGGTGCCGTATACTTGATACGCCTGTACCGCGGCCAGGCGTTCAACTTCGTTCTCGGGTACGGGAAAGTCCATGCCGGCGCTCCCATTGCACGAAGGCCAAAAGGCACCGACCCGTCAGATCAGGCCTGCTCCGGTCTTTTCAATCGAAGGATCGACCTTTTTGCGGCCCTACGCTGCCTAGCTGCCTTACCGTTCATCCTAAGCCCGCTGATAGAGGAATCCTACTCCAACTACGCCAGTTGAGCAACGGCGCTGGGCGGAAAGCGAGATGTCAGGAGTATCGATGCGCGCCTTGCCAGCGGTTTCAAGGCCTCGAGCATGACGTTGCACACAAACGGTGCCAGTGCCGTCGTTCCAAGTCCATTCAACCGCCACAGAGTGAAGAGCAGAGCTGCCGCTGGCTGCAATCAGGCATCCAACGACTGCTACTCTCTTCGGTCAATGCAGCCTCTCGTTCGCGAACAGTATGTGATCCGGTGCATTCAGTTGGGTATCAAAACCCCAGGATGACCCATCAACATGTAAGCAACCAAGAAGAAGCATGCCAAAAGCACGATCGCGGCAATGACGGACTTGATCGTGGCTGTTGTTGTGGGGAGCTGAAAGATCATCGGTTTACACCCTATCTCGGCTAGGTTGTTTCCACGTCTTTCAATCGCGATGCCTCCAGTTCCTTTGGGTCGACGCTGAGATACTGCTCGGCATGTCCCAAGACGCCTATCGCCGGGATATGTAGCATCGTGGCCGAGCGTCGATAGGCGATGAAAGGGAGGCCCGGAATTTCCTCCTCGTCAGTGATGACGCGATAAGTGCCAGGCGCAAGCGGCTGAACCAGTGGAGAAAGCTGAAACGGGTGTCTAAAGGTGATCTGTGTCTCTGTGGTGCGGTCGGACATGATTGCTCACGAGGAGTTCGAGGTGGATTTTTTGGACGAAGGTACGGGTTTGGCGAAAGTCGAAACAACAGGCTGCTTTGCAGGCTTTGCCACTTTCGGCTTGCGGGCCTCCTTGTTTCCTTTGTTCTTTTCCTTGGACATCAATGTTCTCCACTGAATGATGGTGTGTTGATAGTTCGCAATGCTCGCTCGGCCTCCTGCTCGGTCAGGCCTTGCATGTTCCAGGTTCCGTATTGTGCCGGAAGCCCCGAAAAGACGTGATAGATCGTCCAGGAGCCGTCTTGCTCTGTCCGCTTGCCGAATAGATACGAAGCCCAGTCGCTTGTACGGCCAAGGCTGTCGCCCTCATGTTCCCAGCCGACATTATCGGATCTACTATCGCGCATCACAGCATCGGGAAGGCACGACGCATCCAGCACATCGAGCCGCTCTTCGAGACTGGCGACGAGTTCCGCTTCAGAGGTAATTCCTTCCTCGAAGGCATCGACGAGAAATCGCCCGAACCGCATTCTTCTCTCCAGATGCCAGGCGGTATCGATGTTGAATATGCCGGCAGTATCGAGTACCCGGCCAAGCATTTGCAGATTGAGCGATGTGAGATGCGGCAGAAACACGACGGAAGACATTTCGTCCTCCTTTCGCTTGGGGCTAAGGTTTTCAACCCTATAAAAGCAGCGCCCGCTTCAATTGCTGCCGACAATCGACCATGCGCCACAACTAGGTCGCAAGCAAGGCGGAACTGGAGGATTGTGCGAGACGGTCACGATAGGCATCGCCAAGGTTACGACATCGGTCGATCAGCCAGATTAATTTGCCGGTCGTACGCGGCAGCGGTCGTTGTCGGTACCTTCCTTCGCGATCTCCTGCCCCGTGTGCCGTTGGCACGAATACAGGGGCGACAGAACAAGCGCGCATGCTATACGGCGATAGATCCTGACCACAACCGTCACCGCCTCTCTTCTCTGGCGGCAGAGATCAGTCGGCCACGAAATCCAGCGTGACGGTTCGGACACCTGCCGCGATGTTGACGCCAACCTCGCCCTCCACCGAAAGCGGCTGCAAGATGAAGCCCTTGCCCGTGCCTCCAATCAGCGCATTGGCGCCGACTCCCAGCCCGAGCGCCGCATCCGCCTCGACGCCGCCATAATGACCAGCGAGCGCGCCAGGTTGCATGTCGGTCAAGGCGGCTGCAAAGACTCCCCAGATCATATGGCCTTCCTTAACCTCGCCCAGCTCGATACCAACATCCGTGATCTTGCCTGTATAGAGTACCGTCTGCCCGCTGACCGGCCGGAACTCGCAAGTCATCTTCTGCTTTTCGATGATGATCAGGCCAATGCCCTTGGACATGTCGCAGACGAGCATTCCGAGATTGACGGACTTGGCCGCGAGTGCATCGCCGCTGTTCACCAGAAGGCTCGCGAGTACTGTGGCAATCGAGAGAAGGCGTTTCATGATGTCGTCTCCTTTGCTTGAGAAGCGAATATTCACGATCCCGTTGGAATCTACTACTCCAACAAAACCCGACACGGTGCGAGGCTACCAAGTGAGGTGGATCCAGGTAAGTAACGTAACGGTAACATTGAACGTGAAAGCAATGTTCGCGTGTATCGCAGGGCGCGCCTCGCACCAGTCTGCCTTTCGTCTCCCCAGACCGTCCAGCTCCCGAAAACGAAAAACCCTCCCCGTTTCCGGAGAGGGTTGCAAACTTCGGCGCTAAGCCGATCAGTCTTACATATAGCCGTACATCGGGAAGCGGCCGGTCAGGGCAACGACCTTCTCGCGAACCTTGGCTTCGACGCCGGCATTGCCTTCGTCGGAGTTGGCTTCACGCAGGCCGTCAAGCACTTCGACGATCAGGTTGCCGATTTCGGCAAATTCGGCTTCCTTGAAGCCGCGGGTCGTGCCGGCCGGCGTGCCGAGGCGGACGCCCGAGGTCACGAACGGCTTTTCCGGATCGAAGGGAATGCCGTTCTTGTTGCAGGTGATGTAGGCGCGGCCGAGTGCGGTTTCGGCGCGCTTGCCGGTGGCGTTCTTCTTGCGCAGGTCGACCAGCATAAGGTGGTTGTCGGTGCCGCCGGAGACGACGTCGAGGCCGTTCTTCTTCAGCGATTCCGCCAGCGCCTTGGCGTTCTTGACGATCTGGGCCGCATATTCCTTGAACGACGGCTGCAGGGCTTCGCCCAGCGCCACGGCCTTGGCGGCGATGACATGCATCAGCGGGCCGCCCTGGAGCCCCGGGAAGACGGCCGAGTTGAACTTCTTTGCCAGATCCTCGTCATTGGTGAGGATCATGCCGCCGCGCGGGCCACGCAGCGACTTGTGTGTCGTGGTGGTGGCAACATGGCAATGCGGGAACGGCGACGGATGCTGGCCACCGGCTACGAGACCGGCAATGTGGGCCATGTCGACCATCAGGTAGGCGCCAACCGAGTCGGCGATCTCGCGGAAGCGCTTCCAGTCCCAGATACGGGAATAGGCGGTGCCGCCGGCGATGATCAGCTTCGGCTTGGTCTGCTCGGCCTTCTTGGCCACTTCGTCCATGTCGAGCAGGTGGTCTTCTTCACGCACACCGTAGGAAACAACGTTGAACCACTTGCCGGACATGTTGACCGGCGAACCGTGCGTCAGGTGACCGCCCGAGTTGAGGTCGAGGCCCATGAAGGTGTCGCCGGGCTGCAGAAGCGCCAGAAACACCGCCTGGTTCATCTGCGAACCGGAATTCGGCTGGACGTTGGCGAAGTTGACGCCGAACAGCTTCTTGGCGCGTTCGATCGCCAGTTCCTCGGCGATATCGACATACTGGCAGCCGCCATAGTAGCGCTTGCCCGGATAACCCTCGGCATATTTGTTGGTCATGATCGAGCCCTGCGCTTCGAGCACGGCGCGGGAGACGATGTTTTCCGAAGCGATCAACTCGATCTCATGGCGCTGACGACCGAGTTCCTTCTCGATGGAACCGAAAATCTCCGGATCGGCGTCGGCAAGCGTGCGGGTGAAAAAGGCTTCGGTCGCGCTCATTGTCTGTCTCGTCTCTCTTAGGAATGGATGACCAAACTGTCGAACTGCGTATTAGCGACTGACGGTGGTCAGGGCAAGACGATTTGCGCCGACAAATGTGGCGCTTGCGGCGCGATGTACAGTCGCACTTCGATTGTTGGGGACGTTCAGCGTTCCGGCCATAAAAACCGGCTTGGCCGGCGGCATAAAAAAACCGCCCGGGATGATTTCCGGGCGGTATGAGGCACACGATAAAAGACGGCGTCAGTTGGCGACTGCAGGCTCCTGATTGAGACCCGTCTGCAGAGCCAGCTCCTGCGCGCCATCCATCTGATAGATGTCGTCGCGGAACTGCACGACCCGGTCCTTGGCCGACCAGGCGGTGATGTATTTGAAATATACCGGCACCTCGACCGCAAGCTTGACCGGGTTGTTCTTGCCTGTCCTGATTGCCGCTTCCATCTGCTGGCGGGACCAGCCCGGCGTATCACGCAACAGCCATGTGGTGAGGTCGCGGACGTTCTGAACGCGTACGCAACCCGAAGATTCGAACCGCACCAGCTTGTTGAACAGGCCCTGCTGCGGCGTGTCGTGCATGTAGACAGCATGGGTGTTGTGGAAGTTGATCTTGGTCGAGGCCATAGCGTTGATCTTGCCCGGATCCTGGCGGAACATCAGGTTTGGCGCCGTGCCGTTCCAATCGATCGTCTTCGGGTCGACCTCGTTGCCCTTGCCATCGATCAGCCGAATCGAGTTCTTCTCGAGATAGCTCGGATCCTTGCGCATCAGCGGCATGATGTCCTTCTCGACGATCGAGCGCGGCGACGTCCAGTAAGGATTGATGATGACTTCGTAGATCTTGGAATCGAGGATCGGCGACGGGCGCGAAATGCGTCCGACGATTGCGGTGTGGCGTTGGACGACGCGATTGTTTTCGACTGCCTCGATATAGGCCGCCGGGATGTTGACCATCACATAGCGCTGTCCGAGATCGGTGGTGATCGCCTCGACGCGTGTCAGATTGGTGCGCAGCTGGGCGAGACGAACATCGGCCGGGATGTTCATGGCCTTGAGCGTGTACTGGCCCAGGACGCCGTCAAGCGGCAGGCCGTGACGGGCCTGGAAACGCTTGACCGCCTCTTCGACCAGAGAATCGTAGGAATTCGAAAGGCCCGCCGACTTGGCCAGGTCGCCCGACACCATCAGGCGCTCGCGAAGCTGGCGGACAGCCGGATCGATGACGCCGATCTTCAGCTTCACAGTAGTGTTGACCTGGGGCCAGCCGCCATTGGCGACGATCGACTCATAGTCGTAGATCGCCTGCTGCAGGTTTGCGGCCGCACCCGGGCCGAAAATCGGATTGTTGGAAAGCACGGCAGCAGCGGTGCGCGAAGCTTTGGCATCGAACTGGTCGTCCCAGTTGCCGCGGCGCGGCGCGTTGATGATGTCGTCGATCCCGATCTCCTGGGTCAAGGCAGGACCGGCAACGGCCGCCGCGCCAAACAGCGCAGCCGAGCGCAAGAAACCGCGACGGGAGAAAGAAGAGTGAGAATCATTGTCCGACATGCATGCTGCCTTCCGAATAGTCCGGGGAAACCTTAAACGACTCCCACCTATCATGATCGTGGTTAACGAATGGGGAAGTTCCGGCTCCTTCTGCATCGCGGCAAATGCTGCCGCAACACAATATGGACCTGTCGGCCAGCCCTACCCCACTCGCCGCACCGGTTGTGGCGGGGATGTCACATTAATGTGGCCGATTTGTGCCTGATCGAAACAGCAACGATGCGGAACGGCTGCCAAGCCGGATATCTATTTCACCACTCGAAACTGGCTGTAATCCTTGTAGTCGGCGAGACGTTGGTAATGTTTCGCAAACCATTTCGAGATCAATTCAGCCTGCTCGATCGAATCGAGCCACACGTCGGCTCCGTCACCGCCCCTGGGAAGAGTGCGACCGGCAAATATCTCGTTGAGTGTATCCATGGTGGTGATCGCACTCAACACGTAGAAGGTTGCGTCCTTCTCCGTCACGAAGGCGAGCGCGCTGGTTTCCAGCGTGGCTGGCCTATCCGCCTGATACTGACTGAAGCGTATCAGATAGTTGCCCTGTGACAACGTTTTCGCCTGAAGCACCAGTCGGCCGGGCGTGCCGTCTTCGAAGGCAAGGATATAACTGAAGCCGTTGGCCCGCGGCTGGCTAACCAGCGTCGCAAACGGCTTGTAGGAATTCTTGTCGCGATCGAACACTTCGAGCCGAAATGTCCCTGATTTAGGGAACCCCTCGACCGGATCGCCCACGCCCATCGGGTCGGCAAGGAGGGTATCCGACTGGATGGCACAGGACGCGCACCAGATAACGGCCAGCAACGTGGCGAGGATTTTCAAAAGCTTCACGTTCGATCTCCCATGGGCAACGTTCGCTCCAAGCGGGAGCGATGCGTCGATCTTGGATAAGGACGTTCCACGCGATGAATTCAATAGTGGCGCGCTATGGCGCCAACACCAAAACAGCCATAACGGCGCGTCTTCTCACGCTCCGCTATGGCTGTTCAAAACGCCGCATGACTGGAGGAAATGCGTGTCTGTCCGGCTGTGCTCGATCAGAGGCGATAGGCGATGCTATCGTTCCAGAAACGGTCGAGGCGCTGCAGCAGCTTGTTCATCTGGCTGAATTCGCCTTCGCCGATGCCGCCGACCTTGTGGATCGAGCCGACGTGGCGCTGGTAGAGTTTTGCTACCGTCTCGGCGACGTCCTGGCCCTTGTCGGTCAGCGAAATACGGACCGAACGGCGGTCGATGCGCGAACGGGCATGATTGATGAACCCGAGATCGACCAGTTTCTTGACGTTGTAGGAAACGTTCGAGCCCATGTAGTAGCCACGCGAGCGAAGTTCGCCTGCGGTCAGCTCCGACGAGCCGATGTTGAAGAGCAGCAGCGCCTGGACGGCATTGATGTCGTCGCGGCCCGAGCGGTCGAACTCGTCCTTGATCACATCGAGCAGGCGGCGGTGTAGGCGCTCGACAAGATGGACGGATTCGAGATAGAGATTGTGGATGATCTGTTCTTGCGGATCGATGGCCGCCGGGGCCTGTGCCTTGAGCTTCGTGTTCATTTTCTGCCTCACTGTTTGCCCGACGGTTCTTGTTTTTGTGATCCCGTCTTGTGAGTTCAAAACTAGCAACGACCTATAAAATTCTACTTAAATCATAGGATTAACGGGCGGTTACCCGGAAAGAACGAATTGGCATGGTAAATGTTCTGTTGCGATACACACTTTGTTAACCGCTGGCCGAGGCTGACTTTTGCGGCCACAGGAAGATGATGCTCAGTCTCAAAACCGCATAGATCACCACCGTGGCTGCGATCAGAATTATCTTGATGCCGTCTGTTCCGAAGACCTCCGGCATGACCTGATGCATGACGATTTCCATGACCGCGGCCGCGGACCACATGACCGGCCCCCACGGGCCCTTGAGCCAGAGACCGATTGCCGCGACCGGATAAAGCACGGCAAGTGCAGCAGACGCAGCCATCCTGTCGGTGCTCAACAGATCAAAACGCATCACACCTTCATGAGAGTAGCCGATCAGGTCGCCCCACAGGCGAACTGCATAGAACAGGCAGCCGAGCGCCACCAGCCTCAGGAATACAGCCATCAGGATTTGTGGCAGGAAGGGTTTTGGTGGGGGCATGGGAAGATCGGTCATGGGCGCTATCTAACCGAACATCCCGGCAAAAACCAGATCCCCGCGTCAATCTGGCTTTTTGCAATCGATATGCGAGCATGCTAACCAGCGAGCCGAAATTTCGGGGATATCACCATGACCGACAAGACCCATCTCGTTGACGAAATCACCGGCCACCGTCGCATGCGGCGCAACCGCAAGGCCGACTGGTCGAGGCGGCTGATCCAGGAAAACCACCTGACGGTCGATGACCTGATCTGGCCGATATTCCTCGTCGAGGGCACGGGCATCGTCGAACCGATCCCCGCCATGCCGGGTGTCAACCGCATGAGCATCGACAAGGCGGTGGAAGCGGCACGGGAAGCGGCCGATCTCGGCATTCCGGCGCTCGCCACCTTTCCGAATGTCGATCTGGCGCTGCGCGACGAGACAGGCTCGCAGGCGCTCGTTGCCAACAACCTCATCAACAAGGCGACTACGGCGATCAAGAAGGCGGGACTGAACATCGGCGTGATCACCGACGTGGCGCTCGATCCCTTCACAAGCCATGGCCATGACGGCATCCTGCGCGACGGCATCATCGTCAACGACGAAACGGTGGACGCGATCGCGCGCGCCGCCGTCATGCAGGCCGACGCCGGCGCCGATATCATCGCACCTTCCGACATGATGGATGGCCGTATCGGCGCGATCCGCCGGGCGCTCGACAGCGCCGGCCACCAGGACGTCGGCATCATGTCCTATGCGACAAAGTTTGCTTCCGCCCATTACGGGCCCTACCGCGAGGCAATCTCGACATCCGGCCTGCTCAAAGGCGACAAGAAAACCTATTATATCGATCCTGCCAATGGCACGGAAGCCATTCGCGACGCGGCCCTCGATGTCGAGGAAGGCGCTGATATGCTGATGGTCAAGCCCGGCTTGCCCTATCTCGACATCTGCTGGCGGATCAAGGAAGCCTTCGGCCTGCCTGTTTATGCCTATCAGGTGTCCGGCGAATACACGATGGTCAAGGCCGCTGCCGCCAATGGCTGGATCGACGGCGAGAGGGTGATGATGGAACAGCTTCTTTGCTTCAAGCGCGCCGGCTGCGACGGCATCCTCACCTATTTCGCCATGGACGTGGCGCGAAAGCTCGCGAAGGGTTGATTGCCGGGCGCGCGGCGCAAGGGAAGGACAATCGTTACTTCCGTGCCGCCTCCCGCCGCGCTTTCGAACCTGAGCATGCCATCGTGGCGTCTCACGATCGTTGCTATCATGTTCAATCCCAGCCCCATTCCCGACGTGTTGGCACTGTTCGAGGCCCTGAAGTACTTTTGGGTCAGCTTGTCCCGCTCATCGTCGGGAATGCCGATGCCGCGATCACGTACGCGGATTGCGACCCCCTCGCCTACCGGCTCGGCAGCGACATCGATACTTGCGCCGGCAGGAGAAAACTTGTCGGCATTTTCCACAAGGTTGGCGATCGCCAGGCCGATCATTGCCGGATCCAGCGCCATCGACACCCCTGACAGGGCCGGATCGATTGTCAACTCTATCTGTCGATCGACGTGAAGATCTGCCTCCCTGGAAACGACATCAGCCAGGAACGCCTCAATATTCACACTTTGCATATCGGCACTGACGGCGACGCCGTCCAACCGGCTGCGGTGAAGGTTCACATCGATCAGTTCGACCAGCCTGTCGATTGCCCGCCTGCACCGAAGCACACGCTCACGGTTGGCCAGATCGGCCGGGGCGAGAGTCCTGGCGATCGCGGCGACGCTGTTGGAGACAACCGATAGCGGTGTCTTGTACTGATGCGAGATCACGTCGATGAATCGAAGCTGCTCGCTCTGGATCTCGCGCTCGGCTTGGAGGGCCTGTTCCGCAATCTCCTTGGCGCTGGCAAGCTCCCTGGTACGCAGCTCCACAAGGCGGCTCGCCTCCTGTTCGGCGGTTCGGGCGGTTTCGAGTGCCAGTGCCTGGGCGGCCAGCCGCTCGTTTTCGGCGCGGCGTGCCCTTTGCGCCAGGGCGACCTGCATATGGAAGATAAAGACGATCATCGCCGCCTCGAAGGCATAATCCGACCACATGTTGAAACTGATATAGCCCAGCAGTCGGCCGATGGTCGTGATGGACCCAGCAAGGATCGCCAGCAGCGCAAAGCCAGCCATGGCGGCGCCCGGGACACCCCGCCGGGCCAGCCTGAAGTTTCCGATAATTCCGAGCAGAAAGTTGAGAACGCCGCTGACCAGCAACGGCCCGATGACCCATTGATAGTATCCGGCGCTTGCGGCGATGGCGGAGAGCGCAGCCAATGCGCCAAGCGCTATAAAACACTTGTGCAGCAGAGGAAAATTACGCCGGGCGTTCAGCAGGTCGCTGACGAACCAGGCCCCGACGATATGGCTGATGCATACCAGCACGCCCAAGGTGACATCGACACCAGCGCCACCACCCGGCAAAAATTCCGGAGGCAGGAAATTGTTGTTTCCGAGAAGTACGGCAGCCTGCACGAGCAGTGCAAGTCCATAGGAAAGGAAGGCGCGCTCCCTCAGGCTGAGCCAGAAGACGAGATTGGCGATCCCCATCAGCAGAAAGATGCCTTCGAACATTCCGAAGCGAATTGCCTGTACAACGGCACCGGTGATCATCGACGAGGGTGAACGCAAGCTGCCCCGAAGCGCCGTCGAACTCGACGTCTTGATCCGGATGAAGAACACGCTTTCGCCCGCAGGCACTACGACACTGGCAACGAAAGAGGGACTAAGCGCCGGGCGTCGGCCAATCTCGATGTGGTCGCCGAGAAGAATGCCTGACCGGTCCGGCACCCCTTCATTCGGCGCAGGCGCGAAAATTTCGACCTCGTCGAGAAACACCGGCCGCAGGTCCAGAAACATCGTGCGCGGCTGCGGCTCGTTATTTCGGACACGAAATCGAACCCATGCAGCGTCAGTGACGTAGCCAAGGGACAGGGTCCCATTCACTGGCTTAAAGCGCGCCATTCCTTCCGGCGAGGCGACGTCCCCGATGCCGAGCCTCGCCTCAGGGTCGAGGAAAAACTCGAGATGTCCGGCAAGTGGCACGCTTTCGAATTCAGCTCCGACAATGATCGCCTCGTTGCTCTCGTCGGCAAATGCCGCTGTGGGCACAACAGAGAACATTCCGGCTATGGCTGCGACAGCCAGCACTAGAATGCGCAGGAGCACAGGCGCTGTTGCACACATGCGGACACAGAGATAACTTGGCAACAGGCGCATGGGCATGCAGAGCGATTCTCGGGGAATTCACAGTGAACAAGGTCGTCATCGTCGAAGATGACATCGAATTGAGGGACAGCCTCGCTGATTACCTGATTGCCTGCGGGGAAGATGTGACCGGGGTTGGCAGCGCCATCGAGCTTTATCAGCTGATTGCGCAGAACACTTATGACGTCGCCCTCGTGGACGTCAACCTGCCCCACTACGACGGGCTGTCGATAACCAGCTACCTTGCCGAAAAGACCGACCTGGCGATCATTCTGATGACCGTTCAGGGCGGCATTGACGATCGCGTCCGGGGCTACAATTCAGGCGCCGATCTCTACATGGTCAAGCCCGTCAACTGCGAGGAGCTGGCAGCGGCGATCAATTCGCTTGCCAAGCGCCGTAAGCGCACCGCGCCCCCGGACAAGGTTGCTGCGACACAGGAATGGTGCGTCGACCGATTGCAATTCCGGCTCGCGCCCCCCGCCGGTGGCGTTGTTCCGCTGACCCGCAAGGAAATCCAGTTTCTGGAAATGCTCGCCGACAACCCCGGCAAAATCGTTGCCCGTAACCAGGTGATGAAAACCCTTGGCTACAACTCGGCCGATGCGGAAAGCCGTGCGCTGGATGCCGCAATCAGCCGCCTGCGCAGCAAGGTGTATGCCGAAAGCGGCACCCCCCTACCCGTCCAGACCATTCAGGGTTCGGGCTACGTGTTCTCAGGCTCCATCCGGCTCGCCTGAACCTGATCACCAGATCTCCCACACGCCAAACAAGCAAAAACAATCAATACAAACTAAACTTTGGTTACGTTGTTACATTTGTGTATTGATGTATTTTTTTTGAAGTTTATCCACAGTTAAAGCAAAAATTTACTTATGTACGCGTATACATTTATTTAAGATTTCCAAAGTTACTTTCAGCCAAAATCACGCTATTCATCCAGCGCGATCTGACCAATAGGCAATCACATCCAGGGGCCGCGGCCTGCTGGCCGGCTGACGCATCGAGGGAATTTTGAATGACAACGCACATTGGTGGCACCGAGACGGTCGTAAACGCCGTCGTCACCGGCAACCAAGGCTCACCGTACATATAGGCGAGCGGCCATGACACGGTCAGTGGCACCGGCAACTACAAGTAGCCCCCCCCCATGAATCATCGCTGCATGAATGTCTTTACCCACCTCGACGTCGCCAGTGACCTCACCCTGAAGGGTGTCGACCTTGGCGACCCGAACCAGGACCATTTCCTGTCCTGAACGACACACCGATCCACACAGCTTCGGCCGCGGCAAGCCGCTGCGGCCCACACCTGAAAACCGCCTCGTCACGGGCGGCAATAATGAGGCATACGCATGACGACTTCCTACACCCAAGGCTCGACGACACTGGTGAACTCCACCACAACCAGCGCGCAGCAGTATTCCAGCGTGGCCGCGTTTGCCGACGGCGGCTGGGTGGTGACCTGGCACTCCTACGGCCAGGATGGCGACCTGGCGGGCATCTACCAGCAGATGTATCATGCCGACGGAACCAAGAATGGCTTGGAATCCCAGGTCAATTCACACACCACTGGCAACCAATACAATCCCCAAGTCGTGACGCTCGCGGATGGCGGCTGGGTGGTAACCTGGACGTCTAACGGCCAGGACCTGGCAGGCACCGATGGGGGGATCTACCAGCAGCGCTACGATCTTGACGGCGACCCGGTTGGCGTCGAGACCCTCGTGAACACCACGACATCAGGCAATCAGTCCGGGCAAAAAGTCACGGCGCTCTCCGAGGGAGGCTGGATCGTCACCTGGCAATCGGGCTATAGCATCCACATGCAGCGCTTCGACGCCGCTGGCGATCCGAACGGAAACGAAGTCGCCGTCTACTCGAGTGCGCATAATTCCTATGAGCCCTCGATCACCGAACTGGCGGACGGCTTTGTCGTCACCTGGACCAGCTCGGGCCTCGACGGCAGCTACCAGGGCGTGTTCCAGCAGCGCTACGATTCGAACGGAACCGCAGTCGGACCCTATAGCCAGGTCAACACCACGGCCCTCAATGATCAGCTCGCATCCTCGGTTACGCCGCTCGATAATGGCGGATGGGTCGTAACCTGGTTCACCTGGGCGACCTCTCCGGGGGCCGCAAATAGCATCTGGCAACAGCAATTCAGCGCGAACGGCATCATGGTTGGCGGAGAAACGCTGGTCGGCTCTTCGGATGGCAATTCCGCGAATTCGGTCATCGGTCTGCCTGGTGGTGGCTGGGCCGTTGTTTGGAGCCGCTTTAGCATCCAACTGCAAATCTATGATGCGAATGGAGAAAAGGTCGGCTCACAAGTCAAGCTCAGCACAGATTCCCTCGATAATTCGCCGTCCCTTGCGGTGACCGATGATGGCGATCTTGTCGTCACCTGGCATTCTTTGGCTGCCGACGGCGACCAATGGGGCGTACAGCAGACGGTATTGTCGCCAGGCAATCTGCCCGAAGGCAGCGACAAGACGCTCACGCTGCAGGAAGATGGCTCGCACACCTTCTCACAGGCGGACTTCGGGTTCAGCGATGGTGATGGCGACACACTCGCTGCGATCACGATCACGGCGATCCCGGCCAATGGCGCGTTGAAGCTGAATGGCACCGTGGTCAAGGCGAACGACGTGATCGCCGCAGCCGATATCGGAAAATTGGTCTGGACGCCGGACGCCGATGCCTTTGGCAAAACGCTTGCCTCCTTCAAGTTCAAGGTGACCGACGACAAGGGCGAAACGTCAGTATCCGACTACAAGATTTCGTTCGATGTCAACGCGGTCAACGATACGCCTACCGCGAAGGGCAGCACGATCGACCTGGAAGAAGACGGTTCGCACACCTTCACCCAGTCCGACTTCGGTTTCAGCGACAAGGACAACGATCAGCTTGCGTCGATAACGATCACCGAAATGCCGGCAAACGGCACCTTGAAGCTCAACGGCCAATTGGTGAAGGCAAACGATGTGATCGCCGCCGCCGATATCGGAAAACTGGTCTGGACACCTGATGCCAATGCCTATGGTGACGCACTCGCATCCGTGACGTTTAAAGTGACCGACACCGGGGGCGCGACATCGGCATCCGACTACACTATCCTCTTCGACGTCGCCGGCATCAACGATGCGCCGTTGGCTGTGGATGATGCCGCAAGCCTGAAAGAGGGCGATCAAAGCATCATCGATGTGCTTTCCAATGACATCGACGTGGAGGGCGACAAGCTGTCCGTATCAGCCGCCAGCGTCACATCCGGCAACGGAACGGTTTCGGTCAACGAGGACGGCAAGCTTGTGGTTGCCTACACCGGCGCCAACCTCGCGGCCGGCGCAAAGGCTGACATCACCATCAGCTACACCTTGTCGGACGGCGCTGGCAGCGATGGCGGTGCACTGACCGTTACGGTCACCGGCGTCACCGAAGGTGGCTCCGACATTATCGGAACGGCAGGAAAGGACAGACTGAAGGGAACCAATGCCGGCGAGAAAATCATCGGCCTTGAGGACAATGACGTCATCGACGGTCGAGGTGGCGACGACATCATCCAGGCGGGTGAAGGCAACGATCGGATCGACGGCGGCAACGGCAATGACACGATCAGCGCGGGCTTCGGCAACGACACCGTCGAGGGTGGCGCGGGTAACGATATTCTCATGGGGCGCGGCGGCAATGACCGTCTCACGGGCGGACAGGGTGCCGATACCTTTGTCTTCCACAAGCAAAGTGGCAATGACACGATCACCGATTTTGCCACCGCCGGCAAAAACCACGACATCATCGACCTGCAGGATCTCGGCAGCATCAACACCTTCAAACAGTTGGTCGCCATCATGGATCAGGTTGGCAAAGACGTCGTGATCGACCTTGCCGGCGACAACGACATCACGTTGAAAAATGTCGATCTCGGCGACCTGACTAAGGACCACTTCCTGTTCTGAGGCGGCAAGCCATCCCCGACCAAACAGCCGGCGCAGCAATACGCCGGTTTTTTTGCGGCAATTCTTGCGCTCGCCGGTCGTCATACCCACATCTTTGGTCCTGACGGACTCTAGCATCACGCCGTGCCGGGAGATTTCTATGGCTGACGCCTTTCGCAACGAACGCAATTTCACCGCCGACCTTTTCGACGGCCTGTTGAGCCGCCGCGTCATTGCGTTCCTTATCGACTACACGATCGTGCTGTTGCTGATGTTCCCAGCCGCGGTGCTGCTGTTCGTCTTTTCGATCCTCACCCTGGGACTGGGCTTCTACCTCTACCCGGTGCTGTTCTTCCTAATGGCAGGCCTCTATTTCAGCCTGTCGCTGTCTTCTTCCGCGAGCGCCACGCCCGGCATGCGGGTGATGGACCTGATGATGACCACAGAAAGCGGCCAGGGGCCCGACTTTCTGACCGCCCTGCTCCATCTCGTAGTCTTCTGGATCCTGAATTCGGTGCTGACACCCTTCATCCTTCTGGTGGGCCTGTTCACGGACCGCAAGCGACTGCTGCACGACATCGCGCTCGGCACGACCACCGTCCGGACAAGCCGGTGGTACGAGATGAACTGAGGTAATGCCTCCGTTGAGGGAGTTGACCTTTTTCAATCTTTCGGCATGCTGGTACGATGCAGTCCGAAAGAGTTGAGATTCTCTCCGCAGAATGAACACGCAGGCACATCCATCTCCGCAGTTCTTCATGACCGCGCCAGCGACCTGCCCTTATCTGCCGGGTCAGGTCGAGCGGAAGGTATTTACGCATCTCGTCGGGCAGCGCGCGCCGGAAATGAACGACATCCTCACCCAGGGCGGATTTCGCCGGTCGCAAAACATTGCCTATCGCCCTGCCTGTGAAAGTTGCCGCGCCTGCGTGTCGGTGCGCATTCTCGTCGATCAGTTCCAGCCGACGGATTCGATGAAGCGCGTCCTGCGCAAGAACCATGATCTGGTCGCGAAGGAATATGCCGCCGAGCCATCGACCGAACAGTTCACGCTCTTCCGTAAATATCTCGACAGCCGCCACCAGACCGGCGGCATGTCCGACATGAGCGTCTTGGACTATGCGATGATGGTCGAGGATACCCATGTCAACACGCGGGTCATCGAATACCGTATCCGCGAGGAAGGCGATGGTGTGCAATTGCGCCCCGGCGGCCGGTTGATCGCAACGGCACTGACCGACATCATGTCCGACGGCCTGTCGATGGTCTATTCATTCTACGATCCAGACGAGGAGAGCCGGTCACTTGGCACCTGGATGATATTGGATCATGTCAACCGAGCGCGGGCCAGAGGGCTGCCGCATGTTTACCTGGGCTACTGGGTCGACGGCTCCCGCAAGATGACCTACAAGACCCGCTTTCGCCCACAAGAGCACCTGCTCTCCCAGGGCTGGACGCTGTTTGAGCCTCCAGCCGACCATCCCGATCCCTGACAAGAGTCATTATGCCGCCTTCATCGATGTCGCCCCATATGAAGGGCGTTCTCCTTACGTTTCTGGGCGGCCTTGCGCTTTCCTTCGATATACCGCTGGTAAGGCTCGCCGATGGCAACGTTTGGGCAATTCTTGCGACGCGCAGCATCTGCACCCTTCTGGTCGTCCTTGCGGCATGGATCATCCTGCGGCGAATCTACGGCAAGGCGCCGGTGCTTGTGCCGGGTTGGCCTGGTGTTATCGTCGCGGTGTTCTATGCGCTCGGCACCGTATTCTTCATGCTGTCGGTGTTCAACACGACGTCGGCCAATGTCGCCTTCATCCTCGCCTTCAACCCGATGTTCGGCGCTCTGTTGTCGTGGATCTTTCTCAGGGAGAGACCCCGGACCGCGACTTTCGTCGCCATGGGCGCCATGACGATCGGGGTTCTCATCATCGTCGGAAGCGGGCTCGAAAGCGGCCATCTGTTCGGCGACCTGATGGCCGCCATGTCGGCTTTCGTGACCGCTTGCGCGCTAACCTACAGCCGCGCTGCTGGTCGTGATTTTGGCTTTGCTCCACTGGTTGCAGCATTTATTCCTGCATCCATCGGCATTTTGGCTGCCGCTGGCACCGGCTTTTACATCGCCGATCCGTTCTGGATCATTTTCAACGGGCTGTTTGTAACGCCCTTCGCCTTCTGGGCGCTCGCGCTCGGACCGCGCTACCTCTCGGCGGCCGAAACCGGCATGTTCTACCTCCTGGAAACGGTGCTCGCGCCGGTATGGGTCTGGCTCGTGTTCTCCGAAAACCCGTCAACCGCGACGCTTGTCGGCGGTGCGATCATACTGATCGCCCTCGTCTGGCATTCGACACACACGATGCGGCGGGATAAAATCCCACTGCATTGAGCGACGCCCCCAAAGGCGTGCACTCAGTTTTGTGACGGCAGGCAGTTATCCGGCAAACTTGCCCGAACGCGGGAAACCCTTGGGCACCGTACGGCCGGCTGCGGCGCGATCGCCAAGCCACTCCGACAGTTCGTCCTTCGTGCGGTTGAAGTTGCGGCCAGCGCTATCGTCCCAGGAAAGACCATCATCCATCCTGAAGACTTTGATGTCTGCAACGCCGCCATCCTTGTAGCGCTGCAGGCGTACGCCCTTGCCGCGGCTCATCTCCGGCATCTGGGCAATCGGGAAGACAAGCATCTTGCGGTTCTCGCCGACGACAGCAACATGGTCGCCAATCGCATGCGTCACAAGCTTGGCCTCGTCGGGCATGGCCACATTGAGGATCTGCTTGCCCTTGCGGGTATTGGCGACCAGATCGGCCTCGGGGACAATGAACCCGTAACCGAGATGCGACGAGACCAGCAATTTGCGCTGGGCGTCAAAGACGAAGGCCGTCAGCACGTCCTGATCGTTTTCCATGTCGATCATGATGCGCAATGGCTCGCCATGGCCGCGCCCGCCTGGCAACTTGTCGGCGCCCAGAGTAAAGGCCTTGCCGCCAGTGGTAAACACGATGATCTTATCTGTCGTCTGGGCGTTGAAGGCGATCTTGAGGCTGTCGCCTTCCTTGAACTGCAGGCCGGAATGGTCCGAGATGTGGCCCTTGAGCGCGCGGATCCACCCCTTTTCTGAGACGACCACAGTGACCGGTTCCTTTTCGATCATCGCCTGCTCGATTGCTGCGCTGTCGGTCGAGGGCGCGTCGGCAAAATCCGTGCGGCGGCGGCCAAGCGGCGTCGCCTTGGCGAACTTCTTCTTCACCTCGCCAACTTCCCAGGCCACCGTCTGCCACTGTTTCTCATCGGATGCGAGCAACGCCTCGATGCCGGCCTTTTCGGCGGACAGCTGGTCGAACTCGGTGCGGATCTCGAATTCCTCGAGCTTGCGCAAGGACCGCAGCCGCATGTTGAGGATCGATTCCGCCTGAAGGTCGGTCAGGTTGAACCGCGCCATCATCGTCTGCTTCGGTTCATCCTCCTCGCGGATGATCCGGATGACCTCATCGATATTGAGATAGGCGACGAGATAGCCGCCCAGGATTTCCAGCCTGCGATCGATCTCCGCAAGGCGGTGACGCGAACGGCGGACCAGCACTTCGCGGCGATGGGCCAGCCACTCGACCAGCACCTCCTTCAGCGACATGACCTTGGGCACTTTGCCCATGGACAGCACGTTCATGTTCAGAGAGACGCGGCTTTCGAGCTCGGTGAGCCGAAACAGCGACTCCATCAGCAGGTTTGCATCGACTGTCCGGTTCTTGGGGATCAGTACGATGCGCACATCTTCGGCGGATTCGTCCCTGATATCCTCGAGCAGCGGCAGCCTGCGGGCAATGAGCAACTCGGCAATCTTCTCGATCAACCGCGACTTCTGCACCTGATAGGGAATTTCGGTGACGATGATCTGGTAGCCGCCGCGACCGAGATCTTCCAGATTCCATTTGGCGCGAACGCGGAAGCCGCCGCGGCCCGTTGCATAGGCATCGAGGATGCTTGCCCGGCTCTCGATGATCGTGCCGCCCGTCGGGAAGTCAGGCCCCTGAACAAACTCGACCAGATTTTCGACCGTCGCATCGGGATGCTTGATCAGGTGCAGTGCCGCATCGCAGATTTCGTGGACGTTGTGCGGCGGAATATTTGTCGCCATGCCGACCGCGATACCCGACGAACCATTGGCAAGCAGATTGGGAAACGCGCCCGGCAGCACGATCGGCTCACGGTCTTCCTCGTTGTATGTGGGGCGAAAATCGACGGCGTCCTCGTCGATGCCCTCCAGTATCAGCGCCGCGACCTCGGTCATGCGGGCTTCGGTATAACGCATGGCGGCGGGGTTATCGCCGTCAATATTGCCGAAATTGCCTTGTCCGTCGACAATCGGATAGCGGATGGCAAATTCCTGGGACAGGCGCACAAGCGCGTCATAAATCGACTGGTCGCCATGCGGGTGGAACTTACCCATCACGTCGCCGACGATGCGGGCGCATTTCTTATAGGCACTGTTGGGACGGATACCCATCTCGCTCATCGCATGCACGATGCGGCGATGCACCGGCTTCAGCCCGTCGCGCACATCCGGCAGGGCTCGATGCATGATCGTCGACAGCGCGTAGGCCAGGTAACGCTCCTCGAGCGCTATCCTCAGATCCACCGGCTGAATATGGTCCCCGCCACCCGGCGGCAATTCGCTTTTTCCCATGATTGATGCTCTAGCCGAACAAGGCGCAACCGGCAAGGATTCCAGTCAATCAGCCTGTGGACAGCGATTCGCTGGTGGCGCAAATATTAGACCGAAAAACATTTCAATCTTTAGATTGCAAAGACTATCTTTCTGATTGCAACAAAAATAATCTTCCATTACTGGGGAAACTCTGAAACTCGGCATATCGCCAAAGTATCCAATTTGAATGGCCTCGCATGACTTTCCGCCCTATCTTTGCTTTGACAGTTCTTGCTTCCACCCTTTTCGCCGTCCCCGCATCCGCAGAAGACAGGGTCGTGCCCGCCGGCAAGACTTCTCCGATTCTGTTTTCGGTGGTCTATGACCCGCAGACTTGCCATTCCGGCTCGAAACCCAAGCCACGCATTTCCATCGAACCCGAGCACGGTTCGCTGGACTTCAAGTGGATCTCGCACAAGATCGAGGACGGAATGTACAACTGTAACGGCAAGATGACCAAGGGCATGCTGGTCACTTACCGCCCCGACAAGGGGTTCCGGGGCAAGGATGTCGTAAAATTTTCGCTGATCGGCTCGGGCGTCCATCCCGGAGCAGGCTACGCCCTGAGCAGCAGCTACAACTACGACATCAGCGTCAAGTGACGGCGTCGCTCCACTATCCCGCTTAAATCCAAGAGTCCTCAAGATGAGTCACATCCTCGCGGCTGAAATTTTCGCTTCCGGCTCCGGCGTGCATCCCGGCGCAACGCTCAGTCTCGGCCGCGGCTTCCGCTACGACCTGACGATCAAGTAAGGGCTTGACCGGCTCAGATGACGAAGTGGGGCCGCCTCCTTCCGGGGCGGCCTTTCTTTATTGCGACCAGTCCACACAATTCGCTCGCGGAGAAACCAGCTAAATTACCTCAGCTCAAAAAAGTCTGTTTTCCGGTAGATATCGTCACGACTGAGAATATAACAGTCGCATCATCCGTAGATAGCACTGGATAAGTCATCCAGATTTCGTCTAGTGAAAGGGACAATTCGATGAAACTAAACCGCTCGATCAGCCTGATGCTCGCCAGCACGGCCTTCATCTCGATCGCCAATGCGGCCTTTGCGCTGGACGGCAACGATGTCCTCGCCAAGCTCAACGCGCTTTCGTCACCTAACGGCACCAGCTTCGCCGCTCAGGGCAGCGAAGTGGACGGCACCACCGTCAAGCTGAGCGGCGTCACGGTAACCATGTCGAGCATCGACAACAAGCAGTTGCCGATCGGCGACGTAACACTTACGGGCGTGACCGAGGAAGACGGCGGCTATGAAATCGAGAAGGCTTCCTTCTCCGACCTGAACGTCGTCGAAAACGGCTCTGGCATTCATGCAAAGGACATTTTCATCGAGGGCATCAGCCTGCCTGCCCAACCGGAACCTGGCACAATCTCCTCCCTGATGCTGGCTCAATCCTTCCATGTCGGCGAAACGAAGATAACGTCCGACAACAAGGAAGTGGCGAGCATCGGCGCGTTCACCGCCGACTACAAGATGGCCGATGACGAAAGCAAGCTCGACATGGAAGCTGCCGTGTCCGACATCAAAATCGACACCAGCGCAACGCCGGACCCGAAGGCGAAAGAAGCGATCGAAGCCCTGGGCCTCGCAAACCTCAATGGTGCGCTCACCATGAAGGGCACTTGGACACTTGCCGACGGCAAGATGGATGTCACCGAATACGCCCTGGATTTCGAGAATCTCGGACGATTGGATGTCAACTTCTCGATTTCAGGCTACACGCTCGAATTCGTCAAGAGCCTGCAGGAAGCCATGAAGGCTGCCAACGACAATCCCGACAAGGCAGCTGGCCAGCAGGCCATGAGCATGGCGATGATGGGGCTGATGCAGCAGCTTTCCTACAACGGCGCTTCCATTCGCTATGACGACGCCGGCATCGCCCCGAAGGTGCTGGATTATGCCGGCAAGCAGCAGGGCGTTGATGGCAAGCAGTTTGCCCAGTCGATCAAGGGGATGCTGCCGCTTCTGCTCGCTCAGCTGAACATGCCCGAGTTGCAGAACCAGATCGTAGAGGCTGCCAATGCATTCCTCGATGATCCCAAGAGCATCGAAGTGACGGCCGAGCCGGCGCAGCCGATGCCCTTCCCGCAGATCATGGGCACGGCGATGGGCAACCCGGCCGATCTGGCAAAAACACTCAACGTTCAGATTACCGCGAACGACTAACCGCGTTTTACAGCTCGAGCTATTCAAACCCGGGAGGTCCGCCTCCCGGGTTTTTCTTTGTGCAAATGAAAAGGGCCGCGCTTTGCACGGCCCTTTTCTGATTGCACCGAATGCGCGGATCAGAACTCTTCCCAGGACTGGTCTTGCACCGCAGCGGCGGACGCCCGGCCGCCGAAAGCATTGGCAAGCCGGCTGCTGAGCGCGCGAGCCGGAGACGGCGCGGGTCGGGAAACGTCCGTCGCGACCCTGACGACCGCTGCGGACCTGGCTTCGCCACCAAGCTTGAACTGCGAGAGCAATTGATTGAGGCTCGACGCTTCCCTTGCGAGGCTGTGGCTTGCCGCCGTCGACTGCTCGACCATCGCCGCGTTCTGCTGCGTGCCCTGGTCCATGGTGTTGACTGCCGTGTTGATTTCCTGAAGGCCGACAGACTGTTCCCTGGCCGATTCCACGATCGCGTTGACGTGCTGGTTGATTTCCTGGACCTCGTTGACGATCAGTTCGAGTGCGGTTCCAGTCTCGCCGACGAGTTCCACGCCGGCTTTGACCTGCTGGCCGGACGTGTTGATCAGCGCCTTGATTTCCTTGGCTGCATTCGCTGAACGCTGGGCGAGTTCCCTCACCTCCTGGGCCACGACGGCAAAGCCCTTGCCTGCGTCACCGGCGCGTGCCGCCTCGACACCCGCATTGAGGGCAAGCAGATTGGTCTGGAAGGCGATTTCGTCGATGACGCCGATGATGTTGCCGATCTCGCCAGATGACTTTTCGATCCCCTGCATGGCCTGCACCGCGCGGCGAACCACTTCGCCCGATTTTTCCGCACCGGCCTTGGCACGTGCCACCAGCGCACCCGCTTCTTCGGCGCGACGCGTGGAGTCCTTGACCGTCGTGGTGATCTGTTCAAGGGCTGCCGCGGTTTCCTCGACCGAGGCCGCCTGCTGTTCGGTTCGCTTGGACATGTCGTCGGCTGCCGAGCGGATCTCGTTGGAACCTGCATCGATGCCACGGGCATTGTCGCCGACGGCCCGCAAGGCGATGTTCAACTTCTCGAGTGAATTGTTGAAGTCATTGCGAAGGTTGTCGAGCCGGGCTACGAACGGCGTATTGATGCGATAGGCCACGTCGCCATCGGCAAGGCGTCCAAGGCCGGTCGCAAGGGCATCTACTGCCAATTTGGACTCTGCGGCTTCGCGAGCCTTTTGCTCTTCACGCTCCAGACGCTCCTTTTCGCTCAGGGAACGGTTTGCTTCCGCCTGCCGCTCCATGGCGACCTTGGCGACAGCATTGTCCTTGAAAACTGCAACGGCCTTGGCCATGTCGCCGAGCTCGTCGCGTCGACCGAGGCCGGCGATTTCCGCATCCGTCTCGCCGGCTGCCAGCGTCGCCATCCGTTCGCGCAGGCCAGCAATGGGCGTAGTGATGCCACGGCTGGTAACGAAGAGGGCTGCGGCGATGGCCAGGGCGAAGACTGCACCGAGGCCCAGCAACGAATAGAGGATGGTGGAGGCGGTCTGGGCGGACAGCTCCTGGCTGCGCGCCTTCACATGCGCGAGATAATCGGTCAGCCATGTGCGGATATCTTCTTCCAGGGGGGCGATCAACCGGTCTGCCTTGGTCATGGAGGATTGCGCCTCGACATCGCTGCCGACCGAGGCAAGGTCGATGACCCTGTCGCTGATCTTGATGATATCCAGCGCGCGTTTGCGGAAGGCGTCTACGGCTTCGCCATGTTCAGGCACGAGCGTCTTGACCAACGTCAGGCGCTCGTCAACTTGCTTCGTGTTTCTCCGGTACTGCTCGATGATGCCCGCGTAGAAATCCTCCGAGGCGTCGTAAACGATCGCCTGGTAGGCGCGGTAGCCCATCGCCTGGATGTTCCTGTTGACGCGCAGCATTTCGACGCTCGCCACTTCATCGGTCGTGATGAAATCCAAATATACTGCGTCGGCCTGTTTGTATTGCGTGGAGATGATCGCCGCGCCGCCAATGCCGACAAGGCAGATGGGCAGGATGAGGGACAGGATCTTTGTCCTGATGCTGGCGTTCTGGAGAAATGACATGAATATTCCCTTTGAGTGCAGGAATACTATCGGCATGCATGGTGGTCTTGGCGAAAACGTCGCGGGAAATCGTCCGAGCGAGATCCCGCACGAAACTCGGGCGGATGGAGCATGAATGCTGGATAATATCCCTTGCCAAACTGATTTGGTAAGCAATGACAGTCTGAAATTGCCATCATGCAAAAAGCCGTGCCCTGTCTACCGAGACGTAGCTCGAAACAGTTTCCGTTCTATTAAAAATCGAATGTTTTGAATGCGCTAATGATCCCGATAACTCATATCCCGGGCGGCGTTAACCGCCCGGGAATTGCATTCACCGCGATTGCTTGGCTCCCGACCAGTCAATGTTGCGGGTGAAATACATCGTAACGGCGATCGTTACGAAAGAGATGATCGCCCCGGCGAGCAGAGCATATTCGTCCTCGCGCAGGATGAGATACATCACCGCATAAGTCAGCCCCAGCACCGCGGCCAGAGAAAGCCCGCTTTTCCGGCTTGCGGTTACCGACCCGACATAAGTTGCGATCAGCAACGTCGTGGCGATGGCAGCGATGCTGTAGGCGCTCGCAAAGCCGACATGTTCCGAAAGTGCCAGAAGCAGGATGTAGAAGATGATCAGCGCCAGCCCGGTCAACACATACTGAACCCAGTGGACCATGCGCCCGCTTTTCAGCTCGATGATGAAAACCGCAAAGAACATCAACGAGATAAAGCCAATCGAATATTTCAGAGTACGCGAAACGATCTGGTAGAATTTGACCGGCTCCACCAGATTGACCGACATCAGATTGCCGGCTAGCGGCATTGCCTGCCCCCACGACACCTTGTCGATGCCGCGCGCCAGATAGGGTATGGTCCATCCCGCCTTGAAGCCCTTCGCGTCGATGGTCTTGCTTTCGGGAAGATAGAGACCTTCAAAGCCCGGATCGGGCCAGTTTGCGGCGACCTCGAGCCTGGTGGTCTGGCCCGCGGGCGCCACCGACAAGCGTCCCGAGCCATTGAGCGACAGCTCCATATCAAAGGCAAAGCCCTTTTCGATCATCGCTCTGGTGACCGGCCTGTTGATGCCGGTCTCCGAACGCTGGGGATCGCCGTACTGGTATGAGCTGAAACTGGGCCTGGACGACACGATGCCCTTCATGCCCGGTTCGAAGGCCTGTGCCACGTCATCGTCGAAACGGATCTCGGCGTCGGAGCGAATACCCGTGATATCGCCGATGTTCATGACCAGAAAAGCATTGTCCAGATCGGGCGTACCTTCCAGCCGGGCAAGGTTATCCTTCATCGATGCGGCAAACGCACCCCTGATGGACAATTTTGCATTATAGACCGGCAGCGAATAGATCGACAGCTTGCGCGCTTCGGTGACAAGCGTCGTGTCGATGTTCAGCTCTTCCGGCATCAACAGCATCCATTCGGTCTCTCGTTGCCAGGTCACGCTGCCGTTCTGATTGGTATGACTGCGATTGACACTGATCGGTACGGCCAGATACGGCCCATTGACGACCTGCTCACCACCCCAGCCGGCGGCGATCTTCTGGGAGACTTCGGTGGCGCGCTGGCTGCGCTCCTCCACCATCGCCCAGACGAGCAGCGTGGGTACCAGGAGCATTACCGAAATAATGCCGACGATGATGAACTTGACGCCCGGCAGGCGCATGAACGCGGCAAATGAGCCCGGCCGTCCTTGCTCCCGCTGGTTGGTGAAATCGGGTGGCGGCAAATCCGCTTCCCGGTCTGCTTCGTCCTGTGTGGTCATGAATTTCCCCTGTCATATCAAAGCGGGTAACCCGCATCGCGGAGGTTGCAGGGGGATTGCGGCTCAATCACCGCTGAATTTCGACGGGACATGGGCGGAATCCTGACAAATTCGGGGATTTCAGGAGATCATAAGGCAGCCGTAGCCATGCTAGCCGGGAACCCGCACCCAATCATGCGCGATGTTGCACCGGAAGGCTCGGAGCATTGACGTCAATCTTGCAAGTCGAAGCGGGAACGAAAGAAGATAATGGCAAATGACATGCCTATCGCCACTCCGATCACGAGGTCGAGAAAACGGCTGAGACCCGCGTTCTCGGGCCCAAGCAAGATGACCAGCAAGGCGGACGCGCCTGCCTGGATAGATACCGTCGAAGCCATGTTGAAGGCCGAAGCAATCAACATGGAGACAAAGGCCGCAATCGCAAATCGGAGTTCGCCGAGGTCGTAGGGAATACGAAATATCAGCCCGCCGCAAAGAATGCCGATCGAAACGCCGGCAAGCAGATTGATGCTCTGGCGAAAATGATTGAGCACGCCCGGTGCGAGACAAATGATGGCGCTGATCGCCGCAAAAATCGGCTGATTGTGGCCGAGCAGAAGATTGGCCAGCCAATAGGCAAGCCCGGCAGCAATTGCCGAGGCCAGCACACGCGTAAAAGCGGCCTTCATATGCGCGATGGCTTCGAACAACCACATCAGCCAGCACCCTCCCGAAGAACACTCGGCCATCCTGGTCGAAATCGCAGACCACGACAATGTCGGCCGACCAGCGGAATGCCAATGCAAGATTCCGTGCAGTCGCTGGAGAATACCTGCGACGGAACCTCAGTCACTGATCTTCAGCCGGCTTCGGAAAAACACGACGGCGATCGTCAGGCCAACCACGATGCCGATAATGACGTCGAGAAAACGCGGCACCCCTGCGGTCTGCGGCCCCATCAGGATAACGAGCAAGGCGGAAACACCCGCCTGTATGGGCACGACAGGAAGCGGACTGAGCGCGGAGCCGAGGAACATTGCGACAAACACCGCAATGGCTATGCGCAGTTCACCAATTTCCTGCGGAATGAGGAACACAAGTTCGCCCATGACGATGCCGATCGTGACACCGATCAGCAAATTAACGCTCTGGCGGAAATGATTGAGGATGCCGGGCGCCAGGCAAATGATGGCTGTAATCGCGGCGAAGATCGGCCGCGGCTGGCCGAGCAGCGCGCGCGCCAGCCAGTACGCCAGAGCGGCGGCGACCGCGGAGGCGACAACACGCGTGAAAGCCGCCTTCAGCCGCGCTGCAGCCTCGGACCACATCAAACCCCACTCCTCGAAAAGCATATGCTTTTGTTTAGCCGGGATCTCGCGTGTGAGCAATGCCGGCCCCCATTGGCTCTGCTGATGGCTTCCGAGTACGACGTTCACAATTCATCGCGCAGGGCGGCGAGAACGTTCATGGCATGACCGGCATATTGACTGATCCAGCGGTCGTGAAGCTCCTGGATCGGAAGCGCGTTGAGATGGTTCCAACGCTCGCGGCCCTCTCGGGTCACGATCACCAGCCCGGCACTCTCGAGTACCGGTAGCGAGAAAACGATCGCGGCCCGACGAGCTCTTACATGAACTGCGAGGGCTGGTCGCAGATGCTGGCCTGCATGAAGGCCTATGTCGAATACGGCATCAATCTCCGGCTCGGATACTATCCGCGCGAGCTCAGGGGTGAAGTCGCCTCGGAGCAGAACATCGAGATGTGAGCAGGCCACAGCGCAAACGAAAATCCCGGCGATTGCGCCGGGATTTCAATTTCGTCATGCCAAAGGCTCAGTCTTTCTTGACCGGCGGAATGACCCGCAGCGACAGTTCCATCAACTGCTTGGGCATGGCCGGAGCCGGTGCGTTCATCAACAGGTCCTGCGCCTGCTGGTTCATCGGGAACAGCGTGATCTCGCGCAGGTTCTTGGCGCCGACCAGCAGCATCACCACGCGGTCGATACCGAATGCGCAGCCGCCATGCGGAGGCGCGCCGTACTGGAATGCCCGGTACATGCCGCCGAAGCGCTCTTCCACATCCGACTGGCTGAGGCCGACAAGTTCGAATGCCTTGACCATCAGTTCCGGCGACTGGTTACGGATCGAGCCCGAGGCGATTTCGAAACCGTTGCAAACCGCGTCGTACTGGTAGGCTTTGAGCGTCAGCGGATCCTGGGTCTCAAGCGCCTCGAGGCCACCCTGCGGCATCGAGAACGGATTGTGGGCGAAATCGACCTTCTTTTCTTCCTCGCTCCATTCGTAGAACGGGAAGTCGATGATCCAGCAAAGCTCGAAACGGTCACGGTCGACCAGGTTGAGATCCTCACCAGCCTTGGTGCGTGCCTCGCCCGCGAACTTGTAAAATTTCGACGGCTCGCCGGCAACGAAGAAGCAGGCATCGCCCGCTTCGAGCCCGAGCTGGGTGCGAACCGCATCCGTGCGCTCTTCGCCGATGTTCTTGGCAAGCGGACCGGAGCCGGCCGTCTTGCCGTCCTCGTCCTTCCAGAAGATGTAGCCCAGGCCCGGCTGGCCAAGGCTCTGCGCCCAGGCATTCATGCGGTCGCAGAAGGCGCGCGAACCGCCAGTCTTGGCCGGAATCGCCCAGACTTCGACCTTCGGGTTGGACGCGATCATGCCCGCGAAAACCTTAAATCCCGAACCGGCGAAGTGTTCGGTGACGTTTTCCATGACGATCGGGTTGCGCAGATCCGGCTTGTCGGAACCATACTTGCGGATCGCTTCGTCGTAGGGAATGCGTGGCCATTGCTTGGTGACCGGCTTGCCGTCTGCAAACTGCTCGAACACGCCGGTCATCACCGGTTCCATGGTGTTCCAGACATCTTCCTGGGTCACGAAGCTCATCTCGAGATCGAGCTGGTAGAATTCGCCCGGCAGACGGTCGGCGCGCGGGTCTTCGTCACGGAAGCACGGCGCGATCTGGAAATAGCGGTCGAAACCAGCCACCATCAGCAGCTGCTTGTACTGCTGCGGCGCCTGCGGCAGGGCGAAAAACTGGCCGGGATGGATACGGCTCGGCACGAGGAAGTCGCGCGCGCCTTCCGGTGAAGAGGCAGTCAGGATCGGGGTCGAATATTCCGCGAAACCCACATCGTTCATGCGGTTGCGCATGGAAGAGATGATCTGGGTGCGCTTGACGATGTTCTTGTGCAAGGTTTCGCGACGCAGGTCGAGGAAGCGGTACTTCAGGCGCACGTCTTCCGGATAGTCCGGCTCGCCGAATACCGGCAGTGGCAGTTCCTTGGCGGCGGACAGCACTTCGATTTCCTGTGCGTAAAGCTCGATCTCGCCGGTCGCCATATGCTTGTTGATGGTGTCTTCCGAACGCGCCTTGACCACGCCATCGATGCGGATCACCCATTCGCCGCGCACTTTCTCGGCCGTCTTGAAAGCCGGAGAATCCGGATCGGCCACGACCTGCGTCATGCCATAATGGTCACGCAGATCGATGAAAAGCAGGCCGCCGTGATCGCGAACGCGATGGACCCAGCCAGAGAGGCGGACGGTGGAGCCGACGTCGGCGGTTCGGAGGGCGGCGCAAGTGTGGCTGCGATAGCGGTGCATGGTTTTGTCCTGCAATCTTTATCTTGAAGCCGGGCAAAATGAGAGATTCCCGACCAATTCAAATCCGGCGGGACAAGCGCATGATGCGCCCGATTTGTCAAGGCGCAAGGCGTGCGCCCGCCCCTGCCACGCAGGCAGAAGATGCAAAAGCCGGCGGCATGTCATGCCCCCGGCTTCTGGAATTCAATCGCGACGTTGCGATGGCTTACTCGGCCGGCGGCAACCGCGGCAGACCGCTGGAATCCATCGGCAGCGTCAGTTCGCCTTCGAGCGTCGCTACCGCTGCGCTGCTGGCCCGCAAAGCCTTCTCAGAAATATCGATGATCGGCAGCGTCGTCTCGGAACGACCTGTCCATTGCAGAGGATCTGCTGCTGGCTCAGGTATCGACGGGACGGCGGCGATACGCGAGCGGTCGCCGCGTGCGGCTTCCAACTGGCCGGTCAGGATGGCATGTTCGGTCTTCAATTGGCGAGCTTCCGTGCGTGCAATCTCGAGGCTTGTCCTAAGCTGGCTGATCTCGAAGCGATCGGACTCGGCGCGTGCGTCCATCTCGCGTTTGAACGAATCCGCCTCGCGATCACGCCGGGCCCGGCTCTCCTCGACTTCCCGCAGTCGGGCGGTCAGCTCGTTGCACTGCGAGGCGAGTTCACGACGCGCCGCTTCGCTTTCGGAACCGATCGAACGGGAGCGCACGAGCTCCTCGTTGGAGCGCTCGCTGCGCGAGGTCAGCGTTGCGAGGTCGGTCTTGACCCGCTTGAGTTCGGCTTTTGCCAGATGCAGTTCGTCGTCGGTCACCCGGTTGCGGCCATTTGCGGTGGCAAGAAGCTTTTCGGCGAGAATAACCTTGGAATTCATCGCTTCCTGCCGGCTCGCCATCTGGGCGCTTTCCATCGCCGATGTGGCTTGCAGGTTCTCGAATTCCGTCTCGAGACGCTTGTGCCGCTCTTCGATGCTCGCAAGCTCCTGGCGCAGATTGGCAAGGTTCATCTGCAGGCTGCGGACCAGCGTTTCCTGTTCGGTCATCGTGACCTTCAACTGGCCGCGCTCCTCATTGAGCCGCGCGATCTCACGGGACTGATTGGCCGCATCGCGCTGGGTTGTTTCGGCAAGCAACTGATGCGCGGTGGTTTCCGTTTCGAGCCTTTCGCGGATCGATGTCAGTTCGCGGCTGCGCGCATCGAGCTCCTGCTGGGCGCGCTTCATCAGAAGCGCTGCTTCGTCGTACTGGCGAACCTGGGCTTTTAGTTCGCCTTCGGCATCAAACAGCCGCGCTTCGAATATATTCCGCTCTTCCGAGGTGACCTGATACAGCGCCTGAACCTTTGTGAATTCCTGCCGGAACACATCGGCCTCGATCCGGAGCTGGGCAATGTCGGACGCCATGCCCCGGTTTTCGGCGGCAAGGCGTACGCTTTCCTCATCCAGCCTGGTACGGGCGGACGTTTCCTGCTTGAGCATCGCGCTGACGCGGGCATGTTCGGTACGGAGCCGGCCAACTTCCTGCAGTGAGCGCCCGTGATCCTCGATCAGCCCGCTCAAGCCGGTCTGTACGGTCGAAATGCCCGAGAGCAACATGGTGGAGGACTGTTCGTGCTCCTCCATCGCCGTACCAAGCGCTTCAAATTCACGTGTTTCCAAAGGCGCATACTGTCCCTGCGGCTGGCCGCTGTCAGCAGGCATGGTCGAAGCCATCGGCCGCTCCTGCCCTTCATAAGAGGCGCGCACGCCGACCTTGTCATCACCGCGTCGAAAGAAACTCATGACCATCCTTGCGTCCTGAAATCCGAACTCATGTATCTGCATAAATATCGATAAAATATTGCAGACTGCCCCTGGCCCTACCACCCAACGCGGATGGGCGCCCCCAGCGCGCAACTATGCCGGCGCAAATCAGCCTGTCAAAACGATTGCGGCCCGCACTCCGGACGGGAGCGGGAAATTAACAGGTTTTTATGAATTGTGTCGCTTCCGTGACCGTCAAGTGAATGCGGCTATATTGTCGTCGCGCCCGTATCCACTTCAAACCGCGCGAAAAACCACGAATGGCGCCAAGGAAGGTAGAGAATCACTTCACGGATTTTTACCCGCTAGCGTCGCATTTGCCTCTTACCTCACACGCGTTTGCGGATAAGGTTGTCACATCCCGAGTGAGTCCTCGCCCGCCCTGCCTTCAGTCTGCCGCATCATGAAAAAACTCGCACCGCTCTTTCCCCTGCTCGTGTCCGCCGCGTTCCTGATCTTCGGCAATGGATTGCAGGCGACACTCATCGCCTGGCGCGGCTCGGAACAGGGATTTGCGACCTCGCTGATCGGCATCATTACTGCGGCCTATTATCTCGGCTTTGCAATCGGCTGCATCCACATCACACCCCTGATCCGCAGCATCGGCCATATAAGGGCATTCTCGGCGATGGCGGCGGTATCGACCGCGACGATCATCCTCGCCGGCCTTGCCGTCGATCCGTGGCTGTGGATGGTGCTGCGCCTGGTCAACGGCTACTGCCTGGCGATCCTGTTTGCGGTCATCGAAAGTTGGATCAACGCCAAGGTCGACAACTCCATCCGGGCGCGAACCCTGTCGATCTACCGGTATGTGGATCTGACATCCAACACATCGGCGCAATATTTCCTGCCCTGGTTCGGCGGCGAAGGCTTCGTATTGTTCGGTATCTCGGCCATCGCGTTTGCACTGTCGATCACGCCGATCTCGCTTGCCGACAAATCCAGCCCCTCCCCGCCCGACAAGATGAACTTCAACCTGAAATTCTTCTGGCAGATCTCGCCGCTGGCGGCCACCGGGTGCATCGCGGTGGGCATGACCAACACCGTCTATCGCTCGCTCGGCCCGGTCTATTGCCGCGAACTCGGCTTTGACACCGTCGCCACCGCCTGGTTTCTGAGCGCCAGCATCATATCCGGCGTCGTGCTGCAATATCCGCTCGGTTATGTCTCCGATATCCGCGATCGCCGTTCGGTGATCCTGGCGGCGACGGCGGGCGGGGTTGTGGCCAGCCTGCTGCTGTTCTTCTTCGCCGGCAACAGCGTCTGGGCAAATGTCGCGGGCATCTTCCTGCTCGGCGCCTTTTCGATGCCGCTCTATTCTCTCTGCTCTGCGCATGCCAATGACAGGGCGGGGCCCGGCCAGTTCGCGGTTGTTTCCGCCGGCCTGCTGTTCTTCTGGGCGGCAGGAGCCATCATCGGCCCGGCGGTTGCGGCGACGATCATGGGCTATCTCGGGCCGAAATCGCTGTTCGGGTTCACAGCCGCGACACAGTCGATTTTTATCATCTACACGTTGACGCGGGTCATTCAGCGGCCCGTCTAGAGCGAAATAAGGCAAAAATCTGGCGATAAGAATCAGAAAGCCTTGATTTTTCTCATTAACGGGCTGAAGAACAACCGTTCACCGAGACCACCCCAGCGACAGCCCGGCACGACGGATCGAGAGTTTTCATGAGAATCATTTCAGATACCAACGCGCTCACCGAGGCTTGCGAGCTGTTGGCGAAGAGCGACTATGTTGCTGTTGACACCGAGTTCCTGCGCGAGACGACCTTCTGGCCGCAGCTTTGCCTCATTCAGCTGTCCGGCCCGGAGCTTGACGCGATCGTCGATCCTCTGGTTGACGGCATCGATCTTGCCCCGTTCTTCAAGCTGATGGGCGATAGCTCGGTCACCAAGGTTTTCCATGCAGCCAGGCAGGATATCGAAATCATCTTCAACCGGGGCAACCTTATCCCGCACCCGATCTTCGATACACAGGTCGCGGCCATGGTCTGTGGGTTCGGCGATTCCGCCTCCTATGACTCGCTGGTCCAGAAGATAAAGAACGTCCAGCTCGACAAATCCTCGCGCTTCACCGACTGGAGCCACAGGCCACTGAGCGACAAACAGCTCGATTACGCGATAGCCGACGTCACGCACCTCAGGGATGTCTACCTGCATCTCAAGGCCGAACTCGAGCGTGAAAACCGCACGGAGTGGCTGGCCGAAGAGATGGCGATCCTTGAATCGCGAGAAACTTACGACCTGCATCCGGACGATGCCTGGATGCGTCTTAGAATGCGGATCCGCAAACCCATCGAACTGGCGATCCTCAAGAACCTCGCCGGCTGGCGGGAACGCGAAGCGCGCAATCGCGACGTGCCGCGTGGCCGGGTGCTGAAGGACGATGCCATTTTCGAGATCGCCCAGCAGCAACCTAAAGACACCGACGCTCTCGCGCGGCTTCGCACCATCCCCAAGGGCTTCGAACGCTCCCAGAGCGGGGCTGCAATCCTTGCCGCGGTCAATGCGGCTCTCGCGATCCCCAAGGCGGACCTGCCCAAGATACCGCGGCCCACAAATCTGCCGGAGGGCACGGGTGCCGCAGTGGAAATGCTGAAGGTGCTGCTGAAGCTGATTGCCGAAAAACAAGGCGTCGCCGCCAAGATCATCGCCTCGGGCGACGATCTCGACATGCTTGCGGCCAAGGGCGAGGACGCAGATGTCGCAGCGCTGCACGGATGGCGCAGAGAGATCTTCGGAACACCGGCTTTGAAGATGATCAGTGGCGAGATGGCCTTGCGCTTCGTCAACAAGCGGGTTGACGTCGTGGATGTGGCACCGCAAGCCGAGTGACCGATGAAACCTGCACAAAAGACAAATGGCCCGGGATCGCGCCCGGGCCATTTGTCGTTTTGCTGAAGCTTTTTAGAATATGAAATCGCGGGCGTCGATATCCCTGATGTTGACGTCCTTGAGGATCAAGTGATCGCCATTGCCGAAGTCGATATCGACATCGTGCCGGCCAAGTTTGTCGATATCGAGATTTTTAAACTTCAGGTTCGCGCCGAAATCATCGAGGTCGATGTGATCCTGGCCTCGACCTGAGGCGGTGAAATCGGCGATCGTGTCGCGGCCATCACCCTTGATGAAACTGAATGTGTCGGCGCCAGCGCCGCCCGAAAGCTGATCGGCGCCCTTGCCGCCCAGGATCGTGTCATTGCCGGCACCACCGAACAGCCGATCGTTGCCGCCTAGGCCGGAAAGCTGGTCATTGCCGCCATTGCCGTTGATCTTGTCCGCCATGCCGGCGGCCGAGATGTCATTGGAGCCGTTGTTTCCGTTGATCGTATAGGCCTGACGTTCAAAATAGCTGTGTATGCTCGCCTCGGACTTCACATCCGCCCTTAGAATGTCCAGGTCCGTCACCGTCAGCTGTGCCTTGCCATTTTCCACGAGCTTTAGGCTGTCTACGGAACGGATCACGTCATAGGCCTCTGCATTCGACCAGCCGGACGAGTAATTGAACTTCCCATGTAGTTCCACATAGTTGTTCTTGTTGTCGCCATACTTGAGCGTCGAAGTGCCGATCGAGTACCAGTCGCCACTCATCGACAAGGAGAAGTTATCTACCTCGAATGAGTAATTACCGGCGGCTTCCGAAATTGTGATGCTGGCCATTCTGGGCTCCGAAAAGGCGGGGATGAACGTTTCGAAGGGCAATCTAGCGGCCAACCATTACCGAGCCCGAAGAAAGATAATTACATTTTTAAAAACCGTCTGATTTCGTTTTTCCGGAATTCTGTGTTCTTCCCGACCACTAAAAGTCGAAGCAATCGATTTACACTTGTTTGACCCGCGATCCGTAGATTTCCCGGGGCCATGGATTCCAGCAGGATCCGGCGCGCGCAACGGTGAAGTTTCGGGGTGACCTATGGGTTTGAGAAAGCGGTACGAGGACGACGATCACGATGACAATCGCGATCACGGCCATCACGACGACTGGCGGGACGACGACAATGACGACGAGTCCGATTTCGACTTCGATACGCCCGAACTGTTCAAGTTCGACTTCGACGGCCTCAACCTGAAGAAGTTCGGCAAGATCACCGACTACGACATCAGCCACGACCACCTGAGCGTGACGTTCGGCAATGTCTGGACTTTCAGTGTCGATGGCGACGGCCTGGACTTCACGCTCAAGGGCAATTCCAAGCTTCCAGCCGTCACCGGCGGCACCATCGACAGTTTCACCATCGATGGCCCTGGCAAGGCGGATTTTGCGATTTCCGACCTCGATATGTCCGCCAAGGCGTTTTACAAGGCTCTGGTCAATCTCGACGGTCACCAGCTCATCAATCTGGTACTCGGCGGAGATGAGACGATTTCCGGCTCAGGCTTCGGCGACTTCATCCATGGGGGGCGCGGCAACGACGCGATCCTTGGCAACAAGGGTGCAGACAGGCTGGCTGGCGACAGCGGCAACGACGTGATCGATGGCGGCGCGGGAAACGACTACATCTCGAGCGGCAGTGGCGCCGACACACTCGTCTTCGCTCCGAAATCGGGGCATGACCTGGTGGCGGACTTTGATGCGAGCAACGATGTGCTGGACCTGACGGCCTATGGCATCCAGGGCAGTGTCGAGGACTTCCTAGCCGAACATGTCCGTTTCGGCGACGATGACCACGGCGGACGATGCCGCGATGACGATGACAATGACGACGATGGCGGCGACGTGATCATCGATCTTGGCCAGGGCAACGCGATCAAGCTCGAAGAAATCGATCGCTGGGACCTGGGCGAGCACAATATACTGCTTTGATCGGCCCTCTACCTCTCATCCCGGATGCGGGATGGGAGGCGATCCGGACGGATCGCTCACTCGAACCGGAAGGCGAGTTTCTTGCCCGTCAGCTTTGACAGCTGCTGCAAACGGCCGTCGAGCCGTTCGCCGGCGAACTCGGAATATTCCGGCGGGACCACGAATTCGAGATCGATGTCACTCGCCGCAGCCCGCGGCGGCTCGAAACGCAATTTCCCGATGACACCCGGCATCGATGCCGAAAAGAGATAGACAACCCGCAGCATGCCGCCGAGCAACTTGGCCAGCATCAGCAGGCGGGACGTGCCGATCGCCGCAAGCGGGCTTGTTGCGCTGTCGTCGCTCAGGCCTTCGAACCGATAGTAGTTGGCAAGCGCAAGATAGGCGCGCCCGGGATGGGTAATACCGATGAACGACGAGTGCGCGATGATATTGAGTGCCTGCAGTCCGCGATAATCGGGATGCGCCCGCCAGCTAATGTCGGCAAGCAGGCAGGCAGCCTGTCGATAGCGCGCCTCTTCCTCCGTCTCGTCCACACCGAAAGCCGGCATCATGCGTCCGGTCCAGTCGGCCAGTTCCCGAGCATGCTCCGGCGAGCGGGCGCGCAATACCGCGAGTTCACCTGCGGCGCTGAGCAGCGGATCCTGGTGGCGGACGGATTCCGGCAGCAGGGAATAGAGGTAGCCCTCGCGCACGCCCTGTACCGAGAACGAAACGGCTTCCGGCTTCATTTCCGCCAGCACTTCGCGCATGGCAATGGCGCCAAAGGGCAAGAGCGCGCGGCGGCTGCGCGCGACTGCCTGATAGGCAGGCTCCTTCTGCTCCTTGTTGCGGATCACATTGTCTAGAAATGCCACCGCGTCTGCAAAGTTCAGGCGGTAGTCCTGAACCATGTGCAGCGGGTAGCCATTGAGCTCCATGTGCAACTTGGCAAGGCTTCGCCAGGTACCGCCCACGGCGTAGAAGGTCCGGCCTTCGCCGGCCTTGAGAAAATCCACCTCGCGAACGAGCTTTCTCGCGTAGTTCGCTGCCTTGGCGAGCGAACCGCCGGAATATTCCGACAGTCTCAGTCCACCCAACGGCGTGGTGATGCCGTTGGCGTGGCTCTTGCCCCTGATGTCCACGAGTTCGAGAGAGCCGCCACCGAAGTCGCCGGCGATGCCGTCGGCTTCGTGATAGCCGCTGATGATGCCGAGAGCAGAAAAATGCGCTTCTTCCTCGCCGGTCAGCAAACGCACTTTCCGACCAAGAATTTCTTCAGCCTTGCGGAGGAAATCCGGGCCATTCTTGGCTTCGCGTGCCGCCGCCGTCGCCACGACATAGACCGTCCGCGCCCTCGCCTGATCAGAAAGTGCCCGAAAGCGATGCAATGCCGACAGCGCGCGCTGTACACTCCCCGCATCCATACTGCCGGTCTGCGCAAGCCCCTTGCCGAGACCGCACATGACTTTTTCGTTGAACAGAATCGCTGGCGCGCGATTTAGGCCTTCGTAGATTACCAATCTTATGGAGTTCGAGCCGATATCCACAATCGAAATCGGCTCTATGCCGGGCAATCGCCCCTGGGCTTCTGACTCTACCATGTAGATCCAATCAGAGGTCGACGAACATCCTGCTACAGACAATTCGGCGAACTATTACTTCCTACTGGAGGAGAACCTCCCGGCGATCAGCTTCGGCGCACTGGATTTCAAGGCTTCACCGCGTCCGGACAGACTCGGATTAGTCATGAAATAGAGCTGCGCGTTAAACGGCTCCTCTCCGTCACGCACCTCTATGCGCTTCGAAGTTCCGTCGGGCAGTATCTCGTAGGACTGCTGGTTGTCAATCAGATTGGCCAGCATGATCTGTGACAGCACTTGCTCGTGCACAGTCTTGTTGATGAGCGGAACAAGCGTCTCGACCCGTCGATCCAGGTTGCGAGGCATCATGTCTGCCGAGCCGATATAGACCAGCGCCTTGTCGCTTGGCAGGTCGAAACCGTTGCCGAAGCAGAAGATGCGACTGTGTTCGAGGAAACGACCGACAATCGACTTGACGCTGATATTTTCCGACAAACCCGGCACCTGTGGCCTCAAGCAACAGATGCCGCGCACGACGAGTTCGACCTTCACACCCGCGCCGCTCGCCTTATAGAGCGCGTCAATGATCTCCGGATCGACAAGCGAATTCATCTTCATCCAGATCCCCGACGGCCGACCTTGCCGGGCATGCTCGGTCTCTTCGGCGATGTGCTGGAGAATGCGCGGACGCAACGTATTGGGAGAGACTGCCAGCTTCATGCCGGCTTCGGGCTCGCCATAACCAGTGATGAAATTGAAGACATTGGCCATGTCGTGGGCAATGATCGGATTGCAGGAGAAGTAGGAAAGATCGGTATAGATCTTGGCCGTTACCGGATGATAGTTGCCGGTGCCGAGGTGGCAATAGGTCCTGAGCCGCCCTTCTTCACGTCGCACCACCATGCTCATCTTGGCATGTGTCTTCAGTTCGATGAAGCCGAAAACGACCTGCACGCCCGCCCGTTCGAGGTCGCGCGCCCAGCGAATGTTTGCTTCCTCGTCGAAACGGGCCTTCAGCTCGACAAGCGCAGTTACCGACTTTCCCGCTTCTGCCGCGTCGATCAGCGCACGAACAATCGGGCTGTCGTTGGAGGTGCGATAGAGGGTCTGCTTGATGGCCACGACATCGGGATCGTGGGCGGCCTGAATCAGGAACTGCACCACCACATCGAAGGATTCATAGGGGTGGTGGACGATCATGTCCTTCTCGCGAATAGCCGCGAGGCAATCGCCGGCATGCTCGCGCACCCGCTCGGGGTGACGGGCATTGTAGGGCGGAAAGCGCAGGTCGTCGCGCGGCGCCTTGGTGATTTCCGAAAGCGTATTGAGCGCCAGGAACCCCGGCAGAACCGCAATCCGGTTTTCCGGCACGTTGAGTTCGTGGGTCACGAACTGGCGCAACGACTGCGGCATCTCGCTGTCGGTCTCGATGCGGATGACCGAGCCCCGCCGGCGGCGCTTCAGCGCCGTCTCGAAGAACCGGACGAGATCTTCCGCTTCTTCCTCGACTTCGATATCGCTGTCGCGGATGATCCGGAATGTCCCGGAGCCGTTCACCTTATAGCCGGGAAACAGCTTCTCGATGTAGAGCAGCACCGTGTCTTCCAGGGTGATGTAGCGAAGCACGCCATCGAGATCCGGCAGGCGTACGAAACGGTCCAGCGCCTGCGGCAGACGGATCAGCGCCGTCATCGGCTCCTTGTCGCTGATGCTGGTCAGTTGCAGTCCCATCGAGAAGCCGAGATTGGGAATAAATGGAAATGGATGAGCCGGATCTATGCACAGCGGCGTCAGCACCGGAAAGATCGCCTCGTCGAACTCCCTCTCCAGCCATTTGCGATCATCCTTGCTGACCGCACCGGGGCGAACAATCAGGATGTCCTCGCGCGCCAGGTACTGCTGCAACACCGCAAGCGCAGCCTGCTGCTCCATCTGCAGGTTGTTGATCTCTTTCAGGATGTCTTCAAGCTGCTCGGTCGGAGCGCGGCCGTCCGGACTCTTGATCGAGATGCCGGCACGCACCTGACCTTCGAGACCAGCCACGCGGACCATGAAGAATTCATCGAGATTGTTGGCGGAAATCGACAGGAAGCGGACGCGCTCAAGCAGCGGGTGGTTGGTGTTCAGGGTTTCTTCCAACACGCGACGATTGAACTGTAGCCAGGAAAACTCCCTGTTGATGAAGCGCTCCGGGCTCGACAGCAGGGCCGCTTCGGCGGTGATTGCCTCGGGTTGGAGAATTTCTGGCGCGCTTACATTCATGCTGCTGATCCGTCTGAAAATGTATGTCACTAACTTTTGGTGGGTGACTATTACAGAATGACGACAGTTCGATGACAGTCAAGCATCAGCAACCATCGGCGCTCATTTCGTTGAGGATCTCGCCCGCCAGCGTGCGGCTGATCTTGACACCGCGAGCGAGCGCAAGCCGGTCGAGCCGATCGACGATCTGTTGGGCGGCATCGAGCGAACGCTCCATCCGGCTGACGATATAGGCCGCGAGCTTCTCGTCGATCAACAATTGCCGATCGGCAAAAAGCTTGAAGAGGATCTGTGTAAGCAGCGCATCGTCGGGCGCCCCGATTTCCACCACGGTCGCCGCCTTCAGACGCGAGGCGAGATCGGGCAACCTCACGTTCCAGGCCGAGGGCCAGGCGCGCGCGGTGATCATCAGGCTGGTGCCATGGCTTTTTACGGCATTGATGACGTGGAAAAGCGTCGTCTCGTCCAACGCCGAGCGGTCGGCATCCTCAAGCAGCACCGCCCCCTGTTCGGCGAGCAACACCGGATCAGCGCTGCCGCCATCCATGATTTGCGCTGCCGCGCTCGCCCTGCGCCAGACTTCGGCGAGGTGGCTCTTTCCAGATCCCGGCGGGCCGGTGATGATGACGACCGGCGACGGCCAGTCTGGCCAGCGGTCCACGATCGAGGCGGCGGCGCTGACCGGGTCGGAAATAACCAGATCGTCGCGACCGGTCGCCGGCTCGTGGCCGAAGGAAAGCGGCAGTTGCTGCGCGCGAGGTGTCTTTCTATCTGTCAGGCTCATGTCATTTCTCAGCTGTCAATGCAGCTTCCTTGGCGGGCGCGATCCTGTCCGCCTCGCCATGATACAGATCGCTTTCAAGATAGCGGGAAATAGCATAGCGAACCAGCACTCCGATGGAGGCGGAGGCCGGCACAGCCACCATCAGCCCGACGAAACCGAACAATGCGCCGAAGGCAAGCAGCGAGAACATCAGCCAAACCGGATGCAATCCGACCTTCTCGCCGATCAGTTTCGGCTGCAGCACATATCCATCGACCACCTGACCGAAGAAAAAGATTCCGCCGATCAGGATAACCCACGGATAATCCGGCCAGAATTGAACGAGCGCTACGCCAACGGACAGCACCAGTCCGAGCAGCGATCCGAGATACGGAATGAACGAGACGAGCCCGGAGACGATACCGATCAGCAGGCCGAAATTCAGCCCCACCAATGACAGGCTGCCACCATAGAAGATCGCCAGGATCAGGCAGATAGTACCCTGCCCGCGCACGAAACCGGCGATGGCGTCGTCCATCTCGCCGGCAAGCCTGCGGACCACATGCAACCAGTCGCGCGGCACCCAGCTGTCGAGCTTGGCAATCATGTTGTCCCAGTCGAGCAGGAGATAGAAGGCGACGACCGGTGTGATGACGAGGAGCGACAGAACATCGACAAGCGCCTTGCCGGACGCCCAGATCTGCACGAATAGCCCGGCGATGAAGCTTGCGCCCTCACCGACATACTTGGCGAGATTTTCTTTCAGCGTACCCATCTGGCCCTTGAGCCAAGTCGGCATGTAGTTCGAATTTGCATCACTGACGATCAGCTGCATAGACGTAATGTAGCCCGGCACCTTCTCGGCGAAATCCACCGCCTGACTCGCAAGAAGCGGAATGATGATCAGCAGCCCCAGGATCAGCAGGACGATAAAGGACAACAGGATAACCGCGGTCGCTGCCATGCGCGACAGGCCCCAGCTCTCCAGCCGGTCGGCGACCGGATCGAGGAAATAGGCCAGCGCCATCCCGGCCACGAAGGGCAGCAGGATCGTCGAAAACAGCATCAGGAAGGCGATGAACAACGCCAGTACGACCAACCAGAAGAAGACCTGCCGACGTAGGCTCTGGCCTGTGATGTGGGAGATCATGGGTACTTCCGCTCGCTAAAAATGGGTCCCGTAGGCAATACGGTGATGAGGCGGATGGGTCAAGGTCGAGGGGGCTGGGGATAACGGGTATGAATGGTCGGAAAAGCGATTAGAAATTGCACACATTCGATCCCATGGTTGGCCTGTAACATCGACGAGAAGTGTGATCCACCGGTCCAATTGGCGTGCGGACACAAAGGTGCGACGCGCTTGTCGATGCAATTACCGATATGGTTCTGCGTGTTACAGGCCCGAGAACTGCCGATTTCATCTGGATTGGCACATCGAATGCTTGAAACCTCGGTCGCATCATGCCATTGCGCGAGAAACAAGATCTATCCCACCGGAGACCCGCGATGACCGACGCGAAGAAAAACGGCCTGACCTACAGCGATGCAGGCGTCGATATCGATGCCGGCAACCTGATGGTCGAGAAGATCAAGCCACATGTGCGCTCGACGCGCCGGCCCGGCGCAGATGTCGAGATCGGCGGTTTTGGCGGCCTGTTCGACCTCAAGGCCGCTGGCTTCAAGGACCCGATCCTGGTTGCCGCCAATGACGGCGTCGGCACCAAGCTGAAGGTCGCTATCGATGCGGGCAAGCATGACACCGTGGGCATCGACCTTGTAGCGATGTGCGTCAACGATCTTGTCGTGCAGGCCGCAGAGCCGCTGCTCTTCCTCGATTATTTCGCCACCGGCAAGCTCGACCCGGACCAGGGCGCCGAGATCGTCGCAGGCATCGCCGAAGGCTGCCGTCAGGCGGGCTGCGCACTGATCGGCGGCGAGACCGCCGAAATGCCAGGCATGTATCGCGATGGCGACTACGATCTGGCGGGTTTTGCCGTCGGTGCGGCCGAACGCGGCCAGTTGCTGCCTGCCGGCGATATCAACGAGGGTGACGTCATCCTCGGGCTGGCCTCCTCCGGCGTACATTCCAACGGCTATTCGCTGGTCCGCAAGATCGTCGAACTTTCCGGCCTCGGCTGGGATGCGAAAGCCCCCTTCGATGCGGACAAGTCTCTCGCGGAAGCGTTGCTCGAACCGACCCGGATCTACGTCAAGCCGCTGCTGAAGGCCATCCGCGAGACGGGCGCGATCAAGGCGCTCGCCCACATCACCGGCGGCGGCTTTCCTGAAAACATTCCACGCGTGCTGCCGAAGACGCTCGCCGCAGAGGTCGATCTGGCCGCAATCCCGCTCAAGCCCGTGTTCCGCTGGCTGGCTTCCACCGGTGGAGTCGCGGAAAAGGAAATGCTGCGCACCTTCAATTGCGGCGTCGGTATGATCGTTGTCGTTGATGCCGACAAGGCCGGGCTCGTCGCTGACGCGCTCACAGCCGAAGGCGAGACCGTTGTAACGCTCGGCCGAATGGTCGCTCGTGCCGAGGGCGCGGCCGGCGTCATCTACAAGGGCCAGCTCGCCCTATGATGAAGAAGAAGGCGGCGATTTTCATTTCGGGCGGCGGATCCAACATGCTGGCTCTGATCGAGGCAGCAAAGGATCCCGCCTACCCCGTCGAGTTTGTCGCCGTCATTTCCGACAAGAAGGATGCGGGTGGCCTCGCCAAGGCAGAGGCCCGGGGCATTCGTACTGCCGCGTTCGAACGCAAGGACTATGACTCCAAGGAGGCACACGAATCCGCCATCCTCGAATTCCTCGCTGGTCTGCAGCCGGATTTCCTCTGCCTCGCAGGCTATATGCGGCTGCTTACCGGCAAATTCATCTCTGCCTACGAAAACCGCATCGTCAACATCCACCCATCGCTGTTGCCGTTGTTCCGCGGCCTGCACACCCATCAGCGGGCCATCGAAGCTGGCATGAAAGTGGCCGGCTGTACCGTGCACTACGTAACAGAAGGGATGGACGAAGGCCCGATCATCGCGCAGGCCGCAATACCGATCCTCGACGGCGACACATCCGATACGCTCGCCGCACGCGTGCTGACCGCCGAGCACCGGATATACCGCGACGCCCTCAAAAAGGTTGCCGGAGGGATACTGGCGACCGATGATACCGCACGCGTCATATCATTCGGCTGATCGCCGCAGATAACGCCCTGCGGGCAATTTCTGATTACCCCGAGAAGCGAAGAGGCGTAGAATTGCGGGATAGCAGAGATCGACAAATACGATCGGAGCCATCCCATGCCCCATCTGTCAGCTTTGCCAATCGCCGCGGCGATCTTTCTCGATCTGTCGTTTGCCAGCACCGCACATCAAACCGATAGCGGATGGACATATCCGCCCGCCTGTTGCAGGGCTAGCAATCTCGGTGGAGATTGCCAGCGCATCCCGGGAGATGACGTCAGAAAAGGCACTCTCGGGTTTTCAATATTTCTCAAACCGGGTGACCACAGGCTGGCCACCAGGGCGCATCGGTTCCTCATCCCGTATGGCAGCGAGATCCCGTCCGGCGACGGCAACTTTCATATTTGCCTCCATCCAACCGAATATCATGTGAATTGCTTCTTTGCGCCGCCGGACGGCGTTTGATCCCGGCCATACAGATTGCTGCAGCCTGTCTCAAAATGGGACGGAACATTAAATTTCTCGGTAAATCGCAAGCCATCCGGCAAGCAGGAATCGGAACATCCGGTCCTCGTTGCTGTTGTGGGGCAGACTGTTAAGGTCACCTTAAGGGCACGCACTGCTCAGTGGCGGGGCAATATCCAGATGGCGGGTCATGAAACAACTCTTTGCGTATTTTTCGTCGCTGACGAAGGGGCAGCAGCGCTTCCTTCTCGCCTTGCTGGTCATGGTCCTGATACCGTTCAGCCTGCTCGTGGGCCTGCAGATCTATAACGCAGTCAACCTTGCGATGCTGGGCAACGATCTTGCCGTCAAGGAACGGGTATGGAAGGCGCAAGCATCGGCCCTCGACGACCGTGTCGACCCGGAAAGCCTAAAAAGCCCATCCAATCAGTTTGCCTACCGGCTGCTTGCAAAGCACGCCGAATTGGTCCCGGAACGGCGGGTGGTCGTGACCGTGCAGATGCCGCTGGGCGACCTCAAGCCGAAGAAGGGCAACAAGATCACCGAGGACGACCTGCTCAATCGCGCCGCCGAGAATATTCAGGCCATGGGCGAGTCCGAATGCGCATTGCTGATCGGCACGCTCGCCACGCAATGCACGGTCATGTCGGCAACCGGCAAGCCCGCGGGCAAGCAGGTGTATGAATATCAGCTGCAGCTCGCTTTTGCAGAGATCAATCCGTTCGGCAAATCCGATCCCGCTGCCCGGTACGAATTCATCATCAGCAAATCGAGCCCCGGCAAGGCGGCAACCCGTCAGCGCATCTATTTCGAAAATGCGGCGCGCCAGCGCCAGCGCATCTATCAGGATGTCGCCGACACCTGCGCGGCGATCCGCAAGAAATCCGGCAATTGCAGCGTCACCGGGCTTTCCATCGGCACGCGGCTGGATCGCGGAACCCCCATGGTTCGCCTGTCGGCGTCGGCAGCTTACGCGAGCCTTGTAACGGCAGCGGAACTGGCTGCCAGCACGCATTGAACATGGCAATTCGCTCCCGTATCCTGCCTCAGCGCGAGATGGGGGATTCGCAATGGGCTTGCAGTTACGGACAGCGGCGGCGATCGGGATGCTGATCGCAGGCGGGCAATGCGTTCTTGCCGCCGACATGGAGGCCCAATCCGCGGATGGCACAGTCAGTATTTCGGGCAGCTACGGGCTGACCTCCCTGAAAGCCAACGAGTTCGTCTGGGAGGGCTCGACCAAGGTCTCGCAGCTGAAATGGAACAGCAAATATGTCAGCACCTTCACCGGCGATCTCAAGCTGGAACTTCCGAAGGACTGGTATCTCAATGCCCGCGCGACGATCGGCCTCGACGGCAACGGCCACATGGCGGATTTCGACTGGATGGCGGCCGGCCAGCCGTGGTCGCACCGCTCGCTGCATCCCGACACGCGCCTCAATCACTATCTGGTCGGTGGGGTCGAGGTCGGTCGGGAACTTCTTTCGCATGAGGGAACGGATATCTCGCTCGGTGCCGGCTTCAAATACACCGACGTGAAGTGGGCGGCGTGGGGCGGGTCCTATGTCTATTCGACAAGCGGATTTCGCGACGACCGGGGCAATTTTCCCGACGACGAGAAAGGGATTTCATACCGCCAGGCCTGGCCTGTCCCCTATCTCGGCGCCAATCTCAGCCACACCGAGGGCGCCTGGACCTTCGCGGGCTCGCTTCAGGCAGGCGTGGCGGTGGATGCATACGGTACGGACGACCACTGGATGCGCGACCTGCGTTTCTACGACTACTATTTCACCAAGCCGGCAGTCTCAGTAAGCGCTTCGGCGGAGTATGCGCTACGCGACAGTATGCTGCTCTTCGTCAGCGGCTCGTTCGACAAGATGTTCAGCGCGCGCGCAGACACGCGGGTCGTCAACAAGAACAATGGCAGAGAAAGCTGGTTCGACGACGGCGCGGGCGGTGATTTCCGCGCGATGACCGTATCCATAGGGCTCAAGGCAGCTTTTTGAGCGGAACCCGTCAGAGGCCGTATTTCATCGCAGCCCATTGCAGCAGCATGATCGTCTTGGCATCGCAGATCTTGCCGGTCGAGATCATATGGAACGCCTCGGCAAGCCCGAACTCGAGAACTTCGATATCCTCGCCTTCCTCGTCAAGTCCCCCGCCCTTGCCGGTTCTGGCAGTCGCATCGATCTCGGCGGCGAAATAGCTGACGCGTTCGGTCAGGGCACCCGGCGACATGTAGGCATCGAACAGATATTCGGCGCGGTCGATGCGATAGCCGGTTTCCTCCATCGCCTCGCGGATGATGGCACTCAGCGGATCGTCGCCATCGAGCAACCCCGCCGGCGTCTCGATCAGGAACCCGTTGTCGCCATTCAGGATCGGCGCGACACGCAACTGACGAACAAGAATAACTGACTTGCGGCTGGGATCGTAGAGCAGGATAGTCGCGGCGTTGCCGTGGTCGTGAACCTCACGTTCGATGGTCAGTTGACCGCCAGCCAGCGTCTCGTGCTCGACAGTCAATCGCTGCAGATGCACGAAACGCTTGTGGAGCGTCTCGGATTTGCGGATTTCCACTTTGCGGGCGAGCTTGGCATCCATCATCGGACCTTCCGTTCAACGTCCCGGATTTTCCCGGCCGAAGGCTTCCGTTCGCATGAAACGCTTCGGGGGTCGAGTGCTATTTGCGCAGCCAGACGCGATTGTCGTGCAGGCCGACGCCACCGAACGGCGCGACGTTGTCGGCCCCCGTCAGTACGTTGATGCCTTCGCCATCGAGATGGGACTTGTTCGGCCAGATGCCCTCGGCGATCAGCACGCCAGGCTTGACCGCATCCGTAACCTTCGCATGGATGCGGACAGAGCCCCTGATGTTGCCGATGGTGACGACATCGCCATTCTCGATCGAATTGCGTGCGGCATCGACCGGTGAGATCATCACTTCGGGACGCCCCTCCTTGTCGCGCGAGGTTTTGGTCTCGGCAAAGCTGGAATTGAGAAAATTGCGTGCGGGCGGCGTCGCCAGCCGGAAGGGATGATCCTCGTCGGCCAGTTCGATCACGGCGCAGAAATCCGGATATTCCGGCAGTTGATCTGCCGGCCCCAGCACGCCGATGTTGTCGGGCGGACGTACCGAGCCCTGCTGGCCCAGCCAGTCCGGACGGAAGCGGAATTTCTTGTCGGGATGGGCAAACCCATTGAGATAATGGCTTGTCTCGAAATCCGGCTGGCGGTCGAACCACTTGTCGTTCAGCAGCGTGTCGTAATCCGGCAACCCGTCGACATTCAGGATCGCCTCGATATGCTGGCGCTCCGTCAGCCCGAAGCCCGGCATGTCTGCCACGCCGAGACGTTTTGCCAGTTCTTCGATGACAAAGAGATTGGTGCGCACGTCATCCGGCGGTTCCACCAGTTTCGGTCCCGGCGTGATGTGGTTCTGGCCGCCGGCTCGATAGATATCCTCGTGCTCGACGAACATGGTGGCTGGCAGCACGATATCGGCAATCTCAGCCGTCTCGGTCATGAACTGCTCGTGGACGGCAACGAACAGGTCGTCGCGCATGAAGCCGCTCTTTACCAGCCGCTGCTCGGGGATGACATTGATCGGGTTGGTGTTCTGGATCAGCATGGCCGTAACAGGGGGACCATTGCGAAGTGCGCGGGGATCGCCCGTCAGAATTCGCCCGACCTCGGACTGGTCGAGCTGACGAACATCGGGATCGGCAAACGACTGGCCGGTCAACAGGCGGTTGTCCATCTTGAAGATGCCGGAATTGGAATGGAAGCCGCCGCCGCCCTCATATTGCCAGGAGCCCAGCACCGTCGGCAGGCTGAGTGCCGCATGCATGGAGACCGCACCGTTGCGGCTGCGCGAAAAACCGTAGCCCAGCCGGAAATAGCTCTTCCTCGTCGTGCCCACCAGACGCGCGAACGCTTCGATCTCCTCGACCGAGAGGCCGGTGATCTCGGAAGCCCATTGCGGCGTCCTGGTTTTCAGATGCGCTTCAAGCCCGGCAGGATCGTCGGCGTATCGCGCCATGTAGTCGCGGTCGGCATAGCCGTCGCGGAAGGCGACATGCATCGCAGCACAAGCAAGTGCGGCATCCGATCCCGGCTTCAGGATCAGTTTCATGTCCGCCTGCTTCATGGTCGGGTTGTCGTAGATATCGACGACGACAATCTTGGCACCGCGCTCCTTGCGGGCGCGGATCGCATGGGTCATGACGTTGACCTGGGTGGCGACCGCATTGGTGCCCCAGATCACCACGCAATCGGATTTCGCCATCTCGCGCGGGTCGGGACCGCGCAGCGCGCCGGTGCCCATGAAGTAGCCTGTCCAGGCCGGATTGACGCAGATGGAATCGAAGAAGCCGGAATATTTCTTGGCATGCCGCAGCCGATTAATAGAATCGCGCTGCACCCAGCCCATCGTGCCCGCATAGTAGTAAGGCCACACCGTCTCGGCACCATATCGACCTTCGGCCTTGACGAAGGCTTCGGCGATCTCGTCCAGCGCATCGGTCCAGTTGATCTGCTGCCAGCTTCCTGCCCCCTTCGCCCCCGTGCGTCGATAGGGATGCATCAGCCGATCAGGATGATAGAGCCGCTCGGCATAACGGGCCACCTTGGCGCAGATGACGCCGGCCGTATAGCTGTTGTCAGCAGCGCCGCGCACCTTGCCGATCCGTCCATCGGCATGGACTTCGATATCCAGCGCGCAGGTGGAGGGACAGTCATGCGGGCAAGCGGAATGACGCACAGTGATATTTTCGGGAAGACGGGTCGCAATGTTCATGCAATGTGTATAATCGAAGCGAGCACGCCGCGAAAGTTGTTGCGACGCACATCGAAAAATATCATCCGAGCTTCACCCGAAATCATGAATTACCGCCATATATACCACGCAGGCAATTTCGCCGATGTCCTGAAACACGCGGTGCTAGCGCGGCTGGTCGAATATCTCAAGCAGAAAGACAAGGCGTTCCGGGTGCTCGACACCCATGCCGGTATCGGCCTCTATGACCTTTCGAGCGAAGAAGCACAAAAGACCGGCGAGTGGCTGGACGGCATAGGCCGCCTGATCGACGAGCCCCTGCCCGCAAATGTCGCGTCGCTTCTGGCGCCCTATCTTGATGCCATCAAGGCGCTGAACCCGGATGGCGGCCTGACTTATTACCCAGGCTCCCCGAAGCTTGCCCGCGGCCTTCTGCGCCTGCAGGACAGGTTGTCGTTGATGGAGCTGCATCCCGCCGATTTCGAGGAACTGCACCGCAATTTCGACGGTGATTTCCAGACACGCGCCACGCATCTGGACGGCTGGCTGGCGATGAACGCCCATCTGCCGCCGAAGGAAAAGCGCGGGCTGATCCTGGTCGATCCGCCATTCGAACTGGAGGGCGAATACCGTCGCATGGTCGACAATTTCGCCAAGGCCTACCGAAAGTTCCCGACCGGGGTCTATTGCCTGTGGTATCCGCTGAAGAACGGCGCGCCGATCCGCGAATTCCACAATGCCTTCGCGGAACTTGAAATTCCGAAAATTCTCTGCGCCGAGCTTTCGGTGAAAGGCGACCGCGATAGCACCGGTCTGTCGGGTTCTGGCCTGATCATCGTCAATCCGCCCTACACGCTGAAGGGCGAACTGGAGATTCTGCTACCTTTCCTCGAAGAAAAGCTGGCTCAGGATCGTTTTGCAAATACCAGATGCTTCTGGATCAGGGGGGAAGAACAAGCATGAAACTCATCCATATTTCCGACATCCACATCAATTCCTCGACCATCCTTGGTCATGACCCGGTCGAGAATTTCAAGCGGTGCCTTGCGCATGTCGAGGAATTCCAGGCGGACGCCGACCGGATCGTCATCACCGGCGACCTGACGCATCGCGGCCAGGAGGAAAGCTACCACCTGCTCAAGTCGCTTCTCGCGAAGTCGCCGCTGCAGGGCAAACTGGCGCCCCGCCTGCTCATCGGCAACCACGACAGCCGCACCACCTATGCCGGTGTCTTCGACGGCGCGCAGCGGGATGCAAACGGCTTCGTTCAATGGACTGAGGAGACCGAGGCCGGCCTGTTCGTCTATATTGATACGGCTGAGCCAGGCACGCATGCCGGTCACTATTGCGCCGCCCGCCGGGCGTGGTTGACGGATGTTCTGGAAAGTGCGCGCCAGTCCGACAGACCAGTATGGCTCTTCATGCACCACAACCCGATTGCGGTCGAAGTCGCCAATGCCGACGAGATCGGAATCGTGCAGGAGGCGGAATTCCAGGCCATTCTTCGCCAGTATCGGGATACGGTCCGGCACATTTTCTTCGGCCATTGTCACTTCACGCTAAGCGGCCAGGTCTGCGGCATTCCCTTCTCGGCGCCACGCTCCACCAACCACGCCTGCTGGCCCGATTTCTCCGGCATCGTCGAGCGCATGGGTTATGGCGCCCTAGCCCCGAACTACAACGTATGCTTTCTCGGCAGTACCGGAACCATCATCCATTCCATCGATTTTCTCGATGCGGGCAAGGTGCTCTGGGTCGTCTGACACAAAGCGCGCCAAAAGCTCTTAACAGACTGTTACTGTTGCGGCTTTGCACTTGACCGGGCGCGCGCAGTTAGATCATGGTGCCGCCAAAGAGCCTCGCATGGCTCTGCTTCCGGAGATTTTCCATGTTCGCCTCCCGTTTCGCGCTCGCGCTCGGCCTTCTTGTTTCGTCCATTCCGCTGCAGACGGCCAGCGCATTCGAACTGCCGCGTTCCGAGGACTTCTGCAATACCGGGTGGGTGCTTTCATCACTGAAGACCAAGGTTGACGGCAAGTACCGCAAGTACAACGGCACCAAACTGTTCCTGATCGATATCATCAATCCGAAAATGCGCTATGAGCGGGAGCGCGATTCGCTTCACCGCGTAGGCCGCAAGTTCTGCCACGCCACCGTGCGCATGAACGACGGCCGCAAGCGCGACATGTGGTATCTGCTGGAAACCCCCGGTGGCTTTGCCGGAGCGCCGAAATTTGCAGGCCTCGAATTCTGCATTGCGGGCCTCGACCCCTGGCATGTTTATGGCAAGGACTGCTCGACCATCCGCAATTCCATCGGCTGGTAGCACCACATCGGGGAGCCTGAACGATGCGGCAAGGGCTCCTTACATGGCTTCTGGGATTATTGCTCGCCGCTCACCTGTCCCTGATTGACGCTGGCCGGGCCAAGGCCGCCGACTTCGACTATTACGTCCTATCGCTGTCTTGGTCGCCTAGCTGGTGTTCTGAAAGAGATCCGGGCGGCCGCACGTCCCAATGCAACGGCAAGCGCCGCTACGGCTTCATCGCCCATGGCCTCTGGCCGCAGAACGAACGCTCCTGGCCCGAAAACTGCGAGAGCCCAGAGCCCGGCCGAGTGCCAGATGCACTGGCCCGAAGCCTGAACGACATTATTCCATCGGCAGGGCTCGCAGGGCACGAATGGCGCAAGCACGGCACCTGTTCGGGGCTCAGCCAGAGGGCCTACTTCAATACGCTGCGCGCCGCCTACGCAAAAATCGTGCTACCGCAAGTGATCTTCAACGGCGCGATCGACCGAAACATTTCGACCGATCAGATCGAATCCCTGATGATCCGTGCCAACCCTGGCCTGAAAAGGGACGCGCTGGCCGTGACCTGTGACGACGGTCAGATCAGCGAACTGCGTATCTGCATGACCAAGTCACTCGGGTTCACGTCGTGCCCCGCGGTCGATCGGCGCGCCTGTCGCCAACGCAACATCTCCATTCCCGCTATTCAGTGAGGCAAGACCCAGAATGAAACTCCTCTACTCCTCCACATCGCCCTATTCAGCCAAGGTCCGCATGGCCGCGCACCACCTCGATCTCGGGGTCGCCAGCGAAGCGGTCAAGACGGACGATGAACCGGCCGTGCTGCTCGCCAGCAACCCGCTCGGCAAAATTCCGGTGCTGTTGCGCGAGGATAAGGCGCCGGTGTTCGACAGCGTTGCCATCATGCAGTTCATGAACCGCGAAGCCAAAGGCAAGCTTTACCCCCGCAACCCGGAAAAACGCACGGAAGCGGAGGTGCTGGAAGCCGTCTGCGATGGCATTGTGGATTGCCTGATCGCCATCATTTATGAACGACGATTCCGTCCGGAGGAACGGCTTCACCAGCCCTGGATCGACAAGCAATGGTCCAAGGTGACGCGCGGGCTCGACTACCTCAACGCCAATCTGCCGAAGACATCGAAGAGCCTGCATGGCGGGCATTTCGCGCTGGCCGCGCTGATCGGCTATCTGAACCTGCGCTTTGAGGGGCAGTGGGAAAAAGGCCGGCCAAAACTGAAGAACTGGCCGCAGAAATTCGAGAAATTCTTCCCGGATTACTCCAAGATGCGTCCGCAGGTATAAGCAGCATTCAGGGACTTGGCTCCCAGCCGATCGCCTAGGCTCAGGACCTATTGATTTGATTTGTGATGTGCTTCACGGTGTTGAACAGGACGCCGTGATAGTCCCATGTCCCTACGACAGGGCACTCTATCGCCAGCGTCACAAGGTCGAGAACCTCTTCGCCAAGCTCTAAAACTGGCGGCGCATTGCAACCCGATACGACCGATGCGCGCATACCTTCTTTTCGGCGATCTGCATCGCCGCAACCGTCATCTTCTGGCTCTAAGCAATGAGTCCTGAGTCGAGGCTCTAAGCCTTGCCTAGATGCTTCGGCCAGAATCCCTGATGTACTTCGGCAGCTTCGTCTTCGAGGTTCGTCGGGCCCACCACAGTGACCATGCGGGCGCCGGTTTGCAACACCGCCCGGCTCGGCACGTTCAACCCGATCCCAGCAATCTCGCCAAGCCGCGCTTCGGAGCACGCAAACACCATACGCCCGATGCCCGACCAGTAAATCGCCCCAGAGCACATCGCGCACGGCTCCGTGCTGGTATAGAGCGTGCAGTCAGCGAGAAAAGTAGTGTCGTAGTGTTGCGCCGCCAGTTTAACCAGGTTCATCTCGGCGTGGTTCGTCATATCGTGGCCGGTGAAGACGCTGTTTTCGGCGCGCAGGATTACTTCGCCGTCCTTCACCAGCACCGAGCCAAACGGTTCGTCGCCGCGTTCCATCGCGGATTTAGAGAGCGCAATCGCCTCGCGTAAAAGCGGCTCGTGGTTTTCCATCAGAGTCTCCCCAAAAAGCTAAAGCAGGATGATCTTGTCTTGATTCAGAGGGATTTCCAAGGGCTGCAAATCAGATTCAAGTCGGCGATCTGTATCGCCGCACCGTCATCTTCTGGCTCTAATCAATGAGTCCTGAGTCTAAGGCTCAACGAAAAAGCCCCGCTGTCGCCAGCGGGGCAAAAATGGAGGTCAATGTCAGCCGGTATGCCGGCCGTTTTCTGACTTAGAAACGGACGCCGAGACCGATGTTGATCTGGTGTTCCTTCAGGCTGCGATCCTTCGCGCCGCTGTCGAGCTTGAAGGTCTGGTCCTGATAGTTGGTGAAGCGGTATTCGGTACGAGCCGTGATCGTGTCGGTGATCTTGGTTTCGACGCCGGCGCCAACGGTCAGACCGATCAGGGTGTTGCTGTCGGACGACGTCGCATCGCTGGCCTTGAGGCTGGTGGCAGCAAGACCGGCAGTGCCGTAAACCAGAGCCGGCTCGAGGTCGTAGCCGACGCGGCCGCGAACAGAACCGTTGAGGCGCTGCTTGGTTTCGACGCCAGCGGACGTGGAGTCGATGCCGGAGTAGTTGAGGTCGGCTTCACCGCCGTACACCAACTGGCCGTCCTGCATGTTGTAGCCGCCGTAGAGACCACCGCCGAGACCGATCGCATTGTATGCGCCGCCTTCCTTGACCTTGCCGCGCTGGTAGGTGCCCTTGGCGCCGACATAACCGCCTTCCCAGCCCGACACAGAGCCCATGGTGTCCTGAGCTTCAGGCGCCAACGGCACTTCATCGATAGCGTCGGCTGCATGAGCGATGGACACCGCACCCAGAACGAGCACGGAAGCAGCGAGGGACTTGATCAGATTACGCATTCTATTCTCCTTGATGTGCCAACGCTGAGCAGGCATGAACCATGCATCGACGCCAGTTATGAATTCCAATCCCGGGTCGGATTGTTAGAATTGATGAGCACTTATTGGACAATCGACGTTACGAAAGAGTAAATGAAACAAGGCAATGTTGTGTCATTTTCTAATGAATCCTTAGTCCCGACAGACTTATTAATGAACAAGACATTTTACAATTTATTATCCATAATTATTTACTTAAACTATTTTCAAATATACCTATGTATACCATGGTAAACAAATTATTTAACCGGGGATTTGTCGTCTGCGCATAGCCGATATATCTTTTAACCCCTGACAAGAAATGATTCTGAAAGACTGAATTTGACATCCAGAAATATCAGAACTGCCCTGGTAACCGGCGGCGCGGCGAGAATAGGCGCAGCAATTGTCCGCGACCTTGCGCGCCACGACTTTGCTGTTGCAATCCATACCAACAATTCTGCCACACAGGCGCAGGAACTGGCCGCGGAAATCGTCTCGGCCGGAGGGCGAGTCACCGTTGTTCAGGGCGATCTTTCCGACCCGGTTGCCTGCAAGAAAGTCGTCGAGGAAGCCGCTGCCGGCCTCGGGCCGCTCGGCCTTCTCGTCAACAATGCCTCCATCTTTCGCGACGACTCCATCGAGGCGCTCGATACCGGGATCCTCGACCAGCATTTCGCCATTCATGTCAGGGCTCCCTCGATTCTCACCGGCGATTTCGCCCGGCAATTGCCGGCCAACAGGCGGGGGCTGGTCGTAAACATCATCGACCAGCGCATCTGGGCGCTGAACCCTCGCTTCTATTCCTACACCCTCTCCAAGTCCGCACTCTGGACCGCTACGCAGACGCTCGCCCAGGCGCTCGCGCCGCGCATCCGCGTCAATGCGATCGGCCCCGGCCCGACCCTGCAAAGCGCATCACAAACGGAGGAAGACTTTCAAGCACAGGTCAACGGACTTATATTGAAGGCTGGTCCCCGGCTGGAAGAATTCGGACAGACGATCCGCTTTCTCTATGATACGCCATCGATCACCGGCCAGATGATCGCGCTCGACGGCGGCCAGCACCTGGCCTGGCAGACGCCGGATATTGCGGAGATAAATGAATGACACCCCGCGCGCCACAAGATGGCGGCATACTCTACGACGACAACTTCATCGACGAGGACGACGACGACAACACCGAGTCGGAAACCATCCCGGCGCCGGTGAAAGACGCGACGATTGCCTGGCGCGAAACCCCGCTGCCCGAGACCGGCTTGACCGGAATGGATTTGATTGCCGAATTCGTCAAGCAACTGCCGAATAGCCCCGGCGTCTATCGCATGCTGAATGCAGAGGCGGAGGTTCTCTATGTCGGCAAGGCGCGCTCGCTGAAAAAGCGGGTCGGCAATTATGCTGCCGGCCGGGTGCACTCCAACCGGATCGGCCGGATGGTGCATGAAACGGCGAACATGGAGTTCGTCATCACCCGTACAGAGACCGAAGCGCTGCTGCTCGAAGCCAATCTGATCAAACGGCTCAGGCCCCGCTTCAACGTTTTGTTGCGAGACGACAAATCCTTTCCCTATATCCTCTTGTCGGGAAACCACCGTGCGCCGGCGATCATGAAGCATCGCGGCGCGCGCGTCCGCAAGGGCGACTATTTCGGCCCGTTCGCCTCGGCGACGGCGGTGGGCCGAACGATCAACTCGCTGCAGCGCGCCTTTCTTCTGAGGACGTGCACGGATTCAGTGTTTGAATCGCGCACCCGCCCCTGCCTGCTCTATCAGATCAAGCGTTGCTCGGGGCCGTGCACCCATGAAATCAGTGATGCCGACTACGACGAACTGGTTTTCGAGGCCCGGGACTTTCTCTCCGGCAAAAGCCAGAATGTGAAATCGACGATCGCAAAGGCGATGAACCATGCCTCTGAAGATCTCGACTTCGAGCGTGCCGCCGTTTATCGCGACCGGCTGGCGGCCCTTTCGCATGTGCAGAGCCATCAGGGCATCAACCTGGCTTCCATCGAGGAGGCGGATGTGTTCGCCATCCATCATGATGGCGGCCTGTCGTGCATTCAGGTGTTTTTCTATCGCACCGGCCAGAACTGGGGCAACCGCGCCTATTTCCCGAAAGCGGACCCCTCGCTCTCCGCTTCCGAAGTGCTCGACGCGTTCCTTGCGCAGTTTTATGATGACAAGCCCTGCCCTCGGCAGATTCTCCTTTCCGAGCAGATCGAGGAAATGGAACTGCTATCCGACGCGCTGACGGAACGTGCCGGCTTTCGTGTCCATATCAATGTGCCGCAGCGGGGCGAAAAGCGCGAAGTGGTCGAACATGCGCTTAACAATGCCCGCGAGGCGCATGGTCGCAAGTTGGCCGACACGTCATCGCAGACGCGCCTGCTGGCGGGTTTCGCCGAGACTTTCGGATTGCCACATCCTCCCCGTCGTATCGAGATTTACGACAACTCCCATATCATGGGCACCAATGCAGTCGGCGGCATGGTGGTGGCCGGGCCGGAAGGGTTTGCCAAGAGCCAGTACCGCAAGTTCAACATCAAGAATGAAGAACTTACCCCCGGAGACGATTTCGGGATGATGCGGGAGGTAATGACCCGCCGTTTTTCGCGACTCATCAAGGAGGCTGGAAAGCCCGATCGCAGCCAGCCGCCCATCGACGACGAAACCATCCCCATCTGGCCCGACGTTATCCTGATTGACGGTGGCCAGGGGCAGATGACAGCCGTTCGCGCCATTCTCGAAGAGCTTGAGATTACTGACTGCGTGGTTGCCATCGGCGTCGCCAAGGGGGCCGACCGTGAGGCCGGCCGAGAACGTTTCTTCCAGGCCGGTAAGCAATCCTTCACGCTGCCGCCGCGCGATCCTGTGCTCTACTTCATCCAGCGCATGCGTGACGAAGCGCACCGCTTCGCGATCGGCACCCATCGCGCCCGCCGCAAGAAAGAACTGGTCAAGAATCCGCTCGATGAAGTTTCCGGCATCGGCCCGACGCGCAAACGCGCGCTGCTCCAGCATTTCGGCACCGCCAAGGCCGTCTCCCGCGCCGGCATCCCCGATCTGCTATCGGTTCCGGGTATATCCGAAACTGTCGCCCGGCAGATCTACGCGCACTTCCACGATACCGTACCCGACAAATAAAAACGCCACCATTCTCTCGAACGATGGCGTCTTATTGGGGGTCGGTCAGAAAGTAACGGCAGAACGAGGACTCCGCGTATATTACACTCTGACCGACCGGCCCCACGATACAGGGGATGCGGCGGACCTGAACATCATGGGGTAGACAAGCTTGTTGAAACAAATCTGCCTCGTGTTTCTTTCATGAGGAAACATGACGTGATTTCGCGAGGAAATCAACGAGCTATTCATCTACTACTCTTGGCTACCCACAACCTATCGGCTAGTTTTACCGGCAGGCGGCGCTTTTTAAGGCGAATATCGTGTTGTTTTCCATGGAATTCGCATAAACGCGATGCACGGGCCAGCGTTAGACTTCGTCCGCGCCATTGAAACGGGACACGACCTCGGATCACACCAGAATTTCATTCTATATATTTGTATTTGTTAGATTTATTTCTTCAGGACGTATGAGAGGCGTTTTTGCTTCGCGTGGCGAAGGGCAAGCACGCAAGAGTTGCTTTATTGCTCGCGGCACGGTTCCAGACACGCATGCCAAAAAGTGTGATGGAAAAGTCGCGCTGAAGAACGGTTTTTCAACAAAACTGTGGATAACCTATGCCCGCGAGCCAATTCATAAGCAAAAACAAATACTCATGCGGCCGCGGCAACGACTCTATTTCGCCCGCCGTGCTTGGCTTCGTAAAGTGCGCGATCGGCCTGCTTCAACAATTGATCCGCGGACTGTGCGCCCCAGACCGTCGACGAAATGCCGACCGACGCCGTGATGTTCAGCGAAATGCCCGCAGACCGGAGCTCAAACGGCTCGGCTTCAATAATCGAACGCAGCCGCTCCGCAACGGATGCCGCCGTATCCAGCCCGGTATCCGGCATAACGACGACGAACTCCTCGCCCCCGTAGCGGCAAGCAAGATCGGCCCCGCGTACGGTCGAACGGATACGCGCCGCGAACTCCCGTAGCACTTCGTCGCCCGCATCGTGTCCATGCGTATCGTTAACCAGCTTGAAACGGTCGATATCGGTAATGCACAGCGAAAGCGGCCTGTCGCGCGCGGCGGCACGGTCAAACAACAGCTTGAGGTGCTTGTCGAGGTAGCGACGGTTGTTCAGGCCGGTCAGCCCATCCGTCACCGCCAGCTCGATCGTCTGTTTGACGCTTTCGCGAAGCTGGTCGTTATAGTGCTTGCGGCGGATCTGCGTCAGGCTGCGGACGATGAGTTCGTTGGTCTCGACAGGACGCAAGATGTAATCGTTGATGCCGATCTCGAGAGCGCGGGCAGCCATCTGCTCGCTTCCCTGATCGACAACCAGCAGGATCGGGATGAAGCGCGAGCGTTCCAGCGAGCGCAATTGCGAGCAGAGTCGCAACGGATCGTAGTCGTCGAAATTGGAGTTGACGATGGCGAGGTCGAACGCCCCCTCGGCGGCTTCGAACAGCGCCGCCTGCGGGTCGCTCTGGACCGTCACCTCGGCGATCGGCTTTAGCGCACGGGCAATCCTCTCCTGGGAGTTGGCGCGTCCATCGACAAGCAGAACGCTTGCTGGCTCCTGAAAGCGAGCGGCGGCGGCCGCGGCCGGATCATCCATGCCGATGTTGCGTGCGGTTTCCGCCCTGAGGCGCAGTTCGTCGCTGAGCATCTTCAGCCGCACCAGGCTTTTGACCCGGGCCATCAGCTGGATGTCGTTGACCGGCTTGGTCAGGAAATCGTCGGCTCCGGCCTTCAGCCCGCGAATGCGATCCTCCTGCTGATCCAGCGCAGTCACCATCACAACCGGGATATGGGAGGTTTTCGGATTGGCCTTCAGGCGCTCGCAAACCTCGAAACCATCGATACCGGGCATCATGATGTCGAGCAGGATGACGTCCACCTGCACCTTGTTGCAGATTTCCAGGCACTGATGGCCGTTTTCGGCGGTCAGCACCTCGAAATACTCGGCTAGCAACCGTGCCTCAAGCAATTTCACATTTGCGGGTATGTCGTCGACAACCAGGATACGCGCAGTCATGAAGGCTCCCTCAGGCGTCGCCGAGATAGGTCTTGATGGTTTCCAGGAACTTGGGAACGGAGATTGGTTTGGAGACATAGGCTTCGCAACCGCCCTGGCGGATACGTTCCTCATCGCCCTTCATTGCAAAGGCCGTGACGGCAATTACTGGAATGACATGCAGTTCGTCATCTTCCTTCAGCCACTTCGTCACTTCGAGACCCGAAACTTCCGGAAGCTGGATATCCATGAGGATGAGGTCGGGCCGGTGCTTGCGCGCAAGCTCCAATGCCTCCATACCATTGCGGGTCTGGATGGTCTTGTAGCCGGACGCTTCGATCAGGTCGCGGAAGAGCTTCATGTTCAGCTCATTGTCTTCGACTATCATTACCTGCTTTGGCATGGCGCCACACTCGAACCCCGTTTTTGCATGCCGGACCAATAGGTCCTATATAGTGACGACACGCAGATTCTTATCGTTCCGTAGGCTAACCTACGGGTATTAGGTTTAAAAAGACGTAATATGACCCCGACAAAACCGGGCACCGTAAAAGTGCCAACTCCCATGCAGGGCGAAGCCGACGCACTTGCCATCGTCATCCTTACCTGGCTTGGCAGCCAACCCGACCTGATGGGCCGTTTCCTTGCCCTCACCGGCATCGATGTATCCGCCCTCAGACAGGCGGCACAGGAGCCCGGCTTCGGCGGCGGGCTGACAGGTTTTCTGATGAACCACGAACCGACGCTGATGTCCTTCTGTGCGGACAACGACGTAACGGTGGAGTTCGTTCAATCCTGTCATCGGCTGTTGACCGGCCCAACTGAAGGGGTCTGGCTATGATCGACGATCTCGTACACGAACTTCGCGCCTCGACGCGGCCACTGGTCATCTGCGACATCGACGAGGTGGTGCTTGAATTCCTCGACCCGTTCCAGGATTTTCTCGCATCGATGCAATACCGGTTGCATGCAGATTCCTTTCACCTGAAGGGCAACGTCCGCAGCGTCGTCGATGGCTCGGCTGCCTCGCATGAAGCGATCCACGAATTCGAAGAAACGTTCTTCGCGACCCAGGACCGCTGGCAGCGCCCTGCCCGCAACGCAAAATCCGTGCTCGATGCGCTGCATGAAATGGCCGACATCGTTTTTCTCACCGCCATGCCTCCGCGTCACCACGCTGTGCGACGTACGCTGCTCGACAACCTCGACATCCGTTTTCCGATGATCTCTACCGACGAAGCTAAGGGACCGATCGCAGCCGGACTGATCGGCGCAGCGGGACGGCCCTCGGTGTTCATCGACGATCTCCATACCAATCTTCATTCCGTGCGCTCCCATGCGCCCGATTGCATGCTGATCAACATGATGGCCAGCGACGTATTCCGGGCCCTCGCGCCGCCTCCTGGTGAAGGAGTCAATCTGGCGCTCGATTGGAACCATGCCGACAATCTCATTCGCGCGCATTTTGCCAGCCTGCGCGCCCTGTGAATAAGGCCCACGGGGACCTTGAACGCATGAACAATAGACCCTAATGTCTCGTTGTTCAACTTTTGTTCCGGTCCCCAATGGCAACGCATCCGACATATCCGGGCTTTTGTCGCGATTGCCTTGCGCCCGCTGCCGCGGGCAGGACGCGCTGCAGCAAATGCGGCAGCCCTAGGCTGCTGCACCATCAGGAGCTTGACCGGCTCACTATTGCCCACATCGACTGCGACGCTTTCTATGCCTCAGTCGAGAAACGCGACAATCCCGACCTTGCCGACAAGCCCGTCATTATTGGTGGCGGCAAGCGCGGCGTGGTCTCGACCGCCTGCTATGTGGCGCGAATCCACGGCGTCAAGAGCGCCATGCCGATGTTCAAGGCGCTGGACCTTTGCCCGAACGCCGTGGTCATCAAGCCCGATATGGAGAAGTATGTCCGGGTCGGCCGCCAGATCCGTTCGATGATGCACGACCTGACGCCACTGGTGCAGCCACTTTCCATCGACGAAGCATTCCTCGATCTGGCCGGCACCGAGCGCCTGCACCACGCAACACCGGCCCTGACGCTTGCGAGATTTGCGCTGCGTGTCCAACAAGAGGTGGGAATTACCGTCTCCGTCGGCCTGTCCTATTGCAAGTTCCTCGCCAAGGTGGCCTCGGACATGAACAAGCCGCGCGGCTTTTCCGTAATCGGTGAAGCCGAAGCGGTCGAATTCCTGAAACCCAAACCAGTGACGCTAATCTGGGGCGTCGGCAAGGCGTTTGCCTCCACGCTCGAGAGGGACGGGATCGTAACGATCGGCCAGTTGCAGGTGATGGAGGAAGGCGACCTGATGCGCCGCTACGGCATCATGGGCAAGCGGCTCTTCAACCTCGCCCGCGGCATGGACGAACGCAAGGTTCACCTGAACGATGAGGCCAAGAGCGTTTCCGCCGAGACGACCTTTTTCGAGGACTACAGCCGCCCGGAAGACCTGATTTCACCGCTCAGGGCGCTTTCCGAGCAGGTGTCGCACCGGCTGAAGAAAGCGGCGATCGCCGGCCACACGGTGGTGCTGAAACTGAAAACCGCCGACTTCAAATCACGCACGCGCAACCGCAGGCTGGACGCCCCTTCGCAGCTTGCAGACCGGATTTTCCGCGAAGGGCTTTCGCTGCTGGAGAAGGAAATCGATGGCACGCGGTACCGTTTGATCGGCATTGGCGTGACCGATCTTTCCGACGCCGGACAGGCCGACCCGCCGAGTCTGATCGACGAGGGCGCCGGCAAGCGCGCCGCCGCAGAAGCGGCCATGGATGCGCTGCGCAACAAATTCGGCACCAAGAGCATTGAGACCGGCTATACGTTCGGCAAGGGCAAGCGCGGCCACGCACCCTGAGGCCATTTTTTGGGATTGCAACATTCATCCTTTGTTAACCGCGTTGCAAGGGCATTGGATGTTCATGTGGATAGGCGCCTTCGCGCAAATTTTCATTAAATATTGAATCCTAATGTTGGGCGCCGAGAGTATTGCGTAGGAGTCCACATGTTCACCCGGGTTTCGCTGGGCATCGCGTTTGCCACGTCGATGCTGTTTGCTACAACAGCAATGGCCACGGATGCGCCGCTACAAATCTTTGTTTCCAAGGACACGCAAAGCCTTGTGGTCTATGATGGCGAGCAGGTGGTTGCCACCAGCAATGTCTCGACCGGCAAGGCCGGGCACACCACGCCATCGGGAATCTTTTCCATCCTCGAAAAGAAGAAGACCCATTTTTCGAATCTCTACGACGACGCGCCCATGCCGTTCATGCAGCGCATCACCTGGTCGGGAATCGCGCTGCACGAATCGGGCAGCGTTCCCAGCTATCCGGCCTCCCACGGCTGCATTCGGATGCCGCGCAAATTCGCCAAGACGCTCTATCAAATGACAAAGCGCGGTTTTCACGTGGTGGTCTCTGATCGGAAAATCGCTCCCCATACCATAACCACCGCCGAGCTGTTCAAGCCGCGCTTTCCCCACCCCTCCCCACAGCTGTTGAGCGACGCCGCGTTGCGGCCAGCCATGCCTAGCGATGGTGCCCGGATCGAAGTCGCCATGGCCGAAACACTGCCGAAGGCAGGCGCCACGGCCGTCGCCACGCTGCCGCAGAAGATCGCGCCGGTGCGCGTGCTGATCACCCGCGCTTCCGACACCGATCGTGCCGCAACCATCCAGGCGATGCTCAACCGGCTTGGCTACGATGCCGGTCCGGTGGACGGTCTGCACGGGATAAAATTGCGCGCCGCTATCAAGGCCTATCAGGACCTGCACGGCCAGAAGCCATCAGGCGAGATGACACAGCAGTTCGTTGCCTCGATCTATAAGGTCATGAACCGCAAGGTGCCGACCGGTTGGCTGTATGTCAGGCAGAACTTCAAACCGATCTTCGATGGCCCGGTGGAGATCGCCGATCCGGAGATCGCGCTCGGCACGCATTTCTTCACGGCATCCGATGTCAACGCCGCCCAGAATCATGTTCGCTGGCATGGCGTGACGCTGGACAACCATATTCCGGACAAAACCGCCCGCCGACTGGGGATTACTCGGCCAGCCGAAAGCCTGGCGTCCGATGCTGCTGAACGGGCCTTCCTGCGTATCGGCATTCCCGACGATATGCGCGAACGCGTCGAGACGATGCTGGGTGACGGCTCTTCGATCACCATCACGGACAACGGCACCCAGCACGAAACCGGCTTGGGCACCGACTTCATCACCATTACCCGAAAGGCGCCGAGGGGCTGATATCAGACCAGTTCGACATCCACCACGCCGGGGCTTGCACGCATGGCAGCCGCAATCTCCGGCGAGATACGGTAACGCTCGGGCAAAGCGACCTCGATTTCACGCTTGCCGTCATCCTTGATGACGATGAAGGATACCTGCCCCTCTCCTTTGACCGCGAGATGGCTGCCCAGCACCTTGAGCGGAGCGGCATCGCGCAGGAAGATCCGCATCGCCTTCTGCATCTGGACCGACTTCTCTTCCAGTGACTGCACGCTCTGGATCCGTAGACTTATACCCTCCGGCCGTTCTTCCGCCTCGACCATGATGACGAAGGATTTGCCGGTTTCCAGAATGTCCCGATATTGGGCAAGCGTCTCGGAAAACATGATAGCCTCGAACTGGCCCGACGAATCCGAAAACGTCACGATGCCCATCTTGTTGCCGGTGCGCGTCTTGCGCTCCTGCTTGCTGGTGACGGTTCCTGCAAGCCGTCCCGGAGCCTTGCCTTGTTTGACCGCGTTGGAGAAGTTGGCGAAGGTCTGCACCCGCAGTTTCGCCAGTGTATGGCTGTAGGTGTCCAGCGGGTGGGCGGTGAGGTAGAAGCCGAGGACCTGGAATTCCTTGAGAAGCTTCTCCGATGCGAGCCAAGGCGATACCGGCTGGAACAAGATTTTTTCCGGACCGGAAGAAGAACTGCCGAACATGTCGCTCTGGCCGCTCGCCTTGTCGGACACGGCGCGTTGCGAATAAGCAAGCAGCCGATCGAGGCCGTTGACCAGCAGGGCACGGTCGACACCGAAGCAATCGAAGGCACCGGCCGAAATCAGACTTTCCCAGACGCGCCGGTTGATCATCTTGGGATCGGTGCGCAGGCAGAAGTCCTCGATGCTGGCGAAGGGTGTGTCGCCGCGCGCCGCTGCGATGTGGTCCACGGCCGCCTCGCCCACGCCCTTGATCGCGGCGAGCGAAAAGTAGATGCAATTGTCGCCCGTCTCGAAGCGGCGGAAAGATGTCTGCACCGATGGCGGCACCACCTTGATGCCGAGCCGCACCGCATCCTGACGGAAGTCGTTGACCTTTTCGGTGTTGGCCATGTCGAGCGTCATCGATGCGGCAAGGAACTCGACGGGATGGTGCGCCTTGAAATAGGCCGTCTGGTAGGAAACCACGGCATAAGCCGCCGCATGCGACTTGTTGAAGCCGTAGTTGGCGAACTTCGCCAGCAAATCGAAGATCAGGTTGGACTGGGCCTTGGACACACCGTTTGCAATTGCGCCCTCGACGAAACGCGCCCGCTGTTGGTCCATTTCCTCCTTGATCTTCTTACCCATGGCGCGGCGCAGCAGGTCGGCTTCGCCGAGCGAATAGCCGGAGAGCACCTGAGCGATCTGCATGACCTGCTCCTGGTAGACGATAACGCCCTGGGTTTCCTTGAGCAGGTAGTCGATCTTCGGATGGACGGACTCGATTTCCTCGTCGCCATGCTTGCGGGCATTGTAGACAGGAATATTCTCCATCGGACCCGGACGATAAAGGGCGACGAGGGCGATGATATCCTCGATGCAGTCCGGCCGCATGCCGAGCAGCGCCTTGCGCATGCCGGCACTTTCCACCTGGAACACGCCGACAGTTTCGCCTCGCGCCAGCATCTCGTAGGTGAGCGCGTCGTCCAACGGCAATGCCGAAAGATCGACCTCGATCCCGCGCTTCCTGGTGAATTCCACAGCGGTCTTGAGTACGGTCAGGGTCTTGAGGCCGAGGAAGTCGAACTTCACCAGCCCCGCCTGCTCGACCCATTTCATGTTGAACTGTGTAACAGGCATGTCCGAGCGCGGATCCCGGTAGAGCGGCACCAGCTTGGCGAGTGGCCGGTCGCCGATGACGATACCGGCGGCGTGGGTGGACGCATGCCGGTACAGACCCTCGATCTTCTGGGCGATATCGAGCAGGCGGGCGACCACCGGCTCCTTCTCGGCCTCCTCTTTCAGCCGCGGCTCCTCCTCGATGGCCTTGGAGAGCGGGGTCGGATTGGCGGGATTGTTAGGCACCAGCTTGCAGATGCGGTCGACCTGGCCATAGGGCATTTCCAGCACGCGGCCGACGTCACGGAGTGCGGCACGCGCCTGCAGCGATCCGAAGGTGATGATCTGCGCAACCTGTTCGCGGCCGTATTTCTCCTGGACGTAGCGGATCACCTCTTCGCGGCGATCCTGGCAGAAGTCGATATCGAAGTCCGGCATCGACACGCGTTCTGGGTTGAGGAAGCGCTCGAACAGCAGCGAAAAGCGCAGCGGATCGATGTCGGTGATCGTCAAGACATAGGCGACGAGCGAGCCCGCGCCCGAGCCGCGGCCCGGACCGACGGGAATATCGTGCAGCTTGGCCCATTTGATGAAGTCGGCAACGATCAGGAAGTATCCGGGGAACTTCATCCGTTCGATGATCCCGAGTTCGAATTCCAGCCGCTCCCGGTAGTCCGTTTCGGTGTAACCATCCGCCAGGCCGATTGCCTTCAGGCGAAGGTCCAGGCCTTCCCAGGCCTGCCGCGCAAGTTCGTCGGCTTCGGCCTTCTCGGCAGCCTCACCATCGGCGGCACCACCCGTGAACCGCGGCAGAATCGGTGCAACCGTCTTGAGCGTGAATGCGCAGCGCCGGGCAATTTCGACCGTATTTTCTATCGCCTCGGGCAGGTCCGCGAACAGGGCCGCCATCTCGGCGCGGCTCTTGAAATAGTGGTCTGGCGTCAGCCGGAAGCGGTTCTCGTCGGAGACCAGCGAATTCTGCGCCACCGCCATCAGTGCATCGTGCGCCTCGAAATCGCCGGCTGTCGGAAAGAACGGCTCGTTGGTCGCCACAATAGGCAGTTCCATGCCGTAGGCCAGTTCGACAATCTTGGCCTCGTGGCTGCGGTCGTAGGCGCCATGGCGCTGCAACTCGATATAGAGCCGATCATCGAACAGCCGATGCAACGTCGCCAGCCGGCGCTCCGCGAGATGTGCATTGCCGTCGCGCAAAGCCATGTCTATCGGACCGGACGCTGCGCCAGTGAGCGCAATCAGTCCCGGCATGGCCTCGCCGAACCAGGAAATCTTCGCGTGGATGGTACCCGGGCCATCGCCTTCCATGTAGGCCCGGCTGACAATTCCGGACATCAACTGGTATCCCTCGGCGGTGGCTGCGAGCAGCACGATCGACGGCAGCTTCTTCAGTTGCGTCTGACGCCCGCCGCGCTCCTCGACCGCGTCCTCCTCGAAATCGATGGCCATTTGGCAACCGATGATCGGCTGAATGCCTTCACCGGAGGCCGTCTTGGAAAATTCGAGGGCTGCGAACAGATTGTTGGTGTCGGCAAGCCCGAGTGCTGGCTGTTGATCAGCCGCCGCCTTGGCGATGATTTTCTTGATCGGCAGCGCCCCTTCCAGCAGGGAGAACGCCGAATGGAAGCGCAGATGGACAAATTGCGGGCTGTCGCTCAATCCCGAACGCGCATCAATATGTTCGATATTTTCCATGCCGCATCATCCCGGGATTCGTCTCGTTTCCCTTTCATAGCGACGTTGGGTGCGGCGCGTCCAGCTTTCAGGGCCTGGTCGTGCCAGCGCACACACCCTATCCCCACCTTAGAGGGATACCATCAGAACGGCGAAACTCGCCACGAACATGACGACTGAAGTGAATGCTGCCATATCACGTAGAAAATCGGTCATTTGCGCCTCCTGTTCTCTAATGTTCTTTTTATGTTCTATTATTGTTCTTGTGTCAACGATATCCACGGATACAAGGTTAAAAAAGTATTGATTGCGGGATGCCGACTTGGCTTTATCGCGCCATTGTGAAGACGGAAGGGAATCGCCCATGTTGAAGCCACCCGGTGCAGCCATTGCCCTAGCCTGCCTGTTGGCGTCACCCGCCGCAGCCGAGCAGATCGACGCAGCAAGCTTTGTCGCGGCCATTACCGGTGATTGGAACAAGGACGGTGCCGAAGATCTGGCACTGCTGAGCCGCGGCCAGGAAGATATGGACCTGCATTTCTTCCTTCAGGACCCCGAGCGGCAGTATCTCAAACCTGCGGGCGTTGCCCGCGGCAAGGTCTGGGGTCGCGCAGGCCCGGATACATTTTTTGGCCAGGAACCCAGCCTGAAAGCCCTGCCGAACGGGTCGATACAAGTGACAACGCGCAACGATACCATCGGGCGCGACCGCTGGAGCCAGACCTTGACGCTGGCGTATCGCAACACCGATTTTGTCGTCGCCGGCTTCACCTACAGCTACTACGACACGCTCGATCTGAACAGCAGCGGCGACTGCGACCTCAATGTCTTGACGGGCAAGGGCATCGCCAGCAAGCCCGACGGCAAGGGTGGACACATCAAGCTTCAAATCGCCGCCGGCGCGGAGTTCATCCCCTTCAAGGACTGGCCGGCAGATGGCGGGATGAAGGTCTGCGGAATCGGCGGGTAATCGCTCAGAAGCTGAACGTCAGCCCGACCTGAACGACCGGGTAAATCTTGAAGGGAGATATCCGGTCACGCGCCCGTTCGATCTCGTTGCGGATCTGGTTTCGGGAAACACCAAATATATAGGCGCGGGAGTTGACTGCGAGATCCGGCGTCCCGGCATAGAGGGCGCCGAGATCGAAGTTCAGCGACACCCGCTCGTCCACCTTCACAGAGTAGCCCGCGCCAATATACGGCTGGATCGCATTCTGCTCCACCCTGTAGGTGGTCAATGGATCGGGGACCTCAATCGTGGCACCGCCCTTGACGCGGGCTCTGAGGTTTTTCATGCGACCTTCGACCTTGTTGGCCGATAGCCGCACTCCGGCGGAAACATGAAAATCCCCGGCGAACGGATAATAGTCCGCAGTCAGCCCTGCGTTCAGCAGCGTCAGGCGCGAATGCAGGTCGGACTTTTTCTGATGGTAGACATAGTCGGCCTGAAAGCCGTTGATGCCGGCGCGCGCGCGCCAGTTATCATCAAAGCGCAGGCCGAGCTCGACGCCCGGCCCCAGCGTGCCGGCGTAAGACGACAGCGTCATACGCTCCAGCAAGGACGTCTCCTGTGCGTGCGCCACCATCGCCGCGGCCGCCAGTGCGCAAGTCAATCCAAGCTCGATCAGTATCCGTCGCATTGTCGCCCCTTGGACGCAACGCGCGCCCAAGAGAGGCTTCTAGAGCAATCTGGTTGCCGGAGCCCTAATGCCGGCAGCAGCCTGAGGAAAATAGTACCCAGTGCCGGTCTGCCTGCAATTGTCGTTTGCCTGCTGCGCCGCCTCGCAGACGATCTGGAGCAGGCGCCCGTTCCAGCGGCAATACTGGCGGAGGTGGTAACCGCTCATCTTGAGGCTGTCCGACCCCTGCTCGCCCTCCCATCCCAGAATGGCGGCTTCTTCTGCAAGCCGAAACAGCCGATAGATCGTGCTGCGGGACATGGCGAAATCACGAGCCCGCTGGGCAATGCTGAACGCCGACACAGCGATCGAATCCTTGCAGCAGTCCGTGGGATCGATGTGGGTGAGCAGATCGTTCATCACCAACCAGCCGCCGCGTATGTCCTGCATCAGCCCGACGTCGATCGGCGGCCGGACATAGGAAGGCGTTCCGACCAGTCTGCCGGCACTGCGAAGATAGATGTGGCGAAGCGTCACATCGTCATCGAGGGTGATCTCCCCGACGGGCGAAATTCCGGCAAGCTGCACACCGACCCACTCGCCGAGGATTTTTTCGGTTTCGCGGGAAAGCGCCACAAGTTTCATGCGCTTGTCGGAGTCGCATTCGCGCCTGACGAGATAGCCATACGCAGCCAACTGACCAAAGAAGGCGAGCGTGGTATTGCGCGAGGCAATGCCGATGTCCTGCGCCCGTTCGCATATCCAATTGGCGGCAACGCCCTCAGCGCTGCCGGCGCATGTATCGGCAATCATGTGCATCAGCATCCATTTCTGGTGGGAATCGACAAATCTCAGAAACCGGCTGTGGCGGCGGTGAAACGCGAGCACGTGGCTGGCCTGTCGCTGGCTTGCGACAAAAAGCGCTTCATGACCTTCGAGCCCTGTGTGTAACGTTCGCATTGTGATGACCCTCTCGAGTTCCGGCGGCGGAATCTCATCCGCCCTCAACCACCACTTTGCGCATCATGGAACGGCGCGATGTTCCCCCGGGAACAACTCAAAAAAGCCGCTGAAAACCGAATAAATTTGGATGCTGCAACGTGCATACCTATTTTTTGCCGGAAGAGCGGCGCAATCAGATGGTCAGACGGCTTGACCTTTGGGTCGCGCGACTATCATCTGATACCATCCTGAGTCCAAGTCACGAAATCATGGCAAAACGCGCATTCAATATTCCCAACATGCTCACCTACGGGCGGATCCTCGCGGTTCCGTTGATCGTACTCTGCTTCTTCGTCGAGGGGCGTCTGCAAAGCTCGGATTTCGCCCGGTGGACCGCGTTCTGGCTTTTTGCGGTTGCCTCGGCCACCGACTTTCTTGACGGCTATCTCGCACGCATATGGAAGCAGACGTCCAATATCGGCAAGATGCTCGATCCGATCGCCGACAAGCTGCTGGTCGCCTCAGTTTTGTTGCTGGTCGCAGCCGATGGCACGATCGCCGGCTGGGCGTTGTGGGCGGCCATCATCATCCTGTGTCGCGAAATACTGGTTTCCGGGCTGAGGGAATATCTCGCGGCACTGAAGGTGTCGGTGCCGGTCACCCAGATCGCCAAGTGGAAGACGACGACGCAGATGGTGGCAATCGGCTTCCTGCTCGCTGGTCCTGCCGGCGAAAAAGTGTTGCCCCATACCACGACCATCGGGCTTGTGCTGCTCTGGATCGCGGCCTTGCTGACCATCTATACCGGCTACGATTACTTCAAAGCCGGGCTCAAGCATGTGGTGGATGAAGAGGAATGAAGCTGGATCTCGTCTATTTCGCCTGGGTGCGGGAGCGGATCGGCAAGTTTGCCGAGACGATCGATGTGCCTGAGAGCGTCATGACGGTCGGCGATCTCTTGAATCATCTCAAAGGTCTGGGCGAAGAATATCAGGAAGCGCTTCAGCATGACCGGGTCATCCGCGTCGCTATCGACCAGGAGCACGCCGAACACGACGAGAAGATTGCCGGCGCTCGAGAAATCGGCATTTTCCCGCCGATGACCGGTGGCTAGAATGTCTGCCGCAATAAAACCGCGGATACTGGTGCAGCGCGAAGATTTCGACGTGGCTGCCGAAATCGCGCTTCTGTCTGAAGGCAGAACCGATACCGGCGCAGTCGTCACGTTCACTGGCCTTTGCCGCGACGAAGCCGGCCGGCTTTCGGCACTCGAGCTCGAACACTATCCCGGCATGGCCGAGGCCGAAATTGCCCGGATCTGCACCGAAGCGGCAGGCCGCTGGCCATTGCTCGGCATAACTGCCATTCACCGCTTTGGACGGATCGCCCCCGGCGAAAACATTGTACTGGTGATCGCCACGTCCACACACCGGCAGGCGGCATTCGACGCGGCGAATTTCGTGATGGATTTTCTCAAGACATCAGCCCCCTTCTGGAAAAAGGAGCATTTCGCTGATGGGACCGAAGGCGGCTGGGTCAGCGCCAAGGACGCAGATGATACGGCGAGACAGAAGTGGGAGAAGGATTAGATCCGCCGCTCCTGCCTGAGTAACACAGCGAGCAGCACCAGCATCGAAAACATCGCGAGATCTCGCCAGATGTATCCGACATAGGCGCCCCAGAAGGTCTCCACTACGCCAAACAGGGCAGCGCCCAGCGCCGATTTTGCCGGCGATGACTGATCGCCGATCGCAGCGATCATCACCACTTTCAGGCCGAACATCAGCCCCGAGCCGAAATCCATCGAGCCATAGTATGCCGTCGCCAGGATGCCCGAAGTGGCGGAGAAGGTCGCCGTCACCAGCGCCGCGCCCACCAGGGTGGCATCAGCATTGACCCCCATCAACTCCGCTGCCCGGCCATCGTCGCAGACGGCACGCCAGTTCCTGCCCATCGCGCTCCTCGTCAGCACCATCGCCGCAATCGCGACGATAGCAGCCATGACAAGGGTGTTGACGACCTGCAGCGCCGTCATCACCACGGGAAAGGCTGGCAGCCCCCAGAAAACGATGCGTTGGTTGAGAAAGGGGGACAGCCAGACCTCTCTCGTGTTCGCAGCCAGGCGCACGGTCTCCATCAGCGTGATCATCACGGCCAGCGAAGCAATAATCACGGCGTTTGGCGAGACCGCGGCGAGCGGACGGGTGACCTTGGCGCCGATCAGCGCGGATGCGAGCAGCGTGTAGGACAGTGCGGCGACGACCCCGACGCCAAGCGCTGCCGGATAGACCAGCCACAGCCGCTCGTAACCGAAGGCAGTGAAGAGGACGAAAATCTGCCCGGCGAAGGCGAAAAGCGCCCCCGGGGTGAAATCGACCCGCTTCGTCAGCCCGAAACTCAGGCAATAGCCGAAAGCAAGCATGGCATAGAGCGCCGCGGATGGCGCGGCGTTGAGGCATTGCTGGAGGAAATAGGCGAGCGAAGCCTCGGTCAGCATGCAAGGAATATAACTGGTGTAACGATTTTTACCAGTTATAATTACGTCATGAGCTTTATCTGGACGCCTCACCGTTTTGCCGGCGGCGCGCTGGCGCTTGACGTCGCCAACAGCGTTATCCTGCGCTTCGATCCCGAACGCCGGATCGACCGCTTTGCTGTGCCTTCCCAATTGCGCGATTTTGCCGACGCAGCCGGCCATCTGTCGGCGGAGCGATCTGCTTTTCCGGCGCTCGCCCCTGTTGCATCTGAGGGTGCGAGCCATTTCCTGAGACTCAGGGAAGCGACTGACGCATTCTTTCGGCATAGGGTTGGCGAAGGTCGCGACGACCCGTCGATGCTGGCCGAATTGCTCGAGACAATCGCCTCGACCATACGTAGGCACGGATATGTCACCTCGCCTTTGCCGGTCGATCTGGCGACGGCCCATTCCGCCCTCAAGCTGGTCAGCCAACCCGAGCCGGACCGCATGAAAGTCTGCCCGAACTGCGGCTGGCTGTTTCTCGACAAAAGCCGGAACCGCAGCCGCAACTGGTGCGACATGGCTGTCTGCGGCAACCGCGCCAAGGCCCGGTTGCACTATAGCAAGAAGCGGAAGGAAGGTGCATCATGAAGCGAATACTGCTGGTTCCGCTCCTGGCCTTGCTGTCGTTTACGGCCTCCTGCCAACGCGACGAGGCCGAGTATGTCAAAGTCAACGGCAAGGTTTTCATCTTCAATGTCAGGCTCGCGCGCGCTTTCTATATGCTGACGCTCAACCGCCTGGAGCCCCTGCCCGACAACGCCGTCGTGCGGGCCGAATTCGAGGATCCGGCAGGCGGACCACCGCTGATCAGCGAGCAGAAAGTCTTTGCGAAGATGACCCGCATCGACCTGCAAAGTCCCGATCTGGCCTGTGTCGTTGCCGACAAGCCCTACGCAATCCACGTGATCGTCAGGGCTACAGACGGAAAAGTGCTGCAGACGCTCGATACCACGCTGACCTCGACGCTTGACCAGACGGTACTTCCGGCCCACGCGCTGGTGCTAGGCGCTGCCTATGACAGGAATCCAGAGGCATTCGGCAAGGATGGCAAGATCCAGTTCCAGCGAGCCTGCAAGAAGGGCTGAAGACAACAAAAAACCGGAGCGTTTCCACTCCGGTTCTTTGTTTCAATTCATGCTCTTGAGGCGCTTGCCTCAAAGCTTGATTCAGCCGACGATTTCGGTGCCGGAGAACCAGTAAGCAATTTCTTCGACTGCAGTTTCCGGAGCATCCGAACCGTGAACCGAATTTTCGCCGATCGACAGCGCATGCGTCTTGCGGATCGTGCCTTCGTCGGCGTTGGCCGGGTTGGTGGCGCCCATGATTTCGCGGTTACGAAGAATGGCGTTCTCGCCTTCGAGGACCTGAACGATGGTCGGGCCGGACGTCATGCCTTCAACCAGCTCGCCGAAGAACGGACGTTCCTTGTGAACGGCATAAAAGCCTTCTGCCTGGCGCTTGCTCATCCAGACGCGCTTGGAAGCGACGACGCGCAGGCCGGCATCTTCAAGCATCTTGGTGATAGCGCCCGTCAGGTTGCGCTTGGTTGCGTCCGGCTTGATCATCGAAAAGGTGCGTTCAATCGCCATTTTCATATCCCTTTAATGTTGAATTCCTCAGGTGGGCGGCTCAATACCCGCCTTCCCGGCCGAACACAAGGGGGACCACCCGCAGCTGGCCGCGAATGGCTGAAATTCACCGAACTGTCATCTGTGTGCAAGGCGCTATGCCGCTTTGGCGGCCCTGCCCTGTCCATCATGGAGATCCAGGCAGCGCTCGAACCAGTCATGGACGGGATCACCTGCCGCCAGAAGTGATTTTGGCGAGGCAACACGCGCCCATTGCAGCGCGCCGAAGACGATGTAGTCGGCAAATAGCGGCCCGTCGCCACCGAGCCAGGGCTGGAACTTGAGCGCATGGCGCAGTGGCTCGAGCTTTGACGAAAAGCCAGCGAGTTCTTCGTCCGCAGCGGCAGCTACGTCCTCCAGCGTCTTGCCGAAGCGCGCCTCCCGGCTAGACCGGAAGTAAGTCTGGTCGGCGGGTGCGAGAAGATCATGAATGTCCATGATCAGGATCTTTGCCAAGGCCGGATGAAGGATGAACTGCGAGTAGCCCTCGATGGCGCGCGACAGGGCCTTGCCGCCCTCACCGCCGAACAGGCTCGGCCGTTCGGGATAGCGCTCCTCCAGATAGAGCGCGATGTCGAAACTCTCGCGTACGAGCTCACCATTGTCGTTGATCACGGGCACTGTCGGTGAGAAGCCGATCTCAACGGACCGGATCGACGTGAACGGCGTCGGCACTTCCTGGAAATCGAGCCGTTTGTGGCTGAGCGCCATGGCGACCTTCCACACATGGGGAGAAAAGCGGCAGTCGGCATCGGCGCCGCAAAGGGAATAGAGCAGTCTGGTCATGTCAGTCTCGTAAGCGGGTTTCGGCACCATAAATGAGCGCAAATGTACTGTTGCCACAATTCAAAAGATGTCATGGAATCCATCAGCAAATGCCGCTTGATCCAGCCCTCGCCATAGGTCTAGCGTCGACAGATTGCCGATGAGGATAATTCGATGAAAAGCACGCTACAGATGTTCGCCGCCTATAATGCCTGGGCCAACCGCGTGATCTACGCCGCCGCCAAAGACCTGACGGCAGAGGAACTCACGCAGAACAAGGGCGCATTCTTCGGATCTCTAATCGGCACGCTCAACCACCTGCTCGCCGCAGATCGTATCTGGTTGAAGCGGATCACGGGCACGGGCGAGGCCCCGGCAGCACTTAACACGATGCTCTATCCAGAGCTAGCTGATCTAACCGGGGCGCGGATCAAGGAAGACGAGCGGATCATCGCGCTGATCGATAGCCTGGATGACGCGGTCTTTGAGGGTAATTTCACATACACACCGATCACCACGCCCGAGCCGGTTACCCAGCGCCTCGCCTCGGCGCTGTTTCACATCTTCAACCACCAGACCCATCACCGTGGTCAGTGCCATATGATCCTGACCGCGTTGGGCAAACCATCCGTCACTCTGGACATGGTCTATTTCCAGCGCACGGCGGGAAAGCGGTGGATATAGCAAGGCCGCCCGTAGGCGGCCTCGGCAGATCTTCGGGCTCTGCGTCGATCAGGCGGCGCGGCGCCGTTCCGGCATGTGGCCATGGCCACCGGCCGCTTCATTCAGCGTGAACTTGGCAAGCAGGTTTTCCAGCGCCGCGGCTTCCTGAGCCAGCGAATGCACGGCTGCTGTCGATTCCTGCACCATGGTGGCGTTGTGCTGGGTGTTCTGGTCGATCTGGTCGATCGTGCCATTGATATCGCGAATGCCCCCGGACTGATCCCGCGCGGCATGCACTATCAACTGAACCTGGCTCGAAATCTGATGGACTTCCGTTTCGATTGCTTTCAAAGCCTGCCCCGTCTGGCCAACGAGGTCGACACCGCGCTGGACCTGGTCATGCGAGGCGTTGATCAGCGTCTTGATTTCCTTGGCGGCCGTGGCCGAGCGCTGCGCAAGTTCACGCACTTCTTGTGCAACGACAGCAAAGCCCTTGCCGGCATCACCCGCGCGCGCCGCCTCCACGCCCGCATTGAGCGCGAGCAAATTGGTCTGGAAGGCAATCTCGTCGATGACGCCGATGATCTGGCTGATCTGCCGCGAAGAGTCTTCAATCCGGCTCATGGCCTCGACAGCGGTAGCGACGATCGTGGCTGAACGCTCCGCCCCGTTCTTGGTGCTGCCTACCAGCCGATCGACCTCCACGGCAAGTTTCGCCGTGTCCTCTACAGTTCCGGAAATCTGCGAAAGCGCACTTGCGGTCTCCTCGACGGACACGGCCTGCCGTTCGGTGCGGCTGGCCAGTTCCTGATTGGAGCCACTGATCGCGGCGGCATCATGCCGGACGCTGCGTGCAGCATGGCCGACTTCGTTGAGCGCCTGCTCAAGCTTTTCCAACGATGCGTTGAAGGTGAGCCGGAGGCCGTCCATACGGCCATGCAGAGGCAGCGCAATGCGATGAGAAAGATTTCCGACGGAAAGCTGCTCCAGCGCACCTGCCAGACTATCGACGGCGAGTTCTATCCGGCGCGCTTCCTCAGCCTTCTCCACCTCACGCGCTGCACGCTCGGCTGCGGCCTTCTCACCAGCCTTCTGGGCCTGCTCGGCATTCACAGCGGCTTGCTTATGGGCAGCAATCGAACTATCGGCTGCGTTTGCGGCCATGTCGAATGAACGGACCACCGCACCGGTCAGAGCGATCAGGACACCCGATTGAAGGATCAGGATCATGGCATGCAGAAGCACCCGGCCGAAATCGGATTGGCCAGGGAAGACGGCCGCCGGAACCGCGACGTATAGTACCAGGTGATGCACGGCCACCAGCGCCGCATAGGCGATGATCGCGCGCCAGTCCACCCAAGCCGCAGTGATCGCAAGCGTCGCGAAGAAGTACATGTGCATATCAATCTGATAGGCCGAGCCGGAGAATGCATAAACCAGCATGCCGACCTGCGCTGCTAGGGCCATCGCGTTGACAACGCGCGTCGTCGGCCCCGCCTTGTCCCGGAGCCAGAACATTGTTGCGGTCGCGGCCAGCAAAGCGCAACCGATAATCGAAGCGACCGTGTTGGTGCCGTGGCCGGTCAGTGCCACAGCACATAGAATGGCGACATTGACCCACAGCAGCCCGGTGGCTCCATAGGATGCCTTGTGCCTGAGATTGTCCAAAGCAGTCATATTCATTTCCTTTCAAGACAACCGGACGCAAACGATTGGTCCAGCACCAGCATTGCACCAGAGGAAAACAGCCGGGCCGCGAAACCGACACGGTCTGAATGGGCTACGGCAAGCCATTCGAGATTTCCGGAAGCCACAAACGTACCGCCGGCACGCCCAATGATATCCATCATCTGCGCTTCATCGGCGTGCGGCGTCCCGACAACGAGAACAAATTCGCCACGCGGCCATGCGAGGACCGCAAGCAAGAACGTAGAAAACATCACGAATGTAATGGCGATAGCTTTAATATTTAGATTTTCACGCGACACGCATTCACACTTGGTCAAGTATCGGTCGGGCAATTCCGCCGCGCTGCTGAGCTGAAATCAATAAAGAAAACCGCTTAATTTAACGTAAATTGTCCAAGTTAAGCATGATACCTGCGATTCTTGATGTGCGGTCACAAGCTCCGCAGGTTGTTGTCTCGCCCGTTCGGCATGCTTCCTGGGCGCGCGCGGACTGCCGGGACGGCAGATATCCTTGCTGCGTTGCACCACTTCACTTTCCCTTGGCGCGTTTTTGCGCTATGGCCCGGGCATGATCAAGATTACCGAACTTTCCGCCCGCATTGCCGGGCGCCTGCTCATCGACCACGCCACCATTGCGCTTCCCTCCGGAACGAAGGCAGGCCTTGTGGGCCGCAATGGTGCGGGCAAGTCCACACTCTTCCGCATCCTGACCGGCGATCTCGCTGCCGAGACAGGCTCGTTCTCGATGCCCAAGAATGCCCGCATCGGCCAGGTTGCCCAGGAAGCGCCGGGTACCGATGAAACGCTGGTGGAAATCGTGCTTGCCGCCGACAAGGAGCGGACCGCGCTGCTGGCCGAAGCCGAAACTGCGACCGATCCACACCGGATCGCCGAGATCCAGATCCGGCTGGCCGATATCGACGCCTATTCGGCCGAAGCACGCGCAGCTTCGATCCTCGCCGGCCTCGGCTTCGATGAAGAAGCGCAGCAACGGCCGGTCAAAAGCTTTTCCGGCGGCTGGCGCATGCGCGTGGCGCTGGCCTCGGTTCTGTTTGCCGAACCCGACCTGCTGCTGCTCGACGAGCCGACCAACTATCTCGACCTTGAAGGCACACTTTGGCTTGAAGAATACATCAAGCGCTACCCACACACGGTCATCATCATTTCGCACGACCGCGACTTGCTGAATTCCGCAGTCAATTCGATCATCCATCTGCATCAGCAGAAGCTCACCTTCTATCGCGGCACCTACGACTCGTTCGAGCGACAAAAGGCCGAAGCCGACGAGCTGCAGACAAAGGCCAAGGTCAAGAACGAGGCCGCCCGCAAGCACCTGCAGAGCTTCATCGACCGGTTCAAGGCCAAGGCAACGAAGGCCAAGCAGGCTCAGAGCCGCGTCAAGGCGCTGGAGCGCATGGGCACGGTTGCGGCTGTCGTCCACGACCATGTGCAGGGCTTCAAGTTCCCCGACCCGAAACGGGAAGCCGCCTCCCCGATCATCGCCATCGAAAACGGTTCTGTCGGCTATACGCCTGGCAAGCCGATCCTGAAGAATCTCAACCTGCGCATCGACACCGACGACCGGATTGCGCTGCTCGGTTCGAACGGCAACGGCAAGTCGACATTCGCCAAGCTGATCTCGGGACGGCTGAAATCCGAAACCGGATCGCTGACCGTGGCGCCGAATCTGAAGATCGGCTTCTTCGCCCAGCATCAGCTCGACGACCTGATCCCGGACCAGAGCGCGGTCGAGCATGTGCGCAAGCGCATGGTGGGAGAACCCGAGGCCAAAGTGCGGGCCCGCACCGCCCAGATGGGCCTGCCGACGGTAAAGATGGACACCCCCGCCAAGGACCTTTCCGGTGGCGAAAAGGCCCGCCTGCTGATGGGGCTCGCCGCATTCGACGCGCCGAACCTGCTGATCCTCGACGAACCGACCAACCACCTCGACATGGATAGTCGCCGAGCGCTGATCGAAGCGCTCAACGACTATACTGGCGCCGTCATTCTGATTGCCCACGATCGCCACCTGATCGAGGCGACGGTGGATCGCCTCTGGGTCGTCAACAATGGCAGCGTCAACGTGTTCGAAGGCGACATGGACGAATATCGCGATCTCGTCGTCGGCAGCTCGAAGAAGGGCAAGAAGGCGCGACAGGCCGAAGCAGCTGCACTGGCCGCCACGGCTGCTGCTGCCGCGGCGGCTGCGGAAGCGGCAAAGCCAGTCGAGGCCAGGCCGCGGACGAACCCCGCCGTGTTGAAGAAAAAAGTCGAGGATCTCCAGGGCTTGATCGCAAAGATTGAGAGATTGATTCAAGGCATCGACACCGAACTCGGCGATACGACGATCTATTCGAAGAACCCGACACGGGCAGCCGAGTTGACCAAGGCGCGGGCAAATGCTGCCCAGAAGCTGGCTGACACCGAGGAAGAGTGGCTGATGCTTTCGGGCGAGCTGGAAGAAGCAGCCAGCTGATCAAAACTAGACGGCGGAGGGAGTTGCATGCAGGACAACATGATCGCCCCTCCGCTGCCGACGCCCCTCGCTGACGTCATCGACCGCTATGCGGAACCTGTCCGCGAGAAGCTGCTCGCACTCCGTGCCGTCATTCTGGACGTCGCAAGAGACGAAAATGTCGGCGCTGTTGAGGAAACCCTGAAATGGGGCCAGCCATCCTTCTTGTGCAAAGCCGGGACCACCGTCCGCATTGATCGCGACGAGACGCATGGCGGGGCAATTGCGCTCTATGTGAATTGCAAGACCAGCCTGGTCGAGGAATGGCGCGAACGCTTTCCTGAACTCAGCTTCGGTGGGAACCGCAGTCTCCATATCACCCTGGAAGGCGACCTCGGCGATGCTCGATTGAGAATGTGCATCGCCAACGCGCTGACCTATCGTCGCCGTAGGGCGGCCAAGCAGACTACTGCATAATTCTACAGCGTCCTTTGCGCGCACTGTGGGCAGCGCATGCGACACCGACACACCGAATGCAACGAAGACGGGCGGCGGAAAATTTGCTGGACCCGTTCGTCGCATGCTTGCCGATTTCCAAGCTTCTGGTAAAAGACCAGCACAATAATCATACTTTTGGGGAAGAGGCATTCATGGCACCCATCAAGCTCGCAATCGTCGGCGTCGGCAAGATCGTCCGCGATCAACACGTGCCGGCAATTGCTGCCAACCCGGATTTCGAGCTGGTAGCCACCGCTAGCCGCCACGGCACGGTAGAAGGTGTGCCGGCATACAAATCCATCGATGAAATGCTTGCGGCCAGGCCGGAGGTTCGAGCGGTGTCACTTTGCATGCCGCCGCAGTTCCGCTACGAGGCGGCGCTTGCCGCCCTCAATGCTGGCAAGCACGTATTCCTCGAAAAACCGCCGGGAGCGACGATATCGGAGGTCGAGGATCTCAAGCGCATCGCCGCGAGCAAGGGCCTCAGCCTGTTTGCCAGCTGGCATTCCCGCTACGCACCGGCTGTCGAGCAGGCCAAGACCTACATCGCAGCCTCGCCGCTGAAATCTATGACGGTTACCTGGAAAGAGGATGTGCGCCACTGGCATCCCGGCCAGGCATGGATCTGGGAACCGGGTGGGCTCGGCGTGTTCGATCCGGGCATCAACGCGCTGTCGATCGTCACCCATATCCTGCCGAAGCCAGTATTCCTGACGGAAGCAACGCTTGAATTCCCGGAAAACCGCGCGGCCCCGATTGCGGCAAGCCTCACCTTTGGCAATGCCGACCGGCTGGTCGTCAACGCCGTGTTCGATTGGCGCCAGACTGGCAAACAGAGCTGGGACATCGAAGCGGAGACGGAAGCTGGAAATATGCGGCTGGCAGACGGTGGCGCAAAGCTGTTCATCGACGGTGCGCTGGCCTACGAAGCACCGGAAGAAGAATATCCGAATCTCTATCGGCGCTTCGCTTCAATCGTCAAAGCCGGGACCAGCGACGCCGACATCTCGCCGCTGACCCATGTCGCCGACGCATTCATGCTTGGACGTCGCAAGATCGTCGAAGCCTTCGAGGATTGACGATGAGCGGCACGAAGCCGCTTAACCTGCTATCAAGGCTTCGCTGATATTGTCCGGACAGTTTTTGCGCCGGAGTATTGGCCGTATGAGGGCATTTCGTCGATACATCGACAACCGGGAGGGCAGCACGGCGATAGAATTCGCCATTCTCGCTCTGCCGTTCCTGGTGTTGATCTTTGCGATCATCGAACTTGCGGTGATGTACTTTGTCGATTCGGGCCTCGACGCAGCCCTTCATAAGGCCGTGCGACAGGTCCGCATCGGCACCGCAAAAACTGCTGCCTGGGACATCAATAAATTCAAGACTGCCGTCTGCACCGACTTGTCCTATTCCTTCTCCTGCAATTCCAATCTCAAGGTTCGCGCCACCGTCATCACCGACATGAACTCCGTGACCCGCGTATCCGGCAGCATCGGCGGCACCTACAACGTTGTCGAGGATTTCAACATCGGAGACTCCGGCGACTACGTGCTGGTCCAGGCCTTTCTGCCCTGGGATCCGGTCATCAAACTCTACCCGATATCGAGCGGCCGGCTCACCGATGGCAGGTACGTTTTGGCCACAGCTGAACTCTTCAAGAACGAGCCTTTCTGATGCGGAATCGATTGCGCAAGATGACGAAAGTTGATTTCGGCGGTTTCAGGACAGCGGCACGCGCCCTTCCCGCGGACCAGCGGGGCGTATCGGCAATCGAGTTCGTGCTTATCTTCCCGATCCTGATTGCACTACTCGCAGGAACGGTCGACATCGGACAGGCCCTGATGGTCTCGCGCAGGGTGAACCTCGTTGTCAGCACATTGGGGGACATGGTCTCCCAGCAGTCGTCCTGGACATCCACCAACGTCGGCGCGATTGTTGCCGGCACGGCCACGATCATGCAGCCTTTCGATTCGGCAAAGCTGAAAATCGAACTGGCGGTCGTGGATATCGCCAGCGACCTGTCGGCAAAGGTCAACTGGTCGAAGGGCTACAATACCGCAGCGCTGCTCAAGAACACTGCCTCGCCGGTGGCAATTCCCAAGGAGATTGCTGAAGTCGGTGTCCAGTTGATTGCAGTACGGGCAACGTACGAGCTCGATACGCCATTTTCGAAATTGCTGGCGCCGGTTACCGGCGTGACCACCTATCATTACGACAAGACCTACATCATGCGCCCGCGCAACAAGGACACGGTGACGCTGGACTGATCCCCCGCAACTCCGGCACTTACGCGCGCAGGATCTTTTCCATGATGTAATTGTGAATCTTCACCTTGCGATAGGTGAAGTCGTGGCGGCGAATAAGTGCAAAACCCTTGTGCGCGAAGACCGGCCGGGCCAGTTCGCTTGCCTCCACGAAAAGCCGCTCGATATTGCACCTGCGCGCCTCCGCCTCCAATGCGTCATAAAGCTTCGACACGGCGCCCGTGCCGACGTGTTCGGGAATGCAGAAGAGATGAAAGATGTGGCCGGACCGCTCGAGGTGGCCATAGGCAATGGGATTGTCATTCTCATCGACCGCGACCAGCAGAATGTTGCCGCCATCCGCACGGCGCCTATAAACATAGGCTCGCGGAACCTTGGGCGCCCAAGCAGCGACTTGCTCCTCGGAGTAGCCCCGTAGCGCCGCCTCGCGCACCGATCGATAGAAGATAGTGGCAAGGCGCTCGGCATCGTCGGGACGGAAAGGCCGTACGAGCATGGAGAGCTACGCCTTTTTTTCCCAACGACCTTCAGGGTTTTGCTGCCAGTAGGAGAGCGAATGACCTTCGCCCTTCAACTTTTTCCACTGACTGCGCGCAAGGCCAAGCTGGCCTTCGTCATAGCCATCGAACATGAACACCACTCGCTCGTAGCCTGCCAGATCCGGCGGCTCGGCGCCATCGACGAGAAACCTGACTGCGGCTGCATTGGCGTTGGCGCCAGTGGTCGTGATCAGGACCGGCTGGGCGTCGGCATGCGCTTCGCCTTCGGTACCGTGAGGCAGAAAGCTCTCTGCACGCCATGTCCATAGATGCGCGTCAAGGGCAGCGCTCCGGTCCTGATCCACCGTCTGCACGACAACGCGCCACTTCCGTTCGACACTCTTTTCCAGCAACGCCGGAAGCGCATCTTCCATCTTCGTTTCCGTCAGATGGTAGAACAGGATGTCCAAGGCCGTTTCCTTCAGTTTTCGTAGTTGCTTCGAACCAGTTCATCGAGCAGCCGCACACCAAATCCCGACCCCCAGGACTGATTGATCTCGTCGCTCGGCGAGCCCATCGCCGTCGAGGCAATATCAAGATGAGCCCACGGCGTATTACCCACAAAGCGCTTGAGGAACTGCGCTGCGGTAATCGCTCCGCCCTGGCGGCTCCCACCGGTATTCCTCATGTCGGCAAACCGGCTGTCGATCATCTTATCATATTCGCGGCCAAGCGGCATGCGCCACAGTCGTTCATTGGCATTGATGCCGGCAATCAGAAGATTGGTCGCAAGCATGTCGTCATTGGCGAACAGACCGGCATGATAGGAGCCTAAGGCCACGCCGATCGCACCGGTAAGCGTCGCAAGGTTGATCATGAAGGCCGGCTTGAAGCGTTCGTTGCAATACCACAGCGCGTCGCAGAGCACGAGGCGACCTTCGGCGTCGGTGTTGATGATTTCGATGGTCTGGCCCGACATCGAGGTCACGATGTCGCCGGGCCGCTGGGCATTACCGTCCGGCATGTTTTCCACCAGACCGATAATTCCGATCGCATTGACCTTGGCCTTGCGCGCGGCCAGCACATGCATGAGGCCGGTAACGGCGGCCGCTCCACCCATGTCGCCTTTCATTTCCTCCATGCCTGCAGCAGGCTTAATGGAAATGCCGCCTGTGTCGAATACGACGCCCTTGCCGACAAAGGCATAGCTCTTGTCCTTCGGCTTGGCACCCATCCATTGCATCACGACAAGCCGTGGCGGACGCACCGAACCCTGGGATACGCCCAGCAACGCGCCCATGCCGAGCTTGCGCATTTCCTTTTCCGTGAGGATCTCAACCGCAACGCCAAGCGCCTCCAGCTCTTTTGCTCTCGCCGCGAATTCCGACGGACCGAGGACATTCGGCGGCTCGTTGACGAGATCGCGCGCCAGCGTCACGCCATCGGCGACTGCTGAGACAACCTCGAACTGTCTTTTGGCGGCAGTCGCGACCGACGTCACCACCGTCACCTTTATGGGCGATTTGGGCCCCGGATTTTCCTCGTCGGTCTTGACCGACTTGTACTTGTCAAAGCGATATGCCCGCAGCGTCATACCCAACGCGAAATCCGCGACTTCCTTGGCGGTAACGGTGAAACCGGGGACATCCAGATAGATCCAGACCTTGTCGGAGCCATCTAGCGACGCAGCCGCCACGCCTCCCGCTTTCAGCCAGTCGTGTCCGATCATATCCGCGGCTTTGCCCAATCCGATCCCGATCAGCCGGTCCATGGTTATGCCCGCTGGTGTAATGAGATCGAGGCGACTGTGCTTGGCAGCCTTGAATTTGGCAATCCGCGCTGCCTTGCTGAATGCTCCGGCCGGATCGACCAGATCCGCGTTCGCAATCGTTATCTGGTCCTTATCCGCAGCCGCCAGCACGACTGCGGTTCCGGCAGTTTGTTTTGCGGAACGCACGAACGAAAATTCAAAACGCGATTTCATGAAGACACCCGGCAAGACACTAAACTCTAACGTGAATCAGCATCAATAGTTTTGGATTGCAAGCGCAAATGGCACATGGCTGCGCAAATGCTCCGAGTTTCGTGATGGATCTCAACATTTTCTCTGAATATGACACAGTATCGCAAAATTTCCTCCAGTTTTCGCGCAATTTCGCTCACTACCCTGGCCTACAGGACGTCTTGAGACCTATCCACCGAGGCGTTTCGCAATCCTTGCTGGCAACAAAAGCGTGTGCACGGGCAAGCTTGATCGCCTGGCCGCTTGAAAGCCGCCGACAAAAGTGCCAAATCGGCTGCCATACGTTGACCCGCGCGAAAAACCATTTTTTGGATGCTGCATGACATTGCTGGAATCCTACATATTCCGCCGGGTCTTCCGGATGTTTCTGGTGGCACTGGTACCAGTGCTCGCCATCATCTGGACGACACAGGTTCTGTCGCGCATCAACCTGGTGACGGACAGCGGCCAGTCGATCGGCTCGTTCGCGATGCTTGCCACCTTTATTCTGCCGACAATCATTCCTGTCGTGCTGCCCTTCGCATTGATCATCGGCGCGACCCAGACGCTCCAGACAATGAACAATGACTCGGAATTTGCGGTCATCGACGGGGCGGGAGCAGCGCGCAAGACGATTTACAAGCCGGTGCTGCTCGTTGCGAGCCTGCTTTGCGTCGCGTCCTTCACAATCGACAATTTCGTCGAACCCGTATCCCGCCTCGGCATGCGCAAGACGATTGCGGCAACCTATGCCGACCTTCTGTCGTCCGTGATCGAGGAGAAGGCGTTCCGGAAAATCGACGACGGACTTTACGTGCAGATATCCGAGCGCCTCAAGGGACGAGTCATGCGCGGCCTGTTCGTGGCGGACTCGCGAGATCCCCGGTTCGAGATGCTCTATTATGCGCGCGAAGGCGCTGTCGACGAGGGCGGCGGCACGCTGATCATGAAGGACGGCGAGATCCATCGCAAGGCTTTGGACAGCTCGGTATCCATCATCCATTTCGATTCCTATTCCTTTGACCTCTCGGAGCTTTCAGAAACCCGCGGCCAGGCAAAGTTGCGCGCCACCGATCGCGATCTCGCCTTCCTCTTCAATCCCAATCCGAAAGACCCGGACTATATGGAGAAGCCGCAGGAATATCGGGCCGAACTGCATCGGCGCCTTACCGACTGGTTTTTCCCGGTGACGTTCGCACTGATCTCGCTGGCGATCGCAGGAAGCGCACACTCCCACCGCGAGCGCACAATCCATCCTCTCATTCCCGCGCTGGGCGTGGCCTTTGCCGTACGCTGGGGAGCGTTTTTCCTGGCCAACAGGATTGAAGCGTCGGCGTCGGCGATCGTGTGGCTCTACGTGTTCGTGATAGGGCTGAACCTGCTGCTGATTGCCGGCATCGTCCGCAATTCCAGGCACCTCGGAAAACGCAGCCTGATCGCCGATTTCTCCGAGTGGTTGGTTGGCCGCATCCGCCAACTCGCCCCCCGCAAGGAGGACCTGCAACAATGATGACGGGTACCCTCTTTCGCTATTTCCTCAAGCGGCACCTCTCCACCATCTTCTGGTTCTTTCTCGGCGTGGCCAGTCTGGTGTTCCTGATCGACTTCATCGAGAACTCGTCGCTGCGGGGCTCGGTACCAGGCTTCACGCTGCTCGACAGCCTGTACCTGACACTCGTGCGGATGCCGCTGATTCTGCAGCAGACCGTGCCGTTCATCATGCTTCTCGCCGGGATAACCACGCTGGTAACGCTCAATCGGCGCCAGGAAATGGTGGTCACCCGTGCGGCGGGGATTTCCGTGTGGCAGTTCATGATGCCGTTTGTGACGGGCGCCATGATAACGGGCCTGCTCGCGCTGTTCGTGCTCAACCCTATCGCCGCCGCAGGGATGCGTGTCGCCCAGCAGGTCGAATCCAGCGCAAAGGCTGCCAAACAACTCGGCCGGCGAAACCAGACAATCCCGTGGCTCCGCCAGATCACCTCCGACGACGACGTCGTCATCGGTGCGATGAACGTGGATGAAGGCGGCACCCTGCTTCGCGATGCCGTCTTTATCCACTTCGGGCCCGAGGGCCGAATCATCCTGCGACAGGACGCAGCCACAGCAAGTTTGAAAGATGGTTACTGGCTCCTTAACGAGGTCAAGGTGACGCGCCCAGGCGAGATTCCGGAAGCGCTTGATACGGTACAAGTCCGTACCAATCTGAAACGAGAGTTCGTACAGGAGCGTCTCTCCCGTCCTGAAACCGTTAGTTTCCTCGGGCTTCCGCAGAAGATCGAAGCTGCCAGGTCATTTGGCGTCTCGACATTCGCACTCGAAACACAGTTTCATTCGCTGATATCGATGCCGTTCCTGCTGGTCGCCATGACTCTCATTTCGGCAACAGTGTCGTTAAAATTCAGTCGCTTCAACCAATCCCAGTCCATGATTTTCGGTGGCGTCTTCGCAGGCTTCGTGCTTTATGTGGCTACCGTGCTTATTAAAGCATTCGGGAGCAGCGGTGTTGTTCCTCCGTTCGTTGCAGCCTGGATTCCAGTCGTGGTCGCAATGTTTCTTGGGACGACGTTGTTGCTGCATCAGGAGGACGGTTAGTGGCGGTAAGCAACCGCAAATTCGCAAGCAATCTGAGGGCGACCCTTCTTACGGGGGTGGCGTCGCTTGGGATAATTGCGTCTGCATACCAACTTGCGCATGCACAGACAGCGGATTATGCACCCGAAGCGAATATTCCCGAAGACGCCAAGCTTTTGCTAACGTCCAAGGAACTTATATACGACCGTGACAACGAGAAGATCGTTGCCGTCGGCGGCGTACAGATCAACTATGGCGGCTACAAGCTGGTCGCCAAGCGCGTCGAGTACGACCAGAAGACGGGCCGCATGATGGCGCTTGGCGAGATCGAACTGATCGAACCCAGCGGCAATCGTCTGTACGCAGACAAGATGGATGTAACCGACGACTTCGCCAACGGTTTCATCAACTCGCTCAGGATCGAAACAACCGACAATACGCGCCTGGTCGCGCTCAAGGGACGGCGGGTCAACGCCGACGAGATGATTCTCGAGAAAGGCGTCTATACCGCCTGCGAACCTTGCAAACAGCATCCTGAAAAGCCGCCGCTTTGGCAAGTGAAGGCAGAGCGCGTCATTCAGAATGGCACGACGCATACGGTCCGCCTCGAAAAAGCGCGCTTCGAACTGTTCGGCAAGCCGATTGCCTATATTCCGGTGCTCGAAGTTCCCGATCCCACCGTGAAGCGGAAGTCCGGCTTCCTCTTTCCGAAGATGAGTTCGTCCCAGAACCTGGGCTTCGGGCTTACCATTCCCTATTACCAGACGATCACGCCGCATATGGACGCGACGCTGGCAATCACTGGCTACACGTCGCAGGGCGCGCTGATCAACGCGGAGTTCCGCCAACAGTTCAAGCAGGGCCTGCATACGTTGCAGATCGCCGGCATCGACCAGATGAACCCGAACAAGTTCACCTCCAATACGTCGGACGCCGACAACACACAGCGTTACGGCGTTTCGTCCAAGGCGGAGTTCAAGATCAATCCGCGCTGGACTTTTGGCTGGGATGCGCTCCTGCAGTCGGACAACAATTTCGCCCGCACCTATTCGTTGTTCAATTCGGATGACCCGATCCATACCAACCAGATTTACCTGTCTGGCCTTGGACGCAGGAACTCCTTCGACATGCGCTCGTTCTACTTCGACGTCCAGGATGCGACCCTGAGCAGCGCGGATGAACACAAGCAGGCGATCGTCCATCCGGTCACGGATTACAACTACATTCATCCTCAATCGGTGCTCGGCGGCCAGCTGAGCGCGACGATGAACTTTACCAGTCTGACGCGCACGACGACGGATGCGTACGACGTGGTCAACAACAGGCACGTGACTGAGCGTTTCCGCGGCCTCGCCGGCTCATCCAACCGTTTCACCACGGAAATGGAGTGGAAGCGGACCTTCATCGTGCCGGGTGGACTGGTGCTGACACCATTGCTTGCCGCGCGTGGAGACGGGTTCCATCTGGATACCAACTCGCCGTCTTCGGTCTATACCGGCGATTACTATACGGGTACGGACACGACCCGCTACATGATGACTGCCGGCATCGAGGCGCGTTACCCCATCCTGATGACGTCGGCCAATTCCAGCCATATCTTCGAACCAGTCCTACAGGTCTATGCGCGACCCGACGAGCAACTGGCCGGCGGCCTTCCGAACGAGGATGCCCAGAGCCTGGTCTTCGATGCATCGACGCTTTTTGATCGCGACAAGTTCTCCGGTTTCGACCGGGTAGAAGGCGGCACACGCGCCAATCTGGGTGTCCGATATACCGGCACTTTCGATAATGGCTACACCGTGCGCGGGGTGTTCGGGCAATCCTACCAGCTTGCCGGCGAGAACTCCTTCGCCAGCCCAGACCTTGTCAATGTCGGCATCAATTCCGGCCTGGAAACGACTCGCTCCGACTATGTCGGTGCGGCTGGAGTTGAAATACCCAATGGCTTGTCCCTGTCGCTCGGCGGCCGGGTCGACCAGAAGAGCATGAAGGTACAGCGGGCTGATTCGACTGTCGGCTACAACAGCAGTTGGCTGCAGTCGGAAGTGACTTACTCGCAGATCGCCGCGCAGCCGGACTATGGATTTCCGACCACCAGCAACGAAATCCAGACGACAGGCGCTGTCAAGCTCAAGCAGAACTTTGCGCTCTATGGCTCCATGACCTGGGATATCGATGACAATGTCATCAGCCGACGCGGCGTCGGGTTTGCCTATGACGATACCTGTACGGTCTTCTCGATCGCCTTTACCCAGGAGCGAGACATTTATGATACCTCGGCGAATGACTGGCAGATCGGCGCGCGCCTGAGTTTCAGGACGCTTGGAGACATCAACGTCGGCGAAACCACTCTTCCCACCTTCAATTGACATTGTTTTGCCGCAAGGAATGTGCAATTCCACATGCCTTAGGTACTTGCTACGTCATGGATAGATTTTAAGAGGTTCGCGTATGATGTCCGGGATGACCAATTTGCGTTCGCTGTTCGTCGCCGTCGCATCGCTGGCGATGGTTGCCGTCGCGATGCCGCAGGCAGCCGTCTCCGCCAGCAACTCGCAGATCCGCGCGATTGTCAACGGCGTCGTGCTTACGAGCGGCGACGTTGCCAAACGCGTCAACTTTCTCAAGCTGCGTCAGACGCGGGGAAACCTGCAACAGTTAGCACGTGACGAACTGGTCAACGAAGTGCTGATGCGCGAGGAGATCATCCGCACCAACAACTCCGTCAGCACCGATGATGTCGATGGAGCATATGCGCGCTTCGCCAAGAACAACAACATGAGCACCGATCAGTTGACGAAGCTGCTCGGCCAGGCCGGCATCGGCGCCGAGCACTTCAAGGGCTACATCGGCGTCCAGATGAGCTGGCCACGCGCCGTCCAGGCACGCTTTGGCAGTTCGGGCCTCTCCACATCGGATTTCATCGCGCGGCTGAAGGATCAGGGCGGAAAGAAGCCGACAACCACGGAATACTTCCTGCAACAGGTGGTTTTCGTCGTACCGGATTCCAAGCGCGGCAAGATCCTCGGCAAGCGCAAGTCCGAGGCCGAAGCCTCCCGCAAGCGCTATCCCGGTTGCGAGCAGGCCAAGGTTTTTGCCGCGACAATGCATGATGTGTCGATCCTGAACATTGGCCGCGTGCTGGCGCCGCAGCTCCCCGATGCCTGGAAGAAGGATATCGAGAGCGCACCCGAAGGCGGCACCACTGCAGTCCAGGTGACCCCTAAAGGCGTCGAATATCTCGCTGTCTGCAAGAAGCGCGAAGTCTCTGACGACTTTGCCGCCCAGATCGTCTATCAGGCCGAGGATCTCCAGAAAGCCGAAAAGGACGGACAGGATCCCAACAGCAAGAAGTATCTGGAAATACTGCGCAAGCGTGCCCAGATCGACCTCCGCTGATCATGGTGGCAGACGCCTTTCCACCGCTTGCATTGTCCCAGGGCGACCCCGCCGGCATCGGCCCTGATATTGCCTTGATGGCTTGGGCTGCCAGAACCACGCAGTTCATACCGCCGTTCCTCTACATTGGCGATCCGGATGTACTCACTGCGCGCGCGCGCATGTTGGGGATCGAGGTATCCACCACTGAATCCGACGCCGAACGCTGTGCTGCAGCATTTGCCGACAGCCTGCCGTTCACCCGGATTTCTGCCGGTTCTCCAGTCGAAGTTGGAAAGCCGGGGGCCGGCTCGGCCATCGGCACGATCGCCGCGATCGAGCACGCAGTCGAATTGACCGTCGCCGGCAAGACGTCTGCCGTCGTGACCAACCCGATCGCCAAATCCGTTCTCTACGAAGCCGGCTTCAAGTTCCCCGGGCATACCGAGTTTCTCGCCGACCTTGCTGCCAAAGCGTTCGGCTCGCCCGCCATCCTGCCTGTCATGATGATTGCGAGCCCGTTGCTGCGCACCATTCCGGTCACCATTCATATCCCGCTCAGCGAAGTGCCAGGCGCATTGAGCGAAGACCTTATCTATCAAACTTGCAGGATCGCCGCGCATGATCTTTCGGTGCGATTTGGCATCGCAAGCCCGAGAATAGCGGTTTCCGGACTCAACCCGCACGCGGGCGAAGACGGCGCACTCGGGCACGAGGATTCCGCGATGATTGCACCTGCAATAGCGCGATTGAGGGCCGACGGCATCGATGCATTCGGCCCGTTGCCCGCAGACACGATGTTTCATGAAGCAGCGCGACAGACCTACGATGTCGCCGTCTGCATGTACCACGACCAGGCACTGATACCGGCCAAGGCGCTCGGCTTCGACGACGGTGTCAATGTCACGCTCGGTTTGCCCTTCATCCGCACCTCGCCGGATCACGGCACGGCTTTTTCACTGGCGGGTACGGGCAAGGCGAAGCCGACCAGTCTGATAGCCGCCCTGAAGATGGCCGACGCCATGGCGCGCGCAGGAGATCAAAATGGCCGCGCTTGATGGTCTGCCGCCGCTTCGCGAGGTGATTGCGCGTCACGGCCTGGATGCGAAGAAATCGCTTGGTCAGAATTTTCTGCTCGATCTCAACATCACCCAGAAGGTTGCCCGCAATGCCGGCAAGCTGGACGATGCGACCGTCATCGAGGTTGGCCCCGGGCCCGGCGGGCTGACGCGCGCATTGCTGGCCCTCGGCGCCAAAAAAGTGATCGCCATCGAGCGCGATCCGCGCTGCCTGCCTGCGCTCGCGGAAATTTCGGCTCATTATCCGGGACGCCTGATGGTCATCGAGGGTGACGCGCTGGCGATTGACTTCTCCACGCTGGCGCCAGCGGGCGAACCGGTCAAGATCGTCGCCAATCTGCCCTACAACATCGGGACGCAATTGCTGGTCAACTGGCTGACCATACCATGGCCGCCGTTCTGGCAATCGCTGACGCTGATGTTCCAGAAGGAGGTCGGCGAACGGATCGTTGCCGAAGCCGATGACGATCATTATGGACGGCTGGGAGTTCTTTGCGGCTGGCTGACCCATTGCGACATGATGTTCGACCTGCCGCCGCAAGCCTTCACCCCGCCTCCCAAAGTCACATCGACGGTGGTCCATCTGGAACCCCGTGCCAATCCCCTGCCCTGCGACCTCGGCAAGCTGGAGCGGATCACGGCTGCCGCATTCGGCCAACGCCGGAAGATGTTGCGGCAAAGCCTCAAGCCTGTCGGCGGCGAGGTCCTGCTGGAAAAAGCAGGCATCGACCCGAAACGCCGTGCCGAAACGCTTTCGGTCGAGGAATTCGTCCGGCTCGCCAACCTGTTACCCTGATCATAACCCAATATCGTGAGCGACAGCAGATGCTGGCGGTGCCTTGCCATCAGCATGGAAAGCCTGTCGGGGATGAAGCTCCCGACAGGCCCGATTGTGCGCTCAGCCCTTGAACTGCATGAAATACAGCTTCCGGGTTTTCTCGTGGATCGTCCATTCGCCCTTCCAGCCGATGGGCAGGACGAGAACTTCTCCGGGGCCAACTTCTTTCGTGGTGCCGTCGCTGTTGTGCAGCGAAACGCGGCCGGAAACGATGTGGCAAATTTCGGAATTCGTTTCACGCGCGGCGGTGAAACGGCCGGGCGTGCATTCCCACACGCCGACCTCGACGAGGCCGTCGTCCGACGTCCAAAGTGTGTGGCTGGCTTCCCTCTGGTCGCCCTCGATAGACGTGGCCTTGGGGAGCGCTTCGCCGAGATCGATGGTGGCGAGGTGAGCGAAGGTCTGGAAATTGATCATGGACATATCTCTGATTTATTTAAGGAAATACTAGATGTGGACGCCGACATTAGTGACCGGTCAGGCGGTCGGCAAGGGCGGCCAGTTTCGAAGTTTGTGGCAAACCCGCTTCTTCGCGTTCATCGGCAATGCGATAGAGCTGGTACATCGAATGGACACCCAGCCAGCGCATTGGTTCCGGTTCCCATTTGCGCACCGATCGATTGACCCAGGGCAGCCGCGTCAGTTCGGTCTCATTTCCGAGGACGAGATCGCGCAATGTGCGGCCGGACAGATTGGAACTGGAAACGCCGAGCCCGACATAGCCGCCGGCCCAGCCGATGCCTGTTTGCCTGTCCAGGCCAGCCGTGGTGCACCAGTCGCGCGGCACGCCAAGCACGCCGCACCAGGCATGGTCGATCCGCACGCCCTTGGTCTGCGGCAAGAGGCGCGTCAGGATCGCTTGCAACTGCGCGATCGTCGCCGCCTGGGTCTGGCCACGAACATCCGTCTGCGATCCGAAACGGTAGGGAACGCCGCGGCCACCCATGGCGATCCGGCCTTCGCGGGTGCGCTGTGCGTAGCAATAGGCATGTGCCATATCGCCCAGCAACTCGCGCCCTTGCCAGCCGATATCCTTCCAGAGCGCATCCGAAAGCGGCTCCGTGACGATCAGAGCGCTGTTCAACGGCAGCCAGAGGCGCTTGTGGCCGGGGATGCCGGCAGTGAACCCTTCGGTGGCGCGGATGATGATCGGCGCCCGGATGACGCCGCGATTGGTCGTCACCCTGCCCTTCTCGATGCCGAGCACGGTTGTCTGTTCATAGATCGGAACGCCAAGACGTTCCACGGTAGCCGCAAGGCCGCGCACAAGCTTTGCCGGCTGCACCCGGGCCGCTCCATGCTTGACGACGCCGCCCTGCACATTGTGGATGGCGATCCGCTGCCTTGCTTCCTCGGCGCTCAGAAAGTCGACACGGTCGGAATTGTCCCAGGCGCTGAACTCTTTGTAGTATTCCCGCAAGCGGTCTAGCTGGGGCTTGTTGGTTGCCACCTGCAGATTGCCGGCACGAACGATGTCTGCATCGATCCCCTCGGCCTCAGTCACTGCGATTACTTCGTCGACGGTGCCGGCCATGGCTTTTTCCATCGCAATGACCGCACCGCGGGACGACGACTTCAGATATTTTTCACGCGACCAGCTGAAGCCGCCCGAAAGCCAGCCGCCGTTGCGGCCGGATGCGCCGAACCCGGCGAATTCCTTCTCGACCATGGCAATGCGGATCGATGGATCGGCCTTTTTCAGGTAGTAGGCGGTCCACAGTCCGGTATAGCCGGCACCGACGATGCAGACGTCGGCATCCCTGTCGCCGGGCAAGGGCGGCCGATAGCCTGGTGTCCCTCCGATATCTGCATACCAGAAGGAGACGTTTCCGTTCGTTGCCGCATTCATTGTCGAATTCCATATGCTGAGATGAGTTCAGGTAAGATTGATGTCGGCGCGACCGTCATCGGCCAACAGCTTGATGTCATGGGCTGAAAAGGTGACATCCACCTCCTCGCCGATCGAAAATCCAGGTTCTTCAAGAGAACTCCGGATGATCGCTGCCGATCCGTCCTTCAAGGTCACCTCGTATTTCGAGCCGGAGCCGAGATAGATCGCCTCGTTGACGCGACCGCGCAACCGGTTGTTGCCAGATGGCACCGCAGTGCCGGGCTTGCGCAACAGCAGCTTTTCCGGCCGCAACAGCATCACCGGCTTGCCCTCGCCGCCCAGGCGCTTGGGCGCAACGATCGTGTCACCGCCTATGTTCAAGGCGGTTTCTTGTCCCGAAGTCTCGGAGGTGCCGCGCAGGATCGTCGAGTCGCCGATGAACCGGCCGACAAACAGCGTCTCTGGTTCGTCATAAAGACGCCGACCGGTGCCAATCTGTTCGATGCGCCCCTGGTTGAAGACGGCGATGCGGTCGGAAAGAACCAGCGCCTCCTCCTGGTCGTGGGTAACGTAGACGAACGTGGTCCCGAGTTCGCGATGGATGCGTTTGATCTCCAGTTGCAGCCATTCACGCAGCTTCTTGTCGAGCGCGCCGAGCGGTTCGTCCATCAAGAGCAACGGCGGATCGAACACGATGGCACGCGCAAGCGCCACGCGCTGCTGTTGGCCACCCGACAATTCGCTCGGGTAACGATGGGCGAAATCGGCCATCTTGACCATATCGAGGGCGCGGGCAACGCGGCTGTCGCGCTCTGCCTTTTCCAAACCACGCAGCGTCAGCGGATAGGCGACGTTCTTGCCGACAGTCATGTGTGGAAACAGCGCATAATGCTGGAAAACCACACCGATATTACGCTTGTGGGCCGGCAGGCCGACGACGCTTTGCCCCCCGATGCGCAACTCGCCGGAGGAGATTTCGGTAAACCCTGCGATCATGTTCAAGGTCGTCGTCTTGCCGGACCCGCTTGGGCCAAGCAACGTCATGAATTCGCCGGGCTCGATATGCAGGTTGACGCCATCGAGCGCGACGAAGCTGCCGTAGCGCTTGGTCGCCCTGTCGATATCGATTGCAGCGCCGCGTCCGCTGGTGGGTGCCATGTCAGGTCCTCTTCTGCCGCGCACCGATAAGGAGCCCGACGGTGATCAGAAGCGTTGTCGCAATAAAAAGGATGGTGCCGACGGCAGCGACCGTCGGATCAGCATCCCGGGTGATGCTGGTGAAGATCTGCACGGGCAGCGTCTTGAGATAGGGGCTGGTGATGAACAACGCCACGATGATCTCGTCGAAAGACGTCACGAAGGCGAACAGCAGACCCGAAAGCAGGCCCGGCGCGATGAGCGGCAACGTGATCGTCCGAAACGTCGTCAGCCGGTTTGCGCCGAGGCTGGCGGCCGCCGTCTCCAGCCGCTTGTCGAACACTTCGAGACTGGCCGACACGGCGATCAGCACGAAGGGAATGGCAAGCATCGTATGTGCCAGAACGAAGCCCGTCACCGTGCCGACAAGCTTCGTGTCGAGATAGACGGCATAGATGCCGATTGCCAGCACGACACCTGGAATGACCATCGGCGTGATCAGCAAGGCCCGCAACAGCCCGCTTGCCGAACTCTTCATCCGGTCGAGACCGAAGGCCGCCAGCGTACCGAGCACGGTGGCGAGCACCGCCACCAGGGCCGCGACCCTGAGGGAGTTGAAAAAGCTTGTCGACCATTCGGGGTTGGAAAAGAAATTCTGGTACCATTGCCAGGAAAAGCCGGACGGCGGAAAGGCCAGAGACTTCTTTTCGTTGAAGGAAATCGGGATGATTACCAAAGTCGGCGCAAGAAGCCAGACGGCCACCAGCAGGCAAATCAGACCGAGCAGGATACGGGTGGGAAGCGCCATCGGCATCAGGATCTCGCAGCCTTCTTGTAGCGCTGGCGCATCAGCGGTGCGGCGAGCGCCAGCAAGATGAATGTCGACACCAGCAGCACGACGCCCATGGCGCCGCCCCTGCCCCAATTGAGCAGACTGAGCACCTGGGTCTGTACCAATGTGGAAAGCATGGTACTGCGCGGTCCGCCGAGAAGCGCAGGCGTGATATAGAAGCCAAGCGACAGGATGAAGACGATGATGGCCCCGGCATAGACGCCCGGCAGCGACAGCGGCAAATAGACATCGAAGAACGCCTTGCCGGGCCGGGCTCCAAGGCTGCGGGCCGCCTGCAGCAGGCGCAGGTCGATGCCCTTCATCACGGAATAGAGCGGCAGGATCATGAACGGCATCAGCACCTGCGCCATGCCTATAACGACCCCTGTCTGGGTACGGATGAGCTTCACGGAAGAGAAGCCGAGCGCCTTCAGTATCGTGTTGATGACGCCCGAATCCTGCAGCAGGACCACCCAGGCGAGCGTGCGCACGACACCGCTGACCCAGAACGGCACCAGCACGCACAAAATGAGAATGAGGCGAAGCCGCGGGCCGACGGCGGTCATCGCATAGGCGTAGGGATAGGCGCAGATGACACAGACGACCGTCACCCAGGCGGAAATCGTAAATGTCCGTTGCAGCACCGTCAGATTGACCGGCGTACTGAAGAACCAGACGTAGTTCTGAAATCCCCATTGCGGATCTTCAAAACTGCGCAGCACGATGATCAGAAGCGGATACCCCATGACGGCAAACAACAGCAACAGGGCTGGCACGGCCAGCCACACGGACTGCCGCATAAACAACCGCCACAGCGCCGCTGTTGCGTTGGCGCCGGGTGCCGGGGCCGGCTTGGCGCCGACCCCGTCTTGCTGGTTCTCCGAGAGACCGTTCACGGACATCTGCCGCCGTCCCGGGCTTAGTTGCCGGCCATAAGGGCGGACCACTTCTCAGCGGCGGCGGGGAAGTTGGCGACCCAGAACTTGATGTTCTGCTGGTAGCCCTGCTTGATCCGCTCCGGTGTGTTAGTGAGGAAGGCCTTCGTCACTTCGTCAACCTCGGGCTTTGAATCCAGATTGATCGGCGTGTAGGACGTCTTCTGCGCCAGAATTTCCTGCGATTTCTTCCCGAGATAAGCGTTCAGCAGGGCGTAAGCGGCATCCGTATCCTTGACACCGACCGGGATGGTCATCTGGTCCATCACCACCATCCAATCCTGCCAGACCGGCGTATAGGCAGCGCCATTCTTGACAGCGGTCATGGCGCGGCCAGTCCACATGATCACCATGTCGGCCTCGCCGGACTCCGCCAGCTGCTGGGATTCTGCACCGGTCTTCCAGTAGATCGTATCGGGACCCAGCGCCTTGATCTTGGCGATGCCACGATCGATGTCTTCGGGTTTCATGTTCTCGACCGAGCCGCCGTCGGCGAGAATTCCCTGTTCGATCAGGCCGCCGATCGGATCGCCGCTGCCATCAATAGCGCGGACGCCCGGAAACTTCTCCGTGTCGAAGAAATCCTTCCAGTTCTTCGGCGGGTTGTCCTTGTAGGTGTCGTTCTTGTACATCAGCACGACGCCGTAATTCATGGCCGGCACGCTGCATTCCCCCACTTGGTTGGGCGGAATCTTGGAGATGTCGAGCTTGCTGAAATCGAGTTTCTGGAACAGCGTGCCGCAATGCACGTAAGGCGGAAGGTCGGCGGTATCGACCACGTCCCAGGTCACATTGCCGGATTCGACCTGTGCCTGCAGCTTGGCGATTTCCGTTGGGCCGTCGTTGAGCAGCGTCACGCCGGATTTGTCGACGAACTCCTTGAGCGCCGCCACCTGGCCGTCCTGATAGATGCCGCCGTAGGAGACGAACGTCAGCGTCTTGCCCTTCAGCGAGCCTTCCGCAACGTCACCGGCGACAGGCTTGTCCTGCGCCAGTGCCGAGCTTGCCATCAAAATCGTTGCCACTGCCGCGGCAACGCCGAACCGGATATTTCCCATCATGATTTGGTTCCCTTTGTTATTTGATTTAATTATGAGACTCGCTGTCTTTTCCCTCCCCGGCCGCGAGCAGTTTCCGGGGGATATACTGGTCGAGTTCGACAACGCCGCTGGTCGGCGGCGAGATGATCCACAGCACTTCGGCGCGTTCTGGCCCGACGTTCCTGGTCTTGTGCGGGGTGGTTGTCGAATATTCGATACTATCGCCTTCGCGCAGGACGAACTGCTCAGATCCAAGCGTCAGTTCCACTTCGCCGCGCAGCACGACAAACATCTCGTTGGTGCCGCCGTGAACATAGGCATCCTTGCCGGTCGACTCGCCCGGGCCGAACTCGCCGCCATAAACCTCGAACTCGCGGATCGGACGGCTGGACAGGATCGTCTTGCGATAGCCCACACTCGGCGGCAGAGCCGGACGGTCCGCCCTCCTGATCACCTGATGCAGAGAAACCTTTCGGTCTTCGAAAAGATCCGCGATACCGATCGCCAGTGCGTTGGCGATACGCATAAGCGTGTTCGTGTTGACGCCGCTCAAGCCCCGCTCGAGCTGGCTAATGAAGCTGGCAGTGGTGCCGGTCATGTCCGCCAACTGACGGAGCGTCAAACGTCGAGTGGTCCGGAAAGCCTTGATCCGCTGTCCGATCTCCGAGGATTTATGCGCCTCGTCTTCGCGTCTATCGGCTATACCGGCGTTGTTCAAACGCGTCATCCCCGTTCACTTAACAGCCTATTAAGTGAATTCACTGCTGGCAAGCGGAATCGAGGACGATTTCCCGGTATTTCTGTTTTGGCGGCATGGGCGTTTACAGGCGCTCGCTCCCTTGCTTGCCAAATCCGGATCAAAGCTTGTCGGGTTCGGGCAGCAGCGTCGTGGCGTCTGCGCTATCCTGTTCGGGCACGGGTTTGTCGTCTTCGGTGTAAAGTGGCTGGCCGAGGATTCTGGCATGCGCCCACTCACGTAGCCGTTCCATGACCACATAGAGCATCGGTATGAGGAAAACGCCGATCGCGGAAGCGGCTATCATTCCGCCGAACACCGAGGTTCCGACCGCGCGCCGGCTCGCAGCTGCCGCACCGACAGCAACGACAAGCGGAACCAGACCGAGAATGAAGGCGAAGCTTGTCATCAACACGGGACGGAACCGCTGGCGGGCGCCAACGATGGCGGCCTCCGTAAGTGGCATGCCTTGCTCTCGCCGCTCTTTGGCGAACTCAACGATCAGGATGCCGTTCTTGCTGGCGAGCGCAATCAGCACCACGATACCGATCTGGGCGTAGATGTCGTTTGCCAGTCCCGTCCACCACAGGCACACAAGGGCGCCGACAATACCAGCCGTGACTGCCAGCAGCACCCCGACCGGGATTGTCCAGCTTTCATATAGGGCGACCAAGAACAGATAGGCGAACAATACCGCCAGCCCCAGAATGATCCCGGTCTGCCCGGAAGCCTGCAGTTCCTGCAGCGCCGTCCCTGTCCACTCGTATCCGTATCCGCGTGGCAAAGTGGCTTTTGACAATTCCGCCATTGTAGCCAGCGCCTCACCGGAGCTTATGCCGGGGGCCGCGTTGCCACTGATGCTGGCGCTTCGATAGTTGTTGTAGCGGGTAATGAACAACGGTCCGAGTTGCTGCTCGACATCGATCAGCGATCTCAACGGCACCATATCCCCATGTGTTGAGCGCACGAAGATGCGATAAATATCCTCGATGGTCTTCCTGTCTTGTTGCTCACCTTGAACGATAACCTGCCATGTCCTTCCCAACGAATTGAAATTGTTCACGAAATACCCACCTAGCGTCGATTGCAAGGCATTGAATACCGTGATCGGAGACACGCCCAGGCTCAATGCCTTGTTGCGATCGAGCTTCAGAAAAAGCTGTGGCGTGTCGGTCGCAAAGGTTGTGAACACGCGCGACAGCTTCGGATGCTGATTGGCGGCAATGACCATCGCGCGCGCGACCGATGCCAGTTCCTGGGGCGAACGCCCTTGCTGATCCTCCAACTGATATTGGAATCCGCCCGAGGATCCCAGGCCGATGATCGGCGGCAGATTCAAGGTGATCACCACGCCATCGCGGATGCTGGCTGTTCGCCGGTTCATTTCACCCATCACATCGAAAGCCGTGATCTTCTCCTTCACCCGCTCGTCGAAAGGCTTCAGCGCGATAATCAGCAGGCCGGCATTCGATTCGGCCAATCCATCGATGAAGCTGAACCCAGTCACGCTGGTAACGTCGGCGACACCGGGGATGCTTTTTGCAATGTCCTCGATCTTGGAGACGACGGCCGAAGTGCGGCTCTGCGAGGCCGCAGCGGGCAAGTTCACTTGTGCAAAGAACAGACCCTGATCTTCTTCCGGCAGGAATCCCGTCGGGGTAACTGTGTTCAGATAATAAGCCGTGCCTCCGAACAGCGCGACCAGCAATATAGACAGGAAGGCGACACGGACCAGGCGGCGTACCACGAAGGCATAACCGTCGCTGACCTTTTCGATGCTATGCGACAGTTTGCTGAGCGCACGGCCATAGAGACCCGGACTGGGGCCGTGCGACTGCTTGAGCAATACGGCGCAGAGCGCCGGGCTCAATGTCAGTGCATTGATGGCCGAAATCACCATGGCGACCGAAACGGTTACAGCAAACTGGGCATACAGCGCGCCGGTAATACCGGGTATGAACCCGACCGGCACAAACACCGAAAGCAGGACCAATGTGATGGCCACGATGGGCGCAGTGATTTCTCGCATCGCCTGCTTGGTCGCCTCCTTGGGAGGCAGACCTGTCTCGGCCATAACGCGTTCGACGTTCTCGACAACGACGATCGCATCGTCGACGACGATGCCAATGGCCAGAATCATGGCAAACAACGAAATCGTGTTGGCTGACAAACCGGCCACCAGCAGCACTGCGAAGGTCCCTATCAACGACACCGGCACGGCGATCGTCGGTATCAGCGTGGCCCGGATGCTGCCGAGGAAGATAAAAACCACGACCACGACCAGGATGAAGGCCTCGAAAAGCGTCTTGATCACTTCATGGATCGTCGAGGAGACGAAAACAGTGGTGTCATAGGTAATCTTGTAGTCGAGGCCGGCGGGAAAATTCGGCTTCAGCGCTTCCATTGCGGCGCGAACGCCGGCGGCAGCGGCCACGGCGTTGGAGCCGGGTGCTTGGTAAACGGCGATGACAGAAGCCGGCTTGCCGTTCAGCCGCCCGATGCTGTCGTAAGACTGCGCCGCAAGCTCGACGCGCGCTACATCGACCAGCCGTACAAGCGAGCCATCGGGGTTGGCGCGCACGATGATCTGCTCGAACTCCTTGATATCGGTCAAACGTCCCTGGGTCGTCAGATTGAGCTGGATCTGCTGTTGATCCGTCATCGGTGGCGCGCCGAGGCGACCGACGGCGGCCTGCACATTCTGGCTGCTGACAGCACTGATGATATCATCGGGCGTCAGTCCGAAACTGCTGAGGGCATCGGTCTGGTACCAGATGCGCATGCTGTAGTTCAGTGTGCCGAAGGTCTGAGCCTTGCCGACGCCGGAGACACGAGCGAGCCTGTCCACGACATTGATGATGCCATAATTGTTGAGGTAAAGCTCGTCGTAGCTGCCATCAGGGGAATAGAGCGTGACGATCTGGAGGAAGGCCGACGATTGCTTCTGCACGGTAACACCAAGCCGCGTCACCTCCTCCGGCAGGCTCGCTTCTGCGAGACTAACCCGGTTCTGCACGTTGACGGTGTTCAGATTAGGGTCTGTGCCAACAGCAAAAGTGACTGTCAGCGTGTAGGAGCCGTCGTTGCCGCTGGTTGAGCTCATATAGAGCATGTCATCCACGCCATTGACCTGAGCCTCGATCGGCTGGGCGAGGCTGGCTTCGACAACTGCGGCGTTGGCTCCCGGATAGCGTGCCGTCACCGACACTTGCGGCGGCACGATGTCGGGGAATTGTGCGACGGGTATGGTCGTAAGCGCGATCATACCGGCAAGGGTAATGACGATCGCAATCACGATAGCGAAGCGAGGTCTATCGACGAAGATGGACGACAGCATCCGTTAATCCCCCACAGGTGAAACTGCGCCACCTGCGGGGACGCTTACGCCAACAGGCTCCGGATCCACCACCTGGCCGGGGCGGATACGTTGGAGGCCGTCACTGATGACGACGTCACCCTTTTTGAGACCGGATTGAACGACGACGTCGCTGCCGACCGTTTGTCCTTGTGTGATCGGGCGCTGAGCAACTTTGTTGCCTGCCTCGACCACCATGACATAGTTGCCGCTCTGATCCGTCAGGACTGCCTTCTGCGGGACCACCAAGGCTTCGACCGGCGCCTTGCTTTCAGCGAACACCTGGACGAACTGACCGTCAAGCAACGTATTCTTCGGATTGGGAAACTTCGCCCGGATAGTCACCGTGTCGGTGTTGGGATCGACTTTGATACCTGTGAACTCGATCGTGCCGGTTTGGGGATAGGCCATGTTGTTGCCAAGCTTGAGGTGGATGGCAATGTTTTTGGTGGTCGCGCTGGCACGATCGCCGTGGGTGAATTCCAGTATTGTTCTATCGCTCACAGGAAAGGTCACATAAATCGGATCCTGGCTGACGATCGTCGCCAGGGATCCGCTGCTCGGGCCGACGAGGGCCCCGATGCTGAAGTTGGTTATTCCGATACGGCCGTCGAAAGGCGCGTGAATGTCGGTGTAGCCCAGGTTGATCTTTGCCTGATCGAGAGCAGCCTTTGCCTGAGCGACGGTTGCCATGCCCTGTTTCTCGGCAGCAATGCGATCGTCCAGCAGCTCGCGAGAAACGGCGTCCGTCTTGATCAGCAGTCGCGCACGATTGGCCTGGATTGTCTGATTGTTGGCGTCAGCCTGTGCTTTTTCCAGGTTCGCCTGAGCCGAAACAACGGATGCCTCGTAGACGTCCTTCTGGATGACGAACAACAGGTCACCCGCCTTGACCATCTGGCCCTCGGTAAACTCGCGCCGGGTGAGGAAACCATCGACACGTGCCATCAGGTTTACATTGTCGATCGCTTCGACGCGTCCCACGAAAGTCTTGCCGGGATTGGTTGGCCGAGCGGCAACTTCCACAACGCCCACAGATAACGGCGGCATTTCAACCTTGGGTTTATCTTCGGCTTTTTCGCTGCAGGCGGTCACAAGCGGCAGGAAGATGAGCGCCGCCACCAAGGCGAGCAAGCCTCGCAATACTGGCCACCCAAAGGCAGCATATCCGCTACTACTCCGCCCAAAACCTTCCGCCATGTTGCTGACCGCTCGGGTCGCGGGCTCATTGTTTTGGTTGTTCGACGCAAATGCCATCAATCCTCTCCCGGTGCACGATGCAGTAGGTGACCAAAGCGGTCTCGGAAACGTTCGGCCCGCCTTTGACGGTGGCCGTTCGGCGATTTCATCGTTCAGGATAGGGCTCAATCCGAAAGTTGACAGGGCGCCTATCGGGTTCAGCTTGATCACGGCAACTTGCCGATCAGATATTCACGGTTGGGTGGCAGCTTTATCATCCGTGCCGCTTGCCACCTGGCCCGCAATGGCCTCCCGAAGAGCAGCCTCGGCTTTGCCGTCAAGCGATGTGCGCACGACCGTGCCTCCGATACCTTCGAGGTCGGCGAGAACCTTGTCAGCCGTCATCTTGCGGATCAGCAGGAAGAGGCCGCCCATACCCGGCTGCAGGGCGCTTGCGGCATCCTTCATGAACGCGTCGTTGATGCCGTAGTCCGTAAGCTTGCCGCCGAGTGCGCCCGATGCGGCGCCAAGGGCGGTACCGACAAGTGGCATCAGGAAGATGAACCCGATGAGAGTTCCCCACAGGGCACCGGAAACAGCGCCCGTCGCGGTTGGATTGAGAAGTTGGTTGAGTTTGACGCGGCCGTTTTCGTCCTTGACGACGACCACCGCGTCCTCGAGTTCAATCAGGTACTCTCGTTGGAGACCGAGGACCTTTTGACGAACTTCTTCGGCCTTCTGTTCACTGGGAAATGCGATGAAAACAAGATCGCTCATTGCCGTTCACTCCCTAATTCAACAGTCGTTTCCTTAGGCGTTTTGTCCTGCAACCTTGCGTAAGGTACCGCGTGACCCCATCACGCTACATGCCCGGTCCTTTTTCTGTCAAGCATCGCGCTGCGCTAATATGACGTGCGACAAGACCCAGCGAACTGGAACTGGGTAGCTGGATGGTCTCCGGGATTGGAAGAGCCAGCATGAAGAAGTTGCGCTAAAGGTCGACAGCCGGGCGCCAGTCGCTGCAAAGCAGCCGGCGCGCAGCAGAGAGCCCACCATCAAAATCGTTGCCGTCGCTACGGCAATACCGAACCGGATTTTTCCCATCATGACTTGGATGGCTTATGCGGCACCTTAAAACGTTCCGTCGGCAACCTCAGCCGAATCAATCTCTAGTTGACTCAATAAAATTTTAAGCTTTATTGTGAATACGCGACGCATTTTCATGGGAGACGTGAATATGGCGACATTCAACGCGTACAAATCTTTCGACTTGCAAAGTATTGATATGAGTTGGCTTGTTGATAATTTCTATAGCAGATCAGTAAAAGAAAGCAGCAACGACATAATTGACGGCATAACCTACGAAGACAAAGCAGACATATTTGCTAATGATGGATCTTCCTATCTTGGCTTGCGATATTATGGAAACATGACTTTCGGCACTGGTCTGTGGGAAACTGGCGGCACCGTTTCACTTATCGTATCAGTTGCAACGGATAGTACGTTGAGTTTTGATGAGATCGTGTGGTCGATGGGCAACGTTGAGATATCGGCGATCGACCTCGAGGCTGCGCTTCTAACCCCAAACACTTTCGACGAGCATGACTTGATACGTGCTGCGTTGGCCGGTGATGACGACGTAAATCTCTCCGATTATATGGACATTTTTGACGGCATGGGCGGCGACGATCTGATTAACGGCGGGGGCGGCGACGATCAACTGAATGGAGACGATGGTGACGATACCATCAATGGAGGTTCGGGAAATGAATTCATCGATGGAGGTTCCGGAAATGATTTCGTCTCGGGGGACGTCGGGCTCGACAGTTTGTACGGTGACTCGGGTCAAGACATCATGCTTGGAGGTTCCGGAAAGGACACGATGTCAGGTGGCGAAGACAATGATGAGTTCCGCTTCACGTCGCAGCTTGATTCCGGCAACAAGGCATCAACAGCGGACATAATCACCGACTTCAAGCACCGTTTCGATGAAATCGACGTACATGAAATTGATGCCAGCGTCATCCGCGGGGGCGAGAACGCATTTATTTGGCGCGGGACCGGCGCGATTTCCACATCGACTCACGGCGAAATCAGATTTCAGAAATTTAACAACGCCGGATCGTCTAATGACTACACGATGATCTATTTCGATACCGACAAAGACAAGGCAAGTGAGTTCCTGATCAAGCTCACGGGACTTGAGAAACTTGACGCGCACGATTTCATTCTCTAGCGCTGAAGGGCACGATGCTCGCATGCCGCAATGACATCGCAGCAAGGTGCACTACGGTGAAGTGCCCCTGCGCTTCGAGCGTACCTTGGCCGGGTATTCATCGTTCAGCTCTGCGTGTCGCTCAGCTTACCAGCGTGTTGACGAAATCAAACAAACCGTGCCGGCGATCGCGGCGGAGCCGTTCGGCTTCGACGATGGCGCGCACAGAGCTGTAGGCGCGATCGAGATCATCGTTGACCACGACGTAGTCGTATTCGCGCCAGTGCTCGATCTCGGCGCGCGCATTGGCTAGCCTCGTGGCAATCACTTCGGCCGAATCCTCGGCCCTGCGGTTCAGCCGCGACTGAAGTTCTTCCATCGTCGGCGGCAGAATGAAGATCGAGACGACGTCAGCCGGCATCTTGTCCTGAAGCTGCTGGGCGCCCTGCCAGTCGATGTCGAACAACATGTCCTGGCCTTGGGCCATTGCGACCTCGGCGGCCTCGCGCGGCGTGCCATAGAAATTGCCATGCACTTCGGCCCATTCGAGCAGGGCATCACTCGACTTCAGCCGCTCGAATTCCTTGTGCGACACGAAGTGATAGTGCACGCCCTCGATCTCGCTGGCGCGCCGCTGGCGCGTCGTCACACTGACCGACAGCTTCATGCCGATCTGGGCTTCGAGAATGTTGCGGGCGATCGTCGATTTGCCCGCGCCGGATGGCGAGGAGATAACCAGCATCAAACCGCGCCGCGCAATCGTCACGGCATTTGCACCTGGCTTCGCCATATCCTACTCCAAATTCTGGACCTGTTCCCGGAACTGGTCGATCACCACCTTGAGCTCGATGCCTGCTGCAGTGACCGCCGCACTGTTGGATTTAGAACAGATCGTGTTCGATTCGCGATTGAATTCTTGCGCCAGAAAATCAAGCTTGCGGCCCACAGGTCCACCGATGGCAAGCAACTCGCGTGCCGCAGCCAGATGCGCCTTGAGCCGGTCGATCTCCTCGCGGACGTCCGCCTTGGTGGCAAGCAGCGCCACTTCCGCATGCAGCCGATCCCTGTCCAGTCCACCCGGCGCGTCGATCAGAGAAGCAATCTGGGCTTCGAGCCGCGTCCGGATCTGTTCGGGCTGCCTGGATGGATCGGCTTCCACGAAACCGACCAGCTTCTCGATCGCATCGACCTGCGAGCGCAAGACGATATCGAGGGCTGCGCCTTCCGTTTCACGCATGCCTCGCATCGCATCTGCCGCTTTCTCAAGCCCGGAACAGACATCGCGATCGAGGGCGGCAATCATTGCCGGGTCATCTGCGATATCTTTGAAATCGACGATGCCACGAATGGAAAGCAAAGTATCAAGACGGATCGGCGACGGATCGATGATGCCAGCCAGTTGATCCCGAAGCGCCAGCACGGCATCGAGCGCTGGCTGGTTGATCTCTGCCTGAACCCTGCTTTCCACAGAACTGACCGTCAGCGATGCCTGAACATTGCCGCGCGCAAAGTGTGACGACATGATTTTCCGGCACTCGACTTCAAGGCGTTCGAAGCCATTCGGAAATCGAAGGCGAATGTCCAGCCCCTTGCCATTGACCGAACGTAGTTCCCACGCCCACTGGTAACGGCCACTCTGGCCGTCCAACCGAGCAAATCCCGTCATGGACTGCAATGCCATATTTGTCCCCACTCCGCAGAAATCCAACCAAGACACCGGACGCAAGCCCGGCATCGCGTCAGGATATCAGTTTTCCGGCGTTGCGCTTTCGGTGGCAGCCTTGTTGTCCGCCTGAATCTTCCGCCAGCGCTTCACATTGGCATTATGCTCTTCGAGCGTCGTCGCAAAAGCATGGCCGCCCGTGCCGTCCGCCACGAAATAGAGATAGTTGGTGCGGGACGGGTTGGCGACGGCTTCGAGCGCAGCCCTGCCCGGATTGGCAATCGGTGTCGGCGGCAGGCCCTTGATCACATAGGTGTTGTAGGGCGTTTCCTTATCAATATCGGACTTGAGAATCGCACTGTCGGCTGGCCGGCCGTCGCCACCGTAGAGACCGTAGAGAATGGTTGGATCGGACTGCAGCCGCATCCCCTTCTTCAATCGGTTGAGGAAAACCGATGCGACCTGCGGACGTTCATCGGATTTGCCGGTTTCCTTCTCGACGATGGATGCGAGAATCAGCATCTCCTCTTTCGTGGCGATCGGCAGATCGGTGTCGCGCTTGTCCCAGACTTCATCGACCAGCTTCGCCTGGGCGATCTTCATCTGCTCCACAACGTCTGCGCGCTTGTAGCCACGGGTGAACTTGTAGGTTTCCGGACGGAGCGATCCTTCCGGCGGCAGCTCGACGGGCAGATCGCCCTCGAGCACCGGGTCGGTCGAAAGCTTGCGGAAGATTTGCTTGACGGTCAGGCCTTCCGGGAGGGTGACCGCGTACTGGATCGATTTGCCCGACCGCAGCAACTCCATGACATCGAGCATCGAGGAATGCGCCTTGATCTCGTATTCGCCCTGGCGAAGACCCTTGTCGCCGAACAGGAACAGGCTGACAGCATTGAAGACGCGCGCCTGGCTGACGATGTCCTTGCGCTCGAGGCTGATGCCGACCTCGTTGATGCCAGCACCGCTGCGGACCAGGAAAGTCGTATCGGTCTCAAGCGGACCCGGAGCTCGATATTCATGAAACGCGTAGTAGACCAGCGCAACCGAGGCGACCGTCAGCAACGTTATCATGCTCATGACGAAATTCAGGAAAATGACCAGCTGGCTCCGTGCCTCGCGGGAGCGACGCGGCGGCGACGGGACCTTCTCTGGACGCAAAGCCTCTTTCGGGGATTTCGGAATGATCCGTCCCTGTGCCGCCCCGTTTTCCTGGCGGCCGAATTGGCCTTCGTTTGTCTGGCTAGGATCGGTCACTCATATTCCTCAAATCAAGACTGAATCACAAAGTGTAACCGGCACTCACTAGTACGGCATTACGGCAAAAGCTGGAATTTCATTCGCGGTCCAGTCCATGAATGGACCGCGAGTGCTGTCAATTCGAGTAACGCTTCAGAACCAGCGAGGCGTTGGTTCCACCGAAGCCGAAGGAGTTCGACAGGGCGACATCGATCTTGCGCTTGCGGGCAACCTTCGGCACGAGATCAACAGCGGTCTCGACTTCCGGATTGTCGAGATTGAGCGTCGGCGGCGCAATGTTGTCGCGAATCGCTAGCGTCGAGAAGATCGCCTCGATGGCGCCGGCAGCACCCAGCAAGTGGCCGGTAGCGGATTTCGTCGACGACATCGATGCCTGCGAAGCATGTTCGCCGAGCAAGCGCTCGGCCGCGCCGAGCTCGATCGTATCGGCCATGGTGGACGTGCCATGGGCGTTGATGTAATCGATATCGGAGGGCTGCAGCCCTGCCCGCTTCAGTGCCATGCGCATGCAGCGCTCGGCACCCTCGCCGTTCTCGGACGGCGCAGTGATATGATAGGCGTCGCCCGAAAGACCATAACCGACCACTTCGGCATAGATCTTGGCACCACGCGCCACAGCGTGCTCCAGCTCTTCAAGAACGACAATGCCTGCACCCTCGCCCATGACGAAACCGTCACGGTCCTTGTCGTAAGGTCGCGATGCCTTCTGCGGCTCGTCGTTATACTGGGTGGAAAGCGCCTTGCAGGCCGCGAAACCGGCCAGTGAGATACGGCTGACAGGCGATTCAGAACCACCAGCGACCATCACATCGGCATCACCGAGTGCGATAAGTCGGCTTGCGTCGCCGATCGCATGGGCCCCAGTCGAACATGCGGTTACGACCGAATGGTTCGGACCGCGCAGCTTGTGGCGGATCGAGACCTGGCCGGAAACGAGATTGATCAACCGGCCGGGAATGAAGAACGGGGAAACGCGGCGGGCACCCTTGTCGCGCAGCGTATAGCCTGCCTCGACAATTCCCTCGACGCCGCCGATTCCGGAACCTATCAACACGCCGGTCGCGATCTGGTCCTCGTCGGACTTTGGATGCCAGTCGGCATCCTTGAGCGCCATGTCGGCGGCCGCCATGCCATAGACGATGAAAGGATCAACCTTGCGCTGCTCCTTCGGCTCCATCCAGTCGTCGGCATTGTAAGTTCCGTTCGAGCCATCGCCGAACGGCAAGCGGCAGGCGATCTTTGCAGGAAGATCATCCACCTCGAATTCCGTAACCTTGCGGGCGCCATTCTGCCCAGCAATGAGATTTGCCCAGGTAACTTCCGCGCCACAGCCAAGCGGGGTCACCATGCCAATTCCCGTGATTACGACACGTCTCATGGCCTGCCTCCACCCTTATGCAATCTGCTATTCAAATCCAAAATGCGAATGCGAGAACGCGACCATCCCCGCGCCAAAGGCGCCAACGATGATCGCGTTTTCGAATGATCAGGCCTGAGCCTTGGTGATGAACTTGACTGCGTCGCCGACGGTCAGGATCGAGTCAGCAGCATCGTCAGGGATTTCAACACCGAATTCTTCTTCGAACGCCATGACGAGTTCGACCGTGTCCAACGAATCTGCACCGAGATCGTCGATAAAGCTGGCGGCTTCGGTAACCTTGTCGGCTTCCACGCCAAGATGGTCAATCACAATTTTCTTTACGCGTTCTGCGATGTCGCTCATGTCGTTTTCCTCGACCTTCGTTCATTTCTTCGCGCCATGACGGCGTCAATAACCACGTTTGAGACCGCCACCCGTCCTGGAACGTTCGGCTGCCCCGTTTAACTGCTCTCACTATCAAAATCCAGCCTAAACCGATTTTATAGCGGCCGAGCCTGAAAGAGACGGCACTCAGTCTTCTGCGGCTTAACACGGTTTGATTCCCGCGCAAAGCCAGAAAATGAGCCTTTCCCGCCTGTTCAACACCCTATTGGAAAGGGTTTTGCCCGGGTATTTCACGGATTGCAGTGAGCCCTACCTGGAGGCGCTGACCCGCAATTCCGCAACCTTCAAAGCATGGCCATGCCACCGTTGACGTGTATGGTATGGCCGGTAATGTAGGATGCCTCCGATGACGCGAGGAAGCAGACGGCCGAGGCAACTTCCGCACCCTTGCCCATCCGATTCATCGGAATCTTGAACAGCATGCCATCGCGCTGCTTGTCGTTGAGCTTTTCGGTCATGGCCGATTCAATGAAACCGGGTGAGACGCAATTGGCCGTTATGTTGCGCGTCGCGACTTCGGCTGCGAACGCTTTGGTGAAGCCTTCCATGCCAGCCTTCGAAGCGCAGTAATTAGCCTGCCCCGGATTGCCGATCGCACCCACAACCGAGGTGATGTTGATGACGCGGCCGTAGCGGCGCTTCATCATCGGCTGCGTGAGTTCACGAGTCAGCACGAAAGCGGCCGTCAGATTGATATCCAGAACCGTCTGCCAATCCGCATCGCTCATCCGGATCATCAACTTGTCATTGGTGATGCCGGCATTGTTGACGAGGATATCGACACCCCCGAGTTCGGCTTCAGCCTTGGCGGCAAGCGCCTTGACGGCATCGCGGTCCGTGAGATTGGCCGGCAGGATCTTGACCCGGTCGCCGAGTTCGGCGGCCAGGGCCTGCAGCTTTTCCTCGCGGGTGCCGTGAAGGCCGACGATGGCGCCCTGCGCATGTAATTGGCGGGCGATTTCCTCGCCGATGCCGCCCGAAGCGCCCGTTACCAGCGCCTTGCGGCCAGTCAGATCGAACATGTTCGTTATCCCTATATCAAAATGGTTAGAGCAATGCGCAGAGGGCCGTTTCGATATCGGCGGGCGAATTGACTGCGATGCCGGTGACCGACTTGTCGATACGGCGAACCAGACCCGTCAGCACCTTGCCGGAACCGATCTCATAAAGCGTCGTAACGTCGTTCTTCGCAAACCACTCAACGGTTTCGCGCCAGCGAACCTGGCCCGTCACCTGCTCGACCAGCAGCGATACGATTTCAGACGCCTTGGTGACCGGAGCGGCGCGCACATTGGCAACAACAGGAACAATCGGGTCCCTGGCATCGACCTTGGCAAGCGCTTCGCGCATCGCCTCGGCGGCGGGCGCCATCAGCGAAGAATGGAACGGCGCAGACACCGGCAACAGGATGGCGCGCAACGCCTTCTGCTCCTTCGCGAGCGCCGCAGCCTGCTCGACAGCCGCCTTTTCGCCGGAGACGACCAGTTGGCCACCGCCATTGTCGTTGGCGATCTGGCAGGAACCAAGCGATGCCACCGATGCACAGATCGCCTCGACCGCGGAATGCTCAAGACCGATGATCGCGGCCATCGCGCCCTTGCCGGCAGGCACCGCTGCCTGCATTGCATTGCCTCGGATACGCAACAGTCGCGCGGTATCGGCCAGTGTGAATGTACCGGCCGCGCAAAGCGCCGAATATTCGCCAAGCGAATGGCCGGCGACATAGGCAACCTTGGCCTTGAGGTCGAAGCCACGGGCTTCCAGCACGCGGATCGCCGCTATCGACACTGCCATCAGCGCCGGCTGGGCGTTTGCGGTCAGGGTCAAGGACTCTTCGGGCCCGTTCCACATGACGGATGTCAGCTTTTCGCCGAGCGCTTCGTCGACTTCTTCAAAGACTGCGCGAGCCTCCGGGAAGCTGTCCGCCAGTTCCTTGCCCATGCCAACGGACTGACTGCCCTGGCCGGGAAACGTGAATGCGACCGCCATTGGGGTCTCCCTTCGTGACTTTTTCTTTCCCCATTCACACAATCTTGCAATGAGTCAAGCTTCGTGGCCTCGCTACCAACCGGTTTTTGCGGCAAAAGTCTGACCATTCTCTCTTGCACCGCAACAAAATCGGCCTACATTGCGGCCCACTTTTCCCAAACAAGGTATTTCCCATGAAGTTCAAGCCACTCGGCCGCACCGGCATCTCCGTTTCCGAAATCTGCCTTGGCACCATGACCTGGGGCAGTCAGAACAGCGAGGCCGAAGCGTTCGAGCAGATGGACTACGCAACGCAAAACGGCGTCAACTTCCTTGATACGGCCGAACTCTATCCGACCACCCCAGTTTCAGCCGAAAGCCAGGGCCTGACCGAAGTCTATATCGGCAACTGGATGAAGGCGCGCGCCAATCGCGACCGGGTTATCCTCGCAACCAAGATCTCCGGCCCGGGCCGCGACTACATCAGGGGCGGCGTCCGGATGGACGGCGCGGAAGTGCGCAAGGCGCTCGACCTCAGCCTCAGCCGCCTGAAGACCGATTACATCGACCTCTACCAGTTGCACTGGCCGAACCGCGGCCACTACCATTTCCGGCAGAACTGGACCTATCATCCGGAAAAGCAGCCCGCCCGCACCGAAGTCATCGACAATCTGCACGACATTCTCAGCGCCCTGGGCGACGCCGTCAAGTCTGGCAAGGTTCGCGCAGTTGGATTGTCAAACGAAACCGCGTGGGGCGCAATGCAGTTCCTGAACCTGGCCGAGAAACACGGCCTGCCGCGTATGGCGTCGGTGCAGAACGAGTACAACCTGCTCTACCATCCGCACGACCTCGACTTCGCCGAGCTTTCGCATCACGAGGATATAGGCCTATTGTCCTATTCCCCGCTTGCTGCCGGCATTTTGAGTGGCAAGTATCTCGGCGGAGCTCGGCCGGCGGGTTCGCGCGCCACCATCAATCCCGATCTGGCTGGCCGGCTCAATCCGCACCAGGAACCGGCTGTTGCAGCCTACGCCGAGATCGCCCGGCGGCACGACATCGATCTCGCGGCAATGTCCCTCGCCTGGTGCCTGACGCGTCCGTTCATGACCTCCGTGATCATCGGTGCAACCAGCATGCAACAATTGAAGACCAACATTTCCTCCAAGGATCTGGCGCTTTCCGATGAGGTGATCCGCGACATCCGAAAGGTCATACGGCAATATCCTATGCCCATCTGACCGGCGACGTCCCGCGCCCGCTGACGATACGCGACAGATCCGGCTCTCCTCTTGCTCGGGGCATTGACCCAACCGACAGTGGCAAGCATCATGGCATGATCAGCAACGTCTCGACGCACCGTCGGGACGTGCGATTCACGCTAGATTTGCGCCACGAGCGATGAAGGGGAACGCAGCCGATGACAGCGAAATATGCATTCTTGCATATCAGAAAAACGGCAGGCAGTGCATTTCGCGAGGTGCTGCAACAACATAATCGTCTATCGTCAGAAAACCGCATCCGATATCTCAGCCACGCCCAAACCCTTCAGAAGATTGCAGAGGCCGACACCACGGCCAACCTAATCTTCATCGTGCGCGATCCCGTGAGTCGATTCGTCTCCGGCTTCAATAGTCGCCTCAGAAAGGGCAAGCGCGGCGACAAGTCCTGGCGGATGCGTGAAGAACGCGCCTTTTCCCATTTTTCCACACCTAACCAGCTGGCAGAGGCCCTGAGTTCATGGAACCCATGGCGCCGGATGATGGCCAAGGAAGCGATGAAGGGAATTCCACACCTTAAAAAGCACCTCACTGACTATGTCGGACCGATCCCGCTGCTCGAACGGGAGAAGCATCGAATTTTCTTCATCGCATCGCAGACCCATCTCAACGATGATTTCGAGGTTCTGCGGAAGATTCTCGGCATCGACGAAGCGATCGCCCTTCCGACCGATCCGCAGGTGGCGCATCGCGCGCCCGACACTGTCGAACGTACCTTGTCGGCAAAGGGCGAAGCAAACATCCGCCATCACTATCGAAAAGATTTCGAAGTCTATGAATGGTGCATGCAAAGACGTTCGGAACTGCTCGCCCTCTATAAGTCGAAGTAGGCGGGCCGGAGCAAGAACGACGGTTGCATTGGCTGGTCCCAGGTGGAGATCCTCGTCGGAGCGCCTCCGGCGGGCGTTGAAAAATCACAGACGCGTGTGGCTGATAGAGCGTAACAGCGTCCTTTTCGACCCTGACGGCTTGGTCCAGGCTGAAATCGCGAAAGAGAAGGCGTTCAAGGGCGCCTATGGTGCAGGCATTATCAACATGCGGCTTTTCCAATAGTGCGGCCACCCCTTGCATTTGCCGCGTTTGCCTGTATAAGGCCGCTCATCAAACATCCGGTCAATTGGCTGGTGGCTGTACGGAAGGCCGGTTTCGGATAGAAACCGCCAGGGAACCAGAGGGTTCCGGCTTCCCGTGTCTCCGCTCTCGACCGTACCGAACAAACGCTTTTCTTGCCCCGCGGCATTGCCGCAAACAAAGAACAGTCGTTGAGGCTTGGCGCCAAACCGGATGGGATTGATGAAAACGCAAGAAAGGCAAAGTTTCATGGCTCTCTATGAACACATTTTCCTTGCCCGGCAGGACATCGCAGCTACGCAGGTCGACGCACTCGTCGAAACCTACAAGGGCGTGATCGAAGCAGCCGGTGGTAAGGTTGGTCGTATCGAGAACTGGGGCCTCAAGTCCCTCACCTACCGCATCAACAAGAACCGCAAGGCCTTCTACGTCCTCATGGACGTCGATGCCCCGGCTGCCGCCATCCAGGAAGTCGAGCGCCAGCAGCGCTACAACGAAGACATCCTGCGCTTCATGACCGTCAAGGTCGAAGCACACGAAGAAGGCCCGTCCGCCATGATGCAGAAGCGCGACCGCGACGACCGTCCGCGCCGCGAAGATGGCGACCGTCCGTTCCGTCCGCGCCGCGAAGACGGTGACCGTCCGCCGCGTCGTGACGGCGACCGCCCGTTCCGCCCGCGTGAAGCTTAAGGAGAACCAAAATGGCTGACACCTCTTCCGCTCCGGCACGTCGCCCGTTCCATCGCCGTCGCAAGACCTGCCCGTTCTCGGGCCAGAACGCGCCGCGCATCGATTACAAGGACGTCAAGCTCCTGTCGCGCTACATTTCCGAGCGTGGCAAGATCGTTCCGTCCCGCATCACTGCCGTCTCGCAGAAGAAGCAGCGCGAACTGGCTCAGGCCATCAAGCGCGCCCGCTTCCTCGGCCTGCTGCCTTACGTCGTAGCGTAAGGCACGCCAGCGGAGCTTGACTCTGCGGCAAGCTGACTCTGGGGAAGGCGTATGCGCCTTCCCTTCTCCCTTCCGCGATGGGCGCGGATCGGAAACCCAAAATCCCATGTTGGGGACCTGAGACGTAAGTTCAGGAAACTCCCCTAACTGCCTCATTCGATTGAATGGACAGGACAGCGAGACCGATGAACGCACCGAAAAATCCGATCCTGATCGGCATCATTGCCGGATTGGCGTCCGCCATTTTGTTGGCGGCGGCGGGCTATGCGTCGCTTTTCGGCGTCATCCTGATCATCGCGGCCCTGGCTTCGGTCTTCATTGCCGGCCTCGGTTACGGCCTTGCCTCTTCTCTGGCTGCCGTTGCTGCTGCGGCTATTGCCACGGCCATTGTCTATTCGAACCCGATGAGCTTCGTGTCGATGGGCCTGATGCTGTTTCCAGCCGTGGTGATGAGCTATCTCGCCAATCTCGCGCGGCCCGCCACAGAATTGGGCGGCCCCGACACAGCCATGGCCTGGTATCCGCTCTCCGATATCCTGCTGGCCGCCGCCATATTGACCGCGATCGCGACTGCGGTGACCCTGCTGCTGAACTCCGATATCGACGCCATTTACGGAATTCTGGCCGACACCGCTCTGGGCATGGTGCAGGAAATCAATCCGGAGCTTCCCGCTGGCAGCGTCACCAAGGAACAGCTTGTCGGCGTTTTCCAGATCGCACTGCCGCTCCTGCAGAGCCTGCAAATGGTGATCGCACTGTTTGCCGGGTTCTATGTCGCTGTTCGCATTCTCACCGCAGCCGGCCACAGCGCTCGGCCCCGCGAAGACGTGCGCGTCAGCTTGCGGATGAACCGCCTGTCGATCGGCGTGTTCATGGGCGGTATCCTCCTGATGTTCGGCGGCGCAAAGATCGAGGTGATCGGCGCTGCCCTGGCCGGTGCTGCCGCAGGCGGCTACCTGCTGTCGGGCTTCGCCATTATCCACAACGCATTGCGCGACAAAGGCTGGCGGATGCCTGGGCTGATCCTGCTCTACCTGCTGACACTCATGCTGCCGATTATCCCCGTCCTGCTCGTCATAGCAGGCGGTCTCGCCAATCCGCGCCGGGCGATCGCCCTGACGCCGACCAAACAAACCCCAACTCCAACCAATCACCCCTGAAAGGACAACTCCAATGCAAGTCATTCTCCTTGAGCGTGTCAACAAGCTTGGCCAGATGGGCGAAACCGTAAAGGTTCGCGACGGCTACGCACGTAACTTCCTTCTGCCGATGGGCAAGGCGCTGCGCGCCAACGCCGCCAACAAGGCCCGTTTCGAATCCGAGCGTGCGACGCTTGAAGCCCGCAACCTCGAGCGCAAGAGCGAAGCCCAGAAGATCGCCGACAAGCTCGACGGCAAGACCTTCGTCATCATCCGTTCCGCTGGCGAAACCGGCCAGCTCTACGGTTCGGTCGCCGCTCGGGATATCGTTGATTCGCTGTCTGCCGAAGGCTTCCTGATCGGCCGCAACCAGATCGACCTGAACACCCCGATCAAGACGATCGGCCTGCACACCGTCGAACTGCACCTGCATGCGGAAGTCGTGGTCAATGTTGCGTTCAACGTTGCCCGCTCGGCCGACGAAGCCGCTCGCCAGGCAAAGGGCGAAAGCCTGACGTCGGCAGACGCGATCTACGGCGTCGACGAAGACGCTCTGAAGCCGGAAGATTTCTTCGATCCGAACTCGGTCGAAGACGAAGACGAAATCTGATTTTTCGTCGGGTTTCCCGACGCACATTTCAGACCGACGCCTCCTGCCAACCGCAGGGGGCGTTTTTTTGTGCCATTAACCATAAAATCCGTTTTTTTATCAATTGTGATTTCACTGACATAAAACCTTCTTTCATCTGGTTGAAAAACACTTTCTTTTTGCTAAGTTTACCAAACATTAACATTTCGTAACGTGCTGCCTGACGGCGTCGCGATGCCGTTTAGCCAGCAAGCCAAGTGCGTGTGGTGCTGACATGTTGAACGCGATAATGGACCGCTTTATTTCCACGATCATCCGCCGCGGCAATCTTGCCGTGACCTTTGCAAACGGCAAGGTCAAACGATACGGCGACGCGACCGGAAGCCCGATTCACATTCGCTTCAACACCAACACGGCCCAGCGGCAGATCCTTACCAACCCGGAATACTACCTTGGCCATTGCTATGGCGAAGGCTCGCTCGATATCATCGAAGGGGATATGTACGGGTTGCTCGAAGCCATTTACACCGGCAATCCGGATGGTGAGTTCGAATTCAAGCCTTGGATGAAGGCGCTAGCAGCCGTCCGCTACCGGTTCCGCCACTTCCGGGAAAACAATGTCACCACGCGGGCGCGCGCCAACGTGCAGCATCACTACGACCTTACCGGTGCACTCTACGACCTTTTCCTCGACAGCGATCGACAATATTCCTGCGCCTATTTCGAGACGCCGGATGCCGATCTCGAACAGGCCCAGCTTGCCAAGAAGCGTCATATCGCCGCCAAGATGGTGATGAGCCGCCCGGGACTGTCGGTACTCGATATCGGTTGCGGCTGGGGCGGCATGGCCATCTACCTTGCCCGCTTCCTCGGCGCCAAGGTCAAGGGCGTAACGCTCTCCGACGAGCAATTGGCCGTTGCCCAGAAGCGTGCGCAGGACGGTGGCTTCAAGGACAAGATTCGATTCGAATTGCAGGATTACCGGCATGTCGAGGAGCAGTTCGACCGGATCGTTTCCGTCGGCATGTTCGAGCATGTCGGCCGGCCATTCTACGACCAGTATTTCCAGCAGTCGGCAAAGCTGCTGAAAAAGGACGGCGTGATGCTGATGCACACGATCGGCCGTACCGACACGCCTACGGCGACCAATCCCTTCATCGAGAAGTATATTTTTCCCGGCGGCTACATCCCTGCCCTTTCCGAAGTGATGCCGGCCATCGAGCGCGCCGGACTGAGGGTCACCGATATCGAGATCCTGCGGCTGCACTACGCGGAAACATTAAAGGCCTGGCGCGCGCGTTTCATGGCTCGCCGGGAGGAAGCAAAAGCGCTCTACGACGAAAAATTCTGCCGGATCTGGGAGTTCTATCTGGCTTCATCGGAAAGCGCCTTCCGCTGGCAGAACCTGGTGATTTTCCAGTTCCAGCTCGCTCATGACCTGCACGCTGTCCCGCTGACGCGAGACTATATCCAGACCGCCGAGAATTGCCTGAAGAACATCGAGCAGAAGCAGGGCGCGGGCGCCACATCGTTTCCACACGCGGCGGCAGAATAGCGTGCCCAATTGATAGCGAAAGATGGCCTGCTCTTTTGACGCAGGCCGTTTTGTTCTATTTTTACCTCAGTCGAATCATTTCGCACTGAACGTGGCTGAATGTTATCCACGCCCCGTTCAATCCTGTGGACATCGGTAAGAGTTAACGGCTTGGCAACAATCGTCTGCGCAAAGACCGTGGCCGCGCTATAGGATCGGCATCACAATACAGACCGTTGACAGGCAGGACCTATGAAGGACGCAGCGCGTAAACTGAGCGCCATCAGCAATACGGACGCAACACCGCACTATCGCGAAGCGCCCAACAATATCGAAGCTGAACAGGCCTTGCTTGGCGCAATGCTTGTCAACAACGACGCGTTTTATCGAGTGTCGGACTTCCTCAAGCCAATTCATTTCCACGAAGGGCTGCATCGGCGCATCTTCGAGGTTGCGGGCGACATCATCCGCATGGGCAAGACCGCCAATCCGGTCACGATCAAGACCTTCCTCCCCTCCGACGAGAAAGTCGGAGACATGACGGTCGCTCAGTACCTGGCGCGACTCGCCACCGATGCGGTTTCGATCATCAATGCCGAGGATTATGGAAGGGCGATCTACGATTTGGCGCTGCGTCGCTCGCTGATTACCATCGGCGAAGACATGGTCAATATCGCGTTTGACGCGCCGCTCGACATGCCGCCACAAACACAGATCGAGGATACCGAGCGCCGGTTGTTCGAACTTGCCGAAACCGGCCGCTACGACGGCGGCTTCCAGTCTTTCGCCGATGCCGTCGCGCAGGCGATCGACATGGCAGGCGCAGCCTTCGAGCGGGACGGAAATCTGTCAGGCATATCCACGGGCATCATGGCGCTCGATGCCAAGATGGGCGGCTTGCAGCGGTCGGACTTGATCGTACTCGCCGGACGCCCCGGCATGGGCAAGACCTCGCTTGCCACCAACATTGCCTACAATATCGCCGCGGCCTACGAGCCGGAAATCTTGCCTGATGGTTCGTTCAAGGCCAAGAATGGCGGCGTCGTCGGCTTCTATTCGCTGGAAATGTCCGGCGAGCAGCTCGCCACCCGCATCATCTCCGAACAGACGGAGGTCTCCTCCTCCAAGATTCGCCGCGGCGACATCACCGAGGCCGATTTCGAAAAGCTGGTCGGCTGCTCGCAGATGATGCAGAAGATCCCGCTGTTCATCGACCAGACCGGCGGTATCTCGATTGCCCAGCTTGCGGCCCGCGCCCGCCGCCTGAAGCGCCAGCGCGGCCTTGACGTCCTGGTCATCGACTACATCCAGCTGATGACCGGCTCGAAGAAGTCAGGTGAAAACCGCGTGCAGGAAATCACCGAAATCACCACGGGGCTGAAAGCGCTCGGCAAGGAACTCGCTGTGCCCATCATCGCGCTTTCACAGCTGTCGCGTCAGGTGGAAAGCCGCGAAGACAAACGGCCGCAGCTCTCCGACCTCAGAGAATCGGGCTCGATCGAGCAGGACGCCGACGTCGTCATGTTCGTGTTCCGTGAGGAATACTATGTGAAGAACCTCGAGCCGCGCGATCCCGACGATCCGAAATATGCCGAGTGGGAACAGGAGTTCGACAAGGTCAAGGGTACGGCGGACGTCATCATCGCCAAGCAGCGTCACGGACCGACTGGTACCGTCAAGCTCGCCTTCCAGTCGGAATTCACCCGGTTTACCGACCTCGCCGATCCGAGCTTCAACCAGTACGAACATTGACCTGACATCACGCCGCAATTGCGGCGTGACTTCATTTCAGGGGTTTCACAATCCCACCGCCCTCAGCGCAACCACCGACAGCACGCCGATCACCACGCAGGCCAGCAATGGCAGCCTCAGCGCGGCGAGTGCCGTGACTGCGCAGGCGATGGTTTCCGCCCAACCCGTGGCGAGCGCAGTCGGTGCGATGACGGCCATCAGCACCGCCGGCGGGATGGCATCAAGCGCCTCGCGCGCCTGCGGCCCAATCGTGAGAAAGCGCAACAGGAAGGCGCCCGAAACACGGGTCAGTGCCGTGGCTGCCGCCATCGCCAGGATGGCCAGAAACGTCTGGTAATCGAGGCTCATTGGGTCACCAGGCGTCTGAAGCTGCCGTTCAGGAGTGCGGCCAGAAGCCCTGCTGCGGCACCGGCTGCGATATACCATGCGCCCGGCACATGTTGATGAACCACGATGGCGGCGGCCGCACTCGCGATCAGCACCAAGCCCGTCGCCGGTCCTTTCCAGAAACTCATGACCAGCACGATGAAAACTGCGGGAAAGGCAAAGTCGAGCCCGATCACGGCGGGATCGCCGAGGAAGGCACCGATCAATGCGCCTATCAGGCTGCAGACGACCCAGTTCAGATAAAACGGCACGGACAGACCCGCCCAGAATGCGGGGGTGAGCTTGCGTTTTGCCGCCCGCGCCTCCGACATTGCCCAATTCTCGTCCGCCATCACCAGCATGCCCAGATATTTCTGCCAAGGTGCGAATGCCTGCATTCTCCGACCGATGGAAGCACCCATCAGCATATGGCGGATATTGACCAGCAGGGCGGCAAAGCCGAGCGCCGACCAGGATGCCGGATGGGTCCAGATGTCCATGGCGACGAATTGCGATCCGCCAGCGAATACCAACGCGCTCATTAGTGTCGCCTCAAGCGGCGATAGCCCTTTTGACGCTGCCACCGCGCCAAAAACCAGCCCGATCGGTACGGCTGCGACGAGAATGGGGGCTATGGTTTTCACACCATCGAAAAATTCGGTTCGCCAGGTCATGTTTCCTCCAGAAGAGGACAGGCTTTAGCGTAGCCCGTCATGACCGTCTTGAACAAAAGTGCTCTGCAGAAATCAACCGTTGCGGTATGCAGCCGGCGTAATGCCGGTGCGGGCCTTGAAGTTCCGGGTGAAATGCGCCTGATCGGCGAAACCGCAGCAAAGCGCGGTGTCTGACGGGGTCATGCCCGACCGCAGCATTCGACGCGCCTGACGGATCCGGATATCGGTCTGGAACGCATGCGGTGTGATGAAATACTCTTTGCGAAAGGCGCGGATCAGATGCGCCCGGCTGAGGCCGGAAATCTCCGACAGCCTTTCCAGCCCGACGTCTTCCTGAAAATTGTCGGCGAGATAGTCTCTCGCACGTCGCAATCCGGTGCGGTCGATCGATTTCGGCGGCGCGATAATGACGCTTCCATACCGGGCAAACATCGAAGCGAGCACGCGGAACATGCCCACCTCCGCTTCCAGCGGATCGCATCCGGCCTCCATGGCCCGGTGGGCGAAGTGAAAGGCGCGCGCCAACTCCTGATCGTGCAGGAGCTGCCTTGAGAAGCTTGGAACACCGTGAAATGTCTTGCCCTTCACATCTTCGAGAATGCTCGTGAAGAGTTCGACATCCGGATAGATCATCCGATAGCGATAGCCCTCCGCCGCACCTGGCGTCCCGTCGTGGATTTCTCCCGGATTGAGGAGATAGAGCGCGCCGGGGCCGGTATATTCCCGTGCGCCACGGATGCTGGCAATCTGACACCCCGCCTCGATGGCGCCGATCGAAAATGTATCATGGGCATGCGGCGCGAATTCGTGGGTGATGAAGGTCGCGCTCATGCATTCCATGTTCCGGAAGCGTCTGTCCCTCCAGAAACTGGTCTTTTCCGCTGTCGTTACAGGCATGGCGTCGGTCGCCTGCCGTTGAGAGACACTGTGCATCACTCACGCTTAGCAAATGTCACGGCAATCGTCTTGAACAAAAATGCTGTACCATGCTGCTGTCGCTTGCCGTAGCGACCGAAGGGATGCCTTGGCATTTCCAAGTGATATGCGTATATTCATGCGCATATTATGCAAGGAGTTGTTCGATGGCATTGGAACGCAAGCCTGCCAATCTCAGCATCGATAGCGGCCTGCTGGAAGAAGCAAAGCAACTGAAGATCAACATTTCACGCGCGGCGGAGCAGGGTGTTCTGGACGCTGTCCGCAAGGAAAGAGAGCGTGTCTGGAAGCTGGAGAATGCCGAGGCGATCGCCTCGCTGAACGAGCATTTCGAAAAGGAAGGCCTGCCGTTTCCTGAATACCGAGGGTTTTGATGGCCCAGTACGATGTGTATCGGCGGCCTAGTAGCGCGCATTTGCTACTCGACGTACAAAGCCGACTGCTTGACGAGCTATTGACACGTGCCTGTATTCCCCTCCAGCTGAAAACAGCGTTTCTCAAGCCTGCCCCCCATCTAAACCCCGAATTCGAGTTGGAGGGCTTAAGCTACGTATTGATGACGCATTACATAGTGTCCGTTCCCGCGCGAGATTTGCGATCTCCGATCGCCAATCTCAAGAACGACGACATCAAGATTACCCGCGCACTCGACATGCTTTACCATGGTTTCTGACCCTTAGCCGCCATTATCCCCATGCGATGCCTGTCTTGAGGAACCGATCACATCGAACATGGTTGAAGCCCGCACTATTTCGCGGTAGGCCGTGTGCAACAAAAAACAAGGAGAAATCGGATCCATGAGCCTCGTTCATACGATCAAGAGCACATTTGTACCGATCCATCGGGAAGGCCACAAATTCATCCTCGCCTTCTTCGTCGCATCCGTCATCCTCGGCTTTCTCTGGATGCCGCTGTTCTGGGTCGGCATGGTTCTGACAGCCTGGTGCACCTACTTCTTTCGCGACCCCGAGCGCATGGTCCCGCAACAGGACGATTGGGCCATCAGCCCCGCCGATGGCAGGGTCTCGCTGATCGCCATGACCGTACCGCCAGCCGAAATGGCGCTTGGTAACGAACCGATGCTGAAGATCTCAGTGTTCATGAATGTCTTCAATTGCCATGTGAACCGGGCCCCGATGCGCGGAGAGATCGAAAGCATCGTCTATCGCGAGGGCAGGTTCCTTAGCGCCGATCTCGACAAGGCGAGCGAAGAGAATGAACGCAACGGGCTGGTGATCGCCACCGAACGCGGCCGTATTGGCGTTGTGCAGGTGGCCGGCCTCGTGGCGCGCCGTATCGTCTGCTGGTCGACGCCGCGCGCCTCGCTTGTGGCCGGCGAACGTTTCGGCCTGATCCGCTTCGGCTCGCGGCTCGACGTCTACCTGCCGGATGGCTTTACGCCCCGCGTAACCGTCGGGCAGACTGCGATTGCCGGTGAAACCATCCTGGCCGAATATGACGCCGACAAGGGACCCGTGCTCAGCCGCCGCCTCTGAGCCAGAAAGAACAGAACCATGGACAGCGCCGCAACGCCCCCGGAAATGCACGACAAGGACGACAACGCCCGAGGGCCGCGCCTGCGCGAAATCCCGCTCAGGATGCTCGTCCCCAACCTGATCACGGTGCTCGCCATCTGCGCCGGCCTCTCCGGCATCCGCCTGGCCTTCGAGGGACGCTACGAGCTCGCCGTGTCCATGGTGCTGCTGGCAGCCTTTCTGGATGGTATCGATGGCCGTGTCGCCCGGATGATGCGGGCGACCTCGAATTTCGGCGTGCAGATGGATTCACTCGCCGATATCATCAATTTCGGCGTCGCACCCGCGCTGGTGCTCTACGTCTATGTGCTGGACCAGGCCCGCTCCATCGGCTGGATCGCAGCGCTGATCTATGCGATCGCGGCGGGGCTCAGGCTCGCACGCTTCAACGTGATGACCGACCGTCCGAACAAGCCGAAATGGCTGTCGGAATATTTCGTCGGCGTTCCGGCCCCCGCTGGCGCGCTTCTGGTCCTGCTGCCGGTCTATGGCGGATTTCTCGGGCTCGAAATGACGCGCACCTTCGGTTATATCTCGGCCGCGTACACCGTCGGTATAGGCTATTTGCTTGTCTCGCGTATTCCTGTCTGGTCCGGCAAGGCACAGGGCGTAATCCGGCGCGAGAATGCGCTTCCCTTCCTGCTCGTTGCCGTTCTCTATGTCGCCCTGCTGATGAGCTACACTTGGGAAGTGCTGGCCGTAACCTCGGTACTCTATCTGTGCACGCTCCCCTTCGGCGCTCGCCACTGGCAGAAGAAGTATGGCAACCTGCCGTCGTCAGAAACCGATGTCGAGGAAGGCATCATCCCTGACGTCAAACCCACCGCCGATGACGACCGTTCACATTGACGGCAACGCGGAGACCAGCCTCGCAGTTTCCGCATAGTTGACCTTGCCGCTGCCAAGCACCGGGATCTCGGCGACATGCACGATGTCGTCAGGCAGCATCAACTCGCTGGCGCCATAGCGCTTCGAGTAGGCGATCAATTCCTGGCGCTGTGCTGGCTGCTGGGTGGTGACGAGCACAATCCGCTCGCCACGCCGCGTATCGGGAACAGAAATCACCGCGTGCCGGCCTTCCGGCCACAATTTCTGCACCATGATCTCGACTGCGCCGAGTGAGACCATTTCTCCGGCGATCTTTGCAAACCGCTTTACCCGTCCCCTGATGGTGATGAATCCGCGCTCGTCGACCGAGACGATGTCACCGGTATCGTGCCACTTGCCGCCGATTGGCTGGAGCGCACCGGGAGCATCAGCCAGCATATAGCCTTGCATGACGTTGGGCCCGGCGATGAACAAGCGGCCAGCGCCCTCGATCCCCTCCACCGGCTCGAGCCGCATTTCCATGCCTGGCAGCAGGCGCCCAACCGAACCGTCCTTGGAGAAGCATGAAGAATTGACCGCGACGACGGGGGAGGCTTCGGTCATGCCGTAACCTTCGACGATCTCGGCCGTGAAGCGCTCCCGGAATATCTTGCGCGTCTCGGGCTTCACCGCTTCGGCGCCCGCCACAATCAGCCTGACGCTGTCGAAATCACCGTCCTTGGCCGCTCGACCATAACCCATCAGGAATGTGTCGGTGCCGAACATCACCGTGGGCTTGGCCTTTCTCGCCACCGACGGGACCAGCTTGTAGTGCAGCGGCGACGGATAGAGAAACAGCCTTATCCCGTAGAGCAGCGGCAGAACCATTCCACCCAGAATGCCGAAAGAATGAAACAACGGCAGGACGTTGAACAGGCTGTCGACCGGAGAAATGTCGACCCGGCATTCGGCCTGGGCTGCATTGGCGATCAGGTTGCGCGACGACAGCACCACCCCCTTCGGCATCCCTTCGGAACCGGACGTGAAGAGAATGACGGCCGCATCTTCCGCCTGCGTTGGTGTGACGGGTTTGCGCCGATGCAGCCATGCGCGGACTTTCTCGATGAAGTCGATGTCCTTGCGGATGTCTTCGAGATAAACCAGCGAGGTGCCATTTTCGGTCATGCTCCGCACCAGTTCCTCGAGCCCGGCTTTCTCGACAAAGGCCCGCGAACTTATGACAATCCGGATCGCGGCTATATTGATAGCCGAGACCACGGCGCCAGGGCCTGCCGTATAATTCAGAAGTGCGGCCGGCCGGCCGGCGGAAAGCAGCCCAACCGTCGTGAGAACCACACCGTTGGAATTGGGCAACAGCACGCCCATTGCTTCCCCCTTCCGGGACAGGGCAGCAAAACGTGTCGCCAGCAATCGGGCGCCGACGAGCAACTGGCTGTAGGATAGCTTGCCCCCGAGCGCGTCCTCCAGCATCTGGCGTGACGCACCGAATTGCCGCGCCGCACCACTCAGCGCCTCGAACAACGTCTGGGAAAGATTGACCGAACGAAACTTTGCCGAAGCCATCCCATCGAGGAGCTGATCGACCAGATGGCTATCATTGGAATCGCCCAGGACATAGGCCGGTGCAGCGGTAACCAAGATCTGCGGCAGCAGGCTGCGCGGCGCCCTGTTCCGGTCCCACAGCGAGAAGAGTGATGTGCGCGTGCCCCGAACAAAAATCGGAAGAATGCGCGCGCCGGTGTCTCGAAAAACTACTCCGGCCCGGTTCAGGAGTTCCAGAACCTCGGCGCTTGGTTCCACCTCTTTCGGCCCATAGAGGCAGACGCGGCCGCGCCCAGCCAGCACGGACTTGATCAGAGTCAGGTATTGCGCGGGGTTGTCGTCCAATCGAACATGAAACGTTCCGAGCGGCAGAAAGGTCTTGAGAAGCCTCCGATCAAGGCGCGATTGCGTCGAAACAAGATAGACGATCGGACCCTTCAGGTCGGCAGCTTGTTCGAAGCCGTGATAACGGACGCCATAGACGAAGCGGAAAAAGGTGTAGCCCAGCGCCTGAGTATAGGTAAGGCCGGTAACGGACTTCTGGCGCATTGCCGAGACAGCCCATGCGACGATCGCCGCACCGATGACGGCCAGTATCGCATTTACCACGTTGTTCCTCCTTCATGCCTTCTCAATCGGCAATCTGGCAGAAAACGAATTCGCATAGAAGAGTTGCAGCCAAACAAACCTGTTGGCTGCTTAACACGATGTCGGAAAAACTAGGGCTGCGTATATTCGGCGAAACGCTGCTCACGCACGAGGTAGAGCTTGCCGGTTTCGTTCATGTCTGGCCCGGCCAGCCCCGCAATGACCCGAGCAACCTCGTGTGGATGCGGCAGCGTTTCCGGATCTTCGCCCGGATAGGCTTGCGCACGCATTGCGGTCCGCGTACCGCCCGGATCGACGCTGATGACCTTGAGCGGCAGGCGTTCGATTTCGTTAGCCCAGGTGCGGGCCAAAGCCTCTACGGCAGCTTTCGAGGCTGAATACGGACCCCAGAACGGCTTGCATCTGTGGGCCAGACTGGAGGTGAGGATCAACGCCCTGCCCTGATCGGATTTCTGCAACAGCGGATCAAGCGAACGGATCAGGCGCCACGTTGCCGTCACGTTGACGGTCATCACCTTCTCGAAAACCTTGGCTTCGACATGGCCAATCGGCGAGATCGTACCGAGCACGCCGGCATTTGCGACCAGAATGTCGAGCTTTCCCCAACGTTCAAAAATAGCTCCGCCAAGCGCGTCAATGGCATTCATGTCAGCCAGATCGAAGGGAACCAGCGTCGCGCTGCCCCCAAGCGCCTTGATCGAATCGTCAAGGTCCTCAAGACCACCAACCGTACGTGCACAGGCGATAACATGCGCTCCGGCGCGGGCAAGCTCAAGTGCTGTGAAATAGCCGATGCCGCGCGAGGCGCCGGTTACAACCGCGATGCGGCCAGAGAGATCAAGCATTCGGTAATCCGTTATCCATTCGAGGCAAGAAGGTCGAGCGTACGCATGGTGGAAAAGCCCTGCTGGTCTGTCAACTGGGTCGGGTACTCGCCAGTGAAGCAGGCATCGCAGAATTGCGGACAGCTGTTGTTGCGCGAAGGCTCGTTGACGGCCCTGTAAAGGCCATCGATTGTCAGGAAGCCGAGGGAATCCACCTTGATGTAGTTTGCCATCTCCTCGATGGACATACGCGAGGCGAGCAGCTTGGACTTCTCAGGCGTGTCGACCCCGTAGTAGCACGAAGACATGGTCGGTGGCGACGCGATGCGCATATGCACTTCCTTGGCGCCAGCATCCCTCACCAGTTGCACGATCTTTTGCGACGTCGTGCCGCGAACGATCGAGTCGTCGACCAGCACAACGCGCTTGCCTTCGATGGTGCGGCGGTTGGGATTGTGCTTGAGCTTGACGCCCATATGCCGGATCGAGGCCGTCGGCTGGATGAAGGTGCGGCCGACATAGTGATTGCGGATAATGCCGAGTTCAAACGGCAGTCCGGATTCCTGGGCAAATCCGATCGCTGCCGGGACGCCGGAATCCGGAACCGGGACGATGACATCTGCGTCGACCGGGCATTCGCGCGCCAGCTCGATGCCGATCTGCTTGCGGGCTTCATAGACGTTGCGACCATCCAGTACGGAATCGGGACGGGCGAAATAGACATATTCGAAAATGCAGAAGCGCGGGCTCGGCTTTTCGAACGGGAACGAGCTTTCGATGCCCTTATCGGTGATCGAGACGACTTCGCCCGGCTTGATGTCACGCACGAAGCGCGCGCCGATGATGTCGAGCGCGCAGGTTTCCGAAGCAAGGATGTAGGCGCCGTCGAGATCGCCCAGCACCAGAGGCCGGATACCCAGCGGATCACGAGCGCCGATCATCTTCTTCTGCGACAGCCCGACCAGCGAATATGCGCCTTCGAGCTGGCCGATCGCGTCGATGAACTTGGCCAGCATATCCTCTTCCTTGCTCATCGCAATGAGGTGGAGGATCGTTTCGGTGTCGGAGGTCGATTGAAAAATCGCGCCTCGGCGCTGCAGATCATTTTGCAGTGTCAGGGCATTGGTGATGTTACCGTTATGCGCGACCGCAAAGCCGCCGCCGGCAAGTTCGGCGAAGAACGGCTGAACATTGCGAAGACCCGCGCCGCCCGTCGTAGCATAGCGGACATGGCCGATGGCGCGGGAGCCGGGAATGCGCTCGAGAACCGCCGGCTTGGTAAACGTATCGCCCACCAGCCCGACATGCCGCTCGACGCGAAACTGTTTGCCGTCATAGGAAACGATCCCCGCCGCCTCCTGTCCGCGATGCTGCAGGGCGTGAAGGCCCAGCGTAACAACAGCTCCCGCATCCGGTTTGCCATAAATGCCGAAAACGCCGCATTCGTCGCGGAATGCGTCGGCTTCGTTCTCGTCAGTGTCGACTTCCTGAGAAACGCTAAGATCAGTCAATGTCACGGCCTTTGGCTCGTTGGGGATACAGCCCGGAGATCCGGGACGCTACTGCTGCGGCGGCGTGGCGGTGTCTTCCGCCGGCGTCGCCGCATCGTTCGCACCATCGGCAGGCGGCGTCACTGCACCGTCCACCGGATTGGCATCATTCATCTTCTCTTCGATCTTCTTCCTCAGAAGCGCCGCGATATCTTCCGGCAGCGCCGCCTTCAGCTTCTCCCCGAGATCGTCGAGAAACGGCTTGGACTTTGCCTGCGCAATCCAAGCCGGATGGTTTGCTGGCGGCACCCATTCATTGAAGAACTGGACGGCCACCACAAGGATCAGAATACCGCGCGCCGCGCCAAAGATAAAGCCAAGTGTACGATCCAACGCACCGATTCGGCTGTCGATGATCATGTCGGCAATGCGCATGGTGATATAGGATATGACGATCAGCGCGATCAGGAAGATCACTGCGGCCGAAGCGATAACGGCAAACTTGTCCTCGGCGATGAAGTTCTTCGCATAGGGCACGCCGAGCGGGTAGAGCTTGTAGGCCGCATAGGCGGAGCCAAACCAGCTTACGACGGAAAGTACCTCGCGGGAAAAACCGCGAACCATGGCAAGAACAGCAGAAAAGAGAACAACACCAAGTACGATACCGTCAAAACCAGTAATGGGCATATATCTTTCTCCAATACGGCGAGACCGTCGCTCTGCCGTCATTCCGACGAGCCGCGGCACCATATAGCACCGCGCGCCCTTGAAACAAAAGCCTCAATCCTCGTCGGTTGAGGCCTGCCCCACAGGTTTCGAGCCCGCAATCCGCACAACCAGATCCATAAGACCCTCGATCGAGTTCCAACTGCCGGCCGTGGCCTTGGATAGTTCGGCCGAGCCGGAAGGCAAGACCGCTCTCTGGAAACCCAATTTCTCGGCTTCTTTAAGGCGAAGCCCTGTGTGACTCACAGGCCGTACCGCACCAGACAGGCTGATTTCGCCGAAATAGACGCAATCATGCGGAAGAGCAAGACCGGCAAGCGATGAAACCAGCGCAGCGGCGATGGCAATATCGGCTGCTGGCTCGGAAATCCGGTATCCACCGGCAACGTTGAGGTAGACGTCGTGGTTGCCGAGTCGCACCCGGCAATGCGCTTCGAGCACGGCCAGGATCATCGCCAGCCGACTGGAATCCCAACCTACGACCGCGCGGCGCGGCGTACCGAGCGAGGTCGGCGCCACCAGTGCCTGAACCTCGACGAGAACCGGCCGCGTGCCCTCGATGCCGGCAAACACCGCCGCACCCGGTGCCTTGGCGTTGCGCTCGCCGAGAAACAGCTCGGACGGATTGGCCACTTCGCGCAGGCCGCTGTCGGACATTTCAAAAACGCCGATCTCGTCGGTTGGACCGAAGCGGTTCTTGACCGTGCGCATGATCCGGTAATGGTGGCCGCGATCGCCTTCGAAATAGAGCACTGCATCGACCATGTGCTCGACCACGCGCGGACCGGCAATCTGGCCGTCCTTGGTGACATGGCCGACGAGCACCACCGTGGCCCCCGTGGTCTTGGCAAACCGGATCATTGCCTGCACGCCGACCCTGACCTGGGTGACGGTACCGGGTGCAGCATCCGCCACGTCGCTCCAGAGCGTCTGGATCGAATCGATGATGACCAGATCCGGCCGAGGTCCATCGGCAAGCGTCGCCAGGATATCCTCGACATTGGTTTCGGCGGCCAGCAGCACGCCGGTGTCGGCGGAATTCAGCCGCTGGGCGCGCAGCCTGACCTGCGCGACCGCCTCTTCGCCCGAAACATAGATGACCCGGTTGCCGCGCCGCGCCAGCGCCGCCGCTGCCTGCATCAGCAAAGTCGACTTGCCGATGCCGGGGTCGCCGCCGATCAGCAGCGCCGAGCCGCGCACGAAACCACCACCCGTGACACGATCCAGTTCGGCTATGCCGCTTTCGATGCGCGGAGCATCCTCGATCTCGCCCGACAACGTTGTCAGGGCCACAGCCCTGCCCTTCTTCGGAGCCTTGGCAGGACCGCCGCCGATGCCGCCGGTCGGGTCTTCCTCGATGATGGTGTTCCAGGCGCCGCAGCCGTCGCATTTGCCCACCCAACGGGAATGCACGGTGCCGCAATTCTGGCAGATAAACTGGGTTTTGGATTTGGCCATGATCGGCTGATTGCCCTTCAGGATTCGCGCTTGATGTCCTTCCAAATCACATAGCGAAAAGAGAACAAACAGGCAACCCCGACAAACTTGCCTTCTAATGTGCAGGAGAACAGGTTTGCTTGAAGGGCAAGGAGCCAGATTACCTCGAAATATGAAAGTCCGGCTGAACCGGGACTATCGTGTCAAGCGAGAATCAAAACGCCCGCCATGTGGGCGGGCGCCAGAATGCTGTTGTGCGAGGCAGTCAGCGCGTTGCGGTAGTCCGCGCAAAAGCGTGGATTTCATCCCGCGTAATGCCGATATCCTGCAGTGCGCGTCGATCCAGACGACCGAGTTCGGCCACAGTACGGCGATATGCGATCCAATTGTTGACACTACGTACGACGCTCATGACGATCCCCTTTCCCGGGTTCATTTGACGTCGGCGACTGCATTGCTATCCCGGCGTCTTCGATACCCCTGATATGGAGAGCCGGGCGCGATATAGCAGTGGCAAAACCCTCACGACACCCATGCGTTTAACGCATAGCTTCGATACTAGCCACGGCAGAACTGAAATTGACATCAGCGAAAGACCATTGCCCGATACATCTCCGTGCAAGGTCTGAGTAAAGCTCTTAGGCCGCGGCAGCCTGAAAAGCCGGCTGCGCGAAGATGATGACGTCGCAGTGATCGATGGCAAGGTATTTGCCGATCCTGGCGGACTGCACAACGTCCAGGGGCGCCCTCATCCGAGAGCGCCCCTGGCAAACACACAGATGACTGATCCGAGCAATTACTCCGCGGCTGGAACGCCGCGCGTCACAACGCCAAGATCGTCGGTCTCGCGCACCTTCTTGAGCGTCTCCTCGGCCTGTGTCGCCTCCAATTGACGGTTCCACATGGAGGCATAGAGGCCGTTGCGTGCGAGCAGATCCTGATGCTTGCCGCGCTCGGCAATGCCGCCGTCCTTGAGAACGATAATCTCGTCGGCACCGACAACCGTCGACAGGCGGTGGGCGATGACCAGCGTGGTGCGGTTCTTCGACACTTCGTCGAGAGCTGACTGGATTTCCTGTTCGGTATGGGTATCGAGCGCCGAGGTCGCCTCATCGAGGATCAGGATCGGCGGCGATTTGAGAATGGTGCGGGCAATCGCCACGCGCTGCTTTTCGCCACCCGACAGCTTCAGGCCGCGTTCGCCGACCATGGCCTTGTAGCCTTCGGGCAGCGACTTGATGAAGTGTCCGACCTGGGCGATGTCGGCGGCGCGCTCGACCTCTTCCTGTGACGCCGACGGCCGGCCATAGCGAATGTTATAAGCGATCGTGTCGTTGAACAGCACCGTGTCCTGCGGCACCATGCCGATGGCGGCGCGCAGCGACGTCTGCGTCACCTCGCGCACATCCTGGCCGTCGATGGTGATCGTACCCTGCTGCACGTCGTAGAACCGGTAGAGCAGCCGGGAGATCGTCGACTTGCCGGCACCCGACGGCCCGACCACGGCGACAGTATGGCCGGCGGGAACATCGAAGGAGATGCCCTTGAGGATCTGCCGGGCGGGATCATAGGCAAAATGCACGTTGTTGAAGGAAATCGCACCATTGGCGACCGCGAGCGGCCTGGCATTCGGCGAGTCTTCGATCTCCGCATCGACTTCGAGCAGATCGAACATCGATTCGATATCCGTCAGACCCTGACGAATTTCGCGATAGACGAAGCCGATGAAGTTGAGCGGGATTGCAAGCTGGATCAGCATGGCGTTGATAAAGACGAAATCACCAATAGTCTGTTCCCCGCGCTGCACCGCAAGACCCGACATCACCATCATGATCAGCGTACCAATCCCGAAAATCACCGCCTGACCGAAATTGAGCCAACCGAGCGACGTCCAGACCTGGGTCGCTGACTTTTCATAGCGCGCCATGGATGAATCGAAGCGCTTGGCCTCCATATCCTCGTTGCCGAAATACTTGACGGTCTCGAAGTTGAGCAGCGAATCGATCGCCTTGGTGTTGGCGTCGGTGTCGGAATCGTTCATCGCCCGGCGGATGTTGATGCGCCAGTCACTCGCCTTGACGGTAAACCAGATGTAGATCCATACGGTCACGGCGGTGACGAGGAGATAGGAAAGTCCGTAGCCCCACCAGAAGATCACGGCCGTCAGCAGAAATTCGATCAGCGTCGGGACCGAATTGAGGATGGTGAAACGGACAATCGTCTCAATGCCCTTGGTGCCGCGCTCGATAACCCGCGACAGCCCGCCGGTACGGCGCTCGAGATGGAAGCGCAGGGACAGCTTGTGCAGGTGCACGAAGGTCTTGTAGGCGAGCTGACGGACCGCATACTGCCCGACCGAGGCAAACAGCGCGTCGCGCAACTGGTTGAGGCCGGCCTGTGCTATGCGCGCAATGTTATAGGAAACGACCAGCGCAATCGCGCCCGCCATGAACAAGGGCAGAATGCCTTGCGCGTCGATCTTGCCGTTGAGCGCGTCGGTCGACCACTTGAAAAAGTATGGAACCAGCAGCAGCACAGCCTTGGCGATCAGCAGGAACAGCGTTGCCCAGACCACCCTCATCTTGAGATCGGGCCTGTCCGATGGCCACATATAGGGCCAGAGGTTGACGATCGTCTGCAGAGTCTTGCCGGATTCGGAGGAAACCGTTTTGTCTTTGCCCGCCATGTCTATGTCACCGCTTTAGAATGTGAATAGCGGCGACCCCATTGGAGCCGCCGCTTTAGATGCAAATAGGTCCGTGATCGGGATTCTACAACGCCCCGCGCTCGTTTTATTCCAGGCCAAGACGCTTGCGGTGCAATTCTTCCGCATTCACCAGTGGCTTGTCCGGAACATCGAATACCTGCCCAGGCAGGATGCGGTCCGGATCGGTGATCTGCTTTTCGTTGGCGAGGTAGATCGTCGTGTAACGCACTCCCTTGCCATAGACGCGACGCGAAATCTGCCAGAGCGTATCGCCGCGCCGGATAATGACCGAGGCCTCGCTCGGCTTGAGCGGCGCCTGCTCGATCACTTTGGGCTGGTCCGGTGAACCAGCGCCTTCGGCCGAAACTTCGGCATGCGCTGTCTGGCTGGCCGTATCGACCGCCGTAGTGCCGGCAGCTTCCTGCGTCGATCCGGCAACCTGACCGGACTGTGACGATTGCTGCGTGGCCGGCTTGTCGCTCGCAACGACATTGGTTGCGGCGTCCGGCTGCTTGGCATCGGCTGGCGCCGCAACAGCAGGCTTTTTCTGATCGGCAGCAGCAGTCTGCATAGACGGGGCAATCGCGGAGCTGACAGCATCGTCGATCTTGTCGAGCGCGGTCTTGACCGCTCCGGCATCCTTCGGCAACGACTTGAGCAGCGCCAGCGCCTTGTCGGCTTCGGCGGCCGTCTTGGCCGCGATATCCTTCGCCAGCTCGCCGGCATTGTCGGCAAGTTTGATCTGCGACAGGGTTTTCAAGGCAATTTCAGTTGAGGACCGAGCCGCGGCAAGTTCCTCTACAGTCGGCGTTTTGCCGTCCGCATAGAGATTCTTCAGCAGGGAAATCGCCTTGTCCGCCTCCAGCCGCGCCTTGTCATACGCACCATCTGCAAGCGGCTGCATTTCGAGACTACCGGGCGTGGTTGTGTCGCTCGCCACCGCAGCCAACTGATCGCCTTCGGGTCGGAAGAACGGCACCGATGCGCGGAACTCGACCCTGGCGCCATCCGCAGCAAGCACATCGGCGCGAATGGTATGATTGCCAACCGCAAGCGGCAATTTGTTGTCTGCGACGAAGCGGCCATTCTTGTCGGCGATTACCTCGGAAACAAGCTTGTCATCCGCATAGACCCGCACAGAGGCATTCGGCTTGGCAGCGCCCGCCACGAAGATCTTGTCGCCTTCGATCTCGACTGCACTCACCTGCACTTCAGGTGCGCCCTTATCAACCCTCGCTATCGCCGCCGATTCCAACTGTTCGGCCTCGCCGTTCTTCACTATCGGCGCAGAGTTGGCCAAGTCCCCGGAAGCGGCCGGGAGTTCCGGCGTCGCAGCTGAAGCTCCGGCATTATTGGTAACGGGCTCAGCAGGCAGGCTCTTGGCAACGTTCTCAGCCAGTTCGGACTCAGTCTTGGCCTTCGGCGTCGTCAGGATACGGGACGCTTCACCCGGCTTCGTCACCATGGCAAGAAGTTCGCCGCCCTTGTCCTTCGGCACGGAAACAGTGGCGATTTCCTCGGAAGTCAGTTTCTTGCCGTCCTTGGAGGTTGCTTCAAGCACAATCTGGTGATCGCCCGCACCGAGCGGGTTGTCGAGCACGGCGACGAAATCGCCAGTCGCCCCAGCCTCGGTCGACGCGATAACCTTGCCCGCGTCGAGAATGGCCAACCTGGCGCCCGGCTCAGCGGAGCCGGCAATCAACGTGGAACCATCCGGCTCGACACGCAACACATCAAAAGCCGGCAGCTTGGCACTCGCGGCATCATCCGGCTTGCCGGCCATCTCGCCGCCTTCGAACATCGAAGTCAGGCCAGACTTCATCCCGTCAAATGCTTTCCTGGCGCCGTCAGCATCGGTCGGCATCGCCTCAATGGCGGCGAGCGCCTTTTCTGCGCCAGACTGGGCCTTGGCGATCAATCCAACCATTGCAGCATCAGCACCTTCAGGCGCCTTGATCGTGCTGGCCTGTTTCAAGGTGGCGATAGCCTTGGCCTTGGCTGCGGTAATCTGTTCCGCAGTCGGCGCCAGGCCCGCATCGAACAGCCCCTGCAACTCTGCGGCAGCAGCCTCGGTATCCGCTTTCAGCCGGGCCATCTTTGCCAGCGTCTCGGTCTTGGCAGCGTCCGTCAGTGCCTGCGCCGTGTCCTTGGCCTTCCCAGCCGCATCCTCGGTTTGCACGGCTGCGTCGCCAGCCTTCTTTGCGAGCTCTTCGCCGGTCTTGTCGGCGCGCATTTGCGGCAGCACAACAAAGAACATCAGCAATGCTGCAGCGGCGACAACAAACAGTGCGACCCAGATGGCGCGGTTTTTCTTCATCATCTATCTCCGAGCGGCGAGATTCCGCCATTCCCCACCTTAGGTGCTATCGGTTTCCTGCTTTATTCTCAAGCGGTAGAGCCGTTTGCGCCCCATACAAACGGCACTTTTCCTTCATTTTTCTTGACTGTGCAGACGCAGCATAGTCATCTCGATCCCATGCAAGCAGATATTGTCCCGATTCGATCCATATGCGTCTACTGCGGTTCCCAGCCCGGTCGCGATCCGTCCTATATGGAAGCAGGCCGCGCGCTTGGCCGCTCCATCGCTGCACACGGGCTCAGGCTCGTCTATGGCGGGGGCACGCGCGGCATCATGGGCGCTGTCGCCTCGGGCGTGATGTCCAACGGCGGTAAGGTCACCGGAATTATACCAGAATTCCTGATGGACAAGGAAGCTTCCAGGCACTCGCTGTCAGAACTGACCGAACTTGTCGTTACCGAGGACATGCACCAGCGCAAGCACCGGATGTTTCAGGAGGCCGATGCCTTCGTTACGCTGCCGGGCGGCATCGGTACGCTGGAAGAAATCGTCGAGATCATGACCTGGGGCCAGCTTGGCCGCCACCGCAAGCCGATGGTGTTCGCCAACATCAACAATTTCTGGCGCCCGATGCTGGAACTTCTGGACCATATGTCCGAAGAGGGATTCATTCACACGGCCCACCTCGTCAAGCCGATGGTGATCGACGACATCGAGGCGATCGTTCCGGCCATCATCGCAGCCGGCAGTTCCGACGAAGGCGAGGAAACTGTCCTCTCCCGTATGTAAGCCCTGACCTGTTCAGGCTTTGGCGGGCCTGCGAAACAGCATCGGCAGCGAATAGACGGCCAGTGCGGCCCAGATCAGGCAAAACGCCACCAGCTTGGTGTTGCCGAACGGTTCATCGAACACGAAGACCGCAATGACGAAGACCATGGTCGGGGCGATGTATTGCATGATGCCGATGGTCGAGAGCTTCAGCCTTTTGGCACCATTGGCGTAGATCATCAGCGGCACCGCGGTCGCAACGCCCGAGAATAGCAACAGCCAGGTATCGTTGTTGGACAGCCCGGTGAGGAAATGACCGCTGCCGGTGGATTCCGCATAGATGATATAGGCAAGCGCCGGGATCGTCAGGATCAACACTTCCAGGAAGAATCCCTGATTGGGGCCGATCGGCAGCGTCTTGCGGAAATAGGCATAGAAGCCCCAACTGAAGGCGAGGCCAAGGGAGATCCACGGCAACCCGCCCGCATCATAGGCAAGGATCGCCACAGCGATCGCGGCCAGTCCAATGGCGATCATCTGCGGTCCCCGGAGCCGCTCGCCGAGCAGCAACGCGCCGATGACCACGGAAATCAGCGGATTGATGTAGTAGCCGAGCGCGCCTTCCAGGGCGTGGCCGGAGCCGATAGCATAAACATAGATCGACCAGTTGACGGTTACGAACGCCGCCGTGATGCAGGCCATACCCAACATCGCCGGGTTCATGATTGCCTTGCGGACATCCGCGGTGCGCCCGATGGCCACGAGCACCAAGCCGGCGATCGGCAGCGACCAGATGATCCGGTGCGCCACGACTTCGGCTGCGGGAATATGCCCAACTTCATGCAGATAAAGCGGCAGCACGCCCCAGAGCAGATAGGCCGTCAGGGCAAAGAGAAAGCCGGGCAGCGTATCTTCATTCGTGTTTGCGGGCTTTCCCGCTGAATCCGACGCAGCCATCGTTCAATCCTTCCGCTTTTTCAGCGGTGTATTTTAACAGGCGGGCACAGACCAATTCATTCCCAGAATGGGTTGATCAATGGAACGAAAGTGACCCCTGCGCAAATATCACGAAACCCTGCCGAACTCGGCGAGATAATCGAGCATCACGCGCATCCGCGCCGGCAGCTGGCCACCCTGGCCGACATAAACGGCATGGAATGCCTCCATCTCGGACATGATGCGATCCGGCAGGATTTCCACCAACCGCCCGGCCTCAATGTCGGCGCGCACACTGAATCCAGCCAACCGGGCCATGCCGACGCCTCCTATCGCCATGTAGCGCAACGCCTCGCCGTCGCTGGCCTGCACTTTCGACTTGGCGGAAATCGTCTCGGTTGCGCCGTCCTCCATCATCCGCCAGCCCTCGGACGCCCTGACATAACAGAAACCCAGCCTGTTGAGCCGGTTGACGTCGGCAATCGTGCGGGGATGCCCCATGCGGGCGAGATAGGCAGGTGAAGCCACGGTCATCAGTCGCGTTTCGCCCAGCTTGCGAGCCACCAGTGTGGAACTGGCAAGCTCGCCGGCGCGAATGGCGATATCGGCGCGCTCGGCCAACAGGTCGACAACCTTGTCGGTCTGGATGAGATCGACCGATATACCGGGATAGCGCGCCAGGAATTCCGCCAGGATCGGCGCCAGCACGTGGGTGCCGTAGGAAGCGCTGGTGTTGATGCGGATGCGCCCCACCGGCTGCTCGGCCGACGCAGCGCTACGTTCGGCCTCCTCGATATCGGCCAGGATGCGCAAGGCCTTCTGATGAAAGACCGCGCCTTCCGGCGTCAGCAGCAGTTTGCGCGTGGTGCGATTGATAAGCCGCGTGCCCAGTCGCGTCTCCAGTCGCCCGACCAGCTTGCTGACCGCCGACGGCGTCATGCGGAACTCGCGGGCCGCTGCGGAAAATCCGCCCCGCTCGATGACCCGGACGAAGACCTCCATCTCGCCGGACCGGTTGATGTCGATGCGTGCCATGGTGTGAATTGAACTCACAAATCCTTTTACTTCCGGCATTCTAGTTCACAGGCGCCAGACTGTCTATCTCAGCGGCATCAGAACCGTTTCCAAGAGAACCGACATGCCTCTCGCTCTTTATGCCCTCACCGCCGGTGCCTTTGGCATAGGCGTCACCGAATTCGTCATCATGGGATTGCTCATCGATGTCGGCCAGGACCTTCATGTCTCCATCGCCGCCGCCGGACTGCTGATCTCGGGCTATGCGCTCGGCGTCGTTGTCGGTGCACCGGTCTTGACTTCGATCACCAACCGCTGGCCGCGCAAGACCACGCTTCTCGGTCTGATGGCGATCTTCACGGCAGGCAACCTCGCTTGCGCGCTGGCCCCGACCTATGAATTGCTGATGGCCGCCCGCCTGCTAACCGCACTTGCCCACGGCACGTTCTTCGGTGTCGGCTCGGTCGTCGCCACCGGCCTCGTCGCCCCCGACAAGAAGGCCTCGGCAATCGCGGTGATGTTTACCGGACTGACTGTTGCCAATATCCTCGGCGTGCCCGCCGGCACCTGGCTCGGCCAGCAATTCGGCTGGCGCACGACCTTCTGGGCGGTAACCGTGATCGGCCTCGTTGCCTTCGCCGTCATCGCCGCCCTGGTGCCGAAGGACAAGACAGCGCCCGAGGCCTCCGACTGGAGGGCCGATCTCAAGGCCATGGCTCGCCTGCCCGTTGTGCTCGGCCTTGCCATGACCGTGCTCGGCTACGCCGGCGTGTTTGCCGTCTTCACCTACATCGCACCCGTTCTGACCGAAATCACCGGCCTTTCCGATGCTAGCGTCTCGCCGATCCTGCTGGTGTTCGGCGGCGGGCTGGTGCTCGGAAATCTCGTCGGCGGCAAGCTTGCCGACCGCAACCTGACCGCCGCCGCCGTCGGTACGCTGACCGCCCTGACGATCACGCTCGGCCTGATGACCTTTGCGCTGCACGACAAGATCGCCGCGATCGTCTTTGTCGGCCTGCTGGGCGCCACCGCCTTTGCCACGGTCGCACCGCTGCAGGTCTGGGTGCTGCAGAAGGCGGAAGGCGCTGGCCAAAGCCTGGCCTCGAGCCTCAACATCGCCGCCTTCAATCTCGGCAACGCCATCGGCGCGTGGGTCGGCGGCATCACCATCGATCACGGCCCGGGCCTTGCCTACACGCCTGTCATCGCCATGATCTTCCCGCTCATTGCGCTGGGGCTCACCGCAATTGCCCTCCGCCTGGATAGCAGCCGGGCAGCCCGCACGGTCACGGCCTGATCTCCCCTCCCAAGAAAGGAAAATCCCATGGAATATCGTCAACTCGGAAAATCCGGCCTCAAGGTTCCTGTCCTCAGCTTCGGCGCCGGCACATTCGGCGGCTCCGGTCCGCTGTTCGGCCACTGGGGCAACACCGATGTTCAGGAGGCCCGCCGCCTCATCGACATCTGCCTCGAAGCCGGCGTCAATCTCTTTGATACGGCGGATGTCTATTCAAATGGCGCTTCCGAAGAGGTGCTTGGTGAAGCGATCAAGGGACGCCGCGAGCAGGTGTTGATCTCAACCAAGACGTCGCTGCCGATGGGCGATGGGCCCAACGACTATGGCTCCTCCCGTTCGCGCCTGATCAAGGCCACCGAAGATGCCCTGAAACGGCTCGGCACCGACTATATCGACCTGTTGCAACTGCATGCCTTCGACGCGGCAACGCCTGTCGAGGAAGTGCTTTCGACACTCGATCAGCTCGTCCGCACCGGCAAGATCCGCTATATCGGCGTTTCGAACTTCGCCGGCTGGCAGATCATGAAATCACTTGCCGCCGCCGACAGCCACGGTTACCCCCGCTATGTCGCCAATCAGGTCTATTACTCGCTGGCTGGCCGCGATTACGAATGGGACCTGATGCCGCTCGGTCTAGACCAGGGTCTCGGCGCGCTCGTCTGGAGTCCGCTCGGGTGGGGCCGCCTGACAGGAAAGATCCGCCGTGGCCAACCGATGCCAGACAAGAGCCGGCTTCACGACACCGCCGCCTTCGGCCCACCTGTCGATGACGAAAAGCTCTTCGGCATCGTGGACGTGCTTGATGAAATCGCCGCCGAAACCGGAAAATCGGTGCCACAGATTGCGCTCAACTGGCTGACCACGCGACCGACCGTCTCCTCGGTGATCGTCGGCGCCCGCAACGAGGAACAACTCCGCCAGAACCTCGGCGCGATCGGCTGGAGCCTGACGACAGAGCAGATCAAGCGGCTGGACAAGGCGAGCGCGACAACGGCACCCTACCCGCATTTCCCGTACTATCGACAAGAGGGGTTTGCCCGGCTGAACCCACCGGTGGCGTGACCTCGGGTTCAATCTACAGCGTCATCGCCACGATTCATGGAGCGGCCCTGCCGCTCCATTATATGCGGGCTGGCCGGGCGGCCATGGGAGGCAGATTGTGTGGCGGATCATACCCATTGATCGATCTCCCCAGCCAAATTTCGTTTGGCAAGAATATCCCTCGCTTCGTCGTTCCATTTATTGCTCCCCGAATACAGGGCGACAGACTGTGTCGTCGAGGGCCAGTTCCGATCACGTAAAGCGTCCAGATCGAGGGCTACACGCGAAGCGCGAAACTCCCGAAGCTGATTCTGTGCATCCAGCCCTGGCAATGCCGCCAAGTTCTTGCAGTTGATCAGCCACAGCCGCTCCAAGTTCGCTCTGTTCAGGCCCAACTCTGTAAGTCTTAGCTGGTCCTCGATATGCAAGGTTGAGAGCGCTGGAAAACGAGACAGATCGCCCATCGTGGCTAGGCCTCGGACGCGCACGATTTTCAAAATCTCGACACTCTTGCTCGACAGATCGTCGATGTCGTCGCGCCCTCCCAGGATCAGCGTCAATTCTTTCAGGGGCAAAATGGCGTCTATGAAATCCAATCGTTGTTTCTTGGCAAAAGCACTGAGCGTCAGCCATCGCAGCCGAGGCAGGCCTTCTATGGCGTGGATGCCTTTGGAGTGGCCATTAATGAAAAGTTGGTCCAGCGACTTGCATCGGGCCAGGGATGACAGGTCAAAGTTTCGCTTGCGGTTTTCGCTGAGGAAAAGCCGCTCCAGGTGGCCAAGGTCGATCGTGGTGAGGAAGTCGGGGCGATCCAGCTCGAATACCCCGAAGCTCAGATACTTCAACTTTGGAAGTCGGCCAATTTCGTCTTCGTTGTCGATCCAGGAAAGGCAATCGACCGCGAGGTTCCGAGTTTCAGGCAGAAAGCGCAGGAACGCGGCATCGAACCGTGCGCCGTAGTGTCCGTAAAACCTGACTTGAAGGCGCTCCCCCACCAGTCGGCAAGCTTCATTCAGAGTTTCCAGAAGCGCAGGTGTGTAAGCTTCGGATTTGCTGAACTGAACAACCAATTGTCCGTCCTTATCGCATACGTCCGCGACCTCCCGCGGCGAAAGCGTTTCCGGATCGGTTACCCGACCGCTATCTATTTTCATAATATTCGCCGTTCGTTCAGTGGGCATAGGACGTCTTCAGAATAGGGCCTACAGGACTTCGGCAGCTGCGATACTAACTCGAATACATGCTGGTCGCCATGTCCGCATATTGCGCTAAGGAGACGGGGGCGACAGAGCTTTCTAATCGTCCAGTCCCTTGCCTGACAGAATTTGCGGCACGCATTTCTCGATCCTGGTTTCCCGCGTCTTCGATTGCTTTGCCGAGGAAAAATGCAGGAGGTAGGCTCTCTGCCGCCCCGGGGTCAGCGCCTCGAAAGCCTTCTTCAGGTCCGGCAACTCTACGAGCTTGCTTTGGAATTCCTCCGGCATCGAAAACTCCGACGTTTTCTTGAGCTCCACCTTAAGACCGGCCTTTTCCACCTCGATGGCGTTATGGATATAGTCCTTCAAGACATTATCCATCGAAGCGATCTGCTCGAGGCTTGTGAACCGGATCTGTCGCGCCGCCTGCACATTGTCCGTCTGCTGGACCAGAATGCCACCCGGATCCTTCATCAGGGCGCCTTTGAAGAAGAGGTAGGCGCAGTAGTCCTTGAAGCCGTGGATCAGCACGACATTGGTGCCTTCAAGGCTGTAGCACGGCTGGCCCCATTTCAGCTCCTCGGTCAGCCCGCAGTCGAACGCGATCTTTCTCAGCTTCTCGAATTCCCCGCGCCAGCTTTTGGCCGTCTCGAGGAATGCATCGACTTTGGGGTTGAGATCGGCCTTCGACATGCATTGCCTTTCATATCCGGAATTTCATCGGTCACGCAGCGTATCCTGCAACGCATGGATGCTAGCAGGGAAAGGCGGAGGATTGCAATTCGCCCGCCGTGTCTTCAAATCGCGAGCAGTTCCTCTTGCTCATCCGTTGCCAGCAACGCGAACGAACCAACGTGCGAAGCACCTTTTGCGAAAGCAAGGACCGCAAGGATACTCCTGGTTAGCAAAGCATCGTCCGAGGCAAGAATTTCTGAAGCCCCCTTCTCAGCAAGTTTGGTCAGAGCCGCAAAATATGGCATTCCTGCCGATGGAGAAAGTTCTGGATTTCCGTCGTCAAGGCGGCACTCGTCTATTGTGGCCACAAGCGCATAGGCATTCCAATCTCGAAAATCGAGTTCGACCGCAATCCGAACGATCTCCGGAACTGCGGCGTAGGATGCCGTGCCGACGTCTCCCTGATGGTGGAGATTATTCCAGAGTTCCTTCCAAGCCGCATCGACGTCGCCTGTTTCAAGTCTGCGCAATGCCGGCATGGGATCGTAGGACACTTTGTAACCGCCTGTTAACACCACGTCCACCTCACTCCGCAGCGATCTGGCCGGCCTGATCCCGATTCTTCATCAGCTTGTAGATGATCGAATCCATCAGCGCCTGGAACGATGCGTCTATGACGTTGTCGGATACGCCGACGGTCCACCAACGGGCGCCGGTCGCGTCGGTGGATTCGATCAGGACGCGGGTCACAGCCGCGGTGCTGCCGTTGAGGATGCGCACCTTGAAGTCGGCGAGCTCGAGATCGGCGATTTCCGCCTGGTATTTGCCGAGATCCTTGCGGAGCGCGATGTCGAGCGCGTTGACAGGGCCATGGACACTTTCGGCGACCGACATGATCTGTTCGCCGTCGATCTTGACCTTGACCACCGCTTCGGACACGGTTTTCAGGTTGCCGTTGGCGTCGAAACGGCGCTCGACCATCGCCCGATAGCCCTCGACCAGGAAGAATTCCGGCACCGAACCGAGAATGCGGCGTGCCAGCATCTCGAAGCTCGCATCCGCTCCCTCGTAGGCATAGCCGGACGCCTCGCGATCCTTGACGACACCGATCAGTTGGTCGAGCTTCGGATCGTCCTTTGAGACGACGATCCCGCGGCGCTTGAGCGCGTTGATGAAGTTGGACTTGCCGCCCTGATCCGACACCATGACCTTGCGCAGGTTGCCCACCGTTTCGGGCGGCACATGTTCATAGGTGCGCGGGTCCTTAAGCAAGGCGGAGGCATGGATGCCCGCCTTGGTCGCAAACGCCGATGCACCGACATAGGGCATCTGATGATCCGGCGAGCGGTTGAGCATCTCGTCGAAGGCATGGCTGAGGCTCGTCAGTTCCTGCAGCTTTTCCGCATCGATGCTGGTCTCAAAACGCTCGTTGAAGGCCGGCTTCAGCACCAGTGTCGGGATGATCGTCACGAGGTTGGCGTTGCCGCAGCGCTCGCCGATGCCGTTGAGCGTGCCCTGCACCTGCCGCACACCCGCTTCGACGGCGGCGAGAGAATTGGCGACCGCCTGTCCGGTGTCGTTGTGGGCATGAATGCCGAGGTGGCTTCCCGGAACGCCCGAAGCGATCACGGCAGCGACGATCTCGCGCACTTCCGAGGGTTGGGTGCCGCCGTTGGTGTCGCAGAGCACGATCCAGCGCGCTCCAGCTTCATAGGCGGTCCTGGCGCAGGCCAGCGCGTAGCCGCGATTGTTTTTGAAGCCGTCGAAGAAATGTTCGCAGTCGATCATCGCTTCCTTGCCGGTGGCAGAGACGGCCTTCACCGACTGGTCGATGGACTCGAGGTTTTCCTCGTTGGTGCAGCCAAGCGCGACTTTCACATGATAGTCCCAGCTCTTGGCCACCAGACAGACGGCGTCAGACTTCGATTGCAGCAGGATCGCCAGCCCGGGATCATTTGAGGTGGACACGCCCGCCCGCTTGGTCATGCCGAAGGCAACGAAGTGCGAGCGGGTCGTGCGCTTCTTCTCGAAGAATGCGGTGTCGGTGGGGTTGGCGCCGGGATAGCCGCCCTCGACATAGTCGATGCCGAACGCATCCAGCATGTTGGCAATGGCGATCTTGTCCTCGACCGAAAAATCGATACCGGGCGTCTGCTGCCCGTCGCGCAAAGTCGTGTCGAAGAGATAGATGCGTTCGCGTGTCATCGTCATTTCTTTCAAGTTCGAAACTGCATTCCATGTCTGCCCCTCCCCCTGACCCTCTCCCCGCGAACGGGGAGAAGGTGGCGGCAGCCGGATGAGGGGCTACCTGGCCTTCCCGGCATACTTGTCGGTCGCCGCTATCAGCGCATCGAGAATTCCCGGTTCCGAATAGGCATGCCCCGCACCCTCGATCAGCCTGAAATCAGCTTTCGGCCACGCCTTGTGCAGCAGCCACGCATATTTCGCAGGGCACGGCATGTCATAGCGGCCATGGACGATCGTGCCGGGGATATCGGCCAGCTTGCCGGCGTCGCGCAGCAATTGGCCTTCGTCCAGCCAGCCGGCATGGACGAAGAAATGGTTCTCGATGCGGGCAAAGGCCAGTGCGAAATCGTCTTCCCCGAATTTGTCCGATGTCTCGGGTTCCGGCAGCAGTGTAATCGTCTCGCCCTCCCAAAGGCTCCAGGCACGCGCCGCCTTGATCTGTTCGGCCCGATCCGTGCCGGTCAGCCGCCGACGATAGGCGGCCATCATCTCATGGCGCTCATCCGCCGGGATCGGCTCGACGAAACGCTCCCATTTGTCGGGAAACATTTCCGACACGCCGAATTGATAGTACCAGTCGAGCTCCGCCTTGGTGAGCGTATAGATGCCGCGCACGACGAGTTCGCTAACATGCCCCGGATAGGTTTCGGCATAAGCGAGCGCCAGCGTCGAGCCCCACGAGCCGCCGAACACCAGCCATTTTTCCGCGCCGATCATCTGGCGCAGCTTTTCGATATCGGCCACCAGATGCCAGGTGGTGTTGTTCTCCAGCGAGGCGTTCGGCGTGGATTTTCCGCAGCCGCGCTGATCGAACAGGATGACGTCGTAGAGCTTCGGGTCGAAGAGCCGGCGATGCGTCGGCGAAAATCCGCCCCCCGGGCCGCCATGCAGGAAGACGGCTGGCTTGGCGCCCTTGGTGCCGGAACGCTCCCAATAGACCTTGTGGCCGTCGCCGGTGTCGAGAAAGCCGGTCTCGAAGGGTTCGATTTCGGGGTAGAGTGTCCTGAATGCGCTCATGTCGTCTTCTCCGGTGGCCATGCCTGGGTGTCGTGATCCGGGTGCTGGTGGTTGGTGACGCGGATAGCCTGATAGCGGCTATGCTCCTCCTCGGTGGCGTCGCCGCTTTCGGGCGCGCGCAGGTTGGGCAACTCGTCGAACCAGGGCATGTGGGCGTAGATGTCGGATTGCCATGCCGGCTTGACGAGATCCGGCCGGTCGAGCGCGCCAAGCACGATCTCGGTCGTCTTGCTGCCGATGGTCTTGTAGAAAAGTGGGGTGCCGCATTTGGCGCAAAAGCCGCGCTCGACGACTTCAGAGGATTTGAACCAGGTCGGCGCCCCCCGGGTGATCGTCAGCTGCAACTCGTTGACCGAACCGAGCGGCATGAAATAGTTGCCCGCCGCCTTCTGGCACATCCGACAGTGGCAGATATGCGCATTCGACGGTATGCGCTCGGCGCGATAGCGCACCGCGCCACACTGGCAGCCGCCTGAAAATGTTGCTGTCGTCATACGCCTTCCTCCTTCGGCCGCCAATGCTCGGCCTCGGCATCCACTCTCGGCTCCCAGCCCGTCGTGTCATGGTCCGGATGCTGAAAAGTCACAAGATCGCTCAGAAATGGCGCACTCTCCAGATCGTCCATCGTGTCGTGGCCCGCAAGCTCGTGCAGCTGATCGACAAATGGTATCTTCGCCTCAATGCCGAACTGGACCACGGGCGGCAGCCGGCCAGGCACATCGAAAGCGCCGATCGCCAGCCCGATCCCATCGGGTGCTTCATAGGAAAGCGGCGTGCCGCAGTTCTTGCAGAAGCCGCGCAAGACGTAGTTGGAGGAACGAAACATCTTCGGCCTGCCGCGCGTCCAGGCGAACTTCGCCGCACCGACAGAGACAAGCGGCGCATAGAAAGCGCCGAACGCCTTCTGGCACATGCGGCAATGACAGATCGACGCTTGGCCCGGCTTGCCCTCAAGGCGGAACCGCACCGCCCCGCATTGGCAGCCGCCGGTGTGGACGTTCGCTATCATTTCTCCTCCTCCGGCCATTTGGCCGTATCGTGGTCGGGATGCTGGTAGCTTTCGATGGAATCGAAGAACGTTTGATAGGGCTCGCCCTCGATGACCGGCTTGTCGAAAAGCCGTTCGATCCATGGCAGGCGCTGGGCATGGTTGACTTGCACCTGCGGCTCGAGCTTTTCCGGATGATCGAACGCGCCGATGGCCATTTCGATGCCGCCGGCATGGCGATAAGCGAGCGGTGTACCGCAGCGCTGGCAGAAACCGCGATGCACCTTGTTGGAGGATTTGTACCAGCTCGGCGCGCCGCGCGTCCAATGGAGATGCGCCTGGTCTGCGGTGACGAAAGCGCCGAAAAACGACCCGAACGCCTTCTGGCACATGCGGCAATGACAGATGGACGGGCGGCCGAGCTTGCCGGCACTAAAGCGCACCGCCCCGCACTGGCAGCCGCCGGACATGGGTTCACTTATCATCAACGCCGTCCCTCTCTATCCAGTTTTCGACTTTCAGGCCTTCGACACGCGAGAACTCGCGGACATTGTCGGTGACCAGCGTGAGATCCAGCGAGAGTGCATGAGCGGCGATAAACAGGTCGGTCGTGCCGATCGGGCTACCCCGCCTTTCCAAGCCACAACGCATGGCCGCATAGGAGACAGCTGCGGAATCGTCGTAGTCGAAAAGCTGGATTCGACTGAGCACGTCCTCGATTGCATCAACAAGCCGAGCGGACCCTCTTTTCAACGCGCCATATCGCATTTCGGAAGCCACGATCGAGCTGACACAAATAGCCTCGATGCCATAATGGCGAACTTTGCGACTAACACCGCCCCTCGGATTCTTGAGGAGATCGGAGACTATGTTGGTATCCAGCATGTAAGCGCAGGACGTCATAAGTTGACATCCTCTGGTGGTGCCTGCCTTTCATCGAGATCAGGAAAGTCCTCGTCCCAAGGCTCGATCATCGCCAGCCACTCCAGTAGATCGGTTTTCTTCACCGGCTCCAGGATGATTCGATCGCCTTCCTTGCGCATGATCACCTCGTCGCCAGGAAACTCGAACTCGACGGGAATGCGAACGGCGCGGTTACGGCCATTCCTGAAGACCTTCACATGACGTTCCATTCCCATCGTCGGCTCTCCTATTTGGCATATGCCGAAGCATATGCCTTGATATGGCAAAGCGCAATCACCGCTTCACCTCCCACGTCGTCACGCGTTCTCCCGTCGCCGGGTCCTTGCCGTCCTTGAGCTGGATGCCCTTGGCAAGCAGATCGTCGCGGATCTTGTCTGCTTCGGCGAAGTTTTTGGCTTTCAGCATCTCAAGACGCAGTTGAATGATCGATTCAACGCCTTCGCTCAACGCCTCTGAAATCTCCTGCTTTTTCGGTACGATTCCGAGCAGCGCAGCACTTGCGGCAAAGGCCGCCGGATCGGAATGCGCCAGACCATGCAGAGCCTGAACAGCCGCGACAGTGTTGAGATCGTCCGCCAAGGCGACGAGCACGCTCTCATGGGGCTGTGCCGCGCCGACATCACCTGCCGGCCATTTTGCCAACAGCCGCTCGGCCTCTTCCAGCCGCTTGATGCTGAAATCGATCGGTTCGCGGTAATGGGTCATCAGCATGGCAAGGCGTAGCACGTCGCCCGGCCACTGGCGGCCGCCGAATTTTTCGGTGTGCAGTAGCTCGTAAATCGTCACGAAGTTGCCTTCGGACTTCGACATTTTCCTGCCTTCGACCTGGACGAAGCCGTTGTGCATCCAGACATTGGCCATCACATCAGTTCCGTGGGCGCAGCGCGACTGGGCAATCTCGTTTTCATGATGCGGGAAGATCAGGTCCAGACCGCCGCCATGGATGTCGAAGACCTCTCCGAGATGCGCAGACGCCATCGCCGAGCACTCGATATGCCAGCCGGGCCGGCCGAAGATGGCGGTTGTGGCTCCCTCGAAAGTGAACTCGGCCGGCCAGCCGGGCTGATCGGCCGCAGATTCCTTCCACAGCACGAAATCGGCCGGGTTCCTCTTGTGCGCTTCGACCGCCACGCGGGCGCCGGCCTGCTGGTCCTCCAGCTTGCGCTTGGAAAGCTGACCGTAATCAGGCATCGAGCCGGTGGAAAACAGCACTTCCCTGCCGTCGCCGCCGGTCACCACATAGGCATTGCCGCGATCGATGAGCTGCTGGATGATCCTGATCATGCCGGCGATGTGTTCTGTCGCACGCGGCTGGTGGTCGGGCTCAAGGCAGCCAAGTGCCTTCACGTCCTGCTGGAATTGCTGCTCGGTCTTTTCCGTCACCAGCCGGATCGCCGCATTGAGCTCCATGCCGGGATAGTCGCGCAGCGCGCGGGCATTGATCTTGTCATCGAGGTCGGTGATGTTTCTGATATAGGTGACATGGTTTTCGCCATAGACATGCCGCAGCAGCCGGTAGAGCACATCGAAGACGATGACCGGTCGGGCATTGCCGATATGGGCGAAATCATAGACGGTGGGGCCGCAGACATACATGCGGACGTTGGCCGGATCGATCGGCGAAAACGGCGTCTTTTCGCGCGTCAGCGTATTATAGAGCTTCAGTTGCGGCGCATCGGCCATAGATCTCTCCCGGGGCATACCGACAAAACACCTAACCCGGCTGACCGGGGCGTTTTGAGCTCTTGGTATGTCAGGAGACGAAAACGGCCGGGCCAGCTTTGGGCTAGCGAATAATGTTCCGGCAAATGCAAATTATCGTTTTCATGGCGCTCTTATCGCGCGTTCCACGATTTCGGTCAAGATCGGCAGGGGCTGCGGATTCGAAAATTGCGCGCGGACCGTGATGCCAGTTGACGTCACCACCCTCTTCAGGCCGTGTTCCCTGCGTGACAGATTTCCCACAAGCGCACGTTATTGTTGAAGATGAAAAGAAGCCTGGTCGGCACGCCATGCTTTTGTCCCAATCAAATGGGCATAAGCGAGTCAAGCAAGACTTCACAACATGGATTAGGGAACATGATGAACCCCATTGAAAAACGTAAACAAAACATTAACGATCTTCTGTCGAACTACCGACCGCTTGGCCCGCGCGACCTGCTGGCCGCCGCGCTGATGCTGCAGGCCGGCAAGGACGCCAAGGCCGAGGAAAAGATCGAGGAAAAGCCAGCCGGCAAGGCCGCCGCCTGACGCTCAAAGCAACCTCTGGACGAGGCTGATGGCAAGCAATGCCATCACGAGACCAATGAGAACGTCGAGTACCCGCCACGCGGCGGGTTTGGCAAATACCGGTTCAAGCAGGCGCGCGCCATAGCCGAGGCCGAAGAACCAGACGAAGGAGGCGACAGCCGCGCCCGCGCCATACGCAAAGCGCGCCGATCCTTCATAGGCCGCCGACAGGCCGCCCAGAAGCACGACCGTATCCAGATAGACATGCGGATTGAGGAAGGTGAAGGCAAGGCATGCCGCCAGCGCCGCACCCAGGCTGCCATCGCGGATTTCCGCCGCCTTCATTGCTGTCGGATGGAGCGCGCGCTTAAAGGCAATGAGCGCATAGGCGGCCAGAAACAGCGCCCCCCCGATCGTCACTGCATTGATCAGCGCCGGCGCCTGGGCGATCAGCGTGCCAAGACCCGCCACCCCCACCGCGATCAGCGTCGCATCCGACAGTGCGCAAATCAGACAAAGCACAAAGACATGCTTGCGCAAAAGGCCCTGCCTGAGGATGAAGGCATTTTGTGCGCCGATGGCAATGATAAGCGAGGCTCCGAGCAGCAAGCCGGAGAGCGAGGCATTGAGAATGGGGGACATGGTATTCCGGACAATAAGCGTGGCGGGCCTTTTAGCCGCGAATCAATCCATTTGTGAAGTGGTCGACCGTCCGTTCCGCTTAGCCCACCAAGCCAGCCATCGATACACTTAGCCGCCGAACGTCTTCACCAATCCGGCCATATCTGACGCTGCGACATTGCCCTCCGCCTCAAGCCCCTGCACAACGCCTGTTCGATCAGCGGCCGGGCGGTTCTGGCTGACCTTCCATTTGCCCTCGATGGCGGTGATCTCGATTTCGAGACCGACAATGCCCCGGATCTGGGCGTCAATGAAATTCTGCGGTGCATCGTCGACCGCCCACGGTTGCTTGCGCCCACCCTCTTGGGACTGGGTCAACTCGCGAATCTGCTGCGCAAGCCACGCAGCGTCTTGGTGCACGGTGACGTTGCCGCGCACCTGTACAATCGCATAATTCCATGTTGGCACGACCTTGTGGTTTTCCTCCTTGGTCACATACCAAGACGGGGTGATGTAGGCGTCCGGCCCCTGAAATATCACCAGCGCCCTGCCCGTCTCGGCCAGAATCTTCCACTGCGGATTGGCGCGGGCGACATGCGCCTTCAAGGTGCCCATCGCCCCCCGGCCTTCGTCGAGCAACATCGGAATGACATTCGCCTCAGGCTCGCCATCCGGGCCGGTCGCAATCAGGGTCGCCAGGGGATGGGCGCGCATCAATGCATGCAGAACATCCGTGCGTTCTTCGCGGAAATGCGGTGGCTGGTACATCGTTCGACCTCAAAATAGCTGCGATAGTCTATACAGCGGAGCGTGAGGCGAACAAGTCGGTCTTTCATCGCGGTTGGGACAACTCTGCTCGAGGTGCGCCGCCCGGCCGGGCCAGGCGGCGACCAAATGCAGGATTAGTCAGAGCGTGAGTGCCCGCTCACTTTCATTCATCGGCTGACCGACATTCGGCCGCCCCTTGCCCGTCGCAATCAGGCTCCGCAGGCTGCCGTTGATATAAGTGGTCCAACCGTCTGAACAGATATCGTAACACTCGTATTCCGGAACGAGACCCTGGTGCGTCACCCGTACCTCCGTCTTGTCGCCTTTTTGGGCGATATCGAAAGCGATGCTCGTGCCCTTCCACTCGGTTTCGTCCTTTGTGAAGCTGAAGTAGTTGTCCACGATGAACCAGCCGACCTTCTTGCCGGGGACCAGTTCCGTTACTTTCACTTTGCAAAAATGGACGTCCTTGTAGCGATAATCAAACACCTCGCCGAGCTTGTCGGTGCTGCCATCGATTTCTTCCGACCACCATCCGCGAACATTGTTGATGGCAGCGAAAACGGCCTCCGGCGTCTGGTCGACCGTAAAGTTGGTGGTGAAGCTGTGCTCTGTCATGGATATCTCCTGTTTTCAGTTTGAGGTGTGGCCTGCCCCGCAAACCTCGCGCACGACGTCAAACGGATGGGCTCAGTCAGGACTGCAGTCTACGGTCGTATTCAGTGCGCGGCGTGAAGAACGGACCGGTTTCAAGTCATGTTATTCAACTGTATGGTTGAATATAGGCGAGCACAGTCAGAAAGTCAACCAATCGGTTGAATGATTGAGTGAAGCTTTTGAAAAGGCACCGAGCTCCGGCGTCCGGTCGAGGCAAAATCTCGAATAATCATGGGGATGCATGCCGGTCGCCTGGCCGGTCCAGCTCGCACTTTCACCCCGCCAATCAAGCTTCGGTGGGTGCGCCAGCGACCACACCCGTGCCCTGCCTGGTGAATTGGTGTTTCGGTCCGCCAATGCGGACAAGGAGGCGTGAGCGTTCGATGAGCTATCTACCGGCTGGTCCCGGCTTGGTTTTGCAGAATGTGCAACTGACCTCAAAACAGGTTCATCTGACCATCGTCATTGCCACCAGTCTTCTTCTTCGCCTTTGGAGCCGGAACCGGCATTGCGTCAATACGGACCTGCAGTTCCGGGCCGACATTGGCAACCCTGTTGACCAGATCGGAGACCGGGATCGCCTCGAACAGATCCTCGTCCGGCGGCGTCAACAGGTCGGTGACATGCCGGGGCTCCTGCGTCCGGCAATCCAACCAACGCTCGTAATCTTCAGGCGCGATCACCACCGGCATCCGGTCGTGGATCGACATGAATTTTTCGTTCGACTGCGCCGTCAGAATAGCGCCAGTGTCGACCTCGGACCCATCCGCCGATGACCAGGTCTCCATCAGGCCCGCGAAAGCGACAAGGCCCCCACCCTTCGGTCTGACCCAGTAAGCCTGGCTCTTTTCGCCACTCTCTTTCGGCGGCCGATGCCATTCATAGAATCCGGAGGCCGGAATCAGTATCCTGCGATGGCGCATGGCCACCTTGAACGACGCCTTGCCGATTGCCGTTTCGGACCGCGCATTGATCAGAAGCGGAAACTCGCGGGGATCCTTGACCCAGGAGGGTGTCAGCCCCCATCGTATCAACAGCGCCTTGCGCGTCGGCAGATTGGAGCCGGGCTCGGTAGCGTCCCCGGCAATGATCGCCAGAATTGGCTGGGTGGGGGCAATGTTGTAGCGGGCCGGGAAATCCTCGATCTCCAGCAGGGCGAGAAGTTCCTTGACCTCTTCGGGTGTTGCCGTCAGCGCAAATCTTCCACACATGGAAATGATTTGGCATTGCACCCTCTGTCCGTCAATGTTGAGATATCGATTAAGCTCATTGCAGTGATTTGTTCCGGAACGTCCATATGACCTCAAACCAGCAGGCGACCATGACAGCGTTGGAGGATACGACAACGACCATCGAGCCCGCCTCCTCCGCGATTCTGATTCGCGACGGCCGCATCCTGATGATCCGCAGGAAAAACCCACCCTCCTACGATATGTTCGCCTTCCCCGGCGGGAGGGCCGAGACGGGCGAAGAACCCGCGCAGACCGCAATCAGGGAACTGGAGGAAGAAACCGGAATTCGCGGCCATTCACCGCAGCTGTTTGCCTTTTACGACCTCACGTCGGAAAATCCCGGACGGCATTTCCACCTCAGTGTCTTCCTGGTCCAAGCGGATGCAGGCGAGAGCGCCGAGGCTCGCGACGATGCGGCCGATGCCGGCTGGTATACGCCCGCAGAGATTCGCGCGCTCAACGCGCCCGAAAGCGTCAAGGAATGCGCGGACCGAATCGAATCAGAACTGCTCGGCAGCCGATCTGCCTGACGCCAACGAGGTTTTCCCCATGTTTCTGCGCGGCCTGCTGCTTTCCCTGACCGTATCTGCGCTTTTCCTGCAAACGACTGCCGAAACAGGCGCAGCGGAGAAGAAAAAGGCTGAAGAAAAGCCGGCCGCACCTGCGCCGGTCGAGGAAAAGCCCGCCCCTTATGACGACCGCCTGTTGCGGATGGCAGAGATCCTCGGGTCCGTGCATTACCTCCGAAACCTGTGCAACGGCCGGGAAACCGAGTGGCGGCAGCTGATGACGGACCTGCTTGCGGAAGAGACTCGCAACGAGCCCAAACGTGCCGCGGCGTTGACAGCCGGGTTCAACAGAGGCTATCGCTCGTTTGCTGCAACCTATACCAAATGCACGCCTCAAGCAGTCGCGGCTGAGGGGAAATATCGTGCCGAAGGTGCAACACTCGCCAGTGAAATTGCCGCCCGCTTTGGAAATTAACGATAAATTAACCTCTTTTCATTGCGCCCCGTGTCGTTTTGGGAAAACCTTGCTAAAGGTATTAACCGACCGGTAATGATTGGCCGACTGCAGGGATGATGATGATGGAAGCTAGCCTCAAAGAAATCGACGACATGATCGTCCATGAGAAAATGCAGGCTGCCTGGGAGTCCCAGACAGAGGTTTGGGCTGAGGGCCGCGCCGACGGCATCGAGCCGGAGATCATTGCCGAAGCTGCCATCTGCTTTGCCATGCAGGAAACGATTCGCCTTCTCGGCGAACAGGGCGCAGAAGCGCTTCTGGAATCGCTGCGGGAACGTATCCTCGCCGGCGAGTTCTCGCCCAACAGGACGATCCAGTAAGGAGAATGCCAGAAATGACGGGCTTGAGGCTTCCCTCCTCGCTTCGCCATGCTTTGCCGACGATTGCCGCCACACTGTCGCTGACATTGGCCTTGTCAGCACTCCCGCATGCCGGATACGCATTGACTGAGCCGGAGAAAAACCAGCCTGTCGTCAACGACAAGGCTGACAGCCCCGATGCCCAGCCGGACCCCGATGCTTCCGAAGATGAACTGCTCGAGGAGCAGAAGCAGGGCATTCCCATGCCCGACGGCCTCATCAACAAGAAGAACGACAAAACTGTCGTGCCTGACGACAAGGCTGACGCGCCCGAAATTCCGACTGAATTCATTCACGACCTCTCCAAGCTTCCCGAGCCGGTGAAAAAGCTGCGTGTTGCGCTTGTCGAAGCTGCCGCTTCCGGCGACATCGAACGCCTGCGGCCTCTCATGGGAACCGGCGAGGAACAAACGCAGATTTCCATCGGCGATGCCCCGGAAGATCCGATTGCCGCGCTCAAGAGCCTGTCCGGCGATCCGGACGGCCGGGAGATCATGGCCATCCTGCTCGACATCCTGTCGACGAGTGCCGCGCATATCGACAAGGGAACCGCCAACGACCAGTATGTCTGGCCCTACTTTGCCGAAAAGTCGCTCGATGCGCTGACGCCGCCGGAACAGGTCGAACTCTATCGCATCGTCACTGCCTCCGATGTCTCCGACATGAAGGAATTCGGCAGCTACAATTTCTACCGCATCGGCATTTCGCCGGACGGCAAGTGGAAATTCTTCGTGGCGGGGGACTGACCCGCCACTTGCCGATCCGGCCCGGCGCGACTACCTGTTGGAAAACAACCGGAATCGCCCCCATGACCGCCGTATCGATCGAAAACCGCAGCCTCGTCATCGTTTCCGGCGAAGAAGCTGAAAGCTTCCTTCAAGCCATCGTCACCACTGACCTCAGCCTGGTCGGCTCGGGAGAGGCATGGCCCGGAGCGCTGCTGACGCCGCAGGGCAAGATCATGTTCGAGTTTCTGATCGGGCGGACCGCGGACGGACTGGTGCTCGAAGCTCGGGCAGAGGATGCCGATGCGCTGATCAAGCGCCTGATGCTCTACCGCCTGCGGGCAAAGGCCGAAATCCGCAAAGACGCGACCACAAGCGTCACGGCAAGCTGGGACGAACCGGCCCCTAATGACGCCCTCAGGGACATGCGTTTTGCCAAAGCGGGCGTGACGCTCTACCGATCCGCCAGTGGCACCGATGGCGCAACTCCTTCCCTCTACCACACGCTTCGCATCGTCAACGGCATTTCCGGCGGCGGCGAAGACGGCGCGATGACCGACTATTTTCCCCACGACCTGCTGATGGACAAGAACGGCGGATTGTCGTTCCAGAAGGGCTGCTATATCGGCCAAGAGGTCGTCTCGCGGATGCAGCATCGTTCGACGGCGCGCCGCCGGCTGGCGACGATCTCCTCAGATTCGCCGCTTCCTGAAGCCGGTTCCGCCATTCTTGCCGGCGAACGCGAAATCGGCACGCTGATTTCCGTCGAAGGCACCCACGGGCTCGCCGTCATCCGTATAGACAAGGCTGGGTCAGCGCTTGCAGAAGGCGCGACGATTTCGGCCGGCGGCCAACCCGCCACACCTATTCTGCCCGGCTGGACAGGTCTGGAGTTTCCCGCCAACACGGACGAAACGGCATCATGAGCCTGCACCCCGCCAAGGATACTCGCGCCTGGCAGAGAATGCTCTCCGGACGCCGGCTCGACCTGCTCGATCCCTCGCCTCTCGATGTGGAACTCTCCGACATCGCCCATGGGCTGGCGCGCGTGGCACGCTGGAATGGGCAGACGCATGGCGAGCACGCCTTTTCCGTCGCACAGCATTGCCTGGTCGTGGAGACGATCTTTCGGGCGCAGGCTCCCGACGCAAGCCCTGACGCCCTGTTGATGACCCTGCTGCACGATGCACCGGAATATGTGATCGGCGACATGATCTCGCCCTTCAAGGCGGTGGTCGGCGGAGGCTACAAGGCGGTCGAGGCGCGGCTCGAAGCAGCTATCCACCTGCGTTTCGGCCTTCCGGCGCACCCCACCGCCACGCTCAAGGGCGCCATCAAGAAGGCCGACCAGAACGCAGCCTATTTCGAGGCGACGGCACTTGCCGGCTTCACTCAAGCCGAGGCGAAAAAATTCTTCGGCCAACCGCGCGGTATCAGCCTCGACATGCTCGAGATGACTCCGATGCCGACCATGGAAGCGCAGGCGCGGTTTGCCGAGCGGTTCCACTCGATCGATGCGATGCGGAGCAATTGAAAATGCCGACCATCATCGTTTCCCCACTCAAAACCATCGGCGAGATGGCCGGCCGCCATCAATCACGCGAAATGATCAGCCTGATCGCCGAGAAGCACGACTTTCACCGACCCGGGATTATCGACCCGACCCGCCATCTGACGGTCACGGTCAACGATATCGCCTTTGCCGGCAAGGATGGGCTGATCGCGCCAGCCGAAGCGCATGTGCAGTCCATCATCGATTTTGTCCGTGGCTGGGATCAGGCAAATCCATTGCTGATACATTGCTGGATGGGCGTTTCGCGTTCACCCGCCGCCGCGCTGATTGCCGCGCTCGCGGTGGAGCCGGATATAGACGATGACGAACTCGCAAGACGGCTGCGCGCTGCCTCGCCCCAGGCGACACCGAACACACGGCTGGTGGAAATCGGCGATGCGATGCTCGGTCGGTCTGGGCGGCTGATCGACGCGGTCAAGGCGATCGGCCGCGGCAGCGACTATGTCGGCGAGGCACCTTTCAAGCTGGAATTCTAAAGCATGTTGCGCAAAAGTGTGCAGCGGTTTTGCGCTTAAAACATGCGCCAAAACAAAGAGCTAAAGCGCGACAAGCGAATCCCAAGGATCGCGACGCGCTTTAGGCACGGCTCAGAAAATGAAGTGGTCTTCGTTGATCTGTCTTAGGCGCACGTTTTCGATGATCAACGTGTCGCCGCTGTCGAAGGCAATATGGACGTCGCCGTTGCGTTGCGACATGTAGGGCACGAGATCGTCATAGGTCGTGATCATCACGCCATCCGTCCCGGCTACCGCCATACCGAGATAATCGGCATTTCTTCCCTTGACGGTAAAATCCTTGACGATGTCGAGATCGCTGCCGCGCCCGGTCAGGTTGTTGGTGAAGAAAACGAAGGAGTCCTTGCCCACGCCTCCCCGGAGTATATCCCGGTCCATGCCGCCGTAGAGGATATCGTTTCCGGAGTCTCCGTATAGCCTGTCCTTGCCCTCTTCGCCTCTCAAGTCATCGTAGCCCGCACCACCGTGGATGATGTCGTTGCCCTGGCCGCCATCGACGAGATCCTGCCCTGCGTCGCCGTTGAGCCTGTCGTTCCCCGCCAAGGTGACGATGATATCACTCCCCGCCCTGCCGGAGTAATAGTAGTCATCATTCGTGCTTGCGTAGAAAGTATCGTTTCCTGGCGTTCCGTTTTTATGAATCACTTTGCGCATGCCATTCTCCCACTGCGAGAACGTTGGCCATTGCTTCAAACAAGCCCGGATCGATGCTTCTATCGGGCCGATCAAGGTGTCAGTTTGGGATTCAGAGGAAGCCGAGGCATCCTTCGTTCAGTAAAGCAGAAAAGGCAGAATGTTTCGAGACAGTCGATGTCATCACAATGGACGATGGCGCATCCGTATCACCAGCAGACCGACCCGCCCCAAATCCACGAGGCTTGTGGAATTCCACCCCTGCCCTTTCATTTTCAGCCGGGATGACTATGTTCCGGCCAAGCCAAATTACATGAGACGATGCCCATGCCCGCTGATATGAACCGCCTAGCCGCCATCATCGCCGCCGAGATCAACGCACGGCCCGCGCAGGTGACCGCCGCCGTCGGGCTGATCGACGAAGGTGCAACCATCCCCTTCATCGCCCGCTACCGCAAGGAAGTCACCGACGGCCTCGACGACACACAGCTGCGCAATCTCTCCGAACGGCTGGTCTATCTGCGTGAAATGGAAGCGCGGCGCGACACGATCCTCGATTCGATCGTCGGTCAGGGCAAGATGACCGACGAGCTGAAAGCCAAGATCCTTCAGGCCGACACCAAGTCGGTGCTTGAAGACATCTACCTGCCCTACAAACCCAAGCGCCGCACCCGCGCCCAGATCGCCCGCGAGCGGGGGCTGCAGGGTCTTTCGGACGCCATCCTCGCCAACCGGCAGGCCTCTCCCCAGACGCTTGCCGAAGGCTTCGTCAAGGACGAGGTCGCTGACGTGAAAGCCGCGCTCGAGGGCGCACGCGATATCATCGCCGAAGACCTGTCCGAAAATGCCGAACTGCTCGGTCGGCTGCGTACCCACATGCATGGACGATCCCAGCTGGTCGCCAAGGTGGCCGACGAAAAGAAGGAGAATGCGCAAAAATTCTCCGACTATTTCGATCACAAGGAATCCTGGTCGAAGGTGCCCGGCCACCGCGCGCTGGCCATGCTGCGCGGCTGGAACGAAGAGGTGCTCTCCGTCACCATCGAAACCGATGCCGACGATCCGTCGCCGGTCAAGCCCGCCGAAACCATCGTGGCCGCGGCGCTCGACACCCGCACGTCCGGTGCTGGCGACACGTGGCTTAGGGATGTCGCGGGCTGGGCCTGGCGCGTCAAGCTCAACTCCTCGCTGTCGCTGGAACTGATCCGCGACATGAAGGAACGCGCCGAGGAAGAAGCGATCCGGGTTTTTGCCCGCAACCTCAAGGATCTACTGCTGGCCGCACCGGCTGGCATGCGCACGGCGATCGGGCTCGATCCCGGCATCCGCACGGGCGTCAAGGTGGCTGTGGTCGACCAGACCGGCAAGCTGCTGGATACGGCAACCGTCTATCCCTTCCAGCCGAGAAACGACCTGATCGGCGCACAGGCGGAAATCGCCTCGTTGATCCGCAAGCACAAGGTCGATCTGATCGCCATCGGCAATGGCACCGCCAGCCGTGAAACCGAAAAGCTCGCCGCCGACCTGATCGAGAAGCTGCCTGCACCCAAGCCCGTCAAGGTGATCGTCTCGGAAGCCGGCGCATCGGTCTATTCGGCCTCCGAACTCGCCGCCAAGGAATTTCCGCAGCTCGACGTATCGCTGCGCGGCGCGGTGTCCATCGCCCGGCGCCTGCAGGATCCGCTCGCCGAACTCGTCAAGATCGAGCCGAAATCGATCGGCGTGGGGCAATACCAGCACGATGTCGACCAGGGCAAGCTCGGCCGGTCGCTCGATGGCGTGGTGGAAGATGCGGTGAATGCCGTCGGCGTCGACCTCAATACTGCATCGGCGCCGCTGCTGGCGCGCGTCTCCGGCCTCAACACGACGCTGGCGACCCAGATCGTCACCTATCGCGACGAGAACGGCGCCTTCAAGAGCCGCCAGGAACTGTTGAAAGTGCCACGGCTTGGCGCGCGCACGTTCGAACAGTGCGCGGGCTTCCTGCGCATCTCGAACGGCAAGGAGCCGCTCGACGCCTCTTCCGTCCACCCCGAAGCCTATGGTGTGGCGCGCAAGATCATCAATGCCTGCGGCCGCGACCTGCGCGCTCTGATGGGCGACAGTTCGGCGCTGAAGGGGATCGATCCGCGTCAGTTCATTGACGAGAAGTTCGGCCTGCCGACCGTCAAGGACATCATCTCGGAACTGGAAAAACCGGGCCGCGACCCGCGTCCGGAATTCAAGACGGCGACCTTCGCCGAGGGCGTCAACGAAATCAGCGACCTCAGGCCCGGCATGATGCTGGAGGGCACGGTGACCAATGTCGCTGCCTTCGGCGCGTTTGTCGATATCGGCGTTCATCAGGACGGGCTGGTGCACGTCTCCGAGCTCGCCGACAAGTTCGTCAAGGACCCGCATGAGATCGTCAAGGCCGGCGATATCGTCAAGGTACGGGTGGTCGAGGTCGACGCCAAGCGCAAGCGCATCGCGCTGTCGATGAAGAAGGAAAGCTCCGGCCCCCGCGAACCGCGTGAGGACCGCAATCGCAATTCCGCGCCGGCGTTCAAACAGAGCCCGAAGCCGCAAGCACCCAGCCAGGGCGCATTCGGGGCGGCGTTGATGGAAGCGATGAAGAAGAAGTGATGCTTCCGGCACTGTCCATACCGTAGAACGTATCAAGGGCCGAGTGGCGCGGCAGCCCCCTCTTCTCCCCGGCGGGGAGAAGAGCCGAGCGAATGCGAGGCGATGTGGGGTACCTTTCAACACGTGGTGAGGCCCCTCATCCGGCCTTCGGCCACTTTCTCCCCGCTCAGGAGAAGAGGTCGTTAACCTGCAAACACTCCCCTTCCCACCAACCTGTCGCGATCATGCGGGCGGTTAAAATCGATCTCCGGGCCCTTCGGCACGATCTTCGTCGGATTGATGTGGGCAATGGAATAGTAGCCGCGCTTGATCTGATCGATCTTCACGGTCTCTGAGATACCCGGCCACTGGTAGATCTCTCGGGTATAGGCTGACAGGTTGGGATAGTCCTCCAGCATGCGGATATTGCATTTGAACGCACCGCAATAGGCGGAATCGAAACGGATGAAGGTCACGAACAACCGGATATCGGCTTCCGTGAGATATTCGCCGGCGATATAACGATGGCTTTGCAGATGGCCTTCCAGCTTATCGAGCATGTCAAAAACGGCACTGACCGAAGTCTCGTAAGCGTCCTGGGTTTTGGCAAAACCCGACCTGTAGACGCCGTTGTTGACGGCATCGTAGATCAGCGCATTCCAGATATCGATCGTCGGGCGCAGTTGCTCCGGATAGAAATCGAGGGTGTTACCTGTAATGCCATCAAAGGCCGAGTTCATGATCCGGATGATGTCGGCCGATTCATTGTTGACGATCCGGCCTTCCTTGCGATCCCAGAGGACAGGTACAGAGACCTTGCCGGTGTAGTGCGGCTCGCTTGCCGTGTAGAGCTGGTGCTGGAACGAGATTTTCTCCACCTTGCTGCCGGCGTCCTGCGGAATTTCGTATTCCCACCCGTTGTCGCCGATCATGGCGCCAGAGATCGAAACCGGAATAACATCCTGCAGCCCCTTGAGGTTGCGCATGGCAAGCGTCCGCGATGCCCAGGGGCACAGATAGGAGACGAACAGCTGGTAGCGTCCCGCCTCGGCAGGCAGACCCGGCTGCCCATCCGGGCCAGGTCGGCCATCCTGCGTAATCCAGTTATGGAATTTTGTGGGCTCACGATGAAATGCGCCGTTCTTCATTTCGGACGCGGCGACATCATCCTTGATCCATTGTCCATTCACGAGCTGCGGCATGCTGCGTCTTCCTGCTTTGATCTTGTCCTTGTCTTGGCAGGAAGATGCCCTTGCGATCAGGCAAGCGCAATGCCGTCAAAGGTTGACGGATTGTCAAGCAAATGAGATTGCAGCGAGCAGCGAAGGGAACTGTTCCAGAAAACGATCCCCCAAGCGCCGGCATGTATGTTTGTCAGGGTGTGAAATCGAGACCCATCTCGCGGAAGCGCTCGGGATCGTCGCCCCAGTTCTCGCGAACCTTGACGAACAGGAAGAGGTGCACCGGCTGCTCGAGGATTTCGGAGATTTCCTTGCGCGCCGCCATGGAGATCGCCTTGATGGCATCGCCATTCTTGCCGAGTGCGATCTTCTTCTGGCTGTCGCGTTCGACATAGATGACCTGTTCGATGCGAACGGAGCCGTCCTTGCGCTCTTCCCACTTTTCCGTCTCGACATGCGAGGCGTAGGGCAGTTCCTGGTGAAGACGCAGGAACAGTTTCTCGCGGGTGATTTCCGCGGCCAGCTGGCGCATCGGCAGATCGGAAATCTGGTCTTCCGGATAATACCACGGCCCTTCCGGCAGCAGCGCCGACAGATAGTTCATCAGGTCTTCGCAGCCCGAACCGTTCAGCGCCGAGATCATGAAGGTGGCTTCGAAGTTTACCTGTTCGTTGGCAGCCTGTGCGAGCGCCAGAAGGTCTTCGCGCTTGACCTGATCGATCTTGTTGAGGATCAGGATCTTCGGTTGCTTGACCTCCTTGAGGCCTTCGAGGATCTTTTCCGCATCGCCCTTCAGGCCACGCTCGCTGTCGATCAGAAACGCGATGACATCGGCGTCCTTGGCGCCGCCCCAGGCCGTGGTGACCATGGCGCGGTCGAGCCTGCGGCGCGGTTTGAAAATACCCGGAGTGTCCATGAAGACGATCTGCGCCCGGTCATGGATGGCGATCCCGCGGATGATTGCACGCGTCGTCTGCACCTTGTGCGAGACGATGGACACCTTGGCTCCGACAAGCCGGTTGACCAGCGTCGACTTGCCGGCATTCGTCGCGCCGATCAGCGCCACGAAGCCCGACCGCGTCGGGGCTAATGCCGCGACTGTTTCATTTTCACTCATACTCATATCCAATCAGTTTTCGGACGTTTCAGGCGTCCAGATGCCTTCGCGCTCCAGCATCTTTCGGGCGGCGACCTGTTCGGCCGCGCGCTTGGACCGATCGATACCAGTTTCGGGCGCGATGCCCGCAATCTCGACCACGACGGTAAATTGCGGCGCATGGTCAGGGCCGCTTCTGTCTTCGACGCGGTAGGTCGGTGCAAAGCCGAACTTCTGGTGCGTCCACTCCTGCAATTCCGTCTTGGCGTCCCTGCGCATTGGTTCAGGGCTAGTCGCACGCTCCGTCCACTGCCTGATGATGAAGCCACGCGCGGCTTCCAGTCCGCCGTCAAGGTAGATCGCGGCGATCAGGCTTTCGACCACATCGGCGCGTACATTCTTCATACGCTGTCCGGTGATCTTTTTCAAATCGGCGCCGGTTCTGATGAAGCGATGAAGCTCCATGCTGTCGGCAACGTCGGCGCAGGTCTCGGCTGACACCAACTGGTTCAGCCGAACGGAAAGCTCGCCCTCGCCCGCTTGCCTATAGGTGGTGAAAAGCAACTCGGCAATGCAAAGCCCGAGAACGCGGTCGCCCAGGAACTCCAGCCGTTCGTAGTTGCCAGCCTTGGAAACGCGCGCACTCGAATGGGTTATGGCCCGGTCGAGCCGCTCCTTGTTTTCGAAGACGTATCCAACCAGCCGTTCGAGGCTCTCCCGCTCTTCGCCGGACAGGGCCGATTTGCGGCTCATTTGATACCCTTGAAGAAGCGTTCGTAACGCAGGTTCGCCGGCCATTTCCAGATATGCAGGAACGGCGTGTCGTTGCCGAGCGAGAAGATGATGAAGCTCGCGCGACCCACCAGGTTTTCCTCCGGCACATAGCCGACGCTAAAGCGGCTGTCGGAAGAGTTGTCGCGGTTATCACCCATCATGAAGTAGTGCTTTTCGGGCACCGTGAACACCTGGGTGTTGTCGCCTTCGCTGTTGGGATAAAGATCGAGCGTTTCGTAGCTGACGCCGGAGTCGAGCGTTTCGCGATACATCGGAACGTGCTCGTACTTGTCGATGCTGACCTGGACACCAACACCAGCGGTATCGGAATCGTTGGAATTGAACTCGCCATCAGCCACGCGCGGAACCGGCTTGTTGTTGATGTGAAGGACGCCATCGATCATCTGGATCTTGTCACCGGGCAGACCGATGACGCGCTTGATGTAGTCGATCGACGGGTCTTTCGGCAGGCGGAATACCACGACATCGCCGCGCCCGGGTTCGCTGCCCATGATGCGGCCCTTGAACCACTCGGGATTGTAGACCGGCAACGAATAGCGCGAGTAGCCATAGGAGAATTTATTGACCAGCAGATAGTCCCCGATCAGCAGCGTCGGGACCATCGAGCCCGAAGGGATGGTAAAGGGCTGAAGCAGGACCGTGCGAATGACGGCTGCGAGCAGGAATGCCTGAAAAAGCACGACGATCGTTTCCCAGAAGGCGTTCTTTTCTTCTGGCTGTTTCTGTTCGCTCACGCTCATTCAAACCTCTTGCGTCAATTTTGGAGGACTCTCTAGCTTTTTCCGGCATCAACGGCAACCGGCTTCGTCACACCGGCAACGCCTCGATGATGACAAATGCCTGGGCCAGCGGAAAATCATCTGTGATGGTCACATGGATGAGAGGCGCATGGCCGGCCGGCATGAGAGACATCAGCCGTTTTTCGGCGCCTCCGGTCAATTGCATCGTCGGCTTGCCGCTCGGCAGGTTCACGACACCCATTTCCCGCCAGGCAACCCCCATGGACAATCCGGTCCCCAGCGCCTTGGAGCAGGCTTCCTTCGCGGCGAAACGCTTCGCATAGGAGGCGGCCCGGTTTTTCCGTCCATCGGACTTCTTGCGCTCGATATCGGTGAAGCAACGGTTCACAAAGCGCTCGCCAAATCGTTCGAGCGTCTTTTCCACGCGCCTGATGTCGATGAGATCGCTACCAATGCCGACGATCATGCCACGTTTCCCGATCTCTTGCTCTATTGCAAGCATGTAGACCCGAAACGGCGTACTGAACAGGTGTCCGTGCAAAAAATAAAGGCTGGCACGCAGGCGCCAGCCTCTTCATCGGGGGACCTGCCCCCATATTGGCCCGAACACTTAGAGCAGGCCGAGCGAGCGATGGCGGAACATGCCGCGATCGATCTGACGCTGACGGTATTCGAGGTCGACACGGTCGGCGCTGGCATTCAGGTAGGCCATTTCGCGCTCTTCGATCGACGGGCCGCGCAGCTTGTGGGCAATCTTCGATACATAACCAAACATTGTAGTTCCTTTCTTTCCGAGTTCCCTCCCTCTTCACATCCAAAGATAAGCTCTTTGTTGCAATGCACAAGTTTCGTTTCCAGTGTGCTGCCATGCAACAACGGCATACCTCTTTGAAAATTGGTCACATTTTCGTCATATCAAGCCAAAGAATTGGGCAAACGCCATGCATCCAATGCAATCGCTGTCAGACGGTAATCTCCCGTTAAGGTCTGATATAGAGATAACCCTGCTGTTGCAGGTCGGCGATGCGGACGACACCGCCCTCGTCGGCGATATCGAATTTGCCCAGCAAGTCGCCGGTCTGAAGCTTTAGTGCCTTCAACGTGTTGCCGCAGGCAACGAAGGATACGCCATCCACCGCTCGCATTTCTGTTTGCCGCCGCAGATCCGGACTGGCGCGCGACGCGCGAAATGCAGCAAGGGCCGGCCCATGGATGACCAGCACGATCTTTACCTTCTCCGGGCCGCCCTTGCCGTCGATGTGGTTCTTGATATTGCCCATGACGAAGTTGACGCGGGTCGGTTCGGAAAGGTGGTAGACGACTTTCTGCACGGGGTAGACTGGAGTATTCGCACCTACCGCCTCCGGCAAGGCAGACACAGCCGCGCCGCCGGCAAGACCTGGCAAGAGACGGAGGAAGATTGAGCGTCGCGAAAAGAGCATGGCGGTTTCCTTTGCCGATGCGGTCATTCAATGCGTGATTGCACCCTTGAGAACCCTGCCCTTGAGATCGTCATCATAGATCACCGCCGCGCAATCCTTGAGCGCCGTGCGATCGAGGCGGAAGAGCTTGTCGTCGGAGCCGAAACGGGCCGCATTGGGCAATTCCGCATCAGTCTCATCGCCGGTCTCGGCGGGGTCGAACAGGCGAACGCTTTCCGGTATCTCCACCAGCAGCGACATGTCGTTCTTCACGCGAACGCCGAGATGTCCGCCATCGCATTCGACGCCACAACCGAGCGCCGACTTTCCCTCAGCGTTGACACCGCAACTCCCCGAAACCTGAAAGGGCTTTTCGAGTTGGCGGAAATTTACCTGCATGCTGAGACTGTAGTAGGGATCAGAGCCTTCCTGCTTACTCACATAGACCAACATGTCAGTGACATTCTGCTCGGGATGACCAGCAAGATGCGCCTTGGTGTAGTGCCTGACGAAACATGCATTTGCAGCCTCGATGCCGGGGTCTCGGCCAAAGATCCGGATGACATCAGACGCACCGTCGGCAAAGGCAGAAACCGGAAAAGCCATCAATATCGACGCAACGCGAAGGGCATTCGGGAAGGATTGGCGCATAAGAGGCTCCGGGCCGGCTCACAAGACAGACGAACTCTATTTCATGACGGCCGAGCGCGGAAGAGTATTCGCCGTCAGACGGGTTGGAGAGCAGAATGCGCATCTGCCCCACTCCGGTCAGAACAGAGAGCACTCAGTCGAAAACGCGCGTCACCGTCGAGATGCAATTGAGATCCTTCAGCTGCGCGATGATGTGGCTCAGTTGCCTGAGGTCCCAGACTTCAAGGTCGAATGCCATTTCGGTGAAGTCGGGAGCGACGCGCACCATGGACAGCGTGCGGATATTGACATCTGCCGTGCCAATCGCCTGCGCGACCGTGGCCAGCGTGCCCGGTTCGTTGATGGCATTGACCAGCACGCGCGCCATGAACCGAGACTTATTGGCTTCGTCGAGATCCCAGCGGATGTCGATCCAACGCTCCGGCTCTTCGTCGAATTTCTGCAATGCCGGCGCCTGGATAGGATAGATGGTAATCCCGTGCTTGCCGTCATGGATGCCGACGATCCGATCACCGGGAACCGCGCCAGACGGTGCAAAATGCACGTCGATATCGCTGCTGAGCCCCCGGAACGGCTGTGTTTGTTCATCGAGCCCATGCAGGACCTCGCCGGTGATGCGCGATTTCTGCCCTTCAGGAATCCTGAACATCATGCCGTGGGCGCTGCGGACGTTGAACCAGCCCTCCTCGACGGACTGGCGAACGGTCACGCGCTCATCCTGATAATCAGGATAGACGGCCTTCAGCACATCGAGCGAGGACATCTCGCCACGCCCCACGGCAGCAATCGCGTCCTCGACCTCCTTGTGACCCAGCCGGTGAAGCGCCGGCTTCATGATGTCGCGCGAAAACACTTTACCTGCACGCTCGAATGTCCGTTCGAGGATCCGCAGTCCGAGCCCGGAATATTGCTTGCGGATCGCCAGTCGGGTCGCACGCCGGATCGCCGAACGGGCCTTGCCGGTAACGACGATTTCTTCCCATGCCGCCGGCGGCACCTGAACGCCAGAACGGATGATTTCGACTTCGTCACCATTGTTGAGGCGGGTGACCAACGGCATGATCCGCCCGTTGATCTTCGCGCCAACGCAAGTATCGCCGACATTGGTGTGCACGGCATAGGCAAAATCGATGGGCGTGGCGCCACGTGGCAGCGCGATCAGCTTGCCCTTGGGGGTGAAACAGAACACCTGGTCCTGGAATAGTTCCAGCTTTGTATGTTCGAGGAACTCCTCGGGGTTATCGCCCTCGGCGAGCGATTCAATCGTCAAACGGAGCCATGAATAGGCGTTGGACTGCTTCGTGGTCGCGCCGTTGGTTTCCTGATTGGCCCCATCCTTGTAGAGCGAATGGGCGGCAATACCGTATTCGGCGATTTCGTGCATGCGCTGGGTGCGGATCTGCAGCTCGATGCGCTGGCGCGCCGGCCCGACGATAGTCGTGTGCAGCGACTGGTAGTCATTCTGCTTGGGATTGGAGATATAGTCCTTGAAGCGGCCCGGCACGACGCGCCAGCGCGTGTGGACGATGCCAAGCGCCTTGTAGCAATGCGGCACTTCGTCGACCAGCACGCGGAAACCGTAGACATCCGAAAGCTGTTCGAAGGAAAGCGACTTGGACTGCATCTTGCGGAAGACCGAGTAGGCCTTTTTCTGCCGCCCTTTTACAACAGCCTTGTCCAGCCCGTTGGCGGCCAGTAGTTCGGTCAGCTCGGTCTCGATCTTGCGGACCAGATCGGCGTTGCGCTCGGATAATTCCTCAAGCCGCTTGGAAATCGTCCGGTGCGCTTCCGGATTGATATGGCGGAAGGACAGCTCCTCCAGTTCGTCACGCATATCCTGCATACCCATGCGGCCGGCGAGCGGCGCATAGATGTCCATCGTCTCCTCGGAGATGCGCGCGCGCTTCTCCGCGCTCATGTGGTCGAGCGTGCGCATGTTGTGCAGGCGGTCGGCAAGCTTGACCAGCAGCACTCGGGCGTCGTCAGAGATCGCCAGCAAAAGTTTGCGCAGGTTTTCGGCCTGCTTGGCCTTGCGGGAAACGAGATCAAGCTTCTTGATCTTCGTCAGTCCCTCCACCAGCCGGCCGATATCCTCGCCGAACAGCCGGTCGATCTCGTCACGGGTCGCGGTGGTGTCCTCGATCGTATCGTGCAGGAGCGCGACCGCTATGGTCGACTCGTCCAGATGCATGTCCGTCAGGATTGCTGCGACTTCGAGGGGGTGAGAAATGTAGGGGTCGCCGCTGGCGCGCTTTTGCATGCCATGTTTCTGCATGGCGTAGACATAGGCTTTGTTCAGCAGTGCTTCATTGACGTTTGGCTTGTACTTTTGAACGCGCTCGACGAGCTCGTATTGCCGCATCATTGAAAGGCTGCTCCAACAAATTAAAATAAATCAGGCGCCGATCATAAGACCGACGCCTGAATTCGCAATCTGCTTACCGGACTTCCGGCAACTTATTGGCAGAAATCAATAGTCGTCGTTCTTTTCCGGCGGAACCAGTCCTTCGATACCGGCCAGAAGCTCCTCTTCCGACATCTGGTCGAAATTGATGGTTTCCGGCTGTTCGTCGTCCATGTCGGCGCTGTCGGCCTGGGCTTCGCCCGGGATCATCGCCGATGCATCGGGTTCCGGCTCGTCGACTTCCACATGCTTCTGCAGCGAATGGATCAGATCTTCCTTGAGATCGCCCGGCGACAGCATTTCGTCGGCGATTTCGCGAAGCGCCACGACAGGGTTCTTGTCATTGTCGCGATCGATGGTGATCGGCGCGCCCTGCGAAATCAGGCGGGCACGGTGGCTGGCAAGCAGCACCAGCTCAAACCGGTTATCAACCTTGTCAATGCAATCCTCAACTGTGACGCGGGCCATTGCCTGTCCTTATATAGTGTCATCGTGTCAGCTTATCCGGCGAGCCGATACAGGCTTCCCGCGACAATTTCAAGACATCAATGCGGCATTCCTTAAAAATCCCGTTACGGCACATGCCGGAAGGGGCGTGTGCAACAAACATAGCACGCTAGAAAAACAAATTGGAACCTATTTCGATGGTTGTAGTTTAATATTGCAGCCGCAGAGAATCCTCTTCGGCAGGCGAATTCCTGACCGCTCCAATAAGGGCTGAATGAGCAACCGCACAATCTACATGTAAGCGCAAACAATAGTTCGGAGATTCAAATCCGGCACAGTTTTATAAACGTATAATTTCCGAATGTTCTCGAATTTCCCCTTGGAAATGGCGCAATGGTACTCTAAAGGACGACTTATATGAATGATTCATAAAGTGTCCGGTTTGCTCACAGAGCGAGTCGACTGCTCGTGTCGCCTATTGAACGCAGCACACAAATCAGACAACCTAACAGGACGAAACATGTTTGATCCTCGCGAGAAAATTGCATTATTTATTGATGGCGCCAATCTATATGCCGCCTCGAAGAGCCTCGGGTTCGACATCGACTACCGAAAACTCCTCAAGGCTTTTCAGAAGCGTGGCTATTTGTTGCGCGCCTATTATTACACGGCCCTCATCGAAGATCAGGAATATTCCTCCATCCGCCCGCTGATCGACTGGCTGGACTACAACGGCTACAAGGTGATCACCAAGCCGGCCAAGGAATTCACCGATTCTCTCGGCCGCCGGAAAATCAAGGGCAACATGGACATCGAGCTCGCGATCGATGCGATGGAACAGTCCGAAGTTGTCGACCACCTGGTGATTTTCTCCGGCGACGGCGATTTCACGACGCTCGTCGAGGCGCTGCAGCGCAAGGGTCGCAAGGTTTCGGTCGTGTCAACCATGGCCACGCAGCCACCAATGATCGCCGACGACCTGCGCCGACAGGCCGACCACTTTATCGATCTGATGACCCTGAAGGGCGAAGTCGGCCGGGATCCCTCCGAACGCCCGGTTCGTCCAGTCGAGCCGGTGCACGACGATGCGGATGACGTCTGAACCTTCAACACAAATATGACTGGAAAAGAAAAGGCACCCCTGGGGGTGCCTTTTCTCGTTTCCGTTATCCGCGGTCGCGGAGCAACCGGCCCTTTTCACGGTTCCAATCGCGTTCCCTCTCGGTCTCGCGCTTGTCGTGCAGCTTCTTGCCCTTGGCAAGTGCAAGCTCGAGCTTTGCCCGACCCTGTTCATTGAAATAGACCTTCAATGGAATCAGCGTCATGCCTTCGCGGGAGATGCCGACGCGCAGCCGACCGATTTCCTTGGCCGACAACAGCAACTTACGCGGCCGACGCGGCGCATGGTTGAACCTGTTGGCTTGCAGATATTCAGGCAGGTAGGAATTGATCAGCCAGATCTCGCCATTTTCGTCGCTGGCATAGGACTCGGCGATGTTGGCCTTGCCCTCGCGCAACGATTTGACCTCCGTGCCGGTCAGCATGATGCCGGCTTCGTAGGTGTCGACGATTTCATAATTGTAACGGGCCTTGCGGTTTTCCGCGACAATCTTCCGGACCGTGCTCGGCCTGCCCTTGTGCGTCATATCAATTCATAAGAGCGGCATGGTTCAATGCAGCGTCGATCGCGGCTTCGGTGGCCGGCTCAAGGCCGGACACGAGCGGCGAACGAACCGTGCGGCTCATCCTTCCGAGTTTCGAGAGTGCATACTTGGCCCCGCAGACGCCTGGCTCCATGAAGATCGCCTTGTGCAGCGGCATCAGGCGGTCCTGGTATTCGAGGGCCCGGGCATAATCGCCGGCAAGCAACGCCGCCTGGAACTCGGCGCAAAGACGCGGTGCGACATTAGCGGTGACCGAAATGCAGCCGACGCCCCCATGCGCGTTGAAGCCGAGTGCTGTGGCATCTTCACCCGAAAGCTGGATGAAATCCTTGCCGCAGGTGATGCGCTGTTCGGAAACACGCTCGATCTTGCCAGTGGCGTCCTTGACGCCGACGATGTTCTTGTGGGCGGCAGCGAGCTTGCCCATCGTCTCGGGAGACATGTCGACCACCGAACGGGGCGGGATATTGTAGATGATGATCGGCGTCTTGACCGCCTCGGCAATCGCCGAAAAATGCGCGATCATGCCCTTCTGGGTGGGTCTGTTGTAATAGGGCGTGACAACCAGAAGCCCTTCGGCACCCGCCTTTTCAGCATGGCGCGCGAGCTCGATTGCCTCGACCGTGTTATTGGAGCCTGCACCCGCGATGACCGGCACGCGCTTGTTGGCCACCTCAATGCAGAGTTCGACGACACGTTTGTGCTCGGCGTGCGAAAGGGTCGGCGATTCACCCGTGGTGCCGACAGGAACCAGGCCGGCGCTGCCCTCGGCGATCTGCCATTCCACATGTGCGGCAAAAGCATCTTCATCGACGCTGCCGTCATTCTTGAACGGGGTCAAAAGTGCGGGAATGGAACCCTTGAACATGAAACAACTCCTGATCGGGCATTTTCAGCCCATGCTTTGGCCGCAATCCTCAATTACGGAAGCACGGACCTTATATAAGGCGGCATTTACCAGCAAGCGGATTTGAAGCGCTTCTATCCACCTTTTGGATCGGAGAAAAGGCGAAAACAACAATTTTTACCATCCGTTAACTGCGCTGCCGGCAAGAATTGCCGATGTGTTGGATGGCCGGAGCAACGGAATGAAACAAGCGCTCATTGCGATTGCTGTACTGGCTGCTGGCGGAGGCACCGTTTGGGCCCTGCTCGGCAGCCAGCCCGAACCGGTGGAAACGCTCCCCGACACATCCATCGCCACCCTGTCGATCAAATCCGACCGCATCGACAAGCCAGTCAAGGCACTGGCCGTCAAGCCCAGGCAACTGATGCTCGAACCATCAGGACTTGATGCCAATGTCGTTGCCAAGCCGAAAGCAGATCCGGTTCCAAGCGCGACTTTGACGCTCGGCCTCAAGGCACTGTCCATACGTGACAGCCTGAAAGCCATTGCTGCTCGCGATCAGCTAGCCCCCAACACAATCGAATGGAAAACGCTGACCTGGGCAATTGCGGTGTCGGGTCAAACAGCGGTGCCGGCCACCGAACTCGCGATGGCGCGCGGAGCGCTGGCGGACTGGCCCGCCCTCTCCGACATCGACACCAATTACGAGCAGGCGCTCTATCGCGAATACACCGATGCGCAACTGGCTCTTTCCGCTTTCGCCGACCGCCTGCCGCAGACACCGGAAGGCGCAATCATTCTTTCCCGCGCAGCACTCGCAACCGGGGACAAGGCCCGCGCCCAACGGATTCTCCGGTCGTTGTGGCACGACAAGATCCTCGACGCACAGATCGAAGACAAGGTCATCGCCGAGTTCGGCACGCTGCTTGACGGCAATGATCACCGCCAGCGGATGGTTCGCCTGCTGTTTGCCGAAAAGCTGTCCCAGGCAAAACGCTTTTCCGAAATGGCTAAATCGGAATCGCTCTACGAAGCTTTTTCCGCGGTTTCGCGAAAATCCAAGGATCGCAAGCAGTTGCTTGCTGCCGTCGACAAGAAATGGCGCACCGAACCTGCCTTTGTCTACGCATCCATCAAGTACTTGCGTCAGGCTAAACGGTTTGAAGAAGCAGCAACGTTGTTTGAGAAAATGCCTCGAGAAGCTGGTCTTCTCGGTGATCCCAGCGCCTGGTGGGTGGAAGCCAGAATCGTCAGCCGAGGGTTGATGGATGTCGGCGATGCAAAGGCTGCTTACCGGTTGGCGAGCGCGCACGTCGCTCAATCACCAACAGATATCGCAGAAGCCGAATTCCACGCCGGATGGTATGCCCTCCGCGGGCTGAAGAACTACAAGGATGCCGCGAGTCATTTCCGGGTACTGCTGCAATCGAGCGCCAGGGCGCACGACCAGGCGCGCGGCTACTACTGGCTCGGCCGCACTGCGCAGGCCAGCAAGACCGAAGATGCAAAGGTATTCTACAGCAAGGCGGCACTCTATCCCGCGACCTTCTATGGTCAGCTTGCTGCCGCAAAATTGAAGACGCCGATCATGCCTGCCGCGCGCTATCAGCAAGGGCTGGAGATCATGCTTTCTTTTTCCAGCAAGCCGGAGATGCAAGCCATTACCCTGCTTGAGAAAACGGGACAGGATGGCCGGGCCCGCCGCATGTACCTTGCGCTCGCACGCAGCCTCGAAAGCCCTAGCGAATTGCAGGCACTTGCCGAATACGCATTGAAGAAACACGGGCCGTCGCTGGCGCTGGCAATCGGCAAAGCCGCGCTCAAGCAGGGCCACGACCCTGGATTGGCGGCGTTTCCACTCGGCGCCATCCCGGAAACTGCCGACATATCCGGCGCCGGAAAAGCGCTCGCCTATGCAATTGCGCGCCAAGAAAGCGCGTTCAACCCGTCAGCTGTATCCCCAGCCAATGCCAAGGGATTGCTTCAGATTTTGCCTTCGACCGCCAAGAAGGTCGCGCAGAAGTATCAGTTGGCCTATGCGGAGGAAAAGCTGGTGGATGATCCCGCATTCAACGCCACGCTGGGGTCGCACTATCTGGGCGAACAGATCAGCAAGTTCGATGGCTCTTACGTGCTGACCTTCGCCGCATACAATGCGGGCCCCGGACGAATCCCGCAATGGATCAAGCGCTACGGCGATCCGCGCGGCAAGGATATCGACGCTGTCGTTGACTGGGTGGAAAATATCCCGTTCCAGGAGACGCGCGACTACGTCCAACGCGTCATGGAAAACTACCAAGTCTACAAGAGTCTGTTGAACCAGGAGGCGGATATCGCCGCCGACCTGACAGCCGGACGCCGGTAAACACCGGGTCCGAATCGCAAGCGGCCTTGACGGGCCGCGCTACTTGCGGGTTTTCTAGGCCAAATGCATCAGCAAAGGCCTAGCAATGTCAGAATCCCGGTTCCAACCTTTTCATTTTTCCTCCGACGATGGCTTGAAGCTTTACGGTCGCGACTATCCCTGCCCTTCTAGCTCCACTCCTCCGGTTGTCTGCCTGCCTGGCCTGACGCGTAACAGTCGGGACTTCCATTCTCTGGCCGCGAAACTTCAATCCGAGGGGCTTCGAATCATCACCCTCGACTATCGGGGGCGGGGGCAATCGGAGTGGGATCCGAACAAGGCTAACTACAACATCATGCGCGAGGCGCAGGACGTCCTCGCCGCACTCGACCATCTCGGCATCGAGAAAGCTAGGTTCATCGGGACATCGCGCGGCGGTCTGATTCTGCACATGCTGGGCAACATGGCGCCGGACCGAATTATCTCGATGATCTTCAATGACATCGGGCCGGTGATCGAGAGTGATGGGCTGCGGCATATCCGCGATTATCTCTCGGAAAAGCCGCCCTACCCTTCCCTGGGCGCGGCGATAGAATCACTCGTTTCGATACATCGAGCGGAGTTTCCGGCCCTGTCAGATTGTGATTGGCAGGATATGGCAAGCGCCATTTACCGGCAGACCGAACTCGGCTGGATAGTGGACTTCGATCCAGCCCTTGCCGAGCCATTGAAAACGATCGACTTTTCGCAACAGCTCCCGGATCTATGGTCGCAGTTCGAACTGCTGAAAGCCATCCCCTTGCTGGTCGTCCGGGGAGAACATTCGCGGCTGCTTTCAGAAAAGACCGTATCCGAGATGCTGGAACGCCACTCGAAGTCCTTTGCCGCTGTGGCATTGGGCCAAGGCCATGCGCCGCTGCTTCATCTGGACAGCATCTATGCGGCAGTCTCTCGGTTTCTAAAATGATTTCCTCAAAACAGAAAAGGCCCGGGAAACCCGGGCCTTTCCATCCAATCCGTAAGGATTAGAACGAGCGCTGGAAGCGAAGCATACCAGACTTGGTCTTCGGGCCATTGTCCTGATCGGAATAGGCGCCTTCGAGCAGAACGGAGAAGCCAGAAGCAACTTCCCAGTTCACGTCGCCAACGATACGCCAGCTGCCGTTATCCCACCATTGAATGTCCTTCGCGAGGGTAATAGTGTCGGTAACCTTGGCCTGGAGACCAACGATCGCGCTGAAACCATCGTAGTTGAAGTAGATGTTCTGGTCGCTGTTCGAGTAGAGGCCCATGACGCGGACGCCGAACATGCCGAAGTTACCAGCAACGAGCTTCTTGACTGCGAACGCTTCAGCCGATTCGTCGTAAGCAACACCACCGGCAACCTGCCAGTCGCCGAACGTACCGGACACACCGGCGCTTACGTCAGGCATGTACTTACGGCCGCGGTTCAGATCGTTGAGATCCTTGCCGCTGTGCGCTTCGCCGTTGTAGATAACGCCGTCAACGTCCGAAGTGCTGTAGTATTCGTCAGCATCGTTGTCGAGCGAGATGTAGGCCTTCCACGAACCGAAGTCGGCAGTGTAGCTGATGTACTGGCGAGAATCCGGGTAGTTCCAATCCGACGTGTAAACGCCGCCGTCATCCGTGAAGCCGCCGTAACCGAAGAACTTCGCCCACTGGCTGTCGAAGTTGCCGAATTCGAGGCCACCGATGCCGAAGGTGTAGTACCAATGCAGGTAGTCAGCAGCGCCGCCGCCAGAAATGTCGCTACCGTTGTTGTACTGTTCGCCCTGGATACGGATCCAGCTGTAAACCGTGCCCCACTCGGAGTCGTTACGAGCTTCGGCGTCGAGCTTGATACGACCATGGTTGTCGTACTGAGTGCTATCGCCACCAACCTTCTGGAAGCGCTTTTCGTAACGAACCTGGCCACCGATCTTGAGGCAGGTTTCGGTGCCGGGGATGTAGAAGTAGCCGGTGCCGTAAGCGTCGCAAACCTTAACGTATTCCATCGGTTCCGGCTCAGCAGCGACGACAGCGTCTGCAGCCTGAGCACCGGAAACAACTGCCAGAGCAGCTGCGGAGCCGAGAAGAAGGCTCTTAATGTTCATTTCTGACCTCCAGTCAAAACGTTTCAATCGGGTATGGGTCTTATTTTCGCTGAAGGACAGCATTCCCTGCCCCATCCCATTTTTGTTGAAGACATCGGGCTGGCCCGTCGCTTCGAATGTGATCATAGACGGGCGAACCGGTTACGCAACGCAGATCTGCACAAACGCAAACCCAATTCCCGTTCTTCAACACGCCATGTTACAAAAATGACACAAAATCGCCCTGCCCCGCCCAAAAGTTGATGGTTTCTTAAGAATTACTAACAGGACGTTAATAAAATCAGACACTTAAGTCGTACCCTGAAATCACTTGTGACCCCACGGCAGCTGCGAAACCGGCTAAATCCAGGCCCTCGGCGGCAGTCGGCGCCCGTTGGCGGTTACATTCCCAACGCCGCATCGACGACTTTGACGGATACAATCGGGGCTCACAAGGAGAATCGAAGATGCGGTTACGTGCGATTCCCTCGACGTAGATAGAGGCCTGGCAACGCCGATTCACAAAAAAGGCCCGGAGAACCGGGCCTTTCGTTGAGCGAAGCAGGATGAGCGATCAAAACTTGCGCTGGAAGCGCAGCATGCCCTGCTTGGTCTTCACGTCATAGCGATCGGCATAAATGCCTTCGAACAGCACGGAGAAACCGGAAGCAACCTTCCACTCCGCGTCGCCAACAATGCGCCAGTCTCCATTATCCCAGAACTGGATGTCCTTGGAGAGGATGACCGAGTCGGTCACCGTGGCCTGGAGGCCGAGGATTGCGCTGAAGCCATCGTAGTTGAAGAAGATGTTCTGATAACTGTCGGACCAGAAGCCGAGAGCGCGGACGCCGAACATTCCAAATTCGCCGGCGACGACACCCTTGACCGCAACCGATTCTGCGGATTCGTCATAGGCAACGTTGGCACCGACGAGCCAATCATTGAACTCCGTCGAGACACCAGCGGTCACGTCGGGCATATATTTGCGACCGCGGTTGAGATCATTGAGATCTTTGTCGCTATGGGACTCACCGCGATAGATTTTGCCGCCGACGTCGGACGTGTCATAATATTCGTCGGCGTCATTATCGAGCGACACATAGACCTTCGTGGAGCCGAATTCAGCGGTGTAGCTGACATACTGACGGGAATCAGGGAAATCGTCATCGGACTGGTAGATGCCACCATCATCGGTGAAACCGGTGCCGAGGAACTTCTTCCACTGGCTGTCCCAGTTGCCAAACTCGGCCCCGCCGATGCCGAAGTAATAGTACCACTTCAAGGCCGCCGCCGGATCGGAGCCGGCAGCATCGTTACCATTGTTGACCTGATCTCCCTGGAGACGAATCCAGCTATAGACGGTGCCCCACTCCGAATCGTTGCGCGATTCAACGTCGAAACGAATGCGGCCATGATTGTCATAGACGGAATCGGCATCGCCGGTTTTCTTGATGCGCTTCTCATAACGAAGCGTGGCGCCGATCTTCAGGCAGGTTTCCGTGCCCGGGATATAGAAGAAGCCTGTGCCATAGGCGTCGCACACCTTTACATATTCCATCTGCTCCGGCTCGGCCGCGACGACGGCGTCGGCAGCCTGGGCGCCGGATACGACCGCCAGTGCGGCCGCGGAGCCAAGGAGAAGGCTCTTGATGTTCATTTTCTGACCTCCAGAAATAAATACTTTTCATTCATGCTTGGTCACGAAAGCAACCGCCCCCGCATGAACATTGATTCCAGCTCGCAGGATCATCCCTGCTGCCGATGCGAAATTAGCTTTTTCGAACATCGACTCAATGGTAGCGCCCGCTAAAACATGTTCTTGCAGCTCTGAACAGAATGCAACGTTGCATTTATGCTACAATTTCTATGGATTATATGCACGGGAAGATGGCCGCTCGAAACTGATGTCTCGCCGGATACAAACCCAATTCAAGACAGGCACTTAGCCTACCCGGACGGCCGTGAGTTTTCGGCCTGCAAACGATCCTGCTACTGGCTCTGGCGAGTCATGGAATGAGGGATGGCAAGCAACTGATGTCGGGGCGTGCCTAGCAGTTCGGCAAGAAGCTTTTGTGACAAAACGACCTGCCTGGGCGAGACAGGAAATGTATTTTTCAAACACTGACGACCGGGAAGTGTTACACCTGTATTGAGAACCCTGCCCGGCGAGAGCCGCGAGATCCGCGAGATCCGCCGACATTCGGCGCAGTTATCTCGATCGGTATGCAGTGCTCGCAAAAGCAGTCGAAGCGACGGATTGCCGGGAAAACATCGACCACCATGAAAAACCGCTTGATTGCCCAAAGCAAACCACCTATCAGGGCGTCAACGGAGAGGTGGCCGAGTGGTCGAAGGCGCTCCCCTGCTAAGGGAGTATACCCGGAAGGGTATCGTGGGTTCGAATCCCATCTTCTCCGCCATCCCCTTTATTTAATTTAATTTTTTGACCAAATTATTCGGTTTCCGCAAACCGAAATAAGGCACGTTTTTAGACGCCTTCAGGCACTTTGCTGATTTTGTGCTGTAAATTTTCCGCACGCATTTTAGTCATCGGCAAGTGGATGGCGGCTTGTTTGCTAGAATCACCCCCTCGAATCCCGCCGGCCTCCTGGAATTGTGGTAGCGGGTCGGTACGCTGTGACACACCGACTCGCCTTCGCGCATGCCCTTTTCCTCCAGTGCGCGAGACAGTAGCGATGTTGCTGGCGACCGGCATCCACCGGCCAGCTTTGAATTCCCACAGTGTGGATAGTGGAACACACGCCGTTACGAAAGGTCGGGCTGCAGTTACCGGCAGCGAGCCTCGAACTTGCGACCATATCGATCCCGGTAGATACAATATCCGCGATGCTCGCGAGAGTGGCCAATAAGCGCGCCTGCAACGCCACCAGCCGCTGCGCCGATGGCCGCGCCTTGCCAGCTATTGCTGACAACGCCACCAATGATGGCGCCCGAAGTAGCGCCGATTGCGGTCCCTCGCTCCGTTTGCGTGCAAGACGCGAGGATACCAACCATTCCAAGCGCAATCATGAGCTTTCGCATGTTTTCGCCCTCCTTGAAAATACCAAGGACAGCATCTGCGCAATTATTCGGATTGTCTATAGTGCAGACGGATGGTTTTACACCCTACTCTCCCGCAGCTTCATAAATATCAAGGTCAAGTGGCCAACAGTTTCAATAACTTACGAAAAAAGGCGGGCATCTTTTCCGCCATCAGACCTTCATTGATTTCATTGAGTTTTTAGAGACTCGGTTTGGGTTTGTACCCAAGACTGTACCCGGAGGCTTTCGAATGTACTTCACGCGTCATGGCAACGGCCGGCAACATCAGTGTAGACTTCTGATGCAAGACCGAACCGTTGGAGCGGATGCCCAACGGTTCAAGTCTTCGTGAGCGGGCTGTCGTGGGCTGCGCTCGCCCATCTCGTGCGGCATCATTTCCGTAATGTCATCGCCGGATTATGGGCGAAGAAATTGTGCGGCATGATGTGCACCGTCTTCCATTCCGTCGACATGACAGGCCAGTCCTCCATGCGCGGAATGTGATGGAAACCAGCCGAGAACCAGGTGACGATATCCTTGCCCATCAGCGGTTTGTCGGCCTTGACCCATTCGGCAAGCGTGTCGGAACCGTCGCTCTGCATGGCATATTTGCCGCCCGCATAGCGCTGATCCGGATCGTAGACCGTGTTCCAGACGGAATATTCAATATAGGCGTTGCGCTTCATCGGCGGATCGTTGGCGAAATCGAACGGGCCGTAGGAAACATCGCCGTGATGGATCATGTAGGCCGGTTCATGCGCCAGATACCCCTCGCGGGCCGGGTCGGAAATCATGAAGTAGCGCGGCTGCATCGAAGACAGCTTGTAGCGCGCCTCGAGTTCCGTGTTGGGCATCTTGTGCTCGACCGTCCACATCGACTTGCGCGGGCTGGCCGGGTCCATCTTGGCCGGAACGATATCCATGGTCGAGAAATGGTTGACCGGCTGATCGACGTCGAAGTCGATGCGGAAGTTGAAGTAATGGTCATGGTTGGCCGCCACCAGATTCGGCGCGATCAGCGTGCCGTGGGCGGTATCGGCCTTGGCGGTCGGATCCTTCATCGATGTCGAGGCAACGCCCTTGACTGCATCGAGACCGGTCGCGCCGACATAGATGTTGACCTGGCCGTTCTGCTGCAGGCGATAATCGATGAGGTAATCGTAATTGCCGACTTCCGAGGCGGTACGCACCACCAGTTCCGTCGCAGGACGACCTTCGGCGGGAATGGGCTTTTCCGGTGTCTGAGCAAACACCTCGAAATGCCGCCAGGCCGGATCGCCGATGCTGCGTTCGAAGACGCAGATCGCGTTGGGGATTTCCAACGGATTGCCCTTGTCGTCGGCGATCGTGGCCGGCAGGAAGGTTGCATTGGCCGGGCAATCGATGCCTGCCGTCAGCGGGCTCAGAAACAGGCCGAAACCATATTCCCCGCTGTCCATGTAGGTGCGCCAGTACCAGCCTTCGGTCGGGTCCATGTAGGGTACGAAGACCTCGGAAAGATGCGCCTGGTAGATCACCGAACGCCAGGTGCCGCCGTCGTTGACGTCGAGATTGGAGATGACCAGGCCGGGGCGCTTGTCGACCCGGAAGTTGAGCCGCCAGATATCCCATTCGAGATGGCTGCCGTCGAGCTTGTAGTTGGGGCCGCCTTCCTGGGTCATCGTCACCTTGTTCATCTTCGGCCGCAGCGGCGTGCGGGCGGCCACTTCCTCTTCGGTGTAACCCCAATTGTCCTTGGGAACGTCAACCGCGCCGGTGTCGATCACGCGCACGACGCTCTTCTTACCGATGTCGTAGATGGCAAACAGTCCCTCGATCGGCTTGGCGTAGAAATTGGAGCCTTCGGGGACACGGTAGCAAGGCACCTTCATCAGGCGCGAATTCTTATATTCCTCGGTGAAAAAATTGCCGCCGGTCAGCGGCAGGCAGAATGCCTGCTCGGGCTTCAGCCCGCGCTTGGCAAGGCCTGCGACCATTTCGGGGTTGCCGAGGACGCCCTGCAGCGCGTCCATGAACTCGGTGAACAGCACCATCGGCTGACCCTTTATGGCCTCGTTGCTTTCAACTTTGCCCTGGGTGATGTTGACGATCGCCTCCTTGAAGCCGTCGGGGCTGGTGAACTGCACCATCGCCTTGCGGTCCAGCGCGTCACCCTGCTTCCATTTCAGCACGTCGGCCTTGGCGGGTTCCTTCAACTCGATCAGCGGGAAGAGCGTGTCGTCATTGGCGATCTTCCCGTCTTTCAGGATCTTGTTGATGCGCTGATATTCTTCCGCCGTCAGTCCGTCGAGCGGATGGGCGGATGCCGCCGACGCCATAAGCGAGAGCGCGAGCGCGGCGGTGGCAAGATGTTGTATTCGTTTCATATCCGTTCCCTCTTGATCTTTTCGGCGGACAGGCGATCCGCCGCTTCTTCTCATTCCGCGGGGATGGCCGCGGGGATCTTTGCCGCCACTGCCATCTCGTCGATCAACTGCTTCTGGAAGGCGACGACCCGCTCCGACGGCTGCTGGAGCGTGAAGAACTCCAGCTCGGGGTCGGCGACCGCGGTCGTCTCGCCGCTCAGTGCCTCCAGCAGGCCCTGGCCGCAGAAGGGCACATAAGCTTCCGAATAGCCGCCCTCGTGCACGACGACCAACCGGCCCTGGCACAACCTCGCGGCTGTTTCCTTCATCATCGTCGTCAGCGCGCGGTAACTGCCGCTGTGCAGCAACATGCGCGCCAGCGGATCGACGGCATTGGCATCGAGCCCGCTGGCGACGACGATGAGTTCCGGCCGGTATTGTTCAAGGGCCGGAATCACCATCTTCTCGAAGGCGTAGATATAGGCCTCATGACCGCTGCCGGCAGGCAGCGGAATGTTGAGATTGTAGCCGAGGCCTGCCCCTTCGCCGCGGTCCTCGGCACCGCTGTAGCCCGGCGGGAAGCAACGATCCTGATGGATCGAGATGGTCAGCGTATCGGCGCGACCATAGTAGATCGACTGCGTTCCGTTGCCGTGATGGACGTCCCAGTCGACCACTGCGACGCGCGACAGTCCGTGCTTGCGCCGCGCGGCTTCGATGGCGATGGGGATATTGGCGAGCAGGCAGAAGCCCATCGGCATATCGGCGAGGCAGTGATGACCGGCCGGCCGGCACAAGGCATAGGCATTCTCCATACGGCCGGAGAGCACCTCATCGATGGCCGTGCGCGCCAGACCCGCCGAAACCTGCGCAATTTCGAATCCTCCCTTGCTGAAGGGCGCGAGCATGCCGAGGTCGCCGCCGCCAGCATCGCTAGCGGACTTGAAGCGTTCGAGATAACCAGCCGGATGCACGCGCTGCATTTCCTCCCAAGTGACCGGTGAGGATTCAGGCATGACCAGTTTCGCGGTCAGGCCCGAGACCGTCGCAAGGTTGAGCAGCCGGCGCTTGGAGTCCGGCGTGTCGGCGCCGTAGCTCCCCGTCGGCGGCTGGACCCAGTCACCGATGGGTATGAAGAGCGACTGGACCCCTGTCGAATGCCAGAATGTGCGCTCGTCCGTATAGAACCCGGTTTTTCCCATGGGTATCAATCCTCCTGAATGATGCATCCTGTTGAACTTTTCAGCCTGCTGGCCCCGCAAATGCGGAACCTGCCTTCTCAGCTGAAAATCACCTGAATGTCGGTGTACTCCTCCAGTCCTTCCTCACCGAACTCGACACCGAGACCCGACGCCTTGACGCCGCCGAACGGCGCGTTCGGCTGTATGGCGCCGTGCTTGTTGATCCAGACCGAACCGCATTGCATTCTACCGGCAACCTTTTTCGCGGCTTCGATATCGGACGACCAGACGGATCCGCCGAGCCCGTTTTCGCTGTCGTTGGCCATGGCGATTGCGTCTTCGACATTGCTATAGGCAATGACCGGCAGAGCGGGGCCGAACTGCTCTTCGTCGACCAGCGGATCGCCATTGCTGAGGCCCGATACGATCGTCGGCGGGTAGAACAGTCCCTTGCCCGCTTGGCCGCCGAGAAGCACCTTGCCGCGCTTTGCCGCATCGGCCACCAGACGCGACACCTTGTCGAATTGCATGCGGTTCTGGATGGGACCAAGGATGCTGCTTTCGTTCATGCCGTCGCCGACCGGAATGTTGCGGGCAAATGCCACCAGCGCGTCGCAGACCGCATCATGAATGGATTCATGCACATAGAGGCGCTTCATCGCCGCGCAAGTCTGACCGTTGTTGATGAAGGCGCCCCAGAACAGGCCTTCGGCGATCGCTTGCGGATCGGCATCGGGCAGGACGATGGCCGCGTCGTTGCCGCCCATTTCCAGCGTCAGGCGCTTCATTGTCGATGCCGCGGACTGCATGATCTTCTGGCCGGTCCCGCACGAACCGGTAAAGACGATCTTGCGGATACCGGGATGGGCCGACATCGCTGCGCCGAGGTTGAACGCCTTGTCGTCGCCTGTGACGACATTGACCACGCCGGGCGGCAGCACTTCGTTGATGATCTCGACCAACCGCAGCGTCGAAAGCGGCGTATGGGGCGACGGCTTGATCACCACGGTATTGCCGGTCCTGAGCGCCGGCATGACGTGCCAGATGGCAATCATCACCGGAAAATTCCATGGCGTGATCGAGCCGACCACCCCGACAGGCTTGCGATGCAATTCCAGCCGACCCTGCTCATTGTCCTGCAACACCTTGACCGGCAGCGACAGGCCCGTCGTGTAGCCGGCCCAAGCGGCCGCGCCGCCCATTTCCCAGCGCGAACCAAGCCCATTGAGCGGCTTGCCCTGTTCGAGCGTAATGATCTCCGCCAATTCCTCGGCATGCTGCTGGATTTTTTCCGTCACGGCCGCGCAGGCGGCCTGGAGTTGCTCGTCAGACTTCGCAGACCACGATGGAAAGGCTGCATTGGCTGCGGCCACTGCAGCATCGAGATCTGCCTGCCCGAGATTCGGAGCCCGGCCTGCTTCCGCGCCAGTGGACGGATTGGCCACGACGAATGCGTCCGCTCCAGAAACGGGCTTGCCGCCGATCGTTGCACTGTATTGCTTCATTGTCCTTCTCCTCCCGTTGCATCCGCCTCAGGCGGAGCAATTCGTGTTGGATACTAGGACGTCAAATAGCCGGCGGCTTGGACAGAACCGTCCGGAGCTTTGGAGAATTCCGTCAATGGCAGCGCAAAACCGCACCCGGCGTCATGCCGTATTTCTTTCGAAACTCCCGATAGAAGTAGGAAAGGTCGTTGAAGCCGCAATCGAAAGCGATCGAGGCGATGCCATCGGCCTGCTGTCCCGGCTGGCGTGTCTCGAGACGCATCCGGGCGAGTTCCAGCCTCCGGCCAAGCAAACGATGACCCGGCGTCTCGCCAATCGGCTGGAAATGCCGTTGCAGCATCCGGTCGGAAACATTGAGACGGCCGGCCAGTTCGCGGGGCCCGAAGAAGGGGTCAGCCGCATGCCGTTCGATCAGCGCCAGTGCGCGCGACAGCAGCGTCTGCGTGACATTGACCGTCCCGCGCAGCCCCTGAAAATAGGCGCCCAGCAAGCTCAGGAACGCCTCGCTGAGCTGCGGTGACACGACCGGCGCAGTATACATCTTGGCGATGACCGCACGCATGGCAAGCCAGAGCGGGTCCTGCCGGTCGATTGGCACGCCACCGGTGCAGATATTACCGAAACGGGAAAGCATGTCGCTACGCGGCAGGTGCACGGAGATCTGGTTCGAACGCTCACCGCCGTAGTTGAATGAGGAAGGCCTGACCGAATCTACGATGAACATATCGCCGGGCGTCAGCATCGATGAGGTGCCATTCTGCTCGACCCGGCAGTGCCCCTCGTCCTGCAGCAGAAGAAACAGGTGTTCGCCCGGATCATGACGGATCGATTGCGAAGAGCGCTGAACGTGCTTTGCATCCAGCGCCACGATGGCGGTCTCGAACGTGCCGATGCGCCGCGTGGCGACGTCCCCGCACACCAGCCCCATATTCTTCACCATCGGTTCGAGCGTGAAGACGCCACAAACCTTTCGAATTTCATCCCTGATGATTTCGACCGGAACCGGATTGTGTATTGCCGTGACAAGCGACTGCATCCCTTCATCCTCCCCAAAGAATGTTGCCGCAAAGCTGAATGTTCGTGGTGGCTCCTCAACCGCCGGCGCTATAATTGTCTGACCGATCGGTTAAAGCAAGGCATGCGAGGATTCTTTAGCTGTTCAATCGCCAATGTTTTGCTGCTGTGCCGGGCGCTGGAGAAAATCTGCCGTTCAGCCGAAGCGTTTGAGGATCTTCAGAAGGAACCGGGAGAACCGACCATAGGGCGGGTAAAGGAGGCTACCGGCCGAGAGACGGGCTTGCAGGAATACCGGCTTTTCCTTCGACATGGCGCGGAAACCGAGCTCGCCGTGATAGTGGCCGTACCCCGACTGGCCGACGCCGCCAAAGGGCAACCCCTCCTGGGCGAGATGCACGATCGTGTCGTTGATCGTCACGCCGCCGGAAATCGTACCGTTCAACACCTTGTCCCTTGCCGCATGGTCCCTGCCGAACCAGTAAAGAGCCAGTGGCCGATCCCGCTTGTTGACGAAGCCGATGGCGTCCTCAAGCGTGTCGTAGCCGATTATCGGCAAGATCGGCCCGAAGATCTCCTCCTGCATCACGGCCATCTCGGCATTAACGTTCAACAGCGCCGTTGGCGCAAAAATCCGCACGGCAGTATCCGATCCACCCACCAATTCCACTGTCTTCGCACCTCTGGAAACTGCATCGGCAACCAGATCATTCAGCCGCTGGAAGTGTCGGTCGCTGACAATACTGGTATAGTCCGGGTTGCCGGCCGTCTTAGGATATTGCGCCTTTGCGCGTTCCGACAAATGGGCTGTGAACTCGTCCACCAGCGCCTTCGGCACCAGCGCATAGTCAGGAGCGACGCATGTCTGGCCGGAGTTCAGGAGCTTGCCCCATGCAAGCCGGTTTGCCGCGAGCTTGAGATCGGCCGAGGCATCGATGATTGCCGGCGACTTGCCGCCCAGTTCCAGCGTCACCGGCGTCAGGTTTCGTGCGGCCGCCTGCGCGACGATCCGGCCGACAGCTGTCGAACCGGTGAACAGCAGATGATCAAAGGGCAAGGTCGAAAATGCCTTGGCCACGTCAGGGCCGCCAGTGACCACGACCACTTCGTCCTCGGCAAAAGCTTGCGAGACCGCCTGCCTCAGCACATCGGCAAATCGCGGCGTCAATTCGGAAGGTTTCAACATGGCCCTGTTGCCTGCCGCCAGGGCGCCTACCAGCGGGTTCAGCACCAGTTGCAGCGGGTAGTTCCACGGCGCGACGATGCCGACGACACCGAGCGGCTGGATCATGATGCGCGCGCGGCCGGGCTTGAAGGTCCAGCTGACGCCGACATTTCGAGGCCGCATCCACGCGCGTAGGTGGCGCTTGGCATGGCGGATCGCGGCACGTGTCACCAAGGTTTCGGTGAGCGCCGTCACGATGTGCGAGCGAATGCCGAAATCGGCCGCGATGGCATCTGCAAAGCTTCGTTCATTTTGCACAATCATCCGGTCAAGACGGGCAAGACGATCGAGACGCAAGGCAATTACGGGATTCATATCGCGCTGGACGGCCGCCTTTTGGCGATCGAGCAGGACAGTGAGTTGTGTGTCGAGTGGCCGCTCTTCAGCAATTGCGGACAGCTTGTTCATGAACACCCGATCTCCCAGCACGAACCTTCCGCCGCCGGATGCGGCAGGACCTTTCCCGCATGGATACAAGGATCAGCCGCTCGCGTCAAAGTGGCCGTTTGGGCAGGGCGCAGCAACCGCAAAAACGGAACCGTTCAAGTTTTCGGGATCTGGCGTGTCGGTTATGTCAACTGCAATTGATTTCACAGTGATGCTGAAACTGTGCGACCTTGCGGCTCGTATCAAGGTCATTCGCCCGGTGCGAAATGACAAGGAGACCCGCGATGTTCCGACGAAGACAGATCCTGAAATCGGGTGCCATGCTTGGGGTTGTCGCCATGTTTCCCGAGACCATGTTTTCATTGGTCTCGCAAGTGCTGGCCGCAGGCAGCGACAAGGTCACGCATTCCGATGCGGAGTGGCAGAAATTGTTGACTGTGGACCAGTACCAGGTGCTGCGGCAGGCAGGAACGGAACGGCCCTTTACCAGCCCGCTACTTGACGAGCATCGCTCTGGCAACTTCAACTGCGCCGGTTGCGACCTGCCGCTCTTTTCTTCCAAAACCAAGTTCGATAGCGGCACTGGCTGGCCGAGTTTCTGGAAGCCGCTCAACAATGCAGTGGCAACCAAAGGCGACCAATCATTCGGAATGGTGCGGTCTGCTGTCGAATGTCGTCGTTGTGAAGGTCATCTCGGTCACGTGTTCGATGATGGCCCGCAACCGACAGGTCTGCGCTACTGCATCAACGGCGTCGCCCTCAAATTCGCGGCTGCGGCCGCCTGAGACATTGGCGACCAAGTCCGGAAAGGATACCGAAATGAACAAGGCTTCAATCGCCAAACTGTTTTTCGTCCGTTGGATGACACGCGGCGCGCTCGTGGCATCGTCTCTTGCCGTGGCACTCGCGCTTGCGCACCGGCCGGCAATCGCCGAGGAGGGTATCGTCATTCCAGCGCCTAAGCTTGACATGCAACGATCTGCAAAATTGGAAACCGCGGTGCTTGCCGGCGGATGCTTCTGGGGAATTCAGGGTGTGTTCCAGCATGTGACCGGCGTCGTCGACGCCACCTCCGGCTATGCCGGCGGCTCGAAGGCGGATGCCGTCTACGATATCGTCGGAACGGGCACGACCGGTCATGCCGAAGCCGTCAAGATCACCTTCGATCCGTCAAAGATCAGCTACGGACGACTGCTGCAAATCTACTTTTCCGCCTCCCACGACCCGACCCAGTTGAACCGCCAGGGGCCGGACAAGGGCACGCAGTACCGTACGGCCATCTTCCCAACCAATGACGAACAGGCGAGCGTCGCAAAAGCCTATATAGCCCAACTCGACAGCGCCAAGGTTTTTGAAAGACCAATCGTGACCAAAGTCGAACCGGGCAAGGCATTCTTTGTCGCGGAGGATTATCATCAGAACTTTCTCGAGCTCAATCCGACCTATCCCTATATCGCCTATGTCGACATGCCGAAGATCGAAAACCTGAAGCGTCTTTTCCCTGGGGAATACAGGCAAAAGCCTGTGCTGGTGAAAATCTCCACGGCCAACTGAGGCCAGCACGCTCGGCTGCCTGAAGCAACTGCGGTTGCGTCTCGACACGACGACCAAATCAGTTGTTAATAGGACGAAGAGAATGGTCGGGCCGCTCGCATGACCATCCCTCGAAGTCGGTTTCAGGCGGGCGACAAACAAGGACGACGATCGATGGCGGATGCGCTCGGCGGCAACATGTTGAGCAAGGAGCGCATTTTCGTTTTGCCCATCCTCGCCGGCGCAGCAGCCTATTTCTACGAGCATGACATTCTTGCTCATGGCAAGCTGGCAAGTCTGGTTGTCGCCGCCATTCTCGTCATCGCCATCGTGATCGCCTCGGTTCGCGTTGCCAAGCACGCCGAACACCTCGCCAAGCGTGTCGGCGATCCGTACGGCACGATGATCCTGACGCTTTCGGCAGTCCTGGTCGAAGTGATCGTGCTTGCGATCATGTTGATGGGAGACAGCTCGCCGACCCTGGTGCGCGATACGATTTACGCCGCCGTGATGCTCGACATCAATGGCATTCTCGGACTGGCCGCGCTGCTCGGCGGGCTCAGGTTCGGCGAACAGCCCTACAACAACGATTCCGGCAAAACCTATGGGGTGATGATCCTGACGGCCATGGGGATTTCCATGGTGGTGCCTGAATTCGTCCCCGCATCCAAGTGGCACTATTACTCAGCATTCACCGTCTGCGCGATGATCACGCTCTATGCGTTGTTCCTCCGCATGCAGGTGGGCGCGCACAGCTATTTCTTCAGCTATGCCTACACCGACGACATCGACGAGGACGAAGATGCCACTCCGGAGGCGCCGGCTCCCAAAATGCAGCCTGCCCCCGAGCTTCCCGCCGCGGTGTCCATCGGCATCATTCTTTTCGGGGTGGTGGTGATCGGTTTTCTCGCGGAGCTGATGTCGACACTGCTTTCAAGCGGCCTAGAAGGAACTGGCGCACCGCCGGCGCTGATGGCAATCGTGGTGGCTGCTATTTCGGCTGCGCCCGAAATATTGACGGCGTTGCGGGCAGCCCTGCGCAATCGCATGCAGGCCGTCGTCAACATCGCCATGGGCGCTTCGCTGTCGACCGTAATCCTGACGGTGCCGGTGATGGAAGCGCTCGCGCTGTTTACCGGCCAGCCGCTGACAATGGCGATGTCGCCGGTACAGACGGTCATGGTGACGCTGACGTTGATAGCCGCAGCCATCAACCTCAACGACGGCGAAACGAATGCCATCGAGGGGATGACGCATTTCGTTCTCTTTGCCACCTTCATCATGCTGACCGTCGTCGGTTTGTAGGTCTCTCCATCCGTTCCGCGCCGGTAAAGTGCACCCAGTTGCCGCACGGGTCACAGATGCTTATCTATAGGAAGACTGATTTGAGAGCCGAAAGCAGACGATATGTTGGGACTGAGCCATAGTTATTCGACCTTGCCAGAACGCTTCTTCGCGCAGGTTCTGCCGAGCCGCGTGGCAGATCCCCGGATGATCAAGTACAACAGGCAACTTGCCGCGGAACTCGGGCCGGATTGGGCGGCGCTGGATGATACCCAAGCTGCGGCAATCCTTGCCGGCAACGAGGTTCCAGAGGGCGCAAAACCCATTTCGATGGCCTATGCCGGGCACCAGTTCGGCTCCTTCGTGCCGCAACTCGGCGATGGCCGGGCGATCCTGCTGGGCGAAGTCGTCGATACAAAGGGCGTACGCCTCGATGTCCAGCTGAAGGGTGCTGGCCGCACGCCTTATTCGCGCGGCGGCGACGGCCGTGCCGCACTTGGTCCGGTGCTTCGCGAATATCTCGTCAGCGAGGCGATGCATGCAATGGGCATCCCGACCACGCGCGCGCTGGCCGCCGTCATGACCGGTGACCCCGTCTACCGTGAAATGCCGCTTCCGGGCGCGGTGCTGACGCGCGTGGCGCGCAGCCATGTCAGGGTGGGCACGTTCCAGTTCTTTGCCGCGCGCGGCGATACTGAAGGCTTGAAGGCACTCGCCGACTATGTGATCGACCGCCTTTATCCAGAGATCAAGGGCACGAAAAACCCCTCCCTCGCCTTGCTCGTGGCGGTTGCCACGCGCCAAGCGCAGCTGGTCGCGCAGTGGCTGCATATCGGTTTCATTCATGGTGTGATGAACACCGACAATTCCTCTATTTCGGGCGAGACGATCGATTTCGGCCCCTGCGCCTTCATGGAGGCTTACAACCCGACAACCGTGTTCAGTTCGATCGATCGGGGCGGCCGCTATGCCTATCAGAACCAGCCAGGCATCGCCCAATGGAACATGGCCAGATTGGCTGAAACGCTGTTGCCGCTGATTGATGCCGACATCGACAAATCGGTCGAGAGCGCCAATCAGGCCGTGATCGCCTTTGCGGAGACCTTCAATACGAGCTGGCTGGCCGGGATGCGCCGGAAGCTGGGCCTGCGGACGACCGAAGACGAGGACAAGGCGCTGATCGACGCTTTTCTCAATGTGCAGTTGGTCAACCGGGCCGACTTCACCCTAGCCTTCCGCCGTCTTTCCGACGCTGCTGAGGGGCCAGAATTTGAAGGGGCATTTCTCGCCCTGATGAATGAGGACCGCGCGTCTGCGAAAAACTGGCTCGCCAGCTGGCGGGCTCGGCTGAGCCGTGAGACGATGTCCGGGGAAGCGCGCGCCCGTGCGATGCACGCCACCAACCCGATTTACATTCCCCGCAACCACCTGATAGAGGAGGCAATTCAATCGGCCACGCAGGGCGCCGATTTCAGCCCGTTCGAAACGCTGGACACGGTGCTTTCGCATCCTTTCCGGGAAGACCCCGATGTGCCCGTGCGTTACACTTTACCCGCAGAACCGAACGAACGCGTGCTGCAGACATTCTGCGGCACCTGAGGCAAAACTCAGTCCTGTTATCTCAGCCCGTATCCACATTATCGGAACCATTGCGGTGATCGCGACGTTGACTCCGCGTGGTTAACAGGAGTTCTACCATGCACAATGTCGAAACACAGGTTCACCCAGAGCATGGCGGCAAGACTGGTTTTACCGTCGAATTTGTTGGCGATACGGGCGAAATCGTCTCAGTGTTCTTGCGTCAGGACGACGAGAGCAATCTCAATCGCCTGAACGCCATCGACAAGGCGCGCGCCTTGCTGGCACAAATGGGTTCGTTCGATGACAGCGCGTTCATCGATGCCGCATCGATCAGTTCTACGGACCACATGCGCAGTGCCCGCAGCGTAGGCGACACCTATACTATGGAAGAACAACTGGACGAGGGACTGGAAGGTTCGTTCCCCGCCAGCGATCCTGTTTCCATCACCGTCAGTACAATCTCGGGTGGGCACAAGCCAGACGAACAGCACAAAGCCATCGAACAGAAAACAGATGTCACCCCAGGAAAAGCTTGATCACCAGGCCGACCACACTGACGACGGCAACGCCGAACAGCCATAAACCGACAAACCAAAGAAGGCGCTTCACCGCGCCTTTTTCCGTCTCAACCATTAGTGATATCCCTCCTCCGGATCGACTTTCCCCCGGAAGACCCAATAGGAATAGCCGGTATAGGCCAGGATCAACGGCAGCAGAACGACCGCACCGACCAACAGGAAGGCAAGGCTCGATTCCGGTGCAGCGGCATCCCAGATCGTCAGCGACGTCGGCACGATATAGGGATAGAAGGATATGCCGATCCCCACATAACCCAAAACGAAAAGACCGAGCGCGGCCAGAAACGGCCGGCTGTCCCTATGGTTTTTGAGCCCGGTGAGCAGCAGCGCGAAACAGGCCGCGCAGAGCAACGGCACGACAATCGAGAAAATTGCCGTCGGCCAACCGAACCATCGTTGCAGATAGATCGGCTCGAGAAATGGCGTCCAAAGGCTGAAGATCGCCATGGCGGCAAGCGTGGCAATCGTCGTGACATAGGAAATCCGCCGCGCCTGTTCGCAGAGTTCTCCCGTGGTCTTCATCACCAGCCAGGTCGAGCCCAACAGGGCATAACCGACGACGAGCGCCACGCCTGTGGCGATCGAGAATGGCGTCAACCAATCCCACCAACCGCCCGCATAGGCACGGTTGACGACCGGAATGCCTTGAACCAGCGCCCCGAGTGCCACCCCTTGGGCAAATGCGGCCATGGTGGAGCCGCCGGCAAAAGCCCAATTCCAGAAGTTTTCCCATCGCCTCGTCCGCCAACGGTACTCGAACGCCACGCCCCGGAAGATGAGGCCCACCAGCATGGCGATGATCGGTGCGTAAAGGGCGGGCAGGATGGTGGCGTAAGCGAGCGGAAACACTGCCATCAACCCGCCGCCGCCCAGCACCAGCCATGTCTCGTTGCCGTCCCAGACAGGGGCGACCGAGTTCATCATGACATCGCGGTCCTGTTTTTCCGGAAAGAGCGGAAAGAGGATGCCGACACCGAGATCGAAACCATCAAGGATGACATAGGCGAGCACGGCAAAGGCAATGATCGCCGCCCAGATGAAGGCAAGATCAATGGCCATGGGACTTCTCCTGCTGGGCCAGACCGGGATTGATGCCTGCCGTGCGCAGCGGGCCATCGACGAGTTCCGGCATAGGGTCACGCGGCAGACGCGCCATCAGCCTGAGTATGTAGAATACGCCGGCGCCGAAGACGAAGAAATAGACTGTTATGAAGGCGATCAGCGACGACGCCACCGCCGGCGCCGAGATCGGCGAGACGGAATCGATCGTCAGCAACTCGCCATAGACGGTGTACGGCTGACGGCCGACCTCGGTGGTGACCCAGCCCGCGAGCACGGCGACAAAGCCCATTGGCCCCATGATCAAGGCAGCGCAATGGAACCAGGTGTTGTGCGTGAACGATCCCTTCCACCGACAATAAAGACTGAAGAGCCCGAGGCCGAGCATGGCAAAGCCGAGCCCGACCATGATCCGGAACGACCAGAAGACGATGAAGACCGGCGGCCGGCGATCGACCGGCACCGTATCGAGGCCATTCAGAGGCGCATTCAGGTCGTGCTTGAGGATCAGGCTCGAAAGCTTGGGAATCTGGATGGCATAGTCGATGCGGTTCTCTTTCTCGTTGGGAATGCCGAACAGGATCAGCGGCGCGCCGTCCGGGTGGCTTTCATAGTGGCCTTCCATCGCCATGATCTTCACCGGCTGGTGCTCCAGTGTATTGAGGCCGTGCTCGTCACCGGCAAAAATCTGGATCGGCGCCACGATTGTCACCATCCACATCGCCATCGACAGCATCTTGCGTGCCCGAACAGGCGCGGTGCGGCGGATCAGATGGAAGGCGCCGACCGCGCCCACCACCAGCGCGGTGGTGAGGTAGGCCGCCAGCACCATATGCACCAGCCGATAGGGAAAGGACGGATTGAAGATGATCGCCCACCAGTCGACGGGGATGAACTGGCCATTGGCATGTTTGGCAAAGCCTACGGGCGTCTGCATCCAGGAATTGGCCGAGAGGATCCAGGTCGCCGATATCAGCGTGCCGATGGCCACCATCAGGGTGGCAAAGAAGTGCAGGCCGGGACCGACGCGGTTCCTGCCGAACAGCATCACCCCGAGAAAGCCGGCCTCGAGGAAGAAGGCGGTCATCACCTCATAGCCCATCAGCGGCCCGATGATCGGCCCGACCTTGTCGGAAAAGACGCTCCAGTTGGTGCCGAACTGATAGGACATGACGATGCCGGACACGACACCCATGCCGAAGGCGACGGCGAAGATCGTCTTCCAGAAGTCGAAGAGTTCGAGATAAACGCGTTCTTTCGTCCACAGCCAGAGGCCTTCGAGCACGGCAAGATAGCTTGCAAGCCCGATCGAGAACGCGGGAAAGACGATGTGGAACGACACCGTGAAGGCGAACTGGAAACGCGCCAGGAGTGTTGCGTCGAGACTGTCGAGCATGAATAAGCGTCCTGCGGCTACAAGGTTGTAGCATATTTTGTATTGCGTGATCTAGGCTGGACCCGCACCCCCCAACTGTCAACGACCACGATGTCGCTGTGTCCGGTGGTCGCAGCCTGATATCGGCTTCAATGGAAGTTGCGTCCCCCGGGCATGACGTTGGCGGCGCTCTCCACCTGGCGGCGCAGATCCTCCTTGAGTTCCGGCATTTCCTTGAAGAGCGCGAGCGCGGCGCCACCTGGCTTCGGCCTCAGGCGGTGCTCCTGTACCGGCCGCCGGACCTCATCGACATTGGCGAGCGCATCGATCATGCGGCCTTCTTCGGCGAGCTTGCCGAGGTATTCGGTCAGGTTCTCGACATGCTCGGCAACCACATGGGTAACGCCGTCCGCTTTCTGCACGCGTCCACGAATGCCCACCAGCCGCGAGCCCATGACGACAGGGCGATAGACGCCGAAGACCTTAGGCCAGACGATGGCATTGGCGATACCGGTCTCGTCCTCGATCGTCATGAAGATTACCCCCTTGGCAGAGCCAGGCCGCTGCCGGACGAGGACGAGGCCGGCGACCGTGACTCTCCTGCCATTGGCAATATTTTCCAGCTCCGCGGTCGGCACGATGCCGAGTGCCGAGAAATCCCGGCGCAGAAACGATACCGGATGCGCCTTGAGCGAATGCGACATCGTCCTGTAATCGTGAATGACTTGCTCGCCTTCCGGCATGACAGGCAGATTGACCTCGGCCTCGTGTTCAAGGAGATCGTCACCGGAGTTCTCAAACAGCGGCAGACGCTCGGCGGCACTCTTCTCGTCGAGCGCGCGCACCGCCCAGAGCGCTGTGCGTCGGTCAAGACCAATCGAACGAAAGGCATCGGCATCGGCCAACCGTTCGATGGCTGAGCGGGAAAGCCCCGAACGCAGCCAGAGATCGCGCACCGAACGGTAGCCCTCGCCACGGCACTCCACCAGCCGCCTCGCATCCTCTTCCGAAAAGCCTTTGATCCTGTGAAAACCAAGCCGCACGGCCTTGCGTGTCCGGATCACGCCGATCATTTCTCGATGATGGGGATGGATTCGTCCGGGATCGAAGGTGCCGTCCTCCAGATCCGAGTACCAGGTGGAATGGTTGATATCAGGCTCGAAGATCTCCACGCCGTGTTCGCGCGCGTCGCGGATCAATTGCGAGGGCGCATAAAACCCCATCGGCTGGGAATTGAGGATGGCCGCACAGAAGACGTCGGGATAGCGGGCCTTCAACCAGCAGGAGGCATAGACGAGCAGTGCAAAAGAGGCGGCATGACTTTCCGGAAAACCATACTCGCCAAAACCCTCGATCTGCTTGAAGCACCGTTCGGCGAAATCCGCCTCGTAGCCGCGCGCCACCATGCCATCGACCATCTTCTTCTGGAACGTATGGATCGTGCCCACGCGTCGGAATGTCGCCATGGCGCGACGCAACCGGTCGGCCTCGCCGGGCTCGAAACCCGCCGCAACGATGGCGATCTTCATCGCCTGCTCCTGGAAGAGCGGCACGCCGAGCGTCCGGCCTAGCACTGCCTCCAGTTCCTTGCTGGGATACTTCACCTCTTCCTTGCCCTGCCGCCGACGGAGATAGGGATGGACCATATCGCCCTGGATCGGACCGGGACGGACGATCGCCACCTCGATCACAAGGTCGTAGAAAGTTCGCGGCCTGAGGCGCGGCAGCATGCTCATCTGCGCCCGGCTTTCGATCTGGAAGACGCCCAGTGTATCGGCCCGGCAGATCATGTCGTAAACCTCGTAACGTTCCTTGGGTATCTTGGCGAGGCTCAGTTCCCCGCTGTTGTAATGACGTTCGAACAGTTTGAAGGCCCTGGCGATACAGGTGAGCATGCCGAGCGCCAGGACATCAATCTTGAGGATGCCAAGCGCATCAAGATCGTCCTTGTCCCACTCCACCTGCGAGCGCCCCTCCATTGCCGTCGGCATGACAGGCACCACCTCGTCAAGCCGGTCGCGGGTGATGACGAAGCCACCGACATGCTGGGAGAGGTGTCGGGGAAAGCCCATCAGGATGGCGGAATAATCGAGCACCCGCCGGGTCGTCGGGTCGGCGACATCGAGGCCGGCGGCCCTGGCTTCCCTTTCATCGAGGGCAGACGCCGACCAGCCCCAGACCGCGCCCGACAGCGCCGACTGCTGGTCTTCCGACAGCCCGAAGGCCTTGGCGGTCTCGCGTCCTGCCGAACGCGCCCGATAGGTGATCACGGTCGCGGCAATGCCGGCACGATGCCTGCCGTATTTCTCATAGATATACTGGATCACCTCCTCACGCCGCTCGTGCTCGAAATCGACATCGATATCGGGCGGCTCGCGGCGCTCGGGCGAGATGAAGCGTTCGAAGAGAAGATCGGTAAGTATGGGGTCGACCTCGGTGATGCCTATACAAAAGCAGACCGTGGAATTGGCCGCCGAGCCCCGGCCTTGGCAAAGGATCTTCCGAGAACGGGCAAAGCGGACAATATCATAAACCGTGAGGAAATAGGGTTCGTATTCCAGTTTGCGGATCAGCTTGAGTTCATAGTCGATCTGCCCCCGGACCTTGTCCGGGATGCCGTCGGGATAGCGCCGTGCGGCCCCTTCCCAGGCAAGGCGCCTGAGGGATTCGACCTCCGTTTCGCCGGGCACCGCCTCGTCGGGATATTGGTAACTGAGTTCCTCCAGCGAAAATGTCAGCCGCTCGAAAAACCGGCAGGCATTCTTCACCGCCTCCGGATAACGGCGGAAAAGCCTCGCCATTTCCCCAGCGCTTTTCAGATGTCGTTCGGCGTGGGCCGCAAGCCTCATCCCCGCCTTCTGCACCGGCACATGCTCACGGATCGCCGTCACCAGATCGGCCATCGGCTTGCGCGCCGCCTCGTGCATGAGGACGTCGTTGGTGGCAAGCAGCGGCAAGCCGATCTCGGCTGCAATGGCAGCAAAGAAATCGAACGTTCGTCTGTCGTGGCCGTCATAACGCGGCACGAGCGCGAGATAGACCTGGTTCGGAAACCGCGTCTTCAGCCGGTTCAGGAGATTGGGCAACCCCTCGGCGTTCGTCTGTGGCTCGGCCATAACGACAAGCAAAATCCCCTCGCCCCATTCCATAAGATCGGCCTCGTAAATCTCGCAGGTGCCCTTTTTGTTGGCGCGAAGATTGCCCTGGCTGAGCAGCCGGCAGAGACGTCCCCAGGCCGGACGGTCGGTGGGATAGGCAAGAATGTCGGGCGTCTCGTCAGCAAACACCAGCCGCGCGCCGGGATGATAGGGAAGCCTCGCCTCCTTGGCCGCGAGATGGACCCGTACCGTGCCCGCCACCGTATTGCGGTCGGCGATGCCGATGCCCATCAACCCCAATCGCTTGGCGGCAACCGCCAGTTCCTCGGGATGCGAAGCCCCCTCGAGAAAGGAAAAGTTGCTGCGGATGCCGATCTCCGCAAATTGCGGTCCGTCACTCATGCAAACACTCCCTGGATGAACCAGCGCGGCGGTGCCGGGTCACGCTCGTAAAGCCCTTCGCGATAGAGCCAGTAGCGCCGTCCCTCCTCATCCTCGATGCGGAAATAGTCGCGCGCGGGCGCCGTCTCGCCATCGATCCACCATTCCGGCGAAATCCGCTCCGGCCCCTCGGCACGCACCACCCGGAAGGACACTCGCCGCCAGCGAAACGAACGCGGCGGACCATCGGGCACTTCCGCCATCGTCTCGACCGGCTCGGGATGGCTAAAGAGCCGGAGCGGTCGCACAGCTCCGCCTCGATAGACGGACGCATTGCCGTCACCTTGCATGGCATCGCTCACCGGCATCAGCCGCCCGGCCCGCTCCGGCACATGGCTCTGGAACAGCACCGGCACGGTCAGAATCTCCGAACCGAACCGCGCCGACATCTGGTCGATGAAGTCCAACAGCGTGTCGTCCTTGAGGTTTCGCCCCTGCAGGTCGGCTTGCGTCTCCGCGAAAGGGGCCGCGCTCAGGACGTTGAGGCGCAGTGTCTCGAATCCGTAACCGGCATCGAAATCGTCATAGATCGCCGACAGCCGCGCCCGGAAAAGTGCGACGATGCGGGCGGGATCACGGACCGGCATGGCCGTGCCCGCGCGAATGGAAAGGACCTTGCCGTCAACGCGAAAAAGCAGCAATTCGAAGAGCTTGCCGCCCTCGCCGCGCGCCTCGAACGGAGCCTTCAACCCCTCGCCCAGCTTGCCGAGCAGGAGCAGGATATTGTCCTCGTCGATGATCGGTTCGCTCAATCGGCGTTCGGTCGACAATGCCGCCACCGGCCGGCGTGGCGAGATCGCCTCCTCCTCGAGGCCCAATGCCTGGTCGAGGCGCAGCATCAATACGGAACCGAAGCGGCGAGCGAGCGGTGCGCGCGGCTGGCCAAGCAGATCCCCCACCTGCTTGAGGCCTGATTTCACCAAGAGCTCAACCGTTTCCTCCGGCAGCCGCAGCGCGCGCACGGGCAGGCGGATGAGCGCCTCCTCCGCTCCATCAGGCTCGACGACGCCGGGAGGGCCGAAGCGTGAGACGGCCGACGACAGGCCCGGCGCGGACGAAATCGCACCGCGCACGGCAATCCCCATATGGAAAAGTCGTGAGACGATGTCGTCAAACAGTGCCTTTTCACCACCGAAAAGGTGCGCCGAGCCGGAAATGTCGAGAAACAGCCCCCCATCGCCGTCAAACGCCACGAGCGGCGTGTAACGGTCGCACCAGTCGGCGATCGCCTCAAGAAATGCCCGGTCGGCGGCCGAATCGGCCTCGACAACATCGACATCGGGGATCATGGCGCGGGCTTCCGTCACCCCTTGACCAGCTCTCAGGCCGACATGGCGTGCCTCCTCGTCGAGCGCGACAAGCCGGACGGCATTGCGGACATGGCCGGCACAGACGATGGGTGGATGGTCAGGACGCCCGCGGGAACGCCAGGACTGACCCCAGCGCTTGCGCGCGATCCGGTCGGTGGCGAGGAAGGGAAAGTAGAGCGACAGAACCCTCTGTGTGGTGGCCGGCTGGAACAACGATCCGGTCGCGGTCGATTTCGTGAAAGAGGCGGTCATCGGCGTTCCATTCGAGGTAAAAGTCCGGCGGGGACGGGTTACGGCTTTTTTCGATCGTGACGTGGAAGACAGGATTGCCCATGCCCTCGGGATAGAACCGCCCGCCGGGCAGGCGTTCAGGGGCAGCCGGCGCCGGGCCGACGACAAAGCGCGCCGCGGCGTTGGAGGCTTCCTCCTCCCCCCGCTCGCGCAGCAGAAACAGCGGGCGCCGATGCGCCTTGGCGCGCAGGTTGAGGCGGCGGCTTTCCGTCAGTCCGAATTTGGGCGGATTACCATAGATCTCCAGAATGACCGCCGCGAAGGAATTCACCGCAAGTGCTGCCTCGGCGATCATCAGCGCATCCTTCAGATGCCTGGGCCGGGCATGAAGCATGGAGGATGGCGGCACACCATGACGAGCCAGCCCCGGACCGTAGAGGCGCCCGCTTTCAGACGTCCCCATGGGATCGGCGATCCAGAGAAGCCGCGGTTGAGATCCGTCTCCACCGACCTGCCCGAGCGCCAGCCCGCACAAGGCCAGGGCAAAACCGCTCGCCGCGCCGTTGTCGGCGGTCGCTGCCGAGCGAATCTCGTTGAGTGCGGCACGCGCCACGCCGCCACCGAGCGCCAGATCGAAACCGGCAGCGCCCGAGGCAATGACACCATCCCCGGGGTTTGCACCCGCGCTTTGCCAGCCGTCCTGCCGGCCGGCGATCGCCAGCGGCGATGGATTTCCGCTCTCCAGCCGATCGATTTCCGTGCGCAGGGCAGACAGCGCCTCGTGCGCCAAAGCAGCCTGTGCCATGACGTTCATCCTTCATTTTGTTCTTGTTATGTTCTATTAAACGCCCGAAGTGGGGTGGGAGTCAACAGGAGTCTGCCGCTCTGCCGAAATCACTTTCAGCGAATGGTTACCGATCGGAAATCAGGGAATTTGCGCGATGACCAACCGGACGGCACGCCGCAAACGGCAAGAATCGTACGGCAGAACTCCGCCTACCCCTCGCCCGCAGGCCTACCCGCATGCAAAAGCGCCTGCCGGGTCAGAACGAAGAAATCGCTGTCGCCTTCGCCGGCATTATAGGCCAGTTCATATTGCTGGCGGATCTGGGCGGCGAGCGGCAGCGGGCAATGGACATCGCGCCCGACCGACAGGAGGAGATCAAGATCCTTCATCATCTGCCTGACTTTGACATCGGGCGAATAATCGCCATTCACCATCGTTTCCGTCTTTGCCGTCAGCAGCGGCGAAGCGACCGGGCTCGCGTTCAGGACCTCCAGCATCGTCTCCGTCCCGACCCCGCCCTTGCGGCAGAAGGCAACGGCTTCGGCCACAACAGCCGACATCGCCCCCTCCATCGCGTTGAGCGCAAGTTTCATGTAGCGGGACTCGTCCTCCTTGCCGACCACCAGCTGACGGGCCGCAAAGGTGGCGAACAAGGGCTGGAGCCGTTCGCAATCCAGTGGTGCGCCGGAAACGATGACCGTCATTTGCCCCGCTTGCGCGCGCTCGCGCGAGCCGCAGGCCGGAGCACGGACATAGGCCACACCACGGGTTGCGAGCATATCGGCCACCAACTCCGAAGCTTCGGGCGATACAGTGCTCGTGTCGACAAAGATGTGGCCGTAGCGCAGGCATTCGAGCAACCCGCCGGATCCCATGACGATATCCAACAGGGCCTTGTCGTCGCCCACATGCGAAATGATAATTTCCGCCTCTGCCGCAAGGCCGCTGAGCGTCGCAACCGACTTCATGTCACGCTTGCCGGCGTTTGCGACATCATCGCCCCCGACCAGAGCCGTGACATCATAGCCAGCCGCCCTGAGCCGGTTGCAAATCGACGTTCCGATCTCGCAGAACCCAATCCAGCCGATCGTCGGCGCTTCATCTGTCATATTCCAACCCTTGAATATCGGACTGCATCCACAGACATACGCCGCAGCGATCGATATGGATCCGCCACCGCATGATGGCAGAAAGCCTTCCGCCTTGGAGGCAAAAACGCATTCAATGTTGAGATTCTATTAACTCACTTGTCCGGGCCTGGCTCGTCGGCGTCCAAATCGACCGGAGATCCATTTGTGTTGCCCCCCAGAAAACCCACGATCAACAAAACCAAAAAGCCACCCACGACGGCAAAAAGCGCAATCGGCCACAGCCCGAAACCGGTCGCCAGCCCAACAGCTCCGGAAAGCCAGAGGCTGGCGCCGGTGGTCAGCCCGTGAACCTCGCCGCGACTGAGAACGATCGTGCCGGCGGCGAGAAAGGCCACTCCGGCAGTGACTGCCTCCACCACGCGCAGCGGATCGATTTTCACCTGAGAGTCGGAAAGCCCGGCCAGATGCACGCTTTCGATCGAAATCACGGCAAAAACGGCGGCAGCCAGCGTCACCATAATATGCGTCTTCAGCCCGGCGGGCCTGTTTTTCGCTTCCCGCTCGAACCCGATCAGCGCTCCGAACAGGATCGCGCCGATAAAGCGGGCGACGATGACGGGATAGGGTGTCTGGCTGGATGGGAAGATATCGGCATATATTTCCTGCATGGCGAACGTAACGCGATCGCCAGACAATTGTTCCCTGACTGCCCGCAGGCCCTACGCTTCCTGTAAGCCGTAGCCCGCAAAACTTTCGAGCGTTTCGGCGATCTGTTCGGATGTGAGGATAACGGGGCCGCCAATCAGGAGCGAGTGGTAGTATTGATTGGCGATGGTTTCGAGCTCCACGGCACGCCACATCGCCTTCTTGAGGGTCGAGCCTACCGCCAGCATCCCGTGATTGGCCATCAGGCAGCCGTTGCGCCCCTGCAGCGCCACAAGCACATGTTCGGAAAGCGCCTTGGTGCCGTAACGCGCATAATCGGCGACACGGATGTCGTCGCCGCCGAATGCGGCAATCATGTAGTGGCAAGCCGGGATCGGCTTGCGGGCGATGGCGAGAATGGTCGAGTATGGCGCGTGCGTATGAATGACGCTACCGACATCGGGGCGCGCCTTCATGATGTCGAGATGGAATCGCCATTCGGTGGAGGGCTTCTTCGGGCCCTCCCAGGCGCCGTATTCGCCGTCGATCGGCATCGCGCAGATCATGTCCGGCGTCATTTCCTGATAGGGAATGGAAGACGGCGTGATCAGCATCGTATCGCCGTGGCGCACGCTGATATTGCCGGCATTGCCCTGGTTCAAGCCGGAACTGTTCATCAGCAGGCAGTGCTCGATAATCGAACGGCGGATATCCAACTCTGTCATGGCAGGCTCCTCAGCAAATCCCGGTTCGCAACTGTCCTTACAAGCTGTCGCGGAGCTGTTCCAACTGTTCTTTTTCGCAGGAGATGAAAACAGCAGGGAACCATGCGAAGCTCGCAACGTTCGAAGACAGACCCCGAACGAAGATGAATGCAGGATTAACGGCATTTTCAGCCTGCATTAAGCACAAACGCTTCATAGAACGCATCATGGGCAAGTTTTGAGCGCCGTGATTTGACCACCATGACGCGGTAGCACGGCCACGTGGGCAGTTTCATACGGACGAGGAAAGGACAGACAGATGGTCAAGACCTATAAAGGCACCAATGGACCAGATACCGTCAACCAGAAGAACGATAGCAACCACAACTGGTTCAACATCTACACCTATGGCGGTGCCGACCAGATAACCCTCCGGCTGAACCAGACCTATGTCGAGGCCGGAAGTGGCAACGACGTCGTCAAGAGCAATATCGAATACCAGAACGACATCTATTTGCAGAACGGCGACGACACCTATACCGGCAATGGCTTTACCACTTACGGCAATCGGTACGACCGCGTCTATGGTGGTGCAGGCAACGACACGTTCAACATCTCGACCAGCGTCAGCAAATATTATGGCGACGGTGACAACGATACGTTCAACTCCGTCGGTTATTCCAATTACATCAATGGCGGCAAGGGCAGCGACACGGTGAGCTACCTGCGTCAGGACAACGATTCATTCCTGCGCGGGCGCGGCGTCAGCATCGACCTCGATGACGAGACTGCCTTCACAGGCGCGAACCGCGTGGAAGTGCTGCTGAACATCGAACATGCCAAGGGCACGTCCTACGCCGATGACGTTCTCGGCGACGGCGGCAACAACAAGCTGTGGGGCATGGATGGAAATGATTACCTCAAGGGACGTGACGGCAAGGACACGCTTTATGGCGGCAACGGCAAGGATGATCTGCACGGCGGCAACAATGCCGACAAACTGATCGGCGGCAAGGGTTGCGACTTCCTGTGGGGCGACAGCGGTGCCGATACGTTCATCTTCCAGTCCGCCAAGGATTCGGTGAATGGTTCGCAACGCGATGTGATCAAGGATTTCAGCCGTTCGGATGGCGACCTGGTCGATGTCTCCGCCATTGCCGACTTCACCTTCATCGGCAACAGCGCCTTCTCTGGCACCGAGCCTGAACTCCGCTTCGCCAACAACATCATCTATGGCGATGTCGACGGTGACGGCAAAGCCGACTTCCAGATCAAGGTCGCCGGCGTCTCAACGATGCACAATAGCGATTTCATTCTATAAATCACAGTTCCCTGCCCGAACGAAACAACCCGCCGGAGGGATCCGGCGGGTTTTTGCATTCAGGGTTTCGCAAAGCGTTTCAGCTGCGCGAACCGGTCAGCTTGTCGATCGCGTTGGCTGTCGTGACGCCGAAAATACCGTCGACCGGGCCGGAATAGTAGCCGCGATCCTTCAGCAGCCGCTGGATTTCCCGACGGAACGCCGGCGAGTAATTGGTCGCTCCGGCCTTCATGTCGGTGATGAACGGAGCTTCGCCGCCTTCCATCGAAGCGATGGCGAGCCGGGCAGCTTGGCGCGCATCGGGACTCGTGCCGAGGCCCTTGTCGTACAGCAATGAAAGATTGCCCATCGCATAGGCGCTACCGCTGCTGGCAGCCTTTTCGTACCAGTACTTGGCTTCGGAATAGTCCTGTTTGACGCCCTTGCCGTTCTCGTAGAGCCAGGCGAGCGATGCCATCGAGTAAGCGTCGTTGCTCTGGGCGGCCTTCTCATACCACGTGCGCGCTTCCTCGTAGTTCACGGGAACGCCGAGGCCATTCTGCAAGGCATAGCCCATCGAGCCCAACGCATTGAGATCGCCCAGATCCGCGCCCTTGCGATAGTAATCCAGCGAACGGGCATAGTCTTTGTTGACGCCAGCGCCCTCACGATACATCCAGCCCAGCGAGGCGTAGGAATAGGCATCGTTGTTGGCTGCCGCCATCTCATACCAGCGCAGCGCCTCCCGGTAATTGACTGGTATGCCGAGGCCGTACTGGTTCATGTATCCAAGCGACGACATGCCCGTGACATCATTGAGATTGGCAGCGCGCGTGTAGAGATCGAGTGCCTTCGAATAGTCTTGCTCGACGCCTTTGCCCTCGCGATAGAGCCAGGCGAGTGCCGACAACGAATAGGGATCGTTACGGGCTACGCCCTTTTCATACCATTGGCGGGCAGCCGCGAAATCGACTTTGGTGCCCAGACCATTCTGCAAGGCGAAGCCAAGCGAGCCGATGGCGTTCAGATCGCCATTGGCGGCACCCTTTTGATAGAACTCCAGGGACTTGGCGTAGTCGCGTTCGACCCCACGGCCCTCGCGATAGAGCCAGCCGACCGAGGCCTGACCATTGGGATAGTCCTGCATCGCCGATTTGAGATACCAGTCGAAAGCGGCCTTGTAGTCCTGTGCGATGCCACCGTAACCTTCGCGGTAGATCCAGCCGAGCGAAGCCTGCGCATAGGAATTTCCAGCGTTTGCCGCCCGTTCCAGCATGCGCATGCCGCGCGCCATGTCCTGTGGCTCGCCGTTGCCGTAGATCGCCAGCCAGGCCATGTTGGTATAGGCATGCGCGTTTCCGAGATCGACGGCCTTCTGGTAGTTTTTCCGGGCCTGTTCGTAGTTGCGATCAATGTCATGGGCGCGGCCGATCATGTCATGAAGCATGGAGTCGCCGGGGTCCTGCTGGGACGCCTTCGTGCAGATGTCGATAGCCTTGCGGGTCGGAATATCGACGAAAAGCACCCCGGCCAAGCCGGGTTCGGAACCCGGCTCTCCGGCTATGCGATAGCATTCGCGCGCATCCCGAGAGACGCTCTTCACATTCGGACGGAACGTGATCGCATCACCGACCGTGGTGGTCGTGGAGCCATTGTCCATGACTGCCGTGCCACCATTATTCGTGGTGATCGTGGTACCGTTGTCACTGCTGCCGTCGCTCAGGACATTGGGATTGGCGTGGAGGTCCTGACCGGCAGCCAGGCTGTCGATCGCCGAGATCGTCTCAGGACCGAACTCGCCATCGACCGACCCCTTGAAATATCCGCGTGACTGCAGCAATTCCTGAAACTCGCGCCGGAACTTCGGCGAGAAGTTCTGCGGCTGTTCCTTGAGTTCGGTGGTCTTGCCGGGATCGCCACGCTCGACGGCAGCGACCGCCCAGCGCACGGCTTCCTGCGCATCGACGGCCGTACCCAGCCCCTGGTCATAGAGCCGCGAGAGATTGCCCATGGCATAGGCGCTACCGGCATTGGCAGCCTTTTCATACCAATAGCGCGCTTCCACGTAATCCTGCTTTACGCCGGCTCCAGCATCATAGAGGAAACCAAGCGAGGCCATGGAATAGGCATCACCCGCATTGGCACCTTTTTCATACCAACTGCGCGCCTCATCATAGTTCTGGGGGATGCCGAGACCGTTCTGGGCGGCATAGCCCATAGCCGCAATCGAGCTCAGATCACCGGCATCGGCGCCGCGACGATAATAACCTATCGATTTCCCGTAGTCCTGGGCGACACCGACGCCTTCGCGATAGTACCAACCGAGATTGCCGAGTGCGGTCGCATTGCCCTGATCGGCAGCTTTCTCATACCACTTGATCGCTTCAACATTGTCCTGGCGGGTCCCGCCATATCCATCGCGGTAAAGAAAGGCCAAGGAAGCCTGCGCCGAATGGTTGCCGGCGACAGCAGCCCTTTCGAAATCCCTGCGGCCCTCATCGACATCGGCCGGACCATCCAGGCCATAGACGGAAAGCCAGCCAAGATTGGTGAGTGCAAACATGTTGCCGAGATCGGATGCCTTCTGATAGTTCCGGCGCGCTTCGGTGTAGTTGCGGTCCGCTTCCTGCGCGCGCCCAAGCAGATTGACCAGCATGCCGTCGCTTGGGTTCTCGTTGACGGCCTGGGCACAAGCCGTCAGTGCGCGTTTGGAATCGATCTTCGGCAGATAGACGCCCGCAAAGCCTTCAAGCGACTGCGGCTCGCCTGCAAACAGATAGCAATCGCGCGAGGCCGGCGTATCCTTGAGCATCGTCGTCAGCGGGCTCTGCACAGGTGCGAGCACCGCAACCGCCTGCTCGGCATCGCGTTTATAACGGCTGTCCGGATAACGCTCGAGAAAGCGCTTGAGCGCCGCCGCATCCGTCGAGCCCTTGAGCGCTTCCCAGGCAATCTGGTCGGCGCCAACATCGGCCTTCTGCTCGGCTTCAGCCAGCAGCTTCAGCTTCTTTTCGGCGAGCATCTTGTAGACGGGGTCGCTGCCATGCTTGGCGATGAATGCCTCGAGCAGCTCCTTGTCCGCGAGGTCCCTGATGTTCTGCCAGTCGGCGGCGGCAGCGGAGATACCGTTCGGCGCGGCGTCCTGTTTCTTTTCTTCCTTTTTCTCCGTGTTGATGGTGACGTTCAGTTCCTTGATGGAAAGGAATATCTGCGCGCCCCCGAGCGAGCCATAGACGAAGGGCTCCTGCTTGCGCTGGGTGACCTTGACCACCTCGTCCCGGACCTGTCCGAGCGCGATACGGACATCCACGCCGGGCTGAGCAATATATTTGCCAAGCGCCTCGGCGAAGGGACTGTTCTGCCCCTGCCCGTCCAGCGCTACGGTTCCAGCACGCGACGCATAGGCGACAAGCGTATCGGCGCCCTCCGGCTCGACCTTGGCAAGGCCCTTGGCCACCGCCTTCGATCCGTACGAGCGGGTCATCGTATCAATAAAGGGATTGTTGCGGCAGGCATCGAGAATCACCAGCTTCAGCTTTGAAGCTCCGGTTAGAGACCGCTCGGCGCGGTCGAGCGGCAGCGCCTCATCCTCGACGTCCTTGTCGGTCTTCAGAGTCGCATCAATCGGGATCAGATAGTTCTGGCCATTCATTTCCAGGCCATGGCCGGAATAGTAGAGAACGGCGACCTCGGAGCCTTCCGCCTTATCCTCGAAATTGCGCAGCGTCTTGCGCATCGCGACAAGATCGAGGTTGAGCGCGACCTCCACATCGTCGAATCCAGCGGCAATCAGCGTAGACCGCATCAACTCGACGTCGTTGACCGGATTCTTCAGCGCCGTCGTGGAATTGTAATCCTGATTACCGATCAGAAGCGCCACTCGCTTCGCCGCCTCCGCCGTGGTTCCCGCAAATGCAAAAACTGCTGCGAAAACAACGACGAAGGGAAGACGGCCCTTCAGCTGTCGGGTAAACATGCCCATTCCTCCTGAAATTCTTCCGGAAGTATTACGGATGGGGACGCCAGTTTCAATGTCGCTCGGCAAGAATTTTTATTTGCCCGCCGAAGTTTACATCAGACGATGCTAACGCGACGCCCTTCCGCGTGTGACCGCGCAATTATCGGCCGCTCCCCCGCGATGGATTATCTGCCCCAAGGATCGCAAAACCAATCGCGGCTTCATTCCAAGCCGGCCGAATCTGGAAATTTTCTTCCGTCTTATTGTCAGCCGCCTGTCATTCGAGATCGATTTCCTCCATATGTTTCACTTGCACGGAATGGACATTCCATTTTCGCATGTGTGGAGATGCCCGATGAGCCAATCGCCCAGTACCAATTCGGCGCCTCGCGATTTCGAGAGCTTGCGCGTGGCGATGGTCGAGCGCAAGGCCGACATGCCCAAGCGGCTGGCGCAAGTTGCCGCCTATTCGCTTGCCAATCCCGATGAGATCGCTTTCGGGACCGCCGCCAGCATTGCCGCCGCAGCCGAAGTGCAGCCTTCGACGCTCGTCCGGCTTGCCCATCATCTCGGTTACGGCGGGTTCTCGGACCTCCAGCGTATCTTTCGCGAGCGCCTGCGGGAAAAGAACCTGACCTACGAGGAGCGCCTCAACATTCTCGAGCGCGATCGCCAGCATGTCGAAGAAGCCGAGTTGCTCAGCGGCTTTCTCAATGCTGCATCACAATCCATCGGGAGGCTGGCGGCTTCGATCAATCCAGCGCAATTCGCCCAGGCCACCGACATTCTCGCCCGCGCCGAAACAATCTATCTTATTGCCAAGCGCCGCGCCTACCCGCTGACCGCACACATGGCCTACGCGTTCGGCAAGCTGGACATCCGCTACATGATGGTCTCTTCGCCCAATGGCGTGGAAGCGGAAATGGCGCGCTTCGCGACAGAACGGGACGCGGCTTTCGCGGCCAGTTTCTCACCCTATTCTCCTGACAGCATCGCCCAAGCCGAAAGCTTTTCCAAGCGGGGCGTGCCGGTGGTGTCGATCACCGATTCAGCCTTCTCGCCGCTCGCCGTGTTTTCGGCATGCTGGTTTGAAGTGGCGGAATCGGACTTTTCCGGCTTCCGTTCGCTTTCAGCCTCGATGGCGCTTGCCATGGCTCTGCCGGTTGCAGTTGCCGAAAGGCGAAGGCAGCTTGAGCGTGATCGGAACAAAAACTCTGAAATGAAATAAACATTCCGTTTGACAATTCGGCGGAATTAATGTTTCAAATTTACCAACTCGCAGATCGATAGACGCGCTGCGGCCGGGAGGATTTCATGAGCCAGACGACATCCGTTTCCAACGCGGAAAAGGCGCTTGATGTGATCGCCATCGGGCGCTCTTCGGTCGATCTCTACGGCCAACAGTCCGGTTCGCGACTGGAGGACATCGCCTCCTTCGCCAAATCGGTCGGCGGTTGCCCGACCAACATCTCTGTCGGTACCGCACGGCTCGGGCTCAAGTCGGCACTGATTACCCGGGTCGGCGACGAGCAGATGGGCCGTTTCATCCGCGAGCAACTGGAACGCGAGGGCGTCAGCACCGACGGGATTGCGACCGACAACGAGCGGCTGACGGCCCTGGTGCTGCTTGCGGTGGAATCCGAAGGCGTTTCACCGATGATCTTCGTGCGCACCGACTGCGCCGACATGGCGCTCTCAGAAGATGATGTCGACGAATCGTTCGTCGCCTCATCGCGTGCGGTCCTCGTATCGGGCACGCATTTCTCCAAGCCGAACACCGAGGCAGCACAGCGCAAGGCGATCCGCATCGCCAAGGCCAATGGCGGCAAGGTGATCTTCGACATCGACTACCGGCCGAATCTCTGGGGCCTCGCCGGCCACGCCGAGGGTTTCGAGCGCTACGTGAAGTCCGACCGCGTCTCCACCCTGATGAAATCGGTGCTGCCCGATTGCGACCTGATCGTCGGCACCGAAGAAGAAATCATGATCGCCGCCGGCGTCGATGACGTACTGGGGTCGCTGAAGGCGATCCGCGCTGTCAGCAAGGCCACCATCGTGCTCAAACGCGGCGCGATGGGATGCATCGTCTATGACGGACCGATCAGCGACAATCTCGAGGACGGCATCGTCGGTCAGGGCTTTCCGATCGAGATCTACAACGTGCTGGGCGCAGGCGACGCCTTCATGTCCGGTCTGCTGCGCGGATGGTTGACCGGCCAGGATCACAAGACATCCGCCACTTGGGCGAATGCCTGCGGCGCCTTCGCCGTCTCCCGCCTGCTCTGTGCGCCCGAATATCCGACCTGGGAGGAACTGCAGTACTTCCTCAAGCATGGCAGCAAGCACAGAGCGCTGCGCAAGGACGAGACAATCAATCACATGCATTGGGCGACGACGCGGCGCGGCGAAATCCCGCTGCTGATGGCGCTGGCCATCGATCATCGATCGCAATTGACCGACATAGCCGACGCACAGAAGGTCAGCCATTCCAGGATCAACGCCTTCAAGCGACTTGCGGTCTCCGCCGCCGGGCGCGTCAGCCAGGGCCGCGAAGGCTACGGCATGCTGATCGACGAACGCTTCGGCCGCGAAGCCTTTTTCGATGCCGCCAAGAAGGACTTTTCCTGGATCGGCCGGCCGGTAGAACTGCCGGGGTCAAGGCCGCTGCGCTTCGAATTCAGCCAGGACATCGGCTCGCAGCTGGTCGAATGGCCTGTCGATCATTGCATCAAGTGCCTATGCTTCTATCATCCTGATGATCCGGAATCCCTGAAGAAGGAGCAACAACAAAAAATTCGCGCCCTTTTCGACGCCGCCCGCAAGGTTGGCCGCGAATTGCTGGTCGAGATTATTGCCGGCAAGCATGGCACGCTCGACGATACGACGATTTCCCGTTCGCTCAGTGAACTCTACGCGCTCGGCATCAAGCCCGACTGGTGGAAACTCGAACCGCAGCATTCGCCCAATGCCTGGAGAAATATCGAAAAGGTCATCGCCGACAACGACCCGTGGTGTCGTGGTATTGTGCTGCTCGGGCTGGAGGCACCGGCGGCCGAACTCGAAAAGGCGTTCGCCGCCACGACGGTGGCGCCGATGGTCAAGGGATTTGCGGTCGGCCGCACGATTTTCGCCCATGCCGCCCAGCAGTGGATGGCGGGCGCGATGACCGACGAGCAGGCCATTGCCGACATGGCAGCGCGCTTCGAGGCGCTGACCAAGGCATGGCTCAGGACCAGAGGACTGTAAATAAGGGAAGCCCCTCCCCAACCCTTCCCCTTGTGGGGAGGGGTTGGGGAGGGTTTTCCGAGATCGCAACGGACAAGAAGAAAGCGGGAGGAAACCATGACCAAGACGATCCGGCTGACGATGGCGCAGGCCGTCGTACATTTCATGAAGGCGCAGATGACCATCATCGACGGCGAGAAGCTGCCGATCTTCGGCGGCGTCTGGGCGATCTTCGGTCATGGCAACGTCGCCGGCATCGGCGAAGCGCTCTATCAGGTGCGCGAAGATCTGCCGACATACCGCGCCCACAACGAGCAGGGCATGGCGCATGCGGCCATCGCCTATACGAAGGCGCTTTTCCGCCAGCGGTTCATGGCCTGCACTACGTCGATCGGTCCCGGCGCGCTCAATATGGTCACGGCTGCGGGCGTTGCCCATGTCAACCGGCTGCCGGTGCTGTTCCTGCCGGGCGACGTGTTTGCCAACCGGACGCCTGATCCGGTGCTGCAGCAAGTCGAGAGCTTCGGCGACGGCACGCTTTCGGCCAATGACGCCTTCCGACCCGTCACCCGCTATTTCGACCGCATTACGCGGCCCGAGCAGATCATGCCCGCGCTCAAGCGTGCCATGCAGGTAATGACCGACCCGGTGGATTGCGGCCCCGTATGCCTGTCGCTCTGCCAAGATGTTCAGGCCGAAGCCTACGACTACCCGTCGGAATTCTTCGCCGAGAAGGTCTGGGCCTTCCGCCGCTCCCGCGCCGACGAAGACGAACTGACAGTCGCAGTTGCCGCCCTTCAGGCCGCACGGGAACCGGTGATCATCGCCGGCGGCGGCGTGCTCTATTCTCGCGCGAGCGCCGAGTTGCAGGCATTTGCCGACAAGCACAACATTCCCGTCGTCGTCACACAGGCCGGCAAATCGGCGATCAACGAAACCCACCCGCTTTCGATGGGTTCGGTGGGGGTGACAGGAACCTCGGCAGCAAATGCCCTGACCGAAGATGCTGACGTGATCGTCGCTGTCGGCACGCGCCTGCAGGATTTCACCACCGGCTCCTGGGCGCTGTTCAAGAATCCCGACGTCACTTTCGTCGGCATCAACACCGCGAGCTTCGATGCAGCCAAGCACAACGCGCTGCCTGTGGTCGGCGACGCGCGCGTGACACTTGAGGCGATTTCCGCTGCGCTTGGTGACTGGTCGGCCCCGCGCGGCCACAAGGAAAGAGCCGTCAATCTCAAGGCCGAATGGCTCAAAGCTGCCAACAACGCCATGACGGCCACCAATGCGCCCCTGCCCTCCGATGCGCAGGTGATCGGCGCGGTGGCCCGCAACAGGGCCGGTGAAAACTCCGTGCTGCTTTGTGCGGCCGGCGGCCTGCCGGGGGAACTGCACAAGCTGTGGCCCGCGACATCGCCCGGCAGCTACCACATGGAATACGGCTTCTCCTGCATGGGCTATGAAGTGGCTGGCGGTCTGGGCGTCAAGATGGCGCGGCCGGATGCCGATGTGATCGTGATGGTCGGCGACGGTTCCTACATGATGCTCAACTCGGAGCTGGCCACCTCGGTGATGCTCGGCAAGAAGATCACCGTCGTGCTGCTCGACAACCGCGGCTATGGCTGCATCAACCGCCTGCAAATGGGCACAGGCGGCGCCAACTTCAACAACCTGTTGAAGGACAGCTACCACGAGGTGATGCCCGACATCGATTTCCGCAAGCATGCCGAAAGCATGGGCGCGGTGGCGCTCAAGGTTTCCTCGATTGCGGAGCTGGAACAGGCTCTCAAGGACACGGCAGGCAGCAACCGCACGACTGTGATTGTGATCGACACGGACCCGCTGGTCACGACAAACGAAGGCGGCCATTGGTGGGATGTGGCGGTGCCGGAAGTCAGCCCGCGCGAAAGCGTCAACAAGGCCCATGCAGCCTATATGGAAGCGCGCAAGCTTCAGCGTTGAGAATTATTGAACGGAGAAAGAGAATGATCCGCTACGGGACCAATCCCATTGCCTGGACCAATGACGACGACCAGACGCTCGGCGCTCACCTGACGCTGGAAGACTGCCTGTCGGATTGCGAAAAGATCGGCTTCGACGGCATCGAGAAGGGCCACCTGATGCCCTCCGATCCTGAGGAACTCAAGCAGGTGCTCGCCGCCCACAAGCTGGTGTTCGTGTCGGGCTGGCATTCGCTCAACCTGCTGGTCAACGATATCGAGACCGAGAAGAAGGCGATCCAGCCGCATCTCGACTTGCTCAAGCACAATGGCTGCAAGGTCTGCATCGTCTGCGAGACCTCCAATGCCATTCACGGCGACGACACCAAGTCCTTGGCCGACAAGCCCAATCTACCCGAAGAGCAGTGGGCAAAATTCGGCGCGGGCGTCGACGCGATCGCCGAATATTGCGCCGCCCAGGGCATCGACCTCGTCTATCATCATCATATGGGCACGGTCGTGCAGACACCTGCCGAGATCGACAAGCTGATGGCCAATACCGGCCCGCATACCAAGCTTCTGCTCGATACCGGGCACGCCTGGTTCGGCGGCGGCGACCCGGCAGAGCTGGCGCGCAAATACATGCATCGCGTACGCCATATCCATGCCAAGAATGTGCGCACCGCAATCCGCAAGCAGGTCGAAGGCGAAGGACTGTCGTTCCTCGAGGGCGTGCGTCGCGGTGTGTTTACCGTTCCCGGCGACAGCGAGGGCGGCGTGGACTTCCTGCCGGTGCTGAAGATCGCCGCAATCCACGGCTACGAGGGCTGGCTGGTGATCGAGGCCGAACAGGATTCGAAGGTGCGCATTCCGTTCGAGTACCAGTCGCTCGGACTGAAATCGCTGAAGGCGTTTGCAAGGGAAGCGGGACTGGACAAGGGCTGAACTCTTGCCAAGGGAGAACCACCATGCCGAAACTTCTCGTAAAACCCAAAGGCGATCAAGGGCGTGTCACGCATGTAACGCCGGAGAGTGCCGGCTGGACTTATGTCGGCTTCGATGTTCACCGGTTGAAGTCCGGTGAAACCGTCTCGGGCCAGACCGGTGACAAGGAAGTCTGCCTCGTCTGGATTTCAGGCAAAGGCGAGACAACGGCGGGCGGCGAGGATTTCGGCGTACTCGGCGAGCGCATGACACCGTTCGACGGTGCTCCGCACGCGCTCTACGTCGCTGTCGGAAGCGACTGGTCGGTGACTGCCACGACCGATCTCGAGCTTGCCGTCTGTTCGGCACCGGGCGGCGGCGACTTCAAGACCAAAGCGATCGCACCGGGCACCCATCCACAGTTCATACGCGGCAAGGGCTCCAACGTCAGGCACGTCACCAACATCATGCCGGAAGACGACAATTCCGCCCATTCCCTGCTGGTGGTCGAGGTCATCACACCGAACGGCAATACCTCGTCCTATCCGTCGCACAAGCACGACCAGGACAACCTGCCGCATGAAAGCCTGCTGGAAGAGACCTATTATCACCGCCTCAATCCGCCGCAGGGTTTTGCCTTCCAGCGCGTCTATACCGACGACCGGTCGCTGGATGAGGCGATGGCAGTTGAGAACGGTGACGTGACATTGGTCCCAAAGGGCTATCACCCCTGCGCCACCATTGCCGGCTACGATCTCTATTATCTCAATGTCATGGCTGGGCCGAAGCGGGTGTGGAAATTCCACAATGCGCGGGAACATGAGTGGCTGCTGAAGGCGTGAGGCATTTCGCACCTACAAAAACAGTAAAGGGCGGCCAATCGCCGCCCTTTTGATTTCACACCGGCTGCAGCAATCCAAACCGCCAGCCGGTTTTCCTTGCGCTGACGATCAGTACGATCGTCACCAGCGCCAACATGCAGAGCTCTGCTGCAGGCGTCGCCATCCAGACGCCCATCTCGCCAAAGATGTGCGGCAGAACGAACACCAGCGGAATTGTGAAGAGATAGATGCGGGAAAGGCCGAAGATGCCCGCACGACCCGCATCGCCGATCGACTGGAAATAGCCTGACAGGATCACCGGCAGTCCGAAGATTGCGTATGCGGCAACCGTCCATGGCAGAATGCGCGTGGTTTCCGCTATAATCTTGGGGTCATCGACAAACGCCGCGCCAAGCCCGCCGCCGAACAGCAGGATTACAGCTTCGACTGCAGCGCAGTAGAGAAACGCAATCGTCAGTGCAATCCTCAGGCTCTTGTTGGTGCGCTCCCTTTCGCCTGCGCCGAAATTGTTGCCGCAGATCGTCTGGAAGGCGATGCTCACCCCCATCAGCGGCAGATAGGCGAAGGTCAGGATGCGGGTAATGATGCCATAGGCGGCAATCGTTGCAACGAAACTGTCGGTCTGCCAGAGGCGAAGATTGAAGATCACGGCGGCCGAGCTCAGCGATATGCCGAGCATGCCGAGGCTGGTCGGCGCGCCCAGCGCCAGGATGGAGCGCCATTCCGCGACCGGTCCGGGGCGCGACAGTCTCAGGGCACCCCGGGTGCGCCAGCGGTAGGCGAGAACAAAACTAAGGCAGAAGAACTGCGCCATGACAGTGCCGATTGCCGAACCGGCAACGCCCCAGCCGAAAACGCCCATCAGCAGCCAGTTGAACAAGATGTTCAGCAGCGTTGCGGAGATCGTAACGATTGTCATGAAACCAAGCCTGCCTTCGCAGCGCAACGCATCGATGTTGAGCGACAGGATAAAACCGATCGGCGCGAAAGCGACGGTCACTGCCATGAAAATATGTGCGTTATCAGCAACTTCCGGCGCTCCCGCCGATGCGATGCCGATCACCTTTTCGCCGAACAGCCAGTAGATGGACCAAAGCAGCAGCACCACCCCGCACGCGAGCAGATGAGCCCCGGTGAAGGTGGCGCTTGCCTGTTGGCGGCGGCCGGCTCCGAGCTCGCGGGCAAGAATGCTCGCCATGCCGTTGGAGACAAGCGTCTGCAATGCAAACAGCATCATCATCATCGGGAAGATCAATGTCACTGCGGACAGCGCGGCGGGGCCGACATAGACCCCGAGCAGCCATGCATCCACGACCACGTAGAGCCCGTTGATGACCATGATCAGGATGATGGGTGCAGCCGTTCTGGCAAACAAGGTACCCAGACTGCCGCGCAGAAACATATTCGTCGAACCAGAAGACGTCATAGAAGCCTCTCAATACGCTGCGGGAAATTCGGTGGTGCTCGCATTGCCGCCATCCCGTTTGACGTGTTGGGGCTGTGATTTCCAGGAGGTCTTCACCATGAGCAGTTGCTCGCGAGCGGCGGGCGCCTCGACCCGAAAAACTTGCTATCCCCTGCACCTAGAGGTGTCAAGCCGCCGCGGCAGCACATTGCCAGCATGACGAGAAATCTCCGCTCGATTCAATGTTGGTAAACCTTGGGTCGGTAGAGTTGCCGCTGAATAACAGGTTGGCTAGATGTCATGAACTTAAAGAATTTCAAGGATTTCAACGAACGACTTTTCCTGCAGAACCCGAAACGGAGTTTCAAGCAGCATCAAGTCGACAGGCCCGGCATGATCATTCCGGTCGGCCACCACCTGACGATCAAGGTGCAGTACAACTGCCTGATCGAGAGTATTTCCTGTGGCGGCGCATTGCTCAATTTTAGCCCGTTCATCGAGCTGCCGAAAAACTTCTTTCTCGTCATCCTCGGATCCAGCGAAGAGATCGGTGCAACGGTGTTCAACCGCGATGGCGACCACATCATGGCGAAATTCAACATGTTCCTCGATGCGGGTTTCCTGCAATCGATCGTCGGTACGGCCTCAATCGAGATCGAGCCGCTCTGAGCACAGCCCAAGAAATTTCGCAGATGCTAAAATTCTAGCTTTCCAATTGAACATCATGCAACAACTCCGTGCCATTTTCGGACTTGAAGCCAGAACAGGAGCCGCAAATGATCATTTCGGAGAATGCCGTATCCTCGGTACATACACAATCTGGCCTCGACGCACGCAAGTACGAACGCTTCATCATCAACAAGCCGGGCAGCCTTATGGCGATTGGCGCCGGGTTGAGTGGCATGACATCGCGCAGTTGTCGGGTGATCGACATATCCAAGGGCGGCGCCTGCGTGCAGGTGACGACCACCATCGGCCTGCCCGATCACTACTACCTGAACTTTCTGGGCATACCAGACCGGATCGGCTGCGCTGAAGTCTACCGCAACGGCGAACGTATCGGCGTCAAGTTCATCAAGGCAATCGCCGACGACCTTCTGTCGGGCATCGTGCGCAACGACTTCTTCACGAAATAAGCCGCTTTTCGCAACCCGCATATTGCCCTATTCTCCGCCTGTCAGTGAATCAGGGTCTATTGCATGTCCAGTTTTCCGCGCTTTACCGCGCTCGCCCGAGAGCTTCCGGCGACCGTTCCATTCGTCGGCCCGGAAGCCATCGAACGAAACCGCCATCTCATCGTGAAAGCCCGTATCGGGGCCAACGAAAACGGCTTCGGACCAGCGCCGTCGGTCATCGATGCGATAACGCAGGCAGCAACCCAGACGTGGAAATATACCGACCCCGAGAACTTTGAACTGCGTGAAGCGATCGCATCGCATCATGGCGTGAGCATCGACCAGATCAATGTCGGCGAAGGCATCGACGGACTTCTGGGCCAGATCGTCCGCCTGATCATCGGACCGGGCATGCCGGTCGTCACCTCGCTCGGCGGTTATCCAACCTTCAATTATCACGTCACCGGTTATGGCGGGCGCCTGGTCACCGTGCCCTACAAGGACGATAGCGAAGATATCGACGGCCTGCTCGAAGCTGCGATCCGAGAAGATGCACCGCTCGTCTATTTCGCCAATCCCGACAATCCGATGGGAAGCGCCATTGCTGGATCGCGCGTCGTCGAGTTTGCGCGCGCGCTGCCGCAAACGACCATGCTGATCCTCGACGAGGCCTATGGGGAAACCGCTCCCGCCGGCATCATTCCTGCGGCGGATGCACTCATCGACCGGCCAAACGTTATCCGCACCCGCACATTCTCCAAAGCCTACGGGCTTGCCGGCTCGAGGATCGGCTACGTCATTGCGCACGCCGATACGGCCCGCGCTTTCGACAAGATCCGCAACCATTTCGGACTGAACCGGATCGGCGTTGCGGCCGCCATCGCAGCGCTGAAGGATCAGACCTATCTGAAGGACGTGATTGGAAAAATTGGAGCGGCAAGGGAGCGGATCGCCGATATCGCGCGTGCCAATGGCCTAAAGCCCCTGCCTTCAGCGACAAACTTTGTAACGATCGATTGCGGCCATGACGGCGCCTATGCCCGCGCGATCGTCGACGGTTTGATGGAGGAAGGGGTATTCATCCGCATGCCGGGCGTAGCGCCCCTCAACCGCTGCATTCGCATCAGCGTGGGGCCTGAGCCGAAACTCGACCTGTTGGAGCAGGCGCTGCCGAAGGTGCTGGAACGAACCAGCCAAAGCCGATAATCAATCGTGAGACTAAATTGGGATATCCGGCAACCAAGCCGGGTATCTAGTGATGCTGGACCGGCTCTCTACGGCCGTGTACTTGTCCAGCGCGATGCCATGCTCAATGCATGGTCATCCATTCGCGGGCGGCGCGCAGCGCCTGGGCCAACTGGGTCTTGGTCATCGACGGCGTGAGATCCGCTCGGAGTTCCGCAGCCCGGTCAGAGCCCTTGATCGCGGCGATGTTGAGCCACTTGTGCGCAGCGACCAGATCAATCTCGCAACCGCGGCCAATCGCATACATCAGGCCCATTTCGCAGAAGACGTCAGCCTGGGCTTTGCCGCCCATTGCCGTTGCCATGCCGTTCATTTCATAGCGTGCCATTTTGCTGTCCCTTCGAACGTATAGTTTCGTTTTACTTTTGCCCTGTCTTGCCTTGAGAGGCGCCGGAGGTAGATCTACCCATCTTTTATTCTGTGGATATCTTAGATCTATTCTCGGGTTCGGCGAGTTGTTCCCGCCCGTCTTATGGCTCTACTATGCCAACAGCATTTCAACATGGGCTTAAAATGCATGATTAATTTGAGGCAAACAAAGTTCAAACAGTTGGTAAACTTGGGTTTTTGTTAAGTATCGGACCCACCGGAACTCTCGCGAATTCCAGAAATTTTTACAGAAATTTCATCTTGAGAAATAAACCGACTGTTCACCACAAATTGGGTTGGCAAAATCGACGTCGGTAATTTTCGGGAGCAAAAGGCCAAAAAAGAGCCGCCAGGCTCTAAGCGTCGTCGGGCAGGAATACATCCGCATCGGGGCGATGAAGTCGCTCGTCCTTCGCCAACATGACGCCGAGTTCGACCGCAATAGCCATTTCAAGGCTTTCGGCAATCCGCAACGCGCGCTCGGCAAAGAGTCGGCCAGCGGAAGGCGGGCAGATTTCGGCAACCGTGCCGATAAACAGCCTCAGCCACATATCAAAATGCCTGGAGTCAACTGGCAGACCGAGATGCTTCTGCATCGGACTGCCCCCATAGGCCCCGCTGGCGAGCATGACAGACGACCAAAAGGCCATGAGACGCTGCATATGCTCTTCCCAGTCGGTTACCCGCTCATTGAAGATCGGGCCAAGCACCGGATGTTGCCGTACCTTGCCGCAGAAGGACCGCACGAGGCGTTCGATCATCGCGTCATCGATGCCGGTTTCGGCCATTCGCCTGGCTTTGGCCTCGGCGCGGCGCTCACGCGTTGTCATTTTCCATCTCCGGGTGCGGTGCGAGCATTGTTAGCAGAGGCATGGCGAAACGCCATGCCGCATTCTGCCACATGACAATCTGATCGCCGGCTCAACGTGCCCGCTGGCCGAACAGGATCTTCTGCGCTTCCTTGTCATCGGCAAGATTGGCCTGGCGGGCGCGCTCTTCCTTGCCGACTTCGATGCCCCGGAGAACGGCAGGCCGTTCGTGCATGCGCTCATGCCATGCCTTCAGATTGGGAAAATCTCCGAGATCCTGCCCCTGATTCTTGTATGGAATGACCCAGCCGATGCACGCCATGTCGGCAATCGAATATTCGCCGGCAAGGTACGCTCGATCGGCGAGCCGCGTGTTCATCACCCCGTAAAGCCGATTGACCTCGTTGGTATAACGGTCGATGCCGTACTGTATCTGCTCCGGTGCATAACCGCGGAAGTGATGCGCCTGCCCTGCCATCGGACCAAGCCCGCCGACCTGCCAGAACAGCCATTGCTCGACTTCTACTCTCTGCCGCTCGCTGGCGGGATAGAAGCGTCCATACTTGCGGCCGAGATATTGTAGGATCGCACCCGATTCGAAAATCGAGATTGGCGCATCGCCTGGACCGTCCGGATCTATGATTGCCGGCATCCGGTTGTTGGGCGCAATTTTCAGGAAACCCGGCTCAAACTGCTCGCCGCGACCGATATTGACGTATTTCACCTCATAGGGAACGCCCAGTTCCTCCAGCATGATGGTGATCTTCCAGCCATTCGGCGTTGGCCAGTAGTACAGTTCGATCGGTGCTGCCATTCCATCACTCCATTGTCCCCAAGCGGATCACAACGCAGAGGTAGTGCGTCGATCCTTCCGCGGCAACCATTCTGAACGGAAAATGAATGCGGGGCTCAGGGGCAGTTCAGCAAGCATGCCGTAAAACCTGTTCAACAATGACACACGTTCGGGACATGGCTTCGATGACGATACTGATGCGGCGCTTTACAATTGTCTGCCTGACCTTCGCCGTCTTTGCGCTCGGCCTGACAATGGTCGTCAACAGCCAAGCCCGCAGGGTGCAACTCAGCCAGACAGGCCACTTCGGCCTCAATGCCCCCTGCCCGCAACCGCTTGGCCTGCATTGCTCGATCAGGAACTGAATCCGGCCAGTTGGAAAGCACAGTTCGGCAAATATTTTACGGTATCGTCATTCAGACAGTTTGATTGTCACGAATCGCTTCCTATAATGACTTATGGCAAAGCGAATCCTTTCTTCATCCGTATTTGATATCCATTCCCCCGAGCCTTTCGAAGCGGTGAGTTTCACCGACGCCGAAGCCGCCGTTGAAACGCTTGAAGCGCTCTACAATCGCAACACTGCGTTCCTCAAGGAAGCCTTCGAGAATATCGTCAAGGGCGGAGAGCCACTCGGCCGCTATCGGGCCTTTTATCCGGAGGTGCGGATCGCCACAGTCCGCTATGACAAGATCGACGCGCGGCTCCCCTACGGATTTCTCAGTGAGCCGGGCCTCTATTCCACGACGATCACGCGCCCGCGTCTGTTCAGGCATTACCTGAGACAGCAGCTCAGCCAGCTCATCAAGAACCACGGCCTGCCGATCACGGTTGCCGAATCATCGACGCCGATTCCACTGCATTTTGCCTTTGGCGAAGGTGCTCACGTCGAAGCATCGGCCGGTGCTACATTCGATGCGCCGCTGCGCGATCACTTCGACGCGCCTGACCTGACGACGACCGATGACGAAATTGCCAATGGCGAATACGAGCCACCGGCAGGCACCGCCCGTCCGCTCTCCCCGTTCACCGCACAGCGCATCGACTATTCTCTTGCACGGCTCAGCCACTATACCGCGACCAAGGCGGAGCATTTCCAGAATTTTGTGCTGTTTTCCAACTACCAGTTCTACATCGACGAATTCTGCAACTGGGCGCGCGAACAGATGCGCGCCGGCGGCAACGGCTATACCGAATTCGTCGAACCGGGCAACCTGATCACCAAGGCCGGGGACAGCGAGCCCACCGAGGGCCTGCCCACAACGCGCCTGCCGCAGATGCCTGCCTACCACATCAAGAAAAAGGGTCATGCCGGCATTACCGTCGTCAATATCGGCGTCGGGCCATCAAACGCAAAGACGATCACCGACCATATCGCCGTTCTCAGGCCGCATGCATGGCTTATGCTCGGCCATTGCGCAGGGCTGCGCAACAGCCAGACGCTTGGCGACTATGTGCTGGCGCACGCCTATATGCGCGAGGACCACGTCCTCGACGATGATCTGCCGATCTGGGTGCCGATCCCGGCACTTGCCGAAGTCCAACAGGCTCTGCAGGATTCGGTCGCCGAAGTTACAGGTTACGACGGTTACGATCTGAAGCGGATCATGCGCACCGGCACGGTGGCGACCATAGATAACCGGAACTGGGAACTGCGCGACCAGCGAGGACCGGTCAAGCGCCTGTCACAGGCGCGCGCCATCGCGCTCGACATGGAATCGGCCACCATCGCCGCCAACGGCTTCCGGTTCCGCGTTCCCTATGGCACGTTGCTTTGCGTCTCCGACAAACCGCTGCATGGCGAGCTCAAGCTGCCGGGCATGGCGACCGCGTTCTACAAGAACCAGGTCAACCAGCACCTGCGCATCGGGCTACGGGCGCTCGAGCTCCTCTCGGCCATGCCACCGGAGAAACTGCATTCGCGCAAGCTGAGAAGCTTCTTCGAAACGGCGTTCCAGTAACCGATGAGCGACGATCCCCTTTACCGCGATCCGGAACTCGTCGATTTCTATGATCTGGAAAACGGCGTCTGGGACGACTTCGGCTTTTGCATCGAGCTTGCGCGCGACGCTCGTTCTCTACTCGATCTCGGTTGCGGCACGGGTCAGCTGGCGGCAATGTCCGCCGACGGACAGCGGCGCGTCGCGGGTGTCGATCCGGCGGCCGCGATGCTTGAGGTCGCCCGCAAACGCGACGGCGGTGACAAGGTGCGTTGGGTTGAGGCTCCTGCCGAAACCGTGCGGCTCGGCGAGAAATTCGACCTGATCATGCTTACCGGCCACGCCTTCCAAGTGTTCCTGACCGATGAAGCAATTTCAGCCGTGCTGACGACGATTGCGGCCCATCTTGAGCCCGAAGGCCGCTTCATATTCGACACCCGCAATCCACTATGCCAGGAATGGCGGGAGTGGGTGCCCGATACGTCGCAGCGGATCGTACCCCATCCCGTCTATGGCGATGTCAAAGCCTGGAACGACGTGGCGTTTGATGATGCCACCGCGATCGCCACCTACCAGACGTTCTATGAGATCGCCGCAACAGGCAAGACGCTGTCGGCTTCATCGCAGATCCGGTTCATGGGCAAACCCAGATTGGAGGCTCTGCTGGCCGAGGCCGGCCTGAGGGCCGATCGATGGCTTGGCGACTGGAAAGGTGAACCTTTCCATGAGCAAGCCAAAGAAATCATACCGATCGGCCGGCTTGGCTAGTGCGGGTTCTGCAATAACCAATCCAAGCCGCGCCCTCAGACGTCTTTCGGCACGATCACTTTCAGTTCGCCCGGATGAAGCTTTATCGAGATGTCGCGGCCAAGCGGAATAAGCTCGCCATCGAGCACGTAATTGGCGGAGCGATAGACCTTGGGAAAATGCAGATCGACTGCCTTCACCTTCATTTCCGTGATTGCGGCGTTTTGCTTGAGCTTGCCGCGCAGGATATCCACGGCGAGCTTTGCTGCGCTCGACGGACGAAGCGGATCAGCGAGATAGAAACCAAGATGGCCCGTTGTCAGGTCGTCAGAAAACATCAGGCCGTTCTGGCCGAATGGATTGTTCGATACGGAAATCGCGGAAATCCGGCGGTGCTCGCGGTAACCGTCGACATAGAACTCGATGTCGAACTCCGGCGGATTCATCAACACGCCGACAGAGGCGCGGACGTTCGCGGCGATTTTGCCGGCGCGCGACCTGTAGGGAAGCGTATTTCGGTACCGCACCATGCGCGCGTGCATGCCCGCGGAAAACTGGTGGACGAAGGCCCGGCCATTGACGCTGCCGATGTCGGTGTTCTGGACATCGCCCGAGGCCAATACCGGCAGAACGGACCATATGTCGAGCGGCAGTTTCAGGGAGCGGGCAAAAAGGTTCATCGTGCCGGCCGGAATGATACCGAGCGGTTTGCCCGATCGCCAAGCGATACCGGCTGCGGTGGAAATCGTGCCATCGCCGCCGCCTGCGATTATCGCGTCGATATCCTCGCGGGCGGCGGCGACATCGAGTTCGGATGGCATTTCCCTGCCGGCAACGACGGCAACATCCAGCTCATCGCCGGCGGCCTGAAAGACCTGTTTTGCATGGGCAGCATAGGCATCCATGTCCGCCGTGCGGAATGTGCCTCCGTCCCTGTTCAAAACCGCCTTGATCTTCATCCATCAAATCCCGAGCCGCAAATCGCCATTGCCATCGACGACTATGTGGGTTTTGAGGGATCGACTATCAAGCAGAGCGGGCGCTTTGCCCGTAGAGCCCGCTATGCGGGTTCGCTGTTGCGCTCCAGGGCCAGCGATATGAAGAACACGACCAGGCCGAGGACCGACAGGCCAGCGCCGACATAACCGGTGGCTGCATACCCGTAGCCACCGGCAATGACCATGCCGCCGAACCAGGCGCCGATGGCATTGGCGATGTTGAAAGCGGAGTGGTTGGAAGCAGCGGCAAGCGTCTGGGCATCGGCGGCGACATCCATCAGTCGTGTCTGAAGCGCCGGGCCGGCAGCAAAGGTACAGCCGACGAGAAAAACCGAAAGGCACAGCAGGTACGGATTGGCCGCGGTCAGCGCAAACATCAGCATGATCAGCACATTGAGTGCCAGCATGGTGCCAATGGTTCCCATCAGCGATATGTCGGCAAGCTTGGAGCCGACGAGGTTGCCGACATTCATGCCGACACCGAACAAAGCAAGGATGACCGGAATCATGCTCAACGGCATGCCGGCGACCTCGGTGACGGTGGGGGCGATATAGCTGAACACCGCAAACATGCCGCCGAAACCCGTCGCGGCAATCGCCAGCGTCAGCCAGACCTGCGGACGATAGAATGCGCCGAGTTCGCGCGAAACGCTGGCGCCTTCAGCCACCTCGTCCTTCGGCAGGTAAAGCCAGATCAGCGCCACGGTCAGCGCACCGATTGCGCCGACGAACATGAAGGCCACCCGCCAGCTGAGCAATTGCCCGAAGAAGGCGGTGATCGGCGTGCCTGCCAGGGTGGCGATGGTCAAACCCATCATGACCCAGCCGACGGACCGCGCCCGCATGTGAAACGGCACCATCGAAGCGGCCACCAGCGCAGCAACCCCGAAATAGGCACCGTGCGGCAAACCGGTCAAAAACCTGAGGATGAAGAACGAATTGAAATCCGGCGCAAAGGCGCTGAGAATATTGCCCGTGGCAAACACCGCCATCAGCGACAGCAACAGATTGCGACGCGAAACACGTGCCGCAAGCAGCGCGATGATCGGAGCGCCGACGACCACACCCAGCGCATAGGCGCTGATCACATAGCCGGCAACCGGCGTCGAGACGCCATAGCTCGTACCGACATCCGGCAGAAAGCCCATGATCGCGAATTCGCCCGTTCCGATTCCAAAGCCGCCGCAGGCCAAGGCAATGATGACGAGGAAAATCTGAAACTTGGTGAACTCCACCGCACCCTTGTCGGTGCCGGAGAGCGAGTCGGAAAGGGTAACGTCGGTCACGGACAATGCTTTCAAAAGGCGCGGGCATCCCGGCTGGGAGCGCCGGGTTTGTCTCGAATGGATTGTGGAGAGGTCGTATCCCGCGGATGCTTGGGAGGAGTGGGCGCGACCTGCCGTTTTATAGCCGCACCAACGCCGCAACGTAAAGCGCTTTGTGCGCCGCACACCAAAATTTGAACGTTGCGCGCAATATTCATCCTCGCATGAGGACGACCGGCAACACATGCACCCTCATCCCAGAGCCAAGGCCCAGCACTCAGCGGCGCAAACATCGATATCTGAAACTTGAGACGAGGCGGAGGCTACCGGGCCAACAAACCCTCAAGCTTGGATAACCACGACCCGGCCGCCGACTTCGGCGCGCGCGTAGAGATCGATGATGTCGTGGTTCAACATGCGGATACAACCGCTCGACATGGCCTGACCGATGGAACTGGGCGCATTGGTGCCATGGATACGAAAATGGGTGTCGTTGCCGTGGCGATAGAGATAAAGAGCGCGGGCACCGAGCGGATTGTTGATGCCGCCGGGCACGCCGCCGGCGTATTTCAAGTTCTTTTCCGGATCGCGGCGGATCATGTTGGCGGTCGGCGTCCAGGTCGGCCATTCCGCCTTGCGACCGATATAGGCGCCGCCACGGAGGGCCAACCCTTCACGGCCGACCCCAATGCCGTAACGTACCGCCATGCCCTCGCCCAGCACGTAGTAGAGCCGACGCGCAGGCGTATCGACAACGATGGTGCCGGCGGGATGGCTGGTGTCGTAAGCCACTTCGGTGCGTCGAAGCTCGGGCTTGATCTGCTCCACCGGCATGGCCGGCAGTGGATGGGTCTCGTCAGGTCGCGCGGCGTAATTGGCTCTCTGCACCGAACGCTCGGTGGTGCAGCCTGCCAACAGTGCCGACATGCCGAGGAGAAGGCCGCGCCGCGTGATCGTCATGAAAAAGGTCCTTAATATCCGGTTGCCCTGCCCGGAAATTAGGGAATTATGGTTAATGGTCGGTTAAGCCGCGCGAATGCTGCAAGCCCACTCGCCGCAATGTTGTCATTCCGAAATAGAATTGCTACGCATTGGTGAATTCCTGCATATTTTCCAGTTCCGTAGTCGAGCCGCAGCACCAGACTCCCGACTTGCGCGCTGATGCGGACGTGAGCCTTGTTGCGAATACCCTTTTGAAAAAGTCGGGGCTTTCCATCGCCCACCTTGCCCGCTCTCATGAATTCTTACCCGGAGGTTCTTATGATTGCAGTGCTTTCTCTCCTCATCGGTATCGTTGCAGGCCTGCGCGCCATGACCGCACCTGCAGCCGTCAGCTGGGCGGCGCATCTCGGATGGATCGATGTGTCGCAAAGCTGGCTTGCATTCTTGGGCTATCAATGGACGCCCTGGATATTCTTGCTGTTGGCTCTCGGCGAACTGGTCAACGACAAGCGGCCGACGACACCGAGCCGCAAGGTGCCACCGCAGTTCGCCGCCCGCATCCTCATGGGCGGCCTGGCGGGCGCGGCGATCGGAGAGAGCGGCGAGATACTGGTGGCGGGATTGATCGCCGGCATCGTCGGTGCCGTGATCGGCACCTATGGCGGCGCTGCAGTACGCGGCCGCCTCGCGGCAATCCTCGGCAGCGATATGCCGGCCGCCCTCATTGAAGATGCGGTGGCCGTCGTCGGCGCCTTTCTGATTGTCTGGAGCCTGGCATGAAAACCTTTGACGCAATCATCATCGGCGCGGGACAGGCGGGTGCGCCGCTGGCAGGGCGGCTCGCCTCGGAAGGCCGAAAGGTCGCGCTTGTCGAGCGCAAACATCTCGGCGGCACCTGCGTCAACACGGGCTGCAAGCCAACCAAGACGCTGGTCGCTTCCGCGCGCGTCGGTCATATGGCTTTTCGAGCCGCCGACTTCGGCGTGATACTTGAGAGCCAGCCGCGCATCGACATGGCAAAAGTGCGCGCACGGGCGCAGAAGGTCATTGTCGATTCCCGGGAGGGAATCGAAGGCTGGCTCGGCGCCATGCCAACCCTGAAAATCTATCGAACCCATGCCCGCTTCGCATCGCCGAATGTCCTCCGTGTCGGCGACGAAGACATCACCGCACCTCAGATCTTCATCAATGTCGGCGGGCGGCCCTCGAGGCCCGACCTGCCTGGCATCGGCGAGATCGAATACCTGACCAGCAGCAGCATCCTTGATCTCGATTTCGTGCCAGATCACCTCGTGGTCGTCGGTGGAAGCTACATCGGGCTCGAATTTGCCCAGATGTACCGCCGCTTTGGCTCGAATGTCACAATAATCGAGCGCCAGACGCACCTGCTGCCGCGCGAAGACGAGGTGATTTCATCGGCGATCGCAAGCCTCATGCAGAGCGAAGGCATCGGTCTGCGCACCAACGCCAACTGCATCGCCTTCTCGAAGCATCCCGATGGCGTGTCGGTGCGGGTCGATTGCGAGGCTGGATCGCCCGAAGTCGTCGGCAGCCACGTGCTGCTCGCAATGGGCCGAACCTCGAACACCGACGATCTCGGGCTGGACGCTACGGGCGTCGTAGTCGACAGCCACGGCTTCATCACCGTCGACGACGAGCTCAGGACAAATGTCGCGGGCATCTGGGCGCTGGGGGATTGCAACGGCCGGGGGGCTTTCACCCACACCTCGTACAATGACTTCGAAATCATCGCAGCCAACCTGCTGGATGGCGGCAAGCGGAAGGTTACAAGCCGCATTCCCGCTTACGCGCTCTACATCGATCCGCCGTTGGGGCGCGTCGGCATGACCGAGAAGGAAGCGCGAGCCAGCGGTCGCAACATTCTCGTTTCCGACCGGCTGATGACCAATGTCGGGCGCGCGGTGGAGCGCGACGAGACTAAAGGGCTGATGACCGTGGTGGCTGATGCCGACACCCACGAAATCCTCGGCGCCGCCATTCTCGGCATCGAGGGCGATGAGGCCATCCACGGCATTCTCGACGTGATGAACGGCAAGAACGACTATCGGACGTTCCAGTGGGCGGTCCCGATCCACCCGACGGTCTCGGAACTGATTCCCACACTGATGGGTGGTCTCAAGCCACCTCCTGGAAAGGCGAACAGTCAGGGCTGAAAATCCAGCTGCATTGCCACGCGCCGCGCGGGATCAAGGCCGGCGGCATGCTCCTTTGCAAGGATCGCTGCCAGCCGATCGGGCAATTCGCTTGCCTCAAGCATGCGAAAACCGAGCGTCGAATAGAAGGCAGCGTTGAAGGGCGCAAACCGATCGGTTGTCAGCGTGGCACAGGCAAGTCCGCGCGCTCGCCCTTCATCCAGCATCGCGCGCATCAGTCGGCGGCCAATGCCCCGACGTTGCCAATCAGGGTGGACATCGAGCTCGCCTATATGCAGCCAGCCATCGCCGCAGAGTGCTCCGGCATATCCCACGGAAACATCGCCACCATTAACTGCAGCAAGAAGCACGCCCGTTTCGAGATAACGCAGCAGTTCTTCGTCACCGCTCGCGATCGCCTCTCCGAAGACCGCTCCGGCTGCACGCAAGGTTTCGAAGGCGTCGAGCTCGATCGCATTCAAAGCAGCAAAGTCTGAAGAAATGGCCGGGCGGATCATAATTTCCATATCCGCCCCTCCCAAATCACATGTTCGGATAGACAGGACCCTCGCCGCCCTGCGGCGGCACCCAGTTGATGTTCTGGTTGGGGTCCTTGATGTCACAAGTCTTGCAGTGGACGCAGTTCTGCGCGTTGATGACAAAGACGTCCTTGCCGTCCTTCTCCACCCACTCATAGACGCCGGCGGGACAGTAGCGGGTCGAAGGACCGGCATAGACGTCGTGCTCGGAGGTCTTTTGCAGATCGGGATTCTTGAGCTGCAGGTGGATCGGCTGGTCTTCCTCGTGGTTGGTGTTCGACAGGAACACCGAGGACAGGCGATCGAAGGTCAGCACGCCGTCGGGCTTGGGATACTCGATCTTCTTGTGCTGGGAAGCCGGCTCCAGCGAGGCAGCGTCCGTCTTGCCATGCTTGAGCGTGCCGAAGAACGAGAAGCCGAACAGCTGGTTGGTCCACATGTCGAGACCGCCCAGGCCGATGCCGAGGACCGTGCCGAACCTCGACCACAACGGCTTGACGTTGCGGACCCGCTTCAGGTCCTTGCCGATGTCGGTCGCACGCCAGGCATTTTCGATCTCGAGCGGCTCGTCATTGGCACGACCGTTGGCAATCGCATCAGCCAGCTTTTCAGCGGCGAGCATGCCCGAGAGTACGGCGTTGTGGCTGCCCTTGATGCGCGGCACATTGACGAAGCCGGCCGAGCAGCCGATCAGCGCACCACCCGGGAACGATAGTTTAGGCACTGACTGGTAGCCGCCTTCGGTGATGGCGCGCGCGCCATAGGAAATGCGCTTGCCGCCTTCGAAGGTGCCTCGGATCGCCGGATGGGTCTTGAAGCGCTGGAATTCCTCGAAGGGGAAGAGATACGGATTCTTGTAGTTCAGGTGCAGCACGAAGCCCACCGCAACCATGTTGTCTTCGAGGTGGTAGAGGAACGAACCACCGCCGGTCTTCATGTCGAGTGGCCAGCCGAACGAGTGCTGGACGAGGCCCAGCTTGTGGTTCTCGGGCTTGACCTGCCAGAGTTCCTTGATACCGATGCCGAACTTGCCAGGCTCGCGGCCTTCGTCGAGCTTGTATTTGGCAATCAGCTGCTTGGCGAGCGAGCCGCGCACGCCTTCGCCGATCAGCACATATTTGCCGAGCAGTTCCATGCCACGGGCGAAGTTCGGGCCCGGCTCGCCGTTGCGCTCGATGCCCATGTCACCGGTCGCGACGCCGCGCACCGCGCCGTCTTCCGTGTAAAGCAACTCGGTTGCAGCAAAGCCGGGATAGATCTCCACGCCAAGCTCTTCGGCCTTAGTGGCAAGCCAGCGACAGACATTGCCGAGCGAGACGATGTAGTTGCCGTGATTGCTCATCAGCGGCGGCATCATGAAGTTCGGCAGGCGGATCGAACCGGCAGGACCGAGGAAGAGGAAGTGATCATCAGTCACTTCGGTCTTGAACGGATGGTCGGCCTCCTCGCGCCAACCGGGCAGGAGGCGATCGATACCAATCGGATCCACCACCGCGCCGGAGAGAATGTGCGCGCCGACCTCGGCGCCTTTTTCGAGGACGACGACAGACAGGTCCGGATTGACCTGTTTCAGGCGGATCGCGGCCGACAATCCAGCAGGGCCTGCGCCGACGATCACCACGTCGAACTCCATGCTTTCGCGTTCCGGAAGGTCCATCTCACTCATTTGTGCACTCCACTCGTCCCCATCGGCTTGCCAACCGTCAAAAAATCCTCTGTCTTTTGTCAAATCGTCCGCGACTTGTCGAGCCGACAAGCGGCAAATTCATACGGGCCTGAGGCTTATATATCTTTGAAGCAGCATGCATATGATATGTGTTTGCCGCAGCGCCGCCAAACCCGGCACTCAACGGCTTCCGACCCTCGGGGGATACGACATGAAAATGATAAGCCTCATCCTCGCTGTCATCGGTATTTTGATGATCATCATGGGGGCGTTGTGGGCAGCACAGGGCAGCGGCCTGTTCCCCTATCCCGAGACAAGCCCGATGATCAACCAATCGCAGTGGATCACAAGAGGTGGCATTCTCGGGATCCTCGGCATCGCCGTCATCTGGATTTCGAGAAAACTGAAGGCTTGATTCACAGCCGCCATCGCGGACGCATGGCAGCCAGCCACCTTTCGCACTTGCCATCGTACCATCGTCGTGGCATGAGCCGCACCCTTCACCTGCCGCAGTGCAGCAAACATCCTCATCAATGCGCGAATTGCGCGGGAGAACGCTCATGGCGTCAGCCCTCGGCCTCGATTTTGGCACGACCAATACAGTACTGGCAATCAAGGAAGGAGACGGCACGCGCTCGGTTTCCTTCGAGAGCATGGCCGGAACATCCGACAGCATGCGTACATGCCTGTCCTTCATGAAAGGCTCGGTAAGGGACGTTCTCGATGTCGACGCGGGTGCGGCAGCCATCCGCCAGTTCATCGACAACCCCGGTGACTGCCGTTTCTTGCAGTCGATCAAGACCTTTGCAGCAAGCTCGCTGTTTCAGGGCACGTTGGTGCATGCCAGGCGTCACCAGTTCGAGGACCTGATGGAAGTGTTCCTCAACCGGCTCGCTTCCTATGCCGGACGCGACCTGTCCAGCGACTATTCGCGCGTGGTCGCGGGCCGGCCGGTGACGTTTGCAGGCCACAACGCCGATGAGGCGCTGGCGCTGGAGCGCTATAATACCGCGCTGACCCGACTGGGCTTTCCAGAAATACATTTCGTCTACGAACCTGTTGCCGCTGCCTTCTATTTCGCGCAGAACCTCAAGCAGGACGCGACCGTGCTCGTAGCCGATTTCGGCGGCGGCACCACCGACTATTCGATCATCCGGTTCGAGACGCATGGAGGCAAGCTCAGCGCAGTACCCGTCGGACATTCCGGCGTCGGCGTGGCGGGCGATCATTTCGATTTCCGCATCATCGACAACGTCGTCTCGCCGCAGATCGGCAAGGGCAGCCATTTCAAGAGCTTCGACAAGATCCTCGAAGTGCCCTCAAACTACTACGCCAATTTTGGCAGATGGAACCAGTTGTCGATCTTCAAGACGCTCAGGGACTTTCAGGAGTTGAAGAAACTCGTGCGCTCCAGCCTGGAGCCGGAAAAGCTGGAAGCCTTCGTTGACCTGATCGAGCATGACGAGGGCTATCCTCTCTATCAGGCCGTATCCGCGGCCAAGATGCGGCTTTCTGAAGCCGAGGAAACCGAGTTTTATTTCGCCCCTCTCGGCAAGGACAGCCGCAGGACGATCCGTCGCGATGATTTCGAAAGCTGGATCACGGAAGACCTGAAGGCGATCGAAGGCGCGCTCGACGATGTGCTGGTGAAATCGGGAACCGCGCCCGACACGATCGATCGGGTCTTTCTCACCGGCGGCACATCCTTCGTGCCAGCCGTCCGCAAGATCTTCGAACGACGCTTCGATGCGAGCCGCATCGATAGCGGCGGCGAACTGATGTCGATTGCCCACGGGCTTGCCCTGATCGGCGAACGCGACGACATCGGCCTCTGGACAGCAAACGGATAAACGCATAGGTGGAAATCATGAGTATACACAAGAGGCACTCATGATTTCCACGAGCATCCGCATCATCCGAGAGAACTGGCACTTCTACTTGTTCTTCGTCATAGCCATGCTGGTCGTCGCTGCGCTCGCGGACACCGGGATAGTCCGGTCTGCCTCCGGCACGGGCACGATGGTTGCGTGGTTGTTGCTGGCGTTGTTCGTTCATCGCGCCGCTCTCTTCAATCTCAAGTTCGGCGCCCCGAATGCCGATGGGACCGCCGACCGCTCGTTTGGCGGCTTCATGTTCAAAGCACTGGCGCTGCTGGTCCTTTCGGTGATCCCGGCGATGCCGGTGCTACTATCGGCATCAGGGGCCACGGGTGCGGATAGCCAAGCCCCCGACATTCCCGGCCTGCTTCCTTTCTTCGGAGCAACGCTGTTGAGCTATGCCGTGTTGCTGGGCCTAGCCGGCTCCTGGCTGCCAGCTTCGGTCTACAAGCAAAACACCGGTCTCGGCGCGGCATTCAAGCGAGGCATGCGCAACTTCCTGCCTGTGTTCATCCGCATCGCAGCGGTTCTGATCCTGACAATCGTGCTTCAGTTCGCAATCCTGATGACGGCGGGAATGTCTGGAATCCAGCCTTCAGTCATTCGCGACGCCATGCCAAATGTATCCGGCGCGGTGATGACGGTTGTCGAGACCTCCATCGAGGCGGTCAGTATCACGCTGATCTCCGTAATTCTCTCGCACTACTATCTCAAAGCCGAGGACATTGGCGGCAATCGCCCCGGACCATACGACCCCGCCGCAAACAGCACTCCGCCCCCATCGTCATTCGGTGGAAATGTCTGACTTCAACGCCACCACCTGACGGTTTCTGGCTATTGAAAAGCCGCAAATGTGCATATGAGAGACTCTTGATTTGAGTCTTATCTGCCGGAGTGACGAATGCTAGAAGGCCTACGCGCGGTCTCCAGCCTGCTAGTTTCCATTTTCATCGTCATGACCGGCTTCGGCGTCGCGAGCTACATCGTGCAGATCCGCGCGCTTGGCGAAGGCTGGACGGCCCAGGACATTTCCTTCATCGGCGCGGTCTATTCCCTCGGCTATACGATCTCGTCATTCATCACGCCGAAGTTCATCCGCCGCACCGGCCATATCAGGGTTTTTGCCGCCTATATCGCCGCACTGTCGATCTCGATCCTGCTCTGCTCCCTGATGCCGAATCCCTATGCGTGGATGGCGTTTCGCGGCCTTTTCGGCTTTGCGATGGCCGGGTCCTACCTGATCATGGAAAGCTGGATCAGCGAGAAGTCCGCCAACGAATATCGCGGCTTCATGTTTTCGGTCTACATGGTCGTCGCCATGGCCGGCTCGATCCTTGGCCCCTATATCGCCGCCTGGGGCGATGCCCAGACCACCACTCTGTTCATCGTCGCCGCGATGTTCTTTTCGCTGGCGGTTTTCCCCATAGCGCTATCCAGTTCGTCGTCGCCATCAGTGCCGACCGAGGTCGGCTTCGACCTCAAAGGCCTGTGGCAGCGTTCGCCGGTGGCATTTGTCGGAACATTCCTTGCCGGTGTCATATCGGCGGCCTGGCTGAACTTTTCCGCTGTCTACGCCAAGATGGTTGGCCTGAGTGAGACCGGCGGTGCCAACATCATCGCCGCCGTCATCCTCGGCTCGATGGTGGCGCAGTTTCCGCTGGGACGGATCTCGGACTACGTCGACCGCCGCAAGGTGATGGTCGTTTGCGGCGCGTTTGGTGTGGGCGCCAGCCTGTGGATGGCGGCCTCCGATGCCAGCCATGAATACATGCTCTATGTCGCAGCCTTTGCCGCAGGTATGGTGATATTTCCGATCTATGCGCTGAACGTCGCCCATGCCAACGACATGGCCGATCCCGGCGAATATGTCCGGATATCGAGCGGCCTTACCGTTCTCTATGGTTTTGGGGTCATTGCCGGGCCGTTGCTCGCCGGGCAGGCGATCGCCTATGCCGGGCCGGCCGGGCTTCCGCTGCTTCTAACCATCACCTTCGCGCTTTACGGCAGCTATGCGGCCTGGCGCATCGTTCGCAGGCCATCCCAAATCCCGGTGACTCATGGTGTCAGCGACTGATCCTTGCGTGCTGTATCCACGGCGCGCTGCCTTTCCCGGAAGATAATGAATATGCCGGCGCTTATCACGATCGCGGCGCCGACCAGCAGCGTTTCGTCTGGCAACTCGTTGAAGAAGAGGTAGCCGATGAGCGTGCCCCAGATGATTGAGGTGTACTCGAACGGGGCAACAGCGGAGACATCGGCATAGCGGTAGCTCTCGGTGAGCAGGATTTGTGCAACCCCACCAATGAAACCCGCTCCAATCAGCATCAGGGCCGCAGGCATCGAAATCGCGTTCCAGCCGAATGGCAACGTCATCAAAGAAAAGATGCTCGACGAGAGTGAGAAGTAGAAGACGATAGTGGGCGTCCGCTCGGTGCGCACCAGTTGGCGGACATGCACCATGGCGATCGCCGCCATTGCCGCCGAACAAAGCACCGCGAGCGCGCCGGCCGTAGCCCCGGCACCGAATGTTCCCTGGCGGATCATATCCAGTCGCGGCCAGAGGATGATCACCACGCCGACGAACCCCGCACCCACTGCACCCCAGCGGTAGCGATGCACATCCTCCTTCAGCAGTACCGCGCCAGCGATGACCGAGAAAAGCGGCATGGCATAGCTGATCGCGATCGACTCCGGCAGCGGCAGATGCACAATGCCGTAGAAGCCGAGAGTCATCGAAATAACCCCAATGAACCCGCGATAGAAATGTCCGACAGGATTTGCGGTCTTCAGCGCTCCCGGCAGATCGCCCCGGAAGGCGAGCCAGCCGAGAATGGGCACCATCGCGAAAAACGAGCGGAAAAAGGTAATTTCACCAGTTGCAATACCTTTGCCCCCTTCCTTGATCAGCCCTTGCATGCAGATGAACAGCATGATCGACATTACCTTCATGGCAATGCCGCGAAGTGGGTTGGCGGTGGTCTTGTCCATGGGTATTCCGGCATTCTCGACAGGGATTTGGCAAGCATGACGGCATGCTTGCCGCGCGGGCGAAAAAATGGGTAACAATCGGCTTATGGCCGGTCAAGCCGCATTGCGCGCCTTCGCCTGCTCGATCGCCGCCCAAATCTTGCCGGGGGTCGCCGGCATGTCGAGCGCAGGAATTCCATAGCCGTGATACAACGCGTCGATCACGGCATTCATGACAGCGGGCGTGGAACCTATGGTCGCGGCCTCGCCTGCCCCCTTTATACCAAGCGCATTGGTTTTCGAAGGGACGTTGCGGGTCTCGAACTTGAACATCGGAAAACTGTCGGCGCGCGGCATGGCATAATCCATCAGTGTCGCGGTCAACAATTGGCCGTTTTCGGAATAGACCGCGCCTTCGATCAGTGCCTGGCCTGCGCCCTGGGCGATTCCGCCGTGGATCTGCCCGGCAAGCAGGATCGGGTTCACGGTCACGCCGAAATCGTCGACGATCTGGTAAGCGACGATCTCCGTCTGCCCGGTCTCCGGATCGATCTCGACTTCCACCACATGGGTGCCGTTCGGGTAGGTCGCTTCGTCCTGGTGGACATCGGCGATGGCGATCAGATCGTCGGGTTTCTTCGCGGCCTTCGCGACACCGGCAAAGTCGAGTTCGCGGTCGGTGCCGGCAACCCGGGCAACGCCATTTACAAGTTCGATATCTTCCGGGGAGGCTTCGAGCTCGTCGCCGGCAATGCGCTTGATCTTCTCAGCCAGATCCTCACCCGCACGCAGCACGGAGACGCCGCCTATAGGGATGGAGCGCGATCCGCCGGTGCCGCCGCCTTTGGCCAGCTCGCGCGTATCACCCTGCCGGACGATGATCTTGTCAAAGTCGATGCCAATCTTTTCGGCTATGAACTGGCTGTAAGCCGTTGCGTGACCTTGCCCATTCGTCTGCGTGCCAATGTAGAGCGTGATCGTACCGTCTTGGTTCAAGTGGAGATGGGCGGGCTCGGATCCCCCGAAAGCGCAGATTTCCACATAGGTGGAGAGCCCGATTCCGCGGAGTCTACCGTTGTTTTTCGCCCCTTTTCGGCGTTGTTCGAAGCCCTGCCAGTCAGAAAGGGAAAGTGCCTTGTCGAGATGCCCTTCGAATTCCCCCACGTCGTAGTGGCAGCCGCCCTGCGTCCTGTAGGGAAATTGATCCGGCCGGATGAAATTGATCCGCCGCAGCTCAGCCGGACCAAGACCCAGCTCACGCGCTGCAGCATCGATGATCCGCTCGATAAGATAGGCCGCTTCGGGCCGGCCCGCTCCCCGATAGGCATCGACGGGAGTGGTATTGGTGTAGACGGCCTTGATCTCGAAATCGAGAACCGGAATGTCGTAGACGCCGGTTGCCATCAGCGCAGTCATCGTCGGAATCATCGGCCCGTATTGGGAGAGATAGGCTCCCATATTTGCGGTCATCCTCACGCGCATGGCGGTGATCCGGTTACCGGCATCGAAGGCCAGCGACGCCGCCATGATGCTGTCGCGTCCATGGGTATCGGCCAGTGCATGCTCGGTGCGGCTGGAAACCCAGCGGACGGGCGCCTCGAGCCGCCTTGCAGCCTCCAGCACCAATGCATACTCGCGATAGCAGAAGGCTTTCGTTCCAAACCCGCCGCCGACATCGCCGGTTATGACAGTCACCTTTGCAGGGGCGACATGCAGTATATCCTTCGCCAGAATATTGCGCACCGAATGCACGCCCTGGCTGGGCGCATTGAGGATGTAAGTTTCGCTTTCCGTATCGTAGCGACCGACAGCGGCGCGCGGTTCCAGATAGTTGGAGATGATCCGGTTGTTGACGACCGTCAGGTCTGTGACATGTGCGGCGCGCTCAAAGGCTGCATCCGCCTTTTTCCGATTTCCCTTGTGATAGGTATAGGCGAGATTGTCGTCGCGTTCCTCCCACACGAGCGCCGCATCCGCCTCCAGCGCGGTAGCCAGATCGACATGCGCATCCAGATCCTGCCAGTCGATCTCGATCAATTCAGCGGCGTCTTCGGCTTTTTCACGGCTCTCGGCGACAATGAACGCCACCGCATCGCCCATATGGCGCACCCTGTCGCGACAGAGCAGCGGCGCCTCGCGTTTGTCCTGAAGGCTGCCGTCAGGCTGCGTCACAAGCTGTTTGCACGGCACGTTGCCAAGTTCGGCGATATCGGCCGCGGTGAGGATCAACCGCACGCCCGGCATTGCCAGAGCGGCCTCGGTCGACAAAATGCGGAATGCCGCATGCGCATATTGCGATCTCAGGACAAATCCATGCAACGCTTCGTCCGAGCGGATGTCGTCAGTGAAGGAGCCTTGTCCTCGGATCAGGGTGAAGTCTTCCTTGCGCAGAGCGGAGGCTCCAATGCCGAACTTGGGTACAGCCACCATGTCAACTCCTGTCGCAATATACTGCAGTTTCCGGGAGTCTACTGTCTTAGACAGGTTACGCCAATCGCCATTATCCGCTATCTTTCATATTGCATTTTTCGCCCACGCAGGCACAAATGCGTTTATCTACCGGCCCCTGCGTCAAATCGGGACAGGTTTAACGATAATTCAGTGATTGGCGTTGATACTGCCGCCGGATTTGCGCTGTTTCGTATTGCTGATAGCCCGAGATGGACGCAGGGAGAGACGCCTCAACACAAGAAAATGGCTCGGCCATTCGGGAATCAACATGGAAGCCACTGCTGGCCAGGTCGTTCATCTGGCAGATTATCGCCCCACCGATTTTGTGCTGGAACGGGTGGACCTGACGTTCGAACTGGATCCCAAACAGACATTGGTCATCCAGCGATCGTTGATGCACCGGCGGGAAGGCGCATCCGAACAGGCTCCGCTGGTCCTGGATGGCGACGAACTGACGCTGAAAGCAGTGGCGATCGATGGCAACCCGATCGATGAAAGCCAGTACAGCGTCAACGACAAGCAACTTGTCATCGGTAACCTGCCGACCGGCGTGACATTCGAAGTAACTGTCGAGACGATTATCGATCCCGAGGCCAATACCAAGCTGATGGGCCTTTACCGCACTAACGGCACCTATTGCACCCAATGCGAGGCCGAAGGGTTTCGCCGTATCACCTACTTCATGGACAGACCCGATGTCCTCGGGGTCTATACGATCACCATCATCGCCGACGGCTCTGCCAATCCGGTGATGCTTTCCAACGGCAACTTTCTCGGCGCCGGCGATTACGGCGACGGACGCCGTTTTTCCGCTTGGTATGACCCACATCCGAAACCGAGCTACCTTTTCGCGCTGGTGGCAGGCGATCTCGGCGTTGTAGAAGACACCTTCACCACCATGTCCGAGCGCGAAGTCGCTCTCAAGATCTACGTCGAGCACGGCAAAGAAGCCAGGGCGGCCTATGCGATGGACGCTCTGAAGCGTTCGATGAAATGGGATGAGGAGGCGTTTGGCCGCGAATACGACCTCGATATTTTCATGATCGTCGCCGTGTCCGATTTCAACATGGGCGCCATGGAGAACAAGGGGCTCAACGTCTTCAACGACAAGTACGTGCTGGCCGACCCCGAGACTGCAACTGACCAAGATTATGCCAATATCGAGGCGATCGTCGCCCACGAATATTTTCACAACTGGACCGGCAATCGCATCACCTGCCGCGACTGGTTCCAGCTTTGCCTCAAGGAAGGGCTGACAGTCTTCCGCGACCACGAGTTTTCGGCTGACCAGCGTTCACGCCCGGTCAAGCGCATTGCAGAGGTCCGCCACCTGAAAGCCGAACAGTTCGCCGAAGATTCCGGGCCTCTCGCTCATCCGGTGCGCCCGCAACTCTATCGCGAGATCAACAACTTCTACACGACCACGGTCTACGAGAAGGGCTCCGAAGTCACGCGCATGATCGCGACGTTGCTCGGCAGGCCGATGTTCCGCAAGGGCATGGATCTCTATTTCGAACGCCACGACGGTCAAGCCGTGACTATCGAGGACTTCGTCAAATGCTTCGAGGATGTCTCCGGCCGCGACCTGACCCAGTTTTCACTCTGGTATCATCAGTCCGGCACGCCGCTCGTATCGGTATCTGCGAACTACGACGCTGCTTCACAAGAATTCAAACTGTCGCTTGAGCAGATGATCCCGCCGACCCCCGGCCAACAGACCAAGGAACCCATGCATATCCCTCTCGCGATGGGACTGATCCTTGAGGATGGCAGCGATGCGAAGGCCGCCACAGTCACAGGCGGCGAGTTCACCGATGGCGTGCTGCACCTGACCGAGCGTACGCAGACGTTTGTATTCGAGGGCGTCGCGAACCGCCCTGCCCTGTCGCTCAACAGGAGCTTCTCGGCCCCCGTAAATCTCCACTTCGACCAGTCGGCGGAAGACATCGTCCATATTGCCCGGCATGACAGCGATCTGTTCTCGCGCTGGCAAGCGATCAACTATTTGGCTATCCAGGAACTGACGGCCGCGGTAAAGACGACCGAAGCCGGTGGAGACGTCGCCGCGAGCCCCGCGTTGACGTCGATCCTTATGGCAACAGCGTCTGACGAAGCACTCGAGCCTGCCTTCCGCGCCCAGGTGCTTGCCCTGCCGACAGAAGCTGACATTGCGCGTGAAATCGGCAGCAATATCGACAATGACGCGATCCACACCACGCGCAATGCCATCATGTATTCGATCGCCTCCGCCATCGCCGGGCCTCTCGAATACCTCCACGCAATGACGACGAACAACGGCGCATTCAGCCCGGATGCCGCCAGTGCCGGCCGCCGCAGCCTGCGCAATTCCGCACTCACCTGGCTCTCCCATATCGATGACGGTCCGGCTCGCGCCGCAGCAGCCTATGCCGCGGCGGACAACATGACAGAACTGGCTCATGCACTGACCGTGCTTGCGCATCGGTTCCCGGGATCGAACGAGGCCGAAGCCGCAATTGCCGAATTCGAACAGCGATTTGCAGCGAATCCGCTGGTGATTGACAAGTGGTTCATGATTCAGGCGACTGTGCCCGGCGATACGACGCTTCGCCGCGTCCAGGATTTGATGCGAGGATCGCATTTCGCTCCGAACAACCCCAATCGCTTGCGCTCGCTCATCGGCTCCTTTGCGATGTCGAACCCGACGGGTTTCAACCGTGCCGATGGCGAGGGCTATCGCTTCCTCGCCGAACGCATCGTCGAAATCGACGGACGCAATCCCCAGGTTGCAGCGCGCATCCTGACCTCCATGCGTTCGTGGCGCTCGCTGGAACCTGGCCGGGCCGCGCACGCAAAGTCCGCACTGCTGGCGATCGACCTGTCCGGCAGGTTGTCGACGGACGTTCGCGACCTGATAGACCGGATGCTGAAATCCTGACATCCCCATGAAATGACTGGCGATCCCGAAAAAAATCGCGAGTCATTTGAACGGGTTAAAAAAGCCTTAAGAAAAGCGGCTGGACAAGCCGATTCGGCAGTGATTCATTGTTGATGATTCGGGCGGGCGGCGCACCGAATCCACAAGAGAATCAAGGCGGAAAAGAATGACGGATGCGCGTCGAGGAAGCGTGACCGGCAGCCGGCTACGGTACGGCTTCAGGGGATTTCCGGGGATCGAGAGAATGATCCGGCAACGAACACGTGACTTTGCCGGCGGCGGTAAGGTCGAGCTTTCCAAAGTCGAGCCCATCCTCAAGCGTTCGATCCCCATCCTGATCACGCTTTTCCTGCTCGTCGTCGCAGCGGCACGTATGTCGGGTATCTATGCCGAAGTGGTTCGCATGGAGGGTGCGGCGCGCCTCCAGACCGAACTCATGGCGTCTGCGGCCGCCGCCGCCCAATATACTGCCGACGGCAACCCGAAAATCGCCGATCAGGCTGTCGGTGCGGCGACCGAACTTCGCGCCCTTGCGGAAGCTGTTACGACGGGATTTTCCACAGTTCTGCTCGTTGCCGACCGCACAGGCACGGTGGTCGCAACCACATCAGGAGCCGAGTCTTATAGGGGGCGCTATCTCCAGAGCATCGTGCCGCAGTTTTATGCCGACGCTACCGAAGCCGAGCCCCGGCTGGTGCTCGGCGGGGCCGAATACTTCGCGGCTTTCCGCTCGGTCCGCGCCGAGGCCGGCTATGTACTTGCTCTCACACCCACGACCATGATCAGTGCGCGCTGGCGTGAGGAGGTCTCGCTCAACGTCACACTTTTCACCGGCATCTCGGCCATCATCCTCGTCATTCTGTTCGCCTATTATACGCAGGCCAGGCGCTTGCGTGATGCTGACGAGGTTTTCGTCGAATCCAATATGCGCGTGGAGTCCGCACTTTCGCGCGGGCGCTGCGGGCTCTGGGATTTCGATATGGTCGATGGCCGGCTCTTCTGGTCGCGGTCGATGTACGAGATGCTCGGCATGCCTCCGCGTGAAGGTGTCCTCTCCTTCGGCGACGTCGCTCGAATGATGCACCCAGACGATCGTGCGATCTATGCGCTGGCGCGCGGCATCGCCCGCGGCGATCTGATGCAGATCGACCAGGTATTCCGTATGCGCCATGCTGCGGGGCACTATGTCTGGCTCAGGGCCCGTGCCCAGATCATCCGCTCACCGTCGAAACGGCCCCACCTTATCGGCATCGCCATGGACGTGACCGAGCAACACAAGTTGGCGCAGCGCTATGCGGAAGCCGACCAGCGGCTGGCCGATGCCATCGAATCCACGACGGAAGCGTTCGTTCTCTGGGACAAGAACGATCGATTGGTCATGTGCAACGCCCACTACCAGCAGGCCTACGGATTGCCGGATCAGGTTCTGGTGCCCGGCGCCGAACGCCTGATTGTCCTTGCATCGGCATCGCGCCCGGTCATCGAGCGCCGGCTTGCGGATCCAGATCCGGGTCACTGCCATTCGCAGACCACCGAGGTTCAGCTTGCAGACGGCCGTTGGCTCCAGATCAACGAGCGCCGGACGCATGACGGCGGTCTTGTTTCCGTAGGCACCGACATCACGCTGATGAAGCGACATCAGGAACGGCTAAGGGAATCCGAACGGCGGTTGATGGCGACGATCGGAGACCTCTCGGCATCACGTGCCAAGCTGGAACGACAGGCTGCCGAGCTCTCCAACGCCAATGCGAATTACCAGGCGGAAAAGGAACGGGCCGAAGCCGCCAATCGTGCCAAATCCGAGTTCCTCGCCAACATGTCACATGAGTTGCGCACGCCGCTCAACGCCATCCTCGGCTTCTCGGAAATCCTGCAGAACGAGATGTTCGGGCCGCTCGGTTGCGACAAATACTTCGAGTATTCTTGCGATATCCACGAGAGCGGCAAGCATCTGCTCAACGTCATCAGCGACATTCTTGATATGTCCAAGATCGAGGCCGGCCATCTCAAGCTTCGTCTCGAGCCGACCGATCTATCTTTGCTTATTGAGGAAAGCCTGCGTTTCGTTTCCATTGCCGCGGAACTGAAAAACATCACAGTGGAACAGCGGGTCGTTGGCGATCTCAATCTCAGGGCTGATCGCCGCGCCATGAAACAGATCATGCTCAACCTGCTTTCGAACGCCGTCAAGTTCACCAATCCGGACGGTCGCATCATCGTGCGGTGCAAGCGTGTCGGCCAGTCCATTTGCCTGACGATCGCTGACACCGGCATTGGCATACCTAAGGCGGCCATGCAGAAGATCGGCCAGCCCTTCGAGCAGGTCCAGAGCCAGTATGCGAAGAGCCAGGGCGGCTCCGGCCTGGGCCTGGCGATCTCACGCTCACTCGCCCAGCTTCATGGCGGTGAAATGGGAATCCGCTCTTGCGAAGGGCGTGGCACGATCATTGTCGTGCGGATCTGACTGGCAAGTGACGGTCCTGACCACGACCTTGAAGATCTTGCGCACCGCCTGTGATGCCTGCCGCAACTCCCCTTCGAGCACCTTGAGGTCCGGAACTTCGGCTACCTGGCAAAGCAGTTCCTTGAGGCCTTCCGGCGCTTCCTTCGGATCGAACGGACCGTCGATGCAGAGCCTCACGATCTGGGCGATATCGGAATAGAGCCTCAGGGAAGCACGCACGGTATCGACATCGGCGGGCGCCATAAGATGAGCGCCGAAGCGCTGGAGCACAGCATCGGTGTTGGGGTCGAGATCTCGCACATCCAGCCCGCGCGCCGGCGCGATCAGTGTCATGAACTGCGCGATGAATTCGATATCCACCAGCCCACCAGCAATAAGTTTCACGTCCCAAATATCGCGCGGCGGTTTTTCCTTGTCGATCATCTGGCGCATTTCGACGACGTCGGCGGCGATCTTGGCGACATTGTCCACGCGCGACAGAACGCGCGTTATGATCGCCTGCGCTGATGCCGCCAGGCCGGAATCACCCGCGATGATCCGCGCGCGCGTCAACGCCATGTGTTCCCAGGTCCAGGCCTCCTCGAACTGATACTTCTCAAATGTTCTCAGGCGGGTGGCGACCGGTCCCTTGTTACCTGATGGGCGCAGTCGCATATCGACTTCGTAGAGAACGCCCTCGGCCGTCGGTGCCGACAGGGCGGCTGTCAGTCGTTGGGTCAACCGGGAGAAATAGCGGCTCGCATCGATCGGCTTGGGACCTGCGGATTCGGCCGCCTCGTCGTCATAGTCGTAAAGCAGGATAAGGTCGATGTCGGAACCGCCGGTCATCTCGCCGCTGCCGAGCTTGCCCATGCCGATGATGGCAACCTGCCCGCCTGGAAAAGGTCCGTGAACGGCTTCCAGTTCTGTTCGGACGGCGGCCAGGGTCTCGACGATCACAAGATCGGCAAGATCGGTAAATGCCGTGGCAGCGGTCGTCCCCTCGATGGCGCCAGTCAGCAACCGAATGCCGATGAGAAATTTCTGCTCGAATGCAAAGATCCTCAATCTATCCAGTATGTCCTCGAAATGGGTGGCGCCTGCGAGAAAGGTCGTCAGCCTCGCCGCGAGATAGGCACGGGTGGGCAACTCCGAGATCAGCCCGGGATCGAGCATGCCGTCGAAGACATGCGGCTTGGACGCAATGATCCCCGCCAGCTTTGGCGCAGCAGACATGATCGTGGCGAGCAGCGAAAGCAGGGAGGGATTGGAAGACAGCAGGGAGAACAGCTGAATTCCTGATGGCAATCCCGAAATGAACTGATCAAAGCGCATCAGGGCTTCATCTGCCCGTTTGCTCTCGCCGAAGATCTTCAATAATTCGGGCATCAGTTCCGTCAGTCGCTCGCGCGCTTCGACGGATTGGGTCGCCCGATAACGCCCGTAATGCCAGCCCCGGATGGTGCGGGACATGTCCTCGGGGCGCTGGAAACCGAGCTTCTGCAGTGTCTTGAGCGTGTCCGGATCGTCCTTCTGGCCCGTAAAGACCAGGTTTCCACTATCGGTGGACAGCTTGTTTTCCTGTTCGAAAAGCTGGGCATATCGGCGTTCCACAGTCTTCAGAACCTGGGTCAACGCCTTGGAGAAGGCGGAGGTATCGGCATAGCCTTGCATATAAGCTATTCGCTTCAGCTCGGCCTCGGTGGTCGGCAGGATGTGCGTCTGCTCGTCATGCACCATCTGCACACGGTGTTCGACAGAGCGCAGGAACCAGTAGGCATCCGTTAGTTCCTCGCGGGTCGCGGCGTCGATCCATCGCGCATCTTCGAGCGCCCGCAATGCAACCTGGGTACTGCGAGAACGCAATTCCGGCATGCGTCCACCGGCAATCAGTTGCTGCGTCTGTGCGAAAAACTCGATTTCCCGGATCCCACCGCGTCCAAGCTTGATGTTGTGGCCTTTTACGGCAATTTCGCCGTGGCCCTTGTGCACGTGGATCTGGCGCTTGATCGAATGGATGTCGGAAATCGCAGCATAATCGAGATATTTCCGGAACACGAAGGGCACGAGTTCGCGCAGAAACCGTTCTCCCGCCTCGATATCGCCGGCTACGGGCCGCGCCTTGATGTAGGCAGCACGCTCCCAGTTCTGCCCCCGGCCTTCGTAATAGAGGATTGCAGCGTCCACGGGAATGGCAAGTGGCGTCGACCCAGGATCCGGTCGCAGGCGTAGGTCGGTCCGGAACACGTAGCCATCGCCGGTCCTGTCCTGCAGGATGCGGATCATGCGCCGCAGCATGCGCGCATAGGTGTCCGTGCCATCTTCCGGCTCGGTCAGGATGCCGGCTTCGGGATCGTAGAAAACCACGACGTCGATATCGGAGGAGTAATTGAGCTCCCTGCCGCCGAGCTTGCCCATGCCGAGGACGATAAGCCCCGACGACTTTGAAGGCTGGGTTTCATCGACAAGGCGCACCTTGCCGGCAACGTGGGATGCCTGGAGAAGATGGTCGATGGCGGCGGCGACCGATGCTTCGGCGAGATCGGTCAGCCAGCCCGTGGTTTCGCGACCGTCAAACAGCTTGGCCAGATCGGCAAGCGCAATCAGGAAGGCGGCACGGCGCTTGGCCTTGCGCAAGGCGGTCATCAGCTCCGCTTCGGTGCAATCGCGCCAGGTGTGCCGAACCGCTTCTACTGTCTGGCGAAGCGCGCTCCGTAGATCAGTGGTCAGCGCTACCGCGAGGAGGCTCGGGTCCACGCGGGCGATGTCGCGCAAAAAAGGAGAAAGCGAAAGTGCCGCAATGACAAACTCCCGATCCGGCGTCTCACCCGCCAAAAGGGAAGCGATTGCTGGCTCTCCCTTTGCCCAGTCCTTGAGATCCGCGATCACGGACTTCGCTTCCTGCTGGCTGAGCGGCCTGAGCGGATTGACAGGCAGAGAAGAGAGCTGTGCTGCCGGCAAAGTCTCAGTTGAAGCTGCTGCACTGTTCGACATGGATCCCCCAAAATGTCATTTCTCGGCCTCCTCCTCGGGAAAGACCATGATCACGGACAGTCCCTTGCCGGTCTCCCGGCCTGGATCGGTGGCTGCCAAAGCGATGCTGCCACCATGAAGCTCCATTACCGCGACCGCAAGCGAAAGACCAAGGCCGGTACCAGGTTTGGACCGGCTTTCATCGAGCCGGTAGAACCGTTGCACGACCTCGTCATACTTGTCTTCTGGAACTCCCGGACCATGATCGGCGACTTTCAACAGGATCGCTCGATGCGAACGCTCGACCGAAATCGCGATCTCCGGCTTCTGGTCATTCTCGCCATATTTGATCGCATTGTCGATCAGGTTCGAAATCGCCTGACCGATCAGTTCGCGATTTCCCCGCACCAGCATGCCCGGCGCGATCGATTTGACAATCGTGATACCCTGATCCTCCGCAACCGGCTCGTAGAGCTCGATGAATTCAGCGGCAATTTCCGACAGATCGAGGTCGGACATTTCCGCAGCAGCAGATCCGGCCTCGACGCGAGAAATCATCAGCAACGCATTGAACGTGCGGATCAACTGGTCGGACTCTGAGATCACATCCTCAAGTGCGGCTCGATACTCCTGCTCCGGCCGCTCGCCTGCAAGTGCGCTCTCAGCCCTGTTGCGCAGACGCGTGAGCGGCGTCTTCAGGTCATGGGCGATGTTGTCCGAGACCTGGCGCAAGCCCTCGTTCAGTTTTTCCATGCGTGCCAGCATCGCATTCAGTGAAACGGAAAGGCGGTCGAACTCGTCGCCGGCGCCTGTGACAGGCAGCCGTTGGGAAAGGTCGCCGCCCATGATCTTCTGTGCGGCCACTGATGTCCGGTCGATCCGGTTCAACGCATTGCGGCCGATAGCAAACCAGATGATCAAGGCGCCAAGCCCCATAACGCCAAGCGCCAGCATCAACGCGTGGCGCACCATCTGGCGCGCGTTTTCGGGCTCGCCGAGGTCGCGCCCGACGAGGACCCGCAATCCGTTTTCAAAGAAGAAAACATGGGCAATGGCTGCGTGGCGATCATTCTTGTCGCGATCGCCGTAGCGTTGATAGAGGAACGGCTTGTTGGTCCAGCCTTCCTCGTCCAGAACCCCGGGCTGAAGCGAGGCGACGTTACCGGCCAGAATCTCGCCATTCGGCCCAGCGATCACATAAAGATTGGCGCCGGGCTGGTGAGAGCGGTTTTCCAGGAACTTCAACAGCGCAGCGATTCCGCCCCGCGAATAGATGTCATCGAGTTCCTGAACCTCCGATGCCACCGAATCCCGCATCCGGGACTGCAACTGGGTCTCGGAAACCGACGAAACGTAGAGCACCAGCAGCGCAGCACAGGCGGAAAACAGCAGCAGATAGAGTGCGGACAAACGCAGCGCTGTGTTTCTGGCAAGCGCCTGCAACCGGCTGGGTGCCGACATTATCCGTCGTCCTTGATCATATAGCCCGCACCACGAATGGTCCGCAGCAACGGCTTGTCGAAATCCTTTTCGATCTTGGATCTCAGCCGGGAAACATGCACGTCGATGACGTTTGTCTGTGGGTCAAAATGGTAATCCCAGACATTCTCCAGCAGCATCGTACGCGTTACCACCTGACCGGCATTTTTCATCAGGTATTCGAGCAAGCGGTATTCGCGTGGCTGCAGCAGGATCTCCTTGCCCTGCCGGCGCACCTCATGAGACAGCCGATCGAGCTCAAGGTCGCCCACTTTGTAGACCATGTCCTGTTCGGGCTGGCCACGACGACGTCCCAACACTTCGACACGTGCCAGCAACTCGGTGAACGAGTAAGGCTTTGGCAGATAATCATCTCCTCCGGCCCGAAGACCGGTTACGCGATCGTCAACCTGACCGAGAGCCGAAAGAATGAGTACGGGTGTATTGATGTTCTTCTTCCGGAGTTCGATGATCACGGAAAGACCGTCCCTGCGCGGTAGCATCCGGTCCACGACGAGCACGTCATAGGTGTTCTCGGTGGCCATGAACAGGCCGCTTTCACCATCGCTTGCATGGTCGATCGTGTGGCCCGCCTCGCGAAATGCCTTGGCGAGATAGCTTGCAGCATCCAGATCGTCTTCAATGATGAGAATCTTCATGGCGGCAGGATAGGCAGGAAAGCGCTGGACAGGAAGCCCCCCCTTCGTGGGAAGGGAGGGCAGACGAAGCGAAGCAGAAGAGACTTATCAGCCGAGTGGCAGGGCCACGAACCGATTGCCGTTCTGATCCTCGATCTGGAACAGCGCCTTCTTGCGGCCGTCCTTCTTGGCGGATTCGATCACCTTCTGGATATCCTCAGCGGAGCTGACCGTCTGGTTGTTGACAGAAGTGATCTTCTCACCCTGTTTCAGACCCTTGTCGGCAGCGTCGGACTGCGGATTGACAGATGTAATCCGTACGCCGTTGCCATCATCAGCAGGTGTGACGATGATACCGAGCTTGTCCAGCGTCTGCTCGGTCGGGCTCTGGTTCTCATCCGTACCCTGCTGGGGCTGGGCAGAAGCCTCCTTGTTGTCCACAGGCAGCGTTCCGAGCGTTACCTTGACGCTCACTGACTTGCCATCACGCCAGACGGATACATCCACGACTTTGCCCGGATCCATGGAGCCGATCTTCCGAGCGAGCTCTTTCGGACCCTTCACCGTTTCGCCATCGACGGCAGTGATAACGTCGCCAACCTTGATGCCGGCCTTGTCGCCAGGCGATCCGGTCTGCGGTTCGTTGACCAGTGCACCGGCAGCCTCGGCCAGGCCGAGCGAGTCGGCGACGTCCTGCGTCACAGGCTCGATCTTTACGCCAAGCCAGCCGCGGGCGATGTCGCCGCCCTTGATCAGCTTGGTGACGACATCCTTGGCAACGGATGCAGGAATGGCGAAGGCAATGCCGACATTGCCGCCGGTCGGCGAGAAGATTGCGGTGTTGATCCCGACGACTTCGCCTTCGAGGTTAAAGGTCGGTCCGCCGGAATTGCCGCGATTGACGGCAGCATCCACCTGCAGGAAGTCGTCATACGGGCCCTGGCCAAGGTCACGGCTGCGTGCCGAAACGATACCGGCAGTCACCGTGCCGCCGAGGCCGAAGGGGTTGCCCACTGCAACCACCCAATCGCCGACGCGAACCTTGCTGTCATCTGCAAACTGCACGTAGGTGAACTTGCGCTTTTCATCGACCTTCAGAACCGCGAGATCCGTACGCGGATCGCGGCCAATCATCTTGGCATCCATTTCCGTGCCGTCAGCGAGCACCACGGTAAAGGCGCTGCCGCCGTCAACCACGTGATTGTTGGTGACGAGATAACCATCCTCGGAGATGAAGAACCCGGAGCCCTGCGAGGTCGGGCGAAGGCGCGGCTTCATGTCCTTGTCGCGATTGCCATAACGCTTCCAGTGATCCTGACCAGGGTCAGGCGTCTGGTTGCCAAACTGGTCACCGCCGAATTCGCGGAAGAAGCGCTTCAGCGGGTGATCGTCCGGCAGGTTGTCAAAGCCACCGGGGCCACCGAAATTGAAACCATAGCTGTCGGTGTCCGAGGCTGGCGTAGCGCGAGACTGAACGCGCACAGACACAACGGCGGGGGTAACGGCGCTCACAACATCCGCGAAGCCGGGCAACTGCTGGGCATTTTCCAGCTTCACGGCAGCAGCTTCCGCAGATTGAATGCGCAGCGGCGCTCCGGTCACCAGCACAGCAGCGGCAATACCGGCAATGGTGCCGGCCTTGAGGAGCGAGGTGAGTGACGTGCGGGAAGCGATCTTACCGGTCATTTGCATTTTCCTTCCATTCAGCGAAGCATGATGAACTTCGACCTATCAATGATGGGAAAATTACTAATGCATACCACCTTGCGGTATTGTTTCCGGCTCATGAACATTCGGTAATGTGTAGCGATTACTCGCCAAGAATAGATTTGAGCTTCTGCTTCTCGTCGTCCGTCAGCGCTGTCGCTTCCCGTTTTTGTGGCCGCTTGCGAAGCTGGAACGCCAGCACGACGCCACCGATCGCAAGCAGCGCGACCGGCATGCCCCATAACAGAATCGTATGCGCACTGAGACGGGGCTTCAGCAAAACGAACTCGCCATAGCGGGAAACCAGATAGTCGATGACCTGCTCATCGGTATCTCCAGCCTTCAGCCGTTCACGGACCAGGAGCCGCAGATCCTTGGCGAGATCCGCGTTTGAATCATCGATCGACTGGTTCTGGCACACCATGCAGCGAAGCCCGGCCGACAGTGCCCGTGCACGCGCTTCCAGGGCAGGATCGGAAAGAACCTCATCCGGATTGACGGCGAAAGCCGGCAACGCGGCCAGCATCAGGAAAATCGCCGCGATCACCGCTCTCATTCGGCCGCTCCCGCTGCTGTGGCTGAGGTTGCTGAGGCCTTCGTCCGCTTTGCCGGCGCTCCGACGCGCAGGCGCCGGTCGGAAAGGGAAACGAAGCCGCCCGCCATCATCACGAGCGCACCCAGCCAGATGCAAAGAATCCACGGCTTGTACCAGATACGCACGACGAGCTTGCCATCCTCCGTCTTGTCCCCGATCGACAGGTAGAGCTGGGAAAAGCCGAAGGTCATGATGCCTGCTTCAGTCGTCGGCATCTGACGGGCGGTATAAATGCGCTTGGCACTGTTGGTGTCCGCCACCTGCTTCCCGTCCCTGAACACCGTAAAATGCGCGACATCCTCGATATAGTTCGGGCCTTTGCCTTCAGACTCGCGATCGAAGCGGATGACATAGGCACCGTTGACGATTTCCTCGCCAACCTTCATTTCAAGAATGTGTTCGGTTTCCCAGCTGGTGACAATCACAATACCGAGAACCGAGACGCCAAGCCCCAGATGCGCAAGCGCAGTGCCGATTGCCGATCGCGGCAAGCCAACAAGCCGCCTCAGGCCAGTCGCAACGCCTGCCTTTGCAAACCCGCCCCTGAACCACAGGTCCGTCAATGCGCCGAGCACGAGGTACAGACCGGCTGCGATGCCGGCAATCGCCAGCATCGGGCCGTTGTCGCTTGCAATCCACACGACAATCCCCAATGCGAGCGAAACCACCAGCGCGAATCTGAGCTTCCGGGTCACCGCTGACATATCGCCACGCTTCCAGGCCAGCAGCGGCCCGAACGGCAGGACCAGGAACAGCGGCGCCATCAGCCATCCGAAAGCGATATTGAAGAAAGGCGCACCCACGGAAATCTTTTCGCCCGTCAGGGACTCCAGAAGCAGCGGATAAAGCGTACCGGTCAACACCGCCCCTGTCGCCACGACCAGGATCAGATTGTTGAGGACCAACGCGCCTTCACGCGATACCGGCTGAAACAGCCCTCCCGGTGCAAGCGTCGGGGCCCGAAAAGCAAACAGCGCGAATGCACCGCCGATGAACAGTGCGAGAATTCCGAGGATGAACACGCCACGCGATGGATCGCTAGCGAAAGCATGCACCGATGTCAGCACGCCGGACCGGACAAGAAATGTGCCGAGCAGCGACAACGAAAAGGTCATGATCGCCAGCAGCACCGTCCAGATCTTCAGCGCGTTTCGCTTTTCCATCACCAGCGCCGAGTGCAGCAGCGCAGTTCCCGCCAGCCAGGGCATGAAGGACGCGTTTTCCACCGGGTCCCAGAACCACCAGCCGCCCCAGCCGAGCTCGTAATAGGCCCAGTAGGAGCCCATCGCGATACCTGCGGTCAGGAATGTCCATGCCAGCAGCGTCCAGGGACGAACCCACCGGGCCCAGGCCGCATCGATCCGGCCATCGATCAGGGCAGCCACGGCAAAGGAAAAGCAGACCGAGAAGCCGACATAACCGAGGTAAAGCAGTGGCGGATGAATCGCCAACCCGAGATCCTGCAGGACCGGGTTCAGATCGCGCCCCTCGGCCGGCGCCGGCACCAGTTGCGGCATGGAGGCGGAGCGGATGAACGGATTTGAGGTCAGAAGCACGAAAAGCAGGAAGGCGGATGCAATCCAGCCCTGCACGACAAGCACATTGGCCTTCAGGGTCTTGGGAAGATTTTCGCCGAAAAGCGCGACCAGCGCAGAGAAGAACACCAGGATCAGGAGCCAGAGCATCATCGATCCCTCGTGATTGCCCCAGACGCCGGAGATCTTGTAGATCATCGGCATCATCGAATGCGAGTTCTCCCAGACGGTGACGACCGAAAAATCCGAAGTGACATAAGCCCAGGTCAGCGCCAGGTAGGAGAGCGCCACGAGCAGAAAGGTCGCAAATGCTCCTGTGGTGGCAACATCCATCAATCTGGAATCGCGGCGAAGGGTACCTACGATGGGCACAAGTGCCTGCACCAGCGCCGCAGCGAGGGCCAGAGCCAGCAGAAAATGACCGAGCTCGATGATCATTTGATGGTTTCCTTGCCGCTCAGCGTAACACCCTTTTCTTTCAGGCGGTCTGCGACATCCTTGGGCATATAGGTTTCGTCATGCTTGGCAAGCACGCTGTCGGCCTGAAAGACCGGCGGCGTTGACGGCGACAAGACCCCCTCAGTCACGACGCCCTGCCCTTCCCGGAAAAGATCGGGAAGAATTCCGGTATAGGATACTGAAATCGTACCGATCGTATCCGTCACTTCGAAGGTCTCGTGCATTCCCTGCCCGCGCGTCCAGGAGCCCGGCTTGACCAGACCACCCAAACGAATTCGCGTTCCAACTGGAACTTCAGCCTTTTGCAGGTCGGAAGGCACATAAAAATAGGCGACCGACTGACTGAAAGCAAACATGACAAGCAGTACCGCAGCCATCAAGAATGCCACGCCACCGCCAATCAGTGTCAACCGCTTCTGCTTCCGGGTCATTGGCTGGCGCCCTCCGCTGGCAATCCCATTTCCTTGGCAAGCGCGATCAATGCCTTGCCATTTTCGCTATCGGCCGGAAAGACGGCCAGCCCACGTTTCAACGCATCTGCCGCCTTGGCAGGCTCATTGAGCACGCCGTAGGACCGGATCAGCCGTTGCCACCCCTCGAAATTGGCAGGATCGTCCTTGAGGCGCGCATCGAGGCTTTCGACCATGGTGCGAATCATCTGGTTGCGATCTTCGGCGTTCATACCCGACGCGGCCTCGATATCGGCCGCATCCGGATTGCCAGGTGCCTTGTCGCCTTGCACGCCCGAACGCTTGGCGTTCTCCAGTTGAACGCTGACAACCTCGCGCCACGGCGCGTCGGAAGGCGCGTCCTTCAGCAGCGCTTCGAAGCCTGAAATCGCAGCGTCGCGCTTACCGGCCTGCGCATCGGCAAGCGCGATATAGAAGCGCGCGCGCGGATCTTGCGGATCCAGCTCAAGCGCCTGTTTGAATGCCCCCAACGCATCCTTGGTCACCTGTCCCTGAGCCCCGGCTGCCAGCGCCTCGCCGAGGCTGCCGTAACGGGCAGCATCGCCGCCAAGCGCCTTGATGGCATGCTGCCAGGCATTCGCTGCCTCGGCGGCGCGCATCTGGCGCATGTAGATCGGCGCCAGAAGTTCCCAGCCCTTGCCATCGCCGGGCGTCGCCGCAAGATGCGTCTCCATCTTGGCTATCAGGATGTTGATGTCCGGCTCGGCGCTCGTCATCCGTCCGGCAAGCGGTTGATCCGGTTCACCGGGGTTGCCCATCTTGTTGTAGATGAGGCTCCCGCCGAGCGGCAGCAGCAGACAGAGAAACAGCGCAAACAACAGGGCGGCGGGCCGCGGCGCATGGCCGGCAGACGTGCCGGCGCTTTCATCGGTAGCCGCAATCAGCCTGCGGGCTATTTCGCTGCGAGCCTGATTGGCCTCGGATGGACCGATCAGGCCGGCCTTTTCATCGCGGTCCACTTCGCCCAACTGGTCTCTGTAGACTTCGGCATCGTTCCTGCCATCGGCAGATTCGATCTTCCCCGCGCGCAGCAGCGGCGAGGCAATCATTATGGCGGTCAATGCCGCAAGCATCAGGGCAACAATCCAGAACATGGTGTTCGACCCACTAAATGATCGTGTGTCGCATTCCAATGCGCCAGATCAAAGATAACGCAAAATTGAGGCGTTTGGCCGCAACAATCAGCTTAGCGGCGTCCACGAGCCATTCGCGTTGCGGCAGGCAGCCCCGCGCCCCGTCAGCGGCGCAGCGCCCTTGACCGTGATCGTATGGGTATACTGGCGGCAATTCTGCGACCCCACCTGATAGGGAACGGCTGCCATCACCTCTCCGCGGGTGCCGCCGTCACCTTCCCAATTGACCCTCTGACCGCTGGGCGAGGATTCGAGCGCCTTGTACTCCGCCTCGAGCGCGCGACCGCGATTGCTGGCTGAAAGTTTCAGGCCGGGCATGCGCATCGCCAATCCGCCACGCAGCGACTGGATATAATACGCCGCATTCTCGGGCGTTCCACTTGAACCGTCATCGCCTGCAGCATCCGCAATTCGTTCGCCGGTCTCATCAAGACGCGAAGAGCCCGACGTCGTGCTGCAGCCGGCGGCTATGGAGACCAGGAAAAGTGCGCCCAGCAATTTTGTTCGATGCACGATGCCCCCTTCGGATATCATTATTATTCATGTGCTTGCGGCAGCTTCCATGTGATTGCCAGATGGCAGCAATATGGCGGCGCCGCTCACACTCAGTAGCATACAATCTTCTTGTTCGGAGTGACAATAAAACAACTCATGTCGCCAATGCGGGAAGGATGAGTTCCGCTCTCAGACCGCCGCCCACTGCCCGCTCCAGGGTAAACGCCCCCTGGTACTCCGACACAATCTCAGTGACGATCGAGAGCCCCAGCCCCGTACCGGGTTTACTTTCATCGAGGCGCTTGCCGCGTTTCATGGCCTCGGTAATTTGCTCGGGGTCCAGACCCGGTCCGTCGTCTTCGATGATTAGCAGCGCCCAGATCTTGCGGCCCGGATCGGCCCCCTTCGTACCAGCAGGGGCCGGCCCCGCTTCGATCCTGATTTTCCTCTTGGCGAACCGGCTGGCATTTTCAATCAGATTGCCGATCGTTTCCTCCAGATCCTGCGCCTCCATTGCCAGCTTCAGCCCCTTGGGCTCTACACTGAGGTCGAACTGCTTTCCGGGATTGAGCTTGCGCATGACGCGCACCAGACGCTCGAGAACCGGGCCGACTTCGGTTCTTGCCAGAATACTTTCGCGCAGTGCGGCAATTCGTGCCCGGTTCAGGTAGGACTGGACCTGAACCTGCATGGTTTCGGCCTGACTTCGCACCAGTGTTCCATGCGGATGTGCCATCTGGCCGGCGTCGTTGAGCAATACGGCAATCGGCGTCTTCAGCGAGTGGGCGAGGTTACCGACCTGCATGCGGGCACGCTCCATGACGCGCTTGTTGCTTTCGATCAGTGCATTGACTTCATGGGCAAGCGGCTGGATTTCGCGCGGCAGGTCCTCGTCAAGCTTTTCGGCCTGGCCGTTGCGAATTCGGGTCAGGGATTGCCGAACCCGGTCGAGAGGCCTGAGCCCCAGCAGAATGACCAGGGCATTCAGCACGAGGGAGCCCGCGCCGAACAGGCCGAGCGCCAGATAGAGGCTTCGGTCGAAGGCCGCCACATCATCTTCGACAACCGTGTGGTTGCCTATCATCCTGAAGCGCACGACGCGGTAAACCGGATCAGGCGCATTCTCGGGGTCAGTGATCGTATCTTCGTCCGCCGGCTCTTCGTCGAGGCTGATTTCGGCCTCCGCCACCCGGACGGGATTGCCGGAACTATCCTCCGTTGCGTAGTATCGTTCGAAACGGGGATTGAACGGAACCACCGCGTTGGGGACCGTCGGAACCTCCACATTTTCATAACTCGGGGAGGAAAGCGCCTCGGTCTTGTAGTCACCGAGCGGCAGGACCTGCCAGTACCAACCGCTTGCCGGCTGCTGGAAACCCAGTTCGCTGAGTTGAGGAGATCCAGTCAGTTTCTTGGTCGCCGGGTCAATCGAGACCGAGTTTATCGCGGAGAAAAGTTGCGCCCGCAACAGGTCGCGAAGGCTCTTCTCCGCGCTCTTCTCATACAAGGTCGAAATGACGACGGCCATGATGACGACGCCGATTGCCGACCAGATGGTCGTATAGATCAGGACTCGGGCGGTAAGGGAGTTCAGCCTATCCATTTGAAGGCGGCTGGATGCGATAACCGAGGCCACGCACCGTTTCGATCATGTCGACGCCCATTTTCTTCCGCAAACGGCCGACGAAGACTTCGATCGTATTGGAATCCCGATCGAAATCCTGATCATACATGTGCTCGACCAGCTCTGTGCGCGAAACCACCTGACCCATATGATGCATCAGGTAGGAGAGCAGACGGAATTCATGGGAGGTCAGCTTCAGCGTTGAGCCCTCTACGGTTACCTTCGAGCTCTTGGTGTCGAGCCGGACCGGACCGCAGCTGATTTCCGACGTCGCGTGGCCGGCAGCACGGCGGATCAACGCCCGCAACCGTGCCTGAACTTCTTCCATATGGAAGGGCTTGGTGACGTAGTCGTCGGCGCCCGCGTCGATACCGGCAACCTTGTCGCTCCAGCGATCGCGCGCGGTGAGGATCAGCACGGGCATTTTCTTGCCCGCTTCGCGCCATTTCTCCAGTACCGTGATGCCGTCCATCTCTGGCAGACCGATATCGAGTACGACAGCATCGTAGGGTTCGCATTCGCCGAGATAGTGGCCTTCCTCGCCGTTAAAGGCCTGATCGACCACATAGCCTGCTTCCTTCAACGTATCCGTGAGCTGACGGTTGAGGTTTTGATCGTCTTCGACAACGAGTATGCGCATATGTCTGCCTTGCCTGCCTCTAACTATTGACGGTTCAGAAATCCATCGGGATACGAAGTCGTACCTTCTTTGGGCGTCCCTTGGCATTGATGACGAGCACCGTTACCGCGCATACCGGGCGGCCATTGCGGGCCGGTCGGACGGAAAGCAACTCGCCACCGGTCATTTCCACGGCCTGGCGGGCGGCCGTATTGCAGCCGCCGCGCACCTCATGGTACGCCGCCTCGGGCGCATAGTCATCGACCGACAGCGATTGCCCGGTTGCCGGGGAAACAAGCAGACCGACCGCAATCAGCGATGTTATCAATCTTGATGCCATTTCAGTATCACGAATCCCGTGAGGTAGCCTAACTTGGGGCCATCTTTAGACAAGCGACCCTGAATGGCAAATGAATGTCCGGCAATCCCTTAACATTTCGGTCTACGGGAGGCTCCCCCTCCAGCAAAATCAGCCGAGCCTCCGGTCCGCCGTCATGCGACCGTAAATCGCGATGAGGCCGCCGGTCGCACCCGATAGGGCAACCAGAATGTCTGCGAGTTGCGTCTGGCTTTCGCTTCCCAGTTCAATGCCGCCGGCTTGCAAAACGCCCGCGGCAATGGCGATGAGTGAGCCCCACACGGTTTTAGACTGATACCAGTATTTGGTCGTGTCCATGAAATGAGCCTTTCCTGAAAATACCCTCGAAAATCATGCCTTGAAAAATGCTCCCTTCTGCAGGCCTCGCATGGTGTTGAAAGCAACGATGCACCAGATAAGGCCAAGCGCCGTCACCAGAATTGCACCCAGGACGGCAATCGGAGGGAAGGAAAATGCGTGTCCGAGCCGCAGCGTGGCGACCGAAAAGACGCCAAGCGGGAAGGTGAAGCCCCACCAGCCGAGATTGAAGGGCATGCCACGTTTGATATAGCGGGCTGTGAAGGCAGCGGCGAGCGAGAACCACCACAGGCCGTAGCCCCACAGAAGAACCCCGCCGAGCAGTGCTGCGCCCGAAAATGCCGCCGCCACCGCAGCCAATCCGTTGGAAGACAGAACGGCCGGCGATACGTCGCTGAAAACCAGCAGCGCCAGCGCGCCGGTTCCGATCGGCCCGAGAGACAGCCAGCAGGAGGCCGCCATGGTGGCCTCCGGCAATTTGTGCAGTGCCAGGCGCACGAACAGGATGACCAGGATGCCGAGCGCAATCGGAACACTCAACGACCAGAGCAGCAGACACAGCATCAGAATGGTCATCTGCATGGCCGGATCGGCGATATGGGGAATGAGCAAGCCGCCACTGACCGCCGCCACTTCGCTTGCCACGAGCGGCAGCAGCCAGACCGCGGTCATCTGCTCCATGCTGTGGGACTGACGCGTAAACATCGCATAGGGAACGATCAGGCCACAGGCGAGCGACAGGCCGACATCCAGCCACCACAAGGCATGGGCAATATCGATCGCGACCTCGCCAATGCCCGGCAGGCCAAAGATCATGAAACCATTGACGATGGTTGCGAGGCCCATCGGAATGCAGCCGAAGAACATCGACATGACGGGATGATGCAGGAGCTGCTTTGCTTCGTCAAAGTGCCGGAACCAACGTGCGCAAAACAGCAGATAACAGAGAGAAAACAGGGCAATATTGAAAAGCCAGAGATATTTTCCAACCTGCCAGGCCAGAGGCATTTCGGGAAATTGCGAAAGCGCGATCGACAGGATGCCGGTGCCCATGGTCGCCGCAAACCAGTTTGGTGTGAAATACCTGATCACCGCCGGCAGACCTAGCCTTGCAGGCTTCCAGGTGGCAGTGAGCGTAGCGGACAGGCGATGCATCATGGGACAACTCATTGGGGTTGATATGCCCTGATGCTACCGCCTCCTTTCGTTCATCTCCATCGCATAATTTACATCATTTCATTCGACAAAATCGAACGATTATGACATCAATCCATTGACCTTTACCTGGAGGATCCATGACCCTCGATCAGTTGCGCATATTTGTCGAAGTTGCGGCGCGCCAGCACATCACCAAAGCCGCAGCCGCACTCAATATGACGCAATCGGCGGTGAGTTCGGCGATCACGACGCTCGAAAACCGGCATGGCGTCAAGCTGTTTGACCGCATCGGGCGCTCCATCGTCCTGAACCAGACCGGTCGGCAATTCCTGAAGGAGGCGGAGGCGGTGCTCGCCCAGGCGCGCGTCGCTCAGGCGATGCTCGACGATTTCAGCGGCCTGATGCGTGGCGAACTGTCCATCATGGCGAGCCAGACCGTTGGTGGGTACTGGCTGCCGCCCCGTCTCGTGCACTTTCATAAAACCTATCCCGAAATCACGCTCGACATCCAGATCCGCAACACCGAGGAAACTGCAGATGCCGTCGAAGCCGGCCACAGCGAAGTGGGCATCGTCGAGGGACTCGTCGACAGGCCCGCCCTCGCCTCCAAGATTATCGCCACCGACGAGATGGTGATCGTCGTCGCTCCCGGTCATCCCTGGGCAACGGCGCTCTTTCCGTCGATCGATCTGACTGATAGCGCCTGGGTGCTTCGCGAAGTCGGCTCCGGAACCCGCCTCGCGTTCGACAGATTGATCGAGCGCCACATGATCGACCGGGCCGTGCTCGATATCGCGCTCGTGCTGCCGAGCAACGAGGCTGTTCTGGTTGCCGTCGAAGCCGGTATCGGCGCCACCCTTGTTTCCCGCAGCGCCGCGTCGGCGCCATTGCGCGGTGGCCTGCTGTGCATCGTCGACTGGCCGGCCATTCCACGGCCCTACTACCTGCTCCGGCATAAGGAGCGCTATCGTAGCAAGGCGGCTTCGGCTTTCGAAACCATCGCCGTGGAGATGCCAGAATTCGAGGGCTTTGCCGTCAAAGGATGACTGTCCTTTCCGCCGCAATACCCAGGGCGACCCTTGCCCCTTTCTGCCGCACCCTGAAAGACACCGACGCCTGCATGCCGCCGAAATCCGCATGCTCCATGCCCTGCGTGTAGAGAACGTTGCTGGAGGCAACCGAAACGGTCCGCACAACCGCGCCACCGCCGAGCAGTTCCAGCCGATAGGTTTCGTTGGGCTCATCGAGAGCAATCTCGTCGCCCTCCCAGGCATCCGCGCCGATACGCGCCCTTCTCACCCAACTCAAGGCGATATCGCCTGTCGGTTTTCGGACAGCGTCGAGATGGGCTGGTGCGAGCGGCATCTCGGCTCTCATTCCGCCGGCAAAGGCTATTGGCCCAACTTTGCCGCCTGCAGAACCAAACGCTTCGGCAATCCAGTTGAGCGTCAGACCGGCTTCGCTGGTTTCAAGACCAAGCGGGGTAATAGACTGATCGAGCACAACCAAGGGCGCCCCGGCCACGGTGCCAGCCGCCATCGCATCTTCCGTTCCCGCAATGCCGCGCAACAATCCGCTCAGGTTCCAGACATTGGCGGACACTTCCTCCGCGACCCTGAAGCCGATGATCTCCCATTCGCCGTTCTCTGCGCGAACAGCAATGCGATTGGCGCCGTTCATTTGAGCGAGTGCCGAGACGGAGGACAGCCCGCCATAGATCATCCGTACACGAATGACGTTTTTCCAGTCAGTGACTGCTGTCGGACCAGGCTCAAGGGCCATCTGCAGCCGGCCCGTCCTGGCCGGTCGCGTGACCACCGCGCGCTTGTCGTAATTCTCACTCTCGGCCGAAACCGAAAGCGCCGATCGCCTCCAGGGTTTTGCGGTAACGGCGGCACAGGCAAAATCGATGGCCGGGCCGTCGCGATATCTGGCCAGATCCATGAAATGCAGCACCGGCGCATAATCCTTGTCGCCGCCGCGGCCGGTCCGGCGTCTCTTGCGGCCGGTATAGTCGCCCGCGCCATCGCCGGAACCAACCTCGCGCGCCTCGATCTGGCGCATCGCGCCATCTTCAATTCGCGTGATCAAAAACCGTCCGTCGGGACCATCGTAGAGAGAAACCACATCGCCGGGCTCATATTCGATCGCCGACGGAGAAAGCGCAAACGAGACCTGCCGACGCGAAAGCCGGTGATCCCGTAGCAGGCCCTCTGCCATCTGGTTTGCGGCGTCCTCGTCGAGCACACCCGGCAGGCCTAGCCGTAGCACCCGGTCGTTGGCGAGCTGCAGCCGTCGCGAGCGCGCGCTTGCATCCTGATATTCGTTGACCTCCGACTGGTAGTCCACGATCGCCTCGCCGGCGAAATCCCCATCCTGGCCGATCATCTCGCTCCAGCGCACCTCGTCATCGGCATCGGCAAACACGTCGATGATTGCAGCCGGCGACGACAGCAGGCCGCGCGACTGGAAACGCAACGTTCCATTGATATCGGTGACGTCGAGCCGGAAGGCGGTCACAAGCGGCGCGAGCAGGTCCCGCGCCGAGGCCTGCCCGCCCATCACATAGCCCTTGAGGTCCCCGGATACCCGCGAAACATCGAAATCGGTAATGCCGTTGTCCTTTAAGACCGCCGCGATCACGCTCGACAGCGTGCCCGCGCCCAGACGACCATTCATCCAATGGCCCCGCGCCCAGTTCACCCCGTCGGCATAGAGATCCTCATCCTCGGGGAAAGCCGGCCAGGCACGCGCATCCCATGCCCAGACGAACAGATGGTCCGGCGCCACCATGCCGGCCGGCGCATCGCTGCCTGACCACCATTCGTGATGAGCTTCGAGGAACCGCCGCTGCATTTCGTCGGATCGCTTGCCGTCGGAAAAATGCGGTCGCGTCGATTCCGACGACTTGCGGTCGATAAAGGCGTTCGGCTGGTTGGCGCCGCGTTCGATGGCCGGGCAGCCGACTTCGGTAAACCACACCGGCTTCATCGCCGGCGTCCAATCGGTCGGGGAAGCTCGTTCATGGCCATCGACACGATCGAAATGCCGGTGGCTCCACCAGCCCTCGATATCCTTGTAACGGAAGATCCAGGGCTTGCCCGCCAAACCGTCCGTGATGGCCGTGCGATTGCGCACTGACCGGGCGTTGCCCGAGGCATAATACCAATCGTACCCCTCGCCGCTCGCGATGGCGGCTTTCAGCGCCGCCTTGTCGTCCGCCAGCCGCGCCCCATCCGGATTGACGCCGGTGAAATCGTCGTCACGGAAATCGGCCAGCGGCATATAGTTGTCTATACCGACGGCATCGATGGCGTTGGACGACCACAGCGGGTCGAGGTTGAAAAACACGTCACCCGTGCCGTCATCGGGATGATAGCCGAAATATTCACTCCAATCGGCAGCGTAGGTGAGTTTCGTCGCCGGTCCGACAATGCCGCGCACGTCGTCGGCAAGCGCAACCAGCTTGCTTATGAAGGGAAAATTACCGGCGCCGTTTCGAACCTGCGTCAGACCCCGCAGTTCGGAGCCTATGGCGAAGCCGTGCACCCCACCGGCCGCTTCGGCGAGCAATGCGTAGTGCAGGATCATCCGCTTGTAGCCTTCGTCGCTGCCGGAATAGCTGACGGTCTCGCCGGCTACGTCAAAGTCCCCAACATCGACATCGCCGAAGAAGGCGTTAATCTGTGTTTGCGCTTCGGCCGACTTGTCAGCACTGCCGGCACGACCCGGCGCCGGATGGCAGGTGATGCGGCCGCGCCACGGATAGCTGGGCTGTTCGTCCGCGCCTTCGGGATCGGCGCGACCGTTGTCCGCAGGGATATCCATCATCAGCAACGGATAGAGATGAACCTTGAGGCCGCGCGCCTTGAGGTTGCGGATCGCGGCAACAACGCTGGCATCGTTGGGTGTTCCCCCATAGGCCGGGCCGCCGCCTACCCAGGAAATTTCATGCGCCGCCGCGCGCGCATAACCGGCAACCTGCCAAGGCGTGCTTTCATCGTCTCGGGCAGACGTTTCAACCCCCGGCAGAATCCGGCAATGGCCGGCACGCAAGTCGGTGCCGAACCAGGAAACCACCAGCGCCACGCGCTCGAGGTTGGGGCAAACCGCCATCAACTCGTCGATGGACGCGTCCCAGTCCGTCGCCTTGTAAAGCTGGTTGCGGTTGATGATGCGCGCCGATGCATCGCCAGTCTGCTCTTTGACCTTGAAGGGACTGTAGCCGTGCTCCGTCGCGCCGGGAATGATGGTGATTGCCCTGATCCGGCTTTCGAGGCTGCCGACGATGCGGATCACCTCGAACTGCAGCACGGGAATACGGTTACCGTAGAGATCAAGCGGCAAGCGCTCGAACACCACATAGGCAAGGCCGCGATAGGCAGGAACGCTGCCCGCCCCCTGCTTTGCCTCGATCAGCGGGTCCGGCTCCTGGCCTTCGGTGCCGCGATACAGCCGCATCTCGATTGCCGTCAGATCGATCTCCTGTCCATCCGCCCAAACGCGGCGAATGGCGGCGATCGGGCCCTCGCAAAGGCCGACGGCAAAATTGGCGAAATAGCTGAATGTTTCAACGCGCGGACCGGTTGCCTTGCCGCCGGAGCGCTCGACCGTTACCTCTTCCTCGAAACGCGTCGCCCAGATCAGCGTGCCACCGATGCGCGCCGTGCCATAGACGCGATTTATCGCGGTGCCTTCCTCGGCGCCCGAGATGCGCGCGGTCGGCAACCTTGTGCCGTCGATGGTGGTAAAACCGGCTATGACGCTCCGGTCGATCAGATTGCCGGCAAGCGCGCCAGCCGCACGCCCGATCATTGCGCCGACAGGACCGAACAAGCCGCCAAGCGTCGCGCCCGCTGCCTGCAGGATAAGAGTAGCCATGTGAGTTTCCGCTGTTGATGGAACCGGTATGCGCAGATCGGACACCAGACATGATATCGGGCTTCTTGCCGCCGACGGCAGGAGGAACTATATCGCTGGCGTGAGGACGACCTCCCCCAGATGGGCAACAAACTCGGGACGACCCGAATACCCGTTGGGGTAATGAAATGCGCACGACTTCCGACCGCATCCGCCATGCGGTCAGCTTCGAAATCATTGGCCTTGCACTCATCACGCCGCTTGGCGCGTGGGCATTCGGCCTGCCAGCCGCCGACATCGGTGTCGTGGGATTGGTCGGCGCGACGATCGCGACATTGTGGAACTACATCTACAATCTCGGCTTCGACCATGCCCTGCGGCATTTTTCGGGTACCACGGAGAAGACGTTGCCCACGCGCGTCGTGCATGCGGTGCTTTTCGAGGGTGGTTTGCTTGTGGTGCTCATGCCGCTGATCGCCTGGTACCTCCAGATCAGCCTGATGGAGGCTTTCGTCATGGATGTGGCATTTGCCGCTTTCTACCTGGTCTACGCGTTCGCCTTCAACTGGGGCTATGACCGCGTCTTTCCGCTGCCGGAGTGGCAAACAGCGGCAAGTTAGGCAACCCGCAGATCGTCAAGCGGTAGCGACGGGAAACCGGAACGCCGCCGCGATCCGCCGTTGCCAACTCGTCACCAATGCCGATTCGATGACGCCCGCTTGCTCGTAAGCATGGATGAAGTGCGTCGCGTCGCTCAGAATGCCAGCATGTTTGGCCGCCATGCCCTCGCGCCAGCGGAACAGAATAAGGTCGCCGGCCTGCATCGCGGACGGTGAAACTTCCGCTCCGCAGTGCCGCCTGGCCGCTTCGATCAACCGTTCCTCGCCTGAGCGTTCCGCCCAGTCCATGCCATAGGGACCCGGATCTTCCGGCTCGCGGCCATAGCATTGTCGCCAGATCCCCCTGATCAACCCCAGGCAATCGCAGCCGACGCCCCTTGTCGCCCCCTGATGCCGATAGGGGGTACCGATCCAGCTGCGGGCAATGGCGACGATCTCATTCATAGAGCGGCGCTCCATCGTGTTCGGTCTCGCCATCGGCATAGGCATAGGTGAAATCGGCGCCGGGGATATGTGGGAACCCGCGAAAATTGGCGACATTGTCGAACTTGCTCCGGCAAGTGTCGATGCTCTTGTCGCAACCGGCAATGATCTTGAACGTATCGCCGTTCGCCGGCTTTGCGGGCACCGGCAGCCAGAAGACCAGCGTCACCGCGGCGTTAGCCTGCACATGACTTTCGATGTCGACCGAGACGCCGTCATTGACGCCGCTGGTGAAAGTGAGCATGCCATAGCGAAAATACCCGTTGGCGAACTCTCCCAGCCCATGCACGGTCATCCTCGAAAGATCTGGAGCGGAAGCCACGGTGCCCGTCGCCCTGAATGCGTTGGCGTTCTTGCCGCAACGGCCATCCCCGAACGCGGCATCGCACCGATGCCCATAAATCCGCCCCCTCGTTTGCGACAGCTTGTGGGCCACGCTGCGCAGTTCGGCGCGAAAATGGCTTTCCGAGCGGGTGATCTCGCCGATCTCCTGCACCTTCAGCATCGTGTGCTGGCTGGGCTGGTCCCAATTGACGAGAAACAGTTCGACGCGCGCGCCATCATACTTTCCGGCCGCGATATCCTTGTCGGTGATGGCGTCGGACGAAAGCGCGCCCACCACGTCTGCGGACGGCGCGGCAAGTCCGCTTAAAGCTTCCCGGTCGCTTGCCTGGTAGCCGCTTGCCGCCTGAAACATCGTGGCGTCGAACGTCAAATCATGATCGTGATCGGTAAAACCGAGCACCACGCCATCACGGCGCGTCAACCGCCAGGCATGGCACAGCGTGGTGGCATCCTCGGCCAGATGGGCCTTCAATCCTTCGCCGATAGTCTTCATGGCATGATCTCGATCAGCGGGATGGATGGGATACGGCCTGCGTCGAACGCATTGAGGTCGATCTCGATGCGGTCGATGTCGAAGCGCACCGGCACGTCGAAATGAAACCCTGCCCGGATGACTGCGCCATCCGGCGGCGTGGCGGCAACGCTGAACGTCACGAGGCCCGTCGATGGATCGACGGCGAAGTCGTCGATACCCGAGACCACATCCCCAACCTCCATGACAACCGTTTCCGCCACCGGCTTTGCAATCACTCTTTCCGTCGCCCCACCCGCGTCTTGATAGGTCTTGCGCAGCTGGAATATTCGCCTCTCGCCGTTACCGGTGCCAAGATGCTGGTCGGCGGCAGATATTTGCTGCTGCGGACCGCAGGACTTGAAATCGACGGGATCGGTGAATCGGAAGCCGTAAAGCTGGCCCGCACGCGCCTCGAAAAAGGCCTGGACCTCGTAGAGATCGACGACCGAGCGCAAACCGGAGCCGACATCGTAATGCCGCCGCGCATCCTTCCAGCGTCTGTTGCGGCTCTCGCGCCCGTTGGAGAGCGAAACGATATCCGTTCGCCGCGATGGCCCGCCCGACGTGCCGAGCGCCAGCCGGAGCGGAAATTGTACTTCATGAAAAGAGGTCATGGGATGAAAAGAGGTCATGGACTTCCTTTCAGATGCCGCGCCGGCCGCGCCCGACGGCGCGCGTCAGCATGGCGTTGATCTGGCCTTCCGAGCGCCGGAAACTCTGGGCGTCGGCGGCCTGGACGTTGAAGACAACCTGTATCGGGCCACCATCGCCGGCACCCGCGACGCCGAGCCGACCGTCGGGACCGCGCCTGAGCGGCATGATCGCCTCGGCGCCCGCTTCGCCCATCACACCTGCCTGCCCGCCGGCCATGGCAAAATGGGTCGGGCTGTCGACTACGCCGCCATTGGCAAAGCCCACGGCATTGCTCAGCGAACTGGTCAGGCCCGAAAACATCGAGGTCAGCGAATTCTCCAGCGGCTTCATGCCGGCATCAAGCGAGATCGAGGAAAAACGCGAGGCAATGCCCTGCAACACCTCGGTCAGGCTGTCGCCCTCCAGCACGGCCCCCTTGAGGGCCGAGGTGATCGCCGACCCGAAGGAGCGCGAACGCGCCTCCAGATCGTCGAGCACCACTTTCAGCTGGCTTGCGCTTTCCAGCGCGTGGTCGATTTCATCGACTTCCATGTTCCGCTCCTTGTCTGGGCTGATCCGGCCAGAGCGTCATCAGCCGCTCCAGATTTGCGCGATCGAAAGCCAGGCGCTGCGACATGCCAGCCGAGAGCGCTACGAGTTCGACTGCCGTCATCGACCAGAATTCATGGGGTGCCAGCCGCAGCAGGCCGAGTCCGAAATGCAAGGCCGCGCCCCAGGGGAAAGGCGGCGGACAGGCATCGGTCAATCGGCCGGCTGCGGCTGGGGAGGGTTTTGCTGTTGCGTCTCCGCATCCTCAGGAAAAGCCGCCGCGAGCAGCCGGGCGGCAAGCCGCACAGCCCCCTCTATGCCGCCATCGACGCACATATCGGCGACGTCCTCGTCTACAGTGATGTTGCCGCCACCGCGCAAGCCGGCCGCGACGATGGCGATGATCGCCGAGGTGCCGATGCGACCCGTGGCGAACCGCGCGGCCAAGTCGGCGATGTTGTCGACGCCCAGCGCTGTCTCAAGTTCGGCAAGCGCGCCCAGCGTCAGGCAAAGGATTCTTCGCTCGCCGTCGATGATCGCTTCGATCTCGCCGCGCCGGCGGTTGGCCCGGCCCGCCATCAGAGCACCCCGAAAGCCGGCTGGCCGGCCGATTCCAGTGCCAGATCGAACATCACCTCGCCATTGTGCTGGCCGGAATATTCCAGTGCGGTGATCTGGAATGGCCCGGTCACCGTGCCGAAATCGGGCACGACGATCTGCCAGTTGAGGATCGAACCGCCGAAGAAGGCACTTCGCACGGTTGCGTCGGAAGCCTGGTCCTTGAAAATGCCCGAACCCGACACCGCCGCACGCTTGACACCCGCGCCCTCCAGCAGTTCACGCCAGCGGCCGGCGCTTTCGGCATCGGTGATATCGACGGCAGACGTGTTGAACGCGAGCCGGCGCGAACGAAGCCCCGCAACCGTCTCGTATGTCGTGCCGTTATGGATCTTGAGAAGCAGATCCTTTCCCTTCTGGGCAGTCATGATCGTTCCTTTCGGAAATTCGGAAAATGAAAAAGGCGCCACGAGGGGCGCCAAAACGTGTTTGCAAACGTTGCCGCAGGCTACTCCGTCACGGCGCGGAACCGCATCTCTGCGACGAAGGCCTTTGTCCGGGCCTCGCGCCGCACCCGCGTCGAGACATGCCGCAGGTTGATCAGCATGGCCCCGTCCAGCAGCGGCGCGGCATCGTGCAGCAGCGCTCGCACCCTGCCGGCCATCGTCTGAACCTGCCTGCGCCCGTCAGCGGTGGGCCATGCCTCGATGGTGAGGAAATGTTCTTCCGTCTGCGGTCCGAAATCCCGGCTTTCCAGCTCCGCGATCACCAGATAGGGCATGCTCCGGCCGGTCATCCGCCGGTCGGATATGCCGTCGGCACCGACGATCGCCAGAAGTTCGGCATCGGCGGCAAGCACAGCGAACACAGCCTTCTGCAGGGCATTTTGCGTATCCGCCATGATCACACCTCTGTCACACGGCAGACGAGGTAGCGGCCGCTCTCGTCGGGATCGTGGAGCGTGCGGATGTCGAATATCCGAGTTCCCTTGCGGAAGCGCTGGCCGGGCGCGATCAAATCCGAATGGCGGATCCAGATGCGGTGGGTCACCGTCTGTCTTTCTGTGTGGCCAAGCTCCTCGATCTCGGCGCCGACCGGCTCGATCCGCGCCCAGAGCGATGCCGTAACGGCATGACTCAACGTCACCCCACCCTGCCCGTCCGGCGTCTCGACCGCTGACTCAAGGTCAAGCCGCGCCGTCAGCTGCCCTGCATCGATAAATGTCAGCAGCATCTCAGAGCCTCTTCATCAGGAAGGGTGCGACCAGCCGCTCATATCCCTCCGGGACATCAGCCGGTTGTTGATCAGGGGCAACCGCGCCGCGGAACTCGTACATCCGCGCGACATGGGTCAGCATCGCCCGCTTGAGCGCATCGGGCACATCGGCGCCGGTATCCCCGAAGCCTGCAGTGAAATCGATCTCGATGCCGTTGAGCGGCTCGCCTGGGACCGGTCTCTGCCTGAGATAGAGCCGGGCCGGCCGCGCGTTGCCGTCAAGCACATGGCCTGCGAGACTGATGATCGCTTCCTCGCCGTTTGCATCGAAGACGCGGATCTCGTCGATGGCTTTCACCGGTCCACGCGCAATCTCGACGATGCCGCTTTCCGGCCAGCAAACGAGATAGAGTCGGAATGCCTGCGCGATCAACGCCAGACCCGTCGTCCGTTCGAGATGTTCGCGAGCGGTGCGGAGCAGGCTTAGGAGGAGATCGTCTTCATCGCTGCCGTCGATACGCATGTGCGCCTTCACTTGGGCAAGCGTCAGCGGCTCCGCAAGCGGCGGATTGGTCAGGGCATAGGTCATTTGAGCTCCCGATATGAATGGAAGACCCCTCCCCAACCCCTCCCCAAAAGGGAGGGGCTTATCGGCCGCACCGCGTTGCCCAATGGTAACGTCGCACCTGCTGCGACGTTGGCTGTTGAGCGAGGCGGGACGACTTGGGAGCCCCTCCCTCTTGTGGGGAGGGGTTGGGGAGGGGAAACTCTACAATCTCAAAGCGTTGGGAGGATCAGCTCGCCGCGAACTTGATCAGCTTGATCGCCTCGAAATTCTGCACCCCGCCGCCGACGCGCTTGGTGGTGTAGAACAGCACATAGGGTTTGGCCGAATAGGGATCGCGCAGGATGCGGACGCCGGTGCGGTCGACGACGAGATAGCCGGCGCGGAAGTCGCCCACGGCAATCGCGTAGGCGTTGGCGGTGATGTCGGGCATATCTTCGGCTTCCGTCACCGGAAAGCCCATCAGCGAGGCCGGCTGGCCCGGCGTACCCGGCGGCTGCCAGAGATAGTTGCCGTCCGCGTCCTTGAATTTGCGGATCGCGCCCTGCGTCGTCCGGTTCATCACATAGGTGGCATTCTGGCGATGGCCGGCCTTCAACGCATAGGCCGCATCGATCAGCACGTCACAGGGGGCCGAGGAGCCGAAAGCGCCGGCCGATCCCGTGGCGATGTAGCCGATATTGCCCCAGCTCCAGCTGGCATTGGCGACGTTGGTGTAGGCGAGAAAGCCCTTCGGCTTACTGGTGCCGTTGCCGGAGACGAAGGCGATGCCCTCCTGTTCGGCAAAGGCGATATCGACTTCCGAGGCGATCCAGCTTTCGATGTCGACGGCGGCATCGTCGAGCAGGCCTTGGGTCGCCGCCGGCATTGCATAAAGCTCCATCGTCTCGAAGGACAGTTCCGCAAGTGCCGGCGTCGTCGTCTCGGTGCGGGCGCCGGTTTCGGCCACCCAGCCGGTGGTCAGGCCGGCAAGCGCAAACGGCTTCTTCAGCACATGGCCGGACACCTGGCGGACGGTGGCAAGCGAACGGATCGGCGAGACCACCGACAGGCGGCGGCCGATTTCGGTATCGGTTTCGTTGGGCACGAGATAGCCACCATCGGCCGCCGCCCCCGTCGAAAACGCCTTGCTCTCCACCTCGCGCAATCCTGCCTCGTCGCCGCGCCGGATATAGGCCTCGAAAGCCGCCTTGTGCTCCATCGCCTCGAAGGAGTTCGCCTCGCCGCGCCCAAGCGCGGGTCGCGCCTTGCGGATGACGAACTGGTCGATCACCTTCTTCTGCTCGTCGATCGCCTTGTTGATCCGATCGACCTTTTCGGTGGTGATCACATCGGCGGTAAGCTTGCGCTCGATCTCGCTGAGGCGACGGTCATTGGCGTCCTTGAACGCTTCGAACGCGCCCATGAAGCCGTCGAAGGCATCGGCGATCGTGTCCGGCACCGCCTTGATTTCCGGCGCCGAGGTCATGGTGTCCTTATGCATGTCTCAAAATTCCTTTCGACAACAAAAAAGGGCCAGCCGGCCCCAGGGATGCCGGACCGTACCGGCAGAAAATCAATGCAGGCTAGAGCATTTTGCAGCCAAACGCCTTCGTTTGGCGTCCAACAAAATGCGGCAAAACAAAGACTTAGAGCGCTGTTCTGATTCCATCAGAACGCAAAGCGCTCTAAGGGATCAGATCATCCGTCGTGTCGCCTCGACGATGCATGAAAGCAGACGCGGATCATGCGCGGCACGCAGACGGTGCGCCGGCGCATCCTTGACCTCGCTGATACGTGCGGTCGGCAACATCGGGAAGGTGACGACCGAGATCTCCCAGAGGTCGGCCTCGAGGATTTGGCGGATGCCGGTTTTCGGTTCGGATTTCGCCCGCACGGTCTGGAAGCCGATCGACAGGCCATCGAGCGCTCGGGATTTCATCAGTTGGTGGACTTCGCGAGCACGGGAGACGCCCTCGGAAAGCACGCCCTCGACATAGAGCCCGCGCCCGTCCTCGCGGATCACCCGCCAGGCGCCGATCGGCTCGGCTGGATCGTGCTGGAAGAGCATGCGCACGCCGCCTGCCCCACGCCGCGCAAGCGACCGAAGGAAGGCGCCGCGCTCGACCCTGTCCTTGCCCAGATCGACCTCGCCGAACAGGCTGGCATAACCTGAGAACACGCCCGCCTCGGTCAGCGTCTTCAGTTCGATCCGCGCGAACTTCCGCTCGCGACGGGCTATGATGGCGTCAGCAGTCATGGAAATTCCCTTCAACATCAGTAATCTGGGCGCTTGGCGAAAAAAATCTAGCGACCGCAAGAACGATCAAGCGGGTGTTTTTCCATCCCGCTAGATTGAACAGGTCGAAACGAGAGAAACGGATGAACATCATCGAGAACGCGATCTGGCAGGTCGAAAGCAACCTCCGCAGGCCGATGACGCTGGAGGAAATCGCCGCCGAGTGCCGTGTCACGCCCTCATACCTCACCCGTGCCTTCGCCGCCGTCACCGGGTCGTCGCTGATGCGCTATGCCCGTGCCCGGCGGTTGACGGAGGCGGCCCGTATCCTGGCTCTCGGCGTTCCCGACATCCTCAGCCTGGCGCTCGATGCCGGCTATGGATCGCATGAAGCCTTCACGCGGGCGTTCCGCGAACATTTCGGCACGACGCCGGAGAGCGTTCGCGACGCACGCCGAACCGGAAACCTCGAACTGACGGAGCCCATGATCATGGATGCCACCCCGGAAATCACCCTGGCCGAGCCCACTTTCGAAAAGCGCACCTCGATGCTGCTCGTCGGCCTTGTGCAACAGTTCCAGATGCAGAATATCGGCGCGATCCCCTCGCTCTGGGAGAAATTCAATGCTCATCACCGCCAAATCCCCAATGTCATCGGCACCGCGGCCTATGGCGCTTCGCTGTCGTTCTCCGATGAAGCCGGCTGCGAATACATGTGCGGCGTTGAAGTCTCCGACTTTTCCGACGTTCCGCCAGAGCTGACCGGCCGCACGCTGCCGGCGGCCACCTATGCGAAATTCCGCCAGCCAGGCCACATCACGCTGATCCGCGCGACGATCGGCACAATCTGGAACAGCTGGTTGCCGAAGTCCGGCTACGAGCCGCACGAGCAAGCGCCGCTGATCGAATACTACCCACCGAAATTCAACTCCGAGACAGGTGCGGGCGGGTTCGAGATCTGGATCCCGGTCAAGACAAGGTAACGTGTCTTTGCATCGATCGCCCGGAGGTGGTATTTCTTGAAACAAGCTACCCCGGGTGGGCGGGCATATGGGGACAGGATGCGTTACCTTCGTTGCATCACCGGTTTTGCGGTTGCCATCTGCGCTCTCGCCGCTCCGGCGGGAGCGACCGATCTCGACGACCTTTACCAGTCGGTCACGATCGTCACCGGCAACGACGAAAGGAACCGCCCGGCTGGCTTTCGGGACTGCCTTGATCGCGTGCTGGTCCGCGTCTCGGGCGATCAGCGGCTACCGACACTGCCAGCAATGGCCGAACCGAGAGCCCATGCGGGCAGCTTCGTCGCCTCCTTCAGCTACCGGGACCGGCTTGCCGGTCGGCCCATCCACGATGAACAGGGTACCTATGACCGACCCCATGACCTGACCTGCAGATATGAGCCCGCCGTAATCGATGGCCTGCTTCGGCAATTGGGCAGCCGGCCCTGGCGTGCGGACCGGCCGCCTCTCAGCATTTTTCTCAACGTCAACCGCGGCACGACGACCTACGCGGTCGACCGCGATCAGCAACGCGACCTCGCCATGCGGCAGGCTTTCGAGCAGGCTGCCACGCCGCTCGCCTTCACCGTCGCCTTTCCGACCGAAGCAGAGATAAAGAGCACGCTGTCAGCATCGAGGCGCACCCGTCCCGGCGATCTCGAGCCATCCGACATCCCGCCGGCTTTCGCTACGCCGGTCATCGGCCATCTCACCTGGAGCGACAAGGACCTTGGCTGGGTGGCGCGGTGGGAAATCGGCAACGGTGCGGCTCCCATCACCTGGGAAGTGCGCGGCGTCAATTTCGACGAAGCGTTCCGCGTCGCCATTCGCGGCGTCGCACAGATCCTGTCCGGCAACGGTGATCCACCGGCATTCGCCAGTGCGGGACGGTAGTGCGAAAGCGGCATCCGCCGTGTTTGGAGCCGGCCGATTTCAAGTCCGCCGGTTTTCCTTCTCCCTGCCCGCCCACTTCTCGCCCAGTCGCTGCAGCAGACCCAGCCCCCACCAGGAGCAGAGGCTGACAGCCGCCGCTCCCGAGAGCATGATCTCCGAGCCGGAAAGCGAGCCTGCCAGCTCGAGGCGCTCGGCAAGCATGGTGCCTGTCGGGCCGCCAAAAATCATGCCCGATATCACCCCGGTCAGGAAACGACTGGCCGCTTCTCGGCGGCCGCGTGGCAGCATGTAGACGAGCGAGATCGCCGCCCCTGCCGAGGCACCGATCGTCCGCTCCATCCAGAATCCGGCATCACCCGAAAAGTCAGCCATTTGTTAATACCTCATATTTATCATAGAGATAGGTCATGTCTTCAGCACAAACGCCGGCAACCGCCAGCCGGTCACCTCCATTTACGGGAGGATCAATTGATTTGCTGAGTCTTTCGAATCGCTTGGCGCGGTTTCTTCAAAGATTGAGTCACCGCTGTGGGAGGTTGAGTCAGCCGGTTTTCCAGCGGATTCTCTTTTCCTCCGCAAACACCTGAACTTTCAATGTTTTTGGCCGTCGCGCCCTGCCCCGTCATTGCATGCGAGGGGCCGCGCATTGGAAAAGCTAATCAGCCCGGCTGGACAAGCCATTGCAAAGCCTGCACATTCCCGCGTCACATCGCATTTGGGAGTTTATTCATGTCCTCGTTTCCCGTCATAGACCTCGCCGCCTTCGAAGCAGCCGATCCAGAAAAAAAGCGGCAGATGGGGCGGGAGGTGGACCTCATCTGCCGCGCATCCGGTTTTCTCGCGGTCAAGAACCACGGTATGCCGGATGAAGTGATCAATGGCGTCTGGACCCAGGCGCACGATTTCTTCGACCTGCCCTATGACGCCAAGGACAAGTCCAAGGCCCCTTTCCCCGGCTATCCCTATGGCTATCTCGGACCGGGCGCCGAGGCGCTGGCAAAATCCAAGGGCGTCGATTCACCTCCCGATCTCAAGGAAAGCTTCAATGGCGGTCCCCTCACCATGCCACCCGGCCTGACCGACGAGGAAGCGCTTGCCTTTTGTTACGCAGCAACGATCTGGCCGGATGACCCGAAGGGCTTCCGTCCTGCCTGGGAGGCCTACTATTCTTCCGTCACCGATCTCGCCGCCCGTATCATGCGTGTTTTCGCCGTGGCACTGGAACTGCCGGAGGACTATTTCCAGTCCTATATCGGCGCGCCGATCTCGGCTCTCAGGGCGCTTAACTATCCCGAGCTCGACGCTCCGCCGCCGGAAGGCCAGCTGCGCGCCGGCGCCCATACCGACTATGGCAGCCTGACAATCCTGCTTCCGCAACCCGGTTCCAAGGGTCTGGAAATCATGACGCCGGAAGGCGCCTGGCGCGAAGTGCCGCCGGTCGACGGCGCCTTCGTCATCAATATCGGCGACCTGATGGCCCGCTGGACCAACGACCGCTGGGTGTCGACCCTGCACAGGGTCGTCAACGTCTCGCCGGAGGAAGGCGGCCTCAAGCGCCGCCAGTCGCTGGCCTTCTTCCACCAGCCGGACTGGTTCGCCTCTATCGAGACGCTGCCGTCGTGCCTGGCCGAAGGCGAGGCGGCGAAATACGAGCCGGTGCTGTCAGGGCCGTATCTGATGGGCAAGTTCAAGAAGACGGTGATGTGAGGCCGCCTGAGATACCCCCTCTGCCCTGCCGGGCAGAGGGGGTGCCGTCAAGCAACTCCATACCCCACCGCCTCCCTCTTCTCGGCATCGCTGAGAAATGCCGCAGCCCCCACCCGCGCCCAGAGCGCATCGCGCTCCAGCGACAGGCCGGGCACCTGATCGAGGTCGTGAGACAGAGTCAAAGTCTCGCCGTAAATCCCTGAAAGCCATGCAGAAAGCGCCGTCGCCGTACGGCCGATCAGCGGCAGAATGGTCAACCGCCAGAACGCCCTGTTGGCCTCGGCGTAGTTGGCGTAGGTATTATCACCCGGCAGCCCGAGCAGCATCGGCGGCACACCCAGCGCCAGCGCAATGTCGCGGGCCGCGCCATTCTTGGCCTCGATGAAATCCATCTCGCGGGGCGACAGTCCCATCGTTTTCCAGTCGAGCCCGCCTTCGAGCAGCATCGGCCGGCCGGCGCGCGCTGGTCCCGAATAGCCCTCGGTCAGTTCCGCCTTCAACCGCTCGTACTGGTCAGGCGAAAGGTTGCCGCCCTCCTTCGGCTGGTAGACGAGCGCACCGGAAGGGCGAGCTGAATTGTCGATCAGCGCCCGATTCCAGGCACTTGCCGAATTGAACAGATCGAGTGCGGTGACCGCAGCCGAAAGCGGCGGATAGCCGCCATGATCGTCGAGCGGATGGAAAAGCTTCAGGTGCAGGACTGATCCCTCGCCAAGCGCCGGATATCGCCGCACGCGCCCGCCGATCCGGTATTCGAACGTTTCCGGCCAACCGTCGCCGCCTTCGAGGATTCGCACACGATCGGGGCGAAGCAGGTGCATCTCGGCAAGCCGGGTGCCGGCACGGACCGGCAGCAGGAAGGCGTTACCGGAAATCAGCAACTGCCCGTACAGCGCCTCGAGGAATTCCGAGCCACCCTGCCGACCGTTGGGGCTGGCCAGAAGCGCACGACCCTCATGCTCGGGTTGCTCCCGGCCATCCACGGCCAGTAACCACGGTACCGAGGCTGCGGCTTCCGCCACCAACCGGATCGCCCGATGGGCGATCGGATTGCGCATAAAGCCCTCGCGGGAAAGGGCGGCATAGCTTTTCTCCGCCCAAGGCGTGCGACTCTCCGCAGAAAACGCGACGAAGCCGCCGAAGGCCTTGGCCTCGGACACGGGGGATCGATCCGCCGACGCCTGACGGCGCGGCAGCCTGAATGGAAATTTCATCGTCATCTACCCTTGATCTGGCGTGCCATGACCAGCTAACGCTGTCGGCACAGCAACAATCGAATTGCACCCGAAAACGGGCCTGCCGGAAGGCAGCGCATGTATCGGAACCATCGGGAAGGAGGAGCCGGATGGCAGATTTCATTCATTCACATCAGAACCTGGCGAAAGGCGATATTGTCGTCGTGCAGTGCTCGCACCAATGCAATATCCTGCTGCTCGACGATGCCAATTTCGCGCTTTATCGCAAGCGGCAGAAGCACACCTATTTTGGTGGCCACTATACCCATTTCCCGGCAAAGCTGGCTGTACCGGCAACTGGCCACTGGAACGTCGTCATCGATCTGGCGGGCAGGCAGGCGGCCATCCAGCATGCGATCAGCTATATAAGGAACACGCCGGCCAAGGGCTGAGGCGCCTAAGCCTGCGTCAGCGGCACGCGCACGGCCTGATCGACATCGTAGTCGGCAGCCATGCGGATCTCCCGGATCGGCCGCACAACGTCGATGGACTTCTGGTAGAGCGGATCGGCCTTGTAGGCGGCCAGCGCCGCCTCGTCGCGGAATTCACCATAGACGACGAGATCGACCTGGGTCCCGAGCTGGTCGGTCTTCACATTGGTGCCGATCTCCAGCACTTGGGCATGCGGGCTGGCGGTCAACAACGACAGTCCAGCGCGTACGGCCTCTATGTCCTGGGGGTCCCGGGCGGAGAAGAACACGATGTGGCGGATCACTTGTATACCTCGGTCAACAATTCCGGCCCGCGCCTAGCACGCTGGCCGCGCAGCTTCAACTGCGCTCATGGTCGCGGCCACCAGCGCGGCATGAAATGCCTGCCCGTAGCCTCCGATCAGATTGGACCGGTCCGTGCCGTTGACGACCCGCCGTGCGCCCGACCAATCGCCGCGCAATCCATTGAAGAAATCGGAAAGACGGTGGCCGGTGAACATTCCGCCCTGCATGCCGGCAAACAGGATTTTTATAGCGACATTCATTTCCATTGCCCGTTCGGGACGGGCCACGAGATCGATACCCACGGCGCCGGAAAGCCTGGCGTAATTGGCCTTGTGGGTCAGTTGCACCAGGCCACGCCCGAGCCAGGATTTACCCTCCGCATCCTTGCGCCAATAAGGATCGCGCACCTGGTTCAGCCGGCCCTTGCGCCAGGCGAGGTCGAGATTGCGGATCGCATCTTCATCCGTGTCGGCAAATGTTTCGCGCACCGGCTGCATCGTCCGGCCGGTTTCATGAAAAGCTGTTGCCAGCATATAGGCGAGACAACGCAGATCACCGTCCGGGTATGTCTTTTCCCACTTGTCGAGGATAGCCTCGATACCTGCGACTTGCGACCGCGAAAGCTTGCCGCCGAACAAGCGGCTGCGCACGGCGCTGTAGAACTTGGCGCGATTCATCAATGATGTCCTTGTGTTGCGGGAAAAACCTCAAAAGATGTTCAAAGGCGGAACCTGACGCCGCCTGCCACGTTTAGCCTTGGTTCCCATAAGGAGTTGAACAATGGCAGACCCCAGAATCCAGGAAATCCGCGACACCGTCGACGAGCAGCTGGCGCAGTTGCGTGCCCAGGTCGCGACACTGACCAAAGCCCTGTCCTCCCGAGCTCGGGATGCCGCCGAGCAGGCAGGCGATACGGCTGACACCGCGCGCGGCCGCATCGGCACGGCAGTCGCCAGTGCCAGGCAGCAGGGTCACAACGTGGTCGAGGCCGCACGCGAAAATCCGGGAGCAGCAACCTCAGCACTGTTGAGCGCCGGCCTCATTGGCCTTGCCATCGGCTATCTCCTCGGATCGTCGGCAGAAAGCCGCGCGTCGGAGCGCGGCCGCCACTGGCACTGGTAGAGCTTCGCTCACACGCCCCGCACCCTAGGCTCGCCATGACCGGCGAGCATCAAGGCGGTCAACGCCCAGACGAGCGCATCGAGCCGGTCGGGCGAGCCACCACCGGAAAGGCCATCGGGGCCGAAATCGCACATTTGGTCTTCCAGTGCGGCGAAGGTCCCGGCATGTGCCACCCGCCCCTGCTCATAGAGCGCAGCGACCGGTTCGGCGCGCAGGAATTTTCCCCGCGTTGCCCTGACCGTGGTCGCCGGCAGGTCAGCATCGATCGAGCGCAGGATTGCCGTCACCATGTCGCCGCCCTGGTTGACCTCCGCCACGACACGATCGGCCTGGAAGCGCCGGAATGCGCGGACCACCCCATTGCCCCATTCGGCGGGCGAAGCATTGTCAACCGAGAGATCCGCCAGCACCACACCCTTGCCGGTTGCGTCCAATCCTGCCACGACGATGCCGCAGCAGGAGCCTGACGCCTTTTCCGCCGCGGGAGGATCCACCGCCACGACGATACGGCCGATAGGTCCGGGACTGCGCACCCGCAGCCGTTCCAGCATGTCGCGGCTCCACAAGCCATCTTCGCGGTCGGCGATCAACTCGCCATCGAGTTCCTGTCGCCCCAGGCGTGTGCCACCATAGCGCTTTTCGACCGCCTCGATGAAACCGGCGGCAAGATTGTCGGCATTGGCGCGCGTCGAAATCCGGGTCACCACGGTGCCGGAATCGGCGATCAGCGCCCGGATCAGTGGAACGGGTCTCGGCGTCGTCGTCACCATCTGCCTTGGGTGGCTGCCGAGCCTGAGGCCGAATTGCAGCATGTCCCAGGTCTCCTGCGCATGCTTCCATTTCGCCAGCTCGTCGCACCAGGCATAATCGAATTGCGGCCCGCGCAGGCTGTCGGGATCTTCCGATGAGAAAAGCTGCGCCACCGAGCCGTTCGGCCAGACCAGCCGCCGGCGGGTGATTTCGAATTGCGGCCGGAAACGGCTGGCAATGCGCCAGATGCCGGATATGCCGTCTATCATCACCTCGCGGGCATCGGCGAGCGTTTCGGCCACCAGCGCGAAGCGAACAGGCACCGATGCGGTCGAAGCGATGCCATGCACCCATTCGGCCCCGGCGCGGGTCTTTCCCGAGCCCCGACCACCGAGCATCAGCCAGGTGCGCCAATCTCCAGCCGGCGGTTTTTGTTCATGCCGCGCATTCAGCTTCCAGCCATAGTGGGCCAGCGCAAGGTGGCGACAGTCGAGCTGACAGACGGCGACGGTCTTCAGTTGCTCTTGGGCTTTTTGGGAGAGATGCCCGGGAGCAATCGAAGGAGACGGCTCCCGGGAGACCCCGAGATGTTCCGTCGCCCCACGCAGGCGACTGAGCCCATTCAAATGCGACATCAGATCATCCACATATGCATTGGCAAGATCGTCTGCTTGCCCCATGGCTTTTGCCGATTGCCGCGCCTCAGCCAGGCGACGTGTGCGAGCGCTCTGCGGTGCCTGAGCAAGATCCGGGCGGCCCCCTGCCCGCCGCTGCGTCGCCACCGCGTTGCCCGGCCATTGCCGAGGCAAGCTCGCGGGCTCTGGCCTCGATCTTTCGCTCGATGCCGGCAAGCAGCTCGTCGTATGCAGCCTGATCAAAATTCTGCTCAGTGGCACGTTCGCGGTCATCGGCGAGGCTCCGTTGCAGGCTGTCGATCTTCTCGAGCGTCCGGACGATGAGCGAGAGGGCATCGTTGGCCGACTTGATATCCGCCTTGGCAATCTTGACGGTGCTATCGTCGGCTGGCCCCTCAAGCAGTTTTTCAGCATCAATGCGGATCTTGCGGAAGGCCTCGAATTGCAACCGCATCTCCACCGTCATCTGGTTGAGAAGGTCCTGCAGCGCCTCTGCCTGCGTCGGCTCCGCGGCGGCTTTGGTTTCGATCAGGATCCGGTTTGCGGCTGCGCCCGCGCGCGCATCGGCCACTCGAACGTCCAATTGTGGATGCACGGGCATGACCGGCCATGGCGAGACCATAGCCGGATCGAAGTCGATCGGGTTGAACATGGAATATATTCCTGATTAAAACCTATCAAATAGACGTCCAGACGAGATTTCCGCCCCGCCAGCCGGCTTTGTCAGCCGAATTTATCGGATCATGACATAAACATAACAAAGCACCGTGACGCCGTCAAGGATTATTTTCCTATATCTAGATTTTCCTGATTCCAGGCGCGCAGCCTGCGCAGGTGCAGGCCCACAGCTACCAGAAATTTACGCGTTCTTGGTATCAGCCGGTTATCGGGCCACGCCCATCCGATCATACCAATGGATTTACACAATGAAACTTTTGCCTGCCGTCACCCTGACTCTCCTTCTGCTTCCCGGCGCCGGCCAGGCGGAGGATTTTCCTGCAGGCCGCTGGGTATTTTCCAGGGACGAGAGCATCGCGAGCCTGGTCGAAGCCGGCAAGAGCAAGAAGGACGCCGAAATGGGCGCGGACATGTTGCGCGAGGCAACGATCGATTTTACCGAGGAATCGGTGCGGATCGACCTGACAGAAGGCTTCATGATCCAGAAATGCGGCTGGGAACCAAACGACAAGGACGAGATCATCCTGACCAATTGCCTCGACAGCGACGGCAAGCCGGTCAAGGACGATGGCGCCAAACGCATCGACTGGATGGATGACGAAAGCCTGCATGTCTACGAGGCAGATGGCTCAAAGGTGATCTTCCGCAAGAAGTAGCCTACAAACCGTCAGATGCCGGCCAGTTCGCCGCGACGTTTTCTGTTGCCGTCAGTCCATCGTCATGCTCGAATCGTCGCCTCCATGGAGGCGGCCCGCATGACCCACGACGAATTCGCGGCCCTGGCACTTTCTCTCCCCGGTGCGGTCGAAAGCGCTCATTTCGGCACGCGCGATTTTCGCGCGCCCAGAATCTTCGCCACCCTCCCCGCGCCGAACCGGGCCGCTCTGAATTTCCTGCCCGATCAGCAGGCACTGATGGGCGAAGTCTATGGGGCCCTGTTTGCCGCCATTCCCAACAAGTGGGGAACTCGGGGCTGGACACATCTTCATCTCAAGGATTGCCCACACGATGTTGCCGAAAGCGCGCTGACCATGGCCTGGAAGAACGTTCAGCCCAGGTAAAGCGCTGCCGGCCGCTGACGCAGCCGTCAATGCCGCGTCGACCAGGCAAACCAGAGTGCCACGACAACAAGACCAAGCGAGAGCACGCGGCGCGTGATCATTGCCAGCCGAGGCTCGGCCAACAATGGCTGCACCTGGCCGGCCAGCAGCACGATGGCTGCATGCACCAGCGTTGCCACCAACACGTATCCGGTGGTGAGGACCCACGTCTGGGGCGCGAGCGGGCTGGTTTCGACGATGAAAGCTGGCAATACGGCGATATAGAACACCGCTGCCTTGGGATTGAGGAGATTGGTGATCAGACCGCGAATGAAAGCCCGGCTATCTTGCGTCCCCTCGCTCGACGTGTCCCGCTCGCCCCGCCAACCGTCCCATGCGAGATAGAGCAAGAAGGCGATCCCTGCCCAGCGCAGGGTCTGGTAGATCAGCTGTGATGCATTGATGATCTCCGAAACGCCCAACGCACCGGCAATGCCGAGAAGCGCCAGACCAAGCGAGATGCCGGCGACGGCCCTGAGCCCGCGCGCCTTGCCTTCCGACAGCGTCAGGATTGCCAGCCAGGTCATGTTGGGACCCGGCGTCAACTCGATCAGCAGGCTGGCCAGAAGAAAGGGTAGCAGTTGCGGTGCGAGTTGAAGACCCGGCATGAATTCGATTGCCCCTTGCAGCGGGAAACGGGCAGACCTACCCGACCTGCAAAAGTTTCAACACAAAGCTGCGGAGAACTCCAGCCGGATCGCCTGTCTTTTTGCCGGACACTGACATGGACGCGAAGAAAAGAGCCACCTCAGCCCTTGGTCGGCCAGTCGACCTCGTAGTCCTCGTAATCCTCGAAATCGACGTCCTTTTCATTGACGGTGCGGCCGCGCACGGAGATGCCGGCGGCATGCACCGTTGCGGGGTCGCCGGACAGCAATGGGTGCCACCAGTAAAGATCGTGACCGTCGCGCACCAGCCGATAGCCGCAAGTCGGCGGCAGCCAGGTCAAGTTTTCCACCTCATCGATGGTCAGGCGGATGCAATCCGGCACATGGGTCTGGCGATTTTCATAGTCTGAGCAGCGACAGCTTTCGGGGTCGAGCATGTGACAGCGGATATTGGTGAAGACGATCTCGCCGGTATCCTCGTACTCCACCTTGTTGAGGCAACAGCGTCCGCAGCCGTCGCAGAGGCTTTCCCATTCCGCGTCGTTCATTTCCCGCAACGTCTTGGTTTTCCAGAAAGGCTGCGTATTTTCCATTTTTTTGTTGTTCATTCGAATGTTATAGAAGTCTGAGCCTGTTTTAGGAACTTCGAATTCCCAAAATCGCGAGTGAAGTGCCCATATGAGTGATGAACCGCAGAAAGACAAGAAGCCGCGCCTGAAGAAGCATTTCTTCCTCAGGATGGACGCCTGGCTCGATTCCACCCTGTGGAATGCCGGCTTCCGCTTCGTCGATATCTGGGAAGACATCACCATCTTCTTCCGCAAGTTCCGGGTCAAGGGCTGGAAACGCATTCCGGTCGAACTGACGGGCGAAGCGCTGACATGGGGATCGGTGGGCATGGTCGTCATGCTGGCTCTCGCCAAGCCCGCCTTCGAGATCGCCAAGAGCGACTGGCGCAAGAAGCAGGAATTCGCCGTCACCTTCCTCGATCGCTACGGCAATGTCGTCGGCCATCGTGGCATCATCCATGAGGATTCGGTGCCGATCGACGAGCTTCCCGACCATCTCGTCAAGGCCGTGCTGGCGACCGAGGACCGGCGCTTCTTCGACCATTTCGGCATCGACTTTCTCGGCCTGACGCGCGCCATGACCGAGAATGCGCGCGCCGGCGGCGTGGTCCAGGGCGGCTCGACATTGACCCAGCAGCTCGCCAAGAACCTGTTTCTTTCCAACGAGCGGTCCTTCGACCGCAAGATCAAGGAAGCATTCCTGGCGTTGTGGATGGAAGCCAACTTCTCCAAGAAGGAGATCCTGTCGCTCTATCTCGACCGCGCCTATATGGGCGGCGGCACGTTCGGAGCGGCGGCGGCGGCACGCTTCTATTTCGGCAAGGAAATCACCGACCTGACGCTGGCCGAATCCGCCATGCTGGCCGGTCTGTTCAAGGCGCCGGCGAAATATGCACCGCACGTCAACCTTCCCGCGGCACGCGCCCGCGCCAATGAGGTGCTGACCAATCTGGTGCAAGGCGGGCTGATGACCGAGGGCGAAGTGATCGATGCGCGCCGTCACCCGGCCACCGTTGTCGACCGCAACGCACGCGAAGCGCCTGATTTCTTCCTCGACTGGGCCTATGACGAGACGCTGAAGATCGCCAAGACCTATGCGGATCACTCGCTGGTCGTGCGCACCACGATCGACATGGGACTGCAGCACGTTGCCGAACAGGCCGTCGAAACCGGCCTCAGGCAGTATGGCGAATCCTACCATGTGAAACAGGGTGCGCTGGTCATGATCGAAAACGGCGGCGCCGTGCGCGCCATGGTCGGCGGGCGCGACTATGGTGAAACCCAGTTCAATCGCGCCACCAAGGCGCTGCGCCAGCCGGGCTCGTCCTTCAAGGTCTACACCTATGCACTGGCGATGGAGAAAGGCTTGACGCCCAACTCCATCGTCGTCGACAGCCCGGTCACCTGGCGCGGCTGGTCACCACAGAACTACGCTCGCTCCTATTCGGGGCGGATCACGATCCTGACGGCGATCGCCAGATCGATCAACTCCATCCCGGTCAAGCTCGCCAAGGACCTGATCGGCACCGAGGCGATCTCGAAAGTCGCCAAGGACATGGGCGTCGAAACCCCCATCCGCACTGACAAGACCATCCCGCTCGGCACATCCGAAATGACCGTCATGGACCAGGCGACCGGCTATGCGGTGTTTCCCGCCGAGGGCATGACGGCGCGACGCCACGGCATCACCCAGATCATGAACTACGATGGCAGGGTGCTCTACGACTTCGCCAAGGACGCAGCGCCGGCGAAGCGCGTGCTGACGAAGCAGGCAGCCGACTACATGAACCAGATGCTCAGCCAGATTCCCTATATCGGCACGGCCAGGCGGGCCGCACTCGACGGCGGCATCGTGACTGCCGGCAAGACCGGAACCACGCAAGGCTATCGCGATGCCTGGTTTGTGGGCTTCACCGGCAACTACACGACGGCGGTCTGGTTCGGCAATGACGACTACACATCGACCGAGAAGATGACCGGCGGCTCGCTGCCGGCCATGACGTTCAAGCTGTTGATGGACTACGCCCACCAGGGAATCGAACTGAGACCCATTCCCGGCATCGAAAACCCGCTGCCGAAGGACATCGATCCGAAAGTGGCGGAGGCAGAAGCCAAGAAAAAGGCTGAGAGCGCCGCTGAAACCGACCTGCCGAAGTTCATACGGCCGCGCACGCTGACGGCTGCATCCACACGGCTGATCCGCACTATCAGCGAGAAACTGCGGACTGCGACACCGCTCAAGCGCCCGGACAAAGTCGCAGAGGCGGGATAGAACGCCGCCTCACATCGACATCGGACCGCGCGGCCCCAGGCCGGACAGCAGGGCCGTCAGTTCCGCCTGACGGCGCGTGCCGGTCTTGGCCATGACCTGCTTGAGATAGGAACGCACGGTGTGGATCGAAAGTTTCAACGTGATGGCAGCCGTCTCCAGCGTCGCACCAGAAGCGATCTCACGCGCCAGTCGCGCTTCGCCGGGGGTCAGATCGAACAGGCCGCTAAGAACCCGCATATCGGGCGGACCGACCTCCCCGACCGTGGTGGCGATTATTACAGCCAGGCTGCGCGAAAAGACGTCACGCGCCATGCGGCGGACCGGCAGGACGTGCAGGATCGTCGCTGGTCTCCCCTCTTCGGCGGCGATTGGAATGGACTGAACCGACGGCGCGTTGCCCGATTTCAGACGAGCCAGCGCTTCCTCCATCATCGCCAATGCCGCAGGTCTCGCAATCAGCAGTTTGTCGGCGGCACCGGTGGAAATCTGCGGTGCCATTGCCTCCATTTCCGCGTTCATCGCCACAGCTTGCCCGCTGTCGCCGATCACAACCGCCGGCAGGCCGACAAGCGACAGCGCCGACGTGACCGTCTGAGCATGCTGAAACGAAAGGCGAGAAGACATCAAGGCAGCGCGCGCGAGATCAGGTTTCAGACGATTGAGACGAGCCATATCTCTGTCCGAGAACGGATCCGATGTGTCTGTCTTGGTGATATCGAATATCAGCGCATGACCGGAGGGTTCCTGGATCGCGCATCCGGCGGTCCATTTCAGCCCGTTTGGATAGATGAAGGCGCGAAATACGGGATCGTTCTCCAGTTCCTCGGCCGTCATGATATCTGTGTCGCGTGTGAATATGCCCGGCGCCATTGCCAGGGTGCGCATCGGCCGAACGTTCTGAAACCGGAGTTCGCTGGCAGAAAATTCCTCGAAAAGCGCGCGCGCGTTTGCGGTCGATATCCATCGGTAAGACTGGTCGGGCGAAACCGTGAAGATTGCGGCGGAGAATGCCTTTACCTCTCCGGCCAGCACGCCACACGTACCCTCCCATAACTCGGGAATGATAGCGGCTTCATAGATACGATCGATTACAGACGGCGAGCTGGGCATGATTCCTTATATTCGCGATTGTTAATTTAAAATTATCCCTATCGCCAACCGGCTGTGCGAAGTCAATGAGACCTTATGCTCAGTTGTCGTTTTAGCACAATCTGCGATACACTGAGATTTCATTCGCTAATTCCCGGCCAGCCGCGATAACCCTTCATTAACCATGTCCTGCAAGGATTTAGTCACCATCATCCGATGGCAAATCACTGCTCGAGGAATGTAATTCATGCCAGTTATCACCATCGCCAACACCAAGGGTGGAGCTGGCAAGACCACAGCCGCAGCACTGCTTGCAGTGGAACTCGCCCATTGCGGATACAAGGTCACTGTTTTTGACAGCGATCCGCAACACTGGTTCAGCCAATGGTATGAAACGGCGCGCCCGACAGGGGCGATAACCCTCGTCAACCATGTCACGCCTGCCTCGCTGGAATGTCACATCCGCGAGATGGACAGGGCAACGGATTTCTTCATCATCGACCTTGCCGGCGACCGCAATCAGCTCACAGCCACCGCGCTCGCCCTCTCCAATCAGGTGCTGATTCCCGTCCAGGGCTCGGGGATGGATGCCAAGGGGGCAGTGAAGATCCTCGACCTGATCGACCAGATCCGCACGGAAACCGGCTACGAGATTCCGCATTCCGTGCTGCTGTCGCGCGTCAATCCCCTGGTGACCACCCATTCGCTCCTTGCCGTCAAGGGTCTGCTCGCGAGCCGCGGCGTCAACGTGCTGGCAACGCCGGTGATCGAGCGCGCCGCCTATCGCGAAATGTTCGACAAGGGCGTGACGCTCTACGAACTCGACCCGCAGAAGATTTCAAACCTCGACAAGGCGCAGAACAATGCGCGGGAACTTGCCGCCGAAATCATGCGGATGATGCCTGTGCGGGTGATCTCCTCAGGCAGCAGTCGCCGCAGAGCGTTCGGCTGGGGCCGGGCTGCGTAAAACGCTGGCGGCAGCCAAAGGGAAGCTGTAGAGCAGAGCCTTCGTCGATAATGTGAAAGCTCTCGTCATGCTCGCCTGGACACTTCTGGATACGGCCAAAATCCCCGGTGGGGAAGAGACCTTGCGGCTGAAAAAGCGAGGCCACGAGTTCTCGATCATGCTTGGTGCCAACGAGTTGATGAACAGTCGCCTGAGCGGATCCGAGGAAGCGCTTGCCACGTTCGCCTGCGAGAAGATCGCGGCACACAAGGCGCCGCGCATGCTGATTGGCGGGCTCGGCATGGGGTTTACCCTGCGCGCGGCCCTGTCGAAGCTTCCGGAAACGGCTGGCGTCGATGTTGCCGAACTGGTGCCGTCGGTTGTGGCCTGGGCACGCGGGCCAATGGCCGAGATCCACGGGACATCGCTTACCGATCCACGCGTCTCGATCATCGAGGACGATGTCGGCGCGGTGATTGCAGCGGCGAAAGGGCGCTACCATGCCATCCTGCTCGATGTCGACAACGGCCCCGACGGATTGAGCCGCCCCTCCAATGACAGGCTCTATGACCTCAATGGGCTCGCAGTTACGCTTACGGCATTGGCGCCTGGTGGCGTCTTGTCGGTGTGGTCGTCCGGGCCGGATCCGAAATTCACCACGCGCCTCAAGCGCGCCGGCTTCAGTGTCGAGGAAAAGCCGATCCGCGCCAATGGCAAGACCGGCGCCCGCCACATGATCTGGCTGGCAACGAAACCGGCTGGCGGCTGACGACCAGGGTGTTGCCGGCCCTGTCATGTGGGACAGTCCTCGCGCTCAGATATCGAAATTGCCCTTGTGGATATCGCCGATGAACTCGGGACCATAGGGCGTATTATCGCCGAGCCGGACAACGAACCAGCTGTCGGTATCATTGGTGTAGGTCTTGATTTCCGATCCGTTCCTCATCAGGTGGATCTGGGCATCCGGCGCCATCAGGTAGAATCCACTGTCGAGGGTGACGTCCAGATCGCTGGCAACGATCTTCTTGATATTCAGCGCTGTCAGATCGATCGTGTCGGCGGCGGTAAGATCGGTAAAGTCGAAGCGTGCGGTCAGCCCTTTGTGGTCCAGCACCTGCGAAGGATCTATGCCCGGGGCGAGCCGGATCTGCACCGTGTCGGCGCCGGCGCCGGTGACGATGTCTATGGCATCCTTCTGCAGCTTGTTGATGGTCAGCGTCAGGTCGTCGGCCTTGCTGGACAATGTGATGCGCTCGAACTGGTTGAGAACCAGCGAAACCTGACCGTTGACGTTGCCTGTCAATTGCATCCGCTCGACATTGCGGATGTCGAAGGAGCCGGCCATGTCGATGATCACCCTGTCGGTGCCGGCATTGGCGGCCTCGACGATAACGTCGTCATTGTTGCCGCCAACGAGCGAGGGATTGGGTGTCGGGGCCGGCGGGATGCTCTTGGAAAGGGGCGTCAGGAAATAGGTATCGTTGCCGGTACCGCCTTCCAGCCGGTCGTTTCCGGCCCCGCCGATCAGCCGGTCGTTGCCCAATCCGCCAGCTAGCGTGTCGTTGCCGTTGCCGCCGTTGAGGATATCGTTGCCGCTGGCGCCGTTCAGCAGATCGTTGCCGTGGTCGCCATCGATCCGATCGTTGCCGTCGCCACCATTGAGCATATCATTGCCCGCCAGGCCCGATACCAGGTCGGCGCCCTGCTGGCCCCGGATCGCATTGTCCCTGTCGTCCCCGATCAGCAGGTCGTCATCGTTCCTGCTGCTGTCAAAGACGGTGCCGTCGCCGCTGATGGCGCCATCCGAACGGCGTACGAAGAGCACTTCCTCTAGGTGGGTACCAGCAAGCTTGAATTCCTTGACGATCGCCTCGATGGCCGGCTGCAGCTGATTGTAAATGTCGCCGGTCAGCTGGGCGCCGCCGAGGGCCGCCGCCTTGGCTACTGCGGCTGTCGGGTCGTATTTCTGCTCATATGCCAGAATTGCGTTGCGCTGGCTCTGGAAACCGCGCGCCACATTTTCAGCCTCGGCGTAGTCGACATTGTTCGGATCGTTGTAAAGCTCGAACGTGTCCGACTGCACATAGCGCCGCATGGCCGTCTCGCGCCGGGCCACCGCATTGAGGTCCGAAAGGTTGGGTGTGTCGTAGCGCATTTCGAACCAGGCCTGGAAGCGATCGCCGTAGACCAGCATCTGCTGGAGGATGTCCTGAACATCCGCCCCTTCGAAGGCCACCGAGAACACCGCGGCACGTTCTTCCGAAACGGGAATTCCCGTACCCATCCAGTTCAATGTGCTTTCGGGCACCACTGCGAGGGCATCGAGGACGCCGCGCATTGCCCGAACATCGAGAAACTCGAAGTTCCGGTAGATATCGTTGTCGTCCATCACATCGTTCAGGCGCTGCTGAAGCTTGGCCGTCGTATCGTTGGGATGGGCGCCATCGATGGCAACGTTCCAGAGCACCTTGACAAGATTGGTGGTGTAGTCGGCGCCCAGCACACCGCGTGCAATGATTTCGAAATCAGCAAAGGATGTCTTCATGTTGAAGCCGATGCCGATGAACGGAAGATTGTTGGCATCGACATACGGTTGCTTGCTGGTGCCCCAGACAGCCGTCATCACATCCATTCGGAAGCCATTGTAGCTGGCGGGATTGCCGCTCCAGTCGTCATACACGATAAAAGACATGTCGGGCTCCGATTGAACTGTCGCCGGCTGATCACCGGCGCACTCGATGCAATGGAAGGCGCCCCCCGCTACAGAAAAGGCCCATTATTGAAAGCGCCTTTATTTCAAACTCGTCTTTACCATAAATCCAGGCGTTACGGAACGCCGGTCGGTAGTAAGAGCGCTGTGCGGAAATCACCTCTTTCGACCCGCCGCCTGACAGAAGACCTTGTCCGGTCATATGGCAGCGGGGCATCGATGCCAGCCACTCTCTGCGGCTTTTGTTTCGCCCATATGTCTTCACTCCCGGCTTGGCACGGCACAAGCTCGCCAAAGCAGCATCCTGCGGCGTCCCACTCGGCATTTTCGCAGCGAGAAACCGCGCAAAGCGCAACCGCCAACATTCCCCCCGCCCGGAATCAATGATATCGCTGGCAGTCACGACCAGCCAGAAAGCCCGATGCGCCCCTGATGTTTCGCCTGCCCCTCCTCGTCGCACTTGCCCTGCTGACCGCCTTCGGGCTGGGCATAGGCTCGGCCGTGATGATGCTGAACGCCTCATCCGGCTTCGGCTCGATCCGTATTGGACCATGGGCAGCTTTCCCGCAGGCACAGACGGCCGCCGCCGACCCTTATGCACAATCGCACCGCGCGCGCGCCGGGCGGTTGCTGTTCGGTTCGGCGGAAGGACTGATGTTCCAGGCCGATGTCGACGACGACGGCCGCAGGCTATCGGCTTCCTGCACATACGAGATGAGCGGCCAGACGCCGCCGGCCCGCTTCTGGACGCTGTTTGCCGCCAATTCGGAAAACGAACCGCTCGATCCGGGCGATGATCTGCCTTCGGCTTTCAATGCCTGGAACGTGTTGCGACAGGCCGATGGCAGTTTCCGCATCCAAATCTCGGCAAACGCCCAGCCCGGCAACTGGCTTGCGGTCCGCCGCGGCCGGCCATTCCGCCTGGTCCTGGCGCTGCTGGACACGCCGACGGCCGGCTCCTCCGGCGTGCTCGACATTGCCATGCCGTCGATCAGAAAGGTAGGCTGCCCATGATGATGCGGCCGGCGCTTTTTGCCATCGCCACGGGTCTGTTGGGTGCCGCCGTGCTGCACCTGATCATCATCCTCGCCCTGCCCGCCTTTACCGGACTGGACGCCTATACCCGGCTGAGCTCCTATGAAAACGAAGACCAGTTCCTGATATTCAGCGACAAGCGCGACGAAATGGGCTTTTCCAATGGCGATCCCTACCTGCGGACCGCCGCCTGCCTGATCTCCGTCGAGCAGCAGCCGGTGCACCTGCTTGCCGAAGGCAACGTGCCCTTCTGGTCGTTCTCGGTCTACGATTCCTCCTCCAACGAAGTGTTCTCGATGAACGACCGCTCAGCGACGGGCGGCGAACTCGACGCCATCATCGCCTCGCCGGCCCAGCTTGCCGCGATCCGCAAGTCCAACCCGGACGTGATTTCGCAGAGCGTGCTGATCGAGATGCCCCGCCCCGAAGGCTATGTCGTGCTCAGAACGCTCGCCCCGTCCCAAAGTTACGACAAGGCCGCCCAGGATTTCCTCGCCGACGCAAGCTGCGAAAGCTTCGAGCAGGAGTAAGGGCTGGGCAAATCTCGGGAAAATCCGGGCATTTGCACGGATGAGATAGGGATAGGCACGTGGCGGACTGGAAAGGCGTCATTGCGACAGCCCGGGTAGAGAGAATCGACCGCTGAGAAAATCGGCCAGTGCCCGGATTTTCGTCTTTGACGCGGCCTCCTCAATACTGAACCAGCGCCGCCGCCATTTCTTGTGCTCCGGCCATGGCGCGAGCGTTCCCCGCACGTGCAGACCGAACAGGCTGATGACGCAGAGCCGGTTTACGGCATTGTCGGCCGGCTCCCAATATTCATAGTCTCCAATGGCATCACGACCGACATCGCCGGTCACGCCGGCTGCCCGGTAGGCCATTCGAGATGCAGTTTGCTGGCTCGTCGTCCCTTCGATTTGATCTCCAACGGGGATTGTCCAGCCCTCGTCGGCAGGACGTGTCACAAGCATCACCCTGACTTCCTTTGTCTTCGACAGTCTCCATGGGAGAACGCCGACGCGAGAGGCGGTTTCGTTCGAAACCATGAAACCCACATCGACTGAGTTGAGTATATTCACGGCAATCTCCATGCAGCGGCCGAGCGCGACCGACGTGTCGCCTCGGAACAGACGGTTTGACCCCCCATTTAATCGTTCAAGCAGCGGTCGGTCCCGGATCGTTGTCAGGGTCGACGTGAAACACCAGGGGCCGCTGTCGACGGAAACTCACGACATTCGGAGCATCATCCGGCATGTCGGCTTCTGATTTCGCGCCTGCGGTTCGTTCGGCTGCCTCGGGCTGGAACAGCACCTTTTCGACCGTCAGAACCTGCACGGCGCCATCACCCGGATCGACCTCGATCGCCTCACCCTCGGCCAGCCCGAGCAGGGCGAGGCCTTCGATGGAATGCACCGAGAGCGCGAATGGCGGCAGGTCCATTGGTGCGCTCCGGACCAGAAGCCGCGGCCCGCGGGACTGACCGTCGAGGCTGTAAAGCACACGGCTATCCAGGGTCACGACATCGGCTTGTATGTCTTCACGAAAGAAGATGCCGGCTTGGGCGAGTTTTCGCCGCAGGAGTACCGTAAGCGCACTTGGCTCTTCGCTGTAATGCTCCAGCATGCTCAACAGCACGCTGACATCCCCTGCTGTCAGTCGACAGAAGGCTTCTCTGGACATGGGTTGTCCTCCAGACCAATTGTTATCGGAATGTTTTTCGGGGAGGTTCCCCTGGTCGGGACTAGGCCTCGACCAGGGGCAGCAATCCTGCGACCAGGCGTCCCGAGCGAAGATAACGCAGCAATGGCCTGAGCCCCTTCACCATTGGTGGGCGACGAGCCATATCTCTCCCGAAGCAAGGTCCCATCACGAGAGCACCTGCAATCCCAGGGCGCGGCGCTTCATCTCACGCGCCACCAGCGAAACGTTCACAGACACCTTGAAGGAATAGGTATCCTCCAGCGACGTCGCTGATCTGGCGAGGCAGTGGATCGAACTGGGAAGAACGTCCCGCTTGTCCGGCAGGTGCGCGTGGATGTTCGGGCGGAAATCTCCTGCATCCAGATATCCGAGGGAGATGGAATCATAGACCGGCGCTGCCTTCAGTTTCTGCAGCGCATCGAGATAGTTCGGTTCTGCGCCATCATGGCAAGGCTCTGGAGCACCACCACCCAGCGCACGCGCCAGGTACGTCGGATCGGAACTCGGTCTCCTCCAGATGACAAACCGGTTCTGGACGATGTCGATATATTCATCGACGACGGGCACCGGGATCGACTCGATGGCAATCGGACTGAAAAACAGGAACGGATCCACCTCATCGGCATCCGGCGTCGGGCGGAACTCCACGAACCTCGAGATCGACGCGCAAACATGCGGCCAAAATCCCAAGGCTGCCGCCATTGTCGAGGGATCGATATTTGCCCGGCTGGAGAAGGTATGGAGGATCGCCAAGGCAATCCTTTCCTCCAGCCGAAGCATCACCTTGCCGCAGTCAACAGACCCGACCGGGAGATTGGCAGAGCGCAGCGCATCGATGAAATGCGGCATCTTGCTTTCGTCGCCGTCCAGCGCCAGCGCGAGGCTCTCCAGGCAAAATTGACCGGAATTCCAATTATTTACAGCAAAAACTTCATGCATATCGATGACCTGACCAATGCTCCCAGCGAACCGCTGCCGAGAGAGCCCTGACTCATGGGAAAGATGGATCACCCCGGTCGCGCCAACGCGCGGCCGGGTCAGGTTCCTGCTTTGAGACGCAGAGGCTCCCTGAGCGAATATGATCCTGTCATCAACATGGTTCTAAAGTAGACAGCGCACCACACGAAGTCAATCTGTCCGGCATGGAAGGGTGGCATCGCGTTGGAGAACGCGCGTACCGCCGCGAGGTTCAGAGTGGCGGGCGTTCAAGATGTTCTGCCGAAACCAGACAGCCAAGAGTAGAGACATGCCATCCGGCAGCATGTGAAAGCATACGTGGTCAGGCCGTCCGCAAGTCCACCGCATTTACCCTATGTTACCGTTACAAAGTTGACTCCGCCCGGCCATGCGCTCACCATCGCCGTCTGGAAACACTCCAGAATGGTTTTTCTTGCTGTAGCGCCCAGGACATGCCGGGTTTGTTCGCACATTTCTCTTGAACTCGGCGCGATACCTTATTCTTCGCACGCCATCTCTTCTCATTGAACTGAAGCAGAAAATCCGCAGTGCAGGCATTCGCATAACCGCACGCCCATCATCGAAGTTCAAGAATGCAACACGATTTCGCGTTTCGATGGCTCGCGCGGGTATCGCATCCACCTCAATGCTCACAACCTTAGGGAGAATTCTAGCCATGAATTCCATAGGTAAATTATGTTTCGGTTTGTTGGCATCCGCCTTCGCATCGGTGACGTTGCCCGATGCAGTGAGTGCCCAATCCCCGGAAAAACCCAACATCGTCGTCATCATGGGCGATGACATCGGCATATGGAACATCGGGGCCTATAACCGGGGGATGATGGCTGGCCGCACGCCAAATCTCGACAAGATGGCGGCGGAAGGTATGATTTTCACCGACTACTACGCGGAAGCAAGTTGCACCGCAGGCAGGGCGAATTTCATCACGGGGGAATTGCCGGTACGAACCGGCATGACCACGGTTGGTCAGGCGGGCTCGCCGATCGGGATACCCGCCGAGGCCCCGACGATAGCCACAGTGCTCAAGGACATGGGCTACGCCACGGGCCAGTTCGGCAAGAACCATCTCGGGGACCTCAATCAATTCCTGCCGACCAACCATGGTTTCGATGAATTCTTCGGCTACCTCTACCACCTGGACGCGATGGAAGACCCGGCGCATCCCGGCTATCCGCAAGAATTGCTCAACGTGGTCGGTCCGCGCAACATGGTCCATTCATGGGCAACCGAAGTCGACGATCCGACCGTCATGCCACGCTGGGGCAAGGTTGGCAAACAGCGGATCGAAGATGCAGGCACGCTGTATCCGAAGCGCATGGAGACGGTCGACGACGAAATCCAGGCTGCGTCGTTCAAGTTTATCGACAAGGCAAAGGCCGAGGGCAAGCCATTCTTCATGTGGCTCAATCCCACCCGAATGCACATCGTTACGCATCTGTCGGAAAAATACGAAAAGATGCGCAACTCCGAAAACGGCTGGACCATCCATGAGGCCGGCATGGCGCAACTCGACGACATCGTCGGGGCCACCATGCAGAAGCTCAAGGATATGGGCGTAGCCGACAACACCATCGTCATGTTCACCACCGACAATGGCACCGAGAACTTCACCTGGCCGGATGGCGGGCAAACTCCGTTCTACGGAGGCAAGGGCACGACCTACGAAGGTGGGTTCAGGGCTCCGGCAATCGTCTGGTGGCCCGGGCACGTACCGGCGGGAGCAGTCTCCAATGGCCTTATCTCTGGCATGGACTGGTTCCCGACCCTCGTTGCTGCGGCCGGAAATCCGAACATTGCGGTTGAACTCAGAGCCGGCAAGGAACTGAACGGCACGCATTACAAAGTCCACCTGGATGGCTACGACCAGACCAGCCTGATCTCCGGCAGTGGACCGTCCAACCGGCACGAACTCTGGTATTTCGCCGAAAGTACACTCGGAGCGGCGCGTATCGACGACTACAAATATACCTTCAAGGAACAGCCGGACGGCTGGCTGGGTGACACCATCACCCTGGGTGCTCCGACAGTTGTCAATCTCCGTCTCGACCCGTTTGAACGCACCGCCTTTATGAAGGGTAATACAGGCTCGCTCGAATACTTCGAATGGTACAAGTTCGAGTTCTGGCGCTTCGTGCTGGTCCAGCAGAAAGTCGAAGTGCTGGCAAAGACCGCCATCGAGTATCCTCCGATGCAGGCGGGTGCAAGTTTTGGCCTGAGTGCCGTAAAGGCGCAGATCGCCGAGGCGATGCGGAAGCGCGGCGGGCAGTAAGGCTCTGCCAGCCGGTTGCGGTGGGCGGTCCTTTCGGACCGCCCACGATTATCGTGGCGTGACGTCATTCCGGGCGCCGGCCACGGGCATGGTCATCCCTGGGGCTTTGCAACCGGAAACGACCACTTGCCGTTCAGGATTTCCTTCCCTGGCTTGTAAAGCCGCACCATGTAGTTCCAGCCTTTGGTGATCGGCAGGCAATTGGCGATCTTGCCATCGCATCCGCCGAACTGAATGTTCACCGAACCGTCGCCCTCTTTCTGCGCCGTAGTGTTGTTGAGCGTGTAGGCGTTCAGCGGGTTGGGTTGATAGTAGCCATTCGCGTCGTAGACGCTGACCGACCAGAAGCCGTCGACGGGAACATCCCCGACCTTGAGTTTGTATATGGTCGTACCGTCGTTCTTTTCAGGGGTGACGTTCAGATAGGTCGCGTCCTTCTGCGGGTTTCCGCCCCATGCAGATGCCGAGCCGATCAGTCGCCGAACCGGATCCACCTCCCCCTTCCTGCCGAACATGCGGTTGGTGTCGGGAAGCGTCGCGGCAAGCTCCAGCAGCGCCTTCCTGACTTTGGCCTGGCTTGCCTGATCCCATTTTGGAACTTCGAAACTGCCCGACGCCTTCTGTTGCACCTTGATCGCATCCTGCAAATCATGCACCTTCTTGACATCTTCGGAGTCCTGCGGATTGACGAGCGTCCGGATCCCGATGAGTACATAGCGGGTGCCGATCTTCTTCTTCGTGAAGATGTACTTCCCCGGCCTATAGGCCACCAATTGCGTGTACTGGTCTTCATCGATCACCTGCATCGACATGAAGCGTTTGCCCGCCTTCGGCAGCGTGATAGTCACGGGACCCGCATCGAGATCGAAGACGGCAGCCGAATACAGCGTGTCCCGGTTCGTCCGGATCACCTGTTGCTTGTCAATCGGGCTGAGTTCGCGATGGTGCTTGAATTTCCCGAAGCCATTGTCCTTACCGACGTTTCCAAAATAGAGGTCGCTTTCGGCACGGGTAAAATTGTCCGGCGTGACCGGGATGACATCGCCATCGGGGCTTTGGGCACGTGCGATACCACCGGATAGCAGCACAATCATTGCAGTTGCTGTGATGAATTTGGTCAACATATGATCATCCCTTCCAAATCAATTCGTGCGTTCCAGAGCCGGGGCTTTCCATTGGCCATCCAGCGCTTCGGGTTTGGGCCAATACAGACGCATGACCATGAAGAACGGTCCGGCAGGTGCCGGCAGCCAGTTCGCTTCCATTTCCTTTCCAGGCGTCTCGTGCTGGATATGCAGCGTGATGCCACCATCGGCATCCCGCTTGAGGTTGGGCAGCATCGGCGAGTTGATCAGATAGCGGTGGAGCGGATTGGCGCTCAGCAGGCTGGAGGGCAACTCATAGAGCGTGAGCGACCAGAACGCATGGACGGGGGGAAGCCCGTCGGGTCCGAAGCGCACTGCGTAGCGATTGCCGGCGCCATCGATCTTGCCACCCTTGGCATCGACGAAATAGACAGGATAGATCGCCTCCTCCTTCGAATTTCCGTAGATCCCGAGGACGGCGGACGCCATCCGGTCCATATATCTGCCATTCAGAAAAGCCCGTGTACCGAATCCGTCGGCGCTGGAGCGCTTGCCCGTGTCGAGTTCGGTTTTCTTGTACTCATTGAACGACGTCCAGGCATCGGCCATCCCCGCCTCGACCGCCTTTTGCAGCTCCGGAGAAAGCGCCTTCGGATCGAAGGTCTTGCCCGCACGGATGTTCAACCGTGCAAAGCGCTCCATCATCTCCTTTTCCGACGGATTGGTGGGGCAGAACTGCAGGATGTAGTTGAGAAGGCTGAAGAATTGCGGCGACGTCCGTTCATCGCCTGGGCTCAGCGGCTTCATGAAGTCAATCTTCGCCGCGGCAGCGGGTGCCGGCTTGCCCAGAAAAGCGGAAAGCGGCTGGACGCTGTAGCCGGCCTGTATCTTCTTGACGTTTTCAATGTCCGCCGGATCGAACAATTGCGTGCGGTACAAGAGGAAAGCGAACTCCGTTTCGCATCGGATCACGTCCTTGACGCCGGGGGGTGTTTCGCCACTCCAGTTCGGTCCGGCCAGCATGTAAGTCCCGGCGCCGTCGCCGGTGGCCCGGCTTCCCAGATAGGCAAAGTTGAACGTGTACATGTCGATGAACTGGACCGAGTAGTACCTGCCCTTGTCGACTTCAGGCACTGTGAGCACCAGGGGCTCGGCGCGCAGGTCGGCGCCGATGAAAGAATACGGCGTGTCCGAGTTGGGCGTCTGGATGGCCTTGTCGTCGGGCGTGTAGACACGCGCCGTGTTGTGAAGCGCATTCCAGGCACCCTTGTATTCGGGATCGCCGGTATCGGCGAAATAGGAGTATTGAATGCGATAGCTATCGATCAGCGGAAAGCCATAAATATAGGCTTCCTTGGCGATGGCGCGGGCTTGTTCTGGCGACAGCTCAGTGTTCGCCTGCAGCATTCCGGGCAGCAAGGGGGACAGTGCTACGCCTGCTAGAAGGGTCCGTCTCGTCAGCATTGGCAATTCTCCAGCTATGCTGGAACAGTGAACCGATGCCTAAAGGCGATTCCAAGTAACGTTACGGTAACATGGGTGTAAATTCATCGGGCGCGGCCGCTGGCCGGAAACGTCAGGGGCCGCCATTTGAACGACAAAACCGCGCCGGCTGAAATCTCATTCATCGAATTCTATGGCCACGGTCCAGCGGAGGTTTGGATTGAGGCGCGTGCGAGAAATGGTGTACATGGCCGAGGTGCGTACCAGCAGCAAATTGCCAGCAAGCCTGCGAGGAAAAAAGAATGACTGACTGCCCTTGCGGCTCAAGACGAGAATACAGCGCTTGCTGCGCGCCCTACATCGCCGGAAAGCCCGCCCCGACCGCCGAAGCGCTGATGCGGTCGCGCTATAGCGCCTACACGATCGGGAACTTCGACTACATCGAGAAGACATGTACCGGGCCTGCGGCCCTATCCTTCAACCGCGCTGAAGCGGAGCGCGCGCAACTGGGCACCGAGTGGCTCGGTCTCGAAATCAAGAAGACGCAACAGGGTCGGGAAAGCGACACCGCCGGCACGGTCAAGTTCCTCTTCCGCTATCGCCATCATGGCCAGGAATTCTCGCATCTGGAGACGTCAAACTTCAGGCGCATTGACGGTTTCTGGCTCTATCATGACGGTGAATTCAAAGCCGCGCCAGCGCGCCCGGATCGCGCCGGCAGGAACGACCCCTGCCCTTGCGGATCAGGAAAGAAATACAAGAAATGTTGCGGCGCGGATCTTTGAACGGGTAGAGCTTACTCCTCGGATTCACATTGCCAGGCATCGCTCAGAGACTGGGCGATCAGCTCGGTCGAACCGGTGGAAAGCTTGTCCGGATGGGCATCGATGTACTTGCAGAGGATCTCCTGCATCTGGCCGAGATTGGCGCCGTAAGGAATGCAGATGCCTTCCGTGGTCTGCTGCAACTGGGCAAGGATGGCGCGCTTGCCTTGCGGCGTCTTTTCCTGTTCGTAGCCGCGCGCCTGCGCGTTGGTGTCGCGTTCCCACTTGTCGGTCCAGCCGGCAAGGTAGCCCAGGAAGATCGGGCTCTTGGTTTCGCAGAACTTCTTGATGTCCTTGCCTGTATAGAAATCCGCCACAGCGGGCTGCCAAAACGACAGAGCCAGAACCACCGCCGCCAATCCACGTCTCAGCATCCGTCCACCCCGTGCTTCGCCGGGTCCCCTGCCCGGCGGCTCACAATAGTTTCAAAATACCTGCGATTGCAATGGCAGGTTCACCCATCCGGAAAGCTGGCGAGGAATCGGCACGAAGGCGCGTGCGCTTCAGATTTCGTAATCGGGCGCGACGGTCAGCGAGGCGATGAACTTCTTGGTCCGCTCGCGCTCCGGCGCGGAAAATATCCGCTTCGGCGGGCCACTTTCGACCACCACGCCACCATCGAGAAAGATCACCTTGTCGGCCACGCGCGATGCAAGCCGGAGGTCGTGGGTGGCCATGATCATCGTGGTGCCTTCGCGGGCCAGCCTCGACAGCACCTCCACCACCTCCTCGGCCAGTTCCGGGTCGAGCGCCGAGGTCGGTTCGTCGCAGAGCAGCACGCGTGGTGACGGCGCCAGAGCACGGGCAATGGCGACACGCTGCTGCTGGCCACCCGACAGCGTCGAGGGCCAGGCATCGGCCTTGTGAGCCATGCCGACCTTGTCGAGCAATTCCATGGCGCGAGCGCGCGCGACTTTCTCCGGTTGCTTCAGCACCGTCAGCAAGCCTTCCATGACATTGCCGAGCGCGGTCTGGTGGGGAAAAAGCTGGAAATTCTGGAACACCATGCCTGTCTGGCGGCGCAGGCGCTGGATCTCGTTCCAGCCGACCTTGCGGCCGGGGGCGAATTCGAGCCTGATGTCGCCGATGCGGATGGCGCCCGATGTCGGGATTTCCAACAGGTTGACCGAGCGTAGCAGCGTGCTCTTGCCGCCGCCGGAAGGGCCGACGAGCCCGGTCACCGTGCCTTCGGCCAGCGTCAGGCTGATATCCTTCAGCACATGATTTTCGCCAAACCGCTTGTCGATATGGGAAAGCTCGATCATGTCCGCGCCTCCAGAAAGCCGCCATAGCGGGCAAAGCGCGCCTCGAGCCTGACCTGCAGCGCCGACAGAACCGAACTCATGGCAAGATAGAGGATCGCCGCTTCGATATAGAGGATCAGCGGCTCGTAACTGGTGGCGACGATGCGCTGGGCGGTCTGGAACAGCTCCGGCACGGTAATGGCGGCGGCGAGCGAAGTATCCTTGACCAGCGAAATGAACGTATTGGACAGCGGCGGCACGGAGACGCGCGTCGCCTGCGGCAGGATCGTCCTCCGCATCGCCTGGCTCCAGCTCATGCCGATAGAATAGGCCGCTTCCCACTGACCGCGCGGCACGGACTGGATGGCGGCGCGGACGATTTCCGAGGAATAGGCGCCGACATTGAGCGTGAAGCCGATCAGCGCGGCCGGAAACGCATCGAGCAGGATGCCCATGCTTGGCAGGCCGTAGAAAATCACGAACAATTGTACCAGCAGCGGCGTGCCGCGGATGATCCAGACATAGAAGCGGGCGATCATCACAAGCGGCTTCGGCGCAAAAAGCCGTGTGATCGCTGTGAGCAGCCCGAGCGACAGACCGAGCACGAAAGACATCAGCGTAAGCGGAATGGTGAAGATCAGGCCGGCCCACAACAAGGGCACAAGCGAATCCAGCATCAGTTGAAGCCAAGGCGGCACGGCGGGTTCTCTCGACGAAAAATGCGTTCCGGAGGATCCGGAACGCTTGATGGTTGGAACTTACCCCTCCCCAACCCCTCCCCACAAGGGGGAGAGGCTCCCTTGTTGCATCTGGCACGCCAAACACTCAGCATCTGGCTCGGAGAGGTTCAGTTGAGGCAAACGAGCCCGGCAGCTTAAGCCCCTCTCCCTTGTGGGGAGGGGTTTGGGGCGGGGGCTTGAATTACTTCGACACGTCCTGGCCGAAATACTTGTCCGAAATCTTCTGATAGGTGCCGTCGGCCTTGATGGCTTCCAGCGCCTTGTTGATCTCGGCGACCAGGTCGGCATCGCCCTTGCGGACGATGATCCCGGAATAGTCGGCATTGGCCTGCTCTGCAGCGATCTTCACCGGTGCATCGGGCTTGTGCTTCTTGAAATCGAAGAAGGACAGGCTGTCGTTGATGGTGGCATCGGCGCGGCCGGTCAGCACCAGTTGGATCGACTGGTCGAAGCCATCGGTGCCGACGAGTTCGGCACCCGAGGCTTCCGCCAGCTTACCGAAATTCGAGGTCAGCGACTGTGCCGACTTCTTGCCCTTCAAATCGGCAAACGTCTTGATGCTTTCGTCGTCGGCGCGCACCACCAGCACTGCCTTGGAGGCAATGTAAGGTTCGGAGAAATCATATTTCTGCTTGCGGGCCTCGGTGATGCCAACCTGGTTGATGACGGCGTCGTAACGGTTGGCGTCGAGACCGGCGATCAGGCCATCCCACTTGCCTTCGAGGAATTCCGGTTTGACGCCGAGCTTTGCCGCGACCGCTTCGCCGATCTCGACGTCGAAGCCGACGAGCTTGCCGCTCTGGTCATGATAGGTGAAGGGCGCGTAGGTGCCCTCGGTGCCGATCTTCAGCACACCGGCCGCCTTGATCGCATTGAGGTTTTCGCCCGCCTGGACGGGAAGAACCACGGCTGCCTGCAGGAGTGCCGCGCCGATGATGACCTTGACCCAGTTCATGTTCATTCTCCATTTCACATGTTGTCGTGGAGTGATGAATAGCAAATGCAACAGCAAAAGGTTGCGTAGGAAACTGCGCGAATATTCGGCAAATGCGAATATTTTTCTCATTTCATATGGATTTAGGGGAGAAGACTTTGGGCCGGGCGGGAACCTCTGTCCAGGGCTACTGCGGCGTCTTTATCTTGAAGCCGCGGAAGTGCTTGACCGACGGATCGAGCTTTTCGCACTTCTTGTCACCGTTCATCGCTGCAATGTGATCGCCGTCATCGCTCAGCACATAGAGGTCGTCCGAACCGATCATGGCAAAGATCGCTTCCGGCTTCAGGTCGTCGTCCGAAGAAAAAACCATGATCCTTTCAAGCTTGCCGCCGGCCTTGCCGTCCCAGCGGTAGAGCGAGAAGTCGCTCTTGCCCGCGGCCGGCCCGGCAATGACGAAGTAGAATTTGCCGATCTTTTCGAGGCTGCGGATACCGCTCCCTTGCATATCGAGGAAAACGGGCGCACCGAGCTCGGCCGGTTTGCCGGCGATGACCTTGTCGGGGTTGAGGAGCGGAATGATCATCGCGCCTCGGTCGCCGACAGGGCTGCGCAGCCCGACATAAAGGCCGCCATCGGGTCCCTCCGCCAGCCCCTCGATATTGATGCCGCCCTTCTCGGGCGACTTCGTGGCTGCTTCCCTCAGACCGCTCGTGGCATAGGCCGGATCGGCCAGAGCCATGTCCATGAGTTGCTTGTAGGGTTCGCCGATGGGCTTGAACCGGTAGGCGCCGCGGGCAATCGAAACCTTCGTCGCGAACAACCGATAGCGGATCTCCTTGCGCTCTGCATCCTTGTTCAACCCGTGCGACGTGATCCACCAGAGGCGGTTGCCGATTCTGGCGCCGGCTTCGAGATCGGCCTCCTTGCCGTCACCGGCACCGAGAAAATCCGAAAGGTCCCGAGGCTTCTGCACCGCCTTGCCGCCGGAATAGCTGTAAACCCTCAGCGCGTCGGTGTTGTTGTCAGCGATTACGAAGTGGTGGGCGTCAAGGGCAATTCCGGCCGACGCATCACAGACCCCATCATAAGTCGTGAGCTTTTCGTCGCCGGCGGCATATGTGGCGAGCCCGAGACAAGTCAGCGCTGTACCGGCGCGTATCCAACCCTTCGCAGAGAACGTCATAGCCGCCTCCCCTAATCCGAATGGAGACGAAGAATAGCATGACCAGCGGCTCACTCACAATCTATGCGAGATGGTGGCGGATTGTATTTGGCACCATCCGACACGCGGCTCACCGGGCAGCTAGGCCGGAGGCTAGAAGGCAAAGACGAAATCGCCCGCATCGATTTCATTGCGGCCGGTGTTTTGCAGGATCAGCCGGTCGCCTCGGCCAAAATCCACCCAGACATCCTGTCCATGGACCTCGATGAGCGGCTTAAGCGCTGCGAAGCTGGTGACACGCGCAAACCCGGAAACGTCTATGATATCCGACATGTTTGCGAAGTCGCGGATCGTGTCGATCCCGTTGCCCTTTTGAAACTGAAAGTGGTCCGCGCCACCACCGCCGATCAGGATGTCCCGGCCCGCTCCACCATTCAGGAGGTCGTCACCGCCCAGGCCCTTGAGAATATTGTCCCCTTTGTTTCCGGCAATGAGGTTCGTGGTGTCGGTGCCGGTGCCATTGATGTTCCTGGCACCCAGCAGCATCAGTTGCTCGACATTGTCAGTCAGAACGTAGCTGGCCGTGGATTTGACCGTATCCATGCCGATGTCGAAGGCTGTCTCGATCAGTTTGTCCGAGCTTTTGTCGGTTATCAATGTATCGCCGCCGTCTGCGCCGTAGATGCCGCCGTTGATCTTTCCGCCGCGGTTGTCGATGACATCGTTGCCGGCATACAGATACACCGAACCGCGGATGTAACCGTCGTTGATCACGGTATCTTTCCCCACGCCGCCATCGATGCCACGGGCGCCGCCAAGGCCGATGATCGATCCGTGATTGACGGTTCTGGTCGACATGCCGCCGACGCCAGAATTCAACAAGACGCCAAGCGACGAGGCGAAAATCTCGCCGTCAGCCTGGTTGATCAGTGTGCTGGCGCCGTAAAGGGTCACGGCGTAGTCGCCGTAGATCCGACCGCTGTTGATTAATGTACCCATGCCCAGGGTAACGCATGCGCGCGCATATCCCTGACCGATCAGTTCGCCATGGTTTTCGATGCGAGCGTTTGCCCCGTCGGCATAAAGGGCCTGGCCGCCGGTCACGAAAGCTGAATCGCCAAGAATGAGGTGCGTGTTGTCACCGCTGATCCTGATCGCGGTGCTGGTATTCAGCCCCTGTCCCGGAAGGGCAACGATCTGCCCGTAGATCTTGATCGTATTGTCACGGCTGCCTGCGTCTTCGACAAGCGCTATGCTGCCGTCCCCGCCGACACCGATACTGCCGTTGCGCGTAACCAGCAGCAGATCGCCTGAACCGTCGAGCGTGCGCGTGACGGCTTCAGCTTCATTGACCACGAATTTCGACATGATTGCATCCCTCCAGTCTCGGTTGAACGGGCAATCTGCTGACGGAAAGCGCTGCTTATGACTGCGAATGGCGATGCGTGGTTTCAGGCGATGCCGGCCAGGCCGGCGCTATGCTGCGAACTCCGTTGGCTGCAGATGCGCAAAATGCTCTGTGCTACCGCGAAGTCATGCGCCTCGCGGATCCGGCGATATAATTCCACCATAAATTGAATATTGTCGAGTGGACAAATTTCAAACTGCGCAGGACAACTTTTCAGTCCCGGGCCGATGTGTCAGCCCGGGCCGGAGCCGCAGCCACATGTTAACGTGCGTGGCGCGGGCCCTCAGTCCTCCAGCCCGCCGCCCGGCTTGCGCTTCGCACCCGACAGTTCGCGGCTGGCGATCTTCATCAGGTTGTCGCCGCGGCGCAGGAAGCGACGGCCGACACGTGTGACGATCGTGCCGTCGGTGGGCGACAGGACCTGCCGGTCACCAGATACATCGCCCGGCGTGGTGACGATAGTGGCGAGCAGGTCGCCCTTTTCGACAGTTTCGCCATATTCGCGTTCGAACAGCACCATGCCGGCCGCGGGCGAATTGACCATCTGCACGAAGTCGAGACCCGCCACCGGACCGTCGAATTCCTCGCGGCGGATCGGCGCGCCGGCAATGGCACCGCGGCGCTGCAGGAAGGCATAGAGGCCTTCGGCATCCATGCGGCCGAGCACCGGATCGACATCGGCGGTACCGCGGAATTCCATGGTGATCGAGATGCGGCCTTCGGCCCAGTGCTTGCGGTTGCCAAGCGGACCGTGTTCCCAGGCATAGGTGACGGAATCCTCGAAGGCCGAGCTATTGCCGTCCGACAGCAACACGGCCTCGAGCCCCATGCTTTCGGCAAGGTCGGTGGCCTGAGGCCAGTAGGCTTCGTGAACATAGGTATAGAGCTGGCTCTCATCGTCGCAATGCAGGTCCAGCATCAGGTCGGATCCGGTCGCCATGTGGAGCAGGTGTCGCTTGAGCTGATCGACAGTGCTCAGGTTTTCCAAATCCGAGAGCAGGCTCTCGCGCGCTTCAAGGCCGACATGCGGGTAGTCCCTGTTGAAGTTGGCGCGCGAAGCGAGGTCGAAGCGACCTTCCATTTCGCCATTGATCCATTGCGCCGCACCGATGGGATTGGCGCGTGGCACGATGGTGATGTCGCCGAGGATCTCCCCCTTCGCCTCAGCCGTCTGCAGCATCGGCACGAGGAAATGCAGTGCCGCGACGCCGGGCAGTTCGCCGGCATGCAGTGCCGCCTGCATGTAGACCTTGGGCGCCTTGGGGTCCTTGCCGACGACCTTGAGCACCGGAATCCGCCACTCGGCGCCCGGTGTATCGCCGGCAATCACGATTTCGGTCTTGTCCATGGTGCTCCCCTTCAATTCGATTGGTGAGGATTGTTAGCCCGATTTCAGGGTGCACGTCCATGCGGAATTGCGACAAATTACACATTTGTAGAATTGCGCGCGAGCGTGAAGAAAGTTCTCTTCGAGCTCAAAGAAAGGAAGAACCCCTCCCAAACCCTCCCCACAAGGGGGAGGGTTTGGGAGGGGCCTTCAATCCGGGAGGTTTGGGAGGGGTTTTCAATATCCTCGAAGGTTCATTTTTAAGAGAATAGTGCCAGTCTGGCTTGGCTGAGGATGGGGAGATCGGTGTTGTGGCCGGCATGGTGTCGCTGGCGCTTATTGCCTGATTGCTGACGCTGGTTCCGACGGAGGCGGCAGGGCGCGCCTATGCTGCCTATGGTGGCATCTATATCGTCGCGTCAATTGCATGGCTGCGGCTTGCGGAAAACAGAAGGCGGGACGCTGGGACTTGCTGGGCGCCACCGTGTGCCTGGTGGGCGCTGCGATCATCCTGTTGCCGGTTCGTGGGTGAACTCGCCATGCCAACCGAGCAAAAAGGCAGCTCCAACCGGGCTAGAAATTGCGGCTTCTTTCAGCCGATCATGGACGGCAGGGCTGCCGTCGAAATGGATCAGTGCTTCTTGCGCTTGATGCCGCCTGTACGCTTGACCGGCCGGTCATCGGCACTGCTCCAGCGCTCGTAGCGGACGCCGGTGAACAGCAAAATCCGGGCTTCACATGGCTCGCTTGGTCGTTTCGGTTGTCGGGCGAGCCTTTCATCAATTCTAATAACTTCTGCCATTCTCATCTCCATTGAACTGGATTGAGACGGATGATCTGAGAACTATCTCATCCTGCCTGGGCGGGCAGACGCTTCCCGAACCCTCGGGTTCCAGGACAGTTGCGTCTTTCTCCTTTCGTCAGCCGTCCCCTGGTTTGTAACCGATTTCGAGACGGCGGCCTGTTACACACGATACATGCTGACGCGCTAATATTAATAGCGTCTTATAATCTAGGATCAGATCATGGCATAGTTAACACCTCCTAAACAATTTGCCTATAATTTTCCAAAAGGCCTAGTTTTTGCGTATCCGGGTGTTTTTGTGTCAGACAGATTTCGAGAATTGGAAACCCCGCAGATGGCGCGGACGAAAGATGTGGTGCTGATGGCGACCGTGTCGAGCTTCGAAAACATGGTTCACCCAAGCCGCCACGAGCTCCGGCAGTTCGCCGAACTGTTCGAGCCGGTGTTTCGTGCTTCGAGCATGGAGGCGCGCCGCAATGCGGTTGCGGCACTTTCCGGTTGCCCGACCATGCCACGGTCGGTCGCCTGGTTCCTGGCGACCCAACCCATCGACATTGCCGCCATTTTCATCGGCCGCTCTCCGGCGCTCGACGACGACACGCTGATCGCGGTCGCCCGTACCCATGGCCCCACCTATGCCAAGGCGATCGCCGCGCGCGAAAACCTCTCGGTCAAGGTGGTGGATGCGCTGGTCGCCCTGCATCAGGGACAGGAGCAGGACCGGCGCGACCCGGCCGACCTGCCCGACTCCGCCATCGCGCTTGCCCGGCTTGCTGCCATGCGCGAGGAGCAGCTTCGCCAGACGATCAAGGCGCTCGTGCAGCGCGATGCGCTGGTGCGCACTGAGGAAGGCCCGGAACAGGACGAACGCGTGCAACACGCCCTGCTGATCCGCTTCGCACGACTTGGCGATGCACACAGTTTTGCGATCACGCTCGCCGATGCAATGGGATCAAGCCACTGGCTATCACAGCGCATCATGCTCGACCTCTCCGGTTTGCAGCTCGCCACCGCACTGATTGCCATCGAGATCTCGGCGGCCGACGGCGAATTCATGCTGGCCAGATTTTATCCGCATCTCAAGGAAATGCGCGGAGAGATGCCGCGTGCCGCCACATTGTGGGCCAGCCTCGACGCACACGACTGCGCCGACCGCGTCCATGCATGGATGCGCGCCGACGACTACACGCAGGGCAAGACGGACGACGCGCACGCAGCCAATGTCAATGATGCCGTTGCGGAACCAGTACAGCGGCCGGCCTTTGCGCGGGCCAGGAGCGCAGCGCGGAGGTAGCGCAAACGCTGAACCCTGACATCCATTCTCGGGAGTAGAGACAAAAGAAAACCGGGAATGGCGCAGGGGAGAGCCATTCCCGGTCCTGGGGTCGTAAACTCAAGAGCCTCAGAAAATCCTGAGGTGGCGAAACTCTTCATCCGCCTGTGTTTCCCGGTTCGAAACGATAACCGATGAAGCAAATGTGGCGATGAACATCACCGAAATCAAGCTGGCGAAAAGGCCGAGTGCGAAAGTCATGGTTCCCATCCTGTCCAGGTGAGCGCCCTGCTGCTGGCGAGCCGCGCTCCGTTATGCTCTACACGGCGCAACCGCCTGATTTATTCGGCTTCTGTCCGCTTGGTCGTTCGATGCAGGGACCTTCGCACACGGATGTTTCGGGCGCGTTGCCAAACATGGTGAACAATGTTTCAATTGTTTCTAAAGGACGATTTTCCACGACAACCCACGGCACGAAAGCCCGGCGGAACAGCGGTTTCGCCGGGCTTTGGCTGATCTGAAAAAAATCATAGGCCGACAAAGAAATCGGTCGCGTCGAGGTCGGACTTGTCCCTGTCGCGCAGGGTCAGACTGTCATCGCCAAAGCGGATGACCAGGTCGTCCCCCTTGACCTTGACGTGGTTGGCGATCAGGTCGGCAATCTCGAAACCACAAAACTTTGGTGCCTCAAATGAAAATGAAATCCATCGCATCCAAATCCGTCTTGGCGATGTTCTTGATAAGCAAACTGTCACTGCCGGCCTCGATGAGGACGTCATTGCCTTGCTGGTGGGCATGATTGTTTATCAGGTCGTTGAAGCCGGCAATCGCATTCCAGTGCGAGACGTCGATGCGATCGCTTCCATCGGTGAAATCCGCGATCACATCCCTGCCGTCGCCGGTTGAAAAATGGAAGGTGTCAGAATCGAACCCGCCGAACAGGATATCGTTGCCCTTCTTGCCGGAAACATCGTCCACGCCGGCCTTTCCCCGCAAGACATTGTCGCCCCCGTTGCCGAAAAGGTCGTCGCCGTCAGCGGTGCCGTTGCCGTCGATATCACGGCTGCCCAGCAGCACCAGCCGCTCGACATTGGCCGACAGCGTGTAAGTGACGGTGGAGCGCACCGTGTCATAGCCGGCGCTGCCGCCGTTCTCGAAAAGCTTGGTTGCGGCCCTGTCGACGATCAGCGTGTCGTCGCCGGTGCCGCCGCCGATGCGGTGATCGACCTTGCCGCCGCGATTGTCGAACAGGTCCTTGCCGCTGCCAAGATCGATCCGACCGAGGATTTCGCCATGGTTTATCACCGTTTCCGTGGAATCCTGCGTCTGAATGGCAAAGTTGCTGCCCTCGATCGTGCCATCGTTGAAAATGTCGAGATCGCTCGACGGTTCCGTGTTCGCGGACGCTATGCCGATGAAGCCTTTGATCGAACCGGTTGCCGCGATGCGGATCGTCGTGTCCGTGCCGTCTGCCCAGATTGCCGCAAAACCGTTGCCGGATTGAAGGATCTCGCCCCTGACAATCAGCGTGTTGTCGGTAAAACCGTCGCCGATGAATATGCCGTTGGCGTTGGTAACGATCCGAGTGAAGCTCGTACCGAGGATATAAGTCTCGCCGCTCTCCTCGATGTCAAATTCGGTGTTTCCCGAGCGAATGAAAATCGCCATGATCAATCTCCAGTTTGGGCCAGATGCAGCCGAAATGGAAACAGTTCTGTTGGTTGCACAAGGCTTGAAAGCCGGTTGACGCGATGTCCGGCCGGCTCCGGATCATGCTGTCATGCACTGCAACGCTTCGATTGGGTCTATTCGTCTCAAGCCCCCGGCTTATTCACGCCGGGTGCGAGGGGAGAAGCGAGAATACACGCTTTCAGCCGGCAGGTCAGGTGGGACCGTGCCATTCGTGCACCAATGTCGAAAACCTGCTGGCTTTCAGCTGCCGCGATAGGTCGAATAGCCGAATGGCGACAAGAGCAGCGGCACGTGATAGTGGGCCGCCGGATCGGCGATGCCGAACCGGATGGGCACGATGTCGAGAAACAGGGTGTCGGGGAGCTTCTGGCCGGTCGTTTTCAAATAGGCGCCGGCATGAAAGACCAGCTCGTAGGTCCCTTTGCGAAAATCCTCACCCTCGAGAATCGGGCCGCCATCTATGCGGCCGTCGCCGTTGGTGCGCACCGTCTTGAGGTAATCACGCACCTCATCCTGGATGCGGAAAACGTCGATCATCACGCCCTTTGCAGGGATGCCAAGAGCCGTATCAAGAACATGTGTCGTCAGACCGCTCACAGCACAACTCCAGAAACAATATAGGACAGGGGATAGAAGTATTCTTCAAGATTATGCTCCGGACCGGAGCGATCGACAACCAGAAAATCACTGGTTTCGCCAAGAGCCATCAAGGGATGATGCCAGATATTCGCGCGGTAATTGATCCCCTGATCGCCACGAGCAAGAAAAACCTGAGGCAGACCGGGTTTTCCGCCTTCATCCTCGGCAACCACCACCAGCCAGGGCCGGCCACTCAGCGGCTGGAAACTCTGGCTTCCGTAGGGATGGCGCTCCATCATGTCGATCGCGTAGGGCAGTGCGCGCGGCTGGCCGCGGAACAGATTGAAGATAACTTCCGCCCCATCGCCTGATGCCTCGGCCTTACCCAGCGCGTGATAGCGTTCGGTGGTGCCGGAATTGATGAGCCGCATCGTGGCCGGATCGGCTTCGATGACATCGCCGAAAGGCGCGAAAACCGCCCTGCTCAAAGGCTCGATGGTAAGGGTCTGGGTCATGCAAGGTCCTGTTTGGCGTTTCGGGCGCCGCGACGGCGCATCGCACGGTGCGCGCCGGGATCCCGAATTCGTGCCGCAAGCTATTCAATCGGGCAGCGATGTCAATCGCATCGATCATCGCCCTTGACGAAACGATTTTTCGTATCATATGATACGCATCAACAGGGAAAGGTACTCGTCATGCCAGCGCTACGGGATTTGCAACAGGCGATGCCAGATAAGACACCCGTGGTGGTTGAGGCGGTGAGCCGCGCTGCCGATCTCTGGAGGCTGAAAAACGCCGAGGCAGCCGCCTTGTTCGACGTGCCGCTGGCGACCTGGAACAGAATGAAGGCCGGCCAGTTCCGCGGCACGCTGGACAGCGATAAACTGATGCGGGCGAGCCTGATCATCGGCATCTTCAAGGGACTTCGCCTGCTGTTTAACGGACCATTGGAATATGGCTGGCCGAAAACACCCAACAAGGGCCTCCCCTATTCAGGCCGCATGCCGCTGGCCTACATGATCGAGGGCGGCATACCAGCGATGATGAAGGTCCGCAATCATATCGACGCGCTCCGGGGCGGCATGTGATCCCAATCTCAGATATCAACGAGCCCGGCACCATCCGGCTGATCCCGACCGCCTATATCAAGGAGCCGGCGCTCACACCGCTTTGCGACAACGACGAGGCTCGGGATTTTCTCGAAAAGCTTGAAGGCCTCACATCGTCTCGGCTGTCGCCGCCCGCAATGCCTGACGGCGTGGATCCGGCCGAACTGCTCAGCGAGGCATCAGGCTACGGCTATACCTATGTCAACGCCGCGTTCTGCTACGTCAAGCCGGGCGGCAACCGCTTCAACGATGAACGACGCGGCGCGTGGTATGCCGCCATCGGCAACAATACGACGATGACTGCCCGGGCAGAGGTGGTCTTTCACCTCACCCGTGAACTGGACAACACCGGCGTCTACGACAACATCACCGCCTACCGCGAGGTTCTGGCCGGTTTCATGGGGCCGTTCCATGATGTCAGGACGATCGAAGACGCTGTTTATCTCGGCGCGGATACCGCCATTGCCTATCCCGCCGGCCAAGCCATGGCGCGGCAAATATTCAGAGCAGGTGGCAATGGCATCGTCTATCCCTCCGTTCGAGCAGCGGGCGGCACCTGCCTTGTCGCCTTCCGTCCACATCTTGTCCAGAATATCAGGCTCGGTGGGTCGGTGACATTTCGCTGGGCGGGCAGCCGGGAGCCAGAGATTTTACACGGCTGACTACAGCGCGATGCTGCATGCCCCTCACCCTGGCCCTCTCCCCGCGAGCGGGGAGAGGGAAACAGAGAGGTCGCCGCTTGTCCCTTCTCCCCGCCTGCGGGGAGAAGGTGCCCGGCAGGGCGGATGAGAGGCGATAGCCACGCGTGCTTTGACGCCTGTCACGGACTAAATCGGCTGACATCGCCAGGCCACAGCGGCCGACCGTCAGAACGTCATCGCCTTCAGCCTGAGCGCGGCGATCTTCTCCACCTCGCGGCACGCCGTTTCGAATTCGACCGGGCGGGTGTGGTGGATGCGGTTCTCGAAGGCATGCAGGATCTCGTCCTTGCCCAGCCCTTTGACCGCAATGATGAAGGGAAAGCCGAACTTGGTCTGATAGCGGGTATTGAGGTCGGTGAAGCGGGCAAACTCCGTTTCGCTGAGGCGGTCCAATCCGGCGCCGGCCTGCTCGTTGCGGCTATCGTCGGTCAGTTCGCCGGCGACCGCCAGTTTTCCTGCAAGATCGGGGTGGGCGCGCAGCACCTTGAGCCGCTCATCCTCGCTTGCCAGCCGGAATTCAGTCGAAAGCGCAGCGTGAACATTGCCCGCGTCGAGTGCGGCCGGCAGACTGCCCTTGTCCCACGCCCGCTCGGCGATCCAGGCGGAATGCTCGAAAACACCGCCGAAGCGCGACAGAAATTCCGACCTATCCATATGCTCGCTCCCGACCTTCTTCAAAACTGGTGGTGATTTGAGCGCCAAGCAGTAGCGCCGGCGCAGGGGCTTGTCGAGCCGCTTTTCAGGCAATGATGTCGCGATTTTCCGGTCGACAAATCGCCCCGCAGAACCGGAAAAATCTGCTGCTGCGGCTACAGGTTCATGTCGAAATCCGCCTTGCTGATGTCTTTCCTCGCGACATCCAGAAGCGTCAGCGTATCGCCGCCGCCGAGATCGATGATCACATCGTCGCCGGACTTCCTGATGTCGACAATATCGCCCCGATCGATATCGAGATAGTCCTGCCTGTCGCGACCGCCACTGGCGTCGAAATCGGCGATGACATCCTTGCCGCTGTTTCGTTGAAAAATGAAGATGTCCGAACCCGCCCCGCCCCGCAGGTGATCGTCGCCACGGCCGCCATCGATGATGTCGTCGCCAGCACCAGCATGCACCCGGTCGTCGCCCGCACCCGAGCTTATGTAGTCGTCAAGAGACGAACCTGTGAATTCGTCGTCTCCGCTCAGGAGCTTTCTGATGAGCTTTTCAACGCCGTTGGCCGACACCAGCAAATCATGCAATTGCGCGGCATCGAACTTGCCGGCCTCGAGCGTCAGCATCGGCGAACCGTCGCTGTTGTTGAAGCTCACCACCTTGACGGTGCCGCCGGTTACCTGCCCTTCCTTGTAGGTCAAACCGGCTCCAAACAGGACGACCTCCGAATCGTTGCGGTGATCGATGAAAATGGCGTTTCTCGCCGTCTGATTGGCATCAGGCAGGACAATGGATTTCTCGTCGTAGATACGCTCCAGCCTGCGATAACCGCCGAGCAGGTCGGTGCTCTCGAGCCTTGCCATAAAATCTCCTCCATCGAACCGGTCCGATTGGTTATTGGCAACAAAAGACCGCCCCCGACATGTGTCGACGACGGCGCTTCCCATAAAGCGTGGCAACGCTTCGCGCGCACCGTAAGTTGAAGCCCACGGTGCGGTCAATTGCGTGTCTGCCTCAAATACCGATCATGGCTAACGAATGGCAATCGGATCCTTGTGGGGAATTCCGTCCCCGGATTGGGACAAAATTCCCTGCCGGCGGTATCGAAGCGTTTTGGCACCAGACCTTGTCAAGGTCCCGCCTCCACCCGCCCGTAACCCAGCAGGAGGCGCGACGGGCCTGCGCAGCTAGATGCAAATAAAGAATTCTTGAAATGCTTTCGACGTGACCGCGAATGGCCGCGGCTTGTTACTATCAGTGGCATCTATACAGCTTTTATATGTAAATTTTCCTTGTGCAATTCTACCGCTAATATTAGCGTCCACCCCAACTGTTGAGCAGTTCTTTTCAGTTTCAGGGGGCGTATCATGAGCATTACGTCAAGTGCGGAAATACTGGTGTTGGGCGATTTCTTGAACCAGTCCCAGCCGATCGTCATTTCCAGACCGGCCGTGGGGTGGATAGTCGCCTGGACGTCCTGGTCCAACCCGGCCACCAACAGTGACGGCTTCTTCAGCCAGAGCTACAATGCCGATGGCAGCACGAACGGAAATGTCGTAAGGCTGTTGTCGGCCACATTATCGAACGAGAGTTCCGCCGCCCTGACGACAAGCGGCAACATTGTTGCGGCCGGCACCATGACTTACGACCCGGTCGGAGATCGGGGATGGGATGTCTATTCCCAGGGTACTCCCGTCAATACCTATTACACGGGCAGGCAGAGCGACTCCTCCATCGCCGCGCTTTCGGATGGCGGCTGGGTGATCACATGGACATCGGATGCCCAGGACGGCGATGGCGGCGGGATCTACCAGCAGCGATACACATCCGCAGGGGCCAAAAGCGGCGCGGAAAACCGGGTGAACACGGTCACCGCCGGTGGGCAGACCAACAGCGCAGTAACAGAACTTTCCGGCGGGGGCTGGGTCGTCACATGGACGTCATCAGGCCAGGACGGATCGGGCATTTACGCGCAGATATACGGCTCGAACGGCGCCAAGATCGGTGGTGAGCGGTTGATCAACGCCACCACCGCCGGAGACCAGACGGAACAGGCGGTGACCCGCCTTGCCAATGGCGGCTTCCTGGTGACATGGACATCGCCCGATCAGGATGGCTCCGGCATTTACGGTCGCATCTACGACGCCAGCGGTTCGCCCGTAGGTGGCGAATTCCCGGTGAATACCAGTAAGGTGGGCAATCAGTACGATTCCGACGTCACGCAGCTTGCAGGCGGCGGCTTCGTCGTGACATGGACCGACGATATCAAACCAGGGTCCACGACCCCGTCAACGGATGGCTATTGGGCCGGCGTCTTCGCCCAGGTGTTCAATGCCGACGGCAGCAAGAACGGCAGCGAGATACAGGTCAACGTCACGACCGCCGACAACCAATGGGAGCCATCGGTCGCGGCTCTCGATGACGGCGGATGGGTCGTCGCCTGGCGAGCAAAGGGCAACGGCGGTTACGATATCTATCAGCGGGTGTTCCACGTCACCAACGACGCCCCCACCGGCACCGACAAGACGATCGCGTTCGCCAACAGCAGCCAGACCCACAACTTCACGCTGGCCGATTTCGGCTACGGCGATGCGAACGGCAACCAGCTTGAATCGATCATCATCACGACGCTTCCGGATAAAGGCACCCTCACCCTCAACAACGTCGCGGTCACCGCCGGACAGGTGATCGACGCGAGTGAGATCGGCTTTCTGCTCTTCCGGCCCACGGGCGGCACGACAGGCAAGTCCCTGGGGCAATTCACCTTCCAGGTCGTCGACGACGGCGGAACGGCGGGAGGCGGCAAGAACACCGACCAGACACCGAACACCATTTCCTTCACGCAGCCCTTCAACGAAGCTCCCGCAGGCAAGGACAACGCCTTTGCGGTGAACGAGGACGGGCAAAAGACATTCGACACTGCCGATTTCGGCTTCACCGACAGCGATGGCGGGACCTTGAAGGCGATCATTATCACCACCTTGCCTGCAACAGGTAACCTGAAGCTGAATGGCGCTGCGGTTTTGCCCGGCGACGTGATAGCAGCCGCGGATATCGGCAAACTGGTCTGGACCCCGGACATCAGTTCGGCACAAGCCGGCAGCGATGCCTTCACCTTCCAGGTCCAGGACAATGGTGGCAAGACCAATGGCGGGCAGGATACCGACCAGTCACCGAACACGATCAGCTTTACAATCGGCGTCGTCAACAGCGCCCCGAGCGGCACTGACAAGACGCTGTCGTTACTGGAAGACGGCAGCTACAGCTTCACGGCTGCCGATTTCGGATTTTCTGACCCCGACGATCCGGCCGCGCCAAACCGCTTTGCCGCCATCAAGATCGTGGACGGCACTTATGCCGGCTCCATTGCCTTTCGGGGTCAGCAAGTCCACCTCGATGACATTATCGCCGTGGCCGATCTTGGCGACCTGGTCTACACGCCTGACAAGAATTACAACGGCACCGGGTTGACCCTCAAATTCGCCGTCGTCGATGACGGCGGCACCAGCAACGGCGGGCAGGATACCGACCAGTCGCCCAACGTCCTCACCATCAACGTCTCGCCGGTCAACGACGCTCCGGAAGGCACGGATGCGCAATTGACGGTGAATGAGGACAAGACATTCAAGTTCTCGGCCGGCACGTTCGGCTTTTCTGACCCGGCCGACGACGGCGCCCACCATTTGAGCCAGGTCGTCATCAACGATATCAAGGGCAAAGGCGATTTCATGCTCGGCCGGAAGGTCGTTCTTGAAGGTCATACGATCGACGCGGCCGATCTGGCTTCGCTGACATTCAAGGGAGACAAGAACGGCTTTGGGGACAAATATGCGTCGCTGACATTCACCGTCTACGATGATGGTGGAAAAAAGAACGGCGGTACGAACGCGGATGCCACGCCCAACACGCTTGTCTTCAAACTGACCGACGTCGTGGACACGTTCACGGGCGACAACGGCAACGACAAGCTCACCGGCACCGCCGGAAAGGACATCCTCACCGGCAAGGGCGGCGACGACACGCTCAAGGGCATGGCCGGGCCAGATACATTCGTCTTCAGGAAGGGCGACGATGCCGACATTATTCTCGACTTCAACGCGAAGGGCGCCACACACGACATCCTCGATATCAGGACGGTTTCCGCCATCGCCAACTTCAAGGATCTGATGGCCAACCACGTCGATACGGTGAAGGGCGGCGTGGAGATCGACGGTCTGAATGGCGACACTATCACCCTGCAGGGCGTGAAGCTCGCCGACCTCGATGCCGGGGATTTCCTGATTTGAAATGAGAGCGCGGCCGGGAATGGCCGCGCTTCCGTACGCCCCCCTATCACGCCGGCTTGTGGTGCTCGTGCCAGTGACGGGCAATGTCGATGCGCTTGGGCACCCAGATGTGATCGTGGTGCAGCACATATTCGATGAAGCGCCGCAGCGCGGCCGCGCGGCCCGGACGGCCGACAAGGCGGCAGTGCAGGCCTACCGACATCATCTTCGGCGCGCCGGCACAGCCTTCCTGATAGAGCGTGTCGAAGGCGTCCTTCAGATAGGTGTAGAACTGGTCTCCGGAGTTGAACCCCTGGGGCGTGGCAAACCGCATGTCGTTGGTTTCGAGCGTATAGGGAATGATCAGGAACGGCTTGCCGTCCGGCCCCGGCACCCAGAAGGGCAGATCGTCGGAGTAGTTGTCCGAGGAATAGAGAAAGCCGCCCTCCTCCATCACCAGCTTGAGCGTGTTGATGGAAGGCTTGCCCTGATACATGCCGAGCGGGCGCGCACCGGCGACTTCGGTGTGCAGGCGCACCGCTTCGAGGATATGCTTGCGCTCCTCTTCCTCGGAAAAATCCTTGTATTCGAGCCAGCGATAGCCGTGGCTGGCGATTTCCCAGCCCGCCTCGTTCATGGCGGCGACGGCTTCCGGGTTGCGCGCCATGGCGAGCGTTACGCCATAGACGGTCACCGGCACGCCAAGCGATGTGAACATGCGGTGCAGCCGCCAGAAGCCCGCACGCGAGCCATATTCGTAGAGCGATTCCATATTGAGGTTGCGCTGGCCCGGCCAGGCGGCGGCGCCGACAATCTCCGACAGCAGGTTTTCCGAGCACGGATCGCCATCCAGGATGCAGCTTTCGCCACCCTCCTCGTAATTCAGCACGAACTGCACGGCGATCCTGGCGTCACCGGGCCATTTCGGATCGGGAATGTTGCGGCCGTAACCAACGAAATCGCGCGGGGTTTTGAGATCGAGCATGCCATTCACCTTCCATGTTATTCTGGCGGAAAACTAGAAGCGGAAACAATGTTTGTCGAGGGTGCCTCGGTTTCGACCCGCGCGCAACATGCATTGCTGATATACGCCGGTCCTGCCGATTTTCTATTCAACACGCCCAACAAACAGGTTATCACCTCGCCTGATTGCACTGTTTTTTGGCATAGCATGCGAAATGGAGAAAAATTTTGGTCAGCGTAGATGAGAAACTTGAGCCGATCCTCAACGAGGTGCTTCAGCGCAACGCGGGTGAACAGGAATTCCACCAGGCCGTGCGCGAGGTCCTCGAAAGCCTCGGCCGCGTGATCGCCAAGCGCCCTCACTACGCCGACAACGCGCTCATCGAACGCATCTGCGAACCTGAGCGCCAGATCATCTTCCGCGTGCCATGGGTCGACGACAAGGGCCAGGTCCAGATCAATCGCGGCTTCCGCGTGCAGTTCAATTCGGCGCTCGGCCCCTACAAGGGCGGCATCCGCTTCCACCCCTCGGTCAATGTCGGTATCATCAAGTTCCTCGGCTTCGAGCAGACCTTCAAGAACGCGCTGACAGGCATGCCGATCGGCGGCGGCAAGGGCGGCTCGGACTTCAACCCGCGCGGCCGTTCGGATGGCGAGATCATGCGCTTCTGCCAATCCTTCATGACGGAACTGCATCGCCATATCGGCGAATACACCGACGTGCCGGCCGGTGACATCGGCGTCGGCGGCCGCGAGATCGGCTACATGTTCGGCCAGTACAAGCGCCTGACCAACCGCTATGAAGCCGGCGTGCTGACCGGCAAGGCGCTGTTCTACGGCGGCTCGCGCGCCCGCAAGGAAGCCACCGGCTATGGTGCGACTTATTTCGTCGAGCGGATGCTGGCCACCAAGGGCCATACATTCGAAGGCAAGCGCACCGTGGTTTCCGGGTCCGGCAACGTCGCCATCTACACGATGGAAAAGGTGCTCGAATTCGGCGGCAAGATCCTCGCCTGCTCGGATTCCAACGGCTATATCGTCGATGAAAACGGCATCGACCTCGATCTGGTCAAGGAGATCAAGGAAGTCCGCCGCGAACGCATCTCCGAATATGCGCGGCGCAAGGGCACCGGCAGTCACTATATCGAGAACGGCTCGATCTGGGACGTTGCCTGTGATGTCGCCATGCCGTCTGCCACCCAGAACGAGTTGACCGGCAAGGATGCCAAGACGCTGGTGAAGAACGGCGTGATCGCTGTGGGCGAAGGCGCCAACATGCCGTCGACGCCGGATGCAGTGCGCATCTTCCAGGATGCCGGCGTGCTGTTTGCGCCGGGCAAGGCGGCCAATGCCGGCGGCGTTGCCACCTCGGCGCTGGAAATGCAGCAGAACGCCTCGCGTGACAGCTGGACCTTCGAGCAGACCGAAACGCGTCTGGCCACGATCATGCGCAACATCCACGACACCTGCGCCGAAACCGCAGACGAATATGGCGCACCGGGCGACTACGTGCTTGGCGCCAACATCGCCGGCTTCGTACGCGTTGCCGAAGCCATGGACGCACTCGGCGTCATCTGATCGACGACAGCTGCCCGGAAAGCGTGAAATTTTCGGGCAGCCCTTCGGGCTCGCGTCCCATAGCGAAATCCACCGCGCATTGGCCGAGCCGGTGCGCCATGCCAAAGGAAATCTTGAAGCCGCCGGTCAGCGAAATGACGTTGGGATGGTCGGCAACCGGCCCCACCAGCGGATCGCGGCCGATGGATTTGGGCCGGATACCGGCCCAGCGAGCGACAACCTCTGCCCGCGCCAATGCCGGCACCAGCGCGCGGGCCTTTTCCAGCACATGATCGAGATGTTGGTCCGTGGAAAGCGGATCGGCGTAGTGGTTCTCGCTGGTCGATCCGACGGCTACATAGCCGTTCTCGTGCGGCACGATATAGATCCCGTCGAGAAAAGCCACTGGCAGCGCCGGATCGATATCGGACCGCAGCATCGCCGCCTGCCCCTTGACGCCCTGTCCCAGCGGTTTTGCCAGCGGCGGCAGAAGGTTTTCCAGCATCGGGAAACTGTCGACGCCAGCGGCAATGAAGGTGTGCGAGAAGGTGATCGTTGAGATTGATGACTGCCCCTCATCCGGCTGCCGCCACCTACTCCCCGCAAGCGGGGCGAAGGGAATTGTGGCACGGTCAGCACTCCATTGTCCCCTCTCCCCGCTTGCGGGGAGAGGGCTAGGGTGAGGGGCAAACGCCGCAACCTCTGCCCTGCCCTTCGGCGCATCCAGAGATGCTAGCGCCGCGTGCTCAATGAGCCGCACATTGGGCTGGCGCTCAAGCCATGCTTTCAAGAGCGCCGTGACCGCGCGCGGCGCAGCACGGGCCGCCAGCGTATCGTTGACATAGCCGCCTTCGCCGAATTCCGGCGCGATGTAATCGGCGACCGGCGGGGTATCGCTGACATGCCAGAAAAACCTGATATCGCCCTGATGCCAGTTGTTCAGCGCATCGGCCTGATGGCGAAGCGCGATGGCTTTCAGATGCGACTTCGGCAACGGTATGATGCGGCCGGAGCGGCGAAAGGCGGCGCTGAGCCCGGTCGCGGCCTCCAGCACGGCAAGTTCCTCCGGTAGGCCGACCAGCGCATCGTACTGAAACTGCTTCTTGGCGTCCCAGCGATCCGGCATCCAGGGAAAAAGCGCGCCGAGCACGCCGCCGCTGGCGCCGCCGCCGATCTCGCCCGCGTCCACCAGGATCACCGACAGCCCGGCCTGGGCGGCCTTGACCGCCCCCCACAGCCCCATGATGCCGCCGCCGACCACAAGGATATCGGCTTTCGATTGACCTGATAGGGAAAGGGATTTATCGCCTGAACTCATGGACAAGGGTTCGAACACTTCTCAACAACCGATCCTCGAATGGATCGACGGCGATATGCCCTATTCGACCGCCTTTGGCGATCATTTTTATTGTCGCGAGGACGGGCGGGCCGAGTGCGGCCACGTGTTCCTGACGGGCAATGGCCTGCCGGACCGGTGGAGCGACGGTGCGGAATTTTCAATCGGCGAGCTGGGCTTCGGCACCGGACTGAACTTCTGCGAGACATGGCGGGTGTGGAAAGACGTCAAACCCGAAGGCCACCTCCACTTCACATCGTTCGAACTCTATCCGATGGACCGCGACAGCATTGCAAAGGCGCTGTCGCGTTGGCCTGAGATCGAGGCCGAGAAGCAGGCGCTCATTGCTCGATGGCCCGATACGCCCATGGGCGAGGTCCGGCTCGAAATGGCCGATGATGTGACGCTGACGGTCGTGTGCGGCGATGCGCTGGCAAGTCTTGGCGCCTGGGATACGCTGTTCGACGCCTGGTATCTCGACGGTTTCGCGCCCTCGCGCAACGCCGACATGTGGTCAGAAGAGCTGATGCGAGCCGTGTTCGATCACACCCGGCAGGGCGGCTCGTTTGCCACCTATGCGGCGGCCGGATTTGTCCGCCGCAACCTGATCGCGGCAGGTTTCGATGTCTCGCGCCCGCCGGGCTTTGCTGGCAAGCGGGAAATGCTCTCCGGCATCAAGCGCTGACATTCTGGCATTCAGAAATTGAACGCAAAGTCCCCGTCATCGAGCACGCCTGCAGCGCCCTCGACAACGATCCGCTGACCGCCGAGGTTAATCCATGCGTCGCCGCCCTTGTTCTTGATCGTCAGGTCGGTGAAGTCGTCAATGCCGCCAAAAACCCGAAAGGCGATAATGTCCTCGTCATCGTTGTAGTCCTTGATCGTATCGATACCATCGCCCTTGGAAAACGCGAAGTAATCGACGCCAGCGCCGCCGAAGAGACGATCGCTCCCCCGGCCGCCGGTTAAAAGATCGCTGCCATCCATGCCCTTGAGAATGTTGTTGCCGGCATTGCCTGTCATGAAGTTGTCCAGTTCGTTGCCGGTGCCATTGATCCTGGCCTTGCCGAGCAGAACCAGATGATCGAGATTGGCACCGAGCGTGTAGGTCACCGTTGAATTGACTGTGTCCTCGCCTTCATCGGCCTGTTCGATAATGTCGACCTTGGTGGAACTGACGAAATATCGGTCGTTGCCGCCGTGGCCGTAGACCGTGCCCTTGATCTCGCCATTGCGGGTGTCGAGCCGATCGTCGCCGATACCCAGATCGATGTCGCCGAGGATGCGGCCATGATTAACCAATCTGAACTGCTCCGACTGAACCTGGATGGCGTAGTCGGCGCCCTCGATAACGCCACTATTGACGATTTTTACATTGCCTTCGACGACAACGCCGATTTGCGAACCAGAAACATGGCCACCCCTGAGATTGCTGATCATGCCATCGCCAATGTGGATGCCGAAAACGCCCTTCATCTGCCCGCTGTTGACGATCCGCAAGCTCGCCGATTCCCCGCTGACGGCGAATCCCGAGGCGTCGATGATGCCCTTGTTGACCAACGTCGCATCATTCCCGTCGAACCCAAGGCCGATGACCGCGCTGACAGTTGAATCGGTCCCAACAGTCACCGTATTTCCATCGCCAAAATCCGCAACTCCGAAACCGCTTGCATGGTTATTGGTGATGTCGCCGAAGACATTGATCGTGTTGCCGGTCCTGCCCGCGTCAACGAAGATCGCGTAGTCGCTGTCGACGCGGAGTTTGGCACGCTCGGCGAGAATCCACGTGTCGTTGCTCTTGTTGATATTCCAGGTGGTGATACGATCTCGGTTTACAGTATGCGTCGCCATGGTGATGCGAGCTCCAATGAAGATCTGAAAAGGAATGCAAAATATACCGGCCGATGCGGCCCATCTCGGTGTAGCTTGCCCGCCAAAGTCGAAAATAGCAAGCATTCGCCAAAAACGATACTCATACCCCCCGGCTGGGCGGCATATCGACTGGGATTGCAGGAGTCGGCGCCAGCATGAGCGCCGGCAGCGGGGACAGGCTGCCCGCTTGCGTTCAGGCGGCGCACGACCACCCACGGCCGGGCGGCAGCTTCGCCACCTATGCCGCTGCGGGATTTTCGGTGGAGCGCCGGCCGGTTTTTGCAGGAAAATGCAAAATGCTGTGCGGGAAGCGCCCGGCCGGAGGCCGGTGCTCGCTACGATCAGATGAAATAGAAATCCGAATTGTCGAGGACGGATTTGTCGATCCACTCGATGATGATGCGCTGGCCATTGCCGAGTTCGATCCAGACATTGCCGCCGGTTTCGGCGCCCTGCTTGATGGTCAGGTCGTTCACATCCGAGAAGCCGAAATTGTAGATTCCGATATGGTCCTCGCCGTTTCCGAAATCGTTGATCGTATCGACACCCTCGCCGGGAAAGATCATGAACTCGTCGGAACCCGCGCCGCCCCGGAGCGCGTCGTCGCCGGCCCCACCCCGCAGGTCGTCGTCGCCCGCCATGCCGATCAACTCATTGGCCCCAGCATTGCCAAAAATCTGGTTCGAGCTGTTGTTGCCCGAGCCGTTGATGTCGGCCTTGCCCTTGAGAACCAGATCTTCGACATTGTCGGGCAATGTGAAACTGACGGTGGAGATGACGGCGTCGTTACCGCCATCGAAATTCTCGACAATCGTCATGTCACCGCGGACATAGTAAGTATCGTTGCCGGAGCCGCCTTCGACCGATCCCTGAAGGGCACCCCTGCGGCCATCGAAAATGTCATTGCCGCCGCCCAGCGCGACATCGCCCTCGATGTGGCCGCGATTGATGATGTGGCTGTTGGCATCGCCGTCCCGGATGGCAAGCGTCTCTCCGGTGATGAGGCCGCTGTTGATCAGCTTGCTGTCACCCGCAGACAGCTCGACGCCGATCGCTTCACCCCGGATCTCGCCGGCGCTGGCATTGCGGATGACGCTTTCGCCACCCGCCTGAACCGCGGTTGTGGCATGGATTACACCCGAATTGGTGAGCGAAAAGCCGTTTTCGGTCCGGATACCAAGGGATGCTGCGTTGATCGCGCCCTTGTTGACGACCGCCATGTCGTCGCCCTGGCTGTGGATGCCTGTAACGGCCCTGATATCGGCCGTGCGGGCGATGACGATGCGCGTCGCAGAAGCGCTATCGTGGATTGCGATCCCATCGGTGCCGGTCGCATCGATATCGCCGTTGATCAGCAGGCGATTGCGGTCGTTGCCAGCCGCCACGACAATCGCGGGCTCCGCATCGATCTTCGCCCGTTGGTCGAGCGTCCAGGTCCTGTCATCGCCCACGATGTTCCAGGTCGATGTGCGGTCTTTTTTCACTGATGTGGCAGCCATGCGATATCTCTCGTTGAATCAATGAATTATCGGGCATTCGAGTGGTCGACGCATGTTTAGACACATGCGCGCCACAACGCCAGAGTGCATTTGAACCAGAAAAGGAACGACCAGGCAGGCTCCCGCCTCAGCGTTTTCGGGGCCGATCAGACAACCAGGGAGAACAGGAAGTCGGTTGCGTCGAGGTCGGTTTTCAGGGTGTCCTCGATGACGATCCTGTCGCCGTTGCCGAGCTCGATCCAGACATCGCCGTCGGTTCTGGCATTCTGCTTAATCGTCAGTTCGGAAAAATCATCGATCTTGGCAAAACCGAGAATCCCGATCTTGTCGGTGCCGTCAGCATAATCCTTGATCGTGTCGACGCCATAACCGGGGCGGAACAGGAAAAGGTCGCCTTCCGTGCCGCCAATCAGGATGTCGTTGCCCTTGCCGCCATCGAGAACATCCGCACCTGCCTTGCCGTCGAGCTTGTTGTTGCCGGCGTTGCCGGTGATGGTGTTATCCAGTTCGTTGCCGGTGCCGTTGATGGCCTTGCCGGTCAGAACGAGTGCCTCGACATTGGCAGCGAGCGTGAAAGAAGCGGAGGATCGGACGGTGTCAGTGCCTTCGCCAACCGCCTCGATGACGCTCAACTTGGATGACGTCAGATAGGTGTCATCACCGTCGCCGCCGGTCACCGTTCCCCTGAAAACACCCATGCTCGTGTCGAAGCGATCGCTGCCGCCGCCCAGTGAGACCGCGCCTTCGATCGTGCCGGTGTTGATGATCCTGGAGTTGCCATTGCCATCGGCAATGGCAACTGGACCTCCAGCTGCGGCGATGAAACCCTGGTTGAAGAGCTTGTTGTCGCCGTCCTCAGAAAATTCGACAGCACCCGCGCCGCCGATGATCCTGCCGCTGGCCGTGTTCGTCACAGTGCTGTCGGCACCAGCGCTTACGCCTTGAAAGCCAGTGATCTCGCCAGAGTTGACGACCACACCGGCGCCCCCCAGGACGATGCCTACATTCGTAGCCACGATGTCACCGCGGTTGTTCACTGTGGCGCCATTCGACTGGAGGGCAACGACGCCCGCCCCAGCCATGATGTGCGACGTTGCGCCAATATTGATCGTGTTGTTGTTGCCGACGACATAGATGCCAAGCGACGCTGCTTCAAAATCCGGACCGGACGGAGTCTCTCCCCCGGTATTGAGGATATCGCCGTTGATGTTCAGCGTGTTCCGCTCGTATCCGGCAGCGACATAGACCGCCGTCTTGCCATAGACATGCAGCGTCGCATTCTCGGCGAGGTTCCAGGTGTCGTTATCCTTGTTGATGACCCACTGCTTGCTGCTGTCGGATTTGATCGTATGCGTCGCCATGTGTGCTCCATTGCTCAAAAGAAATGAAGAAATTATCGCGCGCACTTTCAGTGCGGTTGCGCTTCGAATTTACTCATTTTACGGCATGCATGCAACGTAAGGTTTCTGAGCAACATAGAACCCGGCGGGGAGGCTCATCCCGCCGGGACCATGCACAGCCGGTTCTTGCAAAGGAGACCGCTGTCAGAAAAGAAAATCCGACGTGGTCAAACTTGCCTTGTCGATGTTCTCGATCCGTAGCACGTCGCCATCGCCGAAGCGGATTGTGACATCGGCACCCTCCTGCTTTAAAAGGCCGCTGACATCGGCAAAATCGTCGATGCCCTTGAAGTTACCGAGATCGATCATGTCCATGCCGTCCTCGAAATCGCCGATGACATCCTTGTCGAACCCTTTCGAGAAAATGAAAACGTCGGACTGGCTGCCCCCCAGCAGACGATCATTGCCGGCACCGCCCTGCAGGATGTCGAAGCCCGCCATGCCGTTCAACGTGTTGTCGCCGGCGTTGCCGATCAACTTGTTGGCTACTGCGTTTCCAGTCGCGGACAGGCCGTTCCTGCCGAGCAGCGTGAGATTCTCGAAATTGGCACCGAGCGTCCAGGAAACTTCCGCCTTCACCACGTCGAACCCCTCGTTGATGCTTTCCATGAACGTGGTCTGGCCGCTGTCGACAATGTAGGTATCGTTGTGCTCGCCGCCATAGACGATGCCGCCGACCGTACCACCGCGCCCGTCGAACGTGTCGTTGCCCTTGCCGAGCATGACATCCCCGGCGATCTCCCCCCGGTTCCTGACTATGTCGGTCGTAATCTCCTTCGTCGCGGCATAGGCGGCATTGCCGCCGGTTATGGTTCCGGAATTGGTGAGAATGATGCGTGAACCAACCTCACCGATGCTCATCACGCCGATTTGGCCTGCTGTCATCTCGCCCTTGTTGATGATGCGCGCTGTCATGCCGGTCATCACGAAGCCGCCCCATCCGACCCCGTCAGTGACCACTGTTCCTTCGTTGACGAAGGTGGAATTTCCCATGCCCTGGGCTATGGCGCCAGACTGGCCGTAGATCATGCCCGTGTTCTTTATATAACTGTCTCCGAACGCCTGAATCCCTGCGGCGCCGCCGCTGATCTTGCCGTGATTGACGAGGTGAAGATCGTCGGCCATGGACATGATGCCCGCGCCTCCCGCGTCGATGCGACCGGATTTCGCGACGGTGATGTTCGCGCCCTTGGCAAGCGCCATTTCCTCGCCAAGGAAGATGCCGTGGCTGTCGAGAGCAGTACCGACGAGCCTGCCCTCGACGGTGATCGACCTGTTCTCGTGCAACGTCTTAGCGTCAATCGCGACCTGGCCGGCGCCGACGGTGATCGTCGCTCCCTTCTCCACGATCCAGTTGGTATCATCCTTGTGTGCGATGACCGGGCTTGTCCGGTCCTTCGAGATCCTTACGGTGCCCATGGTTGCCTCCTGATTTCAATGAGGCAGTGTTTATTCCGGCGTTGTTTCAGAAAATCCGCTCTTTAGTGTCATTTTTGTTTCAATTGTTTCAATTGCAACTTTCCTCAAATAACGCGCAACGTCTATCCGTCATGCCCTTGAAGATTGAGCGCGCGCGCAGATTGGAAATGCGGTATTTCGAGTCAGGGGCACGCCGCCTGGGTGGAGATCGGGACGTGGCGAAAAACGGAGACAGCGCACGGATCATCGTCGTCGATGACGAGGAGCACCTGCGCGAAATGGTGGCAGAATATCTGGCTGGCCAGGGTTTTGACGCGCTTGTCGCATCCGGTGGGCGCGCACTCGATGCCCTGATGGCAGAAGCGTTGCCGGACCTGATCCTGCTCGACGTCAATATGCCCGAGGAAGACGGCTTCTCCATTGCCCGGCGGCTTCGGGCACGGGGCAAAATACCCGTCATCATGGTGACAGCCGCAGACGATGTCGTTGACAGGATTGTCGGGCTGGAGGTCGGCGCTGACGACTATGTCACCAAGCCCTTCGATCTCCGGGAGTTGAAGGCGCGCATCCGCGCCGTGCTCAGGCGCACCGACGGAGCAGCCCAGCCCGCCGCCAACGGCCGCCCGATCCATATCGCGGAAAACGACATGCTGATACCGTTCGGCAAGCTGATGGTCGACCGGGAGGGGCGACGTCTGACCCATCAGGACGGAACGGAAGAACCGGTCACCTCCATGGAGTTCGACCTGATCGAAGTCTTCCTCGCCAATCCTTACAGGGTGCTCTCACGCGACCGGCTGCTTGAACTTGCGCATCGCAAGAATGACGATCCATTTGACCGGTCGATCGACATTCGTGTAACCAGATTGCGCAAGAAGATCGAAGAAGATCCATCCAAGCCACAGACAATCAAGACTGTGCGCGGAGCCGGATACATTTACTCGCCACCGAAAAGGGTCCCATGAACCCACCATTCGACATGACCGAGACCGGCGTACGCGAGCAGCAACTCGCCGACACCATCGCGCGGCTGGCCGAAAGCGAAGCGCTGCATCGCGCCATCGTCGCAACGTCTCTCGACTGCCTGATCATCGTCGATGGAGACGGTCGCGTGGTTGATTTCAACCCGGCCGCCGAGCGCCTGTTCGGATATAGCCGCGCGGAAGCCCTCGGCCGCGAAATCGGCGCGCTGATCGTTCCGGAAAAGTACCGTGCGGCCCATTATGCCGGCATGGCGCGCTATATATCGACGGGCGTTACCAGCGTCATCGGCAAGCGGGTGGAACTCGAGGCTATGACGCGTGACGGAGCGATGGTGCCGGTGGAACTGGCGCTGGCAGACGTCTCGGTCGGTGATACCAGGTTCTTCACCGCGCATATTCGCGATCTCTCGGCCGCCAAATCGGCGCAACTCGAGATCGAGCGGCAACGCGAAAGCCTATACCAGAAGGAGAAGCTGGCGGCGCTGGGCTCCCTGCTTTCGGGCGTCGCTCACGAACTCAACAATCCGCTGTCGATCGTGCTCGGCCAAGCCATGATGTTACGCGAAATGATCGGCCGGCAGGCGAATGCGTTTGCCGGCGGGCAGGATTTCACCGACCGGGCGATCCGCATCGAGACAGCAGCCAACCGCTGCGCCCGCGTCGTCAAGACATTTCTGGCCATGGCCCGCCAGCGCAAGGCCGAGCGCAACTACGTATCGATCGCGAAAGTGGTGGCAGATGCCGCCGAACTGCTGTCCTACAGCCTCAAGACCAGCGACGTGATGGTGGAGATCGAACTTGAGAAGGGCCTGCCGGAAACCTTCGCCGACGCCGATCTCATCCACCAGGTGCTGGTCAACCTGATCGTCAATGCCCGCCAGGCGCTGGAGGAAAAGGGCGGCGCGGACCGTAGGATATGGCTCTCGGCGACCCATGAGAGGGGCAATGACGCCATCGTCGTTCACATCCGTGATAATGGCGGCGGCATTCCGTCCAGCATCCGCAACCGCATTTTCGATCCCTTCTTCACTACCAAGCCGCAGGACCATGGCACCGGCATCGGACTGGCCGTGTCGCGCGGGTTGATCGAGGCGCATGGCGGCACGCTGGACCTGGCCATACCGCAACCCGACACCGGCGCAGAATTCGTGATCCGACTGCCGATTGCCGGCAAGAACGGCGCCGACATCGAGACCGTCGACAATGTGTCGTCGCACAACGCACCGGTTGTCCGAGCGCAGGCGCATGTGCTTGTTGTCGACGACGAACCGGATCTTGCCGAACTGATCGCCGAAATTGCCGGCGGACTTGGCTACAGGACAACGGTCGCCACAAGCGGACATGCCGCGCAGCGGCTGATCTCGGCATCGGAATTGCCCATCGCGGCAATCCTCTGCGATATCCGCATGCCCGATGGCGACGGCCCAGGTCTCTATGACTGGCTTTCAGCCAACCGGCCGGAACTCATGTCGCGCATCGGCTTTGTGACCGGCGACACGCTCGGCCCGTCGGCAGGGCGCTTCCTTGCGCGCACCGGATGCCCGGTGATCGAAAAGCCGTTTGCGCCGGATGATATCGCGCGTGTGCTGGACACACTCATCACCTGAGACAGCCTGACAGGTCCGAAACAATTGAAACAAAATTCCGTGTTGCCGGCAGTTCTGATGAAACAGTGAGCCTTCATGCTGTGTCCATCGATAGAAGGAACACAGCCATGGACGACAAGACGATCCAGATCCTCGAAGAGACATTCAGGGAATTCTCCGGCGGCGGACAGGAATCCGCAGCCTTGTTCTACGAGCGGCTGTTTGCGCTCGACCCCTCGCTTCGGCGCTTGTTTACGCATGTCGAGATGCGCACCCAGCATACAAAACTGATGGCAGCGCTGGGACTGGTGATCGCCAGCCTGCGCGATCTTTCCAAGGTCGTGCCGGTGCTGGAGGGGCTGGCGGTGCGTCATGTCCGCTATGGCGTCGAGGAAAGCCACTACCAGACGGTTTGTGCGGCCCTGATCCAGACACTCGCCATCAGCTTCGGCGACCGCTTCACCCCTCCGGTTCGCGCCGCCTGGGTGCTGGCCTATGGCATCGTCAGCGGCGTGATGATCGCGGCGACACGGCAGGCCGGAGCGGGCATGCAAGCAGCAGAGTGAAGCTGCGCCGAACAAGCAAAGGCGACCGGCAGCCGCGTCGATGCGGCCTGCCGGTCCCGGTCAGAACAGAAAGTCTGCCGCCGAGAGGTCGGACTTGTGCATGTCTTCGATTACCAGCCGGTTGCCGCCCGAAAAGCTGATCACCACATCATCGCCTGACTGCTGGATGTGGCTGGCGAGCTGGCGATAATTCGATACGCCGGACAGGTGGGAGAAATCGATGCGGTCCTTGCCGTCGGTGAAATCGGTGATGATATCGCGCCCGAAACCGTTGTTGAAGACGAAGATATCCGCCCCCCTGCCCCCGGCAAGCTGATTGTTGCCGCGATTGCCGGTGATGACGTTATCGAGAGCGTTGCCTGATGCCTCCATGTTGCCCTTGCCGAGCAGCTGAAGGTTTTCAATGTTGGCGCCGAGAGTCCAGGTGTATTTCGACTGGACAGTATCTATCCCCTCGCCCGCCTTCTCCCTGATCTGCAGGGGTATGCCGACGACATAGATGTCGTTGCCCTTACCGCCATAGACCGTGCCGGTCACCTCGCCCTTGAGCGAACTGAACCAGTCGTTGCCGCCGCCGAGCTTGACGTCGCCGAACAGTGAGCCGGTGTTGAGGATCTTTTCCTGGCCGTTGCCCGACTGCAGCACAAGGCCCGATTGCGTATAAACCGCGCCCGTATTTGTGAAAGCAGTCTCTCCCGTCGACGTGATCCGGATGGCGGCGTTCTTGGCGCCGAGGCCTTCCATGATGTGAGAATTGGTGATCAGCGCATCGTCTCCCGACACCAGGAACGCCGTCTTGCCTTTGACAATCGACGTGGTGGTGACGATGGCGTCGTCGCCGGCGATATGGATCGCTGTTCCGGCGGCGGAAACCGTACCGTAGTTGGTAAGACTCAGCCCGTCGCCCGACGACAGGATGCCGGTCTTACCCTGAATCAGGCCCGTTGTCTCGATCGATGCGCTGTTGCCGGTCGTGCGGATCCCGGCCGCTCCTGAGCTGATGATGTCGTCCGTATTGGTGATCGCCGCCTTTCGACCCGACGACAGGATGCCGTCCTTGAACGATTCGATATCGCCCGTGTTGTGAACGACAGCAAAGGCTCCGGAAACGACGACACCCGCGCCGGCGGTCGAGTGGAGCTCCAGGTTATTTTCCACGAGAACGCGGTCGCCGCTTGCGACGATGGCATCGGCGTAGGCCGAGATCGTTCCGTTATTGAAGATGTTGTCGCCAATCCCGGAGGTCACGATGACGGAGCCCGCAGTCGACGTCATGATGGCCGCGCCGTCGTCGTTGCGGATGATGTTGCCTGCGCCGGTGAACTCGAGGCCCGTGCCTACCGTTTCGAACCGGGCCATGTTTTCGAACGTCACGCCGCCGCTCAGGGCCACGATGCCCTTGCCGCCGCTCTCGAACAGGCCAGTCGAATTGTCCGTCTTGTCGATCCGGATCATGGCTTCGCAATCGGCCAGGCCGACGGCGCCGAGTTGCATCGCGACCGGCCCGTTGACGGACCGGAGCGTGCCGACAATGGTCAGAGACCATCCGGTGACGTTTCCGGCTGCATCGACGGCGAGCGCGCTCGTCTCAACCGTGACGTTCTCCTCGATCTTCCAGACCTTGTCGGAATCATCGATGGTGATGATGGTGTTCTGGTTGGTATAGATATTGCCCATGGTCGCTCCGGCATCGCCATTGCGCCGGACGACGCAATGACCCGCAGTGTTCAGATCTTCAGATCAGGTTCGGCGCCGCCTTCCACTGCAACGTCCACCAGATCCGAGACCGCCTCCGCCTCGAGCTCCACCACCCATAGATCGCTGTCGAACCTTGCTTCACGCGCAAGCACTTCATCAATCGCCCCCGCCTCGGCCTTTTCGATACGGATCTCGAATTGGCGGCCGCTGGGCTTGCCCTCGCCGAAGTACGCTTGTGGCGCCGGGGCATAGAGTGTTTCCAGTCCATCGCGAAAACGCTGCCGGATGAAGATCGCGCCGGCTTCCATCGCCCCCTTGCGCTCGATCGCGGCAAAGCCGCCCGATGAAAACACCCGGCGGACAAGAGCGGAAACGAAAAAATCTGAGGTAACGCGCATGGCCTGCCATAGAGCCGCAGGGGCTCAAAGTCAAAGTCCGGTTCAGATGGCGCCGATCGACTGAAGCTTTTTCAGCACCCGTTCGGACGGCTCTCCCGTCACCGGCAGCCGATAGCTCTTTTCAAAATTTCGGATTGCGGTGCGGGTGGCAGCACCTGCCACGCCGTCGACCTTGACATTGGCATAGGCGAGACCGGACAGCGCCTTCTGGATCTTCATCACCAGTTCCACCGGAGCATCCTTTTGCGCCTTCATTGGCGTGGGAACATCCTGGGCGGAGGCGCGGATGAGCTCGGCGACATCGTCGGCCCTTCGTGCCGTACTCGCCGTCTGGTCCATCGACGGTCTTTCGTCCGGAATGACGGCGACGGCCTGGTCGATATTGCGGATGCGCGCAAGCAGCTCCTTGCTCGGTTCGCCCGTCATCTCCAGCCCCTCGGTCTCCTGGAAGAAGACGATGGCCGATGTGGTCCTCGGGCCAGTCAGTCCGTCTGCCGGCCCATCATAGAGACCGCGGCCAGCCAGCGCTGTCTGTATGTCGCGCACGAGCGGCGAGGCCGACGGAGTTGCCGGCCTGGCGGCATCCGCGGCATTGTCCTCGGATTGGCGTTCGATGCGGAACGTGGTGACGCCAGGATCGCTATCGTCGGCACCGGCTTTGGAAACCTTGACCGGCGTTACGCCGTCAGCTTCGAAAGCGCGGGTAGCCAGGAGCGGCGCGGGATGATGCTTCGGCTGATACCAGAGGGCATTGGCTGCGACGAAGGAAAACACCACGCTGAAGCCTGCGACCCCGCCGAGCAACCTCGGATGACGGGCGATCTGCGCGCCGACCGAGTGCAGCATGACCGCGACCGTCGAAGGCCCCTTCTTTTTCTTCACGCTCCGTTTGTCAGGCGATTTTCGCTTGGACGCTGCCATGGCGGTTCTCCCCTGTTTCCAGTTCAATCCCCTTATCGCGCAGGCGTGGCGGAAACTCGACGGTTTCGCCACCGTTGTCGTCCTGACCATCGAGCGGCAGGGTGACTGTAATGACCGTTCCCGCCCCTTCTTCGCTTTCGATGGCAAAGGTGCCGCCGTGAAGCGCAACCAGCCCCTTGACCAGCGCAAGGCCGAGCCCCGTGCCGTCGTAGCGGCGGGTATAGTCGTTCTGGACCTGCATGAAGGGCTGGCCGATCGATGCAAGCCTGTCGGCGGGAATACCGATACCGGTGTCGCTGACGGCGATCTTTAGCAAACGGCCTTCCGCCACAGCATCGATGGCGACCACGCCGCCCTCAGCGGTAAACTTGATGGCGTTGCCCGCCAGGTTGATCAGCACCTGCTGGACTGCCCGGCGATCGGCAACCACCTCCTCCAGGCCGCGGGCCACACGTGCGGTCAGCACCACGCCCTTGGTCCTGGCCTGCAGGCCCAGCATCTCGTCGACGGTACGGATCGCATCGGCGATCTGGAAAGGCTCCTTGACCAGATCGTAGCGGCCCGCTTCGATCTTCGACATATCGAGCATGGTGTTGACGACTGCCAGCAGGTGATGGCCGGACTGATTGATCAGGTCGACATATTCCCTCTGGCGATCGTTTTCCAAGCGACCGAAATACTCGCCCTTCAGAATGTCGGAGAAGCCGAGAATGGCATTGAGCGGCGTTCTCAGTTCATGGCTGACGGCGGCGAGAAACCGTGTCTTGGCATCGTTGGCGGCCCGCGCCTGCAGGTTCCAGGCGTTGGCCTCCCCCTTCAGCGCCGATTCCTCGCTTCTGTCACGTGTCTGGGCGAGAAAGCCGGCAAAACTGCCGTCGGCAGCATAGTCCGCCGACATCTCGATGCGCACCGGGCGATAGCCGCCATCGATGCTGCGGACAGCGAAGAGCAGGTCGGTCGTCGTGCGCCGCGCACCTTGGCGCAACTCGTCGATCGCGCTCAGCCAGGCAATGCGGCCGCCGAGATGAATCTGGTCGATAAAGGCAGTGCCGTCGGCATGAGTGGCTGCGAAACCGAATGTCCGACGGTCGGCGCCATGGGCCGAGATCACTCCACCCGCTGCGTCATGACGGGTAATCAGGCCAGGCAATTGATCCAGCGGGTCAGTTATGGGAGCCGACACCTGGCGTACGGCAGCAGCCTGCCGGCGAGGCAGGAGGTCGCGGGCAGCGACGCAGCCCACCACACTGACGGCCAGAATCGCAGACGCTGCGGGCAAAGCGGAAGACCAGGCCTGGCCGGAACGAATCATAAGGGAAAGGGCGAAAGCAGAAGCGGCAGTGGCGGCAGCAACATCCAGCGGAAGCAAGCGCGAACGATCAGGCACGGCGCGCGCTGTGCGGCTTCCGGCACGGGCTCCTTCCAGTAAGGAAAGTGCTTTCGCAGCGATGTTACTCAATACTCTCAACGCGACCGGATCCATTTCCAAGGGCTTCATGCCGATGTCTGGAAAATCGCATTCCGGGCTTAAGGAAACGATAAAATGCCCCCGCCGGAAGACCCAAAACGGCCCCGTATTTCCTAAAACGGCACAGGTTCGGCGAACTTCGGAAATCGTGGTTAACAGGGCGTAACCGCTTGAAAATCCTCATTTTGGTACAGTCTGTTAACATTTGCGGCAAGCCCATCCGGCGCAAGTGCCTGCAACCTCAGGGCCACGCCGCCATCATCCTTAACAACGATGGCTCGAATTCGAATAAAAACTGGGAAAAACCCCATACAAATGCCGATCATTCAAATTTTAGGCAAATTTGATGTGAATCGTCGTGATTGGCTGAAGGGGTTGTTGGCGCATCGCTCCTATTGTCGCCTCATCCGAACCGGCACAGATGCCGCCAACAACAGAACCGGAGCTCCGGCTCCGATACACGACACAGGCAAGGTTGAGACAATGTGGTTTTTGATCCGCGGCGTTTTCTGGTTTTCACTGGTGCTGGTGATGCTTCCGATTTTTGACCAGGAGGCGGCCACCCGCCTGCAGAGTGAAAAGGGCGTTGAACTCACCGATGCGCTCGGGGCCGCCGCCGGCGCCATCTCCTATGTGGGATCGATGTGCAGCGAAAAGCCCGATGTCTGTGCCCGTGGCGCCGAAACCTTCACGGCGCTGGGCAGCCGTGCCCGCGAAGGCGCCCGCGTTGCCTATACCTATCTCGATACACAGTTTGCCGATGAAGCGGCGACGGCGAAGGCCGATCAGGTGCTGACCGGTTCCGTCGTCGCCAAGGAGCAAGCCATCCGCATCCCCATTCCCGAGCCCCGCCCGCAAATTTGAGGCTCCGACGTTTCTGACTGCCCCTGCCCACCAGGGTTCCGACCCTGAACTTGTCATTCCTGACACGCCGCAAAGACCCCTCTTTGCGGCGCTTTTTTTGTGCGTGGCTCACGGGCGCACCTTTGATGTTCCATGCGAATGTTTCGTGCCGCAGAAACAATTGAAACAAAACTTTTGCCGTTGAAACATCTGGCTGCGCCGTCCTTGCCAGTAGTCAGGCACTCACACCATCAAGGCGGACACATGCTGCAGATTCACCCAATCACTGGCGAAATTACCGTCGCCTACTCCATGACCACGTCTGATACCGCATACGTTCTTGGGAAGAATGCATCAATCACCACGACCAGCGCCGACGCGCTCTACCAGGCGAGTGGCGTCAGCAACAATCTTGTCGTGGTAAAGGGGCACATCGCTGGCGGGACCGCCGATCTCGACTCTGCAGTGACGCTTTCGGGCAAAGACAGCGAGATCAGGATCGGCAAGACGGGTGCGATCGGGGCAGACACGGGCATTGAGCTTGGCGGCTTCGATCAACTGGTCGTCAACCACGGCAGGATAGACGCGAGCGGATTTGGAATATGGGCGCAGAGCAACGGGACGATTGAGAATTACGGCCGCATCAGTGGTGATCAAAACGGGTTCATCTCCGGTGGCGTTCATTCGGTCAGTGTTTTCAATGGCGAAGGCGCGCGCATCACGTCTCAGGTCGCTGCCGTCCAATTCAGCGGCACTTACGACACCGCTTCACACTTCACCAATGAAGGCCTGATCGACGGCCCTTGGGCTTTCTCCTCCGCATATGGGAACGAGACGGTCATCAATCATGGCCGCATGAAGGGTTCGATCACTATGGGCGAAGGCAACGACACTTTCGACAATCGCGGCGGCAGCGTCGACCACGAGATTTCCGGCCAGAAAGGCGATGACAGGCTGATCACGGATGACGCCAATGTTCATCTCAAGGAGGAACTCAACGAGGGAAGCGATACAGTCCTCGCAACGGTGAGCTACAAACTGACGCCGAATGTCGAAAATCTCGTCTTGCGCGGCAAGACCGATATCAATGGCATCGGCACTGATGCCGACAATTCGCTTACCGGCAACAACGGCGACAACCGGCTGAAGGGTCTTGCCGGCTTCGACTCTCTGAACGGCGCTCGCGGCAACGACATCATGACCGGCGGCGCCGGGGCCGATTTGTTTCTCTTTGCAAAAGGCGGCGGCCGAGACGTGATTACCGACTTTGCCAGCGGGGCAGACCACATTGACCTCGGCGGCCAGGATGTCATCGCTGATTTCAATGACATGATCGACAACCATGTCACCGCGTCGCATGGCGATCTGGTGATCCATATGGGCAAAGACACGTTGACCCTCGAAGACACTGACATCAAGGATTTGAGCTGGCAGGATTTCTACTTCTGACAAACAAAAGAGAAGGCCGATCAGGTGCTGACCGGTTCCGTCGACGGCAAGGAGCACGCCATTCGCATCCCCGAGCCCCGCCCGCAAAGCTGAAGCTCTGACGTTTCCGACTGCCCCTGCCCACCAGGGCTTCGACCCCGAACTTGTGATTCCTGACACGCCGCAAAGCCCCCACTTTGCGGCGTTTTTTTTTTGCGGGGCGGATCCGCCGCCGCCAATATTCCAGAATGACGATGCCTTCGACCTCGAAGAGCATGGGGTCAATCGCAAGCTTGGGGCCGGGAATCTGCCTCGCGCCGAGACCATGAATAGTCGTCATTTCCTTGATGATACGGCACCGGATCACCCCGGCATTCTGCGCTAATGCCGTGGGCATCGGGGGGACTGCCGCGCCACGGCTCCCGCCTGTGCCCCAACACGCTATGATTTCCGCTCGCGCCAGAAGCGGTCATTGCGGTTGACTTCGCGCCAAGCGTCAAATCAGTTGAAAAGGCTTGAAACGCTTTGATCCCTGGCCGTGCGTGCGAGGGCCTCGCCAATCAATGGCGCGATAATGATGCGTCGGATATTGGAGGTCTGACGTTGAGCTTCGGTTTCGAGAATGGAATCGGTCACGACCAATTCCTTGAGGTTGCTGGCACCGATACGTTCGCAGGCACCTTCGGAAAGTACACCATGGGTGATATAGGCCGAAACCTCTTTGGCACCAGCTTCCAACAAGGCTTCAGCCGCGTTGATCAGTGTCCCGCCGCTATCTACGATGTCGTCGATCAGAAGACAGCTTTTCCCCGACACATCACCAATGATGTTCATGACTTCCGACGCTCCTGCGCGGGGTCGGCGTTTGTCGACGATTGCAAGATCGGCACCAATGCGCTTGGCGATGGCGCGAGCTCGCGCCACGCCGCCCACATCGGGCGAAACGATCATCAGATTCTTCGTGTCGTAGTGCTCCTCAATGTCGCGGGTCATCACGGGCGCTGCGTAAAGATTATCAGTCGGAATGTCGAAAAAGCCCTGAATCTGATCGGTATGGAGATCGACCGTTATAACGCGGTGGACACCTGCACCAGCAATCATATTGGCTACCAACTTTGCCGAGATCGGAGTGCGGCCAATGGCGCGACGATCTTGACGGGCATAGCCGAAGTAAGGGATTACGGCAGTGATACGGCGGGCAGATGAGCGGCGCAGCGCATCAGTCAGGATAAGCAGCTCCATGAGATGGCCATCGGCTGGGGTGCTTGTTGACTGGAGAATATAAACGTCTTCGCCGCGCACATTCTCATGAAGTTGAACGTGGATTTCTTGGTCGGCAAAGCGCTTGACCGTACAGTCTGTGAGGGGAAGATCTAGGTAATTGGCAATGGCTTCGGCAAGGGGGCGGTTGGAGTTACCGGTCACCAGCTTCATTAGCGCGATCCTGTTTCAAGGAGCCTACGGGAACAAAGATTTGTGTTCGCAGGCACCTTTAGAGTATGGCGCGTGGAATCACAACTAAGAGTTTCGTTTTTTGCTAAATGGCCGGTTTGGGCCCACAAGCGGACGCTCAACAGCAGCAGGTACGCGCCCTTTGAGCAGTCTTTAAACTGACCGCGAGGTTATCTCGAGCATGGGGTGTCGGAATCTCGTCTAGCCAATCGTCTTCAAGACAGACAGCGATGGAGAACAACGATGACCATTACGATTACCGCCTTTGAACGGTCGCCCGATGGCGGCAAGGGCCTGGCGCGTGACATGCGCGTTCGCTGGGCGCTCGAAGAAGTGGGCCAGCCTTACGACGTTCGTCTTCTTTCGTTTAAAGCGATGAAGGAACCCGCGCATCTCGCGCTTCATCCGTTCGGGCAGATTCCGACCTATGAAGAAGGCGATCTCGCCCTGTTCGAGTCGGGGGCGATCGTGTTGCATATCGCGGAGCGCCATGCGGGCCTGCTGCCAGACGATACAAATGCCCGGGCGCGCGCGATCAACTGGATCTTTGCCGCACTCTCCACGATGGAGCCACCGATCGTTGATCGCGAAATCGCCAGATTCCTGGAGGGCGACAAGAGCTGGTACGAAGAGCGCCTGTCCATGGTCCTGGGCCGCATCCGCAAGCGGCTGAGCGACCTTTCCGCTCGTCTTGGCGATGCCAACTGGCTTGACGGCGAGTTCAGCGCCGGTGACCTTCAGATGGTGTCGGTGCTGCTGAGGTTGAAAGGATCAGGTATGCTGGACGAATATCCGAATCTCTCCGCCTATGTTGCCCGCGGCGAAGCGCGGCCCGCATACAAGCGTGCTTTCGACGCTCAGTTGGCGGTTCTCACCGCCGCATCGACCGGCTGACAAAGGTCCGCCCTGGGCCAACACCGGACATTGTGGCATTTGCAAGCTTCCCTATCTTCTGATCACGCTACCTTACGGTAAAAAACATACTGGGCTGGGAGATACTCGTTTGTTCGAAGATCAGTCGTTCAGCATCCCCGTCGATCAAATAGAATGCCGCCTTTCAGGTGACTTTCACCTACATGCCGCTGTGGAAGAGATTAGAAAATCGAATTGGGAGGTTCTCCGCACCAATCGACCGTCAGCCTTCGACGGCGTTTTATTGCGCATGGCATCTCATCAACTTGAAGGTGGGCGGCTAACCCTTTCTACAAGTCGCACTTCCTTTTCCGCTTACATGGCTACACGCCATCCTGAATTTTATGTCGAGAACACGAAAGCGGCGCGCGCCGATCCTCTCGGATTAACAGCAATTGTGCTAACCGCAGACGACCACGTAATTGTCACAAAGAGAAGTCTAACGGCCGATCAGAACCCAGGTGGTCTCTATTTCGTCGGGGGCTACGCTTGGCCCGGTGCCAGCGACGGCCTTGTTGACCTCTTCAATGAAGCCGCACGCGAAATAGAAGAGGAAATCGCAGTTGTTGATATCGCTCGATTTGCATCGTTTGCTATCGGTCTCGCGTACGACCCGGTGTTCTGCCATCCAGAATTGTTTCTGTTAATGCCTAGCAAATCTACTGCGGCTAACATCCTGACGGCGGCAGAACATGCGCCAGATCGGAATGAAGCATCTCAACTCCTCGCCTATCCCATAACCGATATTCTCGATGAGAATGGCCCGTTGGTGAGCATGCCAAAGACGTGGAGTTTCATCAAAGCAAGGCATTTTCTCCACCAGCATTTGATCTAGTTTGCGGCATCCACACGAAATGCAGGTGGCACATACACGGACCGCGACCTTCCTCGTTCCTTATCTGGCAAACCGACGCGCACCCGCCACACATAGGATGACCGCCACCGTGACGGCGAGCATCCCCCAGGTCACGGATTCGTGCAGCAGGGTTGCGGCCAGCGCCAGTCCGAAGAATGGCTGGAGAAGTTGCAATTGCCCCACTGCGGCAATGCCACCCTGTGAGAGACCACGATACCAGAACACAAAGCCGATGAGCATGCTGAACAGCGAAACATAGCCGAGGCTGATCAGTGCTGGAGTCTCGATGCCGGGGAACGTTGGGGGCATGTAGAAAATCGTTATGGCGATCATCAGCGGCAACGACAGCACAAGCGCCCAGGAAATCACCTGCCACCCGCCGAGCGTTCGCGAAAGCTTGCCACCTTCGGCATAGCCAAGCCCGCAGACGATAATCGCTGCCAGCATCAGCAAATCGCCGACCGGTGATGCCGCAATGCCCTGCGCCAGTGCGAAACCGGCCACCAATGCACTGCCCAGAACGGAGAACAGCCAGAAGGCTGGCTTCGGTCGCTCTCCGCCTCGGAGCACACCGAAGAGCGCTGTCGACAGCGGCAGCAGACCGACAAAAACTATGGAATGCGCGGAGGTGATATGTTGCAGTGCCAACGCCGTCAGCAACGGAAAGCCGACCACGACGCCCAAGGCGACGATGGCCAGCGACACGATCTCGCTCCGGCTTGGCCATTTCTGTTTCAGCAGAACGAGCAGGCCAAGGCCCAGAATTCCGGCGATAGCCGCTCGCGCAACGGTGAGGAAAACCGGATCGAACTGCATCACCGCCACGCGCGTGGCAGGAAGCGATCCGCTGAAAATCACCACACCAACAAAACCGTTGATCCACCCGGCTGTTGCCCGATCCATCATCCACTCCCTCATCAACGCGCTGCTTATCGGACATGGCCGTTGGTATTGCCAGTGACAGTATGATACAGTTTTCAGAAACTGTTATGGTCGATGGAGCAATACAGATGACTGAGGACGCTGCAGGACGCACCCGAATGTCGGTGGTCATGGATACCATCAGACAGCGCATAGCAGGCCGGAGCTTGACGCCCGGCGCAAAGCTTCCGTCGGTCAGAGGGCTTGCCTTGACGATGAAGGTGTCGACCTCGACGGTCGTCGAAGCCTATGAGCGCCTGGTTGCCGAAGGCGCGATCCTGTCCCGACCCGGTTCCGGATTTTACGTCGCCAACCAGGCAGCCCCGTTCGCGCTGGCAGAGGTCGGACCAAAGCTGGATCGCGCAGTCGACCCGTTCTGGATCTCGCGTCAGTCCCTGGAAGCCGGTGATGGGGACCTCAAGCCGGGTTGCGGCTGGCTCCCGCCCTCATGGCTGCCAGAGGATAGCGTTCGCCGAGCCCTGCGGACGTTGTCGCGTGCCGATGGGTCAACCCTGGCCGACTACGGCTCCCCACTCGGACTGCCTCCACTCCGGCAACTCATTGCCCGACGGATGGCCGAACGCGGCATCGAAGCATCGCCAGATCAGATTATGCTGACTGAATCCGGCACACAGGCCATCGATTTGCTGTGTCGCTTTCTCCTCGAACCCGGCGACACGGTGCTGGTCGATGATCCCTGCTATTTCAACTTCCATGCGTTGCTGCGCGCCCACCGGGCAAAGATCGTTAGCGTGCCGTACACGCCGGCAGGCCCGGACATACAGGCCTTTGCAACAACGGTCGCGGAGCATCGGCCACGTCTCTACATCACCAATTCCGCTATTCACAACCCGACCGGGGCAACTCTTTCCCCCGTGGTGGCCCACAGGGTTCTGAAGCTCGCGGATCAATTCGATCTGACGATTATCGAGGATGACATCTTCGCTGAATTCGAGCACACGCCAGCGCCGCGCCTGGCAGCGTTCGACGGGCTCGACCGCGTCATTTACATCGGCAGCTTTTCGAAGACCTTGTCGGCGTCGGCGCGCTGCGGGTTCGTCGCAGCCAAACCGCAATGGATCGATGGCCTGACCGATCTCAAGATCGCCACATCATTTGGTGGCGGCCGGATGACCGCGGAACTGGTTCTGAACGTATTGAGCGACGGCAGCTATCGAAAGCACCTCGAGACCATCCGACATCGTCTCTCGCTCGCAATGAGCACTGTTTGCGCCAAACTGAAAAACCTGGGCGTGACACCCTGGCTGGAGCCCCAGGCCGGAATGCTGCTCTGGTGCCAACTGCCTGATGGCATCGACGCTGCGGATGTCGCACGTGCTGCCTTGGAACAAAAGATAGTGATGGCACCAGGAAACGCATTCAGCTTGTCGCAATCGGCCACGAACTTCATGCGCTTCAACATCTCCCAGACTCTCGATCCCCGTATCTTTGACGTGCTCGGCAATATTCTGAAGGATCGGCGACATTAAACCCACGAGGGTTCCGACCCTAAACTTGTCGTTCCTGACACGCAGCAAAGCCCCCTGTTTGCGGTGCTGTTTTTGCCGGCGGCAAGCGCCTCAAACTGTCCATTTGGGGGAATAGCCAGAGGCAGTTGCTCGCCCAAAAGTGGACCATGGGTGTCAGGCAAGATCGCGCCGCACACGAAATGCACAAGACATAAGTGCAACGATAATCCTTTTTGTTGTAGCGCTTGTTTCTTCTTGCTATAGTAGATTTTATTATCATATGCTAATTCTCCAGGTCGGGAGGGCATGACATTGGCAGGCGGCCGATTCAGCCCGAGGAGCAACATTTCGCTTGGAGGTTAGGATGGATATCACTCGTCGAGCCGTGTCGATCAGCGGCCTTGGTTTGCTTGCCACAAGCGGTCTCTCACCGGCACATGCCTTCGACGATCCGTTCCTTGATCCTTTCGAGGGAAAAAGCGATTTCTGGCTGGCGGTGGAAGCCTACACCTAGGGCTATCCGCTGGTCACGATGGAGATGACGCGGCGGGTCATCACCAATGTATCCAAGCTTAAGGGTACCAAGGGACCTATGGGCCAGATAATCAAGTTACGTGAATATCCGGACGCGTCCTTTACCGATGTCACCGCGCCGAATGCGGACACCCTCTACACGTCGGCATTCATCGATGTCGGCAAGGAACCATGGGTTCTGTCGATCCCGGAAATGAAGGACCGGTATTTCCTGTTTCCCATGCTGGACGGATGGACGACCGTCTTCCAAGTGCCCGGGAAGCGGACGACGGGTGACGGAGCGCAGACCTACGCGATCACCGGTCCCGGATGGCAAGGCCAGCTGCCTGAGGGCGTTACCGAATACAAGTCACCGACAAGTATCGTCTGGATCCTCGGGCGCATCTATTGCTCGGGAACACCAGAGGACTACAAGGCGGTTCATGAAGCACAGGACCAGTGCAAGCTCGTGCCGCTCAGCAGCTATGGCAAGGACTGGACCCCGCCGCGCGGCAAGGTCGATCCCAAGATCGACATGAAGACAGCCGTCCGCGAGCAGGTCAACCGGATGGATGCGGTCGAGTACTTCACGCTGCTGTGCGAACTGTTGAAAACCAATCCGCCCACGGCGGACGATGCAGAGATCGTCGCGAAGATGGCTGAAATCGGGATCGTTCCCGGTCAGGATTTCGACAAGAGCAAGCTGGATGCCCGTTTCATCAAACGGATTCCCGAAGTTGCCTTCGCGCGCATCATGATGCACTTCAAGTTTAGCGACGGTGATATCAAGGATATCAACGGCTGGGGCTACACGACCAAAACCGGCATATATCGAACTGATTACCTGCAGCGTGCGCTGATCACCGCGGTCGGCCTTGGGGCCAACCGTCCCGAGGATGCGATTTATCCGACGTCGACGAAATCGAAGGATGGACTTTTCGCCAGAGCCTACAACGGCAAGGACAACTATGTACTGACCTTTCCAAAAGGAAAGACGCCGCCTGTGAAAGGGTTCTGGTCTATTACGATGTACAATGAAAAGTACTTCTTCGTCGACAATCCGATCAATCGCTACTCAATCAGCGCGCGGCAGGACCTGAAGCCCAACTCCGACGGCTCGATTGACATCTACATCCAGAGCAAGTCGCCTGGTGCCGAGAAGGAAGCAAATTGGCTTCCGGCACCGAAGGGCAAGTTCATCCTGATGATGCGGCTTTATTGGCCCGACGACAGCTCGCCGTCGATCCTGGATGGATCATGGGTCATCCCAGCCGTGAAAAAGGTGGGGTAGTCGGCAGCACCCAGATTGGTCCCGGTCCCGGCCCAAGGCCGGGACTTTTAGTTTGAGCCTTCAGTCAGCGCCCCCGAAACGGCAATCATAATGTCCGCCTTGAGCCACGAACTCCCGCCAACCGCATCTTCTTCGCGAGGCCGTTGCTTGCAAATGGCAGACACGCGTTTCGGTTCAAATTTGCGGTTTGCTCGTCGAGACGCTTTCAATGACGCGGCAGATTGCCTATATGGCAGGTAGTACAAGGACTGAGCCATGGCATCGATCGACCAGATACTCGAAGATTTCGCTTACCTCGAAGAGTGGGAAGACCGCTACCGCTATGTGATCGAACTCGGCAAGGCGCTGCCTGATCTTCCCGATGCCGACAAGACTGACGAAAACAAGGTGCGCGGCTGCGCCAGCCAGGTCTGGCTGGTGACCGACACAGGCGACGGTGCCGACCCGACGCTGGTGTTTCATGGCGATAGCGATGCCCATATCGTGCGCGGGCTGGTGGCGATCGTGCTGGCGATCTATTCGGGTAAACGCGCCTCAGAAATCACCAACCTTGACGCACTCGAGATCTTCCGCGGCATCGGGCTCGTCGAGCACCTTTCGGCACAGCGCGCCAACGGCCTGCGCTCCATGGTCAACCGCATCCAGCACGAGGCTGTCGCCAGGGTCGCGGCGTAGACCGACTCCTGTTATCCGACAAGATCCGGCCGGTATCCCTCATCACCCCAGGCATGGCTTTGGCGCGTCCGGCGCGGAGCGGGATTGTAGTGGCGGTGCAACTGCTGCAGCGCCGTCTTCAGCATCAGCTTGGCCGATCGCGCCGGCCACTGGCGTTCCCGCTCTACGGTTTCCAACCCCTTCTCGAAGCAACAGACATCGAGCGCCACGCCCGCCAGTTCCGGCCCCATCGCCTCGACTGCGCGCGACACCCGCAGCCGTGCCGCCAGCACGCTGTCCTTCATCTCCACGCCGGCACCGGGGGCGGCGCGCGTCCTGTTTCCCAGCCTCGGCTCATAGCTCGGGGTGATTTTCGGCTGCAGATTGGCGAACTGAAAATCCTGCGCCAGCCTGTCACCGGCCGACAGCGCATCGGTGGAAAACCAGACCTTGCCCGTTCCATCCCGCAGACGCGAAAGGGCGGCAAGCGGCGAAGCGCTGGAATTCAGCCGGACATGCCTGGCGCCATCGGCGTCCGCAATACGAACAACTTCGATACTCCTGTGCTGATCGAGAAAGGCTTCTTCCCGCGCAGCCAAAAAACGCCGGAGATACGGCCTGGCCTCGGATGTCGCAAACAGCTTTGCGTCGCGTACCAGGACCAGACCACGCGTTGCCGCTTCCGCGATCACCGTCCCGGCAAGAACGAGTTCACCACGACCGGGCCTTGCCAGCCGGCATTTTCCGTCCGGCCGGGCTTCGATCCGGCAACCGGCACTGCCAATGAAACGCAGCAGCCGGGCTATTTCCTTATTCATGGTATTTCCTCCGGACATTCAGGAGCGATGCGCGACCGGGCAGTAAAGCCCACCGACAATGCGTTCGACCGTGCCGATCAGCCGGTCGTAGCCCCGGTTGTCGCGCCGATCCTCGACGCGCGCGCAACTGTGGCCGACCGTCGTCCGGTCCTTGCCGAAGGCATTGGCGATTTCGGTCATCGTCAATTGCAGGACCACGTGGCAGACATACATGGAGATCTGCTGGACATGGGTCAGAGCGAAACGCTTGTCGCGTGCTGACGCATCCGGCTCGCCGATCAGTTGCACCATCTCATTGACGATCGAGCCCACTGTCCGGCAAACCGAGCGTACGGCCAACGCGCGACGCCGGCCCGGCATCGTGGCGCGACGCTCAATTTTTAACACATCCGAAGGGGGGACCGCCGACATGCGCCACGCTTGGGATCGACTGACGAGGCGGCGGTCAGGATCGCTTAAAATCGGCACATCAGGTTGTTGCTGGCTCGGGGAAACTGGCAAATCTGTTTTGCGAAAATTGCTGGTCATGCAACGTCTCCAGAAATAGGCTTATATTCCTATATCTAACTCCATCTCATGCAAATTCAAAGTAGATTCTTACAACCCATCCGGGATTTCAAACCGAAATCCATACTAAACCGCTGAAACACAATAGGATTTTTTTCTTACTTCAACGAAAAAAGGCAGCCCTGTCGGGCTGCCCTTTTTGAAAATTCAACCGTCTGGAACTGGCTTCAGGCGCGCTTCTTGCGGCCCTGGCCCAGACCCATTTCCTTGGCCAGACGCGAACGCGCTTCCGCGTAGGCAGGGGCAACCATCGGATAGTCCGCCGGCAATTCCCACTTTTCGCGGTATTGTTCCGGTGTCATGCCATAGTGGGTCATGAGGTGACGCTTGAGCGACTTGAACTTCATGCCATCTTCAAGGCAGATGATGTAATCGTTGTGTACGGACTTCTTAATCGGCACGGGGGGCTTCGGCTTTTCGACAACCGGAGCGGGAGCTTCCGCAGTGGAAGTGTTTGACAGCGCGGAATGCACATCCGCGATTAGGGAGGCTAGGTCTCCAGCCGGAACCACATGGTTTCCGACATAGGCCGCTACGATCTCGGCCGTCAATTCAACGAGCAGCTCCCTATTGCCTGCATTCATTGCATCGTTCATTTCTTTCTCCTGACTGATCAACTTGCCCTGCTCCGTTGCATTTAACTGCATCGAAGCGACCAATTCGTAGAGCCCACCGGGAGAAAGACCTAACTAACCTGTACCAGCACTACCCCTAATGCCAAAACAGCTATCTTTCTCATCAGCTCTCGCGACACCATTTTCGAACAAACCCACATTCCTCAACAAAACCGCCTACCAATAACGAAATTGGGACACGCAGCTCACATGAATCCTGTATACAGTTCAATAATGAATCAACAATATGGCTCTACTTCCGCCGGATTAACACTTTTCGGCGCGTTGTCCAATATAATTTTTTGACATTTTCACAAGAGACGAAATGATCATCACTGCATCAGATGTGATTTCCAGAAATACCATTAACGAAATATTGACTAACCCCAACAATTTCCCCAGCCAACTTACCGGCGTTTGTACCGTCAATACATAAAACCCCTAAAAACCCATGGGGTTGTGCTTATAACCACATGATTTAAATCCGTCACACTATGCAAGTAAAAGTAAAAATTAGACAGGAAACAACAATCAAGAACTGTTGCGTTTATCAAGGTCCAACGGTTTTTCACCAGCCTTCAGCGCCGCCTTCGCAAGCAAGTGCGCAGCAATGGGCGCCGTCAGCACGAAAAACACCAGTGTTACGAGACATTTGATCCATAAGACAGTATCAGCCGTTTGCAGCATCAGCGCGATCAGCAAAAGACCGGAGCCGGCGGTGCCGGCCTTTGAGGCTGAATGCGTGCGACTGAGCAGGTCCGGCAGTCGCAAAAGGCCGAGGGCCGCGATCAGCGAAATCAACGCTCCGGCCAGCATCAAGAAGGCGGTGACGGCCATGATGATCGAATCAGCCATCCCGGCTACTCCTGTCCGCACCGGGTTGTCCCTGGGCCTGCTCACTATCCGCCTCATTGCGGCCGGTCACGTAGATATACCGAGCAAATGCGGCAGTTGACAGGAATCCGACCAGCGCCAACGCCAGGGCGATGTCGATATAGAGGTCGAATCCGGTCTTTATGGCGATCAGCGCAATGAACCCGATGGCGATGGCGACAAGTTGGTCCAGAGCCAACACCCGATCGGCCACAGTCGGCCCGGCAATGACTCGAATGACGGTCAACAGCATGGCAAGCAGCAGCATCGCCAGACTGGCATGTACCGCCAGGGAAAAGAACGTTGCGACAGTCATGCGAAAGCCTCCCTTATCAGGCGCTCGAATCCCTCGGCGATATCGCGGCGGGCGGCATCTGGATCGGAACAGTCAATGGCATGCACGGTCAGGATCTTGCGGTCCGCGGACACATCGACGGTCAACGTGCCGGGCGTCAGGGTGATCAGATTGGCAAGCAGCGTGATCTCGAAATCTCGCGTAAGTGTCAGCGGGAAATGAAACAATCCAGGGTTTATCGACAGTCTGGGCGACAGAACCAGCTTGATAACCCTAAAAACCGATAGGGAAAACTCACGAAGAAAAACCAGAAGCAGCTTTAGCACCCTAAAAATCCGGATGCCGTAACGGAGGCTGCCTCTCTTGGGCGGAAACAGCGACAAAAGCAGCGCTCCGACCAGCAGGCCAAGCCCAAAACCACCGGCAGACCAGTGACCGGTTGCCGCCATCCAGACGACGGCGAGCGCAAGATTGGCTGCTGGCAACGTCATGGTTGTGGCTCCCCGAAGACGGACCGGATGTAGGTTTGCGGGTTCAGCAATCCATCTGCCGCCTGCGCCGAAACCACGGCCAAGGGCTCGGGCCACAGGCCGACGAACACGACGAGGCAGGTCAGCGCCGTCAGGACGCAGATTTGCAGGCCGGGCAAACTCACGGCCTCAGCTTCATCCGGCGCGGGCCTCCAGAAGGCAAGCAGCAGAATGCGCCCCGCCGCAAATGTCATCAGGAAGCCGGAAAGCAGGATCGTTGCTGCAATCAGCCAGCTTTCCTGGGCAAGGGCGGTGCGCACCAGCATCGCCTTCGGCCAGAAGCCGGAAAATGGCGGTAAGCCGGATATGGCGAACAGCAGCACCATGGCGAGCGCGGTCAACAGCGGGAACCGCCCATAAAGGCCCCAGACGCGGTGCAGGTCAAAACCGGCCGCCGCCCGACCGACCAACCCCGCGAGAAAATAGAGCGCTGCCATCACCACCATCGAGTGAAGCATGTAGAACACGGCGGCAGACAGGGCGTCTTGCCCGCCAATCGCCAGACCAGCCAGCATCACGCCGATACCGCTAATCACCCAATAGCCAAGCAGGCGCCTTATGTCGGAACTTGCGATCGCACCGATCGATCCGGTCAGCATCGTCAGGATCGCCACAGCCCAGATCAGTGGCCGCAGCGCCTCCCCCTGCTCCGGCATGATCATGACCAGGACCCGGAAGAGCGCATAGACGCCGACCTTGGTCAGCAAGCCGGCAAACAGCGCCGACACGGTGATGCGTGGGGTGTGGTAGGAGGCCGGCAGCCAGAAATTGACGGGAAAAGCTGCGGCCTTCATGCCGAAGGCGGCCAGATAGAGGGTGGCGAGTGTCATCAGCGGCAAACTGCCGTCGTCCGCCGCTACCTTGGCGGCGATATCGGCCATGTTGAGGGTGCCGAAAATGGCATAGATGTAGCCGGTCGCGATAAGAAACAGTGTCGTGGCGACGAGGTTCAACAGCCCGTATTTCATCGCTCCGTCGATCTGCTCGCGCTCGCCACCGAGGACCAGCAGGCCGAATGACGAGATCAGCAGGACCTCGAACCAGACGTAGAGATTGAAGATGTCGCCGGTCAGAAATGCACCCGACACCCCCGCCAGCAGAAACATCAGGAACGGGTAAAATCCGTATCGCCTTGTATTGGTGTCGATGTCGGACAAGGCGTAGATGCTGCCCGCCAGCGCAACCACAGCAGCCGTCAGAGCCAGAAGCGCACCCGCAACGTCGACGCTGAAGGCAATGCCGAATGGCGGCAGCCAGCGACCGAGTACCATGGTCATCGGCCCCTGGGTCGCGACATGCCACAACAAGAAGGCATCGAGCGCGACGAGGCACGCAAGTGCTCCGATGGCAACCGGAGTATGCCAATGGATTTGGCGGCGTATCATGGCAAGAGCTGCGCCCGTAACAAGGCAAAGCACGACCGGCAGGATCGCCAGCCAGCTTACGGCTGGAATGTCGGACACGAACACCTTTGCGAGGTCGGTTATTGCTTCTGTCGGCATGGCCAAAGGTCAGTACTCCAGCGGCGGCATCGGCAGATCCGCCGGCTCGGCAAAACGCATCGTTTCGGTATCGTCGGTGCCGAGTGACTGCCAGGCGCGATAGGCAAGAACCATCAGGAATGAGAAGAACGAAAAGGAGATCACGATCGCCGTCAGGATCAGTGCCTGCGGCAGGGGGTTGGCGGCATTTGCGGGCAGCGTATCCGTGCCGGAGATCACCGGCGGCACTTCGCGGGTGATGCGTCCGGCCGTGAAGATCAGCAGGTTGACACCGTTGCCGATCAGCGCCACGCCGAGCATGACACGAATGATATGGCGAGACAGCATGAGATAGATGGCGGCCGCAAAGAACAGGCCCGAGAGAACTGCAAACGAGGTTTCCATCAATCGTCCTCTCTTTCTTCCAGCGCGAGAAGAATGGAGGAAAACGCACCGAGCACCACAAGATAGACGCCGATATCGAAGGACATCACCGTCGACAAATCAATGCCTGCCACCTTGAACCACAGGCCCGTCATGTAGGGCACGCCGTAAAATGCCGACACCAGGCCTGATATGGCCGACAGCGCGAGACCGGCGCCTGCGATCGCCAGCGGATGGACTCTCAACAGCCTGCGCCCGGCTGTCACGCCGAAGGCCAGAGCATAGAGCGCAATGGCGGATGCGCCGAGCAGACCGCCGATGAAGCCGCCGCCGGGCGCGTTGTGGCCGCGCAGCATGATGAAGACCGAGAAGAGCAGCATCAGCACGGTCAGGAACGGCGCCATGGTGCGCAGGATCAGCGAGTTCATGAGCGAGCGCCCTCCTCGCTATCGGGATCGTTGAAGCTGGCGGTCGGTTTTGCGGCGCGCAACCGGACGAGTGCCAGGATCGCAAGACCAGTAATGAGGACCACGGCAATTTCGCCCAGCGTATCCGTGCCGCGGAAGTCGACGATGATGACATTGACGACATTGGCGCCATGCGCCAGCAGTTTGGAGTGTTGCCCGAAGAAGGTGGACAATTCGCCGTTGAACGGCACCTCGACCGCACGGAGCAGGAAAAGCGTAAAACCCACCCCGCAGGCCACGGCAATCGTGCCATCCATCAGGATCTGCGGCACCGAGCGACGGTCTGTAATCTCGACTCTGAGCCGGGTCATGATCAGCGCAAGTATGATCACCGACAGCGTTTCGACCATGAACTGGGTGAAGGCCAGATCCGGCGCGCCAAACAGAAGGTAAAGGACAGCCACAGCAAAACCCTGGATGCCGAGCGAGACAATGGCGGTCAGGCGGCTCTTGGAAGCGAGCACAGCAAACAGACCGATGGCGGCCAGGCTGATGAACGCGGCCTCATGGAACTCCAACGGAGCCGACCCGCGCGGCCATGCGGGCAATTCGCCAAACAACACCATCGGATAGAGCAGGCACAGCGCGATGATCGCAAAGGTGATCGTCAGATAGATTTCAAGCCGCCCCGGCTGCAGGAACCTGCCGATGCGGAAACTCAGCCGGATCAACCCCGCGACCGCCTGGTCGAAACCGCGATCCGGGCCCCAGCCGATAGCCCGAACGCCGGCGTCTACACTAGCACGGACCCGACCGAGCGCCAGAAGTAGGAAAACACCAATCAGGATCGTCAGCATCGACAGCGCAAAGGCAGTGCTGAGATGGGGGATCGCCGAGATTGCCACTGTGATCCGAGACCCGGCTATGGCGGATGCCATCGGCGACGAAAAATAGAGATGCAGCGCCGATGCGCCAAGACCGGCGGCCAAACCCAGCACAGCAAGCAGCACGGGGCCGGCCATCAGCAACACCGGGCCATCATGGGCGTGGTTTGGCGTCTCCACCCTCGCCCCAAGGAACGGTTTCAGCGCGATCGCAAATCCCGCAGCGAACATCAGCGCATTGCCGGCGATCGCCACCACAAGCAGCAGCGTCGACCAGCCACCGCCGATCAGTGCCTCATAGATCTCCTCCTTGGCCATGAACCCGGCAAGCAGCGGCACACCGCCCATCGAACAGGCGGCCAGCAGGGCGGCGGCGAATGTCAACGGCATGGCGCGACACAGGCCGCCGAGGCGGGTGATGTCGCGTGTTCCCGCCTCGTGATCGATGACGCCGGCGATCATGAAAAGCCCGCCCTTGAACAGCGCATGCGCCACAAGATAAAGCACCGCCGCCTGCACCGCTCTTTCGGAGCCGATGCCGGTCAGCATCACCAGCAGCCCCAGCGAAGCGACCGTCGTATAGGCAAGAATCAGCTTGAGATCGGTCTGGCGGACCGCCAGCAGCGCGCCGACCAGCAGGGTTGTCGCGCCGAACACCGGCAACAGGACCTGCCACATCGGCAATTCCGAAAACACCGGATAAAGACGCATCAACAGGTAGACGCCGGCTTTGACCATGGTCGCCGAATGCAGGAAGGCCGAGACCGGCGTCGGCGCTTCCATGGCATTCGGTAGCCAGAAATGGAACGGAAACTGCGCCGACTTGGTAAACGCCCCCATCAGCACAAGCAGCAACGCCACTTCGATCAGCCAATGCTGCCGCAACCCTGCGCCGCCTGCGATCAAACCGCCGATGTCTGTGACGCCAGCCATCTGGCCCAGCATCAGCAGACCGGCCAGCAGGAACAGCCCGCCGCCGCCGGTGACCAGCAGCGCCTGCAATGCAGCCCGCCGGGAGGCGACACGCGCATGATCGAAACCGATCAGCAGGAACGAGGTAATCGAGGTCAGCTCCCAATAGACAAACAGCATCAGCAGGTTGTCGGAAACCACCACGCCCAGCATCGCCGCTGAAAACATCAGGATGAAGGAAAAGAACCGCCCCAGATGCGGATGACCCTTCAGGTAGCCACCGGAATAGAGAACGATCAGCGTGCCGATGCCCGAGATCAGCAGCGCGAAGGTCAGCGACAGACCGTCAAGCCGCCAGCTGAAATTCACTCCGAGAGACGGCGCCCAGGCAAAGCCGCCGGATACCGCCTGGCCGGACGCGATCGGTGGCAAATGGCTTGCAAAGATCAGAAACGGCACCAGCATGGTCAGGGCGAGCGGCCAGGCTGCATTGTGCCCCAGGCGTCGGACCAGCAGAGGCGCGATAGCCGCACCGGCTAGCGGCATCCAAAGCCCCGCCGTCGTCACCCATCCTGCTGCCAGATCCAACAAACCACCCTTTCGCGTTCCACCGCACTTCGCGCGCAATCCCCAAAAGCGGCGTCGCTTATGGAAAGAATCGCGCGCAGAACGAAAGCGCTGCGGCATCCTTTGTGCGTCTCCGGCGACGCACGGCGCTGTAGGAATAGTTGCAGCAACGCTGATAAGCCAGCCGTAAATGCGATTTTCCCGCGAAAATCGGCCTGCGCCGATGCTCGCAAGCCGGTTAAGACCGACGATCCATAACGTCGGCGTGATGATGATTTGAAGCTGCAGCGATTGCAAATCCAGCCGTGAAAGCCCATCTTTGCGACACAGGAAGGAGAGCAAAATGACAAGCAACAACAGCCCCGCCCAGCCGTCGAAATCTGAAGAGGAATGGATGCATTGCCTGACACCGCAACAGTATCAGGTCACCCGCCAGGGCGGAACCGAGCGGCCATTCTCAGGCCCCTACTGGGACAATCACGAACACGGAATCTATAGCTGCGTCTGCTGCAAGACACCGCTTTTCTCATCGGATACCAAGTTCGATTCAGGCACGGGCTGGCCCAGCTACTTCCAGCCGGTATCAAACGACGTGCTCAAGGAAATCCGCGATACCTCTCATTACATGGTCCGTACCGAAATCCGCTGCGCCGAATGCGACGCCCATCTCGGCCATGTCTTTCCCGATGGCCCGCCGCCGACCGGGCTGCGCTACTGCATCAACGGCCATGCGCTCGATTTCAAGAAGGCTTGAGGCGGATCCGGGGCCGCTGCCCTAGGCAGGTGACTGTACGATCGTGGTCAGCACCGCGGCATAATGAACGCCTGCGGCTGCGACCACGAAACCATGCCAGATCGCATTCTGGAACCGCAGCCTTTCCCAAATGTGAAAGATCACACCCAGCGAATAGATGACGCCGCCGACGAGGATCAGCACCAGCGTCGCATGCGAAAGTTCCGACAGTAGCCGCGACGCGAGAAACACGCCGCTCCAGCCCATTGCCAGATAGAGCAGAATCGCCAGCCGGTCGAACCGGCCTGGCAACGTGCATTTCAAGGCAATGCCGAAGCCTGCCACGCACCAGATTCCGACGAGATTGGCAAGCACCACGCCATCGGGCAGGCAAGCGACCAGGAACGGCGTATAGGTCGCCGCAATCAGCACGAAGATCGCAGAGTGATCGAAGCGCCTGAGCAACCATTTTACCGGCGACACCGGCCAGATGTTGTAAGCAAAGGAAATGCCGAGCGAGGCGACAAGCCCGATGCCGTAGATCCAGGCCGAGACTAACGCGCCCTTGCTGCCCCATACGGTGGCATAGAAAATGAGGGCCGTGACGGCGATCAGTGCGGCAACCACGCCGATGCCGTGAACGATGCCATCCGCGATGATCTCGCGTTTATCATATCGCCAGACGATGTTGTCCGCTTGCGCCATCCGACCCCGCCATACGTTCGAATGACATTTAAGCCATGCGAATGCCGCAGGATCAAGACCGGACATTGAACCGGCGTCACGTTCCGCGAATGCAATCCTCGCAGAGCGCGGCATAAGGAACCGCCCGCAGCCTCGCTTCGGAGACCGGACCACCACAGCGCGGGCAAATGCCGAACGTGCCCTTGTCCAGCCGGGCCAGGGCGGCGTCAATCGCCTTCAGTTCAGCAGATCCCGCATGCCCCATGCCCTCCAGCATCTCGTCATCCTGGAGTTCCACGGCGCGTTCGGACCAATCCGCGCTGGCCGGCTCGTCGAGATCATCCTCGATCCTGCGCAGACGCGCCTCCAGCTCGACCTTCCGGGCTCTCAACACCGTTTCAAAGTCAGTTCTTTCCTGCATCCACGCCTCCTATCGCGGCAAAGTGTTCGTGTTTATCGATCCACCAGAACCGAGCAATTGGCGTGGCGAACAACACGGTCAGCTGTGCTTCCCAGCAGATAATTTGACAGATTGGGCCTGTGTGAAGCGATGATGATCAGGTCGGCCTGCAGGTCGTCAGCGGTGGCAATGATTTCGCGCGCCGGCGAGCCGATCCGCACGACAATCTCGGCGTCCGCATCACACCTGCCGCTCAGCAACTTCAAACGATCTTCGGCATCCTTGACACTGGTATCAATGAAATCCGGTGGCAGGTCGATGGTCAGATAACCCGGGATGTTTTCCGCAACGTTGAGTAGGACAATCTCGCCGCCGGCGTCGAGAAGCGCCACCGCCTTCCTGAGGATTTTCTCCCCTTTGTCCAGCTGCCCCATTTCAACCGGAACGATAATTTTCCTGTACATCGCGCAACCTCCTGAGCCTTGTAACCCGGTCACGTTTATCTGGCAGCAACGGCGCCGCCTTGACCACGATCAATGATACACCCGAATCGTGTACAGAGGAATTTGGAGCACACTCCCGCCATGCGGAATCGTGCTTAGACGCGCAGGTCGACGCCCAAGGCTCGAATGTTTTCGAGATCCTGCTCGTATTTCCGATCGAACGCAGCCAGCAGCGCGACATCGGATATCTCCAGACGCGGATTGGGGTCGTCGAACGGGAACGATCGGATCAGCTTGGCGAGACGCCTGAGTTCGCTCTGGGAAAGGTGCCCCTCCAGCTGGGTGATGACTTTCAGACCCTTGATGCTCAGCGACGGCAGGACCTCCCGACGCAACTCATGTTCGGGAACATTCAGGCGAACACCGGGCGCTAGAAGTGTCAAGGCACGGGCGGGATCATCACGCAACCAGTCGTAGGTCCACACGGTAAGCCGCTCTGGCCCGACTGCCCGGGCGATATCTGAAACGATTTCCGTCCATCCACGCATCGGCGGCGAGAAACGACCTTGGTATTTCTCGAATGCCGGCGCCTTGGCGCGCGCTGCCATTTGCAGCCATGACGAGGTCAGATACTCCGGATAGCGGCGTACGGAGATGAAATAATGCACGTCATGAGGGCGGAGCAAACCGTCGAGCATGGCGACACGGGCGCCGGCCCGCGGATAGAGCCTTCGGGTGACGTAGTTTGCCGAAATAAGCCCAAGCAGGTTCTCATCCGATAAAATGAATGTCTCGCCCTTCGCATGCTGCTGCAGCAATGCGTCGAGGCGCTTTCGCAGATAGGGCCGAACCAACGGGCGCCAGACCGGATCGAACCACGAAAGGCGATCGAATGCGTTGGTGAAGTGCTTGCGGATCGTCCAGATACCCGCATAGCCAATTCCTCCGGCGGCAAGCTGCGCGCGGTTTTCACTAAGCTGGCTCTGGATAAAGGTCGTCGCCGTTTTGTGGACGCCGAGGTGACAATGAATTTTCATATCGCAAGCATTCCGGCTGGCAAGCATTCTCGTCGCAACGAGCCTAGGTGGCAATGCTCTCCGATCAGGACGAAGGATTGTCAACAGCAAAAGAAAGGCCGACGTATCGGCCGGCCCTGGAATTCTGGTCAGATTACTGAAACCGCCAGAGCAACACCCTTTGGGACGGGCGCATTGCGTTCACTCTGGTCAGAACAATCTCAGGTCGCCTTCTTTGGCGCCTCTGCCTCGATCTTTGCCTTGAGTGCAGTCCGTTCGGCCTTCAGCGCTGTGAGCTTGGACTTCGCGCTGGCGATCTCGGCCTTCACTTCCTTCAATCTCTTCCTCGCTCCAGCAATATCCGCCACGTCATTTTCTCCCTGTGAATATCAGATGCAGCACTGCAACCTTGGAAAATTGTCTTCCATATTGCTTTCTCGCGCCAGCATGGCTAAACGCTCAGACGGAACATAGTCCAGCGCCTATGACGAAACAAGTGCGCTGTTGGGCGCACCGCCAACCGCCGCGAACGCAAAATCAAGCAGCTATGCGGCAGGTCTCTTAGGCAGGACTGAACACCAGATGTGCCGTATGTCTATCATACCGGAGAGAGGATGGAGTTGACCAACCCGGTCTCAGTTTTGCCCCCAAGCGTGCAATCGCGTCCCGGTTTCGTGTGCCCATGGCGCGTTGTCATCCTTCCCCTCCACTGTATATCTCCCGCCTGATTTTCATCAGCCCCAAGAGCTCATGGCAAAAATCACCTTCATCATTCTTGCGCATGAAAACGCCGAACTTGTCAGCGATCTGGCGCGACTTCTGACAGGCTTCGACGCGCATGCTCATGCCGTCATTCATTACGACCTAAAGTCGCCGGCTGCAGAATTCTCAAAGCTGAAGGAACAGTTCGCCGGATCCAACCGTGTGCATCTTGTCCGCGAGCGAATCAAATGCGGCTGGGGCGATTTCAGTCTCGTCGAGGCAACCCTGCGGGCACTGCGATTGATCCGGGACAAGCAGATCGATAGCGACCGCGTCATGCTGGTCAGCGGTGTGTGCATGCCAATCAGGCCACTCGCCGAACTGTCGGCCTTCCTTGACAGTCATCCGGACCGGGAATTCATCGAGGCGTACGATTCAAGCTGGGTCAGCGGCGGAATGCGTGAGGACCGTTACCGGTACCACCACATCTGCAACCAGCGCAACCATCCCGCGCTGTTCAAAAGCCTGTACGTGACACAGAAGACTCTCCGCCTGAAACGCAAGCTGCCGCCAGGTCTCGTGCCGAGATTCGGCTCACAATGGTGGACACTGACCTGGTCGCTGTGCGCCAGGATGTTGGACTTTCTCGATAGAAACCCCGGCATCTACAAATTCTTCAAAACGACATGGATAGCGGACGAGCTGGTTTTCCAGACTTTGGTGTACCATTTCGTGCCCCCGGGAAATGTGACTGGGCACAGCCTCACCTTCTACCAGTTCAATGAAGGGGGGCTGCCACTGGTGTTTTCCGACAGGCATATGCCGCTGCTGGACAGCATACCGCGTTTCTTCGCGCGGAAGATCGACCCCAACGCCAAGACATTGCGTGTGGAGCTGTCCCGGCGGGCTCTTCAGACCTCAAATCCTGCATCGCCACTCCTTGAACCGCCCGTCAAATGGCGGCTTCCGCGGCGCGAGATCGCGGCCCGGAAATCCGTGTTGGAGCCAGGCTACAGCCGCCTGTTTGCCAACAATGGCAAAGAAGATCTGCCCGAGAGCCTGCTCGAATATGACCGCAGCTTTGTCGTCCTCTACGGTCCGCCATCCGTTACAGAAGCGGTGACCGACCAGATCAGAGGTCTGGCGGGCTACACCGTGCTCGGACGGATTTTCCAGCCTGGCGTTGTCAACTTCGGAAACAATATCAAAGACTTTCATGGCTTGAGGCCCTGCGAAGCGGCAATCCGCGACAGCTATCCGGCCAACTACCTGCGCCGGATCTTCCTGCGCTGCGCGGGCATCCCGGTCTTTGCGATGTCGCCGGGCGACCATCCCGAAATAGAAGCGCATTTCCTCCGGTCGCCAAAGGCAGCGGTATTTGCCGTGGCGCCCAGATTTCCCGATACGACATGGCGGGACCTGTACTGGCTGCTTTGCGGCTCCAAAACGCCGGAACGAGCTCCGGATGATCGGCAATCCCTCAACACGGACTTCGATCAGCTCGATGGCCCTATCGACACCGATGTCGAGATCAGGAACATGCTGGACACCATTCTGCAGTCGGAACGAACACCGATCAGGCGTGCCGATCTCGAGGCGGATCTGGCCGGCTCACATGGAAATTCCGCGGCGGCAATCCTTACCTTGTATGATATCGCCTCGGCGGCCATGCCGGCAGAATTGGGCGACGCGCCCGGCGCTCTGCCGATAGAATGGCGAAGCAATCTCAACCTGCCCGAAAACGGATCAACGCCCTGGAAGATCATCCCCGACCTCAAGCTGCGTCCTCGACAGCCGGAGAGTTCAGGAATCCGGCATGAATAGATCAGACATCAATCCCGTGCCGGAAGACCTGCCGTTGCTATCGACACGGAGCAGCGAAACCTCGTTGCCGGAAAGAGTCACTCACAAACGCGGATTGATGCCATGAAAGTTCTCAATCTGATTTTCTGGCAGTATGTCGGCTTCTGGAAGTACGTCTATTACCGCCTCTGGATGCGGACGCGCATCGACAATACCGCCAACATCAGACGCGGGGACGTTTTGCTGCTGGCCTGCGACAACACGTGGGATGAGCAGGTCCTGCATTTCTGCGACTACTATCGCAGTATTGGTGTCAGCCACTTTCTCTTCATCGACCATGGTGCGGAGCAAGAATGCTCCAAGATCTTCGCAACCAGAGACGATGTCTCGGTTTTCTCCGCAGCGGGTGGCCTCAAGCGTGCAGGCGATGGCTACGAGTGGCGCAATGTGATTCTCAGGCGCTTTGCGACACAGAATTTCTGCTTGCTCGCCGACCCCGGCGAATATGTCGTATGTCCTTTTGCCGAGGAACGAAAGATCGGTGAACTGGCCGATTTTCTCAAGAACGAGAAAAGGGTTTCGCTGTTCGGAACCCGCCTCGATGCCTACGCCCTCGATTCGGATAGGGCCACTGACGATAACGCGCAAACGCAAAACCCTTTCGAGCATTGCTGCTACTTCGACAAAGACGGCTACTATCATAAGGATCTTGGCGATGGGGTCGCCTCGGTCAAAGGCGGCCTGGCACTTCGCCTTTCCCACAAGCCGGACCCAGCTTCGTCACCAAATCTCAATCGAGTGGTGGGCGTGTGGTGGCGCTGGAACTATTGTTTCCACGACCGCGGCAGGGTGCTCAGGCCGCACAAGCTGATGCGCCTTTTGGACTTGAAAGGCGCAGTCGTTGCGGCGGCTGTTTTCAGGTTTCCTCAGATCGCTGCCAGGAAACCGAGCATGACGAATGAAGCGATGGTCCGCATATATGGCACGGAAATCGCCAACACCGTTGCGGAGAACAAGACGCTGTATCACGAGGGAGTCAGTACACGCTACGACTCTTCGGCCGACCTTCTGAAAACCGGAATTATTTCATCAGGCGACTGGATTTAGTATTCCAGGTATTATCAAGAAAGGATCCTCAGTCATGTCACTTCCCAGCTTCATTTGCATTGGCGCCCAAAAGGCGGGGACAACTTGGCTGTATGAGATTTTGTCTCAAAATCCCGGAATATGGTTGCCCCCGCTCAAGGAAGTTCATTTCTTCGACCGAATGGGTGAAGCAGAGAGCGCCAAGGAAAAGCGCAGAGAACACATTCTCAAGCGAGCCCAGCGTCTCGAAAAGAACGGCGGAATCAAGGGATCGGAAGGTGCGGACGAGGCCCGGTTCCTGCGAAATCTGGTGGGCCAGGATGTCGGCACGGAGCAATGGTACCGAAAGATGTTCTCTCATCCTGATGCCACCGGCCGCGTCAGTGGCGAAATCACGCCCGCTTATCTGACATTGCCAGAAGACAAGATCGCCTATGCCAAGTCCCTGCTGCCCGACGCCAAATTCGTCCTGATCGTCCGGGAGCCGCTTGCCCGCGCGCTGTCGCAGATAAAGATGGAAGCGCTCCGATCGGGTGAAGCGCTAGACGATCCGGCATGGCAGCAACTGATCAGGCGGATAAAAAAGACTGACCGTGGAAACTACAGCGAGTTCATTCCCCGCTGGCAGCGCCTCCTCGCCCCGGAGCAGCTTCTCGTGCTCCCTTTTTCGTTGATAAAGACAGATCCGGCAGGGATGATCCGCACTATCGAGACTTTCATAGGCGCTCCAGCCTACGACAACTACAAGCAATTGACCGAGACCGTGCACCAGACGAAGCCGGTGGCCGTACCGGATTGGGTTTCTGAACGACTCGCAGCCTTGATGGAGCCTCAGAAACAGTATCTGATCGACACGTTCGGATTGGAGTTCTACGAAAAGACCGGTTAAGCGCAACGGCCCATGGCTCAGCCGCCGATGAACTCGATTTGCGGAAAGCGGGCGGCTATAGCCCTGAGATCGCGCTCATACGCCACCTTCATTTCCGCGATCACGTCTGCGGGCAACGGACTGAAAGCCTTGTAAGTATCGCCTTTCGGCAAAGCGCGCGAAATCGGCCCTATCAGGCCCTTCAGTTCGTGATGGGTCAGAATCTCACTTAACGTCTCAAATACCTGCAGGGCCTTTTCGGAGAAAGATTCACGGACCGGTCCTTCGGGAGCCACCAGAAAACTCGCGTCCTGCCCCAGCATTGCCTTGAAGACCTCTGGCTCAATGGTGCGGAATTTCGAAAAATCCCAAACGCAAATCCGCGCGTTCGGAAAAACTTCGACAACATCCGAAATCAACCCCATCCAGGTGAACTTCGACTTCTTGTACAGCGCGTGGTACTCGGAAAAGTGAAAGAATTCGCGGTGCCGTAGATACTCGCTATACATCGAAACGATCAGGGACGAGTACTCGCGAAGTCCAACAAAAATCTCGGGCGTGTCGATATCGAGCAATTTGGCGAACTTGCGCATCCGTCCCTTGGCGCCAGCGTAATAGACGCCGGATTTAACCAGGTCGCTCGGCATGCCCGGGATATTCTCCTCCGAGATCAGCACATCCTGTGTCTTGATATCCGACTTGAGCTCCGCGATGAACTTGGCGTTTGCCCGGTCTTTATCCTGCAGGTAGCAGCTGACGTTCTTGCGGAAGCTGTCCAGCGGGTCGTAGCGGATACCTCGCGCGGCAAGCGCATCAACATTGACGGCGAGTTTCTTCTGCATATAGGTCGTGGCTGTCTTGTGCGCGCCAATATGCAAAACCGTCCTTGGCATCCGAATCCCTTTCAAAGCAGTCGTTTCGATCGTTGAATTGGCTCTAATATGGGTGGCGGCTCTAAGCAACATCCAGAGGCGATCAGTATCCCGTAAGGGTGCGCTTGAAGCGCACCCAAAGAGAAGATTTCTTCTTCGGAACGGGGCGAGGATGGAGTTTGCGATCGAGGAGCGAAGCGCCGCCGAAGGAAGAGAAGATCACAGAATCCAATGCCTCCGGAGACGGAATTCGCCCGCTGTCAACGCTGCCCAGCGAACCCAAATCGAGCTGCCGCCAGTAGCGGAATAAACTCACGGCACGCGTCGATCGTATCGTAAAATGGCCAGCCCGGGCCGGCTCGGAGCGCCCTGCAACACTCACCTGGATCCGGTCCTCGCCCGCCGCCTTTCCAAACCGGAAAACGTCTGCCCCTTCTACTTGCCGTTCCGACATGGTTCCGCCCACCTCAGGGCAAATGAGGATAGCGGAGGCGCGCCCTCTCTTCGCCAGATTGGCCAGTTCACGTGCATCCGGAATTGCGCGGCACTTGACCACCTCGTATTCGCGGGCCAGCGGCAACAATTGTCGCACCGTCTCCAGATCACGGCGGTTGCGAACCAGAACGATCCATTTATCCTTTGCCTGCAAATCAGCCAGCGGCAGCGGCATCGTACCGCGCTTCTCAAAGCCCGCCATCAGTTTGCGCAGATGGCGGAAGTTGGAACGCGGCCGGAAGTATCCTTTTTCAGGCCTCCGCGGATGCCAGAGATGAACGAGATAGAGGCCGCGGATGAAGGCATCGAGGCCATAAAGGGCAAAAAACGGTCGAAAACCCCAGTAGCTGCGGACGCCATTGTCCCTGTAGTCCCGTAAATAGTCGTTGGGACGCGGACCTTTCGGTGCAAGCGCGGACAGCCGATGCAAGAGATCGTAGTCCTCGCCCCCGTGCCCGGAAAACCGCGTGTCGTGCCCCCCCAAAGACAGGTAGTGATGCCTGTTGACCACCATGGCCGAGCTGCCGAAAGCCGTGAACTGGATACCGGGGTCATCTCGTTCCAAGCTTTCGAGGGTGACGGCGTCAAGAAATAGCTGGCCTGTCGAAAGCCTCGACCTCCAGCGACCGGTCCCCTCCTCCGTCAGAAACAGCACCGGCACGCAAAAGAAATCGAACAGATTGGTCGCGATGTCGCGACGCTCGACCTCCGCATGGATCTGGCGATACATCTCGACGGTACCAGAAAAGTCGATGTCGTTGAACATCACGACGCGTCCGCGCGCCATCTGGACGCCGTAGTCCCGGCTCTGGCCGATCGAAAAAATGGCTGCTGGCGAAGGGTGGCGCACCACCCGGATCCCTTCGGCTTCCAAACCACAAAGCGGACCTGCAAACGCCTCGTCCGTGCCATAGTCGGAGATGACGATCTCATAGAGGTCGCGAGGAACCGTCGCACAGATTCGTCGAAGCCGCGCTTCGCCCTCGAAGGTACCCGCAGTCAGTCTAAGCGGGATGATCAGGGAAATCTTTTCCATGGAATACGGGTAGCGGTTCCTGTTCAGAGTTGATCGTAGCGGCTTCCGCTACGAGGTTTCCATGCCACGCATGCGAGGGCCAATGCAACACCGCGCCAATGCCGTCACCATTCCAAAACTATAAATCAGAGGCTGTCACGCAAGCGGGCCGATTGTTAAATTGCGTTAAATCAACGTGTTCTAAACCATATTGTTGGCACAATGGAAATATAATAGATTGCACCGCGGTTCCGGGCATCGTGCGGCAGTAGCTGGATCGGTGACCAACAATCGGTTCCGGACGTAATCCGACCGGGAGGGAAGAATGAAACATTGCGGGGCACCATAGAAACTCGTATCCGCCGCAGTATTTTCGACCTTCTACCCGATCTTCACCCGTTCCGACTCGATAGCGTCAACTGGATTTTAATATGACTGTTTTGGAAACAACTCGCACCGGCGAACCTGAAGTCAACGAGCCAATCAAATTCCCGGGAACCAAGGACGAACGACGTGAAGAACGTTTGCGCCGGCGGTTGGAGCGCAAGAACTCCGCAGAGACGGATTCCACAGCAGAAGCGCTGAGCGTGCGTGCATTTCAAAACCGCAAACGGGCGCAAGAGACCGAGGCGCCTCAGGAAGAAACTCCGGTTGGGCGGGGCCGAGGGCTACGTCGCAAAAAGCAGCGTGCGGAAGCAGAGGCAGCCGAAGCTGCAGCCGCTATCGCACCGCTAGCTCCGATGAAAATCACGAATCGGCTGTCCTGGACCGCCGTATCGTTTCTGCTGATGGTGTTGATCCCGGCTGCAATCTGCGGGTTTTATTACACCTTCATCGCCAGCCCCCAATATCAGGTCGAGACGCAATTCTCCGTCCGGGGCTCCAGCCAGTCGTCCATGTCGAGCTTTGGCCTCTCTGGTCTGTTTGGAAGCTCCGTGCAATCTGGCGATTCCTACATTGTCGCGAGCTATGTTCAATCTCTGCAGCTTATTCGCGACGTTCAAAGCCAACTCGGTATCGACTTGCGCAAGTATTACTCGCGGGACAATGTTGACTGGCTCTACCGGATAGAACCGAACATGCCTCTCGAAAAGTTCACGGAATACTGGCGTGACATGACAGAGGTTAGCTTCAACTCTACGACCGGCAATACTACGCTCTACATCTACGCTTTCTCCGCTGACGACACCAAAGCCATCGCCGATGCGGTGCTCAAGGTCTCTGAAAAGCTCGTCAACGACCTTTCGGAGAAGAACCGCCAGCAGATGACGATCATGGCATCCAAGCAGGTCGATCGCGCCGAGGACCGGCTGCGGAAAGTCCGGGAAGGCATCCGTGAGCTGCGGACGAAGGAAAAGACGATCGACATCAGCACGATCAGCGCGACTGAAACGCAGCTTACCCAATCGCTCGAAAATCAACTGCAGAACCTAAAAACCCGCCGCAGCGCCCTGCTGCAGAGTGTTTCGGCAGACTCTCCGTCCGCCCGGATGCTGCATAAGCAGATCACCGCAGCCGAAGAGGCGCTCGCCTCCCAGAAAGACAAGCTTGGAGACCCAACGGTCGACGCCAAACACGCCAAGCCCGGAGACGACAGAAATGTTGCCGAAATCCTCAACAAGTTCGAGGAACTGACTGTCGAGCAGGGCTTTGCGACCCAGGCCTACACGACCGCGCTAGCCGCATTCGAAACCGCACTGGCGGAGGCGCAGAAGCAGGAACGCTACTTTGCGACCTTCATCGCACCGACCCGGCCGGAAATCGCGCTTTATCCGATGCGCCTTCTCGATACGTTTATCGCGTTGCTGGTTTTCCTGGCCGTGTGGATGCTTAGCCAGTTCCTCTACCGCTCGTTCCGCGACCACGCGATCTAAGATGAACGCACATAGATGCTGAAACCAGCGCGCGGAAACTGCCGACAGGAGATATAATGGCGACGACCGAAAACGACATGCGGCGCATGTCGGCCGGCAGCGACGCCCTGCGGGGTGCTGCAACGAACCTCAGAGTCATCGTTGCGCTGATTTTCCGCGAAGCGGCGATGCGCTTTGGGTCGAGTCCATTCTCTTATGTCTGGACGCTGGTGGAGCCGGCGATCCTGATCAGTCTTCTGCTGTTTGCCCGTATCTACATCAAGAATGTCAATCCGGCGTTCGGCGAAAGTTCGATTCTGTTCCTGCTCACCGGGATCGTGGCGCTGCGCGCAACGCGCAACATCATCAACAAAGGCGGCAGGGCCATAATGTCAAACAGTGCGCTCTTCGATTTCGGCGCCGTCAAGCCACCGGATGTGGTGATTGCCCGGACCACCGTGGAGTTCACAATCTGGGTCCTTATCCTGGCGTGCTTCTTCACAGCCGTCAGCCGTATCATGGGTCAGGAGGTCATCACCGACTTCCAGGGCTTCGTCATCTCCTTGCTGCTGATATTCTACTTCTGCATCGCCATGGCCATGTTCAACGCCACGGTCGGGGCGCTCGTCCCCATCTGGCGCAGCATCTGGAAGATGATGTCGATGCCGCTCGTGATCACCTCGGGCATCTTGTTCGTGCCGGCACAGATGCCACCTGAAATCCTCAACATCATCATATGGAATCCTTTCCTGCATTGCGTCGAGGCGCTCAGGTCGCACTCCTACCTCGACTATCTCTCGGTCTACGACCCGGAATATTTGCTTGGCTTCACAACAGTGGTTTTCCTGTTTTCGCTGTCGATTGAACGACTGTTCCGAAACGAAATCATCCGCTCCAAGGCCGACGACGACGACGAGGACGAAATTTGATTACCTTCGAGAACACCGGAAAAGCCTATCGCAACCGCAAAGGCGAAATCAGCTGGGTGCTAAGAAATATCAATCGCACGTTTGCCGACGAGGTAAGTAGCGGCATTTTGGTTCCGGAAGGCCAGGGGAAAACGACTTTCATCAATCTGGCTTCCGGCAACATATCACCCAGCGAGGGTCGGATCTTCCGCAACGGCGGCATATCCTGGCCCTACACGTTCAAAGGCAACATTTCCAACAAGCTGACCGGCAAGCAGAACCTCCGGTTTCTGACGGATGTCTATGGTCGCAACTTCGACGAAGCCTATGAATTCGTGCAGCAGTTTTCCGAACTTGGGCGTTATCTGGACCAACCGATGCGGCAATATAATTTCGAGATGCGCTCGCGTCTCTCGATCAGCGCGTTGTTTTCCATGGGCTTCGACCGGATCCTGGTGGACGAAGGTATGGAAGGCGGCGATTCCGCGTTTCGTCGACGCTGCGTGCAGCATCTGGAAGAGAACCGCGACAGAGTCAAATTCCTGATCGCCTCCTCCAAGCCCGAAATAATCACCAAATACTGCCAGGAAGCAGGCGTGCTCAATAACGGCAAACTGACCTTCTATGAAGATATGGCCGAGGCCGTCTCCGTGTTCAACAAGGTCAACCGGATCTTCGCCTGACCCGCCTGCACTCTTGCGTTTCTGACTGAGGGGCGGACGAATTCAGCGCATTAATCGCTTTTTTTCAACGACTTACAGCACGTCGACAAAGACAGATATTTTTTTCGAGTTTTGGCTTGTGGAATTAAAGAAGCTGGTCTATATCACCCTCGCTTGAGTTCGGAGTGTAGCGCAGCCTGGTAGCGCACCTCGTTCGGGACGAGGGGGTCGGATGTTCGAATCATCTCACTCCGACCAAGCTTAAATCCCGATACCCCCCAACATTTCAGAGTAGACGTACAGCGCACGCTGGCGCCGCCTGTCGATGGCCAATGCGCGGTCGTGCGCCTCGTATTACCGAAATTCACACTTCACTAAATTTCTAACCATTACTTTTCGCAGACATAAATTCTCCCCTGCCATGCTCCGGCAACAAACCAACATGTTGGGTGGAGAAAGCGCGTGTCTCAACGTCGCGAAAAATGGCCGGGTGAATGGTCAGGCAATGCCGATGGCTGGAACGCGCAGTCTTGGGCTTGGGCACTCGACTTACATCGTCCGGGCGCTACCAGGATTTTCCAAGACGAATTTGTCTTCAACATGCGGTCCGACGCACTATCCGCGACGCATGGCTTTCACGATGACCGAGGCGCCCTCTCCCCGTATGGCGGCGACCGACAGGGCGCGCATCTGTCTGCCAGCATCGACGGCGGACAGCACGACACCGACCTCCTCGACCTGGTGACCGCCACACACCAAAGCTTACGCGCGCCGGAAGATCATCACGCCGCTCGCCACGACCGGACCAGCCATCACAAGCCCGATGACGGCATCCCGATGGACGCGCCCGCCTTTGCGGCGGCAAAGATGCACAATCCCGCCCGCAGCGCCGGCCTGATCGAACAATCCGGCAAGATCGGCATCGGCACATGGGATTTCGATGCCAACGGCACCGCCCAGGAAGATCTCGGCAGGTTCAATTTTGGCTGGTACTACAACTGGCAGCCATCGCCCCTCTGGTCGCCGACCGCCACGGGCAGGCTTGCCGCTGACGACAGTTTTGTCCCGATGATCTGGGGTGCCGATGACGTAAACAGGGCAGACCTGCGTAGCGCCAAAAATTCATCGTCGAACTACCTGCTCGGCTTCAACGAACCGGACAACCACAGCCAATCCGACATGACGGTCGCCGAGGCTCTGAAGCTCTGGCCCAAGCTGATGGCGACCGGCAAGTTGCTTGGCTCCCCGGCAACGACCCAGGACGAGACGCTGGGCGCGACGTCGTGGCTTGGCAAGTTCATGAGCAAGGCGGAGGCTAGGGGATACGATGTCGATTTCGTCACCGTTCACTACTATTCGGATGACGGCAACCTCGGCGACTTCAAGAACTTTCTGCGCGACGTCTACAAAGAGTATCACAAACCGATCTGGGTGACCGAATGGGCGCTGATTGACTGGGAAAATCCGGACCGCTATTCGGCAAGGGAGGCTGCAAAGTTTGCCGAAGCCGCCACGCAAATGCTTGATGACCTCAGTTTCGTCAAGCGGCATGCCTGGTTTGGAGCCTATGAAGGCGGTGATGGCTGGAACGTCAATACCGAACTGCTTGACAGCAACGGGCATATGACGGCCGTTGGCAACACTTTTGTCGACCTGGCCATTTAGAACTGACTGGAACCTGCTCTTGCCGGCGATGTGGCATGTAAAAGGATTGCATGCTCGGCAGATTTGCAGTTCCCGACAAAAAAGCCCGGCTAAGCCAGGCTTTTACAGACAATGCATGGGATTGTTCAGCAACAGCCGCAATCCTGTTTACCTACATTCTCGGTACGCATTGCGACCTGTGACCGAACCCACTCGGTGAACAGATGTATGGCCCCTTGCCGTAATAGCCGACCACAGACGCGCTCTGTTGCAGGTCCACGTCAACATTGTCGGTTTCGGCCGTAGCGAGTTGCGTCTGGGTGGTCTGCATGCGCCCCACGGTCGCAACCTTGTTGTTCAATGAGTTTGCACCCACAACAGGGGAACCAGCCTTGGCTTCCGGCTGCAAGGAGCAGGATGCCAGCACAGCGACAAGCCCGATCGCCGCTGCAACCTTCACTCCACGCCCAATATCGAAGGAATACGTGCAGCACTCTGCCGCGGCGGTTTTAAACGAATGCATCACGATCCTCATAAAAGCAGTCAACATCAGGATTGGCCGCCCGATTACCGCTCATATTATCCTAGCCATTCATTAACAAGGGCTTCATTAGAGATCCTTCGGAGGTGAGCATGTCGCCTGTTCACAAAAAGAGTCTCATTGTTGCTCCAAATCCGTACGGCAAGGCTTTGCGTGTAAACATAAGTGCCCGGAAAGCGCAATATTTTGATACTAACGACGAATTTTATTCCCAATTTCGCACTAATTTGAAACAGAATATCACCGAAGCTTCACCAACGTGCAACTGGCTGTTGCTCAAAGCAAGTAATACTTTGCAATCTTCAGTAATGTATGAATGCAATTTTTTGTTGATTTTTACCTGCCACTAAAGAATCTTTTATATCAAAAGGTTAAAAATGATTTACCGCTTTGACAGCCTCAGATTTATACTGCATAGTGAATTTAATGTATAGGTAACTATAACTACTTAATCGGGCCGATTTACCTGCCTGACCATTTCAAGTTTATTTTTCACGCAAATGCCAGACCGCTCACTCAGACCATGTTTTGAGAGTGGAAAAGTATTGCCATGAGTTCATGTGTTCATATTTGAGAATGCGCAGTCAAGACTTTGGTTAGTGTATCCATGTAGGAGGCGTATTCATGACGAATACAGGCAGCGTTAATTCCAGTAAAATTGGAAATGTCATTGATTTTCCCAAAGTAAATATTGATAAGCCACTAAAAGTACTTGTCGCCGGCGGCGCCGGTTTCCTCGGTTCACATCTTTGTGAGAGATTGTTGGAACTGGGCCACGAAGTTATCTGCATCGACAATCTCTCGACCGGCAGAATTGACAATGTCCGGCACCTTCTCGACCTGGAAGGCTTCACATTCCGCAAACACGACATTCGTAATCCGTTGCATCAGAAGGTTGATGCGATCTACAATTTTGCCAGCCCCGCTTCGCCGCCGGCCTATCAGGCCGACCCGATCGGCACATTGATGACAAACATCATGGGCACGAAGAACCTTCTGGATCTGGCGCGCCGACGCAATGCAATCATTATTCAGGCATCGACCTCCGAGGTCTATGGCGACCCCCTGATCTCGCCGCAGAAGGAAGACTATCTCGGCAATGTCAGCACCACTGGTCCCCGCGCCTGTTACGACGAAGGCAAGCGTTGCGCTGAAACGCTCTATTTCGACTATGCGCGCCTCTACGGCGTCAAGATAAAGGTCGCAAGGATCTTTAACACATACGGTCCGCGCATGCGGCTGGATGATGGACGGGTCGTGTCCAACTTCATGGTCCAGGCGCTCAGCAATGCACCCATCACGATCTACGGAACGGGCCTTCAGACGCGTTCCTTCTGTTATGTCGACGACCTGATCGGCGGCTTCCTGAAGTTCCTGTCGACGGCACCCGACGTGACGGGGCCGATCAATCTGGGCAACCCTACGGAATTGACGATGATCGACCTCGCCGAGAGGATCATCCGGTTGACCGGTTCCAAGTCCGAAATCGTGCATATGCCACCGGCCGTGGACGACCCCCAGCAACGCCGGCCTGATATCAGCCGCGCCGCTGCCATGCTCGATTGGCGCCCTTCAATCGACATCGAAACGGGGCTTTCGGCGACTGCAGCCTACTTCGGCAGCGCGTTGAGCCGCGCGGCGACCGGGAACTGAGGGCGGTCACATGGACAATATTCTCGTCACCGGTGGCGCCGGCTATATCGGCAGCCACACCTGCAAACAGCTCTACAAGGCGGGCTACATGCCCGTCGTCTACGACAATCTCGCCACCGGCCATGAAGACAATGTCCGGTGGGGGCCGCTGGTCCATGGAGACATTCGCGACCGCGACCAGCTTCGCCATGCGATAAAGCGCTGGCAGCCGCAGTGCGTCATTCACTTTGCGGCATCGGCCTATGTCGGCGAATCCACGGTGGATCCCCGCAAGTACTACAACAACAACGTCGCCGGTAGTCTGGCGCTTCTGGACACCTGCGTGGATACAAATCTCCGCAATGTCGTGTTCTCGAGCAGCTGCGCCACCTATGGCATTCCTTCGAAACTTCCCATCACCGAAGACAGTCCGCTAGCGCCGATCAATCCATACGGGCGCACCAAGCTGATCGGCGAGATGATGTTGCAGGACTATGTCGATGCCTACAGGATGCGCTATGTCGCGCTCCGCTATTTCAACGCTGCCGGCGCCGATCTAGACGGCGAACTGCGGGAAAAGCACGACCCGGAAACCCATCTCATTCCTCGGGCGCTGATGGCTGCCGCAGGCCGCATCGATATGCTCAAGGTTTTCGGCGACGACTATGAGACCCCCGACGGCACCTGCATCCGTGACTACATCCATGTCATGGATCTGGCCCAAGCCCATGTTTCGGCAGTGGAACACCTGCTCGACGGAGGCAAGAACATGGTCGCAAATCTTGGCTCCGGCCAAGGCGCCTCGGTCAAGCAGATCATCGACACGATCGAGCGGCTGACGCATCGCCGCGTGCCGGTGCAGTGCGAACCGCGCCGGGCGGGCGACCCACCTGCCCTTTATTCCGATGTGCATACAGCGACGTCCGAATTGAAATTCATGCCGCGGTTCTCGGATCTCGAGACGATCATCAGGACCGCCGCCCCGACTTTCGGGCTGGAGGTCGCCCATGAACTCGTGGCATGACAACCCACCCCTGAGCGGCGCCGTGCCGTCAAGGCCCTTGCCGGGCGAGGTCGAGGTTGGAGCCAGCCTCGTCCCGGTGTTTTGCGGCAGCAGACGGCTCGCTTATATGGCGGGCGTCGGCTGCTGGCTGGGCGCGCTGGCCTGGTTCTGGGTCTGGTGGTTCCAGCCGGGCCACGCAGAGGGGATCGTCTGGTACGTGGTCCTGAGCGCCATCATGGCCTGGATAACCCTGTTGCCCGGCTATTTCATCTACATGTTTTCGGGCAGCACGGCACCAAAGCCAGTGGCCCACCAGATCGTGCCCGGACGTATCGCCATGGTTGTCACCAAGGCGCCGTCCGAGCCGTTCCATATCGTCCGCAAGACGCTTGGCGCCATGCTGGATCAGATCGATTACGATTTCGACGTCTGGCTCGCCGACGAGGCGCCGGATGCTCAAACCATCGCTTGGTGCCAGCGCAACGGCGTCTATATCTCCTCCCGCCAGGGTGTCGAGGACTATCACCGCAAGGCCTGGCCACGCCGCACACGTTGCAAGGAAGGCAATCTCGCCTATTTCTACGATCATTATGGCTACGAGCGCTACGACTTCGTTGCGCAGTTCGATGCCGACCATGTACCCGAGATCACCTATCTCAGGGAAATCATGCGCCCATTCGCCGATTCCGAAGTCGGCTATGTTTCGGCCCCCAGCATCTGCGATTCCAATGCCGATGAAAGCTGGTCGGCGCGTGGCAGGCTGCAGGCGGAAGCCAGCATGCACGGTTGCCTGCAGATCGGCTACAACAACGGCTGGGCGCCGCTCTGCATCGGTTCACACTATGCTGTCCGCACTGCAGCCCTGAAGGCGGTCGGCGGACTGGGACCGGAACTCGCCGAAGACCATTCCACCACGCTGATCATGAATGCCGGTGGATGGAAGGGCGTGCATGCGGTCGCCGCAATCGCGCACGGCGAAGGTCCCGGCACATTCGCCGACCTCGCTGTGCAGGAGTTTCAGTGGTCGCGAAGCCTGGTCATGATCCTGCTGCGCTATTCCGGGGATTACATTCCCCGTCTCAGCGGCAAGCTGCGGTTCCAGTTCATCTTCTCCCAGCTCTGGTATCCACTGTTTTCGACGTTTATGGCGCTGATGTTCCTGCTGCCGATCATTGCGCTGACGACCGGTCGCAACTTCGTCAACATCGAATATCCGGACTTTCTGGTCCACATCGTACCCTTGTCGCTGGTGCTCGTCGCCCTTGCCTTCTACTGGCGCTCGACCGGCACGTTCCGGCCGCACGATGCCAAAATCCTCGGCTGGGAAGCAACGGTCTTTCTACTGGCCCGCTGGCCGTGGTCGTTCTTCGGTTCGTTGTTTGCTGTCCGGGACGTGCTGGCCGGCTCGTTCGTGGATTTCCGCATCACGCCGAAGGGAAACAAGGTGAGCGCCTTTCCGCCCATCCGAGTCCTGGCGCCCTACATCGTGCTTTCGGGGACCTCCGCCGCGGCGGCACTGCTGGTCTCCGATCCCGGATCAGCCCAGGGCTATTACCTGTTCGCAATCCTCAACTCTGCCGTCTATTTCGCGGTTCTGGCCGTGATCATCATCAAGCACGCCAGCGAAAACGGGCTGTCTTACTTTTCTCGGGCGAATGCCGGTGGATACGCGGCAGCAACAATGGCGCTCTGTCTCAGCCTCACCGGAACCGCAGTTTATGCACGCGGCCTGTCCGGGCTCGAGGCTGTCGCTCATGGCCAGGATGTCGTCACTTTCACCGAAACGCGCTTTGCCGTTGCCGGCGCTGGACAGGGCGGTTCACGTGTCAAGCTCACCCACTTCAAGATCAAATGGCATGGTCTACATTGACAGAAGGAAACGGGAATGAACAAGTTTGCTAAGGCATGCATGCTGGTCGTCACCGCCGTGGGCATAACGGCCGCGACCCTTCCGCCGCTCGCCATCGCCCAACCCAGCAGGATCCTTCCGCGCAACACAGTGCCGATGACCGCGATGGAGTTGAAGAAGCTCTATGGCGACAGGACGTGGCAGTGGGACGCAGGCGGCGGACGCTTCATCAACAAGGATCGACGCTTCATAGCGTGGTCCGAAAAAGATGGTACGCCGACCGTCGCTGAAGGCCACTGGCAGATCAGCGACAAAGGACGCCTGTGCCTCGTCGCCGTCTGGGCTACCAAGCAGGATCAGGCACCAAACAGAACATGTTTCGCACATGTCCGCGACCGCGGAACCATTTACCAGCGGCGCGAGCCGGCGGGACAATGGTACGTCTTCAAGACATACAAGCCGCAGCCGACGGATGAGTACAAGAAACTCGTGAGGGAAGACACAATCTCGCCGAATGTCGCTAAGCTCAAGGAGAGCTTCTGAGCATTCGGCAACCCCAAAGGAGGGTGCCATGAGACATAGATTTACGACAGCAGCAGCAGCTGGAGCCCTGTTCGTGATGCCGATTTCCGGTTTCATCGCGGGCACCGCGGCATGGCCGGCGCAGGCGGAGCAGAAGACCTGCAAACGGCTGCCTGACGGCGACAAACGCCCGGTCGTTCACACCAATGCGACCAAGTTCGGCGCCTACGATCCGCACGGCGACTTCAGCGCCCAGAAGGACGTCGCCACCGAAGCGCTGTTCCTGCCATGGGAGGATGTCGAGCTCGGAACCCTGCAGGTGGCAGACAACTACGCCCACGAACGAAACCGCAAGCTGCTGATCAGCATAGAGCCATGGTCATGGAACGAGGACTGGCGGCTGAGCTCCGACCAGTTACGCCGCAAGGTGCTGGCCGGCGACTACGACGCCAACATCAAGGCGATCTCGGCGATCATCAAGACGATGAAGAGCCCCGTTATCATTCGCTGGGGCCAGGAAATGGAAGACAAGACCGGCCGCTTCTCTTGGTCGGACTGGCCGGCGCAGGACTACATCACCGCCTACAAGCGGGTCGTGGACCAGTTCCGCGCCGACACGCCGAGCGTACAGGTCATGTGGTCCCCGAAGGGGCTTGATGGTCTGGAGAAGTACTATCCCGGCGACAGTTATGTCGACATCGTCGGTCTGTCGGTATTTGGTCTCGAAGCCTATGACGACAAGGCATATGGCGGGCCGAAAACCTTCGCTGAAGCACTGGAACCCGGCTACAAGCGCGTCTCGCACTACGGCAAGCCGATCTGGGTGGCCGAACTGGGATATGAGGGCTGCAGCGACTACCTTCAGTCATGGATGGAAGCGGCCACCGCGAAGAACGACAAGTTCCCCGCGCTCAAGGAAGTCGTCTATTTCAACGACCGCGACGTTCATCCCTGGCCATTCGACCTCGGCAAGCCGAACTGGCGCGTGCGGGACGATACGACCACCAACTGAACCGGCAACAAACAAAAAGAGGGCGGGAACCCCGGGGTTCCCGCCCTCTGGCATTGATCAGATCCGCTGAGATCAGGCGGCAACCGACACGGCGGTCGGCACTTCCGAGATCGTCTTCAGGATCTGCGATGCGATCTGGTATGGGTCGCCCTGGGAATTCGGGCGGCGGTCTTCCAGGTACCCCTTGTAGTCGTTCTTGACGAAGGAATGCGGAACGCGGATCGAAGCGCCACGGTCGGCCACGCCCCAGGAGAACTTGTTCCAGGGTGCAGTTTCATGCTTGCCGGTCAGACGCAGGTGATTGTCCGGGCCGTAGACGGCGATGTGATCCATCAGGTTCTTTTCGAACTGAGCCATCAGCGCTTCGAAATAGGCCTTGCCGCCGACTTCGCGCATGAACTTGGTCGAGAAGTTGGCATGCATGCCCGAACCGTTCCAGTCGGTGTCGCCGAGCGGCTTGCAATGGTACTCGATGTCGATGCCGTATTTCTCGGTCAGGCGCTGCAGGAGGTAGCGCGCCATCCAGATTTCGTCGGCGGCCTTCTTGGAACCCTTGCCGAAAATCTGGAATTCCCACTGGCCCTTGGCCACTTCGGCATTGATGCCTTCATGGTTGATGCCGGCAGCGAGGCAAAGGTCGAGATGCTCTTCCACGATCTGGCGGGCAATATCGCCGACAGCGGCATAACCGACGCCGGTGTAGTATGGGCCCTGCGGAGCGGGAAAGCCCTGCTCGGGGAAACCGAGCGGCCGGCCGTTCTTGTAGAAGAAGTACTCCTGCTCGAAGCCGAACCAGGTGCCTTCATCATCGAGTACGGTGGCGCGGGTGTTGGAAACATGCGGCGTGACGCCATCGGGCATCATCACTTCGCACATGACAAGCACGCCGTTGGTGCGGGCCGGATCCGTATAGATGGCGACGGGCTTGAGCACGCAATCCGAGCTGCGGCCTTCGGCCTGCTTGGTCGAAGAGCCATCGAAGCCCCAGAGCGGCAGTTGCTCGAGCGTCGGGAAGGATGCGAATTCCTTGATCTGGGTTTTCCCGCGGAGATTAGGCGCCGGGGCATATCCATCGAGCCAAATGTACTCGAGCTTGTATTTGGTCATTGCGAACCTCTGATAAGTTACAGTGCGAGGCAGGAAAAAGATCCCAGGACGCCACCCTGTCGAACCGAGGTCCAACGAGGCGGCTTGCATCCTGATATGCAGGAGCCGTGCCAAGTCGGGGCCTTGCGGCATTCCATCCACAGGAATCACTTCGCAGCGCAGCATGAAAATATGCGACAGGCTGCCGCACCCGCTTCCTGATTTTTCTGGTTTTCCAGCACCTTGCGAGCCGCTTGCCTAAAGCCTGAGCGTACCGAAAAGTACACTTCAGACATCAGGGCAAACAGGAGGTTAAGTGCCTCGTTTCACACCAATTTCAGGATATCAGCGATTTCCCGCCGGAGAACAATCTTTCCTGCCGATTGCGACTGCTCGACCGACGGACCAGGAAAAGCGTCCATGCTGCACATTTTTTAGCCAGAATGGATTTTTTTTAGTCAGGTCACGCATTTCTAATGTGCCTGTGCTATGATCGGAATGTGCAATCCAGTTCCCACGGGAGAGGGAGTGAGGTCGGAATGACTACAGGTGTAAACAGGCCCTCCGCAACGATCTACCAATTTCCCGTTGGCGGACGAGCCACGCTGGCGCTTGGCAAGGCTGCCGAAAAAGGCCCGACGGCTCCGATCGAGCCGGTCATTTATGAAAGCGCCTGGTATCACGAGGAAGCCATCAAGGAGTCCGACCCAAAGCGTCCGCAGTGAGCGGTCGCTGCCGAGACTGGCTTGTCAGGCTGATGTTGATTGAATTTCAAAGGGCCTGATTTCGGCCAGTCGATGTGAGGCGCTACATTGCCTCGCCATTGGCGCACCGGATTCCCGAGGGCGATGCTCAAGGCCTTGGCGCTCATCACACCAAACTTTCCGGTACAATCATTCAAAGATGATCACCGCATTCTGTGCGGCGAGGCGCGCGGACGCGCCCCGCCAATTCTCGTTCAGGCCTTGCCGCGCGTGGCGTCGAGGCTGAGCGGACCTGCGCCTGCGAAGACGAGGTAGAGGAAGAAGAAGCAATAAAGGATCGCGGCGTCGCCACCATTCAGAACCGGGAAGAAGTTCTGCGGCGCGTGCGCGATGAAATAGGCAAACGCGCACATGCCGGAAGCAACGAAGGCGGCCGGACGGGTGAAGAGGCCGATTGCGATCAGCGCGCCGAAGACCAGTTCGATGACGCCGGCAATCCACGGCAAGCTACCGGCCGGAGGATTCATATCCGAAGCGGGGAACCCGAGGAGCTTGGCAGTGCCATGCGCCAGAAAGATCAGGCCGGCAACGATCCGGACGATGCTGAGGATGTGCGGCGAGTAAGGGCTCAACCGGTCGAAAACGTTCATGACTTCTCCATGGGTCAGGTGGTGTTAGGATGCGAATCCTATGGCAGAATGTCGCAGGCCTGTCAGTTCAACCCGACATCACGATTGCGTGAAAGCTTCCTTTTGCAGTCATATTTTAACCAGCAGGGCATGAAGGACGAAAGTGGTTGGCTGAACCGACCCCCAGGCCGCCCTTCGACACGGGCAAAAAACGCTACCCCTTCGCTGCAGTGTCGATCTGAACGATCACTGACATGCCTGGAGCCAAGCGCTCGGCGACGGTCTGGCCCGGGTCGATAGCAATGCGGACCGGCAAGCGCTGGGCGATCTTGGTGAAATTGCCGGTGGCATTGTCGGCCTTCAGCACCGAGAATTCGCTGCCGGCAGCTGGCGAGAAGCTTTCGATCCTTCCCGTGAACCTCTCGTGGTTCAGCGCATCGACCGTGAAGGTGACCTTCTGGCCGACTTTCATGCCGGCAAGCTGGGTTTCCTTGAAGTTGGCCGCAACCCAGATCTTTTCCGGCACGACCGCCATCAACTGCGTGCCAGCGGTGACATAGGCGCCGACGCGGGCACCGACCTCGCCAAGACGTCCATCCGCAGGTGCGACGATGGTGGTGTTGCTCAGATCGATCTCGGCCAGCTGCAGGGCGGCCTCGGCACCATCGACGGCCGCCTCGTGGCTCTGGCGCGAAACCTCGATCGAAGCGAGATCCTGCTCGGCGACCTCAACATTCGCCTGGGCTTGCGCCAGCGATGCACGTGCCTGCTCCAGGGTGCTGGCAGCCTGCTCGAAGGAGCTCGTGGCGACGATGCCGCGCTGGGCGAGTGACTGGTTGCGGTCGAAATTGGCTTGCGCCGTTTTCAATGTCGTTGCCGCACCTTCGACGCCCGCCTTGGCCGCATTCAGGCGTGCCCGACCGGACATGCGCTTTTGTTCGAGCGCCGCGACCTGCGCCTTGTTCGAGTGGAGCGTTGCTTCGGCCTGCTTGACTTTCTGGCGATAGATGCGGTCATCGATCCTGACAAGCACGTCACCCTTGCTGACCTTGTCATAATCCTTGACCGGCACGTCGGCGATGTAGCCGGCGAGCTGCGGAGCGACGATCGTCAGTTGCCCCTTCACATAGGCATTCTCGGTCGTCTCGACCGTGCCGTGAAAGGGCGGCAGCTGCCAGGCATAGAGAACGAGGGCGACGCCGGCGATACCAACGAGGATGGCAAGCGCGGTTGCTGTGTGGCGAACAAAACTGGACATTTCAATTACCTGATACTCAAGATTGCGCTGCGGTCGCGGGGTTGGGCTGAAGGCGCGCCTTCAGCGCGTCATACAGAACGTGGATCAGCAGTGCCGCGAGCGCGGCGACACAGATGATGAACGTCAGATAGTAGAGATCGTTGTAGGCGAGGATGTTGGCCTCCCGAGTCGCGAGCTGGCCGAGCAGCTGGACGCCTTCGGCGTTCTGCAGCGCCTTGTCGGTCAGCACCCTTCCATAGGCGCCGCCGAGCTGGCTCACGCGGCTTGCGACCAACGGGTCGGTAAACGGAAGCTGTTCCACGAGATAGCTCGAATGAAACTTCTCTCGCAACGTCACGAACGAGCCGAGCAGCGCTGATCCCAGCAGTCCGCCCAGACTTTGGGTAAACAGGAAGATGACGATGAAGCTGAGAATGTAGTTGGGACCGTTCTTCAGCGCCGACATCAGGCCGAGCCTGAGCGCTGGCGGCAGGAAGAAGGCCCCGCCTGCCGCGATCAGCATCTGGCTCACGATCATCTGGTCGGGCCGTGTCAGGTTGGTCGCGAATGCATCCATGTAGGAGCCGGCAGCGATCAGCACCAGCGCAATAATATGCAGCAGGGGCTCCCTACCCGGCTGCATCAGGAAGGCACAGCCGAGCCCTGCAATGATCGACACGGCGAGCACGGCAACCCACATCCATTGCGCGGTCTCGGGAGCCAAGCCGAGAACCTGAGAAAAACCGGTCGATCCTGAGGTCTGGGCGGTCAGGGCGACGCGGAAGATCAGCAGCACCCCGGTGAGATGCAGGATTTCGCGCGACGTGATCCAGCGGATATCGAGCAGCGGCGATTTGCGGTTCAGCTCGATGACGGCCGCGGCGGTGAGCGCCACGATCGAGGCAACCAGCAACTCGCCCAGCCAGGGCGCTTCCGTCCACCAGTAGAGACGGCCGAGTGTCAGCACGATCGCAAGGCAGCCAAATCCCGCACCGATGAAGAGATAACTGACGATATCCATCACGCCGATAACCTTGGCACGCGGCATCGGCGTCAGCTTGACGAGATAGACGAAAGCAAAGGCAATCAGGGCCAGCGCGACTTCGAACATGTACATCGCGTGCCAGCCGCCGATATCGAGCAGCGTCGGCGAAAGGATGCGGGCGAGCGGCGCGGCAATGGCTATATTGGCGAGCGAGGCGCACAGGCCCCAGTTCATCTTCCTGGCGAGCGGAAAAGCTTCCAGCATGTAGAGGAAGCCGAGCGAAGACATCGGCGAAGCGGCGGCCCCGGCGAAGAAGCGCAGCACCAGCGCGGTATTGAAGTCATCGACGAAGAGGTGGACAATCGAAATCGCCACGAACACCAGAATGCCGATTTCGGCGAAGCTGCGCAAACCGTACTGGTTGCGCACCTTGACCATGATCAGCGAGAGGCTTGCGTTGGGCACCATGTAGGCGGCGAGCAACCATGTCGCCTCGTTGGTGGTGGCGCCGAAAGAGCCCTGGATCTGCAGAATGTTGGCGGCGATGAAATTCATCCCCAGGCCTTGAGAGAGGCTGAGGAAGACAGCTGCAAGAATGCAGACAACCGAGCGCGACAGGGGGATGGGCGCCGGCGCTGCGGCAGGTGCAGGCTTGGCCGGCTCCGGAACAGATTCGGCATCGGATACGGGCTGATCGATGGCCGCCCCGCCAGCAACGGGCAAAGCCGCGCCCGGATGCGCGGCTTCATCGACCTCGGGCGTTGCCGCCTGGTCTTCCGGTTCAGTCGAGGCCTTGAGGACCGTGCCGCTCACTGAAGCAACTCCAGATTCCGGTTCATCTGGGCGATGACCCGGAGCACAACCTGCAGATCATCGGGCGCGATGTCGCCCTGGATGGCCGCCCGGAAATGCTCGACGATTCCCTCTACCTCGGCGGCCTGCCGGATGCCTTCCTCGGTCAGCACGATCTGCTTTGCGCGACGGTCGGTCGCGACTGCGAGGCGCTCGATGCAGCCCTGCGCTTCCAGATTGTCGAGCACACGCACCAGCGTCGGACCCTCGATTTCGAGTTCATGGGCCAGCGTGCGCTGCGTGGCCCCGGCATTGGAATTTGCCAGAAGACGAAGAATCCGGGCCCGCGCCAAGGTCAGTCCCTTTTCCTTGACATGATTGTCGAACAATGTCCGCGCCTTGCGGGTAACATTGTTCATTTCCTCGAATAGCGACGGCGGGGCTGACACTTAATAAGATCCTATATAGTTAGGCAGCTATCATATAATTGACATCAAGCGAAATAGGAAGCCCCCTATCGATTTTTTGAGATACTCAAATCCAGCGGCCCGTCATGCACTGAGCCTCGTGGGCGCCCGCATCCCCAAGCAACATCGCCGGCTGGGGATAAATGACTTTTTCGCGGACTGGTTAATTCGTCGGCATTGGCGACTTAAAACGTTTCAATTTTGCGGTTCCCGATGGTCTATGCAGAGAACCTTACATACAATCGATTTAAACTACTGGCGGCTCTGGCAGTATGGAATGGGATTGGATTTATCGTGGGTCCGGAATGTCGAAATGGGTGCTAAGGTAACCTTGACTTTCCCTGCCCTGCACTGCACCTAGACCCAGACCTAAATATTTTTAGGAAGTTTAAAGCCTTTTCAAATCGTCGTGAGCGCGAAAAAAGGCCTTGAAGTTCGCACTGTCGCTGGCACTATCTATCGAAGGAGGATTTTTCGTGGCACGCATTACCCTAAGACAGCTGCTGGACCACGCTGCTGAATACAGCTATGGCGTTCCGGCTTTCAACATCAACAACATGGAGCAGGGTCTGTCGATCCTCGAAGCGGCGGCGGCAACCCGTTCACCGGTGATCCTGCAGGCGAGCCGCGGTGCCCGCGCCTATGCCAACGATGTGGTACTTGCCAAGCTGATCGACGCGCTGGTCGAAGTCCATCCGGACATTCCGATCTGTATGCATCTCGACCACGGCAACAACGAAGCCACCTGTGCTACCGCCATGCAGCACGGTTTTACCTCCGTGATGATGGACGGCTCACTGAAGGAAGACGGCAAGACCCCGGCCGACTACGCCTACAATGCCGGCATCACCCGCCGGGTGGTCGACATGGCCCATTGGGGCGGCGTCTCGGTCGAAGGCGAAATCGGCGTGCTTGGCTCGCTGGAATCCGGTGAAGGCGAGCAGGAAGACGGCCACGGCGCCGAAGGCGTGCTGAGCCACGACCAGTTGCTGACCGATCCGGAGCAGGCAGCCCAGTTCGTCCGCGACACCCAGGTCGATGCCTTGGCCGTCGCCATGGGCACCAGCCACGGCGCCTACAAGTTCTCGCGCAAGCCAGACGGCGACGTGCTGGCCATGAACGTCATCGAGGAAATCCACCGCCGCCTGCCGGATACCCATCTGGTCATGCACGGCTCGTCCTCGGTGCCGGTAGAACTTCAGGAAATCATCAACAAGTTCGGCGGCCAGATGAAGCCGACCTGGGGCGTACCGGTCGAGGAAATCCAGCGCGGCATCAAGCATGGCGTGCGCAAGATTAACATCGACACCGACAACCGCATGGCGATGACCGGCGCGATCCGCAAGGTTCTGACAGAAAACCCGTCGGAATTCGATCCGCGCAAGTATCTCGCACCGGCCATGGCGGCGATGAAGAAGCTGTGCATCGAGCGCTTCGAAGCCTTCGGTACCGCCGGCAACGCCGACAAGATCAAGATCGTTTCGCTGACCGAGATGGCCAAGCGCTACAAGTCCGGCAGCCTGGCGCCGAAGATTTCCTGACATCGGCTCGCTTGCCCCTCATCCGGCTGCCGCCACCTTCTCCCCGTAAGGACGGGGAGAAGGTGCTCGCGGCGAACTCGGAGCAGATTCCCACTCCCCGTTCTTACGGGGAGAGGTTTGGAGCAATCCGATTGCTCCGGGGTGAGGGGCACCCCTCGACCAAGCCTCAGTGCTTCGTCATTGCCGCAAACACCACGTCATAACCTGGCCGCCGAAAGTGGCCGAAATCGTCGGCATAGTTTTCGCAGCGGCTGCCTGTCGCAACCTCGGCGCCGGCCGCAGCCACTTCCACAGCATCCCCATACCGGCCGCATGTCATTTCCGAGGCATCGACCTCGAAATAGTGCATGAACGGATATTGCCCGCTCCAGTTTCGGATCTCGGCATTGACCGACAGCCGGTCGGCATCCCGGAAGCGGAAGTCGGCGCCACGTGGCGGAATGCCCATTATATCCACCCTCGCTGCCGGCCATTTTGCATGCGCCGCCGTGACGACAGTCTTGATGCCCGCGGCGATGGCGCAGGCCGGCAGATAGTCATGCGTCAGATTGTTGGTGCCGATGAGAACGAGCAGCCGCTTGGGCGCAACCGATGGCGCGTCAATTCTCTCGAGCTGCCAGAGCACTGTCTGGGTCTCGGCCCCGCCGACACCGATGTTCCAGACGCTTTCGGACTTGAACTGCCTGATGACAACGTCCTTCGGCCAGAATTCCACTAGCGAATCCCCGATGAGTATCGTGTCTGCCCGGGCGGGTACCTTCGCCAACAGCAATGCGGCCTTCTCCAGCCCATGCGGATACTGGTACGGCACCGGCGAAGTTGCGACCTCTACAGCATAGGCGTTGCATTCCCCTGCCTGCAGGTCGGCCGCACCAAGCAATGAAAATGCCACGGCCAGCATGATTGCCAAGACCAATCCCGCCCCCCTGAAATTTGCACTCCGCACGTTCAACCCCGCATTACATTGTCAGAAGACGCTGGTTTCCCCGCATCGTCGGCGACTGCCTCCGCCTGATGCCTGTGGCCGAGCAGTTCATAGCCGACGACGGTAACGACAGGCGCCAGCATCAGGATCACCAGACATATCGCCATGTCGACACCGGCCCAGGCGGCTGCGACCGACAGCAGGATGACCAGCGCCGTTGCTCCCAGAAGCAAGGCATGGAACGGATCCCATCGACGGACGAGATATGTGTAGATCGCGTAGATCGACAGCAGATAGACAGCAACAGGCATGGCGACCGTCAGCACGGTCGCCACCGGGCCGATATGCGCCTTGTGCTCGATATAGTAGGCGGCGACGTGCAGGCCGGCGCCGGTCGCCACGATCGAAGCGAAGATGATGATATGGCCATAGCCCCAGGCGAAGGCACGCTTGCGATGCGCATGCAACATCCTGCCGGCAGGGACGATGTAGTAGACCCACCACATGCCGAATGTGAGGCCGGTGCCGGCGATGCAGACCAGCGCCGTATCCATCGTCCAGCCCTGCGCGTCGACCACTGCCGACAGGCTGGCGACCGTGCCGACGACGCCTTCGCCCAACGCGATGATCGCCAGCAACCCGTAGCGTTCGGCGATGTGGTGGGCGTGCCAGGGCGTACCACCATCCCGGGTTTCGGCAATTACCGGCCCGGCCAGCTCGATCAAGATCAGGATGGCGGAGAAGATAAATGTCACGACCAGCGAGAAATCGACAAAAATCAGTACGGTCCAGCCGATCTGGGCGATGGCGATGGCTGTCGCATAGGTCAGGCAGGCGCGGCGGCGGGCCGGATCCTGCCTGGCGGCGCGCAGCCATTGGAAGATCATCGCGACCCGCATGATCACATAGCCCAGCACCATGATGCCGTTGTCGAGATGGGAGCCCTGCTCTATCGATGCGAACATCCTGGGCAGGCCGATCGCCAGGATCAGCACGCCGATCATCTGCACCATGGTGACGACACGGAAGATCCAGTCGTCGGTATCGTAGGCCGAGGCGAACCAGGAAAAATTGATCCACGCCCAGCAGATGGCGAAGCTTACAAACCCGAAGCCGATCAGCGCCGTGCCGTAGTGCCCCTCCGCGAGATAGTGGGCAAGCTGCGATGCGGCAAGCCCGAACGCAATGACAAAGGTCAGGTCGAACAGCAGCTCGAGCGGAGTGGCGGCCCGATGGACCTCATGCGGGTCCCGCCCAAGCATGCGCGCGGCGTGATGATGCAACTCTTCTGGCGTCGGCGCGGTATGGTTCATGCGAGGCCTCTCGATGCGGAACGAGCCACCGACACTAGAGAAATATCCAGCGGGGCGTCAATTGTCTGCGTCTCTCCCGTCCGGCACTTGGTGCTCCCCACCGGTCCGTCACCAGTTGCCCCTCACCCCAACCCACTCCGACGGAAACGCCGCCTCGTGAACCTCGCAAGACTTTGTTGAAATTGTATTTCCCTTTTCAAAGAAACTCAGTGCCGGAGGCGAGGCGCATGAAAACAGCCGGGCCACGACGCAAGGCGGCGGCGCGTAACGCTGGTACGAAGTTGCCGATTGTGGAACCGGCTCTCCAACAACCGGCTTTCACACAGTTTTGAAGCGGGTTTTCTATTGATTGTTTGTCGTAAACGAGGTTAATGCGATCTCACTGCTGACTGCGCAAACGACTGAGATGCAGAGTGTTACACCGATATCAAACCGGCCGTCACAATATCGCGTGCATCCGTCACATATGACCGAGAGAGACCTGATTTGAGTGCTGCCCCGAAGAAGAACGGCGTAGAGGAACTACGCGCAGCCCTAGCCGATAGCCGCTTTGCTTTCATAGCCATCGGGATATTTTCATTTTTTGTGAACCTGCTGGTTCTCACCGGATCGATCTACAGCTTGCAGGTCTACGACCGGGTGCTGTCGAGCCGTTCCGAGCCGACGCTGGTGGTGCTGACCGTGCTGCTGGTGGCGCTATATGCGATCATGGGTGTGCTCGACCACATGCGCGGACGCCTTGCCGCCCGCATCGGCGCCCGATTCCAGTCCAACCTGGAAATGCGCGTGTTCCGCATAGTCACCGACCGCACCATGCTTGCCTCGCAGGGCATCAACGCCACAACCGCGATGCGCGATCTCGATTCGGTGCAGCGGGCGCTTGCCTCGCCGGCGGCGTTTGCGGTTTTCGACGTTCCCTGGACCCCGATCTTCGTCGTCATCATCTTCATATTCCATCCGTTGATGGGCGTGATCGGTGTGGTCGGCGGTCTCATTCTTGTCGCACTCACCTGGCTCAATCAGAACGGCACCAAGGGCGACCAGGAAAAGGCGATGAATACGGCCCGTCTTTCGGAGGAAATGACCGGCACATTGCAGCGCGAGGCTGATACCGTGCGGGCGCTCGGGATGCGGTCCTCGACCGCTACCCGCTGGAAGGCGCTGCGCGAAGATACGCTGATGGCCAATATCCACTACAGCGACAACAACGGCTTTTACTCCACGACATCAAAGACTTTCCGCATTTTCCTGCAGTCGGCCATTCTCGGCGCCGGTGCCTGGCTGGCCATTCAGGGCCACATCTCCTCGGGCGCGATGCTTGCAAGCTCGATCATCATCGGTCGCGCGCTTTCGCCGATCGAACAGGTGATCGGCCAGTGGTCGCTGATCCAGCGCGCGCTGCAGGGCTGGAAGAACCTCTCCGACGTGCTCGCCAAGGTGCCGCCGGAAGGCGCTCGCACCACGCTTCCCAAGCCGCGCGCGATCCTGGAAGTGCAGAACATTTCCGTTGTGCCGCCGGGCGAGCGCATGCCGACGCTCCGCAACCTGTCGTTCGAACTCGGACCCGGCCAGGCGCTCGGCGTCATCGGCCAGTCCGGTTCCGGCAAATCGACGCTTGCCCGCGTGCTGACCGGCGTCTGGCCGATCCAGGCCGGCAAGGTCAGGCTCGACGGCGCCTCGATCGACCAGTACAGCGTCGACGACCTCGCAAACTATGTCGGCTACCTGCCGCAGGACGTCGTCCTGTTCGAAGGCACGATCGCCGAGAATATTGCCCGCCTGGCACTCGAACCGGACTCGAAAAAGGTCGTAGCGGCAGCGCAGAAAGCGGCAGCCCACGATCTGGTGCTCAGGCTCGGCAACGGCTACGACACCAAGCTGCCCGCCCAGGGCCAGCGGCTTTCCGGCGGCCAGAAGCAGCGTATCGGCCTTGCCCGCTCTCTCTATGCCGACCCCGTGCTGCTGGTGCTGGACGAACCCAACGCCAATCTCGACGCCGAAGGCTCAGCCGCGCTCAACATCGCCATCCGCAACGCCAAGAAGGAAGGCCGCTCGGTCGTCATCATGGCGCACCGCCCGGCAGCCATCGAGGAATGCGACCTGATCCTCATTCTCGAAGGCGGCAACCGCGTAGCCTTCGGACCGCGTGACGAAGTGCTCAAGCAGCACCTGCGCAATTACCAGCAAATCGGCACCAAGCCGGCCGATGGACCGCCAGCAGCTGGACCACCGGCAACCACTCCCGCCGCACCTCACCCGACGCCACCCAGGCCTTCCGGCCAGGGAGGAGCCCAGCCGCTGCCGGGAATCCTCGGCACCGGACTGTTGTCCGGCGCAGCAGGGCTGGCGCCGCCGCGCAAGCAGATTGGCGGACCGGCGTCCGACAAGCCTGCCGGCGAAGGCCAAGTTGACGTGAAAGAAGGCACCGAGTCGGGCAAACCCGAGAACGGGGGCGAAAAGTGACTGCAGAAAGAACCCCGCTCCAGACCTGGAGCATGAAGCGCTACCTCATTATGGGTTTCTTCACCCTCTTCGTCCTGGTGTTCGGCTTCGGCGCCTGGTCGCTGTTCACCCAGATGGCGGGTGCGGTGGTGGGCATGGGCGTCATCGAAGTCGAGACCAAGCGGCAGATCGTCCAGCACGCGACCGGCGGCGTCGTCGGCGAAATCCTCGTCAAGGAAGGCGATATCGTCAAGGCCGGGCAGACCGTGCTTGTCTTCGACGATGCCTTCGACAGGGCTGAGCTCGCCGTTATCGAAAGCCAGCTTTTCCCATTGCTCGGCACGCGCGCCCGTTCGATCGCCGAACAGGACGAAGCGCCGAAGGCTACCTTCGATCCGGAGCTAGTCGAACGCGCCAAGACCGACCCGACTGCAGCCGAGATCATTCGCAGCCAGTCCGAACTTCTGCTTGCTCGCCGCGAGACCCGCGACAAACAGATGGAACAGCTCGGGGAACGCCAGGCGCAGATCGGCAAGCAGAATGAAGGCCTCACCGCCCGCATCGACGCGCTGACCAAGCAGCTCGGGCTGCTCGAAGAGGATATCGAGAGCCAGAAGAAGCTGCTTGCAAAGGGGCTCACGCAGAAGAGTCGTGTTTTCGCCTTCCAGCGCGAGGCGGCCCAGGCACGCGGCAGCATCGCCGAATCCCAATCATCGATCAACGAGAACAAGGCGCGCATCGCGGAAATGGAACTTGCGATCATCAATGTCGGCGCACAGATGCGTGAGGAAGCGATCAAGACGCTCTCCGAGACAGATGCACGCGTTTCAGAACTGAAGGAACGCCGGAACTCGATCCAGGAAACGCTTTCGCGCATCGAGGTCAAGGCGCCGATGGAAGGCAAGGTGTTCAACCTCGCCGTCCGCACGGTGCGAGGGGTGGTGCGCGCCGCCGAGCCGATCATGGAAATCGTACCGGATCAGGTGAAGCTGGTCATCAGCGTCCAGGTTTCGCCGGCCCAGATCGATCAGGTACATGAAGGCCAGGACGCGGTCATCCGCTTCGAGGCCTTCGACCGCCGCCACACACCTGATCTCAGGGGTACGGTCAAGCGCGTGTCCGCCGACATCATCACCAATGAGCGTTCTGGCCAAAGCTTCTTCCAGGTCACCCTGGCGCTCAAGCCGGGTGAGGAAAAGTATCTCGGGACGACGGCGGAGATCAAACCGGGCATGCCGGTCGAGGCGTTCATCCAGACGACCATGCGCACGCCGTTCGACTATCTCGTGCGCCCGCTGACCAGCTACTTCGGCAAGTCGATGCTGGAGCGGTAATCAAGCCTCCTCCCCTGCGGGGGAGGAGAATGCTTCCGGATTCTCGCTCGGTTGACCTATTGGACCAGCGTGAACGTGTGATCCACTCGGTCCGCCCAGACGCTTGGGCTGCTAGAGGATGAAATCAGACTTGGCGAGTGCAAGGAGCCCGGACAGTTCGATCTGCAGATCGGCTGCACCGTCTCCGTCAAGGTCGGCCTCCACCAGGGTGTAATCATCGTTGGTGCCCGCATTGTCGACGCGAACAAAATGCACTTCTCCTGCAACATTGTGGAAATTGCGGGCGCCTATATAGGTAAAGTCCTGGTCTCCCTTCCTCGTGCGCGTATCGATATCGCCGAGATCGATGATGTCGGCGCCAATGCCAAAATCTGCAATCAGGTCGTGCGTGACGCCGTCGCGGGAGTCGGCGACGACCCGAAAGATGAACCTGTCGCCAGCCCTACCGCCGGCCAGCGTATCCTGCCCCCTGCCGCCGGCAATGAGGTTGGCGGCGTTGTTGCCGGTCAGCAGATCATCGCCGTCGCCACCGAAGACGGACTCGATGCCCTTGACCAGCATGCTGACGCCATCGACAAGCGCGGTGCCGGCAGCCAGGTCAACCGTCATGGCTCCGGTCACCGCAGCTGCGTTCATGAGGTCTCGCCCGCCATCCCTGTCGTTGAGGTTATTCGAGTGGCTGCCGAGGAAATCCGAAAATTCGTTCGTGTATAAGTAGGTGTCATTCGCTGTGGGCTTGCTGCCATAGGCTCGCACCTTCACATCGGAAACAGCCGTCTGATAGCCGAAGGCATCATCGACAATACGCACCTTCCAGTCGCCATTGCTCATCTCGCCGCGGAATGCCTGGCTGTGGAAAGTATATTTGCCGTCATAGGTCCAGGCCTGGGCATCGGCGATCAGTCTTTGCCTATGCCCCTCCGGCCCGATGAGAAAGACACGCAGATCCGCCGTGTTGGCTACGTCCAGATCGAGGGTCACGGTTACCCGTTCGACCACCAGCTTGCCAGTGAGCCTGTCGGAGAAAAGCTTGCCGTTCAGATCGCCGTCCGGGATGATGACCCGTCGGTCGAGAAGGTCGGCAGTCACGAGTCTCTCGTTGGCCGACGTGGATTGGTCAGTCCAGCTTTCGGCCATGCGAACTGCAGCCAGCGCATCCACCAGGCCGTAGCCGTAATCCTCGCTGTAATGCATGCCACCGCCGTTCCAGTTGGCAGCGCCGTTCCAGTTCCAAGGATTAAGCTCGCTGCCGGCGAGGCTGGATCCATCGACATTGGAGCCGACATGGCGCGCCGAAGCCGCCAGAATACTCTGTATGTCCCGCCATCCGAGCTGGTCATTGGCTTCAAGCATCAGAGCCACGATACCGCTCACCATCGGCGCGGCAGCTGATGTACCGGAGAAGTCAAAAGTAAAATCGCCGGCGTCGTAGCCATCGGCGCCGAGACGATCTGTTGTGACGACCTCGAACTGCGAACCGAACCCCGAGACAAGAACGGGCGCACCATAGCTGCTGTAACTGGAAACATAGCCGTTGCGGTCCACGGCCGCCACCAGGATGTGCCGGCTGTCGTTGTCGGCCTGGTTGTGATTGACGTCGGTGAGCGACGTGCGGAAATTCCCGGCCGACTTGACCAGCGCCAGACCCAGGCCGTCGCGCCCTTCGGAAACGGCATAATCCAGCGCCTTGTGAAACCGCGCAATGTTGGCGGCGCCGTCATAGCTGTCGAAATCGCCGGCACCGCCGAAACTCATGTTGACCACGCCGACGTCGAGATCCACCGCATCCCGAAGCGCACCAATCAGATTTGTCGTCCAGTCGTTTGCGTTCAAGTTGTAGTCGATGCGCGCACCGATCAGGGTCGAATTGTAAGCCACGCCGACCGCGCCGGTACCGTTATTGGCCGCGCCGATCAGACCCATGACCGCCGTTCCATGATTGTCTGATGTATAGAATGGGGCGGCATTGGCGTCGTCATTGCCATAATCGTGGTCATTGGCGGTGTCGTAGTTGGGCAAAAGATCCGGATGGGCGTGATCGAAGCCGTCGTCGATCACCATGACCTTGACACCCCTGCCGGTGAATTCGTCCCAGACGCTGGTGACGTTGAGGTCGTATTCGCCGGCCACCATGTTCAACAGATGCCATTGCTGGGAGAAAAGCGTATCGGTGGGGATGCTCATTGGAAATCCTCCGAATGAGCCTGCATTAGAGCATGGTAATATACCGGCCTTCAAATAAACAATTGGGAGTAATTCAGGCCCATGCATGCAAGGCTGGCTGCCCGTCAGTCAGGCAAGGGCAATGCAAAAAGGAGCCAGAAGGCTCCTTTTTGACAATTTAGGCTAGACGCCGGCTTCTCAACCGTCGATGCCGTCCAACACGTCCCTCGCCTTGCCGGCGCTGAGGCGGCGGATTTCCACTTCGTCGCGGCGGGCAGCGAAAAGCTCGCCACTCATCAACTGGTCGGCGAGATCGGCTGGAAGCGACAGGATCACACGGGCATCGCCGTCATGGATCGAGGACACCGAACTGCGCTTGCCGGTGATCATGCCGCCGGCCACCGTGTTGTTGGTGTCGGGATCGATGAGGATGAAGGCGCCGGTCGAGCGGTTCTGCTCGTAGGTGTCGAACACCGCCTGCTCTTCGAATGCCAGATGCACCTTGCCGATGCCGTTCATCGGCAGGCGTTCGGCGGTGTTCCACTTACCCGACTTGAGGTCGAGTTGCTGGGCCGGTTCGACCAGCACGCGCTGGCGGCGCGAACCGGATTTCAGCCAATAGCGCTTGCCCGGTTCGATGCCTTCCGGCTGCAATGCCACGAGCTGGGCGTCAAAGCCCAATCCCTGCATCGGCTGGCTGTCGATGGTGACGATCATGTCGCCACGGGCAATGTCGACCTGCCGGTCGAGCACCAGGGTGATGGCGTCACCGGCCACCGCCGCATTGCGCACCAGATCGAAGGTGACGATCTTGGAGACATTGGCGATCATACCGGACGGCAGCACGACGATCGAGTCGCCCGGCTTGACCGAACCGCCCGAAACGGTGCCTTGATAGCCACGAAAGCTTTCGCCCGGGCGCGACACGCGCTGGACGCTCATGCGGAAGCCGACAGTCTGGCTGGACCGCACGGTGGCCTTTTCCAGCGCCTCGGCAATGGTCGGGCCGTCATACCACGGCATGGAGGCGCGGCCGTCATAGACGACGTTTTCGCCCTTGAGCGCAGAAACCGGAATTGCGGTGACCTGACGGACGCCGAGCGACAACGCAAGCTCCTTGAACTCATGGGAGATTTCGTCGAAACGCGCCTTGTCGTAGCCGATCAGGTCGATCTTGTTGATAGCGAGCACAAACTGGCGGATGCCCATCAATGTTGCGATCGTGGCATGCCGGCGGGTCTGCTCGAGCAGGCCGGTGCGGGCATCGACCAGCAGAACGGCCAGATCAGCCGTCGAGGCGCCGGTCGCCATGTTGCGGGTATATTGCTCGTGGCCTGGCGTGTCGGCAACGATGAACGAGCGCTTTTCGGTGGCAAAGTAGCGATAGGCGACATCGATGGTGATGCCCTGCTCGCGCTCGGCCTGGAGACCATCGAGCAACAGCGCGAAATCAGGCAGGCCGAGATCGTTCTGCTTGGCGGAATCCCGGTTCAGCGCTGCAGCCTGATCTTCCTTGACCGCCTTGGTGTCCCAAAGCAGGCGCCCAATCAGCGTCGATTTGCCGTCATCTACCGATCCGCAGGTGATCAGGCGAAGCGGACGGGAATCGCGGGTGACTTTCTGGGTTTCCGAAGCCAGCTGCTGCTGTTCGGCAAGATTGGAAACAGTGGTCATGATCAGAAATACCCTTCGCGCTTCTTCTTTTCCATCGAGCCGGCCTGGTCGCGGTCGATGGCACGGCCCTGACGTTCGGAGACAGTGGCGGTTTCGAGCTCGGCGATGATTTCATCGAGCGTGGTGGCGGTGGAGCGGATCGCGCCGGTCAGAGGGAAGCAACCGAGCGTGCGGAAACGAATGACTTCCTCGCGCTTGACTTCGCCGGGCTGCAACTCCAGCCGCGGATCTTCCGCGAGGATCATCATACCATCGCGTTCGACGACCGGGCGTTTGGCGGCGAAGTAAAGCGGGACAATCGGAATGTTTTCGGCCTGGATGTAACGCCAGATGTCGACTTCGGTCCAGTTCGACAGCGGAAACGCACGCACGCTCTCGCCGCGGCGGATCTGGCCGTTATAGATATTCCAGAGTTCCGGACGCTGGTTGCGCGGATCCCATTTGTGATCGGGCGTGCGGAACGAATAGATACGCTCCTTGGCGCGCGAAGCTTCCTCGTCACGACGGGCGCCGCCGAATGCCGCATCATATTTTCCGGCATCAAGAGCCTGCTTGAGCGCCTCGGTCTTCATGATGTCGGTATAGAGTGCCGAGCCATGGGTGAAGGGCGTGACGTTCTCGATCGCACCGCGCGGATTGGTGTGGGCGACCAGATCGAGATCGTAGTCTGCCACCATCTTGTCGCGGAAGGCGATCATTTCCTTGAACTTCCAGCCGGTGTCGACATGCAGCAGCGGAAACGGGATGCGGCCGGGATAAAACGCCTTGCGCGCCAGATGCAGCAGCACCGACGAATCCTTGCCGATCGAATAAAGCATCACCGGACGCTCGAACTCACCTGCCACTTCGCGGAAGATGTGGATGGCTTCGTTCTCCAGCGCCTTCAGATGCGGATCGAGCGGCGGCCGCGCAGCGGCATCCCGCGTGTGGGCATCGAATTCAGAATGGGACATTTCACTATTCCAATCTCCCGGAAATGCCCGGGAATTACGTTATCCAGCTTTCAAGATTTGCCCCTCATCCGCCTGCCGGCACCTTCTCCCCGTTAAAACGGGAGAAGGGACGCGTAGCACGGTCTGCGCTTCTAGCGTCCCCTCTCCCCGAGTGCGGGGAGAGGGTTAGGGTGAGGGTCAATCGACGAATTTCAAAGTTCGCTCGATTCCAGCGACGGTAGGGCCGCCTCCGGCACGTGCAGGCCGCATTCGCGCTTTTCGTCGTTTTCCCACCACCAGCGGCCGGCGCGTTCCGGCTCGCCCGGCTTGATGGCGCGGGTGCAGGGCTCGCAGCCGATCGACGGGTAACCACGGGCGTGCAGGGGGTTGATCGGCACAGCCTCGTCGGCGACGAGACAGTTGATCTTCTCCATGTCCCAGTCGGCGAGCGGGTTGATCTTGATGAGATTGCGTTCGCCATCATACTCGGCAAATGGCGTGTCGGCGCGATTGCCGGATTGGCCACGGCGCAGGCCGGTAACCCAGATCGAAGCGCCGGCAAGTGCGCGTGCCAGCGGCTTGACCTTGCGGACGCCGCAGCAGGCGTGGCGCGCCTCGACACTGTCGTAAAAGCCATTCAAACCATATTGGGCCGCATAGGCGTCGATATCGGCTTTTTCCGGAAAGAAGCGGCGGATTTCCATACCGTAGCGGCTTTCCGTATCGGCGATAAGCTGCACCGTTTCAGGGAAGAGCCGGCCGGTTTCGAGCGTGACGACATCGATATCGAACCGGTTTTCACCGATGAAATGGGTGATCACCTGATCCTCGATACCAAGGCTGGTGGTGAAGACGACACGCCCACCAAGGCTGGCGGCCAGGGAAAGCCGTCCCGCAAGATCCAGTTCCTGCATCCGCTCGTTCAGGGACTGAGCCTCGGTGGAAAGATTGATCATGGTCATTTTTGGATTGTCCTGCATTTCCAATTGGCCGGAATATCGCAGGTCGAGCCGGCCGGGGACAGAAAACGGTTTTCCCTTCCGGATGAATGCAGAGCAAATATCACTCCCGGTTCCGGATTCAGCGAAAAACCTGCTGCATGGCTCGAATTTTTGCCTGATTATGCGGGGACAGATAGGCTTGCGGCGCTGCGTTTGACCCAGAAGAAGGGTAACGTATGCGTGTGCAATAGAATCAATTGTCCAGGCGTCCGGTATGATCTCCCAGAAAGCAAAATATGCATTGCGCGCACTCGCTGCGCTGGCGCGGTCGAACGACAAGTCGCCGATGCTGATTGCCGAGATCGCCGACCAGCAGAAGATCCCGAAAAAATTTCTCGAACAGATCCTGCTCGACCTCAAGCATCGCGGCTTGGTGATGTCCAAACGCGGCAAGGACGGCGGCTATCTCCTGCTGAGACCGGCAGAGGAAATCACCTTCGGCGAGGTGCTCAGGATGATCGACGGGCCGATCGCGCCGCTGCCCTGCCTGTCGCAGACCGCCTACCGCAAATGCGACGACTGTCTCAACGAAACCGAATGCGAGATCCGTCACGTCTTCGCCCGCGTTGCCGACGCCACCCGTGAAGTGCTGTTTTCGGCGACCATTGCCGATACGCTGAACGAGAAGAACCGCTTTACCGTGATGCTGGCTGGATAACCGGCTGGAATGGACGACAAGTTCTTTATACCCGAGCGCCCCACTGCCTATGAACAGCGGACGATTGAGGCGCAAAGCGTTCCGAAATTCGTCGACACCCACCCTCCTGGCCATCAGCCAGAGAGACGCACGCTGTCTGGCGGGCGTATGACTGTCCTGGCCATCATCACGGCGCTGATCCTCGGAAGCATCTTCGGCGGCATCACATGGCTGGCCAGCGCACGAGAAGCTGCCAGGGGCCAAGCGTCAAATGCCGCGTGCCGGAGCGCGACAATAGAGCTTGAAATCGCCCAGTCGGCGGGGCCCTTGGTCTCGCTTGCAAGGCAAGGCGCAGATGTCGTCGCCAAAGTCTCCTGGCGTAGCTGGACAAGGATCAACAGGCAGGCCCAGATCAGCGTCGCCATGGCCGTCTATTGCCTTGCCTCAGGTGAACGGAACGGCGGCATCGCTCTCATTGTCGACCAAAATGACACGGAACTGGGGCGCGTGGTCGACGGCAAGTGGGTTAGCAAACTGTTTGCCGAATAGCCCTGCCCTGCCGAGCGACAACGACGCTGCGACAACACAATTGCGGGCTGGCAACTGGTCCGAATCCCACCGCTTTGACGGCCCGAACAACCCGGATTTCGGACTCCACGCCGCTCAAACGGCTGGCTAGCACGAAATTTCGTACCCCGCCCTGCCACTTTTCCGCCATCTTTATTCCAGCCAATTCGGGCGCGATCTGTCTTGCGTTCCAAAAAACCGGCGCGAAACGAACCCGTTTTGCTTTTTATGTTTAGTTTGTTGACATACTCTACCTACCAGATAGAGTTTAAGCACTAACCAAACTGGAGGGTGACCAAATGGTTTCTGTACTCAACCGACGCAACACGCTGAAGAGCCTGGGCGGCGCGGCACTCGGCCTCGCACTCGCCGTAACCACGGTGCTGCCGGCCTATTCGGCGACCACGCTGCTCAACGTCTCCTACGACCCGACGCGCGAGCTCTACAAGGAATTCAATGCGGCGTTCATCGCCCATTACAAACAGGAAGCCGGTGAGGACGTGAGCGTCGAGCAGTCGCATGGCGGCTCCGGCAAACAGGCGCGCGCCGTCATCGACGGGCTCGATGCCGATGTGGTGACGCTGGCGCTCGAAGGCGATATCGACGCCATCGCCAAGAAGACCGGCAAGATCGCGGAAGACTGGAAGAAGCGTCTTCCGCATGATTCCGCCCCCTACACCTCCACCATCGTCTTCCTCGTCCGCAAGGGCAATCCGAAAGGCATCAAGGACTGGGGCGACCTGGTCAAGGATGACGTGCAAATCGTGACCCCGAACCCGAAAACCTCGGGCGGCGCCCGCTGGAACTATCTGGCCGCCTGGGCCTGGGCCAACAAGGAATTCGGTGGCGACCAGGAAAAGGTGAAGGCCTACATTGCCGACCTCTACAAGCGTGCCCCGGTTCTCGACAGCGGCGCCCGCGGTGCCCTGACCTCTTTTGCCCAGCGTGAAATCGGCGACGTTCTGCTTGCGTGGGAAAATGAAGCCTATCTCGCCCAGGACGAATTCAAGGACGAAGGGTTTGAAATCGTCACCCCCAGCCTTTCGATCCTGGCCCAGCCGTCCGTTGCCGTAGTTGACGGCAATGTCGACGCCAAGGGCACGCGCAAAGTCGCCGAAGCCTACCTCCAGTATCTCTACACTGCTGAAGGCCAGACGATTGCAGCCAAGAACCATTACCGGCCGATCTCGCCCGAACTGGTCAAGGGCATCGCGGAACTGCCGAAGATCAATCTCGTCACCATCGACGATCCGCTGTTCGGCGGCTGGAAGAAGGCTCAGCCGGAGCATTTCGGCGACGGCGGCATCTTCGACCAGATTTACAAGCCAGCAAAGTAAGTTAGTATCCGCTAATTGAGACGGAGGGGTCGCGCTGCTCGAATGGCAGCGCGACTGCTTGAAAAACAACAAAATAAAACTGTTAGGAGAGACACAGGCAAAGCCGGCTCTCCCGCCTCAAATTCAACGGGGAATACCTAATGTACGAACAACCTCTGACCGAGCGTATCGGTTTCAGGAGGCACAGCGTCATACCGGGCTTCGGGCTCAGTTTTGGCGTGACTGTCGCTTGGCTGACGCTGATCATCCTGATTCCACTCGCCGCGCTGGTGCTGCATTCAGCAGCGATCGGCTTTTCCGGCTATGCCGAACTGCTTGCCGACGAGCGCACCCAAAATGCGCTCAAAGTTTCCTTCGGTTGCGCGCTGATTGCCGCGATCATCAATGTGCTGTTCGGCCTGCCGGTCGCCTGGGTGCTGGTACGATACAATTTTCCAGGCAAGCGCATCGTTGATGCCATCGTCGATCTGCCCTTCGCACTGCCCACTGCCGTTGCCGGCATCTCGCTCGCGGCCCTCTACGCCAAGAACGGCTGGGTCGGACAGATCTTCAACTGGTTCGGCATCAAGATCGCGTTCACGCCCGCCGGCATCATTGTCGCCCTGATCTTCATCGGCCTGCCCTTCGTCGTGCGGACGGTGCAGCCCGTCATCGAGGAGATTGACAAGGAGGTCGAGGAAGCTGCGGCCACGCTGGGCGCCACGCGCCTGCAGACGATTTCCCGCGTCATCCTGCCAAGCCTGCTGCCGGCGATCCTGACCGGCTTTGCGCTCGCATTCGCTCGTGCGGCCGGCGAATACGGCTCGGTCATCTTCATTGCCGGCAACATTCCATATGTTTCCGAAATCGCGCCGCTGCTGATCATCATCCGCCTTGAAGAGTTCAACTATGCAGGCGCCACGGCAATTGCGACCGTGATGCTGGCCGTGTCGTTCCTGATGCTGTTCGTGATCAATCTCATTCAGGCCTGGACGCGGAGATACACCAATGCATGATCGCCAATCCCGGCCGCCATCCTACACCGCCCCGAAAAAATGGCGTTCCGCAACCACCGAGCCCTTCTGGGCAAAGGCAGCCTTCATCTTCGCCGCCTTCGCCTATCTGCTGCTGATCATCATCCTGCCACTGATATCGGTGATGGTGGAAGCGTTCCGCAACGGTGCCGGCGAATATATCGCGGCCCTGAGGGAACCGGATGCGCTTGCCGCAATCCGGCTGACATTGCTCGTCGCGGCAATCGCCGTGCCGCTGAACCTGGTCTTCGGCCTTGCCGCCTCGTGGGCTATCGCCAAGTTCGACTTCAAGGGCAAGGCGTTCCTGATCACGCTGATCGACCTGCCCTTCTCCGTATCGCCAGTCATTTCCGGCCTGGTCTATGTGCTGCTGTTCGGCGCGCAAAGCGTGCTGGGGCCGTGGCTGAAGCATCATGGCATCGAGATCCTGTTTGCCGTTCCCGGCATCGTGCTTGCCACGATCTTCGTCACCTTCCCTTTCGTTGCGCGTGAACTGATCCCGCTGATGCAGGAACAGGGCACTGCCGAGGAGGAAGCGGCGATCACACTCGGCGCGAACGGCTGGCAGACCTTCTTCCGGGTGACGCTGCCCAACATCAAATGGGGCCTGCTCTACGGCGTGCTGCTCTGCAATGCGCGCGCCATGGGCGAGTTCGGCGCGGTTTCGGTCGTCTCCGGCCATATCCGCGGCCTGACGACGACGATGCCGCTGCATGTCGAGATCCTGTACAACGAGTACAATCTCGCCGGCGCGTTTGCTGTTGCTTCCCTTCTCGCCCTACTCGCCCTTCTGACGCTGGTTGTCCGTACCGTGCTCGAAATCTGGTATTCGCACGGCATCGCCGGCTCGAACAAACATTAAGGTTTTCACCCCATGGAAATTCGCATCGAAAAAATCCGCAAGGAATTCGACCGCTACCCGGCGCTGCATGAAGTTTCGCTCGGCATCAAATCAGGCGAACTGATCGCGCTTCTCGGCCCGTCCGGCTCCGGCAAGACGACCTTGCTGCGTCTGGTCGCCGGACTGGAGCGGCCCACCACAGGCCGCATCTTCTTCGGCAACGAGGATGCCTCGTGGAAGCCCGTTCAAGAACGCAATGTCGGCTTCGTCTTCCAGCATTATGCGCTGTTCCGGCACATGACGATCCTGGACAACATTGCCTTCGGCCTGACTGTGCGCCCCAAATCGACGCGACCGCCGAAGGTCGAGATCCGCCGCAGGGCGCTCGAACTGCTCGACATGGTGCAGTTGACCGGCCTGGAAAAGCGCTATCCGAACCAGCTCTCGGGCGGCCAGCGGCAGCGCGTGGCGCTCGCCCGCGCCATGGCAATCGAGCCGCGCGTGCTGCTGCTCGACGAGCCGTTCGGCGCGCTCGACGCAAAAGTGCGCAAGGAACTGCGCAAATGGCTGCGCGAATTCCACGACCGCACCGGCCATACCACGATCTTCGTCACCCACGATCAGGAAGAGGCGCTTGAACTCGCCGACCGCGTGGTCGTCATGAGCCAGGGACGGATCGAGCAGATTGGCTCCTCGGACGATGTCTACGATCGCCCGAATTCGCCATTCGTTTTCTCCTTCATTGGCGACAGCGTAAACCTGCCGGTGAGCATGGCGCATGGCGACGTGCAGTTCGGCGGTGAAGCAATCGGCCTGCAGCATCCGACCGACGGCACCGGCCAGATCTTCTTTCGCCCGAGCGATGTCTCACTGGTATCGGAGGGCCCCGGCATATCCGGCAAGGTGACCGCAGCACGGCGTCTGGCGGGTACGAGGATTGTTGAGGTCGACGTCGGAACCTCGGCAACGCCGCATCATGTGGAAATAGAGGTGCCGCTGGACTCATCGGCCGAGCGCGGCACCGAGCTTCGTTTCCGCCCGACGCGCTGGAAGGTGTTTCCTAACGCCTGATGTCAGGTTGCGCACTGGCACCGAGAACCCTCTCTCTGGGAGAGGGTTCTTATGCCGCAGTATCGATGCAAAGTCGGGCACCGGCTGATAGCGCCACGTCCTACTCGAACATTCCCTTCGGCACCTGCCCGTTCAGGAAGGGCTCGATCAAGGCATCCAGCAAATCGACCTGGTTGATCACCGCCGTATGCGATGTTGCCGGCAAGACAGCCAGGCGCGAAGCAGGCAGCGGCTTGCCCATGTCGCCCATTGCGCCTCCACCGAGCAACCGGAACAGTTTGACCGAATGCTCCAGCGTCGCCACGTCGGCATCGCCCGTAATGATCAGCACCGGGGTCTTGAGCGCCTTGACATCCGTCCCCCACGCCATCGGCTCATGCTCAAGCGCGATCAGCTTTTTTACCAAGGCCGGGAAACCATCGGGATTGGCGGCAAGCTTGCGATAGTCCTGTGCGAACGGCATGCTGACGAACATCTCGACTGTCATCTGCGGGATGAAGGCCTTGAACTCCGGTTGCAAGCCCTCCGCATCGTAGGAAACCGAGGCTACGACGAGCTTGCTGACCTTTTCGGGATGGCGGATGGCCAGTTGCAATCCGGCTGCGGCTCCCATGGAATAGCCGAAAACATCGGCTTTCTTGACGCCTGCGGCATCCATGAACGCTGCGACGTCATCAGCCAGGTTGGGATATGTAATCGGCCTGTCTATATCCGTGGTACGACCATGGCCCTGCAGTTCGAGCGCGTAGACCTTATGGGTCTCGGCCAGCTTCGGGATAATCGCACCCATCGACGGGATGTTCATGTAGGCGCCGTGCAGCACGATCAGCGGATCGCCCTCGCCGGAAACCTCGTAGTACATTTGCATGCCGTTGACCTCGACCCGTTTCCCAACTGGTTCGGACATGGCGAAAACAGGGTTTGCGACCAGTAGAGCCACGGCAATCAGCGCGGTGCGGAACATCTGTATCTCTCCTCTTTTTCTGCGCGGCTCATGCCTGCGTCGATGTTAAGACGAGCCAGGTCTCCACGATCCGACATGGTCGTTCAAATTTTCTCATCGCCGGAGCCTGCTGCGCTCCGGCCTGCCGGGCCTCCCTAAACCGATCACCGGCATCGCGGCATGCGCCGCGACCCCGAAACTATTGCACATTGAGGCCGAGCTCGGCGAGCAACTGACCCGCCTGGGCGCGCGAGATCGTCGCTCCCTTGAACTGCTTTGCATCGAACAGCCTGACACCACCAAGATCGGCGCCGCGCAGATCGGCGCCGTCGAAACGGCAGCCGGCAAGGTTCGCATCACGAAGGCTGCATTCCTCGAAAACCGCCTGGCGGAAATCACCGTTGCGCAGGTCCGCCATCTGGAAATCGAGTTTCTTGAGAACCACTTTGCGAAACGAGAAGTTCGGCAGCCTGGCATCGGCAAACAGCGTCTCCTCGAATGACGTATTGAGCGACTTGACTTCGGCGAGGTTGGCGCCGGTAAGCTTGCAGCGGAGAACTTTCGCGGCGGTCAGATTCGCTCCGCGAAAATTACCATTGTTAAAATCGCAGCCGGTAATTTCGGCCTCGCGCAAATCGCTGCCGACGAATTCGGCAAAGCCACCCCTGCAGCTGGCCCAGACCGACGCCTGCAATTTCGTCCCCATGAGCTCTGCCTGCTTCAAGGTGCAACTGTCGAACCCCCACCCGGTCAGCGTCAGGCCCGAGAGATCGAGTTCGGCGAGATCGCAGCGCAGCAGCCTGCAGGGCTTGCCATGGCGCGACAAAGCCTCGATCTCTGCGCGAGAAAGACGCTTGTCTTCGACGACTTCAAGGTATTCATTCTGCATATTGACCATCTCGGAACCAGAATCGTGGCGCATCTTGCCGCCATTTCAGTAAGAATATAGTCCGGCGCGGACCGTGAGAATGACGAGAACGCTTATTCTGAGAATTTTTTTTCTTCCTGCATTCATGATGAGAATATTTTTCCACATCCCCTTGCGCATTGTTAAGATATGGGCTAGATAAGCAGCATCGATATTTGCTAGCGACCTTCGTTCGAGCCAGAGGCCCGTCAAGTTTTCCTCTCAATTTTCGATACGCTGCCGAGTGTTTCGTCGGCGTAACATAACGATTGAAAAGGAAATCGTCATGAACGTAGGAACCGTAAAGTTCTTCAACAGCACCAAGGGCTTTGGCTTCATTCAGCCGGACAACGGCACGACCGACGTGTTCGTGCACATCTCCGCTGTAGAGCGTTCCGGCATGCGGACGCTGGTCGAAGGCCAGAAGGTACAGTTCGAAATCGTCAAGGACAACCGTTCCGGCAAAAGCGCCGCGGAAAACCTGCAGGCGGTTTAAGTTTGTCATTCGCCCAGCTGACCACGGATGTACTGGCAGCATAGGGCTGAGTGACGGGAAGAGGTCGGGCAAGCCCGGCCTTTTTATTTGGGGCAAGGCGCTCGCGTCCTTGCCAGAACATAGAACGAGCCGGATCGAAGCGATCTTCGGCAATATTGCGATTTCGATGCCGCAGGCCTTGCAGCAGCCCTCGCATATCCAACGTTTTCAATCCCTCGTGTCCGCGGACGCAACTGCAGTCCGCATTAAGGAGCCAATTTGCAAGTTCTAGTCAGAGACAACAACGTCGACCAAGCTCTCCGTGTACTGAAGAAGAAGATGCAGCGCGAAGGCCTGTTTCGCGAAGCCAAGGCGCACACCGCCTATGAGAAGCCTTCCGAAAAGCGCGCGCGCGAAAAGGCCGAAGGCATTCGCCGTCAGCGCAAGCTCGCCCGCAAGAAATTGCAGCGCGAAGGCCTGCTGCCTGCTCCCAAGAAGGCTGTTCGGGCACGCTAACAGACCGGCGCCAGCGCGGCCGCGCGATCAAGCGGCCGCCTCGACAACATCATTCCCTATGGAAGGAGAAGCGATGGCTGCCACCAAGGATACGCTATTCAATCCCGCCAAGCTCACCAGTCAGCAGAAAATTGCGCAGACAGATGGTGCCGCCAGGCAGATTATCGATGCCGAACTCGCAGCACGCGAAAAGAAGACCGAACGGTTGAAGAAGCTGCGGCTCGAACAAGAGGCCGCTGCAGCGGAAAATGCGCCCGCAAAGCCCGCCGCCAAGAAGGCGAAGCGCCAGGCCTAGGCTCGAATTCATTCAAAGATCAAAGCCGTGGTTACATCAGATAGCCGCGGCCGCCGCGCCCCCGCCAGGTGCCTTGCGCATGACCACCAGATAGCTCAGCGCGCTGATAAACAGAGCCAGTACGATCACAATCGGAAGCGTGCTCTCCTGCCCCATCGACAACAGTTCCCGCAGCTTCTGCTGAAACAGGATCGTAGCCTGCACCATGTCCTCGGAGCCGGTGAGCATCCGCACATAGGCTCGGAGCGACTCGGCATTCGCAACTGTGAATGAAAACGAATAGGACGCGGTGAAACCGGCAACGTAATAGATCAGCCGCAGGCCGCCTTGCGGCGATTTCTTGTAGAGTTCAACCGGAAAGCACATGAAGAGCACCAGCGCGATCAGGAAAAGCGCTTCGACCGGCAACCCCGCGACAATGTCGGCGACATTCACATTGGCGAACCAGAGATTGCCAAAGGTGAAGAAGAAATTTGACGATGCGCCGAACCAGATGAACAATGCCAGGCCCCAAAGCGGGCTCATCTTGAGGAAGTGAATGCGCAAGACGCCACTTGCCAGAACGATGATGCCGCAGGCCAGCAAGCCATAGGGGCGGACCACCGCGTTCAACTGCGTCTCCAGAGATCCGCAATGTCCAACCACAGCAGAGCAGCCTGATACGCGGATTGCCAGCCACGACACATAGTAGAAGTAGATGGAAAAGAACAAATACCCCGCGGCGGCAATTACATTCCACCATAAATATCGTCCGGCATACATGGCTTATGTCTCCCCGACTGCGGATACTGAAGTAGAACTGTAATCAGGTTATATTATCAAAACAGAAAACTCATTGCGGATTCAGTTGAAAAACTGGTTTCCGGACTTTCCTAGGGCAGAAGCAATGGACGCTTTTTGTCTCAAACTGGAACAAACAGGGCGTCCGTTATCTCCACCCGACCGACTTCCATACCGTTCCAGTTGCGCATGGTGTGATTGGCCATTTCCAGGAGTTGTGCGGATACATCGGCATCCTCGGCAAGCAAACGTGCAAGAATGCCGGCAACCATCGATTCGGCCGCTCTCGTGGCGCCGTCGTCACACTTGAGCGCGACGGCATAGCCGAGTTCGGGAACCGCTGCGCAAAACACGCCTTCGGCACCGGTCTTGGCGAAAATCCGCCCTGGCGCGACCTTCATCAGCCGGGTGCAGGCGCGATCCGTGCCGGCGACGAAAAAAGGCTCGGCCATGCAGGCTTCCATGATGCGCCTGGAGGCCTTCGCACGCTCGGTGCCAATGCCTTGTCCTGTCGTCATCTTGGCAAAGCCGTGTGCCAGAGATTTCAGCGGCACGGCATAGGTCGGGATGGAACAGCCATCGGTCCCGCAATTGTCGCGATCGAGCGGGCTGCCGGTCAGATCCGCCATGACGTCACGGATTTCGGCTTGCAGCGGATGCTCATAGGCGACGTAACCCTTGGGATCCCTGCCCGAGTGGCATACGGCGCAGATAAAGCCGGAATGCTTGCCCGAGCAATTGTTGTGGAGGGCGGTAGGACGCTCCAGCGTACGCGCCTGATTGTTGAGAACCTTCTGCTCAAAGGACCAGTGCGCGCCGCATTCGAGATCGGCCTCACTACGGCCCGCAGCCTTGAGCATCGCTGCGGCAAGTGCAGCATGTTCCGGCTCGCCGGAATGAGAGCTCGATGCCAGTGCCAGTTCACGATTGCCGAATCCATAGGCATCCGCCGCACCGCTTTCCACCAGCGGCAGCGCCTGCATGGCCTTGCAGGCGGAACGCGGAAAGGTCGCGTGATCGACATCGCCTACGGCAAACACCGTACGCCCCGCGCCATCGACGACAATGACGGCACCCCGGTGGCGGCTTTCGACCCTGTTGCCACGGGTAACCTCGACAAGAACCGGATTTGACATCATTCTTCCTTCAATCGGCCGGATTGTCCGATGAAGTTCTGGCATCGGGCATTTCATCAGGCACTATCAACACACCACCGGCAATCATTACACCATGATAGCGGGAATGCGAATCCTTGCCGTGCTGTTTATCGCCTACCTCGTGCCGGGGCTCGTCTATGATGGATCGGGGTGGCGGGCCGTGTCAGTGGGCATCGAAAGCGACTTCGAACTGCATTTTTGGCGGGCATCCAGCAAGCCGGTGGAGAGCAGATGGCAACCCCTTGCCCAGATGATTCAAAGCAGCGAATTGCTAGCAGAGGAGATAACGAGTAGAATCCCGGACTTCAACTCGACCGAAGGGAGTGGGCAATGAGCAGACTGTTGATCCTGTCAGCTGGTACCATCCTGGCACTGGCGTCCGTGGCATTCGCTGCGCCGGCTATGCAACCCCTCAAGATCTCTAAGGAATGCAGCCAGTACACCGGCGATACCCCGAGCTTCTGCACCATTACGGAATCGAACCTCGCGGCGATCCCGTCGGGCACCAAGATCCTCTACTATGGGCCGGTGACCGGCAGTCCCTATTTCGGCAGCAGCACGGCGGTCATTGCCGTCGCAAACGGCGACTCGGCGCTCGGGTACTGCGTCACCTACGACACGGCCAGCCCGCCGTTCGGAACCTGTGCGTTCCATGCCGGCAGCGGGACGCTCGCCGGATTCCAGGCGATCGTCAAGGTCACGGTCGACGACAAGCAGATCTGGCACTGGGACGGAGGCTACTTACTTGGCGCTGCCAAGTGAGAGCCAGCGAAATGCTGCCTGGCTGCTTGAAGTGAATTCGTGCCAGGTCTCATAACCAGTAAGTGACGGTGACCGCGAGGCAGACGGCCGCGAGGAAGTTCGCGAGCAGAATCCTACCCGCAGCAATGCTCGGCTTTCCCGGCAACGCTCTCGTACTCGTCGTGCCGGCGCCACCATTGGTAGGGTGGTGTTTGCGGCGTGCCTTCGGGCGAGACTTCCCAGGTTTCCTGCCGCCCATAGGGGGTCAGGTCGAGGAAGGTCCACGCGGTTCCAAGGGTTTCGGCGCCCCTGCCAGTGGTGAAATAGGTGTGGTAGATCGCACCGTCGCGCCGAAGAAAGACATTGATGCCGAAACCGCCTTCCACCCCGAAGTCGCTGCCGAAGCTGTCACGGCTGGAATAGAATGGCAGCGTCCAGCCCATCCTTGCCTTCAGCGCCTCGATCTGGTCGACGGGCGCGCGGGCAACAAACGCCAGCGTCGTGTCGCGCTGATTGAGATGCACCATATTGCCGACATTGTCGGTGAACATGCAGCAGCCCTGGCAGGGCGACGGATCATCCTGCTTGAGCATGTGATGGTAGACGATCAACTGGCTGCGGCCTTCGAACAGGCCTTCCAGATCGGTTTGCCCGGCCGGATTTTCGAAGACATAGCGCCGTTCGACGCGCTCCCATGGCTGGCGGCGGCGTTCGGCGGCGAGCGCGTCATGGGCGCGGGTCAGGGCTTTTTCTTTCTCCAGAAGCGCCTTGTGCGCGATGAGCCATTCGGCGTGGCTGACGATATCGGGTGAAGGCATGATCTTTCTCCCTGTTGATGTCAGAGATGGCGGCCAAGCAGCAGGCCGACATATCGCTTGAGATGATCGAGACTTTCGGCGGCAACCGCAGAGTCATTCCTGGCCTTGGCGAGAATGAAGGCACCCTGGATGACCGACTGCATATGCAATGCAAGGCCTTCGGCGCTCCAGTCAGCATTGGCTGCATGGAGCTGCTTGGCAGCCTCCAGGTCATGCAGCAACGTTGCGACATGGGCCGCTATGCTTTGCTCGCAGGCAACCCGGATTTCCGGACTGCTGTCGTAGACTTCCTGCACCATCGTGCCGACAAAGCAGGTGTATTCGGCAAGCGTGCCCCGCAGCAGCGACTTGCGGAAGTCGATGTACGCCAGCACCCGGTCCGCCGGGTCTTCCAGATCGTGATAGGGCGCGGCCTCGAACAACCGTCCCGTCATGCTGGTCCAATGCTCCGCCGCCTTGAGCGCCAGATCTTCCTTGCTGCGGAAATGATGAAAGAAACCACCCTTGGTCAGCCCGGCGGCGGCACAGATGTCCTCCACGCGCGCCGCATTGTAGCCCTTGGCACGAAAGACGCTGAGCGCGGCATCCAGAAGCCTTGTGCGTGAATCGGGCTGGATATTCATGGCACCGCCATCCATCGACAAATTCTCACATACCATACCAACCAGTCGGTATGGCGTCAACCAAAGGGAATGATCACGTTCGACGATGGCCTTCATCAGATGAATTGGCTTGATAAGCCGCCGGCAAGATTGAATATGCGCCTTTGTTTACGGTCCGAGTCCATGCTTTCCGCCTTCCTCATCGTGCTGAGAAATCCGCCCATCCGCGTGGCGACCATTGCCTTGTTCATAAGCGGCATGACGGGTGGCGCCACCCTGCCCTATCTGTCGATCGTCGGCGTCAGGCAGTTCCATCTCAGCGACCAGGCACTGTCGCTGCTGCTGTTCATGATCGCACTCGCCAACCTGATCTACGGCGTCACCGTGGCAGTGTTCTCTGATCTGATCGCCGATCGCAAGCCGTTGCTGCTCGGCGTGCTGCTTGCCGGTATCGTCGGCTTTGGAGCGATCTATCTTGTCCCCGACATCCGCGTCTTCGCACTATGTGCCGTTCTGCTGGTGCCGCTGTCCAATTCCAGCTACTCGCTTGGCTTTGCCACCATCCGGTCATTGAGCAACAGGCTGGCGGCAAGCGAGGCGCGCGCCATCACATCGGTCGTTAGGGCTGTGTTTTCCGGCTCATGGATCCTTGTGCCTGGATTGGTCGGTTTCTGGCTCGCAAATACCGAGACCATGCTGGGCGCCTGGGGGTTTTCGGCTGTAGCCTGCCTGGCAGGTTTCCTGGTGATCCTGACCATGATGCCGCCGATGCGGTCCGCACCGAAACAACAGGCAGGCGGCCCGTCGTTCTTTGCCTCGCTGAGGCTGGCCACCACCCCGATCATGCTGACGCGCGTCACCTCGATGTCGCTGATAACAGCAGCGACGCGGCTGATCGCCATCATCCAGCCGCTGATCATGACCGGCATTGCCGGCGGTACGCTGATGGATGTCGGCATCGTGGCCGGCCTCTGTGCGGCGCTCGAAATTCCGTTCATGTTGATCTGGGGACGCCTGCTGAAGCGGCTCACTGTGGTTCAGGCGCTGGCGATCGGCGCATTGATCTATGCCGGTTTCATGGCCGCCCTCAGCTTCGCCACGCAGCCTTGGCATATCTACCTGCTGCTGGTTCCCAATGCTTTTGGCATTGCCGCCATCCTGTCGCTGCCGCTTTCCTATTTCCAGGATTTGTGGCTGGACAAGCCGGGACTGGGGACATCGCTCAACCAGATGACCTCGTTCCTTTCGAATGGACTGAGTGCCGCCGCCTTCGCAATCGGCGCGCTTGCCTTGGGCTATTCCAGCACTGCCTGGCTGGGTGTGGCCATGGCGCTCGCAGGTGTGGCTGGTCTGCTCATTCTCGAAAAACGGCAAGCGGCAACTGCGTGAGCATCGCGGCGCCTCAAGGCATCATCTGGCCGCCATTGACGTCAATCATCTGACCCGTCACATAGCCCGACAACGTTTCAGAGGCGAGAAACAGGTAGGCGCCGACGCAATCCTCCGCCGTCCCGACGCGGCCCAGCGGCACAGCCTTGGCGACGGCCTCGCCCTGCCCCGGCAGCGAATAGCGATCCTGGAACGGCGTTGCGATATAGCCCGGCGCGACAGAATTGACCCGAATGCCATACTTGCCGAGTTCGAGCGCCAGCCCTTTGGTCACGGCGGCGACGAACGCCTTGGAGGAGCCATAAGGGCCAGAGCCTGCGGTGCCGCCGGTTCGGGCCGCGACAGAGGTGGTGTTGATGATGAACCCGCCTTGCTTTTTCAGATAGGGGATTGCTGACGTAGTCGTCGAAATCACCGAGCGGCCGTTCAAATCCATGACAGCATCATAATGCGCATCGGTCATGTTCTCATAGGTCAGGCGCGCAACCATACCGCCGGCATTGTTGATCAACCCGTCCAGCCGGCCAAATGCCTTGGCCGCTTCCTCGACCACCCGTGCCATGTCGCCCGATTGCGTCGCATCGCCCTTGAGCAGCACGACGCTGCCGCCAGCCGCCTCGATCTCGCTGGCGACCGCGTGCGCCGCTTCGACACTGGAATTGTAGTGCAAGCCCACCATCACACCCTGGGCGGCGAATGCCTTGGCCAGCGCCGCGCCGATGCCGGTAGACGCCCCCGTGATCAATACCGCCTTGCCGGCGAGGTCGGGAATGGTAAGATCGGATACAGTCATCGCTAGCCTCCTTCACCACGCCGAACCGGCGCTTCCTGAATTGTATGATTATAAGCAACAGGCGTAGTGGATGCCAGCTCGGCTGTCCAGCGGCTCAGCCGTCGATTTCAAAGGTGATGGTGTACTTGCAGATCTCGTTGCGTCGGGCGGCATTGCGCATGAGATAGACCATGGCCTTGTAGTTGCCATCCACGGTCAACGTGCCGGAGAAATCCCCCATGGTCATCGACCCGTTGAACTGCGCCTCCTCACTGTCAGGCCCCTGAATATTGAAATAGCAGCTGCTATTGCTGGCTTTCAGCACGACTTTCAGCACCTGTCCGGCATTGGCGCCGAGCATGTAGTTGTTGGTGTCGTAGCCCTTCAGGTTTCCCTTGATCGTAGCCGATGTGGTTTGCGGCTTGAACTTCACCACGGTGGTTTTGTCGGCGGCCTGCGTAGGGGCAAACGGAAGTGCGGCCAACGTTGCCGCAATGAATAGAGTCCTGCAGATATATTTCATGACACCTCTGTTAAAGCTCCTCGTCCGGCCCTTGGGCCACCTTCGCCCTGATGGGAGAAGAGGTACGCAAACCACACTATCAAGGTGCGAAAACGCCGAAGCAAGCCATCCGGCAATTCTATTTCTGGTCCCGTTAACAGCGCTGGAGGCCACAGCACCTCTCCACGTGTCTTCCTCGGGCTTGACCCGAGGACCCATGATCCAGAGGTGTGAAGCTTGAAGATGGGTCCTCGGGTCAAGCCCGAGGATGACTCGCGGCGGGGCCGAGGATGATCCGCGCGGGACATATTCCGGATGGTCGCGAGCGCAGCACCGAGATCACTTATCCAACAGATGCTCGTACCGCTTGTCCGTCAGTGTTTTCAGGAATGCCACCAGCGCATCGACGCGTTTGTCGTCAAGGCCGGGACCTGTCTCCAGTTCCTTTCTGGCCAGATTGTCCGATATCTCGGCATCCGCCCAGCGCTGGCCGGTCTCGGGGTTGATCTGGCGGCTCTTCTTCTTGGAATTGTACTTGTTGTAGAACAGGATCACCGTGCGCAGGTCGCCGAACACGCCATTGTGCATATAGGGACCGGTGACAGCGACATTCCTGAGGCCCGGAACCTTGAACTTGCCGCGCTCCATCGGGTTGCCGTTAACCAGCGGATTGGCGGCAAGCCCGGCATCGACGAACCCGGAACTGGTGCCGTTCGTTGCCCGGATCGCCGCATTGGCGGGAACCCCGATGTTGAAATATTTGTGCGAAGAGAAAGTCGACGTCTCGAACTTGCCGCCGGCGCCCTTCACGTCGTGGCAGAGATTGCAGTTGGTGAACTGCGTCGAGAAGAACAGCGTCCGGCCAAGCTCCTCCTGCTCGGTGAACTTCACCTCGCCTTTGAGATAGCGATCATAACGGGAATCGAACGGTGCAAATTCCGGTGTGCGCTCGAAGGCGGCGATCGCCTCCGTGGTTGCCCGGAAGGCCTGATTGGGATCCTTCAATACGTCGGCACCAAAAAGCGCGGAAAATGCCGCGACATAGTCCGGGTTTTCCTTCAGCCGTTCGGCCACGGCCTTCGCGTCCGGCATGCCCATCTCGCCCGGGTTGAGCGGCGGCCCTGCTGCCTGGTCCTCAAGCGAACTGGCGCGGCCATCCCAGAACTGGCCACCCAGATAGGCACCGTTCACATCCTTGTGAAAGGGCGGAGTCAACGCGGCATAAGCGGCCGAAGGCGCGTTGCGATCCCCAACAGACTTGCCGTCGTCGCCCACGGACACCGCGTTGCCTGCAATCGCACCCTGACGGTCGGAAAAGCCAATGTCGGGCATGTGGCATGTTGAACAGGACTGCGTGCGGTTCTTCGACAGGTTCACATCGAAAAACAGGGCCTCGCCGAGCTTTTCCCTTGTGGGAAAGGCGACGTCCGCGGCCTGAGCCACCGTCCCCGATGACAGAACCGCAACAGTGAGAATGGTAAGAGCACTACGCATGGATGAACTTTGGAATTGTCCGATGACCCGGGTCGAAAGCAACTGGAACACAGCGAAAACAAGTGCTGCGCCCTCATGTTTCGAGTGACTTATACAGCAAGACAATCGGTAACGCGCTGATAAAATCGACCTGCGACATCGAGACCTGCGGCACGTTTTCAGATCGCTTTGCCGACCGTCATCGCCGCGCGAAACGCCGCGTCCCCGCTGAGATAATGCGCTTCCGGCCCTGCTCCAACGGCATCGAAAAACCGGCTGACGAAGGAACGGAAAGATGCACAAAGCGCAATGTCCGAGATCTGCTGGTCTGTGAACCCCACTGCACGAAGGCGATCGATATCGCCTTGTTCTACCGATGAAGCGGCGCGGGTGATCTTTTCGGCATAGGCGAGCATTTCGACATCAGCCACGCTCAGGCCGGCATTGCGGAAATCGCGCTGCACCGCGAGCACCGCTTCGGTCGAACCGAGATCGGCGATGAGTTGCTTGCCGTAGACATGCGAGCAATAGGTGGATGGAATATCGCGCGCGGCAATGAAGGTGATGAGCCGCCATTCGCGCATGCCCAGCGAAAAACCCGCCCGGATAGCATCGTTGAAATCGGTATAGATCGGCAGCAGGTCCGGCCGTGTCGTGAAGCATTTCGTTGCCTCCATGACAAACCTCTGCGCGTCCAGCTGCTTTCGGTAGATTTCACCGACCCGGCCGGTTCCCTCGTTCTCTTCCACGTTTTGCAAGAACATGTCGTGCCACTCCGACTGGAAAGATCAGAGCGGATGATAGCAGTAAAAGCTGTGCTCGCCCACGACCGTCGCCTCGGGCATCGTCTGCCGGCAGACATCCGTCGCATAGGCGCAACGCGGATTGAACGGGCACCCCGGCGGCGGATTGAGCGGAGAAGGAAGTTCGCCCTTGAGTTCGATGCGACGCTTCTTGCGGGTCGGGTCGGCAATCGGTGTCGCCGACAGCAGCGCGGCCGTATAGGGGTGGCGCGGATGATTGTAGACCTCCTCGACCGGGCCTGATTCAACCGGCTTGCCGAGATACATCACCATCACGTCGTCGGCGATATGGCGCACGACAGACAGACCATGCGAGATGAAGAGATAGGCCAGTCCCATTTCCTTCTGCAGATCCATCAGCAGATTGAGCACCTGGGCCTGGATAGACAGATCGAGCGCCGAAACAGGCTCGTCAAGCACCAGCACCTTGGGCCTCAGCATCAGCGCGCGGGCGATGGCGATGCGCTGGCGCTGACCGCCCGAAAACATATGGGGATAGCGATCATAGTGCTCGGGGCGCAGCCCGACCTTCGACAGCATGTCGAGCGCCTTGGCGCGGCGTGTGGCGGCGTCGTCAGGCAGGTTGATCTTCAGCGGCTCCTCGAGAATCGCGCCAATCTTCTTGCGCGGATTGAGCGAGCCATACGGATTCTGAAAAACGATCTGAACGGTCGAGCGCAATGTCTTGTCGGACGGGTCGGCCTTTTGCCCCTTGATCGTCAGGCTGCCTTCAGTCGGCTCCTCGATCATCGTCACCAGACGCGCGAGCGTGGATTTTCCGCAGCCGGATTCGCCGACAACGGCAAGGGTCTTGCCCGACTCCAGCGAAAAGCTAAGCCCGTTCAGCGCCTTTACGGTGGCTGGCTTGGAAAGGAGCCCGCCTCCGACTTGGTAGAAACGCTTGAGATCGGTGCCGTGGATGATGGCTTCGGTCATGCCAGCTCTCCCTGATATGCGGGATGGCCGGTCGGCCTGCCTGATTTGAGTGGGTAGTTGCACAGCGCCGAGCCGTATTCCGTCCCCTGCCGGGACACCGTCTTTCGACAGAGCTCGGTGACGAATGCGCAACGCGGCGAGAAGAGGCAGCCGGTCGGCCTGTCATGATGGCCCGGAACGACGCCAGCGATCGACGGCAAGCGCCCGCCCGCAACGGCACGCTCGGGAAGAGCCGCCAGCAGAGCTGCGGTGTAAGGATGATGCGGATCGCCAAACAGTTCGATCACCGTCTGTTCCTCGACCTTCTGGCCGGCATATTGCACCTGCACACGCTCGGCGGTTTCTGCAACCACGCACATGTCGTGGGTGATCAGCACCAGCCCCATGCCTTCTTCCTGCTGCAGCCGAATGAGCAGGTCAAGAATCTGCGCCTGGATGGTCACGTCGAGCGCAGTGGTCGGCTCGTCGGCGATCAGAAGCTTGGGATTGCACGACAACGCCATGGCGATCATGACCCGCTGGCTCATGCCGCCCGACATCTGGTGTGGGAAATTGCTCAGCCGGCTCTCGGGCGCTGGGATACCAACCTTGCGCAGCAACTCAATGGCGCGCGTTCGGCGGGCCGCCTTGTCCAGACCAAGATGCACCTTGAGTGCCTCCTCGATCTGATAGCCGACCGTGAAGCACGGATTGAGGCTGGTCATCGGCTCCTGAAAGATCATGGCGATGTCCTTGCCAATGATCTTGCGGCGCTCGTCGGCCGACAACGTCTGCAAATCCCGGCCATCGAACAACATCGCGTCGGCGGTGATGTTTGCCGTCCAGGGCAAAAGGCCCATGACGGCAAGCATGGCAACGGACTTTCCTGAGCCGGATTCCCCGACAATTGCCAATATCTCGCCATGGTCGCAGGCCAGCGATACGCCGTCTACCGCGCGGAACAGGCCAGAAGTGGTTTCGAATTCAACCGTCAGGTTGCGGATTTCAAGCAGGGCCATTTGCAACCTCCGTCCGCTTGGCGGGAATGGTCGATAGTTTTTGGCCACGAGGCTCCGCCCCGACCGCCGTACCGGAGAAACCCTGCTGGGTAACTGACCGCCGTTGCAACGTCGTCAGCTGCTTGCCTGCAACCATCGGACTGGCATCTTGGGCATCTGGCTTTGCATGCGCCACCGTCGTGTCCAGTTGCAGTGTCAAGGCGCTGGCCATCGTCTTCAGGCAGGCCGAATTGCCGCTGGCAAACTGCACCACCAGCGCCATGCCGGCAGCCCAGGCGAGGAAAAGCAACGACATGACAAAGAGCCGGCGGGTCCGGACGACACCAATCGCCCGCTCGAGTATTTCGCTTGCGTCGGATCCATGTTCGATCATGGATCGGGCCTGCCGCATGAGTGCAGCGTAGTCATGCGCGAGCCTGCGTATACGGAATCCGCCGCCAATGCCGGACAGGGCAACGGCCCGCCTCATGGTGTCGCCTGCGTGCATCATACGCCAGACCAGCGTTGCAGCCAGCAACAGCGAGAGCACTGTTGCCAAAAGCGGATAGCCCGAGAAGATCAGAGAGCAATTCATCGTCACGACCTCTTGAGCTTGGGGTCGAGCGCATCGCGCAGGCCATCGCCCATCAGATTGATGGCAAGCACCGTGATGAGGATCGCCAGACCCGGAAAGGTCACAACCCACCAGGCGCGCTGGATGAATTCGCGGGCCTCTGCCAGCATGGTTCCCCATTCCGGAGTCGGCGGTTGCGCTCCCATGCCGAGGAAGCCGAGAGCGGCCGCATCGAGGATCGCGGCGGAGAAAGCCAGTGTCGCCTGAACGATCAGTGGTGCCAGGCAATTCGGCAGGATGGTCAAGAACATCAGCCGCAGCGTACCAGCACCGGCAACACGCGAGCCGACGACATAATCCTTGTTCCGCTCGATCATCACGGCAGCGCGCGTCAGGCGGACGAAATGCGGTTGGTTGACAAGGGAAATCGCGATCATCGCATTCAGCAGTCCCGGCCCAAGCACCGCCACCAGCACCAATGCGAGCAGCAGAGACGGAAATGCCAGGATGATATCCATGATCCGCATGATGATCGTATCGATCTTGCCGCCGAAGTAACCGGCGATCAGACCGATCAACACCCCGGAGAGCACTGACAGTGTCACCACGACAAGACCGATGAACAGCGAAAACCGTGCACCATAGATAAGGCGCGAGAGGATATCGCGTCCGACCGCGTCGGTGCCGAGCAGAAAGCTCGTCGTGCCACCTTCCATCCAGAAGGGTGGCAGCAAGAGCTTGGCGCGATCCTGGTCATGCGGCAGATATGGCGCCACCACGGGCGCGAAGATCGCAATGAGCAGGACGGCTGCGAAGATGACGAGACCGATAACGGCCCCTGTGTTGTGGGAAAAATAGAACCAGAACTCGGCGAGAGCCGAAGGCGGGGCGGTTCGAGTGGTTTCGGTGCTTGCCATGAGCTCTATCCTACCGCCCGATCCGCGGGTTCAGGAACCCGTAGAGAAGATCCACGATCAGGTTGACCAGCATGATCACCGCCGCGATCAGCAGCAGTCCACCCTGCACAACCACATAGTCACGCTTGAACACCGCGTCGACCATCCACTTGCCGATCCCCGGCCAGGAGAAAATCGATTCCGTCAAAATCGCGCCGGCCAGCAACACGCCGACCTGCAGGCCGATGGTGGTGACGACGGGGATCATGGCGTTGCGCAATGCATGCACGCCGACCACGCGGAACGGCGACAGCCCCTTGGCGCGCGCCGTGCGAACATAGTCTTCGCCCAGCACTTCCAGCATGGCCGACCGAGTCTGCCGGGCGATGACGGCCAGCGGAATGGTCGCCAGCACGATCGACGGCAGGATCAAATGGCTCAGCGCCGATTTGAAGGCGCCGGCCTGACCAGACAGCAGGCTGTCGATCAGCATGAAGCCGGTAACCGGTGGGAAGAAATACATCAGGGAAATGCGGCCGGAGACGGGTGTCCAGCCGAGATAGCCCGAGAAGAAGATGATCAGCAACAGGCCCCACCAGAAGATCGGCATGGAATAACCGACCAGAGCCGTGCCCATGACAGTCTGGTCGAGCCATGTGCCTCGCTTCAGCGCAGCGATGACGCCAGCCGGAATCCCAAGTCCGACCGCCAGGATGATGGCGCAGAAGGACAGCTCTAGCGTTGCTGGAAACAGCGTCATGAAATCTTCGAGCACCGGTCGTTTCGTGACGATCGAATTGCCGAAATTGCCACTGACGATGTTGGTGAAATAGTCGACGAACTGCACGTAGTACGGCCGGTCGAGCCCGAGGTCATGCATGACCTTGGCATAGCGCTCGGGAGCCATGACCCGTTCGCCCGACATCAACATGACAGGATCGCCGGGTAGCAGGCGGATGAACGAAAAAGCAATCAATGCGACGCCCACAAACGTGGGTATCAGGACTGCAAGCCTGCCAAGCAAAAATCGCAGCATGGGGAACTATCCAATCTATTACGGCGGGGTGACCAAAGCCACCCCGCCGGACCTGCCGTCTTTATGCGGCATTCCTTATTTAGTTACTCAGCAACATCTACACCGTCGAAACGGTGAATACCAAGGGGGTCCATGAAGTATCCAGAGACCTTTTTGCTGACCGGCGTAAAGCCGACAGAGTGGTCGATCGTCGCCCACGGCGCTTCGCGCTTGAATACCACCTGAGCTTCTTCATAGAGCTTGGTGCGCTCGGCCAGATCGGCAGTCTGCTTGGCCTTCTTCACGAGATCGTCGAACTCCTTGTTGCACCATTGCGCGCGGTTGTTGCCACCCACGGCCGTGCAACCAAGAAGCGTATCGAGGAAGTTGTCCGGATCACCATTGTCACCCGTCCAGCCGAGGATGACCGCACCGTCGCGCGCCTTGTCAGACGAACGCTTGAGGTATTCGGCCCATTCGAAAGACACGATCTCGACTTCGACGCCGATCTTGGCAAGGTCGGCCTGCATCAGTTCAGCCGCACGACGCGCGTTGAGCATGTACGGACGCGAGACCGGCATTGCCCAGAGCTTCATCTTCAGGCCCGCAGCGCCAGCGGCTTCGAGTTCCTTCTTGGCGGCTTCCGGATCGTATTTGTCGTCCTCGATCTTGTCGTTATACGACCACATCGTCGGCGGGATCGGGTTCTTGGCGACCTGGGCCGCGCCCTGGAACACGGCGTCGACGATCGCCTGCTTGTTGATCGCCTTGTTCAGCGCACGGCGGACTTCCGGCTTGTCGAACGGTGCAACAAGCGTGTTGTAGGCCAGATAGGAAACGTTCAGGCCTGGCTGCTCGATGACGTTAAGGTTCGGATCCTTCTTCAGCTCAGCAACATCGGCCGCATTCGGATACGGCATGATGTGGCATTCGCCGGCCTTCAGCTTCTGAGCGCGAACCGCTGCATCCGTGGTGATGGCGAAGACGAGATCGTCAATCTTTTCCTTGCCATGCCAATAGTCGGGATGCGCCTTGTAGCGAATGACCGCATCGGTCTGGTAGCCGACGAACGTGAACGGACCGGTGCCGAGCGGCATCTGGTTCAGCTGGGCCATCTTGCCATCAGCTTGCAGCTTGTCGGCATATTCCTTGGACATGATCGAGGCGAAGTCCATGCCGAGGTCGGCGAGGAACGGCGCTTCAGGACGGTTCAGGACGAACTTGACCGTGAGATCGTCGACCTTCTCGACCGACTTGATCAGTTCCGGAAAGCCCATGCCGGCGGAATATTCCCAGGCAGCGCCTTCAACATACTTGTTCCACGGATTGTCCGCCTTGAGCTGACGCTCAAAGGAGAAAATCACGTCGTCGGCGTTCAGTTCGCGAGTTGGCGTGAAAAAGTCTGTGGTCTGGAACTTCACGCCGGCGCGGAGCTTGAACGTGTATTCCTTGCCGTCGTCGGAAACGGTCCAGCTTTCGGCCAGGCCGGGCTCGAGTTCGGTGCTGCCGTGCTTGAATTCGACCAGGCGGTTGTAGGCGGTACGCGAGGACGCGTCAAAGGTCTGACCACCTGTGTAAAGACCAGGATCAAATCCTTCCGGCGAAGCTTCGGAGCAGTAGACCAGCGTTTTGGCAGACGCCGAATAGGCAAAAACGGACGCGATGGCAGTTGCTGCCAGCAGAGTGGTTAGCTTTCTCATGTCTTTCCCCAAGTTATATCCGCACCGGCTTCTCTACCGGCCCGGTTGCGTGGAATGGACCGCATTTAAAAGCGAAATGCAATATGGACCCGGAGAAATATTTTCCGAAAGGTCAATTCTGTGGAACAAGTTGTAACAAATGAGACAAGAAAAGAACAAAAACGGCTGTTGACAACCAAAATCCAGTTCCGTTTTTGCCAACAGCATATTATGGCGTTTGTCGGCACCTCCCACCGTATCGACGCCGGCTTGCCCGGCAACCAACAAGGATCGTTTCAGGCATGAATCTCCGTTCGCTGTTTCTCGCCGGCATGGCACTGACCCTCGCCGGATGCACCACCACCGCAAGCCTGTCCACCGATCCTCTCAGCGCGCGCTGGGTCGGCACGGAAGCCGGGAAGTTCTTTGCCGCCTACGGTCCTCCGGTATCGGACGAAGAGACCGGCTCGTCGACGACCTATGTCTGGCGTGGCGGCTACAAGACAGTCCGCATCCCCGCACAGTATGAAGGCGAAGGCAAAAGCCGCAAGCGCGTGGCCTCGGCGCGCACGCAGTACCTTTCCTGCACGGTCAAGCTGACGGTCGGCGAGAACTACATGATCAGGTCGATCACCAAGATCGTGGACAAGCAGACGGGCGCCAAGGGCGAACCGACCTGGTGCGAGCAATTTCTGGACGCCGCCAAGTAACCAGCGCGGAAATATTCGATGTATCGGAAAGCGTCGGGTCTGCCCGGCGCTTTTTTCGTTATGAAGTAAGTAAACCTCCACCTACGGTGGAGGACTGGACGTGTTCTACATCGTAGTTGAGAGACCTCCGTGCTTGGACCGCTATTTTATGCGCGACACAGAACGGAGGTTCTATGGACGA
>NZ_JAEQNC010000019.1 GCF_016722925.1 Phytoamicus setariae | reverse complement strand
GCGCCGAAGTGTCGTTCGACTGGCAGACCGGCTATCCCGCGACCATCAACGATGCCGCTGCGGTTGATGTCGCACGCGCGACGGTTTCTACGCATTTCGGCGAGGATCAGATGATCGAACTCGCCACGCCGCTGATGGGCAGCGAGGATTTCTCCTTCCTGCTGGAGAAGGTGCCGGGCGCCTATGTGCTGATCGGCAACGGCGATAGCAGCGGCCTGCATACCACGACCTATGACTTCAACGACGCGATTCTCGAACGCGGCGCCAAATACTTCTACTACCTGGCCAAGGATAGCCTGGTCTGAATGGATTTGTTCTGCCGGCGGGGGCGTCAGACGATGAACCCGCCGGCCCAATCCGGCCTAGCGCATTTGCTTCTGCTTCAGGCTTTCGACAACCCGGTCGGCCATGGAAACGCACCGGGCCCCGTCGAAGGGGAAGAGCGCGCTGAAGGCGCCTTCCAGCTGCCGTTCGATGGAGGCGCGCATCAGTTTGCGCGCCCGATGCAGCCGGGTCTTGACCGTTTCGACCTTGATATCGAGTTGGCTGGCGACCTCTTGCGCGCTCATGCCTTCCACGTCGCGCATTACGAACACCATGCGGAAGCCGTCAGGAAGTTCGTCGACCGCCATTTCCAGAAGATGCCGCGCCTGTGTGCGCGACAGTTCGGACTCGGGATTTGGCCCGGCGAGTGATGACGGAAAGTGCAGCACATGGCCTCCACCGGACGCAGCCTGCATATCGATTTCCTCCAGCGCAGTGGTTTTACGGCGGCGACGCAAGCGCCCGAGTGCCTCGTTCATCGCAATTCTTGTCAGCCAGGTGGAGAACTGCGCCTCCTGGCGGAAAGTGTCCATGCTGGTAAAAGCCCGGACATAGGCTGCCTGGACGATATCTTCCGCTTCGCCGTCATTTCTGACAACGGACCGCGCGAGCCGGAACAGGCGGCGGTTGTAACGTTGGACAATGGCGCGGATGGCGGTTTCATCACCTTGTCTGGCAAGGTCGACGAGCTCCGTTTCGGATAGATCCGAAGACACCAGCGGGCTTGTTTTTGTCTTTGGCAATGCGTTCATCTGATCCTCGATACGGTATCATGACGACAAATTTCGACTTTTAGGGCTGCACGGACAATGTGCCTTTCATCGCAGGATGGAAGCGGCAATAGAACGCGAAAGATCCGGCTTTATCGACTTTCATGCTCTGCCTGGAATGCGGCGGCAGATCGACATCGAATCCGCCGTCGCGCGCCGTCGCCGTATGGCGGAACATATCATCGTTGCGCCAGTTGATCACATCTCCGACATGCAGGACATCGGGTACAGCGGCGAACTTCATTTTTGTGATGGCTATTTCATACTCGGCCGCCCTCGCTGCCGGCCAGTGACCGGCAGCGAGAAGCAGAAACACCGGCACGAAGCTTATCGCTTTCTTTGACTTGCGGAGTTTCATGGCTATTTGACCTGGCTGGCGAGATGCTCGGCATGCATCTGATGCTCCTGGAACAGGGTCAGGCCAGTTTCGAGCAGCGATTTCAGTTCGGCGTTGTGAGCAGAAGGGATCAGGGTGTCTTTCAGAGCCCCGTTGACCGCCTTGTGATACGCGACTTCGTTTTCGACATAGGCCTTGTCGAAGGCTGCCCCATCGAGTGCCCCGAGCGTTGTCAGCTCCTTGCTTGCCTGGGTCGAAAGCGACTGGCTGACCGGATTGTCTTCGGGCGTGACGTTCAGCTTCTTGACGAGCGCAAGTGCCTGCTCGTTGACGGCCTTGTGGTCGCGCTCCATGGTCTTGGCAAAGGCAATGACATCGGGGTTCTTGGATTTCTTCAATGCCTGCTCGGCCGCCGTCACATCGATCTGGCCCGCCGAGTAGGCGATATGGGCTATTTGCGGATCGGACAGTTTGGCGTCGTGGGCAGAGGCAAGTGCGGCGCCTGAAACGACGAACACGGTGGCGGCAAGCAATCTGTTAAGCATGGTGACCTCCAATCGGTGGAGCGCACAGTCTGCGCCCGGCTACGCTGCCAATGTCGCAGCGTGTCGATTGGATGCGCGTTGCCCGAAAAGGTTCCCGGGAAAATACGCCGCGGAAATCAGGGGGCTGGATCGTCGGGTTTTCTTGGCATTGCGCCAGCCGTAGTCAGTCCTTGCACACCAGCCGCATGATCGTCTCGATGTTGAAGGTGAGCCGTTCCTCCAGCGCTTCTGGCGCCATCAGATTGCGTTCGAAGACGATTGAGCCGGTAAAGCGGTTTGTGAGGTAGTAGTAGTTGATCGCGGCGATCGTGATGTTGAGTTGAACCGGGTCGATACCATCGCGGAAGACGCCTTCCTTGACGCCGCGTTCGAGTAGCTCGCCGACCATGCTGACGAACCGGCGGCTCATCGTATGGATAAGTTCGGACTTCTTCAGGTGCTTGGCCTTGTGTAGGTTCTCGCTGTTGACCAGCGTGATGAACTCCGGATTGTCGAGATAGTATTTCCAGGTGAAGCGGACGAGCTTTTCCAGCGCGCTCCTGGCATCGAGGTGATCGAGCTGCAGCTTCTGTTCGGCCGAGCGGATGTCGGAGTAGGCTTCCTCGAGCACGCGCTGGAACAGCGTCTCCTTGCTTTCGAAATAGTGGTAGATCATGCGCTTGTTGGCCTTCGCCTGCTCGGCAATGACGTCGACGCGCGCGCCGCCAAGCCCGTTTCGTGCAAATTCCTTCTTGGCGGCCGCCATGATCCGCTTTTGCGTGGCTTCGGCGTCGCGCACCCGTGGCTTTGGACTGGTCTTGGTGTCTTCCATTGTTCCCTCTATGCCCCGCCGGTGCGGAATCGCGTGCTGCGGCAGATACTACCCCATGCGCGGGTTAATCGAAATTCTCTCGTTCAACAACCGCCGGCGACAAACCTGACGACCGGTCGCCGTCGCGATATGCGCTAACCAGATAGGGAATAACATTAGTTTCACGCTGGCTGGAAGGCAAATGAATCTTGCCGGGCGTTTGTTGACAGTGCAGTTTATATAAAGTAACTAGTTAGTGCGTTGATTGTGCAGTGGCATGGTCGAGGAGGCGCTTCTCCGAAGGCTGGACTGCCTCGGAAAGAACGGTTTCAAGAGGGAGAGAGCAATGTCCTACGTCAAAGATTTCATCGAGAAAGAAAAAATCCGTCGTCGCGAATTCCTGATCAGCAGCGCGCTGGGTCTTGGTGGCTTTGCCGCTGCAGCCGCGCTCGGCACGACGCGGCTCACGGCCGCCGAAAACCCCGCCATGGCGTGGAGCTATCGAGACCGCACCAATCCCTACTGGAACTCGATCGTCTCGGGCGCCGAGGCCTTCGTCGAGAGCATCGGTAAGCCGAAGTCGGATCTCATCCATCTGATCCATGATGGCTCGAACGAAAAATGCGTCGCCGACATCAAGGCGCTGCTGTCCAAGACCAATGGCAATGCCGCCATCGCCTGCGATCCCAACGACAGTCCCAATTGCCGCCCGACGGTCGAGTCGGTCAAGGCTGCCAACGGCTACGTCTTCACCATCTGGAATAAGACCGACGACCTGCATCCCTGGGATTTCGGCGACAACTGGGTCGGCCATATGAGCTGGTCGGATCTCGAGCCCTCGACGCAAACCGCGACGATGCTGTTCGAAGCCATGGGCGGCAAGGGCGGCGTGGTCGGCCTCGGCGGCATCGCCGCCAACATTCCGGCCGTTGAGCGCAAGCAGGGCATGATGGAAGCGGCCAAGAAGTTCCCCGACATCAAGATCCTCGACTACCAGGCTGCCGATTGGGACACGACCAAGGCCAACGAGATCATGGCCTCTTACCTCACGACGTACGGCGACGAGATCAAGGGCGTGTTCTGCGCCAACGACACGATGGCCTATGGCGCCATCGAGGCTTTGCGCGCCGAAGGCCTCGCAGGCAAGATTCCGGTCTGCGCCTATGACGGCGGCGAGCAGGCTATCGAATACATTCTCAAGGATGAGCTTCTCGTCACCTGCTACACCGACCCCTATTGGGGCGGCGGCATCGCCCTGTCGCTGGCGCATGCCGCAGCGACCGGCAAGTACAAGCCGAGTGCCGAGCCGAAGGAGCATCGCGAATTCTACGGCCCGACGCTGCTCGTCACCAAGAAGGATGCAGAGGCCTTCCTGGCCAAGCATCACAAGTCGCATCCCGACTACGACTGGAACGACTACTTCGGCCCGACCAACGGCCAGATCGAGTACAACCGTTACTGATCCCTGCCCATGATGGCAAGGGCGGGATGCTGCCGCATTCCGCCTTGCCGCAATGAGGATTTCGCCGCCGCCCCATCGGGTGGTCGCGAGGTTCTGTGCCCAGTCTCTGGAGGAGTGCGCGAAGGTGTCGAGCGTCGTTGCCTTGAATGAAGCCAATATCCGCAAATGGGCGCCCTTGCTGGTGCTGATCGCGGTCTGTGTCGGCTTCGGTCTGATCAATCCGAACTTCCTGTCAATTCGCAACTTCGCCCGCATCGGTGTGCTTGCGGCGCCTGCGCTGCTGGTGGCGATCGGCGTGACCTTCATCATCATTATGGGTTCCATCGACCTGTCTATGGAAGGCGTCGTGACATTCTGTGCGGTGATCTTCGCAACCATCTTCCGGGCGCTCGGCGGAACGATGTTCGAGGGATGGCTCGGCATTCTGGCCGCGCTCGCAGTCGGCGTTCTGGCAGGACTGATCACCGGCATCGCGCATGTGAAGTTGCGCATCCCCTCCTTCATGGCCAGCCTGTCGATGGGTTTCGTCGGTGCAGGCGCCGTGGTGATCTTGTCCGGCGGTTACCGTATCACCATCGACGATCCTGTTTTCCGCTCGCTGCTCACCACGCGCTTTATCGGCATGCCGCTGATGGTGCATTTCGCCATCGTCATGACCGCGGTTGCCTGGTTCATCCAGAAGCACACCGTGATCGGCCGCAACATCTATGCCGTGGGCGGCGGCGAGGATCTCGCCAAGGCCTCCGGCCTGAATACCGAGCGTGTGCGCATCATCGGCTTTGCCCTCGCCGGTCTCTTTTATGCGCTGGGTTCGCTGCTGGCCGTGGCGCGCGTCGGCATCGCTGATGGCCAGTCGGGCTCCAATCTGATGTTCACCTCGATTACCGCAGTCGTCGTCGGCGGTACGTCGCTGATGGGCGGCACGGGCGGGGTGCTCAATACGCTTGTCGGCGTGCTGATCGTCTCGGCGATCATGAATGGCATGGTCGTCGTCGGGCTGCCGAGCTACGTCCAGAGCGGTGTGCTCGGTGCCATGGTCATCGTGGCGGTCGCGCTGTCGATCAACCGCAAAACCATATCCCTGGTGAAATAGGCGGGCACGATGTTCAAGCTATCCAAAATTGAAAAGTCCTTTCCCGGCGTGCATGCCCTCAAGAATGTGGATTTCGAGATCCGCAAGGGCGAGATCGTCGGCCTGGTGGGCGAGAATGGCGCCGGCAAGTCTACCCTCATGAAGGTGATGTACGGTGCCTATGTGCCTGAATCCGGCGAAATATCGCTCGATGGCAAGCCGGTGCGCTTCGCCAATCCGCGCGATGCCCAGGAAAAGGGCGTCGGCATGGTGTTCCAGGAACAGTCGCTGATCTCCAACCTGACGGTGATGGAAAACATCTTCCTCGGCTTTGAAAAGCCCTTTGTTCGCATGGGCCTGGTCAACTGGAAGAAGATGGCGACAGCGGCGCGAAAGCAGCTTGAGAAAGTCAGGCTCGACATCGATCCGGCTACCATCACCTCTGAACTGTCTTTTGCCCAGCGCCAGCTTGTCGAGCTTGCCAAGGTACTGTCGGTCGAGGAACGGGTTCATGGCGATCTGGTGATTCTGCTTGACGAGCCGACCTCGGTTCTGTCGCCCGAAGAAGTGCAGATGCTTTTCCAGTTGGTGCGGGATCTGCGTTCACGAGCCGCCTTCATTTTCGTCTCTCACCGCATGGACGAGATCATCGAACTCTCCGACCGCATCTATGTGATGAAGGATGGCGAGGTGGTCAGCGTCGTCAATGCCAATGAGGCAGTGGTCGAAGATATCCAGCGCAAGATGGTCGGCCGAGATGTCGATGCGGAATACTATCGCGAGGCCCGCCAGCTTCCCTATTGTACGGAAAAGCCGCTGTTGCAGGTCAAGAAAATATCTCACGCACCAGTCTATAAGGACATCGCCTTTGACCTCCATCCGGGCGAAGTGCTGGCGCTGGTCGGCACCGAAGGCTCGGGCACGGAAGAGATCATGCGCTCGATCTTCGGCATGGTTCGCCCCGATGCCGGTGAAATCCGCGTGAACGGAGAGGTGGTCAGTCGCTATTCTCCGGCTGACGCTGTCGAGCATGGCATCGCCTACATTCCGCGCGAGCGAAAGGTCGAGGGCATTGCCGCCGGTATGAATGTCTTCGAAAACATGACCTTGCCGCAATTGTCGAAATACTCCCGCTTCGGCCTGATAAATCAGGACCGGGAGCGCACCCTCGCGAAGGAATGGATCAAGAAGCTTTCGATCAAGGCTTCGTCCGAGGAGGCCGATTGCGGCCGACTTTCCGGCGGTAATCAGCAGAAGGTTGTGCTGGCCAAGTGGCGCAGCGCCGGCTCGAAGATCGTCATCCTCGATCATCCGACGCGCGGGCTGGATATCGGCGCTAAGGAGGACGTCTACGAGATGGTGCGCGACATGTGCGCCGATGGCTGTGCCGTTATCCTCGCTGCCGACACGCTGGAGGAAGCCATAGGGCTTTCGCACACCATTCTCGTCATCAAGGATGGCGAGATCCAGGAACGCTTTGATGGCAAGCCGGGCGCCAAGCCCACCCTTTTCGATCTCGTCCACCACATGGTTTGAGGAGCAGGGATATGAACGCACAGAAACTCAAGCCATACCTTCCAGTGCTGACGCTGATCATACTTGTCGCGCTGATTGGCATGATGGACTCGACCTTCCTCAAGCCGGCGAATCTGCTGATCGTCGCCGCCGACGTTTCGGCGCTGTTCGTTATGGCGCTCGGCCTGACTTTGGTAATCTATATCGGCGGTATCGACCTTTCGACCCAGTCCGTCGCATCGATGACGACGGTGCTGGTCACGGCAATGTTGTCGGGTCTGGGCTTCTGGGCCGTGCCCATTGCGCTTGCGGTCGGCGCGGGCTTCGGCGTGCTCTCGGGCGTCGTATCGATCCGCACCAAGATCCCGTCCTTCATCGCCACGCTGGCAATCGGCGGAATCGCCTATTCCGTGGCCCGCTATGTCTCCGGCGAGAAGGCGCTGTCGATGATCGAGACCGAACGTTCCGCCTATCTCGGCTGGCTGTTCGGTTACTCCGGTCCGATCCCCAACGAGGTCATCTGCGCCGGCGTCTTGTTGCTGGTCGCACTCTTCGTCGAGCGGCGCACGGTGTTCGGCCGGGTGCTGAAGGCCATCGGCGCGGCCGAACATGCGGCCATCGCTTCGGGCGTGCGGGTCGAACGCTACAAGATCGCCGCCTTCGCGATCTGCGGCCTACTGGCGGCGTTCTCCGGCCTGATGATGTCGGCGCGTTTGTCCGGCGGCTCCTCGCTTGCGGCTAATCAGTTTCTGCTGCCGGCCATCGTGGCGGTGCTTGTTGGCGGCACGCCGTTGACCGGCGGCGTCGGCGGCGTACTCAACACGATGATCGGCGCGCTGATCGTCGCTGTCATCCGCACCTCGATGGTCTATCTGGAAATCCCGGCCGATGGCCAGCAGATCTTTTTCGGCCTGGTGCTGATCGTGGCGATTGCCCTGACGCTCGACCGCAGCAAAGTTTTGACGGTGAAATGAGGGATGCCTGATATGGAAACCATGAAGGCCGCCGTTCTCGTTGCCCCCCACAGGTTTGAGATCCGCGAAATGCCGGTGCCGGCCGTCGGCCCCGCTGACGTGCTGATCAAGGTCGCGCGAACCGGCATTTGCGGCACCGACATGCACATGTTCAATGGCCACTATGCGGCCGATCAACTGCCGATCATTCCTGGGCACGAATTCTCCGGGACGATTGCGCGGCTGGGAGCAGACGTCACGCGCCTGAATGTCGGGATGCGCGTGGTCGCCGATATCAATGTCGGCTGCGGCACTTGTTTCTACTGCCGCCGCAACGAAATCCTCAATTGCGCCGAAGTCCGGCAGATCGGCATTTCGCGCGACGGCGGCTTTGCCGAATATGTGTCGGTGTCGGCGCGGCTGGTCATTCCGGCGGCCGCGGAGGCTGAGTTCGACCTGCTGGCGCTGGTTGAGCCGGTGGCCTGTGTCGTGCGCGCCGCCCGCAAGGCAAATGTCCGGTTCGGCCAGTCGGTGGTAATCCTGGGCGCCGGCCCCATCGGCAATCTGCATGTGCAGATGATGCGGGTGGCGGGTGCTGCGCCGATCATCGTCGTCGAACCCTCGGAGCATCGCGCACAGCTGGCACGCCAGGCCGGTGCCGATGTGGTGATCACCGATCCGGAGAATGCGAGACAAACCGTGCTGGCGATGACGGATGGCCGCGGCGCCGACGTCGTCATCGAGAGCGTCGGCCTGCCGAAGCTCTACCGGCAGGCACTTGGGCTGTTGCGGCCCGGCGGACATCTCGCAGCCTTCGGTATCACTGGAGACGAGGAGACGCTGCCCCTGCCGTTGCTGGATACGGTGCTGCGGGAATATTCGTTGAAAGGCTCCGTCGCCGGCATGGGCGAGGACATGCACGATGCGCTGACATTGCTGACGCATGGCCGCTTCAAACTCGATGCGTTTCGGGGCGCAAGCTACCGGCTGGATGACATCCAGCAGGCCTTCGAGGACCTGCCGAAACGAACGGATGCCTTGAAAATCCAGATCGAAATCAGCTGAGCAAAACCGATTGCCGGACGGTTGACTTCGTCGGGAATAGAACTGAATGGTTACTTAAGCAGGAGCCGCTGCCACCGTGCATCGGCCCGGAGGAAAGGGTGAGGACATGGAGATGAACGCTGGCAAGCTGGCGCTTCCCGAAACCGTGCGCGAGTTCGGCTTCTTCGTCGATGGAAAGTGGATCGCGGCTGGCAATCGCAGGGTGATCGAGCGCAACAGCCCTGCACATGACGTTCCCGTCACCCGGATTACCCGCTGCACGGTCGATGATCTCAACCAAGCGGTCCGGGTTGCGCGGGACGCCTTTAATGACCGTCGTTGGTCCGGCCTTTCCGGTGCAGATCGTGCAACGGTGCTGCTCAGGGCGGCGGAGGGCATCCGCGCGCGTGCGGAAGAACTGGCGCTGCTCGAAACGCTGGAAAGCGGCAAGGGCATCAGCCAGTCGCGTGGCGAGGTGCTGGGTGCCGCCAGCATTTACGAATATGCAGCGGGTGCGGCGCGTGCGCTGCACGGCGAGACATTCAACAATCTCGGCGACAATCTTATCGGCCTCGTCATCCGCGAGCCGATCGGCGTCGTCGGGCTGATCACGCCGTGGAACTTTCCGTTCTTCATTCTTTCCGAGCGCGTGCCGTTCATCCTTGCGTCCGGCTGCACCGTCGTCGCCAAGCCGTCGGAAGTCACCTCGGCGACCACGCTGGTCATGGCGGAAATCCTGGCTGAGGCCGGCCTGCCAGCCGGGGTGTTCAATGTCGTCACCGGCGCTGGTTCAGAGATCGGCCAGGCTATGACCGAGCATGACGACATCGATATGCTGTCGTTCACCGGTTCGACTGCCGTCGGCCGCCGGGCGCTGCTGGCGTCGGCCGGCAATTTCAAGAAGCTTGGACTGGAGCTTGGCGGCAAGAACCCGCAAATCGTCTTTGCCGACGCCGATCTCAACGAAGCGGCCGATGGCGTCGTCTTCGGCATCTGCTTCAATGCCGGCCAATGCTGCGTCAGCGGCAGCCGGTTGATCGTCGAAAAGTCGGTGGCGGTGGAATTCGAAAAGCTGCTGGCCGACAAGATCGCCCGCGTTCGCGTAGGCGACCCGCTCGATCCGAACACCCAGGTCGGCGCGATCGTCACCAGCCAACAGAACGATACGATCCTTTCCTACATCGGCAGGGGCATGGCGGAAGGCGCCCGGCTCGTCTGCGGCGGCGGCGCATTGGAAACCGAGAAAGGCCAGTTCATTCGCCCGACCGTGTTTGCCGATGTGAGAATGGACATGGCCGTTGCCCGCGAGGAAATCTTCGGACCGGTGCTGACCATCTCCACCTTCGAGACTTTCGAGGAAGCGATCGAGCTTGCCAACGATACTGTCTATGGGCTCGCCGCCAGCATCTGGACCAAAAATCTCGACAAGGCGACCAGCGCTTTCCGCCGTGTGCAGGCGGGTCGCGTCTGGGTCAACACCACGATTGCGGGCGGCCCGGAAACGCCGATCGGCGGCTTCAAGCAATCCGGCCATGGCCGCGAGACCGGCATTTACGGCGTCGAGGAATATACCGAGGTGAAGACGGTGCACATCGCACTCGGCAAGCGCGATCTCTGGGTGTGATGATGGCCGCAAGATCCTATGATTATGTGATTGTCGGCGGCGGTAGCGCCGGTTGCGTGCTGGCAAGCCGGCTAAGCGAGAACCCGGATATCAAGGTTCTGCTGCTCGAAGCCGGCGGCAAGGACAGCAATCCGTTCATCCACATGCCGGTCGGCTTTGCCAAGATGACGACGGGACCGCTGACCTGGGGGCTGGTGACGGCACCCCAGAAGCACGCCAACAATCGCGAAATCCCCTATGCGCAGGCGCGTGTGATCGGTGGCGGCAGCTCTATCAATGCCGAAGTCTTTACCCGTGGCACGCCATCGGACTACGACCGCTGGGCAAACGATGAAGGCTGCGACGGCTGGTCGTTCAAGGACATCCAGCCATATTTCCTGCGCTCCGAAGGCAACGAGACGCTTTCCGGCCCCTATCATGGTACCGACGGGCCCCTCGGCGTCACCAGCCTCGTGCCGCAACCGCTGACGCAGGCGTTCGTGCGATCCTGTCAGGAAGTCGGCATGCCCTACAATCCGGATTTCAACGGCCCGGTTCAGGAGGGCACGAGCGCCTACCAGACGACGATCCGCAATGCCAGGCGATGTTCTGCGGCAGTCGCTTATCTCAGGCCTGTCATGAAGCGCAAGAATCTGACTGTTAAGACGGGGTGCCAGACCAGCAAGATCCGTTTTGCGGGCAACCGCGCGACCGGGGTGGACTATGTCAGCAACAGCCAGTTCCACAGCGCCAATGCCGAGCGCGAAGTGATCGTCACTTCGGGGGCGATCGGCTCGCCGAAGCTGATGATGCTATCCGGCATCGGCCCGGCCGAACACCTCAAGGCGATGGGCATTCCCGTGGTGCAGGACATGGCGGGCGTTGGCCAGAACCTGTCGGACCATTTCGGCATCGACATCGTCTATGAGCTGAAGGCCAATACCAGCCTGAACAAGTACAACAAGCCGCACTGGATGGCATGGGCCGGCCTGCAATACATGCTGTTCGGCACCGGGCCGGTCACCTCCAACGTGGTAGAAGGCGGGGCCTTCTGGTACGGCGACAGATCGCATAGCGAGCCGGACCTGCAGTTTCATTTTCTGGCCGCTGCCGGTGTCGAGGCGGGCGTACCGGCGATCCCGTCGGGCTCGGGCTGCACGCTGAACTCCTACACCGTGCGACCGAAAAGCCGTGGCTCGGTGATGCTGAGGAGTTCGAAGCCGGAGGACCGCCCGGTCGTCGATCCGAACTTCATCGCCGAACCCGACGATCTCCGGATTTCGGTCGAAGGCATCAAGCTCAGCCGGGAAATCCTCAACCAGCCGTCGATGCAGAAATATATCAGGAGCGAGCATTTCCCCGGCAAGGAGGTCAGGACGCAGGCCGACTTCGAAGACTACGCCCGCCAGTTCGGCCGCACGTCCTATCACCCTGTCGGCACCTGCAAGATGGGCACCGATGCCATGGCCGTGGTCGATCCGCAACTGCGGGTCATAGGGCTCGACGGCATCCGCATCTGCGATTCATCAGTTATGCCGAGCCTGATCGGTTCCAACACCAATGCGGCCACGATCATGATCGCCGAAAAGGCCAGCGACATGATCCGCGGAAATCACTAAACGCTTTCCGCGCCAAATGAGGGCGGAGGCGCGAACAGAACCGGGAAGGCCAGTACTCTGCCCCACCGTGTGGGCAGTCCTATTCCTGCTGGAAATCGCAGGGCCACTTGTTCGGCTTCGTCAGGCCTGACGGCAGCACGGTCCTGTCGTCGCCGCAAGCCATATCCACCTGCCACTGGATCAAGCCTGTCGCCTTGGCAAGGTTGAGGCCTTCGATACGGGTGAGGAAAAAGAACGCACGGTCGAAATCAACAGGACCGTCAAATGTTGCTCCACGGAAATCGGCGCGGGCAAGATTGGCCAGGGAGAAGCTGTTTCCGCCGACTTTCGCCCCATCGAATTGCGAGCGACCCAGATCGGCTTTGGTAAAATCCGCACCGGTAAGCTTGGCCTGCTGGAAGTTGGAACGCTGCAGTTCGGCGCCTTCGAAGGTGGCGCCTTGTGCGTCCATTCCGCTGAAATTCGTTCGGTATGCCTCGATCTTCGCAAAGCGCGCGCCTTTGGCCGCGGAGCCAGCGAGGCTGGCGCGGACAAGTATCGCTTTTTCCAGATTTGCCGCAGGCAGATTGCTGTTCTTGAGGTCGGTGGAGGTGAAATTCGCGCCGGACAGGTTTGCGCCACTGAGATCGCTGCCGTCCAGAAGCAGCATCGACCTGTCGCAGTTTTGCCAGTCGATGCCCGGCGTTGGCGACGCCCGGCAATCATCCGAGGCCAGCGCATCTTGCCACGAAAATCCGACGAAAGCCGCCAAGAGCAGGGAGAATTGAAGAAGGGACCTTCCGCAAGCTATGATCGTTGAACGCATATTCTCACTCCATCCGCCAATGACAGCGCAACCGCGCATTTGGCCAACTTCTGCGTGATACTACAATTTGATCATGTCTTCCATGCTCAGCAGCCACATCATAGGCTTAACCGGGATTAACGAACGGCTGGCCAGTGGGCTTGTAGTCTGTTTGTGGTGAATACTCGATATTGAACGGGTTTAAACCCCTCCAGACTGCTGACCAAGGGGGAAACTAATCTTGGGGCATGGTCGGGCTTGACCCGACCATCCATAACCCATTGAAATTATGGATCCTCGGCTCAAGGCCGAGGATGACGCCGAATGTGTTGCAGGATGTGTTGCAGGGTTTGTCAACAAACTAACCCCCTCTTGACGGGAGGCCATCAGTCCCATTTCGGCGCCCATGGCACCAGTTCGCGGGTCACAATCCGGTAACCAGTCTTCATCAGTGCGTCTATCCTGACCATGTCGATGCTCGACAGGGTGAAATCCATGACATCGAAATTGTCGCTGATATTGCCCGGTTTGGTCGACATGGTGTTGATCGAAACACCCTTCTGCAGGATCCAGCGCAGCACCACCTGTCCGGCCGACTTGCCATACGCCTTGCCGATTTCCTCGAAGAGCGGATATTTGAACACCTCGCCGCGTGCCACCGAGCAATAGGACGAAATGGGAATGCCTGTCTCGGCGGCCGCCTCGAGCAGCACGGTCTGGTCAAGCAGCGGGTGAAACTCGACCTGGTTGGTCACCAGCGGCTCGTCGATAATCGAGGCGGCCTCCCGCATCATCTTCACCGTATAGTTCGAGACGCCGATATGGCGGGCAAGGCCGCGCTTCTTCGCTTGCGCCAGTAGCTTCAGCGATGGCGCTATATCCTCGCCGATTGGCGGCCAGTGCAGCAAAAGCACATCGGCGACGTCGAGACGAAGGTCCCTGAGACTCTTTTCGACCGACGGAAGGAAAAGGGCTTCGGTAAAATTATCGGGATGCACCTTGGTCGTGACAAGCATCTCGTCGCGCTTGAGCCCCGTCGCAGCCAGCCCTACACCGACCTCGGCCTCGTTCTCATACATCTGCGCGGTGTCGAAGGCGCGATAGCCAACGGCGGCGGCGTCCAGCATCGCCTTGTGCAGGACCTCGCCATGCAGCGGAAACGTGCCGAAGCTGCGTTGATAGGTTTTCTCGAAATAGATGCTCAAGGTCGTCCTCCCCAGGGAATATGAAACAGCAGGCAACGGACTTCGTCAATCGTGTGCGAAGCCGGATCGGTATTCTTCAGCTTAAAATGATCGGCAGTTTACGCTTGATCTGCAATTGCTTCTCGCTTATGTAATAACCAACTAGTTACTTAATATCAAGCTGAATTCGTGCTTTTGGGGAGAGAGATGTCCAAGATCCGAACCGCCGCCCAGGCCGCGGCCGCCATTGCCGACGACGCCATCGTCGCGGTCAATTCCTCCAGTGGCCTCTGCTGCCCTGATGCGGTGCTCGCCGCCATCGGCGAGCGCTTCCGCGAGGAGGGGGCGCCGCGCCGGCTGACCACCATTCATCCCATCGCCGCCGGCGACATGTTCGGCACCAAGGGCATCGACCACCTGGCGCAGCCGGGGCTGCTGTCCACCATCATTGGCGGGTCCTATCCCTCCGGCCCATCTTCTGCAGAGCCGCCACTGATCTGGCAGATGCTCGGCCGAAACGAGGTCGCGGCCTACAATATCCCCAGCGGCATCATCTTCGATCTGTTGCGCGAAGCGGCGGCCCACCGGCCCGGCGTGCTGACCAAGGTGGGTCTCGATACGTTTGCCGATCCGTCCCACGAAGGCTGCGCGATGAACGAGGCGGCGGCCCAAAAGCCTGTCGTCCGCAAGATCGAATTCGATGGCGGCGAGTATCTGTATTTCCCGACGATCAAGCCGACGGTCGGCATTATCAGGGCCTCCACTGCCGACGAACGCGGCAACCTGACATTCGAGCACGAGGGTGCCTATCTGGGCGCCATGGAAGTGGCGCTCGCCGCGCACAATTGCGGCGGCATCGTCATTGCCCAGGTCAAGCGTATCGCCCAGGCGGGTTCGCTCAGGCCGCACGATGTGCGCGTGCCGGGTATTCTCGTCGACTACATCGTCGAAGCGCCCGACCAGTTGCAGACGACAGCGACCGTCTACGACCCGGCGATTTCGGGCGAACTGTTCCGGCCGCTCGACACATTCCGCATTCCGCCCTTCGATGCGGCGAAAGTCATGGCGCGCCGCGCGGCGATGGAACTGAAGCCCGGTTGGGCCGTCAACCTCGGCTTCGGTATCTCGGCCAATGTGCCGCGCATCTTTCTCGAGGAAGGCAGGCATGGCGACGTCACCTGGGTGATCGAGCAGGGCGCCGTCGGCGGCATTCCATTGCTGGATTTCAAGTTCGGCTGTTCCTCTAATGCCGAGGCCTTCGTCGCCTCGCCGCACCAGTTCACCTATTTCCAGGCGGCGGGCTTCGATGCCACGCTGCTGTCCTTCCTGCAGATCGGCGCGGATGGTTCCGTCAATGTCTCCAAGCTCGCGGTACGCCCGCATGTGACGGCGGGCGCCGGCGGCTTCGTGGATATCACCACGCGGGCGAAGCGCATCGTGTTCTGCGGCTATTTCAATGCCGGGGCGAAGTTCTCGATCGAGAACGGCAAGATGCGGATCGAGAAGGAAGGCAAGATCGCCAAGATCGTCGATGCCGTCGATCATGTCTCCTTCTCCGGCCGGCGCGCCGTCGCCCAGGGTCAGGATGTGACCTACATTACCGAGCGCTGCGTGCTGAAGCTGACACAAGAGGGCCTGACAGTGATTGAAATCGCTCCGGGCATCGAACTGGAGCGCGATATTCTGGCGCAATCGGCCACGCCGCTGAAGGTCGCGGAAAACATGCGCGTGATGGATGCTCCTCTTTTCAGGCCGGAGAAGTTCGGCCTGCCAATCGGGTGATGCGATGAGTGGAACCGGGCAAACTCCTCTCAAGATTGAAGTCGAAGCCGGTATCGCGATACTGACGCTTTGCCGCCCCGAGAAACTCAATGCGCTCAACACGGCGTTGATCGATGAACTGGCGGTCGCGTTGCGCGTGATAGAGCGCGACGCGTCGGTGCGGGTCGTGATCGTGACGGGCGACGGCAGCAAGGCCTTTTGCGCCGGCGGCGATATCAACGATTGGAGCGCGCATTCCCCTGTCGATTTCGGCCGCCGCTGGCTGCGCGACGGCCATCAGGTCTTCGATGCCTTGGCGCGGCTACGTCAGCCAGTCATTGCGGTGCTGAATGGCCATGCGCTGGGCGGGGGGCTGGAGCTTGCCGCCTGCGCCGACATCCGCATCGCCGAAACCCACATCAAGATCGGTCTGCCCGAAACCGGCCTCGGCGTCATCCCCGGCTGGTCCGGCACGCAGCGCGCCACCCGCCGTTTCGGTGGCCAGATTGTCCGGCGCATCGTGTTGTTCGGCGAGATGCTGGATGCCGAGGCGGCGCTGGCGTTGGGCGCAGTGGATTACCTGACGCCATCAGGCGAGGGGCTGCAGAAGGCGAAGGAACTGGCCGCGCGCGTGCTGCATCGGGCGCCGGTGGCCACCGAGCTCTGCAAGATGCTGATCAATGCGGCGGAAGGCGAAGATCGGGAGCGGGCGATCGAGGCGATGGCGGGCATGGCAGCTGCCTCGACTGATGATCTAAGGGAGGGAGTCGCAGCCTATCGCGAAAAACGCAAGGCCGATTTCCGGGGCCTCTGAATCCGGCTAAACTAAATCATTTCGGGAGGAAAACATGATTCGTCATTTTGTATTGCTGCGCTTCAGGGACGATGTGTCCGAGGCGGCCAAGACATCGTTCTATCGCGAGCTCGATGCGCTGAAAGGCCACATCAACGGCATCGAAGCCTTCCATGCCGGCCCGAATGTCTCGGTCGAGACGAATATGATCCGCGGTTTCAAGGACGCCTTCTGGTTTGATTTTACAGATGAAGCGGTCCGTGACATCTATCTTGCCGACGCCGCGCATCAGGCGGTCGGCGCAAAGATCGTCGCGCAGACCGTAGGTGGTGCCGATGGCGTCATCGTCGTCGACATGAAAGTGTGAGTATATGCTGCAAGCCAGGCCGTTCCTGACATCGCTCTTCGACTGCGCGGTCGCAGCCGCCGATCCCGAGCGCGCCATCCTGCCGTTCCTGCCGGAAAGGCCGCGCGGGCGCACGGTGGTGATCGGCGCCGGCAAGGGGTCGGCGCAGCTGGCTGCCGCCCTAGAAAAGCATTGGGGTGACCCGCTCGAAGGGCTGGTCGTCACCCGCTATGGCTATGGCGCTAAGACCAGGCATATCGAAGTATTCGAAGCGGCCCATCCCGTGCCCGATGAAAACGGCCTGATCGGCGCTCGACGACTGTTCGAAACGCTGCGGGGATTGACGGCGGACGATCTGGTGATCGCGCTGATTTCCGGCGGTGGCTCGGCATTGCTGCCGTCGCCGCCCGAAGGGTTGACGCTGGCTGACGAGATCGCGCTCAACAAGGCGTTGCTTGCGTCCGGCGCGCCGATCTCGGCGATGAACACCATCCGCAAGCACGTCTCCGGTATCAAGGGCGGCCGGTTGGCAAAGGCCGCCTGGCCGGCGCGCGTCGTCAGCCTCATCGTATCCGACATTCCGGGCGACAATCCGGCCTACGTCGCCTCAGGCCCGACCGTGCCTGATCCTTCGACGCCCGAGGACGCGCTGGGAGAAATCAGGCGCTACCGCATCGACTTGCCGCAGAACATCTTGGATCACATCACTTCGGGCAATGCGCATGCGCCTGATCCTTCCGACCCCGCCTTCGCCAATAACATCCATCATGTCATCGCTTCGGCGTCCGTCTCGCTGGAAGCGGCGGCAGCTGCTTCGGAGAAGGCTGGCATTCCGGCGGTCATTCTTTCGGATGCGATCGAAGGCGAGGCGCGCGAGGCGGGTCGCATGCATGCAGCCATCGCGCGGGAAATCCGCAATCGCGACCGGCCGTTCAAAAAGCCGGTTCTGCTTCTTTCGGGCGGCGAGACCACTGTCACTCTGCGCGGCAAGGGCAAGGGTGGCCGCAACACCGAATTCCTGCTCGCCTTCGCGCTTGCCATCAGCGGCACCGCCGGCCTCGAGGCAATGGCGGCTGATACCGACGGTATCGATGGCAGCGAGGACAATGCCGGTGCGTTTGCTGATGGATCCACGGTCGCACGGCTGATCGCCGCTGGCCTCGACCCCAGCGAGATGCTGAACAACAACGATGCCTGGAGCGCCTTCCATGCCTTGGGCGATCTTTTCGTGCCGGGTCCAACCGGCACGAATGTCAATGATTTCAGAGCGATCCTGATCCGGTAGGTGTGGAACGTCTGCCGGCTCAGCCCGGGGATGGCTTGAGATCGAGTAGCGCTCTGCCGCTGCCGTCCATCGCAAAAGGCACGGACTCATGTTCGTGCGCCACCTTCCATCCGGCTGCCGTGTTGACCAGACCGAGCGTCTGCCGGAACCAGAGGTCGACCACATCGCCGTCGGCCTTGGTGCCGGTGATGTGAACAAGACCCGTCCAGAAGGCGACATCCTCGCCAACTCTGAGCTTGACGTCACGGACATCACCGCCAATCGGACCGCGCCACGTCGCAAGCCACGCTTGCAAACCATTGGCATCCCTGCCGCGCGTCGCAAGGGGCGGGGCAAGGGAGAACGTGACAGCATCTTCCGCCATATGGGAAATCGCGGCGGTGACATCCTTCTCCTCGAACGCCTTTGCGCGCGCCATCAGCATGTCGGTGATTGCTTGCTCTGCCTTCATCGCATTGTGCATCTCGGTTCCTCCTGGTTTCGAGAACCCTGAGGACGAACGAAGCGACGCCTTTCCGACAGCGGCGTTCAGATTATTCCGAAACGCCGTTGTCTTCGCCATCAGGAGTGTGGAACCGGCGCATCCTCCCTCAGCAGTCCCTTGTTCTTCAGCTCGGCCCAGAATTCCACCGGGATCGGATGGTTGAACCATTCCATGTTCTTTTCCAACTGCTCGACCGTGCGCGTACCGGCGATGAAGGACGGGATGGCGGGGTGGGCGACGACGAACTGCATGGCGGCGGCTGGCAGCGGTACGTTGAATTCGCGGCAGACCGTTTCAATCTTGCTGACCCGGTCCATGATTGCGGCGGGGGCGGGCGAATAATTGTACTTGGCGCCCTCCACAGCGCCCGTCGCCAGGATGCCAGAATTGAAGCCGCCGCCGACCACCACGGCAGCGTTGCGTTTCTCGCAAAGCGGCAGGAACGTATCGAGTGAATCCTGCTCCAGCAGCGTATAGCGGCCGGCCAGCAGGAAGCAGTCGAAATCGCGCTGCTCGAGCGCCGCCTGGCAGACTTCCCATTCGTTGACGCCGACGCCGATCGCCGTGACCACGCCCTCGTCGCGCAGCTTCGACAGCGCCTTCCAGCAGCCGTCCATCGCCGTCTTGAATACTTCAGGCTGGTCCGCGCCACGCGTAAACACGTCGATGTCATGGATGAAGCAGATATCCATCCGCTCCAGCGCCAGCCGCTGCAGGGAATCCTCGAAGGCCCGCATCGTGCCGTCATAGCTGTAGTCGAAGATCAGTTCGTTGGGTGCGGCATTGTTCCACGGCGCAAAATCGATATCGGCACGGCGCTTGGGTTTCAGGATGCGGCCAACCTTGGAGGACAGCACGAAATCGTCGCGGTCCTTCCAGCGCAGCGAATGGCCGGTGCGCAGTTCGGCCAGGCCGTGGCCATACATCGGCGCCGTGTCGTAGAAGCGCACGCCGGCATCCCATGCCGACTGGATCATGCCATCGGATGTGGGTTCGTCGATTGGTTTGAAGATATTGCCGATGGGGGCGGTTCCAAAGGCGAACGTCGTCACTTGCAGATTCGTCCGTCCGAATTTCCGTGTGTCGGATACTCTCATACATTCCTCCCGAAAAATGTAACCAGTTAGTTATTTATGTTATCACTCGTAAAGCCGATGGCAAGAGAAAAGCGCCTGATTTCAGCCGGCTACTTCCATCCGCTCGTTCTTGAAGCAGGAATAATCCTTCAAAATCAATGGTCAGGATCTGCTTGAAAAATTGGTTCGCCAGCCAGTCTTGACCGCAAAAATCGACGCTGCTATTAAGTAACCATATAGTTACAAAATGGGAGTTGGAAATGTACCTTTCGGAGGAGCATCAGCAGGTTCGCGACATGGCGCGGCAATTCGCCGAGGATGTCGTGCGGCCGGTCGCCGAGGCGCTGGACCGGGAGGAACGCTTCCCCTCGGAGATCTACGCACAGATGGGCGAACTTGGCCTGTTCGGCATTGGCGTGCCGGAGAGGCTGGGTGGGCCGGGTTTTGACACGCTCGCCTATGCGCTGGTCATGGAAGAGCTGTCGCGCGGTTATGCCTCGGTGGCCGATCAATGTGGGCTGCTCGAACTGATCACCACATTGCTCGTGCGGCATGGCTCAAGTGAGCAGCAAGGTCGATGGCTGAAGGCGTCGATGAGCTCAAAGGTCAAGGTTGCCTATTGCTTGACCGAGGCCGAAGCTGGCAGCGATGTCTCCGGCATCCGCACCTTTGCCGAAAAGGATGGCGATGGCTGGATCCTCAACGGCTCGAAGATCTGGATTCACAATGCGCCCGTTGCCGATATCGGCTTCGTGCTCGCCAAGACCGACCGCGAGGCCGGCCATCGCGGCATGTCGATCTTCATCGTCGATCTCAATGCCAAGGGCGTCGAGAAGGGGCCGAAGGAACACAAGATGGGCCAGCGCGCCAGCCAGGTGGGGGCGCTGCATTTCGACAATGTCCGCATGGGTCCGGAAGCCCTGCTCGGTGAGGAGGGGCGCGGCTTCCACATGATGATGGGCGCACTCGACAAGGGGCGCGTGGGCATCGCCTCGCTCGCGGTCGGCATCGGCCAGGCGGGGCTGGAAGCAGCGCTCGAATATGCCCAGCAGCGCAAGCAGTTCGGCCAGAAGATATCGGATTTCCAGGGCGTGCAATGGCTGCTTGCCGACATCGCCAAGGATGTCGAGGCGGCACGCCTGCTGGTCCATAGTGCTGCCGGCAAGATCGATCGGGGTGAGAACGCCACCATGGCCTGCTCGATGGCCAAGTGTTTTGCTGGAGACATGGCCGTGGCGCGCACCGCCGATGCCGTGCAGGTGTTCGGCGGCAGCGGCTATATCAGGGGCTTCGAGGTCGAGCGCCTTTATCGCGACGCCAAGATCACCCAGATCTACGAGGGCACCAATCAGGTGCAGCGGATGATCATCGCCCGCGAACTCGCCAAGCACGGAGCACGGGCATGAGCGGGCAGGCGGCACTGGTCACCGGCTCCAGCCGGGGCATCGGTCTGGCGATCGCGCTTCAGCTTGCCGATCGTGGTTTCAACATTGCGCTCAACGGTCATTCGGATGGCGAGGAACTGCAGGCGGCCGAAAATGCAGTCCGCGCGCGCGGCGTCGAGGTCATCCGCATCGCTGCCGATGTTAGCGACCTTGGCGGGCATCAGGCGATGCTCGACCGGGCCGAAAGCGTCACGGGTCCATTGACGACGCTGGTCAACAATGCCGGCGTCTCGGTCCTGTCGCGCGGCGATATCCTCGATGTGACCGAAGAGAGTTACGATCGCTGCATGGCGGTCAACGCCAAGGCGCATTTCTTCCTGACGCAGGCTTTTGCGAGACGGCTTTTGGCCCGCGAGCGTTCAGCCGATCTCACTTACAGTGTCGTCAACGTCACCTCTTCGAATGCAACGGCGATTTCCATCGCCCGCGCCGAATATTGCGCCTCGAAGGCGGCCGCTGCGATGATCTCCCGGAATTTCGCCGTTCGGCTCGGCGCGGAAGACATTGCTGTCTTCGACGTTCAGCCGGGCCTGATCGAGACCGACATGACCAGGGGCGTCAAGGATATCTATCGCAAGCGGATCGAAGAGGACGGGCTGACGGTCATGCCGCGCCTCGGCCAGCCCTGCGATATCGGCCGCATGGTCGCCACGCTAGCGACCGGCGGCATGCCCTACGTGACCGGCCAGGTCATCTCCGCCGATGGCGGAATGCTCATTCCCCGTTTCTGAGGATTATTTGATGGACATCCAGTTTCCTGGTCCCGATGGCCGCCTTCAGGCCTACAGCCTTTCCGGCACCCCGATCGAAACGCGCAGCTTCTCGCGCAGCTTCAACCGCGTCGTCTTTTCCGCCGCCCATGTGACATCGGATCCGCTCACCGCAAACGATCCGTCAGGCGCTGCCGCCATCGACTGGGATACGACGATGGCCTTCCGCCGCCACCTGCATGGTTTGGGGCTGGGTATTGCCGAAGCCATGGACACCGCCCAGCGCGGCATGGGGCTGGACTGGAAAGGCGCGCTTGAACTCATCCGCCGCACGAAAGCAGAAGTCCCCGATGCGCTGGTGTTCAATGGCGCCGGCACAGATCATCTCAACCCGAATGACGCGCGGACGCTCGACGATGTCAGGTGTGCTTACGGCGAGCAGATCGGCGCCATACAGGCCGTCGGCGGGCGCATCATCCTGATGGCAAGCCGGGCGCTCGCGCGGGTTGCCAAGGGACCCGAGGACTATCTGGCTGTCTATCGTGATGCGCTTGCTGAATGCGACAAGCCCGTGGTGCTGCACTGGCTGGGCGACATGTTCGATCCGGCACTCGCAGGCTATTGGGGATCGGACCGCTTCGAAGAGCAGTTAGAAACCTGCCTCTCCGTCATCCGCGACAATGTCGCCAAGGTCGATGGCATCAAGATCTCGCTGCTCGACAAGGACAAGGAAATCCTTCTGCGCCGCCGCCTGCCTGATGGCGTCAAGATGTATACCGGCGACGATTTCAATTATCCGGAACTGATCGAGGGCGATAGCGAAGGCTATTCGCATGCCCTGCTCGGCATCTTCGACCCGCTGGCGCCTGCGGCCGCCTATGCGATGGCGCAGCTTGCGGCAGGTGATAAAGCCGGCTTTCGCCGGACGCTCGATCCGACGGTGCCGCTGGCCCGGCTGATTTTTCGCGCCCCGACGCAATACTACAAGACGGGCGTGGTCTTCCTCGCCTGGCTCAATGGCTTCCAGAACCATTTCATCATGCTCAACGGCGCCCAGGCCATGCGGCCGCTTCCCTATTTTACCGAAGTGTTCCGGCTCGCCGACCAATGCGGCCTGCTGCGTGATGGCGATCTCGCGATCCGCCGGATGCGGCAACTGCTCGCGCTTTACGGGGTCTAAGATGGATGCGCTGCGTGACTTTTCCATCGACCACTCGCCACTCGCGCTCAACACCGCAACCCTCGGCCACAATGTCGAAGGGAACGGTGCCGGCTGGTCGCCGGAGCAGGTCATCGATGCCTGTGCAGCGCGCGGCTTTGGCGCGATCGCGTTCTGGCGGCGAGAGATCGGCACCCGCGCCCGTGAATTCGGCGAGCGGACCCGGGCGGCGGGGCTAGAGGTCTGTGGCCTTTGCCGCGCTCCGTTTCTCGTCGGGCCGTTGGCACCGAAACCGCGTTCGGCTGCGATGGACGATTTCCTTGCTTCCATCGACATGGCCGCCGAACTCGGGGCCGCCTGCCTGACGATCTGTGTCGGCGGCGTCGTCGAAGGCAGCCACTCGATGCGGGACAGCCTGAAAATGGTGGCGGAAATGGTTGCGGAAGCCGCGCCGCGCGCCAAGGCCGGCGGCCTGACGCTGGCACTCGAACCGCTACACCCCGTCTATGGGGGCAACCGCTCCTGCCTGGTGACGACACGCGATGCGGTCGATGTGGTCGAGGCGATCGGGCATGAAGCCGTCACCGTTGCCATCGATGTTTATCATGTCTGGTGGGATCTCGGGCTTGCGGAACAACTGCGGCGTCTTGGTGGCGACAGGATCGCCGGCTACCATCTCTGCGACTGGCTGGCCGACACCAATGATGTGCTGCTCGATCGCGGCATGATGGGCGATGGCGTCGCCGACCTGAAGTTCTTGCGCGCCGCCGTAGAAGCTGCGGGCTACCGCGGCTATTGCGAGGTCGAGATTTTTTCGGCCGCAAACTGGTGGAAGCGCGATCCGAATGAAGTGCTGGACATCTGTCTGGAGCGGTTTCGTACCGTCTGCTGAGAAGCAGGCATGCCGCAGCGGGAAAGCGTCCCGCTGCGGTTCTTCGGGTCGTGTGTCATGCACCCTTGTTCGGTGCATTCATCGCCCAGCTGATGCCGAAAGGATCGCGGAGCTGGCCGTAGCGGTCGCCCCAGAACATAAGCTGCAGCGGCAGCGTGATTTCGCATCCGGCCTTGACGGCCCGCTCCCACCAGAAGTCGATGTCGTCGACGATCAGTTGCAAGGTGAACCCCTGCGGGTTTTCCATGGGATGGCCGTGTTCGGGGTAGGCATCGCACAGCATCAGCGAACTACCGTTGATATAGAGATGCAGGTGCATGGTGCGGCCCTGCTCGTCGCGCGGCACACAGAAGGCTTCCTCTGCGCCGAAAGCCTTGCGGTAGAACTCTCCTGCCTTTTGCGTGTCGACAACGATGTAAGGCACGAGCCCACCCTTGGCGGCAGGCATGGTTTGATTGGTGTTCATTGCAGCTTCATTCATTTTACGTCTCCTCTCCGGTTGATCTGTCCGCCGTTTCGCGACGGCTAAACCTAGGACGCTCGCGCGGGCCATATCCCGACACCCCCGGCCGAAATATCTTGCGATTTGTTTGTCGCAGCCCGGGGGACTTGCGCGGCGGCGGGGCATAGGAAATACTTCGCCCGCTTCCGGAGGGGCGGTATTGAGCGTGGAACAGGCACATCAAAGGATACGCCAGACGAACTCGACCGAGTTTGCCGACGCCGAAGCGCACCTGTCGAACTCTTATTGCGACCACCATCTGGAGCCGGGCCCGAACCGCGCGGCGCTTGACTTCCGTCATGCCTCACTGGCGCTCGACCGATCCGGCTTCAACCTGCTGCAATATGGCGAAGAGGTCTCCATCGCCTCGAGCTTCGAGAATTTCTACATGCTCGAAATGCCCATCGAAGGCGGTGTCGATATTCATTTCGGTGCCGAGACGGTGCAATCGGGCACTGGTATCGCGCTGCTGCTGTCGCCGGGGCCGCGCTTTGTGTCGCGCTGGCGGGCCGGCACCCGCCAGATGATGCTGCAGATCGACCGGCAGGCGCTGGAGGACCGGTTTGCGGCGCTGGCGCGCCGGCCCAATGCCAGCCACCCGATCTTCAACCCCGTGATCGACCTGAACACCGAACATGGGCGCTACATCAGGACGGCCTTTTCTGGTCTTGCCGAAGCGCTTGCCGATCCCGAAATTGCAGCGCAGGAAGATCTGGAAGCGGTCGTCCCCGCATTGATCGATGAATTGCTGCAGAACATCGCCTACCGGCAAGGCAGTTCGATCGTTCCCGAGCGCCTGCACGCGACGCCGCGGCAGGTCAAGCTTGCCATCGATCTCTTCAAGACGCGCTACGGCGAGCGGCTGATGATGCCGGCGGTCGCCCGCGAGATCGGCATTTCGGAGCGTGCGCTCTACGAAGGGTTCCAGCGCTATTACCAGCGCTCCCCCTATGACATCCTCACTCGCATCCGCATGGAGAATGCCCGCCGGCTGATGCGCCACGCGGGGCTGTCGGCGGCAGAGGCGGCCCGCAACGTCGGAATCCGCCATCTCGGGCGGTTTTCCGCCACCTATCGCGATGTCTTTGGCGTCCTGCCCTCGCAAGATTCCGCCGGGACGCACTGATCGGTCGGGCGCTATCCACATCCTGCAGAATTCGATTTTGCCGGGCCTTTCCCCGGATGACAGTTTCATGACGGCTCATTAACACTGCATGCGAGATCTGTGGGCGCCAGGAGGACGGCGCCGTGGAGTGACGCATGCAATTGACAACGGACAGACAGCTGAAGGGTACGAGCGCGACAGCGTCGCGGCCGTGGCTGACGTGCTATTTCCCAGTCGGCGACCCCAGGGTGCCGGTCGATCTTCTCGACATCTATGCAGGCGAGGGCGTCGATGTCGTCGAACTCGGCCTTTCTTCGCCCGATCCCTATCTCGACGGTCCGGATGTGCGCGGCTCGATGGCACGCGCCGATCGCAGCAATGCCCGGCGCGATCTCGACGGAATTCGCGAGCGTCTCGACCGGCAGGCGCAACGGCCCGCAGCATTGCTGATGACCTATGCCGATGCGGCCCATCCAGCCCGTTCCAATCCGGATGTCTGGTCCGGTCTCGATGGGCTTTTGATTGTCGCGCCCACCGACGATGAAATCCGCCTCGAGCTTGAGGCGGCTGCCCGTGCCGAAAGGGTTGCCGTCTCCGCCTTTACACCGCTGCCGATCACTTCCCGCGAAATCGAGGCGGCAAAGGCTGCGGACTATTATGTGATGTTGCAGGCCGCCGAAGGCGTCACCGGCCCGCGCGATACCGTCGATGCCGGGGGTCGGGCACGCATCGAGACGCTGCGCCAGGCGGGCGTCGAAGCGCCGATCCTGCTCGGCTTCGGTATTTCCAATGGTGAGCAGGCGCGCGCCGCCATCGATCTGGGCGCCGATGGTATCGTGGTTGGCTCCGAAGTGCTGCGTGCCGCGCTCGAAGGGCGGCAAAGACTGACGTCCCTGCTTCGGGATTTGCGGAGGGGTCTCGATGGCTGAGGGCGGCTTGATCATCGGTTTTGACATCGGCACGACCTCGGTCAAGGCGGGGCTGTTCTCTATCGATGGCACGGTCATCGATCACTGGGGCCGTGCCTATCCGACCGAACGGCCGGGCCCCGGTCTGGTCGAGCAGGACCCGCAGCATTGGCTTGATGGCATCCGCGATGCGATCGACGCGCTGTTGGCCGGGCGTGACCCTGCCTCGATATCCGCCGTGGGCATCTGCAGCCAGGTCAATACCGATGTCTTCGTCGATGCATCCGGCAAGCCGCTGGCGCCTGCGATCGTCTGGCAGGATGTGCGCGCCGGCGCTGCCGCGGCCGCCATCGATGCAAAAATCACCGCTGGAGACAAACAGGCGTGGTGGGGTGCTGAAATGCCCATCGGTGCGAGCCACGTGCTTGCCAAGATGGCCTGGTTCACACAAAACCATCCGGATCTCTGGGCAAAAACGGCCTATGTGTTTTCGCCCAAGGACTTCTGTCTCTTCCACCTCACGGGCAATGCGGTGGCCGACCCCATTTCGGCTTTCGGCCATGTCACCCTCGATCATGCGTATGTAACGGATTTGATCGCGCGCGTGCCGGGCGCTGCCGAGCGGCTGCCACAGCTGCGCGCAATGACTGATGTCGCGGGCGAAATGCGGCTCGGTTCGTCCGGCCGCATGGTGCCCGTCGTCACCGGCACCATGGATGCCTGGGGCAACCTGTTCGGCTGCGGCGTGTTCCGTCCGGGGCAGGGCATGTATGTCAGCGGTACCAGCGAGATCCTGGCGCTGGCCGGCTCCAACCGCATCGGCGCGCCCGGCGTCGTCACCTTCCCGACGGTCGATGGGCTGGTGGTCAATGCCGGTCCGACCCAGAGCGGCGGCGATTCGCTGCGTTGGTGGGGCAAGGCGAATGGCGTGGATCCGCTTGATGTCCCCAGGCTCGCCGAGAAAGCCGATCGCCACGACCGGCCGATCCTGTTTCTGCCGCAGCTCGAAGGCGAACGCGCGCCGCTTTGGGATTCAGAGATTCGTGGGGCCTTCATCGGCCTCGACAGCCGTACCGCAGGACCGGAATTGGCGCTTGCCGTGCTGGAAGGTGTGGCGCTTTCGGCCCGTCATCTGCTCGGTTCGCTGACGACGGCCGCCGGTTACCGGCCCGACAGGCTGCTCTATGGCGGCGGCGGCTCGCGCTCCGATCTCTGGAGCCAGATCCGCGCCGATTGCCTGGGCATTCCGCTGCATCGCTTCGCCTTTGCCGATGTCGGCTGCCTCGGTGCGGCGATCATGGCGGCAGTCGGTATCGGACAATTTGCCACGATTGCCGAAGCGGTTCCCGCAATGACCAGCGTCGAGCGCATCTTCGAGCCCGATGCGACAATGACACCCCGCTATGACGCGATGTTCGACGCCTATCGCAAGGCAATCGACGCGCTGCGCCCCATCGGCCTGATCCGCACGGACGGGCTGGTCCACGAAAACAACATGTAACGTCACATCCAGTTGAGGAGCAGGAAAATGAGACTTTCAATGATTTCGGTGGCGCTCGCCACCTTGCTGTCGTCGGCGGCATCCGCATGGGCGACCGATGTGTCGATCCTCACCCCCTATATCAGCTCGATCCCGACCAACGAGATGGCGCAGAGCTTCAAGGCCGAGGGCGAAAAGCGTGGCTGGAACGTGACCATCATCGATACCCGCAACGATTTCGGCCAGCTCGCCTCGCGCATCGAAGACACTGTCAATGCCAAGGCTTCGGCAATCGTGCTGATCTCGACCGATCCGGCCCAGGTGCAGGACCAGGTCGCGCTGGCCCACAAGGCCGGCATTCCGGTGATCTCGCTGGACGGCGCCAAGAATGCCGACGTCGCCGTCAACGTCACCTCCAACAATTTCGATCTGGGCGTGCAGCTCTCCGAGGAACTGATCAAGTCGATCGGCGGCAAGGGCAACATCGTCAAGTTCTATCACTCGGCTCATCCGGGCGTGCATCAGCGCGAACTCGGCCTCGACGAAGTTCTGAAGAAGTACCCCGACGTGAAGATCATTGCCGATCATTTCGTCAAGGTGCCGGGCCCGGTCGATGACGGCCGTATCGCCATGGAAAACATCCTGCGCCAGCATGGCGATGCCATCGATGGCGTCTGGGCAGCCTTCGACGATCCGGGCATCGGTGCCGAGCTGGCGACCGAATCCGAAAAGCCGGATTCCAAGCTCGTCATCATGGGCATCGACGGCAATGCGCAGGCGGTCGACATGATCAAGTCCTGCACCCACTACAAGGCGACGCTCCGTCAGGACTTCCCCAAAATGGCAACTGTTGGCGCAGAGCAGCTGGAAAAAATTCTTGCGGGCGGCAAGGCCGACAAGGACGAACTCTATGTTCCCGCCGTCACTGTCACACCTGAATCCCTCGGCGTGACCTGCAACTAACCGCCTGAGGCAAGGAACGAAACGATGCTTCTGGAAATCCGTGCACTCGAAAAGCGCTTCAGTGGCGCGCGTGCGCTTGCGGGCGCCGACCTTGCCGTCGAAGCGGGCTCGGTGCACGGCCTTCTGGGCGAAAACGGCGCCGGCAAGTCGACGCTGATCAAGTCCCTGTCCGGTCTGGTCAGTCCTGATGCCGGCGAGATCCGCATAGACGGTAAGGCGGAGATCATAACGAGCGTCCGTCACGCCGAGGATCTCGGCTTCCGGTTCATTCATCAGGAACTCAGCCTGGTGCCGCATTTCACGGCGGTCGAGAACGCCTTTGTCGGCCGCCCCTATCCAAAGCGCGGGCTGTTCGTGGATCGCGCAGCGATGCGAGCCAAGGTCGCGGCAACGGCGCGGGACATAGCCCCCGATCTGCCGCTCGACATTCCCGTCGGCCGCATGACGACGGGTCAGAAGCAGCTTGTGGAAATCATCCGCGCGCTGATGAACGAGCCGGCACGGCTGGTCGTCATGGACGAGCCGACCGCATCGCTTTCGGATGGCGAGGCGCGCCGTCTGCATCAGGCCGTCAGGGCGCTTGCGGCGCGCGGCGTTGCCGTCATCTTCATCTCCCATCGCCTCGACGAGGTGCTCGATATCTGCGACCGCTACACCGTGTTGCGCAACGGCGCCACCACCGGAACGGGGGCGATCGCCGATGTGAACCGAGCCGATCTCGTCCGGCTGATGTCCGGGCATGAAGAAATCCGGGGCGGCCGGGCTGCGCCTGTCGCCGGCGGCAAGCCGGTGCTCGAAGTCAGAGACCTGCCCTTCGGCCGACGCGGCTCCAAGGTCTCGCTCAGTGTGCGTGAAGGCGAGATCGTGGGTCTCTATGGTCTTGTCGGCGCCGGCCGTTCCTCCTTCATGAAGGTTCTGTGGGGTTCGCGGACCAGCGAAGGAGGAACGGTTTTCATCGATGGCGCATCCATGCGCTCTGGCGACATCGGTGCGCGGATCGCCGCCGGCGGCGCCTATGTACCCGAGGACCGGCGCGGCGAGGGGCTGATCACCGCTCGTAGCATCGCCGAAAACCTCGCGATCACCAATCTGAAGTCGGTTCGCTCGTCATCCGGGCTGCCATTGACGAGCCGCAGCGGGCTGGCTGCCCGCACCGCAGACATCAAGCAGCAGCTGTCGATCAAGATGGGCTCGCCCTGGGCGCATCCCCTGACGTTGTCAGGCGGCAATCAGCAGAAGCTGCTGTTCGGCCGCTGGTTCGGCGGCAAGATCCGCCTGTTGATCCTCGACGAACCGTCGCGCGGCGTCGATGTCGGCGCCAAGGAAGAAATCCATGCCATCGTCCGGCGGCTGGCATCGGAGGGCGTCGCCGTCCTGATGACCACCAGCGACATGGACGAGTTGCTGGCGCTTTCGAACCGCGTCCTGGTTCTCGCCAATGGCGAATTCACTTCGGAGCTTTCGGGCGACGAACTGTCGCCGCAGCGCATCGTCGCTGCCGCCTTCCACCATCCTGAACAGAAAGAGTCCCTTGCATGACCGGCCTCGCCAGACAATACGGCACGCTGATCGCGCTGATTGTGATCATCGTCGCCTTCTCCATTGCCTCCCCCGGCGCATTCGGCACGGCAAGCAACCTCATCAACATCACCCAGCAGATGGCACTGCTCGCCATCGTCGCGATCGGCGCGACGATGGTCATGGCCGTCGGCGAGTTCGATCTTTCGACGGCCGCACTGGTGTCCTTCGGCGGTATTTTCATCGTCTTTCTCTTCAAGCTCGGTGTTCCCACGCCGCTTGCCTGCCTGATCGTGCTTGCCGCTGCTGGTTGCTTCGGCGCGGTCTCCGGCTACATCGTCGCCAAGTTCGAAGTGCTCTCTTTCATCGCAACGCTTGCGGCCGGTACGATCATCGGCGGTGTGACCTTCTGGCTTTCGGATGGCGCAACGCTGTTTGGCGATATCCCAGCCGGTTTTCGTGACCTCGCCCGTGGCCACGCGCTGGGCATCCCGACGCTCACCTGGTGGCTGATCGGCGTCGCCATCGTCGTCTGGCTGCTGCTCGACAAGGTGGAATTCGGCCGCCGTCTCTATGCCATCGGCGGCAACCGCGAAGCCTCGCGGCTGGCTGGCGTGCGCATCGTGCCCAACACCATGGTTGCCTTCATCCTGTGCGCCATGCTCGCGGCGCTGGTCGGCATGTTGCTGACGGGCCGTATCGGCAGCGCCAGCCCGACCGGCGGTGGTGGCTATCTCCTCTCCGCCTATGCGGCCGTCTTTCTCGGCATGACCGCGTTCCGTGAAGGTGAAGCAAATGTGCCGGGCACGCTGGTCGGGGCCGGGATTATTGCCGTCATCGGCAACGGCCTGACCATCCTCGGCGTTTCGACCTTCCTGCAGGACATCATCACCGGCGCGATCATCCTGGCTGCGGTTCTTGTCCGCCGCATCGGCAAGGGCGCGTGAGCATGGGCATCCAGAACCTGACAGCGACCCAAACCCGGCCCGGACGCTATGGCGTCTTCGGCGGGCAATATGTCGCCCCGGTGCTGCTGCCGGTGCTCGACCGGCTGGAGAGCGCCTTCAACGACGCCTGGGCCGATCCGGCATTCCGCGCGACCTTCGACAATCTGCTGCAACGGTTCGTCGGTCGCCCCACGCCGATCTCCGAAACCAGCGCCTTGATCGAGTCCGAACGCGGCGCGCGCATTTTCCTCAAGCGCGACGACCTGACCTTCAACGGCGGCAACTATGCCAATTCCGCATTGGGCCAGTGCCTGCTCGCGCGTCGCATGGGGCTATCCAGCGTCGTCACCGACACCGGATCGGGCCAGAACGGCATCGCCACCGCAGCGGTCGCCGCGCGCTTTTCCATGCCCTGCACGATCTACATGGGCGCCAGGGACGCTGCCCAGCAATCGGCAGCGGTCAAGAAGATGCGCGCCTTCGGTGCCGATCTGAGAGTGGTCGAGGATGCCGACCGCACCCTGCATGCCGCAACCTCCGCAGCCATCCGCCACTGGATGGGGTTCAGCGCCACCACGGCCTATGTGGCCGGTGCTCCAATTGGCGCGCACCCCTATCCGCAGATGGTTGGGGCATTCCAGGCCGTGATCGGCCGCGAAACCCGCCTTCAGATGATCGAGGCCGGCATGCTGCCGGCGGCCGTCGTCTCTGCAGTGGGGGGCGGCTCATCGACCATCGGCATCTTCTCGGCCTTCGTCAACGATCCGCAGATCCGGCTGGTGGCGGTCGAGGCCGGCGGTTCAGGTCAGAAGGGCGCCGCCCATTCCGCGCGGCTCGCCAACGGGCGCCGTGGCATCTTTCATGGAGCCGAGACGCTGGTGCTTTGCGACGTGGACGGCCAGATCCTGCCGACGGATTCGATTGCGCCGGGCCTTGCCTATCCCGGTTCCGCGCCTGAGATCGCCAACCTAGTGGCCTCCGGCCGCGCCGAAACGGTGTCCATCACCGATGCGGCCGCGCGTGACGCAGTCCGGCGACTTGCTGTCCGTGAAGGCATCCTCGTGTCGCTCGAAGCGGGCCATGCGGTTGCGGCCGCCGAAACGATCGCCGGCGATCTCAGCCCCGCTGACGTGGTGGTCGTCATGGTCCCGTCCTCGGGCGACAAGGACCTCGATATCGTCTGGCCGGAGGATTGATCATGGCAAGAAAAATGCAGGTGCCGCGCATCGATGCGATGTTCGCGCGGCTCAAGGGCGAGGGTCGAAAGGCGTTCGTCACCTACACCGTCGCCTCCGATCCGTCTTTCGCCGAAAGCCTGGAACGGCTCAACGCCTTTGCCGCTGCAGGTATCGACCTGATCGAACTCGGCCATCCCTATTCTGATCCGATCCTTGACGGCGCGACGATCCAGAAGGCCAACCGGCGCGGACTGGCCGCCGGCGGCAATCTTTCGCGAACGCTGGAGCTTGTCGCGGCGTTCCGCGAACACGACGATGTCACGCCTGTGATCCTGATGGGATACAGCAATCCGTTGCTGGCGATGGGCTACGAGGCCTTTGCCGAACGTGCCGCCAAGGCCGGCGTGGACGGCATCATTGCCGCAGATTTCCCCATCCGCGAGGCGGACAGCCTGCTGGATGCGCTTGCAAGGCATGGCTTGGTGATGGTCCCGCTTGCCGCACCGACGCTGGCTCCCGAAGATTTCGCCGTCGAAAAACCCGGCATCGGCGGGTTTCTCTATTGCATCCCGGTGGTTGGCCCCACCGGCGGTCCGTCTGCCTCGCTCGAAGCGATCGGTGAGGCGGTGGAGCGCTGCCGGGCCGTCTCGAAGCTGCCTGTCATGGTGGGTTTCGGGGTCAAGACACCGGAAATGGCCGCGGGTGTCGCCGCAGTTGCCGATGGCGTCATCGTCGCGACATCGCTGATCGACCACCTCGACGCGAAGCGCGCGACACTGTCGGCGGCGGACTATGCGGCGGAAATCCCACGCGCCATCATCGAATATCGATGCGCGATCGATGCCGGGAGCTGAACCGCCTACCAGGCGATGACGCTGTCGCCTGCGGCTTCGCTCTCGAAGGTGGCGACCTCGGCCATCAGCCATTCGGAGAAGGCTACGACCGGGGGGTAGCTGACCTTGCGTTGCGGCCGCACCAGATAATAGGCGCTGAGGCTCTGCACCGGGTGGTCATAGGCAAGCACCAGCCGGCCGATCTGCAGCTCCGATGTGATCAGAAATAATGGCATGAGCGCCACACCCAACCCTGCGATGCAGGCCTGGGCGACATTCGAGAATTGCTCGAAGCGCATGCCCCCCGAAAGCCTGGCCTCGATGGAAAGACTGGCGAACCAATGTTCCCAGGCGCCCGGCCGCGAGGCCATCTCGATCAGCGGCAGCGACAGCAGCCGCTCGGGCCGGGCGACCGGGTGGGTTTTGAGGAAATCCGGGCTGCACACCGGTGCGACCATTTCATGCATCATCAGCTTGCAATCGGCATCCGGCCAGTCGGGACGTCCGATATGGATTGCCGCGTCCAGCCCCTCGGCCTCGAAATCGACCCGGCCGATGCGGGTGGCAAAATTGATGATGATGTTCGGGTTGGCCTTGACGAAGCCCGGGATGCGCGGCATCAGCCAACGGGTGCCGAAGGTCGGCGGGATGGCGAGGCTGAGCGCGTTTTCGCGGCCCGCCGCCATGGCTTCGAAGGACAGCGTCCGGATCTTGTGGATCACCTCCGCAATGCCCGCCGCATAGACCCGCCCGGTATCGGTCAGCGTCACGCCGCGGCTGTTGCGGTCGAACAGTTTTGCGCCGAGCTGCTCTTCGAGCAGCGCGATCTGGCGGCTGATCGCGCCCTGCGTCAGCGACAGTTCTTGCGCTGCAGCCGAAAAGCTGCCGGTTCGCGCCACCGCGTCGAAGGCGGTCAGGGCGCTGGTGGAGGGAAGCAGTCGGCGTTGCATGGATGTCATGCGCTATTACTATAACTCATATCTCTATGAGTAAATATGGTTTGTCTCGACAGCGGGACGGGTCCATAAGTTCAGCAGATTTTTTTCTAGAGGAGCCGCCCTGTGAGCAAGCCAGCCCCCTTTACCTGGAACGACCCCTTCCTGCTGGATGACCAGCTTTCCGAAGAAGAGCGGATGATCCGCGATTCCGCCGCAGCCTTCGCCGAAGCCGAGCTGCTGCCGCGCGTCAACGAAGCCTATCTCAACGAGCACACCGATCCGGAACTCTTCCGTGCCATGGGCAAGGCCGGCCTGCTCGGCGTGACGCTGCCGGAAAAGTACGGCGCGGCCAATGCCAATTACGTCGCCTACGGCCTCGTCGCCCGCGAAGTCGAGCGCATCGATAGCGGCTACCGTTCGATGATGAGCGTGCAGTCCTCGCTTGTCATGTACCCGATCTATGCCTATGGCTCGGAAGAGCAGAAGGACAAGTATCTTCCCGGCCTCGTTTCCGGCGAGCTGATCGGCTGCTTCGGCCTGACCGAGCCGGATGCCGGTTCCGATCCGGGTGGCATGAAGACCCGCGCGGAAAAAATTGAGGGCGGTTATCGCCTGCGCGGCTCCAAGATGTGGATCTCCAATGCCCCGATCGCCGACGTGTTCATCGTCTGGGCAAAGTCCGAAGCGCATGACGGCAAGATCCGCGGCTTCATCCTCGAAAAGGGCATGAAGGGTCTTTCGGCACCGAAGATCGGCGGCAAGCTGTCGCTGCGCGCCTCGATCACCGGCGAAATCGTCATGGACGGTGTCGAAGTCGGCGAAGATGCGCTGCTGCCGGGTGTCTCCGGTCTTGCCGGCCCGTTCGGCTGCCTCAACCGCGCCCGCTACGGCATTTCCTGGGGCGTGCTCGGCGCGGCCGAGGATTGCTGGTTCCGTGCCCGCCAGTACGGCCTCGACCGCATCCAGTTCGGCAAGCCGCTCGCCGGCACCCAGCTGTTCCAGAAGAAGCTCGCCGACATGCAGACGGAAATCACGCTTGGCCTGCAGGGCTCGCTTCGCGTCGGCCGCCTGATGGACGAGCACAAGTTCGCGCCGGAAATGATCTCGATCATGAAGCGCAACAATTGCGGCAAGGCGCTCGACATCGCCCGCCAGGCCCGCGACATGCACGGCGGCAACGGCATCCAGGTCGAATACCACGTCATGCGCCACGCGCAGAACCTCGAAACGGTCAACACCTACGAGGGCACCCACGACGTCCACGCGCTGATCCTGGGTCGGGCGCAGACGGGTATTCAGGCGTTCTTCTGAGAGAATTAGCCGGGTAAATTATGGAGCCGGGTCGACGAATGTCGGTCCGGCTTTTCTGTATGTGGATGGATCGGCTTACCTTGGGAATCTCCGAACCACCCTCATTCCTGTGCGTGTCACAGCAATCCCGTTGGCTTGCGTCTTGGCGTTCCCCGTTGTCGACGCTCGGCCGCAAGTGAAGGAAGCGGGGCGCTCAAACAGAAACTTGCGCACCCATCTCGACTACACGGTTTGCGGGCAGTTCGAAATAGTCGGACGGATCAGCAGCGGCGGAGGCCATTGTGATGAACAGTCGGTCCTGCCATCCGGGCATGCCGGAATTCGGATCGGAGATGATTTTCCTGCGGCCGAGGTAAAAAGACGTCGTCATGATATCGAACTTGAAACCTTCTTTCCGCAGTCCTCCCAATGCCTGATTGATATTCGGCTCTTCCATGAAGCCGAATCGTAGCGTTACGATCGAAAAACCGTCGGAAAGAGCTTCGAAGTGCCCGCGTTCATCAGGCGGCACTGTCGGAACATCCTCGGTGCGCACCGTCAGTATCACGTTTGCTTCATGCAGGGCGTGGTTGTGCTTGAGATTGTGAAGAAGTGCCGGCGGAGTGGCATCGGGTCGCGAGGTCAGAAAAACCGCTGTGCCGGGGACGCGGTTCACCGCATGGGCACCCTTGCGCGATATCGACGCGATAAAGCCTTGCAGGGGAATGTGGTCGCGTTTTGCTTTCGCGACGAGGATTGCAGCTCCCCGACGCCATGTCCACATGACGACTACGGTCAATCCGGCTATCAGGATCGGGACATAACCACCGTCATGAATCTTGAGAAGATTGGACGAAAGAAAAACCAGCTCCAACGCGACGAGCGGGAGGACGACAAGCAGGCTCGCAGTCGTAGACCACCTTTTGTGAAAGCGGAGGAAATCGAAGAACATGATGGTGGTGACCACCATAGCCCCCGTCACCGAAATTCCGTAGGCAGTCGCAAGGGATTCGGACGTCTGAAATATCAGGACCAGAAGCATGACGCCGAAGAGCAGAACTTTGTTGATTCCCGGCAGGTAAATCTGACCGGTATTCGCGGCCGATGTGATGTCCACCTGCATTCGAGGCAGGAAGCCCAGGTGCATGGCCTGCTGGGTCATTGAAAACGCCCCTGTGATAACCGCTTGACTGGCGATGATCGTGGCTGCTGTCGCCAGTATCACGACTGGCAGAACCGCCAGCTTGGGAAACATCAGGAAGAACGGGTCACTTGCCGCTGCCGGGTTCTTGAGAATGAATGCCCCTTGCCCAAGGTAGTTCAGCGTCAGAGCGGGAAACACGACCACGAACCACGCCCATTGAATTGAACGACGCCCGAAATGTCCGAGATCGGCATACAAGGCCTCCGCACCGGTCACCGTCAGGAAAACCGCGCCAAGCACCACAAATCCCGCCCATCCGCCGTGGAACACAAACCAGACGGCATGCCACGGATTGATGGCGGCAAAAATGCTGAGGTCGTCTGAGATATGGATGACGCCGCCCAGCGCCATGACGATAAACCAGACAAGTGTGATCGGCCCGAAGGCTTTTGCCACTGCCCCCGTGCCCCTCGCTTGCACGACAAACAGCGCAACAAGGATTGCGACCGAAATTGGGATGACGAATTGCGAAAGGTCAGGCGCGACCAGTTTCAAGCCTTCGACAGCGGAGAGGATCGACAGGGCTGGGGTGATCATCGCATCGCCAAGGAACAAGGCTGCCCCGACCAGGCCCAGGGCCAGCAGGAAGTCTCGGCGTTTTTCGCCGACTTGCTTGGATAGCAGCGCAAGCAGCGCGAGAGTCCCGCCTTCGCCATTGTTATCCGCCCTCAACAAGAAAGACACATACTTGATGGTGACGATGACAGTCAGCGTCCAAAGCATCAGTGACACCAGGCCGATTACCTCGAAATCAGCGATGCCGTCAGATGCCACGGGGCGCAAGGCTTCTCGAAAGGCGTAGAGCGGACTTGTGCCGATGTCGCCATACACCACGCCGATTGAGCCAAGCGAAAGAGTTAGCAGTTCCTTCGTCGACATATGGCGAGCACCGTAAACGCTGGAAGCTTTATCGGTCAAAGGCTCTCCCCTGAAGGCTTCGCACGGTTTTGCACGACGCATTTCAAAGCATATACCTGTGCGCTATCCGAGATCGCATAAGAATTCTATGTGTCATCGGGTGCTGCGATATAAAGATTCCATAAGGATCGTCATTGGGCCCGCTGGGCGAAGGGCGAACGATGTCCCGGAATTTGAATCCACTCCAAGTTCAATGGCTTCTACCGGCCGAAATCGTTGAGAAACTAGCTGGACATGCCGTGCATCCGCCCACACCGGACTCTCGCAACAGACCCGTGGTGTTACCCGCTTCCTTCATGGTAGGCATGGTTTTGTTTCAGTATGGCGAACCAGAAGGAGTCAGCCGAAATGAAGTGCCTGCGCATCTATGCCACCCCGGATGGCGAGTCGCATTTCGACGAAGTCGAGTTGCCGACGACGAAGAGGTCGGTGCACCCCGATGCCGTGCCGTTCGAGGTTTCGGCCAGTTATCAGGCGTCCCGCGTCCGCCTCTCCCGCATCCCGGCGGGCATGCGCGAGGTTGCTTGGCATACGGTCCCGGAGCCGGTGCTTACGGTCAGGCTGGATGGTTCGGTTGAATACGAGACGAGTGACGGAGAGGTGCGCCACGTTCAGGCGGGTAGCTTCGTGTTAGTGGAGGACACACACGGCAAGGGCCATCTGTCACGCCATTCCGCAGAGGCGCAAACTGTCATCTGGATCTCACTACCGAACGGCCTCGATTTGCCTCCCGCATAGTCCGTCTGGGCACGCTGTCGGCGCTGCTGCCGAGAGTCTGCTTTCCACCCAATACCGGAATCTTCCTCCCCCGCCTCCCCGCGCTCTCCACCTCCCTTACGATGGCCTCCGTTCCGCCATCGGATCCCCCTCATCACCTCGCGTCCGCTTGGCACTTCTCCCCGCTGGGGAGAAGAGGGAGCTTGCTGCCACCGCTCAGGTTCATAGGTGATCGCCCCGACCTTGCGGGGAGGGGCTGTTCCGGCTGCGATTATCCTTGATCGGGCTACCTTCCCCGCAACCCCTCCGTCCCCGTCTCATCCACCGTCCCATCGACCCCGATCACCACCCCGAACAGCGCCTTTGCCTCCTCAGCCGAATAGCGTTCCAGCCGGACATCCTCGGCTACGGCCGTGGGATCACGCGTCATCGGATCGCCATAGCCGCCGCCGCCGGGGGTGCCGACGCGTACCCGGTCGCCGGGTCTCAGCGGAATGTCCTGTGCCTTGGAGAGGTGTTCCGGCACGATCGTCTCGCCGTCCTTGAAAATCCGCACCGAGTTCGGCTGGCCGTCCTTGCCGCCGAGCGCGCCGGGCGGGCCGAAGCGGCCGTGGTCCATGACGAAACTCGCGGTCGCCTCGCCGCGACGAAGCTCGACCTCGTAATCCAGCCCAAAACCGCCGCGATGGCGGCCGGCGCCACCGGAACCTTCGCGCAGCGCATAGCGATGATAGAGCACGGGAAATTGCTGCTCCATGATTTCCACCGGCGGGGCCTTGGAAATGCCGATGGTCGAGCAGCCGTTGGCCAGCCCGTCATGGTCGGCATTGCCGCCATAACCGCCGCCGGAAATCTGGTACATGACGAAGCCGCGGTTGCGCTCCGGGTCATGGCCGCCGAGCGCGAAATTGCCGGAGCTTCCCGCCGGAGCCGCCGTGACGCGGTCGGGCAGGGCTTCGACCAGCGCGGAAAACACCGCTTCGGCGATCCGCTGGCTGACCTCGGCGGCGCAGCCCGACACCGGGCGCGGATATTGCGCATCGAGAAACGTGCCTTCCGGGCGCTTGACCCTGAGCGGTTCGAAGGCCCCGGCGCTGATCGGCACGTCGGGGAAGATGTGGCGCATGGCGAGATAGACGGAAGACAAGGTCGTCGCCAGCACCGAATTCATCGGCCCGATGCAGGGTTTCGACGACCCGGTGAAATCGAAATCGAGCAGGCCGTCCTTGGCATGGATCGCCAGCCGGATTTCCAGCGGCTCGTTGACCACCCCGTCGCTGTCGACATAGGCAATGGACCTGTAGGTGCCATCGGGGATGAGCTTGCAGTTGGCGCGCATCTGCGCGCTCGCCCGCTTGCGCAGTTCCTCGATCGCTTCCTTGACGGTGGTGTCGCCGTAACGGTCGAGAATTCGCGTCAGCCGCTTTTCACCCACCAGCAGTGCCGCAGCCTGCGCCTTGACGTCGCCGATGCGCTGGTCGGCCACGCGGATATTGGAGCAGATGATGGCGTAGATTTCGTCGTCGAGCACGCCTTGCTTGAACAGCCGCACGGGAGGCAGGCGCAGCCCTTCCTGCTCGACGGAGGTCGCCGACGCCGAAAAGCCGCCCGGCACCGCCCCGCCGGTATCAGGCCAGTGGCCGGTGTTGGACAACCAGCAGAAGATCTCGCCGTTGCGATAGACGGGCATGGCAAAGCGCACATCCATCAGATGCGTGCCGCCGAGATAGGGATCGTTGACGATGTAGATGTCGCCCGGCTTGGGGGCGGCTGCCTTGCCGGCGGCGATCATCTCGATCAGCACCCGGGTGGAATATTGCATCGTGCCGACGAAGACCGGCAGGCCGGTCGAGCCTTGCGCGATCAGCGCCCCGTCGACGGCGGAATAGATGCCGTCCGAACGGTCGTTGGCCTCGGCGATGACGGGCGAGAAGGCGGCGCGCGAGAACGACAGGTCCATCTCGTCGCAGACCTGCTGCAGGCCGGACTGGATGACCGAAAGCGTGATCGGGTCGAGGGTCATGCAGTGCCTCCTGATCTGCCCTCAGTGGGAGGGTTGTCGCATATGAGAAAATGCGGTGAGAACGTTTTTCTCCCTCTTCTCCACTCGGGGAGAAGTGCCGAGCGAATGCGAGGCGATGAGGGGGCTTTCTGGCTCCGCCTTGACTGTTTTGGCGCTTCGCGCTCCCCCTCATCCGGCCCTTCGGGCCACCTTCTCCCCGCTGGGGAGAAGAGGGAGTCTGTCGTTCGCCATCTGCCCGGATTGCGCCCTGACATTTCAGGAACTCCCACCCAGCGTGATGATGATGTTGCCGTCATGGTCCTGCCTGGCGATGTCGCCGGGTTCGATGAGGATGGTCGTGTCCATCTGCTCGATGATCGCCGGCCCCGCGATGACGGCATCACCAGGCAGATGATCGCGCCAATAGACCGGCGTTTCGTGCCAGCCGGAGAACCAGACCCGGCGGCTGCCGGTCCTCGCATCCGTAAGTGCTTGCTTACGCCCCTTCGGGTCGATCAGCAGCGAAAGATCGATCTCGGCGCGCCGCCCGATCACCGACGTGTTGACGTTGACGAGGTTGGCGCGGATTTCCTTCAGTTCGACATGGAAGCGGTTGAAATAGGCTTCCTCGAAGCGCTGCTGCAGGTCCTCGATCGTGGGCTTCGGGCCGGGCAGCGGCACGCGCAACAGGTGAGTCTGGCCGATGAACTGCATGTCGACGGAGCAGATCTCGCGGATTTCCTTGATCGCAACAGCTTCCTTGCCAATCAGCCGGCGGCCTTCCGCCGATTGGTGGGTAAACAGCGCATGCACCGCATCGATATCGACAACAGCCAGCGGCTGGTTGACGGTGTTGACGAAATCGTGCCGGAGGTCGGCGACCACGCAGCCGAGCGCATTGGTGATCCCCGGTCGCGATGGCGCCAGCACTTTGGGAATGCCGAGTTCGCGCGCGATGGCGGTTGCATGCAACGGACCGGCGCCGCCGAACGCAAACAGCGCAAAATCGCGCGGATCCTCGCCGAGGCTGACCGACACCATCCGCACCGCGTCCGACATGCGGGCATTGGCGATGCGGATCACGGCGTCGGCGGCGCCGGTTGCATCGAGCCCCAGCCTGTCGCCGAGTTCCTTCTGGAAGATCGCCTTGATGTCGTCGAGCGACATGCCGCCCGGCACCGAATTCAGCCGGCCGGGATCGAGCCGCCCGAGGATGAGATTGGCGTCCGATATCGTCGGCCTGGTGCCGCCACGGCCGTAGCAGATCGGGCCGGGCGATGCGCCGGCGCTTTCCGGGCCGACCTGCAGGAGGCCCGCCGCCGTCACCTTGGCGATCGACCCGCCGCCCGCGCCGACGGTGCGCACATCCACCATCGGCACATGGATCGGCATGGCATATTCGATTTCGATCTCGTTGGAGACGGCGGGCTCTGCATTGCGGATCAGCGCCACATCGGTCGAGGTGCCGCCCATGTCGTAGGTGATCAGGTTGGGGATGCCTGCGCGCCGGCCGGTATAGGCCGCCGCCATCACGCCCGACGCTGGACCGGACATCACGGTTTTCGCCGCTTCGTCAGCCACATGCCGGGCCGACACCATGCCGCCATTGCCGTTCATGACAAGCACGTCGTGCTTGTAGCCGCGCGCGGCGAGCTGGTCGGCCAGCCGCTCGACATAGCGGCGCAACAGCGGCTGCACCGAGGCGTTGACCGCAGCGGTGACGCCACGCTCGAATTCGCGGCTTTCCGACAGCAGCGCGTGGCCCATGGTGATATTGCCGTTCGGCCAGATATTTGCGGCGATCTCGCGGGCGCGCAGTTCATGCGCCGGGTTGGCATAGGCGTGCAGGAAATGGATCACCAGCGCTTCGCAATCCTTGTCGATCAGGACCTTCAACGCCGCCCGCAGCGCCTCTTCATCGAGCGCCGTCAGCACGTTGCCGGAAGCGTCCATGCGCTCGGGGATTTCGAGCCTGAGGTCGCGGGCAATGATCGGCCTGAACTCGCCCTTCATGCCATAGGGCTGTGGCCGGGTGCGGCGGCCGAGTTCCAGCACGTCGCGAAACCCCATCGTCGTGATCAGGCCGGTCTTGCAGAGATTGCGCTCCAGCACGGCATTGGTGGTGGTGGTCGTGCCATGCACGATCAGGTCAAGCGCGGATATGTCGGCCTCGGCCGCATCGAGCGCGTTGAGCACGCCGAAGGACTGGTTGGGAAGCGTTGTCGGGGTCTTGGCCAGCCGCACCGTGCCATTGGCGGCATCGAACAGCACCAGATCGGTAAATGTGCCGCCGACATCGATGCCGGCGACCTGGCTTTGGGGATGGATAGGTTTTTCATTTCGGTCGGCCACCTCGGCATCCCCCAATTTATTCGTATGCAAACGAAATTTGCCGGGGAAGGCATGTGCTGTCAAGCGGCTGATGGCGGCGGCGCGAAGTCAATCTTGCGACCTCCCGTAAAAGATGCAAATTGTACGTGTTTGCCAGTGAAAGCAGCAGCGTCGAGTTCAGCCGGCGCGACCAAGGGAGATGGGCCCCCTTGGCTGTGGCGTCAGCCTCGCTGTCGAACTAGGAGGTGCTGCTATGTGGCTAAAGCCAATACGCATCACGCTGGAAGTGAAGAGAAGCCGGACAAGTTGGACGCTTGTGGTCCGGCTTCAATTCGCTAGCTAGTAAACGGAAGGCGGGTGAAAGCCCGCCTTCCACTCCTGAAAAATAGGCGATCTGGTCCAAACTTGCAAGCATCGCTCAGCGCAGCCCGTCCTTGCCTTCGATTTCGCTTACTTTCAGCCCGCCGACACGCGCCAGTGGCCGGCCCGATGTGGTGACGGCGACCGCCACCATGATCTCGCCTGCGCGTGGGCTGTCGTTGAGCCAGACTTCCATGCCGTCGAAGTGACTGCGGACATAGGCCGCATCCTTGTGGCCCAGCGGAATGTCCAGCACCTGGCCGGGGCCGCCGCGCTTCTTGGAAGAGGGCACCAGCGCTGCCCCATGCTCCACCGCTTCGCGCAACGGCTTGCCCATCGACGGATGCAGGATCGCCGCGGCATGTTCGAGTTCGCCGTCTTCTCCAACCATGGCCGACTTGCCGTAGCTTTCGGCCTCGCTCGGCGAGACGCCCAGTGCTTCCACGCATTTTTTGCCGAGCAGTCCGCCCAGCTCGGCGCCGATCTCCATCAGTTCGGACAGGTCCTCGACATAGATGCCGGCGAAAGGGTTGCGGATCACGGCTACCGCCGCAGCCTTGCGGGTGGGCGGCGTGACCGGACGGTCCATCTCAGAGTGGACCTCCTCGACAAACACGGCGAGTTTGCGAATTTCGGATTTCACCGCAGGCCATCCTCGCCCTTGACATCATCGGCCTTGAGGCCGCCGACGCGTGCATGGATGCGGGCACCGGTGGTCATCACCAGGCTCAGCACGATTTCGTTGGCGCGCGGCGCATCCGGTATGCCAACTTCCATCGCGTCGAAATGGCTGCGCACATAGGACGCGTTGACATGGGCTACCGGGACGTCGAGGCGGGTGCCGGGGCCGCCGACCTTCTTGGTCGAGGGCACGATCGCCTTGGCATCGCCCAGCGCCGCACGCATGGCATAGCCGCCCGGCGCGTGCCAGAGCGCGCCGTGTTCGAGTTCGCCCGCCTGGCCGACGATGGCGCCCTTGCCGTAGCCCTGGATGTCGTCCTTGTCGCCTCCGAGTGCGGCAATCAGCCGGTTTGCCATCTCGAGCCCCAGTGGCTCGAGATCCTTCATGAAGGCGGAGATGTCCTCGTGATACTTGCCGGCATACGGGTTCTCGATCACCGCGAGAATGGCGCCGCGCTTCAGCGGCGTTTCGGCCACCGGCCCGCCCTCATGCATCACCTCTTCGACCACGGACAGGAATTTGCGGACTTTTGGCTCAGGCATGTCGTCTCATCTCCAGATGCAAATGGTCATGGTCGTCGGAATGGAAGTCAATCTTGTCGATCGGGGCAGCGACGATACGGCCCTGGTCCTTGAGGAAGATCGCAGCTTTCTGGATCAGCCCGCCAAGCCGCAGGCGCTCGGCTTCCTCGACGCCGAGCTCGAGGGCTGTATCGACTTCCAGCGCCGTCAGCATGCCGCAGCCGCGCACCACCAGCCGGTCGCCCAGATCGCTGTCATCGACAACGTCGGACGCGCGCATCCGCGTAATGGCGGCATGGTCGGGCAGATCGACCTCGTTGGCGACGATGGTTGCAGCCGCGTCGGCTTCCGCCGCGTTGCAGGCAAGGATGGTAACGGAATCGGCAATGCCCATGGACAGGCTGCGGCCGCCGCGACCCGACGTGGCGATGCCGCGCGTCGGGCTCCGCCAGTCCAGAGTGAAGCTGCCGAGACCGGTCCGGTCCTCGCGCGACATGCCAACATGGAATTCCGCCGGCGCATCGAGATGGATGGCGATGTCGCCGCCATTGTTGACATAGATGCGCTTGGGGCGGTTCTCGACGGTAAAGCCCGCCAGCATTGCCGCGAGCACTTCGTCCGCCACCGCACCGGCCACTGCCGCCATCGGCGTAATGAAATGCGTGTCCGCATAGGGCAGCACCGCTCTCATCATCCTGCGGGCGGTCGTCCCCTTCGGCATCGGACTATCCGGCCACGCTCGACTTTTCAACAACGGGAGCTCGGCCACCAGTTCCTCAAGTACGGTCTTGAAGCGACGGTTGGCCATCGCGTAGGCATGCGCCCGTTGATAGGATTCTAGCTCGAGCGAGATTGCACCATCGACGCCGATGATCAGGTCGATCGGCCCGTGCTGCATATGCAGCCGGCCGTTCTGATCGCCATCGAGATAATTTGCTACAGGACCGTTCATTGGCCGCACTCATCTTGCGCGTCGGTTACGCGCCCCATTTGAAGTTCTTTTCCGCCATCGGCCATACATTGCTTGGCTGAGCGATCCTGCGCTCGGCCAGTTCTATCGCCTGTTCGACTGGCACGATCGCTTCCATATGTCCACCAAGCGCGCGATAATCCTCCAATCGCATGGTGAATTCTATCGGCGCAACGATTGCCGGTGTCGGGACGTAGCCGAAGGAGTTTGACGGCATTTGGGTCACGTCGGCCATGACCGTGATTCCACCGCCCGGCCAGACATAGGCTGGTGCGCCGCCGCACGACACATAGGTCAATGCGTCCTTGACAGACCGCGTCAGTCGCACCGGATTGGTGGTGACCCCGGCCCTGAGACTGCCGCCGGCCCCGCCGATGAACAGCACCGAAGCGAGCGCAGGCTCGCAGTTTTCGGCGATGATCTCGACGGATTCCTGCAGCTTCGCGGGCAGGGCGGTTTGCAGTTCAGGCTTCAGGTTTTCGTCCAGGATGTAGTAGCCATATTGCTCGCCTGTGGTGGAAACCATCAGCATGCGCAAGCCGGGATAGGCCGTTTTGGGGTCGAAATCGCCAAGGATGGTCAGCGGATCGTAGATGTTGGTGCCGCCCCAGCCGATGCCGGGTTCGGCAACCCTGAAATAGCGGCCAGGCGTCGAGCGCCGCCCCTTGATCTTGATGCCGGTGCCGGCAATGTCGAGCAGCTTGCCGGCCTGATGTTCCGACAGCACGCCGGTGATATGATCGTCGACCACCACCACCTCGTCGACATGGCCGAGCCATTGCTTGGCGAACATGCCGATCGTCGCCGAGCCGCAGCCCACCCGCATCCGGCTTTCCTCGACGCCGTTGATGATCGGCGCGCTGCCTGCCTTGAGCGAGATCGTTGCCCCGCCGTCGATCGCAAGCTCGGCGGTTTCGCTGTTACAGAGCTTGAGAATCGTGTCGCAGGTGACGCGGCCCTCTTTCTTCGAACCGCCGGTCAAGTGGTGCACCCCGCCGATCGACAGCATCTGCGAACCGTATTCGCCTGTCGTCACATGCCCGACCGGTTCGCCCTCGACGCGGACCAGCGAGGTCTCGGGACCAAGGAACCGGTCGGTGTCGATCTTTATCTTGGCGCCGCAATAGCTGAAGATGCCCTCGGTGACGACGGTCACCATATCGACGCCGTTCTGCTTCTGCGAGACGATGAAGGGGGCAGGCTTGTAGTCGGGATAGGTGGTGCCGGCGCCGACAGCGGTGACGAACTGGCTGTTTGAATGGACGAGATCGCCATCCCAATTGTCTTCGCCGCCTTCCGGGACGAAGGGCACGAGCTTGCCGCCTGACGATGCGGTGTTTTCGATGATGGTCAGCGGGTCGACGCGGATGAGTTCGCCATTCTCGTTGGCGTAGCGGTCGCACGCTCCGGCCTTGCCCTCGGCGATGTAGCACATCACCGGACAGGCATCGCAGCGGATTTTGCCGTTTATCGCGCTTTCGACATGCTGCTTTACCAAGCGGAGCCTCCTGCCAAGGATTGCGGCGTCTCCAGCTTCGGAATGCACCGCACTCCCTGCTGTTTTTGTTTGTTTGTATGCGAACAACTATTGAGCCAACTCGGCCATCTGTCAAGCGATCAGCTTGCGCATGCATGCGAAACGGTCGCGGAAATGCCGTTTGTACCGGCGGATGACCATGCCGGCGAATTCGGGGTTGCCGATCCGCTTGCATGTTTATACGCTTTGCTGACGAAGCGGCAAAGCCGGACAGGGAAGAGCATGGCATCGATTTCGGACAGTGAAGAGGTGGTTGAAGTCGAGGAGGGCGCGCAGCCCGCCTATCGCGTCGATCAGCAGGTGGGCTTCCATCTCAGGCAAGCCAACCAGCGACACGTTTCGATCTTCACCGGCATGATGGGCGACAGGTTGACCACGACGCAATGGGCCGCATTGACCAAGCTGAACGAAATCCAGCCCTGCTCGCAAAACCAGTTGGGGCGAGAGACGGCGATGGACGTCGCCACGATCAAGGGCGTGGTCGACAGGCTGGTGGCACGGCGGTATTTGCAGACTGCGCCGGATCCCAAGGACGGGCGGCGGCTGGTGCTGTCCGTTACCGACGAGGGGCAGGCGGCCATCGAACGCAATGTCGACATCGCGCGTGCCGTCACTGAAGAGACGTTGTCGCCGCTGAGTTCCGCCGAACGGATGATGTTGGTAGAGTTGCTGCGCAAGATCAGCTGAGGCAGCAGGTTCCGGCGGTTCGCAGAAGATGGCTTCCCCTCCCAATATTCGTTTGCATGCCAATGTATCTTGGCTAAGATGACCGTCAAATAAAGCTTGGAAAAAGCGCGATGAGGGGAATGTGATGTCAGCAGGGTCGGGATATTCATCCCCGGCGCATGCCTTGCCGGATACTGGGTGCCGGCCAGCCTCCCCCGACTGGCGGGCTGGACGATGAGGCCGCGTTCGATCTCGCTCGACGTCAATGGCTGCAGCCACGCGTTCGTTGTTGCCGAGGATACGCCGCTTCTCTACATCCTGCGCAACGATCTCGGTTTGAACGGCCCGAAATTCGGATGCGGTCTTGGCGAATGCGGGGCCTGCGCTGTGCTTGTCGAGGGCAGGGCGGTGCGTTCCTGCACCGTCAAGATCGGCGCTGTCGAGAACAAGGCTATCACGACCCTGGAAGGGCTCGGTGCCGCGGGTAAACTGCATCCTGTGCAGCAGGCCTTCATCGAAATGCAGGCGGCCCAATGTGGCTATTGCATCAACGGCATGATCGTTGCGCTGGTGGCGCTCCTCGAGCGCAATGCCAATCCAACCGAGGCCGACATACGCAAGGCGCTCAGCCGGCATCTCTGTCGTTGCGGCACGCATGTCGAGATACTCGCGGCGGCGCGGCGGGCGGTCGAACTGATGCATGCCGAGTGCATCGGGGTGCCGGCATGAATGGACTCCAGGATCTCCCGCGCAGTGCCTGGCTGGAAGCGCCCGACATGTTGCTGGTCATCCGCCATGGCACGGACAACGATCCCGAAATTCATCTCGCGATCGACAGCCAGGGCAAAGTTACCGCCTTTTGCGGTAAGGTCGATCTCGGCACCGGTATCCGTACGGCGCTTGCGCAGATCGCCGCCGAAGAGCTTGATGTCGCCTTCGATGCGGTAACGATGGTGCTGGGGGCCACCAGCGTCACACCGGATCAGGGGCCGACGATCGCCAGCGAAACGATCCAGATCACAGCCCGGCCGCTCAGGCTGGCGGCCGCGACCGCGCGCCACCTTCTTCTCGCCCGCGCTGCCGAAGTTCTTGACGTGCCAGTCGCGGGTTTGACGGTCGAGGATGGCATTGTGCACCATCAAGACATCAGAGCCATCAGCTACGGTGAGCTCGTTCGCGGCAAGCACGAACGCATCGAGATCGATCTCGAAATCACGCTGAAGCGTGTCCGCGATTATCGCATTGTTGGCTCGTCCCAGCCGCGCAATGACATGTCTGCCAAAATCACGGGCCAGTGGACCTTTGTGCATGATGTGCGCATCGAGGGCATGCTGCATGGGCGTGTCGTACGCCCGCCCTATGTCGGCTACGATCATGGTGAAATGGTCGGCCGGAGCCTGATCTCGGTAGATGAAAGCTCGGTTGCCGATCTGCCGGGGCTGGTCGGTGTGGTGGTGGAGGGAGATTTCGTCGGGGTCATCGCCCTTCGCGAAGAACAGGCCATCGAAGCATCTAAACGCCTCAAGGTCTTGTGGCGTGATCAGCCCGCGCGCCCCGATCTCAACCGACCGGAAGAGGCGCTACGCGGCAACCCGTCGACACCGCGTGTGCTCGCAGATCAGGGCGACGTCGAGGCCGCATTGGAGGGCGCTTCGCCCGAGATGAAGCGGACCTACGTCTGGCCCTATCAGATGCACGGCTCCATCGGTCCCTCCTGTGCGGTGGCTGACTGGAGTTCCGAGCGCCTCGTCGTCTGGTCCGGCACTCAGAATCCCTACCCGATGCGCAGGGATCTCGCGCTCCTGCTCGATATGCCCGAGGAGCGGATCGAAGTCGAACGGCTGGAAGCGGCGGGCTGCTATGGCCGCAACTGCGCCGACGATGTGACCGCAGACGCGGCTCTTCTTTCGCGTGCCGTCGGCAAGCCGGTGCGTGTGCAATTGACCCGCGAGCAGGAACATGGCTGGGAGCCGAAAGGTGCCGCACAGGTCATAGATGTGCGCGGCGGGCTCGATCTCGAAGGCGGTCCAGCCGGATACGATTTCGAGACCCGATATCCCTCCAATCTCGCACCGACGCTGGCGCTGATCCTTACAGGCAAAGTGGACGGCCCACCACTGACGGTCGAGATGGGCGACCGCACCGCGATCCCGCCCTATGCCTTCGGCAATATGCGCGTCACTGTCCACGACATGCCACCGCTCGCTCGCGCCTCGTGGTTTCGCGGCGTTTCGGCCATGCCGAACTCGTTTGCGCATGAGAGCTTCATCGACGAACTGGCCTTCGCGGCAGGCGTCGACCCGGTCGAGTATCGCCTGCGCTATCTCACCGATGCCAGGGCCATCGATCTGGTTCGTGCCGTTGCCGAGAAGGCAAAGTGGACGCCGCGTACGAAATGGGGCACGGCTGGCCGCGAGGGCGATCTGCTCTACGGACGCGGTTTTGCCTATGCGCTCTATGTGCACGGAAAATTCCCGGGGACACCTGCCGCTTGGTCCGCCTGGGTCGCCGATGTCGCGGTCAACCGGAAGACGGGCGAGATCGCCGTGACGCGCATCACAGTCGGGCAGGACGCCGGGTTGATGATCAATCCTGATGGGGTGCGCCACCAGATCCATGGTAACGTCATCCAGTCGATCAGCCGGGTGCTGAAGGAAAAAATCGATTTCTCCGACACTGCGGTGGAAAGCGCCGAATGGGGTGGCTATCCCATTCTCAGCTTCGAGGACGTGCCGGAGATCGATGTGCTGATGCTGCCGCGCCCGGACGAGGAGCCGCGCGGTGTGGGCGAATCTGCCTCCATACCCAGTGCCGCTGCCATCGCCAATGCGGTCTACGATGCGACCGGCATCCGCTTTCGCGAGTTGCCGCTGACGCCGGACAGGGTTCTCGCCGCACTAGAGGGACGCAGCTATCAGCGCGCTCTGCCGCCGCCGACCCGTGCGCGCAAATCGCGGCGCTGGTGGCAGCTCGGCGTTGGCGTCGCTGGTGTTGCGGGTATTGCCGCCGGCGGGCTGGCGGTTCTTTCGCCATGGCGGGGTGCCTATCCACCCATTCCCCGGCCTGACCCGGCCGTCTTCAGCGCCGCCACCATCGAGCGGGGGCGGTTGGCGGCTGCGGCTGGTGCCTGCAATCTCTGCCATGTCGGCAGTGATGGCACGGCCTTTGCCGGTGGGCGTGGTTTCGAGACGCCATTCGGCACGGTCTATGCCAGCAATATCAGTCCGGACCCGCAAAATGGCATCGGTGCCTGGTCCTATCCGGCCTTCGAGCGGGCCATGCGGCAGGGTATCTCGCGCGATGGCCAACACCTCTATCCGGTGCACCCCTACACGTCGTTTACCCATGCCGAGGACGCGGATCTTCAGGCGCTCTATGCCTTCCTGATGAACGGCACATCGGCGGACAACCGGCCGCAAGAGACGGCGCTTTCGTTTCCGTTCAACAACAGAGCATTGATGGCCGGATGGAACACCATGTTCCTGCGCACCACGCCGGTGCCGGTGGACGCGACCAGAAGCACGGCCTGGAATCGGGGTGCCTATCTTGTCGAAAGCCTCGGCCATTGTTCGGCCTGTCACACCGAACGCAATGCTCTGGGTGCGGAACTCACCGGCAAGGCGCATCTTGCCGGTGGATTTGCCGAGGGCTGGGAGGCGCCCGCGATCCTGGGACAAGGCAAGGCGCCCGTCAGTTGGACCGAGGCCGCGCTCTACGACTATCTGCGTCATGGTCATTCGGCTGATCATGGCAGCGCGGGTGGGCCGATGGCCGCCGTGGTGCAATCGATGGCCGCGCTTCCCGACGAGGATGTCAGGGCGATGGCGATCTACCTGTCGAATGGCAAGGGGAGTGAAAAGGCGGTGGAGCAACAGAAAAACGCTGCGCTGGACGCCGCCAATGCTGCAATCCCGAATGCAGCAAAAATCTCGCCAGAGGGAGCCCGACTGTTCGAAGGCGCTTGCTCTTCTTGCCATGGCGAGGGCACGTTGCTTCCAAATCTGGCGCTCAACAGCAATCTTCACAGCGACCGGCCGGACAATTTGTTGCAAGTCATCCTGACCGGCATGGATGCGCCGGCGCAATTAGCTGCAAAGGCAATGGCTGAAGAGCGGGAGATCATGGCGATGCCGGCATTCGCGCAAAGTTTCAGCGACCGTCAGCTTGCCGATCTCGCGAGCTATATGCGTGCCCGCTTTGCCCCGGGCAAAGAGACATGGGGTGGGTTGCAGGATGCGGCGGCGGCAATTCGGGCCACGCCTTCCTCGCACTGAAAACCTTCCCCCCCCTTCAATCCTGTGCCCGGTGTTGCTACATCCTTGATATGACCGATGACGTAACCCTCTCCCAGCCGGAAATTTCGCGCTACATGCGCCACATCCTGTTGCCGGAAATCGGCGGACCCGGCCAGCAGCGGCTGAAGGCGGCGCGTATACTTGTGATCGGCGCGGGCGGGCTCGGATCGCCGGTCATCGAGTATCTCGCCGGAGCTGGGGTGGGCACGCTCGGTCTGATCGATGACGACGTCGTTTCGGTTTCCAATCTGCAGCGGCAGATGATCCATGCCACAGACACAGTCGGGCTGAAGAAGATTGAAAGTGCCGCCGCCCGGGTTGCGGCGCTAAACCCGCACGTGACGGTCAATGGTCATGACACCCGCTTCACGCCCGAAAGTGCGCCCGGGCTACTGTCCGGCTATGATTTGCTGATAGATGGCTCGGACAATTTCGCCACGCGTTATGCCGCCGCCGATGCTGCCGAGGCGGCAAGGATTCCGTTGGTCACCGGCGCGGTCGGCCGCTTCGATGGCTCGCTGACGGTGCTGAAGCCTTATGAGGCAGGAGCCGACGGCAAGTTCTGGCCGCGCTACCGCGATCTGTTTCCGGAAGTGCCGCCCGACGGCATGTTGCCGGTCTGTGCCGAAACCGGCGTGGTCGGCGCGCTGACCGGCGTCATCGGTACGTTGATGGCAATGGAGGCGATCAAACTCATCACCGGCGCCGGCGAACCGCTTTTGGGCCGGTTGATGATGTATGACGCGCTTGCGGCCCGGTTCGATGTGATCAAGTATCGTCGCAAAAATTAAGTCTCGTTTGCCGATATCAGTCCCGGCCCGGCAGCACCCGGTCGGGCGGGCGGTGGCCGTCGATGTAGGTCTTGATGTTGATGATGACCTTCTCGCCCATGTCGATGCGGCTTTCGATGGTCGCCGAGCTCATATGGGGCAACAGCACGACCTTGTTTTCATGCGCGAGTTTGAGAAGCTTGGGATTGACCAGTGGTTCGTTCTCGAAAACGTCCAGCCCGGCGCCGGCAATCTTGCCCTCGCGTATGCACTTGATCAGGGTCGTTTCATCGACAACGCCGCCGCGGGCGGTGTTGACGAGGTAGCTGGTGGGCTGCATCAGCGCCAGCCTGCGCGCCGACACCAGGTGGTATGTGGCGGGCGTCGAGGGGCAATTGATGGAGACGATATCGACGCGCGCCAGCATCTGGTCGAGGCTGTCCCAGTAGGTCGCTTCAAGCTGTGCTTCGGTCTGGGGGTTGACGCGGTGACGATTGTGGTAATGGATCGAAAGTCCGAATGCCTTGGCGCGGCGCGCAACGGCCGTGCCGATGCGTCCCATGCCGATGATTCCCAATCGTTTTCCCCATATGCGATGGCCGAGCATCCAGGTCGGCGACCAGCCTTCCCAGTCGCCCTTGCTGTCGGTGAGCACGCGTGCCCCTTCCGCGAGCCGACGGGGCACGGCGAGAATAAGCGCCATGGTCATGTCCGCAGTATCTTCGGTCAGCACATTCGGCGTGTTGGTGACGGTGATGCCTTTTTTTGCCGCCGCCTCGACATCGACATGGTCGATGCCGTTGGAAAAGCTCGCAATGAGCTTCAGCTGCGGCCCGGCTTCCTCGATCAGGCCGGCATCGATTCGGTCCGTGACGGTTGGAACCAGCACGTCGGCACGCTTGACGGCCGCAATGAGCTCGTCACGGCTGCGTGGGGTGTCATCAATGTTCAACTCAGCGTCGAACAGCTCGCGCATACGGGTTTCTACGATATCCGGCAGTTTGCGGGTTATGTAGACCAGTGGTTTTTTCTTCGTTGTCATCCGCATGTTCCGGCAAGTTGTTGACCGTCCGTTAACCAAGTTGCGCGACACTCGGCTTCCGGTAAGCACATTCTTAATCAGACGCGCACCCGAAGACAATCGCTTCCTTCCTCCTCCGATAGGGAGCTCGGGTGTGGCGTCTGACAGGGGTATCTCATGACGTCGCGTAAGCATTCTCTTCTTGCAGCCAGCATCGCCATTTTTGGCCTGATTATTTCCGGTGCCGTCGCACCGGCAGCGGCTCAGGCGACCAAGGGCGCAACCGGCTTGCCGCTGCCGCGCTTCGTGTCGTTGAAATCCAAGAAGGTCAATCTGCGGGTCGGCCCCGGTAAGGACTATGCAGTGTCCTGGCGGTTCCTCAAGTCTGGCCTGCCGGTCGAGATCGTCCAGGAATATGACAACTGGCGGCGCGTCCGCGATGCCGATGGCGCCGAAGGCTGGGTCTTCCACTCGCTGTTGTCGGGCGAGCGCAGCGCGATCGCCGCGCCCTGGATGAAGGGCAAGGGCGATCAGCTTTTCGTCAACATGCATGCCGATTCGCGCGAGAGCGGCGCGGTTGTGGCGCGCCTGCAGCCCGGCGTCGTCGTCAAGATCGATGAGTGCAATGGCAACTGGTGCCACGCCGAGGCGGATGGCACCGAGGGATGGCTGAACCAAGGCGAGATCTGGGGCGCCTATCCGGGCGAGGCCTTTACACGATAAAGCCGGCCTCGATGGCTGCCTGCTTCAGTGATTCCTGAACCCGCGGCCCGATCTGCTGGATCACCAGTCCGGCGGCAAGGCTGCCGAGCCGGCCGCAATCGGCCAGTTCGAAGCCGTGCGTGTAGCCGAACAGGAAGCCTGCCGCATAGAGATCGCCGGCACCCGTGGTATCCACCACCCGGTCGACCTGCAGCGGCTTGACCGGAATGCGCCGGCCTTCCGACAGGATGATCGAGCCTTCCTCGCTCATCGTCACCACTGCCAGCCGGCAGTCTTCCGCGATCAGATCGAGCGCCGTGTTGAAATCGGAGGTCTGATAAAGCGCCATTGCCTCCTGTTTGTTGGCAAACACGATGTCGACGGTCTTGCTTCGCATCAGCTCAAGGAACTCCTCGCGGTAGCGGTCGACGCAGAAGCTGTCCGACAGCGTCATCGACATCTTGCGGCCGTTCTCATGGGAAATGCGGGCGCATTCGCGGATTGCTTCCTTGGCGCGCGGCGGATCCCAGAGATAGCCTTCGAAATAGGTGACCTTGGACGCGGCGACGACGGCAGGCTCGACGTCCTCGATCCCCAGTTCGACGCAAGCCCCCAGATAAGTGTTCATCGATCGCTCGCCGTCCGGCGTGACGAAGATCATCGAGCGGGCCGTCGGTGGAAAGCCTGTGAGTGGCTTGGTGGCGAAATGCACACCCTGCGCCGTCATGTCGTGGCTGAAGATCGAGCCGAGCTGGTCCGAAGACACCTTGCCGAAATAGGCGCCGATTCCGCCGAAGCTTGCCACGCCTGCGGCGGTGTTGCCAGCGCTGCCGCCGGAGGCTTCGATGGCCGGTCCCATGCGCGAGTAGAGAAGCTCGGCGCGCTCGGCGTCGATCAGATTCATGGCGCCTTTGGCAATGTTGTTGTCGACGAGAAAATCTTCTTCACAGCGCGCGATGATATCGACGATCGCGTTGCCGATCGTGAGGACGTCAAACTCTTTCATTGCCTAGCCTTGGTACAGGTTCTTTTTCGCCTGAGGTATGGCGCAAATCGACCGTCGGGAAAAGCCCGAAATCCCTCGGAATATGCATGTTGTAACAGAATTATCGCCGGCAGGGGGCTGCGGACGGTTCGGTTGTTTATCCCGACAGGTCTTTGTGCGCAACGAGCCACCGCCGACGGGCAAGCTGAAAGCCTGGCGATATCGGCGCGGAACGGCTTGATTTTGCGGCAATCGAAAGCTTACAGTCGCTTGGAAATTTTGCATCAGTTCATTGGAAATGCTGTAAGCCCGAGCTACGTTCAGTTCTTCGCCTCCTCTCCAGCGTGCCTTGTGGCGACGCTCAGCTAGTAAAGCCTGTCTTCATGAATACCTCCACTATCAGCCCCGCATCGCCCGCTTCGACCGCAAGCCGGGGCGTGATCATCATGCTCGTGGGCATGCTGATGTTTGCGCTCAACGACGTGCTTGGCAAATGGCTCGTCGCAACCTACCCGGTCGGGCAGGTTATTTTCATGCGCAGCGTCGCGGCGCTGATCGTGCTGTCGCCGTTCTTGTGGTGGACGGGATTTCGCAAGATCTTTGCCGTCGAAAAGCCGATGATGCAGGCGTCGCGGGTGGTGTTCTCGACATTCGAAGTTTTCGCCTTCTATGCGGCGGTCGTCTATCTGCCGCTGGCCGACGTGATGACCTATTGGCTTGCTGCGCCCGTCTATGTTGCAGCGCTTGCGCCGCTGCTGCTCGGCGAGAAGGTCGGATGGCGGCGCTGGACCGCGATTGCGGTGGGTTTTCTCGGCGTGATCGTGGCGCTTGAACCATCGAGCGCGATGTTGAGCTTTCCTGCCGCCATATCGATCATCGGCAGCATGGCCATGGCATTCATGCTGATGTCCGGTCGCACCCTGCGCAACACGCCGGATACGGTCCTGGTCTTCTGGCAAATCGTCGGTGCGGGCCTTGCCGGACTTTGTACATTGCCATTCGGCTGGGTGATGCCGGGTACCACGGAGGTTCTGCTGCTCGGCCTGCTGGGCGTGGTCGCCATGTCGGCGCATATGCTGGTCAACCGCGCGCTGAAGCTGGCCGATGCAGCCACCGTCGCGCCGCTTCAGTATACGCTGCTGTTCTGGGCGATCGTCTTCGGCTGGATGGTGTTCAACGACATGCCGTCTGTCGCTATGCTGATCGGAGCGGCGCTGATCGTCGGATCCGGTCTCTATATCTTCTTCCGCGAGCGGGCGCTCAAGAAAACCGATTTGGTGCTTCCGGCGTTTCCGGAGTAATTTGAGCTGTTGCGGCAACGCGTTTAAATTAGCGCTTGACCTCAGGCCCAAAATTGTAATTTGTCCTGTGCATGCAATAGTCATTCTAAGGATGCGCCAATGTCCGATTCCAATCCGCCCGTCATTGTCCTCAATCCGGTCGACGATGTCGGCGTGGCGCGCCGTTCGATCCAGAAGAACACCGGCACGGGTATCGGCGACCTGATTGCGACCGACCATATCGGTCGCGGCCACAAGGTGGCGCTCAAGGCCATCAAGGCGGGGCAGGAGGTGCACAAGTTCGGCCAGGTGATCGGTGTCGCCACGGCCGATATAGCACCCGGCCAACATATCCACCTGCACAATCTGCAGATGATCGATTCCGAACATGAGCATCAGTTCGCCACCGGCAACAAGGATGAAGAACTGCTGCCGGAAGCAGAACGCCGCACATTCATGGGCTATGACCGCGGTCCGGGCGGGGTCGGCACCCGCAACTATATCGGCATCATTTCCTCAGTGAACTGTTCGGCCACGGTCTCGCGCTACATCGCCGAGCATTTCAACCGTTCGGGTGGGCTTGAAGGCTTCGGCAATGTCGACGGTGTCGTGGCGCTGACCCATGGCGGCGGCTGTGCGATCAACAACAAGTCCGAAGGCTATCGCATCCTCACCCGCACCATCCAGGGCTACGCCCGCCATCCGAATTTCGGCGGCATCCTTATGATCGGGCTCGGCTGCGAGACCAACCAGATCGCGCCGATCCTCGAACACTACAAGCTCGCGGAAGGCGCGCTACTGCGCACCATGACCATCCAGCAGACCGGCGGTACTCGAAAAACCATCGAGAAGGCGCAGGAGATCATTCGCGAGATGCTGCCGATCGTTAACTCCGTCGAGCGCACCGAGCAGCCGCTGTCGGCGCTCAAGCTGGCGCTGGAATGCGGCGGATCCGATGGCTATTCCGGCATCTCGGCCAATCCGGCGCTGGGCGTGGCGTCAGATCTTCTGGTTCGCCATGGCGGCACATCGGTGTTGGCCGAGACGCCTGAAATCTACGGCGCCGAGCATCTGCTGACGCGGCGCGCGGTGACGCCGGCCGTGGCGGAAAAACTGATGTCGCGCATCGACTGGTGGCGCGATTATACCGCCCGCAATGGCGACGAACTCAACAACAATCCCTCCTATGGCAACAAGCAGGGCGGCCTGACGACCATTCTCGAAAAGTCGCTCGGCGCTGTCGCCAAGGGCGGCACCATGCCGCTGAAAGCCGTCTACGAGTATGCCGAGATGGTCACCGAGAAGGGCTTCGTGTTCATGGACACGCCCGGCTACGACCCGGCGGCGGTGACCGGCCAGGTAGCCGGCGGCTGCAACGTCATCTGCTTCACCACCGGCCGCGGCTCGGTTTCGGGTTTCAAGCCGGCGCCCTGCATCAAGATCGCTACCAACACCGACATGTACGAACACATGGACGAGGACATGGACATCAATTGCGGTGGCATCGTCACTGGCGACGATACGATCGAGGCGGCTGGCAAGCGCATCTTCGAAGACATCATCGCGGTGGCCTCGGGCAAGAAGACGGTCAGCGAGGTCTATGACTACGGCGACAACGAGTTCGTGCCGTGGCAGGTCGGCGCGATTACCTGAGGCGCACGCCCTCTTCACCCCGATGGGAGAAGAGGGTGACAGTCATCACCCGCAGGGGAACGCAGCCTTCAAATCCTTTGGGGCATCTGCCGAGCACGACATTTTCGACAGCTCCAGTTTGCAGCCTTCCGACAATGCGCCTGCGTTCTTGACGAAACATGCAACCATCCTGCCGCCCCCGGGGATCACGCCCCTGCAGTGGGCCTTGGCATCGGCCATGCAGGCCGCGCGCACTTCTGGTGGCACATCGGCAGCCAGGGTGGCGCCGGGCGTGGACAACAGTATCAGGACGGCAGAAACTCCCCTCAGGGTCATGTCACTCTCCTGTTAGCGATGAATGGTGAAATCTATCTGATTATTTTCCCTCGACGATATAGATGCAGGGCTCGGGCTTCTGCGTTTCACGCGCTTCGGCGGCGCGACCGATCACCTTCGGCATCGACGATCTGATATGCATATGCATGGCGGCTCCTGCCGCGTCAGCGCGGCCCGCCTGCATCGCTTCGAGAATGCCGATATGCTCGCCGACAAATGGATCGTCGTTGGAAAGCGTCCACTGAAATCCCAGCACATGTTTGGATAGCGTCAGCACCGCATGTGTTCGTTTCAAAGCGCTCAACAGATCGGCGTTGGCGCAAAAGCCGACCGCGCGGACATGCAGGTCGAATTCCAGCTGATAGAGCTCGGATGTGGCGATGTCAGGGTAGCGGTCGAGCACCGCACGATGCCGCTCCAGCATGCCGTCGATTTCCGGTTTCGGCATATGTTGGGTCGCGGACGCGATCCCGGCAGGCTCGATCAGTTCCCGGAGCTGGTAGAGATTGGCGATCCGCCGGTCGTCCAGTGGCACGACGGACCAGCGTAACTGCTCGTCCTTTTCCAGAATGCCGAGGGACGCCAGCCGCAGCAGCACGTCGCGGGCAACCGTACGGCCGACCTTATGGTGGCGGGCCAGCTCGACTTCGTTGATCCGGTAGCGTCCGAAGAAGGAATGCAGCACCACCGTCTTTTCGACGTCTTCATAGAGGATCTGCCAGGCAAAGAGGGCACGGTCCTGCAGGAAGTCGCCCTCGATCGCGCCGGGCTGGCTTTTGCGGTTTGGCGAAGTGCCAGGCCCGCCAGCGACGTATCCACGCCCGTCGAAGCGGCTGACGATCCCTTGCTCTTCGAGCAGTTTCAACGCCTGGCGTACCGGCGCCCGGCTGCAGCCGAGCTGGCTGGCGAGCGGGCCTTCGATTAGCACCGTGCCCCGGGCAATATGGGCCGAAGAGATCGCCTCGCCGAGCCGCGTGGCGATTTCGGCGTAGATCCTCTTCTTTTCAGGCCCGCGAGCAGACGCTTCGTCCGTCTCATCCTGCCAGATCGCCATGCTTGTCTTTCGCTCCATTTGCCGTTCTATAACCCGGAACCGAGCAAAAGCGAAAGATGACGTGCAGGAAGGTCAGGGATACTGTGCGCCGGTCGCCGTCACGTAAACAGCGTAAAGCGACTTGGTCGCGGTGATAAACAGGCGATTGCGCTTGGGACCACCGAAGGTGAGGTTGGCAACCGTCTGCGGCACAAGAATCTTGCCGAGCAGAGTCCCGTCTGCCGCAAAGCAATGCACGCCGTCTGCCGCACTGGTCCAGACATTGCCATCGGTATCGACGCGGAAACCGTCAGGAAGGCCCGCGTCGACGTTGCAGAACACGCGGCCGTTGGCAAGCGTCTTGCCGCCGACCACATCGAAGACCCGGATATGCCGCGGCGCGTTGACGTCATGGCTGGAGGCGGAGTCGGCGACATAGAGCTTGGATTCGTCAGGCGAGAAGGCAAGGCCGTTAGGCTGGCCGAAATCATCGACGACGACGCTGAGTTCGCCGGTGGCCGGGTCGAGCCGGTAGACGTTGCGGGTCGGTTGCTCGGATTGGCCCTTGTATCCCTCGTAGTTAGACATGATGCCGTAGGTCGGGTCGGTGAACCAGACCGAGCCATCGGATTTCACCACGACATCGTTGGGCGAGTTGAGCTTCCGGCCCTGATAGCTGTCGGCCAGCACGGTGATTGTGCCGTCGACTTCGGTGCGCACCACGCGGCGGCCGCCATGCTGGCAGGACACCAGCCGACCCTGCCGGTCGCGGGTGTTGCCGTTGACGAAATTGGAATTGGTGCGGAACACCGAGACGTCGCCGTTCTGCGAATAGCGCAGCATCCTCTCGTTGGGGATGTCGCTCCAGATCAGGCAGTTGAGGTCGGCGAACCAGACCGGGCCTTCGGCCCAGCGGCAGCCGGAATAGAGCTCCTCAAGTGCCGAACTACCGACCGTCAGATAGCGAAAACGCGGATCGTGGATTTCATAGATGGATTGTCTTTCGCTCGACATTGTATTTCCCCTAGAGGTCTGTTCGTTCAGCGCGCGTCGCGCATCTTTCCGCTCGCCACGAGAATGACGGCGATGATGATAACGCCAGTCAGGATCAGTCTGATGCCGGCGCCGAAGCCATAGGTGTTGAGCATCGACACGACCAGGAACATGAAGAGCGACGCGCCCCAGATGCCCGGCACATTGGAATTGCCTCCCGCCACGGCCGTGCCGCCAATCACCACGACGGCAATCGACATCAGCAGATATTCCGCGCCCATGTTAAGTGCCGCTCCGCCTGAAAAGCTGGCGAACAGATAGCCGCAGACAGATGCCAGTACCGCGCACAGCATATAGGTGACGAAGCGGACGCCGTCGACCGGAATGCCCGCCATCCGCGCGGCAAACAGGCTCTGGCCGATGGCAGAGATCCAGCGGCCGTAGATGCTTTTCTCAAGCAGAAACCAGGCTGCGACCGACAGGACCAGCGCGACGATGGCGACGTTCGGGATGCCCAGGACATCGGAGGTGGTGAACGTCGCCAGCGTCTCCGGCGGCTTGATGCGCAGGCCGCGATTGTACCAGATCGCCGTCGACTGGACGATGAAGCTCATCGACAGCGTGGCGATGATCGGCGGGATGCGCAGGAGCTTGATCAGCGCGTAGTTGCCCATGCCGACAGCGATGCCGATGCCGATGGCGATCAGCAGTCCCGGAACGACCATCGCATCGTTGACGTCCATGATCTTCAGCGCGATGGTGCCGGCGAGCGTCATGGTGGCCGGCACCGACAGGTCGATATTGCCGGGCCCTAGCGTGATGACGAACATCTGGCCGATGCCGACCACGACGTAGAAAGCTGCGAATGTGAATGCGGCCTGCGACAGGCCGAGCGCGCTCGCACCGCCTGTGAACATCACCGTGATCACCCAGACGATGAGAACGGCAAGATAGGACCAGATCCATGGCTTGGCGGCGAGGGCCTTCATCAGTTTTTCTCCCTCTTTTCCGCGCGGTTGAGCAGCAGCCTCAGTCCCAGCACGATGATCAATATCGCGCCTTGCGCGCCGATCTGCCAGTCGGGCGAGATCCGCAGGAAGGACAGGAACGAGCCGGCGAGTGTCAATGTCAGCGCACCGATGACGGCCCCGACGGGCGAGACGCGACCGCCGACGAATTCACCGCCGCCGAGAATGACGCCGGCAATCGACAGCAGCGTGTAGCGCAGTGCGATATTGGCATCGGCCGCCGTTGTCAGCCCGACCAGCAGGATGCCGGCGAGAATGGCGAGAAACGCCGCCGCAGCATAGGCGCTGGCGCGGATTGCCAGCACCGACCAGCCGGCACGCTCGACCGAACGGGCATTGCCGCCGACGCCACGCACCAGCACGCCGAATGTGGTGCGCATCACAACGAAATGGGCAACCGCCGCAATCACCAGCGAAGCGATGATGGCGATCGGCACAAATGCAGGCTTGGATGTCATCAATGCCCGCGCCCAATCCGGCGCGGAGCCGCCAGGCGCAGGCAGGATCAGCACGGCAAGCCCGCCCCAGACGAAGCTCATGCCCAGCGTGACGACGATTGACGGAAGGTCGCGCAGGTGGATGACGACGCCGAGTGCGGCATAGGCCAGGATTGCGCCGACCATTATGACCGTCCCGATCAGAGGATCGGTCTTGAGCCAGGTGGCGGCCACGCACGCCGCAAAGCTGACGAAGGTTCCCATCGACAGATCGAGATCGTTGACGGCCATGATCATCATCTGGGCGACGGTGGCCAGCGCGATCGGCACGGCAAGATTGAACAGCAGGTTGAGGCCGTTGTAGCTCATGGCCCGCGGCTGCAGGTAGAACACCGCTGCAAGCAGCACGGCAAGCGACAGCGCGGGCACGATCTGCCGGATTGTGTTGGCGGAGATCCCCTTCATGCGGCTTCTCCTGTAAACGAGGCCGCTAGGACGTTTTCCTCGCTGATGTTGTTACCGCGCAGTTCCGCGACGATCGCACCGTCCCGGAAGACGTAGACACGGTCGCAAAGCCGGATCTCGTCCATTTCGGTGGAGTACCAGATGAAAGTCCTGCCCGCTGCGGCCTCGGTTCGCAGGATCGAATAGACCTCCTGTTTGGTGCCGATGTCGACGCCGCGCATCGGATCGTCCATTAGCAGGATCGAGGCCTTGGTGGCGAGCGCGCGGGCAAACAGCACTTTCTGCTGGTTGCCGCCGGAAAGCGACAGGATGCCGTTGTCCATGTCGGGTGTGCGGATTTCGATCTTCTTTTTCCAGTCCGCTCCAAGGGTGCTTTCCGCACCCGACTTCACCAGCGTTGCGGATGAAAGGGCGCCGAGTGAAGCGACCGACAGGTTTCGAAGTATGCTCCAGAGCGGGAATGTACCGTTGAGGCTGCGGTCGCCGGCGACAAAGGCGACCGACTTGTCACGGCCCGGGAACCAGTCGCTCGATAGACTTCTGTAGAGGTCAAGCAGCATTTCCGTCTGGCCGTGGCCGCCGAGCCCGGCAAGGCCGATCACTTCGCCCTTGTAGGCCTTGAATGGTAACCCATGGTTCTTACGCGGTGGCGCATCCAGAACCAGCGCGACATCTGTATTGCTGGCCACCTTTGCCGGCCTCGACTGTTCGCGCACCACGCTGCCCATCGCTTCCACCAGGCTCTTGGTGTTGAATTCGCGCGCCGGCCGGCTGGTCACCACCTTGCCGTCCTTCATCACCACGATGCGGTCGGAGGTGGAAAGGATTTCCCCGAGAATATGCGAGATCAGCAGCACGGAGCCGCCTGTAGATACGTACTTTCGGACATAATCCATGAGCTGCGCCGCAAGCCCGGCATCGAGCGACGATGTAGGCTCATCGAGTATGACGAGCCGAGGCGCCTCGGTGACGGTGGCGAAGGTGATGGCGATTTCCACCATCTGCCGTTCAGCAATCGAAAGCTCGCCGACTGCGCTTTTGCAATCTATGTGATGTCCGGCAAAGACTTCGTCGAGCTTGGCGCGAATGATCGCTAGGGCGCGCCTGCGCCAGTTCCAGCCCTTGAGCTCGGAATGCATGATCCGGGTGTTTTCGACCACGGTCAGGTTTGGCGACAGCGACAGTTCCTGGAAGACACAGCGTACGCCATTGGCTCGGGCAATGGCGATGCCGTGGCCGGAATGGCCGCCGCCATTGTAATGCACCTCGCCTTCATGCGCAGAGAGCCCGCCATTGATGACATTGACGATGGTCGATTTGCCCGCTCCGTTGTGGCCGACCAATCCGACGCATTCGCCGGGCGTGATTGCGAGATCGACGCCATCCAGCGCCTTGACCGCGCCGAAATGCACCTTGACGCCTTCGGCTGCGACGACAGCCGGCTTTGTGGAGATGTCTGCCATGAATCCGGTGTGATGCCTGAAAGGAATTCTGCAAAGTGAAGAACAGTCCGGCGGAAATGTCTCCCGCCGGACTGCTTCAGACAATAGCCGCTTACTTGGCCGCGGCAATCACCTTCTGGGCGTCTTCGAGCGAGTACTCGACATTGGCGACGCCACCCTTCTGGGTGGTTTCCAGGTTCTTTTCGAGATTGTCCTGATCGATGCGCAGGAACGGCACGACGAGGTCCTTCTTGACTTCCTTGCCATCCAGCACCTGCTGGGCGACCCAGAATGCGAGCGTGGATACTCCCGGCGCGATCGAGACCGACATGGTCTCATAGCCGTTTGCGTCCTTTTCCTTCTTCCACCACTGCAGCTCGTCTTCGCGGTTACCCATGATGATCAGCGGCGTCTTGCGCTTGGCCGCAGTGAAGGCCTGCGCGGCGCCATAGCCGTCGCCGCCCTGGGTGACGACAGCAGCGATTTCCGGCAAGCTTGGGAGGATGCCTGCTACCGCGCGCTGTGCGACGTCCTGCGCCCAGTCGCCATGCACCGAGCCGGCGACCTTGAACTGCGGGAACTGCTTGACGCCTTCATGGATACCGGCCGAGATTTCGTCATCGACGAAAACGCCTGCGAGGCCGCGGATCTCAAGCAGGTTGCCGCCTTCCGGCATTTTCTTCGAGAGGTATTCGACCTGGCTGCGGCCCATTTCCTTGAAATCGACGGCAATGCGGTAGGCGCAGGGCTCGGTCACGATACCGTCGAAGGATACGACGACGATGCCGGCATCGCAGGCTTCCTTGACGGCGCCGTTGAGCGCGGTCGGGGAGGCGGCATTGATGACGATGGCGTCATAGCCCTGCAGGATCATGTTCTGGATCTGGGCGGCCTGTTCGGTCGCCTGGTTCTCGGCCGTGGTGAACGGATCGGCGGCAGCAACGGTGCCGGCCTTGACCGCTTCCTTGGTCACCTTGTCCCAGCTCGTCAGCATCGCCTGACGCCAGGAGTTGCCGGCGTAATTGTTGGAAAGCGCGATCTTCTTGCCCGACGTGTCGGCGGATGCAGAAAGCGGCATGGCAGCAACGACCATAGCGGCCGAGGCCAGGAGTATCGTCCTGATCTTCATATCTTTCTCTCCCTGATGACCGGGCCTTTTCGGGCCGGCTCCGGCACCTACCTCCAGGTAACCGAATTTTGTTGTTGCGCTGAGGCTCCTTCGCTCAGTAAAAGTATGATGTATCAGAACGCCTAAATAGTATAGGCGGTTCACGGCACGCAACTTGCGGGAACCCGCACAAAATCTGCGGGATTTCGCAGGACGAACCGGCCCTCTTTGACGATAGAATGCGACGCGCAACGGCGGGCACGGAGGTTCGCCCGGGAGGATATTTCGCGATGCTGAATTCGGCGCCGACATCGTTGCTCAATCAGTATCTGACGATATCGCGGCTGCTGGCAGGGCAGCTGGAATTTCACTCGGCAATCCGCGCGGTGGCTGCCGAGGTCGCCCAGATCATCCCTCACGATCATATGGATGTCTGCATCATCACGCTCGATGGTCAGTATCACACGGCTTACGAAAGCGGGTTTGAAACCGGCTGGGGGCGCCATCCTCCTGCGCCGATTTCCAACAGCCCGATCCGGCAAGTCCTCTATGGCGAAGCGGAGACGATGTTGACGGATGATGCCTGCAACGATCTCCGCTTCCTTTATGAAGGCTCCTTTTCCGGGCCGATCATCGAGAACAATCTCCGCAGCCGTCTGCATGTGCCGCTCAAGGCCCAGGGCGAGATTATCGGCGCATTGAGTTGTTCGAGCCGTGAAGTCGGCGTCTACAGCCAGGACGACGTGGAGAAGGCGCGCTCTATAGCCGATCTCCTGGCGCCCTACTTTTTTGCACTCAGAGCCGCCGAACAGGCAAAGCGCTCGGCCATTGTCGAAGCCGAGGCGCGCGCCCGCGAGGAAGGCCTGCGGCTTGGTGCGTTGAAACTTACCGAAGCGCTGGAGGCTGAGCGCCAGCGGATCGGCATGGACCTGCACGACCAGACCCTTGCCGATCTCACCCGGTTGGCCCGGCGCATGGAGCGGCTGACGCTCAGTCCCGACATCCCGGGTGAAACCCTGGAGCCGCTGTTCCGCAGCCTGCAGCATTGCATGCACGATCTCCGGCAGATCATCGAGGAAGCTCGCCCCTCGGTGCTGCAGCTATTCGGCTTTGCCCAGGCCATCGAAAACCATCTCGACCGTTCGGTGCGCGACAGCGGCTCGACTGTCGAATGGCGGCTTGCTGACGAAGCCAGTGGCGCGATCGACAGTCTCGAGCAACCGGTCGCCACCGCGCTTTTCCGCATCGCGCAGGAAGCCATCAACAATTCCATCCGCCATGCCCATGCGGATCGCATCAATGTGCGGCTGCGGGCGACGGGAAAGAATGTCGGTGTCGAGGTGCGCGATGACGGGATCGGCATCGCCCCCGGCACCAAACGGAGCGGCGGCGGCATCGACAACATGCGGACGCGCGCTCGATTGATCTCGGCGCGCTTCGAAATATCCAGGAACAAGGAAGGCAGCGGCACGTGCATACAGGTTACATTGCCGATCGCGCCGAAGGGTGCCGAATGATGAAGGTGCTGATCGTCGAGGATGATCCCCTCCACCGTTCCTATCTCAACGAGGCGGTTCGCGCGGCACTCCCTGAATGCGACACGGTGATCGAGGCGGAGAATGGCGGGGTCGGCGAAAAACTCGCCCGCGAGAACAAGTCGGCACATATCGTGATGGACCTGCAGATGAGCCCGCGCAACGGTATCGAGGCTGCCCGCACGATCTGGAAGGAGCGGCCCGACACCCGCATTCTGTTCTGGTCCAACTATGCCGATGAGGCCTATGTCCGGGGCATCTCGCGTATCGTCCCGGAAGGCGCAGCTTACGGCTATGTGCTGAAATCGGCCTCCGATGACCGATTGCGGCTCGCACTGCGCTCGATCTTCATCGAATCCCAATGCGTCATCGATCGGGAGGTGCGCGGCCTGCAACAGAAATCGCTGGGGCACGCCAACGGTTTTACCGACAGCGAATACGAAATCCTCGTCGACATCGCGCTCGGCCTGACCGATCGCGCCATTGCCCGCCGCCGCAATCTGTCGCTGCGCAGCGTTCAGAACCGGCTGCAGCAGCTCTATGAAAAGCTGGAGGTCTACCAGCCTGTGGGCGAGGACAGCGAGGAAGGCCGCTTCAACCTGCGCGCACGCGCTGTCACGGTCGCATTCCTCCGCAAGCTTTTGAACTATTCGTCACTGGAACGGGCGGAGGCGGAACTTTCGGAATGGCTGCAGGCCCGTTAGGCGCCTTCGATACGGCAAAGTAAGCGTGCTGCCCACAAGCCGGTGTCAGCCAAGTCCGCAATTGAAAACAGGACGACATTCTGCGACACTCAATCATGCTTTGAGGGAGCGCGATTGAGATGACTGACTATCAGGCACTGATCGACAACGAAACCTGGACCTTCATTGAGCAAACCCTGGCGTGCTATCCGCCTGGCCAGGCCGACAACTCGATCGCACGGCGACGAGAAACCTACGATCGCATGTGTCGGGCATTTTTCTCGCCCTATCCTGATGGCGTGTCGGCGGAATCCAAGCATGTCTCTGTCAAGGGGCATCCGCTGCACATTCGTCGTTACCGCGCCATGCGCTATGACCCACACGCCGTTGTCCTCTATTATCATGGCGGTGGCTTCACCTTCGGCAGCCTCGAAAGCCATGACGATATCTGCGCCGAGATCTGCTCGCGCACCGGCTATGAAGTCGTCTCCGTCGACTATCGCCTGGCACCGGAACACCGCCATCCCGCGGCCTTCGACGATGCACTTGCATTCTTCGAATGGGCCGCCGACGCCTACGATCTGCCGATCGTGCTGGCGGGCGACAGTGCAGGCGGCAACCTGGCGGCGGTTGTCTCGCATCGCAGCCGTGGACATAGAAAGGCACCGATCGGCCAGATGCTGATCTATCCGGCACTGGGAGGTGATGAGTCCAGGGGATCCTACGTTGCGCACGCGCATGCCCCGCTGCTCAGCCTGCGCGACATCCATTTCTACAAGGATGTGCGTTCCGGCGGCAGCGATTTTTCCCGCGACCCGACTTACATGCCGCTGACGGACACGGATTATGCCGGCCTGCCGCCGACGATCGCCATTACCGCACAGTGCGATCCGCTCTCCTCGGATGGCGAAACCTATTGCAGCCGCATAGTCGCCGCCCATGGCAAGGGGTGGTGGCATGAAGAAACAGGGCTGGTCCACGGTTTCCTGCGGGCTCGCCACATCGCACCCCGGGCAAGGGACGGTTTCACGCGGATAGTCGACGGGATCAGGTCGCTGGGAAGAAAGGAATGGAGCCATCCGCTGATGGCGCCGGAAGTTGTCAGCTCAGCGCGCGCCTATCCACAAATCGCGGTGCATTCCGTCGATTGAACGGCGAGTGATGAAATCGTTTAACTTTTTGCGAGCGTCCTGTAATCTGTAAGCTGCTGGAGGCGCGGCATGGCGGGGTACGGCTTACGGGGACAATCAAATATGGCAGAAATCAACAGGAGTCCGGCTTTCTGGCGGTCATTTCCGATCTTCGAGGAATTCTCAAAGGAACTGATCGCCGAGGTTGCGGCCCTTGCGCAATGGCGGCGGTGGCCGTCAGGCACAGTCATTTTCCAGCGTGGCGACGATGGCAACTACATGATCCTCGTCACGGCAGGCCGGATCAAGCTTTCCCTCATCACGGCTCAGGGCAAGGAGCTTTCGCTTCGTCATCTGGAACCAGGCACGCTGCTGGGTGAAATGGCGGTGCTGGATGGTGCGCCGCGCTCGGCCGATGCGGCAGCGTCCATCGCCACGGAAGGTTATGTTATCGGCAAGAACGAGTTCATGGCGCTGATCACCCGGAACCCTGAAGCAGCCGAAGCAGTGATGCGTTATCTCTGCAAGCGGTTGCGGGAAACCACCGACCAGCTTGAGACCATCGCTCTCTATGACCTCGATTCGCGCGTCGCCCGTTTTTTTCTCGCAACGCTGCGCCAGATTCACGGCGAGGAGTTGCCCGATCAGGCCAATCTGCATATTGCGCTGAGCCAGACCGAGATTGCCGGGATACTTGGCGCAAGCCGGCCAAAAATCAACCGATCGATACTTTCGCTTGAAGAACATGGCGCCATCAAACGTCAGGGCAATGTGATTGACTGCAATATCGGCCGGCTGATGAGCCTGGCCGAACCGGACGACGACTAGAAATTGGCGGAAATACATGACCGAAACGAAGCCCTGAACCGGTATCCAACCCGGCCTCAGCTTTGCGAAGTGCTTCATATTTCGTGCCGCAAGCGTGTAGAATTTTTGAATGACCTTTCGCTTCCGCCCGTTCCATATGGGAATTCTGGCAAGCCTGATTGCGGCGCTGATGGTGGTTGTTCTGCCGGAGACGCTACTGGAGGGCGGGCGCGAACTCTATTTTGACCGCCTGACCCAACTCTTTCCGCCACGCCACTCGGACGACATTGTCGTTGTCGATATTGACCGAAAGGCGTTTTCGTCAGTCGGGGATCAAAAATGGCAACGTGCAAATACCGCTGCCTTGATCGACAAGATTGCCGTCCAGAAGCCGGCGGTGATTGCGTTTGATCTGGTTTTTTCCACCGATTGCGATACTGCCGCTCCGGCCAATCAGGCGCTTGCAGCAGCCCTGTCGCGCGCGCCGACGCTATTGGGTTTTCTGCTGTCGGATGTTGAGGGGGCCGCCCCTCAACCGCTGCCGCCGCTTGCCATTGCCAAATCGCTGACCGTTCCGGAGATCTGGTTCTTGCCGGGTGCGGAGACCTCCTGCCCGGTGTTTCAGAAGGCTGCCGCGAGTTCTGCCGCATCGTTTCTGATCGGCGATGAGGATTCGCGCGTGCGGCGGGTTCAGGCATTTTCGATTGTCGGGGCCGATCCGTTCCCGGCGCTGGGCCTGGAGGCCGTGCGCCGCTATCTCAAGATCAAGACGCCAATCCTCGGCGGAACCCCGCCGTGGCTGAAACTCGGGCGCGATCTTTTCAGCCTGGCGGAAGATGGCAGCCTTCGTTTTGTTGCCAGCGATCAAGCGGAGATTGCCAGGCGCACTGTTTCCGCCGCCGATGTGCTTGTCGACAACCCACCACGAGACTATTTCGAGGGCAAGATCGTCTTTATCGGGTCTTCGATGCCCAATCTCGGCGGGCTGCGCGGCAGCGCCGCCGAGCCGCTTGTGGCCTCGGTGCAGATCCACGCCGATCTAGCCAATTCTCTCATCCAGAAATTCGTGCCGACGCGTCACGACTGGTTTGTGGACTGGGAGGCGGGATATGTCTTGCTGGCCGGTTTGCTGATCGCGTTGCTGACAGTCCGGTTCCGGCCATGGGCAATCGCGCTCGGCGGTGTTGCGGTCATTGCGATGTCGCTGGGGCTGTCCGCCCTGATGTATTCGCGCGCGGCCTGGCTGATTGATGGGTTTACCGTGGCGTTGGCGCTTGCACTTGTACTGCTGGTGGCGGCCTTTTCACAATTTGCCGAGACACGACGGGCAGAGCGGGTCGCGCGCCAGCGATTTTCGCAATATCTGCCTCAGTCCGTGGTCGATCGCTACATCGACAATCCGAACGCCAGGCCAATGGCAGGCGAGGACAGGCAGGTCACAGCGCTGTTTACCGATATCGAGGCGTTCTCCAATCTGGCTGGCCGGGTGTCGCCGCACGTGCTTGTTGGCCTGCTCAATGTCTATTTCGCCGAGGTGACGAAGCTCGTCTCGGATCATGGCGGCATGGTTGACAAGATCGTCGGGGACGCCGTGCATGCCTTTTTCAACGCACCCGAAGACCTGGAAAATCACGTCGACAAGGCAATCGAATGCGCTTTGGCGATTTTTCGGCTGACCGAGGAGATGCGTGAACGGCTCGATTTCAAGGTGCAGGAATTCGGCCGCACGCGGATCGGCATCGAGACCGGCATGGCGGTGCTCGGCGAGGTCGGCATTGCGGGCAAGCTCGACTATACGGCCCATGGCAATGCCATCAATCTCGCGGCCCGGCTTCAGGACGCAAACAAGTTCCTTGGCACCACCATCTGCGTCGGTCCGGCGGCAGAAAAGGAAAGTGCCCGCCCGCTGAGGCCGCTCGGTAAGCATGAGATTCGCGGCTTTGGCACGATGGAGCTGTTTACAGCCGATGATCTGATGAAGATGACATAGTCAGTCATTTCCAATCAGTCTTCTGGAAATAGGATCCGCCGGTGGTCCATCGATGTGTTGAGAATGCGAAGGATGTAGATTGCATTTTCAGAAATTGTGTAGAAAATTCCGTAGTTTCCGTGAACTGCCCGGCGTATGTTGGTGTGTTCGTATCCTATGACAAAGGCATGGGATTGTGGGAAATCGCGGAGCGAAAAACTGCTCGCTTCGAGCTCCTCAATAAACGAAAGCGCCCTTCGCGGATTGTCCCGGGCAATGTAGTCACCAATAAGGATCAGATCGTTGCGGGCCTCATCGGTGAAGATGACTTTCATAGGCCGCGCTCTTCAGCCATGCGGCGGTAGCGTTCCTTAAGTTCATCGAACACGTCTGCTGCGGGACGGACCCGTCCCGCTTCGACATCCGCCAGGCCCTTGGCGAGTTCCGCGTCCAGAGCGGCCAGGCGCTTTTCTCGCTCCTCGACAAGGCGGACGCCTTCCCTGAGGACTTCGCTCTTCGAATTGTAGCGACCGCTTTCCACGAGCCAGTCAACCACCGACTCGAGATTTCCGAGTTCCACACTGTGCGCCATGGAAAATCTCCTTATGCGCGGTCAATATGATCCCTTCGATAATAGTTATCAAGTGGGACGCAAAGTCACTCCAACGGCGCGGCATCCAGATGCCGCCAGAGATACCAAGAGGCGAACGAACGGTAGGGACGCCAGCGCTCGCCGATGTCGGCCATCGTCTGGTCCTCGCCATACAACTGGCGCACGGCGCGTTGTAGGCCGGCATCGCCAAGCGACAGCACATCCGGTCGCTTGAGCCCGAAGATCAGGAACATTTCCGCCGTCCATATGCCGATCCCGGGAAGCGTGACGAGTTGATTTATCACCACTTCGTTGTCGGGCTCGGCGGTCATGGCATCGAAGTCCATTGCCCCTGCCGCGACGCGCTCTGCGAGCGCCCTGATGTATTTGACCTTCGCATTGGAAATGCCACAGGTGCGTAAGCGTTCCGGCTCAGCAGCCAGTATGCCCCCAGGGCTCCACGAGCCGCCGATGGCCTCGAGCACACGCCTCTCGATCGTATCGGCTGCTTTCACCGAAAGCTGCTGGCCGATGATGGAGGCGGCAAGCGTCTCGAATGGTTGGTAGTCGCGATCCATCAGCGTGCAGCGGCCGTGCCGGGCGACCAGCTCGGCCATGATGGCGCAACTGGCGGTGAGGTGCCTGCCGGCTCGATCGGGATCGATTGCCGGCAGCTTCATCTCAGTGCGCCTCGTCCCAGTTCTTTGCCGCGCGGGCATCGACGGCCAGTGGCACGCTCATGGAGATAGCCGGCATCGCGGCATTCTCCATGACCTCGCGGATGATGGGGATGGCCTTTTCCGCCTCGTTTTCAGGGGCTTCGAAGATCAGTTCGTCGTGCACCTGCAGCAGCATCCGGGCGTTGATGCCCGATGTTTCGAGCGCATCCTCGATCTGGACCATGGCCCGGCGGATGATGTCGGCGGCCGAGCCCTGGATGGGCGCATTGATCGATGCGCGTTCGTTGAAGGCGCGCACGGAAGGATTGGATGACTTGATTTCGGGGTAGTGGATGCGGCGGCCGAAAATCGTCTCGACATAGCCGTTCTCCCGCGCCTTGGCTTTCGAGGCTTCCATGTAGTCCTTGATGCCCGGGAAGCGCTCGAAGTACTTCTTGATGTACTCGCCCGCTTCGGAGCGCTCGATGGAAAGCTGGTTGGCCAGGCCGAAGGCGGAGATGCCGTAGATGATGCCGAAGTTGATCGCCTTGGCGCGACGGCGCACATCCGAAGGCATGCCCTCGACCGGTACACCGAACATTTCCGAAGCCGTCATTGCATGGATATCGATGCCATCGGCGAAGGCCTGCTTCAGTTGCGGGATCTCGGCGATATGGGCGAGAACGCGCAATTCGATCTGGCTGTAGTCGGCCGAGACCAGCAGGTTGCCCGGTTCGGCGATGAAGGCGGTGCGGATCTTCCGGCCTTCGGCGGTGCGAACCGGAATGTTCTGCAGGTTCGGCTCGGAAGAAGAGAGCCGCCCCGTCGACGTCGATGCCATCGCATAGGAGGTGTGGACGCGTCTGGTTTCGGGGTGGATATAGCCCGGCAGCGCATCGGTATAGGTGCTTTTCAGCTTGGTGAGCTGGCGCCAGTCGACGATCTTGCGCGGCAGCGGCAGTCCACTGTCGGCCAGTTCTTCCAGCACCTGCGCCGATGTCGACCATTGGCCGGTCTTGGTCTTGGATGCGCCCGGCAGCCCCATTTTGCCAAACAGGATGTCCCCGAGCTGCTTTGGCGAGCCGATGTTGAAGCGTTCGCCTGCGAGTTGATAGATTTCGTCCTCGATGCGGGCGGCCGATTGCGCAAGTTCGCCCGAGAGCCTCGACAGGATCTGTCGATCGACGGAAATGCCGCGTTCTTCCATGCGCGCCAGCACATCGACCAGCGGCCGTTCGAGCCGTTCATAGACACGCGTTAGCCCTTTGGCGACCAGTCGCGGCTTCAGCACCTGCCAGAGCCTGAGGGTGATGTCGGCGTCCTCGGCCGCATAGGTCTTTGCCTTGTCGATGTCGACGAGATCGAAGGTGACGGCGCCCTTGCCGGAGCCGGTCACATCCTTGTAGGGGACGGGCTTGTGGCCAAGCCAGCGCTCGGAAAGCGCATCCATGCCATGGGTGGTATTGCCGCCGCCGTCGAGCACATAGCTCATCAGCATCGTGTCGTCGAATGTGCTGATGGCGATGCCGTGCCGCTTCATCACCAGCCAGTCGTATTTTATGTTCTGCCCGATCACCAGAACCGAGGGGTCTTCCAGCAGTCCCTTCAAGATCTCGAGCGCTTCGCGGACAGGGATCTGGTTTTCAGCCAGGCCGCCGCCCAGCAGGTCGCCATGGCCGCTTTTGTGGCCCACGGGTACGTAGCAGGCGCGGGTCACGTCGCCGCGCGGCGAGGCGGCATTGTCGGCCACCGCCAGCGAGAAGCCGGCGAGCTCGGCCTGCATCGGGTCGAGCGAATTGGTCTCGGTGTCGAAGGCAACGATGCCGGTTTCCCGCGCCATCGCCACCCACCGCTCAAGTGCGGACCGGTCGCGGACGGTTTCATAGGTCGAATGGTCGATCGGGTGGGTGGCGAAGAACTCGGCGCGGGCCTGCGACATGGCGGTCGCATTGTCCGCAACCTCGTCTGCAGCATCTGTCTTGGGCGATGCGGCTGCCGGCGAAGAGGGCGTAGCCTTCTTCTCAGCCTTTGGCGTTGCATCTGTCTTGTCGAGATCGGGGCCGCGCGCACCATCCCAGACAACGGGCACATCGGCAGGTTCGATTTCAGCGGCATCGGTGCCGGTCGCCTCGGCCACCCGTCGCGTCAGCGTGGTGAATTCCATGGTTTTCAGAAACGCCACCAGCTTCGGGCCGTTCTGCGGCTCCAGCGCCAGATCGTCCAGCGCCTCAGTCACCGGCGTGTCGGTCTTCAAGGTGACCAGTTGCTTGGAGATTTTCACCAGTTCGCGGCCGGCGATGATGCTTTCGCGCCGTTTGTCCTGCTTGATCTCATGGGCACGTTCCATCAGCGTCTCGAGATCGCCGAACGTTTCGAGCAGTTGCGCCGCCGTCTTCGGGCCGATGCCGGGAATGCCGGGCACATTGTCGGTCGAATCGCCTGTCAGTGCCTGCAGGTCGATCATCTTTTCCGGCGGTACGCCCCACTTCTCGATCACTTCCGGAATCGAGATCTGCTTGTCCTTCATCGCGTCATACATGTGCACGCGCTCGGTGACGAGCTGCATCAGATCCTTGTCCGATGAGATGATGGTGGCTTCGGCGCCAGCCGCCTCGGCTTGCCGCGCGAAAGTGGCTATGATGTCGTCGGCCTCGTAGCCTTCCAGCTCGATGCAGGGCAGGTTGAAAGCGCGCGTGGCCTCGCGGATCAGGCCGAATTGCGGGATCAGATCCTCGGGCGGCGCCGAGCGGTTGGCCTTGTATTCGGGATAGATCGCCTTGCGGAACGTGGTCGACGAGTAGTCGAAGATGACGGCGAAATGCGTCGGCGTCACGCCGACTTCGGTGTTGCGCGCATCGACCAGCAATTTCCACAGCATGTTGCAGAAACCGCTGACGGCCCCCACCGGCAGCTTGTCGGATTTGCGGGTGAGCGCCGGCAGCGCATGGAAGGCGCGGAAAATGAAGCCGGACCCGTCGACGAGAAAGAGATGATCACCGTTTTTCATGGCGCGAGTGTTAGCATGCGGTGAGGGCTCCGGGAAGGGAGGAGGGCTGGCCCGGGCGCCAGATTCAGGCAGCAGTCTTTCGCCTGAAAGCGGGGGCTTGGCCCTCATTCCAGTAGCTGCAGCCGGGGCGCAATGCAATTCAGGGGCAACAGGCAACCCTGCTTCTGGGGAAAGCGATTCTGCCTTAAGCAACCTCCGCTTCTGGAGCAGGGCAGCCGTTTGGCGGGATGATGCGGCAAATGGCAAGGGTGACGGCTCATGGCCCAAAGGGGCCAAAATGAGTCGCGTCTGCTTTATCCAATGTTCCTCATATCTCGGCTTGGCCTTCTAGGTAGAAGACACAATGACCTACAAGGCTAACCCGGTCCCCGACGAGTTGGCAATCGATCTCACCGCCGCGACGGGAAGC
>NZ_JAEQNC010000018.1 GCF_016722925.1 Phytoamicus setariae | reverse complement strand
ACCGTTCTTCACCAACTACCGTCCGCAGTTCTACTTCCGCACGACGGACGTGACGGGCATCGTTTCGCTGCCGGAAGGCACGGAAATGGTCATGCCGGGCGACAACGTCACGGTTTCGGTCGAACTGATCGTGCCGATCGCCATGGAAGAGAAGCTGCGCTTCGCTATCCGTGAAGGTGGCCGCACCGTCGGCGCCGGCATCGTCGCTTCGATCATCGAGTAATCGATCGTTAGAGCAAGGGCAGGGGTTTCGGCCCCTGCCTGCTGCTTTCGAAGAAACAAGAACAGTGTCCGGTAAGCGGACATGACAGCAAGGACTAGTCGAATGAACGGCCAGAATATCCGCATCCGCCTGAAGGCGTTTGATCACCGGATCCTCGATGCCTCCACGCGCGAAATCGTTTCCACAGCGAAGCGTACGGGCGCACAGGTCCGCGGCCCGGTGCCGCTTCCGACCCGCATCGAGCGTTTCACCGTGAACCGCTCGCCGCACGTGGACAAGAAGAGCCGCGAACAATTTGAGATGCGCACACACAAGCGCCTTCTTGACATTGTCGATCCGACACCGCAAACGGTTGACGCGCTGATGAAGCTCGATTTGGCCGCAGGCGTCGACGTAGAAATCAAGCTCTAAGTCCGGCGAAAGCCGAAATAACAAGGAAGGTACGTGGCGTTCCGCCAACGGCTTCCAGGAACGGGAAACCAGAAGGCATTAGAGAGCCGGACGGAATCCTTAAACAAGAGGCACGAAGGGGTTCGCCCCTGATGGACTTCTAAGAGGAATGAACCAATGCGTTCAGGTGTAATTGCACAGAAAGTGGGAATGACCCGCATCTATACAGATGCTGGTGAGCATGTTCCCGTAACAGTTTTGCGCATGGAAAACTGCCAGGTGGTGGCCCAGCGTACGGAAGAAAAGAACGGCTATACCGCTGTCCAGCTCGGCGCCGGTGTTGCCAAGGTCAAGAACGTCTCGAAGGCTTCGCGCGGCACTTTTGCTCTCGCGCAGGTCGAGCCGAAGGCGAAGCTTGCCGAATTCCGTGTCACCGCAGAAAATCTTATCGATGTCGGCACCGAAATTGCTGCCAGCCACTTCATCGCCGGCCAGCTGGTCGACGTGACGGGCACTTCGATCGGTAAGGGTTTTGCCGGCGCCATGAAGCGCCACAATTTCGGCGGTCTGCGCGCCACGCACGGTGTTTCCGTGTCCCACCGTTCGCATGGTTCTACCGGTAACCGTCAGGATCCGGGCAAGGTCTTCAAGAACAAGAAGATGGCAGGTCACATGGGTCAGACCCGCGTCACCACCCAGAACCTCGAAGTTGTGTCGACCGATGACGATCGCGGCCTCATCCTGGTCCGTGGTGCCGTCCCCGGTTCCAAGGGCTCCTGGATCATCGTCCGTGACGCCGTAAAGGCGGGTACCCCGGCTGACGCACCGCGTCCGGCTGGCGTCCGCGCAGCGAAGTAAGAGGGCCCTGTCATGGATCTCACTGTAAAAACACTTGAAGGCAAAGATGCCGGCAAGCTCTCCGTGTCGGAAGCCGTTTTTGGCCTCGATCCGCGCGAAGACATCATTGCCCGCATGGTCCGTTACCAGCTCGCCAAGAAGCAGCAGGGCACGCACCAGACCAAGACCCGCGCCGAAATCTCCCGCACCGGCAAGAAGATGTACAAGCAGAAGGGTACCGGCCGCGCCCGTCACCATTCCGCTCGTGCTCCTCAGTTCCGCGGCGGTGGCCGTGCGCACGGTCCGGTGACCCGCAGCCACGCACATGATCTTCCCAAGAAGATCCGCGCTCTGGCCCTGCGTCACGCGCTTTCCGCAAAGCTGAAGGCTGAAGAGCTGATCATCATCGACAACCTGGTCGCTTCTGAAGCAAAGACCAAGGAACTGGTCGGTGCGCTGAGCGGTCTCGGCCTGACGAACGTGCTGTTCATCGGCGGTGCCGAACTGGATGGCAACTTCAAGCTCGCCGCCCAGAACATCCCGAATGTGGACGTGCTGCCGGTTCAGGGCATCAACGTTTATGACATTCTGCGCCGCAAGAAGCTCGTGCTTTCCAAGGCAGCAGTGGAAGCTCTGGAGGAGCGGTTCAAATGACTGATCTTCGCCACTACGACGTGATCCGCACCCCTGCGATCACCGAAAAGTCCACCCTGGTTTCTGAAAACAATCAGGTCGTGTTCAACGTCGCCAAGGACGCCTCGAAGCCTGAAATCAAGGCTGCTGTCGAAGCTCTGTTTGGCGTGAAGGTCAAGGCCGTCAACACGCTCGTCCGCAAGGGCAAGACCAAGCGTTTCAAGACAACGATTGGCAAGCAGCAGGACGTCAAGAAGGCCATCGTGACTCTGGTTGATGGCCAGACGCTCGATGTGACCACTGGTCTCTGAGGATAAAGACAATGGCATTGAAAAAATTCAATCCGGTAACCCCGAGCCTGCGTCAGCTGGTTATCGTGGACCGCTCCGGCCTGCATAAGGGTAAGCCCGTCAAGGCGCTGACCGAAGGTCTTCACTCCAAGGGTGGTCGCAACAACCTGGGCCGCGTCACAGCACGCTACCAGGGTGGTGGTCACAAGCGCTCCTACCGCCTCGTCGATTTCAAGCGTCGCAAGTTCGACGTCGAGGCGACGGTAGAACGTCTGGAATACGACCCGAACCGCACCGCGTTCATCGCGCTCATCAAGTACGATGACGGCGAGCTCAGCTACATCCTGGCTCCGCAGCGCCTTGCTGCCGGCGACAAGGTCATCGCTTCTGAAAAGGGCGCGGACGTCAAGCCTGGCAACGCAATGCCGCTGCAGATGATCCCGGTCGGCTCCATCGTCCACAACGTGGAAATGAAGCCTGGCAAGGGCGGCCAGATGGCTCGTTCGGCTGGTACCTACGTACAGCTGGTTGGTCGTGACCAGGGCATGGCGATCCTTCGCCTGAACTCTGGCGAACAGCGCCTCGTTTCGGGCCTTTGCCTGGCAACGATCGGTGCGGTTTCCAACCCGGACCACGGCAACATCAACGACGGCAAGGCCGGTCGTTCGATCTGGAAGGGCAAGCGCCCGCATGTTCGCGGTGTTGCCATGAACCCGGTCGACCACCCGCACGGTGGTGGTGAAGGCCGCACTTCTGGTGGTCGCCATCCGGTTACCCCTTGGGGCAAGCCGACGAAGGGCAAGCGCACCCGGTCGAACAAGTCGACCAACAAGTTCATCATGCGCTCCCGTCACCAGCGCTAATTGAGAGAGGAAGTCATTAATGGCTCGTTCAGTATGGAAAGGCCCGTTTGTTGACGGATATCTTCTCAAGAAAGCTGAGAAGGTGCGCGCAGGCGGCCGAAATGAAGTAATCAAGATGTGGAGCCGTCGCTCCACAATTCTTCCGCAGTTTGTCGGCCTGACGTTTGGCGTCTACAACGGCAACAAGCACGTCCCCGTGTCGGTTTCGGAAGAGATGGTCGGACACAAGTTCGGCGAATTTTCTCCCACCCGTACCTACTACGGTCACGGCGCGGACAAAAAGGCGAAGAGGAAGTAATCATGGGCAAGGCTAAAACAGAACGCCGGCTCAAGGACAACGAAGCGCAGGCTGTGGCCCGCACGATCCGTGTCAGCCCGCAGAAGCTCAACCTGGTCGCGGCACTTATCCGCGGCATGAAGGTAGACAAGGCTCTCGCTGAACTCGAGTTCTCGCGCAAGCGTATCGCCGAAACCGTCAAGAAGACGCTTGAATCGGCAATCGCCAACGCCGAAAACAACCACGATCTCGATGTTGATTCGCTGGTCGTTGCGGAGGCTTACGTAGGCAAGTCCATCGTCATGAAGCGTTTCCACGCTCGTGGCCGCGGCCGTGCATCGCGTATCGAACGTCCGTTCTCGCATCTGACGATCGTTGTTCGCGAAGTCGCCGAAGAAGGGGAGGCTGCATAATGGGCCAGAAAATTAATCCAGTCGGTTTCCGTCTCGGCATCAACCGTACATGGGACAGCCGCTGGTTCGCCGACAACGCTGAATACGGCCAGCTTCTTCATGAAGACCTTGCGATCCGCAAGTATCTCATGGACGAGCTCAAGGCTGCCGGCATTGCCAAGGTGGTCATCGAGCGTCCGCACAAGAAGTGCCGCGTGACGATCCACTCGGCTCGCCCGGGCCTGATCATCGGCAAGAAGGGCGCGGACATCGAGAAGCTTCGCAAGAAGGTTTCGGAGATGACCAATTCCGAAACGCACCTCAACATCGTTGAAGTGCGCAAGCCGGAAATTGACTCGACGCTGGTTGCACAGGGCATTGCCCAGCAGCTCGAGCGCCGCGTTGCATTCCGTCGTGCGATGAAGCGTGCTGTTCAGTCGGCTATGCGTCTTGGCGCCGAAGGCATCAAGATCACCTGCGCCGGTCGTCTCGGCGGTGCCGAAATCGCCCGTAGCGAATGGTACCGTGAAGGCCGCGTGCCGCTTCACACCCTGCGTGCCGATATTGATTACGGCGTTGCAGAAGCTCACACCGCTTTTGGCGTGTGCGGCATCAAGGTCTGGATCTTCAAGGGCGAAATCCTTGAACACGATCCGATGGCTTCCGAGCGTCGTGCTGTCGAAGGTGACAACCAGGGCGGCAACACCAACCGTCGCCGCGACAACGCGTGATTAGCGCGTAAGGCACTTCGGAGAATAAAAAATGTTGCAGCCAAAGAAAACGAAGTTCCGCAAGCAGTTCAAGGGCCGCATCCATGGTGTTGCCAAGGGTGGTTTTGACCTCGCTTTCGGTGAATATGGCCTAAAGGCCCAGGAACCAAACCGGGTGAATGCCCGCGAAATCGAAGCGGCCCGCCGCGCGATTACTCGTCACATGAAGCGCGCAGGCCGCGTCTGGATCCGGGTGTTCCCGGACGTTCCGGTCACTGCCAAGCCGACTGAAGTGCGTATGGGTAAGGGCAAAGGCTCCGTCGAATATTGGGCAGCTCGGGTAAAGCCCGGTCGCGTGATGTTCGAAATCGACGGCGTGAGCGAAGAGCTTGCCCGCGAAGCCCTTCGCCTGGGCGCCGCCAAGCTCTCGGTCAAGACGCGTTTCATTCAACGCATTGCCGAGTAAGGAGTGATTGAAATGAAAGCTTCTGATGTTCGCGCACTGAGTGCCGACCAACTGAATGACGAACTTGCCAAGCTTAAGAAGGAGCAGTTCAACCTGCGCTTCCAGAAGGCGACCGGTCAGCTCGAAAAGACCGCCCGCTTCAATGAAGTTCGCAAGGACATTGCCCGGATCAAAACGATCGCCCGCCAGAAGGCGGCCGACGCAAAGGCTTGAAGGATTTAAGAAATGCCGAAACGCATTCTGCAGGGCACCGTCGTCAGCGACAAGAACGACAAGACCGTAGTGGTCCGCGTCGAACGTCGCTTCGCCCATCCCTTGCTTCAAAAGACGGTTCGCCGTTCCAAGAAGTACAAGGCTCACGACGAGCAGAACCAGGTAAAGACCGGTGATGTCGTTTCCATCGAGGAATGCGCACCGATCTCCAAGGACAAGCGCTGGCGGGTGGTCACGGTTCATTCTTGAGCCGTAATCAGTCGCAGCGAAAATGAGGCCCCGCCCGGATTTATCCTCCGGGCGTGAACTCTTTTTGAGATTAGACTTGATTTTGGGCGTATTTCGTATATGACGCGCCCATTCCAGTGAAACTTGGATTGACAAGCCGGATCAGGGGATCGGACCGAAAGGACCTGTCCAACCACTCCGGTCATAACAAGAAGGCGACCTGACATGATTCAGATGCAAACAAACCTCGACGTGGCGGACAATTCCGGCGCACGTCGTGTCATGTGCATCAAGGTGCTGGGCGGCTCCAAGCGTAAATACGCATCGATCGGCGATGTTATCGTCGTCTCGATCAAGGAAGCCATCCCGCGCGGCCGCGTGAAGAAGGGCGATGTGATGAAGGCCGTTGTGGTTCGTACCGCAAAGGACATCCGCCGTCCGGACGGAAGCGTTATCCGCTTCGACAGCAACGCAGCTGTTCTCATCGACAACAAGAAAGAGCCGATCGGCACCCGTATTTTCGGACCGGTTCCGCGTGAACTTCGTGCTAAGAACCACATGAAGATCATCTCGCTGGCTCCTGAAGTGTTGTAATCGAGAGGAACGACTGAGATGCAAAAGATTCGCAAGGGCGACAAGGTCGTCGTATTGACTGGCAAGGACAAGGGCCGCTCCGGCGAAGTCCTTCAGGTTATGCCTAAGGAAGATCGCGCCGTAGTTCGCGGGATCAACGTTGTGAAGCGCCACCAGCGCCAGACCGCTTCCCAGGAAGCCGGTATCATCACCAAAGAAGCCTCGGTTCACCTTTCGAACCTCGCTGTCGCCGACCCCAAGGACGGCAAGCCGACTCGCGTCGGTTTCAAGATCGAGGGCGACAAGAAGGTCCGTGTGGCCAAGCGTTCGGGAGTGTCCATCGATGGCTGAAGCTAAGTACGAGCCGCGGCTCAAGAAGGAATACTACGAGCGTATTCGCAAGGCGATGCAGGAGCAGTTTTCCTACGCCAACGAAATGATGATCCCGCGCGTCGACAAGATCGTCATCAACATGGGCGTTGGCGAATCGACCGCCGACTCCAAGAAGCCGACCGTTGCTGCTGCTGACCTGGCTGCCATTGCTGGCCAGAAGGCTGTCATCACCAAGGCACGTAACTCCATCGCCGGCTTCAAGCTGCGCGAAGGCATGCCGATCGGCGCGAAGGTAACACTCCGCGGCGCCCGCATGTATGAATTCATGGATCGTCTGGTCAACATCGCGCTTCCGCGCGTTCGCGACTTCCGCGGCCTGAATCCGAAGAGCTTTGACGGCCGTGGCAACTTCGCCATGGGTATCAAGGAGCACATCGTGTTCCCGGAAATCAACTACGACAAGGTTGATCAGATGTGGGGCATGGACATCATCGTTTGCACGACGGCTAAGGCCGACGACGAAGCTCGGGCTCTGCTGAAAGAGTTCAACTTCCCGTTCCGTACCTGACCGTAACGACGAGCGTAGAAAAGGAACTATCAAATGGCGAAAACGAGCGCAGTTGAGAAAAACAAGCGCCGCCGTGCATTGGTTGCCCAGCAGGCCAACAAGCGTGCAAAGTTGAAGGCAATCATCTCGGACCGCAATCTTCCGATCGAAGACCGGTTCAAGGCAACTCTGAAACTGGCTGAACTGCCACGGAATGGCTCGAAGGTCCGTATTCGCAATCGTTGCGAAGTTACTGGCCGTCCTCGCGCCTTCTACCGGAAGCTTGGAATGTCGCGTATCGCATTGCGTCAACTCGGCAATTTTGGGCAGATCCCCGGCATTGTGAAGTCAAGCTGGTAAGGAGAGCAAACCATGTCCATGTCTGATCCATTGGGTGATATGCTCACCCGTATCCGCAACGGTGTTGCTCGCCGCAAGTCGTCTGTTTCCACTCCGGCATCGAATCTTCGTGTCCGCGTGCTCGACGTACTCCAGGCTGAAGGTTACATCCGCGGCTACTCGAAGGTCGAATTCGAGAACGGCAAGTCCGAGCTCAATATCGAACTGAAGTACTACGAAGGCGCTCCGGTCATCCGCAAGATCGACCGCGTCTCCAAGCCGGGCCGCCGGGTCTATGTCTCGGTCAAGTCCATTCCGCAGGTCGCGAACGGTCTCGGCATCACCATCCTTTCGACTCCGAAAGGCGTGATGGCTGATCACCAGGCTCGCGAACAGAACGTTGGTGGCGAGTTGCTTTGCTCGATCTTCTGATCGGCATAGTTATTTTCGCATAGCGAACAGACAGGAAAAAATATGTCTCGTATCGGTAAAAAGCCCGTTCAGGTTCCTGCAGGCGTGACCGCCACTGTCGAAGGACAGAAGGTAACGGCTAAGGGCCCCAAGGGTGAACTGTTCTTCGTCGTCAATGACGAAGTGATCGTAAAGCTCGAAGAAAACACGGTGGCTGTTACCCCAGCCAACGATTCCAAGGATGCACGCTCCAAGTGGGGCATGTCGCGCACCATGGTCGAGAACATTTTCAAGGGCGTCAAGGACGGCTACGAAAAGAAGCTCGAAATCAACGGCGTTGGTTACCGCGCTTCGATGCAGGGCAAGAACCTGCAGCTGCAGCTCGGCTTCTCCCATGACGTTGTCTATGAGCCGCCAGCTGGCATCACGCTTGCTTGCCCGAAGCCGACGGAAATTTCCGTAACCGGCATCGACAAGCAGATTGTCGGCCAGGTTGCCGCCGAGATCCGTGAATACCGCGGTCCCGAGCCTTACAAGGGCAAGGGTGTGAAGTACGCCGGTGAGCGTATCATCCGCAAGGAAGGCAAGAAGAAGTAAGGAAGCGCAGAAATGGCTAGCACAAAAGATCAAATGGTGCGCCGCGCAAGCCGCGTTCGTCGCCATCTCAAGTCGGTCGCCAATGGCCGCCCGCGCCTGTCCGTGCATCGTTCTTCCAAGAACATCTACGTACAGGTTATCGATGACGTCGCCGGCAAGACCCTTGCTTCGGCTTCGACCCTCGACACGGCACTCCGTTCTTCTCTGAAGACCGGCGCCGACACCTCGGCTGCCGCCGCAGTTGGCAAGCTCGTTGCAGAACGCGCTGTTGCTGCCGGTATCAAGGACGTGGTTTTTGACCGCGGTTCCTTCATCTATCACGGCCGCATCAAGGCACTTGCCGATGCAGCCCGCGAAGGTGGCCTGAACTTCTAATCGTTGGCCCGGCTGCAAGTCGGGCTTTCGTCTTTGAAGCGCGAATGCTTCAACTCACCGGGCCCTGGATAGTTTCACAAAGAAGCTCCGGGGTCTTGTTTTGAACTGCCGTTAGCACCCGGAAAAGAAAAAGGAAAAGGACGATGGCACAGGAAAAGAGGGCTCCGCGCGAAGATCGCCAGAGCCGTGAAGAGCGCGACAGCGAATTTGTCGATAAGCTCGTAGCAATCAATCGCGTCGCCAAGGTCGTCAAGGGCGGCCGTCGCTTCGGTTTCGCAGCACTCGTCGTTGTCGGCGACCAGAAGGGCCGCGTTGGCTTTGGTCACGGCAAGGCTCGTGAAGTGCCGGAAGCGATTCGCAAGGCAACTGAAGCTGCCAAGCGCGACCTGATCTTCGTACCGCTGCGCGATGGCCGTACGCTGCATCACGACGTCCCGGGCCGTCACGGCGCCGGCAAGGTTCTCCTGCGTTCGGCACCGGCTGGTACCGGTATCATCGCTGGTGGCCCGATGCGCGCCGTCTTCGAAACGCTCGGCGTTCATGACGTCGTCGCCAAGTCGACCGGCTCCTCGAACCCCTACAACATGGTTCGCGCGACGTTCGACGCTCTCAAGAACCAGGTTCATCCGAAGGACATTGCAGCGCAGCGCGGTATCAAGTACGCCACGCTTCAGGCACGTCGCTCGCAGAGCGGCGCCGGCAATGCCTCTGAAGAATAAGGAGACCGATCATGGCTAAAAAAGCTGAAGCTAAGAACAAGACGGTCACCGTTGAGCAGATTGGTTCGCCGATCCGCCGCCCAGCCAAGCAGCAGCAGACGCTGATCGGTCTCGGCCTCAACAAGATGCATCGCGTCCGTACCCTCGAAGACACGCCGTCTGTCCGTGGCATGATTGCCGCAGTCAGCCACCTGGTTCGTGTCGTCGAAGACAAGTGAGACGGGAGAGACGACAATGAAACTGAATGAAATCAAAGACAACGAAGGCTCTTCCAAGAGCCGCAAGCGCGTCGGTCGCGGTATCGGCTCCGGCACCGGCAAGACCGGTGGTCGCGGTGTCAAGGGTCAGAAGGCACGTTCGGGTGTAGCCATCAATGGCTTCGAAGGCGGCCAGATGCCCATCTATCGCCGTCTGCCGAAGCGTGGCTTCAACAACATCTTCAAGAGCGACTTCGTGGTCGTATCGCTTGGCCGTGTTCAGGTCGCGATCGATGCCAAGAAGCTCGATCCGAAGCAGACTGTTGATGCCGCAGCGCTGAAGGCTGCTGGTGTAATTCGTCGCATCAAGGACGGCGTACGTGTCATGTCCGATGGCGAACTGACGACCAAGGTGACCTTTGAAGTTGCCGGTGCTTCTGCACCTGCAATCGAGAAGATCGAAAAGGCCGGTGGCTCGATCAAGCTTCTTTCTGCTGCTGCAGAATAAGGCGAGAATTAGACGCCCGGTGTGCTTCACACCGGGCGTTTTTGCTCCTATATGAGGGCCTCACATCCGGAATCCGTTTGAGCGATTTCCGGTATACTCGTAGACTGGGGTGAGGCCGTAATCAGCGCATTGCTGTCCGCTTCCGGTTCAATTGACAGAACTGACCCACCAATCCGGACCGACTGAGTTCCAGGATCCGGGATTGCGGAGATATTCATGGCTTCTGCAGCGGAACAACTTGCTTCCAACCTTAGTTTTTCGACGTTTTCGAAAGCTGAAGATCTGAAGAAGCGCCTCTGGTTTACCCTTGGCGCGCTTTTGGTCTATCGGCTCGGAACCTATATCCCGCTGCCGGGTATCGATCCGGATGCCTTCGCCAATGCCTTCAAGGGCCAGGCTGGCGGTATCCTCGGCCTTTTCAACATGTTTTCTGGTGGCGCGGTCAGCCGCATGGCGATCTTCGCGCTCGGAATCATGCCCTATATTTCTGCCTCGATCATCGTTCAGCTGATGACCTCCGTTGTGCCTGCGCTTGAGCAGCTCAAGAAGGAAGGCGAACAGGGTCGCAAGATCATCAACCAGTATACCCGTTACGGTACGGTGATTCTCGGGGCCTTGCAGGCCTATGGCATCGCGGTTTCCATGGAAGCGGGGCAGGGGATCGTCGGCGATCCAGGCTGGTTCTTCCGTATTTCCACAGTCATCACGCTGCTCGGCGGCACGATGTTCCTGATGTGGCTCGGTGAGCAGATCACCTCGCGCGGCATCGGCAACGGTATTTCGCTGATCATTTTCGCCGGCATCGTGGCCGCTCTGCCGCACGCCCTGGCGGGAACACTGGAACTCGGTCGTACCGGCGCGCTTTCCACGGCTGTGATTTTCATCGTTATTTTCGTGGCTGTCGCTGCGATCGCCATGATCGTGTTTTTCGAGCGCGCCCAGCGTCGGCTGCTGATCCAGTATCCGAAGCGACAGGTTGGTCAGAAGATGTTCCAGGGCGACACGTCGCACCTGCCGCTCAAGCTCAACACGTCGGGCGTTATCCCTGCGATCTTCGCATCCTCGCTGCTGCTGCTGCCTGCGACGCTGGCTGGTTTCTCCGGCAACAGTGCACTGCCTGATTGGGCGACTTCGATCGTTGCCGCGCTTGGCCATGGCCAGCCGCTCTACATGCTGCTTTACGGCGCGCTGATCGCGTTCTTCGCCTTCTTCTATACGGCTATCGTCTTTAATCCTAAGGACACTGCCGATAATCTGAAGAAGCACGGCGGCTTCATCCCTGGTATCCGTCCTGGCGAACGCACTGCGGAGTACATCGATTATGTACTGACGCGTATCACGGTCATCGGCGCGGCCTACCTGATCGTCGTCTGCATCCTGCCGGAAGTCCTGATTGCCCAGACTGGCGTGCCGTTCTACCTTGGTGGTACGTCGCTTTTGATTGTTGTCAGCGTTACCCTTGATACTGTAGCACAGATACAAGGCCACTTGATTGCTACGCAGTATGAGGGCCTGATCAAGAAGTCGAAGCTTCGGGGAGGCAAGAGGGGATAATGCGATTAATTCTGTTGGGGCCGCCGGGGGCGGGCAAAGGCACCCAGGCCCAGCGTATTGTGGAGGCGCATGGCATTCCACAGCTTTCGACCGGTGACATGCTGCGTGCAGCTGTCACGGCCGGAACCGAGGTGGGCAAGCGCGCGAAGGCTGTAATGGATGCCGGCAATCTGGTATCCGACGAGATCGTCAACGCGATCGTCTCCGAGCGTATCGATGCCGCCGATTGCGCCAACGGCTTTATCCTGGATGGCTATCCGCGCACGCTGGTCCAGGCAGATGCCGTCGAGGCAATGCTGTCTGCGAAGGGCACGAAGCTGGACGTTGTGATCGAACTGCAGGTTGATGACGGTATTCTTGTGGATCGCATTTCCGGACGCTACACCTGCGCCAAGTGCGGCACGGGCTACCATGACCGGACCCACAAGCCGAAGGTCGATGGTATCTGCGACAAGTGCAGCTCCACTGAGTTCAAGCGCCGCGCAGACGACAATGCCGAGACCGTCGCAACACGACTGCAGGACTATTACAAGAAGACTTCACCGCTGATCGGGTATTATCACGCAAAGGGTATGCTCAAATCGGTTGACGGCATGGCCGATATCGATGAAGTAACCAATGCGATCGAGGCGATTCTCGCGAAAGCCTGACGATCAAAAAACTTTTGGCGGATGGTTGCTTTTTTCGACCGATTCCGCTATTGACGCGCCAACTCGCTATACACGATGCGATCGGCGCGGATTTCCCTTGGAGGCAGGGGAGCCGGCTCGGTCGCTTTTAACATGAAGCGACCGTAACAAAGAAACAGGCAGCTGCTGTCGCGGCTGTGTAACGAAAAGCCGATTGCCGGATGGCAAGCGGAATGCAAGGAGAACAGGCGTGGCTCGTATCGCTGGCGTCAACATCCCGACTCAGAAGCGCGTAGTAATCGCTCTGCAGTACATCCATGGGATCGGTCCGAAGTTTGCTCAGGAAATTGTCGAGAAGGTTGGAATCCCGGCTGAGCGCCGCGTTCATCAGCTGACGGACGCCGAGGTCCTGCAGATCCGCGAAGCTATTGACCGTGATTATCAGGTCGAGGGCGATCTGCGTCGCGACACCTCGATGAACATCAAACGTCTGATGGACCTTGGTTGCTACCGCGGCCTGCGTCATCGTCGTTCGCTTCCGGTTCGCGGTCAGCGTACGCACACAAACGCTCGTACTCGCAAGGGCCCTGCAAAGGCTATTGCTGGTAAGAAGAAGTAATTTCCGCTCAATACGGAAAATGAAAGAGGCTGGTGCCGTGTGCACGGGCCTCTTTTGCTAGTTTCGGAATGGTTGCCATTCCGAGGGAACGCGGTCTTCAGAGATGAGGATCGGGACTTGCGGGCGGGGACTTCCATCCTTTCCCGGTGTAGCCGCTGGTATTACGGCGGTGAAGAGATCAATGAAAGGAAAGCATATGGCCAAGGAAGCCGCACGCGTTCGCCGTCGCGAACGTAAAAACATCTCGTCGGGTGTCGCTCACGTCAACTCGACCTTCAACAACACGATGATCACGATCACCGACGCACAGGGCAATGCTATTGCCTGGTCGTCTGCTGGTTCCAAGGGCTTCAAGGGCTCGCGCAAGTCGACTCCGTTCGCTGCGCAGATGGCCGCTGAAGATGCAGCCAAGAAGGCTCAGGAACACGGCATGAAGCAGCTTGAAGTGGAAGTTTGCGGTCCGGGTTCCGGTCGTGAATCTGCTCTGCGCGCTCTCCAGGCTGCCGGTTTCCTCATCACGTCGATCCGCGACGTGACGCCGATCCCGCACAATGGTTGCCGTCCGCGCAAGAAGCGCCGGGTCTGATCATACCTACAACGCGCCGGCTTCCCTAGGGGTGCCGGCGTTCCTCGATGTCGATCGCCACGATTGGATGGTGGCGCGAATGGAAGGCTGAAAAACCATGATTCAGAAAAACTGGCAGGAACTGATCAAGCCGAACAAGGTGGAGTTCACCTCTTCGAGCCGGCTGAAGGCAACTCTCGTTGCCGAGCCGCTCGAGCGGGGCTTCGGCCTTACGCTTGGCAACGCACTGCGCCGCATTCTTCTGTCGTCGCTGCGCGGTGCTGCCGTGACGGCGGTGCAGATCGACGGCGTTCTGCATGAATTCTCCTCGATCCCGGGCGTCCGCGAAGACGTGACCGATATCGTGCTCAACATCAAGGAAATCGCCATCAAGATGGACGGCGATGACTCCAAGCGCATGGTCGTGCGTAAGCAGGGTCCTGGCCAGGTGACGGCCGGCGACATCCAGACCGTGGGTGATATCGAGATCCTCAATCCGGGCCATGTCATCTGCACCCTCGACGAGGGCGCGGAAATCCGCATGGAATTCACCGTGTCGAATGGCAAGGGCTACGTTCCTGCCGACCGCAACCGCTCGGAAGATGCTCCGATCGGCCTTATCCCGGTCGACAGCCTGTTCTCGCCGGTCAAGAAAGTGTCCTACAAGGTGGAAAACACCCGTGAAGGCCAGGTTCTCGACTACGACAAGCTGACCATGACCATCGAAACCGATGGTTCGGTCACCGGTGAAGACGCAGTCGCTTTTGCGGCCCGTATTCTTCAGGATCAGCTCTCCGTGTTCGTCAACTTCGACGAGCCGCAGAAGGAAACCGAAGAAGAGACCATTACGGAACTCGCCTTCAACCCGGCGCTTCTGAAGAAGGTGGACGAACTGGAACTTTCGGTCCGTTCGGCCAACTGCCTGAAGAACGACAACATCGTCTATATTGGCGACCTGATCCAGAAGACCGAAGCCGAAATGCTTCGCACTCCGAATTTCGGCCGCAAGTCCCTCAACGAGATCAAGGAAGTTCTCGCGTCCATGGGCCTCCATCTTGGTATGGAAGTTCCTGCTTGGCCGCCGGAAAACATCGAAGAGCTCGCGAAGCGCTACGAAGATCAGTATTAAGAACAAAAAAGGCAGGTTCGTCTTGCCTTTCCCCGTCAAACAGCAGGCCCAGAACAATCAAAAGGGTGCCTGCATGTGCCAGGAAACGGCAGGTAAGACCTGCACTTAAAGGAGTATAGCCATGCGCCACGGAAATTCAGGCCGCAAGCTCAACAGAACTGCAAGCCACCGCAAGGCGATGTTTTCGAACATGGCCGCCTCGCTCGTAGAACACGAGCAGATCGTCACGACCCTGCCGAAGGCAAAGGAAATCCGTCCGATCGTCGAGCGTCTCGTGACTCTCGGCAAGAAGGGTGACCTGCATGCCCGTCGCCAGCTGATCTCGCAGATCGGTAGCGCCGAACTCGCAGCCAAGCTGATCGCAACGATCGCTCCGCGTTATGCCAACCGTCATGGCGGCTACATCCGCATCATGAAGGCCGGCTTCCGTCATGGCGACAACGCGCCGCTCGCAGTCGTCGAATTCGTCGACCGCGATGCGTCGGCCAAGGGTGCTGCCGATCACGCCCGCGTCGAAGCCGAGAAGGCTGCCGAAGCCGCGTGATAGCGACTTTCGCGATTTGAAATGGATCAAGCCGGGTGATGAGCCCGGCTTTTTTCATTTGTGTTGACTTCTCGCCGCGTCGGGAGTTTTTCTCTGATGCTTCTGAAGCTGCCTTTGAAGAAAAACGCTTATGATCGAAACTGCCCGCCTCCTGTTGCGTCCCCTTACTGTCGATGACTTCCAGTCCTACATCCCGCTCTGGCAGGAGGAACTGGGGCCGGATGGTGCGCCATCGCGCTTGCCCGTGCTGCGACCGGAGGAGGTGTGGGCGCGGCTGCTGCGCTGGATAGGGCACTGGAGCGCCTATGGTTTCGGGCCGTTTGTGGTCATCGACCGTGAGAGTGGCGATCTGTGTGGCGAAGTTGGCTTCGGCTATTTTCACCGCAGCAACGGTGAGGCCTTTGACACTGCTCCCGAGGGAATGTGGAAGATCGACAAAGCTCATCGCGGTAAAGGTTTTGCGTCAGAATCGATTGAAGCTGTTTGTATTTGGCTGGATCAAACATTGCAGGCCGAGCGATCAGTCTGCATGATTGACCCGATTAACACGGCTTCCCGGAAGCTGGCAGAACGTTTCGGCTTTCGCGCCTATGACGAGGTGACCTACAGAGGAGATGCGGTCATACTGTTCGAGCGGGCAAAACGGACTGGCTAGGTTCAGAAGCGGATACGCCGCGTCGGCTATTGCACCGCTGGAAACAGGTTCTGACATTTTGTTCGTTGTAAGGTGGTATGGAGGCAGCTGGTACTGTATGTCCGACTTGAAGATTGGCCGATTTTGGCCTCTTGCAGAGATGTCTTATCTGAGGGCAGGGTTTAGCTGTTAATGGCTGTTTTTTTAGGCGAAGAGTTCTACTCGAATCTTTCCAGAAAACTTGATGCATATGCAAGTGCTCGTGCCCTCGGCGGCTCTCGTGCTGCAGCTTCTCGTGTTTGGCGTTTCCTCAATTGGGCCGGGCAGAACTGCTCCTCGACGGATGTTGCACGCAAGCTGGCCGGAGAAGGACGGTTTGGGGAGGCGCTTTCATTGTTGCTCGCTGGAACAAAGGCCGGTGGGGTGCTGGGCAGGCAGGCGGCGGAGGAATTTCAAACATTCGCGACCTGGCTTGGCTATTCGGGCCATGTCAAGGAAGCTGAGGCGTGGATGGGACGTCTTCCCGATCAGTCGTTGAGTGGAGCAGGCGCCTGGTTCGTAGATTTCTGGTACAGGCGTTCAATTCTGGATTCCGCGCATAATTTCAGGCTGCGGCAGTTGTTGGGGCAGCAGCCTGACGAAGCAACCGAAAGCAAGATACTTTGGCTGCTTTATATGACCGGCGAAGTACAAGGCGATTTGGATCAGCTGTATAGCGCAGCGGCGAGGCGAGGGAATATGACTGCCGCGCGCGATTGGCTTTCCATCCTAGCTGCACGTGATCCTGACAAGTTCTTCTCGATTGCGACCGACAACAAGAAATGGTTTGCCAAAAAAGGTACTTCGCTGGCGATTGATATGTTGCTTTGCGACGGGGACACCCCTCTTGCGAACATGATCGGTGAAAGGCCGCGGCAGCTTGCGCGCCATTTCAGGCAATCAAGCGCGGACATTTGGAGCCGCATTGGTGATTCAAGCCTTTCCGTGGCTGTTGTCGGCAATTCCCCCTGCGAAATTGGGAAAGCGAAAGGTGAGGAAATCGACGCTCACGACGTTGTGATCCGGTTCAATCACGCCACCGTTGGCGCTCAGCACCAAAGCGACTACGGACGGAAGACCGACGTCCTCGTGACAAATGCATTCATGCTTCGAAATTTCGTAGAAGACCTCGATATACCTGTCATTGTTACGTCCAAAGACTGGGAGGTTTTTACCAAGGAAAAGAAAACTGCGTTCGCTCTTGCTGAAAAGGGCGTGCCATTGGCGACGGTCCCCCGCGAACTTCGTACAAAGATCAACCACGCCCTCAAGGCGACCGCGAGCAGTGGATTGCAGACGTTGGCTGCAGTATGCGATGTGCGCGGCGGAAACGAAAATGTGGGAATTTATGGTTTTTCGCTTGTCGACCAAATCGGCCCCAAGCCCACTTCCGCGAACTATTTCCGCAACACCAGGCCCGCCGCAAACCACAACTGGCGCGGCGAAGCGCTCATGCTTGATGCGATCCGGCGCAACGGCAATATCGACACTGCGCTCGAGGCCGCCGGTGAAATGCGCTACGACAACCAATGGAAGACGCTAGAGAGATTTACACCGACGCGTTTCCGGATTGAGGGCGATCACACCCAGTATCATTGCGGATCGGCAGCGGTGGCCCGCAGCCTACGGCATTTCCTCGCGCCTCACGGCGTCATTGTAGAGGATAAAAAATACGACGTTCTCGTGGTGAACGGCGAGGGTACCATGCATCACGGCTCAAAGGGGTTCCATCGCAAGATGAAAATCCTGGGCAGGGCACTGGATGCCGGTAAGGAAGCCTATCTTATCAATACCGTGTGGCAGGACAATCCGCATGACTATGACGATGTGCTGCGCGGGTTAACTGGTATCATTGTCCGGGAGGCAATGTCCCAGCGTGAACTTTTGGAGAAACATGGAATTAAGGCTCGGTTGCATCCGGATATGGCCTATTACGCTCCACTGGAAGCTCCAACCGATGTTGTTGACTACAAGGGTTCGATTGTCATCACTGACTTTTTTTCCAAGGAGTTCGATACCTTCGTGCGGCTGACGCGTGCAGAGGCGATCAAATACCCATTCGTCGATATGATGACCGTCGGGTGGGATGATCTGATCGCGAGCCTCAAGACCGCTGAAATGCTCATTACTGGACGACATCACGCTGTTTTCGCAGCTTGCCGCGCCGAAATTCCGTTTGTTGCGTTTGGTGGCAACACGCACAAAATCGAGGGCATATTCCATTCAGCAGGCGTGGATATACCAATATGTGAGAGCCGCGCGAAATTGCCCGAAATGATCGAGTGGGCTCGGAACAATCGACAGGAATATCAGAAACTCTTCGACTGGTTGAAGAGCTATAAAGGATGGAAGCTATAGGCTCAGGCAGGCTAACTGTACGACATCCTGACAGCGGAAAAGTAGCCCATCAGAGTAAATTGCGTAGGCGCCGGCAAATGTCCCGGCGCCTTATTTTTTCGCAAACGATCAGTACACCACCACGCCGCGAATGCTTTCGCCGGAATGCATCAATTCGAAACCCTTGTTGATGTCTTCGAGCGGCATCGTATGCGTGATCATCGGGTCGATCTGGATCTTACCCTCCATGTACCACTCGACGATCTTCGGCACATCGGTGCGGCCACGGGCGCCGCCGAAGGCAGTTCCCATCCAGTTGCGGCCGGTGACCAGCTGGAACGGGCGGGTGGAGATTTCCTGGCCGGCACCGGCAACGCCGATGATGACGGACTTGCCCCAGCCGCGATGCGAGCTTTCCAGCGCCTGGCGCATGACCTTGGTATTGCCGGTGCAATCGAAGGTGTAATCCGCGCCGCCGATCAGGTCGCCGTGACGCTTGGTCATGTTGACCAGATAGGGAACGATGTCGTCGCCAACCTCTTTCGGGTTGACGAAATGCGTCATGCCGAAGCGCTCGCCCCATTCCTTGCGGTCGTTGTTGATATCGACGCCGATGATCATGTCGGCACCTGCGAGCCTAAGCCCCTGCAACACGTTCAATCCGATGCCGCCAAGACCGAAGACGATGGCCGTCGAGCCGATCTCGACTTTGGCCGTGTTGATCACGGCGCCGATGCCTGTGGTGACGCCGCAGCCGATGTAGCAGACCTTGTCGAAGGGCGCGTCGGGATTGATCTTGGCAAGCGCGATTTCGGGCAGAACGGTGTAGTTCGCGAAGGTCGAGCAGCCCATGTAGTGATGGATCTTGTCCTTGCCGATCGAGAAGCGGCTGGTGCCGTCCGGCATAAGGCCCTGGCCCTGTGTGGCGCGGATCGAAGTGCAGAGATTGGTTTTGCGGGATGTGCAGGAATAGCACTCGCGGCATTCCGGCGTATAGAGCGGAATGACGTGATCGCCCTTCTTGACCGAGGTCACGCCGGGGCCGACATCGACGACGATGCCGGCGCCTTCATGGCCGAGAATGGCAGGAAACAGACCTTCCGGATCGGCACCCGAAAGGGTGAAGTCGTCGGTATGGCAGATGCCGGTGGCCTTGACCTCGATCAGCACTTCGCCCGCCCTTGGGCCTTCGAGCTGTACGGTCATGATCTCAAGCGGTTTGCCAGCCTGAACGGCGACGGCGGCGCGTACGTCCATAGTCGTTACTCCCTATGCAAAATTTCTCGCCCTTCAAACCATAAGCCGCCCCAACGCCGCAAGGGCTGTTTTGATTTTGGGTGAGATTTGCCGCTCGAGCAGCACTTCGGCGTCGGATCAAGACTACCAGATACCGGTCTTGAAGCCGTTGGCAAGCCACGTCCAGATTGTTGGCGGATACCGGAGCACCGATCGACCAGGCGGAGAGTAGGGCGCGAGTCGGTTGGCCAGTGCATCCTCTACCGCCCTGATGACGATGTCGGTTGAAGCGGCAGTCAACAGCAATGGGTATGTGGAGATCGAGTCCGCTCGATTTGGCAACAGCCGTTTTTCATAGAGTGCACCGCCGGTATCGATGCCCGCATCGACGAGGTGGACGGTTGCGCCGAAATTCTCGCTGTCGCCTTCGACAAGCGCCCAGTAGCCGCCCATCTGTCCGCGATAGGCAGGGTTGATGCCGGCGTGGAAATTTAGCACCGGACGGGTGATTTCAGCCAGGGTCGAGCTTGCGAGGAGCCTGCACGACACGGTGACAACGACAGCGGGAGAAAGCTCTCGGATCAAGGTGCGTGCGGCAGGATCGTTGAGGGAAGTAACGCGGTGGACGGGCGGGGCCACGACCGTGCGCGGAAGCGGCGCATGCTCGGCCATGATATCGGCCCAGCGCCGCGCCGCCGATTTTTTACCAAGCCTCGAAGCAATCATTGTCGCCAACTGACCGCAGGCCTTCACCCAGCCGAAGCGGCGGGCGCGACTGCGCAGGATCTTCCATTTCGATTCCGGTTCTTCGTGCAGAACTCTGACTCGGTCGGGAAAATGCTCCGCGAGCGCATCGATCATGATCGTGGGGATCGGGCCGCCGGCAGTCAGCACAAGTATGGTGCCGTGCACATTCGATTCAGGGGGGATTTCTTGCATGGTCAGCAGTTTCGCCGTTTCGTTGTCGGCAGGCATGCTGCATGAACCGGGTTAGCGTTCGGTGAATGCAACCAGGCTGTCCTCTTGCCGCAACTTTGTACAAAACAACTTATTGATGGGACTGATCTTCCAAGCGGAAAGAATTTATTGCAGCTTAACCATGCTTTTTTGCGGCACCTTAAGGCATTGCGAGAAATAGTGTGGATGGCTTCATGATGATGCCGGAGTTGCACCATGTTCGATCCCCGCCTGCCATACCCGGCATCAGTCGTTGCCGGGAAGAATCGGCTATCTGCCGATGATGTCCTGTTGTTGCGCAGGCACATGTTTCCCATGGGATTGCTGACGACAGGCGATGCGGAACTGCTTTGGACGATCCATTGTGCATCGGTCGAACGCAGTTGCGAATGGGAGGCTTGGTTTGTCGAGCAGATGGCGGAGTTCGTTGTTGTTCGCTGTCATCCGCAATACGCCCTCGACGACCACAACGCAGGCTGGTTGCTCGGCAATTTCGCCAGTGACGACGCAATTTCAGATTCGGTCGCGCTGGAAGTTTGCCTGCATGCCATGGAACTGGCCGCTGACGTGCCGGATATGCTTTCCGCGCTGATTCTCGACCAGTTGCGATTGGTGTTTGCAGGCGGCAAAGGTGCCTATGCGAAAGGCAGGGCTGCCAAGCGCGCTGGTATTGCGTCCTGCGACATCGATTTCATCTACCGCATCCTGCGCGGCTCCGTGCACAAGGGCAAGATGTTGCTGTCGCAGCGCGAAATTGCCGTGCTCGATGCTATTGACGTACTGGTGCAGAACGAGATCAACCATCCCGCCTGGGCGGACCTGATGCGCTCGATTGCCGCGCGAGACAGCAACGGTCACGCATCGCCCGTACCGTGGCTGCAAATGTTGCTGCGGGAAATGCAAGATATGGACGCGGCATAGCTGACCGTTGCTACAGGTGGGACGCGCCCAGCGGCAGTTCTACAACGAAAACAGCACCAGTTTCCGCGGGTTGCGCGGCATAGGCCCGACCGCCATGGAACCGCGCGATTTCTGCCACCAGAGCCAGGCCAAGGCCCCAGCCTCCATCGGTTTCGCTGCGTCCCGGTGGCCGGTAAAATGGCTCGAAGACCCGTTCAGCATCTTCCGACTTCAGTCCAGAACCGTGATCCTGAACGCGGATTTCCGCCACGTCGCCTTTATTGCGTACCGCGATGCCAACCGGTGGTTTGCCGTGGCGAATAGCATTTTGCAGGAGATTGCGGATCAGCCTGCGGATCATGCGCTCATTTCCCGTTAGCCGGATCTCATCGCCTTCAACGTCGGCGTCTGCGAAAGCTGCTTCCTCGGCGGCCAGCGCCAACAGATCGATGGGTTGGTCCAGAGGCGGTGGCCGGTCGCCATCCAGGCGGCTCTTCAACAGGATTTCTTCAACGAGTTCATCGAGTTCTGCGAGATTCCTGATAATTTCGTTCTTCGTTGGCTGGCTTTGCGAAACCTCGAACATTTCGATTGCCATGCGCAGTCGGGCAAGCGGCGAGCGAAGCTCATGGCTGGCATTGGCAAGCAGGTTCCTCTGGGAGTTTACGAGAGTCTCGATACGATCCGCAGCCAGATTGAAGGTCCTTGCCACAGTTGCGATCTCATCCTTGCCCGAAACAGGAACACGCTCGGCAAGCGTGCCGGATCCCCAGTTCTCCATGCTTGTCCGCATCTGGTCCAGACGTCGGGTCAGATGTCGAACGACCGGGTAGGCGGCTACGCCAATAAGGGCCGCGATCACCAGGAAGCTGATGATCAGATTGCCGCGCGGCGGAACGAAAGGTCTGCGCACGGATGCCACGAAACGTGATCCGTCGGGCAAAATCGCGCTGAACACCCTGAAGTGGCGGCGCTTCGGCATCGCATCGGCATTTTGAGTGTTGAATCTCGGATCTCCCGCGCCCTGAAGTATCTTGCCATCGGCGGCATAGATCGCGATGTCGGCATCGAACGCGTTCGACAATTTCTCCAGCATGGCCTGCCGCTGGTCGAACGACAAATCTGACGACAGCATTACCGAGGCAAACCGGTCGACGCGGTCTTCAAACGGGCTCCTGGTGTCCAGCCGTCCCAGGAAGGCTAGGGTCGATAACGCGATGACCACCAGAGCCAGGCTGCCGAGAACCGTCAGGTAGATTTTCAGGAAGAGACGACTGCCAATCACGTTCTATCGTTCCTCATCCTGGTTGCGTGCGAACATATAGCCTGCGCCGCGCAAGGTGATGATACGGCGCGGGCGTTTGGGATCGGTTTCGATGACAGCCCGGATGCGTGAGACATGTACATCAATCGAGCGGTCGAAGGATTCGAGTTCGTCGCCCCGGGTGATTTCCATCAATTGCTCGCGACTGAGAACCCGGCCCGCGTTTTCGGCCAGTGCTTGCAGCAGCGCGAACTGGTAGCCGGTGAGGGGCGCTTCGACGCCATCTATCGACACAATCCGCTGGTCGCGGTCGATCTCCAGCCGTCCGAAGCGAAGCAATGCGGACTGCGGTGCGCCGGATTGCGAGCGGCGAAGAATTGCCTTCAGTCTGGCGACGAGTTCGCGCGGGCTGAACGGTTTCGGCAGGTAATCGTCGGCTCCGAGCTCGAGCCCGACAATGCGGTCGGTTTCGTCGCCACGTGCGGTCAGCATCAGGACCGGCAGCGTGGAATTCGCCCGTATGCGGCGACACACCTCGAAACCATCGAAGTCCGGCAGCATCACATCGAGAATCACGGCGTCCGGCTTATGCAGGCCAATAGCCTGAAGGCCGGCTTCACCAGACAGTGCAGTCCGCACCCGGTATCCGGATGCGGACAGATAGTCGGTGAGCATGGCCGCGAGGCGTGCATCGTCATCGATGATCAGGATGTCCGCCGCCATGCATTATTCTCCTGTCGTGCCGGATTACGGCTGGTCGTGACCGTGGCCGAAATCGCCGATCTCCTCGACCAGCTTCTTGCGTTGGTCAGGCGTGAGGATTTCTGCCGCATCGGCGACCGCCTTGGCAATGGTCTTCGATTTCGCATCGATTTCCGCGACATGCTTGGCGCGCAGAGCTTCGATGGCGTTGCGGTCGATGGTCGGTGCTTCCAGCAGTTTCATGACCTCTTCGCGCATCTGCTTGCGCTCGCCACGTTCCGGTCTGACATCCTGCATCGTGGTCTTGAACAAGGCCTTGATCTTGTCCTTCTGGTCGGCCGTAGCGCCTACATCGGTCAGCACCTGTTCGACGCGATATTCCATGAAGCCGCGCATGAACTTGCCACGGTTCCAGTCGCCGTGGGCGAAAGCTACGGCACCGGCGCCGAAAACCGTCACTGCGACGACGCCGCCAACAATAAGCCGCTTGCCCCAATTCGCCTTGGTTGCCGGTGCGGCATGGATTGCGTTGCTATCGTGATCTTCGGTCATATCCTGATCCTTTCATTACGGTCATTGGATGGATGCAACATATGACGCGGCTGTTTCGGTGGTTTTTCCGCAATGTGTAGAAATGTAAAGTTGGTTTAGCTGTATGAATCAGATCGCCAGCAAAGTGCTGCAGGCGGTTGTTGTGACACATGGATTGGCATCCAGAGGATTCGCCCCGGACGCCGCTGATTTTGATAGACCGGAAAGACAAATTGTTCTAGCACCATGGCGGCGATCGACATCGGCCGGAAAGAGAAATCTCTTATGTAACCATGCCTTAACGGTCATTCTGCACAGTCGGAACGATACCGTCAGGCAAGACATTTCAGGATCAAGGGGCTTAGCTATGGTGCACGATAGCGAAGACGACGTGATTGAAGCCCCCGCACTGGAAGAGAAGGCGGAACTTTCCGACATTTATACCGAGGACGGTTCGGTTCGCCACGACTACCTGATGATGGTCGGAGCAGCCATAGCCGACCGGGATGTCATTTTCCTCCGCAAGAATGTCGGCAGGCTTCATATATCCGAACTCGGCGATGTGCTTGAGGCGATACTGCCGGAGCAGCGCATCGCGCTCATCCAGCTGCTCGGAGATGAGTTTGACCTTGCGGCATTGACCGAGGTCGACGAAGCGATCCGACTGGAGATCGTCGAGCAAATCCCCAATGACGCCATTGCTGCGGCCATTGGCGAGCTCGATTCCGATGACGCGGTCTACATTCTGGAAGACCTCGACCAGGAAGACCGCGAAGAAATTCTTGCCAAGCTGCCCTTCACGGAGCGGGTGCGCCTGCGCCGTGCACTTGATTATCCCGAAAGCTCCGCCGGGCGGCGCATGCAGTCGGAGTTCGTGGCCGTTCCACCATTCTGGACGGTTGGCCAGTGTATCGACTACATGCGTGAAGATGAGGATCTGCCCGAGAGCTTTACCCAGATCTTCGTTATCGACCCGACTTTCAAGCTGATGGGCGTGGTTGACCTCGACAGAATCCTCCGCACCCAACGGACGACGAAGATCGAAGATATCATGCGGGAAACCAGCCACCCCGTTCCGGCCGAAATGGACCAGGAAGAGGCGGCGCAACTGTTCCAGCAATACGACCTGCTGTCGGCTGCGGTCGTGGACGAAAACGGGCGTCTGGTCGGGGTTCTGACTATCGACGACGTCGTGGACGTCATCCACGAAGAAGCCGAAGAGGATATCAAGCGCCTGGCCGGCGTCGGCGACGAAGAACTCTCCGACAATGTCATGTCGACTGTCCGGTCGCGTTTCCTTTGGTTGTTCATCAATCTCGGAACTGCGTTCCTGTCCTCCACCGTCATCGGCCTTTTCGATGCAACGATCGAGGAGATGGTCGCACTGGCCGTGCTGATGCCGATCGTGGCCTCCATGGGTGGCAATGCCGGAACGCAGACGATGACAGTCACCGTGCGGGCGCTTGCGACCCGCGATCTCGATATTTACAATGCAGGCCGCATCATTCGTCGCGAACTCGGTGTCGGCGGTACCAACGGATTGTTGTTTGCCTGCATGGTGGGGCTGGTGGCGGGCCTGATGTATCACGACTACCACCTTGGTATCGTGATCGGCGTCGCACTGTTTATCAATTTCATGGCCGCAGCGCTCGCCGGAAACCTGGTTCCGCTGCTCCTCAACAAATTCGGGGCCGATCCTGCGGTTGCTTCTTCGGTGTTCGTGACGATGGTAACGGACTTGACCGGCTTCTTTGGCTTTCTGGGCCTGGCCACTCTTTGGTTCGCCTACCGCTAGACATCGCAATTGTCAGACAAATTGACTTTGACGTAAAAGTCAATAAAATGGTCGCTCCAATCAAAATGGCGGCCAGTCGTGGACAAATACTACAGCATTACCGAGCTGACGCGTGAATTCGACATCTCGACACGAACGCTCAGATTCTACGAAGACGAGGGCTTGATCCATCCCGAGCGGCGCGGCCGTACGCGCCTCTACCGTCAGGCGGACCGGCATTTGATCGCCCAGATCCTGCGCGGACGAAGGATTGGCCTCACGGTTGCCGAGATTCGCGAGATCATTCGCGTCTACAGCGAGCCGCCGGGCGAGTCCGGGCAGCTCAAGCTGTTGATGAAAAAAGTCGATGAGAAGCGTGAAGAGCTTCGCCAAAAGCGACGTGACATCGACGAGACGATCGAGGAACTCGACAATGTCGAGGAAGCCTGTCTCAACAGGCTTGCCGAAATTGGTGTTTCCACCTGACGCACGCGCCTTGGCATAGCATCAAATCCAGGCCCGCGTTCGCCGGCAATAGCGCTCGAACTCGAAACCGAACCGCGCCAGGAGATGTTTCTCCTCGCGACGGATCACGTAGAGATGCGTAACGGCGGCCGATATGATCGCCGCCGCAATGATCCAGCCATTGGCGGTGATCAACCCCAGCGACAGCGTCACGAGCGTATAGCCGAGATAGATAGGATTGCGGGTAACGCGGAACGGACCGCAGGTTACCAGCCGGTTGCAGGCGCTGGTCGAAAGCACCGAAGTGTGATGGCTCAGCAGCGTCAAGAACGCCCAGAGCGCGATACCAACGCCTATGAGGAAAAGCGTTGCCCCGCAGGCCTGCAGCCAAAGCCGCTTCTGCTCGACGATGTGCAGCGGCACGAATTTGCTGATGCCAAGGGCGACAGCCACGGCGACCACGTAGAAAACCGGTGGCCACGGATATTTCAAAGGCCTAATGCGATATGCGTTCATGGTTCCGCCAAGCTCACGGAGCCCGGGTTTCGGACTCACTCGTACATTCCAACGCGATTCCACTCAGGCGTTCATTATCCGCAGCCGAGATTGCGCCGGACTGGAGCGGAACCAAGAGCTTTTCCTGCTCCAGCCTTTCCAGGGTGCAATCGCAAAAGCGGGCACAGAATTCCGCGCTGCCGCTATCCTTGCAGCTAATCGCGCAACTCCGCAGGTATATCGCCGGCCGGTCCGGTTCGGGAGCCGGCACGATCAGCGAAAACGCATAGACAACTGAAATCAGGATGGGCTGATGGATCAGGTAGAAGACCAGACTGTGGCGGCCGAAAAAGGCAAGCGTGGTTTTGAACCGATTTGTTGCACTTATCCCCAACGTATTTTGTCTGAGCAGCCTTTGGGTAGCATCCAGCCTGCCCACGGCGATCCCCAGTAGAACCGGCCCCAGCCAGGGCAGCAGCGGAACATAGTCGAAGGAAATGCGTGTGCTGGTGCTGAGGCCGAGCCACCAGAACCATGGCGCATCGAAAATCTCGAAACGCCATATTTGAGGTATGGCGATGATGATTGCTGCGATGACTGCAGTCAGGGCCGGGGGCACCCGCAGAAAGAGCAGCCCGATGACGCTTGACACTGCAATTGCGTGCAGGATGCCAAAGAAGATGAAGCCTTGCGGGATGGCGAAGTAAGTCGCGACTGTCACCAGTACTGCGGCTGCAGCGACCTTTGCGAAACGAATCCAGAAACTGCGCCACCGGATGCCCTTGCCATGCGCCAGAACAAGCGAAAAACCCGCCAGAAACAGGAAAGTAGAGGCAATGGCCCTGGCATAGATCTTCGGCCAGCCGGAGGACGGGAAGTCGGCTGCAAGATAGCCGAAATCGGCGAGATCCCAGAGAAGGTGGTAGCTCGCCATCGCCAGAAGCGAGGCGCCTCGCAGGATATCAAGCCATTGAAAGCGGGGCTTGGTTGCCGAACCTGTGTTCACTGGCAGCATGTCGGCTGGCGTCATGTCTGCCGCCCGATTGCGATCGTTGTCATTCTCAAATGTTCAATCCCCTCAGCAGCGCATTGCGAGCCTCGGAGAAGAACTGCCGACGGATCAGGACCGTGAAGACGAAGACCGACATTGCGGCGAAAACATAGGCGTTCACGAACCATCCAAGGTAACCGATCGACAAAAACAGCCCCCTGAGGCCGGCATTGAAACTCTTCGCGGCGATGACATTCATGGCAATCACCCGCTCTGCCGCCAGATTGGCAGCGTGGGGGTCCTTAAGCGCGTCGGCCTGCATCGGCAAGGCCCCGAACAGGATCGAGCAATAGTTGAACAGGCGGTAGGACCAGCCGAACTTGAAGAAGGAGTAGGCGAATATCGCCGACAGCCCTCCGACTTTCAGCTCGAATGCTGTCCGGCTGCTATGGAAGATGCTCGGCAGGTCGGCAAAAAGCGCCTGGGCTTGTTCGGTCGCCCCCAACAGCGCAAAAGAGCTGCCGAGAGCCAGAAGCGAGGTCGAGCCAAAGAATGCGGTGCCGTTCTGCAGCCCAGCCATGATCGATGTGTCGATCATTTTCAGGTCGCGGTGCAGCGAATTGCGGATCCAGTTGGAGCGATGCATTGTCATCGCGCGGGTAACGCTGACGCGTTTGAACGTTCGCTCACCGCTGGTGAGCCAGTTGAAGGCTCCCCAGAGCGTGATGAAGAAGGCCAGGGCAATGTAGTCGGCTACGGTCATGACGTCAGTTTTGCACGGATTCGCGTTGGTTGGGAACGGGTGGCATCCTTTGATGGCGAACATGTCGCCTGTGTGTCAGCACTTGGCGGAAGTTCAGCTCGCGACCATATATAAATTGGAATAACCTGACGCGAAGCTGATACTGTGACTCAGGCAACAAAAGGCGGTCATTCGATGTTTCTATCCGTGTTCGACGTGTTCAAGATCGGCATCGGCCCGTCGAGTTCTCATACAATGGGTCCGATGACGGCGGCGAATGCGTTTCTGGCGCTTATCTTGTCGCCGGATTGGCCGCGTCCGGTCGGGGCGCGGATTGCGACGATCAAAGTCAGTCTGCATGGTTCGCTGGCGCACACGGGGATCGGCCACGGGTCCGATCGCGCCGTCGTTCTCGGCTTGACTGGTGCTACCGCCGATACAGTTGATCCCGACAGGATGGATGAGTTGGTTGCGGAAGTGGAGCAGACTGGCAAGATCCATCCGGAGGGCCATCCGGAATACGCTTTCCGGCCCAAGGACGACCTGCTGCTCGACAAGAAGAATCCGTTGGCCGGTCACGCCAACGGCATGCTGTTTCAGGCGCTCGACAGTTCCGGAAGGCTGCTGCTCAAGCAGATCTATTATTCGATTGGCGGCGGCTTCGTTGTCACCGATCTTGAACTGGAGCGCATGCGAACCGCCAAGAAGGCGGAGTCGGTCAAGGTTCCATATCCCTTTGCCACGGCAAAGCAGATGCTGGAAATGGCGGCGCGATCCGGGTTGACGATTGCCCAGATGAAACGCGCCAACGAAGAGGTGACGATGAGCGCCGATGAGCTCGACGCCCGGCTCGACAAGATCTGGGATGCGATGAAAAGCTGCATCGACCGTGGACTTGCCGTCGATGGCATCATGCCGGGCGGTCTCAAGGTGCGGCGCCGGGCCCGCCAGATTCATGACAAGCTGCAGGAGGAATGGCGCTCGAACAAGTCCAATCCGCTGCTGGCCAATGACTGGCTGTCGGTCTATGCGATGGCGGTCAACGAGGAGAATGCCGGTGGTGGCAGGATCGTTACGGCCCCGACGAATGGCGCAGCCGGAGTGATCCCGGCGACAATCCGCTATTACCAGCATTTTCATGAGGACTGGGACCAGAACGGCATTCGCGACTACCTGCTGACCGCAGCCGCGATCGGCGGAATTGTCAAGCACAATGCCTCAATCTCGGGCGCCGAAGTTGGCTGTCAGGGGGAGGTCGGCTCGGCTGCGGCGATGGCTGCTGCTGGTCTTGCCGCAGTCATGGGCGGCACGCCAGAGCAGATTGAGAATGCAGCTGAAATCGCGCTTGAGCATCATCTGGGCATGACCTGCGATCCGATAGCGGGACTGGTCCAGGTTCCGTGTATCGAACGCAACGCGCTGGGCGCGGTCAAGGCTGTGACGGCAGCGTCTCTGGCGCTCAAGGGTAACGGCCAGCATTTCGTGCCGCTGGATGCCTGCATCGAGACCATGCGCCAGACCGGTAATGACATGAGTGAGAAGTACAAGGAAACCTCGCTCGGAGGGCTTGCCGTCAACGTTGTGGAGTGTTGATACACCCAGAACGCGATTGACGGCACGCGTCATTTGGCGGAAATACCTGTCATGGCACTCAATCTGATCAAACTCTGCGTCGGCGCCGACTCAATCGATGACCTGAAGGACTGGGTTGCCGAGCGGTCGCTGCACGCAATAGCCGCGGGGCAGGAGCCCTATTCGTCGCACACGACGCGCATGGTCCCCAAGCGTATGGCCGATCTTCTCGACGGCGGATCGCTCTATTGGGTCATCAAGGGGCAGGTGTCTGCGCGCCAGAAACTGCTCGATATTGTGGAGTTCGTCGACACGGACGGAATTTCCCGCTGCAGATTGATGCTGGGGCCGGAGGTGATCGAGACCATGCCGCAGCCGAAGCGCCCATTCCAGGGGTGGCGCTATCTCGAGGCCAAAGATGCACCAGCCGATCTCTTCGCGCCGGGGCAGGGCGGCGAGGATATGCCTGCCGATCTTAAGCGGGAGCTTGCCGAACTGGGCCTGCTTTAAGCGCTGTCAGCGCAATCTCAGCCTGACAGGGTGGCGGCCTGCCGGTGATTTCACATGCAGATGCAGTGCAGCCGGGGGCTGCCCCGCGCGCCAGGCACGCGCGCCGTGGCCCAGCAGCAACGCGACCAGATCGCGCGTCTTGTGTTGCGAGCGGTTGAGGCCCATGCCCGCAAGCTTCATTGCCGCTTCGTGCAGCGGCAGCAACCCGAGTCCCTTCGCCCCAGATTTCTTTGGCGGGGACGGCGGAAAGTCCTGGAAGTTTCCATTCTGGGCCATAACAGTGCCTCGTACGCAATACAAATCGAGGTTTCGTAGGGGGAAGGCCACGCGCAATTGTGAGGTGGCAGTCCCGCATTTCAACAGCCCGTTTCAAATACGCGAACCGGGAAAGAGAAGCCGCCGGTCTCAAACAGGCGGCTTGTTTGTCTTTACTGAAGGCTGGCCCAGCAGCTGACGCCCTTCTTCTTCAGGACCTTGCAGGCGCTGACAGCTGCGTCCTGATCGGCGAACCCGCCGAAGCGTGCGCGGTAGAGCTGCTCGTTACCCTTTGCGAAGGCAACGGTGAATGGGGTGGCGGAACGCAATACCTTGCCGCCTTTGTCCTGCACTTTCTGCAGGATAACTTGTGCCTGTTCGTTGCCCGAAGCCGTTCCGACCTGGATTACCCAGCCCTTGGAGGTGGTCGAAGCGGTCGTCACGGTGTCGACCTTGCTGATCGAGCGCGTGGATTCCTCGGGCTCGGCCGCCGGGATGTTCTCGGTCGGCATCGCCTGGAGGGCCGCTACCTTGGTCACCTTGACGGTCTTGGTGCGGATCAACGGTACGGAATTGGTTGTTTCAGCGCTGGTCAACTGTTCGCTTGCTTCATAGCGCGCTTCCGGCATCGGGCCCTTGTGCGGCAGGTCGAGATCGTTCGTCGCTGCAACCACGTTCAGGGCTTCGGACTGACGCTCTGGCTCGGCATATGCGGTTTCCACCATTTCGCGCTTAGGCTTCATGGAGACCATCGCGTCGGCTTTGCCGCCGCGGCGGGCTGCCTGCGGCAGGTAGGTTTCGATCAACTTGCGCATCTTCGCATCACGCGAGCGGCCTGAAGTTCCACCCATGACCACACCAACGACCGAACGTCCGTCCACCTGCGCCGAGGTGACGAGGTTGAAGCCGGCAGCACGGGTAAAACCGGTTTTGATGCCGTCCACGCCACGTACGGCGCCGAGAAGACGGTTGTGATTGCCGATAACCTGCTTGCCGTACTTGAAGCTGCGAGCGGAGAAGTAGCTGTAATACTGAGGATAGTGCTTACGCAGCGCGATGCCGAGGCGAGCCTGGTCGCGCGCAGTGGTGACCTGACGGGCGTCGGGCAGGCCGTTTGCATTGTGATAAACCGTGCGGTTCATTCCAAGCGTGCGAGCCTTGGCTGTCATCATTTTGCCGAAGCGGGGCTCGGAGCCACCAAGGAATTCGGCAAAAGCGGTCGCGCAGTCATTGGCGGAACGGGTAACGAGAGCGAGGATACCCTGCTCGACCGTAAATGTCGTTCCGGCGCGCACGCCAAGCTTCGAAGGCGACTGCGATGCCGCGAATTTGGATACCGGCACACGACTGCTGAGCGAGATCCGGCCGGACTCCAGCGCATCGAACACCATGTAGAGTGTCATCATTTTGGTAAGCGATGCCGGATAGCGCAACCCGTCCGGATCCTCAGACTGCATCACTTCACCGGTTCTGACGTCGATGACGATGCTTGCAGGTCTCGGGCCGGCATATGCTTGCACCGTGACAAGGGCGCTGAGCGAAAATGCGGCGACGACGGTGCAGAAAGCCTTGGCGAGGGGAACGCACTTACCCCGGAGGTAGGGCAATGAGAACTTGAACTTGGACACTATGCTACTCTTCGTTTCTGTTGCGCAGACCGGAGCCGGATCCGGAGAACTTGAAGAGAGAATTTAGCCCGCTACCGTTACCAATCGGTTTATGATGAATCATTTCTTTCCGCATCTGCACGTATTCGCATAAAAATCTAACGGTCGCCGCCACCGTCAGCGTTTCCGGCTGTCTGCGTTACTTCTGGATCTGGTTGGTTTTGACGTGGTCGACAGCAAAGCGGCCGAGTGCGGCGTCAAGCTCCTGCCACTCCGGGAGGAGTTGTGAGGAAAAGCGATAGAGAAATGTCAGGTCTCGGCCCACATGGATATCGCGCTGGCAGTCGGCAGAGGTCGCCGCCTCCGCAGTAGCAGGAAGGATGCAGCGCACGACATAGTCGCGGCCATCTGGCTGCTTGGCGGTTAGGATCACCTCGGGTCCGAAGCCGGACTTCTCGCTTAACCGATTTATACTCAGTCCGGCGGGGCCTTTTTCGGGAGTTCCGGTAAAGAGCCGCCGATAGATCGGTTCAAGGCGGCCGGACATGTCGCGCGACATGACGCTTTGGGTAAATTCCATGAAAATGAGATTGCGAGAGCCTCCCGGCGCCGAAAACAACGCTGCTTTGGCCCGGGTGTAACCTTCGAGTTCCGGCCATGCGGCATAGAGGCTAACGGAATCTGCTCGACCGTTACGCCTCTGGTTCTCAAAGCGGATCATGTTTGCCGGTAGGCTTAATATGTCCTGTCCTATCGCGATCCTGACCGGCGCTTGAATTTCCGTTTGCCCGTCCATGGCCAACCGGTCGCCGTAATATTTGCCGGCAACAGTGATGGCCGCTGTCAGCGCGGCGAGCAGCCCGATGATAGCTGTGACTTTTAACAGAAAGTGGTTGGTGAGCAGCGATGAATGCGTATCATGTTTCTCAACCATATTATTGACCTGTAATGCCCGCCGCTCGCCTGCGTTGAAATCGCACGAATTAGACTCTTGCTTGCCTGTGTCAGGCTGGCGCTCCTGTTGGCATGATTATTGCTGCGGATCGCAGTGACACTTAATACGTTTCGGGATTGATCCAAAATGACTTTCAGTGATTTTTTTGTCTGCCTTGTTGCCGGCCTCGCAATCCCAATGGCGCTTCTCGATGCCGCGCGAACCATACTCGGCGATGGCATGCCGTTGCAAGCAGAGGGGTTTCAGCTGGAAAGTCGGCCATTGCCGTGGATACTCGGTCTTTTTGCTGGCCCGGCCTTGTTGTTCGATCGGGTGGTCGGTGGGTGGCGGGCGGATACGATGACCCGTAACGACGTCGCTCAGGGTGCGGTGATCGTCATTGGCTGGGCCGGCATCTACGGATTTGTTTTTCTTTCGCTGGCCAGACTGCTTTGGTCAGCGTGAAGCCGGGCTAATTGAGGTTGTCCAAAACAAAAATGCCGACCCCAGGGATGGCGGGGTCGGCAAAAGAGCCGGGTCTGGGACGGGAAGTGGGGGGTGACCGGGCCCTTTGTCAACTGATGCGCATGATTTGACGAAGCGGATCTGTTGTCGCTCCTTGCGATCAGTCCAAGCTACCAACTGCAGGCGAATGGTCGTCGTTGATCTTTACCCACTGAGCCGAATTGCGTGTCGATTGGCGCTTCAGGTAGGTGTATTCGGTGTCAGACCAGAGCAGAACCTTGTTGCGCATGTTGTCCAGCACGAAGTCGCCGCGATCAGTGCGGACGGTCAGAACCGCATGGCCTTCGCCATTAGGCTGCAAAACAACGGTTATCAGCAGGTTTGATTCAGAAAAGCCTCTTTCAATCAGCAGCTTACGCTTGAGAAGGACGTAGTCTTCGCAATCGCCTGCGGTATCCGGAAGCGTCCAGCGTTCTTCCACCCCATAAATCTGCTGGTCCGTCAGCGGCTCGATGGTGCTGTTGACCTTGTAGTTCACCTGGAGGAGGGTTTTCCACCTTCCCTGCGTCAACTCCATCGGACCGCTATCCGCAGCGCTGGCGCGGCACTGGCTGGCAAAGCGCTGGCAGTATTCATAATGGCCGATTGGTGGATTGGTGCGCCCCACTGTCGTCATGTTGGCCGAGAATGCGAATGCTGCATTGGCGGCAGACCAGAACATCAGGCCCGCGATAATTGCTTTTGCGACAGTCTTGGCTTTCATTCCCTTATCTCCCCGTTGATGGGAAGATATTGGCACAGGTGTTTTTACCTCTCGCGAAGAACGACAGTAAGATTAAGTATAGACTTTAGATGTTCTTGAGTTTGTTTTTACAAAAACAAGAATAAAAGTTGAATGGTATTTGAAGTGTATTTGAATCGAATTTTGTATTGTTTTTAGGAGAATGAGAATTGAATTTGAATAAAAATTTATGAAAAACGCCATAAGCGATTGAATATGAAAGACAAAATTTGTGCGCTGTACGCTCGCTCTGACGACGCTGTCGGAGTGTACCATTTTGGGAATGTAGTTGGATCGAAACGATACAAGTTGCGGGCGGGAGGCGCATGATGACGTATCTGTCCGGTCGCGCTCCATCAGCCAAAACGCGACAGCAGAATAATGAAAATATTTTTTCGGCGGCTGCCGAAATGTGGCTTTTGGCGCCGTCGAATGGTGTGTCCGATAGGATGGGCTCCATCATGCGCCAATGCTCGGGCACAAAAAAACCGGCGTGCTGCCGGTTTCGAAGTTAGCTGCGTCTGGAGTGTTTTGCCCGGCTAGGCGGTCGCTATCAGAAGGTTTCGAGACCCTCGCGGCTCAGCACGTTTGAGAATTCAATGGCGACGCCTTCCTGGAAGTGGCGCACCACGCGTCCGCGCATGTTGCCAAGCCGGACAGGCGTTCCGAGGGCAGGGCGCACGTCGATTTCAACGGCGGCACCGGAAACGGAAAGGTCGATGATCCGGCAGGCGTAGCTGCGGCCGTCGTCAAGGCCCAGTTCTGAGTGGGTCGACCTTGGGGCGATGCGCTCGTGTCTCCGGTCCTCCGGCAGGCCAAGATCGCTCTTGTTGGCGAGCCAGGCGAGTTGGGCTGCAAGTTTATCCCGCTTGCGTTCCGTGGCCTGCAGGGCCACGACGAAACCATGGTCCACCAGCTTTGCAACGTTGCCTTCCAGCCGGCCGATATGGTCGATGTAGGCGATGACGCGTTCACCGACTTTCGGAAAAGCGGTGCACTGAAAACGGACATCCCCCGGAGACATATCGAGTGCCTTGCAATCGAACTCAGAGAGATCGGCAAGCATCAGGCGGCCTTGCAGGTTGACCACGACGCGCTGGAATGCGCGTGCGTCCACAGATGTGTTGGCAGCTATGGCATTTGCGGTCTGGTGTGCATGCATGGTTGTCTGTCCGAAAATCATTCAATGGTAACAATAGGCCGATTGACGTTAAGAAAACGTTTTTGACCCGGTTCCCCGTGAATCGAACAGGAAGACGATGCCTTCCCTTTATAATCAGATGTCCAGGTTCTCGGCGAACACCGCACGCTCCTGAATGAAGCGGAAGCGCAGTTCCGGTTTGGTGCCCATCAGGCTGTCCACAGCCCCGCGCGTGCCTTCGAAATCCACTTCATCAATGTCGACGCGCAGGAGAGTGCGCGTGGCCGGATCCATCGTCGTTTCCTTCAATTGGCCCGGCGACATCTCGCCAAGACCCTTGAAGCGCCCGATCTCCACCTTGCCACGCCCCTTGAACTCGGTCTCCATCAGTTCTGCCCTGTGTGCGTCGTCTCGTGCATAGAGCGTCTTGCTGCCCTGGGTCATGCGATAGAGCGGAGGCACGGCGAGAAACAGATGGCCCTTGCGGACGAGGTCGGTCATTTCCTGATAAAAGAAGGTGATCAGCAAGGATGCGATGTGTGCACCATCGACGTCGGCGTCCGTCATGATGACGACGCGCTCATAGCGTAGATCTTCCTCGCGATACTTGCTGCGCGAACCGCAGCCAAGTGCCTGGATCAGATCGGCGATCTGCTGGTTCGCACTGAGTTTTTCGCGACCGGAACTTGCAACATTGAGGATCTTGCCCCTGAGCGGCAGGATGGCCTGGTTGGCGCGGTTTCGCGCCTGCTTGGCGGAGCCGCCAGCCGAGTCACCTTCGACGATGAACAGTTCCGCACCTTCGGCCGAGTTCTGCGAGCAATCGGCCAGCTTGCCGGGCAGGCGAAGCTTGCGAACCGCCGATTTGCGGTTGACTTCCTTCTCCTTGCGCCGGCGCATCCGCTCTTCGGATCGTTCGATGACCCATTCCAGCAGTTTGTCGGCTTCGGACGGATTATCAGCCAGATAGTGGTCGAAGGGGTCGCGGATGACGTTTTCGACGATCCTCTGGGCTTCGACGGTGGCGAGCCTGTCCTTTGTCTGGCCGACGAATTCCGGTTCGCGGATGAATACGGACATCATTCCCGCAGCCGAAATCATGACGTCGTCGGTGGTGATGTTGGCCGCGCGCTTGTTGTTGGTCAGTTCGGCATAGGTCTTGAGACCCTTGGTCAGCGCGATGCGGAAACCTGCTTCGTGCGTACCGCCCTCGGTCGTCGGGATCGTGTTGCAGTAGGAATGAAGCATGGCGTCGCCGCCATACCACGTGACAGCCCACTCGACCGAGCCATGTCCGCCGGAGCGCTCCGTCTTGCCGGCGAAGATTTCGCGGGTGACGGTGAATTCCTTGCCGATCTGCGCGGCCAGATAGTCCTTGAGACCGCCGGGGAAGTGGAAAACGGCCTTATCGGGAACGTCACTGTTTTCGACGAGCGAGGCATCGCAACTCCATCGGATTTCGACGCCACCGAACAGGTAGGCCTTGGAGCGAGCCATGCGGAACAGTCGGCCGGGATCGAATTTCGCATGCGCGCCGAAAATCTGCGCATCCGGATGGAAGCGAACACGCGTGCCGCGCCGGTTGTGGATTTCGCCGAGTTCCTCCAGCGCGCCTTGCGGTATCCCGCGCGAAAAGCGCTGGCGATAAAGCCGCTTGTTGCGGGCGACTTCGACCTCGACGAGATCCGACAATGCGTTGACGACCGAAATGCCGACGCCGTGCAGACCGCCCGAAGTCTCATAAGCCTTGCCGTCGAACTTGCCGCCGGCATGCAGCTTGGTCATGATGACTTCCAGCGTCGACTTGCCGGGAACCTGCGGATGGTTTTCCACCGGAATGCCGCGGCCGTTGTCGGTGACCGTCAGAAAGCCTTCTGCATCCAGATTGACGTCGATGAAATTTGCATGTCCGGCAACGGCTTCGTCCATCGAGTTGTCGATGACTTCGGCGAACAGGTGGTGAAGTGCCTTTTCATCCGTACCGCCGATATACATGCCCGGTCGCATGCGTACGGGTTCCAAGCCTTCGAGCACCCGGATGGCAGACGCGCCATAGTCCTCGCCGGTGGCTGGCATCGGCGGGAGGGGCGCTGCCGCATTCGTCGGCGCAGCCTGGTCCGGTACCGGCTTTGGAGGAGCAGGTTCGGTCTTCTCGGATTTCGGGCTTGCAGGCATGCCGGAGAAGAGATCGAAAGCGTGGCTCATGTCTGTCTTTTCAAACCTGTTGGTTTCGCGAATCAGCGGATTCTGCCAGAAAGCTCGACAGATCGCGATTATCGCAAGATTTACGCTCAAAGATCCGGATAGCAAGCGCCGGCCGGCTGGCCCGGGGAAAGGGACGCTGATGTCCACAGTTCAATTGACGAAGCGCTGGGTTGCCGCTGCATCGGCCTTCATCCTGATGTCTTTACCCGTTGGCGCGCTTGAACTCAAGGCGTACAAGGACTCGCTCTTCGCCTATCCGGCAATCCTTAGCCAGGAAGATGGCGGCGGCTTTGTCACGGTCGATTATCAGGAGATACGCGATATCAACGGTCGCGATGAAATCCCCGAACGGCGTGCGAAGAGCAGGTATGTTTCGCTCGGCGTGAAGCGCCAGCAGGCGTTCGAAACCGTTGAGGCGGATGGCCGGTCGATCGACGTGCTGCGGGTGGGTGAGGTGAAGAACGCGCGGTTTGCGGTCATTTTCATTCACGGGCGTGGCGGCGATCGCAAGCTCGGCGCCAACGATTTCAGTTTCGGCGGCAATTTCAACCGCCTCAAGAACCTCGCCGTCGATAACCAGGGGGTCTATTACGCCGCGAGCGTAAGGAGTTTCGACGCTGAAGGCGTGGCTGATATATCGGCGCTCATCAGCCACATTGCCCGAGTTTCGCCAAATACAAGAGTGGTCCTGTCCTGTGCGTCGATGGGCAGTTTCGTCTGCTGGGGCATCAGCAAGGATGCGCAGGCGGTCGGCAAGCTTGCGGGCATGATGATCATGGGGGGCGCGACGGACCCGAACTTTGGCTCAAGCGTTGCCCACAAGGCCCGGTTGCCGATGTTCTTCAGCCACGGATCGCGCGACAGTGTCTATGCCGCCGCCGACCAGGTGAAACTTTACAAATCCTTGTTCGCAGAACGCTATCCGACCCGGTTCGTCCTGTTCGAGACGGGATCGCATGGCACGCCGGTTCGCATGACCGACTGGCGTGACAGTTTGAACTGGATTCTCAGATAGGGCTCAGGACGACCTTAACAGCGTCTTGGTCGAATCCACCGCGATGGAAATCTCCTGGTAGTGGGCGTAACGGCGTTCGGAGTTTTCGCTTGAGCGAAGAAGCGATGTCGCAGCTTCGTCCACTGCAGCTGTTGCCTGCTTCGTGGCCAGCGCGACGGTGTTGCGTTTGATGGCGCTGTATTGCCGCTGCTTCTTGAAGCGTGGATTGGCGCCCGGTGCCGGGACAAGCTTGGTTGCGCTACGGTCCTGATAGACGCTGACAATATGATTGAGCTGGCCGCTCGTTTTGCCAAGAATGTTCTTGGCTTGCTCGTATTCGCTGTTTTCGGGAAGGGTAGCCAGCATCATGTCGATGCCTTGGCGCAGGCAGTCGATGCGGTAAACATCGTTATACTGGACGCATTCACGACGAATCGCATCCACGTCCCGGGAGATTTTGGACGTCGTCAGCTGGCTGAGCGGTAGCCGATCCTTGTCCTGGGGGCGGCTGACCACGCGGGTTTTCTCGCGATTTGGCTTGTCCGGGCGATCCACACTTTGCGCGCCGACCTCGACCGGCGCACAGATCAGCATCGAGCCTACGAGAACGGCGCGAAAGGTGACATCGAAAAACCTGAGGGACATCGTCACTTCCTATTCAGCCGTTTCGCCGAAAGCGATGCGCATGCTTCTCTGGGTACCCTGACCGATACTGCCGTCTATCTTGCCGGAATAGAAGCGGTTTTTTGCCAGTTCAGCCTGCAGCGCCTTGCGCGTTGCCGGTTTGAACTGATTGGGGCGGTCGGACAGTTGCGCCAGCACGTCCTTCACGCCAGAGCGCAATGCTGCATAAAGGTAGCGCGCGGCATCATCTGGTGTCTTGCCCTTGATCGTGCCGTCGTCGATCAATGCTGCGACATTGTACATCGCTTGCGGATGGCGCAGGTCCGCCGCCTTGAGAAAGAGCTCGATCGCCTTTTGTCGGTCGCGGGCCAAGCCGCTGGCTCCCTGATAGTAGAGAAAACCGAGGTCGTTGATGGCGTCCGCAAAGCCGAGATCTGCGGATTTTTGGTAAAGTTCCACGGCCTTGGTGAAATCCTGGTTCACCCCGATGCCTTTTTCGTAGAGCTTGGCGAGTTCGAACATCGCTTCCGGATCGCCCTCGGTGGAGGCGCGCGAAAAGAGTTCGAATGCCTTTTGTGGCTTGAAGCGGGACTTGTCAGGGCTGAGTGACATGTAACCGAGGCCAATCATCGCGCGGACATTGCCGTCTTCCACCAGCGAGGCGAGTTGCAGTTCCTGGTCCGGCGCCAGCGAACCCCAGGCCTTTTTGGGGTCGGTCAGGGCAGCCACGTTCATGTCGGCACCGGCGAGGAAGTAGGGTATGCCCGAGAGAGAACCGTAGAAATGCGGTTCCTGCTTGTTCCGTGTTTCCTGCATTACTTTGTCACGCACCCGTCGAAACATCATGCCGATTTCGATGTTCCGGGCCGGAAGCTCCGAAAGCAGTGCGCGCGCAAAGGGGCTGTGACCGCTTTCGCCATCCAGCGCCACTTCGCCATCCTTGGCAGCGTAGACAACGAGCATCCCCTTGTCGGCAGAAGGCGCGGCAAGCCCGCCTGTGCGTATTTTGGTGACTTCACCTGTCTGGTAATCCGGCGAGCTTGCCTTGGCCAACTCCTGCGAGGGCCAGTCCGTAAACGGGTTGTTGCGGCAGGAGTCGAGAATGACGATGCGCAGCCTGCGCGCGTTGGCCACCGAATTCAGCAGGTTCTTCAGGGTGATGGCTTGCGAAGCAATCTGTTCCGGCTTGGTGATCCGGATATCGACGGGGATGAGAAAGTTGTCGCCATTGAGTTCGACACCATGTCCGGCGTAGTAGACCATGGCGATTTCAGCCGTTTCGGCCTTGAACGAGAAGTCGTTGAGAGTCTTGACGAGGCCGACCAAAGGCTGGTCGATCGAAGTCTCGACCTGAAAGCCGAGCTTCCGTAACGTTGTGGCGATGTCGGTGGCATCGCTGAGCGTGTTGGCCAGCGTCGGAATGGTCTGGTATTTGGACATGCCGATTACCAATGCCACCCGGCTTGATGCCAATGCCGGCAAGGCACACAACGCCACCAGTAGGACTGCCAGAAGGCGGATCGCCATGCGTGCGCTATCGAAAAGAGCTGACATGATGTCTATGTCCCTCGGTGCCGGCGCATAACGCCTCGACCGGGCGGATTGATTTCCGCGTATGTGTAACGGCTCACCCTGTAAACTTATTCCACATTCCAGCGATTTCCATTTGCTGATTAAACTTGCGCATATTGGAACTTTCGCTTGCGGGGATTTTACACCGTCTGATAGAGCGTCGTCATCTTGTTTTACACACGCGGGGGAAAGCGATGACACCGGAAATCCGTCCATTGGTTGCGGGGAACTGGAAGATGAACGGAACGCGCGAATCGCTCAACGAATTGAAGGCGATTGCGGCAGGTATCGGGGCGCTTTCCGAGAAGATCGACCTGCTGATTTGCCCTCCCGCCACGCTTCTTTATGTTGCGACGGCGCTGGTGACCGATAGCCCGCTGAAAATTGGTGCGCAGGATTGCCATACTGCGAAATCGGGGGCGTTTACCGGCGACATCTCTGCGGAAATGATTGCCGACTGCTTCGGTACCTTTGCCATCGTCGGCCATTCCGAGCGGCGCACGCTGCATGGAGAAGGCGATGGGCTGGTGCGAGCCAAGGCAATAGCCGCCCATGAGGCAGATCTCACCGCAATCGTCTGCATCGGAGAAACCGAAGCGGAGCGCAAGGGCGGAACCACGCTCGATGTGCTGAACCGCCAGCTCGCCGGTTCCGTGCCGGATGGCGCAACAGCCGAGAACACCGTGATCGCCTATGAGCCGGTCTGGGCAATCGGCACCGGCTTGACGCCGACCGTAGAGGACGTTCGCGAGGCACATGCATTCATGCGGGGCGAACTTGTCAGCCGCTTCGGTAGCAAGGGTGCGAAGATGCGTCTGCTTTACGGCGGTTCGGTCAAGCCGTCGAACGCCAAAGAGTTAATGAGCGTCGTCAATGTCGACGGTGCACTTATCGGCGGCGCCAGCTTGAAATCCGCCGACTTCCTCGCCATTTCTCAGGTCTACGCAGAAATCAGCGCCTAAGAACAGGGCGGGGATGCCGGTAAATACGGCCGAAGGGGCTTTTAAATCGCACGCGCCTCGTGTAAGAGCGCGCCAATTGTAAGATTTGTCCGGGTCGACCGGACGGGATTGGACTTTATGCAGACCGTATTGATCGTGATCCATCTGATGATCGTGCTGGCACTTGTCGGCGTCGTGCTTATCCAACGCTCCGAGGGCGGTGGCTTGGGCATCGGCGGCGGGTCCGGCTTCATGAGCGCCCGGGGTGCGGCAAACGCGCTGACCCGGACGACTGCTATCCTGGCGACGCTGTTTTTCATAACGTCTCTCGGCCTTGGCCTGCTTGCACGTTATGAAGCCCGTCCGACGGACATCCTGAACAAGCTTCCGACGACGACGAGCGGCGACAAGAGCCTTCTCGACACGCTTGGACCGGCAACGGACAAGAAGACCGAGGAAACGCCAGCTGACCCGAACGCCATCCCAACGGGCGGCGACAACACCAATGCGGCCAAGCCTGCCGATGCTTCCAAGACGGAAGTCAAGCCGGCTGATGCCTCGGCAACGGAAGCCAAGCCCGCCGATCAGCCTGCCAGCGAGCAGAAACCGGCACAGGGTCAGTGACCCACTAACAGAGAATGTGCAAACCGGCGGGCTTTCCTGCCGGTTTTTTCGTGGGCAGCCGCATGGCTTTCCGCGTAAAGTATGCATTGATTGAAATTAACACTGGCGGAATCGACCAGGAAGAAGTAACGGGTAAAGCCCATGGCGCGATATGTTTTTATTACTGGCGGTGTGGTTTCCTCCCTCGGGAAGGGGATCGCTGCCGCAGCTCTGGGAGCTTTGTTGCAGGCCCGTGGTTATCGGGTTCGACTGCGCAAACTGGATCCTTACCTCAACGTAGATCCCGGCACGATGAGCCCGACCCAGCACGGGGAAGTGTTCGTAACCGACGACGGTGCGGAAACCGATCTGGACCTCGGCCACTATGAGCGGTTCACGGGTCGCTCGGCCAGCAAGTCCGACAACATCACCACCGGCCGGATCTACAAGAATATCATCGACAAGGAACGTCGTGGCGACTATCTCGGCGCGACCGTGCAGGTCATTCCGCATGTCACCAACGAGATCAAGGATTTCGTTACCGGCGGCAACGAAGGCTATGACTTCGTCATCTGCGAAATCGGTGGTACAGTCGGCGACATCGAGGCAATGCCATTCGTCGAAGCGATCCGTCAGCTTGGCAACGACCTGCCGCGCAACACGGCCGTCTATCTGCACCTCACCCTGATGCCCTACATCCCGGCAGCGGGCGAGCTCAAGACCAAGCCGACGCAGCATTCCGTCAAGGAACTGCAGGCGATGGGTATTCATCCGGATATCCTGCTGGTTCGCGCCGATCGCGAAATTCCGGAAGCCGAACGCAAGAAACTCTCGCTGTTCTGCAACGTCCGCCAGTCGGCCGTCATTCAGGCGCTGGATGTTGCGAGCATCTACGACGTACCGATCGCCTACCACAAGGAAGGCCTGGACGACGAAGTGCTGGCCGCGTTCGGCATCGAGCCGGCGCCGCAGCCGCGCATGACCGCGTGGGAAGAAGTGTCGCGCCGCATCCACAATCCGGAGGGCGCCGTCACGATCGCGATCGTCGGCAAGTATACCGGCCTCAAGGATGCCTACAAGTCACTGACCGAAGCGCTTTACCATGGTGGCATCGCCAACCAGGTGAAGGTCAATCTGGAGTGGATCGAGTCCGAGGTCTTCGAAAAGGAAGATCCGTCTCCATACCTTGAGAAGGTTCATGGCATTCTGGTGCCCGGTGGCTTCGGCGAGCGGGGTTCGGAAGGCAAGATCAAGGCCGCCCAGTTCGCTCGCGAGCGCAAGGTGCCGTATTTCGGCATCTGCTTCGGCATGCAGATGGCAGTCATCGAAGCCGCCCGCAATCTCGCTGGTGTGGAAAAGGCATCTTCGACCGAATTTGGCAAGACGTCCGAGCCTGTCGTCGGTCTGATGACCGAATGGGTGAAGGGCAACGATCTGGAAAAGCGTTCGGCGAGTGGAGATCTTGGGGGCACGATGCGGCTTGGCGCCTATCGCGCTGTGCTCAAGGCTGGCACCAAGATTGCTGACATTTACGACACCACGGATATTTCCGAACGTCATCGCCACCGCTACGAAGTCAATGTCGATTACAAGGACAAGCTGGAAAGCTGCGGTCTGGTATTCTCGGGCATGTCACCGGACGGCGTCTTGCCGGAAACGGTGGAGTACCCGGATCATCCATGGTTCATCGGCGTCCAGTACCATCCGGAGCTGAAGAGCCGGCCGTTCGAGCCGCATCCGCTGTTTGCGAGCTTCGTCGAAGCGGCGCTGGAGCAGAGCCGCCTCGTCTGACAGACACCGGCTGGAATTCATTGAAAGGCCCCGGAAATCCTGTGATTTCCGGGGCCCTTTGTTTCTGCACTATTCCGAGAATGCGCGTTGCTTCAGCGAACGATCCATGTTGCGGATCGCATAACCAGCCTGCGACGGCCACGCCGCATAGCTATCATCCTGAGGGAACAGTGCATGTTTTGCATGCAGCGGCCATTGCGGATCGTCGAGCGCCGGACGGGCAAGCGCAACGAGATCGGCTTCGCCGTGTTCGACGATTGCCTCCGCTTCCTCGGGATCGGCGATCAGTCCGACTGCCATGGTCGGCACGCCGGCTTTTTCGCGCAGTTCGGCTGCCAGCGGCACCTGATAAAGCGCACTTGGCTTGAATGCAGCGCCATCGAAGCCGCCCGACGAGCAATCCACGAGATCGACGCCCAGCGCCTTGAGCTTTTCGGCCAGCACCACGCTGTCATCGATCGTCCAGCCATCCGGATGGTTGTCGGTCGCGGAGATGCGCACGAAAAGCGGCCGGTTGGCGGGCCAGGCTGCGCGGACGGATTCGGTCAGTTCAAGCAGCAGGCGCATGCGATTGTCGCGGCTGCCGCCGTATTCGTCGGTGCGCTTGTTGGCAAGCGGCGACAGGAACTGGTTGAGGAGGTAGCCGTGGGCGGCGTGGATTTCGACGATATCGAATCCGGCCTCTTCTGCGCGTCCCACAGCGGCGACGAAGTTCGCCTTGAAGGCCTGGATGTCTTCAAGCGTCATCGCGCGCGGTTCCTTGAAACCGATTAGCCTTTCGGAATGGATGATCGCACTTGGGGCGATCGGCTGCCAATCCTCGTATCCCACTTCGTCCTTCTCTGCGTCTTCGACTGTCGGCCGGAAAGGAACGGGGGTGGACGCTTTGCGGCCGGCGTGGGCAAGCTGGATGCCGGCGGCAGCACCCTGGGAATGCAGGAAATCGACGATACGGGCGAGAGGCTGGACCTGTTCGTCGGTCCAGAGGCCGAGGTCGCCGTAGGTGATGCGGCCTTCGGGCGATACCGCCGTCGCTTCGACGATCACTAGCCCGAAGCCGCCGATCGCAAACCGGGAGAGATGAGCGAAATGCCAATCATTGGCGACGCCGCCCCTGGCGGAGTACTGGCACATCGGCGCGACCACGAGGCGGTTCTTGAGCGTCAGGCTGCGGGCGGTGTAGGGCGTGAAAAGTGTGGTGGTGGGCTGGAGCATCGTCTCGTCGCTTTCAGCTGAACATTGGATATGGATGAACTCGACCTCGGATCGAGTTCGCATGGTTTGCCCTATCTAGGAAGTTTGTCGGCTATGTCTAGAGCGGAAGCCTCAAATCAATCGCAGGCCCTTCAGGCTTGCATGCCCGTCCTTGCCGATGATGATATGGTCGTGGACGGTGATACCCAGCGGCTTGGCGGTGTTGATGATCAGGTGGGTCATGTCGATGTCAGCGCGCGATGGCGTGGGGTCGCCGGACGGATGATTGTGGACGAGAATGATGGCGGTCGCCGACAGCTCGAGCGCCCGCTTGACCACTTCGCGCGGGTAAACCGGCGTGTGGTCGACGGTACCGCGCCCCTGGACTTCGTCGGCGATCAGCTGGTTGCGTTTGTCGAGAAACAGGATCCTGAACTGTTCGGTCGTCTCATAGGCCATGGCCTGGTGGCAGTAGTCGATAACTGAAGACCAGGAGGCCAGCACCATTCTGCCCTTGATCTCGCTTTTCAGCGAACGATGGGCAACGGTCGAAATGAGCTTCAGGTCGGTGGCCACGCTTTCGCCAATGCCTTTCACCTCCTGGAGCAGGTGGTACGGCGCGCCAAGCACCCCACCAAGTGTGCCGAAGCGGTCAATCAGCGCTTTCGCAATCGGCTTGGTGTCGCGACGGGGGATCAGCCGGAACAGGATGAGCTCCAGCAGCTCGTAGTCTGCGAGCGCTGTGTCGCCGTGTTCGCGGAATTTGGTCCGCAACCGGTCGCGGTGGCCATGATAATGGTTCTCGGCCATCTCCGCAGGCGCCGCTTTTGGCGCATGCACGCGTCGTTGCAGCGTTTCGGAGAAGAAGCGGCGCTCATCGCCAAGTTCCCCATCCGGCGCATTCTCATTCTCTGGAAGGCCGGGACGGGATGGCATGGTTTCGATCAGACTTTCAGGCCGGGAGTGAAGAGATTGCCGGGTGACAGGGTGAAGATTTCGCAGCCATCGGCGGTAACCCCGACGGTGTGCTCGTATTGTGCCGACAGCGACCGGTCGCGCGTCACAGCTGTCCAGCCATCGGAGAGAACCTTCACATGTGGGCGGCCGAGATTGATCATCGGCTCGATGGTGAAGATCATGCCTTCCTTCAGCTCGGGGCCTTCGTTGGCCTGGCCGTAGTGAAGGATGTTGGGTGCGTCATGGAACAGTCGGCCAACACCGTGACCGCAGAAATCGCGGACGACCGCGCAGCGTTCACGCTCGGCAAAGATCTGGATCGCTTCGCCGATGGCGCCTGTACGGGCGCCGGGACGAACCGCCGCAATCCCGAGCATCAGCGATTCATAGGTCACTTCCATCAGCCGTTCGGCGGCGCGTTTGATTTCGCCGACCGGATACATCCGGCTTGAATCGCCGTGCCAGCCATCGACAACAAAGGTCACGTCGATATTGACGATATCGCCTTCGCGCAGTGGCTTGTCGTCCGGTATGCCGTGGCAGACGACGTGATTGATCGAGGTGCAGCATGACTTGCGATAGCCACGATAGTTCAGCGTCGCTGGCAGCGCGCCATTGGCGACGCCGAATTCGAAGACGAAGCGGTCGATCTCATTGGTGGTGATCCCCGGCTTGACCAGAGCGGCGAGTTCGTCGAGGCAACGCGCGGTCAGTTGGCAGGCCTTGCGCATGCCCTCGAAAGCTTCCGTCCCGTAGAGACGGATCACGCCGGTATTTTTCATCGGCGCGGAAAAAGCTTCGATATAGGTAACCATGCGCAGTGCTTTCCGAGTTCGTATTCCAATTTCTTTCTCTATGCCGGGTTCGGACACGGCAATCAAGCATTTCCGCGCAATAGACATTGCGCGCGGGCGTTGCTTGCGAAAAAATTACACCCGGACGCGCACGTATGAGCCCGGCGCTTCCTCGATCGGATTGAGCTGGTCTCCTCCCGGGCGGCGCGGTTTGGCTTTCTTGTCGTTGTGCGCGATGATCCATTCATGCCAGTTCGGCCACCAAGAGCCGGCAGTCTCCTCTGCACTGGCGATCCAGTCTTCATAGTCGCCGGCGACTTCGCCATTGGTCCAATACTGGTATTTGTTCTTTTCCGGATGATTGACGACGCCGGCGATGTGGCCAGAGCCCGAAACCACCAGTTTGACCTCGCCGCCGAACAATTTGGAGCCGGTGAATACCGATTTGGCCGGGGCGATATGATCTTCGCGGGCAGCGAGATTGTAGATGGGGATCTTGACCTTGGCGAGATTGAGGGTCTTGTCGTCGAGCACCATCTTGCCCTGGGCCAGCGTGTTGTCGAGATAGCAGTTGCGCAGGTAGAACGAGTGGTTGGCAGCCGCCATGCGCGTCGAATCGGCGTTCCAGAACAGCAGGTCGAACGCCATCGGCTCCTGACCCTTGAGGTAATTGTTGACGAAGTAGGGCCAGATCAGTTCTGAGGCGCGCAGCATGTTGAAAGCAAGCGCCATCTTCGAGCCTTCGAGATAACCATCTGCCGCCATGCTTTTTTCCAGCGTCAGGATCTGCGGCTCGTCGACGAACACCTTGAGATCGCCGGCATGGGTGAAGTCGACCTGCGTGGTGAAAAGCGTGGCTGTCTTGATGCGTTTGTCGCCGCGCTCGGCATGCAACGCCAGTGTCGCGGCCAGCAGCGTGCCGCCGACGCAGTAGCCGATGGCATTGACCTCTTTTTCGCCGGTGGCCTTGGTGATCGAGTCCAGCGCGAAATCGATTCCGTCACGGGCATAGTCGCTCCAGTCCTTGCCCGCATGCCGCTCGTCGGGGTTAACCCAGGAGATCACGAAGACGGTGTGGCCCTGATCGACGCACCATTTGATAAAGGACTTTTGCGGGTTGAGGTCGAGCACATAGAACTTGTTGATCCAGGGCGGGCAGATGAGGAGAGGGCGCTTTAACACCTCGTCGGTCGCCGCCTCATACTGGATGATCTGGCAAAGGTCGTTTTCGGCCACGACCTTGCCCGGCGTCACCGCCATGTTTTCCCCGACCTTGAACTTGGTCATGTCGGTCTGGCGGATACGCAGGTCGCCCTGTCCAGATTTGATGTCCTCGGCGAGCTTCTTCATGCCCTCGACGAGATTGGCGCCGTTTTGGGCCACGGTCTCCTTGAAGAGGACAGGATTGGTGACGACGAAATTGGTCGGAGACAAGGCCGCCGTGATCTGGCGGACATAGAATGCGGCCTTGTGGCGCGTATGGTCATCCAGCCCTTCGGCATTGGTGACCAGCTTGTCAGCCCAATCGGCAGTGACTGTATAGACCTGCCGGAGAAAGTTGAAGAACGGATTGGCCTTCCAGTCGGGGTCCGAAAATCGCTTGTCGTCGCGGACAATGGCCTCGCCGGATTCCACCCCGGAAGCGACGTTCTGCAGCGACTGCATCCAGATCCTGAAATAGGTGGAAAACAGCAGCGTCTGCGCTTCCAGCGTCCGGGTGGGATCGGCCAGCCAATATTCGACGACCTTGGACAGTGTGCGCACGATATCGGTCGCAGGCTCGCTGGCGTAATCGGCCTTTGCGCCGGTTTCGCGCGGACCCAGCCATTCCGATGCCGCCTTGCCGAGATTCTCGAGCGTGCGGGCGATGTTGACCGTCAACGCCTCGGGATCCTTGATAATGAAAGGGTCGAGTGCAGCGGGATCGAATCCTGGCAGCTTGTTGCCTGATTGGCCTTTGAAGGTGCCGTTTTCCGCCATTGCCGAATTTGCTCCCCAGCAGTCTCTTGTTGGTTGAATGCCACTGTGCATGAAACGCATTGCAAATTCCACTGTTTAGGGTCACAAGTCGTCAAATTCATATTGGTCCGGGAAGCGAGCGGATGATGTCGTTGCCGAAGCAGAAAATCCTGTCCAACTGCCGCCTGGTGATGGTCGGTGGATTGCTCGCGCTTGGCGTTTCGTTGGCGTCGTGTTCGCAATCCACGCACGCAGATGCGCCGCTGCAGCCAGGCGACGAGCCGGTGAACATGAGCGATCCGTATCCGGATTTTTCCAAGCCGCTCGATTCTGCAATGCCGCAGCTCAGCGACGAAGAGGCGAAGAAGCAAGCCGGGCAGCTTGCGGCACTCTCGGCAAAGAAACAATCCGGAGCGATCTCGGAGGCTGAATACAACAAGCGCGTGGCGGAGCTTCGCAAGCTGGGCGAAGAGACCAAGGCGCAGTAATCATCACCCTACTCGAAGGGGACGTGCATGCCCACGACTGCCAATCTGTTGCTGTTTGCACTGGTCTGCCTCGGGATGGTGCTCACGCCTGGCCCCAACATGGTCTATCTGGTCTCCCGTTCCATCTGCCAGGGGCGGGTGGCCGGGCTGATTTCGCTGTGCGGGGTGGCGGTCGGTTTCCTCTTCTATATGAGCTGCGCTGCCTTCGGCATCACATCGCTGCTGCTCGCGGTGCCATACGCCTATGACATGTTGCGGATCGGCGGGGCGCTCTATCTGTTGTGGCTGGCTTGGCAAGCGGTGAGGCCCGGCGGACGCTCGCCTTTTCAAGTCCGCGACCTACCGGCAGACAGCCCGCGGAAACTGTTCACCATGGGGCTGGTGACGAGTATCCTTAATCCCAAGATCGCGGTGATGTATCTGTCGCTGTTGCCGCAATTCATCTCGCCGGCAGAGGGCAGTGTGCTGATGCAGTCGTTGGTGCTTGGCCTGATGCAGATCGTCACCTCGGTCACTGTCAACGCGCTGATCGTGTTCGTCGCCGGTTCCATCGCGCTGTTTCTGTCTGGCAGACCCGGCTGGCTTGTCGTCCAGCGCTGGCTCATGGGTACGGTCCTTGCCGGGCTCGCCGTGCGTATGGCGGCGGAAGCGCAGCGCTGAGGCGACTTCCTTCGTCGGGCAGCGCTCCCACGCCTTTTTGCACTTGCCTTTCTTGCCGTTTGGTCGCAAAGCGTGATTTGCGGCAAGAAGAGGCCGCAAACAATCATTTGAGGTCTGCGATGGAAGAGTTTCACAAGGTTCGGCGCCTTCCGCCATATGTATTCGAACAGGTCAATCGTTTGAAGGCAGCGGCGCGAGCGGGCGGGGCCGACATCATCGACCTTGGCATGGGCAATCCCGATCTGCCGACGCCGAAATCCATCGTCGACAAGCTGTGCGAAGTGGTTCAGGACCCGCGCACCCACCGCTATTCGTCCTCCAAGGGCATCCCGGGCTTGCGCAAGGCGCAGGCCAATTACTACGCCCGCCGTTTCGGCGTGAAGCTCAATCCCGATACCCAGATCGTCGCGACGCTGGGCTCCAAGGAAGGCTTCGCCAACATGGCGCAGGCGATTACCGCTCCCGGCGATGTGATCCTCTGCCCCAACCCGACCTATCCGATCCATGCCTTCGGATTCCTGATGGCAGGCGGTGTCATCCGTTCGATTCCTGTCGAGCCGAACGACGCATTTTTTGCGCCGCTCGAGCGCGCGGTGCGCCACTCGATCCCCAAGCCGCTGGCGCTGATCGTCAACTATCCGTCCAACCCGACGGCGCATGTGGCGACGCTGGATTTCTACAAGGACGTGGTGGCGTTCGCCAAGAAGCACGAGATCATCATCCTGTCGGATCTTGCCTATGCCGAGATCTATTTCGACGATGTGCCGCCGCCATCCGTGCTCGAAGTGCCGGGCGCGATCGACGTGACAGTCGAGTTCACATCGATGTCCAAGACGTTCTCGATGCCTGGCTGGCGCATGGGCTTTGCCGTCGGCAACGAACGCCTGATCAGCGCCCTGACGCGGGTGAAGTCTTATCTCGATTACGGTGCGTTCACGCCGATCCAGGTGGCCGCCGCAACCGCGCTGAATGGCGACGGTTCCGATATCGCCGAGGTGCGTGACATCTACAAGAAGCGCCGCGACATCATGGTCGATGCTTTCGGCAAGGCCGGCTTCGACGTGCCGCCGCCGGCGGCGACGATGTTTGCCTGGGCGCCGATCCCCGAAAAATTCCGCCATCTCGGTTCGCTGGAATTCTCCAAGCTGCTGGTCGAAAAGGCGGATGTCGCCGTCGCGCCCGGCATCGGCTTCGGCGAGTACGGCGATGAATATGTTCGCCTGGCGCTGGTGGAAAACGAGCATCGTATCCGTCAGGCGGCCCGAAGCATCAAGAAATTTCTCTCCACGGCGGATGACACGTTGCACAACGTGGTGACGCTGAAATCCGCTGGCTAAATCTAGAAAAAGACAGGAATTTGACATGGCTGATGCCCTTAAAATCGGCATTGCAGGTTTGGGAACCGTTGGCGCATCGCTGGTGCGCGTATTGCAGACGCGCGCCGACATGCTGGCCGTCGCCTGCGGCCGTCCGATCGTCGCGACTGCTGTTTCCGCTCGTGATCGCTCGCGTGACCGCGGTATCGATGTTTCCGGTGCGCAGTGGTTCGACGATGCGGTCGAGATGGCCCGGCATGCCGATATCGAACTGTTCGTCGAGTTGATGGGTGGTTCGGGCGACCCGGCCTATTCGTCAGTAAAGGCAGCGCTCTCACGCGGTCTCCATGTGGTGACAGCCAACAAGGCGCTGCTGGCCAAAAGCGGCGTCGAACTGGCGGTACTGGCCGAAGAGAAGGGTGTTATCCTGAATTTCGAAGCCGCTGTCGCCGGCGGCATTCCCGTCATCAAGGCGCTGCGTGAATCGCTGACCGGCAACACCGTGTCGCGCGTCTACGGCATCATGAACGGCACCTGCAACTACATCCTGACCCGGATGGAGAAGGAAAAGCTGAGCTTCGAGACTTGCCTCAAGGAAGCCCAGCGTCTTGGCTATGCCGAAGCCGATCCGGCCTTCGACATCGAGGGCAACGACACCGCCCACAAGTTGTCGATCCTGACGACGCTGGCCTTTGGCACGCAGATCGCCGCCGATGACATCTATCTCGAGGGGATTACCAACATTTCGCTCGAAGACATCGAAGCGGCGGCCGACCTTGGCTACCGCATCAAGTTGCTCGGCGTGGCGCAGAAGACCGCGTCCGGCATCGAGCAGCGCGTGCACCCGACCATGGTTCCGCAGGATTCGGTGATTGCGCAGGTTGATGGCGTCACCAATGCCGTGGCGATCGAATCCGATATCCTGGGCGAACTGCTGATGGTCGGTCCGGGTGCCGGTGGCAACGCCACCGCGTCTGCCGTCCTGGGCGACATTGCCGATATCGCCAAGAGCCGTCCCGGTGCGCAACTGGTTCCAAGCCTTGGCCGGCCGGCACGCCAGCTCGACGTCTACAAGCGCGGCGAGATCCAGAGCCACGAGGGTGGCTACTTCATCCGGCTGACGGTGCAGGACAAGACCGGTGTCTTTGCCAGCATCGCCACCCGCATGGCCGAGAACCAGATCTCGCTGGAATCGATCATGCAGCGTCCAAAGAGCCACAACGACAAGGCCGAGCGGCAGACAGTGATCCTCGTTACCCACGCCACGACGGAACATTCGGTGCGTCAGGCGGTGGCCGCGATCGAAACCGAAGGTTACCTGATCGGCAAGCCGCAGGTCATCCGTATCGAACGGCCGGTGGCGAACTGAGGATGGCTTGATTTGGCCGGAACAATCTATACTTCTCTGATCGAAATGGAGAAGTAGTCAGATGATCGACCAACCCGCGGACCCGGTAGACAGGGCTTTCCTGGGCGTGGAGCGCTCGGTCACCGGCCAGCGCTGGGTCTCGCGGCTTGATCAGGCGGGGCTCAACCGAGCGCTTGCCATGTCCCAGCATCACGGCATGCCCGAACTGATTGCCCGTGTTCTGGCGGGCAGGGGCGTGGCGGTCGATGATGCCGAGGCTTTTCTGGACCCGACGCTGCGCAGCCTGATGCCGGATCCTTATGCGCTGACCGATTGCGAAAAGCTCGCCAAACGCATTGCCCGCGCAATCGAGCGCAACGAGCATGTCGCGATATTCGGCGACTACGATGTCGATGGCGCATCGTCTGCCGCCTTGCTGCATCGCTTTCTCCACAATTTCGGCATCGATGCGACGATCTATATTCCCGACCGGGTGTTCGAAGGCTATGGCCCCAATCCGGCTGCTATAAACCAGCTCATCGATGACGGCGCGCAATTGATCGTCACCGTTGACTGCGGTTCGACCAGTCATGAGGCGCTGGCTGCGGCAGCGGTGCGCAACATCGATGTCGTGGTTATCGATCACCACCAGGTGACACATGAGCTGCCGGTGTGCCATGCGCTGGTCAATCCGAACCGCGAAGACGATCTTTCGGGGCAGGGCCATCTTTGTGCGGCGGGCGTGGTGTTTCTGGTGCTGGTCGCAGTCCAGCGTCTGTTGCGGGAGCGCCGCGATCCGCGCGTTGCCGGCTTCGATCTGCTGTCGTTGCTCGATCTGGTGGCGTTGGCCACGGTTTGCGACGTGGTGCCGCTCAAGGGGCTGAACCGCGCCTATGTGGTCAAGGGGCTGGTGGCCGCCCGGCACATGCAAAATCCCGGGCTTGCTGCGCTATTTGCCAAGGCTGGCATAGGCGGACCGGTCACGCCCTATCATCTGGGTTTCCTGGTCGGGCCGCGCATCAACGCCGGTGGGCGGATCAGCGATGCCGCGCTCGGTTCGCGGCTGCTGACCATCGACGATCCGGGCAAAGCCGCCGAGATCGCAGCGAGGCTGGACGAGCTCAACCGCGAGCGTCAGGCGATGGAAGCGGCAATGCTGGCGGAAGCGGAGGCCGAGGCGCTTGCCGAATACGGTAACGGCGAGGGCGCGGCGGTCATCGTCACTGCGCGCGACAAATGGCATCCCGGCATTGTCGGCCTGATCGCGGCGCGCCTGAAGGAACGGTTCAACCGGCCCGCCTTTGCCATTGCCTTCGATGCTTCAGGCAAAGGCACGGGCTCGGGCAGGTCGATCAACGGGTTTGACATGGGCCGCATGGTCCGTGCAGCAGTGGAAGCTGGTCTTCTCGTCAAGGGCGGCGGCCATGCGATGGCCGCAGGCCTGACGGTGGAGCGACCCAACCTCGGCAAGGTGCGGGCCTTTTTCGAGGATACCGCTCGCGACACCGTCGGCAATCTCACCGCCAGCCGAACGCTCAAGATTGATGGCGCGCTGGGGGCTTCTGCGGCTACCTTCGATTTGGCCGACCAGCTGGAAGCAGCCGGCCCCTATGGCTCCGGCCATTCGCAGCCGATATTTGCACTGCCTGCGCACCGGATTCGCGACAGCCGCTTCGTCGGCACAAGTCACCTGAGGGTGACCTTGGAGGGCATGGACGGAACCCGGCTGGAAGCCATGGCGTTTCGCGTCGCCGATACCGACCTTGGCAAATTTCTGCAATCGGCCCGTGGCGATCTGGTGCATGTGGCGGGCACGATTTCTGCCGACACCTGGCAGGGGACGCGCCGCATGCAGCTGCGCATACTCGATGCGGCAAAAGCCCAGTAAATCGGCTTTTTGCAAGCGAAGACGTCAAGGTGTGCCGCGCGTTCCTTTTCGCTCCTGCATGAAGGTGGACACGGCTGCCGGTTCGAGCGGACGTGACAGCAGATAACCCTGGCCGAAATCGCAATTGCAAGCCTGAAGCCGCGACAGTTGCGCCTCGGTCTCGATACCCTCCGCGACGACACGCATGCCAAGACTGTGCGCAAGCCCGACCGTCGCCTGCACGATCGTCGCGGCATTGTCGTCCTCGCACATGTTGAGGATGAATGTGCGATCGATTTTCAGCCGGCTAACCGGCAGGCGACTGAGATGGGCAAGCGAGGCATAGCCCGTGCCGAAATCGTCGAGAGCAATCGGAAACCCCATCGCATTGAGCCGCTGCAGGCAGAGGTCGATCTGGCTGCCCCGATCGTCGAGCAGGATGTTCTCGGTCAACTCGATCTCGATGTCGCGCGGCGACAGGCCATATTGTGCGACCATGCGCTCGAGCTTGAGCGGAAAATCCGGTTGGCGCAGCTGGGCACTGGCAACGTTGACGGCGACGGTGCCGGTAAACGCCGATTTGCGCTTGATCTGGCGCGCGTGATCCATTGCCTTGCGCAGTACCTGGTGTCCGAGTTCCGTGATCAGCCCGGTTTCCTCGGCAATCGGAATGAAATCAGCCGGGCTGATCTGTGTGCCATTGTGCTTCCAGCGAGCCAGCACTTCGAAGCCGACATGGGCGCCGCCGTCGAGCGCGAACTGCGGCTGGAGCGCTATATCTATGGTGTTTGTCGCAACCGCCGCATCAAGCGCATGAGAAAGCCTTCGACGTTGATCTATGCCGGCACGCATCTCTCGCGAATAGATCTTGTAGGTGCCGCGCCCGGCGGCCTTGGACTGGTAGAGCGAGATGTCTGCATTCTTGAGAAGGGTTTCCACGTTACGGCCATGCTGCGGAAAGATCGAGATGCCGATGCTGATCTGCGGCGTAACGATACGGCGCTGTATCGTCATTGGTTGGCGCACGGCGCTGAGCAGCTTCATGGCGGCCTTTCCGGCAGCGAGCTTGCTGCCTGCGTTCGGCAATATGATTGCGAACTCGTCGCCGCCAAGTCGTACGACCGTATCAGACTTGCGAACCGCCTCGGCCAGACGCCGGGCAACGGCGACCAGCAGCATGTCGCCAGCACTATGGCCCATCGTATCGTTGATCGCCTTGAAGCCATCGAGGTCGAGCACCATCAGTGCGCCAGCCTGGCCGGTGCGTTCGCTTCCCGCCAGCGCTTCACCCAACCGATCGGCAAGCACCGACCGGTTGAGCAGGCCGGTCAGCGGGTCGTGTTCGGCATGGAACTTGATGGCCGCTTCCGAGCGTTTGATTTCGGTGATGTCGGTACGGGTGCCCACCACATGGCCGGAAGCCGAACGTCGCTCCCTGATCTGCAGCCACCTGCCGTCGGAAAGGCTCTGTACAAGGGTCTTACTGGGGTTCCGATGTTCCTTCAGCCGCGCCCGGACCCATGCTTCGCGGGCTTCCGGCGTGTTCCTGATATGGCTGTATTGCCCGTGCTCGAGCCCATGCCGCAGGATGGATTCGAACGTCGAACCGATTTCAATGACATCCTGCGATCTCGAAAGACAGTCTCGATAGGATTTGTTGAAGAGGATCAGCCTGTCGTCCGTGTCGAATGCGGCAATCCCGTCGGGCACGGTTTCGATCACATCGACAAGCAGTTCCTCGGCGTTGCGGCGGAGTTCGACTTCCTGCTTGAGGACGGCTTCTGCCGCCTTGCGCTTGGTAATGTCGTACCGTACCGAGACATAGCCCTCCACCCGGCCATCCTGCCCGGCAAGGGGCACGATGGTGGTGTCCACCCAATAGAGCGACCCGTCTTTCGCCCGGTTACAGATCTCGCTGTGCCAAAGGTCGCCGCGAGCGATCGTATGCCACATGTGGGAGAAGAACTCCCGCGGGTGATGGCCGGAATTGACGATGCGGTGGGGCTGTCCGATGAGTTCTTCTCGTTCGTAGCCGCTGACCGAGCAAAACATATCGTTGACATGGACGATCTTTCCAGCACGGTTGGTAATCGCAACGATCGCATGCTGGTCAAGCGCGGCGCGATAAGCCTTCAGCACGCCCTGCAATTGGGAGAGTTCGGCCTTTGCATCATCCAGGCTATCGATTGGCCGGTAATCCTGCAATTGGTCCGGTTGGCGTAGCACACGGAGAATGGGCGGCTCACTTCCATCGGGTGGAGCGCCGGTTTCCGCCGACGCTCCGTCCTCGGGCAGGTCGGCGAGACGGAAAAGTTTGAGAACCGCCTCGCTCATAGGCAGCCTCCGGCGGATCGGCTTTTCAACATCGGACGAACGCACGAAACCGAACAATTGAACTGGTGTGTAGAAACATAGTAGAAAATATGGTGGAGGGGACTTTCACCCAATGTCGAGTGCGATGCCATGCTGCCTCAAATCCTCTAATATATGTACGATAACGTACGTACGATATCGTACGAATAGGTGGTTAAGTAGAGATTAACGATGGCGTGCTAATCTTCACTGATAGTAAGTCGCCTTGAGGTCTAGATGAGCTCCGAAAATAAACTTCCATACGATTGGGCAAAGAACAGTGTACTTTCTGCAATACAGCCGCGTGCCTATTCCTTCTTTGATCAGAAGGCGGTCACCCGCGAGCTGAAGACCGGTGATGTGATATTTGAAGACGGTGACCCGGTCACGCATGCGATATTTCCGCATGAAGGAGTTCTTTCTTTCATAGCCGAGATGGCTGACGGGAGAACTGTAGAAAAATCTTCTATTGGAAACGAAGGTTTTGTCGGATTGACGCTAATTCTGGGGGGCGGCAATGCGCTGGGTCGTTGCGTCGTCCAGGTGCCAGGAAAAGCCTCCTGGGTATCGATCGAGGATCTTGATGTGGCGCTCGAGCGATTCGAATGCGTGCGGGAGATCATGCTTCGCTACGCCAAGTCTCATACGATCCAATTGATGGAAACCGCCGCCTGCAACAGCCTGCATACGGCCGAGCAACGTGTCGTTCGATGGCTGCTGCATGCGCACGATCGTGTCAACGGCGACACGTTCTACATCACCCAGGAAGTGCTCGCCAACCTGCTTGCGCTGCGCCGGGCAACAGTCAACGCCATCTCCACCGACCTGATGAATGCCCGGGCAATTGCCTATCACCGGGGATCGCTGACCGTGGTCGATCGCAATGTCCTGAAATCCTACGTCTGCGAGTGTTACGACCGGGTCAGGCGCGCTTCTCTTTACGAGGCGACCGAGGTTTAGCAACGACAAAAGAAAGCCACGATCAGGATCGTGGCTTTCTTCGTTATGGCGCGCCCGGCGTCGTCACCCAGCCGCGGTCCTCGGGGATCTGGCCTGCAGCTCGACGACTGGACGGTCGGAAGAGCCGATCTGGAACTTTGCGACGAGTGCGGCCAGCGAACGGGCTTCCTGCGCCAGAAGCTGGCTTGCGGCGGCGTTTTCCTCCGTCATGGCGGTGTTGCGTTGTGAGGCCTGGTCGATCTGATTGATAGCGGCAGAGATCTCGCTAATCCCGCCCGCCTGCGTCTGGACTGAGCGTGTGACATCGTTGACGATGCCGCTGATCGATTGGAAAGCTTCGGCGACCGCCGTCAACCAGTTCTCTGTCTCGCCAACCAGGCGTACGCCTTCGCGCACCTGGTCAGTGCTTGCGGAAATCAGGCCATTGATTTCCTTCGCTGCGCTGGCGGAGCGCTGGGCGAGCGCCCGCACTTCGCTGGCCACGACGGCAAAGCCGCGTCCTGCGTCGCCTGCGCGGGCTGCCTCCACCCCGGCATTGAGTGCGAGCAGGTTGGTCTGGAATGCGATTTCGTCAATGACCGTGATGATCTGCGCGATCTGCTTCGATGTGGTCTCTATGGCGCTGATGGCGGCAACCGTCTTGCGCACGACGTTGGCGCTTTCGTCGGCATGCTGCTTGATGTCGCCGACAGTGCGTGTAGCGAGCTGAGCCCCTGCTGCCGTACTCTTGATTGCTCCCGCAAGTTCCTCGACGGCAACGGCAGTCTCTTCCAGTGCTGCTGCACGCCGTTCGGCTTGCAGGCTCGATTCTTCAGTTGAGCGAGCGATCTCGGTGGCGCCGCTCAAGACGTTGCCCGAGGCCGAGCCGACCGAGGTGATGACCGTCTGCAGGTTCTGCACCGCGGCATTGAAATTCCGCACCAGCTTTTCCGATTTCGACGAGAGGGAATCGTCGACCGTGACGCTCAGGTCGCCATCGGCAAGCCGCTTGAGTGCTTCGGCAATCATGTCGAGAGACTGTACTTGTTGCGCTTCGGCTTTTTGGCGGGCGTCATCGAGATTTGCCAGGTAGACCGAAATTGCCAGTTCGATGTCGAGCAGGGCGGCCTTGACGAGTGTTGATACCTCGTGCGCGAGCTTGTCGCTGGAAACCGGCGGCGCCTTGCGCCAGATGTAGGATTTCTGCGGGCGCGGCGATCGTTGGCGGATCAGCGCATGCAGCAGCTGTTCAAGCACGAGGGAGTAGCCGCCGATATACCAGCGCGGCTCAAGTCCGATGCGGGCATGCACCGAGCCAATCGTCTTGACCGCATCCTCATAGGCTTGCGGATAGGCGCCTTCGACGATCATTGCCCAATGATCTCTTTGGCGTCCGCCGGCCTGGGCCACGTGCCCGTCATCCCTGAAGAAATGTGCCGTCTGCGCAGTTTCGCGAATCTTCCGGTAGAACACGTCAAGTGCGGGGCCGATCGCGCCCATCACGGTCGGTGCGATATCCCTCAAAATCTCTTTTTCCTGCTGGTGGATCTCCATGAAGGCGAGCCGATCCTCAAGCTCTCTCGTTCCTGCAAAATGCGGTGTCATTTGCGTTCCCATATTCTGTTTGGTGTTATGAAAAATATCGACTGCAGATGTGGCGGGCGCATGAGCGACCGGTACTCCGATAGAAGAGGCAAACTGCACTGAGTAAGCTGAAATATGAGCGATATCGTACGTACGATATCGTATGAACGATACCGTACTATAGGATGGTTAACGGAACGTGTTGTTGTTTTTGAGGAAGCAAAACCAAGGTAAAGGCCATCGGCGTTGAGGCGTTGCTCGGGGAACAACTTGGATGGATAGCCAAATTCCGCATTTGAACTGGTCGGTGTTGGTGCCGACGGGTTGCGGCGCCCGGCACCTGGCTGTGCGTGCAGCGAGGGGAGTATCGGTGCGTGGGGCGGCGGTTGTTCGGAAGGTGGAGAAGTTTGTATTGGTCCTGCGCAGCTTAAACACCATCAAGCGTCGACCTTGTCGCGCTCGCAAATACGTCTGACCAATAGAAGGTAAAAGCAAGTGGAAGTGGCACGCCCTAGGGGAGTCGAACCCCTCTTCCCAGAATGAAAATCTGGTGTCCTAACCGATAGACGAAGGGCGCTTCCTTCGTGGTGGCTGCCTTATAGTCAGCGCTTTAGATTCTAGCAAGCGGCGAATTGCACTTTTTTGCACAAAATTCGATTTTTTTTGGAGGCCCACCGATTTTAAGCGGTGCAAGAGCAAACGCCTGCAAGCCCTTGTGAGGGCTTGTGAATCTATGACTGAAAATTGTGAGGAGGTGGCACGCCCTAGGGGAGTCGAACCCCTCTTCCCAGAATGAAAATCTGGTGTCCTAACCGATAGACGAAGGGCGCGTGTCGCTTCGTTGAGGGCTATATAGACAGCTTGATTTGGCTCCGCAAGCCCAAAATTGCTCGATGTTTCAAAAAAATGACAAGCATGTGGAAAAGCCTGCCGCAGGGGGAGAATCTAATAGAATCATGCCGTTAAGAGGGGAGTGGACGCGAGCACAAACATTGCTGCTGTCGCAATATCTGAAAATGAAACGATCTCGCTGCAGGTCAACCGCAATCGTCCAGCCCTGCGCGGTGCAACGCGGGGTACGCCTATAGCGCGTCGGGAATAGCGGTCAGCCCCGGCGGAACTTCTTGCGCCGGCAGCGCCAGTTCCAGTCGCGCTCGCCGCCAATATCGATGTGAACGGAATCGGTGTGGCAATAGGTGCCGACGCCGCCGCGACCGGGAATGGAGCGTAGATAGTCGGCGAGTTCCCACTTCGAGACGCCCTCGATCTGGATGTCGGCAGCGGCGCACAGTGTATGCAGCGAATGACGCACGCCACCAGCGCGGCGATTGTGACCCACGTCACGGAAGCCTGAAGTCACCACGACCGGACGGCGGTAATGTTTTTCGACCTGTTGCAGCATGCTGACGAGCTGGGGACGAAGGCATCGGACTTCGACCTGGTCGGTCTGCGTCCATATGCCGTTCGGGGCGACTCGGGTCATGCCCGAAAGCGAAGCAAGCTTCATAAGGCCGGGAGCGTCGTCATCGTCCTCATGCCCTTCGTCGTTGGCTATGTTCCCGACCGACAGCATCGCGTTGGTGTTAACACCTGGCAATGAGTCGTCAGCGAGTGCCGCCGTGCGCATGTTTGGAATTGCGGCCGTATTGATTTCGCGCGTCCGCTTCTGGCCGAATCGATCATTGTCGAAGGACGCCGTCTCGGTCTTCTTGCGGAAGAAATCGGCAAGCGTCCGGGACTTCTTTACGACCTTCTCGGTCGGCTGGACTCCAGATGCTTGCACGGCTGCTTCGTCGGTTCTGTTTGCCGTCTGCGGCGTCTGATCTATCGCCGCATTGGTGACGACGGGATTTCCTTGGCCGATCGGAGCGAAGACATCTGCCGAGGCAACCTGCATTTCGGCAGGAATCGGCATGCCGGCAAGTGCAAGGTCCTGAACCTCCGCCACGGCCGAGGCGTTGGGCAGCGGGATGGCCGCCATATCACGAGCAACAACGGGCACGCCGCCAGCATAGATGCTGTTCTGTGACGCGTTTAGCGTCTGGGATGCGCCCTGGTCGCCCTGCAGTGCGTTGACCGCGACAGGCAGCTGGTTCGTCGGCTGGAGCACGACAGCGCCATCGGCGGTGGAAAATATGCTGCTTTTCGTTGCTGCTATGTTTTTCTGTGCCGCAAGCTGCTGGCCCGTGTCCGCGTTGCCGAAATCGTCGACTGCGGCTGAATTCAGCGAATTGGCATCTGCGGCGGCTTGGCTTGCGATATCCGATTGACCCGAGAACGTCGCCGTTGATTGCTGCTGGGCGAGATTGTCTTGTGCGGTTGCAAGCTGATTGGTGGGCGTTGCTTTGACAGAGGCGAGTTGGTCAGCCGGCGAAGACATGCATCCATGGAGCCCGAAGATGGTCGCGGCAAGCAATGAAGCGCGCAGACACACTTTCAGATTGGATGATGGTATCCGGTCAACTCGCAACTACTGTTCCCCGCAATTGTTGTCTTTTAAGGTGTTCCGGCGCGGCATTTTTACTGAAGCGCTCGCGAAATGTAAACAGCCGTCAGATTTCCGTGATGGCACTGGTGTGGTGGACCGGGTCGAATCGGCGTCAGAATGCTGGATAGTCCCCGGAGCTTGTGTGAAAACAAATTGCGGCGAAAGCATGAATCGCCGCAATAAATCGTACTTTTTGATGTCGGAAATGTGTTTGCCGGCTTACCAGGCGCCGGTGTTGGCCATCGAAGCCCAGGGCTCGGCTGGCGCAAGGGCTTCGCCCTTTTGCAGGATCTCTATGGAGATTCCATCAGGTGAACGGATGAACGCCATGCGGCCGTCACGTGGCGGGCGATTGATGATGACGCCCTTGTTCTGCAGGCTGGCGCAAAGCGCATAGATGTCGTCGACCTCGTAGGCGAGGTGGCCGAAGTTGCGGCCGCCCGTATAGTCTTCCGTATCCCAGTTGTAGGTGAGCTCCAGAGTCGGCGCCGATCCGGCCTTGGCGGCTTCCATGTCATCGGGCGCGGCGAGGAAGATCAGGGTGAAACGTCCGGCCTGATTCTCGATTCGACGGACCTCCTGCATGCCAAATTTGTTGCAATAGAAATCGAGCGCGTCATCGACGTTTTTGACGCGAACCATCGTGTGAAGATAACGCATTGTAATTCCTCATATTGATGTGAACTGCCTCATATCTGGACACAAAGCCAGCTTGAGGCAAGCCATTTGTGTCAGCAATTTCCGCACAGGATTATAACAGCTAGGACTTGCATATGTTTCATTTCGGGATGTTAATCTCGCAAATGAAGAATCAGTTAACCAGGTTTGTGGTGCGTAAAGGGGCAAGACAGTATGGCGGACAGGATTTCTTCTAAAGAATTTTCCCTCTTTGAGGAGATGCCCGTTGAGCCGGTCGATTTGGTCGAGATCACCGGTGTAATCAAATGGTTCGATGTAGCGAAAGGCTTCGGCTTCATCATTCCTGACAACGGTACGGCCGACGTTCTTCTGCACGTGACCTGCTTGCGCAGGGACGGCTATCAGACGGTTCTCGAAGGTACGCGGGTCGTGGCGCTGATCCAGCGCCGAGATCGCGGTTTTCAGGCTTTTCGCATCCTCTCCATGGACACGTCCACGGCTGTGCATCCATCGCAGATGCCGCCAGTACGCACCCACGTCCAGGTGACGCCGTCGAGCGGGCTTGAGCGCGTTCTCGTCAAATGGTTCAACCGCACGAAGGGGTTTGGCTTCCTGACGCGCGGTGAGGGGACCGAAGACATCTTCGTTCACATGGAGACACTGCGGCGTTACGGGATTACCGAACTGCGTCCCGGCCAAAGCGTCCTCATTCGGTTCGGCGACGGTGACAAGGGGCTAATGGCGGCGGAGATCCACCCAGATATCGTCAACCCGGTCAATCGGGCGCATTGATGCGGAAGCATCGGTTCGAGTTGATGAAGGGCGCCTTTGTGGCGCTCTTTTGCATTCTGGCCCCAGCCACCATGTCCCATGCCGGCGAGTTTCGCACCGAATCGCTGGAGATTCGCACCGCCGCGGGCAAAGTGCAGCAATTTACGGTCGAACTGGCGACAACCGAAGCGGAGCGCAGCCTCGGTCTGATGAACCGCAAGGAGATGGCCAGTGACCGCGGCATGTTGTTCGACTTCGGCGAGAGCCGCCTCGTCTATATGTGGATGAAGAACACCTATCTGCCGCTCGACATGCTGTTCATTTCTGAGAGTGGCCGCATTGAGCTCATCCAGCCAGACCGGCAGCCTCTTTCTGAAAACATCATCGATTCGCGGCAACCGGTGCGATTCGTGCTTGAGCTCAATGGCGGAGCGGCAGCCGAGCAGGGTATCAGGGCAGGGGATATGGTCAAAAGCGCCACAATTTCGCGCGCAGCGCCGCCGCAATAGAAATGCTATGCATATCCACGGAATGTCACATTTAACTGTTGCGGTGGCATAACGAAGCGTGTATCCAGCGCCAATCAGTTGGACGGAGTGTAGCGCAGCCTGGTAGCGCATCTGGTTTGGGACCAGAGGGTCGGGAGTTCGAATCTCTCCACTCCGACCATTGAACTGATTGAAGTCATTGAGACTTTCTGTTTCCCCTCAGCTTTCCAGTTGTTTGCTTAGTAAGCGTATGCGGACGCATTTGCCTCCTGCTTGTTGATGCGCCTTCGCCTTCCCATCGACGCATTGCATGCTGTCTGGGCGCCCAATCTGACCAGAGCACGGCTAAAATTTCTCATTTGCTGTCCGGCTATGATTTCCGCATCACCAGTATGAAGGTCAGGCCTCCGGCAAGGCCCGTCACGATGCCGATCGGCAGGTCTTCCGGTGCCGCGATCAGCCGTGCCGTAAGATCGGCCCAGATCAGTACGATGGCGCCGAGATAGGCCGACAACGGCAGGACAGTTGCGTTGTCGCTTCCTGCAAACATTCTGACAATGTGCGGCACCATCAGTCCGATGAAGCCGATCGCCCCTGAAAACGCCACCATCACGCCGGTCAGCAGTGCAGTCACGATAAACAGCAGCACGCGCAGGCGTCCGACGGCTATGCCGAGCGTTGCTGCCGTCTCGTCACCCATCGCCAGGGCATTAAGCGGGCGGGCATTGGGCAGGATGACCAGCAGCGAGACAAACAGTGCCGCCGCCGGATAGGCCAGGTGTTGCCATTGGGCAAGGCCGAGCCCGCCCAGCATCCAGAACACCACGCTATTGGCCGCGCGTGGGTCGCCGAGGAACACCAGCAGATTGCTCAGCGCCGTGAAGATGAACGCGACGGCGACGCCGGCGAGAACGAGCCGGTCCGCCTCGGTCGAGCGCGTGGCATACACCACCAGCGGTACGATTGCGGTTGCCACCAATGCGCCGCCGAAGGCAAACAGCGGCACGGTTATCAACCCGAGAAACAGGCCCGTATGCAGCAGAGCGAGAATCGCTCCGAAAGCGGCGCCCGAAGAAATACCCAGCAGATGCGGATCGGCCAGCGGATTGCGTGTCAGCGCTTGAAGTACAGCCCCGGTGACGGCCAGCCCGCCGCCCACGCATGCGGCGAGAATCACGCGTGGCAACCGCACGTCCCAGACGATGCTCTCGCGACCGGCAGACCACACAGGGTCAAATGTGGCCGGCACCAGTTTGTTGATGACGATCTGCCACACAGTCTGAAAGGGGATCGACACCGCGCCAAACGACACCCCGGCCGTTACGGACAGAAGGAAGCTGACGAGCAATGCTGTGGCCAGCAGCATGCCACGGATGCTGGTGCCCGAATCGATCCGCGATGGATTTTGGAGGTATGCAATGCTGCGGATGATTCGTTCCATGGAAGGCTTTCGTAGGAATGGCTGAGGTGCCGGACAGGCGGGGCATCAGGCGCGCCCCGCACAATGGTGCCAGTTGGAGGCGGCAACCTACATGGCCCTGGCGTGAAAGGCCTTGGCGAGCCGCCCGATCGCATCGATGTTGCGAGGGCCTGGTGTCGCCTCGATATATTCAAGCACGACGAATCGGTCGTTCTTCACGGCGTCGATGTTTGCAAATGCCGGGTTGTTCTTCATGAAGGCGATCTTCTGTTCGGCCGTCACCTCGCCGTAGTTGACGATGACGATCACTTCAGGGTTGCGCTCGATCACCGGTTCCCATGATACTTCCGTCCAGCTCTTGGCGACGTCGTCGACAATGTTGGTTCCGCCGGCGGCCTCGATCATCGCTGTCGGAATACCGAACCGGCCGGAGGTGAACGGCTTTTCCTCGCCCGAATCGTAGACGAACACACGGACGGGGCTTGCACTTCCGTTTGCGCTGGCTTGAATGCTCGCGAGTTGGCTCTTGTAGCCGTCGACGAGCGCTTTGGCGCGCTCCTCCACCCGAAAGATCTTGCCGAGATTGAGCAGGTCCACATACATGTCGTCCATCGACGGCTTGTCGCGGCCCATGATGTGAATGCAGGATTCCGTCAGTTCGTACACCTTGACGCCGAGCGGTTCGAGGGTTTCCGGCGTGACTTCGCCACCGACCTTCATGCCGTAATTCCAGCCGGCAAAGAAGAAGTCGGCATCGGCGTTCAGCAACACTTCCTTGCTGGGATATTTGGCCGAGAGTTCCGGCAATTGCTTGACGCCAGCGCGCAGCTTCTCATCCAGCGTCTTCCAGCCGGAGACGCCGGTGTAGCCCACCATGTGGTCCTGCAGCTTCAGAGCCAGCATCATTTCGGTCAGGTTGACGTCGTTGGAGACTGCGCGCTGCGGGATGGAATCGAACTCGACTTGCCGGTTGCAACTCGTCACGGTGACGGGGGCAGCGGAGGCGGTGCCGGCAAGCGCCAAAATCATGGCGGCTGTGGTGCTCGTGATGAAAAGTCTCATGTAATTAATCTCCTGAATGGGAATTGAGGGAAAATGTGAAGCGACTGGCAGCCTCGCTGCCTGGCTGAGACAACTGGGCAGTGACGCCGAAGGCATTGGAGACCATTTCGGAGGTCAACACCGCTTCCGGCCGGCCGCTGGCCAGCATCCGTCCATCGTGCATGATCAGCACCGAAGTCGCGAAATCGGCAGCGAGGTTGAGGTCGTGCAACGTGGTGATGATGGTGATGCCGAGCCCCTTCAGCAGATCGAGGATTTCCAGCTGGTGGCGGATATCGAGGTGGTTGGAGGGTTCATCGAGGATCAGCAGCCGCGGCTCCTGAGCCAAGGCCCGCGCGACGAGAACGCGTTGCTGTTCACCACCCGAAAGCGTTGCGAACCGGCGTTGTGCAAGTGAGGTCAGGCCGAGGTGCTCGAGCGCATGTTCGGTCTGTTCGCGGTCGATCTGGGACCAGTGCGCCTTGCCGCGACGCCAGGGAATACGCCCCATGAAAACGATATCGCGGACGCTGAAAGGAAACGCGGCCGGCGATTCCTGCAGTACGACTGCAACGCAGCGTGCGACTTCGGTAGCGCTCATCTGCCAGATGTCTGCTCCGTCGAGCGCCACGGTCCCGAGGCGCGGTTTGAGCCCCCTGTAGAGGCAGCGCAACAGCGTGGTTTTGCCAGCGCCATTCGGACCGACGATCGCCAGCCTTTCGCCCGGCCGCAGCGAAAAGCTGATATCCTCGATCAGCCACCGATTGCCTTTCGCCGCCCAGCCGATGCCTCTTGCGTCGATGCCGATACCCGTTGTCGTGCAGGACATGTCAGAACCTCATCGGCCGTGGCGCACCAGCGGACTGCGGGCAACGTCGCTCGGGTCCGGAAGGGCGGTAGCGTAACGAATCGCACGGCTGCTGCTGGCTTCGGCGAGCATCTCGCTGCCACAAAAGACCGACGCAGAACGCCCTTCGGCTGAGACCACGAGCTGGCAGCGGCGTGGGCATCCCTCGATGTCGACCGATGCCTGAAGGCCAAAATCCTCAGGCAGCACGGTACCGAGTGAAGCGGTCGCCTCCATCATGGAGTCGATCAACCTTATGCCGGGGAGGCAGGGCTTGCCGTGATAGCTGCAGCTTGCATGCAGGACTACCGCATGGCTGCGTGGGCGGGATTCTTCCATGATTGGCCTCCAGGGGCGATAGCCGGAGGCAAAATGTGCATGAATAGCGATTGCGCACAGGTGCGCGCCTCGACAAGCCATGAATTTTCCATCGGAACACCCCGTCCGTTGCGGTTTCGGTTTCGATGGCAGGTCTCCTGGCTCGCGGGTCTTTGCCTGTCTGCACCTTCCCGGCTCACGCCAGTGGTATATCGCAAACAGGCTATCCGCTTACAGTTGCGGGGGCAGCCACGGATCGGGTCCCTGATGGGTAGTCCCTACCGTATTCCCTTTTCAGCCGCTGCCCGTCTTCTTGGCAACAGCACCATCGCCCATTAGGCTGTCATGCTTCCGTGCCCAAGGCAAGGGGCAGCCAGCGACGCGCCAAGATTTTCACAACAGTAGCAATAACGTGTTCAGGCGAGACCGCGTCGCTTCGTCGAGTTGACGGGCCCGGCAAATTCGTGGAAAACGCTTCCCAGTCTAATTCAGTGGAACTTTCAGTAAATGCCCAAACTTACAATTGTCGAATTCGACGGCACGCGCCACGAGATGGAAGCGAGCGCCGGCTCTACAGTCATGGAAAACGCTGTCCGTCATTCGATAGCCGGCATCGTCGCGGAATGCGGCGGTGCATGTGCCTGTGCAACCTGTCATGTGTATGTCGATGATGCTTTTGCCGAAACCGCCGGCAAGCCGGATCCGATGGAAGAGGATATGCTGGACTTCGCCTACGATGTCCGGCCGACGTCGCGGCTCTCATGTCAAATCAGAATGACCAGCGACCTGGATGGTCTGGTTATTCACGTGCCGGAAAAACAGGGCTGACAAGCCTGAAAAGCGGACAAAAAAAGCCTCGCTCTCTTGAAGGATGAGCGAGGCTAGATAGACGCATTGCCATACAGGCGAGGGAGGAGACACCTGCAGCTACTTTATGCGCCTAGGGAAACCACCGAACAACTACATCTGACTGTCTAAGCCATGACGTCTATGCCATCTGTAATTGCTATGATGGACAGTAGTTTAGGAAGTGCGCAAGTGCAATCCGCAGTTCTCATCGGTTAATTAACAGGATTTGCCGCAAGCTTCGCGCAAGTTGCGAATCCGCATCGCGATCCGCATTCTCAGGTTGTGAATATTGCCCTGTTGGCGGCGGAACTATTCCGATGGATTGCTCGCGATGCGATATTTCAGCAGGCGCATCATGCGATTCTCGAAGTTGGCGGTTTCGATCCTGTCGAATCGCTGCTGATCCTTGTCGTGATCATCCATTACCTTTTGCGAGATCTTGTTGACCTTCGCCTTCAGCGTTGCGCAATCTCGCGCCGGCGCCAGCGCCAGAATTTCGCGCTCAAGCTTGCGCGCATGGTTGCGGGCGATTTCGGCATGCCGCTCCTCATGTCGCTTGATATCCGAGGAGAGAGTATCCCAGGCGAGGGCAAGGGTCGGGTCGGCTTTGCGACGGTTCTTCCAGCGTGGCAGCATCAGCTTGGTGGATAATGTCACCTTTGCTCCGCCGACACGGCACGAGTGGCCTTTGGTCACGAACGTGGCCGCGCCGGCAAAGCGTATTTCGGTTACACCCGGATGGTGGAGGCCTGTCGTCTTCGACCGCGGGCCACGGCGGCTCATTTCCCGATCGAGATCGGCGGCTGTCCGGCCTCCGATCGAAAAATAGCTCGTTGTTTTCCGGATGATCGTCTCGGCGGAAGAGTTTGTCGGCACGCACAGGCAAGCGGCAAGGCAGAGCAGAAGCGACAGTTTCGCCGAACGCCGGAAAAGGTTTGATTGTGTCATCTGATCCTCCGCTCAGCGTCAAAATATACTAGGGACATTGTCTGGCGCTTCGCAATATGCAATCTGCAGAAAAACCCAAACAGAGGGGGAGACTCGCCATGCCATCGCCATTCGACCCGTTCTCCTGGCAGCTTGCCCACGGGCGGTCGCTGTGCCTGGGTCCGAAGGCGCGGCTGATGGCGATCCTGAACGTCACTCCCGATTCATTTTCCGATGGCGGTTCAAACGCAACCACCGAGCTTGCAATTGAAAACGCGCTGAAGGCGGTCGCGGATGGTGCGGATATCGTTGATATAGGTGGAGAATCGACGCGCCCCGGTGCCGCCGCAGTCTGCGCTGCGGAAGAACAGGATCGCGTCCTGCCGGTCATCGAGGCGCTTGCTCGACAGAGCGATGTGCTCATCTCCATCGACACCTACCGGGCCGAGACCGCAAGGCGTGCGATTGCTGCCGGCGCCCACATCGTCAATGATGTCCATGGGCTGCAGCGGGAGCCGGATATCGCTTTGGTCGTGGCGGAAAGCGGCGCAGGCGTGGTGGTCATGCATACCGGCAGGGGCCGCGAAAAGCATGCTGATGTGATTGCCGACCAGTTCCTGTTCCTGCGCCAGTCGCTGGCGATTGCCGCTGCTGCGGGGATCCGCGACAGCCAGATCCTGCTTGATCCCGGCTTTGGCTTCAACAAGGAAACCGCCGACGACAATTTCGACCTGATGGCAAGGATCGGCGAGTTGTTCGAGCTGTCGCATCCATTGCTGATCGGGGCATCGCGCAAACGTTTCCTCGGCGCGGTAACCGGGCGCGATGCACCAGATCGCGATACTGCAACCGCGGCGACCAGCGTGATCACCCGTATGGCCGGAGCGGCGGTTTTCCGTGTCCACGATGTCGCAATCAACAGGGATGCGCTTCTGGTCGCGGATGCTATGCTGAAAGCCAGCTTGAAATACCAAAATTCGACACATGGCAAGGAACAGAACCCATGAGCGGCACCTATACGATTACCCTTGCCAACTGTGCATTTTTCGCCCGTCACGGCGTGATGGACGAAGAGGAGGTACTGGGCCAGCGCTTCTTCGTCGATGCAGAGCTTGAAGTGCGGCCGGCCGGCCCTCTTGAGAATGATGCGCTCGATTCCACGGTCGACTATGGTGTCGCTTTCAAGGTTATCGAGAAGATCGTCACCGGTCGGAGATACTTCCTGATCGAAGCACTTGCGATCGATATCGCCAAGTCGCTGGAAGCACAGTTTCCGCAGATTTGTCGTGCCAAGATCACCCTGAGAAAGCCGAATGCACCGGTCGCGGGCGTGCTCGACTATGTGCAGGTCAGCGTCGAGCATCGTGCAGGTGAGTGACAACAGTCGTACTGCCTGGCTGGGTCTTGGTGGCAATGTCGGTGATCCCATCGCATCCATGAGCGAGGCGTTGCGGCGGCTGGACCAGGCTGCCGATTGCAGCCTTGTGGCCGTTTCGCGGCTCTATCGTACGCCTCCATGGGGCAAGACCGATCAGGCCTGGTTTTTCAACGCGGCGGCCGCGGTGCAGACAAACCTCCCTCCGTTTGATCTGCTGGAGCTCTGCCTCGATATCGAGCGGGCGATGAAGCGCGTCCGCCAGGAACGCTGGGGCCCCCGCACCCTTGATATTGATGTCCTTGCCTATGAAGGGGAAATTCTCGCCGACGAACGGTTGACCCTGCCGCATCCGCGCATGAAGGATCGCGGCTTCGTGCTGATGCCTCTCGCCGATATAGCGCCGGATCTCGTGATTGACGGAAGGTCCGTAACGGGCTGGCTAGACGATGCCGACAAGGCGGGAATCGAAGTTGCCGATCAGGCGCGCGACTGGTGGTCAAAAGTTTCCCACGACGGGCTCTGATTTTTCAGCGATAGCCGAGTTCTCGGAAATAGGGCCAGCGTAGATTTAAGCCATCTTCTTCCGGTGCTGCGAGCAGTCCACGCCCGCTGTGCTGCTGGTATGCTGCACGAGGCAGCTTCCGGAAACGAAAAAGCCGGGCTCAGCACCCGGCTTTGTCAGAATTTCTGGCGTATCGACTACTTGATCGAGCCGACCGCAATCTCTTCGGTTTCGCGGTTCAGGTTCATGCCAATAACCGGGATCATCTGATCCTCGACCTTCACCGAAATCGTTACGGTCATCGTATTTTCGCCCTGCAGCCGCGCAATCATCGCACCGTTGAGGCGCTGACGGGAAATGCCGACGACCATCTTCTGGCCGGAAACATTTCCGGAGACGATGTCGAGGCCCTTACCTTCGGCGCCATCGAGGAACTGGCCCTTATAGCTGCGGCCTGCGGCTTTGATGACAGCCTTCATCGGCTGCTTGAAAACGCCGACGCGGCAGTAACCATCAAGTGTAATCCCGGTGTTCTTTTCTTCCGGAACGCCGGTCAGCTTGCAGTTGAACTTTGTACCTTTGTACTTGCCGGCAACGATTTCGCCGGGGCCGTTCCATTCGCCGGCCACGCCCTGGAAGAAGATCTTGTCACGGCTTCCAGCTGTAGCCGGCATTGCCGTCGCCAGCAGCGCTGCACCGAATGCGGCTGCCAAGAGATTGGACGGTTTCAACAGCGAAAACATGAAGCTTCCCTTCGGTGAGCTTAAACAATACCTGTCGGCAGTCTTCGCCGATAATGGTTAATGGAGGGTTTCTCTTAAACACAATTAACTGCTTTGGGCAATGGCGCGTCGATTGAGAACATTACTAAAGGGTATGGCGAGCCTGCGCAATTTTACAGACTGTTGTGTTGATGCCACCCGTGTAAAACAGGCATTTTCATTGGCTGTTGCTTGAAGTGCCGGTCAAATCACCGATAAAATCGGAAATTCCCGGCCGCTTCACAGCTTTGAAGGGCAGTGGGCGCAAGAGATCCATCGCGGCGATACCGATGCGCGCCGTCATCAATCCATTGACAACACCTTCTCCCAGTCGAGCCGATACCTTTGATGCGAGTCCATGCCCGAGTAACTGCTGCACAATTCCATCGCCAATTGCTATTGAGCCGGTGACTGCCAGATGGGCGATGACATCGCGGAACAGCCGCAGCATTCCGAGTTTGCCGGGATGGGTCCCATAGGTTTCGGCGACCGCGCGGATGAGCTTTGTGGCTTCGAACAGGACGTAGCCAAGATCGACAAGTGCGCGTGGACTGACGGCTGTCACGATCGATACGCGCTTGGATGCGGCCAGTACGAGCTGGCGCGCACGCCGGTCTGCCGGTTCCAGCAGTTCCAGTTCTGCAAGGTCGAGCAGCCCCTTCGAATCGATGATGTCATCGGCGGTTGCGGCCAGACGCTGCCGGCCTTTGGCTGTCGCCGGGTTTGTCACCGAGAGCCGGACAAGCCTGTCGACGACGGCGCGTGCGTGGGCAGGTTGCCGGTCGAGTGCGGCGACTTCGGCTTCCGCCTTGAGTGCCTGCACGGAGGTGAGGCGCCTAAGGCCCACGAGTTCGCGGGCGGCCATAGCCAGAACCGCGAACACGGCCAGGGCAGTGGCGGCTATCGCCGCATAGCCAAGCCAGTCCGCCCGGCTGAACAGGTCGCGGATCAGCCCATCGATCCAGAGACCCAACGCAGCCGATAGCAGCACGCCAAAAGCCGCCATGAACAGGCTGAGGAAAGAGAACCCCTTTTTCGAAGGCGTCGCGACCTCAAGCGCTGGCACATCGCTGCCGGAGAGAAACGGATCCTCCTCGTCTGGCGTCATGATGACATTGGCATCAAACGAGGTGGGCGTTCTCGCAATGGGTTTCTTTTCCAGCCCTTTGGCTTCCGGCTCGAAAGCGAAGGCCTGGGGCTTGCGGCGTGTTTTTCCGGTGTCGTCGGTCATGCCAGCCGGTCTCCGATAAGGAATTGTAAGGCGCGGTCGAGGCGGATATGCGGCAGCGACAGCTTGATGCCACCACCGGTGTCTTCGAGCTCCGGTGGCCGGAATCTGACCGCATTGATGCTCGGCAAGTCCTCCGAAGCACGCTTGTCGAAGAAAATGTCGGGATTCTCAGGCAGATCGCCGGGGAAAATGGCTGTCTTGCGTTCGCCGTCGAAAATTTCACCGCCGATCTCCTCGTTCTCGATCGGCGTTCCGACGATGACGGGAAGCTTTTCGCCATCGCGAGTAACGGATGCCTCTCGCGTTGCTCGCACCGAGGCCAGTGCCAGCACTTCAATACCGGCACCGGAGCGCCCGATATTGGCAATCGCGCGATCGACGAGCCGTCTGGTAATCGCCTCCAACCTGTCATGGCTTTCGTGATGCAGATGATCAGCCTTGGTGGCCGCTACCAGCACGCGGTCGATTTTCCGCGTAAAGAACGACGACAGGAACGAGTTGGTGCCCGGCCGGAACGACGACAGCACGTCTCCGAGCGCACTTTCCAGATCTGCAAGTGCCTCTGGCCCTCGATTGATTGCCTGAAGCGTGTCGACAAGCACAATCTGGCGGTCGAGGCGGGCAAAGTGCTCGCGGAAGAAGGGTTTGACCACATGGGTCTTGTAGGCCTCGTAGCGCCGTTCCATCATGGCGTGGAAACTGCCTTTTGCGGGCCTGCCATCGGCAAACTGCAGCAGTGGCGCGAAGGTCAGTGCAGGTGAGCCGTCGAGGTCGCCGGGCATCAGGAAGCGCCCCGGCGCCAGCGCCGAGAACGAGTGCTTGTCATCCTTGCAGGCTTTGAGATAGGCCGTGAATGCGACCGCGAGATCGCGCGCCTTCATTTCATCGGCCGGAGCATCCGGATCGATTCCGGCGGCAAGTGCCGTCCAGTTCGCCCCGAGCGGGCGGCGGGAGCCGGTAGAAGCCAGCTTTACAGCGTTTTCCGAGAAAGTTCGGTAATCCTGCTCCAGCAACGGCAGGTCCATCAGCCATTCGCCAGGGTAGTCGACGATATCGATAGACAGCTTGCCAGCCGAAAACATCCGGCTCCAGGCGCTGGCGCTCTCGAATTCGATCGTCAGCCGTAGTTCGGAAATCGCCTTTGTCGAATCAGGCCATAGCCGCTTGCCGATCAACGCACGAATGTGATCCTCGTACTGGAAGCGGGGCACCGCATCGTCGGGTTGCTCCTCGAGCCGCACTGCTTTTATCCGTCCTGCGCGCTTTGCTTCGAACAGGGGCAGGCGGCCGTCATTAATGAGATTGTGGATCAGTGCGGAAATGAACACCGTCTTGCCCGCTCGGGAAAGTCCGGTCACGCCCAGTCTCAGTGAGGGATTGAGAATGCCGCTTGCCTTGTCGGCCAGGTTTTCGAAGGCAATGATCGCTTCATCGGCGATGTTGGTCGGTGATGGTGGCAAGACGTGATCCCATTCGCAAGTGCTGATCGAGATATAGGTTCGTCTGCGTCGCGATCAACTCGCCGTCAGCAGGCCGATTGGTTTGCCTTTGTGCAGGAGGTCGGCGGGCAGGGGACTGGCGAATTCGAGACTGAGCAAGCCGGCTGTCGGATAACCGAATGCAAGCGCGGTTTCCGCAGGGCCGCTGGCCATCAACATGCTTGCAAGCCCTTCGATCATCGGATTGTGACCAACCAGCAGCAGGCTGCCCTCGTGCCGGTGCTGCCGGATTTGTGCGAGATAGGCCTCCACTCCTTCGGAGTAGAGTGCGCCTTCGAAATGGGGCTGCGGCCCGCCGGCGACCTCGGTAAAAATCGCCGCCGTTTCGAGGCATCTTTGTGCGGGGGACGCCACGACATGACGCGGCTGCAAACCGAGCGCATGCGCCTGCCGGGCCACATCAAGGGCTTCTGCGCGCCCGCGTTGATCCAGCGGCCTGTCAAAATCGCGGGTGCCGGCTGCAGGCCATGCGGCATGTGCATGCCGCATCAGATGGAGCCGGAAAACATCTCCTGTATCAGTCGCCATTCAGGTTCGCCGGTGCCTTCCGATGCTGGAACTATCTCGATGCGTCTGCCGTTATAGCCATGGGTAGCCCCCGGTCAATCGAGGGCGAAAGCATGCGTTGCGCCTTTGGGCAGAGCAGGCTGAAACGAAAACAGCAACCAAATAGGAACAACTGCGTATCAGGATGAGCCGGCAAGTTACTGGGGTCAATCTGACATGGATTCCGATATCTGTGGGAAAGTTCTGCCGCATGTTTCGGAAATATGACAAAAAAATAATCACTTAGCATAAAATTACGACACTCTTAAAAATGAATATTTTGTCTATTTCAACTTGAATTGAAGGGCCTCTGGAGCTATAGAGCCGCCTTGTACGGGTTGTTCCTCAGGAGAATCGCGTTGAGTGAGAATATCGATCTTGCGAACTATGTTCCCTCTGAAAATGAAGAGTTCATGAACTCGAAGCAGCGTGCCTATTTCCGGACTAAGTTGATTGCCTGGAAGAATGACATCCTACGCGAGGCGCGTGAAACTCTGGGCCATCTTGCCGAAGAGAGCGCAAACCATCCCGATCTGGCCGACCGTGCATCGTCAGAAACTGACAGGGCAATCGAACTCAGGGCGCGCGATCGTCAGCGCAAACTGATTTCCAAAATCGATGCTGCTGTTCAGCGGATAGACGATGGCACGTACGGTTTCTGCGAGGAAACTGGCGAGCCGATCAGCCTGAAGCGGCTGGATGCGCGACCAATCGCGACACTGTCGATCGAGGCGCAAGAGCGTCACGAGCGTCGCGAGAAGGTCTATCGCGACGAGTAATGACGACGGCTAGCGGCCGCCGGTGCTCGCACAGGTGATGCAACCCGCTTAGGGCTGCATGCAGCTTTTTTGCGCATCGAGTTGCTGCCGTTGTGCATCTCGGAGTGTGCTGTAGGACTTTATTTTCACGCGCATTCGTTGTTTCCCATATTCTTACTTCGACAAGGACGTGCTGGTAATCCGGCCGAACGGGGAATTATTTTCGCAATCCCCATCTGCCTGCGCATGGATTTGCCCACGCAATCAGTCGACAATTTCCTACAATAGTCTTGTCCCTGTGGACAGCAAGGTTCCGAGCGTGGCACGAGCGCGCACTGAACGCGGGGAGACTTAACATCGTTTTCGAAATCGCTATGATCCCAAACACATAATAAGGAGGAATTCATGAGCAACGACAATCCGGGATTTTCCACACTGGCCGTCCATGCAGGCGCCCAGCCGGATCCGACCACCAAGGCGCGCATTACGCCCATCTATCAAACAACCAGCTTTGTCTTCGACAACGCCGACCATGCCGCAGCCCTTTTCGGCCTGCAGCAGTTCGGCAACATCTACACCCGGATCATGAACCCGACCCAGGCCGTGCTCGAGGAACGTGTCGCGGCGCTTGAAGGCGGCACTGCCGCTCTGGCGACTTCGTCAGGCCATGCGGCGCAGTTGTTGATCTTCCACACCATCATGCAGCCGGGCGACAACTTCGTCGCCGCAAAGCGTCTTTACGGCGGCTCGATCAACCAGTTCGGCCACGCCTTCAAGAGCTTCGACTGGAACGTTCGCTGGATGGACACATCAGATCCGTCGTCCATGGAAGCCCTGATCGACGACAAGACCAAGGCAGTGTTCATCGAAAGCCTCGCCAATCCAGGCGGCACCTTCGTCGATAATGCCGCGATAGCAGAGATCGCCCACAAGCACGGCCTGCCGTTGATCGTCGACAACACCATGGCGTCGCCCTACCTGGTTCGTCCGCTGGAGCACGGCGCCGATATCGTCGTGCATTCGCTGACCAAATTCATGGGCGGCCACGGCAATTCGATGGGTGGCGTGCTGGTCGATGGCGGCACCTTCGATTGGTCGAAATCCGGCAAGTATCCGATGCTGTCCGAGCCGCGTCCGGAATATGGCGGCGTGGTGCTGCACCAGACATTTGGCAACATCGCGTTTGCGATTGCCGCGCGCGTGCTTGGTCTGCGCGACTTCGGCCCGACAATAGCGCCGATGAACGCGTTTTTGCTGATAACGGGCATCGAGACGCTGCCGCTGCGCATGCAGCGCCATTGCGAAAACGCGCTGGCAGTCGCCCAATGGCTGAAGAAGCATCCGAAGGTGTCGTGGGTCAACTATGCCGGCCTTCCTGATGATCCGAACCACGCTCTGCAGCAGAAGTACTCGCCAAAGGGCGCTGGCGCGGTATTCACATTCGGCCTGAAGGGCGGCTACGAATCGGGCAAGAACTTCGTGGAAAGCCTCAAGCTCTTCTCGCATCTTGCCAATATCGGCGACACCCGCTCGCTCGTCATCCATCCGGCCTCCACCACCCATCGCCAGCTGACCCCGGAACAGCAGGTCGCAGCCGGTGCAGGCCCGGATGTCGTTCGTCTTTCGGTCGGTATCGAGGATGTCTCTGACATCACCGCCGATCTCGAACAGGCTTTGGCCAAGGCATGACCCACGCCCTGTCCTTCGATGTTTCAAAGGTCACTCCGGAAACCGGCGCACCAGCGCCGGACCGGTTGCTTGAGGGCAGTCCGGTCTTCACCACCTGGAATCTCGAGGAGGCCGGAGGAGGCCTCTATGCCGGCATTTGGCAGTCGACGCCAGGCAAGTGGCGGATCGTCTATGACGAGTGGGAGTATTTCCACATTCTCGAAGGTCACTCTGTGGTGACGGAAGATGGCGGCGTGCCGGTTCACCTTAGAGCAGGCGACAGCTACATCCTTCGCCCGGGTTTCAGGGGAAGCTGGGAAGTCATTGAAAAAACACGGAAAGACTACGTGATCCGGGCGTGAGTCCGGCTCCAAACTGTTCGCGTAAGGCCGTCTCACACTCATACAACGTGAGACGACCACGCTGATAGCTCACCACTCCAACTCGAGTCGCTCGAGCCCGTGGAAGTGATAGACATCCTTGACCACGGCGGGCTTGGCGATCCGCATCGTCGGAAGCCGCTCGAAAAGGATCGGCAGCGCGATCTGCATTTCAAGGCGTGCCAGCGGCGCGCCGATGCAGAAGTGGATGCCGGCACCGAACGACAGGTTGGCGCCTTCGTCGCGGCTCGGCTTGAATTCCAGCGGATCCGGAAACTTTCGGGGGTCGAGATTGGCGGCGGCCAGGATCATGCCGACCTCGTCGCCTTTCTTCAGCGAAATACCATCGAATTCAAGATCTTCGAGCGCCCAGCGCTTGAAAATGTGGACCGGCGCGGAGATGCGGAAGCACTCTTCGATGGTCCGCTCGGTCGCCGCACTATCGGCGAACAGGGACTTGGGATCGAGGCCCGAATTCAAGATGAGATTGACCGCGTTGCCGATCTGGTGGACCGTTGCTTCGTGTCCGGCGTTCAGCAGCACGATCGTGGTCGAGACGAGTTCTTCCTCGGTCAGGTATTGCCCGTCGCGGGCGGGTTGCAACATCAGCGACAGAAGGTCGTCCCGGGGCTCGGCCCGGCGCTCAGCGGCCAGACCGATCACATAGTCGGCGAATTCCCTGGCTGCCTTGTTGGCCCTGTGCTCGTCTTCCTCGGTCTTGCCGAACATGTACATCCGCACATAGTCATGGCTCCAGTCGAGCAGCTGCTGGCTCATGTCGAGCGGCACGCCGATCATGCTGGCGATAATGGTCACGGGGATCACTTCGGCGAAGGTGTCGAGCAGGTCTGTCCCGCCGTCCTTTTCGAATCCGTCGATCAGTTTGTGACAGAGTGCGGTGATTTCCGGCCGCAGCCGCTCGATGTGGCGGGAAACGAAGGCGCGGTTCACAAGCGTCCGCAGTCTTGTGTGTTCCGGCGGCTCCAGCGACAGCAGCGACTTGGATTCGGCGCGGTCAAAATCGGCAAGATGAGGCTGGGGCGGCTGCCATCCGAGTTCTTCGCGGCTCATGACATGGGTGATCTGACGGCCGAAGCGGCGATCGCGGAGCAGGGCGTTCACATTATCATAGCCGGCAAAATACCATTGGTTCTGCTCTTCCCACCAGAAGGTCGGGGAGCCGGCATGCATGGCGGCATAGCCGGCGTTTGGATTTCTGTAAAAGGCCGGATCGCGGGCGTCGAGGGAGAGGCGGCGGGTGGCAGGATCGAATTTGAAATAGGAAGGGGTCATGCTCTGTACTGCTTGGAAAGGATGCTCAGAGCATAGCGGCTGCCCCGAGCGCTTAGCAATCCCATTTTGGCCGGACGGACCGAGGCACCTGTTGGGCGGCAGGGGCGATCATCAAATTGTCGCCCTGCCGCCTCCATCAGGGCATGTTACGGATTGAATTTCTTCAACCATTCCACGGTGGCCGGCACCATGTGTGCATCGATCACTTCGGGGCCGGTGAACGCGCTGAAGACGTGATCGGTGTCGAACACGTCGAGACGCTCCTCGCCTTCGTGGTAGTTCAGAAGGACCTGACCGGACGCCGGCTGGGGAGCGACCGTCGTATCCTTGGAGCCGACGATCACCTGCAAGGGGCCGGCATAATGTGCGGCCGCCGCAATCGGGCTGGTCGTTGGCATTTCCTGATAGAACGCCGCCTTAAGCACAGTATCTGCGCCCCACGGAAGTTTTGCGGTGATTTCGGTCTCTGCTGGGCTGGACAGCCCTTTCGCCAGGTTGTCAGCCCCAAGCAGGCCGCCATAGGTGTAGAGCGGGGTCACGACCGGTGCCCAGAGCGTCACCGACCTGACCTCCGACCGGGCGCTTGCCACATGTGCGCCGACCAGCCCGCCCTGGCTCCAGCCGAGGATCGATATTTTCGAGCCGTCGACTTGGTCGCTGGCCTTCAACCAGTCTACGGCTGCGATACCGTCCTTGATTTGACCGGAGAACGTCGTGTCGGGCCATTTTCCCTCACTCTCGCCCGAACCGCGGAAATCGATTCGGAGGCTCGCATAGCCGTTCTCGGCGAGCAGGCGCGCACTGCGGGAGAAGACGCCTTCCTTGGTGCCGTTTATCGCCAGTTCGTCGCGGCTTCCCGAAAAACCGTGGAACATCACGACGACAGGCGCCTTGGGGTTGCCATCGATGGTTGAAAGGGTGCCGACGACTTTTTGTCCATCGACGTTAAAACTGATGTTCGTCTCGGCGGCCAAGGCGAGGCTGCATGACGTCAGAGTAAAAAAGCAGGCAATTCCAATTTTTCCGGTGTTCGTCATTCCAAACATCAAAAATCCTCTGGTGGCTTGTTTTCAAAATGCAGGTCGAGACTATTGGAAACGGTGCGATGGTCAAGCGCCGAAGCTCGACCGGTCTGGCTCAAGTGATTGAAAATATGTAGATGTGTGTGACAATGTGGCTTATGCTGACCATGCGATTGTTTTGGGCGCGGGCCGTGTCTTTGTGATGGCTCTTCACTCTTCCTTCACCTTGCGACCTAATTTCGGTGCAAGGCTGACCGGAAGTAATCCACGATTAAAGCCGAATCGTAGAGTGATGGCCCCCAATTTCCCGGCATGACTTGAAGTCTACGGACATGACACTCTATGTATGGGGAAAGACAATGGGATGATTCCCGGAAATCCTCAGGGTCCGGGCACTACGCGAAGGATGCACATGAGTAATCCGTTTGAAACTGCAATGGCCCTCGTGCCGATGGTCGTCGAACAGACCAACAGGGGCGAACGCGCCTACGACATCTTTTCCCGGCTGCTCAAGGAACGGATTATTTTCGTAACGGGTCCAGTCGAAGATACGATGGCGACGCTGGTGTGCGCTCAGTTGCTGTTCCTCGAAGCCGAAAATCCGAAGAAGGAAATCGCCCTCTACATCAATTCCCCCGGTGGCCTCGTGACTTCGGGCATGGCGATCTACGATACGATGCAATTCATTCGTCCGGCTGTCTCGACGCTGTGCGTCGGCCAGGCCGCATCGATGGGCTCGCTGTTGCTTGCCGCTGGCCACAAGGACATGCGATTTGCAACGCCGAACGCCCGCGTCATGGTTCACCAGCCATCCGGTGGCTTCCAGGGCCAGGCGTCCGACATCGAGCGTCACGCCCGCGATATCCTCAAGATGAAGCGTCGACTCAACGAAATATACGTAAAGCATTGCGGCCGCACCTATGAGGAAGTGGAGCAATCGCTGGATCGTGATAACTTCATGAGTGCCGATGAGGCAAGGGACTGGGGTCTGATCGACAGCGTCATTTCTTCGCGCGTCGAAACCGAAGGCGGCGACGAGGCGTAATTGCACAAAACCCGCGTATTGCCCCTGTTCTTGACAAAATTGTAAAGGATAGGGGCTTTGCGGGTGAGGGCTTGAGCGCTAAAGATAACGATTAAGCCTATGTTGAAGTTTTTTGACATAGGCTCCCCTGAGCAAGGGAAGATCAACACTGTGGCGAGCACATGCATCGTTGCCGCGGTGGAAGCTCTCCCCGAGGCCTCGTGTAACAGCGGAACGACCGCTTCATGCCGGGCTGTCAGAATTTGACCCCGCGTTCCCACCCCGGTCGCGGCGTGCTGGAAGGAAATGGAAATGAGCAAAGTCAGCGGAAGCAATAGCGGCGACTCGAAGAACACGCTTTATTGTTCGTTCTGCGGCAAGAGCCAGCATGAGGTGCGCAAGCTGATTGCCGGGCCAACGGTTTTCATCTGCGACGAATGCGTCGAACTCTGCATGGACATCATCCGCGAGGAAAACAAATCCTCGATGGTGAAATCCCGCGAAGGCGTGCCGACGCCGCAGGACATCATGAAGGTGCTGGACGAATACGTCATCGGCCAGAAGCAGGCCAAGCGCATCCTCGCCGTCGCTGTGCACAATCACTATAAGCGCCTTGCGCATGCCACGAAGAGCCAGGATCTGGAACTTGCCAAGTCCAACATCCTGCTGGTCGGCCCGACCGGCTGCGGCAAGACCTATCTTGCCCAGACGCTGGCCCGCATCATCGACGTTCCGTTCACCATGGCGGATGCGACGACACTGACCGAAGCCGGCTATGTCGGTGAAGACGTCGAAAACATCATCCTGAAGCTCCTGCAGGCAGCGGACTACAATGTCGAGCGCGCCCAGCGCGGCATCGTCTACATCGATGAAGTCGACAAGATCAGCCGTAAGTCCGACAACCCGTCGATAACCCGCGACGTGTCCGGCGAAGGCGTGCAGCAGGCATTGCTGAAGATTATGGAAGGCACAGTTGCCTCGGTTCCGCCGCAAGGCGGCCGCAAGCATCCGCAACAGGAATTCCTGCAGGTTGATACGACCAACATCCTGTTCATCTGCGGTGGCGCGTTCGCCGGCCTCGAGAAAGTCATTTCGGCACGTTCGGAAAAGACATCGATCGGTTTCGGCGCCAAGGTTGCCGCTCCTGACGAACGCCGCGTCGGCCACGTGCTGCGCGATCTGGAACCGGAAGATCTGGTGAAGTTCGGCCTCATCCCGGAGTTCATCGGCCGTCTGCCGGTGATCGCGACGCTTGAGGATCTCGACGAGGATGCTCTGATCCAGATCCTCAGCGAACCGAAGAACGCGCTCGTCAAGCAGTACCAGCGGCTGTTCGAGATGGAAGACGTGGAACTGACTTTCCATGAAGCGGCGCTACGCGAAATCGCTCGTAAGGCGATTATTCGCAAGACCGGTGCCCGCGGCCTGCGCTCGATCATGGAAAAGATCCTGCTCGACACCATGTTCGAACTTCCGGAGCTCGATGGCGTTCAGGAAGTGGTGATATCGGAAGAAGTGGCGAAGGGTAGTTCCCGTCCGCTCTACATCTACTCCGATCGCCACGAAGAAAAGGCGCCAGCTTCGGCCTGATCTTGGGCAAAACGCAATATGGGGCCCGGGAAACCGGGCCTTTTTCGTTGATAGAGAGCAAATATTTCCAATTGCTTGCGGAATTAGATTGCGCCTACCCGGCATCAGGCGCAAAAATGCCAACGAATCCGGGTGTTCCGCGCCTGACGTTCGCCAGAAGCGCAAGCTTCGCGACATCTCGATTGCCTAAGGTTTCAAAGGATTGCGACAGGTGTTTGACAAGTCGTCATATCTCCGGTCGCCGACAGGCTTGAATTGCATGGCTGAGATATCCACCTGTATCCTCGAACAGGTCGGTCTCGCCGCCAAAAATAGCCGGCGGGTCCAACAGGGCCTGGAATGAAAGGGAAAGAAATGACCAAAAAAACATTCCCGACGGAAGGAAGCGAGCAGAACTACCCGGTCCTGCCACTTCGCGATATCGTTGTGTTTCCGCATATGATCGTGCCGCTCTTTGTCGGTCGCGAAAAGTCTATCCGCGCCCTTGAAGAGGTGATCGGCACCGATCGCCAGATCCTGCTCGTCACACAGAAAAACGCGACGGACGATGATCCGCAGCCTTCGGCGATTTTCGAAGTTGGTACTGCAGCCAATGTCCTGCAATTGCTCAAGCTTCCCGATGGTACCGTCAAGGTTCTGGTCGAAGGTCGCAGCCGCGCCCGTATTGACCAGTACACCGACCGCGAGGAGTTCTATGAAGCTTCGGCGAGCCAGCTCGTTGAGCCGGAAGAAGATGCTGTCGAAATTGAAGCGATGTCTCGCTCGGTGGTTTCCGAGTTCGAGAACTATGTGAAGCTCAACAAGAAGATTTCTCCGGAAGTCGTCAGTGCCGCCGGCCAGATCGAGGACTATTCCAAGCTCGCCGACACTGTTGCTTCGCATCTGTCGATCAAGCTGACCGACAAGCAGGAAATGCTGGAAACCGTTTCCGTCAAGGGACGCCTTGAGCGCGCCCTCGGGTTCATGGAAGGCGAGATTTCTGTTCTTCAGGTAGAAAAGCGTATCCGTTCGCGCGTCAAGCGCCAGATGGAGAAGACCCAGCGCGAGTACTATCTGAACGAGCAGATGAAGGCCATCCAGAAGGAACTCGGCGACGAGGAAGGCCGTGACGAAATGGCCGAAATGGAAGCCCGGATCGCCAAGACCAAGCTCTCCAAGGAAGCCCGTGAAAAGGCCGATGCCGAGTTCCGCAAGCTCAAGCAGATGAGCCCGATGTCGGCCGAGTCGACTGTCGTGCGCAACTATCTCGATTGGCTGCTGGGCTTGCCCTGGGGCAAGTTGTCTCGCGTCAAGACCGACCTTGCCAATGCCGAGAAGATTCTTGACGACGATCATTTCGGTCTCGAAAAGGTCAAGGAGCGCATCGTCGAGTATCTCGCCGTGCAGGCCCGTTCGACCAAGATCAAGGGGCCGATCCTGTGCCTCGTTGGCCCTCCGGGCGTCGGCAAGACGTCGCTCGCGCGCTCGATCGCCAAGGCAACCGGCCGCGAATATGTACGCATGGCGCTGGGCGGCGTGCGCGACGAAGCTGAAATCCGCGGTCACCGCCGCACCTACATCGGCTCGATGCCCGGCAAGGTCATTCAGTCGATGAAGAAGGCGAAGAAGGCCAATCCGCTCTTCTTGCTCGATGAAATCGACAAGATGGGCCAGGATTTCCGCGGAGACCCGTCGTCGGCTCTGCTCGAGGTTCTCGATCCGGAACAGAACAACACGTTCATGGACCACTATCTCGAAGTGGAATACGACCTGTCGAACGTCATGTTCATCACCACGGCCAATACGCTGAATATCCCTGCGCCCCTGATGGACCGCATGGAAATCATCCGGATTGCCGGCTACACTGAAGACGAGAAGCTGGAAATCGCCAAGCGCCACCTGCTGTCCAAGGCCATGCGCGACCATGCGCTTCAGCCGAAGGAATTCTCTGTCACCGATGAAGCGATGATGGAAATCGTCCGTACATACACCCGCGAAGCCGGTGTCCGTAGTCTTGAGCGTGAGCTGTCCAAGCTCGCCCGCAAGGCGGTGACCGAGATCCTGCGCAACAAGGTGCTGGCGGTCGATGTCACCAAGGAGAATCTGTCCGATTACCTCGGTGTGCCGCGCTTCCGGCATGACGAGGCTGACAAGGAAGACCAGGTTGGCGTCGTCAATGGCCTTGCCTGGACCGAAGTCGGCGGTGAACTGTTGATGATCGAAGGCCTGATGATGCCGGGCAAGGGTCGGATGACCGTAACCGGCAACCTGAAGGACGTGATGAAGGAATCGATTTCCGCCGCGGCGTCCTACGTCCGTTCGCGGGCGATCGACTTCGGCATCGAGCCTCCGCTGTTCGAGAAGCGTGACATTCACGTGCACGTGCCCGATGGTGCAACACCCAAGGACGGTCCGTCCGCCGGTGTCGGCATGGTCACCGCTATCGTCTCTGTCATGACCGGCATTCCAGTCCGGCACGACGTTGCCATGACCGGTGAAATCACGCTGCGTGGCAGGGTATCGCCGATCGGCGGCCTGAAGGAGAAACTGCTCGCGGCGCTTCGGGGCGGCATCAAGAAGGTGCTGATTCCGGAAGACAACGCCAAGGATCTGGCGGACATTCCTGATAACGTGAAGAACAACATGGAAATCATCCCGGTTTCGCGAATGGGCGAAGTTCTCGAACATGCCCTCGTTCGTCAACCGGTGGCGATTGCCTGGGACGAATCCTACGACACGGCGAGCGCCAAAGCTGCTGCTCCGGAAGATTCGACAGTGTCCGTCGCCCATTGATGTGATTTTCGTGCCAAACAAGCCGAAAAAAGCGAATAGCCGGTCGAAAGACCGGCTATTTCTTTATGGAAAAGCGCCGAAACAGGCTGGATTTGCCGGGGTTTTGCTATATCAGGATTGCGGTCGGGCAGCCGATCTCTATTCTGCCCAAGAATTATATGATTCGTTTCAAACCAACTAAGAAAGGGGTGGAAACATGAACAAAAGCGAACTCGTGGCGGCAGTCGCCGAAAAGTCCGGTCTCACCAAGACTGATGCGGCTTCTGCAGTGGATGCGTTGTTTGATTCCGTTCAGGACGAGCTCAAGAAGGGCGGCGATGTCCGTCTCGTCGGTTTCGGCAACTTCTCCGTCAGCCGTCGCGAGGCTTCTGTCGGCCGCAATGTTTCGACCGGCGAAAAGGTCAACATCCCGGCTCGCAATGTGCCGAAGTTCACAGCCGGTAAGGGCCTGAAGGACGCTGTCAACAGCTGATCCTGCCGCCATTTCCTGGCAGCAAGGCCCGGCGCGAAAGCGGCCGGGCTTTTCGCTTTTTAGGACGTGACCTGCATCTGTTGACACAGTGTTGTTGTTGATCTCTGCGATACAATGCTTGCATTTCCCCACCAATCAAATAGATTTTCTTTGCCGGAATAGTCCGGCGTCGTTCTCAGGGCGGGGTGCAAGTCCCCACCGGCGGTGATGGGGAAACTCCAAGCCCGCGAGCGGTCCGTGTCCAGGCATGGATGTCAGCAGATCCGGTGAGATTCCGGAGCCGACGGTATAGTCCGGATGGAAGAGGGCGGGTGTGAACAATCGCGGACGGCGCGCTTGCGTCCCGCATTGCGCATGGCTCGTGCGCCCTGATTTGTGTTGGCCCCAGAAGGAGCAAGACATGGATCAGAGCCGGAAGACGCTCATTCACTCGCGCGCGTATCAAGGCGCGTTCTATATGGTGCTGGCCGGAATAGGCTTCACTGCAATCAATGTCATCACGCAGCATGTGACGATGGGGCTTGGCCTGTCTTCGACTTCTGACGCGTTCTGGCAATATTTCCTTGCGCTGCTTTTCTCGTTGCCGATGCTGCTGAAAGGCGGCTGGCGGGCGATGAAGACGCAGCGACCGGTGGCGCATCTGATCCGTGTCGGGCTCGCCGTTCTGGGCGTCCAGGCCTGGGTGTTCGGGCTCGCCAATGGCGTGCCGATCTGGCAGGCAATTGCGCTGGTGATGACCTCGCCCTTCTTCGTGACCGTTGGTGCGGCATTGTTCTTGGGCGAACGTGTCGGCCCGGAGCGCTGGCTGGCGATCTCGCTCGGGTTTGCGGGCGCAATGGTTATCCTGTCGCCATGGTCGGATGGATTTTCGGCCTATGCGTTGTTGCCGGTCGCTGCCGCCGCCCTCTGGGGTGCTTCGTCGCTGATGATGAAAAGCCTGTTGAAGGACGAACCGTCCTCGACGGTGACAGTGTGGCTGCTCTTGCTGCTCTCGCCAGTGAATGCTGGCTTTGCAATTACGGCAGGTTTCCAGATTCCGGACCAACTAGCGTTCCTGTGGCTGCTGGCTTCAGGCCTGATCATGGCATTGTCACAGTATTTCCTGGCGCGCGCCTATGAGGTCGCGGATGCCACCTATGTCCAGCCGTTCGACGATCTCAAGCTGCCGCTCAATGTACTGGCTGGCTGGGTAGTCTTCGGCTATGCGCCCGCCGGCTATCTGTGGTTGGGAGCCGCCATGATACTCGCAGCCTCGATGTACAATATCTCAATCGAGCAACGGCGGGTCCGGGCGGGTGCGCGAGGCATGCCGGGAGCATCGCTGCAATCTCCTTGATTGCGCCCAAAGCTCACTCTATACCCTGTTCAACTTCGTCATTTTCACGAGAAGACAGGGTATTTCCTTGAGCAATTTGGCCGCGACCAATCCCGACATCCATGTTCTCGAACAGTTGATGGGGGTGTTCCGTCGGCGATGGAAAGCCATTCTGGCGTGTATTCTTGCGGGACTGGTGCTCGGCTACCTCTACGCGCAATCGCAAGTGCCGCAATATGCCGCTTCGGCAACAGTGCTTGTGCGTTCCGGCTTCGCTGCCGATCCCATGCGGCAGGGCATCCAGACGACGACGCCAGAAGAGGAGGGCCAGTTCCTCAGCCAGCTCGAACTCGTCAAGTCGGCCTCTGTCGCCGCACTTGTCGCCGCCAAACTGAATCTCGAAGAAGACGCCGCATTCAACAAGCCGGCCGTTTCCGGCGTCGCTCGGCTCGTATCGCGCCTCGAGCAGAGGCTTGGTTTCACGGATGGCAACAAATCGCAGGCGAACCAGACGGCAGTTGAACGGGACGCGGTGGTTGCCCGCCTGCAAGCCGGTGTGAAAGCGCTTCGTGCCGGTCGCACCTATGTTGCGGCAATTTCGTTTACTCATTCTAACCCTGAAATTGCCCAGGTGGTAGCGCAGGCCTATGCTGAAGCATTCCGCCAGAAGCTGTCCGAGGCAAGCGATCTGGCCAATTCCCGTGTTCGGGCGACGATCGAAGGTGAAATTTCTCGCGCGACAGGCGAGGCAAAGTCAGCCCTCGAGCAGAAGTATCATGAAACAGTCATCGCCCGCGCGCTCCCGGGCATGGATGCAGTGATCATTTCCGATGCGAAGAAGCCCGTTGCGCCGATTGCGCCGCGCAAGGGTTTCTTGCTGGCGGTCGGCGCCATCCTCGGGGCAGCATTCGGCTGCCTGCTGACCGGCTGGCTGGAACTGCGCGATCGTGGTGTGCGCGATGGTGATCGCCTTGCAGCTCGGCTCGGTACGAGGTTCTTCGGCTATGGACCGGAAATCTCAGGATACCGCAAAGGTGTGGGCAGCTCCGATGGGACATCCTTCGCTATGCCGGAGGAGGCCCGCTGGCCGATCAGCAATCCGTTTTCCCGTTTCTCGGAGACGATCCGTAGTGCCGCAGTAGCGGTCAGCAAGGGAATCGAAGAGGGCCGGGGGCAGGTCGTGGCGATCATTTCCGTGCTGCCGGGCGAGGGCAAGACGCTGATCGCGGGCAACCTCGCCAGCCAATTGGCAAATCAGGGCCGCAAGGTGCTGCTGATCGATGGTCATTTCCGTGATCCGGATCTGACCGGCTGGCTGGCCGGCAAGCCTGCATCGGGTCTTGTCGACAGGGTTTTGCATGACAAGCCGGCAAACGATACGACGCTGTTTGACCAACGCAACAACGTTTCCTTTCTGCCAGCTGCCACTAACGGACGGACCGTCGAACCGGCGTCGGTCTTTACGGGATCGCAGATGGCAAAGTTGGTCGAGACGGAGAGAGGGGTGCAGGACGTTATCCTGATCGACCTGCCGTCGCTGGCATCCGCATCCGATGCGTCCGCCATCGAGCCGTTGATCGACCGCTACATCCTGGTGTCGGAGTGGGGCGGTGCGCCGCAGGAGTTGATCGAGACGGTCTTGAAGGGCGAGCCGACAATTCTGTCCAAGCTTGCCGGTGTCATCATCACAAAGACGAATCTCCGCAGGCTCGGAAAATATGTGGATTCGCGCTCTCGCGGTGCGTTTCAGTACCGGATAGGCTGAGCAGGACAGAACCTGGCAACATATTCGGCGTCATCCTCGGCCTTGAGCCGAGGATCCATAATTTCGGTAGGGTGTAGATGGTGGGGTCAAGCCCGACCATGACGAAGGAGCGGCGTTGCCCGCGTGTCAGAATCGCTTGCGGTCGCGCAGGCGCTTGGCCGGATTGCCGACATAGATCGACCAGGGCTCCAGATTTTTGGCCGCGACAGCGCGGGCGCCCAGCACCGCGCCTTCTCCGACAGTCACGCCCGGTCCGACGAACGCCTCCGCCGCAATCCATGCCTTGACCCCGATGGCAATCGGCTTGGGCAGCAACTGGAAATGCGGATCGTCCGGATCGTGGGTGCCACCGCAGAGATGGGCGCGCTGAGAGATGATCGCATAGTCGCCGATGGTAATCCGGCCCATGTTGTAGACGATGACGCCGGGCCCGATAACGGCATGATCGCCCATTTCGAGATTGGGCGGATACCAGATCGTCGTCTTCGGATAGATGCGCGCCTTGGGCGAGAGTTTTGCCCCGAAGCAGTTTAACAGAAACCGTCTCCAGCCATACAGCGGCACCGGCGTCCAGTTGCCCAGCAGGCTCCATGTCAGACCCCATGCGGCGCGAAATATCCGGTGCTTCAGCGAAAAGCTCGGACCGCCCTCGCGGGGGTTGGATTTTCCAGCGTCGAGAACGCTCATTTTATTGCCTTCCATTCGGTCGCTGCCTGGTAGAGGGCCAGCAGTCCGTTGCGCACGCTCTCTTCCGAGAACTCCTCGGCCACCAGCACCCTGGCCCGATCGGACGCTGCCTGCCACGCTTCGGGCGCCAGCATATGAGCGGCCTTGAGGGCAGGGTAGATGGTATCGGGGGTAAACCCGGAGTGGAAGGCCGCACCGCGCTCGAAGCCGATTGCGAGATTGCATTCGGGTGTCAGGATCGCAGGCACGCCGGCGGCCCAGGCCTCCAGCACCGCCATCGGCAATCCTTCGCTCTTGGAGGGCAGCATGAAGTAGCGTGCCGTGGCCATGGAGCGGTGCTTTTCTGCGCCATATTGCGGGCCAGCAAACAGCACGTTGCCGAATTGCCGGCCGAGTGCTTCGGCGCGGTCCTCGAAACCGGAGATGCCGTCGTTCCAGCCGCAAAACACGAGAACGGAGCCATCGTGGAAGCTCTGGTCTTCTCTGGACAGCCTCTCCCAGGCCTCCATGAGTTCCATGCAGCCCTTCTTCTCGTGGATGCGGCCGAGGAACAGATAGACCTTGCGGCCTTCGTATTCCGATTTCCACCAGCCGGGCTTCATCCCGTCGCTGGCAAAGGGCTGAGCGAAATTTCGAACGATGCGCGACGGCTGACTGGTCAGGAATTCCGAGACATCGGTGCTTTCCTTGTCGGTGAGCAAATGAAAGCCGGCGGTGTTCCGGAGGAATCGGTTCTGGTAGAGCGCCGATACCGCCCCTTTGAGCTTTGCCGAACGGGCCCGGATCCAGGGTTCGAGCATTCCATGGGGGCTGACAATGTAGGGTTTGCCGGTGAGCATCGACCAGAGATGGACGGCGGCGCACTGGAATTGCCAGACGCCATGGACATGCACGAGATCGGGCTTGGCCGCCATCAGCGAGAAGAACATGCCCGGTGCAAAGCTGTAGCTCTTGGGACCGTAGAAGCGATGAAGGTGAAGCTTTGCCGCTTCCCACTGCGCTGGATCGACCTTCTCCATCGAGTCGTCGAGCGTGTGAACCGAGATCTGCTCGAAACCGGCGGGCGCGAGTGCGCTCAAATGCAGCCGCGCCGCTTCCGAGACGCCGCCACCGAGCGGCGACAGGGTCGGCATGACCAAAGCAAGGCGCTTGTTCATTTTTTGCTCCCGATCAGGCCGAGAATGTCCTGCAGGCGGGTGAACTCATGCTGGTAGACCTTGACGGCGTTCTGGATCTCCGCTTCTGCGCCCGCAAGGTTCTCGTAGTCGGAAGAGAGCTGGCGGATCATGTAATCGAAGTCGATGGTGTCGATCGGAGTGTGACGATGGGCGAGCTTGAGATCGTTCATGATGTATTCGGTCTTAGGCAGATAGGCGATGGCAAAGGTCGGGCGGCCGGCCATCATCGCGAAGATGCAGGAATGAAAGCGGGTGCCGAGAAAAATCTTGGCCCGCGTGATCAGGGCCCGCAGTACGTCGGGCTCGCGGCTGGTGGCGTCGATGATGACGGGGTGCCGCGCCTTTTTCTGCACTTCGTAGGCGGTGGGCAGGTCTTCGGACACCTGGTTGAAGATGACCGGGGTCAGGCCGTAGGTCTGGCTCATATGGTCGGCGGCGCGAGCCACCGCATCGGTGTAGCGCTGGTATGCGGATGCAGGGTCCTTCGACTTCGGAAAAGACCATCCAACAACCGTCATGCCAAGCACCGGCTTTTCTGCAGGGACGCCAAGGCTCTGATAGATGGCGTCCACCATCTGCCTGTTGTCTTCGACCCGGTCGTTCCAGAACGCGCTGTCGCCGGTGCGATAGACGTTCTTCTCCGGCAGCTTCAGTTCATGGGCGAGAAAATCCCAGCTGTAGCTTTCCCGTGCGCACAGGAACGGCACCTTGCCGAGCACATGGCGGGCGACGGCGCGCGAGATCGGCCGCTCGATGGGGCCGACGCTCTGCGGCGCCAAGATCACGGTCTTGCCCATGATCGTTCCGAGATGAACGTGCAGCAGCGCAATGAAATAGGCGAAGTTGGTGTCGTGAATATAGCCGCCGGGCGCGGAAATCACCACGTCGCTTGTTCGGATCGCCTCCAGGGTTGCGCGTTGTTTTGCAGGCAACAAACGGCCCAGGCCGCACCACGGCAGATAGGCGCTCAGCCAGGCGGCAATGAGATAGACCAGCGACCTGATCCGGTTGGCTGCACCGCCGCCACCGGTATTCCCGATGCGCTCCGACCACTGGACGCCCGGATGTACAGCTTCGGCGTCGCCGATTCCCTCGAACACCGCGCCGGCAATCTGGGCATTGGGAAACTTTGCGCGGATTTCATGGATGCACTCGTCAAGCAACACGGAGTCCCCGCGGTTCGAACGTCCGAACGCGTTGACGATCATGAATTTCATCGGGTCGTGTCTCCAGGCTGATTGCGTAATACCGGACGTTGAAACCCGGAAATTGTGCGGGAAATAAGGTGCAGATGCGCCTTCCTCTCCTGCCAGACACCTTGTCCCAAGTCAAAGCGGGCGAGCGAACTCGGTTAATGCTGGCGAAGTTGCGGGCGCGGACCTGATCTTGCAGAGCAGGCCGAGGAAAGCAGGCCAGAGCGGGTTTGCGATCAGGAAGTTCGACGCGGGAAAGGCAAAGACGAAATTGTAGAAGAGGTAGAAATAGAAGAACAGCGTCGCATCGCTCATTCGTCCGCCGGCGAGGTCGACGGCAAACATCCAGATCAGGCCGGCGCCGAACACGACTAGGAGGCCAAGACCGGCGAGGCCAAACTTGTGGAACACGGCAAAATGCAGGAAGTGGACGTTGTGAACCTCGGTGGCGCCGAGAAGGGCATGTTGGCCAGGTGTCTTGTCGGCAGCCCCTGTCATGTCGACGGTCCGGCCAAGTCCCTTGCCGAACAGCCATTCGGTATCTGAGGCCGCCTGAAAGTCCTCCATCACCTTCTGTCCCTCATAGACCCGCTGATAGGAGGAAATGTGATTGTAGATATCGTCGCCCTTCATCAGCAGAATCGCTTCCTTGATGTTGCGTGGCAGGTCTTCCACCACCTGGTCGTCGAGCGAAAGCGCGTAGAGCAGGCCGCCGATAGCGGCGAAGATCACGAAGAACAGCACGACCAGATGGCGGCGATAGAGCAGCCACAGGAAGCCGATTGCCCCAACGGCGAGGATGGAGGCACGATTGATCTCGACCTGTACGAAACCGTCGTTTGAGCCGAGATGGATGCAGAGATAGATAGCTGCGCCGAGAGCCTTCTCAATGATGCGTGGCCGGAGCAGGACGGCATAAATCGCGATCACCTCGAACAGCACATATTGATAGTGGTTGTCCTTGTTGAAGATCGACAGGAACGCAAACAGCAGCACGAGCAGCAGAAAGGCGGGCGAAAACAGCGTCGCGACTGTCCCTGACGCGGTGACCTCTATGCCTTTGGGATGGCGGAAGAACTGGAAGGCCAACACGCCGGTGACGATGTAAAGGCTCCAGCCGACGATGTACTGGCTGGCATTGCCGTTGGAAATGCCGATGACCGCCGAGATGAAGAGAACGGCGAGCATCAGGGCCCCGAGCGGATGCGGCATGGCAAAGCCGAGATCGACCTTGTTGAAGGCGATCCCCAGCACGATGAAGCCCAGCGCATAGAGATAGGTGATGGCGTTAAGGTAAGGCGCCTTTGCAAACCCGATGACGCCGAGCACATGCTCGAGCGCAAACGACGCAGCGGCATAGGCGAGGATGAAGCCGGCCAGGAAAAGCCCGAACCGGTCCATGCGCGAAAGGCGTGTCATAAGCCCCGGAACGGGTGTCTCATCAGGGAGAACGGCCATCGGCAGGCAAGTTCCTTTTCAGCCACAAGAGCGAAAGCGAAATCACAATCGCATGCGAGACGATGTCGGACAGGATGAAGACATACGTCCCGGCCATATGAACAAAGATCCATGCGAAAGCAATCGCCGCTATGACGGCAAGAATACGCGCAACGGCCGCAGGGTGATAGCGATGGCGGGCAAACAGCGTCTGCACCAACGACTGCCCTACGGCTTCCGTCAGGATCGTTACGGCGAAGACGGCGAGAAAAGCCCATGTGTCACGGACAAATCCATCGAATATGGATACGACCACCAGGCTTGCGGCGATGATTGCCACCGCCATGGCCCCGGCAATCGCAAAACTGATCTTCTGGATGGAGACGAGCGGTTTCGTGCCGATGGCAGGGTTGGCCGTCACCGCCTGCACCATGCGGGGAAATTCGATCCGCCGTGCAAATCCCGAGATCTGGCTGGCCGCGCTGATGATCTGCTTGGCATAGACGAGCATCGCCGTAGCCGTCGGCCCCAGAAACACCGAAGCGATGGTCAACTGTATGCGGAAATAGAGCTGGCCCGGCATCAGGCCGACCAGCATCGAGGTTTCCTCGATGAACGCGGTTCTGACGCCTGTCTTTGTTGGCCGGGCAAATCGAGGCGTCCAGCCAAATGCCGACAGCGCCCCGAACTGGGCGGCAACCGTCAGCGCATAACCGATGCTCAACGCGCCGCCCGTCAGCAGGCCGGCGCTCATTGGGTCCCTGTCAACAGACGCGATCAGGGCAATTGCCGAAGCAACATAGGCGATGGACCCGGTAATTCCGCTAATACCGCTCTTCTGTAGTCCATCGAGAAAGCCCGCGCCGTTGAACGCCCAGATGAAAAGCGCGGGCAGGGCGGCGAGCAAATAGCCATCGGAATAAGCCGCGATGTCGACAGTATCACGGAAGATCAGAAGCCCGGCGACCAGCACCGCTGCAATCGTTAAGCGATAGGTCGTGGTTTCCCAGTAGCTCTGCCAGAGTTTCGCCTTCTCGCCGTCGCTTGCCAGCAGGCGCGCGATCTGCGCCGACAATATCGTCAGCGAGCCGGATTCCACAGCGATGATGCCGAGCATGCCAAAGGAGAAGTGCGTGCCGAACTGCGCCAGAAGATCGGTCCGGCCAGTGGCGACGAGCCAGGTCTGGGCGAGGAAGATGGATCCCTGGCCGATGCCGAAGCCCCCGATCAGCAGCCCCAAATTGACAAGGCGCCGTAAGGCGCCTTGTTCACGAGGTCCCGGCTGGGCCATGTCTTCAGCCTGTGACGGCATTGATGAACATGATGCAGCCGTCCTGCTTGGAAAGCTTCCGGGAAAGGTCGGCGCGCCGATCTTTGAAATCCTCGCGGTCGCCCTTGGAGGCGTTCTGGATCGCCTTGGCCAGCGCTTCGATATCGCCTGGCGGCGTGATCAGCGCGCTGTCGCCGAGGAAGTTGGCAAGTTCGGTGCCGAGATCGGCCGTCACGACGACGGGAACGCCGGACGCAAGCATGCCGCCAAGCTTGGACGGCAGCACCAGGTCGGCCGCGCCCCGTTCCTGCGGCAGCGCATGCAGGCTGGCCAGATTCATGAACTCGTTGAACTTCTCATAGGGCTGGAACGGCAGGAAGGAAACGTTCGACAGGCGGGCATATTTTGCTATCAGCGCCTTTTTCGCCGGGCCTTCGCCGGCGATCACGAACTTGATCTTCTTCTGGCTGTCTTCAAGACGGGCTGCGGCTTCAAGCAGGGTATCGAGGCCTTGCTTGGCACCCATGTTGCCCGAATAGAGCACGATGAAATCGTCATCGGCATAACCGAGTTCCTGCCGGTAGGCGGATGTGCGGCCGAGCGGGTAAATGTGTTCGAGATCGACCCAGTTGCGAACGATAGCGACCTGGCCCGGATTGCCGGTCTTTTCGGTCAGCTTCGCCGACATGCGCTCGGAAATGGTGATGATGCGGTCAAAGCCCTTGAGCGTCACCTTCTCGAACAGGAAGGCTGCCTTCTTGAGGAAATTCACCGACTTTATATGGCCGACAGCGAAGGCGGCGTCGACTTCCAGGTCCTGCACATGCAGGACTGTACGGGCGCCGACCGCTTTGGCGGCGAGAATTGCCAGCGGCGCGGCGAACAAGGTCGGCTCGACGCAGATGACGATTTCAGGGCGCTTGCGCAGGATCTGCCAGAGCACGACAGGCGCCGAGGTAGCCGCAAAGCTCATCGGCGCGATCAGCCTCCAGATGCCGCCCATTTTTTCGCGCAGGAACAGAGGAACACGGTGTATCCGCATGCCGTCTTTGGTTTCGCTCGAATAGGCATTCTTGTAGCCGTCGCGGACTGCCCAGCCGGGATAGTGCGGCGGCGTCGTCACGACTGTGACCTTGGCTTTCTGACCCGTCAGATATTCTGCGATCTCGCCGGTGTACTTTCCGACGCCCGCGATTTCCGGCGAGAAGTTCATTCCGTAAAGGATCACGTGTTTGCCAGCAATGTCACGCAAGTCTGCGGAAGACACGTTGGTTTCAGCCTGAGAGGGGGAGGCGGTCATGGTCATTTCTCTAGAACCTGTATTATGCGGCGCACGAAATCAGCATTGAGGGACGACGGCGAGGAACGGACGCCCATATTTCGGTAAGGCGTTTTGACTTTGCGAGCATTAATGCACCAGTACGCGGTATGGTTCCAGTTGCACCGGATCTATGGGAGACATAGCCGGCAAGAAAGACATGAGGCCGTCTGTTTCAAGCAAGATTTCATGCGACATTTCACACACTTCTTCGACACCCCTGTCAGGGTTTCGTATTCATCGAAAACTGGCCCAAAATTAGGCCGTGTATGAATCCTTCCGATTTTTTTCGGGGTTCGGACCGGAAAACGACTGTGCCTTCCGTCCCGTGACGCACGAAATCTCCAAACCAAAACGTCCCCTGTGAACCCGCTGCAGGCGGCAGGGATGCACGGGTAGGAAAACGGCCTGAGGTTCTGGCTCACAATTACGTGATAACTTGAATTTGCGCAACATTGAGGCAAAAATTTTTGGTGCCGAGTTTTTTGGCGGTGCGTGGCGGGTGCATTTTAAAATAATGAAGTATTACAATGCCTTGGCAGCGGGAGTTGAATTTGTTTTACCCGTTGTCATTGAATTGCCCAACTTTTCGGACCATATGCTGCACATCGGAATTGATCCGATGCATCCATGGACGATCAACCAGTGAAAGGAGAATGTGGAATGCGGCGTCATGAACGCATGATTTCCCATAAACTGTTTGGCCGACGTATTGCGTATTGCGGCCAGATCCCCTGCCGATGTGTTTTCGAGCGAATGTAGTTCGACGCTCAAACGTTAAACCAGCAAATTGAAGATTTGGCTGTGTCCTTGATTCAAGGACCAGAGGGTTTTGTCATGAACAAACAAGTTATCGAGTATGCCGGTGAGCCGGTAGGAATTGCCGTACCTGAAGATGGCGGCCTGAAGTTTATTGCGGTGAAGTATCACGTTATGGATCTGGACGACCGACGCTTCGGCTCCGTCACAGATGTAAAGCGCTCAATCCATTCACTGCTCAAAAACAGGGAATTGCGAGTAGCGTAAGCAGCACCGCCTCCAAAGAGCTTTCAAACCGCCGGCGAACCCGGCGGTTTTTCATTATGAAGTAAGTAAACCTCCACCTACGGTGGAGGACTGGACGTGTTCTACATCGTAGTTGAGAGACCTCCGTGCTTGGACCGCTATTTTATGCGCGACACAGAACGGAGGTTCTATGGACGA
>NZ_JAEQNC010000017.1 GCF_016722925.1 Phytoamicus setariae | reverse complement strand
GGTCGACAAAGCTTCCGACTTTGCCGACCTCTTTAATCGTAGCTACTAATCTATAGCAAAACCGCTTCTAGCGGTTCAAGCGCAGCGTTTCAAACCTCCACCTTTGGTGGAGGTCATGACTTGATTTATTCAAAAAGCCGTTTGGCAGAATCCAGGCAACAAAAAACCCGGCGTAAACCGGGTTATTGTAGAGCGAATCTGGTCAGGGCTATCAGATGCCGAGGCCGGAGAAGCGCTTGTTGAACTTCGAGACGCGGCCGCCGCGGTCCATCATCTGCTGGTTGCCGCCGGTCCATGCCGGGTGCGACTTGGAGTCGATTTCGAGGTTCATGGTCTGGCCTTCGGAGCCCCAGGTCGAACGGGTCGTGTACTCGGTGCCGTCGGTCATGACCACTTTGATCATGTGGTAGTCGGGATGAATTTGGGTTTTCATGACATTAGTCCTGCAGGTCACAGTGGTCTTTTGCCGCATGCCTTGCAGCTTCCGATCCAAACGAATAAATGAAGCCGTAATCCGCTTGTGGATCACGGCTTCGTTTGATGGCGTGGCGTATACAACAAGCATAGAGAGATAACAAGTGCCCGAATGCAGGATTCGCTCCGCCGGGCGCACGAAATCGGAGGCATTGGCCGGTGGCACTACGAGAAGATGCGGCAAGGAGACCAGCGCTCCGTCCGCTGGCAAGACTATTTCCCTACATCCTGCGTTACAGGTATCTGGCAAGTGGGGCGATAGTATTTCTTTTCGTGGCCGCGATTACCACGCTGATATTGCCGACAGCAGTTCGGCGGATGATCGATAGCGGTTTTTCCAATTCGGATTCGTCCTTCATCAATACCTATTTTTCGATGCTGTTGGTGCTCGCGGTCGTGCTCGCAGCGGCGTCGGCGCTTCGCTATTATTTCGTCATCACGCTGGGTGAACGGATCGTCGCTGACCTCCGGCGGGATGTCTTCGATCATATCACGCGGCTGTCGCCGGCGTTTTTTGATGTCAACCAGACGGGCGAGATCGTTTCACGCCTGACGGCAGACGCCACGCAGATCAAGTCGGCAGTCGGCGCCTCGGCGTCGCTTGCGCTGCGCAATTCGATCCTCTGCCTCGGCGCCATGGGGATGATGATCTATACCAGCCCGAAACTTTCGGGGCTGGTTCTGGCAGCCATTCCGCTGATCGTCTTTCCGCTCGTCGGGTTTGGCCGCAAGGTACGCAAGCGCTCGCGCGAGGCGCAGGACCGGCTGGCAGGCGCCTCGGCATATGCGTCTGAGGCAATCGGCGCGATCCGCACGGTGCAGGCGTTCAACAATTCCGGCCTGGCGCGCGATCGCTTTGGCTCGGCTGCCGAAAACGCCTTTGAAGCAGCGCGGCTTTCGACGCGCCAGCGCGCCATTCTCACAGGTTTTGCCATCACCATGGTGTTCGGTTCGGTCGTAGCCGTGCTGTGGTTCGGCGCACAGAGCGTGCTGGCGGGTACGCTGACCGGCGGCACGCTCGGCCAGTTCCTGCTCTACTCGGTCATGGCGGCGGGTGCGCTCGGGTCGCTGTCGGAGGTCTGGAGCGAACTCAGCCAGGCGTCGGGGGCGGCTTCGCGCCTGATGGAGCTACTTGCGGAAGAACCGGCGATCATGGCGCCGGCAAAGCCCAAGCCTTTGCCCAAGCCGCCGCTTGGCAGCGTCGACTTCGACGACGTACGTTTTGCCTATCCGACCCGTCCCGGCACCTCGGCGCTCGAAGGGCTGACGCTGTCGGTCAAGCCCGGTGAACGGGTGGCGGTGGTCGGCTCGTCTGGGGCTGGCAAGAGCACGCTGTTTTCGCTGCTGCTGCGCTATTACGACGCCGATGCGGGCCGCGTGCTGATCGATGGTGTCGATGTGCGCGAAGCCGATCCCGGCGAGATCCGGGCGCGCATTGCCATCGTGCCGCAGGACGTGACGATCTTTGCAGCCTCGATCCATGACAACATCGCCTTCGGCGCGGCTGGAGCGACGCGTGCGGATGTCGAGGCGGCGGCGCGTGCCGCGCATGCCGAGGAGTTCATCCTTCGGCTGGACGAAAGCTATGACACGGAAGTGGGAGAGCGCGGTATCATGCTGTCTGGTGGGCAGCGGCAGCGTATCGCCATCGCCCGCGCCATCCTGCGCAACGCACCGATCCTGCTGCTGGACGAGGCGACCTCGGCACTGGATGCCGAGAGCGAGACGCTGGTTCAGACCGCGCTGGACGGGCTGATGCAGGGCCGTACGACCATTGTCATCGCGCATCGTCTGGCGACCGTGCTCAAGGCTGACCGCATCCTGGTCATGGATCAGGGCCAGATTGTCGAGGAAGGCACGCACCAGACGCTGGTGGCCAAGGGCGGCATCTATGCGCGACTGGCCAGCCTGCAGTTCGGGCTTGACCGACACAACGTGCTGCACGTGGTACGGTAGGCTTCAGCCAGACATCATCGACTGTCGCGTGCGGTCGCGTTCGATAATCGCGCGCGTCCGCACTTGCGACGGTGCTTCAGGGCGCCAGCTGCCTGGTGTCACGATGGAAAGCAGGCGACCTTGGTCGTCGCGCACATGAACCCGGACCGATTCACCTTTGCCGCAGCGGGCAATGCGGATCGCCAGAGTCCGGCCGTAATAGAGGGCCGAACCGTCGTCGAAATGGCCGGTTCCCTCATCGTCAAGAACAGTCTCGTCGTTCCAGTGTATGTCGAAGAAGTAGTGCTGCATCTCGGACCTCGGCTGTCCGGCGCTCGTCGCGGCGCCGATCCTGATGCACAAGACCACATTGCATCCGAACAGGCGCTGAATTGCCCGTTCACCTGGCATTCAGCTTGGCGACAACCGTCTACTCTAATGTGTCTGGGGCTACGGTCATCCTGTTATGAAGCAACCGACATCGCTGCCGACCCACGCCACGCGAGCCCCCTTGTCACCCCGGGTGCGGGGCGGCTGTTCCGATTTGCCTGGTGATCACATTTTGTCGCTTCACACAAAGGTGAATGGCAATTTCCATCAAAGTCGCTGCAAACTCGCTGCGGGCTACAGCCCTGAACCAATCATGAGGAGAATACCGATGATTAGGATGGGGACTATTGCGGCCTTGCTTGCCGCCTTTGCCATTCCGGCATTCGCCGAAGACGCCATGGTGAAGCCGGAAAGCCAGCCGGTCACGACCAATTCAGCTGTCGACACAACCGTGAGCAAGGACGATGCAACGGTCGGAAGCGCCATCATCAAGGATGGCGGTCACGATTGCATGAAACGCCGCAGCGCTACCCTCAACATGATGTAAGAGGCCTTTGTCCGCCCCAGCTGGATGATGCCGAAAGCGAACGCTGGTGCAAACGGCGCTTGACGGGCTGATGCAGGGCCGAACGACAATTGTTATTGCGCATCGTCCGGCAACGGTGCTCCAGGCCGATCGTATCCTGGTGATCGATCGGGGCCGGTCGTCGAGGAGTTGCCCACCAGGCGCCTGTGACCAGGGGCGGAGTTTATGCCCGTTTGGCGAGCCTGCAGTTCGGGATTGATCGCAGGAGTGTCGGGCAGATGCAGCTACGGGCCGGATCGCGATCAAAAAACCTGACGACGGGCAAGTCGCCACAGATTTCCTCCTGTAGGCAATTCCCTAACTGTCCCGTTTCATGCCTGACGGGACTGGGTTGCTTCCTGCAACCCAGACTGCTAGGCAAATGCCCATTCAGGTGCCAATGGAGTTTGCAGTGAGTACGACCGATCTAGAGGGCGGGGAGTTTGCCAACAACGAAACGGAGGGTGTTTCCCGTGGGCGAAAGCGAGCGGGGAAAAATAAGAAAAACAAAGGCTTCCTCAAGTCGGGAAACCACTATCCGACCGAATTCGACATCACATATCTCGCAAGGATAGATGGTCGGACCGTCGTCTACATGACCGACGACGACTACAGCAAGGGATGGTTCTATCCACGATATTCAAAGGGAAGACTTCATGAGCCTGCAGCATCGCAACTGCTGCTGGACAACCTTACGGAATCCAGCGTCTTCGTAGATGTCGGGGCGCATCTGGGCTATTTCTCGATGCTTGCGGCAAACAAGGCGCATTCGGTTTTCGCCATCGAGGTGCTGGAATTCCTCATACCCCGCATTCATCGCAACTGTGTCGCGAATCACTACGACAACGTTCATACGATCTACGCGGCCGCGGGCGATGCTCCGGGCTTTATCACTGCCCCCAAGATCGGCGGGCCGACGAACAAGGTGGGTGAGACTGGTCAGAATTCACTGGTGCCCGTGATCAAGCTCGATGACTATTTCGCTGATGTGGATGGGCCTATGTTCCTGAAGATCGACACCGAAGGGTACGAGTATCAGGTGCTCAAGGGGGCGGCTAAAATTCTCGAGAAGAAGCCAAAGCTGCTGATCGAAGTTCACAAGGGTATGGCAAGGTTCGGCTTCAGCCGTGCCGACATGTATGACCTTCTGAAGGGCTATGGATACTCGATCTACGGCCTTGATCACAGGCGAACGGAAGGAAACCAGAGGGAGATCAGCATCGACGAAATCTCCCAGATGAACAATACCATGATCTTCTGCGCCTAGGGTTGATTGGCCAGTTCGCGCAAAGGCGACTGGCCTCAAACTCTTGGCGGTTAGACGCTTGGTCAGGCTCACGAGGCATGCTCGCTATCCAGCACAACATGGAAAACGCCGCCGCAAGGGACGGTGTTCCGGCTGCATGCATCACAAGACGGCGCTCGAGATGATCTAATTCCAGGGGCTGATGGCGCCCGTGCGGGCGCCACGAGGCTCAGGCCTTGGGGACCGGCCGGTTGGCAACGTCGATGAGTGCCTTGTGGATATGCTCGTTGCCGGCTGCGACCGTGCCGCTGCCGAAAATGTCGGCGCTGCCGGAAAGGTCGCTGACAAAGCCGCCCGCTTCGCGGATCAGGATGAGGCCGGCTGCGACATCCCAGGCACTCAGGCCTTCTTCCCAGAAGCCGTCCAAGCGACCGGCTGCGACATAGGCCAGATCCAGAGAGGCGGCGCCGAAGCGACGGATGCCGGCGACCTCACCCATCACGTGCCTGAGTTGCACGAGGAAGCGGCCATGCATGCCGCGGCCGAGATGGGGGACGCCGCAGCCAATGACGCTGTCGGACAGTTTCTTGCGCGCCGAGACGCGCAGACGACGGTCGTTGACGAATGCGCCGCCGCCCTTTTCCGCCGTGAACAAGTCGTCTGTCGCGGGATTGTAGATGACGCCGGCAACCATCTCGCCATTGCGCTCAAGTCCGATCGAGACGGCAAACATCGGTATGCCATGCAGGAAGTTGGTGGTGCCATCCAATGGGTCGACGATCCAGCGATGGGCGCCGTCGGTGCCCTTGATCTCTTCGCTTTCCTCGCCCAGGAACCCATAGGTCGGGCGGGCGCGCAAAAGTTCTTCCTTGACGATTTTCTCGGAACGACGATCCGCCTGGGTGACGTAGTCGCCAGGTCCCTTCAGCGACACCTGCAGGTTCTGTACCTCGCCGAAATCTCGGCTGAGCGATTTGCCGGCCTTGAGGGCGGACTGAACCATCACATTCAACAGCGCCGAACGGGCCATTTTCGGATTCCTTTAAAATCAATCGGCCCCGATTCAGGGGCCGCTAAACAACGTCGCGGGCCAGCCATTCGCCGGCGCCTGCGGGATTGGCGCCTCAAGACCATAAAAGCCCGCCTGTTTCAAGTATTTTCGGGCCGAGGATGCTCTGATGTCGGGAAACGGAGCCCTTTGGCCATACTCAGGCTTCGGTCCAGCGGCGCTTGGACGACTCCAGATGAGCGTGCATCGCCGACTGGGCCAGCAGCGGATCGCGCGCCTCGAAAGCGGCATAGATTGCTTCGTGCTCCGCAAGCGCCAGCGACCACGTCTCCCGGCTCTCGAACCAGGTCTGCAGCTTTTCGCCGATCGGGCTGTGGCGCTCATCGAAAAGTTCGCCGATGAAGCGGGCAATGACCGTGTTTCCCGTCTGTCGGGCGATCGTCATGTGGAACAGCCGGTCCTGGTCGAGCGCCTTTCGTCCCTGCTCGATTTCGATGCGCATGGCGTCGATGGATTGGCGGAGTATCGACAGTGTCTCCGGCGTCATCCGGGCCGTGGCCATCAGGGCGGCGGAACCCTCGACGATGGCGCGGGCTTGCATGAGTTCAGAGGGGCTTTCGCCCACCAGCCCGGTGGGCAATGGAGGACGCTCACGCTCCGGACAGACATAGACGCCCGAGCCCATGCGGATCTCGACCGTTCCATCGATCTCGAGTGCGATCAGGGCCTCGCGTAGCGAGGGACGCGATACGCCGAGCTGCTGGGCGAGATCGCGTTCGCTTGGCAATCTGGTGCCGGCTTCGAACCTGCCGCGATAGATCAGCTGGCGAATCTGGTCGGCGACCTGCTGATAGAGCCGTCGCGGCTCGATGGTTTTCAAAGGGGCGGGCACGGCAACTTCCTCCCAAAAACGCGTGCGACATATTTGGCCTTACCATAGCGAGCTATAATCGGCCTGACCACACAGATATCTGTAACTTCAACAAAATTAGCGTATTGACGCGGCTAAGCGAATCCTTAATTAGAAAAACAACCCCCAAATTTCTGAAATTGGCTTGACCAATTATGGTTTCATCGATAGTCGTCCCTACCGCAAGTCGTATCTGGGGCGGAGATCGGGACGGCTTTTGTTAATTGGTAAGGCCACCAGCGTGGCCGGAACAGGAGGGCGGAATGGGAGCGAGCGCATCGCAATCAAACGCATCGGTGAACAACGATCCATCAACGGATGCGAACACTGAAGCACTCCTGACCCTCGATGACGTCACGAAGGAATTTCCCGGCGTCATGGCGCTGGCCGGCGTTCATTTCGATCTGCGCCGCGGCGAGGTGCATGCCGTCTGCGGCGAGAACGGCGCCGGTAAGTCCACGCTGATGAAGATCGTCAGCGGCGTCTATCAGCCGACGTCGGGCACCATCATCTACAAGGGCGAAAAGGTGCAGTTCGCCTCGCCGCTGCAGTCCGAAGCCGCCGGCATCGCCATCATCCATCAGGAACTTAATCTGATCCCGCATCTGTCGGTCGCCGAGAACATCTATCTGGCGCGCGAGCCGCGGCGCGGGTTTCTCGTTGATCGCAAGAAACTCCTCGCAGATTCCCGTAAATGCCTCGAAAGGCTCGGGCTCGAGCTCGATCCGAATGCGCTCGTGCGCGGTCTCTCCGTCGCGCAATGTCAGATGGTGGAAATTGCCAAGGCCTTGTCGCTCAATGCCGAAGTGCTGATCATGGACGAGCCGACCTCGTCGCTGACCGAGCAGGAAACGGCCTTGCTGTTCAAGGTTATCAAGGACCTGAAGGCATCCGGCGTCGGCATCGTCTATATCTCCCATCGTCTCGAAGAGATGGCTGAAATCGTCGACCGCGTCACGATCCTGCGCGACGGCAAGTATGTCGCCACACGTGATTTTGCCGCCACGACCGTGGATGAGATCGTTTCCTTGATGGTCGGCCGCTCGCTTGAGGAAAAGTTTCCCGAACGCACCTCGATTCCATCCGAGGATGTGCTGCTGAAAGTTTCCAGCTTGAGCCGGCCTGGCGCGTTCGAAGCAATCGATTTCACGCTCCGGCGCGGCGAGATCCTCGGCTTTGCCGGATTGATGGGTGCGGGTCGCACGGAAGTGGCGCGCGCCATCTTCGGTGCGGAGCCAGCCCATGCGGGCAGCATCGAGTATCAGGGCCGTACGTTGTCCATTGCTTCTCCGCGCGACGCCATTGCCGAGGGCATTGCCTATCTCTCCGAGGATCGCAAGACGCAAGGGCTGGCGATCAAGATGTCGGTGGCGGCAAACATGGTGCTCGCCAACATGAGCGAGGTCTCCAGCCGCTTCGGTATCATCGACCGCGCCAAGCACGACGAAGTCGCCAGGCGCTACGTCGATCTTCTCAGCATCAAGACGCCTTCCGTCGACCAGCCGGTGCGGCTGTTGTCGGGCGGCAATCAGCAGAAGATCATCATCGGCAAGTGGCTGTTCCGGCAGTCGCGCGTGTTGTTTTTCGACGAGCCGACGCGCGGTATCGATGTCGGCGCCAAATTCGCCATCTACAAGATCATGGACGAACTGGCGGCGCAGGGCATCGGCGTCGTGCTCATCAGTTCCGAACTCCCCGAGATTCTCGGCATGACGGACCGGGTTGCGGTGTTTCACGAGGGCCGGATCACCGGGATCCTCAACACCCGCGAGACCAACCAGGAAGAAATCATGCGCTACGCATCCGGCCAGAAGCGTGCCGGACAGTGAAGGACACCATCATGAAAAGTGCTGAACAGAAGCAGACGGGCCTGAGCGACAAGCAGAAGGACATCATTCAGAAATTTGCCGCGCTCGGCAGTCTCGTCGTGCTGATCGTGGTGTTCGCGCTGACCAGCCCAGCCTTCTTTACGCTCAACAACGGCATGACGATCGCGCTGCAGGTGACCTCGATCGCGCTTCTCGGCATTGGCGCGACCTGCGTCATCATCACCGGCGGCATCGACCTCTCGGTCGGCTCCGTTCTGGCGCTCGGCGGCGTGGTCGCGGCACTTTGCGTCAAGGAACTCGGCATGCCGGTTCCGCTTGGGATGGTGCTCGGCATTCTGACGGGAACAGTCTGTGGCCTGATCAACGGCATTGCGGTAACCAAGTTCAAGCTGCCGCCATTCATCGCCACGCTCGGCATGATGCTGATTGCACGTGGTGTGGCGCTTGAAATCACCGGCGCGCGCGCAGTCTCCGGCCTCGGCGAGTCCTTCGGCGAACTGGGCAACGGCGCGCTGTTCCGCATGGTCACTATCGGCGACGATGGCTTTCCGACGGTTACGTTTCCCGGCATTCCCTATCCGGTCATCCTGATGATCGTGATCGCACTGGCCGTCGGCTACATGCTCTATCGCAGCGTACTCGGTCGCCACATCTATGCTGTCGGCTCGAACGCGGATGCCGCACGCCTGTCCGGCGTCAATGTCAGCAAGGTCGTCAATTTCACCTACATCCTCTCGGGCACGCTGGCGGGCCTTACCGGCTGCGTGCTGATGTCGCGGCTCGTCACTGCCCAGCCGAACGAAGGCGTCAGCTACGAGCTCGACGCCATCGCCAGCGCCGTCATCGGCGGCACCTCGCTGATCGGTGGCGTCGGCACGATCTCGGGCACGCTGATCGGATCGTTCGTGATAGGCATCCTGAGAAATGGCCTCAACATGAATGGCGTCTCTGCCTTCACGCAACAGATCATCATCGGTGTCGTCATCCTGGGCACGGTCTGGATCGACCAGTTGCGCAACCGTCGATGAAGCAAATGCGGCAGCAATGCCGCTGAATAGGGAAACTCTTGGGTGTTTCCTTGAACTGGCTGGTCAGGCCAATTTACAACGGAGGAAGATCATGAAAAAACTGCTTATTGCCGCCCTGGCATCGACGATCGGTCTGTGGACTGTGCCTGCTCAGGCAGCCGAAGAAATCGCCGTGATCGTCAAGACGGTCAACTCGACCTTCTGGCAGAACGTCCAGAAGGGTGCCGATGCGGCTATTGGTCAGGCCGGTTCCGATTACGCCATCACCTTCCAGGGCCCTGCTTCGGAATCCGCCATCGCTGATCAGGTCAACATGGTCGAGAACGCCATCAACCGCAAGGTTGCCGGTATAGTGCTCGCGCCGTCCGACCCTGATGCTCTGGTGCCGGTTGTGAAGAAGGCCTGGGAAGCCCGCATTCCCGTCGTGCTGATCGACTCCCAGCTCACCGAAGGTTCGGAGCAGTATTACCAGTCGTTTCTCGCCACTGACAACAAGAAGGCTGGCGAACTGGCTGCCCAGGAGCTGATCGCGCGCATCGGCAAGACCGGCAAGATCGCCATCATGTCCTATGTCGCAGGTGCCGGTTCTGAAATCGGTCGCGTCGGCGGCTTCACCGATTACATCAAGGCAAACTCCGAGCTTGAAATCGTCGGCCCGTTCTACTCGCAGTCGCAGATGGCGACCGCGCTGAACCAGACTACCGACGTACTGGCAGCCAATGCCGACCTCAAGGGCATGTTCGGCGCCAATGAGCCGACTGCCATCGGCATGGCACGCGCCATCGTATCGGCTGGCAAGGCTGGCAAGGTTGTCGGCATCGGCTTTGACGGCAACGAAGACCTGCAGCACTTCGTCAAGGACGGCACGCTCGGCGCCATCGCCGTGCAGGGTTCCTACCAGATGGGTGAACTCGGCGTACAGACCGTCGTCAAGATCCTGAAGAAGGAAAAGGTCGAGAAGTTCAACGACACCGGTGTCGTCGTCGTCACCAAGGACAACATCGACCAGCCGGTTGCAAAGAACGTTCTCTACTAAGATCATGATGGACGCGCGGCATCAGCCGCGCGTCTCCTTTCGTTAGCAGGGGCATAGACATGAAGATCACCCAGACACGTACGCTTTCCCGTCGACCGGTAACGTTGAACCTGCTCGGGCTCGGCTGCGCGCAGATGGGCGGGCTCTATCGCTCCACCAGCTATCAGGATGCAGCGGCCACGTTCGATGCCGCATGGGATGCCGGCATCCGCTATTTCGATACTGCACCCTACTACGGCTATTCTCGTTCCGAGCGACGGCTCGGCACGATGCTCGGCGAAAAGCCGCGCGATGCCTATGTGGTCAGCACCAAGGCGGGCCGGGTTATGACACCCGATACGAACATCAGCGCCGAGGAAAACGGTTGGGTCAACCCGCTGAAATTCCGTCCGGTCTTCGACTATTCCCACGATGGCATCCTGCGCTCCTTCGAGCACAGCCAGCAGCGACTCGGTCTCGCAACCATCGATATCCTCTATCTTCACGACATCGGCAGCGTCACCCATGGCGAGCAGCACCTGCACTATTGGTCGCAACTGACCGAGGGCGGCGGTTTCAAGGCGCTTGACCGGTTGCGGAGCGAAAAGTCCGTCTCGGCGGTCGGCCTTGGCGTCAATGAATGGCAGATCATCCGCGATGCCGTGGCAGCCTTCGATATCGACGTGGCGATGCTCGCCGGCCGCTATACGCTGTTGGAACAGGAAAGCCTGGCATTCCTTGACGACTGCGCGGCGCGCGGTGTCGGCATCGTTGCTGCAGGCGTCTTCAATTCCGGAATTCTGGCCGGCAACAAGAAATTCAACTACGAGGACGCATCGCCCGAGCTGCTCGATCGTGTCGACCAGCTGCAGGCGGTTTGCGACGAGGCGGGTGTGTTGTTGCAGGCGGCGGCGCTGCAGTTTCCGCTTGCCCATCCGGCTGTCGTCTCCGTGGTCACGGGCGTGCGCAATGCTGGACAGCTTGCGTCCAATATCGGATGGTTTGAGCAGGAAATTCCGGCCACGTTCTGGGAAGAGTTGAGATCGCGCGGCCTTTTGGCCGAAGGTGCTCCATTTCCGGGCGGGCTCTGAGGGATTCCGCCAAGTCACATTTCCTATGCAGCCTCTGTTCAAGGTAGCTCATGACAACGACCCCGATCCTGCAGTTCGGAACCAGCCGGTTTCTGCTTGCACATGTTGACCTCTTCGTTTCCGAGGCACTTGCGCGTGGTGAGGCGATAGGCAAGATCACCATCGTCCAGACGACGGATAGTCCCGAGAGTGCGCGCCGTGTTGCAGCGCTTGCCTCCGGAGATTCCTATCCGGTGAGGATTCGTGGCCTCTTGGATGGCAGTCCGGTAGACGAGGAACGCCAGGGCAGGGCGGTCGCGGGCGCATTGTTTGCCGGGCGCGATTGGGCCGAAGTGCGCAAGGCGGCGGTCGCGGCCGACATCATCCTCTCGAATACCGGCGAACGGGGCTTTGACCTACATGCCGACGACGATGCCGAGTTGCTACATAACTACGACCGCGTGCCGAAGAGCTTTCCCGCCAAGCTCCTCATGCTTCTCCACGAACGTTGGCAGGCGCGTCCGGACGCGCCGGTTTCGGTCTATCCGTGCGAACTGCTGCAGCGCAACGGTGACAAGCTGAAAGCCTTGATCGGCGAGATTGCTGCGGGCTGGGGCGTGGAACAGGGGTTCCTCGATTATCTCGACAGCAACTGCCGGTTTGCAAACAGCCTTGTCGACCGGATTGTCTCCGAGGCGATCCAGCCTGTGGGCGCGATTGCCGAGCCCTATGCACTCTGGGCCATCGAGGCGCAGGTGGGGCTGGTGCTGCCCTGTATCCATCCATCGGTTATCGTTACAGATGATCTCGACCGATATGAGCATCTCAAACTTCATATCCTCAATCTTGGCCATACCTACCTTGCGGAATGCTGGCTTTCCGGCGATCGCGACAAGGACGAATTGGTGCGCGAGATCATGGCGGATCCCGCCATCCGGGAAGGCCTTGAATCCGTCTGGCGTGACGAGGTGCTGCCGGTATTCGTCGCCGACGGGCTCGCAAGGGAGGCTGAGGCCTATATCGTGGAGGTTCGCGACCGGTTCCTCAATCCCTTTCTTGCCCATCGCCTATCCGACATTGCCGGAAACCACCAGGAAAAAAAGCGCCGCCGTATCCAGCCGATGATTGACCGCGCCCACGAACTCGGCCTTTCTCTCGCCCAGCCGCGACTCGTCGCGGCAATGGGGCACTGAGCGAGGAGGAACGCGCGTGGTGGAGAATGGAAAGGCCGGCCGGCTACTGGCAATCGGCGAATGCATGGTCGAGCTGAAACAGTCGGAGGGCGGGGCGTTGCAGCTCGGTTTCGCCGGTGACACTTTCAACACCGCCTATTATGCGCGCCTCGAAATGCCTGACAGCTGGGCCGTCGATTACTATACCTGCCTGGGCACGGACCGCATGTCCGATGACATGGTGGCCTTCATGGCCGATAACCGCATCGGCGTTTCGTCTATCTGCCGGATCGCCGAGCGACAGGTCGGCCTGTACATGATCCATCTCAACAATGGCGAGCGGAGCTTTTCCTACTGGCGTTCGAATTCCGCCGCGAGGTTGCTCGCGCAGGATCGCGCAAGGCTTCGTGCAGCCATCGACGGAGCCGATGTCATCCTGTTTTCGGGCATCACGCTGGCGATCCTGGAAGGCGATGGCGCCGATACGCTGGTCGAGGAACTGGGGTGGGCAAGGGATGCCGGCAAGACCGTCGCCTTCGATCCTAATATTCGCCCACGTCTTTGGCGCGACCAGCAGGAGATGCTGCGGGTTCTTGAGAAGGGCGCACGCGCAGCCAGCATGGTCATGCCGAGCTATGACGACGAAACGACCTACTTCGGTGACGCAAGTCCAGAGGCCACGATTGCGCGCTATCGCGATTGGGGCGCGCGAGACGTCATCCTCAAGAATGGCGAGCACGGCGCGCTGATCGCCACCGCTGCCGGCATCACCCCCATCGCCGTCGAAAAGGTCGAAACGGTGGTCGATACGACCGGGGCGGGCGACAGTTTCAATGGGGCGTTTCTTGCCCGGTACGCGCTGTCGGGCGATGCGGTCGAGGCTGCCGGGCGGGCAGCGCGAGTGGCTGCGGCCGTCATCCAGCATCACGGCGCGTTGGTCGATCCGGCGGTTATGCCGGTCTGAGGCGTATAACGATCGCAGCCGCACCTCCCATGCGGCTGCATGAAACGGCGAAGCCCGGCTTTGCCACGAAGGAGATGAGATGATCAGGGCATTGATGATTGAGGGCGAGAACGTCACACGGTTCCACCAGGTGGAGCGCCAGCCGCTCGAACCGGGCAAGGTGCGGGTCAACGTTCGCCATATCGGACTATGTGGCAGTGATCTCAATACCTTCAAGGGGCTCAACCCACTGGTGGCGCTGCCGCGCATTCCGGGTCACGAGATCGGTGGCGAAATCATCGAGGTCGGCGCCGGCGTCGATGCGATTTACGCTCCCGGTGCGCGGGTCATCGTCATGCCCTACACCAATTGCGGCGAATGCTCCTCCTGCCGCAAGGGCAAGGTCAATGCCTGCCGCTACAACAAGACGCTCGGTGTCCAGCAGGACGGCGGTCTTGCCGAGGAAATCGTGCTGCCGGCTGGCAAGCTCATCGTCAATGATACGCTTGCGCCGCGTCGGCTGGCGCTGGTCGAACCGTTGTCGGTCGGCTTTCACGCCGTCGAGCGCGGCCGTGTGGAGAAGGCTGACAGGGTCGCTGTGATCGGCTGCGGCATGATCGGCATGGGTGCGATCATTGGTGCGGTTGCCAGGGGCGCCGAAGTCATTGCCATCGATCCGAGTGCGGAGAAGCGGGCGCTTGCCGCGCGCTTCGGTGCCGTTGAAACCATCGATCCCATGAATGAGGATGTGGTGGCCCGTGTCAACGCCTGGACCGATGGCGACGGCGTCGATGTGGCGATGGAGGCCGTGGGCCTGCCAGCGACATTCACCCAGGCCGTCGATCTTGCCTGCTTTGGTGGACGGGTCGTCTATATCGGCTATTCCAAGGCGCCGGTGTCCTACCAGACGCAGTTCTTCAACCTCAAGGAACTCGACATCATGGGATCGCGCAACGCGATGACCAGCGATTTCCTTGCGGTCGTCACCCATCTCGAAAGGATCGGCGACGATGCCGACCAGCTGATCTCCAAGGTCTTTCCTTTCGACGATGCCGAACAGGCGCTGCCCTATTGGGACGGCCACCGCAACGCGCTGAAAATCGTCATCGAACGCTGATCGACGCTTCCTGCCGGAAGAATTCCCCGCGGGCGCATCATCCGTGGATTTTCGGGTTGTGCGGAGGCGGCAAGAAGCTTTGCATTTGCGTGTGCCGTTGTGATTTAACTCGGTGGCACGCATCCTTGTCGAGAGCCCGCGCGAAATGGACTTTTCCAAGTTTTTTGCCCGATCGCCCGCCGACGTCGCCGGCGATCTGATTGGCGCCCATATGACCTATCGCGGTGTCGGCGGCATCATCGTCGAGACCGAAGCCTATCATCGCGCCGACCCTGCCTCGCACAGTTTCAATGGCCGGACGCCGCGCAACTCGGTGATGTTCGGGCCGCCGGGATATGCCTATGTGTACCGGTCCTACGGTATCCACTGGTGCCTGAACTTCGTTTGCGAACCGGCCAGCGCGGTGTTGATCCGCGCGGTTGAGCCCCGCGATGGCTTAGGGGCGATGGAAGAAAGACGCGGAATGACGGCGCTCAGGATGCTTTGCAGCGGTCCCGGCCGTTTGTGCCAGGCGTTGGGCATCAGCGGTGATGATAACGGTTTGCCGCTGGATGCGCCGCCGTTTGCGCTGGCCTTGCCGCAGGGCGCGGCCCCGCTGCATGTCGGGCCACGGATCGGCATTACCAAGGCAGTCGACGAGCCGCTGCGCTTCGGTCTGAAAGGCTCGGCGTTTCTCAGCAAGAAATTCTGAAATCAATGCGCGCGGAAAATGTTCGCGCGGTGGATTGCTTCCTTCTGGGTCGCATCCTCGATACCGAGGAAGAAGTCCTCGAGCTCCAGATCGGCAAATCCCGCGCGGCGTGACAGCACGTACCATTTGGCAGCTTCAATGGGGTCAGGCCGGGTGCCAATGGCATTGATGTAAAGATGGGCGAGCTTGTTCTGTGCGAGGACATGGCCGCGATTGGCTGCACGCTTCAGCCAGGCAAAACCCTGATCGTAGTCCTTTTCGCCGCCGATACCGTTTATGTACCAGAGGCCCATGTCATAAAGAGCGGTATCGAAACGGGCATTGGCGGCCTTCAGCAGCCAGTCGCGAGCCTGCGCCTTTTTCTCCGGGGAGACTGGCAGGCTTATATAGAGTTGGGCGAGTGCGTACTGCGCATCCGGCACACCCTGTTCGGCGGCCTTCTCATACCAGGGCAGCGCTGCATTCAGGCCTTTCTCGCCAGGGGCTGCGGCGACCTTGATCTGGGCAATGTTGAACTGCGCTTCGCGGTTACCGCCCTCGGCCGCCTTCTGCATCATCTTGTCGGCTTTCTTGCGGTCCTGGGTGACCAGCTTGCCTTCCATAAGCATCATTGCATACTTGAACTGGGCATTGGCATCACCCGATGTGGCGGCCTGTTCGTACCAGAACGCTGCATCGGAAGGATTTCGCCGAACCCCCAGCCCGTTGTTCAGCAATTCGGCGACCAATGTCTGGGCCGCCGCTTCACCGAGCTGGGCTTTGGGGAGCGCGAGGTTCATCGCGGTAAGATAGAGACCGCGTTGATAAGCCCCATAAGCGTTGTCGATTGTGCCGCTAAAGGCCTTTTCGGGCGGCAGGTCGGGAAGCCCGGTTCCCATTCTCTCGAGTAGTTTCAGGCCGGCGGACGGCCCCTTGTCCTTGTCTTGGGATACAGGCGAGGCGAGTACCGGCAGATCGTCCTTGTTGCCGGCAGGAAGCAAGCGCTCGCCTTTGGTCAGCGACTGGCTCTCTTCATCGGCGCCCAGCATCCGTGCGGCGATGTTGCTCGCCGAGGGTGTCTGGGAGAACGCATGATACGAATTTGCTGCGGCAACCGATATGGTTGCGGCAGCAATCAACCCGAATCTCGCAAGGCTCTGCTTAGACATGATGTCCTTCAACCCCGAAAGCGTGGCGCTTTTTCGTCAAGCAGGGCATTCGTTTCCTGAATAATTGCCGCGGCCCGCGCTGGCTCGCTGAAAACCGCCAGCCGCAAGGCAGCAAATTCTGCGCCACTCTCGGCGATTGCCAGCGCCGATTGAGGATCTGTTCCGCCCATGACGATGCAGGGAATGGCCACCATGGACGCCCACCACTCGGCAAGGGCAAGGTTCTTGGGGTGCGCGTCGGGCTTGATGTCCCCATCGAGCTTGCCAAAGAAGATGTAGTCGGGCTGCAGCTCGCCGATCTCCAGCGCCTTGTGGCGATCCTGTGCGTTGCCGCCGCCCACGATCAGCTTGGGAGTGAATTTTTCGATGGCTTCGCCGAATGGCTCGAGCCCGCCGGCAATGTGCAGTCCATCGGCCTTGGCGCGGCCGGCTACCCGGCTGTCGCCGGAGATCAGCGCTGCCGCGCCTGCTTCCTGGATGACGGGCACCAGCGCCTCGGCCAACTTTTGGAATGCGATGTCGTCGAGCGCGTATTGCGGAACGATGACTGAAGCCACATCGCCGCCCTTCAATGCATCTGCGACGATTCGGGCCGCCTCTACCGGATCGGAGATCTCGGGCGTAACCAGTACCAGCCGGCAGCGGTCTTCAGGTGTTGACATGATTTCTTTCGCCTCACTTATCGCTTCCCAGGCGCCGATTGCCGGGATAGGTCTAATAGCCCTCTTTCGACGTTTCCCGCAATCCGTTAGACCGACCAGAGTAAACGATCAACATGCCTGTCGATGCCAGCTTCTACTACATTGCCATTCCGGCTGTCATCCTCGTCGGTCTGAGCAAGGGAGGCATGGGCGACGCCCTTGGCTTGCTCGGCGTGCCGATTCTGACTTTCGTCGTGCCGCCGGCGCAAGCGGCAGCGATCCTGCTGCCGATTCTGATCGTGATGGACGTCGCTTCGCTGTGGATGTGGCGCAAGCATAACAATGCCGGCCTGGTGAAATTGCTGCTTCCGGGCGCACTCATCGGAATTGCGTTCGGCTGGGCTACCTGGGTCATCGTTCCAAAGTATGTCATGCAGCTGGTCATCGGCGCAGTCGCGTTGAGCTTTACCGCGCGGTTCTTCTACAACAGGTATTTTGTTCAAGCGGCGGACACGGTTCCAAGACAGCATGGTATTATCCGGGCGGGCTTTTGGGGCGCCTTGTCCGGTTACGGTAGCTTTGTTGCCCATGCCGGTGGTGCACCGTTCCAGGTCTATGGGCTGCCGCTCAAGCTGCCGCCGCGCGACTACACCGGGGCGGCCGTGCGGTTCTTTGCGATCCTGAATGCGGTCAAGCTCATCCCCTACTTCATGCTTGGGCAGCTGGATTTTACCAATCTCTATCTCTCCGCTACGCTTTTTCCGCTGGCACCGCTCGCCACGATTGCCGGCGCCCTGATTGTCCGGCGGATGCGTCCCGATGTCTTCTATCCCTTCATGTATGGAATGTGTGCACTGGCCGGCATGAAGCTCGCCTACGAGGGGGTCATGCCTTTGTTGGCGCTGGCTTCCAAAGCGGTGTAATTTGACGTCTGAGTAATTTGGTGCGTCGCACAAAAAAGCTTGTCGCCGGCGAAAGTCTGTCATAGCTTGACGGTCGATGAACCCTGATCCCTTTGCAGCAATCTCGGATTCCAACCGACGGTTCCTTCTCGAGGAACTGCGCCGGGCGCCGCGCACGGTCAACGAGCTTTCGGCGCTTCTTCCGGTCAGTCGACCGGCTGTTTCCCAACACCTCAAGGCGTTGCTCGACTGCGAGATGGTGACGGTTGAGACAAGGGGTACGCGGCGGATCTACAAGATCAATCCGCAGGGCTTTCAAAAGGTCGGTTTCTGGCTGGATCAGTTCTGGGTGTGAGGTTTGGAGGGCGTGGCCGCCTGAGCTGCATTCCGGCGAGTTCTCTGCTCAGCTCTGGAATTTGTCGTCAGGCGGCCGCCCGTGAAAGGGCTAGTGTTGCGTGTTGATACGCAGCCTTTCGATTTCATCCTTGATCTTTAATTTTTGCCTCTTGAGCTCGGCGATGACTGTGTCGCCCGTGGATGGACTGAGCATTGCAGTGTGCAGTTCAGCTTCGAGAGCTCCGTGCTTCTTTTCGAGAGTCTCGATGTGGGCCTCAATTGTCATAGACATTTCCTTCCCTTTTACGCCTACATCCGGCCATCCCTTTCACCGGATGTCTCAGGCTGCAACTTTGGAAGTCTGCCACGTAAAATCGGGTTTGTCGAAGGCGAAATCTTCAAAAAGGAAAACTTCCCGTCGGCGGATATTTTGTGATAGGAGCAGTGCGATGCAGGCGCGGGGATAGCAGTCGTTGCCAGGAATGCCGGAAAATGGGGAAATGACGGAATGGCCGATCAGGAGCAGGCTGAGCTGAGGTTGAATGCGGCGAGACTGAGGCAGGAGCACGAAGATTACGATGTGGCAATCAATGCGATGATTGCAACCGGATGTGACGCCTTGCGCATACAGCGGATGAAAAAGAAGAAGCTCGCCATCAAGGACAAGCTGACCCAGGTCGAGGACCAGATCATTCCCGACATCATCGCCTAAGCCGAGATCGAACAGATGCAGATTTCCAGACCCCCCGTCGCGATCATCATGGGCAGTCAGTCCGACTGGGAAACCATGAAGAACGCCGCCGACACGCTAGATGCGCTCGAGATCGCCTATGAGGCGCGCATCATCTCGGCGCACCGCACGCCCGACCGGCTCGTCAGCTTCGCCAAGAATGCGCGTGACGAAGGGTTCAAGATCATCATCGCCGGTGCCGGCGGGGCTGCCCACCTTCCGGGCATGGCAGCGGCCATGACCCCGCTTCCGGTCTTCGGCGTTCCCGTGCAATCCAAGGCGCTCTCGGGGCAGGACAGCCTACTCTCTATCGTGCAGATGCCGGCGGGCATTCCGGTCGGTACACTCGCCATCGGCCGTGCGGGCGCTGTCAATGCAGCCCTTCTCGCTGCCGCAGTTCTTGCTCTCACTGATGAGGAACTTGCGGATCGACTGGATACCTGGCGCGAACAACAGAGCGCGTCGGTTGCCGAATACCCTGTGGACAAATGACATGAAAACCAAGACGATCGGCATCATCGGCGGCGGCCAGTTGGGTCGCATGCTGGCGATTGCCGCCAGCCGCCTGAACTTCCAGATCATCATTCTCGAGCCGCAGCCGGACTGCCCCGCCGCCCAGCTTGCAAACGAGCAGATCGTTGCGGCCTACGACGACCGTGACGCACTTCAGCGGCTCGCCGAGGCCTGCGACGTCGTCACCTACGAGTTCGAGAACGTTCCCGTGCAGGCCGCTCGGTTCCTTGAAAAGCTCGTGCCTGTCTATCCCCCTGCCCAGGCGCTGGAAGTCGCGCAGGACCGCCTCGTCGAGAAACAATATCTGAATGCCTGCGGCATACCGACGGCCGGTTTTCGTTCGGTCGACAGCCAGCAGGACCTGGAAAAGGCGCTGGCGGAGTTCGGCGGTGAAGGCGTGCTCAAAACGCGCCGCCTCGGCTATGACGGCAAGGGGCAGGCGGTGTTCCGCAAGGGGGATGCCGCAACTGGGGCCTATGACCGGCTCGGCGGCGTACCGTTGATCCTGGAGAGTTTCGTGCCGTTCGTGCGTGAAATATCCGTTATCGCCGCGCGCGATCTGGACGGGCGCATCGAATGCTACGATCCGGCCGAGAATATCCATCGGAACGGCATTCTGGATACTTCGACCCTGCCGGCCAATATTTCCACCGGCGTCGCGACGCAGGCACGCGATTGCGCTGTCCGGCTGCTGAGTGCACTCGACTATGTCGGGGTTCTTGGGATCGAGTTTTTCGTGACTGCCGACGATAAGCTGATCGCCAACGAAATTGCGCCGCGCGTACACAATTCCGGTCATTGGACGGAAGCGGCGTCGGTAGTTTCACAGTTCGAGCAGCACATCCGCGCTGTCGGGGGCTTGCCGCTGGGCTCGCCGATCCGCCACAGCGATTGCGTCATGACGAACCTGATCGGTGACGATATCCTTTCTCTCGAAAATCTGGCGCTCGAAAAGAACGTCCTAATCCACCTCTATGGAAAGACCGAGCCGCGGCCCGGCCGCAAGATGGGTCACATCACCCGGCTGACGTCCGGCAAGTAAATCAAAGGCAATGCTTTGCGGCTTGCCAAATGTGGGGAAATTGTGACAGTTTCCCCCGCCACATCTATTTTGGAGTTTTCTTCATGACTTTGCGCTGCAGTTTCCTTTTCGGCCTCGCCGCCCTTGCGCTTTCGCCTCTCGCAGCTTTCGCAGCCGGCCTGCCGGATCTCGGCGGCAAGACAGTCGTCGTCGTTACCGAAAACGCTTATCCCCCGCTGCAGTTCATCGATCCGAAGACAGGTCAGCAGATCGGCTGGGAATATGACGCGATGAATGAAATCGCCAAGCGGCTGAACTTCAAGCTGGAATACCAGAACACTTCCTGGGACGCGATGATCCAGGCCGTTTCTGACAACCAGTACAACATCGGCATGACTGGCATCACGATCAAGGATGACCGCAAGGCCAAGGTGGATTTCTCCGATCCCTATATGCGCTCGCAGCAGTTCATGCTGGTGCGCGGCGATGAAGCGCGCTTTACGGATGCCAAGAGCTTCGGCGCCTTCAAGGACGGTCTCGTCGGAGCCCAGCCCGGCACCTCGCCGTTCTATACCGCCGTCTATGAAATGCTCGACGGCAACGAGCAGAACCCGCGCGTCAAGCTGTTCGAAACCTTCGGTGCCACGGTTCAGGCCCTCAAGGCCGGTGACGTCGATGTCGTATTGACCGACAGCGTTGCGGCCAAGGGCTATGTCGATGCATCCGAGGGTGGCCTGAAGGTGGTTGGCGGCCCGCTCGGAACCGAAGATTTCGGATTCATCTTCCCGAAGGGCTCCGACCTCGTCGCTCCGGTCAATGCGGCCATTGCCGCTCTGAAGGCCGATGGCACGTTCGATGCGCTCAACAAGAAATGGTTCCTCGAATACAAGATGGGCCAGTAAGCCGCCTCGGATATTATGGCCGTCCCACAACATTCAGGACAATCCGGTGAGGGTGACTTTCCCTGGTGGCTAGTCACCCTCGTCGTTATTGGAGTCCTGCTGGCGTCTATCATCGTCAGCAATGGCATCTACACACAGGTCTTCATGACAGTCGCCAAGGGCCTCTGGGTCACCATCATGGTGACGCTGGTGGCCTTTGCGCTTGCAACAATGCTTGGGCTGGGCGTGGCGCTTCTCGGCCTGTCCGACAACAAGGCGCTGCGACAGATCTCCCGATTCTATGTCGAAGTCATTCGCGGCGTGCCGGTTCTGGTGCTGCTGTTCTACATCGCCTTCGTCGGCGCGCCGGGCATCGTCTATGCGTGGAATTTTCTTGCGACGCCGTTCATTCAGGCGGGGGTCGTCGAACCGATGCTGGTGCGCGATCTGTCATTGATGTGGCGCGCGATCATCGCGCTGATGATCGCCTATTCCGCCTTCATCGCCGAAGTTTTCCGCGCCGGGATCCAGTCGGTCGACAAGGGGCAGATCGAAGCCGCCAAGGCGCTCGGCCTGTCGCGTTTCCAAAGGTTCCGGTTCGTCGTATTCCCGCAGGCGCTGAAGGTTATTTTTCCGCCGCTGTCCAACGATTTCGTCGCGATGGTGAAGGATTCTTCGCTCGTCTCGGTGCTGGGCGTTGCCGACATCACGCAGATGGGCAAGGTCTATGCCTCCGGCTCCTTCCGCTTCTTCGAGACCTATTCCATTGTTGCCTATATCTATCTGGTGCTGACGATCGGTCTGTCGCTTCTGCTGCGCCGCGTGGAAAAGCGCATGCGCGACGCCCAGGGCCAGAAATAAAAATGCCCGGTCGTTGGACCGGGCAAGCTGGGAGGGGATCAGAAGCGCTGCCATCCAGCGGCAGGGAGCCCGGATGGCAGGTATCGGCAGGCTATTTCACGTGAATCAGCGGCAGACGCGAACGCGCTTGATGTAGACGTTGCCCCAGTCGTCGTAGCGGCGAACTTTCTTCACGAAGCAGTAGTCCCCGTAATAGACAACGCGCGGGCGGATGACGATGCGGGCACCACCCCAGTAGCCATTGTGCCATCCGTGATAACGGCGCCAGCCGGCTTCGGCGACTGAGGAAAGCGATACGGTGGCGACGGCGGCGGCGAGCGCAGCGATAACGAACTTTTTCATGACGGTTCTCCTCGGAGAAAAAAGGTCCCTTGCTTGGATCAGTCTGGATGTCTTCTCATCCGTTGGGACCTTTTTCGCATTAAAATCGGCCTGTCGCTGTTTCCCGAGGAACAGGGGTGCGTACGTGCCTCAGCGCCTGCCATTGCCGGACCCGCTGCTTGTCGCCCACGAAAAAGCCCGGGCGGAATATCCGGCCCGGGCTTTGGTCTCTCAGACTATCGGATCGATCAGGCGATCTTCTGGCCGGTCTTGGCCCAGTCTGCCACGAATTGCTCGAGGCCCTTGTCGGTCAGCGGATGCTTGACGAGCGCCTTCAGCGTCGCAGGCGGCACGGTGACCACATCGGCGCCGATGAGGGCGGCTTCCTTGACGTGGTTGACCGTGCGGATCGAGGCGGCGAGGATTTCGGTCTCGAAGCCGTAGTTGTCGTAGATGTGACGGATTTCGCGGATCAGGTCCATGCCATCGAAGGCGATATCATCAAGACGGCCGACGAACGGCGAGATGAAGGTCGCGCCGGCCTTGGCAGCCAGCAGCGCCTGGTTGGCAGAGAAGCACAACGTCACGTTCGTCTGGTGGCCATCCGAGCTCAGCGCCTTGCAAGCCTTGAGGCCATCGAGCGTCAGCGGCAGCTTGATGCAGATGTTGTCGGCGATCTTGGAGATGACCGCGGCTTCCTTCATGATCAGCTCGTATTCGGTCGCGGCGACTTCAGCCGAGACCGGACCATCGACAATGGCGCAGATTTCCTTGGTGACTTCGAAAATGTCGCGGCCGGATTTCAGGATCAGCGACGGATTGGTGGTGACGCCATCGAGGAGGCCAAGGTCGTTCAGCTCCTTGATTTCCTTGACGTCAGCGGTGTCGACGAAAAATTTCATGTCCGTACACTCCGTAGGAAGGCCAAAATTTCTTCCTCTTTGCTGTTTTCTTTACCCAAAAGCAAGTGCAAGGTCGCGCGCATGGGAAAAGATTCGTTCGATTTGTTTGGCGCCCCGGAAGCGCCGAAAGCCGTGCCTGTGATGGTGCCGCTTCCCGTGCCGAAGCCATATACATATATGGTACCTGAGGGCATGCATGTCCAACCCGGTTCGATCGTTCAGGTTCCACTGGGACCTCGACAGGTATTCGGGGTCGTGTGGCAGGAACAGGTTGCCGAGGCGATCGATCCGAAGAAACTCAAATCGATAACGACGGTCTTCGATTGCCCGCCGCTTGCCGGCGAAATGCGTGATTTCCTCGACTGGACCGCAAGCTATACATTGTCGCCGCCAGGGCTGGTTGCCCGGATGTCGCTGCGCGCGCCCACCGCCTTCGAGCCTGAACCGATGGTGGAGGGCCTGAGGCTAACCGAAGAACGCCCGGAGCGAATGACAGAAGCGCGGGCGCGCGTCATCGCCACTGCCGAGGACGGTCCGGCATGGACGCGCTCGGGGCTGGCACATGCCGCGGGGGTAACCTCGTCGGTCATCGACGGCTTGACCAAACAGGGCGTGTTCGAGCCTGTGTTTCTTTCACCTCCACCCATCGCCGCCGAACCGGATCCCGACTACATCGCGCCATCGCTGGAGCCGGACCAGCAGGCTGCCGCCGACGAGCTGGTGGCCGCAGTCAAGGCCGACACCTTCGGCGTGACGCTGATCGACGGCGTGACCGGCTCTGGCAAGACCGAAGTCTATTTCGAGGCGGTGGCGGAAACATTGCGACAGGGCAAGCAGGTGCTGATCCTGCTGCCCGAAATTGCGCTGACGCCAGCCTTTCTCGAGCGTTTTCAGGACCGGTTTGGTGCCAAACCCGCCGAATGGCATTCCGATCTGGCGCCGCGCAAGCGCGAGCGCACGTGGCGGCAGGTGACGGAAGGCCAGTTGCGCGTGGTGGCGGGCGCGCGTTCTGCACTGTTCCTGCCGTTCGAAAATCTCGGCCTGATCATCATCGACGAGGAACATGACCCCGCCTACAAGCAAGAGGATCGCGTCTTCTATAATGCCCGCGACATGGCTGTGGTGCGCGGCCGGATCGGCGATTTCCCCGTCGTGCTGGTTTCGGCGACCCCGTCGATCGAGAGCCGGGTCAATGCCGACCAGGGGCGTTACGCCAAGGTGCATCTAAGGAGCCGGTTTGGCGGCGCGGCGCTTCCCGACCTGCATCTCGTGGACATGCGCCGCTTTCCCCCAGCCCGCGGCGGGTTCCTGTCATCCGTGATGATCAAGGGGATTCAGAAAACCGTGGAACGGGGTGAACAGGCGCTTCTGTTTCTCAATCGCCGCGGCTACGCGCCGCTGACGCTTTGCCGTGTGTGCGGCCATCGGTTCCAATGCCCCAATTGCTCAGCATGGTTGGTGGAGCATCGCTTCCGCAATGTTTTGCAGTGCCACCATTGCGGCCATACTGAAAAATCGCCGGATGCCTGCCCGGAATGCGGCACGCTCGATCATCTGGCGTCCTGCGGTCCGGGTGTCGAGCGCATCGCCGAGGAGGTCGAAAAGACCTTCCCGGATGCCCGTACAATCGTGCTGTCATCCGATCTCGCGGGCGGCGTCAAAAGATTGAGGCTGGAGCTTGAGGCAATCGCCAAGGGGGAGGCCGATATTGTCATTGGTACGCAGCTTGTCGCCAAGGGGCACAATTTCCCCAACATGACGCTCGTCGGCATCGTCGATGCCGATCTGGGGCTTTCCAATGGCGATCCGCGCGCCGCCGAGCGGACATTCCAGCTGCTGTCGCAAGTCACCGGGCGCGCCGGACGATCGGGCCTCAAGAGCAGCGGCCTGATCCAAACCTACCAGCCCGGCCATCCCGTCATGCAGGCGATCGTTTCGGGCGATCCGGAAGCGTTCTACGAACGCGAGATCGTCGAGCGCGAGCGGGCGTTGATGCCGCCGTTCGGTCGGCTTGCGTCGGTCATTGTCTCGGCCGATACGCGTGCCGACGCCGAAACGCATGCGCGCGGCCTCAGGCAGGCGGCCCCTTCAGTTTCCGGCATTTCGGTGCTCGGGCCGGCAGAGGCGCCGCTTGCGCTGGTGCGTGGACGTCACCGTTTTCGGCTGCTCGTGCATGGAAGGCGGGGTGCGGATATGCAGGGTTTCGTTCGGACGATGATTGCAAGCGGGCCGAAAGAGCGCGGAACCGTGCAGGTGCAACTCGATATCGATCCGCAGAGCTTTCTTTAATACCATCGTAAAAAAACGCTGTGCGTGTCATGTCGGACATTTTCGCGCAAACTCAGCTATGGCATAACATCCGCAGGTATTGCGCGAACAAGGGGCGCCAATGGAATTTTCTCTGCCGGAGTTTCCCTCCGCGCCCGGTGCGCAAGCGGCATTTGCAGCCGTCGGGTTCCTGACCGTCGTCGGATTGTCATTCCTGTTGTTTCCCACGGCGGTCGGTCGATTTCTAGGCCTGGAAAGCCATGAAAAGCGGCCAGGCGGCATTGGCGAGTTGCGCGCTGCAGGTGGTTTCCTAGCCGGACTTTCGATCGCGACCCTGATGTTCGATCAGCCGGTCCTTTATACCGTTGTGGCGATCGGGCTTCTGCTTTCCACCTTCGGGCGTGTCCTGTCGCTGATGTCGGACAAGGCGTCGACGCTACTCAATTTCCTGCTGCTGCTGGTGCAGGCGGTGCTGACTGCTGCAACACTCTATTACTTCTTCGATGTATTCAGGCCGGACACCCAGATGGCGGTTCCGCAGGCGCTGGATGCCAGACTGGTGTTCTTTACCTATGCGGGACTCACTCTCCTCGGAGCCTTGGTGATGTTCGGACCGCGCATGTCGATGACGGTCAGCGGCCTTGGCGTGACGGCCGAAAAAGCCTCGGCGATCACCACCATTCGTTCGGCCGGCGGATTTGCGCTCGGGGTGGGGTTGATCGGGCTGTTCGTCAGCGCCAATGGTGAAAATGCACCGATGGATTTCCTCATGGCCAATCTGGGGGTCGCAGGGGCGTTCATACTTGCTGTGTTCGGGCGCCTGATCGCTCTTGCATTCAATCGCGGAAATTATGTCTATGCGATCGTTGCCCTGGTGGTGGAAGTCGTCGCCGCCGCCGCTGTTGTTGCCCATATTTCAACGATGATGTAGTCGCGCTTCCGCGGCCCTAGGCGGAAAAATATTCCACGTTCGGAATCAATCTTGAGTCAGATTGAAAAAGAAATGCGCAACTGCCGTAACATTCGGTAATATCCTGTGTTGCGACTCCAAACCAGCTATGCTAGATGGCTTGCGAGTTTTTGGGGGATATGGGGCAAGCTTCTCATAGCCGCTCAAAAATAATGCAACAAATTCAAGGTGTTGTTGTGGCGCTTGCGTCGCAATGCTGCACACTTGAGAGGAATTAGGGAAACCCAGCGCGTGGCAGGTTCATCGCAATCCGTTTCTGGCGTGGCCGAGCGTTATGCCTCATCGCTTTTCGATCTGGCGCTCGATGAAAACGCTTTGTCTGAAGTCGCAGGGGCGCTCGACAAGTTTCAGTCCCTGATCGATGAATCTGCGGATTTCAAGCGATTGGTCCTCAGCCCGGTATTTTCGGCGCAGGAACAGCTCAATGCCGTTTCCGCCGTTCTCGAAAAGGCCGGGATTAGTGGTCTTGCAGCCAACTTCATCAAGGTGACGGCTTCAAACCGCCGCCTGTTTGCCGTTCCCGGCATGATCAAGTCGTTCCGCGAGATTCATGCTCGCCATCGGGGCGAGATGTCGGCCGATGTCGCTTCGGCCCATGCGCTTTCCGCAGCGCAGGAAAAAGAATTGAAGGCGGCGCTCAAAAGCGTCACCGGAAAAGATGTCACGATCAATCTGACGGTCGATCCGTCATTGCTCGGTGGTCTGATCGTTCAGGTCGGATCCAGGCAGATCGATACATCGCTTCGCACGAAACTTTCTACTCTTAAGCTTTCACTGAAAGAGGTTGGCTGATGGATATCCGCGCCGCGGAAATTTCCGCAATTCTCAAAGACCAGATCAAGAATTTTGGCAAAGAGGCTGAAGTCTCCGAAGTCGGACAGGTTCTGTCCGTCGGCGACGGCATTGCCCGTGTCTATGGCCTCGACAATGTCCAGGCCGGCGAAATGGTTGAATTCCCCGGCGGCATCCGCGGTATGGCGCTTAACCTCGAAGCCGACAATGTCGGCGTGGTTATCTTCGGCTCCGACCGCGACATCAAAGAAGGCGACACCGTCAAGCGGACCGGCGCCATCGTTGACGTTCCCGTAGGTCCGGAATTGCTCGGCCGCGTTGTTGACGCGCTCGGCAACCCGATCGACGGCAAGGGCCCGATCAATGCGACCAAGCGTTCGCGCGTCGATATCAAGGCTCCGGGCATCATTCCGCGCAAGTCGGTGCATGAGCCGATGTCGACCGGCCTCAAGGCCATCGACGCCCTTATCCCGGTTGGTCGCGGCCAGCGCGAGCTCGTGATCGGTGACCGCCAGACCGGCAAGACCGCCATCATTCTCGACACTATCCTCAACCAGAAGGCCATTCACGACAATGGCCCGGATAGCGAAAAGCTCTATTGCGTCTATGTGGCTATCGGCCAGAAGCGCTCGACGGTTGCCCAGTTCGTCAAGGTACTCGAAGAGCGCGGCGCGCTGCAATATTCGATCATCGTTGCCGCAACCGCTTCCGATCCGGCTCCGATGCAGTATCTCGCACCGTTCGCCGGCTGCGCCATGGGTGAGTACTTCCGCGACAACGGCAAGCATGCCCTCATCGGCTATGACGACCTTTCCAAGCAGGCCGTTGCGTATCGTCAGATGTCCCTGCTTCTGCGCCGCCCGCCGGGCCGCGAAGCCTATCCAGGCGACGTCTTCTATCTGCACTCGCGCCTGCTCGAACGCGCCGCGAAGCTCAACGAAGACAACGGCGCCGGCTCGCTGACTGCACTTCCGGTCATTGAAACCCAGGGTAACGACGTTTCGGCGTTTATCCCGACCAACGTGATTTCGATCACCGACGGTCAGATCTTCCTCGAAACCGACCTGTTCTATCAGGGCATCCGTCCGGCCGTTAACGTCGGTCTGTCGGTTTCCCGCGTCGGTTCGGCTGCGCAGATCAAGGCGATGAAGCAGGTTGCCGGTTCGATCAAGGGTGAACTTGCTCAGTACCGCGAAATGGCGGCCTTCGCACAGTTCGGCTCGGACCTCGACGCTGCAACCCAGCGCCTGCTGAACCGTGGCGCACGCCTTACCGAACTTCTCAAGCAGCCGCAGTTCTCGCCGCTCAAGACGGAAGAACAGGTTGCGGTGATCTTCGCCGGCGTGAACGGCTACCTCGACAGGCTCGCAGTCAACCAGGTCGGCAAGTTCGAACAGGCTTTCCTGGCGAACCTGCGCAGCGAAGGCAAGGCGATCCTCGAAGCGATCCGTACGGAAAAGGCAGTGAGCGACGACACGCGTGCCAAGCTTAAGGCCGCTCTCGACAGCTTCTCGAAGACCTTCGCCTGAACGGCATAAGTTAGGACGGAAAACGGATGCCTTCACTTAAGGATCTGAAAAACCGGATCGCCTCCGTCAAGGCGACGCAGAAGATCACCAAGGCGATGAAAATGGTCGCCGCGGCGAAGCTTCGGCGTGCCCAGGAGGCGGCGGAAGCCGCCCGGCCTTATTCGCAGCGGATGGGTGCGGTTCTCGCCAATATTTCACAGGCAGTTAGCGGCGACAGCGATGCGCCGCAGCTGATGACCGGTACGGGCCGCGACAAGGTTCACCTTCTCGTGGTCTGCACCGCCGAACGCGGCCTTTGCGGCGGCTTCAACTCGCAGATCGCCCGTCTGGCCCGCGACCACACGCGCAAGCTTGTGGCTGAGGGCAAGACGGTCAAGATCATCTGCGTTGGCAAGAAGGGCTTCGATATTCTGCGTCGCGAATTCGCTTCGCTGATCATCGATCGCGTCGACCTGCGTGAAGTAAAGAAGATCGGTTACGAGAATGCCGACGCAGTCGGCCGCAAGGTCATCGGCCTTTTCGAAAAGGGCGAGTTCGACATCTGCACGCTCTTCTACTCGGAATTCAAGTCTGTGATCTCGCAGATTCCGACTGCTTTGCAGCTGATCCCTGCTGTGGCCCCGACCAACGGTGCGGTTCAGAACGGTGCAAGCGCTGTCTACGAATACGAGCCGGACGCGGGCGCCATTCTCGGCGATCTTATTCCGCGCAACATTTCGGTGCAGATTTTCCGGGCGTTGCTCGAAAACGTCGCAGGCGAGATGGGTGCGAAGATGAGCGCGATGGACAATGCCACGCGCAATGCCGGTGAGATGATCAACAAGCTGACTTTGACGTTCAACCGTCAGCGGCAGGCGCAGATCACCAAGGAACTGATTGAAATCATTTCGGGCGCTGAAGCGCTCTGACGTTAGAAAGAGGAATTTCATGGCTAGGGCAGCTACGAAGAAATCCGCTGCGGACGCAGCAGCAGGCTCCGTCGGCAAGGTGACCCAGGTCATCGGCGCCGTCGTGGACGTATCCTTTGCCGGTGGCGATCTGCCGCCGATCCTTAACGCGCTTGAAACCGACAATGGTGGCAATCGCCTGGTTCTCGAAGTTGCACAGCACCTCGGCGAGAACACCGTGCGCACCATCGCCATGGACGCCACCGAAGGTCTCGTGCGCGGTCAGACGGTCACCGATACCGGATCGCCGATCTCGGTTCCGGTCGGCGATGAAACGCTCGGCCGCATCATGAACGTCATTGGTGAGCCCGTCGATGAAGCCGGTCCGCTGGTCACAGCTGCAAAGCGCTCCATCCACCAGGATGCTCCTGCTTACGTTGAGCAGTCCACCGAAGCTCAGATCCTCGTTACCGGCATCAAGGTCGTCGATCTGCTCGCTCCTTACGCAAAGGGCGGCAAGATCGGCCTGTTCGGCGGCGCCGGCGTTGGCAAGACCGTTCTGATCATGGAACTGATCAACAACGTCGCCAAGGCGCACGGTGGTTACTCGGTGTTTGCCGGCGTGGGTGAACGCACCCGCGAAGGTAACGACCTTTACCACGAAATGATCGAATCGGGCGTCAACAAGCTCGGCGGCGGCGAAGGTTCCAAGGCTGCTCTCGTGTACGGCCAGATGAACGAACCGCCGGGCGCTCGCGCACGTGTCGCTCTGACCGGTCTGACGATCGCCGAAGACTTCCGTGACAAGGGCCAGGACGTTCTGTTCTTCGTCGACAACATCTTCCGCTTTACCCAGGCTGGTTCGGAAGTGTCGGCACTTCTCGGCCGTATTCCTTCGGCCGTTGGCTATCAGCCGACGCTGGCCACGGACATGGGCCAGATGCAGGAACGCATCACCACCACCACCAAGGGTTCGATCACCTCGGTTCAGGCCATCTACGTGCCCGCCGACGACTTGACCGACCCGGCGCCGGCCACATCGTTCGCCCACTTGGACGCAACGACCGTTCTGTCGCGTTCGATCGCTGAAAAGGGTATCTACCCGGCGGTTGACCCGCTCGACTCCACTTCGCGCATGCTCGACCCGATGATCGTCGGCGAAGAGCACTACGAAGTGTCGCGCAAGGTGCAGACGACCCTTCAGCGCTACAAGTCGCTTCAGGACATCATCGCCATTCTCGGCATGGACGAACTGTCGGAAGACGACAAGCTGGCTGTTGCCCGCGCCCGCAAGATCGAGCGCTTCCTGTCGCAGCCGTTCTTCGTTGCTGAAGTGTTCACCGGTTCGCCTGGCAAGCTGGTTGCTCTCGAAGACACGATCAAGGGCTTCAAGGGTCTGGTTAACGGTGACTACGATCACCTGCCGGAAGCTGCTTTCTACATGGTCGGCACGATCGAGGAAGCTATCGAGAAGGCCAAGAAACTGGCTGCCGAAGCTGCCTGACAAGATTTGCGAGCGCACGGCTGAAGTGGCTTGGCGCTCGCAAACTGTTTAGAGAAAGAGTGACTGATTATGGCTGATAGTTTCAATTTTGAACTTGTCTCGCCGGAACGGCTCCTGATGTCGGCATCGGTGACCGAAGTTGTCCTGCCGGCCACGGAAGGCGAAATGGCTGTCATGGCCAATCACGCGCCGTTCATGACGACGATCCGCCCCGGAGTGATCACGGTCAAGGAAGCAACTGGCGAGACGCAACGTTTCGTCGTGTTCGGCGGCTTTGCAGATATTCTGCCGAGCGGCTGCACGCTTCTGGCTGAAGCGGCGCTTCCGGTTTCGGACTTTACGAAGGATGCGCTTGCCAAGCGCGTCAATCAGGCCAATACCGATCTCGGCAATGCTGCCAACGATGTAGCGCGGTTGCGTATCTCGCAGCTGATTGCAGATCTGAACGGCCTGTCGGCATTCGCTGCCTGACCTTCGAGTGCATAGAATTTCGCAGAGCCCCCGCATCGTCGGGGGCTTTGTTATTTTTCACCTTTAACCCGATTTTCATGTCGCATTTGATGCGGGAAATGCCGCCCGGAACGAGATAGCTTCTGGCTATATTCACACAGGCGAAGCGGTTGACACTGGCTTCGCACGTTTCCGGAGACTTTCATGAACTTCTCGTTCTCGCCCGTTCCCGAGATTCGCTTCGGGGCGAACGAAATTGACAACATTGCTGCTCATGCGCAGGCCCTTTGCGATAACGGCAAGGCCGCAATCGTGATCGACGGCTTTCTGGCCGCCTCCGGTTTAGGCGACAAGGTCGTGAAACTGCTGGATGCCGCCGGCATTACCGCTGCCATCTATTCGGACTTTTCCGGAGAACCCAAGCTTGCTCATGTTCAGGCCGCAACAGCTGTAGCGCGAGGGTGCAGCCTTGTCATTGGCATCGGTGGCGGCTCCGCGCTCGATATTGCCAAGATCGCGGCCTGTACTGCTGCCTCGGGTGAAGACCCAATGCACTATGCGCTCGCAGCCAATCCGCTTCCGGAAAAACCACTCGGCAAGATCATGATCCCGACGACGGCCGGCACAGGGTCCGAGACCTCGGCCACCAACATCTTCACCGGTCCGGCAGGCAAGAAGCTCTGGGTCTGGGGCGCCAAGAGCAAGTCAGATCTTGTCATACTCGATCCGGTCCTAACCGTGTCGTTGCCCGCCAATTTGACGGCCTGGTGTGGACTCGATGCGTTCGTGCATGCATTTGAAGCATCCACCAACCGCAATGCAAATCCCGCAGGGAAGATCTTTGGTCATGAAGCGCTTCGCCTGCTTTCGGCCAATCTTGAGCGTGCGGTAAAAGCGCCTGATGATCTGGCTGCACGCGGAGCCGTGCTGCTCGGGTCTTCCTATGGCGGCGCTGCCATCGACAATTGCGGTACCGCGATTGCTCATAATATTTCGCATGCCATGGCAGGGCTGGCACCGGTCCATCACGGACTTGCAACCGCGCTCGGCTTCGAAGTGACGTTACCGTGGCTGGTTGAAGCCGATACAGATGACCTGAAAGCCGCGGCCCGCGCTTGCGGATTGGAGTCTGCTAACGAACTGCCGGCCTTTTTCAGCGCTCTCATGGATCGCTGCGCCGTCATCCGTAAGCTGCCGGACGCGTTTGCAGGTGTCGGCGCGGCTGAGCTCGGGCACGAAATGCGCGCCACCGAAAACCAGCCGATGCGCAAGTCGACGGTCCGCGATGTCACAGACGCTGATATCGATCACATGGCAGCATCCATCATGGCTATGAAGTAAGGATTCCCTGATCATGACTATAGAATACGACAGAGCCTATTGGGAAAATGCGCTCACGCAGATTAGTCTAAACGGCAACCATTTTATCGATGGCAAGCGACAGCCTGCTTCCACGGGCCTGACATTCACCCGCATCCGGCCGATGGATGGCAAGCCTTCAGCGCAAATTGCACGCGGCAACATCAACGACGTCGATCGAGCTGTGGGGGCCGCTCGCAAAGCTTTCGCAAGTGGTGTCTGGCGTGGCAAGGAGCCAGCTGAGAGAAAGAGGATCATGCTCGCCTGGGCGGAGCTCATCCGCCAGCATCGCGAGGAACTGGCGCTGCTTGAGACGATCGATGTCGGAAAGCCGGTGATGGCTTCGCTGAATGTTGATGTGCGGCTGGCGGCTGACTGCATCCAGTACTACGCCGAGATGTGCGACAAGCTTTATGATGAGATTGCGCCGACCGGTCCGAATGACCGTGCGCTGGTGCGCAAGGTGCCTCTGGGCGTTATCGGCGCGATTACGCCGTGGAACTACCCGATGATCATCGAGACGTGGAAACTCGGCCCCGCGCTTGCCGCAGGTAATTCGGTGGTGCTGAAGCCTGCCGAGCAATCGTCCCTGACCGCGATCAAGCTTGCGGAACTGGCGAGCCAGGCCGGTTTGCCGGACGGGGTGTTCAATGTCGTCACGGGTTATGGCGAGGAAGTGGGCAAGGCGCTCGCCTGCCACATGGACGTCGATATGATTGCGTTTACCGGTTCGACCGAGGTCGGCAAGCTGATCATGGGCTATGCGGCATCCACCAATCTCAAGCGGGTAGCGCTGGAACTCGGTGGAAAATCGCCGTTGGTGGTGTTTGCCGACGCCGATCTCGATGCAGCCTCGTCTGCCGCAGCCTGGGGTTGCTTCTACAATTCCGGCGAAACCTGCCATGCTTCGACACGGCTGATCGCCGAAGCCAGCATTATGGATACGTTGATCGAGAAGATCCGGGAGGTAACGGCACGCGAGATTACCCTGGCTCATCCGCTTGAGCCGTCGGCGCAGATTGGCGCGCTGATCGAAGATGCTCATCTCGGCATGGTGCTGACGATGATCGAGGCTGGCGAGCGCGAAGGTGCAAGGCGTGCCTTCGGGGCCGAGCGGGTGATGGCGGATACCGGTGGCTACTACCTTTCGCCGGGGGTGTTTGTCGCGCCGTCCAATGATTCGTCGCTGGCGCGCAAGGAAATTTTCGGCCCGGTGCTGACAGCGATTCCGTTCTCGACCGAGCAGGAGGCACTGACGATTGCCAATGATACCGAGTATGGGTTGGCGGGGGCTGTCTTTACCTCGGACATGAGCCGTGCGCATCGCATGTCGGAGGGTATTCATGCCGGCACTGTCTGGATCAACTGCTACGATCTGTCGAACTTTGCCACGCCGTTCGGCGGCTTCAAGCAATCGGGCTTCGGTCGAGATCGCTCGGTGCATGCCATCGCCAAATACTGCGACTACAAGACGATCTGGCAGAGGTTCTTGTAATTTCCAATTGGTTTCAACAACGAGAAAAGGGCGCCGATGGCGCCCTTTTCCATTTAACGCGACTGAGATCAGCCGATGTCGAAATGGTCGCCCGGGTTCTTCTTGAGATCGGCGAGCTTGACGTCCTTCAGGGTGATCTTGTTGCCGCCACCGAGGTCGATAACAACATCCTTGCCCTTCTGGTCGGCATGCTTGAGAACATCAGCAGCCTTCTTGATGCCGTTGATGCCCTTGGCGATTTCGATGACGTCCTTCTTGACGTCGAAATCGGTGATGACGTCCTTGCCGGACTTCGCGCCGAACACGAAAGTGTCCTTGCCAGCGCCGCCGGTCAGCGTGTCGTTGCCGGTGCCGCCGTCGAGACGGTCATTGCCGCCATTCCCGTTGAGGACGTCGTTTCCGCCCTTGCCGAACAGCTTGTCCGCAAAAGATTTGCCGGTGATCGTTTCGCCCTTATTGGAGCCAACCATAGATGCCATTTTGTTCTCGTTTCCTTGTGAATCATGAGGCAATTTAAAAACGAAGCGCACAGATACACACGTCGCGACGAGTTGCATACTGCTAAATCTTGCACTGGTCCTATTACGATTTGGTGATATATGTCAGCCATTCGGCCCCGGCTGAATGGCCGGAGCGGCGAATCGGAAATCCATCAGGGGTTGCATACTTTACCCGCGGAGCGATATTCGCGCAGCGCCTACTGCGTGCATTCCTTGGTGGCTTCGTGTCGTGTGAAATGCAATCACGGCGTGCGTATGGTTGCGTCGTGAAGGTCGTGAAGGGGCAATGACCGGAGCCCGAGTTTGTCTATGGGCCGGGATGCTCGCCCATAGTTTCGATTGGAAAGACAAGACTGAAATGAACTCTCTAAAGCCGGAGATTCTCGGACATTTCGAGCAGATCGACAATGGGTTGAACGTTGTCGGTTGGGCGAAAAACGCTGGAAACGACGACCCGTTGAACATCTCGGTCGCTCTCAACAAAACCATTGTTTCAAGTGGCCTGTCGAATCAATCCCGCCCCGATCTGATGGCGAACGGGATTGCGAGCGGCCGCGCCGGTTTTTGCGTGCCGATTGCCCGGCGCTCGATCAAGCGGCTGACGAATCTGGTTCATGTTCTGGCAGATGGCGAAATCATCGACGGGGACGGGCGCATTCTCAATGTGGCGCGGGGCATGTCGATCATGCTTGCGGGTATTGAACACGGCGCCTTGAAAATCGTCGTCCGCGGGTGGATCGGCGCGGCCATCAAGGCTGCTGTCAAGATCGACGGTGTGAGCGTGGGATTCATCAAGATCCCGTTCGTCGAGGGTTCTACCGCTGATGGCGTCGAAGTAGCGCTTACGTGGCAGGTGCCGGAAGCCTATTGGGATGGGCGCGCGCATGTTTACGTCGTTGAGATAGATCATGAAAGCGAAGTGGTCAGAAGCGATGCAGTCGCCCTGAGCTACCCTGACTACACCGTGTTCGTCGAACACGCCGATTTCGGCCGGATTGAAGGCTGGGCATTCCGGCAGGATCGAGGAATTCCGCTTCGTCTGGATGCCTATTGCGACGGCATGAGGCTCGGAAGCGCAAGTACTAACCTAAAGCGGGCAGATGTGCGCCAGGAGCTTGGTGGGGTGACCGCGAATCTCGGCTTCGTGCTGCACTTCGATGCCGAGCTCGAAGGCGATTGTGCCGAGGTAACCCTTATCGATGCGGAGACGAAGATCGAAGTCGCACGGATTTCGATTTCGAGCACTTATGAGGAACTCGCTGCAATCGCCCAGCATCGTCGTACCGCGATGAAGAGCGTAACATCACTGTCCAGCGGCATGCTGTCTTCAGACGGCGCGACCAGTTTTATTGCGCGTGATCTGGTCTTTAAAGATGCGCCGACAGAGGCTGGCGGCACCGTTTCCGTTGTTGTCCCGGTCTATGGCGGTGCCGTGGAACTGGCCGAATGCATGGACAGTATTTTCGCCGCGCAAAACGAAACGAAGACCGAGATCATCCTCGTCAACGACAATTCGCCGGAAACTGTGATTGTCCAATATTTGCGTGCGCTTGAGTTGCAGGGTCGGGAAAACCTCAAGATACTGCATCGCAAGCAAAACCATGGATTTTCAGCGGCGGTTAACCTCGGGATGGTCGCGGCCGGCAGCAATGATGTCATTCTCCTCAACGCGGACACGGTTGTCCAGGACGGTTGGGTGGACAGGATCGTCGCGGCTGCGGCGAAGGATAGCAACATCGGTACTGTGACGCCGTTCTCCAGCAACGGTGAAATCTGCACACTGCCCTACCTCTGCAAGTCAATTCCTGTCGAGACACCGGAAATAGCCAAGGCTGTCGATGAGATGGCCGCCCGTGTAAATGCCGGAAAGATTCTCGATATCCCGGTGGCGATCGGCTTCTGCATGTTCATTCGGCGGGCTTGCCTGATGGATGTCGGTGCCTTCGATGCCGCAAAGTGGGGACGGGGTTACGGCGAGGAAGTTGACTTTTGCCTGAAGGCTTCCTCGAGAGGATGGAAGCATGTGCTGGCGGCCGATGTATTCCTGATCCACAGGGGAGCCGTGTCGTTTGGAGATGAAAAGCTTCAGCGGATCATTGAGAGCGCCAAGAAGATAAACGAGGCCTATCCCTTTTACGATCGTGTGATTCAGAGGTTCCTTGCGCGCGATCCTGTCGCAAAACTCCGTCGGGATGTAAATATCGGCTTGCTGGCCGATGCCATGGAAGAAAAGCGCGTTTTACACATTACGCACGACCTTGGCGGCGGCACGGAAAAGTATGTTCAGGATCTGGCGTATCTTTACCGGCAGGAAGACTACGCCAATCTGATCCTGAGGTTTGCGCTTTTGGGATCGTCGAAACTTGAAATCCAGTCGGATCAAAGCAAGTATGGACGCTTCTTCCAGGCTGCGCATAATGAGACGTATTCGGCGCGGGAAATCGAAGAACTCAAGAACGACATAATCGAATTCGGGCCGGAGAAGATCCATATCCACAGCCCGATCGGCGTGCCGCAAGTGTTGCTTAGCTGGCTTGTGGAAAATTTCGATTATGACGTTACCGTTCACGATTTCGCTTGGGCCTGCCCCAGCGTGACGTTCACGACCCCATCCGGTCGCTACTTCGGAGAAACCCCTGACGACAAGCCAAGCCTTGCGGCGGTGGTGGATCGACCGTTTCCCGGATTGCGCCACTATCTGGAAGCGGCGGGCAACGACATCCAGCAATATCGCAAGGCGTTTCAGGCGGTGATGAGCGGTGCAAAACGGACTTTTGCGGGGTCGCACGATACGGTCAACCGACTCGTTCGGCTTGGCTTCGACGGCGAGTTTGTGGTGAAGCCGCATCCACGAACTGATGCGGTTGGCCAGGCGGAAGTCCGGCGTCTCAGCGTGCCTGCGCAGAGCGACAGGATACGCGTCGCCATAATCGGCGCTATCAGCGATATCAAGGGATTCCCGCGCCTTCTTGAATGCGCGCAACATGCCTATTGCCATGGGTTGCCGCTTCAGTTCATCGTCTTCGGCTATACCAGGAACGATGCCGCGTTTTCGGATCTGCCAAATGTCGAGATACTGGGGGCCTATGAACCAAGCAGCATCGGTAGTCTGCTGGCTCGCTATCAGCCGCATATCAGCTTTTTCCCCAACCTTTGGCCGGAAACCTTCTCCTACACGCTTTCGCTTGCATTCGAGGCCGGGCTTTGGCCCGTTGTGACGGACATAGGCGCGCCTGCTGAACGAGTGCGGGAGTTACAGTATGGCTCTGTCGTTCCCAGGGAGGCGGACGTGGCGGAGATTTGCCAGCTTCTTATTGAAGCAACGCAACAGCTTCAGGCGGCCCATGAAGTCGAAGTGCCTGATGAGGACATGCTGGATTCATACCTGAGATCGAACTCTTAATAAAGGAATCAGAAGAATGATAAGGCTGGCGCGTCTTGGGGCAGGTGGCTGACAAGGCGTCGATCCCACATGATCGACTCTCGGATAACGCGTGCCGGTTGTCCGGCAGCAATGCAATTCTTTGGCACGTCGGCGTTTACAATCGCACCGGCGCCGATCATCGAACCACTGCCGATCCGGGCCCCCTTCATGACGAGGACCCTGTTGCCAACCCAAACATGTGCTCCGATTTCAACGTCGCTGGCCGGGTTAATTCGTTCTCCGGTCACGGCATCAAATATCGAATGCATATCGCTTACGCTGACATCGATATCGCTCGCGAACAGGCACCATGGGCCAATTCTTATGGTACCTGGCTCATGAGCCAGAAATTGCACCCGTGCATTGACGTTTACATGCTCGCCGATGTGGATGCTCGAAGATTGGTCGGCATGAATGCGAAGGTCGGCGAACGAGCAGTTCTGGCCAATTTGGACATCGCTATTTGAGCCTATCGTGATATAGACGCTGCCGGAAAACGGACCCTGAACTATGAGAGAATTATTGTCCCCGCTGAAAATCACTTTGCCATTTGCTGAGGAGCTTTCTGGAAAACTGACGACGTTGTTTGCACCGTTGTCTTCAATAATTATTGGCACCGGCTTGGTCTCTAGCGTTGGGGAAATCTGAAGGTAGATATGAGGTCATTTGAAAATATAGTCAAGGACTTAGCGGTAGATGAATGTCTCGGGCGGAGCGCCGTCGATGCTGCCAAATCCGTCGTTGCGGACTACCTCATAATCTTCAATGGCAGAAGTGGGAGCTCGTGGCTCACAAGCTTGCTTGCGGGACGCTTGGGAAATCCGGACGAGCATATCAACCCCGAGTTCCTAAGGCAGTCTGCTACGACAGTCGGCGCGGTAGAAGCAAAGACGTTCATGCAGGCGCTTCGCGGGGTGGCGCAGATCGATGGTGTCTTCGGTATCGAGGCAACAAGCGAGCACATTGCCATCTTTGGTGAGGACGTATTTTTCAAGGCCTTTCCCAAATTGACGGTTTTTCACTTGTGGCGGGAGAATCTGGTTGCGCAAGCGGTATCGCTCTTTCGAGCAACGGCAACGGGATACTTTCATAGCGTTGAAGGCGACAATCCCGTGGACCCCGAATACAATGCGGCAAAGCTATCGGAGTGGTTTCGCTATCTCGCACATGTTGAGAATTTGAACGTCGAACTGGTCGAGCGTCGTTCGCTCCAGCCCATCAATTTGACATATGAGACGTTGTTCATGGACAAGCAAAAGACACTTGCCGTGTTTTATCGCGCGCTTGGTATGCCCGTGCCGGACACCGATCTACCCGTTGATGAAAAGATCAGAAAGATAGGCGGCAATTGGAGCAAGGATACGGAGGCGAAATTCAGGCAAGACCATGCTGAATTGATTGCCTCCGTGGAGGCTGTGCGCAAGACGCGTTTGTTGGCGATGAAGTCTTGTCTTGACAACCCTTAGCGGGCAATCCAGCTCCTATCCGGCCGCATTTCACAAGGCACGGGACAACAAGCAACCCTATCTTCACACCATGACCTCTAAGTAGGTCGGGTTTCTGCATTGATGATGAGAAGAATGAAGACCGCAAACTCCACGACGCTCCTGCAATCGGCTCGGAAAATTTTCCTGCGCGGTTTCATCTATGCCGGTATTGTCAGCTTCTTCCTGAATTTCGCCATGCTGATCGGGCCGATTTTCATGGTCCAGGTCTATAGCCGCGTCCTGCCTGCCAAGAGTTATGATACGCTCTATGGGCTGATCGTCATCGGTATCCTGGGCATCATCATCTATGGTCTCCTGGATTTTGTCCGCAACTGGACCTACACCGTCATGGCGCACGGTCTGGCACAGCGGCTGAATCTGCCGGCGCTGCAGGCAGGCGTCTTGCAGTCCGTCGAGGGCGGGGTCAATGAAGGTGGCGCGGCGATCCGCGACATCAATGAACTCCGACAGTTCATTGGCAGCAATGCCGTGTCGATGCCGCTCGATGCGTTCTGGTCTGTGGTTTTCCTTGTGGCACTGCTGTTCATCCATCCGGTTTATGCGATGGTTGCCGGCGGATTCATCATCGCGATGGTGGTGATGAATTTCATCACCGATGGCTTGACCCGTCAGGCGATCAAGGAAGCCAATGCCGCCCAGCAGCGGCATGTGCAGGAAGTCGCCAACTCCATGCGCCACGCCGAGGCGATCGAGGCGATGGGCATGCTGCCGGCGCTGGTGCGTATGTGGCGCCGCTCGCAGGGCGAAATGCTGGAATACTCCAACACCGCCAATGTGCGCACGCGCATCGTGCTGGCCATCACCAAATCGCTGCAGAAGAGCTTGCAGATGGTGACGGTGGCTACGGGCGCATTTCTGGTCCTGTCGGGCGCAATCAATGCGGGTGTGCTTTTTGCCGGCATGGTTCTGACCTCGCAGGCTGTGGGGCCATTTGCCGGGCTGATCGAGAATTGGCAGCAATGGGTCAATGCAGGCCAAGCCTGGTCACGCATCAAAGCGCTCATCGAGCATGAGGGTTCTGCGCGGCAGACGATGCCGGCTCCGGTGGGTGACGGCGACCTTTCCGTCGAACATCTGGTTTACCTGCCTGACGGTCGCGACATTCCCGTGCTCAGGGGGCTGACCTTCTCGTTATCGCCGGGCGAAGTCCTGGGCATTGCCGGTCCTTCGGGGGCTGGAAAATCGACGTTGGCCCGGTGCCTCACAGGCATCATCAAGCCGACTGCCGGTGGGGTCTATCTCGACGGACATTCGACCTATCTGTGGGAGCGTGGTTCGTTCGGTCGCGCGGTCGGTTATCTGCCACAGTCGTTGTCGCTGATCGACGGCACGATCCGTCAGACGATCGCCCGGATGCAGGACAGCGATCCGCGCGACGTGATCCGGGCAGCCCAGGCCGCCGGCATCCACGACATGATCGGCAAGCTGCCGCATGGCTACGACACGCCCGTCCGCGAAGGCATGCATATGCTGTCGGGCGGGCAGATGCAGCGACTGGCGCTTGCGCGCGCGCTCTATGGGGATCCGAAGCTCCTGATCCTCGATGAGCCGAATTCCAATCTCGACGGCATCGGCGAACAGGCATTGATAGCGGCGATCGTGGAGGCACGTGCGCGTGGCGCCATCGTCATCATGATTGCGCACCGGCCTTCGGTCATGGCGGTCGCCGACAAGATCATGGTCATCGAACATGGCGTAGTCGCCCAGTTTGGTCCGCGAACCGAAGTCATCGAAATGATTTCACCGGAGGCGCGATTGGCAAACGATGCGCGCCGAAAGGGTATCATGCGTGTTGTGCCCGCAGCGGGAGACGTCGGATGAGCGCGCCGATAACATTGTCCAAGTCGGAATATCGCACCACCGGTACGGCCGTAAAACCGCTCAGCGAGTGGGATGAGGTCGTTCGCGAGGAAGCGAGCAAGAACGTTACGCTGTTGGGACCCATCGTTCTGGGGTTGGCGACGCTGCTCATTGGCGTCGGCGGGTTTTTCCTCTGGGCGTCGGTCACGCCGATCGCCCAGGCCTCGGCCGCCACAGGCAGGGTGATCGTCGAAAGCCGGACGAAGACGGTGACGCATCTCGAAGGCGGTACGCTGAAGGCGATCATGGTGCATGAGGGCCAGGCAGTGAAGGAAGGCGCGCTGCTAGCCACGCTTGATGTCACCCGCAACCAGTCCACATTGACCCAGCATCGCCAGCAACTGTTCGTGCTCGGTGCCCGGCTTGCCCGGCTCATTGCCGAAAAGGATGAGCAGCCGGAGTTCACCTATCATGACGCCGTGCCCGTTGGCATGGACGTCGAGGCGGCAATGCAACTGGTCAGCACCGAGAAAAAGCTGTTCAGCGAGCGCCAGAGCCAGTTCGTGGGACAGATCGCCAGCGATCGATCGATGGTCGAACAATTGCAGAGCCAGCGCGTCGCACTGGTCGCGCGCCGAAATTCCTCTGCCGAACAGGCCGAGGTGATGCGTGCTGACTACGAGGCCTATCTCGAGCTGCAGGCAAAACAGCTGGTTACCAAATCGGTGGTGAACGAGAAGAAGCTGCAGCTCGTCGACATGCAGACGCGGATCGCCGAGTCGGATGCGGCGCTTGCCGAGAACAACCAGCGCAAGACCCAGATGGAACTGTCGCTGGCAAACCGGCGGACGGAGTATTTCCGTGCGATTTCCGAGCAGATTTCGGCCACTCAGGTGGAGATTGCCCGCTTCCGCCAGGAAATCATCGCCGCCGAGGACGCTGTTGCCAAGGCAACGATCCGCGCGCCGCAGGACGGCGTGGTCGCCAATATCAAGATCCGTACCCAGGGCTCGGCGCTTATTCCCGGGCAGCCCGTGCTCGACATTGTGCCGGCCAACCAGCCGATGCTGATCGAAGGCCATGCGCGAGCGATGGATATCGACAGCATCCATGTCGGCGAGAAGGTAGAAGTGCGGCTGTCGGCCTTCGGCGCTTCGGAAACCAGGCCGCTTATCGGAAGGGTCAGCTATATCGCGCCGGATGGTGTTACCGACGAGCGGACGGGCGAAGTCACCTTCGTTTTTCGCGCCACCATCGACATGGAAGACATGAAGAAGCAGCCCAACCTGTTTCTTTATCCCGGCATGACGGCAGAGGTCTCCATCGTCAACGGCTATCGCACCGCGCTTGCCTATCTGGTGGAGCCGATCGAAAAGAGCTTCAACAAGGCATTCCGTGAGCAATAGAGCGCAGCAGAACCAATCTATTTAGCCCTGACATTTTCCGGGTTCCAGGTCCCGTCCATATCAGCTGACGATCAGGTTTGAAACCAGGGCTTCGTGGCGGGCTATCGCGCCCACTGCGGACCAGCGATCCAGGATTGTCTGACGAGCATTTCTGCGGATCATCTCGATTTTCGTTCCACCGGCGAGCGCTGCCTCGATTTGATCGGCGATCTTCTCGGGGCTGAAGAAATCTGCAAGCAAGCCGTTCTCTGCGTGCGTGACGAACTCCCTCACGGGCGCGGTATCCGAGCCTACGACCGCGCATCCTGTCGATAGCGCTTCCAGTGCCGACCAGGAGAGCACGAACGGCACTGTCAGATAGACATGCGCGGCGGAGACCTGCAGTACCCGTCGATAATCCGCATACGGCAGGGTTCCCGTGAAATGGGTTCGTGCGGCGTCGATCCCGCTTGCAGCCATCACCTCTCCGAAGTGATCCTCAGTGCCGACGCCTCGGCCGTAATAAACCGACTTGTCGCCGACAACGATTGCCTCGACGTGCGGATCGCGCGCCTGCAGGATTGTCAATGCCTCGATGAACTGCCTGAAACCCCGGAAGGGGTCGGCGCCGCGCGCAACGTAGGTCACCACACGATCGCCTACAGAAAATATTCGCCCGCCGGCAAGCCGGAAAGAAGCGTCGGGCGCCGGTTTGAAAAGGTCAGTGTCGATACCATCCGGAGCGATTTCGATTCCCCGCCGGATATGTGGCGGGAACTGCTGCCTCTGCCATTCGGTCGGTGCAATCATCAGATCGGCACGGACCAGGTCGGCAAGAACCGGCATGTTCATCAAACTGGTCATGATCCGGCTCTCGAATGGCGGATCGCGATGGAGAAATTCGTTGCTCGCCGGGGAATTGTTGTGAAACCACTCGCAGTACTTGATGAAGCGCGCATCCGGAAAAATGTCGTGCAAAAAGGCGCCTGTCCCCCAGCCGGTATGACTGTAGACAAGATCGGGCTGCCAGCCCTGCTCCTTCAATTGCTGCGCCCTGATGGCGATGCTCGCCGCCTCGCGAATGAAGTTCTCGGTGTCGTAGAGAACGTGGTCCTCTGGTCGGTCTGCCTCGATTTCTTGTCCATACTCGTGCATCCTGACGCCTTCGACCGGGGACATCGACCGCCCGTCCTTTAGGCCACGATTGAACCCCACGACATCGTGCTTTCCGCTTGCAACATAATGGCGCGCAATGCGCTGAAACTGGCCAGGAAAATATTGATGGGCAAACAGAATACGCATTCGTATGGGCTCTAGAATATGCCGAAGATACGTTTCCGCTTGGTCTTTCGCGCGTCTTCTGCCAAGCGCCGCACCGTCTCGTCGATGCGGACAAAAAATACTTCGGCGGCTTCCATGCGCGATTCGAGCCTTGCAAGCCGCTCAGCTACACCGGCCGGTGTTTCATAGCCCTGATCGGCCGTCTGTTTTTCCAGAGTTTGGCAAAGCTTTTTGGTGGCGTCGAGTTCCGCCTTCAACGCAAACAGCGCCTCTTCATATTGGCTGGAGAACGCGGAGAACAGCTGGTCGAGGCGCCGGTCGCTGTCGTGGCCAGTCGGCAATGCGATTTCGCCCGCTATTGCGGATTGTGCGATCACCGCCAGTCCATCCAGCCTGGTGATATCAGACGGAAGGGGGATCTTAAAGGAGTGGTCGCCGTCGCCGATACCGGCACCCGGAAGGTCGGCGCGCGGGATATTGGCCACGCCACTGGCGACGGCCTTTGCGCCTTGCATCACTCTGATGACCAGATGTTCCGTGGGTGCTTCGCTGTTGAAGGACCATCCACAAACATTGCCATTAATCAGTCCGTCGACTCTGCCAAGCAGCATGGTCGGTTCCTTCGTGCTTCGAGCGTTCGACGCTCTTAGATGTCCAGCTTGATGATAACCGGAACGTGGTCGGAGGGGCGGTCCCAGCCGCGTGCCTCGCGCACGATCTCGGTTGAAGTGAGGTGCGGACCAAGATCCGCGGAAGACCAGATGTGGTCGAGGCGGCGTCCCTTGTCGGCAAGCTGCCAGTTGGCAGAGCGGTAGCTCCACCAGGTATAAATCTTCTCGGGCTCGGGCGTCCTGTGGCGGATCAGATCCAGCCACTTGCCGCGCGCCATCACCTCTTTCAGCCCTTCAGTCTCGACCGGCGTGTGGCTGACGATCTTGAGGAGCTGCTTGTGCGACCAGACATCGTTCTCATAAGGCGCAATGTTGAGGTCGCCGACAAGAATGGAGGAGGTTTCCGCTTCACCTTCGGCATCGAGATGTTTCATTTCCTCGATGAAATCGAGCTTGTGGCCGAATTTTGGATTGATGGCCCGGTCAGGCTCGTCGCCGCCGGCGGGCACATAAAAATTGTGCAGCCGGATGGTCCTGCCATTGACCTTGAAGAGTGCCGAAACGTGGCGCGAATCCCCGACATTGCAGTAGTCGCGTTTGGTATGGTCGTCGAGCGGGATCTTGGACAGAATCGCCACCCCATGGTAGCCCTTCTGGCCGTGGATTGCCTGGTGGACGTAGCCGCGCGCATTCAATGGCGAGGAAGGAAACTGGTCGTTCGGACACTTGGTTTCCTGCAAACACAGAATATCAGGTTGCCATTGATCCAGGAACTTTTCGACTAAAGGCATTCTGAGCCGCACGGAATTGATATTCCAGGTGGCAAGGGTCAATGGCATTCACATACTCCGGGCGCGACGCAATCGTGCCGGACACTAGCAACTAATGCCGGGGCTTATAAGCTTAATCTATTGCGCCTCGGCTACGTGTGGCAATTCTCCACAAGGCAGGCCGTATCAGCGACGCTTGACGCTGTTCTGGTTGTGCACTTCGTCGTAGGGCACCTTGAAAACCTTGTCGTCAAGGGGAACACCGGTCTGGACGTTGAAGATCATCACGGACGTGTCCTTGCCTTGGTTGTCGGTAATCGTCCACTGGCGAAGGTCGTAGGTCTTCGGATCGAACATCATGGTGATGGTCGAATCGGCAAACAGCGATTTGTCGCCGAGCTTGATGGTGATGAGGTCTGGCTCTTCCTTCACGTCGCGCACGGTCTTGCTGCCGAGATCGATCTTGTTGCTGAGCAGCAGGGCAAGCGGCGTCTTGGACAAGGGATAGATGTCCCAGGTCTTGAGCTTGCGGTTGCCGATGACGACCGATTTTCCGTCGGAGATGACCCGCATGGGCGACGGATCCTCGAAATTGAAGCGGATTTTGCCCGGACGCTCGAGATAGAATTTGCCACCGGTCTGCTCGCCGCGCGGGCCGAACTGGACGAATTCGCCTGCCATGGTTTTGACCGACGAGAAATGATCGGCGATCTTCTGGGCGGTTGCCGAACCCTGCGCCCATGCCGCGTTGAGCGGCGTCATTGCCACCATCAACAGAGCTGCCGCGCCGCCGATGAAGGTGCGGCGTCTAATCGGGGACGTGCTTTCGTCGAATTTATGCATTCCGGTCTCCTTATCGGCTCTTTCCTTGGAAAGAAACTGGGGCGGCTTCAAGGCGTTCCGCCCCTTGCGACAAATCGTGCGCGAAGATTTAGCGCGCGAGGATGTCTTCTTCGGTTGGCACGAGGATTTCGCGCTTGCCGGCGTGGTTGGCAGGTCCGACGATGCCTTCCTTCTCCATCCGCTCGATGATCGAGGCGGCCCGGTTGTAGCCAATGCCGAGCCGGCGCTGGATATAGGATGTCGATGCCTTTCCGTCGCGCAACACGACGGCGACTGCCTGATCGTAGGGATCCTCGGAATCGGAGAGATTGGAGGTGCCGGCTGGCCCGCGACCGTCGCCATCGCCATCCTCGTCGTCATCGTCGGCGGTAATCGCATCGAGATATTGCGGCGTGCCCTGGGTCTTCAGGAAGGCCACGACATCCTCGACCTCGAGATCGGAGACGAACGGACCATGGACGCGCTGGATGCGGCCGCCACCGGCCATGTAAAGCATGTCGCCCATGCCGAGCAGCTGTTCTGCGCCCTGCTCGCCAAGGATCGTGCGGCTGTCGATCTTGGACGTGACCTGGAACGAGATGCGGGTCGGGAAGTTCGCCTTGATCGTGCCGGTGATGACGTCGACCGACGGGCGCTGGGTCGCCATGATCACGTGGATGCCAGCGGCGCGTGCCATCTGTGCCAGACGCTGCACGGCGCCTTCGATATCCTTGCCCGCGACCATCATCAGGTCGGCCATTTCGTCGATGATGACGACGATGTACGGGATCGGCTGGAGGTCGAATTCCTCGCTCTCATAGATCGCTTCGCCGGTCTGGCGATCGAACCCGGTCTGTACCGTGCGGGTGATCTGTTCGCCCTTGTCCAGCGCCTGGCTGACGCGGGCATTGAAGCCGTCGATGTTGCGGACACCGATCTTGGACATCTTCTTGTAGCGCTCTTCCATCTCGCGGACGGTCCACTTGAGCGCGACAACGGCTTTCTTGGGGTCGGTGACGACAGGCGAAAGCAGGTGCGGGATGCCGTCATAAACAGAAAGTTCGAGCATTTTCGGGTCGATCATGATCAGGCGGCACTGTTCCGGCGTCATCCGGTAGAGCAGTGACAGGATCATCGTGTTGATCGCGACGGATTTACCCGAACCGGTCGTACCTGCAACGAGCAGATGTGGCATCTTGGCGAGGTCGGCGATGACGGGCTCGCCGCCGATGGTCTTGCCGAGTGCGACAGCAAGCTTGGCCTTGGAGGTGTCGAAATCGCGGGCGGCAAACATTTCGCGCAGGAACACCATCTCGCGTGACTTGTTGGGTAGTTCGATGCCGATGGCATTGCGGCCGGGCACGACGGCGACGCGGGCAGCGATCGCACTCATCGAACGGGCAATATCATCAGCAAGGCCGATGACGCGCGAAGACTTGATGCCCGGTGCCGGTTCAAGCTCATAGAGGGTAACGACCGGACCGGGGCGCACATGGATGATGTTGCCCTTGACGCCGAAATCGTCGAGCACGCCTTCCAGGATACGGGCATTCTGTTCCAAGGCGTCGGCCGAGAGGCTGGCATCTTTCGCAATGTTCTTGGGTTCTGCAAGCAGGTCGAGCGGCGGCAGGTCGAAGCCGTCGTGCCCGGCCTTGGCGACGAAACGTTCAGCGATTGGGGCGGGGCGAGGACGGACTGCCTGCGACACCTGCTGCGGCTGCGGGGTAGCGCGCGACATCGGCGGGTTGGCCGGCCGTTGCGTCATAGCCACGCGCTGTGGCGCGCGGACTTCCGGCTTGACCTGCCAGTTGTCCAGATCGTCGTCGTCCTCCTCGTCCGGCAGGATGCCCGCGGGGCGCGACCGTTCGGTATCGAAGGGCGGCTCGTCATCGTCGTCATCGAAGTCCGGGTTCATGGACGGGGCGGAGATGATACGGCGCAGGGGCGACATCGGCTTTTCGGCATCGCCGAACAGCGAGGGTTCGGCGCGGCCGCCGGAGCGTCCTTCCGCAGCCGAGGCATGCATCAGTCCGAATTCCTCGTCGTTGAGGTCATAAGGTTCGTCGAAATCGTGACGCACTGGCTTGCGTGCCGGTTTTCCGGTCAGGCGGCGCAGGCGCGCCTGGACCGAATACCAGGCGTGGGTCGCATATCCCGCGACATACGAGAATGGCGATTCAGATTCCTCCTCGTCATCCTCCATGACCGGCTGCTGGCGAACGATCTTGACCGGCATTTCCGGCTTGCCCGGCTGCTGGACGAATTCAGGTTCGGAGGTGACGATCAGGTTGGCTGCAAAGGCGAGAAGCCCAAGCGCGGGTGCCGCGCAGAGCGTGCCGATGAAGCCAGCGGTGAGGCCCTGCGGATAGCTGCCGATGAACAGCGCGGGGAATTTCAGGATCAAGTCGCCGAAAACGCCGCCGAGGCCGTTGGGAATCGGCCATGTCGCCGGTGCCTGGAAACAGGAAAGGGCCGCGGCGGAGAGGACAGAGCCGCCAAACCATGCCAAGGCCCGCTTTAGCAGTCGATAGACTGGAACGTTGAAGACCATCATCAGCGACCATGAGAAGACAGGCAGCAATGCAAGCACCGCGCCGAGGCCGAAGAACTGCATCATCAGGTCAGCGAAATAGGCGCCGGCGGAACCGAGAATGTTGGACGGTTCGCGCGAGGTGGCGTTGGAGTAGCTCGGGTCCAGTACGTTCCAGGTGGACAGCGCCGCGACCGCCAGCCCCAGCACGCCGAGCAATAACAGCCCGCCCATGACCTTGGCCTGCCGCCAGAGAAAGGATGTCAGAGTGACGCGCAGGGAACGGCTCTCGTACTCCGCCGGAATGCTTCTTGCCATGTATTTAGCCCGTCAAACTCGAATGGAATCACGGCCACGGGAGACAATGCGGCCATTTGACCTGAGATTATCGAGCAGGAGTTAAGCGACCATTAACCATGCGATATTGCGCAAAAGGAAATGTAGGCGTTGCAAAGAAGCCCCTCCCAAACCCTCCCACAAGGGGGAGGGCTTTACGGGCGGCACGAGTTGTATTCCAAGAAACAGGTGTTGTGGAGGAGGGGCCAATGTTTGGGATGACGGTCGCGCAGATTAAGCCCTCCCCTTGTGGGGAGGGTTTGGGAGGGGCTTTGCTAAGGTGTGGCAATCGCCCGCTGCCACGTCTCGACATAGGCCGCGATACGCGGGTCCGGAGAAAGTTCTGCCACCCTGGCGCCCGACACGATCGTTGTATCGCGACCGAGCGCCACGCAGGCGGCGCCGGCGCTGGTGCCGGTCAGGCCCGCGCCGCCGGTAACGATGTCGCGGCCGGTCATGACGGCGAGCGTTTCGAGGAAGGTCGTGTTGCGGGCGAACGGCCCCTCGACGATGACCGGGCCGTCGGCGCCAATCAACTCCAGAGAAGTTGCCGTCATCATGCCGAGATGAAGCGAAACGGCAAAGAGATGGCCGCCGGGCGTGAGTTTATCGACAGCACCGACCCAGCCGCCCTTGCGGTACATGTAGGGGCCGGAATCGTCGGGCATGGACGGCAAAAGCATGATGGCGCCATCAAGCACTTGGTCGCGGTCCGCCGGGGTGATTTCAGCCTTGGCGTCGGCCTTCAGCAAAGCGAAAGCGCGGCCGCCCATGAATCGAGCCGATGGCACCGGGTCACCGTAGGCATTGACGTTCATCAGCGTGTCGCGCGCCTCGTCGAGCACCACAGTTCTGCCGCCGACTGAAAAACAGATCACCCATGTTCCCGTCGAGACGACGGAAAACGGAGCGGGCCGCGATTTCAGATGGGTCAGCAGCGAGGCATTGGAATCGTGCAGACCGCTGAACACTGTTGTGCCCGGCGAAAGTCCGGTCTTTTTGGCGATGTTAGACTTGATCGTGCCCAGCGTGTCGAATGCACCCGACATTTCCGGCATCAGCCCGCGCCAACCCATCGTGTCAACCAGCGACGAATAATCCCTCGCATAGGGGTTCCAGAGGTCAGTGTGCGCGCCGAGCGACGTCATCTCGGTGGCGCGCACGCCTGTCAGTCGCATGGCCCAGTATTGCGGATAGGGCAGGATCGACGTAACCTCAGCGAATTCCGCCGGGAAAGTTCTGGATTGCCAGAAGATCTGTGCGCCGACATTCAGTCCGGCCGTCAGTCGCGGCGAGCCGGTCTCGGAAAAGGGCGGGCGGATCGCATCGTACTCGGCCGCCAGCGTATCGGGGCCGTGAAACTCATAGTCCAGCATCGGCAGGGCGAGTTCGCCATCGCCGTTGATGAGCGTCGCCGATGCACCGTGGGCCGATATCGCGATGGCGTCGATCGGGGTTGCGGCCTGCAGTTTGCCCAAAGACTCGAGGATGAAGGTCCAGATGCCATCGACGTCATGATGCGGATAAAGCCCGTCGTCGATGACGCTGTTTTCCGCGGTGTACACCTCGCCCTCGCGTCCTTCATCCAGGTCGAACAGCGTGACCTTGATGTTGGTCTTGCCGATATCGATCACCGCAATGTTTCGGTATTGCCCCATTCTCTCCCCCATCGCTCCCCGCAAGACCCTGCAATCGTTTCCGATCCGCTGGTTTCATTGTTAGCCGGCTTTGCGTTGCCAACTGATCTTTCTGAGAACGACCGGGATTGCAATCACGAGAATGAGCAGCAGGCCGATAAAGATCGACATGACGATGCCGGGGACGTTGAGCAGCCCGAGCCCGAACGTGACCAGGCCCATGATGACGGCCGCAAGCACCACGCCGAGAATGCTGCCCGAGCCGCCATTGATATTGATGCCACCGAGCACGACCATGGTGATGGCTTCGAGCTCGAGGCCGGTGGCGATGGATGGGCGCGTCGACCCAAGGCGGGAGGTCAGGCAAACGGCTGCGACCCCAGCCATCAGCCCGGTCAGCACGAAGAGGATGAATTTCACCCGCGCGACCCTGACGCCGGAAAACAAGGCTGCCGTCTGGTTGTTGCCAATCGAGTAGACCAGCCTGCCGAAGCTCGTTCGGTGCAGCAGGATGTAAAACAGGAATGCCAGTGCGACGAACAGCACGAGTTCGAACGAGAACACCCACCAGACATAGCCCTGGCCGAACCATGAGAATTCAGAGGGATAGCCAGTATAGGCTTTGTCGCCGAGCACGATATAGGCAAGGCCTCGAAACAGGCTCATCGTGCCGATGGTGACGACGATGGAAGGCAGGCCTAGCCCGGTTACCAGCCAGCCATTGATGGCGCCGCAGACAGCGCCGGTGGCAAGGCCGACCGCCACCAGTTCATAGGGCCCGGCGCCGAGTTTCAGCGCTGCGCCCATCAGAGTCGAGGAAATCGCGATGATGGAAGCAACCGAAAGGTCGATCTCTCCCGAGATGATCACCAGCGCCAGCGCCAGCGCGACGATGGCCTTTTCCGTGAAGTTGAACGTCGCATCCGACAGGTTCCACGGATCGAGGAAATAGGGCGAGGCGAAGGAATTGACGATGAAGATCGCCACCATGACGGCAAACAGCAGGCTTTCCCAGCTCTTCAGTATCCGTTCGGCACCGCCCTTCAGGCGATCGGGAATGGTGCGGGTTGTGTGTTCGATCGTGTTCATGCCCGAACCTCGGCTTTCCTGAGGATGACGCGGCCCTTCTTGCGCTCGGCGCGGGCATTGAAGGCGACGGCGATGATGATGACGGTGCCCGAGATCGCAAGCTGCCAGAACGGCGAGACATTGATGACCGGCAGCGCATTCTTGATGATGCCGAGAAACAGCGCGCCCAGCACCGCGCCTGGCACCGAGCCGATGCCGCCAGCGATCGAGACGCCGCCAATGACGCAGGCGGCGACGACATCGAGCTCGAAGCCGAGCGCGATATCGACATAGGCGACCGCGTAGCGTGAGATCCAGAGATAACCCGCAAGCCCCGAAAGCGCGCCCGATATCGTGAAGGCAAGGAACCGGCTACGGCCGGGATTGATGCCGGCATAGACTGCCGCATTGGTGTTGCCGCCCACTGCGAAAAACGAGCGACCCAGCGCAGTCCGGCCCACGACGACGGCCATCAGCACGATGACGACAATGGAGGACCAGCTCAGCAGCGAAATGCCGAGGAAATGGTCGCGCGGCAGCGCCTTGAAAGCATCGCTCATCTCATGGGCATTGATCCACTTGCCATTCGACAGCACGAAGATGATGCCGCGATAGACGGTCATGGTGCCCAGCGTCACAACGATGGGCGGCATGTCGAGCTTCCAGACCAGCAGGCCGTTGATCGCTCCAAGCACGGCGCCGAGGCCGATGGCCACCAACACTAGGAGAAGTACCGGCACATCCGGATAAAGGTTATTGAGCATCGCCGCGACCATGCCGCACAGTGCCAAAGTCGCTGCCGTCGACAGGTCGACGCACTTGGTCAGGATGACCACCATCTGACCGAGTGCCAGAATGATCAGGATCGAGGTGTCGGAATAGACATTACCAAGGCTCGAGGGCTCGATGAACACCGGAAAGCGAATGGCAATCAGCAGCGTCAGCGCAACGATTGCGAAAAGTAGCTGGAATTCGCGGTGTTTGAGGAGGTGTTTCATGCCGCTGCTCCAATGCCTGCCGCCGCCCGGACCAACGCTTCCGCCGTCAAGCCCTCGCGTTTGAACTCGCCGGCGATCCTGCCTTCGCGCATGACGATGACGCGATCTGACATGCCCAGGATTTCGGGAATTTCGGACGAGACCATGATGACGGAAAGGCCCGCGGCCGCCAGTTCGCTCATGAATTCATGCACTGCGGCCTTGGAGCCGATGTCGATGCCCTTGGTCGGTTCGTCGAGAATGATCACTTTCGGTTTCGTCGCCAGCCATTTGGCGATCACCACCTTCTGCTGGTTGCCCCCGGAAAGCGTGCCGACATCCTGATCGAGCGAAGCAGCACGCAAATCGAGCCGCGAGGTGTATTCGCGCGCCAGCTTGAATTCTTCCGCCAACCGGATGAAGCCGTGGCGGGATGTCTTCGACAGCGAGGGCAGCGTGACGTTTTCGAAGATCGGCATTGCGGTGATCGCGCCCTGGCGGCCGCGTTCCTCGGGCACGTAGACGATGCCCTTCGAGATTGCCTCTGCCGGGGTGCGAATGACAGCGATCTCTCCATCGATGCGGATCGCGCCCTTCGAGGGTTTCGTCACCCCGAACAAAGCCTGCATGAATTCCGATCGGCCTGCACCGACCAGGCCATAGAAACCGAGGATCTCGCCGCGTTTCAGTTCGAAGCCGATATCCTCGAATTCGGTGGGGTGGCAGTAACCCGACACCGTCAGGACGGGTGCGCCGGGCGTCACCTGCTTCTTCGGAAACACCTGGCCGATATCGCGACCAACCATCATGCGAACGAGGTCGTCCTGATGGATATCGCGGATGATGCCTTCGCCCACCATCTGGCCGTCGCGGAATACCGTGTAACGGTCGGCGATGCGGAAGATCTCATCGAATTTGTGGCTGATGAACAGGATCGCCTTGCCGTCGGCCTTCAGGCGCTCGACCAGTTCATAGAGTTCGCCGATCTCCTTGTGAGAGAGTGCGGCGGTGGGTTCGTCCATGATGACCACGCGGGCATCGACCGACAGCGCCCGCGCAATGGCAACGAGATGGCGCGAGGCGATGGACAGGTCGCGCAGCCGGATCCGCGGATCGATCTTTGCGCCGGCGCGTTCCAGCAGCATGGCGGCTTTTTCATACATGCCGTTCCAGTCGATCAGCCCGAAGCGGTTGCGCGGCGCATGACCGATGAAAATGTTTTCGGCGACCGAGAGCTCGTCGAACAGCACCGTTTCCTGATGGATGGCGGTGATACCCGCCCTCAGGGCGGCATGCGCCGAGGGCAGGACAGTGACCGCGCTTTCCAGATGGATCTCGCCTGCATCAGGCTGGTAGATACCGGTCAGGACTTTGACGAGTGTCGACTTGCCGGCGCCGTTTTCGCCCACCAATGCGGTGACCTGGCCGGGATAGAGGGCAAGCGACACGCCCGACAGTGCCTTGACGCCGGGAAAGGATTTGGAAATCCCGTCGAGCCTGATCGTTGCTGCCGGTTTGGGGGTCATGGCGTCCATGCGCAAAGTGCCTGTAATTCTAGGTGTTTAGTTGCCCCTCATCCGGCTGCCGCCACCTTCTCCCCATAAGGACGGGGCGAAGGGGATGGAGCGCCGCATTGCCTCAATTCGAGGCTCGAAGGATGCTCTTGCAGAACGACATATGCCGAGCAGGTTCCCTCTCCCCGCACGCGGGGAGAGGGCTAGGGTGAGGGGCAAGGCTTTTCGTCCTGCAGATCAGAAGATCTTGGCGAACTCTTCGACGTTCTTGGCGTCATAGACGAACGGGTCGGCCATTGCGCCTTCGCGGTTGTCGTCGAGCTTGACGTTGCCCATGCGGCCCATGCCGATCTCGGCGCCCGCTTCGGCCTTTGCCTTGCCAGTGAGCAGGTTGTAGGAGATCATCGTGGCGGAATAGCCGAGGTCGATCGGATTCCAGATCGCGAAGGACTTGGACGAACCGGCTTTGACGTGGCCGGCCATTTCCGAGGGCAGGCCGAGGCCGGTTACATTGATCTTGCCGACCATGCCGGCATCTTCAACCGCCTGTGCCGCTGCCACGACGCCGACGGATGTCGGTGCGATGATCGCCTTCAGGTTCGGGTAGGCTTTGATCAGGCCCTGCGTTTCCGTATAGGACTTGTCGGTCTTGTCGTCGCCATAGACCGTGGTGACGATGTTGATGCCCTTGTAGTTCGGCAGCACCTTCTTCATTTCCTCGATCCAGGTGTTCTGGTTCGTGGCGGTCGCGGTGGCCGAAAGGATGGCCACATCGCCGCCTTCGGGCAGGTTGTCGGCGGCCATCTTCACGCACATGTTGCCGATCAATGCGTTTGACGACGGGTTGAGGTGCATGGCGCGGCCTTCAGGGGCGACGCCGGAGTCCCAGGAAATCACGGTGATGCCGCGGTCCATGGCCTTCTTCAGGGCCGGGACAAGTGCATCGCGATCGTTTGCCGAAATGGCGATTGCGTCGACCTTCTGGGCGATCAGCGAGTTGATGACTTCGATCTGGCCTTCGGCGGTCGTATCGGTCGGGCCGGTATAGATGATGTCGACGTCGCCGAGTTCCTTGGCGGCTTCCTGCGCTCCCTTGTTGGCGGCATCGAAGAAGCCGATGCCGAGCGCCTTGACGACGAGGGCGATCTTCTTGTTTTCAGCATGGGCCACATTGGCCATCATTGCGGTGGCGACTGCGGCAGTCACGAGCAGTTTCTTCAGAATACCCATGTTTTCCTCCCTTGGGTTTCGTTCCCCCATCCGCAATGCCCACTCCATCAGGACTGTGCGGACGATTTCTCTGATTTCATCGTCTCGCCGCCGGTGACGATCAGTCTGACGCCTGCGGCTTCGAGCATCGCGGCATGCCTGTCCTCGATGCCGGAATCGGTAATGACGGTAGCAATGCGCTTGAGCCCGCAAAGGATGAGGCTCGAACGTCTGTTGAATTTCGAAGAATCCACCAGCACGACGAGGTCGTCGGCCTGGTCGATCAGTTTCTGTTCGGCCTGAATGAGCAGCGGATCGGCCTCCATTAGGCCCAGCGGCCCAAGCCCTTGTGCGCCCATGAACATGCGCTGCGCATAGAAATTGCGCGTCACATCGTTTTCGAACGGCGACAGGATGATGTTCTGTTCGCGGTAGATCACCCCACCCGACAGCATCACGGTGTTCTTGGAATGCTTGAGCAGATGCTCGGCGATCGGAAACGAATTGGTGAACACCTGCAGGCGGCGGTTGACGAGAAAATGCACCATCTGGAACGTCGTGGTGCCGCCATTGATGATGATGGCATCGCCATCCTCGCAAAGCGCTACGGCCTCGCGGGCGATTGCCTGCTTTTGACGGCTGTTGATCGTTTCGTTGACCGAAAATGGCCTGCCGGCCAGACCGACGAACTGTGGCGGGTGAAGCGCTTCGGCGCCGCCGCGCACGCGCCGCAGCTTCTTCTGCACATGCAGGGCGGCGATGTCGCGCCGGATCGTCGCCTCGGAACTATCCGTCAGTTCCACCAGTTCAGGCACGGTGGCGACCGGCTTTTCCTGAACGGCGGACATGATGATCCTGTGGCGCTCTTTCTCGTGCATGGTTCCTCCCATTGCGTTTAACGTTCCATCAATTTCGCGCAGTGTCAATCATCTACAATCAATATATTTCATTGTGCGTTGCAATATGACTGAATTTGATCGTTTGTGATTGACAATCGTCGCTGAACCGTGTGATTTTGTCATCAACAGTGACCGCGCCAGATTTGTGCCGGGATAAAACACGCCGGGAGGAAAAGCACCATGACCGCTGAGCAAAAAGGCGCGCGCCTTGCCAATCTGTGGGACAAGACCCTTGCCGCAGGCATGAGCGAGCCGGAGCGGCTGATCTACCGTTCCAACCTGCTTGGTTCGGACAAGCGCATCACCAATTACGGCGGCGGCAACACCTCGGCCAAGGTGATGGAAAAGGACCCGCTGAGCGGTCAGGCCGTCGAGGTCATGTGGGTCAAGGGATCGGGCGGCGATGTCGGCACGATCAAGCGCGATGGTTTTGCCACTCTTTACATGGGCAAGCTGAATGCGCTGAAGAGCATCTATCGCGGCGTCGAATTCGAAGACGAGATGGTGGATTACCTTCCCCATTGCACCTTCAACCTCAATCCGCGCGCTGCCTCGATCGACACGCCGCTGCATGCCTATGTGCCGAAAAAGCATGTCGACCACATGCATCCCGATGCGATCATCGCCATTGCAGCCTCGAAGAATTCGAAGGAGTTGACGCAGGAGATCTTCGGCGGCGAGATCGGCTGGTTACCGTGGAAGCGGCCGGGCTACGAGTTGGGTCTATGGCTGGAAAAATTCTGCCTGGAAAACCCGGGCGCGCGCGGCGTCGTGCTCGAAAGTCACGGCCTGTTCACCTGGGGCGATACGGCAGAAGAAAGCTATCTCACCACCATCGAGATCATCAACGCCGCGATTGGCTGGTTCGAGAAAAAAATCACTGGCCCGGTCTTCGGCGGCGACAAATACCGGCCATTGCCGGCAGACGAGCGCCGCAAAGTCGCCGGCGCCTTGATGCCGGTCATCCGCGGGATGATCTCTGCGGCCGAGGCCAAGGTCGGCCATTTCGATGACAGCGATGCGGTGCTGGAATTCGTTTCCTCCAACACTCTCGAGCCGCTAGCGGCACTCGGCACCTCCTGCCCGGATCATTTCCTGCGCACCAAAATCAGGCCGCTGGTGGTGGATTTCGACCCGACCAATCCGGATGTCGCGGGCACGATTGCCGGCCTCGATAAGGCAGTCGCAGACTATCGCGAAGGCTACAAAGCCTATTACGAGCGCTGCAGGCACGATATTTCGCCCGCGATGCGCGACCCGAACGCTGTCGTCTATCTGGTGCCGGGTGTCGGTATGATCACCTTTGCCAAGGACAAGGCCACCGCGCGCATTTCGGGCGAGTTCTATGTCAATGCGATCAACGTCATGCGCGGTTCGTCCTCGGTCTCGACCTATATGGGGTTGCCAGAACAGGAAGCGTTTGACATCGAATACTGGCTGCTTGAGGAGGCGAAGCTCCAGCGCATGCCAAAGCCGAAATCTCTCGCCGGCAAGGTGGCGTTGATCACCGGCGGTGCCGGCGGCATCGGCCGCGCCACTGCCGAGCGCTTCCTGAGGGAAGGGGCCTGCGTGGTGCTGGCCGATATCGATGCCGGTGCGCTCGAAGCGGCAAGTGCCGATTTCTCCAAGCGCTACGGCTCCGATCAGGTGCGTTCCGCGCTGATCAATGTCACCAGCGAGGAGGCGGTGGCTGACGGATTTGCCAATTCCGCTACCGAATTTGGCGGGCTCGACATCCTGGTGTCGAATGCTGGCCTTGCCTCGTCGGCCTCGATCACCGAGACGACGTTGGCGCTCTGGGACAAGAACATCGATATCCTCGCCAAGGGCTATTTTCTCGTTTCCCGCGAAGCCTTCCGCATTTTTGAAACGCAGAAGATCGGCGGTAATATAGTCTTCGTCGCTTCGAAGAACGGTCTGGCAGCCTCGCCGAATGCGGCGGCCTACTGCACCGGCAAAGCAGCCGAGATTCATCTCGCTCGCTGCCTGGCGCTCGAGGGTGCGGAAAAGGGCATCCGGGTCAACACCGTCAATCCCGACGCCGTCCTGCGCGGCTCGAAGATCTGGACGGGGGAGTGGAAGGAACAGCGCGCGGCGGCCTACAAGATGTCGACCGACGATCTGGAGGAACACTATCGTTCCCGCTCGATGCTGAAGCTATCGGTGTTTCCGGAGGATATCGCCGAAGGCATCTATTTCTTCGCATCGGAGCAATCGGCCAAGTCGACCGGCAATATTCTGAATGTCGATGCGGGCAATGCGCAGGCGTTTACGCGGTGAAATTTGAAAGTCAGTGGCAAGGCCCCCTCATCCGGCCTTCGGCCACCTTCTCCCCGCGGGGGAGAAGAGGGAGGTTACATTTACCCTGCGCCAAAGGCTGCCGGGGTTCGTCTTGAGGCACCGCGATACGGCATTTTCCCTCTTCTCCCCAGCGGGGAGAAGGTGGCCAAAGGCCGGATGAGGGGGTGATCCTCGCCGCAATATATTTTGGGAGGGATAGGAATGACGATGATTTCCAACGGCGTCATCGACGCCGAGAACGAAAAGGTGCATGCGGCGCTGGAAGCCGACTACGATCATCTGGGCGAGGTGCTGGCGCGCAGGGGCGTCGATATCGGCTGGGTCAAGGACAAAGTGGCTGCCTATGGCGTCGCGGTGCCGTCGTGGGGCGTCGGCACAGGCGGGACGCGCTTTGCCCGTTTTCCCGGCCAGGGCGAGCCGCGCCATATCTTCGACAAACTCGAGGATTGTGCGGTCATCCAGCAGTTGACGCGGGCAACGCCAACGGTGTCGCTGCATATTCCTTGGGACAAGGTCGATGACCTCAAGGGGTTGAAGCAGCGCGGCGACGAGCTTGGCCTCGGCTTTGACGCGATGAACTCCAACACCTTTCAGGACCAGCCGCAGCAGCGGCTCTCCTACAAGTACGGCTCGCTCTCCAACGCCAATGGCGCGACTAGACAGCAGGCTATCGATCACAACATCGAATGCATCGAGATCGGCAAGGTGCTGGGCTCCAAGGCGTTGACGGTCTGGATCGGTGACGGCTCGAATTTCCCCGGCCAGAGCCATTTCGCCAGAAGCTTCGAGCGCTATCTGGAGGCGATGAAATCGATCTACAAGCACTTGCCGGACGACTGGCGCATCTTCTCCGAGCACAAGATGTATGAGCCGGCCTTCTACTCGACCGTGGTGCAGGATTGGGGCAGCAACTATCTGATCGCTCAGGAACTCGGGCCAAAGGCCTTCTGCCTCGTCGATCTCGGCCACCATGCGCCGAACGTCAACATCGAGATGATCGTCTCGCGGCTCATCCAGTTCAAGAAGCTGGGCGGCTTCCACTTCAACGATTCTAAGTATGGCGACGACGACCTCGACACCGGATCCATTGATCCCTACAGACTGTTTCTTGTCTTCAACGAGTTGGTTGATGCGGAGCTTTCACACGCCGACGGCTTCGACCCGGCCCACATGCTCGACCAGAGCCACAACGTCACCGATCCCATCGAAAGCCTGATGACGTCGGCGATGGAAGTGTCGCGCGCCTATGCGCAGGCGCTGATCGTCGATCGCGAGGCGCTCGGCGGGTACCAGGAAGGCGGCGATGCGCTGATGGCCTACGAGACTTTGAAGAAGGCCTTCCGTACCGACGTCGAGCCGATCCTGGCCATGGCGCGGCTCGAACAGGAGGGCGCGATCAACCCGGTCAGCGCCTACCGTGCTTCAGGCTATCGCCAGAAGATCGCGGGCGAGCGGCCTGCCGTGACGGGATCAGGCGGCGGGATTGTCTGAAGGGGCAACGGCCTCCAGCCAATCCCTCACCAATACGCAGAACGCCTCTGGATTTTCATCCGGCCAGAAGTGGTTGGCGCCCGGGATCATGTGATGGGGTCCCGGCAGGATACGCATCGCCGCTTCCGAAACCAGCTTGTAGGCCGGCCGCGAGCGTTCCCCGCAGGCGATGGTGATCCCAACCTGCAATGCCCGCAGATCCTCCGCCGAGATTTTCGGCGGTGGCGTCTGGGCAAGAAGTCGCGGCATCATAGGCGCGTTTTCGAGTTCGATGCGGCGGCTGGCTTCGGACTGTCGATCGAAATAGCCATCTTCTCCCGCAGAACCATCGATCAGCAATCTGGCTGCATCTTCCAACCTGCCTTCTTTCACAGCGCCGAAGATAGGGCCGAACATCGGTTCCAGATCGGCCTTGAAGGCTGCTATCTCGCGCTCGTCGGTCATGAAGGTCTGGAAACCCGTCTCGTAGATCAGCATTGCCCGAAACAATTCGGGGCGCAGTTGGCCCGCGCGCAGCGCCGCATGGCCAGCATATGACCAGGCGACCAGCAAAACCGGGCCGGGATCAATCGCCTCAATGAAGGCGATCAGATCGCGCGCATGCGCCTCGATGCCAAATGGCGGGCCGTCTTCGGGCCAATCCGCGGTGCCGAAATAGCGCTGGGTATAGGTGATCGCCCTGCATTGTGCTGCGAGCATTCGGCAATGCGGCTCAAATGTCCTGACATCGCCCAGCGCGCCATGAAGGAAAACAACGGGCATGCCAGATCCGACGTCGAAATAGTCGAATCGTTGTTGTCCAACCGAAAGAGATTTCAAATGCGGGCGCTCATCCTGGTCTGTCATTGCTGTGCTGCTCCATGTTCATTGCCTGTAATGACGCGCGATCATCGGCCGAAATTCTGTCGGAAGTTGCCGTACACACTGCCAAATTGCCAGCGAATTCAATTGACATCATCAGCCCATCAGCGTGAGATGCCCGTGGGCGGGCGCCTCACAGGCACACAACTCGTTCGATAAGGCATGAATGTGTTTTCGCAGCAACGCTAAAGGGAGCAGACATGGGTATCGAAAGTCTATTGGTGTTTCTTATCGTCGGAGCAATCGCCGGCTGGCTCGCCGGCGTGCTGGTCAAAGGTTATGGCTTCGGGTTGATCGGCAATATTGTGGTGGGCATCGTTGGCGCGTTCATTGCAGGCTGGCTGTTTCCGAGGCTTGGCTTCGGCGTGGGCGGCGGCTTCGTCTGGGCCATCATTCATGCCACCATCGGCGCAGTTATCCTGCTGGTGTTGCTCAGGCTGGTCAAATCCGCCACCTGATGCCAGAACTTGTCTGCCGCCTGTCCGGCGGCAGACTCTCCGACCCGAATTGCGGTACTCGCCACGGTTTTGCCAACGTCCGCAAGGGGTGCAAAAACGGGATGGGGTCACTCCCTGTCCTGGCATCGCAATTGCCCAAGTGATGGTTGGACATCCTGCGCAACAGCGTTTTTCATACTCGCAAATCTGCATCGGACTCTCTATATAGGGCCGACAGGAGTGAACATGGCGAGCATAGACCGGACAGACGAGTGGCGGGACGCATATTCCCCGACGCTAGAAGTGATCGAACAATTGGCCCGGGAGGCTTACGGGCAATTGCCGGAACATTTCCGTGCGCTTTGCCAGGATCTGATCATCGAAATCTCTGATTTTCCGACAGATGATGTGTTTGACGACATGGCACTTGAAACGCCGTTCGATCTGCTTGGCCTGTTTGAAGGGCGCGGCGTTACCGAACGTTTCTCGGTCGAAAACGGCGAGTTGCCCAATCGTGTTTCGCTGTTCCGGCGCCCGATCCTCGATTACTGGGCCGAAAACGAGGAAACGCTGGGTGACATCATCGCCCATGTCCTGATTCACGAAATCGGCCATCATTTCGGGCTTTCGGACGACGATATCGAGGCCATCGAAGCAAGCGTTGCAGCCGCCTGACGGACGTCAGGTGCTAAGCGGCAACTTGCGCAATTCCCCGGCAAGAAAATCCATCGCCCGACGAATACGTCGGCTTGTGTTCAGTTCCTGGTGGGCCGCGAGCCACAGGGGCAGGGTCGGGATTGCAAGATCGGGCAGAATCCTGACGATGTCGGCGGTCCGCGTTCCGATATGCAACTGCGCAAAACCTATTCCCGCGCCGGCCTTGACCAGTTCCCAGGCGGCAACCTCGTCATCTGTGCGGAAGGCGAAGAAGCTGCGATCGGCGTCCAGTCCCATCTGATGCATCGCCGCAAGCATGCGGTCTTCGCGGTCGTATCCGATCACCAGATGCTCCGACAGGTCATCGATCGTCTGCGGCGTCCCCCGCGTTTCCAGATAGGATCGATGTGCGAACGTGCCCATCGGTATGTCGGCAATCTTCTGGGCGATCAGGTCATTCTGCGTGGGGCGTACCATGCGCACGGCAATATCGGCGTCCCGCGCCAAGAGGTTGGCGACAGCATTGTCAGGCACGAGCTCGACCTCAATTTCCGGCTCGGCCGCCTTCAGACGCGCCAGTATCGGCGGCAGAATATAGATCGAGACGACCCGGCTGGCGGTGATGCGGACCGTGCCTGAAACGCGGTCGCCGCGACCCGCGGCCTTGAGCAGCAACCGGTCGAATTCGCCCCGCATTGCGGTGGCGTCTTCCGCGAGCGAGAGGCCGGCCTCCGTCAGCTTCATGCCGCTGCGGCCGCGGACGAACAGGGACAACTCGAGGTCTGCCTCCAGCTGGTTGATATGGCGGCCGATGGCTGGTTGGGTCAGCCGCAACCTTGAAGCGGCGGCCAGCAAACTGCCGCATTCGGCAACGGTCAGAAATGTGCGGATCAGATTCCAGTCGGGATTTCGCATATAAGAAATGTTATAATAACTATGAACATATGTCTATTTTGTAAAAAAAAATGTTTGTTACGCTGAGCGCATATCAAGCACCCAGCGGAGTGAAATGACATGCGTGTTGCGATCCTTGGAGCGAATGGAAGAGTTTCGAATGCCGTCGCCGGCGCCTTTCTTGCGGCAGGTCACGATGTCATTGCTGTCACGCGCAGTGGTGCCTGCAAGGGGTTGACATGCAAGGTCTCGTTCCGCGCAGCTGACGCCTCTTCGGCCGAGCAACTGATTGCCGCAACAGCCGGGGCGGATCTGATTTTCAACGGCCTGAACCCGCCCTACGACCAATGGGCAGCCAAGGCCATGCCGATGGCGTCCAATGTGATCGCGGCCGCAAAAGCGCATGGCATACCGCATCTCTTCATCGGCAACGTCTACAATTTCGGTCATGCGATTCCCGTCGATGCCGGTCCGGAAACGCGCCAGTCAGCCGAAACGCGCAAGGGTAGGATCCGCATCGAGATGGAGAGGTCGTTCGAGCAAGCGGCCAGGAATAATGGCGTGAAGACGATCATCCTCAGGGCCGGCGATTTCTACGGCACGCCGGGCACCGGCTCGTGGTTCGATCTGTTCATGATCAAGGGCGTGGACAAGGGAACCTTCGTCTGGCCGGGCAGGGACGATATCCCGCATGCATTCGCCTACCTGCCTGACCTTGCCAACGCATTCGTGGCGCTTGCGGAAAGGATCGACGGCTTGCCCGCCTTCGACAGCTTCACCTTCGAGGGCCATACGCTGAGCGGATCCGCGTTCAAGCGCGCTGTTGAAAAAGCCACCGGCCGTGGGATGAAGCTCGGTTCCGTGCCCTGGTGGATGTTCCGGCTGGTGAGTCCGTTCTACGGCATGGCCAGGGAGGTTCTGGAAATGCGCTACCTCTGGAACACGCCGCATTCGCTCAGCGGCGGAAAGTTCAAAGCGCTGATGGGGGAACTGTCACAGACTCCGGCCGATCTGGCGATCTGCAATGCACTCAGGGACCAAGGCAAGAGTATTGCCTGAAACAGGGTCCACAAAGGCAGATGGCCCGGAAACCGGGCCATCAGTCCAATGAGAAAGATGCTTGCGTTATGCCCAGGGACGGGTCGTGGCAGCGGTCTTTTCATAGCTGTCGATCGATGCGGCCTTTTCCAGCGTCAGGCCGATGTCGTCCAGGCCGTTCAGCAGGCAATGCTTCCTGAAGGAGTCGATATCGAACTTGATGACGCCGCCATCCGGGCCGTGGATTTCCTGGGCTTCGAGATCGACGCTCAGCGTCGCGTTCGAGCCGCGGCCGGCATCGTCCAGAAGCTTTTCGAGTTCTTCCGGTTTGACGACGATCGGCAGGATGCCGTTCTTGAAACAGTTGTTATAGAAGATGTCGGCGAAGCTGGTGGAGATCACACAGCGGATGCCGAAATCGAGAAGTGCCCAAGGCGCGTGTTCGCGCGACGAGCCGCAGCCGAAATTGTCACCGGCGACGAGGATCTGCGCCTTGCGGTAAGCGGGCTTGTTGAGCACGAAATCTGGTTTTTCCGAGCCGTCTTCATTGAAGCGGGCTTCGGCGAAAAGGCCGGCGCCGAGACCTGTGCGCTTGATCGTCTTCAGGTAATCCTTCGGAATGATCATGTCCGTGTCGATGTTGACGACGGGATAGGGCGCGGCAATGCCGGTCAGCGTGGTGAACTTGTCCATGTGTCAGGCCTTCTCGGTAGACTAGGTGTACGTGGCTGCGCCAATAGCGCAGATCGGCAGCTTTTTGAAGGGAAATCTTGCATCGGTTCCATAGTTCGGTCCATTGAAGGTGACAAGGTTTCGGGGCGCATGCCATGATCGACAAATTGCAGTTCTTCATCACGCTCGCTGGCGAGCAGCATTTCGGCCGTGCCGCGGAAGAATGCGGCGTCACCCAGCCGACGCTCTCGGCCGCCATCCGTCAACTGGAAAACGAGCTCGGCGTCATGCTGGTCAATCGCGGTTCGCGCTATCAGGGGCTGACGCCGGAAGGCCAGCGAGTGCTGGAATGGGCCCGCAGGATCGTCGGCGACGCGCGCACGATGAAAGAGGAGATGCGCGCTGCCAGAAGCGGCCTTTCCGGCCATGTCAGGATCGCCGCTATCCCGACCGCGCTATCGCTGATCCCGAAGATCACCGCGCCGTTTCAGGAAAAGCACCCCGATGTGACCTTCTCGATCCAGTCGGCGACCTCGCTGCAGATCCTGGGGCAGCTGGAAAATCTCGAAACCGACATCGGCATCACCTATCTCGAAAACGAGCCGCTGGGGCGGATGGTTGCCGTGCCCTTGATCGAAGAACGCTATCACCTTGTGGTCGCCAGAACTGCCGCAGAGGCCAAACTCCCCTCCATCGCCTGGAGGGAGGCGAGCACGCTGCCGCTTTGCCTGTTGACATCGGACATGCAAAACCGCCGCATCATCAACCGGCACATGGGCGAGGCGGGCGTGACCATCGCGCCGAGACTCGAATCGAATTCGATGATCGTGCTCTTTACCCATGTTCTGACGGGCAAATGGGCCTCGATCATGCCGCTCGAAGCCGCTCGCTCCTTCGGTTTTGCCGATGATGTCGCGGTCATTCCGCTGATGGAGCCGGAGGCCAGCCATTCCGTCGGCGTCGTCGCGCTGGAGCGCGACCCCAATACACCGCTGGTTTCCGCGCTGATCAATGCCGCGCGGAATGTTCGATAGATACAGCGACTTGATTGACTGCAAACGGAGCCAGGCTTGACGCCGTGGAGCTGTTTTTCGTGTCAACGCAAACCAGCGGCGTCCCGTTTGATCTTAGTTCGATAGAAAATTTCTATCGATCGACGAAATCGCATTATTGACCTTTCATCCCCCCCTCTCCATCATTCCCCGAAATGCGCGAGATCGACAGGGTTCCGGTTTCGCCATGAAACTTCCTGACATTTCTGGTACAATGCGGCTTTGGCAGCGCTCCTGCCGGGATCCGCGCGGGAATTGTGCCAGGCACAGCAAGGGTGGAGGCCCACGTGAACATCCATGTGAAAGACGATGTGTCTGCTGAGACACTCGCAATCGTCAACGAGCTGAAATCGCTCGAGGGGCCGTTGTTGCCGATCCTGCATCGGTTGCAGGAAGAGTTCGGCTTTGTGCCCGAAGCGTCGTTGCCGCTGATCGCCCGCGAGCTCAACCTGTCCCGCGCCGAAGTTCATGGTGTCGTCACCTTCTACCACGAATTCCGCAACCATCCCGCCGGCAAGCACACTTTGCGAATCTGTCGTGCCGAGGCCTGCCAGTCGATGGGGGGCCGCGAACTTGCCGAGCACGCCTGCAAGGTCCTCGATCTCGACTGGCACGAGACGACGCCGGACGGCAAGATTACCCTAGAACCCGTCTACTGCCTGGGTCTCTGTTCCGTCGCTCCCTCCGCGCAGCTGGATGGGGAGCTTCACGGACGCCTCGATCGGGATGAACTTTCCGCCCTCATCAAGGAGGCGCGCGCATGACCATCAGGATTTTCGTTCCCCGCGATTCCGCCGCGCTCGCGCTGGGTGCCGACAAGGTCGCCAAGGCGCTTGAGACCGAAATTGTCGCCCGCAAGCTGGATGCCAAAGTTATCCGCAACGGCTCACGCGGCATGCATTGGCTGGAAACGCTGGTCGAGGTCGAAACCCCGGCCGGTCGTATCGCCTATGGTCCGGTAAAGGCGCGCGACGTTGCCGGCCTGCTCGATGCCGGCCTGCTGGACGGCGCGTCCCATCCGCTCTGTCATGGGCTGACCGAGGATTTGCCGTTCCTCAAGAACCAGACAAGACTGACATTCTCGCGTTGCGGTATCATCGATCCGCTATCGCTCGACGATTACAAATCGCTTGGCGGCCTCACGGGCCTTGAACGTGCGCTCGGCATGAGCGGCATCGACGTGGTCAAGGAAGTCACCGATTCGGGCCTGCGCGGCCGTGGCGGCGCGGGTTTTCCGACCGGCATCAAGTGGAAGACCGTGCATGATGCGGCCGGTCCGCAGAAATATATAGTCTGCAACGCCGACGAGGGCGATTCGGCCACCTTCGCCGATCGGATGATCATGGAAGGCGATCCTTTCGTGCTGATCGAGGGCATGGCGATCGCGGGCATCGCCACCGGTGCGACCAAGGGCTATATCTACACACGCTCGGAATATCCCAATGCCATCCTGGTCATGGGCGAGGCAATCGAGATCGCCCGAAAAGCCGGCGTCCTCGGTGCCTCTGTTCTCGGTTCGGGCAAGGCCTTCGACATGGAAGTGCGTGCCGGCGCTGGCGCCTATGTCTGCGGCGAGGAAACCGCGCTGCTCAATTCGCTCGAAGGCAAGCGCGGCATCGTGCGCGCCAAGCCGCCGTTGCCGGCGCTGGAAGGCTTCCTCGGCAAGCCGACCGTCGTCAACAACGTCATCTCGCTGGCCTCCGTGCCCGTGATCATGGAAAAGGGCGCGGCGTTCTATAAGGATTTCGGCATGGGCCGCTCGCGCGGCACGATCCCCATCCAGATCGCCGGAAATGTGAAATATGCGGGTCTTTATGAGGCCGCCTTTGGTCTTTCACTCGGCGAGATCATCAACGATATCGGCGGCGGTACGGCTTCCGGTCGTCCGGTAAAGGCGGTGCAGGTTGGCGGCCCGCTCGGGGCCTACTTCCCGACCTCGATGTTTGACACGCCGTTCGATTACGAAGCTTTTGCGGCCAAGGACGGTCTGATCGGCCACGCCGGTATCACCGTGTTCGACGACACCGCTGACATGCTGGCGCAGGCGAAATTCGCTTTCGAGTTCTGCGCAGTCGAATCCTGCGGCAAGTGCACGCCCTGCCGCATCGGCTCGATACGTGGCGCCGAAACCATGGACAAGATTGCCTCCGGCATCGAGCCCGAGAAGAATCTCGCGCTTGCCACCGATCTTTGCAACACGATGAAGTTCGGCTCGCTCTGCGCGCTGGGTGGCTTTACGCCCTATCCGGTCATGAGCGCCATCACCCACTTCCCGGACGATTTTGCGCCGGCAGCGACCCTTCAGGCAGCGGAGTAACATCATGGGCCTTATTCACGAAATCGACTACGGCACTCCCGCTTCCAAATCCGAGAAGATGGTGACGCTGACCATTGACGGAAACGAGATCACCGTGCCTGAGGGCACCTCGATCATGCGCGCCTCGATGGATGCCGGCATCGAGATTCCAAAACTTTGTGCTACCGACATGATGGACGCCTTCGGCTCCTGCCGGCTCTGTCTCATCGAGATCGAGGGCCGCAACGGCACGCCCGCCTCCTGCACCACGCCTGTCGCGCCGGGCATCAAGGTCCACACCCAGACCGGCCGGCTGAAGGATATCCGCAAGGGCGTGATGGAGCTTTACATCTCCGACCATCCGCTCGACTGCCTGACCTGTGCGGCCAACGGCGATTGCGAATTGCAGGACATGGCCGGTGCGGTCGGCCTGCGCGATGTGCGCTATGGCTATGACGGCGAAAACCACGTCACGGCACGTTCCAACGGCGAAGCCAATCTCAAGTGGATGCCGAAGGACGAATCCAACCCCTATTTCACCTATGATCCCGCCAAGTGCATCGTCTGCTCGCGCTGCGTCCGCGCCTGCGAAGAAGTACAGGGCACGTTCGCCCTGACGATTTCGGGCCGCGGCTTCGACAGCCGTGTCTCCGCCGGCATGAACGAGGATTTCCTGGCCTCCGAATGCGTGTCTTGCGGTGCCTGCGTGCAGGCCTGTCCGACCGCGACGCTGACGGAAAAGTCGGTCATCGAGATCGGCCAGCCGGAACATTCCAAGGTCACCACCTGCGCCTATTGCGGCGTCGGCTGTTCGTTCAAGGCGGAAATGCGCGGCGAGGAACTCGTGCGCATGGTGCCGTGGAAGGACGGCAAGGCCAATCGCGGCCACTCCTGCGTCAAGGGCCGGTTTGCCTGGGGTTACGCCACCCACAAGGACCGCATCCTCAACCCGATGATCCGCGAGAAGATTTCCGATCCGTGGCGGGAAGTGAGCTGGGAAGAGGCGCTGGCGCATACGGCATCCGAGTTCCGCCGCATCCAGTATCAATACGGCCGCGATTCCATCGGCGGCATCACCTCGTCACGCTGCACCAATGAAGAAACCTATCTGGTGCAGAAGCTGATCCGCGCCGGCTTCCGCAACAACAATGTCGATACCTGCGCCCGCGTTTGCCATTCGCCGACCGGCTACGGCCTCGGCCAAGCCTTCGGCACTTCGGCTGGTACCCAGGATTTCGATTCGGTTGAATATACCGACGTCGTCATCGTCATCGGCGCCAACCCGACCGAAGGCCACCCGGTGTTCGGCTCGCGACTGAAGAAGCGGCTGCGCCAAGGCGCCAAGCTGATCGTCATTGATCCGCGCAAGACCGAGATCGTTTCCTCGCCGCATGTCAAGGCGGACTATCACCTGCCGCTGCTGCCGGGCACCAACGTCGCCGTGATGACGGCGCTCGCGCATGTGATCGTCACCGAAGGCCTCTATGACGAAGCCTTCATCCGCGAGCGTTGCGACTGGTCCGAATTCTCCGATTGGGCCGAGTTCGTCTCCGAGGAAAAGCACAGCCCGGAAGCGATCCAGCAATATTCCGGCGTCGATCCGGAACTGATCCGTGGTGCGGCGCGTCTGTTTGCTCGTGGCGGCAACGGTTCGATCTACTACGGTCTCGGCGTTACCGAACACAGCCAGGGCTCGACCACCGTCATGGCAATCGCCAACCTCGCGATGGCCACCGGCAATATCGGCCGTCCGGGCGTCGGCGTGAACCCGCTGCGCGGCCAGAACAATGTCCAGGGTTCCTGCGACATGGGTTCGTTCCCGCATGAACTACCGGGCTATCGCCACATCTCCGACGATGCGACCCGCGCCATCTTCGAAAAGCTCTGGGGCGTAGAGCTTAACAACGAACCGGGCCTGCGCATTCCCAACATGCTGGATGCTGCCGTCGACGGTTCGTTCAAGGGCATCTATATCCAGGGTGAGGACATCCTCCAGTCCGACCCCGACACCAAGCATGTGTCTGCCGGCCTCGCCGCAATGGAATGCGTCGTCGTCCAAGACCTGTTCCTCAACGAGACCGCCAACTACGCCCACGTCTTCCTTCCGGGTTCGACCTTCCTCGAAAAGGACGGTACGTTCACCAATGCCGAACGCCGCATCAACCGCGTCCGCAAGGTGATGAGCCCGAAGAACGGCTATGCCGACTGGGAAGTGACGCAGGAACTGGCGCGCGCCATGGGCCTTGCCTGGAACTACACCCATCCGTCCGAAATCATGGATGAGATTGCCGCCACCACGCCGAGCTTTGCCATGGTCTCCTACGACTATCTGGAGAAGATGGGTTCGGTGCAGTGGCCGTGCAACGAAAAGGCGCCGGAAGGTTCGCCGATCATGCATGTCAACGGTTTCGTGCGCGGCAAGGGCAAGTTCATCCGCACCGAATATGTGGCGACAGACGAGCGCACTGGTCCGCGCTTCCCGCTGCTGCTGACCACCGGTCGCGTGCTGAGCCAGTACAATGTCGGTGCACAGACGCGCCGCACCGGCAATGTCGCCTGGCATCCGGAAGACCGGCTCGAAATCCATCCGCATGATGCCGAACAGCGCGGCATCCGCGATGGCGATTGGGTCCGGCTGCAATCGCGCGCCGGCGAGACCTCGCTTCGGGCGCAGATCACCGAGAAGGTGGCGACGGGCGTGGTCTATACGACCTTCCACCATCCGGACACACAGGCCAACGTCATCACCACCGACTTCTCCGACTGGGCGACCAATTGCCCGGAATTCAAGGTGACGGCGGTGCAGGTGGCGCCCTCCAACGGCCCGTCGGAATGGCAGGAAAACTACAACGAGCAAGCCCGCCAGTCGCGCCGGATCGTCGGCAAGCTGGAAGCGGCGGAGTAGCAAGCATTGTCGCATCGGCTGCGCCACCCCCTCATCCGGCCCTTCGGGCCACCTTCTCCCCGCTGGGGAGAAGAGGGAGAGCATTGTCACGGCCTGCCTCGATTGGCCATTCTGCGTGCGCCAGCGGTTGCTCATGGCACGGGCGAATCCACGAATTCTCTCTTCTCCCCAGCGGGGAGAAGGTGGCCCGAAGGGCCGGATGAGGGGGTCTTCCTCCAGTCGGAGGCGGCATGACCATCCCCAGCTCTCGCCGCGTGCCGGAAATCGTCTTCCGCAACCGCGTTCTCTCCGAAGGCCTTCGCGTCGTCGCCGAAGAATCTGCGATCGCGCTGTCCTATGGTGGATCCACGGAAGCCGTGATGATGGCGACGCCCGCCGATCTCGAGGATTTCGCTATCGGCTTTTCGCTGTCGGAAGGTATCGTCGGATCGATGGATGAGGTCGAGGCGGTCGAGATCGAATCCGCCTCCGGCGGCATCGATTTGCAGATCCGTCTCAAAGACGATGTTGATCGCGCGTTGCGCGTCCGGCGGCGCGCCAAGGCCGGCCCGGTGGGCTGCGGACTTTGCGGCGTGGAATCGATCGAGGAAGCGTTGAAGCCGGCGGCCGACGTCACGAGCGTTTCGGTGACGCTATTGCCCTCTGAAATCGCCGAAGCCATGGCTTCGCTCTCCGCCAATCAGCCGCTCAATGCCGAGACGCGTGCCGTGCATGCGGCCGGGTTCTATATTCCGGGCAAAGGCATGATCGCTGTGCGAGAGGATGTCGGTCGGCACAATGCGCTGGACAAGCTGATCGGCCATTTGGCGCGCAATGATATCGCCGGTTCGGCAGGTGCTGTGATCATGACCTCCCGGTTATCGGTCGAATTGATCCAGAAGACTGCCAAGCTCGGGAGTTCTGTGCTGATCGGCATATCGGCGCCGACGGCGCTGGCCATCGACATGGCAACTCGTGCCGGCATGACGCTCGTGGCACTGGCGCGTGGCGAGGACTATGAAATATTTACCGGTGCAGACCGGATCAAAATGGGAGCAAAGGCCGATGCAGCCTAACAAACTCGCCCGCATGGCAAACCAGATCGCTATCTTCTTCAACTCGCAACCGGAAGCCGAGCGCGCCAAGGGTGTCGCCAATCATATCAACAAATTCTGGGAACCGCGCATGCGCCGCGAGTTCTTCGAGCTTGTCGACAAGGGTGGTGAAGGCCTCCAGCCCCTGGTGATCGAAGCGGCCAAGCTGGTCAACCGGCCGGCGGTCAAAGAAGGCGCCAATTGAGGCGCCAACTCCTCCATTGCCCCCTCATGTAAAAAATGCTAATGGCGACGCCATGAGCAAAAACAGCGCAAAAAGCCATATCTTCGTGCTGCAGGACCGTAAGCGCCTGCCCGCGCGGTTTTTTGCCGAGCTTTCGGGTCTTGCGACCGCCCACCTTTTCTAAGGGCTTGCTCGCGGCGGTTGGCCGCACCACGTGACTTTCAAAACCATCACTCGCATTTCCATGGTGAAACCAATGAGCGCACCCCGTACCCTCTATGACAAGATCTGGGACGACCACGTCGTCGATCAGCAGGCTGACGGCACCTGTCTTCTCTATATCGACCGCCATCTCGTTCACGAGGTGACGAGTCCGCAGGCGTTCGAAGGCCTGCGGATGACCCACCGTACGGTACGCGCGCCGCAAAAGACCCTGGCCGTCGTCGACCACAACGTGCCGACCACGCTCGATCGCTATGAAGGCATCAAGAACGAGGAAAGCCGCATTCAGGTCGAGGCGCTTGCCAACAATGCCGCCGAATTCGGTGTCGAATACTATTCCGAGCATGACAAGCGCCAGGGCATCGTTCACATCGTCGGCCCAGAGCAGGGCTTCACCCTGCCGGGCATGACGATCGTCTGCGGCGACAGCCACACGTCCACACACGGCGCTTTCGGGGCGCTGGCGCATGGCATCGGCACGTCGGAAGTCGAGCACGTGCTCGCTACTCAGACGCTGATCCAGAAGAAGGCCAAGAACATGCTGGTGCGCGTCGACGGCAAATTGCCGCCGCACGTCACCGCCAAGGACATCATCCTGGCGATCATCGGCGAAATCGGCACCGCTGGCGGCACCGGCCACGTCATCGAATTCGCTGGGGAAGCGATCCAGGCGCTGTCCATGGAAGGCCGCATGACCGTCTGCAACATGACGATCGAAGGCGGCGCTCGCGCCGGCCTGATCGCGCCCGACGAAAAGACCTTCGAATACATCAAGGGCAAGCCGCGCGCCCCGCAGGGTGCCGCACTCGATCAGGCCGTCGAATACTGGAAGACGCTGCACACCGACGAAGGCGCCCATTACGACCGCGTCGTGGTGCTCAACGCCGCCGACCTGCCGCCGATCGTTTCGTGGGGTTCTTCGCCGGAAGACGTCATCTCGGTGCAGGGGGTCGTGCCGAACCCGGACGATATTGCTGACGAAAACAAGCGCACGTCCAAATGGCGCGCGCTCGACTATATGGGCCTGAAGCCGGGCACGCCGATCACCGATATCGCCATCGATCGCGTGTTCATCGGCTCCTGCACCAACGGCCGCATCGAGGACCTGCGCGAAGTCGCCAAGGTCGTCGAAGGCAAGACCGTCGCTTCGACCGTCAACGCCATGATCGTGCCGGGCTCGGGTCTGGTCAAGGAACAGGCGGAAGCCGAAGGCCTCGACAGGATTTTCAAGGCAGCAGGCTTTGAATGGCGCGAGCCGGGTTGTTCGATGTGCCTGGCCATGAACGACGACCGGCTGAAGCCGGGCGAGCGCTGCGCCTCGACCTCGAATCGCAACTTCGAAGGCCGCCAGGGCTTCAAGGGCCGCACACACCTCGTGTCGCCGGCCATGGCCGCAGCCGCGGCGGTTGCCGGTCACTTCGTCGATATCCGCGACTGGCAGTAACCTGCCCGACCTATTGTTGATGGGAGGCCGCCGTTTTGGCGGCCTTTCCGCGTTCAGGCCATCGATAGTGTGGGGGCGGGGCGATGCTGTTGCAGTTCACGGGGTTGTGGTAAAGTCCATGCAGTCCGTCCAGGTTTGATGCCTGGACTCAATTGCGGAGCTGCTGCATGACCGCGAGTGACAAGATCTTTTCCGAAAACATCCCTGCAATCTATGAAAAATACCTGGTGCCGATGATCTTCGAGCCCTATGCGCAGGAGATTGCCGCGCGCGTGGCGGCACTGGAGCCAGCCAATGTGCTCGAAATCGCCGCCGGGACCGGCGTACTGACGCGCGCCATGGCGGCGAGGCTCGATCCGCAGGTTCAGGTCATCGCCACCGATCTCAACCAGCCGATGCTGGATATTGCGATGGCCAGGCAGACAGCGGATGACCGGTTCGGCTGGAAGCAGGCGGACGCGCTGGCGCTCCCGTTTGACGATCAATCATTTGATGCTGTGGCTTGCCAGTTCGGGGTGATGTTCTTTCCCGACAAGGTCAAGGGATTTTCGGAGGTGCGCCGCGTGCTGGCTACCGGCGGTCGCTATGTCTTCAGCGTCTGGGACAGGCTTGCGGCCAATGAATTCGTCAGCGTCACGAGCGAGGCGTTGGCTGAGCTGTTTCCCGACGATCCGCCGCGCTTCATGGAGCGAACGCCGCATGGCTATCATGACATAGATGCCATCGCCCGGGACATGAAGGCCGCAGGCTTTTCTTCGCCGCACATCGAAACGGTCGAATGTGAAAGTGCTGCTGCGTCTGCGCTTGATGCCGCCACTGGATATTGCCAGGGCAATCCGCTCAGAGGCGAAATCGAGGCGCGCGCGCCCGGGCGATTGGAGGAGATCACCGGCAAAGTGGCCGAAGCGCTGCAGGCGCGTTTCGGCCAAGGGCCAATCACCGGCAGGATCCGGGCCCATATCGTCACCGCGCTTCGTTAACTCAGCGCTCAGAACGTTGCTGTCATCGGGTTCGGGCCGATTCGACCGTCCGGATTGTCGAGTTTGCTCATTGCCTCCAGATCCGCTTCATCGAGCTGGAAATCGAAGACCTTGAAATTCTCGGCGATGCGCGAGGGCGTGACAGATTTGGGAATGACGATCAGACCATTCTGGATATGCCAGCGAATGATGATCTGGGCCGGCGTACGGCCGTGCTTGCCGGCGATCTTGCCGATTGCAGCATTGTCGAGCAGCTGCCCCTGACCGAGCGGGCTCCAGGATTGCGTCGAAATATCGAGCCGGCCATGCACCTTGCGCAGTTCGTGCTGGGCGAAATCCGGATGCAACTCGATCTGGTTGAGCGCCGGGGTGACGCCAGTGTCAGCGATGATCCGATCCAGATGTTGTTCGCCGAAGTTCGATACGCCGATCGATCTTGCCTTGCCTTCCTTGCGCAGCTGGATCAGCGCTTTCCAGGTCTCGGAGTAAAGGCCGCGATGGGGCGAGGGCCAGTGGATCAGGAGCAGGTCGACATAGTCGGTGCCGAGGCGCTTCAGGCTTTGTTCCGCTGCCTTCAAGGTTGAATCGTAGCCCTGCGCGTCGTTCCAGATCTTGGTGGTCAGAAAGATATCGTCACGCAAGACGCCGGAGGCGCGCATGCCTTCGCCCACCCCTTCCTCGTTGCCATAGATGGCGGCGGTGTCGATGTGGCGATAGCCTGCCTCAAGCGCTGCCTTGACAGCAGTCACGGCAGTATCGTTCGGAGTTTGCCAGACACCAAGCCCGACCTGCGGGATCTTGTGGCCGTCATTGAGCGTGATAAAGGTCTGTTCGGACATTCGTCTTCTCCAGTATCTTGGGATTGCGCGCCGGCGCGCGAAGAATAGGTTTTGAAACTCGAACGTGTTTCAGAAGCGCGTGTTGCGCACTGCCTCCATATAGGCGCGGTTCGGAAAATTCACATTGCGCGGTGCAAAATAATGTTATCCTGCGCTGCACTCATTTCAGCGGTTCCGGATTTTCCCCATCATGAACAATACCAAGCGTCATAAACGCCTCATTCTCTTCAGACATGCCAAATCCGCCTGGCCGGAAGGCTTTGACGATCACGACCGGCCGCTTGCCGATCGAGGCAGAAAGGCCGCTCCAGTCATGGGAGCCTGGCTCGCCAAGCACAAGTTGCTGCCTGATCTCGTGATGGTGTCGACGGCGCGGCGCGCGCAAGAAACCTGGCAGCGTGCGGCGCTCGCGATCAAGGAGAAATTGCCAACGAAGACATCGCCCGATCTCTATGCGGCCTCGGACCACGCATTGCTCGCCGTCGTCCGCGCCACGGCGCCCGAGGTCAACACGCTGATGCTTGTAGGGCACAATCCCGGCATGGAAGATCTCGCCAAGCGGCTTATGACCAACAACGATAGCGACGCCCAGTCGCGCCTCAGGGAGAAGTTCCCCACTGGCGCGATCGCGGTATTGTCATTCAAGGCTGACGCCTGGTCGTCTCTCGAAGACAAATGCGGCTCGCTCGACCGGTTCGTGACACCGAAAACGATCGGCTGAGCTACAACACCCGCACTACAGTGTCTGGTCCGAGCAACGGCAACAGCCGCTGCATGTCGCGAAGCCGGATGGCGATGCAGCCTTCGGTCGGTTTGTAGTCTGGCTTTGCCAAGTGGAAGAAGATGGCCGACCCGCGATTGCGCTGCCGCGACGAGATGTTCCAGTCCATCACCAGGCAGATATCGTAGAGATGGTCCTCGCGCGTCATTTTCTCATGGCTCGGTTGGAAGGGCGCGCGGACGAGCGTGTTATAGCTGGCATCGGCCGGCGCATCGCACCAGAGCATGTCTTGCCGGATGGCGGTCAGGGCCAGGCTTGTCTTCGGTGCGATCAGGCGGTCGGACCGATAATATCCATGCAGCAGCCGCATCGTCGTGATCGGCGTTGCGCCGTCGCCCTCCTTCTTGGTCGAGGTGCGGCCGGAGCGTCCCAGAGCTGCCGGAAAGGTCAGGTGACCCGCCTGCACGATCGCCCGGCGAGGATTGCCCGGGGCGGCGCGAACAACGATTTCTCTGATGTGGGCTTGGGGCAGCAAATCACTTGTCCTCATCTTTTCACAACTAATTGCGTTGCATTTTAGCGAAAACTATCTCCAAGAGGGGGCTTATGCCGCCGAACCCTTGTTATTGATGACGATTCTGGCATACCAATCTTGTAGTTACGTGAAAACCGGAAGATTTGCTGATATGACCGCCCGGACAATCCTTCTCGTCGACGACGACAAAGATCTACGCGAAACGCTGGTTGAACAGCTCGGCCTCTATGAGGAGTTTTCCGTGATCGAGGAAGCGACGGCTACCAAAGGCATACAGACCGCCCGCTCGGGCCATGTCGACCTGCTGGTCATGGATGTCGGCTTGCCTGACATGGACGGGCGCGAGGCGGTGAAGCTGCTGCGCAAGGGTGGTTTCAAGAGCCCGGTGATCATGCTCACCGGCCACGATACCGACGCCGATACCATTCTGGGATTAGAGGCCGGCGCCAACGACTATGTGACCAAGCCGTTTCGATTCGCGGTACTGCTTGCCCGTATTCGCGCGCAACTGCGCCAGTACGAGCAGAGCGAGGACGCCACGTTCAATGTCGGACCCTATGTCTTCAAGCCGGCGCAGAAGCTTCTGACCGATGGCGACGGCAAGAAGATCCGCCTCACCGAGAAGGAGGCTGCAATTATCCGCTACCTCTTCCGCGCGGGACAGAAGGCTGTGACCCGCGACGAACTCCTGGAAGAGGTATGGGGATACAATTCCGGCGTCACCACCCATACGCTTGAAACGCATGTCTATCGCCTGCGCCAAAAAATCGAGAAGGATCCTTCCAACGCCGAAATTCTCGTCACCGAGAATGGCGGTTACAAGATCATACCCTGACGAGCGGAACACTCTCCTAGATGGCCCTGAAAGACGACATCGCGCTCTTCCAGCAGCTTTCGATTTTCGAAGGCCTTTCGGAAGAGCACTTGCGCCTGCTTGCCTTCGGCGCCGAAAGGCGGCGTCTGGGGAAGGGGCACGTGCTTTTTCGGCAGGGCGCATCGGCAGATTCCGCTTTCGTGATCACCGAGGGCCGCCTCAAGCTGACCATGCACGCCGCCACAGGTGGCGAAAAGCTGCTTGGCGAAGCCGGCCCGGGTTCCATGCTCACCGAGATTGCCATGATTACCGATGCGGAACGGCACTTTACCGCCACCGCGGTCGAACAGAGCGAAGTGATCCGCATCAGCCGGGTGCTGTTTCGACGAATGCTGGAGGAGTATCCGGAAGTCGCCGTCGCCACGGATCGACGGCTACGGGAAAACTTCTCCCGGCTCGTCGCCGCCGCAGCATCGTCCACCGACAAGCTTCGCTGATCCAATGGGGTCGGAGCCTTATCGCATCGGCTTCATCCTGGTGCCGGGGTTTGCGCTGATGTCGTTTGCCTCGGCCGTCGAACCGCTTCGGGCCGCCAACCTGCTGGCGGGGCGATCGCTGTATGACGTCCGTTTCTTTTCAAGTCACTCCGGGCGGGTCTCCGCATCGACGGGCGCGCATGTCGATGCGGAGCCGTTGCCCCGCAAACCCGATGGTCTCGATGCCCTGTTTGTCGTGGCCGGTGGTGACCCTGCGGCGGAAAATCCGGATCCGGCACTGTTTTCCTGCCTCAGGCGCATGGCTCGCTGGGGGGTGACGATCGGCGGCATTTCGGGCGGACCGTTCCTCCTGGCGGCGGCCGGCCTGCTCGCCGACCGGCGTTTTACTGTCCACTGGGAGCATGCCTCCGCCCTGATGGAGCGCTGGCCGGACCTGCATCCGGAACGGGTTCGCTTCGTCATCGATCGCGACCGTATCACCTGCGGCGGCGGGGTGGCGCCGCTCGACCTCATGCATGCGATCATCGAGTCCCGACAAGGCAGCGAGTTTGCCCGCAGCGTCAGCGACTGGTATCTGCACACGCATGTCGATGCGCCGGCCAGCCCGCAGCGATCGTCGATCGTCGAGCGCTACAGGGTTCATCACAAGGTTCTGGCCGCGGTTCTTGAAAAGATGGAACATGCGATCGAAAAGCCGCTGAGCCGCGCTGATATGGCAGAGTTCGCCGGGATTTCCGAACGCCATCTCGACCGGCTTTTTGCGACGGTCATGCAATCGGGGTTCCAGAAAGAGTATCTCAAGATGCGGCTGGAGCGCGCCCGTACGTTGCTTCGGCAAAGCCCGATGAAGATTTCCGAAATCGCGTTGGCCTGCGGATTTTCCGGGTCGTCGCAATTTGCCCGCGCCTGGCGGGCGATGTATGGCGAAAGCCCTGGATCAGTTCGGAAATCGTGAAATAACCAGTTCCAAATTTTTCGCAGTTTGATAGTTTCTTTCCCGTGAGGAAAGTGAAGGAGTGCTCATGGCCAAAAACACGACCTCGATTTTCGATGCAGATCCCATCGAAGAAGACGAATCCAGCCTGCCGTTCCAAGACCCGCATGCATTGCGTGAGGCGAAGGAAAACAATCTGGAAATGGCGATCGGGCATGAGGTTCGCACGCTTCGCAAGAAGCTGGGTATCACAGGTGCCGATCTGGCGTCCGCGACCGGCATTTCCCTCGGCATGCTGTCGAAGATCGAGAATGGCAACACCTCGCCATCGCTGACCACCCTGCAGTCGCTAGCCAAGGCGCTGGGTGTTCCGCTGACGTCTTTCTTCAATCGCTTCGAAGAGCAGCGAAACGCAGTCTTCGTCAGGGCCGGCGAAGGAGTGGAACTGGAGCGGCGTGGCACGCGCGCCGGCCACCAATACAATCTTCTCGGCCATATTGGCAATAATTCCGCCGGCGTGCTGGTGGAGCCCTACCTCATCACGCTGACCACCGATTCCGACGTGTTTCCGACCTTTCAGCACGAGGGGATCGAGTTCCTCTATATGCTGGAAGGCGAAGTACACTACCGACATGGCGACAAGCTTTACCCCATGACGCCGGGTGACAGCCTGTTTTTCGATGCCGATGCGCCGCACGGTCCGGAGGTGCTCGTCAAGCTCCCCGCGCGCTATCTCTCGATCATCTCCTACCCAGAAAAATCGCGCGGAAAGCGATGAATCTATTTTCATCACGGTTGATTTAATTTCATGTGAGTGATATTTCTCGCTCAACTGAACTGGAGTAAATTAAACCATGTGCGGAATTGCTGGGCTTTTTCTCAAGGACAAATCGCTGGAAGGCGAACTGGGTGCGCTGCTCTCGGATATGCTGGTCACATTGACCGACCGCGGGCCGGATAGTGCAGGGATTGCCATCTACGGCGGCGGCTCCAATGGCCTCGTCAAATTGACGGTGCAGTCGCCAGAACCGGCGCGCGATTTCCCGCTCGTCAAGCGGGCGCTGAGCGATGCCGGCATCGAGGTCGTGTCGCTGCATGCCAAGGACACGCATGCTGTCGTGGCGGTCGAGCGATCCAAGCTTGATGCCGCCCGTGCGGCCCTGCGTGCTGCGGTCCCCGGCATTCGGGTGATGGGCGCCGGCGAGACGATCGAGATCTACAAGGAAACCGGCCTGCCGAAGGACGTGGTTTCGCGTTTCGACATTCGCAAGATGTCCGGCACTCACGGCATCGGCCACACCCGCATGGCAACCGAATCGGCTGTGACGACGCTGGGCGCGCATCCGTTTTCGACGGGCCCGGATCAGTGCCTGGTGCACAACGGCTCGCTGTCCAACCACAACAATATCCGCCGCGAACTCAAGCGGCTCGGCATGACTTTCGAGACGGAAAACGACACTGAGGTCGCAGCTGCCTATCTCTCGGCCGAAATGGCCAAGGGCAAGGATCTCGGGCAGGCGCTGACATCGGCGCTCGACGATCTCGACGGTTTCTTCACCTTCGTAGTCGGCACCCACAACGGCTTTGGCGTCCTGCGCGATCCGATCGCCTGCAAGCCGGCTGTCATGGCCGAAACCGACCGCTACGTTGCTTTCGGTTCCGAATACCGCGCGCTCGTCAACCTGCCGGGCATCGCCCAGGCGCGGGTCTGGGAGCCGGAGCCATCGACGGTTTACTTCTGGGAACACTGATCACTTTTAGGGCCACCAAATCAAGGTTTGAACATGCCGGTCATCGATCTACTTGAGACCCCGCTTCGCGAATTGAATTCCAAGCTTCACAACATCCCCCAAGGCTCCAACGAAACCGCATTCGAAGTCGTCAATCCGCGCGGCAGCCATGCCGTCGCGGTCGGCGTTGATACACCGGTCACCGTCGATGTGCGCGGCAGTGTCGGTTACTATTGCGCCGGCATGAACGACGGCGGCACGATTACGGTTCACGGTTCCGCCGGCCCTGGCGTTGCCGAGAACATGATGTCCGGCGCCGTCGTCATCGAAGGTGATGCCAGCCAGTATGCTGGCGCGACCGGTCGTGGCGGTCTGCTTGTCATCCGTGGCAATGCGGCTTCCCGTTGCGGTATCTCGATGAAAGGCATCAACATCGTCGTCGGCGGCAATATCGGCCACATGTCGGCATTCATGGGCCAGTCCGGCAATCTCGTCGTGCTGGGTGACGCCGGCGAGGCGCTGGGCGATTCGCTCTATGAAGCGCGGCTGTTCGTGCGCGGCAGCGTCAAGAGTCTCGGTGCCGACTGCATCGAGAAGGAAATGCGGCCCGAACATATCGAGTTTCTCGCCGACATTCTCGCAAAGACCGGCATGGACGCCAGCCCTAAAGAATTCAAGCGCTATGGCTCTGCCCGCAAACTTTATAATTTCAACATCGACAACGCCGACGCATACTGAGGCTGGGAGAGACTATGAGCTATCACAACCCCTATACCCCGCCCCGCAAGTCGGCGACATTCGACGACTATACGCTTGCCGAAATTCGGCGGGCGGCGGCCACCGGCATCTATGACATCCGTGGTGCCGGCACCAAGCGCAAGGTGCCGCATTTCGACGACCTGCTGTTTCTTGGCGCGTCGATCTCGCGTTATCCGCTCGAAGGCTATCGCGAAAAATGTGACACGTCCGTGGTGCTCGGCTCGCGTTTCGCCAAGAAGCCGATCATATTGAAGACGCCGATCACTATTGCCGGCATGAGCTTCGGCGCGCTTTCGGGTCCCGCCAAGGAAGCGCTGGGCCGTGGTGCCACGATCGCCGGTACCTCGACGACCACCGGCGACGGCGGCATGACCGATGAAGAGCGCGGCCATTCGCAGACGCTGGTCTATCAGTACCTGCCATCGCGCTACGGCATGAATCCGAAGGATCTTCGTCGCGCCGACGCCATCGAAGTAGTGGTCGGCCAGGGTGCCAAGCCCGGCGGCGGCGGCATGCTGCTTGGCCAGAAGATCTCGGACCGCGTCGCCAACATGCGCAACCTGCCAAAGGGCATCGACCAGCGTTCGGCCTGCCGTCATCCCGACTGGACCGGCCCTGACGATCTCGAGATCAAGATCCTCGAACTGCGTGAAATCACCGATTGGGAAAAGCCGATCTATGTGAAGGTCGGTGGTGCACGTCCCTATTACGACACTGCGCTTGCTGTGAAGGCTGGTGCCGACGTTGTCGTGCTCGATGGCATGCAGGGTGGCACGGCCGCGACCCAGGACGTGTTCATCGAGAATGTCGGCATGCCAATCCTTGCCTGCATCCGCCCCGCCGTACAGGCGCTTCAGGATCTCGGCATGCACCGCAAGGTGCAGTTGATCGTCTCGGGCGGCATCCGCTCCGGTGCCGATGTTGCAAAGGCTCTGGCACTGGGTGCTGACGCCGTGGCGATTGGTACGGCGGCTCTTGTTGCCATCGGTGACAACGATCCGAAGTGGGAGGAGGAATACCAGAAGCTCGGCTCGACGGCCGGCGCCTATGACGACTGGCACGAAGGCAAGGATCCGGCTGGTATCACCACCCAGGATCCTGAGCTGATGAAGCGCGTCGATCCGGTGGCGGCGGGCCGCCGCCTGGCCAACTACCTCAAGGTCATGACGCTCGAAGCGCAAACGATCGCGCGCGCTTGCGGCAAGAACCATCTTCACAATCTCGAGCCGGAGGATCTCGTCGCGCTGACGATCGAGGCATCGGCCATGGCGCAGGTGCCGCTCGCAGGAACGAGCTGGATTCCTGGAAAGGGGTTCTGACCAGACTGAGGATACGACTTTCACCCCGGTTCAACCATGGCCGGGGTGAGCTTTTTAGGAATCAGAGTTTTTAGTGCGTCTAATAAAATACAGGGGAACGTGCGAATGACTATCGATCTCGAGGCGTGGGCGAAGGAACGCGGCGTCAAATACTTCATGATCAGCTACACCGATCTGTTCGGTGCACAGCGCGCCAAGCTGGTCCCGACCGCTGCCATCCGGGGCATGCAGGAAGAAGGCGCGGGCTTTGCCGGCTTTGCCACATGGCTTGACCTCACTCCCGCACATCCAGACCTTTTCGCAAAGCCCGATCCGTCTTCCGTCATCCAGCTTCCCTGGAAGAAGGATGCAGCATGGGTCGCTGCCGACTGCATGATGGAAGGCAAGCCGGTCGACCAATCGCCGCGTGTGACGCTGAAGAGGCTGATCGGTGAGGCGGCGCAGGAAGGCCTGCGCGTCAAGACCGGGGTCGAGCCGGAATTCTTCCTGACCACGCCGGATGGCTCGGAGATTTCCGATGCCGCCGATACGGCCGAAAAGCCATGCTACGACCAGCAGGCGCTGCTGCGCCGCTACGACGTGATTGCCGAAATTTGCGACTACATGCTTGAGCTCGGCTGGAACCCCTACCAGAACGACCACGAGGATGCGAACGGTCAGTTCGAGATGAACTGGGAATATGACGATGCGCTGGCGACTGCCGACAAGCATTCGTTTTTCAAGTTCATGGTCAGGTCGGTGGCCGAAAAGCACGGCCTGCGCGCCACCTTCATGCCGAAGCCCTTCCAGGGCAAGACCGGCAATGGCTGCCATGCCCATATCTCGGTCTGGGACATGGAAGGCAAGAAGAATGCGTTTGCCGACAAGGCAATGCCCTTCGGCCTGTCCGCACAGGGCCGCACCTTCCTCGGCGGCATCATGAAGCATGCTTCGGCGCTGGCGGCCGTCACCAATCCGACGGTCAATTCCTACAAGCGCATCAATGCGCCGCGGACGATCTCGGGAGCCACCTGGGCGCCGAACACGGTCACCTGGACAGGCAACAACCGCACGCACATGGTGCGCGTGCCAGGTCCCGGCCGTTTCGAACTCAGGCTGCCTGACGGGGCGGTCAACCCTTATCTCCTGCAGGCGATCATCATTGCCGCCGGCATGAGTGGCGTTCAGTCCAAGGCCGATCCCGGCCCGCATTCCGACATCGACATGTACAAGGATGGCCACAAGTTCAACGGTGGCGCCAAGCTGCCGCTCAACCTGCTCGATGCACTGCGCTTCTACGATGAAGACAGCGAACTCAAGCGTCTGATGGGCACCGAGTTCTCCTCCGCCTTCCTCAAGTTGAAGCATCAGGAGTGGAACGCGTTCTGCTCGCATTTCACCGATTGGGAGAAGGCCAACACGCTCGATATTTGACGGGCGAATCCCAAGGTCTGTCGCAAACAGGAAATTGCGACATTGGAAAAGCGGTATGGTGCGGGTGGCCGGCGACAACGGCGAGACACCGGCCCCGCTTGTGGGGAGAACTGGTGAGGATTCTCCCCTTGTCACCATATGCCGGGAGGGGATAAAGGCGGGACGCGAGCCCGCCTCCGCAATCTGTCGACCTGAGATACGCACCTGAAAGGCGCCCTATGACGAGCTACGTTCTCACCGTTACCTGCACCTCCACGCGCGGTATCGTTGCCGCAATCTCCGGCTTCCTGGCCGACAAGGGTTGCTACATCATCGATTCCTCGCAGTTTGATGACCTGGAAACCGGCCTGTTTTTCATGCGGGTGACGTTCACCAGCCAGGAAGGCGCGACGATCGAAGAGATCACCAGCGGCTTCGGGCCGGTGAAGCAGAAGTTCGGCATGACATGCGAGTTTCACGACAGCGACCACCGCATAAAGGTATTGCTGATGGTCTCGCGGTTTGGCCACTGCCTCAACGATCTGCTTTATCGCTGGAAGATTGGCGCGCTGCCGATCGATATCGTCGGCGTCGTTTCCAACCACTTCGATTACCAGAAGGTGGTGGTCAACCACGATATTCCGTTCCATCACATCAATGTCACCAAGGCCAACAAGCCCGAAGCCGAAGCGCGCCTGATGGATGTTGTGACCAATTCAGGTGCGGAACTCATTGTGCTTGCGCGCTACATGCAGGTTCTGTCCGATGCAGTTTGCAAGAAGATGTCGGGACGTATCATCAATATCCATCACTCGTTCCTGCCGTCCTTCAAGGGCGCCAATCCCTACAAGCAGGCCTATGAACGCGGGGTCAAGCTGATCGGTGCGACGGCCCATTACGTTACAGAGGATCTCGATGAAGGTCCGATCATCGAGCAGGACGTTGCGCGCATCACGCATGCCCAAAGCGCTGCGGACTACGTTTCCATCGGCCGCGATGTGGAAAGCCAGGTTCTGGCGCGGGCCATCCATGCCCACATCCACAATCGTGTGTTCATGAACGGCAACAAGACGGTCGTCTTCCCGGCCAGCCCTGGCTCCTATGCATCGGAGCGGATGGGCTGATCCGTGCACGCAGGCGCATCGACTGGTTGATTCATGTCGCATCTATAACCAGGAGACAATGGGCCCCTTGCGGGCCCATTGCTTTTGGCGCCGCAATAATCCGAAGTGTCACCCATTTGCTTGTTTTGAAGAAAAAGACGGATAGTTTCGGTTAAATACTCGCAATTTTGCGCGGTTTAGGCCTATAAATGCCGTTAGATTTCAGCACGGAATGACTTTTTCGACATTTCATGGGCTTTCATGCCGTGTTCTGTCGCCGTTGAACAGCAACAGACCAGGGTGGGGAACGAAGTTGCGCTTCAGAACAATTATGCATTTTCTTGTGGCGATTGGCGAGGTGCCGACTCCACAGATCTTGACCCGCGAACTCGAGCGCCTGCTGGATTTCTTCGGTTTCAAATATTATTGCGTCTTTCACCAGCCCAAGCCGATCGAGAACGCTGCCGAACTGATCGTCGCTGCCAATTGGCCGCCGGAATGGGTCGCCCGTTACGTCGAGAAGAAGTATATCGTTACCGATCCGACGATCCGGTTTCTGCTGCGCGCCAATAGAAGCTTCTCATGGGCGCAGGCCGTGGAGGCTTACAAGGACACGCCGCATTATCGGCGGATGAAGTCGATGATGGCCGATGGCAAAGGGCATGGTCTGGCTTCGGGCTATATATTTCCGGTTTTCACCCGCAATGGGTTGATCGGCGCCACTACCATCGGCGGCCCGAAGGAAATCGAGTTGACCCAGGCGGAAGTTGCACTCTTGGAAACGGCCTTCCGCAATGCCTATCTCAAATATCTCGAGTTCATGGGTGAAAAGCATGCCGACAGCGTGGCCCCAGGCACCGAGATCACCATGACGCACCGAGAAATCCAGGCGCTCAACAATCTCGCGGAAGGCAGAACATCGCCGGAGATCGCGCAGATCCTGGACGTGTCATCGAACACGGTCGACTGGTACGTCAACAGCCTGCAGGCAAAACTGCAGGCTCGCAACCGCAACCATGCGGTGGCGCTTGCTTTCCGCCAGGGCCTGATAACGTAAAACATCCCTGCCGCCACAACAATTTTCGAAATTGCACTTCTCATTGCAACGCGCTAGGATTTCTTCGCGCTTGCAATAAGCCCTGCTGTTCTGCACAATTTTTTGCCGGATTCTCCGCTCCGGTTGTCGGGTTTTGACCTGAATTGATGCTTCCCGTGGGATCAGATGTAGCGCATTCGACCCTGCCTCTAGCCTTGGGAGCCCGGCCTTGCCGATCAAGAAAATACTGGTAGCCAACCGTTCAGAAATAGCCATCCGCATCTTTCGCGCCGCCAACGAACTGGGGCTCGAAACGGTCGCCATATGGGCGGAAGAAGACAAACTGGCATTGCATCGTTTCAAGGCAGACGAATCCTATCAGGTGGGGCGTGGCCCGCATCTCGAGCGCGATCTTGGTCCGATTGAAAGCTATCTTTCCATCGAGGAAGTGATCCGCGTCGCCAAGCTCTCGGGCGCGGATGCCATTCATCCCGGCTACGGCCTGCTGTCGGAAAGCCCGGAATTTGCCCAGGCCTGCGCCGACAACGGCATTACCTTCATCGGCCCGCGGCCGGAAACGATGGTTCAGCTCGGCAACAAGGTGGCGGCGCGCAATCTGGCGATCTCGATCGGCGTGCCCGTCGTTCCCGCGACCGATCCGCTGCCCGACGATATGGGGGCAGTCGCCAAAATGGCTGAGGAAATCGGCTATCCCATTATGCTCAAGGCCTCGTGGGGCGGTGGCGGCCGCGGCATGCGGGCGATTCGCGATCCCAAGGATCTCGCCCGCGAAGTCATGGAAGCCAAGCGCGAGGCGAAAGCCGCCTTCGGCAAGGACGAAGTCTATCTGGAAAAGCTGGTCGAGCGTGCCCGTCACGTCGAATCCCAGGTGCTCGGCGACACGCACGGCAATGTCGTGCATCTGTTCGAGCGCGATTGCTCGGTCCAGCGCCGAAACCAGAAAGTGGTCGAGCGTGCGCCGGCTCCTTACCTCACCCAAACGCAGCGCCAGGAGCTTGCTGATTATTCGTTGAAGATCGCCCGGGCGACGAACTATGTCGGTGCCGGCACGGTCGAATATCTGATGGATATCGACAGCGGCAAATTCTATTTCATCGAAGTCAATCCGCGCATCCAGGTCGAGCATACCGTCACCGAACAGGTGACCGGCATCGATATCGTCAAGGCGCAGATCCACATTCTCGATGGTTTTGCCATCGGCACTGCGGAGTCGGGTGTTCCCCGACAGGAAGACATCAAGCTCAACGGCCACGCATTGCAGTGCCGCATCACCACCGAGGATCCGGAGCAGAACTTCATTCCGGATTACGGCCGCATCACCGCCTATCGCGGTGCGACCGGTTTCGGCATCCGTCTCGACGGCGGCACCGCCTATTCCGGCGCGGTCATCACCCGCTTCTACGATCCGTTGCTCGAAAAGGTTACCGCTTGGGCGCCGACGCCTATCGAGGCGATCCACCGCATGCATCGCGCGCTGCGCGAATTCCGCATCCGTGGCGTGGCGACCAACCTCACCTTCCTTGAGGCGATCATCACGCATCCCGCCTTCCAGAACAATTCCTACACCACGCGTTTCATCGACACGACGCCGGAACTCTTCCAGCAGGTCAAGCGCCAGGACCGCGCGACGAAACTGCTGACGTACCTTGCCGACGTGACGATCAACGGTCACCCCGAGGCCAAGGGTAGGGCGCGTCCGCCGAAGGATGCGGCCTTGCCGGTCGTCCCGTTCTGCGATCTGCCGCAGCATCCGGGCACCAAGCAGTTGCTTGATGATCTCGGCCCGAAGAAGTTCGCCGAATGGATGGTCGATCAGAAGCGGGTGCTGGTGACTGACACCACGATGCGCGACGGCCACCAGTCGTTGCTGGCCACCCGTATGCGCACCTTCGATATCGCCAATATCGCCGGCACATATTCGAAGGCGCTTCCGAACCTGCTGTCGCTGGAATGCTGGGGCGGAGCGACCTTCGACGTGTCGATGCGCTTCCTGACTGAGGATCCCTGGGAGCGGCTGTCGCATATCCGCGAGAATGCACCGAACTTCCTGCTGCAGATGCTGCTGCGCGGCGCCAACGGCGTCGGCTACAAGAACTATCCCGACAATGTGGTGAAGTACTTCGTCCGCCAGGCGGCGCGCGGCGGGGTTGATCTCTTCCGCGTGTTCGACTGCCTGAACTGGGTCGAGAACATGCGCGTGTCGATGGACGCGGTGGCCGAGGAAAACAAGCTCTGCGAAGCGGCGATCTGCTACACCGGCGACATCCTCAATTCGGCCCGGCCGAAATACGATCTGAAATACTACGTCAATCTGGCGAAGGACCTGGAACGGGCGGGCGCCCACATCATCGCCGTCAAGGACATGGCCGGCCTGCTGAAGCCGGCAGCTGCACGGATCCTGTTCCGCGAACTCAAGCAGGCCGTTGGCTTGCCGATCCATTTCCACACGCATGACACCTCGGGAATCGCTGCGGCCACCGTGCTTGCCGCCGTGGAAGCGGGCGTGGATGCGATCGATGCGGCCATGGACGCATTGTCCGGCAACACTTCGCAGCCATGCCTGGGCTCGATCGTCGAGGCGCTTTCGGGCACCGAGCGCGACCCCGGCCTGGATCCCGAGTGGATCCGCCGCATTTCCTTCTACTGGGAAGCGGTGCGCACGCAGTATGCCGCCTTCGAGAGTGATCTCAAGGGTCCGGCGTCGGAAGTCTACCTGCACGAAATGCCGGGCGGCCAGTTCACCAACCTCAAGGAACAGGCACGCTCGCTGGGGCTGGAAACCCGCTGGCACAAGGTCGCGCAGGCCTATGCCGATGCCAACCAGATGTTCGGCGACATCGTCAAGGTCACGCCGTCCTCCAAGGTGGTGGGCGACATGGCGCTGATGATGGTCAGCCAGGATCTCACCGTCGAGGATGTGGTCAATCCGGCCAAGGAAATCTCTTTCCCGGAATCAGTGGTGTCGATGCTGCGGGGCGACCTCGGTCAGCCGCCGTCGGGCTGGCCCGAGGCGCTGCAGAAGAAAGTGCTCAAGGGCGAAAAAGCCTATACCGTCCGTCCGGGGTCGCTGCTGGCAGACGCCGACCTCGCCAAGGAGCGCAGCGACATCGAGACCAAGCTTGAACGCAAGGTCTCCGACAATGAGTTCGCATCCTACCTGATGTACCCGAAGGTCTTCACCGACTTCGCCATCGCCGCCGATACCTACGGACCTGTCTCGACCCTGCCGACGCCGGCCTATTTCTATGGGTTGGAGCAGGAAGGCGAGTTGTTCGTCGACATCGAGCGCGGCAAGACGCTCGTCATCCTCAACCAGGCACACGGCGAAACCGACCAGAAGGGCATGGTGACGGTGTTCTTCGAACTGAACGGCCAGCCGCGCCGTATCAAGGTCCCGGATCGGGCACATGGTGCCTCGGGTGGCGCCGTGCGCCGCAAGGCCGAGGCTGGCAATGCCGCGCATGTCGGCGCGCCGATGCCGGGTGTGATCTCGACGGTTGCGATTGCCGCGGGCCAGCAGGTCAAGGCGGGCGATGTGCTGCTCTCCATCGAGGCGATGAAGATGGAAACCGCGCTGCATGCCGAAAAGGACGGCGTTGTCGCCGAGGTCCTGGTGCGCGCCGGCGACCAGATCGACGCCAAGGACCTGCTGGTCGTCTTCGGCTGAAGCAACTGAACGGCCGGGCGCTCTTGCCCGGCCATTTCAGCATCGGTTAAGCATGGCGGCGGGAATGTGTGCCGCTGCGATGCAATTGCCTCCAATTTTAACAATTGCGGCAAGGGGCTTTTGATAGGGGTGCTCCCGGCACAAACGATTTCGGGGGCATCCATGAGCAGCGATGATGGCATGCAAGCGTCGGGCAGAGTGATGCGGCAGCATCTGGTCGAGAACCTGGCCATCCTGGCGGTTTGCGCCGGTGTGTTTTTCATGGCGCTGATCAGCGACCTGCATGAAACGATCTACAGCTATCTGAGTGAGAGCAGTCAGCCGTCGAGCCAGATGAAAATGCGATCACTAGGGGACCATCGCCTCCTGATCTTTCCGGGCACGGAGCCGCAGGCCGAAGTGCCTGGGAAAGCAGAGTTGGGCACGCTTCTGTTGTTCGGATTGGTGGCCAGTCTTGGGCTTTCGGCTTTTGCCTTCGTTCAGAACCGCCGCCTGAGGCATGCGCTCGACAAGCAACGCGAGGCCGAAAGACAGTCCCGAAAACTGGCGTTGCACGACCAACTGACCGGCCTGGCCAATCGCCGGAATTTCGAGGAGTTCGGCCAGCGCGTTATTTTCGAACGGCCGCTTTCAGAGCGTCGCGCCGTGTTCCTTATCGATCTCGACCATTTCAAGTCAGTCAATGACATCTATGGCCACGCCGCCGGCGACAAGGTTCTGGTGGACTATGCCGAACGGATCCAGGGTCATTTTCCGGGCGGGATCGTCGCTCGATTTGGCGGTGACGAGTTTGCGGTGATCACGCCGCCTCTCAGAGAGGATGGCGAGGCGCTGCGCTATGCACGCTTCTGCATCGCCGGCGTCAGCGACGCTTTCGACTACAACGGCACCGCCCTCCATCTGGGTTCGTCGGTCGGGGTCGCGATGATCAGCGACTCGATCGCCGAGGCGCTGCGCCATGCCGACATCGCGCTCTACAAGGCCAAGCGCGGTGGCCGGATGCAGGTGGCTTTCTTCGAAGACGCGCTCGAACGTGTGGTCAAGGAGCGGAACTGGATCGAGAACGAGTTGCGCGAAGCCATCAGAAACGGCGACATTGTTCCGCATTTCCAGCCGGTCGTCGATCTGTCGACCCGCAAAGTGCTGGGCTATGAGGCGCTTGCTCGGTGGAACCATCGGGAAAGGGGCTCGATCAGCCCGGCCGAGTTCATCCCGGTCGCTGAGGAATGCGGTTTGATCATGCAACTCAGCGAGCAGATGCTCGTCAAGGCGACGGACGTCGCCCGTCATTGGCCGCAGCACATATCGCTCTCGGTCAACGTGTCGCCGGTGCAATTGCGCGACAAGGGTCTTGGTCGCAAGCTGCTCGATCTTTTGGCCGCCACCGGTTTTCCGCCGCGTCGTTTGGAGGTGGAGATTACCGAGAACGCGCTGATAGCTGATCTAGAGACCGCCAGCGATACGATCCGAGAATTGCGGGCGGCGGGTGTTTCAGTTGCACTCGACGATTTCGGCACGGGTCATTCCAGCCTCAATCATCTGCGCGCCTGCCGTTTCGACAAGCTCAAGATCGATCGCAGTTTCGTCAGTTCTCTATCCGACAATCAGGATAGCCGAAGAATCGTCGATGCGATAATCAACCTGTCGCGCAGTTTTGGCGTCAGGTGCACCGCCGAGGGCATAGAGCAGCCGGGTGAACTTGCGATGCTCGCAGGTTGGGGATGCCAGGAGGGGCAGGGTTATCTGCTCGGCCGCCCGGAGGAGAAGACGAGCTTCGACTTTTCCGATGTGGTCGCCGCACCTTTGAGACTCCGTGCCTGAAAGAGCTGTCCCACCTTTGGGCAGGCGAACAACGGTCGCCTGTTCTAGCGATCGTGACCGCATGGTCTGAAATCACAGTCACCAACGGGCGACGATCACCTTGGCGACGGCCGCGCCAAATGCGCTATGAGCTGAGGAGGGGCGGATCTGGTAGGCTCCATCCTCTTCGAGCAGGATGTTTTCCTGCGATGTAGGGGTCGGCTCCAGGGAGCTCAGGAAATCGTCGCCGAAATACTCATCGCTTCCGGTGTTGTGCGCGACTTGCGGCATTGCCGGGTTGTCGCTGCCGGAATCCGACTGTTGCCGCCTGTCGTCAAACCCGCCAAACCGGTAGTGAAAATTGTTCCCTGACGAAACTTGCATCGCAATATCTCAATGTCGAATCACTAGATGTCTAGGGAGTTGATAGTCATCACAGGTTGCGCCGAGCTTGCGGCAGCGTTCGAATCGTGAAGGCAAGGTATCTGCATTGCACCGGAAATCGGGCCGATAAATCGTACCGGCGGTTGCAGGAGGCCCTTCTCAGATGAAGTCTATTCCCTCGCGATCACTCTTCAATCGGCGTTGCCCATGCAAAGTCACACTCCAGCTCTCTTGACTATCATTGCACGTTTATGCATGTTTTAGCCAGATTGCACCGGATTCAAATATGTCGGCCACCGAGTATCTCCTGCACGAACGGCAAAGCCTTATCCGCAAGCGTCTTGCGGATGACGGCAGAGTCATCGCTGCCGACCTTGCGCAGCAATTCGCGATCTCCGAAGATACCATTCGCCGTGATCTCAGGGAGATGGCAGCTGCCGGTCTGCTGAAACGGGTCTATGGCGGCGCATTGCCAGTTCAGTCGACAGATGACAATTCCATTCTCAGTCGAATGTCGATCAAGCCCGAACGCAAGGATGCGCTCGCTAAAGCCGCGGTCAACCGTATCAGCGCGGGCATGACCCTCTTTATAGACGCAGGGACAACCAATCTGGCCATTGCGCAGGCCATTCCTCCCGGCCTGAAGCTCACCGTGATCACCAATGCACCGCTCATTGCCGCCGCGTTGATGGACCGACCCGATATCGCTGTGGTGGTGATCGGTGGACAGCTGGACCGCGGATCCGGCGCCGTGCTTGGCTCAAAAGCGATCCAGGATGCGGCCAACTTCAACCCTGACCTCTGTATACTCGGCAGTTGCGGGTTTGAGGTTGACAGGGGCGTCACCGCATCTTTTCCGGAAGAGGCGGAGTTCAAGCGTTTCATTGCGTTGCGTAGCCGTTCGGTGATGGCGGCTGTCACCAACGACAAGCTCGGTGTGCCCGCGCCGTGCGCTGTTATTCCGATGGAAAAATGCGATCACGTCGTGATTGAGCAGGATGCAGATCCGCACTATGCGGAGGCAATCGCGAGGGCGGGAGCAAACGTGATCCGTGCCGGCGGCTACCAGACTGGCGGGAAATGACGATGGTTTGGTGCGCAAAAGCGGCAAGTTCGCAGCCCGGCCAATATTTGAAATCGCTTTCGAACGCCTTGTCGCGACAGGAAAGCCCGAAGGCGTTCGTGTGTGGCGAATCGCCTGAAATGGAGAAGAAATGACCGAACAATCCGCTGTCGCGTCCCCCGCGCGCCTCGCCGGCACCTTTCCCAAGGAGCGCATCGCAGTATCGTTGCTGTTTCTCGCCAATGGCCTCTTCATTGGCGCATGGTCGTTGAAAGTGCCGGAGCTGTTGATCCGACTGAATCTTACTCCCTTCTATGTCAGCCTTATCGTCGTGTTCTTCGGCGTTGGGTCGGTGGTGATCATGCCGCTTTGCGGAGGCCGCATCGCCAAATACGGATCGAGTATCGTGGCAAAGGCGACGGCAGTGGTCTTCCTGCCAACGATGCTGCTGATCACGCTGGCGCCGAATATCTGGACGGCAGCGGCAGCAGTATTCCTGTTCGGCGGATTTGCCGGAGCGCTTGACGTGGCAATGAACGCCAATGCTGTCGAGGTCGAAAAGTCGATGCGCCGGGCAATCATGTCTTCGTGTCACGCATTCTGGAGCCTGGGGGCGCTGATCGGGGCATCCACCAGCGGCTACATGATCGACCAACTGGGATCGTTGCCGCATGCCATTGCCATCACCATCGTCAACGCGGTGCTTCTGACGCTGGCGTTCACGATGATCATGCATGATGGCCCGCACGTGGAAACCGAAGAGTCTGCGGCCGCACCGAAAACGAGCCTGTTCCGTAGCCCGTTGCCTTGGCTGCTCGGCATCATGGCGCTGTTCTGCATGGTGCAGGAAGGCATCGTCATCGACTGGAGCGCGCTCTACCTGCGCGATGATCTGAGTTCCAGCCTCACGCAGGCTGCGTTTGCCGCAGGTGCGCTGCACGGCGCGATGACCATCATGCGATTTGCCGGCGACGGCATACGTGATCGGCTGGGTGCTGTGCTGACCATGCGTATTTCGGGCGTGATCGCGTTTGTCGGCATGCTCATTGCCGGCTTTGCGCCCAATGCCTATGTGGCAATCGGCGGTTTTGCACTGGCGGGTGTCGGCATTTCCAACATGGTGCCGATCGCGTTTTCGGCCGCCGGCAACCTGCCGGGCATGGCCAAGGGCGTGGGTCTTTCCGTCGTAACGATCATGGGTTACTCCGGATCCTTGTTTGCCCCAACCCTGTTCGGCTTCATTGCCGAGCATACCGGCTTTTCGGCGATCTTCATCGGCACGCCGATGCTGCTGATTGTGGTGCTGGCGCTGTCATCGCTCGCCCGCCATGCAGACGGGATCAAAGGGCATTGATTTCGCCGCGTTTTTCATCGTTTCGTGGCTTGTCTACGGGCGGCAAACGTGATTGACCTTTGCTCTGGAAAAATTTGAGGTGGGTCCATGACCGCTGAAGCGCTTGTCGTCATCGATGTCCAGAACGATTTCTGCCCCGGCGGCGCGCTTGCGGTCGCCGAGGGTGATCGCATCGTGCCCGTGGTCAATGGCCTGATTGAACGCTTCGAGCATGTGGTGCTGACCCAGGACTGGCATCCCGCCGGCCATTCGAGCTTTGCATCGACCCATCTGAGCAAGAACCCGTTCGAGACGGCCCAGCTGCCCTATGGCGAACAGACGCTTTGGCCCGACCACTGCGTGCAGGGCACTTCGGGCGCCGAGTTTCACCCGGATCTTGCCTGGACCAAGGCCGAAATCGTCATCCGCAAGGGATTTCGCGCGTCAATCGATTCCTATTCGGCATTCTTCGAGAACGACCGCGCAACGCCGACCGGCCTGGCCGGGTATCTCCGGGAACGGGGGATTGCCAGGATCGTGCTTTGCGGGCTGGCGACCGATTTCTGTGTTGCCTATTCGGCGCTGGATGCGGTCAAGGCCGGGTTTGAAGCGCAGGTCGTGCTGGATGCCTGCCGGGGAATCGATCTCGGCGGCTCGATGGCAACGATGATCGACAAGATGAAACAGGCCGGCGTGCAGCTGATCTAGCCGGCTCAAAGGAGACGTCGCATGGCGGCAAAGACTGATATAGCCAGACGCGTCTACAATCACGCATGGAAGCTCGATCCGATTGTCCGCAGCCTGCTGGATACGGATTTCTACAAGCTGTTGATGCTGCAGATGATCTGGAAGCTGCATCCGGAAGTCAACGCCACGTTCTCGGTTATCAATCGTACCAAGTCCGTCAGGCTTGCCGACGATATCGACGAACAGGAACTGCGCGACCAGCTCGACCATTGCCGCGAGCTGCGGTTCACCAAGAAGGAAATGATCTGGCTGGCGGGTAACAGCTTTTATGGCCGCAAGCAGATCTTCGAGCCGGAATTCGTCAGCTGGCTCGCCAATTTCCGCCTGCCGCCCTACGAGCTGTCGCGTCGCGATGGCCAGTACGAGATCACCTTCGAAGGGCGCTGGGTGGAAACCACCATGTGGGAGATTCCGGCGCTGGCAATCATCAACGAGTTGCGCTCGCGCGCGGCGATGAAGGGGCTCGGCCAGTTCACGCTGGATGTCATCTATGCGCGCGCCAAGTCGCGCATGTGGGAGAAGGTGCAGCGGCTGAGGCAATATCCCGGCCTGAGGATTTCCGATTTCGGCACGCGTCGACGGCATTCTTTCCTCTGGCAGCGCTGGTGCGTCGAAGCCCTCAAGGAAGGTATCGGCCCGGCCTTTACCGGCACGTCCAACGTGCTGCTCGCCATGGACACTGACCTCGAAGCAGTCGGCACAAATGCGCATGAGCTACCGATGGTCAAAGCGGCGTTGGCAAACAACGACGCCGAACTCGGTGCGGCGCCCTATACGGTGCTGGAGGACTGGAAGCAGCTCTATGGCGGCAATCTGCTGATCGTGCTTCCCGATGCATTCGGTACTGCGGCCTTCCTGCGCAATGCGCCGGAATGGGTGGCGGACTGGACGGGTTTCCGGCCCGACAGCGCCCCGCCGATCGAAGGTGGCGAAAAGATCATTGCCTGGTGGAAGGCGCATGGTCGAGACCCGAAGGAGAAGCTGCTGATCTTCTCTGATGGGCTGGATGTCGACACGATCATCGAGACCTACAAGCACTTTCATGGCAAGGTGCGGATGAGCTTCGGCTGGGGCACCAATCTCACCAACGATTTCCACGACTGCGCGCCGGACGACCTTGTCGGGCTCGATGCCATCTCGGTGGTCTGCAAGGTCACCGAGGCCAATGGGCGGCCTGCCGTGAAGCTGTCCGACAACCCGCGCAAGGCAACCGGGGAGCCGTCCGAGGTCGAGCGCTACAAGCGCTTTTTCGGCACGGAAGACTTCCATGAGCTGCTGGTGAAGGTGTGATTTTCAATCGCGCAAATCTGGGTGGCGCCCGGCTCGAAATTGTGGGCATTGGGGCATAAGTTATCTTGACACAACCACTCCCCTTTTGATTAAAGGGATTAGGTTAGAGTTTATGCGGATTTGCCGGACATGATGGTATGCAGCTGCAATATCATAACTGACAACGACATCAGGGATGTAATCGTATCGCTTCTTGATGAAGACTGTTGGCAGCTGATCGTTCCGGGCAAGGTCTATCATGCCATGCAGAAGCGTGGCCGTTGCTGCGGCTGCTTTCCGAATGTCGTCGACATCATCGTCAAGACAACCCAAGAATATCATGCGGCCCGCGACGCTGAAAGCGTCGAAGTCATCGATTTCATGGAGCGCCTTAAGGTGTTCCATATCGAGCAGAAGACCGCGATCATCGAGCGCCGCCAGCGGACCGCCGTCCGCGCCGCCTGATTTTCCCAGCGACTGGAAGCGTTGCGGCGCACCCAACATCGTCGCTCCAGTACCCTATTTGAATCATTCTAATTCGCGCTCGACTTTCCCGTGCGATCCTGTTTTTATGTCTTCATTCAAGCCAAAAGGGAGTTATCTGCCATGAAGGGTGATGCGAAAGTCATCGAACGGCTGAATCAGGCGCTGTTCTTGGAACTCGGTGCCGTCAACCAGTATTGGGTCCATTACCGGCTGCTGGAGGACTGGGGCTACCAGAAGCTGGCCAAGAAGGAGCGGGCCGAATCCATCGAAGAAATGCACCACGCGGACCGTCTGGTTGCCCGCATCATTTTCCTCGAAGGTCATCCCAATCTGCAGACGTTGGCTCCCCTCCGGATCGGTCAGAACATCAAGGAAGTGCTGGAAGCCGATCTCGCCGGCGAGTATGATGCCCGTACCGCCTACAAGCAGTCGCGTGATATCTGTCATGCAGCCGGCGACTATGTTTCAATGAAGCTGTTCGAGGAATTGCTGGCGGACGAGGAGGGTCATATCGACTTCCTGGAAACGCAACTCGATCTGCTCGCCAAGCTTGGCGAAGAAAAGTATGGCCAGTTGAACGCCGAGCCGGCAAACGAAGCCGAGTAAGCGCATCGGCACTCCCAAAACAAATAAGCCCGCCTGACGGATGTCGGCGGGCTTATTTGTTACGGTTGCGTTCAAGCCTTCACACCTGAGAGATAGGCGAATTCGGCGACAACCTGGTCGTAGACCGCGCGCTTGAAGGGGACGATCAGCCCCGGAAGATCCTCCATGCGCCTCCAGGCCCATTCGTCGAATTCCTGGTCGTGGCCGCCGGGCGGCGGGGCGATCTGGATTTCGCTATCATCCCCCTCGAAGCGATAGGCGAACCAGGCCTGCGTCTGGCCGCGATATTTGCCCTTGAGGCCGATGCCGATCAGATCTTCCGGCAGGTCGTAGTTGATCCAGCCCTTCGCGCGGCCGACCAGCTTGACTGTTCGCATGCCGGTTTCCTCATAGAGTTCGCGCAGAGACGCTGCTTCGGGATCTTCCCCCTTGTCGATGCCACCTTGCGGCATCTGCCAGAGCTGTGGCGAACCGTCATATTCCGAGTTTCCGATCGGCGTCCTCTTGCCAGCCCAGACCAAGCCATCGCGGTTGAGCACCATAATGCCGACGCAGGGACGGTAGGGGAGGTCTTCGGCTTTGATTTTCTTGGTCATAATGATCTCCATCAATGTGGTGTGTCCCTCACCCGGCTGCCGCCACCTTCTCCCCGTTAAAACCGGTAGAAGGGAATTGTGGTGCCGCCGTCGCCTCTAGTCTCTCCGCTTGCGGGGAGAGGGCTAGGATGCGGGTGGAATTCAAACTCAGTTCGGAACTTCGGCCAATGCCGACACACCGACGATTTCGATGCCGCGGCCGCCCGCCTGACGCGCCCATTCCGTCACCGCATCGACGCTTTCGTCAAACGCGGAGGCCACGCCGACCGCGCTGCCCTTGCGGAGTGCGACCCGCTCCAGTTCGTCGAGCTTTTTCAGAATCGCTGAGCGATTAACCTCGTTGTCCAGTACGATGTCGGCAAAGGCGTGCGGCATCGCAAATGCTTTCGCATAAGTGCCGGATTGCGACTGCGCCGACGAACCGTCGTCCAGAAACAGAAGGCCGCGTTCGCCGATGTCGCGCATGACTGGCTCCAACGCTGACGGATCGGCGAGCAGGCGGCCGCCAAGATAGTTCATCACGCCGGTATAATTGGTCGTCTTGGCCATCGACTTATGCAGTAGCGACAGGTTCTTCGCTTCGGAATTGCTGTGCAGCAGCGTCAGCGGGCCGGGATCGTTGTCGGGGTAGTCGAACGGCTCGAGCGGAACCTGCAGCAGCACCTCATGGCCGCCGCGCCGGGCTTCCGGCATCCAGCGGGCCAACGAATTGCCATTCGAAGCGAACGCGACAGTGACTTCTTCCGGCAGCATTTTCAGCGCCCGCAGCGTGCCGGTCTGGCTTAGGCCGAGGCCGCCCACGACGATGGCAATGCGGGTGCCCCGCGCGCCGGACCACGGCCGGGCGTAGCGCTCGACCGGACGGGTGCCATCGGCGGCGACAACAGGCAGTTTGCCGTTAGGGGTTTCTTGTACAAGCGCCTCGTCAGGGAAGGTCGAGTTGCGCGGGTCCTGCGCGGCATTGGCCTTTGCATCGATAACGATCGGGCCACTCTTGTCGCGGCTTTTCGGCGTGATCTTGGTGACGACCGTTCCATCTTCGAGAACCTGCCTGTCGACATTGGCGCCATCGAGCGGCCTGGAGCGCTTGAGCTTGTCGAATTGCTTGGGATCAGTCTCGGAACCCGCCGTCTCTGGTGAATTCTGATCTTCCTGCACGCCGGCATTGACCGCATCGGCGACGAGGGCTTCGGGCTTCGCCAGCTTTTCTGGCGCTATCAGCGGGTAAATGGACCCTCCAAGCACAACGATGATGCCGGTGGCAACCAAGAGCCGGCCAGCGGTGAGGAAGCGCGGCCTTGCGGAAGAAGGTTTTCTGTCTTTGCCCAGGGGGGTGTGAATGCCGGAACTCAAAGGGTGACCGCCTGCCCTTGCTGGGAAATGTGGAGCGGCGGGATCGTTGGATCCCGCCGCACGGTTGTTACTTGGCCTGTTCGGCGGCGACCGCCTTGGTCTGGTCCGGCGGGAAGGCCGCATCGGTCTTCTTGCCGCGCAGAAGATCGAGTGCGTAATTCAGCTGCACGTCGTTCTTCGGATCCGGCGGCACATAGGCCTGCGAGCCGGAGCCTTCGTCGGTCTCGTTCTGGCCCTTGATATGGCCGGTCAGCGACGATTCAGCGGCTTTCTCGATCTTGCCCTGCAGTTCGGCCGGGATCGGTTCCTCGACCTTGATGTCGGGGGAGATACCGATGCCCTGGATCGATTTGCCTGATGGCGTGTAGTAGAGCGCCGTCGTCAGCCGCAATGCGCCATTGTCGCCGAGCGGGATGATCGTCTGGACCGACCCCTTGCCGAACGAGCGCGTACCGAGAATGGTGGCGCGCTTGAGATCCTGCAGCGCACCGGCAACGATTTCCGAGGCCGATGCCGAGCCGCCATTGACGAGCACGATCACCGGCTTGCCGTTGACTAGTTCGCCGTCGGTGGCCGAGAATCGACGGGTTTCGCTTTCGACACGGCCGCGCGTCGAAACGATCTCGCCCTTGTTGAGGAAAGCGTCGGAGACGTTGATCGCCTGATCGAGCAGGCCGCCCGGATTGAGGCGAAGATCGAGGACATAGCCCTTGAGCTTGTCGTTCGGCACCTGCGCCTGGATCTTTTCGATTGCCTTCTTCAGGTCGTCATAAGTCTTCTCAGTGAAGGAAATGACGCGGAGGTAGCCAACGTCGCCTTCGACACGCACCTTGACAGCCTGAACCGCGATGATGTCACGCTTGATGGTGATGTCGATCGGCTTGTCTGCGCCCTTGCGCAGGATCGTCAGCTTGATCGGCGTGCCGACCTCGCCGCGCATCTTGTCAACCGCGTCTTCCAGCTTCAGGCCACGGACGTCGGCGCCATCGATCTTGGAGATCAGGTCGCCCGCCAGCACGCCGGCTTTCGAAGCAGGGGTATCGTCGATCGGTGTGATGACCTTGACCAGGTCGTTCTCCATCGTCACTTCTATGCCGAGACCGCCGAATTCGCCGCGCGTCTGGGTACGCATATCGTCGGCGTCCTTGGCGTTCATGTAGCTCGAATGCGGATCCAGCGACGTCAACATGCCGTTGATGGCGGATTCCACGAGCTTTTCCTCGTTCGGCGGGGTGACGTATTGCGCCCGCACGCGTTCGAAGACTTCGCCGAAAATGCTAAGTTCACGGTAGGTCGATGACCCGGCAGCTTCGGCAGGCGCAACGACGGAATAGACCGCCATCATCGCCGTCGAACCCATCAACGCACCGAGTAGCACCAAAGAAGTTTTACGTATCATTTCGGGCCTTTCCCAGGTCTTTGGCGGACCACCAGGGTCGCGAATCGACCGGTTTTCCGTCCTTTCGGAATTCTATGTACAATGTCGGACGGTCCGTTACCAGATTAAGACCGGCCGCGCTTGCGATTCTCTTTGCGCCCATCTGGCCGATCGGCTCGCCGGCGACGACGAACTGCCCCTGGCGTGCCGTCACCATGTCCATGCCGGAAAGAACGATGTGATAGTTCTCTCCCGCATTCATGATGACCATCTGGCCATAGCTGCGGAAAGGCCCTGCAAACATCACCCAGCCATCAGCCGGCGCTGTCACCACAAGACCCGGCCCCGCGGCAACCGTCAAGCCCTGTGCGGCATGTCCAGTGCCGTCCTCGTCGCCGAAAGAGCGAAGCACGTCACCTGCCACCGGCAGGTCCAGCTTCGCCGTCAGCGTCGAAAACGCATATGCTGGAGCAATGCGGTTTTTGTCGGGCAACCCGGTGGCGGCCTCGCGCTTGGCCTTCTCGATTTCCGCCGCCGAAAGGTTCTGGCGCCTGAGGTCCTCGGCTTTGGCCAGCGCCGCTGCCTCGCGGGCCGACGCGATGTCACGCTCGAGCGACGATATCAGGCCTTCGAGGCTGGTGGCGCGCGCGGCCAGTTGCTCGGCGCGCTTACGTTCCTTGGCCAGCTCTGTACGATTGCTGGTGGATAGCTTGTCGTTTTCGGCGATCAGCGCCGCCATGCGCTTCTCTTCTTCGAGCGCGGAAGCCATCGTCTTGACGTAGCTTTCCTTTTGCGCTGCGATCTCGGTGCGTAACTTGCCAAGCGACAAGAGGTCGGCGGCGAGCTTTTCGGTTTCGCCGCGAATGCCGGGCACCACGGCCCCAAGCAGGATGGCACTGCGCACCGAAGACAATGCGTCGTCGGGCGTCACCAACAGTGCGGGCGGTGGATTGCGCCCCATGCGCTGGAGTGCGGCAAGCACTTCGGAAAGCAGGCCTCGCCGCGAATGCAACGACGCCTTGACCTTGCTCTGGCTTTCCTCGAGTTCCTTCAGCCGGCGCTCGTCAGCGAGCACCTGCCGTTCCAGGCCCTTGCGTTTTGCCGCTGAATCGACGAGCGCCGTACGGATCCCCGCTGTCGTCTTCTCGATGCCGGCCAGACTAACGGCAAGCGCCTCGCTGCGCTCCTTGGCTTCGGCAAGTGATTTTGCCAGTTCCCGGAGTTCGCTTTCCGTGGCGTTGCGACGGATGGTCAGGACGCCTTCGGCATTGACCGTCGTTGGCGGAATCGGGGTGGCTTCCTGCGCCATTGCGCCCAAGGGTGGCGCCGACAGCATCAGCGCCAGCGCAAATGCGCCGCCCGTCCTGATCTGTCGTTCGAAAAAATTCATGCGCACCAGAGAATGCCGTATCCAGCCTGAAAAATCCGGCGAATGTTATGCTGATTTGCGCCGGGGGCCAAACGATTTGATTGTGTCAAACCCGGTGGTAGGGATGGCCGGAAAGGATGGTCACGGCCCGGTAGAGCTGTTCGGCAATCATCACCCGCACCATCTGGTGGGGCCAGGTCATCTTGCCGAAGCACAGCATGTGGTCGGCGCGGGCCGCCAGCGCCGGGTCAAGCCCATCAGGGCCACCGATCGCGACGACGAGTTCGCGCTTTCCCTGGTCGCGGATAGTGCCGACAAGGTCGGCAAAGCCGGGGCTGTCGAGCGCCTTGCCCCGCTCGTCGAGCAGCACCAGCAGCGCGCCGTCGGCCAGCATCTTCTCGAGATGGGTAGCCTCTTCCCGCTTACGCGTTTCGGCGTTACCGGCACGGCTCTCATTGATTTCGTTGATCCTGGCAAGTTCCAGGCCGACAGCAGGCCCAGCCTTGGCGAAGCGGTCGAAATACCGCTCGGCCAACTCTTTTTCGGGCCCGTTCTTCAACCTGCCCACCGCGAATAGGGAAATCCGCATGTTGGCACTCCAATTCCGGACCGAATTTACATCTTGCGGAAGGCGCACCTTCCGCAGCGTTTCTGGCGATCAATACCCGCTGCCGTTTTAAGCGGCGAGCGTCGGCATGCTAGTGCACCGTTCCCTCTTCGAGATCCGGCGCGGCCCACATCTTCTCGATGTTATAGAACTCGCGGATTTCCGGACGGAAGATGTGGACGATGATGTCACCGGCATCGATCAGCACCCAGTCGCCGGTCTCCAGACCTTCGACGCGCGCAGAACCCATGCCGCCGGCCTTGATGTCGTCGAGCAGGTGGTCGGCGATTGCGGCCACGTGCCTGTTCGAGCGACCGGACACAACGACCATGAAGTCGCCGAGCGCGGATTTGCCGGTGATGTTGATTGAGGTTATGTTTTCTGCTTTCGAGTCCTCAAGGCTTTCGAGGACCAGCTTGAGAGCGCTGGCGGCGGTATCGTTACCGCGTTCCATGCTCTTGGAGTAGGCGAATGGTGCCCCTCCTTTTGCGTGTACTGTTGACAGTGTCATTCCTTTCTATCTTGAACAGAACAAGCGCCCGAATGCGACGCACCCGGATCACTCAAGATAGTCACCAATCCATAAAACTTTCAAGACAAGGACGTTAACTATTTTCCCGGCCGGTCAGGGAAGTACGCCCTGCAACAGCTTCGGGTTGCCCTCGCTGCTGACGCCGGCGGCTTGCCGGATGAAGAAGCTCTTTAGCGTCGGCATCCGTTCGACAAGCCCGAGTCCGAAATCACGGGCGACCCGTATCGGGGTGATGTCGTTGGAGAACAGACGGTTCAGCACGTCGGTGGTCACACCCATGCGGAATGTGTCGAAGCGGCGCCAGGACTGGTAGCGTTCCAGCACGGCAAGCGAACCAATGTCGAGGCCAAGCCGATCGGCATCCACGATTGTCTCGGCGAGCGCGGCCACATCCTTGAAACCGAGATTGAGGCCTTGGCCAGATATCGGGTGAATGCCGTGGGCCGCATCGCCTGCAAGCGCGAAACGTTCGGCGACGAAGGCGCGTGCCAGCGTCAGCCCAAGCGGAAACGCCCGCCGGCCGGAGACCACTTTCAGCGTGCCGAGCTTGTGGCCGAAACGGCGCTCGAGCTCTTCCTCGAAGACGAGGTCGTCCGATGCAACCAGCCTGTCGGCGTCATGGGTGCGTTCGGTCCAAACCAGGGAGGAGCGGTTGTCCGGAAGCGGCAGAATGGCGAATGGGCCGGCGGGGAGGAAATGCTCCTCGGCGACGCCGCCATGCGGCCGTTCGTGCTCGACCGTGGTGACGATGCCCGATTGGCCGTAATCGAAATTCACGGTCTTGATGCCGGCGATTTCGCGCAGTTTGGATTTCACGCCATCGCAGGCGACGAGCAGGCGCGCGGCCAGCGTTTCGCCGCTGGACAGATGCGCATTGACGGAGCCTGGGCCGCTCCTGAAGCCGTCGACGGTGGTGGAGTAACGCAGTTCGACGCCGAGGGATTTCGCCATTTCGATCAATGGGCCGACCATTGCCGGGTTGGGAACCATATGGGCGAAGGGCTCGCCGTCGGCGACATTGCCGTCGAATGTCAGGAAAACGGGCCGAACCGGGTCTGCAGTTCGCGAATCGGTGATGACCATGCTGTTGATCGGCTGCGCCTTCGGCAGGATTTCGCTCCAGACGCCGAGCGCATCGAGCAATCGCGAGGCGGCAGCGGCGATAGCAGAAGCCCGGCCGTCTTTCTGCCAGGCGCCGTCGGGTGCGCCATCCACAACCATGATATTCAGGTGCGGCGCGGCCTTCTTGATCGATACGGCAACCGAGAGGCCGGTGTAGCCGCCGCCGGCAACCAGAATATCGAGCATTGGAAACTCCCTTGATGATGAATTGTCATGGAGTATAGAGGATGTGCACCTGCGAAGAAACTGCCGGAGAATGCCAAAATGACGCGCCCAGATATCGTCGTGAGCAACATGGAACATCTGATCGGCATTCTCGACCTTGAAAAGATCGAAGAGAACCTGTTTCGCGGCATAGGTCCGAATGTCGGCTGGCAGCGCGTGTTCGGCGGACTGGTCATCTCCCAGGCGCTGGTCGCCGCGCAGCGCACCGTCGTGGCGGACCGCTTCGTGCACTCGTTGCACAGCTATTTCCTCCGGCCCGGCGATCCCGCAGTGCCGATTCTCTACGAAGTCGAGCGTATTCGCGACGGCGCGAGTTTCACCACGCGCCGCGTCGTGGCGATCCAGCACGGCAAACCGATCTTCACGCTGTCGGCCTCGTTCCAGGTCGATGAGCCGGGTTTTGTCCACCAGTCCAACATGCCAGACGTGCCGGCGCCCGAAACGCTCGATGACCCCGCCACCGTCGCCGAGAAATTCCTCCAGGGTGCACCCGAGCACGTCAAGCGCTACTGGCTGCGCGAGCGTCCCTTCGAGATGCGCCCGGTTTCGATGACCCATTATGTTTCCGACGAGCCGCTGCCGGCCCTGCAACATGTATGGGTGCGGCCGAACGGTAGATTTCCGGGCGACCGGGCCTTGCAATCGGCGTTCCTGGCCTACCTTTCCGACATGACCTTGCTGGATACCTCGCTCTTTCCGCATGGCCGTTCCGTCTTCGATCGCTCGCTGCAGGTGGCGAGCCTGGACCATTCCATGTGGTTTCATAGTGCCGAGACGGTCGACGACTGGTTCCTCTACACGCAGGATAGCCCGTTCGGCGGCGGCGCGCGCGGACTGAGCCGCGGCACCATCTTCAGCCGTTCTGGACGCATCATTGCCTCGATGGCCCAGGAGGGGCTGATTCGTAATCGGGCAAATGATTAATAATTGCGCATCTGTTTTTCATTGAGCAAAATTTAAGCAATTGCGGACGCGGGCGGCGTCCGTTTTTCATTGCTACCGAATAATCATATTACTTTTCAATCGGTTAGTTTCGGTCAACGAAACTGGCACGGCGTTTGTATTCCTATCTGCAGTCACGGGAAGGCGCGCAAGGTTGGCCCGCGATAACGGAGAGGCGGCCCGCTGCCGCAAATGTTCGTCAAAGGATGGGAAACCAGATGAAAATAGTGATGGCCATAATCAAGCCGTTCAAACTGGACGAAGTGCGCGAGGCGCTTACCGCTGTCGGCATCCAGGGCCTGACCGTGACCGAGGTCAAGGGTTACGGACGGCAGAAGGGACATACCGAAATCTATCGCGGCACGGAATATGCCGTCAGCTTCCTGCCAAAGCTCAAGATCGAGCTCGCCGTGCCGGGCGACGCTGTCGACCAGGCGGTCGAGGCTATCGCGGGTGCCGCCAAAACCGGCCAGATCGGCGATGGCAAGATCTTTGTCTACTCGATTGACCATGCCGTGCGTATCCGCACCGGCGAAACCGATTCCGAAGCGCTCTGACAGCCGGAACTTGCAGGGGAGTTTTACCTGATGTCTTTCTCTAAGCTCACATCATCTGTCGGCCGCGCGTGGCTCACGCTCGGCGTTGCGCTGGCCCCGGCCATCGCGTTTGCCCAGGAAGCCGCTGCACCCGCCGCCGCAGAAGCGGCAGCCCCGGTCGTGCCGGACAAGGGCGACACCGCCTTCATGTTCCTGTGCACGATCCTCGTGCTGTTCATGGCCGTTCCCGGCCTCGGCCTGTTCTATGGTGGCCTCGTGCGCGCCAAGAACATGCTGTCGGTGCTGATGCAGTGCACCGTCGTGGCTGCCGCGATCATGATCGTCTGGGTCCTCTACGGCTATTCCTTTGCCTTTGGTGGCGGCGAAAGCGCCATCTGGGGCGGTACCGCCAAGATGTTCCTCAATACCGTCGACATGACAACGGTGTCGGCGACCTTCTCCAAGGCGGTCATTCCCGAATACATCTTCATGCTGTTCCAGATGACGTTTGCGGCCATCACCCCGGCGCTGATCCTCGGCGCGTTTGCCGAGCGCATCAAGTTTTCCGCCGCCGTGGTTTTCTGCCTGCTCTGGGTCACGGTCGTCTATTTCCCGATCGCCCACATGGTCTGGGATTCCAAGGGCTATCTCTTCGGCCTCGGCGCGCTTGATTTTGCTGGCGGCACCGTCGTGCACATCAATGCTGGCTTCGCTGGTCTTGTCGGTGCGATCATGGTCGGCAAGCGCACCGGCTTCGGCAAGGATATGATGGCGCCGCACTCGATGACGCTCACCTATGTCGGCGCCGCCATGCTCTGGGTCGGCTGGTTCGGCTTCAACTGCGGCTCCAACCTCGAGGCTTCGGGCGGCGCGATGCTGGCCGCCGTCAACACCTTCATCGCCACTGCCGCCGCAATCCTTTCCTGGTCGGCTGTAGAAGCCGTCACCCGCGGCAAGGCGTCGATGCTCGGCGCAGCTTCCGGCATGATCGCCGGCCTGGTCGCAGTCACCCCGGCTGCCGGCATCGTCGGCCCGATGGGTGCCATCGTTCTCGGCATTCTGGTGTCGCCGTTGTGCTATTTCTTCGTCTCCGTGGTGAAGAACAAGTTCGGCTACGATGACACCGCCGACGTGTTCGGCGTCCATGGCATCGGCGGCCTGTTCGGCGCGCTGGCGACCGGCATCCTCGCCTCGTCCTCGCTCGGCGGCATCGGCTATGTCGGCGAACAGACGATGGGCGGCCAGTTCATGGTTCAGGTGCAGGCCGTCGCCATCACCATCGCCTGGACGGTGGTGGCCTCGGCGATCCTCTACAAGCTCGTCGACCTGATCGTCGGCCTGCGTGTGACCGTCGAGTCCGAGCGCGAAGGCCTCGACCTCTCCGCTCACGGCGAAGCCGCCTATCACGGCTAAGCCAGAATTTGCGGCGTCATCATCCGGCGCCGCAGCCATCCCGTCGCGGTCACATGAGAGGCCGTGTCGTCTTGGCCCGGAGCGAAAGCTTCGGGCTCTTTTTATTCGAAGGTGCCGTTATCCCCGCGCCCATTCCGGCAGCCACTCGCCATGCGCTTTCAAGAGTTCGTCGGTGAGCGTCCGGATTTGGTCGAGATCGAGTTCGGCGGCCGTGTGCGGATCCATCATTGCGGCGTGATAGATGTGTTCGCGGTCCTCGGTCGTCAGCGCCTTCACCGTCAGTTCCTGCACGTTGATGTTGGTGCGGATCAGCGCGGTCAGTTGGGTGGGCAGCTCGCCGATGAACGTCGGCTGTATGCCGTTGGCATCGACAAGACAAGGCACCTCGGCAGCGCAGTTTGCCGGCAGCGAGCTGATGCAGCCGTTGTTCCTAACATTGCCGTAGATGACCGAAGGTTGGCCGGCCCAGACGGAATTGACGATTTCGGAGGCATATTCGTGGCTTTCGCGAATCTCGATCGTGTCGGCATTCTTCAGTGCTTCGGCTTCTGTCTTCCAGCGGGCGATCTGCTCAACACAGCGCTTCGGGTATTCGTCAAGCGGAATGCCGAACTTCTCGATCAGGTCCTCGCGGCCGTCCTTGATGAACCACGGCGTATATTCGGCGAAATGCTCGGAACTCTCGGTGACGAAATAGCCGAGCCGGGTCAGCATCTCGTAGCGCACCTTGTTAGGGCAGCGCGGGTTCCAGTGGCTGGGCTTGGGGAAACGACCCTCGCGATAGCCGGCCAGCAGGTCCGGGTAGAGGTTCCGATAGGATCCATCCGGCTGTCGGTGCTCGAAATTGAGGTAGAAGGCCATGTGATTGATGCCGGCGGCGCGATAGCGGATTTCCGAAACCGGGATGTCGAGATCGCGCGCCAGTTCCCAGGCGGTGCCCTGTACGGAATGGCACAGGCCGACCTGCCGGATGGCAGGGTATTTTTCGGCGATCGCCCAGGTATTGATCGCCATCGGGTTGACATATTGCAGCAGGATGGCGTTCGGGCAGACGTCCAGCATGTCCTCGCAGATCGACCACAGATGCGGCACCGTGCGTAGGCCGCGCATGATGCCGCCGATGCCGAGGGTGTCGGCGATGGTCTGGCGCAGACCATACTTCTTCGGCAACTCGAAATCGATGACGGTGCAGGGCTCATAGCCGCCGATCTGGAAGGCGACGATGACGAAGTCCGCCGCGTCAAGCGCGCGGCGTTGGCTGGCATGGGTTTCGACCGTCGCCGGCACGCCGAGCGTCGCAACGATCCTGCCGGCGACGACGGCGCTTTCCGCCAGCCGTTCGGGATTGATGTCCATCAGCGCGATCGTCGCGCCCGAGAGCGCCGGCCGTTGCAGGATGTCGCTGACGATGTTCTTCATGAACACCGTCGATCCGGCGCCGATGAAGGCGATTTTCGGATTGCTTGCCATTTCGTGCTCACTCCCTGATATCTGCGCGTGTAGAAAATCCACTTATAATTTGCTGATATTTCGGGAATAAGAGGGTGTCTGTGCTATCGAGGGTAATATCATGCTGTCTGATCTGATCGCGCGTGGGCCGATGATGCGCAGCGTATCGCTGCCGCGTGCGCGCCATCCTCTGCATGTCATGCCGACCAGCGCCGGCTATGAGCGTCGCGAAGGGCCCGGCTATGACTGGGATGGGCTGAAGCGCGGCCAGACGCCCTTCACCATCTTCCAGTTCACGCTCGCGGGGCAGGGCAATCTCGCTTACGAGGGGCGCCGGCTTTCGGTGTCGACGGGCGAGGCAATGATCCTGACCGTGCCGCATCGGCATCGCTACTGGCTTGATCAGGGCCAAGGCTGGGAATTCTTCTGGATCTCGATGAGCGGCGCCGAGGCCATTCGCATCCATGCGCTGATTTCAACGGCAGTCGGGCCGGTGTTCCGTCCGAAACCGCAGAGCATCGACCGGCTTGCCGATCTTTGCCTGCGTCTGGAGGGCGAAGCCGGCGACAGCGCGCCGCGTGCCTCGGCGCTCGCCTATGAGGCGGTGATGGTGCTGTTTGCCGATGTGTTCGGCACCGATGTGTCGGAGCAGCCGATGGCGCCGGAGCTGTCGCGGGTCATTGCCCATGTGGCGTCGCACCTGGCCGAAAAGCTGGATATCGATGCGATGGCTGCCGTGGCGGGTCTCAGTCGGGCGCATTTTTCCCGGCGTTTTGCCGCTGCGGTCGGCCTGCCGCCGGCGGAATATGTGCTGCAGGAAAAGATGCGGCGGGCGGCGCGGCTGCTTGTTGGTGCCGGCTCCATGCCGGTCAAGCAGATCGCCGCTGAGGTTGGCTTTGACGATCCCAACTACTTCGGCAAGGCGTTCCGCCGGGTCTTCGGGGTCAGTCCGGGCGAGTTCCGTTCCTCCGGCATGTATTTCGATCCCGCCGCGCCCGATATTGGCAGATGAGACCAGCCGGACATCCCGCCCGGGTCAAGCCGGAAAGCGACACCGGGAGGACATTTTCGACCTTGCCCTTTTCAATCTGTGTGCGACACCTGACGCCGGGCGTGCGGCCGCGATAACCGCACCCAAGTGGAGAGGGAAGAACACGATGGATACGATTGTAAAGCTGGTTGGCAAGGACGCTCAGGAGCCGGTGACGACGGATCTCGACGGCTGGGTTGTCGTTGAGGGGACGCCAAGCATGAAGACCTGGGTGCTGCATACGTCCAACGACGGCAGCATGATTTCCGGTTACTGGGAAGCGACGCCTGGCACCTACCATGCCACCTATACCGACTACGAATTCGTGCATGTCATGCAGGGAAAGATGACGATCACGCCAGATGGCGGCGTCCCTGTAGTGCTGGGACCGGGCGATGCCTTCGTGGTCGAGCCGGGTTTCAAGGGGCTCTGGAAGATCGAGGAAACCATCCGCAAGCATTTCGCCATCAAGCTCTGATTTTTGGCGGCCTCTCGGTTTCCCTCTCCCCCGCCTGTGGGGAGAGGGTTAGGCTGAGGGGCAAGCGGCATCAGCAATGCTGTGCTCTGGACTGCGCCGCTGGTTTCGCTTTTTCCGGTTAATTCACTGATATTGCTTCGCATTTTGTGTGTCTAATTGACATTGTCGGTGTCCGGCGCTATTGGCATGCCTACGATAGTGTCGGAAGTGATCGCACACTGACCCATATTTCGAGGTTCCGGCCACGTGTTGCAGATGACCTTCATCATCGTTGAAGCGCTTTTCCTTTGCGGGCTGGCGGTGACGCTGTCGCTTGGCCGCGATGTCTGGCTCTTGGATGTGGCGACCTTCTTCTGGTTGTTCGCCATCCTGCTGGCCGCACTGCTGCTTGTAGTTTCGCTGTTCATTCCGGGCTGGGCGGGCAAAATTCTGGCTGCGGTCACGCTTGCCGTGTCCCTGGTGCCGGTTATTGCTCTGCCGGCTGCGCCCGACGCCGTTTCCGAACGCAAGCTCAGGCTGATCACCGCCAATCTGTATGTCGACAATCCCGACCCCAGGGAGTTCGTGTCGTTTCTGGTCAGCCAGCAGCCGGATATCGTCGTCACCCAGGAGACGCGACCGCGCTTTGAGAAGGCAATCCGCGAAGCCGGGTTTTTACCGTTCGAGAATAGCGGAGATCTTGTCGATACCGACGATATGAAGATCTTCAGCCGCTTTCCCATTCGCTCGGAGGCGACTGTAAAGGAGGATATCGGCGCAGAACCGCTTTATCGTCACCCGCTGCGCGTCGTCATCGATACGCCCAACGGGCCGCTTGTCGTCTATGCAGTACACCCCGACACCCCGCGCCGCCCGGGCCGCTGGCGGCAACGCAATCTCTATCTCCAGACGCTTGCCGATCATGTCGCCAGGGAGTCCAAGGCTGTGCCTGTTGTCGTGGCCGGAGACTGGAACACGCCGCCATGGTCAGCCTATTTCCGAGGGTTCTTCGACAAGACGGGTTTTCTATTCCTTCAGGGGCGCTCCTGGCCTGCTGTAACCCGGTTCAGCATGCGCTTTGAGGCGCTGATGACGGCCGGCGTCACCATCGATCACGTCGCGCTTTCGCCTGTAGTCGGCATGGTGCAATGGCGCATCGGGCCGAAATTCGGCTCAAATCACCTGCCTGTCATCATCGATATCGGTTGGCCGCAAGCCAATGCCGTCGCCGCGCGCCCGGCACCTGTGCGCGGATGACATTGCTCGCCACCCTTGCCGGGCTGTTTATGGCCGCATTGATTGCCGGTTCCATCCTGCCATTGCAGTCGGAAGCGGTGCTGGCGACGCTGCTGGCAACCACCGACTATTCGGTCGTGCTTCTCGTGGCGACGGCGAGTGTCGGCAATGTGCTGGGTTCGGTGATCAACTGGCTGCTCGGGCGCGGCATCGAGCGCTTTCGCGACCGACGCTGGTTTCCTGTCGGCTCCGCCATGCTTGAGCGAGCACAGGGCTGGTACCAGCGCTATGGCAAATGGAGCCTGCTGATGAGCTGGGTGCCCGTTATTGGTGATCCGCTGACCATGGTCGCAGGCGTGATGCGCGAACCCATCGGTAAGTTCGTACTGCTGGTCGCGCTGGCCAAGACGGCACGCTATGCCGCGGTTGCGGCGCTGGCGACCAACATGACGTGATAGCAGATCAGAGCGGCCGACTGGCCCTGACATAGATCTCCGCCAGACGTTCGAAGCCTGCCTGGTCTTCCGCATCGAAGCGGCCGGGCAGGGGGCTGTCGAGATCGAGTACGCCGAACACGGCGCCATCGCGGATGAGTGGCACGACGAGTTCCGAGCGCGAGGCGGCATCGCAGGCGATATGGCCCGGAAATGCGTGGACATCGGCCACCAACATGGATTTCCGCTCCGCGACCGCCGCGCCACACACGCCCTTGCCGACCGCGATGCGGACGCAGGCGACCTTGCCCTGAAACGGGCCGAGCACCAGTTCCTCGGGAGCGCGCAGGAAGTAGAAGCCGGCCCAGTTGAGATCCGGCACCAGTTCCTTGATCAGGGCCGAAACATTGGCCGCATTGGCGATCGGATCAAGTTCGCCGTCGAGCAGGGCACCAAGTTGGGCGCAGAGCTCATCGTAAAAGGCGGGCTTGTCGTGGTGATCGATTGCGTGTGCCGCGTACATGTTCTGTCGTCCATATCCGTGTACCTTTAGCACGTCCTATCACGGTCGACCGGATAAGGCTTACGCTTTTTCGCAATGACCCTTCGGCCCAGTTTCGAAATCGCCGGGCTGGGGCGGTGCGATCGGCTTGAACAGTGTGCGGTCCGGCTTGATATCGAGGAGCGGCGTGCCGTCGAGGCAATCCATGCCACGGACGAATAGTTTGTTGCCCTCGACTTTTTCGAGAAGCACGATCGATGTGCCGATCGGGTTCGGCCTGACGGGCGAGCGCAACGAGAAGGTGCCATGCACCTTGCCGCTGCTGGCCGGGCTTTGCAGCACCAGATCGCGACGGCTTTGATCGAGCCAGTAAAGCACCTCGAGCCGTTCGAACTTCTCGATGCCTTGCAGTCCAGCCACCCAGGGTTCGAAAATCTCGATGGTGCAGACCGGTCCGTCATGCCGGCCTTGCCGTGGCGTCATCAGCCGCGATGTCCAGGGTGTGGAAATCCGCCCGATATAGCAAAGGTGCGCGTCCATCGGCTCCGGCGCTGATACCGCCACCTCGTTTTGCCGGATTTCGTTTTCGCGCACCATTATCCACGTGCTCCTAGTCAGCCTGTGCCTGCAGAATGCCGCTCGTCAGCGAGCCATCGGCTGGATAAAGCGGGATCAGGCAGGCCTGCAGGGCATGATAGATGTCGGCCTTGCCGGCGAAGACTTCATGGGAAGGCACCATCTGCTCGCTCAATTCCTCGTGCCAGCCGCCCTTGTCACGATCGAGGAATCTTGAGGCGATGGTGTTCCAGATTAGCCGGTAGCTGCTCTCGTGCATGTCGGAGGGCGCATTGCTGACGAGGAAGGACGCCGCGCCGATGCCCTCGGCCATCGGCCACCAGAGTTTGGCGCGCTTGGCCGGCTGGTCGTTCCAGTCGAGCGTATAGAAGAAGCCGCCGTGGGCGTGGTCCCAGCCGAGCGCCATGGATTGGGCAAACAGCGCCTGCGCCGCTTCCAGCATCCAGTCGTGCTGGTGATCGCCAAGTGCATAGAGTTGCAGCAGCAGCCGGGACCATTCCAGCCAATGGCCCGGCGTGGTGCCGGAGGGGCGGAACATTTCGTTGCCCTTGTAGTTCTTCAGGAGGTTCCAGTTCTCGTCGAAATGCTCGCCGACCCTAAAGCCGGTCTGGCGTGCAAGGCGGTTGATGATGAGGTCGGCGATGCGCTCGGCCTTCTGGAGATAGTGGTCCTCGTCGGTCGCCTCATAGGCGGCCATCAAGGCCTCTGTCAGGTGCATGTTGGAGTTCTGGCCGCGATAGCCGGGAATGGCGGTCCAGTCGGCCTGGAATTCCTCAGCGATGGCACCGTGGTTGTCTTCCCAGAACTTGGTGTCGAGGATCTCGGTCACATCGGCCAGCATCTCCTCAGCGACCGGATGGCCGACGAGCGAGGCCGAAGACGCGGCCAGCAACACGAAGGCGTGGCCATAGCCTTGCTTGGTCGCATCGCACGGGCCGTCATTGTCGACCTGCCAGAAATAGCCGCCATGCTTGCGGTCGCGGTGGGCGTTCCAGAGAAAATCCATGCCATGGTCGATCAGGTCGGCGCATCCCGGCCGGCCGAGCAGGTGGCCGATCGTCATGCAATGGACCATGCGGGCCGACATATGGATGCCGCGCACGGGATTGTCTGCATTCAGTGGTTTGCCGTCGGCATCGAACTCGTAGAACCCACCCTTGGGATTGATCGACCGCCACTGGAAATACTCGAACAGCCTGTTTGCCTCGCCCATCAGCCAGTCGCGGTGGGTGGGAAGGGTAAGCCAGCTTTGGGCGGTCATGATGATATCCTTGAGAGAAAAATTCAGGCCAGCGAGGCGAGCCGCGTTTCGGCAAGGCGCACCCAGTAGGAAACGCCGAAGGGGATGATCTCGTCGTTGAAATCATAGCCGGGATTGTGCAGTCCGGCTGTATCGCCGTTGCCGATGAAGATGAAGTTGCCCGGCCGCGCATTGAGCATGTAGGAGAAATCCTCCCCGCCCATCGTCGGCCGAACCTCGCCGTCGACATTGGCAAGGCCGGCGATTTCGCTCGCGACGTCGAGCGCTGCTGCCGTTTGCGTGGCGTGATTGACAGTGACGGGATAGCCGGAATGGATTTGCACGCGCGCTTCTGCGCCATGGGCGCTGGCAATGCCCTCGGCGATCTGCCGCAGCCGTTCCTGGGTTTGGGTCCTGAGTTCGGGCGTCAATGTACGGATCGTGCCGCCGATCGTCGCCTCGTCGGGGATGACGTTGTGGGCATTGCCGCCCTTCATCTTGGTTACCGAGACGACAGTGGAGTCGAAGGGGTCGGTGACGCGCGATGCGATTGACTGCAGCGATGTGATGATATGGGCCGCGATCAGCACCGGATCGATGCCCTTGTGCGGCATGGCGGCATGAGCGCCGCGGCCCCGCACGGCAATGACAAATTCGTCTGTCGAGGCCATGATCGGGCCGTTGCGGCTGGCGAACGTTCCCACATCCAGACCGGGCATGTTGTGCATGCCATAGACTTCGGAGATGGCGAACTTCTCCATCATGCCGTCCTTGACCATCTCATGGCCGCCGCCGCCGCCCTCTTCGGCCGGTTGGAAGATGACCACGATCTGGCCGGCGAAATTGCGGGTCTCGGCGAGATACTTGGCCGCACCCAGCAGCATAGCGGTGTGCCCGTCATGGCCGCAGGCATGCATTTTGCCTGATGTCTGAGAGGCCCATTGCTTGCCCGTCGTCTCGATGAGCGGCAGTGCGTCCATGTCTGCCCGCAGGCCAATTGTCGGGCCCGGGCCGTTCGCGCCTCTGATCAAACCGACGACGCCGGTGCGTCCAAGTCCGGTTACGATCTCGTCGACACCGAATTCGCGTAGCTTCGTTTCGACGAACCCAGCCGTCCTGACGACATCGAACAAAAGCTCAGGCATTTGATGTAGTTGGCGACGCCAGGCAGTGATCTCGTCATGCATTTCGCTCGCGCGGTTCAGGATTGGCATCTTGAATTGATCCTCTCATGGTCGGCGCGCAACTCCGCTTTTCCGCAAAAGTTTTTGCTAATATTAAAAAGGGAGCTGCCATTTCTCTGCCATATAGTCTAAATAACGGCGGGTAAACAAAGTTCTTCGACAGTACGGATTTGAGGCGGTTGACGCTATGAGTAAAATTTTGCGGCGTGGTTCGGCGCGCGCGTTTGCAGCGTGCCTTGGACTTGCACTCTCGACGGGGATAGTAAGCGAAGCTCTCGCTAACCCACATATGCTTGTTGATATCAAGAGCGGAAAGGTCCTCGAACACGAGGATGCCTTCCAGAAATGGTATCCCGCCTCGCTGACCAAACTTATGACCGCCTATACCGTTTTTCGCCAGGTTCGGGCCGGGCGCATCACGATTGAGACGCCGGTGGTCATGAGCAAAGCAGCTGCTGCCCAGCCTGCGTCCAAGATGTATCTCAAGCCCGGCGATTCCATGTCGCTCGATGATGCGCTCAAGGTGCTACTGGTCAAGTCGGCCAATGACGTGGCGTATGCGATCGCTGAAAATGTCGGCGGTACGATGCCTGACTTCGTCAACATGATGAACGCAGAAGCTGCCCGGCTCGGCATGAGTTCAACGCATTTCATCAATCCCAACGGGCTTCCCGGCAAGGGACAGTACACCACTGCGCGTGACCTCGCGCTGCTGGCCGTCGCGATCCGCAAGGAATTTCCCGAGTATGCCGGCTATTTCTCGCTCGAAGGTGTGAAGGTCGGCAAGCGCCAATATGGCAATTTCAACAAGCTGATCGGCCGCTTTGCCGGCGCCGACGGCATGAAGACCGGCTTCATCTGCGCCTCGGGTTTCAATCAGGTGTCGACCGCCACCCGCAACGGCAGGGCAGTCGTGTCGGTGGTGCTTGGATCAGACAGCCTTATCCATCGTGCCGATCTGTCTGCCGAATTGCTGGAAAAAGGCCTTTCGGGAAGTGCTTCGTTCGGACTGCCGACGCTCGCACGGCTCCAGCCGTATGGCACTCATCTCGAAGCGGTAAACGACATTTCGGAGGACATCTGCCGCAAGAAGGGCAAGAAGGTCCGTTCTGAGGGCCGTGACGATGCTGCCGGCGACAAGGGTTCGCCCTATGCGCGCAAGATCGACCGACCGCTGAATGTTTCACTGGTCACGATCATTCCTGCAGGCAAAAAGGTCGCCGCGCTCGAAGCCGACGAAGGCGAGACCGTGGCCGAGTTCATTCCGATTCCCGAACCGCGCCCGTCGAACTAGAGCATCATCATGGCCGCGCCTGCCGACCGCATTCCGGTTTCCATCCTCACGGGCTTTTTGGGCGCGGGCAAGTCGAGCTTGCTCAACCGGCTGCTGAAGGATCCCGACATGGCCGACACGGCCGTGATCATCAACGAATTCGGCGAGGTTGGCATCGACCACCTGCTGGTGGAATCCTCGGGCGACGCGATGGTCGAGCTTTCCAACGGCTGCCTGTGCTGCACTGTCCGTGGCGAACTCACCGATACACTCGTCTATTTCCGCGAGGCCATGGCCGACGGCCGCATCAAGCCGCTCAAGCGGGTGGTGATCGAAACGACCGGGCTTGCCGATCCCGCGCCGGTCATTCAATCTATAATCGGCAATCCGGAGATCGCGCGCGATTTCTCCATCGATGGCGTCATCGCGCTCGTCGATGCCGTCAACGGCCTCTCCACGCTTGACCACCACGAGGAAGCGCGTCGGCAGGTGGCCGTCGCTGACCGGCTGATCTTCACCAAGCTCACGCTTGCCGATACGGATGTCGTGCCCCCGTTGACCGAGCGGCTGCGCGCGCTCAATCCGCTTGCCGAAATCATCGACGGCGATTCCGCAAGGGCCGCCCGCTATGCGACGCTTTCGGCGGGGCTTTATGATTCTGCAACCAAGATCGCCGATGTCGGGCGCTGGCTGCATGACGAGGCGCATGACGACCATATCTGCGACGATCATTGCGGCCACGACCATCACCACGGCCACCATCATCACCGCGGTCATCGCCACGACGACGAGATCAAATCCTTCAGCATCATCCATGACAGGCCGGTCGATCCCGCCGCGATCGGCATGTTCATCGACCTCCTGCGTTCGGCGCATGCAGAAAGGCTGCTCAGGATGAAGGCAATCGTGGCGCTCACCGACGATCCCGAGCGGCCGTTGATCCTGCACGGCGTGCAATCCGTCTTCCATCCGCCCGAACGACTGGCGAAGTGGCCCGACGCGGCCGATCGGCGCACGCGCATGGTGCTGATCACCAGGAACCTGCCGCAGGACTTCGTCCAGAGCGTGTTCGACGCATTCACCGGCACGCCCCGCATCGACCGCCCCGACCGCCAGGCACTCGAGGACAATCCACTGGCCATTCCAGGGATGAAGATGTGAGTCCCTACCTCTCCCCCGTGGGAGAGGTAGGCATGCCGCACAGTTCTACTTTCCTTCGATCGGCACCGGCGGCAGTTCCGGCGCATCGAGCCCTTCGAATGGCGCCCGCCAGGCGTCCAGCGCTTCCAGTCTTTCGTACCAGCGCAGGATCGCTCTGTAAGCGTCGAGCGGCAGCCGTGCGATGTCGTTGAAAGGCAGGAAGGTGGCCATGCGGAAATCGGCATAGGATACGGCGTTTCCAAGCAGCCAGTCGCGACCGGCAAGATGGGCGTCTAGGATGGCGGAGGCTTCGCGAAACATTTCGAGCCCTTCTTCCACCTTCGCGGCATCTATGGGGCCGAAACCATACCGTTGCTTCGTCCCGCGCTCGAAATGCACGATGTCCGTGGCCGCCACGAATCGCGCCTTGCCCCAGCTCAGCCAGCGGATCATGTCAGGTTCGTCGTCGTCACGCCTCCAGAAATCCGACTGCGTGAGCTGCGACAAACGGCAGGCGATGGCGTCAGCTTCCCAGAGCGTGCCTTGCGGTTCCTCCAGTATCGGAATCGACAGGTTCGGATTGAGCGGACGGAATTTTTCCGCCTGCCCCGGCGCGAAGGGGGCTGCGAATTCGAACTCGACCGGCGCGTCGAGAAAACGCGCAACCGCGACCGCCAGCCGCGGATTGGGGTTGCGGCTGAAATAGAGCTTCATTCGGTGACCTCCCATTCTTGCCGTCTGCCATTTCGATCCGGCGGGTCATTGGCGGGAGCAGGGTGTAGCATCCGTCCCGCCAATCGCGGACTTCACCCCGCGCAACACGAGCCGCGCGTCAGCTGCATCATCCGCGCCGGGCAGCCTCGATTGCAGCGACATCGATCTTGCCCATGTCCATCATCGCCTCGAATGCGCGCTTTGCTTCCGCACCACCCACAGCCAACGCCTCGGTCAATACACGGGGGGTAATCTGCCAGGATATGCCCCATTTGTCCTTGCACCAACCGCATGCGCTTTCCTGGCCGCCATTGCCGACAATGGCGTTCCAATAGCGATCCGTCTCCTGTTGATCGTCGGTGGCAATCTGGAACGAGAATGCTTCGCTGTGCTTGAACATGGGGCCGCCATTGAGGCCGAGACACGGAATGCCCGCGACCGTGAACTCGACCGTCAGCACGTCGCCCGCCTTTCCTGATGGGTAATCGCTGGGAGCACGGTGGACGGCCTTCACCGAACTGTCAGGAAAAATCTCGGCATAGAATTTGGCTGCTGCCTCGGCATCATTGTCGTACCATACGCAAATCATGTTCTTGGGAGTTGCCATCGCTACTTCCTCCTTTCGCTTCGAAAAATGGATCCTGGTAGCTCAATTCCGGGCAGGCGGGTTGCCGGCCTTCACTCTATAGACGATGGACCCGACCGAAATCCGACATTCATCCCGGAAATATTTTTGGGGCGTCGCCTCGCATCGTAATCGACTTCGATCCGGCCCTCCACGATAACTATTACGAGTGCGGGTGTCGGAATATCGCTGAGCCAATCGTCTTCAAGGTCAGAGGATCGGGAGAACAACGATGCCTATTACAACTGCCGCCTTTGAACGCTCGCCCGACCGGGGCAAGGTGCTGCTCCGGTTGAAGGGATCGGGTCTTCTGGAGGAATGTTCCAACCTCTCCGCCTATGTCGCTCGCGGCGAAGCGCGGCCGGCATATGTAAGGGCTTTCGCCGATCAATTGGCGATATTCGCAGCCGCATCGACCGGCTGACACGGCTGGCACTCCGAATACCGGGATAAGCAAATGGCTGAATACGTACGAAAAAACTCTGTGGCACACCCTTTATTTCCGCAACGCCGATCCCATATTCAGTCCAGCGGGAGCATATCCCCAAACGGCTTGCCTTGACGGGAGCCGAATCCTGACTGTTCGTTCCGTGCCGAGAGAGGGCGGAACGGGAAACGGAGCACACAATGAATCTACAGAAATATTCCGAGCGCGTTCGCGGCTTTCTCCAGAACGCCCAGACTTATGCCCTTGGCGAGGGCAATCCGCAGTTTACCGCCGAGCATGTGCTGAAGGCGCTGCTTGATGACGAGCAGGGCATGGCGGCCTCGCTGATCGACCGCGCCGGCGGCGATGCCAAGATCGCCAAGCTGGCCAATGATGAAGCGCTGAAGAAGTTGCCGAAATCGTCCGGCGGCAACGGGCAGCTTTCTCTTGCCCAGCCGCTTGCGCGCATTTTCAACAATGCCGAGGAGCAGGCCAAGAAAGCCGGCGACTCCTTCGTCACCGTCGAACGCCTGCTTGTCGCACTGGCTCTGGAATCGACCGCCTCGACAGCAGATTCGCTGAAGAAGGCCGGCGTGTCGGCCCAATCGCTCAATCAGGTGATCAACGAGATCCGCAAGGGACGCACGGCCGATACGGCCAATGCCGAGCAGGGTTTCGATTCCCTGAAGAAGTATGCGCGTGACCTGACGGCCGAGGCCCGCGAAGGCCGGCTCGATCCGGTGATTGGCCGCGACGACGAAATCCGTCGCACCATCCAGGTCCTGTCGCGCCGTACCAAGAACAATCCCGTGCTGATCGGCGAGCCCGGCGTCGGCAAGACGGCGATTGCCGAAGGTCTGGCATTGCGCATCGTCAACGGCGACGTGCCGGAATCGCTGAAGGAAAAGAAACTGATGGCGCTCGATATGGGCGCCCTGATTGCCGGTGCAAAGTTCCGCGGTGAGTTCGAGGAACGTCTCAAGGCCGTGCTCAACGAAGTGCAGGCCGAAAACGGCGAGATCATACTGTTCATCGACGAGATGCACACATTGGTCGGTGCGGGCAAGGCGGAAGGCGCGATGGATGCGTCAAACCTGCTGAAACCTGCGCTTGCCCGCGGCGAGTTGCACTGCGTCGGTGCGACCACGCTCGACGAATACCGCAAGCATGTGGAAAAGGACGCCGCACTTGCGCGTCGTTTCCAACCGGTCTTCGTCGATGAGCCGAAGGTCGAGGATACAATCTCGATCCTGCGCGGTCTCAAGGAGAAGTACGAGCAGCATCACAAGGTGCGGATCTCCGATTCGGCGCTGGTGGCGGCTGCGACCTTGTCGAACCGCTACATCACCGACCGCTTCCTGCCCGACAAGGCTATCGACCTGATGGATGAAGCTGCTTCGCGTCTTCGCATGCAGGTCGATTCCAAGCCCGAAGAGCTCGACGAGCTCGATCGCAAGATCATGCAGCTGAAGATCGAGCGCGAAGCCTTGAAGAAGGAAACCGACAACGCCTCGCGCGATCGGCTGGAGAAGCTGGAAGCGGATTTGACTCGCTTCGAGGAAGAAGCCAATGCGCTGACTGCCCGCTGGCAGGCGGAAAAGCAGAAGCTCGGCCTTGCCGCCGATCTGAAGAAGCAGCTCGACGATGCCCGAAACGAGTTGGCGATCGCCCAGCGCAAGGGTGAATACCAGCGCGCCGGCGAACTTGCCTATGGCACGATCCCGGATCTCGAGAAGCAGCTTGTCGAAGCCGAAAGCGAGGACGGTCTGGCGAAAGCCATGGTGCAGGAAGTCGTCACCCCCGACAACATCGCCCATATTGTTTCCCGCTGGACCGGCATTCCAGTCGACAAGATGCTGGAAGGCGAGCGCGACAAGTTGTTGAGGATGGAAGACGAACTGGCGAAATCCGTCGTCGGGCAGGGCGATGCCGTGCAGGCGGTCTCGCGGGCGGTTCGCCGTGCGCGCGCCGGGCTTCAGGACCCGAACCGGCCGATCGGCTCGTTCATCTTCCTTGGCCCCACCGGCGTCGGCAAGACCGAACTGACCAAGTCACTGGCGCGCTTCCTCTTCGATGATGAGACCGCGATCACCCGCATGGACATGTCGGAATTCATGGAGAAGCATTCCGTCTCCAGGCTGATCGGCGCGCCTCCGGGCTATGTCGGTTATGACGAAGGCGGTGCCTTGACCGAAGCCGTGCGGCGCCGGCCCTATCAGGTCGTGCTGTTCGATGAGATCGAAAAGGCGCATCCCGACGTGTTCAACGTGCTGCTGCAGGTGCTCGATGACGGTCGCCTGACCGATGGCCAGGGCCGCACCGTGGACTTCAAGAACACGATCATCATCATGACCTCCAATCTGGGCGCGGAATATCTCGTCCAGCTGGGCGAGAACGATGATAGTGACAAGGTCCGCGATCAGGTGATGGATGTGGTGAAATCGGCTTTCCGGCCGGAGTTCCTCAATCGCGTCGACGAGATCATCCTGTTTCACAGGCTGCATCGCAAGGAGATGGGCACGATCGTCAGAATCCAGCTGGGCCGGCTCAACCAGTTGCTGGCGGACCGCAAGATCGAACTCGATATGGGCGAGGATGCGCTCAACTGGCTGGCCGACAAGGGTTACGATCCGGTCTATGGCGCGCGTCCGCTCAAGCGGGCGATCCAGCGCTATGTGCAGGATCCGCTGTCCGAACGTATCTTGTCGGGCGATTTTGCCGACGGTTCGAAGATCCATGTCACGGCCGGATCCGACCGGCTGCTGTTTTCGGCCAAGCGTACCGAGGCGCAAGCGGCAGCCTGAATATTTTGACAATGTATAAGAATAAAAACGGCGGCAGAAATGCCGCCGTTTGCAATTCCGGATGAATTCATTACTGGCTGGCGACCTGCTTGCTTTCGCCCTTGTTGAGCAGATCATCGATGCGTTTGCGCTCTTGCTCGAACTTGGCGAGATCTGCGCCTCGCAGCGAGTTGCCGCCGGGCAGGCGAATCCGCTGGGGATCCACCTTGTTGCCGTTGACGATCACTTCGTAGTGCAGGTGCGGTCCGGTCGATTGTCCTGTCGTGCCAACCCAGCCGATCACCTGACCCTGCACCACTTTGGCGCCTTCCTTGACGCCCTTGGCAATGGCGCTCTGGTGATTGTAGGACGTGACGTAACCGTTCGGATGCTGGATCAGCGTCTGGTTTCCATAGCCGCCCCTGTCCCAGCCCGCCTTGATCACCGTGCCGTTGCCGGCCGCGATAATCGGCGTGCCGCGCGGCGCTGACCAGTCCACGCCTGTATGCATGCGCATATAGCCGAGAATCGGATGCCGGCGCATTCCGAATCCCGACCGGAACGAGCCGTTCGGCAGCGGGTTACGGATCAGGAACTGCTTGAGACTCTTTCCGTCCTGATCGTAATAGTCGATCGACATGTCGTCGGGATCCTGGAACCGGTAGAGCCTGGTGTCTGTGTCGCCGAACTTGGCGTGGATGTAGAGGAGTTCGGATTCGTCGGTCGCTTCGCCCGTCTCGTCTTCCACGGAATAGAAGGCTTCCAGCTGGTCGGATGGTTTGAGACGTGCCTGAAAGTCGACGCTGCTGGCGAGCAGGCGAATCATCCGCGCCGTCATGTCCTTGCTCATCCCATAGGAGAGCGCAGCACGATAAATACCGTCATAGACCCTGGGAAGGTCGCGGCTGTCGGCGACAACGGTCGGGTTGTCGTCGAAGGCGGTGGCGATCGCGGCGAGATAGGGTGGTTCGGCGCCGGTGACGAATTTGCCTTTGTCATCGATGGCGACAGTCAGTTGGTGGGTGCCGCGCTTATAGAGGCTGACGCGGACGACGCGTGCCTTTTCCCCTTCCTGGATAATCCCGATTCGCAGCACCTCGCCCTCGCTGAGCTCGCGCCGCTGCAGAATTGTCGAGATGAAATCCTCGATGTCCTGGGCCTCTGCCTTGGCATAGCCGGCGCCGAGAAGCACGGCGCCGAGCTTGGCGTTTGCGCGCACCGGAATGATGTCGTCGGCATATTCGGGCGTCGCCTCGGTGATGGCCGTGGGTATGGCGACGGTGGTGTTTTCCTCGACCACCCGCGCTGACAGGCGATTGATCATGTCCAGGGTGTCGCTGTCGGACGCAAAACGCTGCGGATCGACGTAGTAAAGGGTAGAGACCTGCGCATCGCCGGCCGTCAGCACCGAGCCGTTGGTACGGACGTTCTCCTCCACCTCATCGAGGGACATGGAGGCCGCCAGCGGAAAATGCGAGGTCCCGGCTGGAAAATCGCTGGTCTTGAGCGCCACTTCCGATTCGACGTCAGAGCCGTAGAACACCGGCGAGGGGGCAGCCGCGACCGCCTTTTCACCTGACGAGACCATATTGAGCGGGTCGAAGCGCGGATAACTCTCCTCAAGCGGATAGCTGGCGGCAAGCGCCATCTTCACATGTGCGAAGGGGCGTTTGCGAATAACTTGTTTTTCGCCTTCGATGACAACAGTCGGTACATCCATGACCGACTTGTCGGCGGGCTTTGCGGCGATGGTGGCGGCGATCAGGCGCTTGCCCTTCTGTGCGAAGGTGGCTGCCCCTTCTTTCGGATCCGATCCGAGGCGGGTCATGGTGGAGGCTTCGGCTGGAATTGCCAGCAATTCGCGTCCCTCGAGCGCAGCAAACAGTGCAACGCCCATCAGGATGGAACTTGTAAGTCCTGTGAGGAACGTCCCCGAAAGCCAGCGCAACGAAACCTCGCGTCGGTCGGGCGTGCGCCGGCCTTCCGCCAGGATTGGTGGCTCATCACCGATAGAACGGATGATTTTGGCATCTGTCATGAATGCGCCATATGATGAATAGGTCCCGCCGTTCTTGCCGCATGAGTGCAATATAATAGGGCGGGAGTCAAACACGCGCCCGTGTGTGCGTAATCTTCATCCCCATTGCCTGAAAATGTGAAAAGTTCGGGGCGAAAAACCCAAAAGATACGTGGTGAAATTGGATTTCGGGGGGCGATGCCCGGCAAAGCGCTGGAAACCTCGAAGCTTCAAAAAAACTTCATATTTCTCCAAAATAGGGTTTGACAGTATGAGGAGTGGGGCCTATAACCCGCTTCATCGAACGGGGCGGCGGTTGCTTCTGGCGGCCAACGAGCTCGCTCCTGAGATTGGACTGAAAGGTTCGGTTTTAGGGGA
>NZ_JAEQNC010000016.1 GCF_016722925.1 Phytoamicus setariae | reverse complement strand
AGGTCGACAAAGCTTCCGACTTTACCGACCTCTTTAATCGTAGCTACTAATCTATAGCAAAACCGCTTCTAGCGGTTCAAGCGCAGCGTTTCAAACCTCCACCTTTGGTGGAGGTCATGACTTATGTGTCTGGCCGTAAAACAGGCATAGCTACGAATTCGTTTTCTGTTCTCTTGGCCGTTGTGGCGCCGCGGCCTTAGCAGGGAGAGAACGATTCCCCATCCTGGCCTGGGAAGCGAGATGGCGCCATTCCTGTCCAACGTCTGAACGCGCGCGTGAAATGCGCGGGATCGCTGTATCCCACCCTGTATGCGATTTCAGTCATGCTATGACCGCCTTCACGGATCAGCCGCATCGCTTCACTTCGCCGGGTGTCGTCAAGCAGTTCCTCAAATTCGACGCCACAGTATTTCAGGCGCCTCTGCAGTGTACGGACTGACACGCCAACTCTTCTTGCCACGACTTCCAGTCTGGACTCATGATCCTCTGAGAGCCTGTCGCCGAGCAGTCGTGCCACCGCCACCGTCGAGGTCACGGCCGTCGTTGCCTTCGTGGGTTCGTTTCCCGCGATTTTGAGCGGTAGGCCGAGCAACTCGCGATCGAATTCGATCATGTCATGCTCGCAACCCAGTTCGATGCCAGATCCCAGGCACTCCTCCAACGCCTCGACCCCTTGCGTCTTCGCCGCAGTCAGTCGAACTTTTACACAGGACGGCTCCCCCGCCAAAAGAGGCACTTTTCGCAGGACCGCCAGGCTACCGAGGATGAGCTGCCGAGGATCGAATTCGCAACGGTCCGCGAAGCGAAAGACGATTCGAGCGGTCTTGCCCTCCACCAGGAGGCGTATATCTGAACCGCGATGGATCGAAGTCACGTTGGCTGACGCAAGCGCGCATGCATGTGACACATCCTTTGCAGCGAGAACGGATTGTCCCCACCCGCCAAGGTCGCGGAGGTCGGTCGAGAAGCCGACATGCGCGCCTGCGAACGGGTCCCCTGCGATGGTCGCCATCTCATTTGCCAAGCGGAAGCACTGGGCACGCGCAAGCCAGCCATCGGCGTTCTGGAATACGTTTGGTGAAATTCCGAGGCGTCTGCAAAACTCGATCGCAGAGACGTCGTGCTTCGCCAGATAGGGCGCAATGGCCAGGATCGTCCCGATCCTGATCGAAGGTGAAGAATTCAACATCCGTGGCACCCACTTGGCATGAAAAGGCAAGACGGAACACGTGAACTATAGCAGTATGCGACTTATAGGAAAGGCCCTCGCGAGTAAGTTGTGCAGCGCTGAAGCGGATAGGCCAATGGTTGGAGTGCTGCGTCGGAGGTGCCAGGTCTGAAGATTCGCAAGTTGCGCGCGAAAAACATTTTTGTCACAATCGCCTGTCTAACCATATCGCACGCTACTACAGTTGAACGTCTTAGCAGTAATTGACCCTGATAAAGGAACGATATGATGATTTTGTCGATGAAACACCTGCTCGGCGCGACCTCGGCGCTTGTATTTCTTGCCGGAGTCGCGCAAGGGCAGACTGCGCCAAAGATGACGATGACGACGCCGATACCCGATTCCATCATCACTCCCGAGAGCGTCGAAACACGACTTGGGACGTTGAGATTCAACGATGGTTTCCCGGACAAGGCGACCTCCGAAAAACTCTACGACAACCTCGACTTCATGCGGGGCGTCGACGCCTTTCTCAATGCCATGCCGGGTGCGTCGGCCGAAGCGATACGGGTTGGCATTGCCAGCCAGGGTGCGGACAACAACCAGACAGTCCTGATCTTCGAAGACCTGATGGACTCGCGTTCGCTGTTTCTCACTGGCAACACCGAGAGCATCTACAACCTGATGTGGCTCGACACCAAAGCGGGGCCGCTGGTGATCGAAACGCCGCCGAACATCCTGGGCATGATAGATACCCACTGGTTCGAATATGTCGGGGACGTCGGAAATGCGGGTCCTGACCGGGGCAAGGGCGGCAAGTACTTGCTGCTGCCCCCCGGTTACAAAGGCGAGATACCGGAAGGCTATTTCGTGCTTCGGAGTTCGACCTACGGCAACCTGTTTTTCTGGCGAGGCTTCCTTGAAGACGGCAGCACGAAAACCGCCGTCGAGAACACGAAGACGTTTGCTAAAGTGTACCGCTTGTCGGAGGCCGGCAATCCGCCGGCAATGAAGTTTAGCAACATTAGCGGCAAGGAATTCAACACAATCCATTCCAACGATTTCCACTTCTACGAGGAGGTGAACGACATCGTTCAGTACGAACCGAACGAGGCTTATCACCCGGAAGTGCTGGGCCAACTTGCCGCCATCGGCATCGAAAAGGGCAAGCCCTTCGCGCCTGACGAGCGCATGAAGAAAATCCTGACCGAAGCCGTAGCGGTCGGCAACGCAACGGCGCGCACGATCACATTCAACGCGCGGATGAAGGACGCATACTACTATCCCGATAGTGCGTGGTTCACCGGTTTTGTCGGCGGTAGCTACGAATTCCTTCTTCAGCCCGGCGTTCGCTACCTGGATGCGCGGGTGCTGTTTCACTACTATGCGACGGGCATCACCCCGGCTATGGCGATAAAGCGTGTCGGCATCGGTTCGCAATACGCCGGAGCGACCACCGACAGCGAGAAAAAGCCCCTCGACGGCAGTAAGACCTACAAGATTCACCTGCCGCCGAACATCCCGGCGAAGACCTTCTGGTCATTCGTGGCCTATGACAACCAGACCCGATCGATGCTGCAGACAGACCAGCAATTCCCAAGCATAGGCAGCGACAAGAAGGACCTTGTCGTCAATTCAGACTCGTCGGTGGATGTCTGGTTCGGCCCGACGGCACCGAAAGGTCATGAGGCCAACTGGGTGCAGACTGTTCCCGGCAAGGGGTGGAATGTCCTTCTGCGCCTTTATGGCCCGCTAGAGCCGTGGTTCGACAAGACCTGGAAGCCGGGTGAATTCGAACCGGTCAAGTAGGATCAAAATGCACTCGAAAAATTATTCGCGACAGCCACATAGCCGCTAGCAGCTACTGATTTCACTCAGTAAAGCCGATCCGACTTGTTCTGTCGGATCGGTATCTGCTCGGGGGTACGAGCAGCGCCTGCGCGGGGTCGAGGATCGCATCCGAATCCGGCTGGGCCAACTTTTCCGTCGCCTTGGCGATGCCGACTGGCTCGACGGCGCGTTCAGCGCCGGTGACCTTCTGATGGTGTCGGTGCTGCTCAGGTTGAAAGGATCAGGTATACTGGACGAATATCCGAACCTCTCCGCTTATGTTGCCCGCGGCGAAGCGCGGCCCGCATACAAGCGTGCTTTCGACGCTCAGTTGACGGTTTTCACCGCCGCATCGGCCGGCTGACAAAGGTTCGCTGCGCCGCCAACAGCGGTCATCCGATGACCTCGATGGGCCAGATGGATTGCCGACCCACTTCAGGCTGTTTTCAAAGGCTTCTCTGCCGAGGCAAGCGGGATTACCTCGCATTTTATCCAATCGCCCATCACTCCGTTAATGGCACGTCGCTCATACTGTCCGCTTATCTCATTTTGGAGCGGATACGGATATGGCGCTTACGACACCAGCCCTGATTCTGCTGATCGTCAATCTTGGTCTGATCTGGCTGCTTCTCGCAGCGCCGATCGGCGTTCGCACGATTCGTCTGACGCGCATTCTCGGCGCGAGGCCGGAACGCATATGGGATATGGTCTACCCACTTGGTCGCGACAGGCTGTGGTTCCCGACCGTTCTGTCCAGCGAGCCCGGTGCCCAGACGGGCAGGGTGGTCCAGCGCTTCGCCCATTCCGATCGTCGCGGCAATCCCATTATCAGAACGTTGGCGATCAAGGCGGCTGAAACGACCGAGCGCCGCAGCTACGATGCGCGGGTGGTCGAGGACAGCGCGCTGGACCCGGCATTCTGGGCCAACTACCGGGAGCGTCGCGTCGTCGAAGCATTCCATGGAGGCACCGAGCTCACCATCGAGCAGACGGATCGCTACCGGGGTCTGGCGTTCTTCCTCTTCCGATTCTTCATGCTGAGGAGGGAGATGAAGCAGCTCGAACGTTGGCTGCAGACTGGCAAGGTCGAGCGATCAGGGCTTTTTGAGCGGCCATCGACGCAAGCGCTGCTCGCGGTGCTTTCAACGCTGATTCTCTGGCCGTTTTTTGGCCTCACGGCCTGGGGTTTGATGATCTCGACAATGCTGACGGTGGTCATCGCCCTGCATGAACTGGGGCACCTTGCCGCCTATCGCGCATTTGGCCATTCCGGCGTCCGGATGATCTTCATTCCGCTGTTGGGTGGTGTGGCGATTGGCGGGCGTCCCTATAATCGCTTGTTCGAGGTGGCGGCTTGCGCCTTGATGGGCGCCGGACTATCGGCGTTCTTCGTGCCGGTGGTAATTTCATTTCATATGGCGGCGGAAGGTTCTGCTTCCATGGGGGAGTTGGCCCATCCGGCTCTGTTGCTGTTGCTGATTCTCGGAGCTTTCAACTTCCTCAACCTGCTGCCGATGTCGCGCTTCGACGGCGGTCAGGTGCTCAAGCAGGTGTTTCCGACCCGCGACGGCCTGCTCGGTGCGACATTCCTGGTCACTGCGGGCGTGCTGTGGACGGGCTGGCGTTCCGGCGTCCCAGTCGAGGCGCTGACCGGCGGACTGGCGGTGATGGCGTTGCTGAGTTTTACAGCCATGGGCTCCGTCAAGCCCCGCGAGGCGCTCGACGAAATGAGTGTCAGCGAACGGCTGTTTTCCGGTTTCGGGTATTATGCGGCCCTGGCCGTCCATGCGCATGCGATCATATATGCATGCGACAGACTATTTCCGCATCTGGCCAAATGATCAGAAGCTGAAATAGGCTGCGACTGGCACATGGTCCGACGGCTTTTCCCAGGCACGGACATGTTTTTCGATGACGGTGGATGTCAGCCGGTCTGCGGCTTCCGGCGACAGCATCAGATGGTCGATGCGGATTCCCCAGTTCTTCTGCCACGCACCGGCCTGATAGTCCCAGAACGTGTAGGTCGGGACACCGTCGGTCGTGGCGCGCACCGCATCGGTGAAGCCGAGGTGCTCTATCTTTCGAAACGCCTGACGGGTGGCGGGCAGGAATAGAGCGTCATTTTCCCAGACTTTGGGATCCCAGCAATCGTGCGGTTCGGGAATGACATTGTAGTCGCCGGCGAGAATCAGCGGCTCCTCAAGCGCCAGGCGCTCGCGGGCATAGGCTTCGAGCCGTCCCATCCAGCCGATCTTGTATGGGTATTTGACCGGATCGTTGGAGGGGTTGCCGTTCGGCAGATAGATGCTGGCCACCCTGATCGCACCGCCCTCGACAGAAAATGCGGCTTCCATGAAGCGTGCGTGCTCGTCGGCCTCATCGCCGGGCAGACGTCGCATCACCTCATCCGGCTTGAGCTTCGAGAGGATCGCCACACCGTTGAAACCCTTCTGGCCATGCGTCTCGACGTGATAGCCGAGTGCTTCGATCTCCAGCCGCGGAAAGGCGTCGTCCTGGCATTTGATTTCCTGGAGACAGACGATATCGGGGTTCGACTCCTTGAGCCACGCCACGAGATTTTCGATCCGGGCGCGGACGCCGTTGATGTTCCAGGTGGCGATTTTCATGCGTGGCCTTTCGGTCGGACCGTAGCGCATAACCTTCAAACCGGAGAAAGGACTATGCGTAAATTCAAAATGCTACAGCGTCCTGGCCGCGTCTTGAATGACCCGCGGCGCTGTAGGGTCAAATGGCAAAACTCGTTCCACATCCGCAGCTTGCGACGGCGTTCGGATTCTTTATCTGAAAGGACTGCCCCATAAGGTCATCGACGAAGTCGATCTCCGAGCCTTCCATGTAGATGACAGACATCGAATCGATCAGCACGCGGGCATTGTTCTTTTCTATCACCAGATCGTCATCGGCGCGGTCGGCGACCAGGTCGAATTTGTAGGAAAAACCGGAGCAGCCGCCGCCTTCGACGGAAACGCGCAGTGCAGTCTTGCTTTGGTCTCTGGAGACGATTGCCGCGATTCGGCGGGCAGCCGCGTCGGTCATCGAAATTGTATGTGTCGTCATTGTCCTCTCCAGCCGGGTTCAAGGTCCGTGGGGCGGTTGTATCGGGGCGAAATATTAGCAACGGACAATGTCGGTGCTTTTACAGGCCTGTTGCTATAGGTATGAAGGCTCAAACGTGGCGTCAATGGGGTGGTACAATTCGGAATGACGATTGATACGAGTGCATTGGGTTTTGGTGTCGGTGAACACGCGGTATACGCTGCAAATCCCTGGCAGTCACGCGGTCGCTTGTTTGCTGAGGGATCGAGCCCGACACGCTCGGATTTCCAGCGTGACCGCGACCGCATCGTCCACACGACGGCCTTTCGCCGCCTGAAGCACAAGACGCAGGTGTTCATCGCCGCCGACGGCGACCATTACCGCACCCGCCTGACCCACACGATCGAGGTGGCGCAGGTGGCCCGGGCGCTAGCCCGCGCGCTGAAGCTGGACGAAGACCTCGCCGAAGGCGTGGCGCTGGTTCACGATTTTGGTCATACCCCGTTCGGTCATACCGGCGAGGACGCGCTGCATGCGGTGCTCGAACCCTATGGCGGCTTCGACCACAATGCCCAGTCGCTGCGCATCGTCACCAAGCTCGAGCGCCGCTATGCCGAATTCGACGGCCTGAACCTGACCTGGGAAAGCCTGGAGGGTCTGGTCAAGCACAATGGTCCGCTCGTCGGGCCGGACGGGCAGGGCACACGCGGTCCGGTCCCGCAGCCAATTCTTGATTATTGCGCCATTCACGATCTCGAACTGGAAAACCACGCGAGCCTTGAGGCGCAAGTCGCGGCGATCGCCGACGACATCGCTTATAATACCCATGATATCGACGACGGCCTGCGGTCGGGCTATCTGACTTTCCAGATGCTGGAGGAGGTGCCATTTCTCGACAAGCTGATGCAGGAGGTTCGCGATCTCTATCCCAGCCTCGAAGCCAGCCGCTTCACCCATGAAATCATGCGCCGCCAGATCACCCGCATGGTCGAGGACGTGATCGGCGTAGCACAGACCCGCTTGCGGCAGCATCGGCCCGAGAGCGCAGATGATGTTCGCAAGGCGGGGCTGACCTTCGCAAGCTTTTCGGACGAGTTGGCCGTGACCGACAAGCAGATCAAAAAGCTGCTGTTCACGCATATCTATCGCCATCCGGACATCATGCGGATCCGCGCCGGCGCGGCCCAAATCGTCACCGATCTCTATCATGCCTTCATGATCGAGCCGCGCGAAATGCAGAGCCATTACTGGTACGACACGATCCAGACGATGCCGGAACACGTCAAGGCGCGTCACGTCGGCGATTATCTTGCCGGGATGACCGACACCTATGCCATCGCCGCCCACAGGCGATTGTTTGACCACACTCCCGATTTGCGATAGGCACCCGCCCAAATGGTAAAGACTGGGTTATCGAAAGTGTTTCGATGGCCGGAAGGACAAATACGATGAACCTGTTTGCGGAATTCGAAACCCGGATCAAGGCGATACTGACCGACAAGGTGCTGCCGGAAGACAAGCGCGAAGGCGCTGATCTTTCGCGCGTCGTCGTGGAGCCTCCGCGCGATGCCGCCCATGGCGATCTGGCGACCAACGCCGCAATGGTGTTGTCCAAGCACATGGGCATGTCGCCGCGCGCGCTTGCCGATGCCATCCTGCCGCATCTTTCGGCTGATGCCGATATCGCCGAGGTTGCGGTTGCCGGCCCGGGCTTCATCAATATCCGTCTTTCCGCGGCGTACTGGCAGCGGTTCCTCGGAGGCGTGATCCGCCTTGAAGGCAGCTACGGCCAGTCCGAACTTGGTGCCGGCCGCAAGGTCAACGTCGAATATGTCTCGGCCAACCCGACCGGGCCTATGCATGTCGGCCATTGCCGTGGCGCCGTGGTCGGCGATGCGCTCGCCAATCTGATGAAGGTCGCGGGCTACGACGTGGTCAAGGAATACTACATCAACGATGCCGGCTCGCAGATCGACGTTCTGGCAAAATCGACCTTCCTGCGTTACCGTCAGGCGCTTGGCGAAAATATCGGTGAAATTCCGGAGGGACTTTACCCGGGCGACTATCTGGTGCCGGTTGGCGAAGCCCTCAAGGCTGAATTCGGCAGCAAGCTGCGCGGCATGACCGAAGCGGAATGGATGCCGATCATCAAGGACAAGACGATTGCAGCGATGATGGTGATGATCCGCGAGGATCTGGCAGCCCTCAACGTCCATCACGACGTGTTTTACTCCGAACGTTCCCTGCACGCCGACAACGGCAGGCCGATTCTCGAAGCCATCAACGACCTGACCTACAAGGGCCATGTCTACAAGGGCAAGCTGCCGCCGCCGAAGGGACAGCTGCCGGAAGATTGGGAAGATCGCGAACAGACGCTGTTCCGCTCGACCGAAGTTGGTGACGACATCGACCGGCCGCTGATCAAGTCGGACGGCAGTTATACCTATTTCGCTGCCGACGTTGCTTACTTCAAGGACAAGTACGACCGCGGCTTTACCGACATGATCTACGTGCTCGGCGCCGATCATGGTGGCTACGTCAAGCGCCTGGAAGCGCTTGCGCGTGCCGTCTCGGAAGGTAAGGCCAAGCTGACTGTCCTGCTTTGCCAGCTCGTCAAGCTCTACCGTGAAGGTGAGCCGGTGAAGATGTCGAAGCGTTCGGGCAATTTCGTCACTTTGCGCGATGTGGTGGACGAAGTCGGTGCCGATCCGGTCCGTTTCATGATGATTTACCGGAAAAATTCCGAACCGCTCGATTTTGATTTTGCCAAGGTCACGGAGCACTCCAAGGACAACCCGGTTTTCTACGTGCAATATGCGCATGCGCGCTGCTCGTCGGTCTTCCGGCAGGCAGCCGAAGCCTTCCCCGATCTCGATGTAACCACTGCAAATCTCGCAGGTTTGGCGGAAAAGCTGATCAGCGATCCGAATGAGTTGCAGCTTGTGGCAAAAGTGGCAGAATACCCACGGGTCATCGAATCAGCAGCTGCCGCAATGGAGCCGCACCGGATCGCGTATTACCTGTACGATCTGGCTTCTCTGTTCCACAGCCACTGGAATAAGGGCAAGGAAAATCCTGACTTACGTTTTGTTAACGATAAGGACAGAGAATTGTCGGTGGCCAGACTAGGGTTGGTGCGTGCTGTTGCTGCGGTGTTGAAATCCGGTTTGTCAATAACCGGGACTTCTGCACCGGAAGAAATGCGATAGCTGTCACCATTTCCCCACAATGCTCTGGCAATTGGGCCTTTCGAGCGTAGTTGAGTGGTATAGATGGCAGACAAGCAGCTTTTGCTGAAGAAAAACGCCGACGACGGTTTTTTCGCGGATGACGATCCAATGGCGGAGCTCGCCCGGATCGTCGGCTTCGAACCGCTCAACGAGGAACAAGTCAGGCCCGCGAGCTACCGCCGCGAGCCTGAGTTCAATCTTGAGGAAGAGCTTCTCAAGGAGTTCGAGCAGTTCGAGGCGCCTGAGCGTATCGAGCCGGTCAGCGATGCTTTTATTGAAATTCCCGAGGCCGTTGTTAGCGTTGCCGAGCCTCCGTCTGTTGAGCTTGAGCCGGCCATCGAGCCCGGGCCGATATCGGTCGCTCGCGATCTCCGCGCTGTGGAAACGAACCTTGAGGCGCCGTTTGCTGGCGAACCAGTGCGCCCGGTTTCCCATCCGGTCTTCGAACTGGAAGATGAGATCTTCCGCGAATTTGCCGCTTTCGACGCCAGAAGGACTGGCCAGCCAGCAATAGCGGCGGCAGCCCCTGAGACAGAGCTTCCGGGCCTGCCCGCAGCTGTTGCGGTGATGCCGGGTGACGAGCAAGCTTCCGAAATCCAGCCCCATATCGACAACGATGGTGCGGCCGATATCGCCTGGCCTACCGCGGCTGACAAGCCGGTCGCGCTGCCAGCTTCCGACGAGCCTGCTAGGTTCGAAACCGCCGACGACATGGCTGAAGCCGAACTCGACCAACAGGGCGATCAGCCGGAAGACGCTGCGTATGCCGAGAACTGGCATGACCTCAACGAGCAGCTCTATGAAGATTTCACCGCGCTGGACGTGGCCGACGTGGCCGATTCTGAAGCGGAGATAGTCGTCGATGCGCCCCTGCATGCCGACGCGGATTTCTCCGCCGAACAGGGTTGGCAGGATGTCGCAAGTGGACTGCAGCATGAGCAGGCTGCGCAGGCGGGCGCTTCTGATGCGGTTCTGGGCGAAACATTCGCCGCTATTCCGGTGAAGGCAGACATCGATGACGAAGTCGTCGTTTCGCAGGCCATTGCCGCCGAGCTTGCTTCCGATGCCGTCATTTCAAACAATCCGGGCGCAAGCGAATCTAACTATCGCAATGCTGAGCTGGATGCGCTGCTCGACGATGTCGAGCGTTTTCCGGTAGCTGGTCCGACTGTAAGGTGGCCTCGGCAGACGCCGGTTCTTGCGACATCCGCGGTATCCCCTTCGCGGTCCAACTATGAAACCGCCAGAACCGAGCCCTCGCTAAATTCGGTCGAGGACGATATTGAAGTCGCTGGCGGCATGCCGGTATCGGCGCTCCATGTAGCCGAAGACGCCTCTGTACCCACCGACAGCATGGCTGTCGTCATCGAACCTTTCGACGACAGTGCATTTGAACTGGATCTGAGCGAGATCGAACTGGATCTTCTTGATGTCGAAACATTGGCAACGGATGTCGTGACGCGCGATGCGATTGCGGCAAGTCCCGAGGTGATGGCCGATATTGCAGACGTGGTCGTTGAACCGCCAGTCGTCGCTCCGCGTTCCGAACCTTATGCTGCGCTGGTTGCACCTACGGCTTTGGAGCCGGAAGACTATTCTTCGCTGCATTTCGATCCGACGCAGATCTCGACCGAAGACGACGTCGTCGAAGCAATCGCCGAGATGGATGTTCCCGAGGCCCCGCCGGTAGACCATGAGACTCTGGTTTCGGCCCAGCCTGACTATGACATCGATATCGATGCGGAGATGGCCCACATCTTTGCACGCGGTGCGACCACGCCTCCGCCTGCTCGTCCTCAGATGGCGACACCTGTCCGTCCTGCACCTGCCGCCGCGGCTTCCGCGCAGCCTGCGCTCGTCATTGGCGCCGATCTCGATGAGTTCGAGCGCGCGCTTGAGGAGGATTTCCGCAAGTCGCTGACCGAGAACCGCACCAACGTCAATCCGGATCGCGTCGCGCTGTCGCCAGCCGGATTTGACAGCGAAGTCGATGGACCGAAGAAGAGCCGCAACGTCATGGTTCTGGCCGCGTCCGTAGCTGCCGTGGTGCTGCTCGGGGGCGCTGGCGTTTACGCCTACATTGGCGGTAGTGACTCGGTGCTTGCGACCAATGGTGAGCCGAAGATCATTCTGGCCGATAAGGAACCGGTCAAGGTTGTGCCTGAGGACAAGGGCGGGCAGACCGTGCCCAACCAGGACAAGGCCGTTTATGACCGGGTAGCCGGCGACACGAAGGATGCCGGAAAGCAGGAGCGGCTGGTGACTTCGAACGAAGAACCGGTCGACGTGGTCCAGAAGACCCTGATGCCTGAAAACCTGCCGATGGACGATGAGGGTGCGGCGTTCGCCACCGACACGCCCGACACCGCTGATCCGCGTCTGTTGCCGGAAAGCGCCGATGACGAAAACGTATCAACTTCCGACAAGGTCGTAAGTGGTGTGGCCCCCAGGAAGGTTCGCACGATGGTGGTTCGTTCGGACGGCACGCTTGTGGCACGCGAGGAGATGGTCCCCGCAGACGTCACGCCTTCCGAGCCTGTGAGCCGCGAAGTCGCCATGCCGGTCGAAAAGCCTGTGGCAGATGTCCCGGAACGCTTGAGCGCGGTGGACCAGGCGTCCTCCGCCGTGACCAAGGGACTTGAACTGAAGCCCACCGAACAGGCTGTCGAGCCTGCGGCCGATCCCGTGGCAGACAAGCTTGCTGCGCTGGACGAAAAGCCGGCAGCCGATACTGACGATGATGTTCTTTCGAAAGTTGCTGAAGACAACTCTGCAGCGGAAAAGGTCGCCGCGGCTCCGGCAAAATCCATCGACAATGCCGATCAGTCCGCCCTTGCCGAAGCTGCCAATGCGGAAGTCGATGCGCCGGTACGGGTCGTCAAGACGATGAAGGTTACCAACGATACGGCACCGGTTCCCGAGAGCCGCCCGGTCGATCAGCCGGTGAACGTTGTGGGTGCCGTGACTGATCAGGGTAATGTTCGTCCGGTCGATGACGCCGGTAACGTCCAGCAAGTGGCTGCGGCCGATCCCGTCGCCAAGCCCGCCGAGAACGTGGCCGTGCCGGCCGGCTCCTATGTCATCCAGATTGCTTCCCTGCCTTCGGAGTCGGATGCACAGGCTTCCTACAACAAGCTGTCTTCCAAATTCGCCAGCGTGATTGGCGGCCGTGGTGTCGACATCCGCAAGGCGGAGATCAAGAACAAGGGCACTTACTACCGGGTCCGCATCCCTGCCGGCTCGAAGCAGCAAGCCCAGGCGCTGTGCGAGCAGTACAAGCAGGCGGGCGGCAGCTGCCTCGTTTCCAAGTAGTTTTGCTGATATCATCGCGCGTGGGGCCATTTGGCCCCCGCGTTTTCTGTTGGTGACCGCCGCGCGGTCATCGCCTTTTTCAACGCATTACTTATCATTGGGCCATGAGCGAATCACAAGCAGTTATTCTGGGCGTCGCCGGACGTGAAATCACCTCCGAGGAGAAGGCGTTTTACCGGGGCGAGCAGCCCTGGGGCTTCATTTTGTTTGCGCGCAATATCGGCGAGCCGCAACAGATCAGCGATCTCGTCGCAAGCCTCCGCGACACGGTCGGCGGCCGCAACGCTCCCGTCCTCATCGATCAGGAAGGTGGACGTGTCCAGCGGATCCGCGAACCGATTTGTCCGCGCTACCCGTCCGGTGCCGATCTCGGCGCAATTTACAATGCTGATCCCGAGAAAGGCAGGCGCGCCGCCTGGCTTATGTCGCGCCTGCATGCGTTTGACCTCCTGAAGTTCGGGATCAACGTGGACTGCCTGCCGGTGCTTGATGTGCCTGTCGAGGGCGCAAGCGACGTCATAGGCAGCCGCGCCTATGGAAAACAGCCGGCGATCGTCACCGACATGGGGCGTGCCGCAGCCGATGGCCTGAAGGCCGGCGGCGTTCTGCCCGTCATGAAGCATATTCCGGGCCATGGGCGCGGTTTTGCCGACTCCCATCACGAGTTGCCAGTGGTCGACACGCCTCTGAGCGACCTGATGGCGCACGATTTCCCGCCGTTCAAGGCGCTGGCGGGCGAATTGATGGCCATGACCGCACACGTGGTCTATTCGGCGATCGATCCGACTAGCCCGGCCACGACATCGCGCAAGGTGATCGAACAGATCATCCGTGGAGAAATCGGCTTCGAAGGCCTGCTGATGTCCGATGACTCCTCTATGAATGCGCTTGCCGGCACGCTCGGCCAACGGGCGCATGCGATCGCCAACAACGGCTGCGATATCGTTCTTCACTGCAATGGGGTGATGGACGAGATGAAGGCGGTCGTGGCGGAGGTGCACCCCCTGCAGGGAGCAGCGCTTGCAAGGACGCGTCGGGTCGAGGCCGCCTTCGGCAATGTCGACGGTTCGGACGAACCTGCGATACGCGCCGAGTTCAACGCACTCCTCCCAACAGTCTGAGGCTCTTATGGCGGGACCGGGGACGGGCACATCCGATACCGCAGCCCCGATGGAGAAGCTTTGGGGCGACCCGGAAGTACGCCGGCCGGACAATGATGAGCCGGCGCTGGTCATCGATGTCGGCGGGTTCGAAGGCCCGCTCGACCTGCTGCTGCATCTTGCCCGAAACCAGAAGGTTGATCTGGCGCGCATCTCGGTGCTGGCGCTGGCCGAACAGTATCTGCATTTCATCGAGCAGGCCCGCAAGGTTCGGTTGGAACTGGCGGCCGACTATCTGGTCATGGCGGCTTGGCTCGCTTACCTCAAGTCGCGCCTGCTCATCCCGCAAGCGCCGAAAGACGAGGGGCCATCGGGTGAGGAGCTGGCGGCAACGCTTGCGTTTCGCTTGCGACGCCTGGAGGCGATGCGCGACGCGGCGAACCGGCTGGTCAACCGCGACCGCTTGGGACGCGACTTCTTCGTTCGCGGCGCCCCGGAGATCATCCCGGTCGAGCACAAGTCTGCCTATGAGGCCAATCTCTACGATCTGCTGTCCGCCTACGCGTCGCTCAGGCAGCGCCAGGCCGTGACCAATGTCACGATTGCCCGTCGCAGGGTCTGGTCGCTGGCGGAAGCGCGCCTGATGCTCGCGCGGCTTATCGGTGACCTGCCGGAGTGGACTGCACTTGACCGCTTCCTTCGCCGCTATATGAGCGACCCCGATGAGCGGCCGACGGCAATCGCCAGTTCGTTTGCCGCCACCCTCGAACTGGTCAGGGAAGGGCGCATCGAAATCAGACAGGACAGTCCATTCTCCGAGATCCTGATGCGAACCGGCGCAAGGCCACTGACAGAGGCCGATATCGTTGCCATGGAGGCCGGCAATGATTGACGAAGAAACACAGGAAGAAATCGGTCAGATCCTTGCCAGCGACGCCGCGCGCGCCGCCGAGGCTTTGATTTTTGCTTCCGCGACTCCTGTTTCCGAGGGATACATCGCCGAGCGCCTGCCGGCAGATACCAACGTTTCGGCAGTGCTTGGTGCCCTCCGGCGCTTTTATGCCGGGCGCGGGGTCAATCTGATTTGCATCGACGGCCATTGGGCCTTTCGCACAGCATCGGATCTGTCCTTCGCGCTTCGGCAGGAAGGGCAGGAGGCCAAGAAGCTGTCCCGTGCCGCTCTGGAAGTGCTGTCGATCATTGCCTACCATCAACCCGTAACGCGGGCCGAGATCGAGGACATCCGCGGTGTACAGACGTCCAAGGGTACGCTCGATGTGCTGCTGGAGGCTGGGTGGGTGAAATTCCGCGGCCGCCGGCGTACGCCCGGCAGACCGGTGACCTTCGGCACGACCCGTGACTTTCTCGACCATTTCGGGCTGGAGGAGATCCGCGATTTGCCCGGCATGGAGGAATTGAAGGCCGCCGGCATGCTTTCCGGGCGCATTCCTGCCGGAATGTCGGTGCCCATGCCCAGGGGCGAGGACGACCTGTCTTCCGAAGAGGATCCGATCACACAGCTCGACCTTGAGGAACTGGGGCTCTTGACTCCCGGCGGTGAAGCGGATGAATAGGGTCATGTTTCCCTGACGCCCCGGTAGACCGGCGTAGAGCTAGTGCCTTGAATCCGAAAACAAGCCCTCCACACAAGAATTCCTCCGTCGCCTTCAACGGTTCAGGTTCGTATCGAACCGCTGGCGTTAGCTTTGCTTCGAGCCTGATGTTCGAGCAAATCTCGCATCGCTATGCCGCGCGGGAAACGATCTGTAACTTGTCACTGACGGTTGAGCCGGGGCAGGTGTTGTGCCTGCTTGGCCCTTCCGGCTCCGGCAAGACGACTTTGCTCAGGATTGCCGCTGGCATAGAAGCACAGTCGTCCGGGCGCATTTTGCTGAATGGCGAGGAAATAGCAGGTCCATCCGCATTCCTGCCGCCGGAAAAGCGTGGCATTGGCCTGATGTTTCAGGATTTCGCCCTTTTCCCGCATATGACGATTATCGACAATGTCCGCTACGGCCTGACGGCGATGTCGAAAGCAGAAGCCCTTGCCGAAGCCTTGGCAGCACTGACTCGCGTGGGGCTGGCTCACTATGCCGATAAGTATCCCCATCTTCTTTCCGGTGGTGAACAGCAGCGCGTGGCGCTTGCCCGCGCCATTGCGCCGCGCCCGACTGTGCTGCTGATGGATGAGCCATTTTCTGGCCTGGATGCACGGCTCAAGGACTCGGTTCGATCGGAAACGCTGGCAATCCTCAGCGAGGCCAAGGTGACTGCGATCATCGTGACCCACGATGCTGAGGAAGCCATGCGAATGGCGGACCGAATTGCGTTGTTGAAGGATGGTCGGCTCGTCCAGTACGGCACGTCGGAAGACCTGTACAGGCGGCCGAAGAACCTCTTTGCTGCGCAGTTCTTCTCTGAAATCAACAGGTTCGAGGGCGTCGTCGAAGGCGGTAGGGTCCACACGCCGCTTGGTGCGTTTTCAGCTCATGACATCGGCGAGGGCAAACGCGCCGATGTCGCGGTACGCCTGCCCGGCGTGATCGTCTCCGAAAGAGATGGGCCTGTTCAGGCTCGGATCATTTCGCGTCGGTTTCTCGGAACGGTGGAAATGTTCACGCTCGCAATCGCTGGCAGCGAACATCCTGTAAGGGCACGAATTCGCGCCGATCTCGTGGCGTCGGGATTGCGGGACGTCACTGTTTCAGTTAACGAACGTGATGCATTGGTATTTGAAAAAGCCGCAAATAATGACTAAATCAGGTCAGTGCGTGAAATTGGGAGTATGTAGGCATGGGTTCTTTTAGTGTATGGCACTGGCTGATCGTTCTTGCGGTTGTGCTGATTTTCTTCGGCCGTGGAAAAATCCCGGAATTGATGGGCGACGTGGCCAAGGGCATCAAGAACTTCAAGAAGGGGATGGCCGAAGAAGAAACGGCTGACAAGGCCCCGACCGTCGATCACAAAGCCGACGAAGTGAAGTAACCTCATCCCCAAATTTAACCGGGGCTGGCCGTGTCGCCGCCCCGGCCCAGGATAATGCGAGATGCTTGAAATCGGCTGGAGCGAGATCCTTGTCATCGCGCTCATTCTGATCATCGTGGTTGGTCCAAAGGATCTGCCGGGGATGTTGCGCACATTCGGCCGTATGGCGACGCGGTTGCGTTCCATGGCCAATGAATTCAAAGGGCAATTTGACGAAGCGCTGCGAGAAGCAGAGCTTGACGACGTCCGCAAGGGGTTGGATGAAGTTAATAAGCTGAACCCGACCAACACGCTCCGTGACGCAATCAATCCGCTCCGGCAGCTCGGGCAGGACATAAAGTCCGATCTGCAGAAGGCGTCAGACAGCGTCAATGCTTCGGTTTCTGACGTGAAGAAAGCCGAAGAAGGCGATGCAAACGTTGGAGAAACGATCGCTCCGGCAGTTCAGGAAGCCGAGCCTGTGCAAGGCGCCGTCGCGGCTGCGCCGGCTGCCAGTGTATCTCAGCCTGCTGTCCAGGCTGCAGTTGCCACTCAGCCTGTTGCTGCTGATACCGCCGCGACACCGACCCGGTCAAAGCCGGCAGCCGCCAAAGTCAAAGCCGTCAAAGCTGCTGATGTGACGGATGTCAAGGCAGCCAAACCTGCTGTTCGCAAAGCTGCCCCGAAAAAGAAGCCGGTGGCGGCAGACGTACCTGTCGTTGCCGCCGAAGTCGCACCCAAGAAAAAGGCCGCCCCGCGTAAGAAAACCGTGAAGGCGGACGAGGCATGAGCGAAGAAATCGAAGACAAGCCGCAGCCGCTCCTCGAGCACCTGATCGAACTGCGCCGCCGGCTGATATGGGCGGTGGTGGCCTTTTTTGCAGCGTTTCTGCTCTGCTTTGCTTTTGCCAAGCAACTGTTCAACCTGCTCGTCATTCCCTACCAGACGGCCGTGATCTGGTCGAACCTCGATCTGGCAAAGGCTGAACTGATCTATACCGCGCCGCAGGAATTCTTCTTCACGCAGATCAAGGTGTCGATGTTCGGCGCCGTGGTGATTGCTTTCCCGGTGATCGCGACCCAGATCTACAAATTCGTCGCGCCCGGCCTCTACAAGAACGAGCGTGCGGCGTTCATGCCCTTCCTTGTTGCCTCGCCGTTGCTGTTTCTGCTTGGCGGCGCGCTCGTCTATTTCCTGTTTACGCCGATGGTGATGTGGTTCTTCCTGTCGATGCAGCAGGTTGGCGGCGAAGGCCATGTGGCGATTTCGCTGATGCCGAAGGTTTCCGAATACCTTGGGCTGATCATGACCCTGATCCTGTCATTCGGTCTTGTGTTCCAGTTGCCGGTTATCACTTCGCTTCTGGTGCGTGTCGAACTGCTGAGTTCCAAGACGCTGGCTGAAAAGCGGAAATATGCGATTGTCATCGCATTTATCGTTGCGGCCGTGTTGACGCCACCGGATCCGATTTCCCAGCTCGGATTGGCGATCCCCACAATTCTGCTTTATGAAATTTCGATCTTCACCGCTCGAATGATCGAAAAAGGCCGATCTCGCGACGCGATCGAAGACAAGACTGCATCCTGACGGGTGCAGTCCAGCAGCCCCTTCGAGGAACCGGGAACCGATTGCGTCCGTTCTAAAGAGGCTGCTGCCAGTGATTGCGGCTTGTTTTTGACGTCGCTTCGCGCCAAAACCCTATAAATGGCAGGAGTCGGTCAACGATTTTCCTGCTTTCTGTTTCAGAACCAGGTGTTCACATGCTCGATATCAAATGGATTCGCGACAACCCCGCGGCACTGGATGCCGCTTTGCGCAAGCGCAATGCCGAGCCGCAGGCTCAGGCGCTTATCGCGCTGGACGAAAGACGCCGTGCCGTCGTGCAGAAGGCGCAGGATATGCAGTCGCGCCGCAATACCGCCTCCAAGGAAATCGGTGCCGCCATGGCGCAGAAGAACGCCGAGCTGGCGGAGAAGCTGAAGGCCGAAGTCGGCGAGCTCAAGACTCTGCTGCCCGCCGCCGAGGACGAGGAACGGCAACTCACCGCCGAACTCAACGAAGCGCTGTCGCGCCTGCCCAATATTCCGTTCGACGAAGTGCCAGAAGGCAAGGACGAGAACGACAACGTGTTGAAGCGCACGGCAGGCGACAAGCCGACCTGGACTCATGCGCCGCGCGAACATTTCGAGATAGGCGAGTCGCTCGGCTGGATGGATTTCGAAGCTGCCGCCAAGATAGCCGGGTCGCGCTTTACCATCCTGAAAGGGCAGCTTGCCCGGCTGGAGCGCGCACTCGGTCAGTTCATGCTCGACACGCATACGCAGGAACATGGGTACCTCGAGGTCCAGCCGCCGCTGATGGTGCGTGATGATGCAGCCTTCGGTACCAACCAGCTGCCGAAATTTGCCGAAGACCTTTTCCGCACGACCGACGGCCGCTGGCTGATTCCCACCGCGGAAGTCCCGCTGACCAATCTGGTGCGCGAGGAAATCCTCGAACACGACAAGCTGCCGCTGCGCTTTACGGCGCTTACGCCGTGTTTCCGCTCCGAGGCGGGGGCCGCCGGTCGCGATACCCGTGGCATGCTGCGCCAGCACCAGTTCATGAAGGTCGAGCTGGTGTCGATCACCGACGCGGAAAGCTCGGTTGCCGAACATGAGCGGATGACGGAATGCGCCGAGACCGTGCTCAAGCGGTTGGGCTTGCATTTCCGCACCATGACGCTCTGCGCCGGCGATATGGGTTTTGGTGCCCGCAAGACCTACGACATCGAGGTGTGGCTGCCCGGACAGAATACCTACCGCGAAATCTCCTCCTGCTCGGTCTGTGGTGATTTCCAGGGCCGTCGCATGAATGCGCGATATCGCGACAAGGCCGACCGGAGCATCAAGTTCGTCCATACGCTGAATGGTTCGGGCACGGCAGTTGGCCGCGCACTGATCGCGGTTCTCGAGAACTACCTGAACGAAGACGGTTCGGTGACGGTTCCGGATGTGCTGCTGCCCTATATGGGCGGTCTGACGAAGATCGAGAAGGCGGGCTGATACGTGCGCATACTGCTGACCAATGATGATGGAATTCATGCCGAGGGCCTGGCGGTCCTCGAAAGGATAGCGTTGACGCTTTCCGACGACGTCTGGATCGTGGCGCCTGAGACAGACCAGAGCGGGCTTGCCCATTCGCTGACGCTTTCCGAGCCCCTGCGTTTGCGGCAAGTTTCCGAAAAGCGCTTCGCCCTTCGCGGCACTCCGACTGACTGCATCATCATGGGCGTCAAGGAAGTGATGGCGAAGGCCAAGCCCGATCTCATCCTTTCGGGTGTCAACAACGGCGCCAACATGGCTGACGATGTCACTTATTCTGGCACCATAGCCGGGGCAATCGAAGGCACCCTTCAGGGGATCAAGTCTTTCGCGCTGTCGCAGGCTGCGATTTACAATGACGGCGAGCGCCGTATCCCTTGGGAGATCGCTGAACTCTATGCGCCAAAGCTGCTTCGGCAACTGATCGACGTGGACATGCCGGACTGGACGTTCATGAACGTCAACTTCCCCAACTGCAAGCCGGAGGACGTCAACGGTATCGCTGTGACGGCGCAGGGCAAGCTCGATTTCGGCATCAACGTCGAAAAGCGCAGCGATGGCCGGGGATTGCCGTATTACTGGCTGAAATTCGACGGTCGGACGGGTGATTTCCGTGAAGGTACCGATATCTTCGCGGTCAGGGAAAACAAGATTTCGGTAACGCCGCTCAAACTTGATCTGACAGATTACAGCCTGCTCGATCGTATCCAGCAGGCGGTTGTGGAAGGGATGTAAGATGGTTCAAAGCAGGATCGGCAAGGAAGGATTTGCCGCGTTATGCCTGAGGCTGCGTGCCAAGGGGATCAACAATACCGACCTGCTCAACGCCATCGAACAGACCCCTCGGCACCTGTTTGTGCCCTCTGAACACGTTGCCAGCGCATGGTCCTCGCGCAGCCTGCCGATCGAATGCGGCGCGCTGATCGAGGGTGTTGACCTGGCGGCCGAAATCATCAGCCTGATGAAGTTGAAATCCAGTCATCGGGTGCTCGAAATCGGCACGGGTAGCGGTTTCACCGCCGCCGTGATGGGGCGGCTGACAGAGCGGGTGCTGACTGTCGATCGCTACAAGACGCTGGTTAATCTTGCCCAAGAGCGGATGGATAAGCTGGCGCTCAGGAATGTCATCGTCCGGCAGGCCGATGGCAGCATGGGATTGCAGGGGGAGGGTACGTTCGACCGGATCCTGGTGACCGCGGCATTTTCCTCCATGCCGCGCATTTATGCCGAACAACTCGTTTCAGGTGGAATGATGCTCGCGCCCATTGTCGGCGACGACGGGATCGCGCGCATGGTCAAACTTACCAAGTCCGGCAGCCGCTTCGAGCGGGTGGAGCTTTTCGATACGCCCTATCAACCCATGGTGCCGCAGATGGCGCAGATACTCTGAAGCGGTAGCGGTAACTTCCTGTTAAGGTTATCGTTTTTTTGCTTATTTTTGCGAAGCCGCATGTGCGTTAACCCGCCAGTAACACTAACGCGCTTTAATGAATCCAAGTAAATGCGTTGCTTGGGTTGGGTCATGCGTAACACAGAAATTGTAAAGTCCAGAGTATCGCCTCTCCGTCTCGTTACCGCCTTCCTGCTCGCAGGCGCGGCTTCGGGTTGTAGTTCGGATGTAACCCGGTTTGACGGGTTATTCTCATCGAAAACGGACGGGCTCACGACAAACTCAATTCCCCACAAGGTCAACGCGGTGAATGGCAAACTGCCAACGCCACGTGAGGACATTGCCAATGCGGGGAATAACCAGGATCTGAGCGGCGATGCGGCGCTCGACCAGCCTTATCCCGGGCGGAACACGGCCAATGCCGGTTACGATCCAATAAGCACCTCGACGACAGAACTGTCACCCGCCAGGGCTTCAGTCAATCCGATTAGGGTTCAGCGCACCGAGCTTTCGACGCCCACGGTACGCGCCGAGGAAAAGGTTGCCCTGAACCAGGCGCTTCCAGGCAAGATCAGGGTCGAAGCCGATCCCATCAGCACCGGCACGATCAAGGGCAGGTGGATCGTTTCCGATCGCTCGCCGCGGATTGTCATCCGCAGCGGCGAAACGCTTTCCGGCATCTCGGCACGCTACGGCGTACCGCAGGCCGAAATCCTGCGGGCCAACAAGCTGGAGACCGCGGCTGACCTGAAATACGGCAAGTCCCTGCTTATCCCGGTTGCCGCCAAGGTCGATCTGAAGGCCAAGGGTGTTCCGGTCGAACTCGCAGCCGAAGGAAAGAAGAAAGTTCCGGTCCCCGGCAAGCTCCCCGAGCAGGACAAGGCAATTCTGCCGACGGCTTCCGCCAGGGACAAGGCAAAGAGCGCCGACAAGGTTGCTGACAACGCCGAGAACGGTGGCCTCTACGTGGTCAAACAGGGTGACTCGCTCGCCCGCATTGCCCGCAACCACAAGGTCAGCATTGACGCGCTCAAGCAGGCCAACGGCATGAACACGGCTTCGGTCCGGATCGGCCAGAGCATCAAGATACCGGTGCCGGGTGCCGACAACGTCAAGACGGCGTCGATCCCGGCTGACAGCAAGGTCAAGGAGACCGCCGAGGCCAAGCCGAAGACCTACACGCCACCAGTCGCGGAAAAGAGCGTCGCGGAAGTCCAGAAGTCTGCCGACAACGGCGAGGATGCGCCCGATGCCACCGGCATTGGCAAGTATCGCTGGCCAGTTCGCGGAGCAGTCATTGCCGGCTACGGCCAGAATGTCGAAGGCACGCGCAATGCGGGCATCGACATCTCGGTTCCGGAAGGCACTGCGGTCAAGGCTGCCGAAAACGGTGTCGTCATCTATTCGGGCTCCGGCCTCAAGGATCTCGGCAACACGGTTCTCGTCCGTCACGATGACGGAACGGTAACGGTATACGGCAATGCAGCTTCGCTCGGTGTCAAGCGTGGCGACAAGGTGACCCGCGGACAGGTGATCGCCAACTCCGGCATGACCGGCGCTGCCAAGCGTCCGAAGCTGCACTTCGAGGTGCGCAAGAACGCCGTCGCCGTTAATCCGATGACTTTCCTCCAGTAGGTTTTGCGTCTGCAGGAAACATGAAAAGCCCGGCGAAAGCCGGGCTTTTTGCATTGATCAAACGGTCTGCCGCAACCGCCCCGCCAGGTCCTGGATGTACTGCCAGGCAACGCGGCCGGACCGCGAGCCGCGCGTCGTTGCCCATTCAAGGGCTTCGAAGTGCAGCTTTTCGGGCTCGATATCGAGTTTGAAATACTCCCGATAGCCGTCGACCATGGCGAGATAATCGTCCTGGCTGCACTTGTGAAAGCCAAGCCAAAGGCCGAAGCGGTCAGATAGCGAAACCTTTTCCTCGACAGCTTCCGAAGGGTTGATCGCCGTCGATTGTTCGTTCTCGATCATGTTGCGCGGCAGAAGGTGCCGGCGGTTCGAGGTCGCATAGAAAATGACATTCTCCGGCCGGCCTTCGATGCCGCCGTCGAGTGCTGCCTTCAGCGACTTGTAGGAGGTGTCGTCATTGTCGAAGGATAGGTCGTCGCAGAAAAGGATCACCCGATGAGGTGCTGCCTTGAGGATGTCCATCAGCACCGGCAGCGTCTGGATGTCTTCGCGATGCACCTCCACGAGCTTCATGGATGTCTTGCGCTCGACGTTGATCGAGGCATGTATGGCCTTGACCAGGGAGCTCTTGCCCATGCCACGCGCACCCCACAGTAGAACGTTGTTGGCGGCAAAACCCTCGGCAAACCGGTCGGTGTTCTCGTGAAGGATGGTCTTAACGTGATCGACCCCACGAATGAGCGTCAGATCGACCCGGTTCGGGCGCTTGACCGGAGTCAGCGAATGCCGCTCAGGGTTCCAGACGAAACAATCCGCATCATCCCAGCTTATGGGGGTAGGGGCAGGTCCCGCCGCGCGGTCGGCCGCATCGGCCAGGCGCTTCAGTTCGCCGAGGATCGATTTCAATAGGTCTTCACGCATGGTCCGGCTCCTGCTTATCTGTCGGCACGCTGTCTCATTCACCGCAATGGGCCGGCGGGGAGCAGTGTGCTCGCTCAAAGTCTACAGCCTCCTTTTCACGTCGATTGTGACGCGCCGAGCTGTATTGCCGCCGGGTAGCATGGGGGCCGCAGCACGAAAAGGTCGGATACGGTCCAAAACGGTGGTTTCACGGGCAAATTTTCCACAGTGCTGTTGCAAAGGACTGCCATGTTCCTATATTCCGGCCTCCAGAAAGCGGCTTAGAGTCTGCCGCATCAATGAATTTGTCCGGGAGTAACTTATGTTCTTCACTGAAGCCTTTGCCCAGTCGGCAGCACCATCTTCGTCGTCGCTCGGCTCGGGGTTTGATATTATCATTCTGTTCGTGCCGATGTTGGTGGTGTTCTATTTCCTGATCTTCCGGCCGCAGCGCCAGCAAGTGAAAAAGCGCGAAGAGATTCTGAAGAACATTCGTCGCGGTGACCAGATTGTTCTCGGCGGCGGCATGATCGCCAAGGTGACCAAGGTGGTCGACGACAATGAGCTCGAAGCCGAAATCTCCGACGGCGTAAAGGTTCGTGTTGCACGCAGCATGATCGCCGAAGTTCGGGTCAAGAGCGAGCCGGTCAAGGAACCGACGGCCGCCAACAAGCCGTAATCGCTTCTGGCGCGGGCCGGCAAGGCCCGCAACTCAAGGCCACGCCAGTCATAAAACGCGCATCGAGAGACCCATGCTCTATTTTTCCCGCTGGAAAGCAATCCTGATCTGGCTGGCCACGGCGCTCAGCATCCTTGTGGCAATTCCCAATTTCCTGCCCAAGGCGACGCTGGACGCGCTTCCTTCGTGGGTTCCGAAGAAGACCATGACGCTCGGCCTCGATCTGCAGGGCGGCTCGCACATAATGCTGAAGCTGGAGCGCGGTGACATCGTCAAGGAGCGGATGCAGACCGCACTCGACGATGTTCGAACCAATCTGCGCAAGGCGGGCATCGGTTATACCGGCCTGAACGGCTCGGGCCAGAAGCTGACCTTCAAACTGCGCGACGTGACCCAGATCGACGCCGCCAGGGATGCGTTGAAGGATTTGACGGCACTGGTAAGCCTCGGAGGCCTTTCCGGCGGCTCCATTCAGGAAGCAACGCTTTCGAACACCGATGACGGTGCTTTCGAGCTGGATCTGACGGATCAGGGCATCAACTATCGCGTCCAGTCGGCGGTTTCGCAGTCCATTGAAGTCGTTCGCCGCCGCGTTGATGAACTCGGCACGACCGAGCCGCTGATCCAGCGGCAGGGTAGCGATCGTATCATCGTACAGGTGCCGGGTCTCGACGATCCGCAGCGCCTGAAGGCAATCCTCAACCAGACCGCCAAGTTGACCTTCCATCTGGTCGACAATTCGATGCCTGCAGTCGACGCCGTCAATGGCCGTCCTCCGGCAAACTCGGAAGTGGTCTATTCCAATGACGACCCGCCGGTTCCGTACCTGATCCAGAAAACTGCGATCCTGTCGGGCGAGAACCTGGTCGACGCGCAGCCGGGCTTCAACCAGCAGAACAGCGAGCCGATCGTTTCCTTCCGTTTCGATTCAGCTGGTGCACAGAAATTCGGACGCGTCACGCAGGAGCACGTCGGCGAACCCTTCGCGGTGATACTCGACAATCAGGTGATTACCGCGCCTGTCATCAATGAGCCGATTCTAGGCGGTCAGGGGCAGATTTCCGGTAACTTTACCGTTGAGTCCGCCAATGACCTGGCTGTGCTGCTGCGCGCTGGTGCACTGCCGGCAACCTTGACCGTGGTTGAAGAGCGTACGGTCGGGCCTGGCCTCGGCGCCGACTCGATCCGGGCCGGCTTCATCGCCGGTGTCATCGGCTTGATCGCTGTTATTGCCTTCATGACGTTCTTCTACGGAACGCTCGGCATGATCGCCAACCTGGCGATGATTATCAACGTGTTGATGATCATCGCGATCCTGTCGCTGCTGGGCGCCACGCTGACATTACCAGGCATCGCCGGCATCGTGCTGACGATCGGTCAGGCCGTTGACTCCAACGTTCTGTTCTATGAGCGTTTCCGCGAAGAGGTCAAAGCGGGCCGATCCATCCCGCAGGCCATGGAAGCGGGCTTCAACAAGGCATTCGGCACGATTATCGACGCCAACCTGACGACGCTCATCGCTGCCGTGATCCTGTTCTACATGGGATCCGGCCCGGTTCGCGGCTTCGCGATCACGCTTTCCATCGGCATCATCACGACGGTCTTTACGGCCTACACCGTGTCGCGGTTGATGATTGCGATCTGGATGCGCCGGACGCGTCCGAAGGCGCTGCCCAAGGGTGTCCGCACAGGCTTCTTCGATTTCGCCCAGATTCGCTTCATGGCAATCCGTAACTATACCTTCGCAATCTCGGCGGCCCTGACCATCGGTGCCATTGCCGGTTTCGCAACGCTTGGCCTCAACCTTGGTATCGACTTCACCGGTGGTTCAATCATCGAGTTGAAGGCCAAGCAGGGTGACGCGAATATCGGCGATATCCGCGAAAGGCTCGGGACGCTCAACCTGGGCGGCCTGCAGGTGCAGGGCTTTGGCGAACCGAGCAATGTGCTCGTGCGTGTACAAAGCCAGGAAGCCGGCGAAAATGCCGAGCAGTCGGCGGTCAACAAGATTCGTGGGGAACTGAGCGAGCAATACGAGTTCCGCCGCGTCGAAGTCGTCGGCCCCTCGGTCTCCGGGGAATTGGCGATGACTGGCATTATCGGTGTCGGATTGTCGCTGATTGCGATCATGGGCTACATCTGGGTCCGGTTCGAATGGCAATTCGCGATCGGCGCCATCATCGCGACGCTGCATGACTTGTTGCTGACGATTGGACTTTTTGTCTTCACGGGGCTGGAGTTCGACATAACCAGTATCGCGGCGGTTTTGACGATTGTCGGCTACTCCCTGAACGATACGGTCGTCGTCTATGACCGCCTGCGTGAGAACCTCAGGCGATACAAGAAGATGCCTTTGCCGCTGTTGATCGACACATCGATCAACTCGACGCTGTCACGAACGATCCTAACGTCGGTGACCACGATGATCGCCATATTGGCGCTGGTGGTGTTCGGCGGCGATGTTATCCGCGGCTTCACGATCTCGATGCTGTTCGGTGTTGTCGTCGGTACATTCTCGTCGATCTATATCGCCGCGCCGGTGTTGATCCTCTTCAAGCTGCGCCCTGATACGTTCGACAAGGACAAGGACAACAAGGCGACGGCCGAAATCCAGAGCCCGGCGGTCTGACCATTGGCCAAGGGAATCATCATTCGCGAACAGCATTTCCCGGGACGCGCGCCCATCGATGCCTACGGGAATGGTGGTTTCCGGTTTGCCGACATGAGCCATCGGGGTTCGATCCTTTGCCTGCCTTCCGGCATCTACGGTTGGGATGTCGGGGAAGGGCAGCCGCTCACTGCCGCGGATTTTGAGCGGGTTCTTGCCGAAGCAGCTGAAATAGAAGTGTTGCTGGTTGGCACCGGCATGTCCATGCAGCTTCTGCCCAAAGAACTTCGGGCGCTGTTCCGGGAGAGCCGCATTTCCGCGGATTCAATGTCTACCGGTGCAGCCGTCAGGACCTTCAACATATTGCTTGGCGAAGACAGGGCTGCGGCGGCAGCGCTCGTTGCCGTGGAGTAGGAGATGAGTCTATCGCGTGCCGATGCGTACCAGGCTTGCCTCGATACGCTGCGATCGACCGATTTCGATCGTTATCTGGCCTGCTTGCTGATGCCAGAGAACAAGCGCGGCGCGGTTGCCGCGCTCTACACATTCAATGCTGAAATAGCCCGTATTCGCGATGTTATCCGTGAACCGTTGCCCGGTGAAATCCGCCTGCAGTGGTGGCGGGATGTCCTTGAAGGAACCGCGGAAGGCGACAGTCTCGCCAACCCGCTTGCTGCGGGACTGCTCCAGGTGATTGCCGAGTACGATCTTCCCAGATCACCCCTGCTTGCAATGACCGACGCCAGGATCTTCGACCTCTATGATGATCCGATGGGCGACACCGCGATGTTTGAGGGCTATGCCGGCGAAACCGCGTCTACCCTGATACAGCTCGCCGCACTGATCCTTGATCCAGCCAATGCTGCTCGCAGCGCTGAGGCGGCCGGTCATGCGGGTGTTGCGCAGGCGACTGCCGGCTGCCTCATGCTCATGCCGATCCACATCAGACGCCATCAGGTCTATATCCCGGCAACGATTCTGCAGGCGACGGGACTGAATGCCGGCGCATTCATCGACGGCGCCGATCATGATCGCTGCAAGGCGGCAATCGACGCGTTCGTCGGACTCGGGCGCGACCATCTGGCCAGCGCGCGTGCCGCGGCCAGGGGGCACGTAAGCCCGACGCTCAACCTTGCGTTTCTTGGTGCTGCACTTGCCGAGCCGGTTTTCGACCGTGCCGCCCGAGCGGGAGCCAGCCTGCGAGAGCGGATGGTCCAGCCATCGCAGCTGGCTCGGCAGTGGCGGATGTGGCGCGCCGCCCGCCGGGGTGTGTTCTAAAACAGAGTTTTCGAATGCACCGATTCATGTTTCGGTAACCAGTCTCGCGATAGGGTTTACGCTTGGACCGGATTGACCGGCGTGTGTGACCATGAGTTTTGCGTTTGGTATCGATTTGTGGCGGGCCTGCCTGCCAATAGCGCTTTCGGTTGCGCTTACGGGCTGCTCCGGTCCCATGATTCCGCCAGCCGATATCGACGGATCTTCAACGGTTTCCGCAATTGAGCCCGTGCGACGTGAGCAGACGGCAACCTATGCCGTTCCTGAGAGCAACCTGGACGACTCGTCAACGAATACAGAAAGCGCTGAGCGGGGCGATTATCTCGATACGCCAAATCTCTCGGGAGTCGATACCAAGCGGCTGCCGAAGCTCGACGAAGAGCCGGTGGCCGACCAACAGCCCGTTTCGGATCAGGGCGTTAACATGGATGCCAATCTCGGCGTGGCCCCAATGGGACTTGCTGAAGAGCAATCCATGGACATCGCCGAGGGCAATACAGATCAGCCGGTAGTCGATGGCATCGGCACCGACGCACCCGTGGAAATGAAGCGCAGGGCGTCTGCTGCCAGCGATGACATCTCATCCGAAGCGGCCAATTCAGCCAATCAGATTACCCTGCCAAGCAAGCGCCGGGACCGGCAGGCCGAGACACAGGTTGCGTTCATTCCTCGTTTTTCGGATCCCAGTCAGGTTCCCGAATCTTATGGTGGTCTGACCTCGGCGGATCGAGCCTGTCGCGCCGAACTCACCAGGATGGGTGTTAGGTTCAGGGATCTCGAGCCGATTTCGAACGGGCCAAGTTGTGGCATTGCCCATCCCATCGAAGTGACGGGCTTTGCTGGAGGCATACAGCTGAAGCCAGCCGCCAAGCTGAATTGCAGCATGACGCGGATCTTCGCAAAGTGGGTGAAGAACGAACTCGTGCCGGCGGCGCAACTGCGCTACTTCTCCGGGATCAAGACGATCTATCAGATGTCGTCCTATTCCTGCCGCAAGATGAACTCCCGATCGCGCAATCCGTGGTCGGAGCACGCCAAGGGCAACGCGATCGACATCGGCAAATTCGTGCTGAAATCGAACAAGGTCATCGATGTGCGCAAGAAGGGCTTCTTCGCTTTCCGCGAGAAGGGGCTGCTCAAGACGGTCAGATCCGATTCCTGCAAATATTTCAGCACAGTTCTGGGACCGGGCGATGCCTATCACGGCGACCATTTTCACTTTGACCTGCGCTACCGCAAGTCCGGATACAGACATTGCAGCCTGTAGACTGCCCCATTTTTGACACAGATATTTAAACTTTTCCGGACCCGGCTGAATAGAGATTAACAGCCGCCCGTTACTGTCACGACATCAGCGGGATTTGCGGGTCATGACGAAGCAGAGAAAACGACATCCAATTTTTATACGGGTTACATTCCTGGCGACCGTGGTGCTTCTGATCGGCGGCAAATGGTATGCTTATGTCGCCCATGCCGATACGCCCTATGACAATTTTGGCGCCAGTATCAACGCGATCATGCCAGGTCCAATCAACAGGGTCGGCTGCGACATGCTGAAAAAGCGCTTCGGCACCGTTCCGATTCCGCCCAAGGGATGCGATGGCGCGGGCCGCTGGGCCTGATCCCGATCTACCGTACCATTTCGCCCACATGTGAGCTTGTCGCGATCACGCACAGGCGATAGCAGATCCGGACCCATTGTCGTCGGATCTGATCGAATGCCTCCCTTTCAAGAACTCGCTGTTTTCGCGCTTGCGCTGATCGCCGCAGGTGCGGTCGCCGGTCTGCTGGCTGGCCTTTTCGGCGTCGGCGGAGGCGCGATCCTCGTTCCCGTCTTCTATCAGGTGTATGGCTTGTTCGGCGTGCCGGAAGCCGTGCGCACTCATGTGGCGGTGGGGACATCGCTGGCGATCATCGTCCCCACGTCGATCCGCTCCTTCCATGCACATTGGAAGCGTGGCGCAGTCGATATGGACATCCTCAGGAACTGGACGATCTGGGTGCCGCTGGGCACGATCTGTGCACCTGTCATCGCCGCCTACATTGCGGGTCGCGAACTCAGGATCATCTTCGCCGTGCTGTCGTTGCTGATCGCCATCCGGATGTTTCTCAACCGGCAACATTGGCGGCTGGGTGATGATGTCCCCAAGGGAGTGGCCAACACGGCTGCGGGTTTCGGAATCGGGTTGTTTTCGGGATTGATGGGCATTGGCGGAGGCGTGATGTCCAATCTCTGGATGACGCTTTTCGGCAAGACCGTCCATCAATCGGTTGCGACTTCCTCTGGGGTCGGCGTGCTGATCTCGATCCCCGGCCTGATAGGCTATATCTGGGCCGGTTGGGGTGCGTCCGGTTTGCCGCCGTTCTCCACGGGTTTCGTCAACTGGATCACCGTCGCCCTGGTCATGCCGTTGACACTCTATGTCGCACCGTACGGCGTCCGGCTGGCCCACTCACTTTCCAGGCGGCAACTCGAGATCGGCTTCGGCCTCTTCCTGACGGCGGTTTCGATCCGGTTCTTCGTCAGTCTGTCCTGAGGCTCAGTCCCGAAGCCTGAGCTCGTCGCCGGCAAAATTGACCGAACTCAAAGTGTCAAGGAAGTTCATTCCGAGCAGGCTCTGGCCGAGCTTGCCGCGTTCAGCGATGCCGGCGCGGACATTCGTCCGCGTTATGCCGCCGATCGATACTTCGGGCAGTGTGACGTAGGCGGTGCGGGCTGGGCCGTTCGCCGTCATCACTGTGGCGGTAAAATCGAGCTGTGACGGATTGAGGCCGAGACGCTCGGCATCCTCGAAGGACAGGGCGATGGTCGAGGCGCCTGTATCGATCATCATCGGCGTTGAAATGCCGTCGACCGTTACGTCAGCTTGATAGTGGCCATTGTCGGCGCGGTAGAGAATGACTGTTTTGAAGCCATTTTCGTCCACGATGTTGGCCGCTCGGCCGGGAACCAGTCCGGCGGTAATCCGCGAGGCGAAGTTCTGCGCGTCATTGCGGTAGACATAGGCGGTAACCAGCCCAAGAATGATGAGCACCCAGAGGGACAGATTTCGGAATGTCTCGCCCAGATTGCGTTGTGCGGCGAAAACACCGGAACTGATCAGCACCATCAGAGCCGCGAGATAGAAAAAGTGCACGGCGCTGTCGCCATCGAGGTCATTATTCTTGCCGGCAAACGCACTGATCAAAAGGAATATCAGTACAGCGGCGATCACATAAAGGATAATCCTGCGCATCAGCTCTGTTGCTCCCTGGCTATGCGGCTGCGGCGCGTCTCGCGGCGCGGTTTGCGCTCCACCGTTTCGAGGCGGGCCGGCAACGCGGCCATTATCGCTTTGCGCTCCGACGACGAGTAGTCGATCCAGGCGCCGATTTCCTCGCGCGTCCGGCCGCAACCGAAGCAGAAGCCGGTCTTGTCATCGATCGAACAGACGAGAATGCAGGGGGATTCCATGGTTCACCATCACTTACGGTATCAAGCAGGTAGTGTCGTTACAGCGCAAGTGCAAGGCTGCAAAGGGCAGCCATTTCAGCACATTGCTGGGTTGCTCCGATTGTATCGCCCGTGTGCCCGCCGAGCCTTGACCTGATATAGGTGGTCATGGCCCATGAGGCGGCAATTGAAGCGGCGAAGGCAGCGAACATCGGCACCAGGCCAGCCGCAGGCCACAACGCCACCACCGCGATGACGCAGGCAAAAACGGAAGCCGCCTTGACTGCATCCGCCTCCGGCAGTCCCGCAGATGCGGCAACCCCGTCCCGGCGGGCGGGCGGGAGTGCCGACCAGTGCCAGACCATGGCGGTGCGGCTCAGGGCGGCGACGGCGACGAGGCATAGCCCGGCCTGAATGGGGTTGAGCAAGGCCGCGATCGAAGCCAGCGCTGCGGCGCGAATTCCATAGGAGATGACCAGTGCGCTGGCGCCGTATGATCCAATCCGGCTGTCGCGCATGATCTCCAGCGCCCGCTCGCGCGTCTGGCCGCCCCCCACGCCATCGGCGGTGTCGCTCAGGCCGTCCTCGTGCAGCGCGCCGGTCAATAGGGTCTGAACGGCCAAAGCGATCATTGCTGCCAGCAGTGGTTCGGTACTCGCCATGCGCAGAACTACAAAAATGGCCGCACTCGGTATAGTGATCAGCAGCCCGGCTATTGGAAAGGCGCCCACAGCCCGGCCCATGCCGCCATCGTAGCCGGAAAAGAAGCGATCCGGCACCGGTAACCGGCTGAGAAAGCCTGTTGAGCGCGCAATATCGTCGATGTAATCGCCAAACTTCATGCGGCCAATCTCCATAAGCTCTAATATAACGGCGTGACGCGACGTTTTTGGCGATTGCCGCAGCCTGAGTCTGCCGATAATAGAAGTCCGCCCGAGAGAGGCAAAGAGAATTAAGGAGCATACCCGGAATGAGTGTCAGCGGCCTGCCTTTCGATGACTTTCGCAACCTCATCGCCAATCTGCCCGGCCCGGATTCCCGCGCTCTGGTCGATGCGCGCGAGCGTGACAGCCATCTGACCAAGCCGCCCGGTGCGCTTGGCCGGCTTGAGGAAATCGCCTTCTGGCTTGCTGCCTGGAGCGGACGCAAGCCCGCGGTGAACCGGCCGCTGGTGGCGATCTTCGCGGGAAATCATGGTGTCACGCGCCAGCGCATCACCCCGTTTCCATCCGAAGTGACCAAGCAGATGGTTGCCAATTTCTCCAACGGCGGCGCTGCGATCAACCAGATCTGTGCGGCGTACGATCTTGGTCTGAAGGTCTTCGACCTGGCGCTTGATTATCCGACCGGCGATATCACCGAGGAAGCGGCACTTTCAGAGCGCGACTGCGCGGCGACCATGGCGTTCGGCATGGAATCGATCGCCGGTGGCACCGATCTGCTCTGCATCGGCGAGATGGGCATTGGCAACACCACGATTGCGGCCGCCATTCATTTGGCGCTCTACGGTGGCGAGGCGGAAGATTGGGTTGGTCCCGGCACGGGATCGGAAGGCGAACTGCTTGAACGCAAGATCGCCGCGGTAAAAAAAGCCGTCGCGTTTCACAAGGATCACCTCAACGATCCGCTGGAAATCCTGCGGCGACTGGGCGGGCGCGAGATTGCCGCGATGGCAGGCGCGATCCTCGCGGCGCGCATGGAGAAGATCCCCGTCATCATCGACGGCTATGTTGCGACGGCCGCAGCCTCTATCCTCAAGGCAGCCAATCCCTCGGCTCTCGATCACTGCCTGATCGGCCATGTGTCGGCAGAACCCGGCCATATGCGTTCGATCGAGAGGCTGGGCAAGACGCCGCTGCTTGCACTGGGCATGCGCCTGGGCGAGGGCACGGGAGCGGCGTTGGCGGCCGGCATAGTCAAGGCTGCTGCTGCCTGCCACACCGGCATGGCAACATTCGAGAGCGCCGGCGTTTCCGGCAAAGCGTAGGTATCGCTGACAATGCGGTCCGGACGTGGCGCAATTCGCCGCGCCCGGAGCATGCACGGCAATCGCCGTCCATGTAAATACCGCGAAGACTCGATTGCAAATAGCGCATCCGTGGTTTTCGCTCTGTGGATTGAACGATTTCAGCGCATTCCGCCTCAGGAGGCGAATTGGTTGCGGACCGATGGTTTGCTTGCCATAATTCCGCCGAAACTACCACCACCTGTCGGCAGACGCTTTTGACGGAAAGTACCTGAAGTTTCCGGTGCCCGTTCGGCCTTGGCGGCCACTCAACTGGATGTCCACGAATGACGTTTCCGAAACGCCCTGAAATCGGCAGCAATACGCTTGCAGTCATTGTGTCGCTGTATCTTCTGGCGGTCGGCAACCTCACTTTCTGGAGGCGGGCGGTTGAAGGTTTTGGGGTTGGGCCGGTCTTCTGGGGCTTTGCGCTTATGGTGGCAGCCCTGTTCATTGCATCTGCGATTGCGGTGTCCTCCCGCTTCCTGGCCAAGCCGATCTATATTTTCCTTGTCCTTGTTTCGGCGCCGGCTGCGTATTTCACCGATACGTTCGGCACGATCATCGATCGGGCGATGATCGAAAATGCGGTGACCACGACGTCGGGCGAGGCAAAGTATCTGGTCACCTGGCAATTCGGTCTGCACATATTGCTGTTCGGCATTCTTCCCAGTCTGCTGATACTCTGGGTACGGGTGCGCCACCGGCCGTTTTTCAGCAAGGTTATCTACAATTCTGCGGCTGTGGCGGCACTGCTGCTTGCCGCCGGTGGCTTTCTGTATTCACAGCTTGGCGCTGTTGTCGTGACGATAAGGGAAAACCACGACATGCTCGAGATCATCAATCCCTCAGGTCCGCTCACATCGGCGGTCAACTATTCGCTGTCTGCCTATGGCGAGCGGAACCTTGTTCGCAAGCAGATAGCGACCGACGCCCATCGTGGGCCGTGGATATCGGCGGAGCAAAAGCCGGTCGTTACCATTCTCGTTGTCGGCGAGACGGCCCGTTCCATGAATTTCTCCCTTAACGGCTATCAGCGCCAGACCAATCCTGAACTTCAGAAGCTGGATGTGCTGAATTTCCCCTATGCCACAAGCTGCGGAACGGATACCGCTTACTCGGTGCCGTGCATGTTTTCGATCTATCCGCGCGACGCGTTCAGCAAGAGGAAAGCCAAGGCAACCCAGTCACTGATGGATGTCGTGCGACGCGCCGGGGTGGATGCCTATTGGTGGGACAACAATACCGGCTCCAAGGGTGTGGCTGACCTCATTAGCTTCACCAGCCTAACCGGTGAGAAGGACCCGGTCAGTTGCGCGCGCGGAGATTGTCTGGACAGCGTGTTTCTCAAGCGGCTGGATGCGCTTGTCGGTGCGGCGAAGAAGGATACGGTGGTGGTGCTGCACCAGATCGGTTCGCACGGTCCTGCCTATTACATGCGTTATCCCGAAGCGTTCCGGAAGTTTCAGCCGGATTGCCGCACGCCGCAACTGACCAACTGTTCCATCGATGAAGTCGTCAACGCCTATGACAACACCATTCTTTATACGGACCACTTTCTGGCAAGCGTGATTGGCATTCTCAAAAAGCACAATCAGACTGCCGCCGGGGCATTTCTCTACATGTCCGATCACGGCGAGTCGCTCGGCGAGAACGGGCTTTACCTGCACGGCGCGCCTTATGCGATCGCACCGCCGGAACAGACGCACATTCCGATGATTGCGTGGCTTTCGCCGGACTACCGCAATCTTTCTTCGTTGGATGATGCATGCCTGAAGCAATTGCCTGGCCGGCATTACTCGCACGACAATTACTTTCACACAGTTCTCGGGTTGATGAACATCCAAACAACAGTTTACAAGCCTGAGTTGGATGTGTTCAAAGAGTGCCGAAATATCGCGACGGGGCATACTCAATGAACGAACCAGTAGACAAGAAGACCGGCTTGGCACATTTGTTTGCGGCAGGCAGCTATTCTTATGCGGGTTTTTCGCGTGCCCTTCAGGAGTCCGCGTTCCGTCACGAAATCCTGTTTTTTCTTGCCGGCCTAGGCATATTTTTGACGGTTGGTGCGACACCGGCCGAATTTCTCGGGCTGGTGATTATCTTCCTTCTCACCTTCGGCTTCGAGGCGCTCAACACGGCCATCGAGGAAGTGATCGACAGGGTGTCTCCGGAAATGTCGACGACCGGCAAGCATGCCAAGGATCTCGGCTCGTTCGCCGTGTTCTGCACGCTGGCTGCCGCAACGCTTTACATCGCCTGGGTGGTCATTTCCTGATCAGGCGAAGCTCTTCTTGCGGCGGTCGACAGGCTGAGCCTCCTCCACTGCCGGTAGCGATTGCAAGACCCGTTTGACCGGCAAGATCGCAATTGCTTCCGTTCCCTCGCGCAATTTCGATTTCAGCAGGAACTGTCCGTCGTGCTTGTGCAGGATCGCCTGCACAATCGGCAGACCAAGCCCGGTGCCCTGTTCTGCGCTTTTAATGGCGATAGAACCCTGGCCGAAGGCAGACAGCACCACAGGGATTTCTTCCTCCGGAATGCCGGGCCCATTGTCCTTGATGGAAACGTATTGTCCGCCGGAGCCTGTCCATCCCACCTTGACGACGATCTCTCCGCCGGAGGGCGTAAATTTCACTGCGTTCGAAAGCAGATTGAGAATGACCTGGCGGATGGATTTTTCGTCCGCCCAGAGGTCGGGCATATCTGGTTCGAACTGATCCACGATCCTGATGGTCTTGGCCTTGGCACGCAATTGCACCATGCCGATGCAATCTTCGGTGATATCAGCAAGCTGGACAGCCTCTTCGCTGAGCTGGTATCGGCCTGCTTCGATCCGCGAAAGGTCGAGAATCTCGTTGATGAGGTTGAGCAGATGCTGGCCTGACGTGTGGATATCGCCGACATATTCCTTGTAGGTCGGGTTGTTGAGCGGTCCCAGAACCTCGGTCGACATAACCTCGGAAAAACCCAGGATGGCGTTCAGCGGTGTCCTGAGCTCGTGCGACATCGATGCGAGAAAGCGCGATTTGGCTAGATTGGCCTCTTCAGCCCGACGACGAGCTTCATCCGACATCGAGTTGGCAACTTCGAGCTCGGCAATCAGATCGTCCTTCTCGGACTGATACGACAAGAGCTTGATGTTGGTGTTGTACATTCTGTCGGTGATGAAGGACATGAACACCAGTACGATGGTGAAGACGGCCAACAGTGCCAGATCGAGCGGGCTTCCGCCGAGGATGACGGCCATGCCGAGTGAGACTACAACGGGCAGGAATGTGTAGAGCGTCGAGCCCCGCAGCATGAACAGCGTAAACGAGGTGGTTGAAAGCGCCACCATCAAAGTCGCGCCCTTGAAATAGAAAAAGCCGCTGCCGGAGCAGGAGGAGCAGTCGCTGTAGGCAAACCAGGCCCAGCACAATCCCGACACCAACTGGGCGCCAAGCAGGCGCATGCGCCAACGCTCCGCATGTTGCTGTGTCAGCTCGGACTTTCGCGCTTTGCTCTGCAGCACGACTGTGAATGAGTGCGTTGCCAGCGCGGCCAGCATCCAGGGGTAAAGATTGACGCTCGGGAAAAAATAGCTTGCTGAAATCCCGATCAACAGCACGAAGAGCGGCATCAGCACCGCTGTGTTTTGAAGCGAGCTCAGGTGCAGCGCCAGCATTTCCCGGTCGAAACTGCTTGCCGAACCTCCTGCCAGTTGCAAGCGGTCACGTGTCTTCCTCACCGTGCGCGCAACGTCGCGGTTCTTTGAAATACGGGAGCGATCGACGATGTTCTTGTCGGGCGAAGAACTGCTTCTGGTACTCATGATATTGAACTGAAACTCTGGCTCTTGAGCTTGGTCGACAATAAGCCGCAATTCTTAAAAAGATGCTTCCACGCTAAGGCTTTGTTTGCCATGACCGGAAGCACCCGCAAATTCGACACATCGAGGAGGCGTTGGACAGATCAATGAGAATCAGTCGTTTGCGCGACATAATCGTAGTGACTTGTTTCCTCATGCTTTTGCTGCTGATTGCGATGAAACTAGAGCGGGACAATACTGAGCTTTTTGACGGCACCTTCCGTGCGCAGGATGGCGACAGTCTGGTGTTGGGCGATAAACGCCTTCGCCTATCCGGAATCGACGCGCCAGAACTGGCGCAAACCTGCTTGAGGCGCGGTATTGCCTGGAATTGCGGGCGTCAGGCGCAGGCGGCACTGGCGCGCCTTGTCGCAGGAGGCGGTGCGAACTGCCAGGGCAATGAGCGTGACAAGTACGGGCGCAAGCTGGTCCGCTGCTATCGTGACGATCTCGATATCAATGGCGAAATGGTACGCATGGGCATGGCCGTTGCCTTTGGCGACTACGAGCAGGAAGAGGCCGAGGCGCAGTCAGGCGGCTCTGGCATCTGGAGTGCGGAATTCATCAGGCCCGCGGAATGGCGGAAGACACATCAGCCGGCAGGCGATCGCGAAACACCGCACGTTTCTTCTTTCCTTGGCGCTCTTTTTGCGTTCGAATAGTTTGAGGAGGCGGATTGCGATGAAACTCTATGATTCCGATTGGGCGCCAAACCCGCGAAGGGTGCGTATCTTTCTCAAGGAGAAGGGGGTGGAACTGCCACGCCTCAACATCGATCTGAGGTCGGCCGAGCACAAGACTGTAACCTTTAGCCAGATCAATCCGTTGCAGCGGGTTCCTGTGCTCGAGCTTGATGATGGCACAATGATCGCCGAATCCGTCGCCATCTGTCGTTACATCGAGGAGCTTTATCCCGAGCCGTCTTTGTTCGGACGCACGCCGAAACAAAAGGCGCTCGTCGAGATGTGGAACAGGCGCGTGGAACTGGGGTTCTTTGCGGCCGTGTCGGCGGCCTTCCGGCACATGCATCCCGGTATGGCGGCCGCCGAGGTTCCCCAGGTAAAGGAGTGGGGAGAAGCCAACAAGCCCAAGGCGATGGCCTTCCTTGCCGTACTCGATCGGGAGATCGCCGACAGGCCCTTCGTTGCTGGCGAGGATTTCTCGATCGCCGACATCACGCTTCTCGTCGCTTACGATTTCATGAAAGTGGCGAGATTGAGTTGTCCGCAAGAGTGCACCCACGTTCTCAGATGGTATGACGACGTGTCGTCGCGTCCGAGCGCTTCCCAGTCGTGACGGTTTCGGATAGCCAACTGGCTCTTCTGCGGCAGCAGATAGCGGCCTGCCGGATCTGTCGCGATGCACCCGCGCGTGGCCCTGCCCACAGTCTGCCGCATGAACCGCGTCCGGTCGTGGTCTTGTCATCGAAGGCGCGAATCCTGATTGCCGGCCAGGCGCCGGGGCTACGCGTTCACGAAAGCGGTGTTCCCTTCGACGATGCCTCCGGCGACCGTTTGCGGCAATGGCTCGCGGTCGATAGGGCACAGTTCTATGACCCTGACAATTTTGCCATTGTGCCGATGGGGTTTTGTTTTCCGAGTTACGACAAGGCAGGCAGCGATCTTCCGCCCAGACGGGAGTGTGCGCCGCGGTGGCGGCAAGCGGTTATCGACGCAATGCCACAGATCGAGCTGGTTCTGGCGGTCGGCGGACACGCTCAGGGCTGGCATCTCGGCCAGAGGGCTGGTGGTTCGATGACGGAGACCGTGCGTGACTGGCGGGTGCATCTTGAAAGGGCAATCCTGCCGCTTCCGCATCCAAGTTGGCGCAATACTGGCTGGATCAAAAAGAACCCGTGGTTCGAGGCGGAACTTTTACCGGAACTGCGGCGTCATGTTTTACGGTGGATTTCTTGAAACAGGGGGCTGCTTTATTCCTGTTCTATTATAAGACAGAGAATAATATTTCTCATGGAGACGAAAATGGACCGGCTCGATAGAAAAATCCTGAGATTGTTGCAGGAAGATGCAACGCTGGCGGTTGCCGATCTCGCAAAGAAAGTCGGCCTGTCGACCACGCCGTGCTGGCGCCGCATCCAGAAGATGGAAGAAGAAGGCGTCATCCGCCGTCGCGTCGCCATCCTCGATCCGGTGAAGGTCAACACCAAGGTGACGGTTTTCGTCTCGATCCGCACGAACACGCATTCGATCGAATGGCTGAAGCGTTTCTCCGAAGTCATCGCCGAGTTCCCGGAGGTGGTCGAGTTCTACCGGATGAGCGGCGACGTCGACTATCTGCTGCGGGTCGTGGTTCCCGATATCGCGGCCTACGACGCTTTCTATAAGCGGATGATTGCCAAGATCGAGATCCGCGATGTCTCGTCGGCCTTCGCGATGGAGCAGATCAAGTATTCGACGGAACTGCCGCTCGACTACATGATTCTCGAGCAGCCCAAGAGCCAGGAAGACTGACAACCCCCGATCGATTTTGTCGTAGACATCAATTAACGGCATTGTTACGGCTCCGAGCTACTTTTCTTGGCATTGTCTATGGCGCGGATTTTCGTGGCGATGATCGAACGTGTGGAGCAGGGCGGTATGCCTGCGGCTGGCGAGCGCTGGCTTTACTGGCCGTACCTGCTGTTTTTTCTGGCGGGTATTTATTTTTATATCGGCATCGATCTTGTCGATGGGCAATTGTACAATGGCGATCCCGACGATGTCCTACGCATGCTGCAGGTCCAGGCTTTGTGGGACCGGGGCGGCTGGTACAACCTGACCCTGCCGCGGATATTTGGCCCCGAGCCCTATCTTTCGCCGTGGTCGCGGCTCGTGGATCTTCCCTATATCCTGTTTGGTATGGCAGTGGCGCCGTTTGTGGGACAAGACCGCGCGCTCGATCTCGCCTTCCAGTGCTGGCCGATCGCCATGGCCGCGATCTATGGCGTGCTTTGTCTCGGTATTCTTCGACAGCTTGTGCCTGCCCGTGGCGCGTTATCGATACCGTTGATTCTGCTGATCCTGATTTTGTCACCCTTTGCGATATGGGAATTCAGTCCAGGTCGAGTCGACCATCACAATGTCCAGATGTTGCTGTTGCTGGCGACGGCTTACGGTGTCTGCCTTGGCAATGCCAGAGGCGCCTTCATTGCCGGTGCAGTAGTACCAATAGCCTTGGCAGTTGGCCTCGAAACACTGCCTATGCTCGCTGTCGCACTGATCGGGATTGTTGTCACCTGGTGCCTCAATCTTCGTAACAGCAGCCGGATACTGAAATCAGCAGGGCTGGCCAGTCTGCTGTCGACGGTGTTGGTGACGATTGCAGTCATTCCGCCGCGCGACTATTTTCTAGCCCGTCCGGACGCTTTCTCTGCGCCCTTTGCCATGGCGTTGCTGACCTTCGGCATTCTGGCTTTGGTCCTGCCGACGCTGTTCATTTACCGTCGCGGCTTTGCAATTCGCGCCATGGCCTTTGGGCTGCTCGGGGCGGCGTCTATAGGCGGTATCGTTTGGCTTTACCCGACCTTGCTCGGCGGCCCGTTTCCGATGATCGATCCTCTGGTCCACGCCTACTGGTTCGATCGCATAAATCAGGAAAAATCGGCGCTGCAGTTCCTTCGCAGTGGTGATGATGGTGCTATTGTTCTGATTTCTGCAGCGATGGTCATACTGATCGCTTCGATACCCGCTGTTGTGTTCGCAGCCCGCAGGGGGAAGATGGAGTTGGCGGTCTTCTTTGCAATCTGCGTAGCTGCCCTGCTGCTGACCTTTGCATCCAACCGCACTTTGCGGACGGCTATGGCCATCCTTCCGCTGCTCTTGCCAGTGGCGCTGGCAGGCGCACGCCAAGCCTATCAAGCGCGCGGTCTGATGCTTGCGCTGCCTGCGGTGGGGATTGGAGCAACCGGCCTCATCGTCGGGCTGCTCTACCTTGCCATTCCCGTCAGTCCGTATCAAGTCGATGCTCCCGACGCCCTGCTATATAGCACTTGTGAAGGCGAGGACTTCAGCCCACTCAACGCGCTGCCGCCCAGTCGGCTGCTGACCCCGCCGTCGCTTGGGTTACAGATATTGAGTCAAGTTTCCGACCAAATAGCCGTGTCGAGCGTTCCGTTTCATCGGTCCGCGCCTGCCATCAGCCGTTTTCTGCGTGGCTTCATGACGCGCGATGCAGCCTTGCGCGCCGAGTTTCTGGACGGCTACGATTATCTTGCTTTCTGCCGTGCTCCCACCGGATTGCCTGGTGAGGACAAACTTCCGCTTTTGTCGTCATTGATGGCCGGAAATCCAGTTCCCGGACTGACGCCGATGGCAATCGCAGGGTCCAAGGCGCTGATGCTCTTCAAGATAGACAACGCTGGACGTTGAGATGGCGCAATTAGTCCTGCGGTAAGCGCATCGCGATGCGTTCGCTCGTCAGTTCCCTTGCGGCATCCTTGCCTATCCAGCGTTCGGTCCTATCGGCGCTTGCGACCAGCTTTTCCGCCAGTGCGAGGGCAGGGGCATGGCAGGCGGCATTGCGCTTGCCGATCTGCCGCAGAGCCCAGTTGACGGCTTTCTTGACGAAATTGCGTGGATCGGATGCGTGGCGCTCGATGAGCGGCAGCCATGCCAGCAGGTCGGCATCCGGTGCCTTTTTCATGTGAACGGCGCTCCACGCCACCATCGCAAAAGCGGCGCGGCGAACGAATTCGCGATCGTCTTCGGCAAATTCCTCGGTCAGCTCGGTTTGCAAACCCGCATCGCCGAACAGGTCGGCTGCGTGATCGACGATTTCCCATGAATTGAAATCATTGGCCCATTGGCGAGCCTGCCCAGCCGTGACTTTCTTCGGCTCATCGGTGAATGTCGCCAGAAGTCGTGCCTCGCGGATGCCGCTCGCCCAAAGCAGGGCGGCCCGCGCATGGTCGCGCTTGATCTGTCTGGCCAGCGGCCTGAGAGCGGCATTGGAAATCCCCAATGCCGCTTCGGTGTTGATGCCGTGCCGGCTCATGCCCTCGATGCTTTTTTCGCCTCCGAGGGTGCGGAGGTAAGCGATGATATCATCGGCATCTGAGGTCGGGCCGGGGGCTGATGTCATTTTTCAAGCCGCGCCAGAAGCGAAGACGTATCCCAGCGTCGGCCGCCCATTTGCTGGACATCGCCGTAGAACTGATCGACCAGTGCCGCGACAGGCAGTTTGGCGCCATTGCGCCGTGCTTCCTCAAGGCAAATGGCCAGATCTTTGCGCATCCAGTCTACGGCAAAGCCGAATTCGAACTTGCCCTCGTTCATGGTCTTGTGCCGGTTTTCCATCTGCCAGGAACCAGCTGCGCCCTTGGAGATGACGCTGACGAGATTTTCGACATCAAGCCCTGCCTGCTTGGCAAAATGGATGCCCTCTGCGAGCCCCTGGACGAGACCGGCAATGCAGATCTGGTTGACCATCTTGGCGAGCTGGCCCGAGCCGGCTGCGCCCATCAGACCCACCATGCGGGCATAGGCATCGATGACCGGCCTGGCCTTTTCGAAGACCTCGGGTCGGGCGCCGCACATGACTGTCAGCACGCCGTTCTCGGCGCCGGCCTGACCACCGGAAACCGGCGCATCGACAAAATGGCAGCCGCGCGCTTCCGCTGCCGCTTCCAGTTCGCGCGCGATTTCGGCGCTGGCGGTTGTGTTGTCGATCAGGATCGCGCCGGGCTTCATTGTGGCAAGGCAGCCATCCGCACCGGTCGTCACAGAGCGCAGGTCGTCATCGTTGCCGACGCATGTGAAGACGAAATCCGCATCTCTGGCCGCTTCTGCAGGCGTTGCTGCATGTTTGCCGCCAAACTCAGCGACCCACTTCTCGGCCTTGGCGATGGTACGGTTATAGACGGTGAGGTCATGTCCACCCTTGACCTTGAGATGACCGGCCATGGGGTAACCCATCACGCCCAAACCGATAAACGCCACCTTCGCCATGAAATACTCCCCTTATCGACTGATTTCACCCGCAGGATTAGCCGATATGGCGGGGTGGTGGAAGAGGAGAGTTCGGACCGGGTTATGTGGGTTTGGTGTCATCCTCCGGATTGGCCGGATTGTTCTGGTCTGCTGCTACAACTGGTGCGGGCGGATCCTGACCCGCAACCTGACCATCTCCGGCCCCATCGGCCTGCTCTACGACAGGCTCCACGGCCGCCGGCTCGCCCTCCGTCTGCTCGGCCTCTACCTCGTCCTGCTTGATCTGGTTCTCTCCCTCTTCCGCAGCTTTGGCCTGTTCTTCCGCTTTGGTTTCGCACCATTTCGTGCAAAGGCCGTCGATGAAAGCCTGGCGCGCCTTACAACGTTTTGAATCCTTGAAGAATTCGGCGCTCTCGCCAAGACTGTCGCTGATGTCGATCCAGAGCCGGCGCAGCCGGCGGATATGCAGATCGTCGCTGATCCACGCCATCAGGTGCTCGACAGCCTTGGTCAATTCGGGATCGGGCGCGCCGTTCGTTCCTGTACCCCCATTTGCCCGGATTTTGCCACGCGCCCATGCGCAGAACTCATCGACCGAGACCTGTCTCAGCGTATTGTCGCGGTCGGCTATCAGGAACTTGAACTGGCTGATGGCGGCAGCCTTCCTCAGATTTTCGGTGGGAGCAAACAGGATGCTGGCGTAAATGTCATCGAAGGCTTCGGGGGAGTAGATGCTGTCGATGGCGCGCTCAAGGTCGAAGATCGTCCTGATGTTTACCTCCCGGAACATCAGGAACTTTTCATGGCCGACAATATGGCAAAGCTGGGCCTGCGCGATCCAGTCGATCGTCTGGTAGATGCCGTAGGGCGTCTCGATGTGCAGCATCACCGGATTATAGGTGGCAAGGTTCTGGACATCGTAGATCCCGCATTCCTCGAGACGAAACCGGGTCTCGAAATCGATGCCGTCGATGATATCGAGAGAAATGACTTTCGAGACGTCAGCGAAACGGTCGTCGGTCGTCTTCGTCCACGAGACCAGCGACTGCATCTTGATCAGCAGGAACTTGCTGGCGCTGAATGGCAACAGTCCGAGCACCGGTGCAAATGCGAACCAGACCCAGGGAATCCCCTTGTCCGTTGGCCCCATCCGGGTGGGCAAGACATTGGGCGTCAGGCTGGAGGGCGAGGTGTCAACCTCACCTTTGGCAACGGCTTGCTCTTGGCTGGTGTCGCTTGCAGGGTTGATCGAAGGTTTGGGCTGGTCGTCGGTTCCGATTTGGGCCAGCTCGGCGCCACTCTTCTGATCTGTCGTGCTATCAGTGGCAGGAGCCGGCTCGTCGCTGCCGCTTGATTGCGTGGAGGTCGGCTGTGCCTCGCCCGCCTCGGACTCTGCGCGGGCCATGGCATTCTGGTTCTCTAGTTGCTGCTGCTTTTCGATCAGTTCCCGTTGCTGGTTCTCGATATTGGTAAGCTGCGTGACGACGCTGTCCGACAGCATCAGTTTTCCGAAATGGAAAAATGGATCGGGGAAAGCGCGGTAGATCAGCATGACCAGCAGGATGGAGAAAATCATCTCGCCGGTATGCCGGAGGAACGAGTAGGCAGTGAGATCGTAGAGGGCGAGGGCGCGCAACAGCATGCGGACGGAGGCGACAAATGCACCGGCAAAAGCCAGGCCACCAATCACCAGCATCTGCTGATTGATCGAACCGGCATTGGTGGAACAGGGGGATAATATCGCGGTGAAGTTACAGTCGACGGCGCCAAATATTGCCTTGAAACCGTAGTAGCAGGTAATGATGAAGCCGATCGCAGCCAGGTAGATCCCCTTATTGGTCCTGGATCCGCTTCTGGTCGCGAACTCGATGTATTTCTTCAGTCTGTCCTCTTCGGCATGCTGATTAGGCTTGTCCTCCGTGCCGTCGAGACTGTCCAGCACTTGTTGTTGTTGTGGCGATATGTCGATGTCGGAGATGTATTTCGACTTTACGAACTCGAAGCTCGGATTGTAGCGGTCCGGCTTGCTATTGCCGTTGTTCCCCCCGTCATAAAGCTGGAAGGAAAGCATAAAATCCAGGATGGCGCGTAGGCGCTTGAGCAGGATTTCGTGCTTCGCCCAGATCAGCAGGACGGGAACCAGAAAAGCCAGCAACACGGCATACCAGTTGATGCCGTGTATGAAATGCCGATGCAGGAAATCCGCCGCACCCAACGCCTGCCACGTACTCGTGTCCATACCCATCTCCCCCAATCTAAGATTGAGGGAGAGTTGAGCCTTAATTCATCGTCGCTGCAACAAATCAAGTGCAACCACAAGTATGCTGTAAGTATCTGTGGTTGTTATTTCTTCCTCGAAACCACCAAATGTCCCTTGATCGGCTCGGCATTCTCGAGCCGGACGGTGATATCGGTCAATTCCACGACGTCAAAACCAGCAGCGGCCAGCACTTTGCGGACATAGCTTTCGGCATGGACGAAGCGCTGATGCGGCCCGACCATGAAGTCGCGGTCGCCCAAAACATCGGTGGGAAGCGTTTCGGAAGAGAAGAAATAGAGGCCGCCAGCTTCGAGATTTTCGGATACGCCGAAGAACAGCTCCTCCAGGAAGCCGAGATAGGGAAGCACGTCGGTTGCCGTGACGATATCGAATGGTCCGTCGTCATTGTCCTCGAGATAGTCGGCTGCCTCGGCGACGTAGAGGGTCTCGTAGAGATCCTTTTCGTGAGCGATCTCGACCATGTTCTCGGAGATATCGAGGCCGGTAATGTCATCGACGATGTCGCGCAGCGCCCCACCTGTCAGGCCCGTGCCGCAGCCGAGATCGAGCAGCTTCTTGAACGGTCCGAGACCGAGAGCCTGGATGCGTTGGCGCACGAGTAGCGGCACGCAATATTCAAGCTGGTCCACCAGGATGGACTCGAATGCTTCGGCATGCTGGTCGAACAACGTCGCGACATAGGCATCGGGCGCCTTGGGAGGTACTTCGCCCAGTCCCATCGACGCGATGCGAACCGCAGCACCGCCATGATCCTCCGGATCAAGCTCCAGAACCTTGCGGTAGGCGTTGGCGGCTTCCTCGCGCTTGCCGGCCTTTTCGAGCGCAAGCGCCTCGTTGTAGGCATCCGCCAGTGCTTTCTCTTCGATCTTCTTCTTTTTCGCCATGGTCTGCGTGCCTTCCGAGCCGTTTGACAGGCTCATAAGTCGCGCATGCCTTAAAAGCAATGCTCAGTGCAGGATGAACTCGCCTTTCAGCGCCCGCCATTCGGTGGGGGTGATCAGCCTGTTATGCACGTAGCGGACGGAATGCAGCGCCCCATCCAGCTTTTCCCGCCAGAATGTCAGGAAATGCTTCATCTCGGGAAAATCCGGGGCGAGGTCGTAATGCTGCCAGACAAAGCTCTGCAGCAAGCTCGGATGGTCGGGCAGGCGATAGATGATTTCGGCAGTCGTCAGGCCATAGCCTTTCAGCCGGAGATCCAATTCCCTAGTCATGGCAACCTCCTCATGTGAGTGCGGTGAGTTTGCCTGTCGATTGAACGCTCTTATGCTTTACCGAACCTTAATATGGGCGCTTCGTTTGAAGAATTCAACGAAAAAACAATGGGTTGGCAGCACGTCGTGGCGAGTGCTGCCAACCGTCTCGCTATCGTTTCAGATGTCTGGTCAGGCGTCGTTCCAGCGCGTTCCAGACATTGCGGAGCACTTCGACGATCGCCAGATAGAGGATCGCCGCCCAGAGATACATCTGGAAATCGAATGTCCGGGAGAATGCGTAGCGTGTCTCGCCCATCAGGTCGAAGACGGTCACGATGGCGACGATGGCCGAGCCCTTGATCATCAGGATGATCTCGTTGCCGTAGGGACGCAATGCCACGATGATCGCTTGCGGCAAGATGACCTTCCAGTAGGCGGCAAACTTGTGCAGCCCGAGTGCATTGCTGGCCTCAGTCTGCCCACGTGGAACGCTTCGGATTGCTCCGCGCAGGATTTCTGCCTGGTAGGCGGCGGTGTTGAGAGTAAAGGAGAAGAGGGCGCAGTAGAACGCTTCCCGGAAGAACCACCACAGGCCGACGGTTTCGAAGAACGGCTTGAAGCTGCCGATGCCGTAGTAGATCAGGTAGAGCTGGGCGAGCAATGGCGTGCCGCGGAAGAAGTACACGTAGCCATAGGCGAGCGAGGACAGGATCTTCGAATTGCTCATGCGAGCATAGGCAATCGGCAGCGACAGGATAGCACCGAGGACGATCGAGATTATGACGAGCTGCAACGTCACTCCCAGACCGGAGATCATTCGCGGACCGTACTTGAAGAATTTTTCCTGACTGAAGCCCTCATACATGAAGAAGGCAGTTGCGACGAATGCGGCAAGCCACAGTCCCATGAACAGACTTCCGGCGAAACGCGCCAGCGAATAGGGCTTGATTTCGGCCGGAGGTGGGGCCTGCGGAGGAATGATTTCGGTGACATAGGTCATTTGCGTACCTCCGCCCGTCTGGACTGGTTTTCTATCCAGCCGAAAATGATGGAGGACAGCAGCGCCAGCACGAGGAACAGGATGCAGGCGACCGAGAAGAACAGAAAGGCGTGCTTGGTGACTTTTGCCGCCACCCCGGTCTGCCGTAAAATGTCTGGCAAGCCGATTGCCGAAACCAGGGCCGTATCCTTGAGCAGCGTCATCCAGAGATTGCCGAGACCGGGCAGGGCGATCCGCACAAGCTGTGGAAGGATCACCAGCCGCATGGTCTGGCCACGCGTCAATCCGATGGCAAATCCGCCTTCATACTGGCCTTGCGGAATGGCCTTGAATGCCGATTGCAGCACTTCCGAGCAATAGGCCGAGAACACCAAGCCTATGGATATCATGCCGGCGAAGAAGCTGTTGATTTCGATTGGCCCGGACATACCGAGCGAGCTGGCAAAATTCTGCAGGACGACCTGCAACCCGTAGAAGACAATGAAAAGGGTCAGAAGTTCCGGCAGTCCGCGAAACAGCGTCGTGTAGATATCCGCGGCTGTTCGCAGTTGTCCCACAGAAGACTGTTTTGCCAGCGCAAGAAAGAAGCCGACGATCAGGCCCAGGGGCAGGGTGCATATTGCAAGGCTGGCAGTGACATAAAAGCCCTGCGCGATCTCGTCGCCCCAGCCTTCATTGCCGCATGAGAGCAGGCCCCCACGAAAGAAAAGCGAGAAGACACCGACCGGTCCGCATAGGGGATCGATGGTTTTGAGGACTGGATGAAGAATCCACCAGATCGCGGAAAATAAACTGTCTATTGCCGCCCATAGGGGCGCGAAGATGGTCCCCGCACTCTCTGCCGAAACGGCAACGTCGCCCTGCATTCTTTTCCCCTGTCCCGGTTCCGGGTTCTGTTCTGCATACTTTCTCAAACAAAAACGACGGAAGGGCAACCCTCCCGCCGTTGCGTTTATGCGGATTTCCGCAGATTAGTCGCCATAGACGTCGAACGGGAAGTACTTGGCGTTGATTTCCTTGTACTTGCCATTGGCGCGGATCGCCACGATCGCGGCATTGAGCTTTTCGCGCAGCGCATCGTCGCCCTTGCGGACTGCAATGCCGGCGCCTTCGCCATTGATCTGCTTGTCGACCGGCAGGGTTCCGAGCAGCTTGCAGCAAGCGCCATCGGCGGTCTTGAGCCATTCCGACAGAACGACGACGTCATCGATCGCAGCATCGATACGACCATTGGCCAGATCGAGCTTGTATTCGTCGGCAGTCGGGTAAAGCTTGAGTTCGGACTTCTTCATATGCGCTTCGGCATAATTGGAGTGCGTGGTCGAGCCCTGGGCGCCGAGAACCTTGCCATCGAGGCCGGCTTCGGTTGCTTCAGCGATGGTCGAATCCTTCGGCACGGCAATCGCCGGCGGCGTGTTGTAGTACTTGTTGGTGAAGTCGACCTTTTCCTTGCGCTCGGGCGTAATCGACATCGACGCGACGATGGCATCGAACTTCTTGGCCTGCAGAGCCGGAATAATGCCGTCCCAATCCTGGGTGACGAAGGTGCACTCGGCCTTCATTTCTTCGCAAAGCGCCTTGGCGATATCCACATCGAAGCCGGTGAGTGTGCCGTCAGCCTCCAGGTTGTTGAATGGAGGATAGGCGCCTTCAGTGCCAATGGTGATCTTGTCGGCGGCAAGGCTCGCACCAGCGACAGCCGTAAGAAGCGACACTGTGGCTGCGAGTGCGAGACGGGTGGTCATGCGCATGAGATATTCCCCTGTGTTGATGTCGTACCGCAGGGTTTGTTTTGACGCGGTACGATTGGTTCATGGCGTGGCTTTTTGCCTCGCGCTGTCTGAATACTCGTACAATCTGCGAAGGAAATGCAACAACAAAGAACAAATCGTTACAGAATCTTTGGTGTCCGCCTTAACGACTATGAATGGAAACTGAACCGCCAGTTCAGCGTTGATAAAGGCACGAGGCAATAGTTTGGCGATCGGCTGACCGGGGAAACATCACAAAAAAGCCCTGAAACTAGGCAGATTCCGTTCACGGAATCAGAAAGAGCAAAGAGGAAAATTCCTAATGGCATTCAAACACAAGCTTCTTGCCACGGCCGCAATCCCGGTGATTGCGCTTGCCTGGATGGGGCCTGCTTCGGCAACCGGCATGGTGCGTATGGACGCTCCCTTCGAGGTCCAGTCGCAGGTCATAAAGGTGCAGTCCGACGAAGAGGAATTGCTCAAGCAGCAGCGCAAGGAACGCCAGGAACAACGCCAGGAACAGCGTCGCGAAAAACGCAACAATCAGGAAAATGCCGGTCAGGGCGATTCCGAGCCGGTCCAGCCTCGCCGCCAGAAGCAGCAGATGCAGGAACAGCAGGCCGAAGAGCCAGTGCGACCGCGCCGCCAGAAGCAACTGGAAGCCGAACAGCCGCAGATGCAGGATCAGCAGCAGAGCGAAGAGCCTGTGAAGCCGCGCCGCAAGAAGCAGCAGGACGCCGAACAGCAGCAGATGCAGGAACAGCAGCAGCAGAGCGAAGAGCCTGTGAAGCCGCGCCGCAAGAAGCAGCAGGAAGCTGAACAGCAGCAGATGCAGGAGCAGCAGCAACAGGGCGAAGAGCCCGTGAAGCCGCGCCGCAAGAAGCAGCAGGACGCTGAGCAGCAGCAGATGCAGGAGCAGCAGCAACAGGGCGAAGAGCCTGTGAAGCCGCGCCGCAAGAAGCAGCAGGAAGCCGAGCAGCAGCAGATGCAGGAGCAGCAGCAACAGGGCGAAGAGCCTGTGAAGCCGCGCCGCAAAAAGCAGCAGGATGCCGAACAGCAGGATAATGCCAACGGCTCGATCGAAGAGATCCAGACGCCCAAGCGCAACAAGAACAAGGCTGAGCAGACTGGCGATTACCAGAAGATCGACAGGGCGGCGGAAGACAAGCCGGAGCGCGTCAAGGAGCGCAAGAAGATTGCCGAGGATCCTTCCAAGTCGACGGACACGATTGTGCTTCCCGTCGAAAAGGGAGCCGCAGTCCTCGATAGTGATAAGGATGCCGACAATCGCGGCGGCCTGAAGGAGCGTGAGCGCCGCAAGCGCGAGCGCGAGGAAGTCAAGCCCGTGCGCGTGCCGAAGTCCGACCGGGATGCACAGGCTGGTCTCAAGAACGACAATGGCAAGCCCATCCGCATCCGACCCGTGCTCAGCGAAAAGGGGGAGCGCATCACCGGCTTCAAGGGCTATGACAACGACAATGGTCGCCGCGTCGGCAGGAAAGATGATGACTTCCGGGTGATCATCAACATCGACGGCCGCGTCGTGGTCCGCGACGACGATCGCGGCCGCCTGAGCCGCCATGGCAAGATCCGCTACGAGCGCCTCAACAACGGACTCATCCGCGAAGTCGTGGTTCGTCCGAACGGCGATCGCATCGTAACGGTCCGCAATCGCTGGGGTGAAATCGTCCGCCGCTCGCGCATCGATGGCCGTCACCGGGAAGTCGTGATCTTCTATGCGCCGCTGTTGGAGCGTGGCCGCGACCGCCTCTACATGCGTGATCCGGGTGCCAGCCTGCCGCCAATGCGTCTGCGCGTGCCGGTGCGCGAATACATCGCCGATGTGTCGAGCGAGCCGGATCGCGACTATGAGGAGTTCCTTGCGCAGCCTCCTGTCGAGCCGGTGGAGCGCGTCTACTCTGTCGACGAAGTGAAGTATTCCGCGCGTATTCGTGACAAGGTGCGTCGTATCGATCTCGACACGATCACGTTCGAAACCGGCAGCGCGGAGGTCGATATGGGCCAGGCGTCGTCGCTTCGCCGTGTCGCTGCAGCCATGAAGGACATCCTGGATCGTGACCCTGGTGAAACCTTCCTGATCGAAGGCCACACCGATGCGATCGGTTCGGATGAATCGAACCTGGTGCTTTCGGACGAACGCGCCGAGTCGGTTGCCAATGTGCTTTCCGATCTCTTCGACATTCCGGCCGAAAATCTCGTGACGCAGGGTTACGGTGAGCGTTTCCTGAAGGTCGATACGGATGAGGCAGAGCGAATGAACCGCCGCGTCACCATTCGCCGCATTACCTCGCTTGTTCGGCCGGTCGAGAGCGCCAACGATGAGCAAGGCGATGATCAGCAGTATGATGATCAGCAGGGCGACGACCAGCAAGGTGAAGACCAGCAATACGACGATCAGCAGTAAAATCGCGCGATCGCAAGTGATTGCTTTGAAACGAAGCCGGGGCCTAGTGCCCCGGCTTTTTTGCATGAGACAGTTTTAGTAAAATCTGCCAGACGCCTTTGTCATTCTGGCAATCCCGCAGATATATTATATTCACACAAGCTTCGTCGTTTAAGGCATCTCTGCAAAATTGGATTGGAGCAGGGTTATGGTGCTTGCGCTCTGGGTAGTCATCATCGGTGCATTCCTGGGCTTCTTTTTCTGGGCGACCAGTATGGTGAAGCAGGAAGCGGATAACGAGTGTTTTGATGCGGGACTTGCCATCGTCGAATTCGGCCGGGCGTATCCCAGGGAAGCGATCCGCAGCGTCATAATTTCCGCCGATGGCGAAATGGTGTTCTTGAGATTGTGGTCGGGCCGCACCGGATGCATGCGTCGCAGCGGCGCACGCCATCTCTGCCATCTCATCGACGCCGCCATGGTGCAGGTGACACCGTCATCGAACGGCAAAGGGCTCGTGCTTGATTTTCCGGTCTCGAAAGCGCTGTCGGGCGATTTCGAGTTCCGGACACAGAAGGAGGCCGCCGAGGTATCTCTGTGGATTCTCGGCAGCCTCACGGCCGCCAACGATTCTCATCTGAAAATCCCCAGCCACGCCTGAGCGTTAAGATTACGGCGCAGCTTCCAGCCAGGCGCGGCAATCGACAAGTGCGCGCGCGGCAATCGCCCGGCGCTTGGCGACGGTCTTATCCTTGCCCTTCAGGCGTTTGCCGTCAACCGTTGTGACGACGCTGCCCGGCTCGGGCTCGGGGAACAAGCCGAAATTGATGTTCATCGGCTGGAAGGACCGCTTGCCGGGCTCCTCGTCCGTCGACAGATGGCCGCCAGTGATATGGCCAAGCAGGGCGCCGAGCGCCGAGGTGGCCGGCGGCGGCACGATTTCCCGGCCGAGCCGTTGGGCGGCGGCGAAACGCCCGGCCAACAGGCCGACGCTCGCGCTTTCGACATACCCTTCACACCCGGTGATCTGACCGGCAAAACGCAGGCCAGGGCGAGATTTCAGCATCAGTGACGAATCGAGCAGGATCGGAGAGTTGATGTAGGTATTGCGATGCAGGCCGCCGAGACGGGCAAATTCCGCATTCTCGAGCCCTGGTATCATCCGCAGGATGTCGGTCTGGGCGCCGTATTTTAGCTTGGTCTGGAATCCGACCATGTTGTAGAGCGTTCCGAGCGCATTGTCCTGCCGCAACTGCACCACCGCATAGGCTTTTACGGTCGGGTTATGGGCGTTGGTCAGGCCCATCGGCTTCATCGGGCCGTGGCGAAGTGTTTCAACACCGCGTTCGGCCATAATCTCGATCGGCAGGCAGCCGTCAAAATACGGGACGTGCTCCCACTGCTTGAACTCGGTTTTCTCACCTGATTTCAGCGCGTTGACGAATGCCTCGTACTGCTCGCGGGTCATCGGACAGTTGATGTAGTCCTTGCCTGTGCCGCCTGGGCCAACCTTGTCGTAGCGTGACTGGAACCACGCAACGTCCATATTGATTGTTTCGCGATAGATGATCGGTGCGATTGCATCGAAGAAGGAGAGCGAATCGGCCCCGGTCGCGGCGCGGATCGCTTCTGCCAGCGATGGTGCGGTCAGCGGGCCTGTGGAAATGATGACGTTGTCCCACTCCTCAGGCGGAAGGCCTGAAATTTCCTCGCGCACGACTGAAATCAGCGGGTGGTTGGCGATCTCGTGGGTCACCGCTTCGGCGAAGCCCTCGCGGTCGACGGCCAGCGCGCCGCCGGCCGGCACCTGGTTGCGGTCCGCCGCAGCCATGATCAGCGAGCCGGCAAGGCGCATCTCGGCATGCAGGACGCCGACGGCATTGGCAGTCGAATCGTCGGAGCGGAAGGAGTTGGAACAAACGAGCTCGGCAAGGCTATCGGTCTTGTGGGCATCCGTCGTGCGGACGCCGCGCATTTCGTGCAGGATCACGGGGACACCGCGATTGGCGATCTGCCAGGCTGCTTCTGAACCGGCAAGGCCGCCGCCAACGATGTGTATGGGAGAGGGGAGTGTCGTCATGGCGGGCTCATTATCACGATCGGTACGGATTACCAATGGCCCAATGCAAAACGGCGCCCGTGGGCGCCGTTGTTGTTCTACTCTGATCGCTTGATATTAGCGGAAAGAGCGGGCCGCAATGTTGCGGATCTGGTAACGGTTCACACCGATGTCGGACAGCGTGTCGTTCGACAGGTTGGACAGTTCAGAAATCGTGCGGCGGTACTGTACCCAATTGAGGGCGAGACGAAGCGGGTTCATGATGTTTCCTCTTTAGACTTTTGTGCACCGGATTTGTTCCGTGCTTCACACTTGAGGTCCTTATACACTTGTGTAATAAGAATGTGCAGTGCAAAAAAAATGCACCTGCCATGCAAATAAGCATGCGTTGCACCAAAAACAGGCGCAGGTCGGTTTTTGAGCTTCCGTTAACGCAGATCTCAAGGCCGCTGCGAAGCTCGCAAAAATCCAGATCATCTCTTTGAAAATTCGACTTAATTGTTCGTTAACGGGAAGCCGGGTTCCGTGCCTTTGCCGCCAGTCGTAGCGAGCAGGGCAGTGCCAACGCGTTTCGCCATCATCGCAGGGCTGCAGTTGCTGATGGGAGGAACTAAAATGGTGCGACGCAATATCGATTTACGGCTGCTTGCCTAAACTGTGACGCGCACAAAAGAATAGGCCGCCGGGGATTGCCCGGCGGCCTATGTCTGTGTTGGTGTCGCTTATCGTTGATTAGCGAACTGCGAGACGTGCAACCTTGCGGATGTCTTCGCGGGCAATGCCGAGGTCGCCAAGTTCGCGGTTGCTCATGCGACCCAGTTCAGAAACGGTCTGGCGATACTTGACCCAATTGTTGTAAGCGCGTGCGATGTTCATGTTCGTTTTCCTCTTCGGTCCGGCGGCATCTCTCTGAGCCGCCCTTCAATTTGTTGACCTGAAGATAATGTTGCGACGCATCAATTACCAGAGCGAAAGCGACATCTCACCTATGCGTCAAATGCATGGTTACGCGTTAAGTAGTTATGAATGCTTAATATTTGTTCATGATGATCGCTTTTCCGCGTCAAAATTGCGGCGAATCTGTGGCGACGGTTCGGGGGCAGGTAGAAGTCGCATTTTTTATCGACAATGCGTTCGCTGCGGGCCAATCGAGATGGCGAAGACACCCGCGGTCGGCTTGGCTGTATATGACTGGACACGCATTGGCAGATGGCTGGGGGCTGTTGGCAAATGCGAACGCTGAAATGCCTGGTCGCCCACCCCTGTCCCCGTCTGGGCAGGAGAATAACGCGTCAGTAAGAAAAGTGAGCAAAAACAAAACGCCCACCGGGGGAGGAGATCCGGTGGGCGTCGTTGGGTATGACTGACGACTGGGAGGAGGAGTGTCGTCAGTCAAATCGGAGGGCGCTGGGAGGAGGAGTGCGCTTGCTCCGAATTCTTTTCGCTCCTTGCGGAGAGGGCTCTTCCGGTTTCCCGGCTGCGGCTCGCCAGTGCCGCTGGGTGTTTTCGAGAAGCTGTCCGCCTTTCGATGATTTGAATATAGCGGCAGCAAATGAATTTGTGCAGTGCAATAATTTCATAGGCGTCATGCGGATGATGCATGGCTGTTTGCCAGCCTGTGATCCATGAATACCAGAGGTAGATTTAGAAAAGGTAAATGTACCCTCCAGAGCATTTTGCTGGCTGCATTTTACAGATCACCCCTTTCCATGGCGGAATGACAGTGTTATGAGCGCCCCACCGAAACAGGAATGCCGCTCCAAAGGACCGTGTGAATGTTTTGAGGATGCGGGTGTGGCGGAATTGGTAGACGCACCAGATTTAGGTTCTGGCGCCAAAAGCGTGGGGGTTCGAGTCCCTCCACCCGCACCACGAAGTTCCCAATAGGCTGCAAAGCCAGGAAAAAGACTGGCCATAGGGTGCAATTCACCCATTTCGCTTGCAAAACTTTTGTGAATTTGCATAAAGCCGTTCCCGGCGGATGAGCTTTTTTGGAGTTCATCGTAACGACAGGCAGGCACCATCGAGCCGCCGCGACTTATGAAGGTAGGAACATGCAGGTTATCGAAACGCTCGCTGAAGGGCTGAAGCGCGAACTGAAGGTCGTCATTCCGGCCAAGGACATGGAAGCTCAGATGCTTGAGCGCCTGGAAGACGTGAAGGGCCGCGTCAAGATCAACGGCTTCCGTCCGGGCAAGGTGCCTTTCGCGCATATGAAGAAGATGTATGGCAAGTCGGTCATGGCCGAACTCGTCAACGAGATCATCAACAATCGTCCGAGCGAAATCCTCTCTGGGCGCGGCGAAAAGTCGGCGACTCAGCCGGAAGTCGCCATGACCGAAGACCAGGCTGTCGCCGAGAAGATTCTCGCCGCCGAAGCCGACCTCGAATTCACGCTCTCCTATGAAGTGATCCCGGCGATCGAGATCAAGGACGCCAGCGGAATCTCCGTCACACGCGAAGTCGTTGAAATCCCCGACAGCGAAGTTGACGAGCAGATCCTCAAGATTGCCGAAAGCGCCGTCGAGTACACTGAAAAGGACGGCAAGGCCGCCAATGGCGACCGCGTCACGATGGATTACGAAGGCAAGGTCGACGGCGTTCCCTTCGACGGCGGCAAGGATTCCAACGCTGAACTCGTCCTCGGTTCGGGCCGTTTCATCCCGGGCTTCGAAGAGCAACTGGTTGGCCTCAAGGCTGGCGACGAGAAGACCATCACAGTAACGTTCCCGGCTGAATACCCGGCAGCGAACCTGGCCGGCAAGGAAGCCACCTTCGATGTTTCCGTGAAGGCTGTTTCGGCTCCCGGCAAGATCGAAATCAACGACGAACTCGCCACCAAGCTCGGCATCGAATCTGCCGAACGTCTGCGCGAAATCGTTCGCGGCCAGCTTGAAAACCAGTTCGGCTCGATCACCCGCCAGAAGGTCAAGCGTCAGCTTCTCGACCAGATGGACGAACTCTACGCCTTCGAAACGCCTTCGCGCCTCGTCGATGCCGAGTTCGAGCAGATCTGGCGCCAGATCTCCATGGATCTCGCCCAGTCCGGCAAGACCTTCGAAGACGAAGACACGACTGAAGAAAAGGCGCGCGAAGACTATCGCAAGCTCGCAGAGCGTCGCGTTCGTCTCGGCCTGGTTCTCTCCGAAATCGGTGAGAAGATCGGCGTCGAAGTGACCGAAGACGAAATGAACCGCGCCCTCTATGCGCAGATCCAGCAGTTCCCCGGCCAGGAAAAGGAAATCATCGAGTATTTCCGCAAGTCCCCGGGTGCGATCGCCGGCCTGCGCGCGCCGATCTTCGAAGAGAAGGTCGTCGACCACCTGCTCGGCGAAGTGAAGGTCACCGACAAGACCGTCACCAAGGAAGAACTGATGGCGGAAGACGAAGACGACGCCGCCGTCTCCAAGAAGGCTGCGCCGAAGAAGAAGGCTGCCAAGGCTGAAGCCGAAGCTGCTGACGGCGACGAAGCCGCGCCGAAGAAGAAGGCTGCGCCGAAGAAGAAGGCCGCCGACGACAAGGCTGAGTAAGCCCTACTTCGCATATTATGAAGAAGGCCGCCGGAGCGATCCGGCGGCCTTCTTGCATTGAGTGAAGAAATTTATCTAACGTATTGTCAGAGAATGAAATCGCTGGCATGCAGATCGGCAATTTCGGTGTTCTTGAGGATGAGATTGTCCCCATTGCCGAAACTTAGAACGACATTGTTGCCACTGTCCTGACTGATGGCCAGAACCTGGCTGAAATTGGAAAAATCAAAGCTCGTCAGGTTTATCCGGTCGTTGCCGGCGAAGTCGCCGATCGTATCGGTGCCCCAGCCGACGCGGAAAAAGAAGGTGTCGCTGCCCGCGCCGCCAATAAGAACGTCAACGCCCTCCCTGCCCAGAAACCGATCATTTCCGTCATTTCCAACGAGACGGTTCTTGCCGTGGTTGCCGGAGATCAGGTCGTTTCCGTCGCCGCCAACGGCATCTTCGATCAGCGACCTGTTGTCTCCCTGGTATTGCAGGGCATTGTAGATATTGCCACCAGCAATCCGGCTTCTAAGATTGCTCGAGGCATCGAGGTCCGCGAGCTGGGACTGCTTGAATGTCGAACAAGCGCCGGGCCTCAGATCGACGTATACATTGTTGTCATAAGCGCTCAGATTGTACTTGTCGTGGCTGCCTCCACCGTCCCAGATCGTCGCGAAGATCTTGTTGGCTCCGGGATGGATCGCCACGTTTCCATTGACATAGGTGTTGCCGTTGCCTGGCCGCCAGAAGTAGGTGGTATTGCCGTCATTGACGTCGAAATTCGCTCCGTACATATGCTGGAGCGCCGCAATATCGGCCATCATGAAACTTTGAGGAAAGCCGAAGCGTTCGTTGACAAAGCCGTGCAGAGGGCTACCAGCATAGCTGCGATAGGTCATGACCGAGTATTCGACCGAGTCCCATTGGCGGGGAATGGCAGGATTGCCGAAGCCGGGTTCGTGACCATGCTTGAGGCCGAGTGCATGTCCCGTCTCGTGGATTACGGTGGCGAACTCGTAATTTCCGGCAATCGCATTCGAATAGTGATGGGCATTTGGGCCGAACCAGACATCGCCGCCAGGTTCGCTCGAGTTCGGGTAGTAGCCTTTCGCGGTCGGGTTTTGATACGAGGATTCCGCGTACCGAACCGTCGCACCTGCGTCAGATCCTTTGCTGACCCGAAGATGTGTAAAGCCTTCGACGGAAAACCCGTCGTTTGCCTTGCCCCCGTAATCCTTGTCGAGGATAAATTGTGCCGCCGCTTTGATTTTGGCGCCAACCTCGCCGAAACCGTGATCCTTTTCGCCTTTGTAGTGATAGTCGTTCTTGCTGTCTGGGAATGAATAGCTGATCCCGCTACCGCGCCATGCCAGGCCGGATAGAACGCCGTCGATGAAGTTGTTTCCAGTGCTGTTCACATGCATGACAGCCTGCCGCCCTGCTGCCCCATAAAGCATCGCATTGCCAAGGTCGTCGCCCGTCAAGCCGTCATTGAGATAGATTCCTGTCACCGCTGTCTTCCCTCTGTAAATTTTCTGATGAGAGTATGCGCGACAACTCTCGGCAAAATGCCACGACTTGCGTAGCGTCGCTTAAATTCATGCGGGTATTCCCTCCGGGGCTAGGGGACCCATCCGGGAAGGTCGGCCGCCTGGCGAACCCACGCCGCCAGCTGCTCCTCGTCGATCCCGTCGTTCTCATAAATGTCGAGGTAGCGTGTCTCCGCATTCTTCGACGTGCCGGGAGGGAGAGGATCGAGCGACATGCCGCGGAAGAAAGCCACCTTGATGTACTTGGTCAGGCAATGGAAACCGAGGAACCAGCCTTGTCCTTCAATGCCATAGAGGGGCGAGTTCCACTTCACGGCCTTGCGCACGTCGGGGACGGTGTGCACGATAAGCGCGTCGAGACGGCGCCCGACGTCGCTTTTCCAGCCCGGCATGGCCGAAATATAGGCCTGCACCGGCGCGTCGCCGTCGGCCTTGGCGATCTGAGGGTTGCCGCCCGAAAGGAGGATCGGCTTCCCGGCGACCTGCTGGGCGATCGCTTTCTTTGACCCTCGCGCTGTATTGGCCATCGGTCCATCCTTTGGTGCAGATCCGCAACTGAAACCGTTTCGCCTGTGCGTTTTACCACCAAGGCCGTCAGAATAAATCCCCCCTATTGAACGTCGGAGTCTGAAATGGCTACATGCGTTGGCGCCCATCGCACAGGGTCGGTTTTCACGAGGACAAATGTCGATGCTTGCATTGCTGCGCTTTCTTTCCGTCGCCCTGATGCTCGCGTCTCCCGGACTTGCGCAGGCGGGGCGTACCTTTGCGCTGGTGATCGGCGTCAATGATTATCGATTTGTGCCTGTGCTCGATGGTGCGCGCGACGATGCGCGCGATATCTCCTCCGCACTCGGCCGCATGGGAGCGGACCAGATCGTCACGCTAGTCGACGCCGATGTCACCAAGCAGAACATCGTGCAGGCCTGGCATTTGCTGGCCTCGCAAGCCAAGGCCGGCGACGTCATTTTCATGTCCTACGCCGGCCACGGCGCCCAGGCGCCAGAACGTGTCGCGGGCAGCGAGAAAGACAAGCTCGATGAGTTCTGGGTGTTGCCTGGTTTCGACCCGAAAAACATCAGCGGGACGTGGCATGAGACAGTGTTCGACAACGAACTTCACCAATGGTTCAGTGAGGTATCATCGCGCGGTGTCCACGTGGTCTACGTTTCCGACTCCTGTCATGCGGGTGGCATGGACCGCGCAGTGACAGGCAAGTTCCGTTACGTGGAGTTCGGCAAGGATCGGCTGCTTGGTGAACTGATCTCTTTGATGCTGAAGGAACAGCAACCGGAACCGACAGTCGAATCGGTGCTGCCGGAAAATGTCACCTTGCTGGCGGCCACCGCGGAAGCGCTGCCCGTGCCGGAAGTCGTTATCAACGGTAAGCCGCGTGGTGCGTTGAGTTGGAGTGTCGCGCGCGCCCTGGAGGGGATGGCGGATCGGGACGGCGATGGCGCCCTGATGCGCCATGAATTGGAGGATTATGTGTTTGCCACCGTGCGCATGCGCTCGGAGTCTTTGCAGACGCCTGTCTTTACTCCCGTCGCTGCGCGCGGCAGTCGCGAACTTCTCCTCTCGCTGAAGCCGGACGGGGAGATGCTGGTGGCCAGCAGGCCGGCCGGACAAACCGGTCAGAACCCCATCCCGGTGGCGCGTGAGCTCGGCTTCACGCCTGTGCTGACCGTATCTGTAGAAGGCTCTGCAACGCGGCCGGAGAATACCGTCGAAGGTAAGCATCCCTATGTCTGGGATGCCGGAAAAGGCGTATTCAAGACGCCGAATGGAGATTTGGCTGCGGAAAATATCTCGCCATTTACTGTCAATGACGTCGTGCAGAAATACATACTGCTTGATTTCCTTCAGGCAATGGCAACGCGAAACACATCGCTGGTTCGGATAGATCCTGAAAAACCGCTGTATTACGCGAACGAAAAGATCAAATTCGATGCCGAGCCCGGAAAATATTCCAACACCATTGTATTTAACTTGGCCAATACGGGCGAGGTGCAATTCCTCGACATGGTCCTGAATGGGGAGCCGGTGAAAAAGACGTTCCTTAGGGAAATGCGGGTCGTTCCCCCGTTCGGGTCCGATCATCTCGTCGAGATCTCATCAGACGAACCACTTGAAGCGGTTGGCCGGGCCATGGAACGTGGGGTGGCACCCAAAGAACTGTTGCAGATGTTGACGTCGCGGATTGATGGCAAGATTGCGTCTATTGCCATAATCCCGATCTATACCCGTGCCAGGTAATGCCTGAGGCAATGATATTCAATATTCTGCATTGGTAATATAGTCGATTTTCTTGAGTAGAGAATCGCATTTCGGATAAGTGCTGCGAACGAATACCGGATAGAGTCATTTCTTCCCGAATTATATAAGTATAATTCAGGCTTATGTCACATGCGCGCCGTCAATTTGCTTGTATATTAGCTGTCGCGCATGAAAAGGCAGCGATTCGGCCGTCCGAAATAGCATCCAATCGGTCATTACAACTATTTTGTGTGCCTATTGATAGTCAGTTGTAAAGGATTGGGTAAGGTTCGCGAGTTAGTTTGGCCCTGTAATTTTATTTAGCCATATGGGGCAATGGGATGTCGAATAAACGCGCGGCGGCGACTGGTGCAGGCAAGACTGTAGGAAGCATAGGGGATGTAGAAGCCACCACGAAGGCGGATAGCTATATTCTGACGAAGTCAGTTGATGGTACGCTCGACCTGCTTGCGGGAGCTGATCGGCTGGAACTGCGTGGCGACGGCAATACGCTCGTGCTTTCGAATACTGAATCCGTTGTTGGCTCCGTCGGTTCGGATCTCATAACCTTGGGTGGAGCTGTCGCGGGCAACTATAATCTCGGTGCGGATGACGACAAGCTGACATTCGATAACGCAGGTGGTACGCTGACTGTTGCCAACATCGAGAAAATCATCGGCGGCACAGGTGTGGATATTGTCACCTTCGGCGCTGCTACAAAGGGCGCGGAAATCGATCTTGGGGGCGGTGAGGACAAGATCGTCCTCGGCAAGTTTGTCAACAATGTCTATGTGAGCAATGTCGAGAACATCACCGGCGGCGCCATGGCTGACACGGTGACGGTCGACACGGCCACGGCTTCTGGCAAGATCGATCTGCTGGCTGGCAACGATAAGCTGGTGCTGGCCGACGCCGGCGCGACTCTAACGGTCGCCAATGTGGAGACGGTGCAGAGTGGCGACGCAGCCGACGTTATCACTCTGGCGACAGCGATGAAGGGCGGCCTGATCAATCTCGGTGCGGGCAACGATGTGCTCAACCTGACGAACGGCGCCAACAGCGTCAATGTCAAGAATGTCGAAACGGTGAATGGCGGTACCGGTGCCGACACGGTCGTGCTTTCCGGACGCGCAGACGGTGCCGAAATCGACCTCAAGGCTGGCAAGGACAAGCTGGTCCTGGGCAATTACGCCAATTCCGTCAATGTCACCGGTGTTGAAGCCGTGGCCGGCGGCACGGGCGCTGATGTCATTGTCGTGAAGGATACGGGCCTGGTGACCGGTGTGTTCAGCCTCGGCGATGGCATCGATACGCTGACGCTTGGAAATGGCGGCTCGAACGTTACTGTTTCCGGCGTCGAGACCCTTACGGGCGGCACCCTTGGCGATGTGGTCACATTCACGACTGGCATTTCCGGAATGACGCTGGATCTTGGAGATGGCGTCGATAAACTGGTGTTGAGCAAGTTTGCCAATAGTCTTGATGTAAAGAATGTCGAAAACATTGTTGGTGGCGCATCCACCGATCTGGTGACGGTGAAAGCTGCGCTTACGGGCGGGCTGATCGACCTTGGCAAGGGCGAGGATTCGCTGACGCTTGGTGACTTCGTCAATTTGATTTCGGTCGCTGGCATCGAAACGGTAACGGGTGGTACGAATAATGATACCGTTACCATTACCGGTGCGATCAGCAAGGCGACCATCGATCTTAAGGGCGGCGATGATTCGCTCACTCTGTCCGGGGCGGCGACCTTGCTGACGGTTTTGAACGTCGAGACCATTACCGGTAGCGACAAGGTTGATGTTGTCACGATCGGATCGCAATCCACGGGCTCGTTTGTTGATCTCAAAGCAGGCAACGACTCGCTGGACTTGTTTGCCGCTGACAACACGATCACCGTGCAGAATGTCGAAACCATCACCGGTAACACTGGCAACGATGTCGTTACTCTCAAGGAGGGCGGCATGGTTGTTGTCGACCTCAAGGATGGAACGGCAGACAAACTCGACATCACCGCTTTCACGGGCACGGTAACAGTGTCCAATGCTGAAACAATCGTCAGCACTTCCCTGACCGAGGATGACGTCGTGGTCTTGGGCAAGGTGGCAGACGGAACCGTCATTGCACTTGGCGGCGGCAACGACACACTGACGCTCGGAGCCTCAGGCAACACGGTGATCGTCGAGGCGATCGAAACGGTTATCGGCGGCAAGTTGGACGACAAGGTTTCCGTCACTGCGAGCGCAGTTACTGTCGACAGCGTGTTTGATCTCGGCCTCGGAAACGATACGCTCGACCTTTCATTGGCTACTGGCAATGTCAAGGTAAAGGTGATGGGCGTCGAGACATTCACGGGCAAGGATGGCCGAATTGATGATGTCACGCTTGGTGCGGCCTATACCGGCGGCACGTTCACCCTCGGCACCGGCGCGGCTATCGACCAGCTGACATTCTCGAACGCTGGCGGCACTGTAACGGTCTTGGGCGCCGAAACGATCACCGGTGGCACGGGTGCCGATAAGGTGACGATCGGTGCTGGAGATACCGGAACTATCGACCTTGGGGGCGGGCTCCTCGACGCGCTGACCTTGGACGCAACTGGCAATACGGTCACGATCCTCAATATCGAAAGTGTTACCGGCTCCGCCGTCGATGACAAGATTACGCTCGGTGCCGGATACACTGTCGGCACGATCAACCTCGGCGACGGCAAAGACACGGTGATTTTCGACGCCACCGGCGCCACTGTCACCCTCGCGGGCGTGGAAACAGTCACCGGCGGCGCTGCTGACGACCAGGTCACCCTGGCGGGCATCTACACCGGCGGTCCAGCCGATCTGATCGATCTCAAGGCTGGTAATGACAAGCTTACGCTTGGTGACGGCGGTAACACTGGCGTTAGGGTTTCCAATGTCGAAGAGATCAAGGGCGGGAAGCTGGCCGATACGGTCGAGCTCGTCGGTGTCTTCACCGGCGGCACGATCGATCTCGGTGCCGGCGTCGACAGCCTGACCTTTGGGGCTGCGAGCACGGTTACCGTGTCCAACGTCGAAAACATCACCGGCTCGAGCGCCGCGGACGTGGATATCGTGACGCTGCTTACTGGTGGCTCTGCTGGCACCATTGATCTCAAGGGTGGCAACGACTCCCTGAACTGGAGCACGGCTACCACTGGCCTGACCGCAACGTTGACCAACATTGAAACCATGGTCGGTGGTTCTGGCGATGATGTCATCACCCTCGGCTCTGTAGTCAATGGCGAGACTATCGACCTGGGTGGCGGCGAGGACACGCTGACGCTCGGCAACTTTATCAACTCGGTCAACGTTAAGAACGTGGAAGTTGTCATCGGCGATGCTGGCGCCGACACCGTCGTCCTTACGGGTGGTGCAACATATTGGGGTACGTTCAACCTCGGTGGCGGTAACGACACGCTGGATCTGGGCGCCAATGGTAGCGTCGTGACCATTTCCGGAGTTGAGGTGCTCAAGGGCGGCGCCGGGGCAGACCGCGTCACTTTTGCGGAACAGGTTACCGGCATCACTGTGGATCTAGGTACAGGCCCTGGAGACAAGATTACCCTCGGAAACTTCGCCAACGACCTCATAATAAAGGATGTCGAGTCGGTCGTCGGTGGCGATAAGGTAGATGCGATCACTGTGAATACTGCCTTCACCGGCGGTGGCTTCGACCTCGGCGAAGGCATCGATAGCGTAACCTTCTCGGCTGGCGTTACGGCAACCTTCGGGGGTGTCGAGACGATTAACAGTGGGACTGGCGACGACAAGGTCACCCTCAAGGCCAACTACGATGGTGTCACGATCGACCTGGGTGCTGGCGGCGATACCGTAGTGTTCCTGGGAGCTACGACGGCAACGCTTGAAAACGTCGAAACTGTCACCGGCAGCAGCCGTGACGATGTCGTCGTCATCAATGGCGCCCAAGGCGCCAAGGTAGATCTCGGTGCCGGCCACGATATCATCACCCTGAACAGCGCCAGTGCGGATGTCGTTAAGGGTGGAACGGGTGAAGATCAGTTCATCTTCAATGCGGCTTCCATAAACGATGAGATCACCGACTTCTTAAGCGGCACCGATCTGCTTGTGATCAAGGGGAATTCTACGTTCACCTTCCTAGGAAACAGTGCAACTGCCGTGGCGTTCTCAGGCGGCAATGACAATTCGGAAGCCTATTTCGATACAGTGACGAAAACAGTTCACATCGACGCCGATGGGAGTGGCACAGCGGAACTGCAGATCAAGCTGTCGGGCACCGGTTCTTTGACTGCTGATGACTTCAGCTGGATCGTTTAAGCCGTTTTGACAAGTTGAAACTGGAGGGCGTGGCGAAAGCCGCGCCCTTTTGCATTTCGATTTTGCTCAGGCAGGGGAGCCATTCCTGCCTCGGGCCAGCCTCCGCTGTTAGCTCCGAATTCCAATTGCGTGCACCTGCCTCTATAAGACGGGCAAACGTGCGATGCCGTGATTCTATAGGGTTCCAAGCGGGGAAGTTTTATGATCGAAGTGCCTGTGTCCTGGGGTGAGCTGGTCGACAAGATCACCATTCTGCAAATCAAGTCCGCTCGCATGCGAGATGAAGGCAAGCTCGCCAATGTCCGCAAGGAACTGGCGCTGCTGGGCGAGAAGCTGGGTGTCAATTCCGAGAACCCCGAAGTCAAGAAACTGACCGGCGACCTCTATACGGTCAATGCCGCGCTATGGGACATCGAAGACGATATCCGCGATTACGAGAATGCTGGTGATTTCGGCGATAAATTTGTATCGCTGGCGCGTTCGGTCTACATAACCAACGACAAGCGTGCCGAGCTGAAGCGGCAGGTAAATCTCGTCCTCGGCTCCGGTTTGATGGAAGAAAAGTCCTATCAGAGCTACAAGATTCAGTAGAGAAAAGTGTAGAGGCACGGCAATAGACCGGGACGGCCCCCATATACTTAGGGGGATGTGAGGCGTTTGAGGAGCATATGCGGATGATGGAGCAGCGGGCCGAGGTTGAGCGGCTGACTCTCGAGGATTGCCGGAGGTTGCTCGGCGAGGGCCGTGCTTCCGAAGCATTGCGGGCCCTTGAGGCGCTGGAGCCATCGTTATCGGGTGACGCCTCGCTGCAGCATTTCCTGGGTGTTGCCCTGCATCTTGTCGGCCGCTCGAAAGAGGCCCTGCCGCATTTCGAACAGGCCCATGCGCTCGAACCCGATCAGGCTTCCGTCTACCAGAACCAGGCGATAGCACTGCTGAGTGCCGGCGACGCCGATGGCGCGGTGGCAGCCGCTGCACGCGCGGTCGAACTCAGGCCCGACAATGCCGGCGGCTATGTCAACCTGGTGCTTCCGTTGATAAAGCGCAAGAGCTACGATGAAGCAGCCACCATGCTGCAGGAGGGTCTCAGGATCGCACCGGGACACGCCGGCCTGCTGACGCAGGCGGGCCATCTGGCGATCGAGACGAAGGATTGGGCGGCAGCGGAAGACTATACGCGCGCAGCTTTGCAGGCAGATCCCGGCAGCATTGACGCCATCTACAACATGGCCGTGCTGCGTCAGCATCAGGGGCGACATGCCGAGGCGCTGGCGGATTTCAGCAAGGTTCTCACTGCTCATCCGACCCATGAAGCCGCCTTCGTCAATATGGGCGTGTCCCTGCGCAACCTGGGACGAGTAGACGATGCCGTGCGGCATTTCTCCGCCGGCCTCGCGCGCTGGCCCGATCTGCCGGCGCTCAGGTACAATCTCGCCGTAAGCCGGCTCTATCTCGGCCAGTGGCGAGAAGGCTGGCCGGACTACGAGTTGCGCGCCGAGTTGGCGGGATCGCTCGACAAAACGACACGCTCCACAATGCCCCTGTGGGACGGTGGAGCAATCACCGGCAAGACACTGCTGGTGCTGCACGAGCAGGGATTCGGCGATACCTTCCAGTTTATCCGCTTCATCTATGGTCTCACGGACCGGGCGGCGAAAGTGATTTTCGTCTGCCACAAGCGGCTCTATAGTCTGCTTTCGAGACTGGACATTTTTGCAAGCGGGCGGATCGAGTTGATCGCCGACGAAGGCAGCTTGCCCCCGCATGATGTCCACATCCCGTTGATGTCGTTGACACGCATTTTCCAGATCGGCCCTGACAATATTCCGATCGGGTTTCCGAAGCTCGCTCTCGAGTCGTCGAGAATTGAACGTTGGCGTTCGCTGGGCAGGCAGCTTGATGAGCCGAGCAGGCCATGGCGGATCGGCTTGTCCTGGCAGGGCAACCCCGCCGCGGCGGTTGATCGTGGCCGCTCCATCCCGCTTGCGGATTTCGAACCGCTGAGTGCCCTTGGCGACCGGGTGGGCTTTCTTTCCTTGCAGCGGCATTTCGGGACAGACCAGCCGTTGCCGTTCGGTTTGAATCTGACGATCCCGGGCGAGGAATTCGACAGTGGCGAGGAGGCTTTCGTCGATACGGCAGCGCTGATGATGTCGCTCGATCTGGTGATCACATCGGACACGGCGGTCGCTCATCTGGCCGGCATGATGGGTCGCCCGGTCTGGCTGCTCTTGAAGAAAACGCCGGATTGGCGTTGGGGACCCGAAGGCGTTCTGAGCCCGTGGTATCCGACGATGCGGCTATTTCGTCAGAAAACCGAAGGTGACTGGCGAACCTTGCTGGAGGAGGTCGCAGGCGAACTCGAACGGCTGGTCGTGTCGCCGAAGGAACGAACCGATGACAGCGACAACGCTGTTCGCCAGGCGTTGCAATTGCATATGCGGGGCAAAGTCGCGGAGGCCGCTCCAATCTATCAGGCGGAGCATGGCGCGCGCCGAAGCGACCCGCAGTTTCTGAATTTTCATGCCATGGCGATACTCGAAGCGGGCGCGCGCAATGCTGCTGCTGCACGTTCCGGACTGGCGCTTGGCATGCAATCGGTGGCGCTGGCACCCGGCGTCGGCGACTATTGGAGCAATGTTGCGGTCCTTCTCGACAGTATGGGCAACAGGGCGGACAGCAAACGAGCGCTACGTTTTGCACTTGCCGTCAATCCGGGCCACGTACCGTCGCTCGTTTCTCTCGCCAAGAAGGAATCTGCCGATGGTGATCCGGAAAAGGCGCTGAGAACGCTGAAGACGATCCTCGATCGTGCTCCGAACACGGTGCCCGCGTTGTCGGCACTGGCCAATGTCTACGCCGATATGGGCCGTCATCTCGATGGTGCGCGCGCGTTGCGCCGGGCGGTCGATGTCGAACCGGAGAATTCGAAGCTTTGGGTGCAGCTCGGCGCGGAATACTCCGCAGCGGAACGGCCATTCGATGCGGCCGTGAGTTGGGAGCGCGCATTGGCTGCGAACCCGGTCAATGCCGATGCCTGGAGCAATCTTGGTGTGCATGAGCGGACGCATGGGCCGCTGGAGCTGTCTTGTTATCTGCAGCGTCGAGCCGTGGAATGCGATCCGCAGCATGCCGAAGCCTGGAACAATCTGGGTATCGCAGAGCTGGAAGCAACCCGCGACCAGGTCTCAATCGAGGCGTTCAGCCAGGCGATCGCGGTGCGGCCGGGCTATCCCGACGCGCATCTGGCGCTGGGGATGGCGCTGCTGAACAGCGGCGATTTCGAGAATGGCCTGAAGCACTACGAGTGGCGGCTTATGGCCGACAAGCTCGGCATCGCGACCAACCGCCCGAACATCCCGCTCTGGCGTGGCGATGATCCGAAGGGGCTTTCCATCTTCCTGATGGCGGAGCAGGGTTTTGGCGACGCCTTCCAGTTTTCGCGCTATGCCATCTGGCTCAAGGAGCGAGGCGCGGCAAAGGTCTATATCGGTTGCCGCAGCAAGATCGCACATCTGCTCGGAACCATACCTGGCGTAGATGCCGTTTTCGGCGATGGCGCCAAACTGCCGAAGGCCGATGCCATGGCCTACATCATGAGCATGCCGGCGCTGACGGGCATGCGCCTGGATACCATCCCTGCCCATGAAAGCTACATGACGGCAGATCCGGTCCGCGTGACGCGCTGGGCGGAATGGCTCGCCGCCAAGCCAGGTTTCCGCGTCGGCATTGTCTGGCAGGGCAATCCGGATCCAAAGGTCGACAAGGGCCGATCCTATCCTCTCGCCGCACTCGAGCCGCTGTCGCGGATACCCGGCGTTCGGTTGATTGCGCTGCAGAAGGGGCCGGGTGAAGAGCAGATCGAGGCTCTTGGCGGCCGTTTCGAGGTGGAACGGCCGGACGACGATTTTGACACCGGCACCGACGCCTTTGCCGATACCGCGGCGATGATGATGAACCTCGACCTGGTCGTGACATCGGATACTGCCGTGGCGCATCTTGCGGGCGCGCTCGGCAAGCCTTGCTGGGTCGTGCTCAAGGCGCATCCCGAATGGCGATGGCTGACGGAGCGTTCCGACAGCCCGTGGTATCCTTCGAGTCGGCTGTTCCGCAGGTTCAAGGATGAGGAAGAGGATACGCCATTCGCCGCCGTCATGGAGAGGCTGGCGGCTGCCCTTGCCAAACTTGCGGGCGGCGATCTTTCCCAGCGGCATGTCTCCGCGCCGGATCAGCCCAAGCAGTTGCGGTCCTTCGATGCCGTCAAGACCTATAACAGTGCGCTTGATGCCCAGCGCGCCGGCCAGCATGCCAGAGCTGAAGCACTCTATGCGGAAGTGCTGAGCGTCAAGTCGTTGCGCCTCAATGCGCTGCACATGCTTGGCGTGATTGCCCTGCACAAGGACCGGAACCACCGTGCTGTCGTGATGTTCAGGGAGGCGGAACGGCAGGGCCTGGCGACGGCACAGTTCTATACCAACCTGTCGATCGGGCTCCGCCGGATCGGCAAGATCGATGAAGCAATCGGCTATCTCACGCGCGCGATAGAGATCAAGCCAACAGCCGAGGCACATCTATCGCTCGGCAATATCTATCGCGATGAATGCCGTTTCGATGAAGCTCGGGAGAACTATCGGGCTGCCATCGCGATCAACCCCAAAATGTCGAAAGCCCATCGCGGCATGGGCAACCTGATGCGCGATATGCACCGGCCGATGGCGGCGCTGGAATCGTTTGCCGTGGCGCGGTCGCTTGATCCTGACGATGCCGACCTGCTCCTGGATCAGGCACACGCCGAACTATACGCGGGAGACTACATCAAGGGCTTCGAGAACTACGAAGTCCGCTGGAAAAGCCGCGAGATGAAACCCCGGACTTTCAATGTGCCCCGCTGGGATGGCAGGGCCAGAACCAGAAAGACGGTGCTTATTCATGGAGAGCAGGGGTTTGGCGACAATATTCAGTTCGGCCGGTTCATTGAAGAGGCGGCCCGCCGCGTCGGACAGGTGATCGTCGAGGTGCGCGAACCGCTCTTGACGTTGTTCCGGACCCTTGATGTCGGAAAGCCGATAACCGTCGTGGAGCAGGGGAAATTCGACGGCAGTTTCGATCTCGAAGTGCCGATGATGAGCCTGCCGCACGTGTTCAAGACCACGGTAGATAGCCTGCCGCCACCGGCCAGATTCGCAATCGATCCGGATCGCATTGATTTCTGGGAAACGGAATTTCCCCATGACCGGTTGCGTGTGGGACTTATCTGGCAGGGTAATCCGAAGGCCCGTGCCGATCAGGGGCGCTCGCCGCCGCTCTCGGCCCTTCAGCCGCTGTTCGAAGTCCCCGGAGTACAGTTCATCAGCCTGCAGAAGACAGATGGGCTGGCTCAGTTGGCAGATACACCTTTTGCAAGGGACATGATCGTGCCGGGAGCGGCATTGGGCGATTTCCATGAGACCGCCGCTGCCATCATGGCGCTCGATCTGGTGATCTCGTCCTGTACGGCCACGTTGCATCTGGCGGCAAGCCTGGGCGTGCCGTGTTTCGCCATGCTCAAGTACCATGCCGATTGGCGCTGGCTGCACGAGCGGCAGACAAGCCCCTGGTATCCCTCGATGCAGATCTTCCAGCAGAAAACGGTGTTCGACTGGTCGAGCGTGGTCCTTCCGCTGAGGGATGCACTGGGGGCTCGCGTGGGTATGCCATGAAGTCGATAAGCATCGGCGACGAACTGGCACGTGCCACAGGCTTGCACCAGCATCGCCGGTTCGAGGATGCGGTCGCGATCTATAGGCGCATTCTTGAAGTGGAGCCGACAAACCGGGATGTGCTGGTGCTTCTAGCCTCGGGACTGCGATCCCTCGGAAATCTGGACGACGCGGTCGCGCTCTATGATCATATTGCTGCGGAAAACCCGCAGCGAGCGGAGTTCTGGTTCAACCGCGCCAATGCCTTGTCCGATATCGGTCGATTCGACGATGCGATCTCGTCCTACAACCGATCTCTTGAGATCGACCGGGACAACGCCTCCGTACTTGCCAATCTCGCAATCGCCGAGATGAAGATCGGGCAGGCTGAAAGCGCCACCGCCCACTATCGGCAAGCGCTTGCCATCGAGCCAGGTCACCGGATCGCGGCCCACAATCTTGGCAATATCCTTTCTGAAGCGGGCGGTTCTCACGAAGCCGCGGCGCTTTTTCGTCAGACCATCCGCAATGAGCCGGGGCTGGCTGAAGGTCACTACAATCTCGGCCTCGTGCTGTTGCGGCTTGGCGATTTTGCCAACGGCTTTAAGGAGTACGAGTGGCGCTGGGATACGGCTGACTTCTTCACGCGGCCCAATTACCGCGACATACCAGTCTGGAACGGGGAGTCACTCAAGGGGCGCCGGCTGCTGGTGCATGCTGAGCAGGGGCTCGGCGACACGATCCAGTTCTCCAGGCTGCTTGGCCTGATCCGGTCGCTTTGCGACGATGTGGTGTTTCATATTCCGGCAAATCTGGAGCGTCTGCTGAAGACCATGCCTTTCGACGTGCAGGTGGCATCGGCGCATGGGGCAGGGGATGCGGATTACCAGATCCCGCTCCTCAGCCTGCCGCACCGGTTAAAGCTGACACCCGGCTCAATACCGCAGATGTCGAACCATCTGCAATCTGATCCTCAAATCAGCGACATGTGGCGGCAGCGGCTGCAATTGGATGGGCGCGCTCCGACGATCGGCTTCGTCTGGCGAGGCAATCCCAATTCTCCGGCTGAGCGAGGGCGCAGCCTGGCCTCGGCTGAGGAGTTCGTGTCGTTCGCCGAGTTGTCCGGCGTTCGCCTGATTGCCCTGCAGAAACTCGATGCGGACGAACTGGAGACAGCCGACACAGTGTCGGGCTGGAAGGTTGGCGGGCTGTCCTTCACCATGGAACACCCAGGCCCAGACATGGACAACGGCCGTGACGCCTTCATCGACACGGCGGCGATCATGTCCTCGCTCGATCTCATCGTTTCCGTCTGCACGGCGCCCCTGCATCTTGCCGGTGCGCTGGGGCGCCCAGCTCTGGGGCTGCTGCGCCCAGTGCCTGACTGGCGCTGGATGATGGAGCGCTCCGACACTCCCTGGTATCCGCGGATGACGCTTGTGCGTCAGCTTGCGGGTGAGGGCTACCGGCCGGCGATTGCCCGGGCGGCGGAGATCGCACGCACCCGGCTACTCACTTCGTCATCGTCCTGATGATTGCGCGCATCTGGTCGGCGGTGCGCGACCAGCTGTAGCCGGCGAGCTTGGCAGCCCCGCGCTCGCCTCTGCGGCGTGCGTCGTTGCGGTCGCGATACGCCTGCTCGAGCTTGTCGTCGATCTCCTCGACGCTGCTTTCGCCCCAGCCGGCAACGTCGCCGACGCCAGCGCCGTCTCCGGCCACGCTGCGCTGATGTTCGAGGGCATAGCAGTTGTTGCCGTCGATCAGATCCATGTGGCCGGTATTGGCCGACAGGATGGCCGGCACGCCGCAGGCCATCGCTTCCATCGCCACGAGGTTGGTTCCGCCTTCCGAACGGTTCGGGAAAAGCGCGACATCCATTTCGCGGAGAATCGGCGGCATCAGCGCATTCGGCACGCTGCCGAGATCGAGGAACTGGCCGGCTTCGAGGCCGTTCTCGCGCGCCCAGGCATTGAGATCCGGCTTGCCCTTGTCGTTGAAGCTCAGGGGGGCTGCCTTGCCCGAGATGTCGATGCTCTTTGCCAGCTGCGGCCACGGACTATGCCAGGCAGTTACCAGCATTGCCTCGGGATGGCGCTTGGCGAAGCGGGCAAAACCCGCCATGACCAGATCCTGGCCCTTGCGGAGTTCAAGCTTGCCGCCGGAGAACACCATGAAACGGTCCGAGAGGATGCCCTGGCGCGGCGCCTGATGAAAGAGAGCAGGATCGATGCCCTGGATGACGGTCGTCACGTTGTTGACGCCGTGCGCTCGCAGGATGCGCTCGTTCCAGGTCGAACCGCAAACGATCAGAGGAAACTTGCGCGCGCGCTCGAGCGTATCCGCCGACAGTTGCGGAAGCTCGTAGAAGACGACACCGATCGAAGGGCTGCCGACGATCTCGGTATTCTGCGGTCCTTTGCTGCTGCTGAAGTCGTTGCCGAGGGCCACCAGTACCGGCGCTTCGATATTGACGCTACGTCCCTCACGCCCCCGAAGCTGCTCGGCAAGTTGTCGCGACTGCTGCTCGAAAGGCTTGAGCGAAAGACGGCGCAGTGGGTCGATCACCACCTGGTCCGGCTGGAAGGGGTATGATGTCCGTGCATCGATACCGCTGTCACCTGCCCAATTGAGCGCTAGGTTGAGCCCATACACGCCCCAGCCGAAAAAGCTGGAAATACCCCAATGAATGACGACCGGCTGGCCCATGTTTCCCTCATGCTACGCGAATCTTTGGCAAGACGTTAGACGAGACCGGGAGTGGACGGAATGGCTGCTGCCTCAATTCGCCTGGGCATCCAAAACGAAAAAAGCGCGTCAACCGGTTGGTTGCGCGCTCGATCCGTCAAACCGGAAAGATCAAGGATTACTTGATCTTGGTTTCCTTGAACTCGACGTGCTTGCGCACGACCGGGTCGTACTTGGTCTTGGTCATCTTTTCCGTCATCGTACGGCTGTTCTTCGTCGTGACGTAGAAGGTGCCCGTATCAGCCGTCGAAAGAAGCTTGATCTTGATCTTGGTCGCTTTCGCCATGGTCGTCCTGCCTTTAAAAACTTGACGCCGTGGAATCCTTTTCAGCCACGGCGAAATCTGCGCGGAAACTACGCATTAACCGGTGAAAGTCAAGTCCGCTGCGGGTGAAAAATCAGCCGGTACAGCGCAAATGCCACGAACACCCCGAAGAATGCTGTCAGCATCCACGTAAAACCATCGGCGCCGCCGATATCCATGCCGGCACCGATTGCTGCAGGGCCGGCAACCGTGCCGATTGCATAGAAGAAGATAAACGCCGCGTTGGCAGCCGCCAGGTCGGCGCCCATGAAGCGGTGGCCGATATGACTGAGGCCCACCGTATAGAGCCCCGCCACGACGCCGCCCCAGAGCAGCAGCAGCAGCGCCAGCGAACTCCAGGCCATCGCCGCGTAAGGCAGCAGCAAGGCGCCTACGAGCCCGATGGCGCCCATAGCAGCCAGCAGCTTGCGCCGGTCCTTCATCCTGTCTGAAATCAGTCCCAACGGTATCTGGAAAATCACATTGCCCACCGCCATCGTGGTCAACAACACGCCCGCCTGCGACTCAGTGAAGCCGAGTCGGGTTGCGTAAACCGGAAAAAGGGCCAGTCCGCCCGCCTGCACCGCGCCGAATACGAACACGCCGATTATCGCGGTTGGAACGGCAAGTGTGTACCTGAGAAAATGGTGCTGCGGCTTTTCGACCAGATAGGGGCTTTCGCCTCGGGCCAGATAAATCGGGATTACCGCAAACAGAATGATGGTGCTGCCAACCGCAAACGGGAGAAAGCCTTGCGTGCCCACGGCGGAGAATATCAGCGTTCCGAGAGCAAAACCGACAGACAGCACGGTTGCATAAATACCGAGAACCAGGCCGCGCTTGCCCGGCGGCGCAGCAAAGTTGATCCAGAATTCAGACAGGATGAACAGCGTCGTCGTTGCGCCATGGAAAACGATGCGCAGCGGAAACCATGCCCAGAAATTCTCGATATAGAAGAAACCGAGCGAACTTATCGCTGCAATCACAACAGCCCAGATCATCGTCGTGGCGACGCCGAATCGATGCGCGAGCTTGGTGGTGACCGGAGCCGCCATCATTGCGGCAATGCCGGCTGTCGCCGTATTCAATCCGCTAAGCGATGACGGAATGCCCCGGTTTTCGAGGATAAGCGACAGCAGGGGCAGGCCGAGACCGATGGCGATGCCTACGGCTGAGATCGAGGAAATGGCGGCGATCAGCGATGGCCAGTGGATATCGTCTTGCGCGCCGGCCAACTTCTCAGTCATGCATTCTCACTTTCGATCTGCCCAGCCTCTGAGCGTATGCCGCTCTGTCCGATTGACAAGCTTCCACGGAAACATCCGTGAAAGCCTCCCCTGACAGACAGTTAGACGGCTGGCGACCGGATTTCAAAGGCCATGCATGAACTTTGTGGCGAAATTCATGTATTTCCACTGGGGTGGGAAATGCCGGATTCCGCCTTAGGCTCTTGGCCGCCGAAGCCGTGCATACGCGTAGCCCATTGCAGGCCGATGACAGCGCCCTTGATCGGCTGGATGGTCGCCAGCGCCAGGATGACTGTGAGAGGGGTCCAGATTGCGAGATGAATCCAGCTCGATACTGGCCAGACGAGGTCGGTCATCATGAAACCGCCCAGGACGATGTGGCCGATCAGGACGATCGACAGGTAGGCGGGCAGGTCGTCGGCGCGATGGTGGCTCATTTCCTCGCCGCAGGCAGCGCAATGGTCCACCGACTTCAGGAAGCTCTTGAACAGTTTGCCGCTGCCGCAGGCGGGGCAGGTACAGAACAAGCCGCGCTTCATGGCCTGGACTGTGTTGCGCTCGCCGGCCGGCACGGTCTGGTTGCTCTGCCAGTGGGTCTGGGTAGGGGCATTTGTCTGCATCGAACTAGCCCCTCCTGAGGGCCGTTACCGGCGACCGCGTGGTGGTCTCGTGCCCGGCTTCTTTCTTGCCGGTTCGCGCCCGCGTTTGGCCGATTTGTGGAAGGAGCGGATTGCCGTCGGCATTTTCCGGCCTTCACTGGTGATTTCGAAACGAAGCGCGCCCGCCAGGGGAACTGCTTCCACAAGTTTTACACGGACCTGATCCCCGAGCCGGTAACCCAGCCCCGAACGTTCACCCGCAATCGACTGGTGCGCCTCGTCATAAATGAAGTAGTCGTTTCCAATGGTAGATATGGGAACGAAGCCGTCAGCGCCATAGGCAGGCAGTGAGACAAATAGTCCCGACTTGGTCACGCCATTCACGCGGCCGTCGAATTCCTCGCCTACCCGGCCTGCCAGATGGTGCGCGATGAGGCGGTCGACAGTTTCGCGTTCGGCCGCCATTGCCCGGCGCTCGAAGGTAGAAATCTCTGCCGCGATGTCATCGAGCTGGCCTTCTTCCTCCATGGTCAAACCGCCAACGCCGAGACCAAGTGTCGCAACCAGTGCGCGATGCACGATAAGATCGGCGTAGCGGCGGATGGGCGAGGTGAAATGCGCGTATTTAAGCAGGTTCAGGCCGAAATGGCCGATATTTTCGGGGCTGTAGATGGCCTGGCTCTGCGAACGCAGCACCATCTCGTTGACCATGATCTCGTAGGGCTTGCCGCCGACCGTCGACAGAATCTGATTGAAGTGATTCGAGCGTAGATTGCCGTGGGCAAGCGACATGTCGAGCGTCGCGAGGAACTGCCTGAGCGTCTCCTGCTTGGCCATCGAAGGGGCATCGTGGATCCGGTAGACCAGCGCCTGCTTTTTCTTTTCCAGCGTCTCGGCTGCGGCAACGTTGGCCTGGATCATCATTTCTTCGATGAGCTTGTGCGCATCGAGACGTTCCGGAACGATAACGCGGTCGACGGTGCCGTCTGGCTTGAGCAGGATCTTCCGCTCGGGCATATCGAGTTCGAGCGGCTGGCGGCGGTCGCGGCCGGCCTTCAGGATGCGATAGGCTTCCCATAGCGGCTTGAGGATCGGTTCGAGCAGTGGACCGGTCTTGTCGTCAGGCGCGCCATCGATGGCTGCCTGCGCCTGCTGGTAGGCGAGTTTAGCCGCGCTGCGCATCATGATGCGGTGGAATGTGTGCGATGCCTTGCGGCCATCCTTGGAGAACACCATCCGCACCGCAAGCGCAGGCCGATCGACATTCTCCTTGAGCGAGCACAGTTCGTTGGAAATCCGCTCCGGCAGCATCGGCACGACGCGGTCGGGGAAGTAGACCGAATTGCCACGCTTCAATGCTTCGCGATCGAGCGCCGATTGCGGGCGCACGTACCAGGAGACATCGGCGATGGCGACGACGACGATCACACCACCCGGATTGTCCGGCGACGCATCCGGTTCGGCGTAGACGGCGTCGTCATGGTCCTTGGCGTCGGCGGGATCGATGGTGACCAGCGGGAGGTGCCGCCAGTCCTCCCGGTTCTTCATGTCGGCGGGGCCGGCGTCCTCGGCCTCGCGCAACGCCGAATCGGGGAAGATGTAGGGAATACCGTGCGAATGGATGGCAATCATCGAGATTGCCTTCTCCGTCGCTACGGAACCGACGACAGACAGAACCCTGGCACGCGGCAGGCCGAAACGGCCGGTGCTCGCGGCTTCGATCTCCACGAGATCGCCGTCCTTGGCGCCGCCAACGAATTCCGGATCGACATCCATCTCGTTGCCACGCTTCTCGATCGGCATGATCCGGCCCTTGCCGTCCTCCATGGAGCGGAAGACGCCGAGGCCGGCATTCTTGCGTTTGTCGATGATCTTGATAACCCGTGCCGTATAGGCCGGGCCACCGCGCTCCTTGTTCGGAAAGATCTTGGCGACGATGCGGTCGCCAATGCCGGCCACTGGCGCCTTGGTATTCGAGCGTTCACCGCCGGACTGGCGCACCAGAACCGCTGGCGCGACGCCCGCTTCTTCCGGCCATTCCGCCGGCCGGGCAATCAGTTCGCCACCGGAATCGCGCATGGTGATGTCGAGGACCGTAACAGGTGGCAATGCGCCGGGGCGCATCAGCGACTTGCGGTTCTTTTCAAGCAGCCCATCGTCTTCCAGCGCTCTGAGCGCGGCTTTCAGCTCGATGCGGGTGTCGCCTTTCAGCCCGAAAGCCTTGGCAATCTCTCGTTTCGAGGCACGGTCAGGGTTGTCTTGGATGAATTCCAGCAGGATCTCCCGTGGCGGCACGACGCCATGAATGAGCCCTTTGGGATCGGCCCCGCCTTTTTTTGCGGGCTGTTTCTTGTCGTTCGATCTGGGAACTCTTGGCACGTGTCTCAGGCCTCTTTGGTTTTCGCGCTCGCCTTGGGCTTCGCTGGTGCCTTGGCCTTTGCAGCCGTTTTCGGCTTGGCCGCAGCTTTCGGCTTGGCGGCTGCCTTTTCGGTTGTCTTGCTGGCCGCTGCAGCCTTTTTCTTTGCAGGCGCCTTGGCCTTGCCGGCCGGCGCCTTTGCCGCGCGTTCTGTGATCAATGCGATGGCTTCCTCCATCGTCACCGACTGGGGATCCTTGCCCTTTGGCAAGGTGGCGTTGACCTTTTCCCAGTTGACGTACGGACCGTACTTTCCATCGCGCACGGTGATCTTGCCGCCATCCGGATGATCGCCGAGTTCCTTGAGCGCTGCCGGTGTCGACCTGCCACCACGACCGCCGCCATTGGCAATCTTCGAAGCCTTGTCGGCAATCACGGAAACGGCCCGGTTGAGACCGATGGAGAAGACGTCTTCGACGGTCTCCAGGTTGGCATAGCCGCCATCGTGCAACAGGAAAGGACCGTAGCGACCGATGCCGGCCGAGATCATCTTGCCGCTCTCCGGATGCTGGCCGATATCGCGCGGCAGGTTCAGCAGTGCGAGCGCCTTTTCCTGGTCCATCTTGTCGGGCGTCCAGCCCTTGGGAAGGCTGGCGCGCTTGGCTTCCTTGCCGTCGCCACGCTGGACATAGGGTCCGAACCGGCCCGAGCGCAGGGTGATGTCCTCGCCGGTAATCGGGTCGGTGCCGAACGACACTGTTTCTGCCACAGCCGCTTCGCCATCGGCTCCATCGGCAGACAGCTGCCTGGTGAAATTGCAGTCCGGGTAATTCGAGCAGCCGATGAAGGCGCCGTATTTGCCGAGTTTCAGCGATAGCTTGCCCGTGCCGCAAACCTGGCAGACCCGCGGATCGCTGCCATCAGTGCGCTCGGGAAACAAAAGCGGCGCGAGTGCTTCATTCATCGCATCGATGATGTCGCTGACGCGCAGTTCCTTCGTTTGCTCTATCTGGGAGAAGAAATCCTTCCAGAAGTCGCGCAGCACATCCTTCCAGTTCAGTTCGCCGGCCGAGATGCTGTCGAGCTTTTCCTCGAGCGAGGCCGTGAAGTCGTATTCGACATAACGGGTGAAGAAGTTTTCCAGGAAGGCCGTGACGATCCGTCCTTTGGAATCCGGAATGAGCTTGCGCTTGTCGATCGCCACGTAGCCGCGATCCCTGAGGGTGGCGAGCGTCGAGGCATAGGTCGAGGGCCGGCCGATGCCGAGCTCTTCCATCTTCTTGATCAGAGTGGCTTCCGAATAGCGAGGCGGCGGTTCTGTGAAATGCTGGCTGGCGTCGATCTTTTCCTTGGCGAGCATTTCCTGGGCGCGAATTTCCGGCAGGCGGCCATCTTCCTCTTCGCCGGAATTGTCTTCGATTTCCTCGCGCTGTTCGGTGTAGGCGGCAATGAAGCCGTCGAACTTGATCACCGAGCCGACAGCCCGCAGCCCCGCGACGCGGCCCTGATTCTTCGCCTCGATCTCGGCGGTGGTGCGTTCGATATCGGCGCTCGCCATCTGGCTGGCGATGCCGCGCTTCCAAACCAGATCATAGAGTCGGAACTGGTCGGCATCGAGGAATTTGCGCACGCTTTCCGGCGTGCGGTTGAAATCGGTCGGGCGGATTGCTTCGTGCGCCTCCTGGGCGTTCTTGGCCTTGGTGGAATAGGCGCGCGGCTTCTCCGGTACGTAGCGGGCTCCGAACTGGCCTCCGATTGCGAGACGTGCGGCCTCGATCGCTTCGGGCGCCATCTGCACGCCGTCTGTACGCATGTAGGTGATCAGACCTGTGACTTCGCCGCCGATTTCCATGCCTTCATAGAGCTTCTGGGCCACCTGCATGGTGCGCGAAGCGGAAAAGCCGAGGCGCGAGGAAGCAGCCTGCTGCAACGTCGAGGTCGTAAACGGCGGGGAGGGGTTCCTCTTCACCGGCTTGGCTTCGATGCTTTCGACCCGATAGGTCGCGCCGTCGAGCATCGACTTGATATCCTTGGCTTGATCGCCGTTGGTGATGGAGTTCTTTTGCAGACGCTTGCCATCGGCGCTGACGAGCCGTGCTTCGAACGTATCGTTTCGCGGCGTGCGCAGCAGGGCGGAAATGTTCCAGTATTCTTCGGATACGAAGCGCTCGATTTCCGTCTCGCGATCGCAGACCAGCCGAAGAGAGACAGACTGGACGCGGCCGGCGGACCTGGCGCCGGGAAGCTTGCGCCAAAGGACAGGAGAAAGATTGAACCCGACGAGGTAGTCCAGCGCGCGGCGGGCGAGATAGGCATCGACCAGCGGGCCGTCGATGTCGCGCGGATCGGCCATCGCGTCGAGAACCGCCTTCTTCGTGATGGCATTGAAGACGACCCGCTTGACGGGCTTGTCGCCAATCACCTTCTTCTTCTTCAGGACATCGAGCACATGCCAGGAAATGGCTTCTCCCTCGCGATCCGGGTCGGTCGCGAGAAACAGTCCGTCGGACTTCTTGACGGCGTCGGCGATTTCGTTGAGGCGTTTTGCAGAGGCGGCGTCGACTTCCCAGGACATGCTGAAGTCGTCATCCGGCCGGACTGATCCATCCTTTGCCGGTAGATCCCGAACGTGACCAAAGGAGGCAAGCACCTTGTAGCCGGGTCCGAGATACTTGTTGATTGTCTTTGCCTTTGCAGGCGATTCCACCACCACTACATTCATATTTGTTTCCGCCAGATGGCCTTCCGGTCGCCACGCCCATGCGCAAAACCGGTACGTTTTAGGGTTCCGGTCGCTCCGTCTCTCTATCCATCAATCGCGCGCTTATAGCCTTCACCGCCAGCGCAATGCAATCCACTGGCCCGACATTCCTGTTAAACCGGGCATTGAGGGGTTTTGCGAAAGGCTTAGATGGCGATGATGTGCCGAATTGCAACGAAAAACAACCTAGAATAGAATGCAACCGTATTGCAATTAATGATAAATAATGTATCGTGAGGCCAATGGTTTTGCTGGTTGGACCTGCAGCCAAAAATAGAAAAGCGGTGCAACGATGATTGCAAAGGCGAATTCGGATAGTCCTCTGCCCAGAGGCACTCTGGAGCGGATTTCCTACATCAAGCAGATGCTGGCGGAACTCTCCCAGGTTGCACGAACGGAGCGTGCGGAATTGCTGGTCTATCTGCTGGAAATGGCCTTCACTGAAGCAGGCGATCTGCTGTCGGGCAAATCGGTGACGAGCTTAGCTCATGTCAATCGAAACGAGACCGGACGCGTGCCGATGCAGTCGGCCGGCAAGGTCAAGTTCGAGTAAGACGAGATAGACCGTTTGGGCTGATGATCCGGTGTGGCGGATGACGTCGTCGATCTCGGTGGGGGTTGGCCCGAGGGCATCGACAATACGGGCCCGTTCTCCGTCGCTTGGCGGCAGCCCGATCGGCTTTTCATCCTCGATGGGAGGCTCCTGCATATCCTGGCTCTGGAACAGATCGAGCTGGCTGACCGGTGCCATTGATCGCAGCACGTCTTCCGCCTCCGTCACGATCTGCGCTCCATCCTTCAGCAAGCCATTTCCACCGTGGCTGCGTGGATCGAGCGGCGAGCCCGGCACGGCAAATACCTGGCGTCCGAAATTGGCGGCGTAGCGTGCCGTAATCAGCGAGCCGGATTTGGCGGCGGCCTCGATCACCACGAGACCGAGCCCGATGCCGGCGATCAGCCTGTTCCGGCGCGGAAAATCCCGCGCACGCGGTTCCCAGCCGAAAGGCATTTCGGAGAGCGCGACGCCATCGCCCGCAGCAATCTGGTCTAGCAGCGCGCGGTTTTCTTCAGGGTAGGGCTGGTCAAGTCCACCGGCCAGAACGGCCACAGTGCCGGTCTCGATACTGGCGAGGTGCGCTGCCGTATCGATGCCACGCGCCAGACCCGATACAATGGCATATCCGGCTCTGCCGATATCGCGTGCGAACATTGCCGCCAGTTTTGCTCCCGATACCGAACAATTACGGGAACCGACGATGCCGATTGCAGGTCGAATCAGCGTTTTTGCAACGCCCTTGATGGCAATGAGCGGCGGCGCGCCCTCTATCTGGCGGAGAGCCATGGGATAGTTGGGTTCGCCGATCCCGACAAAGCGCGCACCTTGGCGCCTGGCAAAGTCAAGTTCGGCTTCTGCCTCTTGCCTGGTGGCTACCCGCACGACTTTGGTGGAGCCGCCGCGCTGCGACAACTCGGGTAACATTTGCAATGCGCTTTCAGCCGAGCCGAAATGATTGATGAGGTCGCGGAATGTAGCAGGCCCGACATTGTCGGAGCGGATGAGACGAAGCCAGGCAATCCGTTGCCGGTCGGTGAGCGCTATACCTTTGGAACCTGCGCTCACTGCATCCATACCAACCTATCCCTTTTTGCCGATCTTGCTTTCGCCTCCGGAAAGCAGCCTTTCAATATTTGCGCGGTGCTTGATCCAGATAATGACAGTCATGATGGTGGCGAGTGCCGCCAGCTTGGGATCTGCCGTCGCCCACAGTACCAGCGGGACTGCCACGCTTGCAACCAGAGCCGACAAGGAAGAGTAGCGAGTGATTGCAGCGGTTGCAATCCAGACAAGCATGAAAAGCAGGCCCATCTGCCAGGCGAGGCCGAACATAACACCGATAAAGGTTGCCACACCCTTGCCGCCCTTGAAACCGAGCCAGACCGGGAAGATATGGCCGATGAAGGCGAAGAAGCCAGCGATCAATCCGGCTTCGAAACCGAGAAAATGGGTGGCAAGAAGCGCTGGCACAGTGCCCTTCAGCGCATCCAGGATCAGTGTCGCTGCCGCCAGTCCCTTGTTGCCGGTGCGCAGCACGTTGGTGGCGCCGATATTGCCCGAGCCGATGGAGCGCACGTCACCGAGGCCGGCCATCTTCGTGAGGATCAGCCCGAACGGCACCGAGCCCGACAGATAGCCCATCACGGCGCAAATCAGCGCCGGCACTCCCGCGATGTTCCAGATTGTCAGTGCGCCCATCTGCTATTTATCCCCCACACGACGAATATCTATTACAAAGAAAATACTTTCTTGCCACCCACATAGGTTGCGACCGCCCGCCCCGAGAAACGCGCATCTTCGAATGGCGTGTTCTTGGAACGGGACACCAACTGGTCCTTGGCGCAGACCCATGGTTCCTCAAGATCGATCAGCGTGATATCGGCCGCGGCACCCGGCTTCAGCGTGCCGCCGGGCAGGCCGAAGATTTCAGCGGGCTTGGTCGACATGGCATCGATTAACCGCATCAGACTGACAGATCCGTTATGATGAAGCCTCAGCGCCGCAGCCAGCATGGTTTCAAGGCCGACTGCACCATTGGCTGCCTCGGCAAAGGGCAAACGCTTGGTGTCGACATCCTGCGGATCGTGCGAGGAGACGATGATGTCGATCTCGCCGTTGCTCAAAGCTTCCACCATCGCCACGCGATCGTCCTCGGAGCGCAGCGGCGGATAGAGCTTGAAGAAGGTTCGGTATTCGCCGATGTCGTTTTCGTTCAGCGACAGATTGTTGATCGAGATACCCGATGTCACTTTCGCGCCGCGCTTTTTCGCGGTCGCGATTGCCTCAACAGAACCCGGAACGGAAATCTGCGCGGCATGATAGCGGCCCTGCGTGAGCGCCGCGATCCGGAGATCGCTCTCCAGCGGAATGATTTCTGCCTCGCGTGGAATGCCGGAAAGGCCGAGCCAGGAGGCAAGCAGGCCTTCGTTCATCACGCCTTCCGCGCCGAGATACTTGTCGCGCGCTTCCAGCGATATTACGGCATCGAAATTGCGCGCATAGGTCAGCGCCCGGCGCAGCACCTGCGCATTGTGGATCGCATTGCGGCCATTGGTGAATGCCACGGCACCGGCTTCCCGAAGTAGCCCGATCTCGGTCATCTCGTCGCCGCTCAAACCCTTGGTCAGGGCTGCGGCCGGATAAATGTTGACCGCCGAGGCATCGCGGGAATTCTTGCGGACGAATTCCACCAGCGCGATATCGTCGATGACAGGATCGGTGTCCGGCATCATGATGAACGAGGTGATGCCGCCGGCAGCAGCTGCCTTGCCGGCCGAGGCGATGGTCTCGCGATGTTCGCCGCCGGGCTCGCCGGTAAAGACGCGCGCGTCGATCAGGCCCGGAACGGCAACAAGTCCGTTGCAGTCGCGGACCTTTGCGCCATCAGGCGTACCCTGGTTGAGCGCATCCTTGCCGGCGGCTTCGATCTTGCCGTTGCGGATGATGATCGTGCCGACCTCATCGAGGTTTCGCGACGGATCGACGATGCGGGCATTCTTGAGAACGGTGATGTCGCTCATGCGCGTTCTCCAAGGTTCTGGTTGATCAGCAGCGCTTCCATCACGGCCATGCGCACCGCGACCCCCATCTCGACCTGCTCGCCGATCACGCTCTGCGGACCGTCGGCAATCTCCGAAGCGATCTCGACGCCGCGGTTCATCGGGCCGGGATGCATGACCAGCGCGTCGTCCTTGGCTGCTTTCAGCTTTTCGGCGTCGAGGCCGAAATAGTGGAAGTATTCGCGCACCGAGGGCACGAAGGCGCCCGACATGCGCTCGCGCTGCAGGCGCAGCATCATCACGACGTCGGCATCTTTCAGACCTTCCTTCATGTCGTGGTAAACTTCAGCACCCATCTCGGCGATGCCCGAAGGCAGAAGCGTCGGCGGCGCGACGACCCGGACACGGGCGCCCATCGCGTTCAGCAGCAGGATATTGGAGCGCGCGACACGCGAATGCAGCACGTCGCCGCAGATCGCCACGATGATCCGGGACAGCTTGCCTTTGGCCCGGCGAATAGTCAGGGCATCAAGCAGCGCTTGTGTCGGATGCTCGTGCTGGCCGTCGCCGGCATTGACGACCGCACAGGAGACTTTTTGCGAAAGCAACGCCGCAGCGCCCGCTGCGGAATGGCGGATCACCAGCACGTCGGGCCGCATCGCATTCAGCGTCATCGCCGTATCGATGAGCGTTTCGCCCTTCTTGACCGAGGAGTTGCCGACCGACATGTTCATGACATCGGCGCCGAGGCGCTTGCCCGCGAGTTCGAACGACGCCTGGGTGCGTGTCGATGCCTCGAAAAACAGGTTGATCTGGGTAAGACCGCGAAGCGTCGACGTCTTCTTCTCGCGCTGGCGCGAAATCTTGACCGCTTCATCGGCCTTGTCGAGGAGGAGGCCGATATCCTGTTCAGTCAGGCCCTTGATGCCGAGCAGATGACGGTGCGGAAAAGAGACCATTTGCGAAGATCCTTCCTTTATTTCCGAGGCTCTATAAGGGCAGGATAGGCAAGGGGCAAGTACGGATGCGGGCGAAAATACCCGGATCCCCAGCCGACTTGAAAGGTGCGGCCGCAAAGTTTATGATCCCGGAGTGGAAGACAGGCTTTCGCCTGTCTTCCGTTTGCTTAGTGGCTAATGAAGATCCGGATAGTGACTTGCCAGCCCGTCCGGGTCTTCTTCACCTCAAGCGTGATGCTTAATGGTTTCCACCACATCGCATGCACCTCCAGATATCAGCGAGGCTGTCGCCGCAGCCGGAGCAGCCCATCCTCTCCGGTAGCGCCGGCTGGCACGGCGCACTCTGCTTTAGCTGATATCCTGCAATCATAAAATGCAAGTTACGGAATACGCAAGCATCGTCGGTTCGACAAAACCAAGCACTGCATACTTGTTTTCAACAGGGATTCACGCAACATGCCTTCACTGCGCATGCAATCTCGTGCGAATCCTCTTAGACGGCCGATATGACCAGCACAACGTCTCTTGATCTCACCCCGGAAGAAGTAAACCAGCCCGAGCCTTGGAGCGGCGTCAACGCCTATCGCTCCGATCCGCTGCTGGTCGATATTTCATCCACTATGCCGCGAGCTCTGCGTGAGGAGTTCGAGCAAATCGGGCGTTATGCCACTTCGCACGAAGCGCAAGAGTTGGCGCGCATGGCCAACGATGGCACGCCGACACTGAGGACGCACGGTCCTCGCGGCGAGCGGCTGGATGTGGTGGATTTTCATCCCGCCTATCACGCTTTGATGCGCCGGTCGGTGTCGAACGGTCTGTCGTCTTCGGTCTGGGAGAACCGGCCGGATGAGAAGGGTATCGCCCATCAGGCCCGCGCTGTCCGCTTCTTTCTGACGTCACAGCTGGAATGCGGGCATCTCTGCCCCTTGACCATGACGTCGGCCTCAGTTGCGGCGTTGCGCACCAACGAGGCGGTCCTGAAGAACTGGTTCGGCAAGATCACATCTCGGCGCTACGATTCGACCAACAAGCCCGCCCTGGAAAAGTCCGGCCTGACGATCGGCATGGGCATGACTGAAAAGCAGGGCGGCACCGACGTTCGTGCTAATCGCACAGTAGCCGAACCGGTTGGTGAATCCGTATATCGGCTGACCGGCCATAAGTGGTTCATGTCGGCGCCGATGAGCGACGCCTTCGTGATGCTGGGACAGACGGAGCAGGGGATGGGATGTTTCCTGGTGCCCCGCCTGCTCGAGGACGGCAGCCGCAACGGACTGCGTTTCCAGCGCCTGAAGGACAAGATCGGCAACCGCTCGAATGCCTCGAGCGAAGTCGAGTTCTCCGATACCTATGGCTTCCTGCTTGGGCAACCCGATCAGGGCATTCGCACCATCCTGGACATGGTGACGCTAACGCGGCTCGATTGTGCTGTTGCTTCGGCCGGCATCATGCGGGCCTCGATCGCTGAGGCCGTGCATCATGTTCGTGATCGCATCGTATTCGGCAAGAACCTGATCGATCAGCCGATCATGACGCGCGTTCTGGCCGATATGGCGCTCGATGTGGCCGCTGCAAGCGCGCTGGTGTTCAGGCTTGCGCATGCGTTCGACAATGCCGCCAGCAATCCCGAGGAGCTGGCTTATCAGCGCATCATGACGCCAGTCATCAAATACTGGGTCTGCAAGATTGCGCCCTCGCTCATCTATGAAGCGATGGAATGCCTTGGCGGCAGCGGCTACGTCGAAGAGCGCCCTATGGCGCGCCACTACCGGGAAGCGCCTGTCAATGCGATCTGGGAAGGCTCCGGCAACGTGATGGCGCTGGACGTGCTGCGTGTGCTCACCAAGCATCGAGAGCAGTTTGAGATGCTGTTCTCACGGCTGCAGCACGATCTTGGGCCTGCCGGCGCCAAGACCGTGGATGTGCTGCGCGCGGCGGTCCTGCTCTGCGAGCGCGACGAAGGCTCGGCCCGTTTCCTCGCTGAGCAATTGGCCTTGGCAGCAGGCGCTGCTGAACTCATGCGCATGGGGGCAGGGCGCATCGCTGATGCATTTCTCGAGACGCGGTTGGCCGGTGGCTGGCGTTCGACCTACGGAATGCTCGATTCGCGCTTCGATTCCCGTTTCGTCGTCGATCTGCTCTATCCGCCTGCGGGTCATTGATTTTTATCGATGTCACCGGCTGGAGATTAAACCGGTGGACATGTCGTTGCCGATGTTGCGCGGTTGCCTGTCGGGAAATAAGGCAGGCGGCGCATATGCAATATTTTGAGGAATTTCATGCCTGTTCAGGCCGACGCCCTTGTGGGCAATATCGACGTAACGCCGGTTCGCGACAGGTTGGCGACGTCAGCCCGCATTTTGAAATCGGCGGCCGAGCTGCTCGCGGAACAGGGGTTCCAGAATTTCGGCATCAATGCCGTCGCCCGCAGGGCAGGCTGCGACAAGCAACTGATCTACCGCTATTTCGGCGGCATGAATGGGCTTGTGGAAGCAATAGGCGCCGACCTTGCCGGTTGGGTCGAGGCCCGCATGCCTGAAAATAGCGGCGGCGGCTTCCTTCTCACCTATGGCGATCTTGTCGAGCGGCTTCTGGTGCTGTTCATGGATGCGCTGCGCAGCGATCCGCTGATGAAGAAGATCATCGCTTGGGAAATGTCCGATAACGCGCCTGAGGTGCGGATGCTGTCGGAGGCCCGTTCCAAAGCGCTGGCGCAATGGATCGACAGGGTTGGCGGCAACATGCAGCCGCCCAAGGGTTTGGACACCACCGCCATGAATGCGCTGTTGATCGGCGCGGTCCAGCACCTGGTGCTGGCGGGGGAGGCGGCAGGACGCCTGGCTGGCTTGTCACTTAAGAGTGACAAGGATTGGCAAAAGGCCGCACAGGCCGTCAGCAAGCTGGTGCGCGGCGTCTATCCCTGAGGGATAGAATTAACTAAGTATTTGTAATTATTGCAAACATTTCTTACGTTGCTGGATCTGTCGAGCGATCGCCGTCGCATGGCGCTTTGTCCGGCCGTGGATATTAACCTTAACAAATGGTTTACGTTGCGTGGAAACTGTTAACCTGTGAGACTGATCTCGTTCGGTTCAATGGGTAAAGTGTTTCATGCGTACAGGATATCTCGCCACGGCCGCGTTGGCGGTTGCCTTTGCTTTCATCGCAAAGGATCTGGTGGTGCCGTTGGTGGTGGTTGCGTCTTTTGGACTCGTCGATCGCGTGATCGGCCGGGGCAGCCTTAAGGCGCCACGCTTCGACATGTAACGGACAGGGATTCCGGTCCAGAACAGGGCCGCGGATATGGCTTGAAGCAGGATTGAACGGGACCGCTTTGCATGCGGCGCCAGCGACATCAGGAATAGGGGAAACCCGGTAATGAAATGGATCTTGTTCTTCTGGGCCCTGCCGCTCGCCATTCTCGGCGGCTGGTATTACCTGTCCTACTACGACATCAATTTCGGCTACATCATGCTGACCCGCCAGATGCATGATCTGGTTTTCGAAATCTATGGCAATGTGCTTGGCATCCCGCCGAAGGATATCCCGCCACTGGTGTTCAAGGCGGTGATCATCGATTCAGCCGTGCTGTTCCTGCTTTTCGGTTTCCGGCGGCGCAAGGCCATCCTCGCCTGGTGGAACAGCCGTCAGAAACCGGCATCCGGCGATTCCGCCCTGGCAATGGACAACAACCTGTCCAGAGCCCCCTGAAGGATAAACGACGCGGCGGCGGAATCGATCCTGTCCGCCCGCTTTTTCCGTGACACATCCATTTCGATCAGCGCCCGTTCTGCAGCAACCGTCGAGAGCCGCTCGTCCCAGAAGGTAAACGGGATGTCGGTCTTTTCGGCCATGTTGCGGACGAAGGCGCGCGTCGCCTGCGCCCGTGGCCCCTGGCTGCCATCCATGTTGATGGGAAGCCCGATCACGAAAGCTTTGACGACCTCCTTCCCGGCAAAGGCCAGAAGCGCTTCGGCGTCGATCGAGAACTTCTTGCGGCTGATGACGGTTCGCGGCGTTGCAAACCGTCGACCTTTGTCCGACAGCGACAATCCGATGGTGGTGGTGCCCAGGTCGAGCCCGGCGATGATATCGCCAGGTTTGAGCGCAGATGCCAGATCTTCGATTGCAAGGATGGTCATGTCGCTCCGCCGGGGCTGGTATTTGGTCTTCGATTGCGCCTCATAAACTGTTCCCTCTGTCTTGGAAATACGGGCGCTTCGCGCTACTGATCGCCAAACGCATTCAGAATTTTGGAGATTGGCGATGAAAATCCGCTGGCTAGGCCATTCCGCTTTCCGCATCGAAACTGCAAAGCAGACGCTGCTGATCGATCCGTTCCTGACCCACAATCCGAAATTCCAGGGGCAGGATCTCAAGGACGCGGTGAAAGGTGTCACCCATATCCTGTTGACGCACGGCCACATGGACCATGTGGGCGATGCCATCGCACTGGCCGGGGAACTCGATGCCGAAGTCGTTGCCAATGCCGATCTCGGCGATTGGCTGTCACATCGCGGCGTCAAGAAGGTAAATCCCGGCAATACAGGTGGTACGATTCACACCGGCGGCTTTTCCGTCACCTTCACCAATGCCCTGCATTCCTCGGCGCATACGACCGAGGACGGCGTGACCCATTCGCTCGGCAACGCCAATGGATTGATGTTCCACTTCGATGACGAGCCATCGCTGCTGCATATGGGCGACACGGATATCTTTTCCGACATGGCGCTGATCAACGAGCTGCATCAGCCCGATATCGGCCTGGTGCCGGTGGGTGACCGCTTTACCATGGGCGGCGCGGTGGCAGCACTTGCCTGCCAGCGTTACTTCAATTTCGGTGTGGCCATTCCCTGCCACTACGGCACATTTGGCCTTATCGATCCAACTGCCGAGAAATTCATCGGTGGGATGGAAGGATCGAAGACCCGGGTCGAGGCGCCGGCCCCCGGTGGAACCGTTACGGTCTGACCGTCTCGGCTGTAGAGTGCGACGAAAAAGCGTTGCACGTATCCGCCCGCGCCTTTATAGCGGGCTTTCTGGAATTGTGACTGGAGTGGGACATGTCCGTTGATGTGGCGACTGTGAAACGCGTAGCTCGCCTTGCCCGGCTTGCCGTGACCGAGGATGAGGCCCAGAAGATGATGGGCGAACTCAACGGCATTCTTGGATTCGTAGAGCAGCTTGCCGAAGTCAATGTGGACGGCGTCGAGCCGATGACGTCGGTGACGCCGATGGTCATGAAAAAGCGTGCCGATGTCGTCAATGACGGCAACATACCCGAGACGATCGTGGCAAACGCGCCGCTGACCGACAACAATTTCTTCCAGGTACCGAAGGTGGTGGAGTAAGCGTCTTGGCTATCACGCTGACGACAGAAAGCCCGTTGCAGGACGAAATCCGCGAACTTGTCGCGGAACTGAACGAGCATCTGTTGACGCTGTCGCCGCCGGAATTCTGTTTTCACCTGACGGTAGAGCAGATGGCCGAACCCGGCGTTACAGTCTGGGTCGCCCGCGAAGCTGGCAAGGCTGTCGCCTGTGGGGCGTTGAAGCGCCACACCGACAGGATCGGCGAGGTCAAGCGCATGTATACGCGGCCCGATTGGCAGGGCCAGGGGATTGGTCGCCGCGTGCTCGGCGAGATCGTCAGCACCGCCATCACCGACGGGTTGGAGGAACTGGTGCTGGAGACGGGTGACCGCCATCCAGCGGCCTGGGCCATTTATGAGAAGGCGGGCTTTGTTCGCTGCGGACCCGTGCTCGACTACCCCGATTCCGAATATTCCGTATTTTATCACAAGCAGCTTGCTGCCTGACGCAAAGTGAATGAACCCGATGAGCGAACTGACCAGCCTGACCATTGCCGAAGCCCGCAAGAAGCTTCTGGCCAAGGAAATCACTTCGGTCGAACTGACCGAGGCCTATATCGGTGCGATCGAGGCTGCGAATGACGCCTTGAACGCCTATGTGGCTGTGACGCCGGATATCGCCCGCGCCCAGGCAAAGGCGTCGGACGCACGGATCGCCAACGGCACCGCCGGCACGCTGGAAGGCATTCCGCTCGGCATCAAGGATCTGTTTGCGACCAAGGGCGTTCACACGCAGGCCTGCAGCCACATCCTTGACGGTTTCAAGCCGGCATACGAATCCACTGTGACCCAGAACCTGTTCGATGATGGCGCGGTCATGCTCGGCAAGCTCAACATGGATGAGTTCGCCATGGGCTCGTCGAACGAGACATCCTATTACGGCGCGGTCAAGAACCCCTGGCGTTCGCATGGCTCGAACCTGGATCTGGTTCCCGGCGGCTCGTCCGGCGGTTCGGCATCCGCTGTCGCTGCACATCTCTGCGCCGGTGCGACGGCCACGGATACCGGCGGCTCGATCCGCCAGCCTGCAGCCTTCACCGGCACTGTCGGCATCAAGCCGACCTATGGGCGCTGCTCGCGTTGGGGAACGGTAGCCTTCGCCTCGTCGCTGGATCAGGCCGGCCCGATCGCCCGCGATGTCCGTGACGCCGCCATCATGCTGCGATCCATGGCCAGCGTCGATGCCAAGGATACGACGTCGGTCGATATCCCGGTTCCCGACTACGAGGCCGCGATCGGCAAGTCGCTGAAGGGCAAGCGGATCGGCATTCCACGCGAATACCGTGTCGACGGCATGCCAGAGGAAATCGAAGCCATCTGGCAGCAGGGCATCGCCTGGCTGAAGGATGCCGGCGCGGAAATCGTCGACATCACACTGCCGCACACCAAATACGCCCTGCCGGCCTACTACATCGTGGCGCCAGCGGAAGCGTCCTCCAACCTCGCCCGCTACGACGGTGTCCGCTACGGCCTGCGCGTCGAGGGCAAGGACATCTCCGACATGTATGAGAAGACCCGTGCTGCGGGCTTCGGCAAGGAAGTCAAACGCCGCATCATGATCGGCACCTACGTGCTGTCGGCCGGCTACTATGACGCCTACTACATCCGCGCCCAGAAGGTGCGTACGCTGATCAAGCGCGACTTCGAACTCGCCTTCAACGCGGGCGTCGATGCGATCCTGACGCCAGCCACGCCGTCCTCTGCCTTCGGCATCGCCGACGAGGATCTGGCGAGCGATCCGGTCAAGATGTACCTCAACGACATCTTTACGGTGACCGTCAACATGGCCGGTTTGCCGGGTATCGCGGTTCCCGCCGGCCTCGACCACAAGGGCCTGCCGCTCGGCCTGCAGGTGATCGGCAAGCCGTTCGACGAGGAAATGCTGTTCCAGAGTGCCCATGTGATCGAGCAGGCAGCGGGCCGGTTCTCTCCCGCCAAGTGGTGGTAAGAGCTTCTGAAAACTGAATTTACGAAAGCCCGCCTGGCAACGTCAGGCGGGCTTTCTCTTTTCGCTATCTGTTATCCTGCTGCGATCTGACCAGTATCAGCCCGCGTTGGCTGATGCGGTAGGGCCTGCCTCCGGATGAGGTGATCGCCTTCAGGCGCTTGAGCCTTCGAAAGACTTCGAGATCAAAGCCGGGATAGAGCCAGCCGTCGCGGCTGAAGCATTTGACATGCTTGATCTTGGCGTTTTCCAGTCGGGTGTGCTCGATCCATCCGCCCTGTGCGAGCAGGTGAAGAATGCGCTGTTCCGCGCGTGTAATGTCCATGTGTGAGATTTCCGAGATGCCCGTATGCGGGCGCAACAAAACGTTCTGACGCCGGATACCGGGTCAGGCTCATGTTTCGTCCCTGCGCACGATGGCGACCTCTCTTCGAGAGGTGTAGTTCCAGCGGGCAGGGCCCTCAGACAATCTCAGACTGATTAGACATCAACACTCCATAGAGAGTGGCTTAATGCCCGCGGCGAACAAACTTGTCAACATCCATGCAACCCAGGGATATGTTCTTGACCTGATCGTGAATCCAAGTTTCGATCACGCGGTAGAGGAACGAGTGAATGACGATAATCCGGGCTGCAAGAGAGGACGAGGCTGACGAGCTGGCGGCGATAGGGATACGCGCCTGGGAAAGCGCGGTGGTCGGTTGGATCAACCTCGACTTGCTCCGAGCCAACGCGCAACGCGCGTTCGTGGATTTCACTCGCCAAAGGTATCTGGCAATCGATGTTGCCGAGCGCGCCGGCCAAGTCGTTGCCTGGGCCGCCCGCGAGCGGCTCGACAACCACATCAGTGATCTCTGGGTGGAGCCGAACTGGCAGGGTCAGGGATTGGGCTATGCGCTTCTGACGCGCCTGGAAACAGAGATCGAAGCCCAGGCCTATGAAACAATTACCATCGAAACACATGCGCAGAACATCAGGGCGATAGAGTTCCTCAAGCGATGCGGCTATGCGATCAACTGGATGACCGCCACATGGTCTCCCAAGCTGGACCGAGAAGTCGATACCGTTGGTCTGATCAAGCACCTGGCTGTTCCTGAACGCCCGGTCGTCTACGGTGAATTCTAGCCCTCGGCTGAATCAGTTTGTCAGCCGTTTGACTCGCCTTGTCGACACATGGGCGGAAACACCTGAAAAGACTCAATATTCCTTCTCGTAGAATATGCCCGTCGCCGTTGAGCCGTCCGCTCCCGCCTCGGTTCGCAGCTTTACGCCTTTGCCGATGTCGAGATTGATGGCTGCCTTGGACGAATTGGAATCGGAGCCCTGCTTGAGTTCAAGATAGGTGCGCTTGTTGAGATATTTTCCGGCAGACACGTTCGTCTTGCCGTTCTCGTCTGTGCCGACGTCGAGATCATCGACGCCAAGCCCTTGCCGGAGCTTGTTGAACAGCGAGTTGGATTGGCCGCCGGCGAGCGTCGCCACGGCATCTGCGAGCTGGGCAATCTGTATCGGCGACAGGCTGGTAGAGGATCGTCCGAAGATCAGCCGGGCCAGGACCTCGTCCTGCGGCAGGGCAGGCGAGGAAGTGAATGCGAAGGATGGACTGTTGGCCGGCCCGCTGACCGTGACGCTGACGGTTGTCGACTGCACGGTCGTCGATGCCACCATGTTCAGCGACGGCATCAAACCGCCGGCGAAGGTGATGGTGCCGGAGGTGAAGTCCAGCCGCTTGCCGATAATAGCAAGACGTCCGCGCCGCATGGTGAAACCGCCTGTAACATTCGGCTTGCTCGAATTGCCCGAGATCGAAATTTCTCCACCCAGTTCCGTGTCGAGGCCGCGGCCGCGCACGAAGATCTGGCCGGGTGCATTGATCTTCAGATCGAGCATGATACCGGCTGGTCCGCCGCCCTTGTTGCCGGAGCTCGGTTCCTGGCGGACTTCCTTCACCTGATTGACAACTGCTTTCGGCGCGTTCTTGTGTTTGACGTCGACCTTGGACAACGAACCGGGAAGCCGTTCCGGTATGGTGATGTCGACGCGGCTGAGCTTGATATTTCCGGCCAGAACCGGGGACTGTTGCAGCTTGCCCTTGATGCTCATATCGCCGCCAAGCTTCGCTGCCACGACCCTGCCGTCGGTGTAGACGGCATTCTTCAGTGCGACCTTGATATCCACCGGCAGGCCAGAGCCGGGCGCAAAGCCGATCGTGCCATCGACGGCTACGGAGCCGCCGCCTTCGAACGCGCCGGTGAGGCTGGCGATACGTGCCCGGTCGCCTTCGAGGTTGATGGCGGCGGCGATGTTCTTGAGCGTCAGGTTCTGGCGGATGACAGTCAGCGTCGTGCCGTTTGTGGTGATCTTGCCGGATGCTACGGGCTTGGTCGCCGCGCCCTTGACTGTGATGTCGATGTTGCCGGTGCCCTTGAGCGCGATGCCTTGCTGGGCGAGCTGAACCGCCAGCGCGGTGAAGGGCAGTTGCCCCTTGACGGCAATCGAAAGCGGCATGGAGCCTGTCGTGCCAACGGTCCCTTTGGCGTTGAGCGACATGCCGTCGCCATTGCGGGCCGTGGTGTCGATCGACAGCACATTGTTTGCCAGCTTGCCCTTTGCCGAAATAGCGAAGTTCTTAAGGCCGGCGCTGCGTGTTTGAGCCAGGGCTGCATCCTGCCAGTTGGTGTCAAACGTGACTGCTGGGTTGGAGGAATTGCCCGCCACCGCGATATTGGCCGATATCATGCCGGATGCTCCGAGCCCGCTCGCAAAGCTGTTTGCCAGTGCTGCGGGCAGGGCGCTGATCTTCGCCTTGATATCAAGAGCTTTCCCGGCGGAGCCTGAGACCTGAACGGTGCCACGGCCGATGGCCAATGCAAAAGCCGGGAATGTGACGGTGCTGTCCTTGATGGCTATATCGACGGGAGCGTTCAGCTTGACGGGGATCTTCTTCGGGGTTGCCGAAAAGGCGGTAAGCTTAAGCGCGATGGCGCTGTCGGCCTTCTGTTGCACTGCGCCTTTTACGACGAGCGGCGCGCTATCATACTGGCCACCGAGATCGAACGCAGTCTGGTTTCCCTGACGGGTAAACGTCATAGCAAGCCTGCGCAGTTCGTTCGCCCCGGACGCGACACGGTCGGCGCCGACCGTCCCGGAAATCTGCCCGGTTGCCAGATCTCCTATCGCAAGATCGATAACAGGTTTGACGATTTCGGCGCCGTTCGATGTCAGTTTGGTCCCATTGGCTTTGATGGTGCCGGTAATCTTGCCATCGGCTGATTTTATCTCGGCCGCTCCTTTGATTGCGCCCTGCGCCTTCTGCCCACCCATGGCAGCGAGCAGGGCAATGTCCGGCAAGTCAAACTCGATCTTGCCCGAAGGCAGGAAAGACTTGTCCAGGGTCATCGCCCCTGCGACCGTATTGGATCCGACATCGAGCTTGATAACGGGAAGCGAAATAGCGCCGCCTTCCGACGTAGCGTTCAGATCGATGCCGATTGTCTGGCCGCGAATGGCGCCGTCGGCATTAATCGCGCCAGTGATCTTGCTGCCTGCTGATGTTATGTCCGCCTTGCCCTTGAGGGAGCCTTCGGCTTTTTGCCCGGCGATAGCCGCAAGCAGGGAAACATCGGGAAAATCGAAATCGACCTTGCCGGTCGGCAGGAAGGTTTCGTTGAGCGTGATGGCGCCGGTGAGATTGTTGGGGCCAATACCAAGCTTCAATGCGGGAATTGCCACGGCTCCGTTCTCGGTCGTTGCATCCACGTCGATATCGATGGGGTTCCCACGGATATCGCCGGTGGCGATGACCGCTGCCGTGATCTTGTTGCCTGCTGATGTTATGTCAGCCGTACCCTTGAGTGAGCCTTCGGCCTTCTGACCGGCAAGTGCTGCGAGCTGGCCGATATCGGGCAGATCGAATTTCACCTTGCCATTCGGTTTGAATGCGGCGTCCAGCGTGATGGCGCCTGACAGCTTGTTCTGATCGACGTCGAGCTTGAAGGCGGGAAGTGATACTGCCCCTTTTTCTGAATTCACAGTCAGGCTTGCCGTGAGTGGCTGGCCTCGGAACTCGCCGCTTGCATCGATTTCAGCGACGATCTTGCCGGCATTGGAACTGATGAGCGTTGTACCCTTGACCGCGCCTTCCGCCTGCTTGCCCGCAATTGCAGCCAGCATTGCCACATCGGGCAAGTCAAAATCCACCTTGCCGGATGGCTGAAAGGTCTCGTCCAGCTTGATCTGACCCGAAATGGTGTTGGGGCCGACATCGAGTTTCAGGAAGGGCAGGGCAAAGGTGCCCTTTGCGAGGCTTGCCTGAAGTGCTGCCTTCACCGGCTGTTTGCCGATGGTGCCGGTGGCGTCGAGTTTCAGCGCCTCATTGGCCAGTTCGCCGGTTGCCTCGATAGACAGGGCACCGACTTTCGCGTCGCGCATCTGCGCCGTCGAAACGCCTTGCGCGTTGGCACGGAAGGCAACAACCGGCGCGCTGCTTTCGCCGATGACAGTTATGTCCCCGGACAGTTTGCCTTCAGCGTCAAGCCCTTCCGAAAAAGCATTGGCGAGGCTGAGCGGCAGTGCCGAGATTTGCGCGGAGAGGTCCAACTGCTTGCCCGCTGATCCCTTGACGCTGACGCTGCCATCGCCAGTTCCTATCACCAGGCTTTCGATGACTGCTGTGCCACCGGCAATGCGGATCATCGAGGGCTGCGCCAGCCTCACGGGAATTTTCTTTGGTGTCGCCGAGAAGGATGCAAGCGTGATCGTGATGCCGCTGTCCTTCGGCTCCACCGTGCCGTCGGCCGTCATCGGCGCACCATCGAACTGGCTTTTCAATCCGAACTCGGTCAGCAGTCCGCGTTGGATAAAGTCCAGGGCAACGGCATCGAGCCTGTTGGTTCCGGAGACGATTCTATCAGCGGAAACAAGGCCGCTTAGTTGCACCTTGGCGAGGTCTGCAATCGTCAGGTCGATGACCGGATTGACGATTTCGGCGCCGGAGGAAACGATCCTGGAGCCATTTGCCTTGACGGCGCCGGTCATCTTGCCGTCGGCTGATGCGATCGTGGCTGTTCCCTTGATCGCTCCTTCTGCTTTCTGGTTGCCGAGCGCGGCAAGCAGGCCAAGATCGGGGAAGTCGAAGTCGATCTTGCCCGAGGGCATCAGGGATGCATCGAGCGTCATTGCGCCAGCAAGCGTATTTTGCCCCACCTTGACGTTTAGGGCAGGGATGGAAACGGCGCCATTGATGGCTTGCGCTTCGGCAGTCAGATCGATGACCTGATCTTCGAGTGTTCCGGTTGCTGCAAGCTTGCCGTTTGGTTGCTTCGGGTCGAGTATCCCCTGGACTTTCAATGTAAGTGCCTTGAGGATTCGGTCGGCAAGCCTGGCTTCGGGGATCGTTAGTTGCGCGGTCAGGGCAGGGGCCGTTGCGTTTCCTGACAGGTCGGCGGCAAATTCCGCCTTGCCTGAGATACCGGGTTGAAGCGCGCCAAGGTCGGCGACGATACCTTTCAGCGCGGCTGTGATCGCGCCTTCGTCATAGGTCGCGCTGCCAGACGCCGTCACCAGGTTTGACTTGAGCGTCAGGCCCTCGAGGGCAAACGCCCCCGGCAGGCTGGCACTGGCATGTCCCGAAAGGCCGAGCGTCCCCTCGATCTTTGCGGCGAGGTCAGGCGGCAGAACGCCCTCCGGCAAAAGGAAGATATTGAAGTCCGACGTCAGGTCCTGCGATGCCGGCGTAAATGCGCCGGAAATGGTGCCGCCAAGGCGGGGACTTTCGATGGTAACTTTCTCTGCGACGATTTTCTCGGGGGCAAGCGAAACATCGCCACGGATTGCGAGTGGGCCCTGCACAATCTTGGCTGCCTGCTCGTTGTCAAATCGCGTTTCTCCGGCCGACAGCGACAGCGACAGGGCGCCCGCCCGGTCGGCCAGGTTGAATTTTGGTGCCGCAGCGCTGAGCGACAGGCTCCGCACGCCGGCCTTAGCCGTCTGCAGAGAGGGAATGATGGCGTTGAAATCGATCTGCGTGCTATGAAATGGCCCGGTCACAGAAAGCGTCGCCGACGAAATCTGCGCATGCAGCTGGTCAGCTCCCATCGGCAGCAGGATATCGATGACATCGCTTGGCGATCCAAGTCGCGCCTGGAGTGTTGCTTCGCCCTTCGGGTCTATCTTTCCAGAAGCATCCAGCAGCAGGCTGTCGTTGGCGATCGTGCCGGACCGCACTTCCAGCAGACCGCTTTCGGAAAACTGTGCGTCGACATCGACATCCGTCTGGCCTGCAAACAGCGGCCGCAGGGAAGGCGGCAGCAGCTCGGCGAGTTGACCGCCGCCGTTCAGGAGCACGGAGTGAAGCCCCGATTGCGACCGCGTGTGGCTGCCGCGGAGGTTGAGCGTTTCGACGCCGTTGACCCGGCCGTTGATGTTGCCTTTCCAGTCGTCGAGAGATCCATCGCCCTTGACCGCGATTTCAAGCGACGGCAGCCCGGGCAGGCGCAGCAATCGGGCAATAATCCCGTCGCCGGGCTCGGCGAGCAATCCATCGAGCGTGAGCGTGCGTGCATTGACCCCATAGGCCAGCTTTGCGATCGCTCTGGAATCGGGACGCGCCTTTTCCTTGGCTTCTATGTCGAGCGAAATCTGGTCGCGGACCGCCTTCGCCGAGCCGGCGAGCGCAACGTCAGTGTCGCGTCCGGCGACTGCAGCCGCCAGGAGTATGGCCGGCAGGTCGATATGATCCACGGCAATCTCTACCGGCAACGAGAACGAGCCTTCCGACGGTTTGGGCTCCACTGTGCTGATCGGAAGCCGATCCAAAGCTACATTTGCCGCTGAAATGTTGGTGGCATGAAACCGCATCTTCAGGAGCGCGGACGGCACCCAGTCGAGTGCGATGCCGTCTATCTTGGCGAATTGACCGCGCGTATCGGCGAGGACAACACTGTCCAGCCTGAACTTGCCCTGCAGCAGGCCACTTGCACCCTTGAGCGACACCTGCATGTCCGGCGTCGAAATCAGCTGCGCCACCTGGTCGGCGGCAAATCGATTGCCCGAGGTCGTGAAGCCAAGCCAGGCCACAGCTGCGACCAGCAGCACCACAGCCAGCAGGAGTACGGCGGCCAGTCCCTTCAAGAAGGTCCAGAGGAAGCGGAGAAAATTGTTCATGTTCAGAAGTCTAGCCCGGTTTCCTCATTGCGTGAAGGCCGAACCGCCATCCAGCTGGCATCGGCCGGCTCAGAACGACTGGCCTATGCCGGCATAAATGCCGAAGCGGCTGCCGTCCTCGTAGCGGTTCAATGGCACGGCGACATCGAGCCTGAGCGGCCCGAACGGAGTCGCATAACGGATACCTATACCTGCGCCGGCGCGTATATCGCTGAAATCCGGGTACATTTCCCGTCCAACCGTACCAACGTCCAGAAATGGGACCACGCCGAATGTCTTGTTGATCGCGATACGGGCTTCCAGCGATGTCAGCGCATAGGAGCGACCGCCAAGTGCGTCGCCCTGCTTGTTGTATGGAGAAATCTCCTGAAAGGCGTAACCTCGAACCGAACCCCCACCGCCGGCATAGAAGCGGCGCGTTGCCGGGATCTGGGAGATTTCGTCGACGCCGACGAGCGTACCCAGCGACAGCTTGCCCGCCAGAACGATATCGTCCTCGGCGTCGAGGGCGTAGTAACCGGATGCGGAACCTTCAAGCGACGTGAATATATTCTGGTAGTAGAACTCGTAACTCGGCTTCGTACTCAGATTGAACTTGTAGCCATCGGTCGGGTTGAGCGAATCGTTGCTGGCATCCCGTGCCCAGGTCACCGGCAGGGACTTGATCAGATATTCGTGCGTCCCGAATGTGTCTTCCGTTTGGTTCCACGCGAAGTCAGTGCCGGCGGTGACCGTATCCCGCTTTGAAAGCTCCCAGGCTACGTTTGCATAGGCGGAGACCTGGGCTGACTGGTAGCTGTCTGGATGGACCGATGACGCGAGGACGCCGGCGTTGAATGTGGTGATTTCGTTGAACGCAGCCGGTTTGGAAAAGACGATCGAGGCGTTGTAGTCGAGATCCAACCAGTCTGTCGCCTGACCGAGCCTTGAAACCCAACCCGAAATCTTTAGGGATTCCGCGTTGCCGAACAGGTTGCGGTGTCCCCAGTAGCCCAGCACGCCCGCGCCATCGATCGACGATATCTGTGCGCCTGCGCCAAAATAGCGCTGTTTGCCGTCGGCAACCGCAATCGCCAGCGGCATCTGGCCGCTCTGGTCGAGCTGATTGGCCTTGGTGATGGCGACGGACGAAAACACCCCCAGCTTGCGCAGGCGTTCCGAAGCATCCTTTATCTCTTCTGGTGAGTAGCGTTCACCTTCATGCAGGCGCGACCATTTCGTGATGAATTCGGGGTTGACGAGTTTCGATCCGCTGACGCTGATCTCGCCCAATGGGGTAACGGGACCGCCCTCGGCACCAATGACGACGGAGACGGTGTCGGTAGCATGGTCGGCGATCAGCTGGCGTTCGGTGAGTTTTGCCAGTGGCCGGCCTTCCGCCTCGAGGTCGGCGACAACCTTGTCCGCGGCCTTGACGACCAGGTTCGAGCCGGCCGCTACGCCTGGAGACAGCCCGTAGTCGGCCGGATTGTATTTGCCCGCATCGCCCCTGAACGAAACGTCCTTGACCGTGAAGACGGGTCCGGGATCGACCTTGATGACCACAGGCACCGGCTTGTCGCGCGCAAATGTCGGCAATGGCGGCAACGCATCGAGCTCTGTGCCGTCCACGATGACAGTGACGATTCCGCCGTAGCGCGCGTCTTCGTACAGCGCAGCAAGCAATCGGTCCCTGTCGTCACGCGCCTTGATGACAAGGCCGAGGTCGCCAGATACCGGCTTGGCGCTTTCCTGATAGAGCAGCGAGGATTTTTGCAGTTTCTCGTCCAGTTCCTTGTCGCCACCAGACAGTTCCACAGTGTAGCTGACAGGGTTGGAAACGGCGAGCTCCTCGTCGTCGCCTTCAAAGAACTTCATCCCGAAGATTTCGAACGCTTGTGCCGCTTGTGGTATAACGAGCGCTCCTCCTTGAAGCGCGAACGCGGCAACGACAGTTGAGGCTCGAATATGTGCCGAAAATCTACGCATGGCCCCGATATTCTTGTTCTCTTGGATTGAAACGTAACAGAAAGGATTCTCGAATTGAAGCCCATCGTTGTTTTGATTCAGGAATTCAACGTTTAGCGTTAATTTCGCGCGCCGACAGAAAAGTCGAGGACCGTGGTGCCAGCCTTCAGTTGCGCGCAAACGCTTGCCTCTCCGGAGCAATTGCTCTACCGGAGTTGTTGAATCGTTTTGCATGTCAAAAGGCCCGAAAATGACCCTAGTCGATGTCCGCACGCCCGATCCCAAACGCTTCATTCCAGGCGCCACAGGCGACTGGGAAGTGGTGATCGGCATGGAAGTACATGCGCAGGTGACGAGCAATTCGAAGCTCTTTTCCGGCGCTTCGACCGAGTTCGGCCGCCCGCAGAACTCCAACGTCTCGCTCGTCGATGCCGCCATGCCCGGCATGCTGCCCGTGATCAACGAGGAATGCGTCAAGCAGGCTGTGCGCACCGGCCTTGGTCTGAAGGCGCAGATCAATCACCGCTCGGTCTTCGACCGCAAGAACTACTTCTATCCGGACCTGCCGCAGGGCTATCAGATCTCGCAATTCAAGGATCCGATCGTCGGCGAAGGCAAGATCGTCATCTCCATCGGCCCGGATCGCCAGGGCCAGTTCGAGGATGTGGAAATCGGCATCGAGCGCCTGCATCTCGAGCAGGATGCCGGCAAGTCGATGCACGACCAGCATCCGACCATGTCCTATGTCGATCTCAACCGATCCGGCGTGGCGCTGATGGAAATCGTCTCCAAGCCGGATCTGCGTTCGTCGGATGAGGCCAAGGCCTATCTGACCAAGCTGCGCACGATTCTCCGTTATCTCGGCACCTGTGACGGCAATATGGACGAGGGGTCCATGCGCGCCGACGTCAACGTCTCCGTCCGCAAGCCGGGCGGTGCATTCGGCACGCGCTGCGAAATCAAGAACGTCAATTCGATCCGCTTCGTCGGTCAGGCGATCGAATATGAAGCGCGCCGCCAGATCGCCATTCTGGAAGAGGGCGGTTCCATCGATCAGGAAACGCGTCTCTTCGACGCTGCCAAGGGCGAAACCCGCTCGATGCGCTCCAAGGAAGATGCGCACGATTACCGCTATTTCCCCGATCCGGACCTGCTGCCGCTGGAGTTCGACAACGCATTCGTCGGCGAACTCTTGAAGAGCCTGCCTGAACTGCCTGACGACAAGAAGGAGCGGTTCGTCAAGGATCTCGGCCTGACTGTTTATGATGCCTCGGTGCTGGTGTCGGAAAAGGCGATTGCCGACTATTTCGAGAAGTTGGCTGATGGCCGCGACGGCAAGATTGCCGCCAACTGGGTGATCAACGATCTGCTCGGCGCGCTCAACAAGCAAGGCAAGTCGATCGATGAGACGCCTGTCGGTCCCGCCCAGATCGGCGCCATCCTCGACCTCATCAAGGATGGCACGATTTCCGGCAAGATCGCCAAGGATCTGTTCGAAATCGTCTGGGCCGAAGGTGGCGACCCCCGCGAGATCGTCGAATCCCGCGGCATGAAGCAGGTCACCGATACCGGCGCCATCGAGAAGGCCGTCGACGAGATCATTGCCGCCAACCCCGATCAGGTTGCCAAGGTCCAGGCAAAGCCTTCGCTTGCCGGCTGGTTCGTCGGTCAGGTGATGAAGTCGACAGGCGGCAAGGCCAACCCACAGGCCGTACAGGCCCTGGTCAAGGCCAAGCTCGGCATCGAAGAGTGAGTGGCCTGTTCTTCATACGCTCGGCAGGCGAGGGTGACCTCGCCGCCGTATCGAAAATAATCGAGGCGTGTGAACCCAGGGCCCCACGCTCGGTACAGAACCTCAAGGCAGACCTGAAGCGGCCTGATTCCGAGTTCGTCGTGGCTGATGACGGGCGCCAGCTTGGCGGTATGGGTTATGCCGCCATGGCCAAGGAAGAGACGGGTGTCGTCATCCTGCACCGGCTCCATGTCTCTGGCAATCTGACGGGGCAGGGAATTGGCCGCGACATTTTTGCCGAGCTGGAAACCTGTTTTCCCGATGCCAAGCGCATGCGCGTCGAGGTCGAGAAGGCCGATGAGGCGTCTCAGGGCTTCTTTACCAGCCTGGGCTTTGCCGAAATTGGCTGGGCCAAGCAGGGTAGCGATCGGCCACATGACGCTGAGGTGGCCATCCTCGAAAAAAGCCTCGTTTTCTGATTATTCGAGATTGGTGTGGCGGGCGCGCATGCTCTCGCTCGTCTCGCCCAATCGTTCGCGCAGCCGCATCACCAGAATTTCGTACAGCAGGAATTGTGCGCCCTCATAAAGGCTGCCCATCGGCAGAAACGATGTTGGCACATTCTGGTCCCGCGCCATTGTCTGCGCGGGAATGATAAAGCTCGAATCGGAGCTTTTGGTAACTTGCGAGCCGGGTTCGGCAGTAAAACACGCTGTTTTCGCCCCGGCCGCACGCGCGACACCCAGCAAGGCTTCCACGGTCGAGAGATAGCCGGGGCCCGCGCTGACAAGCAGCAGGTCTCCGGGGCCAACCGGCGGTGCGTTCATGTCGGCGACCATGTGGACATCGAGCCCCAGATGATAGAGGCGCATGCAAAGCGCCCGCATCATCAGTCCCTCTCGCCCGCAGCCATAAAGGCATATGCGCCGCGAGGTTACGAGCGTCTCGATCAAGGCGACCATCTGGTCTTCATCGACGGCATCGAGACAGGCGCCGAGTTCGGAAAGGGCCTTGGCGCCCATATCTGCGATGGTGTTCATCCTGTCATTTCCATTCAGTCTTTGATCTGCGGTTTGGCGGTTGGGTCGTAAATTTGCACGACGCTACATTCCATCAACTCGAGCATGCGTTGCTTGTTGCAGGCGAGCTTTCCGGCTGCTTCGGCTTCCTTGTGTGTTTTCCAGCCGCAGTGATATTCGTGCCAGTGATTGCCTTCCTTGCTCTGCATGAACACATCGACCGTCCAGCCATAGGCACAGTAAGCCATTTCCAGGCAGTCGTCCGGTGCAGCCCCGCCCTTGACGCACTGCTTCCTGGCGCAGGCGAAGGCCTCTTTTGCCGTCGGGCCCTTGCAAATGCCGAATGATTGTTCCGGCGCCTGGACGATGGCGATGCCTTCGGCGCGGGCGCTCGGCAGCATGAGAATCACAAGCAGGATGGCAATGACCAGGCGGCCAATGCGGGTCATGTCAGTCTCCCCCTAATGCAGGTGCCAAACGGCTGTTAAGCAGGGGCGAGGATGGCTGCGCAAGGGGTGGATTGCAAGCGCGAAAGCGTGCTGCAAGGGCGAAACGCTCTGGACAATTCCGGCGGCAGGCGGCATAAGCTGATGTGATTGACCATGCCTGCTGCGCGTGGCCCGCATCGTTCAGGATACTACGATATGAAGTTGCTGTTGCAGATTTTCACCTGGTGGAATCATCAGACCATCGGAACGCGTTTCTTCACCTGGCGCCACGGCAAGCGGGTGGGTTCGGATGAATTCGGCAATGTCTACTACGAAGGTCCGCTTTCGTCCTACGGGCTGCAGCGCCGCTGGGTGGTTTACAACGGCTATGCCGAGGCAAGCGCCATTCCGCCCGGCTGGCACGGCTGGATGCATCACCGTACCAATACCCCGCCGAGCCGCGAAGACTATAAGCCACGCGAATGGCAGAAACCGCACCGTGCCAATGCGACGGGTACGGCCAATGCCTACCGCCCCAAGGGTTCGCTCGCAGCCGGTGGCGAACGTCCCCGCGTGACTGGCGACTACGACGCCTGGACGCCGCGCGGCTGATCTCTTTTTCCGGCCATATTTGATCTTTAACGCTGGGCCCACGGATCAAATCGTAGCGGCAGCGGAAGGCATACATGACACGAGCAATGGCGATCGGCAGCAGGACGGCGGGAAGCATGGCATTTGCCGCTCTCGCCCTCATGACGGCGCTTGCGCCGGCCCCTGCATTTGCCGAAAAGATCAAGAACCCGGTTGCCGTCTTTTCGGGTCTCGACAAGATCACCGGCCGGACCACGTCTTTCGACGTCTATATCGACGAGACCGTACAGTTTGGTGCGCTGCAGGTAACGCCGAAAGTCTGCTACAGCCGTGACGAATCCGAGCCACAGAAGATTTCCGGCTTTATCGAAGTCGACGAGATTACGCTTGACCGGAAAATACGCCGGATCTTCACCGGCTGGATGTTTGCCGCATCTCCCGGCCTCAACGCCGTGGATCACCCGATCTACGATGTGTGGTTGACAGATTGCAAGCAATCCTCGGATGTTCCTGCTCCGGAAGAGACCAAAGTCAACGGTCAGTAGGCGTTCAGAACGCCAGATCCTCTGAGCGCATCGCCTTCTCGAGCAGCTTTTCATAGGCCTTTCGTGGCACGTCGATCGCCCCGAACGTCTTGAGGTGTTCGGTTGTGAACTGCGTGTCGAGTAGGGCGAAGCCTTGTTGCTGAAGGCGCTCGACGAGATGGACGAGGCAGATCTTCGACGCGTCCGTCCGCCGCGAGAACATGCTCTCGCCAAAGAAGGCCGAACCGAGCGTAACGCCGTAAAGACCACCGACCAGCGTATCACCTTCCCAAGCCTCGACCGAGTGGGCATAACCCATCCGGTGAAGTTCCTTGTAAAGCGTCAGGATGAGTGGATTGATCCAGGTGCTTGGCCGATCCGAGGTGGCTTCGGCACAGTGTTCCATGACAGAATCAAAAGCAGTGTCGAAGCGGATATCGAATATCCGCTTCCTGATCGACTTCTGCAGGCTGTGGGAGACGTGGAAAGCGTCGAGCGGAATAACGCCGCGCAATTCCGGCTGCACCCAATAGATATCCGGATCGTCAGCCGATTCCGCCATGGGGAAAAGTCCGGCGGAATAGGCGCGCAGAAGGATTTCGGGCGTGAGGGCGAGGGGATTGAAAGGCCGCGCCATCACGATTTCCGTCAAACAGACGTTTTCGCCAGGTAGTCTTCGAGCCAATGGATGTCGTAGTCCCCATTGGCAATATCTGGGTTGGTCACCAGATCCTGGAAGAGCGGAAGCGTGGTCTTGATCCCGTCGATAACGAACTCATCGAGAACACGGCGCAGGCGCATCATGCATTCCACGCGTGTGCGTCCATGCACAATCAGCTTGCCGATCAGGCTGTCGTAGTAAGGCGGGATTCGGTAGCCCTGATAGGCACCGGAATCAACGCGTACGCCCAGGCCGCCCGGAGCATGGAAGTGGGTGATCGTGCCGGGAGAGGGCACGAACGTGCGTGCATCCTCGGCATTGATGCGGCATTCGATGGCGTGGCCGGAGAATTCGATTTCCTCCTGCGTCACGCTGAGGCCGCCGCCGGAAGCAACACGGATCTGTTCGTGCACCAGGTCGATGCCGGTGATCGCCTCGGTGATCGGATGCTCCACCTGAAGACGGGTGTTCATCTCGATGAAATAGAATTCGCCATTTTCGTAGAGGAATTCGACCGTGCCAGCGCCGCGGTACTTCAGCTTCTTCATCGCGTCGGCGCAGATCTGGCCGATCTTCATGCGCTGTTCGACGTTGAGGGCCGGGGAGTTTGCTTCCTCCCAGATCTTCTGGTGGCGCCGCTGCAGCGAGCAGTCGCGCTCGCCGAGATGGATGGCATTGCCGGCACCGTCGCCAAATACCTGGATCTCGATGTGGCGGGGCTTGCCGAGATACTTTTCCATGTAGACGGAATCGTTACCGAATGCGTTGGCGGCTTCCGAACGTGCGGTATTGAAAGCTTCGAGAAGGTCGGCTTCGGTCTTGGCCACTTTCATCCCGCGTCCGCCGCCGCCGGCGGTGGCCTTGATCAGGACGGGATAACCGATTTCGCGGGCGGTCTTCAGCGCGTCTGCGTCGTTCAACACCTCACCAGCAGAGCCCGGAACGACGGGGATGCCGAGGTCCATGGCCGTCTGCTTGGCGGTGATCTTGTCGCCCATGATCCGGATATGATCGGCGGTCGGCCCGATGAAGGTGATGCCGTGCGCATCGAGTATGTCAGCAAACTTGGCGTTTTCCGAAAGGAACCCGTAGCCTGGGTGAACGGCATCCGCTCCTGTGATTTCGCAGGCGGCAACGATCTGATGAATGTTCAGATAGCTGTCGCGCGAGGGGGGAGGCCCGATGCAGACGCTTTCGTCGGCGAGTCGAACATGCATTGCGTCCGAATCGGCGGTCGAATGCACAGCAACGGTTGCTATGCCGAGCTCTTTGCAGGCGCGCAGCACCCGAAGGGCGATTTCACCACGATTGGCGATCAGGATCTTGGAAATCATGCCGATACCGCCTTATTCGATGATCAGGAGGGGCTCGCCGAATTCGACCGGTGCGGCATCGCTCACAAGGATGGCGGCGATCTTGCCGGACCGCGGCGCGGGGATCTGGTTCATCGTCTTCATCGCTTCGATGATGAGAACGGTCTGGCCTTCCTTGACTATCGAGCCGACTTCGATGAATGCCGGGCTACCGGGCGCCGGGCTATGATAGGCCGTGCCTACCATCGGCGAGGTCAGCGTGAAACCGTTGACGACTGCCGGTTCTGCCTGGGCAGCAACAACAGGCGAAGCCGCTGCCGCGAGCGGCTGGGCCATCGGCTGCGGCGCATATGCCGGGTAGGGGGCGTAGACAGGCTGGTTCGACTGGCTGTTGCGAGACACGCGAATGCGCAGGTCGTCCTGTTCTACTTCAATTTCGGTCAGATCCGTATCTTTGAGGATGTTGGCGAGATCGCGGATCAATTCCTGATCGATGCCCGTTTTTTTGTCAGCCATTTTTCAATGTCCCGATTCTTGTTACTTGATGAGTGTCGTGGCGGCGCGGAGCGCCAAAAGATAGGAGTCGGCTCCGAAGCCGCAAATCACACCCTTGACGGCGGGGGCAGTCCACGTCTTGTGACGGAACTCTTCGCGCGCATGAATGTTGGAAAGGTGCAGTTCGATGGATGGCACCGAGATTGCGCGCAAGGCGTCATGCAATGCAATAGACGTGTGTCCGTATGCGCCGGGATTGATGAGGACCGCAGCCGCCTTGTCGTTGGCCTCGTGAATCCAGTCGATGAGAACGCCTTCATGGTTGGTTTGACGGAAGTCGACTTCAAGGCCAAGCTCAGCCCCCAATTTCCTGCAATCGTCGGCGATCGCCTCGAGAGTTTGCCCACCGTAAATTCCCGGTTCCCGCTTTCCCAACATGTTGAGATTGGGGCCATTCAAGACAAATACAGTGTGTGCCATCAATTCTTTCCGGTTTTACGCATGATCCCCTATAAACCCCGGAGCGTTACAGGAAAAGAGGCAACAGGCAGCTTGCAGCTTGTCCACAAGCTGCAAGCCCCCAAATGTGTCGAATTGTTGACTAAAGCCACCGGAAGGCGGCGAAATCAGCAGCTGGCCTTGCCGCACTGGCCGATATTGGCGATCTTTTCGTTGAGTTCATCGGCGCCCACAGCGCCGAAGACGGCCTCGTCGCCGATGATGTAGGAGGGGGTGCCGGAGATGCCCAGCTTGGTGGCCAGCTTGTAGGCATCCTGCACGCTTTCGTCGCTCGGCGAAGACGTCATCTTTTCGCGGATGGCTTTTTCGCTCACACCAAGCGATTCAGCCACCGCCAGTGCACGCGCTTCGTCTGCATGCGCCTTGTTGCCCAACAGTTCATGATGAAACTCGCCGTACTTTTCCGGCGCGATCAGGCGAAACGCCGCCGATACCTTATGGGCGGCAAGCGAATCGGGGCCGAGAATCGGGAATTCCTTCAAAACGAACCGTACGTCCGGATTGCTCTTGATGACCGCGTTCATATCCGAGAGGGCGCGCTTGCAGTACCCGCAATTGTAGTCGAAGAACTCGACAATGGTGACCTTGCCCTTCGGGTTGCCAATGGAGAGATCGTACGGCGCGTTGAAGATCGCGTCGTAATTGTCCTTCACGGCCGATTTGGCCTGGGCCAGCCGCTCGGTTTCCTGCTTCTGCTGCAGGGTCTGCTGAATCTCGATCATGATTTCCGGATTTTGCAGCAGGTACTCGCGGACGATTTCGCCGATTTCCTTCTTCTCGGTGTCATCGAAGGCGTTGGCACTGGTGGCCGCTGCGGCGAAAATGGAGGCGGAAAGCGCCGTCGCGGTAAGCAGAGTCCTGAATTTCATAAAGTCGATCCTTGTCGTCAACGCGGGCAATGCGATGAATTTGCTGGGCTAACCTATAGAGGCAGTTTGTCCCGCGGGGAATAGAAAAGGCACCTGGCTCTAGCCGCCTCGCAGGAATGTGATCGTCCGACAAGTCGTCGAAGCGCGGCGTATATTCGGTGACCTTTATGGCATGAAAAAGCCCGCAAGAAGCGGGCTTTTGTAGTTTAGGAACCTTTGATCAGTTTTTGAACTAGATCAAAGAAACCCCCTTTTTTGCCACCAGCCGCCCTTTTTGGGCTTGGCTGCTTCTTCAGTCGGTTCGGTCGAGCTCGAGGATACGACCGCTGGCTTGGAGGCAGCGATCGCTGCCTCGCCACGATTGGCGCGTGCCTTGCTCTTTGACGCTTCAGACTCTTCCTCTGAAGCCTCGGCAGCCGGCTCTGCCGGAGCTGCGTCTGCGACGGCCTCGTCAACCGTAGCGGGCGCTTCCTCCACTGCTTCGGCAACGGGCGCTGCAGGGGCCGCTTTAACAACCTTCGTAGCTGGTTCGGTTGCCTCGGCAGCCGCCTTGGCGGCTTTCGTGCGGCGCGGACGCTTCGGCTTTTCGGTTACGGCTTCTGCCACGGCTTCGACAGCAGGAGCTTCATCGGTTGCCGGCTCTTCGGATACCACGGTTTCGGCATCTGCATCGGAGTCAGCCGACTGTTCGGTCTCGCCGCCTTCACGACCGCGACGTCCGCCCCGCTTGCCACGGCGACGGCGCTTGCGCGCATCGCTTTCGGCAGCTTCGGCGTCAACATCGGAAACGGCTGCAGCTTCTTCGGTTTCTGCGTCGCCCTTGTCGTCGCTGTCATCACCATCATCGGAATCTTCCGACGAGTCGGAGACGAAATCGGACTGCGCATTTGCCCCTTCGGCACCGTTGCGATTTCCGCCGCGACGCCTGCGCCTGCGCTTCTTCTTCTTGCCGCTCTGGTCGTCGTTGCGAGCCGGTTCGACGGCTGCGGGCTTTTCTTCCTTTTCTTCTTCCTCGTCCTCGAAGACGGGGATGTCATCGTCCTCTTCCTCCTCGACGGGGAAGTGGATGAGCTGCTCGATCTTCACCGGATTTTCAACGGCTTCGCCACGCTCGATGGCAAAATGCTGGCCGCCGGCTACGCCAACGGCGTCGATCAGGATGGAGACACCGAAACGGTTCTCGTAGTCGACGATCGTGCCGCGCTTGTGGTTCAGCAGGTAAAGGGCTGTGTCGGGCGTCGTATGCACGATGATGTCGTGTGTCGTGCTCTTGAGCAGAAACTCTTCGATGCCGCGCAGCACATGCAGTGCGACGGACGACTGCGAACGGATATGCCCGGTGCCGCCGCAATGCGAGCAGACCTGCATGGTGCTTTCGAGCACCGATGCGCGGATGCGCTGGCGCGACATTTCAAGCAGGCCGAAATGCGAAATGCGTCCGACCTGGATGCGTGCCCGGTCGTTTTTCAGGCAGTCCTTCAGGCGTTTTTCGACATGACGGTTGTTGCGCTTCTCCTCCATGTCGATGAAGTCGATGACCACGAGGCCGGCCAGGTCGCGCAGGCGCAACTGGCGAGCAACTTCTTCGGCAGCTTCGAGATTGGTTTGGAGAGCGGTGTCTTCGATAGAATGCTCACGTGTCGAACGGCCCGAGTTGACGTCTATCGCAACCAAGGCTTCCGTCTGGTTGATGATGATGTAACCGCCGGACTTCAGTGTCACCTGCGGCTGCAGCATCCGGTCGAGCTGTGCTTCGATGCCGGCGCGCGAGAAGATCGGGTGAAGATCACGATACGGCTGAACCACCTTGGCGTGGCTCGGCATCAGCATCTTCATGAAGTCCTTGGCTTCGCGATAGCCTTCCTCGCCGGCAACGATGACTTCGTTGATATCCTTGCTGTAAAGGTCGCGGATCGAGCGCTTGATCAGGCTGCCTTCTTCATAAACGAGGCAAGGAGCGGTCGAGGACAGCGTCTTGGTGCGGACGTTTTCCCAGAGGCGCATCAGGTACTCGAAGTCGCGTTTGACTTCCGGCTTGGTGCGGTTGGCGCCTGCGGTGCGCAGGATGACGCCCATGCCGTTCGGCACCTCGAGATCGCGGGCGATCTCCTTCAGGCGCTTACGGTCCTGCGGGCTGGTGATCTTGCGGGAAATGCCGCCGCCGCGCGCCGTGTTCGGCATCAGAACCGAGTAACGGCCGGCCAGCGACAGGTAAGTCGTCAGCGCGGCGCCCTTGTTGCCGCGTTCTTCCTTGGCGACCTGAACGAGCAGGATCTGCCGACGCTTGATCACTTCCTGGATACGGTACTGCTTGCGGGGCTTGCGGACGATGCGGTCCGGAACCTCTTCCATGGCGTCTTCGGCGCCGACCGACTCGATGACTTCCTTTTCTTCGTCATGATCGTCGTCGTCGTCATCATCGTTCGAGCGGCGCGGCACATCCTCGGAAACCGAATCGATGTCGGCGGCCATCGCCATTGCCGGCGGGGTCGAGCTATCGTCGCTGTCCGCAGCAGTAGCTTCCGCGGCTTCCGCTTCGTCGGTTGGCTTGGCCTTCTTCGCACGAGGCTTGCGCACGCGCTTTGGCTTGGCTGCTGGCTCAGGTTCCGCAGCCTCAACAGCTTCGATTACTTCTGCGGTTTCAACAACAACCTCGGTTTCCACCGATGCAACGGGTGCCGCCTTCGGCTCGCCCTGCCAAGCAGCAATATCCGGCTGCGGCGTGTCATCTGCCGAAAGGTCAGGCGATACCGGCCATGCTTCAGCCGGGGTGTCGGCTCCGGCACTTACGGGCTCGAAGTCGTCGTCGCGCTTGTGCTCTTCAGCCTCGGCGCGCAGAAGCGCCTGGCGATCGGCAAGCGGGATCTGATAATAGTCGGGGTGAATTTCGGCAAATGCCAAAAAGCCATGGCGGTTGCCGCCGTAGTCCACGAATGCGGCCTGAAGCGATGGTTCTACGCGTGTGACCTTCGCAAGGTAGATGTTTCCGCGGATCTGTTTTTTGTGCTCCGATTCGAAATCGAATTCTTCTATGCGGTTGCCGCGAACAACAACGACCCGCGTCTCCTCAGCGTGAGACGCGTCAATAAGCATCTTGTCTGCCATGTAAGTACAACTCCTCGGCAATAGCTGCCTGGAGACCGCCGGTGACCCTTAGGGTCCGGTAAGCGGTTCAAGCGACTGGTGCCGGATTTTCTGCCTCTCCCGGTATCGACAGGCGCCTGTGCCAAGGGGCGGCTGGAAGCCGGTTGAACCGGTCTTGCCAAATGAGCCGCTAAGAACAACTTCCCTTGCATCAACGTCGAAATACCAAGCGAGAATGCCAATGTCCAAGACCTTGCGGTCCGATGAATTTGCCCGAAGCACGGGCGTGCTGCAGCGAACTGCCATAACAACATGCGGGACGGTCCCGCACGAACGGATTGAGCCTGGGGTGAGCACGTTTCGGCGGCAGATATTATCGCTTCCATGGCGCCAATAGGCTGGCAGCCTCGCTAGCGAATGAATCCCGTCTTCGCCTTTCACCCTACCTTCTTCTATGGTTTATCGCATGGAATATCAAGTGGTGACGCAAAACCGTCACAATATTGCTCAATTGGATGTCTCGCCTCCGGGGAAATCCGTGATTTGTCTTGACGGGGTTTGACAAGCTTCACGCCGGTCTTTGCATCTAGGCGGATACGGCCGCCCGCGAATCGGGCAAGGATGAGTGACGAGTCGATTGAGCTTACAAGGCTGACGGTCCGCGCTCGAGTTGGAATTTTCGGTTAAATCATGTTGAAATCCGTTGCGACCATTGCCCTGTCGATTGCTGCCATCCTGTTGCCGGCACTCAGTGCGGCCGCTGTGGAATCTGAGCTTCCGGAACAAAAACCGTTGATCGCATACGAGGCGCGTATCGCTGGTGACGACGCGCGGACCCGCATCGTCATTGATTTCGATCGCAAGCCGACGTTCCGGCTGCACTATACGGCGCGTCCAAATCGTCTCATTGTCGATCTGGACGAGACGGTCTTCGGCTTCGGCGAACAGAATCTTGCGGCTATCGGACTATACTCCGACATTAGATACGGAACGATGGGTGAGGGCGTGTCCCGCATCGTCTTGACTGCACATCGGCCAATCAAGGCTGTCGTGGCTGAGGTCAGGCCCAACGAAACCGACAAGGGGTTTCGCCTGGTAATTGAATCCGAAGTGGTCCCCGAAAAGCAATTTGCCGATCTCGTCCAGAACCAGCAATGGAAAGGCGCCGAACAAGTCGCCCCTGGCAAGAACGATCGGGTCGGCGTGCAGATCGGCCCCGTCAAACCGGATGAGTTCATCATCGCGGTCGATGCCGGGCATGGCGGCATTGACGCCGGCGCGCGCGGAACGACCACCAAGGTGGAAGAAAAAACGGTGACGCTTTCCTTCGCACAGGCGCTCGTCGAGCGATTGAACAAGGAAAAGGGAGTGCGCGCCTTCCTGACGCGGGAAGACGACACCTTCGTTTCCCTATCGGAACGCGTCGTCATTGCCCGCCAGCACCAGGCGCGCCTGTTGATTTCCCTGCATGCCGATACGTTGCGCCAGAAAGACATTCGCGGCGCGACCGTCTACACCATTTCGGACAAGGCATCCGACAAGCTGGCCGAAAGCCTTGCTGAACGCGAAAACCTTTCCGATCGCATCGCCGGGCTCGAAATCAAGGATGAGCCCGAGGAAATCACCGACATCCTCATCGATCTGACGCGCCGCGAGACCCAGGCGTTTTCGATCCAGCTTGCCGAAAAGCTGGTGAAATCGTTCGAAGGCCAGATAGAGCTCATCAACAATCCGCTTCGTCACGCCGGATTCCGGGTGCTGCAAGCACCTGACGTACCCTCCATTCTGCTCGAATTGGGGTTCCTTTCCAACCCAAAGGATGAGAAACTCCTGACTGATCCGGACTGGCAGAAGAAGATAGCCGACCTCATCGCTCAGGCGGTGGACAGGTATCTCGATACAGCCGGTGTGGCGCGTGGCGGATGAGAACCACTCCACGCAAAAATGGCCCGGACGGTGCAGGTGGGCGTGGAAAAACGCCTCTGGCCCTATTTTCCTCACATTCCGCGCTGTATGGACCATGAAGGCAAAGGTCGCCCCCATGCTGGAAACGGCATGGCGGATGGGGTAAAACCGGCGAATCTGGCGTGCCGGTGCAATCCGTGGAAAGAGTTTAATGATAAGACTGATCGGCTACTTCTTCGGTTTGGGCACTGTGCTGTTTTTGGGAGCGGCGATGGTGCTCACTGCCTATCTCGGGGAAGTCACGAAGGATCTTCCGGATTATGAGGTGCTGGCGAGCTACTCTCCGCCCGTGACCACCCGGGTGCATGCGGACGACGGCCGACTGATCGCCGAGTTTGCCCGCGAGCGGCGTCTGTTCCTGCCGATCCAGGCGATCCCCGACCGCGTCAAGGCTGCGTTCCTGTCGGCAGAAGACAAGAATTTCTACCAGCACGCCGGCGTCGATTTTCAGGGCCTTGTCCGCGCCGTCGCCGTAAACGTCCAGAACATGGGGTCCGGTCGCCGGCCCGTCGGGGCGTCCACGATTACCCAGCAGGTCGCCAAGAACTTTCTTCTGAGTGCAGACCAGACGATCGACCGCAAGGTCAAGGAAGCGATCCTGGCCTTCCGCATCGAGCAGGCCTATTCGAAGGACCGCATTCTCGAGCTTTATCTCAACGAGATTTTCTTCGGCCTGAATTCCTATGGTCTTGCGAGCGCCGCGCTCACCTATTTTGACAAGCCCGTCACCGAGCTTTCAATCGCTGAGGCTGCCTATCTCGCATCCTTGCCGAAGGGACCATCCAACTATCATCCCTTCCGCCATCGGGAAGCGGCGCTCGAGCGTCGCAACTGGGTGATCGATCGGATGGTCGAGAACGGCTACGTCACCAAAGAGGACGGAGAGCAGGCCAAGGAATCCGATCTCGGCGTAAGCACCAAGCGCACCACGCCGTACCTGTTCGCGTCGGACTATTTTGCCAGTGAGGTCCGTCGTCAGCTGATGGACAAGTACGGCGAGGATGCCCTTTACGAAGGCGGCCTTTCGGTGCGCACGTCGCTCGATCCCAAGCTGCAGCTGTTTGCCCGCAAAGCATTGCAAGACGGCTTGATCAACTATGACGAAATGCGTGGTTTCCACGGCGTGATCAAGCAAATCGATGCGGGCGCCGATTGGGGAATACCGCTCTCGAAGGTCGTGCCGTTCCGCGACGTGCCGGAGTGGAAGCTCGCAATTGTGCTTGCGACGGATGAGGGGGGTGTCGATATCGGTATTCGCCCCGAGGTCGACGCCGCAGGCAAGATCGATGAAGCCCGCGCTACCGGTCGTATCGACGCCAAAGCAATGAAATGGGCCTATAGATCGCCCACCGGCGAGCGGAAGACGGCAAAGAATCCCACAGGTGTCCTGACGCCTGGCGATGTTGTCTACGTGGAGCGGCTGGCCGATACGGGCAGCTACAGGCTTCGCCAGCCCCCGAAGGTGCAGGGTGGTTTCATCGCCATGGACCCGCATACGGGGCGCGTGCTTGCCATGGTTGGTGGTTTTTCCTACGGCCAATCGGAGTTCAACCGCGCGACGCAGGCAATGCGCCAGCCTGGATCTTCGTTCAAGCCGTTCGTCTATGCAGCCGCGCTCGACAATGGTTACACGCCAGCCTCGGTTGTTCTCGATGCACCGATCGAAATAGTGTCCGGCGGTCAGGTATGGCGGCCGCAGAACTACGGCGGCGGCTCGGCCGGCCCCTCGACGCTTCGCCTGGGCATTGAAAAGTCGAGAAACCTGATGACGGTGCGACTGGCCAATGACATGGGCATGAACCTCGTTGCCGAATATGCCGAGCGTTTCGGCATCTATGACAAGATGCAGCCGGTGCTGTCGATGTCGCTGGGTTCCGGCGAAACGACAGTCATGCGCATGGTGGCTGCCTATTCGGTGTTGGCCAATGGTGGCAAGCAGATAAAGCCGACAGTGATCGACCGTATCCAGGATCGCTACGGCAAGACGATCTTCAAGCACGAAGAGCGCATCTGCCAGACCTGCAATGCTGACGAATGGGCCGGACAAGGCGAACCGGAGGTGATCGATAATCGCGAGCAGGTTCTCGATCCGATGACTGCCTACCAGATTACCTCGATGATGCAGGGTGTCATCCTGCGCGGCACAGCCGCCGGCAAGGTCAAGCTCGACAGCGAGGTCGCAGGCAAGAGCGGCACCACCAACGATGAGAAGGACGCATGGTTCGTTGGCTATACGCCAAATCTCGTTGCCGGCGTCTATATGGGCTTCGATGACCCCAAGCCGCTCGGTCGCGGTGCAACGGGCGGTTCGCTTGCAGCTCCGCTGTTCAATAATTTCATGCAGCCAGCGCTCAAGGGCGAGAAGCCTGAAAAGTTCATCGTGCCTGAAGGCATGAAGTTGATCGCGGTCAATCGCAAGACCGGCATGCAGGCCATGGAAGGCGAACCTGAGACGATCATGGAAGCCTTTAAGCCCGGGACCGGACCGGCCGATGTATTCTCGGTCATCGGTGCCGAGGGCTATGCCTCTCCGGAAGAAATCCTGAACTCCTCCCAGCAGGCGAAGGATGCCGTCCAGAAGGGGCAGGGCGGTCTCTTCTGACCGGCCTTTTGACCTTTTCTGCGGCTTTACTTTGAAAGCGCCAGTCACTATGTGACGGGCCGAATGATGAATTCCAAACGGTGGAAAACTGAATGCGCAATGAAATCGTGAATGTAGTCGATGAAATCAAGCAGGCCGTAAGCTTGCTGAGGAGGCATCTTTGACTGGGACCAGGCGGTAAGACGACTGGATTGGCTGAACAACAAGGCCGAAGATCCCAACCTCTGGAACGACCCGCAGGAAGCGCAGAAATTGATGCGCGAACGCCAGCAGCTCGATGATGGAATTTCCAGCGTCCGCAAGTTCGAAGCGGATCTGCAGGAAAACATCGACCTTATCGAGCTCGGTGAAATGGAAGGTGACCAGGAGGTCATCCGCGACGCGGAAAACTCGCTCAAGGCAATGCTGGTCGAGGCCAATCGCCGGCAGGTCGAGGCGATGCTTTCCGGCGAGGCCGATTCCAACGACACCTATCTCGAAGTTCATTCGGGTGCGGGCGGCACTGAAAGCCAGGACTGGGCGAACATACTGCTGCGCATGTATACACGCTGGGCGGAGCGCCAGGGTTTCAAGGTCGAAGTGCTCGAAATGCACGATGGCGAAGAAGCCGGCATCAAATCAGCGACCATCATGGTCAAGGGCCACAACGCCTATGGCTGGCTGAAGACCGAATCTGGCGTTCATCGTCTGGTGCGGATCTCGCCCTATGACAGCAATGCGCGGCGCCATACCTCGTTCTCGTCAATCTGGGTGTATCCGGTCGTCGACGACTCGATCAACATCGAGATCAACGAAAGCGATTGCCGAATCGATACCTACCGCGCCTCCGGTTCGGGTGGTCAGCACATCAATACGACCGACTCGGCGGTGCGCATCACACATATTCCCACGGGAATCGCGGTGGCCTGCCAGCAGGAGCGCTCACAGCACAAGAACAAGGCCAAGGCCTGGGACATGCTGCGCTCGCGCCTCTACGAGGTCGAGCTCGAAAAGCGCGAGGCTGCGGCCAATGCCGAAGCCGCATCCAAGACCGATATCGGCTGGGGACACCAGATTCGTTCCTACGTTCTGCAGCCCTACCAGATGGTCAAGGACATGCGGACCGGCGTGGAAAGTTCGGCGCCTTCCGACGTGCTGGACGGGGATCTGAACCCGTTCATGGAAGCCGCGCTTGCCCACCGAATCTCGGGCAAGGCTGATGCCGTTGTGGACGATCTGGCGTAAGGCTAAGTGCGCCGAACCGGCAAGGATTAAAGGTTCGGCGGGCCCGACGGCATGAAGCTAGGTTTGCACCCGGTCTTCAGTACTAGAATAGTGAGTGAACCCGGACGGCGAATGGCTGCTCGTCCGGGTTCTTTCATTTCAAACGCGATCGCGCCGTTGCATCGGGGAAGGCGATTGTGGGCAATCCCAAACTTTCTTCGCAAAACCGCTTGTCTTTTCAGATCAAATTGAATATCACGCGGCCATCCCATTCAGAGCGGCGCGTTTCGCGAAGTCTGGACAGGGGCGTAGGGGTATAGCTCAGTTGGTAGAGCGGCGGTCTCCAAAACCGCAGGTCGTCGGTTCAAGCCCGGCTGCCCCTGCCATTCAACAGCAGCGTTGCGGCGACGCGCGCATGGCGCAATGTTACCATCGCTGGAAAAAGCTTCGATTGCCCCTTGTTAAAAAGGGAATCGGAGTTTATGTAAGGTTTAAATCAGACACGCGGTGCGTGGGGCTGGCATAGTCAGCTTTACGCGCCGAAATGGCGTGAGCAGTCAATGGCATCCAAAACCAACCCGTTTTCGTTTCTGCAGCAGGTCCGCTCTGAGACGGCAAAAGTGACTTGGCCGACCCGGCGCGAAACCATGATCTCCACGATGATGGTATTCATCATGGCTGGCTTGGCGGCGATCTTTTTCTTTCTCGCCGATTGGCTGATGGGTTGGGTCATTGGCCTTATCCTGAATGTCGGCTTCTAATTTCGGACGGAGATGAAGATGGCGGCACGCTGGTACATTGTTCACGCATATTCGAATTTCGAGAAGAAAGTCGCTGAATCCATCGAAGATAAGGCTCGCCAGAAGGGCTTGAGCCATCTCTTCGAGCGCATCGTCGTGCCGACCGAGAAGGTTGTTGAGATTCGCCGTGGTCGCAAGGTCGACAGCGAGCGCAAGTTCTTCCCGGGCTACGTGATGGTTCGCGCAACGTTGACGGATGAGGCTTATCATCTGATCAAGAATACGCCGAAGGTCACCGGCTTTCTGGGTTCCGATTCCCGGCCGGTGCCGATTCCGGACTCCGAAGCTGAGCGCATTCTGAACCAGGTTCAGGATGGCGTCGAGCATCCGAAGCCGTCCGTATCCTTCGAAGTTGGTGAACAAGTGCGTGTGGCCGATGGGCCGTTCGCTTCGTTCAACGGCATCGTGCAGGATGTCGACGAGGAACGCTCCCGCCTCAAGGTGGAAGTCTCGATTTTCGGCCGCGCTACGCCGGTCGAGCTTGAATACGGTCAGGTCGAAAAGGTCTGATGAAAAACTGGGTGGCGGGCTTGCCCGTCGCCCTTTTGCGCGTGGGAGACGTGGGGCTTTAGCCGGTCCCGATAAATGTCGGACCACGCAACCGCAGCCGTCAGCCTTCGGGTTGGCATTCGGGCCGGGAAACCGGCTCTAACCGGTTCCGGATCGCATGTTGCGAACGGAACCTGAAGAAGAGGCAGAGAAATGGCTAAAAAAGTAGCAGGCCAGCTCAAGCTGCAGGTAAAGGCAGGATCGGCAAACCCGTCCCCGCCGATCGGCCCTGCACTTGGTCAGCGCGGCATCAACATTATGGAATTCTGCAAGTCGTTCAACGCAGCGACCCAGGAAATGGAAAAGGGTATGCCGATCCCGGTCGTCATCACCTACTACCAGGACAAGTCCTTCACCTACGCGATGAAGCAGCCGCCGGTATCCTATTTCCTCAAGAAGGAAGCCAAGATTACTGCTGGTTCCAAGACTCCTGGCAAGGCAAAGGCCGGCTCGATCACCCGTGATCAGGTCCGCAAGATTGCTGAAGCCAAGATGAAGGACCTGAACGCTGCCGACGTCGAAGGCGCTATGGCCATGGTCGAAGGTTCCGCCCGCTCCATGGGCCTGACGGTTGAGGGTTGATCATGCCGAAGATTGCAAAGCGTATTCAGAAGATCCGCGAAGGCGTCGACCCCAACAAGTCCTACGGTCTTGATGAGGCGATCTCCATGGTGAAGGCTCGCGCCGTCGCCAAGTTCGACGAAACCATTGAAATTGCGATGAACCTCGGTGTTGACCCGCGTCATGCCGACCAGATGGTTCGTGGCGTTGTGAACCTGCCGAACGGCACTGGCCGCGACGTTCGCGTTGCTGTATTTGCCCGTGGCGCCAAGGCTGACGAAGCCAAGGCTGCTGGTGCAGACATCGTTGGTGCAGAAGACCTGCTCGACATCGTCCTCGGCGGCAAGATCGATTTCGATCGTTGCATTGCTACCCCGGACATGATGCCGCTGGTCGGTCGCCTCGGTAAGGTACTCGGCCCGCGCGGCATGATGCCGAACCCGAAGGTCGGCACCGTGACCGTCGACGTCGCTGGCGCCGTCAAGGCGTCCAAGGGCGGCGCTGTCGAGTTCCGCGTCGAAAAGGCTGGTATCGTCCATGCCGGTATCGGCAAGGCTTCGTTCGCAGCCAAGGCTCTTGAAGAAAACATCCGCGCTTTCGCTGACGCCGTCGTCAAGGCGAAGCCGGCTGGCGCCAAGGGCAACTATCTCAAGAAGATCGCGATCTCCTCGACCCAGGGTCCTGGCGTGAAGGTCGATCCGGCCACCATCTCGGCCGCTTGATTGGTTTCATGGGAGCCTTCCATCGGGCTCTCTCAAGAATTTCCCGGCCTTCGGGCCGGGGAATGATGGGGCAACCCATCGAATTTCCTGTCCGAGATTGCAGGTGGTCAACCTTAATCACTTGGCCTGCATGAGACGGTTGAGATCCGGTTTCCGCGACGCAAGTCGCAAAGAACGGTTCGAACCTTGGATGCCTTGTGTTGCATTTCGCGAGAAATGAGACGCGAGGGGACAGGATCCTCGAGCGCCGCTTGGGATCATTCCCATGCGGCAAAAGGCAACCCGGCAGGGTCCACGGCTTCAATGTGGTCCTGCTTAACTGGAGTGAGACAGTGGATAGAGCGGAAAAACGCGAATTCGTCTCCGAACTGAACGAGGTCTTCAAGGCTTCGGGCTCAGTCGTCGTGGCGAGCTATGCTGGCGTCACGGTCGCGCAGATGAACGATCTTCGTTCAAGAATGCGCGCATCCGGCGGCACCGTCAAAGTCGCGAAGAACCGCCTGGCCAAGATCGCTCTTCAGGGCACGGAGTCGGAAAAGATCGCTGATCTTTTCAAGGGACAGACGCTGATTTGTTTCAGCGAAGACCCGATCACGGCTCCCAAGATTGCGTCTGAATTCGCCAAGACCAATGACAAGCTTGTCATTATTGGCGGTTCCATGGGCGCAACAAGTCTTGATGCTGATGGCGTCAAAGCGCTTGCGACCCTTCCGTCGCTTGATGAACTGCGTGCAAAGCTGGTGGGTATGATTCAGACCCCTGCTTCGCGCATCGCGCAGGTTGTCAACGCACCGGCAGGCCAGCTCGCCCGCGTGTTCGCAGCATATGCCGAGAAGAGCGAAGCCGCATAAGGCGGTACTTCGCTGTCAACAATACCAACCAAGTTCGAACTGAAAATAAGGAATAGTAAAATGGCTGATCTCGCAAAGATCGTTGAAGACCTCTCCAGCCTGACCGTGCTGGAAGCTGCAGAACTCTCCAAGATGCTTGAAGAAAAGTGGGGCGTTTCCGCTGCTGCTCCGGTTGCTGCTGCTGCCGCTGCTGCTGCTCCGGCTGCTGCCGTTGAAGAAAAGACTGAATTTGACGTTGTTCTCGCCGATGCCGGCGCCAACAAGATCAACGTGATCAAGGAAGTCCGCGCCATCACCGGCCTCGGCCTCAAGGAAGCCAAGGACCTCGTCGACGGCGCTCCGAAGACTGTCAAGGAAGCTGTCTCCAAGGCAGAAGCCGAAGACCTTAAGAAGAAGCTTGAAGCCGCTGGCGCCAAGATCGAACTTAAGTAACACACATAACGGCGGGGGATGGTGTTTCACCATCTCCCACTGTCCGTTCTGCCGAACCGGTTACCCAAAAGCCTGAAACAGGCTTTTGGGTATTGGGTTCTAAAGATAAGAGTACCCGAGTTGATGACGGAGCCGTTTGGCCAGCGGTAACCGTCTGTTGCAGGCCCGAATGCTAAAACCGATAGGAGCGACGATGGCTCAGACCCTTTCATTCAATGGTCGTAGGCGCGTACGCAAGTTTTTTGGAAAAATCCCGGAAGTCGCAGAAATGCCGAACCTCATCGAGGTTCAGAAGGCATCCTACGACCAATTCCTGATGGTGGACGAGCCAGTTGGCGGTCGCCCCGATGAAGGCTTGAACGCTGTTTTTAAGTCCGTGTTCCCGATTACCGATTTCTCGGGCGCGGCAATGCTGGAATTCGTGTCCTACGAATTCGAGCCGCCGAAATTCGACGTTGATGAATGCCGCCAGCGCGACCTGACCTACGCAGCTCCACTCAAGGTGACGCTGCGTCTTATCGTGTTCGATATCGATGAAGACACCGGTTCCAAGTCCATCAAGGACATCAAGGAACAGAGCGTTTACATGGGCGACATGCCGCTCATGACCAACAATGGTACCTTCATTGTCAACGGCACCGAGCGCGTCATCGTTTCGCAGATGCATCGTTCTCCGGGCGTGTTCTTCGACCACGACAAGGGCAAAAGCCACTCGTCGGGCAAGCTGCTGTTTGCTGCCCGCGTGATTCCGTATCGCGGTTCCTGGTTGGACATCGAATTCGATGCCAAGGACATCGTCTATGCGCGTATCGACCGCCGCCGAAAGATTCCGGTGTCGTCGCTGCTTATGGCGCTTGGCATGGATAGCGAAGACATCCTGTCGACCTTCTACACCAAATCCCTTTACGAACGCGACGGCAAGGGATGGCGTGTGCCGTTCAATGCCGAAACGCTCAAGGGCACAAAGGTCATTACCGATCTCATCGATGCCGATAGCGGCGAAGTGGTGGTCGAGGCCGGCAAGAAGCTCACTCCGCGCCTGATTCGTCAGCTTACGGAGAAGGGTCTGAAGGCGCTGCGCGCAACCGACGAAGAGCTCTACGGCAACTACCTTGCCGAGGACATGGTCAACCCGGCCACCGGTGAGATCTACCTCGAAGCTGGTGACGAGATCGACGAAAAGACGCTTCCGCTGATCCTCGATTCCGGTTTCGAAGAAATCCCGGTTCTCGACATCGACCATATCAATGTCGGCGCCTACATCCGCAACACGATCAACGTGGACAAGAACGAGAACCGTCAGGATGCTCTGTTCGACATCTACCGCGTCATGCGTCCGGGTGAACCGCCGACAATGGAATCGGCTGAAGCGATGTTCCAGTCGCTGTTCTTCGACGCCGAGCGTTACGACCTTTCGGCCGTCGGTCGCGTCAAGATGAACATGCGTCTCGACCTCGACGTCGCCGATACGGTTCGCGTTCTGCGCAAGGACGACATCCTGGCAGTGGTCAAGATGCTGGTCGACCTGCGCGACGGCAAGGGCGAAATCGACGACATCGACAACCTCGGCAACCGCCGTGTCCGTTCGGTCGGCGAGCTGATGGAAAATCAGTACCGTCTCGGTCTGCTTCGCATGGAGCGCGCGATCAAGGAACGTATGTCCTCGATCGAAATCGACACCGTGATGCCGCAGGACCTGATCAACGCGAAGCCGGCGGCTGCCGCCGTTCGCGAATTCTTCGGCTCCTCGCAGCTGTCGCAGTTCATGGACCAGGTCAATCCGCTGTCGGAAATCACCCACAAGCGTCGTCTTTCGGCTCTTGGACCCGGTGGTCTGACCCGCGAACGCGCAGGCTTCGAAGTCCGCGACGTGCATCCGACCCACTATGGCCGTATCTGCCCGATCGAAACGCCGGAAGGCCCGAATATCGGTCTGATCAATTCGCTCGCTACCTTCGCACGCGTCAACAAGTACGGCTTCATCGAGAGCCCGTACCGCAAGATCGTCGATGGCAAGCTGACCAGCGAAGTCATCTATCTCTCGGCAATGGAAGAAGCGAAGTACTACATCGCACAGGCCAATTCCGTGATGAATGACGACGCCACGTTTGCGGAAGAGTTCGTCGTCTGCCGTCATGCCGGCGACGTCATGCTCGCACCGCGCGACACGATCAATCTCATGGACGTTTCGCCGAAGCAGGTTGTTTCGGTCGCTGCGGCGCTCATCCCGTTCCTCGAGAACGACGACGCCAACCGCGCGCTCATGGGCTCGAACATGCAGCGTCAGGCCGTTCCGCTGCTCCGCGCCGAAGCCCCGTTTGTGGGTACCGGCATGGAGCCGGTCGTTGCTCGTGACTCCGGCGCTGCTATCGGCGCTCGTCGCGGCGGCGTGGTCGACCAGGTGGACGCGACGCGTATCGTTATTCGTGCAACCGAAGACCTCGATCCGGGCAAGTCCGGCGTCGATATCTACCGGCTGCAGAAGTACCAGCGCTCGAACCAGAACACCTGCATCAACCAGCGTCCGCTGGTCACTGTTGGTGACATCCTGAACAAGGGCGACATCATCGCTGACGGTCCCTCGACCGATCTCGGCGATCTGGCGCTCGGCCGCAACGCGCTCGTCGCGTTCATGCCTTGGAACGGTTACAACTACGAAGACTCGATCCTGCTTTCCGAACGGATTGTGTCGGACGACGTGTTCACCTCCATTCACATCGAAGAATTCGAAGTGATGGCCCGCGACACCAAGCTTGGTCCGGAAGAAATCACCCGCGACATTCCGAACGTTTCGGAAGAAGCGCTGAAGAACCTCGACGAAGCCGGTATCGTTTACATCGGTGCGGAAGTGACGCCAGGCGATATCCTCGTCGGCAAGATCACGCCGAAGGGTGAAAGCCCGATGACGCCGGAAGAAAAGCTTCTGCGCGCCATCTTCGGTGAAAAGGCTTCCGACGTTCGCGACACGTCCATGCGCATGCCCCCGGGCACCTACGGCACAGTCGTCGAAGTTCGCGTTTTCAATCGCCACGGCGTTGAAAAGGACGAACGCGCCATGGCCATCGAACGCGAGGAAATCGAGCGTCTCGCCAAGGACCGTGACGACGAACAGGCAATCCTCGACCGTAACGTCTACGGCCGCCTAGTCGAGATGCTGCAGGGTCATGTGGCGATTGCTGGTCCGAAGGGCTTCAAGAAGGGCACCGAACTGGCTCGTCCGATCATCACCGAATATCCCCGCTCGCAATGGTGGATGTTCGCTGTCGAGGACGAGAAGGCTCAGGGCGAGCTTGAATCGCTCCGCGGCCAGTACGACGAGTCCAAGTCGCTGCTCGAACAGCGTTTCATGGACAAGGTCGAGAAGGTCCAGCGCGGTGATGAAATGCCGCCGGGCGTCATGAAGATGGTCAAGGTTTTCGTCGCTGTGAAGCGCAAGATCCAGCCAGGCGACAAGATGGCCGGCCGTCACGGCAACAAGGGTGTCGTGTCTCGCATCGTTCCGGTCGAAGACATGCCGTTCCTCGCGGATGGTACGTCGGTTGACGTCGTGCTCAACCCGCTCGGCGTTCCGTCGCGCATGAATGTCGGTCAGATCCTCGAAACCCATCTGGGTTGGGCCTGCGCCGGCATGGGCCGCCAGATCGGCGATATGATCGAAGCCTACAAGGCCTCGGGCAATATCGAACCGCTGAAGGTAACCATGACCGAGCTTATGGGCTCCGGTCCGAAGGCCGAACCGGTCAAGGATTTCGACGACGAGTCGCTCGTGCGCCTCGCTGAACAGTCCAGGAAGGGTGTGTCGATCGCGACTCCGGTCTTCGACGGTGCGCATGAAGCCGACATCAACGTGCTGCTCGAGCAGGCCGGCCTGTCCAATACCGGACAGTCGACTCTGTATGACGGCCGCACAGGCGAGGAATTCGACAGACAGGTGACTGTGGGCTATATCTACATGCTCAAGCTCAACCACCTAGTCGATGACAAGATCCACGCCCGTTCGATCGGTCCGTACTCGCTCGTCACCCAGCAGCCGCTTGGTGGTAAGGCCCAGTTCGGTGGTCAGCGCTTCGGGGAAATGGAAGTCTGGGCTCTGGAAGCCTACGGCGCCGCCTACACCCTGCAGGAAATGCTGACGGTGAAGTCGGACGACGTCGCCGGCCGTACCAAAGTCTACGAAGCCATCGTTCGCGGAGACGATACGTTCGAAGCCGGTATCCCGGAAAGCTTCAACGTTCTCGTCAAGGAAATGCGCTCACTCGGTCTGTCGGTCGAACTCGAGAACACGATCGTCGACGAAGCGCAGGCTGAATTGCCTGACGCGGCCGAGTAAGGTTCTGTCACTTGCCGCGCGCAAAGCTGATGTTTTGCGCGCGGCCTCGCCGTTTTTCCGTTTCGCATGTCAATGCGTCGAGCGGATCAGGACGGTGAAACGCCGCGAGAAGCGGTATGAAACATTAAGGAGGCGGCGGGTTTTTGCTCCAGAAAACCAGCCCCGCTTCCATTTTCAGGGTATGGCGACCCCAAGGAGACAGGCATGAACCAAGAGGTCATGAATCTTTTCAACCCGCAGGCCCCGGCGCAGGTGTTCGACTCCATCCGGATTTCGATCGCTTCGCCCGAGAAGATTCTTTCCTGGTCCTACGGCGAAATCAAGAAGCCGGAGACCATCAACTACCGCACATTCAAGCCGGAACGTGACGGTCTGTTCTGCGCGCGCATCTTCGGTCCGATCAAGGATTACGAATGCCTGTGCGGCAAGTACAAGCGCATGAAGTACAAGGGCATCATCTGCGAAAAGTGCGGCGTCGAAGTCACGCTGTCGCGCGTTCGCCGCGAGCGCATGGGCCATATCGAGCTTGCCGCGCCCGTCGCCCACATCTGGTTCCTGAAGTCGCTGCCGAGCCGCATTTCGACGCTGCTCGACATGACGCTGAAGGATGTCGAACGCGTTCTTTACTTCGAAAACTATCTCGTCACCGAGCCCGGCCTTACCGCGCTCAAGGAACACCAGCTGCTCTCGGAAGAAGAGTACATGCTTGCTGTTGACGAGTACGGCGAAGACCAGTTCACCGCCATGATCGGCGCTGAAGCCATCTATGAGATGCTGGCGAGCCTCGAGCTTGAAAGGATCGCTGGCGAACTGCGCACGGATCTGGCGGAAACGACGTCTGATCTGAAGCAGAAGAAGCTGATGAAGCGTCTGAAGATCGTCGAAAACTTCATGGAATCCGGCAACAAGCCGGAATGGATGATCATGAAGGTCGTGCCGGTGATCCCGCCGGACCTGCGCCCGCTTGTTCCCCTGGATGGCGGCCGTTTCGCGACTTCGGACCTGAACGACCTGTATCGCCGCGTCATCAACCGTAACAACCGTCTGAAGCGCTTGATCGAACTGCGCGCCCCGGGCATCATCATCCGCAACGAAAAGCGCATGCTGCAGGAAGCTGTCGATGCGTTGTTCGACAACGGCCGCCGCGGCCGCGTCATCACCGGCGCCAACAAGCGTCCGCTGAAGTCGCTGTCCGACATGCTCAAGGGCAAGCAAGGCCGCTTCCGTCAGAACCTGCTCGGCAAGCGCGTCGACTATTCCGGCCGTTCGGTCATCGTGACCGGCCCGGAACTGAAGCTGCACCAATGCGGCCTGCCGAAGAAGATGGCGCTCGAACTGTTCAAGCCGTTCATCTACGCACGCCTTGACGCCAAGGGTTTCTCCTCGACCGTCAAGCAGGCCAAGAAGCTGGTCGAAAAGGAAAAGCCGGAAGTCTGGGATATTCTCGACGAGGTCATCCGCGAACATCCGGTCCTGCTCAACCGCGCACCGACTCTGCACCGCCTGGGCATCCAGGCGTTCGAGCCGACGCTGGTCGAAGGCAAGGCCATTCAGCTGCATCCGCTCGTCTGCACCGCCTTCAACGCCGACTTTGACGGCGACCAGATGGCTGTTCACGTGCCGCTGTCGCTGGAAGCCCAGCTTGAAGCCCGCGTGCTGATGATGTCGACCAACAACATCCTGCACCCGGCCAACGGCGCACCGATCATCGTTCCGTCACAGGACATGGTCCTCGGCCTCTACTACCTGTCGATTGTCGCACAGGGTGAGCCGGGCGAAGGCATGGTGTTCTCCGATCTCGGTGAACTCCAGCATGCGCTCGAAAATAAGGTGGTCACGCTGCATTCGAAAATCCGCGGTCGTTTCAAGACCGTTGATCGCGAGGGCAACCCCGTTTCGAAGATCTATGAGACCACGCCTGGTCGCATGATCGTCGGCGAATTGCTGCCGAAGAACCCTGACGTTCCTTTCGATGTCTGCAACCAGGAACTGACCAAGAAGAACATCTCCAAGATGATCGACACGGTCTACCGCCATTGCGGCCAGAAGGACACGGTCATTTTCTGTGACCGCATCATGCAGCTCGGCTTTGCCCACGCCTGCCGCGCCGGCATTTCGTTCGGCAAGGACGACATGGTCATCCCGGCATCGAAGTACACGATCGTCGATGACACCGAGAGCCTGGTCAAGGAATACGAGCAGCAGTACAACGACGGCCTCATCACCCAGGGCGAGAAGTACAACAAGGTTGTCGACGCCTGGGGCAAGGCGACCGAAAAGGTCGCTGACGAAATGATGCAGCGCCTGAAGGCTGTTGAGTTCCTGCCGAGCGGTCGTCAGAAGCAGATGAACTCGATCTACATGATGAGCCACTCGGGGGCTCGTGGTTCTCCGAAGCAGATGTCCCAGCTCGGCGGCATGCGCGGCCTGATGGCCAAGCCGGATGGCTCGATCATCGAAACGCCGATCACGTCGAACTTCAAGGAAGGTCTGACCGTTAACGAGTACTTCAACTCGACCCACGGTGCCCGTAAGGGTCTTGCAGACACCGCGCTGAAGACGGCGAACTCCGGTTACCTGACGCGTCGTCTTGTCGACGTCGCCCAGGATTGCATCGTCACGCATGTCGATTGCGGCACCGAGACCGGTCTGACCATGACCGCCATCGTTGACGCCGGCCAGGTCGTTGCCTCCATCGGCCAGCGTATCCTCGGCCGTACGGCACTGGATGACATCGACAACCCGCTGACTGGCGAGAACATCGTCAAGGCCGGTACGATGATCCAGGAAATCGATGTCATCGCCATCGAGAAGTGCGGTATCCAGTCGGTCCGTATCCGTTCGGCACTGACCTGCGAAATCCGCACCGGCATCTGCGGCGTCTGCTACGGCCGCGACCTTGCTCGCGGAACGCCAGTCAACATGGGTGAAGCTGTCGGCGTCATCGCCGCTCAGTCGATCGGCGAGCCGGGCACCCAGTTGACCATGCGCACGTTCCACCTTGGTGGCACGGCAACCGTGGTCGACAGCTCGTTCCTGGAAGCCTCCTACGAGGGTACGATCCAGATCAAGAACCGCAACATGCTGCGCAACTCAGAAGGCGTTCTCGTCGCCATGGGCCGCAACATGGCGGTCACGATCCTGGACGAGCGCGGCGTGGAACGTTCCTCGCAGCGCGTCGCCTACGGTTCGAAGATCCATGTCGATGACGGCGACAAGGTTCGTCGCGGTCAGCGTCTTGCAGAGTGGGACCCGTACACGCGTCCGATCCTGACGGAAGTCGCCGGCCGTATCGAGTTCGAAGATGTCGTCGACGGCATCTCGGTCCTCGAAGCGACCGACGAATCCACGGGTATCACCAAGCGCCAGGTAATCGACTGGCGTTCGACCCCGCGCGGGACGGATCTGAAGCCGGCAATCGTTCTGAAGGACGAGAGCGGCAACATCCTGAAGCTCGCCCGTGGTGGTGACGCCCGTTACTTCCTGTCCGTCGAGGCCATTCTTTCGGTCGAGCCGGGTCAGAAGGTTTCCCAGGGTGACGTGCTCGCACGTTCGCCGATGGAAAGCGCCAAGACCAAGGACATCACCGGTGGTCTGCCGCGCGTTGCCGAACTCTTCGAAGCACGCCGCCCGAAGGATCACGCGATCATCGCCGAAATCGATGGTACGATCCGCCTCGGCCGTGACTACAAGAACAAGCGTCGCGTCATCATCGAGCCAGCGGAAGACGGTGTCGAGCCGGTCGAATACCTGATCCCGAAGGGCAAGCCCTTCCACCTTCAGGAAGGCGACTTCATCGAAAAGGGCGACTACATCCTCGATGGCAACCCGGCGCCGCACGACATTCTGGCCATCAAGGGCGTGGAGGCACTCGCTTCCTATCTCGTCAATGAAATCCAGGAAGTCTACCGTCTGCAGGGCGTGTTGATCAACGACAAGCACATCGAGGTGATCGTTCGCCAGATGCTGCAGAAGGTCGAGATCACGGAGCAGGGCGACACCACCTATATTCCGGGCGACAACGTCGATCGGATTGAACTGGAGGAAGTCAACGAGCGCCTGATCGAGGAAGGCAAGAAGCCTGCTTACGGCGAGCCTGTCCTTCTCGGTATCACCAAGGCGTCGCTGCAGACCCCGTCGTTCATCTCCGCCGCGTCCTTCCAGGAAACGACGAAGGTGCTGACCGAGGCTGCGATCGCCGGCAAGCGTGATACGCTGCAGGGCCTTAAGGAGAACGTCATCGTCGGCCGCCTCATCCCGGCCGGTACTGGCGGCACCATGACCCAGATCCGCCGGATCGCCATGGCCCGCGACGACATGATCCTCGAAGAGCGCAAGCGTGGCTCGGGTGCGGAAGACGCAACCCCGATGCTGCAGGACCTCGCAAGCGAAGTTCCTGCCGGCGAATAATCGCTGACCAAGTACTAGAATTGAAAACCGCCGGGGCAGCCCGGCGGTTTTTTTGTTGCGACCATCCTGCTCAAGCAGCATTTCTTCCGGGCAACTTAACCGTAACGACCTAATACCTCGCAGCGCTTGTAATAAAGATCTAAAATAAGTATGTTATCCGTTACTTGCCGCCGAATACTTGTATCTGCGCCTTACCGCGATCTGTCGCTGGGGAATGCCCGGCCGCGTCTGTAGCCTGCGTCCATGCTGACTGCGGCAGCGCCGTTGCCCGTCATTTTAAGTTGTGCCAGTTCATCTCAATCGGCGTCGGGCAAATTGCCAATATGTTTATCCGGATAGCAAGCCGGGGAGGGATCTTTATCCAACATGCCACCCCAACCGGCTTCATTGCAGATCTCGGCGCTATGGATGTGAGTGCCTTTCGCGGGAACCATCCCGGTAATGTAAAGGGAGGAGATGACTGTGGCCAGGATAAAGGTCGGCAACGCGATGCCGGAATATGGCTTCTTCGGAGATTTCTATGATGAAACCAGCCTTGTGCTGAAATCTCACACCGGAAAAAGGGCGGTCTATGAGGATGTGAGCGGCGCCCAGATTGTCTTGCAGGGGAATGGGCTTGCATTTGCGGGGGACAATATCACCAAGGGCAAAGTTACGGGTGTACTGTTCCTGGATGGCAGCGGCGGCACCCTGATTTCCGTGTCAGACGGCACCTTCGACGCACGCAAGCTTTCGCAAGCATTTATCAAGAATGACGACATTTGGGAGTTCATGACACAGCTCACGGCCGGCAATGACAAGATCTACGGAAGCAACGTCGGCAACGATTTCGGTTTCGGCGAAAACCACGGAAATGATCTGATCGTGGCGGGGAAAGCAGGGTCCTATATGGCAGGTTCCGAGGGCAACGATACGATGAGGGGCGGTGCCGGTTGGGACACAATATCATTTGCAGGCACTTTCTGGAGTGCAGATGACAAGCACGGCATCACTCTGGATGCGACCAAGGGAACAATATCAGACAGTTGGGGCGACAAGGACAAATTCGACACCAGGTTCGAGGAGTTCGATGGTTCGGTCTACCGGGATGTGATGAAAGGCAGCAGTCGTGACGAAGCCTTTGCTGGAATGAAAGGGGCGGATGTCATCGATGGTGGCGGAGGGTGGGATGAGCTGCGCTATCACCGAGACGAACGCTTTAATGGTGACGATGGTATTGTCGCCAGTCTAGCCAATGGCACAATTCTGGATGGTTTCGGCACGATCGACAAAGTCAAAAACATCGAGGCAGTCTACGGCACCTATTTTGACGACAGGTTTACTGGAGACAGCCGTGATAACCAGTTTAGGGGTATCAGCGGCGTCGATTCATTCGATGGCGGCAAGGGCAAGGATGAAGTGAACTTCGACTGGTGGGAGGATCTGGGGCAACACGGTGTAGAAGTTGATCTGTCTCTAACCAGCAACCAGATCAAGGATGACGGCTTCGGCAACACTGAAACGACAAAGAGCATTGAAGCGCTCGGAGGCGGAGATTTCGACGACAAGCTGACACTGGGTTCTTCAGGAGGTTGGGCCAATGGCAAGGGAGGCAATGACATCCTGACGGCGGGTGCTGCGGGAGACTCGCTCGAGGGCGGAGATGGCGACGACACCTTCGTCTTTCTCACGTCCTTGAGCATCGGCACCAGAAGTGGAACGCACAGCGTCATCGACGATTTCGAGCAGGGGAACGATCAAATCGATCTCTCTGCAATCAATGGACTGAGCTTCATAGGCACCAACGCGTTTAGCAACGTCGCAGGCGAACTGCGCTATCTGCAGGCCGGCAACAACACATTCCTGTTGGGAGATGCCAATGGCGATGGAACGGCTGATTTTGCGCTCGAACTGAAAGGTACGGTCGACCTTGTCGGTGGCGATCTGCTCTTGTGAAACCTCGCCTGCAGCTAGATCGCGCAAAGGTGCGCGATCCTAGCTAAACCGGATGATCGCCACTTCGCCCTCGAGTGCACCCTGATAAGCCGAAGCATGTGGCTCTTCGTCGGGTTCACCCATGATGGTGCCGATCTGGTCGAGGTCGGCCTCGTGGAAGCCCTCTTCCGACAGGGCGTTCAGCGCGTCGCGCACCGCGGTGTCGTCGTCAGGCGCGCGCAGCATCACATGGATGTCGATACCCTCGTTGTCGCCTTCTGCATATGCTTTGCCAATGATGATGAAGACGAAACCCTCTTTAGGGTCGTTGTCGTTGACGGCGTCTTCCATGGCATTTTCTTTCCTGTTGGCGCGGGCAGCGGAGTTTCTCCTGGTGCGCAGTTGCTTGTGATTCTGTCTTAAGAATCAGAAGTGACCGGACAAAGACAATCCACCGGCCCAATCGCCGCAAATTATCGCTTTAGCCGACGCCGTTCAAACGGAATATTGTGTTAACGGGAGGTTAAGTGGTAAATTGCCCGCAAGGCGGTGTTTTGCAGGCCGGCTGAGAATGGTGCCACGCTTGCAAGTCCGTGGTTTCCAGCGCTTCGGAGCAAAATATTACCGGAGGCCCTTGACTGTAAAGGTGAATGGCTTTAGTACCCGGCCCATCAGAGCCGATGTGGGGCTGGCTGGTTCGGGACGACGCGTCCTGAAGTTCGCTCCAAACAAGGTTCGCTAAAGCACGTTGATACGAGATTGCTGCACGCATGATGCTCCTTTTACGAGGGGTATCCTCTGTTTTTTCGGGTCATCTGCCAACTATGGTGGATCGGTCCGGTTTTTGCGCATGATGTATTGTGTGGAAAGTGCCGGAGACGGCGTCGTATGGCCCGAAAGGGTTAGGAAAACAGTTTTCTAAAGGGATGGTTACATGCCTACCGTAAACCAGCTGATCCGCAAGCCACGTCAGGCACAGGTAAAGCGCAACAAGGTGCCTGCTCTGCAGGAAAACCCGCAGAAGCGTGGTGTATGCACCCGCGTGTACACAACGACCCCGAAGAAGCCGAACTCGGCGCTTCGTAAGGTTGCAAAGATCCGCCTGGTCAATGGCTTCGAAGTCATCGGCTACATTCCCGGCGAAGGCCATAACCTGCAGGAGCACTCCGTTGTGATGATCCGCGGCGGCCGCGTAAAGGACCTTCCGGGCGTTCGCTACCACATCATCCGCGGTGTTCTCGATACTCAGGGTGTCAAGAACCGTAAGCAGCGCCGCTCCAAGTACGGTGCGAAGCGTCCGAAGTAATTCGGATTAACGGAATTCGGCGCTGCGCGAGGTTCTCCGCGTGATGAGCGCCAGCAACAGTTAAGAGACGATAGATATGTCCAGACGTCATAAAGCAGAAAAGCGCGAGATCAACCCGGACCCGAAGTTCGGCGATCTGGTGGTCACCAAGTTCATGAACGCCATCATGTATGATGGTAAGAAGTCCGTCGCTGAAACCATCGTTTACGGCGCGTTCGACGCTGCCCAGGCGAAGGCGAAGGCTGAGCCGATCGGTCTCTTCCATCAGGCGCTCGACAACATCGCGCCGCATGTCGAAGTCCGTTCGCGCCGCGTCGGTGGTGCCACCTACCAGGTTCCGGTCGACGTTCGTCCCGAGCGCCGTCAGGCTCTCGCGATCCGTTGGCTGATCACTGCTGCCCGCAAGCGCAACGAAACCACGATGATCGATCGCCTCTGCGGCGAACTGCTGGATGCCGCGAACAACCGCGGTTCTGCTGTGAAGAAGCGCGAAGACACGCACAAGATGGCGGAAGCCAACCGTGCGTTCTCGCACTACCGCTGGTAATCATCGAAAGAGAGGCAGTCTGTTATGGCTCGCGAATATAAAATCGAAGACTACCGCAATTTCGGTATCATGGCGCACATCGACGCCGGCAAGACGACGACCACCGAGCGTATTCTTTACTACACCGGCAAGTCGCACAAGATCGGCGAAGTTCATGACGGCGCAGCCACCATGGACTGGATGGAGCAGGAACAGGAACGCGGCATCACGATCACGTCTGCTGCCACCACGACCTACTGGAAAGGCCGTGACGGCAAGGCTCGTCGTTTCAACATCATCGACACACCAGGCCACGTCGACTTCACCATCGAAGTCGAGCGTTCGCTCCGCGTTCTCGACGGCGCCATTGCGCTGCTCGACGCCAATGCCGGTGTTGAGCCGCAGACCGAAACCGTCTGGCGTCAGGCTGAAAAGTACAACGTCCCGCGGATGATCTTCTGCAATAAGATGGACAAGACCGGTGCCGATTTCTATCGTTCGGTGGAGATGATCAAGACCCGTCTCGGTGCGACCGCTGTGGTTTGCCAGCTGCCGATCGGCGCTGAAGCCGAATTCAAGGGCGTCGTCGACCTGATCGAGATGAACGCTCTGGTCTGGCGCGACGAATCGCTCGGCGCCCAGTGGGACGTCGTCGAGATCCCCGAGGACATGAAGGCCAAGGCTGAAGAATATCGCGAAAAGCTGATCGAGACCGTTGTCGAGATCGACGAAGCCGCGATGGAAGCCTACCTCGAAGGCAACATGCCTGACAACGACCAGATCCGCGCGCTCATCCGTCGCGGCACGATCGACGTCAAGTTCCATCCGATGTTCTGCGGCACGGCCTTCAAGAACAAGGGCGTTCAGCCTTTGCTCGACGCCGTTGTCGATTACCTGCCGTCGCCGCTCGACATACCGGCGATCAAGGGCATCGACTTCAAGACCGAAGCCGAAATCGAACGTCACCCTGACGACAGCGAGCCGCTTTCGATGCTGGCCTTCAAGATCATGAACGACCCGTTCGTCGGTTCGCTCACGTTCTGCCGCATCTATTCCGGCAAGCTCGAGAAGGGCTCGTCTGTGATGAACACGGTCAAGGACAAGCGCGAGCGCGTCGGCCGTATGCTGCAGATGCACTCGAACAGCCGCGAAGACATCGAAGAAGCCTTTGCTGGCGACATCGTCGCGCTCGCTGGCCTCAAGGATGCCACGACCGGTGACACGCTCTGCGATCCGCTGAAGCCGGTCATCCTGGAACGCATGGAATTCCCCGAGCCGGTCATTCAGATCGCCATCGAGCCGAAGTCCAAGGGCGACCAGGAAAAGATGGGCCTTGCGCTTAGCCGCCTGGCGGCCGAAGATCCTTCGTTCCGCGTCAAGACCGACGAAGAATCCGGCCAGACAATCATCGCCGGCATGGGTGAACTTCACCTCGATATCCTCGTTGACCGCATGCGTCGCGAGTTCAAGGTTGAAGCAACCGTCGGCGAGCCGCAGGTCGCTTATCGCGAAACGATCACGCGCGAGCATACCGAAGACTACACTCACAAGAAGCAGTCTGGCGGTACTGGCCAGTTTGCCCGCGTCAAGCTCGTCTTCAAGCCGAATCCCGATGGCGACGAATTCAAGTTCGAGTCCAAGATTGTCGGTGGTGCGGTGCCGAAGGAATACATCCCAGGCGTCGAAAAGGGTATCCTCAGCGTTCTGAGCTCCGGTCCGCTGGCTGGCTTCCCGATGCTCGGTGTCCAGGCGACGCTGATCGACGGGGCCTTCCATGATGTCGACTCGTCGGTTCTGGCGTTCGAAATCGCATCCCGCGCCTGCTTCCGCGAAGCCGCGAAGAAGGCCGGTGCTCAGCTTCTCGAGCCGATGATGAAGGTCGAAGTCGTGACGCCTGAGGACTATGTGGGTGACTGCATCGGTGACCTCAATGCCCGTCGTGGCCAGATCCAGGGCCAGGAAGCACGTGGCGTTGCTGTCGTGATTAACGCAAATGTGCCGCTCGCCAACATGTTCAAGTATGTTGACAAGCTGCGTTCGATGTCCCAGGGCCGCGCCCAGTACACGATGACGTTCGATCACTACGCACCGGTTCCTGCGAATGTCGCCCAGGAAATCCAGGCTAAGTATTCCGGTCAGCGTTGATCGGAATACCCCAAACGAATTGAAGAAATTGCAACCCCTCATGGGGTGATAGAATGGAGAGCTTACAATGGGTAAGAGCAAGTTTGAGCGGAACAAGCCGCACGTCAACATTGGCACGATCGGTCACGTCGACCACGGCAAGACGTCGCTAACGGCCGCGATCACCAAGTATTTCGGCGAGTTCAAGGCGTATGACCAGATCGACGCCGCTCCGGAAGAAAAGGCACGCGGCATCACCATTTCGACGGCGCACGTCGAATATGAAACGCCGGCCCGCCACTACGCCCACGTTGACTGCCCCGGCCACGCCGACTACGTCAAGAACATGATCACCGGTGCTGCGCAGATGGACGGCGCGATCCTGGTTTGCTCGGCTGCCGACGGCCCGATGCCGCAGACCCGCGAGCACATCCTGCTCGCTCGTCAGGTTGGCGTTCCGGCGATCGTCGTGTTCCTCAACAAGGTCGACCAGGTCGACGACGCCGAGCTTCTC
>NZ_JAEQNC010000015.1:102260-140771 GCF_016722925.1 Phytoamicus setariae | reverse complement strand
GAACCTCCGTTCTGTGTCGCGCATAAAATAGCGGTCCAAGCACGGAGGTCTCTCAACTACGATGTAGAACACGTCCAGTCCTCCACCGTAGGTGGAGGTTTACTTACTTCATAACGAAAAAAGGCGGCGCCCGAAGACGCCGCCTTTTCAATTCAAAGATGGATAAGCGCTTATTCGGCGCTCTTGGCTTCAGCAGCAGCAGCGGCTTCGGCAGCAGCCTTCTCGGCAGCGGCGGCAGCTTCTGCAGCGGCCTTCTCGGCAGCCAGAGCCTGTGCAGCAGCGATCTTTTCGGCTTCGATACGGGCCTTCTCGGCCTGGGCAGCCTGACGCTCGCCTTCGTTCAGCTTACGGGCGCGGGTGTTGGTGTTCTCGACGATACGAGCCTTTTTGCCACGCAGGTCGCGCAGGTAGTAAAGCTTGGCGCGACGGACCTTACCGCGGCGAACGATTTCGACGCCTTCGACCAGCGGGGAGTAAACCGGGAATACGCGCTCCACGCCTTCGCCGTAAGAAATCTTGCGAACGGTGAAGCTTTCGTTGATGCCGGCGCCCGAACGAGCGATGCAAACGCCTTCATAGGCCTGCACGCGGGTACGCGTACCTTCGATAACGCGAACGTTGACGCGGACCGTGTCGCCCGGGGAGAAATCCGGAAGGGTGCGCTTGGCGGCGATCTTGGCGGCCTGTTCGGCTTCCAGCTGCTGGATGATATTCATGTCTTCAACCTCTTGTTGGTTCAACAGCCAGAGCGCCCTGAACGATCTACCCTTGGACTCGCCTCAGGTATTTGCCATTACGGCAGGAGCGGTTACATCTGTCATTCATTGCTGGTTGATGGGATTTTCCCATTCCGGTCGCGCACATACAGGAACCACTGCCGCTTGTCACCCCCTGGGAGGCAAAAAACTGCCCCCAGCCGGGCCGCACGCCCGGGATTTCCTGCGCCGCGACTTTCCACCAGCCTGTGCATGACATGTTTAATAATTTGTCAATTGCTTAATTTCTGTGCAGATTGCTGGGTGGATCGGGGGATCCGAGGAGAGGAGCAATACAGCATGACTGTCAGCAATCCATCGCCTGCCTTGTACAACGAGGACCTAGCACCCGCAGAAGATAGAAAGTGGGGCGCATTTAGCATTTTCAACGTCTGGACATCCGACGTCCATAGTCTCTGGGGCTATTATCTCGCCGCAAGCCTTTTTCTGCTTTGCGGCAGTTTCGTCAATTTCGTCATCGCCATCGGCTCCGGCTCGCTGGTGATCTTCGTCCTGATGAGCCTGGTGGGCAATGCCGGGGTCAAGACCGGCGTGCCGTTTCCGGTTCTCGCACGCGCCTCCTTCGGCACGTTCGGCGCCAATGTGCCGGCGCTCGTGCGTGCCATCGTCGCCTGCTTCTGGTATGGCGCACAGACCGCTGCGGCTTCCGGTGCCATCGTGGCGCTGCTGGTCCGCAACGACAGCCTTCTAGCGTTCCATCAGAACAGCCACATGCTCGGCCATTCGACGCTGGAGGTGATCTGCTATGTGGTCATCTGGGCGCTGCAGCTGCTGATCATCCAGCGCGGCATGGAAACGGTGCGCAAGTTCCAGGATTGGGCCGGGCCGGCCGTCTGGATCATGATGCTGATTCTCGCGGTCTACCTGGTGATCAAGGCGGGAACCTTCTCCTTCGGCTCGGAGATCCCGCGCGATGTCCTGCTTGAAAAGACCAAGGATGCCGGCATTCCGGGCGAGCCGGGTTCGTTTCCGGCACTTGCCGCCGTATCTGCAACTTGGATCACCTATTTCGCCGCACTCTACCTGAACTTCTGCGACTTCTCGCGCTATGCCAAGGATGTCAAAACCCTGCGCAGGGGCAACCTCTGGGGCCTGCCGATCAATCTGCTGGCCTTCTGCCTCGTCGCCGGCGTCACCACCACCGCCGCCTTTACCGTCTACGGCGAAGTGCTGCTGCATCCTGACCAGATCTCAGCCAAGTTCGATAGCTGGTTCCTGGCGCTGCTTGCGGCACTGACTTTCGCTGTGGCCACGCTCGGCATCAACGTCGTGGCCAACTTCGTCTCGCCGGCCTTCGACTTTTCCAATGTCTTTCCCAAGCAGATCAACTTCAAGCGCGGCGGCTACATCGCGGCCTTTATTGCCCTGATACTTTACCCGTTCGCCCCCTGGGAAACCGGAGCCGCGCACTTCGTCAACTTCATCGGCTCGACGATGGGGCCGATATTCGGGGTGATGATGGTGGACTATTACCTGATCCGAAAGGGCCAGCTCGATGTCAATGCGCTCTATCAGGAAAACGGCGAGTTCCGCTTCCAGGGTGGCTGGCACGGCAACGCCTTCATCGCCTTTGCTATAGGCGCTCTGTTCTCGTCGATCCTGCCAACCTTCACCACCATCTTGCCGGCTTGGTGGGGAACCTATGGCTGGTTCTTCGGCGTCGGAATCGGCGGTATCGTCTATTACCTGCTCAGGATGGGTTCCGCACGCAAGCCGGTGACCGCCCGGTGAACATCGAATGCCCGGTTTCGGCCGGGCATTTCCATTTCGCGCGATTGCCAAGCCCTGCCAATGCGATATGACACGGATGCATATTGCATCGACGGAATTGCGCCCATGACCATTGCCACCATAGCTCTCATGTTCGTCGCCGGATTCTTCTCGGGCGCGATCAATGCCATCGCCGGCGGCGGCACCTTTTTGACCTTTGGCGTGCTGACGCTGGCCGGCCTGCCGGCGGTGACGGCCAATGCCACCTCGTCGATCATCCAGTTTCCGGGCTACATCACGTCGACGCTTGCCTATTTCAAGGAGTTCGGAGCGCTCTGGAAAAGCGCGGTCGCGCTTGGTATTGTTTCGATCATCGGGGGCACCCTGGGCGCACTTTTCCTGATGAGTCTCTCCAACCCGGCCTTCCGCGTGATGGTGCCCTGGCTACTGTTGGCCGCGACAGCAGTCTTTGCCGCCGGCCCTCTTCTTAAACCGAGAAACACCGGAGCAAGGCACGCTGCCACGCCCTTTGGCTTGATCGTCCAGACCGTCACCGCCTTCTATGGCGGTTTCTTCGGCGCCGGCATGGGTATCATGATGCTGGCATCTTTGGGACTGGCCACCGGCGGTGACTACCACCGCCTCAATGCGCTCAAGAACTTTCTGTCGATCGTCATCGCCGCCGTCGCGATCGTCATCTTCTCGACCGCGGGCGCGGTATCCTGGCTGCACGCCGGCATCATGGTCCCAGCCGTGGCATTGGGTGGCTATGCAGGCGTGCACGCCGCCAAGCGGGCTCCACAGGCCGTTCTGCGCTGGATCGTGGTTGCGGCGGGGCTGGCTCTGTCAGTCTATTACTTCGTGACCGGCTGAATGAGATCGGGACGCCGCTCGGCGGTCAGCTTGCGGGCTTCTTCAAGCCGCCATTTTTCTATTTTGGCATGATTGCCCGAAGTCAGTACGGCAGGAATCTGCATGTCCTCGAAGACCTGCGGGCGCGTAAAATGAGGATGCTCGAGCAAGCCGTTCTCGAAGCTTTCATGTGTGCCGGATTCCGGATTACCCATCACGCCAGGCAAGACGCGAATGATGGCATCGAGAAGGATCATCGCAGCGGGCTCGCCACCCGACAAAATATAGTCACCTATGGAAACCTCTTCGAGACCCCGGGAATCGATTACCCGCTGGTCGACACCCTCGAAACGCCCGCAGACGATAACCGCGCCGTCGGCAGCCGCGAGCTCGCGCACGCGCGATTGAGTCAAAGGTCGGCCGCGCGGGCTCATCAGCAGGCGCGGGCGCCCGTCGTCGGCAACCGAATCGATGGCGCGCGCCAGCACGTCGGGCCGCAGCACCATGCCTGCACCACCGCCGGCCGGCGTGTCGTCGACGCTACGGTGCCGGTCCGTCGCGAAGTCACGGATCTGGATTGTGTCCAGCGACCAGTCACCACGCTCCAGCGCCTTGCCCGACAGGGACTCACCGAGAAAGCCCGGGAACATCTCGGGATAAAGCGTCAGGATCGAGGAGCGAAAAGTCATTACTTGCCTTTTCCGTCCTGGTCTTCATCATCGTCTTCGCCGATGAGGCCTGCGGCAAAAGGATCGATCAGAATCGTTCCGCCTTCGAAATCGATTTCCAGAACAGATGATTCCGAGAAGGGGATCAGCTGCGCACGCTTGCCCTGCTGCGTAAGCTCCAGGATATCACCCGCGCCGAAGTCGAAGATCGCCGATATGACGCCCCAGGAGTTTCCCTCGGCATCGCGCGCCTCAAGCCCCTCGAGATCGGCATAGAAATACTCTTCCTCATCGAGCTCCTCATCGTCGAGAACGTCTCGTTCGACATAGAGCTCAGTGCCATTGAGACGCTCCGCCTCGTTGCGGTCATTGACGCCGCGAAAACGAATAACGACCATTTCCTTGTGCGGACGAATATCGAGAATCTCGAAGGCGCGGCCATCCAGCCCATAGAGCGTGCCGTATTCACCGATTTCGACCGGCTCGTCGGTAAAGGCCTTGACCCGAACCTCGCCGCGCAAACCCTGCGCGCCGCCGATGACGCCCATCTGGACAGGATGCTCAAGTTTCACGGCAGGTTTTTTTCCACTCATGCGAATGATCCGGCGGTTGGGAATGGGAGTGTAGTTGAATTCTATACACCAAAATGAAAATCCCCCGCACGACAAATGCGGGGGATCTTCATGTTCATGCGGAACGCATGAAATTATTCTGCTGCTGCAGCGGCAGCGTCGGCAGCCTTCTGGGCCTTCTCGGCGACGCGTTCCTGGGCCTTCTTGCCCGGAGCGGCCTTGACCGGATTGTTGCGGGCTTCGCGCTTTGCGAGACCGGCATCGTTGAGGAAGCGCAACACGCGGTCGGTCGGCTGTGCGCCGTTGTCGAGCCAATGCTTGACGCGCTCGCCGTCGATCACGATGCGGGCGGCATCGTCCTTGGCAAGCATCGGGTTCCAGGAGCCGAGCTTCTCGATGAAGCGGCCGTCACGCGGCGAGCGAGCGTCGGCAACGACGACATGGTAGTAAGGACGCTTCTTGGAGCCACCGCGGGCGAGACGAATTTTCAGGGACATTGCATTTCTCCTTAGGATCTGTGTCTGTTTTCGTTTCCCTCTCAGGAAACGGCATTCTCTGTTGTACCGCCGATATCGGCGGCAATGGCCTCATGATGCCGGATCACTTCCGTGATGATGAAGTTCAGGAACTTCTCGGCAAAATCAGGGTCCAGATCGGCGTCCCGGGCAAGCTGCCGAAGACGGTTGATCTGGTATTCCTCGCGCGCCGGATCGGCCGGCGGCAAATTGTAGGTGGCCTTGAGCACGCCCACCGCCTTGGTGCAGCGGAACCGCTCGGCCAGCATATGGACCAGCGCCGCATCGATGTTGTCGATCGACTGGCGATAGCCTGAAAGCTGTTTCTTGACATCCGGATCAGTCATGAAATCCTTTCCTCACTTCTTCTTCGACAAGCCGGAAAGGCCGGGAAGCCCGCCGCCCAGGCCCGGAAGCTTGGCGCCGCCAAGACCCGGAAGTCCACCGCCACCACCCAGACCGGGCAGGCTGCCTGGCTTAAGGCCAGCGGCTTCGGCCTGCTTTGCGAGCGCCTCGAGCTGCTTGGGGTCGAGCTTGGAAAGATCGGGCATGCCACCCATGCCGCCGCCGAGTCCGCCAAGGCCCATCTTGTTGGCAAGACCGCCCATCATCTGCTTCATCATGCCGCCGCCTTTGCCGCCGCCCATCGCCTTCATCATGTCGGCCATGCCGCGATGCATCTTGAGCAGCTTGTTGATTTCGGCGGCATCGGTGCCGGAGCCGGCTGCGATGCGCTTCTTGCGGGAATGCTTGAGCATATCGGGATTGGCGCGTTCGGCCTTGGTCATCGAGGAGATGATGGCGATCTGGCGCTTGATCGACTTGTCGTCGAAACCGGCACCCGCCAGCTTGTCCTTCATACCGCCCATGCCGGGCATCATGCTCATGATGCCGCCCATGCCGCCCATCTTTTGCATCTGTCCGAGCTGGTCGGCGAGGTCGTTCAGATCGAACTTGCCCTTGGCCATCTTGGCGGCCATGGCCGCCGCTTTCTCGGCATCGATGTTCTCGGCGGCCTTTTCGACCAGCGAGACGATGTCGCCCATGCCAAGAATGCGGTCGGCGATACGGCGGGGATGGAACTCCTCGAGTTCCGTCATCTTCTCGCCGGCGCCGATCAGCTTGACGGGCTTGCCTGTGACGGCGCGCATAGAAAGTGCTGCACCGCCGCGGCCATCGCCGTCCATACGGGTCAGCACGAGGCCGGTAATGCCGACGCGGTCGTCGAAATTGCGGGCGAGGTTGACTGCGTCCTGGCCAGTCAGCGCATCGGCGACGAGCAGGATTTCATGCGGATTGGATTTCCGCTTGATCTCCGCCATCTCGATCATCAACGGCTCGTCGATATGGGTGCGGCCGGCGGTGTCGAGGATGACCACATCATGGCCGCCAAGCTTGGCGGCCTGCACGGCGCGGGCAGCAATATCGACCGGCGACTGGCCGGCAATGATCGGCAGCGTGTCGACATTGGTCTGTACGCCAAGCTGGCGAAGCTGTTCCTGGGCGGCCGGGCGACGCGTGTCGAGCGAGGCCATCAGCACTTTCTTGCGTTCGCGTGTCGTCAGACGCAGCGCGATCTTGCCTGTGGTCGTCGTCTTGCCCGAGCCCTGCAGACCCACCATCATGATGACGACGGGTGCGGCCGCATTGAGATCGACCGACGAGCTTTCCGATCCGAGCATCTCAATAAGCTCGTCATGGACGATCTTGACGACCATCTGACCTGGCTTGATGGACTTGAGAACTTCGGCGCCGACGGCCTTTTCGCGGACCCGGTCGGTGAACGAGCGGACGACTTCGAGCGCCACGTCGGCCTCGAGCAGCGCACGGCGAACCTCACGGAGTGCTGCCGACACGTCGGCTTCCGAAAGCGCCCCGCGGCCGGTCAGTCCGTTCAATATCGCGCCAAGGCGTTCCTGAAGGCTCTCAAACATCCACTTTATCCTCTTGTCCGGAATTCGTTTCCGCAACATCGGTATCGGGCCAATCCGAAACAAGAGACAAAGCGAAAAAGCACCCGAGGGCGCAGCGCGCTGTCGGGTGTTGACCTCCGGGATCAGGCTTAGGCCGTCCTGGTCGGCTGCTTCATCATTGTCTCAGACTGGCAGATGGGGGGCTGTAAACAGCATGGATCCGGAAAAGTCAAGTCTTGCGCTCGAAAAGCGGCACTGCCCGCTTGGCGAACGCTTAGAATTCATAGCCGAAGAGATCGATCAGCAACCGGTCGCGACGGGCCACGAGATCGCGGAGCTCCGGCGTGTAGTAGTCTCGATATGACGTCAACGTCCGGTTCGAGGTGTTTTTCGGCGTCGGCGCATTGCGCTTTAGAATTCCCTTCGCATTCTCCTTGAACCCGCACCGCTCCTTATTTTCGAGTACGAAATTGGAAAAATCCTCGGTCAGCGTCTCGCTCTTGAACACCTTGTCGTAAATTGCCCAGCGCTTTTGATGGGCAATGGCGCGGTCCATGTTCCACATATACCAGCGGCGCAGGAAGAGTGCCGGATGCGGCGTGGTGACCCGGATGAAGCGGTAGGAGTAGAAACCCAGAAACTTGTTAAGGGGGCTGCGCGAATAGGGATGATCCGTCATTACCGCCTTGAGGAAATCCGGATCGTTCAACGACTTCAGCCAGACTGCGAAGGACTCCTTCGGGTTTTCTGGGTCGAACAGCTTCTTGGCACCCTCGTCGCCGAGTACTTTGCGCACGTCGCGAAAGAACAGCACGTTTGGCTGCTGGATCGAGTAGGCCCACATCGAAACGTACCAGTCCCAGGGATTGCGGACGGTCGCAAATGCAAACTTCCCCTGCTTCCAGAAGAACGGGCGTCCCTTGGTCAGCGGCGCGTGACGGAACGAACGAACTGGTTTTCCGGCCATGAGCTTGTTGAGAAGCGAGACAACATAGGTGCTGCCCGTCTTGTACATATCCAGGTAAATGAACTTCTCGTACTCGATCATCTGCACCTCATGCGCTTCGTCAGGCCGTCCTTTATGCCGGATTGCGAGTCGGGTCAAACTTGCTGAAGGGCCTCACTTCAGAAGCTGTAGCCGAACAAGTCGATGAACAACCGGTCGCGTTTCGCGACAAGGTCTCTGAGCTCGTCGGTGTAATAATCGCGGTAGGAGGCGAGTGTCCTGACCGACGTATTTCGATGCGCGTCAGCTTTTTCCCGGACGAGATCGACGGCTTCCTTGGTAAAACCGCATCGCTCCCGATACTTGACGACGAACTCGGCGAATTCCTCATCCAAGGTCTCGCTCTTCATCATCACGTCGTAGGTGGCAAAGCGTTTCTGCAGGGCGATGGCACCGTCCAGCGATCGAATGAATGGCCAGCGCAGCAGCAATTCGGGATAGGGCAGCGTGACGCGCAGGAACCGGTAGGTGTAGAACCCCATGAAGTCGGCAAGGCCTGAAGTCGGCAGACGATGCCCTTTGAGGATCTTTGCGATGAACGCCGGATCGTGGATCGACCGCAGCCACAGCGGAAATGAAACCGTCGGGTTGGACGTGTCGTAGAGTTCGTTGAGCTCTTTTTTACCGAGAGCGGCCTTGATGTGGCTGTAGAGCGGGTTTTCCTTGGTGTGCCCATAGGCCCACATCGAGACATACCAGTCCCAGGGATTGCGCACGGTCGCGAAAACCAGCTTGCCACCCTTCCACGTCAGAGGACGGACTTTGGTCAGTGGCGCGTGGCGGTTGCGTCTGATTTCCGGCTCAAGCGTAATCTGCTTCAGCAGATAGTTGATATGCGTGCTCCCGGTCTTGTAGACATCAAGATAGATGAACTTGTCGTATTCAATCATGAAAACCCCACCGTTTGACGTTTTCGTAGTCCCGGAAACCGCAGACGTCAACGTGTGGACCATGACGGCGAATGCCCGCCAGTCCGACGACTGTGCCCAGGCATGGAGATGCATCGACAAAATCGATGCCAATGCAACGAGATGGCGGCACAATGCAGAAAAGTACCAAACGGGTTCGCAATCGTTATTACGAAGGCCCGAAATCGAACCACTACAACGGCACACGCTTTTTCAACCCCGGCGGCATAGCACCGCTTGGTTTTCGGGCATTCTTTCAATGGAAATCGCGTGACCGGCCCGAAGTCTGGCCCAAATTCTATCCCAGCCCGTTTTCCCCCGCCAAGCCCGAAGCCCTTATCGGCGGCAGTGACCTACGCGTGACGATGATCGGCCATGCAAGCTTGCTGATCCAGGTGGCGGGGCTGAACATTCTCACCGATCCTGTCTGGTCAGACCGAGTAAGTCCCTTTGCCTTCATCGGTCCGAAGCGTCACAATGCACCCGGCCTCGCATTCGACGATCTACCCCCGATCGACGTCGTCCTGGTGACGCATAACCACTATGACCATCTCGACGTTTCAACGCTCAAGGCTCTGCATCGGCGGCACGCTCCGCACATCGTCACACCGCTCGGCAATGACACGATCATCCGTCGCGCGATTGCTGACGCCCGTATCAGCGTCACCGACTGGGGCGACGAGACGCGGCTCCAAAACGACGTGACCATTCATACCGAGCCCTGCCATCACTGGTCGGCGCGCGGCTCCCGCGACCGCCGGATGGCGCTGTGGGCCGCCTTCGTCATCGAAACGCCTGCCGGAAAGATCTACCACATCGGCGACACCGGGTTTCATGACGGCATCAACTATCGCGCCGCCGCCGAAAAGCATGGGGGATTTCGGCTGGCAAATCTACCGATCGGCGCCTACGAGCCGCGCTGGTTCATGCAGGGCCAGCACCAGAATCCCGAAGAGGCTGTCGAAGGCATGCAACTGGCCAACATCGCTCATGCCGCTGGCCATCACTGGGGAACCTTTCAGCTGACCAACGAAGCGGTCGATGCACCGCTCAGGGCACTCGAGCAGGCGCTTGCCGCAAGGCGGATCGAACCCGCCCGCTTCCGGGCGCTCAGGCCCGGCGAGGCCTTCGATGTGCCGCCAGTCTGATCGTGGAAAGGACTGGTATTTTTGGCCTCTTTGCTCCATATAGTGGCCAAATTGCAAAAGAGCTGCCGCCGCCATGACGACCGATACACCATTTGCCAAGATGAACGGACTGGGAAACAAGATCCTGGTCGTGGACATGCGTGGCCGCAAGGATCGCGTTACTTCGGAGGCTGCGATCGCGCTTGCCGCCAATGCAGAAACGTCCTTCGACCAAATCATGGCGATCTACGATCCGCGCGCAGACGGCACCGATGCGTGGATCGATATCCTCAATTGCGACGGTTCGCTGGCGCAAGCCTGCGGCAACGGTACGCGCTGTGTGGTGCAGGCGCTGGCGGCCGAAACAGGCCGCAAGACGTTTACCTTCCAGACCATCGCCGGCATTCTCAATGCCGAAGAGCATGACGACGGACAGATCTCCGTCGACATGGGCAGGCCGGAATTTGCATGGGACAAGATCCCGCTCTCCGAAGAGTTCCACGACACAAGCCGCATCGAGCTGCAGATCGGGCCGATCGACAATCCGGTGCTGCATTCGCCGTCAGTGGCCTCGATGGGCAATCCGCATGCGATCTTCTGGGTCGACAAGGACGTCTGGGACTATGAGCTCGACCGTTTCGGGCCGCTGCTCGAGAACCATCCGATGTTTCCCGAACGCGCCAACATCTCCATTGCCCGCGTCCGCTCGGATCATCAACTGGACCTGCGCACCTGGGAACGCGGCGCGGGATTGACACTTGCCTGTGGCTCGGCAGCTTGCGCGACCGGCGTTTCGGCCGCCCGCACCGGCCGGACCGGTCGCGACGTGGCGATCACCATGCCAAGCGGTGGAATTCTCAGGATCGTCTGGCGCAACGACGACCATGTGGTCATGACCGGCCCTGCGGAATGGGAATGGTCGGGAATGCTCGACCCCGCGACCGGCGTCTGGCGGCGGGACGCGCAGGAAGCGATCGCGCAGTGAGCGGCGTCGACGTCATCACCTTCGGCTGCCGGCTCAACACCTATGAATCCGAGATCATCAAGGCAGAGGCGGGCAAAGCCGGCCTCAACAATGCCGTGATCTTCAACACCTGCGCAGTGACCGCCGAAGCGGTGCGCCAGGCCCGCCAGGCGATCCGTCGAGCTCGTCGCGACAATCCCGAAGCCCGCATCATCGTCACCGGCTGCGGCGCGCAGACCGAAGGCGCATCCTTTGCCGAAATGGCCGAAGTCGACACCGTGCTCGGCAACGAGGAAAAGCTCGTCTCGGCAAGCTATCGCGCGCTCCCGGATTTCGGCGTCCAGGCATCGGAAAAGCTCCGCGTCAACGACATCATGAGCGTACGCGAAACCGCGCCGCAGATGGTCAAGCTCATCGACGGCCATGTGCGCGCCTTCATCCAAGTGCAGAACGGCTGCGACCACCGCTGCACCTTCTGCATCATCCCCTATGGGCGCGGCAATTCGCGCTCGGTGCCGATGGGGGCCGTGGTCGAACAGGCCCGCCAACTCGTCGAAGGGGGCTATCGCGAAATCGTGCTGACCGGCGTCGATGCCACGAGCTACGGCGCCGACCTTCCGGGCGCCCCTTCGCTCGGCGCGCTCGCCAAATCGATCCTCAAGCACGTGCCCGAACTCAGGCGCCTCAGGCTGTCATCGATCGACAGCGTCGAAGTCGACGACCATCTCTGGGACCTGGTTGCAAATGAGCCACGCTTCATGCCGCACCTGCATCTTTCGCTGCAGCATGGCGACAACATGATACTGAAACGGATGAAGCGCCGTCACAGCCGAGAGGACGCAATTGAGTTTACGTCGCGCGCCCGCGCGCTGCGGCCTGAGATCAGCTTCAGCGCCGATATCATCGCAGGCTTTCCGACCGAAGACGAAGAGATGTTTGCCAATTCCGGACGGCTGGCGGAGGAATGCGGCCTCTCGCGCCTGCATGTCTTTCCGTTTTCGCCGCGCCAGGGCACGCCGGCGGCCCGCATGCCACAGCTCGATCGCGTCCTGATCAAGGAGCGCGCTGCACGCCTCAGGGCTGCGGGCGAACGCCTGCATGAAGCCCACCTGCAATCCATGATCGGCACAAGCCAGATGCTGCTGGTCGAAAACACCGGCATGGCACACACGGAAAATTTCACGCTCGTCGATGCAAGCAAGCACAGCCCGCGCAGTTTCGTGGCCGTGCGCATCAACGGCCATAACGGCAAGCATCTGCTCGCCGAATCCCTTCAGGAGGCGGCCGCCTGACCGGCGGCTCGAGAGAGTTACATGGCGCTCGGATTCATCAAGAAAATGTTTTCCTTCGGCAAGGACGAGCAGGCAGCGCCTGTTGTCGCCCCCGAAGAGGTGATCGTCCCGACGGACGAACAGGCCATCGAAGAACGGCAGCGAGAAGAAAGCACCGTCGAGCTTGCGCCAGAAATTGCAGAGGAAGCCGAGCCGTCGACAGCCGAGCAAGCAGAAACCGCTGCTGACGAAGCGGCAGATGCGCGCGCGGTACTCGAAACGCTGCGTGATCAGGAAGACAGCCTGCCGACGTCGATCACCGACGACATCGTCGGTCGCCACGAAGATGAGGCTGCTGAAACCGTCGAAGACGTGCTTTCCGACGAAGACCAGCAGGCATTGGCGATCGCAGACGAACAGCATCCGGCGACCGACGAGGTTTCGAACGTCGCACCCCCGGAGCCCGGCCGCGAACCCGTACTTCCCGCCGGTTTCTCCACCACAGCGACACGCGCCCCGGAGCCTGTCGCCGAGCCTGAGAAGCGCCTGACCTGGATCGAACGCCTGCGCCGCGGCCTAGCCCGGACATCGGCGCAGCTCAGCTCGCAGATCACCGCCCTTTTCACCAAGCGCAGGCTGGATGAAGACACGTTGCAGGATCTTGAGGATCTTCTGATCCAGGCAGACCTAGGCGTCGAAACCGCGTTGCGCATCACCGACACGCTTTCCTCCGAGCGCTACGGCAAGGACGTGACCGGCGAGGATGTCTCGCGCATCATGGCGGGCGAGATCACCAAGGTGCTGTCGCCGGTCGCCAAGCCGCTGGAACTCGATCTCAATCACAAGCCACATGTCATTCTGGTGGTCGGCGTCAACGGCACCGGCAAGACGACAACGATCGGCAAGCTGGCGGCAAAACTCTCCCGGTCCGGCCTCAAGGTCATGCTCGCCGCCGGCGACACGTTCCGCGCCGCCGCAATCGAGCAGTTGCATATCTGGGCCCAGAGGACGGGTGCCGATATCGTCTCCAGCAAGCTCGGCTCGGACGCGGCGGGCCTTGCCTACGAGGCCTACGAGAAGGCGCGGGCATCAGGCCACGACGTGCTGATCATCGACACGGCCGGCCGGCTGCAGAACAAGAAAGAGCTGATGGCGGAACTGGAAAAGATTGTCCGGGTGCTCGCCAAGCTCGACCCCGACGCCCCGCACACCGTGTTGCAGACGCTGGATGCGACCACCGGCCAGAATGCCCTCAACCAGGTGGAAATCTTCCGCAATATTGCCGGCGTCTCCGGCCTGGTGATGACCAAGCTCGACGGCACTGCGCGCGGCGGCATATTGGTAGCCATCTCTGCCAAGCACAAGCTGCCGGTCTATTTCATCGGTGTCGGCGAAGGCGTCGACGATCTCGAACCGTTCAACGCCCGCGATTTCGCCGAAGCGATCGCCGGGCTGCAGACGCCCAATAAATAGCGCTTTCCAGCCGTATCGCTTGTCACTATAGCGGATTTTACTGGAATGCATGAAAGCAAGAAGACGATGACCGGAAACCTCGAAGCGAAGACCGAAGAAGAACACCGCAAGGAAAACGTCGGCCTGAAGCTCGCGCTCGAACTTGGGCCTCTGCTGGTGTTCTTCTTTGCCAACAGCTACGGCGACAAGCTTGCCAAGATGTTTCCGATGCTGGCCGAACTTGGCGGTCCGCTGTTCATCGCCACCGGCCTGTTCATGGCCGCCACCGTGATTTCGCTGTTCGTGTCCAAGGTTATCGTCGGCAAGCTGCCGCTGATGCCACTGGTCTCCGGCGTCGTGGTTCTCGCGTTTGGTGGACTTTCGATCTGGCTGCAGAACGAAACCTTCATCAAGATGAAACCCACCATCATCAATTCGCTCTTCGGCGTGGTGCTGCTCGGCGGAATGGTGTTCGGCCGCTCGCTGCTCGGCTACGTCTTCAATTCCGCCTTCCAGCTGGATGATGAAGGCTGGGACAAGCTGACCTTGCGCTGGGGCCTGTTCTTCATATTCCTGGCTGTTCTCAACGAAGTGATCTGGCGCAACTTCTCGACCGATTTCTGGGTCACCTTCAAAGTCTGGGGAACGATGCCGATCACCCTGCTGTTCACCATCAGCCAGATGCCGCTGATCATGAAGCATTCCATCGAGCCCAAGGAAAACTGATGCCGCAGAGCCAGCCGGACCTTAAACGCCAACTGGCCATCGGCCTCTGCATCTTCCTTCTCATCCTCATCATACAGATCATAGCGGAACGGCTGATGGGCCGCGTCTGGGTCTGCACCTGCGGTTATGTGAAACTATGGGAAGGCGAGGTTCATTCCTCCGGTAACTCCCAGCATCTCTCCGACTGGTATACACCCAGCCACATCATCCATGGCTTCCTGTTCTATGGGTTTGCCTGGTTGCTGTTTCGCCAGCGGTCGATAGGTTTCCGGCTCGGATTTGCCGCTCTGATCGAGGCCGCGTGGGAGGTCCTGGAGAACAGCCCGATCATCATTGACCGCTATCGTTCGGCAACCATCGCCTACGATTATTTCGGCGACTCGATCCTGAATTCCGCGATGGACACGGTTTGGATGGCAATCGGCTTCTTCGCCGCCTGGCGGCTGCCGATCTGGGTCACGGTTTCCTTAGCATTGATCGCCGAGATCGCCACCGGCATCCTGATCCGCGACAATCTCACGCTCAACGTGATCATGCTGGTCTGGCCTGTCGAAGCGATCAAGGTATGGCAGTCGGCGCTCTAGCTCTTTGCCAGCGCCTTCTCGATTGCCGGCAACAGCCCGTTCTTCACGGAATTGTCGTCGAACGGGCCGACATGCTTGTAGAGGATCACGCCATCCGCACTGACGAGGAAGGATTCGGGAATCCCGTAGACCCCCCAGTCGATGGCGGCCGCACCCTTCGGATCGACACCGATGGCCGAAAACGGATTGCCCAGTTCGCCGAGAAAGCCGAGGGCTGCGTCGTTGCGGTCCTTGTAGTTGATGCCGACGACATTCAGCCGCTCGTCCTGCGAAAGCCCGAGAATGATCGGATGCTCCTGCCGGCAGGGCACGCACCAGGAGGCCCAGACATTGACGAGCGTCAGCTTGCCCTTGACCGCCTCGGTGGTCAGCGCCGGGACAGGTTGACCCGCTCGGATCGCGCCCTCCAGCGGAGTGAGCTTCAGCACCGGTGCAGCCTTGCCGATCAAGGCCGATGGCAGCACGGAGGTATCGCCACCGACAATCAACTGCTTCATGAAGATCGCCGCCAGCGCCGCAAACAGCAGCAACGGGATCAGCGCGACGATGACGCGGCGAGACCTGGAGCCTTGGGGGGGATTCTCTAAAGTCACGGCTGCTTGCCCTGTGTCTCGGTCGAACGCCGCCTGATGCCCATGGCTTCCAGCCGCTTGAGATCCGCCTGCAGACGGAAATTCTCGAAAAGCGTGTGGGCGATGAGACCGAACACGGTCAGCCCTGTCAGGCCCCAGGCGGCATAGATGTAGAATGCGTGGCTCATCGGCTCTCGGCTCCTGCCTGCGCGGCGCGCGCGGCATTGCGGCGCATCACCGAAATCCTGCGCCGCCAGATCTCGTTGCGCATTGCCATCAGATGCAGCGTGAAGAACAGCAGCGTGAAACCTAGCGCCATGACCAGCAGCGGCCACAGGAATTCCGGATCGATGGTCGGCCCATCCAGGCGCATGACGCTGGCCGGTTGGTGCAGCGTATTCCACCATTCGACTGAAAACTTGATGATCGGGATATTGACGAAGCCGACCAGGATCATGATGGCACTGACGCGGGCGGCACGCCCCGGGTCGTCCATCGCCCGGTTGAAGGCGATCAGCCCGAGATACATCAGAAACAGGATGAAGACGGACGTCAGTCGTGCGTCCCAGACCCACCACGTGCCCCACATCGGCTTGCCCCACAGCGAGCCGGTGACAAGTGCCAGAAAGGTGAAGGCCGCACCGATCGGGGCTGCGGTCTTGGCCGCGACATCGGCCAGCGGATGGCGCCATACCAATGTGCCGAGCGCGGCAATCGCCATTACCGAATAGCACATCATCGACAGCCATGCCGCCGGCACGTGAATATACATGATACGGACGGTGTCGCCCTGCTGGTAGTCGCCTTCGGTGGTAAAGCTCAGCCAGGCACCCACGGCCAGACACAGGAATGTGAGGCCGGCAAGCCATGGCAGGATCTTGCCCGCCAGCGCGAGAAACCGCGTCGGGTTGGCAAGTGCCGATATTCTCGAAAGGGCAAGGCTCGTCTCTGTCATGGCCGCTCTAATACCTCGTTTGCCCGATGCCTGCAATTGACCACGATCAAGCCGGTTCTCACAATCCTGTCATTCCGACGATGCCCGGAGTGCCAACGCCGCTGCCAGAGGCCCGATGACCGCAAAGAACAAACTGAGCGCCACAAGCGCAAGGAACGGCGGCAGGAATGGCGCGGGATCCTCGACGGCGGCATAAACAGCCGATACGCCGAAGATCAGCACCGGAATGGTCAGTGGCAGCACCAGGATCGAGACGATCAGTCCGCCACGCGGCAATGCCACGGCCACAGCTGCACCCGCCGCCCCGATGAAGGTGATCGCTGGCGAACCGGCCAGCAGTGTCAGCACCAGCGCACCAATGGCAACTTCGTTCATGTTCATAAACAGGCTGAGCAACGGCGCGGCGATGATCAGCGGCAGCACCGCCGATACCCAGTGCGCTATGCATTTGACGATGACGATCAGGGTCAGCGGCGTCTCCTGCATCATCAGAAGATCGAGCGCACCATCCTCGCGCTCGGCCTGGAACAACCGATCAAGACCGAGAAGCGAGGCGAGCAGCGCACCGACCCAGAGGTTTGCCGGTCCGATGCGCGCCAGCAGATTGAGATCGGGCCCGACGCCGAAAGGGATGACGGCGACGACTGTCATGAAGAACAGCACGCCCGTCAGCATGCCGCCACCGGCGCGGAAACCGAGCTTCAGGTCGCGGAGGAAGAGGGCGATCATAATGAGAACCTCGGCGCCAGTAACTCACCCCCCTCTGTCCTGCCGGACAACTCCCCCTCAAGGGGGGAGATTAGCCGGTGAACGCTCACCGCCATCCAGTGACGACCGGCATGCTGAGCATGCGGCGAGCACTGGGAAATGACTGGCGTGCCGCTAGCCGATCTCCCCCCTTGAGGGGGAGATGTCCGGCAGGACAGAGGGGGGTCAATTCCAAACAAGGCTCGAGAAATCACAACGAACTCCCCGCATATTCAAACCCCTTCATCACCAGCGCTTGCGCCGCTTCCAGCCCGAGCGACTGGTGCGTCGCGGCAAGCACGATGCCGCCCTTCTGCCGATGCGTGCTCATCAAGCCGGCGAAGATCCGTTCCGATTGCGCATCGAGCGCTGCGGTCGGTTCATCGAGCAGCCAGATCGGCCGCCACGCGCAAAGCAACTTGGCCATCGCCATGCGGCGTTGCTGGCCGGCGGAAAGGTAGCCGAACGGCAGGTGCAGCAGACTGGCGAGCCCGAGCGCATCGGCGGCATCGTCGGGGCCAAGCCCCGTGCCGCCGGCAAAGTCGCCCATCAACCCTTTCCAGAAGACCAGGTTCTCCTCCACCGTCAGGTCGCGTTTCATCGCATTGCGATGACCGAGATAGTGGCAGGCTTCTGCGGGGCGCGGGATGGCCACGCCGGATTGCGCAACGACAATCTCGCCTTCGTCCTGTGGCAGCAACCCGGCGATCGTCCGAATCAGGGTCGATTTCCCCGAGCCGTTTTTGCCGGTGATTAGTAGCGCCTCACCTGCGGTTAGTGCAAACGACAGGCCGGAAAAAATCCGCTCGTCGCCCCTTGTCGCCGCGAGCTCGCGGACCGTCAAACGCACCATTCTCACCCCTCAGCGACACGCTTCGCCGCAATGCAAAAAAATCTCAATTTAGACCTTCGTCAGTATGGAACCTTGTTTAGAAATTATCTATAAGGTCCGCAATCGCGCCAGCAGCCGGCGTGAATATCATCCTAGCGCCGAACTTGGAATTGCAGGAAAGCAATTCCGCGTGCGGACAGCGGAAATGGCTGTACCCGCATCCCATAAGGCGCATTTGCGTCGGGCGTTCGCACGTCAGTTCATGCTGATCAGACGAAACGGGTCTACCCATGTCTCATTCTCTCGATAGTTTCAAATGCCGCTCCACGCTGACGGTGAACGGCAAGAACTATGTTTATTACAGTCTCCCCAAGGCAGAGGCCAATGGCCTCACGGGTGTTTCAAAACTTCCTTATTCGATGAAGGTTCTGCTCGAGAACCTGCTGCGCAATGAAGACGACCGTTCCGTTACCAAGGAAGACATCCAGGCCGTTGCCGAATGGCTGGTCAACAAGGGCAAGACCGAATACGAAATCGCCTATCGCCCGGCCCGCGTGCTGATGCAGGACTTCACCGGCGTTCCAGCCGTCGTCGACCTTGCCGCCATGCGTGATGCCATGGCCTCGCTCGGTGGCGATCCGGAAAAGATCAACCCGCTCGTTCCCGTCGATCTCGTCATCGACCACTCGGTCATCGTCGATGAATTCGGCACACGCACGGCGCTGTCGCGCAACGTCGAGCTCGAATATGAGCGCAATGGCGAACGCTACCGGTTCCTGAAGTGGGGCCAGCAGGCGTTTGAAAACTTCCGCGTCGTGCCTCCCGGCACCGGCATCTGTCATCAGGTCAACCTCGAATATCTCGGTCAGACCGTCTGGATCCGCGAAGAGGACGGCGAAACTGTTGCCTATCCCGACACCTGCGTTGGTACCGACAGCCATACCACGATGATCAACGGCCTTGGCGTGCTCGGCTGGGGCGTTGGCGGCATCGAAGCCGAAGCCGCCATGCTCGGCCAGCCCGTCTCCATGCTGCTGCCTGAAGTCATCGGCTTCAAGCTGACCGGCAAGGTCAAGGAAGGCGTGACTGCCACCGACCTCGTGCTGACCGTCGTGCAGATGCTGCGCAAGAAGGGCGTCGTGTCCAAGTTCGTCGAATTCTTCGGCCCCGGCCTTGATTCGATGTCGTTGGCCGACCGCGCCACCATCGGCAACATGGGTCCGGAATACGGCGCGACCTGCGGCTTCTTCCCGGTCGACGGCGAAACCATCAACTACCTCACCATGTCGGGCCGTGAAAACGACCGTATCGCGCTGGTCGAGGCCTATTCCAAGGCCCAGGGCATGTGGCGCGACGGCGATGGAGCCGATCTCGTTTTCACCGATACGCTCGAACTCGACCTTGGCGACGTCGTCCCATCGATGGCCGGCCCGAAGCGTCCGGAAGGCCGCATCGCGCTCGAAGGCATTGCACCGGGCTTTGCCGCAGCACTCGAAAACGACTACAAGAAGCCGGGCCAGCTGAACAACCGCTATGCGGTCGAAGGCACCGACTACGACCTCGGCCATGGCGATGTGGCAATTGCCGCCATCACCTCGTGCACCAACACCTCCAACCCGTCGGTGCTGATCGCAGCCGGCCTGCTTGCCCGCAACGCCGTCGCCAAGGGCCTGAAGTCCAAGCCCTGGGTCAAGACCTCGCTGGCACCAGGATCGCAGGTCGTTGCCGAATACCTGGAAAAGGCCGGCCTGCAGACGTCGCTTGATGCACTCGGCTTCAACCTCGTCGGTTTCGGCTGCACCACCTGCATCGGCAATTCCGGCCCGCTGCCCGCACCGATCTCCAAGACGATCAACGACAAGGGCCTGATTGCCGCCGGCGTTCTCTCCGGCAACCGCAACTTCGAAGGCCGCGTGTCTCCGGACGTACAGGCGAACTACCTCGCGTCGCCGCCGCTCGTCGTCGCCTACGCGCTGGCCGGTTCGGTACAGAAGGACCTGACCAAGGAGCCGATCGGCGAAGACCAGCAGGGCAACCCGGTCTACCTCAAGGACATCTGGCCTTCCTCCAAGGAAATCCAGGAATTCATCATGAAGTATGTGACGCGCGAACTTTACGCGTCGAAATACGCCGATGTGTTCAAGGGTGATGCCAACTGGCAGGCCGTGCAGGTTCCCGCCGGCAAGACCTATGCCTGGGACGACCAGTCGACCTATGTGCAGAACCCGCCCTACTTCGTCGGCATGGGCCTCAAGGCCGGCGCCGTCACGGATATCAAGGGCGCGCGCGTCCTCGGCCTGTTCGGCGACAAGATCACCACCGACCATATCTCGCCGGCCGGTTCGATCAAGGCCGCTTCGCCGGCAGGTGCCTACCTGCTCGACCATGGCGTGGCAGTGGCCGACTTCAACCAGTACGGCACGCGCCGCGGCAACCATGAAGTGATGATGCGCGGCACCTTCGCCAATATCCGCATCCGCAACCACATGCTCGGGCCGAACGGCAAGGAAGGTGGCTTCACGATCCACTATCCGTCCAAGGAAGAGATGTCGATCTACGACGCGGCGATGAAGTACAAGGAAGAAGGCGTTCCGCTCGTCATCTTCGCCGGCGTCGAATACGGCAACGGCTCGTCGCGCGACTGGGCTGCCAAGGGCACCAACCTGCTCGGCGTCCGCGCCGTCGTCGCCCAGTCCTTCGAGCGCATCCACCGCTCCAACCTCGTCGGCATGGGCATTGTGCCCTTCGTCTTCGAAGACGGTGCGAGCTGGGCTTCGCTCGGCCTCAAGGGCGATGAAGTGGTAACTATCGAAGGCCTGGCCGAGATCAAGCCGCGCCAGAAGACAGTTGCCAAGGTGACTTATGGCGATGGCTCGGTGAAGGAAATCCCGATCATCTGCCGCATCGATACGCTCGACGAGATCGACTACTACCACAATGGCGGCATCCTGCAGACGGTGCTGCGCGACCTCGCCTCCTGATCTTCAGGTAGCACGAATTGAAAAAGCCGCCGGGAGCAATCCCGGCGGCTTTTTTCATCAGGCGCCGAGATCGAAACGGCGGTTTCGATCTCGGCGCCGGTGAAATTTCTACAAAGCGGCAGATGCAATCGCCTGTATGGGCATCGCAGGCTGGAGGGCGGAGTGGATCATCGAACCACAACAGCCCTTGCTGAACCCTCCGGTGCGTGATCAGCTGGAATCACACGCAAAATGTCGTCAGAAGTTTCCGCAGCGCCCGGACCAGCCAGTGCCGCGGAGTTGATCAGGCCGTGACCGATCAATATTTGTGAAGCGCGCCGCAGCACAAGTCGTTTTTCAAATGATTCGCGTGCGCGTATCTTGCGGCCAAATAGTTGGAAAGTCGCCATGAACCTGCATCATCACCTGCCCCATCTGTCCGTCGCGTGGATGGCCTATTTCATCGCGGTGATCAGTCCCGGCCCGGCGGTCGTGGCGCTGATCAACGCCTCGATCTCCCGCGGGCGCAATGCCGGCATGGCTTTTGCGACCGGCGTGATGACCGGCTCGCTGTGCTGGGCCTGTCTTTCCGCCATCGGCCTTGCGGCGCTTTTGGCAGCCTATGCGGAATTCCTTATCGTGCTGAAAATCGCCGGCGGCCTCTACCTGCTCTATCTCGCCTGGAAATCCTTCAAGAGCGCGGCATCGGCCGATGCCGGGGCCTTCGGCAAGGCCAATGGCGCAGAAGAGTCGCTGCACCGCCTCTACTTCAAAGGGCTGGCGCTGCACCTGACCAATCCCAAGGCAGCCTTGGTCTGGATTTCGCTGGTGTCGCTGGGTTTGCCGGCCGGCGCGCCTGCTTCGCTGATCGCAGTCTACGTCGCGGGCTGCTTCGTCATCGGCATGTTGTCGCTCAACGCTTTCGCCCTGATGTTTTCGGCACCGCCCGTGGTCGCGGCCTATCGCAAGGCACGGCGCTACATCGAGGCGACGATGGGCGCCTTTTTCGCCTTTGCCGGCATCAAGATGTTGCTGGCCAAGGTGTAAAGCGTAGCCACCGCACACGATACAGCCCCCTCATCCGGCGCTTCGCGCCACCTTCTCCCCGCTGGGGAGAAGAGGAAGTTGGCCGCGCCGTCTCGGTCCTCCTCTCCCCTCGGGGAGAGGTCCGCCGAGCAACGCGGAGGCGGGGTGAGGGGGATTGCTTGACGCTCACTGTCCTCAACCAACCGGCCGTTTGTCAGCAATCTCGCGCAGCCCGAAGCCGCGCCGTCTCCATTACTACTTTGCTCAGGCGCCCTTGAGCGGCGAGATCGAAATTTCAACGCGACGATTGAGGGCGCGGCCATCGGGGGTGTCGTTCGAGGCGACCGGCTCGCTCGGGCCAAAACCGATCGCTGCCATGCGACGCGTGTCGATACCCTGTGCGCCGAGATAGTTCGCGACCGATACGGCGCGGCGCTGCGACAGATCCTGATTGTGCTGCAGGCTACCGGTCGAGTCGGTATGACCGGCAACGTCGACCAGCGTCTTGTTGAACTTGTTGAGCACCAGCGCGACGGAATTCAGCGTCCGGTAGAACTGCGGATTGACCGCATCCTGGTCGGTGGCGAAGGTGATGTTGGACGGCATGTTGAGAACGATCCGCTCTCCCCGCCGCGTCACGGATACACCCGTACCGCGAAGCTCCGCCCGCAGTTCTGCTTCCTGATCGTCCATGTAATTGCCGATCGCACCGCCTGCCAGCGCACCGATGCCCGCGCCGATCAGCGCTGCGTTGCGCTTGCCTACGCCCGGCTTGCCAACCGCGAGGCCTGCCAGCGCGCCCAGTCCGGCACCGATTACGGCACCGCTGGCCGTGTTCGTCACTTTCTTCTCACCCGTATAGGGATCTGTCGTAGTGCAGGACGTAAGGTAGGTCGCGCAAAGCGCAACGAGCATGATTTTCTTGATCACCGGTACTTCCCTTCATGATGTCTGCCGCGGCAAGAAAGAACAAATACGGCGATTTGAAGGGATTTTGGATAAGTGCAGGCGTAATGCGGAGGTTATCCCCTGCCGATTGGACAATTACTCCGCCGCGGCCTGCCCCTGCCCGAAGCGCTTTTCGATGTAGTCGATGACCAGCGCCTCGAACTCCTCGGCGATCTTCGGGCCGCGCAGCGTCAGCGCCTTCTTGCCATCGATGAAGACAGGAGCGGCAGGCGTTTCGCCGGTTCCAGGCAGCGAAATGCCGATATCGGCATGCTTGGATTCACCGGGGCCGTTGACGATGCAGCCCATCACGGCGACGTTGAGCGCTTCGACGCCCGGATACTTTTCGCGCCAGACAGGCATGTTCTTCCTGAGATCACGCTCGATGTTCTGCGCAAGTTCCTGAAACACCGTCGATGTGGTGCGGCCGCAGCCCGGACATGCGGCAACCACGGGCAAGAATTGGCGGAACCCCATCACTTGCAGCAATTCCTGCGCGACGATCACTTCGCGGGTGCGGTCGCCGTTCGGCTCCGGCGTCAGCGAAACGCGGATCGTGTCGCCAATGCCGTGCTGCAGCACATAGCCCATGGCGGCTGAAGAGGCGACGATGCCCTTCGAACCCATACCGGCCTCTGTAAGCCCCAGATGCAGCGCGTGATCGGAGCGGGCGGCAAGCATGGAATAGCAAGCGATCAGATCCTGCACCTGCGAAACCTTGGCCGACAAAACGATGCGGTTGCGCGGCAGGCCGATCTCTTCGGCCAGATCGGCGGACAGGAGTGCCGACTGCACGATCGCCTCTCGGGTCACTTCGCGGGCCGAAAGCGGAAAACCTTCCGCCTGGTTCTTGTCCATCAGGCTGGTCAGCAGTTCCTGGTCGAGCGAGCCCCAGTTGACGCCGATGCGCACGGGCTTGTTGTACCGGATGGCGGTCTCGACGATATCGGCGAACTGCTTGTCCTTCTTGTCCTTGAAGCCGACATTGCCGGGATTGATGCGATATTTGGCCAGCGCCTCGGCACAGGCCGGATGATCGGCAAGCAGCTTGTGGCCAATATAATGGAAATCACCGATCAACGGCACGTCCATGCCAAGCCTGAGCAGGCGCTCGCGGATTTTCGGCACGGCGGCCGCACTCTCGTCGCGGTCGACGGTGATGCGGACGATCTCCGACCCCGACCTGAAGAGGGCCGCGACCTGGGCCACCGTTGCATCGATATCGGCCGTGTCGGTGTTGGTCATCGACTGCACGACGACCGGCGCGCCGCCGCCGATGATCACGCCCCCGACATCGACAGCGACGGATGCCCGGCGTGGTTTCGGATCAAAATCGGCAAGCGATGACATGAGTGGCCTCACGGAAGCGGAATGTTATGTTTGAGGTGGCTAAGGGCGACAATAATGTCAACCTTGAGGCACGGAAATGACAATCAATTGATTATCAGGTGATTGATGAACTGGCTATCGCTCAGCCATGCTTTATCAGCGGGCGTACGATCAGCTCAGCCATCAAATGCAGATCCGACTCGATCTGGTCCCAGTCGGTCATCTTCTTCTTGATCCCATCGGCGCATGTGGCCAACAACCGTGCAAGATCGGCAGCCGTCGCACCATCCGGCAGCAAAAGTTGTTCCTGCGCAACGGCAGACGCAAGCGTCTTTTCCAGACTGCCGGCAAGAACCAGATTCCAGTCGTGCCCGACATCATCTGCCAGTTCATGCTTGATCTCGAAAAGCTCGGCACCGTGCGGCGATTGGGCAACCGCGCGCATCGGTATCACCAGAGCAGCGCTCAGCGCGTCCTTTATGCGCTCCACCAGCGGCCCGTCTTTCGCAAGCAGGAGATCCACTTCACGGAATGTATTGCCCACGAATGTCATCAAACCTTCGCGGTAGATATCCGCCTTGTTCTTGAACTCGAGATAGAGCGCCGGCCGCGAAATACCAGCCGCAGCGGCGATGTCACCCATCGTCGTTCGCCTGAAGCCATACGCCAGGAAGAGCTTGAAAGCGGAGTCAAGGATGACGGCCCGGCGCTCGCTTGTATCGAGATCTAGCATCGTTGACACTCTGACATTTATTGATATTTTGTCAAGGAACTGATTTGAGGAGACTCTGATGCAGCCCGCTGCCAATGGCAAGCTTCGCAGAATCTGGTCTCATCGACGACACCGTAAAGCTGGATCCATGGATCTGAAGCCAGCACTTCAAGCGCGAATGGATATGTGAGGACGTTATGGCCCATAGCCCCCTTAGCTCTGTTGAAAGCACCACCTATCACGCCATGCCAGACCCCGGCCATCTGCAAAAAGCTGCGTTCAAAGCATTTGCTGCCTCCCCGGCTATCGACAGTCTCGCGGGATGCGACAACGCTACCTCATTATGGCGCACCACCAGTTGCTCCCGAAACGCCTTCCTGCACGAGAGCTTGCTTGATGAGATGGCCGCATCCGGCAACACAGACCCCTTGACACTGCGGCGCAAGCTTATGGCTCCGTACCCGGTCGCTATGAAGCTGCTTGATGCCATCGCAGTCATGTCGGATTGGGGCACGCCTTTGCCTATGGGCAGGGCTCGAGGGCTGACCTTCATCCTCACCTCCGGCACCTGGATCGCCGAAGTGGCTGAGGTTTCCCTGCATGAAACCGGCATAAGAATCGAGAAATTCTTCTGCGCTGCAGACGCGGGATACGTCGCCGACCAGCGGAGCTATCGCACCCAAATGATTTCAGACATCGTGAAGGGGCTTTCCATCGCGACGGGCCGCGACATCGCATTTCCCGGCAGCGTGCTGGAACAAATTGGTCGCGCAGATCTTGGCAGCCAGCGCATATACCAATGCCCGGAAGTCGAGGTCGAATTGCTTTCCAATTCCAAACGGAGCGAAGACGACGCCGAGCAAGCGACACCGCAGGTGATCGCCGCCCTCGCCAATGCAGTCAGCGCGCTAACGGGCAAACGGCTGCACCGCGCACCGCTCTTCGAAGGCGTCAGTTTCGTCTGATGCTATTGCCCATGCTGCTATACTCGTTTCAACTGACGGTTGGCCTGATACGATAGGAGAGCGACATGACATTTCGGGCGGGCTCGCGGAGATGCCCGCTGTTGCAAAGTCGATACTCGGCGGTGGCACAAAAGACTGAGTAGTGGCCAATCCGGCGCGCTGAGCGCCTCACACATCCAGAGTCGAGACTTCCTTTGCCGAAGAAAGCGCGATCAGAGTCTCGGTCCGCATCAGGCCTTCGATGCCCTTGAGTTCCTGGGCCAAAAACTTCTCCAGCTCGCGGGTATTCTTGAGGCGAACCTTGAGCAGATAATTCCACGCACCCGTCACGTGGTGGCACTCCAGCACCGCACCGCTGGTGTTCACCTTCTCGAGAAACGCCACCTCCACATCGGGATCGTTCCAGCCGACGAAGACGAAGGCAAGAAGATCGAGCCCGACTTTCTCCGGGTTTACGACGGCATGGAAGCCGGAAATGATTCCATTGCGAACAAGGCGTTTGATGCGGTCATTGACGGTGGAAGGCGCCAGCTTGAGCTCTTGCCCGATTTCCGCCAACGACAGCCGGTCGTTCTTTTGAAGAAGGGCAAGCAGACTTCGATCCGTCTCGTCCAATATGCTCATTATGCAAGCTCCAAAATCAAGAAAAATAGCAATACCGAATTTCTAGAGCGAAAAACGTGCGGCCGAAAGTGCGATATTTCGCATCTTCGGCGGCATTCCGGCCGTAGAAGCTTTGCCGCATTCGAACGATCACAACAGCTTTTTTAAGATGATGGCGTATATTGATAAGGCTATCAACCGTCAGTCAACCGATTTTGATTTCGTCGTGATTGCTCGATAAACTATAGAAGCGATACGCAGCCAGCGCGTCGATCGCCGCTGTGCGGATCGGAACAGGATATCAATGCGACTTCACCCGTTTTTATCAGCTTCAGCCGGTGCATTGGCGGTTATCTTCTGCGCCTCGGTCAACGCCGGTGAGATTGCGCGCTCTCATCCTATCGGGGTTGTGGAGCTTTTTACCTCCCAGGGCTGCTCGTCCTGCCCCAAGGCTGACGCAGCGATTGCTGAGCTGGCCGATCATCCTGACATCGTAACCATCACCTACCATGTCGATTACTGGAATTATCTTGGCTGGTCTGACACGCTGGCGACCACGGAAAACACCGACCGTCAATATGCCTATGCCAAGACACTCGGCAACAGCAATGTCTACACCCCGCAGATCGTGCTGAACGGCTTGCAGGACATGCGCGGGGCGCCCCCGATCGAGATTCGTGCTGGTCTTGAGAAATTTGTTGGCAAGGGCCAGGGCGTCACCGTACCGATCAAAGCATCCCTGAGCCCGGACGAGCTGACGATCTCCATCGGCGCCGGATCCGGAAAGGCGGATGTGGTGATCGCCTACTTCAAGAAAGCGACCGTCGTCGATATCCAACGCGGCGAAAACACCGGCAAGCGCGTTACATATCGCAACGCCGTCACCAAATTGGAGACCGTAGGCATGTGGGACGGCAAGCCGCTGACGATCAAATTGCCGGCGGCGATGATTGGCAAGCGGGGTCAGGAAGGGTGTGCCATCCTGCTGCAATCACACGACAAGGACGGAAATCCGGGCCGCATCTACGGGGCAAGCGCTCTCTGAAGTGTCCCAAAACGGGCTTGCAATTCATCTGTCTTCAGGCAAACTGTCATCAATTCGTCATCGCAGACGGTTGTTTTCACCGCCTTCGATGCGGGATCGCCGATGAAGAGGTGCCATGACCGACTCGACCGAGCAGACCGGATCTTCCTCCCGGAAAGGGCAGGTCGTTATCGATCTCAAGGAATATCGCGACGCACGCGATCCGATGCCCACGACTTTTCATCGGCTCGAACTCAACCAGATCCTCCGCATTTATGGACGGATGGTTGGTGAAGGCGAATGGCGTGACTATGCCATCGATTTCTACAAGGATCGGGCGGTGTTTTCCGTTTTCAAGCGATCCGGTGACCTGCCGCTTTATCAGGTCGAAAAGAATCCGAAACTCGCCGCCAAGCAGGGCGCCTTTTCCATCCTCAACACCCAGGGCAAGATCTTGAAACGCGGCCATGAGTTGGCCCAGGTGTTGAAATTCTTCGACAAGGTCCATTTCCTGAAGGATTGACGATTTTCCGGCAAGCGCGTTTTTGCCCGGCCGCCCCCTTCCCCCGCAAGGCCACTTTGCGATACAGCATCGGCCATGACGACTTTTGCCATTTTGCTCGGCGGTGCGATGCGCCCTACCGACCGGCTGGTCCGGCAGCTCGACGGCGCGCGCTTCATCGCCGCCGACGGCGGGATGCGGCATGCCGAGACGCTGAATGTGCGGCCAGACCTCTGGGTCGGCGATTTTGATTCCGTGACGCCGGAGCTGGTTTCGCGCTATGCCGGCATCGAACGGGAAACCTACCCCGCCGAGAAAGCGCTGACGGACGGGGAGATTGCCATCGCGGCCGCAATCAGTCGGGGCGCGAGCAGACTTATCCTTGTCGGCGCGCTTGGCGGCGAGCGAACAGACCACGGAATGGCGCATTTCGTCCACGCAACCGCGCTCGCCGCGCAAGGCTGGAATGTCCAGCTGACATCCGGAGACGAGGAAGCCTACCCGCTGGTCGGCGGACAGATGACACTCAATCTGCCTGCCGGAAGTCTGTTTTCGATCATCGGCTTCGAGGACCTCACCGGCCTGACGATCGAAAACGCCCGCTATCCGCTGGAGAATTTCTTCCTTCCTTTCGGGTCGTCCCGAACCCTTTCCAATGTAGCCGAAGGCGCGATCACCATTCGTCTCGGCACCGGTCGCGCGATGGTTTTCGCCCGGCCCTACGACTTTTCCGGAGTATAGACTTGGCCCCGCCGATCCTGAAACTTGACGATATTTACCTGAGCTTCGGCGGAACGCCGTTGCTGGCCGGCGTCAGCCTGCAGATCGAACCGGGCGAACGCGTCTGCCTTGTCGGCCGCAACGGCTCAGGCAAGTCCACGCTCCTGAAAATGGCCGCGGGCCTTGCCGAACCCCAAAGCGGCGAAATCTTTCGCCATCCGGCAGCAACCGTCCGCTATCTCAATCAAGCGCCGGATTTCGAGGGTTACGCCACGGTCGAGGCCTATGCTGCTGCTGGGCTCGGGCCGTCGGACGATCCCTATCGCGTCACCTACCTTCTCGAACATCTCGGGCTGTCGGGCACGGAAGATCCCGCCAACCTTTCGGGCGGCGAGGCGCGTCGCGCAGCGCTTGCGCGCGTGATGGCGCCGGAACCCGATATCCTGCTGCTCGACGAACCGACCAACCATCTCGACCTGCCGACCATCGAATGGTTGGAAGGCGAATTGATGAAGACCAAGAGCGCCCTGATCCTGATTTCCCACGATCGGCGTTTCCTCGAAAAGGTTTCCACTGCCACCATCTGGCTCGACCGCGGCACGGCCCGTCGGCTCGACCGAGGTTTTGGCCATTTCGAAGCCTGGCGTGACAAGGTGCTGGAGGAGGAAGAACTCGAACAGCACAAGCTCGGCAAGGCGATCGAACGCGAGGAGCACTGGCTGCGCTATGGCGTCACCGCCCGCCGCAAGCGCAATATGCGGCGCCTCGGCGAGCTGCAGGATATGCGTCAGAAGCATCGCGGTCATCGCGGCGCACTCGGTTCTGTGCAGGCAACATCAGCCGATTCCCGCGAGTCCGGCAAACTGGTCATCGAGGCCGACAAGATTACCAAGAGCTATGACGACCGCACCATCGTCGCGCCATTTTCTATTCGCGTGCATCGGGGCGACCGTATCGGCCTTGTCGGCCCCAACGGCGCGGGCAAGACGACGCTGCTCAAGATGCTGACCGGCCAGATCGAGCCTGACAGCGGCACTGTCAAGCTCGGAACCAATCTCGACATAGCCACGCTGGACCAGAAGCGCGAAGATCTCGATCTCAACGACACCCTGGCGCACTATCTGACCGACGGCCGCGGCGACAATCTCTTGGTCAATGGCGTGCAACGGCATGTGACCGGCTACATGAAGGAGTTTTTGTTCCAGCCGGAGCAGGCCAGGACACCGATCCGCGAACTCTCCGGCGGCGAGCGCGCCCGCCTGATGCTGGCGCGGATACTGGCCCGCAGTTCGAACCTGCTGATCCTCGACGAGCCGACCAACGATCTGGATATCGAGACGCTGGACCTGCTGCAGGAAGTCGTGGCCGGGTTCCAGGGCACCGTAATCCTTGTCAGCCACGATCGTGACTTTCTCGACCGCACCGTCACCTCGACGATCGCACCCGCCAATCCCGAAGCACCGGACGGCCAGTGGATCGAATATGCCGGCGGCTATAGCGACATGCTGATACAGCGCAAAAGCATCGCCGACGAAAAGAAGAAGGCCGAACGGGAAAGGCCGTCAGCGAAAACCGAAGCTGCACCGGCTTCCGACGCGGGCAAGCTGAAGGGCAAGCTCTCCTACAAGCAGAAATTCGCCATCGAGAACCTGCCCAAGCAGATGCAGGCCAAGGAGAGCGAGATCGCCGGGTTTGAGAAGAAGATGGCCGATCCGCAGTTCTTCAGTCGCGATCCGGATGGATTTTCAAAGATCGCCGCCCAGCTGGAGGCTGCGCGTAATGCGCTGCATGCCATGGAGGAAGAATGGCTGGAACTCGAAATGCTGCGCGAGGAACTGGAAGGCTAGGCACGAGCATGTTCGCGTGAAATAGTCCGGTCACCGGGGACCGGGCGACAGTTGGGAGATTCCGAATGCAGTCCGCCGGCGGCACGCCGCCGTTTCCCCGGGAACCACGAAGACATGCTGCAGGATTTTTCGGGTTCAAGCGAAAAACCCTTGGCGAAACACCTCCACTTTTGTATGGAGATAGCCAACGGTCCCGTAGCTCAGCAGGATAGAGCACCAGATTCCTAATCTGGGGGTCGCGCGTTCGAATCGCGCCGGGATCACCATTTTTCGTAATTCTCGTCCGTAGGCCGCCGTTGGAAAATTCCGATACTGGTTATCGGATTGCGACCTTGATGCCCGGTTGACGAAGGGCAAGGCGGTCATCTCTGCCTTACATGCGATCCTTGGCTCATCCACCGTTTCACCTGCCACCGCACGAACCACGATAACTTCCGCATCCGCGGCGAAAAGGAGGAAGGAACGACGACACCTTCCGACATGATGGTGCTCGCCGAAATCGGAACACCGAGAAGGAGACAATGCCCTATCAAAGACGCTATTGCAGGAGGATGTAGCCAGCGCTAGACTCATGCACACCAAGAGTTAGCAGCCCGTAAATTGGCCTGGTCTGGCTCGGCGACCTACAGGATGGTGGCGGCCACCAAGCCCTTGGTGGATGAGCGGAATGCTGGACGAGGGCCAGCGCATGGACGATGCCCACCTCATTATTGGTCAGCAATCATGCCCGAAACGCTTTCGACAGACACCGATCACGACCGGATGCCAACCGAACAGGACCTGGGTCGGCTGCAATTCACAACGCTGCTCTACTACCTGCAATGCACGAACCCGGACAATGGCCTTGTTCGCGACAAGACCGAGCCGAACACGCCCGCCAGCATCGCGGCAACCGGCATGGCACTGGCGACCATTCCGGTCGCTGTCTCGCGCGGCGTGATTATCCGGGAGTTTGCCGCAAAGATTACCCGTCACCGCTTGAGCTACCTGATGGCCTGTCCCCAGGGCCCCGAGCCGCATGCCTCTGGCTACAAAGGCTTTTTCTACCATTTCCTGGACATCGAAACGGGACGCCGGGTTTGGGATTGCGAGTTATCTACTATCGATTCCGCCTATCTGTTTGCGGGGGCTTTGACAGTTGCGACCTACTTCAACCAGGACACTGCAGAGGAGGCAGAAATTCGCCGGCTTGCAATGGCGCTCTACGAGCGAGCGGACTGGAACTGGGCCTGCAACGGCGGGGCAACGCTGACGCATGGCTGGCGCCCCGAGAGCGGCTTTATTCCTTATCGATGGCGCGGCTACGACGAAGGCTTGCTGCTCTATGTCATTGGTCTTGGATCCCCGACACACCCACTGCCGCCCGAGAGCTTCGAGGCCTATACGGAAAGCTACGATTGGCGAAATATCTATGGTCGAGAGCTGCTCTATTCGGGGCCGTTGTTTACCCACCAGCTCTCGCATATGTGGCTCGATTTTCGCGGCATTCGCGACGCCTTCATGCGGCAGCACGACAGCGATTATTTCGAGAACAGCAGGCACGCGACCTATGTGCAGCAGGAATACGCGATTCGCAATCCGATGGGCTATGCGGGCTACGGAGAGTATTGCTGGGGATTCACAGCATGCGATGGTCCGGGTTCCGTCAAACGCAACATCAATGGCATGGAGCAGCAGTTTTTCGATTACGTTGCCCGGGGCGCTCCCTTTGGACCGGACGATGGGACGGTCTGCCCGTGGGTCGTCATCGGCTCACTGCCCTTCGCACCGGAGATTGTTGTACCCACGGTCCGGACTTTCGCGCGCATGGATCTCGGCATGACACGGCTTTATGGCTTCAAACCATCATTCAACCAGACATACGCGGTGGAAGACAGCCCGACTGGATGGTGGGTAAGCCCCTATCACTTCGGCATCGACCAGGCACCGGTCGTGCTGATGATTGAAAACCATCGAACGGGCCTGCTGTGGGACATCATGAAGCAATGCCGGCCCATCGTCACCGGATTGCGCCGTGCAGGTTTCACCGGCGGCTGGCTTTGAATTGCATCCGATCGAGATCCATGCTGCAACTCGCATTCGCTGGGTTTCCGGCACCCGTGGATCCGGCATAGGCTTCGAAAAGGTGGCTGATGGTTGTGCTCGCTGACCCAAGACCGCGCTGCTTGCTTGGTATTTCTCGCAACAACCGTACCGTTTAAACCCGTTGTATGTTCCGAGAATTATATGTTACGCTTCCCTCATATAGCTGGGATGCTGCTGGGACGCATATACAACCAGCGCGTTGTTGGAATGATCAACGATCGCGCAAAAGCCGGATCCCGAGGCTTGGATATACTGCTGCTGATGCCGCCTGGAACACTCTGCTGACTTTGGGCAATGATCCATGTGACGATGATTACCGAGCGCTCCGGTCGAAGCCATTGGATCGTCCTTTGGAGCTGAAGAACGCTAAATGCTGGGTCCAGCATTCCTAGTGCATCTGAACCATCTTGCGAACGACATTAAATCCGCGACCAACCCCCACAACCGATAGTCGTGGAGTGAGCCTATTAACAGCCAGTTTGGGAGGACACGATGCCAAACAAGACCACACGTATCGATCAGTTTCTGCTCATACACTCGGCACGTGCCGATAATTGGCGCGAGATCACAACGCTGGCCGATGCCTGGGCGAACAAGCGCGGCGAGAGGGCGGCACTTGAGGCGGCGATCGCTGCGGTGGAGCCGGCAGAGGAGTACCACGCCTATCCGGGTGGCCGATTGCTCTCGGCGCTGGCGGAACGCATTGCCACCAACGATGCGGGCGGAGCGGCAAAACTCGCGCGGCGCATTTCCAATGGGCTGCTCACCCATGCCTATCGCGGACGCCCGAACGAGTGGGACGTCCATGAAGAGATGCCGGCGACCGAAGTGCCCGATATATTGCCCCCCGGAACCGGTGAACCGGGTGGCCGCCGCCCCTATTTTGAAGTTCTGTTCGTCAACAGCCAGCCTGCCGCACGTTGGGCCGCGTTCGCTGCGGAGATCCGAAGGCTACGCCGGGCTGAGGATTCCTTCATCTACGAACCCATCTTGGTGGGATCCTTCGAGGACGCGATATGCGCCACGGCAATGAACCCCGATATCGTTTCCGTAGTGCTTGCCGAAGGCTTTCCCTACCGCTCGCGCCATGAAGCGCCAGTGCTGCGCTCCGTGCTTGACCCGCTTGGGGAATCCGAGGGACCCGACATGTCGGCGCTTCGCCTTGCACGCGCCTTGAAGCGGATCCGGCCGGAACTCGACGTCTACCTGCTCTCCGACCATCAGGTGGAGGATATTGCCGGCGACCCGGCAGCGGACGCGGTGCGGCGCGTCTTCTACGCGGTTGAGGAACCGCTCGAGATGCACCTCGCCATCCTTGAAGGCGTCCAGGCGCGCTACGAAACGCCATTCTTCGACAATCTGAAGAAATATGCGCGGCGGCCGATCGGCACATTTCATGCCCTGCCCATTGCCCGCGGCAAGTCGGTCTTCAAGTCGGACTGGATCCGCGACATGGGCGAATTCTACGGCCTTAACCTCTTCCTGGCGGAAAGCAGTGCGACGACGGGTGGCCTCGACAGCCTGCTGGAGCCTACAGGCAACATCAAGCGTTCGCAGGAAATGGCCGCACGCGCCTTCGGCGCCGACCACGTCTTTTTCGTGACGAACGGCACATCCACGTCCAACAAGATGGCTGTGCAGGCGCTGCTGGCGCCCGGCGACATCGCGGTCGTCGATCGCAACTGCCACAAGTCGCACCACTACGGCATGGTGCTGACGGGCGCGCAGCCCTATTACGTCGAAGCGTTCCCGATGACGGAGTATTCGATGTACGGCGCCGTGCCGCTCGCCACCATCAAGCGCGCGCTGCTGGCACTGAGGGCGGAAGGGCGGCTCGGCCGGCTGAGGCTGCTGGACCTGACCAACTGCACCTTCGACGGGCACATGTACAATGTCAGGCGCGTCATGGAGGAATGCCTCGCCATCAAGCCGGACCTCATCTTCCTGTGGGACGAGGCGTGGTCCGGATTTGCCCGGTTCTCGCCATTCCTGCGCCCGCGCACGGCCATGGGCGCCGCAGCCGATTTGGAGGAATGGCTGCGGGATCCCAGGTCGGTCAAGGCCTATGAGAAGCAACGCGCGGACCTCGGCGACGATCCTTCGGACGACGCGCTGCTTGCCGCTCGGCTGATCCCCGACCCGCGTGCGGTGCGCCTTCGCGTCTACCAGACCAACTCGACACACAAGTCGATGTCGGCGATCCGGCAGGGTTCGATGTTGCTCGTCAAGGACGTGGACTTTCACACGGTCGAGGCGCAGTTCCACGAGGCCGTCTTCACGCACGCCTCGACCAGCCCGAACCAGCAGCTGATTGCCAGCCTCGACGTTGCGCGACGGCAGATGGAACTCGATGGCTATGGGCTGGTGATGAATGCGATCGAGATCGCACTCAAGATCCGTCATGCGGTCAACGAGCATGAGACGATCTCCAAATACTTCCGCGTGCTTGGTGCCGATGAGATGATACCCGCCGAGTATCGGCAGTCTGGCTTCAAGGACTATCTGGCGCCTGGCTCGACCTGGACCACAGCACTCAAGGCAATGCAGGAAGACGAATTCTACCTTGATCCCACGCGCATGACGCTGGTCTGCGGAACCGCCGGTTTCGACGGCACGCAATTCAAGGGGCTGCTGGCCAATGAGTACGATATCCAGCTAAACAAGACGTCGCGCAACAGCGTGTTGCTGCAGTCGAATATCAACAATACGCGCAGCGATGTCGCGCATCTGATCCGAGTCTTGGTCGAGATATGCCATGGCATCGAGAAGCGCCTGGCCGATGGCGGGGAGGAAGAGCGTGCGGCATTCGCAGCACGGGTAAAGTCGCTGATGACCGATGTGCCCGACCTTCCCAACTTCAGCCATTTCCACGAAATCTACCGCGGCGACGCAGGGCGCATGACGCCCGAAGGCGACATCCGTACCGCATTCTTCCACGCATATGACGCCTCGGTGTGCGAATACGTTCCGCTTAACGGCGCCGAGTGCGACCGGCGCCTGCGGGACGGGCCGGAGATGGTCTCAGCCAATTTCGTCATTCCCTATCCTCCGGGCTTCCCGATCATGGTGCCCGGGCAGGTGCTGACGCAGGAGACGATCGACTTCATGCGCAAGCTGGATGTGAAGGAGATCCACGGCTACGAGAAAGCGCGGGGACTGAAGTTGGTCAAACCCGACGCGGTTGCCGCCAAGGCCAAGCGATGACCGGCAACACGGGGAGCGCCCGGGATGCCCCACCGCGCGATTGCCTGGTTTGAGCATCGGCGCCGGGGTGATCCGGCGCGCCCAAGGGCGAAGCGCCTGCCAAAAGGTCTGCTTGCGACCTGTCGCGTGCTGCCTTGAAACGAAGTCAACGATGGATTTCCAGCGTCTGACCCGATTCTCGCAGCTGTTTTAGCGTCTTGCCCAGGCAGGATCCCTCACCCGTTCCGCCCATGGCATTGGCAACGCCATCGATGGAGATGGTCCCTCCAAGCCGATCCGGCGTGATGTAGGTTGCCGTGCCGTCCGGCCTGAGGCGACTTAGGTAATACACATGAACGATGTCCTTGTATTCGCACTGAATGGCCAATGGAAAATCGTCGATGTTCGCCGCAGCCAACCCTCTCCCACCCATTGAAACGCCAAAAATCAGGACGCTGACAAATGCGCCCGCAACAATCCTGATTGCTGCCCGCGCAAAATCCGGCGTGGTCTGCGAATATGCCTGAGGTCGTTTCATGAGGCGCACTCCGTTTCCAGTGGGTGAAAGGTCGCGGCCACATCGACACATGGCTGCAGGGAAGCACCGGCACCGCGGAGCGAGCCCCGTCCGATCGGTCCACGCCTTGCCGACAACAGCGCGCTTTGGCCTGGTCGATCTCACGAACTTGCTACCGGGGCATGCTGGATAGGCATTCATGTGCTTGCCTTGATGCCAGAGGAAGATGCGGCTGCAAACACTATCCACGCAACATGCCCTGCAATCAATCCGATTGGCCAAGCGTTTTGCCCCTCAGATCATCTTCTCCGCTGGCGCTCGAATTCTACGGACGATAGGTTCGCGTTCCTGCGTCGCACCGAAGGCCGCTGGCGGTTGCGACGCCTGGCGTATTCCGAAGGTTGACCCCGATCTCGCGCGCGACCAACCTCCGGAGGGAAACAAAGTCGAGGTTAGACGAGATACCTGCGGTCTCTCAATCTATTCTGGCTTTTGCCATCGGTTCGTAGCAAATATCAGCGCGTGAAAATATATCCTATGCCGCGATACTTTCCAGAACAAAGCCAGCTTTAAACTCGTCGCGACAAGAATATATCCACCAAATTTCTTTCAAATACTCAGAATTGTATTCTATTGGCGCATTCGAAGCAGGGATAGTTCCAAATGTGGTTGCAATTTAATCAGGTAACTACCAAATCTTCACACTTGGTTAACTGCAGCTAAATCGTAATTTTTAGCTAATATAAAGTACTATTCCGTATATTTTACGTATTTTAGCAACAAAAATGATGCCTGAAGCAATTCAGGTGCATATACGTGACAATGAATAGACTTTAACAATTTCTTTACTTTATCAAACTTGTGGTGCAAGGCTTCCGTCGAAGGGATCGTCCGAGAGGGGCGTTTCTACCTTTTATTAATTACGGTCTACGCGAAGTCGAGCATTTTACTTCGTCGGCGAAGCTTTGCCGACGCCGCAGCTCTGCGTCTTCCGTTGTGTAACGTGTACTCAGGGAGAGTTTTATGGCTAATCCGACAGGAACAGATTTTGAGAAAACCATCAATGAAGATGGGGCTTATACATTCACGTCAAGCGATTTTGGTTGGAGCGATGCAGATTCCTGGTTCGGGGACACGTTTGGTGGCGTCAAGATTACCACGCTGCCGGCGTCCGGCACACTGACGCTTAACGGGACAGCCGTTGAATCGGGCGATAAAATTGCCGCCAGCGATATCCCCAATCTCGTCTGGACACCGGTCGCCAATGCGAACGGAGACGTTTCTTTCGATTTTCAAGTCTATTCGAAATGGTTCGGTTTTGACGGAGGAACGGATCAGTCCCCTAATACGGCGACTTTACATGTTGCTGCTGCCAACGACGCACCGGTTCTGACGCTATCCTCTCCACACCTCACATCGATCAATGAAGATGCTGTCGACAATGCCGGTCAGACGATTGCCAGTGTGCTTGGGGACAGTGTCGCCGATGTCGATACCGGCGCGGTCGAAGGCATCGCCATCACCGGCCTCACCAGCGGCAACGGAACATGGCAGTACCAGCTGGCCGGCAGCGCCGACTGGGTAAATGTCGGATCGGTAAGCGGCACAGGGGCACTGTTGCTGGGTGCCGCCGACAGCATCCGCTTTGTGCCGAACGGTGAGAATGGAACGGATGCTTCGTTCACCTATCATGCCTGGGACCAGACCAGCGGTGTGCATGGCACGCTTGCCGACACGACCACCAACGGTACCACATCGGCATTCTCCAGTGGCTCAGATACGGCAACAATCGCTGTATCAGAGGTCAACGATCCTGCGAAGATCGAGGTGTTGGAAGGTTCGGACACCTCGGTGACCGAAGACAGCGATGTCACCGCCGGCAACCTGGTCGCCACGGGCTCGATCTCTGTCGATGACGTGGACGGCGCCGACACCGCGAC
>NZ_JAEQNC010000015.1:0-102163 GCF_016722925.1 Phytoamicus setariae | reverse complement strand
CGGGCTCGATCTCTGTCGATGACGTGGACGGCGCCGACACCGCGACGGTCACTGCTCCGGCAGGTGCCCTTGGTACGCTTGTCCTGACGCCGGTCGAAGGTGGTGGTTACACCTACACCTACACAGTCGCCAACAGCGCCGTTCAGTATCTCGGCACAGGTCAAACCAAGACTGAGACCTTCACTATCACAACCGCGGACGGCACCGAGGAAACTGTCGAGTTCACGATCCACGGCGCCAACGAACCGATCCCACCGGTCGATCCCGGTCCGACCAACCGCGCCCCGACACTGGCCACACCTCTGGCCGACCAGTCCGGGAGCGAGGGTGGCGCCTTCACGTTCGGCGTACCGGCCGGCGCGTTCACGGACCCGGATGGCGATGCGCTCAGCTACTCGGCGACGCTGGAAGATGGCGTGGCCTTGCCGGCCTGGCTCATATTCAACCCGGCCACGCGTGAATTCACCGCTACGCCTGCACATGCTGACATCGGCACGCTCAATGTCGTGCTGACGGCGGCAGACGGCAGGGGCGGGACCGTGACGGACACCTTTGCCGTGACGATCACCGCCGCCGGCGGCGGCATCGGCGACATCACGCTGTCGGAGGCCAATGTCGATGAAAACTCGGCTGCAGGAACGGTCGTCGGCGACCTCGCCGTGCCGGGTGCTGCCGTTGGCGCCATCACCTACACCCTGACCGACAGCCAGGACACCGCCTTTGCGATCGTCGACGGCAAGCTGGTCGTCGCCGAGGGCGCCAAGCTCGACTTCGAAACCGGTGCGCTCTACACCATCGAAGTTGAAGCAACCGATGCTGGGGGGACTGTTTACCAGCAGACCTTCGACATCGATATCAACGATGTGCTCGAAAACCCCAAGGGCACGCCTGCCAAGGACAGGCTGATAGGCGATGCCTTCGACAACCGCATCAACGGCCGGGCAAGCAACGACGTCCTGAAGGGCATGGATGGCGATGACCGGCTCTCTGGCGGCCGCGGCAATGACCGTCTGATCGGCGGCGATGGCGCTGACACCTTCGTGTTCAGCAAGTTTGCCGGCCGCGATGTCGTCAAGGACTTCCATCCGGAAGAGGGCGACGTCATCGACCTGGGTCGTGCCGTAGGCATCGACAGCTTCAGGGACCTGATGAAGCACCATGTCGAAGAACGCGGCGACAATGTCGTCATCACGGCCGACAACGGCGCCACAATGGTGATCAAGCACATGGCGCTTGATGACCTCAAGGAAAGCGATTTCCTCTTCTGAGGCCTATAGCGGCGGCGGTCCCGGGACTGCCGCCGTTGGAACCAGGGTTCATGACTCAATGTCGGGGATCCCCGACGGGGTGACAACACGTTCAAACAAACTAATGGCCGGCAACGCTCGCGTTGCCGGCCATTTTCATTGGCCGAACCAGACCGCGACACCAATTGGTTACCCTAATATTTTGTTGAAAGGATCGATACAAATCCAGTGATATCCGTAGCACATCCTTAAGTATACATTCCAGATATGGCACACGTTTAAGTATATAATAAGTTTTGAGGCTCTACGGTCCCTGCAAATAAAGCAAAAAGCTTCAAGGCAGGGATCTGAAAATGGCAGGGAATGGATCGACCCCAATCAATGTTTCCGCAACCGGCGATGCGCTCATTGACGGTCTGCTGTATGGCACCGCGTGGAGCGGACCGGTGATCACCTACGCCTTTCCAGACAACCCCATGGCCTACAGCTATCAAAAGGAAGCCCAGGCAGCGTTCGCCCAGGCCTCGTCGCTACAGGTCGTCGCGACACTGTTCGCCATCGAACAGGATGCCGGAACAGATGGCGACGACGGCTTTTCCGTCGAGGGCTTCACGAATGTGGAAATCTCGCTGGGCGCATCCGAGAGCGCAAATCTGCGCATTGCCCAGTCGAGCGCTCCGAGCACCTCCTATACCTACATGCCCGACGGCATCGACCAGGCCGGCGACATGTGGTTCGGCCAACAGTTCGACTACACGTCTGCCCAGGCAGGCAACTATGCGTGGCACACAATCCTGCACGAAATCGGCCATGCGCTGGGTCTCAAGCACGGCAATGACGCGGTCAACGGATTTGACGCCCTGCCTAGCGAGTACGATGCCCTGGAATATACCGTGATGACCTATCGCAGCTACGAGGGCAGCAGCACGGATGGCTACACCTATTCCCAATGGAGCGCACCGCAGACTTACATGATGGGCGATATCGCGGCCCTTCAGCACATATATGGCGCCGATTTCACAACCAATGCAGGCGACACCAGATACACGTGGAGCCAGGCGTCCGGCGACACGTTCGTGAACGGCAAGCTGGCGATAAACGCCGGCGGCACCGCAATCTTCGCGACCATCTGGGATGGCGGCGGCGTCGATACCTATGATCTCGGAAGCTATACGACTGACCTGGACATCAATCTTGCTCCGGGGCAGTCCTCGACCTTCAACGACAGACAACTTGCCGCGTTGGGCAGAGGTCATTCAGCCAGCGGCAATATCTACAATGCCCTGCAATATGAAGGCGATGCGCGTTCTTTGATCGAAAATGCGATCGGTGGCTTCGGCGATGACACGATGGCCGGAAACATCGCAAGCAATATGCTGGCGGGCAGAGCCGGCAACGATCAACTCTTCGGCAATGAAGGATCCGACCACCTGCTCGGCGGTTATGGCCGGGATCGGCTTTTCGGAGAGGCCGACAATGATGAGCTGCGAGGCGGGCGTGACTGCGACAGGCTCTCCGGCGGCGCCGGTGACGACATGCTATATGGAGGCAGAGACGCCGACACTCTCGACGGCGGCGCCGGCAACGACAAACTGTTCGGCGGCAAGGGCGCGGACGTCTTCAATTTTGAAATCGGTTACGGCTCGGATACTATCGCTGACTTCCGGGACGGCATGGATACGATATCGCTGCGCGCATTCGGCTTTTCGGGAGCGCCGGAAGCCCTCGCCCATGCCGAGCAGATTGGCAAGGATGTGGTCTTCACCTTCGCAGAGGAAGACGTCCTGACAGTCCGCGGGATCGACATCGGCCAGTTGAGCGCGCGCGACTTCGCGCTATAGGCCCGATTGGCCGCGGTCCCATCCTGCGATCGTTTGCCTGCGATGCGAGTTGCGTGCACCAGACGGGTTGTCCTAAATGACTGTCGGAACCGGACGAGCTGAGGGGATTTGACGTGACCGACCAGAACAAAAACGAAGAGCCGATCGTCGAACTGCTGTTTCGCAACGGAAACCTGACGGTGGCTGGTATCGTCCTGTCGTTTTCGCTGGGGTTTCTCAACCAGTGGGCAAGCAATCCGGTTCCGTGGAATTTTGGGGATCTTCCGACGTTGATACTGCTGGCGTCGGGGATTGTGACCCAGATTGCTTCGATCGGCATCATGCTGCGGCACGATTCCGTCAAGAAACGCAATTTCGAGAGGGGCAACAAGCTGTTTCTGACCGGCATCGCTCTGACCGCCACCGGCGTCATCCTGGCGGTGGTGATCGATTTTTTCGTGATGGTTGGGTAATTACAGATTTGGGACCGGTGGCTTAACCAATCCCGCGCCGGACCGTTGCCTGCTCAGTGACGATGATATCCATCGGTATGTCATGGGCCAGAGGGTGGATGGTCGGCATTCGCTGCTGGACGTAGCCGACGCCGATGACAAGCGGGCGGTTCGGAAGCGCCGCCAGCGTTCGATCGAAAAAGCCGCCGCCGTAGCCAAGCCTGTAGCATCCGGCATCGAAGCCCACCAGCGGCGCGATCACGACATCAGGCACCATTTCAGGACCGCTTTCCGGAATGGGAATGTTCCAGACCCCCCGGCCGAGCGGCTCGCCCTTTTTCCAGGATTTGAATATCAGCGGCTGCCGCTTTTCAATGACGATGGGCAGCAGGCATGTGCCGCCCCTCTCGGTGACGCTTTCCATCCATGGACGCAGGTCCGGCTCGCCGCGGAACGGCCAGTAGAGGCTGATTGACTTGCCTTCGATTTCTCCGATGGCCTGGTCCAGGCCGGATGCAATCAGAGACGCATGATGGGTGCGGACTTCCGCCCGCAACGACAGCCGGGCGGCGATCATGCTTTCGCGTTGGATCTTGCGCCAGGCATAGATTCGTTGCGGTGCCTGCGGGTCTTCGAGGCCCATATAAGCGGGGTCCACCTCGCTGATCAGGCATGGCGGCGAGGCGCATTCGATTTCGGTTTCTTCGGCATCATCCCGGTGCATATGACGTTCCTCCGTGCTTGCCGGCCTCTTGCCCTTCCGCGCGCAGGACCAAACTGGTTCCATTGGGACGGCAGGGCGAACGATCTCGCAAATCTCCCTCGCCGGCCGATTTTCATCTTGTTACGCCGAAAAAATATGCAGATAAGGGAGCACTTGAACAATTTGCGCTCATTTTTGCGGATCTGCGATGACGAATGCGTCGAATACTGATGAAAAGTCGACCTTGTCGGCCAAATTTCGCCTCTTTGTACCCATTCTTCCGGGAGCCACGCTGAAGGAACGGCTCATCGGCTGCCTGGGCGCTCTGATCGGCATTTTCGTGACCGGACTGGTATGCGCCTATGTCTTTGGAAATCATCCGGAACTGCCGCTGATCGTCGCCCCCATAGGCGCTTCCGCCGTACTTCTGTTTGCGGTCCCGGCGAGCCCGCTTGCGCAACCCTGGCCGATCATCGGCGGCAACACGATCTCGGCACTGGTCGGCGTCGCGGTCGTACGTTTCGTTCACGATCCGATGCTTGCCGTCGGTCTGGCGGTGGCGCTCGCGATCGCCGTCATGTCCCTAACCCGGTCATTGCATCCGCCGGGAGGCGCTGCGGCGCTGACGGCTGTAATCGGTGGTCCGGCTGTCGCATCCGCCGGTTTCCTGTTTCCGCTGGTGCCAGTCGCGGTCAACTCGGTGATTCTCGTTTGCCTGGGAGTGGCGTTTCACCGTCTCAGCCGCAGGAACTATCCGCACCGCGCGCTTCCGGCACCCGTCAACACGCACAAGACCAACGATCTTCCGCCGGCCATGCGCGCCGGCTTCACCGATGCCGATATCGACGCCGCCATCGCCTCGTTCAACGAGACACTCGATATCGAGCGATCCGATCTCGACCGCCTGTTGCGGCAGGTCGAACTGCAGACCCTTTCAAGAAAGCATGGAGAACTTCTCTGCGGCGATATCATGTCTCGCGACGTGATCCATATCGGTCCGGACGGAACGACCGAAGCGGCACAGGCACTTCTGCTCGATCATGACATCCGAACCTTGCCTGTCGTCGCCGAAGATGGCTTGCTCATCGGCACAGTGGGCCTGCGCGAACTTGCCCAGGCGGCCGATTCCCGCCTGCCGGTCTCGCCGGCGGTCACAGCGCACCCCAACGATCCCGCCATCAGCCTGATACCGAAGCTGACCAGCGGACAAACCCATGCGGTGATAATCGTCGACCAAGAAAAACGGTTGCAAGGGCTGATATCGCAGACGGACCTGCTTGCGACGGTCGCCAGCAGCCTATCCACATCTCCGCACCCGGAAGAGCTCATGCAGGATGCAAGGGGCATCTGAGGGATGCCAGGGTCGCGGTATTCTGGCTCGGCCCTGCAAAACAGTCGATTCACGCAAAGAAACTGCGAAAACTCTGTTGACTTCGTGCAATCTCGCCCTTTCGCGCGCAAACGCACTCCTCTATGACGCTTTTGTGACAAGCAAAGGAAAGAGACGTTAGATGCTGGGTTGGTTTCGCAGACTTCTGCCGCGCGAGGATCGTTTTTTCGATCTGTTCGAACAGCACTCGCGCACCGTTGTCGGTGCAGCCGATGCCATGCGGTCCCTGCTGGCCGGGGAAGGCGACGCCGAGGCACATTGCCAGAGGATCGTTGAGCTGGAAGACAAGGCCGACGACATCACGCGCGAAGTGCTGCTGGCCGTGCGGCGCAGCTTTATCACGCCATTCGACCGTGGTGACATCAAGGATCTCATCCAGTCCATGGATGATGCGATCGACATGATGCACAAGACCGTCAAGACCATTCGCCTGTTCGAACAGAAGAGCTTCGATCCCGGCATGCGGGAAATGGGCGAACGCATTGCCGAGGCCGCAAAACTCGTGGCCGAAGCCATTCCGCTTCTCGACCGGATCGGCGTCAATGCCCACCGATTGAGCGAAATCGCCGAAGAAGTGACCCGCGTCGAAGGCCGCTCAGATGAACTGCATGAAGAGGGACTGAAGGACCTCTACCGGCGCCACGGTGCGTCCAACCCGATGGCCTACATCATCGGCAGCGAAATCTATGGTGAGCTTGAGAAGGTTGTCGACCGCTTCGAGGACGTCGCCAACGAAATCAGCGGCATCGTGATCGAGAACGTCTGATGGACGCAACCCTTGCCCTGCCGCTGCTGATCGCCCTGATCGGCGTGGCGCTGTTCTTCGACTTCCTGAACGGCCTGCATGACGCGGCCAATTCGATTGCAACGATCGTTTCGACGCGGGTGCTGCGCCCGCAATATGCAGTCCTATGGGCCGCATTCTTCAATTTCATCGCGTTCATGTTCTTCGGACTGCACGTGGCCGAGACGCTCGGCACCGGCATCATCGATCCCGCCATCGTCAGCCCGCAGGTCATCTTTGCCGCACTGATGGGCGCTATCGTCTGGAACATCGTCACCTGGATCTTCGGCATTCCATCGAGTTCGTCGCATGCGCTCATTGGTGGCCTGGTCGGAGCCGGCCTTGCCAAGACCGGCGGTAGCGCCATCGTGCTCTCGGGCCTTCTCAAGACCGTCGGGGCAATTTTCCTGTCGCCGATGATCGGCTTCTTCCTCGCCCTGATGCTCGTTCTCATCGTGTCATGGATCTGCTTGCGCCAGACGCCATTTGCGGTCGACCGTTCGTTTCGCGGGCTGCAATTCGTCTCGGCCTCGCTCTATTCGCTCGGCCATGGCGGCAACGACGCGCAGAAGACTATGGGCATCATTGCCGTGTTGCTCTACTCGCAAGGTTACCTTGGGCCGACATTCCATGTGCCGTTCTGGGTGGTGATAACCTGCCAGACGGCGATCGCGCTTGGCACTCTGTTCGGCGGCTGGCGGATCGTCCACACTATGGGCTCGAAGATCACCCGTCTCAACCCGATGCAGGGCTTTTGCGCCGAGACGGGCGGAGCGATCACGTTGTTCGCCGCCACGTGGCTCGGAATCCCGGTCTCGACCACCCACACGATCACCGGCGCCATCATCGGCGTAGGTGCGGCGCGGCGCGTCTCCGCCGTCCGCTGGGGCCTGGCCGGCAACATCGTCATCGCCTGGTTCATCACGCTTCCGGCCGCCGCGGCAATCTCCGCTCTCGTCTACTGGGTCTGCGGACTGTTTTCCTGACGCCTGCGCATTCTCCCGGTTGATCTCCATCGACGAGCGGCCATAAAGTGCCGCCGTCGAAATCGGAAACAATGACCATGCGCACAATCACCGTCGCCGCCACGCAGATGGCCTGCAGTTGGGACATCGAAGACAATCTCGCCAAGGCCGAACGACTGGTTCGTCGGGCGGCTGATGACGGCGCGCAGATAATCCTCATTCAGGAACTGTTTGCCACACCCTATTTCTGTCAGGACCAGATCGCCGAATTCTTCGATCTCGCCTTCCCGCTGGACGCCAACCCCATCGTCGAACGGTTTGCGCGGCTCGCCGCCAAACTGAATGTCGTGTTGCCGGTGAGCTATTTCGAAAAATCCGGCAAAGCCTATTTCAACAGCATCGCAATTGTCGATGCGGACGGCGCCATACTCGGCAACTACCGCAAGAGCCATATTCCCGACGGTCCCGGCTACACTGAAAAATTCTATTTTTCGCCGGGCGATACCGGGTTCAGGGTCTGGCACACCCGGCATGCTGCCATCGGTGTCGGCATCTGCTGGGATCAGTGGTTTCCCGAGGCCGCCCGCGCCATGGCGCTGCAGGGCGCCGAAATCCTCCTCTATCCAACCGCAATCGGCTCCGAGCCGCAGGACGCGGGGATCGATTCTGCCGGCCATTGGCAACGGGTCATGCAGGGTCATGCCGGCGCCAACCTGATGCCCGTGGTCGCTTCCAACAGGATCGGCACCGAGCCGGGACGCCAGGGCACGGAAATCACCTTCTACGGCTCGTCCTTCATCAGCGGTCAAACCGGAGTGAAAGTCGCTGAGGCAGATCGTGAAACGGAAGCGGTACTCACTGCAACTTTCGACCTCGATGCCATCGAAAAACAGCGTCGCGCTTGGGGTTTGTTTCGCGACCGCCGGCCGGAGCTCTACAAGCCGCTGATGTCGCTCGGTGGCTAAGCAGCAACAAGAATCGCAGCCGTTCTACAGAAACATCGCACCGGCCTCGGCGACCACCGAGATCCCGAGATAAATTGCAAATGCACAGAGCACGGTCGCAGCCATGCGACCGAGCCAGGCCTGCGGTATGTTGCCCTGCCTCTTCGAAGCGAGCACCATACCCATCCCGATCCAGGCCATCGCCGCGAGGATTGCCAGTCCTGCGAAAATAAAAATCTTGCCCAGCAGATCGGTTGCCCCCGTAACCGGCGGAAAAATCGCGAATGCGAAGATCAGGCTTTTGGGATTGAAGAGCGTGATCCAGAATATTTGCGGTCCGCTGACCAGAGGACCATTGCCGGCGCCGGGTCGACTTCTCCATAGACGCCATGCCAGCACGAGAACAAGCACCAGCGCCACCGATTTGAGAACCATGCCGCCCTGCGCGCGCCATGCCCCCAACAGTTCATTGAAGGCGAGGAGCGGCGAGATCGCTATCGCGTAGGCCATAAGTTCGACTACAACAAGCGGCAACGCCTTGCGGAAACCTCGCTCGGCGCCAGCCGTCATCAACAGCGCGTTGGTCGGGCCAGGCAGGATCAGCAGCAGGCCGGTGCCGCCGATGAAGGCAATCATGTTCGTAACAGGCATCAATTCGTCCAAAACAGGCGTAATGTTGTTTTGAGCTAGCCCGCCTTGCCGCGTTCCGCAAGCTTATGTAGAGAATGCCCAGAATTTGCAGATGAAACGGACCCGGGATCATGCGCGCGCGAACGATAACCATTCTCGGCTCGACCGGCTCAATCGGCTGCAGCACGCTTGACGTGATCGGCCAATTGGACGGCGAAGAGAAGATCGAAGTCGCTGCGTTGACCGGCAACGGCAACATTGCGCTCCTGGCGGAGCAAGCCCGCGTTTCCGGAGCCCGCCTGGTGGTCACGGCAGACGACAACCGCTACCAGGATTTGAAGAATGCCGTCAGCGGCACCGGCATTGCCGTCGCCGCAGGCAGGGCTGGCCTGATCGAGGCAGCGGAGATGCCGTCGGATTGTGTCATGGCTGCGATCGTCGGCACGGCCGGCCTGGCACCGACTCTTGCCGCCGCACGCCGCGGCGCCGATATCGCGCTCGCCAACAAGGAATGCCTGGTATCAGCTGGCGACCTGTTCGTGCAGGCCGTCAAGGCCGGCGGCGGACGGCTTATCCCGGTCGACAGTGAACACAGCGCCATTTTCCAATCGCTGGATGAAAAGCAGCGCCATGCCGTTGAGCGGATCATTCTCACCGCATCCGGCGGACCGTTCCGGACATGGCAGCGTTCGGAAATGGCCGGCGTCACCGCCGATCTCGCTCGTGCCCATCCCAACTGGTCGATGGGGCTGAAAATCTCGATCGGCAGCGCCACCATGTTCAACAAGGCGCTGGAAATGATCGAGGCCAAACATCTCTTCGATGTGCGGCCGGATCAGATCGAGGTGATCGTCCATCCCCAGTCCATCATTCATTCGATGGTTGGCTACACGGACGGCTCGATCATCGCCCAGCTCGGCGCGCCGGACATGCGCACCGCTATCGGCTATGCGTTGACCTATCCATCGCGCACCCGGCTGAATGTCGAACGCCTGGATTTCGCCAAGCTCGCCCGGCTCGATTTCGAAGCACCCGACGAGGCGCGTTTTCCGGCGCTGAGGCTGGCCCGCACGGCGCTCGAACGCGGTGGCCTGCAGGGCGGGATCATGAACGCCGCTGAAGAAACTGCGTTCCAGGCATTCGTCGACGGCCGGATCGGCTTTCTCAGCATGGCCGACATTGCCGAGCAGGTCATGGAAGACATGGTCGGTTTCGGCATGGCCTCATCCATGGACTCGGTCTTTGAGGCCGATGCTGAAGCCCGCCATCGTGCTGCTGACATCATCGACAGAAACGCTGCTGCTGCCTGAGGATCTCAAACGCCGTAGACCGCGTTGACGATCTGGTCGGGAAAAGCACCCATGCAGCCTTCAAGCGCATTGTTGGTGACGCTGACAGCCGAAAGCTTCTCTTCCGGGTCGATGAACCAGTTCAGGCCATAGACGCCGCCCCAACGTATCGTTCCCCTGGATTGGGGCGTCATGGCGCGCGCGGGATCGTCCACCACAGCGCCGAAATAACCGAACTTCACGCCCGGATCGTCCATCTCCAGCGCCCCGATCTGGTTGGCAAAACCCATTCGCACGGTTTCCGGCCTGAGCACGCCCGCCCCGCCGGCCCGCAACGCTTCCAGCAGCCGCATGATGTCGTCAGCTGTCCCCGCCATACCTGCGCCGCCCGACTGAAAGGCCTTGGAATTGAAGATGCGCGAAGGCGAAAACCCCAACGTCCAGCCGGCATCGTCGGTCGCGGTCCAGGGGTCGGACATGCGCACTGGCAGGGGCTTGGCGTCACCATAAGGGACGGCGAGCCGGGCCGGATCGGTAATATGAAAGCGGCTGTCGATCATGCCCAGTGGCCCGGCCACATAGGCAACTACGGCATCCTCGAGCGTTCCGCCATGCACCTTGGCGATCACAGCACCCAGCAGATCCGTTGCGAACGAGTAGGCCCAGCGCATGCCCGGCGCAAACGCAAGGGGTATGGCGTTGTGGCGGCTGAAATTGGCCTCAAAATCGAGATCGGTGTCTGAAAGTCCGCATGAGATGGCGCGATCTGCCGGCAACAGTTCCAGCGCCGGATCGTAGACGAGCCCTGACGTATGTGTCAGCAGATGATGCATTGTGATGTCTGCCGGCTTGCCGTCAGCGGTTCTGGGTGTGAACCAGGGAAGATGATCAGCAACCTTGTCGGTCAATCCAAGCTTGCCGCGCTCCACCATCGCCAGCGCCGCGGCAGCCACGATCGGCTTGGTGACCGAAGCCAACCGGAAGATCGTGTCGAATTCGACTGGAATCGCCGCTTCCCGATCGGCAAAACCGGCCGCGCGCCGGACAACGGGTTCACCATCTTTGTAGACGAGAACCACGGCTCCGGTAATTCGCCCGGCCCGTACCGCCTCGTCGATGACGCGATCGACCCTCTCCCCCAACCCCATCTGCCTGCTCCGGAAATCCATGAATCAAAAATGCGGACCATCTGTCGATGATCCGCATCAGATTTGCAAGCTATCGTCGAGGGTTCGTCAGGCAACCGCGCGGGCAAGCGCGCAGCGCGCCCAAAGCGCGTGCAGGGAACTCACAAGATGCTCGATATCACCGTCCGAGTGATAGGGCGCCGGTGTAATGCGCAGGCGTTCGGTCTTCTTCGGCACGGTCGGATAGTTGATCGGCTGGACGTAGATGCCGTAATTGTCGAGCAGCAGGTCCGAGAGCCACTTGCACTTGGCGGCGTCCTTGACCATGACCGGTACGATATGGCTCGGATTGTTGAGATGCGGAATACCCTGCGTATCGAGCGCGGCTCTGAGCTTGCGAACACGCTCCTGATGCCGTGCGCGCTCCATCTGGCTGACCTTCAGATGCTGGATCGACGCCAGAGCACCTGCGGCCAGTGCGGGCGGCAGCGACGTCGTGAAGATAAAGCCGGATGCGAAAGAACGAACGAAATCGCACAGCGCGGTCGAGCCGGTTATGTAGCCGCCCATGACACCGAATGACTTGCCCAGCGTGCCTTCGATCACCGTCAGCCGGTGCATCTGACCATCGCGCTCGGCAATGCCACCGCCGCGCGGGCCATAAAGGCCAACCGCATGGACTTCGTCGAGATAGGTCATCGCGCCGTACTTGTCGGCGAGGTCGCAGATCTCCTTGATGGGCGCGATATCGCCATCCATCGAATAGACGGACTCGAATGCGATCATCTTGAGCGCCGAAGGATCGGCAGCGGCAAGCCGCGCCTCGAGATCGGCCAGGTCATTGTGCTTGAAGATCACGCGTTCGCATTTTGCATGACGAATGCCCTCGATCATCGAAGCGTGGTTGCCTGCGTCCGAGAACACGATCATTCCCGGAATCTTCGAACAGAGCGTCGAAAGCGTGGTCCAGTTGGACATGTAGCCGGAATTGAACAGAAGCGCAGCTTCCTTGCCGTGGAGATCGGCGAGCTCGCGCTCCAGCAGCACGTGATAGTGATTCGTGCCGGAAATGTTGCGGGTGCCGCCGGCGCCTGCACCACAGCTGTCGATTGCCTCTTTCATCGCGGCGATCACCTTGGGATGCTGGCCCATGCCGAGATAGTCGTTCGAGCACCAGACCGTCACTTCCTGCGGGCCGTTCTCCGTATAACGGATAGCCTTGGGGAACTTGCCGGCCTGTCGTTCGAGATCCGCAAAAACGCGATAGCGGCCTTCCTGGTGTAGACCATCCAGCGCATCTTTGAAAAAGGCTTCGAATTCCATCATTCTCTCCAGATATTCGACGATTGTTTTGTTTGGAATCATTCCAACCGTCAACCCCCGCGCACCAGGAATCGGCATTTCCGCGGCGTTAGGGCGCATCACCACGTGGCAACGCGCTCATCTTACATCTGAACGTTCCAGAAATCCGTTTCATTGACCTCGATCAAGCGAAATCAGCTCGATCCGCCACCGGCTCAGAATTCTTCCCAGGAGTCCTGCGCAAGCGCTGTGTTGCCTGCGACGAGCGGTATTTTCCTGGCCGGTGCCGCCGGCTTGCGTGCAGCAGTCGGCGCCTTAGCTGCAGCCCTGGCCACCGGGCGCGTTGCTGCCGGCTTTGCGGATACCGTTTCGAAGCCTGTCTGGAACTCAGCCAGCATCCGATTGATCTGCACCGCCTCTTCGGCGAGCTTGTCGCTTGCGGTGTTGGTTTCCTGCACCATCACAGCATTCTGCTGGGTGCCCTGGTCCATGACATTGACAGCGACATTGATCTCGGACAGCGCCGAAGTCTGCTCGCGCGCCGCCTGGTAAATGGCGCTGATGTGCTGGCTGATTTCGGTCACTTCGGTAACGATGGTCCCGAGCGCCTCGCCGGTCTCGGCCACCAGCGACACGCCTGCCTTCACCTGCTCGCCGGAATTGGTGATCAAGTTCTTGATCTCCTTGGCGGCCTTGGCGGAACGCTGGGCAAGTTCGCGCACTTCCTGGGCAACCACGGCAAAACCCTTGCCTGCTTCACCCGCACGCGCTGCTTCCACGCCGGCATTCAGGGCGAGCAGATTGGTCTGGAAGGCGATATCGTCGATAACGCCGATAATATTGGAAATCTCGTGCGAGGAGTTCTCGATAGCACCCATGGCCGACACAGCCTTGTTGACCACTTCGCCGGAGCGTTCAGCCCCTGAGCGGGCCCGGGCAGCCAGGCTGTTGGCCTCTTCCGCGCGCTTGGTCGAATCGGTGACGGTGGCAGTGATCTGTTCGAGAGCGGCCGCGGTTTCCTCGACGGAGGCGGCCTGCTGCTCGGTGCGCTTAGCGAGGCTGTCGGCGGATCCATGGATTTCAGCGGCGGCGTGGCTGACGCCGGACGCCGAACTTTCGATGCGGGAAATCGTCTGGCCCAGTTCCGCTACCGCCTGGTTGAAGGCATCGCGCATACCGGAATAGGCATCGGGCAGCGGCTCGTCGATCCGGTGGTCAAGCCGCTTGTCGGCAACAGCGGAGATGGCCCGACCGAAAACGTCGGTTACCGCCGTCGCTTCTTCGAGAATGCGATCCTGGGTCTTCTGAATCGCCGCTTCCTTCTCGTCGATGTAGACGGAGATCGCCAGATCCATGTCGAGCAGCACCGCCTTGGCGAGGCTTCCGAGCATTTGGCCCAGCTCCTCGGCGTCCACTGTCCGCTTGGCGAAGAGCCCTGCCTTGGGGAAGTATTCCTCCAGTGCCGCCTTGATCAGGTGGTCGAGCAGAATTGCATAGCCGCCGATATACCACTGGGGTTCCAGTCCGATCCTGGCGTGCACCTTGCCAATGGTGCGGACATTGATGCCATACTGTTCGTTGAAATCACCTTTGGCGATGTTGCCCCAATGGCCGACCTGGGCATTCTTTGCTCCAGACATGTGCTGGTCGGAAGAAAAGAAGCGGTTGGTCTCAGGGGTTTTCCGAATGGTCTGATAGAATTTGTCCAGGGCTTTCGGCAGTTCGCGCTCGATCACAGGACGAAGGGCGCGGAGCTTTTCGCGATTGGCCGCGCCGAGCTGCATGAACTCCAAACGGGTTTCAATATCTGGCACTTTGTCGGAGGAGGTCGTTGCGGCACTCATTCGTATGATCCCTGAACTGGCAATGCGGGCGCCAACGGATCATCCATGGTTCTGCGCACAGGGTCATCGTTCATCCGATGACATGAAAACAACATTCCCGAATTAAGGGAAAAACCACTAAACTTTTCTTAAAAATTTTAATTTTATTCGGGTCTCGCCCTTGAGACTTAAGTTCAAAGTCCGCGATCACATGAACTGATCGCGGACTTTCCTTTTTCGACAGGCTCCGACAATTAGCCGGCGGCAACAACCGCGCGCTTGGCCATCACCTTCACAAGATTGGCACGATACTCGGAGGAGCCATGGATATCGGCCAGCATCTCGTCCGCATCCACCTTCTGGCTGGCAGCCGCGTCAGGCGACCAGTTGGCGGCAAGCGCCTGCTCCATCCCCTGATGGCGGAAGACGCCATCCGAACCCGCACCCGTCACAGCAACGCGAACGGCGCCGTCACCGGCCTTGGCCACGAAGACGCCGGCCATCGCATAGCGAGACGCCGGATTAGGGAACTTCGCATAACCGGCCTTCGCAGGCGCCTCGAATTCGAAAGCTGTGATCAGCTCACCGTCTTCAAGCGCCGTCTCGAACAGACCCTGGAAATAGTCGTCCGCGGCAAGTGTGCGCTTGTTGGTGATCACCTTCGCATTGAGCGCCAGCACGGCGGAAGGATAGTCCGCCGCCGGGTCGTTGTTGGCCACCGAACCGCCCATGGTTCCCATATGACGGACATGCGGATCGCCAATCATGCCGGCCAGTTCGCAGAGTGCGGGGCAGACGGCCCTGATGGCCGCAGACGTCGCAACCTCGAAATGCGTGGTTGCGGCACCAATCCGCACGGTGCGCCCGTTGACCGAGATGCCCTTGAGCTCCGGGATGTGACGAAGGTCGATCAGATCGCTCGGAGCAGCGAGGCGTTGCTTCATCGTTGCGATCAGCGTCATGCCTCCTGCGACATATTTGCCTTCGTCTGCGGCCGCCTGCTGGCTGACCGCGTCGGCAACCGAAGAAGCGCGATGATAGGTCGTGTTGTACATGTGTCAGTCCTCCGGTTTTCAGGCGTTAGCCAGCGCCCAGACCTTTTCAGGGGTCGCGGGCATTTGGAGATTGTTGTTGCCGAGTGCGTCGGTGATCGCATTGATCAATGCCGGTGGCGAACCGATGGCGCCGGCTTCGCCGCAGCCCTTGATACCGAGCGGATTGCCCGGGCAAGGCGTATTCTGGTGCGACACATTGAAGGACGGCAGGTCGTCGGCGCGCGGCATGGCATAATCCATGTAGCTCGCCGTCAACAACTGCCCGGTTTCATCGTATTTGACACTCTCGAGCAGAGCTTGACCGATGCCCTGGGCGATACCGCCATGCACCTGTCCCTCGACAATCATCGGATTGATGATGTTGCCGAAATCGTCGGCGGCGACGAACTGGACAATCTTCGTCTTGCCCGTCTCCGGATCTATTTCGACTTCGGCGATATAGCAGCCAGCCGGGAAGGTGAAGTTGGTAGGATCATAGAAGGCACTTTCCTTGAGGCCCGGCTCCATGCCGGCCGGAAGGTTGTGTGCAGTGTAAGCCGCAAGCGCCACCTGGAACCACGGCAGCTTCTTGTCGGTGCCCGCCACCACCAGTTCACCGTTTTCGATGCGGATGTCGGCCTCGTCGGCCTCCATCAGGTGCGCGGCGATCTTCTTGGCCTTGATCTCGACCTTGTCGATCGCCTTGACGATGGCCGACATGCCGACGGCACCGGAACGAGAACCGTAGGTGCCCATGCCCATCTGCACCTTGTCAGTATCGCCATGGACGATGTTGACATTGGCTATCGGCATACCCAGCCGTTCGGAGACAAGCTGGGCAAACGTGGTTTCGTGGCCCTGGCCATGGCTGTGCGAGCCGGTCATCACTTCGATCGTGCCCACGGCATTGACCCGCACCTCGGCCGACTCCCACAGGCCGACGCCGGCGCCAAGCGAGCCAACCGCCTGTGAGGGCGCAATGCCGCAAGCTTCGATGTAGCAGCTCATGCCGATGCCACGCAGCATGCCCTTCGCCTGTGACTGTGCCTTGCGGGCGGCAAAGCCGTTCCAGTCGGCGGCAGCCATAGCGGCCTCCAGGGAAGCCTCGTAGTCGCCGGTGTCGTAGTTCATGATCACCGGAGTCTGGTGCGGGAAGGAGCGGATGAAGTTGATCCTGCGGAATTCAGCCGGCGAAAGGCCGAGTTCGCGCGCCGCAGTCTCGACCGTGCGCTCGACAAGATAGGTCGCCTCCGGTCTCCCGGCTCCACGATAGGCATCGACGGGCACCGTATTGGTGTACACCGTGCGGACATTGCAATGGATGGCTGGAATGTCATACTGGCCCGACAGCAGCGTCGCATAGAGATAAGTCGGCACCGAGGAAGAAAACAGCGACATGTAGGCGCCAAGATTGGCGATCGTGTCGACCTTCAGCCCGATGATCTTGTGATTGGCATCCATCCCCATCTTGACGGTCGACACGTGATCGCGACCATGCGCGTCGGTCAGGAAGGCTTCCGTGCGGTCAGATGTCCACTTGACCGGTACGCCGGTTTTCCGCGACGCCCAGAGACAGACGATCTCTTCGGGGTAGATGTAGATCTTCGAACCGAAACCGCCGCCGACATCCGGCGCAATGACGCGCAACTTGTTTTCCGGCGCGACATTGTAGAAGGCGCTCATCACCAACCGGGCGACGTGCGGGTTCTGCGACGTGGTGTAGCAGGTATAATGTTCCTCCGCCTCGTCATAGATCCCGAGCGTGGCGCGCGGCTCCATCGGATTGGGAGACAACCGGTTGTTGTAGATCTTGATCTCGGTGACATGAGCAGCCCCGGTAATTGCAGCATCGGTTGCCGCACTGTCGCCGATTTCCCAGTCGAAAATCAGGTTGCCAGGCGCTTCGGGATGAAGCTGGGGGGCGCCGGCTTCGAGTGCGTCAACCGCTTCGATCACGGCGTCCAGAACCTCGTAGTCCACCACGACTTTCTCGGCGGCATCTCGCGCTTCCGCCACGCTGTCGGCGACGACGATCGCCACCGCATCCCCCACATAGCGCACAGAATCGACAGCCAGCGGACGCCATGCACCCATCTTCATCGGCGAGCCGTCCTTGGAATGGATCATCCAGCCGCAAATGATGTTGCCTATCCCGTCGTCCAGCAATTGCTTGCCGTTCAGGACTCCGACGACGCCGGGCATGTCTTTTGCCGCTGAAACGTCGACACTCCTGATTTTCGCATGCGCATGCGGGCTACGCACGAATGCCGCGTACCGCATGCCGGGTACCGTCATGTCGTCCGTGTATCGACCCTTGCCGGTCAGGAAGCGTTTGTCTTCCTTGCGCGTGACGCGCGCTCCAATGCCTTCTACACCCATCTCGATCTCCTCCCGGAATAACGAATAGTTGGTAGCGTTTGACGAACAGTGGCTGGCGACGATGCGGGTATTGCCAGGCTCGTGGATCCGAACTCGGCAAAGGCACGCGCGGCCGACTGTTTCCCGCTAGCTCACTCCGCAGCCTGCTTGGCGCCCATTTCATGAGCCGCGGCCAGCACGGATTTGACGATGTTGTGGTAACCGGTGCAACGACAGATATTGCCTTCCAGTTCGTGGCGAACGGTGGCCTCGTCGAGTTTGGCGCCGTGCCGCCGGATCATGTCAACGGACGTCATCACCATGCCCGGGGTACAGAAACCGCATTGCAACCCATGATTTTCCTTGAATGCCGCCTGAACTGGATGCAGTTCGCCGTCTTTCGCCAGCCCTTCGATGGTGGTGATTTCCGAGCCATTGGCCTGCACAGCCAGTATCGTGCAGCTCTTGACGGACTTTCCATCCATGTGGATGACGCATGCGCCGCACTGGGTCGTGTCACAGCCGACATGCGTGCCCGTCAAGCCTAGATTGTCGCGTACGAAGTTTACGAGCAGGATACGGTCATCGCATTCGCCGCTCATCTTACGGCCGTTGACCGTCAAAGTCACTTTCGCCATTGCTACCTCCCTTGGGGTTGAGCCCATGGCAGCATGTTGCTCCCTTTCATGTATCGTTCCAAGCATTGTTTGGTGACGCCAAGCGGATGCTTGCGTGAACTGGCGCAACCGTGAGACAGTTGTAGTGCCGGTTGCGGATCAAAGCTTACTGTAGAAGACACCGGATAATTGTGGCGTGGGACTGAAACCTTTTCACAATTTGAACTCTTTTAGGCCATAGCCGGAGGAAGCTGGACATCGACATTCGGCTGGAGTGTCCGGGACAACGATATAAAATCTCTTGAGCCGATTTGAACGGCGCTCTCATGGAGGCAATACGAATGTACAAGGCTATCGCAATTCTTCTGATCGGGCTATCGGCCGTCAGCTGCACGAGGACCGAACGGGGGGCAGCGGTTGGGGCAACCTCCGGCGCCGTTATTGGTGGCATCATCAGCAACGATGTTCGCGGCGCGGCGGTGGGCGCAGCAATTGGCGGCGTACTCGGTGCAGTCGCTGCTCAGCCGGGCCAATGCTATTATCGCGATCGCTACAACCGCCGCTATGTTGATGATTGCCCGCGTGGTTATCGCCACCGCACCAAGGTCGTCGTATACTAAAAGCATCCCGTAACAAATATTCCGATTGATCGAGCCCGGACTGGCAACAGTCCGGGTTTTCTTTTGCGGCGGACCGCGACGAGCGGCGTCTTGTTTCAGATTGTCGAATTGGCGCAGCAACGCCCGGCGATTTAAGGGAAATTAACGAAGCTGAGATAGTTCTCAACGCAGGGCACTCAGCAAAATGCCGCCATGATGGAAAAGACGACCGCAGCGCATCGATCCCGGCAGAGGGATAAATACGCCGCCCCGCTCGCTGTGTTCACGGCACGTGGGAAAAGGGCGCAAGATCCACAGAACACGGCGCCGCATCCGTTGGCCCTGTCGTAGCGCCATTGAGGCGGGCGGCTTCCGAATTTCCTGAGGCATCTGCCAGCCACGGCCGTGCCGCTACCGCTCAATCAGCTGAAGGCTGGGAGGATTTCCGAAAATGACCACGTCGAATTCCACTGCGATCTTCGAATCCGATACGATCGAAATCATCGCGTTTCGCCTGCATGACCAGGAATTTTGCGTCAAGACGACGACGATCCGCGAAATTCGCGGCTGGGCACCATCCACGCCCATCCCGCATGCACCGAAGGACGTCATCGGCGTGATGAACCTGCGCGGAACGGTTATCCCGATCATCGATCTTGCCTATAAGCTCGGCATGCCGTCGACAGCAGCCAACGAGCGCAGCGCCATCGTCGTTACCGAAGTCAAGAACATGGTCATCGGCATGCTGGTGGATCGAGTGTCGGACATCCTGACAATCAAGGGCTCGGAAGTGCAGCCGGCTCCGGAAATCACCACTTCGTTCGACAAGGCCTACACGGACGGCATCATCGCCCGCGACAACGGCATGATCTGCTTCCTGAACCTCGCCAAGATGTTCCAGGACCAGGAAGCCCTCGCCGCCTGATCCGGCAAATCCGTTTGGATCCGGGTCTCTCGATGGCGAGAGCATCAAGACAACAAAAAAAGCCGCCCCGTTTCCGAGGCGGCTTATCTGTTTGTCCTTGCGGTGCTTACTCCGCTGGCTCGTCCACCGGAGCAGACGCGGCCTCAGCATCCGGCTGGGCGTCCCCTTCGGCGGTCTTGCTTTGGCGTGGCGCACGACGCGGGCGTCCGGCGCTACGGCGACGCGCCGGTGCACGCTCGGCATTTTCCTGCGCCGACGTCTCTTCCTCGACCTGCACTTCAGCAGGCGTTCCTTCGAAAACAGGCTGCGGCGTCGATTCGTCGATCACGACAGGCTGTGCGACAGGCTTCGGAGCCGGCGCTTCCACATCAGCGATTTCGCCGTTGCTGTTGCCGCTGACTTCCGAATCGTCGTCGTCGCGCTCGTTGTAGTCCTGCCGTTCATTGAACTCAGAACGTTCGTCGCGCTGGAAGCGCTCCTGATACATCGCCTGCGCCGCCGCAATGATGCGGTTGTAGTGTTCGGCATGCTGGAGATAGTTTTCGGCCATTACACGATCGCCGGAACTGGTCGCATCCCGCGCAAGCGCCATGTACTTTTCGGCGATATGCTGCGCCGTGCCGCGAATCTTAACATCCGGGCCGGAACTGTCATACGTCCGCGTCAGCGGATTCTGGCCTTTGCGCTGGTTGTTGTTATTGTTATTGTTGTTGTTACTGCCACCGCCACCGCTACTACGTCCACGGCTGCGCTGCTTCTGTTGTCCAGGCCTCATCAATCATTCACCCGAATATTGTCCGTTTTTGCACACGCGGCCCGACCGTGACTGACCATCCTTGGTTCAGGCTCGCCTGTTCCTTGGTTGGAGCGCCGCCGGACGCCGCTGATCCCGGAATCAAATCCAAAAATCCAGAGTCCCGCACCAGGTCCGATTAAGCCGGTAATTTGTCTTGAGATAACCCAAAGCCCGACAATCCCTGTTCGAATCGTATGATTTCCTTGGATGTCGCCCGGTGCTAGGTTGGAACCTAGACCGCTTTTCTGGTGATTCCAAGCCTTTTCTTTGGCGGAAGCAAGAAAAAAACATGAATTCGAAAAAACGCGTCAAATCCGGCTGCGAAACACTTGAACACGGTCATTTCGACCGTAATCCTGGCGGGAAACGGCCTCGACGAAGCCTTTTTCCTCGAAAATCGCACGAACAGCATGCCTTTGGTCGAAGCCCGTTTCAACCGCCACGAACCCGTCTTCGTTTAAGAATGCGGACGCGCCGGACGCAATAACCCGATAGGCAGCGAGACCGTCCTCACCGCCATCGAGCGCCAGCAGCGGGTCGAACTCCCGCACTTCCCGATCAAGCGTCGGGATGACATCGCTTCTGATATAGGGCGGGTTGGACACGATCACGTCGAATGTGCCGCAAATCGCCTCGAACCAATTGCTTGCCTGCGCCTCAAACCGGTTCCCGAGGCCATTTGCTGCCGCATTGCGCCGCGCTGTCGCCAGGGCATCTTCGGAGAGATCGACGCCCAAGCCGCGGGCATTGGGCAGCTGCGAAAGAAGCGCCAGGCAGATCGCGCCGGTGCCGGTGCCGAGATCGAGCAGACGCAGCGGCTCGCTTTGCCGGCCTTTCAGCAGTTCCAGCACCGTATCGACGAGAATTTCCGTATCCGGCCGTGGCTCGAGCGTGCCTTCGCTCAGCTCCAGTTCAAGCCCATGAAAGGCGCGATGACCGAGGATGCGGTAGGGTGGCTCGCCGCCAAGCCGCCGCGCAACCGCATTGGCCAGACGCTGAGCGTCCTCCGCGCCGATTTGCATATCGCCACGCGTGATGAAATCTGTTCGCTCCAGTTTCAACAGGCCACCAACGAGAATGCGGGCTTCTGCCGCCGGATCCTCCACGCCCCCAGCCGCCAGCCGGGCCCGGAAATCGCGCAGGATCTCGGTGAGGGTGGTCATTGCCCGTTTCCAAGCCGGGCGAGTTCACTCGCCTGGTGGTCGGCGATCAATGCCCCCACGACTTCGTCGAGCTCGCCCGCAATAATCCGGTCGAGCGAATATAGGGTCAGATTGATGCGGTGGTCTGTCAGGCGCCCTTGCGGGAAGTTATAGGTGCGGATGCGCTCGGAACGGTCGCCGGAGCCCACCTGCGACCTGCGGTCGGCGGACCGGGCATTGTCGAGCTTCTGGCGTTCCATGTCGAACAGCCGCGACCGCAGCACGGCCATCGCCTTGGCGCGGTTCTGATGCTGCGATTTTTCGGAGCTCGTCACCACCAGCCCTGTTGGCAAATGGGTGATCCGAACTGCCGAGTCGGTGGTGTTGACGTGCTGACCACCGGCACCCGATGAACGCATCGTATCGATGCGGATATCCTCGGGGCGAACCTCGATGTCGATATCCTCGGCTTCCGGCAACACGGCCACGGTCGCCGCAGATGTATGGATACGGCCGCTCGATTCCGTTGCCGGCACCCGCTGGACGCGATGCACGCCCGATTCGAACTTGAGTTTCGAGAACACCCCACGCCCGGATATTTCGGCGATGATTTCCTTGTATCCGCCTGCTTCGCCTTCGCTTTCCGAGAGGATATCGACTTTCCAGCCATGCGTCGATGCGTAGCGTTCGTACATGCGGAAGAGATCGCCGGCGAACAACGCCGCCTCGTTGCCACCGGTGCCGGCGCGAATTTCGAGAATCGCGCTTTTCTCGTCGGCCGCATCCTTGGGCAGAAGCGCGATCAGCAGTTCGTTTTCCAGCGCCTCGATCCGTTCCTGCACATCAGGCAGTTCCATGTCGGCGAGATCGCGCATCTCCCGATCCGTCGAACTATCGCTGAGCAGCGCCTTGAGATCTGCGAGCTCATCGATCGCCCTGGAATAGTTGCGGATCTTGTCCACAACCGGCTGCAGCTCGGAATATTCGGCCGCCAGCTTGACATAGACATCCGCCGCAGGTCCTTCGGACATGCGCGCCTCGACCTCCGCAAAACGGCGTTCGAGTTCTTTCATCTTGTCGAGCGGAAGCGTGGCCACGATCAATACCAGTCGATGCTAGAGCGGAATGTTGTTGGCTTCGGCAAAGCGCTTGAGGATTTCCCGCACCGGCATGCCGGCGGGATCTCCATCCAGTGCTTCAGACATGACATGACCGAGCTTGGCCGTGTCGAGACCGAGCAACATCGCCTTGACGGGGCCGATGGCCGCCGGCGACATGGACACCGACCGGAAGCCAATGCCGAGCAGCGCCATAGCCGAAAGCGGCTTGCCAGCCATCTCGCCGCAAAGCGTCACCGGGGTGTTGTGCCGTTCGCCAGCCCGCACGATGTCGCGCAACAGCCTGAGGAATGGCCGTCCCAATGTATCGAAGCGATCGGCAACGCGGGCATTGCCGCGGTCGACCGCCATCGAGAACTGGAAAAGGTCATTGGAGCCAACCGAGACGAAATCCACCTCTTCCATCAGTTCGTCAAGCTGCCAGAGCAATGCCGGCACTTCCAGCATCGCGCCATATTGCAGCTTGCGCGGCAGCGGATGGCCGAACTTCGAAAGATGTTGCACTTCCTTTTGCAGCAAGACCCGTACGGCCTTCAGCTCCTGGACCTCGGTGACCATCGGTATCATGATCTTGAGTTCAGTGCCGGCCGCAGCCTTGAGCAACGCGCGCAGTTGCGTGCGCAGCAATCCGGGCCGGTCGAGTGCCAACCGAATGGCGCGCCAGCCAAGGGCAGGATTTTCTTCCGTGATCGCCTGGAAATAGGGGACGACCTTGTCCGAACCGATATCGAGCGTGCGGAAGGTCACCGGGCGACCTGCGGCCTGCTTGATGACACTGCGGTAGAACGCTTCCTGCTCCTCGCCACGCGGCATGGTCGAGGCGATCATGAACTGCAACTCTGTCCGGAAGAGGCCGATGCCCTCGGCGCCCGATTCCAACAGCTGCGGCAGATCGACGAGCAGACCGGCATTCATGTTGAGGTTGATACGCTTGCCGTCGCGGGTCATCGGTTCGACGGAGCGAAGCGCACGGAACTGTTCTTGCCTGCGGGCGCGGAACCGCGCCTTTTCCTCATAGGCCTTCTGCACGTCCTGTGCGGGCCTGAGATGCACCTTGCCATCCTCGCCATCGATGATGATGGCATCGCCCTTTTCGGCGAGCGACACCGCACCTTCGGCCTGGCCAGCGACAGGAATGCCCATGGCCTTGGCAACGATCACCACATGGCTGGTGATAGCACCCTCTTCGAGCACCAGCCCGCGCAGGTTGGCGCGGGGATAATCCAGCAATTCCGCCGCACCCATGGCGCGGGCAACGACAATGGCGTCGTTCGGAAACTGATCGGCTGCCGCATGCGCGCCAAACCCCGCAAGCTGGCGGAGCAGGCGATTGGCGAGATCGTCGAAATCGTGCATCCGTTCGCGCAGATACGGATCGGTGAGCCGCATCATCCGGGCGCGTGTCTCGCTCTGGACGCGTTCGACGGCAGCTTCGGCGGTCAGGCCGTTGCGGATGGCTTCTTCGAGCTTGCGCACCCAGCCGCGATCGTGGGCAAACATCCTGTAGGCCTCGAGCACGGCACGATGCTCGCCTTCCATCGACACTTCGCGACGCGACAGCATGTCGTCGATATGGATCCTCAGCGAACCCAGCGCCTCGCCGAGCCGGTTGATCTCGAGATCGACATCCTCATTGAGCAGGTTGGTCACCACCACGCGCGGATCGTGCAAGACCACATAGCCGAGGCCGATGCCATCGCCGTATGGTTCGCCCTCGATCGTCACCGGGCGGGAAAGATCGAGCTCCTGGCCGGGTTTGGTCAGTTTCTTGAGATCGCCCGACGCCACCATTTCGGCCAGCACCATGGCGATGGTTTCAAGCGCCTCGACCTCGTCGTCGCTATAATGACGCTGCGCCCGATTCTGGACGACCAGAACGCCGAGCGCACGGCCAGCACGCAGGATCGGTACGCCAAGGAAGGAATGATAGAGTTCTTCGCCGGTTTCCGGCAGATAGGCGAAGGCCGGGTGCGCCTGGGCGTCGGAGAGGTTGAGCGGCTGAGCCGATGCTGCAATCGTGCCGACGAGCCCTTCGCCCATCTTCAGTTGCGCAAGGTGGACCGATTCCTTGTTCAAGCCCTCGGTCGCATAGAGTTCGAGCACACCGTCAGCGCGAAGGACGTAGACCGAGCAGACTTCCGCGACCATGTTGCGGGCAATCTGCAGCACGATCCGGTCAAGACGATCCTGCGGCTCGAGCGGTTCGGCCGACAGCTCGCGCAATCGTCTCAGCAGGATACGGGGACCGGCAGCTAGGTCTCTGATCACTGGACGCCCTTCTGAATTGCATCGTCAAGAAGAGGGCTTACCGCAGATCGAGAAGAATCACTGCCTGCCGAAGCCCTCTTGGCTCAAACTACTTCTTATCCAGTCCGTAGGCCGAATGCAAAGTACGCACGGCAAGTTCACCATAGGCGCCATCGATCAAAATTGAAATCTTGATCTCGGACGTCGTGATCGCCTTGATGTTGATGCCCTTTTCGGCAAGCGCCTTGAACGCGGTCGCCGCAACGCCGGCATGGCTGCGCATGCCCACGCCGATGACCGACACCTTGACGAGGCCCGATTCCGACTGGATCACGTCGAAGCCGACCTTGTCCTTCTGGTCTTCCAGCACCTTCTGCGCCTTTTCCAGGTCGCCGGTCGGAACGGTGAAGGTCATGTCGGTGCGCGAACCGTCTTCGGAGATGTTCTGCACGATCATGTCGACATTGATGTGGGTTTCGGCCAGCGGGCCGAAAATGGCGGCCGAAACGCCCGGCCGGTCAGCGACGCGGCGGAGCGAAATCTGGGCTTCATCCTTGGCATAAGCGATGCCGGTTACGACTTCCTGTTCCACGATTTCTTCCTCATCACAAATCAACGTTCCGGGGGGATTCAGGAAATCGCCCATGCCCGGCGCATCGGGATCCACAAACGACGAGCGCACGAAAGTGCGCACCTTGAATACCATGGCAAGCTCGACAGAGCGAACCTGCAGCACCTTCGAGCCGAGCGATGCCATTTCAAGCATTTCCTCGAAGCCCACCTTCTTCAGGCGGCGCGCCTTCGGCTCGATGCGCGGGTCGGTGGTGTAGACGCCATCGACATCCGTGTAGATGTCGCAGCGGTCGGCCTTGACAGCAGCAGCAATCGCCACCGCCGACGTGTCGGAACCGCCGCGGCCGAGCGTGGCGATGCGGTTGTCAGGACCAAGGCCCTGGAAACCGGCAACGACGGCCACCTGGCCCTCGCCCATACGCTTGATGATTTCCGAGCCGTCGATCTCGAGGATGCGGGCGGCGCCATGGGAATTGTCGGTGTGGATCGGGATCTGCCAGCCCTGCCAGGAGCGGGCATTGATGCCCATCGACTGCAAGGTGATCGCCAGAAGGCCCGAAGTGACCTGTTCGCCGGACGCGACGACGGCGTCGTATTCGCGTGCATCATGCATCGCATCGGCCGCTTTCGTCCAGCCGACCAGTTCATTGGTCTTGCCGGACATGGCCGAAACGACGACAGCCACTTCGTGGCCGGCATCGACCTCGCGCTTGACGTGACGAGCGACATTGCGGATGCGGTCGATATCGGCGACCGACGTTCCGCCGAACTTCATGACGATACGTGCCATTCTCTTTACGTTTCCAGTCCCTTTGCGCGCCTGGGATGGATCGGCCTTGGCACGCCCGCTTTCTCACCTCCGCCACCGGCGGTTTTCGGCGGTCTCATAGCGGAAGTGGGACGGGGTTTCAATGGGAGAAACAAATGCCGCCGCTATTTCGAAGCAGCGCGTCGGGTCTGCACAAAATTTCAGCAACTCGGCTGATGGCCGCAGAAAACGCAGCGCTGCGATCCCCATGCATCCCACGGGGATCGCAGCGAGTCTGGTTAATCAGTTGATGATTGTTCCCGAACCGTCGGCATACTCGACGCTATCAACACAGGCCAGAACATGGATATCATTCTTCGCATTGGCGAGCAGTCGCTTGTTTACTTCCGTTTCCGGCTCGGAGAAAACAATATCGACCTCGCCTTTGGCTTCAATCGGTTCTGAAAGCTCGATCCTGGAATGGGTGATCGGCTTCATTGCCTTGCCGATGAACTCAATCGTGCCGCCGACCCGAGTAACGGCCTTTTGCTCGCCCGAGGCGAGCGTGACTGTGTAGTGGATGTTGCCATCGCGCGAACTGGCATCCCATTTCTTCACGGAAAAGACGGTCGCCGAACGCTGTCCGCAGAAATCCTTTGCCTGCGCCTGGCCGGAAGCCCAGAGCCCGATGGCGGCAACGACAATCGCTATCATGTACATTCTCATGGTTCATTCCCCATAAATCCAGTGTGAAACAGATTGTCCCGTGCAAGCCTTACGGATGGGAGCAATGGATTATTCAGTGCATTCTTGCGTTGCAGCCGATGCAAGACACCAGCGGATTGCGATAGACGCGACATGTCCAGCAAGCTAATGGAGGCGGTCCGGACAGGTCGGGCGGCCAGATAGCAGCAAATGTTGGGAGCGACCCCGCCTTTGGCGTTTGATAAACAAGATCAACAGGACATGCCGGGAATCCGGCTGGACGCGGCATCCTACGCGGTCACCGGTCGCGAGATCCTGTCGAACCTATCCTTCACGCTGACTGAGCGGCGCATTGCCGTGATCGGCCGCAATGGTTCGGGCAAGACAACGCTGCTGAGGCTGATGGCCGGCTTGATCGCGCCGAGTTCGGGCACGGTGCAGGTCGAGGGCATGGACCCTGCCCGGGATCGCAAGGCGATGCTCGACCGGCTCGGCATATTGTTTCAAAATCCCGATCATCAGATCATCTTTCCCACTGTCGGCGAAGAGCTTGCTTTCGGGCTGAAACAGCAGGGCCGCACCTCCGACGAAGCGGCCGGGCTGGTTTCGGATCTGCTCGCCCGCCATGGCCGCACCCACTGGGAAAAGGCGCCGGTGCAGACGCTTTCGCACGGCCAGCGGCATTTTCTCTGCCTGCTGGCCATTCTTGCCATGCAACCCGCGACGATCCTGCTGGACGAGCCTTTTGCCGGCTTCGACATGCCGACGATCGCACGCATGAGCCGCATGTTCGACGCATTGCCACAGCGCCTGATTGCAATTACGCACGCCCCGCACACCGCGGCCAATGCCGACCGGGTATTGTGGCTGGAGGCCGGGCGGATCCGCGCCGACGGCCGGCCGGGTGACGTGCTGCCGCAGTTCGAAGCCGAGATGGCGCGCATGGGAGCTGTTGATGCTGACACTGACCTCGCCCTTTGAAACCCGCTTTCATCGTGTTCCCGCAGGCGCCAAGCTCGCCGCGCTGACGGTGGCGACACTGATTGTCATGCCGCTGAGCCAGCCCTGGCCGATCCTGCTGGCTGCGACCATCGCCGCCGCGCTCTACCTGTCCGAGGGGCCCCGCTTTTCCATCCATGGCTTGCGCATGCTGCGCCCTCTCTGGCCGTTTCTCGCCGTGCTGGTCCTCTGGCACGGATTTTCGGGCGGCTGGCAGCCAACCGAAGTCTGGGCCGGTGCGGCAATCGGCATCAAGATGCTAACCGCAGTGGCGCTCGCTAATCTGGTGACGATGACGACGCGGCTCGACCAGATGATCGCCGTGCTCGAGCGCGTTGCAAGCCCGTTGCGGCATGTTGGCCTGTCGCCGCGTGTACTGGCCGTGTCGATCGCGCTTGTCATCCGCTTCGTGCCCGTGCTGATGGGCCGCGCGGGCCAGATCGCCGAAAGCTGGCGCGCCCGCAGCAGCAGCCGGCCGAACTGGCGGATCGTCGCACCCGTGACGCTGGCCGCCATCGATGAAGCCGAACAGATTGCCGAGGCGCTGCGCGCCCGCGGCGGAATTTAGGGTCAGAAACCCGGGGAGAGTGAAATGGAACGCAATGTTGCCCTGATCGCGCTGTTTGCAGCGTTGATCGCCTTGCTCGGACTGGTGCCGAAGATCGACCTTTTGTCGGGTGTGCCGATCACTGCGCAGTCGATGGGCGTGATGCTGGCCGGAACGGTCCTCGGCGCCAAGCGCGGCTTTCTTGCCGCGGCGCTGCTGCTGGTGCTTGTCGCAATCGGCCTGCCGCTGCTCGCCGGCGGCCGTGGTGGACTGGGTGTCTTCGTCGGCCCGACCGCAGGCTTTGCCATCGGCTTTCCATTCGCCGCTTTCGCCACCGGCTGGCTGATGGAGCGCTGGAAGGCACCGGTCGGTATCGCCGCCTTCGTCTCCTCGCTGTTCGGCGGCGTCGTGGTTCTCTATGCGATGGGCATCGTCGGCATGTCGCTGGTGCTCGGCAAAACGCTGCCTGAAGCAGCCCTGCTGTCGACGCCCTTCCTGATCGGCGATACGATCAAGGCGGCGCTGACCGGGCTGATCACCAGCCAGCTCGCACGGCTGCGTCCGGGCGTGGTGCTGTCAAGAAGCTGAACCGGCGGGATCAGGCGCCCTCGCCTATCGCGGCCTTGATCAGCGCCTTGGCGTCGTCGCTTTCCCAGGCGGCGGGGCCGTTCATCGCGCCCAGCATGCAGCCCTTGCCATCGACCAGCACGGTCGCCGGAAGCCCCATTGCCACGCCGGCTTTCTTCAGCGCGTTGAAGCTCGAAAGCGTGGGATCGTGATAGAGCGCCAGCGCATCGACAGCGATTTCCTTGAGAAATTCCTTGGGTTTCGTGTCGTCGCCGGTATCGAGGTTGATGGCGGTCACTTGAAACTTTTCGCCGCCCAACGCCTTCTCTAGCGCATTGAGAGCCGGCATTTCTTCCCGGCAGGGCACGCACCACGTCGCCCAAAGATTGACGAGCTGCACCCTGCCCGGAAAATCGGCAAGTGTGATATCCTTACCGGCGGCGTTCTTGAACGGCGGCAGTGTCAGGGCCTGCGGCGTTGCAGCAGGAACGAAAGCCGCGACCTGGCCCGTCGCGAACGGCGTCAGGCGGGCAATTGCAGCGGCAGCCGGTGCGCAGTCAGAGGTCGCGACCTGATCATTGCCATTGCCATCGGCCGTCTCCTTCATGTAAACCGCGACACCACCGGCAATCAGGCCTGCAACGGCGGCGATTGCCACCAGTTTCATGGAGGGGAAGAGGCTCGGCTTCTTGTCCTGCATTCGGTTCACTCTCGTATCTCAAGGCGCGCCATGTCTGACGGCAATTCCAATTCTTCTTCCAACCAGATGTGGGGTGGCCGCTTCGCCGCCGGTCCGTCCGCGATCATGGAGGAGATCAACGCCTCGATCGGGTTCGACAAGAAGCTCTACGCCCAGGACATCGCAGGGTCGATCGCACATGCCACGATGCTCGCCGCGCAAGGCATCATCACCGAAGCCGATCGCGACCAGATCATTTCAGGCTTGAAACAGATAGAGAGCGAGATTGAAAGCGGCAAGTTCGAATTCTCACGCAAACTTGAAGACATCCATATGAATGTCGAGTCGCGGCTGGCAACGCTGATCGGCCCCGCCGCTGGTCGCCTGCACACCGCCCGTTCGCGCAACGACCAGGTGGCTCTCGATTTCCGTCTCTGGGTCAAGGCCGAGATGCAGAAGACCGAGAAGATGCTGACCGGCCTGATCGCCGCCTTCCTCGACAAGGCCGAACGGCATGCAGCGACCGTGATGCCGGGTTTCACCCATCTGCAGACCGCCCAGCCCGTCACCTTCGGCCATCATTGCATGGCCTATGTGGAGATGTTCGGCCGCGACCGCAGCCGCGTGCGCCACGCGATCGAACATCTCGACGAATCTCCGATCGGCGCTGCGGCTCTGGCCGGCACACCCTACCCGATCGACCGCCACATGACCGCCAAGGCGCTCGGCTTCCGTGAGCCGACCCGCAATTCGATCGATACCGTTTCCGACCGCGACTTCGCGCTAGAATTCCTGTCTATCGCGGCAATCTGCGCCGTCCATCTGTCGCGTTTCGCCGAGGAAATCGTCATCTGGACGACGCCGCAGTTCGGCTTCGTCAGGTTGTCGGATGCATTCTCCACCGGCTCCTCGATCATGCCGCAAAAGAAGAACCCCGATGCAGCCGAACTGGTACGCGCCAAGACCGGCCGCATCAACGGCTCGCTGATTGCGCTTCTGACCATCATGAAAGGCCTGCCGCTCGCCTATTCCAAGGACATGCAGGAAGACAAGGAACAGGTCTTCGACGCCGCCGAGAACCTGGAACTGGCGCTTGCCGCCATGACCGGCATGGTTGCCGACATGACCGTCAACGAAGCGAAGATGAAGCAGGCAGCCGGCTCCGGCTATTCGACCGCGACGGACCTCGCCGACTGGCTTGTGCGCACTGTCGGCCTGCCGTTCCGCGATGCCCACCACGTGACCGGTCGCGTTGTCGCACTTGCCGAAAGCAAGGGCTGCGATCTTGCCGACCTGCCGCTCGAAGAGCTCAAGGCAATTCATCCAGAGATCACCGAGGCGGTTTACGACGTCGTGACGGTCGAAGCCTCGGTCGCCTCGCGCAAGAGTTTTGGCGGCACCGCCCCGGATGAAGTGCGCAAGCAGATCGCCTGGTGGCGGGCGCGCAACTGATCAATTGACGTGATCGCCGGTTCACCAGAATAAGGGTGCACAAGGCTTTCGATATTCGCTAGGAATGGCGGGAAACCCGCTCGAGGACAAAGATGCTGACCACGCTCCGTTCGCTTTTCATGCCGTTCGCGCTTGTTGCCGCCCTCGGGCTGATGCTTTCCAGCTGCGGGCGAAAGGGCGATCTCGACGTGCCCGGCACGCCGGCGACCACCAAGAACGACAAGACAAAACCGAAGGTGGAAGACCGCCCTTTCATCCTCGATCCGATACTCTGACGGAATAGCACAGTGAACCATTTTGAATACAGAAACGGCGTCCTGCATGCCGAAAACGTGTCCGTGCCGGAGATCGCCGCCGCCGTCGGAACGCCATTTTACCTCTATTCCACTGCGACGCTGGAGCGCCACGTCCGCGTGTTCCAGGAAGCCTTTTCCGATGTGGATTCGCTTGTCTGCTACGCGATGAAGGCCAACTCCAACCAGGCGGTGCTGAAGACAATCGGCCGCATGGGTGCGGGCATCGACGTGGTGTCGGAAGGCGAATTGCGACGTGCGCTGGCTGCGGACATTCCAGCTGCCAAGATCATGTTCTCGGGCGTCGGCAAGAAGCCACGCGAAATGGATTTAGCCCTCGAAGCCGGAATTTATTGCTTCAACGTCGAAAGCGAGCCCGAGCTCGAAATCCTCAACGAGCGGGCGCTCGCCAAGGGCAAGCGCGCGCCGGTTTCCTTCCGCATCAATCCTGACGTCGATGCCAAGACCCATGCCAAGATCTCGACCGGCAAGAAGGAAAACAAGTTCGGCATCGCCTATGAGCGCGCCCGCGCGATCTACCGGCATGCCGCCACGCTCGCCGGCATCGAGGTGACCGGCATCGACATGCATATCGGCAGCCAGATCACTGAGCTGCAGCCGTTCGACGATGCGTTTCGGCTGCTGCGCGAACTGGTCGAGGCGCTGCGGGCCGATGGCCACCATATCGAACATGTCGATATCGGCGGCGGCCTCGGCATCCCCTACAAACTCGACAACAATCCGCCGCCCAATCCGGAAGCCTATTCGAAGGTGGTCAAGAACCAGCTGCGCGGCCTCAACTGCAAGATCGTCACCGAGCCGGGCCGCCTGATCGTCGGCAATGCCGGCATTCTGGTGACCGAGGTCATCTATGTGAAGGACGGCGGCGAAAAGACCTTCGTCATCGTCGATGCCGGTATGAACGACCTGATCCGCCCGACACTCTATGAAGCCTGGCACGAAATCATGCCGGTGACGATTTCGGCGGCAAACGCACCGCGCATCCGCGCCGATGTCGTCGGCCCGGTCTGCGAGACCGGCGATTATCTGGCGCTCGACCGCGAGATGGCGATGCCCAAGCCCGGCGACCTGATGGCGGTCGGCTCAGCCGGTGCCTATGGGGCAGTGCAAGCGGGCGAGTACAACTCCCGTCCGCTGATCCCGGAAGTGCTGGTCAAGGGCGATCAATTTCACGTGATACGTGGGCGCCCGACCTATGAGGCCATGATCGGCAACGACAGTCTGCCGGACTGGCTGGAAGGCTGATGAGCCATGCTGGGCGCGGCGCAATCGGTTTGTGCCGTCGTTTGCCTCGCCTTTGCCCAAAACAGTGCTATGCTTGAGGCTTCGGATCACGCGATACAAGGCACCGGATGACAGAGAGCAGCGCACAGGCGCCTGATCAGGAGAGGACCGGATTGCGGCGGCGGATCGCTGGGATGCGAGCCGTGGGCTTTGTCGTACTTTTCGCCGAGCGTTTGCTGGTGGCAGCGCTGCCTGCACTTGGTATCGCAGCGCTTTTCCTGATTCTCGGCTGGTTCGGCGTCTGGCGCATGATGCCGGGTCTCCTCAAGGCTGCGGTGACAGCAGCCCTGTTGGCCGGCCTCATCGCTTCACTGTTGCGCTTCAAGGGCTTTCGGCTGCCGGACCGATCGACGATCGATCGGCGCCTCGAAGGCCGTAGCGGCCTGTCCCATCAGGCAATCAGTGTCCAGACCGAACAACCTGTTGGATCAGACCTGTTTTCGAAAGCTCTCTGGAAACGCCATCAGACACGGATGGCCCAGACCATCAAGGCGATCGATGCGGGCTTTCCCGCACCCGATATTGCCAGGCGGGATCCCTACGCATTGCGGGCAATCACCGTCCTCGCACTGGTGATTGCCTGGACCTTCTCGCTCTCCAACTACGGCGGCCGCGTCCGCGACGCCTTCGACTATTCGGCGTCGACCAATCTGGCTGCGGACCAGCGGATAGACGCCTGGGTTACGCCGCCATCCTATACAGGGGTCGCACCTGTTTATCTGAGCGGCGCCCAGGCCAAGCCCGCAGAAGGTCCCGTTCGCGTACCGCAAATGTCCGAACTGACCATCCGCATCAGCGGCAGCGGCGTAACCGACGATGTTACATTCACGTCCGCCTCCGGCGCGCAACCGGTGGTGCTGACCCCGGAAAAGGCCGGTAGTCAGGCGCAGGCCGACGCAGCCAGGGAGGCACTCGAAAGCCGCACCTACAAGTTCAAGCTCGCGCGCGATGGCAAGGTCTCGGTCAATGGCCGCGACTATGCTTTTGCCGTCACGCCGGACACGCCGCCGAAGATTGCTTTCGCCAAAGAGCCGAGCCGTGCGTTGAACGGGGCCCTGGAGATCGCCTTCGAGATCAAGGACGATTACGGCGTGGCCGAGGCCTATGCGGAAATACGACCGGTCGACAGCGAACCAGGTGCCATCCCTCTGTTTGCGCCTCCGGAGTTTCGCCTGGATCTTCCGGGTGGCGATGCCAAGCATGTGAAGGGAACGACCAGTCGCGACCTTACCGAGCATCCGCTCTCCGGCAAGAAAGTGCTGTTGACGCTGGTTGCGAGGGATGCAGCGGGCCTTGGTGGCCGTAGCGAGACCAGGGAGATCGTCCTGCCCGCACGGTTCTTCAGCGAACCGCTGGCCGGTTCCGTGGCCGAGCAACGCCAGGTATTCAGCCTCGATATCAACAAGATCCAGCGCGCGCTCGACCTGAACGAGGCCGCCACCTTCCGGCCCGAGGAAACAATTCCCAATCTCCGGCACTATCTGCTGACCCAATCGGCGAAGAACCGGCTGAAATTCGTTTCCAGCATTGCAGGCCTGGAAGAGGTTTCGACCTATTTCTGGGACGTCGCCCGCTACATCGAGGACGGCGACCTTTCCAGCGCCGAAAAGAGGCTGCGCAACGCGCAGGACAAGCTGTCGGAGGCGCTGGCACGCAATGCGTCGGATGCCGAAATCCAGAAGTTGATGGACGAGCTTCGGCAGGCGATGAAGGACTATCTCTCCGAGATGGCCAAACGCATGCAAAACCCCGACAACACGCAGATGTCACGGCAGGCGCAGCGGATGATGCGGACGCAGGACTTCGACAACATGTTGAACCAGCTTGAGAACCTCGCGCGTTCCGGCTCGCGCGATGAAGCCCGCAAGCTGCTGTCGGAAATGCAACGCATGCTCAACAACATGCAGACCGCGCGGCCAAGCGACGGCAACCAGCAGCAAAACCCCATGCGTGAGCAGATCGACAAGCTGGGCGAACTGATGCAGAAGCAGCAGCAGCTGATGGAGGACACCCACCGCACCGAACAGGCGCTGCGCGAGCGCATGCAGCGCGAAGACCTCTCCGAAGATGGCGACCAATCGCTGACCGAACCGCCCGCAGGCAACCCGGAGGATTCCCAGGACCAGTCCGAACAGCAGAGCTCGCCCGAAGACAAGATGACGGCCGAGCAGTTGCGTCAGGCCCTTAAGGAGATGAAAGAGCGCCAGCAGCAGCTTCAGAAAGATCTCGGCGCATTGCAAAAGAAGCTTTCGGAACTGGGGCTAAAGCCGATGCCGGGCTTTGGCGATGCTGGCAAGGAAATGGGCGAATCATCCGAAGCGCTCGGCAAATCCCAGGGCCAACGCTCTGCGGATGCGCAGGGCCGCGCGCTCGATGCCCTTCGCAAGGGCGCAGGCGACCTGATGCAACAATTGCAGCAAGCCGGCCAGAATGGCCAGCCGGGGATGCCCATGCAGAGTGGCCAGCAATCGGAAGGCAACGACCCGCTGGGTCGTCGTTCCGGCCAGTTGGGTAGTGAAAACGACGATCAGGTGAAAGTGCCGGACCAGATCGATGTGCAGCGGGCCCGCGAAATCCTCGACCAGATCCGCCGCAAGCTGGGCGATGGCCCCGCTAGCCTCATCGAGAAGGAATATCTGGAGCGCTTGCTGGATCTGCGTTGAGAATCAGGCTGACGGGAGCAAGCCCATCTTCCGGCCTTCGGCCACCTTCTCCCCGCTGGGGAGAAGAGTTAGCTTGTGGAAATGTTACTCAAATCGCAACCTGCAGGACGCTGATACGCCTGCTATTTCGCAAGGCCATCGGCCTATTTCCTCTTCTCCCCAGCGGGGAGAAGGTGACGCGGAGCGCCGGATGAGGGGGTGTTCCGGTGAGGGTTACCGACTGCCGGAATGTCGGCGCTTCACGCAGCCAGCGCCAGTGCCACCGCCTTGCGGATATCAGGCAGGGAAAACGGCTTGGAAACGACATCGACGATCTTTGCGGCCAGATCGTCCGCCCGTTCCCGTTGCTCGGCATAGCCCGTCATCAGCAGGATCTTGAGCTCAGGATGGGTCGCGTGCGCCTTGTGGGCCAGCTCGATGCCGTCCATCACGGGCATGCGGATATCGGACAACAGCAGATCGAATCGGCCATCGTCCAATGCCTCCAGGCCTTCCGCGCCATCAGCGGCCTCGACAGTCTCATGACCATCCATCCTCAGCGCGCGCGCCACGAAAGTGCGAAGCGAGTCTTCGTCTTCGGTGATGAGAATGCGTGCCATTTTTTAAACCCCGTTTTAACTTACGGGCCGAGCTAACACCCCAGGCACTTTGAGAAAGGTAAACGCGGCAGATATCTGCCGCGTTAACTCGGAATATGCTTGCTCAAATCTTTACACTTCCTCACGCGTCGCCGGTGACGACTCCGACGAACGGCAGCTCCCGGAAAGCGTAGGCGACATCCATTCCGTAGCCGACAACGAAGTGGTCAGGGCACCTGAATCCGACATAGTCGGCCTCCATTGAGGTCGTGCGCTTGTCGTGCTTGTCGAGCAGCACGGCGATCGAAACGTGGCGCGCGCCGCGCTCGAACATCAGGTCCTTGGCGAACTGGAGGGTGCGGCCCGATTCGAGAATGTCGTCGATCAGCAGGATGTCACGATCCTTCACTTCGCTGTCGATATCCTTGATGATGCGCACGCCCTTGGAGACGGTGCCTGTGCCATAACTGGACAGCGTGATGAACTCGACCTCGGGCGCCAGACCCACATGATGCAGCGAGCGGATGAGGTCGGCCGCGAAGATGAACGATCCCTTGAGAATCGAAATGACGAGCAAGTCCTTGATCGGGCCGGACGCGATCTGCGCCGCCATTTCATCGTTGCGCTTGGCGATCATCTCGGCCGTGAAAAGCGGTTCGATTGTCTTGCCGCGAATGACATGCATGCTGGAACTCCGGTAACTGTTTGTCGCCAGCGTTAACACATGCTTGCGCCAGTCGCATCATTTCTCGGCAGGAATAATCTCGATATCGCCGGATTTTCCACCATCAAGCTTGAAGCGGCTGGAAAATGCAATTTCTGCCCCGGGGCCGATTTCATCGACGGGCACCACAATTGTTCCGAACATCGTGTATCCATCCACGCTTACCACCTTCAGCAGAGGTGCGTCACGCGTTGTCTCCGAGTCGTTGACGAGTTGGCCGCGTACGACAAGCACCTTCATGCCGTTGGCATCCTCAGTCGCAAACGAAGTACCCCGAATCGAGAAGGATGCCTCGGGTGCCGCCGTCACTTTGCTGGAACTCAGCGCCGAAAACCCGCCAAACGCCCAGAACACCATGAGAAACACGGTCCCCAGCAACAGCATGAAGCCCTGTGGCGACAATTTCAGCAGCTGGCGCTCGATGATGGCCGTCATGCGCACAACGATCTGAGTCAGCACAGGCAGAATGACCGGCGATGACGAGGACGACGCGCCACGACGTGGATTGTCGTTGACGCGGGCGCGGTGCACGCCCGTCGCGACAACTTCGAAAACGGCGTCCTCGATTGTCTCGCGGCGAGCCTCGGCTGCCGCTGCTCTGCGGCGTTGTGGTTCCGGCACCAGGAAATCTGCAGCATCGATGGTGCGAAACACTGTTTGCTTTCGTGCCTGCATGGGTTACCCCTCGCTTGACGGGGCATTGCGGGCAACCGCCCGTAAATGCCGCCATTGAACTTGATGTTTACGAGAAGTAAACTGATATGGTTAATGCTTCGCAAATCAGCGCCTTAACACATCCCCTTGCGTGCGCAGGAACTGGACAAAACATTGATTCATTTTGAAAATGTTGGCCTGCGCTATGGAATGGGGCCGGAGATCCTCAAGGATCTGACTTTCGATATTCCGAAGAAATCGTTCCAGTTTCTGACGGGACCTTCCGGCGCGGGCAAGACGACACTGCTGCGGCTATTGTTCATGTCGTTGAAGCCGACCCGTGGCCTGATCAGCGTTTTCGGCCGCGAAATGTCGACGATCCCGCGGACCGAACTGCCGATGCTGCGCCGCAGGGTCGGCATCGTGTTTCAGGATTTCCGCCTGCTCGATCACTTGACCACCTATGAGAACGTGGCGCTGCCGCTGCGGGTCCGCGGCAAGGAAGAGTCGACCTACCGCAGCGACGTGCTCGAACTGCTCAAATGGGTGGGGCTGGGCGACCGCATAAACGTGCTGCCGCCGGTGCTCTCGGGCGGTGAGAAGCAGCGCGTGGCAATCGCCCGGGCGCTCATCGACCAGCCCGAACTGCTCCTGGCGGACGAGCCCACAGGCAATGTCGATCCACCGATGGCAAAAAGAATTCTCAAGCTGTTCATGGAGTTGAACCGCTTCGGCACGGCCGTGGTCATCGCCACCCACGACCTGACGTTGATGGACCAGGTGCAGGCGCGGCGGATGATCCTGACAAGCGGACGGCTCGATCTCTATGAATGATACGAACACCGTCAGGGAGCCTGCCCGCAAGGAGCCGCAGCGCCGCGAAATCACGCTGCGCCGCACCGCCTCCATCGTGCCACAGCAAAGCGTTCAGGGCCGCGCGTTGCTGGCTGTCATCATCATCATGTCGTTTCTCGCCTGCCTGACCATCGGTGCGGTCAGCATCATCCGCTCGACAGCGGCTTCATGGGCAAGCGAGATCTCCAGGGAAATCACCCTGCAGATCAAGCCGGACGACAAGCTCGACATGGAAAAGGCGCTGCTCGACGCGCGGGAACTGGCGCTGTCCTTCGTGGGAACGAAGACCGGAACCATCCTCGACCGGGAAGCCACAGCACGCCTGTTGGAACCCTGGCTGGGCTCTGGCCTCGACATCGACGAGTTGCCCGTGCCGCGGTTGGTGGTGATCACCATTGACGAGCAGAACCCGCCCGATTTCGCGGCCATGCGCGCCGCCTTGCAAAAGAAGATCCCACAAGCGTATCTCGACGACCACCGCACCTGGGTCGACAGGCTGGTATCAATGGCGCGGACAACCGTCGTCATCGGCTCGGCGGTGCTGGGTCTGGTGTTCTTTGCCATGGTGCTGACGGTGATTTTCGCCACCCGCGGGGCATTGGCCGGCAACCGGCACATCGTCGAAGTGCTGCACTTCGTCGGGGCCGAATCGTCCTTCGTCGCCCAGGAATTCCAGAAACACTTCCTGCTGATATCGCTGAAGGGCTCGCTTGCCGGCGCCTTCCTCGCGGCCTTGAGCTTTGCGGTCGCGGGCGGGTGGCAGACCAGCACCATCGCCACCCCGGAAAGCGATCAGGCAGCCGCTCTATTCGGCTCCTTCACCATCGACTGGACGGGTTATGCCGGCATTTTCCTGACCATGATGGTGATTGCTGCCCTGACGACGCTGACCGCCCGCTTCACGGTGATGCGCACGATCGACGAGATCGATCATATCAGATCCGATCCCGGCCGCCTCGATCAATATCAGCAATAGCTCATTCAACCAGACATGCCTATATAACGCCCTAAAGTTTGATTAAAATGAAAGAATCATGACGAGCGGCGTCGAAATGCGGGAAGAGGTGAATGGCGAGCGGATGCTGTCCTCCGGCATCGCAATGCGGCTCGCGCGCTTTTTCCTGCGCTCGGTTGGCTATGTGCTGGTAACAGCGCTCGCCGCCTTTGTCGGCGGTTTCCTGCTTTTCTACCAGCATGTCGCATCCATGAAACCTCCCGCCGATCCCAAGGCCGATGCGATCGTGGTGCTTACGGGCGGCTACCAGCGCGTGGACCAGGGCGTTCAGCTGCTCGCCAAAGGCGCCGCGACCCGGCTGCTGATTTCGGGCGTCAATCCGGCCACCACGGGCAACCATATCCGGGTGCTCACCCGCAGCTCTACCAATCTATTCGAATGCTGCGTCGACATCGGGCACGAAGCGGTAGATACCACCGGCAACGCCTCGGAAACGACTCGCTGGATCAAGGCCCATAATTTCAAAAGCGTCATCCTCGTCACGAACAATTACCACATGCCGCGTAGCCTGGCGGAAATTCGCCGTGCGGATGACCATTCGACCTTCATTCCGTATCCGGTGGAAAGCGACCTGTCGCTTTCGGACATCGCTGCCAATCCGTTGCTGCTGAGAACCCTCGCGTCGGAATATGTGAAGTTCCTGCTCGTCGAGAGCCGCGACTGGACCGGCATCAGCCGCTAAAACCGCTCTTTTCCTCGGCGTCATGATCCGCTAAGCAGGAAACTCCTTTTCACCCAGGACTTCGGCATGATCCACCTGCGCTCCGGCCTCTTCCAGCTCGCCTTCTATGTGAGCTTCATCGTCCAGATGATCATCTTCACGCCGATCTATTTCTTCCTGCCGCGCAAGATCGCCTACAAGATCCCGAAGAACTGGGCACGCGTCAATCTCTGGCTGGCCGAGAAGATCATCGGCCTGACCTACGAAATCGACGGCCTCGAAAACCTGCCGGAAGGCGGTTACATCATTTCGGCAAAGCATCAGTGCTTCTGGGATACGTTCGCGCTGATCCCGACGCTGCCTGATCCGGTCTACATTCTGAAGCGGGAGCTGCTATGGATCCCTCTTTTCGGCTGGTATGCCGCCAAGCAGAGGATGATCCCGATCAATCGCGCCGCCAAGGCGCGCGCCATTCCCGAAATGGTCGCACGGGCCCACGAGGAGCTTGCCGACGGCCGTGAGCTGATCATCTATCCCGAGGGCACCCGAAAGGCGCCCGGCGACGAGCCCGATTACAAGTTCGGCATCGCCCGGCTCTATACGGATCTCAAGGTACCGGTTGTGCCAATCGTGATGCATCCCGGCCTATTCTGGCAGCGGCACAGTTTCCTCCGCTACCCCGGCCATGTGAAGATCCAAATCCTGAAACCGATCGAACCCGGCATGTCAGCGACCACGTTCTTCCGGCATCTGATCAAAGTGACGGAAAAGGCGAGCGACGACCTGCTGATGGAAACCGTGCGGATCAATCCGCATGTGCCGTTGCCGGAGGTCACCCGCATCCGGCTCGAAGCTATCCGCGCCGCCGGTCAGCCGGCGGCCGAATAGGCCAACATCCTGTCGGCAACATCCTCGATCCACTGATCGCGAATACCGAGTTCGCGCAGATGGCTCACGGTGTTCAGCACATAATCCGAGTTCCGGCCCGATTTTCCCTCTGCATTTGCAACAATGCGGGCTGCGGCATCGACACTGAGACCGGCGGCAAATTGCCGGTGGTTTCTGTCTGCGACATAGGTGATGGCCGTGACGCGTCGACCATCCGGAAGTCGCACCGGGATGAACCGCTCCAGATAGACATTGGTGACGAGTTCTCGCTCGCGCAGGTAGTCGACAACCCCATCGCGGCTGTCGAGGTGAATGCGGAACGCCGCACCTTTACAGGAGCCGCCGCGCTCAAGCCCCAGTACCAGGCCCGGGGCGGTCTCGATTCCACGATGTACCCAGGAATGGATGCACAGCGCCCGGTGATAGCCACGCACCACCGCAAGCTGCCGCTCCTCAAACTCGAAGCCGGGATGCCACATCAGCGATCCATAGCCAAACACCCAAAATTCGTCCATATCCGCAGGCATTGGCATGTGAAAATGTGATTCCATCCAAAGGAGTAATGTATGGCTACGCGCGATAGCGCCGGACTATCTCCGGCAGCCCGTAAAATTCGGCTGCTGGGAATTATCGTGGCGATCACCGTTGTCCTTTATTCCGCCGGTTGGTTCTATGTTGCAAGCAAATTCGAGACTTTTCTCGGCGGCATTCTCAATCATCCCGGACAGGGTGTCGTCGACATCCGCTGTGACAAATTTTCGACCGGCGGCTTTCCGTTCCTGATCGGCTTTACCTGCGACAAGACTGCGCTCGAGGACGTGCCAGCCGGCAACGCGCTCGCGGCTGGTGCAATGCGTGCCGCGGCCCGAATCTACAATCCCGGCGCGGCAGTCGTCGAACTGGAGGGGCCAGCCGAAGTCAGTTTCGGCGACGGCAGCGCGGTGGACGCACAATGGCAAACGCTGCGGGCGTCGTTGCGGGCCGGACTTTCCGGCCTCAGCACGTTTTCGGCCGAAGCTGCAGCTCCCTCCGTCCGGCTTAGCTCGCCGATGTTGGACAATACGTTTTTCGCCAAGTCGAAAGACGGCCAGTTTCACGTGCGGCAAAACAACGGCGATCTCGAAGTCGCCGTCCTTGCGCATGATTTCACACTGACAGAGGGTGCGGCAACCACGTTGTTGTCGCCGTTGTCTAGTTCCATCGAATTGACGCTGATCGGCAAGGGTGAACTGCTCCAGGGGGCGCCGCTGGCGTCCAAGGCCATGGCGGGTCAGCTAACCAGTTTCAAGATCGACACGCCGGAAGGTATCTACGGCGAAATGAGTGGCCCGTTCACCATCGACGAGGATGGGCTGATTTCGGGGACATTCATGACGACGCTGGAGAAACTCGACCTCTGGGAGAATAACCTGCGCCGCCTGTTTCCGAAGGCTGGCGACACGATATCCGGCGTCGCGATACTGTTGAAGGGGCTCGCCAAGGGCAAGGACCGCGTGACCGTCAAGCTTGAGGTGCGCAAGGGCGCGATTTTCCTGAGCCTTCTCCCTCTCGGGCATATCCCGCCGATCTGAGAATGGAATATTCCGGTCAGCCGAGATTTGCCTGCATCGGTTCAGGAATCCGGCTTTCCTCTATCGCCCTGTCTCGCAGGATGCGGCGGATGACCTTGCCGGTCGTTGTCAGTGGCAGGGCTTCAATGAATTCCACCTCGCGTGGATATTCATGCATCGACAATCGCGTCTTAACCCAGGCAGAGATCTCCGCCGCAAGAAGCTCCGACGGCGCATTGCCATCCGCGAGCACGATATAGGCCTTGACGATCTCGGTGCGCAGCGGGTCGGGCTTTCCCACCGCCGCGGCAAGCTGCACTGCGGGATGGGACAGAAGACAGTCCTCGATTTCCGCCGGACCGATCCGGTAGCCAGATGAGGTGATGACGTCGTCATCCCGGCCAAAGAATTCGACATAGCCATCGCGATCCATGACGCCCATATCGCCGGTCAGCATCCAATCGCCGATAAATTTCTTTGCCGTGGCGTCGGGATTGTTCCAGTAGCCGAGAAACATCACCGGGTCGGGGCGACGCACAGCGATCTGACCCGCCACGCCTGCCGGGCGCGGAAGGCCTTTTTCGTCGATAACAGCTACCTCATGGCCGGCGGTGACCCTGCCGATAGCACCGGCTTTGCTGACGCCGAGAGATACCATCGACCCAAGCACGATATTGCATTCCGTCTGGCCATAAAATTCGTTCACCGTCAGGCCGAGCGTACGCCTGGACCATTCGTAGGTCTCCCGGCCGAGTGATTCTCCTGCTGAGCCGATCGCCCTGAGCTTCAGCTCGAATTTTTCGCGCGGATTTTTGACGGACGCCATCAATCTAAGCGCGGTGGGTGGGATGAACGCATTGGTAACGCCGGTCTCGGCCATGATGCGATAGGCAAGTTCGGGGTCGAACTTCTGGGCCGCCGAACTGACGGAGGGCACGCCCATCATCAGGCCCGGCAACAGGCAGTTGAGCAGTCCGCCGGCCCAGGCCCAGTCGGAGGGTGTCCAGAACTTGTCTCCCGGCTGCGGCATAAATTCCTGCGCCATCTGCACACCGGGCACATGGCCCGGCAGCACGCGATGGGCGTGCAGAGCGCCCTTTGGCGGCCCAGTCGTGCCCGACGTATAGATCATCAGCGCCGGGTCGTCCTTCGACGTATCCACCACCTCGAAATCTGTGGAATGGCTGGAACAAAGGCTGTCGAACCCCACTGAACCGGCTCTCCCGCCTTCGCCGGTGACAATCACATGGCCCAAGGCAGTCAGGCCTTGGCGAATGCCATCCAACTTAGCCAGACCGAATTCGTTGGTGACGATAGCCACCGCCCCGGAATCCCTCAGCCGATATTCCAACGCATCGGCACCGAACAGCAGTGCCAGCGGCAGGGCAATAGCCCCGAGCTTGTAGATCGCCACATGCACAATCACCGTCTCGAAACTTTGTGGCAACAGGATTGCAACGCGATCGCCCGGTTTGATGCCCAGCGAGGCCAGCCCGTTTGCAAACGCGTTTGAACGATCCCGAAGCGCACCATAGGTCATCGTGAGGTGGTTGCCGTCGGCAGAATAATGTTGCAGCGCCAAACGGGCGGGGTCGCGCTCGGCCCAGTCATCAGTCACTGCCCGACCAATGTTGAATTTTTCAGGGATTTCCCACCGGAAATCGCCGATCAGGCGATCATAATCATCGCTTTTGGGCAGGAACATTCACAAAACTCCGCGCTTTGTGCAATGCAATAGCATTTTTTTTGCGCAACGGGAAATATTGTTCAAGACTGAAATATCTTTCACAATTCCGTCATGGTGTCAGCCTGAGTTCGATGATTTGTCGATGCCGAAAGAAGGGCATCGGACTCCTCGCAGCGCACGAGGATGCTGACATATCGTGACCGGCGCCCTCTGTAGAACGTCCGGCATTCGGGAAATCTTTTCGGGTTGCTTGCGGTACAGGCGATCCGGCACTAGAAATTGCATCGGCAGGACAGGAGGGAACCCATGAGCAACGTTGGCAAGATCCGCATCGGAATCGGCGGCTGGACTTTCGAGCCCTGGCGCGGCCCCTTCTATCCGGAGAAGCTCTCGCAGAAGCGGGAGCTCGAATATGCCGCCAGCAAGCTTAGCTCGATCGAAGTCAATGGCACCTATTACGGCTCGATCAAGGTCGAAAGCTTTTCCAAATGGCATGATGAAACGCCGGCCGATTTCGTCTTTGCCCTGAAGGCGCCGCGGTTTGCGACCAATCGCAAGATATTGGCCGAGGCGGGTGGATCGGTCGAAAAATTCTTTACCGGCGGCGTCATGGAACTCAAGGACAAGCTGGGGCCGATCAACTGGCAGTTCATGGCCACCAAGAAATTTGACCCGGACGATTTCGAGGCCTTTCTCAAATTGCTGCCGAAATCGGTGGATGGCCGGCCGATCCGGCATGCCGTCGAGGTCCGGCACGAGAGTTTTTGCGCGCCTGATTTCGTGGCCCTGGTTCGCCAATATGGCGTCGCGGTAATCGCCTCCTGCGATTCGAAATTTCCCGAGATTGCCGATATCACGGCGCCCTTCGCCTATGTCCGCATCATGGGCACATCGGAAAGCGAAGAAAACGGCTACTCCCCAGCAGAACTCGACCGTTGGGCAGAGCGGGCAAAGCATTGGGCTTCCGGCAAAGTCCCGGCGGGACTGACGACATATGGTGCCGACCAACCAGATCCATCACCGCGAGACGTCTTTCTCTATGTCATCAGCGGCTTCAAGGACAAGAACCCTGCGGCTGCGATGGAGTTGATCAAGAGGGCTTGAGAATACTCATGGCAGCCGCATCGAACAGACATCACTCGTATTTTGTCCAGCCGTCATCTGCCAAAGCAGTTTGCCCCCGGCGGAGGGTCGTTGCCGGCAGCGCAACCGTTGCTGGCATATACTGATGTCGACAGCGCGAGAAGAGATAGAAGAGCCAGCGCAACACAGCTTGAGAAAGGTCGGGATTTCATCAGCGTTCTCCCAGTGTCACGGCAACATAGCCGTCTACAACAAAGAATAGCGGATAATAGCAGTTCCTTAAATGCTCAACCGACACGATAACATGAACGTGAAACGGATGAACCCGATGGTAACAGCCGTAAAAGAATTGCGGCCGATCGACTAGGCCGTCTCCAGCCATCCTGAGAATTCAGCCATACTTGCGTCATTGGTGGGTACTGGATTAGTCCGGAGGCCGAACTTAGGCGTGGCCGGCTTTAGCTGGAATAGCCAACATCAATTGGATCGGAGCCATTCGCCTTCAATGCGCGGATGGCTCCTTCGATGAGTCGATGATCTGAATTTCCGCTGCCGATTACCAGGACGTGTCTCGATTCGTACAATTCGCGCCCGGCGGCGGCGGCTTGTTGCCAACGGCGCACCCGTTGTCGTGGAACGGCAGCAGGATGCTTGAATCGTTGTTTTGGTGATTTCTGTTGCCATCGTTGTTGCGGTTGCCGTTGCCGTTCTTGCCACCATTGCCGCCGGCGTAGACAGCCGTCGACAGGGCCAGCAGGCATACCGCCACGAGCGCGGCAAATTTTGAGATGGCCTGGGGATTCATGGACTCTCTCCACATCAGTTTGAGATCGTAGCCCTCTCGCTGCTAAACAACGAAGACCGCATGCGGTTCCATGAAGCTTCTCGAATTTTTATTTCTTGATTGAAAGAGTCTCAGCACAGCAGGGGCAGGCCGAAACAATCAGCAATTCGGTGCCGCTCACGTGTCGGCAGGAAATAGTTCGATGCCATCGCGCGCTGCGACATGATAGCTGTATGACAACAGCGGACGTTGGCCCTGATCACAGAGGAGTACAAAATGCAGGAAGACGGTGGCAGTCCTAGCGTTGCTCGTGGTCTCTACAGGCTCAATGTATTTCTTGGCTGCGTCGCTGTTGTCGCATGGTTCCTCTGGGAAACCTTTAGTACGACCGCTGCTGTTAATCGGCTTTCAGCCGCAGCAGAAGATTTCCCCTACGTTGAAAGGTGTGATCCCAACGGCAATCTGACTGACACAGGACAACCCAACTGCGTTGATCTTGGTCGTTACATGTTCATCAACGGCCCTGTTCTCATGGCCCTTCGCAGAGCTTGTTCGGGAAGTGAGGAACCTTCAGGTATGCTGATACTTGAGGAAGGCAAGGCGTCGAGGAGAGATATCGTCCGTGTGGAGAAATCCTTAAATTTTCAGAAACGCAACGGAGCAAGCGTACCTTGCCAACCGCCTAACACCGCACCCTGAGTAAGGTGCGCACTGAGGATGACATGATCGACCACATTCGACTCGGCTATTCGGTACGGGTCGAAACCGGCATGAGACCGTCCCTTATTTCCAAAAACCTCTTCATCGATGGTGTGCGCTTCTCGTAACCAAAGGCAAGACCAGCCACGGGGGGCTGGACCAAGTCCGGATATTTGCGGCCCCCAAAGCTCTCGTTCAGGCACTACCGCGGGAGAAGACAAGCAACATATTGTTGGCAGGCAACTCTATCGTCTCGCGAAGACTGAGTTGAGAGGCCTCACCCGCACGTTCAAGATCAGCAATATCACGCACACCCCAAGATGGGTTGCGCGCCTTTAGAGAGGCGTCAAAATCGACGTTCGAGGGGGCGTTGTGTACGCCGTTACGCATGAATGGGCCGTAGAGAACAAGCACCCCTCCAGAGCAGAGCAAACGGCCAGCGCCTGCAAACAATCCTAAACTTGCCTCCCATGGCGCGATATGAACCATATTGACCGACACGATGGCGTCAAACGGCGCCGTTTGCTCCACGCCCCATAGTCTTGAGCACACATCTATATCAAGCGGTGCAAGAACATTGTTTAGCCCCGTAAATTTGATCCAGCTGGTGGTGCTAGCGCGGGCGTCGCAATCCGGATCGCTTGGCTGCCAAGTGAGGTTGGGCATCGCTTTCGCAAAACACATCGCGTGTTCGCCAGTCCCGCAGCCAATCTCCAGCACGAGGCCATGTGTCGGAAGAACACGCTTTAGGACCGCAAGGATCGGTGCCGAATTTCGCGCAGCCGAAGGCGAGAACATGCGTTGGTCGGCGCTTACGCCACGTTGTTCAAGCGCTACAGGTGGGCGGTTGTCGTTCTCTTCGGACATGGGTCGTTAAATCGCCTTGGGATGATGTTTCCCGCATTATAGGTGAAAATGATGGACCTGTATCCCGGGGATTTTGGACTTCCCGAATGGGTCATGGGCGTGGGTTGGGCCGAGAGCAAGCGAACGTCTTGCTCGGGGCCGAAAGGGGTTTCCAGTTTCTCGGATATAGAACAAGGAAACCTCACGAGGTAGGTGTTACGCCCCACCTAACGAGATCAGAACCCGTTGATTTTACGCTATGTTATTGATGAACCAAGAGGTTCTTGGTGCCCCATGCCGGGGTCAAGGCACCGCCTTACATGCTGTTAAATCAATGTGTTAGCTTCGCACCTGCTGGCTTCTCTGTAGCAGTTTGCCGTAGCACCTTCAAGGTGATCAGAGTTGGCTGTGAGCGGGCCCCGACAGGCGGTGTGACCCTGCAAACCCCAACCTCTTCCTACGCTGGTTCATCACCAAGGCTTATCAGCCGAACCAACCCGAGATCTTCGCTAAGATCGTGGTGGCCAGAAGCCCCGAGCGTGGCCGCATCTCTGAAGCAGGAGCAGTTGAGGGCGTGAGCGGAGGCGGTGCAGACTACCTCTCTGCTATCCGGCCCTGACCTTCGCACGAGAGGCGTCTGAACTGCCCTTGCATAGCCCTCCAAAGCGAACGGGCGCCTATAACCGCTTTTGGCCCCTAGCAGGCATGACGCCTAGCAGCCTGACTTCGCTCTGGGACCACTGGTTGCGACCAGGCGCGGCTGTGCTATCGTGTCATCAACCAAGATCTGCACGGGAGCCCAGGTGACCAACTGGGGCACTATCGAGTGGTGGAGAAGTCCTTTCAGCGCCGTCTGGCTGCCATCCTTGCAGCCGATGTAGTCGGTTACAGTCGCCTCATGGGTGTGGACGAGGACGGCACTCTGACGGTCGTGCGGAACCTCCGCGCCGAAGTGATCGAAACTAGGATCGCCGAGCACCAAGGTCGGCTGTTTAAGTCTATGGGGGATGGCTTTCTCGCGGAATTCCCCAGCGTCGTGAATGCCGTGGCCTGCGCAATTGCATTACAGAAGGATATGGCAGCACGGAACGCAGAGTTGCCAGAGGACCGAGCCATCCAACTCCGCATTGGCGTCAACTTGGGGGATGTGATTGCTGAGGATGGCGATGTTTTCGGTGAAGGCGTGAACGTCGCTGCGCGGATCGAGGGACTTGCCCCGGCGGGCGGCATTGCAGTCACCAGCATGGTTCATGACAACGTAGGAAGTCGCCTTGATCTCTCGTTTGAAGACATGGGTGAGCAGCAACTCAAGAATATCGCCCAGCCGGTCCGGGTCTATAGTCTGGGAGCTCCTTCAGGAACATCGGTGCGACCAACAGCGGTAGAACGTATCAAACCGTCCATAGCAGTACTGCCATTTACCAACATGAGTGGTGATCCCGGGCAACAGTACATTTCCGATGGGATCACCGAGGATATCATTACCGAACTCGCCCGCTTTCGCGGCCTATCCGTAGTAGCTCGCCACGCGTCGTTTCATTTTGCGAACAAAGGAAAAAGTCATATCGAAGTAGCGCGGGAACTGGGCGTTGCCTATGTAGTTGAGGGTAGTCTACGCAAATTGGGCGAGCGAATACGCATCACAGCCCAGTTGGTCGATGCCATAACCGGCAATCACGTCTGGGCCGACCGCTACGATCGCGATGCGCAGGATATCTTCGCTGTCCAGGACCTTGTTGTGGCCGCAATCGTAACAATGCTGGAGGGCCGTATGTACGCTGCAGAAGCAGCAAAAGCCCGTGCAAAACCAACTACTAGCTGGTCGGCTTACGACTGTCTGTTACAAGGCCGCAATCTATGTGACCATCAGCGTGATGCCGAAGCCGTACCCCTGCTTGAGCGCGCAATTGCCGTCGATCCGCATTTTGCACTTGCTCATGCCTGGCTGGCGATAGCTCTTACCATCAGCAATGTCATTGTGCTCGATGACGATCAGATGGCCAAGGCGGAGAGCGCTTCTAAACAAGCGCTGGAACTAGATGCCAACGACGCCACGTCTCATTGGGCAAGAGCGCTCTACTACCTTTGGACAGGCGACCATTACCGTTCACGCTTCCATTTTGACAGGGCGCTGACACTCAATCCGGCCGATATGCAGATTAAGGGCGACTACGCGAACTGGCAGCGCGCCAGTGGCAGACCGGCCGATGCGTTGGCCACAATCGATGCCGCCATAGACTTGGGCCCCTTCGTGCCCGATTGGTTTGCAGCGGTTCGCGGCCTGACGCTCTTTGACCTCGCTCGATATGCTGACGCAGTAGAAGCGCTCGAGAGTGTCCCTGTACAGCGCTCCAGTGGCTTCTTGTATCTAGCCGCCGCGCGCGCAATTAGGCGACTTAACTGGTGCAAGTGAGGTGATCGCCGAGGTTAAGCTGGTGAAACCGGATTTATCGCTTCGGAATGTGATCCAGGTACTGCACTACGCACGCCCAGAAGCTCAGCAACACTTGATTGATGCCCTGCGGAAGGCGGGGCTGCCGGAGTAGTATGTGCGCCCCTTACGAGCAAGTTGAGTTAACTTCTGCTTGTCGCCCATTGCTTCTTTTAGCTGCGCTGCAAACGTTGGTCGCTTTCGGTGCAGACCTGTCATTCGCATCAACAAGTTTACAGCGCGGCTTTTCTCAGTCCCTGTGCGTCGAAAAAGTATTATCTGGGCCATGTGAACAAGCATGAACCACTGAAGCCCCCACATATGAGAAGATGTATGGACGAAAGCATTAAGGAGCGAGCTAAACGCAAGCAGTTGTACATCCTGCTAATCGCATTACCAGGACTTCTTTTCCTCGTAGCAGGGGGTTTCAAGACGGTACAAGCCCTATCCACTGGCGTTGTAACGCTAGGCGGCAGAGGAGGCGCTCACGCCTATAGCGTTAGCACTGCCCCTCTTGGATATCTGCTAGCGTTGGGGATGAACTTGTTCTTGGTCGTGATCGGCATCGTATTCCTGTACGTAGGAATTCTGGGTTTTCGTCTCGTTCAGCGGTCCGATAGGTGAGGCACCGGGGAGACGGGAGGCGCCTGCAGGATGTCCGCCGGTACTATGGGCCGGATGCAGTAGGTGCGGCCACGAAGAGCCAGCCAAGGGTATTCAGACAAGTCTTCCATGCCTCCACCGTAGCAGTTTGCCGTAGCAGATGGAAGCTTAACCCGTTGATTTCGCGCTATGTTATTGATAAACCAAGAGGTTCTTGGTGCCCCATGCCGGAATCGAACCAGCACTCCTTTCGGAACTCGATTTTGAGTCGAGCGCGTCTACCAGTTCCGCCAATGGGGCAAGCCGTGAAGGAATATTCAACGGAGACAGCGGCGGACTATACGAAGGAACGCCCCTCGGTCAACCGGTTTTTGAAGCCATCGTCGCCTTTTTGCCTCACCCCGCGACGCCGGGCCGGTTCAGAACCGCCATGTCCTCATCGGACAGGGCCAGATCTGCCGCTCGCGCGAAACTCTCCACGTGACTGACACGCGTGGCGCTGGCGATGGGCGCGGTAATTCCCGGGCTCGCCATCAGCCAGGCAAGCGCGACTTCCGCAGGCTTCACACCATGAGCGGCCGATACCTGGTCCAAGGCATCGAGAACCGCAAAACCCCGCGCATTGAGATATGTCGCAACGTCTTCTCCCCGCGCACTCTGCTCGAGATCTTTCGCGTTACGGTACTTACCCGACAGGAAACCCGAAGCCAGGCCGTAATAGTTCACGACGCCGATATTCTGCTCGATGCAGAGATCGCGCAACGGTCCCTCGAAGCCCGACCGGGCATAAAGATTATATTCCGGCTGGAGTACCTGATAGGCGGGCAGGTTGTTTTCGCGCGAGACCTTGAGTGACTCGCCGAGCTGGGCAGCATCGAGATTGGAGGCGCCGATGGATCGGATCTTGCCGGCGTTCAGCAGCTTTTCATAGGCACCCAGCGTTTCCGCATACGGCGTTTCATCAGGCCAGTGCGAGAAATAGAGATCGATCGTCTCCACACCCAGCCGCCTGAGCGAATCCTCGGCAGCACGAAGGATCCAGCGCTCGGAAAGGCCCTTGCGGTCGCCGCCGAGATCGGAACCGACCTTGGTGAATATCACCACCCTGTCACGCATGCCCGGTCGAGCCTTCAGCCACTTGCCGATGATGGTCTCCGATTCGCCGCCCTTATTGCCGGGTGCCCAGGACGAGTAGACATCGGCCGTATCGATCGCATTGAAGCCATGATCGATGAAGGCATCGAGCACCGCGAAACTCTGCTGTTCGTCAATTGTCCATCCGAAGACGTTGCCGCCGAGCGCGAGGGGGGCGATGTCCAGGCCGGTTTTTCCCAAGGGGCGTTTTTCCACGGTGTCGCTCCTTCCGCTAGATGGCAAGAGCTAACGTGCCCCAAGGCGTCGGCCCGTTCCGCCCGGTTTGGTACGCTGTCCATCACATCAAAGTGTAGACACCCGCGACAGCGGCGATTTACAAACCGCGCCCGGACGTCATAAAGACGTGACTGCCTTATCACCGGAACCTTTCATGCTGAAGCGACTCTACGACTGGACCCTCCGCCTCGCCGAACGTCCGTCCGCCGAATTATGGCTCTTCATCATCGCCTTCATCGAAAGTTCGGTGTTTCTGGTCCCGGCCGAAGTGCTGTTCCTGCCGATGGCGATCGCCAATCCCAAGAAGGTTTGGCGTTATGCGCTCATCGCTTCGGTGGGGTCCATCCTCGGTGGCGTGGCGGGCTGGATGATCGGCTACTATGCCTTCGAGGCGATTGCCCGGCCGATTCTCGAATTCTACGGCAAGATGGATGAATTCCAGTCGCTGAAGCATGCCGTCAACATCGAACTGGTGACCCTTTTCCTCGTCACCTCAGGTGCGGCCCACCTGCCGCCGCTTAAGATCGTCACCATCCTGGCTGGCGTTCTGCAGTTCAACCTGCTGCTGTTCTTCATCGCGGCGGTCGTGGCCCGCGGCGGCAAATTCATGCTGCTCGCCTGGCTCTTCGCCCGCTATGGCGCGCCGATCCGCGATTTCATCGAAAAACGCCTCAATCTGATTGCAGGTTTGGCCGCTGGCGCGCTGATTCTCGCCTATGTCGCCTATCTCGCGCTCAAACACTGACGGAATTTGCCTGATGACCGCAACGCGTCCCCATCTCTTCGCCTCGATCCTGCTGCTGGTGGGAATGATCGTCGTCATTTTTTCCGCTCTCGGCTTCGAACATCTTGGCGGCTACGTCCCTTGCATGCTCTGCCTGCTGCAGCGCGATCCCTATTATGTCGGCATTCCGGTGGCTGTGCTGGCCGTGCTTTCCTCACTCTTCGGCCTGCCCTCGAAAGTGACACGGGTACTGCTCGGTATCGCCGCGATCCTGATGTTGGTTGGCGCCGGCCTCGGCGTCTATCACGCCGGCGTCGAATGGGGTTTCTGGGAAGGGCCCGCGACCTGCTCGACCTCGGTCAATGCGGTGACCAAGAACGCCGGCAGCCTGCTCGACGATATCAACACCCAACACGGTCCGTCCTGCACCGACGCCACGCTGCGCGTGCTCGGCCTGTCCTTCGCCGGCTGGAACGTGATCGTCAGTCTGGTGCTGGCAGCAATCGGGTTTCGGGGCGCAGCAAAGCGCGCTTGAAGGAGCGGCAAGGCCGCTTGCTGAAAGCCGGATGAGGGGCTTGGGCTGCCCGGATACGCCATTATGGCTGCAGTTCGGTATCCCAGTAGAGATAGTCCATCCAGCTCTCATGCAGGTAGTTCGGCGGAAACAGCCGGCCGTTGTTGTGAAGGTCCTGCACCGTCGGTCGGTAGGGCTTCTGGTGCGGGAACATGCCTGCCTGCTTGGGCAGCTTCGAGCCCTTGCGCAGATTGCACGGTGCGCACGCCGTCACCACGTTCTCCCATGTCGTCTGGCCGCCGAGCGCCCGCGGCGTCACGTGGTCGAAGGTCAGATCGTCATCGGACGTGCAATATTGGCATTCGAACTTGTCGCGCAGGAAAACGTTGAAACGGGTGAAGGCCGGATACCGGGACGGCTGCACGTAGGATTTCAGGCAGACGACGCTTGGCAGTTTCATCGAATAGCTGGGTGAGGAAACCGAGTGTTCGTATTCGGCGATGATGTGGACACGGTCAAGGAAGACCGCCTTGATCGCGTCCTGCCAGGACCATAGCGACAAGGGGTAATAACTCAGAGGCCGGTAGTCCGCATTAAGGACCAACGCCGGAAGAGACTGGGGTGACACTGCAATCGTCATGGAAGCTCCCAGACCGATTCGATTTCCCTGTTCTTCATACTAGGCGGATTGCAACAGGATTGTGAAGCCCTGAAAAGAATGAGTTATTTGCTCCTGTTGCTTTCAGGCAACAGGCACGCCATTGCGCCTTAGTACGCGGGCATAATAAGCCCAAAGGGCGCGCGCAGCAATCGAACGGCATGGTTGCCATCTGTTGGCCAATGCACGGAATTCTTTTTCCGTCGGTCTGGCCTCAAGACCATAGGCATGCGCAAAGGCGGCCTGCAGCGCCACGTCCCCCGACGGGAACACGTCGGGATGTCCCGCGGCAAACAGCAGGTAGACTTCGGCAGTCCAGGGACCGATGCCCTTGACGGCCCTGAGACGCGAAAAGGCCTCCTCTGCCGTCAGATAAGCCGTCGTTTCGAGATCCAGCCCATCGCGGCATGCCTCTGCCAGGCGGCGCAGCGTCGCCTCCTTGGCGCCGGAAAGCCCGATGCCGCGCAGGGCCGCCACTTCATGAGCAAGCATCACATCGGGCTGCACACCGCCCGTCAGTTCCTCAAGCCGGGCCCAGATTGCATCCGCCGAAGCACGCGACACCATCTGCGAGACGATGATTGCCGCGAGCCCCCGATACCCCGCCTGCGTGTGGCGGAGCGGGATCGGTCCTGCATGGTCGATCACCCGCGCGAACTCGGGGTCGATCCGGAGAATGTCGGCGACGGCCCTTTCGATATCGGCGCCATCTCGAATCGGCTGCATCGGTCAAAATCTATCCTTGCGGGCGCGTATTTCGGCAAACACTTCCCAATCTTCTGCACCTTCCATGCCGAGATGCTTGCGAATGGCGGGATCGTCCGCGCGCAGGAACGGATTTGTTTGCAGCTCCCGTTCGATGGTCGTCGGGGCGGTGAACACCCCTTCGGCTCTCTGCCGCTCGATGTCGCGCACACGGGACACGAGCGCCTGATTGTGTGGATCGATGGTCAGCGCGAACCTCGCGTTCGCCAGTGTATACTCGTGGCCGAAATAGACCACGGTATCACCGGGCAGGGCCTTGAGCTTCGACAGCGATTGCCACATGTCGCGCGGCGGGCGCTCGAAAAGCCGCCCGCAGCCAAGCGCAAACAGCGTATCGGCGGAAAACAGGATTCGGTCCTCCGGCAAATAATAGCAAATATGCCCCGCCGTGTGGCCGGGCGTTTCGATAACCCTGACCGGATGGCCTGCCCAGGCAAACGAACCGCCATCGCCAAAGGCGAAACCGATGCCGGGGATTTTGTCGGCCTCGTTCTTGGGACCGGTAATTTCGACGTCAAAGCGCGCCTTGAGCGCGAGATTGGCTTCGACATGGTCGGGATGGTGATGGGTGGTGAAGATGTCGCTGAGCGTCCAGCCGCGCCGATCCAGCGCTGCCAGGATCGGCGCTTCCTCCGGTGCATCGATCGAGACGGTCTTGCCCGATTGCGCATCATGGATCAGCACACCGAAATTGTCGCTTCGGCAGTTGAAGAGCTCGATCTGAAGTTCGCTCATCGTCGTTCATCCCTTTTTTGTTCTGACAGGCTCCAAGGTCAAGATTTAGTTGGTCCGGCCTTGAAGTCCAACCCGGTCAGGATACATTTGGCCAATGAATACAGATATCGTCGATCTCAGGCAGTTTTATCTTTCCCCGCTGGGTCAGCTTGCAGAGGCCTCCATCAGCCACGCGCTGGCGAAGCTCTGGCCACGCATGCCGGACGAGCGGCTGGTGGGGCTGGGCTATACGTTACCCTATATCGAGCGGTTTCGGGGCGATGCAGAACGTACCTTCGCCTTCATGCCTGCCGGGCAGGGTGCCGTGAACTGGCCCCCCGGTGGGCTCTCGGCAACAGCGCTGGTGTTCGATGAAGAACTTCCCTTACCCGATTCCTGTATCGACCGGATCTTGCTGGTTCATTCGCTGGAGTTTGCCGAAAACCCGCGTGAGATGCTGAAGGAACTGTGGCGGGTGCTTGCCCCCGGCGGGCGGCTGGTGATTGCCGTTCCCAACCGGCGCGGCGTCTGGGCGCGTTTCGAACACACCCCGTTCGGCGCGGGGCGCCCCTATTCGCGCGGCCAGCTGACCACGCTGCTCCGGGAAACGAACTTCACTCCCGGCGGGTTTTCCGACGCGTTGTTCTTTCCGCCCTACCGCACCCGCTGGCTGCTGAGTCTTTTTCATGGCATGGAGCCGCTCGGCCGGCGACTGATGCCGGTCTTTTCCGGCGTGATCGCGGTGGAAGCGCAGAAGCGGCTTTACCAGGGTTTGCCGGTCTTCACCCGCGCGTCTCGCCGCGTGTTCGTGCCGGTTTTGGCGCCGCACGGCATTCCAACGACCAGAGCCGGGCACTCGACAAAGGACTGAGCGGCAGCTATTTGCTTTGGCCAGTCTCCTACCCATCGGAATTTCCAGACCATGAGTGATTTCCAGTTCGACAAGATTGCGCTGATCGGCATCGGCCTCATCGGCTCGTCGATCGCCCGAGCCATCAAGCTTCACGGCCTTGCCCGCGAGATTTCGATTTCGACGCGCAGCCCGCTGACGCTGGCGCGGGCCGAAGAGCTCGAGCTCGGGACGTTCTATACCGAAAGCGCCGCCGAATGCGTCAAGGACGCAGACCTGGTGATCGTCTCGGTACCGGTCGGCGCATCGGGAGCGGTGGCCGAACAGATCGCGCCGGCCCTGAAGCAAGGCGCAATCCTCACCGATGTCGGATCCACCAAGGCCTCGGTCATCAGCCAGATGCAGCCTTTCGTGCCCGAGGGCGTGCATTTCATTCCCGGCCACCCCGTTGCCGGTACCGAACATTCCGGCCCGGATGCCGGGTTTGCCGACCTGTTCGAAGGCCGCTGGTGCATCCTGACGCCCGTTGAAGATACTGATGCGGAGGCGGTCCGGAAACTGCGCTCGTTCTGGGAGTCGCTCGGCTCGCGTGTCGATGAAATGGACGCGGAGCACCACGACAAGGTACTGGCGATCGTCTCGCATCTGCCGCACATCATCGCCTACAACATCGTCGGCACCGCCGAGGATCTTGAAACCGTCACCGAATCCGAAGTCATCAAGTATTCCGCCTCCGGTTTTCGCGATTTTACCCGCCTGGCGGCATCCGATCCCGTAATGTGGCGCGACGTCTGCCTGCACAACAAGGATGCGATCCTCGAGATGCTGGCACGTTTCTCCGAAGATCTCGCCTACCTGCAGCGGGCCATACGCTGGGGCGAAGGCGATAAACTGTTCGACCTGTTCACGCGCACGCGCGCCGTTCGCCGTTCGATCATCGAAGCTGGTCAGGATATCGCCGAGGCGGATTTCGGTCGCCATATCCGGCACGAAAAGTAGCACCAAGGATCGCTGGACAGCGGTCCCTGGCAACAGCCACTATCCTTGATCTCGCTTCAGCCCTTGCGGCCGAGAGACATGATCTTCTCGCGGATCAAGCGGGCGACATTGCGCGTGTTTTTATAGAGATGCAGCTGTGTCGCGGCCTGCCGGGTCTCGCGGTCGGAGTTCTCCCTGAGACCGATAACCAGCGTGCCGATTTCCTCGCGTTCCTGCCAGAACCGGCTCATGATCGGGTGATCGGCAACCGCGCAGGAATCGGTACGCACGATATTGGCATCATCGAGATGCCAATCCGTCAGTTGCGCGACGAGCAGCTTGCCCGGTGAAAACCGGGCGAAATTCTCATCATAGGCGGTTTTCCAGGTATAGGCCTCGCCATTCATGATCAGCACGATCATCGACGCAATCGCCTTGCCGTCCAGATCGATCGTATGGATGCGCGCGCCATCGATCTCGGCCAGATTGTTGATTGCCTCGCGTGCGAACGCCGCGCGGTAGCGATCCGAAAGCATCGCCGAACGCTTCTTGCCCTTCCAGCCGCTGGCCTCGAGAAGCAGGAACTCCTCCATGCGGGCTCTGATGTCGCCGGGTTGGCGAGCGACGGAATACGATGGCTCTCCCAACTTTTCCAGCTGCGCCCATTGCCGGCGCATCTCCCGCATATGCTGCGGCTTGATCGAGCCCCGGAGGTAGCTGTCGCCATCCTTCAGGCTTTCGAGCATCGGTCTCTTTGAGGTGGAACTGACGTCGATCGGCAGATTACGGGATACGGCAATCGCCCGCGCCAGCTTCGCGAATGGTCCGCTCAGCCTGAGGTCGGGCATGACCAATACCAGCGGGAGACGTGCGTCGTCGCGGCCGAGCGCTTCGAGCATGTGATCGATGGTCTCGGCCGCGCCTTCGGCATCGACCAGCGGCGTGCCGAGCGGTCCAAACGGGTTTGCCCAGACGCGAATGATCGGCGTTCCGATCGAGAAGCCGGGCTTTTCGATCGAGAACGGCATCAGCATCCGCAACCGGCTGCGGCGCTTGTCCTCATCCCGGATGATGGCCAGGCGTATCTCGCGATCGTCGAGACGCGGCATGGCAGGCGCCAGGAACCGACTGGAAAAGAAGACATTCGGCTCCATGGCCCGATGGGAGAGGAAATCCAGTTCCTCCTGCAAGTCGTATCCTGCGGCGGTGTGGTAGATCGAAAGCGTCCGGCCCTCGCGCGGCGTATCAAGCGTCTGCATCGGCGTGGGAGCCGATTCAATCGTGCCCAGCTTGCCATGCGCGAGATTCATCGACGCCTGGAAAGTTTCTTCGTGGTAGACAGGCGCAGGCGCCATCATCAAGCTCCCGTTGCAGGCACGCGCTGGCTGTCCGGCCGCGCGAATGCGAAAAGTACGATCGATAGTTTGTGCCGCACGGCCACGTGCAGCAGTGCTGCCTCGATGAACATGGCGCCGGCTGCCGCCAGCGCGGCACCGTTGATGCCGTATTGCGGCACCAGCACGACATTGAGGACAACATTGGCGCCAAGCGCCGCCGCATAGAGTTTCACGCAGAGCTTCTGCTCGCCGGCCATCGTCAGCAAAACCTCGCCGGGGCCAACCGATGCTTTTGCCAGAATACCGAAGAACAGGATCACCAGCACGCTGTAGCCTGCCGTGAAGCCCGGACCGAACATCGACAACAACAGGTTGCCTGCCGCAAGCATGACGAGGCCGACGGCCAGCGCGGGCCAGAACGACCAGCGCACCGTACGACCGGCAAAGCGGCTGAGTTCGAGATGATCACCGGCGCCGTAGAGCGCCGAGAAACGCGGGGCGGACGCGGCCTTGACGGAAAAATAGACGAACTGGACAAGCGCCATGGTTTTTGACGCGGCAAAATAGATGCCGACATCGGTCGGGTCGAGAAACAGTCCGGCCACCACTGTGTCGGAGTTGGTCAGCAGAAACCCAAATCCCTCGATCAGGAAGATCGGCAGTGCGACACGGAACCAGTCCGCGAATTCGATCCGGACGGGGCCCTTTTCATAGCGTCTGCGCAACCGCGACTTGATGTTGAACAATTGGCCGAGCGTCGTCACGTAAGTCGCCGCCAGGCTGGCCAGCATGGCCGTTTTGGCAGTTTGCGGCTCGCCGGCATAGATCAATCCCAGCATGAACAGCAGGATCAGCATCGGCCGGACGAGATAGGTCGGACTGAGCGCCACAAAGGCCCAGGAGTTGGCGCGCGCCGTCCCCTCCATCGTGTCGCCGAGCGCCACCATCGGGAGGATGAACAGCGCGATGAACAGCGGCACAACATAGTAATTCTCGATGTAACCACCGAACAAGTGCAGGGCACCGAAGCCGAGCAGTGCGACGGCGGTCGACGACACCAGGGCAAACACGCGCGCCGTAATGGCAAGGCCACGTACCCGTTCGAAATCGTTGATTGCCTCGAATTGCGGCAGGAAGCGGATCTGGGCGGAATGAAAGCCCAGACACGAAAGGTTGCCGATCAGGATGACCAGTACCCAGACGAAGACGAAGATGCCGTATTCGTGCTCTCCCATCAGCCGGGCGAGGATGATTTGTGATACAAAGGCGATGGCTGCGGAAACGATGCGGATGATGAAGGCGACAAGGGCCATGCGGCCGGCACGGCCTTCCCCGTCCCTCGAAGTCAGGTATGCAATGACCTTGCCTGCAAGGTTCTTCAACCTTGCAAGGCGACTGTCCGGCAGATCCTTAGCGGATGCCTGCAGAATGGCCATGTTACGCAAAACCCGACTCTAAAACAAAAAAACTAGAGTACGATCATAGCCATGGCTGGGTTAACAGACGGTTTGGAAGCTCTGTCTGCGCGAAGGGAAATCGGTAAAATGCCCCGATCCCGATCCCGATCCGCTCTCGCTATCTCAGCACCAGCCATCCGGAAAGGATGATGATGGCCGCACCCAGCATCGTCGTCAGTTCGATCGGCGAGCCGAACAGCACCAGCCCGAAGGCGCTGCCCCAGATGATCTGACTGTACTGGAAAGGGGCGACAACCGATGCCTCGCCGACCCGGAATGCCTTCACCAGCAAGGTATGCCCGAGAAACAGGCAGAAGCCGCCGAGCATGAAGATCAGCAGGTCTTTAAGGTCAAGCGCCGGAAAGCCGCCGGCCCACGGCAGGAAACATCCCGCCATCAGCGCCAGAATGACGAGTGGCACTGCCGCCAGTGCCAGGTCGTCCTCATGCGCCTTGGTGCGGCGGAGCATCAGCAGCGTGATGGAGAATATCAGCGCCGAGAAAATTGCGGCAACATGGCCAAGCGCAATCTCGGACCGGCCGGGCTGCATGACCACGAGAACGCCCGCAAAACCGAGCGCAACGCCCAACGCACCCCACATGGACATCCGTTCGCCGAGGAAGATCACCGCCAGCACCGCCACCATGATCGGCGCGAGGAACGCGATCACATAGGCCTCCGCCAACGGCACCGTGGAAAAGGCGTAGTAGATGAGCAGCGTTTCGGTCGCCAGCAGGATGCCGCGGACGCTGGCAAAAAGCGGCGCCTTGGGAACAATCGCCGCGGCCTTGCCGGCAATCAAAGCCCAGGCTGCTATGAAAAGAACCGCATAGCTGGTGAGAACAAAGGTAACCTGAAAGACGCTGAACCGATCGCTCAACAACTTCACGGAGGCATCAGCGCCGGTAAAGATGGCAAATGACATGAGCGCGATAAGCGCTGCTGCCTTGTTGGCACTGCCGAACTGCATCCGAATCTCCCCCATGCTCGAACCCGACGGGGGTCTATCTCGTTCAAGTATCGGATGTACAGAGCAAAGACGACAACCGGAAACGGAAGCGCACGCTGGCCTGCCACTCCAGTGGGAGTCGCCGGCTCCGCTAGTTCACGTCATCTGGAAAATGAGGCAAAGCGGCAATTTCGATCCCCTCGTCGATCAGTGCCTCGGCTTCATCGACCGAAGCCTGGCCAATGATGCCGCGCGCCTCAGATTCACCATAGTGAATCTTGCGCGCCTCCTCGGGAAACTTCTCCCCGACATCCTCGGCATTTCGGCGGATCTCGCTGACCGCTTCCTTGATTTTTGCGATGACCTCGCGGCGTGAATTGTCCATCACCAGCGCTTTGATCTCGTCTTTCTGGCGTCCGGTCGTCACATTCGGAGCCATCAGCAGCTTGCCCACTTTCAACGAATTGCAATGCGGGCAGGATACATAGCCGCTTGCAGCCTGCTTGTCGAAGTCGGCGCTGGAAGCAAACCATCCTTCGAACTCATGGCCGTTGTCACATTGGAGCGAATAGCGGATCACTTTGTTTAGCCCACCATTTCGGCGAGTGGTGTCGAACGGACATCGAACTCGCGTGCATTCTTGAGATTGGGAATCTTCCGGCGCGCTACCGCGACGGCTGAAAGGTCCAGATCGGCAACGATGACCGCCTCGCCCGAACCCGATGCCTCCGCCAGAACCTTGCCCCAGGGATCGATAATCATCGAGTGTCCATAGGTTTCGCGGCCGTCTTCGTGAACCCCGCCCTGCGCGGCGGCAACGACAAAGACACCGTTCTCGATCGCCCGAGCACGCAGCAGGATATCCCAATGCGCTTCGCCGGTCTGCCGCGTGAAGGCGGCGGGCAGGCTGATGATCTCGGCGCCGGCGAGCGCTTCGGCACGGAACAGTTGCGGAAACCGAACATCGTAGCAGATGGCGAATCCGAGTTTTGCAAATGGCAGTTCGGCGATCCGTGCCTCGGTGCCCGGCCGGTATGTCGCGCTTTCGCGCCAGCTCTCGCCATTGTCGAGATCGACGTCGAACATGTGAATCTTGTCGTAGCGGCAGACGATCTTGCCGTCCGGTCCGAAAAGAAAGCCACGATTGGCGACCGCGCCGTCCTCGATGGCAATCGCCGTCGAACCGACATGGACGTGGATGCCGAGTTCGCGGGCAAGCGCCGCCCCCTTGGCGACGACGAGGTCGCTCTCCTCGGGCCGGAGTATTTCGGCAAATGCCTTGCGATCACGCAGAAGGGATCCCGTCATTTCCGGCGACTGGACATAGACGGCGCCGGCCGCGTGCGCCTGGCGCACCAGTGCCTCGAACCGCTCGACATTTCGGGCCGGGTCCATTCCGGAGCACATCTGTATCGCAGCAACCTTGGTCATCGTGTTCATGCCGCCAGCATCGGGTCGAGTTTGCCCGACCGTTCGAGTGCATGCAGATCGTCGCAACCGCCGATATGCGCTGCATCGATGAAGATCTGCGGGAAGGTGTTGCGGCCATGCGACTTGTCGATCATCTCGGCGCGCAGCTCCGGCTTGCCGGTCGCATCGTGCTCGATGTAGTCGACGCCCTTTGCTTCGAGCAACGACTTTGCCGCTGCGCAATAACCGCAGAACTGTCTGGTATAGATGATGACGGACGCCATTCTGTTCTCCGTTGAAGGCACGATCAGGACCTTTCAGCCTGTCATTTCAATTTCATATAGTGTCCGGCAGAGCTCTTGCAAAGGTCAAAACCGCAATGTCTGCAGCACCTGCCCGCCTGAGCGCGCGGGCGATGGCCGAGACCGTGGCTCCAGTCGTGTAGACGTCATCGATCAGCACAATCCGCTTTCCCATCACCTCTTGCTTGCCATTGACCGTAACGGTGAAGGCGCCGCGCACATTGTCCTCGCGACCCGCCCGCCCGAGCCCGACCTGGTGAGCAGTATTGCGCGTCCGGCGGACAGCCGTAGCCAACATCGGCTTGCCGGTCTGCCGGGAGACTGCGAAGGCCAGTTCCGCCGCCTGGTTGAACCGGCGCGACAGCAGGCGGCGCGTATGCAGCGGCACGGGTATGAGTACATCGCAATCGGCAAGCAGCTCCTTGCCGGCGCGCGCCATCCAGCCCGCCATCATCGGTGCCAGCTCCGTCCGGTCCCTGTACTTGAGCGCGTGCACCAGGGACCGCGCCGCGGCATCGAAAGCGCAGACCGAACGCAACCGATCGAACTCCGGCGGATTGGCGATCGCTTCCGCAGAAAGAAAGCCTTCGCCGAGATCGTGCGAAAAGGGGATGCCGAGCACCTGGCAGTAAGGTCGTTCGATGAAGGCGATGGACTGCCAGCAACGCTGGCAGACGGCGCCATGGCTTGCCAGCATGCGACCACAGCCCGCGCAAGCAGGCGGAAATAGAAAATCGCCGGCACGACGCAACATTGCGGCCAGATGGTCGACCGCAAACATCGCCTTTCCTTCGCTATCCGGCTGCTTCCCTGCGCCCATTTCTTGACATTAGCGCATGTTTGATGACTTTGCGACGGCGACATGAAAAGGCATCGAAGCGAATGGACATATTGATCGACCCCGAACTGGCGGTTGCCAGGCGCAAGCGGGCAGCTGCAAGCTACGAGCCGAAGGCCGGCTTCCTGATGGACATTGCCGCCGAGGAACTTGCCATGCGTCTGTCGGTGGTAGAGCGTCATTTCGATGACGCCGCCGAACTCTTCGGGGCGACGGGCGCTGTCGCGCGAGAGTGCCTGAAAACCGGCAAGATCGGCAACCTGACGGTCGTCGATGTCTTGCCGCGTGATGATGGCCGCGTCGTGGAAACTTTCGAGGACGTACCGCTCGAGCCCCGGTCGCAGAACCTGGTTCTGGCGCCGCTGTTCCTGCATTTGGTCAACGACCTGCCGGGCAGCCTGATCCGCATCCAGCGCAGCCTCAAAGCAGACGGGCTTCTGCTCGCTGCCCTGCCGGGCGCGGGCACGCTTGCCGAGCTCAACGATGTGCTGCTGAGCACCGAGACCCGCCTCTATGGCGGCGCAAGCCCCCGCGTCATTCCCTTCGGCGAAGTGCGCGCGATGGGCGGGCTGCTGCAACGTGCCGGCCTCGCCCTGCCGGTGGCCGATGTCGATAATTATACCGTACGCTATGATTCCCTGTTCGACCTGATGCGCGACCTGCGCGCCTTCGGCATGACCAACATGCTGAAAGCCCGCTCGTCGCGGCCGGTCTCGCGCCGCTTCTTTCTTGAGGCCGCCGAACTTTACCGCGAACGCTATTCAGATCCGGACGGCCGCATCCGCGCGACCTTCTCGATTATCTATCTCTCCGGCTGGGCGCCACACGAAAGCCAGCAGAAGCCGCTGAAGCCGGGGTCTGCCAAAGTCAGCCTCGCCGACGTCCTGAAGCCAAGATCGAACTGAACGAAAAAGCGCCCCGTAGGGCGCTTGTTCATACCTATTTGCCACAAGCGGCTGTCAGCAACCGTTGCGGTTGCGGTCCTGATCGATGATGCATACTTCACCGGGATTATCCTGAAGTACGCTACGGCGGATCGTGTAACGCTTTATCTTGCCGTCTTCGGTGGGAATCGATCCGGTCTTGATATCATCGTAGCCCATCGTGCTGGCTTCCATCCGATCCTTGTCGGTCGTGAGCAAGGGTGTCAGGATAAGAGACAGGGCAATAGCTGCGGTTCCGAACAGCAGCGCCATGTTGACGGCACCGATCCGATTGGATTTTTCGCCAACAAATTCCTGCTCGCCCGGCGATTTCCAGAATTCATCGTCCATTTTTTATCAACCCTGTAGTCATTCCAGTTTGGTTACCGGATTGATAATTGGCACAGGGTGCTAAACGAACTCTTAACAGATCGTTATTTCCGCATATTCATGGCAGAAGATCGACCAGAAATGGCACAAGCGGATCATCCGCCGGGGGCATCGGATAGTTGCGGAGATCCTTCGCCCGCACCCACTTGATCGCCTGCCCTTCAAGCCCGCGGGCGATGCCTTCGTAGCGGCGGCAGATATAGAGCGGCATCAGCAGATGGAAATCGTCATAGGTGTGACTGGCGAAAGTCAGCGGTGCAAGACACGCAACTTTCGTCTCCACGCCGAGCTCCTCGCGCAGCTCGCGGATCAGCGCCTCTTCCGGCGTCTCGCCAACCTCTACCTTGCCACCTGGAAATTCCCACAGTCCCGCCAGCGACTTGCCTTCCGGGCGCTGGCTGAGAAGAATTCTTCCATCGGCATCGATCAGCGCGCAGGCGGCGACCAGAAGCATGCGCTTGTTCGTCTCCGGCATGTCAGTCACCTCTCTGCCAGTAGGCGTAGTCATAGACCTTGGCAAAGCCGAGCCCCTCGTAAAGCGCAAGCGCCGCATGGTTTTCCGCGACCACCTGCAGCCAGCCGTAGCGTGCGCCACGCAGCTTTGCCCAGCGAAGTGCTGCGGTGACGATTTCCCGACCCAAACCCTGGCGACGCATGGCCGGCGCCACGACCAACTGCTGCAGCCCTGCCAGGTCATTGTCCTGTACACAGATACCCACGGCAGTCGGCCCTGCAGGGCCTTCCATCAGGAAAAGCCCGGCGGTCGGTTGGATGGAACTGATAATGCCGGCAAGAACGGGTGCCGTCGTTTCACGGTCGTCAATGCGCACGCAGGCTTCCGAAAAGCGCTGGATATCGCGGGTGGGCAGGTGATCCATGCCACCGCCAAGCTCGATCTTTTCGAGGTCTGCCGCCAGCACCAGCGTTTCGTGGCGACGTACCCAACCTTCACGCGTCAAGATTGCCGGCAATTCCGGCGGGCAAAGCGGTGACTGGCGGATTGCAGGTTTCAGCCCTTGCGCCTCGAATGCCGAACATGCCGCCAAGACCCGGGCAGGCATATTGTTTGCATCGAAAGGGTCCAGCGGCACGAGGCAGTTCAGTCGCTTGGAGGGATGGCCAGGCGTGAGGCGGAGTTGCCAGGCGCCGTCGAAAGTCACCTTCGAGGCCGGCCATGCGCGAAAGCCGGCCGCCTCCAGCCGCCGCACATATGGCAGCCGGGTTAAAGCAGTGTCAGCTACGGTAGTCGCCATTGATTTCGACATATTCCTTGGTGAGATCGCAGGTCCAGACGGTCGCCCGTCCCGTACCCAGGCGGAGATCGACTGTGACGGGTATCCGCGCTTCCTTCATGACCGCGCTTGCGGCTGCTTCCGAATAATCCGGATCACGCTCGCCGTCGACAGCGACGCGAACATTGCCGAAGCTGATGGCAAGCAGGTCACGATCGGCCGGCTCGCCCGCTTTGCCCACGGCCATGACGACACGGCCCCAATTGGCATCCTCGCCGGCGACCGCCGTTTTCACCAGCGGCGAATTGGCAATCGAAAGCGCGATCTTCTTGGCGCTCTCGTCGCTGGTCGCACCGGTGACAGTCACCTCCAGCATCTTGCGGGCACCTTCGCCGTCGCAGACGACCTGATGGGCAAGATCGAGCAGCAGACCGTCGAGCGCCTTGGCAAAATCGGCAAGCTCTGCTGCCGTGGCATTATCGATCTTCTTCTGCCCGCGTTTTGCGGCAGCCCCGGTGGCAAACAGCATCAAGGTATCGGACGTCGACGTGTCGCTGTCGACTGTTACCGAATTGAAGCTCGGACCGACACCTTTCGAAAGTAGCGCCTGCAACGCACCCGGCGCAATATCCGCATCGGTGACGACAAAGGAAAGCATGGTGGCCATATCAGGCGCGATCATGCCCGCACCCTTGGCGATACCGTTGATGGTCACCGTCACGTCGCCGATCTTGGCGGAACGCGTCGCCACCTTCGGGTAGGTATCGGTGGTCATGATGGCCTTGGCGGCCTCGAACCAGAAATCGCCGGTCGCGCGGCCGTTCATGTCGCCCAGCACGCCGGCAAACTTGGTGGCGTCGAGCGGCTCCCCGATCACGCCGGTCGAAGCGAGATAGACATCGCTCATCGCGCATCCCACGGCTTCGGAGGCGGATTTCGCCGTCAGCTCCGTCGCGGCCTTGCCCTTCTTGCCAGTGAAGGCATTGGCGTTGCCCGAATTGACGACGACGGCGCGCGCACGGCCAGACGGCAGGTTCTGGCGGCAGAAATCGACTGGAGCCGATGGGCACTTGGAGCGGGTGAACACCCCGGCAACGCTGGCGGGCTCATCGAACACCATCAACAGCACGTCAGTGCGGTTCTTGTACTTGATTCCGGCTTCGGCGGTGGCCATGCGGACGCCGTCGATGGCGGGCATCTCGGCGAAGGATTTCGGAGCGAGGGGGGAGACGGCGTGCGACATGGTGACCTCATTTCAGGACGCTGATTGTCCCATAGCAAGGTTTGAACGTGACATGGTGATGACTTGAAAGGCCGCCTGTTGGGGCGGCCTTTGCGAAGTGGCTTACTTGGCAGGCGCCTTGTTGGCCTCGTCATAACCCTTCTTCAGGGCGGGATCGAGGATCTCGATCTTGGCAGAGTCCTTGGACGCCTTCAGAAGTTCCATGTACTTGTCGCGCATGATCATCTGGCGAACCTGGTCCTTGACCTGATCATAAGGGGGCGGAGGCGCATCGCGCTTGTCTTCGACCTTGATGACATGGAAGCCGAACTGGGTCTTGATCGGCGTCTTGGAAACGTCGCCCTTGTTCATCTCGAAGGCTGCCGCTTCGAATTCAGGCACCATCTGGCCCTTGCGGAAATAGCCGAGGTCGCCGCCATCCGACTTGTTCGGATCGGTAGACTTCTCTTTGGCAAGTTCGGCAAAATCCTTGCCTTCGCCGAGCGCCGCGATCACTGCCTTGGCCTCATCCTCGGTCTTGACCAGGATATGGCGGGCGTGAACCTCCTGCTGCTTCGGCATGCCGGCAACTTCCTTGTCGTAGCGAGCCTTGACCTCGGCATCGGTCACCACGTCGACGACATGCTTCTTGAAGTAGGCATTGTGCAGTTCGCGATCGAGAATGAACTGCAGCCGGGTCTTGAACTCTTCGGTCTCGTCGAGCTTCTCGGCTTTCGCCTTGACGGCGATCAGCTTGGAGTCGATCACCGCAGTCAGGGCCGCGAGTTGCTTCTGCTCCGGCGGCAGCTGCGCCAGCTGCGGATCAATGTTGCCCTCGGCCAGATCCAGGTCCGATTTCTTGACGTCGACGCCATCGACGGTGGCGACTACGGGGTCCTTGACGTCCTCGGCCGAAGCCGCCTGGGACAGGGCCATCAGGGCGGTCAAAGCAGTCGCTGCAAGCAGGCCTTTGCGAAACATCTTATCACCATCTCGAACAATTTCGTTTTTCGGGTTCGGGATTTGCATTTTTCAGGTCAAAACGCAATCAGAAAAGCGGCCGTTCGACCGGTTCGAGTTGACATGAACATTGCCCACTCTTATCTGTCTCGCAGTTTTGCGCACACGAATAGTTCGGCGCGGAGGAACGTTTACTCGCAGATTTGCTTGAATCTCCGACACGTTTGAACAAACGTACTAAGATTAGAAAGGACCATAGAGATGGTCAGTCTAGGCGGCCTCGCCCGCAAACTGTTTGGCTCTTCCAACGATCGCCGCATCCGTTCACTTTCGAGCCGCGTCGACGAGATCAATGCGCTGGAGCCTCAGACCAAGGCTCTGACGGATGAGCAGCTGAAGGCAAAGACGGCGGAATTCCGCAAGCAGCTGGCTGAAGGCAAGTCGCTGGACGACCTGCTCGTGCCCGCTTTTGCTGTGGCCCGCGAAGCCGCGCGCCGCGTGCTCGGGCTTCGTCCCTTCGACGTGCAGCTCAAGGGCGGCATGATCCTGCATGAGAAGGGCATCGCCGAAATGAAGACCGGCGAAGGCAAGACGCTGGTCGCGACCTTGCCCGTCTATCTCAACGCCCTGTCCGAAAAAGGCGTCCACGTCGTCACGGTCAATGATTACCTCGCCCAGCGCGACGCCGCGACGATGAGTAGAGTCTATGGCTTCCTCGGCTTGACCACCGGTGTCATCGTGCACGGTCTGGACGACGACCAGCGCCGCACGGCCTATGCCTGCGACGTGACCTACGCCACCAACAATGAACTCGGCTTCGACTATCTGCGCGATAATATGAAGTTCGAAAAGGACCAGATGGTCCAGCGCGATCACAACTACGCGATCGTCGACGAAGTGGACTCGATCCTGGTCGACGAAGCGCGGACGCCGCTGATCATTTCCGGCCCGCTGGACGACCGCTCCGAGCTTTACAACACCATCGATGCCTTCATCCCGATACTGGAGCCGTCCGACTACGAGCTCGATGAAAAGCAGCGCTCGGTCAATTTCTCCGAGTCCGGCACGGAAAAGCTCGAGAATTTGTTGCGGGCCGCCGGCCACCTGAAGGGCGAATCCCTCTACGACGTCGAAAATGTGGCGATCGTCCACCACGTGAACAACGCGCTCAAGGCGCACAAGATGTTCATGCGCGACAAGGACTACATCGTTCGTAACGGCGAAGTGGTGATCATCGACGAGTTCACCGGCCGCATGATGCCAGGCCGCCGTTTCTCGGAAGGCCTGCACCAGGCGCTCGAAGCCAAGGAAAAGGTACAGATCCAGCCCGAAAACCAGACGCTCGCCTCGATCACCTTCCAGAATTACTTCCGCATGTACAACAAGCTGTCCGGCATGACCGGCACGGCGTCGACCGAAGCAGAAGAATTCGGCAACATCTACGGCCTCGACGTTGTGGAAGTGCCGACCAACCTGCCGATCAAGCGTATCGATGAAGACGACGAGGTCTATCGGACCGTCGAGGAAAAGTACCAGGCGATCATCGCCGACATCCTCGATTCGCATAAGCGCGGCCAGCCGGTGCTCGTCGGCACCACCTCTATCGAAAAGTCGGAATATCTTGCCGACCGGCTGCGCAAGGAAGGCTTCAGCGACTTCCAAGTCCTCAACGCCCGCTACCACGAGCAGGAAGCCTTTATCGTCGCACAGGCCGGCGTTCCGGGCGGGATCACCATCGCCACCAACATGGCCGGTCGCGGTACCGACATCCAGCTCGGCGGCAACGTCGACATGCGAATTGCCCAGGAACTTTCCGACGTCGAGCCGGGTCCGGAACGCGATGCGCGCGAAGCCGCAATCCGCGAAGAAATCGCCGTACTGAAGCAAAAGGCGCTCGACGCCGGTGGTCTCTACGTTCTGGCCACCGAACGGCATGAAAGCCGTCGCATCGACAACCAGCTGCGTGGCCGTTCCGGCCGTCAGGGCGATCCCGGCCGTTCGAAGTTCTTCCTGTCGCTGCAGGATGATCTCATGCGCATCTTCGGTTCCGAGCGCATGGATTCGATGCTGGTGAAGCTCGGCCTCAAGGAAGGCGAAGCTATCGTCCATCCGTGGATCAACAAGGCGCTTGAACGCGCCCAGAAGAAGGTCGAAGCGCGCAACTTCGATATCCGCAAGAACCTTCTGAAGTATGACGACGTTCTCAACGACCAGCGCAAGGTGATCTACGAACAGCGCCTCGAGCTGATGGAAGCCGAGAGCATGACCGAGACCATCGAGGACATGCGCGACGAGGTCATCCAGGTTCTTACCGGCAAGCATATTCCCGAACGGGCCTATGCCGAACAATGGGATGTCAAGGCGCTTCGCGAAGACATCCTGCAAAGCCTCAATCTCGACCTGCCGATCGAGGAATGGGCTGCCGAGGAAGGCATTGCCGAAGACGATATCGTCAACCGCATCAAGGCCGCAGCCGACCAGGAAATGAAGGAAAAGGCCGAACGTTTCGGCCCGGAACTCATGGCTTATGTCGAGCGTTCGGTGCTGCTGCAGACGCTCGACAACCTTTGGCGCGAGCATATCGTCAACCTCGAACACCTGCGTTCGGTCGTCGGCTTCCGCGGTTATGCCCAGCGCGATCCGCTGCAGGAATATAAGCAGGAAGCGTTCGAACTCTTCCAGGCGCTGCTTGCCAATCTCCGCAACACGGTCGTCGGTCAATTGATGCGCGTCGAGCTTGCCCATCAGGCTCCAGCGCCGGACGAGCTGCCGTTCATGGCCGGCCATCACATCGATGCCACCACAGGCGAAGACGATTTCGGCGAGGGTTACCCAATCGGCAGCTTCGCGGCGACCGAGGTCAAGCGCGATCCGGCAGATCCTTCGACGTGGGGCGAAGTCGCCCGCAACGAGCCTTGTCCGTGCGGTTCCGGCAAGAAGTACAAGCACTGCCACGGCGCCTACCAGACAGCCTGAGACAGGCACTTACCAACGCAATGCCCCGGACAATCTCCGGGGCATTTTCATATCAGCAGTATCTTTCTGGACTGAATTGGGGCCTTGGACCTCAAGCCCTCGCCCGCTCCTCGGGAGTCGGCGCTTCGAGCGTGTCGATCTTGCGCAACGATGGAAACCAGCGCGCCCAGGCAATGGAAACCGCAAGCGTGCCAATCCCCCCGATCACCACGGCCGGCACTGCACCAAACGCCCAGGCCATGAAGCCCGCCCGTGTTTCGCCGAGTTCGTTGGACGCGCCGACAAACACCGAATTGACAGCGTTGACACGACCGCGCACGTCGTCGGGCGTCCACAATGCAATCAGCGTCTCGCGGACATAGACCGAGATCATGTCGCCCGCGCCCATGACCGCAAGCGCCAGTATCGACAGCCAGGCAGTTTGCGACAAGCCGAACACCAGAGTTCCGATTCCGAATACGGCCACGCCGATGAACATTTTCACGCCGGAATGCTGTTTGATCGGAAATGTCGCCAGCCAGATCGCCATGGCGATGGCGCCGACGCCCGGGGCCGCGCGCAGAAGTCCGAGACCCAAAGGCCCGAGCACAAGGATCTCGGAGGCAAAGATCGGCATCAGCGCCACCGCTCCTCCGAGCAGCACGGCAAACAGATCCAGGGATATCGCCCCGAGCACGACCTTCTCACGGCTGATGAACTCGAAGCCGGCCAGGACATAGGCCCAGCTCTTTGGTTCAGACACCGTTCGTTGTGCGGGCTTGGGTATCATGAAGACCAGCAGCGCCGCGCCGATCATGAAGGCGAGCGCCACCGAATAAGCCACGCTGGCACCGACGCCGAACAGCAAGCCACCGGCGACCGGGCCGATGATCGACGCCGTCTGCCATGAGGACGAATTCCAGGCAAAGGAATTGGCCAGATCTTTCTCCGGCACCAGGTTGGGAGCGAGCGACTGCACCGCCGGCCCCATGAAGGCCCGCTCGATGCCGAAGATCGTCAGGATGATCAGCACGGGCAACGGCGAGAAAGTCTCCGTCAGAGTGAGGCACAGCAGCGCAAGTGCACAGACCGCACTGACGCTCAGGCAGATGCTGACGATCGCCCTTCGGTTATAGTGGTCGGCCACGAAACCGGTAACAAGGATCAGCAACAGCGCCGGCATGAACTGAACGAAGCCGATGGCGCCAAGATACAGGGCGTTGCCGGTGACGGCGTAGATCTGCCAGCCAACGGAGACGGAAATGATCTGGGTTGCGAAAGCGGCCAGGAACCGGGCGATAAAGAACAGGGTATAGGAGCGATGCCGGAATGCGGCAAAGCGGTCGTCCGCCTGGGTGATCGACATGGAAGGGGGATTCCTCGAAAAGATCCTCACGCCAACCGCAAATGGCCGTTAAGCATGACATTCGCGCGGTGCAACGCGCTCTTGCCCGATAAAGAGCCAATGATTACATGTCTGTCAACGTCCAAACGGAGACCAACATGATTCCGCTTCTCAATACGCTGATGTACGCGTTGAATATCTACATCTGGATCCTGATCGCGTCGGCGGTCTTTTCGTGGCTCTATGCCTTCAACGTCATCAACTCGCGCAATCAGTTCGTCAATTCCCTTGGCAGGTTCTTCTACGCCGTCACCGAGCCAGTGCTGAAACCGATCCGCCGCTACATGCCGGATCTTGGTGGCGTCGACATTTCCCCCATCATTGTCTTCATCATTATCTACCTGATCCAGCAGCTGATCGTCTACTACCTCTATCCGCTGGCAATGTGACGTTGGCCGTTCAGGCGCATGGCGACCATGTGCGGCTCACCGTGCGGCTGACGCCGAATGGCGGCCGCGATGCCATTGATGGCATTGAGGACGATGGCAGCGGCGGAACCTGGCTCAAGGCACGCGTCAGTGCAGTGCCGGAGGATGGCAAGGCCAACAAGGCGCTGATCGCGTTGATCGCCAAGCGTCTCGGCATCGCAAAATCTCTGGTTTCGATCGTCTCGGGCGAAACATCGCGTAAAAAAATCCTCCGGATCGCTGGCGACCCGGAGGATTTGCTTGTTCGTATAAAGTCGCTTTGATTACTTGGACTTTTCGGCCTTGGCGCGTTCGATCGCCTCGACGATCAGGCGGCGTGCGTCTTCAGCGCCCTTCCAGCCGAACAGCTTGACCCACTTGCCGGGCTCCAGATCCTTGTAGTGCTCGAAGAAGTGCTCGATCTGCTTGACGGTGATCTCCGGAAGGTCGGTGTATTCGAGCACCTTCTCGTAGCGCAGCGTCAGCTTCGGCGAGGGAACGGCGATGATCTTCTCGTCCTTGCCGGAATTGTCTTCCATCATCAGCACGCCGATCGGGCGCACATTGATGACGCAGCCCGGAACCAGCGGGCGGGTCGAAGCGATCAGCACGTCGATCGGATCGCCATCTTCGGAAAGCGTGTGCGGCACGAAACCGTAGTTGCCGGGATAGGTCATCGGCGTATAGAGGAAGCGATCCACCACCAGCGTACCGGCTTCCTTGTCCATTTCGTACTTGATCGGATGGCCGCCGACGGGCACTTCAACGATGACGTTGACATCTTCGGGTGGGTTTTTGCCGATGGAAATGGCGTCGATACGCATGTGGGCCTCCGTGTGCAGGAATTTTGCACTGCGATATAGGAACTCTCGGGCAAAGACAATATTGGACTTTAGCGCAAGTGGCCTTCCGACGGCAGGCCTGCGGCAAATTGGGTCGCGAGAATATCGCTCTGGTTAGGAACGTCTGATGTACGGATCAATCAGGGGTTTTGACATGGTACCGCGACTTGCAATTTTCGTCCTGCCGCTCCTCTTTCTGGCCCTGCCAGTCAAAGCGGCAGAAAGCGTCTACACCGACGTCGATCTCAAACATTGCAAGACGCTGGCGGCAAGCCAGCCTGGCGAGGACGGCGATTATGTGTCCATGAAATGCAAAGGCTACAAGGACTATGCGCTTTGGTTCAAGGAGGGCGACCTTCGCCAGAGCGTCTATTTCGGCCCCATCGGTCAGGACATCATCGACGAAGCCAACGAGACGTTCGAGGCCTTCAACCATATCGGAAAGCAGGTGGAATGGCGCCTTGGCGCGGATGGGGCGCCATTTGCTGCCATAGTGCGGTTCCACATCGAAAATCTGGATCCGAAGACTGGAGTGCCCAGCAAGGCGCGAGAGGGGCAGGTCCTGGTGGTTTCCCGCGTTGCGCAGCCATCGGATGGGCGTGGCTGCGTTATCGCCTATGTCGATGCCCGCGCCAATCCGCAGCCCAACGAGCTGGCGCGTGAAGCTGCCGGCAAGATGGCCGCTGGCTTTACGTGCGGCCGCGACAGGCCAATCTTCCACGGGCTAAGGGGCGCAACCTCGAACGAAGCCGTCTACGTCTTTCCATCCGTTGATGCGAAATAGAACCGTCAATTCGGCCAGATAAAGCCGAGTTTGCGCAACGACTTGCCGCCGAAGTCTTCCATCCCTTCGGCAATATCCATGCCGCCGGTTGCGCGGAAGAAGGTGACGGCATTTTCGCTGTCTTCCAGGCACCACGCAGCCAGACCGTTGAAGCCATAGCTTCGCAGAATGGCCCGGCATTCCCGGAACATATAGCCGCCCAGTCCGGTGCCCTGGAATTCAGGCAGGAGGTAGAGTTCGTAGATCTCGCCTTCCTGCTTGAGCGCTCTTGCCCTGTTGATGCCGATCGTCGCATAGCCGACGAGTCTTCCGGAGATTTCCACCACCAGCAGCGTCGAGGGGCCGTCGGCAGCGCGGCGCCACCAGCTTTCGCCGCGCTTCTCGAGCATTGCCAGCAGGCTCTTGTGGGGAATGAGACCGCTATAGGCCTGCAGCCACGATGCCCGATGGACATCCGCCACGGCACACGCATCGCGCGGCTCGGCCCGCCTGACCTCGATCGACAACGTCTTCATAACGCTATTTCACCCGTACGCTCGGAAACTGGAAGATGGCTCATCCCTCTTCAGGCAGTTTCCCACACATCATTTGCAGGATTTGCAAAATGTTAACGCCATTTTAACCGTAGCCGCAAGCAGCGCCGAGCGTCATCCAAATAAAAAACCCGGCCTTTCCAGCCGGGTTCTTGAGTTTAGGTGCCTGAAAGGCTTGCAATATCAGGCCGCACCGGCCGTACGCAGCTTGTCCTGGCGCTTGCGTTCGTTCGGATCGAGATACATCTTGCGCAGGCGAATCGACTTCGGCGTGACTTCCATCAGTTCGTCGTCCTGGATCCACGACAGCGCGCGGTCGAGCGTCATGCGAATCGGCGGGGTGAGCTTGACGGCCTCATCCTTGCCAGCGGCACGGATGTTGGTCAGCTGCTTGCCCTTGAGCACGTTGACTTCGAGGTCGTTGTCGCGGGAGTGGATGCCGATGATCATGCCGGCATAGACCTTCTCGCCCGGCTCGATGATCATCGGACCACGGTCTTCCAGGTTGAACATTGCATAGGCGACGGCTTCGCCCGAACCGTTGGCAAGCAGAACACCATTGGTGCGTCCGCCGATTGCGCCCTTGAAGGGCTGATAATCGTGGAACAGGCGGTTCATGATCGCGGTGCCGCGGGTGTCGGTGAGCAGTTCCGACTGGTAGCCGATAAGGCCACGGGTCGGTGCAAAGAACCGCAGGCGAAGGCGATTGCCGCCGGAGGGGCGAAGCTCGACCATTTCGGCTTTGCGCTCGGACATCTTCTGCACGACGACGCCGGAATGCTCTTCATCGACGTCGATGACGACTTCCTCGACCGGCTCCATCAGGGTACCGTTCTCATCCTTGTGCATGACCACGCGCGGACGCGAAACGGCCAGTTCGAAGCCCTCGCGGCGCATGGTTTCGATCAGAACAGCGAGCTGGAGTTCGCCGCGGCCGGACACGAAGAACGAATCCTTGCCTTCGGCTTCTTCAATCTTCAGCGCAACGTTGCCTTCAGCTTCCTTGAAGAGACGATCGCGGATAACGCGGCTGGTGACCTTGTCGCCCTCGGTGCCGGCAAGCGGGCTGTCGTTGACGATGAAGGACATGGTGACGGTCGGCGGATCGATCGGCTGGGCAACCAGCGGCTCGGTCACGGACGGATCGCAGAACGTGTCGGCGACCGTGCCCTTGGAAAGACCGGCGATGGCGACGATATCGCCAGCATGCGCTTCTTCGATAGCCGTGCGCTCGATGCCGCGGAAAGCCAGAATCTTGGAAATACGGCCGTTTTCGATCAGCTTGCCGTCCTGACCCAGAACCTTGACGGCCTGGTTCGGCTTGATCGAACCGGAATGGATGCGGCCGGTGATGATGCGACCGAGGAATGGGTTGGCTTCGAGGATGGTGCCGATCATACGGAACGCGCCGTCTTCCTCGCCGACGCTCGGCTCGGGCACGTGCTTCAGAACGAGGTCGAGCAGCGGCTCGAGACCTTGTTCCTTCGGACCTTCCGGATTGACGTTCATCCAGCCATCGCGGCCCGAACCGTAGAGGATCGGGAAGTCGAGCTGCTCATCTGTCGCGTCGAGATTGGCGAACAGGTCGAAGACTTCGTTGATGACTTCTTCGTGGCGGCCGTCCGGACGGTCGATCTTGTTGATTGCTACGATCGGGCGAAGGCCAACCTTGAGCGCCTTGCCGACCACGAACTTGGTCTGCGGCATCGGGCCTTCCGAGGAGTCGACGAGTACGATCGCGCCGTCCACCATCGACAGGATACGCTCGACTTCACCGCCGAAGTCGGCGTGGCCGGGCGTGTCGACGATGTTGATGCGGACACCCTTCCACTCCACCGAAGTCGCCTTGGCGAGAATGGTGATGCCGCGTTCCTTTTCGATCTCGTTGGAATCCATCATGCGTTCGGCAACGCGCTGGTTTTCCCGGAAAGAACCCGACTGTTTCAGCAGTTCGTCGACCAGTGTCGTTTTCCCATGGTCAACGTGTGCGATAATTGCAATATTTCGCATTTTCATGTTTTGAATCTCTGAGCTCTTGGCGCGGCAATGGCAGGCGGCGCCCAATTCGTTTGGCGGCCTCTTACCTGCTTTTTTGCGATTGCGAAAGAGAAAACGACGACAAAGTGCCGAACAGCCTCATTTTGCGGCCGATTTACTTGATCTCGACATGCCTGAACCAATGAAGAAACGGCGGCGCAGCGATCAATATCAACGCCGCGGCAGATGCGATGAATGCCATTGTCGGGCCTTCCGCATCGTCAGGTCCCAAGGCGTCCAGCAGCATCTGGTAGCCCAGAACGATCGTCAAAACGGCGATGACCGACAGCACCAAGCTTGCCTTCGCAGCCTTTTTCCAACGGGCGAAGCGCAGGATTATTCCGACGGTCAAAACCGAAAACGACACCGCACAGAGCGCGGCAATTACGAAAAGAGCCATCAACCAGCGGTCGGATGCAAACCCGAACCCTTGATCCACCCACTCCGAGAGCAGGAAGCAAAAGCCCGCCAATCCGATCAGACCCGGAACGAGCAGGATGGCAGCCAAACCGATCCTCAGGATGACAGGCATATTGCTCTTCCGGACAGATCCTTGCTCGCCATCACGCATACCACGAAATCCTTGAACTCACCCATGACCGGGAGGGCATTCCCGCCATTGCGCCGTCAGTTCCCATGACGACGCGAACGGATCGGACATGCGGCTGCCACCCCTCAGGCCGCCAGGCCCTTTTTCCTCAGCATCGCGTCCGGGCTCGGCAGTTTTCCGCGGAAGGCCTTATAGGCATCCTCGGGATCGACCGAGCCGCCAGCGGAATAAATGCAGTCCTTGAGCTTCCTTGCTGTTTCCGGGTTAAAAGCGTCACCCGTTTCCATGAAGGCATCGAAGGCATCGGCATCCAGCACTTCCGACCACATGTAGGAATAATATCCCGCCGAATAGCCATCGCCGGAAAAGACGTGGCTGAAATGCGGGGTACGATGGCGCATGACGATCGAGGATGGCATTCCGATGCTCGCAAGCACCTCGCGCTCGACATCCATCGGTTCCGCAGTCGGCGGCCGGGTGTGGAAGGCCATGTCAACCAGCGCCGACGAGGTGAATTCCACCGTGGCAAAACCGGAATTGAAGGTGCGCGCCGCCAGCACCTTGTCGAGCAAAGCTTCCGGCATCGGTTCGCCGGTCTCGAAATGCAAGGCGAACTCCTTGAGCACGTCCGGAATCGTCAGCCAATGTTCGTAGAGTTGCGAGGGCAATTCGACGAAATCCCGCGACACGCCGGTTCCCGAAACCGATGGATATGTCACGTTCGACAACATGCCGTGCAGCGCGTGCCCGAACTCGTGGAAAAGCGTGCGGGCGTCATCGAGCGACAGCAATGCCGGCTTGCCCTCCGCTGGCTTGGCGAAATTGCAGACATTGTAGATGATCGGCATTTCGCCCTTGGTGCCGTTCTTCAGCGTCAGCTTGTGCTGGCTCTGGAACGAGCTCATCCAGGCACCGGACCGCTTGGAAGGGCGCGCAAAATAATCGCCGAGGAACAGAGCGATCAGGTTGTCATTGAGATCGCGGATCTCGAAAACCCGCACATCGGCATGATAACCGGCAATGTCACTGCGTTGTATCGCCTTGATGGCAAAGAGCCGCGCGGCGACGGCGAAGCAGGCGTCGATAATCTTCTCAAGCTGCAGGTAGGGCTTGAGCTCGCCTTCGGAGAAATTGTATTTCTGCGCGCGCAGCTTCTCGGCATAGTGGCGCCAGTCCCAAGGCGCCACCGCATGGTTCTTGCCCTCTTCGGCAATCAGCACCGCAAGATCGGCCTCTTCCTCTTCGGCGCGCACCCGCGCTTTCTCCCACACTTTCATCAACAGGTCGTCGACATGTTCGGCGGTCTTCGCCATGGTATTGTCGAGTTTCAGCGCCGCGTAGTTGACGTAACCAAGGAGTTTGGCCTTCTCGTCGCGAAGGGCGAGGGTCTCGGCGACGATGCTGCGGTTATCGGTCGGGCCATCATTTTCGCCGCGCGCCGTCCAGGCCCTGAACGCCTCTTCGCGCAACGCCCGGTTTTCGGAAAATGTCAGGAACGGCTCGATGATCGAGCGCGACAGCGTCACCGCAAATTTACCCTTCTCGCCCCTGTTGGCGGCTGCGCCTGCCATCGCATCGCGCAGGAAATCCGGCAGACCGGCCAGTTCGTCTTCGCTGGTCAGGTAAAGCGCCCAGCTCTTTTCATCCGCAAGAACATTCTGGCCGAAATTGGCCCCAAGGCTCGCAAGCCGTTCGTTGATCGCGGCCAGTCGCGTCTGCTGCTCCTTCGGCAGTTTCGCACCCGACTTGACGAAGCCCTTCCAGTGGCGCTCGAGCACCCGGGTTTCCTCAAGCGTCAGCCCAAGTGTATCCTTTGCTTCCCACAGCGCATCGATGCGCCTGAACAGCGCCTCGTTCTGGCCGATCTTCGAATAATGCCGCGACATGACCGGCGAGATCTCGCGCTCCAAGCTCTGGATCGCGTCGTTGGTGTCGGCGCCGGCCTTGTTCCAGAACAGCGAGGAGACGCGGGACAATTCGTCGCCAGCAATCTCCAGAGCAACGATCGTGTTGGCAAATGTCGCCGGCTGGCCATTGTCAGCGATCTGGTCGATCTCTTTTTCATGCGCGGCAATCGCCGCGTCGAAAGCTGGCCTGAAGTCGCTGTCAAGGACCGCATCAAAGCGCGGCAATCCGTGTTCGCCGTCCCAATAGAATATCTGAGGGTTCAGGGACGGGGTGTCGGACATCGTGTTTCCTCGCAAATCAGATCGCATCAAACGACTATATAGGGACACTCGGGCCGCTTTTGCGATGGCACGCATGCGTCCCCATGCAAAATTATCTCGTGTTTCACCTTGAAAGATAAGATGCAATATAATAAGTATTGCTTATTATAATTGGACGCTACCAAAATGCCATCCAAAGCCAATCCAGATTCCTTCGGCTTCGTTTTTACCGAGACATCCAGGCTGCTGCGCACCGCGCTCGAACGGCGCATCGCCGCCGTCGGACTGGACGTCACGCCAGCTGAGGCTCGTGCCCTCGTTTATGTGGCAGCCGCCGAAGGCTCCCGGCAGAACGTGATTGCAGAACGCATGGGCGTCGAGCCGATGACCGTCTGCGCCTATCTTGACAAGCTGGAGAAGCTTGGCCTCGTTGAAAGAAACCCGGATCCGAAGGACCGTCGCGCCAAGAACGTCACGACGACGGAAGCTGCCGACAGGTTGATCGTCGCCGTGCGCGAACAATCCGCAGCACTCTACGAGGAGATCCAATCCGGCCTTGATGAACAGGCGCGCGATATCTTCTTCAGCGCAATGAAAACCGTGCGTGGTAACCTCCATTCCCTGCTGTCCGACAAACCGCAGCCGCATGCTGGTGGCGAGACCGTCTCGATATGACCGCTGCCCGCATGAGTGAAGCCCGCACCAGCATTATCGGTGCCTTTCTGGTAGCGCTCGGACCGATCTCGATGGCGCTCTATACGCCTGCCATGCCGGAACTCGTCAGCGCATTCGGAACCACCGATGGGATGATCAAGCTGACTCTGTCGCTCTATTTCGGCGGCTTTGCCATTTCGCAGCTCATCGCCGGTTCGCTATCCGATGCCTTCGGCCGCAAGCCCGTCACCATGGCTTTCATGGCCATCTATCTGATCGGCAGCCTGATGTCGGCCTTTGCGCCGACGGTGCATGTGCTGCTCGCCGGACGGTTGATTCAGGGAATCGGCGCCGCGGCCGGCATGACGGTGTCTCGCGCTATCGTCCGCGACCAGTTTACCGGCGACAAGGCGGCCTCGATCATGAACCTGATCGGCATGATGCTCGCGGTCGGCCCCGCCCTCGCGCCGACGATCGGCAGCATCGCGCTCGGGCTGGCGGGCTGGCGATCGATCTTCTTCGTCATGCTGGGCTTTTCGGCCACTGCCTGTCTGATCGCTTATGTCTTTCTGGAAGAAACCTCCGTGCCGGATCGCAGCAAGGCCAGGATCGGCCCGCTGACGGCCGCCTACAAGGAAGTTCTGACCGATAGCCGCTTCGTCTCGGCAACGCTGGTGATCGCCGGCGCGGTGGGCGTGCTCTACACGCTCGCAGCCATCCTGCCCTTCATCCTGATCGACCGCGTCGGCCTCACGCCGTTGCAGTTCGGTATCGGCATGCTGATGCAGTCCGGGATGTATTTCGCCGGCTCCGTCGCCGTACGCCTGTTGCTTGCTCGCTTCACCGCAAGCCAGCTGATCGTACCGGGCCTGACGCTGATCGGTATCGGATCGGCCGCCGTGGCGCTGTCGATCGCTCTTCTGCCGCTCGGCTTCCTGTCGGTCATGGTGCCGGTGGCGGTCTTTGCCTTCGGCATCGCTTTCATCACCCCCTCGATGATGACGGCAGCCATCGCCCCCTTCCCGCATATCGCGGGCACCGCGTCAGCGCTGATGGGCTTCGTGCAGATGGGTTCGGGTCTGGTCGGCGGGCTGATCTGTGCGGCCATCGGCACGCCGGTACTGGCCATGGCCACCGTGATCCCGTCTTTCGGCCTCGTCAGCATAATCAGCTTTCTCGTCTATCGGGCTGCGATCCGAGCTCACCCGCTGCTGGACGCCGACAAGCTGGTCGAAGAATACAAAACGGCGGCGGAAATGTCCGCCGCCGCCTGAATGATAAGTACCCGCGATCCGCATCAGTGGACCGCAAACGGCCTCAGCCCTTGAGATTGCGCTTGCCTAGGGTGCGCAGCCGCAGCGCGTTGAGCTTGATGAAGCCGGCCGCATCCTTCTGGTCATAGGCGCCCTGGTCGTCCTCGAAGGTGACCAGCTTGTCGGAATAGAGTGACTTGTCGCTCTCGCGGCCGATCACCATCACGTTGCCCTTGTAGAGCTTGAGCGTGACTTCGCCTTCGACATGGCGCTGGCTGAGGTCGATTGCCGCCTGCAGCATTTCGCGCTCCGGCGAGAACCAGAAGCCGTAGTAGATCAGTTCCGCATAGCGCGGCATCAGGTCGTCCTTGAGGTGGGCAGCACCCCGGTCGAGCGTGATCGATTCAATCGCACGATGCGCCGAAAGCAGAATCGTACCGCCGGGCGTCTCGTAGACGCCGCGCGACTTCATGCCGACGAAACGGTTCTCGACCAGATCCAGACGGCCGATGCCGTTGTCGCGGCCATAGTCGTTGAGCTTGGCAAGCAGGGTCGCAGGCGAAAGACGCACGCCATTGATCGAAACTGCATCACCCTTCTCGAAGCCGATCTTGATGATCGTCGCCTTGTCGGGCGCGGCTTCCGGCGAAATGGTGCGCATGTGCACGTATTCGGGTGCTTCGACCGCAGGATCTTCCAGAACCTTGCCTTCCGAAGAGGAGTGCAGCAGGTTGGCGTCGACCGAGAACGGCGCCTCGCCCTTCTTGTCCTTGGCAACCGGGATCTGGTGCTGCTCGGCAAAGGCAAGCAGGTCTGTCCGGCTCTTGAAGGTCCAGTCGCGCCACGGTGCGATGATCTTGATATCAGGGTTCAGCGCATAGGCCGAAAGCTCGAAACGGACCTGGTCGTTGCCCTTGCCGGTCGCGCCATGCGCGATGGCGTCGGCGCCGGTCTTCCTGGCGATTTCGACGAGGTGCTTGGAGATCAGCGGACGGGCGATCGAGGTGCCGAGCAGGTAGACGCCTTCATAGACGGCATTGGCGCGGAACATCGGGAAGACGAAATCGCGGACGAATTCCTCGCGGACGTCCTCGATGAAGATTTCCTTGATACCGAGCATCTCGGCCTTCTTGCGTGCCGGCTCCAGTTCCTCGCCCTGACCGAGATCGGCGGTGAAGGTCACGACTTCAGCACCGAGTTCCGTCTGCAGCCATTTCAGGATAATCGAGGTATCGAGGCCGCCCGAATAGGCCAGCACGACTTTCTTCACGTCTTTGGGGAGCGCCATGGCAATCTTCCGTCACTTGAAACGATGGGATTGCCGGTCTTTTAGCCTTATTGGCGGGAGTTGCAAGTGTTGTCGCGCGCGAGGAATCGCCAATCGATCAGCCGAGCAGTCCCGCAGGTCGTATTGCCCAGTTGCCAAGTTTCGGATTCGCGGTAAAAACTATGATCGTACCTTGCCACCCAAAATGCTGGAAACGCCCATGCCTGACACCCTGCTTCATCCCGTTTTCCAGTCCGGCAACACGGCCGTCATCACCGGCGCAGCTTCGGGTATCGGGCTGGCTGCCGCGAAATCTTTCGCAGCGCTCGGTCTTAACGTCGTGCTCGCCGACCTAGGCAGCGACAGACTTTCCGAAGCTGCACATGATGTCATTGCCGTCGCGCCGCGCGGCAAGGATGCAGTTGCCGCGATCCCCACCGACGTCGCATTCCTTGCCGATATCGAGGTGCTCTCCGAGGATGCGAAATCGCGCTTCGGCAACATCCATGTTGTGATGAACAATGCCGGCATACAGCCCGGCAGCGCGCTTTTCGGTCCGCTCGACAATTGGGAAAAGGTATTCGCGGTCAATCTGTGGGGCGTCATCCATGGCAGCCGGGTCTTTGCGCCATTGATGCTGGCGCATGGCGAGCGCAGCCTGATCATCAACACCGGCTCCAAACAGGGCATCACCACCCCACCGGGCGATCCGGCCTATAACACGGCCAAAGCTGGCGTGAAGGCTTTTACGGAGGCGTTGCAGCACGAGTTGCGCAACACGCCGAATTCGGCCGTTTCTGCGCATCTGCTGATCCCGGGTTTCGTGTTTACCGGGCTCACAGCGCATGGACGGACGGACAAGCCTGAAGCGGCCTGGACACCGGAGCAGACGGTCGATTTCATGATGGAATCGCTGGCTAACGAGGACTTTTACATACTTTGCCCCGACAATGATGTGCCGCGAACGCTTGACGAAAAGCGCATCGAATGGGCAGCCCACGATATCATCGACAACCGCCCGCCGCTGAGCCGCTGGCATCCGGACTACACCGAAGCCTTCAAGGCATTCCTCCAAGACAACAAGGCATAGCAGCAATGGAATTCCTGCCCGATCTCGCCACGCTCGTCGCCTTTGCGATCGCGACTTCGCTCCTGGCCATCACGCCCGGACCCGACATGACACTGTCGATCAGCCGCGCCGTCACCGACGGAAAACTCGGCGGTGCCATGGTGGTGCTCGGGACGACATGCGGAATTGTGGTCCATACTTTCCTCGTCGCCTTCGGCATATCGGCGCTGATCGTCGCCTCCCCGACGGCCTTCCTGATCCTGAAGACCGGCGGGGCGGGCTACCTTGTCTGGCTGGCGGTGCAGGCGATCCGGCACGGTTCCAGCCTTTCGGTCAAGCGCGCTGAAGGCCCTGCCAACAGCGGCAGGAAGAATTTCGTCTCCGGCTTTCTCACCAATCTGCTCAACCCCAAGGTCATCATCTTCTTCATGACCTTCCTGCCGCAGTTCATCAACGCCAACGATCCGCATGTGACCGGCAAACTGATTTTCCTCGGTCTGTTTTCCATCCTGATCGGCACGCCTGTCAATCTGGCCATCGTGCTCACGGCACAAAAGCTGTCGAGCTGGCTGCAGCGAAACCGGAAAGTCCTGCGCGGCATCGACTATACATTTGCCGGCGTCTTCTCGCTGTTTGCGGTCAAGATCTTCATGACCCAGTCACGTTAGTCGACCGTGCCGCCTTTTTGCTTTTCCTGGCGGCAACAGCATTGCGGTTCTCGATGACGCGTAGGGCGACAATTTTCCGAACCAGTTCGTCGGGCAGCGGATTGTCGGGGGTGAACTGGATGGTGCCCTTGGCGATCTTGAAACCTGCGAGATCCTCCTTCAGCGACTCGTCCAGGACGATAGCTCCGGGAAAGAATGAGCAATGCTTCTTGAAGGCAGCATAGTGCACCAGATTTCCATCCAGCCGGAAGGTCGGAATTCCATAGGCCATGGCTTCGACTGCGTCGGGAGCCGCAGACCGGACGATGGCGCGGATGCGTTCCAGCATTCCGCGAAAGGGCTCTTCGATACCAGCCAGATAGGCTTCGACGTCTGCTGCCACGTTGTTGTCCATCGCACAGCCCCTCCTATACGACAGAATAACGCGGCGCTAAGTTCTAGCCAAGCGCCTGCATTTTCGCCGCGAGAAACAATTTCTCTGCGTTCGATTGTGACAATGCAATTGCGGATTTGTAGGCCGCGCGCGCTTCCTCGTGCCCGCCGGTACGCACAAGCAGGTCCGCCCTGACCGCATGGAACGGCTGGTATTGGGCCAGCGCCTGCGCCAGCGGGCCTAGCATGGAAAGCGCGCGCTCGGCGCTCTCGGCATAGGAGATCGCCACGATCCGGTTTAGCTCGAAGACCGGATTTTCCGCCGTTGTTGCAAGCGCGCGATAAAGCGCTGCGATCTGCTGCCAATCTGTTTCGCCGAAACTCGGCGCTTCGGAGTGCAACGCGATGATCGCCGCCTGCAGCTGGTACGGCCCAGCCCTGCCGCGCCGCAGCGCCATATCAACCAGCGCCGCCCCCTCGTCGATCAGCACGCGGTCCCATAGTTTTCGCTTTTGATCCTCAAGCGAGACGATTTCTCCCGATGGCCCAAGCCGCGCCACACGCCGCGCGTGATGAAGCAGCATCAGAGCGAGCAACCCCTCGACCTCCGCTTCCCAGGGGCAAAGATCCTTCAGCAGCCGACCCAGGCGGATCGCCTCTTCACAAAGATTGGCCCGGATATGCGCTTCGCTGCCGGACGCGTAGCCTTCGTTGAAGGTCAGGTAGATCACTGCCAGCACACTCTCGAGCCGCTCGGCCCAGCCGTCCGGCTCCGGAACCTCATAGGCAATGCCGGCCTTGGTGATCTTGTGGCGCGCGCGCACCAGCCGCTGCGCCATTGCATCATGGCCGTCGAGATAGGCGTCGGCGATTTCTTCCGTCTTCAACCCGCAGACCGAGCGCAGCGTCAGCGCCACGCAGGTCTTGCGATCAAGCGCTGGATGGCAACAGATGAAGATCAGCTTGAGCCGTTCGTCCGCGATGGGGCCCATGTAAACTTCCTCGTCCGACTGGTTCTCAAGCTCGATCAATTGCGCGATCTCGACCGACTTCACTCGAAAATTGCTGGCGCGCCGCAAGCGATCTATCGCCTTGCGTCGGGCGGTCTGCATCAGCCAGCCCTGCGGCGAGGCCGGCAGACCGTTGCGGCCCCAATGGATCAACGCCGATTCCAGCGCGTCCTGGAGGCTGTCTTCGGCGAGCTGAAAATCCCTGATGTCGCCGACAAGGTGCGAGAGAAGCCGGCCGCCATCGGCGCGCGCGATCGCCTCGATCGCAGCGGGAACGGAGCCGGCCTCTATCGCGCGCCGGTTCATCAGCGGTCGAATACCATGATTGGACGCACTTCGACGGCGCCATTGGCGGCATGCGGGATCATCGCTGCATAACGGATCGCTTCATCGAGATCCTTACAATCGAGAATGTAGAACCCGCCGAGTTGCTCCTTGGTTTCGGCGAACGGACCGTCCATGGATTCGGTCCGGCCATTGCGGACCTTGACGGTGGTTGCTGTCGTGGCCGGCTGCAACGCGTCCCCTGTTACATAGACCCCATCCTTCCGGTAGGTCTCGTTGCAGACCTGGTATCCAGCCATCATCTTGCCGAATTCCGGCGAGTCCGGCGGTGTGGTATTGTCAGGGTTCATATAGATCAAAGCCATGTATTTCATCGGTTCGTCCTCTTCGCTATGCGATCGCTTCAGTGCGATTGGTGAACGATAACGAACGGGATGCTAGCGGATCGACAGATCAGGGCAAAATATTTCGCGCTGGCCTTTCGACCCTCTATTCAGCCAGCGCTCTCCTGACCTTGCGGATCACGACGGCACGTGCCTTGTCGTCGGCTGCACGTTTCAGCTCCTCCTGAAGGTCGAGCAGCAAGGACTGGTAGTCGTTGTGCCAATCACGCTGGCCCGTATGAACGGGATCGATACGCGGCGGCGGCACGAGCGTCGAAACATCACGCATCCCGCCAGCAGTAAGCACAAAGGCCGAATCCAGATGCGGTATAAAAATCTTGTCCGGATCGAGAATAGTGCCAATTCTGTTGCGCATTCCCTCGAGAGCCTGAGCTTCACCATGAATCAGGAAAACAGCCTTGCCGATCGGCATCCGGTTTCGAACCCAGGCGGCAAGTTCGGGACCGTCGGCATGCCCACTGTAAAGATCGAGCGTTCGAATGCGGGCACGAACCTTGATGTCATCGCCGCGAATGCGCACCATCGTGGCCCCTTCCTCAAGAATGCGTCCGAGCGTACCTGCGGCCTGGTAGCCGACAAGCAGCACCGTGCCCTCATCGCGCCACAGCCAGTTCGCCAGCCGGTAGCGGATCCGTCCGGCTTCGCACATGCCGCTCGCGGCAATGATGATATGAAAGCCCTTCATCTGATCGATGGCCTTCGACTGCTCCGCCGATTCCGTGAACCGTACATTGTGCGCGCGCATGGCGTGAACGACCAAATCGCCATCTTCGAGTTCACTGGCATAGTTCAGGAAAATTCGGCTCGCCTTGGTAGCAAGTGGTGAATCGATAACGATGGGACATTCAGGTATTTCCCGGCGCTCCATCAGCCAGACGAGGTCGGCGAGAAGCTCCTGCGTTCGCTCCACGGCAAAGGACGGGATCAGCAAGGCGCCATTGGCATGATGCGCCTCCATGACCACCTCTTTCAGCGCCCTTCGTCTGCCGTCCTTGGTCGCATCGATCCGATCGGTGTCCCCATAAGTGCTTTCGCAAATCAGGTAGTCGACGTCGGCGGGCCCTACTGGATCGAATTCAAGCAGTTTGTACTCCGGCCCCAAATCTCCCGAAAAAAGCAGCCGCGTGGTCCTGCCCGCCGTGGTCACCTCAAGCTCGACCGAAGCTGAACCCAGCAGATGACCGGCATTCCAGAACCGGAAGCGGGCGTTGCGGCCCACCGCCTGCCAGATGCCGAGTTCGACCGAACGAAAAAGCGTCAGCGTCTCGACAGCGTCCTTTGCGGTGTAGATCGGCTCGACCATATCGCGCCCGCGCCGTCCATTGCGACGGTTGAGATACTCGACCTCGCTTTCCTGGATATGGCCGGAGTCGGGCAGCATCACGGCGCACAAATCAATGGTCGGCGGGGTGGCGAAAATCGGCCCTTCATAGCCAGCATTATAAAGCTTGGGCAGCAGGCCTGAGTGGTCGATATGAGCGTGAGTGAGGATCACCGCATCGATATGACCGGGATCGAAGGGGAGCGTACGGTAGTTGAGCTCGCGCTCTGTCTTTGAGCCCTGAAACATGCCGCAATCGACCAACAGCTTCAGCCCAGGTATCTCGACCATGAAACACGAGCCGGTAACCGTTCCGGCTGCGCCAAAGAAGCGGATAATTGGGTCCTTCTGATCGCTGCTGTCCACGGTTCAATCCTCCCGGAATGATGCGTCTGTCAACCCATGGAACGATAATGCCCCGTCACGTCGTAAGCGAAAAGAACATCCTCTATCCGAGCACCCCAGCCGATATTGTGAATGGCGAGTGGCCGTGACCCCTGTGGATTTAACTGGTTGGAGACGAGCACGATATGCGTCTTGTTGCCCGGCAGCCTCTGGGTGACTATATCGCCTGGCTGGTAATCGAGACCATGCATGCTGATCGGGCGGTCGGCCTTGCGCCGTTTCAGAAATGTCTGCAGGTTTGGCACGCGGCGATGGTCGATATTGCTGTCGGGCGCTTTCAGACCCCACGTCTTCGGATAGGCGGAAAAGGCGCTCTTCATGTCATCATGAACCAGCTTCTGCAGATCGACACCGAAAGCATCGCGATAAGCCCGGATGATGACATCCGTACACACGCCCTTGAAACGCGGTACGTCGCCACCCGGATAGTCGAGCTTTGTATAGGAGGGGTCGTAGACAAGCGTCACGCCGACCTGCTTTGCCGCAGCGGTGATGAGCTTTCCGGCCCAGTCCTCAGCCGGAAGCATTCCGGCGGAAGCGGGCCGCGTGGTCGGCAGCGCGAAATAGCCGGCGCCGGCAACCAATGATCCTGTTACAAACAAACGCCGTGAAAGCATCAACGACCCCTTCAATTCATCTCAGGATCGTCTTACCCAATTCCGGCGAATTGTTGTCTGCCGCTACCTTGCCTTGCAGGATTTCGGAGCGGGTCGCGCCTTAACCGATCAGCAATGCGTCATCGTCCAGCGTCTGGCCGCGGATCTTGCGGAACATGGCGATCAGGTCCTCGACCTGCATGTTCTTCCGGTTGTCGCCGGTAACGTCGAGCACGACTTCGCCGCCATGCAGCATCACCGTGCGCGTGCCGAAATCGAGCGCCTGACGCATCGAATGCGTCACCATCAGTGTCGTCAGCTTGCGATCGGAGACGACCTTCTGGGTGAGCTCCATGATGAACTCGGCCATGCCCGGATCGAGTGCTGCCGTATGCTCGTCGAGAAGCAGCACTTCCGAGCCGCTCAGTGTTGCCATGACGAGCGACACCGCCTGACGCTGACCGCCGGAAAGCAGGTCCATGCGGTCCTTCATCCGGTTTTCAAGCCCGAGGTTGAGCTCGGCAATACGTTCGCGGAAATAGTCGCGCCGCTTTCCGCTAAGCGCCGGCGCAAGTCCGCGCGACTGGCCGCGCGTATAGGCCAGCGCCAGATTTTCCTCGATCGACAGCGGGCCACAGCTGCCGGCCAGCGGATCCTGGAAGACGCGGGCGACGAGGCCGGCGCGGCTGGCGGTCGGCTTGCGCGTCACGTCCGTGGTTCCGATCGTCACGCGTCCGGATGTGGGTAGCACATCGCCGGCGAGCACGCCGAGCAAGGTCGATTTTCCCGCGCCGTTCGAGCCGATGACGGTGACGAAGGAGCCGGTTTCGATGGTCAGGTCGAGTCCGGAAAGGGCCTGCTTTTCGAGCGGCGTTCCGCGACCAAAAACGACCTGCAGCTTTTCTACGGAAATCATGTCGATGCTCCTCCGCGGCGCAGCCTCGGCAGAATGAGTGCGACGGCGACCAGAACGGCGGTTACCAGATTGAGATCGGACGCCTTGAGGCCGAGCGCATCGGTGGAAAGCGCAAGCTGGATGGCGAGGCGATAGAGGATCGAGCCGACGACGCAACCGATCAGCGCCATCATCAGGCCACGCTTGCCGAACAGCGTCTCGCCAACGATCACAGCCGCCAGGCCGACGACAATCGTGCCGACGCCGGAAGTGACATCGGCAAAACCGTTGGTCTGGGCAAACAGTGCGCCGCCGAGGGCAACGAGCGCGTTGGAAATGGCAATGCCGAGATAGATCTGGTTGCCTGTCTTGACGCCCTGGGCGCGCGCCATGCGCGCGTTGGTGCCCGTGGCCCGCATCGCCAGTCCCGCGTCGCTTTCAAGGAAGCGCCAGACAAGGAGGACGGCGATAGCGACAAGCACGAAGATGAACAACGGCCGGACGAGATATTCCTTCAGCCCCAGGCCGTAGAACGGGCTCAGCATCGTCGTTTCGTTGAGCAGCGCGACATTCGGTTTGCCCATGACGCGCAGATTGACGGAAAAGAGCGCAATCATCGTCAGGATCGAGGCGAGAAGATTGAGGATCTTGAAGCGGACATTCAGCGTCGCGGTGACGATGCCCGCGGCCGCGCCCGCCACCATGGCGATGGCTGTGGCCAGCCATGGATTTAACCCGGCGATGATCAGGACCGCTGCGACAGCAGCACCCAATGGGAAAGATCCGTCGACGGTCAAATCAGGAAAATCGAGAACGCGAAAGGCCAGATAGACCCCGATCGCGACGAAGGCGAAGACGAGGCCCAGTTCCACGGCACCCCAGAAGGCGATTTGACTCACGGCGGTTCGTTCCTATTCTTTTCATGCCGGCCGAAGGATGGCGGGGCATGAATTGGGGCGGAGCCGTTAGGCCCCGCCCGGTTGTAGCTTACTCGATGACCTTGGTGGCGCGCTTGACCAGATCGTCCGAGAAGGTGACGCCCATCTTGGCCGCTGCCTTCTTGTTGATCACCAGATCACTGCCGGCTGCCACGCGAACCGCGATATCACCAGGCTTTTCACCCTTGAGGACGCGTGCGACGATAGCGCCCGTCTGCTTGCCCACATCGAAGTAATTAAAGCTGACCGAAGCAAGCGCACCGCGGGCGACCGAGTCGGTATCACCGGAATAGAGCGGGATCTTGGCTTCTTCCGCAACGCCGACAGCAGCTTCGAGCGCCGAGACGATCGTGTTGTCGGTCGGGATGTAGACGGCATCGACGCGACCGATCAGTGCGCGGGTCGCGCCCTGCACTTCAGACGACTTGGTGGCGACGGATTCGACGATGGTCACGCCAGCCTTTTCAGCTTCAGCCTTCATGGCAGCGAGCGTCGAGACCGAGTTGGCTTCGGCCGTGTTGTAGACGAAGCCGAGGTTCTTCACATTCGGGCTGATTTCCTTGATCAGCTTGATGTGATCGGCAACCGGCGACATGTCGGAAAGGCCGGTGACATTGCCGCCCGGCTTTTCCATGTCCTTGACCAGCTGTGCGCCGACCGGATCGGAGACTGCCGTGAAGACAACCGGGATATCGCGGGTGGCGGCAACGACGGCCTGAGCGGAAGGTGTGGAGATCGGAACGATCACAGTCGGCTCCTCGCCGACGAACTGGCGCGCGATCTGGGCGGCGGTGCCCGGGTTACCCTGCGCAGACTCATAGAGGAACTTGATGTTCTCGCCTTCCTTGTAGCCGGCTTCAGCAAGTGCTGCCTTGACGCCATCACGAGCAGCGTCGAGCGCCGGATGTTCGACGATCGCGGTGATCGCGACAGTAACCTCTTCGGCCTTTGCCGGCATGACCAGCGCACTGGCGGCTGCAAGCGCGAGAATAAGCTTACGCATAATGGGTGTCCTCCATATTCAGTTATTTCTGCCTCTCTCTTAGGCAGGCGGACACCCAAAATCAATCGCGCAAGCTGTCCTGCGCGGTGGATTCATGCAAAAGAATGGGTCCATAACGATCTGGAATGGAACGCGTGGCGGCTTAGTCCTCGCCGTGGTTGGCAATCATCATCGCTTCGAACGCCAGCCTGTCGGTCTTGCGCATCCTCTCGGATTCCGACTTCAGCTGGCCGCAGGCGGCGAGAATGTCGCGACCGCGCGGCGTACGGATCGGCGACGCATAGCCGGCCTGATTGATGAAATCGGCAAAAGCCTCGATCGTTTCCCATTCCGAGCACTCGTATTTCGAGCCCGGCCAGGGATTGAAGGGAATGAGATTGATCTTGGCCGGCACACCCCTGAGCAACTTGACCAGATCACGCGCATCCGCAAGCGAGTCATTGACGCCCTTGAGCATGACATATTCGAAGGTGATGCGACGGGCATTGGAAAGACCGGGATAGGCCCGGCAGGCTTCCATCAACTGCTTGAGCGGGAATTTCTTGTTGATTGGCACCAGCGTGTCGCGCAGATCGTCGCGCACCGCATGCAGGGAAATCGCCAGCATCACGCCGATCTCCTCGCCGGTGCGGTAGATTTCCGGCACGACGCCGGAGGTCGAAAGCGTGACGCGGCGCCTCGACAGAGACAGCCCGTCGCCATCGGTTGCAATGAGCAGCGCCGTCTTGACGTTTTCGAAATTGTAGAGCGGCTCGCCCATGCCCATCATGACCATGTTGGAGACCTTGCGGCCCTCCGACGGCACGACGGCGCCCTGAGGCACTTCCTTGTCCGGGAAATCGCCGAGCCGGTCGCGCGCCAGCAGCAACTGCGACAGGATTTCCTCCGCCGTCAGGTTGCGCACCAGCCGCTGGGTGCCGGTGTGACAGAAATCGCAGGTCAGCGTGCAACCGACCTGGGAAGAGACGCAGAGCGTGCCGCGACCTTCCTCGGGTATATACACCGTTTCCACTTCGACCGGTCGGCCGGCGCCACGCGGCGGAAAGCGCAGAAGCCACTTGCGGGTGCCGTCATTGGAAATCTGTTCCTCGACGACTTCCGGGCGAGCAATGGTAAAATGCGTCCTGAGAAGCTCGCGCAGGTCGCGTGAAACATTCAGCATATCGTCGAAATCGGAAATGCCGCGCACATAGAGCCAATGCCAGATCTGCTGCACGCGCATCTTTACCTGGCGCTCGGACACGCCCTTCTCAATCAACGCCGTGGCGAGATCCTCGCGTGAAAGGCCGATAAGCGATGGGCGCGTTTCGAACATTGCGGGCGAAACAGCCACGGGTTGGGGAGCAGCGGCGCTCAATGTATCCAATGCGGTCATGTCAGATTCCTATGGGCCGTGCCTAGCCGACTTTCAGTCGGGGCAAACGGCTGTGTCCCAGTCATGTGGGAGAGTTTGCGCCCGCATAGCATCATTTTGCCGTCGAGTCATCCCCGTCCGTACAAGCAAAAAAGGGCCGGCGATGCCGACCCTGATGTGCAATTCCGGCTGGCCGGGCTTACTGGCAGCCTTCGATCTTCTTCAGCGCCGCCGATATGCCGGAAAGCGAAAAGACATAACCGGTCTGGGTGCCCTTCTTGGAGACCGCGCCCATGGTCATGGACTTGCCAGTGCGCATTGCAGCCACAAGCGCAGGCTCCTCGGCGGCATTTTCCAGCCAGGCCGACTTGCCCTTGGTGAACATCGTGAACGTCTTCTCATCGATCTTGACGCTCACTTTCGAGCCCGCCTGCAACTCGTAACCGAGCATGGCCTGCGGCTCGTAGGAAATATTCTGTCCCGGACGCTGGGTCACGAGGAAGAAGACATCGCCGTGATCGACAGAAGCCGGCGTCCGTTGCTTGGGATCGGGAACGGTGAGTACATAGCAGACTTTACCCGAGGACCCCTGATAAAAATATGCGCCCCATGCTTTGAACTGCTCTATGCGGGTCGGCGCCTGGGCGGCGGCGGATGAAGCAACGACCATAACGGCCATGATGGCGGCAGCCAGTTTTCTCGCGAACATGTTATCCTTCCGATTTCACTCGATGGTCAGCCGGGATGCGAACGCATCCACTTTTTTGCGTTCATTATGACTTAATTCAGGTTACCAAACGGTCAACGCCTGCAGCTTCGGCTCGACATTTGCACCGTAATGGCACGGAATGCTTCCCGCAGCCGGTTGCGGATTCGGACCGCAGCAAGCCGCTTCGTTCATGAGGCGAAGAATCAGGCAAGAATTTGGCGAAACATCAACATGCCCCAGCTTAGCACGCAAGGGTTCACCGTTTGACGTCGGCTCCGTCGAGCGCCTCGTCCGCCCTGGCGTAGTGATCGGGCCTGATATTGGCGCGCACGGCCGCTATCGCTGCAGCCAACACGGCGACGTCGTCTGTAAATCCGACGACTGCTAACAGGTCGGGCAGCATGTCGAACGGCATGACGAAATAGGCAAGCGCCGCGATCAGAATTGCCCTAACTGTCTTTGGCGTGGTCGGGTCGATTGCGCAGTAATAACCCGCGGCGACATCACGGGCGAACGGCAATTGCCTGAAGGCCTTCCTGAACACAGGCCAGAAGCCGGACTTCACCTTGCGCGCGCGCCGTTCGGTATCGGATTCCTCGCCCGGCAACAGGATTTCGCCAATCTTGATGTCATCCATCGTATCCTCGACACACCTTTCTCTCCTCCCGCTAAACGTGAGAGGTCTTTGGCGATATGGGGGCTTGCCCCGGCTCATTCAATGGTGCGATGCAGCCTTGTCCATGAAGGCGGCGAGATCGAAATCCAGTTTTGTCAGCCCTTTTGCCGAATGGGTGGACAGCTTGACGACCACCGTTCTGTAGACATTGCTCCATTCCGGATGATGGTCGATCTTCTCGGCAAACAGGGCGCATTCGGCCATGAAACCGAAGGCCTGCGGAAAACCGGAAAACCGGAAGGTCTTCTCGATGGCTGTGCTTTCATCAGCCATCTCCCACCCGGCCAATGCGCCAAGCGCTTCGGCAATTTCTTGGCTGGACAATTTTTCGCGACTCATCTCCAGACTCCCGGCAGCAACAGGCGGGCATGATATCATGGATAAACGGCGAATTCTTTTTGTTTGTCTCGGCAATATCTGCCGCTCGCCGCTCGGCGAAGGCATACTCCGGCATCTCGCAGACGATCGAGGACTTGCCCATCTCATAGAAACGGATTCGGCCGGCACCGGCGGCTGGCATCAGGGCGATCCGCCTGATCCACGCTCGATCAAAACTGCAAGCAATCACGGCATCGACATCGCGCCGCTGCGAGGAAGAAAGGTCAGACCTGCCGATTTCAACGCGTTCGATCTGATTTTCGCGATGGACCGCGACAACCTCAGGGACCTCGTCAAGATGGCCCCGCACGACTCGTCCGCCGACATCCATCTGTTCATGGACTTTGTCAGCGGTGAACGGCGCGATGTGCCCGATCCCTATTATGGCGATATGAGCGACTTCGAGGAGGTCTACGATATGCTGGAAAAGGGCTGCGAAACGCTGATCGCCACCCTGTTTGCCAACAAATAGAGGCTCAGACCCTGCAACCCTTGGCTTGCGAAGCCTTCGAGATGGCGTTCAGCTGACCTTTTAGTGTCGCGATGTGCGGTTCGTTGTCGCCGTTGCTCATCGATGCAACGGGTACGTGAACGATCGCCATCCAGGCTTCGTCGCGTTTCGATGTCTCGGTCTGAACCTTGGCAATGCGATCGTAATCCGCCTGCTTGGCCGCGCGCTCCGACGCCAGGCTCTCGCATGACATCTGCATATAAGGATCGGCCGAAACCGGCGCGGCGGAAATGTCGTCCGGCATTTTCGCGCAACCTGCCAGCAGCAGCAGCGCGCATATCACAGTCCTTTTCATACAATACTTCCGTGCGAAATTGTCCCGATAACTCACAGGCCCCTTATGGGATCTAGAGGATTGCTTGTAAAGCAACCATTCATGAAATCGCGAACAATGTCGATTGCGGACGAGATGTCCCGCGCCAAAAATGCAGTCCTGCCTCGCCCGCAAATACCGTCAAGACCGGGGTTCCTATCCTGGGAACTGGTGCCTAGACCCTCAACTCTCCGAGGCGCAGTGGCTTTGCGGCGATCGGCATGTCGAGGGGATAGCCTTCCTCGACGACATAAGGTCCTCCGCCGACGGAATCACGCGACGACATCAGCACGAAGCGCGTCACCGTAAACGGCCCGGCTTCGAAATTGCCGCGCCCGGTCAGGTAGTGAACGACGTCATCGACCCGGGCATTCTTCAATCTCGCCAATGTCACATGCGGGGTGAATTTGCGCGGCTCGGCGGGCAGACCCATGCGCTGGCAGATACGCTCTTGATCCGCCTGAAGCGCCATCAGCGCCGGCGTCTGGCGCACACCCGCCCAGATGCTGTGTGGTTTCTTCGAACCGAAGAAACCGGTACCGGAAAGCGAAAGTTCGAATTGCTGCCGGCGGACCCTGTCAAAGGCTTCGATCACTTCGTCGGCAGTCCGGTGGTCGACATCGCCGATGAAGCGCAGGGTGATATGAAAGTTCTCCCTGTCGATCCAGCGAGCGCCAGGAACGCCGCCGCGCAACAACGACAGGCTCAATGCTGCGCTTTGCGGAATTTCGAGAGCGGTGAATAATCTGGGCATTGGTAGCTCCTCGATTCGCTTCGATACGTCCAGCGAATCACCGAATGGCCATTGGCGCAATCGATAATTCTGTTTTGCCTCCCCTGTCCCAAATTAGTTATCGGGTGATGTTTTTAAGGAACGCTTCCGCCACTGGCAGAAACTTCTCGGCCATTCGCTTAGTTCCCTGTCCATTCGGATGCATGCCGTCTTTCAATTGCAACTCCGGCTGCATCGCCACCCCGTCGAGAAAGAACGGATAGAGCATCACCCCGTACTTTTCTGCCAAGGTTTTGTAGATGGGGTTAAACTTTGCCTCATAGTCGGCGCCCATGTTCGGCGGTGCCACCATGCCCGCGAGCAGGACCGGGATGTTGCGCTGTTTAAGCCGGGTCAGCATGGCATCGAGATTACTCTGGCTTTCCTCTGGCGAAAGTCCCCGGAGCGCATCGTTGGCACCGAGTTCGAGGATCACGCCTTTCGTGCCGTCGGGAATGGACCAGTCGAGCCGCGCCAGACCATCGGCGGTCGTGTCGCCGGACACGCCGGCATTGGTGATCGTGACATCGTGGCCCCGGGCCTTGAGGAGGCTTTCAAGCTGCGCGGCGAACGCTTCTTCTGGCGGCAATTCATAGCCCGCCATCAGCGAATCGCCGAAGCCGACGATGCTGATCGTCTGTGCTTCGCTTTTGGCCGCTGCGAGCGCAAACAGCGTTACGGCGAAGAAAGCACGACCCAGAGCTTTAAATGTCATCCCGCCACTCCTAGATTTCCAGTCAGGTTTTCGGACAATATAGGGACTGACTGCGTGGATGACACCATCATCGAGCTGAAAGATGCTGACCTTACACTCGGTCATGGCGCAAGCGCCGTACATGTCCTGAAAGGACTTGGACTCAAAATCGGCAAGGGCACGTCCAACGGCATCACAGGCCCGTCGGGCTCCGGCAAATCGACGCTGCTAATGGTTCTCGCAGGCCTCGAAAAGCTGGATGCCGGTGAAATCCGAATTTCCGGCCAGCCGCTCCACGACGCAGACGAGGACACGCTTGCGGCGTTCCGGGGCCGCAACATCGGCATCGTCTTCCAGTCTTTTCACCTCATTCCCAATATGACGGCATTGGAAAATGTCGCCGTGCCGCTCGAACTTGCTGGCCGCAGGGACGCTTTCGACATCGCCCGCAAGGAACTGGAAGCCGTCGGCCTGGGCGAACGCCTGAGCCACTATCCCGGCCAGCTTTCGGGAGGCGAGCAGCAACGCGTGGCCATTGCGCGTGCGCTGGCGCCATCGCCGGAACTGTTGATTGCCGACGAACCGACCGGCAATCTCGACACCGAAACCGGGCGGCAGATCGCCGACCTGATTTTCTCCGAACAGGCCGAACGCGGCATGACGCTGGTACTCGTCACCCACGATGCATCTCTGGCGGCCCGGTGCGAGCGGCAGATAAGGATCCGCTCTGGCCAGATCATCGATGCGGGTGAATGATGTTCGGTATCGCAACGGCCCTCAAGAGTTTCCCGCTTGCCTTTCGTTTTGCGCTTCGTGAGATGCGCGGCGGACTGAGGGGCTTCTATGTCTTCATCCTCTGTATACTGCTTGGCACCGCCGCCATTGCCGGAGTCAACTCGGTCGGCCGGGCAATGACCAGCGCCATCCGCGCACAAGGCAGCGAGATCCTTGCGGGTGACATCCGCTTTGGCCTGAAGCAGCGCGAGGCCAAACCCGAGGAACTGGCCTATCTCGAAAGCCTCGGCAAGGTTTCCCTCAGCAGCAACCTGCGATCGATGGCGCGCCTTGCCGACAAATCCAGCCAGGCGCTGGCCGAACTCAAAGCGGTCGATGGCGCCTATCCGCTCTATGGGCGTTTCATAGCGCAGCCGGACCGGCCCTTGTCGAACTTGCTGGCCGAAGATGCCGGCCTCTACGGAGCCGTCGTCCAACCCGCGCTGATGGACAGGCTGGGTCTGAAGATCGGCGACCATGTGCTTCTCGGCGAACTGTCCTTCGTCATCCGCGCCACGATCGTCTCCGAGCCCGACCTGCTCTCCGACGGCTTTGCCTTTGCGCCTCGTATCCTCATTTCGCGTGACGCGCTGGCCAGGACCGGGCTGGTTCGAACCGGCAGCCTGATCGACAACAACTACCGGATCAAGCTCGATGACCCCGACCGAAAAGCCCGTCAGCTCAAACGGCAAGCGGAAGCGAAGTTTCCCGAGGCGGGATGGTCGATCCGCGGTGCCAACAATGCGGCACCTTCACTGTCGGACAACATCAAACGCTTTTCGGATTTTCTCACGCTGGTGGGGCTTGCCGCGCTTGCCGCCGGTGGCGTCGGCGTCGCAAATGCCGTCAGCGCTTTTCTCGACCAAAAACGGCAGGTGATCGCCTCGTTCAAGAGTCTCGGCGCGCCGGGACATCTGATCGTTACGATCTACATGATCCAGATCCTCGCCATTGCCACCATCGCGGTGACAGCTGGTGTGGTTATTGGGGCAGCGATCACGCCGGTCGCGACCTATTTCCTGCGCGGCTTCCTGCCCGTCCCGGACAGCTTTCCGCTCTATCCGGTCGCCCTTGGGATCGCAGCACTGTTCGGACTGCTGACGACGGTGGCTTTCTCGATCCTGCCGCTCGGCCGGGCACGGCTCGTTCGCGCCACCGAACTCTTTCGCTCGCAGAGCTATGAAGGATGGCGCCGGGTGCCGATGCGATACTATATCGGCGCCTTCATCGCCTTCGGGCTGGTGGCAGCCCTTGCCATATTCTCATCGGAAGACCGCTTCATCGCAACGGCATTTCTGGGATCGACAGCCGTCGCTTTCGTCGTGCTGCGACTGGTTGCGCTGGGCATTTCGGCCATTGCGCGGCACGCTCCGAAGGTCAGCTCGCCAGCACTCCGGCTTGCGATCGGCAATATACACCGGCCCGGCGCTTTGACGGCTCCGGTCGTTCTCTCGCTCGGCCTTGGCCTGACGTTGCTGGCGTCGCTGGCGCTGATCGAGGGTAATCTCAGGGGCAACCTTTCCGGTGCGCTTGCCGAGAAAGCGCCGAACTTCTTCTTCGTCGATATTCAGGGTAAGGATGTAGAAGGCTTTCGCGAGCTGGTCCAACAGAAGGCTCCGGCCGGAAAGGTCGCTGAGGTGCCGATGCTTCGTGGCCGGATCGTCGCCTTCAACGGCGAGGACGTCCAGAAGCGGTCTATACCGCAGGCAGCCCGCTGGGTGCTGCAGGGCGACCGCGGCATCACCTACTCCGACATGCTGCCCGCCAACGCCTCCCTCGACGAAGGACAATGGTGGACTGCCGACTACAATGGCGAGCCACTCGTCTCTTTCTCCGGTGAAGAAGGACGCGAACTCGGTCTCAGGATCGGCGACACCGTCACGGTCAATGTGCTTGGCCGGAGCATTACCGCCAGGATCGCCAATTTCCGTGCAGTGGAATGGCGTTCGATGTCGATCAACTTCGTCATGGTGTTCTCGCCAAACACCTTCAAGGGCGCGCCGCATGCCTGGCTCGCAACGTTGACGGATACCGGCGCCACCAGCGCTCAGGACGCCACCGTGATGAATGCCGTCACCAATGCCTATCCCGGCATCACCACCATCCGGGTCAAGGATGCACTGGACGTCGCCGCCGGCCTGGTGGGTCAGCTGGCGATCGGCGTGCGCGCTGCAGCATCCATTGCGCTGCTGGTGTCGGTGCTGGTGCTGGCGGGCGCCATCGCTGCAGGCAATCGGGCGCGCATCCACGATGCAGTGGTGCTGAAAACACTCGGCGCACGAAGGACAATGCTGATGCGGGCATACCTTTACGAGTATTTCCTGCTCGGCCTATCGGCATCTGCGTTTGCGCTGCTGGCAGCGGCGGGTGCTTCGTGGTATGCTGTCACAGAGATCATGGAGTTACCGTTCACATTCCTGACCGGAACCGCAGTTGGCACCGTGCTGATTGCGCTCGTTCTCACTGCCGGAACAGGGCTGATTGGCACTTGGTCCGTCCTCGGACAGAAAGCTGCGCCGGTGCTTCGTGAACTGTAGTTATGCGGGAAATTGCCGACATAGATTATCGCAGGTGGTAAAACATGACTCTTTTGTCATGGTTGGGCCCTTGCTTCAATCGGAAAGGCACCCCATATTCCCGGAATGCTTGCTGGAGCTCCGCAGCGGCGCACGGGCGATGACCGCCATGGGTGGCCTATGGTCCGGTACCGTGATCTTGGCAAAACGGAGCTTTGTTTGAGGGAACTATGTCTGATATCAGAGACTTCCAAACCCGAATGAGCAATCCGGCTCTCGGTCGTACCGATGCCGAGATCGACCAGGGCCTGCGGTCCTACATGCTCAAGGTCTACAACCTGATGGCACTCGGCGTTGCGCTGACGGGTCTCGTTGCCTACGCCTTTGCTGAAGCAGCGGTTTCCAACGGACAGCTGACGGCTTTCGGCACCGCCATTTTCGCCAGCCCGCTGCGTTGGGTTGTGCTGCTTGCTCCACTCGGCCTCGTCTTCTTCCTGAGCTTCAGGATTGAAAAGATGAGCCTGTTTGCGGCTCAGCTGACCTTCTGGATCTATGCGGCTCTCGTCGGCGCTTCGCTGGCCAGCGTGTTCATGGTCTACACCGATGCCAGCATTGTGAAGACTTTCGCGGTCACGGCTGCTTCGTTTGCGGCGCTCTCGCTCTACGGCTACACGACCAAGCGGTCTCTTTCCGCCATGGGCTCCTTCCTGATGATGGGCCTGTTCGGTCTGATCATCGCTTCCGTGGTCAACATCTTCCTCAAGTCTTCGGCGCTTGATTTCGCTGTGTCGGCGATCGGCGTGCTGGTGTTTGCCGGCCTCACCGCCTGGGACACACAGAAGATCAAGGAAATGTACTTCGAAGGCGACGGTTTCGAAGCTGCCGGCAAGAAGGCCATCATGGGCGCGCTGAACCTGTACATGGACTTCATCAACCTGTTCCTCTTCTTGCTGCGCTTCATGGGCAACAAGGAATAAACGGGCCGAAGGCCAGACGATCAAGGGCGGCATTCATGCCGCCCTTTTGCTATGAAGTAAGTAAACCTCCACCTACGGTGGAGGACTGGACGTGTTCTACATCGTAGTTGAGAGACCTCCGTGCTTGGACCGCTATTTTATGCGCGACACAGAACGGAGGTTCTATGGACGAA
>NZ_JAEQNC010000014.1 GCF_016722925.1 Phytoamicus setariae | reverse complement strand
ATAGAACCTCCGTTCTGTGTCGCGCATAAAATAGCGGTCCAAGCACGGAGGTCTCTCAACTACGATGTAGAACACGTCCAGTCCTCCACCGTAGGTGGAGGTTTACTTACTTCATAACGAAAAGGGCGACGCCGCAGCGCCGCCCATTTCGTTGTTTGTCGCGTCGATATCAACTCAGCTGAGCATCGCTCCGGGGCCGGGTTCCGCAGCCGGAGGGCATTTCCCGAGAATGATCATCCCCAGCACTTCGTCTTTGGTGACATCCTCGGTACGCGCATGGCCGACGACACGGCCATTCTTCATGACCGATACACGATCGGCAAGGTCGAAGACGTCATGGATGTCGTGGCTGATCAGGAAGATGCCGATGCCGTCCTTCTTCAGTTCCTTGATCAGTTCACCGACCTGGGCCGTTTCCTGCGGCCCGAGCGCGGCGGTCGGCTCGTCCATGATCAGGATGCGTGCGTTGAACATGATCGCCCGGGCGATCGCCACCGACTGCCGCTGACCGCCGGAAAGCGCTTTCACCGGCTCCTTGAAGCGGCGGAAGTTGGGGTTGAGCCGGCCCATCACCTTGCGCGCCTGCGCCTCCATGGCGACATCATCGAGCGTACCCCATTTGGTCAGGATCTCGCGGCCGAGAAACAGGTTGGCAGCGGCATCGACATTGTCGGCCAGTCCCAGCGTCTGGTAGATCGTCTCGATCCCCTGTGCCTTGGCGTCACGCGGATTGCTGATCGCCACCTCTTCGCCATCGATGAAGATATCACCATGGTCGCGTTGATAGGCGCCGGAGAGCACCTTGATCAGGGTCGACTTGCCGGCGCCGTTGTGTCCGAGAAGGGCAACGACCTCGCCCGGAAACAGATCGACCGAAGCATGATCAACTGCCTTGATGCCGCCGAAAGCAATCGACACATCCTTCATTTCGACCAGCGGAGTGCCGGAGGGTTTCTTGTAGGTAGCATTCATCTGAAATCCTCCGTTACTTGGCGTGGCGACGATAGATGGTGTCGATATAGACGGCGAGCACGAGGACCGCACCGACGACCATGTTCTGGATGGCCGCGTCGAAGCCGACGAGCACCATGCCGGAATAGAGCGACTGCATGACCAACGCGCCGATCAGCGCACCATAGATCGTGCCCGAGCCACCAGCGAGCGACGTGCCGCCGATGACGGCTGCTGCGATCACATAGAGTTCGTCGAACTGGCCCAGTGCCACGGTCGACGCCTTCAGGCGTGCCGACGATATGCAGGCCGAAATGCCCACCAGGAAGCCCATCAGCGAGAAGATCAGCATCGTCATCCGGCGGGTGTTGATACCGGCCAGCTCCGCAGCTTCCGGATTTCCGCCCATGGCAAAGACGTAACGGCCGAATTTCGTGCGGGTGGTCACGAAGGTCATGGCCATGACGACGAACAGCGCGATCAGCACCGGAACAGCCCAACCGTGACCGATATTGACCAAGGTGGCCGGATCGAGGTTATGGGCAGCCGCATATTCCTTGACGATGCCCTTTGGCCAAAAATAGTTGTTCATCGTGAATGTTGCGGCCAGAACGATGGCGGCGCTGACGACGCCGATGAAATATTCAGCCCAAAGTGGACGCATGGGGAAGCCGAAGCGCGCGCGTTGGGCGCGGCCGTTGACCAGCAATGCCACGATGCCGATGCAGGCAATCACGGCAACAACCCAGCTCCAGGTCGCTCCGACCGAACCGTAGGGCCCGCCGCCAATGAGCGCAAAGTTCGCATCGATGGGAGCAATGGTTTCGCCGCGCGCCACCCACCAGGCCGCACCACGCCAGATCAGCAGGCCTCCCAGCGTAACAATGAAGGAGGGAATCTCGAGAAAGGCGATCAGGTAACCCTGGAACGTGCCGATCAAGGTACCGGCGATCAGCCCGAATATCACGGTCAGGATCCAGATCGAAGGATGGCCGATCCCCAGAATGTTCGGCAGGATCCAGACCTGCAGCACACCCATCATCATGGCCGTGACGCCGAGCATCGAGCCCACCGACAGGTCGATGTTGCGGGTGACGATGACCAGCACCATCCCGGTCGCCATGACGGTGATCGAAGACGTCTGCACCGAAAGATTCCACAGGTTGCGATAGGTCAGGAAGGCACCGTTGCCATTGGCGAAATAGCCATAGAAATGGAAGCCCAGCCAGATCAGCAGCAATGCCCCGAGCATCCCGAGCATGCGCGTGTCGATCTCGGTTGCTCGAAGAAATGTTTTAATCGGCCCCTCCTGCACCAGCGCGGGGCCGGAATGGGTGGTTTGTACTTGGGACATGCGTAGGCCTCCCTGTCCTCCAGGATCTTGCGATCCTCTCCGTCGATGATTGTTCGCTTGGCGGGTCGTTTTGTCCAGAGCCCGAACGCCCGCTTCAATAAAGTTCCTGCGCAAATCCGTGAGCCGACTGGTCCCTGGGCACGGGTTTACAAAATGCGCCGCCTTTCGGTTCAAAAAGGCGGCGCATCAGATCGTCGGTTCAATGTCGGATATTACTTGCAGGCAGCCACGCTGGCAGCGTCTACGCCTGCGCAAACGGTGGCCTTGTCAACCCAGCCGGCGTCGATGACGGCATTGAGGTTGTCCTTCAGGATCGGCGTCGGTGCGAGCAGAACAGCGTTCATCTCGACCTTGCGTGCGCCGTCCTTGAACTTGCCGACATTCGGCACTTCTTCCATGGACTTGCCTTCGGACAGCATCAGGGCAGCTTCCGCAGCAATCTTGCCGAGTGCGCGGGAGTCTTTCCAGATCGACACGAGCTGGGTGCCCTGGGCAACACGGTTCAGAGCGGCCTTGTCGCCGTCTTGGCCGGTAACCGGAACGGTGCCGGCCAGACCCTGCGCCTGGAGAGCAGCAACGACGCCGCCAGCCATGCCGTCATTTTCAGACAACACCGCGTCGACTGCATTGTTGTTGGCAGTCAGGATCTGTTCCATGTTCTTCTGGGCATTTTCCGGCTTCCAGCCATCGGACGAAGCTTCACCGACGATCTTGATCTTGCCGGAATCGAGGCTCGGCTTGAGCACTTCGATCATGCCGTTGTAGAGGAACGTCGCATTCGGGTCGCCCGGATCGCCCTTGATGACGGCATAGTTGCCTTCTGGCTTAACCTTGACGATCTCCTTGGCCATCAGACGACCGACGCCGACATTGTCGAAGGTCATGTAGAGAACCGAGGGATGCTCGATCTGCACGTCGTAGGCGATCATCGGAATGCCTTCGGCGGCAGCCTTTTCGACGGCCGGCATGATGGCTTCGGAATCGTAGGGGACGATCAGCAGGACATCGGCGCCCTGCGACATCAGGGATTCGACGTCGGTCAATTGCTTGGCGGCAGATCCCTGTGCGTCGGCGGAGATGTACTTGTCGCCGTTGGCTTCGACGATCTTCTTGATGATGGCTTCGTCGGTCTTCCAACGTTCTTCCTGGAAGATCTTCCAGGATACGGCAATCGTCTTGTCCTTGGCCAGAACCGGACCGGCAATGGACATGGCAAATACTGCGCTAGCAAGCGCAACAGCATATTTCTTCATCTTGTCCTCCCGATGCGCAACGCATCAAACAAAATCAGGTTTTCGCCTGAACGCTCCTCCTACCGGGCATCCAAGCCAACCGCTCTTGAGCCTCTTTATTTCGAGGTTCGAAAAAAGTAGTGACGCACAACGTGTTCCGTGTCAAGATGAATTTCAAATCGATTAGAACGCTGCAATGCGATAGAATTTCGCAATGCAGAATCGAATCGACCAGTGGGAGGAGCTGGAACAGTGTCAATCATAGTGCGCCAGGATGATGTCCGGCGTCAGAATCAGTTTGGCGTTTTGATGGCCCTAAGGCGCGGCGGGGCTATGTCACGCACCGATCTCAGCGCAGTCACGGGGCTGTCTGCGTCCACGGTCACTGTTATCACCAACAGCCTTTTGGAGCGGGGCGCGCTGGTCGCCCACTCCATTGGCGAAACCACCAGCCAGCGACGCGGCCGTCCGCAGGTTCGGTTGTCGCCCAATCCCGCCCATGCGACCGTCGCGGTCATCGTGCTCGGCCTCAACACAATCCAAGCGACGGTTGCCGACTACGCGGGCAATGCGCTCGGATCGCTGTTCGAGAGAACGCCGACCAAGCATCTCGACGCGGAATCCTTCAACAACGCGATCACGTCCACCCTGAAGCGGTTGCTGGACATGCAAGAACCGGGATTCGGGCCGCTGTCCGGCATCATCGTCGGAACCGAGGGTATCGTCGATATCGACGGCAATACGCTTCTGTCCTCGCCTGCCACCGATGCGACCGATGTCCCGCTCGGGCCTGCCCTAGAGGCCGCTTTCGGCGTTCACGTCGAGGTCTACAATGAAAGCAACATGATCGCCGAAGCGCTTCACTGGAAGGCACCGGCCCGCTACGGGAGTGATTTCGCCACCGTCCTGCTTTCGACCGGCGTCGGCATGGGCCTCTACCTCAACGGCAAACTCTTCTCTGGCGTCCGGACCTCGGCGGTGGAGTTCGGCCATGTCTGCCACGAGCCGAACGGTGCGCTGTGTCGTTGCGGCCGCCGTGGCTGCATCGAGGCCTACGCCGGAGGATATGGAATCTGGCGGGCGGCGCATGGGGAGGACCCGTTATCCGTTACCGAAGACGATCCGGAGGACACGGCAATGGCCGAACTTGCGGCCCGCGCACGCGCCGGCGACGGACCTGAGCGACAAGCGTTCCGCGCGGCAGGCAAGGCAATCGGCACCGGGCTTAGAAATCTGTTTACCATCTTCGATCCGATCCCCCTCGTCTTCGCCGGCCAGGGCGCCGCGGTCCTCGACCTGATGATGGAAAGCCTCGAGGAAGCGATGACGAAACCGGTTTTCGGATTGCCCGTCACCGTCAGCGTCATCGATAGCTACCTCGACTACAGGGCGCTGATACGCGAAGGCGGGCTGATGCGGGGCCTTGTCTATCTCGACCAGACGATGCCAGCTGTCGGCGACGTCAGAGAAAAGGTACTGGCCTAATGACCCAATGGTTCAACGTTGAGGCCATGGATAGGGCTGTGCTGCGGATCACCGAACCCCAAGTGCATAGCTTCTATCGTGCCAACTGCTTTCGCATAACGGGGCGGGATTTTGACATCCAACTGGATTTCGGGGTCGGAGTCATGGACCTCACGGAGGTCTCGCCAGCAACCGGAAAGCCCGTTTTTGCCATCGCCACCCACGCCCACGTCGATCACATCGGCAGTTTTCACCGCTATGCCAGGCGCGGAGGACATCTACTGGAGGCCCACACCTTCGCTGATATGGATGACGCGGGCACCGTCGAATCCTGGTTCCGGACCCAGGAGCAACCTGTCGCGAAACTCCCCTATCCCGGCTGGCGGATGGAGGACTTCGGGTTGAAGGTCGCACCGCTGACCCAGCAGCTTGATGAAGGCGACATCGTCGATCTCGGCGATCGCAAGTTCATGGTCTTGCATTTGCCGGGCCATTCACCGGGTTCGATCGCCCTGTTCGACGAACACCATGGCGAACTGTTCTCCGGCGACGCAATTTATGTCGGAGGACTGGTGGACGATGTGCCCGGCGCCGATGTGCAGTCCTATCTCCGGACGATGACGCGTCTTCTGGATCTGGAGATCCGTATCGGCCACGGCGGCCACGGACCGAGTTTCGACAATTCGCAGATGCAGCAAATCGCGCACGAATACATCAGATCGAAAGATGCCTAAAAAAGAAAAAGGCCAAGCATAAGCCTGGCCTCCCTGGCATTCTGACCTTCAACCGCGCCAGTACATCCGTGGTCGCAGGAAGGCTCGAATGCCAATTCTTATATCTGCAAATTGTTACAGATTTATTTCGATACTTCACTATATAGGTAAACTGGATTTATTTTCAAGACACCCGAAGAAATTAAGCTGCATTCAATGGAAGGTCAGCTTTCTACCTTGAAAGTCGTATCGGCAAAGAACTCATTAAGCCATTTCTCGCAAGCTTCAAGTCCCCAGGCGATTGCTCCAAGTGCACCCGTCGCTTTTGCCGCCGCTTCGACGGCGCCAGTCACCTCGACCAGCGCGGGGCCAGCAACCGCAAGTGCCAACCCGTACAATGAATTTTGATTGCTGAAGAACTAATCGGAAAACGAAAAGAGGCGACCGATAGGCCGCCTCTTTTGGTCTTGGGTTCCAACAGGCACTCAACAGTGGCGCCAACGTGCCAAGCCATCGAACCCTGCTGATGCTAATGGCTGTCGCGGCCCATCGGAATCTCATCGCCGCGCTTGCCGACCAGGAAGTCGAGATCGGCGCCCTGGTCCGCCTGCATCACCGTATTGATGTAGAGCTTGCCGTAGCCGCCTGAGATCGGCATGTCGGGCTTGACCCAAGCCGCGCGGCGGCGTGCCAGTTCTTCGTCAGAAACCTCCAGCTGGATCGTCCGGGCCGGCACATCGACCGCGATCGTGTCGCCGTTCTGGACCAGCGCGAGCGGTCCGCCTTCGGCCGCTTCCGGCGCGGTATGGAGAATGACCGTGCCGTAGGCAGTGCCTGACATGCGCGCGTCCGAAATGCGGATCATGTCCGTGATGCCCTTCTTCAGCACCTTAGGAGGAAGCCCCATATTGCCGACTTCGGCCATGCCGGGATAACCCTTCGGACCGCAGTATTTCAGCACCATGATGCAGGTCTCGTCGATGTCGAGATCGTCCCTGTTGATGCGGGCATGGTAGTCCTCGATGCTTTCGAACACCACCGCCCGCCCCTTGTGCTGCATCAGATGGGGAGATGCCGCCGACGGCTTCAGCACCGCACCCTTGGGTGCGAGATTGCCGCGAAGCACCGCGATGCCACCCGACTGCGTCAGCGCCTTTTCCCGCGGTAGAATGACGTCGTCGTTGTAGTTGACCACGTCCTTGACGCCGTTCCAGATCGTATCGCCGGTGACGGTGATCGCATCCTTGTGCAGAATGCCCATTTCGCCGACAGCCTTGATGACCACCGGCAGGCCACCCGCATAGTAGAACTCTTCCATCAGATGCTTGCCGGACGGCTGGAGGTTGACGATCGTCGGCACGTCGCGACCGAGGCGATCCCAATCGTCGAGCGACAGCTCCACCCCGATACGACCTGCGAGTGCCAAAAGATGCAGCACCGCATTGGTCGAGCCGCCAACGGCGCCATTGACGCGGATGGCGTTTTCGAACGCTTCCTTGGTCAGGATGTCGGACGGCTTCAGATCCTCCTTGACCATGTCGACGATGCGCCGCCCCGACAGCTGCGAGATGACGCGACGACGTGCATCGACAGCCGGGATCGCGGCATTGCCGGGCAATGTCATGCCCAGCGCTTCGGCCATCGACGCCATGGTCGACGCCGTGCCCATGGTCATGCAGCTGCCGGCCGAACGGGCCATGCCCTGCTCCGCATCCATGAACTCCTCAAGCGTCATTTCGCCGGACTTGACCATTTCGGAGAACTGCCAGACGGCAGTGCCCGAACCGACATCCTTGCCGCGCCACTTGCCGTTCAGCATCGGGCCACCGGAAACCAGAATGACCGGAATATCGACCGAAGCCGCGCCCATCAGCAAGCTCGGCGTGGTCTTGTCGCAGCCGCCGAGCAGCACCACGCCGTCGACCGGATTGCCGCGGATCGCTTCCTCGACATCCATGGCTGCGAGATTGCGAAACATCATCGCCGTCGGGCGAAGCGTGCTTTCGCCGACAGAGAAGACCGGAAATTCCACGGGGAAGCCACCCGCCTCATAAACACCGCGCTTCACGCGCTCGGCAAGATCGCGCAGATGCGCGTTGCAGGGCGTAAGCTCGGACCAGGTGTTGCAGATGCCGATGATCGGCCGGCCGTCGAAGGTGTCGGCAGGCAAGCCCTGGTTCTTCATCCAAGAGCGATGCATGATCGCGTTCTTGCCGGTGCCGCCGAACCAGTCGTAGGATCTCAGCCTGCGCGGCCATTCAGCTTTCTTTTTCATTGGTTCATTCCTTTGTCCGGTATCCGGACGTCTTGTCGGTGCAATTGGGAGGCGGTCGCGTTCAGAGTATCCGAACCGTGATGTCTTGCTCCGCCGCGATCTTCAGTGGATTGCGCAGCGCAAGTCCAAATTCGGGAACCTCGATTTCGAACACATCCCCGGCTTCGGGCTTGACACCGTCCGCAAACGACAGCGTTGCCGTGCCGAACATGTGCACATGCACCTCGCCGGGTTGGCGAAACAGCTCGTATTTGAAGTGATGATATTCGAGATTGGCGAATGTGTGCGACATGTTCGCTTCGCCCGACAGGAACGGCTTTTCGAAGATCACCTTGTCGCCGCGACGAATGCGCGAAGTGCCGCGAATGTCCTCCGGCGGTACACCGATGCGGATTTCCGGCCCGAAGCTCGCCTGGCGCAACTTGGAATGGGCAAGATAGAGGTAGTTGATCCGCTCGGTGACGTGGTCCGAAAACTCGTTCGACACGGCAAAGCCGACCCGGAACGGCGTACCATCCTCGCCGATCACATAGATGCCGGCCATTTCCGGCTCCTCGCCGCCATCGAGCGCGAACGAGGGCGAGACGAGCGGTTGCTCGCCGGCAACCGCCTGCGTGCCGTTGCCCTTGTAGAACCATTCGGGCTGTACGCCCTTTTCGCCGGGCTTGGGCTTGCCGTTTTCAAGCCCCATCCGGAACATCTTCATGGAATCGGTCAGCGTTTCCTCGGCAGCTTCCGTTGCCTTCTTGTGCATGGAATCGCGGGTAGCAGCCGAACCGAGATGGGTGAGCCCGGTGCCGGTCAGATGCAGATGTGCCGGATCGCCATGGGTGATCGGCGGCAGGAAACGGCCTTCGTCGCGCGCCTTCAGCAGATCGACAACATCGCCGAGACCATGCGCTTCGATGACGGAGACAAGCGACTTGCCCGCCTTTGCAGCTTCCATCGCCAGCGCATGCACGCTGGCAGCGCCATTGACGGCGCGGGCTTCGCCGCCGACTTCGCGCGCGGCGACGATGATGCCACCTTTGCCGTCCTTGATCTGGGAAATGAGCACGTTCTTATCCTTTCAACTGGCAAGCCACCGGCGTTCGAGGCAGGCAACCCTGCCCCGCGCATGGCATACTGAACTGGCGGGCACAGCCCGGACCGGCTGTTTCTTCCTCAGCCTTTTCTTTTGTTGTAGACGTCGAAATACACGGCTGCGAGCAGCACCAGGCCTTTCACAAGCTGCTGGTAATCGATGCCCAGGCCCATGATCGACATGCCGTTGTTCATCACGCCCATGATGAAGGCACCGATGACTGCTCCGGTGATCTTGCCGACGCCGCCGGAGGCCGAGGCGCCGCCGATGAAACAGGCCGCGATCACGTCAAGTTCGAATCCAACGCCGGCCTTGGGCGTGGCCGAGTTCAGGCGCGCCGCGATGATCATGCCCGCCAATGCGGCCAGCACACCCATATTGACGAAGGCATAGAAGGTCAGCCGCTCGGTGTTGATGCCGGAAAGCTTCGCCGCTTTCTCGTTGCCGCCCATCGCAAAGATGCGCCGACCGATGGTCGAACGTGTGGTGATGAAGGTGTAGAAGGCAATCAGCAGGCCCATGACAACGAGCACGTTCGGCAGGCCGCGATAGGTCGAAAGCTGGAAGCCGAGGAAAATCGACACGATGCTGATGATCGCCATCTGCAGGGCAAAGAACACGAATGGCTCATTTTCCGACCCGTGCAGTTCGTTGGTGCGGCGCTTGCGGAAACCGTTGTAGATAGCCAGTGCCACCAGCGCCACGATGATTACCAGCGCAAAATAGTTCTTGATGAAGCTGGTCGAAGGATCGGTAAACGGCAGCAGGTCCGGGACGAACCCGGTCGACAGCATCTGGAAGTCCTTCGGAAACGGGCCGATCGGCCGGTTCTGCAGCACAAGATAGGTCAGGCCGCGGAACACCAGCATGCCTGCGAGCGTAACGATGAAGGCCGGTATTTTCTGATAGGCGACCCAGTAGCCTTGCGCCGCGCCAAGCAGCCCCCCCAGAATGAGACACACCGGAATGACGATGGCGAAATGAATACCCCACTTCACCAGCATGATCGCCGATAGACCGCCGACGAGCGCCACGATCGAGCCAACGGACAGATCGATATGACCGGCGACAATGATCAGAAGCATACCTAGCGCCATAATGACGATGAAGCTGTTCTGCAGCACCAGATTCGTAATGTTGACGGGACGAAACAGCACCCCGCCGGTCACGATCTGGAAAAACAGCATGATGACGACAAGTGCGACCAGCAGGCCGTATTCGCGGATGTTCTTCCTGAGATATTCGCTGATGGACGGGCTGGTTTTTGCTGTGGTGGTTTCCGAGACCATTAGTGCTTCTCCCCGGAACGCATGATAGCGCGCATGATGGATTCCTGGCTTGCTTCCGCTTTGGAAAGCTCCGCGACCATGCGCCCTTCGTTCATCACGTAGATGCGATCGCAGGTGCCGAGCAGTTCGGGCATTTCCGATGAGATCATCAGGATGCCTTTGCCTTCTGCTGCAAGCTGGTTGATGATGGTGTAGATTTCATATTTGGCGCCGACATCGATGCCACGCGTTGGCTCGTCGAGGATCAGCAGGTCCGGATTGGTGAACAGCCACTTCGACAGCACAACCTTCTGCTGGTTTCCGCCCGACAGGTTGACCGCCTCCTGGTAGATCGAATGCGAGCGGATACGGAGCCGCGAACGGTAGTCGGTCGCGACCTTGGCCTCGGCATGGTTGTCAATGACGCCCGCATTCGAAACTGCATCGAGGTTGGAAAGCGTCGTGTTCTGCATGATGTTGTTGATCAGCACGAGACCCAGCTGCTTGCGGTCCTCAGTGACATAGGCGAGGCCTGCGTCAATCGCTTTGGGAATGGTGCTCACATCGACCGGTTTGCCGTGCATGAACACCTCGCCGGTAATCTTGTGCCCCCAGGCCCGACCGAAAATGCTCATGGCCGTTTCAGTGCGCCCCGCACCCATCAGGCCGGCAATGCCGACGACTTCGCCCGCCTTGACGTTGAGGTTCACGTTGTGCAGGAACTGCCGGTCACGGTGGTTTTGGTGAAAGACGTTCCAGTTCTTCACTTCGAAGATCGTACTGCCGACGCTGGCTTCACGCGGCGGATACCGGTCGTTCAGTTCGCGACCGACCATCCCCTTGATGATGCGGTCCTCGCTGATGTCCTGGGTGCCCGCATCAAGCGTCTCCACCGTCGTACCGTCACGCAGCACGGTGACCTGATCGGCGACCTTCTTCACCTCGTTGAGCTTGTGCGAGATGATAATCGAGGTCATCCCCTGCTTCCGGAACTCCATCAACAGCGTCAACAGGGCATCGGAATCCGTTTCGTTAAGCGACGCGGTCGGTTCGTCCAGGATCAGCAATCGCACCTTCTTGGACAGTGCCTTGGCGATTTCCACCAGCTGCTGCTTGCCGACACCAATATCGGTGATCAGCGTGGAGGGCGCTTCCCTCAGGCCGACCTTGTCTAGCAGGGCCTGGGTCCGGGAAAATGTCTGCGGCCAGTCGATGACGCCCTTGGTGGCGACCTCGTTGCCGAGAAAGATGTTTTCGGCGATGGACAGGAGCGGCACCAGCGCCAGCTCCTGATGAATAATGATGATGCCGAGATGTTCGCTGTCCGAGATCGTGCCGAACCGGCGGACTTCACCGTCAAAGACGATATCACCGTCGTAGCTACCGGCCGGGTAGACGCCGCTCAGCACTTTCATGAGCGTGGATTTGCCCGCGCCGTTTTCGCCGACCAACGCGTGGATTTCTCCCTCGCGAACCTTCAGGTTGACGTTATCAAGGGCTTTGACACCCGGAAACGTCTTGGTGATGCCGCGCATTTCGAGAATAGTTTTATCCATGTCCAAGCATTCCCAACCGACCCGCTTGAATGACGGACCCGGCGACTATTGGCCTTCTCAATGGAAGAGACAAAGGGTCCGCAATGGCACGCGGACCCTCGATTTCGTTTGGATCAAGGATCAGTTGTTGATCTGATCTTCGGTGTAGTAACCGGCGCCGACCAGGACGTCCTTGATGTTGGCCTTGTCGACGGCAACCGGCTTCAGCAGGTAGGACGGAACGACCTTGACACCATTGTTGTAGGTCTTGGTGTCGTTGATCTCGGGTTCCTTGCCGCTCATGATCGCGTCGACCATGTTGACGGTGACCTTGGCGAGTTCGCGGGTATCCTTGAACACCGATGAATACTGCTCACCTGCCAGAACCGACTTGACCGACGGCAGTTCGGCGTCCTGACCGGTCACAGCGGGCATCGGAAGATCGCCAGAACCATAGCCGACGCCTTTCAGAGCCGACAGGATACCGATGGACAGGCCATCATAGGGAGACAGGACGCCATCGACCTTGGCATCGGTGTAGGTGGAGGACAGCAGGTTTTCCATGCGGGCCTGTGCGACAGCACCGTCCCAGCGCAGCGTGCCGACCTGGTCCATGCCCATCTGGCCGGACTTGATCTCGATCTTCTTGGCATCGATCAGCGGCTGCAGAACCGACATCGCGCCGTCATAGAAGAAGAAGGCATTGTTGTCGTCGGGCGAGCCGCCGAACAGTTCGACGTTCTTCGGGCCGCTAGCCTTGTCGAGCGCAAGGCCCTGGACCAGCGAGCTCGCCTGCAGGACGCCGACCTGGAAATTGTCGAATGTCGCGTAGTAATCGACATTGCCCGAATCGCGGATCAGACGGTCGTAAGCGATGACCTTGACGCCTGCATCATGGGCCTTCTGCAGGATGTCAGAAAGCGTCGTGCCGTCAATGGCGCCGATCACGAGCACCTTGGCACCCTTGGTGACCATGTTCTCGATCTGCGAAAGCTGGTTCGGAATGTCGTCGTCCGCAAACTGCAGGTCAGGCGTGTAGCCGGCGTCCTTGAAGAGCTTTTCCATGGTTTCGCCGTCGGAAATCCAGCGGGTGGAGGTTTTGGTCGGCATGGATATGCCAACGACGCCCTTGTCGGCAAATGCCGGTGCGACGAACGAGGCGACAGAAATAGCTGCCGCTGCGAGCAGCGATGTCACGAGTTTCATTTGGTTCTCTCCCTAGTTACTGCGACGGGCGACTGGCATCGCCCGCTGGACAAACACAATGGCTGGAAGGCAAGCCGATCCCTCCGCACCCGCCTTTCAGAAAGGCGCTTACGATGCCGGTTCGGAACTCCTCCTCTTTCCCCCATGCGTTCTCGCGCAAACTGCTATCAATCTTTTATAACTGTCAAATACAAATAGCATAGCAAGACATACCGATTTTGATATAATAACCAAAAAGTCATACTTTTCAAATGGAAGCCGGAAATGGACTCGAAGCCAAAACATCTGGAAAAATCTCCAAGCGTCCGCAAGGCTGGCTATCCAGCTGAAAACGAGGACGATTTTCTGATCAAGGCGGGCCTGAAGCTTAACCATCTCAGGCTGATCTCGGCAATCGCCGAACACGGACAGGTAAGTGCTGCGGCCGATGCGCTAAACATATCCCAACCTGCGGCTTCCCGCATGCTGCATGAGGCCGAAAGCATTCTCAAGGCACCATTGTGCGAGCGCGCGGCGAAGGGAGTGATCATGACGCGCTTCGGCGAGGCGCTGGCACGCCGTGCCCGTTCCATCCTGCTCGAGATCCGTGAGGCTAACAGGGAGATCACCGAACTCAGGACCGGATACGGCGGATCGGTCAGCATGGGATCGGTGACGGCACCAGCCATCGGCCTTGCCGTACCTGCGATCAGGAAGGTGCGGACCATCTACCCCGCAATCTCGATCAACTGCCAGGTGGAAACGAGCAATGTACTGGCCCGTGACCTGATCGCTGCGCGCTACGACTTCGTCATCGGACGCATTCCCGATGACCTGAACCCCGGCCTATTTCGCGCCATCCCGCTCGGCGTGGAAAAAGCCTGTCTCATCGTACGGTCGGGCCACCCGGCGCTGCGGCGCCCGGTTTCGACGCTGGAGGAGCTGAGCACCTATGACTGGGTATTCCAACCGGCAAACACGCTGCTCAGACGGGAAATGGAATTGATGTTCCTGCAAAAGGACATTCCACTACCAGCAAACGTCGTCAGCACATCCTCCGTACTGCTGACCATGGCATTGGTCTGCGAAAGCGATGCCATCGCCCCGATTGCCGAGGATGTGGCCCGCTTCATCGCCAGCCAGCAAAGCCGCATGGGCGAAATTGCCATTCTCTCCACCGATTTCGAGATCGTCCTGCAGCCCTATAGCCTGATCACCGCCCAAGGGCGCGCCCTGCCGCCATCAGCCAAGCTCTTGCACGATCTCATCCTCGAAGAAGGACAACTCAGCAGCGACGTCAGCTTCGCTTAACCGCATGCTGCCAAGATGCCCGACGAGGAGTCGCCATGACCGTGTTCGGAAAATCGCTGTTTGAGACCGTGCTTGCAGGTCTCGACGCCAGACAGCAGGAAGCAGATGACGAAGACGTCGTAGCCCCCGCCGTGCGCGGGCTCAACGGCGGCTTCGTCGGACGTCCTTCCTATTTGGATGATCTTGCCGAGAGCGATCCGGCCACCCTGTTCGGGGGCTTTGGCTTTGATGACGATCCTGCGCTCGCCTCTGAACAACACATCATCCCACCGGGGCTCGAAAAGCCCATTTGGCTGGATCGCCTCACCGACGCTGAAATTGCTGAGGATCTGGACCTTGATGAAAAGCTCACTGCCCGACAGCTGCGTGAAAGGCGCCGCAGGTTCGCTCGCGACAATCACCCTGACCGGGTCGCGCCGGAATACCGCGCCGTCGCCACATTGCGGATGACGATTGCCAATCTGCTCACCGACCGGGCTTTGGCGAAACTTGAAAAAACCTGAGTCTATTCTGCCTTGGGCGCGTCGCTGTCAGCATCGTCATCTTCATCGTCGGGCCTGGCCACGACGGGTTGTTCGACCGGCGGCTTGTAACTGATGAAAAGCACATAGACACAGTAGACCGCCAGCGCGAGGGAAATCACCGACCAGAAAGGATTCTTGGCAAAGACTTCCAGCGCCGCCCATAGCGCCACCAAGACGCAAATCACCGCCCTGATCCACATTGGCTTGTAGAACGTGCTTCCGGTGTCGATCAGATAGAACGGCGTTTTGTTATTTTTCGGCGCCATGGCGTCGAGTTCCCCCAAGTGTCTTGTGATGGCCTTCGCATATCTGGGTCACATCGGCAAGCGCGCAAGGGGCAACGTGAAATACCGATGCAAAATAGAATATGCATTCCATATTCAGCGCATTGAGCAACTCGTTCCATTTTGATATGGAGGAAGCAGGAGGCTGTATGGAGTGCCAAGGCGTTCCGTAACTTCCGACACTTTTCCATGATATTCCGGCAGCAGCGCGAGGGCTGCGCGTTTCATGGTGGACAACGAACGGACCGGCGTTGCCGGGCAAACAGAGAGCAAAGCGATGACGGTTAGATTTGGTGTCCTCGGCGCAGGCCGGATTGGCAAGGTGCATGCGAAGGCGGTCAGCGGCAATCCCGACGCGAAACTCGTAGCGGTGGCTGACGCGATGGCCGACGCAGCGACTGCCGTTGCCACACAATACGCTGCGGAGGTGCGATCTATCAGCCAGATCGAAGTGGCCAATGATATCGACGCGGTCATCATCTGCACTCCGACCGACACGCATGCGGACCTGATCGAACGATTTTCGCGCGCTGGCAAGGCGATCTTCTGCGAAAAGCCTGTCGATCTCGACGCCCAGCGCGTAAGGGAATGCCTCAAGGTGGTCGAGGAAACCGGCGCCAAGCTCATGGTTGGCTTCAATCGTCGCTTCGATCCGCATTTCATGGCCGTGCGCAAGGCAATCGATGATGGCAGGATTGGCACAGTTGAGATGGTCACGATCACCTCGCGCGATCCGGGCGCACCGCCGGTGGACTACATCAAGCGCTCAGGCGGCATCTTCCGCGACATGACCATCCATGATTTCGACATGGCCCGTTTCCTGCTCGGCGAAGAAATCAGCTCGGTGAGCGCACACGCTGCGGTGTTGGTCGATCCCGCGATCGGCGAGGCCGGCGATTACGATTCCGCCACCGTCATCCTGGAAACGGCCTCCGGCAGACAGGCAGTCATCACCAATTCCCGCCGTGCCACCTACGGCTATGACCAGCGCATCGAGGTGCATGGCTCCAAGGGCGTCGTGTCGGCAGAAAACCAGCGCCCAGTGTCGATCGAAATCGCCAATGGCGACGGCTACACGCGCCCGCCGCTGCACGACTTCTTCATGACCCGCTACACCGAGGCCTACGCAAACGAAATCGCCTCCTTCATCTCGGCCATCGAAAAAGGTTCGGCGATCAGCCCCAATGGCACGGATGGCCTGCTGGCGCTCCAGCTTGCAGACGCCGCGCTCGCCAGCATCAAGACCGGCAAGCGCGTCAAGCCGTAAACCCACGGCTGCAAGGTCCACGCTCAGCGGGCGGCCATTGGCCGTCCGCTTCGTATCAACCCAGATCGATTTCAACAATCTCCGGCCACGCGCCGAAACGGACCGGCAGTCCGGTGCAGCCCAATCCGCGCGAGACGATGATGTGATTGCCATTTTCCACGATGTGTCCGCCAAGATAGCGGCGACCGAAACGTGAAGGTACTATCGGCGCCCAGCCGAAGAAGTTGACCTGCCCGCCATGTGTGTGTCCTGACAGCGTCAGTTGCACGCGCTCCGGGACTTGAGGAAAAATATCCGGCTCGTGGGCAAGCAGGACGACCGGTGCCATGTCGGTGATCTGCCCCAGAGTACCCGACAGGTCGTCGAGCCCGTGACTGCGCATGGCAAGCTGATCGCCCAACCCCGCGAGCCAGAACGGATGGCCGTCTTTGTCAAGCCGCACGGCCTCGTTGATATAGACGGGAATGCCGGCATTCCTGAGAGCGGTTTCCGCCAGGGCCGGTCGCGCCGGATCTCGCTGAAAAGCAAGATCGTGCCAATAGTCGTGATTGCCCATGATCGCGTGAACGCCCAGCGGCGCTTTGAGTTCAGCAAGCGCATGCGCCCAGCTTGCCGGATCAGTCTCTCCTGTCACGAACTGCGTGGCGGCGACATAGTCGCCCAGCAGCAGGATGAGATCCGGCTGAAGCGCATTGGCCTGGGCGCAAATCGCGCCAACGCGTTCGGCAGTCATCCATGGCTCGCAGGCGTGAAAATCGGAAAGGACGACAATCTTCAAGTTGAGCCCCCGCGTCCAGTTCGGCGGCCGGAACGCATAGCGGGTGATCCTTGGCGTGGCCATCGCTTCCGTCACCGGAAAACCGATGAAGGCCGCACCAGCGACGATTCCGCTCAAAACGAGTTTCAGAAACCGTCGCCTGGTGAGCAATTAGTCCTCGTCCTGAAACAGCGCGAACTGTGTAACCGACAGATTGGCCGGCGGGGTGAGACCGAGATGCTTCCACGCATTTGCGGTCAAAACACGGCCGCGTGGCGTGCGCTGGATGAAACCCTGCTGGATGAGATAAGGTTCGATAATGTCCTCGATGGCGTCGCGCGGTTCCGACAGGCCGGCCGATATCGTCTCGATGCCCACCGGGCCACCGCCAAAATTGGTGGCGATCATAACAAGATAACGCCGGTCGAGCTGGTCAAATCCCATATGGTCGACATCGAGCCGGGTGAGCGCCATGTCGGCGATCTCGCGCGTTACCGCCTCGGCCTTCGCCACCTCGGCAAAGTCACGCACGCGCCGCAGCAGGCGACCGGCAATGCGCGGCGTGCCGCGCGCCCGTCGTGCGATTTCGCGCGCGCCCTCATCGGTCATGCCAAGTCCCATCAGCCGGGCGCCCCGCCGGACGATCAGCTCAAGTTCCTCCACCGTATAGAAATTCAGCCGCACCGGAATGCCGAAGCGGTCGCGCAGGGGATTGGTGAGCAGGCCGAGGCGAGTGGTGGCAGCCACCAGCGTGAATTTCGACAGGTCGATCTTCACCGAGCGTGCCGCCGGCCCCTCACCGATGATCAGGTCGAGCTGGTAATCCTCCATCGCGGGATAGAGGATTTCCTCGACCGCCGGATTGAGGCGATGGATTTCGTCGATGAACAGCACATCGCGTTCTTCGAGATTGGTGAGCAGCGCCGCGAGATCACCGGCCTTGGCAATCACCGGCCCCGACGTCGAACGGAAATTGACGCCCAGTTCCTTGGCCATGATCTGCGCCAGCGTCGTCTTGCCGAGACCGGGCGGCCCGACAAAAAGCACATGGTCCAGCGCCTCGCCGCGGTTCTTGGCCGCCTCGATGAAGATCTTGAGATTGGCGCGTGCTTCGGCCTGCCCGGTGAATTCGTCGAGCGACTGCGGCCGGAGCGCGGTATCGAGATCGTCGCCACGCTTTTCAGGCGTCAGCAGGGTATTGGGACCGCTCATTGCAGAAGTTCCATGGCATTTGATTTTCCTGGCTTAGCAGCCCGGGCCACCGATGAAAATGGACTCAACGCGCCAGCTCCTTCAAACCCAGCCGGATCAGCTTGGAACTGTCCGCCCCCTCGCCGCCATTCTTCAGCGCTGCGGCCACCGCATTTGCGGCCTGGTCGCGCGAATAGCCGAGGTTGGTCAGCGCCGAAACCGCATCGGCCACAGGTGCTGCAGCCACCCCTTCCCCGAGTTCCTGCTTGAGCCCGATGTTGAGCGAGCTGTCACCGGCAAATGCGGGCGCCTTGGCCTTGAGTTCGGTCAATATACGAACGGCCACCTTGGGACCGACGCCGGGTGCGCGCGAAATCGACGTCTTGTCCTGCAGCGCAATGGCATTGGCGAGCTCCGACGGTGTCAGCGTCGACAGGATCGCCAGGGCGACCTTGGAGCCAACGCCCTGGACGATCTGCAGCAAACGGAACCACTCCCGCTCGAGCGCCGACGTGAACCCGAACAGCTTAAGTTGGTCTTCCCGCACGTAGGTCTCGATGAACAGCACCACCGCTTCGCCCACCGAACCCGCTCGGGAAAGGGTGCGCGACGAACAGAAGGCGACATAGCAGACCCCGTGCACGTCGACGAGCAGGTGGTCCTCGCCGATTTCCTCGATAGTGCCTTTGAGTTTTCCGATCATGGAGGAGCGCTTTCAGGGATGGGTTTCAGGAGTGATAAGGTCGACAGTCGGAAAATATGCGCGATAGCCTTTGGGATCGCGAGTCAGGATTGAATAGCCTCGAACAACGGCATGGGCGCCGATCAGAAAATCCGGCAGCACCCTTTCGCGGCCTCCTCCAGCCTGCCGATACTTGCGAAATGCCGCACCCGCCGCAAACGCCGCCGTCCAGGGCAGGCTCTCGCGATGAAAATCGCGCTCGGGTAAAAGCTGCTCGACTTTCTCGGGGGATTCGTAGCGAACTGAAAACTCGGCATAGATAACCGGGTTGATAATCAGCGACCCTTCAAACGCGGCCAAGCGCCCGCGCGACCACTTCAGCCAGTTTTCATCACGCACCGCGACATCGACGAGAACATTTGTATCAACGAGGACAGCCATCGGATTATCTGTCGCGTGTCAGAGACATCAATGCCTCTGCATCGATAGCCTGGTCGCCGGTACCTTCAAGACGATCGAGCGTTTCGAGAAACTTGCCGAGCCGCTCTCTATCCGCAAGTTGCTGCTCACCATCCTTGGGGGTCACGACAAGCTTTCCGGACTCGATCGAAAAGACGACCTCGCTGTTGGGCTTTATGCCCGTAAGCTCGCGAAGATCGCGTGGTATGGTGACCTGACCCCTGGAGGTAACACGCATGAACTCGCCCTTTCCTTTCAGTAAGAAATATTCTTACTTGAGGAACAAGTCAAGAACAAACTAGCCGCCAAGCGCCTTCAGCCGGGCACGTGCGCCGCCGGAATTGTGGGCATGGCAGATGGCGATCGCCAGCGCATCGGCTGCATCATTGCCGACGAATGTCGCCTTCGGCATCAGCACCTTGAGCATCATGTGGATCTGCTGCTTCTCGCCGTGACCGACGCCGATCACCGCTTTCTTCACTGCATTCGGCGCATATTCGGCGACCGGCAGGCCGGCACGCGCCGGCACCAGCATGGCAATGCCGCGGGCCTGTCCGAGTTTCAGCGTCGCTGTTGCGTCCTTGTTGACGAAGGTCTGCTCCACCGCAGCTTCATGCGGTTGATAGGAATGGATGACTTCGGCCAGCCCGTCGTGAAGCTGGCAAAGGCGTGACGCCAGATCGGCCTTGTCGTCAGACTTGACCGTGCCGGACGCGACAAATTTCAACGAATTGCCAAGGGTCTCGATAATGCCCCAGCCCGTACGGCGCAGGCCCGGATCGATGCCGATGATACGAATCAAGCTGTTCATCGCACATCTATAGGCCCATCGCGCCGGCGCGCCAACGGAAAGCCGGCCCGCAGCCATCAACCGCCACCGTTGAATTGGGGAAGGCTTCCTTGAATTGATCCGCCGCAGTCCCTAACTCCGCCTGACAGGCGTTTGACCCAGGAACCGCATCATGATCCCATTTTCCATTCTCGACCTCGCAACGGTTGCCGAAGGCAGTTCGATACCGGAAGCACTGGAAAATACGAGGCAGATGGCGACCCGGGCAGAAGAACTCGGCTATACCAGATATTGGCTCGCCGAACACCACGGCATGCCGGCAGTAGCAAGCGCCGCCACGGCTGTACTTATTGGCCATGTAGGAGCGGCGACATCCAGAATTCGCATCGGCTCCGGCGGCGTGATGCTGCCCAATCATTCACCGCTGGTGATCGCCGAACAGTTCGGCACGCTCGCCTCGCTGTTTCCCGGCCGCGTCGATCTCGGCTTGGGACGAGCGCCCGGCACGGATATGCGCACCGCCCGCGCGTTGCGGCGCGACCTGGAGGCGGGCGCCAACGGATACCCCCAGGATGTGCTGGAGCTGCAGTCCTATCTGGCGCCGGCGACAGACGGGACCCAGGTGCTGGCCGTTCCCGGCCACGGCACCGAAGTGCCTCTGTGGATCCTCGGATCGAGCCACTATAGCGCCCACCTCGCCGGGATGCTCGGCCTGCCCTATGCATTCGCCTCGCATTTTGCGCCGGATGCACTTTATGAAGCGCTTGCTATCTACCGTGAACGCTTCACCCCATCGACCCAGCTCGACAAGCCTTATGCGATGGTGGGCATCATGGGCGTCATCGCCGCGACTGACGAAGAGGCGGCCTATCAATTCACCTCGTCGCAGCAACAGTTCGTCAACCTGCGTCGCAATGTCAGAGGTCCGTTTCCGAAGCCGATTGCCAGCATGGACGGCTTCTGGAGCGAAAACGAACGGTTCGGCGTCGAGCATGCGCTGAGTTGCGCCGTGGTCGGCTCTCCGGAAACCGCGCGGGCCAAGCTTGCCCTCTTTCTTGAAAGCACGGGGGCCGACGAATTGATCATCTCGACGCCGGTGCACGATTTCCAAACGCGTCTTCGCTCGATCGAGCACTTCGCCGCCATGCGGGACTTCATCCGCAAAGCCGCATGAAAATGCCCGGACGCGCTGGGCGCGTCCGGGCACAAAAAGTCTGGTCTGCCGGATTGGTCAGGCCGAAAGCTTGGCAAGCACGTCCTCGGGAATGTCCATATTGGTGTAGACATTCTGCACGTCGTCATCGTCCTCAAGCGAATCCGTCATCTTCATCAGCGACTGCGCGCGTTCCTCGTCAACCGGAACGGTATTCTGGGCGCGCCAGATGGCCTTGACCGTCGAGGCCTCGCCGATCATGCCTTCGAGCGCCTTGGACACTTCGTTCATGGCCTCGAAGCCGCAATAGATGTAGTGGCCGTCCTCATCGGTGACGACGTCGTCGGCACCCGCCTCGATCGCCGCTTCCATGACCTTGTCGGCATCGCCGGCCGACAGCGGATAGACGATTTCGCCCACATGATCGAAGGAGAACGATACCGAACCGGTTTCGCCGAGCGCCCCGCCTGCCTTGGTGAAGATCGAACGGACATTCGAGGCCGTACGGTTGCGGTTGTCCGTCAGCGCCTCAACGATGACGGCAATGCCGCCCGGACCATAGCCTTCGTAGCGGACCTGATCGTAGTTTTCGCCGTCGGCACCCGCCGCCTTCTTGATGGCGCGGTCGATGTTGTCCTTGGGCATGGACTGCGCCTTAGCGTTCTGGATCGCCAGACGCAGCGCCGCATTCATCGTCGGGTCGGGCAGGCCCGACTTGGCGGCAACCGTGATTTCACGCGCAAGCTTGGAGAACATTTTGGACCGGATCGAATCCTGCCTGCCCTTGCGGTGCATGATATTCTTGAATTGTGAATGGCCAGCCATGGCACCCCTGCAATGTAGAATTCTGATTTTTATGGATGCGGCCTTATATTGCCTCAAAAGCCCTCGTTCAAGGGGTCGCGAGGATTTTGACCGCCTCGTTGAGAGGACCGTCTAAGCCCAGAATTCAGGCAGCGTTTCCTGAAGTCTCGCGCCAATCCTGAGCGGCGCGATCTTCTCGGCCAGTCCCGTGCGGTCGGAAATCTCGACGCCGACGCCGCAGATTGTGGCCGGTCCGCCTGCGGGCTCAAACCGGCCACGCGGCACCTTGGTCAGGAAACGGTGCAACGGCTCTTCCTTGTCCATGCCGAGCGAGGAATCATAGTCGCCGCACATGCCCGCATCCGACATGTAGCCGGTGCCGCCGTTGAGGATCTGATGATCCGCCGTCGGCACATGCGTGTGCGTGCCGACGACGAAGCTCGCGCGGCCATCGACGAAATGACCGAAACATTGTTTCTCGCTCGTTGCCTCGGCGTGGAAATCGAACACGACGGCGTCAGCTTGTTCGCCAAGCGGGCAGGCATGCAGGATCGCTTCCGCAGCCTTGAAGGGGTCGTCGAGTTCGGGATGCATGAACACCCGCCCCATGATATTGGCGACCAGCACGCGGGCGCCGTTGCGGGCGATGTAGAGGCCCGATCCCTTGCCGGGGGTACCGGCAGGGTAATTCGCTGGCCGGAGGAACTGGTCGTGGCGGTCGGCATAAACCAGTGCTTCGCGCTGGTCCCAGACGTGGTTGCCGGTGGTAACGACATCTGCCCCTGCGGCGATCGTCGAGGTGAATATGTCTTCGGTGATCCCGAATCCCCCAGCGGCGTTCTCGCCATTGACGATGACGAAATCGAGCTTGAGATCGGACACCAGTCCAGGCAGCCGGCTCCACACCGCCTCACGTCCGCCTCTGCCCACCATATCGCCGAGAAACAGCAACCGCATTCACTTGTCCTTTTGAAACATGTGCAGACCACTCTCGGTCAGCACGGCATCGAGCGGCACATCATGTGCCTCGAAAGGGATGGTTTCGACCTGTTGGCAATCAAACGCAATGCCGATCAGCCGCGGGCTTCGCCCCTTGGCATAGAGCTTGGCGATCGCCCGGTCGTAGTATCCGGCACCATATCCGATGCGATGGCCGGTGGCGTCGAAGGCCGATAGCGGCACAAGCAGCACATCCGGGTCCAGCACCGGTGCGGCCGATCCCGGTCCGCTTGTGCCGAAGCCGGTGTCTACCATGGGCATTCCATCGGCAATCTCGCGAAACTCGATCGTATGCCGGTCGAGAACCACGGGTAGGCAGAGGCGCGCGCCACGTCCTTTCAGGCGGTGCATCAGGGGCCGTATGTCGGCCTCCGTCTTGATGGGAAAGAAGCCGGAGATCACCTCGCCCGGCTCGAACGCGATGATCTCGGATGCCAGATCGGCCATCAGCAGGCTTTTCTCGATCCTGTCGCCAACCGGTATCTCGTCGCGAGCTGCCAGCCTCGCCTTGCGGAGTTGCAATTTGTTGATCTTGGCGTCCATGAGGCCCCTGCAGTCCTGCTTTTGAGAGGCGATGTCTAGGACCAGAAAAGATGATGTTCAAGTCCAATCAGACAATGCTGGTGGCGATGTTAATGCTCAGCGCCAGAATCGTGGTGTTGAAGAAGAACGAGATCACCGATTGGATGAGCACCAGAATGCGCATGGAGCGCGATCGAATATTGATATCCGCCGTCTGATTGGCAACGCCGATCGTCACGGTAAAGTAGAGGAAGTCGATATAGTCAGGGCTCTTCTCATCGAAGAAATCCAGGCCACCGCCCCTGGCGTTGCGCACCCGTTTGCCGCCCTTGTGCTCCATGTAGTATTCGTGGGCATAGTGCTCGGTGAAAATGACCTGAATGAACGCCCATGAGATAACGATCGTGGCGATCGACACGGCGATGTAGAAGCCGGGATCGCCGGAATGCTCCGCCTTGGTCTTTGCCAGTTCGGCAATGATCGCCACCAAGCTTGCGGCCGCAGCGACAACCGACAGGGCAAGCACGGCAAAGCGCCCTTCGTCAGCACGCTCGGCGCGCGTACGCATCTGCTCGTCTGTTGCGCCGACCATCATGAAGGTCGTCAGAATGAGGAACGCCCCGGCGGAAATGTCCCAGGACAACAACAAGCGTGCCGAAGCATCGCCATCGAACGGATAGAACATGAACAGTCCGATGCCGGCGAGCGTGCACAAGACCAGCCTTGGTCGCGCCCTGACATGACGAAGCACGGCCATATCCATTCGCTGATTACCCCCGGCGCAATCGAGTATCGACTATTTCTTGAAAAGTCCTTCGGCAACGTTCCGGCTCGACGACTTCGAAGCGATCTCCGCTTCCAGCCGCGCGATCTCCGCGCGAAGAAGGTCTATCCGTGCGCGAAGTTCCTCGACGGAAATCGTTGCCAGATCCGCGCCGATCTCATGGACCGTCTTTTTGACCTGTTTGTCGTCGTCAAATAGGCTCATGTCGCCTCCGCTCCAGCGTCCCGGGCCCCGAAACTACCCTCTTCGCCGCCGGGCGGCAAGGGTTGCGAGCGCGGGTTGAGGGCGAGGCTTTCCGGTGTCGTCTGCGTGCCGGACGAAACCGACGAGTAGGCGTCGCGTTCCCCGACAGGAATGGGCGCGCGCAGCTTGGAGCGGATAATGGCATAGGCGGCAATCAGGATATGTGCCGAAGTCGTAACCCCAAACAGCGCATAGGGTCCGAAATACTGCATGACCGGGCCGCCAACCGATGGGCCGATGACGGTGCCGATGCCGTAGAGCAGCAGCAGTCCCCCGGACACATTCATGAACTCCGATGGTTTTGCAAAGTCGTTGGCGTGGGCAACCGCGATCGGATAGAGCGCGTTGGCCGTTGCACCATAGACGCCGATCAGGATCAGCAGCACGATGACATTGGCAGGCTCGAGTACGAACATCTGGAACCCGGCGAGGCATGCGATGCCAGACAGGATGGCCAGCACATAGCGCCGGTCCATGCGGTCGGACATCCGCCCGGCCGGCATCTGCATCGCTGCACCGGCAAAAATGGTGATCGTCATCATCAGGGCGATATCGCCCGCGCTCAGCCCCGCCTTGGCACCGAATACCGCACCCAACGTACCCCAAGCGCCATTGGCGATGCCGACGAGCAGGATACCGATGAACGAGACCGGAGAGTTCTTGTAGAGCGCCGTCAGGTCGAGGCTCACCTCGTTGAGCGGCTTGGGGGTTTGCGCCGTTGAGATCAGCGTCGGCAGCATGGCCACGCAATAATAGATACCGGCGATCATGAACAGGATCGGCGTGTGGATGTCGGAGAATGCCACCGTCATCTGGCCACCCACGACCCCGATCAGCGTGATCGAGATATAGAGCGAGAAGATCATCCCGCGGCTCTCGTTGCTCGCGCGCTCGTTGAGCCAGCTTTCGATGATCATCGAGGTCGCCGCGGTGCTGAAGCCGGTGACGGCACGCGACAGGATCCAGAAATTGGGTTCAACGACAATGCCGGTTAGCAATGCGGTGATCGCGATGATCGAGATAAACCCAGAGAACGCCCGAACATGCCCCATGCGCTTGACCAGGCCGCGCGCAAAAATGCACCCCAGCACGAACCCCCCTGCCCATGAAGTGCCGAAGAAACCCATCACCGTTTCGGAATAGCCTTCCGACGTACCCCTCATCGGCATCAACAGGCTATGCAGACCATTGCCGAGGAACAAAAACAGCGTACCAGTCAGCAACGCGAGGACGGAAATGAGGTTTTGCTTCATGAACGAGCTCTCGAAACGACACTGGAAACCAATCCGGCGCGGCACGATAGCAGAGCCTGACGGTGGGATATACGGGTGATATGGATTGGACGGAGCATGGTGATTCGTTCGCGCAACGCTTTGAACAACGCACCTTTGGATCGCCGGCCGGTTGGGAATTTCACCCAATGAAATAATCGCGCCGATTGTGTGGCAGAATGGTTAAGGATTTGAGATTTTGGCGAAAATCGTCCCGCTGCTGGCAATCCTGCTCATGCTCCTGCATCTTATCCGCCCACTCGGCCTGCCTGGGCTGAAGAGGCGGCGGGATTTCTGGAAAATCGCCATCCTGATGATCGCCGCCGTCCTGTTTGCTGCCGTGCTGCGCGACTAGCCGCGACTATTTTTCTGTCAGCTTCAATTCGATGCGGCGGTTCTGCGCCTTGGCCTCGTCGCTGTCGCCTTCTGCGATCGCCTGGTACTGGCCGAAACCTGCAGCCACCAGCCGATTGGCGGGCACGCCCTGCGAAATCAGGAATTTCACGACGGAGGTGGCGCGCGCTGAAGAAAGCTCCCAATTGTCGGCATAGCGGCCGGTACCGGATAGCGGGACATTGTCGGTATGGCCGTCCACCCTCAACACCCAATCGATCTCCGAGGGTATCTCCCTGGAAAGCTCGAGGAGCGCGGTCGCCAACTTGCCCATCTCGGCCTTGCCGGCCTCATTAAGCTCCGCACCACCAGACGGGAAAAGCACCTCGGACTGGAACACGAAGCGGTCGCCGACGATCCTGATGTTTTCGCGATCCGAAAGGATCTCGCGCAACCGCCCGAAGAAATCGGACCGGTACCGGTTCAGTTCCTGTACACGCTGCGCCAAGGCGACGTTCAGCCGCCGTCCTAGATCGGAGATTTTGGCTTGCGAAGTTTTGTCCTTGGCTTCTGATACCTGCAGCGCCTCTTCGACGGCGGCGATCTGGGCGCGCAATGCCGCGATCTGCTGGTTGAGCAGTTCGACCTGGTTAAGCGCCCGCTCGGAGATATCCTTCTGCTGGGTGAGCTCGTTGCTGAGCGTGCCGGCGCGTGCCTCGGCGGTGCCGGCCGTTCCGGCGCCCTGGTCGAGAAGTTTCTGCAGCTTGGAGCGTTCGCCTTCGGCCAGCGCCAACTGCGCCTGCAGGTTGGCGAACGAATCCTCGAGATCCTGCTTGCCGCTCTTTTCCAGCGCCAGCAATTCCGTCAGTTCGTTGATCTGGTTGTTGAGCCGGTCAAGCACTTCGTCCTTGCCGGAAATCTCCCGGCTGAGAATGAACTGGCCGAGCACGAAAACCGTCAACAGGAACATGATCGAAAGCAGCAGGGTCGATAGCGCATCGACAAAACCCGGCCAGTAATCGATCGTCCGTTCCCGGCCGCCCTTGCGCCGCAAAGCCATCTTACTCTTCCTCGATCTTGTCCGTCAGCCGGTCGAGAGTACGGCGCAGGGCTTTCGATTCCTCCTGCTGCGCTTCGATCCAGTCGCGCAGCATCTGCTGTTCGGTTCGCATGTTGCGCACGAGCCCCTGAATACCCTCGGCGAGATGCGCCATGGCGGCAGTTGACCGCTGGCTAGAACCGCCATCCTGGGAAATGCGCACCAACTGCTCGGAAAGATTCTTGAGCTCTTCCGTCGAACCGGTATTCAGGCTCTCAACCACTGGCGCGACCGCGAAATCGGATGACACGTCTGTGACCGAGGAAAGCCAGTTCTCCAACTCGTTATAGAATCGGTTCTGTGCCCGGCCGGCCTGAAGATCGAGGAAGCCCAGCACAAGAGAACCGGCAAGACCGAACAGCGATGTCGAAAATGCGGTTCCCATTCCCTGCAACGGCGCCGAAAGACTTTCCTTGAGCGTATTGAGAATGTCGGCGGTTTCTCCCGTTCCCGCGTCAAGTCCCTGGATGACCGTGTTGATCGATCCGATGGTGCCGAGCAGGCCCCAGAAGGTTCCGAGAAGACCGAGGAAAACCAACAGGCCCGTCAGGTAGCGGGTCGTGTCGCGCGATTCGTCGAGCCGTGATGCAATCGAATCGAGAATGGAGCGCAGGGCGGCGGTGGAGAGCGCCCCTGTGTTGCTCGAGGAAATAAGCGCGCGCATGGGGGCCAGCATAACCGGCTCGCGGCCGGCTTTCTCCGTCGAGCCCGCCGCCCTGAAGGAGTTGAACCAGCGAACTTCCGGGCGCAACGAAATCACGTGATTGAAGGCCAGCAGGATCCCGATCAGCAAAACACCGAGAATCAGGCTGTTGAGACCGGGATTGGCAAGGAATGCGTTGTGGGCCTGCCGAAAGAGAATCGCCGCGGCAAAGCCGACCAGGATCAAAAAGATCACCATCGTCCAGAAATAGGACATCGGACTCGAAAGCTTTCTGCCGTAGACCGACTGGACTCCACTTTCATCTCGATCGAAAAAACCCGGTCCCGTCATGCGATTCATCAACTCCCCGAACGATGTGGCGGGAGCCTAGAGGAAGATTGCGCCGAATTGAAGAGGCGAGTTTCAGGCGCATCAGCTCCACAGTGCGCCGGATGCTGCAAAAGGAGACAGCTTCGTGCCGGCAAGCCGCCTTGGCGCGCATCACTATACTCAATATTAACCTTTCCAGCGTATTACTATTGTTATCCAGAGCTTCTGGACTCAGACAGTTTCCACACGGGACCGGTTCTGATTTTTCTCCCTGTTTTACCTTGAGAGCCGCTCTTCGCGGCTCTTTTTTTACGTTCTGGATCGCCTGAAGTTTACGAGAATTTTATGCAATCTGTGGAGATTAACCCTTCCTTAAGAATCATCTTGCGCTAGGACTAAACAGGCGGCATCATCCTGTTATCAAGACTTAGTCCTTCGGGATCCTTTTACTGTCATGCGTATAACAGGGAACGAAAATGCTTGAATCCGGAGCCAATACGATCAGCTTCGCCGGCCATGCGGCATCATCCGCACAGTTTAAAGGCCTCTATGCCGAAGGTATGTCGCTGGTCGAGGAGACCGCGTCCTACCTCGATGGTGCCGGACGCCTGGCGTCGAAGAGCCTACCGCGGATGGCATCCGTCCTTTATGCTGCAGAATCAATGCGCCTGACCACGCGGCTCATGCAGGTAGCATCCTGGCTGCTGCTGCAGCGCGCCATCAACAATGGCGAGATGACCCGCGATCAGGTGATGTCTGAAAAGAAGAAGGTTCGCCTCGATACATTCAATGTAGACCATACTGCCCCAGGCTGGATGGACCTGCCCGAAGAGTTCCAGGACCTCGTGGAAAAGTCTGTTCGCCTGCAGAATCGCGTTGCGGTACTGGATCGCGAGATCTACCGCCCGAGCGAAGCACCGTCGATCACCGCCAACAACCAGAACTCGGTTCAGGCGCAGCTTTCACTGCTGAAGACGGCTTTCGGCGTACACTGAACGTATCGGCAGATTGGTTCAAAAGCCGCCCGAAAGGCGGCTTTTGTGCTGATTTAACAGGGTATCGCGGCGAAATAGCTGCTTGTAGCGGTTGACATGAATTATATCTGTCGTTACATCCCACCTCAACTTCGGGCGCGCTCTTGTAAGACAGCACGCCTATGATTGTCAGTCACATCGGGGCAACCCGCCAACCCTCGCGGATCAATACAATGAAGATCAAAAATTCGCTTAAAGCGCTCATGGCACGCCATCGTGAAAACCGCCTGGTCCGCCGCAAGGGCCGCGTCTACATCATCAACAAGCTCAACCCGCGCTACAAGGCACGCCAGGGCTGATTGCCCGCGTACCGACGCAGGTCGAGTTTATGGTTGAATATTTGCAATGGCGGGCTACGATGTCCGCCATGCGCTTTTCTACATACCTGATATCCTTTGTGCTTGTAGCCGGCCCCGCGCTCGCCGGCCAGGTTGACCGTGCCCTGACATCAGCGACAATCGATAAGTCCGCGGAGATGCCGCTTGGGCCCCTCGCCCCCGACGATGCTCGGCTGGGCAGACTTTATACCCAGTTGAAGAAAGAGCGGAATCCGGAAGCGGCCAGCATAATCGCGGAAGAGATCCGCCAAGCGCTGACCCGCTCCGGCAGCCCAACAGTCGATCTGCTGATGTCCAACGCGACCAAGTCCATCGATGCAAAGCGCTACGGCGCCGCACTCGATTTCCTTGATCTCGTCACGCTGATCGATCCGGAGTACGCCGAAGGCTGGAACAGGCGCGCCACGGTCCACTACCTCATGGGCAATATACCGAAGGCGATGGCCGATACCGCCCACGTGCTGGCGCTGGAGCCGCGCCACATCGGCGCCTTGGCCGGGCTTGCGGGCATGCTCAATGACGGCGGTCGCGACGCACAGTCGCTGTTGGCATGGCAACAGTATCTCGAATACTATCCCGCCGACCGGGACGCCCAGAAAGAAGCACTCGATCTCATCAACAAGCTGGCCGGCCAGAAGACCTGACCCCCCCGTGGAGACGGGCAGAAGATACCCGGCAGGGTGGCTGAGGGGCGATCATCCGGCGCGCATTCTCCCGGTCTCAAGCACGATGTTCCGGGATCCAAGCTCTACTGGATCCGCTATCTCGGCCACAAGCCGGACTACGCGCGATCTTGCGATTGCCGCAATAGAAAAGATCGCGGGAAAACCCCGCGATCTCGAAAGTCTGGCACACGCCGTCGAAAGACGCATTGCTCGCAAATGATCAGATGCCGCTTTGGCCGTCCGAGCCGATAAACGCGATGCGCAGCATGTTGGTGGCGCCCGGCGTGCCGAGCGGAACGCCAGCGGTGATGATCAGGCGATCACCCGGCTTGCCAAATCCTTCATTGTGCACGATGCGGCAGGCGCGGTTGACCATATCGTCGAGGTCGGAGGCATCTTCAGTGACGACACAATGCAGGCCCCAGACAACAGACAGACGACGGGCCGTCTCGATGATCGGCGACAACGCCAGCACCGGCACCTCGGGACGTTCGCGCGCCGCGCGCAGGCCGGTGTTGCCCGACCCCGTGTAACAGACGATTGCCGACAGCTTCAGCGTCTCGGCAATTTCGCGCGCGGCAAGCGAGATGGCATCTGCGCCCGTCGCTTCCGGCTGCGGCCGCTGCGCATGGATGATGTTGGAATAGTAGGGATCGCGCTCGACCGTGCTGGCAATGGACGCCATCGTGGTCACCGCTTCGATCGGGTACTGACCGGATGCGGATTCGGCCGACAGCATGATCGCATCAGCACCTTCAAACACCGCTGTCGCGACGTCGGAAACCTCGGCGCGGGTTGGCACCGCGGCTGAGATCATCGATTCAAGCATCTGGGTGGCAACGACCACCGGCTTGCCGACGCGGCGGCAGGCACGGGTCAACTGCTTCTGGATGCCAGGCACGGCCTCGAGCGGCATTTCCACGCCGAGATCTCCGCGCGCCACCATCAGCGCATCGGAAAGCTCGATAATCTCATCGATCCGCTCGATAGCCTGGGGCTTTTCGATCTTCGACATCAGGCCGACGCGGTTTTTGGAAATCTTGCGGACTTCAGCCAGATCTTCCGGCCGCTGCACGAAGGAGAGTGCAACCCAGTCGACGCTGCCGGTCGCCAGCACCGCATCGAGGTCGACCCTATCCTTCTCCGTCAGCGCACCGATGGCCAGCAGCGTGTCGGGCAGGCTCACACCCTTCTTGTCGGAAATCTTGTTTCCCGCAACGACTGTCGTGACGATGCTCGTGCCGTTGCACTCCTCTGCTCTGAGGTGCAGCTTGCCGTCATCGATCAAAAGCCGATGACCGGGTTTGACAGCTTCGAGGATTTCCGGATGCGGAAGGTATACCCGGTTTTCGTCGCCCGGTTCTTCGTTGTTATCAAGCGTGAAAGTCTGTCCCGCCTTGAGCTCCACCGACCCATTGGCGAACTTGCCGACGCGAAGCTTTGGACCCTGAAGGTCGGCGAGAATGCCGATCGGCCGGCCGGAACGTGCCTCCACAGCGCGGATGCGGCCAATAAGCGTGCGCATCATGTCATGGCTTGCATGGCTCATATTGATGCGAAAGACATCTGCCCCTGCACGATGCAGCTTTTCGATCATATGCTCTTCGGCCGACGCCGGGCCGAGTGTGGCCAGGATTTTGACTTTCCTATTCCGCTTCATCAATTCTGACTTTCTTGCGATGCGGGCGTATCAGTCAGCTGAACCATCCAGCTACCCTGTCGCCCCGTGTCGTATTCCTTGAAACCGAACTGCTGGAAGCCGCGCGCATAGCAATCCTGTACACCGGTAATCTTGAACTCGTTTTCGGCGACGCACATGTTGACGCCGCCAGCCCAGCGGCCGCCGCGGGCGGCATCTTCGGCATAGAGATAGTAGTAGCGCGATTGCAGCTGTCCCTCGATGAGGGTAGCGCAGGTGGTGGCCGGTATCTGCCACCAGCCTTCCGAAATCCAGCCTTCCTTCGCACGATAGCCGATGGCCACGCCAACCAGGTTCTGTGTCGCGTTGCAAACGCGGAACTCTGCCTGCGCAGGCGCCGCGAAGGAAAGGGAAACGGCCGAGGTGAGCACGAAAAGACCAGCCAGAATAGAATTTCGCATCCAAATTCCCTTTGGAGGCCGCCCGTAGGATCCGGACAGGATGTTTCGGGCAGTGTCGACTTTACGGGTCATTGATTTTACGAGCATGACGTCAGCTGGCTCCCACCTGCCATGAGGCTCTTGTGCGTTGATCCGGAACGAATGTCAACGCATTTTCAATCGATTATATTACACATTGCGACCACGTCCGGACATTCGATCCGGACATTGCCGCCGCCGATGCATCCGGCTGACGCGAACCGCTCCTGCGCTTCGCGTGTGCTGAATCATACTCATATGCGTCCTGAGGCAAACTCTCAATAACAGCAACCTTGAAAGGAGGCGCTCTCCATGCAAAGACAGGATAAAAATGTCAAAAAGTGTGCCGATGCAGGACTTTGCCCCCTTCGAAATCATTTCTGGCGACCTGAAGACAGGTTGCGTCTTGCTGGCTGACCACGCCACCAATCATTTGCCGCCCGAATATGGCTCTCTTGGACTTGCCCCAGAATCCTTCAAACGCCATATCGCCTACGACATCGGCATTGAAACTCTGACACGGGCGCTGGCCGATCGGCTGGGTGTGCCAGCAGTCATGAGCCGATTCTCGCGCCTGCTCATCGATCCGAACCGTGGCGAGGATGATCCCACCCTGATCATGAAGATTTCGGACGGAGCGATTGTCCCCGGCAATCACCCGATCAGCAGCCAGGAATGGCAAAGGCGGATCCGCTCCTACCATCGGCCCTATCATGATGCCGTTTCCGAAGTGATCGGTTCGGTCGCGGAAAGCTGCGGTTCGGCACCGCTGGTGATCTCGCTGCATTCCTTTACCCCATTCTGGAAGGGCGTTGCCCGCCCCTGGCACGCAAGCGTGCTCTGGGATGCCGACCCCCGTGCGCCGATCTCTCTTCTCGATGCGCTCGGCAGGATGGACGATATCGTGATCGGCGACAATGAGCCTTATGACGGCGCACTCAAAGGCGACACGATGTACCGCCACTGCATGCGCAAGGGCATTCCGCATCTGCTGCTGGAGGTTCGCCAGGACCTCATTGGCGACGAAGCCGGAGTGGCGGCGTGGGCGGATAGGCTGGCACCCGTTTTTGCCGCATTGAACGGCGATCCCGCACTTCATAAGTATGAGATACACACCTCGCGAACCGGCCCCTATGAGAGCTGACGCACCCCATGGAGGCGACAATGACCAATTTGAGCAAAGAGCAGCAGACAGAGTTTGAGGCAGCGGCATTCCGCAGGCTGGTGAACCATCTGCGTGAACGCACCGATGTCCAGAACATCGACCTGATGAACCTCGCAGGCTTCTGCCGTAATTGCCTCTCCAACTGGTATCTCGACGCCGCCAACGCAGCCGGCGCGCCTCTTACCAGGGAAGAGTCGCGTGAACTGATCTACGGCATGCCCTATGAAGACTGGAAACAACTTCACCAGGGCGAGGCCACCGACAGCCAGAAAGCAGCCTTCGAAGCCAGCAAGCCCAAGCAATAGCGCGCGAGCAAGATACCGATTCCACTTGACGTCGAAAGCCTTTCGCGGCACCTGAACCGCGGGGTTTTGAAACCACGGAATCATCGAAGGAGCAGACACATGTCAGATGCACATGGCGTGGCCCGCGACCAGCTCAGGTCATTCATTGAGCGGATCGAACGGCTGGAAGAAGAAAAGAAGACGATCGCGGACGACATCAAGGACGTGTACGGCGAAGCCAAGGGCACAGGCTTCGACACCAAGATCCTCAAGAAGGTCATTTCCATTCGCAAGCAGGACAAGGACGAACGGATGGAACAGGAAGCCATCCTCGAGACCTATCTGCTGGCGCTCGGAATGCTGGAGACTGCTCCGGAAGCGGAATGAGACGTCACGCCACGCCGGCGTCACGACAACAAAAAAGCCGCCCGATCTTCGATCTGGCGGCTTTTTTTGTGACTGAGTTACAAACTCGGTTGGACTGGCTCAGTTGGACTGGGCAAACTTCTTCACAGCAAGGAAGTTTACGGCAGCGCCGGAAAAGCGGGCCGGATCGACCTTCACCTTGTTGGGCGTGAAGCCATCGGAGTAAACCTCCGTCGGCTGGACGCGCATGGTCCGGCTGACGAAACGGGGAGCCTTGACCGGCTTGGAAAGCTCTTCGACGCGTCCCTTGGTAATCGCCCACTGTGCGATCAGGTTCTTCGTCAGCTTCGGCTCGGTACGGATGCTGTCGTCGATGGACGCCGTATGGGTATCACCCTTCTTCGGACGGCCACCCTTGACGGCTTTCTCCACCACGGGCCGGGTGTCGCCGACAACGGTTCCTGCCGGAAGTTCGAACGAACGGGTTGCCGTGTCCTTCGAAATGTCAAGCGACGCCATTTCAGCAAGCTTGCTCTGATCGTCCTTGGCATCGGCGTTATCGAGGCTGTCGAGAATGCCAGCGACTTCATCTTCGTCCGTGGACCCGTCGTCATGGGAATCACCGGTTTCGGCTGCCAGCGCCGCAATCTCTTCCGGCTTCAGGTTTCCGGCCGGGACGACGACATCCTCGGCATCGGCAACCTTCACCTCGGGCCGAGCACCCGGCACGGGAACGGCGGCCAGCGCGGCTACGCTGTTTGGATCGAGCGATGCGGTCATCAAGTCGCCTTCGCTGTCGCCAGGACGCTTGCGGGCACCGAGAAGCTGCGGAACCGGAATGCGGTACTGCGCAAGATTGGTGAATTCGGCTGACTGTTCTTGTGCGTTCGCGGCGGCATCACCCGGCTGCGGTACGAGCGCAGCGTTGATAGCCTCGGCAGCGGCATCCTTCTTCGGCGACAGTAGCGCCGTCTCAAATGTCTGCTGATCATCTCCGCTGAAAGCAGGGCGAACCTTTGGAACAGGAGCATTAATCTGCGTCTGGTCATCGGCGGCAGCCGTCAGAATTGGCTGCTCCTCGACCGCCTTGGCGCGGCGGTCCGGCTTGGCCGCAGCCATCTGGGTCTGCGCCTCGACGATTTCGCCCTCGTCCTCGTCTCCGGAGGAGAACAGCGCGGCAAGCAGGCTTTTGCGCCGGCCGTTATCGGAATCGGAATTCTTGGAGGGCACGCCGGCAATCATGATCGAGTCAGAATCGACACGACGCTTGTAGTCGGCAACAGCGGCCGCATAGCCCGGCATCTGGCCACCTTCGGCCGGCCGATGAAGCGTCTTGCCGTCGGGGAACAGGCGGGCCAGTTCGCGGCGCGGCAGGCGCGGCCAGGCGCGAACGCCGCCGACATCCATATGCACGAACGGCGAACCTGATGTCGGATAGAAACCAACACCACCGACCTGGAATTTCACGCCGATTTCACGCACCTTGCGCAGTGAAACGTCGGGAATATAGAAATCCATCGCCTTGCCGAGGACGTGCTGGCTCTTTTCGGCCACACCCTTGGAGCGCGAACGGAGCATGGCATTGGTCTCAGGCGCACGATAGCCGCCGATGACGTGGATGTAGTCGCGCGAACCGGACTTCTGGTAGACTTCCCAGATAAGGTCGAAGAGCCGAGGATCCATGCGGGTCGGCTCCTTGCGGCGCCAATCCTGCAGGATAACGTTGAGCTTCTTCAGGCCGGCGGCATCATAGCGGCCATTGCGCTTGAAAACGATGGTCGCCTTCTCATGCGAGTGAACGTGATAGATCTTCAACGCGCGGGTCTGTCCCGCTTCTGCAACACCTGACGTCAAAAGCGTCGCGGCAAGCGCGAAAGTCGGAATGGCGAGCTTGATCCCGGCGCCGGACTTGCGCATGAGTGCAGCCAAACCAACCAGGGCTTTGTGAAGCCGGTTTTTGGTTTCTCTCGTTTGATACAACTCTATCCCCGTCCACTGGTCACCGTCCGAACGCCCTTTTGAAGGTTGAATACGGTCAGACGATGGCGAATGCGATACTTAACGTTATATCCAAAACTATAGTGAACGATGCACTAACAAGGAATAAACGCCAACCAGGTATTTTTACCAAGAGGCCGCTTTATGCCCATTTTATCGAGTTTTTCCAATACTTTTTTCTTCAGCCTTGCAAATTGGCAACGATTTGTGAACGAATTTTCTGTTCCGCAAACGAATTGGCGCGAAAAATTTCGCGACTCACCTTGATGGCAATTGATTGATTTCATTGACCGCGAACATCCACCAACAGCACAAAGCCCGCCGATATCGTTCGGCGGGCAAATCAGTCGAAAAAAATTGGCGCGGACCATCAGATTCCAGCGTCTTCCAGCACCTGGTGCTTGAGCGGATCGTCAGGATCGATCCCGTAATCCTTGAGTTTGCGGTAAAGTGTGGAACGTCCAATTCCCAACCTGCGCGCGACTTCGCTCATTTGGCCGCGATAGAATCTGAGGGCGAAACGAATAAGCTCCTCCTCGACTGCCGCGATCGTCCTGACGCCACCGTCCGGGCCCAGACAGGAAATGTTCTCGCTTGAGTTGCCGGAATTTACCGCATGGCTTGCAGCATGATTTCTCGCAACCGGCCGTTCGTCGAAGCGCGCCGGGCTGTCGCTCGAGAATTCGGCATAGGCGCCCGGCATATCTGCAGCCGACAGGCTGGGAACCTGCACGACATCGCGAATGCCCGAGAATATGCTTTCGCCGTCCGCCGATATATATCCAGGGATCTGGGCCGCGATCTGGGTAAAGTCCTCGATATCGAGCTGCGGACCTTGCGCCAGCACAATCGCACGGAAGATCGTGTTTTCCAGCTGCCTGATATTGCCCGGCCAGTCGAAGGCCGTCAGCAGCGCCATGGCCGGCGGCGTCAGTTCCGGCACGTGATCGAGCTTCTGGGTCGCGGCAAACCGCTCGACGAAGGCACGCGCGAGCACCGGGATATCCTCCTTGCGGCGGCGGAGTGCGGGAATGGTGATCGGAAACACATTCAGACGATAATAGAGGTCTTCGCGAAACTCGCCCGCCTTGACCGCGGCAATCAGGTCCTTGTTGGTCGCCGAGATCAGCCGCACATCGACCTTCTGGGTCCTGCGCGCGCCGATCGTCTCGATCTCGCCATGCTGGATGGCACGCAGGAGCTTGACCTGCACATCGAGCGGCAGTTCGCCGATTTCATCGAGAAACAGCGTGCCGCCGTCGGCCTCAACGAATTTGCCGGCATGTTTTTCCGTAGCACCGGTAAACGCCCCCTTCTCATGACCGAACAGGATACTTTCGACCAGATTGTTGGGAATGGCGCCGCAGTTGACAGTGATAAAGGGCTTGTTGGCGCGGTCACTGCCGGACTGGATCGCACGGGCAACCATTTCCTTGCCGACGCCGGATTCGCCTTCGAGAACCACCGGAATGTCAGACTGCGCGGCGCGGCGTGCAAGATCCATGACACGTGTCATGGATGGGCTGACCGCAACGATGTCGCCAAACCGTATGGCGCCGGAGCGTGCCTTGGAAGGGGAACGTGCAGCGCCGCTGCGGTCGACCTTCAGCGCGTTGGTGATTGCCGAGCCGATCCTCTCGGGGCTCACTGGCTTGACGACGAAGTCAAAAGCCCCGGCGCGCATCGCCATGACAACTGTTTCGATGCCGCCCTGTCCCGTCTGGACGATCACCGGGGTATCGATCCCCTGGTCGCGCATCGCATTGAGGAAGGCAATGCCGTTCATCTCGGGCATCATCAGGTCGAGGATGATGATACCGATCTTGTCTCCATGCCGCGCAAGCGCCTCAAGGCCCTGCTTGCCGTTTTCAGCAATGTGGGCAACATGCCCGATACGCTCGACGGCATGCCTGAGGAGCCGTCGCTGCACCGGATCGTCATCGATCAGAAGAATGTGCGTGTTCACGGGCTGTCTCCCTGTGGTTCTTGGTCTATTTCCGCCAATCTGACACGCAGGCTTGAAAATCCCGTTTTGAGAAAGACTTGCATTTTAATCATCGGCGCATCAAACAAAGCGGGCCGTATGATTTGTGAGGATACCTGCGATGACACCGATCCATTTCTCCAAGAGTGACCTTGTTTTCGGAGGAATCGCCCATTCCGCCGGCGATGCGGCAAGCCATGACAGCAGGCTCGGTGAACTGCCCAACTGGAACCTCGCCGACCTTTATCCCTCGCAGAACGGTCCCGAATTCCTCGGCGATCTCGAAAAAGCAAAGGTCGAAGCTGCAAGCTTCCAGGATAAGTGGAAGGGCAAGCTTGAAGCTGCCTGCACGCAGACGGGCGCGACGGGCCTCGGCCAGGCGCTGCATGAATTCGAAGGTTTGGAAGACCTGATCGGCAGGATCGGATCCTATGCCGGACTGACCTATTACGGCGACATGACCGACCCGGCAAAGGGCAAGTTCTTTGCCGACATCAGTGCGGCCATCACGGATATTGCAGCCAATCTGCTGTTCTTCGGACTGGAACTCAATCGCGTCGAGGACAATCTGCTGGAAAGCGCGATGCAACAGGATGCGGCCGCCGGTCATTTTCGTCCATGGATCGAAGACCTGCGCAAGGAAAAACCGTTCCAGCTGGACGATCGTATCGAGCAGCTTTTCCTTGAGAAGTCGCAGACTGGGGCAGCCGCCTGGAACCGCCTGTTCAACGAAACCATCGCATCGCTCCGCTTTCCGGTCGACGGCGAAGAGGTTCCGTTGGAAGCCGCGCTCGACAAGCTGCAAGAACCCGATCCCGAGACCCGCCGGACCGTAGCGGCAACGATCGGCAAGGTATTCAAGGACAATATCCGTATCTTCACGCAGATCACCAACACGCTCGCCAAGGACAAGGAAATCTCCGACCGCTGGCGTGGCTTCAAGGATATTGCCGATAGCCGCCACCTTTCCAATCGCGTCGAAGGCGAAGTGGTCGACGCGCTCGCTTCAGCCGTCAAGGCCGCCTACCCCCGGCTCTCGCACCGCTATTACAAGATGAAGGCGCGCTGGCTCGGTATGGATCAGCTCAACTACTGGGATCGCAACGCGCCGCTGCCGGAGACCCCGGCCCAGCTGGTACCTTGGGAAGAGGCACGCCAGATCGTGCTTTCGGCCTATCAGGATTTCGCGCCGGAAATGGCCGCGATCACCCAGGACTTCTTCGACAAGAACTGGATCGATGCACCGACCCGCGCCGGCAAGGCACCGGGCGCCTTTGCACACCCGACCGTCCCATCAGCCCACCCCTACGTTCTGGTCAACTACCTGGGCAAGCCGCGTGACGTCATGACGCTTGCCCACGAACTTGGCCACGGCGTGCACCAGGTGCTGGCCGGCAAGCAGGGTGCATTGATGTGCTCGACCCCGCTGACCCTCGCCGAGACCGCATCGGTCTTCGGCGAGATGCTGACTTTCCGCGCGCTGCTTGCCAAGACCAAGGACAAGGCCGAGCGCAAGGCGATGCTCGCCCAGAAGGTGGAGGACATGATCAACACGGTCGTCCGCCAGATCGCCTTCTATGAATTCGAACGCAAGCTGCACACCGCCCGCAAGGACGGCGAACTGACATCGGAGCAGATTGGTGAACTCTGGCTTTCAGTGCAGCAGGAAAGCCTCGGCCCTGCGATCCGGATCTCGGAAGGTTACGAATGCTGGTGGGCCTACATCCCCCACTTCATCCATTCGCCGTTCTATGTCTATGCCTATGCATTCGGCGATTGCCTGGTAAATTCGCTCTACGCCGTCTACCAGAATGCCGCCGAAGGCTTCCAACAGAAATATTTCGAGCTACTCAAGGCCGGTGGAACCAAGCACTACGCCGAGCTTCTCAAGCCTTTCGGACTGGACGCCACTGACCCGTCGTTCTGGGACAAGGGCCTGTCGATGATCGAAGGGCTTATTGACGAACTGGAGGCGCTTGATAAGGCTGACTGATACCGGCCAGGAAAATGCGCATGCAGCCAGACCATCCTTTCATACTGCTCAGGGACGACCCGGCGGACAGCACGCTTGTCTTTGCCGAACCGAGCGAACTTGTGCGGGCTTATGACGCAGCGAGTTTTCGCGTCGGCCTTGAGCGTCTGGAGCTACTTCGCGGTCAGGGAAAATGGATCGTCGGCTTCATGTCCTATGAGGCAGGCTACCTTTTCGAGGAAAAGCTGGCCCCTTCTGCCGGTATCAAACGTGAAACGCCGCTGATGGCTTTCGGCGTCTTCGACCGGCCGGTCGAAGACCATCCGCTCGCCGTGCCGCGCCAGCGGACCGAAAACGAACCGTTGCTGAAAGGTGCCCGCCCGGACTGGAGCTTTGCCGATTACCGGGAGCGCTTCGATCGCCTGCACTGGCATCTGCGTCAGGGCGACTGCTATCAGGCAAACCTGACCATGCCTGTACGGGCCGAGTGGAGCGGTGACCCGATCGCCGCTTTCTGGTCATTGATCGAGCGCCAGCCGGTCCGATACGGCGCACTCGTCAATCTTGGCGGCCCAGTGCTGCTGTCGCGTTCGCCGGAACTGTTCTTCAATGTCGACAAGGACGGCTGGATCGAGACGCACCCGATGAAGGGCACGGCGGCGCGCGGCCACTCACCGGACGAGGATCGTGCCATCATCGCCAACATGAAGGCAGACGAGAAGACGCAGGCCGAGAACCGCATGATCGTCGACCTGTTGCGTAACGACATTTCCCACATCACCGAAGTCGGCACTCTGTCGGTTCCCGTGCTCTTCGATGTCGAGACCTATCCCACGGTTCACCAGATGGTGTCGCATGTACGGGCAAAGTTGCTGCCGGATCTGACGCTTGCCGACATCTTCGCCGCACTGTTTCCCTGTGGCTCGATCACCGGCGCGCCGAAAATGCGGGCGATGGAGATCATCCATCAGCTCGAGACCGGTCCTCGAGACGCCTATTGCGGCTCGATCGGTTACATCGCCCCTGACGGACAGATGTGCTTCAACGTGGCGATCCGGACGATTTCACTGTTCGAGGACGGCAAGGCGGTCTTCAATGTCGGCGGCGGCATTGTCTTCGATTCCCGCGCTGAGGATGAATATGCCGAGTGCCTTCTCAAGGCGCGTTTCGCCATCGGCGAGGAAGCGATCGGCCGATGATCAATTTTTCACTGATCGAGACGATGCGCTATGAGCCCGGTCAAGGCATTGTTCGCCTCAACCTTCACATGGCGCGGCTTGGCAATTCCACCCGCAAGCTGGGTTTTGCGGGCTTTGATCAGGCCAGATCCGGCCTGGAGGCAACCGTTGCAAGCCTTGCGGAGACGTGTCGCATACGGCTTGAGCTCTTTCGCGACGGTCGGTGCGAGATTGTGACCTCTCCGTTTGCGCCGCTTCCCGAAGACACCGTGTGGGCGGTCGGCGTTGCCAAGTCTGCCCACCTGAGCTCTTCCGAGCCGCTGTTGCGCCACAAGACATCGGAGCGTCAGGCTTACGAGCAGGCCCGATCGGAATATTCCCGACAGGAATGCGACGAGGTTCTGCTGCTTAATGAGAAGGATGAAATCTGCGAAGGCACGATAACCAATGTGTTCGTGGATGCCGGCGGCGGCAAGTTGCTGACACCAGCGCTTTCGTCCGGTTGCCTCGCCGGTGTGCTCCGGACTTCGCTGATTTGCGCCAAGAAAGCGACCGTCGAACGGATCACACCCGACATGCTTGAGCGCTACCCTTTCTATCTCGGCAATTCCCTACGCGGGCTGATACGCGGCACACTTCTCACAAGACGCTAATAAATAGAGAGTGCAAGGCCGATTTCGCCTTGGCTGCCCTTGCCGCATCGGCGCGACTCAGGCGCTAAGGACCACGGCGCGGGAAAGATCTTGTATCGCTCGATGCCTTCCGCCGCTTCGGCACATGATACGAACAGTTCGCCATGAAATCTCACCAGACCGGTTACCTCTTCGCCCTGCTCGCCTTTGTGATTTTCACGACACAGGATGCGCTTTCGAAACATCTATCCGAAAGCTATCCGCCGATCCTCATCACCATGATCCGCTACTGGGCATTCGGCACGTTTGCCATCATTCTGGCGGGGCGTTCGAAACTTGGTGTCGGGGGCGTCGCAAACAGCAACCGACCATACCTGCAGGTTTTTCGCGGCGTGCTACTGGCGCTGCAAATCGTGGTAACAATAACGTCGTTCAAGATGGCGGGCCTCATTCATTCGCAGGCGATCTTTTCCGCCCAACCGCTGATCGTCGCCATGCTCTCTGTACCAATCCTTGGCGAAGCGGTGGGATGGCGACGCTGGACGGCGATCTGTGTCGGCATGATCGGTGTGCTGATCATTCTCAATCCGGAACCTGCAAGCTTCGACAAGGTGCTACTCATCCCGGTCCTGTCGTCGTGCATGATGGCTGTCTATTCCATTGCAACACGGCTTGCCAGCCGCACCGACACCACCATGACCAGCTTCTTCTATACCGGCGTCGCCGGTGCGATCGCCATGCTTGTTATCGGGCCGTTCTACTGGACCAACATGGCGCCTTCCGACTGGATCTGGATGGCGCTGCTCTGTGCGACGGGGATCGTCAGCCACTTCTGCCTGATCAAGGCCTACGATCACCTTGATGCGGTCCTGGTACAGCCCTTCGGCTACCTGCAACTGGTATTGAGTTCCTTCGTCGGGGTGCTGGTTTTCGGCGAGACGCTGCATATCAATGTCGTCGTCGGCTCGATCATCGTCGTGAGCGCCGGGCTGTTTACCATCTGGCGCGAAGCCGTGACACGTCGAAAGTCCACGGCGCATGGCTAGATGTTTCGGGGAAGCCAGCCTGCCAGGTTGGTATTGCCAAACGCCATTGAACACGCGAAGCTAGCCATCACAAAGTGCCCGACAAGCTGACTTAGGCAACACGAACTGCCGAACAGGCCAAGGTATCGAAGGATGGAACCGACCGCAAACTCCCACGCGCTCATCTGCCGCGGGTGTTGGGACCAGATGCACATGCCCATTCCTATTCGCGGGCCGCTCTCGATCCCGTTTCGCGTTTGTGGCATTGCCCGAAGCAAGATGAACCCGAACATTTGCACGATCTGCGAGCGCTCGTTTCAGTATGTCAAGAAACAGCGGCGCATTACCGCCACCGCCACGATCCTGTTCGCCGACATCCGAGGATATACCCGCCTGTCTGAACGCATAGACCCGGTCATCCTGAGCGAGATCGTCAGCATCTTCCAGGATCAATGTGCACAAGCCATCTGGGCCCATGACGGGATCGTCAACAAGCAGATGGGCGACGGTCTGATGGCGATTTTCAATTTTCCGATCAAGATTGTTCGTCATGCCGATGCCGCTATATCAGCCGCCATGGACATCCAGCGGCGATGCGCTCGGGCATTGAACAATCTGACATCTCGCTTCGACGAGCCATTGATCGAAGCGCTCGGCGTTGGAGTCGGAGTACATACCGGCCAGGTGGAAATTGGCGAATTCTCGACCTTTCGAAGCGACTTTACTGCGATCGGCGGCACGGTAAATCTTGCGGCAAGGCTTGAATCGCTGGCAGCAGCAAAAGAGATCCTGGTCTCGCAAGAAGCCGCAGCGGCGGCTCCGGACATGATGTCCGGCGCTGATTTGCGCATGCTGACACCGAAGGGCATCGATCACGCGGTGCCGGCGCATGTGCTGATCACTCGCGACTGACGATGGGGCCTGGGGTCAGACAGGCGAGCATTCTACGAGCTTGAATATCTGCCGTCAGCACCATTCGACGCTACTTAAGCAGGTGCAACGCCTATCTGCATGTTGCTAAACGCATAAATACAGGCATAGGTTTCAACAAATCATCAACCAACGACCTTTGAGTTAGTTGAGTGCCATTTTCAATATTCGATAAGCTTCAAAAATATTATGACTGACACAGCACAAACCATCGACCGGATTTACGAAGCGGCATTTGTCCCTGAAAACTGGTACTCCGTCTTGGATAGAATGGCGCGTTCGATTGACGCTGAGGGAACGCTGCTGTTTTGCGCCACCGACAGCACCAGCCGTTCACTCGTCTCAGATGGAATTGTGGATCTGGTTGACAAATTCAACGAGCAGAAGTGGTCTTCACGCAATATCAGGGCAGCGCGTTTGTTTGCAGCATGCCATGAGGGTTTTCTCAATGATGGCGATTTGTTTACCCAGGACGAGATGTCCGAAGAACCCATGTACAAGGACTTCCTGAGGCCGAATGGCTTCGGCTTTGGCGCGGCAACTGCGATCCAGCTGCCCAGCGGCGACAGGCTGATCTTCTCCATCGAGAAGAAGAAGGTCAAGGGACCGGTGGATAGAGGGTCGATCGACTACCTGGACCAATTGCGCCCACATCTTGCTCGAGCCGCGCTGATGTCGAGCCGCCTGGAGTTCGAGCGCATGAATGCAGCGATCGAGGCGCTTCAGCTGACAGGACTGCCTTCGGCAGTGCTTGGGTTTGATGGAAAGGTACTTGCGAGCAACCAACTCTTCGAGAATTTTTCGCAGCAGGTCGCCATCGGTGCACGAGATCAGATCCGTTGTGTGCATTCTGCAGGCAACGCGCTTCTGGCAAATGCGATCTCCCGGGCGCAAGCTAACCCGATGCAAATGGCTCACGCCAGCCACTCGTTTCCTCTGCCGCAGCACCAAAACGCAGCACCGGCTATCGTCCATCTCGTGCCTGTGCGGGGAAGCGCCCGCGATATCTTTGTCCGGGCCGCCTATTTCCTCATTGTAACGCCTGTCGACCGCTCACGCGTTCCAAGCGCCGAGGTCATACAAGGCCTGTTCGACCTTTCGCCGGCAGAGGCCCGCGTTGCCCGTTCGATAGCTGCTGGAAGCGACGTTTCTGCAACGGCGAACCGGCTGTCGCTGAGTGCAGAAACCGTCCGCAGCCATGTCAAGGCGATCTTGTCGAAGTCCGGAATGTCAAGACAAGCGGATTTTGTGGCGGCGATTGCGAGCATTCGTCCGGTCGGTGAATAGGTGGCATTGGTCGCCTGTCGGGATCAATTCGATGACCGCCCTTCGGCACCATAAGCATACCGCGCAGGTCGTGCGAATGCACATTGTGTGGGCAGTTTCGCCCGAAAATCTGACCTACACTTTCTGATACGGACCTGTTACAGTTACTTCGCCTTCCCCAGCATTTAGTGATCAAGACTAAAGAATGCATTGCTCTGCAATGAATTGCACAAGCCAGCGTGGAGGATGATCTCAATGTTATACAGCCGTATAAATCTTCTGAAGTACAACGAATGCGCTTCAGCTTGGCGTGTATTTCGAAAAAATACGCGCGGGAACAAGGCAATAACTCTAAAAATATTTGCAACGGTTGCCCTCGTGGCAATGGCGAATGCTCCATCCTGGTCAGCCGATATGGATGGCCCGCCTCCGCAGTACAGCAAGGAAGCCATGCAGCAGGCGCTGCAAACCAAAGAGCGGTACGATGTCTATGGCCTACATTTCGACATCGGCAAATCAACGCTTGGTTCCGGTGCGAAAACGCTGCTCGATGACATCGCGACGGCGCTGAAGAACCTCCCCGATTGGGGCCTCAGAATTGTCGGCCATACCGATGCAAGCGGCAGCCAAGAAGCCAATGCAAAGCTTTCGCTTGAGCGCGCCAACACCATCAAGGCGGCGCTGGTCGAGCGAGGGATTGATCCCAACAGGTTACTTGCGGCGGGCGCGGGACAGGACCGGCCGATTGCCAGCAACGACACAGATGAAGGAAGAACTCTCAATCGGCGCGTCGAACTCATGAGGTTCACAGACTCGGCCGAAGCCCGTAAGCTCCTCAAGGCCATGTCCGATTACCTCGCGGCCCAGAAGGCCATATCGTTCGCTTACGATGCCAGTCTGCAGATCGTGACCAACAGCGGTCAAAGGCTTGGATTGGCAAGTTCGGGAACCGTCAGCCTCAGCCGGCCTGACAAGGTGCATGCGACCCGTTCCGGCGGCTTTGTCGATGTGGAGTCACTGTTCGACGGTAAAACGCTCACCCTTCTGGGAAAGAACGTCAACAAATATACGCAAGTCGAGATCCCCGGCACGGTCGATCATCTGATCGACGCGTTGAAGGACAAGTACGGACTGCCGTTGCCCGCGGCAGATTTGTTGCTGACCAATGCATATGACGAACTGATGCAGGGTGTCTACGATGCCAAGGACCTGGGAAGCGGTATCGTCAATGGGAAGGAGTGCGACTCTCTCGCCTTCCGCAAGGACGATGTGGATTTTCAGATCTGGGTCGCTCAGGGGGAACAACCTTATCCTTGCCGCATGGTGATTACGTCCACAATGGTCGTGGGGGGGCCGGAATACAGCGTCCAGATCAGGGATTGGAAAACTGGAGACGCGGTCATGCACGACGACTATGACTTCAAGAACACATCAAAGGCCGAAAAGATCGACGTGGAAGACCTCAAGCACAGCCTGAACGAACTGCCCGAGAACTTCGTAGTAGGAGATGGAAAATGACCCTTCTAAAGCGCATGGGAATCATCTGCGTCGCTTGGGCGGCCCTGCTTATTGTCGGCGATCTGGCGAGCAACCAGTCCTTGGTTCCGATCCCCAGCTTCGTGTCCGACGCGAGCGCCAGAGTCGGCAGACCGCTGACGCCGGTCAGCGTGGCCGGCGTCGCGCGGCGCACGGCACGGCGTTGTGCCGTTGGCGTCTATTACTGCTAGTCGACGCGAAGAGGTGGGCGCAGAATTGCGACCGGACGCCCACCTCTCGCAGGGAGAAGATCGCCGTCTTGTCGAAGTACGGTTCGCAATGCTCTGGAAGCCCGCGCCATTCCGCCGTCCCTGTATCCGCGCAGTTGTCGATCAGCTCGAGGTGGACGAAACGGAAGTTCGCATCGCGTTTGTGTCCGCTCCAGCGCACCCCATACATCAATCATGGCATTTTCTTTGCACTTCTGTTTGGCATTTTCCGCAAGCCGATAGTCCTTGATATCATCGGCCTACTGGCATTTGCGCTCGCCCGCGAAAATCCCTAGACGTTCACGATCTTCACTACCGTGTCCGCTAGCAGAGCAGATCGAGCTGTGAAAACGTGACTACGATCAAAAGCCGATGGTCGCCAACGCGCCAAGAAGGGACCGCCCTCCGGTGAGCATTGATGACAAAACTCCATCGGAGGCCGGCTGACAACTTGTTAGTCGATCTGGACTCCAGTCCGCATCTACTCCAAGGTTACTTGACTACCATAGCGCGAGGTCGCCGATAACAATAAGCTGCTTTTTGATTGCCGAAATGACTTTTTGCATCGTCGCATAAGGCTCAGGGGGAACGCAGTATGGAGGACAGCATTGGCGACATCGCACCGGCACTCGACGCGCGGCCGTTTGCAAGAGCGCAAGCGACCAGTCTGATGCGGCAATTGCCGCGCCTGATCCCTTTATCCGTGGTCATTGGCCTCGATGGCATCGGCTTCGCCATCGCGCTTGCAACATTGTTGTTTGCCGGAGAGCTGTCGCAAGGCCTCGGCATGGCGGTCACGGGCGCGCTGGGCTGCACGATACTCTTGTCATTCCTCGTCGGGTGGCGCAGCCAGCTCAAGATCAATATGGCCTGCGCCCAGGATGTCGGTGCGGCAATCCTCGCTGCGTCTCTCGTTGGCGCGGTATCCACCGTCTCGCCGGATTCAAAGTTGGCAACGGCCTTTGCCATTGTCGCCACTGCAACGCTCGCAACAGGAATCATTATTTTCGCCACCGGCTTCTTCCGAGCCGGGCGCCTCGTACGCTTCTTTCCGCTTGAAGTGCTGGCGGGTTTCATGGCCGCGACAGGATGTCTGCTGCTTATGGGCGGGATCGCCATGGTCTGCCATGTTGAGCCAAGCCTGCACGGCGTCCTGTCGGTCAAGCCGTCTCAAATGCTGAACATGATGCCGGCCGTGCTGCTGGCGGGACTGATCTACCTTGCCATGGCCCATTTGAGAAAACCCTTCGTCGTGCTGGCCAATCTCGTCGGGGCAGCGTTCCTCTTCCATGGCTGGCTTTGGATGGCCGGTATGACCACGGCGGATGCAGCGGCCCTTGGCCTGCTTCCCTCGGTCCCTGCGTCACAATCCCTGCAGCTCCCCTTTCCCGACCTGCTGCCACTGGTCGATTGGCCGGCCGTCGTCGCGGCTGCGCCAGTGATAGGCACCGCTGCACTGCTCAGTCTCTTTGCCGCCATGATGAACATCTCTGCGCTGGAACTGGCAACCGGCAAGGAGCTAGACGTCAACCGCGAACTCAGGCTGACAGGGGCAGTCAATGCCCTGGTCAGCGGCATGGGCGCGCCGCCAGGCTATCCTGATCTTGCGACCACGCAACTTCTGAACAAGAGCGGCGTCACGGCCCGCGGCGCCGGGTTTCTCGTAGCGCTGGTGGGGTTGCTGGGCCTGGTCTTTGCCCCACAGGTCGTCAGCCTTGTACCCTTTTTCCTGTCAGCCGGCCTCGTACTCTACTACGGATTCGACCTCGTGCATGACTGGCTCGTCGCCACGCGAAAGACCTTCAGCTTGCGGGAGTGGAGCGTCGTTGTCGCCATTGTCGCGATATCGCTTTTCTACAGCTTCCTGGTCGCGATCCTCGCCGGCTTCCTCATCGCGACCGTGCTGTTCGCCTACAGCTATTCCCATGCGCCAGTGATCAGGAACGTCACCTCGCTCGCCCGGCTACCGAGCACGACGGAACGGGCGCCGGGGGAAATGACGAAGCTGGCCAACCAGGGCAAAGCCGTGCATGTGATCCAGCTGCAGGGCTTCCTGTTTTTCGGCACCTCGGAACAGGTCGTCGACAAAGTGCGCCACGCCGTCGCGGCCGATGCCGCGATGCCGCTTCGCTCAGTTATCATCGATTTCTCGCGCGCCACCGACCTCGACAGCGCCTCGGCAAACGCCTTCAAGCGGATCCAGAACCTGGCCGAGGCAAGCGGCTTCGCATTGACGTTCTGCGCGCTTAACCCGAAGATCACGGAGGCTCTGCTCCGCTCGGGACTCGACATGGGCCTGGGCGGGCGCATTCCCGTCTACGACAATCTCGACCTCGCCCTCGAGAAGGCTGAAGAAGACATTCTGCAATCGGTCGGCCACGGCATGAACGGAAAGTCTCTCGCAGGCCACTTCGCCAAGTCGCCGGAACATGAAAGGCAACTCGATCAGCTGTTCGCCGCAATGGCACGCGAGGTGTATGCGCCCGGCGATATAATCATCAAGGCCGGGGCAGAAGCGAAAGATATCTTCTTCCTGGAAACGGGTCGCGCGGTTATCTTCCGCTCCGCACAGGATACTAGCCGCAAGCGGCTACGCACCATGACCGCTGGCGCCGTACTCGGGGAGCTGGCCTATAGCCTCGGTATGCTGCGGACAGCGGATGTTGAGGCTGAGACGGAGGTCGTCCTGCTCCGCATGTCGTCAGAGCAGGCCGAGCGTTTGGCTCGGGAGAACCAGCCACTTGCGATCCTCTTCAACCAGCTGGTCAGCCGGGCGCTGGCCGAAAAAGTGCTCATTGCCAACCGGATGACCGAGCATGTGACGTAGCGCTAGAGCTGCTTCAGCAGTTCGCGACTCGCGCGATAGGTTAGGGCCGCGATCGTCAATGTCGGATTGCCCGTGGCAATCGTCGGGAAAACGCCGCTGCCGAGCAGGAAGAGATTGCTGTGATCGTGGCTCTGTAGGCGGTCGTTCACGACGGATTCATCCGGATTGCTGCCCATTCGGTAGGTGCCGGCAATATGGCCCGCACCGTAGACATTGTAGGGCGTGCCCGATGAATCGACCGCCGTGGGATATCCGTTGCCGTCATGAGCGTAGTCGCGCAGCCGGGTGTAGTTGGTGATACCGCATTTTTCAAAGATCACGCTGGTGGCTTTCGCCGCACTGGCAAGTCCGGCAAAGGTGTAGTCATCCAGGTTATAGGTAATCTCGGGCCGTGGAATGCCGAGGCCATCGTTTTCAGTTCCCGAAAGCGCAATCTTGTTCTTATGGCAGGGTAGCTGTTCCACCAGATAGCAGAAGCGCACCATGCGCGTGAGCCTGTCATTGAGTTCTTTCACCAGCGCATCGCCACAAAGGGTCGCGCCGTCGGGATTTGTGCCTGAGTTGTTCGTCCCGTCGATGAAGTCGTTGGTGATGGTGTTGGGATCGCCATCGGCCCAGCCCCACCCTTCATTGCCGACATCGACGCGGAACGCCGCGAAGTCTTTCCTGAAAGGTCCATCGCGGAGCGTCTCGATGCCGCCGGACGAGCGCGGCCCGCGATTGGGATAGACGGGCTCTGGGCTCAATCCCCAGCCGAGGTAGACGATGTGGTCCATGAGGTTATGCCCGACCTGACCGCTCTTGTTGGCGACGCCTTTGGGCGTGGTGTCGGACTTGGAGTTCAGCAGCAGGCGCGGCGTTTCGATGGCATGGGCGGCAATTACGAAAGCCGTCGCTGTAAGTGTCTCACATTTATGGGTTCCGCCGGCTGTGCTGTCGTAGCGAACCACATCGACGGACGTGACCTTATGGGTCTCAGCATCGACATTGACTTTCTTCACGACGCTTTGGGCCTGAACGATCACATAATTCGTATTTATCGCCTTTTGCAGCGTGATGGTGGCGTCGTATTTGGCCTGGATCGGGCACATCGGGATGCACGACGTGTTCCCGGCGCAGGCACGGCGCCCGTCATGGAAGATGGAATTGCGTGCCTGTGGCGTGTTGGTCATGCGGGGCATCTGGTTGTTGAGCCACGACAGCTTCAATCCCGCCATCCATGCGTCGAGTTGCACGTCCGAATAGGTCGGCGCGATGCGCGGCATGGGATAGCTGTAGCCGGGCGGAAACGCGATACCGAGTTTTTCCTGTTCATCTACACTGGCCGAAACACCGATCTCGTGTTCGGCCCTGCCATAGTCCTCGACGAGGTCGTCGTAGCCGATTGGCCAATCGATGCCGCGTCCGTACATGGAGTTCATCCGGAAGTCGTTGGGAAGCAGGCGCAGACAGGTGCCCAGCCAATGCCACGTCGTGCCGCCGACCACCCTTTCATAGGTGCTGAGGAAGGGAATTTCCGAGGCTGGCGACACCGTCAGATGGCTCGTTGCATTGAATTTGTCGATCTGGCCTTTTCGGTCCGGGTTCTTGTAACCCGGCCACTTGAATAGCATGTGGCTGTTGGCGCGCGGCGCATTTTGCTGTGCCGGATCGTCCTCATAGGGCGGATAGGGGCATTCCGGCAGCTTGATGACGGACCGAAGGAACTGGTCCTGAAAATCCTTGCGCGAGTTCGGATCAGCCGGCCCGGCATCGAGCACCAGCACGCGCTTGTTTTGCTTGCCCAGCTCCAGGGCCATGATGGCTCCCGAAATGCCTGCGCCGACAATGATCACATCATAGTCTGCCATAGTGCTATCCGATCAGGTCCTTGAGAGATGGCGGTGGATTGGCCCAGTAGCCATAGGCGAGCTGGCTGGCGCCGACGGGATGCGCCTGGGCTATCAGCCAGACGAGGCCTTCCGAATAGGACGCGGCCGTGGGGATTGTCCCGTCGTCACCGGGTTTGTTGGGATCGTACCAGACGCCGAGCAGCACGAACTTCATGAGATTTCTAGTCATGGCGGAAAAGGGCCATGCCGGGTCCGGCGACGAGCCATCAAGTTCCTTGTAGAACAGCATTTTGGCAACTTTTTCAGGTGGCAGCTTCTGGCGTCCCGCCGCAAAGACACCAAGCAGGGCATCCGTGGCGCCGGCCCCGGCAATGCCGTCGGCCGCATGCGTATAGTTTTCCAGATATTGGGCAGCGGCCTCTGCTTGGCCTGCGACCCGGGCGGAGACGCCCGTCAGAGCGGAAACCAGATCGATGAATGTTTGCAGGCGGGTGCTGGAATCCATGGCCGTCCTCACGGTGAGCTCACGCGGGCAAGAATGAAGGAAAAGTCACTGAGCCGCTGGTCGGACATCGTGGCCTGATAGTGGCAACCAGCGCAATTCGAGGACACGATCGGGACCTGTCCCTGCAAATAGGTTTCCATGGTCGTGTTGGCGAGAAAGCGCGGTATGGGAACGCCGGATGGCGCGCTTTTGCTCGTCACGTCGCTCGGAAATTGCGTGCCGACCAGACGGTAGTTGGCAAAGACTGAGTTGGGATTGACCGCAGCCAGGGCCTGCGAATAGGCGTCGTTCTGCAATTTGGCACTAGGGGTGAAATCATCAAGCCGTGCGACCTGCACTGGTGTTTTTACGCCGGAGTTCGGATTCCACGCGCCCACGGGCACGACATTGCACAGGCCGGCGGATTCGCAATCCTTGCCATTATTGAAGTTGTAGTGCGCCGGCACCATGTTGCCCACCAACGGCGCATTGTCGATATGCTCGAAGGTCGACCAGATCCATTGCGGCGCGTTCGTCGTCTTGTGGCTGATGTGCAGCCCCACCAGTCCCACCTGCTCGAGCTTGCAACTGGGTGTCGGTCCTGGATCGTAGATATATGCCAGCGCCGTGTGGAAACGTTTCGGGTCGTCGCCGGGACCCAGGATCTTCCATGCGACTTTAAGCATGATCGCGCCGGGCGCACCGCCCTTCTGGCCGGACGGAAAGGCCACGACGCCACCAGGATTGTAGGCTGCCTGCCCGGCCTTCGAATAGAGCTTGTTGGTAAGGATGAAGTCGTACATGGCTTCGTTCACCAGAATCTCGAAGCGCACATATTCGCCGTTCTGGTCGATCAGCGGGCCATTGCCCGGCGTCAGGAAATCACCCAGCTCTCCGCCCTTGGTGTAGTGGGTGAGAATGCGGGTACCAGCCGGCGCCTTCTGGGTGCAATACGGCGGGATGGTTGGCGGAGCGGTCCACGGCTTGGGAACCTGCCCGTCTGGCACCAGAACGTCCGCGTCCTGCTTCCAGAATTGCCAGACCGCGACGTTGTCACCGTTCGCACCGATTTTTTCGTTACCGTTTGCGGGCCAGTTCACCGCCACAAAACTTTGCCAGGAGAAGTTATCGATGTCGGAGGCGTTTGCGCCCGGCGCCACATCGCCCGGAATCGTCGCGCTGAGTGACGGCAGTGACCCCGCCGCCGTCACTCCGTCATTCCCCCCGTACCCGACGAGCCACGCCGCGGCGGCGGCGAAAACGATCGCCGTTGCCCCTGATGTCATCTTCCGCCTAGAGGTCGACATAGTAGGGCGAGCTCTCGGCAATCACCGGCTGCGACTGGAACACCTGTGCGGCGACAGGGCTCGGGGCCGAGCCAAGCAAGCCTCTCATCAGGCGGCCGAGCGGGTGTGTGCTGTTGCCGATCGTGAGCTGCGCAGCGGTTGGCGGATTCGTGCTGAAATCAAACCCGACGAAGCTGCCGAACATGTTTCGTCGCGAACCTACCGGTCGTCCGGACGTCGTATCGGGATACGTGCTGTAGTTGACGATTTCGGACGCGTTGCATGGGAAGGACGGCGAGGTCGAGCAATCCAGATTGAGCGAGAACATGAAGGGAGCGCAGGTGAAGTTTTTAGAATTGAACTCGAACCCTTCATCGACCGTGCCGGGAACCGTGAATAGCCATGCTGTCTGGCCTACCTGACCTCCTGCAGGCGTGTTGTTCGGCGTCGGGACATTGTAGAGAAACGGGTGTGTCATCACTTTGGTCTCGCCAAAGTTTTTCTTGCCCCAGTAAACCGCGATGCGGTCGTCGCAAGGCACGGCCATCCGATAACTGCCGAGCGTCTTGGTGTGATCGTTGCCAGCAATGAAGTCGGCAACGCTGAGCCCGAACGGAACCTGGGCCTGGCGCGCCTGCGGGTAGCACACGATGCTGAACTCGCATTCGTTGCTGGCCTCTACGCCAAGGCTCGGAGGTGATGAGGCGCTTGGATTTAAAGGATCTTCGGGCTTCTTCAAGATGTCAATGTAGGCCTGCGGGTCGTTCTCGCCCGAATGGCCGGCGTAAGTCATGAAGTTGATGTTCACGAGGCCCTTGCCGCCTCCGAAGTCAAAGGCGCGGAAGCTGGTGGTCTGGCTTGCCAGCGCGGAGTTCAGCTTGTTGACATCGACTACATAGTAGACCCAAAGACCCGCAAACGAACCGTACCAGAACGGCGGATTGAAGGGGGGCATGACATTGGCTGCTGCAGGGCTCATGCTGCTCTCCTGGGTAACGGTAAGACCGAAAATCGCTTCCTTACATTGATGGCCGCGTCATGTTGCGTCCTCGTCTTCGAACAGTGAACGGCCCTGCTCCGCCCGGGCCAGAGCAGCGCGAGCGGCATCGAGATCGGCAAAACTGCCGGCTCCGGCGAACGGAGCGATACGCTGCGTCAGCGCTTCCGAAGCCGCGCTGCGATCGCCGCGACGCTCAAGCAGGCGCGCGAGATCGAGGGCAGTCCTCAGCGCAAGCGACTTGGCGCCGAGAGCGTCGGCCTGTGCCAGCGCCGTTCTGAATGACGATTCGGCTTGGACAGCACCCCCAACCAAGTCTTCGCCAAGCGCCAGTCGCCCGCGCAGGCGATGAATTTCGGGGAGCCAGAACATCTCGTCGCGCTCGTGCGCAAAGTGTTCGGCCGCATCGAGCAGCGACTGCGCATCGGTACCGCTCGAGTGTTCGGCAAGAAGACACTGGAAGTAACTCAGGCCAAGCTCCGAACCCGTTGATTGCCAGGTCGCAAGGCCCGCCCGCATGCGGCGGCGCGTTTCAGCTTCATCGGATCCGGTCTCCGCCGAGGCAAGGAGTATTTCTGCCCAGCCGGTCCAGAAGGTAAAGCCGTACCGGTCCGACAGGGCGAGGGCCTCGCTGGCGAGCTCCTTCACGCGTTCGGAGTTGCCGCAGAACTGGTAAGTCCATTGAGCAAAACACAATGCCAGCGCCAGCGTGAAAGGGTGGTTGACTTCTCGAGCCAGGCTGATGGCCAGATCACTCTCCTGACAGGCTTCTTCCGGCCTGCCTGCAATCCACATGACAAGCCCCGAATAGGCGTGGTTCACGACCCACGGATCGACGACGTCGTAGGCGAGAATTGCCTTGCGCAGGTCGCTCGCCGGCTCGATGCGGGCCGTCTGCCCGAGATGATCAAGAGCGTCGCCAAACCGGCCCGTGTAAAAACGCGTCGCACCGGCGGCGCGGTTACACGTAACGGTCTCTGCCAGGTCGCCGCTGTCAGATGCCATGCGGACAAGCTGCTCACTGAGGTTGAGGGCATTTTCATAGTCGGCGCGCAGCAGGTAAAAGCGCCAGAAGCCGTAGATGACGGCAAAGCTCTGTGTGTTCTCAGCCAGTCTTGAACACGTCTCCATCGCCCGCCGGTAGACGGTCTCGACTTCGGGCGCTGCATAGCCCTTTGTAAGTGTATAGGGGATGGCCTGGGTGATGAGGATATCGAGCTCGGCTCGGTCCCGGGCTTCCGACGGTGGCAGCAACGTGATGAGCTCCAGTGCCGCCTTGAGTTCGCCAATAGCCTCGAGATTGCCGGACGACGCCAGTGCCAGATTGGCCGCCTTCTGCCGGTAGGCGATGGCCTGCTCGTAGACCTGCGCTTCGGTGAAGTGATGTGCCATCAATTCGGGCCGCGCCTGGACAATATCCTGACGTTGGGTTTCCAGGAAATTCGCTATCTGGAGATGGATCTGGCGCTTCCTCGAATTCAGCAGGCTTTCGCGAGCCGCCTCCTGAACCAGCGCGTGCTTGAAGGTATAAGTGGACTGAGGCGGCTCCCCCTCCTCGAAAAGGATTTCCGACTTACTCAGCTTCGCCAGCGCTTCGTCTAGCTTGTCGGAATTCTTGCCAACGACTGCCGACAGTATCTCGTAGTCACATTCGCGGCCGATGCAGGCGGCAACCTGCGCGATTTCTCGCGCTTCGGGATGACGGTCCAGCCGCGCCATCAGGGTGTCACGCAGACTAAACGGCACGGAAGAAGCTGCTGTCGGATTCTCCAGTTCGAGGAGGCCGCCGATCTCGGTAGTCTGACCCGACTCTATCACCGCTTTCGTCAGCTCTTCGACAAACAGCGGAATGCCGTCGCTGCGTTCGGCGATACGCTGCGCGATTACATCTGGCAACGGATGCCCTCTGCTGACCCGCTCGATGACGGCTTTCACCTGGTCGTCTTGCAATCGCTGCAACGGGATAGAGGTAAAGTTTACCCACCCCGACCATGGAGGATGAAAATCAAGCCGTCCATTTATGACCACCATAACCGGCAAAGCACGTGAACTGGCAATCAACTGGTCGATAAACTCCAGTGTCGTGGGGTCGATCCAATGTGCATCTTCAAACACGATAAGCACTGGCGACCGGCGCGTGCGGGCCGAAATCAGGGCCGTGAGAGCCGCGAAGGTGCGCGCCTTGCGGATCATCGGGGTTACGCCCTCGGGCTCCGGAAACTTCTCGGTCGGCAAGCTAAGGAGCCGTGCGAGATAGGCCATGCATTCTGACGGCTCGCCCCCTTCACCGACAACCAGTTTTTCCAGCCTGGCAAGGCTTGATGACGGCTCCTCGCCTATCGAAATGCCCGCTGTGGCGCGAAGCTCCTGGATGATGGGGTGGAGGGCGGCGCTCATTTGAAAGGGCGAGCAGAAATACCGCGTTACAAAAGCGCCAGTCTCGGCGATCGCCTGCACCAGAGCACCCGTAAGATGCGACTTGCCAATGCCAGCTTCGCCTGTGACCAGAACGGCCTGGCCGGAGGCGCGTTGCGCCTGCTTCCAGCGCAACATGACCTGCTGAAACTCGCCTTCTCGACCGAGGAGCGTCGGCGCGCGCGTAGGAGATGGGACCGTCGGAGGCCCGGACTGGCCATCCGGTTCCGTAACCTGAAATACATTTATCCGTCCCACGCCCTTCAGCTCGCGCTCGCCGATCTCAGTAACACGGAAATGGGAGCCCAGAAGCGAACGCGTGGACTCCGCAATCATCACCGATCCTGGCTCCGCCAACTGCTGCAGCCGAGCCGCGATGTTGACCACATCACCGACCGCGGTGAAATCCTCGGTCTCCGGGTTTGACTCGCTTGCGCCAATGACGGCAAGGCCCGTGGCAATGCCGATCCGCACTGAAAGTTGGCTCGCGTGTTCCGGCTTGTATCCTGCCACGGCGCCTGCCGCATTCAGAGCGGCAGTTGCAGCGCGTATCGCTGAATTCTCATGTGCTGTGGGCCAGCCAAAATAGGCCAGCACTCCATCGCCGAGATACTGCGCGACGTAGCCATCAAGAGTTGTGATACTTGCGGCGACAATTCCACGGTAGGTTCGGATGATTTCTCGCGACTCCTCGGGATCGAGCGACGCAATGAGACGGGATGATCCAACAAGGTCGCAAAAGACGACAGTGATCTGTCGTCGTTCCGCTGCGAACGGCTGGTCCGCCGCCGCTGGTGCAATGGCCCCCGGGTCTGGTGCCTTGGTCGGGCTGACCCCGATAGCCTTCAGGATGCGTTTTCGATCGCCTAGCGACAGCCCCATTTCCACGAGATCTTCAGCAGACAGATCGTTGATCACATCGATGTCGATGGCGTTCTCCCTGAAAATGGGAGCGAGATGCGACAACTGATACTGCGCGAGCCAAGCCTCCAGAGAGGCATGCAAGCAATGTCGCAATTTCTCTTGGCCGTCACCGCTTGTCATACCCCATTCAACACCACCATGGCGCGAAAATCAATCAAAAAGCTACATCAACGAGCGAATTGAACTTCGGATTGGAACTGGAGAATATCCCGTGCCTGCGCCGAAATGTTCTCAGGAAGATACTCACTTGATTATCAGGCAAGGCGACGACACAGCTTGTCACAGGAGAAGAGCGAGGCGGCAGGAGTCAGCTTAGAGAAGCACAGGCCAACGTGAGTGACGCGGCTCAGAGATGCCGCATGCTTCACAGGAGTGATTGCTTTGGGCCAACAGCCGCCGCATCACGGCAGCTTGGCGCTGTACGCGGACGTCCACGCGCCCGCGATAGACGACCGACTTGGGGCCGCAAGCGGACTGGCAGCTTCTGGATTCAAAACCAGAAGGAGCAGATATTGCACATACATCCTCGGTGCGCCGCAACACAATCAAGCTCTTTGTAGGAGGACGCGACGCCTCTCGGCACGCCAGGTCATATGCCATCGTTCGCTCAGGCTGCGTCACCGCGGGGCTTCCGAAGCATTTCGCCGGAGGACCTTGCCGAAACCATGGGGCCTAGATATGATGCTGTTAGCGATGAGGATCGGCAAGCAGCGCGCTGTCGAAAGCCATATCTGCCAAGCCTATCCGGGTCGATTCCAGGTGCGGGCGAGACCTTTGCGGCGCTGTCACAGGGCCCAAGATCTACCCCCGGACCAATCAGTGGAGCCGCTCAGGTCATGCCGACTCTTCGTTCTCTGCCAGACAACATAGCAATCGATTGCGCCACCGGCGAGTCGATCCTTGAGGCTGCGCGGCGCGCGCATCTCCCTATCACTCATGCGTGCGGCGGCAAGGCAAAATGCTCCACTTGCCGTATTTGGATCCTGAATGGCGTCGAAGCTTGTCCAGCACAGGGCGAACTAGAGCGCGATCTAACCGGCCGACTGCGTCTGACCGAAGAGATCCGCCTGGCCTGCCAGCTACGCCCAACCGGCGATGTCGTTTTCCGTCGCCTCGTGCTCGACGAGACGGATCTCCTGATCGCAAACCAATTGCAGCGGGGCGCAGCCACAAAGTCCGGCGAGCTGAAATCCGTTGTTCTCTTTTTCTCCGACGTCGCTGGTTTCACCCATTTCTCGGAGACGCTGACACCTTATGACGTTATGTATCTCCTTAACCGGTATTTCGCGCAGGTTGGCGAACTGATCGAACGGAACAACGGCTATATCGACAAGTTCGTCGGTGATGGACTGATGGCGATATTTGGCGTCGACGGCCAGCTCGATGCGCCGATCCGCGCGGTCAACGCAGCACTGCAGACGCTTGCCGCTGTCGACCGGATGAAGCCCTTCTTTGCGTCGATGTACGGGATAGAGTTCGACATCCGTATCGGCTTGCATTTGGGTGACGCGGTCATCGGCTCGATCGGCTCACCCGGTCACGAGCGCCTTACTGCGATTGGCGACACCGTTAATGTCGCAAGCCGCGTTGAGGCGGCCAACAAGGAAGCCGGCACTCGGCTCCTCGTCTCCGAGGCGCTATACAATCGCGTCAAAGACGATGTCGAGATGACCGATTTCGTCCGTGTGCGGCTCCCCGGCACCTCAGATCGCATTACGCTTTATGAAATCGCGAACCTCCGCCCCGAGGCAGAACGTGCGTTGAACGCTGTCTCCGCACGCGACACAGTACACCACGGCGGCAAAACTTGGCACAAGGCCATACCTATTGATTCTCTTGTCGAGGGTGAGCCGAAGGTGCTGGGTTTCCCAAGCCTTTATGCGGTGGTCGTGAGGAAAGGCGAACAGATCTTCGCTTTCAACAATGCCTGCCCGCATCTGAAGTTACCATTTTTCGAGGCCGCGGTCGCTGGCCCGACTCCGCCTGCCAGCCGCATTGGTGACGAAGGGACCATCAAATGCCGCTGGCATGAGAGCTGCTTCGATCTGACGTCCGGTGAAATCGTCGGCTGGTGTGAGGCGCTCAATGATGACGGAGTGTCCCCACAGATGCCAATGCTAGGGGACATCTCGAAAAACCGCGCGCCGCTTCAGCTCATCCCCTGGCGCGAGGAGGCGGGCCATATTTGGCTCGCGCTTAGCTGAAGGTGAGTTCTCATCACTCGAAAATCACCAAACCATCGAAGCCAAGGGGAAAAGCCTACCGCTATGGCCGAATAGGAGGCGCAGAGCTGCTTTCGCGAGAGTAAAGGCCGTGCTTAGAGACCGATCAGGCGCCAGCCTTGCGATAGAGCGCGGCGAGTTGCGTACGTGATGACGGTAGCTCTGGCACCACGACCAACATTGTAATCTGACCGCGTTTGAAGGCTCTGAGGAATGGTTGATAGTTCTGGAAGGCAACACAGCCGTGCGAGCCCTTCTGCCCGCGCAGCAAATTGGTATGCGTCAGGAGTCCGGTTCGGTTCTTCGGGTCGCGCCCGTCGATTGACGTCATACGAATTGCCTCCACGCCGTAAAAACGCTTCTCGCGCATCGACAGGCGATAGATACCGGCGGGCGTCGGGCCTCTCATTGTAACGTGCTCGTAGCGCGGATTGTCGCGCATTCCGCCTATGCCGGAATGGGCGCGCAGCTTGGTTCCATCGGGCAGGTAGACGGTCGCGTTGGAAACGTCATAGATCGCGACTTTCGTGACCTTTGCCGGCCAGGCGGTGTCGCTGGCCTTGCTCTTGAACAGATCGCCGAACAGCGAGCGCTCGGGTTTTGCATAGGCGACGTCTTCCTTGTCGTCCTTGTTGTCGAGGTTTCTGCGCGCGACAGGTTTTTCGTCGGCTGGCTTTTGCTCAATAACGACCGTCTCAATCAATGGTCTGGCTTCAGGCAGCGGAATCTGTCTGGGAAGAGCCACGTCTTCTTCTGTTTCGGGCTTCGCCAGCACAAGGCCGAAGGGCTGGAGGTCGTGGGCAGGAACATCTTCCACGAGTGCAGTTACCAAAGTTGGCTTGCCGCTGATCTTCTCCTCTTGTTCCACCGAACTTTTAGCAAGCGCAAAGGCCGCCACGATCTTTGCTTTCTCGGCTTTCTTGTTTTCTTCCGCAAAGGCGAGTTGGGCAGCAACGCTGCGATGGTACGCCATCCGGATTGCCGCGACAGTCAGCTGCTTCCGCCGGATCTCGCTTTCGGAGGGTTTCGAAAGGCGTGAAAATTTAGCGACTTTCAGCCTGCGCTCGCGGCGGTGGTCGTCAGCCACCACCACCTTGAGATGGAGAGGAGTGGCGAGGCTCATGTTTTCGGACAATGTGCGAGCCGCCTCGTGCATTACACTGAGCGTGGAAGCGATGCCCCAAGCGGATCCAGCGATAACGCTGCAGGAAAGCAAGGCGCTGACAGCGATACTGAGGGAACGACCTCGGCGGGATTTCGACGCGGAATGCGCGGACCTATTCTGAGACGCCATGACTAAAGTTACCCGATACTCGTTACGCGACGCGGCCGTGAAAACACTGTCCGCAGGTCGTTACGCTGCCAACGGAGTGCGGAGCGATGACTCCCGCAACTGCGCCGAACGGGCAAAGCATGAAGAAATATGGTCAACAAATCTTAAACGGTGCCTCGATCTCTGGAAGGAATGTGGCGGGTGGTGGTCCCCAGCGCCCGGCAGCGCGTCCCTCTCACGAGAATGCGGCACTGGTGTGTCTGCAATAGTCCCAAGAACTGGAGATGATGGAAATGCGGCAGTGGCCTTGTTACGCGGCAACTGAAGTTGCGCTGGCAATGTCGTCGGTTCAAACCGCGTGGGGCACGATGATCCGCGTCCCCTGGCAAGTAAATTCCAATTCAGCAGCTGGGTGCGGGGCTGCACTCGCTCAAATCTCTGTACCGCTGGTTCCAGCGCGTCCTCGATGTCCACACCAAGGTACCTGACTGTGTTTTCGCCCGAGCAGGATCTGGATTGCAGAAGATTGCCCGTCACTTTGTAGATCATCGCGGCCTTCGTGCGTCGAAGCAAGTGTGTGCCGTAGTCCTCGCGTCTTAGCCCATGCAGTCACCCACTCATCGACCAATCGGGCATACTGGCGAGTGCTGAGATGATCGGCATGATCGACTCGACTGGGAAAGGCGTAGTCGTCAATTGTTCCGCCTCTCCGTTCAAGCCATGCAAGCAGGCTTGCCCTGACTTCGGTCGTGATCTCGAACTGTACCGGACGACCGGTCTTTTGCTGGACGACCATGGCGCGGGTTCGAATTTCCTGACCTGAATAGCCCCGAGTTTCGTAGACACCCTCAGGTTACGTTTTCTGCCGCTTTTCGAACTCGACGGGCGACAGCATTCCGTTTCTGACATGCTTGCGTTTCGGATTGTAGAACATCTCGATGTAGTCGAACACATCCTGCCTGGCTTCGTCCCTTTGGGGGTAGACCTTTCGGCGTATCCGCTCTCGCTTCAGCAGATTGAAGAAGCTTTCAGCAACTGCATTGTCGTGGCAGTTCCCGTCGGCTCATCGAATGAACCAGATTGTGGTGCTTCAGGAACGCTGCCCAGTCCATGCTGGTGAATTGTGAGCCTTGATCGGAATGGACCAGAACCTGTTCCTTTGGCTTTCGCCGCCAGACAGCCATCAGCAACGCCTGCAGCACGACATCGGTGGTCTGACGGCTCCGCAGCGACCAGCCGATGACACGGCGGGAATAGAGGTCGATGACGACGGCCAGATAGGCGAAGCCTTCACCGGTTCGGATGTAGGTGATGTCTGTGAACCAGGCTTTGTCCGGAGCCTCGACGTCAAATTGCCGATCCAGCGTGTTGTCGATGACAACGGAAGGCCTGCCGCCATAAATTCCAGGACGACGCTTGTAACCGATCTGAGCCCTTATCCCGGCAATCCGCGTCAGGCGGGCAACCCGGTTGGGGCAGCATGTCTCACCATGGTCGAGCAAGTCGTCGTGAAGCTTGCGTTAGCCGTAGACCTTGCCACTTTCCTCCCAGGCTTTCCGAAGCAGATCAATTTGTCGCTTGTCTTCGCAAGCCCGCTTGCTCAACGGCGTCTGGAGCCAGGCATAGAATCCGCTGGGGTGGATGCGCAACAACCGGCACATCGCCCGCACCGAAAACTGCTGTCGATGCTCGGCGACAAACGCGTACTTCACTTTGCATCCCTGGCGAAATACGCGGTGGCTTTTTTCAATATGCCGCGTTCCTCGGTGACACGCGCCAGCTCTTTCTTGAGCCGCCTGATCTCCTCGGCCTGGTCGTTGCCTTGGTCGCCGGGCGTCGAAGAAAACTTCTTCTTCCACTCGTAGAGAGAATGCTGGCTCACACCCAGCGCTGCGAAACCTCCGAAACCGGATAGCCCCGCTCGGTGATCTGACGCCGCGTCACGCTTAAACTCTTCGCTGAAATTCGATTTGCTCATGATGCTCTTCTTGCCTCAAATTTAGGAAAGAAGGGGTCTACAATTCTAGGGGCTATTCACTCCGGCGACATTCCCTTCCGCAAGGCGTATATCCAGGCGATCGTCGATGAAGTTGAAGTCGGCGACAAACAGATCAGGATTATCGGGGCTGCCATTCACCACGCAGTCACAGGCAGCAAGATTTTTGGCCGGGTGTTCGCAGTTTTGAACGGAAATGGCGCACCCGACACCCGCCATCTTGCGCGTAAATTCAAAACAAACATTTGATTTTAAATACATATTTATTCTCGTAGAAACATGAAACCATAGCAAATTCCGTAGCAAAATACCGCGCAAACGTCGCTGAGTAGGCGCTCATACCACCGGCATCCGTTTATCGACTCTTTCATTGAATGAGGATCGCCCGGAAGTCGTTGACATTGGTTCCGGTCGGGCCTGGCTTGAAAATATCGCCGATTGCCGCGAAGGCAGACCAGCTGTCATTGCTGTCGAGAAAGGCCGCTGTATCGAGATTATGCGCGACAAGGCGGGCGACGGTCGTCTCGTCGGCGAACACGCCGGCATTGTCTTCGGAGCCATCGATGCCATCGGTATCGGCGGCAAGTGCCGACACGCCTTCGATGCCGTCGATGCCCAGCGCGAGCGACAGCAGAAACTCGCTGTTGCGCCCGCCCTTGCCCTTGCCTTTGATCGTCACGGTCGTTTCGCCGCCGGAGAGAATGACGACCGGCTTGCGGAAAGGCCTGTTTTTCGCCGCGACTTCGCGGGCGATCGCGGCATGCACGCGCCCGACTTCGCGCGCCTCGCCTTCAATGGCATCCGATAGAATGACGGCTTCGATGCCCGCCGCGCGCGCGCTGGCCGCCGCCGCTTCGAGCGAGACGGCCGCCGACGCGACCAGATGCACGGTATTGCGCGAAAACCGTGGGTCGGTCGGCAAAGGTGCACCTGAAGCGTCGCTGCGGATGAACTCCATCACCTTGTCGGAAAGAGGCAGCCGGTAACGCGCGATAACTTTCAGCGCATCCTCGCGCGTGCTGTTGTCGGCGATGGTCGGCCCTGACGCGACAAGCGCCGGATCGTCGCCGGGAATATCGGAGACGACCAGCGAGACGACTTTTGCAGGATAAGCGGCCTCCGCTAACCGCCCGCCCTTGATCAGCGAGACATGCTTGCGCACAGCATTCATTGCGCTGATCGGCGCGCCTGAATCGAGCAATGCCCTGTTGACAGCGATTTCGTCTTCCAGCGTCAGGGTACCGGCCGGCATCGGCATGAGCGCCGAGCCGCCGCCGCAGATCAACGCGACGACAAGATCGTCCTCGTTGAGCCCGGCAACTTCATCCAGCAAACGCCTCGAAGCCAGGAGCCCGTTGTTGTCGGGCAGCGGATGGGATGCTTCCAGGACCGTGATGCGCTCGCAATCCACGGCATAGCCGTAGCGCGTCACCACGGTCCCAGAAAGCGGTCCGTCCCACAGCCGTTCGAAGACCTGCGCCATCTGGGCGGCCCCCTTGCCGGCACCGATCACGACCGTATGGCCTCGGGGTTTTTCAGGCAGGCTGGCCGCCAGAACTTTGGCTGGATCGGCGGCAGAGACCGCCGTGTAAAACAGCGTTTCAAGAAACGCTTTCGGATTCGCAATTGCCTGCATGTCTCAATCCTTCCGTCATTAGAAAATAGGCGGATCCCCCTCCCAGATGGGATAAGGACAAGCGACGGCGTCAGGCCGTTTCCCGCTGAATTCCGACGATGGAACCGTCAGCCGCTGCCACTGTACCGATCCTTCCCTTCATCGGCGTGCCCGCGACATAGACCTCGGCAACGCAGCGGTCATCACCCATGGTTTGCAGGATGAACAACTCCTCGGCCAGGGATTTCGCCGTTCGCATCCGAAGCTCCATCGCCGATTTGCCGTTGCTGTCGAGAACGACGATATCGGCATCGGCACCGGCATGCAGTGAACCGATGCGATCCTCCAGATCGAGCGCACGCGCATTGCCCAGCGTCATCCGGTAAAAACTGTTGAGTGGCGACAGCCGCTGGCCCTGCAGATGCAGCACCTTGTAGGCCTCATCCATCGTCTCCAGCATCGAAAAACTTGTGCCGGCACCGACATCGGTGGCCACCGACCAGCGCGCGCCGAGCCGATCAAAACGATCGCGGTCAAACAGTCCTGAACCGAGAAAGAGGTTGGATGTCGGGCAGAAGACACCGACGGAGCCGGTTTCGGCCAGAACGGAGATCTCCCGGTCGCTCAGATAGATGCAATGTCCCAGCAGCGTCTTGCGGCCCAGCAGGTCATAGCGGGCGTAGATGTCGGTGTAATCCTTGGCGTCCGGATAGAGCGATGTCGCGAAGGCGATCTCGTCCTTGTTTTCGGAAAGATGGGTCTGGACGTAGCAATCGGGATGCTCGCGCACGAGCGCTCGGCTCATATCCATCTGCTCCGGTGTCGAGGTGATGGCAAAGCGCGGGCTGATGGCATAAAGCGCCCTGCCCCTGCCATGCCATTTGTCGATCAGCCGCTTCGTCTCGTCATAACCCTGCAGAGGCGTGTCCCGCAGCGCTTCCGGCGCATTGCGATCCATCATCACCTTGCCACCAACCATCAGCATGCCGCGCTGTTCGGCGGCGGTGAAATAGGCATCGACGCTTTGGGTGTGAACGGAGCAATAGGCGACAGCCGTCGTCGTACCGTTCGACAGCAACTCGTCCATGAACCGCCCTGCTATGAAGGCAGCATGCTCCGGCCCTGCTAATTTCTGCTCCTCGACGAAGATATAGGTGTTCAACCATTCGAGCAGTTGCGCGCCGTAAGAGGCGATCGCCTGTGTCTGCGGGTAGTGCAGATGCGTGTCGATCAGGCCCGGGAGTACGAGGTGCGGCCGATGGTCGGCGATCTTCACGTCTGCGGCCAGGTGTTTGCGGACATCGGAATAGTCACCGATCGCTGCGACCTTGCCGGTCCGGACAAAAACGGCGCCATCCTCGAAATAGCGATAGGAGGCGGTGTCATCGATGCCTTGCGGCTCGTCAACGAAAGTGAGCACACGCCCGCGGATCAACAACTCGTTCATTCAGGGTTTCCTCCCTTTACGGCCGCTTCATACCAGGCGACCAGCAACTGGCGCTCCTCGGCCGAAATGGCGGTGACATTGGCTGGCGGCATGGCATGCGAGCGCCCCGCCTGCAGATAGATTTCCCGGGCGTGCGCGGCGATCTCGGCGTCGCTCTCCAGCATCACGCCCTTGGGCGCGACCACGATGCCTTCCCAACCCGGTTCCCTGGCATGACACATGGAACATCGTCCGAGCACCGTGTCGCGCACCTTGGGAAATGCTTGCGCGGTGATGAAACGATGCTGTGCCTCCGTTACCCGTTCCGGTTCTCCGGTCAGTGCCTTGGGCACGGTCGACAGCCACATGATGACGATGAACAGCAGCACGGTGGCCAGCCAGGTCCATGTCGGGTTGCCGGCATTGGCATGGCGTGTGTTGAAATAGTGCCGGATGGTAACGCCCATCAGGAAGACTAGCGACGCGATGATCCAGTTGAACTCGGTTCCGAATGCGAGCGGATAATGGTTGGACAGCATCAGGAACAACACGGGCAGCGTCAGGTAGTTGTTATGCGTCGAGCGCTGCTTGGCGATCCGGCCGTATTTGGGGTCCGGCGTGCGGCCGGCGATGAGGTCGGCCACCACGATCTTCTGGTTCGGGATGATGATGAAGAAGACGTTGGCCGACATGATCGTCGCGGTGAAAGCGCCAAGATGCACGAACGCTGCGCGACCGGTGAATAGCTGCGTGTACCCCCAGGCCATGCCGACCAGGATGAAATAGAGCAGCACCATCAGTCGCGTGTTGTCGCGCCCCAATGGCGACTTGCAGATCAGGTCATAGATGATCCAGCCGAAGCCGATGGAAGCCAGCGAGATGGCAATCGCCATCGGCTTGGAGACATCGAGCACGGCCGGGTCGATCAGATAAAGGTCGGCACCGGCATAATAGACCAGACAGAGCATGCCGAAGCCGGAAAGCCAGGTGACGTAGGATTCCCATTTGAACCAGATGAGGTGCTCGGGCATGTTGGCCGGCGCCACCAGATATTTCTGGATGTGATAGAAACCGCCGCCATGCACCTGCCATTCCTCACCATACGCTCCAGCAGGCAAATCCGGTCGCTTGCGCAAACCAAGGTCAAGCGCGACGAAATAGAATGACGAGCCGATCCAGGCGACGGCTGTGATGACGTGGAGCCAACGGACGGCGAAAGTCAGCCAGTCCCAGGCAATGGCGTAATCATACATGTTGGCTCCCCCTGTTCGGGAGACTTCTGCCATCAGGCGATCTTCTCCGAAATGCCGGTTAATCCTCAACACTTTCAAAAAAATCTATAAGATCGATCCAGCTGTGGTTCGCTTTGCGGTGTGGTAAGAGAATTTCATGTCCTATCTCGATAATGTGCGCGTCTTCGTCCGGGTCGTCGAACTCGGCACACTTTCCTCGGCCGGCCGCGACCAGCGGGTCACACCTGCCGTTGCCAGCAATCGCATCAAGGAGCTGGAGCGGCATCTCGGGGTACGCCTGTTCAACCGCACCACGCGCAAGCTTTCGCCCACCGAGCATGGGCATGTCTTCTATCAGGGTGCTGTCAAGATCATCGAGGCGGTGGACGAGGCCGAAAGCGCCATCGCCGATCTCTCGCACAATCCCAAGGGATCGCTGCGGATCACCGCGCCGCTCGGCATCGGACGGCGGCTGGTCGCGTCGGGCATCCCGGAATTTCACGACAGGTATCCCGATATCGAGGTGCGCCTACGCCTCTCCGACCACAATGTCGATATTCTCAGCGAAGGCGTCGATGTAGCCTTCAAGCTCGGCGTTCTGGAGGATTCCAACCTGCGCATGCGCGGTATCCTGAACTGCCAGCGGGTCGTCTGCGCAGGCCCCGCCTATCTAGAGAAGCGCGGTATTCCACAAACGCCCGATGCGTTGATCGACGACAAGCACGATTGTCTGCTGTTGCGCTATCCCGGTTCCAAGGAATATTACTGGAACCTGCAGACGCCGGAGGGAACCCGCAAGTTCGAGATCGGCGGCCCCTATGATTCCGACGATGGCGACGTACTGACCCAATGGGCGCTCGAGGGACGCGGCATCATCAACAAGCCACTTTTCGAAGTGAAGAGCTATCTGAACGACGGCACGCTGGTGGAAATATTGGAGGATACGCCGCCGACAAGCGTGCAGCTTGCGGCCATCTATCCGCACAAGCGCTTTCAGGATCCCAAAGTCCGCTTGATGATCGACTTCATGGCCGAGCGCTGCCAGCGGATGATCGGCAAGATGCTGGAATAACCCTAGCTCGTTCTCATTTCCTTCAAACTTCGGCTGCGGACGCCATCAACCCGCGATGGTTTGTAGCCCAGCGCTGCTGCCGTGATTTCGGCAGCCGCCAAAACGGCGATCACTGCCGGGCGCTTGTCCTTCACTTCAGCGCCGCCAATCGGACAGGTCAGCCGGTCGAAACGCTCGGGATTGCCGACCTCACGCGAAAGCCAGTTCCTGAACGTCGCACGCTTGGTTCTCGAGCCGATCATGCCGACATATGCGGCATCCATCCGGCCCAGTGCTTCCGCCGCGATCAGAAAATCGAGCGCGTGGTCATGGGTGAGGATGACGAAGGAACTGCCCTTCGGTGCGGTACGCACCACTGCTTCCGGCATCGCCGTCAGACAGGTTTCGATGCCAGGAACGTTTGAGGTCGAAAGTTCTTCTTCCCGCGTGTCCACGAGGATGATCCGCAGAGGGACCAGCGACAGGGCCATGGCAAGCGCATTGCCGACATGACCCGCGCCGAACACATAGACATGCGGACGCGCGGCCAATTCCCTGTCGCTGCGCACGATGAGACGTGTCGCCAGTTCGGGGTTCATTGCGACAAATGACAGACCGACGCGACCGCCGCAACATTGGCCGATTTCAGGTCCCAGCGGGACGCTCATCGCGTCAGCCGGTCGCGCTTGCCTGAGCGCGCGTCGAGCCTGATCGATGGCCATATATTCGAGCTGGCCACCCCCGATCGTACCGAAGATACCATCTGCTGCCACCAGCATCCAGGCATCGGTGTCGCGCGGGGTGGAACCGGCAGCATCCGTCACCTCGACCAGCATGCATTGCTGGTTTCGGCGCAGGAAGCTCCTGATATCCTCTCGCAGCCCCGCCATCGAATTTACCCCCTGGCCGCAGCCCGCAGCCGTTCGACCGCCATCAGCACCCGCTCCGGCGTCGCCGGCGCATCGATGCGTGGCGGCATCAGATAGTCCGCAACGCTCGCCGCCGCCATCGATATCGCCTCGAGCACCGAAATCGGCAGCATGAAGGGAGGCTCGCCGACCGCCTTGGACCGGCGGATCGTTTCCTCCGGATTAACCGACCATTCGGCTAGGTTGACGTTGAATATGCGCGGCCGGTCGGAGGCAAGCGGGATCTTGTAGGTCGATGGCGCATGGGTCCTGAGCTTGCCCTTGGCATCCCACCAGAGTTCTTCCGTCGTCAGCCATCCCATGCCCTGCACAAACGCACCTTCGATCTGGCCGATGTCGAGCACCGGATTGAGCGACCGGCCGACATCGTGCAGGATATCGGCGCGTTCGACCCGGTATTCGCCTGTCAATGTATCGACGCTGACTTCGGAGCAGGACGCGCCATAGGCATAGTAGAAGAAAGGCCTGCCCCAACCCTCGGCGCGGTTCCAGTGGATCTTCGGCGTCTTGTAGAAGCCCGCCGCCGAAAGCTGTATCCGCGCGCCATAAGCAATCTTGATGAAATCGGCGAAGCTAAAACGCTGAGTGCCGACGCGAACGGTGTTCGGCTCAAAGGCGATATCCGCCTCGCTGACACCGTAACGCTCGGCGGCGAAAGCCACCAGCCGCGCCTTGATCTGCTGGACAGCATTGGCCGCCGCCATGCCGTTGAGGTCCGAGCCGGAGGAAGCAGCGGTCGCCGAGGTGTTCGGCACCTTGCCCGTGGTCGTCGCCGTCACCTTGATCCTGTCGAGATCGACCTGGAACTCGTCTGCAACCACCTGCGCCACCTTGGTATAGAGCCCCTGCCCCATTTCGGTGCCGCCATGGTTCAGATGGATCGAACCATCCGCATAGGCATGCACCAGCGCGCCGGCCTGATTGTATTCCGTCTTGGTGAAGGAGATCCCGAATTTCACCGGCGTCAGCGCTATGCCGCGCTTGATGATCCGGCTCTTGCCGTTGAAGGCGAGAATTTCCTTGCGTCGCGCGGCATAATCGCAGGAGGTTTCCAGCTCCGCGATGATGCGCCCGATGATGTTGTCCTCGACGGTCTGGTGGTAGGGCGTCAGATTGCGCCCCTCGCCGCCGTAGAAATTGAGCTTGCGGATTTCGAGTGGATCCTTGCCCAGGGTATAGGCGATATCCTCGATCATCCGCTCGCCGCCGACCATGCCCTGCGGACCGCCAAAACCACGGAACGCCGTGTTGGAAACCGTGTTGGTCTTGAGCGGCCGCGACCGCAGCCGGACATGCGGATAGAAATAGCAGTTGTCGGCGTGAAACAGCGCCCGGTCGGTAACGGGACCGGAGAGGTCGGCCGAAAACCCGCAACGCGCCGAAAACACCGCATCCACCGCCTCGATCCTTCCATCGGTGTCGAAGCCAACCTTGTAGCCGACATGGAAATCATGGCGTTTGCCGGTCGCGGTCATGTCGTCGTCACGGTCGGGGCGGATCTTGACCGCGCAGCGATATTTCCTGGCAGCGACCGCAGCGACAGCGGCAAACAGGTTTGCCTGCGTTTCCTTGCCGCCGAAAGCCCCGCCCATCCGCCGCACATTGATCGTCACGGCATTGGACGGAACGCCCAGCACCTGGCCGACCATATGCTGCGTCTCGCTCGGATGCTGGGTCGAAGAGTAGATCGTGATCTCGTCATCTTCCCCGGGAATGGCAAAGGAGATCTGGCCTTCGAGATAGAAATGATCCTGCCCGCCGATGCGCATCTCGCCTTCGATGATGTGCTTCGCCCTGGCGAAACCGGCGGCGATATCGCCGCGCTGCAGCTTCAGCGGATCGATAACCAGCGGATAACTGGCCGCCGCCGCCTCGAGGACATCGGTCACATGCGGAAGATCCTGGTATTCGATCCTTACCTTCGCTGCCGCGCGCCGGGCAGCATCGCGGGTGGTGGCGATGACGGCGAAAATCGGCTGACCATGAAACTCGACCCTGTTGCGGGCGAAGACCGGATCATCATGTTTATGCGCCGGGCTGACATCGTTTTCGCCGGGAATGTCGTCCGCGGTCAGGACGCCAATAACATCGGGGGACGCTCGAACCGCGTCGAAGTTCACCGACAGGATATCAGCATGGGCACGTTGCGACAGGCCCAGATAGGCATGCAGCGTACCGGCCGGCTCCGGAATGTCGTCGATATATTCGGCAGTGCCCGTCACATGCTTGTGGCCGGATTCGTGGCGTTCATTTTCATGCACGCCGCCGCGGATGCGATCGATGGGCTGCATCAGGTTCATTGTGTCATCTCCTCACACCGTCAGCGTCGTCTTGTGATCCAGCCGCACAAGCTTTTCATCCTGCGTTTCCAGATAGAAGCGGCGCAAAAGGTTTTTTGCCACCAGAAGCCGATAGTCTGCCGAGGCCCGCCAGTCGGTGAGCGGCGAATAATCCTCGCCCAATGCCGCCGCCGCTGCCTCGATCGTCGCATCGTTCCAGGCGCCGCCGGCCAGTATGGCTTCGACATTTGCAGCACGCTTGGGCGTGCCGGCCATGCCGCCGAATGCGATGACCGCACTGGCGACCATGCCTTGCCCGTCGAACGCGACGCGGAAAGCCCCGCAGACCGCGGAAATATCCTCATCCCGCCGCTTGGTGATCTTGTAGACGGCGAAGCAGGTTGCCTTATCAAGAAAGGGAATGCGCACGGCCTCGACGAACTCGCCGGGCTGCCGATCCTGCCTGCCATACTCGATGAAGTAGTGTTCGAGTGGCACGGTCCTGCGCACACCGCCTTTGCGCAAGACGACAGAAGCGCCAAGCGCGATCAGGGGGGGTGGCGTGTCGCCGATCGGCGAGCCATTGGCGATATTACCGCCGATCGTGCCCATATTGCGCACCTGCTGGCCGCCGATGCGGTCCCAAAGCTCGCGCATTTGCGGAAAATGTTTTGATATGACCGGATAGGCCTCGGTGTAGCTGACGCCTGCACCGAGCGTGACGCCGGTTTCGTCCAGCGCGATGCCGCGCAACGCGTCGAGATGGGCGAGATGGATGACCGGCGCAATGTCGCGCATGAACTTCGTCACCCACAGGCCGACATCGGTCGAGCCGGCGACGATCCGCGCCTTGGGTTCGGCCTCAAACACCGTGGCGAGATCATCGACGGACGCCGGCAGGATAATGCGTTCGGCGCCTTCGCCAATCACCACGCGCCTGCCGTCCTTCAGTGCGGCCAGCCGCCGGCTGATTTCTGCTCGCTCGCGCACCAGGGGGTCTTGATCGAGGTCGCCGATGACCGAAACCGCCTGGGCGGCGCGGACGATGGCGGCATAGCCGGTGCAGCGACAGAGATTGCCCTGAAGCGCCTTCTCGATCTCATTGACCGATGGCTTGGGGTTTTCCATCCAGAGCCCATAGAGCGACATGACGAAGCCCGGAGTGCAAAAGCCGCATTGCGAACCGTGCGTCTCGACCATGGCCTGCTGCACCGGATGCAGCGGGCCATTGGCGGCGGCGAGCGAATCCACTGTCACGACGTGGCAGCCATCGAGCGAGCCGACGAACCGGATACAGGCATTCACCGATTCGTATTTCAGCCGCCCGTCCAGCAAGCGGCCAACCAGCACCGTGCAGGCGCCGCAATCCCCCTCGGCGCAACCTTCTTTGGTTCCGCGCAGATTGCGGTCGATGCGCAGGAAATCGAGAAGCGTCTGAACCGGCGAGACGGCGGACAGCTCGACAAGCCGGTGGTTGAGCAGGAAGCGGATGATGTTGCGAGTGTCAGCAGCCATGGTTCAGCTCCCGCGATAGGTCGAATAGCTGTAGGGCGAAAGCAGCAGCGGCACGTGATAATGCGCCGTCGCGTCGGCGATGCCGAAGCGAATGGGGATGACGTCGAGGAACGGCACGCCACCGGTGGTGCGGCCGAGGTAATTTCCAGCATGAAACCTGAGCTCGTAGACACCTGGCTTCATCCGCTCGCCGCTGAGCAGCGGTGCATCGCAGCGGCCGTCGTCGTTGGTCTTGGCCGAATCCAGCGGTTCGGCCAGTCCGCCCTGGATGCGGAAAAGTTCGATATGCAGGTTCTCTGCCGGTTTGCCGCGCGCGACGTCGAGCACATGGGTCGTCAGCCGACCGCCATTTGCCGCTTGCGTTTGCATGGTTTCACCTCCCCGGGACTGCATTCATCCATCCACTATCCTTGAGCCGACTTCCCTTGAGTAGCGGGCTGATCGTTCGAGACTTTCAAATATTTCGAGGGGAATGGTGGACACGTTTTCTGGGTAGGAATCGGCCAATCGCAAGCTTAGGGAGGAGCGGCCGCATGAGATATCCCCGAGATCTGCACGGCTATGGCGCAACCCCGCCGGATGCCGTCTGGCCCGGTGGGGCGCATATCGCCGTGCAATTCGTCGTCAACTACGAAGAGGGTGGCGAAAACTGCGTTTTGCATGGCGATGCCGCCTCGGAGGCTTTTCTGTCCGAGATCGTCGGCGCGCAGCCCTGGCCCGGCAAGCGCCATTGGAACATGGAATCGATCTACGACTATGGTGCGCGTGCCGGCTTCTGGCGGTTGCACCGGTTGCTGACGGAAAACGCTGCACCGGCGACGGTCTATGGCGTGGCAACGGCGCTGAAGCGCTCGCCGGCGCAGGTCGCGGCCATGCAGGCGGCCGGCTGGGAACTCGCCTCGCACGGATTGAAATGGGTCGAGCACAAGGACATGGACCCAGACGAAGAGCGCCGGCAGATCACAGAAGCAATCCAGCTGCACGAAATCGTCACCGGCGAGCGCCCACTCGGCTGGTATACCGGCCGCTGTTCGGAAAACACTGTCGATCTCATCACCGAGGACGGCGGCTTTGCCTATGTTTCCGACAGCTATGCCGACGACCTGCCCTACTGGCACGAACACAACGGCAAGCACCAGCTCGTCATTCCCTACACGCTTGACACCAACGACATGCGCTTCGCCACCGCGCAGGGTTTCAACAGTGGCGACCAGTTTTTCAGCTACCTCAAGGATACGTTCGACGTGCTCTATGCCGAAGGGCGCGCCGGGGCACCGAAAATGATGAATATCGGCTTGCATTGCCGGCTTGCCGGACGGCCGGGGCGCATTGCCGCGCTTGGCCGGTTCATCGACTACGTCAAGAGCCACGACAGGGTCTGGCTTGCACGCCGGATCGACATCGCCAGCCATTGGGCTCAAACCCATCCCTTTCAGGCGGGCAAGGATCGCCCGTCACGGCTCACCGAAGAGGCTTTCGTCTGCCGCTTCGGTGGCGTGTTCGAACACTCGGACTGGATTGCCCGACGCGCGTTCGCCGATGAACTCGGGCCCGCCAACGACACCGCAATCGGCTTGCACGCAGCGTTGACGGCAGTTTTTCGCAGCGCCGACGAAACCGAGCGTCTCGGCGTACTCAAAGCCCACCCCGACCTTGCCGGCAAGCTCGCGCAGGCCAGACGCCTGACCGAAAGCTCGACCAGCGAACAGGCCTCGGCCGGTCTCGATGCCCTGACCGATGCCGAACGGGCACGCTTTGACGCGCTCAACAGCCGCTACGTCGAAATTTTCGGGTTTCCCTTCATCATCGCGGTCCGGGGATTGAGCAAGGGCGATATCCTGACCTCCTTCGAAAGCCGCGTCGGCAACGACCGCGAGACCGAGTTCAACGCCGCCTGCCGGCAGGTGGAGAGGATCGCGCTTTTGCGCCTGTCCGAGATGTTGCCATGGTGAGGAGATGCCCCGTTACGGACGCCCTGCCGGATTTTGTACGCAACACGATCAATCTCGCTTCAAACGGGCTCCCCCTGTTGCGAATGCATGAAGACGAACCTGCCCCATTGATGAAGGAAACACCCCATGAAGACGATTCCCATCCGGCCGCTGACCCGCGAAGCATTCGCCCCCTTCGGCGAGGTCCTCGAAACCGAAGGCGCAGCAAGCTTCTCCATCAATGCGGGAAAATGCATGCGTTATCACGACCTCGCCAGGATCGAGGCAACGGGCGAAAAAGCACGCCCGATGATCAGCCTGCTGCGCGCCGAGCATTACGCTTTACCGCTGGAACTGACGATGGTCGAGCGGCACCCGTTCGGCAGCCAGGCGTTTATTCCACTGAGCAGTAATCCGTTTCTGGTGGTCGTGGCCGAAGAGACTGATCAAGGCCCCGGCGAACCGATCGCCTTCAGGACCGCTCCCGGTCAAGGCGTCAATATCGGCCGCAATATCTGGCACGGAATTCTCACCCCTCTCGACGCCACCTCCGACTTCGCCGTGGTTGATCGCGGCGGCGAAGGCCTCAACCTCGAGGAGCATTTTTACGAAAAGCCCTACCTGATCAAGTGACGCTTATCAGGGGTTTCCGAAAATAGAGGCCGGCCCGAACATGGCCGGCCTCGTTCGTTGCGGCACTATGGCATGGTCTTCAAAGTGAAACGGCCGAACCGCAAGCAGCGGTCCGGCCGATCAGATGTGTCCCGGGCATGATCACGCCCCAGCAGGATCAAAGGCAAATGCTCGACTAAAACACCACCACGCCGCGGATGCTTTCGCCGGAATGCATCAGCTCGAAACCCTTGTTGATGTCTTCGAGCGGCATGGTGTGGGTGATCATCGGATCGATCTGGATCTTGCCGTCCATGTACCAGTCGACGATCTTCGGCACATCGGTGCGGCCGCGTGCGCCGCCGAAGGCGGTGCCCATCCAGCTGCGGCCGGTGACCAGTTGGAACGGACGCGTCGAGATTTCCTGGCCGGCGCCGGCGACGCCGATGACGACAGACTTGCCCCAGCCGCGGTGCGACGATTCGAGTGCCTGGCGCATCACCTTGGTGTTGCCGGTGCAGTCGAAGGTGTAGTCCGCGCCGCCGATCTGGTCGGCACCACGCTTGGTCATGTTGACCAGATGGGCAACGATGTCCTCGCCAACTTCCTTGGGATTGACGAAGTGGGTCATGCCGAAGCGCTCGCCCCATTCCTTGCGGTCGTTGTTGATATCGACGCCGATGATCATGTCGGCACCTGCGAGCCTAAGCCCCTGCAACACGTTCAGACCAATGCCACCCAGACCGAAGACGATGGCGGTTGCGCCGATCTCGACCTTGGCGGTGTTGATGACCGCGCCGATGCCTGTGGTGACGCCGCAGCCGATATAGCAGATCTTGTCGAACGGCGCGTCTTCACGCACCTTGGCAACCGCGATTTCAGGCAGCACCGTATACTGGGCGAAGGTCGAGCAGCCCATATAGTGGTGGATCTTGTCCTTGCCGATCGAAAACCGCGAGGTGCCATCGGGCATCAGGCCCTGGCCCTGTGTGGCGCGGATCGAGGTGCAGAGATTGGTTTTGCGGGATGTGCAGGAATAGCACTCGCGGCATTCCGGCGTATAGAGCGGAATGACGTGATCGCCCTTCTTGACTGAGGTCACGCCGGGACCGACATCGACAACGATACCGGCGCCTTCATGGCCGAGAATGGCAGGAAACAAGCCTTCCGGATCGGCACCCGAAAGGGTGAAGTCGTCGGTATGGCAGATGCCGGTGGCCTTGACCTCGATCAGCACTTCGCCGGCCCGTGGACCTTCGAGCTGTACGGTCATGATCTCAAGCGGTTTGCCAGCCTGAACGGCGACGGCGGCGCGTACGTCCATTTTTCTTCTCCAAATTCAAATCGAGATTGCCTGGCGAGGCGCCTGGCCTTTGCTTGTTCATGCGGCCTGGGCGGGACCAGCGGGAAAGACACCGGACATGACGGTAAAACCGCTGATGCGTTTGAAACGATCGCACCAGCGCCGGATCGCCGGATAGTCCTGGCGCGGAATGCCCCCTTCCTCCGACAGCATGACGTAAGGGAAGCAGGCGATATCCGCCAAGGTCGGCTGCCGGGCCGAACAGATCCAGTCGCGTCCCTCCTGCTCGCCGAACCATAGATGCTCGTCGAGGATGCGAAACAGCCGGTGCGCACCCGCACGCGCCGCCTCGATATCGAAATCATAAAACAGCGCATCATGTAGGCGTGCGGCGGATGCGGTGCCGGTGATGCCATCAGCAAAGGCCAGCCACTGGCTGATCTCGCCGAGCAGAGCCGGATTGCCCAGCGGATACCAGCTGTTGGATTTGTCATATTTGGCTGCGAGATAGACCAGGATTGCCTGAGCGTCGCGCAGCAGCAGGCCGTCGTCCTCAAGCACCGGCAACTGGCCGAGCGGGTTGAGCTTCAGGAACCAATCCGACTTGTGCTCGCGGCCGGGATAGAAATCGACGGGCACAATCTTGGGATCGATACCGAGAAAGCCCATCAGCAGGCGGAGCTTGTAGCAATTGCCCGACAATTCGTAATCGTAAAGGGTAATCATCATTTCTTCCTTAGATATCGAGCACGAGGCGGGCCGATTTGCTGCGGGAAACGCAAGTCATGATCTTGGTTCCAGACGCCCGCTCCGACGCGCTCAGAAAGACGTCCTGGTGATCGGGCTCGCCCTCGATGACAGTTGCCAGGCAGGTGCCGCATGCCCCCTGCTCGCAGGAGGACGGCATATCGATCCCGGCCTCGCGCATAACCTCGAGAATAGTCTTCCCCGCCGGCACCTTGAGCGTCAGGCAAGAGCGCGCCAGCGCCACTTCGAAGCTCGAACTGTCGTCGATGGGTTTGGTATTCTTGAAGTATTCGAAATGCACGGCTTCCTCGGGCCAGCCGGCTTCAGCTGCCACAGCACGCGTGGCTTCCAGCATCGGGCCCGGGCCGCAGACATAGAGATGCGTGTCGCGGCGATAAGGCGTCAACAGCGTGCGCAGTTGCTCGACAGTGGTGTCCGGCGACAGGCCGAGATGCGGCTTGACGGTCTCACCGAGATATTTCATCCGCTCCGGGAAGGCGAGTTGGCCTTCGTTCTGAGCAAAGTAGTGCAACTCATGTGTCAAATTCTGGTTCTTGAGCGCCTGGGCCATTGCCAGCAGCGGCGTGATACCGATGCCGCCGGCAACGAAGATGGTGTTCAGCGCATCGCGGCGCAGCGGGAAATTGTTGCGCGGCTCCGAAATCGCCAGAACGTCGCCCTCGCGCACGATTTCGTGCATGCATATGGAGCCGCCCTTCGAATCCCGCTCGAGCTTGACCCCGATGGTGAAGGAATCCGTCTCGCCGGGGCCGTTGATGATCGAATATTGCCTGATATCGCCGTTCGGCATGTGCACGTCGATATGGGCGCCGGGCTGGAAGGTCGGCAGCAGGCCTTTGAGCGGCCGGAGTTCAAAACCCATGATGCCATCGGCCGCCGGCCATTTCCTGGCGACCTGGACCCGAATGCCCGCCTTGCGGCCATGGGCCGTCAGCTCAGGCATGGACGCAAGCTCTTCCGAGACCGGTTCGAAGACCGGTTCGATCGGTGCCGGTGCCGGCATCGACGAGGCCTTGCGTTCGACAGCAACACGCAGTGCCGACAGATGTTCGTTGTGGTGGCGCAGAACGGCGGCACGCTGCGCGCCCTCCATCTGCCCATCCAAAACGCCGCGGATCACAGAACGGTTGGAATCGACCGGCTGGACGAAGAATACTCCGAACGTTTCGGCGCCATCAGCGCGGGCTCGCAGTGCAACTGCTGTTGCCGACGCGGTTTCCACCGAAACCTCGGCATCCGCTCCATCAATCCGTGCGCTTGGCTGGAAGCGATAGGAGCGAAGCGCCTCGACGACCCGCGCGGCGGGCGCATTGACCGGAATGGCACGCAAGGCAAGCACATTTGCCTCGTCAAGGCCGCCAACAACGGGACTTTCGCCGACGGCTTGCTCTGACGACCATACCAGCCCGTAGCGTTCGACGGCCGGGAATGTGCGGTTGGTGATCGTGCGGGCTGGCGCATCGGCGGGATGGGCAGGGATGTAGGTGCAGCCGGCAGTGCGGTTCGAGTAGCGCCAACCGTGATACTGGCACTTCAGCTCGCGCCCGTCGTTGATCCCGATCGACAACCGGACGCCGCGATGTAGACAGCGGTTCTCCCAGATATTGACGAAACCGTCGTCGGCACGCCAGACGGCGAATTCCCTGCCGAAAAGCTGGCCATGGAACACGTGGCGCAGCGGTAGATCGGTCGTCGCGGCAATCGGATGCCATTCGCTCCGAGTGTCATTCTGCATCTGTTTCTCCAATTCACTATCAAGGTTCGGCAATGGTCGTCGCTCAATTCGCAGCCGGAATGACCCCGTAGGTCAGTCCCTTCTGGCTGAGCCAACGACGGTAGGCGATGGCGGATTTGTCGGCGCGGATCGGCGTTTCCGCCCGTGGGTCGAGCGGCAGCCGCTTCGGGAATTGGTTCTCCAGAATGGGCTTGTCCTGACCGAAAATCGTCTGCTGGAAGCGCTTTATGATCTTGTCCGCATTCGTGTCGTCCAGCACGCACAGCATCATATGCGCACGAATGCGCTCCTCATCGAGCGGCTGCAGGAACACGGCGATGACATCCATCCGCGTCTCGTCGAGCGGGCTCGATTTGTAGAGCACCGCGCAATAGGGATGCGGCACACGATAGACATAGTCCACATCCGCACCGCCGCCCGACGCGATCGAGGCCATAGGCTGATAGAAGCGGCATCGGGTTGCGATAATTTCGTCGCGGTCGACGGAAATCTCGACGTCGTATTCCTTCACCTCGGTGTGCGGTTCGACGCCGAGGATATCGGTGTGCACATAGGGAAAGTGCCCCATGTCGAGGAAGTTCTCGATGGCGCGGGGTGCGGAGACATTGACGCCGAAAGTGGCGGCATTGAGCTTGCGCCGATCGGCTTCGGCATATTCAGGGATCGGGAAAATGTCGTCCGTCGGGATACCAAGCGACGTCCACACATAGCCATAGGCGCTTTTGGCAGGCAGGGCGGCATCGATAGCCGACGGGACGAACCGGTCGCCCGATCGCAGACCGGCACAGCTGCGCCAGACGAAAACCGCGCCATCGGCGTCAACCGAAAAGCTGACCCGCACTTCCAGCAGAACAGTATCGACCACGATACCAACAGGCACTTCATCCACCGCACCCAGGGGGTGCCAGAGGTTCAGCACGACAGGGTCCGAACACGTCTTTTGCTGTTTCATCTTTTTCATCCTTCAATTCGGGCGTTTGACGCCGGGTCCCGATCAGGCGTGCAACGGGATCGCGCCGTAAGTGACACCCCGCTCGCGCAACCAGCGGCGATAGTGAACAGAAACGACATCGGCGCGGATCGGCGTTTCGGCGCGCGGGTTGAGCGGCAGGCGTCCGGGAACTTGATTTTCGAGGATCGGCTTGTCCTGCGCGAAGATCAGCTGCATGAAGCTGCGCACCGTTGCCGCGTCCATGCCATCCTTCAGGTAGCAGAGGTAGGAATGCGCGACGCAATTGTCCTCGTCGACCGGCTGGACGAAGAGCACGATAACATCCTTGCGCGCCGGATCGACCGGGTTGCTTTTGTAGAGCGCGACCGTATAGGGCCGGATAACCTTGTAGGTGTAGTCCACCAGCATGCCTTCGGTGGCAGTCGGCGACGCTATCGGTTGATAGAACCTGCATTCGGTTGCGAGAATTTCGTCTTCCTCGGTGACCGAGACATTGTAGGGCAACACCTCGGTATGCGGCTCCTCGCCCAGCCAGCCGGTATGGACGAACGGGAAGTGCCCCATATCAAGGAAGTTCTCGACCAGGCGAAGCCCCGACACCTTGACCGCGATGGAGCCGCCGCTGACCAGATGACGGTCGCTCTCATCCGACTCCCTGACGTAATGTGGATCCCGCTCGGGCTTGCCAAGACATGCCCAGGTAAAACCATATCGCTTCTCGGCACACACCTCGTCACCCGTATCGGTGCGTACTATCCTGACCCTTTCGCAGCCATTGCGCGTGATGGTGAGATCGACCCCCATCAGCCGGGTTGAAAAGGGCACGTCCGGAACCAGCATTGAGCAATCAGCCACGACATGCCAGTCATTGAGCAGAATGCGGTCGTTACAAGGTTGTACCATCATGGAGTTCTCTCCGTCACAACGGCCGACATGTGTAATCGGCTCCAGGCAGCAGGCGTGCTTCAGTCTCAAGCTACCGTCCCACACCCGAGTTCAGAGTAGAATGTCTATCATTGCCTCGCGGATGCCCGCAGTTAAGGTTGAAATTCAACGATCCGGTGGAGGTCGCTCAACGAGCACCATCAGTCCTCGCTCTGACGCAAAGCGATCAGATACTGCAATATCAAAGCTTTAGGAAAAGCGCACAAACGTCAAAACCGGCCATGCATGCTCGCACGGCCGGTTCGGAAGGAACCGGCATGACATGCCGGCAATTCACATCGCATCATTCGCGACTGTAGGGCACACCAAGCCCCACGGGTTGATGCGTGCGCGAACGCAGGCCGGCAAGCAATATCAGCGAGGCGACGTAGGGCAGGACTAGAAAGAAATGATGGGGTATGGCAACACCGACAACCTGCGCATGGATGCCCACCGCCTCGAGCAGGGCGAAAATGAAGATCGCCCCCACGATCCGGAACGGCATCCAGTTGCCGGCGATGATCGCAACAACCACCAGCCATCCACGGCCGGCAATCAGGTCCGGCACGAACCGGTCGGAATAACCGAGCATGAGGAAGGCACCACCGAAGCCGGACATCAGGCTGCCGAACATGATTGCCAGACACTGGCGGCGACCGACGCCAAGGCCTTTGACGTCAAGCGCCTTGGGGTTTTCGCCGACACATCTGATTTCCAAACCGTACCTGGTCCGATAGAGAAAAAACCACACCAGCACCGGCAGGAGAAAGCTGACATAGGTCAGCAGACGCTGGGAAAACAGCACCGGTCCCAGAACCGGGATGTCGGAGAGATAGGGGATATCGACCTGTTCGAAGCCGGCGAATTTCGGCGGCTCGCGGCCAATTACGTAGTTCTGGAACCAAAACAGGGTGAGGCCGGATGCGAGAAGGTTCAATGCCAGGCCGGCAACGAACTGCTCGGCTTTGAGAACAATGGTCACAAACGACATGATCAGGCTGATCAGCGCGCAGGCAAGAATGGCGACCAGCAGCGCAAGCCATGGCGAACCGGTCGTCGAGGCGACCACATAGGCCACCACTGCGCCGAGCAGCATGGTGCCTTCGACGGAAATGTTCCAGATGCCGGCTCGCTGTGTCACGAGTTCCCCCATCGCAGAAAATAGCAACGGAGTTGCAATTCGGACCATGGCAGCCAGAATACTGACGAGCATAGGGCCTTGCAGGAGTTCAAGCATGTACGTGGTTCCTTACAATCTTGAATTTGGTAGCCACCGCGGCGCACAGGAAGAACAGCAGAACCAGCCCTTCCATGGCAGACACTAGTCCAGCCGGGGTTCCGCTTTGCAGCCGCATGTAGATGGCGCCGGCCTTGAGCGCCCCGAAAAACAGGGCCGCGAGCATGACGCCGGTCGGGCGCAGGCCGCCGACCATGGCAACTACAATGCCGGAGCTGCCGATGCCCAACAACGTCTCGGCACGCAAACGATGGGATGTGCCGAACAGATCCCCCGCCCCTGCAAGCCCGGCAAGCGCGCCGGACATCAACATCACCACCAGCAACAGCCGGCGAATGTTGGTGCCACGAAAACGCAGCGCCGTCGGGTTCGAGCCGAAGGCCCGGATTTCATAGCCAAGCGACGTCCGCTCGATCAGGACGGCGCAGAAAACCGAAGCGGCTAGTGCGAATAGAAAGCCGATATGCAGCTTGCCAGCGCCCTGACCGAACAGGACAGGCCACTCCAGCGCCGGATTGACGGGCGGCGATTGGTGGTAGGCGACGGTAACGCCGGTTTCCATCCACGGCCCACCGTCCAGGAGGTAGGCGAGAAAGAAGATAACGATGTAGTTCAGCATGACCGTCGAGATGACCTCGCTGGTGGCGAACCGGGTCTTCAGGTAACCGGCGAGCATACCGAGGGCGGCACCGCCCAATAATCCGGCCAGTGCAATGACACCAAGCGCCATCCAGTAAGGCAGGCCCCCAACCATGAGGCTTGCCCAATAGGCCATCATCGCCCCGGCAAACACCTGGCCTTCCTGACCGATATTCCAGATCTTCGCACGAAAGGCGATGACCGTTCCAAGGCCGACCAGAAGCAGCGGTGTCGCCTTCGAAAGCGAACCAAGCAGGGCATTCTGACTTCCGAAGGCGCCAACCAGAAGCGCCGAGAACGCCTTCGCCGGATCGCCGCCCGACAAGGCAAGCAACAATGCGGAAGACAGGAGGGCACCCAGCAGTGCTGCCGAATAGCAGGCAGCGTTCCATCCCGGACTGTTGCCCGAGCGTCTTTGAATCGAAATCATTGAACTGTCCGTTGCAGGTCTTTGGCGTCACCCGCCATCATCATTCCAAGCTCGAGGAGCGTAGTTTCCTCAGGCCGCACAATGCCCATGATCCGTCCCTTGAAGATAACGGCGATGCGGTCACACAGGCGCAAGAGATCGTCCAGCTCTTCGGATGCAAGCAGCACCGCAAAACCGGCTGAACGTTTCTCGAGGATCTTTTCATAGACGAATTCCGACGCCGCGACGTCGAGCCCGCGTGTGGGCTGGTTGGCAAGCAACAGACCTCTGGAATGCAGGAACTCGCGCGCCAGAATGACGCGTTGGGCGTTTCCGCCCGAAAGCCGCTCTACCGGCAACTCGGGCGATGCGGTGACCACCTTGAACTCCTCGATTTTCCGGCGCGCCAGGTCTTCCATCTTGCGCCGATCGAGAAACGGACCGCGACAGTAGTCCCGCGCGCGCTGCCATCCGAGGATCAGGTTTTCGGCGGTGCCGAATTCCGGTATCAACCCTTCAAGGAACCGGTCATCCGGCACGAAACCCACACCTCTGTCCAGCATCTCCCGCGCTGTCGGTTTGGCAATCACCTCCCCTTCGAGCGAAAACGTGCCGGAGCTCAGGGTACGAACCCCCATCAAAGCTTCGAACAATTCCTTCTGGCCGTTGCCAGCAACGCCGGCGAGTCCCAGAATTTCATGGCGCCCGATGTTGAAGCTCACATCTTTGAGAAGATCTTCGCCCCAATCGCCGGTCGCGCAGGCGCGATCAACGGCGAGAACCTCGCCGCTCGGCTGGACAGACCTGTCCTTCACATGCTTGCTGACCTTGTGGCCAACCATCAGCGAGGTGATTGCTTCCGCGGTGGTCTGCGACGTTTCCACCGTGGCGATGGCCTTGCCCTTGCGCAGGATCGTCACCCGATCTGATTGCATGACCTCGCGCAGCTTGTGGCTGATCAGAATGATCGACAGGCCACGGCGGCGCATACCATCGAGGATGCGGAACAACTGGTCTGATTGTTGCGGTGTGAGGACCGCCGTCGGCTCATCAAGGATGAGCAGTTCGGCACCGAAGTAAAGCGCCTTGAGGATTTCGACCCACTGCTGCTCACCAACCGAAAGTTGCCAGATTTCACGATCGAGATCGATCTTGATTCCGCAGGCGTCGCAAAGCTCGCCAATCTTCTGGCGAGCTTTGGACTTCGTCAGAAACATGCCAGCATCGGCACTGCCGACGATGATGTTCTCGAGGACAGTGAAATTGGCTACCAGCACGAAATGCTGGTGCACCATGCCGATCCCCAGGCGAAGCGCGTCGGCTGGCGAATTCAGCTCCGCAACTTCGCCCTTGAAACGGATCACGCCGCTGTCGGCACGATAATAGCCGTATAGACAGGACGACAGGGTCGACTTTCCAGCCCCGTTTTCCCCGAAAAGACAGTGAATTTCGCCCTTTCGTACCTCCAGGTTGACACCGTCATTGGCGATGACGGGGCCAAATCGCTTTGTAAGATTTTGGACGCTGAGAAGATTTTCCATTCGATCGTACCGGCCGCCTTCAGTCTGTCTTACTTCGGCTCGGCCGTGTTCATGGGAACGACGAATTCTCCGGAGATAATCTTCTGCCGCATTGTTGCGAGTTCCAATTTGACTGCGTCCGGCAACTTCGTATCGAATTCGTGGAAGGGAGCGATATCGACGCCGCCCTGCGCCATGGAGAACCATTTCGGTTCGATGTTACCGTTAAAGGCCACGCCCGCCTTGTGCTTCTGCCACTCTTCGATGAGCCATGTAAGATCGGGCTGCCAGTCGATGATCGCGCTCGAGGCAATTGCATCAGGAGCACTCTTGCTCTGGTCGGTGATATTGGCAAAGCACATGATCTTGTGCTCCTGGCAGGGTTTGAAGTTGTCGGTCAACATGAACACGACATCGGCGCCTGCGGCGATCTGGACATTGGCATGTTCTGCCGCCAACGCATTGTCTGACCATGAGCCGATAAAGGATAGCCGGTGCATTATTTCCGGCCGCACCGAACGTGCACCGTCGAAATACGCGTTGATCTCGTCGTTGACGTCGTCCGCCGCGAAGGTGCCAACCAGTCCGATAACGCCTGTCTTGGTAGTACGGCCGGCGAGCATACCGAGCAGGTAGGAGGACTCGTACTGCCGTTTGTAAAGCCAGTACTGGTTGCCGCCTAGCGGCAGGTTGCCGGAGCCAGCGACCACGAACATGGTGTCGGGAAACTCGGCATTGAGTTTCTTGACCTGGTCCGAATAGCGACCATGTCCCCAGATGATGTCGTATTCGCCGCTCTCGGCGTAAAACCGCATCGCATTCTCGGCATCATCGCCCCACATTGGGTCGGTATGCTCCCAGGAAACATCAATTGTGCCGGCCAATTGCGCTTTGATCTTGTTGAGCGATTCGATCAGCGTGCTTGACCAGCCGACATCAAGGTTGCTCTCCATGATGATCGCAATTTTCAGCTTTTGCGGTTCAGCGGCCATAGGCCGCGAAAAGGAGGACAGGAAGAGTGCGCCCGTTGCTCCAAGCAGTGTGGCGCGACGTGTAAGGGTCATTACCATATCATTTCCTCTCAGTTTCAATTCACGGCCGGTTGCCGCAACGCCAGGCTCCGCAACTCCATGCGAACGACGTTCGGACAAACCGGATTTTCACGCCAACGACTTCCCCTTTGGTTTTCTTGTCGTCGCTGACAGAGGTATCCAATCTGTTGCCGAGGCTTTCATGAACGATGCACGGCAACAATGGCTAATATTCCGGCTCTTCATATCTCCAGTTAATCAGGCAAAAAATAGCCCATCACATCGCTTGAGCATGCGTTCCGATCACCACGCCATAGCGGAGGCCACGTTCCTTCAGCCAGCGCCGATAGGCCGCCGAAGCCGCATCGGCGCGGATCGGAACCTCCGAACGCGAATCCAGCGGCAGGCGCTTCGGCACCTGGTTTTCCAGGATGGGCTTGTCCTGACCGAGGATGGTTTGGTGAAACTTTCGCATCGACGCCAGATCGTTGATTTCGGTGGCCAGGCAGATGACGATGTGCACGAGCACGCAATCTTCATCGACGGGCTGACCGAACAGTGCGATGACGTCACGGCGCTCTGCAATCGTCGAACCGGTCTTGTAGAGAACGGCGCAGAACGGATGCGGGATGCGGTAGACATATTCGGTATCGGCACCGGTGTCTGAATCCGCATTGGCCTGCGGCTGGTAAAACTCGCACTCGGTGATCAGAATTTCCGGCGGCTCGGAATACACGTTGACCTTGTACGGCTTGACCTCCGTGTGCGGCTCTTCGCCCAGAAATCCCGTATGGACAAACGGGAAATGCCCCATGTCCAGAAAGTTTTCGACCGCACGCGGTGCGGAAACGCTGACGCGTGTCACGCCCTGGACCACCGAGTTCCGGTCCGGCTCGTTAAACTCGACAATCTCGAAGAGATCGCGCGTCGGATTTCCCAGCGTCGTCCAGATGTAGCCGAAACGCTGGATCATGCGCAGCTCATCCCCAGGGACGAGCGCATCGTTCCCCGCCTTGTCGCTGGAACAGCGTCGCCAGACACCGAGCCTGTTATCGTGCCGCCCGACCAGAATCCGCTCACCCAACAGAATGGTCAGGTGCAAACCCTCGCTCGGCAGCTCATTCAGCGAGCCGACAACGTGCCATTCGTCGAGAGCGATGTGATCGATTTGGGAGAGGTTTTCCATCGTGCCATCCAGCTAATGCTTGGCTCGCGACCTGTCTGCAAGCGAACACAGGAGATCGGCGGGCAATGTTCGGTCTGTCGGGATGCGGGGCTCAAACGCGATGGCTTGGTGTTTCGCGTCTGGCTGCATTCGGACTGGTGGGATTGTCGTGGCGCGGCCGGGAAAGAACCATGCCTGCCCTTGGAGAAGACATACCGCCAATTCACCTGCGCATGGGCGGTGCGGGAAACCTTCCCAGGGAGGCGGGCCGTTTGTCGGCTCTAGCCCTCGCGCTTTTGCTCGCGCAGTTCGGTTGGCGAGCAGTTGAAGGCAAGCTTTACCTGACGGGAAAAATGATAGGGGTTCTTGTAGCCCACCTGGTAGGCAATCTCGCTGATCGTCAACCCGGATCGCTGCAACAAATGGGCGCCATAATCGAGGCGACAGCGCCAGAGATATCTGGCCGGCGTCACCCCCAGGTGCTTCTTGAACGCCGATACCAGGTATTGAGGGCTGACACGCACCTGCCGCGCCACCTTCTCGATTGAAATGTCGGCGGCAAAATTCTCGTCCAGGAAACGACGCGCCTGAAGGATGGTCTGTGGGATCGGGCGTTCGGCCTCGACAACCTCGGCCTCATAAATGTACGCATTAAGCAGGGCATTCGTGAGCGCTTCACGAAGCCCGCTGCGGCTGTCCTGATCACCGAGACCGAGATCGACGCCCAGCTGCACGATGGTTTGCACCTGTCGCGATGTGGCGATGCTTGCTGCTATGTTCTTATGTTCCTGATATAGCCAGCTTGCATTTTCCGGGCGACTGTCGCACCAGCTGGTATGTGTCAAAATTCCGGGAGTGGCCGTGCAAGTGTAATGCTCACGCGTCAGAGACAGCGCGCATTGCCCCGCCTCCAACGTCGTGATCGTCGAATCCGCCTCGATCGTAACCGATCCGATATGGACGATCATGAAGGCGAGATAATCGCCTTTTATCGGGCCGTATTCGCCGCCGTTTTCATAGGTCAATTCGCCAAACGTATTCTCGCGGCCTAGATCGATCGGGGGCAGGCGCATCATGTCACTTTCAATTCTCGGGCTGCGAAACTCGCAGGGCCAATATCATATCGCGTTCAACCCTCGCTTCGCAAAACAATCATCAGAGCAAAGACATGCGGATGCAAGTGCCCGGCGCGGCATTTCCCGCAGCACCGGGCTTGGCAATCAATCAATAGATCGGGAACGCCGCACAAAGCGCTTTCGCCAGCACGTGCGCCGCACGCTGCTGCTCGGCGGCGCTATCCTTGCCCACGGCATCGAGCACATCCGCAATTAACGTTCCCACCTGGACGAACTCCGTTTCACGGAACCCCCTGGTGGTGGCCGCAGGCGTTCCGAGCCGAATGCCCGATGTCACCGCCGGCGGTGCCGGATCAAAAGGAATGCCGTTCTTGTTGCAGGTCAATCCCGCACGCCCAAGCGCTTCCTCGGCGTCCTTGCCGGATATGCCCTTGCTGCGCAGGTCGACCAGCAGCAGATGCGTGTCTGTTCCGCCGGAAACGATATCGAAGCCGCGCTCGGTGAGCGTGGAGGCCAGTGCGCGCGCATTGGCGACCATTTGCCGAGCATAATCCTTGAAACCGTCCTCAAGCGCCTCGCCCAGCGCAACCGCCTTGGCGGCGATGACATGCATCAGCGGCCCGCCCTGCAAACCGGGAAACACTGCCGAATTCAGTTTCTTGGCAAGGTCCGGATTGTTGGTGAGGATCATGCCGCCGCGCGGACCGCGCAGCGTCTTGTGCGTCGTGGTGGTGACGATATCGGCGATCTCCACCGGATTGGGATGGACGCCACCGGCAACCAGGCCGGCGAAATGCGCCATGTCGACCATCATCAGCGCACCGACGGCATCGGCGATCGCCCGGATGCGCTTAAAATCGATGACGCGCGGATAGGCAGAGCCGCCGGCGATGATCAGTTTCGGCTGGCATTCACGCGCCTTGACCTCCAGTTCCTCATAATCGATCAGGCAATTGTCCTGGCGCACGCCATACTGGACTGCGTTGAACCACTTGCCGGAAAGCGTAGGCCTTGCGCCGTGGGTAAGATGGCCGCCGGCAGCAAGCGACAGGCCCATGAAGGTATCGCCCGGCTTCAGCATCGCCAGCATGACAGCACCATTAGCCTGGGCGCCGGAATGCGGCTGAACATTGACATAAGCGGCGCCGAACAATTGCTTGGCACGGTCGATCGCCGCCGCTTCGGCTTCGTCGACAAACTGGCAACCGCCATAATAGCGATGGCCGGGATAGCCTTCTGCATATTTGTTGGTCATCACCGAGCCTTGCGCCGCCAGCACGGCGGGCGAGACTATGTTTTCGGAAGCGATCAATTCGATCTCTGACCGCTGGCGCTGCATTTCCCGCGCAATCGCGCTGGCAATCACAGGGTCCTGACGCTCGAGGTTTCGTTGGAAGAAGCCGGACATTCTGTTTGTCTCCTGGCAAGAATGACGGACGCAAATTGGCGTCCGCCCGTTGTCTGTCGTTGTGATTGGACTGATAGTCGTGTGCTTAGGTCACCATGTCCGGCGGGGTGCGTCCCTCGAAGAACGCCGACAGATTGTCGATCACCCGCATGCCCATGGCGATGCGTGTCTCGCTGGTGGCGCTTCCGAGATGCGGCAGCAACACGACATCCTGACGATCCGTCAGCGTGCTCGGCACGACCGGCTCGCTCTTGAACACGTCCAGTCCCGCCCCTTTTATGAGGCCCTTGTCCAGGGCCTGCACCAATGCCTCCTCGTCAACCACATCGCCGCGCGCGGTGTTGATGAGAATGGCCGTCGACTTCATGCAGGCAAGGCGTTGCTGATTGATCAGGTTATGGTTCTCACCGCCGCCCGGGCAATGCAGCGACACGAAATCGGCTGCGGCCAGAACCTCTTCGACCGTTGCCAGCTGGCGCGCCGGTACACCCGGATTGGCGACCGGATAGCTGTCGAAAAACACCACATCCATGCCGAAGCCAAAATGGCAGCGCCGTGCCATCGCCTGGCCGATACGACCCATTCCGATAATACCGATCGTCTTTCCCGTGACCTGCGTCCCGCACAGATGTGTCGGCCTCCAGCCACTCCAGGCGCCCGAGCGTAGTTCCCGTTCGCCCTCCCCCGCACGCCGTGCACACATCAGCAGCAGCGTCATCGCCAGATCCGCCGTCGCGTCCGTCAGCACCGCCGGGGTGTTGGTCACGACCAATCCCGCCGACCGCGCCGCCGGAATGTCGATATGATTGAAACCGACACCGAAGTTGCCGAGTATCTTCGTGCGCATACCGGCTGCCAGAATGTCGGCGCCGAGCTTGTCGGTCACCGTGGGCAACACAGCATCCGCCTGGCGCAGTGCCTCGCGAAGCTCCTGTTGGCCGTAGGGGCGGTCGGCTTCGTTGAGTGTTACATCAAACATATCGGCGAGACGGGCTTCCACCTCGCGCGGCCAACGCCGCGTTACGATTACCTTTGGCTTTGTCATCAATTTGTCCCCTCAAGCCGCGCGGTCGCGAAGCATCTGTTCGTTTCGAGCGATCTCGGACCGGTACCATTCCTGCGCCGCAGCGACACCGGAGCCGGCTTCAATGCGCGAACCGGCGTCACGGAGCGACATTTCCGCCGAGGCCAGAGCAGCCAGGCACATGACCTCGTTGAGGTCACCCAGATGGCCGATCCGGAACACCCGGCCCGCAACCTTGCTGAGACCAGCCCCGAACGAGGTGCGGTATCGGGCATAGCCATTGGCGATGACATGGCGGGCGTCGATGTTTTCGGGAACGACGATCGCCGAAACCGTATCAGACCACCACTTCTCCTCCTTGGCACAGAGCCTCAGGCCCCAGGCATGCACGCCGCGGCGCACGCCCTCGGCAAGGCGGTGATGGCGGGCAATGACGTTATCCAGGCCCTCGGCGAAGATCAGATCGAGCGAGGCCCTGAGGCCATGCAACAACTGGGTTGGCGGGGTGTAGGGGAAGTAGCCGGTCGCCGATGGCGCCTTCATATCCTCGAAGCTGAAATAGCAGCGCTCCATACGAGATTGCTTGTGCGCCTCCAGCGCCTTTTCGCTCGCCGCAAGGATACCAAGTCCTGCCGGCAGCATCAGCCCCTTTTGCGAACCTGTAATGGCGAGATCGACGCCCCACGCATCCATGCGGAAATCGATCGAGCCAATCGAACTGACGCCATCGACGAACAGCAACGCGTCGTGGCCGGTGCTGTCGAGTGCCGCGCGCACGCCGGCGACATCCGACGTCACGCCTGTCGCGGTTTCGTTATGGGTAACGAACACCGCCTTGATCTTGTGACCCTTGTCGTCGCTCAAGCGGCGCTGATATTCCTCGACCGGCACGCCCTCGCCCCACTCGACATCGATGCACTCGACATCAAGCCCGAGCCGCTGGGCCATATCCACCCACAGATGCGAAAACTGGCCGAAACGCGACATCAGCACCCGGTCGCCGCGATTGAGCGTATTGGATATGGCCGCTTCCCAGGCGCCGGTGCCCGAACCGGGAAAGATGAAGACGGTGCCGGTGTCGGTCTTGAAGATGCGCTTCAGGTCCGCAAACAATGGCAGGACGAGTTCCGGGAAATCCGGCGCCCGCATGTCCTGCATCGACACGTTCATGGCGCGGCGGACGGCCTCCGGAATATTGGTCGGACCGGGTACAAAAAGATGTGTCGTTCCATTCTTCATCACGTGCTCCTCCTATTGATGTCACGGCGCGCGACGATCTGCGATCGTCCCTCGCATCGGCGCCCGATGGCCGGGCAGGCATGGCTGTAGTTGCTGCGTTCAGTCTTGCGGGTTCTATGCGAACACGACTGTTCTTCGTCCGTTGAGCATGACGCGGCCCTCGATGTGCCGCTTGACGGCACGTGCAAGCACGCGGCTTTCGATGTCGCGGCCCGCCGCGACAAAGTCCTCGACGCTCATGGCATGCGTCACCCGTTCGGTTTCCTGCTCGATGATCGGACCTTCATCGAGATCGGCGGTGACATAATGCGCCGTGGCGCCAATAAGCTTCACTCCGTGTTCCCAGGCCTGATGATAGGGCCGGGCTCCCTTGAAACTTGGCAGAAACGAATGGTGGATATTGATGACCCTGCCGAACAATCGTCGCGCAAGGTTGTCTGAAAAGACCTGCATGTAGCGACCGAGCACCACCAGATCGGCGCCGGTTTCTTCCACAATGGCCAGAATTCGCTCTTCCTGCTGCGGCTTGTTGTCCTTCGTCACCGGCAGCACGTGATAGGCAACACCTGCCCACTCGGCCGTTTCCCGGCTGTCCTCATGATTGGAGATGATCGCGGCGACCTCGGCATCCAGCCAGCCAACGCGGATCTGGTAAAGCAGATGCAGCAGGGCATGGTCGAACTTCGAGACCATGATCACCATCTTCGGCTTGCGGCCGCGGTCGAACAGGGCACTTTGTATGCCAAACCGTTCCATCACCGGGCCGAGGCCTTTTTCGATGGAGGCCTTCGATGCCTGGGCGGGGATCGTAAAGGCGATGCGCATGAAAAAGCGGTTGGACGCCTGATCCCAATGCTGGTTGCTTTCGACGATGTTGGTGCCGAGCTTGGCAAGCTGCGTCGTCACCGCGGCAACGATGCCGGCCTGATCCTCGCACGACAGCGTCAGGACGAAGGATTGCATGAGTGTCTGGCAATTCATTGCCCGGTTGCCCGCAACCCGCGAGCCTCCTGATAATCAGCAAACCAGGACAACGTCTTCTCCCATCCGCCAAACGGGAAGAAATGGTAATTCAGCGGCGCCACGGGCACGGGATAACTTGCCGCCATCGCATCCAGAACTTCGGCCGGGTTGCGGTCGGCGATGATGTTGAACAGACCGCTTGCGGAGCGCCTCAAAGCAGCGATCGATGGCCCTACCCCGCACATCATCGAAAATTTGATGAGTTTCGTCAGACTGGTGACGCCAGCCAGACCGACATGAACGGGAAGTCCCGGATAGGTATCATGCAGGCTCTTTGCCCAGGCAGCAATCATGTTGCCATCGAAGGCGAATTGCGAGGCGACCCGCACATCGCGCGATGCATCCTTGCAGATATCGATCTTGCGGCGCAGGGCATCCTTCAAACTGGCCTCGTTGATATCGGGATGCCCCTCGGGGTAACCGGAGACAAAGGCGGTCCCGAGCGAGCTGTCCTTCAACACCGGATGGGCAAGCAACTGCGCTGCTTCGCCCATCGGTCCGGCAAACAGGGGCGGATTGCCACCGAGAAACAGCGCTTCGGTGATGCCATTGCGGCTGTGGGCGGTGACGAGATCGACATAGTCCTTCTCGGTCTTGAAATTTCGCGCGCCAAAATGAGGAACGGCCACATAGCCCATCTCCTTCACGCGCAGTGCCGCCTCGATCTGCATCGCTTCCGGCTTGCCGGTCAGATGGGTCAGGAAGACGCGCGAGCCCAGGGGAAAATGCTCGGCCTGCGGGGCGAAATTGCGCACCTGCTCCGGAGCGAGTTCGATGGATGTCTCCGCTTGAGCGGCCCAGGCGGACAAGGCGGGTCTTTCGGCGAGCGTTTCGCTGGTTTTCGTCATGATCTTCCCTGGGGTTCAATAGACAAGCCGGAGGCGTGCGCCGCCCTGAAGGGCGACGTCTGGGAATTCTCGGTGGCCGGGTGGGTCAAACCACCCGGCACGTCATTCAGGAGAATGCGGTGACCGGAGTGTCACCGCGCCAACAGCGTTCACTCAGCCGTTTACTGCTCGCTTGAGCGAGAGGAACGGCAGAGCGACGACGCGGGCATTGACGTCGATCGTCGTGCCATCCTTGTTCCAGCGCAGCGTCAACTGCGTTCCAACGGCTGCGACATCGCCGCGCAGATGGCCGAAGCCGATCATCTTGCCGGTTGTCGGCGACCAGGCGACGCTGCTAGCGTGGCCGACTTCAGCCGCGCCATGAAACACCGGCACTGGATACCACTGCACCCGACGGAGATTGCCAGGCGCGCCACCTTCGAGACCGGCGCCACCGGCCGCCTGAGACCATTCGATGTCGAGGCCGACGAGCTGACGGTGATCGCCCGCGCCCTGCATGCGCTCCAGCGCCGCCTTGCCGACGAAGTCGCTCTTGCGGAAATCGATTAACCGGCCGAGGCCGAGATCAAACGGCGAAGCCCGGTATTTTCCGGCCGCCTGGATGCCCGCACCGCCATCATCCGGTCCGGCGCTGGTGTAATCGTAGCCGACGATCAGCAGGCCCGCCTCCAGCCGCGCAATGTCCAGCGCCCATGCACCGGCGGGGAGAATGCCATAGGGCTTTCCGGCCTCCTGAACGGCGTCCCAGACGGCGACACCATCCTCGGCCTTGACCCAGAGCTCATAGCCGTGCTCGCCGGTAAAACCCTGGCGCAGGATTTCGACTTGCCTGCCGGCAATGGTGACCATAGCCAGACGGGAGAACGGTAATTCCTCGAACGGCGACTGGGCGACCGCTTGAAGGACTTCGCGGGAGCGCGGGCCTTGCAAGGTCAGGATGCCGTAGGTGTCGGTGATGTCGGTGACCTGCACATCGAGGCCACTGGCATGCTGCTTCCACCAGGTAAAGCCGGGATCGGCCGAGACGCGGAAGGTGGTTTCGTCCATGCGGAAGACAAGACCGTCGCCGACCACGTGGCCGTTTTCATCGCACCACGGTGCATAATAGATCTGGCCGATCTTCAGCTTGGTGATGTCGCGCGGGATGAGCTTGTCCATCAGCATTTCGGCATCCGGGCCGGCGATGACGTATTTCGATAGTGGCGACATGTCGCCCATGGCAACCCGCGTGCGGATCGCCGCCAGTTCCTCGACCATATCGGAATAGGCATCGACGACCATGTTCCTGTCCCAGCGCATCCAGAGAGCGTTCTGGTTCAGCGGCGCTGTGCGCTCCACGAAGGGTGTGCCACGAAAAGCGACCCGGGCACCCGCCACAGCCGACAGTCCCGACGTGAATTTGATATCGTTCATTCGATTTGTCCTCTCCACCGCGAACGCGGAAACCTCTGCAGCCAAGGCACCTCCGCATCTGCCTTTGCGGCGCCGATGCGGGGGCGGATGATCCGTAGGTGTTACCTTACCTGAGCTATGGAAGAGCTTTTCACGTCGCAACGAAAGGCGACATGCCTCCGATTGCCAACCACATACCCGCAGTTCAGCCCATCGCTTCAGCTATCGCCGGGAGATCGTCGAATGAAAATGATAATCACTCAGCCAAATTGTATTTGGGGAGGTTGCAGTCTGGCAGTCGATGGAACGGCGACGTTCGATGCTTTGGCCGTCGTAGCCTTGTCCTATGCATTCATCTCCCGCGGAACACTACGGCGCGCCAATCCCTCAGCCCCATCATGAGGCAATATTTCTGTTCGTGCCGGATCTCGTTGGCCATCCGCAGAGCTTGCCTCTCATCCGACGTATCCAATGATTTCTTAATTTGCTTGCCGCCCATGCCCCTTCTCATCTGTTGACAAAGAGCTTACACGATGAAGGTCCTATCGGTTACTTGGAGCTGGAGCGAGCCGATATGTGCGCCCGTTGGCGCGGCAGTACGATATCGGAGCACATTCAAGCTGTGTCCAACCACAGTCAGCACCCGACAAAAGTCGTTGTTTGGCCGCTTCCCGTTTCTCTGCCAAACCACCCTTGTAGCGCTCGTTGTGTTCCAGGCTAGCTCGTTGCTCTTCCCCCTCGACGTGATCCGACAACAGGCCGATTATTGCAGCGAGCTCCGTCCCTTGAGCTTTCTCCCCTGCGAATATCGCAATGCAGCCGTCTTTAAGGTCGTCGTTTGGGTGATTTGAGAATGGCTCTAATTCAAACGCCGTGGCGCGAGAGCGGAGCGACACGTCCAAAGCAGCATAAAACATCGTCGTCTCCCTTCATCTCAGTGCCCCTCGCGGGACTGCTCGATTACACCTGCTTCGGGCCAATCGCGGCTAAATGTGGAAAACATTTCCGCTTTGCACAGCAGAGCTGCCTTCGCGAAAGTAGAGGCCGCGCTTAGAGGCCGACCAGGCGCTTCGGAAAAGCCGAGCTGGTATGAGATTTGTGATGATGCCCCACAATCGGAGGGCCACCCAGCATCATAACCTCTCGGAGGGCGACCGTCCGCTTTGGGGGCGCATAGCAGACGAAAGGGGACCGCGACTATTGAACTGCCATGAACGAACTCCCCTTAGACGCGGAATATCTCCGTGATCAGCTTTACGTGCGTCCGGCAACAGGACGCTCAAGCGGAAAGTAGATTTGCCTGTAGCGATAGCCCATGCCCCCGCTGCGCAGCCGGGTGTCAGACCTCCAATCCTGCCTTGCGCAGTCCTTCGATGCGGAGCTCGAAGTCTTCGGGTTTGCGGTAGGGGAGGATGCGTCGGCGGCGTTCCATTGAAAAATCCGGATTGATCTGGAGTGCACGTGACCAAGCCTTCCGGCTTGCCTCCAGCCGGCCGAGATGGCCATAGCAGGAGGCGAGCAGAGCATAGGCGCTCTCGGAATTCGGACTTCGCGTGAGCCACTGTTCAATTGCGACAATAGCTTGCTCATACTGGCCCAAGGAAAAATGTGCGTCGGCCTGAAACTGCATGGCGAACTGTGGATGATGCGGGTCCCGCCGTTTGGCGGCATCAAGCGTCTCAAGCGCGGCGGCAGCATCACCAAGATATATCTGAATTCTCGCCAGCAGAAGCATCATCGCCGCGAAGTTCGGTGAAAGCGCGAGCCCGCGATGCGCTTCGGCCAGCCCGCGGTCGAGATCACCCCCCCATCCATAGGCTATACCCAGCGCCCAATGACCGGTGGGTTCTTCCTCGCCCATCGCCACCGCACGCTGCGCAAGCTCCAGTCCGGTCCGTAGCGAATACTCGGGATCACTGGAAAAGCCATTGATGTAGTCAATGCAATGCGTGAAAGCGATGAACGCATAGGCCGGAGAGTATCCGGCATCGATGGCGATCGTGCGCTCAAGCAGCTTGCGCGCCTCTATGTTGCCGATTTTGGTAGTAATCCATGCCAACTCCCGACCGCGCAGGAAAAATTCGTAGGCCTTCACGTCCACAGCACGCGACTTGGCCAACCGATCCCGCTCACCCGCCGTGAGCTTCAGCTTGAGCGCTGCCACGATTTCCAGCGTTAGCTCATCCTGAACGGCGAAGATATCGGTGAGGTCGCGATCGAAGCGGTTTGCCCAGACATGCCCGCCATCAGTCGCATCGATCAACTGGGCTGTCACCCGCACCCTGTTGCCGGCTTTGCGCACACTTCCCTCGAGCACATAACGAACGCCAAGCGCCTTGGCCACTTCGGGTATCGAAACGGCAGCCTTCTTGTAGACGAAGGAAGAGTTCCTCGCGATCACGTGCAGCTCGGACAGTCGCGAGAGATCCGTGATGATGTCTTCGCTAATGCCGTCGGAGAAATACTCCTGTTCGACATCGCCACTTAGATTGTTGAATGCCAGCACGGCAATGGACGGCTTGCCGTGAGCAGATGGTTGCTCTGATATTATCGGTGAAGTGGCACGTCCAGCTTCAAGCGAATAGACGCGGATTGGCTCGGCAATGTTCTTGAGTTGTGTCGCGCCAAGATCGATGACAAGGAGATCGAGCTTCGCCTTTACCTGGCGGTAGGCATCTTCGGAAAGGCAGATCGCCCCTGGCTTGGCGATGCCTTCCAGCCTAGCAGCTATATTGACGCCGTCGCCCATAAGATCGCCGTCGCTTTCCTCGACCACGTCGCCAAGGTGGATGCCCACCCGGAACTCGATGCGGCGCTCGGGCGGCAGGCCCGCATTCCGTTCGACCATGGCATTCTGCACCTCGATGGCGCAACGCACGGCATCGACGACACTGCGGAATTCAACGAGGCTGCCGTCTCCCGTGCGCTTGACGACACGGCCATTGTAGACGGCAATAGTCGGATCGATGAGGTCGCTGCGCAGGGCGCGAAGGCGCGCCAGCACGCGCTCTTCGTCGGCGCCGGCGAGCCGGCTATAGCCGACAACGTCGGACACCAGGATCGCTGCGATCTTGCGCATCTCGCTCATAGGGCTCACTCCACCTCGAAGCAAATTAGCACAATTTGAATGACAACGCTCTGGGCGCGAGCGGTGGATGGCCATGGCAATACCTGCCGGAGGAACAGCCTAGATGTCGGAAGAGGTATTGCGCTTGGCGATGAAGTGTTCGCGACCCAGAGCATCAGGCCCGAAGTTGCCCGAATGCAGGCTCGGGCTCTATTCGCTGCGTCGTGTCCGCTTTGCAGCAACAGCGACCTGTGGCTCCATGACCACTATGGAGGCGCAAAGCAGCCGACACGTATTCGGCAGGTATTGGCCTTTTGCAGACGTACCAATGGCGATATCGATGCCCAAGTGATATGAGCGTCGAGTCCCCAATATTCATGCCGGAAGCCATGCCCGACGCGTCAACGTTCATAACATTCCTTGTCGCTCTAGCCGTTCTCGAAATTACACCGGGACCGGACATCATTGCCCGAGGTGTTGGCTAAGGACGAAGGCTGCTCTACTCACCGTCATAGGCATGATCTTCGTCGCAGGTGCTGTTCAGGTTAGTTTGCTGGTGCTTGGATTAGCATCACTTGTTGCGGCCTATCCCGCCGCTCTTATTTTGTTGCAGTGGGCTGGCGCTGGATACCTGATCTACCTTGGAGGCAAGATGCTTTGGACAAGCTTCGGCTCTCAATCGGCCACACAAATAAGGGCGAAGCCTGTATCAGGTTGGAAGGCTGTTCGTGAGGGTACACTCAACAGCCTGACGAATCCGAAGTCACTTCTTTTCATGTTCACCTTCCTGCCTCTGTTGGTTGACCCGTCCTCCGGACGAGTATGGCTGCAGCTCTTCATCCTGGGATCGATCCAGAAGCTGGTCGGTGTTTTTTCGCTAGGCGGCGTCGCTTTGGCATCTGGCACAGTTGGCCAGCTCCTTCACCGCTGGACAAAGCTCCTTGTGTGGCAGGAACGCTTTACCGGGATAGTGCTCTTGGGCCTCGGTGTTCGACTCCTCTTTTCAGGCAACCCTTCACCTGCGCCTGCGATGTCGAGATGACAAGTCCGCTTGGGGCCTAGAGCGGCCATTGACGCTCGAAGTCGTGGTCATGCATAGTTTTTCGGAGAGAGACGATAAGAGCGAGAGCAATGTCTGACTTCCTGCAGTTCGCGATCAATAAAGGGCGAGAAGAACGCGTTTCAAATGACGATGTGGTCCGATGGGCAGGTGCTTTAGATGACTGGGATTGCTACAACGCCGCTGCTCTGGAAATCGCGTTAGGGTACCATCGCGGTGAGCTGAGCTACAACTTCTGTGATGGCGCGATGAATGATCTGTGGAGCGCAGTGCGAGCGGGCTGCGGGACGGGTACTAACCAAGTTTCTGAGCCGTTCTTCGAAATCTTCGAAGCATTCGATGCCGGAGAATTTCACCGCAAGCACGATAACAGCGATGATCCCGTTGGTGACTTCACTGATCCCCTCGTTGCGAATGCCGCCGAGTAGATGTCCGTGGAAAACTGAGGGGCTACAGACGCGGCTGGCGGGAACAGTTTGCGTTTAAATGGGTTCATTAGTCGGTTGGTCGATATGAAGGAGAACCGAAATGGACCACTTAAATCATGTACGTCTCTCTCCCACCGAAGTCACGTCGGGAGTTCTAGAAGGCGCGACCGTTTACGGACCCGATAACGATACGATTGGTACCGTTGATCATATCCACAGCGAAAGCGGGGCCGCGATCATCGACGTGGGCGGTTTCCTAGGGGTCGGGACGAAGTCAGTTGCTGTCCCGCTCGCGGTCCTAGACTTCATGCGCGATGAGGACGGAGATGTCCACGCGGTCACGACGTGGACCAAGGATCAGCTCGAAGAAATGCCCGAGCATCTCGACTGAGTTGACGCCGCCTACCTAGCCCGGCCTTGTGCCGGGCTTTGGCTGCTGGCACTGACTTGAGCGACCCATGAGGAGGTCCCCATGTGCGGCCGTTTCACCCAATTCATGCCCTGGTCTGAGCTAGTCAAACTCTATCGCCTGACCGAACCCTATATCGGCCGCAACACCCCTCCCCGCTACGACATCGCGCCGACACAAACGGTGCCGTTAGTTCGCTTCCACTCCTAGTTGACGGTCGCCCATGCTGCTAACTTGTCGGACCCACAGGGCTAGGTCAGGCGTGACAAATGCCAGCAGTGCGTCTTCGGCTCAGCGCTGTGTTCTTCTCGCCGTTAACTCAACTTTAGATTACGAACAATTTGCACTAGTGCGACGTCACCGGCGTCTGCGCTGTTGGTCTGTCTTCCGGCCGCCAGCCAGGCTTGGCTTATGACTCTTGAAATCTGCTCGTCGGACTGAACGACACCTGCAGCATCGAAGTCCTTGCGAATGACGGCAAGTACGTCATTGCGTTCAAAGTCGAGCGCGCCCTTGGCGAGGTCGTTAATGTAGGCTTCGGCGCTTTCCCCGACGAGCCCCAGCTCTTCGGCCGCCCACATACCAACCAACTTGTCGCGGAGCGCGATTCTCTGCATATCCTGAAGGTCGTTCATGCGATCCTCCGTTGCACACCTATCGATGAACCTTACCAGAAACTCAAGCTTCGGTCTTCGCAAAGTTGCAGCGTCGTCCGGCTAGTCTCCGTGAAATCTCGCATGCGGCGCCGGTGCCCGCAGGTGCTAAGTTGCGCTTTCTCGTCGTCAACTACAATTCCCCGCTTCACGCAAGCTCTCCGCCACCCCAACGCGCGTCGCAGGCCGGCGTCGTCGAACTGCCAAGGCCCGCTTTGCGCCCAAAGCCGCCATATGGCCATTTGGGCTCCCGATTTAGAGCCCGCTAAATTGAGTGGACGTTACGCCAGGCCCGGCGATGTTACAGTTACGTAACTTACATTTAGCCATGTCGTATCCTACTCTTTCTGCCGATAAGCACGATCCCTGCGGATACCAAGACAACAATCCGAAGGCGCTCTCACACATGCGCGATATCAATCGCAACACTCGGAGGAGTGCGAGATCGATGTTGCAGTCGAATTGAAGTCGCATGCCGATCTGTCCGAAATGATCGCAATTCCCGGCGGCAGTGTGCCGCGTCGCGTTAACAATGGGGGGCACATCTGTGCGTTCCCAACTACTGCAGGCGCTAACGGCCTGCTGCCAGACATGCACAACCTATCGATACTTCAGCCAGTCACGTTGGCTTTAGATGCGTCAATCGAACAGGAGCAGTCAATGAGCAAGGACAAGACCCCAACCATTCCGGAAGATGAAACCGGTGTCCCGACAGTTGGCCTTAGCCGCCGCGAATTGCTGGCTGGGACGGCACTCACAGCGGCGGCCGTCACAACCACTGGACTTCCGCTCTCGACGGCCGAGGCCGCTACCACCATTATCGTTCAGGAACCAGCTCTGGTTCCGGGAGGCGGTTATCAATACGGCGAGGTACTGCCGATCCTTCCTCCCAAGCAGGCACCGATTACCGAGCCTGACTGGCGCAAGGTTCCGCAGCCTGCGAATTTCAAGGTCCGTCCTCCCAAGGGTGCGCCGAACGTGTTGCTCGTATTGCTCGATCAGGTCTCATATTCCGACCCTTCGACGTTCGGCGGCTCGACTAAATTTCCAACGCCCGATAAGCTGGCGGCAGAGGGGCTCACATACACCAATTTCCACGTCAACAGCCTTTGCTCCCCGAGCCGCACAGCCTTGTTGACGGGCCGAAATCAGCACCAGAACAGTCAGGCCGCTGTCGTGGACGGTGCAACGTCCTATCCCGGCGATACTGGTATGCGCCCGAAGAGCGTCGCACCGATTGCTGAAATCCTCCGCCAATGGGGATATTGCACTTCTATGTTCGGCAAGAGTCATGAGACGCCGCCTTGGGAAACCAGCGTCTCAGGGCCGTTTGATCGGTGGCCTGCACGACAGGGTTTTGAAAAGTTCTATGGCTTTATCGGCGGCGAGAAGTCGCTGTTTAGGCCGTATCTGGTCGATGGCACCACCGAATTGGGTGTGCCTCGCGCCGAGAACTACCATTTCAGCGTAGACATGACCGACAAGGCGATTGCCTGGGTTCGCGCGACGCGAGCGCTCACACCCGACCGCCCCTTCTTCATGTACTACGCCGCTGCTGGTGCGCACCCGCCGCATACGCCCCCAAAGGAATGGCTCAACAAATACAACGGTCAGTTCGATAAGGGATGGGACAAGCTGCGCGAGGAAATCCTGGAGCGCCAGATCGAGATGGGTTTGATGCCGCCCGGCACAAAGCTCGCGGAAAACCCGCCCGAGATTGCTAAGTGGGACACGCTTTCTGCGGATGCTAAAAAGGTCCTTGCTCGACAGATGGAAGTCTATGCCGGTTACTGCGAACATACCGACAGGGAAATTGGGCGCCTGATCCAAGCTGTTGAGGACCTTGGCGAACTCGACAATACCGTCGTGATCTATATTGCTGGTGACAACGGCGGCACAGCGATTGGTGGTCTTAATGGCACATTCAACGAATGGTCCAACCTTAACTCAGCACCCGAAGACATCCCCTATCTTCTGACGCGGCTGGCTGAATATGGCGGCCCCAATTCCTACCCGAATTATTCAGTGGCATGGGCAATGGCAGGTTCAACACCCGCGACTTGGTGCATCAACGCCTGCCAAGGTGGTGGGCAGAACCAAGGCATGGTTATCCGTTGGCCAAAGGGCTTCCAGTCGAAAGGCGAGATACGCAAGCAGTACACCCACTTGATCGACATCGGCCCAACCATCCTTGAGGCCGCTGGTATTCCGGAACCCAAATGGGTGAACGGTGTCGAGCAGATACCCATTGCTGGGACCTCGATCTCTTACAGCTTCGATGCGCCAACTGCCGCGGATCGGCATACCGTCCAGTACAATGAATGCAGTGGCAACCGCTCGATGTACAAGGATGGCTGGCTCGCCTGCGTCATGCATCGAGCACCATGGGAAGATCATCCGCGCGTGGACGACTACGCCAAGGACACGTGGGAACTCTACCACGTCGCCGAAGACTTCGGACAGGCGGTCAATCTGGCCGACAAGAATCCGGAGAAGCTGAAGGAGCTTCAGGACCTCTTTCACGAAGAAGCAATCAAGTTCGGCGTTTATCCAATGGATGACCGCTCCTTCGAGCGACTGAATGCGACCAACGCAGGTAGGCCAGACATTATGGCAGGACGCACCGAAATGACGCTTTATGCTGGAATGACGGGCATGGCGGAAAATGTGTTCATTGACACGCTCAGCCGATCCTTTGTCATTACTGCAGACATCGAAGTGCCAAAGGGTGGGGCAGATGGTGTGATACTGTCGCAAGGCGGTTTGTTTGGTGGATGGAGCCTCTACATCAAAGAGGGCAAACCGAAGTTTGCTTATAATTGGCTGGCTCGCGAATACTACTACATCGAGGGCACCGAGGAGCTACCAGAGGGCAAGGTCACACTTGTGCATGACTTCTCCTATGACGGCGATGGACTTCATAAGGGAGGAACTGGGCGACTGTTCATCAACGGCAAGCAAGTCGGCGAAGGACGGATCGATAAAACCCAAGGTGCGGTCTACTCGCTGGCGGGGGAAACCGCCGATGTCGGCATGGATGCCTATTCGCCTGTCTGTGATGACTATGATCCTTGGGACAACGCCTTCAAGGGCACGATCAATGTGATCAAGGTCAAGCACAAGGAGGCCTGATCCCGCAATTTTTCGCCTCCTCTTCATGACTGTTGAGGGGGCGAGCGTGTTGTCTGCTTCGGGCCCATTGCGGACAAGCCGACTCGGCAGCATGCGCAAGAAGCGGAAATCGCGCCCGCTATCTGCTCCAATAAGGTTGGCAAGACTTCATCCAATGTCGCTTTGATAAACATTCCTGCGCTGTAGCTTGTCGCTTTTGATCTGACGCATCATGCTGCAGGCCGCACCGACCATTTCGTACATGAAGGCGAAGAATGACAAAGTCAGCGCGACCAATGCGGCACCGAAAAACCAGAACAGCACTGCATCTCGATATTCTTCTCGGATCGCGCCAAACAGCAGGCCCATCGTCGATAGGCAGGTGAATACGGCAGACAGGATCGCCAAAATCACGGATGCTTCAAGCGCCAGCGTACGGCGTCGAAGATATGAAAGCTGTTCCCTCCGCGCCTCATTCGCATCTCTTCCGTGAATCACAAGGTCTGCGATGTCGTTGGCTCTATCCGATACCCTGGCCAGTCTCATTGAAACCACGTTGAGAACTGCTGCTGTGCCCGCCAGAAGAAAGACGGGCGTCAATGCGGTTTCGATTACGCTGACAATAGCAGGCACCGCCGAAGTCGAACTGCCGTCCATACCAGAAACTCCAGGCATCAATTCCAGTCTACGCTCAAGCGGTAACCTCGTCGGTCACCGACGAAGCCAGAAAGCAGGAGCGCGTGGCAGAACGAAGGCAGCCGCAAATTAGCAGAAACAAATATTATGCAGGCAGGTCACTGGGCAAATCGGACCAACATATCAATAACGGCCGCTGCAGCGCCTTGGCCTCGTCCCACGGCGCGCTGTCTTTGGAAGGCCAAGTTTCTTTCCGCGAGGTCGGGTCGGCTTTCAATCTTGAAGCGAAAACATATTCGTGAGATAGTTCTAATATTAAGCGCAAGGCGTAGACATCAACCCATCAAAACATACAAGGCGACGCACTAGTCTCACCACGCGCCTCGCATAATAGCTTCAACCACATCCAAACCAAAGCGAACTCCTGGTTGGGCGGATCGCCCATGTCCCGCGTCCAGTTTTTCTCGGCTACATTGAGGGAGAAGGCAGATGAAGCACAAATTTGGCAATTGCAGCGCCGTATTGGCAACGTTTGCGGCAGCGCTCTTGGCCGGAGCTAGCCCGGCCGCCGCTCAGGAAACACAAAAACCCAACATCCTGTTCATCATGGGCGATGATATTGGCTGGATGCAGCCCAGCATCTATCATCAGGGCCTGATGGTGGGCGAAACGCCCAACATCGATCGCATAGGCAAAGAAGGTGCGAAATTTATGACCTATTACGCCGAGCAAAGCTGCACGGCTGGTCGCACCGCCTTCCTAACTGGCATGCAGCCCGTGCGAGTGGGGATGGTCCTCCCGGAAATTCCCGGCAGCCCATCATACCTTCGGAAAGGCACACCCACCCTTGCTCGCTTCCTGCACGATCTCGGTTATAACACTGGAGAGTTCGGCAAGAACCATCTCGGCGACCACACGGAGTCTTTGCCAACCGCACATGGCTTTCAGGAGTTCTGGGGCTATCTCTATCACCTCGATGCCATGCAGGGCGTGAGTTTCCCTGACCTCAACAAGACGCCGACCGAACAGACCTTGGCGCCGCCTTGCAGGAACACGCCGATACCAGGGCTTAAAGAAGATCCAGCAGCAGTAGACCCGGCTACCACTACTTGCCTGACGCCTCCGCGACCGATGCTCGCTTGTATATCCTCCGACGGCACGCCGGAAAATCAGACATGCAAGGACGAAGGAGCTTTGACGCTAGAACGCTCCAAAACGGTTGATGAAGAAATCTCGGCCAAGGTCATAGATTTCCTCGACAGGAACGACCCCGAGAAAACCAAGAAACCCTTCTTCGTTTGGTACAACCCGGCACGCATGCACATCACCACAGTGTTGTCGGACAAGTACCTGAACATGGTGGGGGAACCAGGCGGCAAGGATTGGGGCGTCAACGAAGCCGGCATGAAACAGATGGACGACAACATTGGCTACGTGTTGAAGAAGCTCGAGGAGATGGGTGAACTCGACAATACCATCGTTGTCTTCACTACCGACAACGGCGCAGAGACGATCACCTTTCCTGACGGCGGCACCACGCCATTCAAGGGCGGAAAACTGAGTACCTGGGAAGGCGGAATGCGAGCCCCACTCGTGGCACGCTGGCCTGGCCACATTGAACCGGGAACAGTGAAGAACGACATGTTCGCTGCGCTCGATTGGTTGCCCACATTAGTCGACATCGCCGGTGGTCCCAAGGGCAATGAACTGAAGGAAACGCTCGAGAAGGGCGAGTATCCCGGCCTCGCAAAAACTACGCTCGACGGCGTAAACCAGCGCGCATACCTGGAAGGAAAGTCCGACAAGTCGGCACGGGACTCATTCCTTTACTATTCCGGCAAGGAGCCGTCTGCGGTCCGCTATAAGAACTGGAAAATGTACTTCGCCATGGTGTCCGATGATCCGGCCGGGTTCATAGCTGGCGTGCAACCCTACTCTTGGACACAGGTCGTCAACATCAAGCGTGATCCGTTCGAGACTTCAGTCGGTCAGCAAATCAAGACACTTTTCGGTATGGGAGGCGCGATCGCCTCTCCGTCGACCGCCTATGTCTATGACTGGAACATGCTCCCAATCGGCCAGCAGTTATGGCTGAGACATCTTGAGACCTACATCAAGTTCCCGCCGATGCAAGACCCAGCAAGTTACAATCTTGAACAGGTCATGCAGCGAGTTCGACAGATGAAGACAGGGCACGACTGACGCCCAGGCGAACTACGACGTCACGGCGGGCGCCCATCGGGCGTCCGTCTCGTAGCCGCGACCACAGTTCCATCGATCCGGCGCGGAAGGGGAAGTTTCGCTGCAGCAGCTGCGGCTTGCGCGACAGCACGATCACCGTTTCGCCGCCGGCGTGGCGGGCTAGAAAGCAAGTAGTGAAGGACTGAAACGCGTACAGAGCGCCCGGAAGCGCTCCGTCGTGGTTCACTGACACTTCTCTAGGCTGAAGTGGGTGGATTCGGTATCCCCATCTCTTGTCGTCCCCCCTCGAACCAAATCGCAGGAAAACTTCCGCCCTGCAAAGCGGGCAATACTCTTGTAGGCCTTCCGGTCATCCTTTTCCCAAACGGTCGACCTGATTTCGTAGTTTCCCGGAGTAGTTGCTCTAGCACACTTGAGTGTAGCGAACTTCTTACTACCATGCGCGGATGCAGTAACCGTGCATACTCCCTTGATCGTCAAAGAGTGTGCGGCACCACCTGCCGAGACGAAAACGCCGAGTGCAATGATTTTAAATAGATTTTTGCCGGCCATGCAATTCCCTTGAAATTTCAGCTGCAGATCGATTCTAGATCTAACCTGTCTTAGAACATGCAGGAAGACATAGGACACGCAAAAAGCGCCCGGCATCCGTAAGGCCGCCGGGCTGATTACTGGGATCAGAGTTCGAAATCGAACTTGGTCAGCTGGTGATTGCCCTGCAGCGCAATCACCAAATCGGCATCGCCGTCGCCATCCGTGTCGCCCTGGACGATCGTAACTCCGACCTGCTTTTCAAAGCGCAACTCACCAAGTTTACCATGAAACTCGGCGCCGCCGATGAATTTGAAAGCCTGGTTGCCGCTGACGAGCTCATTGGCATCGATCGCAGCAAGGTCGATCGTGTCATGCTGCTGGTGCGAGAAGTCGGAGATCATGTCACTGACCACCGCTGAGCTGTCGCTGACTTTGGTGAACACGAAGGTGTCGGTGCCACCCTGACCGCTCAAGATATCCGCGCCGGCGCCTCCGACCAAGGTGTCGGTGCCATTGCCGCCACGGAGATGGTCATCTCCCTTCATCCCCTTGAGGACATTGTTACCAGCATTGCCGGTGATGACGTTGTTGTCCGCGCTGCCGGTGCCGTTGATGTTGGCCTCGCCGTTCAGAATGAGTGCCTCGACATTGGCGGCGAGCGTGAAAGAAGCGGAGGACCGGACAGTGTCAGTGCCTTCGGCATCCGCTTCGATGACGGTCAACTTGCCGGACGTCACATAGGTGTCGTCACCCGTGCCGCCAGCCGCGATCCCTCTGAAAACACCCTTGCTCGTGTCGAAGAAATCGTTGCCTGCCCCCAGCAACACCGCGCCTTCGATCGTGCCGGTATTGATGATTGTTGAACGGCCGACGTCATCCCTAATCGCGATTAAACCGCCAGCCGCGGCGATGAAACCATCATTGACAAGCCGGTTGCTGCCAACTCCAGCAAATGAGACAGCTCCACCCGCGCCACCGATGATGCGACCGCCAGCCATGTTCGTGACAGTGCTGTCGGCACCAGCACCCACACCGGCGAAGCTCATGATCTCGCCAGAGTTGACGACCGTGCCTCTTTCCCCGACGGCTATTCCGACATTCGTGCTCGCAATGTCACCGCGATTGCTCACCTTGACGCCATTCGCCTCAGCCGCATAGACGCCTGCCCCGGCGGTAATGCTCGACTTTGCGCCAATATTGATCGTGTTCTTGTCGCCGACGACATAGATCCCAAACGACATTTGTGAGAAACCCGGACCGGGCTTTACTAGGTTTGATGCATGCCTGCAACGTCAGGCTTCTGCTGACCGTAGCCGCAACTCGAAATCGCTTAACTGTAAGAAGGTTCATCCAGCGAACTCGAGGGCTCCGATCCCCATCGGTTCCGCGGCGGCTCCTCGTTCCCCCGCCGTCATTTCCGCCACCCGCCAGCCACCTTTTACGGCACCTTGAGCCCACCCGCGACAAGGAAGCCGACCGCAACCAAGCGACTTTGACAACGGACGTCGGGAACAAATCGCGGATTGATGCGCTTATCCTTCACCGGCCCAGAGGCCGGAGCATAAGATTGTATGGAAGGATTGAGACAATGAAAAAACTGATCGCGACGACAGCCATTTCCATCCTGCTGGCAGGTGGTGCAGCTTACGGCGCCTCAGTCGCCCCCCTCACCACTTACCAGTATAGCGCGACCGATATACGCGCATCTCAGTTGATTGGGCAAACCGTATACGCGGCCGAAACTCCGGTTGATCTGAACATGCCCCTCAACGACCCCGACAAAAACTGGGCAAATATCGGCGAGATTAACGATGTCGTGTTGGGAAGTGACCAGTCCATTCGGGCAGCGGTCATCGGAGTCGGCGGCTTCCTTGGCATGGGCGAAAAAGACGTAGCGGTGTCTATACGCGATGTGAAGTTCATCAAAGATGGCGACTCACCGGAAAGCTACTTCCTCGTCGTGAACGCGACCAAGGATGCACTCGATAATGCCCCCGCCTATGTCTTGCCAACTGATCCCAACACCACGGCCGCCACTATCCCCGATAGCGGGGTGCAGGCCACAATCGATGAAAACCGCACGAAGCTTATTCGGCCAGACGTGATGCGTGAGGGTTATCAGACAGCCCAAATGACGGAAGTGACTGCCGACAAGCTAACCGGCGCACGCGTATATGGCGCTAAGGACGAGGACGTTGGCGAAATCAATCGTCTGGTCATGGCCGACAATGGGCAGGTGCAGTTGGTGGTGCTCGATATCGGCGGCTTCCTCGGCATTGGCGAGCATGAAATTGCGGTGACCCCCGATGAGCTCACTATTGTGCGAAACAAGGAAGGCGATGATTTCCGGGTCTACATCGATGCCAACAAAGATGCGCTGAAAGCCCAGCCGGATTATAAGCCTATCCAGTAGCAAAGCGACCCAAACGTCGAGTGAGGGCGGCTTCCCAGCCGCTCTTGCTTTTCCCGGCAGATTCTTTTCGTGCTGAGACTGAATTCGACACGATTGCAAGGAGCGAGACAATGGACCGCCCGACACGCCTGATTTTGTGGAACCAGCTGGAACTTCTCAAGACACATAATCCGGGCAACGTAGCCGAATTGCAAGCACAACAAGAGATTTTGGCCTCGGGGGACACCTCCCGGTATTCCGAATTGTTTCATATGTTCAGTGATGAGGAGGCCTCCGCTGAAATGCAAAAGGAGGTCTACGACGTCCTGGAGATGTTTCGCGCGCTGGGAAGCGCAAAGCAAAATGGATGGACGCCATCCAATGAGAAGGCATCCAAGTTCGAGGGCTTCGATGCCAACAACGATCCGCATTTTGCGTTCGCCCAATACCTCATTGATCGATGCAGGCTCTACCCGGAATCGGCTCCCAACAGGAATTCGCACAGCATAAGTACACTATCAAGCTATCGACGCATGCTGAGGATTTGGCGGAAAGCTGGGAACAAATATGAACTGAGCGAAGCCGAAGCCGAGGCGATCATTCACGCCTAGGAGCCGGATTGCAGGAGGGAGTCGATGACGTGAAGGCTGACAAAGCCGATCGCTCAATATTTGCTATGCGAGAAAGGGCCAGCCTCAGAATGCCGAGACTGTCTTAGCACCAGCGACGAGCACAATCAGCGACAATGGCAGTGATCATCGATGGGTATAACCGACCCCAACGGCAGTTCATCTGACCTCAATTCGCAACCACCTCCAGCCAACGCAGCACGCAAATTTCATCCTCGTTCATCCAATCGAGCAGGCGGGTGCTTCTTGTTTTTCCCATCCGAATCAACGCCGGGAGCCGTCCCGCTTCGAATTCCTCAAAGACTTTGGGATGAATGTAGGAAGACCGACACACAGACCGGGTATTGACGAGCTTCGCCGCCACGGCGTCTACTACGGCATTGATTTGCCGCGCACGATCCCGTTTGCTCGTCGCGGCTTCGATCTCCGCAAGCGAGAAGGCCGCCATGCATGTCGCGCCCCAAGTGCGGAACTGTCGAGAAGTGAAGTCTCTACCGGACGCAGTCCGGATATACTCGTTGACATCCTGCGACTTGATCTGATGATGAGCGCCATCCTCATCCAGATACTGGAAGAGGTTCTGACCAGGCAGCTCTTGGATTCGCTTGATCGCGCCTGCCAGCCTCCGGTCAGTATGTGACACCCGCCACTCTTTGCCGGATTTCCCCTTGAAGCGGAAATGCATCACTGAACCTTCGATCTTCAAATGCCTGTTTCGCAGCGTCGTCAGACCGAACGACCCATTGGCGGCTGCATACGTGGAATTGCCCACGCGGATATATAGGTTGTCGAGAAGATGCACGACGGTCGCTATCGCCTTTTCATAAGTCGGCATTCTGGACCTCAGATCGTTGTCTACCCGCTCCCGTATCTCAGGAAGTCTCTCCGCGAACTGCACGAGCTTCTCGAATTTCGCTCGTCCGCGCTCTGATGACCAATCGGGATGGTACCGATACTGCTTCCTGCCACGAGCATCGACCCCGACCGCCTGTAAATGCGAGTTCGGGTTCGACGAAATCACGACATCCGAGTAGGCTGGCGGAACGGCCAAGGCCGCAAAACGCTTAAGTTCGGCTGGATCCGTGATGCGGCGGCCGTCGGCGGCGTAATAGAGAAAACCCCGTTTACCGAGCCTGCGGCTCACGCCACCCTCAAGTGAAGACCAATAAACAAGCTCGGAGCCGCCCAACAATGCGCTACTCCTTGAGTACATCTTATCCATTTCGGAAACTAACTGAACCATGCCGGTTAAACTGCGATGCAAACGTTCTGTTCCTTTCTCCCAACACCCCGGATATCCGGAACACGGCAGAAATGGGTCTGGATCGATTACCTAGGCCGGCGAGCATTCCAAGCACGTCGTCCCACTCGACCATTCAAGGCAATAACTTACACCCTGGCAGCCGGGAACGGACTGACGGCATCAGTCAAAAGGAAAAGCGGACCACTGCGGACTGAAGGCCTGCCGGGCTCTTCATTTTCAAAACGGCGAGCCGACCAGCGGGCCGGCTCCTCCTGACGTCAATGCGCAGGCGCAAGATTAGCTATCAACCCGTGAAAAGCGCGCGCAACCGCGCAAAGAGGCTGGTTCGCCCGCTTAAGATCTCGCGAACGCGGCGCGCTGCATCGGCGCCACTTACGGTGTTGCCGAAATGGCAAAAGCACACAATCCGATGCAGTTGCTCATCGTTGATTTCGAAGAATCGTGTCGCATCATCATAAGTATCGCCATGCAAGCCGGCGGCTCGAAGGACCGGATCTTTGAACGCTACCGAAATTGGGGTGCCGTCAGCGCGCATTGCAGCGCGCCACGCTTTTGGTTCGTACTCTGTTTCACGCAGTGTCGAGAGCTGATGATGCGAGACTTGTTCCAGAAGTTCCGCCCAACGCGCCAGCCGATCGGTACGCGGCAAGGAGGAACGAAGAAAATCTCCAGTCGCGCCAATGGACTGCAATTGTTCAAATGTCTGGTGTTTCACAATAGCCTCCATTCACAGGATGGTTGCTCGGTTGCGCCTACTGACGTTAGCCGTGGCGCCAAAACCCCGACGATGTTAAGCCCTGTCTGCTCCGTTGTCCGCTCACTTAAAATTGACAAGGATCCGAAACGGCACCTAGCGCAAGACGCCTAATCTTAGTGCGTAAATTCGTAGCCAGCAGAAGTAGCCGCAACTAATTTAACGCTGCCGCATTTCCACCGTATGGAAATCTGCCCACCCAAGAAATCCGGCCAATACAGGCGACGCATCGTGGATTGTCGCGATGCAGTAGCGCCCGAGTTTCAAAAACTGACGGCGCATGGAGCGGTTCCCCAACTTACGACAGACGAAATCAAATCGCACTTGTTTGAAGCGGGAAAGGCCGCCGGATGGGGTGAAGGCGAAATAATTACCGCAGTTGCAATGTTGGTGAAGGATCAAAAGACTAATCGCTCACCGAAACGCTGAGCACCGAGACCAATTTCAGGCTCCTGGGAGAACGCTTGCCACAGGCAGTGCACTAAGGAGATCTCAAGGTATCCGCGCCCCTTATGTTAATTGAAGCTGCTAGGCTCGCCGCGATAAAAGCCTCGCGCGCGGCCTCATCCGTGTCGCCCTGGACGATCGTAAGGCCGCCCTGCTTTTCGAACCGCAGTTCGCCGGCCTTGCCATGAAACTCGCTGGCACCGATGAACTTGAACGCTTGATTTCCGCGAGCAGACTCGTTTGCGTCGATCGCCGAGAGATCGATCGTATCATTCTGCTGCTGAGAAAAGTCGGTAATCTTGTCGCGGTTGAAGGTATTGCTTTCACTGGTGCGCGTGAACACAAATGTATCCGCGCCTTTTTCGCCGCTCACGATATCGCGGCCTGCACCGCCAGTCAGCGTGTCATTACCGTCACCGCCCTTGAGAATGTCATTTCCGCCCTTTCCCAACAGCCGATCGTTGCCGCCATAACTAAAGGCAACATCGTCGCCCTGTCCGCCAACGAGGAGATCCTTGCCTGACATCGCGTTTTTGATCAGGCGAAAATCGTCGGCAGTCGAGAATGTTTCTGCTGCATCGACGATCTTTGTGACCGAAACGTTGAGCCCATCGACCACGGCAAGCCTGCTACTATGGCTGAAAATCGCATAGCTCTTGACGGTTCCGTCAGTTGGCGTGCCGTCATTGGCATACCGAAACCCGGACCCGCGAAACTCGTCGGCCCATCCATTGGAGTAGGTGATCCGAAACACACTTCCAGTCTGGACGAAACGATACCCGTAAAACATGGTGCTAAAGTCGATGTCGCGCATGTCAAAACCGGAATTTCCGGTAACGGTAACCTTCGTCATTTTATACTCCAAATGCCAGACGGACATGGCATATGGCTAACACACTGGCAAGTCGCCGAAATACTGGCACATCTGGGAGGATGGGCGGAGGGCGGTGCCCCGCCTTCTGCAGCTTAACTATCAGCCAACCCTCTTCTCAAACTACTTCGTAAATATCGACCGTGAGGGTTGGATTAAGGTCGGCATGGCACTGAGCCTTCCGCAATTGATCATCAAGTCCGAGCGACAAGCGCTCGTTTGCCGTCCGAATGACATGGGCCATGTGAATCAGATCTTTGTTTGCCGAGTTTGCCACCAGACCCTCTGATCGCATCTCGTCCCGCCACCAGTCGCGGAACTTCAGCATATCGGCCCTTGCGATCGACGCGAGCTCCTTGTTGCCAATCTGGGCAACCAAGTTCTTTATGGCTTTGATCTTTGGGTTCCGCCAGCGCCGAATCTGGTCGGCGCTCTTGCCGATTTCCTTGTCGGCTTCATGTTCCCAGAAAACCTCGAGGGCCTTCTCAATCGTCACGCCGGGCTCTTTTACGGCTCCGAGCAGGGCCACCGCTTCAATGCGATCGGGGCTGTCGCGGCGAAGGGGGATTTTCGAGACCCGTTGCAAACGCTCGGCAAGTGGGAGTTGGGCGACGTCCACTGCTGGCAGGTAGGAAAACCCGCGGCGCACGGCGATCTGTCTGGCGGCGGCAAAGCGGAGTTCCGCATCTTCCATGTCGCCGTCCAGGCGCGCCTGCCATCCGTCAAGCAGTTGCCGCCACGCGACCGTCGCTTTCAGCTTCGCATCTTCCTCATCGCCAGTATGGAGACTGAGCCAGATGATTTTGCGATCTTCGATTGAAGAAAAGCGAACCGGAACTTCGCGGCGCAGGTGAAATTTCTTGTTGCGTAAAACGATTGCCATGCAAGGAAGATAGCGGACCAACCGCGATGCAATCAAGTGCCGCCAATTGCAAATACCGTAGCAAGAACCGTAGCAAAATCAACTTAATCTGCGTAGAAAACGCAGAAAAATAGTGCAATATCAAATGTTTGGCAGAGAAATAAATGGCGCACCCGACAGGATTCGAACCTGTGACCTTTGGAATCGGAATCCAACACTCTATCCAGCTGAGCTACGGGTGCTTCGGGCGGATCAGTTCCGCCTGCCGGTGAGGTCTCATAGCCCAGGACCAGCACACATTCAAGTCGCCCGGGCCGCGGGCGACACATTTTATGTTGATGGGTAAATGTCGGCACTCTCGCGTCTCGTGGCAGGAGAGTGCCGGCACTTGTGTCAGAGCGCGGCCTCGCGCCGTTGCTTCTCGGTGACGAAAGCGAGGTCCAGCGCCTTCTGCAGATTGGCCGCATGACGGAAATCGGGTTCACCATTCCGGCCCGTTTTCACCGCCGCGGCGAAACGCTCGTAGTTGGTCGGCACCTTGCCTGCATCGATTTCCTGCCATTCCGCCAGTTCGGCATGCGCGCCAGTGCAGGCCTTGAGCCATGAGCCCTTGAGCGTATGCAGCACCTCGATGCCGCCTTTGTCTCCATAGATCCTCAGCTTCAGGTCGTTGAAATGGCCCGCCGCCCAGCGCGTGGCGTGGATGACGCCGAGCGCGCCGTTGGAAAAATCGACAGACATGGTGAAGCTGTCATTGGCATCGAGCGAATAGTCGCCGATCTTGCCGCCTTCGGCTTTGTCGAAGGTCTTGAGGCGGCCGAATATGTGGTCGATCTCGAGGCCCGCTCCATAAGAGGCGAAATCGAGAATATGGATGCCGATATCGCCGAGCACGCCATTGGAACCATGGGCTGTTGATAGACGCCACAGCCACTGGCTTTCTGTCCGCCAGTCTCCCCATTGCTTCGAAATTAGCCAGCTCTGCAGGTAGGATGCCTCTACATGCTTGACCGAGCCGATTTCGCCCGCCAGCACCATGTCCCGCGCCTTCTGTAGCGGTGCGACATTACGATAGGTCAGGTTGACCATGTTGATCAATCCGGCAGCTTCCGCCGCATCGGCCATTTCACTGGCGAGCGCATGGTTTTCCGCCAGCGGCTTTTCGCAGAACTGATGCTTGCCGGCCTTGACGAGTTGCATCGTGGTAGGGTGATGGGCGCGATCCGGCGTCACATTGGCCACCGCTTCGAACTTGCCCCAGGCGATCGCCTCATCAAGCGAACCGAAGGTGTTGGCGATCTTGTGTTTTTCCGCAAAGGCCGAAACGCGAGCTGGATCGACATCGACCGCGCCGACCATTTCGACGCCATCGATCTTGGCGAAATTCTCGGCATGGGTGTTGGCCATGCCGCCGGTTCCGAGAATCAGGAGACGCATCGGCAATTTCCTCTCACTTATATCCGTCTTCGCCTGCTTCGTGCAGCTTGGCGCCACGTTCGACGATCGGCTCCAGCGCCACCTCGACCGGCACGTTCGGCGCCTCGAGCACCGCCTTGATCGGGGGTATCGGGTTGTGTGCCCATTTGACCGCGTTTTGCAGGACCGTCTGCACTTCCGGCTGATGGAAAGTCGGATAGGTCTCGTGACCAGGACGGAAGTAGAACACATTGCCGGCGCCACGACGCCACGTCATGCCGGACCGGAACACCTCTCCGCCCTGGAACCAGGAAATGAACACGGTTTCCAGCGGCTCCGGCACTGAAAAGTGCTCGCCATACATTTCCTCGTTCTCGATGACGAAATGTTCCCCGAGTCCAGCAGCAATCGGATGTCCCGGATTGACGACCCAGACGCGTTCACGCTCGCCCGCTTCACGCCATTTCAGCGCGCAGGGGGTACCCATCAGCCGCTTGAAGATCTTGGAGAAATGGCCGGAATGCAGCACGATCAGCCCCATGCCCTCGTACACCCGCTTGGCGACGCGTTCGACAATCACGTCATCGACACCGCCATGGTCGCGGTGCCCCCACCAGACGAGGACGTCGGTATTGTCCAGCCGCTCTTGGCTCAGCCCGTGTTCGGGTTCCTGCATCGTCGCTGTGGTGGCGGCAATCGCACCATCGGCGTTCAGTGCATTCGCAATCGTCTGATGCATGCCGTCGGGATAGAGCTCTGCAACGGCCTTGTTGATACGTTCATGAATATTCTCACCCCAGACGACTGTACGGATGGCCATCGCTTGCTCCTGACTACGGATCTCACAATTTGAAAGCGCTTTCAATGCCGGGTAAAATAGTAGCTCTGCCTGCTTCTGGCAAGCCCACATTTTCCTTCCATCTCAACTTGCTTGCATCAAAGACCATCGTTCAGGATACGAAAGCGCTTTGAAAACACGCCCGCCGAGCGCTGGTTTCCATCGTAGCGAACTTTGTTCGGACGCGGAGCATCGGGATTTTCCGTTCAGCGCCGTTGCGCGCGGCATTTGTCGGCCTGCACGGATAGACAGGCACGCTTTGCCACATTGACCGGCTGAACGTCACGCGCCATATGGGGGGCATGAGCGAAGAAACAATCACACTTTACGAGGCGATCGGCGGCGATGCTACGATCCGCAAGCTCGTCCGCCGGTTCTACGAGCTGATGGACACGTTGCCAGAAGCAAGTGCCTGCCGCGCAGTACATCCGCCGAGCCTCGCCAATGCCGAACAGAAGCTCTATGAGTACCTGACCGGATATCTCGGCGGCCCACCTGTTTATGTCGAGAAATATGGCCATCCACGCCTTCGCTCCCGGCATTTCGTCGCGCCCATCGGGGCCGAGGAACGCGACGGCTGGATCCTCTGCTTCAGGCAGGCGATGGGCGAGACGATCGAACACCCAAAGCTTCGCGAGATCATCTGGGCGCCGATCGAAAAGCTCGCCCACCACATGCAGAACAAGGACGAGGGCATTACCGGATGAACCCTGGATTTTTCCCGCGACTGACGCTCTTTTTCGCCGGTATCATTGGCGCGCTCGGCGTAGCCTTCTCCGCCATGGCCGCACATGGCGAGGATCCGCGGCTGATCGGCGCTGCGGCAGCGGCCTGCATAGCGCAGGCACCTGCCCTGCTCGCTCTCTCGTTCGGCTACGAGAAAATCCGGACCGCCGTCATCGCAAGCGTGCTGATCAGCTTCGGCTGCATCCTGTTTGCGGGAGACCTGCTGTTCCGCAACAAATACGGTTATGGGCTCTTCCCGATGTCGGCACCCACTGGCGGCACGATGATGATATTGGGCTGGGTAGCGGTCGCGGCCGGCGCGCTTTTCCGGAAGCAGGCGTAGAAAAACGCCCGATAAAGAGGCTAGATAGCAAGGATCTATTTCCCCGGAATTCGCCCAAATTTCAAAATGTTGCCGTGCGGATCCCAGACATAGAACTCTTCCATGTTCCACGGGCGGACTGTCATCGGCGTCAGCTTGGGAGTCTCGCGTTTGGTGAATTCGGCGTGCAGCGCGTCGATGCCTCCGCCCCTGATATAGATACCGGAATTCTCGCACAAATGACGTTCGTCCGTCAGCCAGAAGTGCACTTCCAACGGGCTATCGAGAAAGTCGCGCCGCAGGATGAGATAGTCCCTGTCCTCGTAGACGATTTCGTCAAAGCCAAGGAAATCGCGGTAGAAATCCCGGCTCTCCGCGATCGAGAGCGAGGGGAGCATCGGCAGAACCTCGACGCGGTCGTCATCGCTGAGGGGGTGCGTGCGCATCAGGCGCCCTCCACCACATTGAATCCCTCGAAAACCGGCGGCCCCTTGTAGAGATGCCGTTTGTCGGACGCGCTCTTGTGGGCCTGTCGGAGTTTTCAGATTTGGTCCAGGCAATAAAATCTGCCTCTGACGACCAGATCGCATGCGAGGAAAACAACGTGTATCCCTCCTCCGGCATGGTCTTGCCACGCAGCAATTTGAACTCGACAAACCCGGGAACCCCATCAAGGGCCGAATCCCTGTTTTTCCAGACATCCTCGAATTCGAGTTCATAGCCTGTTGCGACCTTGAACCGGTTCATCGCGATGAACATCCTTAATCTCCCTCAGCGTCTCCGTTTTGCCAATAAATAGGGGCGGAAAGCGATTACATTGTCATTGCCTGCGCACTTTGTCGACGGATCTGAAGCCGGTGCATTGCGCTGGGACATCGGCTCTTGCTGCCGGTCCTGGTAAAGCGCGAGCAGTTCAGGGATCAAGCCGCCGCCGCGTTCGGCTGCAAGCTTGTGCAGTCCGATCATCATGAAATTGTCGGGCGCATTGCTCATTGCCGGAGGGCCTTTTCATGGAGTTCGTTCATCGCCCGCTCGAAACTGGATTTCGACCCGTTACGCAACGGCACGAAAGAGGTGCCGGTTTTCTTGCAGCCGGTCTTCACCCGCAGGCATGCATCATGGCTGATACAGTCGATCGGGCAGAAGACGCACTCAACGGACGGAAGTACCGTATCGATGCGCGATACCGCTTCACGCAACCCGCCGTCGTGGTGAATTAGCTCCGCACCGAAGTTCTCGGCAATCTGGCGAAGATGGGCAACCTGGCAGTCGCGGCCGCCCACATAGAGGATCGCGCGACCTCGCAGGCCCTCGCTGCCCTTCTCTGCCGGATCGACATTTTCCGACCGAACGTTACTCTGCCTGTTCTTGTGCGATTTTTTGGCCATCATCCCAATTCCGGTTGCGAACCGGGCCACTGGCGCGGCCCCTTGGAATGACAGATATATAAGTTGACTATCATAGTAAAGATTAAACTTGATAATTGTAGTCAATTTTAAAATGACGAGAGGCGCACCCAGACTGCAGCCATAGGGAGTAGCCTCAATAGGCAAGCCCCACATAATTTTCCGCAACCGAGGTTTGCGCCGCGAGCGAATGCGAGAGATAGTCGAGTTCGGCTTCCTGCACTTTCCGATCAAACTCTCCATGGGCCGGGAACCGATGCAGCAGGGACGTCATCGACCAGGAAAAACGCTCGGCTTTCCAGATGCGGGACAAGGCGCGCGCCGAGTAGGCGTCAATGCCCGCCATCGACTTTTCGAGGTAATGGTCCCACAGCCCCTCGAACAGGTAATGCACATCGGAGGCAGCAAGATTTAGACCTTTGGCACCTGTTGGAGGCACGATATGACCGGCATCGCCGACCAGAAAAAGCTTGCCGAAGCGCAGGGGTTCGGCGACATAGGAACGCAATGGTGCGATCGATTTCTCGATCGAGGGCGCGGTTTTCAGCGCTTCGGCAGTTTCTCGCGGCAAACGCCGCCGCAACTCGTCCCAAAATGTATCGTCGGACCATTGCTCGACGGTGTCCTCCAGTGGAACCTGCACGTAATAACGGCTTCGCGTCGCTGATCTCTGCGAGCAGAGCGCAAAGCCTCTGGCGTGGTTGGCGTAGATCAATTCGTGATGGACAGGCGCCACGTCGGCAAGCACGCCGAGCCAACCGAACGGGTAGACTTTCTCGAAGTGTGAGAGCCCCATGTCTTCGACCGCCTTGCGCGAAGCGCCGTGGAAGCCGTCGCATCCGGCAATGAAATCGCAATCGATGCGATGGGTGATGCCGTCCTTCTCATAGGTCACGAAGGCACCGACAGTGCCAAAATCATGCGGGGTGACGTTTTGTGCATCGTAGATCGTCTTGCCGCCCCGTTCCTCGCGATGGTCCATGAGATCGCGGGTGAGCTCGGTCTGACCATAGACGATGACATGCTTGCCGCTCAGTACCTTGAGGTCTATGCGATGCAATCTGCCATCGAAAGCCAAGCTGATGCCATCGTGGACCAGTCCTTCCGCATGCATGCGCGCGCCGGCCCCAGCTTGGTCGAGCAATTCCGCAGTGCCGGTCTCCAGCACGCCGGCACGGATACGTTTGAGAATGTAGGCCCGATCGACTCGTTCGAGAATGACGTTGTCTATGCCTGCGTCTGTCAAAAGCGCCCCGAGCAGAAGGCCTGAAGGTCCGGACCCGATGATCGCTACCTGAGTTCGCATGACTTTTCCTCCACTTGTACTGGAAATCGCAATTCCCGAGCTCCTCAACCCTTGCCAAATGATAATTCGCCGGTCACACTCGCAGAATGCAGTTTTCGGCCAGAGAATTGCATTTTCCGAACACAGGCGTTGAGGAGCGTCTAGCGTTTCGGTTGCCAGGAGGAGGCATGAAGACCAACGTCCCGACCTACGGCCTTTACGGTGAGGCGAGCGAAGCCGTGCCGGATTTCTGGATTCACACTGAATCTATTTCCGAACGCAGCAGCCGATTCAACTGGGAGATCAAGCAGCATCGGCATGAGAATTTTTTTCAGATCCTGCAGATTCGCAGTGGAACTGGCGACGCCTGCATCGACAGCAATATCCATAGGCTAAATGCGGGATCGATCGCTTTCATACCGGAGAAGGTTACCCACGGCTTCAGGTTTTCGCGCGACATCGATGGTCAGATTATCACGACCTTGACCAGCCGGCTTCCGATCTATGCGCAACGTACCGTGCGCCTGCGCGCCTTCATCGCCAGATCAAGGCTGCTGGACCTGGACCAACAGGATGCCGACGCGCGATACCTCATTGACACGCTCGATCGTATTCAGGGCGAGTTGGCGACGGGTTTTGGTGCGCGCGATGGGCTGATCGAGGTCTATCTACAGATAGCACTGACGTTGGCGGCAGGCTTCGAAATAGCCGACATGGGCGAAGACGCTTCAGCCAGCCGCGATCTCGCCCGCATTGGCCGACTCAATACCCTCATTGGCAAGCATTTTCGCGAGCATCTGCCGGTCGAATTCTATGCTCGCGAACTGAGCGTATCGGTCACCCACCTCAACAGGATCACCAAGGCCCAGACAGGGCGCACGATGAACGAATTGCTGAGCGACAAGATCGTTTCGCAGGCCAAACGCGATCTTGTCTTCACCAGCATGACGGCGCAGGAGATCGCCTATACCCTCGGATTTGCCGATCCCGCCTATTTCACTCGCTATTTTTCACGCGAGGCCGGTGAAACGCCACGGCAGTTCCGCGAGAAGGAGCGGCACCGCCAGTTGGCGCCGCAGCTATAGCACCGACGATCACATCCAGTCGAAATCGTTGGCCGACAGCGTCGTCAATCCCATGCCGTCGAGTTTGAGCACCATATCGGCCTGGCCGTTTCCGTCCGTGTCGATGTAGAGCGTATGGGTGGAGCCAGACCTCGAATAATAGGCTTGGGAATTGCCTTGACCGCTGAAGGCCGCCGTTGTTCCTAGCCACTGGAACTGCCCATTCAGAAGGCCATGAAACTCCAGCACATCCTTGTCTATGGCAAATCCCGTAATGACATCGGTGGCGCTGGCTGTCGACTGGTTGGTCTTGGTGAATATGAATGCGTCTGAACCCGTTCCGGCAATAACACGATCGGCGGCCTCACCCATATAGAGACGATTCGACCCAGCATTGAGTTCAACATAGGCGCTGCGATTGCCTGTCAGGTAAATCGTATCGGCAAATGCACTTCCATGAACGTTCTCGACATTTGCCACAGAGACCGTCGAGGCAGAGGAAAGGCGCAAATGATCCTCGCCGCCGAGGAGATCGATGAAAGCGTTGGAGATGCTGCCGAGATAGGTGATGTCGTCTTCCGACGACGAGCCGATCACCGTCTCGACACCTTGTACCGTGACCACTGCACTTTCCATGAAAGTCACCTTGTCCAGTCCAGTACCGAGGTTGATCAGGCCTTCGCTCATCGGAGTCAGCACCACCACGGTATCCGACCCGGTGCCACCGACCACCGTTTCGGTGTTGCTCACCGTGACCAGGTTTGTGAAGTTTCCGAGCCCGACGCGGTCGTCGCCTTCGCCCAGATCGAAGATCAGTCCAGAGGCCTGGCTGTCGACCTTGAGCCAGTCTGATCCCGCACCGCCAATGACGGTCTCGACGTCCTTGATGGTGATCGAGCTGCCATAGTCGCTGAGCTGAAGCATATCGTTGCCTCCCCCCAGCGAAATCAGGCCGACATATTTTTCCGCACCTGCGAGCAGTATATGATCATGCTGGGTGCCGCCGATAATCGTTTCGGCGCCGGCAACGGTTACGGTGTTGACGAAGTTCGCCAGCGTGAGCTTGTCATAGCCCTCTCCGAGATCAATATAGCCGTCGACGAATGCTGTCCCGATAACGATTGAATCGTTGTTCGAACCACCGAGGATCATCTCGACGTCCGATAAAGCCGCCGTCACGCCTGCTGTGGATGCTGACCAATCTACCGTGTCATGCCCATCGCCGAGGTTGATCGTCGCGCCGGCCAACGACTGTTCGATGGTGACGTAATCGTCGCCTGCCGAACCGATCACCGTCTCGACCTTGACGATGGTCACCGTGGTGGCGACCGCCGAAAAATCGAGCATGTCATTGCCGCCGCTGAGATTGAAATAGCCTCCCTCGAAGGGTCCTTCGATCGTCACGAGGTCACTGAGCGAACCACCCACTACGCTTTCGACGTTCGCAAGCGTTACCGTGCTGCCGTTGTTGCTGAAGGTGATGCTGTCGTAGCCATATCCGAGGTCAATAAGGCCGCCGGTATAGCCTTTTGTAACCGTGATGAGATCGCTGCCATTGCTACCGATCACAGATTCGATCGCCTCGATTGTCAATGTTGACCCCTCGGCCTCGATGTAAAGTGTATCGAAGCCCCCGCCCAAATTGATCGACCCGCCCGTCATCGCGTCGGTCACGGTGACGGTATCATTGCCGTCCCTGCCGATGACAGTTTCGATGCCGGATACGGTTACCGTGCTGCCGCTACTGGCAAGCGTGAGCTTGTCCATACCTTCGCCAAGATTGAAGGTACCGCCCTCGCCGTTCGCAATCGTCACGACGTCATTGCTGAGCCCGCCGACAACCGTCTCGACGTTGGCGACGGTGAATGTGAACCCGGTATCTCCAAGTTTGATCGTGTCATTTCCACCGCCAAGATCGAAATAACCCGTGGCATATGCGCCCGAGAGCGTGAGTTCATCGTCTGCTTCGCCGCCGTTGACGATATCCACGCCCAAGACCGTCAACGTTGCACCCTCATCGCTGAGGATCAGTGTGTCCGTGCCGCGGCCTAGATCGACAAAGCCGCTCTCATAGGCACCGATCAGCGTGATATGGTCCGCGCCGGTGCCGCCGATGATGGATTCGACATTCTGCACCGAGACGAAATTGGCATAGTTGTCGAGCTTGAGTGTGTCATTGCCGTCGCCCAGATCGATATAGACCCCTTCAGCCGTATTGCCGATCGACACGACATCGACACCTGTGTCACCAAGAACGGTTTCGACATTCCTGACGGTGATCGTCCCGCCATTACTGGAGAGCTGGAGTGTATCATTGCCACCCTTCAGGTCGATCACCGCAGAGACCGCCGCCCTTTCGAACGAGACGAAATCGTCGCCACCCGCACCAATAATGGTCTCGACACCGGCGACCGAGATGGAGTTACCGCCGTTTGCAAGGTAGAGCGTGTCGTTGCCTGCCTTGAGGTCGATGTAAGTCCCGTTACTGGGAGCGCTGAGATAGATCGTGTCGGCGCCCGAACTGCCCAAAATCGACTCGACATTCACAACTGTCACAGTGCTCGCGCCAGAGCCTTGCAGGGCCAATGTGTCGTTGCCGTCCCCAAGATCGACCGTGGACTTTGCCGCCAGGATCTTCAGCGCGACATAGTCGTCGCCGCTGCCGCCATTGACGGTTTCTGTGGCCTCGACAGTCAGCGAGTTATCGCCGTCAGCGAGCGTCAGCATATCGTTGCCGGCGCCGAGGCTGATCGTGCCGCCGCTGATCGTCGTGTCAAGTGTGATGATATCGCTGGAGATATTGCCAACGACCGTCTCGATATTCGCGACAGTCAACGTGTTGTCGAACTTGCCGAGCGCGAGCTTGTCGCCGCCCTCGCCAAGATTGATGATCCCGCCCGAGTAAGCTGTCAGGAATGTAACGACGTCCGATTTCGCCCCCCCGAAGATCGACTCGACATTGCTGACGGTGATCGTGCCACCGAAATCGGAGAAGTAGATCGTGTCGATGCCATCCTTGAGATCGATCGACACGCCGGTAGCCAGCGCATTGAAAACCACAATGTCATTCTTCGAGTTGCCAACGATCGTCTCGATGCTATCGACGGAGAGGCTGTTGTCGAAATTTGCAAGCGTCAACGAGTCCAGTCCGGCTCTGAGGTTGACGAACCCGCCGTCGATCCCTGTCTTCAGCGTGACCGTGTCGCTTTGGGACGCTCCGTAAATTGTCTCTACGTTGGAAACTGCGACGCTGTTGATGCCGGCTCCAAGATCCAGCCGGTCGTCTCCGGCTCCGAGATCGATCACCGCCTTACTGGCGGCGGTGTGCAATATGACAGTGTCCTCGCCGCTTCCCGAGGTGATGGTCTCGACATTCGAAACTGTCGCCTTCGCGCCCTCGTCGCCGAATATCAGACTGTCCTTTCCCTCCTTGAGGTCGATGATGCCGCGATATTCGCCAGCGACGGTCACGATATCCGACGATTTGCCACCATTGATGATCTCGATACCGGCGACGGTCAGGTTGTTCTGGAACGCGCCGAGCGTAAGCCTGTCACTGCCTTCACGGAGATCGATGAAGACATTGTTGGCTCGCCCCGACAGGGTAATCGTTTCGGAGGACTCGCCGCCAATCACGGTCTCGATGTTTGAAATCGTCGTCGTACCGCCACGTTCGGAAAACGTCAGGATATCGTTGCCGCCACCCAGATGGATGTTGCCAGAAGTAATCGCGGTCACCAGCGTGACCTGGTCGTTGCCACCTTGGGAGACCAGAGACTCAATGTTGGAAATCGTCACCTTGTTGTTGAAGTTGCCAAGCCGCAGAATGTCATAGCCGTTCTTCAGATCCAGTTGGCCGCCATTGACCCTCGATGTGACGGTAATGATGTCCCCGTAGTTTGTCCCGGAGATTGCGGAGATGTTGGAGACGGTTTTGATCAGACCGGATTTGGCCATGCTGGACTCCTTGTGTTCCAGTGGGAAATCGCGCAGTAAACGATTTATTAAGACTGGTTAATTTACGTTAATGGGCGGGAATATGCGGGCCGGGGCTGGAGCCAGGCTGGCAAAAAGGGCGTTTTGGCAAATTATTTCACGCTTCTAATATGTCGCGACTGCGATACGCGTTCGGGCGCATCCACACCACGCTACACCTCCAGCGGCACCAGTTGCTGACGGCGATGCCGTTCACGCAAACCCCATTTTACGCTACCTTTCTTCCGATGGCGGGGCTGCCATCACAACCGGAGAACGCACATGGATTACTTCTTTTGGCTCAAGGCCGCTCATCTGGTGGCGGTTTTCATCTTCATCGGCGGCATGATCCTCAACGGCTTCCTGCTGCGCTATCTCAGGCCCGGCGTGCAGCAGTTGGATGCGGTCATTTCAGCCGCCCGCTTCTGGAACGGACCGATCATCGGATTTGCCTTGTTGCTGGTCTGGGTTCTGGGGCTGACGCTCGCCTATCTCGCGAGCTACTTCGCCGCCCCGTGGCTGATGGCCAAGATGGCGCTTGTGTTTCTTCTGAGCGGAATCCACGGCGCACAAGCGGCTGCCTTCAGGAAGATGCAGCAGATTCCGGCGCAACCTGTTTCGGCATTTCTTCGCAACTCGGCATTGGTGACGATGATCTTCGTTGCGGCCATCGTCCTTTTGGTCATCCTGCAACCATTTTGACGAGTGCCGCTTCAAAATTTTACCGTTTGATAAATTTTTAAAGCTTTGCTACGCTCCCTTCAAATAAACAAAAGGGGAATGTAGAAAATGACCAATCCTGCGCCCGGAATCCGTCCAGGCAGACTGGACCCACAGTCAATCGAGGCTAACTTTTCCGACCTGCATCCGGCCTACGGCCGGCATGAAGCGCTTGTCGCCTCGGACCGCTGCTATTTCTGTTATGACGCGCCCTGCATGACGGCCTGTCCCACCTCCATTGATATCCCGCTGTTCATCCGGCAGATATCGACTGGAAACCCGATCGGCGCCGCCAAGACGATTTTCGACCAGAACATTCTCGGCGGCATGTGCGCGCGGGTCTGTCCCACCGAAACGTTGTGCGAGCAGGCCTGCGTGCGCAACACAGCCGAGGAAAAGCCGGTGGAAATCGGCCGCCTGCAACGCTACGCCACCGATGCGGCGATGGCTGCCAACAAGCAATTCTACACCCGCGCCGAACCGACCCATCGTCGTGTCGCCGTGATTGGCGCTGGTCCCGCCGGCCTCGCCGCCGCCCACCGCCTCGCCATGAAAGGCCACCAGGTCATCGTCTTCGATGCCCGCGAAAAGGCTGGCGGCCTCAATGAATACGGCATCGCCGCCTACAAGGCGACCGACAGCATCGCCCAGCGCGAAGTCGATTACATCCTGGAAATCGGCGGCATCGAGATCCGCATCGGCCAGGCGCTCGGCCGGGACTTTACACTCGGCGAACTGACCGCCAATTTCGATGCCGTGTTCCTCGGCGTCGGCCTGGGCAGCGTCAACTCGCTTGGTGTCGATGGCGAGGATCTCGACGGCGTCGAGGATGCCGTCGACTTTATTTCCGACCTCCGCCAGGCCACGAACAAGGGCGAAGTCAGCATCGGCCGGCGCGTTGTCGTGCTCGGTGGCGGCATGACCGCAATCGACGCGGCCATCCAGTCGAAGCTGTTGGGTGCGGAAGAGGTGACGATATGCTATCGTCGCGGCAAGGACCAGATGAACGCCTCGGAATTCGAGCAGGATCTGGCCGCCTCCAAGGGTGTGACCATCCGCCATTGGCTGGCACCGAAATCGATCATCGGCAAGGACGGCAAGGTGGCCGGCATCGAAGTCGCCTACACCGCCATCAAGGACGGCAAGCTGGTGTCTACGGGCGAAGTCGGCATGATAGCCGCCGATCAGATCTTCAAGGCGATCGGCCAGAAGTTTGACGCAACCGGTCTCGACGCACTGAAACTGGAGGGAGGACGCATCGTCGTTGATGCCGAAGGACGAACCTCTGTCGAGGGCGTCTGGGCTGGCGGCGACTGCATTGTCGGCGGCGAAGACCTGACCGTTACGGCGGTCGCCAACGGTCGCGATGCGGCGGAATCGATTGATCGACAATTCGCAGCCGGACGTGCATCGTCCGCGGCGGTTGCGTAAGGGAGGATGAACAATGGCTGATATCAGAAACAACTTCGTCGGCATCAAGTCCCCCAATCCGTTCTGGCTGGCATCCGCGCCGCCGACCGACAAGGCCTACAATGTCGAGCGCGCCTTCAAGGCCGGCTGGGGCGGCGTGGTCTGGAAGACGCTGGGCGAGGAAGGCCCGCCGGTGGTCAACGTCAATGGTCCGCGCTATGGCGCCATCTGGGGCGCCGACCGCCGCCTGCTCGGTCTCAACAACATCGAACTGATCACTGATCGTCCCCTGCAGATCAACCTGCAGGAAATGAAGATGGTCAAGAAGAACTGGCCGGATCGTGCCATCGTCGCCTCGATCATGGTGCCCTGCGAGGAGGAAGCCTGGAAGGCGATCCTGCCGCTGGTCGAAGAGACCGAAGTCGATGGCATCGAACTCAATTTCGGCTGTCCGCACGGCATGTCCGAACGCGGCATGGGCGCTGCGGTCGGCCAGGTGCCGGAATATGTCGCCATGGTCGTGCGCTGGTGCAAGCAGTACAGCCGCATGCCGGTGATCACCAAACTGACGCCGAATGTCACCGACGTCCGCCGCCCGGCGCGGGCCGCCCACGAAGCCGGCACCGATGCCGTGTCACTGATCAACACCATCAACTCGATCACCGGCGTCGATCTCGACACCTGTTCCCCCACGCCGTCGATCGACGGCAAGGGTACGCATGGCGGCTATTGCGGCCCGGCCGTCAAGCCGATTGCCATGAACATGGTAGCGGAAATTGCCCGCGATGCCGAAACCCGCGGCCTGCCGATCTCGGCCATCGGCGGCGTGACAACCTGGCGCGATGCCGCCGAGTTCATGATGCTCGGCGCCGGCAACGTCCAGGTCTGCACCGCCGTCATGACCTATGGCTTCAAGATCGTCGAGGAAATGATCTCGGGCCTCGGAAACTGGATGGACGAGAAGGGCTATGCCACGCTCGACGATTTCAAGGGCAAGGCCGTGCCCAACGTCACCGACTGGCAATATCTCAACCTCAACTACATCGCCAAGGCCCAGATCGATCAGGATGCCTGCATCAAGTGCGGCCGCTGCCACATCGCCTGCGAGGACACGTCCCACCAGGCGATCACCTCGATGCTCGACGGCGTCAGGCATTTCGAAGTGATAGAAGAGGAATGCGTCGCCTGCAACCTCTGCATCGACGTCTGTCCGGTCGAGAACTGCATCACCATGGTGCCGCTTGCAGCGGGCAGCATGGACAAGCGCACCGGCAAGGTCGTCTCCGACCAGTACGCCAACTGGACCACGCATCCGAACAACCCGATGGCCAAGCAGGCCGCGGAGTAGGTTTCGCAACCTCTTAAACTTCAGAACCCCCGGTGACGGGGGTTTCATTTTGATTCTATGAGTTGGTAACGCGATGATACCGGCCGAGAATTTTTTGGATGGCATCCAATGACTGATCAGTCTGATATGCGTCAGAAACTGGATTCTTGCGTCTATGTGTCTCTCGAAAGTTTCGGACGTGGTGACCATGCCCTGGACCTCAAGCTCGTGGTTTTTGAAGCAAGATCAGTGGGAGAGTATGGCCCGATCTCAACAGGTTCATCGGCGATCGATGAAATCCTAGGGCCGGGCAGAGCGATCACCACACTGGCTGGTTTTTACGCATTCACTATCATATTCGAGAACTACGTGGCATTTTCCACCCGTAACGAGTCCTATGCTCTGGATTACAGCGAGGAATTCGGCGGGAAGCTTCTTCGCTCGTACCGAAAGTCGGGCTTCCTTGATCACGTCGCTGAAGCCACTTGGGCCACAGATAACCACCCCGGTCCACTCAACCACTTTTCTGTGGCCTGCCTCGACCACGTCGTTGATGTCGTTTGCACCGGTGATCCCATAATCTCAATGCGGACCGTGGAGGAAGCAGACCTCAAATAGGGCAGCACGCAAGCACCGCGACAGCGATGCACCTACAATATGCACCCGCGAATTCGGTCACAAAAAATTCGCCGTGCATGTCACACCGGCAATTCCTGTCTCGTCATGGTGTCGTAACCAACCAAGGAGACTGACCCATGACTGCCAAGCTCGATCCCTTCGCCGCCGCCCCTGCCCTGATGAAGAGCTGGATGGGCACATCCATGGCCGCTGCTGCCAGCCTGGAACCTTCACTCATCGAACTGGTCAAAATCCGCGCGTCCCAGATCAACGGTTGCGCCAACTGCATCAACATGCACACGGCGGAAGCCCGTGCGAAGGGCGAGACGGAACAGCGCATCTACCTTCTGTCGGCCTGGCGCGAGGCTCCTTGCTATTCCCTTCGCGAACGGGCCGCACTAGGCTGGACCGAAGCCCTGACGCGGCTTTCGGAAGGCCACGCGCATCAGAATGCCTATGAGGCGCTCAAGGACCAGTTCACCGAGGAGGAACAGGTGAAGCTCACGCTTATGATCAACGTCATCAATGGGTGGAACCGTCTCGCTGTCGGTTTCGGCCTGTGGATCGATCCAGCGGCGGCGAAGGCGGCCCAGGCGACGGCGGCCTGATGACGGGGTTCGGCCAGGAAGACGCAGCGACGACATTCGACCCGCTGCGTCCCAAGCTCATACGGGTCGCCTATCGGATGCTGGGATCCGTTGCCGATGCCGAAGACATGGTGCAGGAGGCGTTCATCCGCTGGATCCGGGCTGACCGCCCTTCGGTAAGGGAACCCGAAGCGTTCCTGCGCCGTACCGTCACCCGACTCTGCCTGGACCAGCTCAAATCCGCGCGGCGACAGCGCGAGACCTATGTCGGGCCGTGGCTTCCCGATCCTGTCGTTGAAGAGGAACAGGAGGAGGACGTCACCTTGCCACTGATGCTGGCGCTCGAACGCCTTTCTCCGCTCGAGCGGGCGGCCTTTCTACTGCACGATGTCTTTGGGCTGGGTTTCGAAGAGGTCGCAGAAACCATCCAGCGCGATCCGGCCGCCTGCCGTCAACTTGCAGCACGTGCCCGCAGCCACGTCCGAGAAGCACGGCCGCGCTTCAAGGTGGATCAACAGCACGGCCTTGAACTGGCGACGGCCTTCTTTACGGCCTCACGCAGCGGCGACATGAAGGCGCTCGGTGCAATGCTTGCAGCCGATGTCAGTATCCATGCCGATGGCGGCGGCAAGCGTTCTGCGGCAATCAAGCCGATCCTGGGCCTCGAAGCCGTCATGAATGTGCACGAGCATCTGGCAGCGCTGTTCATCAAGCACGGCTCACATCTCGTACACACCGGCTTCGTCAACGGGCTTCCCGGCTTCGTGACGCGAGAAGCGGATGGCGAACTGCAAACGACCGCGCTTGAAATCGAAGACGGCAAGGTCGTCGCCATCTATGTCGTGCGTAACCCGGACAAGCTGAAGCACTTGCACTGAGTGGCCTCAAAGCACCGGGCGGCTGCGTCAGTAAATTCTGCCGCAGCCGCCATTTTTAAGTGACGCGACGCTGATCAGGCCGCCTGCATGTTCGGCAGGACGATGGCGCGCATCAAGCCTTCCTCGGAGGTGTAGTCCTCGCTGGTGATGCAGCCGAACGCACGCGCTGCCGCCTTCACCCGTTCCGCAGCATCGGCCACGGCATCAGGCCCGTCCAGCCGGAACGAAGCCGGAGAGAGCGGCCCGGCAAGCAGGGCTCTCTCTATCTGCCGCCAGTTCCCGAGTCTGGGTTCGACACCTGCATTGCCGGCAAACAGCATGGCCAGCATGTTCATTGGAATGCCGGTCGGGCCGCCGCGCCCGGCGCGCGCCTGTTCGATGCCCTGTTGCATCGCTTCGCGCGACGGCATCGACCGTATGCCGGACAGCGCATAAGCAACCCACCGAGCCTGCAATTCAAGCACCGGGAAGGTCGGACCGACTGCGTCATAAAGACCGAGGAAGGCCAGCCCCGGGAGATCCGGATGGAAGGTATGCTCATGCAGATCGATATGCCCGCCATCGATGGCGAGCAGCCTACCGATCTCTGGCGCGAGCCACGGCAGGGAGAGCTTATAGCCGGTGCCGAAGACGATACCGTCCGGCGCGGCGCGGCTTCCGTCGGCAAAATGCACCGTGCGTCCATCAATGCGCTCGATCCAGGGCTTCACGCCGATCCGGCCTTCCGCCACTGCCGGCAGAAAATGCTGAGACTGGGTAATGCCAGCGGCAAAGATGTTGGCATCCGGCTCGAACGCACCGAACTGTGCCGGGCTTCCCGAAACGGACACGACCTTGTCGCGCATGCCGGCCGCGAGAATATCGGGCGGCAACATACGGGCAGCCATTGCAGCCGCGCGGGTGAACATCACATGCTCGGTCGGCACGCCCGCAATCAGCTTGGGCAGCACATAGCGTTGCTTGCGATAGCTCGCCAGAACTCCGGCTGCGCCGCCGAACGCGATGTCGGAGGCGATTTCCAGCGCACTGATCGAGCAGCCGGCCATCAGGACAGACTTGCCACGATAGACCGTCGCTCCACGATAGTCCTTGGTGTGGCAGATACCGAGCGATCCAACAAAGCTCTCGAGACCGGGAATTTCCGGCATGCTGGTTTCGACGAAACGGCCTGTGGCCACGACGACGTGAACGAAAATCTCCGCCTTTTCCAGACCATTCTGGCGCGAGCGGACAAGCCACCCATGGCCCGGCGCACGATCAAGCAGTTCGACGGCGGAGTTGAACCTTATGCAACGCGCGAGACCGAACTTCTCCGCGTAGGCTTCAAGGTAAGCCTGCACTTGGTCGTGCCGCGGATAGGTCGCCGTCCCCTCGGGATAATCGAGGTCCGAAAAGACGGTCATCACCCGGCTGGTATTGGTCCGCATGCCGGGCCAGGTGGCGCTATGTTCAGCGCCGGTATTCCACTGGCCGCCGACGCGGCCGGAAGCTTCGAAAACCACCGGTTCGAAGCCGTGCTGGGCAAGCCAGCGTGCAGCAGCAAGACCGCTCGGCCCGGCACCGATCACGGCCACTGCGCTAGCCGGCATGATATGGGGGATGATACTCTGCATGGGTTCACTCCATTGTTGCGAATGGAGAGCTGGTATCTTTTATTCGAAATCCGCGTTCCTAAATGGTGCCTAAAAGACGCATGCCTTCTTCCTAAATCTTTGCTAAACGAGAGAGAGTTTCCGAGGGAGCATTGGCTTGCAACTTGATGAAGGCCTGAAGCAGTTTCTGAAAAAGCCGCTGATGATCATCGTCGGCACCGCAGGCGCAGAGTGCCGTCCGGCAATTGCCAGGGCGGTTGGCGTGTTCCTGCCCTCAGAGGGCGGGCATATCGACATAACGATCTCGAGCTGGCAATGGCCTGAAACGATTGCCAATATCCACGACACCGGCCGTTTGGCGGCAACCTTCGTCTGTCCGTCGGACTATGTGACCTATCAAATGAAAGGCAAGGCCTGGCTCCGCTCTCCCGATGCCGACGACTATCGTCGCTCAGACCACTTCATCGATGCCATTCGCGCCGAACTCATCGACTTGGGCGTACCGGGAATGATTGCCGCACCATGGCTCACCAATCGCGATGCGATGGTGGCGACGCTGGCAGTGTCCGAAATCTATGTGCAGACACCAGGCCCGAATGCCGGCAGAACTGCGGGACGACCGTCATGAGAGTGGCGCTTGCCGACCTGCATGCCTGTTTCGAGGGCGTCATTCCGTCGATCATCGCCACAGTGTCGGCGGACGGTACGCCGAATATTTCCTATCTTTCACATGTGGTGATGATAGACGACGATCATATAGCGCTCTCGAACCAGTTCTTTGCTAAGACCGCAGCCAATGTGCGGGCCAATCCCCACGCCACGCTGATGTTGGTCGATGGCAACAATGGTACGCAATATACGCTCGATATCGAATTCCAACGCTCAGTGGACAACGGCGTGCTCTTCGACCACATCGCCCTGCATCTGAAGGCCAGCAGCGCCCAAGTGGGCATGGCGGGGATCATGCGGCTGAGAAGCGCTGATATTTTTCGGGTCCACGAGATCAGGATCGCCAAATCCAATGCGGAGATCCGCGACGAGGTTGCCAACCGCCGCCCTGCTGAACTAACCGCTGTTGCGCGCATCGCAGAGGCCATTGACCGTGCAACCGATGTTGGCGGCATCATGGATGCATTGCTCGCGGGCCTCAGCAGCGAGCTTTCTTGCAAGCACGCATTGGTTCTTCTGAACGATCCTGCCGCCGGCGTGCTGACCACGGTCGGCAGCATCGGTTACGAACGTTCGGGCCTTGGTTCGGAAGTGCGCGGCGAAAACGACCTGATCGCCTCCGCTGCCGCGCATGGACGCCCGATCAAGGTGAGCGACATGAGCCGCGTACGGAGGATGGGCGAAGCAATCATTCATACCTCTGGTACGGACGAGAACGAGGCGCGCACCATAGCCCTGCCCCGTCTGGCCGACGCCATGAGCCAGCTGGCGGTTCCCATCATCGTTCGTCAGGCTGTTCGTGGAGTTATCTTTGTCGAAAGCAACGAGCGACTGGCTTTTCGCGACGAGGACGTGGCTGCTATCGAAATCCTGGGACGCCAGACCGCAGCGGCCCTCGCGCTCAGTGAAACAGAAGCATTCGAAACCATCGCCGCACCGTCCCGCCAGGCGCCCTCCACATCGTACGGGGAGCCGATCGCCATCACGCATCACGCCTTTGATGACAGCATTTTTATCGGCAACGATTATGTGATCAAAGGGGTGGCTGGCCGCCTGCTGGCCTACTTGATCGATCGGTCGATTTCGGAAGGGCGAAGCGAATTCACCAACCGAGAGATCCGGCTCACGGAAGCGCTCAGATTACCCGATCTCAAGGACAACCTCGAAACTCGTCTTCTGCTTCTGCGCCGCCGGCTTGAAGCCAAGGGATTTCCCATTCAAATCGTTCACGTCGGCCGAGGACGAATAAGGTTGGATGTGGCCGGAACGCCGACAATCAGGAAAGTCGATTAGCCCAGCAGCGCCTCGAGATTTTCAAGCGTGTCAGCCTCGCCCGCCGGCTTGTCCCAACGCAGCCGCGATATCCGTGGAAAGCGCATCGCCACGCCGGATTTGTGCCGCGTCGAGCGGCTCAATCCCTCGAAGGCGACTTCGAACACAAGTCCTTCCGCCTCGGTCGCCTTGATCGAACGCACCGGCCCGAAGCGCTCGATCGTGTTGTCGCGGACATACTTGTCGATCTGCGCCAGCTCCTCGTCGCTGAAGCCGAAATAGGCCTTGCCGACGGGCACCAGTTGCCGAATGCCTTCCTGCTCCTGCCAGACGCCGAATGTGTAATCGGAATAAAAGCTCGAGCGCTTGCCGTGGCCGCGCTGGGCATACATCAAAACCGCATCGATGGTGTAGGGATCGCGCTTCCACTTGAACCATGGCCCCTTGCGTCTTCCCGGAAGGTAGGGCGAATCCTTTTGCTTGAGCATCACGCCTTCTATGATCGGATGGGTCGGTTGCTGGCGCATGCGGTCAAGTTGGTCCCAGTCTTCGTAGGAGAGCTGCGGCGAGAGATCGAAACGCGTGGCATCGAGCGTGGCGACCAGCCGTTCCAATCTGGTTCGCCGTTCATCGAAGCCGAGCGTGCGCAGATCCTTGCCATCTTCCATCAACAGGTCATAGCAACGCACGAAGGCTGGATATTGCGCCATCAGCTTCGGTGATACGCTCTTGCGGTTCAGCCGCTGCTGCAGGTCGCTGAAGGTGCCGACGTGATCCGGCGGCGTGCCGACCAGCAATTCGCCGTCGATCACCGCCTTGAAGTTGATCGCATCCAGAATGTCGGGGAACGTGCCCGATATCTCGTCACCGCTGCGGGAATACATGCGCCGTACACCGCCTTCCGAGCTTACCTGCACGCGGATGCCGTCCCATTTCCATTCGGCGCGGAAGTCTGATGGCAAGAGCAGGTCGAGATCGCCCTCCTGCACCGGGTTGGCGAGCATGACGGGACGGAACAGCGCTTGGGCGGCGTTTTGCGGCTTCTCCGCCCTGCCCTCCAGCCACGCGAACAGTTCCATATAAGGAATCTTCAACCCATGCCAGAGTTCTTCGATCTCGATAACGTCCTTGCCGCCAAAATCCGTCAATGCCTGTTTGGCAAGGCCCGACGAGACGCCAATCCGCAAGCCCCCGGTCACCAATTTGATAACCGCGTAGCGCCCGGGCGCGTCCAACTGGTCGAGGATGGCAGCAAACTGCCTGGGTGCATCGATGCGCGAAGCATTCATCAGGGTCACGACAATCTGGGATAGGCGGAGCGGATCGGATGAAGCAAGCGCCTCGTTTTCGGGCCAGATGAGCGAAACGGTTTCCGCGAGATCGCCGATATAGTCGTAGCTATAGGTAAACAGCACCTCGTCGATCCGCTCCACCGCAAGCGTGCGCAGCAGCGCCGGTTTGATCGCGGGAATATCGAGGCCATCCGTCAGCGCCGCCAGCGCATAACCGCGATCCGGATCGGGCGTTTCCGCGAAATAATCCTTGAGCAGGCGCAGCTTTCCATTGCGCGAGGGCGTCAGCACCAGACGGTCGATGAGTTCGGAAAAGCCCCTCATTCCGCCTCGTCCTCATAACCCACCAGATGCAGCGGCCGCGCCGCAATCTGGTTGAGCTCGCACCAGCGCACCAATGCCTCCTCGCGCCCATGCGTGACCCAGATCTCCGAAGCGCCTGTCTCCCGGATCGTCTCGGTCAGTTCATCCCAGTCGGAATGGTCCGACAAGATGAGCGGCAATTCCACACCCTGCTGCTTGATACGCTGGCGGATCTGCATCCAGCCGGAGGCAAAGCTGGTGATCGGATCGGCAAACCTCCGCGCCCAACGATCGGAAAATGCTGACGGCGGGCAGATGATGATTTCGCCTGCAAAATCGTTCTGGTTACCTTTTTCAAGCGTTGCCGGTGCCAGATCGCCAAGATCGATACCCTGCGATTGATAGTAACTGGAAAGCTTCTCCAGCGCGCCGTGCAGATAGATCGTCCTGTCGTAGCCAGCCTGCCTGAGCAGGCTGATGACGCGCTGTGCCTTTCCCAAAGCATAAGCGCCGACGAGATGCGTCCGTTCCGGAAACTGCTCGACAGAATGCAGCAGCCGGCGGATCTCGTCGTGGTCGTCAGGATGGCGGAATACCGGCAGGCCGAATGTGGCCTCGGTGATGAAGACATCGCAGGCAACCGGCTCGAACGGCAGGCATGTGGCATCCGGCCGGCGTTTGTAGTCGCCCGACGCCACGATCCGCAGGCCGTCCTTCTCCACGACGATTTGCGCCGAACCGAGCACGTGTCCGGCCGGGACGAAGCGTACACTGACACCGTTGATCTGCATCTCTTCGCCCACGGTCGCTACCTGCGTGACACCCGCAAAACGCTCTCCATAACGCAAAGCCATAATGTCCAGCGTTTGCGATGTCGCCAAAACCTTATCGTGGCCCGAACGTGCATGATCGGAATGTCCATGCGTGATCAATGCCGCGCCGACCGGCGATACCGGATCGATGTAGAAATTGCCGGGCGGGCAATAGAGCCCTTGCGGCATCGGCAGGAGCAGATCGGAAGGGCGCATGAAGAATTGACAACTCCCAGAGCGATGATTTCAAACGGCGGCAGGCCACGCTGCCGGACTGGAAACGCTCCCGGCCGGGCTGGCTCAATCCTCCCAATTCTCGAGCGACAACTCTTCTATTCGAGAGAATTCCCGGACATTGCGACTGATCAGCGTCAATTTCCGGCAACATGCCTGGCCGGCAATCAAGACATCGTAGGCGCCAATCGGCTGACCTCTTGACGTGAGCGCAGCGCGAATTTCTCCCGCCGCGATGGCATCTTCGTGATCAAATTCCAGCACCGGAAACTGTATCTGAGCGAGACGCGCCAGATTCTCCTTTCGCCGTTCTGATTTGTAGGCACCGCAATAGAGTTCGTGCATGACAATAGATGGAATCGCGAAATTGATCGGACGGTGTTGTGTCAACCTGGCATGAAAAGTGGAATTTCCCTTCAGGATCGCGATAACCGCATTGCTGTCGAGCAGAAACTTCATTTGAAGAAATCGAGTTCGGGTTTGTCGGATGCAATTTCCTGCTCTTCAACGCCAGCAATGAAATCCTCATCGACCAGACCGACAATGTTGTCGAGCCAACTCCAACCGTCAGGGATAGGCTCCAAGATCACGGCATTGCCGTGTTTTCGCACCCGGACTTCATCAACAGCCAGCCGATACTCCTTGGGCAACCGAACCGCCTGCGAACGACCGGTCCAGAAAACTTTCGCCGTATCCATGTCGCACTCCATTTTGATATGTATTTTTGATATACATCAAAATGGCATTCATGTGAAGCGCGCTGCTGAGCCTGTCTCAGCATAGCAAAAAGGGCCGCCTGTGGGCGACCCTTCATGAATTTTGGCCTCTTGCAGGCGTGGGCCTCCAACGACCCGAGGAAGGCTGGTCAGAGCGAGGGCTGCCTCGCAATCTTCACCTGAACTCCCATGCCGTACACGAGTACCGAAAACTCATTAGACATTGGATCACCTTCCTTTCGTTACGTTGAACATGGTATTAATGTAGTCGTGTTCGCGTCTTTTGCAAGAACGCGGCAGTGCACACTTGGTATCAAGTTGCAACAAAGTTTGGTGGGATAGACGGCGCGAGGACTTTGCTTTGGAACGAATCACCGGCATTGGAGGCTTGTTCTTCAGAGCTCGCGATCCGCAAGGTTTGGGCGACTGGTATTTTACCCATCTGGGTATCAATCCGGCAGCCCAGGACTATGACGGCCCAGTCTGGCGCCAAACCGCCGGAATCACGGTTTTCGCTCCGTTCCAACAGCAATCGGATTATTTCGGCTCGCCGGACAAGAACTGGGCGATCAATTTCCGCGTCCGGGATCTGGAGCGGATGGTCGAACAGCTTCGAAATGCAGGTATAGAGGTTACCATCGATCCCGAAGTCTATCCGAATGGCAGGTTCGCCACGCTCTACGATCCGGAGGGGAACCGGATCGATCTCTGGCAGCCGGATCCGGCTGAATAGTCACCGCAGCAAGTGGTCTGCAAGCGGAAGGCTCGCAACTGCGGCAATGCCGATCAGAGTATAGGATGCCATGCGAAAGGTCCTTTCGCTGGCAAGCCCAAAGGATTTGGCCCCGAGATAAAGTCCAGCGGCGTAAAACGGCGCGCTGACGAGTGCCAGCAGCAAGACCTGCGCGGTTATCAACTGGGCGATGACGTAACTCACTATGGTAAAAAGCGACGAGACAGCAAAGTAGAGAACGATGTTGGCCCGCACCGTGGCGATGTTGGCGCGACCGCCAAGCCAGTATGCCACGACCGGCGGCCCTCCAAGCTGCGCTGCGCCGCTGAACAGGCCGGCCGTGGCTCCTACCAAAACAGCGGCGAATGCGGACGGAGGGCCTCTGAAGCGCCAGCCGGAAATCAGAAAACACAGGAAGAAAATGGCTGTGATGGAGATGGCCCATCGCACCGAGACCGGATCGACATAGACCAGCGCCGCCGCGCCCAACGGAACTGTGAGAAGTGCGCCGAAGGACATTGCCGTAACATCCTTCTTGTCGGCCTTGGCGGCCGCGTTCGGTAAGAGCGTCGCCGCTGCTACCGTGTCGATTATCAACAGCAGCGGACTTGCGACGCCCGGCCCCGCCAGCGCACTGCCGATCGGAATGAAGATCAACGCCGCACCAAAACCGGAAAATCCGCGCGCCAGGCCCGCTACGAACAACGTCAGCAGCAGAGCGAACAGTAGGCCGATCGATTGCGTGGGAAGAGCCGCTTCGACGGCGCTTGTCAGGGACGTGATGTCAGGCATGCGGTCCGGAATGTCTGGAGTTTCGTTTGAAGTCGATTGCCACGAGCTTCGCTCCGCCCGATCTACACGCTCCCGTCCGAGGGAATGTTCAGAACCGCACCGCAGTGCTTGCAGTGAACAGCATCTGCTTCGTGCAGGAACAGGCCGCATTGCTGGCACGTGTAACGAACTTTCGAAGGCCTGAACATCGTCTGGATTAGCCTCAGAAACAGCGACACCCCGAACACCATGATGAGGATGGACAGCAATCTGCCGAGTTCGCCTATCAAGGTGATATCGCCGAACCCGGTCGTGGTCAGCGTCGTCACAGTGAAGTACATCGCATCAAGGAAGTTATTGACATGCGGATTGATGCCCACCTGCGTGACGAACACCAGTTCGGTCATCACGAATAGGAATATGACGAGATTGGCAGCGCTCAGCACGATGTCCTGGTGCTGCCGGAAGGCTGGAAAGTCCTGACCGAGCTTGGCCTGCACCCTGGGCGAGCGGAGCAGGCGCAGGATGCGAAGGCTGCGCAGGAACGAGAAACCTCCCCCCATCAGAGGCGCCAGGAACGAAATAGTGGCGACGAGATCGGTGATGTTGAGGGGATGAATGACGAACGAGGTCTTTCGCCCGGCGATCCAGAACCGCGCCAGATAATCGAGAGCCATATAGATGCCGAACGCGACATCGACCCATTTCACCCAGACCTGATCGAGAAAGAAGGTGCTCACGACGAGAAACAGCACCGACAGGACATCGATGCACAAGAGCATGTAACGGAAGCGATGGGCCAGCGCGGATTTGCCTTCATAGAGCGCTGCTATCCGTACTTTCAGTCTCATCTGCGTGGTGTCCTCCGGGGCCACAACGCATAGCGGGCGATGGCCATGTCGCGCAAGATCACAATTCCCTGTCCGAAAGGCATGTTTTTGCTGGCAGAACGAACCCGCGAAACAATTTGCCGATCGGAGACTAGCGCCCTACCGAGCGGGACGGTATGAGGCTTTCATGATTTACCTGTATCTCGCAGCGGCAATCGTCGCAGAAGTCATCGCAACATCGGCGCTTGCCAAGACAGACGGCTTTACCAACCTCTGGCCGAGCCTACTGTCGGTAGCCGGATACACCGTCGCCTTTTTTCTGTTGTCGCTGGTCACGCGGACGATGCCTGTCGGCATCGTCTATGCGGTGTGGTCGGGCGCAGGTATCGTTCTGGTCGCCATGGCGGGCTGGCTGCTTTTTGGCCAGAAGCTGGATCTCGCAGCGATCATCGGCCTTGCCATGATCGTCGCCGGCGTGTTGATCATCAATCTTCTATCGAAGTCCGTCACCCATTAAGCCGTGCCGCTATATTCGGCGGCACGGCGAATTCATTCGGCAAGAGCCTTACCTAGCCATCATCTTGTTCTTGATCAGGCCGACGATCACCTGAAGAACCAGTCCGCCAACGCCGCCACCGACGAGTTGGCTGACAAGGGCGCCGATGTCCATCGATCCTGCAGTCGCGGTGGTTGCCGCAGCCTGCCCCAGGATTGAGCTAAGGATAGTACCCCCACCCAAACCGCCGATTGCGCCGGTGATCAGGTTACCTATGCTGCCGAGATCCGAATCCTTGATGATTTTTCCACCTGCGGTTCCCCCTACGATACCGCCGATGAGTTCAGCGATGAGTGCAGAAATGTCCATGCTGTCCTCCAAGTCAAAGATGTTCCCGGCGACCCGGAAACTGATTGTAATTATATTCTAAAGTAATGATTCTGAAAAGGAACAATGTAGATTGCCGAGCCTTGCAGGCTGCACAACACCTTATGCCGTGCTAGAAGCCGCTATTCGTTTATGTATCGGCTGGCACACGACAGCACACCCGATGAGTTGAAAAGCAGGCCGTCCTTGAAGCAGCAAGCAAGCAGTTCCAAACCAAGCCACCATCAGTATGCAACCGGCCACGAGAAGTTGAGAGCACATCTGGCGATGCTCCTGTTTGCCTTCCTGATCGCCGGCTCGTTTTCTTTCGGCAAGCTGGCAACGGCGGCGGCATCCGCCGAAACCATCAATGCGCTACGCTACATCGCAAGCGTCATCGCAATGGGCCTGTTCGGCTCGCTGGTCCTCAAAGTGCCCTTGCAGCTGCCCCAGGCGCCGTGGCGCTTCGTGCTTCTGGGAGGCCTGATGGCCATCTACATGTTCACCATGTTCAAGGCGCTCGAGTTCACTGATCCGGTATCAACCGGGGCTGTGTTTACCCTGATGCCGTTGCTCAGTGCCGGCTTTGCCTATCTTGCCATGCGGCAGACGACGCGCGCCACCGTGCTTCTCAGCCTCGTCATTGCAGCTGTCGGTGCTGTGTGGGTTATCTTTCGGGGCAATGTCGACGCGATCCTCGCCTTCGACGTCGGCAGGGGCGAACTGATCTTCTTCATCGGGGTCGTATGTCACGCCGCCTATGCGCCGCTGCTGCGAAAGCTCAATCGCGGCGAAAATCCTTTTGCATTCAGCTTCTGGACGGTGGCCGCGACCTGCATCTGGCTTCTTCTGCCCGGGCTGCCCTCGCTCGTGCATGCCGGCATTTCCACCCTGCCGGTCTCTGCCTGGGCAGCGATTGCCTATCTGGCCATTGTCACGACGATCATAACCCTGCTGCTGCTACAGTTTGCCTCGTTGCGGCTGCCAGCGTCCAAAGTGCTGGCCTATGGCTATCTGACGCCATGCTTCATCATCCTACTGGAAGGCGTGCTAGGCCACGGGTGGGTCAGTTTGACGGTGCTTGCCGGCGCCTGCGTCACCGCACTCGGGCTCGCCATCATGGCAGCATTGCCTGATTAACAACATAAGAACACATGCCCCCCGATATCTCGCCACACGCGGCATGGCGGGATTTAATACGATCATAACTTATTTAGCGGAATTGAAGACAAGGAAGTCGCAGGTGGATCTCCCGATACCACCGGCGCAGCGAAGGCGCCCGTCTTCGATGCTTCGAGTATGATACTCGAGCGGCGATGAAACTGAATTCGAGCCGCAATCAGCAAAAATGATCCTAAGCTCAGAATACGCCGCACAGGTAAGTTGCATTCATGAAAATACTATCCAATCTGTCCTTTCGGAAGATGGTCGCCATACTTGCGATCGTTCCGATGCTCGCCATTGTCGCTCTCGGCGGCATGCTGAGCTGGAGCGCCTACAAGGAATACTCGACATTACAGGGTGCCGCAGCACTTCAGGAAATCGTCCACAGCGCCGGCGAACTTATCCTCCTCATGCCGGTCGAAGGTGCAGCCAAGGGCGAAGAACTGATCGCCAGGCGCAAGGAAGTGAACGCACGCCATGCCGACATTCTTGCTGCCTATGAAGCGACCAGGGCGAGCGGCATACTCGACACTGGTCTTGATGCGGCGATTGAAAATCTGCAAGCCAAGTTCACCCGACTGCCGGAGTACCGTAGTGCTGTCGATGCCGGCGTGGCAAAGCCGCTCCTGGCCCTGGAGATCCTGCTGCCGATTTCCAGCGCGAGCTCCGAGGTTACGCGGCGCGTCGGCGTCATGACCGAGGACCGCACGCTCTCGCGCTCCACTGCCGGCTACTACGCATTCATGCAGGTCAACGACGGTTTTCAGGTGTTCAACCGGGTGGGCGTGGAATACATCCAGTCCGGACAGTTGAACCAATCCGGCTATACGATGTTCCTGAGCGGCAGCCTGATGGCGAATGCATTCGAGCACCCGTTCCGCGAATCCGCGTCGCAAGACATCCTTGCCCGGTACGACGCCTTCTGGGAAACACCAGAAGGCAAGATGATCCAGCGCTTCCGTGCCGATTTCGCCAAGAACGACACGTATGCGGCCCCGGCTGGCGAACTTGAAAAGTGGGTTGCGGCCAATATTGCACGGCGCACGCTGGTGGCAGGCCTGCTCAACGAAACCGGCGACCGGATCGCAGCCACCATGGATGCATCGCTGACCGCAGCATTTGCGCACCTCGTGACACTGCTGTCCATCCTTGCCGCTGTTGTCGTCGCGTCCATCGCGCTCAGCACCTATGTTGCCCATACGCTGTCGCAGTTCATTCGTTCGATCGGTGACCGGATGACCTCTCTGGCTGGCGGTGAAACCGACCAGCCCATTCCATACACCGGCCGCAAGGACGAGATCGGTGGCATGGCGCGCTCGGTCGGCGTGTTCCGCGACGCGGCAATCCAGAACCGCAACCTCGAACATCAGGCTGAGCGAAGCCGCAAACAGGCCGAACGTGACCGCGTGGAGATGCAACGCCGCGCCGAAGCAGAAGCCGAGGAGCGCCTGACACAGGCGACTGGCGCCCTCGCCTCGGGCCTCCGTCAGCTTGCCGCTGGCGATATGGTCTGCGAGATCACCGAGCGCTTCGCCGAGCAGTTCGAGCCGCTCAGGATGGATTTCAACGCCTCCGTCCAGCAGTTGCGCGACGCCCTGACCGCCGTTGGCCGTTCGGCATCGTCGGTCAATTCCGGCAGCGCGGAAATCTCCAACGCCTCCTCCGACCTTGCCAAGCGCACCGAGCAGCAGGCCGCGGCGCTTGAAGAAACGGCTGCTGCACTCGAGCAGATCACCTCCAATGTCGTTGCCACCACCAAGCGCACCGGCGAAGCCCGTCAGGTCGCGCAAACGGCACGTTCGACGGCCGATCAATCCGGCACCATCGTCCGTGATGCAGTCTCGGCAATGGAAAAAATCGAACAATCGTCCCGCCAGATTGGCCAGATCATCGGCGTGATCGACGAAATCGCGTTCCAGACCAACCTTCTCGCCCTCAACGCGGGCGTCGAGGCAGCGCGTGCCGGCGATGCGGGCAAGGGCTTTGCGGTCGTCGCTCAGGAAGTGCGCGAACTGGCGCAACGCTCCGCCAATGCCGCCAAGGAAATCAAATCGCTGATCTCGAATTCGGCAGCGGCAGTGGGAGAAGGTGTCAAGCTGGTCAACGGTACAGGCGAAGGCCTCACCGCCATCGAGGCCCTGGTTCAGACCATCAATGAGCACATGGATGCCATTGCCACCGCAGCCCAGGAGCAATCCGTCGGGCTTGCCGAGGTCAACACCGCGGTCAACCACATGGACCAGGCCACACAGCAGAACGCGGCGATGGTCGAGGAAATGAACGCCGCAGGCATCTCGCTGGCCGAGGAAAGCACCCAGCTGCACAGCCTGATCGGCAATTTCCGCCTGGGCAACCAGATCGCCATGCTCAAGGAAACGTCGCGCCAGATGCGGTCCGCCAGCCAACCAACCGCCGCCGTGCGCAGCACACCAGTCGCGTCCGCGCGTCCGACGGCAAGACCACGCCTGGCTGTTGCATCCGGCGCTTCATCGGCAGCAATTGCGCACGACAACTGGGAAGAGTTCTGAGCGCAGCCTCCGGGTTTCCAACTGCTGGGGCGGATCATCTAACCGTCTCAGCTTGTTAACAAACCTTGCAACACATTCGGCGTCATCCTCGGCCTTGAGCCGAGGATCCATACCCATCAAGGGATTATGGATGGTCGGGTCAAGCCCGACCATGACGCACGAGGGTTTTCGACATGCCAATTCGCTGAGGCGGATCGTCGATCCGCCTCCATTCATTTGGAGATGGCAAGTCCGCCGATAAACAACTGTTCGAGATAGCGAGCGGCATCCTCGAAACGCCCGTCACCTGCATTCTCCTGCCCCAGCACCGCGCGGACCTGCACATCGAAGTCGGCATAATGCTGGGTGGTCGACCAGATCGAAAAGATCAGGTGGTACGGATCGCATTTGGCAATCTTGCCGGCCTTGGCCCAGGCGCGGATGACTTCGGCCTTCTCGTCGACGAGTTGCTTTAGCGGCCCCTTGAGATCGCCTTCAATCAACGGGGCGCCGCGCAGCACTTCATTGGCAAACAGCCGGCTTTCGCGGGGAAAGTCGCGTGCCATTTCCAGCTTGCGCCGGATGTAGGAGCGTATCTCCGTTTCCGGGTTGCCCTCAGCGTCGAATTCCCTCAGCGGATCGAGCCAGGTATCCAGCACGCGCTCGATCAGCGCCCGGTGCATTGCCTCCTTTGTCCGGAAATAATAGAGCAGGTTCGGCTTGGACATGCCGGCAACTTCGGCGATCTGGTCTATGGTCGCCCCCCGGAAACCATGCATGGAAAACACATCGAGGGCAGCCTCGAGAATCTTCTCTTCCTTCTCTTCCTGGATGCGGGTTCGCCGCTGTGTCCGTGCTGCCCTGGGTATCGCCATGAAATCGGATGCTCCCGTCTTCACCCCTGTCCGAAAAATGTAAGTATCTTTTCTTTTTCGACTTGAGTGCGGCGTCAGAAATTGCAATGTTTACCAAACGGTCAAACTATTGGACAAAACGCCCTAAGAACGCAACTGTCCATTTCGGGAAACAAGAAAAACAACAACCCGGTGATCGTGGGGAACAATATGCGCATGGGATTGCCATGCGCCAGCATTGCAAGTGTCTTGCATGGGAGAATGATCATGACTGCACCCGGCGAAAATATGCGCATCAACGGCGACCGCCTTTGGGATTCGCTGATGGATATGGCAAAGATCGGCCCCGGCATTGCCGGAGGCAACAATCGCCAGACGCTGACCGACGAGGACGGCGAAGGCCGCAAGCTCTTCAAGTCATGGTGCGATAATGCCGGGTTGACGATGGGCGTCGACAAGATCGGCAACATGTTCGCAACACGACCCGGCACCGATCCCGATGCCCTACCCGTCCATATCGGCTCGCATCTCGACACGCAGCCGACCGGCGGCAAATACGATGGCGTACTGGGCGTTCTCGCCGGCCTGGAGGTCGTGCGCACCATGAACGACCTCGGTATCAAGACCAGGCACCCGATCGTCGTCACCAACTGGACCAACGAGGAAGGCGCGCGTTTTGCGCCCGCCATGCTGGCCTCCGGCGTGTTTGCCGGCGTTCACTCGCTCGATTTTGCCTATGACCGCAAGGATCCCGAGGGCAAGCAGTTCGGCGAGGAACTCAAGCGCATCGGCTGGCAGGGCGACGAGGAGGTTGGTGCCCGCAAGATGCACGCCTATTTCGAGTACCATATCGAACAAGGGCCGATCCTCGAAGCCGAGGACAAGCAGATCGGCGTCGTCACCCATTGTCAGGGCCTCTGGTGGCTGGAATTCACGCTGACTGGCCGCGAGGCACATACCGGTTCGACGCCGATGAACCTGCGCGTCAATGCCGGTCTCGCGATGGCGCGGATCGTGGAAATGGTGCAGGGCGTGGCGATGGAAAACCAGCCGGGCGCCGTGGGCGGCGTCGGCCAGGTGTTTTTCTCGCCGAATTCGCGCAACGTGCTGCCGGGCAAAGTGGTGTTCACGGTCGACATCCGTTCGCCGGACCAGACCAAGCTCGACGGCATGCGCGCCCGCATCGAGAAGGAAGCGACCGCGATCTGTGAGGCACTCGGTGTCGGCTACTCTGTCGAGGCCGTCGGCCATTTCGATCCTGTGACCTTCGATCCGACACTCGTCTCGGCTGTCCGCAAGGCCGCCGAAGACCTCGGTTACTCCCACATGAACCTGATTTCCGGCGCCGGCCACGATGCCTGCTGGGCCGCCAAAGTGGCTCCCACCACCATGATCATGTGCCCCTGCGTCGGCGGCCTCAGCCACAACGAGGCGGAGGAGATTTCCAAGGAATGGGCAAGCGCCGGCGCCGACGTGCTGCTTAGGGCAGTGGTGGAGACGGCGGGGATCGTGGAGTGATCCGAAAAATCGAGGCGATACCGGATCTAACTGCAGCAGAAATCGTTGTCCTGTCTGCTCTCCTCCAATGGTTGCCGAATTTTCTTTACGACGAGAAGAAGGCAAGCAGCGCTGAACGACGCGCACTTTGGAATCTTGAATGCGCATTGGAGAAGCGCCACCCTAGCTTCCAGCAGGATCATGACATGGCTCTGGAGGCTGCCCGCCATTTCCTCACAGATGAGGAATAAACTTTAGACGCTTAGTCCGTCTGGTGGCTCGCCCACAGCGGATATGCAAAGAATAACGGGGAGTTTGGAAATGACCACAGTCATCAAGGGCGGCACCATCGTTACCGCCGACCTGACCTACAAGGCCGATGTGAAGATCGACGGCGGCAGGATCGTCGAGATCGGTCCCAACCTTTCCGGCGACGAGACGCTGGATGCGACGGGCTGTTATGTCATGCCCGGCGGCATCGATCCGCACGTGCATCTCGAAATGCCGTTCATGGGCACCTATTCCTCCGACGATTTCGAAAGCGGCACGCGCGCCGGTCTGGCCGGCGGCACGACCATGGTGGTGGATTTCTGCCTGCCCTCACCCGGCCAGTCGCTGCTCGAGGCGCTGCAGATGTGGGACAACAAGTCCACCCGCGCCAACGCCGACTATTCGTTCCATATGGCCATCACCTGGTGGGGCGAACAGGTGTTCGACGAGATGGAGATCGTCGTCAAGGAGAAGGGTATCAACACCTTCAAGCACTTCATGGCCTACAAGGGCGCGCTGATGGTCGACGACGACGAGATGTTCTCGTCCTTCCAGCGCTGCGCAGCCCTTGGCGCACTTCCGCTGGTGCACGCCGAAAACGGTGACGTCGTCGCCCAGATGCAGGCAAAGCTGCTTGCCGAAGGCAACAACGGCCCCGAGGCGCATGCCTATTCCCGCCCCGCCGAACTCGAAGGCGAAGCGACCAACCGGGCGATCATCATTGCCAACGCCGTCGGCGCACCGCTCTATGTCGTGCACACCTCCTGCGAACAGGCCCATGAAGCGATCCGCCGCGCCCGCCAAAACGGCATGCGTGTCTATGGCGAACCGCTCATCCAGCACCTGACGCTCGACGACAGCGAATATGCCAACCCGGATTGGGATCACGCCGCCCGCCGCGTCATGAGCCCGCCGTTCCGCAACAAGCTGCATCAGGACAGCCTCTGGGCCGGCCTGCAATCCGGCTCGCTGCAGGTGGTGGCAACCGACCATTGCGCATTTACCACGGCGCAGAAGCGCACCGGCGTCGGCGATTTCACCAAGATCCCCAACGGCACCGGCGGGCTTGAAGACCGCATGCCGATGTTGTGGACCTATGGCGTCGCGACCGGCCGCATCACCATGAACGAGTTCGTCGCGGTCACCTCGACCAACATTGCCAAGATCCTCAACATCTATCCCCGCAAGGGCGCGATCCTGGTCGGCGCCGATGCCGACATCGTGGTGTGGGATCCGAAGCGTTCCAAGACGATCTCGGCTGCCAGCCAGCAGTCGGCGATCGACTACAACGTCTTCGAGGGCAAGGCCGTCACCGGCCTGCCGCGCTACACGCTGACACGTGGCCATGTCGCCATAGAGGAAACCACCATCAAGACCCGCGAGGGCCACGGCCAGTTCATCGCCCGCGAGCCCTTCCCGGCGGTATCCTCGGCGCTGACCAAATGGAAGGAAGTCACCGCACCGCGCAAGGTCCAGCGCTCTGGCATACCGGCCAGCGGGGTGTGATCGCTTGAAGTTTGGCGTGGTCCGAAACACCCCCCTCTGTCGCTTCGCGACATCTCCCCCTCAAGGGGGGAGATCGGCTATTTTTGGCCCCGACATTGCATCAGCTCGAAATCCTGTCCGAAGGATTGAGAAAGCCCGTAGCAAGACGTCGCGTATGGCACCAACAATCTCCCCCCCTGGGGGGGAGATGCCCGGCAGGGCTGAGGGGGGTAATTTTGATCGCGGAGTCTCACTCCACCAGCCCCTCCAGTTCCGGCAGCAGCACCACGCTCTCCTGCTCGTTGGGGTCCGTGCGCGCTATCACGGCGCTGCAGGGCTCTGTCGCCGACCGGTTGACCGCGAAATGCGGGATGCCGGCCGGGATGTAGAACATGTCGCCCGCCCGGGTGACGACGCTGTGCTCGAGCCGCGCACCGTAATAGGCTTCGGCTTCGCCCGACAGGATGAAGATCGCCGTTTCATGCGCCTCATGCAGATGCGGTTTCGCCCGCCCGCCGGGCGGTATGGTCAACAGCATCATGCAGAGCGCATTGGCGCCGACAGATTGCCGAGAAATACCTTCGAGATAGGTGAACCCCTGCTTGCCATCGTAGGGGACAGCGGGCCGGATCAGCTTGCAATCGGGAAAAGGGGATGATGACATAGCGACAATCCTCGAACCGGGACAATCATCACAGGACGGATCAACCGCCCGTGGGGAACATATCAGAGTGAAACTGGGTAAATATGTCAAACACCAATGAATCCGTCGTTTCGGCGTGCAATCTAGGCCTGACTTTCCACACCAGCGACGGGCCGGTAACCGCGCTCACCGACGTCAATCTGGATATCCGCAGGGGTGATTTCGTCTCCTTCATCGGCCCCTCCGGTTGCGGCAAGACGACATTCCTGCGCACGATCGCCGATCTGGAAAAGCCGACATCGGGCACGATCCTCGTCAACGGCATGACGCCGGACCAGGCGCGCCGCAAGGGCGCCTACGGCTACGTGTTCCAGGCGGCCGCCCTCTATCCCTGGCGCACCATCGAGAAGAACATCGCTCTGCCGCTAGAAATCATGGGCTATCCCGCCAGCGAGCAAAAGGCGCGCATCGAGCGGACCCTCGATCTCGTCAACTTGTCGGGCTTCGGCAAGAAATACCCGTGGCAACTTTCCGGCGGCATGCAGCAGCGCGCCTCGATTGCCCGCGCGCTTGCCTTCGATGCCGATCTGCTGCTGATGGACGAACCATTCGGCGCGCTCGACGAAATCGTCCGCGACCACCTCAACGAACAGCTGCTGAAACTCTGGGAACGGACCAACAAGACGATCTGTTTCGTCACGCACTCCATTCCGGAAGCCGTCTATCTCTCCACCAAGATCGTCGTGATGAGCCCGCGTCCGGGCCGCGTGACCGATGTCATCGAATCCACGCTTCCCCGCGAGCGGCCGCTGGAAATCCGTGAAAGTGCCGAGTTCCTCAAGATCGCCCACCGCGTTCGCGAAGGCCTGCGGGCGGGACACAGCTATGAAGAACATTGAAAAAGCGCCGCACAAAGCGGCTTGGAGTGCATTATGAAACTGGGTTTTATCGTCTGGCTGCTCACCTCGTCGGCGATCTTCATGGCAGCCGCGACCTCCTCACGCGCCTATGTCAGCACCAACAACGTGCTGTGGGTGGTGTTTTCCATGTGCCTCTATGTCACAGGAAACCTGATCATGCTGAAACTGATGCGCGAAGGGGGACTTGGGCTGGCTATTTCCATTTCGGCTATCACCCAGCTCATTCTCGTCAACCTCATCGCCTTCAGCTTCTATGGCGAGCGGCTGTCCAGCCTGCAGGTCGGCGGGCTCGTGCTCGGCGTTGCGGCCATGGTGCTGATGATGTGGCCTTCGACAGGGAGCGCCTGAGATGGCAGGCACCTCCAAGACATCAGACAAGGTCGTACCGGTACTGACAATCTCGGTGCTCATTCTCATTGCATGGTATCTGGCCGCAATCTTCATGAATGCGCCCTTCCAGCGCGATCAAGACAAGCGCGACGGGGTGACATCGACGTTCACCGAGTTGGTCGCCAAGACCTGGTCGCAGCCGAAACCGACGATGCCGGCCCCGCATCAGGTGGCGGAAAACCTCTACAAATACGTATTCACGGTCAAGCCGTGGTCCAACCGTAGCCTCGTCTATCATTCGTGGGTGACGCTTTCGTCGACATTGCTGGGATTTGCAATGGGCACCGTGCTCGGCGTGTTGATCGCCGTTGGCATCGTCCATATTCCAGCGCTGGAGCGTTCGTTCCTGCCATGGATCATCGCCTCCCAGACCATCCCTATCCTGGCGATCGCACCGATGATCGTGGTCGTTCTGGCAGCGGTCAATGTAACCGGCATCCTGCCGAAAGCGCTGATCTCAACCTATCTCTCGTTCTTCCCGGTCGCGGTCGGCATGGTCAAGGGCTTGCGCTCGCCCGATCCGATGCATCTGGACCTCGTGCACACCTACCACGCCACCAAGGCGCAGACTTTCTGGAAGCTCCGGCTGCCGGCATCGGTGCCATTCTTCTTCACCTCGATCAAGGTGGCGGTTGCCGCAAGCCTCGTAGGCGCCATCGTCGGCGAATTACCGACGGGCGCAGTCGCCGGCATCGGCTCCAAGCTGCTCGCGGGTTCGTATTACAGCCAGACAATCGATGTCTGGGCGGCACTGGTCGCAGGCTCTGTCGTCGCCATCATGCTCGTGACGGTGGTTGACATCGCCGGCCGCATGGTCGCTGCCAGAATGGGCGGGAGGCCGGAATGATGCGTTTCAAACCAAACTGGCAGGCAGTCCTGGCCTTCATCGCGCTGGTGCTCAGCGTCTTCAACCTTCCCTTCACGGCAGCCGCGACGACATCGGTGACAGTCGTCATCGTCATGCTGATCGCAGCCGCCGCCCTTGCATCCTGTACGGGCGGATCCAAACCATCGTCGATCTTCCTCTTTGCGGCGCTCACACATGTTGCAGTGTTCCTGCTGATCGGAACGATCTCCGGCGCCGAGGGCACGGCAAGCAAGGGCTTCTTTGCAGCGCTCGCCGCTTGCTGGCTGATGGCCTGGCGTTTGGTCACCGTGCTTTCGGGAGACGGTTCCAGACGCTCGGGCAACGTTCTCGTCGGCAGGGTGCTGGTCCCGACGCTGTTCGGACTGTGGATACTCATCCTCTGGGAAGCGATTACCCGCGGCGCGGGCATTCCCTTCGTGCTGCTTCCACCACCCTCGGCGATCGGCGCCAAGATCATGACCTCTCTGCCGATCTTGGCCGCAGATTTCCGCCAGACGGTGCTCAAGGCGATGATCTTTGGCTTTGTTGTCGGCTCCGGCGCGGGATTCGTCGTCGCGATCCTGGCCGACCGCTTTCGGTTCCTGTCGAACGGCCTGCTTCCCATCGGCAATCTCGTCTCGGCACTGCCGATCATCGGGGTCGCGCCGGTCATGGTCATCTGGTTCGGCTTCGACTGGCAGTCCAAGGCTGCCGTCGTCATCATCATGACCTTCTTCCCAATGCTGGTGAACACCATCGAAGGACTGAAAAGCGCCGGCCATATGGAGCGCGACCTGATGCGCACCTACGGCTCAAGCCACTGGCAGACACTGTTCAAACTCAGGCTTCCGGCAGCCATGCCGTTTGTCTTCAACGCCCTTAAGATCAACTCAACTCTTGCCCTGATTGGTGCACTCGTTTCGGAGTTCTTCGGAACGCCGATCGTCGGTATGGGCTTTCGAATCTCGACCGAAGTGGGTCGGATGAATCTCGACATGGTGTGGGCCGAAATAGCCCTTGCAGCCGTTGTCGGGTCGTTGTTCTATGGCGCGCTCGCACTTCTCGAACGCGTTACGACATTCTGGCATCCGTCCTACCGCTAGTCGGGCGGGGCCGCAACAAAGGGGAACTAAAGCATGAAAAATGCAATGAAAATGACTGTTGCTCTCGCTATGTCGCTGATGGCCGGAAGCGCGCTTGCGGCCGACAAGGTGACCCTGCAATTGAAATGGGTCGCCCAGTCTCAGTTCGCTGGCTATTTCGTCGCCAAGGACAAGGGCTTCTATGAAGAAGAAGGCCTTGATGTCGAAATCAAGCCGGGCGGCCCGGATATCGCGCCTGAACAGGTCATCGCCGGCGGCGGCGCCGACGTGATCGTCGACTGGGCGGGCGGTGCGCTCGCAGCCCGCGAAAAGGGCGTTGGCCTCGTCAACATAGCCCAGCCCTACAAGAAGGCCGGCATGGAGCTGGTCTGCCCGAAGGACGGTCCGGTCAAGAGCGAGGCCGATTTCAAGGGCAAGACACTCGGCGTCTGGTTCTACGGCAACGAGTATCCCTTCTTCGCCTGGATGAACAAGCTCGGGCTGAAGACCGATGGCGGCGCCGATGGCGTAACCGTCCTCAAGCAGAGCTTCGACGTCCAGCCGCTGATCCAGAAGCAGGCCGACTGTATCTCAGTCATGACCTACAACGAATACTGGCAGCTGATCGACGCCGGCTACAAGCCGGAAGATCTGACCGTCTTCAACTATTCGGCGATGGGCAACGACCTGATGGAAGACGGCCTCTATGCCATGGAAGACAAGCTGAAGGACCCAGCGTTCAAGGCTAACATGGTCAAGTTCGTCAAGGCTTCGATGAAGGGCTGGAAGTACGCGATCGACAATCCGGATGAAGCCGCTGGCATCGTCATGGAAAATGGCGGCCAGGACGAAAACCACCAGAAGCGCATGATGGGCGAAGTCGCCAAGCTGATCGGCGAGCCGGACGGCAAGCTTGACAAGGCGCTCTACGAGCGCACCGAAAAGGCGCTGCTGGATCAGAAGATCATCACCAAGAAGCCGGAAGGCGCCTTCACGATGGAAATCACCGAGGAAGCTTCCAAGTAAGCACGCGCGACGATGCAGTCAGCAAGGCGGGTCTTCGGGCCCGCCTTTTTTATGAAGTAAGTAAACCTCCACCTACGGTGGAGGACTGGACGTGTTCTACATCGTAGTTGAGAGACCTCCGTGCTTGGACCGCTATTTTATGCGCGACACAGAACGGAGGTTCTA
>NZ_JAEQNC010000013.1 GCF_016722925.1 Phytoamicus setariae | reverse complement strand
AGGTCGACAAAGCTTCCGACTTTGCCGACCTCTTTAATCGTAGCTACTAATCTATAGCAAAACCGCTTCTAGCGGTTCAAGCGCAGCGTTTCAAACCTCCACCTTTGGTGGAGGTCATGACTTGTTTGTCGCCCCGGTGTTGGCGCTGGTGCGACTCGTGCAGCCAGTCATTGATGCAATGGCATGCTGCGTCCGGAGGTTTTGCGAAGGTTCGCTACGACTATCAAAAAATATGCGGGTTGAGATGTAATTTCGGGGTTCCGCGTTTAATCGTCCATTAATGCTAAAAATCTAACAGTTGAAGTAAGCCTAAGTTAATAGGCGCTTTTTTGTAGTTTCTTGTAGGCATTTGTCGGAGGGGTATCCGTGAGGATCAGCGGTAAGATTTACAGTCTCGTTGCAGTGATGTGTCTGTCATCGCTGCTGATAGGTGCGACGGCACTGTTTGCCGTCGTCGGCTTTGACCAGAAGCTCGCTGACTTCCGGGCCGCGTCCGAGCGCGCCTATCTCGGCGAACGCCTGAACCGTTATGTCACCGCTGTCGTCATGGAAGCGCGTGGCATTTATGGCGCCTCTTCGACCGAAAAAGCCAAAAAGTTTGCCACTGGCCTCCTGGAAAATCTGGACGAGATGGACAAGGTATTGGCACAGTGGCAGCCGCTGGTTCCCGAAGCGCAGAGCGCGGCATTCACGGCGCTGGTCTCCAGATCGCAGGAATTCCGTACCTTCCGCTCCGAGACTGCCAAGCTTGGCACGGAGGTCAGCCCCGAGGCGGCCAACGAACAAGGCAACAATGACGCCAATCGTGCAAACCGCAAAGCTTTCCAGCAGGAAATCGATGCTGTCGTCGACACGGACGTGGCGGCGCTCACAGCGGTCGAGCAATCTATTGATGGTTTCAAGGCCTGGATCTTCCTGTTGGTCGCCGGCATGGCGGCCGTTGGAATTCTCGCCGGAGCAGGTCTCGGCATTTACATTGCCCGCGTTCATCTCAGCGGCCCTATCGGACGTATCACCGACACGATCCGCGCGGTTGCGGGTGGCAACTTCGATGTTGACGTTCCCTTTGCCGGCCGCAAGGACGAGATCGGCGAGATGGCAAGCGCTGTTGGCGTGTTCAAGGAAAACGGCCTTGCCGTGCAGCGGATGAACCAGAAGGACGCAGTGCAACGTGCCAGGAACGACGAGTTGCAGGCAATGATGGCCCGCGTCGTGGAAGCCGCCGCAAATGGCGATTTCAGCCGCCGTATCGACAAGGATTTCGGCGACCAGGGTCTCAACACCTTCGCATCGAATGTCGACCGGCTGCTGGCAAGCGTCGATGCCGGTATCAACGAAATGCGCTCGGTGATGGGCAACCTCGCCGACGGCGTGCTGACCCGCAGCATGAACGGCCAATATCATGGTGCGTTCGCCGAACTGCAGACCAACGTCAACGGTACGATGAAGAGCCTGAAGCAGACGATTCGCGAAGTGCTCGACACATCGGACTCGATCAACGGCAACATCAACGAACTGGGCAACTCCACCAATGACCTGTCCCGCCGCACCGAGCAGCAGGCAGCAGCACTGGAGGAAACCTCAGCAGCCCTGCAGGAAATCACCGGCGTCGTCCGCGGCGCTACAGAGAAAGCCCAGCAGGCCGCGTCGATGGTCACCGAGGCCAAGGACAATGCCAGCCAGGCCGGTCAGGTCGTCGGTCAGGCAATTGCCGCCATGGGGCGCATCGAACAGGCTTCCCAAGAGATCAGCCAGATCATCAACGTCATCGATGAGATCGCTTTCCAGACCAACCTGCTAGCGCTGAATGCGGGCGTCGAAGCGGCGCGTGCCGGTGACGCAGGCAAGGGCTTTGCGGTTGTCGCACAGGAAGTTCGCGAACTCGCCCAGCGTTCGGCCGGTGCCGCCAAGGACATCAAGACCTTGATCACCAAGTCGGGCAATGAAGTCGAGACCGGGGTAAAGTTGGTGCAGGCCACCGGTTCGGCCCTGACCGACATCGAAACGCGGGTCTATACGATCAACAGCCATATCCATTCGATCGCTGAATCGGCTCGTGAGCAGGCGACTGCGCTCAACGAAATCAACCAGGCCGTCAATCAGATCGACAGCGTCACCCAGCAGAACGCCGCGATGGTCGAGGAAACATCGGCCGCGACGATGAAACTGTCGTCGGAAGCCGACCGCCTTGTGGACCTGATCTCGCGCTTCGAACTGGAAGAGAAAACGAAGTCGGCAGCCGGGGTACGCCGCGCCGCCTAACTCTCTCCCGTCCTAACGAAACGAAGACGCCCGCGCCGTGAACAGCGTGGGCGTTTTCATTTGTAGGCTTAGCTTGGAGTGCCATGTCAGATACGAGGTTGCCGTTGCCCCTCATCCGCCCTGCCGGGCCCCTTCTCCCCGCTTGTAGGGAGAAGGGACACGCGGCGAACTCGGAGCAGGTTCCCTCTCCCCGTTCTTACGGGGAGAGGGTTAGGGTGAGGGGCAAGCCGCGTATGGGCTGTTGTGCCGTATCATGTGACCGAGCGCTCAGAGGCCTCCGCAGAATATCGAACCTGCAGCCTATTTCTGCGCAGCACCTCTGATCTGGCTCAATGTGCGGGTCGGGGTGATGGCTTCCGGATCGAGCTGGATCTCGATAATGGCCGGCTTGCCGCTGGCGCGCGCGCGCAGGAATGCATCTGCGAATTCGTCGGTCTTGACGACGGTTTCGCCATGGCCGCCGAAGGCGCGGGCGTAGGCGGCAAAATCGGGATTGGTCAGTCCTGTACCACTGACGCGGCCCGGATAGTCCCGCTCCTGATGCATGCGGATCGTGCCGTAGATACCGTTGTTGACCAGCACCACGATGATCGGAAGATTGTAGCGCACGGCGGTCGCAAATTCCTGCCCATGCATCATGAAGCATCCGTCACCGGCAAAGCAGACGACTTCGCGATCGGGATACAAAGCCTTTGCCGCCACCGCAGCCGGCAGGCCGTAACCCATGGAGCCCGAGGCCGGGGCGGCCTGGGTGTTGAACCGGCGAAAGCGATGGAAGCGATGCACCCATGTCGCATAGTTGCCGGCGCCATTGGTCATGATCGCATCGAGTGGCAACGCCTCCTCCAGCCATGTCATGATCGGCCCCATCGCAACGTCGCCGGGCCCGGTCTCGGGCGGGGTGGACCAGGCGAGATAGGCGGCGTGCATGTTGGCTGTCCGGTCGGCCCATTTAGGCTCGGTGCTCGGCGCCAGCGACGCCAGAGCCGCGACGAAACTCTCGGGATCGGCGTTGATGGCAAGATCCGGCCGGTAGACCCTGCCAAGTTCGGCGGCATCGGGGTGCACATGGATCAATGACTGCCGGGGATAGGGAATATCCATCAGCGTGTAGCCCGAAGAGGGCATTTCCGAGAAACGGCCGCCCAGCAGGATCAACAGATCCGCATTGCGAACCTCTTCCGCCAGTGCCGGGTTTATACCGATGCCGACATCTCCCGCATAATTGGGGTGCAGGTGATCGAACAGCATCTGGCGTCGGAACGAGCAGCCGACCGGCAGCTTCCAGCGCTCGGCGAAGGCGGCCATGCCGGCTACGGCCTCATCGCTCCAACGGGTGCCACCAAGTATGACCAAAGGCCGTTCGGCCTTTTCCAGCCGGGCGGCGAGCTCGGCGATCTGTCTCGGGCCCGGGTGGGTTTCCACCGGCGTATAGGGCAGGGCGGCTGGCGCATCCACCAAATCGCGCAGCATGTCTTCCGGCAGTGCCACCACGACCGGGCCGGGACGGCCCGATGTCGCCACGGCAAACGCGCGCGTTACCATTTCGGGGATGCGCGAGGCATCATCGATATCGCACACCCATTTGGCGAACTCGGTGAATGCCCGGCGATACTCGACCTCCTGGAAGGCCTCGCGCTCGCGCGCGTCGCGCTGCACCTGTCCGATGAACAGGATCATCGGGATCGAATCCTGCCGCGCGACATGCAGTCCGGCGGTGGCATTGGTGGCGCCGGGGCCGCGAGTCACGAAACAGACGCCCGGTTGGCCGGTCAAGCGTCCCCAGCAATCGGCTATCATCGCGGCGCCGCCTTCCTGGCGGCAGACCATCACCTCGATGTCGGTGTCATGCAGCGCATCGAGGACGGCGAGATAGCTTTCGCCGGGCACGCAGGCAACGCGGCTCACTCCATTGGCTTTGAGCGCCTCGACGATCAATTGGCCACCGGTTCTTTGTGTCATTGTCAGGTCTCTTCGGTTCGGATGTGAGGACTGGCCGCCGGTTGGGCGGCCCGATCGACGTTAATGCTTCTCGCGTTCCTGTTCGGCGAGAATGCGTTTCTGATAGCGGCTCTGGATGATCTCGACGATCAGCAATGTGCCGAGGATGAAGTAGAAGGTGGATTTTGCCAGCGGTTCGACGGCAAAGCCGAAGAACGAAAGGTGGGCCAGATGGCCGCCTTCGGACAGCAGCATGAAACCGACGAGCAGCAGCACAAACAGGCCGAGCACCTCGTACATGCGGTTTTTCTTGAGGAAGTCCGAGACCTTGTCGGCCAGCAGCACCATCAACGCGCCGGAAATCAGGATTGCCGCCGTCATGACGATGAAGTTCTTCGTCAGCGCCACTGCCGACAGCACGGTGTCGAAGGAGAAGACGATGTTCATGATCAGGATCCAGGTCAGCGCCACGGCGACCGAACGGCGCGGCGCGTTTTCGGCGCCATGTTCGAAATGCGGCGTGCCGATCATGTGGTAGATCTCCTTGATCGCCGTGTAGATCAGGAAAATACCGCCGAACAGCACGATCAATGAGTGGCCGCTGACCGATGCGTTGAAAATCATCGAATGGGTTTCGAAGATCGGCTCCTGGAACATCGCAATCAGCTGCAGGACCACGAAGAGCAGAACCACGCGCAGACCGATGGCCAGCAGGATGCCCGTACGGCGGACCCAGGCTTCTCGTGCGGGATCGACCTTCTTGGATTCGATGGAGATGTAGAGCAGGTTGTCGAACCCGAGAACCGTTTCCAGTGCTGTGAGGATCAGAAAGGTGATGAGGCTGTCTATCGTGAAGAGATTCTCGAACATTATCTGACCTTGTCGATCTCGGGGCGGCAGGGAATATGAAATACTGCTCTAGGCTGATAGCGTTTCAAAGACGACATGAGAAGCGCGAAAGGCGGAAAATCGCCTCTTGGAGACGCGATCTATCGGTGGGGTTCGGTTTTGCCGCTCATGGCGACGACGCCGTCCAGCCATGCCGTAAATGCCTTCATGGCATCCTCCCTGCCGATCTCGTTGAGCGTTTCGTGACGCATCTCGTCGAAAATCGTCAGCGACACGGCCGTCATGCCGAGCGTTTGCATCCGGTCCCGCAACCAGATCATCGCCTTGCCATTGTCGGTGGCCGGGTCATGGCCTCCGCCGACGATGTGGACTGGCAAATCAGGCGGCAGCCTGCGGAGGTTTTCCATCCGGCCGGCGGCATCCGCCAGGGCCAGCACATCCAGCCACATCGAGACGGAAGGCGCAAAACCACAGAGTGGGTCTGCCACATAGGCGGCAACCTCGGCGCTGTCACGGCTCAACCAGTCGAAATCCGAGCTGGCGCCATCCACAGATTTTGCCCAGAGTTCGAAAGTGAACCGCGGCCCAAAGGCGCTGGGAACATCAGAACCCTTGAAGAAACGCTCGGCCTTGAGCAGGAACGCCCCAACCTTGCCGGCGATTCCGGGATTGAGACTGGCATTCCAGATCGCCAGCGCAGCGAACTGCTGCGGATAGGCTTCGGCTGTTGCCGCCGCGATCATCGCCCCCATCGAATGGCCAAACAGGATGACCGGCAAGCCGGGGTAAAGGGATTCGGCGTGCCGTTTGACGGCGATTACATCCTCGATGACCAGTCGCGCGCCATCTGCCTGTGCAAAGCGACCAAGAGGCGCTTGCGGCGCGTTGGTTTCGCCGTGCCCCCGGTGGTCATGCGCGAACACATGGTAACCACGTGAGGCGAGAAAGTCTGCGAACGACCGATAGCGACCAGCGTGTTCGGCAAGGCCATGACAGATCAATACGATCGCCTTTGGCGTCGCGGTGTTTGCCGAAACATGGCGCGTCGCGAGCGCCGCTCCGTTCGGGGTTTCCAGCCGTATCGTGGTGTCGAAATGCAAAGTTTCCTCCCGGTCTTGCCGCGACGCAGGCATAGCTGATCCGGCGGCTGGCGGCGAGATAATCTCACCAGTTGTTGTACGGTTGTAATATTTGACTGCAGCCGAGTATTTCCAGTTGAAAAAGTTTTGCAAATGTACTTTATATGTTCCCTTAATGTTCGTTAACTTATTAGGGGGTCTTCATGTGCATCTCTGTGGTTCCGAATAAATGCATCAAAGTCGTATATGGCTTGCTGTTTTTACTTGCCGTGTCCTGCGGTGGCCAGATTGCGTTTGGGGCAGAGATGCCGGCCGATCCGACCGAAGAGCAGGCTGCGAGCTCGGAGGCATCTCCACAGGGCAGGACCGTGATGATCCTCGGCGTGAGCTGGCATTCCGGGTTTTGCGAGGGCTGGTCCAAGGCGCCTGAATGCGCAAGCCAGACCGCTGAAAGCATCGATGCAAGGCAATTCTCCTTGCACGGCCTCTGGCATGTCGGAAAGACATATTGCGGCGTGCCTGAGGCTCTCAAGGCGCAGGACAAACAGCGCAAATGGCTTGATATGCCCGAGCTGGCTCTCGACGATGATGTGAAGGCGGAATTGGTGCGGGCAATGCCCGGAGCCCGATCGGGCCTTGATCGGCACGAGTGGATCAAGCACGGCACATGTTCCGGCGATCTGGCAGTTGACTACTACGCGCAGTCGCTGAGGCTGCTGGACACGCTCAATGGCTCTGCAGTGCAGGAACTGTTCGAGCGCAATCTCGGCAAAGCTCTTGGTGAGAGCGAAATCAAGGCTGCCTTCGAGCAGGCCCTGGGTTCTGGCGCGGGCGACAAGGTGAGGATGCGCTGCCGCAAGGACGGCGACAGGCAGGTCATCACAGGGCTGACGATCGGGCTGGGCAAGGGCGACGGATCCGAGGCCGATCTTCGGGCACTTGTTGCGGCTGCAGGGACCACGAAATTCGGTTGCCCGGAAGGCATCGTCGACGAGGCGGGGCTGCAATAGGCTGCATTTGGTTGTCTGGCTCGTGGATTGACGGGGAATGCAGATTGCCCCGCAAACGGATTTAGCCTACATAGCCGGGCAAATTCAACCGGTAGCGGTTTCATCGAGGTTAGGCATGGCACGTCAATTCATCTATCATATGTCCGGGCTCACGAAGGCCTATGGCACCAAGAAGGTGCTGGAAAATATTCATTTGTCTTTCTATCCCGATGCCAAGATCGGCATTCTGGGGCCAAACGGCGCGGGTAAGTCCACCGTGCTGCGCATCATGGCAGGGCTCGACAAGGAATGGACGGGCGAGGCCTGGGTGGCCGAGGGCGCAACTGTTGGCTATCTGCCGCAGGAGCCGCAGCTCGACCCGACCAAGACGGTGCTCGAAAACGCGATGGAAGGCGTTGCCAAGAAAAAGGCGATCATCGACCGTTACAACGAACTGATGATGAACTACTCCGACGAGACGGCGGACGAGGGCGCCAGGCTCCAGGACATCATCGACAGCCAGAATCTCTGGGATCTGGAATCGCAGGTCGAGATGGCCATGGAAGCGCTGCGCTGCCCGCCGGGCGATGCGTCCGTCGAAAACCTGTCGGGCGGTGAAAAGCGCCGTGTCGCGCTTTGCCAGCTGCTGCTGTCGCAGCCCGACCTGCTGCTGCTCGACGAGCCGACCAACCATCTCGACGCCGAAACCATCGCATGGCTCGAACGTCACCTGCGCGAATATCCTGGCTCGGTTCTGATGGTCACCCACGACCGTTACTTCCTCGACAACGTCACCGGCTGGATTCTCGAGCTCGATCGCGGTCGCGGCATTCCCTATGAGGGCAACTACTCCGCTTATCTGGCCGCCAAGTCCAAACGCATGATGCAGGAAGGCCGCGAGGATGCTTCGCGCCAGAAGGCGATTTCGCGTGAAGCGGAGTGGATTTCTTCCAGCCCGAAGGCTCGCCAGACCAAGTCCAAGGCCCGTATCCGCGCCTATGACGAACTGGTGCAGGCCGCCGCCGACCGTCGTCCTGGCGACGCGCAGATCATCATCCCGGTTGGCGAGCGCCTCGGCAACGTCGTCATCGAGGTCGAGAACCTGTCTAAGGGCTATGGCGACACGCTGCTGATCGACGACCTGACATTCAATCTGCCGCCCGGCGGCATTGTTGGCGTCATCGGTCCCAACGGCGCGGGTAAATCGACGCTGTTCCGGATGATCACCGGCCAGGAAACACCCGATGCCGGCTCGATCCGCATCGGCGATTCCGTCGATCTGGCCTATGTCGACCAGAGCCGCGATGCGCTGGATGGCAACAAGACCGTCTGGGAAGAAATTTCCGGCGGCAACGATATCATCAAGCTCGGCAAGTACGAGATGAACTCGCGCGCCTATTGCTCGACCTTCAATTTCAAGGGCGGCGATCAGCAGCAGAAGGTCGGCACACTTTCCGGCGGTCAGCGCAACCGCGTGCACCTCGCCAAGATGCTGAAGGCCGGCGGCAATGTCGTGCTGCTCGACGAACCGACCAACGACCTTGATACCGAAACGCTTGCGGCACTCGAGGACGCGCTCGAAAACTTCGCTGGTTGCGCTGTTATCATCAGCCACGATCGCATGTTCCTCGACCGTTTGGCGACCCATATCCTGGCGTTCGAAGGCGATAGCCACATCGAATGGTTCGAAGGCAATTTCGAGGACTACGAGAAGGACAAGATCCGCCGCCTCGGCCCGGATTCCGTCAATCCGAAGCGTGTCACGTATAAGCCCCTGACGCGCTGAGGTGCTTGCGGACAGCAGTCCGCTAAACACCCGCCAACGGAACGTAATGAGCCGGCTCGAAAGGGCCGGCTTTTGCTTTTGGCTACATCCAAAAGCGCCGCCGAATTTTCTACTTGCGTCAAAAAACCAAATCACATAAAGATATCTTTATATCTTGATCGGGTGGTTTATGGTTGTCGCGCAAGGCTTTTCTCTCAACGCATTGGTCGAAATTCTGAAGGCCTCGGCAGAGCCGACGCGGATGCGGCTCCTCGTCCTGCTGTCGTCCGGCGACCTGACCGTCAGCGATCTTACCGAAATTCTCGGCCAGTCGCAGCCCCGGATTTCGCGGCATCTCAAGCTTTTGGCGGAAGCCGGGCTGGTGGAGCGATATCAGGAAGGCGCCTGGGCCTGGTTCCGGCTCAAGCGTGACGGCGCTGCATCGGGGCTGGTACGGACGATCATCGATGAGGCCTCGCACGCCGATCCGGTCATGACACGCGACCAGGCGCGCCTCGGACAGGTGCGCGCCGCCCGTGCCGAACGTGCCCAGGCCTATTTCAGCCAGAACGCCGCCGGCTGGGACGATCTCCGGAAGCTGCATATCAGTGAAGCGAAAGTCGAAAAGGCGCTCAGGGAGCTGGTCGGCGACCGCCCGGTGGATTCGTTCCTGGATCTGGGCACGGGCACCGGTCGGCTTCTTCAACTGTTCGAGGGGCTTTACCGACACGGCACTGGCATCGATGCGAGCCGGGAAATGCTGGCAGTGGCGCGCGCCAATCTCGAACGTTCGGGGATTGCCAAGGCGACCATTCGCCTCGGAGACATCTTCAACCTGCCATTGGAGGGTGGGCAGTACGATCTCGTATCGATCCACCAGGTGCTGCACTATCTCGAAAGTCCCGAGGTGGCGATCGAGGAGGCTGCGCGGATGCTGCGGCCGGGCGGTCGGCTGGTGATCGTCGATTTCGCGCCGCATGGCATCGATGCGCTGCGCGGCGAGCATCATCATGCGCGCCTGGGCTTTTCCCACGCGCAGATGGAAACCTGGCTGGCAAATAGCGGGCTGGAAATTGTCCGTATCACCGATCTGGAGCCGGAAAGCGATCAGGAGGCGCTGACCGTGACGATCTGGCTGGCGCGTGATCGTAGAATTGAAATAGCAGACGAAGCCGCCGTTCCCGCGGCCGCTTCCGGCGGGAGAGCATGACATGAGAGCCAAAGAGGCGCGAAACGGTAAGAACATCGGCATTTCCTTCGAGTTCTTTCCGCCCAAGAATGCGGAAATGGAAGCGCAGCTCTGGAGCACCGTCGAGGCGCTGAAAGCGTGGGATCCGGAATTCGTTTCGGTGACGTATGGTGCGGGCGGCTCGACGCAGGACACCACTCTGGCCACGGTTCGGACAATGATCCGCGACGCAGGTCTGGCGGCCGCATCGCATCTGACTTGCGTCGGTGCCACGCGCGAGGACGTGCATGCTGCGGTCGCGGAGTTCCGTGCAGCCGGCGTCAAGCATTTCGTGGCTCTAAGAGGCGATCCGCAGGGTGGTATCGGCTCGGCCTACCAGCCGTTTCCGGGTGGCTATGCCAATGCCGCCGAACTGACGGCCGGGCTGACCGAGCTGGGTGGTTTTGAAATATCAGTTGCCGCCTATCCCGAAAAGCATCCGGAAAGCGCCGACACCGCGGCCGACATCGACATGCTGAAGCGCAAGGTGGATGCCGGCGCCACGCGCGCGCTGACACAGTTCTTCTTCGACAATGACGTATTCGAGCGCTACCTCGCACGGGTGCGCGCGGCCGGCATCAATATTCCGGTGCTGCCGGGTATCCTGCCTATCCACAATCTGGCGCAAGTGAAGAAATTTGCCGCGCTCTGTGGTGCTTCCGTCCCCGCTTTCGTCGAGGAAGTCCTTGCACCGGTCGATGACGATCCGCAGGAGCGTGCCAAGCGCGCTGCCGAACTCGCGAGCGCCCAGGTACGCGACCTGATGGTGCGCGGCATTGATGACTTCCATTTCTACACGATGAACAGGCCGCAGCTGGTGACGGCTGTGCTTGAGCAGTCTGGGCTTAAGCCCGGCGCCAATGCCGGAGCTTCGCACGCCGCCTGATCCACTATCGGGAGGGCAAGAAAAAAGGGGCGCCGGATAAACATCCTGCGCCCCTTCTTGAATGGCATGCCGGGCGGAAATCAAGCCCGGAACCCTTTGCGGCCGTCAGACGAACAACATCACGCCGACGAAAAGAAATGCCGCCCCAACCAACACGGCGTTCAATGATTGAGTAAGACCCATATCGGACCTCCTGCTGGTGTTAACGGACGGATAATAGAAGCATTTTTTCGTGATTGGAAAGCGGTTTTTGTGCTGCATTGCGGCGTAATTGTGAATCTTTTGCGTTGTTCACAGCCCCAATAGTATGAAATTCCAATCGTTTTAGTTGTTCGCACTTTCTTCACAATCGTTGCCAATTGGTTAATCAGATGCAGCGCTTCCCTAACGAGAGGGGGCTGTTTCTGGAGCAGCTGAAGGCAGCGTCGCAAAGATTCGGCTTGATTCAGGCAGGCTGGCGTAAGCGTCTCACGAGCCGTCCGTCGAGGATCACCAGCCCGACACCGATGACGAACATGCCAGCCCACTCTGCGGCTTCGAGATGCTCGCCGAGGAAGATGATGCCGAGCACGATCGCGCTGGGCGGAACAAGCAGGGTGACGAGCGACGCGTTGGTCGCACCGGCAACGCTGATGAGCCGGAAAAACAGGATATAGGCGAAGGCGGTGGAGACTAGGGCCAGGGCGATGACCGCCGACACGGCAGGCAATGGCGGCATTGCAAGCGTCCATGGCTGGTCCACGAGCAACGAGACAGGCAAGATCATGATGGTGGATGCCGTCAACTGGCCGGCCGCCGTTACCGGTGGCGCAACCCCCTTGAACCGACGGCTGAAAATAGCGGCAAATCCATAGGAGAGGGCGGCGATCAGCGGCAGCGCGATCGCCCATAGCGGTGCTCCCGCCTTGTCGCCGATATGCGGGCTGAAGAGCAGGATGGTGCCGGCGAGGCCCACAATCGTGCCCGCAATCTTTGCGGATGTCAGCTTTTCGTCCGTGGTAAGGAAATGGGCAATGACGACGGTGAAGATCGGCGTGGTGGCATTGAGGATAGAGGCGAGGCCGGCGCCGATCTGCGTCTGGCCTGCGAAGATCATCGTGTGCGGTATCGCGTTGTTGATCAGGCCAAGCAGCAGGAAGGCCGGCCAACGAGCCCTCAGTTCGCGGTAGATCCCGTATCGCCCAGCAATGAAGATGTGCAGCGCCAGCGCCGCGATGCTGAAACGCAGGAACGCCAGGGTGACCGGCGGGATGTGAGCAACCGCAATGCGGGCGAAAAAGAACGAGCCTCCCCAGAGCAGGCCAAGCAGCAAAAGCATCATCCAGGATCGGGCGGAAAGGGTAAGTCCACTGTCATTTGACATTGTGCTGTGTTCGCAAATCAGGAAAGGTTGTTGATCATACTGGTGTAGCCCTACTTGGAGCTGACAGGCAACACCACCCGGAAACCGATGACGGGAGGAAAAAGGCTGGACGCCACCGTTGCCCAGGAAGCCGCTCAGCATGCCGGCCAGTCGTCGATGATCGCCATTGCAGTCGTGGTTGCGGTCGCAGCGCTGCTTGGCCTGGGTTTTATCCGCCTGCGGCAGCCGCCGCTTGTCGGTTTCATTCTGGCTGGCATCACGCTTGGCCCGACCGGGTTGGGGCTGATCTCCAGTTCCGGCAATGTCACCGTGCTCGCCGAAATGGGCGTCATCCTGCTGCTGTTCTTCATTGGCATGGAACTGTCGATCAAGGCGTTCGTGCTTACGCTGAGAAGCGCGCTGCTGGTGGCGGCCGGGCAAATCATTGCCGCCGTGGGGCTTTCCAGCGTGCTTGCGTGGCTGACCGGGTCTTCGTTCAGCGAAGCGATCATACTCGGCTTCATCATTGCGCTCTCGTCCACAGTTGTAGCGATGAAAATGCTCGATGAGATGGGCCAGTTGCGCGGCGAAGCCGGCCGTATAGCAGTGGGTGTGCTGATCGCGCAGGACCTTGCCGTGGTGCCTATGCTGATCTTCGTCAGCAGCCTGGGCGGCGACAGCGTGCCGCTAACCAGCATCATCGTCAAAATTGTCATCGCGGCCGGGATACTCGGTGGGCTGCTATGGTGGCTGGGACGCAGACCCAAACTGCGCGTGCCTTACACCGAGGCGATCGAACACAAGATAGAGATCCTGGCGTTGGGCTCGCTGGCGATCTGCTTTGCCGCAGCTGCAGTATCAGGCGTGGCCGGGCTGTCTCCGGTCTATGGCGCGTTCATTGCGGGCATCGTCGTCGGCAATTCGACGCTGAGATCGAGGGTGGTGCCCGTCATCGAGCCGATCCAGAGTGTGTTGCTGGTGGTGTTCTTCCTGTCGATTGGCCTGCTGATCGATCTGGATTTCATCTGGCGCAACCTCTGGGAGGTGTTGAGCGCATCCATCCTCGTTATTGCGCTGAAAACCGTGCTGAATATCTTTCTGCTGAGAAAAATGGGCATCGACCGCCAAAATGCTCTGATTGCCGGCTTGTCGATGGCCCAGATCGGTGAGTTTTCCTTCGTGCTGGCATCGGCCGGTCTCAGCGCCGGCGCACTTGGGCTTAATCTTTACCGGTTTGCAATCGCAGTCACGGCGCTATCGCTGCTGCTTTCGCCGATGTGGTTCTCGGTGCTGCATCGTCTCGAGAACATGGCTGCGGAAGGGTTGAAGACCTATCGGCAAGCACTCGCCATCGGTTATCAGCATGAACTTGAGGAGGTGGCGAGGGGACGTGCCTTTGTCGCCCGGCTGGCGCATGGCTCACGCGTCCGCTACCGCGCCCTGCGATTGGCACTATACCACCGCAGGGCTGAAGCAAAGAATCACAAGACCAGTCGCTGACTGATCAAAGTGCGCTGAGCAGTTCCGGCGTTGCCCAGCCATCGGCCGGCAGGCCGAGCCGCTGTTGCTCCTTCTGGATCGCAACGCGAGTGCCGCCGCCCAGGATGCCGTCGATCTTGCCGACGTCATGGCCGCGCGCGCTGAGCTTGGTCTGCAGTTCCTTCATCGCATCGACCGACAGGCCCTGCGCCGGGTTGCCCTTATTGTAGGGCGCTGCACCTGCCAGGCGGGTGGCGAAATAGGCCGCCGACGTGGTGTAGATGAACGACTTGTTCCATTCGAGGTAGATCTCGAAATTCGGATAGGCGATGAAGGCTGGCCCAAGCCGGCCCTGCGGCAGGACGAGCGCTGCCTTGAGGTGGCCGAAGGAGGTGTTTCCGTCACGCGGCTGAACGCCAAGCGCAAACCAGTCGGCAGCGGTCAACGGACCGCCGAGGCCTGTCTTGTCGAAGGGCAGGCTTTCGGAAATGGACACTTCCTGCAGCCAGGGTTCGCCACGTTTGAAGCCGAGGCTCTGGATGAACCTTGCTGCGGTCAGGATGACGTCGTCTTCGCTTGTCTTGAGGTTGACATGACCGTCGCCATTACCATCGGTGCCGAACTTGATGATGTCGCGCGGCAGCATCTGCACCTGGCCGATTTCGCCGGCCCAGGCGCCGGTATTGGTCTGCGGGTCGAGATCGCCGTCGGCCACCATCTTGATTAGGGAGATAAGCTGCGGACGGAAGAGTTCCGGCCGGCGGCAGTCATGCGCCAGCGAGACAAGCGCGTCGCGGGTGTTGAAGTCGCCTTGAACGGCGCCGAAATCGGTTTCCAGCGCCCAGAAGGCGGTGATGACGGCAGCGGGCACGCCATAATCGGCCTCGGCCTTGGCGAAGGTCGCCGCATGTTCCTTCATCTTCTTGCGGCCGATGTCGAGCCGGGCCTGGCTGACTGTGCGCTTGGAAAATTCCAGGAAGGTCTGGCGAAATACGCCCTGGCCACGATCCATGCCGAGCACCTTCTTGTCGAGGCGGGCACCGGCGAGCGCCTGATCAACGGCCGCTGCGGGGATTCCCTCGGCCACGGCTTCGGCCTTCACGCCACTCAGAAACTCGGTGAGGTCGCCGCCACATGCAGGCGTCTGCGCAAATGCCGTTCCCGACAACAGAGTGGTTGCAACAAGGGCGGTGAGCGCGGAGGCGCGGCGAATAATCGGCATAGTTGACCTTCCAGAATATCTAAATCAGGGCGAAGCATTCCCAGAAGATTGCGGCAGATGCAAGTCGCCATTGCCCCTTCGACTGGGAAACAGCCATGCGGCACGTGCAAGCGTCGGGCGAATTTCTGCCCGAGGGCTAGTTTTCGGAGACCGCCGTCACCCAGTTTCGCCAGTTCTTGTGTGAGCCGGCAAAGACGTTGATGTCGGTGTCGCCCTTGATCCCCGGGATCACACCCGTGCTGGTATATTGCCAGAACGCCCAGCGGCGATCCTCATAAACATTGGTGGGGTGGTTGGCGACAGAGCGAAGCCAGAAATGGTAGTTCTTGAACTCGCCGACCAGAATGTCACGATGGAAATCAACCGAGGTGTAGATGATCGGCCGCTTGCCGTAATGTGACTCGATGCGATCCATGAAACGCTGCAGTTCCGCAACTGCCGTGACCTTGGAGGGCCTGTAGCGACATGTCTTGGATTCGCCGTTCCATTCGACGTCGAGCACCGGCGGCAGGTAGATGGATTTTTTCGGCACGTTGCGGATGAACCAATCGGCCTGTTCGTCGGCGGTCGAGCAGAAATAGTAGAAATGATAGGGTGCGTAGGGGACGCCAGCCGCCGCCGCATTACGCCAGTTTTCCTGGAACTTGTTGTCCAGATTGTCCTTGCCTTCGGTCGATTTGATGAATGCGAAGGATACCCCGGACTTCCTCACCGTCTGCCAGTCGATATCGCCATTCCACTTGGAAACGTCGATGCCGTGAACAGGATGGTGCTGGGGTGTCTTGGGCCCGAAATCCTGCGGGTCCTTGTCATGGAAGCGCGGCGTGATCGACGCCGTTTCGAGCAGGTCATAATCCGTGGAGGTACAGGAAGCCAATGCCAGAAACATCGGCAACAGGAGAGTAGCGAACGGACGCATGGAATCCCCGAAGATACGCAAAGAAACATTGCCCCCATCTTGCATATCCGCCTGCGCGGAACTCCGAACGAAGGCTCGAAGCTCCGTTGTTCCACATCATCGTAAAAAATGCGTTAGTTTCAAGCGGAAAGTTCCGGCCAGTCCGGATATGGGACGAGTATTTAATGCTGGAGACGGCGTATCGTCGCAATCCAGGCATAATCACGGGCGTAGGAGCGGAATTCGAGGCGGTAGGGTCCGTCCCGGACAGTGTCTTCAAGCACCTGTTTCAGGTTTGCGCGCGGCGTGACGTGAAATCGCGTCAGCCAACTCTGCAGCAGGGTGCGGAAGCCCACCGGCAACTGCGTTTGCTGGCCGAAATCGGCGATGTGCAGCGAGCCTCCGGGATTGAGCGCGGCGATCGATTGCTCGATCGTTTTCTGCCATTCCGGTATCATCGACAGCGCATAAGAAATCATGATCCGGTCAAAGCCCTCCACCGAGAATTCAGATGCAGAGTAGCGGGCTGCATCTGCGCGTTTTAGCGCTGCGTGGAAATTGCCCTCGCGGGTCAGCGCCTTGCGCGCCGTTGACAGCATCTCCTCGGAGATGTCGAGGCCGGCAAGCTTGATGCCCGGATAGAGGCGGCTCGCCAGGACGAGATTACGGCCAGTGCCGCAGCCCACCTCCAGAAGGCTTTGTCCCGGCTTCATGTCGAGATCCCCGATGAGCTGGTCGCGGCCGAGAAGGTAGTACTTGCGCGTTGCGTCGTAGATATGCCTCTGGTGGCGATAGATGCGGTCCATCAGATGCGAATGGCCGGCTGCCTGTTCGGTGGCTGAGTTGCTCATATGGTTTTCTCGTAGATATGAAAGCCGCCATAGATGGCTGATCTGTCAGCCTTGCCCAGCCGGAGCGATTCTTCCTGGTGATAGGTCCATTGCCGGTCGATCTCGGGATTCAGTCGACCGCTGACGATGCTTTTCTCGGCCGCGGTGCGAAAGATGATGCGGGCGCCGTCGCGCGCCGTGCGGCTCATTTCGCTCCAGAGGACGTTGATCTGCTCGTCGCTCATCCAGTCCTGCGCATCGAGCAACACGTAACGATCCATGGAATGGTCAGGCTTTGCTGCGAGCATTGCGCCGAAATTGGCATGATGGATCGCGACCCTGCCGAGATTGTCCTTGATCGAATTGTAGTTGGCCAAGGTCAGATAGGGCGGCAGCTTGCCTTCTTGCGGTGTGGGATAACGGCGGGCAAATGCCTGCCAGGCAAAATAGTTGTCGCTGAGCGGGAAGTCGCATGCCAGCTTCTCTACCCGTTCGCGCAGAACCTTGGCGAGTGTTTTTTCGTCGCTCAGGCTGGCGAGTTCGTCGAACTGGCGCGGCGGAATGCCGAGGCCGAACAGCGAGCTCTTGCGGGCGGTAATCCATCGCACCACCTTCCGATCGAAGACGGGCGCGATCTTGCGATCGAAGAATTCGCGCTGCTCATCTCGGCTGCGGGCCTGCATCAACTCGCTGAGGTCGATCCCGTAGAGCCGGGCCGCGATATGGCTGGCACCAATGAACCGGCCGAGCAGTCCGGTGCGATAGAAATTTCCGTTAAATACTTCGATGCGCCGTTTGCCGTTCAGGCGGCGGCCCTCCCAATAGCGGCGGCTGGTGGCATCGAGATGCGGGGCAATGAACCGGTCATAAGCCTTGCTGTTGGACGTCTCGTTGGCCATTCCGAAGAACCGCATGATGTCGGGATGGTTTGGCAGATAGGCAAAGGCGGCAAGCTTCAGGCGATTGAGCGCTATATGGCTGGCATTCAGGTCAACCACATCGATCGATTGCGGCCCATGGGCCAGATAGCTCAGCATATTGCAGCCGCCCGAGGCGATGGTCGCGATCCGGTGGTGCGGCTGGAGTTGCATGGCGGCAAGGTCCACCTCGGGATCTTCCCAGATCTGCGGATAGACGAGGCCCGAAAACAGAAGGCCGAACAGCCGTTCTGACGCTCCGTCTAAACTCAGCGCCCTGTGCTGGAGAAGTGCCCCCTTCAACCGTTCATCGAGCCCGAATCGGCGCATCGAGATCATCTGCTTCATGTAATCCACTCCTGATCCAACGTGTCTCAGGGCAGATATTGCAGATCGGCGAAGCTTTCATGACAGGAACTGTTGATATCGATCGACTGGCGGGGAATTGGGTCCAAAGTTCTAATCAATCGTTAAGAAATGGCCGTTAGCGTTCTAGCCTGCAAGCAGGAGCGGCTAACATGATGTTACGAACGTTGCTGCCGGGTCTTTCCCAGCGATATGCTTTCGTTGGCTCGGCTATTGGGGCACTTTTGCCCGTTACTAGTTTTTCTGCGGAGTATCTCCTATCCGGCGGTTCCCCCAGCATTCTGGCGCGTCTCGGAGAGCCCGTGCACGCCTTGATGGCGGTCGTGCCGCTGCTGAGCGGACTGGTCTTTCTCCGCTTCGGGCATACGCTGGCCGATTTGAGAACCCGCCTCAGAGCGCGCGAACGGGCCGAGCGGTATCTTCTCTCCCTGTCCATGCACGACCGCCTGACGGGTCTGCCCAACCGCCTGGCGCTGGAAAAGGAGATCGCCCACTTTCTGCAGGCGCGCGCCGGAGGACATTTCCGCCCGGCCTTGATGTTGCTCGACCTCGATCGCTTCAAACATGTCAACGACACGCTCGGCCATGATGCCGGTGACGAGTTGCTGCGACAGTTTACGGATCGCTTGCGCCAGGCATTGGGGCCGCTCGTGCGACTCTTCCGCCTCGGCGGCGATGAGTTCGTTGCCACTCTGGCTGGCGCCCCGGACGAGTCCGACGTGGAGATGCTGTGCGGGGTGATCGAAGCCAAGGCCAGCGAGCCGTTTGCGCTCAAGGCAGGCCAGGCGGTTACCGGCATTTCGATCGGAATCACCTATCTCGACGGCAATGACGCGTCGATGGCCGATATTCTCAAGCGAGCCGACCTCGCTCTCTATATGGCCAAGGACGTCCCCGGTTCGTCGCATGTCTATCATACCGAAAGTATGGGGGCTTTCATGCAGGAACAGATGCAGCTCGAGCAGGAGATAGCGATCGGACTGGCCAACGAGCAGTTCTTCCTCGAATACCAACCGATCGTGCGCACCACCGATTGCACAGTGGAGTCGCTGGAGGCGCTGATCCGCTGGCGGCATCCGACGCGGGGCGTGATGGCGCCGGAAGCGTTTCTGCCGCTGGCCGAACGGGCGGGCCACATGACGGCCCTCGGACGCTGGGTCATGACAAAGGCAATCGCGGACGCATCCGCCTGGCCCAGCCATATCGGCATTGCGGTCAACGTCTGCGCCGAGGAGTTCCGGGCTCCGGGATTCGTTGCCCACATCCGCGACCGGCTTTTGATGGAGGGACTTGATCCGTCGCGGCTGACGATCGAGATTACCGAGGCGATCTTTGCAGACGATCTCGTTGCGGTTCGTTCGGGCCTCGAAGATCTTCGCGCCATCGGCGTGCGGGTGATGCTGGACGATTTCGGTATTGGCCTGTCGTCGATCAACCACCTCCGGCAATTTCCGATCGACGGGCTGAAGGTCGATCGCTCCTACACCGAAGCCATGCTCGACGGCGGTCGCGAAACCGACCTGATCGACATCATCGTCAAGCTCGGCCGTGCCTTCAACATGCCCGCGACCGTGGAAGGTGTGGAAAACGAGCGACAGATGCACATGGCGCTTTCATTGGGAGCGGCTGCGGTTCAAGGGTATCTCATTTCCCGGCCCGTTCCAGCCGGTGTCGTCCAGCAACTGCTGATGGCCGCCAATGGTGCGGGAGAGAAACCCGAAATTCGCGCCAGCGCTTGAGCGGTGCCCTTGGCAAGAGCGGTATCCGCCGCGCTTGCCGCATGCGGCCCCTCGCTGATCGGCGCGGGCTGAATGGAGCTGAACGTTGCGCATTGTCGGTAAAATCTTGAAATGGCTGGGGCTGGCGGCATTCGTCGCCGTTATTGGGACGGCCGGGTGGCTGTATGTCTTTCCGCCCGAACTGATCCGTGTCGGCACAGCCTACGCTGCCAAGATCGTCTGTTCCAACGCGTTTATTGCCCGCCGCGATCCGGCCGAAGTTCTGGCCGTCGACGTTCAGGCGCCTGGTCATCCTCTGCTCAAGCATGTCGAGATCGAGCGGCATGACGACTATGTCGCTACAAATTTCTATGGCCTGCTTGCCGAAGAGGTCGCTGTTTATCGTGACGGGCTCGGCTGTGCCAATGCGCCCGGCGGAGACGTCGATGCGGTTCGAGCAGTAAAGCTCGCCACCGTTGCCGCGGCAAAACCGGATTCGGACTTCGAATGGCCTATGGGAGACGAAGTCAGCCGAGGGGGCTATCCGCAGGTTCAGGCGCTGATGTCCGATGCCGAGCTGGCGGGCCCCGGAATGCGCGCCATCGTGGTGGTGAAGAACGGCCACATCATCGCCGAATCCTATGGCAAGGGCTTTTCGGCCGCCACGCCGCTGCTTGGCTGGTCGATGGCCAAGACCGTGACAGCAACCATCGTTGCGCAGCGCGTCGCGGAAGGCAAACTCAGGTGGGATCAGGATCATCTGCTGCCTGAGTGGACTGACGAGCGTGCCAAGATCAAGATCAGCGACCTGATGGCCATGCAAAGCGGGCTCGCCCTCGAAGAGAGCTATGGCGACGTCAATGATGTGACGCGGATGCTGTTTCTGGAACCGGACGAAGCGAAGTTTGTCGCCGGCAAGGGATTGGAAGCGCAACCCGGCGAGAAGTTCAAATATACGACCGGTTCGACCGTTGCCCTGAGCCGCATCTGGATGAACTCATTTTCTGACCGGCAGGAGGCACTCGCCTATCCCCGGAAAGCTTTGTTCGATCCGATCGGCATGCGCAGTGCCATCATGGAGACCGACGAGGCGGGAACGTTTTCCGGCGGTTCGCTGATGTATGCGACGGCGCGGGACTGGGCGCGCTTCGGCCTGCTGCTGCAGGAGAGGGGCGATTGGAACGGTGTCCAGGTTCTGCCCGAAGATTTTGCCGCCATGGTCGATACCGAAACAGCGCTTTCTCAAGGTCGCTACACCGAAGGCCTCGCGTGGAAGACCGGGCCGCAGGAGTTGCCGAACGAGAAGTTCGGGCTGCCAGAGGATACCTTCTGGGCGCAGGGGCACGACGGCCAGTCGATTGCCATGATTCCGTCGGAGAAGCTGGTTGTCGTGCGGATGGGGCTGACGCCGTCGAAACTCGGCTATGGGCCGGAAACAATGGTGGCAAAAATCATGGAAGCCGCAAGGGCAGAGCCCGTTGTCGAGGAACCGCCGGCTGATGCCGCGGATGTCACTGGCAATGATGATGGTGAAAACTAAAGTCTAGCCCGGCTCGAGGGCAGTGGCTTATTGCATGTCGAGATCGTCGAGCAGTTGCTTCTGCTTGGCCTGGTAGTAATAGCCCGTGCGATAGAGCCAATCGGCTTTCTTCGCATCCTTCTCGGCGACAATCCAGGCGCCCTTGAGATATTTGACAGCGTATTTGAGGTTGGTTTCGGCGTCGAGAAGGCCATTGGCGTTGCCTTCATATCCCAGACCCTTGGCGGTGTTATACCTGATCTGCATGAGGCCCCAGTTGCCGCGATGGACAGCGTTGGGATTGTAGTTGCTTTCTCGTCGCACGACGTGGTGGATAAGAGGCTCGGGCACTTCGTAAAGCGCCGCATATTTGGCGATCAACTGATTGAGGTTGGTGTTCTTCGTCGATGTCACGAACGGGTCGATGGACCGCGTCTTGGGAACCGCCAATGCGGCGCTGGGTGTCAGTTCAGGTCTATCGAACGTGTCTGTCATGACGGCCGACTGGACCTGGGCCGGCTCAGCGATAACGGCGACTTCCGCCATCGTCCTGTTTGTCATCGCCGGATCGGCGGATGCGACCTGAACAGCGGCCATGGCCTCATTCGCCTGGGCGATCGGTTTCGAGACCGGGATCGCATACGCCATCTCAATGCTTTTGTCCGTTGCCATATCGACAGGCTGCATGTCGACGGATGCCATCTCCGTGGAGGCAAGTCCGGACGTGTCAGTTGCCTGAAGCGTCGTCAGCATGGCGATTTCTTCTGTGGAGGGCTTGTCTGCCGGAACCACGGAATAGACCTTCGCGGTCGTGCAAGAAGCCAGTAGAACCAGTGTGCCGGAGGCTATCGCCATCTGTCCGGCCAGCTTGATTTTTTCTCTCATAATCGCGCCCGCTTTGGTGATGTGTCTGCCCCCCGCGAAGCAGAAGTCTTCACAAATCGTTACGCTCTGATACCCCATTAACTTTTGTGCGGCAACCCTCGGGGGTGCAATTTACACCTATGAGTAATTCTTTTCGCTTACACCTCATCTCAAGGTGGTATTCGTCGGGCTGATGCTTGACAATGAATTGCCATGAAAATCAACGAATTGCGCGGACCAACGGCAAATTTGTGGGCCCGCGCATTTTTACCCTCAAAGGGACGTCCAGGACTGGCCGACAAAGTCCATCATTTCGCCGAACCAGGGGGCGTCGGTGTCGAAATGCTTGCCGCCCTTGATGCGTTCGAATTCGATCGTGCGCAGCTTGCCCTTTTGGTCTTCGTCATGGCCGGTGACGCCGGACACACGATTGAGCGCGCTTTCGACGGCCAGATCCACCATGCTCTGGATCAGCCGCAGGTCGTCGGCGTTGGCCGGCGCAGAACGGGCGAAATAGCCCGACTTCTGGACCATCGCGCGTTCGGCGCCGATGATCTGGCCTATCTGCTTGGAGAACCAGTTGCCGACATTAATGGTGTCGATCTTCACATGGCCGAAGGCATCGCGCTTGATCTGCTCGCCGGCGGCTTCGCGCTCGGCAACGATCGTATCGACGCCGGCGCCTTCGGAAACGAAAACCGTGACGAAGCCGACCTTGTCCATGATCTTGCGCAGGCGTGCGCCTTCTTTCTCGAAATCGAAGCCGATTTCCGGAAGGTAGATGCCATCGATGTTCTTCAGCTGGGAGTTCATCATCAGGCCCTCGACATATTCATTGTGCCGGGTGCGCTGGATATAGGCGCGGGCCGTTGCGGCGGTCAGCCAGCCGCAATGACGTCCCATCACCTCGTGCACGACCAGCGTCTTTGGCGCCGCACTCTGTTCGTTGGAGACGTTGTCGAAGAAGTAGGCGCCGACTTCGGCTGCCGTCCAGGCACCAAGCGATTGACGGATCGGCACGACGTCGTTGTCGACGGTCTTCGGCAGGCCGACGACTGTCAGCTTGTAACCGTTGGCATCGAGATAGGCGGCAAGGTCGGCCGCCGTCGTGTTGGTGTCGTCGCCGCCGATGGTGTGAAGGATTGTCACGCCGTCCCTGGTCAGGCGTTCGGCCGCGACCCGCAGCGGATTTTCGCCCTCCTTGACCAAGCCGCGCTTGATGCAGTCTGCGGCGTTGGTGAGTTTGACACGGCTGTTGCCGATCGGCGAGCCGCCGTGGCGGTGCAGCAGGTGGGCGCGCTCGCGCATGTTCGGGGTGATCGCGATGCTGTCACCGAGGAGAACGCCCTGGTAGCCCGAGCGGTAGGCGATCAGTTCGATTTCGGGGGCGACGTCGCTATAGCGTTCTATCAGGCCACCGACCGCAGATGACAGGCAGGGTGCCAGGCCGCCAGCCGTGAGCAATGCAGCTTTTTGTTTCGCCATGTCTTTTCCTCCATGCGAGCATTCTATGATTGATGGCGCATGGATGAATCAGACGCGGTCGTCTGTAAAGTGAAGAAATCATGAAAAACGGGCTTTTCGGGCTGCCCAGACGGTTGTGATGACCAGAAACGCGAATAATACCGTTTCCAAGGTGGCCTTCTCGCTCAGGATGGCTGTGGAAAACCCCAGCGTGAAGAAGCTCTGCAAAAGCTACGCCAGCGAGCGGCGATCCCATCGCACGAGGAACCACGTCTGTGACAGGTGCGTTACCTTCCTAGCAAAGGTTGAAACAGCAGCAGGAGAATTCGATGAAGAAGATGATCTCAGCCGTGGTTGCCGCAAGCTTCGCAGCCGCAACGTTCGCCGCACCGGTGCTCGCCGACAGCGTTACGATCAAGGTCAAGCCGCGTGCTCCGGTCGTCAAGACGGTGGTGGTTCGCCAGCCGTGCTATTACAAGACGGTCAAGACAGTATCCTACAACAAGACAGTGATCGTCAGGAAACGCATTTGCCCATAGTCAACATCGCTGCCACAATGCTTCTCCACGGGCTGGTTCGTTGAACCGGCCCATGTCATCCGGAGCGGCGTGCGTGATGGAATAACTGTTCCATTGCCCGCAATATTACGAAAATTTCATCCTGTGCGCGGCTTGCATTTCCGGCGATAATTTGTTCAAGGTTCGACAAGGCCCCTTACCGCAGCCGGATACGTCCATGTCCTTTTGGGAAAAACTCTTGAGTTCCGTGGCTGACACAGCCACGAATGCTCTGAACAGTCTCGTTGAAGCAATCCGTACCGTGTTCGAGGGCGACCCCGAAACGCGGCGCAAGGTTGCGTTCTCCGTGGCGGTCATTGCGCTATCGGCGAAAATGGCCAAGGCTGACGGTGTCGTCACCGAAAATGAAGTCAAGGCGTTCCAGCAGGTCTTCCACTATCCCGAGGAAGAGGCCCGCAACGTTGCCCGCCTTTACAACATGGCGAAGCAGGATGTAGCCGGATACGAGGCCTATGCCGAAAAGCTCTCGGGACTCTGCAGTTCGGGCGATGCCAACTGCCCGTTGCTGGAAAACATCCTCGATGGCCTGTTTCATATCGCCAAGGCTGACGGAGCGGTGCACGAAAAAGAGATTGCCTTCCTCGAAAACGTCGCGGCGGTCTTTCGTATTTCGGAAGAGCATTTCGAACGGATCACCGCGCGCCATGTCTATGTCGAAGGCCGCGATCCCTACATCGTGCTCGGTGTTTCGCGGAAAGACGATTTCCATACGATCAAGCAGCGCTACCGCAGTCTGGTGAAGGAGCATCATCCGGATCGGCTGATCGCGCGTGGCATGCCGTCATCGTTCCATGCGATTGCCCATGACCGAATGGCCAAGTTCAACGCCGCTTACTCGGCGATCGAAAGAGAACTGCGCGCAGCATGACCGCGTTTATACCGGATTATCGTGTGGCCGAAGTCTTGGCCTCCCCGAACCATGGCGAGCGGCGCGACGGTCGGCAGCCTGACATGATCATCCTGCACTACACCGGCATGCCCACCGCGCAGGGCGCGCTCGACTGGCTGATCACGCAGGAGAGCGAAGTTTCCAGCCACTATCTGGTTTTCGAGGACGGTCGCGTGGTGCAGATGGTGCCCGAAGAGCGTCGGGCCTGGCATGCCGGCAAGAGTTTCTGGAAGGGCGATACGGACATCAATTCCAGCTCGATCGGTATCGAGGTCGCCAATCCGGGTCATCCCGGAGGGCTGCCCGACTATCCCGGCCCGCAGATCGCAGCGGTGATAGCCCTCTGTCAGGATATCGTTGGCCGCTGGACCATCCCTGCCGAACGCGTTCTGGCCCATTCAGACGTTGCCCCGGTCCGCAAGGTCGATCCGGGCGAGCGGTTTCCATGGGACGAACTCGCTCTTGCGGGCATCGGGCACTATGTCGAGCCGGCGCAAATCGGGGGAGGCCGGTTCTTCCAGCGCGGCGATGGCGGCCCACCTGTCGAGGCGTTGCAGGCCATGCTAGCATTCTATGGCTACAACACACCCGTCAGCGGTGAGTTCTGCGCGCGTACCGAGGGCGATGTGGCTGCGTTCCAGCGGCATTTCCGCCGAGAGCGGGTCGATGGCATTGCCGATTTCTCGACCATCGACACGCTGCACCGGCTGCTGAAGGCACTGCCGCAGGTTTGACCTTCGGAAATTCACCAGATTCGGTATGCCGTAATCCCGTCGGCGTGGCTGCTGCCATCTCGCGTCGATCCGGCCGAATGATAAGGCCAGCCGCACGGTTTTCGCGCCGCGTTTTGCTTGTGCGGACAAGTTTCCGCATTTTTGCGGAAAATAGTCCGCAATGTTCTTTCCTTCGTGGCCATGCTGGTCTAAGCACGCCCTGCCAGTTGGCCGGGCAGCCGCGCTTTGCATTGTCGAAAGACCGCAGGGTGAGGAAAGTCCGGGCTCCACGGAAACACGGCGCCGGATAACGTCCGGCGGGGGCGACCCCAGGGAAAGTGCCACAGAGAACGAACCGCCCGGCTTGCCGGGTAAGGGTGAAAAGGTGGGGTAAGAGCCCACCGCGGATCTGGCGACAGAGACGGCATGGCAAACCCCGCCGGGAGCAAGACCGAATAGGGATGGCGCGCATGCGCAAGCATCAGGCCTGTTTCCGGGCCAGCCATCCGGGTGGGTTGCGAGAGGCGGCGCGCAAGCGTCGTCCCAGATGAATGGCTGCCACGTTCCGGGAAACCGGAGCCTTACAGAACCCGGCTTACAGGCCAACTGGCATTTTTTTCCTCGATGATTTGGCGGATGAACGCCTTCAGGCGCGCTCCCAGCAATTCGGGCTAAGTCGCTCTGCCGGAATCGAATTTTTCGATTGCCGAAGGGTGCTGTTTGCGCGGGTGTGACGCAATGGTGGCAACGTCAAGCCGACTTTTTTCGAGGAATGCCAAGGTGTCCCGACTACCACCCGAACGTCCGCAGGTGCTGCTTGCCGACCATGCAGAAGCGATCGCTTCGAGGGTGTCAATTGATGAGGAAGTCTGCGGCGCTTAGTGTTTGGACATCGAGATGTTTCAGGATCAGGACATCGCCATTGCCCAGATCGATCTCGACATCATTTCCCACTTGAGCCATGTGGCCGTTCTGCAGATCCGCGTAATCGTCTATTCCGGCAAAGCCGTCGAGTTGTACGATGTCATGATGTTTGCCACTGGCGGAAAAGCCATGGATGACGTCCTGATCGAAATCGGTCGCGAAGATGAAAATGTCGGAGCCTCCGCGTCCATTCATCGTGTCGTTGCCTTGCTGGCTCCTGAAGTAGTCCCGGTGGCTCGATCCCGTGAGCACATCGGCAAATTGCGTGGCCAGGATGGATTCGATGCCCTTGATCCGGTCCATATTGCCATAGCCGTCGATGATTCTTCCCGTCTGTAAATTGGCGACAATACCGGCAAGCCCGCCATATTGCGCATCGATGCTGTAGTCGATCGTGTCGACACCGCCCCGGCCATCGACGACATCATCGCCGCTCAAAAGTGCAAATTTCTCGTCGATCGAACTGCCCCGGTAGACGTCATCCTGCCGCGACCCACGGTACTTCTCGAAGCCGGAGATCTTGTCATGGCCGCCCCATGGGTTGGTCGCCGTACCATCGAGAACGTCGAGGATAACGCCTCTTTTCTGCGGCGCTGTCGCCCACCAGTAAGTCTGATAGACCAGCTGGTCTTCACCCGCACCGCCGCGCAAGGTGTTGTTTCCCGGCCCTGCGCGGAAGAAGTCGTTGCCACCGCGTCCGAGGATGACGTCGTTGCCTCGATCCGCCGTCGACATCAGTTCCTCCGAGCCGTTCGTGCCGACGATCCTGTCATTGCCCCTGATCAGAAGTCGCAAGAACTCGAGCACCGCATATTGGTCCGTTGAAACTGCGGCCGTGCTCATCGCAGCATAGGTGGCTGACAGGCCGGAAACGTCGAATATCGTCCGGCCCTGGCTGTCGGTGATCGTTACATCGGATATCTCGCCTTCGATATTGTTCGGGTTGGACGAATCCAGATGGTCGCCCAACATGACAATCCGGTCGCCTGTGGCATCCACATAGACGGCCCTGGCGTCGGTTTCGCTCGAAAGGGACATTTCGGAGAATTGCTCGAACCATTCGTGACCATTCAGAATCTCGAATGTTCCGCCGTTACCCAGCTTTACGTTGGCCATGGTGCATTCCTTCGTGCGGAGAGGCGAGCTTACACCAAATGGTCATGCACTCCATTGCGAATGTTAGGATCTGATAAAGTAATGGTGCTTGCTCTGCGTGGTTCTGCCTGTGGAGCCGGGCGAGCAGGCGCCTAAAACAGCGGTCTGAAATATTTCACGGATCATGCCATGACCGTGTGCACCAATTTGAAACGATCGATGCGATCTTTTCGCCTTATGCATCATTTTAAGCGCATGATTTCGTTGGTTTAATTTCAATTTCTGGCGGCTTTTTTTAACGTTTCATTAAACTTAACAGCTTATGAATAATTGATCGGGTATGCCGGTTCGCAACGCTTAATCCCATTGACGCCCAAATTGTCCCATGCTATCCCAAACATGCACTGCCAAAGGGCGATGTGAAGCCCGCTTCAGATCTGGTGTAAGTCGGTCGGCTCGCCTGGCCGCAAGCTGTGCAGACGCAGGACAGGACCCTGCGTTTGTTGGTAAAATCAAGTGCATGGCGGCTTCGTTCAGCGTGGGTCGCTGCCTGGAAGCGGATGTTTTGCGTGATGAGCCGGTTCCTCTCAAATGCCACGAACAGGGTGGATGCCAAAGGTCGGGTTTCTGTGCCTGCAACCTTTCGCGCCGTACTGTCTTCGCAGGCGATAGAGGAGCTCTACTGCTTTCAGGATTTCCACTATCCGGCGATCAATATCGGCGGTCCGGAGTTGCTCGCGCGTTTCGAGCGCAGGCTCGAGGATCTCGATCCCTTCTCGCTGGAGGCAAATCGGATGTCGCTGCTGATACATGGTGGCGGGATCTTCATGAGGCTCGATTCAGAAGGTCGCCTGATGGTGTCGGATTTTATCCGCACCTACACGGGGATCGAGGGCGAGGTGACCTTCGCCGGTCGGGCCGATTATTTCCAGTTGTGGCGGCCGGATGCGTTCCAGGCGGCCCAGAATGCGGCGAGAGAGGAATTGGGGAGAAGCGGCCCCCGTTCCTGAATAAGCGGGGTGAAGGTGATATGGTGGATCATGGCAACGGCTCGGACGATGCCAATGGCGGACCGGTCCGTCATATCCCTGTGATGCTGGCCGAGGTGCTTGCGCATCTCGAGCCGGCCCCCGGCAAGATCGTCCTCGACGGCACTTTTGGCGCAGGCGGCTATACCTCGGCAATACTCGACAGCGGTGCCGAGGTGATCGGTCTTGATCGCGACCCCACGGCCATAGCTGCCGGGCAGGCGCTGGTCGACAAGTACACCGGGCGTCTCACCCTCCATCACACGAAGTTCAGTGCGCTCGACAAATTCGCCCCTGCTGGCGGGCTCGATGGTATCGTGCTGGATATCGGCGTTTCCTCGATGCAGATCGATGAGGCCGAGCGCGGCTTCTCTTTCCAGCGCAACGGACCGCTCGACATGCGCATGTCGGCCTCCGGCGTCAGCGCCGCAGATGTCATCAATCGGGCCAAGGTGGGTGACCTCATCCGCATTTTTTCGTTCCTGGGCGAGGAGCGTCAGGCCAGCCGGATCGCTCGAGCCATCGAAAAGAAGCGGGCGGAGAAGAAATTCGAAACCACGCGCGACCTTGCAGGCCTGATCGAGATCGTTACGCCGCGCAAGATGACCGACAAGATCCATCCGGCAACCCGCGTGTTCCAAGCTCTACGCGTCTTCGTCAACAATGAACTCGGCGAATTGGTCGATGCGCTGTTTGCGGCCGAACGCGTGCTCAAGCCCGGTGGTCGGCTGGTGGTGGTATCCTTCCACTCGCTGGAGGACCGGATCGTCAAGCGCTTCTTCTCGGAACGCTCCGGCAAGGCATCGGGCTCTCGCCATCTTCCCGAAGTGTCGCAGGTGCCGGCAATTTTCACGCTCATGACCAGGCAGGCGGTTGGCGCCAGCGACGCGGAGGCGGATATCAATCCGCGCGCGCGCTCGGCGAAGCTGCGCGCCGGTATCCGGACCGAAGCCAGGTTTGGCAAGCAGGATCCCGCGATCTTCGACTTGCCTGATCTTGCAGACATCGAGAGGCTGAAGGGCTGATATGCTACGCACCCTGGACATATTGCTGATCGTTTTCATGACGGCGGTCGCAACCATCACCTACACGATCAAGCACCGTGCCGAGCTGAAGCTCGAGGAAGTGCAGAAACTCGAGGCCTCGATCCGCCTCGAAAAGGATACGATCGATCTGCTCAGGGCCGATTGGGCATTGTTGACCCAGCCTGGACGTTTGCAGACGCTCATCAATGCCTACCAGACCGAATTGCAGCTGGTACCGACGGAATCGACCCAGCTCGTCCAGGCGGTCGAGTTGCCCATGCTGAAATCGGAACTGCCCGTCTATGACGAGGCGGACGCCGACAAGGACGGCAAGGTTTCCGACAAGGAAGCGAAAGCCTACGCCGCCAAGATCGTCGCCAACCCAGACAAAGTTTCAACAGGATCGGTGAAGCCCTGATGTCCTTTCTATCTCGGATCATGGTTCTGAAGAGCAAGGCTCACTTCAATACGGGAGCCGGCGGCCTGCCGCCTCGCAGGGGGTTGACCTTCCAGGGCACCCGCAAGAAATCCGGTGGCCAGACGCGCAACCGCATCGGCATCCTGATCGGATGCTTCGTTGTGGTTTACGGGGTCATCGGCGGCCGTCTCGTGCAATACGGCTTGTCCCGGCCGGAAACGGTTGCAAGCATCGGTCGTGCCGCCAATCAGGTAGCGTCGCGCCCTGATATTCTCGACCGCAATGGCGAACTGCTGGCAACGGATGTGCGCACGGTCTCGCTGTTTGCCGAGCCGCACAAGATTGTCGACCCGGACGAGGCCGTTGAACTCATCACGTCCGTCCTGCCCGACCTCGACTCCAAAACGATTTACAAGAAGCTGACCAGCAAGTCGCATTTCCAGTGGCTGCGGCGCCAGTTGACACCCAAGCAGCAGAGCGAAATCCTCGCGCTCGGGATTCCCGGCGTTGGTTTCCGCCCGGCAAAGCGCCGCTTCTACCCAAGCGGCAGCGCGCTCTCGCATGTCGTCGGCTATGTCAATATCGACAATCGCGGCGTCGCCGGCATGGAGAAGTACCTGGACAACCAGGGCCTTGCCGATCTGGCCGAACTCGGCATGACCAGCACGTCGGCACTTGAGCCGGTCAAACTGTCGATCGATCTCCGCGTGCAGAATATTCTGCACGAGGAAATTGTCTACGGCATGAAGCAATACAACGCTATCGCAGCCGGCGCGGTGGTGCTCAACATTCACACTGGTGAAGTCGTGGCGATGGAATCCGTTCCGGATTTCGATCCCAACGACCCGGCCATGACGATCGACCGGACAACCAAGAGCGACATGAACCGCATGTCCGGCGGCGTGTTCGAAATGGGCTCGACCTTCAAGGCGTTCACCACGGCGATGGCGCTCGATTCCGGCAAGGTCACGATGAACGATACGTTCGACGCGCGCCGGCCTCTTTACATTGGCGGGTTCACCATCCACGACTTCCACGCAACACGACGCGTTCTTTCGGTCACCGACGTGTTCCTGCATTCTTCCAATATCGGTTCTGCCAAGATGGCCGATGCTGTCGGCATCGACGGTCACCGGGAATTTCTGACGCGGCTTGGCCTGCTGACCCGATTGCAGACCGAGTTGCCTGAGGTTGCCTCTCCCAGCCAGCCCAAGGTCTGGAAGAAGATCACGTCGATGACTGTCGCATTCGGCCATGGGGTTTCCACCACGCCGTTGCAGACGGCGGTTGCCGCCGCCGCCCTGATGAACGGTGGCAAGCTCATCAATCCCACCTTCCTGCCGCGTTCGGTCGAGCAAGCTGACGAGAGTGCCGTCATGGTTGTCAATCCCGATACGGTGACGAACATGAAGACGCTCTTCCGTGCCAATGTCGCTGACGGTTCAGGCCGTCGCGCCGGCGTTCCCGGTTTCGATGTCGGGGGCAAAACCGGAACGGCAGAAAAGGTCGTGCACGGACGCTATTCGAACTCGGTCCGCTTCAATGCCTTCTTGTCCGCTTTCCCGATCAACGATCCGCAATATGTCGTTCTCGCCGTCATCGACGAGCCGAAAGCGGCCAAGGAAGGCTGCGGAATTACGGCCGGCTGCAATTCCGCACCCATCGTCGGCGCCATCATTCGGCGCTCGGCGGCCCTTCTCGGCGTCAAGCCACGGTTCGGCAAGGATGGAAATGCCTTGCTTGTGTCTTATTGACGGTCAAGAACGGTCCTGAAGATTCGGCTGTGCAGGAGTGGCGGGGAATATGAAACTTGGCGAGTTAATGTCTAGGGTCGGAATCGAGCGGCCTTTGGAAGCCCGTGTCGGGGACCTGTCTGTCGCTGGCGTCTCCGCAGATAGCCGCAAGGTCAAGGGTGGAGAGCTTTTCGTGGCTCTCTCCGGATCCAAGACAGACGGCGCGAAGTTCATTGCCGATGCCGTGGCCAAGGGAGCCGCGGCGGTCGTCGCTTCTTCCGAACATTCTGCGATAGCCGCCGGCATTCCTGTCATCGCCGTCGACGATCCACGACGACTGCTGGCACTTGCTGCGGCCGCATTCTATGGCGCCCAGCCCGAGACCATGATCGCAGTCACCGGAACGGCGGGCAAGACGTCGGTGGTTTCGTTTACGCGCCAGATCTGGGCCGCTGCCGGAATGTCCGCCGCACAGATCGGCACGACGGGCGTCATTGCGCCCGGCCGCAACGACTACGGCTCGCTGACCACGCCCGATCCAGTTTCTCTTCACGCGTTGCTCGCGGATCTCGCCAAGGCTGGCGTGACGCATGCGGCGATGGAGGCATCGAGCCACGGACTGGATCAGCGCCGGCTCGACGGCGTCAAGCTTGCGGCTGCGGCCTTCACCAATCTCGGACGCGACCATCTCGACTATCACCCGACAGTCGAGGAGTATTTCCAGTGCAAGATGCGGCTTTTCGATACGCTGATGCACAAGGGCGCGCCTGCCATCATCTATGCCGATGATGAGTGGTCGGGCAGGGCCGCTGCGGCCGCTTCGGCTGCCGGGCTCGATGTACGGACGGTCGGTCGCAAGGGCGAGTTTCTGGCGCTCAAGCGCGTCGAGCATTTCCGCGACAAGCAGGTGGCGGAGATCCATCTCGGCGACGATATCTTCGAAGTGCATCTGCCGCTGGCCGGTGACTTCCAGATTGCCAATGCGATCGTTTCGGCGGGACTTGCAATTTCGACCGGCGTGGAGCCGGCAAAGGCATTCGCCGCACTCAATCATCTGAAGGGGGCGCCGGGCAGGCTGGAGTTGGCCGGTCAGACGAAGGACGGCGCGCTGTGCTACGTGGATTATGCCCATAAGCCCGAAGCGCTGGAAAACGTGCTGATTTCGGTCCGCCCTTTTACAACAGGGCGTGTCGTGGTCGTTTTTGGCTGCGGCGGAGACCGTGACAAGGGCAAGCGCCCGATCATGGGCGAAATCGCCACACTTCTGGCCGATGTGGCCATAGTTACCGACGACAATCCGCGCACCGAAGTCGCTTCGACGATCCGTGCCGAGATCATGGCTGCCGCCAAAGGCGCCGTCGAGATCGGCGATCGCCATGAGGCAATTCGCTACGCGGTGCAGATGTTGCGTGCGGGCGACACATTGATCGTGGCGGGGAAGGGCCATGAGGAAGGCCAGACCGTCGGTACGGAGGTATTGCCCTTCTCCGACCACGAGGAGATCAGAAAAGCATTGGGAGGATAGACCCGTGACATTCTTGTGGACAGTGAGCGAGCTGGTCGAGGCAATGCATGGCCGTCCTACCGGGCACATGCCCGAAGGGATTACGGGCATCAGCATCGACTCCAGGGCGATTTCGCCCGGCGATGCGTTCTTCGCCATCAAGGGCGACAGGGTCGATGGCCATGACTATGCGGGGATCGCGGTCGCGAACGGCGCCAGCCTGCTGGTTGTCAGCGAGGCGCGGATTCCGGCGCTAGGGCGGATATCGGCGCCAATGATCGTCGTTACCGACGTGCTGGAAGCGCTGGAAAAGCTTGGCCGCGCAGCCCGGGATCGTTCACGGGGACGTATCATCGCCGTCACCGGTTCGGTCGGCAAGACCACGACCAAGGAAATGTTGCGACAGGTTCTGTCCTCCTGCGGAACGGTGCATTACTCGCCGGCTTCCTTCAACAATCACTGGGGTGTGCCGCTGACGCTCGCGCGTCTGTCGCGAGAAGCCGACTTTGGTGTCTTCGAAATCGGCATGAACCATCCCGGCGAAATCAGGCCGCTGGTGAATATGGTCCGGCCGCATATCGCCATCATTACGACGATAGCCGCCGCCCATCTCGGAAACTTCTCGGGACTTGAGGAGATAGCAACTGCCAAGGCCGAGATTTTCGAGGGCATCGTCAAGGGCGGGCACGCGCTGATAAACCGCGACAATAGTCAGTTCGAGCAGCTCGAACAGGCAGCGATTGCGGCAGAAGTCACCAATATCCATTCCTTCGGTACCCACGCCAAGGCTGATTTCCGGCTGGTCGACTATTTGGCGGAAGGCGATGCGGCTATGTTCTGGGTCAATGTCGCGGGCCGGACTGTTGAGGTCTTGATCAATGCGCCCGGCCGGCATATTGCCGAAAATGCGGTCGCGGTGCTTGCCGCTGCCGCGCTCGCGGGCGCTGATGTGGAAAAGGTGGCCGCTGCCTTTGCCGACGTGACGGCAGGCAAGGGGCGCGGCCAGCGCATGCGGCTGATGACGCCCGAGGGCGCGTTTACGCTGATCGATGAAAGCTACAACGCCAATCCGGCCTCGATGCAGGCGGCGATTGCGCTGCTTGCATCGGCAGAGGTCGGCGAGGGTGGCCGGCGGATCGCCGTGCTCGGCGATATGCTGGAGATGGGCGAATATTCGCCTGGAGTGCATGCGGATCTTGCGCTGCCTCTTGGTGAAACAGGAATTGATGATATATGGCTCGCCGGCGCGGAGATGGGGTATTTGCGCGATGCGCTCGTGAGCAGTAAGGAAGTCGTCTATCGTGACGATGCCGACGCGCTGACGAGCCATGTGCTCGACAATGTCCGACCCGGCGACGTGCTGATGGTGAAATCGTCGAACGGCACAGGTTTTGGCCGGATCGTCCAGGCGCTAGTCGCAAAATACCCGCCGTCCGAGACGGCTTAAGGGACCAAGAGAGGGAAGAAAGCGGATGTTTTTGTGGCTGGTGGAGTTGTCGGACCATCTCCAGGTGTTCAACCTGTTCCGCTATATCACGTTCAGGGCGGGCGCCGCACTCTTCACCTCCGCACTCTTCGTCTTCTTCTTTGGTCCTCGGATCATCGATTCGCTGCGTGTCCGACAGGGCAAGGGCCAGCCGATCCGCGCCGATGGTCCTCAGACGCATTTCAAGAAGGCCGGCACGCCCACGATGGGCGGCCTGATGATCCTTGCTGCCGTGGTTGCCTCGTCGCTGCTGTGGGCGGATCTCGGCAACGTTTATGTCGTCAGTTGCCTGCTCGTCATGCTCGGCTTCGGTCTGATCGGGTTCTATGACGATTATCTCAAGGTCACCAAGCAATCCACCGCCGGTTTTTCAGGTCGGATGCGGCTGCTGACGGAGTTTGTCATTGCCGGTATCGCGGTGTTCTTCATGATGCGTTCTGCGGCCGCGAGCGGTCCCGCCGACTCGACCATCGCGACATCGGTGGCATTTCCGTTCTTCAAGGACCTGCTGCTCAATCTGGGCTATTTCTTCATCATCTTCGGTGGCTTCGTGATCGTTGCCGCGGGCAATGCCGTCAACTTTACCGACGGCCTTGACGGGCTCGCCATCGTGCCAGTCATGATCGCCTCGGCGTCGTTCGGCGCAATTGCTTATCTCGCTGGTAATGCAGTGTTTTCCAATTACCTGCAGATCAATTTCGTCCCCGGTACGGGTGAGTTGACGGTGCTTGTCAGCGCCGTCGTAGGCGCAGGTCTCGGTTTTCTGTGGTTCAACGCGCCACCGGCCGCCATTTTCATGGGCGATACAGGGTCATTGTCGTTGGGCGGCCTGATCGGTTCTGTTGCTGTCGCCACCAAGCACGAGATCGTCATGGCGATCATCGGCGGCGTGTTCGTCATGGAAACGCTTTCGGTCATCATCCAGGTCGGCAGCTTCAAGCTGACTGGCAAGCGTGTGTTCCTGATGGCGCCGATCCACCATCATTTCGAAAAGAAGGGCTGGACGGAAAGCCAGGTGGTCATCCGCTTCTGGATCATTTCGGTGATCCTGGCGCTGGTCGGCCTCGCAACACTCAAGATCCGGTGAGGTCGGTATGATCGCCGTCACCACATTCAAGGATAAGAAGATCGCGCTTTTCGGGCTGGGCGGTTCGGGCCTTGCCACGGCAGAAGCATTGGCTGCGGGCGGCACCATCGTCACAGCCTGGGACGACAATCCGGATTCGGTCGCCAAGGCTGCGGAGAAGGGCATCGGAACTGCTGATCTCAGGACCGTCGACTGGAGCGCCTTTGCGGCTTTCGTACTATCGCCCGGTGTGCCACTCACTCATCCCAAGCCACACTGGACGGTGGATTTGGCCCATGCTGCAGGCGTGGAGATTATCGGCGATGTCGAGCTTTTCGTACGCGAACGCCGTGCCCATGCCCCGGACTGCCCGTTTATTGCCATTACCGGCACCAACGGCAAGTCGACGACGACGGCCTTGATCGCCCACATCCTGAAGAGCGCTGGTCGCGATACCCAGCTCGGCGGCAATATCGGCACGGCGGTGCTCACACTCGATCCGCCGAAGGCCGACCGCTTCTATGTGGTCGAGTGCTCTTCCTACCAGATCGACCTGGCACCCACCATCAATGCATCCGCCGGCATCCTGCTCAACCTGACGCCCGACCACCTCGATCGTCATGGCACGATGCAGCATTATTCGGACGTCAAGGAGAGGCTGGTTGCCGGGGCGGGAACCGCCGTGATCGGCGACGACGACAGCTATTGCAGCCTGATCGCTGATCGGGTTGAAAAGGCCGGTGTCAAGGTGATGCGCATTTCGCGCAGGCATGCCGTGGCCGAAGGTCTCTATGCCGACGCATCGAAAATCATGCGCGCCCACGACGGGGTGGTTGCGGAAGTCGCCGATCTTGACGGTATCCAGACCCTGCGCGGATCGCATAATGCCCAGAACGCGGCGGCTGCCATCGCAGCCTGCCTGGCTGTAGGACTTGGCGAGAGCGAAATTCGCGCGGGCCTCGGTTCGTTTCCCGGCCTGAAACACCGCATGCAGCCTGTTGCCCGGAAGGCCGGCGTCACGTTCGTCAACGATTCAAAGGCCACCAATGCGGATGCCGCAGCGCCTGCGCTCTCCAGTTACGACCGGATCTATTGGATTGCCGGTGGATTACCCAAGGAAGGCGGGATTTCCACGCTCAAGCCGCTTTATGGTCGCATCGCCAAGGCGTATCTTATCGGCGAAGCAGCGCCGCAATTCGCCGCAACGCTCGGGACTGATGTGAGTTATGAGATTTCCGATACGCTCGACAGGGCCGTCAGCCATGCTGCAGCCGACGCCGAGCGGGAGGGAGTGCCTGGAGCAGTGGTGATGCTATCGCCCGCTTGCGCCAGTTTCGACCAGTTCAAGAATTTCGAGGTTCGCGGCGATCGGTTCGTCGACCTCGTACGCGATATCGGCGGCATCGAGATGCTGGTCTGATTTTTCTGCGTTCCAGACAAGCCTGCCTCAGGCTTGGCCGTGTAGTGTAGCCTCCGTCACGCGTGGTTAATGACATATTAAGGGGTTCCCTTCATTGTGGAGGGAAAAGAGGATTCATCATGGTGAGCAGAGCGGAAAGAGGGCCTTTGGCCGAATGGTTCTGGACGATCGACAGGCTTTTCCTGGCCGTCTTCATCCTGCTTCTCCTGACCGGGTTCATGCTCTCCTTCGCGGCTTCGCCCGCTGTCGCCGAACGCATCGGCCTCGATAGCTTTCACTTTGTCGAGCGCCACGCCCTGTTTCTGATCCCTTCGCTGGTCATGATGTTCGGACTTTCGTTCCTGACCCCACGCCAGATTCGCCGCGTGGCGATGATCATGCTGGTGGTGGCGCTGGTGATGATGGTGCTGGTGTTGTTCATCGGCATGGAGGTGAAGGGGTCCCGGCGCTGGATTTCCATATCCTTCCTGTCGATACAGCCCTCCGAATTCATGAAGCCGGCCTTCGTCGTCGTCTGCGCCTGGCTGTTTGCCGAGCATCAGCGGCAGCCCGATATCCCCGGCAACCTGTTTGCCATGCTGCTTTTCGTGATCGTAGCGGCACTGCTGGTGGCCGAGCCCGATCTTGGCCAGACGATCCTGACCACGGCAGTCTGGGGCAGCATGTTCTTCATGGCCGGGATGCCCTGGCTGTGGATCGTGCTTATGGCAGGTGGCGCGGCTGGGTTCCTGTTTTTTGCCTATTCTTTCTTTCCGCACGTTGCCGGCCGTATCGACCAGTTCCTGACTGGTGAGGGCAATACTTTCCAGGTCGATACCGCCCATGACGCGATCACCCGCGGCGGATGGTTCGGCATGGGACCCGGTGAAGGCGTCGTCAAACGTATCCTTCCGGACAGCCATACCGACTTTGTCTTTTCGGTCTCGGCCGAGGAGTTCGGTATCGTCTTCTGCATGGCGCTGGTCGGCCTCTATCTCTTCGTGGTCATGCGCGGTCTGAACCATGCGTTCCGCGATCGTAACGATTTTACCCGCTTTGCCGTCGCCGGCTTGGTGCTGCAGATAGGTTTCCAGTCGATCATCAATATCGGCGTCAATCTGCAGCTTCTTCCCGCAAAAGGCATGACGTTGCCACTGATTTCCTATGGCGGTTCCTCGCAGATTGCCATATGCGTCACAGCTGGTTTTATCTTGGCGCTGACGCGTCACAGGCCGGAGCAACGGGCCCAGGAACGTAGTCTATTCCGTTCTTCCGGCCACGGTGTCCCGGCGGAGTAGAGTGAATGGGTAGTGGGTTGATCGTTTTGGCTGCCGGGGGAACCGGCGGTCATCTTTTTCCGGCTGAGGCGCTTGGGCATGAGCTGAAAGCGCGTGGCTATCAGGTACATCTGGTGACCGATAGCCGTGCCGAGCGTTTCGCGGGAAAATTTCCGGCTGATGAAATCCATGTCGTTCCATCGGCCACGATCGGTTCCAAAAATCCCATTGCTGTCGCCCGCGCGCTGTTCACTCTTTGGAAGGGCATGCGCACCGCGCGCGCGCTCTTCAGTCGATTAAAGCCCAGGGCGGTGATCGGATTTGGTGGTTATCCCACTGTGCCGCCATTGCTTGCCGCCAGCTCGATGGGTATTCCGACGCTCATTCACGAGCAGAATGCGGTGATGGGCCGGGCCAACAAGATGCTGGCAGCCAAGGTCATGGCCATTGCCGGCGGCTTCCTGCCGGAAGGCAGCGGCAAATATGCCGACAAGACTGTCGTGACCGGTAATCCGGTCCGGCCGGATGTCATTGCCGCAGCCGGCGTGCCCTACAAGCCGTCGGGCGCGGACGATCTGTTCAATCTCCTCGTTTTCGGCGGCAGCCAGGGCGCGCAGTATTTTTCTTCGGTAGTACCCTCGGCTATATGCCTGTTGGAGGATCGGCAGCGTAAACGCCTGCGTGTTGTCCAGCAGGCCAGACCCGAAGACGCCGAAAAGGTAACTGCGGCTTTTGCCAAACTGGGCCTTTCAGCCGACGTATCGCCATTTTTCGCCGATATGCCGGGCAAGATCGCCGATGCCAACCTGGTGATCTGCCGTTCTGGCGCTTCGACCGTGTCGGAACTTGCCGTCATCGGTAGGCCGTCGGTTCTCGTTCCCTATCCTTATGCGCTCGATCATGATCAGGCGGCGAATGCCGCTGCGCTCAAGGCTGAAGGCGGTGCCGAGGTGATCGCGCAGTCGGCGCTGTCGCCTGAAAAACTATCTGACATCATCGGATCGGCGATGGCCGATCCAGCACGACTGGACCGCGTCGCGCATGCGGCCAAGGCAACCGGCAAGCCGCAGGCAGCGACCGCGCTGGGCGATCTGGTCGAAGCCGTCATGGATGGCAGGTCGGTCGTAGCATTCAAAGAGGTACTCGCATGAAAATGCCCAAATCCATCGGCCTGGTCCATTTCATCGGCATCGGCGGCATCGGCATGAGCGGAATTGCCGAGGTGCTGCACAATCTCGGCCACAAGGTGCAGGGATCGGATCAGGCAGACAGCGCCAATGTTCAAAGGCTGCGCGCCAAGGGCATCGAGGTGCATGTCGGCCACAAGGCCGAAAATCTCGGCGATGCCGAGGTGGTGGTGGTTTCGACCGCCATCCGCAAGAACAACCCGGAATTGGTCGCAGCCCGCGAAAAGTTGTTGCCGGTCGTGCGCCGGGCGGAAATGCTGGCCGAGCTCATGCGGTTCCGCAATGCCATCGCCATCGGTGGGACGCATGGCAAGACCACGACGACGTCGCTCGTCGGCACGCTCCTGGAAGCCGGTGGGCTGGACCCGACCGTCATCAATGGCGGGATCATCAACGCCTATGGCACCAACGCCCGTATGGGTGAGGGCGAATGGATGGTGGTGGAGGCCGATGAATCCGATGGTACCTTCCTGAAACTGCCGGCGGAAGTCGCCGTCATCACCAACATCGATCCCGAGCATCTCGACCATTACGGCACCTTCGACAATGCCCGGGCCGCATTCCGGCAGTTCGTCGAAAACGTGCCGTTCTACGGTTTTGGCGTGATGTGTCTCGACCATCCCGAAGTCCAGGTGATGGTTTCCAAGATCGAAGACCGCAAGGTCATCACCTATGGGGAAAACCCGCAGGCTGACGTTCGGTTCAAGAACGTCCGCCATGAAGGTGCGGCCTCGACTTTCGATGTCGAGATCCGCCGGCGCCGTACGGGGCAGGTGATCGAGCTCAACGATCTGAAACTGCCTATGCCGGGCCGACACAATGTTTCGAATGCAACAGCCGCTATCGCCGTTGCCCAGCGGCTTGGTGTCAGCGAAGAAGCGATCGCCCGTGGGCTTGCCGGGTTCAAGGGCGTGAAGCGGCGGTTCACGCTGACGGGCGAGTGGAACGGCGCGCAGATTTTTGATGACTATGGCCATCATCCGGTAGAGATCAAGGCGGTTCTGAAGGCGGCGCGTGATGGCTGCAATGGACGCATCATTGCGATCCATCAGCCGCATCGCTATTCGCGCGTGGCCAGCTTGTTTGAGGAATTCGCCGCCTGCTTCAACGACGCCGATACGATTTTCATCGCACCGATCTATTCCGCAGGCGAGGATTCCATCGAAGGTGTGACTTCCGAGGAGCTGGTTTCGCGGATAAAGTCCGGTGGCCACCGGGATGCCCGCATGCTTGCGACACCCGACGCATTGGCGCCGTTTGTCGCCTCGATCGCCCAGCCGGGCGATTTCGTGGTACTGTTGGGCGCAGGAAACATAACCAATTGGGCAGCGGCACTTCCGAAGGAGTTGGCCGCGCTGTCAGGAAAAAAAGCATGAAGCAGGTAGATGGGGAAGGTTTGCTCGCAAGACTGGGCAATGGAGTGAAGGATGTCCGGGGACGGATGACGCCGAATGCGCCGATGGACCGTGTCACATGGTTTCGTGCCGGCGGTCTGGCCGAACTGATGTTCCAACCACATGACGTCGATGATCTCTCGATGTTTCTGAAGGCATTGCCTGATGATGTACCCTTGACTGTCATCGGCGTGGGCTCGAACCTTCTGGTGCGCGACGGCGGCATCAAGGGCGTGGTGCTGCGCCTGTCAGCCAAGGGATTCGGCGATGTGGAGCTTGTGGGCGAAAATCGCATTCGCGCCGGCGCAATCTGCCCGGACAAGAACATCGCCGCCATGGCGCTCGACAACGAGATCGGCGGATTTGCATTCTACTATGGCATACCCGGTTCGATCGGCGGGGCGATCCGCATGAACGCCGGCGCCAATGGCATGGAAACACGCGAGCGCCTCGTCGAGGTCGAAGCCGTCGATCGCAAGGGCAATCTGCTGAAGATCTCCAATGCCGACATGGGCTACAGCTATCGCCATTCCTCGCCGCCCGAGGGCGTGATCTTTACGCACGGGATCTTCGAGGGCTTCAAGGACGACAAGGCCAAGATCCGGACCGAGATGGATACGGTGCGCCACCACCGAGAAACTGTCCAGCCGGTCAAGGAAAAGACGGGTGGTTCGACCTTCAAGAACCCGCCCGGTCACTCGGCCTGGAAGCTGATCGACGAAGCAGGGTGCCGTGGCCTGCAGATCGGTGGGGCGCAAATGTCGCCGCTTCATTGCAATTTCATGATCAATATCGGCCATGCGTCGGCCTATGATCTCGAAAGCCTCGGCGAGACGGTGCGTCGTCGTGTTCACGAGAATTCGGGCATCCTTCTGGACTGGGAGATCAAGCGTCTGGGCGATTTCATGCCGGGTGCGGAAGTCAAGCCGTTCGCTCCCGGGCAGAACCACTAGAGCTATCGAGGCGGCGCGACAATGCGCCGTTTTTCTACCCTTGGCTCAAATCCTAACAATTGATGAAAGTCGATCTTAAGGATTAGTGGACCATAATATGTGCAATTATTCGAGCGCACAATTATGATTACCCTCCTGCAAAACTGGATCATTCGCAAAATAGAAACCGGCGCGTTCTCTAAGCGCCGGGACGTGTTCTGGTTTGCCGTCCCGCGTACGATTCTGACGACTTTGTTTGCCGTGGGTCTCAATTTTGCGGTCTATCAGGTGATGGGCCGCCTCGGCTTTCTCAATGTTACTTTGCCTCCTGATCCGCTGAGCGACATCATCGTCACGGCGTTCGTGGCGGGGCCAATATGTTTCATCTCCTATCTCATTTTTGGTTCGGCGATCTACGACCTGTCTGTTTCTCGCACTTCCTTTGAAGTCCTCAGCCACCGGGATCCACTGACGGGGCTGCTCAACCGCCGCGCTTTCGAGGCGCGCATGAGTGCGATGGAAGCCCCCTACGCACTGGTGCTGATCGATATCGATTGGTTCAAGAACATCAATGATACGCACGGTCACGGCACTGGTGACGAGATCCTTGTGGTGATCGCCGACATGCTGCGCGACGAGTTCGGCGCTGACGCGGTCGCAAGACTTGGCGGCGAAGAGTTCGCAGTCATTCTCGCTGGCGCTGGCAAGGTCGTGGCAGGTTCCAGGATGAATGCAATGCGGCAGTATCTGGCTGCACGGGTATTTCGCAGCGGCGGCGACGAAGTCAAGGTCACTTTCTCGGCCGGCATAGCGCAGGGAGACGGTCGATCAACTTATTCGGCGTTGCTGAGCAGCGCGGATAAGGCACTCTACCTGGCCAAGGCCTCCGGTCGGAACCGTATCGTCCACGCAGATGATGCTTTGCAGATCTCCCGGGACATCGGAAAGACAGGTGGGCGCCGGGCAATTTGACCGAGCCCTTTCCTGAACCCCCTACGGACGCTGTTCGCCCGGTGTCCACACGCCGACCGCAATGTAAAACCTGTGCCTGTATTTGCGGCACAATGGCTTTGGCGTGCAGCAACCGCAACGCGGTAAGGTTACTATCCGTATTCACTGGCGCTCCCTGCCTTATCAGGACTAGGAAGGGGAACCGGGCAGGGGGACTGCCCGGCTTTTTCTATGGAGGCAGACTTGAATAAATATTTGCGGATCGGGCTGACTGCGATCTCTTTTGCAGCGGCCGGCGTCGCTTCAACCGGATCGGCACATGCCTGGGGCTGCATTGCAGTTTCTGAAGAAGGCTCTTACGGTTACAGCTACAATTTTGACGATCAGGACGATGCATCTGCAAGGGCGCTGAACGAGTGTGCCGCCAAGACGACCACCGAGTCGACCTGCGAGATCACCGAGTGCGACGAAAACTCGTAATATCGAGCGAATTCTAAACGACAAAAAGCCCGCGGTGAGCGATCACCGCGGGCTTTTTGCGTTTATGGCGGTGAGGCGGCCACTCGGCTGCCTCACCTGCAGGATCAGGCAAGATCGAAACGATCGGCGTTCATCACCTTGGCCCAGGCCGCTACGAAGTCGCGGGCGAACTTTTCTTGCGAATCGCGCTGGCCGTAGACTTCGGCAAGCGCCCGGAGCTGGGAGTTCGAACCGAACACCAGGTCGGGGCGGGTGGCGGTCCACTTCGCTTCGCCCGTCTTGCGATCGCGGCCCTCGAAAGCATTCTTCGAACCCGAGACCGCCTTCCATTCCGTGCCCATGTCGAGCAGGTTGACGAAGAAGTCGTTGGAGAGCGTTTCGGAGCGTGTAGTGAAGACACCGTGCTGGGACTGTCCAGCATTGGCGTTCAGCACGCGCAGGCCACCGACCAGAACCGTCATCTCCGGTGCGGTCAGCGTCAGCAGCTGGGCCTTGTCCACCAACAACTCCTCGGGCGAAATGGAGTATTCGCCTTTCTGATAGTTGCGGAAGCCATCGGCGATCGGCTCGAGGACGGCAAAGGACTCCACATCGGTTTGCTCCTGGGTCGCATCGGTACGACCGGGCGTGAACGGAACCTCGATGTAGTGACCGCCGTTGGCCGCGGCCTTTTCCACGGCTGCCGCGCCTGCCAGAACGATAAGGTCCGCCAGGGAGACCTTCTTGCCGCCGGACTGGGCGTCGTTGAATGCTTTCTGGATGCCTTCAAGGGTCTGGAGGACGGTTGCCAACTGGGCTGGCTGATTGACTTCCCAATCCTTCTGCGGTGCGAGACGGATGCGGGCACCGTTGGCGCCACCGCGCTTGTCGGAACCGCGGAATGTCGATGCCGACGCCCAGGCAGTCGAGACCAGCTGGGAGATCGGCAATCCCGACGCGAGGATCTTGCCCTTGAGATCGGCAACGTCCTGTGCATCGATCAGCACGTGGTCGACGGCCGGGACGGGGTCCTGCCAGATCAGTTCTTCTGACGGAACTTCCGGGCCGAGATAGCGTGGGCGCGGGCCCATGTCGCGGTGGGTCAGCTTGAACCAAGCCCTCGCGAACGCATCGGCGAACTGATCCGGATTTTCGAAGAACCGCCGCGAGATCTTTTCGTAGGCGGGGTCGGTGCGCAAGGCGATGTCGCTGGTCAGCATGGTCGGTGCATGACGCTTGGACGGATCGTGTGCGTCCGGTATCGTGTTGGCACCGGCGCCATGTTTCGGCGTCCACTGATGCGCACCGGCCGGGCTTTTGGTGAGTTCCCAGTCGTAGCCGAACAGGTTCCAGAAGAAGTTGTTGCTCCACTTCGTCGGCGTCGAGGTCCAGGTGACTTCGAGGCCGCTACCGATGGTGTCGCCACCCTTGCCGGTTCCGAAGCTGCTTTTCCAGCCCAGGCCCATCTGTTCGATCGGGGCAGCTTCCGGTTCAGGACCGACATGTGCAGCATCGCCTGCACCGTGCGTCTTGCCGAAGGTGTGCCCGCCCGCAATCAGGGCAACGGTTTCCTCGTCGTCCATAGCCATGCGCGCGAAAGTCTCGCGAATGTCCTTGGCCGAGGCTAGCGGATCTGGATTGCCATTCGGGCCTTCCGGGTTGACGTAGATCAGGCCCATCTGCACGGCGGCGAGGGGATTTTCGAGGTCCCGTTCACCGGAGTAGCGCTTGTCGGCAAGCCAGGTGTCTTCGCCGCCCCAATAGACGTCTTCCTCGGGCTCCCACACGTCGGCGCGGCCGCCGCCAAAGCCGAAGGTCTTGAAGCCCATCGATTCCAGCGCGACGTTGCCGGCGAGGATCATCAGGTCGGCCCAGGAGATCTTGTTGCCGTATTTCTGCTTGACCGGCCAGAGCAGGCGGCGGGCCTTGTCGAGATTGACGTTGTCAGGCCAGCTGTTGAGCGGTGCAAAACGCTGCTGTCCTGCGCCTGCGCCGCCGCGGCCATCGCCGGTGCGGTAGGTGCCGGCACTGTGCCACGCCATGCGGATGAAGAGGGGGCCGTAATGCCCGAAGTCGGCCGGCCACCAATCCTGCGAATCCGTCATCAGCGCGACGAGATCCTTCTTCAGGGCCTCCAGGTCGAGCTTCCCAAACTCCTCGGCGTAGTTGAACGCCTGACCCATCGGATCGGACAGGGCCGAATTCTGGTGGAGAATCTTGAGATTCAGCTGGTTTGGCCACCAATCCCGGTTCGACCTGGCGCCATGGGCTGTGTGCATAACCGGACACTTGCCCGCAGTTTCGACTTTTTCGTCCATATCTTCCTCCTGTATGTCGAGTCTTTTGTGTGAGGGAACTATCTCTCGAAAGTTTGATAATTTCCAATTGTATTTGTTTTAATTAGTGATAGGAAAAACCTATCATGATTACATTCAGGCAGATGCGCTATTTCGAGGCACTCGCTGCTGCCGGACACTTCGGCAGGGCCGCAAACATGGTCAATATCAGCCAGCCGGCTCTCTCCGCTCAGATCGCCGATCTGGAGAAGGTGCTTGACGTCAAGCTGGTCGAGCGCGGGCGGAGCGGCGCCTTCCTGACCCGGGAAGGTGAGGAATTGTTGCCGGAGATCCGCGGCATCCTTGAAAGCGTGGACAGGCTGCAGGCGCGCGGCCGGGCGGGGCAGGGGCCGCTCAATGGCCGGCTGCGTCTCGGCATCATTCCGACCGTTGCGCCTTACCTTGTACCTGAACTGATCCCGGCCGCGCGCGGGCGTTATCCCGACCTCAACATCGAGCTCAAGGAACTGTTGACGCTCGGATGCCTCGAGGATCTCAGGCACGGAAGGCTGGATTGCGCCATCGTGGCCTTGCCGGTCGAGATGGAAGGCTTTGACAGCCTCACCCTGTTCGAGGATCGCTTTCTGATCGCCAGTTCCGAAGAGGAACGCACGATCCTGATGTCGCCGATGACCGAGGACAATGTCGATGTAGAGCGGCTGCTGCTGCTCGAGGAGGGCCATTGCCTGCGCGATCAGGCGCTGGCGGTGTGCGGCACATCCGCCGGCCGGCGTGTTGCCAATTATGGTGCGACGTCGATGGCGACTCTGCTGCAGATGGTCAGTCATGGCATGGGCATCACGCTCATCCCGGAAATCGCTGTCAGGGACGAGCGGTCGCGCAATCGCATGCGTATCGTGCGGTTCGCCGATCCGCAGCCATCGCGCACCATCGGCCTGATCTGGCGCTCCAGCGCCTCGGGCCGCCGTCGCGACTTCGAGGCACTGGCGCAGGTGGTCAGGGACGCGGCCCATGCCCTGCTTTCCCATTGACATCGCTCAGTTCATGTCGAGCACGATACGGCCATCGATGTCGCCTTTTTCCATCCGGGCAAAGATCTCGTTGATGTTTTCGAGCTTGTCCCAGCTGAAATGCGACGAGACTTTGCCTTCGGCGGCAAATTCGATCGCTTCTTCCAGGTCCTGACGTGTGCCGACAATCGAGCCCCTGACCGTGATGCGTTTGAGCACCGTGTCGAAAACCGGCAGGCTGATCATCGAAGGCGGCAGACCGACCAGCGCCATCGTGCCTTTCGAACGAAGCATATGGAACGCCTGCTCCATGGCCTTGGGGGAAACTGCTGTCACAAGTGCGCCATGGACGCCGCCGACTTCCTTCTGCACCGTCTCGACGGCGCCTGCCTTGCGCGCATCGACGACAAGATCGGCGCCGAGCTTGCGCGCAAGATCCAGCTTGCTGTCGGAAACATCAACAGCGACGACATTCATGCCCATCGCCTTGGCATATTGGACCGCCATGTGCCCCAGGCCGCCAATGCCGGAGATCATCACCCATTCACCGGGATTGACCTCTGTTTCCTTGAGACCCTTGTAGACGGTGACGCCGGCACACAGGACAGGCGCGGCGGGACCGAATTCCAGTTTGGCGGGCAGGATGCCGACATAGTCGGGATCGGCCACGGCGTATTCGGCAAATGAACCATTGACGGAGTAGCCGGTATTCTGTTGCTTCCCGCAAAGGGTCTCCCAGCCGGTTCGGCAATAGGAGCAATAGCCGCAGGCGGTATGAAGCCATGGAACGCCGACCCGGTCGCCTTCCTTCAGCCGTTTGACCGATTTGCCGGCCTTGGCGACGTAACCGACACCTTCGTGGCCGGGAATGAATGGCGGGTTGGGCTTTACCGGCCAGTCGCCATGAGCAGCATGGAGATCCGTATGGCAAACGCCGGTTGCTGCGAAGCGGACGAGGATCTGGTCGTCTGCGGGTTCGGGAATTGGCCATTCCTCGATGGAAAGCGGTTTGCGGAACTCGCGCACGACGGCTGCTTTCATCATTTTCGGCATTGGACTCTCCTTCATTGACGGTTTCGCAACGATGAGAACGCAAAGGCTGATTGTTTGGCCCCAGCTGGAACCCCGCCTGTTGCGGTTCACTCTCATGAGCCTATTGTGCATGACCATTATGACATTGATCCATGTCAACCAGTTACAATTCGAGGTTTTTGTTGCGTGCCTTCCCAATTGCGGATTGTGCAGCGGTTGCGAGAGTATTTATCGTGAGGTGGCATAGTTTGCCTGAGCGGTTCCGGATCTCGCTGAACGAATTTCCACGTGGACTATGCGCCTGCCGGGATTGATCTCAACGCATTGAGGTAAGCCGGTTTGGGTGCTTGTCGCTCAAGGGAGGAAGACGGTTATTTGCTGTTGCGGGCACTCTGGAGTCGGCCGATGCCTAACCGTTAAAATGCGTGCGAACCTCTTTAACGAACTTTAGCAATCTCAAAAATTCACTTGCGCATCGGCATCGGAATCATGTCATCAGGGGTCGGCTCACCAATACGGAGGTAGGGAATGGCCCGCATTAAATACAACGCCCCGATCGAAACTTTCCAGACGATCTGGGACGGCATCTCTGAAACTGAGCTCACAGTGACACGCGATCGCGGCGACAAGGTTGTCGTCGAAGACGCTGCAGGCAACCAGCTCGAATTCAGCGGCAAAAACCTCGACTGGACCGATGCCGGCCTCGTCGGCGGCGTGATCCGCGAAATCTCGCTGAGCAATGAGAGAGGCAAGGAGCTTTTCGAGATCAAGGACGTCAAGCTCGATGCAGCCAGCTTCACGGCCGCGTTCAACGAGAACGGATTGGACGGCGTCTTGTCGGCGGCCCTTGTTGGCGATGACGATATCAAGGGTTCTAAGGGTGCGGACTGGCTTGACGGCATGGGCGGCGAAGACCGGCTGGTCGGCGACAAGGGAGACGATTTCCTGGACGGCGGCGTTGGCAATGACCTTCTCATCGGCGGTCACGGCAGCGACAGTTTCGTTTTCAAAGTCGGTGGCGGCACCGATTTCGTGAAGGATTTCAACCTCGGCAACAAGGGCAGCGATTTCATCGCGGTCGATGCCGATCTTATCGAGTTCGCGCACTGGCAGCAGGATGGCAAGAACCTGGTGATCGACTTCGGTGGCGAGGACAAGCTCATCCTGAAGCACGTGGACGCTGAAGATTTCAGCTCCAATTTCATCGTGGCGCTTCCCGAAATCGTTTAAGGCTCGGGTCTTCCTAAGGTGCCGCTGTCCCTGGGCGGCGGCATCTCAATTCGATGACGTCGAAAGCAGTCAGGGCCTCGCGTGTTGGTCGCCGCCCGAAATTCCACCTGAAATATCAGCGGTTTGAACCGACAATACTACCGCCTTGGAAATGTGTTAATTCGCGGCTGATATGTGCCGCCTTGTCGCTGGCGGGCTAGGACATAGCCGACAGAATGCCGATGACGCAGGGCCGCACGAGCCTTCTGCATATATGTCACACGGCACCCTACGTTTTACAGTTTTCCGTAAACAATTGACACATTTGGATCCCATACGACCAAAAGTTAACGCGTCGTTAACCTTAATCGTTTCTAGTGGCCCCAAGTGATCCGCATGTGCTGACCGTCCCTGAAGTCAGTCTCGGGCAAGCGCGGATTGGTAGCCGACAGAATTGAGTCTTTGGGGAATGTGCATGAGCGGAAAGCACGTCGCGGTATTGATGGGCGGGTTTTCGTCCGAGCGTCCGGTGAGCCTGTCGTCAGGAGCGGCATGCGCCGAGGCGCTGGAGGCCGAAGGCTACCAGGTGAGCCGGGTCGATGTCGGGCGCGATGTGGCTGCGGTTCTTGCCGAGTTGAAGCCGGACGTGGTTTTCAATGCGCTGCATGGGCCCTTTGGCGAAGACGGCACCATCCAGGGTATTCTTGAATATCTTCAAATTCCCTACACCCATTCCGGCGTGCTGGCGTCTGCCCTTGCTATGGACAAGGAGCAAGCCAAGCGCGTTGCCAAGTCGTATGGCATGCCGGTCGCCGAGGCGAAGGTCATGAATCGCTTCGATTTTACCTCTGCCCATCCGATGAAGCCGCCATATGTTGTCAAGCCGGTGCGCGAGGGGTCAAGCTTCGGCGTCGTCATCGTCAAGGAAGATCAGGCTCATCCGCCCCAGGTCATTACGTCAAGTGAATGGCGCTATGGCGACACGATCATGGTCGAACGCTACATCTACGGTCGCGAGTTGACCTGTGGGGTGATGGGTGATGTGGCGCTCGGTGTCACCGAAATAGTGCCGCAAGGACACAGTTTCTACGATTATGATTCCAAATATGTGTCCGGTGGCTCAAAACACGTCATTCCGGCGCAAATTTCACCAAAAATTTACCAAAAAATACAAACACTGGCTCTGAAGGCGCACAAGGCGATGGGTTGCCGCGGGGTCAGTCGTTCTGACTTCCGTTACGACGACCGCTTCTCGGAAGAAGGCGAAGTGATTTGGCTGGAGATCAACACCCAGCCCGGCATGACTCCAACCTCCCTGGTGCCGGAAATGGCACAGCATGCTGGCCATTCCTTTGGTGAATTTCTTCGTTGGATGGTGGAGGACGCGTCGTGCTTGCGTTGAAATCCCGAAAATCGACAGCTCAGGCCATGCAGGATCTGGCGCCGGCTTCCGGCGACAAGGTAATCCTGCCTCGCCACCTGCGTCGCGCGGTTCGCTTTCTCGGCAGCCTGGCAACCGGCCGCATCGACATACCGCGTCATCTCGGTACGGCCTCGCTCGTGGCATTCTATGCAGTGGCGGGCGGCTATTCGATATCACTATCGGGCGAGACCCGCGATGTCACGCAGGCGCTGACTTCGGCGGTTGGCTTTGCCATCAACAATGTCAAGGTTTCCGGCAATGCCGAGACCTCGGAGATCGATATTCTGGAGCGTCTCGGCCTCGATGGCACGACGTCGCTGATGGCGCTCAACGTGGTCGATACTCGCACCGCGCTGAAGACATTGCCCTGGGTGCAGGACGCCGAGGTTCGCAAGATCTATCCAGACACGATCGAAATCAAGCTGACGGAGCGCAAGGCCTTCGGTATCTGGCAGCATGGCGCAGAGCTTTCGCTCATCGAGAAATCCGGTAGCGTGATTGCACCATTGCGTGACAACAAGTTTGCCTACCTCCCGCTGTTCGTCGGCCGCGATGCCGAATCCGGGGCTGAGGAAATCATGGCCGACTTCGATCAGTGGCCGGACGTCAAGAAGCAGGTGAAAGCATTCATGCGTGTCGCGGGCCGTCGCTGGGACCTGCAACTGGCCAATGGCGTCATCGTCAAGTTGCCGGAGCACAACATGGCGCGCGCCATGGCCGATCTCGCAAAACTCAACAGCGAACATCAGTTGGTCGAGCGCGATATCGTTGCCGTCGATCTGCGCCTTGAAGACCGTGTCACGGTCCAGTTGACAGCCGACGCCACCAAGCGTCGCACCGATGCCGTCGTGGCACGCGCCAAGGCACTCAAGAAAGCAGGGGAGGCGATATGAGTATTTTTCGTCCTAACGGTTCGTCTGCACCCCGGCTGAAGCCACTGGCCTCCAAGAAGACGCATGTCGTGTCGGTCCTCGATATCGGATCGACCAAAGTGGTTTGCATGATCGCCCGGTTGACGCCTCGCGAAGCCTCCGAGGTTTTGCCCGGACGGACCCACAAGGTCGAAATCATCGGCATCGGCCACCAGAAGTCGCGCGGTATCAAGTCGGGTGTTATTTCCGATCTCGACGCGCTCGAAGGCGTGATCCGCAATGCCGTCGATACAGCGGAGCGCCAGGCGAAGCTTACGGTCGACAGCCTGATCGTCAACGTTTCCGCTGGCCGGCTGCAGAGCGACATCTACACCGCCTCGATCGATCTGGGTGGCCAGGAAGTCGATCAGGAAGACGTCCGCAAGGTACTCGTCGCCGCATGTCAGCAATCGCAGCGCAACGAACGCGCGGTGCTGCATTCGCTGCCGACCGGCTTTTCGCTCGATGGCGAGCGCGGCATCGGCGATCCCGTCTCCATGTTTGGCGAGACACTCGGCGTCGACATGCACGTGCTGACGGCTGAGCGCATGGCGGTCAAGAACATCGAGCTGTGCGTCAATCGCGCCCATCTCTCTGTAGAAGGCATGGTTGCGACGCCCTATGCCAGCGGACTTGCCGCACTCGTGGACGACGAACTCGAACTGGGATGCGCCGCAATCGACATGGGCGGCGGCATGACGACGATTTCCGTGTTTGCCGAGGGCAAGCTGGTGCATTCCGACGCCATCGGGCTGGGTGGCCATCATGTGACCACCGATCTGGCCCGCGGGCTCTCCACCCGCATCGACGATGCGGAGCGTATCAAGGTGATGCATGGCTCGGCGCTGGCGAACTCCACCGATGATCGCGAACTGATACCGGTTCCGCCGATCAGCGAAGACGAACATGAGCTTCCGACCCAAATTCCGCGCGCTTTGATCAGCAAGATCGTCCGCGCCCGAGTCGAGGAGACGCTGGAAATGATTCGCGACCGAATCCGTTCGTCGGGTTTTTCCCCGATCGTCGGCAAACGCGTCGTACTGACGGGCGGCGCCAGCCAATTGACTGGCCTGCCCGATCTGGCCCGACAGATTCTCGCACGCAACGTGCGGATCGGCCGGCCGATGGGTGTCAAGGGATTGCCACCCGCTGCCAAAGGCCCAGCCTTTTCGACAGCGGTCGGGCTCCTGATCTATCCGCAATTCGCGGATATCGAAATTCACGCGTCCGATCATGGCGTGTTGTCTGCGCTGGCAGGCGGCAATGGCCGGATCGCCCGCGTCAGCCAGTGGCTGAAAAGCAGTTTCTGAGATTGCGGGTGTTCCCCGCGGACTTGGTGAGTGGACTCGTCGGCAAGCGCCTGAACAGCATCAGGCAAGCGCGAGCTGACAAAATAGGAATTGAGGCCGGTACGGCGATCCGGCTAGTCTAGAGGAAGGACGGGTAACATGACCATCAAATTGCAGAAGCCGGACATTACCGAGCTGAAGCCGCGCATCACGGTGTTCGGCGTCGGTGGCGGTGGCGGCAATGCCGTCAACAACATGATCAATGCCGGCCTTCAGGGCGTTGATTTCGTGGTTGCCAACACCGACGCTCAGGCGCTCGCGATGACGAGTGCTGAACGCATCATCCAGATGGGCGTACAGGTTACCGAAGGTCTAGGCGCCGGTTCGCAGCCGGAAGTCGGCCGTGCGGCTGCCGAAGAATGCCTCGACGAGATCATCGATCATCTCAACGGCACGCATATGTGCTTCGTCACCGCCGGCATGGGCGGCGGAACTGGCACAGGCGCCGCTCCAGTGGTCGCCCAGGCTGCCCGCTCCAAGGGTATCCTGACGGTCGGCGTGGTTACCAAGCCGTTCCATTTCGAAGGCGGTCGCCGCATGCGCATCGCCGACCAGGGCATTCAGGAACTGCAGAAGTCCGTTGATACGCTCATCGTTATTCCGAACCAGAACCTCTTCCGGATCGCCAACGACAAAACGACGTTCGCTGATGCTTTCTCCATGGCTGATCAGGTGCTCTATTCGGGCGTCGCCTGCATCACCGACCTGATGGTCAAGGAAGGCCTCATCAACCTCGATTTCGCTGACGTCCGCTCGATCATGCGGGAAATGGGCCGCGCGATGATGGGTACTGGCGAAGCGTCTGGCGAAGGCCGCGCTCTGGCCTCGGCGGAAGCTGCGATTGCCAATCCGCTGCTCGACGAAACCTCGATGAAGGGCGCGCAGGGCCTGCTGATCTCCATCACCGGCGGTCGCGACATGACCCTGTTCGAAGTCGACGAAGCTGCGACCCGAATCCGCGAAGAAGTCGATCCCGACGCCAACATCATCCTTGGCGCAACATTCGACGAAGCATTGGAAGGCATTATCCGCGTTTCTGTTGTCGCGACGGGTATCGATCGCGCAACGGGGGCCGGTGAACAGCGCCCTTTTGACGCAAGGCCGGTCGCTGCGCGTCCGGTTTTGCGTCCCCAGGTTGCTGCTGCCCAGCCGGTCATGTCCGCTCCCGTAGCCACCGCGCCAGCCCCGCAGCCGGTGCAGGTTCAGCCGCAGGTCGCCGCTCAAGTCTATTCAGACCCGGTTGCGGAAACGATTCGCGCCGCCGAGATGGATATGGAACGCGAACTGGAGATTGCTGTCGCCGAGCCGATGATGGCTGAAGTCGCACAGGCATCCGCACAGGAGGCGTTCCGTCCGGCAAGCAAGCTGTTTGCTTCTCCTGCGGCTGAGTTTGCGCCCCGCGCGACGCCGATGGCGCCGCAGCCGGTTCCGCAGCGCATGGAAGCGCCGCAGATCCAGCCGCGTCCTGTCATGCAGGCTCAGGAGCCCCAGCAGGTCTACCAGCAGCAGGTTCGTCACGAGCCGTCGCTGATGGCATCGGTTCGCGCCGAGGCGGAAGCATCGCGCATGCCGAAGGTGGAGGATTTCCCGCCAGTCGTGCAGGCCGAGATCGAGCATCGCGCAGCAGCAGCGTCGGTTCAGGCAGAAGAGCGTGGTCCGATGGGCCTGCTGAAACGTCTGACATCGTCGCTGAGCCGCCGGGAGGAGGAGAATGTTCCTTCCGATCTGACTGCCGGTGCGCCTTCTGCTGCATCCCAGCAGCGCCGGGCCCTTTCGCCCGAGGCCAGCCTGTATGCACCGCGTCGCGGCAATCTCGACGATCAGGGTCGTCAGGTTCCGGGACAGCAGAATCGCCAGGAAGCCGACGAGTTCGACATCCCCGCTTTCCTTCGTCGCCAGACGAACTGACCATCTGTCAAAGCCAGGTTGTGGAAAACGCGAAAGGCCCGGGATTTCCCGGGCCTTTTGCCATGCCGGGCATTAAGTCTGGCAGAACGTTACACTTCGAAAGAAACATTGATTTGGATTGCGCGTCACGCGCAACTATTTTCACGCTGGGTCTGCTTGGGGGAGTGGAGACTGTTTTTGAGTTGAATGCGGCTTGCGCATTTTTGGTTTGGCATGAGATGTCCGGATGAAGCCGGACAGGCGGTCCCCCAAGGGCCGCGCGGAAAAGCGGGGCTACATGGCGTCTGGACTTCAGGGATTTGAAACAACATTTGCAAACCCCTTCACTCTTCGTGGAATCGGTGTTCATTCTGGCGTGGAGGTCAGCGCGACCTTCAATCCGTCAGAAGCCGGTACCGGTATCGTTTTCGTTCGCACTGGCCCCAATGGCGAAGTCACTGAACTCAAGGCCGTCTCGGCAACCGTCGGCAGCACGGATCTCTGCACGGTGCTCGGCACCCATCCCGTGCGTTCCGTCGCAACGGTAGAGCATGTCATGGCCGCGCTTTATGCGCTTGGAATCGACAATGCGGTGATCGAGATCGACGGCGCCGAGATGCCTGTGATGGATGGCAGTTCCGCCGTTTTCGTTGACGCGATCGAGCAGGCCGGTATTCGGTCGCTGGTCAAGAAGCGTCGCTATATCAGGGTCAAGAAGCAGGTCCGTATCGACGTGGGGCCATCCTGGGCCGAGTTCCATCCTTATGACGGCACGCGCTACGAAGTCGAGATCGACTTCTCGAGCCCGCTGATCGGTCGTCAGTCCTGGAAGGGCGATATGACGGCTTCGACCTTCAAGACCGAGCTGTCACGGGCCCGCACCTTCGGCTTCATGCGCGATGTCGAGCGCCTTTGGGCGGCAGGCCTGGCGCTTGGCTCCTCGCTGGAAAATTCGGTCGTCATCGGTGACGACAACCGTGTGATCAACATGGAAGGCTTGCGCTATCCCGACGAGTTCGTGCGGCACAAGACGCTGGATGCGGTCGGCGATCTTGCGCTGGCAGGTGCTCCGTTCCTCGGTCTCTATCGCTCGTATCGCGGTGGTCACAAGGTCAATGCGCTAGCGCTCAAGGCCCTGCTGTCGGACAGCTCGGCTTACGAGATCGTGGAGTCGGCCGGCCAACGGCAGCGCGTCGCTGCCCCCGAGATGATCGCGGTCACACATCAGGAATACGCGCCCTGGACGGCGTAATTCCTGGATCTCTTGTGCGTTGTCGCCAATTCCCCGGTATGAAGGCAACACCCTGACCCGGTTTTGCCATAAATGTATACGAATTGGAGAAGGTGGCGTTGCGGTTCCGGCCGTTTTGTGGCTAGAACAGCCTCGGCGGGAACCGGGCCTTGCGGCCCGAGCCGCCCATGTTCGTCACCCTCTGGGGATTTGCAGGAAGAGACATGATGAAATTATCCGTGCGCGCCGTGCTTCTGACGCTGGCTATTGGTGCCTCTGGCACATTGCTGGCTGGCTGCACGAGCGATCCAGATCTGGACATCACCAAGCTCGCCGCCGAGACCGATCCGCCTGAGCAGCTCTACAACGAAGGTCTGGCGAACCTGAACGCGGGTAAGACCGCCGAAGCGCAGCGCAAGTTCGATGCGCTCGATCGCCAGCATCCATTCTCTGAATGGGCACGTAAGGCGCTGGTGATGAGCACCTTCATGAAATATCGCAGCGGCGACAACGAGGGTGCCATTCAGAACGGCACCCGGTATCTTAGCCTGTACCCGCAAACCAAGGATTCTGCCTACGTGCAGTATCTGATCGGCCTTTCTTATTCCAAGCAGATCCCGACGGTGACGCAGGACCAGCGTGCCGCTGCCAAGACCATCGAAGCCATGCTGAAAGTCGTCAACGACTATCCGAAGTCGGAATATGTCGATGATGCGCAGACGAAGATCCGGTATGCTCGCGACCAGCTGGCCGGCAAGGAAATGCAGGTCGGCCGTTACTATGAGGAGCGCAAGGAATATCTTGCCGCTATCTCTCGCTTCCGCACCGTTGTGGAGCAGTTCCCGAACACCAATCAGGTCGAGGAAGCGCTGGCCCGCCTGTGCGAAAGCTACTATGCGCTCGGCCTCGCCGACGAGGCGCAGACCGCCGCAGCCGTCCTGGGCCACAACTACCCGGACAGCGAGTGGTATAAGGATAGCTTCGCACTGTTGCAGTCCAAGGGACTTGCACCACGCGAGAACCAGGGTTCTTGGATTTCCCGCGCTGGCAAGAAGCTGCTGCTCGGCGAGTCCTGATCGCTAGGACCAGGCCCGCTCATGCTCATTCAGCTGTCGATCCGCGATATTGTTCTGATCGATCGGCTCGATCTCAGTTTCGCGCCGGGCCTTTCCGTGCTGACCGGCGAAACCGGTGCCGGCAAATCGATCCTGCTTGACTCACTTTCGCTTGCGCTCGGTGGCCGCGGCGATGGCGGACTCGTCCGACACGGCGAGGACAAGGGCCAGGTGACGGCCGTTTTCGATGTCGGCTCCAGCCATCCGCTACGTCACCTCCTGCGTGAAAACGGCATCGACGACGATGGCGACATCATCTTCCGGCGCGTTCAATCGGCCGATGGCCGCAGCCGTGCCTTCGTCAACGACCAGCCGGTGAGCGTACAGCTGATGCGCGATGCGGGCGGCAAGCTCGTGGAAATCCACGGCCAGCACGACGACAGGGCACTGGTCGATGGCGAAGCGCACCGTATGCTACTCGACGCCTTTGCCGGTCTCAGCGAGGAAGCTGATGGGCTCGGTCGACTTTATCGCGTCTGGAAAGACGCGGGCAGGGAGCTCAGGACCCATCGCGCCAAGGTAGAGGCGGCAGCTCGCGAAGCCGATTATCTCAGAGCATCCGTGGAGGAACTGGAAAAACTTTCCCCGGTGGATGGTGAAGAGGACGAGCTTGCCGAAAGACGCTCCCGGATGATGAAGTCCGAGCGGATCGCCGGCGATATCTCCGAAGCATCCGATTACCTCAACGGCTCGGCTTCGCCTGTGCCGCATATCGCCTCGATGGTGCGACGGCTGGAGCGCAAATCGGCTGAGGCGCCAGGGCTGCTTGAAGACACGGTCAAAACTCTGGATGAGGCACTGGATCTGTTGTCCGAGGCCCAGAACATGGTCGAGGAAGCACTCCGACGCACTGAATTCGACCCGAAGGAGCTTGAGCGGGTTGAGGAGCGGCTGTTCGCATTGCGCGCCGCCTCCCGTAAGTTTTCGGTACCGGTGACCGACCTGCCGGCACTTGCCGCCCGGATGATCGCCGATCTTGCCGATCTCGATCAGGGCGAGTCGAAACTGAAGCAACTGGAAAAGCGGGAAGCGGAGGCGGGGGCAGAATATATTGTTGCCGCCCAGAGCCTTTCGGAGAAACGTCACAATGCCGGTCAGGCGCTTTCCGACGCTGTCATGGCAGAACTGCCGGCGTTGAAACTCGAGCGCGCCCGCTTCATGACCGAGATTTCCACCGATAAGGACAATGCCAGCCTCTCCGGCATCGATCAGGTGGCATTCAACGTCCAGACCAATCCGGGCACACGGCCCGGCCCGATCATGAAAGTGGCGTCGGGCGGGGAACTGTCGCGTTTTCTTCTGGCGCTCAAGGTGGCGCTGGCCGATCGCGGCTCGGCGCCAACGCTGGTCTTCGACGAGATCGACAGCGGCGTGGGTGGCGCGGTTGCCGATGCCATCGGCCAGCGGCTGAAGCGCCTTTCGTCGCGGGTGCAGGTCCTGTCGGTCACGCATGCGCCGCAGGTTGCGGCGCGCGCCAACACCCATCTGCTGATTTCCAAGGCGCCGGTCGAGGATACGTCCGGCCGCATATCCACCCGGGTTGCCACCATGGACGACGGCGAACGCCGCGAGGAGATCGCCCGCATGCTGGCCGGTGCCTCGATCACCGAAGAGGCGCGGGCCGCCGCCAGCAAGCTGCTGCGAGGCGAGGCTTAGAGGCCTTCACTTCTGTGATATCCCGGTCTAGATATTCCCCGAAGCATTTCGGGGAGAGTCATGCCAGTTTCGAACACACCAGTCGCCGATCTGACCGCCCAGCAGGCTGCCGCAGAACTTGAATATCTCGCAGGCGAGCTCGCCCGGCATGATGCGCTCTATCATGGCAAGGACGCGCCCGAAATTTCGGATGCCGACTACGATGCGTTGAAGCGCCGCAACGATGAGGTCGAACAGACATTCCCCGATCTCGCTCGCGCAGATAGCCCGTCGCGCAAGGTCGGTGCTGCTCCGGTTTCGGGATTCCAGCAGGTCACCCATTCCAGGCCGATGCTGTCGCTGGACAACACGTTTTCCGACGAGGACGTGCGGGATTTCGTTGCCAGCGTCTACCGGTTCCTTGGCGTGTTTCCGGATAATTCCATCGCCTTTACCGCCGAGCCGAAGATCGACGGTCTGTCGATGTCGCTGCGCTACGAACGCGGCCGGCTGGTGAGTGCCGCAACCCGCGGCGATGGAACGGTCGGCGAAAATGTCACCGCCAATATCCGCACCATAAAGGAAATCCCGCAAGTCCTTCCGGCTGGTGTGCCCGATGTGGTCGAGGTGCGCGGCGAAGTCTATATGGCCAAAGCCGACTTTGCGGCGTTGAATGCGCAGATGGAGGCCGAGGGCAAGCCTACCTACGTCAATCCACGCAATACCGCCGCCGGTTCGCTCCGCCAGCTCGACCCGAAGGTGACGGCGACCCGCAAGCTCAGGTTCTTCGCCTATGCCTGGGGCGAGATTACCGAGATGCCCGCCGATACGCAGCTGGGAATGGTGCAGACATTTGCCGAATGGGGATTTCCGACCAATCCCCTGATGAAGCGCCTCTCCGATGTCGAGGAGATCATTGCCCACTATAACGAGATCGGCCTGCAACGCGCCTCGCTCGATTACGATATCGACGGCGTGGTCTACAAGGTCGACCGGCTGGACCTGCAGGAGCGATTGGGGTTCCGTTCGCGCAGCCCCCGCTGGGCCACCGCACACAAGTTTCCCGCCGAGCAGGCGACGACGACTGTGACCGAAATCGATATTCAGGTCGGCCGCACCGGCGCGCTGACGCCGGTCGCGCGTCTGGAGCCGGTGACGGTCGGCGGCGTTGTTGTCACGAATGCAACCCTTCACAATGCCGACTATATCGAGGGCATCGGAAATTCCGGCGAACGGATCCGCCCGGAGGGGCATGATATCCGCAAGGGCGACACAGTCATTGTCCAACGAGCCGGCGACGTCATCCCGCAGGTGCTCGATGTCGTGCTGGAAAAGCGGCCCGCAATTGCCGTGCCATATGAATTTCCGAAGATGTGCCCGGTTTGCGGCAGCCATGCCGTCCGCGAGCGAAACGAAAAGACGGGTAAGCTTGATTCCGTGACGCGCTGCACGGGCGGTTTCGTCTGCTCGGCGCAGGCCATCGAGCATCTCAAGCATTTCGTTTCACGCGATGCCTACGACATCGAGGGGCTTGGCTCCAAGCAGATCGAATTCTTTTTCACCAGCGAGGATCCCTCTATGCGGATCCGGACCGCGCCGGAAATCTTTACCCTGCGTGCGCGTCAGGAAGCCTCGACACTCGTCAAGCTCGAGAACATAGAAGGTTTTGGTCGAACGAGCGTGACCAAGCTCCTCAATGCGATCGATGCACGCCGCGAAATCGCGCTCAACCGGTTCATCTATGCGCTCGGTATCCGCCATGTCGGCGAGACCACGGCGAAGCTGCTGGCGCGCGCCTATGGTACCTACGACGCGTTTGAAACGGGCATGAAAGAGGCCGCACCACTTTTCGGTGAAGCCTGGAATGAACTGAATGCCATCGAAGGGATTGGCGAGATCGTCGCCCGCGCGATCGTGGAGTTCTACAAGGAGCCGCGCAATCTCGACGTCATTTCGCGGTTGCTCTCCGAGGTCACGCCGCAGGCTGTCGAGGCCCCGGTGACTTCTGGCAGTCCCGTGGCCGGAAAGACGGTTGTATTCACCGGGTCGTTGGAAAGATTTACCCGTGACGAGGCCAAGGCGCGCGCCGAAGGGCTGGGCGCCAAGGTTGCCGGCTCGGTATCGAAGAAAACAGACTATGTCGTCGCTGGTCCGGGCGCTGGTTCGAAACTGGACAAGGCCCGCGAATTGGGCGTGACGGTCATGACAGAGGACGATTGGCTGGCGTTCATCGGTGGGTGAGTGCTATTCCTGTCGAAGTTTGCGTGTAGATTCTGTTTGTAGCCCACATCTCGGGAGTGCCCCATGTTCCAGTCCTTCGAAACCACTGCCGAACCGCAATTTGGCGCCGCACGCGTGGCCAAGCTCCGCGAGAGGATGGCGGCACTCGAGATCGACGGCTTTCTTGTGCCGCGCGCCGATGAATTCCAGGGCGAATATGTCCCGGCCTCGGCCGAGCGGCTCACCTGGCTGACCGGCTTCACCGGCTCAGCCGGAGTAGCACTGGTGACGGCCGACAAGGCAGTCGTGTTCGTCGATGGCCGCTACACGACCCAGCTCAAGGAACAGGTGGACGGCAATGTTTTCACTGGCGGCGATCTTGTCGGCGAGCCGCCGGCAAAATGGCTTGCTGCGCATACGCCTGCCGGTTTCAGGCTGGGTCTCGACCCGTGGCTTCACACGTCGGCAGAAATCGCCAAGCTTGAAAAGGCTCTGGCTGACAAGGACGGCAGCGTCGTCTTCCTTGCGGCCAATCCGCTCGACGAGATTTGGGATGAGCGCCCTGCCGAACCGATGGGCCAGGTCAGCATCCAGTACATCGAGCAGGCAGGCGAACTGGCAACCGCAAAGATTGCCGGCATTGCCGAAGTGGTCAGCAAAGCGGGCGCAGGCGCAGTCGTGCTGACCGATCCGTCCTCGGTCGCCTGGGTCTTCAATATCCGCGGCAGCGACGTTCCGCACACGCCGCATCCGCTGGCGCGGGCTATCATTCTTGCCGACGGCCGGGCACAGATTTTCCTCGACCAGAAGAAGACAGGCATCGAGTCCGAGGCCTATCTGGCGCAGATGGCTGCACAGCTACCGCCATCTGACTTTGTTTCCAGTGTCGAAGCGGTCGCCAGATCCGGCTCGCCGGTCATGCTCGATCCCGATCTGGCGCCCTATGCCCTGTCGCAAATCGTCGAAGCTGCAGGCGGCAGAGTGTCGGCCTCGACCGACCCCGCCGCACTGCCGCGCGCCACAAAAAACGTGGCCGAGCTTGCGGGTTCGGCAAAGGCGCACCTGCAGGATGGCGCTGCGATGGTCGAGTATCTCTACTGGCTCGACAACTATCCGCTTGAGCAGCTGAATGAAATCGAAGCGGTCAAGGCGCTCGAGGCGGCGCGCACGCGCGTCGGCGAGCGCATGCAGAACGCGCTGAAGGATATCTCCTTCGATACCATATCCGGGGCAGGGGAGAATGCCGCGATCATCCACTATCGCGTGACCGAAGCGACGAACCGGCGCTTTAAGTCTGGGGAGATGTTCCTGGTGGACTCCGGCGGGCAATATACCAACGGAACCACGGACATTACCCGGACAGTTGCGATCGGCAACGTGCCGGACGAGCAGAAGCGGTTCTTCACTCTTGTCCTCAAGGGTATGATCGCGATCTCCACGGCACGCTTTCCCAAGGGAACGCGTGGCGTCGATCTCGATCCGTTGGCTAGGATTGCGCTGTGGAAGGCGGGCGCCGATTATGGCCACGGCACTGGCCACGGCGTCGGGTCCTACCTCTCGGTCCATGAAGGGCCGCAGAGGATTTCGCGCGCCGCCATGCAGGAACTGCTGCCGGGGATGATCCTCTCCAACGAACCGGGTTACTACCGGCCCGGAGCCTTCGGCATTCGTATCGAAAACCTTGTCTATGTCACCGACATGGAGACGATCGAAGGTGGCGACCGGCCGATGTTCGCCTTCGCGACGCTCACCTGGTGCCCAATCGACCGGCGACTGATTGTTCCGCGGCTGCTCACCGACGAAGAACTGACATGGCTGAATGCCTATCATGCCGAAACGCGCGAAAAGCTATTGCCGTTGATAGAGGATGCCGAGATCAAATCGTGGCTGAAACGCGCCACTGCTCCGATCTCATAAAACAGGTCTTGAGCCTCCCGTTCGTTGGTCGTCGGATCGCCCTGAGAGCCGGCGATACATTCGGCTGTCGGCTCTACGTTTATACCAAATCTATAATATAAGAGGTTTGACCTTCGGCGCACGCCAACGTAAGGTAGTGCCGACATGAAGAAGCTTTTCCACCATCCGCTCACGGTGCGCGCACTTGCGGCGCTTATCGCAGGCTACATGTACCTTGTCTTCGCAACGAGTCGAGTGCATGTGATCACGCCTTTGCCGGCAGTATTCCTCACTGGCCCAGTCGTCCTGGCGAGCTGGCATCAGCAGATCCTCATGATACCTGTCATGCGTCGCTCGAATCCGGGCAGGCTTCTCGCCCTCATATCCGACAGCCGTGCCGGCACCTTCATCCGCACCGTTGCCGCCTGGTTCGGCATTGGAGCCGTGGCCGGGTCTCCCACTCGCGGCGGTATTGCCGGTGCACGGTTGCTTATCAAGGCCGCACGCGAGGGCCATGCCCTTTACATCACCCCCGATGGCTCGCGCGGTCCTGCCTGTGAGGCGAAGGAAGGCGCGACCGAAATCGCCCGTCTCACGCGCCTGCCGCTCATTCCCTGCGCGGCATGGCCGTCGCGCGGAAAATGCTTCAATACCTGGGACAAATTCCGCTTTCCCTATCCGTTCAGCACGATCCGTGTCGCCTATGGTGACCCCTTGGAAGACCTTACTCCGAGTGATCTGAGCGTTGCCCTGAACAAACTCACCGCACAGGTGCAAGGGAACTCGGCCCCGCTAGCTACGCCCCTCTGAAAACTTTAGATGGGATCAGTACCCTGTCATCTGCCGGAGTGCGACGACGAAGGCCCAGGCCATCACCAGCATGGTCAGTGTCGGGGCGCGCAGGCCGATTAGCAGCGCCAAGATCAGTGTGATTGTCACATCGATGCCGCCATAGACGAAACTCGGAGCAACGAGCGCCGTCAGAACGGCAGCCGGGACGGCATTGAGAGCCGCTTCCATGCGCGGTGGGATCGTCTTCATCGACTTGATGAGCAGGTAGCCGCCGGTGCGGGTGGCAAAGGTAGCAAGAGCTGCAGCAAGAATTGTCAGGCTGAAGGTGATATCCATCATGCAGCCTCCGGCGTAGCTTCAAGCTGCGGCCTGGCTTTCAGGGGCAGGGCCGCTGCGACCGCGATGCCGGCAACGGCGCCGATCGATACATGCCAGGGCGAGCCGACGAAATGCCAGGCGGCCGTGGAGGCCACTGCGCTGGCAACGACCGTCGGAAGCCAGTTATCCTTGTTGCGGAAGCCGAGTACCAGCCCGAGAAAATAGACCGTGAGCAGCACGTCGAGGCCGAGCGCGCGTGGGTCGCCGACAAACTTACCGAACACTGCCCCGATTACGGCGGTGATCTGCCAAGTGATGTAGAAGGTCAGACCGAAGGACATATACCAGGTGAAGGAGAGCTTCTTTCCGCTCTCCGCACGCTTCAGGCTCTCCGCAAATTGTGGGTCGACCAGCACGAACAGGGCTGCGATCTTCTGGCCGAGGTTGAAATGCTCGATATGGGCCGCAAGGGCTGCCGAATAGAGGATATGCCGGAAATTGACGGCGAAGATGGAAACCACCACCAGCCAGGGTGCGATATCATGCTTGAACAACTCGATGCCGACGAGCTGGCTCGCACCGGCATAGACCGTCATGTTCATCAGCAGGATCTCGCCGATGGACAGGCCCATGTTGGATGAAACGGCGCCCAGCAGGATGGCAAAGGGCAGCGCGCTAAGCAGCGTTGGCAGGGCAGTGCGGATGCCGGAGATGATTTCGTCGCGATTCATAGGGGTACTTTGGGGAACTCAATCCACGTGTTTCAGATGTTTCGTCGGCGATATCGCAAATGCGACGCCGAAACAAACGAGTGCTTCTGATAGATGGATCAGTTTCATTGATCCCTGTGGCTCACTAGCGCCACAGACAGGGCAAATGCGGAACCGGGTTTCCGAGGTGCCGCTGGGAGGTTACTCCTTTGCCGCTGGCGGCAGGTTCGAGGAACTGGAAACCTCCCTTGAGCTACAGCGGAATGTGGTGCTGGAGGATGGCGCTGTCATTGAAGACCATCGGGACATTGGATGGGCTTTCGTTCGGGTAGCATCGCACCGTCACGCCGACGATGCTGTCCCATCCCTTCATGATTGTCTCCCTTGCCTTTTCCTGCTCCTCGGGGGTCGGGAAGTACGGATCGAGATTGTCTCCATAATCCTTGAACTGCGCGAGTCTTGTTCGCATATCGTCCGACACCTTCCCATTGCGCACGAGGTCCGGCAATCGGATCGGATAACAGTGGCCATTGAGCCAGGCGAACTGCGTCTCGTCCGAATAGAGGTATTCCATCCACAGGCGGGCGGCGTTCGGGTGCGGAGCGAAGGCGCTGATAGCCTGGGCGTAGACGCCTGCGACCACGCCGGTCTTCGGCCGTACGATCTCGATTCTGGTTTTGCCCATCAACGCATCGCGGTCGCCGAGAGCAAGGTAATCCCAGCGGATGAGGATAGGCGTGCGTCCGTCAATGAGGGAATCACGGTTGCCGATGATGGGAACGAAGTTGCCCGTCTGGTTGAGATCTGCGAAGAAGCGCAGACCCTGATCGGCTGCCTCGCTCACATCGCCGTTCGCGGCAGACAGGCCAGAGGCCAGGATGGCCTGGATCGCCTGGTTTGACGCAATATCGCCAGCGAGACCGACCGCCCCTCGGTATTCCGGTGCCGTGAGGTCGGCCCAATCCAAAGGTATTTTCGTGATTAGATCTGCGTTGATCTCGAAAACAACCCTCCCGTAGTAGGCGCCATACCAGTAACCGGCCGCATCCTTGGCACGGTCCGGGATGGTGGCCCACGTCGACACTTTGTAAGGCTGCAAAAGGCCATCTCTGGCCGGCGATGGAGCGAAGGACAGGCCGATATCGATTACATCCGGCGCCTGCGGGTAGGTTTTGTCTCGCGCGTTCCTGATCGCATTGATCTCACTAGAGGATGACGCCTGGGGCAAAAACTCGTTGATTGTGACGCCGTACTTCGCCTTGAACCTGTTGATAATGCCGCCATATCCGCAATATTTGCGAGGCAGAGCAATAACGTTGAGTTGGCCCTCGGCCTTGGCGGCTGCCACCAGCCCGTCCATCGGACCCGACGATAATGGCATCACCAGGTAGCCCGCTCTTCCACCTGTTTTCATGGTCGTTTCCTTCCATAACTGATGATCAACAGTCGAGGTCGATCATAGCAGCTCGAAGGGGTCGGGGAAATTGCCAATACACAACTTCGCAGTGTCCGGAGTTTCTTTCAAACACCTCGGACACGCTTGTTCGGAGTTGAGGATCCGCCACTTGATCCACCCAATTCAAAGGAGGCATCCCGAACCGGCTGACTCATAGGGCTCTGCCACCGGGTCCGGGACAGGCGCCAACTAGCGCTAAAGCTTCTGGCGCTTCATCTGGTAGGTATGCTCTTCCGCAGGGAAGGTGCGCGCCTTCACCTCGGCCGCATAGTCGGCGGCGGCTTGCGAGATCTGCGGTGCAAGATTGGCGAAGTGCTTGACGAAGCGCGGCTTGAAATTGGTGAAGATGCCGAGCATGTCGTCGCTGACCAGCACCTGGCCGTCGCAGGCGGCAGATGCGCCGATGCCGATGGTGGCGGCCTTGAGGTCTGCAGAGATTTCGCGCGCCAGCGGCTCGATGGTGCCTTCGATCACCATCGCAAAAGCGCCGGCGGCGTCGATCGCCTTGGCATCGCGGCGGATCTTGTCGGCCTCGGCGTCAGAGCGGCCCAGCGAGCGGTAGCCGCCGGTGGCGTTGACGAGTTGCGGCATCAAGCCGACATGGCCGACAACAGGAATGCCACGCTGGCTGAGGAAATGCACGCTTTCGGCCATTTCCTCGCCGCCTTCGAGCTTGACGGCAGAGGCGCCGGTTTCCTTCATGATGCGGGCTGCATTGCGGAATGCCTGTTCCTTGGATTCCTGGTAGGAGCCGAAAGGCAGATCGACGACGATGCAGGCGTCGTTGGAACCGCGCATGACCGCCTGGCCGTGTGCGATCATCATCTCCAGCGTCACTTGCACGCTGGATTCGAAGCCATAGACCACCATACCGACACTATCGCCGACCAGCAGCATGTCGCAGTGCGGATCGAGAAGCTTGGCGACGGGCGCCGTGTAGGCCGTGAGGCAGACGATCGGGCGTTCACCCTTGAGCGCTTGAATCGAGGCCGCTGTACGGCGTTTCTGCAGGGGCTGGACGCTCATGGAAGTCTCCGTTTCTACCGCTGTTAGCCCAGATGGGCAGTCAATACACGGTTATCAAGCAACTTGGTCGTACCGAACCTGACGAACAGCAGCAGGAGTACCGGTTTTTTGGCAATCTTCGTCAGGCGTTCGAGTGTATCCGGATCGCGAATTGCGACGACCTCAGGATTGGCGAGCGGTTCGCCTTCCAGGAAGGCGATCAAACGCTCTTCAAGGTCTGTTGGATCGGTGATGCCCTCGGCAAGCAGGCGGTTGGCCTCGTCAAGGGCTTTGGGAACGATTGCGGCTGCCTGGCGTTCGTCGGAGCTGAGGTAGACATTGCGCGAGGAGCAGGCAAGGCCGTCGGCCTCCCGCACAGTCGGCACGCCGATCACGGTGACGGGCTGGGCAAGATCTTCCGCCATGCGGCGAATGATCTGCAGTTGCTGGTAGTCCTTTTCGCCGAAATAGGCGCGATCCGGCTGGACGATATTGAACAGCTTGGTGACGACAGTGGAAACACCGGCGAAATGGCCGGGGCGAACTTCGCCTTCCAACTGGCCGCCAAGGCTGGACACATCGACCACGGTTTCCATCGGGCGCGGATACATGTCGGACACAGTTGGTGCAAAGAGGAAGTCGACGCCAGCGTTCTCGAGCATGGCGCTGTCGCGTGCGAGATCGCGCGGATATTTCGACAGATCCTCGTTGGCACCGAATTGCAAGGGATTGACGAAAATGGACGTCGCCACCACGTCATTTTCAGCGCGAGCACGTGCAACGAGTGAAAGATGACCCTGGTGAAGATAGCCCATGGTCGGCACCAGGCCGATCGTCTTGCCGGCACGTCTCAGCGGCAGGAGGTGCTCACGCAGCGCCGAAATTGATGAAACAATGTGCAATTATGCCTCCCTGACGGCACCAGTGCCGCACTGAATACATGCTGCAGCGCAAAATGACAATATCCGCCTGGCGGCTATGCAACGCGTTGCCTATTGATCGGGCAAAGTCCTATCGCCTCGCGCGATGTTCTAAATATGCAAAAAATGCATGGCTCCCATGTGCAGGTCCCCCTTACCAAATCATCTGACATATCCTATCTACCAATCATCAGCGGGCGGGACAGATTGTTCCAAACGCAAATGACCTGAAGTTTCGACCAGATGGTCAGAGTTTCATGTTCCGACAGGTTTGCATTGGCCACTCCTCCTCCCAGGCCGTGCAGATTTGGGACATGATTTTGTCCTCGAAGAGCACTCCTCCTCCCAGCTCTTCAAGGACAGATCAGCTTCGCTGATCGAAGGCGGCGCCATCCTCCTCCCGGCGCCGCCTTTTTTATTGCCTGATTTTCAAGCGGATATCTTCTCCCGTGCGGATTGCGCGGCAGCGTCTTCATGCATGTGTGTAGGAAAGCTGGAGAGGCCATTGCGGGCGATCGATTCATAGCCGTATGAGCACGGCAACGTCCCGGATGCGCCGAGGCTTATCCGAGACAGGCAGACCGCATCGAAAGCCTATTTTCTCAGCTCAATCGTCACCCAGCCATTCATCCATGTCGTGCGAGCGTGGCTGAGGCCGGCGCCGTTATATGCGGAGATCACCTTCCAGCGCTGGCTCGACAATATACCCGATAGAATCACCGTGCCGTTGGGCGACAGGTGCTGAACCAGGCTTGGCGCGAGCTTCATCAGCGGACGGGCCAGAATGTTGGCGATGATCAGGTCGAAGGGACCGTACTTCTTGAACACCTGATGGTGAAAGCCTGGGGCGGTGGCAAGATGAATGCCGCTGACGACACCGTTGATGCGGGCGTTTTGCGTCGCGACGCGGGTGGCCACCGGATCGATATCGGTTGCCACGACCGGAATCTTCGCCATCTGGTGGGCCGCGATGGCCAGTACGCCCGAGCCGGTGCCGAGATCCAGCGCATTGCGGATCTCGCGGGACTTCAGCACGTCGCTGATCATCGCAAGGCATCCGGCCGTAGTGCCGTGGTGGCCGGTCCCGAATGCCTGACCGGCTTCGATGAGGATGCCGATATCGTTGGGGCCGACCTTGTCGGCATCATGGCTGCCATGCACAAGGAAACGGCCGGCCCGTACGGGCTTCAGTCCTTCCAGCGATTTGGCGATCCAGTCGATGTCAGGCAGCACTTCCCGCTGCATTTCGAGCGTGGGAAATTCTTCCGCCAAAAGATCCTTGAAGCGAATGGCCGTCTCGTCTTCCGCGCTTGCGGGCATGTAGATGGAGGCTTCCCAGATCTCCTTGACCTCGTCCACTTCCTGCGTCGCGACGACGTAGTCTTCTTCTCCGAACAGGTCGGAGAGCGCATTCAACACGTCTTCGGCCACGGTTTCCGTGGTGCTTACGTAGAGGCGGATTTCGCTCACAGTCAGTTTCTCACAATCAGATTCTGGAGTTTCTTGACGGCAACCTCTGGGTTTTCGCCATAGGCGATGGTTCCGGCAAACCGGCCTTCCTTGTCAAGCAGGAAGACGGAGGCGGAATGATCCATCGTGTACTCGCCATCCGGCTTTGCCGGGTCCGTCGGCACTTTCTTGAAGTAAACCTTGAAGCCGCGCGCCATCGCTTCGACCTTTGCGGGATCGCCGGAGATACCCGAAATCCGGTCCGTGACATTGGAGAGGTATGTGCCAAGGATTGCCGGCGTGTCGCGCTCGGGATCAACCGAGACGAAATAGGCCTGGAGCTTGGTCTTGTCCGGATCGGCGGTCTTCATCCAGCCCGAGAGTTCGTAGACGGTTGTCGGGCAGATTTCCGGGCAGTGGGTGAAACCGAAGAGCAGCGCCGTCGGCTTGCCGCGGAATGCTTGTTCGGTCACGGGCTTTCCATCCTGCCCGACAAGGCTGAATGCCACGCCGAATGGCTCTTCCGAAAGCGCGGACTGTTTGGTGGAAACTTCACTCCATAGCCAAAAGAACAGACCGGCCATCAGCGCGGCGAGTATGAAGAGTACAATTCGGACGGTTTTCATCGACAGGCCTCGGATTTCTGCACCCCGGCGCCGGATCTTCGATCCACGCCGCTTGTCACGCCCTATCCCTTAAATAACGGTGCTGCGCAAGGCGGCAATTGGATGCAGACAGGCATCGAACGGCTTCAGAGGCACCAGGACAGTCCTTGTGACGCAAGGGTCAGCAGGATGGAGCTGCCATAGTGCATCCAGCCGAAGAATGCCGCAAACAGCAGCACCGTCGCTGCGAGGATGGTGGCAACGCCAATTAGGCCATTTCTGTTGGTCGTGGGCATTTCGTTCATGGCTGGAGATTCTGCATGTTTCCGCCCTTGCTTCAAGCCCCGGTCAGTTCGACGGACGATTTCGATACAGATCATCACTTTTCGCAATAAACCGGATGTGGACTGGGGGAGGTTCGTTAACCGTATTTCAGTTTTTGCCACGCTAGACTGCCGACAAATCGGGGACTCTCATGCCTTTCAACACAGCCAGTACCAATCGCTCCATGTCGGTCAAACAACGCCTGCTGACGCTGGGCGTGGCAGCCTTCGCCGGATTTGCTGCCATGATCGGTGTCGGATGGTATCAAAACTCAAAGGCGAGTGCTGCGCTCGATCACGAGCAATTGATCAGGAGTCAGGTGACCGCCATCAACGACATTCGCATCGCCAATGTTGAAATGGTGCTGGCGGCCATGGATTCGATCGTCGACAAGGATGAGCGCAAGGTCAGCCCGGAGCGCATCGAAACCATGACCAAGTCCTTGGCGGTGATGCGTAAGAGTGTTGACCTGGTAAAGGGTCTCGCAAACGAGGCCGGAAAGTCCGCACTCGTTGGCACTTACGTTTCCGACATCGGCGACATTGAAAAAGCGGTTGTTCGCGAGCTCCCCAAATTAATCGAGAATGGCAGCGGGCCCGAGGAGTTCGCGCGGATTGACGACGCAATTGACGGCGCCGGCGAAAGGCTTTCGTCGATGCTCGGCACTCTGGCTGCAGATGGTCGTACACTTGCCGACAAGGCGGTGGCCGAAGCGAAAACCCAATCGCAATGGGCGCTCTACCTGCAACTGTCGCTGGGCATCATCGGCATCGCCATCATGGGCGTGCTCTTTCCGTATCATGCGGGTGCGATCCGCCGGGGCGTTCTTGGCGTCCGCGACAGCCTGGAGCGAATTCGCCGGGACGATCTGGATACGCCTGTTGCCGGTTGGGAACGGGGCGACGAGTTTGGCGAGATGGCACGAACTGCCGAGGCGCTACGCGAGTCGGCCGTTGAAAAACGGAGCCTTACCGCAAAGAGCCTGAGAGACTACGACCAGAACGAAACCGAGCGAGCCGCTCGCGAATCCCAGAAGCTCAGGGAGGAAACGCAGATCCGCTTTGCTGTGGACGCGTTGGCCACCGGCCTGGCAAATCTGGCCGACGGCAACTTGTCCGTGGCGCTTGACAAGCCTTTCCGGGAGGACCTCGAACAGGTGCGTGGGGACTTCAACCGCGCCGTGGAAAAGCTGCAGCAGGTTATCTCGGAAGTAAAATCCAACAGCGGTTCGATCGAGGCCAACAGTACGCAGATGCGCAGTGCGGCCGACGATCTGGCGCGCCGTACCGAGCAGCAGGCAGCCTCTCTGGAAGAAACTTCGGCGGCGCTCGAGCAGATCACTTCCACCGTTCGCAATTCGACTATGCGGGCCGATGAGGCGACCAAAATGGTCGACGGCACCAAGGCCAGCGCCGAGCAATCGAGCAGGATCGTCTCCGACGCGATGTCGGCCATGGAGCGCATCCAGGCGGCATCGAACGAAATCGGCAAGATCATCAACGTAATCGATGAAATCGCGTTCCAGACAAACCTTCTTGCCCTGAACGCCGGTGTCGAGGCAGCGCGCGCCGGCGAGGCTGGCAAAGGCTTTGCCGTGGTGGCCCAGGAAGTGCGCGAACTTGCCGGCCGCGCCGCCGGTGCAGCAAAGGATATCAAGATCCTGGTCGGCCGTTCCAGCACCGAGGTGCGCAGCGGCGTACAGTTGGTGACAGAGACAGGCGAGGCGCTTGGCAGCATCGCCTCCGACGTCGCGCGCATCAACGAGATCGTCCGCGCCATCGCCACCGCAGCCAATGAACAATCTGTCGGTATCCAGGAAATCAATACGGCCATCGGCCAGATGGACCAGATGACACAGCAGAATGCCGCCATGGTCGAACAGACCAATGCTGCCAGCCATACGCTGGCGCAGGATGCGAGCAACTTGAGCCAGATCATCAGTCAGTTCCAGACCGGCGACCAGCCTGCCGTGCGCAATGCTGCGCCTGTCGGGCAGACGGCCTCACGCCCGGTACTACGTTCCGTCGCATCCCCGATCCGTCCGGTCCTTCAGGTTGCCGACACGGCTTCACGGCCCAAAACTTCCCCTGCGCGCCATCTGGCCGACAGACTCGCCGGGGCCTTCAACACCAAGCCGGCCGCAAGCAACGCCGCCGGCGCATCCAACAACAATTGGGAAGAATTCTGAACATGAACATGGCGATCAAGCAGTCCGCTGCACATCTTGAAATCGTTTCCTTCCACCTCGGCGATCAGGAATTCTGCATCGATATCATGGCTATCCGCGAAATCCGCGGCTGGGCGCCCGTCACACCCATGCCGCACACGCCGCCGTATGTACTTGGTCTCATCAACCTGCGCGGCGCGGTGATCCCAGTCATCGACATGGCCTGCCGTCTTGGCATGAAGATGACAGAACCGTCCGAGCGTTCGGCAATCATCGTCACCGATATCGGCGGCAAGCTGGTTGGCCTGCTGGTCGAGCAGGTGTCGGACATGATGACGATCAAGTCCGAGGACCTGCAGCCAGCACCGGAAATCATTCCGGAAGCCCAGCGCGCCTTCTGCCGCGGCATCGTCGCACTTGAGAAGTCGATGGTCTGCTTCCTGAACCTCGATACCGTCATTGCGGACGAGTTGAAACAGGCTGCATAACAACAGTCGCACTGTGAACTAGATTGGGCGGATGCAGGGCAACCTGCATCCGCTCTTTCATTCCGGCTTGCCGTTTTTCCATGTCGGTTTCTGGTTGAACAGCGGCACGGTCGAGATTGCCATCTTCGCTGACCCCTCGACCACCTCTCGGGAGTGTACCAGGTAGACAAGTGTGTCGTTCTGCTTGTCATAGATACGCGTCACGTAGAGCGATTTCCAAATCAGCGACAGGCCCGATTTGAAAACCTCCTCGCCACTCTGCGACAGATCGATGTCGCCGATGACCACCGGGCCGGTTTGCTGGCAGGAAATCGACGAGTTGGACGGGTCTTCGAACCAGTTGCCCTTGCTTAGCCGGTCGATGATGCCGCGATCGAAATAGGTGACGTGGCAAGTGATGCCCTCGATTTTCGGATCGTGCACCGCATCGATGACGATATCGTTGCCTGTCCAGTCGACACCCACTTTGCCTACACGCTCGGCAGGGGATGCAGCCGCTGTCGCGCCCACCATCAACATAGCGATCACCAGCGATACGAGAGGCTTCTTCATCGGCTGTCTCCTTGTCTGTTGCCTACAACTTGGAGGCCGGCGGTTGCATATTCAAGCGCCGGTTGGAACTTGTTGTGCAGAAACGGGTACGTGCCAATGTGCTTTCGCACGTCTATGTTGAATTACCGATAGCTGTTGGTAGCCTCGTGAGGTGTGGAATCATCCACGGAGGAGCAGACATGCTGAAGAAGTTGCTTGCGGAATTCATTGGAACGTTCTGGCTTGTGTTCGGCGGTTGTGGAAGTGCCGTTCTGGCGGCTGCGTTTCCGGATCTGGGTATCGGTTTTGTCGGCGTCGCCATGGCATTCGGCCTCACCGTTCTGACCATGGCCTATGCGGTGGGTGGAATCTCCGGCGGCCACTTTAATCCGGCAGTATCCTGCGGTCTTGCCGCTGCCGGCCGGTTTCCTCTATCCAGCCTGATCCCCTACATTATCACCCAGGTCATCGCCGGGGTCATTGCCGGTGCGGTGCTCTACCTCATTGCCAGCGGTAAGGCTGGATTTGCAGCCGGCGGTTTCGCCTCCAACGGCTACGGCGAGCACTCGCCGGGTGGCTACTCCATGATGTCGGCGTTCCTGATCGAAGCGTTGCTGACCTTTATGTTCCTGTTCATCATTCTCGGTTCAACGCATGGACGGGTCGTCGCGGGCTTTGCACCGATCGCCATTGGCCTTGGTCTGACGCTGATCCACCTCATTTCGATTCCGGTGACCAATACCTCGGTCAACCCGGCGCGTTCGACTGGGGTGGCGTTCTTCGCCGAAGGCGGTTGGGCGCCCGGTCAGTTGTGGCTGTTCTGGCTGGCGCCAATCATCGGGGCGATCATTGCTGGCGTGGTTTGGAAAGCAATCGCCGAAAAGGATTGATCCGATCCTTCGGGGATGGCCGGAGAGGGCCGTCCCCGGCTCGTCAGGATACCTGGTTGCCACCGATATCGATATGGGGAAATTCCTTGCCATCGTTGGATGCGAGTTCTCCGCTGGATTTCTCGATCCAACGATAGCCGGATATCGCCGCTTCGGAACAATCACTGAACTGGTTGTTTCGCACCAGTATCGGGCCTGCTCCCTCGACGACAGTAACCGCGCAACCCACTTTTGCCTTGCGCACCACATTGCCCGTCGCGCTGATATTGCGGCCATACGGTCCCCAACCCAGCAGCATGCCCCAGCGCGGCGCATTCTCGATCACGTTGCCGGTGACGGACGCCTCGGCTTCGGCTTCAAGTCCGATGCCGAACAACGCGTCTTCCGCCTCATAGGGGGCCGTGAGCTTGAGGTTGCGGATGAGATTGCCTGAAATGACGGCGAGACGGCCGCCCTCGTTGAAATTGACGGACAGAATGCCGTTGGCTGCGCCATCTATCACGTTGTTGGCAATCACCGCGCCTTCGAAACCGAATTCGGAGTAGATCGCGGTTTCTCCCGAATTCGTGCAATGGTTGGCGGATATCAGCACGTTCGATCCCGCATTGGAACGGATCGCGGTGAAGGCGCAATTACTGATGTGATTGTCGGAGATCAGCACGTCGTCGGCCCGGAAGATGTTGATGCCGTTGCCATTCTGGCCGGTGCCACCGCCATGGGCGGCGATCCTCTGAATACGGTTGCCGCTGACGATGGTGCCATCGCGCCCTTTCGTCCACCGATGCACGAGAATACCGCCGTTTCCGCAATCCGATATCCTGTTGTCACGAATCTCGAAATCGCTGTTGTCGACGGCGTAAATTGCCGATTCCGCGGCACCGGAGATCGTGTTTCCGGCGATTTTCCCGCTCGATCCTTCGGCCCAGATCGCGAACTTGGCAGCGCCGGCGATCTCGCAGTCTTCGATGGTGAGGTTGCTGATGCTTCGGAATGTCACCAGTCCTTGCTGGTCGTCGGCCAGCCAGCGGTTGGCGCCGTCGATGACGAGACCAGATAGCGAGATGAATTTCGCCCCGGTTGCCCCGAGAAACTTGCCTTCGCCACCATAGACTAGCCGCGTCGCACCCGCCACGCCTTGCAGGCGAACGTTGTCGGGAAGGTCGATGTTGGAGATCTCGTAGGTTCCAGGCGGCAGGAAAACCGGCATGTTGCGCGCCGACGCTTCCTTGAGAAGCTTGATGAAGGCTTTGGAGCCGCGATCGAGCGTGCCGGGATGGATGCCATAATCCGGGGCATTCAGCGCGCCGCGGAAATCAACTTCGCTCAGCAATGGCGAAGCGCGCACGGTGGCGGGCACTGCAAGAGCAAGGCCAGCAAGAAAGGTGCGTCTGGTCGGTCTCAGAAAAGCTGTCATGCCTCTCGCGCAGCAAGTTGCATGCCAACGCCGTTGCACCGAAACGAGACAGGCGGCAAGCCCCGCGCCAGATGGTTGTGCAAGATCGTTGTGAATTCAATACTAGGGCGAATCCTGTCATGACGACGAAATCGGCGAACATCCTGCCTGCGCTAGCACTGCTGACGTTGATGCTCGGTGGGTGCACTTCCTCCGAAGTCAACGAATACGATCCCTATGATACGGGATCGATGGACGCTGACAGGTTTGCCAAGCAGACATATCCGGTCTGGAACGTCACCGGTCCTTATAAGGAACGGGACATGTTCCGGGAGGATGATTATGCCACGCAGAAATCGCTCTATGTGCCGCCGCGTGCGGAACCGGTGACGGTGTATGAAACCGACGAAACCTTCACAACGCAATCCATTCCCATGCAGCGCTCGATGGCGATGTATGCAAAGCTGGATGATGGTGGCCATTGGCTGCCGGAAATTCCGACGCAGGACGTGCCAAACCAGTTTCTGCGCCGCGAGGTTAGCTACAAGAGTTCGGAACGACCAGGCACAATCGTGGTCGATACGCGCTCCAAGCATCTCTACCTGGTCCTCGGTAACGGACGCGCCATGCGCTACGGCGTCGGCATCGGCCGTCAGGGTTATGCCTGGAAAGGAGAGGGCCGTATCCAGTATCGCAAAAAGTGGCCGCGCTGGACGCCCTCGGAAAATTATGTGGCTGATAAGCCCGAGATGAAGATGTTCTCCGCTTCCTACGGCGGTCTTGTCGGCGGGGTCAACAACCCGCTCGGGGCGCGGGCGCTCTATATTTTTGCAGACGGCAAAGACACGCTGTTCAGGGTTCACGGCACCCCGGACTGGAAATCGGTCGGCAAGCAGGTCTCCTCGGGCTGCATCCGAATGTTCAACCAGGATGTGATCGATCTCTATGGCCGCGTCAGGGATGGCGCGAAAATCATCGTCCTCTAGTTTCACATCTCTGCTGGGCAGGGATACAGCGCAACGCTTGGACGCTGCGCCGCTGTTGGTTGTATCTGACGGGATATTGTTCTCTTTTTGTGGTAATGCTCTAAAGTGCCGGGCGATAGGCCCGCACCCATTGGCAAGACACACGGGAGGAGGCTGTCATGGCGCATGGAAGCTTTGTCTGGTACGAACTTTCCACCACGAACCTTGATGGTGCGGTGGATTTCTACAGCAGGATTGTAGGCTGGCAGCCCAAGGACGCGGCTATGCCTGGCATGGACTACCGCCTGTTTCAGATGGGCGAGGTGCCAATAGCCGGCGTCATGCATCATCCCGATGCGCTTCTGGAGGCAGGCGTTCCGCCGGTCTGGTTCGGATATGTCGGGGTGAAGGATGTCGATGCCGCCGCCAAGAAAGCGGAAGCGCTCGGTGGATCAATCGAACAGCCCCCGACGGACATTCCTGGCATTGGCCGCTTTGCCGTCATCAAGGATCCGCACGGTGCGATCATCTCGCTCTTCTACAGCGATTCTCCACCGCCGGAGTCACCGTTCGGACAGGCACCCGGCCGGATCGGCTGGAACGAACTGTATGCTGGTGACCTCGACGGGGCGTGGGCCTTCTACTCCGCGTTGTTCGGGTGGACCAAGGGCGAAGCGATGGACATGGGCGACATGGGCATCTACCAGCTCTTCGAGCATGAAGGAAACGCGATCGGCGGCATGATGAAGAAGCCGGATGGGGTGCCCCAGCCGGCCTGGCTCTATTATTTCAACGTGCCGAACCTGACGGCGGCAATGAAGGCTCTCGAAGCCGCTGGCGGCAAGATACTCAGCGGGCCGATGGAGGTTCCCGGCGGCGATCATATCGCCCAGGCATCGGATCCGCAGGGCGGCGCGTTCGCCCTTGTCGGCAAACTCGGATAGAGCTTGCATGGGTGCGTTGCCGTGCCCCACGCAGATGACGGCACGGCAAGGCTTCAGATCGGCCCGCGAGCATGTTGCTCCGGGCCGACCTCCCGTTATCATTCAGCGAACTGTGATGCGAAGAACGCTTCGGGATCATCGACTTCGATGAGCTTTCGCTTGTCGATCTGCCAGAACCGGTTGCCGACATTGCGGATGAAGCTGCGGTCGTGCGACACCAGCATGCAGCTTGCTTGATGGCTGAGGAGTTCTGCCTCAAGCGCTTCCTGCCCGTCGATATCGAGGTGGTTGGTCGGCTCGTCGAGCAGGTAGAAGTTCGGATTGGTCAGTCGCAGGACGAGCATGCCCAGTCTGGCTTTCTGTCCGCCGGAGAGGCGGCCAAGTGCCTTGCCCTGCATATCGACATTGATGCCAGCACCCGCCAGCAGCGTCCGCGCACGTTGGTCGCCAAGTTCGAACCGTCCGACCAGCACACTCATCGGCGTATCCTTGTCATCAAGATCGGCAAGGGCCTGATCGCCGTATCCCAGCACCAGCGACGGCGTAACCTTGATGCCTGACGGGCTCGATTGCGGATTTTCAATTGCCGCCTTCAGCATCGCGATCAATCGCGTCTTGCCAGTGCCGTTGCGGCCCCACAAGACGATACGGTCGCCCTGGCAGATAAAGCGTTTGCCGGTGCTGAAGAGCACGGTGCTATCAGGCGTCGCAACCGTGGCATCGTCGAGCGTCACCAGCACCTTTGCATGCGTGCCTTGATTGGCAAGCCGGATCGCGCCGGCGGATCGTTCCTGATGGGCTGGTCTGGCAGTCGCCTCCAGCTTGTCGGCGCGGCTCTTGAGTTGCTTGGTCTTGAGCACCAGGAGGTCGCTGCCGGAGTTGATGCCGATATTGTTGAGCTTGGCCGCCTGCTGGCGCAGCTGCTTGGCCGTTTTCATGTCGCTGATGTACCGCCGCTCATCTGACGCGTCTGCGTCGTCCAGCGCGGCCCTGGCACGTGAATAGGGCAACGAATAACAGGGGGATTGCTCGGTCCGCAGAAACAGCGTGCGGTTGGTGACTGCATCGAGAAATGCACGATCATGGCTGGCGATGACCACCGGCGTATCGCGCGACAAGCTGGCGAGCCAGCCCTCAAGAATGGCGATCCCGGCGAGATCGAGATGATTGGTCGGTTCGTCGAGCAACAGCAGGTCGGGTTCGAGTACCCACGCGCGCGCCAGCATTGCAAGCCTCTGCCAGCCGCCGCTCAATTGAGCCAGTGTCCGCGCGCGGAGCGCCATGTCCACGGCAAGATCATCGAGCAGTATATCGACGCGCCAGCTTTCGCTATCTGCCTGGTCCCCGGGCAATGCCGCGCGCACGGCCTCATAGAGCGACATGCGCATCACTGCCTCGGGTATGTTTTGTTCGACATAGCCCGTTGTCAGGCCGCGGGCGCGGACTATGTCGCCGGTCGTTGCTTCATCCGTGCCTGCGATGCAGCGCAACAGGGTGGATTTGCCGCGCCCGTTGGCGGCGACGATGCCAAGGCGGTCTCCGGAACTGACGACAAGATTGAGGGCGGAAAACAGCGGCGTGCTTCTGACAACGCCGAGATTGCGGATATTGATCAAAGTCATGACAGGTCTCTGGTCTTTCGAGCAGGATCGCCAGCAGGCGCATCACAGTGCTCGGAAATTCGACGGTAGCGGCTCAAGCGCTCAGGCTTGGGTCGCGGTGCCGCAAAGGCAGACCAGGAAGTGAGTTTCGGTTTCCGGTCAGCCCTGCAAACGCATTTGCAGGGCTTGGTTGGGGCCAAACTTGCGGTGTTGCCAATAGATACGCGTCATCGCCAGGCCCTCCTTTCTTGAAATCGATGCGCAAAACTAGCATCGCCTTGTCCGAATTTCAATCGGGCCTATCGCCGGCCGCGCAGGCTACCAAGGATACCGCGCACGATGGCTGCGCCTACCGCAGTGGCGGCGGCCCTTGCTGCCGATTTCATTGCCGCCTCCACGACGCTCTCGCGCTGGTAGCCCGAGCGCTTCTGTTCCTTCTGCTGGGGCTGCGGCGTGTCGTCTGTACCAAAGCCGGGCAGCGTCCAGCCACCGATCGTTCCGGTGGATTTGGGCTGTGCCGGCTCAGGGGCCTGTGCCTGTGCGGCCGCTTCCGCCTTTCTGGTCAGGATCTCGAAGGCGGATTCGCGATCGAAGTCTGCGTCGTAGACGCCGGCAACAGGGCTGACCGACATGACCTGCTTGCGCTCCTGATCGGTGATCGGACCGAGGCGGGAAGAGGGCGGGCGGATCAGCGTCCGCTGGACGATCGACGGCGCACCTTTGGCTTCGATGGTCGAAACCAGCGCTTCGCCCGTTCCGAGCGTGGTGATGACGGTGGCGCAGTCGAAATCGGGATTTGGCCGGAACGTGTCGGCTGCGGTCCTGACGGCCTTCTGCTCGTTCGGCGTATAGGCGCGCAACGCATGCTGTACGCGATTGCCAAGCTGAGCGAGCACGGTTTGCGGCACATCCATAGGGTTCTGGGTGACGAAGTAGACGCCGACGCCCTTCGAACGGATCAACCGGACGACCTGCTCGACGCGCTGGACCAGCACCGGCGGTGCGTCGTTGAAGAGCAGGTGCGCTTCATCGAAGAAGAATACCAGCCGGGGCTTTTCGGGATCGCCGATTTCCGGAAGCTGTTCGAAGAGTTCGGACATCAGCCAGAGCAGGAACGTGGCATAGAGCCGGGGATTCATCATCAGCTTTTCTGCGGCCAGCACCGAGATGGCGCCGCGGCCGTCATTGGTGGTGCGCATGATGTCGCTGATCTTTAGCGCCGGTTCGGAGAAGAAGTTTGCCGCTCCCTGCTGCTCCAGTATCAGCAGTTCGCGCTGGATAGAGCCGACGGATGCCTTGGTAATGAAGCCGAACTTGTTGGAAAGCTCGGTGGCATTGTCACCCATATAGTTCAGCATCGCCTGCAGATCTTTCAGGTCGAGCAGGGGCAGGCCACCTTCGTCGGCGATCTTGAAGGCGATATTGATCACGCCTTCCTGTGCGTCGCTGGCATTGATCAGGCGGGAAAGCAGCAGCGGACCCATTTCCGTCAACGTGGTGCGGACGCGATGGCCCTTCTCGCCGTAGATGTCCCAGAATATGACCGGGAACTCTTGGAAATCGTAGTCGGCGAAGCCGATGTCTTGGGCACGTTTCATCAGGAAGTCTTTTTCCTGACCCATCGCGGCGATGCCCGAGAGGTCGCCCTTGACGTCGGCGCAGAATACCGGAACTCCAGCGTTGGAAAAACCTTCCGCGAGAACTTGCAGCGTTACCGTTTTGCCGGTGCCCGTCGCGCCTGTCACGAGCCCATGGCGGTTGCCGAATTTGAGATCGAGATATTCCGGCCGATTGATCGAATCGTCGGGTTTGCGGCTGGTTCCGAGATAGATCTTGCCTTCTTCGAGCATGCTGTTCTCCCGCGCGTGGCGCCCCATAGGACGAGGCGCAATCGGTGCGCCACAATTGAATCCTGACCAGGCTGTTATAAGGTGCGTGATGGCGCTGGACAACCATGCCATGCCCGGAAGATAATGATATTTCGAAGCATTTCCAGTGTGGGACTGCTGGCATCAGACAACGAAGTACTTTGACGTAAGCGTCAGGTCGCAATGGAGAAACACATGATGGAAATTGTCAATCCTATCGCTCACTCGGTCGGCCTGGACCCGAAGACGGCGGAAAAGGCAATCGCCATGATTTTGGCTTTTCTTGACAAGGAAGCCGAGGAAGCGCCGGTTCGAAAGATGATCGCTTCGCTGCCGGGAGCCGCAGAGCTGATATCCGAATATGGCGGCGACCGCGGCGGTTTTTTCAGCAGTCTCATGGGCGGCGGCATTATGGGGCTCGGCCAGCAGTTGATGGGTCTCGGCCTCGGCATGGGGGAAATCACGGCACTCGCCAAGGAAACGATCAACGTTGCCCGCAAATATGCCGGCGAAGAAGTGGTCGATGAGGTTGTGGCATCCGTGCCCGGACTGGGTCAGTTCGTCTGATCCGATCAGAAAATGGGAAGCGCCACCATGGCGGCCCAACTTCGTTGATGGGCTTCGCCACCTTAGCCTCTCATCCGCCGACAAATGCCGCAAGCTGCTCCAGGCTTAGCCGGCACCCCTCCGCATTGTCTTCAAGAGCAATGCCGGAGGGAATGCCTTCGCAAGTGATGGTGACGATGGTGCCGTTCGAGGCCGGGGTCAATTCGTTTCGAATTTTCATCTCGCCGGCAAAGGCGGGATCGGCCGATGCGAAGATTGTCGCCCAGACCACTTCGCGGTTGGCCACCAGCCGTACGAACCGGCCTTCGAACTTGTCGGTCGTGTCCGAAGACTTGCCTTGGCCTGTCGTGCTGTCTGTCGGGTAGACGAGCGACATCGAGAAAGCGCCGCCTTCGCGTGCCTCGAACGCATGGACGACGCCGCGCATCTCCCCCGGCGGCAGCCAGGTGGCCACCGCTTCCGCATCCAAAAAAGCACTATAGACAGCGTCGGTTGGGACGCCGATGGTTCTTTGTACTGTCGTGCTTCGCAATGCGGACATGGTGTCAGCTCTATGCTGGTCAGCCGCTTGTGGCGGCCGGGAGCATCGTACAGTGGCTTGCTATTCGGCGTCGTCTTCTCCGCCGCTCTTGTCCTGATTGCCGGCATCCTTTTTGCTGGCATCCTGATCGCCGTCCACCTTCGGCTTGCGGATGCGCACGAGATCCTTGCTGAGTTCGCTCCCAAGCTCGACCTTCATGGTCTTCTTGTCGTAGACGCAGATGATGGCGGCCGGCGCCTTTGCTTCCTTGGAACGGCCATAGACGATTGCGAGGCCGTAGTTCTCGCTGCCTGTCGGGTCGACTGCGACCTGAGGCTTCTTGAAGGTGTCGGAAGCTGCTTGCGTGCATTGCTTCTCGACATCGGCCGCCATCTTTTTCCACTCTTCTTCCGAAGAGGCCATGGCGACGGCGGGCAGCATTGCCAGGGCAAGGGCTGCGGAGCATGTGCGAGCGACGGTTTTCATAGTGGACCTCATGAAATGTGGGAACTTAAGGGGTTGTATTCGAGTTGAAAATAGGCTTCCGGCAACGACGTTTCCAGAGGCGAATTTATTCGCTCAGCACGGTTGCCATCCAAGAGCGGCAAACTTATGTTCCAACCCGGTTTGCACCTTTAATGCAAAGAATGACGAAGGAGACACCACTATGGCTTTTGAACTTCCTGCACTGCCTTACGACTATGATGCTCTGGCGCCGTTTATGTCGCGCGAAACGCTTGAATATCACCATGACAAGCATCATCAGGCCTATGTGACCAACGGCAACAAGCTGGCGGAAGAAGCCGGCATGGCCAACCTCTCCCTCGAAGAGGTCGTCGTCCAGTCCTTCGGCAAGAATGCCGGCCTGTTCAACAATGCCGGCCAGCATTACAACCATATCCATTTCTGGAAGTGGATGAAGAAGGGCGGCGGCGGCACCAAGCTTCCTGGCAAGCTTGAAGCAGCTATCGCGTCCGATCTCGGCGGTTTTGACAAGTTCAAGGCCGATTTCGTTGCCGCCGGCACGACGCAGTTCGGCTCCGGCTGGGCATGGCTGTCGGTCAAGAACGGCAAGCTCGAAATCTCCAAGACCCCGAACGGTGAAAACCCGCTCGTGCACGGCGCCAAGCCGATCCTCGGCGTCGACGTGTGGGAGCATTCCTACTACATCGACTATCGCAACGCGCGTCCGAAGTACCTCGAAGCATTCGTCGACAGCCTGATCAATTGGGATTACGTGCTGGAAATGTACGAAGCCGCGACCAAGTAATCGCAACTGCTTTTATAGAGGCCCCGTCGGATCGTTCCGGGCGGGGCCTTTTTCGTTCAATTTTTCCATCCCCTGATCCATTGCTGGCGAAGTCCGTCCCCCTGTCCGGGAAAATAGGCGTCGACCGCTTCGCTCTGCTGGATCCGGTCGGTCCTGAAGTTGCGCAATGCGTCGCGCAACTCGCACCAGGCAACCACGACCGCAGTGGACGAGTAGTAGATGAGGGCAATCGGGCGGATCGTCCTTTCGCTCTCGTGGGCGGCTTCGTCGCGGTAGCGGATAAAAAGCTTCTGTTCGTCGCGAATGGCCTGGCGCAGCAGCGCAAGATCGGTGCCGTCGGGCGAGGGAGCCACGCTGCCCCACGCAAAGATGGCGTTTCCCTCCAGAACCTGTCTGAGCGGCGGCGGCATGGTCGCGGCGATCTTGGCCGTGACCCGGTCGGCGGCTTTCTTCAATGCGACATCGCCGGTTCGCTGTAAGAGCGCCAGTGCCAGAACGATGGCTTCGGATTCCTCGATGGTGAACATCAACGGCGGCAGGTCAAAGCCTGCCCGCATTATGTAGCCGATACCCCTGCCGCCTTCGATCGGCACCCGCATCGCCTGAAGTGCTGCGATGTCGCGATAGATCGATCGCGGCGTCACCTCCAGGCGCTCTGCAATCTGTGCAGCCGTCACCGGGTGGCTGGCCATCCGCAATATCTGGATGATCTCGAACAGGCGGGACGATTTGCGCACAGGATTTCTCCCAAACTGACCTGATGAGCAAACACTCCTGACACAACGGTGTCAATTGAGGTGCGCTATGAAGGTGCCAATACACTGTATTCGTATGATTTAATTCGAATCCCGAACTCACGGCACGAAAGATACTGACATGGAATACACCCAAAATCTCTGGTTGTTCGCAATTTTGCTCTTCGGGATCATCGTTGTGCCCGGGATGGATATGCTGTTCGTGCTGACCAATGCGCTGACAGGTGGCAAGCAGGCTGGTTTCGCGGCTGTCGGCGGCATCATGCTCGGTGGTGCGGTCCATACGCTCACCGGCACGTTGGGCGTCGGGGTGCTCTCCTTTGTCATTCCATGGCTGCGCAATCCTCTCATTCTGGCCGGCGCGCTTTACATGATGTGGATCGGCTGGACACTGGTGAGGAGTGCCATCACCGTCGATGGCGTGGGCGTGGCAAAGGCGCGACCGGCGTCGGCGATTTTCCGGCAGGGCCTTGTTGTCTGCCTTCTCAACCCCAAAGCTTATCTCTTCATCATGGCGGTGTTTCCACAATTCATGAAACCTGCCTTCGGGCCACTCTGGCCGCAGGCGATCGCGATGGGATTGATGACGGTTCTGATGCAGCTCTTCGTCTACGGAAGTATCGCGGGTGCGGCTGCGCGCAGCCGGGACTTTCTGCTCGCCAACCCTTCGGCAACCATCTGGACAGGGCGCATCGCCGGCGCATTGTTGATCGCAGCGGCGATCTGGACTGCGTGGCAGGGGCTTGCCGTCGCAGGCTAAGGCGCACCAATCGAGCGCGATCACCAAAAAGTTATTTTGCTTTCAGGGGTGTTGGCTGCTTCACTGGCAATCTCTGGGGCCGCGATTTGCGTACCAGACATGGGTCAATCGATATTGGGAGATTTTAGACAATGATCAAGAGGGTATTGGCCGCGGGAATTCTCTGTCTTTTCAGCGCCACCGTCGTCGTGTCCGCAGCGGGCATGGAAGAGGCGCGTGTCGCGGACATGAAAAAGAACGGTGGCGCGATGGGCGCGCTTGGCGCGATTGCCAAAGGCGAGAAGCCTTATGATGCCGAAACCGTCAAGGCAGCTCTGACCAGCATCGCCACTGTGATCAAGGGGTTTCCCGCGCATTTCGGTCCTGGTACGGAGCAGGATTCGAAAGGCGCCAGCCCGAAGATCTGGGCCAACATGGATGACTTCAAGGCCAAGGCGGACAAGCTGGGTGCGGATGCCGAGGCAATACTGGCGCAACTGCCGGCTGACCAGGCCGCCGTGGGCGCGGCAGTGGCTGCTCTCGGCAAGGACTGCGGCAGCTGCCACGAACTCTATCGTATCAAGAAAGACTGACGGTTTCCTCCCGACCCGCCGCGATTGCCTGACCTCAGGTCAATCGCGGCGGTTTTTTTGTCTCCAGATTCTGTCTGGTTGAAATGCGACATGCGTGGCAGGATTGGCGTGCGGCGCGGCGATTAGAACGGGAAAATCCAAATGGCGGGAAGACTGGTCAAATCCATCGGCGCATTGATTGGCCTGGGGGTAATTGGTGCAGGGGTCTTCCTCGTCGTTACGCGCCCGCAGCCGTTGCCGGACGAGTATTGGGCCACGGCCGGGACGCCTGACGTCAAGAACGGCGAGCTGGTGTTTTCGATGGGCGGCTGCGTCAGCTGTCACAAGAAACCCGGCGCCGAGGGTGCCGACGCCTTGGTGCTTGCCGGTGGCGTGACGATCGACAGTCCCTACGGCAAGTTTCATGTGCCGAACATTTCGCCTGACGAGAAGGCCGGCATCGGCAACTGGACGCTTGCGCAGTTCGGCAATGCCGTTACCCGCGGTGTCGGCCCGGATGGGAGCCACCTCTATCCGTCTCTGCCCTATGGGTCCTACAGCCGCATGACCCCGAAAGATGTTGGCGACCTGTTCGCCTATATCAAGACGCTGCCGAAAAGCGACAATGTCGCGCCACCGCACGAGCTTGGCTTTCCCTACAATATGCGGCTGGCGCTCGGCGGCTGGAAGTGGCTCTATTTCAGCGATGCGCCGCGCGTCGAACTTGCCAATGCCGATGCGACGGTCAAGCGCGGCCAATATATCGTGGAAGGGCCGGGGCATTGCGGCGAATGTCATACGCCGCGCGACGAGCTTGGCGGCTTCAAGGCCGGGCAGTGGCTGTCGGGCGCGCCAAACCCCGAGGGCAAGGGCAAGATCCCCGACATCACGCCGGGCGGGTCCGTTGCCTCCTGGAGCGAGGGCGATATCGCCAACTACCTGGAGACCGGGTTCACGCCGGAATATGACACCGCTGGCGGCACCATGGTCGAGGTGCAGAAGAACATGGCCAAGCTGCCAAAGGAAGACCGCGAAGCGATCGCGGCCTATCTCAAGGTGATCCCGAAGCTCTGATTATTGCGTCAAGCGCAGCAAGGTCTTGGCCGAGGTCTGGCCGATCACCTGGAAGGCGTTGACGAGCTGACCAGTGCTTTCCGCCGGGAAGTAGTCTTCCGGGTTGGTGGCGCAATATCTCAGCAGGTTCTGGCCCGCCGTGGGGGCCATGAAGGCGATTGTGTAGACCCGAACCTGCGGATTGGCGTTCCGTGCCTTGTCACAATATTCCTTTGTGAGGGTGTCTGCACCATTCTCGTTGTTTTCGCCATCGGTCATGAAGATGATGTATTTTGACGGCGCGTTGTTGCCATTCTTGTTCATATGCGCGGTATTTTCCGAAGGCGCAACAAGAGAGTCATAGGCCATCTTGAATGCACCGCCGGAATTGGTGCGATCCTTTGGGGTCAGGGCGTTGACGTAAGTGGTGGTTCCGGACGTACCCCAGGCCAACGGTGTCGGCGGCTGCATCTTGTCATTATAGGAGACGGCACCCAGACGAACATACTTTACTTCTGGGTCGGCGTTCGTCAACTGCGTGGTGAGGCTGCCGACAGCGAGCTTCAGCGCTTCCATTTTGGTGTACTTCTTGGTGCAGGTGTATGGGCCGGATTTTGTCGACTCTTTTTTGTAGCAGGTGGTCGTGTAAGTGGTGTTGGTATCTTCGTCCATCGATCCGGAGCGGTCGAGTACCAGATACATCGAAAACGCGCTATGAGTTACGGTGGTCGTCGTCTTGCCGCCAAGTACGGCGGCCTCGACGGCGACGGGCACAGTGTTAATGCCGACGATCTTCAGCAAGGTGGTCGGTACGGTTGCCCTCACGCTGGCCTTAATTGTCGCATTCGTGGCATCGATGGCGACCGCATCGGTGTTGAGCACATAAATACCTTTGGTCTCGGCTTCCGCCTCGAGCCAGGTATTGATTTCCGTCTTGAGGGCCTTTTCATCCTTGACGCCGACCTTGTTGACGGCCGCAACGAGCGCCGCGTCGAGATCTGACTGCATCTTGCGATGGGTGTTCATGGCCCGGACGTAGTCGAAGCTGCAGCCGACGGCGACCAGCAGGGGAACGCTGACGAGCGCGAAGGTGAGGGCGAAATTGCCGCTGCGATCGTTCGCAAGCGCCTTCAGCCGTCTTCCGAGACTGGACATTGCGTTCCTGGATGCGTCATGCAGAAAATTGCTACGTTTGAACATCACGAAGATCCCTATTGCTGCTCAGGGCAAATACATTTCATGAACCTCAAATGCCCTGCGAGTGGTGAAATCTTCGCTTAATGCATTAGATTTAAGCGGTTTAGCGGTCCGAATTGCTGCGATGTGGTTAGCACAGCCTTAAAGCCGGTCCTGTTTGGCGAATGTTGGCTGAAAACAAAACACCGCCCGAATCCGGGCGGTGTCATTTCGGTACAATACTGTGTCGTTTTACTTGCCCGTAACCTTCAAGGCGAAGGCGTATTCGTAGGCAATTTCCTCAAGCCGCTGGAAGCGCCCCGAAGCGCCGCCGTGCCCCGCCCCCATATTGGTCTTGAGCAGGATCGGGTCGGCGCTGGTCGAATGGTCGCGCAGCTTGGCCACCCATTTGGTGGGTTCCCAGTAGGTGACGCGCGGATCTGTCAGGCCCGACAGCACGAGGATCGGCGGATAGGCCTTGGCGGCAATGTTGTCATAGGGCGAGTAGGACGCGATGTTGCGGAAATCCGATGCGCTCTCGATCGGATTGCCCCATTCCGGCCACTCCGGCGGTGTGAGCGGCAATGTGTCATCCAACATGGTGTTGAGCACGTCGACGAATGGCACGGCGGCGATGATGCCGCCGAACTTTTCCGGCGCCATGTTGGCGATCGCGCCCATCAGCATGCCGCCGGCCGAACCGCCCTCGGCAATGATCCGGTCGTAAGCGGTGAAGTTTTCGGCGACAAGATGGTTCGCTGCAGCAATGAAGTCGGTAAAGGTATTCGTCTTGTGCTGCATCTTGCCATGCTCATACCAGGCAAAGCCCTTGTCCTTGCCGCCGCGGACATGGGCGATGGCATAGACGAAGCCGCGATCGACGAGCGACAGTGCATTGGTGCTGAACGAGGCGGGGATGGAGATGCCGTAGGCACCATAGCCGTAGAGCAGGCAGGGCGCCGAACCGTCGAGCCTGGTGTCCTTCTTGTAGAGCAGCGATACCGGCACTTTCTGGCCATCCTCGGCGGTCGCGAAGACCCGGCGGGTCAGATAGTTCTCGATCACATGACCCGATGGCACTTCCTGGGTTTTCAGGAGCACGCGCTCGCGGGTGTACAGGTTGTAATCGTAAAGCTGGGTCGGCGTGGTCATCGACGAGTAGGAGAAGCGGACCCAGTCCGTGTCGTATTCCAGCGCGCCGCCGAAGCCGAGCGAATAGGCTTCCTCGTCAAACGCGATGGCGTGGTCCTCGCCGCTCAGCCGGTCGCGGATGACGATGCGCGGCAGGCCTTCGTGACGCTCCATCCAGACGAGGTGATGCTTGTAGGCGCTCACCGACAGGATCAGCGTGCCGGGCCGGTGGGGCACCACTTCGGTCCAGTTTTCCTTCGAAGGTGATTCAACAGGCGCCTGCATGATCTTGAAATCCTTGGCGCCGTCATCGTTGGTGAGGATGAAGAACACATCCCCGCCTTCGCTCATCTCGTATTCGATTCCAGTCTGACGAACCGCGACCAGCTTCGGTTCTGCGGTCAGGTCCTTGGTCGAGAGAATGCGGTACTCCGACGTCTCGTGGTCGTGGATGTCGATATAGATATAGTCGTCGAGCAGCGAGCCGCCGACGCCCATGAAGAAGCCTGGATCTTCTTCCTCATAAACCAGGCGGTCCGCTGATTGCTGCGTGCCGAGAATATGGTGGTAAACCTTCGACGGCCGGTGGTTTTCATCCAGCATTGTGTAGAAGAAGCTTTGGCCGTCTGGCGCCCAGGCACCGCCGCCGCCGGTATTCTCGATGACATCATCCAGGTCCTGTCCGGTGGCGAAGTTGCGCACTTTCAGGGTGAAGAATTCCGAGCCGGTGTCGTCATAACCCCAGATGCCCTTGTCGTGACCCGGCGCATGATCCAACCCGGAGATCCGGCAATAGTCCTTTCCGTCAGCCTCGCGGTCGCCGTTGAGCAGCACTTCCTTGAGCACGCCTCCACTGCGTGGCGTGCGGAAATAGTGTGCCTGCTCGCCGCCTGTAACGAACAGCGTGCCATAGGCATAGGCGCCATCCTTCATCGGCACAGAGGAATCGTCTTCCTTGATGCGGCCCTTCATCTCGTTGAACAGCGTCTTTCGGAGGTCACCGGTATCGGCCATCGCCGCTTCCTGATAGGCGTTTTCAGCCTCGAGGTAGGACCGGATTTCCGGGTCGAGAATGGAAGTGTCGCGGAACATCGCCTGCCAGTTGTCCGCCTTCAGCCAGGCATAATCATCCGTTCGCGTAACGCCGTGGTGGGTATCCGTCACCGGCTTCTTGGCGGGCTTGGGCGGCGTGGGCAGATCCTTGAATGCTGGCACTAAATGACCTCATGTCTTTTGTTATTGATGGTCCCTGAGATAAAGGGCTTCACCTTCGACTTCAAGCTTGCTGCGCCCTTCACGCATTTTGTGTGGCATCAGCGAAATCTGAACAAACTCTGGAAACGAATCTTCTATAGAGACGGCCTATGCTGCTTTCTCGGTGTTTTTAGCCTTATTTCCAGGGTCAATGCGTGCGCAAGAAATCCAATATCGTCCGTTCCACAAGCCTCCTGCTGTTGGTCTTTTCACTTGCTGTTCCCGCGTCCGGTGCGATTGCGCCCGGTCACCGGCTGCTTGAGCCGAGCCTGCGACTGGCAAAAAAGTCTGTCGATGCACCGGAGGTCGCCCTGACCTTCGATGCCTGCATGGGCAAGGTCGACCATCGCATTCTCGACATGCTGGTGACGGAGAAGATTGCGGCGACGATCTTCGTGACCGCACGCTGGCTGAAGCGCAACCCGGATGCTTTCGCAGTCATGAAGGCTCATCCCGATCTCTTCGAGATCGAGGACCACGGCGCCAATCATGTGCCAGCGGTGGAGATGCCGATCAGCATCTACGGGATACGGGCAGCCGGTTCGCCGGAGGCGGTGGCCGCAGAGGTCGCGGGTGGGGCTGATGCCATCATCCGTTCGGGGAGCGCAAGGCCGACCTGGTTTCGCGGCGCGACGGCCAAGTATTCGGCGCAATCGATGGTGCAGATCGAGGCAATGGGCTTCCGCGTCGCTGGTTTTTCCATCAACGGCGACGGCGGTGCGACGCTCGGCGCCCGCGAGACGCAACGGCGTTTTGCGGCGGCCCGCGACGGCGATGTGATCATCGCCCATATCAACCAGCCGGACCGCAAGGCCGGCGAGGGCGTGGTGGCCGGCGTTCGCGATCTCAAAAAGCGCGGCTATCGCTTCGTGCTGCTGCGCGACCAGCCTGAGCAAATGGGCAAGCTGGCGACGAAGTAAAGCCTGTTACCCGTCCAGCAGGCGCCCGAGCAGCGCAGCAAGTTCTTTTGCAGCATCGTCGTCGCGCAACTTTTTGCCAATGTGGCGGTTAATCGACGAGCGATAGGCTGGCCACATCTGTTCGAGCAGGCCGCGACCTTCGGACGTGAGCCTGATGCGCTGGCCACGGCCATCGGTTTCATGCGCCTTACGCTCGACATGGCCGGCCTTTTCCAGTCGGTCCACCAGCCGTGAAACGCTGTGTTGGGCAAGCAGCAGCCGCGCCTCGATTTCGAGTGGCCTCAGGCCGTCGTCACCCGCCTTTCGCAACTCCAGCAGCACATCGTACCAGGCAAGCGGCGGAAAACCGGCTGATTTCAGATCAGTTTCGACGCTGCTCAGCACCCGGTGCTGGGCGCGCACCAGATTGATCCATGCATCGATGACGGCTTCGGAGGGGATATCTTCGTTCATGGCGTCATTATGCAGTTTAATGCAATTGCATCAAGCTTGACATTTGATGCAATTGCATTAATCTAGATGCAGCTGCATTAAGTGGAGGTATGCGATGAAGCATGAACTGATCAAGATTGACGATATCCCGACGACCGGGTCTGTTGTGGTGCCGTTCTTCGGGCGCGAACTGCATGTCTATCGCGCCGGTGAGCGGATCCGGGCGATTGCCAATACCTGTCTGCATTTCGGCGGGCCGCTTGAATGTCGCGAGGGAAAGCTCGTCTGCGCCTGGCATGGCGCGCATTTCGACATGGCAACGGGCGAGCGTGAAAGCGGCCCGGCGCCGCGCGATTCCAAGTTGATGTTCCTATCCACTCGCGTCGAAGGAGATGCGCTCTACTACGTCTGGGGAGACTGACATGACCGCTAAGCTCAAGCTCGTATCCTTCGATCTCTGCCCCTACGTCCAGCGCGCGGCGATTGCGCTCGCCGAAAAGGGGGTTCCATTCGAGCGCATCACCATCGACCTCACCGACAAGCCGGACTGGTTCAAGGCGATTTCGCCGCTCGGCAAGGTGCCGCTGCTGATGGTCGGCGACGAAGTGCTGTTCGAAAGTGCTGCGATCGTCGAATATCTCGACGAGACGGTTACCCCCACGCTGCATCCCGAAGATGCACTGACCCGGGCGCGCCATCGTGGCTGGGTGGAATTCGGCTCGCAGGTGCTCGCCAATATCTGGACTGTGGAGACGACGAAAGATCGGGCAGCTTTCGATGCCGCGCTTGCCGCAATCGGCAGCAAGTTCGAGCGGCTTGAGGCTGAGCTGGGGAAGGGGCCGTTCTTCGCTGGCGAGAAGTTCACGATCGTCGATGCGGTCTTCGCACCGGTGTTTCGCTATTTCGACGGTTTCGAGCAGGCGGTCGATCTCGAGGTGTTTGTCGGCAGGTCGAAGCTTGTCGCATGGCGGCGGGCACTTGCGGCGCGGCCATCGGTGCGTGGCGCCGTCGTGCCCGACTACACCGACCGGCTGCTGGCCTTCGTACGCAGGCATGATGGCCTGCTTGCCGGAATGATGAAACAGGCGGAGGCGGCGCGACGCTCGGCGTCCGCGAGACGCAGCGGCGTTTTGCGGCGGCCCGCGACGGCGTTGTGATTGTTGCCCACATCAACCAGCCGGTTGGCGCGCTGCACACCAATTATTATGCTGAGGAAACTTCGCGCATCCATTGCGATCAGCGCTTGCTCCCGCCTTCGAACCCTCTAAAGTCCTGTACGTGTGGTCGTGATGACCTCCGTGATTGGCATCGCTCAGAGGAGAAGGCATGGCATCCGGTATCAGCATGATGATGAAAAAGGTGGTCCGCCAGGGATCGCTCAAATTGACCTCTGCCTCCGGTGTCGCTCAGACTTTTGGCGATGGCTCGGAGGCAACCATCTCCATCCGGTTTGCCGATGCCGAGGCCGAGCGCGCGGTCGCCACCGATCCGGCGCTGAAGCTCGGCGAGATGTACATGGATGGCCGCATGCTGGTCGAGGACGGCAATATCTTCGATTTCCTTTCCCTGCTCGCCCGCAACGGCATCCGCAAGGCCGCCACCCCGCGCATGATCGCGCAAGGCCTCGGCCGGATCGTCGCCGCCCAGTTTTCCGCGCGGCTTCCAATCAATCGCAATCTGCCCAACGTTTCGCACCACTACGACCTGAGCGCCAAGCTGTTCGACCTGTTCCTCGATCCGGACTGGCAGTATTCCTGCGCCTATTTCGAACCGGAAGGCATAAGCCTTGACGAAGCCCAACTCGCCAAGAAGCGCCACATCGCGGCCAAGCTCCAGCTTGCGCCCGGCCAGAAGGTGCTGGAGATTGGCTCGGGCTGGGGCGGGCTCGGTCTCTATCTCGCTGAAGCCGCAGGCGTCGACGTCACCGGCGTCACGCTTTCTGAGGAACAGCTCAAGGTATCCCGCGCCCGCGCTGCGAAACGCGACCTTGGCGACAAGGTCCGCTTCGAGCTGACCGACTACCGTCACCTGAAGGGCCAATACGACCGCATTGTTTCCGTCGGCATGTTCGAGCATGTCGGCGTCGGCAATTACCGCAACTTCTTCCGCAAGATCGCGGATGTTCTCGAAAAGAAGGGTGTCATGGTGCTGCACTCGATCGGCCGCACCAAGCCGAATCTCATGACGAATCCGTTCATCGAGAAATACATATTTCCCGGTGGTTATATCCCTTCGCTGGCGGAAGTCCTGCCGGCAGTCGAGAAGGCAGGGCTGCTGATCAAGGACATCGAGGTCCTACCCATGCACTATGCCTGGACGCTGCGCGCCTGGCGCGAGCGCTTCGTGTCGAAAAAGGCCGAAGCCATAGCGCTCTACGACGAGCGTTTCTTCCGCATGTGGGAATTCTACTTGGCGGTCTCGGAAGTCGCATTCCGCCACGACCGGCTGTTCATCTTCCAGATCCAGATCGCCCGCCATCAGGACATGGTGCCCTTCGACCGCAACTATATCGCGCGCAAGGAGGCTGCATTCAGGGCCTTCGAGGCGACGAGGGCGCCGCTGGAGAGGGTCGAGTATTGAGGTGCGACCCGGCCTGAACCGGCCGCGAGATTTGCCTGGCGTTACCGGACAGTCGAGATCCGGTTTCGAGCCTTTTCGCATTTTGTGGCAGCTGATATTTGTGGTCTCTAATTTGCCTGAGAATCACTGCTTCCGTTTCGAATGGCCTAAACAGGGAAACATAACTGAATTGTCTCTTCAAAACGCTCAAGACAAGCACTGGTCCAAAGTCGAACTTCTCCATGAGACGGTAAAAAATCCCAACATCCACGTTCGGGGAAACAACAGCTATTACAGCAATGCGTGGACCGGCTCATTCGAAGATAGCGTTGTTCGTTATCTCTATGGCGATGAATACAGCCTCGATGCTTGGGAGCCGCAATGGCCTATCGATCAGCTCTATATCGGCGATTATGTCTGCATCGGTGCCGAAGCGGTTATCCTTATGGGCGGAAATCACACCCATCGGACGGACTGGTTCAGTCTTTACCCGTTCGCCGAGGTCATTCTTGATGCCTATCTCGGGAAAGGGGACACGATCATCGGCAGCGGAGCATGGATTGGCATGCGGGCCATGATCATGCCGGGGATTACTATCGGTGAAGGCGCGGTGGTTGCCTCTGGAGCGATCGTCACGAAAGATGTTGCGCCCTACACGATCGTGGCTGGCAATCCGGCAGCGCCCATCCGCCAGCGTTTTCCTTCAGCGACGGTCGATTCCTTGGTCGCTTTGGGCATCTACGAATGGGAGAAGGCGAAGTTCGATGCACTAAAGCCCTACCTGTGTTCGAGCGATTTTGACGCACTCGTTGCCGCTTCGGCGAAATATGATCAGAGCCAGGGGCTCTTGCCCCGCTAGGATTGCACTTCCCAATTGGCGCCTGAGATGCTGGGAGCGGCAATCCGCTCTCGGCAGTCATTAGGGGGCACCGCGACATACGATAGCTTTGGAACCCGGAGCCGTCCGGGCCATCGCAGTCGCCTCATACCTTCTCGACAAACCCGTCCAGCACCCGCTTCTGGCCTGCACGGTCGAAATCGATCGTCAGTTTGTTGCCTTCGATGCCCGCGATGTTGCCGTTGCCGAACTTGATGTGGAACACCCGGTCGCCGACGGAGAAGGCCGAGGGGGTGTCGACCTTGGATTTGGCCACCAGTTCGCCCTGGATGACGCGGCCGGTCGGGCCTGCTTCGCCATAGCCGATACGCTCTACCTGATGGCCGGAGCGGTTGCCCCAGTTGTTGCGGGTGGCGTCGGTCTTGTTGGCCTGGGCGCGCTGCCAGCCGGGCGAAGAGTAGCCCGAAGAGAACGGCTCCTGCTTGTCGAAACGCGATTGGCCATACTGGTTGCGGCCGTAACCGCCATAGGACTGTTCGACTTCGGCGACCTCGACATGGTCCTCGGGTAATTCGTCGAGAAAGCGCGACGGAATGGTCGACTGCCAGAGGCCGTGGATGCGGCGGTTGGAGACGAACCAGATGTGCAGACGTTTCTTGGCGCGGGTGAGCCCGACATAGGCCAGCCGCCGCTCTTCCTCAAGCCCGTTGCGGCCGCCTTCGTCCAGCGCGCGCTGGTGGGGAAACAGGCCTTCTTCCCAGCCGGGCAGGAAGACGGTGTCGAATTCCAGCCCCTTGGCCGAATGCAGTGTCATGATCGACACCGCGTCCATGTTCTCGTTCTGCTCGGCATCCATGACCAGCGAGACGTGCTCGAGAAAGCCGCGCATCGACTCGAACTGCTCCATCGAGCGGATCAGTTCCTTGAGGTTGTCGAGCCGGCCCGGCGCTTCGGCCGACTTGTCGGCCTTCCACATGTCGGTATAGCCGCTCTCTTCAAGTATCTGTTCAGCAAGCTCGGTATGCGGAGTCGATTCAAGCAGTTGGCTCCAGCGCTTGAAGTTCACCACCACGTCGTAGAGAGACTTGCGCGCCTTGGGCTTCAGCTCCTCGGTTTCGACCATGTCGCCGGCCGCGGCCAGCATCGGAATGTCGCGGGCGCGGGCATAATCGTGCAGATGGCGAACTGTCGTGTCGCCCAGGCCGCGCTTGGGTGTGTTGATGATCCGCTCAAAAGCGAGATCGTCGGCGGGTTGGCAGACCAGTCGGAAATAGGCCATCGCATCGCGGATTTCCTGCCGCTCGTAAAAGCGCGGGCCGCCGATGACACGGTAGTTCAGTCCGAGCGTAACGAACCGGTCTTCGAATTCGCGCATCTGGAAGGACGCGCGGACCAGGATCGCCATGTTGTTGAGCGGGTGTTTTTGCCGCTGCAGCTGCTCGATTTCCTCACCGATGCCGCGGGCTTCCTCCTCGGAATCCCACGAGGCATGCACCTGCACCTTTTCGTCGTCGGGATCGGCGCGCTCGGTGAACAGCGTCTTGCCGAGCCGGCCCTCGTTGTGGGCGATCAGGTGGCCCGAGGCACCAAGAATATGCGCGGTCGAGCGATAGTTGCACTCCAGACGGATGACGGTGGCGCCGGGAAAATCCTTCTCGAAGCGCAGGATGTTGTCGATGTCGGCGCCGCGCCACCCATAGATCGCCTGGTCGTCGTCGCCGACGCAGCAGATGTTGACATGGGAGGAAGACCCCTCCCCAACCCTCCCCACAAGGGGGAGGGAGCTAACCTGTGGGTCGCTCCCGGGGAAGTCGTCATCAGCAAGCCGTGTATTTCGACCTGTCGCCGTGCTCGGAGCGTCGAGCCCCGCCCCCTTGTGGGGATGGGTTGGGGAGGGGTTCTTACCTTTCGGCCGCTGCGCCAAGAGCCTGAGCCACATGTACTGTGCTGTGTTAGTGTCCTGGTACTCGTCGACGAGAATGTAGCGGAAGCGGTTCTGGTAGTCTGCGAGGATATCCGGATTGTTCTTGAGGATGCGGATCGGATGCTGCAGCAGGTCGCCGAAATCGCAGGCATTCAGCCCGATCAGCCGGTTCTGGTAGGCGGTGTAGAGCTCGCGGCCCTTGCCGTTGCCGAACGCGCGGGCATCGCCTTCCGGAATCTGGTTTGGGTCCAGGCCCTTGTTCTTCCAGCCGTCGATCATCTGGGCGAACTGGCGCGCCGGCCAGCGCTTATCGTCGAGGCCTTCGGCCTGGATCAACTGCTTGAGCAGCCGGATCACGTCGTCGGTGTCGAGAATGCTGAAGTCGGACCGCAACGAGACGAGCTCGGCGTGGCGGCGCAGAAATTTCACGCCGATCGAATGGAAGGTGCCGAGCCAGGGCATGCCCTCGACCGCTTCACCGGCCAGATGAGTGATGCGCTCGCGCATTTCGCGGGCCGCCTTGTTGGTGAAGGTGACCGCAAGGATCTGGCTTGGAAATGCCCGGCCAGTCGCGAGGATGTGGGCGATGCGGGTGGTGAGCACGCGCGTCTTGCCGGTGCCGGCGCCCGCCAGCACCAGAACCGGGCCATCGAGCGTCTCGACAGCACGCAACTGTTCGGGGTTCAGGCCATCCAGATAAGTGGGCCGTGGGGCCGAAGCCTGGCGCGCGGCCATCGCGCGCGCTGCCAGTCCACTGGGAATTGCGCCAGCCTGAGGCCGCTCCGGTGCGGGATCAGGCTTTGCCGGGCGGGCGGTGGGCTCTTCATCGAAGAAGGGAATATCGTCAAAGCCGTTCATCATAGGGAGTTCCTTGTATGATTCGGCAATTTTTGGCAAAGCCTGGTCACGGTTTGTTCGCAATCTCCGTTCACGATTACATTACAATTCGTCCATGTGGCAAACGGAAACTTGCCGCTGGCAACCATATCTCAGATAAGCACATAGGGGGAGAGAATCCATGACCTTGGACGGAGTTACTTGATGCGCTTTGTCACCCAATTGCTAACCGGATTTGTTTTCTTCGTTGTCGGTGCACTGATCCTGCTGCATTTCATGCCGGGATCCGCCACGTTTGCGCGTAAGATCGGCATTCCGGAAGCGATCGTGTCGGTGGTCGCCCGCGAGGTGCCGGACGCCGGACCGGGCAACAATAGCCGTCGTGGGCAGAATGCTTCCGGGCCGCTGGTCGTCGTCGTCAAGCCCGCTTCGGATGGCAAGGTCAATGACCGGCTGAAGGCGATCGGCGATGGAGATGCCATCCGTTCCGTCGCGGTCACGCCACTAGTTTCCGGGCAAATCAGTGAATTGCGGATCCGACCGGGACAGAAGGTCAAGGCGGGCGACGTTATTGCGCGGCTTGACGACGATGTCGAAAAGATTGCGGTTTCCAAGGCAAAGGTGATCCTGGAAGGGGCGAAATCGATCCTGCGTCGAAGCGAGGATCTCAAGAAGATTATTTCCCGTGCCGATTACGATATCGCCGAGAGGGCCGTCGACACCGCGCGGCTGGCGGTGGCAGAAGCCGAACTCAACCTGGCGCGACGGGCGGTCCTTTCGCCGGTGACCGGCATTGCCGGTATCGTGAATTTCTCGGTCGGCGATTATGTGACCTTCAGTTCCGCCATCGTTACCATCGATGACCGCTCGCGCCTGCTGGTGGATTTCTGGGTGCCGGAGCGGTTTACCGGCCTCATTCGGGAAGGCATGACGGTGCAGGCCAATCCGATTGCGCGGCCCGGCGAAGTCTACTCGGGTACGATTTCGGCGATCGACAATCGTATCGATGCCGCAAGCCGGACCTTGCACATCCAGGCTGAAATTCCCAACGAGAATGATCAGTTGCGCGCTGGCCAATCCTTCGAGGTGGTGCTGAACCTTGGGGGCGACACCTGGCCTGCCGTTGATCCGCTTGCCATCCAATGGGACAGCAGCGGCTCCTATGTCTGGCGCGTCAAGGATCACAAGGTCGAGCGAGTGGCTGCCAGCGTCATCGAGCGCAACCCGGACAAGGTGCTGGTGGACGCGGCAATCAAGCCGGGCGACATGATCGTCACCGAGGGGCTGCAGCGTCTGAGCAACGGCGCCACTGTCAAGATCTTTGGCGAGAAGGAGGCCGCTGACAAGGTCGCCGATGCCAACAAGGCAGCAGCCCAATGAGCGCGGCCTCCAAACTGCAGGGCGCGTTTTCCGCCTCCCTGTTCGTGCGCCGGCCAATTCTGGCGCTGGTGCTCAATGCATTGATCGTGGTTGCCGGTCTTGCGGCCTTTCGCGGCATCGAGGTGCGCGAGCTTCCGTCCGTAGATCAACCTGTCATTACCGTCCGCACTGTTCTCGAAGGCGCCGCACCGGAAACCATCGACCGGGAAGTGACCGACGTCATCGAGGGGGCGGTCGCCCGGGTTACCGGCCTGAAATCCGTTTCGTCGTCGTCGTCGTTCGGCAACAGCCGGGTAACGCTCGAATTTTCCGACACCACCGATCTGGCTACGGCTGCCGCTGACGTACGCGATGCGCTGAGCCGTGTCACCAATACATTGCCCGACGATGCCGAGGCGCCGAGGATCATCAAGGCGGATGCCGATTCCCAGCCCGTGATGCGGCTTGCCGTCACGTCATCGACAATGAAGGCGGAAGACCTGACTGTTTACGTCGAGGACAACATCGAGTCCCGGCTGGCCGCGGTCGACGGGGTTGCCGACGTTCAGTATTTCGGCGAAAAGCAGAAAGCTTTCCGCATCGATGTCAATCAGGCCAAGCTTGCCAGCCGTGGGCTGACGGTGGCAAACCTGAAAACTGCGCTTTCCACCGCCGCGCTGGATGTGCCGGCAGGCTCTATAGAAAGTGCGACGACTGACATCGTGGTACGGGCGACATCGGATATCACCACGCCCGAGCAATTCATGGCCGTTGTCGTCGACGGCAAGGTGCGGCTTGGAGACGTTGCCGATGTTACGCTTGGCGCGGAAGACGGCACCTCGTCCATGCGCTCCAACGGCATTTCCGGGGTGGGGCTGGGCATCATCCGGCAGGCACAATCCAACACGCTCGATATCTCCAAGGGCATCCGTGCCGCCGTCGATACACTTTCCAAAACCCTGCCGGAGGGCATGCAGGTTCGTGTCACCAGCGACGATGCAAATTTCATCCGTGGCGCCATTCACGAGGTTGTGGTGTCGCTGATACTCGCCGTCGTCATTGTCATCGCGGTCATCTACCTGTTCCTGCGCAGCCTGCGGGCCACTCTTATCCCGACGATCACCATGCCGGTGGCGTTGATCGGCGCGTTGGCGGCGATCTATCTCGCCGGATTTTCCATCAATATCCTGACTTTGCTGGCGATCGTGCTGGCTACCGGCATGGTGGTCGACGATGCCATCGTTGTGCTGGAAAACATCGTGCGATACCGCTCACAGGGCATGGGGCCGCGCGCTGCCGCCGTTATCGGAACCACCCAGGTCTTCTTCGCGGTCGTGGCGACCACGATCACGCTTGCGGCAGTCTTCGTACCGCTGGCGTTCCTGCCAGGACAGGCGGGGGGACTGTTCCGCGAATTCGGTTTTGCCTTGGCCATATCGGTGTTGTTGTCGGGGGTGGTGGCGCTGACGCTTTGCCCCATGCTGGCGTCACGGATGATCGGCGAGCACGATATCGAAGCTGAAGACCGGGGATTGCTGGCAATGTTCGGCCGCGCCTTTGCCAAGGCCTACGAGAAATCACTTGGCGTTCTGCTCGCTGTGCCGGGAATCGTGATCGCGGCCTCGGTGCTGATTTCATTTGCCGCGGTCGTCACCTTCTTTTCTCTCGGCCAGGAACTGACTCCGCAGGAGGATCGCTCAATCATCATGGTCCGTGCCCAGACGCCGCAGGGCACGAGCCTGGCATACACGGAGGAGCAGCTGCGCAAGGTCGAGGCGCAACTGACGCCTCTTATCGACAGCGGCGAGATCGTCAACGTCTTCACGATCAGCGGGCAGGGGGGATCCTCCAACAGCGGCTTCATGGTGTTGACGCTGGCGCCGTGGGAAAAACGGGTGCGGACGCAAGCCGAGATCTCGGCCGATGTACGCAAGGCGTTGCGGGTTGCGCCCGCATTGCAGGCCAATGTCGTCCAGCCAAACAGTCTCGGCATTCGCGGCGCCGGCAGTGGCCTCAATTTCGCACTGACCGGAACCGACTACGACACGCTCTACCAGAACGCGGCCAAGATGATCGACGGGCTCAATGCGAGCGGCCGGTTCGAGCTCGTCCGGCTCGAAGCCGACCCGACCCAGGCGCAGATATCGGTCAATATCGATCGCGAGAAGGCGGCCGATATCGGCATCGACATTGCCGGTCTGTCCGACGCGTTGCAGGCGCTTCTCGACGGCACAAGCATCGGCGACGTGTACATCGGGGGCCGCAGTATTTCGATCCTGCTGGTTTCTTCAGGTAATCCCATCAACGACCCGCAGGATCTGGAAAACATATTCCTCAAGGCCAAGGATGGAAAATTCGTACCAATGTCGGCGGTCGCGACACTCAAGGAGCGATCGATCCCGCCGCAGCTGGCGCGCGAAAACCAGACACGCTCGGTCTCCATCATCGCTATCCCCAAGGACGGATTCGGGCTTGGCGATGCGCTGGCGCTGACACGTCAAATCGGTGACAGCACGTTGCAGCCTGGTGTCAGCATCCTGCCGCTGTCGGAAGCAGCGACGCTTAACGACAATTCGTCGGGCATGGCGGCTGTCTTCGGGTTTGCGCTGGTCATCATCTTCCTGGTGCTGGCAGCACAGTTTGAGAGCTTCCTCTCGGCCATCATTATCATGTCGACTGTGCCACTCGGCCTCGCTTGCGCGGTCTTCGCGATGCTTCTGACCGGTCAGAGTATCAATATCTACAGCCAGATCGGATTGGTGATGCTGGTTGGTATCATGGCCAAGAACGGCATCCTGATCGTCGAATTCGCCAACCAGTTGCGCGACGACGGCCAGAGCGTGAGGGACGCCATTCGCAATGCGTGCCGCATTCGCCTGCGGCCGGTCATGATGACGATGATCGCCACGGTGCTTGGCGGCGTACCGCTCATTCTCGCCTCGGGAGCAGGCGCCGAGGCGCGTATTGCGCTCGGCTGGGTCATCGTCGGCGGACTGGGACTGGCGACGCTGGTGACGCTCTACATCACGCCGGTCGCCTACCTGCTGCTTGCCGGCCTCAGTAAACCGCATGCGCATGAAGAAGAGCGGATAGACCGCGAGATGGCGGCTATCGAAGATACCGAAAAACAGCCGCCTGCCTTGGCAGCGGAGTGAAATCGGGTGACTGGATGATCCGCAAATATTCGACCACGCTGCACGGCCATCGGACCTCCTTTTCCCTCGAGGAGGAGTTCCATAGCGCGCTGCGGGCGATCGCGGACCGGCGGGGTCAATCATTGGCCAGCCTGATTGCCGCGGTGGATGAGACGCGCGACGAAAGCATGAATCTTTCCTCGGCGCTGCGCGTGTTTGTGCTGCGCACGCTGAAGGCGGATGTGTGATTTGCAGAAATTACGGGAGGCAGCCGCGTTTGCGGCGCCTTACCTCTCCCCCTGAGGGAGGGGATCGTTCGACCCCAAGAGGGATAGCCGATCGGCTGGACGATCTTGGTGAGGGGGAGACGCGTGTCTATGAAAGCTTCGCATGAATCGAGAAATAAGCAGGAACCTTCGGAGATTGATTCCGTTTGTCTTGTTAGGGCTTTGTTTTTGTTGCGTTTCTGTATTTACTGGAGTGGCGCGCTGAAGTCGAAGTTGTCGACAGCCGGATTGTCGAGCCTCAACTGCTTGCTCTTTTGCCTCTCCTCCTCCTCCTGGCGGGCAATCTGGGCCCGCTTTTCCTGTGCCTGGCGAAACAGCCTTTCTTCGGCGGCGGCCTTTTCCTTCAAGCGCAGGCGCTCGGCCTCTCTTGCACGATAGAGTCCGGTTTCACGCCTAAGGCGCTGTTTTTCTGCCATTTTCGCCTGCAGTATTTCAACCCGGCGTCGCTCCTGCTCGAACTTGCGCAGTGAAAGGAAGCTGGTCATCTGCGTGATGTCGACCGATCGTTCCGGAGCAACGAGTGGTCCCGTCCAGCCAAGCGTCACCAAGGGATCGGCACCCGCCAGAGCCTGATCGCCCGGATTGAATTTCAGATCGACCCGGGACTCCATCTGGGCGTCTTCCAGCGACAGGCCGGTCTGGGCGTCGATCGATACTCGGGCATTCTCCGCATTGATCTTGTCGGCGCGCAGCCGTGCACCAGTGATGGTGAAGGGGATGTCGAGCGACTGCAAATGCATTGCACCGTTGAAGAGAGCCGGTTCGACAATCGGCCGGACAGTGGATTCGGATATGTCACCCTGGACGAGGTCCGCTGCACCGAGGACATCGCCGAGAGCATGATCGTTGAGGCCACGGATGTTCAAGTCGCTGAGGCGCATGGCGCCGGAGCCCGTCGCGGTTTCAAGCATGGCTTGCGGACTGGTTCCGGTGCTGTCGATGACGACAGCCAGGTTCGTCTTTGCCGAGATGGCGGGTTCACCCGCATACTGCCAGAAGGTGGTTTTGAGGGCAGCATTGTCGATGTTGAGGCTCGCCCGTAGGAATGCATTGCCGTCGGTGTTGCCCAACTCGACCTTGCCCTTGAAACGCCCGGTCGAAAACGCACCTGATGAATCGGAAATCGTTACGCGGCCGGGCAGGGCGGTAAGGGTGCCGCGAAAATCATCTACATCGCCGAGATTGCCAAGCTGGAACTTTCTGGCAGACAAGGCAAGGGTGGCGTCCGCGGGCAGGCCGGTGACCTTCGGCACCGCAAGTGCTGACAATTCCCCGGTCAAGGGATCGGTAATCTGCCCGTAGACGCTCTCCGCCAACCATAGAAGGTCGACCGAATTGAATTTGAGATTGCCGGCAAAGGACGAGCTTCCCTGTTTGCGATCGAAACTGACGATGCCGGAAAAGGCGTTGCCATCGGCATCGCCATCGATGCTGTCTAGCGTCACGGCCTCGGGCGCCGCATAGATATGGGCGGTCGCAGCGAATGGAAGGCCTTCGCTGATGCGAGGGAGCGTCATGCTGGACATTATGAGGTAGGGAGCGAGATCGCCACTATCGACCGTCAGCGCGTAGGAGCCGTTGAGGAAGTGTTGTGCATCGAGCGCCGATTGCCCTTCCACGCGGATGGTGGTCGTGCCTGAAGTGTAATCCAGCATGATCTGCGGATCTGCATCCTCCGGCTGGTTTACCTTCAGTTTCAGTACGCCGTCCTGATCCGCATCGAAAGGTATCGTAGGCACCCCGGCCTGACCAAGCAGGACCCAGGCATCGGGGTTGCTCAGGCTTGCATCGATCGACAGGCCCTGCGGGTCGCTGAGATGCAGCGACTGAGCCGCCAGCTTTGCCTGCAGCTGGCTGCCATGGGTGGTGCCGGTCAGGGTTGCCTCGACCGGCCAATCGCCCTTGCCAATCGCCAGTTCCAGCATCAGGTCGCTGTCGGCGAAGTACGGCGCGCTGGCTGCAAGCCGCCGCAATGCGGGGTGCGGAGGCAGCCTGTCGGCCGCAAGCGCCAACAATGCAGACGCATCGGAAGCCTGGACGGATATCTTGGCATTGCCCGCCGGCTTGTCGCCGAGCCCGGCCATTCCGGCTTCTGCTTCGACCCGAGCGCCGTAGAAATCACCAATCGAGACCCGTGCCGCGGAAACTCCACCCTCGGCAAGCGTGAATGTCGTGTTGAAATCCCCGGCCTGGACGCCGAAGGCGGAGAATTTGTCGAACTTCAGCCGCGCTGCGATCCTGTGGTCAATGAGCGATTTCGGCGAGGCTTCGCCGGTCAGCAGACCGCCCAGCGCCATGACCGTGTCGAGGTCAAAGGCATTGCCGGAAAGCTCGGCTGACAGCGACGGCGCCTGGCCGTCATAGATCTGGTGTTCGAGCCGGCCTTTCAGAGTTGCCGGGCCGAAGGCAATTTCCAGGTTTTCAAAGCGCTGGAGATCGGGCGTCAGGCTGACATTGGCGGAAAACCCGGCAGTCTTCAGCTTGCGCACCGTTTCCGGTACCGCGCCTGTGACCCATTCCGCAAATCCGGACGGTTGGCGCGAGGCAAGCAACAGCTCGCCTTCAAAGGATTGGCTTGCAGCGAGCGTCAGCTTGCCTTTGGCGTTCAGCACGGTGCGGCCGGGTAGCTGCGCTTCTGCGTCGTCCACCAGCCAACCGTTGCGGTCCGGCCGCATCGACAGTCTGATCTCGCGGATGACGGTATCGCCGGCGATCAGCGCCGGAAGGCGGATGTCGGCCTTACCCGGCATTGGCGGAATGGGAACATCGGCGGCGAGCGTCAGCAGTGCATTCAGCCGATCTCTGAACGGAATCACTGTTTGCTGGTTGTCGCCCGTTGCTTCCGGGTTGGCCCCCAGCCGGCCCAAGTCTATCTGCTGGCCTACTGCGGTAAGCAGGAAATCGGGTTGGCGTCCGGCATCGATGGTCGCTTCGCCGGTCACAATATAGGGGTCGGCCGGATTGCCCATCTGGAATTCGTATTTTCCAATCCGGAGACGATCGTTGAACAGTTCGAACTCGCCGGAAATGCGTGGGGCAGCGGACTGGGCCTCGGCCTCTGCCTGGGCGGCGGTCTCGCTGCGATATTTTTCCCGGATGCGAAAGCTGCCGGCATAGTTGGGCCGGAAATTCTTGAGGCCAAGTGAGCCATCCAGCTCAGCCACGATGCCTGGAGCCTCCGGCAAAAGCCGAAGTTTGAGAAACATCCGCCCATTTTCAGGAACGCTGGTGTTCATCACGAAACTGCCGGATTGCCCATCGACGGCGCCGGCCCCCGAAACTTTCCATGGGCCGGCCAGCGTCTTGGCGGAAAGCTGCATGTCGAGGCCGGTCACATGGCGGTTGTGGCCGGTCTGTTCATCGATAATCTGCACTTCGCCGTTGCTGACCGTCACCTTCTCCAGCACGACGGTCGAGGCAGGGATTTGCGGAACTCCGGTCTTGACCCAGTCGAACGTGCCGTCCTCGGTGAGGCGCAGCTTCACCTTGGGATTTTCGATATGCATGTTGTAGATCAGGGCTTCGCCACTCAGGAAGGGAGCGAGTTCTGTTTCCATCGTGAACCGCTCGGCGGTAACGAGCGCCTCGCCACCGCCGGTTTCTCCGACGCGAACGTCGTTCATCGTCACCATGGGGAAGGGCAGCAATCGCGCATCGACTGACCCGTGCACAACGACTTTCTTGCCGATGATCCGGCTTGCTTGGGTCTCGAAGTCCTTTCGGAAGTCCGTCCAGTCGATGAAATAGGGGGCCAGCAGCGCGGCAAAAAGCGCGACCACCAGAACACCACCTATGAAAACCAGAATCCGGCCAAGCACTTCGGTCTATTCCTTACCGTTTTGCCTCAAGGTAAAGGCCATGGGTCGTCAAGTGCAAGCCGCAAGTTGGTTAATCCAGCGCGAAGATCTTGCCGGGATTGAGAATGTTCTTCGGGTCAAGCGAGCGCTTGATCTGGCGCATGACGTCGACGGCGCCGCCCAGCTCTGCCACCAGGAATTCCTGCTTGCCCTGACCGATGCCGTGCTCACCGGTGCAGGTTCCGTCCATGGCAAGCGCACGGGAGTTGAGACGGGCAATGAAGTCTTCCGCAGCTGCGATTTCCGCCGGATTGTCGGCGTCGATGACCAGCGAAACATGGAAATTGCCATCGCCGACATGGCCGACAATCGGGCCCAGCAGGCCGTGCGCCTCGATATCGGCTTCGGTCTGGGTGATGCACTCGGCAAGCCGCGAGATCGGCACGCAGACGTCGGTGGCGATGACAGTGCCGCCCTGTCGCAAGCCCTTTGCCGACCAGAAGACGTTGTGGCGGGCCTTCCAGATCTTTGCACGTTCCTCGGGGTTCGCGGTCCACTGGAACTCGCTCGATCCGTTGTCACGGGCGATCTCGCCAAAAGCTTCCGATTGCAGCTTCACCGATGCTGGCGAGCCGTGGAACTCGAGAAACAGCGACGGCAGTTCCGGCAACGCCAGCCCCGAATAGGCATTGCAGGCGCGCACCTGCGGCGGGTTCATCAGTTCGATGCGCGCGACAGGGATGCCCAGCTGGATGGTCATGATCACGGCTTCGCACGCCTGCTGCAGAGTTGGGAAATTGCAGTACCCCCCGGCGATCTCTTCCGGGATGCCCTGCAGCCTGAGCGTCACCGATGTCAGGATGCCCAATGTGCCTTCCGCCCCCACAAGAAGCCGCGTCAGGTCGTAGCCGGCCGACGACTTGCGGGCACGGTGGGCGGTGCGAATTTCCTCGCCGTCGGCCATGACTGCCGTCACTGCCAGGACATTGTCCTTCATCGTGCCGTAGCGCACGGCATTGGTGCCGGAGGCACGGGTCGACGCCATGCCGCCGATCGTGGCATTGGCGCCGGGATCGATAGGGAAAAACAGGCCGGTGTCGCGCAGATACTCGTTGAGTTCCTCGCGGGTGATGCCGGCCTCCACAGTGCAGTCCAGGTCTTCGGCATTCACCGACAGCACCTTGTTCATGCGGGTGAAGTCGAGCGAAATGCCTCCCGAAGGCGCATTGGTCTGGCCTTCCAGCGAAGAGCCGGCGCCGAAGGGAATGATCGGCACCTCATGCTGGCCTGCGAGCCGGACGACGGACTTCACATCCTCGACGGTTTCGACAAATACTACGCCATCAGGCAGTTGCGACGGCACCCATGTGGTCGTGTGGCAATGTTGCGCCCGTATGGCCTCGCCGGTTTGGAAACGCTCTCCGAACCGCGTGCGCAGGTCCTCCGACATCGCCTGAATTCCAGTGTCGTTGCGGGTGCCGGGTCGAAGAGCAGAAATTCCCATTGTGAAGTCCTGAAGCTGCAGACTGGAAGGTATTCCAATATCTTGTGTTTGTTTGGTGGATGAGTAATGTTCCAATCATTGTTTAATGTCTAGCCGGTGAAATCATTGTTGACGACCAATCCAGCCAATTTCGACACGCCCGTCATCGGACCCGAGATGACGGTAGAAGAGCAGTGGATCGACTATAACGACCACCTCAATCTCGCCTACTACAACGTCCTGTTCGACCGTACCGGGGACTTCGCTGTCGATATCCTAAATTGCGGTGAAGCCTATCGCCGGGCAACCAACCACACCCTCATGACGGCGGAGGCGCATGTCACCTATATCAGGGAACTCAAGAAGGGCGAGAAGGTGCGCGGTACATTCCGCCTGATCGATGCCGATGAAAAGCGCATGCATATCTACTACGAACTTTTCCACAGCGACGGCTGGCTCTCGGCGGCGTCGGAGAACATGATGCTGCATGTCGATCTGTCCGGTCCGAAGGTGAAGCCGTTCCCCGAGCAGGTCCAAGCCGACATCCAGACGATGCTGCTCTACCACCGGTCGCTGCCTAGGCCGAAATATCTCGGCCGCACGATTGGCATCAAGCGGTAGTGCGCGAGTGCCCAAAGGTCTGCAGCGTTTTCAACCAGAGCTTCATCCTGAGTCAATAACCAGAGCCAAGCCTCTGAAAGAGCTTCGCTATCGCGTTTTCGTCAAAGCACCGTCATGTCCGCGCTAACAGCGATGCTGGCGAATGTCCGGTTGCCATCTGTAAGATTGTAGGTGTCGAAATCGCCGCCCGCAACGCCGTTGAGATAGACATTCTCATGATCGAGCTCCCATTCGGCATTCTTCGCAGCGTAGTCTAACAACTGCAGCAGGTCGTCTGAGTTACCTTTGACGACCAGATTGTTGATGCTTTCAGCGCTGGTGAAGTCGCTATTGCCGCGTGAGGAAAAATGGAAGATGTCGGCTGCAGAAATCAGCAGGCCATTGCTTCCTGTGCCGGTGAGATTGAACTGCTCGATGCCACACATCTGGGAATTGCTGAAGTTACGTGCATCCAGTACAACACCGGAACCATTGAATTCTACCGTGTCCAGGCCGCCTCTGCCGGCCCGGATCTGTCTGAAGTTAGCGTCACCAATTCGGATGACATCATTGCCACCGCCGCCTCGGAAGATGTCCTCACCGCCTTTGCCGTCAAGTGTGTCGTCGCTGGCGCCACCAATCAGAACTTCAGCAGCCGGAGTTCCTGTTTGCGCGACCGAACCCGTGGCAGAACCTCCTTCATTTCCGTAAATGATGTAAACGACGCCTCGCTTGTTTGACGACCCGGAATCTGCCTCCAGGGCAAGCACCAAGTCGTCGAAACCGTCGCCGTTTAGGTCTCCGGCAGACGATATATTCACTTGGGGGCCCCTGACGCTACCATATTTATCCAGATCCACTCTGATCAGGAGGCCATTTTCGTGTTTCAACCTGTCGATTTCCAGTGTTCGCACACCATCGACCACCTCGCCGAACTCGTCCGCAGTGCCGAAAATAACCCTGACATCGCCGCCGCCGGACACGACAAAATCGCCGTAGCCGTCGCCATTGAAATCGCCGGCAGTCGTAGCAACATCGCCCAAACTACGCCTGTTCGACATCGTGTCTGTCAGCAAAACGGCTCTATCCGGCTCCAACTGGTAAGGATCGACGGTCGAAATGTACGAGCCAGCATGGCCAAAGATCAGAAATACTCCTGCAGGATGCCGGTCTGCCCAAGGGACACTGACAATGAGATCGTCATAGCCATCGGCATTGAAGTCACCTATGCCGGTGGTGGAATGGCCACCTATCGTCTCATGCTCCACGACAAAGCCGTCTTCCGGTCGAAGGTTCTGAAGAGCCAGGATGGACTGGCCACCGATCGTCTCGCCCAGACCACCCTGTTTGCCAAAGATCACGTATTCGCTGCCGATGTAGCCTCGACTGCCTGATCGTTCTGCACCCACTATAAAGTCACCGAGCCCATCGCCATTGATGTCGCCCGCGGATTTTACGTGCGGGCCGGCGCGGCCAGTCGCCGGATCGCCGCGAACGAGGAAGCCTTGATCCGGGTTTAGATCTTCTATGTCGAGATTGGCGCGTCCTTGATAGATGTATTTTGCAAGCTCTGTTCCTCCGTAGAGGACGTAAGCACCGCCATTGGGCATCGACGACGAGTTGGCGCCAATTACAATGTCATCCACTCCATCGCCATTGACGTCGCCGATGGAATTCAGTGCATCGAATGAAAGGCCCCAGACACTTGTGCTCTGCACAACAACCCCGAGAGACTCGTCGAGATCCTGGAACGTGATCACCGGCCGGTTCGCAACATCGACCAATGTCGGGCCGGATTTGGCGCCGTAGATGATCGCGTAGCCAAAGAAGCCGTTAGAGAAAGCCCCAATCGCGAAATCGTCTATTCCATCGCCATTCAGATCGCCGGCCGGGCCTGTCACAGTGGAGAAACCGTCCAGCACAAACCCATCGCTTGCGGTCAGGCTCTTCAGGTCGGGCATATGGCCAGCCCAATCAGACCGGCCATAAAGAACGAAGGTCTTTCCTCGTTCTGCAGAAATGGCGATGTCGTCAAGTCCATCGCCATTGATGTCTCCGAGCACGACAGCGTTCGAACCGAACGTATCCTCAGGGGCGCCGATGATCGTTGCCCCCTCGGTGGTGCTCAGTTTTTCGGCGACCAACGGCTTGACGAACTCCACGTGGTAACTTTCGGATGCCTTTCTGAAGTTTTCGAGACCGAAATCCGCAATTGCGGTCAACGCATAGGAACCGCCGCTTTCAATCTTGAAATTGCCGGCAAAGTACCAACTGCCTTTTCTGTCGGCGATCGTTTGACCAAGGACGGTATCGCCGAACACGATGGTAATCGTTGCGAAAGGATCGGAGCGTCCGTAAACGGTGCTTCTCCCCTCGTAAATGGCGTGGGGCTTGTCTTCACGGGTATCGCCAATGGAGGTTATTGTCGGCGTTGCGAAATCCATCCGGTCGATGGAGAAGTTTTTCCAGACAATCTTCTCGATCGTGTCGTCGACGAAGGTCGTCAGGTTCGGGGCGATCCCCGACATCCTGTGATAGTCTCCATCTCTGAGAAGAATTCCGTTCTCTTTGTAAACAATCTCGAAGTATTTGAAATTCACATTGAATGTAACGGTGTCCTTGCCCGTTCCGCCATCGATGACTTTGTTTCGGTAGTTGACTTCAAATATGTCATCGCCGGCTGCGCCGATCGCCGTGCCACCAGTGCCGAGCAGGAAGTAATCATTGCCACTGCCACCGTTCAGCACGCTGCGGCTCGTTCCACCCCTGAGATAGTCATCGCCCGTTCCGCCAAAAGCCTGGCTGGGGCTTGAGCCCATGTAGAGGTAGTCGTTGCCGCTTCCGCCGTAGAGTGTGTTTGCGCCGAAGGTATCCGAGATACTGTCGTTGTCGGCGCCCCCGTAGATGATGTCGTTACCGCGCCAGCCGTTGAGGAAGTCGGTGCCCACCAGGCCCTTGATGATGTCATCGGTTATGGTCCCGACAATCTGGTCGATGCCTCCCGTGCCGAGGATGACCTTGGCGCCTAGCTTTTCGGCGCCTGGAAACATTTCCAGGGTTGTTTCAGATAAATTCAATTCAGCAACATCGTGATGCTTGCCGCGGCGTCCGGGAAAGGAACCCATACTAAATGCTCATGCAATGAATGGTTTTGATAATGACTAGATTAAAACATCCGCGGCATCAACCCGTGGTTGGGTTTTCTTGGCGCTGATGGCTTGTTTTGGCCGGGCAGGCGAAAGCTTCCGGTGAGAGGGTCTGGGAATGCGGTCTTCAGGAATCTTTTGGTCCGTCCAGCTTTCCCTGGTCCAGCGCTCTTTCGGCCTTGTCGTTCAGGGTACGGGTCAGGGTCTTCTCGGCCTTGGTGCGGCCAAACTGCAGGCGATTGGCATCGGCAACCTTTTCCTTTTCCACACGCGCTTTCTGCTTGCGGAACTGGCGAAGGTTGACGATGTCGCCTGTCATATCCGTCTCCGGAAATCAGTTCTTCTTGCGGAATGCGTCGAGCGATACGACCGAGCCGCCGGCCTTGGATTCGCCATCCTTGGGCGCTTCGGCGGCAGGTGAGCCATCCTCGCTGACCGGATAGGCGGTGATCTCCGCGCTTTCCTCTTCCTCGGCCTCGCCCATGGCTACGTCGAATTCCAGTTCGAAGTTGACGGACGGGTCATAGAAGCCGCGCACGGCCGCAAACGGCACCGTCAGTTTCTCCGGCTTGTCGGAGAAGGAGAGTCCGATTTCGAAATAGGTCTCGGTAACCTTGAGTTCCCAGAACTGGTGCTGGACGACAATGGTCATCTGCTCGGGATATTTGGCCTTCAGGTGCTGGGAAATGCGAACGCCCGGCGCCTGAGTCAGGAAGGTGATGAAGAAGTGGTGATCGGCGGGCAGGCTGCCGGTGGCGGCCACTTCGGACAGCACCTTGCGAATGACGCCGCGAAGCGCATCCTGTGCCAAAATATCGTAGCGGATGTGATCCTGCCCCATGTTGATTCCTGTCTTCCAGTCTCTGAATTGTCGTCAACTATGCCATTTTCCTGTTGCTTGGCAAAGGTTTTATGGCACTGAACCACATGTGAACTGTGCAATATTTCAGCAAAAGCACTGACAAGGCCCAGAACTGTTGCGTGATGTCGGTAGAAGGGATGAAGTGAAGGCTTCTGTTGCCAGGTGCCTTCGAACCCCGCCTTACGGTGCTACCCGCAAGGACTTGATTTGAAGAGTCGCACTGCGATTAAGCAGCGAGACGAACTTCAGCATAGTTGTCGTTTGCAACTACAATATAGCCCGATAACGGTGGTACAATGCCGAGCAAAAAGTCGATCTTTACGCCCTTGTCGATCCTATTTCGCCCCCATCAAAAACCGGTCTGACCGATCGGTTTTTGGTGGAGGCGCCGGGTACCGCCCCCGGGTCCAATGGGTTTATTTCACCGCCCGTTTATTGCCATAGCCGGCGAACCGGCACTCTCTATATAGGACGTCGGCTCCGGTTTGAAAAGGGAATAACGCCGCTTTTTCGATCTTGTCCAAGATGGCCGCAAACCGGAAAAATCGAACAAATGGCCGAGCCTTGACAGGTTGTATGCCTTGGAGCACTCTCGCGGTGCATTGAACCCCAAGGGAGAAGAGCATGACGGACTACCTTGCTGACGTACGCAAATACGATACCTCGGCCGATGAAGCTGTTGTCGCCAAGATCGTCAAGCATCTGGGCATCGCGTTGCGCAATCGGGACTCGTCGCTGGTCTCGGCCACTGACCAGACCGAGCTCGACAGGGTAGAGGAAAAGTGGTGCGGCAAGAAGCTCGGCGTGACCGGCCCATCTGCGAAGGCTGCCGTCGCTGCCGCCGCAACGGCAATGAAGGCTGACAGCTCCAAGTCGCGCGTGACCTTCTACTATCTCGTTGCGAAGGAACTCGGCAAACTCGGCTCCCTCTAGACGAAATTTCGCTGGAGTACGCAACTCTGCGGGTTGGAGCCTGGCGGCGACGGGCCTATATTGAGGCTAACGGAATCGTCAGGCGGCCACCATGAAGCAATATCTCGAACTGCTCTCCCACGTGCTCGAAAACGGCACTGACCGCGGCGACCGCACCGGAACGGGCACGCGCTCGGTGTTCGGCCACCAGATGCGCTTTGATCTTTCCCAGGGCTTTCCGGTCACGACGACCAAGAAGCTGCACCTCAAGTCCATCATTCATGAATTGCTCTGGTTCCTGCGTGGCGACACCAATATCGCCTACCTCAAGCAGAACGGCGTTTCCATCTGGGACGAGTGGGCCGACGAGAAGGGCGAGCTTGGACCGGTCTATGGTTATCAATGGCGCTCATGGCCGGCACCGGATGGTCGCCATATCGACCAGATTGCCAATCTGATCGAAGGCCTCAAGACCAATCCCTATTCGCGCCGCCACATCGTTTCGGCGTGGAATCCGGCGCTGGTCGACGAGATGGCGCTGCCACCCTGTCACGCGCTGTTCCAGTTCTATGTCGCCGATGGCAAGCTTTCCTGCCAGCTCTACCAGCGTTCGGGCGACATTTTTCTCGGTGTGCCGTTCAATATCGCCTCCTACGCGCTTTTGACCATGATGGTGGCGCAGGTCGCGGGGATGGAGCCGGGAGACTTCATTCTTACGCTCGGCGATGCGCATATCTATGCCAATCATTTCGAGCAAGCCAAGCTGCAGCTCAGCCGTACGCCGAAAGCGCTGCCGCAGATGCGGATCAATCCGGATGTCCGGGATCTCTTTGAATTCCGCTTCGAGGATTTCGAGCTCATCGGCTATGAGGCCGATGCCCACATCAAGGCACCGGTGGCAGTATGATCGTTTCTCTCGTCGTTGCTATGGCCAACAATGGTGTGATCGGTCGGGACAACGGCCTGCCGTGGCGGCTTTCCTCGGACCTCAAGCGCTTCAAGGCGATGACGGTAGGCAAGCCGGTCGTGATGGGTCGCAAATGCTACGATTCCATCGGTCGGCCGCTTCCGGGCAGGCCAAATATCGCTATTACCCGCAGTCCCGACTTTAAGGCGGATGGTATCCTGACGGCGCATTCGCTGGAAGAGGGGCTGGCGCTCGCGGCAGCAGAGGCGAAAGCCTTGGGCGGGGAGGAAATCTGCGTTATCGGCGGCGGCGAGATTTATCGACAGGCGATGGCGAGTGCCGACCTGCTGCATGTTACGCACGTCCTGGCGGAAATCGACGGCGACACTTTCTTCCCAGATATCGATTCCAGCACGTGGAATGCTGTTCATTCCGAGGAGCAGCCGGCAGGCGAGCGCGATGAATATCCGACGCGCTTCGTCACATACCAGAAGATGCGCTGACCTCGGCAATTTCCACCGTTCGACCGCAAACATATTTTCATCAAAAATGGCTGTTCTCTGGCAGCATGCGTTGAAACGAACCCCGGGGATACCTATAACGGGTTTCGGGAAGGCGGTCGCTCGGAAAGCGGGCGGTCTGATGTTTATTTAGTAGCGAGGTATGAATGCCCTGGAGCAATCAGAATGGCGGCGGCCCTTGGGGCGGCGGCAAGAACCAGGGCCCTTGGGGACAAGGGCCGAACCGGCCACGCGGGGGCGGCAACACGCCACCCGATCTCGACGAGATCATCCGCCGCGGCCAGGATCGGCTCAAGAATGTATTGCCGGGCGGCTTCAACAGCGGCGTTGCGCTGCTGATTGCCGTGCTTGCGGTCGGCTTCTGGCTGACACAGGCGGTCTATACCGTGCAGCCTGATGAGCGCGGCGTTGAATCCGTGTTCGGCAAGCCCAAGGATTCCGTTGCGGAGCCTGGCCTGCATTTCATGTTCTGGCCAGTTGAAACGGTCGAACTTGTCAACGTGACCGAACAACAGCAGAAAATCGGGGCTTCCGGAACGGGCCAGCAGGGCGAAGGCTTGATGCTGACCGGCGATCAGAACGTCGTCAATGTCCAGTTCTCGTTGCTGTTTTCCGTCACCGACCCGCGCGCCTATCTTTATAACGTCGCCGAACCCGGCAAGACGCTCGCCCAGGTGGCGGATAGCGTGATGCGCGAAGTGGTCGGCCGCCGTCCGGCACAGGACATTTTCCGTGACAACCGTCAGGCGATCGCCCAGGAAGTCAAGGATCATATCCAGCTGACGATCGACAACTACCATGCCGGTATTGCGGTCAACACCGTCTCGATCGAAGACGTGTCGCCGCCGCGCGAAGTTTCCAGCGCCTTCGATGAAGTCCAGCGTGCCGAACAGGACGAGGACAAGATGATCGAACAGGCCAACCAGTACGCCAACAAGGTTCGCGGTGAAGCCAACGGTGAAGCGGCCCAGATTCGCGAAAAGGCGGCCGCCTACAAGAACCAGGTCGTCAAGGAAGCCGAAGGTGAAGCCCAGCGGTTCCTGGCCGTCTATGAACAATACAAGAAGGCGCCCGAGATTACCCGCAAGCGCATCTATCTAGAAACAATGGAAAAAGTTCTGCAGAATTCGAAGAAAGTGATCACGGACAGCACTGCGGCCAACAATGGCGTGTTGCCGATCCTGCCGCTCAACGACCTTGCCAAACCAACTGACAAGGGAGCCACGAAATGAGCAACCGGATCACCATTTCTGCAGCAATAGCCTTCGTTCTCCTGTTGCTTGCTTTTTCCTCGTTCTACGTTGTCAACGCTCGCCAACAGGCAATCGTGATCCGCTTCGGTCAGATCACCGATGTAAAGACCGAGCCCGGCGTGTATTTCAAGCTGCCCTTCGCCTTCCTCGACGCTGATCGGGTGCAGTACGTTTCCAACCAGGAAATGCGCATGGACCTCGATAACATGCGCGTCCAGGTTTCCGGCGGCAAGTTCTATGAAGTCGACGCTTTCGTGGTCTACCGCATCTCCAACCCGCGGCTGTTCCGCCAGGTTGCTTCGGGTGACGTCGCCCAGGCAGAATCCCGCCTGCGCACCCGTCTCGATTCGGCGCTTCGCCGCGTCTACGGTCTGCGCGGCTTCGAAGCCGCACTGTCCAATGAGCGCGCATCGATGATGAAGGAAGTCCGCAACGACATCACCAAGGATGCGGAATCCCTCGGCCTGACGATTACCGATGTCCGGATCCGCCGTACGGACCTGACGAAGGAAGTCTCGCAGCAGACCTTCGACCGCATGAAGGCAGAACGCCTGGCCGAAGCCGAAGCCATTCGCGCCCGCGGTAATGAAGGCGCACAGCGCCGGCAGGCCGTGGCCGATCGTGGCAAGGCTGAAATCATCGCTGCGGCGACCAAGGACGCACAGATCCTGCGTGGTCAGGGCGAAGCCGAGCGCAACCGTGTCTTCGGTGAAGCTTTCACGATGGATCCGGAATTCTATGCCTTCTACCGTTCGATGGCTGCTTATTCGCAGGCGCTCGGCGGTGGGGACGCGACGATGGTTCTTTCGCCCAATTCGGAATTCTTCCAGTATTTCAACAGTGAAGTTCCGAAGAAAGCCGACGCTCCGGCTGCCGCTGAATGAACGACGTCCTGACCGGACTGGCATTCTTTCTTGTGATCGAGGGGTTGCTCTATGCGGCAGCCCCTTCTTTCGTCAAGAAGTTGGCTACAGTGTTGCCAATGATTCCCGAACGGCAACTGAGAACGACGGGATTGATAGCGATGGCGCTTGGCGTGGCTGGAATCTGGCTCATACGCGGCGCCTGAAAAATGCACTGGCCCGCAGTTGACGGGCAGCGGAGGCAGGAATGGCAGCAATGCAGGCGCGTAAATCCCGGGTTCTCAAGGCCGGACTTTCCTTGACGGTCATCTCGGCGCTGCTTGCCGGCACAGCCCTTCAGCCGCTCGCGGCGCAGGAAACGACAGGTTCGCAGCGCACCCAGCACGGCCCTGAATCAGTAGCCGACCTTGCCGAAAGTCTGACGGGTGCTGTGGTCAATATTGCCATTACTCAAAGTGTGAAGCCGGAAGGCGACGAGGGTTTTCCCTCGCCGAACCTGCCCGAAGGCGGCCCGTTCGAGGATCTGTTCAACGACTACTTCAAGGGTAAGGACAAGGACGGCGCCAAGACTGCGCGCAAGGTCAGTTCGCTTGGCTCGGGCTTCGTCATCGACCCGAGCGGCTATATCGTCACCAACAATCACGTTATCGAAGGCGCGACCGAAATCGAGGCCAATTTTGCCAACGGCACCAAGCTGAAAGCGAAACTGGTCGGAACAGACACCAAGACCGATATCGCCGTTCTCAAGGTAGAGCCGAAGAAGCCGCTGACTTTCGTCAAGCTGGGCGATTCCCGCAAGATGAGGATCGGCGACTGGGTGATGGCGATCGGTAACCCATTCGGGCTCGGCGGCTCGGTTTCCGTGGGCATCGTCTCGGCGCGCAACCGCAATATCAATGCCGGCCCTTACGACAATTTCATCCAGACCGATGCGGCGATCAATCGCGGCAATTCGGGCGGACCGTTGTTCAACATGTATGGCGATGTGATCGGCATCAACACAGCCATCATTTCTCCCAGCGGCGGTTCCATCGGCATCGGCTTTGCGGTGCCTACCGAAATTGCCGCCAATGTCATCAATCAACTCAAGGAGTTCGGCGAAGCACGGCGCGGTTGGCTGGGTGTGCGCATCCAGCCTGTGACTGACGAGATGATTGCCGACCTTAAAATGGATGCGCCGCGCGGTGCACTGGTGTCTGGCATCGTCAAGGGTGGCCCGGTGGACAATGGCACCGTCAAAACCGGCGACATCATCTTGAAGCTTGATGGAAACGACGTCGTGGAGATGCGTGACCTGACGCGCATCGTCGCCGAGAGCCCGATCGGAAAGCCGCTCGAGGCCGTAATCCTGCGCGACGGCAAGGAAATCAAAGTGATGGTTACACTCGGCCGCCAGACGGACGAGGCTGCCAAACCGGCGGATGCAAAGCCCGTGCAGGAAAGCACCGAGGAAGAGGTCGAACCTGACGAAAGCATGCCCACGGACCCCGATACCACGGTTCCCGAGCCGTCTGTCGATACGCTGCAACTCAGCCTTTCGGTGCTGAATGCGGAAACCCGCAAGCAGTTCAATATTCCCGATAGCGTGGAGGGCGTGCTGATCACCGACGTTCCGCAAACCAGCGCAGCCTACGAGAAGGGGATCCGCAAGGGCGATGTCATTGTCGAGATTGCGCAGGAATTCGTCGATACGCCGGACGCCGTGACCTCCAAGGTTGGCGAACTCAAGCAGAACGATCGCCGCAACGCCTATCTGATGATCGCCAACAACAAGGGTGAACTGCGGCTGGTGGCCGTACCGCTGGATTGAGGCGCGTCCGTTGCGCCGCGGCTGCGAGACTTTGAAGGATGTTTAACGTATAGCGTATTCCTGGATTACTCCTTGGTACTTCGCTCATGTATCAGAGTCTGGATATCATACCGGGCAAGACGCAGGACGGAGCCGCCGGCCTTGTCGCGCGATTCTTCTGGGCGCTCGTCGCTCTGATCCTCGCGATCGGGCTGATTTTCCGACTGCCAGGCCTCAGCAGCCGGTCGCTCTGGATCGACGAACTCTATAGCCAATGGTTCTCGTCGAGGTCGTTTGCTGAGCTGTGGCGAGATGTACCATCCTACGAAACGCATCCGCCGTCCTATTATACGTTGCTCAAGCTATGGACGCTTGTCTTCGGCGATTCCGAGCTAGGCCTCCGAAGCCTGTCACTGGTGGCGAGCATGGCAACGATCCTTGCCGTTGCCGTTTCCGGCCGGTTCCTGAAGGCCGGCTTGCGGGCTGAGGGCGTTGGCCTCCTCGCAGCGACCTTTCTGGCCGTGAATTATGCCAACATCCGTGATGCCCAGAATGCCCGTCCCTATGCGCTGCAGACCTTCATCATCACAGTCGCTATCCTCGCAGCGTTCTCGCTCGTTGCGCGTCTCAACCAGTCCGCAATTGCCAACGAGCATTCCGAGGGACGGCTGGCGGATGGTTGGCGGACCGCTGGGCTGGTCCTTGGCCTGTCCACCGGCTGCGCGCTATGGATCCACAATACTAGCCTATTCATTGCCCTGGGAATCTGGTGCGGTTTGGGTCTGTCGCTGATTGTCACGCCGGCAGGACAGCGGCTTCGGAATTTTGCCATCTTCTGCGCTGCGGGTATCCTGGCGCTCGTCATCTGGGCGCCCTATGCGCCGCTGTTCATCGAGCAGTCCCACGCCTTTTCTGGCCTGGCCTTCTGGCTCGAGCCGAAGACGCGGGATCTCTACAGTGCATGGATGTTGCTTCTGGGGGAAAGCTGGCCGGCGTTTTCCCTAAGCCTTGTGCTTTTAGGGTTTGGCATTTTCCGCCTTGCTCGCTGCGGGCCGGTATTCGCGCTGCTTGCCGGGGCAATTCTGCTGGTGCCGCTTTACAGCGTATTGATGCTGAGCTTTGCGGTAAAACCGATCTACATCCAACGCCTGTTTGCGTGGATGGTGCCGCTTGCGTCTCTGGTCATCGCGCTTGGCATCCTGACGGCGACAAACCGGCAGTGGCTCAGGCTTGTGCTCATGCTTCTCGTCGTCTTGATTTCGGCTGCCAGGTCCGTCGTGGATATCGACAGGCCGATTGATGACTGGAAAGCGATTGTGGCAGAGATCGCGCGCAACGCCCGGCCGGGCGATGTCGTTATCGCTGTACCAGCGGAGGGCAGTATTGCCGTCGGTTACTATGCAGCGCGTCAGGCGCATTTCCCACCTGTGGTTTGCGTTCCCGGCTGCTATCCCCAACGCAACCTGCCCAGAGTCTATGGCAGTAATTTTGGCGCTCCGAAACTGATCGAGGCTGATGGCGAGATCGTGGACCGCGCGCTCAGCACACATGGGCGCGTTTGGCTGGTCCAGGTTTCGGTGCAACTTTATGACCCGAAGAGCATTGTAAGGTCGAGAATCGCAGCAGCCAGGACATTCGTGCGGTATTATGGAAACTCGCTCGCAAGGGTCGATCTCTTCGAGTGAGCCAATCGCTTTTATGGGATGGCGGTCAGCAAACCATGGTGCAGATCGGCAGTCGAAGCAGGATATCGGGCAGTCGCAGTACCTCCGCGCCGGATAAAACGGCTTCCGGTGTGCAAGCTGCACGAGCAGTTTCATGGCCACCGTCCATTCACGGACCTGTCGCGGAGTTAACGGTCGTCGTTCCCACCTACGCCGAGCGAGACAACATCGCTGAACTGGTCAGGCGGCTTACCTCGATCCTCGCCGGCATTGATTGGGAGGTTGTCTTTGTCGACGACGACAGTCCGGACGGAACTTCGGCGCTGGCAAAATCGATTGCGTCGACCGATCCTCATATCCGGTGTATCCGCCGGGTGGGGCGGCGGGGTCTGTCCGGTGCCTGCATCGAAGGTATCCTGTCTTCATCCGCCCCCGTCGTCGCCGTTATGGACGCCGATCTCCAGCATGACGAAACGCTGTTGCCGCAGATGCTACAGGCAATCCACGGGGGCGCGGATCTGGTCGTCGCGAGCCGCTACGTCGCCGGCGGGTCTGCCGAACAGGGTTTTTCCGGCTTGCGCCGGTGGGGCAGTGGACTGGCGACGGGCATGGCTCGGATTTTGACGGGTACGCAGGTGTCGGATCCCATGTCCGGCTTCTTCATGATCCGCCGCGAAGCAATCGAGGAACATGCAGAGGCGCTGGCCAAGGAAGGCTACAAATTGCTTCTGGATATTCTCTGGACTACGGGAAAATCGCTCAAGATCATGGAGCTTGCCTACCGCTTTCGCGAAAGACGCAGTGGCGAGAGCAAGCTCGATGCGCGTGTGACCATCGACTATCTGGGGCTGCTGTTCTCGAAATTGCTTGGCGGTGTGTTGCCCGTCCGCTTCCTCATGTTCGGCGCGGTGGGCCTTTCAGGCGTCGGCGTGCATCTGCTGGTGCTAGGCTATGCGCTCTCGACCCTTCGCCTCAGTTTCGAATGGTCGCAACTGACCGCCGTGATTGCCGCCATGACCTGGAACTTTATCCTCAACAATCAGCTGACCTATCGCGACGCCCGCCTGTCGGGTTGGCGGTTCGTCGGCGGGCTCATGATGTTCTATCTTGCCTGCTCGATCGGTTCCATCGGCAATGTCGGCGTGGCGAGCTGGATCTACTCCTACCATGCGACTGCCTGGGTCGCCGGCCTTGCCGGCGCGATCATCGGTGCGGTGTTCAATTACGCCGTCAGTTCGGCGCTGATCTGGAAACGCAAATGATTGCGGTGGGGCTGATTTCATGACCGGTCAGCCTAGTGCCGTCTCGCAGGCGGCCTGAAGTTATTGCCAATTTCCAGAAGCTCGGCGCGAATTACTGCTTGCAGCATGCAACTGGTTGAGATACGAGCAATCCACTTGCGAAATGCAATCGGTTTTCTCGGGAGGCTCCACGATGTCACTTGCGCTTTACGGTCATCCCTTCTCGTCGTACACGCAGAAAGTGTTGATAGCGCTTTATGAGAACGACACGCCCTTTGAATTTCGCTGCATCGGCCCGGACACGCCTGAGCACTCGGCCGAGTGGCTGCGGCATTGGCCGCTGCGTAAATTTCCGCTGCTGTCGGATGGCGAGCGCGACGTCGCCGAGTCCAGCATCATCATCGAGTACCTGCATCTCGTACATCCAGGGCCCGTGCGTCTCCTCCCAACGGACCCGACGGTGGCATTGGACGTGCGTTTTCTCGACCGCTTTTTCGATCTACACGTCATGAACGTGGTACAGCACGCAGTAGGCGGAGCGTTGACCGGTGACCCGGTAAAGCGCCAAGAGGGACTTGCGCTTTCCAAGGAATTGCTGGAACGCGCCTATGCTTGGCTTGAAGGACATCTTGCCGGCAGGACCTGGGCTGCAGGTGTGGGCTTCACGCTGGCGGACTGCGCGGCCGCGCCCTCACTATTCTACGCCGATTGGACGCACCAGATTTCGGAGGCGTTTCCCGCGTTGCGCGCCTACCGTGCGCGGTTGCTTGCCCGCCCGTCCTTCGCCCGGGCGGTGGACGAGGCGCGGTGGTTCCGGCCGAACTTCCCTCTGGGAGCGCCGGATCGGGATTGAAGCCTTGCGCTGCAACCCCTGGCCGGGATCATGGTGGCGAGCGTGCGGGCGTAACGATGCAGCTCTGGCTGTGATCGCCGCACATGCACCTCCAAGTCCGCCTGCCGCATAGGCCTAGGGTGTATTCTGGTCCAGCAGCGACTTGAGCACGCTCTCCAATGCGGGCGTCATGGCGTCGGACTTGTCGCCCTTGAGCAGGCCTTTCGCCTTCAACCGGTCCTGGAGCCGGGATCGGAAATCCTCCGACCAACTGGCCCAACGGTTGAAGAGTGCGTCCAAGGCTGCGGGTTCACCCGTTGCCAACGCCTTCAGCATCCGGTCCACGGCTTCGCCGGTGTCGCGCTGAATTGTCTGGCCATGGTCATAGAGCTCGGCCATACCGACATCGCCGGCCGGGTTTCCCAGGTCCGACGCCTTGGCGTACCAGTCAAACGCGGCGCGCTCGTCCTTCATGACGCCCAGTCCCTGCCGATAGATGGCGCCTAGGTTCAGCGCAGCCTCTGCGTTGTCACCGTCTGCAGCCTTTCGATACCAGTCTATGGCCTGCTGTATATCCGGCGGCGTGCCCAGGCCATGCTGATAGAGATTGCCAAGGCTGTTCATCGCAGCCGGCAGATTTTCGCTGGCGGAAAGGCGAAACAGGTTCATCGCCTGCGCATAGTCCTGCTTTACGCCATACCCCAGCTGATACATGGTGCCCAGATTGAAGGCGGCATCCGGAGCCCCTAATTCGTCGGCGCGGCGGAAGAGTTCCAGTGCTTTCCGATAGTTCTTCTCGACGCCCAAGCCACGCTGGTACATGAGGCCGAGGCTGTTGGTGGCTTCCGCGTGATCCTGCTCCGCAGCAGCCTGATACCAGCGAACGGCTTCGGCATAGTTGCGCGGAACGCCCTTGCCGTTTTCATACATGACGCCTGTGTCGTACATGCCGTCGGAGTTGCCGAGTTCGGCGGCATTCAAATGCAGTTCGAACGCTTTTTCCGGATCCGCCTGAACGCCGCCGGTTCCATCGTCGTACATGATGGCGACATTGTTGATTGCCACCGGACTGCCAGCACTGGCGCCTTTCGAGTACCAGCGGAAAGCTTCAACGATGTCGGCATTCACGCCCTGACCGTTTTCATAGAGTATGCCGATATTGTTCATCGCGTCGGGATCTCCGAGCGCGGCGGCCTTGCGATACCACTCCATTGCCTTTGCATAATCGATCGAGTGGCCGTCGCCTTCGTCATAGAGAAGACCGCGATTGTACATTGCCGTGCGGTCTCCGAGCGATGCGGCACGTTCATACCAATGCGCCGCTGCGTCGAGGTCCTGCGGAACGGCATTTCCGTCTTCGTAAAATGTGCCGACGCTTGAAATCGCTCGCGCCTGGCTTTCGTCCGCCGCCTTCAGGTACCAGGTCAGCGCGCGCGCATATTGCCCGGCACTTTCAAATGCCCGACCGAGCTGGAACTGCAGCCTGGCGTCGCCGGGGCTTACCGCAACGGCAGCTTCGCACGCAGCGATAGCTTCGCCGCTGTTGATCAAATGGATATCGACCCCGGCAACGTGCTCGGGGCGTGTCGTATCTGCGGGATCGGCGGCGAGAACGTCGCAACGCGTCGCCACATCGCTTGGCTGGCTCTCGGCAACGGCAACATCACTAACAGTGCCCGTGCCGAGGCCGACCGCGAGCGCGGCGATGTGAAATAGGCTTATCATGGGCAAATCGTTCGAACTTCATTCTTCGTGGAATAACGTTTTGGCGGCCGATTTTCACCGACTCGCCTGTTCGTTGTTCCATGGTGACGTCGAACGACAGGGCGCGCCATCCACCCAGAATTGTTTTCGCCGGTTATCCCGTGACGAAATCCGACTTGCGGTATCCCTGTATGTAGAGCAGGGCGGTCAGGTCGCCGTGGTCGATACGCATGCGCGACGCGGCCGCTACCGCGGGCTTTGCATGCAGCGCCACTCCGGATCCAGCGAGCTGCAGCATACCGAGGTCGTTGGCGCCGTCGCCCACCGCGATCGCATCAGCCGGCGTGATCTCGAGCATTTCCGAGAATGCGACGAGCGAATCGACCTTTGCCTGTTTGCCGAGGATGGGTTCGGCGACTTTGCCGGTCAGCTTGCCGCCTTCTTCGAGCAGGACATTGGCGCGGTTGACGTCGAAGCCGATCGTTGCTGCGATCGGACCGGTGAAGACGGTGAAACCACCCGATACCAGTGCGGTGAAGTAGCCCCTGGCCTTCATGGTTCGGACGAGTTCGATCCCTCCCGGAGTTAGCGTAATGCGCTTGGCGATCACTTCATCCACGACGGAAAGCGACAGGCCCTTGAGCAAAGCCACGCGTTCGCGAAGCGCGGGTTCGAATGCGATTTCGCCGTTCATAGCGCGCGCGGTGATGTCCGAGACCTTTTCCTTCAGGCCGACTTCCGCAGCCAGTTCGTCGATGCACTCCTGCCCGATCATGGTCGAATCCATGTCGGCGATCAGCAGCTTCTTGCGACGGAGCTCGGCTTCCTGCACGACCACATCGATGGCCAGGTCGCCGATGGCATTCCTCAGCGTGGCTTCGGCCGCTGTTGCATTGGTCCCGTCCCGAAGCGCGATGTCGCAGGCGATGTTGTCCGCCAGCCAGTAAAGGCCGGATGCATTGGCGGCGGCTTCCGCTCGCTCTGCAAGCTCCGAAGTGAGGATGGGATTTGACGGATTGGCTATAAGCGTGGCAACGAGGGCCATGAAGACTTCCTCAGGTAATGGAATGGATGCGATCCTGATAACCGGGCCGACGGCCAGCGGCAAGTCCGCTCTGGCGGTGGAACTGGCCAAACTGCATGGCGGCGAAGTTGTGAACGCCGACAGCATGCAGATTTACGACACGCTGGACGTGTTGACCGCGCGACCGCGCGTCTCGGAGATGGCAGGGATCCCACATCATCTCTATGGCACGGTTCCCGCGTCGGCCAAATATTCGTCAGGAGAGTGGCTGCGCTCGGCCGAAGGCGTGGCTGGCGATATCCGGGCAAGAGGGCGGATTCCCGTCTTCGTTGGCGGGACGGGCCTCTATTTCAAGGCTCTGACGGGCGGCCTGTCTGACATGCCGGAGATTTCCCCGGCTGTTCGTGATAAGTGGCGGGGGCTTCTCGTGGAGGAGGGGCCAGCAGCCCTGCACAGGCGATTGCTGGCGCTGGACCCGAAGGCGGCCGGCATGCTCAGCGTCTCGGACGGCCAGCGGATCGTCCGGGCGCTGGAGGTCTTTGAGGTGAGCGGCAAGTCGATCGCGGATTTTCAGGCGGAGGCGGGCAGGGCGGTCATCGATCCCGAGGGGGCGCTGAAGCTGATCGTCGAACCGGAACGCGCCGTATTGCATGACCGGATCAACAGACGCTTTGCCAGCATGCTGGACAACGGGGCCATCGAGGAGGTTGAGGCGCTTCTAGCACTCGCGCTCGATCCCGCCATGCCTGTGATGAAGGCGATTGGCGTGCCACAGATCGCCGCGCTGCTCGCGGGGACGATGTCTCGGGCAGAGGTGATCGAAAGGGCATCCGCCGCCACCCGGCAATACGCCAAGCGGCAGATGACCTGGTTTCGCAACCAGATGGACGACAGCTGGACGCGCCGACAATAGGCCTGGCAGAGATTTCCCCGGCACTGGCCGGCGCCATCACTTCTTGAAAAAACTATCGTGGGGACGTTTCAGCAGCGTATTGCGCAAACCGCTCGATCCGCAGGCGCCTTGCCGTTCATCGCCTCGAAGCAGCGAATCGTAGCGATCAATGCGTGAATCCGGCCGAGACGCCGATGGGTCAGCAACACGCATGGATCCCGGCAGCATGTTGGGGTTATACGGCTCCAGATTTGTGTCTGCAGCCTCAGGCATGCTGCGCCGGGGAGGCTCGAAACTCTCGGTAGTGGTCTCCGGGCGCGTTACGGCGACCGCATCGAACACCGAAGCTTCCGAAGCGGAAACGCGAGACTGGAAGTCCGAAATATCGGGGCCGCCGCTGGTCCGCATCCGATCGACAATCGTCGTCAGGCTGATGGTGTTGGGGTCGTCGGTGCTCTCGGCCACCTCTGTACCGTTGGCGGTCGGCAGGAATTTCTGCTGAACCCGGTTGAATTTTAGCCGCATCGGAACCGGCACGGCTTCACCGAATGCAATCGCCTCGCCATTTGCCAGCGATGAAATGAAGGTCAGCGCCGATGTGGACGAACTCGGCAGGGCCTTGGCAATGATTTCCTGGTCGCGATCGTTGGACAGGCGCAAGGCAAAAATCGTTGAACATTGCGACAATATGGTCTGGTCGAGTTCGCCGGGGCGCTGGGTGATAATCCCCAGTGAGGCGCCGTATTTGCGGCCTTCCTTGGCGATCCGGGCGATTGCCTGGCGAGTCGGAACAAAGCCGAGAGAAGGATCTGACGGCACATAACGATGTGCCTCTTCGCATACGACGAGGATGCGAACCGCTCCCTTGCTCCACAAGGCGATTTCGAATGCCATCCGGCAGAGGACCGAGGCAACCGAGTTGACCACCTCGGAGGGAATGCCCGCGAGCTGGAATGTGCTGATGGGGCGGCCTCCGCCGGGGATGCGGAATATGAACGCGATGGTCTCGTTGATCGTGTCGCTGATCGTGTTCGAAGAGAACATGAAGCGGTAGCGTGGATCATTGAGCGCTGCCATCAGCCGGAGCTTCAGCGCGCGCAGATACGGCTTCTCGTTGCGGCCATCGAGCTTGCCGATGCGTTCGTCGATCAATGCGATCAGGTCGGCGATGCGATAGGGGACCGGCGTATCGGCAGTCAGCCCGTTGCGCTCGCCGTGTCGTCGGCTTCCCGCCTGTTCGCCGCGAAAGGCTTTCTTGGCTTCGGGGATGAGGTCGCGTAGCGCATCGAGTTCGTCCGGTACCGCAGGACGACCCCGGAACAGCACTTCGGTGAATTCCTCCAGTCTGAACAACCAGAACGGCAAATCGAGATTGTGGGTGTCGATAACGACAGCGCTTTCAGGGAATGCAGCGGCGAATTCGTTATGCGGGTCGAGGATCAGCACACGCAATTTTGGATCGGAGGCAATCGCCTCGCGCAGCAACAACGTCACCGCCGTCGATTTACCCGAACCGGTACTGCCGACGATAGCGAAATGTTTCGACAGCATCGAGGACATGTGGACTGCCGCGTCGGCATTTTCGTCCTGGCTCAGATGGCCGATGATGGAGACGTCGGATTTGCCGTGGTCATAAATGCGGACGAGATCGGATGAGCGAATATGATGTGCATGCGCGCCGAGATAAGGATAGGTGCTGATGCCGGTCGAAAAGCGCTCGCTGCCATCGGGCTGCCGCCGGACTTCGCCCATCAGTTCCAGTTCGACATGGAAAGCGTTCGGCGCTTCTTCTATCCAAAGGGCACTGGTGGTGTGCATCGAGCGGGTGAGCGCCACCACGCGGTTGGCACCGACTGCGATCGTTACAAGGCGACCGACCGCCCAGCCGGCGAGATCATCGCTTTCGCCGGCGTCGACCTTGGCGGAAATCGTAGCCTTGCCGCCGTCGCAGGCAACGATGTGGCCTAACGAGCGGTCTTCAGGTTGATCCCAAGCGCGCCTTTCCTGAATGCCAGCACTGGGAGAATTCTGCAGATCCTTGCTGTACAATTGCTGGCTCCACTTATGTTAGGAAATGCATATTAGCGCTTGCGGGTTAAAATCCTGTTTCGGGACGCCTGTCCCGAAATGACACGCCGCAAATGACGGCTTCCCGGCATTTCTCGGGCAATTTTACCGGCTCGCGGCCATTGACGATGAAAAAAAATCCCGTTATGCAAAGCGCCATGAACACGATCGCAAACATTCTTGTGGTGGGTAGGCGTATGGGCAGGATGGTGTAACCATCCGGCGAAAGCCACCCATGCGCAAATCGAGGCTCCTCCGGGGGCCTTTTTTTATGCCTGAAAACTTGCTATCGCGCGGATAACGAAGGGAAGGAAATTGAGACATGACGGGCACAGATGATATGCGGATGACTGGAGCGGAAATCGTTCTGCGAGCGCTGAAGGATAATGGCGTCGAACACATATTCGGCTATCCGGGCGGCGCGGTGCTGCCGATCTACGACGAGATCTTCCAGCAGGAAGAAGTCCAGCATATCCTCGTTCGCCATGAACAGGGCGCGGGACATGCCGCCGAAGGCTATGCGAGGTCGACCGGCAAGGTCGGCGTATTGCTGGTCACCTCCGGTCCTGGCGCGACCAATGCGGTCACCCCGCTGCAGGATGCGCTGATGGACTCCATCCCGCTCGTCTGCATCAGCGGCCAGGTTCCGTCGTCGCTGATTGGCTCCGACGCATTCCAGGAATGCGATACTGTCGGCATCACGCGCCCCTGCACCAAGCACAATTGGCTGGTCAAGGACGTCAACGATCTCGCCAAGATCCTGCACGAGGCTTTCCGCGTTGCCCAATCCGGCCGCCCCGGTCCTGTTCTCGTCGACATCCCCAAGGATGTGCAGTTTGCCACCGGCACCTACCAGCCGCCTTCTGCGGTCCCAACTGCTGCGCATTATCAGCCGAAGATCCAGGGCGATCTGGCTGAAATCGAAAAGGCCGTCGCCCTGATGGCCGGCGCGAAGAAGGGCGTCATCTACTCGGGTGGCGGTGTCGTCAATTCCGGCCCGACCGCCTCAAAGCTGCTGCGCGAACTGGTCGAACTGACAGGATTTCCGATCACTTCGACCCTGATGGGCCTTGGCGCCTATCCGGCTTCCGGTCCGGCCTGGCTCGGCATGCTCGGCATGCATGGTACCTACGAAGCCAACATGGCCATGCACGACTGCGACGTCATGCTTTGTGTCGGCGCCCGGTTCGACGACCGTATCACCGGCCGCCTGAACGCGTTCTCGCCGAACTCCAAGAAGATCCACATCGACATCGATCCGTCGTCGATCAACAAGAACGTTCCTGCTGACGTCAAGATCATTGGCGACACCGCGTCTGTTCTGGAAGACATGCTGCGCATCTGGCGGGTCAGTGCAAAGACCGCCGACAAAGGGCGCATGAAGGAGTGGATGGCGCAGATCGATCGCTGGCGTAGCCGCAATTCGCTGGCCTACACCATGAACAACGACGTGATCATGCCGCAATATGCCATCGAACGGCTCTATGCGCTGACCAAGGATCGCGATACCTACATCACCACCGAAGTCGGCCAGCACCAGATGTGGGCGGCGCAGTTCTATCATTTCGAGGAACCGAACCGCTGGATGACGTCGGGTGGCCTGGGGACGATGGGCTACGGCCTGCCGGCTGCACTGGGTGCGCAGATCGCCCACCCGAACAGCCTGGTCATCGACATCGCCGGTGATGCGTCGGTGCAGATGACCATGCAGGAAATGTCGGCGGCGGTGCAGTACAATGCGCCGATCAAGATCTTCATCCTCAACAACCAGTACATGGGCATGGTCCGCCAGTGGCAGCAGCTGCTGCATGGCAATCGCCTGTCCAATTCCTATACCGAAGCGATGCCGGATTTCGTCAAGATGGCGGAAGCCTTCGGCGCACACGGCATCCGTTGCGAAAAGCCGGGTGAACTCGACGCGGCGATCCAGGAAATGATCGACGTCGACAAGCCGGTGCTGTTCGACTGCCGTGTTGCCAATCTCGCCAACTGCTTCCCGATGATTCCGTCGGGCAAGGCACACAACGAGATGCTGCTGCCGGATGAGGCCACCGACGATGCGGTCGCCAATGCGATCGACGCCAAGGGCCGCCAGCTAGTTTAAGTTTTCGGGAGCGAGAGACTATGACCACACACCTTCAGCCGACCGGTTCGGCCTACTTCATCTCCAAGGACACGGCGCTAGCTGAAAGCCACACGCTTTCGGTGCTTGTCGACAACGAGCCGGGCGTGCTCGCCCGGGTGATCGGGCTGTTTTCGGGGCGCGGCTACAACATCGAAAGCCTGACCGTTTCCGAAACGGAACACGCCTCACACCTGTCGCGCATCACCGTGGTGACGCGCGGCACGCCGCATGTGCTCGAACAGATCAAGTCGCAGCTCGAGCGCATCGTACCGGTGCATCGGGTCGTCGACCTGACCGTGCGGGCCCGTGATCTTGGCCAGGAGCGACCGATCGAACGGGAACTGGGGCTCATCAAGGTTGCCGGCAACGGCGAACATCGCGTCGAGGCGCTGCGCCTTGCCGAGGCGTTTCATGCTAAGGTGATCGATGCGACGGTGAGCCACTTCGTGTTCGAGATCACCGGCAAATCCTCCAAGATCGACCAGTTCATCGCCATCATGCAGCCGCTCGGCCTCATCGAGGTGTGCCGCACCGGCATCGCGGCGATGAACCGCGGCCCGCAGGGGATGTGATTGTGAAAGGCGGCGCGCAAGCGCCGTCTTTATGCTCTCGTGCCCGGATAAGCTGGGTGGAGATTAAGGTGATGCGGCCCGTCACGTATCGAACTGCTGGTAACAGGTGTCGGCAACACGCCTGAGCAGGTCGCGAGGGATTTCTCCCGTGACGGCATAGGAAAGCTTGTCGTCGATCCAGTAGAAGGTTTCGACAGGGCCGTTGGCAGCGAAGCGGAAGCTGGTGACGGCATTTTCCTGGCTCTGGCCGATCAGCACCGTCAGCCGCTTGCCGCTGGCTTCCTCATACATCAGAAGCGCGCCTGCCTTGCCGTTGGCAGGAACCAGCCGGCCCCCGACCAGGCTGAAACCCAGCCCGGAAAGATCCGGAGCCGAAAGCTTGTGACCGAGCTTTTTGCCCAACCATGCAACGAGATGGTCCTTGTCGTCGGCACGCACTTCGACCGGATGGCGCACCTCGCTCGCGTAGATCAGGAATGCCGAACTGGCCTCGTCGCGTACGGATGCCTCGTGAACAGGGAGTTCTCGGGAAGGCGCCGCAAGATAGCCGGTCAGGGCACCGGCGGCAAACAGGCAGATACTTGCGGCTGCGAGTGCCACGCTGGTCGACCACCGGCGGGTGGGTGCCGCCTCCGGCGTTTTCAGCAGTGTGGCGTCGTTGGCCAATGCACGCTGATACGGTGCGAACATGCTCTTGATGCTATTGTTCTGTGCTTGCCACTCCAATAGCCGGGCCTGATCGTCGGGATGATCCGCCAGCCACTGTTCGACACGTGCGATATCGCCGTCGGGCAATTGTCCATCGACATAGGCGTGCAGCATTTCGGCGGTGACTGGTCTGTCCGCGTCGCTCATTCGGATCTCCGGATCGGTACGATGTTGTCTTCAGCGAGACGTTTGCCCAGATGTTCTCGGGCCCGGGCGAGTCGCGACATGATCGTGCCTACAGGCACTTTCAGCATTGCCGCCACCTCGGCATAGGCATAACCCTCGATCACCACCAGCATCAACACGGCGCGATGGTCAGGGCTCAGCGCTTCGAGCGCGCGAGCCAGTCGGGCGCGCTCGAGAGGGTCGCCCGTCATATCGGGCGTCGCGATGTCTTCCGCCTCCGCAATCTCAACCTCGGGAAAGCGCCTAATGCGGCGCGTGCCGTTGCGATAGAGATTGGTCATAATGGTCAGAGCCCAGCCGCGCAGATTGATGCCGGACCATGCGGCGCGGCTGGAGAGCACGCGCTCCACGGCGTCCTGCAGCAGGTCTTCGCCATCGGCATCGGACCGGGTCAGGCTGCGCGAATAGCGGCGCAGGTCGGGCAGCAGGGCAAGCAGCCCGCCCTCGAGGCTGCCGGGCGAGGGCACATCAGCGCGCCCCGCCCGAAAATGCGGTTTACTCGGGCCTTGCGGCATTCCAGACACCTTTGAAGCCGTCACCGGTCACGTCGCCCTCCTTCTTGTCCTTTATCCAGTAGTAGAGCGGCTTGCCATAGTAAGCCCACTGCATCGTTCCGTCCTTGCGCTTGATGATCGAATAGTCGTCGTCATCTTTGTCGCCGGCCTTGGCCATGAGTGGCAGCCAGGCCTTGGCGCAGTCGCCGTTACAATTGGACACGCCCTTCTTGTCCTTCTTGAAGGTATAGAGGGTCATGCCTGAGGCTCCGGCAATCACTTCGCCTTTCTCGGTCTTGACGATCTTCACTGCCGGACCCGCAAAGGCGAAGGACGCGCTTGCGAGCAGCATGAGGGGAACGAGTGTTCGGATACGCATGGTGGTCTCCCTGGTGTGACGCCGCACGATTTGCGCGACCGTTCATGGGAAACATGAGGCAGGCGATTTATTCCGTCGATTCCGAAAAAACTCAGATCATATCCAACGGCACCTTTCGCGCCGCCGGCGGCACCCGGAAGTGCCCAGCCTTGTCGATCAGGCGTAGGCACAGAGGGCGTGGTTTTCGGCGATATGCTTACCTCGATTGGGGCTTGCCGGGAAACGATTTGCGGCGCCCTTCGGTCTCGTGTGGCGCCGCTTTGAATGGGCTGCGCTGTGCTCAGGCGGCAATGCGCATTTTGCCGGTGTCCTTGTCAATCTCGACGCCGGGATTGTGCTGAACGACAGGCCAGATCTTGGAGAATCCGGCCGGTGTGGTGAAAAGGATATTGGAGATGACGGCAGTGTGGATGTCGACGCCCGGGCAGATGAACTGCGGTGAACGGCCGTCAAAGTACAGCAGGAATGCCAGATAGCCCTGCGTATACATGTAGTCGATCAACTGTTCGGTGGATGAATCGAGCTTTTTGAGGCCAAACGTGTTCAGTTCCGCGATGATGAACGGAATCGACTGATTTTTCAGCCAGTCATATGCTCCTCGCAGAATGGCGTGCTCGGCGCCTTCGGTATCGATCTTGACCATCTTGACCTTGTCGAGGCCGAGGCTCGTGAACTCGTTCGACAGCGTCGTGGATTTCATTACCGAATAGCCGTCATTGAATTCTGGATCGCCAAAGAATTCACCGGGGTTCCACAGCGCATTGCCACCCGAACTGCTCTTGTTGAAGTAGAAGTTGACGTCCTCCACGCAATGCGACGCCGGCCTCGAGATGATCTCGACATTGTCATATCCGTTATTGGCGCAGTGAAGCGTGATCCGTTCGATGTTTTTCGGATCCGGTTCGAAGGCATAGACTTTCCCCTCTGGTCCGACGAGCGTCGATGCAAGCAGCGTGAAGTAGCCGACATTGGCACCGACATCGATGAACACGTCGCCGGGTTCGAGGATCTTCTGTACGATCTTCGTGACATCCGGTTCGTAGGAGTGGCCCGCTCTCAGGAAAGAAAGGATATGATTTTCATTCGCATTGGTATCGTCCAGCTTGAGGGTGATTTCCTTGCTCTCGCCAAGCTTGTTTGTGACTTTGACCTTGAAATCGATTTCCATTTTTCCCCCGGAGGCTGCACGTAGGTTACCTGCAGGGGAAGCTATTCAAACATGGTTAATCGCCGATTAACGAAACAATCCAAGATAGTAAGCCCTGGTAGTCGGCGGGAGCGGCAGCAAACCCGTGGGAACACACGTAGAGAAGCTGCCGGCCCTTGTGCTGATTCAATTCATTTCCAGCGGCACCTTTCGCGCCGGCGGCGGGAAGGCTGCATCCAGCACGGCCCAGTCCTCGTCGCTGACATCCAGCGAGACGCAATCCCGGTTTTCTGCGACCCGTTGGCGGCTGGATGTCTTGGGGATGGGGATGACGCCGTCGCGTTCCAGCAGGAAGGCGAGCGCCAGTTGCGCCGGCGTCGCCTGATAGGCCTTGGCGATGCGGATCAGTTCGGGATGACGCAGGATGCGCCCCTGTTCGATCGGCGAATAGGCCATCAGCGGAATGTTGCGGTCCTGGCACCAGGGCAGCAGGTCGAATTCCGGGCCGCGTCGGGAAAGATTGTAGAGCACCTGATTGGCGGCAACATTCTTGCCGCCCGGGACAGTCAGGAGTTCTTCCATGTCGTCGGTGTCGAAATTGGAGACTCCCCAGGCGCCGATCTTGCCGTCGGCTTTCAGCGTCTCGAACGCCTGGACCGTCTCGGCCAGCGGGTGGTCGCCGCGCCAATGGAGTAGATAGAGATCGATACGCTCTATGCCCATGCGCACAAGGCTGCGCTCGCAGGCATCGATCGTGCCCCTGTGGCTGGCATTCCACGGATAGACCTTGCTGACGATGAAAAGCCCGTCGCGCCGGCCCTTGATCGCCTGACCCACAATCATCTCGGCGCCGCCTTCGGCATACATTTCGGCGGTATCGATCAGGGTCATGCCGAGGTCGATGCCTGCCTGAATGCTGTCGATTTCCGCCTTTGCCTGACTGGCATTCTCGCCCATGTTCCATGTGCCTTGGCCGAGCGCCGGCACTTCCGTGCCATCGGGAAAAGTAATCGTCGGGATCGGGTCGTTGTCCATGCGTGCTCACCTGTTGCTTGTTCGCCTGAGCATATTCCCTGTCGGTTCGGCGTCAAACGGTCTTCAATCAATTTCCGTGCGATGCCCTCCAATGTTATTCATTGGACGCGGGGAGTTAGGTCAGTATTATTGACCTAACCGGAGAAGCCCATGTCACCCGAAATATTCCTTTCGCTGCTACTGTTTGCGTTTACAACCTCGATCACGCCCGGTCCGAACAACATGATGTTGCTGGCTTCCGGGGTCAATTTCGGGCTTCGACGGACGGTTCCGCATATGCTCGGCATAGAGCTTGGCTTTGCAAGCCTTCTGGTCGCATGCGGCTTCGGTCTGGGGGCGCTGTTGCACGCCGTGCCGATCGCCTATCTCTTGTTGAAGATCGCCGGCGGCGCCTACCTTCTTTATATCGCCTGGTCAATCGGCACGTCACGGACGCTGGGCGAGGGCGGGGAGACATCGGCGCCGATGGGGTTTTGGGCTGCTGCCCTGTTTCAATGGGTGAACCCAAAGGCCTGGGTGATGGCCGTTTCTTCGATGGCGGCTTATGCGAATGCCGAAGACCCCATTGGCTCGATTCTGCTCGTCACATTTGCCTTCCTTCTGCTTGCACTGCCGTGCCAGGGTGGCTGGGCCGGCTTCGGCGCCCTGCTGCGCGATTGGCTGTCGCATCCGGTGCGCCTGAAGCGCTTCAACATCACGATGGCCGTTCTGCTGGTTCTGTCGCTCTGGCCGATGCTAAAATAGGGCGATGTCCGGCTTGTTCAGCATCAGCCGGCGCAATTGACGACCACATCCTGTCCGGCGAGAAGTCGATTCCAATCCGAGGCTTGAGTCAGTTTCTTCAGGTCGGTTCATTTTCGCCAGTGCCCCTGCTTGGCTTTTTCGCTGCTTTCCTTATGCTGTTATCGCTTTTGCAGGTAAAGGGAGAGTGCAATGCTAAGCAATATAAGCATTGGTGCAAATGATCCCGTTGTCTCGGGACAGTTCTACGAGGCTGTGCTTGTTCCACTCGGTTATGAACGCCATGAAATAGAAGGCTCGGCCCGCTTCTCTCTCCGGGGCGTCGCTGACAAGGACAACGGTCCGGGAACGGTCTGGATCCAGAAACCCTTCGACGGCAAGGTGGCGACAGCGGGCAACGGCATGATGCCGGCATTCCGGGCCGCAGATCCCGAAACCGTGCAAAGATTGCACGCAGCCGGCATCGCGGCTGGCGGCACCGACGAGGGGCCGCCCGGGACCCGCGCCTATTACTCAGAAGATTTCTATGTCGCCTATCTCAGGGATCCTGTGGGCAACAAGGTGTCCGTGTTCTGCGTGCTGGACCCGCATTCGACGTGAGACGTGCACTTCCGGCTTTCGCAGTACCGCTGACAATGCCGCATCGCTGGTGGAACGTGGCAAGAACATCTTGCTTATCGACTGCGAATCCTGCCAAGTCGCCTTATGCAATTTTCGACCCAACAGGATGAGGCTCTCAAAGCCGTTTCGCGCTGGCTGAAGGATGGCCACAGCCAGGTTTTCCGGCTGTTCGGCTATGCCGGCACCGGCAAGACGACGCTCGCAAAGTACTTTGCCGAGCATGTCGACGGCGAGGTGCTGTTTGCCGCCTTCACCGGCAAGGCCGCACAGGTGTTGCGTTCGCGCGGTGCGTCCAATGCCAAGACCATTCACTCGCTGATCTATCGTCCGCGTGGCGAGGAAGAGGTCGCCGACGAAATCACTGGCAAGACAAACATCGCGCCGATGTTTTCCATCAATCGTCAAAGCCCCGTCGCCAAGGCGCCGCTGATTGTCATCGACGAATGCTCGATGGTCGACGAGGCGCTCGGCAGGGACCTGCTCAGCTTCGGCACCAAGGTGCTGGTGCTGGGCGACCCGGGCCAGTTGCCGCCGGTCTCCGGCGGTGGTTTTTTCACGGAGCAGGAGCCTGATTTCCTGCTTTCGGAAATCCACAGGCAAGCACGCGACAACCCGATCATCCAACTGGCGATGCAGGTGCGCGAAGGCAGGGAGATTCTGCCCGGCGACTACGGCGCCGCCAAGGTGATCTCGCGCCACGATGTGACGCAGGATCTGGTGCTCGAAGCCGATCAGGTGCTGGTGGGAACCAACAAGACGCGCAAGCGCTACAATCAGCGGCTTCGCGAGCTCAAGGGCTTTCCGTCAGCCTATCCGGCGGCCGGCGACAAGCTCGTCTGCCTCAGGAACGACCAGGTGAAGGGGTTGCTCAACGGCTCGCTCTGGCAGGTGATGTCATCCTCCAAGGAAACGACGAAGCCCGGCATCAACCTGCTGATCCGGCCGGAAGACGACGACATGGATCGCGGCGCGGCCAAGATCAAGCTGTTGAAGGCCGCTTTCGAGGAAGTCGACGGCGAGATCCCCTGGAACATGCGCAAGCGCTATGACGAGTTCGACTATGGCTATGCGCTGACAGTGCACAAGGCGCAGGGCTCGCAGTGGAACAATGTGGTGCTGTTCGATGAGGCCTGGGCATTCCGCGAAACCCGGGAACGCTGGCTCTACACGGCGGTAACGCGCGCGGCGGAGACGCTGACGATCGTGCGGTGATCCTTCAGTCGCCGATCATTCCGAGCAGCACAGCCTTGGCAACGGTCTGAAAGCGGTTGGATGAGCCGAATTTACGAATGATGGTCGCCTCGATCGTCAGGATGTCTTCCAATGGCTTGTTGGTGGTGTGAGCGATGCGCGCGGGCGTATTGCCTTCGGCCATCAGCTTGAGGCAGTGAAATTCGAAATCCGACAGGAATGGTGCGCCGGACTGACGGTAGTCGTTTCCCTCACGTGAGGCGGCGCGGTCGTCATCAAGGATTTCGTTGATTTGCTGCATCTGTCGGCGGATCAGGGATTCATCCGCGATCAGTTCCTTCTTGCGGCTCTCCAGAGCGGCATGGAATACGCGGTCGCATTCGGACTGGGTCGCGGTATCGGCCAGTTCGGCAAGGAGTTCCTGGATCTGGGCAACCGGCATGCCGATTTCTCGACAGAGATTGATGGTGGCCATGATCTGCACTTGGCGAGGTTCATAGACGCGCATTGCCCCCAGCCTCTTTGGCCTCAATAGTCTTTTTTCCTCGTAGAAATGAAGGGTGCGGTGCGTCACGCCAAACATGTTGGCCATGTCGGCGATGGCGATTGGCTTGTTCGGCAACTTTGAAGGGAGTGGAATGGACGGAAGATGCGAGCCGCGGTCTTCGTTGTCTGTTTCAACTTCTGGTATGTGTTGATCCAAGATTCCATGCATGTAGCCGTGCCCCCGTTTTCGATCAGGCAGACGGTTCTCACCGTTTTCAGGTTACCGCTTATTGAGCGACCGGCATTGCAATGCACGCGGTCAGCCTCATATCGTGCTGGTATTTCCCCGATGGCATTCTTTCGATTTGCGCAGCAAACATCAACCGCTTCCTAAGAACATCTTGTTTCATAATGTCAAGGTAAGGGCGCATTTCGACACAACCGTCGTTATATATGAAATATAGTCAGATTGTAAGCCATTTTATGCGTGAAAGCATACATCATGAAGTGGCGTGGGCCTTTCGGCGAATACCGATCAATAATCGCGATCGATTTATGAAGAAATGTGGCTGGCGTCAGTCATTTCAATCGGTTACTGAAATGATGCATTCGTCTAACTGCATCATCGGATCGAGAAATGGCCGCCAAACTCTCTGTCAATCTCAATGCAATCGCTATGTTGCGCAACCGGCGCGATCTTCCCTGGCCCGATGTTGTCGGATTTGGCCGGATCGCACTGGAAGCCGGAGCGGCTGGCGTGACGATTCATCCGCGTCCGGATGAGCGCCATATACGCTTCAGCGACGTGCCGGCGCTGAAGGCGCTGGTCAAGAACGAGTTTCCGGGCAGGGAGTACAACATCGAAGGCTATCCATCCGAGGATTTCCTCGAACTGGTCGAACGCCACCTGCCGGACCAGGTTACGTTGGTGCCCGACGATCCCGCCCAGGCCACATCGGACCACGGCTGGGATTTCGCCGCCAACCGCGAGCGGCTCAGTGAAGTCTGCGCACGTCTCAAGCGCTCAGGCATGCGTGTGTCGCTGTTTGCTGATGGTGATTGCAGTGAAGACGATGTGACCATCGCCCGCGAGGTGGGAGCCGACCGCATAGAGCTCTATACCGGCCCCTATGGCGGATGCTACGACGATGCTGGCGCGGCGGCACGGTGGGTGGAAAAGCTCGGCACGACTGCGGATCGCGCCATGGCAAGGGGTCTCGATATCAATGCGGGTCATGACCTGACGATTGCAAATCTGCCGGCACTTGCCACCCGGATCCCCAAGTTGGCCGAAGTGTCGATCGGTCACGGGCTGACTGCGGATGCTCTTCAATATGGCATGGCCGAGACTGTCAAACGTTATCGCCGGGCGCTTGGCGACAGCGTTTAAGCCGCCTCATATTGTAATGATCTGATCCGGCCTCTTCGGCCGAGGTGACCGTTCTGCGAGAAGAGCAGTCTGGTGTTGCGCGCGTCTTCGTCGCGCTGTTCTCAGTGTGTCTATGAATTGATCTTGAGATTTTCAAGATTCATGGTCGTCTGGTCGGTTGTTGATTTTGTAATGCTTGAAATATGTAGAAATGAAACAGAATTTTTTGTGGTTAAATTTGAGTTAAATTTAGCTATTCTTTAAGATGGCGGCCACTTTATTGCAGGTGTTCCATATTTGTATTGTTTCGTTTTGGTCCTGTAGTTTGGGTGTTTTTTGGTGTTGTAATAGGTATACACATCAAGTTGTGCATTCCTTGTGTTTTTTTAGGGGTGGTACTTTTAAGTCGATGCTTTAACCCTATATGAATTCCAAATGTGATCAACAGTCACATAGAATTTGAATTGCCCTAGGAATATTATCATGCTCACCCTGCCTGAAAAAGTGAGGCGCAAAAAGCAGCCCTATCTTGCGATCCGGGCCCGGTTGCTGCAGCGTCAGATCAGCAAGCAGGCTCGGCTGTACTATCCGGAATTGCGCCAGTACATGCAGGCGCAGGGGATTGCCGAAACCGGCCACTCCTTCCTTCGGTACAATCTCGTCTCCCAATCCAGCGAGTTGGAACTTGAATTCGGCTACTTTACCGACAAGTTGCATCCGGGCGGCGGTCCGATGCGTGGTGGCATGATGCCGGGAGGTACATTTACCTCGGTGACTTGGCGTGGTGACTATTCAGGCCTTCGCGATGCACACGCCATGCTGACCGGGTGGGGCAGCATAACGGGTGCGGAATGGGATGCAACGCATACTGACGCCGGGATACAATATGGTTGCCGGCTTGCGGTGTTCAAGAAAAGCATGCTGGAGGGCTTGCCACCGGAGGACTGGATTACTGAAATCGCGGTCCTGCACAAATCGGCCTCCGAATAGGAGGCGCAAATCTATTGGCCAGGGGCAGGAAGCGCCTTGTCGTTTGCGCACTTGGCAAGCGAAAGCTGCTTGAAGGAATGAATCATGGTGATACGGCCGTTATCCGGGTCCGTCATCACGTCCATGCAGGCGCAGGCGTGGCCGTAGTTGCCATTGGTGGCCGCATAGTCTCCCGCTGAAATGTCGCCGATCTGGTCCATGCCCTCGGCTTCAAAGCCGCCCTGGGTCATGATTGTCCAGGACATCTCGGAGTCGGTTAGCCACCAGTTTCCCGGTGTGGGATTTTCCAGCCAGCCGCAACGTTTTTCAGCCTGTGCAATGGACGCCGCCAAAAGCAACGTTGCGCCGGCTACTGCGAAAACTGCTAATCTTTTCATAAATATGCGTTCTCCCGTTTGGTTGTCGGGATTATGCATATCTCCGTTTGGTTGCCAATACTGCGTTCGGTCCAAAAGCAAAACTTGCAGCCGCCTCGCAATGGATCGCCGTCGAGTCGAAACCGGGCAAGGCAAGGCTGGCGGGGTCGAGACTGAGGCAGATTTCGGTGCAACCGAGGATGACACTATCGGCGCCGGCACTCCGGGCCGTATCGATGATCTCAAGCAGTTCGCTTCGTGATGCGTCGAGGACGTGGCCGGCACACAACTCGTTGAAAATGATGTCGTGGACACGGGCACGACCGGGTTCATCCGGAACCATGGCATCCACGCCCGCGGCCTCCATCCCAGCATGATAGAAGCCATCCTCCATCGTGTAGCGTGTCGCCAGCAGGAGGGGTCGCTTCCTGCCTGCCGCTGCCAGCGAGGCCGCGGTCTCGTCGATGATGTTGATCAACGGCACGTCGATAGCGGCTTGCACTCGTTCGGCGACTTTATGCATGGTATTGGTGCAGATAAGGACGCAATCCGCTCCGGCTGTCTCGAGATTGCGGGCGATCGTCGCAAGCCTCTCGCCCGCCTCATTCCAGCGGCCCGCCTTTTGAAGGGCGACGATTTCGGCAAAGTTCACCGAATGCAGCAGTACCTCAGCCGAAACAAGCCCCCCGAAACGGTCGCGTGCCATGCGATTGAGGCCGGTATAATAGATTGCGGTGCTTTCAAAGCTCATCCCGCCGATCAATCCGATGGTCTTCATTCCAATCCTGCCGTCAAGTTGTGCCAATTTGAATGCAGGATGACATGGAGGGATGGGAGATTGTTAGCGAAGATTTTACCATTATCGCGCTTTCGTGCGAATATATTGCGGGTTGTCTCGATAATGCGCAATAGATGTGCGTAGCTATATTTCCTAACGGAGGCCCGAGCATGCTTGACGACCGGGACCGCAAGATTTTGAGTTTGCTGCAAAGTGACGGCGGCATGAGCGTTGCCGAGCTTGCAGATATCGTCAACCTGTCCGTATCGGCCTGTTCGCGCCGTATCCTGCGGCTTGAGAGCGAAGGCTATATCCTCGGCAGAAAGGCGGTTCTCGACAGGACCAAGATGGGCGTGCCGACGACGGTCTTCGCCCTGGTCAAGACCGCGCGCCATGGCGATGACTGGTTGGCGGCCTTCCACCGGGCGATTGCGAATATTCCGGAGATCGTCGAGGCGCACCGTCTGACCGGAAACCACGATTACATTCTCAAGATCGTGCTGCCGCGTGTCGAGCATTACGATGTGATCTACAAGCAGATCATCCGTCAGGTCGAACTGTTCGACGTTTCGGCGTCGATATCCATGGAGGCTCTGAAGGAGTCCGGGGCGTTGCCGGTCGGATACGCCGTTTAGATCTCGCCTGCTCCTGCCGGCGAGATCGTTTTGGCAATCAGCCAGCCTTGCGCTTTTCGCTGTCAAGATGCGCCAACTGCGCCTCGGCATAACGGCCTCCTGCGGCAGCGCCCTTCGGTACGGCGGCTTCGAGTGCGGCCAGATCGGTGGATGTGAGCGGCTTGTCCAGCGCGCCTAGCGATTCCGACAATTGGTTGCGTTTGCGGGCGCCGATCAATGGCACGATATCGGCGCCTTGAGCCGCCACCCAGGCAATGGCGGCCTGCGACGCGGTCATACCCTTTTCTTCAGCCACCTTTTGCAAGGCGTTGGCGAGCGCCATGTTCCTTTCGGCATTCTCGCCCTGAAAGCGCGGGCTATGGGCGCGAAAATCGCCCTTGCCAGCAGCCTCCTTGTTCCAGTGGCCACTCAGGAGGCCACGCGACAGCACGCCATAGGCGGTAATGGAGATGCCGAGCGCACGGCAGGTGGGTAGGATCTCGTCCTCGATGCCGCGAGACATCAGCGAATATTCAATCTGCAGGTCCGAGATCGGATGTACCGCCGCTGCCTTGCGGATCGAGTCCACCCCAAGTTCCGATAGCCCGATATGCCTGACGTAACCGGCCTCGACCATTTCGGCGATGGCGCCGATCGTATCCTCGATCGGCACGTTCGGATCGAGGCGGGAAGGCCTGTAGATGTCAATATGATCCACGCCGAGGCGAGTGAGCGTATAGGCGAGCGCCGATTTCACCGCAGCTGGCCGCGCGTCGTAGCCGAGCCAGTTCCCTATTGGGTCGCGCTGGGCACCGAACTTGACGCTGAGTTGAACCTTGTCGCGATCCTTGCCCTTCAGCGCTTCGGCGATCAACATTTCATTGTGGCCCATGCCGTAGAAGTCGCCGGTGTCGAGCAGGGTGACGCCGACTTCCATGGCGGCATGGATGGTGGCGATGGATTCTGCCCGGTCAGCGGGGCCGTACATCCCCGACATCCCCATGCAGCCGAGGCCGTATGCTGACACTTCTGGACCTGTCTTGCCTAACGTAACGTATTTCACGGTCTTGCTCCTTTAACGCCGGTTGACTCAACGGAATGCAGGTCTTTTACATCTGACATGCTTGTGCGATAATCCGCTCATCGTTGAATGGCCCGTTCGGAAATATGTACAATGAATTCATTGCCGCTCGCCGATCTCGAAGCCTTCGCGGCCGTTGCCGAGGTCAGGAGCTTTCGCAGGGCCGCGTCGCTGCGCGCGGTCTCGGCGTCGTCGCTCAGCGAGGCGGTCCGACGCCTGGAAGCGCGGCTTGAGACAAGGTTGCTCAATCGCACCACCCGCAGTGTGACGCCGACGGAGGCCGGCCAGCGGCTGCTCGAAAGAGTAGCGCCGATGTTGGGCGAGATTTCGGGAGCACTCGATCAGGTCCGGAGCTCTGATGAAAGCCCGGCGGGGAGTCTCAGGCTCAACGTACCGACATTCGTTGCCCGCGAAATCATACCGGCGATCGCCGCCGCCTTCCTCAAAGAGTTTCCCGGTGTGACGCTGGAAATCGAGGCGAAGGACAGCTTTGTCGACGTGTTTGCCGAGGGCTTTGATGCCGGCATTCGCTATGACGAAAGCCTGGACCTCGATATGATTGCCGTTCCGCTCGGACCGCGCCAGCAGCGGTTTGCGGCGGCCGCATCACCTGATTATCTTAAGGCGCGAGGCGTGCCTGCCCATCCCCGCGATTTGCTGCATCATTCCTGCATTCGCCACAAATTCGACAGTGGTCGCATTTCCAATTGGGAGTTCGAGCGCGACGCGGAAATCGTCCGCATAACGCCGAACGGCCCGCTTGTCGCCAATACGATCGACATGGAATTGCGCGCGGCACTCGCAGGGGTGGGCATTCTATCGACTTTCGAGGATCTCTTGCGAACCCATCTGGAGAGCGGGGCCCTGGTCGAAGTGTTGAGGGACTGGCAGCAGCCGTTTTCCGGTCCGTATCTCTATTATCCAAGTCGCCGGCACATGCCTGCACCGCTGAGGGCATTCGTGGATTTCGTGAAAGGCAGGCGTCTGGATGCGTAAGGCTCGACGAAGCTGAGAAGGAGATTCCGGCGCGCCCGTCAGACGGCTAGGCAATGCTGGCCGCGGTAAGATTTTGTTTACGATGCCCCTCTAGGCTCCCGAGCATATTCAAGGGGATGTATTGTGGGCTTTCAGGGCAAGAAGATTTTTTACAGCTACTTCTATGCGGACACGAATACTCCCTGGAAGGGTGAGACCTACGGTGGCGTCCTGACCCAAAAGGACCTTACTGTCAAAGACGGCATCGAGCTCGGCACTACGGCCAGCCTTTACTCGATCGATGTATCAGACACACAGATACGCTTCGCGTTTCACGATGCCGGGATATTCTCGGGGGCTGCTTTCAACGGCGTGCTGTTTGAAGACAAATACGGTGCGCTCAATCCGATTATCGGGGTTAAAATGAACACCAACGTGCACGGGCTCGATGCGCGGGATATATCGATTTCGCCCGATGGCAATTCGTTTGCCATCAACTTCCAGGGGGCTTCCTTTGGCCAGAGGAGCCACATAACCCTGTCGGTGGAATTCGAGTTGAACGAAATCTCCGGCAAAAGTGGCAACGACCTGCTCAAAGGTGCTGTTAGCGACGACAGGATCTCTGGCGGCAGGGGCGCCGACAAGCTTTATGGCGATGTTGGGCAGGACATTTTCGTTTTTCGCACGGGCGACAGCGGCAGCACCAGGGCAAGCGCGGATACGATTTTTGACTTCAGCAGGAAGCAGGGAGACAAGATCGATCTCAGCGGCTGGGACGCGGATTCCACGACGAAGGGACTGCAGGATTTTGATTTCATCGGCAAGGCTGCTTTCAGCAAGGAGGCCGGTGAGCTGCGATACGAGACAGTGAGGGGCGATAACTATCTCTATGGTGACACGGACGGCGACGGCAAGGCCGATTTCCTGATCCGCCTGGACCCTGCCACCAACCTGAAGGCTGGCGATTTCCTGTTTTGAAGTGAGGGACGCCTGCAGCAGGTCACTTTGTCGGCTGGTCGGTGTTCCCCTTCGTTGCGCCCGAAAGTCGGTGCGCGCCAGCTGTAGAGGCAAGTTACGAAACTTGCTTGTGCCTCACAAAAAATCAGCTTGACCCCTGCCCAAAACCGGCGCATAAACACTGCGAACCGTACCGTACGGTACGTATGGGTTTCGCGATGTTGAACACGACTGACAGTCAAGGCTCGGAAAGCTTCTCGCCCCGCCAGAACGCGGTGCTGGAGGAGGCACTTCGCCTGCTTGTTTCCGGCGGCGAAAAGGCCTTGACTACGGCGGGCGTGGCGCGTGCGGCCAATTGTTCGAAGGAGAGCCTCTACAAGTGGTTCGGCGACCGCGACGGATTGATGGAGGCGATGATCGTCTATCAGGCATCCAAGGTGCGGACCGGCGAGGTGTCATCGGGTACATTGAACCGCGAGACGCTGGAGCGCCTGCTCGACGAGTTCGCCGTGGCGCTGCTGGAAGTGCTTTCGGGCGATGTGTCGCTGGCGCTGAACCGGCTGGCGATCGGCCAGTCGAGCCGTGATGGCTCGATGCTGGGCGAGATGCTGCTGGAGCGCGGCCGCAAGCAGATCGGCCGTCGCGCGGCCAGCCTGCTGATCGCGGCCAAGCGGGCAGGGCTGCTCGAATTCGAGGATGCCGGCGAGGCCTACGAGACGCTCTACGGGCTGATCGTCAAGGACTGGCATGTACGCATGCTGCTCGGCGAAGACATGACCGAGCGGGCAAAGGATTTTGGCCCACGGGCGAAGCGATCGGTTTCCGCATTTCTCCGCCTTTACGGAACCAGACAGGCGGGATAGAGATCCGCCGGAATTTACTGACAAGACAAGCAAAGGGAAGGACATTCAAATGCGCGTCTATTACGATCGTGATGCCGATCTCAACCTCATCAAGTCCAAGAACGTCGTCATCGTCGGTTACGGCTCGCAGGGCCGTGCCCATGCGCTGAACCTCAAGGATTCGGGCGCCGCCAACGTCGTCATCGCGCTCAAGGCCGGTTCGCCGACCATCAAGAAGGCCGAAGCCGACGGCTTCAAGGTCATGACCGTTGCCGATGCCGCCAAGTGGGGCGACCTCCTGATGATGGCAACGCCGGACGAACTGCAGGCCGACATCTACAAGGCTGACATCGCCGGCAACATCCGCGATGGCGCCGCAATCGCTTTCGCCCACGGCCTCAACGTGCATTTCGGCCTGATCGAGCCGAAGTCGACGCTCGACGTCGTCATGATCGCGCCGAAGGGCCCGGGCCACACCGTGCGTGGCGAATACCAGAAGGGCGGCGGCGTGCCGTGCCTGGTTGCCGTTCACCAGAACGCTTCGGGCAACGCGCTTGAACTCGCTCTCTCCTACGCCTGTGGCGTTGGCGGCGGCCGTTCGGGCATCATCGAAACCAACTTCAAGGAAGAGTGCGAAACCGACCTCTTCGGCGAACAGGTCGTTCTTTGCGGCGGTCTGGTCGAGCTCATCCGCGCCGGTTTCGAAACGCTGGTCGAAGGTGGCTACGCCCCCGAGATGGCCTATTTCGAATGCCTGCACGAAGTGAAGCTGATCGTCGACCTGATCTATGAAGGCGGCATCGCCAACATGAACTACTCGATCTCCAACACGGCCGAGTGGGGCGAATACGTTTCTGGTCCGCGCATCATCACTGCCGAAACCAAGGCCGAAATGAAGCGCGTGCTGCATGACATCCAGACCGGCAAGTTCACCTCGGATTGGATGCAGGAATACCGTTCGGGTGCTGCCCGCTTCAAGGGCATCCGCCGCATGAACGACAGCCACCAGATCGAAGAAGTCGGCGCCAAGCTGCGCGGCATGATGCCCTGGATCGCCAAGAACCAGCTGGTCGACAAGGCCCGCAACTAAGCCAATTGGCGGTAGCCAATAGCTATTGGAGCCGGGGAGGGCAACTTCCCCGGCTTTTTGTTTGGCCTGCGAACTGCTACATCAGCCAGACATGAACGAGATACCCAGAGATGTCGTCACAGCGAATGCATATCTCGCCGATGCACTGGCGGATCTGTATGCGGTATTTTCTGCATATCCGGTGCCGACCCAGCTGCATGCATCGCCGTTGAGGGATACTGCAAAGATTCTTGCGCATCTGATTTCCGCGCCTTTGAAGGAGCTGTCGGCGAACGCGCTGGGTCGCTTCGCCTCGCATGCGATTACCACGGTCGGAGATGTTGACGACTACAAGCATTTTCTGCCGCGGATCATTCACCTTGCCGTGGTGGGCGCGGAAGGTGAACCGGGCCTGGATCCGACGCTTATCGCCGAAAAACTCCTCTATGCAAACTGGCCGGGCTGGCCCGAGGCGGAGAGGGTTACAATTATCGCGGTTGTCGAAGCAGCCTGGGCACGACTTCGCTTTTTCCATCCGGATGAGCGTGACGCGGAGGATTGGCTGTGCGCGACAGCGCTTCTCGGGCTTTCGGTTGTTCCGAAGCTGACTGTCTGGCTGGACGACCAGGCGCCGGGCTCGGCGGCGCAGTTCGCGCAGTTCGTGGCGCGCATGCGGGACCTGAGGGAGCCGGAGGATTTTTGGTCCGGCGTTCCAGAGGGGGTGCGGCAGTCGATTATTGTTTTTCTCTGTGATCCCGACGTCGAAACAAGGTTGCGCGGTGCCGGAGTGGCCGCGGCGAATTCAGATATCTGGCTGTTCGAGGAAGCATTGAAGGCCATACTGCATCTGAAACATACCTGATGCTCGCGGGGCAGGTCCCTTAGCCATTTCGTCTGGCCAATGGAACAAAATGCGGTAAGTTGTGTTAGGTTTCTGGGGAGGTTGCATCGTCTGGAGGGGGGTACGATGACGTTTCTCGAGCATCTCAGCTGGTTCGACGCCGCAATAGCTGCGGCGTTTCTCACAGTTGTCGTCATGGGCTTTGTCAGCGACGGCCCAGCCCGATAACCGGGTCAGAACTTTATCACATATCTGCCTTTCGCACGGCCCTGGTCCAGCGCCGCGAGCGCTGCGGAGGCCCCGGCCAGATCGATGGCCTCGATCTCGTTCAGCAGCGGTTGGGCCGCATGCATCTCTACCACTTCGGCCATTTCCTGCCGGGTGCCGACGCTGGTGCCTGTTATCGTCACCCCCGTTCCGGTCAACCATTCCTGACTGAGGGGCACCGGATCGGCGACAAGAGCTGCCGCTACGATACGGCCACGCGGCCGGACGGCCGCTATCATCGCGTCCCAGGTCGCGGTCGTTGGCGCGAAGTTGATCACCGCGTGGTGCTTCGGATGTTCGCTCGCGAACCTCTTGGCAAGTTCTTCGCCGGCAACTTCCGTGCGCGAAGCTCCATATTCGAGCGCCAGAGCGAGTTTCGCCGGGTCGCGATCGACGGCGGTGACCTTGACCCCCAGTCGGGCGGCGATCTGGACCGCATAGAGCCCAAGCCCGCCGCAACCGAATATCACGCAGCTCTCGCCGGCCTCCAGCCTTGCCCGACGAATGGCGCCGTAAGCGGTTACGCCAGCGCACATGATGGGTGCGGCGCCGACCGGTTCCATGCCGGATGGCAGAGGCACGGCAAAGCGGGCATCGGCAATCACATATTCGGCAAATGCACCCGGTACATTCAATCCATGAGCCCGCTGGTGTTGGCAGAAGGACTCCATGCCATCCAGGCATTCGTCGCAGTGGAAGCATGTATCGTGCAGCCAGGGAACGCCGGCGAGATCGCCTTGCCGCCATTCGGTGACGCCTTTGCCGACGCCTTCAACGATGCCGACGCCCTCATGGCCCAGCACGAACGGCGCGGGGACATCAGGCGGGGTGACATCGCCCTTCCAGATGTGAACGTCGGAATGGCAGACGCCGCAGGCCTGCAGGCGCACGAGAATCTGGCCGGGACCCGGGCGGGGGCGTGGCACATCGGCGATCTGGAGTGGCTTGCCGTGCTCGGTGAGCACGGCGGCACGCATTGTGGACGTATGCAGGATCACTGGTTCATTCCAAGTTCTGCCTTGACGGCGTCGAGGCCCGGCTTGCCGTCAAGGGTGGTGACACCGGCGAGCCATGCTTCGAGTTTTTCGGGGTGAGCGGCCATCATCTCGCGGGCGGCTGCAGGAACCTCGGTACCCTTGGTCATGATGAGATCCATGCCGGCATTTTCATAAGCAATATCGAATGCCAGATTGGTGAAGAACTTCGACACGTTCGGGCAGTCTTGGGGATAGCCCTTGCGGACGATGGTGCGCACGGTTGCGCCGCCGAAGTTGGGTCCAAATTCCTGATCGCCGCCGGACAGATAGGTCATTTCCATCGACATGTTCATCGGGTGCGGCTGCCAGCCGAGGAAGACGATCCACTCGTTGCTGGAGATGGCGCGGCGTACCTGCGCCAGCATGGCCGCTTCGCTCGATTCCACCAGTTTCCAGTCGCCATCGAGGCCGTGGCGCTTCTCGGCCAGCATTTCCACCAGCGGCAGGTTGGAGCCGGGCTCGATGCCATAGATGGTCTTGCCGAACTTGTCGCCGTGGGCGGCGAGATCGGCGAACGATTTTACGCCGGCGTCAGAGACGTATTTCGGCACGGCGAGCGTGTATTTCGCGCCTTCGAGATTGTTGCCGAGCGCGACGACCGAGCCTTCGTCGTAGTAGGCCTTGTATTCGATATCCTGCACGGGCCGCCAATTGCCGAGAAAGACATCCATTTCGCCGCGCTTGAGGGCGTCATAGGTGACATTGAGGCCGAGAAGCGTTTGAGTCGGCTGGTAGCCCAGAGCCTTCAGGATGATCTCTGCTGTCGTGTTGGTCAGTGCGATATCGGTCCAACCGAGATCGGACATCCGGACGGCCTGACATTCCTCCTTGTCGGCGGCGAGCGCCACGGAAGGCAGGCTCACGCTGTTGATTGCGATCAGCATGGCGGCGGTGAATTTGCGCATTGGCTTCCCCTTTTGTTTATGAGGGCAGCTTATCGAGCATTATTTGTATGGCAAGATGAAAAATTGTTAGAGCGTACAAAAAATTATTGCGCTAATAAGCAAGCATGGTTGCACGACTTAAAAAACAGAAGACTCGTATCGAAGACATCCGCCGTGTTGAACTGATCGATGCCGCGCATCGGATATTTCTGCGCGAGGGACTGAAGGGGCTGACGACCACCCGCATCTGCAACGAGGCGGGTATGTCGCAGGGGATTTTAACCTACTATTTCAAAGACAAGGAAGAAGTTCTTTTCGAAATGGTTCGGCTGGCCAACCGCGTGCTGATGGAGGAAGTCGTCGCCAACATGAAGAAGGCGACCACGCGTTGGGATCGGTTGATCGCCATTATCGACGGCAACTTTCCGGCTCACCGCTACGATAAGAGCACGGCCAGCGCGTGGATGTCGCTTTACACCGAAGCCTCGCACAATGAGCGCTACGCCCGCCTGCAACGGCCCTATTACAGCCGGTTGCGATCGAACGTTGCCTCAGCGTTGATGCCGCTGTTGGCTCGCGAGCCAACCGATCATTTCATCCGCGGCTTTGCCGCGATGATCGATGGCCTGTGGCTAAGGCGCGGCCATGCGGAAAGAGACATCTGGCTGGAAGAGGCCAAGCTGCTGCTGGTCGAATACTGCGAGAAAATGCTGGGCGACGAACTGGTCGCTCGGTTGAAGACAACTGCGCTCAGCACCCATTGAGGGCCTTTATGCCGTTGATGAAATCCACCCCTTTGCGCTTTGTGGTGGTCACTGCAGCTTCGCCGTCGCAACGCGCATTCCCGTTTTTGAACGTATACCGGACCTTGAACTGGTCTTTGCCGGATGGCTGGATGTTGATCAGTTGCAGCGGCTCTGTAAGGTTTCTGTAGAAGCGAGTCAGCGCATGAGCGGAAAAGGGGCCGCTGATGCGCTTTTCTGCGACAACAAAGTTGGACGCAGTGTCGCCATCGACGGCCGCCAGCGCAAGGTAGAAGGCGCGAATGGTGGACGCGGCCGTGCCGTATTCCTCAGCGGAGTCCCCGGGCGCTGATATGCTGGTGACCCAGGCGACCAAGGGCCGGTGGTGATGACCGGTGTGGGCCGCCATCGCGCGTTCGAGCGTTACCGCAATATTCTGCTGTTTGTATTTCGCCAGGGTGCCGGCGGTCTGCTCGGTCTCGACCAGTTGGACTTCATCGAACGATGCGGCTGGATCAGCGAATTCGTCGCCCTGCAGGCAGATCGGCGTGGCGAGTTTCAGAATGAAACCCGGCTCGGGCGTGTCGCCTTTCTGGACATCCTCGAAGTTTGGGGGTCCGGCAAAGATGCGATAGCTGAGCAAGCCCGCTAGCTGGCGCGGCTCGGCCTTGGAAAGGTCGTAGCAGCCTGCCTGGGCGGTGGAGGAGGCAGCGAAAAGGGCGAGAAGGAAGACAAGTTTTCCGGTGTGCATGTACACAAGGGGGCTCCGTATCAATTGCTTTCTGCTATGACGTCCATGCACGCACGATCGCAGCCGGTAAAATGAAAGAAATCGTGATCACCGCACGCCGTCTAATTAGGTCAGTAATATTGACATAATATGCGTTTCACGGTGTATTCGAAGCTATAAGAAGATTACGAGGAAATACACATGGATTGGGAAAAGGTTTTTGCCTCGCGCGCGATGCGCATGAAGGCGTCGGAAATTCGCGAACTGCTGAAACTGCTTGAGCAGCCGGATATTATTTCGTTTGCGGGAGGTATTCCCGATGTCGCGCTTTTCCCCAAGGAAGCCGTGAGCAAGGCCTATGGCGAGGTGCTGGCGGGCGATCAGGGCGACGCGGCGCTGCAATATTCCGTCAGCGAAGGCTACAAGCCGCTACGCGACTGGATCGTCAAGGAAATGGCCAAGATCGGCATTCCCTGCAATGCGACCAACGTGTTCATCACGTCCGGTTCCCAGCAGGTGTTGGACTATCTCGGCAAGCTGTTTTTGTCGCCCAACGACACCGCATTGGTGACATGGCCGACCTATATGGGCGCACTCGGCGCGTTCAACGCCTATGAGCCTACCTACGACAAGCTGCTGCCGATGAGCAATCGCCCCGCTTCGTCCTATGTCGACGCCGCGGAGAAGGCAGGCGGCCGGGTGAAGTTCGCCTATGCGGTGGCCGAATTCCACAATCCGACTGGCGAAACCATGACCAAGGGCGAGCGCGAATGGCTGCTCGACCTGGCTGAAACGCTCGATATACCTGTTGTAGAGGACGCCGCCTATCAGGCGCTGCGTTATGACGGCGAAACCGTTCCGCCGATTCTGGCGCTCGACATCGCCCGCCATGGCGGCGATATCAACAAGACCCGCACCTTCTATTGCGGAAGCTTCTCCAAGACGCTGGCACCCGGTCTGCGCGTCGGCTGGGTTGTTGCCAACGAGGAAGTGGTTCGCAAGCTGGTGCTGATCAAGCAGGCGGCCGATCTGCACTCCTCGACCATTAACCAGATGGTAATAGGCAAGGTCGCCGACGGGGTGTTTGCCGAACAGGTCGAAAAGATCAAACGGGTCTACAGCCATCGCCGCAACCAGATGCTCGCGGCGCTGCAAAAGTCGATGCCGGCCGGTGTCGAATGGACAAAGCCCGAAGGCGGGATGTTCGTCTGGGTGACGCTGCCCAAGGGCATGGATGGCGCAGCATTGTTGGCCAAGGCAATCGCCGAAGCCAAGGTTGCCTTCGTTCCCGGCAGGGCTTTCCATGCCGATGGCAGTGGCCAGAATACGCTGCGGCTGAGCTTCTCCTGTGCATCCGACGAGATGATCGAGACGGGCATCTCTCGGCTTGGCAGCCTTATCCGATCTGAATTGGCAGCAGCCTGATCCACCAGCGCCGCGCTTCGAAATCGAGGCGCGGCGCTGTCTTACCTTGCCGAGGCAGGATCTCGGATTTGGGGCTTTGCACTAGACGGAGTGGGGTCTGTTCACGCGGGTAAGCCTTATCTCGTCCTCGATCGAATCGAGGATCACCTCCAACCCCTTCTCGAAAATACCGGACAGATTTGGCAAGGCGAGATGCGCTACCGTCTCGCCGGAAACTGGAAATCCTTCGAGGAACCCGGAATCCTGGAGATGGAAATCGGTTCGCCGTTCGGCCTCTATCGTCGCGCCTTCGGTCAAGCCCGCGCCGTTCAGGTAATATCCCAAAATGCGAAAAGACGCTGCGGTTCCCGCCGGTGGCAGGCCCGCGCGCCGGAATATCGACAGGATCCTTTCGAGCACCGGCAAGGTCTCCGGCGTATTGAAACGGCGCGCCGCCAGCAGAGGGAAGGATCTGGGGTAGCGCCTGGCAATGTCGATATAGCTGCGTGAGACTGCCTCGAGTTCGCAGCGCCAATTCCCCGTATGGTCGCCAAACTCGATCATCGTCGCCAGCCTGGCGGTGATCAGATCGAGCAGGACGTCCTTGCTCTCGACATGATGGTAAAGCGACATCGCCTGCACCCCGAGCCGATTGCCGAGCGCGCGAGTCGACAGGCTGTCCAGGCCTTCGCTCTCGATCAGCTCAATGGCAGCTTCGACGATCGTTTCGCGTGTCAGCTTCGGCTTTTTCGGCATCGTCGTCATGAAGGACGAAATTTCCTTTACATCGCGAGGCTGTGGATTATCCTTACGGTGTAAGGCAATTCGGAGGACTTGGCAATGTTGAGCAAGGCCGATGCAGCCTGCATGGCTGAGACGATTGAAATGGAAGCCATCGCCGATATGATGAGCGCGATGCCCGCCGAGACAGGCAAGGCGCTCGGCGCCGATTGCAGTCCCATCGCCGGCGCGCTTTCCATCAGTGCGAAGAATGTTCCGTTGGTGACGTTCAACCGCGTGGTCGGCTACGGTATCGACCATCGTGGCGAGGCTGGCGAGTTGCCGAAAATAGCAGCCTATATGCGCAGCCATTCCGCGCCGGTGGCACAATTGCAGATGGCTCCATTCGCAATGCCGGGCGGATTCGAACTACGGCTGGTGGACGCGGGCTTTACCCGCTTGCCTGCGAATTGGGCCAAGATGGGTCGCATGACGGATGAGGTTCCACAGGTAGAGACCGACCTTCAGATCGAACCGGCGGGTGCAGACAGGGCAAAGGAGTTTGCCAGCACGGTGCTTGCCGGTTTCGGGATGCCCGGCGTGTTCCAGCCGTGGCTTGAAGCACTGCCTGGCCGAGACCGCTGGCGCTGCTATATCGCTCGCGATGGCAAGCGGGCAGTCGGTGGGGCTGCACTCTACATTGGCGAGGATGCCGGCTGGCTGGGAATTGCGGCGACCCTTGTTGAAGCGCGAAGGCACGGCGCGCAGGGAGCACTCATTGCGCGTAGGATTGCCGATGCGGCATCGCTGGGAAAGGCCTGGGTGTTCACCGAAACAGGAATTCAGGACGGCCCAAATCCATCGCTGGCGAATATGTATCGCACCGGCTTCAAGTGCATGCACGAACGAACAAACTGGGCCCTCGCAGCATAGGACTGCACGCCGCGAAGCCCGCGGGTGCAATCCGGAGGGCCATGGTATTTTTTACGGGCCTACTGCGCGCCCGTGACGCACTGCGTCACCACGACCTTGCAGTTGTAGGAATAGCCGTCGCAGATGTGCATGGCCTTGTTCTGGGCGGCGGAGTAATTGCGACCCCAGTCGGAGCCCCAGCCGCCGTCTTCACCTGTCGCCACCGCGCCGCAGGCATTGCGGAACGACATCGCGACCTTGCAATCGCTCGCACGTTTGTAGCATTCGTTCATCGCGGAATTCTCGGCGTCCGCCTGCGAAGCATTGTCTATCGACCAACCATAGGCGCGGGTCTGTTGCGAGTAGGCAATTGAGCCGTAAAGCTCCTGCGCAAGCGCTGCCACAGGTTCGCAAAGCAATACCGCCCCAAGCGATGTTGCCAGAAGTAATTTCCCAAGCGAATTCATGTCGTCCCCTTATGCATTGGTGCGTTTCCCTTCCAATGACGAACTATCTTTCCCCAATATTCTGGAGTCCAGAGAATTTTAGAGGAGATTCACCGCAACTGTCTGAACTTGCGTATATTTCTGGGTGCTTCGCTCCGATTTAATCTGTTTTCGGCAGTCGGCGTTTGGCGTTCAACTTACAGTCAGGCCACTTGTCATGGCCGCCGGCAATTTCACCGCCAGACTGCGGCATGCTATAGATTCGGATGAGTCCCAGAGGAGAATGGCATGGCGGTTCGCATCGGCACCTTCAATATCGAAAACCTGCTGACCCGCTTTGATTTTACCGGTTTTCGCAATCAGGTCCGGCAGGACAGGGTGATGCGCCTTTATGCTGTTCACAACGAGGCGGAGTATCAGCGGCTGGAAGAGGCGCGGATGATCGGCTCGACCGACGATACCCGTCAGCTGACCGCGCTTGCGATCGCCGACATGGAGGCCGATATCCTCTGCCTGCAGGAAGTCGAGAGCCTCGAAGCGCTCAATGCTTTCGAATATGGCTATCTCTACCGCATGATCGGAGCCGGATATCGGCACAAGTACCTGATCGAGGGCAACGATTCCCGCGGCATCGATGTCGCCATCATGATGCGCGACCAGACGGCCGATGGCGAACCGATCGAATTTGTCGATGTCCGCAGCCATTCGGAGCTGACATACAGGCAGCTTGGGCTGTTCAACGAGGAGCTTGCCGAGACGGAAAAGCCCGACGACCGGGTGTTTCGTCGAGACTGCCTCGAACTCGATCTGCGCATAGGCGGTCGCCCGCTGACAGTCTATGTCGTGCATCTCAAGTCCATGAGCACGCATCGCGAAGGCGTGGACGGCCGCGACGGCACCATGGCGATCCGGCGCGCCGAACTGACGGCCGTGCGGCGCATCATCGAACAACGGTTCGGCAAGGATGCGTCTGCGAACAAGAATTTCGTAATTTGCGGCGACATGAACGATTATCAGGAGAAACTGATGATCGATGGCACCCGGCGGAGTGGGTTTACCTTTACCCATGCAGGCGAGCAAGTCAGCGCGCTCGATATCCTCTCGGCAGATGGTTTTGTGGAAAACGCAATGCTGAGGCGACCCGAAAACGATCGCTGGACGCTTTACCACGCGCGCGGAATGCTGGAGCGGCATCTGTGCCAGCTCGATTACATCTGGTTGTCGCGAGCTCTGTCGAAGCTAAATCCAGCTGCCATTCCCGAAGTCATCCGTAGCGGCCAACCCTTCAGGACGGTCTTTCCGCTGGGCCAGGAGGTGGAGCGCTATCCGCGCACGGGTTGGGACCGCCCGAAGGCCTCCGACCATTGCCCGGTCGTCATGGAACTCGATCTGCAATGACTGAATTAACTCCACTCGAAGCAGCCGGCTTTCCGCCGGAGGGCGTGATATTCGAACCGGGTGCCATTCGACTGGCAGTGTTGGATGGCGAGCATCCCTGGCATTGCTCCCGCCGTACCGAAGTTGCAGAGAACTGGGCGCGCGAGATCGACGCCAATCCGCACCTCTATGACGGGCAGATGGTGTTTCAGCGCCAGCTCAGTTTCAGCAACGGCGCGCTCGAGGGCAGGGCACATATGATCCCGTTCTCGGCCTTTCTGCATTGGCGAAAGCAGCGCCAAGGGCCAGACGCCTATCACCTTTTCGGTTTGCCGGTGGTGATGAGTTCGGACGGCGCGCTGATTGCGATCCGCATGGGCGCGCATACCGCCAATCCGGGGCGCGTCTATTGCGCTGCGGGCTCAATGGATCGCCATGATGTCGTCGATGGCCTGTGCGATCTTGACGGCAACATGCGGCGCGAGGTTCTGGAGGAGACCGGGCTCGATCTGGCAGCGGCGGTGGCCGGCGCCGGCTATCACGCGCTTCATGCTCTCAACACGGTGTGCGTGTTTCGGGTTTTCCGGTTCCCGGCAACGGCTGCGTCGATGCTGGAGATCATTGCGGCCCATGTTGCGGCGGACCCGCAACCAGAAATCACCGGTGCGGTGGCGATCCGCGATGCCGATCCTGCCGCCTACGACTATGCCTACTTCATGCCGCCGATTCTGCGGTGGCTGTTCAATTGAGTAACGGGAACGAAATCATGGCGCGTGACTATGCAATCTACGATGTTTTCACCAGCAAGGCTCTTGCGGGCAATCCGCTAGCGGTGGTGTTCGACGGAGCGGGGCTGACGGACGATGCCATGCAGGCGATCGCGCGCGAATTCAACCTGTCGGAAACGGTGTTCGTGCAGCCGGCGGAAAATGCGGCCCATACCGCCCGCATTCGCATCTTCACGCCCGGCCGCGAATTGCCTTTTGCCGGCCATCCGACCGTCGGAACGGCGATTGCGCTGGCGGAACGGTCAAATGCCAGTCGTGGACTCGATGTGGTCAGCGTGCTCGAGGAAAATGTCGGTCCAGTCCGTTGTCTTGTCCGCGTTGCGCCCGGGCAGGTGTCATTCGCGGAATTCGACCTGCCACGCAAGTCCGAGCAACTCGCCGCTGATGTCGATGTACAGAATGTCGCCGATGCGCTCTGCATCAGCGCTGCCGATATCGGTTTCGAGAATCATACGCTGTCGGTCTGGAGCGCCGGCGTACCCTTCCTGATGGTGCCGGTGCGCGACATGGGCATCGCCAGTACCCTGACGTTCGATGCCGGCTTGTGGCAAAAGCGCGTCGGCAAGAGCCTCAGCGCCTATGTCTATTGCCGCGGCGGCGCCGATCACCGCGCGAGCTTTCATGCGCGGATGTTTGCTCCGGATATGGGCATTGCCGAAGACCCGGCAACGGGCGGCGCGGTGGCTGCGATGAGCGGCGCAATCCGCCATTTCGATGCGCTCGCCGACGGCCATCACGCGCTGTTGATCGAGCAGGGCGTCGAGATGGGCCGCCCTTCGCATATCGACCTGCATATCGAAGTCGAAAGCGCCGAGATTTCCCGTGCTCGCATCGGTGGAGAAGCTGTCCGGGTTGCTTCGGGAAAACTTTATCTTTGATTTCGCTAGGGTAATTGCCCTCTCGGGGGAAACTGCAGTTTTTTTTAAGTTTTCTCCGAGCGGGGGTTGCCAAGGGGAAGCTTCCTCTTTATACGGCCCATCAGACGCGCAGCAACGCGGGTCACGGCGGGTGATTAGCTCAGTTGGTAGAGCAGCTGACTCTTAATCAGCGGGTCGTAGGTTCGAACCCTACATCACCCACCATTCAGTCCCCAGTAAAATGGTGACTTTAAACTCTTCTTTATACGGCCGATCAAACGCGTCGCAAACGCGCGGTCACGGCGGGTGATTAGCTCAGTTGGTAGAGCAGCTGACTCTTAATCAGCGGGTCGTAGGTTCGAACCCTACATCACCCACCATTCAGTCTGGCCTTTGTGCATGAATTCTCTTGTCTCTCAATAAGTTACCGAGAATTCAAAGGGTTGCCGGCCCTTTGGTGCGTAACGGCTTGTACGAATTCTCCAAAAACGTGATTTTATCCCGAATTTCGAGAGGTAGTCTCCGTTCGGCCATTTCCACGACCCGTTGTTTTCAGCAGGTGAAGGGTTATGTATTCGACCCGCGTCTCGCAACATCAGCCAAATCAAGGGCTTGAAAACAACAGGTCGTCGGTGTGAGCACATCATGCTCCACCAAACAGTCCTCCTAGAAACGCTGATTTTCTAGTTATTGGAATAACTTAAACTATTCCGAGACTTGCAAGGTATGCTGCTGGGACAGTTTCCAGAATCGTCTCCAATTCTCCCAAAAATCCGCCGAAGAGCAGAGATAGTCTCTGTCGGCCGGCTTCTGCGACCCGCCGCTTTTCGACATTTTTGAATGGCGTGCTAGGTGTGCCCGCAGCGGATCAGAAACGAAAGCCGCCGGCAATGTGCCGGCGTGGTTTTTTTGGTGTAAAAATAAGTGTTTTAGCCCCTCAGAAGTTCATCCTGCTTGACCCATTCGATGGGAACTTCGACACCTCGCGTGAGCTTGCGGAGCGTCAGATCGGCCGGCTGCCGACCTGTCAGGATTGCCTCGGTGAGTTTGGGGGATAGAAAGGCGAGGGGAAGGATGCGGCTCAGATCTGATGCATCCATTCTGAAGTCGCTGGCAATATGCGCGATGGATTTCCCTGATCCATCTGTCAGCCTCTGCATGGCAAGATGTGCTTTTGCGGTGGCGTCGATCAGAGTTTGATCAACGATTTGTTTTGCGTTGCGCCATCCTCAACCACGATCCGTACTTCCGCACCTCGGCGCTTGAGAATGATGGGCAGGGTGATCGAGATCGTGGCGGTTGCAGATTCATCGCGGGCTTCCCGTGCTGCCTCCCGCCCGATTCTGCCGATTGATTGACCGCCGGAATATCTATGCCGCGCCCATGCTTGGCGATAATCGCAACCAGCCTGCGCACGTCGATCTCAAAGTGGATGCTATTAGTGGCCAGCGAGATACGCATAAATATCCGCCGAATGATCGATGCTTTGCTTTCACTGAGATTGTCAGCCAAGAGGCGGCTCTCAAGCGCTGCGGCATTCTCAAGGCTTCGCGCCAGGTTGGAGGTAGGACAATATTTTTGAATCCATTTCGCGAGTTGCGCCCTATTCCTCAAGACTTGAATGAGCTGTGCTTCAACAATCGGTTCAATGACCGATCCAGGGATGCGCCAGACATCCGCATCGTAGGTGTCGGCTTTCCGGGTGTCCGTGACATGGTAACGATACCGCTTGCCGTGGTTTTGCGTATGGACGGGTGTGAGGCGATTGCCCTGCTCATCGAAGAGGCGCCCTGTCAGCAGAGGGGGGCGCGAATGAATGATTGAGCCTTTGGGATTGGGCAGCGCTATTGGCAAGCATTCTCTGAACGGCCTCGTACGTCTCAGCGTCAACGATCGGCTTTAGCTCGCCATCGTGCAACTCGCCTTTGTGACGGATCTTGCCGATGTAGATGGGATTGGAAAGCACATGGTAGATCTTGCCCCGGCTATGCGGAGAGGCAGGAAGCGAAGCGCCAAAGATCTCGCTTCCGTCAGGCAAACGACCGCTCCCTTCGTTCAGCTCCAGCATTAGTGGTTTAACGGCACCGAGTTCCAGGTAACGTTGAAAATTTGACGCACGGTGACGGCGCCATCCTCATCAATGACAAGCTTGCGATCCTGAGCGCAATAGCCCAAAGGCACGACACCGCCCATCCAGATCCCCTTCTTCTTAGAGGCGGCGACTTTGTCGCGGATGCACTCTGCCGTGACCTCTCGTTCGAACTGGGCGAAAGAAAGAAGGACATTCAGCGTCAATCGTCCCATTGAGGTCGTGGTATTGAACTGCTGGGTGACGGAGACGAAGGAGACTGAGTGTCCGTCGAACACGTCGATCAGCTTGGCAAAATCCATCAGCGAGCGGGTGAGGCGATCGATCTTGTAGACAACCACCACATCGATCCGTCCGTCGCGAATATGCTGGAGCAAGCGCTGGATACCGAGCCGCTCAAGCGTGCCGCCTGAAATGCCGCCATCATCAAAGGGTTCGGGCACAAGCTTCCAACCGAGGCTTGCTTGTGATGCGATAAAGGCCACGCAGGCTTCCCGTTGTGCATCGAGCGAGTTGAAGGTCTGATCGAGGCCCTCTTCACTGGATTTGCGGGTATAGACTGCACAGCGGAGTTTCTTGAACTCGCTCATAGGCCAAAGAACCTCGGTCCGGACCATTTCGCGCCGGTAATCTTCAAGGCGATCGCCGTCAAGGATCGGTAGGGCTTGCCATCCATGACAAAACGGTTCTCGACCACGTCCACCACGTAGCGGTGTCCATTCCAGTCACGGATCAGGCGGGCTCCAGGCAGGGGCTGGGCGCGCACGCCAACCGCATGGTCATCGATGGCATTTGCATTTGCTTTGTTGCGCTAAATCGCCTTTGCGGGAGGATCGTTGATGAACTCGACGCCCCCGACATTTGTTGATGCTTCAATCCGTTTCAAAGTCGCTTTGATAAGCCTTTTAGTGTTCATCGAAAGACCACCGTTCTGCTTTTCCTGCAGATGCCAAGCTGCAGATCGAACTAATAGTGGTTGGCGCGCGCCGGACGGGGGCAAGCAGCGGTATTTTTTGACCCAGAGGTCGACGAGCTCCGGCCGGGATAGGGCGCCGACCGCAGCAACTTTCTGCTCAATGCTCGACCGAGCCATAATCAGGCCTCCGGCTCGGTAACGGGTTGCTCAGCTGTTTGGGCACCTTTGAATGGTCCGAAGGGAGGTAGCTCGATCGGCTCGGGTGCGCTATCGTTCACCGTCTTATCGCCAATACGATATCGCCGGATACCATTTTCCGTAACTTCGCTGATCAGATTCAAGCCGAGCTTTTTTGCACTGTGCCGGACAAAATGCCTCGGGTCGAGTGTGCTTGCCAGCCCGTGGTAGCCATGAGCTCCGAGAGGGCTGCGCCGGCTTCTCGCTGCAGGAGCCTCAGGACAAGCGTTGCCTTGGTTTCAGATGCAAGGGTGATGCCTCGCGTCGGTTGTGGGATGGCAACCGGGGTGTTTGCCTCTGGTGCTGAGGCAACCCTGCAAAGCGGACATGACGCAGTGATAACGCGGGTCGCAGTTGCGCCAAGCCGCCATTCCGCCCCATGCGGGTGATTAAATCACGAATTCCTCCTCGTACGTCTGTGGTTCGGGAACGACCGTAACCTCCACCGGAACGATCCAATTGGCCGCGTAGCTCTCGCAGTCGGAA
>NZ_JAEQNC010000012.1 GCF_016722925.1 Phytoamicus setariae | reverse complement strand
CGGTCCAGGCACGGAGCGGTCGCTCGATCTCATCAATCGAGCCTGTGGTCGCCCGGCTGCCGATCGTTTGCGTTTCATCAGGATGCTGATTTTTCATTATCTCGTTGGCAACGCCGATGCCCACGGCAAGAACTATGCCCTCCTCTATAGCGGCAACACTCCAGATCTTGCGCCCATTTATGACGTAGTCTGCACAGCCGCTTATCCCAGACTCGCCAAAAAGCTTGCAATGAGAATCGGCGGCCGCGCGGTTCCCGACACGATCCAATTGAAACACTGGCTAACCCTCGTCCCCGATACGAAGGCGGCGCAGCGTCTTCTGGTCAGCGACGTTTCCAATTTGGCTGCCAACATCGAGAACGAAGCAGACGCGCTGCTACGCGAACTTTCGGACGCGGGCATCAAGCATCCTATCTTGAAAGCAGTGCGCGGGATCATCAGCAACCGGGCCGCGCATCTGCTAAGGATTATTGTGAGCTCGTAAACAGGCCGCTTATGCGGCCTCCCACACCCGGTTCAGGATCGTCGCTGCCAGCGCGGCCTTATCCTGAGGCAGAAAGCGACCATAGTGTTGTGCGACCATGTCTGGCGTGTCCTGGATGGCGTAGCTTGCCTGCTCATACGAGCCGGTTTGCTTCAAGATATGGGTTGCGAGCACGTCTCGAACGTTGTGTGGTCCGTGCGGCAAGAGTCCCTTGATGACGCCACGACCGGTGTATGGGTTGAAAATTCCGTAGCGCTGGATCACCAGTTTCCAGGCCTCATAAAAGGTGGTCTGATTGAAAGCGGCGTCCTTGCTGGTCGTCTTCACCGTCTTGATGAAAAGGGTGCCCGGGTCTTCAGACCCACCAAGCAAGACTCGACGATGCCGATCAACATAGGCGTTGATATAGTGATAGAGATCCTGAAGATCAGGCAAAATGAGCCTGAAGGGTTTTGAGCCAAAGAACGAGGAGTTTGCGTTCTTGAACGCGACGGCGGGGATCAGAACCTCCCAGCCGTGATCACGCTCGCTCCATCGGAGTTCGCCGCGCTTCATGTCCTCCAAACGACGCTCAGACGTTGGAAACTGCCCACGCGGGCAGACCAGCAATTGCCGCAGGTTCTTCTGACGAAGCCCCAGGTGAAGCCCGAGCCGGAGGAGAAGAAATGATCGGACGGCTTCGGCCGCGGCCCGAGGATAGCTGTTTTCATCCGGCATCCGCTTGACGATTTCTTCGGTGATTTTTCGATATTCGCCAAGTGGGCTTTCTGCCTCGAGCACGCACATGATTGGTTCGAAAGGGTCGCGATGGACACGCGCCACGCGCTGAATCTCTTTCTGCCGTTGCGTTGCATGTTTGAAGCAGGCTTCGCACGCCCCATGCCAATCATTCTGAGCCGTCCGGATTTCGGCCTCGGTGATCAGACCCACGATTGGCTTGAGATTGAGGGCAAGTTCGCGGTGCTGCCACATCCAGCCGGTTTCCGGTCGAACCATGCCGAGCAGGATCTGAAGCATGTCCTCTTCCCACTTCGTGTAGAACCCACGCCGCCGTTCGCGCCACTGCAGGTACCAATCCCAGACACCTGGGAAAACCAGCAGTCCAAATGCCAACTGCGCCAACGGCACGCCGTAGCCTTTGACAGCGCTCTTCGGTGATGCTGCCAGTGATCCGAACATCAATCCAAGGTGTTCGATCTTTTGGGACGTCGTCTCTTCACCCCAGACCCCGCTTCGCTGAAATCCAACGGCGGTCAGGGTGGCAGTCTTGAAATGTACCAGGTTTGCCATCTCCATCGACAACCGCGGCGGCGCGTCGATCACTCCAGCCAAGAGATCTGGATCCTCTATAGCAGTATGATCCCCCTCGCTTCCGTGGGCGACCTCGTCGGATACTAGACGAGGAGAATGTGTGCCACCGTACGAGACGGCCGGGAAGCGTATCGCATACCGCTGTTTTGATGCGGAGGCTTGAAAGCGGCGGTAATCCGTTGATCCGGAGATGATTACGCGGCGCACCCATTCGAGGATTTCCTCACGCTTTCCGAGGGGCAGTGTGTTGAAGTCATCGGGAAGATGCCAGACCAGCCGTCTTCGCTCGGCTGCGGATATGTCGCTTCCGAGCTCGTAACCCGAAGCCGCACGTGACTTGTGCGGCAGCTTTGCCTTAAAATACCCAGCGGGTAGGCGATAACGCCGTTCGAAAGATGCCAAGACTTCCAGGCTATCCACGGTGCGTGGGGACTTTGTACCTTTCCTCCAACTTACCAGCGTGGAGCGCTCGAAACCCTGATGTCGGTCGGCGATCGCCCGATGAAGATGCCAATAGGTGTCACCGTGTCTGCGCATATGGTAGCTAAGAGCCGCCGTAAATTCGTTCGGATCTTCCGAAGCAGCGAAGAGTGGCTCGGGGAACTCCTCTATTGGTTTTGGCGGTACCCCAGTCTTTGCCTTGGTTTGATACGACGCCTCGTTGGAGGTCGCGTCTCCTTGGCTATGAGTGCGCGCGGATTTCCTCGTTGCCGTTGCCGGCTCGCGACGGACATCTTGGCTGGACCGTTCGTTGTCGATCCAGCGGGTGATTGCCTCGAGGCCGGACTGGAGGTTCTTCCTCAGAGCGCCGCTCATTCCAGTTTCCAACCCGCAGGCTGCTTGGATCGAAAGCCAGTCTGTGCGGCCGGAGCGCGTTGGCGGATACTTGCGATAGATGATCAAACTGATGAGATACGGCCTGACATTGTTCAACTCTCGGGGTGAGACGAGCGGCGCAATGCGGACATCGCAGAAGGTTGAAATCTTACGCTGAAATTGAATAGATGAAGCAGACTGGTTTCTCATGGCATTCCTGGTTCGCAATCTCCACCGGAACAAACACCGGGGCGTGGCCTGCTAAGGCCACAGGGTAAACGAAGCCTGAATGTCTGCGATTTCCTAGGGAAGGCCCGAGGCGAGAACTCCGGGTCAATTTTGTGAGGGGCATAGAATGGGGTTCGGGGTTTTCATCCATCGCTCAGATTCGATTTACGACGATAGCCCTGCGGAGCAGTATCAATTCCCGAAGCAATATCTCGGCCGCGTGCAAGCGTGTGTCGGCGATTGGATCATCTACTATGAGCCCCGAAAGGCGTCCGCCGCGCGGGGGTATTTCGCCATCGCTAAAGTCGCGCAGGTCACACAAGATCCGAAGGCGCCGACCATGTATCTAGCGCTGATTGAACCAGGCAGCTACCTCGACTTCATCAACAAAGTTCCGTTCAGTGGTCCAGAGGGTGTCATCGAGAGCGGGGTCTTAAACGAGGCCGGTCGAATTTCTGGCAGAGCGCAGGCCGCGGTACGACCAATCTCCGTATCGGACTTCAATCATATCGTCGCGATTGGCTTCAAAGAGCACGAACCGGAACTGCCTCGGATTGATGAGCCATCTACACTTGGATATGGTTTCAATGATGGTCCTCAGGCGCCATTTGTATTTGACCAAGAGCGTGGCCGTACCACGCTACTTTCTTTGCGGATTGTCCGCGACCGGATGTTTCGCCGGCTCGTGCTCCAGACCTATGATAAGCGATGTGCCATCACCGGCCTGAAGCTCCATTGAAGCCTATCTGCGCTCCAGCAAGCTCGACGGTTCGACTCCTTTCAAGGCGGCTGTTTAGAGAACGAGAAGCCTCCGGCGACGATGGCTATCAAAGCATATTCCTGTCAATTGGCCTGAGGCGTTCGATACAACGTCTGACACGACCGACCCCCTCAGAAATGTTTGCAAGCGGGATAGAGGAGTATCCCATACGAAAATACCGGCACGGCCCGTCAAGCGTCGGGAAGAAAGGCGAACCAGATTCCACAAGAACGCCATCTTGCCTTAACTCGTTCACGAGCAAATCGGCATCCAGCCAATCGGGGCCTTCCATCCAGAACGAAGTGCCGCCGAAGGATGAAGCGCCAGCCACGTTAAGCTCTTCTCGCTGAAGCACATCGGCCATGAGTTCATGCCGTTTGTGATACTCGTTTCGCATTCGATGCAGCACAGCGTCATAGTGGCCGAGCGCAAGAAAGTATGCGGCGGTGCGTTGTAGGTGACCCGGCGGGTGTCGTAACATAAGTGAGCGCAATGACCGTGCCTTACGGATGAATGGCGCAGGTGCTACCAGATAGCCGAGCCGCAGGCCGGGAAAGAGCGATTTGGAGAAGCTACCGATATAAAGCACGCGGCCCGTCGTATCGAACGCCTTTAGAGCTGGGGAGGGCGGGGCCAGGAAGCTGATCTCGAACTCGTAATCGTCCTCCACAATCACGAAGTCTTTTTCAGTCGCTGCCTTTAGCAATCGTATCCGGCGGTCGATCGGCATGGTTGCCCCGGTCGGGGAGTGATGGCTGGGCGTGACGAATACGGCGTCGATATCATCAGGCAGACTTTCTGGTGGAAGCCCCTCCGCATCGACATCAATTGTGGTGACCTTGGCGCCACTGAGTAGCAGCGTGGCGCTGATGTCAGGGTGGCACGGGTTTTCGCAGGCCGCGCTGAAGCCTTTTTCGAGGATCAGCCGCGTGACAATCCATAGCGCATTCTGTGCCCCTACAGTAACGAGGATTTCTTCGGGCTTGGCATGAATACCGCGGCGGGGCAGCGTACGCGAGCAAATGTAGTTGACGAGGCGCACGTCGTCGGAGGCGGCGAAATCACTCGCCATAAGGATGAAGTCCTCGCGAGCGAGCGCCCGTCGCGCGCAATCGCGCCAAGCGTTTAGATCGAAGAGCGACGGATCCATCTGGCCGTAAAGGAATGGATAGGGATAGCGCCGCCAGTCGAGAGGTTTTTCCACCTGACGCACCACCCCAAAATCCATGGTGACCTTGCTGTCCCAATTTACCGGCTGAACTCCCTCCGGTAGTGCATGGTTCTCCAAGCTCCGGCTCGGCGGATTACCGGCAATGCGGTAGGCGCTGCGGCCCACTGCCTCAACGTAGCCCTGCGAAACGAGCTCCTGATAGGCGAGCGTGACAGTTATGCGCGATATTTGAAGGTAGCCTGCCAGACGCCGTGTCGATGGCAATTGTGCACTAGGTTGGATGCGTCCAGCGACTACGGCCGAAACAATTGTTTCACGCAGTTGCGCCTGAAGGCCGAGCCCGCTTTCCCTGTCGATAAAGAAGATCGTCTCGGATACGTGAATCCGCATAATGCGTTCCCCCCAACGGCATGTCTGGATCTATTAAACTTGCAAACTGGATATAACGCAAGCGATGCAACAGCTATAGCCCTATGCACGCAAAATCGGAAAACCGGGTGGGAACAATCAATGGAGGAGAGCATGCTTTTGAGGACCGTCCACGGTCTGGTGGCCACAATGGGCAAATGTACAGGCCTACTTGCGCAGATAGTGCCGATATCATCGCGCAATAACCGTGACTAAGGTGCAGGGAGGCATTTCTCATGGAAACACTTAGCGTCAGGAATATCAGTCTGACCTATCCGGGCCTGTACTCAGATCAGGCGGTGATCGCCCTGAAAGGCGTCAACCTTACCATCAAGAGCGGCGATTTCGTCGTCGCGCTCGGCGCTTCGGGCTGCGGGAAGACCACGCTGCTCAACCTGATGGCGGGCTTCATGGCCCCCTCGGAAGGCGATATCTCGCTTGGCAACCACCGGGTCAACGGACCGGGCGCCGAGCGTGGCGTGGTCTTCCAGAAGCATGCGCTTCTGCCCTGGCTCAACGTGATCGAGAACACCGAATTCGGCCTGAAGCTTCGCGGCGTTGACAAGGCGGCGCGGCGGGAGATCGCGACGAAGAACCTCGCTCTCGTCGGGTTGCAGGATTTTCACCGCCACATGATTTATCACCTGTCGGGCGGCATGCAGCAGCGCGTCGGCATTGCAAGGGCGCTCACCTGCGACCCCGCCATGCTTCTGATGGACGAGCCGATGGCGGCGCTCGACGCGCTGACGCGCGAGACCATCCAGGAACTCTTGCTGGAAGTCTGGCAGCTTACCAACAAGATGTTCTTCTTCATCACCCACAGCGTCGAGGAGGCGCTGTTCCTAGGATCGCGGCTAATCGTCATGTCGCCGCGCCCCGGCCGCATCACACATACCTACGAACTCGACTTCAACCGCCGCTTCCTCGCGGAAGGCAATGCCCGCGCGATCAAATCGAGCCCGGAATTCATCCGCATGCGCGAGGAAGTGCTCGGCATCATCTACGGCGACGAACGTGCGTCCGGCGACCCGGAGGTGGCCCATGCTTGACAGAGTGACACGCGCCAAGCCCACCAAGGCCGGCAAGATCTTCGGTGCTCCGGGTGACGGCAGCAGCGGCCTAATCAGCTTCGCGACGGCGGCCGTGCTCGTCGCACTGTGGTTCCTCGTGACGGAGTTAGGCTGGGTCAAGCCGCTCTTCCTGCCGTCGCCGCTCTCGGTCTGGGACAAGTTCTGGTTGGCGATGACGGAAGGTGTCTCGAACTCGACGCTGATGCAGCACACTGTGGCCAGTATCGGCCGCGTCTTCGGCGCCTTCCTGCTGGCGCTGGTCACGGCGGTGCCGATCGGCATCCTGATGGGTGTCAATCGCTTTGTGCGCGGCCTCTTCGATCCCATCATCGAGTTTTACCGCCCGCTGCCGCCGCTTGCCTACCTGCCGCTCGTCATCATCTGGCTCGGCATCGGTGAGTTCCCGAAGGTGTTCCTGATCTATCTGGCGATCTTCGCGCCGATGGCGATCGCCGCAAGGGCAGGAGTGCGTTCGGTCTCGACGGAGCAGATCCACGCGGCCTATGCGATGGGCGCGACCCGCGCCCAGGTCATCGGCCAGGTGATCATGAAGGCGGCCCTGCCGGAAATCTTCACCGGCATGCGCATCGGTATCGGTGTCGGGTGGGCAACCTTGGTTGCCGCGGAGATGGTCGCCGCTACCAGTGGTCTTGGTTTCATGGTCTTGAACGCTGCCGAGTATCTGCAGAGCGATACCGTGATCATGGGTATTCTTATCATCGGCGTCTTCGCCTTCGCTTTCGACCTTCTGATCCGCTACCTCGAAAAGGTGCTGATCCCCTGGAAGGGGCGGCTTTAGCCCCTTCGCAATACCTCAATCGATCCGGCCGTGGCGGCCCATGAGGATGGCAGTCGCCGTCCCCTGGCGGAGCCATGCCTTCCGACAAGCCAGAGGATATAACTGATGAATTTGACTGCAACCGATCTCAAATCCCTGTTCGATGCTTTCAACCGGCACGACATAGACGGGATCATGCATTTCTTCGCCGAGGACTGCGTCTTCAATGCGGTCGGCGGCCCTGAGGTCTACGGCGTTCGTTTTACGGGACGCCAGGCGATCGCCGATGCCTTCAGCGGCGTGTGGAAGGCGATGCCTGATGCCGAATGGGGCAATCACAGCCATTTCGCCGATGGTGATCACGGCGTCTCCGAATGGACCTTCTCCGGCACGGCCGCTGATGGCAGCCGCATCGAGGCGGAGGGCTGCGACATCTTCGCCTTCCGCGACGGCAAGATCGTCCGCAAGCAGGCGTTCCGCAAGAACCGCCCAGTCCTGCAACCCCGCTACTGATGGCCGGAGCAAAGCTATGCAACTACACGCAACACCCCCGAAGGCCGTAAGACAACCCTTCGATCCGGCCTACGACCCCAACCATGACCGAATCCCCGGCACGGGCAAGGATTATGCCCCGACCTACTGGATCGGCACGGCCGGCCCCGAACCGGAGGACGACGGCCCCGTCACGGGCGACATGGATGTCGATGTCGCCATCATCGGCTCGGGTTATACGGGCCTCTCCTGCGCCATCCACTTGGCGCGCGAGCATGGCATCAGAGCAACGGTTCTAGAGGCCAACGGCGTCGCCTGGGGCTGCAGTACCCGTAGTGGCGGGCAGGCGCAGATTTCCGCCGGCCGCCTAAAGCGCTCGCAATGGATCGCCCGCTGGGGCGTCGATGTCGCGCGCAAGATGCACGCAGAGATTACCGAAGGCTTCGACCTCTTTCGCTCGCTTGTCCGTGAGCCGGAGGTCGATTGCGAGCCGCAGGATGGTGGCCATCTCTACATCGCACATCGTGACAAGATGCTACCGGCTCTGGAAAGCGAAGTCCGGGTACTCAACGAGATCTTCGGTTACCGCGCCCGCCTGGTTTCGCGGAGCGAGGTCCACAGCGACTTCGTGCGTGATGCGGAGGCCCGCGGCGCCATGTACGAACCTGACGGCATGGGCATCCACGCCGCCAAGCTCGCCTTCGGCTATCTCCGCCTCGCACGCCGGCTCGGCGCGAAAGTGCACACTGCCAGCCCGGTGCTAGACTGCACGACGAAGGGTGGAATGCATTATCTGAGGACACCCGGCGGCACGGTGCGCGCCCGCGCTGTCTGCATCGCCACGGCCGGCTATACCTCGCCCGGTATGAACGCGCTGACCAAGCATCGGCTGATGCCGATCCTGTCGAACTCGGTCGTCACGCGGCCGCTGACGGAGGGCGAGCAGCAGGCGTTGAACTTCAGGGCGCGCATTCCGCTGACCGATACGCGAACGCTCCGCCACTATTATCGCATGTTGCCGGACGGCCGGGTGCAGATCGGCAGCCGCAGCGCCATCACGGGCCGCGACGCCAGCAATCCGAAGCATCTGGCGCTGCTGTTGGAGGGGCTCTACCGCAAGTTCCCGATCCTGCGCGGCATCGAGATCGATTACTCGTGGTGGGGCTGGGTGGATGTCAGTCAAGACATGATGCCCCGGATCTTCCAGCCGGATCCGTCCCAGAAGCTGTTCTACGCCATGGGCTATGGCGGCAACGGCGTCATGTATTCGGCGCAGGCCGGACGCCGCATGGCTGAGATGGCCGCCGGTAAGAGCGTCAGCCTCGACCTTCCGATCTTCACCTCGCCTCTGCCGAGCCACGGGCTCCTGACGCCGTTCCGCCGCCTCGGCCAGTGGGGAATGTACCGCTGGTACGCCCTGCGCGACGAAATCCTCTAACCCATTGAAATCGATGAAATCAATTCCCCAGGAAAGGAAATCGCCATGAAAATGACCACCGAGGAAGCCTTCGTCAAAGTTCTCCAGATGCATGGCCTCGAACATGCCTTCGGTATCATCGGCTCTGCCATGATGCCGGTGTCGGACCTGTTCCCGAAGGCCGGCATCAAGTTCTGGGACTGCGCCCATGAGACCAATGCCGGTATCATGGCCGACGGCTTCAGCCGCGCGACGGGCACCATGTCCATCGCCATCGGCCAGAACGGCCCCGGCGTCACCGGCTTCATTACCGCTATCAAGACCGCCTACTGGAACCATACGCCGCTCCTGATGGTCACGCCCCAGGCGGCGAACAAGACCATTGGCCAGGGCGGCTTCCAGGAAGTCGACCAGATGGCGATGTTCGAGGAGATGGTCTGCTATCAGGAAGAGGTGCGCGATCCCTCGCGCATTCCCGAAGTGCTGAGCCGGGTCATCGAAAAGGCCCGGCGCGGCTCTGCCCCCGCGCAGATCAATATCCCGCGCGACTACTGGACCCAGGTGATCGACGTCGACTTGCCCTCCATCGTACGCTTCGAGCGCCCGGCCGGCGGCCCGCATGCGATCGCAGAGGCCGCCAAGCTGCTTTCCGAGGCGAAGTTCCCGGTCATACTCAACGGTGCCGGCGTCGTCATCGGCGGCGCAATCGGCGCGTCCATGAAGCTTGCCGAACGGCTCGATGCGCCGGTCTGCTGCGGCTACCAGCACAATGACGCCTTCCCGGGAAGCCATCGCCTTGCGGTCGGCCCGCTCGGCTATAACGGCTCGAAGGCGGCGATGGAGCTGATCTCCAGGGCCGACGTCGTGCTGGCGCTCGGCACAAGGCTCAATCCCTTCTCGACCCTGCCGGGCTACGGCATCGACTATTGGCCGAAGAATGCCGCGATCATCCAGGTCGACATCAACGCCGACCGCATCGGCCTCACCAAGAAGGTGAGCGTCGGCATCTGCGGCGACGCGAAACAGGTGGCCGGTCAGATCCTCGAGCAGCTCTCCCCCTCCGCCGGCGATGCCGGCCGCGAGGAGCGCAAGGCGGCGGTCCACCAGACCCGCTCAGCCTGGCAGCAGCAACTCTCCTCAATGGATCACGAGGACGACGATGTCGGCACCGAATGGAACGAAAGCGCACGCAATCGTGAGCCGAGCCGCATGTCGCCGCGCCAGGCCTGGCGGGCGATCCAGGCCGCGCTGCCGAAGGAGGCGATCATCTCCACCGACATCGGCAACAATTGCGCCATCGGCAACGCCTATCCGACCTTCGAGGCCGGCCGGAAGTATCTCGCTCCCGGCATGTTCGGCCCGTGCGGCTACGGTTTCCCGTCGATTGTCGGCGCCAAGATCGGTTGCCCGGATGTGCCAGTCGTCGGCTTTGCCGGCGACGGCGCCTTCGGCATCTCGATGAACGAGATGGGCTCGATCGGCCGCGAGGGCTGGCCGGCGATCACCATGGTGATCTTCCGCAACTACCAGTGGGGTGCGGAAAAGCGCAATACGACGCTCTGGTACGCCAACAATTTCGTCGGCACGGAGCTCAATCCCAATCTCAGCTACGCCAAGGTGGCCGAGGGCTGCGGGCTGAAGGGTGTTGCGGTCGATACGCCGGCGGCCCTCACCGAGGCGCTGTCAAACGCCATCGCCGACCAGAAGAAGGGCGTGACGACCTTCGTCGAGGTTATCCTCAACCAGGAACTCGGCGAACCCTTCCGCCGCGACGCCATGAAGAAGCCGGTGCCAGTTGCCGGCATCGACCGCGCCGACATGCGCCCGCAACCGCGGGCCTGATCCCGCCCGAATGATCCAGGCCCGCCCGGAGCATCCGGGCGGGCAAGCCTTCATGCAAGCGACCGGAGCGACATCATGACCTTCGTAACCTCTGTCCAAGACCGCTTCCGGCGCATGCCCTCCGGATTTTCCGCCTATTGGCCGGGTTTCGCCGTGACCGCGGCCGTGGCCGTCACCGCACAGTTCCTGTCCGACCACTACGGTGCACCGGCCATGCTCATGGCCCTCCTGCTCGGCATCGCCTTTCATTTCCTCTCGGAAGAAGGGCGCTGTGTCGCCGGCATCGATTTCTGTGCCAAGAAGGTGCTGAGGATCGGCGTCGCGCTGCTCGGCATGCGCATCAGCGTCGACCTGCTGATCGGGCTTGGCGCGAGCACCATCCTGCTGCTCGTTTCGGCGCTGATCGCCACGATCGGCTTTGGTCTGATCGCTGCAAAACTGCTCGGCCGCGGCTGGCGGCTGGCGCTGCTCACCAGCGGTTCCGTCGCCATCTGTGGCGCTTCCGCGGCAATGGCGATTGCCGCGGTGTTGCCTAAGAACGAGTTTTCCGAGCGCAACCTGATTTTTACCGTGCTCTCGGTCACGGTGCTCTCCACGCTGGCGATGATCGCCTATCCGATCATCGCCCAGACCATGGGGCTCGATGCGCGGGCGACCGGCATCTTCTTCGGCGGCACGATCCACGACGTGGCGCAGGTCGTCGGCGCCGGCTTCTCCGTCTCGCCGGAAGCGGGCGAAACGGCGACGCTCGTGAAACTGATCCGCGTCACCATGCTGGCGCCCGTAGTGTTGGTCTATTCGCTCTCGCTGCGCAGTGTGCCGCAGCCGGAAGGCGAGACGGGGAAACGTCCGCCGTTGTTGCCCGGTTTCGTCGTGGCCTTCCTGATCTTCGCCGCCCTCAACTCCTTCGGCTTCGTTCCCGAACTGGTCGCGAAGGCCGGCATGGAAACTTCGCGCTGGGCGCTGCTCGCCGGCATCGTGGCGGTCGGCATGCGCACGTCGCTGCGCCGGGTGCTCGACGTCGGAGGCGATGCTGTCGCCCTAATCGTCGCCGAGACCGCCTTCATCGCCCTTTTCATCCTCGTCGGCATTGACTACCTGGGACACGCCTGATGAAACCGCTCGATCGCATTCTCGAAGCCGCGAAAGCCGCGCCACGCCATATCGTGCTGGCCGAGGGGGAGGACCAGCGCGTCGTCGAGGCGGCCGTGCGCGCCGTGCGCGCCGGCATTGCTACGATCTCGCTCGTCGGCAGCCGGAAAGCCGTCGAGGAACGGCTGGCGGCGGTCGGAGCCGGGGCGGAGGAGATCCGTATAGAGGATCCGGCATCGTCTCCGCTCACACCGCGCCTTGCCGCCGCCTTCCATGCGCTTCGCAGCAGCAAGGGCGTCGATGCGGTGGCGGCGGCCGAGGCAGTGCGCACGCCGCTCGTCTTTGCTGCCATGATGGTGCGCGAGAACGAGGCGGACGGCACGGTGGGTGGGGCGGTCGCGACAACCGCCGATACGGTGCGCGCCGCACTCCAGACTATAGGCCGCGCGCCCGGTGTCGGCCTAGTGTCGAGTTTCTTCCTCATGATGTTGTGCGCCTCGCACCATGTGAAGAAGGGCGCCTTCGTCTTCGCCGATTGCGGCCTGGTGGTTGATCCCGATGCCGCGGGCCTTGCCGATATCGCCATCACGTCGGCGCGCTCCTTCGAGGTGCTGGCCGCCAGGCCGGCAAAAGTGGCGATGCTCTCCTTCTCTACGGTCGGTAGTGCGACGCACGCGTGCGTCTCAAAGGTTGTGGAGGCGACGCGACTCGCACACGAAGCCGCGCCCGGCCTTATCATCGACGGGGAATTGCAGTTCGATACCGCCTTCGTCGAGGCCGTCAGCGCCGCCAAGGCGCCCCAGTCGGCGCTGCACGGCGAGGCCAATGTCTTCGTCTTCCCGAACCTCGACGCCGCCAATATTGGCTACAAGATCGCCCAGCGCATCGGCGGTGCCACCGCCATCGGCCCGATCCTGCAGGGCCTTGCCAAACCCGCCAACGATCTTTCGCGCGGATGCAATGCCGACGATGTCTTCCACATGATCGCCGTCACGGTGATGCAGGCTGGCGCGAACGCCCGTAGAGGCGCCTGATACAAAACAGTGCTTATCAAGACTTGCATATCGATTTTTAGGGTTGCGTGCAGGACCTGCCCTTCCAACGCAGGATGACGCCACTTGAGACGCGTCAGTTACGTCCGGCGAAACTTCCTAATGGCTATACTTTGCTGCGGATGTGATGGAGGACAGAAGGTACTCGAGAAGCAATTTTGCAGGTAGTGGCAATTTGTGATCGCGTCGATACATAAGGCCAAACGGCACGACATGGCTTGTAACGTCTGGCAGAATACGCACCATCTCATTAGTATCTTCCCACTTCTTTGCGAAATGGTCTGGAAGATATCCGATGTATTTCCCGCTCAGTATCAACATCGCTGCTGCCTCCATCGTGTGCACTACGGCTGCCGTCTCGAGATTTGGGATGAAGGCGGGCTGCAATGATTCCCGTAGATAACCGCGGGAGACAAACTCGAACTTGTAGTCCTGATTAAATATCTTCTCCTTCTGCATCTCCCTGTCGGCCAGAATATGCTGCTGGGAGCAAAACAAGCTCATCCGCTCGTGAAAAGCCTCCTTGATGAGGACGGATTCTGAGGCGATAGAAATGGGGCCTACAATGAAGTCCACATCGCCGTTGGCTAGGCTGCTCTTTAGCTTGTCGGGCGAAAGGACGTCGATCCGTATGAATATGTCATCGTTGATCGACCCCAGTTTCTGAATGGCGCTTTGCAGCTTGAATTGATGTTCGGAGATTAGTCCATCGACGATGCCGAGCGACAATTCCCGGCCGATCCGCTTTTTCGTCAGCGATGTCTTGCTGCGGAACTCGTCTATGGATTGGAATAGCTCGGCGATGGATGAATATAATTCCGTCCCGCCCGGTGTCAGTTTGAACCCGGATCGTCCGCGGTGGCAAACCTTGAACCCAACTCTTTTCTCAAGATTTGCCAGATGCGTGCTGATGTTAGAAAGGCTCATATTGAGAGCTGATTGAGAGGCGCTTAGTCCTCCGTATTCGACCACCGTTTTGAAGACTGTAAAGAGGCGGAGGTCAAAATCTGAGACGGCTCGCATGCAAAACGCTCCACGCGGTGGTTCCACAATTGGGCGGTGATTAGACAAGAATATTCCTGCGCGATGATCACTTCGGTTTGGTGAGAAGTCAACTTTTACAATTAGCTATTCGTTGGCTCTGACTGGTGTGAGAGCAATCAAATGACGATAAATTGATGTTGGAGGAATTGTAATGTCTGATCCGCGATTTACCCCCATAACCGGGACGGAGATGCCGAGATATGCGGGGGCGGCTACATTGATGCGCCTGCCGCAGGTCCTGCCTGGCGCTCCCGATTGGGAGGACGTGCAGATTGGTTTGTTTGGAGTTCCTTGGGATGGAGGAACAACCAACCGCCCGGGGGCGAGACAGGGGCCGCGGCAGGTGCGCGATGCATCCACCATGGTTCGCAATGTGAACCGCGCAAGTGGCATTAATCCATTTGCATTGTGTCGGTGCGCAGACATCGGCGACACGCCGGTAAACCCGGCAGATCTTGCAGATTCTATGGCGCGCATCGAGCGGTTCGCGGATACAGTGTGCGCCTCAGGCATTCTTCCACTTTTTGTCGGGGGCGATCATCTGTCAACGCTTCCTGTCATGCGCGCGGTTAGCCGACGCATTGGTCCGTTGGGCATGGTTCACATAGATGCACACACAGATACGTGGGACTCCTACTTCGGCGGTCAGAAGTACACCCATGGAACGCCTTTCCGCCGTGCCATCGAGGAAGGAATTCTTGACCCAAAGCGCACGGTGCAGATTGGAATACGAGGGGCGCTGTACGCAGATGGCGATGATGGATGGGGGCGAGAACAGGGCATCCGCGTCATCGACTTTGACGAATACAGGGCATTGGGCCTCGAGCAGGTTCTGCGCGAGGCGCACGCCGTTGTCGGTTCGGCCCCGACCTATATTAGCTTTGATATCGATGCGCTCGATCCGGCCTATGCGCCAGGAACAGGAACGCCCGAAATTGGAGGCATGACGACGCACGAAGCGCAACTCCTTGTTCGAGGACTTGATGGCATCAATTGCGTCGGGGCGGACGTTGTCGAGGTTTCCCCACCTTTCGACCCAGGTGGCAACACGGCGCTTGCAGCTGCAACGCTGTTGTTCGAGATCCTGTGTGTTGCTGCCAGTGGGGTCGCGAAGACCGAGGCATAGTCAGGGTTCCGCGAAAACAGCTTGCATAAACAAACCACTGGAGGAAGAGATGAAATCAATCAGAAGCACAACGATGGCCGGCATGGCGATCTTGCTTTCGTTGCCGTTGGCGCATTCGGCAGAAGCTGAGCAAAAAGTCGTGAACATTGCCTATCAGCTGACGCCGAGCCCATGGGTCGCTCGTATTGCCGACAAATCATTTGAAGCGCAGACCGGCTACACAATCAATTGGCGACAGTTCAATACCGGCGCCGAAATTATCAGTGCTATGGCGTCGGGGTCGATTGATATCAGCGTGTTGGGTTCGAGCCCGTTGGCGGTTGCTGCGTCGGCGGGCCTGGATATCAAGCTGTTCTGGATACTGGAGGACATCGCGAGCGCTGAAGCGCTCTATGTCCGCAATGACGCTGGCATCAACAAGCCTGCAGATTTAGCCGGAAAGAAACTCGCCGTTCCCTTCGCCAGCACAAGCCACTACCAGCTTATGTATGCGCTGGAGAGGTGGGGTGTCGAGGGTGAAGCTACCATCCTGAATCTCGACCCGAACAAAGCTGCTGCTGCCTGGGAACGCAAGGATATCGACGGTGCATTCATCTGGGGTGCCGCGATGGCGCGCCTAAAGCGGGATGGCAAGCCTTTGGCTACCGCGGGCGAGATCTGCCAAATGGGACGCTGTACATTTGAAGGGATGGTCGCCAGCACGAGCTTTGCCGAACAGAACGGCGACTTCATGCGTCAGTTTGTGGGCATCATCAACGCCACCAATCAAGATTACAAAGAGAACACGCGCAACTGGGGTGCTGAATCGGATAACGTAAAACTTATCTCCAATCTCTTCGGGGCTGATGCTGAGACTGTCGCTGAGGATATGTCCCAATACAAATATCCATCGCTCAGTGAGCAACTTTCGTGCTCCTGGCTGGGCTGCGCAGCAGAAGGAGGCGGAGCAAGAACACTGAAGCTGACAGCAGATTTCCTGAAATCGCAAGGCAAGATAGGGACAGTGCTCGATAATTATTCCGGTTTTATTACCGACGAATTCATAGGGCGAGCGGAGTAGTATCCGTCGAATGAAATGGAGTGTCCGGGGATGCCCCACGGGGTCCTCGGATATTCGTAATCGGTCGGCCGATAACGTAGAGCTTGAAATTTCAGCAGGAATATCACCGCCCAGAACCGAATGACGGGATATCTTTTCACTGCCCGATGCCAGCTGTTGATTTCCGCTAGGAACTGACCCGGCATTTCCACCGAGATTTGACCCGCCTTTTATGTATCTTTCGGGTCTGGTGTGGTGGTCAAGTTCCTGTTTTTCTCCTTCGTGTTTTTCGGCTCATGAGCTGAGCTGTTCTTAAAGCGGAAGCTGTCGTTTCCGGTTTCAAGGATGTGGCAGTGGTGGGGAAGCCGGTCGAGGAGCGGCGTGGTCATCTTGGCATCGCCGAAGACGCTGGCCCACTCACTGAAGCTGAGATTGGTGGTGGTGATGACGCTTGTGCGCTCGTAGAGTTTGCTCACGTCGGCATCAGAGCCTGCGCTTCCTCAGCCCAAATATCGGCGATGGTGCCTGAATAGCCGCGCATTTTGCCATGTGGGGTCTGCGTCCAGAACTCTTTGCAGCGAAGCTCCAGCCAGTCGTTCAAAGCTCCCAACGATGGAAAGCGTGGCGTGGGCTTCCACAGCCGATGGCGGGCGTCCTGAACGTTCTTCACGACTTGGCCTTTCTCCCAACACCGATGCCCTTGAACGGTCCACCACAAAGATCGAACAGATCTTCTTCACCCTGTCTGGCCCAGACAGGACATCTGCGGATCCGATTGACGGAGAAGGACAGTTTCGCAAGCGTGTCGCCGGCTTCTTCAAGCCGTGTCATCAATGGCGCGTTGAGCTCATTGAGGATACTGTGCCTGACCTGTCGGGTCACTATATCCCCGAACATGCGTCCATCTACGGTGACGATCCGCGGACCGAGGTGAACACCTTCAATGCCCGCTACAAGGAACGCTTCGGCGAATTGCCGCCCTCGTCCTATGCCTATCCGGGCTACCTGGTGATACAGATGTGGGCGAGGGCCGTGGAACGGGCCGGCACTTTCGATACCGATACTGTGGTGGCCGAGCTCGAGAAGCTCAAAGATGAGCCTTTGCTGATCGGATCTCGCACCTTCACCAGTGAACTGCACCATCAGAACTATGCACCCTATGTCATTACTGGCGTCGAGAATGGCAGGCCTCATGTCTCGGGCCAGTTCACCATCTCCGAACCAGTGCCGATGGATGTGCTCTTGGGCAAGCACTACTCCCACCTGAAATAGTCAAGGCACGGCACCGCATCCGCGGGGCCGTTCCACCCAGCGCAATAGGAACCTATGATGACCGTTTCGGACAATGCGGCGGCCGTGCTGCAAATCATGAAGTTGAAAAACAGTTACATGGAATTGTGCGACCTGGGCTACCCGCCCAAGCCGCTTGGGGCGATGTTCGTCGAGGATGGCGTCTGGACCAGCCCATCCTTTGGCACCTATGTCGGCCGGGCCGAAATTGAACGCTTTTTCTGCGAGACTTCCTCCAGCATCGTCTTCGCCGCCCATCTCGCGCTCAACCTAATCATCGATGTGGCTGCCGACGGCCAGTCCGCGACCGGTCGCTGGCGGATCCTGATGCCGTTTACCCGCAGTGAGGGGCAGGGGCGAGTGGCGCGGTGGATCTTGGGCGACTATGCCGAGCAATACGTGCTTCGCGATGGCGAGTGGATGTTTGCCCGCGTCGACTTCTTCGTCAATTTCGATGTGGCGCACGAAGGAACTTGGGCCGGGCTAGAACTGGTGCGACCACCTGACTGATGTCGACGTGGCTCCGGCGAGCCATCCCCTCATGAACCTGCTGGAACTGAGCGGCGTTCGCAACTGGCCTTCACTCGGAAAACCTTTACCGATATGTTTGCTACACAAGCGTCGCGCGATCGCTTTTCCGCTCCGGCGCAGAACAAGGGTCTGACGCGGCATTGGTGCACGGATCAGGAATTGAGTGAATGACGATCTGTCAAATCGCTGATCATGCGGTGGCTACCTTGCGGCGCACGGATTTCGGGCGTGCGCATGCAAGCATACGATTGAGGACTGCGCAGCCGCAAGCGCCAGTTTGAAGGTTCCGGCGGTTGCGGGTTTGCCATCTTTCAGTTGGAGGCGATTCACGGTTGGGAAGCTAGAGTGGGACGGGAAGATGTCGTTATTTCGACGCTAGACTTCTTGTGCGACGGGAAAGGGTGCCCTAAAGCGAGGAGAACGACCACGCCACAGCCTATGATGCTAACAATGAGCATGGCGGTTGCTATCGTCGGCAGTTGATCGGTGGCGCTCACAGGGTTCTTTGCGTCCCGGCAGGAAAGATATCCTATTGATCGTTCGATCATCGCCGATCTTTCTGTTAGCGCAGCTTTGCGTACGACCTGGTTATCGGCGCAGTGCCACTCAAAAACCCAGAAGACAAAATATTGGGTAGCCAAACGAATATAACGAACCCGGATATTTTTGCGCTGGTGACCGCAGTAATGCTTGGCGGGCGTGAAGTCCTCTGGAATACACACATCAAAATCCCGAGGGAGGATTGGCAGGCGCGGATTCGCGATCTGTCGTGACGAATATCGGAATGGGACAGGACAAAAGATGACAAAGCGCGCGATCATTTGCGGGGCCGGAATTGGCGGACTTGCTACAGGTATCTGCCTGTCTCGTGCCGGCTGGCAGGTGACCATCTACGAGAAGGACACGGAAATCCGTACGGCTGGGGCCGGACTGAACTTGTGGCCAAATGGCGTGCGGGTGCTGAAGGAGCTCGGCCTTGGATCTCAATACGAGGAGATTTCATGCAGCCTCGATTACTATAAGACATACTCGTCGAGCGGCGAGTTGGTTTCCATCGAGGACTTGCGTAACTGGCGGGAACGCTACGGTGCGGCGTTGTCAGGCGTCTATCGGCGAGACCTAAGTCGGCTGCTGCAGGGTGCCCTCGAAAACGGAAGCATTCGCCTCGGGCATGAGATAACCGCCGTTGAGCGGGGCGACGGCGTGCTCTGCAGGTTTGCGAACGGAGAGACCGCCGAGGGAGATCTGCTGATTGGAGCCGATGGTATCGGCTCAGTGGTCCGTACCTCGGTGTTTGGTCCGCAGGAATTCAGCGCTGGCGGATTGGTGCGCTGGAGGGGTTTGTTCAACCTGGACGATGTCGACGCTGACCCTTTGGCAGAAGTCGAAGTCTGGGGCGCCGACGGTCATCTTGGCTACCTACCGATCGGCAACGGCCGCGCATACTGGTTCGCTGCCGCCGCCGGCATGGCAAATGATACCGACGAGGTTTTAGCGCATTTCAGCAAATGGTTGGGTAGCCCAGTGCCCGGCCTTATCGCCGCAACAGACAGGTCGACGGTCATTCGCAGCGAACTGACTGACTTTACAAGTCCTCTGAAAAACTGGTCGAGAGGGCGGGTTACCCTTGTCGGCGATGCAGCACATCCTATGCTTCCAGGGATGGCGCAGGGTGCCAACCAGGCGCTTGAGGACGTAAAGGCGCTCGGCAACGCGCTTGCCTCTTGTGAAGACGTGGAGAAGGCTCTTGTGTCCTACGAGCAGGTTCGCATCGCGGAAGTCGCACCGGTGGTACGCTTCTCAAGATCGCTTTTCGACTTCGATGATCAGTACGGCCTGACCAAGAGCGACAGCAACCCGTTGTTCGAGCGCTATGACCGGATAGTCGAACGGAGAAACGGTTAGCAGCGGTCTCTGCAGATTTTGATCGTTTCAGACTGAAGCGCACCGCGTTTGCAGAAGGCCGATTAGTTTGAGCTACGCGGCCATGGCTGGTTCGCCCAGTATGGCGGCAGCATGTTTTCGATTGGCTCCAGAAGTCGTTGATGGTTGAACCAGTCGACCTATTCCAGCGTGGCGAACGCCCGACAGATGGTTCGTGCCTGCTTCCGCCCAGCCTTCGGAATACCTTATCGACACGTATTGAACGCAGATCCGAGTGATCCGCTAGCCTGTCGCCGTGAATGGGGTGCCGCTCATGAAGGGGCGTGATCAATAGTATCAAGGACAAACCCGACATCGCCGTACTGCTAACCCGCCAACCGACGATGCGGCGGGCGAAGGCATGCATGACATCGCTGCGGGCGCGGACGGCATCGTGATGTGCCAAAGTGATGTTCGCCAGAACGTCATTGAAAGGAGAAAGCATTGATGCAGCAGCACCTGCTCAAGATGCCGGGCGGTGATCGCGAGATGGTCGATATCCGGGCTTTGTGCTTCAGCACGACGAACAAGCGGTGCTCTCGGCGGTCGAACTGGCACTGGAAGCCAGCGTGCCGACCAAGACGCATGTCCTGAACCTGCTGCATCGCTTGGTCGATGGCAAATCCTCGACGCCGCCCACTATCAGCGCTCCGCAAGCGCTCGTGCTTATCAATGAGCCGAAGGCCAATGTCGAACGCTACGATACTCTGAGGAAGACGACGGGTTCTGTTGCAAACCCAATCATTGGGATCGGCGTGGCATTGATCTCCGGTAATGTGTCCGCATCCGACAAAGTCGAGCAGGATCACCGGCGGATCAAGCGACGTGTCAGGCCGATGCTCGGCTTCAAGTCTTTCAGATCCGCAGTCGCCACATTGTCTGGTGTCGAGATGATCCACATGCTGCGCAAGCACCAACTGCAAGACGCTCACAGTGCCAGCTTGTCGATCGCCAAACAGTTCGAAACCCTCGTTACCACGATCTAAGCAGCCGCAGAATTAGCCCGGCCTCGCGGATAGCTCAAACTTTGCAACAGAACCCAAATAACGTGTTCCGTCTCCGATTGCCCAGCCCCAAGTGGCATTTGCTACATATTTCCGCAAAAATATCGTGGCTAGGTGACGAACCACATCATAGCTGGCGACGACGGAGAAATTCAAATGTGTTTCTAATGACCCCAGTCACAATTGCGACGGTGCGCGCAAGGCTCTATTCCGGTTTCGACTAAGGGAACAGACGATAAAAAGCGTGCGAAACAGCACGTTGTCGAAGAAAATCGGACCAAAACGCGATCAGGTGATGCGCAGTTCATGTCATCCAACCTTGCCCGAGTTACACCGGTCCGATGCAAACTGGAGACTGATTGTAACGTGTCGCAGATTCTTACGCTTCAGATCATCAACGGCGTGGTTTGGGCAATGCTCTTAAGCCTGATCGCGTTGGGTCTAAACGCGATCTTCGGACTACTTGGGCTGCTCAATATGGCGCATGGCGCTATCTACGCCCTCGGCGCCGTGATCGCTTGGTATGTTGTCAATCACTTCGGCGGCTTCTGGCCTGCCGTCATCATCGCCCCTGTGGTGGCGGGCCTCGTGAGCATCCCGGTTTACAAATTCGTGCTCGGGCCGACCATAGGAAAAGATATGATGGTCGGGCTTGTTGCATCATCCGGCCTGATGTTCGTCATTAACGACTTATTGCTCGCTTTCTATGGTGGTTCCCCTGGATTGGTGCAGCCACCCATTGTCGGCGGGGTGCGTTTCCTCGGCATCATCTATCCATCTTATCGGATTTTCGCGGCAGGCCTGGCTATCTGCATCCTCCTCGCATTCTGGGTATTCCTGCGATCGACCGCCATTGGCCTTTGGATTCGTTGCGTCGCGCAATCACCGACACTTGCCCGGGCTTCAGGCGTGCCGGTGGATCGCGTCTATATGGTGATCGTGATCCTCAGCGCTGCCTTGGCGGCTCTGGCTGGCGTGCTGGTCGCCCCTATGACGATGGTCAGCCATCAGATGGGCATTGCCGTTCTCGGCCCGGCTTTCATCGTCGTTGTGGTTGGCGGCTTGGGTAATCTTGGCGGCGCGGTTGCGGCGGCTGTAATCATGGGTGTCGCCCGTGGCATCCTGTCCGTCTATCTGCCGCCGACCTATGCAGAAGTCGGCGCCATCGTGCTGTTTCTACCACTACTCCTTATCCGCCCGAATGGCATTTTCGGAGCGCGGGCATGAGGGACAATTTCGGATTGGGAATATCGATCGCCATTCTCGTGGCGCTTTGCGTGCTGGCTTCATGGGTCGGCGAATTTTGGACCGGTGTGCTGGCGCGCTGCGTAACATGGATGTTCCTGGCGATCAGTTTCACCATAGCCTATTCCTTTGCCAACGTCCCAAGCGTGGCGCAGGCAACGGTGTTTGGCGCAGGCGCATTTACAGCGATCTGGATCGCACCGCTCGTGCACGGCGACATCGTGCTGCTGCTCGTTGCCAGCATTTTTGCAGGCGCGATAATATCATTGATCCTGGCTTTCCTGGTTCTGCGCATGTCGCACTCGGGGGCGGCGATCGGCACCATCATCGTTGCGATCGCTTTTTCGATGCTAGGGAACGCCGCGGTGGGCTTGACGGGTGGTACGGATGGCTTGCCATTGCCAACCCTATCCTTCCACTTCTTCGGACTTCCTTTGGCGGCCGGGCCCAACTTCGGCATGTTGTTGCTGGGAACTGGCTTCTTGTCTGCATTGCTGCTGGGCTTTTGGTACGTGTCTGGCACTGGAAGGTGGCGCACCGTTCGCGCGATCCAGCAGAACGCTTTGCGCGCTCAGATGCTCGGCTACAACGCGGCTGCTTATCGCATAATGGTCTATACCATCAGTGGAGCGGTGGCGGGCTTAGGCGGCGGCCTCTACGCGCTGGTCTCGCGACATGTGGCAATCGACTCGATAAGTCTTGCGATGTCGCTGAAAAGCATTCTTTGGGCAGCAGTTGGCGGAATCACGTCGATCTACGGTGGGCCGATCGGCGTGCTGCTCATCCAACTCACATCAGAGATTTTGCTTCGATGGACGGTTCGTGTGGACCTGATCATCGGAGTGTTTCTGATCGTCGTCGCATTGTGGCTACCTCAGGGTGCCATGGGACTAAAACAACGCTACTTCAAAATGAAGAGATAAAGGGGGAATTGAAATGACCAACAGAATCTCCAGACGGACGCTTCTCGGAACTGCCAGTGCGGCAGCGGCCGCCACCCTCATTCCGGCCACCGCCCGCAATGCGCTCGCGGCAGGCACGTCGGGTAATCCAATCATCATTGGACATCAGTGCGAACTTACCGGATGGGATTCGGCGACCGGATTCTGGCGCGACAAGGCTGCCAAAGGACTGAGCGATTGGATCAATCAGAACGGAGGCATCGCCGGCCGCCCCGTGAAGCTGATTACCGTCGATACGAAGTCGGACGTGGATGCGGGCGTCGACCAGCTGCGCCATCTGCTACTGGAGGAAAATGTCGACTTTGTAATAGGCTCGGAAATATCATCCATTGCCCTTGCGAGCAATAAAGTCGCCAATGAAAACAAGACGCTCTACATGACGATGAGCACGTCGGAGGGAACGACCGCGAAGGGCAACGCAGTACCTTATCAGTTTCGCATGACGACAAACAGTGCGGCCACGGCTGCGGGTGCAGCACAGAAATTCGTTGCGTCAGTCGCCAAGCGCTGGACCACACTTTACTCCGACATCAAGTGGGGGCAGTCTGAGCGAGACTGGTGGCAAAAGGGCGTCAGCGCTGCGGGCGGCGAGGCGATCTCTTCCGTGGCACTGCCGGTCGATGCGCCGGATTTGCTGCCATTCGTTGCGCAGAGCGATCAGTCTGCAGAGGGCATCTATATTCCGGTGCTGAATGCCCTTCAGGCCATCCAGCTCATTCGGAATTCCGGGCTCGATCAAAAGATTGTTCTGGCCGGGCTTAGCTTCTCGCTATTCGACTACCGCGAACTGGGATCGGTCGGAGAGGGTATATTCGGCGTCGAAACCGCGCCTCTATTGCTGAAGGACGCGCCTTCCATTGAAATGGCTGCAATCTATAAGGCGCTCGGAATCGACAACAATGGCATCGAGATCGCGGGAGGCAAGGCGGTAGGCAGCTCGATGGTCCTCGGCATCGCGCAATCTCTGGGCTTCCTGAAGGCCAATGTCGAGCAAAGCGGTTGGAAAACGAAGGGCGATACCGCCGCGCTTATCAAACATGCCGAGACGGTCACCAATTACTCGAAGGGCGCGCTTTTCCCACTGGGCGATGTGACGATGCGCCCGCAAGACCACCAGGCCTTTATGGACATCTACTTGCTACAGATTCGAAATGGGGTCCTTTCAAAATTCGCGGTCGCTGCCAAGGAAAGCACGATCTATGCGACTGATGTCGATTTGACGAAAGAATGAACTTGTCCGATCAACAAAGTGATGCATTTGTCGTAGAAGGCGTCAGCAAAGTGTTTGGCGGATTTCGGGCGTTGACTTCGGTATCGCTCGAAGTAAGTCACGGCGAGGTTCGGGCCATCATTGGCCCGAACGGCGCTGGCAAGACGACCTTCGTCAATATTGTGAGCGGCGTTTTCCGGCCGACCTCGGGCCGTATTGCGCTAGGCGGTGTCGACATCACATCGTTCTCACCTCAACGTCGAGCCCGCCTGGGTCTGGCGCGTACTTTCCAGATAACCAGCCTGTTCCGGGGTATGACCGTTGCCGAGCATATGGAACTTGCCGTCCGCGGTGCCGACACCAGTGGAAGGGCCCGCGCCGAACTGCTGGAACTCATGGGTTTAGCCGACTTGGCTCATCGAGAGGTAAACACTCTATCCCACGGAGACCAAAGGGTCTTGGAAATGGCAATGGCTTTGGTGTTGGGACCAACGTTTCTGCTTCTGGACGAGCCGACGGCGGGGATGAGCGTGGCTGAAACCGATCGGATGATCCGGCTTATCGGGGATCGGCTTCGTGGCAAGATCGGGGTCATAATCATTGAGCACGATATGAATGTGGTCACACAGACGAGCGACATCGTGACGGTACTGGCGGCGGGAGCGGTGGCTGCTTCAGGACCACCAGCGACCGTCTTGAGTGATCCTATGGTAAAGGAGCTTTATCTTGGAAACGCTGCAAGTCACTGATTTAAAATCGTTTTACGGCAAGGCGCAAGTGCTGCATGGCATCGACCTCGTTGCCCGCGCAGGTAGTGTCACGGCCATTCTGGGCCGCAACGGTGCTGGCAAGACGACGCTGCTGCAGTCATTGATGCGGCTAGGGCCCCGCGTTGAGGGGGAGATCTCCGTCCTGGGCAATCCAACGACCGACCTCAGTTCGGACGCGATCGCCCGGTTGGGGGTCGGCTACATGCCCCAAGACGTCCGCGTGTTTCCCCGCCTTTCCGTCCGCGAGAACATACAAGTAGCGGCCCGCTCGGTTAAATCACCGAGACCTTTGGCTGAAATTCTTCGGTTGCTCCCCGAGATCGAGACGAAGCTCGACGTCCCGGCCAGCAACCTTAGCGGCGGCCAGCAGCAAATGGTCGGTATGGCGCGCTGCCTTTCGATGCGATGCAAACTTCTGCTAATGGATGAGCCGACAGAAGGGCTCATGCCAAGGCTGGTCACCCAAGTAGGTACGATTCTCAAAAGCTTGGCCGAAGAGGGTGTCGCCGTTGTGATAGTCGAGCAAAACGTGGGACTTGTTCTTGAAATCGGCGATGTCATCCAGATCGTGGAAAAGGGTCAGATCAAATGGCACGGTTCGCCGCAGGAGGTCATTTCTGCAAACGTGCTCGACCGCTATCTCGGTGTCAACGTCAACGAAAATTCTAAACAGATAGGTGCATCATGAAAGTGGCATTCCTCGGGGCTGGTCTTATGGGCGAACCTATGGCCGGGCATCTTCTTCGAGCTGGCTTCGAGGTTTTTGTAACCGCTAACCGAAATCGACAGCCGATCGATCGCTTGGTGGCAGCAGGCGCCACAGAAGTCGCTTCCCCGGCGGCAGCGGCGGCGGCGACCGATGTTGCGCTGATGATCCTGCCTACCTCGCGCGAGGTCGAAGCCGTGTTGTTTGGCGACAACGGATTGGCTTCAGGTATGCGGCCCAACTACCTGGCCGTCGACATGGGCACCTGCTATCCGGCTGACACCAAGCGGCTAGGGAAGCTTTTCGCGGACGTCGGCGGAAGGTTCATCGACGCACCTGTGACCGGCGGCACGGAAGGTGCACGCAACGGTACCCTTGCCACCATGGGCGGTGGCGACGAACGAGCTTTTGAAGAGGTGCGCCCGCTGCTTTCCGCGTTCAGCGCTCATCTTTACCATTTCGGAGCGTTGGGATCCGGCCATGCTGCCAAGCTCGCCCAGAACATGATAGGATTCGTAGAGGTGGCTGCTGTTGCCGAAGGGCTTGCATTATCGAAGGCGCTTGGTCTGGACTCGCGTACGTTTTTTGAAATGCTTACCAATTCGCACTCTAACAGTCCGATCATCCAGTGGATGGTACCGAAGGTTTTTTCCGGAGCGTTCGAGGCCGAGGCGCGCCTCGATATCGCATACAAGGACATGACCCAAGCCGTAAAAATGGCTCGTGAGATGACCAATCTGCCCCTCGGCATCGCCAATGCTGCTACAGAAGTTTTTCAAATGGCACGGGCTCTTGGCTTCGGCGACCAAGACAGTGTCGCAGTGGTGCGCGGCTTTGAAACCATTCTGGGCGAGGAGATCAGAGTGTCTCAGGACACGCTGATTTAACTTGTGAGGCTAGTGATACTATTATGAACGGTGATATTTTATCCGACGATCCACTGGGGCCGATATCGATGCTCGATGAGGCTTCGCCATTGGTCGCACTGAAGCGCTGCCCGATTTTGATTACGGAAGAATTGCCTCCCGAGGCAATCAAAGTGTTTCGGCGCGTGTTTCCAGAGGCAGCCATATTGCCCGAAAACCAGCAGACGGTCTCGGGCATTCTGGAGGCTGCAGACGGCGCGCGAGCTATTATTCTTACCGTGAAGTATCGCCTGGACGAGGCCTTTTTCCAGGCGCTCCCGAAGTCCGTAGAGATAATAGCTCTCTATTCCTCCGGATTTGACCATGTTGACTTGGCAGCCGCACGTGAGCGTCGCGTGACGCTTATAAACACACCTAACATTCTCGCTGATTCCGTAGCTGACTTGGCGATGGCACTTATCCTTGGCGCCGCACGCCGGGTCCTTGAGGGTGTTGACCTGATCAGATCCGGGCGCTGGGCCGGCTTCTCGCCGACACTGTTGCTAGGCAAGGAGATGCGTGGCCGCGTTCTCGGTATTTTTGGCATGGGAAATATCGGGCGCGAGGTATCGACGCGTGCGCAAGCGTTTGGCATGAACGTCGCATACCGAAATCGTACACAGCTTCCTCGTGAGAACGAAGGCGGCGCGCGGTATGTTGCGGACGAGCGGGCGTTCCTGGAAGGCTGCGATATCCTTCTGCTTGCCGCACCCCTAACGCCCGAGACTCATAAATTTCTGAACGCTGAGCGCATTCGTTGGCTGCCGCAAGGGGCGATCGTCGTCAACATTTCGCGCGGTGAGCTGATCGATGATGATGCGTTTTTGGACGCGTTGCTTAATCGCCATGTCGCGGCTGCGGGGCTTGATGTATACACCAATGAGCCTGCTGTTGATCAACGTTACTTAACCACACCGGGTGTTCTCCCATTGCCGCATATCGGCAGCGCAACGATCGAAGCACGCATCGCTATGGCTGAGACTCTTGTGGACGATATCGAGCGGATTCTGTTGGGCGAGCGCCCTTCAAACGCGCTGTGACTCACGAAGCTCTCGGAACGTCCGGGGCATCGTAATGTTAACCGGGCATCGATTAAAATGTGGGATCTGGCGGCATGACCAGATTTGCCAGTGATCCTCTCTATAGTCGTCATCGGTTTCCAGCGGACGTGATTGCCCATACGGTGTGGCTCTATTTTCGTTTTCCTCTGTGTCTGCGCATGGTCGAGGATATGCTGGCAGCGCGTGGCATCATCGTCTCTCACCAGACCGTGAGGCTCTGCCACGACATCCCATCCACCCATCATCGTGAGCTGCGAGCAATAGCCGTGGAAACATGGCGCCAGATCGCATGCGGATGAGGTTGGCCGACACGCTATAAGTCGCTGCGCATAGCGTCGTCCGATGACACCGTTTCGGATTTCTTGGCAAAGCCGCAGCTTAAACGGTGTCGAGTGCCGTCGATAGGGTCCCCGTGATTTCATGAGCCTTCTCCGATTGAGGCCCACACAGCGTATCAGTTTTTTCGTGTCCCATGGTCCAGCCCCAGGGGTTCACTCCTCCAACCGTCACTGACAACATGCTACTCCGCTTATGGACTCGGCGTATTGGATCGATTCTTCGGTTCTCGGTCGGCGACCCGGCAACTGACACCATCAAGATAAATTGCGTCAGTATTCCCGAAGTGGATCGACCAGATCGACGAGAGCTTTGCCCAATAGATATCGCTCCAAGTTCTCCACAAAGATCTTCAGCATATTTTGGCGAAAATGCTCTCGGTCGTTATTAAGACTGTGCGGCGTGAGTATCAGATTGTTCGCATTCGCTAGTCGAATCGTCGACGGGGACGCAGCAGCCTCAGTTGAGTCAAAAACTACACCCGAAAAACACTCTTTCCCAAGATAGTCCATGAGAGCAATCTCATCGACGACGCCGAGCCTGGATAGATTCACAATCCCTGCTCCGGGTTTCATGCAGTCCATTTCGGCCCGCCCCAAAAGTCGGATTGTTCGCGAAGTCTTAGGTGTCGCAACAACCACGAAGTCGGCACGGGGAAGATGATCCCTTAGTTGGTTCACACTATAAACTTCGTCCACGACATCCGAGGGAATGTCCCTTGCTCGGATGCCTATTGTCTTCATTCGAAGCTTGCGGGCGCTGGCCGCAACAATGGATCCTACCGCGCCGACGCCGAGTACAAGGGTCGTCTTGCCCTTGATGTTGTCAACATAGTGATCTTCGAACCGACCGCTTTTCTTATTCGTGACAATTTTCGGGATCTGATTGTTCAACATCAACAACGAAAGCGTTACAAACTCGTCAGTTCGTTGCCGATGAGTACCACTCGCTCGTGTCAGCAGCACGTCAATAGGTAGCCAGTTCAAAGGCAATAGATGATCAAGCCCTGAGCTGATGAGTTGAATCCAACGTAATCGAGGCGCCATGTGTGCCAAGCTGGCAGTCGGAAAATTCCAGCCGACAAGGATCTCTGCGTTGCGAATTCCCTCCTTAAAACCATCCGCTCCGGAGCCGAACACAATTTCTAACTTGCCGAGCAGCTGCGTTTTCTCAACCAAATGCCGCATAAGTGCTGACTCTGTAATCTCGAATATGGGTGAAATTCCCGGCGGATTGTCGATATAAACCTTGGCTTTCCCGCTACGCATTAAAAGTTCCTTCTGAGCACCCACGAGCATTCGCGGAACACCACACCATCGCGATTTAGGCTTCAACGATGACTCGCGTCACCAATGCCGCCGCGTTGAGCAACGGGACCGATTCGGCCACACGAGGCAAAGTAATTTTCTTTTGCGGGAACGTTTGCCACCTCATCAAATGACTTCACCCAATCAGTTTGCCAATGACCGTAGTCACAATTGCGATGAAGCGCATGGAGTTCTATCGCGTTGAGAACGAGGGAGCCGAAATGGTCTATCTCGCAGACTTCTTGTCGAAAGATAAGCCAAACGCGATCAGAAACATCTGACAGCCCGTGCTGGTCTCCACTTTCCCGATGCAAGTCCATCTTCGCTGTCGGACATGAACGATGCCATCATCGAAGAACACAACAGCCGCCGCGTTTTCAAAGACACCGATATCTATGTCATCGGCGACTTCGCGATGAATGGCTCCCTCATGGAGCTCCGAAAATGTTTCGAAAAGATGAGCGGCAGTAAGCACCTCACTGCGGGCCATCGAAACTCACGTGACGTATTTGCGCTGAAGTGGTCAACGGTTCGGGCAAGCAAGGACCCTACTTCGACGGCTTCCTCACTCATGTCATTTATGCCGATGGCGACGTCAAGACGGCGCCGTACCAGCTGAATGTTTTCGATTCAGACCAGCTCGGCCAAGGCTCGGGCTTTTAGGGTTATGGTCGCCGGGAAGACGGCGGCCGAGGCTGTCGACATGCCGCAGGTTCGTACGGAACGTGAAGCCCTGTTGGACAACATGCCGACCACAGGCAAGGGATTCCCGGTTATCGAGGGAATAGTCTGATGCGCGCCTGGAAAAACGTCGGAGCCTCTCGGGGTGGTATATTCACGCGCTATGGGAACGAAGGGGCAAGACCCCAAATTCTACCTACCCAGCGTTAAGTTTACACTGCCCATCAATCTAATAGCTAAAAGTCCGGCACTTCCGTCGTGATCTGATCAATTGACAGAAGGGTCGAGATGAATTGATGGAAAAGCTCCCGCTCGGTCGTGATGTCCAGCTTGTAGTAAAGTCGCCAGCGGTGGTTCTTAATTGTGCCGACCGACACACCGAGTTGCTTGGCGATTGCGGCGTTCGGCAACCCTACGAATGAGAGGCGCACGATTTCAGCCTCTCGCGGCGTTAATTCTTTTTGGCGGCAGAATGCTTGAAGGGCAGCATCGCCTGAGATCGCCAAAGGATCAGGTGAGCGCTGCTCGATGATGACGAGACCGCCTCCAGGTGCCAAAGAGAAATCGTCGGACAACCTTTCCCAGTGCGCAACCTGCTGATCGCCGAATGTCAGAGAGCTCGACTCGCTCCTGTGCATTTCTTCAACAATTCTTGGCAACTCTGCAGCGGCGCTCGTATGCCGCAACCAAGCTTCACTCTTGTACACTGTCTGGCCGCGGCGATCGAGGATGAGGATCGCATCGTTGGTTGCATCACGTCCCAAGCGGCCTGCAGACAAAAAAAGGCGATCGATATGCAGCTTGTGCAGTGCGTCAAGTAGAGGCAACACCATCGTCGCATTCTGATAATCATGCGACTCGAACCGCAGACGGTGTCGTTCGCAGCACAAAGCGATGGTAACGCCGCCATAGGCGGGCAAGATGACGGCCAATTCATCGAAGATCGACATCTTAGCTAGTTCGGAGAGATAGGTCTCGTCGATATCGTGAATTAAGGTGCGCAGATTGACGACAGTGGGTGCAGGGTTCGACCGCGCTAATTTATGCAGTGGGTCGATGCGATACAAGCCAGCTAGATAGTAAGCAACACCCTTTTCATTGAGCGCCTCATTGAGGATGAAGGCAGGCTTGTCAAACGCGGAATAACGCATGACTAAGCGGCGTTTGCACCTCAAGAGCTTCGTGAGGGAGAGGGAGATTGCGTCGTAAAAGTCCGCTTTGCCAATCAGCGCGGCAACCTTGGCCAGATCACTCAGAAGTTCGGCATTTAGTGGAGATCTAGCATCTTGCATACGTGTCGACATGGATTAGGCGTCCCAATTGGCGGCTCGACGCGAATTATCCTGCGAAGCAATCCCACAGCAAGCACGTCCGACCGACGGACGTTAAAGCATATGTGGACAGCGACAAGAAATGGAGGCCAAGTCACCGATTTCCGCAGGTCAGTAGATCGGCACGGAGGTCGATGGACTGGCGACTTATATAATGAGAATGGGTGGAAGTGTCTGGGAGATCGCATGTTAACAACACAGTGCCATCCCCGGCGCGTGCAAGATCGCGTCCATAGGCATCCACAATGCAGCTCATGCCTGTATAGTGCAGGCTCCCTTCGCGGCCGCATAGATTGGCGTAAATCATGGGCACACCATTCTCAAGCGCTCGTGCGCGGACGACCGTTGTTGGAACTTCTACATATGGCATCATATTCGCCGTAGGTGCGCAGATGATGTCTGCTGCCTTGGCGGCGAGCGCTCTGCCCATTTCTGGGAATTCGACATCGTAGCAAATCGCGAGACCTATGCGTAAAGTACCCACCACCGCAACACAGATGTCATTTCCTGGTGCAAATGTCTTGCTTTCCTCATCGCCAAAAAGATGGATCTTTCTATAGACCCCAACAATTTGTCCGCCATCGCTAATCGCGACGGCGGAGTTGTGAACCACAGAGCCGAGTCGCTCGGGCATTCCGAAAATAATCGCGATAGAATGCCGTCGAGATATTTCGGCAATCGCCGCGACAGACTCGCCTTCGATCGTTTCAGCGAGATTATGTATCGCTGACCGGCCAATATTGTAGCCGGTCAGGAACATCTCCGGGAAGGTGATGATTTTCGCACCAATTGCGGATGCGGCGCACGCGGCTCGCTCCATCGCCGCAATATTTGCGGGCTTGGAGCCGGCGTTCGAAGGTGCTTGCCAGAGCGCTAGCATCAAAGTTGCCTATGACTGTTTGCGCCGACGTCCGACAGGACCCCGGATCGGATTGTGGATTTCATCTAGTCGTCGCCGCCAGAGCTTCAAGGATCAACTTAACTGCGAGACGGCTGGTAATGCCATCGTGATCATATGCCGGAGCTACTTCGACGAGATCCATGCCGCCCAAGCCACCTTTACCAATCTCTGATACCAGTGCGAGGGCTTCTCGGGACGTCAAGCCCCCCGGCGCAGGCACACCTGTTCCAGGAGCAAACGCGCCGTCGATCGCATCGATATCGAATGTGAGATAGACACTGTCGGTACCTGATCCGGCTATGGAGCGAGCCTCCTTGCCGACAGCAATTGGACCTTTCTCGATAACCGTCTCCAAAGGCATAACGGTGATACCCTTCTGCCGGGCATAGTCCGACTCGACCTTGGGGTTGAGCCATCCGTTTGTACCTATGATGACAATTTTGCGGGGATCAAATCCCGCCTCTACAGCACGTGCGATCGGGCAGGCATGATTGAACACTTCTCCGCCGACGTCGATGGCGGTGTCGAAATGGCTGTCGACAAGGATGAGCCCGGGATTATCGTATCGCTTGCGAAAGGCGCGGACGCAAGCGATCGTTATAGAATGATCTCCACCTATCGTAATTGGCATTGCGCCCGCGTTGATAATCTCAGTCAACATCTGCTCTGCGCGATCCATGGTCCGGACCGGTGAACCCGGAATGACCTGAACGTCACCGCAATCTGCGAACGTGAAATGATCTCGCAAATCGACATCAAGATTGGCATTATAGAAGCTAAACTGATCGCCAGCCTCACGGATGGCGCGGGGCCCGTAGTTGGTGCCTGTCCGGCTGATGCACATGGAGTCCCAGGGGAAGCCAAGAAAGGCAGCCGAGATACCGTGCTCCTCGAGTGCTTTTGTATTGGCTTCGATGTACGGCAGCCGCATCAACGTGCCGCCGCTGCCTGCATGCAACAGGCCTCCGAATGAAAAATTAGCTGCGTCAGACAACAGAGTACCTCCGAAACGATTATGGTTGTCGCAGTGCAGTTTCGAGCATCGGGTCGAAAGCGCCAATGGTGGCTCGCGTCACCATCGCGGAGGGTCGGCCGCGACAGTCGTGGCGCAGGAACGTGTTCCCTATTCCGTAGTTGAAATTCAAAAAGCCTTAAATCAGGCCGGCTTTGGCAGCGGCAATCCAGATAGCGTCTGGGGCAAGAAATCGGCCGCGGCCCTCAAGGCCTTCCAGCGTGCGCGTGGTCTGGACGCCAGCGGCCGAATGGACGCCGCCACAATGGCCAAGCTTTTTCCAATCCAGGAGGCGATTAGGAGGAAAGTCGAAGCGGCGCGCGACACTGATGGCGTGACACCTTGACGACGCCGGCACCGTCACGAAGACGCGACAAGGCGATGGAAAAACAGTTCCGCCGTGTGCTCGACAAGGATGCGCCCGAATTCGTCTGGAACCTGCGTTGGCGCGGTCACGACATCATCCGAAAGCGCGTCGAGAAATATGCCATTCGCTGCGACCTGAAGTTCGGCCGGTGATGTCACGTTGTTTCATCGAAGCTAGACGAGACGCTTGCAAGGGAACTCAGGCTGCTGTGACGGTCACGGCTTTCCACTGCGCCAATGCGCGGATCCGGTGAATGTGTGTGGCGAGGGCGGAACGTTTGTGGTGCGACGAGACGAAAAGATTTCTGACAGCAGAGAAGACCGAGATAAAACGCTGTAGGCTTCCGACAGATCGGAAGCCCTGCATCACCCGTTCTCGCTTTCGCAGCGGCAGATGCGAATTTTCCGCACGATTGTTCAGGCCCTTGTGTGATCGATGTTCAACGGCGGGCATCACATCCCGTCTTGCCGCTCCGTATGAGCGCAGTTTGTCGGTGACGATACGCTTCGGCGTCATGCCTTGCTTCTTCAGCAATTCCACCAGTAACCGCTTGGCGGCCTTGGTGTCGCGACGAGCCTGGACGATCTCGTCGATAACATAGCCGTCCTGGTCGACTGCTCGCCAAAGCCAGTGCTTCCGACCACCGATGGAAATCACGACCTCGTCCAGATGCCAGATATCCTTTCGTGAAGGCTTCTTTCTGCGCAACTGCTTCGCGTACGCCGCGCCGAATTCACAGCCCCATCGCCTGATCGTTTCGTAAGACACGACGATGCCGCGCTCTAGAAGCATTTCCTCGACCAGCCGCAGGCTCAACGGGAACCGGAAATATAGCCACACCGTATGGGCGATGATCTGCGGTGGAAAACGGTGGTTCTTGTAACTGATCGTCGGCGAGCTCATCCGCGCCCAATTATCCATCAACCCTTAAGCTACCAACAACGTGACATCACCCCGGCGCGTTTAGCTTCCACACCCCAAATGCCGATGGTCCGATGTTCGCGAAAGCCGCGATAAGCGATCGCGGCTTGGAAAATAATCGACATCGCCTCAGGTTTTCCAATACGCGGCTTCAGCAAAAGTTGTTTTGGACGCGTCGTGGCCAGCCCTATACTCGACTCGTCAATGTATGTGGAGGAGGATTGCAATGGCGCGCGGGCACTTCATCGGGAACGTTTTTCGTCAAGGGCAGTCGAACACCTATCTAGACTGTATCGACCCTGCAACCGGTGAGGTCTTCGACAGCGTCGCGGCAGGTAACGCCGAGGATATCGACGTTGCGGTCAAGGCGGCACGCCAGGCATTCGAGGGTGGGTGGAGGTCCACAACGGGTTCGCAGCGTGGCACGATATTGCGTGAGATCGCCAGCTCCATCGTCGCCAATCGTGACCGTCTGGCTGAAATCGAGACCCGCGACAACGGCAAGCCGCTCCCCGAATCCTATATCGATGTCGATACGATTGCCCAGATCTTCGAGATGTATGCCGGGATGGCGGAGGATCTCGACAAAAAGGGCGAGGAGGTTGTCGAACTTCCTGGTGACGCCATGAAAACCACCGTCGCCTTTCGTCCGATCGGTGTGGTCGGGATGATCACACCGTGGAATTTTCCGCTTGAGCAATTCACGTGGAAAGTGGCTCCGGCGCTGGCCGCCGGCTGCTGTGCCGTGGTCAAGCCGTCTGAATTCACGTCGCTGTCTTCGCTTGAACTGGCCGATATCATCGCACAGACCAGCCTGCCCGCCGGCGTGTTGAACGTGGTCACGGGTCTTGGAAGCGAAGCGGGTGATGCGCTGGTGCGCCATCCGGGCGTCAACAAGATTTCCTTTACCGGCTCGACGGCCACTGGCAAGCGGATCATGAGCGCCGCGGCCGAGGATCTCAAGCGCGTCAGTCTCGAACTGGGTGGCAAAAACCCTCTGATCGTCTTTGACGATGTGGACCTCGACGCTGCCGTTCAATGGGTGGCGTTCGGTGCCTTTGTCAATCAAGGCCAGGTCTGCACGGCGTCCTCACGTCTTCTGGTGCACCAGAATATTGCCGATCGCTTCCTGAAAAGATTGACCGAACTTGCGGAAGGCATCCGGGTCGGTGCCGGCTTCGTCGATGGCGTGAAGATGGGTCCGCTGGTGAGCGAAACCCAGTTCAAGAAGGTCATGTCCTACATTGAAGCCGGCAGAAATGCTGGTGCAGCGCTGCTGACCGGCGGCGACCGGCCCGAAGGGCTCGATGCCGGCTACTTCATTGCGCCGACAGTCTTCGCAAACGTGACGCCAGACATGGCGATATGGACCGAGGAGATTTTTGGCCCTGTCCTCAGCGTCATGACCTTCAAGGATGAGGACGAAGCGGTCCGGTTGTCGAACGACACGCCCTATGGCCTTGCCGCAGCCGTCCTCAGCAAGGATCGTGAACGCGCAGAGCGAGTGGCCGATGCCCTCGATGCCGGTATCACCTGGCAGAACTGCAGCAACATGGTGGTGATACAAGCGCCTTGGGGTGGCGTGAAAAAGAGTGGCATGGGGCGCGAACTGGGGCGCTGGGGCCTGGAGAGTTTCCTTGAACCCAAACAGAAGACACGATGGATGGTGGACGGCAGCCTCGGCTGGTATGCGCTTCCCGCAGCCGCCGAATAATTCCACGAAACGTCCACCAATCCAGGGGAGTCCACACAGCATGTCGCAAGAGAACCGTTCAAAGCGAGATCCTCGCTACGATATCCTTTTCGACCCTGTAAAGATCGGTCCGGTCGTTGCCAAGAATCGCTTCTATCAGGTGCCGCATTGCAATGGTGGCGGTTATCGGGACCCTTCGGCGGTCACCGAAATGCGCAGGACCAAGGCTCAGGGCGGCTGGGGTGTGATCTTTACCGAGCAGGTCGAGATGCATCCGACCTCGGAAATTGCGCCCTTTATCGAACTGCGGCTGTGGGACGACAAGGATATTCCCGCGCTGGCGCGGATGGCAGACGCCATGAAATCTCATGGCGCGCTGGCGGGGATCGAGCTGGCCTATAGCGGTGTGAATGGCAGCAATCTCTACACCAAGGAGGTTCCGCGAGGCCCCATGAGTTCGCCGATCCTGACCTTCTTCAAGGACCCGGTGACGACCCGTGCCATGGACAAGCAGGATATCAGCGACCTGCGCCGCTGGCACAAGCAAGCCTACCGCCGCGCAAAGACCGCCGGTTTCGACATTATCGAACTCTACGGCGCCCACGGTTTCGGGATCATCCAGCACTTCCTGTCGCCGTTGACCAACCAGCGTACGGATGAATATGGCGGGAGCCTCGAAAATCGCGCGCGCCTGATGCGGGAGCTGATCTTGGATGCGAAGGACGAGATCGGTGACACAATGGCCATCGCGCTCAGGCTGTCGTTGCACGAAACCGGCGGCTTCGAGAATAATGAAGTCCGGGACATGATAGAGATGCATGGCGATCTTCCCGATCTCTGGGACCTCGGTCACGGATCCTGGGAGGATTGCTCCGGCCCGTCCCGCTTTGTCGAGGAAGGCGCGCAGGAACCGCTTGTGCGGGGCATCAAGGCGCTCACCAGCAAGCCTGTGGTCGGCGTGGGGCGGTTTACGTCGCCGGACGCCATGGTCAGCCAGATCAAGCGCGGCGTTTTGGATTTCATAGGTGCTGCACGGCCATCGATTGCCGATCCCTTCATTCCCAGGAAGATCGACGAGGGCCGGATAGATGATATCCGGGAGTGTATCGGCTGCAATATCTGCGTAACGGGTGACATGACCATGTCGATTTCCCGCTGTACCCAGAACCCGACATTCATGGAGGAGTGGCGCAAGGGCTGGCATCCCGAGGAATTTGCGCCCAAGGGCCAAAGCAACACCGTCCTCGTCATCGGGGCAGGGCCCGCCGGGCTGGAGGCAGCACGGGTTGCCGCGATGCGGGGTTACGACGTCGCATTGGCGGAGGCGGGCACCGAGCTTGGCGGGCGCGTCCGGCTGGAATGTCGGCTGCCCGGCCTCTCGGCATGGGGCCGTGTGCGCGATTATCGCACGCATCAACTGAGCCAGTTGCCGAATGTGAACATCTATTTCGAGTCCCGGCTTGCGACGCAGGATGTACTCGACTTCGGATTCGAGCATGTGGCGATTGCAACCGGCTCGAAATGGCGGCGCGATGGCGTCGCGCGCCGCAATCTGCTGCCGATAGAGATCGATGGCGACATGCCGCTGTTCACGCCCGACGACCTCCTCTCCGGGGATCTGCCCGAGGGCAAGGAGATCGTTCTGTACGACGACGACCATTACTATATGGGCGGCGTGCTGGCTGAGCTTCTGGTCGGGAAGGGAGCGAAAGTGACCCTGGTGACACCGTCAACTCTGGTGTCGGAATGGACCATCAACACGCTCGAGCAGCATCGCATCCAGTCCAAGTTGCTCAATTTGGGCGTAACTGTGGTCACGACCCATGGCCTGCAGCGGATCAATGCGGGCTCGGCCACGGTCGACTGTACCTATACGGGCCGGACACGCGAAATCGATTGCGATTCGGTAGTGCTGGTGACCGCGCGGTTGCCCGACGACAGCCTGTGGCAGGAACTCGTCGCGCGTGAGGACGAGTGGGCTGCCGTGGGTATCAAATCGATCCGCCGCATCGGCGATGTCGAGGCGCCGGCGCCGATCGCCTGGGCGACGTATGCAGGTCATCGGTTTGGCCGGGAACTGGATCTCGAGCGGGCTCCCGACACGCTTTCGTTCCGGCGCGAGGTGGTCGCGCTCGCACCGCTCGACCCGGTGCCGCAGTCCGTTTCGGAGACCGCGCCGTCGCCAGTTGCGGGTTGAAACCGTGCAAGCGGACCGAGCCACGAGGAAAACCATAGGCAGGCAGTCCGGATTGACCAGTGCACCGCCATATCAACGGCGGGCGCACCTGGTTTCATCCGTGACATGTTAGAGGAGGCCGCCTGAATGCCAGAACATGCCGTCGTCAACGGGCCGGAAACAAACGCGAAAATGCCCGATCGGTCGCGGAAGAAGTGCGTCGAGATCCGTGGCGTATCCAAGAGCTTCGGCCAGTATCAGGCACTGAAGACCGTCTCTTTCGATATCTACGACAACGAGTTCATGACGCTTCTTGGTCCCTCGGGCTGCGGCAAGACCACTTTGCTGCGCATGCTGGCGGGTTTTGCGACGCCGAGCGAAGGCGAGATCCTGATCCATGGCAAGGATATCAAGACGCTGCCGCCGCATCGACGCCGGGTGAATACGGTCTTCCAGTCTTACGCGCTTTTCCCTCACATGACGCTGGCCCAGAACATCGCGTTTGGACTGGAGAACCTGGGTTGGGAGAAAGATCGCCGGCAGGCCCGGGTCGCGCGCATGCTCGAAATGGTGCATATGGAGCACTTCGCCCATCGAAAGCCTTCCGAACTCTCGGGCGGTCAGCGCCAGAGAATTGCGCTGGCGCGGGCACTGGCTCCCGAGCCGGAAGTGTTGCTGCTTGACGAACCCTTGTCAGCACTCGACCTGAAGCTCCGTCAGGCCATGCGCGACGAGTTGCAGCAATTGCAGCGCCAGGCGGGAATCACGTTCATTTTCGTGACCCACGACCAGCAGGAAGCGCTGGACATGTCAGACCGGATCTGTGTTCTGGGGCAGGGCGAGGTGCAGCAGATCGGCAGTCCCGCCGCGATCTACGAGGAGCCGGCAAATCGGTTCGTGGCGGATTTCATCGGCGATACGAATTTCCTCGACGTGGCCGTGCTGGATGTAACGGGTGACAAGGCGAGAGCACGTACTGCTTTCGGCACCGAGATCGATGCTGCGCAGCAGGGTTGCCGGTCCGGCCAGCCTGCGGTGCTGTCAATCCGCCCCGAGCATATCGGTCTGGGCGTCGAGGCGCGCGGCGGCATTGTCGAGGGGCGCGTGGTGGCACGAAAATACCTCGGCACCTACAGCCAGTACGTGATCGATATCGACGGCACAACAATCGCTGCATCTCGCTGGCTCGAAAACGGGCAACGTCCCGACATGGCGGTCGGCGATCTGGTGCGCGTCGGAATCGACCTGGCCAAGGCCCGGATTCTTGGATCGTGAGGCTCGGATGAAGCGATACGGATTTGCCTTCTGGGGCCTGTTGCCGGCGCAGATTCTGATGATACTCACGGTGATCATTCCGTTGGGTATCGTCATCGCCGTCGCCTTTTCGACGAAGGGCGACTATGGCGGCTTCGAATTCAAATTCTCGGTCGACTCGTTCCAGCGCCTGCTGTTCTCGCAGGGATGGACGGACGAACTCGAATATAATCCTCAATACATGATCATTGTCGGGCGCAGCATCGCGCTGGCCCTCGCTACATCGACCATCTGCCTGATCATAAGTTTTCCTGTCGCCTATACGCTCGCGCTCCAGTCGGAGCGGAACAAGACCATACTGATTTATCTGGTCACATTGCCGTTCTGGACGTCGATGATCGTGCGGATCTATTCCTGGGTTCTCATCCTGTCGAAAAACGGCGTGCTGGAAACGACGTTGAATTCGGTCGGCATCAGGTTCGGCTCGGAGGGTTTTCTCTATACGAACGGCGCGATGCTTGTCGGCATGGTCTACAGCTATGCGCCGCTGATGATCCTGCCGGTCTATGCCGCGGTGGAGAAACTCGATCACTCCATGATCGAAGCATCGCACGACCTGTATGCGGGCAGAGCGCGTACGCTCTGGCGGGTCATTATTCCATTGACATGGCCCGGCATGGCGGCCGGCTTCATTCTCGTCTTCGTGCCCGGCCTTGGCGCGATGCTGGAGCCGATGCTGCTTGGTGGCGGCAAGAAGATGATGATGGGTAACCTCATCATGAACCAGTTCGGCATCGACCGGAACTGGCCCTTCGGCGCCGCCGTCGCCATCGTGCTTCTGGCGCTCATCATGATCGTGCTCATGATCAAGAGCCAGATGGGCACAAATGCGAGGCAGGAGCAGGCATGAGATACGGGGATGTAAAGCGCTATCCTGGCTTCGGATTGTTCCTGGGGCTTTTCTTCCTCTATCTCTATGTGCCCATCATCATACTCGTCGTGCATTCGTTCAACGACAGCAGATTTTCATCGATGTGGGGCGGGTTCTCGCTGCGCTGGTATGCGAGCGCGCTGCAGAACAAGTCGCTGCTCGATGCGGTGCTGACGTCGTTCAAGGTCGGGATCGCCTCGGCCGTTCTGGCAACCGTCATCGCCTTGATGGCGGCGCTGATCCTGGTGCGCGGACGGCGCGTGCGATATCGCAATCTTTCCACGACACTGATCAATCTGCCCCTTTTCCTGCCGGAGGTCGTCCTTGCGGTCGCCATGCTCATTCTTTTCTCCCGCCTCGGGATCGAAAACGGAATGCTGAAGCTGATCATCGCACATACGACATTTTGCACACCGTTTGCATTTCTTCCCATTCGGGCGCGGATGCAGGGCATGTCGGAGGAACTGGAAGAGGCCGGACAAGACCTCTACGCGACGCCGTGGAAGACCTTCTGGCGCGTGACCTTGCCGACAATCTCACCGGGTGTCTTCGCGGGCGCGATGCTGGCTTTTCTGATGTCGATGGATGATTTCATCACGTCGATGATGTTGAATGGCGGTGGATCGACCACTTTGCCAGTCTATATCTTTTCTCTCATCCGCAATGGCACGAGCCCGGAACTGAACGCGATCTCGGCGCTCGTCATTCTTGCTTCACTGTCTTTCGCCGCCATCGTCATTCTTCTCAGGCGTAGATGAACGCTGCCATTGACATGGTCAATCAATGACAGAACTCCCATCTGTTCGGCGGCGGTGACGTTTTACATCTCTGATACGCTGGTGGAATGCTGATTCTCATCAGCATCGCGACATTTTTTTCCTTGCCTGAAAGCCGGAATTTCTTCGCCGTTGCTTTACGATGATCTGAGGCAATCGATCTCATTCTCTGCATTTGAAAAACCTTTCGCATGCATTGGAAAATATAATTTCGGGCTTGCGAGGCGGGACGGTACTCTTCGGATAGTCACAACAAATGGGAGGGAGAGCAGAATGAAAACGAAAACGGTGTTCGCGGCTACCATCAGCCTCATCGCAATGGCGTCGGCTGCAAACGCAGAAGGTGTCCTCAATATCTTCGCCTGGGCCGAATCGATATCCCCCGAGCTTATCGAAAAATACGAGAAGCAGACCGGAACCAAGGTCAATTTCGACAGCTTCACGTCGAACGAGGATGCACTGACCAAGCTTCAGACCGGTAGCAGCGCCTATGATCTGGTAACGCCGTCGCAGCACTTCGTGAAGATCATGATTGAAGCCGGCCTGCTCGAAAATTTCAAAGCCTCGGAACTTCCCGCTTTCAAGCAAGTGCAGGAAAAGTGGACCAGGCAGTGGTGGGATCCGAACAACGACTACTCGATACCCGCAGCCTATGGCACGACCAGTTTCGTCGTGAACCGCAATGTCTACACTGGACCGGTGGACAGTTGGAAGGTGTTTTTCGAACCGACCGATCTCAAGGGCAATATCGCCGACAGCAATTCTCCCGACGAAGTCATTTCTCAGGCATCGATCTATATTGGCGTTCCCCTGTGCACCGAGGACATGGTGGAGATGAAGAAGGTCCGGGATCTCCTGATCGCACAAAAACCGGATGTGAAGATTTATACCACGGATGATATCGGCAACCGCATTTCGGGTGGCGAAGTCGGGGCGCATTCGTGGTGGGATGGCGACACACTCAAGGCGCGCCTCAACGAAAAAGCGCCGATAGAATATGCCTTTCCGAAAGAGGGCGTGATCGGCTGGATGGATTCGTTCGTCATCCCCAAGGGTTCGGCAAATATCGAGAATGCCAAGGCATTCATCAACTTCATGTCGGAACCGGAAAACGCCACCATCCAGTATAACTACTACTCGCACTCGTCTCCGTTCGAGCTGGACGCGAGCAAGGTAAAATACAACAAGGAAAACGCGCCGGAACTCTTTCCGACCGTGCCGGTCGTGTTTCAGCCGGCATGTTCACCAGCCGCGCAGGAGCTCGTATTGCGCGTCTGGCAGGATGTCATGAAGTAGCGCTGCGCTTCGGTGGGAGATGCCGTGCAGGCATCTCCCACAAATCATTTCCAGCACCTTTGGTATGAAGCCGGTCAGCGTGTCTGTCGCGCCACGCCGGATAGCGGGTTTACGAGGCCGCTTTCGGTTGCGCCGCGCGGACCAGCATGCGCACGTCGAGGGCTTGCGAGATCAGCTCTGCCGGCAGGTCGGTCTGTTCGGCAAGCGCCTCGCGGATCGTTCTTCCACCGGCGAGCACTTGCTTTGCGAGTGCCGAAGCACGTTCGTAGCCGATCGCCGGAGACAGCGCGGTTGCTACGGCCGTGCTCGCCTCCAGATGCTTCAGGCAACTCTCGGGATTTGCGGTGATGCCCTCGACGCATTTGCTGCGCAGCGTGTTCACCGCATTGGTCAGCAGCGCGATCGAATGCAAGGCGTTGTATGCCATGACAGGTTCCATCACGTTGAGCTGCAATTGCCCGGCCTCCGAGGCAAGCGTGATGGTGAGATCGTAGCCGATGATCTGGAAAGCGACCTGGTTGACGACCTCGGGTACGACAGGGTTGATCTTGCCGGGCATGATGGACGAGCCTGGCTGGAGGGCCGGAAGATTGATTTCACTCAATCCGCCGCGGAGCCAGCCGGCGGCCGTCTCCGCCGGTTCCGGTAACAATCGCTTGGGCACTGTAAACTTAGCGCTCCGAAGGCAAGATTGGTGGCAAGGCTTTGGTTCAGGCTGTGTGAAGGCGTGTGATTTGCCCCGCCAAGTTTCCATGGCAGCGGCTCGCAGTTCGCGATGGTGTTCAGATGGAATGTCGTGGCGGGGAATGTGAAAGAGGTTGGCCATTAGGTCGTGGATGGAGACAAAGCGCTGAAGGTGTCGCGGTGACTTGAAACGCTTCATGATCCTCTCCCGTCGCCGAACGGGTTGATGGGAATTCTCCTCCCGATTGTTCAAGCCCTTATGCGAACGATGCTCGACGCCGGGCATGATCTCCCGCTTTGCGGCACATAGGATCGGACAGGTCGTCGTTGAAGTTATAGCCAGGATGGTGAAACGGCATGTCGGTTTCACCCGTCCGCCCGCCAAGCATGAAATAGCTGCCCGGCCGCTCCTTCAGCATATAGGCGAAGTCCTCGCTACCCATATAGGGCCGTTCGAGATCCACCACGTTTTCTGCCCTGCAAAACGCGTCGCTACATCGCGCACGAAATCCGTCTCCGCCTTGTGGTTGATCGTTGCATCATAGCTGGGCAGGTAGTCGACCCTCGCGGTCATGCTGTAGCTTTCAGCCTGCCGCTCGGCAATGAGGCGGATCCGCCGCTCCAGCTCTTCGCGTGCCGCCCGGCTGAAAGAGCGGATGCCGAGGACAATTTCGGCCCGCGCCGGGATCAGTTTGCTTGCCGTACCTGCATGGAACGAGCCGACCGTCACAACGGTCGGGTCGAGCGGATCCATGTTGCGCGAGACTATTGTCTGAAGCGCCATGATGATCGATGCCCCTGCAACGATCGGGTCCGCCGTTTCGTGCGGTGCCGCGCCGTGGCCACCGCGACCGGTTATGGTGGTGTGCGCCTCATCCACTGCCGCCATCAGCGGACCTTCACGCACGGCGAACTGGCCGAAGGGGAGGCCGGGATTGTTGTGGAGGGCGAACACCGCGTCGCAGGGGAATTTTTCGAATAGCCCTTCCTCCACCATGATTTTCGCACCGCCAAAATTTTCTTCTGCCGGCTGGAAGATCAGGTGCACCGTGCCGTCGAAATTCCGGCGCTCCTGCAGGTCGAAATAGGCGCCAGCAAACACCGAATACGTGCCATACGCGCCGGCAAGCAGGAGCAATTCCGGCGGTTTTTTGCGTTCCACTATTGGCAGCGGCGAACACGCTTAACATACGGGTTGCCGTTGGCATCATATCGGCGCACCTTCTTTATGTAACAGTCGCCGCCATAGTACCCACCACCGATTACCACTGTAGGCCCCCAACCCCAGCCCCAGCCAGGACCCCAGTAGCCGCCATGGCCGTGACCGTGATGCCACCCATGGCCATGGCCACGATGCCATTTAAATCCTGTGTTGCGAGCCTGTGCGTCGGCGGTGAACGAAAGGGCGGCGACTGTTGCCGCCACAGCGGAGATTAGAAGCTTCTTCATTTTGCTTTCCTCGGACGAAAGTGTAGAGCTGGCAAAAGTTAGCGTAAGCTAATTGAACGTCCGATGAACGCTTCTGTTCATTCCTACCCTTTCATGGTCCCGAATGTTTTGTCGGCAATCCATCCAGATCGTCGCCCAGGCGGCCCTAATTCTTTCCTGCTACTCGCAGATTTCCTGTCGCCGGATGTACACACGCCCGTGGCGATCGCGGTGCTGGACGCGGGCTATTTCGCAATAGGTGTAATTTGTACCTCCGTAATACCCGTCGTCGGTCACTGCGACATTTCCGAATCCGGGACCGATTACGACGCCCGGCCCGCGATACCACCCGTACTTAGCCTCATGATATCCGTGCCACCCGCGGGTCCATGCCTCCGCTTTTGCGGTTGCCGAAAAGACAGATGCAAAGGCGATTGCTGCGAATACAAAGCGCTTCATGGTACACTCCTCACAGTTGGGTCTGCTTCCATATTAGCATCTATGAAATTTGACAGACATCGTGATGGAACCTTTCAATCTCCTAGTTGTTTGGCAGGTTCCATCGCGACTCCCTGCAGCATTTAGCGGTAGCGTCGCCTTAACATTTGCGGCGGTATTTATGGGCATGAGCCCGAACCCGCCGACCGATGTCACGACGCCCCGTTACAAGCGTCATCGTTTTCCCGCCGAGATCATAGCGCATGCGGTGTGGCTCTATTTTCGCTCTCCGCTGAGCCTGCGTCATGTTGAAGATCTGCTGGCTGAGCGCGGCATTGAAGTTTCGTTCCAGACAGTCGCGGAATGGGCTGCCAAGTTCGGCCGGGAATCTGCCCGTGCCATCCGACGTCGATCCAGGGGAAGTTTTGCCGACAAATGGCATCTGGACGAAATGGTCGTTGCTAGGGTCGGCCACGATCTTCGTCTCGATGCGAAGAGCGTTTGCTCGAAACCGGGAGCTTCCGGGAAAAACGGGAAGCGGCCGGACTGAGCATGCAACAACAGTACGACCGCATGGGCGGCCCGCAAACCGGTTTCCGGGTTGAAATTCATCCGACATGCGCGCTTGTCCGTCACTTTCACGACTGTTTTGAGCAAAATACGTCGTTTCCCGGTTGACGTTGCGTCGTTTACTGATGAATGAATGGAAATCGCAGTGTTAGTGTTTGCTACCCGCAGTGTCGGGACGATTAGCGTCAACGAGGACAAGGCGCATGGCGACACCTACACCGCAAGATGCCGGCGGCCGCGTTCTGATCGCCGAACGCAATCCTCTGGTCGTGGCGGCGCTACGTGGTCTTTTCCTCGAAAATGCTAAGTTCTCGGTCGTTGAAACGGCTCGTTCATCGACCGAGTTGTGCGAAAAGCTGCCGCAACTGGAAGTCGATTGCGTTTTGCTAAGCTGGCAGCTCGTCGACGCCGAGGCACCAGATGTGCTCGGCGACCTCGCTCGGATAGGTCTGGATCCGAAGATCGTCCTGTTTGCGGATACCCCCGATCCGGCGATCGTTGCCGAAACCATCCGGCTCGGCGTCAACGGTCTGTGCTACCAGTTCGAGGATCCGGAAATCCTGTTCGCGACGCTGACGGCTGTCATGAAGGGCCGCATCTGCATTCCCTACACAGTGCTCTCCAAAATCTCGTGCACACCCTTCTCGCAGCTCACGTCCCGCGAAACCGAGCTTCTGGGCATGCTTGCCGACGGCTGGAGCAACACCCAGGTCGCCGTGCGCACCGGTATTTCCGAAAACACTGTGAAATACCACCTCAAGAATCTTTACGACAAGCTCGAGGTACGGAACCGTGCCATGGCTGTCGCGCTCTACACCAGGGAGCGGCGGCGCAAGCAGGACTGACGAGCCGCCCGTTCGGGTAGGTCGATCCTAGCCGCCGCCAGTTTTTCCCACCCGCTGCGACCTTTTGATCCTACCCATCCGGCATCGCTTTTCTGCCTGATCGAGTGTTGTGCGAAGATGGCCCGAAAGGCAGCTTGGCTTCCGAGGAAAAGGTCCGGAAACGGACAAAGCATTCGGAGGAACCATGTCAGGCTACGTCCATCTTTTCATTCCCGGCCCCACCAACATTCCTGAAGAGGTTCGCCAGGCGATGAACCTATCGATGGAGGATATGCGCTCGGCGCGTTTTCCTGAACTCACCCTGCCGCTCTTTGCCGATCTGAAGAAGGTATTCAAGAACGAGACCGGTCGTGTTTTCATCTACCCGTCGTCCGGCACAGGCGCCTGGGAAGCTGCGATGACCAACGTGCTGTCGCCCGGCGATAACGTGCTGATGAGCCGCTTCGGGCAGTTCTCGCATCTCTGGGTCGATATGGCCGAGCGCCTCGGATTTAAGGTCGATTGCCTCGACATGGAATGGGGCACCGGTGTGCCGGTGGAGCTTTATGCCGAAAAGCTGGCCGCCGACAAGGCGCATCGGATCAAGGCTGTCTTCGTAACGCAGAACGAGACGGCGACGGGGGTGACCTCCGACGTGGCGGCCGTTCGCCGGGCGCTCGATGCTGCCGGCCATCCGGCGCTGCTCTTCGTCGATGGCGTTTCCTCGATCGGCTCGATCGATTTCCGCCAGGACGAATGGGGCGTCGATTGCGCCGTCTCCGGTTCGCAGAAGGGCTTCATGCTTCCCGCGGGCCTGGGCTTCCTCTCGGTGAGCCAGAAGGCGCTGGAGGCTTCCAAGACCGGGCGTCACATTCGTTGCTACTTCTCTTTCGAGGACATGATCAAGACCAACGACATAGGCTATTTCCCCTATACGCCGCCGACGCAGTTGCTGCGCGGCCTGCGTGCCTCGCTGGAGCTGATCTTCGAGGAAGGACTCGAGAACATCTTCGCCCGTCACCATCATCTCGCGAACGGCGTCCGCGCGGCGGTCACCGCCTGGGGCCTGAAACTCTGCGCGACCGAACCGAAGTGGCACTCCGACACCGTGTCCGCGATCCGCCTGCCTGAGGGTATCGATGGCGTCGAAGTCATCCAGCACGCCTACCGCGCCTACAATACCTCGCTCGGCAGCGGGCTGAGCAAGGTGGCCGGCAAGGTGTTCCGCATCGGCCATCTCGGTTCGCTGAACGAGGGGATGGTTCTCGGCGCGCTCGGGGCCGCCGAGCTCACGCTGCTTGACTGCGGCGTGAAGATCGAAGCGGGCTCGGGCGTGGGGGCTGCGATCAACCAGTTCCGCGCTGCCGCCACCGCAACGACCGCCAGGGCCGCCTGAAAAGACTGAATGGGGAGGAATATATGAGCCATACAATCAACCATCTCCGCCGGCTCCGGCTGCAGCGCAGCGAACTCGCCGTTCCGGGCTCCAACCCGGACATGATCGAGAAAGCCGCCAATTCGGATGCTGACTATATCTTTCTCGATATCGAGGATGCCGTAGCACCGCCGGACAAGGAGCGTGCCCGTGCCAACATCGTCGCTGCGCTGAACCAGATCGACTGGCGCGCCCGCGGCAAGACGATTTCGGTGCGCATCAACGGTCTCGATACCCACTACATGTATCGCGACGTCGTTGACCTCATGGAACAGGCCGGTGACCGGATCGACACGCTCTTGGTGCCGAAGGTCGGCGTGCCGGCCGACCTCTACATGGTTGAGGCCATGGTCAACCAGATCGAGATCGCCAAGGGCTACAAAACCCACGTCGGCCTCGAGGCACTGATCGAGACCGCGCTCGGCATGGCCAATGTTGAAGCCATCGCGTCGTTCGGTGGCCGGCTGGAAGCCATGCATTTCGGCGTCGCCGACTATGCCGCGAGCCTCAAGGCGCGCACCGTCAATATCGGCGGGCTCAACCCGGACTATCCCGGCGACCAATGGCATTTCGGCCTGTCGCGCATGACGGTCGCCTGCCGCGCCTATGGCCTGCGCGCCATCGACGGGCCGTTTGGCGACTTCTCCGATCCGGATGGTTACAGGGCTGCCGCCCGCCGTGCCGCCGCACTCGGCATCGAGGGCAAGTGGGCCATCCATCCGAGCCAGATCGCGCTCGCCAACGAGATCTTCTCGCCGCCCGAGAAGGAAGTCGATCGCGCCCGCCGTATCATCGACGCGCTGAAGGTCGCGGAAAGCCAGGGCAGGGGTGCCGCCTCGCTCGACGGTAAGATGATCGACGCAGCTTCCGAACGCATGGCACGCAACGTGCTTGCAACACATGACGCCATCGCCACAGGCGGCCGCTGAACGACAGGAGCCCGACCATGGACATACACGAATACCAGACCAAAGAACTGCTCGCACGCTACCAGATCCACATTCCGCGCGGCGGACTTGCCTATAGCCCGGAACAGGCGGCCTATCGCGCAAGCGAGATCGGTGGCGACCGCTGGGTGGTCAAGGCACAGATCCATTCCGGCGCGCGGGGCAAGGCGGGCGGCATTGCGATTTGCACCTCCGACCAGCAGATCGTCGAAGCCTCCGAGCGTATGCTCGGCCGCAAGCTCATTACCCACCAGACCGGGCCGCAGGGAAAACTGGTCAGCCGCCTCTATATTGAGGAAGCCATGGATATCGAGCGCGAGATTTATCTCGGCTTCGTTCTCGACCGCAAATCCGAACGCATCATGATCGTCGCCTCGTCGTCGGGCGGCATGGAGATCGAGGAGATCGCGGCGGCAGAGCCGGACTCGATCATTCGCGCCACGGTCGATCCCGGCGTCGGAATGCAGGATTTCCAGGCCCGCGAGATCGCCTTTGGTCTCGGTATCGATAACGCGCTGATCGGTCGAGCGACCCAGACGCTGCTTGGGTGCTATCGCGCCTTCGTCGAATACGACGCCTCGATGCTCGAGATCAATCCGCTGGCCGTTACCCGTCAAGGCGGACTCGTGGCGCTCGACGCCAAGATGAGCTTCGACGAAAACGCTCTCTTCCGCCGACCGCATATTTCTGAAATGCGCGACAAGAGCCAGGAAGACCCGCGTGAAACCTTCGCATCCGATCGCGGCCTTTCCTACGTCGGGCTCGATGGCCGCATCGGCTGCATCATCAACGGTGCGGGGTTGGCAATGGCGACCATGGATATGATCAAGATCGCCGGCGGTGAACCGGCGAATTTTCTCGATATCGGCGGTGGGGCCTCGCCCGAACGCGTCGCGAAATCTTTCCGCGCCGTGTTGAGCGACAAGAACGTCGAGACGATCCTGGTCAATATCTTCGCCGGCATCAATCGCTGCGACTGGGTGGCAGAGGGCATCATCAAGGCGTTACGCGAGGTCGGCGTGCCTGTGCCGCTCGTCGTCCGGCTGTCCGGCACCAATATGGAGGAAGGCCGCCGCATCCTTGCCGATTCCGGCGAGGATATCATCATTGCCGAAACACTCGCCGAGGCTGCCGACAAGGCCGTCGCTGCCTGGCGTTCGGTCACCACACAACAAGCTGCCTGAGGAGCCTTCGATATGTCCATTCTTCTCAACAAGAACACGCGCATCATCGTCCAGGGTTTCACCGGCAAGATCGGCAGCTTCCATGCCGAAGAGATGAGGCACTACGGCACCAATGTCGTAGGCGGTGTGACGCCAGGCAAAGGCGGCCGGACCCATCTCGGACTACCGGTGTTCAACACCGTCAAGGGTGCCGTACAGGAGACCGGCGCCGAAGCGTCGATTGTCTTCGTGCCGCCACCCTTCGCGGCCGATTCGATCATGGAGGCGGCGGATGCCGGCATCCGCCTCTGCGTGTGCATCACTGACGGCATCCCCTCCCAGGACATGATCAGGGTCAAGCGTTACATGCGGCGCTATCGCTTCGAGGAGCGCATGACCCTGATCGGCCCGAACTGCGCGGGCATGATCACGCCCGGCGAAGCTCTGATGGGCATCATGCCGGACTCGATCTACCTGCCGGGCCGGATCGGCATTGTCGGTCGGTCGGGAACCCTCGGCTATGAGGCCGCCAGCCAGATGAAATCATACGGCATCGGCGTCTCGACCTCGGTCGGCATTGGCGGCGATCCGATCAACGGTTCGTCTTTCAAGGACATGCTCGAACTTTTCGAACAGGACCCGGGCACCGATGCGGTGCTGATGATCGGCGAAATCGGTGGCCCGCAGGAGGCGGAAGCCGCGCTCTGGGCACGCGACCATATGAAGAAGCCGCTGATCGCCTACATCGCCGGTCTTTCGGCGCCCAAAGGCCGGCGCATGGGCCATGCCGGAGCGATCATCTCCGCCTTTGGCGAGTCGGCACAGGAAAAGGTTGAGATTCTGAAGAATGCCGGCGTAACGATCGTGCCAACGCCATCGTCGTTCGGCGAGACCGTGTCCGAGGTGCTCTCGCTGATGAACAAGGCGGCCTGAGCCAGCGAATGGGCGAATGACTTGAAACCGCGCATCCTGGCGACTCGGCGTTGGCAGGATGGGGGCGAACACTTTCTCGAAAGCCGCTTCGACGTCACGCTGAACCGCAACGACACGCCGCTGACACAAGCGGAGCGCTGCGAGGCGCCGAGGGTTTATGACGCCTTGTTGTGTTTCGGCGAGAAACGCAAACTTCCAGCGGATTTCGTTCCGAGCTGTGCCGATCCGGTCCCGGTGTAGGCCAGAAAGATCTCACGAATGCTTTCTGGCCAAAACGGCGATGTCAGGTTAACTGCTGCTGAAAGATTTGCGGCTATCTCTACGCCATGATCGGGTCTCCTGTCAGCTACAAGCGCCATCGTTTTCCACCCGCTGTGATCGCCCATGCGGTCTGGCTGTATTTCCGATTTCCACTGAGCCTGCGTTTGGTGGAGGAGATGCTGCTGGATCGCGGCATTGTTGTTTCCTATGAGGCGATCCGTTGCTGGGCGAAGAAATTCGGTCCGGACTATGCCGGTCGCTTGCGTCGGAAGCCGCCAAGCCCGAGCGACATCTGGCATCTGGACGAGGTGGTCGTGACGATCGGTGGCCGGAAACATTGGCTCTGGCGCGCCGTTGATCAAGACGGCTACGTTCTCGACGAGATCGTCCAGGCCCGCCGCAACACCAAGGCTGCGAAGCGCCTTCTGATCCGGCTGATGAAGAAACAGGGATGCATGCCGAAGCGCATCGTCACCGACAAACTTCGCTCTTACCGCGCCGCACGGCGTCAGATCATTGATCACGGTTGAGCATCGATCACATAAGGGGCTGAACAACCGCGCCGAGAATTCTCATCTTCCTCTGCGGAAACGAGAGCGAGTGATGCAGCGGTTCCCCTCGCCGCGCGCGCTGCAACGTTTCGTCAGCGTCTTCTCCGCGGTCAGAATCTATTCGTCCCCGCACGCCCCAAACACTCAGCCCTCGCCATTCATCTGCATCGCATTACAGCGATGGCACATTGGAAAGCCGTCACCGCAACTGCCGCCTGATCAAAACACCATGCCGATGGTGTACTTGGTCCAGTTAACCTGAGATCACCCTACACACCACTCACTGACAGCAGGTTTACGTGACAACGCCACAAGCCTTCGCCATCGCAAATCCCGGACGATTCAGTCAGAATCGCCCGGTTAAACGTCCGCGTTTCGGTTGGTGGCTGGCCCGATCAGCTGAGCTTTTGAAGGCTTGCGCTGTTGCTGGTTATCCATTCCTCCAGAATCTGGACGCCGAAGCCGGCGCCACCCGACCGCGCCAGCAGCCGATCCTCGCCGATCAGTTCCTTGCCGGCGATGTCGAGATGGACCCACGGACGGCCCTCGGCGAAATTTTTCAGGAAGGCTGCGGCGAATAGCGCATCGCCATCCTCAAGATCGTGCGAGTGCTGGCGCAGATCAGCAACTTGCGAGCGGAGACCGTCGTCATAGGCCGGATCAAGCGGCAGGCGCCAGAAACGCTCGCCGGTCTTTTCACCGGCTGCCAGAAGCGCTGTCGCCAGCTCGTCATGGGTAGCAAAGAGACCGGCGAAGGCATGGCCGAGACCGCGCATCACGGAATATGTCAGCGTGGCCAGATCGACGATCGCGCAAGGATCGAAGCGGGTCGCTGTGTAGTGGAGCGCATCCGACAGCACCATTCTGCCTTCGCAGTCGGTGTCGTACACCTCCACCGTCCGGCCCGACATGGTCGTGACGATGTCGCCCGGCTTGTAGGAGCTGCCGGACAGCATGTTTTCGGCCACGGCCAACACGCCCACCACATGGATAGGCGTCTTCTGGCGTGCAAGAGCAAGCATTGTGCCGATCACGGCCGCCGCGCCGCCCATGTCTCCCTTCATGGTGAACATCTGCGGGCCAGTCTTGATGCACAAGCCGCCGGCATCGAAACACATGCCCTTGCCGACCAGAGCCAGCGGCTTGCCGCTCGCGCCTTCGCCCTTGTACTCAAGCGTAAACAGGCGCGGTTTTCGGTCGGAGCCGTTGCCGACAGCCAGGATCGCGCCCATACCGAGTCGTTCGAGATCAGGGGAGCAATATTCTTCAACCGAGATTCCAGCCTCGCGAAGGGGGGCCAAATGGTCGCCGAAATTGTCGGGGTGCAGGTGACTGGCGGGATAGTTCACGAGGGTGCGGGCCAGGCTGACACCTTCGGCAACGGCGGAAAGCCTGTCGATGGCCGCCCTGTCCCCGTCGTTGGCGACGAGGGTCAGGGCGATATCATGTGAAGTATCCTGCTTGGGCATGAGAGCGAAGCGGTAATTGCGCAGCCGCATCCCCAACAGCAGGCGGGCGATGACCTCGCTGGACGGAAGTGCGGCATCGGACACCGGATCAGCCAATAGGGTCGCCGCTGTCTCGGCCTCGACCTCCAGTCTTTTGGCGAGTTCGGCACCAGCCTTCATGGCTGAAAGAGCCGTGATCTTCGACTTTGGTCCCAGATCGAGAATGATGATGCGGCGGGCCGATACACCGACAGGCGCCAGCAGATCGATGATCTCGCCCGATTCGCCCTTGCAGCGAGGGCTGGCGCATGCGCGGTCGAGCATCCCGCCGGTATTTTCATTGAGCGCCGTCGCATGCTTTCCGAAACCGCCATCCAGGCGCAAGACCACGATAACAGGGGATTGAGCTGGTGCGACAGCGTCGGAACCGGTGAGAAAATTGATTGAGATTGACATTCCCGTACCTTGTGGTTGTTCGTGCTGGGCATCGTCATAGACTTGGCGATAGCCATTGGAAAGGGGATGTCCTGGCCGCTATTGAAATTTGTGAAGAGGGCGGCGTTCCCCGCCTCAAGCCATCAGACTCGGAGTGTCGAATCCACAGTGCAGGCCCGAGCGTCGGATGCGGCAGGCAGCGCGACAAGACGTTTTCGCCTTTCCCGGCAGCCGATGTCACGACAGGCGATGTCGTGGCAAGCGCAAAAATTTATACCGAAAACTCTGCTCACGCCGGCTTGGCCGCTTGTAATTCCTGTGTGTTGACTATTTTATGCATCAAATGAATTTCTTTAGTTTTTTTAAGCTTGAAGCTGCGATCGATCCACTGTTCATCTGGCTCCCCGGACTGGGGCATGAGGTTGGCATAGGCAGGGCAACCAGCGATTATCCACGATCGGAACCGGGTGCGCGCATGGGTATCGACAGTCGTGGCGAGGTGAACCTAGCATTGTTCGGCAGTCGCTTCCGTGAAGGAGGTTTGAAACGCTTCTCTCCTCTGGAGGACATCATCCAGATGGTGCGGCAATCTCCATTTTCTTGGCCATTTGGCCGTCTCTGAATATTGTGAAGTGGGGAATGCTGATGGGAGCCGTTGAGGGTCTTGCGCGATTTGGCGATTACCGCACGTGGTACCGGGTCACGGGCGATCTCGCAGGTGCCACGCCTCTGATCGTCGCCCATGGTGGGCCGGGCTGCACCCATGACTACGTCGACAGTTTCAAGGCGCTGTCCGAAGCCGGGCGCGCTGTTATCCATTATGACCAGATTGGAAATGGCCGCTCGACACGGCTGCCGGAAGAGGGGGCCGAGTTCTGGACAGTCGACCTGTTCCTCGACGAACTGCGCAACCTGATCGACCACCTTGGTATCGGTGAGCGCTATTATCTTCTGGGGCAGTCCTGGGGTGGAATGATGGGGGCGGAATTCGCCATCAGTCGGCCTGAAGGGCTGAAGGCGCTGATCCTGGCCGACAGTCCCGCCTCGATGCCATTATGGATCGAGGAGACCGGGCGTTTGCGCGCTGCCTTGCCCGCCGATGTCCAGGCAGTTTTGTCGCATCACGAAGCTGCGAATTCCACTACACACCCCGATTACGTCGAAGCAACCAAGGTATTCAACCTCCGACATGTTTGCCGTCTTGATCCGGCACCCGCGGCGGTGCAGCGCACGCACAATGCGATGGATGAAGACTCGCATGTCTATAATCTGATGATCGGTCCCAACGAGTTTCATATTACCGGAACTCTCAAGGATTGGACCGCGATTGATCGGCTGCGTCTGGTCGACGTACCCACGCTGCTCATCTCCGGTGCGTACGACGAGGCGACACCAGCGACGGTGCGACCTTTCGCGGAGCACATCCCCGACGTGCGCTGGCACATCTTTCCGAATTCCAGCCACATGCCCCATGTCGAGGAATTCGATGATTGCATGAAGTTGGTCGGCGACTTCCTGCTGGAGTGCGATAAGAAATAGGGCGTAATTTTCCCGGCCTCCGGTCGGGGATGGAACAAAGACGTATTGATAAGTTTGCAACCCAAGAGGGAGAACAATATGGACAGAACCCAAATGCTGACCGGTCTTGCTGCGCGCAGCCGTGTGTTTCTCAGCGCGACAGCGCTTGCGCTATGCGTGGCTTTCCAGCCGGCGCAGGCGCAGGATGCCGACGCCGCCCACTACGGCGGCACAATGAAGCTGCTCGGCGTGTCCTCAGAGGGAACGCTTGATCCGCACATCAATTATACGGCGCGCTACTGGCAGCTTTATCTCTACACCCATGACGGCTTGATGACCTTCAAGAAGGTTGCCGGTCCGCAAAGCGCCGAGGTTGTACCGGATCTGGCCGAGGACATGCCGACGCTTTCCAGCGACGGTCGGAGCTACACCTTCAAGCTGCGGAAGGGTATCAAGTTCTCGAATGGCAAGGACCTGACGGTCGACGACGTCGTGGCGTCCTTCCAGCGTATCTTCAAGGTGCGTAGCCCGACTTCAGGCAGTTTCTACAGCGGCATCGTGGGCGCTGACAAATGCCTCGCGGCAGCCGAAACCTGCACGCTCGAAGGTGGCGTTGTTGGCGATGCCGCCAACAATACGGTAACGATTAATCTCGTAGCGCCGGATGCGGAGTTCCTCTACAAGCTTGCGGTGCCGCATGCGGCGATCATGCCCGCCGACACAGTGGCAAAGGATGCCGGCAACGCACCGATCCCCGGCACGGGCGCCTACATGTTCGAAAGCTACGATCCCAACGCCTCGCTCATCATGGTTCGCAATCCAAACTTCAAAGAATGGAGCAAGGAAGCCCAGCCCAAGGGCTATCCGGACCGTATCGAATATACCTTCGGCGGTACCGAGGAAGCGGCTGTTAACGCCATCCTCAATGGTCAGGCTGACTGGATGTACGAGCCGGTGCCGACGGACCGTCTTGCGGAACTGAGCGTCAGCAATCCCGACCTGCTGCGCGTTTCGCCGCTGAACGCCTGGTGGTATGCGCCCATGAACACCAATCTCGCGCCGTTCAACGACGTGCGGGTGCGTCAGGCACTGAACTATGCTGTTGATCGCGATGCGCTCGTTTCGCTGTTCGGCGGACCCGCCCTGGCGTCGCCGGTTTGCACCATCCTGCCGCCAGATATGCCAGGCCACGATCCCCATTGCGATTACACCGCAAACCCCGGCACGGATTGGAGCGCTCCGGACATGGACAAGGCGCATGCGCTGGTCGAGGAATCCGGCACCAAGGGCCAGAAGGTGACCGTCGTCAGCGACGACACCGCAACATCGCGCGCTGTCGGCACCTATCTGCAGACGGTACTTTCCGATCTCGGATACGACGCCACCGTTCAATCCATCTCGGGCGATATCCAGTTCACCTATATCCAGAACACCAACAACAAAGTGCAGATTTCGGTGACGCAGTGGTATCAGGATTATCCCGCGCCTTCGAACTTCCTGAATGTGCTGTTCGGTTGTGACAGCTTCACGCCCGGTTCGGATTCTTCGGTCAACATGTCGGGCATTTGCGACAAATCGCTTGATGATCGCATGAAGGCCGCGATGGCGCTGGCCGCAACCGATCCGGAAGCGGCGAACAAGGAATGGGGCAAGATCGACCACGACATGATGGCGCTGGCTCCGGCCGTTCCGCTCTTCACGCCGAAGGATGTCGATCTGAACTCCAAGCGCCTGGGCAACTACCAGTTCTCCAGCCAGTTCCATTGGCTGGTCGGGAACTCCTGGGTTCAGTGAAGGAAATGACGATCCCATCGAACGAGCAGACCGCTCTGTCCCCGGCCGTTTCGGCCGGGGATGAAGGATGGTCACGTCGGGGGCCCTGGAGGCGTGTCCTCGAAGGGCTGCTGGCGAGCCCCACCGCCGTGATATCGGCAAGCCTTCTCCTGCTGATTGTCATTGCCACGCTGATGGCGCCGGTCTACGCCAAATATGTGTCCAAGGCGGATCCTTTCCGCTCCGGTCTTTCGGCGAAAATCGAACTGGACGGCAAGCGCGTTCCGGTCATGCAGCAATCGACGGAAGGACTGGGCCTCGGCGTCACCCCGATCGGTCCCACCTGGGGTGGACAATATTTCCTTGGCGCGGACGCGCAGGGGCGCGACGTCGCCGCGCGGCTGTTCTACGGTGGTCGCAATTCCCTGTTGATCGCCGGCGCCTCGACGGTGCTGTGCCTGTTGGTTGCAGCGGTCGTCGGTATTGCCGCCGGTTATCTGGGCGGCTTGGTGGATGGCGTGCTTTCCAATGTCATCGATATCATCTGGGCCTTTCCTGTCTATCTTCTGGCCATCTCGCTTTCCATTGTGATGATTGGCCGAAGCCTTGCCATCGGCCCGTTCGAGATATCGTCGAGCAGCCTGATCGTGCCGATCCTCATCATTGGTCTTGTCTACGTGCCTTATGTCGCACGACCGATCCGGGGCCGGGTGCTTGCCCTGAACCAGAGCGAATTCATTCTGGCAGCGCGGGGACTGGGCATCCGTCCGTCGCGCATCCTGTGGAAGCACATTCTGCCGAATGTTTCCACGACGCTGATTGTCTTTGCGCCAATGCTGATGGCGCTCAACATCGTTACGGAAAGCTCGCTGTCCTTCCTGTCGGTGGGCGTACAGCCGCCGAACGCAAGCTGGGGCACCATCCTGCAGGATGGTCAATCCCTGCTTTATTCACGCCCGGTGGTTTCCATGGCGCCGGGCATCGCAATCATGGCGACGGTCCTGCTGCTCAACCTTCTGGGTGACGTGCTGCGCGACGTTCTCGATCCCAAATCCGCACGGGGACGCTGAGATATGCTCGCTGCAATTGTTTCACGCTTGTTGCGCATGGTGGTGGTGATGTTCGGGCTTTCCGTCATCACCTTCCTGATCTTTTTCGCCACGCCGGGCTCGGATCCGGCCGCACGCATCGCCGGCCGCAACGCCGCGCAGGAAACCGTCGAGGCCGTCCGCAAGGATTTCGGTTTCGACCGGCCGATCTACGTCCAATACGGGCTGATGATGAAGCGGCTGTTCGTCACGCAGGATCTTACCTCCTTCGCGAACCGCGGCCAGGAGATCATTCCCGCTGTCGTGGCAGCTGCGCCCGCGACGCTCTCGCTGGTTACAGGCGCGGCAATCTTCTGGATGCTCGGAGGCACCTTGACAGGTATCCTCGCGGCAGCCTTCAAGGACCGGTGGCCGGACAAACTCCTGATGGGCATTTCGATGATGGCCGTCGCCATGCCCGTCTTCTGGGTCGGCGAAATGGTGAACCTGGTGACCCAGAGCCGGCTCCACAATACATGGGCCTTTTCCTGGGTTCCGGCGCTTGGCTATACGCCATTGTCAGAAGATCCCGGTTTGTGGCTTAAATCGATGATCTTTCCCTGGCTGACGCTGGCCTTCCTCTATATCGGCCTTTACGGGCGGATGCTGAGGACCGGCATTATCGAAACCTATCATGAGGATTTCATCCGGACCGCTCGCGCCAAGGGGCTGAGCGGCCGCAAAGTACTTTTGAAGCATGCGACCCGTAGCGCCATCATTCCCATCGTCATCATGTTCGGCATGGATTTCGGTGTGCTCGTCGGGGGGGCGGCGGTGCTGACGGAGGTGGTGTTCGGCATCAATGGCGTCGGCCGCCTGACCTATCAGGCGCTCAAGGTGCTCGACCTGCCGATGATCATGACGACGGTGCTTTATGCCTCCTTCTTCGTGGTGGTCGCCAATGCACTGGTCGATCTCGTATGTATCCTGATCGATCCGAGAATGAGGCGGGCATGAACGTGGCCTTGAAAGAAGACGCCGGCGGGCCGGCGCAGAATAAGGGCGCAATGCTGTCTCTCCGCAATCTGAACGTCTCTTTCCTGGGGTCGCGGGGCAAGTGGAACCGTGTCGTCAAGGACCTGTCCTTCGATATCGCCACCGGTGAAACAGTGGCGCTGGTCGGGGAATCCGGTTCGGGCAAGAGCGTGACGTCGCTATCGATCATGCGGCTGCTCGATCCTGCGACCAGCAGACTGGAAGGCGAGATCATTCTGGACGGAAAGGATATCCTCAAACTCGACGAGGCGGGGATGATCCGGGATATTCGTGGCCAGACGGTCGCGATGATCTTCCAGGAACCGATGACCAGTCTGCATCCGATCCATCGGGTGGGTGACCAGATCATCGAGGCGCTGACCTCGCACCGCAGGTTGTCGAAGACCGAGGCGCGCAACGAGGCGATCGCCCTGCTTGAGCGAGTTCGCATTCCGAACGCAGCGCAACGCATGGACGACTATCCGCATGCTTTTTCAGGCGGGATGCGCCAGCGCGTCATGATTGCGATGGCTCTTGCGTCGCGCCCGAAATTGCTGATTGCCGACGAGCCGACCACAGCGCTGGACGTGACCGTACAGGGAGAAATCCTCGATCTGCTGAAGGATCTGCAGGCCGAGTACGGCATGGCCATGCTGTTCATCACCCATGATATGGGAGTGGTGGCGGAAATGGCGGATCGGACAGTGGTGATGTATCGCGGCAATCCGGTCGAGCAGGGGCTGACAGCAGAGGTGTTCGCCAATCCGCGTGAAATCTATACACGTGCACTTCTGGCGAGCGTGTCGACGCTAGGCAGCATGAAAGGCGAGCCGGCCCCTTTGCGGTTTGCGGAAGTCGACATGCAAACGGGCGTGATCAATCCACCGATGCCTCTTGAGCGGCAGCCGGATATGAGCCAGCCGCTTCTGGATGTACGCAACCTGGTGACGCGCTTCGATGTCCGCGGCGGCATGCTCAATCGCCGCATTGCGCGCGTGCATGCGGTAGAAAACGTATCGTTTTCGATTTTTGCGGGCGAAACCCTGTCGCTGGTCGGCGAATCCGGTTGTGGCAAGTCGACCACGGGCAAGTCGATTATCCGGTTGAATAGCAGCTCGACCGGCAGCGTGCGGCTTGGCAATGACGAACTGTTCAAGCTTTCGTCCGAAGCGATGCGCAGCAAGCGCTGCGAGATCCAGATGATTCCACAGGATCCGCTCGCCAGCATGAACCCGCGCATGACGGTCGGCGACGCGCTGGTGGAGCCGTACCGCGAACACGGGCTGGGAAGCGCGGATCAGGCTCGGGCCAAGGCCGCCAGGCTGATGGAGCAGGTCGATCTCTCGCCATCGATGCTGGAGCGCTATCCGCATGAGTTTTCGGGCGGGCAGCGCCAGCGCGTTTGCATTGCCCGGGCGCTGATGCTGGATCCGAAGGTGATCATCGCGGACGAGTCTGTCTCGGCGCTGGATGTCTCTGTCAAAGCCCAAGTGGTGAACCTGCTGCTGGATATTCAGGACAAGATGGGCATCGCATTCCTGTTCATCTCGCACGACATCGCCGTGGTCGAGCGGATAAGCCATCGCATTGCTGTGATGTATCTTGGCGAGATCGTCGAAATAGGACCGCGGGCGGAAATTCTTGAGCGGCCGCAACACACCTACACACAAAGGCTGATTGGAGCGGTCACCGTGCCTGATCCGTCCCGCAGGCACCTGCGGCGAAACCAGCCAATCAACGAACTGCGCACGCCGATCCGTCCCCTCGATTTCGTTGCGCCCGAGCGACGCTACCGGGAAGTCTCGCCGGGGCATTTGGTGCGGATCGACGAATGACAGTGGCTTGATGAGCTGAACGCCCGATCAGGGCCATATCAACGCCCCCTGCTTGTCCTTGGTAGTCACCGAAAACCTCTCCGGCCCGACCTCCTGGAAAAAGCGACGGCAGATTTCTATGAAAAGCCGCACGAAGAGCGGCTTGGCATTGCCGTAGAGATCGAGGATGCTGACCGATGGCGGAGGCAGTTCGTCGAGGATTGGCCGGCGGGCGATCGCCAAGCCGTCGGTCGTTGCCCTGCCGATCGGCCGCATGTTCAGGATCGCCATGCCGAAGCCGGAGGCAACGGCCGATCGCGCCGTCTCGTAGGATCGCGTACGAAAGCGCACCTCCGGCCGCTTGGCCAGGATGTCGAAAAGCGTCAGCAGGTAGGTAGCAGTCTGGGGCATGTCGAGAAGAACGAAAGGGCGGGTGGCGAGGTCCGAGAGCGTTACAGCGTCACGTTCGGCGAGCGGATCATCGGCATGCAGCAGCGCGTGCGCAGGCACCTTGCAGATGCGGGTGATGGAACCGGTTGGGATCGCGCCGATATCGTAGAGGATAGCGAGGTCGATGAGACCTTCGGCAAGCCAGGCCTGAAGCTGGACCTGGTTGCCCTCCAGGAGGTCGATCTCCACGTCGCCGACATGATCGACATAGCGGCGCAGCATTTCCGGCATGAAAAGTGCGCCGAACGGCTCGAAGCAGCCGATGCGCAGGACTTGCGGCACACGGTCGGAAAGGTCGCCGATCGCGCGGTCGAACTCGGTTGTTGCCGACAGCATGATCCGGGCCGCGCTGACGAAGCGCTCGCCAGCCGGGGTGATCTGCACGCCGCGGGACGGGCGCCGCTCGAAAATGCGTGCCCCCATATCGCCTTCCGCCTGCGTGATGGCCGCAAGGATTGAAGATTGCGAGATGTTCATGGCCTTGGAGGCAGCCTGAATGCTGCCCAGACGCGCGACTTCGCAGACGTAACGCAACTGTCGGATGCTAAGCCTCATGATGAATAATATCCATAAAATGTAATAAGTAATATGAAAGAATACATTTTATGAAGGCGCTTGAAAGCGCCAATCTACGCCCATTCAAATGAATCTGCCCACAAGAGCAGATCGGGAACGAACGAAGGAATACCGGATATGCCGTCAAGGAACCCTCTCGCAGGGGCGGGAGAGCTGTGCCTTCTTGATGCCGCGCAACTGGCGGCCGCCTACCGCAGCCGCAGCCTCTCGCCGGTCGAGGTGGCGAAGGCGACGCTTGACCGTGCCGAAGAGATCAACTCTGATTTCAATGCTTTCACATTTGTCGATAGCAAGGGCGCGCTCAACTCCGCCCGGGAATCCGAACGGCGCTGGGCCGCCGGCGAACCGCTGTCGGAAGCGGATGGCGTGCCGACGACGATCAAGGACATCGTCTGGGTCGACGGCTGGAGCGTGCGCTACGGAAGCGCGACCACATCCGATCAGGCGTTTTCCCGGGATGCCCCCTCCGTTGCACTGATGCGCAAGGCGGGTCTGACCTTCATCGCCCAGACGACGACGCCGGAATTCGGCTGGAAGGCAGTCACCGACAGCGCGCTCTTTGGCGTGACACGCAATCCCTGGAACGCGGAAAAGACCTCCGGCGGTTCCTCGGGCGGCGCGGCAGTGGCGGCAGCTGTTGGTGCCGGTGTGTTTCACCTCGGAACCGATGGCGGCGGCTCGATCCGCATCCCTGCCTCCTTCTGCGGCGTTGTCGGGCTGAAGCCGACATTCGGCCGTGTGCCAGCCTATCCGGCCAGCAGTTTTGGTACTGTGGCCCATATCGGGCCGATGACGCGTAGCGCCGCCGACGCTGCGATCATGCTGAAGGCGATGTCCGGGCGGGACCTGAACGACTGGTCCCAGGGTGTGGGCGCACTGGCGCCGCTGGATGCGGTGCAAGCCGACCTTGCCGGCAAGCGCATGGGATATTGGTCGAAGCCGGCGGCAGGGACGCTCGATCCCGAAATCGAGGCGGCCATCGCAAGAGTGGCTGGCAAACTCAGCGCGGCCGGGGCGACCGTCGAAGCCATCGACCTGCCCGGCGACGACCTGCTGTCGCTTTTCCATCATCACTGGTTTTCCGGTGCGGCGATGCGGCTCTCGATGGTACCGGAGACGGAGCGGGCAGGCATCGACCCGGGGTTCCTCGATATCGCGAGACAAGGTGCCCAATACGGCTCGACGGCGGTGGTGGCGGCCCAGGCCCGGCGTGCCGATTTCGGCGTGGCGATGGACAAGCTGCTCGCCGACTATGACTACCTGATTTCCCCTGGCACAGCGGTGCCCGCCTTCGGGGCCGGGCTGGAAGTGCCCACTGGCGGAGAGTTCAAGCGCTGGACTGAATGGGCCGGGTTCTCTTTCCCTATCAATCTCAGCCAACAACCCGCTGCAGTGATACCGGCCGGAGTCACTGTCGCCGGACTGCCTATCGGTCTGCAGATCGTCGGAGCGAGGGGGCAGGACGCCTCTGTTCTTTCCGCCGCCGCCCGCCTGGAGGAGATCGTTTCCAGGTAAGCACAGAACGACACATGACGCATGAAACCAACAAATAAGGGGTACTCGTTATGATCAACAGACGTGCAATGCTACAGGGAGTTCTCGGAGCCGGTGCCACTGGCGGGATGCTCCTTGCCGATTTGAACAGCACCGCCCAGGCCCAGGATGCAACGCCCATTCCCGTGGGTTCGGCTTTGCCGATGTCCGGTATTTCCGCCGCCGACGGCATCGAATTCAAGAACGGCCTCGAGCTGGCGGCTGCGGAGATCAATGCCGCCGGCGGTATTCTCGGCCGGCCGGTCGAGATCCATGTCGAAGACACCAAGGAAATGGGCGCGGACTTCGTTAGCCAGGCGATGCAACGTCTCGTCGACCGATTCAACGTGCCCGTGATCATCAACGGCTACAACTACGGTACCAACATGACGGAGATGGATGTCGCAGCCGACAACGACATCATCTTTATGCACTACAACACGCTGATCTCGCACAACGAGAAATTCAAGACCGACCCGGAGCGCTATTACGGCTCCTTCCAGGGCGATCCGCCGGAATATTGGTACGGCCCTGGCTGCCTCGATTTCCTCAAGACGCTTGCCGACAACGGCAAGTGGACAATGCCGAACAAGAAGATCGCCATCATTCCATCGGCCAATGAATATTCCGTCGTGATCGCCAATGCGATCCGAGATAAGGCTGCCGAATTCGGCTTCGAAGTTTCGTTGTTCGAGACCGTGCCGTTCCCGACCAACCAGTGGGGCCCGACGCTCGCCAAACTCCGCCAGGATCCGCCGGCGGCAATCATCGTCACCCACTTCCTACCGCAGGACCTCGCCCAGTTCATGGTGCAGTTCCTGCCGCAGCCGACCAACAGCCTTGTCTACATGCAGTACGGCCCCTCGCTGCCCGCCTTCCGCGAAATCGGCGGCGAAGCCGTCAACGGCGTTGTCTATTCGACGGTCATCGGTTGCCTGCCCGACGACTATTCGAAATCCTTCCGCGAGAGCTACCGTGCGAAATTCGGACCCAATGCGGCCTATCTCACGGGTTCGCAGACCTATGACGGCTTGTGGATGTGGGCACTTTCCGCCGCCATCGCGGGCGGGCCCAGCGAACCGTTCAACAAGGAAGGCACCAGGAAGGTCGCGGCTTCCATGCGTCGCTTCGTCTATCGCGGTGTCAATGGCATCTACCGCGCCGATCCCGCCGGTCAGTCGGCCTATTGCTATCCCGGCCAGGTCAAGGATCCGTCGCTCGGCATGCCGCATCAGTTCCTGCAGCATCAGGACCACAAGACCGATCCGAAGCTGATCTCGCCCGCGCTCTATGCCGAGGCTGACTTCGTTCTGCCACCTTGGATCAAATAGTCGCGGCGCTTTTCTGCTTGCCAACCACACCGGCCGGATATGCCGGCCGGTGTCCATCGAGAACGGAGCGGTACTATGACGGACGGCGGACAGGCGCTGCTCGACTGCGATAATGTTGTGAAACGGTTTGGATCGCTTGCAGCGGTCGATGGCATGTCGCTCACGGTATGGGAGGGCGAGATCGTCGGCATCGGCGGACCGAACGGTGCGGGAAAAACGACCTTTTTCGATGTCGTGACGGGGATCACGCCGGCCACCGGCGGTCGCGTCCACTTCAGCGGGCAGGAAATTACCGCCATGGGTGCGGACCGGATCTGCCAGCTCGGCATGGCCCGAACATTCCAGCTCAATGCGGCATTCGAAAGCCTGACGGTGCGTGAGAATATCGACATCGCCGCGTATTTCGGCAAGGGCAAACGCCCGGTTCCCAGCTTCAGCCTCGGCAAGGATGTTCGCGCGCAGACGGAGGAAGCCCTGGCCTTCGTGGGTCTGTCCAACAAGGCCGACGAGACGGTTGCGCAACTGCCGGTTCTTGACCGCAAGCTGCTGATGATCGCAGGAGCCATTGCCACCAAGCCGAAGATCCTGTTTCTCGACGAACCGGTGGGCGGCCTCAACGCGACCGAGATCGACCACATCATGGAACTCGTGCTCAAGCTCAAGCAAGAGGGGCTCACGGTCGTTCTTATCGAACATGTCATGCGCTTCCTTCTGGCGCTTTCGAGCCGGGTGCTGATCATGCATCATGGCAAGAAGATCTTCGAGGGCCTGCCGAGCCAGGTGGCCGAGGACCCGGTGGTGGTCGAGACCTATCTTGGCGAAGGCACGCAAAAACGGCTCAAGACATTCTTTGCCGAAGGGGAGGCGCAGACATGACGTCGTCTGGCAAGCCGCCCGTTCTGAGCCTGAGGAACGTGGTATCGGGTTATCGCGAACTCACCGTGCTCAAAGGCATTTCATTCGATATCGCCGCCGGCGAATTTATCACGGTCGTCGGCCCGAATGGCCATGGCAAGTCCACCCTGCTCAAGACAATCTCCGGCATCGTGCCCCTGAAGGGCGGCACGATCAGCATCAATGGTGGCGAAGCAATCGCAAAACCCCACGCGATCGCTGCACTTGGTGTGGCGCATGTGCCGCAGGGCGACATGCTGTTTCCGGAAATGAGCGTTCTTGAGAACCTGCTCATGGGGGCTTATCTTGCACCGTCCAAGGCCGAAGTCGATCGCAGGCTCGACGAGGTCTATACGTTGCTGCCGAAACTCTCCGACCGCCGCAACCAGATCGCTTCGTCGCTTTCGGGAGGAGAGCGGCGTATGGTCGGCATCGGCCGTGGGCTGATGATGGGCGGCGATATCCTTCTGATCGACGAGCCGTCGCTGGGGCTCGCACCGCTAATCATCGAACAGATCTACGGTGTCATTTCAGAACTATCGAAAAGCGGCCACACGATCCTGCTGGTTGAAGAGAATCCTGCGCGCGTCGCCGACCTCGCCGATCAACTGCATCTGCTCGACGATGGTGAAATCGTCTGGTCGGGCCCGCCCGCCGAGTTGCTGGCTCGGGACGAGCTTCTCGCAACATATCTTGGAGGCTGACCGGCATGCTCTATATTCTCTCATCCGTCATCATTGCGGGACTGACGACCGGTGCGCTCTATGCACTTGCAACCGTCGGCCTTTCACTCGTCTGGGGTTCTATGGGTATGCTCAACATGGCGCATGCCGCCTTGCTGACGCTTGGCGGTTATGCCGCCTACACGGCCTCGACGACGCTGGGATTGCCGGCGCCGGTGGGTTTCCTGTTTTCTGTTCTTACGGGCGCGGTGGCGGGCGGACTGCTCTACTTCGTCGTGGTCCGCAACCTGCTCGGCAACGACAAGGCGACCTTCGAATCCAACGTGATGATCGCCACTGTCGGCGTCGGCATCGCGCTCGAAAATTCCATCCTGTTGCTCTATGGTGGCCAGCCGCTGAAACAGCCGATCTCGGCCGCCGGCTCCATCGCGTTCGGGCCTGTCGCCATACCCTATCAGAACATGCTGATCGTGCTGGTCGTGATTGTGATGATGATCCTAGTGGCGCTGTTGATGAGCAGGACGCGGATGGGTCGCGCGATACGCGCCACCGCGCAGAACCGTGAAGCGGCACAATTGATGGGCGTGGCGGTCAATCGGGTCTATTTCCAGGTGCTAGTCCTATCCGGCGCGCTGGCCGGTGTCTGCGGCGTTATGGTCTCCTCGATGACGCAACTGTCGCCGCCACTCGGCAACGACCCGATGCTGAAAGCCTTCATCATGTGTGTGGTGGCGGGTCTCGGCAACCTGCCTGGCGCGGTGGCGGCGGCCTTTGGCCTCGCCATGCTCGAAGCCTTCGTCCAATATGCCGCCGGCGCACGCTGGGGCTTTCCGACGCTGCTCTTTGTCGTCATGGCCGTGCTGATCTGGCGTCCCGCCGGTCTGTTCGGCCGTATCCAGATCCGGCGTATGTGAGGAAATGTCGATGACAAAACCCGCCAAAGGCCTCACCCGCAGCACGCGCCTCGATTTGCTCATCAGTCTCGTGTTGATCATCGCCGCCATCACGCTGCCCTTCATGATCGACAGCCGTTACATTCTCGGCCAGGTGGTGCTGGCGCTTTTCTATGCCATCATCGCCTCGCAGTGGAACCTGCTCTTCGGCTTTGCCGGTATCTTCAGCCTGGCGCAGATGGCGATTTACGCATTCGGCGGCTATGTCACAGCGATGCTGTGCTTCTATTTCGGCTGGAACGTCTGGGCGGCACTGGTGCCCGGGGCTCTCGCCGCGGTGATATTTTCGCTGATCGTCGGGCTTGCCTGCCTGCGATTGACCGGGGTCTATGTGGCGCTGCTGTCGCTCGCCATAGCGCAGACCATGTACCTCCTGATCGTGACCGATACTGAGTGCTACACCATGGTCGGTTCGATCTGCAGGCAGTTCACGGGCGGCGCCGTAGGCTTTGCACGTTTCGGCGATCTTGGCATGCGCGCAATGCTCAAGGGGAAATGGCTGGTCGGCAATTATGCCATCGTCGCCACGCTCTTCGCGCTAACCATGATCTTCACATATGCGGTGGTCAAAAGCCCGATCGGCCTGGCCTTCCGGGCCCTCAAGGACAATCCCGGATATGCGGTGGCGCGGGGCGTCAACCGCTTCCAGTCCCAGCTTCTGGTGTTCGGCATCTCGGCCTTTTTCACCGGCCTCGCCGGCGGCCTCTATGCCGCGCATTTCCAGGCGATCGGGCCCGGCATCCTGTCGATGTCGCAGTTGATGTTCATCATCGCAATCGTCGTGGTCGGTGGCGTCGGCACCTTCTGGGGGCCGCTGGTCGGCACGATCGTGTTGGTCTCTGCCGACGAACTGATGCGCGAGGCGGGCGAGTTCCGCACGCTCGGCCTCGGCATCATCATCGCCGTTTCGATCATCCTGATGCCCAAGGGCCTGGTCGGACGGCTAACCGATCTCGTCCGCTGGCTGCGACGCCGAAACGACGGCGCCATTGCGGCCAGACTGCTGGAAAAACCGGCTCCGGCCACAGAATAAGGGGAAATCCATGTACGATACCATCATCATCGGTGCCGGCTCGTCAGGATGCGTGGTCGCCAGTCGTCTTGGCGCCGATCCGAACCGCAAGATCCTCGTGCTTGAGGCCGGCCGTGCCGCGCCGATCAATTCCGATGTCCCTTCGGACTGGGTGACGATGTTCAACACCTCCGCCGACTGGGGCTATTACACTGAGCCGCAGGCTGGCTGTCGCGGTCGCCGCATCTTCTGGCCGCGCGGCAAGATGGTGGGCGGATCGGGTGCGCTGAACGCCATGATCTACATCCGTGGCCTTCCGTCGGACTATGACGCCTGGGAAGCGCTTGGCTGCGCCGGGTGGGGGTGGAAAGATGTCTTTCCGGTCTTTCTCAAGTCGGAGAACAATGCAAATTTCAGAGACAGCCCCTATCACGGCAATTTCGGGCCGCTGCACATTGAAGACGTGCCCTATGTCGACAAGTACGAGCACATGTGGATAGAGGCTGCCACGGCCGCTGGCTACAAGTACAATCCGGATTACAATGGCGAGGCGCAGGAGGGGGTCGGACTCTTCCAGTTCACCATCAAGAACGGTGAGCGCTGGGGTACCGGCAAGTCCTACCTGCGGCCGGCGCTCGAACGTGGCAACATCACGCTGAAGACAGGTGTGCTGGTCACAGGGCTGATCATCGAGGGCGGCCGTGTGAAGGGCGTCAACTACCTCGTCAATGGCGTTGCCGAAACTGTCCATGCCGACAGCGAGGTGGTGATGACCGGTGGCGCAATCGGTACAGCCCAGATCATGATGTTGTCCGGCATCGGACCTGCCGACGAGCTCGCAGCCGTCGGCATCAAGCCGGTCCACGATCTGCCGGGCGTCGGCAAGGACCTGCAGGACCATCTCAATATCCCGATCACATTCTACACCAAGGAGCCAATGGGCATCGGCGCGTGGACCGACGACACCATCGCCGCAAGCTTTGAGGAATGGCGGGATCATCGAACCGGCGTGCGCACTTCGCCCTGGGTGGCATCCGGCGGCCATGTCTGCAGCCGCGAGGGCATTGAACCCGACCTGCAGCTCTACGGTGCGATCACACCTCATCGCGACTACACGCGATTCCTCGGAGGCCGCTCCGGCATCACCGCCCATTCGACCCTGCAGAGGCCCAAGAGCAGGGGCGAGATCAAGCTCCGTTCGGCCGATCCGATCGAGTATCCATCGATCGATCCGAAGTATTTCATCTCCGATCCCGCTGGCATCGATCTGGCCACCATGGTCCGGGGTGCGCGTATCAACCGCAACATTCTGGCGCAATCACCGATCCGCGAGTTGATCGATCACGAACTGGCGCCGAGTGCGGAATGCCAGACGGATGCCGAGATCGCGGAGTATGTGCGTGGCCATATGACGACACTCTATCATCCTTCCAGCACCTGCCGCATGGGCATCGACAGGATGGCCGTCACCGATCCGGCGACAATGAAAGTACATGGGCTCGAAGGCATCCGCATTGCCGATGCCTCGGCCATCCCGCTGATGGTATCGGGCAATCTCAACGCACCGACGATTATGGTGGCCGAGCGCGCCGCCGAAAAAATCCTTGGAGGTTAAGGAGACGAGCCATAACTCGCGCGCGCGCGGAGATCTTCGGGCCGGTCGCGGCCGGCGACGGCCGCGACAAATGCATGGACGTGATGTTGCCTTACACCCGGAGAAGGGTGTGTGGCTCACCATCTGCAACTGTAGCTACAATCCTTTGAAGGGGAAACGCCGTGAAGACAGGCTGGAATTTCCACGAACTCTATCTCTGGCACGAGACCGGACCGGCCTCGCAGTTCTTTCCGGCAAGCCTGACCGTGGAGCCGGGCGAACATGCTGAAAACGCATCGACCAAGCGGCGCTTCAAGAACCTCATGGAGGTCTCGGGCCTGACCGATCAATTGGTTAGCGTCAAGTCCGCCCCTGTTGACGAGGACGATCTCGCCCGCTTCCACACGCGCGACTATATCAGACGCATCAAGGCCGAGAGCGACGACCGTGGCGGCGACGCCAGCTATCTGACGCCCTTCGGCCGTGGCAGCTACGAAATTGCCTGCCTTGCGGCCGGCGGTACGCATTCGTTGATGGACAAGGTCCTGTCCGGTGAGCTCAAGAACGGCTACGCGCTGGTGCGGCCGCCGGGCCACCATGCCGAAGCCGACAAGGGCATGGGTTTCTGCCTGTTCGGCAACATTCCTGTCGCCATTCTCAAGGCACGCACAAAGCACAGGTTCGAGCGCGTAGCGACCGTCGACTGGGACGTGCATCACGGCAACGGTACCCAGGCGGCCTTCTGGAGCGATCCGGGCGTCCTGACGATTTCACTGCACCAGGAGCGTCTTTATCCGCATGACAGCGGCGACCGCGAGGAGCGCGGGGAGGGGGCGGGTTTCGGCTACAACATCAACGTGCCGCTTCCCGCCGGCAGCGGCCACGACGCCTATATAGCTGCGTTTGAACAGGTCGTGCTTCCGGCATTGAGGGCCTACAAGCCAGATCTGATCGTGGTGCCGTCAGGCTTCGATGCGTCGGGTGCCGATCCGCTCGGCCGCATGATGCTGCATAGCGGCACCTATCGCGAGATGACGAGGATGCTTATGCAGGCCGCCGATGAACTCTGTGGCGGACGGCTGGTCATGTCGCATGAGGGCGGATATTCGGCCGCCTACGTGCCCTATTGCGGCCTCGCCGTGATGGAGCAGCTTTCGGGGATCAAAACCCATATCGACGATCCCTTCCTGCCGGTTTTCCAGAATTATGCCGGACAGCAATTGCGGCCCTGGCAGCAGGATGCGATCACCCAAGCAGCAAAACTCGTCTCGACGTTCTCATTCTAGATCGTTTCACGATGGCGCATGGAACGCGTGTTGTGGGCAGAAAGGGGCATTGCAACGTTAACCGAGTATCGATCAAAATGTGGGATCTATCGGTATGACCCGACTTGCCCGTGATCCACTTTATCGACGCCATCGATTTCCTGCAGTGGTGATTGGCCATTCGGTGTGGCTCTATTTCCGGTTTCCCCTCAGTCTGCGCACCGTCGAGGATATGCTGGCCGCCCGTGGCGTCATCGTCTCTCACCAGACCGTGCGGCTCTGGGCTGAGAAATTCGGCAGTTACTTTGCCAATGATATCCGGAAGACATAACTGCATCCGATCCGTAAAGCGCGAACATCGCCAAAATCAGATCGCCAAACGGGCGCCATCCAGACATGACATCACCCTTAACGCAGTTGACGCCAAAGGCCCGCCAATGTGGTGCTAGGGTATCGCAGTCAAAAGAACAAAGGCAAGAAAGACGACAAGGTGGGTGATCCCGGCGAGAAACGTAGTGCGTCCCGTGCCAAAGCTGACGAGACTGATGACGAGTGCAAGCAGCATCAAGACAGTGTCCCCTGGGTTAAGACCGAGCGTCAGGCCTCGTCCTGAAATCAGGCTGGCAATGGCGACCGCCGGAATAGTCATTCCAATTGTTGCGCAAGCGGAACCTAAAGCGATATTCAAGCCGCGCTGAAGCTGATTGGCCAGCGATGCCTTTATGGCCGATACCGCCTCAGGCATCAGTACGACTAGGGCAATCAAAGCACCGACAATCGAGTCGGTCTGCGCGACGTGCAAGAGTTGAAGCCCGTCTTCGACACCTGCGGCAACCTGTTTGGTCAACAGCACGATGCCTATCAAGCCCAGGATCAGCAAAATAAAGTGAACAGCCAGTCCCGTGGAAGCAGTGCTGTGGCCTTCCTTCGCGGTATCACCAACAAGCTCATCAAGGAAATCCTGCTTTTGACTGACCGTTTGTGCAAAGAGAAAACTCCCATAAAGGAAGACCGAGAGAACACTCACGAAAGCAAGTTGCGTGGCAGAAAACGTTCCGGGACCGGTCGTGAGTGTAAAATTGGGAAGGACCATCGTCAGCACGGTCAGTGCGATAAGGATTGCCAGGAACGCATCCGTGCCTTGTTTTTTGATATCCTGATAGTGGTGCCGCCATCCACCTAACGTCAGACAGATTCCGACGACCCCGCAACAAACAATCATCACCGTCGAAAATACGGATTCACGGGCCAACGTCGGATTGTTCGCGCCGTGGAGCATCATGGAAACAATGATCGACACTTCAATCGTCGTGACCGAAAATGTGAGAACGAGGGTTCCGTAAGGTTCCCCAATATGATGTGCAATAAACTCGGCGTGCTGCAAAACGACGAACACCGTCGACAACACAAGTCCGATTGCGAGAACGGACACGGCTACGAAGACGGACGTCCCGGAGTGCTCGATCCTCGATCCCCCGATTTGAAGCGTCAAAGCCACAACGAGGCAGGCAAGTGGCATCACATGAGACCTGGAAAAGTGGCTTGTAAAAGGTCTTGGGAGCATACAAGAAACCCGACGTTCAGAGCGTTGGTCGAAAAATCTTATTCGTCGCTACCTGAAGGGTCAACAATAGCAGACGCTGACCCGGTCGAGGTGGTTTGCTGATGAAGCGATAGCTCGGATTGCCGTGCTTGGTGATGCACCCTCCCGACGGCATCGTGATGTGCCAAAGTGATGTTCGCCAGAACGTCATTTAGAGGAGTGAGCATCCATGAAAGAAGTTAGCATTGTCGGCCTGGACCTTGCAATGCGGGTCTTTCAAGTTCACGGAGCGCGCGCTAGCTCGCAAATCCGAAGCGATTTCTGATTTGCCGCTCTGCAATCGATTGACAAAGATTTCGACGCGGTTAAACTGGCGCTGAGTTTTTGGGAGGAAGCCATCAACTCCGATTTGAGTCGACGTTCCGTTTCTCACGGGCGACCTTGTCCTATTGTCAAAGATATTGTTGGGTTCGTGGGAGAAGAGCGGTTTTTGCGGTTTACAAATGCAATCGATTGCATAAATTCCAAGGGAGGAGTGAAGCTTGTCTCAAGAGGAGAATATTATCAAGGTCGGGGCGCATCTGCGCAATCCGGTGTCGCGGCGGGTCTTCATGCAGCTTGCTGCAGCAGCGGGCATCAGCGTGCCGGCAGGGCTGAGCATGGGCGGCTTCGGAAACGGAGCCATGGCCGCAACCAAGAAGGCAGCGACGCTGGTGGCCACGCCCGCGAACGACTATTGGGCAGCCTTCATCAAAGGCTTCAAGGCGACGTCGGCTGCTCTGGGTACCGAGCAGATCGAGCTCTACCACGACAACGACGCGGCGCGGGAAATCTCGCAGGTGCGAGGCCTGCCCACCCAGGGCGCCAACATGCTGATCAACACAGTCATCGCGGCCGGCGAAGTGCCGATGATTGCCAAGCTCTGCCAGGAAAACCAGATCTATTACACCGCTGTCTGGGAAATTCCGGCCTGGTTCACGCCATCTGATGTGGGCGACTACTTCGTCAACTACATGACCGCCAACTCCGTCGATGCCGGTTATCAGGTAGCCAAGGAGCTGTTCAAGTCGATCGGCGGTGAGGGGGAAGTCGTCCATATCAAGGGACTGGCCGCACCGACCGACGATGCGCGCACCGCCGGCGTCGTCAAGGCGGCGGCCGAGTTTCCGGGCATTAAGCTGGTCGGCAATCCGCGTGGCGACTGGGTTCGTGAAAAGGCCCGCACGGTCATGCTCAGTATGGTTACGGCTTATCCGAATATGAAGGCCGTGTTCGGACAGAACGATTCCATGGCACTTGGCGCGCTCAGCGTGCTCAAGGAGCGCAATATGACGCATGTGAAGGTCGCCGGTATCGACGGCCTTTCCGAGAGCCTGCAGGAAGTGGCCAAGGGCGAGCAGTACGTCGCCACCAACACATCGCTCGCGCCTTACCAGGCGGGCTTTGCTGCCGTGACCCTGTTCGATGCGCTGGCGGGCTGGAAGCCAACCCTGGCCGAAAGACTGCTCTATACGGGGTCGTTGACCGCGACTGCCGAAACGGCGGCCTCGATCGACCAGAAAGTCTATCAAAGCGCGGAATTGCCGTTCGACTTCAAGAAGATGAGCCGCACGCTCAATCCTGACAACTGGGATCCGCAGAACAATATCTACCCAATCGACCCGACGACACAGTGGGCTGGCCAGGAAGGTGAGGACAAGCTCAACGCGGCCTACCGCGATGCGAGCTGGAAGGCGGAGTTCGACGCCGTGACCAAGCTTTATGCCGACCACTACAAGTCCGGCCCGTTCAAATGACGTCCATGCCCGCGACCCTTGTTCGCGAGCCTGCGGGTGACCGGCGCGCTCTTGCGCCGGCACTCGAACTTCGCGGCATAACAAAATCCTATCCGGGAGTGACGGCTCTTTCGGAGGTAAGTTTCGTGCTCCGGCGCCACCAGATGATCGGCCTCGTCGGCGAAAACGGTGCCGGCAAATCGACGCTGCTGTCGATTGTCAACGGCACCGTGCGTCCGGATACTGGCTCGATTGCGATCAACGGGGCGGAGGTGCGTTTCGGCCATCCGACGCAAGCGGCGCGCAACGGAATTGCGACGGTGTTCCAGGAGCAGGGGCTTATTTCAAATATCCCCGTCTTCGAGAACATTTTCCTCGGAAGAGAAGACAAGTTCGCGCTGGGCGGCTGGCTGCGCCGCAAGGCGATGATCGACGAGGCACGCCAGGTCCTGGACGAGTTGCAGGTCGATATCGATCCGACGGCGATCACAGGAACCCTGTCCTTTGGCGAGCGACAACTCGTCGAGATCGCCAAAGCGTTCGCGCTCAGCCGCATTTATCCCGTCGAGCCGATCATCCTGCTCGATGAACCGACCAGCGCGCTATCGGATGTAGAGGCGGAAAAGCTGTTTGCCGGCATCCGGCGCTGGCGATCCCGCGCGTCTTTCGTGCTGGTGTCGCATCGGCTGGCGGATGTTTTCGCCACCTGCGACGAAGTCGTCGCCCTGAAAGACGGGCGCGTGATCGACCAGCGGCCGACCGGCAGCATCACTGAAACCGAATTGCATGAGCTGATCGTCGGCCGCCAACGCAACGACCAGTATTATCGCGAGGCTAGCCAGCGCGAGCCGGAACCGAAGGTGGCACTGCGCGTCGAGAACATCGAAAGGCCGGGCCATCTCAAGGGCGTCTCGCTCGATCTACATCATGGAGAAATCCTCGGTGTTGCGGGCGTTCTCGGCTCGGGCAAGTCGTCGCTGGCCCGCATCGTGGCGGGCGCCGAGCAGCAGAGTTCGGGCAATGTGCTGGCCTTCGGGACGACGTTGGCGCCCGGTTCCCGGCGCCAAGCCATCCGTCAGGGCATAGGTTACGTTCCATCCGAACGAACGATCGCGGGCATCATCGGCACCGAAACGGTCGAATGGAATCTCACATTGCCCAATCTCAAGCAGTTGGGCGCTGGCTTCCTCGGGGTGATCTCCGCGCGGCGCAGTCGTGCGATGGCGCTCGACTGGATCAATCGGCTGAAAGTTCGCACCCCCGGTCCGGCTGTGCATTGCCGCACGCTCTCGGGCGGCAATCAGCAAAAGATCGTTTTCGCCAAGTGGCTTGCAAACGGGGCGAGGATTCTGGTCCTTGACGATCCGGGCCGAGGGCTGGACGTTGGCGCCAAGGAGGATATCTATTCGCTGATGCGGGAGATCGCCGCGAGCGGTGGTGCCGTTCTTCTGGTGTCGGACAATCTACCCGAGCTGATCGGGCTTTCAAACCGTATTCTCGTGCTTCGCGACGGCAGGGTTTCGGCGGTGATCGACGCGCCCAGGGGTGCCAAGCCCCGCGAAGTCGATGTTGTCGCGGCCATGTTATAGGATTTTCAATGACTGAAGTATCGTCCACCAAGAATTCCCGAAGCAGCTTCGACCTTCGAACGATCGTGCTGCCGATCGCCGCGATCATCGTGCTTATCGCCTATTTCACCTATATGAACCCGCTGTTCTTTTCGCCGGCCAATGCGCTCAATATCGGCCGCCAATCCTCGGTGCTGCTGATCGTGGCGCTTGCCGGGACGCTGGTTATCTTGATTGGCTCGATCGATCTTTCCGTCGGCGCGCTGGTGACGCTGACGGGTATTCTCGCGGCACTGACGGTCGACCGTTTCGGTGTGTTCGGGGCTACGCTCACTGCCGTCGGCGTCGGCGGCGTTGTCGGTCTGCTGAATGGCGGCCTGGTGACAGGGCTGAAGGTGCCGTCCTTCCTGGTGACGCTCGGCATGCTGTCGATCCTGTCGGGCGTGACGAACCAGATCTCCCAGGGACAATCGATCCTGTTCATGGACGGCGCCTTGCCGGATCTGGTCAACGGCGCGGCGCTGCTCGGCGTCCCCAATGTCATTTGGTTCGCGCTGCTGGCGACGGCTGTGCTGACAGTCGTCGTGTTCCGAACCAAGCTCGGCCGCTATCTCTATGCGATCGGCGGCGGGGAGATCGTCGCAGCCAATGCCGGCGTTGCGGTCGTATTCTACAAGGTGGTGACCTTCATGCTGGCCGGCGCGATCTGCGGCTTTGCTGGTGTCATCATGACAGGCCAGGTCGGCGCAGGCACCCCGACAGCCGGCTCGAGCCTGCTGCTCAATTCCATTGCCGCGGTGGTGATGGGGGGAACGGCGCTTTCCGGCGGCATAGGCGGGCCGCATCGCACGTTCCTCGGCGTGCTCGTCATCGCCATCCTGACCAATGGCATGGATGTCACCGAGGTCAATAGCTTCACCCAGGATATCGTCAAGGGATTGGTAATCATTCTCGCCGTGTCTCTGACGATCGACCGCTCGAAATACTCGTTCATCAAGTAGGCGCATCAAGTGAGAAGGAGGCTGCGATGAAGGCATCGCTGAAGAGAAAATTTGGCCGTGGCGGGTTGGAAGTCACCGCGATGGGCTTCGGAACTGCGCCGCTCGGCAACCAGTTCCGGGCAGTGCCCGAGGAGGATGCGCGCGACGTCATCCAGCACGCCTGGGATTCCGGGATTCGCTATTTCGATACGGCGCCGATGTATGGTCATGGCCTGTCCGAACACAGGCTCGGCGAATCCCTGCGCGCCTTTCCGCGCGACGAGTATGTACTCTCCACCAAGGTCGGCCGGCTGTTGAAGCCGGTCCCGCAGGGCGGGCTCACATCCTTCTTCTGGGTCGATATGCCGCCTTTCGAGGTCATCCATGACTACGGCTATGACGCCATCATGCGGTCCTTCGAGGACAGCATGCAGCGCATGGGTATCTCGCGGTTCGATATCCTGTTCATTCACGACATCGATACCTTCACGCATGGCACGGAATTGCAGAAGGTACATTTCCGCACCGCCATGGACAGCGGCTACAAGGCGCTTGAAAAGCTGCGATCCGAAGGGTTGGTGAAGGCAATCGGCGTCGGCTGCAACGAGTGGCAGGTCTGCGAGGCGGCGCTCAGGGAGCGCGATTTCGACTGCTTCCTGCTGGCGGGCCGCTATACGTTGCTCGAGCAGGATGCCCTCGATACATTCCTGCCGCTCTGCGAGGCGCGCGATGTTTCCGTCGTGCTGGGCGGCGGCTTCAACAGCGGCATTCTGGCAACCGGCGCGGTCAAGGGCGCGCATTACAATTACAGTGAGGCAGGCCCGGAGATTCTTGATCGCGTCTCGCGGATCGAAGGTGTTTGCAAGCGCTACGACGTACCGCTGGCAGCCGCGGCTTTGCAATTCGTTCTCGCCCATCCGGCAATCGCAACCAACATTCCCGGCACACGCACAAGTAAGCATCTCGACCAGAACGTGGCGTTGATCGAGCGGCCGATACCGGCTGACTTCTGGGCGGAGCTGAAGAAGGACGGTCTTATTCGACAGCACGCTCCGACACCGGCGTGATCCGCGAACAGGCGGTGCAAGTTTAGGCCCGGCCGCATCGACGAAATTCGACGCGGCTCGGATGTGCTTGTCGATGCCGGTTCCACGTTTGCGGCATTTGCTCGGCTTGACATGCCAGTCTCGCTGCAGGGGGCTTGATCAGCGCGGCCATCAAGTCGGGATTGTCGAGCGTGAAGCACTTCTGCTCGCCTCCCTTCTTCAGGGAGGCGGCGGAAAGGACCGTGCCTCCATGAAGACGAACCCGGGCTGCATGGTCGGCGGATATGCGCGTCGGTCAATCGCTGAAAGCAAATCGTTTTGATTGAGGACAATGCCGGCAAGACCGCCCTTGCCACCGATGTCGTAGGGAGACGGCATGAGAGGACACAATGAGACTTGACCCCCATCTTGAGCGGCGCATGGCAAACCACCGCCCTCTGACGCCGCTCGATTTTCTCGATCGCGCCGTCCATATTTTTCCGGAGCGGCCGGCCGTCGTCTGGCGCGATTGCGAGCTGACCTATGGCCAATTCGGCGCGCTTGTGTCCGCCATGGCCGACTTTCTGAGCCAACAGGGTGTATCATCCGGTGATGTCGTGTCGCTGATGTGCGCCAACAGGCCGGAAATGCTTGCTGCGCACTATGCCGTGCCTTTGGTCGGCGCGGTTCTGAATGCGATCAATACACGCCTTGATCAGGCAACGGTGGGCTATGTATTGGGCCATTCCGAAAGCCGGTTGCTGATCGCCGATCCAGTCTCGTATCCGATTGCTGCGGCCGCAGCGGCGGAACACGGTGTGCCGGTGTTTCGGCTGTCGGAAAGCGGCAGGGCCGATGCAACCGCCGATTTGCACTTGCTGGACATGGGCGGCGCCCTTCCGGATGATCTCCTCACCAACGTGATCGACGAGTGGCAGCCGATTTGTCTGAACTACACGTCAGGCACGACGGGCAAGCCAAAAGGCGTCGTTTATCATCATCGCGGCGCCTATCTGAATGCCATCGGCAATGTCTTTGCCATGCGGTTCGATCATCGGACCAGTTACCTCTGGGTGCTGCCGATGTTCCACTGCAGCGGCTGGTGCCACACCTGGGCGATCACCGCCGCCGGCGGGCTGCATGTCTGTCTGGACAGGGTCGAGCCGGCGCTGATATTCTCGGTCATCGCCGAGCGCGATATAACACACATGGCCTGTGCACCGGTCGTGCTCTATATGTTGCTCAATCATCCCGACAAGCTGAAGCGCGACCCCAGCCGCCGTATCACCGTGGCGACCGGCGGCGCATCGCCAACCAGTGCACTGATCGCCGAAATGTATGCGCTGGGCTTCGACCTGATCCATCTCTATGGCCTGACGGAATCCTTCGGCCCCGTGACCATGCGCATCCTGTCGACGCACGAAGCCGGCCTGCCGGCTACCGACAAGGCGGCGTTGCTGGCGCGGCAGGGCACGCGTCACCTCACGGCTAACCGGCTGGCGGTCGTCGATGAGCACGGATGCGAAGTGGCCCATGATGGCGCCGCGGCGGGAGAGATCCTGCTGCGCGGCAACACCCTGATGATGGGCTACTATCGGGATGCGGAGGCGACCGAGCAGGCCTTTGCGGATGGCAGATTTCACACCGGCGATCTGGCCATCGTGCATGCAGAAGGCGATATCGAGATCAAGGACCGTTCCAAGGATGTGATCATCTCCGGCGGCGAGAATATATCGAGCCTTGAATTGGAGAGTGTCCTGCACCAGCATCCAGGCGTGTTGATGGCTGCTGTGGTCGCCGCGCCCGATCCGAAATGGGGCGAGATTCCGGTGGCCTTCATAGAGCTGCGGATGGGCAGTACGCTGGAAGCCGATGAAATAGGGGCCTTCTGCCGCGCGCGGCTGGCAGGTTTCAAGCTGCCGCGAAGATTCCTGTTCCGCGAACTGCCGAAGACGGCAACCGGCAAGATCCAGAAATTCCTTCTGCGCGAGATCGCCCGCGACTCCGGCGACGGCGACAATGCGAAATGATGTGATTGTGAGAACTTTGTCGTGACGCTTGAGACATCTGGTACGTCAGTCGATTTCGATCCCGAATTGCTGCGCGACTTCCTTTCCGCAAAGTTTGGCAGGGGAAGCTTGCAACTGGAAAGGATTAGCGGCGGCCAGTCCAATCCGACCTACTTCGTCACATACGGCGGCGAGCGAATGGTGCTGCGCAAGAAGCCGGCCGGTCCGATCCTGCCTGGCGCACATGCGATCGAACGTGAGTATCGCGTTCTGAGCGCGCTTCACCCCACTAACGTGCCGGTGCCGAGGCCGATCCTGCTGCATGAGGACACAGATCTGCTCGGCACGCCGTTTTATCTGATGGAGCGGGTAGAGGGCCGGGTGTTTTCCGATTGCGCCCTGCCGGAACTGCCGCGCGAGGCCCGCAACGAAATCTATTCCGGCATGGCGGATGCGCTGGCGAAATTGCATGCCCTGAGGCCCGACCATGTCGGTCTCGGCGACTTTGGCCGTCCAGGCAATTACTTCGAACGCCAGATCAACCGCTGGACGAAGCAATGGCTGGAGTCACCGAGTGCACGGATCGCGGCGCTCGATCGGCTGGCTGATTGGCTGCCGACAAACATGCCGCCGGATGACGGTGCGGTGTCGATCGCCCATGGCGACTTCCGGCTTGGCAACATGCTGTTCCACCCTAGGGAATCAAGGGTCGTTGCCATTCTCGACTGGGAACTCTCGACGCTGGGCCATCCCCTTGCCGATCTCGGTTTCTGCGTCATGCCCTGGCATACCGCGCCGGGTGAATATGGCGGCATCCTCGGCCTCGACATCGAGGCACTGCATCTGCCGAGCGAGTCGGCGTTTCTCAAACGCTATTACGACGAGGCGATCCCCACAGCTCCGCTACAACGGTTTCATGTGGCTTTCGCACTGTTTCGGTTTGCGGTGATCTTCATCGGCATCGCCGACCGGGCAAGGGCGGGCAATGCCGCAGCCGCCAACGCCGCCGATGTTGCGCCGCTCGCCGAACGCTTCGCACGGCGTGCGCTGGAGGTAATCGAGGGCAGGTAAGAGGTTGGCCGTTAGGGCAGACCGCTCCCTGAGCCCGCCTCCTGCAATCCGGCAAGTCGCGCATAGTGTTCGGAAAGGACGAAGAAGTCCTTCTCCGCCGATCCTCCGGCCCACGCCGCCTCAAAGTGTTGCCGGACCAGGGACGCCAGATACATCGGGGCATGCGCGCCTTTCGCAGCATCGAGTATGAGATCGAAATCCTTCATCATCTGCGAGACCGTGAAAGCCGGGTCGAAATCGCCGCTTACCAGCATGTCGCGCTTGTAGGCGATCAGCGGGGAGGCGACCGCACTCTCGCCGATGACATCAAGCATGGTCTCGATCGACAGCCCGCCCTTGCGGCCCAAGGTCAGCGCCTCGCCAAGCAATGCTGACGTAGCGCCGACCAGTGAGTTTATGACCAGCTTCAGGTAGCGAGCCTCTTCCCCCGTGCCGACAAGGCGGAGCCTGGACGTGAAACAGGAGAAGATCGGTTCCAATCTCCGGCAGATGCTCTCGTTGCCGGACACCATGACCGTGAGGGTTCCGCTGGAAGCGGTGGTTGTGCTTCCCGAAACGGGGGCGCGCAGATAATCGATTTCCTTCGCTGCAAGGCACATCGCCACCTCGGAGGAAATCTTCGGCGAGACGGTGCTCATGTCGACCAGCACTTGCCTCGGCTTCATGGCGGTCCCCAAGGCGTCCGGGCCGAGCACTATCTGCCCGAGAACATGATCATTCGGAACGGTGAGGAATATGACGTCGGCAGCTTCGGCGAGTTCCGCCAACGAGTGTGCTACGGCGGCACCCTCGTCAACGACGTCGGCCCGGTTCGCCGCGACGGGATCGAAAACGGTGAGCGGATATCCCGCCGCAAGCACCCTTCGGCTCATCGGAGAGCCCATTTTGCCGATTCCTGCCCAGCCCAGAGCCATCTTGTTGCTCATCTCATTCCTCCTCACGCTTCCATTGAGTGCGCGCATTTGCGATAGAACGGCGCGGACGACGAACCGCCGCCGCTCTTCCAGGCGAGGTTTATCACATCAGGAGACTTGACTGCAATCGATTGCAAGACTAACGTGCCGATCACATTGGACGGAGCGGAGGCGCTTGCCGGTGTTCAGCGTGGAGGAGACTTCGTGAAGAAGGACAGCAGCCGCAGTTCGCGGCCGAACATGAAGGAACTCGCTGAGGCGCTGAACCTCGACCGCTCGACCGTATCGCGGGCGCTTAGCGAGGATAAGTCCCATCTCGTCGGCCTGGAAACGCGGCTTCGTGTGCGTGAAGCAGCAATGAAACTCGGGTACCGGACCGATTTGACGGCTGCGGCGTTGCGCAAGGGGCGCACCGATACTGTCGGCATCATCGTCTCCGACCTCGAGAACGAGATTTTCATCACCGTGCTGCGCCAGATCATGGCGGAACTGCACGGCACCGGCCTGCCCAACATCACACCCCTTATCGGCGAAACGCGTGATGATCTGTCTGCGACGCGAGATCTGCTTCACCGGTTTCTGTCGCGGCGGGTGGATGCCATCATTTCGCTTGCCGCGAGCGACGATCAAGCCGATATCCTGCGTTCGGCCGCTGAACAAGTGCCCATTGTTCTGGCAATCCGTAGCATTCGGGGCATCGATCTGCCTTCGGCACTTTGTGATGATCAAGCCGGCGGCGCCATGGTTGCTGCCCATTTTGCAGCCCGTGGCCACAAGTATGTGTGTCAGGTACAAGGCCCCGTTGCGGCGGCGACGTTTCGCAATCGCGCCCTTGGCTTTTCACATGTCTGCAAGCAGTCGGGGCTCGTCGAGGTTCCGTCGTCGCTGATCGTCAGGAATGCCACGACCCAGGAAGGTCGTGACAGCTTTGCATCGATTCTCAACGCATCACCGCGCCCGACGGCGATCTTTGCCCACAACGATTCCATCGCGATTGGCCTGGTGGAGGACTTGCGATCGGGCGGCTTTCGCTGTCCTGAAGACTTTGCCATCGTCGGCTTCAACAACACGCAGATTTCACGTGTCCTGGCGATTCCGCTCAGCACGGTTGATTATCCCACCGTCGAGGTGGGCAGGCATGCCGCGCGCCTGGTGAGCAACCTCATTGAAAACCGGGATTACGCCTGGAAAACCAGCGTATTTTCACCATCGCTTCTCGTCCGGGCCTCGTCGTAGGTCTGCTTGAAAAGGCAGTGCGCCTGGCTGCTCGGGTCCAGTTGAAAATCAAAAAAACTACACATAATCGCTCGAAGAAAAAATTTCGACACATTTTATGCAATCGATTGACAAGAGAGTGAACCTAACTAGACTAACCGTAATTCTTGGGAGGAAACCATGAAGTTTCATACGCAGACCGCCCTCTATGTGGGTCTTGCAATGTCGTTTGCCGCTCCAGCGCTTGCTCAGGAGCCGGATGGCACGCTGGACGGTGAGGGCAAGGAAATCGTCGTGCTGATGCCGAGCCGCAGCAACGCCTATCTGGCGCAATGGATCCGCGGCGCCGAGCAGAGTGCCAAGGAAGGCAACTACAAGCTGACGGTAATCGAAAACAATTTCGACCAGACCGAGCAGGATGCGCAGGCGCAGCAACGTCTCGGCATGCCCGAACAACCCCTCGCCTACGTCTGGTGGCCGGCCGACAACCAGGCGGGACTGGCGACCCTCAATCGTCTGAGCCGCAGCGGCGTGCCCGTGTTCCAGGTCAATCAGGGCGTCCAGCCCGAGGCCAAGGATCTCGTCGTCGCCTATGCCGGCGTCAACGACTTCTTCAACGGGCAGATTGCTGCAAAAAATGCAATCGAGGCACGCGACGCTTTCGTCAAGGCGGGCAACACGTTGCACGGAGACGGCGGCAACATGGTGATCCTCAAGTTCATTCCAGGCTATTCGGCCGGCGATGACCGCGAGGCCGGCTTCAAGGATGCGACCAAGGACAAGCCCTTCACCATCGTCGGAACGGAGTTCGCGGGCTTCGACAACGCCAGCGGCTACAAGGCTATGAGCCAGCTGATCCCGAGCATCCGCGACGGCGGCATCGATTTCGTCTACGGCATGTCGGACGGTCCGGTGACCGGCGCGGTCAAGGCGCTCGAGGAAGCAGGGCTGACTCCAGGCAAGGATGTCTATCTCGTCAGCGCCACCTGCATTGCCGACATTTCCGCGATCGGCACCGCCAAGGAATTCGCAACGGGCGTCCAGGCGGCCGGTCTCGAGGGCTGGTTCTCGATCAATGTCGTGGCGCGCTATTTCGAATATGGCAAGCAGGTCAAGGATGGCGAATATGTCGCCCCCGATACCACGGATGCCCGGCCGGAGTTCAATTTTGCCCCGAGCAAGGTCAACATCATTCCCAACCCGCAGGTGGTTGTCGGCAATGATCCGGCCAAGGCAGGCGACGTACTGAACAACTTCAAGCTCTGGGGTCAGACCTTCAACGATCATTGCGTCTATTGATGACTGGCGCGTCCGGCAACGCGCCGGGCTCATAAAATGAGAGCGGGCCTCGCGACCGAGGTCAGTGGCCGGCTCCCCCTTTCTTCTTTGATTTAGGATAACGATGATGTTGGCGATGAGCGGAGTTTCGAAGTCCTATGGACCGATTCACGCCCTGTCGAATGTAAGTTTTTCGGCCGGGCGTGGTAGCGTTACCGCTCTTCTTGGCGAAAACGGCGCGGGCAAGTCCACGCTTGTGAAGATTCTGTCCGGCCTCGTCGTGCCGACCAGCGGGACGATCACCGTTGATGGCACTGCTGTGGATCTTTCCACGCCGGATAGGGCGCGTCGCGCCGGCGTCGCGGTCGTGCAGCAGGAAATCAGCGTTCTGCCGAATTTGACCGTCGCGGAGAATTTCATGCTCGCCGCTGGCGGCGGCTGGCTCAGCCGCCGAAAGGCTGCCAAGGATTGCCAGGTCTACCTTGCCCGTCTCGGCCTTGCCGATCTCGATCCCGATACACCAGTTTCCGACTTGTCGATCGGTGAGCGCCAGCTCGTGGAAATCGCCCGGATGCTCTCGCAGAAGGCAAGTGTGCTCGTGCTCGATGAGCCGAGCGCGGCTTTGGCCGATCGCGACATCGACCTGGTGCACCAGGCCGTCCGCAGATTGGCGAAGGAAGGAAATATCGTTCTCTACATCACGCACCGGTTGAACGAACTTGACGAAATTTGCGATCAGGCGGTGGTGCTGCGCAATGGCAAGCTGGCGGACGAGTTTGCGGTCAAGGACGCCGGTATTCCCCGCATCGTCCAGGCCATGATCGGCCGCGAACTGGAGCAGCTTTTTCCGGAAAGGCGGTCAGCCGCAGCCGACGATCGGCCGATGGCTCTGCAACTCGATGCTGTCAAGACGGCGGACCTTGCCGCTCCCGTCAGCATCGGCGTGCGGGTAGGGGAGATCGTGGCAACATGTGGCCAGTTGGGCAGCGGTTTCGTAGAGCCGCTTCGCGCGGTGGCGGGACGCGTTGCGCTGGAAGCCGGCGGCATCCAGATCAATGGTGTGCTTCTGGCCGCCAAAAGCAGCACCGAACGGGCCGGAGCAGGCATCGCCTATTGCTCCGATGATCGCCAGTTCGACGGTTTCTTCCATGACCGGCCGGTCTGGGAGTCGCTTTCTGCCCCGCATCTCGCCTCGCGCGGCCTGTTGAAGCTCACCAACGAAAAGGTGCTGAGCCGCGGCGTCGAAAACATCGCCGATCGCATGACGATCGTTCCCGCTTATCGCCAGCGCAAGGTGAGATCTCTTTCAGGTGGCAATGCGCAGAAGGTATCCATCGGCAAATGGCTGTCGCGCCATCCGCGCCTGATGTTGCTCGAAGAGCCGACGCGTGGCGTCGATGTCGGCGCCCGCGCCGAAATCTACGCCCTGCTGCGCTCGCTTGCCGACGACGGACTGACCATCCTGATTGCCAGCACCGATCTTGACGAGGTTCTCGGCTTTGCAGAACGCGTCTTCGTCTTCCATGACCACAAGCTGGTTCGCACGGCTGCGGCGGGAGAGCTTGATCGCAACAGCCTCGTGACGCTGATAACGCACGGAGCGTCCGATGTCCATTAATTCGAGCAATTCGGGGCAGGAGCCGACGGTCAAAATTCCCGGTGTTGCAGGCTTGCGTTGGGATCGGCTGGGGCCGCTATCGCCCTTCATCCCGGTCATCGTCATCGGCCTCATCGCGGCTGTCTCGGTTCGCGGTTTTGCGACGGCGCCAAACCTGATTGCTGTCGTGCAAGCCTCGGCAATCACCGGCATCGCAGCAATCGGCACGGCGGCTATTACCATTTGTGGTCGCTTCGTGAGCCTGGCTGTGGAGCAGCAAGCGATGACCGCGGCCTTCGTCTTTGCCGCGCTTATCCTCGCCGGCATGCCGCTTGCTGTCGCCCTTTTCGCCGTCTTTGTGCTCGCCGCCATTCTGGGTTTCGTCCAGGGCTATCTGGTGTCGCGGGGGCTGAACCCGATCGTCACCACGCTTGCTTTCGGTTCGGTCCTTTTCGGCGTCGTGGTCTGGCTCGCAGACAACCGCACCCTGACACTCTCCGACAACCCGATGGCATCGATCGGCGGTGGCCTGACCTTAGGCATCCCGAACCAGGCGCTGATCTTTCTGGTGCTGGTGGCTGTCGGCACGTGGTTCCTCAGCCGCACGACGCTCGGCCGGCAGATCGTGCTGACCGGCGCCAACGACAAGGCGGCCGAACTGATCGGCATCCCGACGAAGCGCATCGTTATCATCGCCTTTGTCATCGCCGGCCTTCTGGCGGCAGTGGTCGGTATCCTTGTGGTCGGCCAGGTGTCGCAGGCAAAGAGCGACATGTTCCGCGGGCTGACCATCGATGTCGTGGCGGCGATCCTGGTCGGCGGCATCGCCATCCAGGGCGGGGAAGGTCAATTGTGGCGGGCCGGTCTTGGGGCCATTGTGCTCACCATGCTCAGCAATATCATGCTCCTGCTTGGCATCGATGCCGGCATGCGTGAACTCGCCAAGGGTATATTGGCCGGCGCCGTGCTGCTCACCATCACCCTGATGAAGGAGCGCGGCAAATGAGCGGTCTCAAGATGGACACCGGTTTTCACGGCCGCATCGCGATCTGCATCGTCCTCGCGGTAGGACTTTGCCTCATCATTCCCGGTTTCGCTTCGGTCGCAACGGCGTCCTCGGTGGTCGAAAATGTCGGCCTGATCGCGCTTGTCGGCGCGGGTATAATGCTAACAATGGTTGTCGGTCAGCTCGACCTGTCGATCGCCTCCGTCGCGGCAGTGGCGGCAATCATCGCGCTCAAGATCGCCGGCGTCTCGCTGTTGCTCGGCATCGTCGTTGCACTCGGTGTCGCGGCGATCTATGGCGCCGGTATCGGCTATATCATCGGCCGCACCGGCATCAATTCCATGGTTCTCACAGTCTGCACGCTGATCGGCCTGCGGGGATTGGCTCTCGTCATGGCGCCGCAGCGCCCCGCCATCCTCCCGGGCGACCTCTTCTGGGTCTCCGACGCGCTGGTCGCGCGCATCGGGCCCGTCACCGTCCTCGGGCTGATCGGCATCTTCGTTGTCATTATCGTCGGCGTGCTGATGCGCTACACGACGACAGGCCTGTCGATGTATGCGGTGGGTGGCCATGCCGAGCGTGCCCGCGGCTCCGGTGTTAACACGACACGGATCTACATGGTCGCTTTCGCCGGCTCGGCGTTGCTCGGCGCACTCGCGGGAATTCTCGCAGCTGTGCGTTCGGGCTCGGCGTCGGGCCTTGGCTTCGAGAGTTTCCTGTTGGCCGGCATAACGGCGGCGGTGGTGGGCGGCGTGCCGCTCGAAGGTGGCCGCGGCACCGTCGTCAACGTCCTGATCGGCGCGCTGATCATTCGGCTGGTTTCCACCGCCGTCTCGCTCGGCGGCATCGCCGGTTCGTTCGAGAGCATCGTCATCGGCGGCATCCTGCTCGCCATGCTGCTTCTCGATTACTGGCTCAGAAAACGCGGCGGGTCCCGATCCGGAATCCGCGGCACAATCAAGCAAACAGCATCCTAGGAGGAAATGAAATGGCTTATCCGGAAAAAGGTGGCGCGATCGTAACCGGCGCCGCCCGTGGCATAGGCCGCGCAATCGCGGCAGCATTGGCAGAAGACGGTTTCGGCGTGTTGATCGCCGACATGGATCCGGCGACGGGCGAAGCGACAGTTGCGGAGCTCAACAAGACTCATCCCGGCAAATTCGCCTTCGCCAAGGTCAATGTCACCAAACGCGCCGAGGTCGCCGCTGCTGTCGCCGAATGCCAGAAGCTGTTCGGATCGATCAACGTCATGGTCAACAATGCCGGCTTCAACAAGCCGGAGCCTTTTCTCGAAATCACCGAGGAGACCTGGCGCAACATTATCGAAGTCAATTCGCTGGGCGTGCTGATCGGCATCCAGGAAGCTGCCAAGGCGATGATTGCACATGGTACGAAGGGCAAGATCATCAATACCGCCTCGATTGCCGGCCGTACGGGTTTTCCCGATTTTGCACCCTATTCCGCCAGCAAGGCGGCGGTGATCAGCCTGACCCAGGCCGGCGCCCGGGCGCTTGCCGGCAAGGGCATCACCGTGAACGCCTTTGGTCCTGGCGTGGTCGATACGCCGCTGTGGGAGAAACTGGACGACGATCTCTACAAGATGGGCGCGAGCTCCAAACCGGGCGAGGCAATGTCCTCGATGGCAAGCCAGATCCTGCTGGGTCGCGTGGCGCAGCCGAGCGACGTGGTCGGTACCGTGCGCTTCCTCTGGTCGGCGGGATCGGACTACATGACAGGGCAGATGTTGGTTATCGACGGTGGGATGGTGCTGCAATGAGCGGGAAGACTGCAATCCTGACAGGCGCTGCCGGCGGCATCGGCCGGGCAACGGCCGACAAACTCGCTGCGGACGGCTGGTCGCTGGTACTCGTCGACGCGGTTGACGCCGTCAACGAGGTTGCCGCCTCGCTCCACAAGGGCGAAGGTCAATCCTTCGTCGGCGTCGTTGCCGACCTTACCGACGAGGCGTCGATCAAGGGCATCTCCACCGCGGTAGCCAAGATCGGTCATCCGCTCAAGGGCCTAGCCCTGGTCGCCGGCGTGCTGCAGAAGGTCGGTTCGATCGAGACGCTGGAACTCGGGGAATGGGACCGGGTGATGAACATCAACCTGCGCGTCAACCTGGTGATGATGAAGACATTCATCCCGGCGCTGCGCGAAGCCAAGGGTGCGGCGATCGTCACCGTGTCGAGCTGGTATGGCAAGAGTGGCCACGGCTTCTTCGCCGCTTATTGCGCCTCAAAGGCCGGCCTGATCTCACTGACGCACACGGCGGCCGATGAACTCGCCCGCGACAAGATTCGCGTTAACACCGTGGCACCGGGCAATGTCGCGACCAGCATGCACCTCAATGCGCTGAAGGAAGAAGCGCAGAACCGCAACATCAGCTTCGAGGAAATGAAGAAGATCGAATGGGACAAGATCCCGCTCGAGCGCGCCGCCGAACCTTCGGAAATCGCCGATGCGATCAAGTTCCTTGTCTCGCCGGAAAGCTCCTACATCACTGGCGCCACCATCGACGTCAACGGTGGATGCCTGTTCTCATGAAGAATGCCGTCCCCAGGTCCCGGTCGACCAAACCGGCAGGCGAAGTCGCGCCGGGGCCGGACACGGAGGTGCTGGAGCGCTTCTACAAGGAGCTCTGGCGCATCCGGCTGTTTGAGGAGCGGGCAACCGAACTCTTCAAGAAGGGTATCATCAAAGGCACTGCACATTCCTGTATCGGCCAGGAGGCGGTTGCAGTTGGAGCTTGCGCCGCATTGGCGGCAGACGACTATATCGTCTCCAATCATCGCGGCCATGGTCATTGCATCGCCAAGGGCGCCGATCTCGGGTCGATGATGGCCGAACTGTTTGGCAAGGACACCGGCTATGGCCATGGCATGGGCGGCTCGATGCATATTGCTTCGATGAAGCATGGCATTCTGGGCGCCAACGGCATCGTCGGCGCCGGCCTTGGTATCGGCACGGGTGCGGCGCTGTCGTCCGATATTCGCGGCAGCAAGCAGGTGACCGTCGCCTTCTTCGGAGATGGGGCCGCCAACGAGGGCATCTTTCACGAGGCGCTCAATCTCGCTGCCCTCTGGAAGCTGCCTGTCATTTTCCTGTGTGAGAACAACCGCTACGGCCTCTCGCTTGGTGTTGCCGAAGCGTCCGCCGTGCCGGAAATTTCAAGGCGCGCCGCATCCTATGGCATTCCCGGCGAGACAATCGACGGCAACGACGTGCTGAGCGTGCTCGAAGCCACAAGCCGCGCGGTGACCCGGGCGCGCGCGGGGGCGGGGCCAAGCCTGATCGAGGCGATGACCTATCGCTGGGGCGACCATTCGATGCGCACCAACCTGCCGCGCTATCGGCCGGTGGAGGAGGAAGACCTCTGGCTGAACCAGAAGGATCCAATCAGGCAACTTGGCGAGGTGCTGGCCGAGCGGCAAGTGAATGCGATGCGGCTGGATGAAATTAAGGCCGGCGTGGCTCTGGAGATCGATGCCTGCGTCAGCATTGCGGAAGCCGCGGCCGAGCCGACATCGGCCATTCTCTTTCCCTCGGTCACAGCGCCGCTTTTGCCCGACATGGGCGAGCCCGATCCGGGCAGCCGCATGCTCGGCTATGTCGAGGCCGTACGCGAGGCGATGGATCAGGAACTTGCCCGCGATCCCTCGGTTCTTGTCATGGGCGAGGATGTCGGCCGGATCGGCGGTCTGTTCGCCGCTACCAAAGGCCTGCAGGAAGCCCATGGCGCGAGCCGGGTGCGCGACACGCCGATCTCGGAAAACGTGCTGGCCAATGCCGCAGTCGGTGCGGCAATGACCGGTATGCGGCCGATCGTCGAAGTGCAGTTCTTCGATTTCATCACGCATATGATGGACGCAATCGTCAACCAGGCCGCCAAGCTGCGCTTCATGCTCGGCGGGGAAATTGCCATCCCGCTGGTGATACGAGGCCCGCAGGGCGGCGGCATCCGCCTCGGCGCGCAGCATTCGCAGTCGCTGGAAAGCTGGTTTGCGCATGTGCCCGGACTGGTGGTGATTGGTCCGTCCAATCCCTACGACGCCAAGGGCCTGCTGGCTGCGGCGATCGAGGACAACAATCCGGTCGTCTTTATCGAACACAAGCTGCTTTATCAGATGAGCAATGGCCCGGTGCCGGAGCAGCGCTATCGCCTGCCGATCGGCAAGGCGAAGATCCGCCGCGAGGGCAGTCACGTGACGATCGTTGCCACCATGGCCATGGTCGATGTGGCGCTCGCCGCGGCCAAGGAACTTGCCCGACAGGGCATTGAGGCGGAGGTCATCGATCCGCGGACGCTGCGGCCGTTGGATATGCCGACCATCCTTGACTCCGTCCGCAAGACCAACCGTTGCGTGGTTGTCACCGAGGGCTGGAAGACCCACGGCTTCGGGGCGGAAATCTCGGCCCAGATCATGGAACAGGCGTTCGACGATCTCGACGCCCCGGTTCTTCGTGTCGGCATGGACGATGTGCCTATGCCCTACAACGCCAATCTCGAACGGGATCTGATCCCCAATGCCAGGCGCGTGGCCGATGCCGCGCGCACGGTCTGCTACGTCCAGGGACAGGGCAATTCGAATTTTGCCACCTAATGCAATCGATTGACAAGCGCAAGGAGACAGTATGACAAAGCGTATCGATGTAGAATTTCAATCAGAAGGCTTTACCATCCGCGGCTGGCTGTATGTCGGCGACGAAAGCAGGAAATCCCCCGCCGTCGTGCTGGCCGGGGGCTGGTGCTACGTGCGCGAGATCGTCATGCCGACCTATGCGCAAGCTTTTGCCGAAGCCGGAATCAATGCGCTGGTCTTCGATTATCGCAATCTGGGCGTCAGCGACGGCGACAAGCCGCAGCATCTCGATCCCTGGCAGCAGATCCGCGATTACGAGAATGCCATCAGCTTCCTGGAACGGCATGAACTGTGCGATCCGGACCGGCTCGGTGTCTGGGGCATTTCCTATTCCGGCGGTCATGCGCTGATCCTTGCCGCAACCGATCCGCGTGTAAAATCGATCGTATCGCAGATCCCGGTCATCGATGGGTACGAGAACATGCGCCGCGCCCATGGCACGATGGAATATCGCGCGCTCTGGGATCTCATCCTGGAAGACCGCAAGCTGCGCTATGAGAAGCCGGGCGAACGGCTCTATCTGCCGCATGCGACCGAGGATTCAGCCAGTGAAGTCTCCTCCTGGCCGTTCCCGGAAACCGTGCGCACCTTCATGTCGATCAAGAACAGCACCGCGCCGCTCTACCAGAACAAGAGCACGGTGGAATCCGTCGATCTGCTGCTGAATTACGATGTCGGCCCGTTCGTGAAGCGGATCTACAATACTCCGACGCTGATGATTGTCGCCGAAGGTGATGACCTGACGCTCTGGGATCTCGAAATCGGCGCCTTCAACCAGATTCCCTGCACCAACAAGAAGCTCGAAGTCCTGCCGCATACCTCGCATATGACGCTTTATTCCGACCAGTCCAAGGTCGAGAAAGCGGCTGGCTTCGCACGCGACTGGTTTGTCCAGACGTTGAAGCCTTGAAATAGGCTTCAACCGCTTGCTACCGTCTGACGGCTTCCGCGCTCTTGCAGGGAAGCCGTCATGTCCCTGGCCACGGATTCGCAGCTTGCTTTCCGGAAAGGACCTCACTGATGCTTTTCGCCATCCATTGCCTCGACCATGACGGCGGGGTACAAAAGCGCCTCGCGCATTATGAGGCACACAAGGCATATCTTGCGGCCGCGGCCGTGAAGACGGTGATTTCCGGGCCGCTGGTAGCCGAGGACGGGGAGACGATGATCGGTTCGCTTTTCGTCGTCTCCGCAGATTCGATCGACGACGTGATCGTATTCAACCATAACGATCCCTTCCATCGGGAAAATGTATGGAAAGACATTAAGATCAACCAGTTCATCATGCGGATCGATAATCGCGCGAACGGCGGTTGATCGCTTGCACGGCATGGCACCTGAAGGTGATCGCCGGCCATCTGATATGGGACTTGAGAATTCCGGCGCCGCTCGGTCTGGATATCGGTGATAAAGGCGGCGCTTTTCGATAAAGCCGGCTGCGAATGTGCGGAGGCGGCGCAGCGCATGCAATTGCTCCAGGCGCCATAGGCTGGTTGGAACTCGATGGCGATGCCGTCAGGCAGGTGGCAGACGCGGTGATCCGTTCGCTGGGCGATGTCACGTTGTTTCATCAATGATCAAGCATGGTGTGTGTCTGAGAAATCAAGCACTTGCGCCGGTCACGGCTTTCCACTGGGCCATAGCGCGGATCCGATGGATGTGGGTGGCCAGAGCTGAGCGTTTTTGATGCGGTGCGACGAAGAGATTTCGAACTGCCGATAAAATCGATACGAAGCGTTGCAAGCCGCCGATTGATCGAAATCTCTGCATCATCCGTTCTCGTTTTCGCAATGGTACGTGAGAATTCTCCGCCCGGTTGTTGAGCCCCTTATGAGATCGATGCTCGACACCTGGCGTGACTTCCCGCTTTGCAGCAGCGTATGAGCGCAGCTTGTCGGTGATAATGCGCTTCGGCACCAAACCTAGCTTCTTCAGCAGCCTGACCAGCAATCGCTTGGCAGCTTTGGTATCGCGGCGGGTCTGGACGATCTCGTCGAGAACGAAGCCATCCTGATCGACAGCCCGCCACAGCCAATGTTTCCTGCCACAGATGGAAATGACGACCTCATCGAGGTGCCATTTGTCTCCAAGCCGGCCGGCGGATCGTTTGCGTATTTCGCCGGCAAAGTGCCGACCGAATTTCTCCGCTCAGAGATTGTGGGGGCAAGCTCAGGTTCGGGTTCTATAAGCTCGGCTCTCGAAATCGACACCTTGACCGACCAGATCCTCAGGCCTTTACGCCGCCTTGCGCTTCCGAAACGGCCCGTGCGGGATTTCGGGCGGCGCAAAACTGTCGGCGCCGGCGCGGTCCCAGCGATCGTGCCAATCGGCGAGTTCCGGAATTTCCGCGCCCGACACGAGGAAGCCTTCGGGCAGATAGGGATAGGCCTCGTTGCCGTCGAGGAACTCGTTGTCCTTCTGCCGGAACATGAAATGGTAGGGCATGAAGTTGCTGGGATCGTTCAGGCCGGCGGCACCGGCGATTTCCCCCAGCGCCCGCATGGTGTTGCGATGGAAGCGGGCGACGCGGTCGCTCTTGTCGCCAAGGTCGATTGCGCGCTGGCGTATGGGGTCCTGGGTGGCGATCCCGACCGGGCACTGATTGGTATGGCAGGACTGCGCCTGGATGCAGCCGATGGCGAACATGAAGCCGCGCGCGGCATTGCACCAGTCAGCGCCGAGCGCCAGCGTGCGGGCAATGTCGAAGGCCGACACGATCTTGCCTGCGGCGCCGATCTTGACCTGATTGCGAATGCCTGCGCCCCGCAGCGTGTTGTGAACGAAGGTCAGGCCCTCGAGCATCGGCATCCCGACCCGGTTGGCGAATTCGACCGGGGCGGCACCCGTCCCGCCTTCCGCGCCATCGACCACGATGAAATCCGGAACGATGCCCGTCCGCAGCATGGCCTTGACCATGCTCATGAACTCCCGGCGGTGGCCGATGCACAATTTGAATCCGACGGGCTTGCCGCCCGAAAGTTCACGCAACTGGCCGACGAACTGCATCAGGCCGATCGGCGTCGAAAACGTGCTGTGGGCAGCAGGCGACAGGCAGTCGATGCCCATCGGGATACCGCGCGCCTCGGCGATTTCGGGCGAAATCTTCGAGGCCGGCAGCATGCCGCCGTGGCCGGGCTTCGCCCCCTGGCTCAGCTTGATCTCGATCATCTTGATCTGGGGATCGGCGGAAAGCTCGGCGAACTTTTCCGCAGAGAACCGACCATCGTCGCCGCGGCAGCCGAAATAGCCCGAGGCGATCTGGTAGATCAAGTCACCGCCGCCCTGCCGGTGGTAGCGGCTGATGCTGCCCTCCCCGGTATCGTGGGCGAAACCACCCTTCCTTGCCCCGGTGTTGAGGGCGAGGATGGCATTGGCCGAGAGCGAGCCGAAGCTCATGGCCGAGATGTTGTAAAGGCTGGCGCTATAGGGCTGCTTGCAGGCCGGGCCGCCGACGCTCACCCGGAAGTCGGTATCGACGATGGTGACCGGGATCGCGGAATGGGTGAGCCAGGCATATCCGGAACCGTAGACATTCTCGATCGTGCCGAAGGGCCGTTTGTCTTCCACGCCCTTGGCGCGCTGGTAGACGAGGCCGCGATCCTGCCGGTTGAACGGAACCGCGTCATTGTCGCTTTCGATGATGTACTGGCGGATTTCCGGCCGGATGCTTTCCAGGAGGAAGCGCAGGTGCCCGACCACCGGATAGTTGCGCAGGATCGCGTGCTTGTGCTGGCGCAGATCGTGAAGGCCGAGAAGGAACAGGGCGCCGCAGATCGCGGCGGCGACGAACAGCCAGCCGCTGTACAGCAGGCCGCCGCCAAGAGAGGCGAGCGCGGTTGCGCCGGAGCAGAAGAACACCGCATAGCGCGGGTGGGAAACGAGGGCCTTTACCATGATGTCTTGTCCAAAAATCGCTGGTATCGAGGGAAAGTCGGTGTATCGGGATGCGTGAAAGGGCACGATGGCGAACGACGCGACCACTCCCCATAAACATCCTTGTGGAGCCGAATGTTTAGGAAGCGGTAAAAAGCCGGTCGTTCGCCGCCGTTTCAGGTGCCTGGAGCGTTTTTACGCAAACCCGCCAGGCACTTTTGCAGGAATTGTTCCTAGAAGCTTACGCCTTCCAGTTTCCCGACCAGCACGTTGCGGTCCTCGATGGATTTCAGCCGCACCGTCAGGGCCATGCTCTTGACCGGCACCTGGGGCGGCAGGGACAGGGCGACGCCCGGAATGTTCTCGGCCGCCCATTGCTTGAAGCGGGGTAGCTTGTTCGCGCCGCTGATGGGGAACGTATGGATGTATCGGAAGCTCATTGCTGGCTCTTTCTCAAAAATGGGCAACGGCCGGCGCAAGGATGGGCCAGCGTTGCTCCGCAGGTTTCAATCTCGGATCTGGCAAACCCCTGGCGCCACTCTTGCCGTCGCAGGTAGTGGCGCCAGGCTATCAGCGTCCGACGCTGACCCTGCGAATGGGAGAGACAGAGGCCCGCCGGCAGCGGCGGGCAAAACCCGTTGGAAACATCGGCGCGTCCTCAGTTCCCGGTCGTGTGCAGGGCGTCGAACGGCAGATTGCGCCTGCCAGGCCGACTGAAGGCCTCCGGGCGCTCCGGCGCGGTATCAAGTGCCCTCACGAACGTGGCAAGTTCGGCATCGTCAAGCCGGTCTGCTGCGGCATCCAGGGAAAACCACCGCCGCTGCCTCTGCTCCTTCTCGCGCCAATGGCTGAGCGTGCCGCGCACGTTCATGCCGATCACGGAAACCCGACAGAGAGCTTGCGAGCCGTCGTCCAGCGTCTTGACGTAGCGATATGTCGTCACAGGCGCCGGCGAAATGTCCCCGAATATCCCGGCCTCTTCGAAGGCTTCCCGCGAAGCCGCGACGAGGGGCGAACAGCCTTCCATCGGCCATCCCTTGGGCACGATCCATCGCCCCCGCCTGCGCGAAGTGATGAGCAGGACCCTCAGTTCGCCGTCGCGCCGGATGCGCCAGGGAAGAACACCGACCTGCTGCAAATCGTCCACGCCGCTAGGCCTCAAGGCGTGATCGCCGGTTTTCATTGCATAGCTCATTGTCCGTCACCCCCGCCGAATCGGCCGGAGTGGGCTAGATGGGCACCCCATTGGTGAACGGCGCTGGACGTGCGGCGGGCGGCAATGGCGAGGATTGGCGTCTTGCACCAGGGGCACCGGGTGGCGGCGCCGGGAAGTTGACGGTTACAGGTGATGCAGATCGGACGGGGCCGGAACACGGACATGGATACGCTCCATCGGTGCGCCGTATAAACGGCGCGAAATGAACCGCACTGTTTGATCGTGTGGTTCCCGGAGCGGCGGGTCTGTGGCGGCGTTACAGAATCAAGGCTGCCTGCTCCGGGTAAGGGAGCATGCTTGATCGATGAGCCTCGAAAGCCTGATAATCGTGCCTATTTGCATAAGCCCTATGTGGCGGTGCAATGCGGCAATTTCAAGAGTGCATGTTAGCTGCTGCCGGAATAGGAAAGCGACGGCGTAAAATTCGATCACCCCAGGGAGTGCCTGACACTCGTCGCCGATACATCGCTATCTGGTCTGCGGGTTGCCCGTGAGCTGGATCGGATCATCGACGAGCGCGGCAAACCCAAGATGATCGTCAGTGACAACGGCAGCGAGTTCACCAGCAACGCGATTCTGCAATGGACGGACCGGGCCAAGGTGGATTGGCACTATATTGCACCGGGCAAGCCGATCCAGAACGCCTTCATCGAAAGCTTCAGCGGGCCGCTGCGAGACGAACTCTTGAACGAAACCCTCTTCTCGTCACTGACCCATGCCCGATCGGCGCTTTCGAACTGGCGCAGCGATTACAACGATCACCGACCGCACTCCGGCCTCGGCTGGCTGACACCCGCCGAGTTCGCTCAGACCATCAACCCGCGACCCGATGTGGTGCCGCGCAGCCGAAATGGCTCCGCACCGCAACCCGCCGCTACACCCCAAATACAGCAACCCAAAACCGCTGGAGCAAACTCAAAACTGGATAAAACTTGGGGCAAGGTCACTCCCTCTCCATCCAATGCCAAAAGCCGGATGTTCAGACGAAATCTGACGCGGGGGTAAATTGGATGCGGATTGCCCCGCCAATGCGGCCAATTTCGCAGGCTGGATTACATTGGGCCGGAATGCGCAGCCAAGAGCCACCTCCGTTCTCAACCACAAAACACCCCCGCGAGACGGCTCCTTATCAAAGCGAGTACGCGGATATCGTCCACTTCGGTCATCACGAGGCAATTCGGGGTGTGGCCTTTCAAATCCCATTCGGTTACGTCGGCAACGGTTCGCCCAAAGCATGGGCCATCAGTGGTGTCGACTGTCAGATAAGCATCGACGCCGGAAAAGAGCGTCTGATCGATCAGATAGGCGATGACACAGGCATCGTGGAGTGCCGTATCGCTCAGAGAATAATGCCTTAGCATTTCTGCGGCTTTTCGGGCGGCCGGGGCTTTTAGAGCGGCAAGCTCGTCTATCAGCCCATGAATGATCCGGCATTTGTTCGTGACATCGAGTCCGAACATGGTCGTTGGAATGCCGAAACTCAATACAATCCGAGCGGCATAGGGATCGCACCAAATATTGAACTCGGCCTGGGATGTCATATTTCCGGGACCAAAGGCCGCGCCACCCATAAAGACGATGCGTTGGATTTTGGCAGCAATCTCGGGTTCTTTGACAAGCGCCAGCGCGATGTTTGTCAGGGGACCAATGGCGCAGACCGTCACCTCTCCCGGGGTGGCATTGATCTGGGAAATGAGAGCGTCGACAGCATGTTGCGGCCGGGCCGTAAAATCGGGATCGTCTAATTCCACTTCCCCAAGTCCATCGGATCCATGAGACGATTGATGCTGTGGAGCGGCCTGCATCAGATAGCGCTCGCAACCGCGATGCACGGCGATGTCACCGCGACCGACGAGCGACAGGATGCGGCGTGCATTCAGTTCCGCCTTGTCGACCGAACGATTGCCGACGACCGTATGGATTGCGCGGACCTCGATTTCATGGGGCGACGCCAAAGCCAATAGAATGGCTATGGCGTCATCAATTCCGGGATCGCAGTCGATGATTATTTGCTGTGGCGCCAATTCTGGTCTCGTTTCTTCTGTTGAACTGGGGTGTCTTCGGTGTTTCGCTGGGAACCTCACGCGATTGCAGCAAGTGCGGGTATTGGAGTGTTTCCATATATTTTCAGGTCTCGAAAAAACTCCGTTCGCTTTCATTGTTTCGAAAGTGCAATAGTTCGCTGGCCGGCAAATGGCAGCGGATGACATGATCGTCGCCGATCATCTGATTCTTGGGAGGCTCGACGTCGCACTTGCCCGAAATCCTGTGCAGACAGCGCGAATGAAAAACGCAGCCACTGGGAATAGTGGCGGCTGATGGCATCTCTCCAGTCAGCTTGACCCTTTCATTACGGCGGCCGTAAACATCGGGGACAGCGGACAGCAATGCTGCCGTATAGGGGTGTTGCGGACCGTCGAAGATCTCGCTCGCCGGCCCCACCTGCACAAGCTCGCCCAAGTACATCACCGCTATTCGGTCCGAGAGATATTGCACGACGCCCAGATCGTGCGAGATCAGGATGTAGCCAACCTTATGCGCGGCCTGAAGCGAGACAAGCACATTCAGAATTGCTGCCTGAACGGAGGCATCAAGCGCCGACGTCGGCTCGTCACAGACGACAATCTGCGGATCGCTTGCAAAGGCGCGCGCGATGGCAACACGCTGCTTCAGCCCACCTGAGAGCTGGCGTGGCAGCATCTCCAGAAAACGTGCGTCCAGCCGGACCGACTTTGCAAGGTCTTCCACGCGCTTGTTACGTGCAGCACCGTAAAGTCCGGCCAACACGCTGATTGTCCTGCCTATCGTCCGACGAATGGACTGCGAGCGGTTAAGCGCTGTATCGGGGTTCTGAAAAACAATCTGAAGCTGCTTCGATTGCGCTCGGGTGCGTTTCTTCGTCGTGGCCGACAGCGGCTGTCCCATCAGGGCGATCTTACTGCCTGCATCGGGAGAGATCAGCCCCAGGATACTGCGGGCGAGCGTCGTCTTTCCGCTGCCGGATTCACCGACGATCCCAAGCGTCTCACCGGCCCGAAGCTTCAAATTGATGTTGCGCAGGACGCGGAATTCCAGGTTGGGGCCGCCGAACGTCTTGTTGACGCCTTCGATATCCAGAATGATGTCTTCCGATACGGCGCTCGGTTCGAGCCGTTGCGGCGGCTCAATCGTCATTGCGTCGACGCTTTCCGGATAATGGCATTTGGTCATCCGACCCGCAATCTGCAGTGGCTGCGGATCTTCAGCATGGCAGCGTGGCGCGGCGATGCTGCATCGGGAAGCAAACACGCAACCCGATTTGATGCTGCCGGGCTGGGGGGGAACGCCAGGTATCGTCTCCAGCGGCGTAGATTTCGTCCGTCCTGCCCTTGGCAAGCAGCTTAGAATCCCAGCGGTATAGGGGTGTTTTGGGGCGCGGAACAACTCGTGCGCGGCACCCTCCTCCACCAATCTTCCCGCATAAAACACCCCAACGCGGTCGCAGATCTGCCCGATGATGCCAAGGTTATGACTGATAAAGAGAACAGCGGTCGAAAGTTCCTGTCGAAGTTGCTGAATCAGATCGAGCACATCGGCCTCAACCGTCGCGTCAAGGCCCGTTGTGGGCTCGTCCAGCACCAGAAGGCGGGGATTGCTGGCGATCGCCATGGCGATGCATATTCTCTGTTGCATTCCGCCTGACAACTGATGGGGATATCGATCCATAACCCGCTGCGGGTCGCTGATGCGCACCTTGTTCAGCACGTCGATCGTGCGCGCGACCCATTCCGCCCGAGGCACGCCCGAAAGAGCGAATATCTCCTGGATCTGCCGACCGATGCGGATGGACGGATTCAGCGCCCGGGATGGATCCTGATACACCATCGCTACGGAAGTACGCCGCACTTGCCGCAGGCTGCGCTCGCTCATCGCAGCGATGTCCTTGCCGTCGATCAGTATCCGCCCGCCCGTGACAGAGCCATTGCTCGGAAGGTATCGCAGGGCAGCAAAGGCTGCGGTGGACTTGCCAGATCCGGATTCCCCGACGATGCCGTAGGCCTCGCCGTTCTTGATGTTGAGCGTTATTCCATTGAGAATCTGCTGCTCCACGCCCTTGACGCGGTAGGCAACGCCAACGTCTTCAAAGGACAATGCATATGGGCTGTGCTGCTCAGTCATAGGAAAGACTTTCAAGGCCGTCGGCGATCAGGTTGATTGCAACGACGAGAGAGGTGATAGCCGCGCCGTCGAAAACGACGGTCCACCAGAAGCCGCCGGCCATCAAGACGTAGTTCGACGATATTGACAGCCCCCAATCCGCCGATGGCGGCTGAATGCCAAAGCCAATGAAGCTAAGCGTCGCGACGGTGAAAATCGCATAGCCAAGGCGCACTGTGGTCTCGACAAGCACCGGTCGGATCACATTCGGCAATATTTCGGCAAACAGGATGTAAAAGTGCGAGTCATGCCTCAGTTCGGCGACAGCGATGTAATCGAGCGAACATTCCGTGAGGACTGCACTTCGGACAGTGCGCGCGATGATGGGTGAAAAGGTGAAGGCGATGACAACCACGACGGTAATGATCGACGTTCCGAGCGCGGTCAGTGCAAGCAGCGCGACGATAATGGTAGGCAGCGCAAGAATGGCATCAACCAGACGACTTAATATCTCGTCGACCCAACCACCATAGTAGCCCATGACCAGGCCGAGGGTGGTGCCAAGGACCGTGCTCAGTATTGTCGCGATCGGGGCAACGGTCAGAATGTCGCGTGACCCGACCAGCACGCGCGAAAATATATCGCGCCCCAGCTGATCGGTCCCGAACCAATGCTCCCATGATGGGGGCTTGAGCGACATCAGCAGATTGTCGGCAAACGGATCGTGATGCACAATGAACGGCCCGAAAATTGCGCAGAGCAGCCAGAACATGACGATCGAGAAGCCGACTACAAACGACGGCGTGCGCAAGAGGCGGTACAGATCGCGTTCGAAGTTCGATAAAATGCGCTTGGGCTCCGATGCACCCGATGCTGTTATGGTTTGCACGCTCATGAGCGTCCCTCGAGACGAATGCGGGGATTGAGGGCGGCAAACATCAGATCAGCGATGAGCGTGACGACCGCAAAGATGGCGCCGACGGACATCACGCCTGCCTGCAACATGGGGAAATCCTTTTTCTTGGCTGCGAAATAGATCAGGCTACCAATGCCCTGATACCGGAAGATGAGTTCGATCACGACAAGGCCACCAATCAGGTAGACCGTCTGCGAGGCGATCACGCTTATTGTCGGCGCGAGCGCGTTCCGCAGACAGTGTCGCCAGATGACCAACGGATATGACAGTCCTTTCAGGATTGCCGTGCGCGTGTAATCGGAATCGAGCGCCTCGATCATGCTCGCCCGCGTCATCCGCGCAATGTATCCAAAGAGCACAAGCACCAACGGGATCGAAGGCAGGAACAGATGGTAGAGCTGCGTGCCGACACCAGAGCCTGCTGGCCAGACAGCCGAAATTGGAAACCATTGCAGCCAGATGCCGAAAACCAGGATCATGAGGATGGCTGAAATAAACTCAGGCACGACCGTCGCCGATATTCCAATGATCGAAATCGCCTTGTCGATGGCGCTTCGGCGGTAGACGGCCGCAATCACACCGCCCAGGATACTGAGCGGGACAACCATCAGGAAGCCCATGAATGCCAGTTTGGCGGAGTTGGCCAACGCACCCGTCAAGAACTGCGCGACAGGCATCCTGTATGCGGAGGATTTGCCCAGATCCCCGGTAACGAAACCTGCCATCCAGTCGACATATTGCCGGACAAGCGGCCGGTCGGCTCCCATTTCATGATTGAGTGCATCCACGGCACGCTGATCCGCAAAGGGGCCAAGCATTGCCCGGCCGACATTCCCCGGCAGAATATGCGATCCGGCAAAAACGAGAAGGCTAAGCACCCAAAGCGTCACAAGGGCAAAGCCAAATCTTCTGATTACATAGCTAACTATGTTCGCCTCCATATCACGTCGCTTGCGATTGATCTGCACGCTCCGCGCAAGCGGAGCGTGCAGAAGCAATCAGACCTTGGCTTGAGCCAGGAACAGATGGCCCATTGCAGTCAGGGTCACCCCGCTGACAGTTTTGCTGGTGGCGCTCAGCATGTCCTGAAAATAGCCGAAGAGGATCGGACTCTCGTCCAACAGAAGGGACTGAATCTTCCCGGACGCCTCGCGCTGTGCCTCAAGGTCAAGTGCGCGCACATAGCCCGCGACAAGAGTGTCGTATTCCGCATTCTTGAAACTGGCTGCATTCCAGGTGCCGGTGCTGCTCAGGGAAGCCTGCAGCACGACATTGGGCACACCCCGATGTCCATAGTCGGTTATGCCCATCTCGCAATCGAGCCAGGGAGATTTGCTCGGAACGGAGTCGCCATAATAGGCACCCTGATCCATGATGTTGAGCGAAATGTTGCCGTTGATCTCCTTGACCGCATTCTGGATAAGGACTGCATATTCCGGAATTTCCAGGTATTTCTCGGTGGTCAGAGTCGCCTCGAAACCTGCCGACATGCCAGCCGCTTCCATAAGCTGCTTGGCCTCTGCGATGTTCTTTTGGCGTTGAGGAACGTTTTGACCGGTTGACGGGTAGGTGGGCATGAACGGATTGTCGTTACCGATTTGCCCGCGGCCCTGCAAAAGTCCGTTAACCAGGGTCGGCCGATCGATACAGAGCGCGATAGCACGGCGGACACGTTTGTCCTTGAAAAGCCCTCGGTCGACCTTCATGTGGACTTGGTGGTGAATCGACGATGGGGTGTTGAGGATTGCGGCGTTGGGATCGTTTATCAGGCCCGTTGACAGCAGTACCGGCAACTGCTGGATGACATCTATCTGCCCGGCTTGAAGCGCGAAAATCTGCGGCTGGTAGTCGTCGAAGAAGTTTGCCTCTACCCGGTCCGGCAGCGCAGGCGCGCCCCAATAATCCGGATTGCGTACAAAGCTGGCGCCAACTTTGGGCGTATAGGTCTCAAGCCTGAAGGGGCCGGTGCCGATCATCGTCTCATCGCCGGATGCCGGCATGGCAGCCGGGACGATGATGGCATTGTAGTTGTCGGTTGAAACAGCATAGGGGAAATTGCCGTTCGCCTGTTCCAGATGAAACTCCACCGTGTGTTCGTCGACCTTGCGCGTGCCGCCCTTCGACAGCAATCCAGCGAACACGGAAAGTGCGTTTGATGCGTTGGCCGGATCGCAGAGCCGATCGAAAGTGGCGACAACGTCATCTGCCGTCATTGCCTCGCCATTGTGGAACTTTACGCCCTGACGAAGCTTGAAGGTCCAGACCGTACCATCGTCATTGGGTTTCCAGCTTTCGGCCAACAACGGCTTTATCTTCAGGTCGGCGTCCGAAAGGACCAGTGTTTCACCGTACTGCGACATAACCGTAACGCCAGCGGCATCTGCGACGGTAAGAGGGTTCATTGTTCCGCCTGGAACGATCTGCCCGTAGCGAACTGTCCCGCCGGCAGGCTGGCTAAAAGCGCGTTGCGGCGCTACTGAGAGACCTACCGCAGCCGAAATCCCCCCCATCATCGGCACGGAAAGCCCCAGCAACGAACCGTGACGAAGAAATTCCCGGCGGCTCACTCTCCCAGCAAGGAGCCCATCGACGAGGTGGTTTTCATTCGCGGTAAGTCTGCGACGCAGCAGATCCAGCGCGCTAAATTTTGCCGGCATAACGTTCCTCCCTTGTACTCCCCGCGTTTGGACCTCCAGCCCAATCGGATACGCGGGGATGTAGGGGGACGTTAGCGGATGTTTACAGGGCGACAACCTCTCAAAAAATTTGGCTTGCCTAAGATAAACTAAACACAAACACTTTTTGAGTGTATATTGATCTATTGACGCTCTCGGATTGCAGATCTTGTCCAACGGACATCCGCATTAACTTTCATCAAGGCCAGCAGTGGTAAAGACAGAAGAGAACAGCCTGGGAATATGCCTCGCAAAGGCGAGTTACATCCGCTCGGCCTATTCGCCTAGCGTAAATCGATCGCCTCAATCGATAAGGCCGGGGCGAACAGGATTTCCATCCCAGCCGCGTTCATGCGCCGGATCATCGGCGCATGAACGATCCACTGTACGTTGCGGCCATAGCAGCACAGGCCGGCGATGAAAGCCTGCGTCTTCCAGCGGCCAGATGTATTTATGCGGAAATACGATGCAGCGGTTCGGACAAGAGCGGTCGCACCCGCGCGAAATCCGCATTAAGCGGCCTGTCATCCGCGTATGTGGGGACCCTGGCCCGTACGGCCCGATACAACGAATCTGTGCCTGGCGCGCGATGCAACGCGGCAGGCTGGCAATCATAAGCTTGTGCTGCGGCTAGCAATTCGATGGTGAGGATCAGCTCCAGATTGTCGATAACGGCCAATGCCTTGAAAGCTGCGGGTGTCGCGTGGGTCAATATATCCTCCTGAAGCGCGGAGGTTACGCCCCCATCAAGGCTTGCCGGGGCGGCTAGCCGTCGATTTTCGGACACAAGCGATACCGCAGTATACTGCGCGATCATGAATCCTGACGCTATGCCGGTTCGGGCTGCAAGAAAGGCGGGCAAACCACTGACGAGAGGATTTACCAGCCGATCGATGCGCCGCTCCGAAATCTCGGCCAGTTCTGCCGTAGCAATCGCAAGATTGTCCATGGCAAAACCGAGCGCCGCACCTACAGCATGGGCCTGCGATAGCACACGCGGCGAACCCGCCGTACCGACGATTGCGGGATTGTCGGTCACGCTTTGCAGTTCCCGATCGACGGTGACGCAGATCTGCTCGAACAAATCCCGCGCCGCGCCATGGATCTGGGGAATGGCGCGCAGGCTGAGCGGGTCCTGGGTACGCCGACCCATCGACGCCGCCAGTATGGCGCTGCCGTGGAGGTAGAACCGCAGGCTTGCACCCACGGCAGAGACCCCTGGCGACGAGCGCAAGGCCATAGCCTGCTCGTCGAACACATCGACTTGCCCGCCGAGGTTTTCATAGCTCATTGCGGCTGCCGCATCGCTCCAATCCATCAGGCGCTCATGTCGGGCGAGAGCCAAGGCCGCAAGTCCGGTGGCGCATGGCGTACCATTCACCAGGCTCAAACCCTCCTTAGCACGAAGCTGCATCGGCCGCAGCCCGACGCGCTCAAGAGCCTCGGCGCCCGACACGATCCTGCCCTGACAAAGGGCCTGTCCTTCGCCGATCAACACAAGACCGATCTCGGCGGCGTGGGCCAGATACCCAACGGATCCGCGTGACGGGATGACCGGCTCGATCCCGGCATTGAGCAGCGTCAGCAAGGCTTCGACAGTTTCCAGCCGGATACCGGAATAGCCGTGGGCGAAGTTGGCAATTTGCGCTGCCATGATCGCGCGGGTTTCCTGGGATCCGAGGGGGCTGCCGACACCCACGCAATGGCTGTGCAGGATATTGTGCGACAGCATACCCTGTTGAGAACGATCGACGATAACGTCGGACAACGCGCCGACACCGGTGTTGATCCCATAGCCAAGAATAGAGCGTTCAACAATTTCTTCTACCAAGCGCTGCGATGTGGTGATCCGCCCGCGGGCGGCATCAGACAGAACCAGCCGAGCGCCCCCGGCCACCAAACACAGGTCGCGCCAGTTCAGCGCATCATTCAATACGACGCCTTCAGCCATGGAGTATCCTTCTTTCTCGGCGCCACCGGAAACAGCCAACATGATCGTTGGCAGGTTTTGCGCCTAACTTCTATGGCACCCGGGGCAGCCGTCACTGTTTCAAGACTACGATATCCGGCCTGGAGCCGGACGTTATTTTTAAGTGCGGGCGACGGGCGTCATGGTCCGGGACAAGAATGGCAGCAGAGCGCGATGGGCGTGGGTCCATCAGCATGATGTCGACATACATGCTAGGGGATGGGCACAGATTGCTGCGCATCGACAGCACGCGGATTGCTACAAAGCGCATCCGGCCCTGATGGCCGCCAGCCAGAAAACGCCCTTGTGCAGCCATCTGCTGGAAGCTGGAGGGCCAGCATTCTATGATGGCCCTCGTCGATTCACGACATCTCGACAACTGCAGTGCTCGCTCAGATCTCAGGCAACAGACCGGCCGTAGAAACCAAGCTGCTCCTTCGCCGTCATGACGACGCCCGGATGGTTGAAGAAAGCAAAAATTGCGACCATGCGCTCAGTCGGCCCCTTGACCCGCACAACGCGGTGCAGGGTATTGACGCCACGGAAGACATTCAGCGCGCCTGCCTTCAGCGTCGCCTTTTTGACTTCCGGGTCCTCACCGCGCAACACGGCGGCAACACCATCAAAGTTTGGTGTTTCAGGCGTGCGCAGGTCCTTGCGGTATTCCAGCTCACCCCCTTCATCGGCCGCCTGAAGCAGGATCGTCGTGGTGAACTCCGATCTGTCGAAATGCCAGTTCAAAGCCTCGCCGTCGCGACTCGCCTGGACGTTTACCCGCGCCATCGGATCTTCCATATGATAAAGCACATCCTTGCCCATCGTGGCGGCGAGGAAGTCGGCGAAGGGTTGCCACTCGTAGAGATCGATAACCGGATTTCCCGCCAATTGGTCCGCGCAAAGCGTATGGTTCACTGTCTCGACCTTGGCCATGGCAGGATGGTCGTCGCTCAACCCCTCGACGGTGTCGCGAAAATAGATGTTGTGCTGGCGGGCGTGACGAAAGCTCTCTGTCGCCATGGCGGGCTTTGCCGCATCGGCGGCGGCCCTGGTCGCTTCGGCACGCATGAACCCGGGCAGTTCAAACATGCCGTCGGCAGCAAGACGCTCTTTGCAGCTCTCAACAAGAGCCGCGTATTCGAGGCTTTCGGGACGGTCCAGTGGATAGGTTTCGAGGTCGATAACATGTTTCATACTACATCCTCCGATTTGCAGTGCTTCGGATCTTCGCCGGGGAACTTGAGTTGCGCAATCGGCCAAAAAATTACGCTGCCTAAGAAAAACTTATGCACTGTCGGGCGGTTACTTTCAGCTGCGCGTGTACGACCCAGTCAGTTAAAGATGCGGTGCGCTGCGTAAACGCACCGGCTGACCAAGTATCTCGCGGTGTCTGTGCAATGTCCGCCGCAACCGTCGTTGCATTGCCAGAGCGCGATTTGCTGATATGATTGCCATCTCGCGGTCACCTTGGCTCCTGGCAATCGCTGCGCCTGGCTAGAACCTGACCACTATCCAACCGAATGCCGAGGGCCGACGACAATTCCCCTGACTTTGCCCCCCCTGAATGCCTTGCGGGCGTTCGAAGCGGCCGCCCGGACCGGCAGCTATGTCGCGGCCGCGGAAGAGATGGGTGTCTCCTCCGCGGCAATCAGCCAGCATATTCGCAAGCTGGAGGATTACCTCGGTAAACAGATGTTCCTGCGGCTAAACAACCGCATTGTCCTGACAGATGCCGGACACGCCATTTTCGACGGCGCTGCAGTCGGTTTGCAGCTGATTTCCGAGGTTACCGAACAGCTCGTTCTGGATCGCTCCAGATCCCGACTGGTGGTCAGTGCAATCGAATCGGTGGCGGAGAGATGGGTCATTCCGCGGCTGACCAGCTATTCCCGCTCGTGTCCGGAGTTCCGGTTCGACCTGAGGGTCGAGCCGGATCCCGTTGATTTTGCGCGGCACAATATCGACCTTCGGATCGCTTACAATCCTACTCATTATCCGGAGCACGCCATTGTCCCGCTGGAGCATGACGTGGTTCTTCCGCTTTGCAGCCCCGAATATCTGGAGCGCAATCCTGCAGTGCGCGACCACGGCATGGCGATGGTGCCAGGTGACGACTTGTTGCACACAAGCTGGGGCCCGAGTTTCGCTTCTCATCCGACGTGGCATGACTGGTTTGTGAAAGCGAAGCTAAGTCCGCACTTGGCAACCAAGGGGTTTCAGGCCAGCAATTCGCGTGTTGCGCTGGATCTGGCCGGTCAGGGTATTGGCGTTGCTCTTGGTCAACGTATGATGGCTCTGGACGATATGGCGGCCGGAAGGCTGGTGGCATTGTCCGACATCACGATCGACTTGGGCCACAGCTATTGCCTGGTCTATCCCCGCGCCAAGAAACGCAAGCGACATCTGGCCGAACTGATCGACTGGTTCACGAGAGCAGACACTCCGTCCGATTCTTGAGTGGCCGGAATCGGTTGCTGGCTCGAAAAGCCGGTTGAGTGCCGGGGTTGGATTGCGAGGCAGTCTGTCGCGAACACTTTTAGGCTCAGGCCCTATTGATTGAAGTTCTTTTTCGAATTCGGTGCGTTTTGATTCACTCATGGCAGGAGGATTTGTCATGAGTGACATGTATTTGCTGACGCCCTCACAGTTTGCTCGGATCAGGCTGTATTTTCCGCTTGCTTGCCAAGATCAAGAGTCTCAGCTTTTATGAAGGTTCAGGCGTTCCTGTGCCTTGACGAGGTGGTGGCGTGCGGCAAGCCTTGCTTCTTCGGCGTTACCGGCGGCTATTGCCTCAAAGATCTTGACGTGCTCGTCGAGAACCGTTTCGGCCAGTCCGGCCTGGCGCGCGGAGTTGCCGCGAGCGACCTTGATCGTCTCAGCCAGCACGGATGCGAGAAACTCCTGAAAACGAACGATCGCCGCATTCTTGGAAAGCTGCGCTATAAGGCGGTGAAACGTCACGTCGGCATCGACCCCACGATCGAAATCGTTGGGGGCAGACAGTGCCTTGAGCGATTTTTCCAAATGCGCGAGGTCCGTCTTCGTCCGGCGTATTGCTGCTAATGCTGCCGCTTCGCTTTCCACCCCAACGCGCAGCTCGTAGACTTCGCGGATCGATGTCTTCTGCTCGCTGTCTTCCAGCCCGAGGCGAAACGACCGCGTCACTTCCATGGGGTCGGCCACGTAGATGCCGGATCCCTGCTTGGCAATCACCAGTCCATCGGTCTGAAGCCGCGAAATCGCTTCGCGAATAACGGTGCGGCTGACGTTGAAACTCTCTGTCAGCTCCTTTTCCGTAGGCAGTCGGGAGCCCGGCGCTGTCCGCCCGGACTGGATGTCATTGCGCAGGGATTCGAGCACCTGATCCGACAGTCGCACAGGACGGATGATCGGGCGTGCCCGAATCTTCAGCGCAACCCCACGTCGGTCTAGCGTGCGAGGTTTAGGACTTTTCCTGGGTTCATCATCCATGTGGGATCGATTGCATCCTTGATGGTTCGCATTAGTGCCAATTCGACAGGCGCACGATATTTCTCGAGAGAGTCGACGCGAAGCTGTCCGATTCCATGCTCAGCGCTGAATGTACCTCCCGCTTCCACGGCAGTACGCTCAATATACGACGTTACGCACCTGTCGTGTGAGTAAAATTCCGAAAGCGCGACACCCTGTGGCGGTACAACATTTACGTGAAGATTGCCATCACCAAGATGTCCGAAAATGTTGAGTCTGCAACCCGGCGCTACGCCGTGTAAACCCTCCGAGATTTTGGTAATAACGTCTGGTATGCACGAAATAGGGACTGCGATGTCATGCTTTATTGCTCCACCGATCGCCCTTTCCGCTTCGGAAATCCCCTCTCTCAACTTCCACAAGGCCAGGCGCTGGACTTCGCTCTGTGCAACCACCATGTCCTTGATGGTTTCGTTTTCCAGCAGTTCCGCCAGCATCGGCTCAAGCCGCCCGAGCAGGTCGGCCGAACTGTCGAGTGACGCCACTTCCAGCAGAACATAGGCCGGGTAGCTTTCGCGGAATGGCGCAACGCTATCGGGAAGGTGGTCGAGTACCATTTCCAGACCACCAGAGGTAAAGTACTCGCAGGATGTCAGATCCGCGCCGCAAAGGTTCTGGACCTTTACGAAAGTCTCCAGTGCCTGTCCGGCCGAATCGATGGCGGCCAGCATCGTCAAGGTACATTTGGGGCGCGGCAGCAACCGCACAGTTGCCGCGGTAATGATCCCGAACATACCCTCCGAACCTATGAACAGTTGCTTCAGGTCGAGCCCGGTATTGTCCTTGCGCAGACTGCGCAACCCATCCCAGATCTGACCATCCGGCAACACCACTTCAAGTCCAAGCACCTGATGGCGCATCGAGCCGTAGGACAGAACCTGTATACCACCCGCATTGGTCGCGATGGTGCCGCCAATGTGGCAGGATCCTTCGGAGGCAAGGCTGAGCGGAAACAGCCGATCGATTGCCGCCGCTGCTTCCTGGGCGGACTGGAGAATCACTCCGCCCTCGATCACCATGGTGTTGTTGACCGAATCGATGCCGCGAATCTTGCTCATTCTGCGCATGCTGATGATGACTTGCGCGAAAGCCTTGATCGGCACAGCGCCAGCCACCAATCCGGTACGACCGCCCTGCGGCACGATGGCCATGCCGAACCGTGCGCACAGCTTCACCATTTCGGCCACTTCCACCGTGGAAGATGGCAGCAATACAGCCACTGCGGGCTCGTCGATCAGTCCGCGCCAGTCAGCCTCATAGGATCGGCGATCCTGCTCATCCAGGGTGTATGCCGCTGGGGCAAACGACTGGACAAGGGCATCAACAAACTCTCTTGATCGATCCATCGAAAACGCTTCCATTTGAAATTCATGCATATTCGTTGCGCAAGTTGTATGATGAATTATATATGATGAGCTTGACAAAATGAGAAGACAATAATTAGGATCAACCATCAAATTTTATAGCGGGGGTTCGAAGAGACATGAGCAAGGGGATCAAACTGACGGCGGGCCAGGCAGTCGCCCGTTTTCTGGCAGCGCAGTGGACAGAGCGCGACGGCGTTCAACGTCCGCTGATCGGCGGCGCCTGCGGTATCTTCGGGCATGGAAACCTCTCCGGCCTGGGCCAGGGGTTCGCCGAATGCGGCGGTGACATTCCCTTTTACCAGCCGTTTCACGAGCAGAGCATGCTACACACGGCGATCGCCTATGCCCGCGTACAGCGGCGGCTTTCGACCTATGCCTGCACGGCGTCCATCGGTCCCGGAACAGCGAACATGTATACGGGCGCTGCAAGCGCCACGGTCCAGCGCGTTCCAGTCCTCGTGCTGGCGTCAGACCACTATGCGAACCGTCGACAGGGCATCGTGCTTCAGCAGCTCGAAAGTCCGCAATATGACCTTTCGGTTTCCGACGGTCTGCGCGCTGTCAGCGTGTTCTTCGACAAGATCACCCGTCCGGAGCAACTGATTCCGTCTCTCATGGAGGCGGCTCGCGTGCTGACCTCGCCATCCGAAGCCGGAGCGGTCACGCTGTCGATCTGCCAGGACGTGCAGGGCGAAGCTGCCTACTTCCCGGAAGAGTTCTTTGAAAAGCGTGTCTGGCACGTCGAACGGCGTGCGGCCGAAGCCGCACAGGTCGGCCGCGTTGCCGAGCTTCTCAAGGCCGCCCGCAAGCCGCTGATCATCAGTGGCGGCGGCGTCTACTATTCTGAAGCGGAGCGGGAAATGCTGGCTTTTGCCGAGCGTTTCGGCATTCCGGTCGTTGAGACGGTTGCCGGACGCAGCACCATGCCGGGCGAATCCGAATACGCCCTCGGCGCGGTCGGCATCGCCGGAAATCTGGCTGCCAACGAATTGGCCACCAAGGCAGATCTGGTGCTCGCTGTCGGCACGCGCCTGACCGATGTGGTCACCTGCTCGCAGACCCTGTTCCAGAACCCTGACGTCAAGTTCGCCAGCATCAACATCACTGGCCGCGACACGACCAAGCTGGGTGCCGAGCCCATCGTCGCCGATGCCCGCGCCGGCCTCGAGGCACTTTCCCAGGCTGCCGCCGCAGCTGGCGTGGAGCGGCAGTCCAATTGGCGTTCCGAGATGCGAAACGCCGCAGAAAGCTGGACCTCGCTTGCCGCCCCGACCCTGGTGGCAACGCCCAAGGAAATGATGACGCAGTCCCAGGCACTGGCGATCGTCAATCGCGCCGCACGTCCGGATTCCTATGTGATCGGAGCAGCCGGCAGCCTGCCCGGCGACGTCGCCAAGCTATGGGACACGCGCGAAAACAAGCGCATTCACCTGGAGTTCGGCTTCTCCTGCATGACCTATGAGATCCCGGCCGGTATCGGCCTGGTGCAGGGTGGCGAAAAGAACGTCTATGTCGTCATCGGCGACGGCACCTACCTGATGAACCCGAGCGATCTGCTGGTGGCGGCACGCGAGCGCCTGAAGTTGACCGTCTGCGTCTTCGTCAACCACGGCTACCAGATCATCCGCGACCTGCAGGAGCTGACGACCGGGTCAAGCTTCTCCACCGAATTCCGTGGTCGCGACAATGCCGGGCAGCTGAACGGCGCGTACATGGATATCGATATCGCCAAAAACGCTGCCAGCCTTGGCGCCCGCGTCCACAGCGCGGCAACGCCGGAGGAACTGGAAGCCGCCCTCACAGCTGCCGATGCCGATCCGGGCCTGAACGTCGTGGTCATCGAAGTCGACCCACGCAAGATGTCTGTGGGCACCAAGCACAGCTTCTGGGACATCGCCCCGCCGGAAGTGGCTGCGGACACCGCCGCGCAAGAGCTGAGAAGCAAATACGAGACCCGCCGCGACGCACTGCAACGGCATTATCTCTGATCTTCCGTTCCCGACCAAATCTGAATTTTGAATGAGAACAGTCATGTCCGACGCAATAGACAATCCGATCACCAAATCGCCGACCATTTCCTCCGTCATCAAACCGATGGGCCATTATGACCTGCGCATCGTTCGCGGCGAAGGCGTGCGCTTCTGGGACGAGGAAGGCACCGAGTATCTCGACGCGGTTTCCGGCGAGTGGGTGGTCAATTTGGGCTACCGCCACCCGAAGGTCATCGAAGCGATCAAGTCGCAGCTCGACCAGATCGAATATGTCACCCCCGTATTCGAAAACGAGCAGCGCACGAAACTGGCCGAGAAGGTGCTTTCGCATGCCCCCAAGAACATGCGCAGCGTGCTGTTTGCGCTGAGCGGCGCCGACGCCGTCGAAGGCGCCATGCATCTTGCGATGCGCGCGACGGGCGGCACCGAGTTCGTGTCGCTCTACAGCGCCTTTCACGGCACCACCTTCAGCACTCTGGCGCTGAGCTATTCCTACCCCAAGATGCTGGAAGGCTCGAAGGAAGGGCTGGACCGCTACCTGACGCGCCAGACCCGCGTTCCGAACTACAATTGCTACCGTTGTCCGTTCGACCTGAAGCCCGGCTCCTGTGACATGCTGTGCGCGCGCTTCATGGAAACCGCGATCAAGCATCAGCCGGATGCCAAGGTGGCCGGCGTCATCATCGAACTGTTCCAGTCCAACGGCGGCATGATCCCGATGCCGGACGGCTATATCGAAGCCGTCCGCGACATCTGCACCCGCAATGGCGTGGCGCTGATCGCCGATGAAGTGCAGACCGCATTCTGCCGCTGTGGCGATGTCTTTGCTTCGAACGTCCTCGGAGTCGAGCCGGACCTGATCATCATGGGCAAGGCATTTGGCGCCGGCATGCCGCTGTCGGGTGTAGTGGCCGCTGAAGGCTTCACTTCGCTGCGCGGCTGGGAAGCCGGTTTCACCCTGATGGCCACGCCGGCAGTTTGCGCCGGTAGCCATGCAATGCTCGAAGTCATGGAAGAAGAAGACCTCGGCCGTAACTCCCGCGAGATCGGTGCGCACATCATGGGCCGTCTCAACGAGATGAAGGATCGCTATTCGATCATCGGCGACGTGCGCGGTCTCGGCCTGATGATCGGTGTGGAACTCGTTCTCGACCGCGATTCCAAGGAGCCGGCTGACGAGTTGACCGGCTTTGTCTGGAAGCATGCGCTGGAAGTCGAACGCCTGCTGATCGGCAAGAGCGGTCCGGTGTTCGGCGATTTCGGCAACGTCCTCAAGCTCAAGCCTGCTGTTAACACCACCCGCGCCGAGGCCGACGAAATGCTCGACCGGTTCGAGCGTTCCATCGCCGCCGCCCAGTCCCGCCTGGAGACAAAGCACTGATGAGCACCCAAGGGAACGATTTCAAACGCTGGGGTTTCCTCGCCTGCCTCGATTACGAGAGCTGGCGGGCTGAAAAGGTGGCCGAAACGCTGGCCGCGCAGGGTTATGGCGCGGTCGAATGGACGCTTGCCCATTTCGACCCGCGTCGAATGAACGAGGCCGAACTCGCCGGCGTCATCTCGATGAGCCGGAACAAGGGGCTCGAGGTTTCCGAGATCGCCGTGCAGCAGGATCTGGTGTGCCTCGATGCGGACGAACTCAAAGCCCGCGTCGAACTGACCGTGCGCACCGCTGCGGCGGCTGCCGCATCGGGGGTCAACCTCGTCAACGTCCTGACAGGCCCTAACCGCTGGGAAGCGGGCCATGTCGATGTCGGCTCCGCTCTCACCGAAGGCCGTGCCTGGATTATCATGCTCGATGCCTATGAGCGACTGCTCGACGGCCTTGCGGCGGTTGGATCGCAGGCGGCGCTCGAACCCTGCTGGGGAACGCTGGCTCATGATTTCCACAGCACCGGCGTCTTGCTGCGCCGGTTCGCAAACCATCCGGCCTTCGCGATCAATTTCGATCCCAGCCATTTTGCGCTGGCGCGAGATGACATGGGCTGGATCATCGGCGAACTGGCGCCCTATATCCGCCATGTCCATATCAAGGACGTCGCCGGAATGCCCGGACGTGAGGGACGGGAATTCATCTTCCCCCTCATCGGAGAGGGGCTGGTCAACTGGGGTTCGATGTTTGCGGCGCTCGACAAGGCCGGATACCGCGGCTTCATGTCGGTCGAGTTCGAAGCCTACCAATACTACCGAACAATTTTGAAAGGCGACCCGATCAGGGCGTCGGAACTGAGCATGCAGCAACTGCGTGCCATCGAAGAATTCATGCCGGAAGGTTTGCGTAAATGACGAAAGAATTGAAGGTTGGCGTGATCGGTCTCGGCGAAGTCGGCCGCCACCAGGTCAACGGCGTGCTGGCAGCCAGCGGCGCAAAACTGTTTGCGGTCGCGGATTTCAATCCCGAACTGGTCAGCAAGACCTCCGAAGCCACCGGCGCACGCGGTTATGCCACTGCTGAGGCACTGATTGCCGATGCGGACGTCGAGGCCGTCGTCATCTGCGTGCCGCACAAATTCCATGCCGGGCTTTGCCTGAAGGCGCTGGAAGCCGGCAAGCACGTGTTCGTGGAAAAGCCGGTTACGGTCACGACTGTCGAATGCGATGCGCTCATCGCTCTTGCCGACAAGACCGGCAAGATCTTCGGCGCGAGCCACAACCAGCTGTTCTACCCACCGCACCGCTGGCTGCGCGAGGAAATCGCCGCTGGACGCATTGCCCGTCCGACGCTCCTCAGGCTTCGGCTGGCCATCGGCGGCAAGCTAGGCGGCTGGCGTGCCGACCCTGACCTGACCGGCGGCGGCCTGTTGTTCGATGCCGGCTTCCACCGCTTTTATGTGGCGCGCTCGATCATGGGCGAGGTCAAGGCCGTGACCGCCATGCTGGACACAGCCGATCCGCGCGGTGTCGGCGAAGATGTCGGCATCGTGACACTCGAATTCCGCGACGGCGGCCGGGCGGTCATCGAAGCTGGCTATCATGCACCGAAGGGCGCCTTCGACGACCAGATCGAAGCGGTAACCCGCGATGCGCTCATCCGCATTCCGGGTCTGGAAGCCCATTTCGAGAAATTCACCGACGAGCCGCATCTCCTCAAGTGGTCTGACGGCAGCTGGCAGAGCGTCGAGGTCGCAAAGGCAGAATGGCCTGACACAGTCGGTTTCGCCGTTGCCAACTTCATCGACGCCGTCAACGGCAAGGCACCACTTGCGGTCGATGGTCGCGAGGCGCGCAGGATCGTCGAGATCGTCGAGGCAGTTTACCAATCGGCGACAGAGGGCCGCCGGATCGAGCTTTAACTTCGAAACAACTGAAAAGGGGAACACAATGAAAAAATTGAAGTTTGCTGCCGCCCTGGTGCTTGGCACCCTGGCTGCGTTCACCGCAGAAGCCGCCGATCGCCCGAAGATCGGCATGCCGATGACCACGCTCAACGATGCGTTCTGGGTCGATTACGTCAATTTCGCCAAGAGCGCCGCAGAGGCATATGGCTACGAACTCGTTGTCACCGACGCCCAATCGCGTGAAGACAAGCAGCTTTCCGACATCGAAACGCTGATCAATGCGGGCGTCAAGGGTGTCATCCTGACCCCGCTCAGCGAACCGCTCGGCATCCAGGCGATCGACCTGCTCGACAAGGCTGGCGTGCCCGTCGTGGTCACGGACACCTATCCGGGCGTCGAAGTCGGCTCCAAGCCAAACTATCTCGCGTTCATCAAGCTTGATGACGAGACCGCTGGCTACAATGTCGCCAAACACCTGATCGAGAAGGATGGTGTCAAGAACCTCGTTTCCATCGGCGGCGTCCCCGGCATCTCCACCTCCGAAGCGCGCAACGACGGCATGAAGAAGGCCGTTGCCGAGCACAGCGACGTCAAGCTGCTCGACGTTCAGTACACCGACTGGACGCTGGCAAAAGGCCAGACGGTCATGGAGGACTTTCTCACCCGCTTCGACAATATCGACGGCGTCTGGGGTGCGGGTTCGGATCCGCTGCTCGGTGCAGTGGTCTCAATCGAGAATGCCGGCCGCGCCGGCCAGATGAAGCTCGCCGGCATCGACATTACCGAAGCCGCGATCGGCGCCCTGGACGAAGGCAAGCTTTCGATGCTGGCCGGCGGCCATTGGGTGATGGGCGGATACGGTGTGACGATCATTCACGACCACCTGAATGGTCATCCGACCGACAAGCCGGTCTACGAGATGAGCCTTTACTACCTCACCAAGGACGGCATTCCGGGCTATCGCTCCAAGATCATCGATCCGCTGGCCGCCGGCAAGTCTCTCGTCGACTGGGCTGCCATCAGCAAGACCACGAACGCGTCCGTCAATCATGCGGATGTGTTCAAAGTCATTACTCCCTAATCGATACGGAATTGCCCAGACATGTTAGCTGACACAGCGACGCTGACCAGGGCCGACGACCGTTCAGGCAAACCACGGCAGCCAGTCCTACTGGCTGCCGAAGGATTGCAGAAGAGTTACGGTCCGGTTCAAGCGGTCAAGGAACTCAACCTCTATCTCCATGCCGGTGAGGCACTTGCGCTTTGCGGAGAAAATGGCGCGGGCAAATCGACCATCTTCAAGATCCTGGCTGGCGAGGTTATCCCCGATGCCGGCCGGATGACCGTAGGCGGAACCGAATACCGGCCGGTTACGGCAAGCCAGGCCGTCGCCAGCGGCGTGTCTATGGTACATCAGGAATTCAACATCCTGCCGAACATCTCGGTGGCGGAAAACATGTTTCTCGGGCGGATGGAAGAATTCAGCCGCTTCGGCAAGGTCGACTGGCACAAGCTCTATGCGGCCGCGACTGCACTTCTCAAGCGCCTCGGCATCAATGCCGATCCGCGTGCCGAGATGCGTCGCCTTTCGCCTTCGACCCAGAAAATGATCGAGCTGGCACGCGCACTGTCAACCAACCCAAAAGTGCTGCTGCTTGACGAGATCACCGCTTCGCTCGACCACGACGATGCCGAAACGCTGCATCGACTGATGGACGAACTGCGCGCACAGGGCGTCGGCATCATCTATGTGTCGCACCGGCTGCAGGAAATCTTCCGCAGCTGCACGACGATCGAAATCATGAAGGACGGGGCATGGGTCGCTACCCGGCCAGCCTCCGAACTTGACGAAGACCAGCTCTCGGCGCTGATGGTCGGCCGCGACCTCGCCGACTGGAAGCGCCCTGCGCGCCACGTTTCGTCATCGCAAATGCTTGAGGTCAAGGGGCTTTCCGGTCCCGGCTTCAGCGATGTCTCGCTGTCCGTCCGCAAGGGCCAGATCGTCACGTTGGCGGGTCTTGCGGGCTCGGGTGCCGACGAGATTTTGGAAGCGCTGTTTGGTGCGCGCGCCGTGACATCAGGTGAAATCCTGCTTGAAGGCAAGGCTTTCTCCGGCACATCCATTGCCGAAGCTATTGCCGCCGGTATCGCCATGGTGCCGAAGGAACGCGCTGTCGAAGGCCTTATCGACACGCAGCCCATCCGTTTCAACATCGGCCTTGCGGGCCTGCCGAAGAACGCCCGCGGGCCGCTCGTCGATGGCGGACGTGAGGCTGCTCAGGCCAATCTCGGCATGGACATGTTCCGCATCAAGGCGCGCAGTTCAGCCGATCTCGTCCGTTCGCTGAGCGGCGGCAACAAGCAGAAGGTGCTGCTTGCCAAGTGGTTCCTGACCGACCCGCGGCTGATGCTCCTGAACAACCCGACCCGTGGCGTCGACATTGGCGTCAAGTTCGAGATCTACGACCTGATGCTCAAGCTGAGCGCCGAAAAGAACCTCGCCATTCTGCTGGCATCGGAAGACATGGCCGAAGTCATTCGCTTGAGCGACACCGTCATTACCATTCGCCACGGCCGTGCATCGGGTGTGTTCGAGGGCGATGCCATCACAGAGACCAATCTAATTAATGCAATGCTTTGAGGGGGCGGCATCATGAGCCAAAACACCACAACATCCGGAGCCGCACCCACGGCATTGTCTATCGAGAGCCTGCGAACCTATTTTCCATTGCTTGTGCTTGTTATCGTCTGCATCGGCTTTGCGATCTTCTCCGACCAGTTCTTCTCGGCACGTAATCTGGAGACGGTTCTGCGGCAGACCGCCGTGCTGTCGATCGCGGCGATGGGCGCCACCTTCGTCATCCTCATGGCCTCCATCGATCTGTCGGTCGGCGCCGTTGTCGGGTTGTCGGCAGTGGTTGTTGCCTATTTCATGCAGGGCCTCGGCATTGTCGCCGTGCCAGCCGGCCTCGCGCTCGGTATCGCACTCGGCGCGGCAGTCGGCGCCATTCATGCGAACCTCAAGGTGCCATCCTTCATCGCCACCCTCGGCCTGATGGTCGCCGGCCACGGCCTGATGCTGCATATCACCCAGGGACGGCCGATCATGATCCGCGATGAAGCCATGCGGTGGATCGGCTCCGGCTCGATCGCCGGCGTTCCGGCAATCGTTCTCATCGCGCTTGCGGCCTTCGCCATCGCCTATTTCGTTCAGCACCACACCGTTCTCGGCCGCAGCATCGTCGCGGTTGGCGGCGGCGAGGTGGTTGCCCAGCGCTCGGGTATCAAGGTCAATCGCATCAAGATCGTCACCTTTGCGCTTGCCGGTCTCTATTCCGGACTTGCCGGTATCGTGCTGGCGTCACGCATGGGCGCCGGCAGCCCGACCGCCGGATCGGGTCTGGAACTCGACGTCATCGCGGCCGTCGTCATCGGTGGAACGCCGCTGACCGGCGGCATGGGTGGTGTTGCAGGAACCATCGTCGGCGCGCTGATCATCGCGATCCTGTCGAACGGCCTCAACCTGGCGGGTGTGTCCTCCTACTCGCAGCTGATCATCAAGGGGATGGTTCTCATCGCTGCGGTCATCATCTCGATCGACCGCAAAAAGATCGGCATCATCAAGTGAGTATCGCTCAAAGCGAATTCATCCGCGCCGAGGAAGCGCTCAAGGCCACCGAGGACTATGTCCTCGGTGTTGCCGTGCAGGATCAGGACAAGCTGACGAAGCTGTTTGCTGAAACAGCGCACATCGTCGGGATCGACGAGGGCGTTTCAATCTGTGTCCCGCGTGACCGCTGGATCAATGCCATCTGTACGCCGGAACGGGCGGGAACAGGGTCTCCAAACTATGAGGTCGTATCGCTGAACCTGGCAGGCAACGTCGCCGTCGTCATCGTCAGGACATCCTACGGTCGGTTCGATTACACCGACGTGCTGACCTTGCTGAAACATGAGGACGAGACGCGCATTACCCAGAAATGCTTCCACCAGCGAGAGCGCACAAACTCTGGGTAGAGAGGCGGTTCGGTTTGCCTGAATCTTCGCATCAGACCTGGATTGACCACCCCCGGCGCTGCTCATCCATGAATTTCGCGGTGCCGAATATGCCATTCATCAGACCAGCGATGGTGAAATCCACGTCCAGGCTTTCCCAATGCAAACAGGTTAATGCCATGGCCGAATGGAAGGCCGTGGCTGGTTCACTCGCCTAGGCTCTGCCACAATCGCATTCCTCCGACCAGTGTCACACAACGTGACAAGCCCTTGTCAATGAACAGGATCGAAATGCTGCTTACTCGATAAGGGCGTCGATTTCGCCTTGGTTCTCCAAGTTCATGCCAGTTTTCAGCAGGTTCTGTCTGGCTGCCTCGAGCACCCGCATGCAGATGTCTATGTCGGCCTTTGGAATTCCCTCGAGTGCCACGTCATTCGCCGCCATTGCCGCGCGCAGGGCTGCTTCTTCCAGCTGCCTGCCTTTTTCTGTCAGTGAAATGACGTATTTGCGTTTGTCATTGGGTGGCCGGCGGCGGCTGACCAGGCCCGTCGCCAGCAGGCTGCGGACTGCGAGCACCATCGCTGGGCCGGCAATGCCGGATTTCTGCGCAAGCTCGATCTGCGTCAGTCCGTCTTCGTTCCAGAGCGTGCGCAGGGCGTACCATTGGCCAAGTGCCAGTCCAAGTGGTGCCGTGCGGACGCCGAGATCTCGCTGAATCAAACGGTTCACATGCCGAAGGCTGTTGCCGAAGCTTCGCGACATGGGCAGAATTGAAGGCTTCTCTTGATCTGTCATTGCATCGCTTTTCTGCGCAGTATTTCAAACGGACGTTGTGGTGCGTATCTGCAAATGCTCGTCTAATCAAGCAGTCCCAAGCCCGCCGGAGCCCGTTGCCAGCCCCATCTATGGGAATTGTGAACCTTCATTTTAATGCTTGAACCTATAAAGTAAATCGTTCTATTAATAAATTAACGAATGAATATGGGCCTGCAGCCTGGGAGCTCAGTGCTGTCGTCCGGACAAGAGGGAAGCACCTGCATATGACTGAGCGTGATCTGGGGCCTTCACCGAGGGTTGATGCTGCTACTATCCGCACAATAGCCCGGGGAGTCTGGGTAATTCCGGACCATCGCGTGCCGTTGGTGCCGAATATTGGTATCGTCGAGGGTACGGACGCCGTTCTCGTCATCGATACCGGCATGGGAAATGCCAATGGCCGCACAGTCCTGGAGGCTGCTCGCAAGATTGCTGGAGATCGACCGATCTGGTTGACGATCACCCATTTCCATCCCGAGCACGGTTACGGTGCAGACGCCTTCAAGGGCAATGCGCGCATCCTCTACAATCGTTCGCAGGTCGACGATCTTGCTGCAAAGGGCGAAGCTTACCTTGGCATGTTCCGCGGCATGGGGGCAGCGGTTGCTGCTGCACTCGAGAATACGCAACTTGTTGCAGCCGACGACGTGTATGAAGGTCCACGTCACGAGCTCGACCTTGGCGGCCGCAAGGTTGTACTCAGGACGTGGGGCAGGGCGCACACCAATGGCGACCAGATTGTGTATCTGCCCGATGAGGGCGTGCTGTTCACCGGGGATCTGGCGGAGGAAAAGACATTCCCGATCTTCCCTTGGTTCCCGCCCGAGGATGCCGATATCGATGCAACGAACTGGGTCAAGGTACTCAATGGCTGCCTGGCGCTCGCGCCGAAGATCGTCGTGCCCGGACATGGCGATCTGGGCGGAGCGGAGATCCTCCGCGATGTCCGCGACTATATTCTGGACATCGATAGCCGGGTTGGGCAGGCGCAGCAGCAACAGCTTGCTGTCGACGATATGATTCGAGCCATTGCTCCAGCCGTTCGAGCCGCTCATCCGGACTGGCACTTCCCTGAATGGATCGATTTCGCCATCCGCTATTTTGCCGACCAGCAGCAATAGGCAAGCCATGAAGACGGTTTTCGTTGCGCTCCACTACCAGAATGAAGTCCTGCATGCCGGCGGCAGGATCAAGGTCGGAATGGCCGAAGATGCGCAAAACCGCGATGCGGTAAAGGCGCGCGCCGGAAGGCTTCTCGCCTTTGCGCGCGCCAGCGGCATCCCCGTCGTCTCGGTGCGGATTGCCTTTCGCCCCGATCACGCCGATGTCATCCAGAATTGCACGATCTTTCGCAATGTCGTCGCCGGCAAGGCGATGGTGGATGGCAGTTGGGGGGCCGAGTTCCATGAGGGGCTCGGACCGATCGAGGGAGAGCATGTCGTGAAGCATACGCGCGTGAATGCGTTCTATGGTTCCGAGCTTGAGGACGTGCTTCGCGTGCTCAAGGCAGAGCGCCTTATCATTGCCGGCATTGCCACGAATTCCGTCGTGATCACCACCGTCGCCTGCGCCGCCGACGTGGGTTATGAAGTAATCGTCGCCGCCGACGCCTGTTCGTCGGCGAATTCCGAACTGCATCAAGCATCGCTCGAAATCATGCGGCTCGTCGCCGATGTCGCTGATGTCGAGTCCATCGTCGCCCAGCTGAGCCGGCCTGCGTCCTGAGCGCAGCCTGCATGCCTTCAAAGCCCTCGAGTGGGCACCGCCAGGCTGCCCGAAAGGTGGTCCGATGGATCACGCTAGTGCACTGATTATCCAGACGTTTTAAACCTAAACAAAAATCGCTCGCGGCATATTGCGTTGGATTCGGAGTTGAGCTACGCTCTAAATCGTTCGTGAAGTAATGAATTAAAAAGGGAAAACGAACGACACTCTTTTTGGACCAGAACGACGTCGAACCAACGTTGCTTCGGGATCATCGCGACCTTTAAAACTGGGGAACCAAAGATATGAAATCCATAGCCCGCGTAGCGGCAGCGCTAGCTGCAAGCATTTCTCTCGGTGCCGTTCAGGCCCAGTCAGCTGAGCCGGTCAAGATCGGAATCGTCATGTCCTATAGCGGCTGGTTCCAGCCGATCGACGCCAGCACAATCAATGGCGCCATGCTCGCGATCAAGGAAATCAACGCCAAAGGCGGTGTCCTCGGAAGCCAGATCGAAGTCGCCAAATTCGACAACAAGTCCGAGCCGCCGCTCGGTGCGGACGGGGCACTTGACGTGATCGGCAAGGGCGCCAAGGCGATATTGTTTCCGAGCGATTTCGATTTCGGCGCACCGGGTGCCTTCGTCGCCCAACAGAACAACGTGATTTCGTTCTCCGGCGCATCTGACCCGAAATTCGGTGCCACGGGCATCGGTCCCTATGCGTACTCGATATCGACGGCTTCACAGGCACAGGGCGCGATGCTCGCCGAGTGGGCCTATGAAACCAAGGGCTGGAAGACGGCCTATATCCTGCTCGACAACACCATCGCCTACACCAAATCGCTTTGCGGCAGCTTCGGCAAGCGCTGGAAGGAACTGGGCGGTGACGCATCGCTGGTCGGTGACGACACTTTTCTCAATAGCGATCCGAGCATCGCAGCACAGGTCAGCCGTATCAACGGCCTGGCAACCAAGCCTGATGTCATCATGCTGTGCTCCTATGCTCCCGGCGGCCCGAGCGCGATCCGCCAGTTGCGGGCGGCCGGCCTGGACCAGCCTGTCATGACCGGCGAATCCATGGATGGCGATTACTGGGCAGGCACGGTTCCCGGCCTCAGCAATTTCTACGCGCTCAATTTCGGCTCCTTCTATAGTGACGACACCGACGCGGAGATGGCCGATTTCTTCAAGCGCTACGAGGTGGAATACGGCCAGCGTTCGGATGCATCCTATTCGCTGCGCGGCTATTCGATGATCCAGGCCTGGGCCAAGGCTGCGGAGAAGGCAGGCTCCTTCGATGCTGACAAGGTCGGCCCGGTGCTCGACAGCTTCAAGGACGAGGCGCTTGTGGTCGGTCCGACCACGTTCACGCCGGAACTGCACATTCAGACGACGCGTCCGATGACGATCGTGCAGAGCCAGGATGGCAAGTTCAGCTTCGTGACCAAGATCAGCGCGAAGACGGTTCATCTCGACTGACAACGTTTAGGCGGGTGAGGATATGGAACTCTGTGCATCGGACATTACGGTGAGGTTTGCGGGCGTCAAGGCGATCGAGAGTGTCTCTGTCGCCCTCGGGCGCGGCGAGATCCTCGGACTGATCGGACCCAATGGAGCCGGCAAGACCACGATGGTCAATGTGCTGAGCGGCTTCCAGCGTCCGCATATCGGCAAGGTCGCGATCGATGGTGCCGGCACGCAAGGCCGCAGCGAGCCCTGGTTCGCCCGCAACGGCGTGGTGCGTACCTTCCAAGCGGTCAGGCTGTTTCGCGGCCTGACTGTCAGCGAAAATATCGAGGCGGCGCTATCAAGCTTGAGTATTTCCAGGCTTTCGGCCCGGCGGCGTGCCGCCGAGTTGCTTGACTATATGGGCATCGGCGGCAAGGCCGGCCTGGCCGGCGGTGCGCTCAATTATGGCGACGAACGCCGTGTCGGCATCGCCCGGGCGCTGGCTTTGTCACCGAAATTCCTGCTGCTGGACGAACCGGCGGCCGGCATGAACATCGGCGAGGCTGAAGACCTCAGCCGATTGATTCAGCAGATCCGCCGAGACTTTTCCTGTGGCGTTCTGCTGATCGAGCACAATATGGCACTGGTAATGAACACCTGCGAAAGGCTGCATGTCATGGCCAGCGGCAAAACCATAGCCACCGGCACGCCCGACGAAGTGGTTGCCAACCAGCACTTCAAGTCCGCCTATCTCGGGTCGGAGGCAGCATGACCGCCTTTGCCACAACTCCAATCGAAGAGATCGCATCGGCGGCACGCAGATTGCTCGCCGTCGAAGACCTCAAGGTTCGTTACGGGCAGATCAACGCCCTGAACGGAGCATCGATCGATGTCGGCCAGGGCGAAGTTGTCGCCATTGTCGGCCCAAACGGCGCGGGAAAGTCGTCGCTGCTCGGCGCCATTGCCGGTATCGTCAAGCCCGCAGGCGGCAGGATTGACTTCGATGGAGAGAATACCATTGGCCAGCCCCTGGAACGCACCGTACGTCGTGGTATTGCGCTGGTGCCTGAGGGGCGGCATGTATTTTCCGGCCTCACTGTGCTCGAGAACCTGAAGCTCGGCGCAACGATCCGCAGTTCCGCGGCCGAAATCGATGCGGACATCCAGTCCTACTTCGAAATATTTCCGATCCTGTCGGAGCGCCGTCACGAGGCGGCTGGCAGGCTGTCCGGCGGTGAGCAGCAGATGCTGGTGATTGCGCGGGCACTGCTCTCGAACCCCAAGCTGCTGATGCTCGACGAGCCCTCGCTCGGGCTCGCCCCAAAGATCACCGACCGCATCTACGAGATCATCGAAGAGATCCGAGGACGGGGAGTGACCGTGCTCGTCGTCGAACAGAATGCTGGACGTGCACTGAAGGCCGCCGACCGGACCTATGTGTTGAACGGCGGTGTCGTGCGCCTCAGCGGGCCTTCGTCGGAACTGGAAAACCATAACGATTTCGAGGCCGCCTATTTCGGTCTCTCGAAACGGAAGGACCCGTGATGGTCGATCTCATCCAGATCCTTGTCGATGCACTCAGTGTGGGCGGGCTTTATGCGCTAACCGCGCTTGGCATCGGACTTATCTTCAGCGTCATGCGGCTCGCCAATTTCGCCCATGCCGAATTCGTCACCATCGCGGCCTATCTGCTGTTTGCCTTTTCAGGCCAGCCGCTTGTCGTTGCCCTGACGATTTCGATCGTCGGAGCGGTGCTACTGGCGATCCTGACCGAGCGCATCGCTTTCCGGCCGCTGCGCAATGCCGACGCCGCCACCATGTTGATTGCCTCTTTCGCCGTCAGCATGTTCCTGCAAAAGCTTCTGGTCTTTTCCGTCGGTTCGCGCGTCAAGACGCTCGACCCCCTGCCGATGCTGAGCGGGCCGATCTCGTTCGGTGGCGTCCAGATCAGCGCGCTGAAACTGGCAACGATCGTGGTCTGCGCGGTTCTGTTGATGGGCTTGACCTTCTTTCTCAAGAAGACCCGCTTCGGCCTGCAGATGCGTGCGGCGGCGGATAACTTCACGATGTCGCGGCTGGTCGGGGTGCGTGCCAACACGGTGATCGCCATCGCTTTTGGCCTGAGCGGATTTCTCGCGGCGGTGGTGGCGCTGCTGTTTGCCGCCCAGACCGGCTTCGTGCAGCCCCGCTTTGGCCTGCAACTGGTGATTATTGCCTTCGTGGCAACCGTCATCGGTGGGCTCGGAAATCTTCCTGGCGCTGCGGCGGGCGGCTTTCTCGTGGGCATCATCTCGACTTTGCTGCAGGCTTTCCTGCCGCCCGATCTCAGGCCCTTTCGAGAGGCCTTCCTGTTTACGGCCGTTATCCTCGTTCTGCTTGCGCGGCCGCAGGGCTTGTTCCCTGCCCGGGGATTGAAGGAGCGCGTCTGATGACCATAGTAACCTCCTCGATCGCCGAGGCTGCTCCAACCGGTTCGGGAAGCCACACCATGCTGCGCGACATTATTGGCCGGTCCGCCACCCTGTTCATCCTTGCCGGTGCGGTTTTGCTCATCGTGCTCGCCGCCCATCTCGGCGATATCGTTCTGCAGCGCCGGGTCATCTTCTGCCTGGTCAATCTCGTGGCGGTGGTCGGGCTCTACATCTTCATGGGCAATTCCGGCGTGCTGAATTTCTCCAGCGTCGGCTTCATGGCCATCGGCGCCTACACATCGGCTCTGTTGACGATGATGCCGGGGATGAAAGCGACGTTTCTGCCCGACTTGCCCGCTTGGCTGGCCGCAGCGGAGATCTCGCCTCTTGCCGGCGCATTTGCTGCCGGCGGCATGGCCGCGCTGGTGGCGCTCGTGGTCGGGTGGCCGCTCATGCGCTTGTCCGGAATCGGGGCGGGCATTGCCACGCTATCGTTGCTGATCATCTGCTACATCGTGCTGGGCAATTGGAATTCCGTCACCGGTGGACAGCAATCGCTAATGGGACTGAAGGCCTATGTCGGCCTGTGGACGTCGGGACTTTGGGCCATTGCGGCCATCACAATCGCCTTCATCTACCAGGAAACGCGCTTTGCAATTGCACTTCGTGCGTCTCGCGAGGATGAGGTTGCGGCGCGCGCCAGCGGCATCCACATTGTTCGCGAACGGCTGATCGCATTCGTTCTGGGAGCCTTCGTGGCCGGTGTCGGCGGGGCTTTGTTCGGTCATTTTCTCGGCACGCTTCGCGTCGAGAATTTCTATTTCGACCCGACGTTCCTCTTCATCTCGATGCTTGTCGTCGGAGGCATGCGCAGCCTGACGGGTGCGGTGGCGGGCACTGTTCTAATTTCGCTGCTTACGGAGATCCTGCGCCTGCTGGAAGTCGGTATTCCGCTGCCGGGCACAGGCTTGACGCTGGCTGCGGCATCAGGCCTGGGCGACGTCGCACTTGCAGCAGTGATGCTGCTGATCATTCTCTTCCGACCGCAGGGTATCACCGGTGGCCGCGAAGCAATCGAGTTCTTCCGCAGGAAGAACGGGAACTGAATGTAGTATGGGAGTTCAGCAAATGATCCGTTTTGATGGTCAGGTCGCAATCGTTACCGGCGCGGGACGCGGCATGGGGCGTTCGCACGCTCTCGATCTCGCCCGTCGGGGGGGCGTGGTGGTGGTCAGCGACGTGGGCACGCAGACGGTGGCCGGCGAAGGTCGCGACAGCGCGGTCGCCCAGGTCGTCGTTGATGAGATTGTCGCTTTTGGCGGCAAGGCCATGGCGGACGCCACCGATGTTTCCGACCCGGCCGAGGCCGAAGCGCTGGCGAAGAAGGTGATGGATACCTACGGCCGGATCGATATCCTGGTCAACAATGCCGGCAACCAGCGCTTTCTGCATTTCCATGAAACCTCACGAGCAGATTATGACTCGCTGCTGGACATCCATCTCGGCGGTTCTTTCAACGTCACCCGTGCCTGCTGGCCGCATATGGTCGAAAAGGGTTATGGTCGTGTCGTGTTCACCACCAGCCAGGTGGGCTTCTACGGCCAGGTGGATGCGGTCGCCTATGGTGCGGCCAAGGCGGGCATCATGGGGCTGATGCACGGTATGAAACTTGATGCTGAAAAGAGTGGCATTCGCGTCAACTGTATCTCGCCTTTCGCGTTTACCCGCATGGTGGTCGACCTTTTCCCGAAAGAGCTCGCTGAGGAGCTGTCGCCTGCACACGTCTCGGCGGGCGTGACCTTTCTTGCCAGCCGGGAGTGCAATCTGAATGGAGAAGTGCTGATTGCCGGCGGCGGGCACTTCTGCATTGCCAAGACGATCGAGACATTGGGCATCGACATAGACAATCCGGCCGAAATCACTGCCGATGCGGTCGCCACCAACATTGGTACGATCACCGATACGTCGCGGATCGAGATGTATCCGGATGCGCTTGCCGCGGTGCAGGTGACGTTCGATCGTCTCTCCGAGCGCGCAATCCAACAGCAAGGCTGATACCCTAATAGTGAGGTGGATACCATGAAGGCAATTATCGTCGGAGGTGGCATCGGCGGCATCACGGCCGCACTGATGCTTCACCAGCGCGGCATCGAATGCGAAGTGTTCGAGCAGGCCGAGGAACTCAAGGAACTCGGGGTCGGCATCACCCTGCAGACTCATTCCGTCAAACAGTTGGCCAGCATCGGCTTGCTCGACGCGATGGAAGCTCGTGCGATCAACAGCAAGCATCTCTATTTCTACACACGGCGCGGCCAGCCGGTGTGGGACGAACCGCGCGGGCTTGCCGCAGGCTATGACATTCCCCAGTATTTCGTCCATCGTGGCAGATTGCAGGGCGTTCTCTATACGGCGATGCGCGAACGCTTCCCCGCTTCGGCTATTCATCTCGATCGGCGGCTGGTGGAGTTCACCCAGGACAACAACGGCGTTGAAGCAACGTTTGCCGACAAGGACGGTAAGCGGACCACGGCACGGGGTGATCTCCTGATCGGTGCCGACGGCATCCATTCCGTCGTCCGCAGTCAGTTTTATCCGGAGCAGGGGGCGCCACGCTGGAGCGGGCTAATGCTCTGGCGCGGTGCAGTCGAGTGGCCGGACTTCCATGATGGCGCGTCCGTGATGATCCTCGGCGGCGTAGACACGAAGTTCGTCGTCTATCCGATTGCCCAAGCCAGCGAGGCGGGGCGCAAGCTGATGAACTGGGCGGCCATCGTGCGCCTGGCGCCGGACGGCAGTCCGCTTCCGTCGAAGCAAAACTGGTCGCAGGAGGGGCTACGCGCCCAACTGACGCCATTGCTCGACCGCTTCCAGAGCGACGTCATCGATATCAAGGCCCTGGTTGGCGCCACCGAAACGTTCTGGGAATACCCGATGTGCGATCGTGATCCGGTCCCTGCATGGACTTCGGGGCGGGTTACGCTGCTCGGCGATGCCGCCCATCCGATGTATCCGATGGGTGCCAACGGCGCTTCGCAGGCGATCATCGACGCCCGTTGCCTCGCCGATACTCTGGTCAATTCAGCCGATATCCCGGCGGCCCTTGCTGCCTATGAGGCGGAACGGCTGCCGCTCACGAGCGCGATCGTCATTTCCAACCGCAAGGGTGGTCCGGAATCGGTCATCGACGCAGTGGAAGAGCGTGCGCCGGATGGTTTCGATGACATCGACAAGGTCATGAGCCGCGAGGAACGGATGGCAATCATGAAAAGCTATGCGCAGAATGCCGGTTTCTCCAAGACGCAGGTTGCGAGGCAATAATTTTTGCCTCAATACGTTAATTAATTAACGAAGCAAAAGGAAAGTGCAATGCGCTTCGCGGCAATGTTCTTTGACGATCTCACCCCGTCGTCCCTCGATGCGGACCTGACCCGGGCCCATTTCGATTACCTGCGTGACAACAGCACAAGGATTGTCCTCGCAGGCGGCCTCAGGACAGTCGAGGGCGGCCCCTTCTGTGGTTCGCTCTGGATTGTCGAAGCCGACAACCTTGGTGAGGCACAGCAACTCGTCGACGGCGACCCTTATTGTCTCGCCGGGCTGCGGCCCGACCGGCGGGTCTTTGTCTGGAACCATGCGCCAATCCCGCCTCTCTAGAACCAAGCAACATTTGAAGGAAACTCATCATGAGTGGTAACCCGGACGTCGTCCTCATCAAGCCCGAGGCGACCCAGATCGCCCGCCAGGGCATGCCGCAGTTCTTCGGGATCAGCAAGGCTTCCGCAGGGGCCAAGGCGATCTCGATGAACCTCACCGCATTCGGTCCCGGTGGTCGCGCCAAGGCCCATTATCACCGGGATTTCGAAACCGCGATCTATGGAATTTCCGGTCAGATCGCCTTGTATTACGGCGAAAGGCTTGAGAAATGCGCAATCATCGTGCCCGGGAGTTTCATCTACATCCCCGAATTCATTCCCCACATCGCCTTTAATCTCAGCGACAGCGAACCGGCGACCGCGATTACGGCTCGCAACGACGCCGCCGAACAGGAAAACGTTATTCTGGCGCCGGAACTGGAAGGCATCGTCGACGCAGCCGTTGCCAAGCTCAAGGCAGAAATTCTCGCAGCAAGGAACTGAGGTCGATCATGTCGCTATTTACACTTGAAGGAAAAGTCATTGTCGTCACAGGAGCGGGCAATGGCATCGGCCGGGGTGTCGCACTCGGGCTCGCTGGCATGGGCGCATCTGTCTACGCACTCGATCGAGACGAGAAGGGCCTTGCGGAAACCAAGGCACAGTCCGGCGGAATGATCGAGGCACGCGCCCTTGACGTTGCCGTGGAAGCGGCTGTGGTCAGCACCATCGACGGTATAGCAGCCGTTGCCGGCCGCATCGACGTCCTGTTTGCCAATGCCGGCATTTCGGGTACGCCCAGGGAAATCCAGGATCTGGATTTTGCCGAATGGCGCAAGGTCCATTCCGTCAATCTCGACGGCGCCTTCCTCACCGCGCGCCAGGCTGCCATCCACATGAAAAAACAGCAGGCTGGAAAGATCGTCTTCACAGCCTCGACCTGGGGTGTTCGCGGCACGAGCATCGCGCCGTTCTCGGCCTATGCTTCGTCAAAGGGCGCCATCGTCAACCTGACACGCCAGCTGGCGCTCGAACTGGCACCCTTCGGCATCACCGTCAACGCAATTGCACCGGGCGGCTTCGCCACCAACATGGCCGATGGTGTGCTCGATGAATCCGCAGGTATTGCACTGCTCGCGAAAATGCCGATGCGGCGTTTTGTTGGTCCCGACGCGATGGTCGGCCCGGCAGCCTTTCTGGCAAGCCCGGCTTCGGACTGGGTATCCGGCGTGCTGCTGCCGGTCGATGGCGGCTATCTCGCCGAATAACCGAAACAGCTTGCCGTTCTTTGTTGTTTGAGCACCGGTGCTGGGTCCGGAAGTTCGGCCCGACTATGCTCGCCATCTGCGCAGGAAGCAGCCAAGCTCAAGCGACATTTGGGGCCCTGGACGATGTTGTCATCACCATCGCCGGCAGGAAACACTGGCTCTGGCCTGCCGTCGATCAGGAGGGCTACGTGCTCGATGAAATCGTTCAGAACCGCCGCAACATTAAGGCTGCCAAACGCTTGCTTGTTCGTCTGCTGAAAAAGCAGGGCTTTGCGCAGCCTGCTGCACCACGCTATGGGGCCCGATCCAGGACGATCCTGAAAAGCGGCAGGACGTCGTCCGCAAAGTACATTTTTCCGAGCTTGGCCGCATGCAGGCAGAGGCCTTCGAACGTGTAAGCCAGAAGATTGGCCTTGTCGGCTGACGTGAACCGCATCAGATCGCGGATCGTCTCGTGTGACCATTCCGCACTGACTATCCGCGATTTCGGATGGTAGAACGCTGCAAGAAACAGCTCGTAGTCGACGACCAACTCGTCACGCGTCCGGACCGTGAGTTCTTCTATCAGTTCGGCGAGACTGGCAGCCAGATCACCATTGTGCTCGGCGGCCTGCCAGGCGACCTGGCAGCGCATCAAAAACCTGGTTTTTGAAAATTCGGTCGCTGCGAGCATCAGTTCGTTCTTGTCGGCGAAGTGATAGGAGAGGGAGCCGAGCGCGACACCGGCGACTTGTGCGACGGAACGGAAGGTAACGGCTGGCACGCCCTTTTCGCCTATCACCTGATGCGTGGCCTCGATGATTTTCTGCCGCATCGCATGGCTGCGGGCGGCTTGGAGGTTTTCGCTTCGGCTCTCTTGCATGTCTGCTCCCTTCGACTTCGTCTCGGTTGCTCTGAAATAGATACTTACCGGACATGCGTACGCAGCTCGATGACGCTTGCGCGGCAAACGGATCGGCTCTCCACTCTTGGTATATCCGCCGCTCCAATCCGCGCGAACCAGCTGCATTACACGAGCAATACACGAGAGGTCGATGCCGCACTATCACCTACGAAGGGTATATCGGCGACATAAACTTGTTGTACGTTTGTACGGTAAGTTTTGAGCCGCGATCGAGGAGGACGACGACGATGCTGCAGACCCACCAGACTATTCCTATGCCGCCGAATGGCGATGCCTTTCTTGAGAGCCTTCGGGACGGGCGAGAGGTGTGGATCTATGGCGAGCGCGTCAAGGATGTCACCACCCATCCGGCTTTCCGCAATTCCGGACGTTCGTTGGCCCGTCTCTATGACGCCATGCATGATCCTGTGCTCGGCCGCCGCATTCTGGTCCCCACCGATACCGGCAATGGCGGCATGACGCATGCCTTCTTCAAGAACCCGCACACCAAGGACGATTTGCGTGCGGGTCGTGAGGCGATACTGGCCTGGCAGGAACTGGTCTTCGGCTGGATGGGCCGTACGCCCGACTATAAGGCTTCGCTTCTGACCAAGCTCGGCGCCCACCCGGAATTTTTCGGCGAATATGCCGACAACGCCCGTGCTTGGTACAGAAAGGCGCAGGAGGGCGTGCTGCACATGGCGCATGCCATCGTCAATCCGCCGGTCGATCGCCACCGGCCGTTCGATGAAGTCAACGACGTCTACGTCCATGTCGAAAAAGAGACCGACAAGGGGCTCATCGTCAGCGGCGCCAAGGTCGTGGCAACCGGCGCACCGCATACGCAGTATCTTTTCGTATCGCATCTCGGTGCGCCGACCACCAAGAAGGAATTCTCGCTTGCCTTCATCGTGCCGACCAACACACCCGGCACGAAACTGCTGTGCCGCGGCTCTTATGAATACAACGCGGCCGTCGCCACCAGCCCCTTCGACTATCCGCTTTCCAGCCGCCTTGACGAAAACGACGCGATCCTGATCTTCGACAAGGCGCTGATCCCATGGGAAAACGTCATTGTCTACGATGTCGACACAATAAATAAGTTCGAGTCGTCGACCGGATGGGAGGCGCGCGCTATCCTCCAAGCCAGCACGCGAATGAGCGTGAAAATGGATTTCCTCGCCGGTGCGCTGAGCAAGGCGCTCGACATCACCGGTGCTGGCAAGTTCCGAGGTGTCGAAGCAGCACTTGGGGAAGTCATCAACTGGCGCAACCTGGTTACCGGCATTCGTGACGGGATGATCGAGAATGCCAAGCCCGGCTTTGGCGGATCGATGCTTCCATGCAAGGAATACGGCTTGGCCTACGCTGCGATGGCGCCGAAGCTCTACAGCCGCATTCGCGAACTTGTCGAAACGGTTGTCGCATCGGGTCTGATCTACCTGAACTCCAATGCAGTGGATCTCAAGACACCGGAGATCCGTCCATACCTAGAGCGCTACCTGCGCGGCTCCAATGGCCTGACGGTGGATGACCGGTCGAAGACGATGAAGCTTCTATGGGATGCGATCGGCAGCGAATTCGGTGCACGCCACGAGCTTTACGAACTCAATTACTTCGGTGCGCCCGAGTTACTCCATCTTGGCGTCTTGCAAGGGGCACGATCCGGTGGCGAACTCGACAGGATGCGTTCGCTGGTCGAGACCTGCATGAACCAATACGACGTCAATGGCTGGACGGCGCAGGACTTCATCTCGCCGACCGACGTGACCACCATTCGTAGTCGATAAATCACGAAGCAGCAGTGGCCCGGTACGTTCACCTTGCAGGGGTATGTACCGGGCGCGACGGGAGGGCAATTCTAGCATCACGATCAGAATGCCGGATTTACCCGCTCGAAGGAGGGCAAAGTGAGCTTGCGACCAATACGTGCGATTGTCTATGGACTGGGATCAGTAGGGCGGGTCACTGTCCGCTATCTCCAAGAGAAGAATGTAGAGGTCGTGGCAGCATATGTCAGGACGATCGAGGGCAAGGATTTTTCCGCTCCGGAACTCTCAGGCGTCGAGATTTGCCAGCCGCATGTTCCCTTCGAGAAGTTTGGCGCCGACATCGTCCTGATGACGCATTGCTCGCACCTGGCCGATCTCTATGAGCCGGCAGTCAGGGCGGCGAAGGCCGGGCTCGACGTCGTCACCATTGCCGAAGACGCCTTTGAGCCGTTCTATATCGACCACGAAACACCAGTTGCGCGTGAGCTCGACGCGATCTTCCGGGCGAATGGCAAGACGCTGGTCAGCGTCGGGGTGCAGGATACGTTCTGGTATGCACAGCCGCTGTCCTTTCTCGCTTCGGTGCAGCGTGTCGATCGGTTGATCGGCAAGAACATCTGCGACCTCGGAGCCTTCGGCTCCGTCGGCGGGCACGGCGACCAGATCGGACTGACGAAGGACGAATTCTATGCCGGCGGTCATGACAAGCCCTCCGGCCACCGCGGGATCTTCGAAGTGGCGCTGCGTCCGCTGGTGCGGGCAATGGGTCTCGGCATCAAATCGACCAAGGTCGACAACGAGCCCATTCTGGCCGAACGGGACATGCCGCATGCCAGGACCGAACGGCCGATTAAGGCCGGCACGACCTGCGGCTTCATGGAGCGCGTGGTTTTCGAACTCGAAGACGGCGTAACCGCGGAAGGCCAGTTCATCATGCAGCATCTGCCAGAAGGGGCGACTGCTTTCAACGAATGGATCGTGGAAGGCGTGCCCAACATGAACATGCGCACCGACAACTTCCTTGGCGATGTCATTACTCCAGCTTCGCTGGTCAACAGGGTGCGCGACACGATGGATGCGGAGCCCGGGTTCCTCAGCGTAGACCAGCTAAAGCCGGCGCGCTACTTCCCGACACTTGCCCGCTGCAACGGATAAGAACGATTTCCAGGTTTCCCGCCTGAACCAGAATTGAAGGATGAACAACGTGAGTGCATCACTAAGCCAAGTCAAGATCGCAGAAGTAAACGGAGACAGCTACAAGTCTCCCGCCGAGATTCTGGAAAATCTCAAGGCGCTCGGACCTCTGATCGAGGAGGAAGCCACCGAAATCGACCGCATACGCCATCTCACGCCACGCATGGTCGCTGCGCTGAAGGATGCGGGAGCCTTCCGCATCGCTTGGCCGGCCGCCTGGGGTGGTCCGGAGATGCGCTTCGATGACCAGATCCGGGCAGTGGAATTCTTATCCTATCACGACGCCTCGGTTGCCTGGAACGTGCAGATCCTGTCCGATACCGGCTTCTACGGCGCACAGTTTCCGGAAGAGATCGCCCGCGAACTCTATTCGTCGATGGATCACGCAACAGCCGGGGGCTACTATCCACCGCAGCGCGCGGATCGGGTAGAGGGCGGTTGGCGGATTGCCAAGGGCCGCTGGCCATTCGGTAGCGGCATTCATTCGGCCGATTGCATCGTTTGCGGTGTTCATCTCTACGAGAACGGCGAACTGCTGCGCGACGAGCAGGGGCAGCCAGAGTTCCGTGTCGCCTATCTGCCGAAAGATCAGGTCAAGCTTCTCGACACCTGGTACACGCTCGGCCTGCGCGGTTCGGGCAGCACCGACTATGAGATCGAGGACGTCACCATTCCCGAAAAGTTCGTCTTCAAGTACTTTTCCGGGGCCGCCGACCACTTGCCGCCGTTGGCGCGCCATGCGGATTTCATCGCGATTTCGCTGCAGGGCGTTGTGCTCGGCCTTGGTCGGCGGATTCTCGACGATGTGCGCACGGAGCTCAAGAAGCGTTCGCCAAACGACCGTTTCGTCCGTATTCAGTATGCCGAAGCGGAGATGAACTATAACGCCGCACGCGCATTCTCGCTCGATACGGCAAGAATGGTCAGCGACAAGCTGTTCGCCGGCGAAGTTCTGACCGCAGACGAAGAGGCCATGACGACGCTTTGCTCTGTCAATGCCGGCCACCAGGTCCGAAAAGCCTGCGGGATGGCCCTCGAGCTGCTCGGCGCCTCGATCATCTACCAGAAGAGCCCCTTCGAACGCCGCCGCCGCGATCTCGATACCCTGATGGTGCATCTCGGTCACCAGCGGCGTGCGCTGGAAAGCGCCGGAGGCAGCATCCTCGGTGAAAACAATCTGCCGCATCTCGCATGAAAAAGGGCTGATCCTATGGGTGAAATGCAATCCGCCGCCGGTTTCCAAACTGCAATGAACGATGGTGCAGCGATGGTCGACAAATTCAAATACCGGGAAGCAATGTCCAAACTCGGGGCGGCGGTGAGCGTCGTGACATCCAATGGCGAAGCAGGTCTCTGCGGCGCTACGGTGTCGGCGGTGTGCAGCGTTACAGACACGCCGGCCACCCTGCTGGTGTGCGTCAACCAGTCCAGCCGGTCGAACAGTGTGATCAAGGCCAACCGGGTACTTTGTGTGAACGTGCTCGCCGGTCTCAATCGGACGGTGGCGGACCTGTTTGCCGGCTCGACCGGCGTGCCGTCCGATGAACGGTTCTCGCATGTCAGCCATTCCATCCTGAAGACCGGGGCACCGGTCCTAGATGAAGCCATTGTGTCCTTCGACTGCGAGCTGGATCAGGTCATCGAGTTCGGCACGCATTCGATTTTCCTCGCTCGCGTGGTCGACATCCGCGGTAACAATGCCGAGGAATGCCTCGTCTATTTCGGCCGGCAATACATTTCTGTCGGCGCCTTGCCCGAGTAGCGTGGGGCGCTGCCCTCCAAACTCATCCGGTCATTCGGCCGAGCTTTAATCTGGACATCAAGATGACATCGAACCGCGAGCAAACGCGCGTGCCGGGCGAGCGGGGGCTGATCTTTCTGCTTGGCACGCTGGTTGCGATCGGCGCGATGTCGATTGATCTCTATCTGCCTGCTCTGCCCGAACTTGGCGCGGTCTTTGGCGTTTCGGCCGGGACAATGCAGTTGACGATCTCGGGCTTCCTGGTCGGACTGGCATGCGGGCAGGCGATATTCGGCCCGCTTGCCGACCGGTATGGGCGGAAGTTACCGCTTGTCGCTGGTCTGGCCGTCTTCGTCGTCGGCTCGCTGCTCGCCGCACTCGCACCAAATGCGGAGCTTTTCATTGCCGCGCGCGTGCTGCAGGGAATAGGCGCTGCGGCGGCCGAGGTTATTCCCATGGCCATCGTCGCCGACCTGTGGCAGCAGAGGCGGGCAGCGCATGTCATGTCCCTTTTGCAGCAGATCCTGGCGCTTTCGCCGATTGCCGCGCCGCTGATCGGCGCATTTATGTTGCAACATCTCGGCTGGCGGTCGGTTTTCATCGTGCTGGCCGGTCTCGGAATCCTGATCGCTCTGGCAGTGCGGTGCGTATTTGCGGAGACGCTGCCGCTGGACCGGCGACGGGAAGCCAGGCTTGACAGAACGTTGATGGACTATGTCGGTCTCTTCCGGCACCGACGTTTTGTGGCCCTTGCTTTGTCCGGGGCGTTCATCTTCGCGAGCGCCTTTTCCTTCATTGGCAGCTCGTCGTTCATCATCATCGATCAGTACGGGTTTTCACCGCAAGGTTTCAGCTACATCTTTGCGTTCGGATCGCTCGGAATGATCGCGTGCGGTCAGCTGAACATCGTGTTGTTGCGCCGGTTTCACCCGCATCAGATTCTTCCATGGGCACTCGGGCTGCTGGCATCCGCGTGCGCGGTGCTTTTGGCGCTGGTCTTTGCCGGGCTTGCGCGCGCCGAATTCGCGCTGCCATTGTTCTTCGTCACTTTCTGCTGCTTCGGCCTGATTTTCGGCAATCTCGCAGCGATCATCATCACATCGACGCCCGCGCCGAGCGGATTGGTGTCGGGTGCCTACGGCATTCTCGGAAATCTCTCCGGGGCATTGGCTGGTTCCGTGATCGGCGCCTTTCATAACGATACGGTCGCTCCACCACTGGTCGTTCTTGGTGCCAGCGGTTGCGCAGCAGCGTTCATCTGGTTTGCCGCAGTCAGACCTCCCGGCGACGCCGGTGCACCACAGGCTGCGGATATCGTCACAACGGACATAACAAGATAATTGGACCCGGAGGATCCCATGGCTGCTTCACAAGCCCTCTTCATCACCGACAATGCCAGTAAGTATCTCCAGCAGTTGTGCAAGCACTGGAGCCATCGTTTCACTGTCGATTTCACAGCCGAGAGCGGCTGGGTCGATTTTGGGGGAGGCGAAAGGATGGAGGCAGTTGCCGACAGGGATGGCTTGCGGCTTGTCGCGTATGTGCAGTCTGCCGAAAGCAGCCTAGCGGAACTGGAAACGGTGATCGGCGATCACCTGGCGCGATTTGCTTTCCGCGAGGAGGTGCGGTTGACATGGCAGCCACTGGAGAGTGGAAAATGAAAAAGCCGCCGGCAGGACCGGCGGCGTGTTCAACTGTCTGACGGCTTTCTTATTCGACCATTTCGTAGATCGCGTCGGTTGAGCGATGGCCGAACGCTGTTTCGAATTTCTCGATGTACGGGCCCGCTTCAGCCTTGAACGCCGCATAGGCTTCGGCACTCGGCCATTCGTCGAAATCAACAAATTCGGTCGCGCTCGTGGCCGCGCGGTGGCTAATGCGCTTATGCTTGTCGAACAGCTTTACGATCGGGTCGAGCAGTTCGGAGTTCTTCGAGGCCCATTCGACGACCGCGCTGTGTGCAACGGGAAAACGGATGACGACCATAACTGACATTCTAAATCTCCATGTGTCGGGTTTTAGGCGATCGCGGAGCCATTGAACTCTCCATGATTTCCTTAGTCATTCTAGGTGACGCGGGCTTGCAGCCATATACCTCGAAAAGGTGACGCATGGCTGCAAGAGACTGAAATACATGGCTATTCTGCCGTCTTTGCAGGCGCGTCAACTTCGACAAACACTTCGCGAGCAAGCCGGAACGCTTCCACCCCGGCAGGTATGCCCGCATAGATCGCAAGCTGCATCAATGTGTCCTTGATCTCTTCCCGGCTGCAGCCATTGGTCAATGCGCCTTTCAGATGCAGCTTGAATTCGTGGCTTCTGTTAAGCGCGCCGAGCATGACGAGGTTGAGCAGGCTCTTGTCTCGGCGTGAGAGCGCGGTGCGACCCCATCCGGCCCCCCAGCAATATTCGGTGACGAGATTCTGGAAATCACGATTGAAGTCATCAGCCGCATTCAGCGACTTCTCGACATAGTCGGCGCCCAGCACGGCCTTGCGTATTTCCAGCCCCAGTTCGAAAGTTTCCTTGGACATCAGTTCCTGGCCTCGTTGACAACAGGGTTGGTGAGCACGCCGATCCCAGGTATTTCGACGCTGATCGTGTCGCCGTCTTTCAGGAAGATTGGCGGCTTGCGCTTGAAGCCGACACCGGCGGGCGTGCCGGTCGGGATCACGTCGCCAGGCTCAAGGTCGATGAACTCGGCGATATTTTCGAGGATCGTCGGAATGTCGTAGATCATCGTCTCGGTGTTGGCGAATTGCATGACTTGGCCGTTCAGCGTGGTCTTGATATCGAGCTTGTGGGGATCCGCAATCTCGTCGGCGGTGACGATGACCGGGCCGAAGGGACCGGACGCGCGGAAATTCTTGCCAGCCGTGTATTGAGTTATGCGGAACTGGTAGTCGCGCACAGTGACGTCGTTGAAGATGGAGTAACCGTACACGTAGTCCATGGCTTCCGCCTTGCCGATGCGTTTGCCGTTGGTAGATTTGCCAATGATAACAGCAAGCTCGCCCTCCCAATCGAGGTTGTCCGAGACGGTCGGGACAAGCACGGGATCGCCATCGGCGACGAATGTATTGGCAAAGCGGGCGAACATGATCGGGATCGGCGAGATCTCCAGTCCGGCTTCCTTGGCGTGTTCGGCATAATTGCGCGCAACGCATATGATCTTGGGCGGCCGGGCTATCGGCGGCAGCAATTTCACGTCGGCGAGTAGCTTGCTAACTGACTTTTCCGGGGCAGCTTCGAAGATCTCGAAGATCTCGACGATCTTACGGGCCGAGGGGGTAAGCAGTTCGGCCTGCTCCAGGAATTCTTCGATACGAACGGGAATTTCGAGGATCGACGCGTCCTGTTTTGCATAGAAAGCGCTTGCGCGTGCCATGTCGACGACGTGCAGACCGACGATCGCGCCGAAGCGGGGTTTGTGATTTTCATCGTAGCTGACTAGCTTCATCTAAATATCCCGTATATCGAACATATTTGTTCGAAAATAGATCAATGGATGGCTTCCGGTCAACCGCAATCCGCGATAGACAAGAAGGGCACACGCGTCGGTTCATTGCTGACGCGTCGTGAAACCGGCCAACTGCAAGTCAGCCGGAAACAGGCAGCAGAAGGCGGCTGCAGGAGAGTTTGATGGTAGAAATATCGCTCACAGGCGACCAGATGCTGACGGTACTCGAAACAGTGGCGCATGAGGGGCCGCTGAGTGCCGCAGAAGTTGCGCGTATCTGCGACATTAATCGTACGGTGGCGCACCGGCTGCTTACGACGCTGGCGGAGCGCTCTTACGTTCGCAAAGGCGAGGCCGGCTACACTGTTGGCCCAGCAGCGTTGAGGCTCGCTCAATCGGCAGATGCGGATATCCGAAAAATCGCCAAGCCGCTGATGGTGCGGCTGGCCGAGCGGATCGGCGAGACCGTCGTGATGCATGCGGTCGATGACCTCGAGGCGGTGGTCGTGGATCAGGCGCTGGGTCAGCGCCACCTTGTTCGTGTCGAGCACAGCCCAGGGTCTCGGCATCCGCTGACGCAAGGGGCGAGCGGGTGGTCTCTGGTCGCTTTCCAGAACGAACGCCTGATTGCCAGGGTGCTGAAAAAAGCTGCCGACCCGGAGGCCGTCCGCAAGCGCATCGAGCAAGTGCGCACGGACGGTTACGCGATCTCTCATGACGAGTTGCAGCTCGGCGTTCATGGCGTCGCGGTTCCCATTGTCGAAGCCGATGGTCTTTGCCAGATCAGCCTTGCCATTCTCGTTCCCAGCATACGAAGTGCTTCCGTTTCATCCCTGCTCGATCCGCTCCGCGTGACTGCCAAGCAGATCACCGATAGCTTCGGTAGATGAATGGCTTTCCTCAGAAGGAAAGCCCGCGGTTGCGGCCAAGGATTTCTTTGGCGATGCCGGCGGCGCGGAATTCGAACTGGTCGTGTCCGCGGCTGATCGTCATCAGAATGTCTCGCATATAGCGGGCCAGGCGCCCGTCTGCCTTGAGGGCGGTCGAACTTGCAGTCCGCACGAGGATCTCGATGGCTTCATAGGCCAGCCGTTCCGCCGTGTGGTAGGTTCCGTCCATGCGCATGGCCTTTTCGGTTGTAAACGGTTCCACGCCGGTGGCGCAGAGCTTGGCATTTTCGAGGTATTGCGCCCCGCCCGAAAGCGTAATGGCACGGGCGCTGTCGGCCAGCGCGGTGGCCATCCCAAGCTGGCGCTGATAATCCGGATTGAGCGCGCGCAAGGTCGAAGCGCCCGGAGTGTTGCGTGTCGCAATGAGCTCTTCGTATTCGTCCACTGCAGCATAGGCGAGCCCTGTCGACATGGCGGACAGGCCACCCTCGGCAAAAGCTGCGAACAGGCCGGAATAGAGGTAGTTCCCATGCACTCCAAAGCCGATGGTGGGGCTGCTCAGGCCTTCATCGGCATTGAAAGAGAAGGTCATCCGTTCCGGCACGAACACGTCTTTCACGGTTACGCCATGCGAGCCGCTGCCTTTCATGCCGAGGAGGTCGCCCCAGTTGTCCAGACGCGTGAAGCTGCCATCCGGCACGACGATGGTCAGCATCGGCGAGCCGACTGTATCGGCTTTTTTAGGCAGCGGGATATTGCCCATGAAATGGCTGGCATAGGGCACGCCGGAGCAATAGTACCAGGTGCCGCTGACGCGGTAGCCTCCGTCAACCTTTTCCGCTGACGTGTTGCTTGCGGCGAAGGACCAGGGCGCCTGGAAATTCTTCCGCAATCCGAAGATCTCAGCCTGGGCCTCCGCGCTGAAATAGGAGGCGATCTGCGCGGAATGTCCGGTACCCAGCGCGAACCACCAGCCGGTCTCCGGGCAGCCGCGAGCAATTTCGATGACGACGCGATAAAAGTCATCGAGATTGAGTTCGTAGCCGCCGTAGCGCTTTGGAGTCAGGATGTTGAAGAGTTCGGCCTCGACAATGGCATCGTAGACCTTCTGCGTTGGATAGCCGTTTGCCTCGGTGGCGGCCTGCTGGTCGCGAAGGAGGGGTCTCAACGCAGCGGCCCGCGCGACGAGCTCCCTGACGGCTTCATGGTGTTCGTGTGGCATGGCATTCATGATGTCGATGCTCCCTGGCGCTTCTACGGTAAATGTGATGTCGCCGGAGCCGAGTGACTCCGGCGAGCTGTCCGTTACTGGCGAACGCCGCTGGTCAGACCGGCGCGCGCCTTGCGGCTGTCTTCCTCACGGGTGTTGACATAGGCGTCGAAATCGAAAGCGAGCAGGTCGATTTCCTCGATAGGATCGTAGACCCGCGGAGCGCCGTCCCAACCGACCTTGTCGATGCCCCAGTAGAATTCGAGCAGGTTGCCATCTGGATCGCGGGCATAGAAGCGCGGCTGATTGCCCGGCCCGCCCTTGCGGCAATTGACGATCTCGACGCCGTCGTCGCGCATTTGCGTGTAGAGCGACTTGAGATCTTCCGGCGAACCGAGTTCGAAGGCGATGTGGTGCAGCCCGAAACCGAAGCGCGGTGCATTCGGCGCGTCGTCGGGAAGGATGTCCTTGCGCATGCGGAATATGGACAATTCGTGATGCGTGACATCGCAACGGACGAAGGCGCCGGCGGCGACCGCAACGCCATGTCCAATTTTCTCTTCGGGATACTCAAATTTTTCGGTCAGTCGCATACCGAGATAACGTTCGTAGAATGCCACCGACCGGTCAATGTCGCGCACGGTCAGCCCGATATGGCCGAGCTTTGTCACCTTTACTTGCATGTTACCTCCTTAGTTCGATTATAGAACTTAAAATACCTATAAACGAACATAAGGCCAATTGAGCAAGGTGACAAGCTTGTGCGGGCTCCGTTGCGTACCTTCCGAAGGTGACAGGCTTGCTGAAAAGCAGAGGTCTTTAACGAAAAAACCCGCCTTGCGGCGGGCTCAGAAAATCCTGGCATGGCAGGATTAGTTGGGTCGTGCTGCACCGAGATTGTTCTCAACCACGGAAAAATACCGAGCAAACAGCTCGTTTTGGCTGCAAACCCTGAGCTTGGCGTAAGCGCGCTTTCGGTGAGTTGCGACCGTATTGATCGAAATACCAAGGTTCATGCTGATCCCGAGCACGGTATAGCCGAGCACGATGCTGGCGCATATCTCCGCCTCCCGCGCCGTCAACTGGCCGTTGTCGGCAAGGATTGCTGATCGCACCCTCTCGAGAAGGGCCTTCTGGGTGATGGGTTTGGACTCGCCCAACGCGGTACCGGTCAGAATGGAGATCTCCGCATGCTTGTGTAGCACCTGCATGATCGCCCGGCCGCACTGCTTGAGTATCTCCACAGACTTGCCGGAAAAATCCGGCCGGCCGTTTTCCCGGTAGAAGCCGGCATAGATCCTGTCGCCATTGATGATGGTCGTCAGGGCGATCTCGTGCTTGATATTCGGCTTGTCGTAGAATTCGCGCCTGTAACGTTCGTCGACAAGTTCGGTCGGAGAGAGCAGAAAGGCGGCACAGTCGGAGCGGGGTGCATTGTCGAACGTTCCCCACACCGGGTCGCTTCGATAGGCCTCGCGAATGTAGATATCGGCCAGCGATCTCACGCGCTCGGAGGTCTTTTGGCAGTTTGCTTCCGCAACCAGGGTTCGGGGAGTGTCGTTCGCGCACATGAACACGGTGCAGTGGTCGATGCCAATCAGGTCGTTCGCAATGCGGTAGAAACCGGCGCCAAAATTTCGCGAGCCAATGAGGGAAACCATGTCCCCCAATGGTTCAATTGCATGGTGCAATTCCATTGTCATTCTCCTCAGTCATTCTGTTCCCGTGATTTCTTTGCGAAATTCTTGATTGGGCTGAAATTTTCAAATGCAGGCTAACCCGATATCGCCGTCTCTCCTTTGAAACGGCGATCCTTGGCTGGATCGCCGTTGATTCCAATTTTCAGTATTGCATGCGGCCATCCGAGGGGCCGTATGCAACCCAGGTCAGCGCGTGTTCAGCGCGCTGGTGGCGGCTGCAAGACCTGTATCGAGTGCCGACAAAATACGGTTAACATGTTCAGTGCCGATCGCCAAGCAGGGCGAGATGATCACATTACTGCCAGAGGTGCGCACCATTACCCCTGCCTCGTAGGCGGCGTCGTAAAGGGCCTGGACGACAGCCTTGTCGGCGGGGGTTTTCTTCTCACGGTCACTGACGAGTTCCAGAGCCGCCATCAGGCCTTTGCCACGCGCGTCGCCGACAATTTCGTATTTTGCCTTGAGCGCCTGAAGACCGGAAAGCAGTTCAACGCCAAGCGTGGCGGCATTGCCGGCAATATCCAGGCGCTTGACTTCGGCGATCGTCGCCAGAGCAGCAGCTGCTCCGATTGGATGACCGGAATAAGTGTAGCCGTGACTGATCGTGCCGAGTGCGCCCTTGGTGCTCTCGAAGGCGTCAACCAGCTTTTCGCTGATCATTGCGGCGCCGAGCGGGAAGTAACCGTTGCTGATGCCTTTGGCGGTCGACATCATGTCCGGCTTGATCCCCCAAAGCCGCGACCCGCTCTCAGAGCCCGTGCGACCGAAGCCCGTTATGACCTCGTCTGCGATCAATAGAATGCCGTGTCGATCACAGATTTCGCGCATCAGCGGAAAGAAGGTCTCGTGTGGCACGATCACACCACCCGATCCGAGCACTGGCTCCATGATCAGGGCCGCAATCGTATCAGCGCCTTGAAAGGCAATCTCTTCCTCGAAAATGGCGGCGATCTTCTTGGCAATCACCGCGCCGTCCTCGGTTTCGAACTGGTTGCGGTAGGTGAATGGTGCCGGCAGGTGGTGCACGCCACCCAGCATCGGCTCGTAGTTGCGGCGGAAATTGGCATTGCCGTTGACGGAGGCACCACCGAAATGGGTGCCGTGGTAGCCCTTTTTCAACGAAAAGAACTTCGTCCGCTCGGGCTGGCCGTTTGCGCGATGGTACTGGCGGGCAAGGCGCAGGCAGGTCTCGACGGAGTCCGACCCGCCGGACGTCAGAAACGTGCGTGCCATGCCCTCCGGCTTGAAGAACTGGCAAAGCTCGTAGGACAGTTCGATGAGCGGCGAATTGGTGGTGCCGCGGAAAGCATTGTAGTAGGGCAGCTTCTGCAGTTGCGCGATGATGGCAGCTTTTACCGGTTCGCAGGAATAGCCGAGATTGACATTCCAAAGGCCGCCGACGCCGTCGAGCAGGCGATGCCCGTGGATGTCGATGATCTCGACGCCTTCGCCATATTCGATGATGTGCGGCGGATTCTCGCGCATTTCACCTGGATTGGCCATGGGATGCCAGACGTGCTTGGCATTGTTTTCGATCAGGAAATTTGTGTCACGCATGCTTTAGCCTCATTCACTGTCTTGTATTGAAAACTTCTCTTCGTCATTAGCCGCCCTCAAGCCGATAGCTTGCTGGCAAGGTTATGTGACGCCCGCCGCAGATAATCGGCGGGAACTCTGCCTCCCAAGGCCTGACTCGCCTCGATGGCGACCGCGATGAGAGCATGGGCCGTATCGGCAAGTGTCGCGTCGTTCATGCGGGTAGATGGCGTCGCGATTGCGATCGCACCCATCGCAAACCCGTCCGGCCCGAATATCGGCGCGCCGATACCGACGACTTCGGGATCGAAGCTCCGATTGGCGATGCTGTAGCCTTGCGCTCGAAAGGTCTCCAGCAATGCGTTCAACGCTTCGATGGATGTCACCGTCTGCGGGGTACAGGCCGTCATCGGTGCTCTCAGTCCCGCCTCGGCAAACGTCGAGGGTCCGAAGGCAAGGCAGGCGAGACCGGTCGCTGTGGCGTGCAGTTCCATGCGTGCGCCGTATTCTACATGCACGCGATTGCTTCTCGTACCGTCACGCACCGCGACTGTGGCAATCTGCTGGCCGGCGATCAGCGAGGCGTGGCAGGTCTCGGTGGTTCTGACGGCGAGCGCGTCAACGAATGCCTGCAGCGTCGCCGAGGTCGGGGAAATGTATTCCCGCGTCCGCGCCAACCGGAGCACGGTCGCACCCAGGGTGTATTTCTTCGATGCCACCGGCCGGGCCACGTAACCATGTTCCTCAAGCACCTTCAGCATCCGGTGGCAGGTCGCGCGATCAAGGCCCGTGATCCCTGCTATTTCCACCAGTCCGAGTACCGGCGTTTCCTCGGTGAACAGATCCAGAATCTTGAGAGCCTTGCTTACGGTACGCATCGTTTCCCCGGTTTCATGACGCTGGGCCATTTGCATTTAACGATAGCGCGAGTCTCAAAAACGTCAATAAAATAAATTGCGTTGATAATAGTGAAATTATCGGTGTGGATTTCGGTCACCCTTTACGGGTCTATGAAGTCCTCCGGCAGCGCGCCATGGTCTCCTAAATTGCGCAAAACCCTGATGAATTCTCATTCGTTGGCGTGGCGCGCCACCGAAGTTGGAGACCGTGTTCGTGATCGAGCAGACGAAAATAGATAGGCTGCGGGCGCTGGCGATACCGCCGCAAAAATTATTCATCGGCGGTGACTGGAAGGCTGCTGACCGGGAAGAAACGATTGCGGTCGTTTCACCGATAGACGGCCGGGTTTTGACCACGATTTCGCGGGCCTCGGCGGCGGACGTGGATCGTGCCGTTCGCGCTGCGCGGGCAACATACAATGCCGGATCGTGGTCGAAAATGTCGCCGGGCGGACGCAAGAAGATCCTGTTGCGGATTGCCGAGATCATTGAGGCGCGGTCGCTCGAGCTCGCCGTGCTCGGCGTACGCGACAACGGCACTGAAATCGGCATGGCGCTGCGTGCAGAGCCTGGCAGTGCGGCGGCGACGTTCCGCTATTACGCGGAGGCAATCGACAAGATTTACGGTGAGATAGCACCGACAGCCGACAACGTTCTCGGTCTGGTGCATCGCGAGGCGGTGGGTGTCGTCGGGGCGATCGTTCCGTGGAACATGCCGCTGATGATCGGGGCGTGGAAGTTGGCGCCGGCCCTGGCGATGGGTAATTCCGTGGTACTGAAGCCCGCGGAAGCGGCCTCGCTCAGCCTCCTCAAGCTTGCGGAAATTTGCGCGGAAGCCGGTTTGCCGGATGGTGCCCTGAACGTCGTTACCGGCTCAGGTTCCGTGGTCGGCGAAGCGATTGCCACGCATATGGATGTGGACGTGCTGGTATTTACCGGTTCGAACGGGGTTGGGCGAAAATTGCTGGAATACTCCGCCCGTTCCAACCTGAAGCGGGTCTATCTGGAGCTGGGCGGCAAGTCTCCGAACATTATCTTCTCCGATGCGCCCGATCTTGAAAAAGCAGCCGCGGTCTCGGCCAACGGAATTTTCCGGAACTCAGGGCAGGTATGTGTCGCGGGCTCCCGGCTTCTGGTCCAGCGGGATGTCCACGATGACGTGGTCGAGCGCATTGCGCGCATTGCCTCAGCCATGAAGGTCGGCGATCCCCTGCGCCTCGATACGGATATCGGCGCAATTGCGAGCGCAGGCCAGCTTCAAAGCAACCTGAACTTTCTCGGCCTAGCGGAACGGGAAGGTGCACGGCGGATCATCGGCGGCGAGCGGATTCTTGAGGAAACCGGTGGTTACTACATGCGGCCGGCAATCTTTGCCAATGTCGTCCAAGAAATGACGATTGCACGGGAAGAGGTCTTCGGGCCCTTGCTCGCCGTCATTCCCTTTGAAGACGAGGCCGAGGCCATACGTATCGCCAATGCCACCGAATACGGCCTGGCATCGGCGGTCTGGACGTCGGATCTTTCGACTGCGCATCGCATGGTGCGCGCTATCAACGCCGGCATCGTCCACGTCAATACCTATGGAGGCTCGGATTTGACCGTGCCGTTGGGTGGGCACAAGCAATCCGGCAACGGACACGACAAATCCCTTCACGCATTGGAAAAATATACCGCGCTGAAGACGGCGTGGATTCAGCTTTAGCCGCGCCACAGGGCATAGGCGAAGAGAAAGACTTCGGTGAACAATGAGAACTCCCAAAACCATTCTAGTCGTCGGCACATTCGATACCAAGCGTGACGAATTGGAATTTATCCAGGATCTAATCGTTCGTGAGGGCGGGCAGGTTCTGTCCATGGATGTCAGCGTTCTCGGCGACACGGATATGCCCGTCGCTATTTCAAAACACGAGGTCGCGATTGCCGCGGGTGTTACGATCGCCGATGTCATTGCAGCTGGTGACGAAAACGATGCGATGGCACTGATGAGCCAGGGTGCTCAGGCACTGGCGGTAAAGCTCTGCGCCGAAGGCCGTATCGACGGCATGATCTCGCTCGGTGGAACGATGGGCACGGACCTTGCGCTCGATGTCGCGCTGGCGCTGCCACTCGGCCTGCCCAAGTACATCATTTCGACAGTGGCTTTCTCCCCACTGATCCCGGCGGAACGGCTCGCAGCAGATGTTCAGATGATCTTGTGGGCAGGTGGGCTCTACGGCCTCAATGCTATTTGCCGGTCCGCGCTCAGCCAGGCCGCCGGTGCGGTTCTCGGGGCAGCCCGCACAGCCACCGGATTTGCCAGCGACAGGCCGCTGATTGGTGTGTCGTCCCTCGGCAACGCCTGCCTGAAATACATGAAACGCTTGAAGCCGGCGCTTGAGGCGCGCGGCTACGAGGTTGCGTTCTTCCATGCTCAAGGGATGGGCGGGCGGGCGCTGGAAAGTCTCGCGAGCCAGGGCCACCTCGTCGCCGTGTTCGATCTTTGCCTGCAGGAGTTCAACAACGGCATTCACGGTTCAATCGTCAACAGCGGGCCCGAACGGCTCGAGCGTGTCGGGCTTGCCGGGGTGCCGCAGATCGTGGCTCCCGGTGCGGCCGATCTCGTCGATTTGCCGACTTGGCAGCCGATCCCCGCGCATTTTCAAGGCAGGCCCTATCATGTGCACAACAAGCTTATTACGTCCCTGACACTGACGCCTGATGAGCGGCGCTTCACAGCTCGCGAGATGGCGGCTCGGCTCAACAAGTCAATTGGGCCAACCCATGTGATCCTTCCGCTCGCGGGTATTGAGGAGTGGGACCGTGAAGGGGAGATCGGCCACGACCCTGAAAGCCTTGCGATCTTCTTTGCCGAATTGCGCGCGTATCTGAAATCGCCAGTCGAATGGACCGAAACTGCCGCGCACATCAATGACGCGGAATTCGTGGATGCCGTGCTCAAGGTTTTCGACGGTTGGGTCGAAACCGGCCTCGTTCAGCCTGGGCGTTGCGATGGCGAAGTGCGTCGGGCGCAGCACGGCGTGATGGCCAGTGCCGGCTGACATATCCAAGTAGGCAGCACAAAAAGCGCGGGAGTTTCGGTTCCCGCGCTTTTTGTTTGTGTAACATCCCCGGGATATAAAATGCCCGGCCATTGGCCGGGCACAGCAGATGCATTTCTTTTACGGAATTTTAGGCCCGGAGGCATTCTATCTCGCCCGGACCTTCGACGCGCGTATCGAGATCGCCAACCAGTGCATTGGCCAGTAGCTGTTTGGTGTAGGGATGACTGGGGCTGTCGATCACAGCGGCAACGCCATTCATTTCCACCACTTTGCCCTGGTTGAGCACAAGCACACGGTCGGCGAGATTGCGCACGAGGGCCAGGTTGTGGGTTACGAACACCATCGTCAACCCCCGGTTCTGCTGCAGGTCCTTGAGAAGATTGACGATTGCCGCCTGCACCGACACATCGAGAGCCGATGTGATCTCGTCGCAGATCAGCACTTCGGGATTTGCCATCAGTGCACGGGCGATTGCAACGCGCTGCCTTTCGCCGCCCGACAATTGATCCGGAAAAGCAAACATCGCGTCAGGCGACAGCCCGACCTGATCGAGCATCTCGGCGATCTTTTCGCGCCGTACCGATCGGCTGGTCCTGTTGAAGATATCGTAAACGAGCCCGACAATATTCTCGACGGTTTGGCGTGGATTGAGCGAATTGTGCGGGCTCTGGAAGATGTACTGCATGGTCTGCAACTGCTGCCGGTCGCGATCGCGAGCGCGAGGCGCCAACTCTTGACCGTTCAGCAACACGGTGCCCTTCTGCTGTGGCACGAGCCCGATCAGCGCCCGCGACAGCGTACTTTTACCCGAGCCGGATTCACCGACTACAGCAAGGCATTCGCCACGCTTTACCTTGAATTCCACCCCATCGAGAATCTTGTAGGTTCCGAATGCCACACGCATATCGCTGACTTCGATAACTGCTTGCGCCGCGGCCAGGTCATCAACCGTGTGCTCGGGATCCGGAAGCCTCTCCGGTTCGGCGGTAGCCGTGATTCCACACTTGATGCAGCGAACGCGGTGCTCGGGTGTCTGCTGCACGATTTCTATCGGATCGGCGGCGCATTCGCTCGTTGCAACGGGACAGCGGGGGTGAAAAAAGCATCCCTTGGGGCGTTGTGAGGGGCGGGACGCTCGCCCCGGTATCGTGCGGAGGCGCGTGCGATAGTGCAACTCGGGAACCGCACCCAGCAAGGCCTGCGTATAGGGGTGAAGCGGTTCCTTGAGGACAGTCTCGACCCGGCCGAGTTCGACGACCCGGCCGGAATACATCACCATGACATGGTCAGCGATATGCGCGATCACGGAGAGGTCGTGGGTCACATGCAGTGCGCCGATGCCATGTTCACGGCAGAGCCGTTTGACGATGTCGAGAATCTTGTTCTGGGTGGTGACGTCGAGGCCGGTCGTCGGCTCATCGAGCACGATCAGCTTCGGCGCCAGTATTACCGCCATGGCGATTCCGATGCGCTGCTGCTGGCCGCCGGAAAGCTGATGAGGGTAGCGCCCGAGAAAGCTCGGATCCGAAGGTAGGCCGACATCGATGAGGACACTGGCAATGCGGCGATCGATCTCCTGCGCGGACGTGTCCGGTTCATGTGCCTCGATGACTTCGCGGAGTTGCAGTCCAATCGTCAGCGACGGGTTGAGCGCCGAAGCCGGATCCTGGGGTATATGGGCGACCGTCTTGCCGCGCAGCTGCCTTTTTTGCGCAGGCGTCAGGGCAAGCATGTTCGCGGAGGTATCGCCTGCCACATGGACCGTGCCGCCGACGATTGTCGCGCCGCCTCGGGCGAACCCGAGCAATGCCATTCCGACGGTTGTCTTGCCGGATCCGGATTCGCCGACGAGGCCAAGCACCTCGCCCGCCCGGATGGTGAAGCTGACATCGTCCACGATGTCGCCGCCGCCAGGCATGTCGATACGGAGGTTGCGCACTTCGACCGCGGGCGGAGCACCGACCTTGATCATGGTTGAACTGTCCATTTTCACGCCTCGCCTCCCGACTTGCGGTTGCTTCCCGACATGGTGCCCGCGATGCCCTCGGCGATCATGTTAATGCCGAAAGCGAACAGCGCGATGCACAGCGCCGGCGACAGCACGGCCAATGGCCGGCTTGCGATGCGGCCGCGATTCTCGTTGATCATCAGGCCCCAATCGGCATCGGGTGGCTGGATGCCGTAGCCCATCACGCTCAGCGCGGCGATGCCCGAAATAGACCAGACGATACGAATGCCGAACTCCACCAGCAGCGGCGTGGTGATGTTGGGAAGGATTTCGCGAAACAGGATACGCCAGCGCGGCACGCTCAGCGCCTCGGCAAACTCGACGAATTCGCGCCCGACGATATCGGATGCGACGCCGCGGGTAATTCGCGCTACCTGCGGCATATGGGCAACGCCGACCAGCAGCACGATCAGCCATTGCTGGGTTCCGATCAGGGAAACGAAGAGAAGCACGAAAATGATCAGCGGGATCGACAGGAAGACATCCATGATCCGCATCAGCATCTGATCGATCCAGCCCTTGCTGTAGGCCGCGATGAGGCCGAAGGTTGCGCCGAGTATCATGCCGATGGCTGCCGATGCAAACGACATCCAGACCACGGGAAGCCCGCCATAGAGCAGGCGCGACAGGACATCGCGGCCACGGAAATCTGTGCCCAACAGGAAATCAGCGGACGGCTTCATGAACGGCCGACCGACGAAGGCGCTTGGCTCATAAGGAGTGACGAACGGACCGATGATGGCAAACAGGATTACCAGTGCCGTCACGGCAATGCCGATCCGGGTACGATTGTAGCGGATTGCCTGGTGAAAGGTCGACAGCCACGCAGGCATGGTCAGTGTAGGTGCATTCTGCATTCTTCTGGCTTCCGGTTCAGCTTCTCAGCCGGGGCGTCATGAGGATTGTGAGCACATCGGCGATCATGTTGAAGACGATGTATCCCGATGCGAAGATCAGCACGATCGCCTGGATGACGTAGAGATCGCGCTGGGACACTGCTGACTGGAGCGCACTGCCAAGGCCGGGATATTGGAAGATGAATTCCACGACCACTGCGCCGCCAAGAATGTAGGCAAGGCTGAGTGCGGCGCCTTGTATCGACGGCACGAGGCTGTTGCGCAGGGCATGACGGAGCAGCACGACCCTCGGTGATAATCCCTTGAGGCGGGCGGTCACCACATATTCCGACGCCAGCGCATCGATGAGCGAGGCCCGGATCATCCGGGACAGATAGGGCATGATGGCGATGGTCAGTGTCATCACCGGCAGAACCAGTACGCTGGGATTCTGAAGCACGCTTTCGCCGGGCTTTACGATGGCGGTCGGCGGCAGAATGTGCAGAACCTGGGTTGAAAAGAGCAGCACGAGTACAATGGCGACAACAAATTCCGGGATGCCGGCGGTGCCGATCAGCAGGCTGTTGGCGGTATTGTCGAACCATTTCCCCTGTTTGATGGCCATGACGATACCCACCAGGAACGATAGCGGCAGGGCAATGACGCTGGTGGTGACCAATAGCACGAGCGAACTTGCCAGACGCGGGCGGACGAGATCCCAGACCGGCCCTTTCGTCACGACCGAATTGCCGAGATTCCACTGCAGAATATCGGCCACCCAGCTTGCGTACTGGGTGACCAGAGGTCGATCGAGGCCAAGCTCGGCCCGCAAGGCGGCAACAGCTTCCGGCGTTGCGCTACGCCCGAGGATTGCACGGGCTGCGTCCCCTGGCAGGACGTTGGTCGCAAGGAAGATCAAAATCGAAATCAGCACCAGAGTTACGATGCCAAATATGGAACGCTCGATAAGCTGCCGCCACATTCCCCTCACCCCGCAAAGCCGATCGTAGAAAGGGCCCGGAGGATGCCGGCGCCAGACTGATCGAACTGCGGCAGTCCTACGATCTCCTTCTTGTAGATGGCGAGTTCGTTACCGAAAATAGGAATGATCCACGCACCGCGTTCGAAGAGGATTTCCTGCAGTTTCAGCATCACCTGCTTGAGCTTGTCGGGATCGACAGTCCGCGCTGCCTCGAGCCAGAGGTCCAGGTACTCCTTGTCCCGCCACTTAACCTGATCAAGGCCGGCATTAGGCGCGTCGGCGAGGGCCGAAACCAGGAAATAAGGCAGCGACGGATAGTAGTCGCCCCCGAAGAACGGCCGCTGAAAGTATTCCTCGTTGTAGAAGGCCGCTGCGTCCAGCTGCTTTACGGTAATGTTGAGGCCGATTTCCTTGGCGTTTTCGGACAGGACGAGCGCGGTTGCCACATCCTTGTACATGACCAGCTCAAGCTCGGTTCCGGAAAGTCCGGCCTCCTCGATCAGTGCCTTGGCTTTCTCGACATCACGGTCGCGGATCAGTTGGGCGTTGTAATTGGGGTCATATCGGCCATAGAGATCGCTGGCGACGGCTGCATAGCCATTTGCTACGGAGTTGAGGACCGCTTCACGATCGAGAACGAGGCGCAGCGCCTGCCGCAAGCGGGCGTCGCTGAACGGTGCTACGTCGGTCCGCATCTGGATCGGGAAAAACCGGCCTGTCGGCGAGTCGTACAGCTTGAAGTCTTCGTTGCCTTCGATCTCACCCACAAGTGATGCATCGACGTCGTTGACAATGTCGATCTGCCCCGACTGAAGCGCGTTGAGCAATGCAGAGGGATCTTCGAATGGCCGCAAGACGACCTCGTCGAGTATAGCCGGAGTTCCATGGTATTTGTCGAACCGGATGATTGTCACGCTTTCCTTTTGCACGATCTCACCCATCTTGAACGGGCCGGTGCCGATCGGTTTCTGCGGATCGAAGTCAGCGGGCAGCATCGAGGAGAACGGATCGGAAAGCCCTGTCGGCAGCCAGCTGCGTGGCGCTTCAAGGATCAGTCGGACGGTGTGGTCGTCGCCCTTTTCATAGGATTTGACCGGGCCGATATGGCCGCCTGTGGTCGTGCCAGGCTCGCGAATACGCTTGATGCTAGCGATGACATCATCGGCCGTGAATTCACGCCCGTCGTGGAACAATACGCCCTTCTTGATCCGGATCGTCCAGGCAGTTCCGGTATCGTCATCCGGGGTGATGGATTCGGCGAGCAGCATTTCGAGTGAGCCGTCATTGGCCTGGCGCGTCAACGTCTCGAACACCGTGAAATGGTTTGCAAGATCCACTGCGAAATCGCCCGCCATACGGTGTGGATCGATCGGGCCAAAACCAGCGGGTGCATTGACGCCTAAAGTCAGCTTTCCGCCCTTCGCCGGTGCAGCGGCTTGCGCGCCACCGTCGAGCGGCAGTGCTCCGCTTGCGGCAAGAGCAGCCAAGGCGACTGATCCCTTCAAGAGGGTGCGCCGCTGCATGAAGGCATTCAGGAATTCGGGAGTTAGATCGAAACTGCTGGTCATTGATACTTCCCCTTTTTTCTTTTAAACCAAGTTGTTAGGTCGACAAACGCGCATGAATTCATGAATTGCGTCGGCATGCATATCGGTCGACAGTCAACGGAACGGCGAAACGTTGCGTGCCCGGCTCCCTTTTCTTCACGCCGTTACCCTGTGACCGATATCCGAATTCGGCAGGTTTTCATCGGAACAGGATGTTTCAAATGTTGAAAATATCCATACCCTCTGAAGGTGAAGCACCATGCATCCACAGGCAGATCAGGGGCTGGCTGCCTGCGCTTGGCGTCACCTTTCTGGAGGTCGAGAACCGATCATGTCTTGAGCTATGGAGGGGATCATTCAGTAGCCAATGTGAGGATACACATGACACAGGATCGCGCACTCATTCTGGATTTTGGCGGCGTCGTCACGCGCACTCTCTTCGAGACGCATGACGTCACCGAACGCGCTCTCGGACTTCCAGCCGGCACCCTGACCTGGCGCGGACCGTTTGATGCCTCGACAGACCCGCTCTGGGTCAGGATGCAAAACCGCGAGATCACCGAACGGGAATACTGGATGCAGCGCACGCACGAAGTTGGCCGGCTGCTGGGAGAGCAATGGACTGAAATGAAGACGTTCGTGCAGCGTGCGCGTGGCGCCGAGCCCGAAACGGTATTGCGCCCGGAAGCACGGGACGCGATCCTGGCAGCCAAGCGTGCGGGATGCAGACTTGCCATTCTCTCCAATGAGCTCGATCTATTTTATGGAGTTGAATTTCGTCAACGTTTCCCGCTCATCGACCAGTTCGATATCATTGTCGATGCAACATATACCAAGATCCTGAAACCTGATCCGCGTGCCTATGAAGAGGTGCTTAGCTTGCTCGGCATCGACAAGGAGAATTGCGTTTTCGTTGACGACCAAGTGAAAAACATCGAGGGCGCAGACGCTGTTGGGCTCCCAAATGTGCACTTCGATGTGACGCGACCGGCAGAGTGTTATAGTCGCGCGCTGCGCATGCTTGGAATTGTTAGTTGATATCTCGCGTAAATGGTGGAGGGGTTCAGGTGGACTTGCTTCGGGAAGTGGAGAGGCTTTCCTGCGTTGAAAGGAAACTGGAATGCCGAAGCAAGCCCACGCTGCCTTCGTTGAAGCGCTCGCCAATTTTTGTCATTTGCGCTATTTTAGTGTCATGAGCACAATGAACATCTCCCTTCCCGATAGCCTGAAAAGCTTTGTTGATCAGCAAGTTTTTGGTGTCGCCCTGGCGCGTCGTCGGGGGCGCATTGGCAGCAACGGCCGTGCGGTGATGCCAACGGTGAGCCTGCTCTGTTTCGATGTTTTTGGCACGGTCGTGGACTGGCGGTCGAGTGTGGTTCGGCAAGCGGCGCCGTTTTTGCACGAGTTCCGGGTCGCTGTGGCCCCATTCGAATTCGCGGATGCATGGAGATCGCTTTACGATCCTTCGATGGAAGCGGTCAGGTCGGGACGCAGCCAAAAGGCAAATCATGCCCGGTGTCGAGCACCGTTCGCATAAGGGTCTAAATAACCGAGCGGAAAATTCGCATCTGGCTGTTCGACGACGAGAACGAGGCATGATCCGGTTCAAGTCGGCAGGGCAATGCCAGCGCTTCATCCATGGCCCGATCGCCAACCTCTTCCATCTTCACCGCAAGAAGACGACCCCTGCCGAACATCGCAAACTGCGAAACGCCGCCATGAACACCTGGAGCGAAATCACCCTGTCGATGGCGGCATAAACTGGCACCATGATGGCCATCCTGTGCCCCACCAAAGTTAAGGCGAAGCTACCACACAGGAATAGACAGAAAATATAGATATCTAATTTGATTTATAATTATTGACACGATTATGTTCACCTCATAGATTTCCGTTTGAAAGCGGGGGGAGGCGGCTACTGTTGTTGCAATCTCACCGACGCGCGCATTCTGGCCAGCCGGGTCCTTCCAAAAAATACCCGCGCCGCGTTAAACCGCATGGACAAGCGCGAAGGCATAAAAACGGAGGAACGAATGAAACATACCTTGCGCATAAGCTTTCTTGCCTGTCTCACCCTTGTCGGTGCATATATGCCTCTCCACGCCGCCGAGAGCGGAGGGGCGTTCAACTTTGTAGCGCCTTACGATGGTAGCATCCTGACTTTGGACCCACACAAGACTGCCAAGCAGCAGGACCTGTTGGTCACAACTAACCTCTTCAGAACCCTTTATATGTGGAACACTGAAGAACAGAAGCCTGTGCTTGAGCTGGCAGAGAAAGTTGCTTCTTCAGAGGATGGATTGACATACACCTTTACGCTGAAAGATGGCATGACCTTTCACAATGGGCGCAAGCTGGTCGCCAGCGATATCGCCTATTCCTACGAGCGAATGCTGACGATGGACCCGGTGAGCCCGACTTCGGGTTACCTGCAGGTCATCGTCGGCGCAAAGGCGCTGCAAGATGGCCAGGCCAAGACATTGGCCGGCGTGAAGGTGATTGACGACAAGACGCTGTCGATCACGTTCACCGAAAAGGTTGACCCGGCCTATCAGTTCTATCAGCCCGGCACGGCGATCGTGCCCAAGGAAGAAGTGGAACGGCTCGGCGACAAGTTCGGGCTTACGCCGGTCGGCAGCGGTCCGTTCATGTTCAAGGATTGGGTCCAAGGCAGCGAAGTCACGCTCGTCAAGTATCCGGGCTACCATGAGAAGGGAAAGCCCTACCTCGATTCGGTCGCATTCAAGATCATGCAGGAGGGCGCATCCAGAGACATCGCCTTCCGGGCCAAGGAACTGGATTCGATCATCGTCGAAGCGCCGCAATATAACAGCTACAAGAACGATCCCGAGTATTCCGGCGATTTGATCGAAGTGGCCGAGATGTTTACCCGCCTGATTGTGTGGAATCAGAAATACGAACCTCTCGCCAACAGGAAGGTACGCCAGGCAATCAGCTATGCGATCGATGAGGACGCCATCAACCGGAAGTTCTTGAAGGGCAAGGCGTATAATCCGGTTGGCTGGCTGCCGGAATCGTCGGAAGCATTCGACACCGGGGCGACTGGCCTGGGCTACGATCTGGAAAAAGCGAAGGCGCTCATGAAAGAGGCCGGCTACGAAAACGGCTTCGAGCTGAAGATCCTCGGAAGCGCCAACATGTCCTATGGCGTTGCTGTCGCAGAGATCGTCGGCCAGTATCTCAGCAAGATCAACATCAAGGTCACGACCCAGCAGCTGGAAGAGGGCATCCTCTACGACAAGATGGTTGCGGATGACTACCAGGGCATCATCTGGTCATTCGGTTCAGGCCCCGAGCCGTTGGTGGCGCTGAAACGTTGGCATTCGAAAACTGTCAATACCTCCGGCAACTACGCGCATTACAACAATCCGGAGTATGACGCTCTGCTCGACAAGGCGCAGGCGGAAAATGATCCCGCCACGCGGATTGCCCTGATCAAACAGGCAGACGCCGTTTTCCGCGATGACGCCGCAGTGTGGCTCCTCAACTACAACAAGGCCGTTCTCGCAGTCCAACCTTGGGTACACGGTCTCAAGCCCGTCGCCATCGAGATCATGTATCAGGATCTGGCAGATGTCTGGGTTGAGAAGACCTCTCCTCGTGCAAAACAATAGGTAAAAGCCTTCGACAGGTCGGCATCACGATAGCCATGCCGACCTGTCACTTCCCGGCTTCGGGTGCCTGATCGAAGGTGCGCCCGGATCGGCTCCAATCTATCCGTTGCTTCCCTACGCCAGTAATGTTGTCACCGCGGTTTTCCGATGGTGGCCGAAAGAAATCGACATGCGTTCATTCGTCATTCGCCGTATTCTTCAATTTATCCCGACAGTTCTGGGAATTACGCTGATCATGTTCCTCTTGTTGAACATTATCCCCGGCAATGCCGCGTTGAGTTCGGCAGGCAGGCTCGAGCTGGGCGCCGACGTTATCGAGAAGCTGAAAGTCGATCTGCAATTGGATAAGCCGGCCTATGTCCGGTATTTCAACTATGTGGGCCGCCTGGCCCAAGGCGATATGGGACAGTCCTATCTCCGTCGCTATGATGTGGCCGAGGTTGTATTCGACCGGCTGTGGGCAACGCTGAGACTTGCCTTCTCGGCAATGGGGATCGCGATCGCGATCGGTGTTCCGCTCGGGTTTGTCGCAGCCATGAAACAGGGGGCCTGGCCCGATATGCTGACCACCGTGGTTGCGGTGGTGGGCGTCTCGATCCCGCAATTCTGGCTTGGCATCCTGCTGATGTATGTCTTCAGCTACATGGTTCACCTGCTACCGACCTCCGGCTACGGAGACGGCGCGCTTGCCAACCTGGTGATGCCGGCGGTGACGCTCGGGGTAGGATACAGCGCGCTTCTGGCACGCATCACCCGTGCCGCGGTGGTTGAAGTGCTGTCTGCGGATTATATCCGGACCGCCCGGGCCAAGGGGCTGTCGGAATACAGGATCAGTTACAAGCACGTCTTCAGGAACGCCTTCGTGCTGATCCTGACGACCGGCGGCCTGTTGTTCGGGTCGTTGATCGGCCAGACGGTCGTCGTCGAGCGTGTCTTCTCTTGGCCCGGAATTGGATCCTTGCTGGTCGAGTCGATCTTCCAGCGGGACATTCCGATCGCGCAGGGCTGTCTTCTGGTGATCGTCATGGTGTTTCTGATCGTCAACCTGCTCGTCGACATTCTCTATAATGTGATTAACTCACAGATTGATTTCAAATGACCCTGTCCCGCGTCTACAAGCAGAAAAATCTGTTCTATGGCGGCCTTATCGTCGTCCTGGTCATACTCGTGGCGGTCTTAGCACCCCTGATCGCGCCGTTTGATCCGATCAACGATGCGGATTTGATGAGCGCCGAGCTACCCCCGGATGCGGTGCATTGGTTCGGCACCGATTCACACGGGCGCGATGCATTTTCGCGTGTTCTCTACGGGGCGCAGGTGTCGCTGAGCGTCGGCCTTATCACGCAGGTCATCAACACCATTATCGGCGTCTCGCTGGGTCTGGTCGCGGGGTATTTCGGGCGGTTCTGGGATGAGCTGATCATGGGCGCCACCAACATCATGTTGTCGATCCCGGTCATCGTGTTCGCGCTGGCGATCATGTCGGCGCTGGGACCCGGGTTGTTCAACATCTATCTCGCGCTTGGGCTGACAAACTGGTCCTATACCTGCCGTCTGACCCGCGCGCAGGTCCTGTCAGTCAAGAAGAGCGAATATGTGAATGCCGCCGTGGTGCTGGGATACAGCAAAACCAGCATCATCTTCGGCCAGATCATGCCTAACGTCCTGGGGCCGGTGCTGGTGATCGCCACCCTCGGCTGTGCCGAGGCGATCCTGATGGAGGCCTCGCTGTCGTTCCTCGGGCTTGGCGCGCAGCCGCCGATGCCAAGTTGGGGCGGAATGCTGTCGTCGGCGCGCGATCTGTTCTTCACCGCGCCTTGGCTCTCGATATTCCCCGGTCTGGCGATCTTCGTCACGGTTCTTGGCCTTAACCTCTTTGGCGACGGCCTGCGCGATATTCTGGATCCCAGGAACGTGCTGAAAAGCAGCGGCTAATCTGTCGGCGCGAGACACGCGGTTTCCAGCACGGCACGAGGAGAAACAATGCCTAAAGTGGCCAAACTTCTACAGGTAAGCGGGTTGCGGACGGAATTCGTCACGCCTGCCGGTATCGCTCCGGCGGTGAGGGACGTTTCATTCGATCTCGATGCGGGCGAAACGTTGGGCATCGTCGGCGAGTCCGGTTCCGGCAAGAGCGTTACCGCCATGTCGATTCTGCGGCTGATCAAATCGCCGCCCGGCCGGATAGCCGCCGGCAGCGTCAAATACAAAGGCGTCGATTTGCTGGCACAGGACGATGCCTATATGCGCTCGATCCGTGGCAACCGCATCTCGATGATCTTTCAGGAGCCGATGACGTCGCTCAATCCGCTGCTCACGGTCGGCGACCAGATCGCCGAAGTCATGCAATGGCATCAAAACGTGAGTCGCCGCGAGAGCATGAATCGCGCCATCGAGTTGCTGCGAAAGGTGCAGATTCCGTCGCCAGAAAAGCGGGTCAAAGACTATCCGCACCATATGTCGGGCGGTATGCGCCAACGTGTGATGATCGCCATGGCACTGGCCTGCGACCCGGAAATACTGATCGCCGATGAGCCGACAACCGCGCTCGACGTGACGATCCAGAGCCAGATCATGGAATTGATCCTGGGGCTGAAGGAGGAGTTCGGCAGCGCCGTGCTGATGATCACCCACGATCTCGGCGTTATCGCCGAAATGGCGCAGCGGGTGGTCGTGATGTATGCCGGGCAGGTCGTCGAGGTCGGTACGGTCTACGAAATATTCGACAACGCGCAGCATCCTTACACTCAGGCATTGCTCCGATCGGTGCCCAAACTGGGCAGCCGAACGGCCAAGGGTCGGCGCCGCCTGCAAGAAATCCCCGGTATCGTGCCGAGCCTGATCAACTTTCCGGCCGGATGCGCGTTCCGTGAACGCTGCGTGGCCGCCGGTCCCGAATGTGCCGGCAGCGCGATTGAATTACAAACGATCGGCGAAAACCGAATGGTCCGCTGCGTCAAAATTGGAACTCCGGCGGGAGCAATGGCATGACTGCATCGGGCGCTTTGTTGACGGTCAACGATCTCAAGGTTCATTTCAACTTGAAGGCTTTGCCAATCAGAGCGGTCGATGGCGTGTCGTTCGACCTGGCGAGGGGCGAGACGCTGGGCATCGTCGGCGAAAGCGGCTGCGGCAAGACGACGACGGGCATGTCGATTGTCAATCTGGTTCAGGCCACCGGCGGCGATATCATCTTTGACGGGGTGGATCTGACCGCCCTCCAATCCTTGCCGAGGAGCAAGCAGCTGGAACTGCGGCGGCGGATCCAGGTGGTGTTTCAGGATCCCTATTCATCGCTCAATCCACGCAAGACATTGACGCAAACGCTGGACAAGCCGCTGCAGATTCACGGGTTTACCGCGCCAGAACGCAAGGACCGGATCGCCTATCTCCTGGAAAAGGTGGGATTGAGCCCGCGACACGCGGACCGCTACCCGCATGAATTCTCCGGTGGTCAGAGACAGCGGATCGGTATCGCACGTGCGCTTTCGGTCGGCCCGGAGCTGATCATCTGCGATGAAGCGGTGTCGGCGCTGGATGTCTCGATCCAAGCCCAGATCATCAACCTGCTGCTGGATCTGCAGGAGGAGTTCAACCTCTCTTACCTGTTCATTTCGCACGATCTTGCTGTTGTCGAGCATGTCGCGGATCGGATCGCGGTCATGTATCTGGGCAAGATCGTTGAGATCGCCACCTACCAGGCTTTGTTCTCCGATCCGAAGCACCCCTATACGCAAGCGCTGCTCTCCGCGATCCCTGTGCCGGATCCGCGGAGCCGTGGCTCGCGTATCGTGCTTCAAGGCGATGTTTCAAGCCCTTTGAACGCGCCGAGCGGTTGCCCTTTTCATACGCGGTGCGTGCGCAAGTCGGCCGTTTGCCAGTCTGTCGCACCGAGCTTGACGGCGATTGCCGAGGGTCATTCGGTTTCCTGTCACAACCTGTGACGTTTCAACTGCCCCAGCCATTTTTGTATCGACTATCGGCGCGTTCAGGCTGGAACGGATTGACTATATGAAATTATATTTGTAATTATAAAATCGATTACAAATGATGGGGCCGTAATGACGCAAACAGTTTGCATAATTGGCGTGGGACATTTTGCGACATATCTCGTTGCAGGTTTCGAGAGCGCCGGCGGAACAATGGCTCTCCGGCTCTTTTCGCGCACGCCGCAACGCGCAGAGCGGGTTGCGGCCCGCCATCCACACGCCGAGGTGTTTGAAACACCACAGGCGGCCATTGATGGCGCGTCGGTCGTTATCGTGGCAACCCGTCCGGCCGATGTAGAGACGGCGCTTGCCGGGCTGGAATTTGCCGATGATCAGGTCGTGGTATCGGTGGCCGCCGGGGTGACGCTGGAGCGTTTGAAGCGACTTATAGATGGCGCCACGGCAGTCCGCGCGTTGCCCGTTGCCTGTGCTGCAATCAACAAGAGCCCGATATTGATGATGCCGGAAAATGCCACAGCACGGGCCGTTCTGGAGCAGTTGGGCCGCGTCTATGTCCTGGCCACTGAAGACCAGTTCACGGCCGGAACCGCGCTGGTCGGTGCATTCTACGCAATGATGTTTCCGTTGATGGATCACCTTGCGGTCTGGACCGCGGCGCAGGGGCTGGACGATGACTTGGCGCGAGCGCTGGTTGTCGAGACAATCAGCGGGGCGAGCGCCATGGCCGAACACGACAGGCACCTGCCTTTCAAGGATATCTGGACATCGCTTGCCGTTCCCGGCGGCATCTCCGAGCGGGGCATGAGTGAGGTCGAAAAGGCAGGTGGCCTTGCCGCATGGAGCGGCGCTCTCGACGCCGTCGTTGGCAAATTGAAGGGCGGCCATTGACGATGCGACACCCGCACATCCGGATCGGAGGCTCGGCATGACTCAGACTAGGTTCGAACAAGTGACACGGCAGTCCCTGGCCGATCGGCTGCCCGATTGCGGAACGATTGTGAGCGAAGCCCGCGAAATTGCCAGGACCATCAGGATCGGGCGCACGGCTGCCTTCGACAGATGGGGAGTGGAATCCGAGGCTGAATTCAAACAAGCCTGCATCCGGGATGGGGTGGTCAGCTATCATGCGCATATCGGCATGGGTAACTGGGACCTCACCGAACGTGCGCTCGCCAATGTGTTTCATGAGGCCAATCTCAACAATATCGAGGTGCATCGCGCTGGACTTTGCCTTGATCGCCGCATGGGCCTGCCCGAGGCGTTGCGCAGCAAAGCTGCAGCTGAGACCGGCCCTCTGCTGGAAACGCCAGCGCACTGGGGTCAGATCGGACAGGTGACGCCGATCCAGCCGCATATGGGCGACTTCATGATCGGATTTCCCGCGGCCACCGGCAACACCGTGCTGGCTCTACGCGCGGGGGTGACGACGATCGGCAACCTCTCGCAGTATTTCGCGCATGAGGCGCCGGGCTGGCACGACCACGTTGCAACCGCCGTGGAAACCACCAAGTCGATCGCGATCCTCGGCGCGTTGCGGGATCGCGGCGTTATGCTGCATTCCTATCTTGAAGATGGATTCGGTGCGTTGTTCCTTGATTGCACCTCCGTTGCGGGCTGGGCATATCTTGAGAAATACATCGTTGAAGACCTGCTGGGCGCCAAGCTGTCGCATTGCATTGGCGGGCTCACATCCGATCCGGTCAAGCGCGCCGGATGGGTGTTCGCGCTGAACGAGATCCATGACCGGAATTGCGTCGGCTCGATGTTTTACGGGGATACAATTTCCTTTTCGCAGAGCTTCGATGAGAACCGCGGATTGGTAGCCGAGTATATGCTGTGGGACATCATGGCCCAACTGGAATGCCCCACCGGCCATGCCGTTCTGCCGCTGCCGGTGACCGAGGCGTTCCGGGCCCCGTCCTGGGAAGAAATCGTTGAGGCGCAGATTCTGGGCCACCGGGTCGAGGCCACGGCGCGTCGGCTGCATTCTCGTGTCGATTTCTCCGACAGCCGCACCTTTTCCACTCAGATGCAGGAGCACGGCAAACAGGTTTTCCGGAATGCCCTCTGCGGGCTTGAGGCCGCTGGCGTTGATATCGCGAACCCTCTGCAAATGCTGTACACGCTCAAGAAACTGGGCCCGGTTCTGTTCGAGGAACTATTTGGCGCGGGGCAGCCGGATGCAACGGAATTGCGTGGACGCAAGGTGATTGTCCCCACCGATATCTTTGCCCAGTCCCTCCAGTGCTACAAGGACAACCTGCCTCGGTTCGAACTGCCGGAACTGGCTGACAGGATCGCGGGAAAGCGGATACTCCTTGCTTCGACCGATGTGCATGAACATGCGATCATGGTTCTGCATTGGTTGCTGTCGAACACCGGCGCCGACGTGGTCTATCTCGGTGCCGAAGTTGATCCCGCCCAGGTCGCCGAAAAGGCCGGCGAAGGTGCACTGGATGCAATCCTGATCAGTACCCACAACGGAATGGCGCTGGAATACGGCAATGCGCTGGTGGACGCACTTGCGGAAAAACAGGTCCGCGCGCCGGTTTTATTTGGGGGCGTCCTGAACCAGAAGCGCGGCGACCTCGATCTGCCGGTCGACGTTACGGCAGAGTTGGCCCAGATCGGAATCTACACGGATTCCGGCCTTGGAAACCGGCTTGGCACACTTCTTACACTTGAGAAACAAACACGTGAGGAAAATACATGATACACTTTGCCTATGGTTCCAATTTGCAGGTCAAGTTCCTGCACACGATCCTGCCAAGCGCAAAATTTCTGATGAAGGGCTATATCCCGAATTATGAAGTTCGCTTCAATTTCTGGTCCAAAAAGCAGCAGGCAGGCATTAGCAACATCATCGATGCGCCCGGAAAGATGGTGCATGGTGCGCTGTTCGAGGTTCCCGAGGCTGAGATGCGCGAGCTGGATGTGAAAGAAGGCTACTATATCGGCGACTATGAACGCAAAACCTTCATCACGATGGGTGAAGATGGCAAATGGTACGATGCGGAGCTTTATCAGGTCATCGATCCGCAGGGGCCGTTCAAACCCTCTAGATCCTATGTTGAAGGTATGCTCGAAGGCGCCAGGGAGCTGCAACTTGAGCCCGCCTATGTGAAGACTATTGAAAAGTTCTACCAGGACTCCCTCTAGGAGCGGTTGGTCTCCCATATGGGCATTTCACCATTTACCGTCAGAGGTTGATTGGTGAAGTGCCCTTTCACAATCGAAAGCGGGGTTCCGATCGTCTGTCAGCAGACTTAGAACTTGATCGCCGCTTTTTCATTCATCATCTGCTGGAGGTTCAGATAGGCATGTTTCTCGCTGTTCTCGATGTGACTGGACAACAATGATTTTGCGAGCGCTTCATCACGAGCGATGATGGCATCGAGGATCAGTCCATGATCGGACTGGTTCGATTGCTCCCGCGTAATATAGCCAAGGCTTGCCTTATATTTCAGGTGCAGGACGTCGAAAACATTCTTCAAGGCATTGAGCCGGATGGGCTGCCTTGCGAGCCGCGCGATCGTCAGATGGAAATTCATGTCCGTTATGAGTTTCTGATGGGTCAGATTTCCAGAGAGGGACTCCAGATAGGCTTCATGCGCGACCTGCAATTCGACAATGCTGGCCTGATCCAAAGTCGCCATGGTCTCTTCAAGCAGGACCAGTTCGAGCATCTTGCGAAACTTGTAAAGTTCCTCGACCTCTTCAAGTTTGAGATCTTCAATGAAGTACCCCTTGTTGGGCTCGCGTCGGACCAGCCCCTGGAATTCGAGGTATTTCAACGCCTGGATCACGGGCGTCACGCTCATGCCCATCTGTTCGGCGAGATCTTTGAAAGGTATTTTTTGACCTGCAACAATTTCATTGTGAAACATCATCTGCCGAATGCCCAAGTAGGCCTTATGGGTCAAATCGGGGGATGTTTGCGCCGGTTCTCTGGGTTGTTTTATCATCTGACCTGTATTGCAGTTTTAACGCGAATATTCAATGTTCTAAGGCGACGGCGGCACAGTATTTTCAGTTTCGAAAGCCAGAATCGCGTCGACGGAAACCTGCGACATGCAGCGCGCGGAGGACGAACAGCAAGCGGGCAAGGGAGCAGCTGTTAGCATGATGCGGAACTTGGTTTTCCGCTCCGAACGATCGTCGAAACCCATCAAACCGAGGAGACCTCTATGCCAGTACTGCCGCACATTGCGGAGCGTTCCGATGAGCTTACAGCGATACGCCGCGATCTACACGCTCACCCTGAGCTGGGCTTCCAAGAGCACCGTACCTCTGCGATCGTGCAGGACTTGCTGACCCAATATGGCGTCGATGAGCTCCATGTCGGGATGGGTACGACTGGTGTGGTGGGCATCATCCGCGGCAAGGGCGAAGGCAGCCGGCGTATCGGACTGCGGGCTGACATGGACGCATTGCCGATTCATGAGACAACCAATCTTCCATACGCGTCCCGGACCGAAGGCGTCATGCACGCCTGCGGCCATGACGCTCACACCACCATACTCTTGGGTGCCGCCCAATATCTGGCCGCGACGCGTAATTTCGGCGGCACAGCGGTGCTGATCTTCCAGCCGGCCGAGGAAGGTTTGGGTGGCGCACGCGCGATGATAGCAGATGGGTTATTCGACAAATTTCCGTGTGACGAGGTCTACGGAATGCACAACAACCCCAACGGTACACCGGGGCTTGTCAAGATCAAGCCTGGCGTGGCAATGGCCGGTGCCTGCTTTTTTGATATCGCGGTGAGGGGCGTGGGCAGTCACGCCGCGATGCCCGAAGACGGCAGCGATTCCATCATGATCGCATCGGCGCTGGTTGGAACATTGCATTCCATTGTAAGCCGAAACGTGCCCCCGACAAAGCCAGCAGTGTTGTCGGTCACCAAGATCAATTCAGGCAACGCGTATAATGTACTGCCCGATTCCGCGACGATCGCAGGCACTGTGAGGTACTTTCACGAAGAAATCCGCGACCTGATCGTTGGCAGAATGAGAGACATCTGCGCCGGGCTCGCCAAGATGCACGGCATCGAGATTGATGTGGAAATCCGAAATGTTTTTGATGTGCTGGTGAATGACACGGCTCTATCAGAGGCCTATCTGGCAGCGGCGGCCGAAATCGTCGGTGCCGAACATATCCGCGTTTCCGAAGATCTTGTCACCGGAAGTGAAGATTTTGCGGACATGCTTAAAGTCGTTCCAGGCGCCTATTGCACGCTCGGCCATGATGGAACCGTTCCTGTGCACAATCCGGGCTATGTGCTTGATGACTCGATTTTACCGATAGGCGCCAGCATCATGGCGCGGATCGTGGAAAGGCGGTTGTGTATCTAAAGAACAGCGGAATAGCTCCAATGCCGAGGGGCATATCGACAACGACGATGGGGATTACGCCTATCGGCTCTCCAAGGCGGCGCTCAACATGGCGACCACCAAGCTCGCCCATGACATGAAACCCGACGGCATTACCGTGATGGCGTTCCATCCGGGCTGGATCAGGACCGATATGGGCGGTGAGCATGCCGAACTCGAAACCCGGGAAAGCGCTGCAGGTCTGAAGCGCCTGCTGGAAAACGCGACGCTCGCGGTTACCGCGACTTTCCGCACCCACGATGGATTGAATGTTGGCTGGTAAGCCGGCCGCGAAAGGATGATGAGAATGGACGATGTGAAGCAGGCCTTGGTGGTAGTCGAAAGGATTCTGAGGGAGCTCTATGGCATCGAGGGCAAGGTTTCGCCCTTGCCGGGAGAGCAAGACCTGAATTTCCGGGTCGAAGCCGAGGATCGGCAACGCTTCCTGCTGAAGCTGCATGCACCCGGCGACGACCAAAGCCTCGACATGCAGGTGGCCGTGCTCGATCACCTGAACCGCGTTGCACCCGAACTCCGGATTTCCCGCCAGTTGCCCTCCAGGGCAGGCGCCATCCTCACGCCGGTCGATCACGGTGGGGACCGGAAGGCGCGGCTTCTCACGTGGATTGACGGCGACGTCTGGGCGAAGGCGAAGAACCGCGGGCCGGCAAGCGCAACCAGCCTCGGAACGCTGCTCGGTCATCTCGATCTGGCCCTCAAGGGCTTCTCGCATCCCGGCGCCCGACGCATCTATGGCTGGGATCTGGCTCAGGCGGAGATGCACCTCGCCAACGTGCCGCTGATCGAGGACACGGAAAAGCGCGGCCTCGTCGCGGCGATCCTGAACCGCTTCTCGACGGTCATCCGTCCGGCGCTCGAGGCCTGCCCGCGCCAGGTCATCCACAACGACGCGAATGACTACAACACGATCCTTGATGCGGAAGGACGGGTCAGCGGGCTTCTGGATTTCGGTGACATGGTCGAGACCCATCGGGTGGTCGAGATCGCCGTGGCGGGTGCCTATGCTCTGATCGGCGAAACGGACCCTGTCGGTTCGGTCGTACGGCTCGCCGAGGCCTATCACGCCGTCAATCCGCTCACCGAAGAGGAGGCGAATATCCTCTTCGATCTCGTCAAGCTTCGCTATGCCGTGAGCATCTCGATGGCGGCGAAACAGATCCGCGAGCAGCCCGATAACCAATACCTCCTGGTCAGCCAGGAGGATGTTTGGCGGGAACTCAAGCGACTTGAAGGGGAAAATGCCTCGATGGCGCGGATGCGGATCCGCGATGCCTGCGGCTTCGCGGCCGTTTCCGCCGCAGCCCAGGTCGCGGCCTGGCTGGAGCGTGAGGCGCACAGCTTCGCACCCGTCATCAGGCCGAACCTCTCAAGGCCGCAAGTCACGGTCTTCGATTTTTCCGCCACCAGCCCGGATGCGACGCTGCTCGACAGCCTCGACGGCCCCGGCTTCGATCGCTACTGCGAGGAGAGAATAGCAACCGAAGGAGCCGATTTCGGCGTAGGCGCCTATGGCGAGGACCGGACTATCTACAAGGGCGACGCCTTTGGAACCACCGCGCCACATGTCCGCCGCACGGTGCATATCGGCATCGATATCTTTGCGCCGGCAGGCGAGCCCGTCCATGCGCCGATGGCCGGAACCGTCGCCTTCATCCATGACGATGCAGTCGCCTACGGCTTCGGCCCGACTGTGCTGCTGCAACACGAGACGGACCACGGCGATGTGTTCTGGACACTCTATGGCCACCTTTCCCGCGCCTCCGTTGCCCGCCTGCGCGTCGGGCAACCCATCGCGAAGGGAACGGCCTTCACCGAATTCGGTCCCCGGCCGGAAAATGGCGAATGGCCGCCGCACCTGCATTTCCAGATCGTCACCGACCATCTCGGCCTCGGCGCGCGGATGCATGGCGTGGGGACACTCGCCGAATGGCAGATCTGGCAGGAGGTCAGCCCGGACCCGAGCGTCGTTCTTGGCCTGCCGGTTTCCGCCACCCGCCTGCCGCCGCGCGACAAGGCCTTCCTGGTGCGCGAGCGGCACCGCAGCATCGGCCGCTCGCTCAGCATCGCCTATGCGCCGGAACCGCTGAAGATCGTTGCAGCGGAGGGCTGCCACCTCATCGACGAAACAGGGGCCCGCTGGCTCGATATGGTCAACAATGTCTGCCATGTCGGCCACTGCCATCCGCGCGTCGTCGAGGCGGCCGAGCAGCAGCTTGCGGCACTCAACACCAACAGCCGCTATCTGCATGACGGGCTCGTGGAATATGCCCGGCGCCTTTCCGCCCTGTTCCCCGATCCGCTGTCCGTCTGCTTCTTTG
>NZ_JAEQNC010000011.1 GCF_016722925.1 Phytoamicus setariae | reverse complement strand
AAATCACTCAAATTTCGTTCCCCTAAAACCGAACCTTTCAGTCCAATCTCAGGAGCGAGCTCGTTGGCCGCCAGAAGCAACCGCCGCCCCGTTCGATGAAGCGGGTTATAGGCCCCACTCCTCATACTGTCAAACCCTATTATCACAAGATTCCAGAAAATCGCACAAGCCATTGATTCTAAACAATACTTCCCGTCACACCACCGTCATCAGAGAAAAATCCCGAAGGCAGCGGGCCGGAACGCCCGATTTTAGGGCTGCCAAACCATCACCCACCGTGCCACGGCGGCGCAGGGATGCTAAACCCGTCTCAAAGACGGTCCTATATAGGGAGTGATTGATCCATGCTGATGCTCGATGAAGCCGAAACGCGCAATGCCCTGCCCTTTGCAGGATTGATCGATGCGCTCGACCTGATGTTCCGTTCCAACCCGGAAACGCCGAAGCGGCATCATCATGCAATGAACGTGCCGGGCGAGGCGGAGGCGACGCTGCTGCTCATGCCCGCCTGGGTTCCGGGCCGCTATTTCGGCGTCAAGATGGTGTCGGTGTTCCCCGACAACAGCAAGCGTGGGCTGCCGGCGATTTTTGGCTCCTACCTATTGTCATCAGGAACGACCGGTGAGTTGCTGGCCATTCTCGACGGCGGCGAATTGACTGCACGCCGAACCGCAGCGGCTTCAGCGCTCGCGTCGCGCTATCTTTCCCGCAAGGACAGCTCCACCATGCTGGTGGTCGGAACCGGGCGGCTGTCGGTCAATCTCATCGAGGCGCACGCCGCCGTCCGACCGATCTCCCAAGTCCTTGTTTGGGGCCGCGACAAAGCCAAGGCGCAGGCTGTCAGGGACGGCGTCGCGCCGCTCGGGCTTTCCGTCTCCATTGCCGACGATCTCGAAGCCGCGGCCCGACGCGCCGACATCATCTCCTGCTGCACGCTGTCCGAACAGCCGTTGATCGAAGGGGCCTGGCTAAAACCCGGAACGCATCTCGACCTGATCGGCGCCTTCAAGCCGACCATGCGCGAGTGTGACGACGAGGCGGTGCGGCGTTCGCGAATCTATGTCGACACGCGCGCAGGCGCGCTCGCGGAAGGCGGAGACATCATCCAGCCGATTCGCGCCGGGGTCATTTCTTCTGACGATATCGTCGCCGAACTGGCCGAGCTTGCAGCTGGCGCGGCCAACGGCCGTGGAAGCGGTTCGGACATCACCTTGTTCAAGTCGGTTGGGGCGAGCCTCGAAGACCTTGCCGGCGCGATCTTTGCGCTCGAACAGATCGGCCGCAAGGCCTCAGAAGAGATCTAAGCCTTCCCAATGCAGACGCCCCTTCCCCAATACCCGGTCTCGGACGTGCTCGGCGCGATCGATGCCGCGCTCGATGCCGGTACCCGCGCCGTGTTGTCCGCCCCGCCCGGCGCCGGCAAGACAACGATCGTACCTCTTCACCTTCTTACCGCGCCCTGGCGCGGCGACGGCAAGATCATCCTGCTCGAGCCAAGACGTCTGGCAGCACGTGCCGCCGCCAACCGGATGGCATCACTGCTGGGCGAGAAAACCGGCGAAACCGTCGGCTACCGCATGCGGCTCGACCAGAAGATATCGGCCCGGACCCGAATCGAGGTGGTGACCGAAGGGGTATTTGCCCGGATGATTCTCGACGACCCCGAACTCAAGGGTGTTGCCGCCGTCATCTTCGACGAGTTCCACGAACGGTCGCTGGATGCCGATTTCGGGCTGGCGCTGGCGCTCGATGTGCAGGCAGCGCTTCGTGACGACCTCAGGATACTGGTGATGTCGGCAACGCTCGATATCGGCCGCATCGCCGCGCTGATGGACGGCGCGCCCACCATCGAAAGCACCGGACGGGCTTTTCCCGTCGAGGTTCGCTACCAGGATCGCGATTCGACCCAGCCGATCGAAGACACGATGGCGCGGGCGATCATCGATTCGCATCGGGCCGAGGACGGCTCGATCCTCGCCTTTCTTCCCGGACAGCGGGAAATCACCCGCACCGCCGAACGGCTCGAGGGGCGCTTCGGCCCCGATACGATCATTGCGCCGCTCTACGGCAATCTTTCGCAAGCCGAACAGGACCAGGCGATTCGTCCCGCGCCAGTGGGCAAGCGCAAAATTGTCCTTGCGACATCCATCGCCGAAACCTCCATCACGATCGACGGCGTGCGCATCGTCATTGACAGCGGGCTGCAAAGATTGCCGGTCTATGAGGCCTCCACGGGTATCACCCGGCTGGAAACTCGGCGTGCCTCGCGCGCCTCAGCAGACCAGCGCGCCGGACGCGCCGGACGCACCGAGCCCGGTATTGCGCTGCGGCTCTGGCATCAGGGCCAGACCGCAGCACTCGAGGCTTTTACCCCTCCAGAAATTCTCTCCAGCGACCTGTCCGGCTTCATTCTCGATCTCGCGTCCTGGGGCGTTGCCGATCCGGGCGAGCTAAAATTCCTCGATGTGCCGCCGAAGCCTGCGGTGCAGGAAGCGAAAAGTCTGCTGATGTCGCTGGCCGCCCTGGACGAGAAGGGCGGGATTACCAATGACGGGCGGCTGATTCGCAACCTTGCTCTACCGCCGCGCCTTGCATCCATGGTGCTTGCAGCCAGCCGGGAGGGACACGGGAGGGAAGCGGCCGAACTCGCGGTGCTTTTGACCGAACAGGGACTTGGCGGCAATGCCATCGACCTCGATGAACGGCTCTCGCGCTTTCGATCAGAACGCGGAGAACGAGCGGAGGCGTCCCGCAGGCTGGCGCGGCGGCTGGCCGAAAACATACCCGGCGCGAGGAAAGAAACCCTACCGACCTCTGCCGGCCGATTGCTGATGCATGCATTTCCCGACCGGATCGCGCTGCAGCGCGGCGCGCGCGGGCGCTTCGTGATGGCCAACGGTCGCGGCGGCGAGCTTGCCGAGACCGAACGGCTGGCAAAGGCCGATATGCTTGTCATCGCCGACATCACCGGCCGCGCCGGCGCACAGCGCATTCTGGCGGCTGCGGAAACGTCGCGCGCCGAAATCGATCAGGAACTGCCCGGCGCCATTCGCCGGGAGGACCAGTGCTTCTTCGATCTGGCGAGCCGGCAGGTGCGGGCTCGCCGGACGACAAGGCTCGGCGCCATCATCTTTGAAGAAGCGCCACTTCCCCGGCCGACCGGCGCGGCCGCGGCCAAAGCCCTGATGGACGGGGTAAGACAGGTTGGCCTTTCCGCCCTGCCCTTCTCCAAGGCCGGTGCGCAGCTGCGCGAGCGCATCGGCTTTCTTCACCGGGGAATCGGCGAACCATGGCCCGATGTGAGCGATGTGGCCCTGCTTGCCAGCCTGGAGGACTGGTTGCTGCCTTTCGTCGACGACGCGCGTGGGCTTGATTCGATCGGTGCCGATGCGATTTCGCAAGGGCTGCTCAGCCTGGTGCCGCATGCATTGCGGCGCGATCTGGACCGGCTGGCGCCCACCCACTTCGAATCGCCGGCGGGCAATCGCCATGCCATCGATTTCAGCGGCGAGGAGCCGAGCGTCTCGCTAAGGGTACAGGAGCTTTTCGGGCTAAAGATGCATCCGGCGATCGGCGGGGGCAAGATTCCGCTTGTGCTGGAATTGACATCGCCGGCCCATCGTCCGATCCAGACCACGCGCGACCTGCCCGGTTTCTGGAAGGGATCGTGGCGGGACGTGCGCGCCGATATGCGCGGTCGTTATCCCAAACACCCCTGGCCCGAGGATCCGGCTGAGGCGCCGCCGACGGCGCGCGCCAAGCCGCGTGGCACATGACGGAGAGCAGCAATGACACTTGACACGATCATCGGCCGGCCGGAAAGCCGCAAGCTCAGGCTCGAAACGCTGATCAGGCTCAGATGGCTAGCGGTCGCAGGCCAGGCGGTGTCGGTCGTCGTCGTCGCCTGGGTGCTGCAATTCTCATTGCCACTGATCGCCTGCGCCGGCTTGATCCTGCTGCTGGCGGCGGTCAATGCGTGGCTCAATCTCACCTACCCCTCGACATTGCGGCTGGAGCCTTCTGCGGCGCTGGCCTTGCTGACCTTCGATCTCTTCCAGCTCGCCGCTCTCCTTTACGTCACCGGCGGGCTGACAAATCCATTTGCACCGTTGATTTCCGTGCCGGTGATCATTTCGAGCGCCTCGCAGCCGCTGCGCTACAGCCTGGCTCTGGTGATGGTGGCGATACTTTGTATTACCGCCCTGGCCTTCTCACCCTTTGCGCTTCCCTGGTATCCCGGCGCTAGCGTGCCGTTCGAGCCGATGCTGCTCGCCGGCATGTGGTTCGCCATTGTCTGCACGACGTCGTTCGCAGCCTTCTATGCCTATCGGGTGTCGGTGGAGGCCAGCCAACTCGGCGAAGCGCTTGCGGCAACCGAACTGGTGCTGCAACGGGAGATGCATCTTTCCGAGCTCGACGGTCTGGCCGCCGCCGCCGCCCACGAGCTGGGCACCCCGCTTGCCACCATTGCGCTGGTCGCCAAGGAAATGAGCCGTGAGCTGTCGGCTAACGACCGCTTCTTCGACGACGTGCAGCTGCTGATCTCGCAGAGCGGGCGTTGCCGCGACATCATGAAGAGATTGACGACACTGTCGACCGGCACTGAAGAGCACATGCGCAGGATGCCGCTCTCTTCGTTGATCGAAGAGGTGTCGGCGCCGCATCGCGAGTTCGGGATCAAGATCAATGTCGTCGAGGAGAGCGCCCGCGCGGACGAGCCGATGGGACGTCGCAATGCGGGGATCGTCTACGGGCTCGGCAATCTTATCGAGAACGCCGTCGACTATGCCAGGTCCGAAGTTGCGATTCGCGTCCGCCACAACAAGGACATCGTGCAGATCGTCATCGAGGATGATGGCGAAGGTTTTGCCCCAGACATTCTGCAGCGAATCGGCGAACCCTATGTCACCCGGCGCACCGGGCATCCGAAAGCCGGTGGCCTGGGATTGGGCCTTTTCATCGCCAAAACCCTGCTCGAACGCTCCGGCGCCGAGTTGGCTTTCGAAAACAAGTCGGGTGCCTGCGTAACGATAACCTGGAAACGGTCAGATATGGAGGTTGCGACCTGATTCCATATTGGTGTTGAACAGATTCATCCTATATTGACCTGAAGCATCAGGAATGAGGGCAAGGACAGCACCATGAACGAGACCGCAGAGAAATCCGACTCATCTGAAGCTATCGGTGCAGACGGTTCGCTGCTGATCGTCGAGGATGATGCACCGTTTCTCAAGAGACTGGCACGCGCCATGGAAAGCCGCGGCTTCAAGGTCGAAACCGCAGAGTCCGTCGCGGAGGGTGTCGCCAAGGCAAAGGCACGCCCGCCGAAATACGCCGTCGTCGACCTGCGTCTTGCCGATGGCAGCGGCCTCGACGTTATCGAGACGATCCGCAGTAGAAGAGACGACAGCCAGGTGATCGTGCTGACCGGCTACGGCAACATCGCCACCGCTGTGACTGCGGTCAAGCTCGGCGCCATCGACTATCTCGCCAAGCCAGCCGATGCCGATGAAGTGTATGCGGCGCTAACGCGCAGAAGCGGCGAGAAGGTGGAACCTCCGGAAAATCCGATGTCGGCCGACCGGGTGCGCTGGGAGCATATCCAGCGCGTCTACGAAATGTGCGACCGTAACGTCTCCGAGACCGCCCGCCGGCTGAACATGCACCGTCGGACGCTGCAGCGGATTCTCGCAAAACGGGCTCCGAAGTAATCACAGGACGTCGTCGTCGCCTTGATTAGGGTTGGCGAGGCCGAGGCGTTCGGACGCCCATTCGGCATGCATGAGCCGTGCCGCGGCAATGCGGGAAATCCCTAACGTCAACGCCTTGCGTGTCGCCGGAGCGAGTTTATGCTCCGGCGCCTCCCGGATGATCTCGGCGCCATAGGAATCCGACAGGATGAAACCGCAATCCTCCGGGAAGATTTCCTGCGGCACATCGTTGAGCGTGGCAAAGAACAGCCGGTCACAATAGGCGCGGTATTCATGCCATTTCCTGTCAACGCGAAAATCCTCGATCGAAGACTTGATCTCGACAATCCAGATCTCGCCCCTCTCGGACAGGGTCACGATATCGGCGCGACGACCATTTGAAAGCGTCAACTCCGGCAATGTCGCATGACGCATGTCGTGAAACAGCCGCTGCACCCCCCTGCGGATAGCCAGCGCCCGCTGGGACTGGCGCCCGTCCTTGAGTGGGTTGTCGCCGTGAACAGATACTATGCCCATGTGATTCTCGTGCTGATGCGGGGCCGATTGTTGCAAAAAAGCAATGGAAAATCTAATTGCCGTTGCGCCCTCATTCCACGGCGTCTCATGTACTTGCAAATACGGGAATAGTGGCAATAAACCAAGAAGAGAGATGGTGGGCACAACCATCCTACTTCCACAATCCAAGTCAAGAGAAACAGATGCGCCTCCGCTCCGCGATCACGGCATTCGGCCTCCTTATCAGCCTGGGCCTTGCCTCCTGCTCCACCACGTCCGCGCCGTCATCGGATTCCGCCGCAATCGAAACGTCGGAGATCTTTACCGACTCCTATGGTCAGGTGACGGATGCCGGTTTTGCTCTGCCGGCAATTCCGATCAACAAAGTAGACAAGAAGTACCATCGCCAGATTATCTCCTACGACACTGATGAGAAGCGCGGAACGATCATCGTCGACACGAAGGATCGTTTTCTCTACTACGTTTTGGGCGGCGGCAAGGCTGTGCGTTACGGTATCGGCGTCGGCAAGCAGGGATTTGCCTGGAAGGGTGAAGCCTACATAGCCTGGAAGCAGGAGTGGCCGACCTGGCATCCGCCGGCAGAAATGGCCGAGCGCAAGCCGGAAGTCGCCAAATATGTCGAAAAGGGCCAGGAACCTGGCCTGAAGAACCCGCTTGGCGCGCGCGCCATGTATCTCTTCGACGACCAGGGCCGCGACACCCTGTTCCGCCTGCACGGCACCCCGGACTGGAGCTCGATCGGCACCGCGGCATCGTCCGGCTGCATCCGTCTGATCAACCAGGATATCATCGATCTCTATTCGCGCGTCCGTCCGGGCAAGAGCTCGCGCGTCGTCGTAATCTGAACGTTTCTTGTTTCACGTGAAAAAGCCGCTGGAGCGATCCAGCGGCTTTTGTTCTTTAGCGGAGGTCGTTTCATGAGCCGCATGCATGCTGACGAACTTCTGATCGACGAGTTACTTGCGGGGCAACTGATGTCAGCGCAATTTCCCCAATGGGCAGGATTGGTTGTTCGGCGCGTGCCATCGGCGGGCACCGACAACGCCCTCTTCAGACTCGGGGACACGCTGGTCGGGCGGTTTCCGCGCTTTGCTGCCGCGGCTGATCAGGCAGCAAAGGAGCTCAGGTGGCTGCCGGTTCTGGCCCCACATCTGCCACTGGCCGTGCCGATGCCGCTGGCAAGAGGGGCTGCGACCGAGGCTTACCCGTTTGTGTTCACCATCTGCAACTGGATCGAGGGACAGGATGTCGCGGCAGCTCCGCTCTCTGACCTGCCACAGGCGGCCGGGGACCTCGCCCAATTTATCAAGGCGCTGCAGAGCGTAGACTCCAGTCATGGCCCGCTGCCCGGCAACCACAATTTCGGGCGGGGCGTAGCACTCACCGCCCGCGATAACCAGACGCGTACCGCGATCGCAGACCTCGAGGGCATCATCGACACCAGCATTCCCGAAGCTATCTGGACTCAGTCTTTGACCCTACCCGCCTGGCAGGGCAATCCGGTGTGGATTCATGGCGATATACATCCGGGCAATCTGATCGCGAACAAGGGCCAGTTGTGCGCCGTGATCGATTTCGGCGGGCTGGCAGTCGGTGATCCTGCTACCGACCTGATGGTCGCCTGGACCTTGCTGACGGTGCAAACCCGCCCCCTGTTTCGCGCCCTGCTGCAGGTCGACGATGCGACGTGGCTTCGCGGGCGAGCCTGGGCGTTGTCGGTCGCGCTTGTTGCTCTTCCTTACTACATCAACACGAATCCGGCGCTCGTCTCGCTGTCGAGACGAGCAATCGAACAGGTCGCGGCCGATTTCGCACGCGGATCGGCCTAGCCCGGCATCGATTCTATCGGCTGATGGACGCCTTCAGTTCCTGCCTACGGCGGTGCAGAACCGGTTCGGTGTAGCCATTCGGCTGGACGCGGCCTTTCATCACCAGTTCGACCGCCGCCTGGAAGGCGATGGAATTGCCGAAGTGCGGCGCCATCGGCCGGTAAAGCGGATCATCGGCATTCTGTCCATCGACGATTTCAGCCATCCGCTTCATCGTGGAGATCACCTGATCCTCGCTGATCACGCCGTGGTGCAGCCAATTGGCCATATGCTGGGCGGAAATGCGCAGCGTGGCACGATCCTCCATCAGGCCGACATCGTTGATATCGGGAACCTTGGAGCAACCGACCCCCTGATCGATCCAGCGCACCACATAGCCGAGAATGCCCTGTGAGTTGTTGTCGATCTCGTGCTGGATTTCTTCCGACGTCCAGTTTGGCCGCGAGGCGACCGGCACACTCAATATATCGGCGAGCTTCGCTTTCGGCCGGCTCTTCAGGCTTTGCTGGACGGCAGCAACATTGACCTTGTGATAATGGGTCGCATGCAATGTCGCGGCTGTCGGCGAGGGAACCCAGGCGGTATTGGCGCCGGCCTTCGGATGGGCGATCTTCTGCTCAAGCATGGCGGCCATCAGGTCCGGCATCGCCCACATGCCTTTGCCGATCTGTGCGCGCCCGGAAAGACCGCATTCCAAGCCGGTATCGACATTCCAGTTCTCGTAGGCCGCGATCCAGGCGGACTGCTTCATGTCGCCCTTGCGGATCATCGGCCCTGCTTCCATCGAAGTGTGCATCTCGTCGCCGGTGCGATCGAGGAAACCGGTATTGATGAACGCCACCCGGTCGGACGCGGCGCGGATGCATTCCTTCAGATTGACCGTTGTCCGGCGCTCCTCGTCCATGATGCCCATCTTGATGGTGTTGGGCTGCATCTTCAGCGCCTGCTCGACGCGCCTGAAGATCTCGGCGGCGAACGCGACTTCCTCGGGGCCATGCATCTTAGGCTTGACGACATACATCGATCCGGTTGCAGAATTCTTGCGCCGGCCGTTTAGGCCGATGTCATGCAAGGCAATCAGCGCCGTGATGCAGGCGTCCATTATGCCTTCCGGCACCTCATTGCCGTGCTTGTCGATAATCGCCGGATTGGTCATGAGGTGGCCGACATTGCGCACCAGCATCAACGAGCGGCACTTGACCGAAAACGGCTTGCCGTCAGGGCCGAGATAATCGACGTCGGGGTTGAGCTTGCGGACAAATGTCTTGCCGCCCTTGGTGACATCCTCCTGCAGATCGCCCTTCATCAGGCCGAGCCAGTTGCGGTAGACGACAACCTTGTCTTCGGCATCAACGGCGGCAATCGAATCCTCGCAATCCATGATCGCAGTGATCGCCGCCTCGATCCACACGTCCGAAATGCCGGCCGGATCGGATTTGCCGATCTCGCCAGTCGGGTCGATGAGAATTTCGATCAGCAGACCATTGTTGCGCAGAAGAATCTGAAGATCGCCGCGATCGTTGCGGAGATAGCCAGCGAATTGGGCCGGATCCTTGAGGCCGGTCAGGCCGATACCACTGGTGATGGCCAGCATGCCATCGGAAACAGCGAGTGAGGTGACGTCTCTCCAGCTGCCGCCGGCAAGCGGCGCAGCCTCATCGAGAAATGCCTTGGCCCAGGCGACAACCTTGGCGCCACGCACCGGATTATAACCCCTGGTTTTTTCGGCGCCATCTGTCTCGGCGATCGCATCCGTTCCATAAAGCGCATCATAGAGCGAACCCCAGCGGGCGTTGGCTGCGTTGAGCGCATAGCGGGCGTTCATGATCGGCACGACGAGCTGAGGGCCGGCGATGGTGGCGATTTCCGGGTCGACCTTGTCCGTGCCGATGGAGAAAGGGCTGCCTTCCGGCACAATATATCCGATCTCGCGCAGGAACGCCTCATAACGCGCCATGTCGATGGGGGCGCCGTTCTGCCTGTACCAGTCATCGAGCTGCATCTGGATCGCCGTGCGCTTCTGCAGCAGCGCGCGATTCTTTGGAGCGAGATCATGAATGATCTCGGAGAGTTCCTGGAAGAAGTGATCGGGCTTTACACCGGTGCCGGGAAGCGCCTCATTGAGCAGGAAATCATGAAGCTGCTGGTCGATCCGAAGCCCGTACTGTTCCACCATGGTCATGGCGATACCCTTCTTTCAAACTTAAAATTCTGAAAGAACAGTGCGATATCGGCGCAAACCAGTCAATGCGGTCTGCCGGGGCAGGATTTGTTCCAAATTGGAAACAATCTCAGGTAATTTTCGGCCTTCCGGTCGCCGTCGCGGTGAAACGCGCTTCGACCAGCTTGCGGTTGCCTTCGATCTCCGGCGCCTCGATCACTTCGGACACATGCACCACAGGCTCATCCGCTCCGTTGTCGATTGCATGCTGGATTGCGGTTTCGACCGCCCGCCTGCGCGCCACTTCGAGCGTCTGGGCCTCACCGACCATACGCGCCGTACCGCCGCCACCCGAAATGACGAACACCCCGTCCTCGGGAGAGGTCACGGTAACGACGACTGTCTGGCTGATCTCGCCGGCAACCGCGCCAATCGCATTGGCAACTCCTGCGTCGGGAGGAATCACCGATTCGGCGTTCAGCATAGAGGCGATGGCGGGATAGTAGACATGCGCCGAAGCACCAAGCCCAATCAGCGGCCGATCCAGCGAGATCGCAAACCGCACGACACCCGGCTTCCTCGCCAGCGCCCTCTCGACGGGAATGGATTGCCCCGGATTGACGCCGTCGACGCCGTCTTCGCTCAGCGCCGCGGCGAGAATCACCTCGGACGACTGGCGAGTCATGCGCCTTTCGATCTTCTCGGCGAATTCTTCAGCCGTGGCGGCGATCGGCTTGCCAGTGCCATCCTTGGTGCGAGCGCCAAGCTCGAGCGCCAGCTGCGCCGCATCGACATTCCACTGGCTCTGTCGGCCGAGCACATGCATCGCATCCGACGGAGTGACGCCGGCGATGTGAACCAGACCGCGCGAAACCAGCCGGTCGACCGAGGCCTTCTGCATCGACGTGACCAGGAGATCGTTGAGTGCGACCGGTTTTTCCCCGATCCGCTGATAGAGCGCCTCGTCCTGCGGCGACAGACCGCTGGCGAACCGATCCGGTAGACCCGAGCGAATCGCAAAACGCCCGTCATGCCGGCCGGCATGCGTGGCCTTTAGTTGTCGGTCGAGCGCCTCGATGATTTCCGTGCCATGCAGGTGCGCAACAAGGCTGAGTGGCAGGATGCGTCGGGGCCCGAGGATGAGCGACGCCTCCAGTCCCCGCGCATTCACATGAACTTCCGAATCGCCACCCAGACCGTAGGTGCGCATAGCAACAGCCTGCACCATGGTGCGATAGCTGCCGACCACAGCGCCCTCCTCATCGAGCCGCGGCCGGCCATTATCAAGAATGGCGACATCGGTCGTGGTGCCGCCGATGTCGGAGACGACTGCATTGTCGAGTCCGGTGAGGAAGCGCGCACCAACAAGGCTCGCGGCAGGCCCGGAAAGAATGGTCTCGATCGGCCTGAGCCGTGCCTCCGCTGCCGAAATCAGCGCACCATCCCCGCGCACCACCATCAACGGCGCATTGATTCCATGTGCGGTGAGGAAATCCTCCGACGAGCCGATCAGCCGGTCGATCATCGATACCAGACGTGCATTGAGCAGCGTCGTCAAAGCTCGGCGCGGGCCGCCGAGCTTTGACGACAATTCATGACTGCAGGTGACAGGCAGCTGAGTCTTTTCGCGAATGAAATTTTTCACCCGCAACTCGTGATCGGGATTCCGGGTGGCGAAATAGCCAGCCACGGCAAATGCCGTCACGGTATTGGCAAGGTGCTCGATTTCGATCTCGAGGGGTGCAAGATCGAGCGGCGTTTCGTGGCCATAGACGTTGTGGCCGCCGGGAACGAAGACGACGGGATCGCTTCCCAGCGCCGCCTTCAATCCGTCCCGCTCGAGATCCTCAGGACCAAAACCGATCATGACCAGGCCGACGCGGCCGCCCTGGCCTTCGACCAGCGCGTTGGTGGCAAGCGTCGTCGACAGCGATGCGAGGCGAATCGATGAAGGATCGGTACCGGTCTCTTCCAGCACGTTCTCGACCGCCTTGCGGATGCCCTCGGAAAGATCGTGGCGGGTGGTGAGCGATTTCGCTCTTGCCTTCACGCCCTCCTCCGGGCTGAAGAGAACCGCATCCGTATAGGTGCCACCAGTATCAATGCCGAGAAGAAATCGCGATGCCACGCCGTTACACCATCAATTGAAAAGCTTTTGACGACCCATTGCCAGCCGGGGCACGGCTTGACGATAGGGTTTATCAGGCGACTTATGGGATTTCACGGCCGATTTCCAGACGAGGATGCGCCAGATCCATGCAAAAACCGACACGCAACAGGAATGGAAGAAATGATGAGCATTGGGAACGCCGCCAGCCGATGGCTGATCGCCAGCCTGCTTGTGGCCGGCACGACCGTTGCGCTGGCGCAGGAAGGCGATGAGGACGAATACAAGCCCGAGCTGCCCGACATGTCGATCTACAAGGCAATGCTCGATGCCAACCGCCAGCCCGGCTGGGTGCAGTTTCGCGACTACGGCAACCGCCAGCTCATCTATTTCACTGCCCTGCAGACGATGCGCTGCCGGCTCTCCGAGGTCCGTTATTCAATAAACTCTGATGCGTTGGACCTTCATTTTCCGCTTGGTCCCTGCGATCCGCAACAGCCGTTCAACATCCCGGCTGATGATCCCACCAACAAATACATCTATCTCGACCTGAAGCCGCATCAGGCAAAGACGCTGACGATCCAGGTCGTCTGGGCGGACGGATCAGGCAGCGAGATCGTCACCTACCGGCCATGCGACAATGTCGGCGAATCGACTTGCGCGCGGATCAAGAAGATCGACAAGCCGAAATCGAAGCTCAGCGCGCCGACACCGACATCGCAATCCCGTTGAGCGGCTGGGTCGTCAGCCTTTGCACCGGCCACGGCCTTGTGTTCTCGGTCACATCGAAGCGAAAGCGTTTCATCAGCACGGCAAGCGCGATGACCGCCTCCTGCAACGCAAAAGTCGCGCCGATGCAGATGCGCGGGCCCGCACCGAACGGCAGGTACTGGAATCGCCCGATGGTCTCGCGATTGCCCGGTAGAAAGCGTTCGGGAATGAAATGGCGCGGCCGGTCCCAAAGCAGCGTGTGGCGATGCAGGGTCCATGGCATGACAAGCACCGATTCGCCCTTCGGCAACTGGATCGTCCTGCCGTTTTCGTCGGTCCATTCGTCGTCTTCCAGCGGCGCCCTGTTGATCGAAGGCGCTGGAGGATAGAGACGCAACGCTTCCTCGAAAGCCGCCCGGACATGCGGCATGGCATCCAGCCAGTCGACCGGATCGGCACCGTCGGCAATGACGCGATCGATTTCGTCTTCCATCAGGCTGCGGAAATGCGGGCTTTCCGCCACGCAGTAAAGCGTCCAGGCCAGCGCGCGGGCGGTGGTTTCATGGCCGGCGCCGATGAAGGTCAGGATATTGTCCTCGATTTCATCGCGTGTCAGACCATCAGGCCCCTCAAGACGAAGCAGCAATGTCAGGAAGTCATCCGGCACGGCCGCATTGCGCTGAATAGCGGCCTTGCGCGCATCCATGGTCTCGGCGACGATGCCGCGAAACGCCCTCAGCGCCTTCCTGCCGGGAATGCGGGTCATGCGCGGCACCCAGGCGGGCGCACGCAGCAGGTCGAACGGATCGATGCGACCCATATTGTGCAGCAAGGAATCGACCCGGTCGGCAAATCCATCGGTGCCCGTGGCAATCTCGCCGGAGAACAATGTCTCCGCCAGGATTTCATAAGTCAGCTCCGTCATGCCTGTGGCGATGTTGACCTCGTCGCCTCGCTTAGCCGGCTCAATATATCTCTCTGCAAACTCCTCAGACTTTCTAAACATCTGGCTCGCGAAGCCGCGCGAATGCCGGGGCGTGAAGACCGGCGCCATGGCCTTGCGAGAACGCTTCCAGACGTCGCCCTCGGCTGTCAGCAGGCCATCGCGCAAAATGGGTCTCAGCACCAGTTGGCGGATCGGCTGCATTGCGTAGTTGGAGGCATTGTCGACAAGCACGTGCTTGATAAGGCCGGGATGATTGGCAATGGTCGTCAACTGGCCGAAGAACTTCACCTGAAGGTAGGGAAGCGTGTAGCTCGGCTGGCCCCAAAGCTCCAGCGGATTGCGAAACATCACGCGGATTATTTCGAGCCGCGACGGCGGAACGGTTCGCGGGATCGGTGCTGGTGGTTCGAAAGGTTCGGGGCGGATATCCATTGCTGATCTTCCTCTGCCCCCGAAAACAAAGACTATAAGAGGCCCTTCAGCTCGGCAAGCTTGTCGTTGATCAGCCAGCCGTAATAGTTTTCTTCCGGCAGCAGTGGCGGCTCGCCATTGGCGGCACGCGCCTTGTTCCTGGCAGCCAATGCATAGGCGCGCTGCGAAGGATTGCCGACATTGTAAAGCGTCGAGGTGAGGCCGGGATTGTTGGAAATGTCCATGCCGGCAATACGTTCGTAGTCGTCGATCGACATCTTGATCGCCGCAGCCATATAGGCCAGCGACTTGTCAGGATCCATGATCGCCTCATAGACCGCATTGGCGTCTTTCTCACTGATCTTCGGATAACCCGATACCTTGTTGACGAGATCGGAGAGTTCAAGTGCCGTCAGAGGATTGATCTGGCCAAGCCCAAACGTCTGGCCGGCGTAGAACGGCTGGAAGAACACAGCCGAGAAGCGGTTGTCGGGGTAATCCCGGCCATCGACCGACTTGCCGCGAAAACTCTCGCCCCAGACGCGTTCGCGGCAGGTCCAGGCCGCATATGAGCCCTTCTTGCCATCACACTTGTCGAATTCGGGCCGGGCAATGAAATCATCGATCTTCTCGCCGTCATAGGCGAACCGGAAGCTGTTGCCGGCATAGGATGCCGCCTTGATGTAGTAGTTCTGCAGCCGGTCGTAGGCATCCACATTATAGGTATGTTCACCGACGATGGCGCCGATCATATGGATTGGTGCGATGCCATAGGCGCGTGCCGTCATCTTGATCTTGGAGATCAGCTGGCTGTCCGTGGCCAGCAGATCACGGACCTTTTCGTACTTCGCATCGAATGTGGTGCGGCCCGCCTTGGTGCGGCGTTGCGAGGCACCCGGCACTTTCGGCTGCTCGGCATGGCGATTGCCTTCCGGAACTAGGGTTACAGCCGAGGCGTCGGTCGCCCAGATCAATGTAAGACTGAAAAGAGCGATCAGTGGCAGCAGCAATCGGCGCAAGGTGGTGGTATCCGCTTGGTTCTGGAATGGGCCCAGCCCAAGCGAATGACCTGCAATCGTGTCAAAATCAAGAGCCGGAATCGCTTCCGGCCCTGATTTCGCCATAAGTCTTTACGGGGCCTTACAGAATGTAACGCGACAGATCTGTATTGGCGGCCAGCTCGCCGACATGGGTCTGCACATAGGCGGCATCCACGTTCACCTGCCGGTTCGGCTGATCCGGCGCTTCAAAGGACATTTCGTCAAGCACCCGCTCCATGACCGTCTGCAGGCGCCGCGCACCGATATTCTCGACCGTCGAGTTGAGCTTGACGGCAACATCGGCCAATGCATCGATCGCATCCTCGGTAAAGGACAGCGTGACATTCTCGGTCGCCATCAGCGCAATGTACTGCCGTATCAGGCTGGCCTCGGTTTCCGTCAGGATGCGGCGGAAATCCTCCTTGGTCAGCGCCTGCAGCTCGACACGGATCGGCAGACGACCCTGCAGTTCGGGCAGCAGGTCCGATGGCTTGGAAACATGGAACGCTCCCGAAGCGATGAACAGGATGTGATCGGTCTTTACCGGGCCATATTTGGTGGAAACGGTGGTGCCTTCGACGAGCGGCAACAGGTCGCGCTGGACGCCTTCGCGGGAGACGCCGGCGCCGACGCCACCGTCACGAGCGGCGATCTTGTCGATCTCGTCGAGGAAAACGATGCCGTCATTTTCCACCGACAACACCGCTTCGCGCGAGATCTGCTCGCTGTCGATCAGCTTGTCGGATTCATCGGCGATCAGCAGCTTGTAGGAATCCTTGACGGTCGTCTTGACCTTCTTTGAACGTCCGCCCATCGCCTTGCCGAGGATATCGGACAGGTTGAAGACACCGACATTGGCTCCGGCCATGCCCGGAATGTCGAAGCCCGCAGGGTTTGATGTATCGGCGACCTCGATGTCGATTTCCTTGTCGTCCAGTTCGTTGTCCCTGAGCTTCTTGCGGAAGGAATCACGGGTCGCCGGCGATGCTGTCGCGCCGACCAGGGCGTCCAGCACACGTTCCTCGGCATTCAGATGCGCCTTGGCGTTGACGTCAGCGCGCTTCTTTTCACGCACCAGCGTAATACCGACCTCGACCAGATCACGGATGATCTGCTCGACGTCGCGGCCGACATAGCCGACTTCGGTGAACTTGGTCGCCTCGACCTTGATGAAAGGCGCGCCGGCCAGTCGCGCCAAGCGCCGCGATATCTCGGTCTTGCCAACGCCGGTCGGCCCGATCATCAGGATGTTCTTCGGCATCACCTCGTCGCGCAGATCGCCAGTCAGCTGCTGGCGGCGCCAGCGGTTGCGGAGCGCGATCGCGACGGCGCGCTTGGCGTCCCGCTGGCCGATAATGAAGCGGTCGAGCTCGGAGACGATTTCTCTCGGGGTAAATGTGCTCATCTTCTTTCCATTTCATATCTGGCATCGACATGCATCATCAATACGGTGCCATACTCAGTGTTGCGAATATCATCTTTGACAAATCCGGCCTTTTGATAGGCACGGATCGCATTGCGGTTATCGGGGTCCGGGTCGGTTACGACGCGGCTTGCACCCGCCTCGACTAGCATCCGGCAAAAGGCCCGGATCATTGCCGGCCCGTGGCCGAGACCGGTCAGATCGGCCACGCCGATGAACTGGTCGATACCAAGCGTGCCGGCGGGCTGATCCCGGTAGGGATGCTCATACTCCTGATGCGGATCATAGGACTGGATATAGCCAATCGGCCTATCCAGCAGCGACACGATGTATGGCCTGACCGAGGATCCATCGAGGAATTCCGACATTTCAGCAATCTCGCCCTCCGGATCACCCCACCACTGGCGAACGTGCGGAGCCGACAGCCAGCTCTTCAGCAGCGGCAGGTCGGCCTGCTCCAGCGGCCTGAAGCCATAGACACCGTTACTCCGCATCCAGCGTTTCGACCACGACGTTGTGATTGGTATAGACACAGATGTCGCCGGCGATCTTCATTGCCCGGCGGGCGATATCCTCGGCCGTCTTGTCGCTGTCCATCAGCGCCCTGGCCGCAGCATAGGCATAATTGCCACCCGAGCCGATCGCTATCGTGCCGTGTTCCGGCTCAAGCACATCGCCGTTGCCGGTGACGGCCAGCGTGATCGACTTGTCGGCCACCAGCATCATTGCCTCGAGGCGACGCAGATACTTGTCGGTTCGCCAGTCCTTTGCAAGTTCGACGCAGGCGCGCTGCAACTGGCCCGGATACTGCTCGAGCTTGGCCTCAAGCCGCTCAAGCAAGGTGAAAGCGTCGGCGGTCGCGCCTGCGAAACCAGCGATCACCTCGCCTTTCGCCAGCCGGCGCACCTTGCGGGCATTGCCCTTCATGACGGTCTGGCCAAGCGACACCTGACCGTCGCCCGCCATCACCACCTGACCATCCTTGCGAACGGTGATGATGGTCGTGGCATGCATGGTTCCATAAGGATTTTCGTCACTCATAACTGTCTCAACTCTTGCCTTGTCGCCGCGCGTGAAGCGGCCGTTGCGGATTTATGTAATGAAGAGCGAGTGAAATACAATCCCGGGGCATTTTTGCCGGGGTAAAGCTGGATTCTTTAAGCTCACCCTGATAAGGAGCCGGAGAAATCGGACTTGAGGTCCAGACCCTAGAAAAGACAGGTACTTGGATGGCAGATGACGGCTTGAAACGCACCGGCAGCGTGTCGCGCAAGACGAACGAGACCTCAGTCTCGGTGACGGTCAATATCGACGGTACCGGCACCTCGAAGATCTCGACCGGCGTCGGCTTCTTCGACCATATGCTGGAGCAGCTTTCGCGTCATTCGCTGATCGATATGGAAATCGACACCAAGGGCGACCTGCATGTGGACGACCACCACGCCGTTGAAGACACCGGCATCGCGATCGGACTGGCCCTCTCCAAGGCACTTGGCGACAGACGCGGCATTACCCGTTATGCCTCCCTGGATCTTGCCATGGATGAAACCATGACGCGGGCCGCAATCGACGTGTCGGGCCGGCCGTTCCTCGTCTGGAATGTGGCCTTCAGCGCCCCGAAGATCGGTACCTTCGACACCGAACTGGTGCGCGAATTCTTCCAGGCACTCGCCATGAATGCAGGCATCACCCTGCACATCCAGAATATTTATGGCGCCAACAATCACCACATTTCAGAGACATGCTTCAAGGCGGTGGCCCGCGTGCTGCGCACGGCAACCGAAATCGATCCGCGCCAGGCTGGCCGCATCCCGTCAACGAAGGGCAGTCTCTGACGTTCCATGGCAAATTTCTATGTTTTGACGCCCCCCGTGCCGAAAGACCTCGAAAAGGACACCCTGTTCATTCGGGACGGCTTTTCGTGGCTCGCATTCCTGTTTCCCCTGCCTTGGCTACTGTTCATGAGAATGTGGTTGATCGCAGGCCTTGCAGCCATTTTCTATCTCGTTGTAGCAATCGCCGCCGAGCAATGGAATCTGGAGGGTCTTCCCATCGCCTTCAGCTTCATTCTGAGCCTGTGGACCGCGCTTGAAGGCAACTATGTCCGCGCCAGGATGCTCGAACGCAAGGGCTGGGATATCAAGGCCGACATCGCGGCAAGCGATCTAGACGAAGCCGAGGAAATCTATTTTACCGCAGAGCAGGCGGCGCGACTCAGCCGCCCCTACATTCCGCGCCTGGAGGGCTATGGCGCCGGAAAAGCCCCGGTGACGCTCGCTCTCGGCCTCATTGGATCCAACGGAGACCGCTGATGCGCGTGGCAATCATCGACTACGGTTCGGGCAACCTGCGGTCCGCCATCAAGGCGTTCGAGCGTGCCGCACGTGAAACCGGCCTCGATGCGGAGATCGAATTGACCGACAAGGCCGAGCGGGTGGCCACGGCCGACCGCGTCGTGCTCCCGGGTGTTGGCGCCTATGCCGATTGCCGCCGGGGGCTCGACGCCGTGCCAGGCATGGTGGCGGCCCTGCGCGAAACAGTGGAAACCAAAGCCCGCCCTTTCCTCGGTATCTGCGTCGGCATGCAGCTGATGTCATCCCGCGGCCTGGAAAAGACCGTGACCGAGGGATTGGACTGGATCGCCGGAGACGTGGTGCTGATGACGCCAGCCGATCCGGAGCTCAAGATCCCGCAGATCGGCTGGAATACGCTGACACTCAACCGCCCGCATGCGCTTTTCGACGGAATTCCAACCGGCGACGACGGCCTGCATGCCTATTTTGTGCATTCCTATCATCTCGCTGCGCAAAACCCATCCGATATCGTGGCGACCACGGACTATGGCGCGGCGTTGACCGCTTTCGTGGCGCGCGACAACATGGCCGGCGCCCAGTTCCACCCGGAAAAGAGCCAGGCGCTCGGATTGAAACTGATTGCAAATTTCCTGAAGTGGACACCATGATATGATCCTCTTTCCCGCCATCGACCTGAAGGACGGCCAGTGCGTACGGCTGAAGCTCGGCGACATGGAGCAGGCCACGGTCTATAATCCCGACCCTGCCGCGCAAGCGAAAGCCTTCGAGGACCAGGGCTTCGAGTGGTTGCACGTGGTTGACCTGAATGGCGCCTTTGCCGGCGAGAGCGTCAATGGTACAGCCGTCGAGGCGATCCTGAAGGCGACCAGGAACCCGGTGCAGCTCGGTGGCGGTATCCGCACCCTTGCGCATATCGAGTCCTGGCTGGCGAAGGGCCTGTCCCGCGTCATCCTGGGCACGGTCGCCGTGCGCGACCCGGCGCTGGTGATCGAGGCTTGCAGACTCTTTCCGGGCAAGGTTGCGGTGGGCATCGATGCCAAGGGCGGCAAGGTTGCGGTGGAAGGTTGGGCGGAAGCCTCCGAACTCGGCGTGATCGAGCTCGCCAAGCGGTTCGAGGGCGCGGGCGTTGCCGCCATCATCTATACCGACATCGACCGCGACGGCATTCTGGCCGGCATCAACTGGGCTTCGACGCTGGAGCTGGCACGCTCCGTCTCGATTCCCGTCATCGCCTCCGGTGGACTTGCCTCGCTCGACGATATCCGCCGATTGGCGGAGCCGGATGCGGCGATCCTCGAAGGTGCAATTTCCGGCCGGGCGCTCTACGATGGGCGCATTGATCCTGCCGAGGCCCTGAAGATTTTGAAGGCCGCATAGAGCGGAGGCGAGCCATGACCCTGAAAGCCCGCGTAATCCCCTGCCTCGACGTCAAGGACGGCCGCGTCGTCAAAGGCGTGTCCTTCGTCAACCTGGTCGATGCCGGAGATCCGGTCGAGGCGGCGATCGCTTATGACGCCGCCGGCGCCGACGAGCTCTGCTTTCTCGATATCACCGCATCGTCCGACAATCGCGAGACGATCTTCGACGTCGTCGCACGGACGGCCGAACAATGCTTCATGCCTGTCACCGTGGGCGGCGGCGTACGCACGCTCGCCGACATCAGAAAGCTGCTGCTCTGCGGCGCCGACAAGGTGTCGATCAATTCAGCAGCAGTGAAAAATCCAGATTTCGTAGCCGAGGCCGCCGACAAGTTCGGCGACCAGTGCATCGTCGTGTCGCTCGACTGCAAGAAAGTCTCGAAAGCCGATGAAGCCGATCGCTGGGAGATCTTTACCCATGGCGGCCGCAATCCGACCGGCATCGACGCGGTCGAATTTGCCGAAGCGATGGTCAAGCGCGGCGCGGGCGAGCTGCTTTTGACCTCGATGGACCAGGACGGCCAGAAGACCGGCTACGACCTCGCCCTGACGCGCACTATCGCCGACGCCGTTGCGGTCCCGGTCATCGCGTCGGGCGGCGTGGGCACACTTGATCATCTGGTCGACGGCATCCGCCAAGGCCATGCAAATGCGGTGCTTGCGGCCTCGATTTTTCACTTCGGAACCTATACGATCGGCCAGGCAAAGCGCTACATGGCGGATCATGGGATTGCCATGCGTCTCGATCAGATCTGAGGCCGAGACAGACAGAGGAGTAGGCCGATGAGCGGATTTTCGCTTGCCGATCTCGAGATCATCGTTGCCCGCCGCGCGCAGGCGTCCCCAGACGAATCCTGGACCGCCAAGCTGTTTGCTGCAGGACAAGCCAAGGCCGCCAAGAAGCTCGGCGAGGAAGCCGTCGAGACAGTGATCGCCGCAATCGCCAACGATCGCAAGAACCTGACGGATGAGGCCGCAGACCTCCTCTATCACCTGCTAGTGGTGCTGAAGATTGCCGATATCCCGCTGGCTGACGTGATGGCGGTGCTGGAAGGGCGTACCGCGCAGTCGGGCGTTGCCGAGAAAGCCGCACGGGTGCCATCATGAACCGTGAACTGCGTGTTGCCGAGGCCACTGCCCCCCTCGACCATCTGGTCGATGACATCTATTCCCCGTTTCGCTTCTTTACGGTCGACGAATGGGCTAAATTCCGCGCCGACACACCGCTGACCCTGACTGCCGATGAAGTGCATCGCCTGCGCTCGCTGAACGACCCGATCGACCTCGACGAAGTCAGGCGCATCTACCTGTCTCTGTCGCGCCTGCTATCGGCGCACGTGGAAGCGTCGCAAATCCTCTTCAAGCAGCGCAAGCAGTTCCTCAGCCTATCGGACGACCAGAAGACGCCGTTCATCATCGGCATCGCCGGCTCTGTCGCAGTCGGCAAGTCGACCACTGCACGCATCCTGCAGGAGCTGCTGTCGCGCTGGCCTTCGAGCCCGAAGGTCGATCTTGTCACCACCGACGGATTCCTGCAGCCGAATGCCTGGCTGCAGAAAGAGAACATGATGGACCGGAAGGGTTTTCCGGAAAGCTACAATATGTCGGCACTGCTCAAATTCCTGTCAGCCATAAAGGCCGGGCAGGCACGCGTGCCGGCGCCTCTGTATTCGCATCTGACCTATGACGTGCTGCCCGATCAGTTCCGCACCATCGACCGACCGGACATCCTGATCTTCGAAGGCATCAACGTGCTGCAATCGCGCGACCTGCCTGCCGATGGACGCATCGTGCCGATGGTATCGGATTTCTTCGATTTCTCGATCTATATCGACGCTGACGAAAAGCTGATCCACCGCTGGTATGTGGATCGCTTCATGCGCCTGCGCGACACAGCTTTCCGCAGCCCCGAATCGTTCTTTCACCGCTATGCGACAATTTCCGAGCAGGCGGCGCTGGCGATTGCCGAGGGCCTGTGGGCAAACATCAACCTGAAGAACCTGCACAAGAACATCCTGCCGACGCGCCCACGCGCCGATCTCATCCTGCAAAAGGGCGAAAACCACCTGATCGAAAAGGTTTCGCTCAGGCGGCTTTGATCGCTAGTTCGCCGGATTCACCCGCCGTAGCGTCAGATTTATACGCCCTTCTCTCTTTAGCAAGGCCGAAGTCCCTGGATAGATCTTGTCCACCCCGTGAAACGCAAGCCGGCTATCGCCGCCGATAACCACGGCATCGCCGCTTTCCAAGCGGAACGACACCGTCCTGTCTTCCCGCTTGAGCCCACCAACACGAAAAAGGCACGCATCGCCGAGCGAGATGGACACGACCGGCGCGGAAAACTCGCGCTCGTCGCGATCCTGGTGCAGGCTCATCCGTGCATCGGCGTCATAGTAGTTGATCATGCAGGCTTCCGGTTGCAGCGACGAGCCGGAGACTTCGTTCCAGATATCGATGAGCATCGGCGGAATCGGCTGCCACGGCTCGCCCGTTACCGGATGAGTCGGCTGATAGCGGTAGCCCCGCGCCTGATCGGTCACCCAGCCAAGTGACCCGCAATTGGTCATGCGCACCGACATTTCCTTGCCGGTGCGGGGCATGGCCGGGATAAAAAGAGGCGAAATAGCCACGACCTTGCGAATTTCATCGACCAGAGCCTCCTGCCGGTCACGGTCGAGAAAGCCTGGAATGTGGCGAATACCCTTGGGCAGGACCAGCATTTACTCGTCTCCGACCTTGCCACGCATTTTCTTGACGTCGCCGCGCCCTGCCTTGGCCTTCAGCCGGCGCTCTATCGAGCCTTTTGTCGGCTTGGTCTTGCGGCGCGGCGGCGGTGGTGGCTTGTTGGCTTCGAGGATCAGATCCTTCAGCTTTTCGCGCGCATCTTCCCGATTGCGGTCCTGCGAGCGGAAGCGATCCGAAAAGATAACGGCAACGCCGTCCTTGGACAGTTTGCGTCCAAAGATGCCGCGGGCGTTTGCCTTTACCCTCTCGGGCAGCGAGGGCGAATTCAAGAGATCAAACCGCAGTTCGACGGCGGTAGCCACCTTGTTGACATTCTGCCCGCCCGGACCGGACGCGAGAACGAAATTCTCCGTCAGTTCCCAGCCCGCTATGGCAATCCTGTCATCGATGTAAAGCGTATCCGCAGCCATGGGTCAGTCTCCTGACCAACGCTTATACCGAAATGTTTTGAAAATGAATGCCGCTAGAAAACAGAAAACCCGGCGAAACGTTCCGCCGGGTTTCACGTGAATCAGGGTCTCAGACTTATTCGGCAGCCAGCCGGACGCCCGGTGCTGCATCGCGTACCGAACCATCGACATGCCGCTCGAACTTGGTGAAGTTGGCGATGAACATGTCCACCAGCTTGCGGGCCTGGCCATCGTAGGCCGCGCCATCAAGCCAGGTCGAACGTGGATCGAGGATCTTGGTGGAAACCCCTTCGACGGCGACCGGCACTTCGAAGCCGAAGTTGGCGTCACGGCGGAACACGGCGCTGTTCAGCGATCCGTTGAGCGCGGCGGTGAGAAGCGCACGGGTCGCCTTGATCGGCATGCGCGAACCAGTACCATAGGCGCCACCGGTCCAGCCGGTATTCACCAACCAGCAGGTCACGCCGTGCTCAGCAATCAGAGCCTTGAGCAAGTTGCCGTACTCGGCCGGGTGACGGGGCATGAATGGCGCACCGAAGCAGGTCGAGAACGTCGCTTCCGGCTCGGTCACGCCCTTTTCGGTACCCGCGACCTTGGCGGTGTAGCCGCTGAGGAAGTGGTACATCGCCTGATCGGGCGTCAGCCGCGCGATCGGCGGCATCACGCCGAAGGCATCTGCGGTCAGCATGATGATCGTCTTGGGATGATTGCCGCGACCGGTTTCCGAGGCATTCGGAATGAAATGCAGCGGATAGGCGGCACGGGTGTTTTCCGTCAGCGAACCGTCGTTGAAGTCGGGCGTGCGGTTGCCGTCCAGCACCACGTTTTCCAGAACAGTACCGAACCGCTGAGTGGTGTCGAAGATTTCCGGTTCGGATTCGCGCGACAGCTTGATGGTCTTGGCATAGCAGCCGCCTTCGAAATTGAAGACGCCGTGCTCACCCCAACCGTGCTCGTCGTCGCCGATCAGCGTGCGGTTTGGATCGGCCGAAAGCGTGGTCTTGCCGGTGCCAGAAAGCCCGAAGAACACAGCGGTGTCGCCTTCCTTGCCCATATTGGCGGAGCAGTGCATCGGCATGACGCCCTTTGCCGGCAGCAGGTAGTTGAGCGCCGTAAACACCGACTTCTTCATCTCGCCGGCATAGGATGTCCCACCGATAAGCACGATGCCGTTGGTGAAGTCGCAGGCGATCACGGTCTCCGAACGGGTACCGTGACGCTCGGGGTCCGCCTTGAAATCAGGCAGATCGATGATCGTAAGCTTCGGCTGGAAGCTTTCGAGTTCCGAACGCTCCGGCCGGATCAGCAGGTTGCGAATAAACAGCGAATGCCAGGCGAATTCGGTGACCACACGGGTCGGAAGCGCATTGTCCTTGTCGGCACCACCAATCAGGTCCTGCACGTAAAGCGACTTGCCCTTGGCATGCGCCAGCATGTCGGCTTTGAGCACGGCGAAATGCTCCGGCGACATCGGACGGTTGTTGTCCCACCAGATCGTGCCATCGGTATTTTCGTCCCGAACGATGTGCTTGTCCTTCGGCGAACGGCCGGTGTGCTGGCCGGTCAGCGCACGAAGCGCGCCTTGGGCCGTCAGCGTCGCTTCGCCGTTGCGGATCGCGTCTTCATAGAGTTCTGCCTCGGAATAGTTATACCGAACCGAAGCCAGTCCAGCAAAACCTGCAGCTTCCAGACGGTTTTCCGGGTTCGTCATTCCGAGCTCCTCCATGGCGTAATCCTTTCCCAGTGAGAACAGCGTGAATAGTCGTTAATAGACATAGGTTTTTCTAAAACACAAGTGGAGGAAACGTAATTAAGTTAATAGTATCAATGATTTAATCGATTTAAATATTTGTCACATTTTTTAAATCGTTTGAACTGGGCCGGGTTTCGTTGACTTTATTGTGAAAAATGGAACGGCCAGACATAGTATAAAAATCGGCCCGATTTGGGGTTTGCCACAATTTGTTCCACGTTTATACTCATGACCATCGCGCGCCGCGATGCGGGCAGACCGTAAACAGGCTGGAGAATCTTATGCAGACAATCGCGCTGGTCGATGACGACCGCAACATTCTGACTTCGGTATCGATCGCATTGGAAGCCGAAGGCTACAAGGTGGAAACCTATACCGACGGCGCATCGGCGCTGGATGGTCTGCTGCAACGGCCGCCGCAGCTTGCAATCTTCGACATCAAGATGCCGCGCATGGATGGCATGGAGTTGCTGCGCCGGCTGCGCCAAAAATCCGACCTGCCAGTTATCTTCCTGACGTCCAAGGACGAAGAAATCGACGAACTCTTCGGCCTCAAGATGGGGGCCGACGACTTCATCACCAAACCGTTTTCCCAACGGCTGCTTGTCGAGCGCGTCAAGGCCGTGCTGCGGCGTGTTGCAAACCGCGAGGCGGCAGCCAGCGGTACGGCGGCACCAGCCAAGCCCGGCACTGTGCAGACCAAATCGCTCGAACGGGGCCTGCTCGTCATGGATCAGGAGCGCCATACCTGCACATGGAAAGGCCTGCCGGTAACACTGACGGTCACGGAATTCCTTATTCTTCATGCGCTGGCGTTGCGCCCCGGCGTCGTCAAGAGCCGCGACGCCCTCATGGATGCTGCCTATGACGAACAGGTTTATGTTGACGACCGCACCATTGATAGCCACATCAAGCGCCTCAGGAAGAAGTTCAAGATGGCGGACGACGATTTCGACATGATCGAAACGCTCTATGGTGTCGGCTACCGCTTCCGCGAAGGCCCGGGCAGCTGACTTCTGTGATAGGATGAAGCGCAGCGGCGTGTGACGACAAAGGCAAGCACGGAATGACCGTTGCGGACATGGAGAGCATCAAGGACAGGCCTGCGGCAACAAAAGCCCGCGGACGACGCAAGACTCGTGTCTCGCGGCCTTTTCTCTATATCAGGCGTTTCTTCGGCCAGGCGGTGTTTTCCAGCCTGACGCGGCAGATCCTGTTCTTCAATCTCGTCGCGCTCGTCGTTCTGGTCGGCGGCATCATGTATCTGAACCAGTTCCGCGAAGGACTGATCGATGCCAAGGTCGAAAGCCTGCTGACGCAGGGCGAAATCATCGCCGCGGCAGTCTCGGCCTCCGCCCAGGTCGATACCAACTCCATTACCATCGACCCGCAGAAACTTCTGGAGCTGCAGGCCGGCCAATCGATTACGCCGGTACCGAATGACGAAGACCTGGAATTCCCGATCGATCCCGAAAGGATCGCGCCGGTGATGCGGCGGCTCATCTCGCCGACGCACACGCGGGCGCGCATTTTCGATCCTGATGCCAACCTCATTCTCGATTCCCGATTCCTCTATTCGCGCGGGCAAGTGCTTCGCTTTGACCTGCCGCCGGTGAACACCGAAACCAAGTCGCTCAGTGAACGGTTCGCCGCATGGTTCAACCGGATCCTGCAGCCCTCGAACCTGCCTCTGTATAAGGAAAGCCCAGGGGGCGATGGCCTCATATACCCTGAAGTCAAGAACGCACTGACCGGTGTGCGCGGCGCCGTTGTCCGCGTCACCGAAAATGGTGAGTTGATCGTGTCTGTCGCCGTGCCCGTGCAGCGCTTCCGCGCCGTGGTCGGCGTGCTGCTTCTATCCACCCAGGCAGGTGATATCGACCAGATCGTGCATGGCGAGCGGCTTGCGATCATGCGCGTGTTCGGCGTCGCCACCCTGGTCAACGTCATCCTCTCGCTTTTGCTGTCCTCGACCATCGCCAATCCACTGCGGCGGCTGGCGGCGGCGGCCGTCCGGGTGCGGCGTGGTGTCAAGTCGCGCGAGGAAATCCCCGACTTCTCGTTCCGCCAGGACGAAATCGGCAACCTGTCCACCGCAATTCGGGGCATGACCAACGCACTCTATGATCGAATTGCCGCCATCGAGAGCTTTGCCGCCGATGTCTCCCATGAGCTCAAGAACCCGCTGACGTCGCTTCGCAGTGCGGTGGAAACCTTGCCGCTGGCGCGATCGGAAGAATCGAAGAAGAAGCTTCTCGATATCATCCAGCACGATGTTCGCCGGCTTGACCGGCTGATCTCGGACATTTCCGACGCCTCGCGTCTGGATGCCGAACTGGCGCGATCCGACGCCAAGAAGGTCGACCTGCAAAAGCTGCTGGAGAGCCTGGTCGAAATTTCGAGCCAGGTACGGTCCAGGGGCAAGACCGTCGCCGTTACATTCCAGGTCGACAGAAAAAGCGCAGGCAAAGGCGATTTCTCTGTGGTCGGTCACGAATCGCGGCTTGGGCAGATCATCACAAACCTAATCGAAAATGCCCGTTCCTTCGTGGCAGCCGAGACCGGCATCGTTGCCGTTCGGCTGCGCAAAGACCAGGGGAACTGTATTATTGAGATCGAGGACAACGGTCCGGGGATCGAAGCCGAAAACATCGACCGCATTTTCGAACGCTTCTATACCGATCGCCCCGATACCGAAGAGTTCGGCCAGAACTCCGGTCTTGGCCTGTCGATCAGCCGCCAGATCGCCGAAGCCCATGGCGGAACGCTGCAAGCAGAAAACATTACCGACGCTCGCGGCAAGCGAATCGGAGCCCGGTTCATCCTGACATTGCCTGAAAAAGGCCAATCCTGATGCCGTTCAACGTCCACGCGACGGCGCTTGTGGCCGGGACAACCGGCCTGATCCTGCTGGGGCCATCCGGGATCGGCAAATCATCGATGGCACTGCGGCTGATTGCTGCTGCTCGGCGGGCGGGACATTTTGCCACACTCGTGAGCGATGATCAGGTTATTCTAGAGTCATCAAATGACCGCATTATCGCCAGTGCGCCGGCAACGATCCGTGGCCTGATCGAGTTGCGCGGTAGCGGCATCGGGCAGCTGGACATGATAGAAAATGCTGTATTGCGCTTGGCGCTGGAGCTCGTAATCCCCGACGCTTCCACCCGAATTCCTCAGGAGAATCAGCGCTGGAGCCCTTTTGCCGGAGTTGATTGTCCGCTGTATCAACTCGATCGGGCGGCGCCCGAACCCTTTCTTCTGCTCCAGGCGCTCATACCCGGATTCCCGGTTTGGCGTTAGGATGCCAGAATACGCCAATTCACTTCCGATTTTCCATTTTGCACTTGAACTTCCGGCTTTCATTGCCATGATGGCCGCCCGGACGGTGGACGTGGCCCCTCAATTCCGTTAACAGCGGCGCCCGGACGAGAATCCGAGTGAGTAAGGAGCTGTACCGAGAATGATCGGACTGGTGCTTGTGACACATGGGCGGCTGGCGGAGGAATTCCGCTCCGCGCTGGAACACGTTGTGGGTCCGCAAAAGGCGATCGAGACAGTATCCATCGGGCCTGACGATGACATGGATCTGCGACGGCAGGATATCATGAATGCCGTGGCAAGCACCGACGACGGCAGCGGGGTCATCATCCTCACCGACATGTTTGGCGGCACACCGTCGAACCTGTCGATTTCCGTGATGTCACGCGGCAACACGGAGGTCATCGCCGGCATGAACCTGCCGATGCTGATCAAGCTTGCAGGTGTGCGTGCCGAAAACGACATGCAGAAGGCGCTTGTCGAGGCATCGGAAGCCGGCCGCAAGTATATCTATGTCGCAAGCCGTGTACTGAGCGGCAAGTAAGGGGCTGATTCTTGAACGGCGCGGGACTGGAACGGGAAATCCTGATCATCAACAAGCGCGGCCTGCACGCGCGTGCATCGGCAAAGTTCGTCCAGACGGTCGAAACGTTCGATGCCGATATCCGCGTTTCCAAGGATGGCATGACAGTCGGCGGCACCTCGATCATGGGCCTAATGATGCTGGCCGCAGGACCGGGCTCCTCCATCATGGTGACCGCCGCGGGCAACGAGGCCCAGGCAGCGCTTGACACCATCGAGGCGCTGATCGCCGATCGGTTCGGCGAGGAAATGTAGCGCGACACGCAACGCCCATAAACACATAAGCATTTCTTTATATCATTGTTGCCTTCGATGACGAAGCCTGATAAAGGCTCTCGCACACCGATTACCGTGCGGAAAATCCGCGAAATGAATTCCGGCAATTATTTGTTGCCGAGCACATCCAATCTGGAGACCAAAGTATGACCGCTGCCAAGGACTATGTCGTCGCCGACATCTCGCTTGCCGATTTCGGCCGCAAGGAACTGACGATCGCGGAAACGGAAATGCCCGGCCTGATGGCTGCGCGCGCGGAATTCGGCGAAAAGAAGCCGCTCAAGGGCGCTCGCATCACCGGCTCCCTGCACATGACCATTCAAACCGGCGTGCTGATCGAAACGCTGGTTGCGCTCGGCGCCGAAGTCCGCTGGGCTTCCTGCAACATCTTCTCGACACAGGATCATGCCGCTGCTGCCATTGCGGCCGCCGGTATCCCCGTGTTTGCCGTCAAGGGTGAAACGCTGGAGGAATACTGGACCTACACCGACCAGATCTTCCAGTGGACCGATGGCGGCTTCTCCAACATGATCCTCGACGATGGCGGCGATGCCACCATGTACATCCTGCTTGGCGCCCGCGCCGAAGCCGGCGAGAACGTACTTTCGAACCCCGGATCGGAAGAAGAGGAAGTGCTCTTTGCCCAGATCAAGAAGCGCATGAAGGCGTCCCCCGGCTGGTTCACCAAGCAGCGCGACGCCATCAAGGGCGTCACCGAGGAAACCACCACCGGCGTGCACCGCCTCTACCAGCTGCAGGAAAAGGGCCTTCTGCCCTTCCCCGCCATCAACGTCAACGACTCCGTCACCAAGTCGAAGTTCGACAACAAGTATGGCTGCAAGGAATCGCTGGTTGACGGTATCCGCCGCGGCACCGACGTGATGATGGCCGGCAAGGTCGCCGTCGTCTGCGGTTACGGCGATGTCGGCAAGGGCTCCGCAGCCTCGCTGCAGGGTGCCGGTGCCCGCGTCAAGGTCACGGAAATCGACCCGATCTGCGCATTGCAGGCTGCCATGGATGGCTATGAAGTCGTCAAGCTCGAAGACGTCGTCAAGACCGCCGACATCTTCATCACAGCGACCGGCAACAAGGACGTCATCCGCATCGACCATATGCGCGAGATGAAGGACATGGCAATCGTCGGCAACATCGGCCACTTCGACAACGAAATCCAGGTGTCTGCACTTCGGAACCTGAAGTGGAACAACATCAAGCCGCAGGTCGACATGATCGAGTTCCCGAAAGGCAACCGGATGATCCTGCTCTCGGAAGGCCGCCTGCTCAACCTTGGCAACGCCACTGGCCACCCTTCGTTCGTGATGAGCGCCTCGTTCACCAACCAGGTTCTGGGTCAGATCGAACTGTTCAACAACAAGGGCGAATACACCAACGAGGTCTACGTTCTGCCGAAACACCTCGACGAGAAGGTCGCTCGCCTACACCTTGAAAAGCTTGGCGTAAGCCTCACGGAACTTTCCGACGAGCAAGCCGACTATATTTCGGTCGAAAAATCGGGGCCTTTCAAGGCCGAGCACTACCGCTATTAATATTTAGGTAACCAACATACAAGATCTGGTATGCCACGCCTCAAACAGGGGCGTGGCTTCTTTTTTGCCCAAATCTCTTTGCGAAGAAAGTTCTACATTGTATTGTTTTTTAACATGATTCGAACGCCGTTGAGCGGGGCCCAGGGCAAAGGGGCGATCTGTGATACGGTGACAACAGGCGGGCAGCACTTGCGCGCCGGCGGCGGATCATGGGTTTCCTCAATGATTTGAGGCCCTCTTGTCGCATTGCGTGAAAATTGGCGGCAAGCATGGATGGTTCTCTTGCAGAACCCGGTGTCCTAACGGGCACCATGCACATTGCGAGACGGAACAGACTGCGGGGACTGGTCTTTGATGAAGACGGACGAGATAAGGTCGGCGGACCGACATTCCGAACGCGGAAATGTGGAGCACCATACCGACGCAAGACGGAAACGTCTTGCTCCCGTGCTCAGCCGTCTGCTGTTTTCCGCCACCGCACTGATACCCGTCGCCGCACAGGCCGCCGAAGCCGGCGCAGCGCGCGTGCTTTCGAGCGCTAATGTCATGAGTCTCTCGGCTGCAGCCGGACTGATCTGTGTGTCACTCGTCGCAGCCTTTGCCCTTGCTCGCAAGCGCAGCGCCATCGAAACCGAGAACCGCACTATCCAAACGGCGCTTTCGGACGCCCGCAACCAGATATCCCGTTATGAGGCTCTGATTGCCGACAAGAATCGTCGCATCGTCATCTGGGACGGGCTTTCCGGACAGCCGGAGTTCCTCGGACAACTGCCGCTGGAAACGGGCGCCCCAGTCAGCGACCGCGAGTTCCTGGCCTTCGGCCGTTGGCTCAAACCCCGTTCGGCGACAGAGCTCGAAAGAGCAATCGAAAAGCTGCGCGGTAATGCATCGTTCTTCGACATGGTCGTCGAGACGCATCGCGAGGAAGTTCTGGAGGCACAGGGCCGGGTTTCCGGCGGTCGCGCCTTCGTCCGCTTCGTGGCGCTCAATAACCTGCGCGCCGAACTCGCCGAGCTGCAGATCGAGCGTGACCGGCTGCAAACCTCCATTCGCACGTTCCAGACCCTGCTTGACGCTGTCGACATGCCCAGCTGGCAGCGCGCAGGTGATGGCGAGCTGACTTGGATCAACGAAGCCTATGGAGAGGCTGTCGGAGCAAGCAATCCGGATGTGGCGCTGATGGAAAAGCGTGAACTGCTCGAAATGGTTACGCGCGAAAAAATCAAGGCGATCGCCACGCCCGACAATCCGTTCCGTGACAAGATCTCCACCGTCATCAACGGCAACCGCACATTCTATGACGTGGTCGACGTCAAGACTTTGAACGGCTCGGCGGGCATCGCGATTGATGTTTCGCGTTCCGAAGCCGCACGCGACGAGCTACGCCGGACGATCAAAAGCCACGCGGAAACCCTCGATCTGCTCGCAACACCGGTTGCCATCTTCGACGAACGCCAGAAGCTGCAGTACTACAATCAAGCCTTCCGGCAGCTTTGGGACCTCGACATACCCTTCCTCGAAACGCTGCCGGGCCACGGCGAACTGCTCGACCGGCTGCGCGCCGCGAGCCGGCTTCCCGAACAGCTCAACTGGAAGACCTGGAAGGAAAACATCCTCTCGGTCTATCGCTCGATCGAGCCACATACCAATCTCTGGCATCTGCCGAACGGCCAGACGCTACGCGTCTTTGCCACCGCTCGTCCGCAGGGCGGCGCGACTTGGTTTTTCGAAAACCTGACCGAGCAGGTCGATCTCGAGACCCGCTACAACACACTGCTGAAGGTACAGGGCGAAACGATTGATCATCTCGCCGAAGGGGTGGCTGTGTTCACGCCGGACGGCAAAATCACTCTTTCCAATCCTGCGTTCCGGGCGCTCTGGGGCGTCACCGCGGACGAAGCCGCACCGGGAACCCATATCCGGGCCATAGAGACTGCCTGCATGCCGTCATACGAACAGGCTGACGGCTGGAAGACCTTTACCCGGATCATCACCAGCTTCAACGACGAACGAACCCAGACATCGGGCAAATTGGAACTCAAGACCGGTCTCGTGCTCGACTATGCGGTAATCCCGCTGCCCAATGCCCAGACAATGCTAACCTTCGTCAACGTGACCGACAGCGCACGCGCCGAACGGGCGCTGAAGGACAAGAACGATGCCTTGCACAAGGCCGACGAGTTGAAGAACGATTTTGTCCAGCACGTCTCTTATGAACTTCGTTCGCCGTTGACCAACATCATCGGCTTTACCGACTTGCTGCGAACGCCAGGCATGGACCGGCTGACCGATCGTCAGGCGGAGTATCTCGATCACATTTCCAATTCGTCATCACTGTTGCTGACGCTGGTCAATGATATCCTCGATCTCGCGACTGTCGATGCCGGCATCATGGAACTGCAGTACGCTGCAGTGCCGATCAACGACCTTCTCGACGAGGTAGCTCTGCAAATCGCCCATCGGCTGCAGGAAAATCACGTCACGCTGAAAATAATTGCCGATCACGATCTGGGTTCTGTACAGGCCGACCACCAGCGCCTCAAACAGATTTTCATCAAGCTGCTCACCAACGCGGCCAACTTCGCGCCGGAAGGTTCGGCCATCGGGCTCAAATGCTGGCGTGAAGACGCGGAGTTTGTCTTCACCGTCTCCGACGAAGGCCCGGGTATGACCCTGGAAACCCTTGACAAGATCTTCGATCGCTTTGAATCTGACGGCAAGGGCGGACGCAAGTCAGGCCCCGGCCTCGGGCTTGCCATCGTCAAGAGCTTCGTCAACCTTCACCGTGGCACGATCTCGGTCGATACGGCGCCAGGGCTCGGGACACGGATAACCTGCCGCATTCCCTGCGCCGACGCTGCTATTTCTGACTTGTCGGAGCGTTCTGCCGGATGAAGCACTTTTCCTTCTTTCTGCCCGATGACGACGCCACGCGTGCCCTAGGCGAAGATCTTGCACTCACCGTCCGGCCTGGCGATTGCCTGGCATTGTCGGGCGATCTCGGCGCGGGCAAATCGGCGCTATCGCGGGCAATGATCCGGGCGATTGCCAATGACGATGTGCTGGAAGTTCCCAGCCCGACCTTTACGCTGGTGCAGAGCTACGAGTTGCGCATTCCCGTGAGCCATTTCGACCTCTACAGGCTCGGTGACGAAAGCGAACTTGCGGAACTCGGCCTTGAGGAAGTCCTTCAGCATGGCGTGGCGCTGATAGAGTGGCCGGACCGCGCGGGTTGCCTGTTGCCGAAGGACGCGATCCGCATTGCCATCGCCCATGAGGGCAGCGGGCGGCGTGTGGAGATCGAATCATCGATTCCCCGCTTTTCCGATCGCTTGACCCGCGTGCGGTCGATGCGGGATTTTCTCGACAGTCGCGGCTATGCCGGAGCCCAACGCCGGTTTCTGATTGGTGACTCCTCATTCCGGGCCTACGAGCGGATCCGCACTGCGGACGGCAAGCCCTTTGTCCTGATGGATTCGCCGGCACGCTCCAACGGACCACCGATTCGCGACGGCAAGCCATATTCCCAGCTCGTTCACCTGGCTGAAAATGTCCAGCCCTTCATCGCGGTCGGCAAATATCTCCGGGACATGCAGCTTTCGGCTCCGGCGATCTACGAGACCGACATCGATCAGGGAATCCTGCTGATCGAAGATCTCGGATCCGAGGGCGTGCTCGATGCCAATGGAAAACCGATTGCCGAACGCTACGAGGAATCGATACGCTGCCTTGCCGACTTCCACCGACATGACGCGCCGGCAAGGCTGCCGATCACGGCGGATACTTTCCATACGATTCCGCATTTCGACCGTGATACGCTGAAATTCGAAGCGGAAGTTCTGCTCGACTGGCACCTGCCCTGGCGGCGCAACGGCGAGCAGGCCAGCGAGGCGGAAAAGCGCGACTATCTGGAAATCTGGGATCATCTCATCGACGAATTGCAGAGCGCCGAAAAAAACCTGGTGCTGCGCGATTACCATTCGCCGAACATCATGTGGATGGCCGAACGTCAGGGTTTCAACCGTGTCGGGATCATCGATTTCCAGGATGCGATCATAGGCCCGTCTGCCTACGACGTGGTCTCCATCACCCGCGATGCGCGGGTGACGGTCGAGCGTCCCCTGATGGAGAGGCTGGTCGATATCTACGTCGCCGCACGCGAGGCGGCCGGCGAATTCGACCGCGAAGGCTTCTTCAAGTCCTATGCTATCATGACGGCGCAGCGGTCCTGCCGGCTGAACGGCCTCTGGGTTCGCCTCTGGCAGCGCGACCATATGCAGAGCTACATGAAGCATATGCCGCGAACGCTGTGGCATCTCGGCATGGCTTTCGAGCATTCCGCCACTGCCCCCTTGCGCGAATGGTGTAAGAAGGCTGGAATCGCAGTCGCCGAATCACCTGAAGTGTGAGCCAATGAACATTGAAAATGCGATGGTGCTGGCGGCGGGGCTTGGCACCCGCATGCGGCCGATCACCGACACGATCCCGAAGCCACTGGTGCAGATCGCTGGCAAGCCGCTGATCGACTACGCGCTTGATACGCTGAAAGAGGCAGGCTGCAAGCGAGCCGTGGTCAACATACACTATCTCGCCCAGCAGATGATCGACCACCTCGCCCACTACACGGGCATGGAAATCGTCATATCCGACGAACGCGCCGGCCTGCTCAATTCCGGCGGTGGTCTTGCCAAGGGCGTACGGTTGCTGCCGACGGGGCCGGTTTTCGTGATGAACGCCGATCTGTTTTGGGTCGGTGAGCCGGCGCATGAAGCTTCAAACCTCACCAAATTAGCCGGATTCTTCGACGCACAGAAAATGGACATGGCGATGCTGTGCGTCGACATCGGTCAAACGACCGGCCACGACGGCAAGATCGATTTCTCCATGGCTAAAGACGGCAGGCTCACGCGCTACAAGCCGGGCACTGATCCTGGCGTCGTCTATGCCGGCGCGTTCATCATGCACAGCGCGCTTCTTGACGATGCCCCGGACGGGCCCTTCAATCTCAATCTCTATTTCGACCGCGCGATCACTGCCGGCAGGCTGTATGGCATGATGCTCGAGGGCCACTGGGTCACTGCAGGCACGCCGGAAGCGATTAGCGCAGCCGAAGAAGCCGTTCGCACGCACCAGGTGGATGCCTGACATGGCCGGCTCGCGCGTCTTCTCGATTCCACCGGGCGCGCCGTTCCTCAAGGTTCTGGCGCAGGCGCTGGCGGAAGGTCGCCTGGTGGACGGTTTCCGGCTCGATCGCGCCGATCCGCTCAGTCTCGCGCGCGCCACCATCTATGTACCGACCCGCCGCGCCGCACGCGTTCTGCGGTCCGAATTCGTCGATCTGATGGGCGGCCGCTCGGCGATCCTGCCGGTCATCCGCCCGCTTGGCGAAACCGACGACGATGCCGGCTATTTCGACGCCCTTGACGATGCCGATCTCGACAGGCTGCCACCAATTACGCCGATTGCCCAGCTTTGCGAGCTGGCGCGGCTGATCCTCGTCTGGCGCAACCAGTTGCCGGCCATGCTGCGCAATATTCATAACGATTCGCCGCTCGTCGCCCCCGCGAGCCCCGCCGATGCGATCTGGCTGGCACGCAGCCTCGCCGAACTGATCGATGCGGTGGAAACAGAGGATGCCGGCTGGGAGGGCCTCAGGAAAATCGACCTTGGCGACCGGGCGCTCTGGTGGCAGCTGACCGGCGAATTTCTCAAGATCGCCAGCGCCTATTGGCCGGAGCGTCTGGCAGAGCTGCATCGGTCCTCGCCGGGACTGCACCGAAATGAAGCAATACGGGCAGAAGCACGTCGTATTGCTACGATCTCCACTGATCAGCCGATCATCGTTGCCGGTTCGACCGGCTCTATTCCAGCCACCGCCGACCTGATCGCAGCGATCCGCAGCCGGCCGTGTGGTGCGGTGGTGTTGCCCGGGCTCGATTTCGACATGAGCGAGGCTCACTGGCAATTGGCGGGGGCGGTAATGGACACCGGCCGCAAAAGCACCGACCCGGCCAGCCGAAGCCACCCTCAATACGGCCTCTTTCACCTGCTGCAGCGTCTGCAGGTCCTGCGCGACGATGTCGTCTCGCTTGCGGACGAGCCAGCAGATTTGCACATGCGCGCACGCGCCGTTTCTGTCGCCTTCACCCCCGCGGACGCCGATGTCAACCATCAGCAATGGCGGGAAAACGCGGGTCAAACAGGCATCGATGCCGCCTTCGCGTCGATGGCGCTTGTCGAAGCGGCAAACGAGCGCGAGGAAGCACTTGCGATTGCGGTTGCCATCAAGCTGGCACTCGGCGGACGCGACGACGACGTTTCGACCCAGGCCGCACTCGTCACTCCCGACCGAAATCTCGCCCGACGCGTTGCCGCCGAGTTAGCCAGATTCGGCATCGAAGCCGACGATTCATCCGGCACCCCATTGGCGTCGTCGCTGCATGGCGGGCTGGTCCAGCTGCTGCTGGAGGCAACCTTGCGGCCGGGCGATCCCGTGGCGCTGGCGAGCCTTCTCAAGCATCCGTTCGTCCGGCTCGGCTATTCCCAGGAAACGGCTGAGGATCTGGTCAGCAAGCTGGAGCTGCTGGTTCTGCGCGGCGGCACCGCGCTAGCCAATCCGGCCGCGCTGACCCCGCTTGTCACCCTCGCCTTCGGCGAACTTCGCAAAAACCGCTATCCCCGGCAGTGGCAGCTGTCACTGCTGGCCGACAGTGTGGAGCCGGCGCTGCTCGAACTCGGCCGACGCATCGAGGCTGCCGTCGAACCGCTCGCTGCCATGCTTGTACGCGACGAGAGCGCCGCGCTTCGTGCTAGCCACCCCGTCAGCGACTGGGCAGACGCCACCGGTCGTGCACTCGAAGCGTTTACGCGCGATGACCGCGGCAGCCTGGAGGCGCTCTGGTCAGATGAAGCCGGCACCGCATTGGCCGGGTTGCTGCGCGAGATGATCGAGGCCGGCGAGGCGCTGGAAGCCTCCGGCCCCCAATGGATCGACGTGGTGGCAGCACTTATTTCCGGGATCGGCGTCAAGCCCAAGGCGTTGGGCCATCCCCGGGTTTTCATCTGGGGGACGCTGGAGGCACGCCTGCAACAGGTCGACACCCTGATTCTCGGTGGCATGAACGAGTCGGTGTGGCCAGCACAGACCGCCAACAACCCATTCCTTTCCCGGGTAATGAAGACGGAAATCGGGCTCGAGCCACCGGAGCGACGGATTGGCCAGGCCGCTCACGATTTTGTCATGGGGCTGGGGACCCTCAAGTTGGTCCTGACCCGCGCGGTCAGGCAAGGCGGCGCACCGTCCGTCGCATCGCGCTTTCTCCAGCGCCTGCTGTCGGCCGCCGGCGACACCGTCACAAAAACCATCAAGGCCAACGGTGACTACTACCGCAACCTTGCGGGACTGGTGGACGAGGGCGCAAGTCAGGAATTCTCTCCCCGCCCTGAACCGCGACCACCCGCCGATAGCCAACCGAAGCGGTTTTCCTTCTCCGAAGCTGGAAAACTGCGGCGCGACCCCTATTCCATCTATGCACAAAAGGTCCTGAAGCTCGATACCGTAGCGGCATATAACGAGGATCCGGGTGCGCTGGAACGCGGCAATATCTATCATGCGATCGTCGAGGCATTCGTTCGGACCGGCAACGATCCACGTGCTCAAGGTGCTTTTGACACAATCAGCAACATCACCAACCAGGTGTTCGACGAGGCAGCACTTCCAGCGCATATCGATGCCGTCTGGCGGCCACGCTTTCTCGATACCGCACGCGAATTTCTCGCGCACGAAGCAGCAAGGCGACCCGAAATTCGGGACACGCATGTCGAAATCGGCGCCAGCCTTGCGCTCGATGGTGGGCTGACGCTCACGGGCCGGGCCGACCGGATCGACATCCGCAAGGACGGGCGCGCCGACATCATCGACTACAAGACCGGGTTGTCGCCCTCAACCAAGGAAGCAAGGTCCCTGCTCGACCCTCAGCTTTCTCTCGAAGCTGCAGTGCTCAAGGCAGGCGGCTTCAAGGACCTGAAAGCCTACGACACCGACAATCTGATGTATATCAGGCTGCGCCCCGGCCGCAATTTCAAGGTCGAGACCGTCAACAACGACAAATCGACACGAACCAAGCCGGAAGACATGAAGACCGCCGACGCGCTGGCACTGGATTCCCTTAGCCAGCTTATTAAGTTGACAACGGCGCTGGGTTCCGGTCGCGCCGGTTACAAGTCGCGGGTCGCGCCGTTCCGAGATCGCGATTATGGCGGAGACTACGATCATCTCGCCCGGGTGGTGGAATGGTCCAACGCCGATGCAGGCGGGGAGACGGACGATGAATGAGGCCCTGCTTGCGGTCGCCGATGCGGTGATCAGCGAAACAACACGGCTGCAGAATCTCGCATCCGGTCCGAACCGCTCAGTCTGGGTGTCTGCCAATGCCGGATCCGGCAAGACGCATGTGCTCACGCAGCGTGTCATCCGGCTGATGCTTGCCGGTACGCGCCCATCGGCGATTCTCTGTCTCACCTACACCAAGGCCGCCGCCTCGGAAATGTCGAACCGCGTGTTTGAACGGCTTTCGCACTGGACGTCGCTCGATGACGACGCACTGTCGACCGAGATTGCCGCAATGGAGGGCGAGGTCCCGAGCCGGCTGAAGCTGTCGGAAGCACGCAAACTGTTTGCCCGCGCGCTCGAAACGCCGGGCGGATTGAAAATCCAGACCATTCACGCGTTCTGCGAGGCACTGCTGCACCAGTTTCCGCTAGAAGCCAATGTCGCTGGCCATTTCAGCGTGCTCGACGACAAGGCCGCCGCGAGCCTGCTGTCCGAAGCACGCCGCAATCTCCTGAGCGCGACGCAAGCCGAGCAGAACGACAGCCTTGCCAAGGCATTCCACGAGGTACTCGGCACGGCCGACGAAAGCGGGCTTGACCGGCTGCTCGGCGATATCATTCGCCAGCGAAGCGCAATCGGCAGGTTCTTCGACTATGCGGCACGCAAGGGCGGATATCGCGAAACGCTGGCCAGCTTGCTCGGTATCCCACCCGGTGCCGACCTTGAAGACATCGCCAGCAAGGCCTGGCCGCTTCCTGAGGTCAATTCTGGGGCGATCCTGGACTATGTCGCTCTGGCCAATTCCAAGGGTGGGGTCAAGACGCAGGAAACCGCCTATCGGCTCGGCCTGGCCAATCGCGAGGAAGATCCGCTCAAACGCCTCGAACTGCTCAGGCTGGCTTTCCTCACCCTCAGCGAGACGCCATATGCGGATGTCAGCATTTTCTCGGCTGCGATGCGCAAGGCGGACGCCAATCTGTGCGAAGCGATCGGAAACTGCCGAACGTTCATTCATGACCTCTGGATGGAATACAAGACCTTCCGGATGTTCGAACTCACTGTGTCGGCGCTGACGCTGGCCGAGCATTTGATTGCCGGCTACGAAACGCTGAAGAAGGAACGGGGCTTTCTCGATTTCGAGGACTTCATCTCGCGCACCGAGGCCCTGCTGAAGAAGGAAGGCATCGGTCCCTGGGTCCATTACAAGCTCGATCAGGGAATTGACCACATCCTCGTAGACGAGGCACAGGATACCAGCCCCGCACAATGGGAGATCATCCGCTCGTTGACCGACGAGTTTTTCTCCGGGGAAAGCGCACGCATCATCAATCGCACAATATTTGCCGTCGGCGACGAGAAACAGTCGATCTATTCGTTTCAAGGCGCACGACCGGAGCGCTTTGCCAACGAACGGCGGGTGAATGCGGCGCGTGCCGAAGCGGGCGGACGTGAATTCCTGCCCGTCAATCTGAGACTTTCATTCCGGTCGACCGAGGATGTTCTGTCGGCGGTCGACCAGGTGTTCGACAATCCCGACAATGCACGGGGGCTATCGGCAGATAACGAGCCAGTCGCCCATGTCTCGCATCGGCTGGGTCATCCGGGATCGGTCGATATCTGGGAAACCATTGCCGAGGAAAGCACCGACGAGGACGACGAGGACTGGCTCGCGCCGTTCGACAGGCTTCCGGAGCGATCCGCAGCCAGTGAGTTGGCCAAACGCATGGCTGCGGCGATCCACGAACTGGTCGGCAAACATGCGATCGTGACCCGCAAAGGGGTCCGGTCGATAAGGCCGGGAGACATCCTCGTTCTGGTGCGCAAACGCGATGCATTCGCCGCTGCGCTGTCCCGCGAACTCAAGAAGGCCGGGCGGGTTCCGGTCGCCGGCACCGACAGGCTGGTGCTGGCGAGCCATATCGCGATCCAGGACCTGATGGCGCTCGGCAAGCTTGCTTTGCTCGCCGAGGACGATTTGTCGCTAGCGGCCCTGATCAAGTCACCGCTGCTTGATCTCGACGAAGATGCACTGTTCGAGATCTGCCGGCCGCGGGAGAACGGCGAAAGCGTCTGGCAACGGCTGAGCGGACTGGCAATCGAGCACCAGAAGTGGCGTGACGTGCACGCCACGCTCCAGCGTTGGCGGATGCTTGCGCGCCAGCATCGGGTGCATGATTTCTATGCGCTGCTGCTCGGCCGAGACGGCGGACGGCGAAAGTTCCTCGCCCGTTTTGGATCCGAAGTCAGCGATGTGCTTGACGAATTCCTCAATTTCGCGCTGGATCACGAGCAGGCGGGATTGCCCGGCCTTGCCTCGTTCATCGCCACGCTGGAGCGGGATTCGCCCGAAATCAAGCGCGAGCAGGACAAGGGGCGCGAGGAGGTCCGCATCATGACGGTGCATGCCTCCAAGGGGCTTGAAGCCCCGGTGGTCTTTCTCGTCGACGGCGGCGGCAAGCCCTTCGACAAGAACCTGTTGCCGAAACTGCGGCTAATCGAGAACGACAGGCTGCCATTGGCGCTGCCGGTCTGGTGCCCGTCGAAGGAATTCCAGAACCCCGCCATACATACCGACGATCTCCGGCTGGAGGCCGCCGCCGAAGAGGAATATCGCCGGCTGCTTTATGTCGGCATGACGCGTGCGTCGGATCGGCTCATTCTCTGCAGTTATCGCAAGAAGCGCGAGATCGACGGCACCTGGGCCAAGATCACCGCCGGATCCCTGGCCGCAGACGGTGAGCGCTGTCAGCCGGCGACGTTCCGCGCCGGCGGTCTGGAGTGGCAGGGGATGAAATGGCGCCACAACGCCGAGAGCGCCGCCGAACCTGTCGATGCCATCGGAGAGGAACAGGAACCCAAGGCTACGCTGCCGGGTGCGCTTTTCTCGCCGCTTCCGCCGCCAGTTCCGCTACCACGTCCGCTCGCGCCTTCCGGCGTGCACGTGGTGATCGACGAAGAAGACGGTGACCGGATCGTCGGCTCCGTCCTTTTCGCAGAACATCCGAAAGCGGCGATGGCGCAAATCCGCGGCAAGATCATCCACCGCCTGCTGCAATCGCTGACCGTCTTCCCCGCTGCCGAAAGGCGCGCCGCTGCAGACCGCTATCTCCTGCGATCCGTGCCGCGCTGGCCGGAACAAGACAGGCGCGCGCTCGCCGAATCGGTGCTGGGCATCCTCGCCGATCCCGAATTTGCCGGCCTTCATGCGCAGGGTTCGGAGGCTGAAGTGTCGATCATGGGCACCATCCGGCTCGGCGAACGGAGTCATGCGGTTTCCGGGCGCATCGACCGCATGGGTGTCAGCGGCAATGAGGTTTTCATCCTCGACTACAAGACAAATCTCGTAGCGCCTGCCGCCCGCGAGGCCATCCCCTTTGCCCATCGGGCGCAGCTCGCGCTCTACCGCGAAGTTTTAAAACCTATTTATCCGGGCAAAGATATCCATTGCCTGCTGCTCTACACCGAAGGGCCGGATCTTTATTCTCTTACGGATGTGGAACTTGAAAAAGCCCTGCTTGCACTTTCCGGCAAATGATTTACCCCATTGAAAACCGGCAGGGAAAGCCACACATAGCCTGCAAGTGAGATTTTCGGCGCGCCGCGCCACTGACAAGGAGAGTATCGATGGCAACCGTGAAAGTTGACGCCAGCAACTTCCAGAACGAAGTCCTCAATTCCGCCGAACCGGTCGTAGTCGATTTCTGGGCGGAATGGTGCGGCCCGTGCAAGATGATTGCGCCTGCACTCGAGGAAATTTCCGCGGAACTGGCCGGAAAAGTCAAGGTTGCCAAGCTCAACATCGATGAAAACCCGGAACTCGCCGCGCAGTTCGGCGTCCGCTCGATCCCGACACTGGCGATCTTCAAGAACGGCCAGGTCGCCGACATCAAGGTGGGCGCTGCCCCGAAGACGGCACTGAACGCCTGGATTTCCGGCGCCGCCTGATTCACGTGGAACGTTATAAGTATAAAAAAGCCCGGTCTAGAGCCAGGCTTTTTGTTGGGCTTTGATTATTCCGGCAGCGTTCCGTTGTCTTCCAGCACGGTGCCGGCGAAATACAGCGAGCCGCCGATCAGAATACGCGGCGGTCTGTCGCCCGGACGATGGAAGCTGGCGATCCGCCGCAGCGCTTCCTCGGTCGAGGTTACCGGCTCGGCCACCAATCCCGCATCTGCGGCATCGCTGGCAAGCGCCACAGGATCGAGTCCCGCATCGGAATTGCGTATACCAACCGTCAGCACTTCGCGGGCGATGCCTTCAAATGCCTCGAAATAGCCCTTCGGATCCTTGGTGTTGATCATGCCGGTCACGAGATAAAGCGGACGCGGGTCACGCTCCTCGAAGGCGACCATGGATTCGGCAACCGCACGGCCTCCATGCGGGTTGTGACCGCCATCGAGCCAGATTTCTGATCCCTCCGGCGCCAATGGCACGAGCTTTCCCGTCCTCAGACGCTGGAGCCGCGCCGGCCAGGATACCGATTTCATTGCCCGGGCAACGATTTCCTCGGTCATTGAAAAGCCGGCTGACTTAACCGCCCGGATCGCAGCCGCCGCGTTGGCAAACTGGTGACGACCGGGAAGCGCCGGCAGCGGCAGATCCATGAGTCCGTCCTCATCCTGATAGACAAGGCGGCCGCCCTCTTCGTAGGCCATATAGTCTTGTCCATAGATGGAGAGCGGGCTTTTCAGCCGCTCAGCGGTATCGACCAGCACTTCAAGTGCCGCCGGCTCGTCCTGCCGCCCGATGACAACCGGCCGGCCCGGCTTGATGATGCCGGCCTTGGCAGCGGCGATTTCCTCGATCGTGTTGCCGAGCCAGGATTGGTGATCGAGCGCCACCGGCATGATCAGTGAAGCCGCCGGATTGGCGAAGACATTGGTGGCGTCATACATGCCGCCAAGCCCCACCTCGATGATTGCCGCGTCGGCCGGGTTTTCGGAAAACAACAGGAAGATGACCGCCGTCAGGAGTTCGAACACCGTGATGTTCTGTTCCGCGTTGGCCTTTTCGACGCGCAGCACTGCGTCTAGCAGCGCCTCGTCGGACACCAGGCGGCCGGTTCCGCCGGCAACACCGATGCGATAGCGCTCGTGCCAGCGCACAAGATGCGGCGACGTGTGGACATGCGCCGACAGCCCTGCGGATTCCAGCAGGGCCCGCGAAAACGCAGTCGCAGACCCTTTGCCGTTGGTGCCCGCGACATGAATGACCGGCGGCAGGCGATCCTGCGGCCTGCCGAGATCCTCAAGCAGACGCGCAATGCGGTCGAGCGACAGGTCGAAGCCGCGGGGATAGAGACCGAGAAGCCGGTCGATTTCGCGCTCGGCGCGGCTTTCAGGAAGATCGCTCATGATCGCTCGGTCCCTTGGGATCAGGCTGCGACAGCCAGAGGTTCGGGCAAGCCCATCATCATCCGGCACAGCCGTGCAAGCGTGTCGGGAATGTCATGACGGTTGATCACCATGTCCACCATGCCATGCTCCAGCAAGTATTCCGATGTCTGGAAGCCATCCGGCAGCTTTTCGCGGATCGTCTGTTCGATGACGCGCTTGCCGGCAAAGCAGATTTCCGCACCCGGTTCAGCCATGTGGATATCGCCCAGCATAGCATAGGATGCAGTGACGCCGCCGGTAGTAGGGTTGGTGAGCACGACGAAATAGGGAAGACCGGCTTCCTTGAGCATTTCCACCGCCACCGTGGTGCGCGGTAGCTGCATCAGCGACAGGATGCCTTCCTGCATGCGCGCGCCACCCGATGCCGGGAAGATCACCAGCGGGCATTTCTCAGCGATCGCGCGCTCGAACGCCTTGATGATGGCTTCGCCTGCGGCAAGGCCAAGTGAGCCGCCCATGAAGGCGAATTCGTGGACGATGCCCACCATCTTGACGCCGCGCACCTTGCCCACACCGGCGAGAATCGTGTCCTCAAGGCCGGTCTTGGCACGGCCGTCCTTGAGACGATCGGCATATTTCTTGGAATCGCGGAAACGCAGGGGATCCTGCGCGACCTTTGGCTGCGGCAGGAGTTCGAACTGGCTGCCGTCGAACAGATGGTTCAGACGTTCCCTGGCCGGCATCTTCATGTGATAGCCGGAGCCCGGAATGACCCACTGATTGGCTTCCAGCTCCTTGTGGAACACCATCTCGCCGGTTTCGGGGCACTTGATCCAGAGATTGTCGGGCGTATCGACCTGTGGGCGTCCGAGCATCGAATTGATCTTCGGGCGGACGAAATTGGTAATCCAGTTCATATCATTGAACTCCTTTTCAGGACTAAAGCAACGGACGCCCTGACGGGATCAGATCCATTGCTCTCATATGGCGTTGTTATTCGGCAGCCGCAAGACGAGCAGCATGGACGCCGGAGGAAAGACCACGCACGAAGGTCGCGACAGCCTGGACGGTGTCTGGCGATGCCTTGCCTTCGCTGTCAAGCGAAGTTGCGACCTGGTTGACGATCGCCGTACCGACCACCACGCCATCGGCGGAAGCGCCGATCCGTCGCGCATGTTCGGCAGTCTTGACACCAAAACCGACGCAGACCGGCAGTGCCGTATGGCTCTTGATGCGCTCGACCGCAGCCGAGATTTTCGACGGATCGGGCAAAGCAGAGCCCGTAATACCGGTCATCGAGACGTAGTAGACGAAACCGGAGGTGTTGGTGAGAACCTTCGGCAGGCGGCGTTCATCCGTCGTCGGCGTGGCCAGACGAATGAAATTGATGTCACGCTTCAGCGCCGGGATGCACAGTTCATCATCCATCTCGGCCGGCAGATCGACGACGATCAGGCCATCGAGGCCGGCTTCCAGCGCTTCGTCCAGGAACCGCTCGACACCATAGACATAGATCGGATTGTAATAGCCCATCAGCACGAGCGGCGTCGTGTTATCGGTCTTGCGGAAATCGCGGGCCATCTGCAGCGTCTTGGCGAGCGTCTGCCCCGCCTTCAAGGCCCGCTGTCCCGCCAACTGGATTGCCGGACCATCGGCCATCGGATCCGAAAACGGTGCGCCGAGTTCAATGACGTCAGCACCGGCAAGCGGCAGTGCCTTCATGATTTCCAGCGACGTATCATAGTCCGGGTCGCCGGCCATGAAATATGTCACCAGCGCCGGGCGGCCTTCCGCTTTGAGATCGGCAAACTTTTGGTCCATACGCTTGGTCATATCAGAGCCCCATTCCCAGAATCTTGCCGACCGTGAAGATATCCTTGTCACCTCGCCCGGAGAGGTTCATCAGGATGATCTCGTCCTTGCCCATCTTCGGCGCACGCTTGATGACTTCGGCAATCGCATGGCTGGGCTCCAGCGCCGGGATGATCCCTTCGAGCCTGGTCAGAAGCTGGAAGGCCTCGAGCGCTTCATCGTCCATGATCGGCACGTATTCGGCACGGCCGATATCGTGGAGCCAAGCGTGTTCCGGACCGATGCCAGGATAGTCCAGACCAGCCGATATCGAATGTCCTTCGAGGATCTGGCCGTCTCCATCCTGGAGAAGATAGGTTCGGTTGCCATGCAGCACGCCCGGTGAGCCGGCCGTGATCGACGCGCAATGCTCGACGCCCTGCAGACCTCGTCCGCCGGCTTCCACGCCGACAATCCTGACACTCGCATCGTCAAGGAAAGGATGGAAAATGCCGATGGCGTTGGAGCCACCGCCGACGGCGGCGATCACCATATCCGGCAACCTGCCTTCCGCCTCCATCAACTGCTCCTTGGCTTCGGTGCCGATAACGGACTGGAAGTCGCGGACCAGTTCGGGATAGGGATGCGGGCCTGCTGCGGTACCGATCAGGTAGTAGGTGTCATCGACATTGGTCACCCAGTCGCGCAACGCCTCGTTCATGGCGTCCTTGAGCGTGCCATGACCGGCAGTTACCGGCTTGACCTCGGCTCCCAGCAGCTTCATGCGGAAGACATTCGGAGCCTGACGCTCGACATCGGTCGCGCCCATATAGACGACGCATGGAAAACCGAAGCGGGCAGCGACAGTTGCCGAAGCAACGCCATGCTGGCCAGCGCCGGTTTCAGCGATGATGCGGGTCTTGCCCATGCGCTTGGCCAGCAGGATCTGGCCGATGCAATTGTTGATCTTGTGCGAACCGGTGTGATTGAGCTCTTCGCGCTTGAAATAGATCTTTGCGCCGCCCAGATGCTCGGTCAGGCGCTCGGCGAAATAGAGCGGGCTCGGCCGGCCGATATAATGCGCGCCAAGGCTCTTGAGCTCAGCCTGGAATTCCGGATCGGTCTTGGCCTTGTCCCACTCCGCCTGCAGCTCGAGGATAAGCGGCATCAGGGTCTCGGCAACGAAGCGCCCCCCAAATATGCCGAAACGGCCGTCTTCGTCCGGTCCGGCGCGGAAGGAATTGGGTTTTGCGGCTTCGTTCACTTGGCTCTCCCTCAGGCCGCCTGCATTGCGCGACGCACGGCGGCGAAAAATTCGTCCATTAACTTCAGATCCTTGACGCCAGGGCTCGACTCGACGCCGGAGGACACATCGATCCCGCCGGGATGCGCTATCGCAATCGCCTCACCGACATTGTCCTTGTTGAGACCACCGGAAAGCATGTAATCGACATGCGCGTCAAGCGCGCCTAGCAGCCGCCAGTCGAAGCTGACGCCATTGCCACCAGGAAGCTCCGAATTCTTGGGCGCCTTGGCGTCGAAAAGCAGCCTGTCGGCGATACCGTCGTAAGCCTCGATGCGCTTGAGGTCGTTTGCCTCCGAGATCGAAAACGCTTTGATGACAGGCAGTCCGGTGACGGCCTTGACGTTCAAAACGCGGTCCGGGCTCTCCTTGCCGTGCAATTGAAGCATGTCAGGGCGGATGAGGTCGATGATCTCATCGAGTTCGTCGTTGTCGGCGTCAACAGAGACCGATACGATCTTGGCCTTGCCGCGCACCCGGTCCGCCAGCCGGCCGGCATCAACAGGCTCGATATGGCGAGGGCTCTTGGCAAAAAAGATAAAGCCGACATGCGTCGCACCAAGCGACAGGGCGTGATCAACCGCCTGCTCGGTCTTCAGTCCGCAGATTTTGACATCGAGTTGCATCTCGCCCAAGTCGCATGAAAAGCCGTCAGAGTCGAGCCCTCTTTGCGCCAAGATTGCGACGATTAAACGTCCACCGAACCGATCCGATCAGCCGAAATCATGGACATGCAGCATGGCGCCGTTGCGCTTCAGCCAGTGCTTGGCTTCCAGCGTCTTTGGGCACAGCCGCTCGCAGAGCGTCCAGAAGGCATCCGAATGGTTCATCTGCTCGAGATGGGAGACTTCGTGCGCCGCGAGATAGTCGATGACATAGGGCGGCGCCATGATGATCCGCCATGAAAAGCTGAGATTCCCATCATGCGAACACGATCCCCAACGGCTCTTTGTATCCTTGAGCGTGATGGCATTGATGCGCCGGCCTATTGTAGCAGCATGTGTTCGTGCCGAATATTCGAGATCCTTGCGCGCCTCAGCTTTCAAATAATCCCGCAGGCGTCGGCCGAGATGCTCTTCACTGCCCCCGACGCGAAGCACAGACTCACCGTCGATCACGATTGCTTCGGTCAATCCCCTCGCCTTGCCGGTCCGTTCGATGCGGTGCGCGACGCCGCGCAGCTGCACGTAACGGCCTTCCTCCAATCCGGCATTGCGCGGAAAGCGCGCTAGCCGCGTCATGAGCCATCCTTCATGGCGGGCGAGGAAATCATCGATCTCACGCTGGCGCAGCCCCAACGGCACCGTCATCTTCAGCGCCTTGCCGCCCGGCTCGATCCGCAAGGTCATACGGCGCGCCCGGCTATCCGGCTTGATGGTCAGCGAGATGGGACGCCCCGCGACATCGATGGTGCGCGTCGAGGGGTCGCTCGGGCGCTGGGGCTTCTGGAGAAATGTCAAACGGGAAAGCATCAACAACAGCTAGCAGATTCGTGCTGAAATAGAAAAGCCGGCGTTTTGCTGACGCCGGCCGGTCCACGATTTCGCGGAAATTATCCTGAAAAACCGTTCTGGGGATCAAGATCGGTCTTGCGGGCGTTGCGCTCACGCATGAAGCGATCGAATTCCTCCTTGTCGCGCGCCCTGCGAAGCTCGCGCATGTAGCTGTCGAAGTCGGCGCGCATTTCATCGAGCTTGCGGCGTTCTTCCTCGATCCGGTCGAGTTCCGCCCGGCGCCAGTCATCGAAAGCCGAATTGCCGGTAGACTGATGATGAAAACCCTGGTTGCGCCAGCGCCCGCCACGGCACGATCTCGCAAATCCATCCACCTTTTCATTGGCATCACGCTTGAACGCCTGCAGACGCTCGCCGAACAATATGTAAGCAAGCATTGCCAGTCCAAGCGGCCAGAAGACGACAAAACCCAGCACCATCAGGGCAATGGTTGCCGGCGTCCAGTCAGGCCGTATGAGAGCAGTGCGGTACATGTTTCCTTATCCTCGCGATAGCCCGGTCTGCCCATTGCAAACCAGTACAATCGATGTGGGAAGGAATTGGCCGCCTTCAAGATATCCTGCCTTGAAATCGGACAAGGCGCTGAAACATATCTTATATTTCGAAAGTGCAATAAGCGGGCGAAAAGCTCCCGCCACAAATTTGCCAGCGTCCACTACACCACTTGCTTTTGACGCTTTGCAGCCGGCCTCCTGAGCGGCAGGACGACCGATGTCTGTTCCGCCCGGCTCCCGCTGCGATGGGCATTGATGAAGCCCAGGATGCGCGGAGCGATTTCCTTACGGAAACGCGAACCGTTGAATACGCCATAGTGGCCGACATCCGGCTGCACATAGTGCATGCGGTTGCTGTCTGGAATGTTGACGCACAGCCTCTGCGCGGCTTGGGTCTGCCCGACACCGGAAATGTCGTCGTTTTCACCCTCGACAGTAAGAAGTGCGGTCCGGCGAATTTTCGAAGGGTCGACCAGGTGGCCGCGATGGGTCATCTCGCCCTTGGGAAGGGCATGGTGGATGAATACAGTATCGACGGTCTGAAGATAGAACTCCGCCGTCAGATCCATCACCGCGAGATACTCGTCATAGAATTCCCGATGCTTGTCGGCGGAATCGCCATTGTTCTTCACAAGATGCATGAAGAACTCCTTGTGGGCGACCAGATGCCGGTCGAGGTTCATCGACATAAACCCGGAGAGCTGCAGGAAGCCGGGGTAAACCGGTCGCATCACCCCCGGCTGAGGCCAGGGCACATTCATGACGACGTTGTCTTCGAACCACTTCAGCGGCTTTTCTTCAGCCAACCTGTTGACCGCGGTCGGATTGATACGGGTATCGATCGGTCCACCCATCAGCGTCATCGAGGCCGGCGCAAGGGGATCTTCCGCCTCCTCCATCAGTGCGACGGCGGCAAGAACCGGTACCGAAGGCTGGCAGACCGCCACGACATGGGTATCGGGCCCGAGGAAACGGATCATTTCTGTGACATAGTCGATGTAATCGTCGAGATCGAACCGGCCTTCGGAAAGCGGCACCATGCGCGCATCCTTCCAGTCGGTGATATAGACGTCTGCTGCCGGGAGAAGCGCCTCCACAGTGCCGCGAAGGAGCGTCGCGTAATGGCCCGACATGGGCGCGACCACCAGAACCTTCGGATCGTTGCCGTGATGCGGTGGAAGGCAACGTTCGAAATGCAGAAGATCGCAAAAGGATTTGGACCAGACCACCTTTTCGTGGACTGAAACATCGACGCCGGCAATCTGCGTCTGAGGAAGTTCGAAAGCGGGCTTGCCGTAGCGCCGGGTCACACGCTCGAATACCTCAAGGCCGGCCGCCAAGGATCGGCCCATAGCGGTGTAGGAAAGAGGATTGAATGGATTGCTATAGGCGACACGCATGTTTTCGGCCGTCGCCCGCCATGGAGCCATGGCAGCATGGCCGAATTCATAAAACTGATAGAACATTCAATTTCCATTCCATTTCAGGCACCAGTGGTCGTAGTAACCGACATAGTGTGCGCTGCAAGCGGTTCAATGCAGTGCAAGATTAGCAGCTTCGCGTTAACGGACAAGGAACCTGCTGCAAATGCGACTCTAGCATTTTTCACTTTATGTAACAAATGAGCATAGCGATCAGGGAATCGTGATCTGCGCTCCTATTTCTGACTCCGATAGCAGGCGTTCAAGCACCTGCATCCCCGATGATTCCAGCGTTCTTCGTTTGCAGCTTGCGAATTGCGGGGGAGTCAGAAAACCAATCAAACCATTGCAAGCCGTTTGATTTTGTTTTTTACCTGCAATATACAGTTATCACACAGCTATCGAGGAGGTCGAGTGCTGGGTGATCGCTATGCAGACTGGAGGGGATCCTGGAATGGCGCGGCAGAACACGGTTTTCAAGGAAGCCTACAATCGCTGCCTGGAAGATCTCGGCGGAAAGGACAGCCTGCCCTCCGAACCGGAACTCGGTGAAAAATACGGCATCAGCCGCACGACTGTCCGAGCGATCCTCTCGCGCATGCGCGATACAGGGCTGATTACCTGGGACAAGCGACAGAAATTAGTGCTGAGGCGCCCGCTCGATCAGGACTATTTTCCGGACGAAGAAACCAATTCGCTCAATGAAATCATTGAAAAGAGCTTCATGCAGCGAATCCTGACCGGCGATGTCGAACCGGGCATGCAAATCAACGAGGCTGAGCTTGCACGCGAAATCGGAGCCGGCGCCACCAGCGTACGAGAATTCCTGATACGGTTTTCGCGTTTCGGATTGATCGAAAAGCGTCCGAACAGTCATTGGATACTCAAGGGTTTTACTGTCGACTTCGCGCTGGAGCTATGCGAAGTGCGCGAAATGTTCGAACTGCGCTCGGCAACCGCCTTTGCCAAACTCCCGGTCAATCATCCAGCCTGGGCCGATCTCGATCTGATCGAAGACGAACACCGCGACCTGATCATCGACCTTGATAGTCGCTTCAAGGACTTTTCGCCCCTGGACGAAAAGTTTCATCTGCTTGTCCACAAAGCCTCGGGCAACCGCTTCGTCATCGATTTCTATGACGTCATCGCGTTTATCTTCCACTACCATTTCCAGTGGAACAAGAGCCAGGCCAGAAGCCGCAACGAGCGTGCACTGCGCGAGCATCTCGACTATATCGCCGCGCTGCGGTCACGCGATCCGCAGGAAATTGAGCGCGCATGCCGCCGGCATCTAAATTCCGCTCGCGAAACGCTTATTGATGCCTTGCCGCGCTAACGGCCACAGCCGCCAAGGCCTGCAAACGATGAACAGTTTGTCGATAGAAACGGGCTTGCGGATTTGCCATTTCTGACCAAATAACTCTTGAACAGAGTTCAAGAGAAGGAGACGAAGTTGGCCCAAACATCCGCTACGGTGACGACCGAGCATGCCAGCAAGTACTTGCAGCAGCTATGCAAGCACTGGTCCCATAAAATGACCGCCGAATTCGACGCACAGAACGGCCGGATTGATTTCCCCTCCGGCGCCCAGACATGGCTCACCGCAAGTCCGGACGCATTGCAGATTCGCATTGAGGACGGAACGACGGAGGATCTCGAGCGGCTGGAGACGGTCGTTGCGGACCACCTGAAACGCTTCGCTTTCCGCGAGGAGCTGGAGTTTGTATGGAAGCGGCAGAACTGACTCGCCAAAAGACTGACAAGGACAAGAGAATGCTCGAGAAGAATAACCGCAAGGCCGGCTTCCCCATCGATCCGGTATATCTGGAGCGCTGGTCCGCCCGATCATTTCGCCCTGAGGCGATGCCGGAGGAAGACCTGCTGACCATGTTCGAGGCGGCCCGCTGGGCACAGTCTGCCAGCAATCATCAGCCCTGGCGTTTCAGCTATGCGTTGCGCGACAGCGCTGAATGGGACAAGTATCTCGGCTTCCTGATCGACAGCAATCGCGCCTGGTCGCAGAATGCTTCGGCGATCGTCGTCGTGGTGTCGAAAAACCACACCATGCCGACGGATGGTTCCGAGCCGAAATACAATCGCACGCACGATTTCGATACCGGCGCTGCGACCCAGGCTTTTACGCTTCAGGCATCCCGTCTGGGCTACATCGCCCATCCAATGGCCGGCATCCACATCGACCTCATTCAGGAAGGCTTGGGCATCTCCAGCGAGCTTTACACGGTCGAATGCATGATAGCGGTCGGCCGGCTGGCACCCAGGGAAGAGCTTCCGGAAAAATACCAGCCGCGTGAAATCCAGAGCCAGCGCAAGCCGCTTGCAGAGATCGTCTTCAAGGGCGAGTTCAAATCTTAAGAAAGTGTTTCACGTGAATCCAAACGAAAACGCCGGGCAAAGCCCGGCGTTTCTGTTTGTCATCTGCAAAAGTCAGATGTCGAGATTGGCGACGCTCAGGGCGTTGTCCTGAATAAACTCGCGGCGCGGTTCGACCTCGTCGCCCATCAGGCGCGAGAACAACCCATCGGCGTCTGTCGCATCGTTGACGCGCACCTGCAACAGTGACCGAACATTGGGGTCGAGCGTGGTTTCCCACAGCTGCTCGGCGTTCATTTCGCCAAGGCCCTTATAACGCTGCATCGACAGGCCACGCTTGCCGAGGCCGAAAATCGCATCAAGCAGGGCGCTCGGTCCGGAAATTTCGGTTCTGCCTTCCTTGCGGATCAGCGTCGGCGGCACGGAGTAGATCTCGTGGAGACGCTCGGCCATCTGGTCGATGTGGCGGGCATCGGACGAACCGATAAGGGCCATGTCGATCAGCAGCGATTCCTTGACGCCCCGCACCATGCGCTCGAAGCGAAGATTGCCTTCATCGCTGATCGAGCCGCTCCAGCCACGTTCCGTCTCTTCGGCAATCATATCGAGCCGGCGCGAGATTTCGGTGATAACAGCATCAGCACGTTCGCGGTTGCTCATCAACTCGGCATTCAGCCCGCCAGCGATGGCTGCCTGTTCGATAAGGGCACGGCTGTAGCGCGAATGCAGGCCGCCAACCAGCGTCCGAAGCCGGAGCGCATCATTGACGATCTCGCGCAGGTCCCGGCCGGCGCGCATCTCGCCCGAACCGAGCGTCAGCGTCACGTCCTCAAGACCCGTATCGATCAGATACTCCTCGAATGCTTTCTCGTCCTTGAGGTAGGTCGAGGACTTGCCGCGGCTGACCTTATAGAGCGGGGGCTGGGCAATGTAGATGTGGCCGCGTTCGATCAGTTCCGGCATCTGGCGGAAAAAGAAAGTCAGCAGCAGAGTGCGGATATGGGCGCCGTCGACGTCGGCGTCCGTCATGATGATGATCTTGTGGTAACGCAGCTTGTCGGCGTTGAATTCGTCCTTGCCAATGCCGGCGCCGAGCGCTGTGATCAGGGTGCCGATTTCCTGGCTCGACAGCATCTTGTCGAAGCGGGCGCGCTCAACGTTGAGGATCTTGCCTCGCAGCGGCAGGATCGCCTGGTTTTCACGCGAACGGCCCTGCTTGGCGGAGCCGCCAGCCGAGTCCCCTTCGACGAGGAAAACTTCGGATTTAGACGGGTCTCGCTCCGAGCAGTCGGCCAGCTTGCCCGGCAGCGAGGCGATATCCAGTGCGCCCTTACGGCGGGTCAGTTCGCGGGCCTTGCGAGCCGCTTCACGGGCAGCGGCGGCTTCGACCACCTTGCCGACCAGAATCTTGGACTCGCCTGGATGCTCCTCAAGCCACTGGTTGAGTGCCTCGTTGACAAGATTCTCCACCACTGGCCGCACTTCTGATGATACCAACTTGTCCTTGGTTTGCGACGAGAATTTCGGATCCGGCACCTTTACCGATAGGACGGCCGTCAGACCTTCGCGGCAGTCATCACCCGTCAGGCCGACCTTCTCCTTCTTGAGGATGCCCGAACTATCGGCGTAACCGGTGATCTGGCGGGTCAGGGCTGCGCGGAAGCCGGCAAGGTGGGTGCCCCCATCGCGCTGCGGGATATTGTTGGTGAAGCAGAGCATGTTCTCGTGGTAGCTGTCGTTCCACCACATCGCGACCTCGACGGTGATGCCGTCCTTTTCGCTGCGGATTGCGATCGGCTTGTCGACCAGCGGCTTCTTGGCCCGGTCGAGATAAGCGACGTAGGCTTCAAGGCCGCCATCGTAAAGCAACTCATCCTGGCGAATGTCGGAATGACGCTTGTCCGTCAGCACGATCCGCACTCCGGAGTTCAGGAATGCGAGTTCCCGCAGCCGGTGCTCGAGCGTGGAATAGTCGAATTCGATTTTGGTGAAGGTTTCCGGGCTCGGCAGGAACGTGACCTCGGTCCCCGTCTCGTCACCGCATTCGCCGGTGACAATCAAGGGTCCGTCCGCATTGCCATGGGTGAAGCTCATCTCATGGGTCTTGCCCTTCTGGCGGATCTTGAGCTTCAATTTGACCGAAAGCGCGTTGACAACCGAAACACCGACACCGTGCAGACCACCCGAAACTTTGTAGGAATTCTGGTCGAACTTGCCGCCGGCATGCAGCTGGGTCATGATGACCTCGGCAGCCGACACGCCTTCGTCATGCATGCCTGTGGGAATACCACGGCCGTTGTCGGTCACCGTCACAGAACCATCCGCGTTGAGCGTCACCGTGACAAGGTCGGCATGACCGCCGAGCGCCTCGTCGATGGCGTTGTCGACGACTTCGTAGACCATGTGATGCAGGCCCGAACCATCATCCGTGTCGCCGATATACATACCCGGACGCTTGCGGACGGCATCGAGTCCCTTGAGGACCTTGATGCTGTCGGCACCGTATTCGGTGCCGTTCTGGACTTCTTCTTCAGATGATCCCGTCATGGAAACTTTCTCTTTTCAAACGTGCTCCCGTGGGCCTTGCGAGCCCCGCGAATCACTTCGCGTGAGGTGTCTTTGACTATAGAGTTTTTGCCCTAAACGCCAAACTATAGGCCGACGATTGCGGCGGAAAACGGGGTTCTAACGCCCATTTTCCCGGGTATTTGCGGCGGCGTTCAACAATTGCATCATTTCGCGGACCGTCTCCGGACGAAGCTGACGAATGTCCTGCGAAAGCCGGTTGGCGAAAGCCGTATATTCGGGTGCAAGCCCCGACGTATCCACCACCACGCGGGGGTGCGAAATCGACGCAACGCGAAAGAAATCGTCGGCCTCGTCCCATATGATATTCAGATAGCCGGCAGCCCGTTGCAGGAAATCGAAACCCGGCCTGCCCTTCTTACCATTCTCCAGCGCCGATAGATAGGCGGGCGACACGCCCAGTGCTTTCGCCATGGCCTTCTGCGTCAGTCCACGTTCCTTCCGGATTCGTCGCACCGTCACGCCGAAAGGCGTCATGGCCGATCTCCCCGCTTGGCGAGCCTGACATACAGGGCGCCTTCGCCCCCATGGTTCTGCGCCGAAGTCTCATAGGACGAAATCATGTGCCGGAACTCGGGCTTGCCGAACCACATCGGTACCGCCCGCTTCAGGGCGCCGTCACTGCCCAATGATGAGCCCTTGCCGGTGATGACAAGAACATGGCGCAAACCACGCTCATAAGCCCTGACGATGAAGCCCAGTAGCAGCGAATGGGCCTCCGACTGAAACATTCCATGCAGGTCGATGCGTGCCTCGAGCTGCAACCTGCCTTTGGACAGTTTACGCTTGACGGGGCGTTCAAGCGGCTGGTGCTGTCCCGGCGGCTTCTTTTCCGGTTTTCGCACCTGTTCCGGCTGGATCGCAGCGGCGGGCATAGCTGCAGCGACCTCCTCGCGCCCTTCGAGCAATTCGATCTCGAAGGCCTCGATATCTTCCATCCGGCCCGGCAAGGCTCGCGTGCTGCGCGCCACCTTGCCCCAGAGGATGCGATCTTCGTCAGTGAGCCTCTTGCCGCCACGCATCAGCGATACTCCGCCGCGACGCTCTTGGGGACCAGGATGTAGAAGTCCGCGTCGTTCTTGACATTGCCGGCGAGCACGCCCGCCGCATCGCCGGATCCGGTAAAGAGATCGCCACGGGCGGGTCCAACGATAGCAGTTCCCGTATCCAACGCCATCATCAACCGCTGGAAGGGTACGCCATCGGTCAAATGCGTCAGACTCGGGCTGTCGATATAGAACAGCGACGAGAATGTATGAATCTGCCTGTCTACCGCGATCGAGCGCATAGCCTCGAGCGGCACCTTGGCTGCCGCCACGGGGCCCAGGTGAATGTCTTCCACCGGCGCCTCGCGAAAGAAAATGTAGGATCGGTTCTGCCAGAGGATCTCATCCTGGCGCTGAGGATGATCCGCAAGCCATTGCCGGATCGACGCCATGGACACTTGGGCCAGCGGAATTTCGCCAATATCAGCAAGGTGTCTGCCGATACCCGTAAAGGGGTGACCGGCCTTGGCCGAATAGGTTATACGCCTGAGCGCGCCATCCCGAAATCTAAGCCGCGCCGCGCCCTGGACATGAGCGAAGAATACATCGACCCTCGATCTTGCCCAGGCGATTTCAAGGCCTCGGCCGGCAAGGGCGCCCTCATCGATCGCCCTCCGGTCCGGGTAGGGCCGGACGCCGCTTTCGGTCTGTTGGCCAAATGCATAGGTCGCGTCCAGAGCTTCCGGCCGGTTGGAGACGTCGAGATCGACAAGATCATCGGGCCGCAGATAGAAGGGGTAGCGCCAAATGTCGTCCGCTGTATCGGAGACTTCGACTTCCGGTTCATAAAATGCGGTGACGAAACCACTCGCTCCATCTTTTCTGCGGATCAGGAATGGCTGGAAATACTGTTCGAAAAACCGTCGCGCGGCGGCTGGCGACGCGGGCGTTGCCTCAACCGATTGCGAAAATACCGCCTCCAGCGCTTGCGAGGCGATGCCAAGCGAGCCGGTCTTGTAGGGCTTGACGTTGCGCATATGCCAAAGGCATCGGCCCATTGGACTGAAAAGGCTGGAAGGATCTTCATCCCTCCAGCCCGGAAGAGCGTCGAACGACACTTCTTTAAGCTCGTAGTCCATGCGGCCTCAGCCTTCGGATTGGGTGGATACCAATTTCCAGTTCGGATCTCGCGAGCGGATGTCGCGCGCGAATGTCCAGGTATCCTTCACTTCGGCGACCGTGTCGGCATTGCCCTCGACAATCTCGCCAGCGGCATTGTAGGTCGCGGAGATAAGCTGGCTGACGATGTTCATAGTGACGCTGACTTCGCTTCCTTCGAGGCTCCCCGCCGTCATTTCCGATTTCTCGATGCCGACGAAGGTCGATTTCACCAGCTCCCCTGCCTTCTCGCGTGCGCTGATGGCTGAATCGAAGCCCTCAAAAACCTCATTGGACAACAGATTCTTCAGTGTCTTCCTGTCGCCTTCGGCAAACGCCATGACCACCATTTCATAGGCGGCGCCGGCACCTTCAACGAATTGGCGCGGGCTGAAGGTCGGGTCCGCATCGAAGATCCGACGCAGCGCGCCGTTGAGCTCCGAGCCCACCGGTGCGAAACCGTCGATTTCCTCATAGCGATTTTCGGTATCGACCGGCGTGCGCCGCGGCAGCGTAATCACCTTGCCGTCGTCTGAAGGCTGGGCTGCCCGGCCAGCGTCGTTCTGAGAGAATGGATCATAGGGCGGCTTTTCGTTACCGGTCCTTCTTCCGAGCACGCTGCGAAGGTTGAGGAAGATCAACGCCGCCACGATGAGGAAGAACAAGGTGATAATACTGTCAGTGCCCATTTGCCTGCCTTGACTTGAGGTCTTAACTTTTCTGCTTCGCTTCCCATATAGTCGTGATTTGAAAATCATTCAAATAGCGCATCAGAGGGAATCGACATGCGATCCATAATTCCAGTGCTCGGCTTTCTGGCACTGCCCATCGCAGAGATCGCAGCCTTCATCTATGTTGGCCAGTCGATCGGCGTTCTCAGGACGATCGGGCTCGTCGTGCTGTCGGCAATCGTCGGCGTATCGGTCCTCCGCTACCAGGGCCTCAGCGCGTTTCGCAAGATCAACCGGGAAATTCGCAGCGGCCAGCCTCCGGAACAGGGTCTTGCCGATGGCTTCATGATCGCCATTGCGGCGCTGTTGCTCATCGTACCCGGATTTATCACAGATATCATCGGCCTGCTGTTGTTGGTGCCGCCACTCAGGCGTATGATCTGGATATATGCCAGCCGCAACATGCGCGTCACGACCTACTATGGTGGCCACCGTCGCGGACGTCGTCGGCCGGATGACTATGTGGATCTTTCGCCCGAGGATTATCGCCGCGAGGACGATGCGCCATCGAATGGACCGCGATTGGACAAGCCCGACTGAAGCCATATCGCCAAGGGTTGTAAGCACTGCTCCGAAGTGCTAGATGGCTGAGCCCTTGGGGCCTATCGACATTCCTGCTTCGCGACATGCGCGAACCTTCAATGCCGATCGGATCCAGGGTCAGGCGCAGCTGCTCCGTATCGATTGATTTCCGGCGCTGGCGACACCGGACCGGCCGGATCGAGAAAGCCCTGATATGAAGAAGTTCCGAGCGGCGCATCGGCCAAGACCGACATCCGCCAAGAGGTAGTGAGGATTATCCAAATGTCGAATGAAAACGGTGCCGGCAACGAAGCCGCTGATCGTCAGCCCGCGATCAATATTCTCGCCCAGTATGTGAAGGATTTTTCCTTCGAGAATCCCGGCGCGCCGCGCACCTTGCAGTCGCGCGACAAGGCTCCGGCGATCAACATCTCCGTCAACGTCAATGCAAACCCGATGTCCGAAACGGATTTCGATGTGGTGCTGACACTTGATGCGTCCGCCAAGGATGGCGACAAGGTCGTCTTCCATGCCGAACTTTCCTATGGTGGCCTGTTCCGCGTTCAGGGCTTTGCCCAGGAACACATGCTGCCGGTTCTGTTCATCGAATGCCCGCGTCTGCTGTTCCCATTCGCCCGTCAGATCGTTGCCGACGCGACCCGCAACGGTGGCTTCCCGCCGCTGATGATCGACCCGATCGATTTTGCCCAGATGTTCCAGCAGCGCATGGCCGAAGAACAGGCTAAGGCTCGCGTGGCCGCGAACAACTAAGGGCCAATTTGCCTGTATGACCTGAACGCCCGGTGATCTTCGCCGGGCGTTTTACTTTTCGGCTTTCGCCTGCTGTAGACCGTATTTCGCCCAGATCGCCTTTTCGCCCATCTTGGCAACGAGCGCCGCATGCGCTTCTGCTTCCTCCACCCTCAGCCGCGAACCGAGCGGCGTGGGGCGCGCACGCAGGACCACCACTTCATCAGAGCGCTGAACCTGGGAATTGCCGGCTTCCGGGCCACCGAGACCGAGTGCCGTCTGGCGACCACCAATCAGCTCGATATAGACTTCTGCGAGAAGTTCGGAATCGAGAAGCGCGCCATGCTTCTGACGGTGGGAGTTGTCGATGCCGTAGCGCCGGCACAACGCATCCAGCGAATTCGGCCCCATCGGATGTTTTCGACGCGCGATTTGTAGTGTGTCGGTGACGCTGGTGGCAGGTATCGGTGCCAGCCCCAGCCGGGCGAATTCCGCGTTGATGAAACCCATGTCGAAGTTGGCGTTGTGTGCCACCCACATCGCGCCGTCGAAAAATTCCATGATCTGATCGGCGACAGCGGCGAAGACCGGCTTGTCGGCCAGAAATTCATCGGTGATACCGTGCACTGCCAAGGCATCCGGATGAACCTTCTTGCCATTGGGATTGATGAAAATATGGATGGTGCGTCCGGTCGGAAAGTGGTCCCGAAGTTCTATCCCGCCGATTTCGATGATCCGATCATCACGCGAGTCCAGGCCGGTGGTTTCCGTATCGAAGATAATCTCGCGCATGTGGTCCTACTTTTTAGCTGAGCGCAATTCGCTCAGGATCTCTGTCACTCGGGCCCTCGCCGACTCCAGCCCCAGGCCGGTGTCGATGATAAAATCGGCGCGCTTCCTTTTCTCCGTATCGGACAGCTGCCGCGAAAGGATCAAGGCGAATTTGTCCTCGGTCATTCCCGGTCGCGCCAGAACCCTCGCACGCTGCAGTTCGGGATCGCAGGTAACGACAACGACTTTGTCGACCCGCGCTTCTGCATGGTTCTCGAAAAGCAGTGGAATATCAAGAACCGCGATATCAGCACCGGTCTGTCGCGCTGCATCAAGCAGTTCCTGTTCGCGCTTCCAGACGAGAGGATGAACGATAGCCTCAAGCCGACGGAATGATGAAGGGTCAACGGAAAGTGCCGCTGACAATCTTGTGCGATCCACCACGCCGTCGACGACAGTGCCGGGAAAAGCTTGCTCGATCTCGGTGGCTGCTTTGCCCTGGTAGAGCTCGTGAACGATGCCATCGGCATCGATGACCGGTACACCCTCCTCGGCAAACATCGAAGCCGTCGTCGACTTTCCCATGCCGATCGAGCCGGTCAGGCCGAGGCGGATCATCAATGCGACCCCAGATCGTCGACGATGAGCGATCGCAATGCCGCGGTCACTTCCGGCCGTTTTCCAAACCATTTCTCAAAACCCGGTACGGCCTGATGCAACAACATGCCCAATCCATCGGCAACCCTGCGACCCTGTTGCTTCGCCTGGCTGAGGAACGGGGTCATCAACGGCACATAGACGATGTCGGTCACCAAGCCGCTTTCAGCCATCGGGGTAAAATCGATGTCAAAGGCACCACTATCGTCCATACCGAGCGATGTCGTGTTGACGAACAGATTGGCGCCGGCCATCCGCTCGACCAGTGCATCTATCGGCCCCGCATGAATACGCGGACCGAACAGGTCGGCCAATTCCTGGGCGCGCCCGACCGTACGATTGAGGACATGGATTTCGCGGAAGCCACGATTGCGAACCGCCTGTACGATGGCACGACTGGCGCCGCCCGCCCCGAAAACAACAGCGATATTGCGCGTGTCGTCCCAACCGGGCGCTTGCTCATCCAGATTGGAGAGAAAGCCGTAACCGTCCGTGTTCGTAGCACAGAGTTGCCCCCTATCCATATAAAGCGTGTTGGCGGCGCCGAGTTCTTTCGCCAGGTCATCAGGCAAATCGGCGAGATGAAAAGCGCGCTCTTTATGGGGGATGGTAACGTTACCACCTACGTAGCCGGATTCACCACTCTTCAGAGCAGAGATGAAGCCGGCGAAATTACCAGGCTCCACGTCGACGGCTTCGTAGTGGCCGTGCAGTTCGAAATTCCTAAGCCAATAGTTATGGATCTTGGGCGAACGCGAATGCTTAATCGGGTGACCGCAGACAAAGGCTTTCGTTAAGGATGTTTCACGTGAATCACGCATCGATGACTCCCAGTTCCCGCAATCCGGCCAGCAGCGTCAGCATGGGCAAGCCCAAAATGGTGAAGTAGTCGCCCTCTATCTTTTCAAAGAGTTGCACGCCCGGCCCCTCGAACTGATAGGCACCCACGCTCTGCAAGATATCCGGACCCGCCATATCGAGATAGGTTTGCAGGAAGGATGGAGAAATCGTCCGCATCGTCATCGCCGCTATCGATATTGCAGACCAGATGACCTCGCCGCGAAATGCGATCGCAACACCACAATTGAGATGGTGGGTCTTTCCGGCCATGGCGCGGATATGATCACCGGCCTCGCCCATTGACAGTGGCTTATGGAAAAGCTCCGTTCCCAGCGACAAGACCTGATCGGAACCAATGACATACGCGTCCGGATATTGCTCCGAGACCGCCTGCGCCTTGGCCTTAGCCAATTCGACAGCCACTTCTGGCGGCCTGGCGTTGCAGGCAGACAATCGGGCTTCGGTCGCCCTTTCGTCAATGTCTGCTGCAACGGTTTCAAAAGCCAGGCCCGCGCCAGCCATAAGTGCGCGGCGCGACGCGCTTTTCGATGCAAGAATGAGTTTTGCAGCCATATGAATTTGCCCGGATAAACTGTTGCGTTTCCTATCTGACCTTAGGACGCAGGGCAAGAATTGCCGCAGCGGTTTCTTCGATCGACTTTCGGCTGACGTCCAGCAGTGGCCAGTTGTGCCGGGCGCAAAGTTGCTTGGCGTATTTAAGTTCCTCGGAAATCATCGAGCGATCCGTATAAGTTTCCTGGTAACCAACCGTCGAGCCAAGCACGCGGTTTTGCCGCACTTGCGATATGTGATCGATCGTCGCAATCAGGCAGACGATCAACGGCTTTGTCGCAGTGAATAATTTCTCAGGCAGCGGGATACCATAGACAACGGGTACATTCGCGGTCTTGATGCCACGGTTGGCGAGATAGATTGCTGTCGGCGTCTTTGATGTCCGGCTGATGCCCAACAGAATAACATCTGCCTCGTCGATATCGTTCGGCAGTTGGCCGTCATCGTGGTCCATAGTGAAATTGAGCGCGTCGATGCGCGCAAAATAGCCGGCATTCAGCTCATGCTGCGCTCCGACCCGCCGCCGGGTCGGAGCTCCGAGATAGGACTGGAAGATTTGCAGCACCGGCTCGATGACGGACACACAAGGCACCCCCATGCTGCGGCAGGCCTCATCAATAAGGTCGGCTACCTCGTGATCGATAACCGTGTGCAAGACGATGCCCGGTGCGGCATCGATCTGTGCCAGAACATCGGAGACCTGCTTGCGGTTACGCACCAGGGGATAGACGTGTTCGACAGCAAGACAATCCGCAAATTGCGATGCCGCGGCCCTGCCCGCCGCGATCAGCGTCTCGCCCGTCGAATCGGAGATCAAATGCAGGTGAAAGAACTTTTTCTTGTTTTCCAAGGTTTATAGACCCGCCTGTTGATAGAGGTGGATAAGTCGCCCGATCCGGACATGCTGTTCTCCATGTCCGGGAAAACTGCCAAGTTGTCCACACCCTTTACCCGTTGGGATAGAAACGAACGGCACCTGTGGAAAATTGGGAAAAGCGTGTGTTAACCTCAAACTCCCCACAACCTATCCACAGACCGGTTCGTTTTACCACCCGCTATAAGCTATTGATATTGCAATCCTAACAGCAGTCGTTCGACCATTTATCCCACCGCCAGTTTTTCCCGTCATTATCATCGGCCAGAAAGCGCACAAACTGGGTAGAACACCTGTGACACTTTAATCCTTGAAACTCACCGACTCTTAAGAAATAGAAATTCCATAAATATGGATTTTTTAGATAGAGGCTGACTGTGGATAGACCGAAACGGACGCTGCTCGAGGTACTCGAAGGCAAGACAGTCAAGCCGCCACCGATCTGGCTGATGCGGCAAGCCGGACGCTATCTACCGGAGTACCGCGCCACACGGGCAAACGTGAAATCGTTTCTCGACCTGTGCTACACCCCCGATCTGGCCGTGGAAGTGACGCTACAGCCAATTCGTCGTTATGCATTCGATGCTGCAATCCTGTTCTCCGACATTCTCGTCATCCCCGACGCCTTCGATCGCAATGTGAGATTCGTCGAAGGCGAAGGCCCGCAACTCGATCCCATCGATGAAGCGGGCATCGCTGCACTAAGCATGCCGGATGTTGTCGCCAGATTGGCACCGGTGTTCGAAACCGTTCGGCGACTGCGCAGCCAGCTGCCTGCAGAAACCACCCTGCTCGGCTTCTGTGGCGCTCCCTGGACGATTGCCACCTACATGATCGCCGGTCACGGAACGCCGGACCAGGCGCCGGCGCGGCTTTTTGCCTATCGCCATCCAGCAGCGTTTGAACGCTTGCTGTCGATCATCGCCGAAGCATCGATTTCCTATCTCGTGGCGCAGATCGATGCGGGTGCCGATGCGGTACAGATTTTCGATTCATGGGCCGGCGTTCTTGGGGACCATGAATTCGATGAATATGCCATCAAGCCGGTGAAGCGGATCATCGACGGCTTGCGTGCCGAGCGGCCGCAAGCCAAAGTGATCGCCTTTGCGAAAGGGGCAGGCTACAATCTCAAACGCTATCGGCAGGGCACCGGCGCCGACGCCATCGGCCTCGATTGGTCCGTGCCACTGGATTTTGCAGTCGAACTGCAGAAGGACGGCGCCGTTCAAGGCAATCTCGATCCGCTCAGGATGGTTGCCGGAGGAGATTCCCTCGACGCTGGGATCGACAGGATTCTTGACAAGCTCGGAAACGGGCCGCTGATCTTCAACCTGGGTCATGGCATTACGCCTCAGGCGGATCCTGCCAATGTCGACAGGCTGATCCGGCGCGTTCGATCTCTTGGAGGTTGATTGTGGCTAGCGGGCCTAATCCGGCTGGCAGCCGGGCCTGGCTGCGGGCGACGGTGGCGCTGATCGTATTTGGCGTTATCTGCGCGGCCGTGCTCTATGCCGATGCCGACAGAGCCTATCTGTGGGCCAAGGCACTGCATATTATTGCTGTCATTGCCTGGATGGCGGGCCTTCTCTATTTGCCGCGGCTCTTCATCTATCATTTCGATACCGAGCCTGGTTCGACGACGTCCGAACTCTTCAAGGTCATGGAAAAGCGGTTGTTGCGGATCATCATGAACCCGGCGATGGTCATCGCCTGGTGTTTTGGTCTTTACCTTGCTTGGAGCGCCTTTGAGTTCAAGGGTGGATGGCTGCATATCAAGCTGTTGGCTGTGGTGCTGCTGTCGGCCGTGCACATGCACTATGCCTCGGCAGTTCGTGCATTTGGCCGTGATGAGCGTCCGAGAACCCAGCGTTACTGGCGGATCATGAACGAGGCGCCGGCGCTTCTTATGATCGTGATCGTGCTGATGGTGGTTCTCAAACCGTTCTGATATATCTTGCAAAAGCGCGGCTTTTCTGGCAGAGCGCTCTTGCAGTGCAGTTTTCGACGCGTTACCTTCACGACGCTTACAAGCATTGCGGCATGTCTTAAGTCCCTCCCACATGTCTGCCTTCTGAAAACCGATGCCGGTTTCCTCCCCCATTCTGACTCTTTAGATGGTCCCATTTTATGGCTGAAATGAAGCTTCAAGAACTCAAGAACAAGACACCGACCGATCTGCTCGCATTTGCCGAGTCTGTCGGGGTGGAGAACGCCAGCGTGATGCGCAAGCAGGAGCTGATGTTCGCGATTCTTAAAATCCTGGCATCGCAAGAAATCGAGATCATCGGCGAAGGTGTGGTAGAGGTGCTTCAGGACGGCTTCGGCTTCCTGCGGTCGGCAAACGCAAACTATCTACCGGGTCCGGACGACATCTACATTTCGCCCTCGCAGATCCGGCGCTTCTCGCTGAAGACCGGCGACACGGTGGAAGGACCTATCCGTAGTCCCAAGGAAGGCGAACGCTATTTCGCCCTGCTCAAGGTCAACACGATCAATTTCGAGGATCCCGAAAAGATCCGTCACAAGGTACACTTCGACAACCTGACGCCGCTCTATCCGAACGAGCGCTTCAAGATGGAAATCGACAATCCCACCACAAAGGATATGTCGCCGCGCGTGATCGATCTTGTCGCGCCGCTCGGCAAGGGACAGCGCGGGCTGATCGTGGCGCCACCGCGCACCGGTAAGACGGTGCTGCTGCAGAACATCGCCCATTCGATCACAGCGAACCATCCCGAATGCTATCTCATCGTGTTGCTGATCGACGAACGCCCGGAAGAAGTGACCGACATGCAGCGCTCGGTGCGTGGCGAAGTTGTCTCCTCGACATTCGATGAGCCGGCTGTGCGTCACGTCCAGGTCGCAGAAATGGTCATCGAGAAGGCCAAGCGCCTGGTTGAGCACGGGCGCGACGTGGTCATTCTCCTCGATTCCATCACCCGCCTTGGCCGGGCTTACAACACCGTTGTGCCGTCGTCGGGCAAGGTGCTGACCGGTGGTGTGGACGCCAATGCATTGCAGCGGCCGAAGCGCTTCTTCGGCGCGGCCCGCAATATTGAAGAAGGTGGCTCGCTGACAATCATCGCTACGGCGCTGATCGACACCGGCAGCCGCATGGACGAAGTTATCTTCGAAGAATTCAAGGGTACCGGCAACTCCGAAATCGTGCTCGACCGCAAGGTTGCAGATAAGCGCATCTTCCCAGCCATGGACATCCTCAAGTCCGGCACGCGCAAGGAAGATCTTCTGGTGCCGCGCCAGGATCTGCAGAAGGTCTTCGTCCTGCGCCGTATTCTCGGTCCGATGGGAACGACGGACGCGATCGAATTCTTGATCGATAAACTCAAGCAGACGAAGACGAATGCTGACTTCTTCGACTCGATGAATACTTGATTAGCCGGATTCCTTGTACCGGAGTTCGATTTGCTAATTAAGGGCGTCGTCTTCGGACGACGTCAAGCAGGTGAACACCATGCAACCAGCATCGAAAACAGTGTTTGCGCTTTCCAGCGGGTCTCTCCCTGCAGGTGTCGCCGTAATCAGGATCAGCGGACCAAAGGTTCGTGAGATCCTGGCTGAATTTGCCGGTGGTGTGCCTGAACCGAGAACGGCCGTATTGCGCTGGTTTCGAGATCGAGACGGGCGTTCAATCGATCAGGGTCTGGTGCTGTTCTTCTCCGGTCCCAACTCGTTTACCGGCGAGGACTGTGCTGAACTGCAGATGCACGGCGGCCGTGCCTCCGTCAATGCTATCCTGGCGGTTCTGTCAGGCGTCGAAGAGGTAAAATTTGCCGAAGCCGGAGAGTTTTCTCGCCGGGCGTTCGAAAATGGCAAGCTCGACCTCGTTGAAATTGAAGGTCTGGCTGACCTGATTTCAGCCGAAACGGAAATGCAGCGCCGCCTGGCGCTTGAACAAAGCAGCGGCCACCTCTCTGCCCTTTACCAATCCTGGATGAATCGACTCACTCGCGCCCGTGCGCTGATCGAGGCTGAGCTGGATTTTCCGGACGAGGAGGATGTTCCAGGTTCCGTCAGCGACAGGGTCTGGAAAGATGTAGCCACTATCCGCGGCGAGATAAGCACGCATCTTCAGGGTCATCGCGCTGCGGAAATAGTTCGCGACGGTTTCAAGGTCGTCATTGCTGGCCGACCAAATGCCGGCAAGTCGAGCTTGTTGAATGCGCTTGCACGGCGTGATGTGGCAATCGTAACAGACATTGCCGGAACCACGCGCGATCTTATTTCTGTAGATCTGGATATTGGCGGCTATCTCGTGCGGATGGTCGATACCGCTGGATTACGCCAATCCGCGGACATCGTGGAACAGGAAGGCGTACGTCGCGCACTTGTCTCGGTAGAAGATGCAGATCTCGTGCTTCTACTCAGAGACTGTGATGATGGTGAAGCATTCCCTCGGATAGAGACATCAGGGAAAGTCTTGAAAATCTCGGCAAAAATTGATAGAGCGCCGAATAATGCGTGTTTAACGGATGCGGATCTCGTGTTGTCCGCGAGCACTGGCGAAGGAATCGATTCACTAACGAAACGAATCGAGCAAATCCTCTCGCATAGCTTGGACTATACCGGCAACGCGGTAGCAGTTCGCAGACGCCAGGTGGATTTGTTGCGTGATGCAATTTCGGCCATGGATAACAGTTTGGCACGCGACGACAGTCTTATCGAATTGAGAGCCGAAGATTTACGACAGGCAAGTCATTGCCTCGGCAAGATTACCGGCTTTGTCGATGTAGAAGATCTGCTTGATGTGATCTTTTCGGAATTTTGCATTGGCAAATAAGTCGAGATTCGCGCTAAAAGAGTCCTTGCGTTTCACGTGAAACACAAGGTGTAAATTGAATCGGTACCGCAACGATTTGCGGGAGAAGAACGTGAAAAACAGCTACGATGTCATAGTAATTGGTGGTGGCCACGCAGGTTGCGAGGCTGCAGCAGCAGCGGCGCGCTTCGGAGCAGCCACGGCACTCGTCACGCATCGCCGAGACACAGTCGGCGTCATGTCATGCAATCCGGCTATTGGTGGTCTTGGCAAAGGACACCTGGTCCGGGAGGTTGATGCGCTCGATGGCCTGATGGGGCGTGTTGCGGACAAATCTGGCATTCAATTCCGTCTGTTGAACCGCAAGAAGGGCCCAGCGGTCCGTGGACCCCGGACTCAAGCGGATCGGAAGCTCTACCGTCTTGCGATGCAGGAGGCGATTTTTCATCATGATCGCCTGGATGTTGTCGAGGGCGATGTGTTCGATCTTATCATGCATGGAGATCGAGTCGGAGGCGTAACGCTCTCGGATGGAAGGCAACTGAATTGCGGTGCAGTCGTCGTAACCACCGGCACGTTTCTTCGTGGCTTGATACACATTGGTGATCAGAAAACGCCAGCCGGTCGAGTTGGGGAGCAGCCGTCAGTGGGGCTGTCATCGACATTCGAGCGCATTGGGTTCGAGCTCGGCCGCTTGAAAACCGGTACACCCGCTAGGCTGGACGGGAAGACAATTGCTTGGGATCGTATTGGGCATCAGGGCCCCGACGACGAGCTCGTGCCCTTCTCGTTCATGACGGACCAGATCACCACCGCGCAGATCAACTGTGGCGTCACGCGCACGACAGATGCAACGCACAAGATAATCGCGGACAATCTCGGTCGCTCGGCGATGTATTCTGGGCAAATCGAAGGCGTCGGCCCGCGCTATTGCCCATCCATCGAGGATAAGATCGTCAAGTTTGGTGAGCGCGACGGTCATCAGATATTTCTCGAGCCTGAAGGCCTCGACGACGATACGGTATACCCAAACGGCATCTCCACTTCGCTGCCAGCCGAGGTCCAGGCAGCGTTCATCCACACGATTCCGGGTCTCGAGCAGGCGCGTATTCTTCAACCGGGTTATGCTATCGAGTATGACCATGTCGATCCGCGGGAGCTGACAGCAAGTCTGGAGACAAGGAAAGTCCGAGGCCTGTTTCTCGCTGGCCAGATTAACGGCACCACCGGATACGAAGAAGCAGCGGCGCAAGGTCTTGTCGCGGGTTTCAATGCAGCGCGCAGCGCTAGCGGAGCCGAGCAGGTGCAATTCAGCCGCACAGAATCCTACATTGGCGTGATGATCGATGATCTTACGTCCCGTGGTGTCGCGGAGCCGTATCGGATGTTTACGTCGCGCGCCGAGTATCGCCTGTCGTTGCGGGCAGACAATGCCGACCAACGGCTGACGACCAAGGGAATCGAACTCGGACTGGTTGGAACAGAAAGAAGTCAACGTTTTGGCCATTGGCGTGAGGAGATGGATGGGCTGCGTGACAAATTGCAGTCGCTTGCGCTCACCCCCAATGAAGCGTCAAAGCACGGTCTTCATCTCAATCATGATGGGCAACGACGGTCCGCTTATGAATTGCTTTCGCACCCTGGCTTTGATTTGGCCGCGCTTGCTAAGGTCTGGCCAGAGTTGACTGCTGTCAGCAAGCGGAGCCGGGAAGCGATGGAGATCGAAGCTACATATTCTGTCTACATGAACAGACAAGCTGCCGACATCGCCGAGGTTCGACGCGAGGAGGACAAGACTATACCGGCTGACTTCGACTTCAATGCGCTTCCGGGGTTGTCGAACGAACTGAAGCAGAAACTAAGTCGTGCGCGACCTGCCAACATTGCCCAGGCTGCACGCCTCGATGGCATGACGCCCGCTGCGATATCTTTGCTGCTCGTGGCGATGCGCAAGTTTTCTACCGGCGAACGTTTGGCGGGATAGGTTGCAATGATAGAGAGTCTACGTACGGGGACAACCGCTATTGGTGTTTCACGTGAAACACAGCAACGCCTCGAGCATTTTGCACAATTGTTCCAGAAATGGGCAAAGGCCATCAATCTCGCCGCACCGTCGACGCTGGGTGATGTCTGGGATCGGCACATACGCGATAGCTTGCAGATCTATGCCCTCTCTCCTGGGCCGCAAAACTGGATCGACCTGGGCAGCGGGGGTGGCTTTCCGGGCGTCATCACGGCAATCTGCCTGGCAGAGCTGAATGCTGGTTGGGTGAATCTCGTCGAAAGCAACAACAAGAAGGCGGCATTCCTGCGAACAGCCCTGGCCGAAACCGGCGGACGGGGATCCGTGCATCCGATTCGCATCGAAAGCGCCCCCGCCCTTTTGACCGACTGCGATCGAGTATCGGCCAGAGCGCTCGCCGACTTGGACACTTTGCTGGGCTTTATCCACCCATGGTCTATGCAAAACAGTGAAATGAAGGCTTTCCTGCATAAAGGCCGGGATTACCGCAAGGAAATAGAAGTTTCGCGTAGGCGGTGGAATCTCGATCTGGTAATACATCGGAGCAGCATTGAAGAAGACTCCGTCATCCTCGAGGTGAGTGGGCTCTCTCTCAAAACATGACTGTTCAGGTGGGCCAGCATGAACAAGCCAAAACATCGTATCATTACAATTGCGAACCAAAAGGGCGGCGTCGGCAAGACGACGACTGCGATCAATCTCGCGACGGCTTTGGCCGCCATTGGCGAGAATGTGCTGATCGTCGATCTTGATCCGCAAGGTAATGCCAGCACAGGTCTGGGCATTGATCGCAAGGATCGGAAGCTCTCCACCTATGATCTTCTCGTCGGCAGTCAGAGCGTGCTCGAAGTTACCATGCCGACAGCGGTGCCAAACCTGGCTATCGCACCATCGACAATGGATCTACTGGGTGTAGAGATGGAGATCGGCCGCGAGAGCGATCGGGTCTATCGACTTAAGAAGGCGCTGGAAGCGCCAGAAGCCAGTATCTATGACTATATTCTCGTCGATTGCCCGCCATCGTTCAATTTGCTGACGATGAATGCCTTGGCCGCGGCGCAATCCGTTCTGGTGCCGCTCCAGTGCGAGTTCTTCGCGCTAGAGGGACTTAGTCAGTTGCTGGAAACCGTTGAGCAGGTCCGCAGCACAATCAACCCCGGCCTGGACATCCAGGGCATCGTCCTGACGATGTTTGATTCCCGTAACAATCTTGCCCAGCAAGTCGTTTCGGATGTCCGCGAGCATTTGGGCGATAAAGTGTATCATACATTGATCCCCCGCAATGTCAGGGTCTCGGAAGCGCCATCCTATGGCAAGCCGGCGATTTTGTATGACCTGAAATGCGCCGGTAGTCAGGCCTATTTGCAACTGGCGTCGGAAGTGATCCAACGCGAACGGCAGAGTCGTGCCGCGTAATTTGTTTCATCGACGTAATAAAGTGGGTAGCAGTGATGAATGATGATCCTTCAAAGCGGCGCCTGGGGCGCGGTCTTGCGGCGCTCATTGGCGAAATGGACCAGCCATTGGCGTCCGTTTCCGGACGTCCGGGCATAAGCGCCGATCGCAAAGTCCCGATCGAGCTCGTCGTACGCAATCCGAAGAATCCGCGGAAGAACTTTTCCGAGGCGGAACTCCAAGATCTTGCTTCCTCGATCCGTCAGCATGGAATCGTGCAGCCGGTGGTCGTTCGTCCGATACCGGATGACAAGTACGAAATTATCGCCGGAGAACGGCGATGGCGGGCGGCGCAGCTGGCCGGCCTCGTGGAGATACCGGTCATCAGCCGCGACGTGGATGACCGGACGGCACTCGAGCTGGCGATCGTCGAGAACGTTCAGCGGTCGGATCTTAACCCGGTCGAAGAAGCGCTAGGTTATGAGCAGCTGATAGCGGAACATGGCTACACCCAGAACGATCTCGGTGAGATCATTGGGAAAAGCCGATCGCATGTGGCCAACAGCCTTCGTCTTCTGAAGTTGCCGGATCCGGTTCGGGATATGTTGTTCGATGGAAGCCTCTCGGCAGGCCATGCGCGTGCGCTCATTCCGACTTCAGACCCTGTAGCCCTTGCCCGATCCATCGTCGCCAAGGGCATGTCCGTGCGCGATGCGGAACGACTGGCGCAGAACGATATCAAGGCGCAGTTAAATCCAGGTCTTTCCTCACCCAAGTCGCAGGAGAAGGATGCCGATACCATCGCTCTCGAACGATCGCTGTCTGACAGCCTTGGGCTCGAGGTCAAAGTCAATCACCGCGGTGATGGTGGCAAGTTGATGATATCCTACCGTTCCCTGGAACAGCTCGAGGAAATTTGCCGCCTGCTCGAAAGACGATGAGCTGACTATCGGTTAGCCGGGGCGCGATTGCGCCCGGCGACCAAAGTCGTCGCCAGCAACGTCTGCATCGCGATTGTATCTTCCAGCGTGTTTCGTTGCCGGGTTTGGAGAACCGCGCTCTGTAGCCGGCTAAGTTCTATTGAAATTGATTGCGCGGACCATTGCCGCAAAGCGGCCTCAACGATTGGTTTTCGGCGGAAATGTAGATGACGCGCATGGGTGTTCATGGCATCGGATGCGCTTACGCGCCGCTCATCCATATCGGCACGCATCAAATCGAGAAGCTGAAACTGTCGCAAGCAACCCTGCAGGACCAGGAACACCGGGGTCTTGGAGGCGACGACCTTCTGCGTTGCATGCAGGAAGCCGGCGCGGTCGCCCTGAAGTATTGCATCTATCGCGTCGTCCGTCGAGATCGCACTGGCGTCTCCAACAATCTCATTGACGTGATGAACCTCGATCGTCGGCTGGCCCATCGCATAGAGTGCAAGTTTGCGGATCTCGTTGCGTGACGCAATCCGGTCGCCGCCCAGAAAATCGAGCAGTGCCTGACGCGCGTCGCCCGTAATGCGGAGGCCAAAGGCGGCCAGTTCGGTATCGATCAGCGTGTTCAGGCTTTTCGCGTCGTCGGCGTAGCAAGGAATCGAAACGGCGCCGCTCGCCTGTTCGGCGGCCTTGCGCAAGTTGGCGCCCTTCTTCAGATCGCCGGCTTCAATAATGATCGTGACGTTGTCGGGAATACGTGCTGCAAGCTCGGTTACGGCCTCGGCAATGGCTTTGTCGGCCCCTGCCCCCTTGATCCATATCAGCTTGTCGCCGCCAAACAGGCCGCTGGAGTAGGCCTCGTCGAAAAGCCGACCCGGATCGCTGCTTACATCGCTGGCATCCAAGCGCATGAAGGAAAAGGCGTCGGATTTGTCCACGCCAGTCAGCTTGGCGAGTTCTCCCGCCCTTTCGGAGACTAGGCCGCGATCTGGCCCATAAACCAGAAACAGACGAAAGTCGCGGCTGCGCCGCTTGGCGAACTGTTCGAATTCATGGGCCTTGATCTCGGCCATGTTCAGCGTCCAAGCCAGCTCGCGAGATCGGCGCGGATAAGTTCGGCGAGCTCACGGGCGGCGCGATTTTCAGCGTCGCGCGTCGCGCGGATCTTGGCAAATTCCTGTTCGGAAAAATCCACCAGCGCGACGGATGAGCGGCGCCCGGTCTTCAGCACTTCGCCGGTCGACCGCTTCTTCAAGGTGAAGTCCGCCTTCAATACCATTCGGCCGGCGCGCGGGGTGTCCGTGGACGTTTCGAGCAAGACGCCGATGTTGCGAGTGGCGATCGTCAGCTCCACGTCATATTCGGGATTCGCCGGCTCGCCCGCTCCACCCGATGTGAGGAAGATCAACTGGTTGCGCACTTCAAGCTCGATACGCGTCGTTGCCTCTGAAAACTCGATGGATTTCAATGCAGCATCGGTTTGGCTATCGGTTGCGTAAAGTGGCTTCACCTGACAACCGCCAGATAGAAGCAGGAGGCAAAGGCCGCCGGCGGCAAAAAACTGCCGCCGAAATATTGTGGTGTTATCAAACAACGACATTCACGATCCTTTGCGGAACGATAATGATTTTTTTCGGCGTCTTGCCATCCAGAGCAGCCTTGATGCTCTCAAGAGCCAGCACCGCCTGTTCAATGGAAGTTTGATCCGCATCGCGAGCAATTGTCAAATCTGCGCGCTTCTTGCCATTTACCTGGATCGGCATAGTGATCTGGTTGTCGACGACCAGTCCCTCATCGAAGGCAGGCCAGATCGCTTGTGCCAGCAGGTCATCATTGCCCAGAACGCGCCAGCATTCCTCTGCCAGGTGCGGCGTCATCGGCGAAATCAGGTGAACCAGGATTTCAGACGCTTCACGCACGGCCGAGACCATTGCCGTATCTGCTTTGCCCGCCGCGACGGTGGCAAGCGGCTGTGCCAGAGCGTTGACGAGTTCATAGATGCGGGCAACCGCCTTGTTAAACCCGAGCCGGTCATAGTCAGCCTGAACCTGCTTCAGGGTACGATGGGCGATCTGGGAAATCGCCAGCGCCTCACCTTCACTTGCGGCCCGCGATGGCGCTGATTGCAACACATCGGCGGCTTCAGAAATCAAGCGCCAAACGCGCTGCACGAAGCGGTGAGCACCTTCTACGCCGGATTCCGACCAGATCACATCGCGTTCCGGCGGCGAGTCCGACAGCACGAAGAAGCGTGCCGTATCGGCGCCATAAGAGGCGATGATATCGTCGGGATCGACAACGTTCTTCTTTGATTTCGACATCTTCTCAATCGAGCCGATCGAAATTGGTTCGCCGGATTCCAGGTGAGTGGCTTGGCGCTTTCCATCGATTTCGTCGATCTTGACAAAGATGGGTTCGATCCATTCGCGACCGTGGCCTTCGCCGCGGCTATAGGTTTCATGCACGACCATACCCTGTGTGAACAGGCCTTTGAAGGGTTCGTCCATCCCGACATGGCCGGTGGCGCGCATCGCGCGGGTGAAGAAGCGCGAATAGAGCAGGTGCAGGATCGCATGCTCGATACCGCCGATATATTGGTCGACAGGCAACCAGGCGTCGGCAGCGCGGGGATCGGTGGGGGCGTCTTCCCAGGGCGCCGTGAAGCGCGCGTAGTACCAGGAGGAATCGACGAACGTATCCATCGTATCCGTTTCGCGTCGAGCGGCCTTGCCGCATTGCGGGCAGCCAACATGGCGCCAGGTTGGATGACGGTCGAGCGGATTGCCGGGTACATCGAAGGTTACATCATCCGGCAACTTGACCGGCAGGTCCTTCTTGGGCACCGGAACGACACCGCAGACCTCGCAGTGGATGACCGGGATCGGGCAACCCCAGTAGCGCTGGCGGGAAATGCCCCAGTCGCGCAGGCGGAAGTTCACCTTGCGCTCGCCCTGCGGGGCGCCGTCGATCTGGCTCTGTCCGAGCCGGCTGGCAACGTCCTGGAACGCGGCCTCCGGGGACATGCCGTCGAGGAAGCGCGAATTGATCATGATGCCATCGCCGACATAGGCCTCATCGGTGATCGCAAAGGTAGCCTTGTCTTCGTTTGCCGGCATAACCACCGGGACCACCGGCAGGCCGTACTTGTTAGCGAAGTCGAGGTCGCGCTGGTCGCCGGAGGGGCAGCCGAAAATTGCGCCCGTGCCATAATCCATCAACACGAAATTGGCGATATAGACCGGAACCTGCCAGCTGGCGTCAAAAGGATGGGCAACCCGGATGCCGGTGTCCATGCCCATCTTTTCGGCGGTCTCGAGTGCGGCGACAGACGTTCCCGTCTTTCGGCATTCGTCGCAGAACGCCGCAATCTCGGCGCTTTGTGCGGCAGCGGCCTTGGCTACAGGATGATCGGCCGAAATTGCCAGGAAAGACGCGCCGAACAAGGTGTCCGGGCGGGTCGTATAAACCTTGATTTCGCTAAGGTCAGGATGGGTGGCCGAGGCGACGACCTGCCAGCGAATGGTCATGCCTTCCGAGCGGCCGATCCAGTTCTTCTGCATCAGCCGGACCTTTTCCGGCCACTGGTCCAACGTATCGAGTTGATCCAGCAGATCCTGGGCAAAATCGGTGATCTTGAAGAACCATTGGGTCAGTTCCCGCTGCTCCACCAGCGCGTCAGAGCGCCAGCCACGACCGTCGATGACCTGCTCATTGGCCAGCACCGTCATGTCGACCGGGTCCCAGTTGACCTTGGAGTTCTTGCGATAGACCAGCCCCTTCTCCATCATGTCAAGGAAGAGATATTGCTGCCGGTGGTAGTACTCGACGTCACAGGTGGCGAATTCGCGCGACCAGTCGAGTGAAAGGCCCATCGATTTCAACTGCTTGCGCATCGATGCGATGTTTTCATAGGTCCATGTCTTGGGATGGACCTTGTTTTTCATCGCGGCGTTTTCCGCGGGCATGCCAAAGGCATCCCAACCCATCGGATGAAGTACGTTATAGCCGCGTGCCCGCTTGTATCGAGCCACGACGTCGCCCATCGCATAGTTCCGGACGTGGCCCATATGGATGCGGCCGGATGGGTAGGGGAACATCTCCAGCACGTAGTATTTGTCGCGTGGATCGTCGTTTGCGGTTTCGAAGACCTTGGCTTCGTTCCACTGTTGTTGCCAGCGCGGTTCGACTTCGCGCGGATTGTAACGTTCTGATGCCATGATATGCCGTCCGAAACCCTGAATTCTCGAATAATTTTGGGCCTGACCTTCATCATGAAAGCCGCTTCGCGTCAAGTTTTTAGGCGCAAAGGATAGTCGATCCCTTGGCATCATCGAGGGGCTGATATAGGAGAAATCGAACAATTCTGGAGTGCGTGATGTCAGTCGTCGGTCGATTCAACGAAATCATCGGGCGGATGGAAAAGGCAGCCAAGGAAGTCCATCGCAATGATCGGGCCGCCCTTGTCGCTGTAACCAAGACCTTCTCGGCGGATGATATCCTTCCGGTGCTGGACGCGGGCCATCGCTGCGTCGGAGAAAACCGCGTCCAGGAGGCCCAGGGCAAATGGCCAGAGTTGAAACAGCGCTTCGCCGATATCGAGCTGCATCTCATCGGGCCGCTGCAGTCCAACAAAGCCGCTGAAGCCGTTGCGCTTTTCGATGTGATCGAAACCATCGACCGGGAAAAGATCGCTCGGGCAGTGAAAACCGAAATGGACAGGCAGCAGCGCAAGGTTCGTCTTTATGTCCAGGTCAACACTGGCCTGGAGCCGCAAAAGGCGGGTATCGCGCCCGATGATACGGCACGCTTTGTCGACCTGTGCCGCGATGAACTCGGTCTCGAAATCGAGGGGCTGATGTGCATTCCGCCGGCGGATGAAAATCCCGGTCCGCATTTCGCCCTGCTTGCCAAGCTTGCCCGACAATGCGATCTCGCCCGACTTTCCATGGGAATGTCGGGCGATTTCGAAACGGCCATTGCCTTCGGTGCGACCAGCGTCCGGGTTGGCTCAGCTATCTTCGGTTCACGCTGAACGAGGCGATGTAGACCGCACGACAATCGCGACGAACATCAGCATGCTGACGACGAACAGGATCGCGCCGATCTTGGCGAGAGTTTCTGACCCGCCGCTAATGGCCATTATGATTCCGGGAAACATTGCCCAGACGGAGACATGGGCAAGTGCGACCTGGATCTTGCCGAGAGCGCCGACGGCCGCGTTTGGCCGCAGCATGTAAAAGGTCCCGAAAAGAGCCATCATCACGCCCCCGATCAGGTTGAGATGCGCATGCGCTGGCGCCAGCGTGTGATCGCCGGTCGCCGACATCCAGATACCAAACACCATGCCCGCCAATAGATACAGCGGAGAAGTGATCCAACAGATTCGAGCAAGTCCGTTCATATGATTGCCTCCTGAGTGCCGGGTTCCCAACTGCCCGGGAAGTGGAGACTACGCTCGATCCGATATTAATCAATTAGATATTTTGCGTATAAACATCTGATATTCAGTAATATATGCGTCTATTCTTGGCGTGCCGTGGACTTAAAGTTGCGGAGAAGCAGAATAAAGAAAGGGGCGGCTTGAGGCCACCCCTTGTGTTGCTTCTGTTTGGAGAGGATCAGAACTGTTCGTCTTCCTCGTCGTTCCGATTACCGGAGAGCGACTTCAGCTTTGCGAATACTGCATCGGCGTCGATTTCCTTGAAATCATCGTGCTCTGCAGCCGGCTTTTCGGTTTCGCGTGCGGATTCAAGAGTTGCCCCCATTTCCTCGGCGGTCTGGAACGGACGGCTCTTTGCTGCCTTCTCGACTTCCATGTCTAGGTCGATCTGTGAGCACAGGCCGAGCGTCACGGGGTCCATCGGCGCGAGATTGGCCGAGTTCCAGTGCGAGCGTTCACGGATCTGCTGGATCGTCGTTTTGGTGGTGCCGACGAGGCGGGAGATCTGTGCGTCCTTAAGCTCCGGATGATTGCGAACCAGCCAGAGGATGGCGTTCGGTCGGTCCTGGCGCTTGGAGACCGGTGTGTAACGTGGGCCCTTGCGCTTCGATTCCGGCACCCGAACCTTTGGTTCGGAAATCTTCAGCTTGTGCATCGGATTGCCTTCAGCGCGAGCGATCTCATCACGGGACAGCTGGCCGGTCGCGATCGGATCGAGGCCCTTGATGCCCTGCGCAGCTTCGCCGTCGGCAATCGCCTTGATCTCAAGCGGGTGAAGCTTGCAGAACTGGGCGATCTGATCGAACGACAGAGCTGTGTTATCAACCAGCCAGACGGCGGTCGCCTTGGGCATGAGAAGCTGCTGCTGAGCCATGGATACAATCCTTCTGAGCCGCCTGCGCCGGTGCCGCAGGCCGTTTGTGTTAGTCCACAATGTCCGGGAATTCGGCGGCTTTATAGCGGAACTGTCACGCAATTGCAATTCTTGGACAATCAATTGACCAAAGTCTGATTGCCGGGTGCATTTCTGCTGCTATGTTCTTAGCACAAATGCGTGTAAGAGGCGCGTAAAATCTGGTATGCGTGGGAGGAATGCATGTCGTCTAAGCTATACCCTGTGCTCAAGTCCGCCAAGGCGGCGGCCCTCATCGACAACGATAAGTACTTGAAATGGTACGAGGAGAGCATAGAGAACCCCGACAAGTTCTGGGGCAAGCACGGCAAACGGATTGATTGGTTCAAGCCCTATACAAAGGTCAAAAACACGTCATTCAAGGGCCGGGTTCCGATCAAATGGTATGAAGATGGCCAGACCAACGTCTCCTACAATTGCATCGACCGCCACCTGAAAACGCATGGCGAACAAGTCGCCATCATCTGGGAAGGCGACAATCCCTATATCGACAAGAAAGTCACCTATAACGAGTTGTACGACCATGTCTGCAGGCTCGCCAATGTGCTGAAGAAGCACGGGGTAAAGAAGGGCGATCGCGTCACCATCTACATGCCGATGATCCCTGAAGCGGCCTATGCAATGCTTGCTTGCGCCCGCATCGGCGCGATCCATTCGGTGGTGTTCGGCGGCTTCAGCCCCGAAGCGCTGGCGGGCCGCATCGTCGATTGTGAATCGACCTTCGTCATCACCTGCGACGAGGGCGTTCGCGGCGGCAAGCCGATCCCGCTCAAGGAAAACACCGATACCGCGATCGATATCGCGGCAAAGCAGCACGTGATCGTCAACAAGGTGCTGGTCGTGCGTCGCACCGGCGGCAAGACCGCCTGGGCGCCTGGTCGCGACTTCTGGTATCATCAGGAAACCGCCAGCGTGAAGCCGGACTGCCCGCCCGCGAAGATGAAGGCGGAAGACCCGCTCTTTATCCTCTATACGTCAGGTTCGACCGGCAAGCCCAAGGGCGTGCTGCACACGACGGGCGGTTATCTTGTCTATGCCTCAATGACGCATGAATATGTCTTCGACTATCACGATGGCGATATCTACTGGTGCACGGCCGATGTGGGCTGGGTTACGGGGCATTCCTACATTGTCTATGGACCGCTGGCGAACTGCGCCACGACGCTGATGTTCGAAGGCGTGCCGAATTTCCCCGACCAGGGCCGCTTCTGGGAAGTGATCGACAAGCACAAGGTCAATATCTTTTATACCGCGCCGACGGCGCTCCGCTCGCTGATGGGCGCCGGCGACGATTACGTCAAGCGGTCCTCGCGCTCGAGCCTTCGCCTGCTTGGTTCGGTCGGTGAGCCGATCAACCCGGAAGCCTGGGAATGGTATTACAATGTCGTCGGCGAGGCCAAATGCCCAGTCGTCGATACCTGGTGGCAGACCGAGACCGGCGGCATCCTGATATCGCCTCTGCCAGGCGCCACTGACCTCAAGCCAGGTTCTGCAACACGGCCGTTCTTCGGCATCAAGCCGGAACTGGTCGACAACGAGGGCAACCTGGTTGAGGGTGCTGCTGACGGCAATCTCTGCATTACCGACAGCTGGCCCGGACAGATGCGCTCTGTCTACGGCGACCACGAGCGTTTCATCCAGACCTATTTCGCCACCTACAAGGGCAAGTACTTCACCGGCGACGGATGCCGCCGCGACGAGGACGGCTATTACTGGATCACTGGTCGCGTCGATGACGTTCTCAATGTGTCCGGCCACCGTCTTGGTACGGCTGAGGTGGAATCGGCTCTTGTTTCCCACCATCTGGTTTCGGAGGCGGCTGTTGTTGGCTATCCGCATGACATCAAGGGTCAGGGCATCTACTGTTACGTGACGCTGATGGCGGGTATCGAGGGCAACGATGAATTGCGCAAGAACCTCGTAGCACATGTGCGCAAGGAAATTGGCCCGATCGCCGCACCGGACAAGATCCAGTTCGCGCCAGGCCTGCCGAAAACCCGCTCGGGCAAGATCATGCGCCGCATCCTGCGCAAGATCGCCGAAGACGATTTCGGTGCGTTGGGCGATACCTCGACGCTTGCTGATCCGGGCGTCGTCGACGAACTGATCGCCAATCGCCAGAACAGGAAGGGCTAATCAAACCCTGTAAAATTCAAGCCGGCCGCAAGAATCGGCCGGCTTTTTCATGCCGTCGTGAATCATGTGGATGCTATGCAGCGGTTCCTGCCGGCATTCTTGGCGGCATAAAGCGCCTCGTCGGCGCGATCAATCATGCGCTGGTAATCCGGGTGCCCATCGTGCTGTGCGACGCCGATGCTGACCGTGACGCTTAATGTCCCCTGATTGGGTATCTGGATCGCTTGGGCGGCGATTTGCTGGCGGATATTTTCGGCTGTCCGCATTGCCTGGTCGATCGTCTGCTCAACGCAGACAAGCAGGAACTCTTCTCCGCCATAACGAAAGGCGAAATCGCCGCTGCGGGTATTGTCCGAGAGAAGCTGGGCGACACGCTCGAGCACCCTGTCGCCCATGTCGTGGCCATAGGTGTCGTTGACGTTCTTGAAGTGATCGACATCGAGCAACAGCACCGAAAATTGGCTATCCATGTCGCGGCTAAGTTCGATTTCGCGGCTCAATACCGTCGGAAGGAACCGCCGGTTCAGCAGCTGCGTCTGCGCATCCCGCCCGGCCTCGAGGTGCACGAGATGGTCAAACAAAGCCTCGACCAAAGTTCGGATCTGCTCGACCTCGGCAACGATCGTACGCGTGGCGCCGCGTAGGTCCTCTGCGGCCCCGCTCATTGCCTTTTGGCAGGCTGGCAGCAACGTTCGGTCTATTCTGTCGATTCGATAGCCTATGTCGGCGAACTGTTCTCGGTCGGCAAACAGCGCCGGAGCTTTGTGACGTAGCCAGAAGCCGAAAGGCGATTGGCCAATGCGGGAAAGAGACATGGGATCCTGGCTGATCATCATGTCCTGTAACAGTCTGTTGGACCAGTCGAACAGCGCAGCGCGCTGCTTTTCGCGCTCCAGCGACATGTTGACTGTGGCGGCATAACCCCGGAAAGCCTCGTCAGCCCGTGTCGCCTTTTCGCGTGAACGTGAATAGGCTGCCGACATCGCTTCGATGGCGATGTCGATCAGCCCGACGGCAAGGCAGGTCGCCTCGGCAGAGACAGGGTCATATTCCGGGCCGTGAAGAAGTGCTCTCATCAGCGCCAGCTTGATGATGCGCACGCCGCGCAACACCAGTTCGATCGTCACGTTCACGCGCGAATGCATGACGCCGATGTGGCGCTGCTGCGCGATCAGGTTGACAATGTCCTGCTCGGGATCGGCGCTGAGAATATCAACAAGCCATTGCTGTAACGAGGCACTGAGCCGGCTCTCCACCTCTTCGCTCGAAAGGATGGCATTGGCCTGCGGGTCCTGCAGCAAGCTGTCGTAAAACAGTCTGGAAAGCACGCCGGCCTGTTGCCTGGCAATGTTGCGGAGCATGCTGCGCGCATCGTTTGAAGCCGATGACAACAGGTCATGCCACTGGCTGGCAATAATCTTTTCCGAAGAGGTCAAAATGAGTATCCGAGGCAACATGAATCCGATGCCGACCGGATATAGTCGGGATGGTTAATTTTTTGCTGCCGGGGAACGGCGATTCGGCGAAACAATTCGTCCCTTGGCTGCGCATCCCCGGCGGGATTGTATTTCTTCCACCTGCTCAATGACTGCGGCAAGTCTCCTTAGCCTTCCGGCCTCCAGCGTAGGCGCGTGCCAAGCCGGCAGCCAGGAGTTCCGCTCCGGCATCCCGCCCATCCGCGGAAATAACATCGGCAACCACGCGACCGAAATACTTGTCACCGGAGATCGAAGAAAGCGACAGTCGACCATCTGTCGCGTCAAGCATATCGGCCAGCGCCTGTCGCGCGGCTTGCGCTCGAGTCCGTGTTTCCGGGCATTTCGATTTCATTTCCGGCGCATCGACACCCCGTATGCGTACCGAGACCGATACCGTTTGCTGCGGCCACGGCTTTGCCGCAACCAGCAGCGTGTCCCCGTCGATGATTGAAATCAGCTCGGCCTCGACCGGCCCCTCCATATAGTACCGATCCTTGCGGTCAGCGACGGCATTCGCGGCCTGCAGCGAGATAGCAAGACAAACCAGCAATGGAATCAGCGCGCGAACAATCATTCGAGGAATATATTCCGCGACGGATACTTAGTAAATAGGAATTATTTCACACACTAGAAGTCGATTGCTCGGCCGTTGACTTCCCAGTCACCATAGCGGGCCGGATCGGCACCGCCGCGCCCGCCAATCTCGACCGGCGTGGACTCGGAGGGCTGCAGCCTTCGGCGTTCTTCCGCTTCCTTGAGGGCTCGGATGGCGGCTGGCGTCAAGGGCTTTTTGCCGGTTTCAGCGTTGTCATTGTCTGCCGCGGTCATGCACGTAACCTGCCTGTTGTATTGAACTTTAAGCGCGCCTACACCATTCTATAAGGCAGTATTGCCGACAAGGCAAAGACCACCGACAGGGAGAAAGGGATGAATTTCCTCCGAACCGCAATGCTGCTTGCATTCCTGACCGCGCTTTTAATGGCCGTCGGTTTCCTGATCGGCGGACGGGGCGGCATGATGATCGCACTTGTCGTTGCTGCAGGCATGAATGTCTTTTCCTGGTGGAACTCCGGCAACATGGTGCTGCGCGCCTATGACGCCCAGGAACTGGACGAGCGCAATGCGCCGGAATTCTTCGGCATGATCCGCGACTTGGCGGCACGTGCCAACCTGCCCATGCCGAAGGTCTATCTGATCAATGAGGAACAGCCGAACGCCTTTGCTACCGGTCGCAATCCGGAGAATGCGGCTGTGGCGGCTTCGACCGGGTTGCTCGCGCGCCTGACGCCCGAAGAAGTATCAGGCGTCATGGCCCACGAACTGGCTCACATTGAAAGCCGAGATACGCTGACGATGACGATCACGGCGACGATTGCCGGTGCCATCTCCATGTTGGGCAATTTCGCCTTCTTCTTTGGCGGCTCCCGCGATGGAGAGCGGCACAATCCGATCGCAGGGCTCATTGCCGCGATTGTCGCGCCATTTGCGGCAATGCTGGTGCAGATGGCAGTCAGCCGGACGCGGGAATATGCGGCCGACCGCCGCGGCGCAGAGATCTGCGGCAATCCCCTGTGGCTCGCTTCAGCGCTCGACAAGATCGCCAATACAGCCCACCAGATCCCGAACGCGCATGCCGAGGCAAATCCCGCCACTGCTCATATGTTCATCATCAATCCGTTGTCCGGCGAGCGAATGGACAATCTTTTCTCGACCCATCCGAACACGGAAAATCGCATTGCCGCACTTCAGGATATGGCGCGGAGCGGCCAGCCGCAGGCTCGTCAGCCACGCCCTGTCCAGAGAGAAGGCAGCGAGCGACGCCCGCAACAGCAGGGTTCGGCACCGGAAAATGCCCGCACCGGTCCATGGGGACCCTCGACTACCGAGCCGGCGCCTGATAAGCCCGCGACCAAAGGCCGTTCGGTCCCGAATGTTACCTGGGGGCGCGGCAACAACAAACCACCCGAAGGACCTTATTCTTGACCTCAGATTACGGCCGACGCAGCCAGCATCCCGCCGCGAAACACGGCAAGGGGCGCACTCCCCGCACGGCGGAGCCGGACAAGCCCGGCTTTCAGGCGCGGGCTGCGGCCGTCAAGATCATGAGCGCGGTCATCGGCCAGAAAACGCCGCTCGACGGCATGCTCGACGACCATCACGGAAATCCGGCCTTCAGCGTGCTCTCCCTGCAGGACAGGGCGCTTGTGCGCGCCATCCTCAACTCCGGCCTGCGCCACCTGACGTGGATCGACGCGATCTTCAACAGCTACCTGGACAAGCCGTTGCCGGAAGGCGCCAGTCATTTGCGCCACATTCTTTCCGTGGCAGCGACGCAGATCCTGTTTCTCGATGTGCCCGATCATTCCGCCGTCGACATCGCGGTGGAACAGGCGCGCCGCGATCCCCGCTCCAGCCGTTTTGCCAATCTCGTCAATGCGTTGCTGCGCAGGCTCGGTCGCGAAAAGCACGATGTGCTGGAAGGCGTCAGCAAAGCTGTTTCGCCGCTGCCAGCCTGGTATGAAAAGCGGCTGGTCGCCACCTATGGCAAGGAAACGACTGCTGCCATTGCCGAAGCCTACCTCAAGCTCGCGCCGATCGATCTCACGGTAAAATCGGATCCGCAGCATTGGGCAGATACTCTGGGCGGCACCGTCCTGCCGACCGGGACCGTTCGACTGGACAAGTTCGACGGCGCGGTCACCGAGTTGACAGGTTTTGCCGACGGCGTCTGGTGGGTTCAGGATGCCGCCGCTGCCATTCCCGCCCGCCTGTTGGGCGACATCAAGGGAAAGCGGGTTGCCGACCTTTGCGCGGCGCCTGGCGGCAAGACTGCCCAGCTGATCGTACAGGGCGCCAATGTCACGGCAGTCGAACAATCGGCAAGCCGCATCAAACGGATGAAGAGCAATTTCGATCGACTGGGGCTGACGGCCGAGATCGTCAATGCGCGCCTTGAGGAATATGAGCCGGCTGAGCCGTTCGACGCGGTGTTGCTCGATGCACCCTGCTCTTCGACCGGCACCATCCGTCGTCATCCCGATGTGCTGTGGACCAAAGGCGTCGATGACATCGAGACGCTGGCGCGCGTGCAGTATAATTTGCTCGTCAGCGCATTCGCTCTCGTGCGGCCCGGCGGCACGATCGTTTTTTCCAACTGTTCGCTCGACAGGCTCGAGGGTGAAGAAGTTGTGGAGAAATTCCTGCGTGCCAACCCGAATGCTGAGCGGGCACCGATCGCAAAGCAGGATTGGCCGGGGCTGGAAGAGGCCATCACCGAGCTTGGTGAGATACGCACAACCCCTGCAACGCTCGGCGGCATGGATGGTTTTTTCGCCGCCGTGATCCGGCGAAAGCAATAGTCGCCCGCGCCATTTCAGCCATATTGCCGGACAAACTTTTCTGTTCCAATTCGGGTCAACAGATGCGAACGATTGACCGTGTGTGTATTAGTAACTTAATTAAATTAGAAAAATAAAAGCAGCGGCGGAATGGGCGTATCACGGCGGCACAGGAACCTGATGCATTACCTGCGGGAGGCCAAGCGCCGTTCATCGTTGCGCTTTGCTGCGTGGCGGGCGATCGCGTTGCCCTCCCTGCGCAGAATTCCCGACAGGCTGATCGTTGCCCCGACCGATCTTCGAGCTTCCGACCCCTTCATCGCCGAAGAAATCGCGGCCGGCCGCTTCGCACTTGCGGGACGGATGCTGGCTGCCGATGGTAAGTCGCCGTTTACGCTGGAGCTTCCGTCGCGCGAATTCGCTCATCGCCTTCACAGTTTCTCCTGGTTGCGGCATGTGCGCGCCTCGCGATCGGATACGCACAGTGAGGTCGCCCGACAGCTGGCAGCAGACTGGCTCGCCATTCATGGCCGGCGGATCACTGGAGTGGCCTGGGAGGCGGATATTGTTGCGCAACGCATCATCGCCTGGCTTTCCCATTCCACCGTCCTGCTCAAGGGCGCCGATATTCGCTTCTACAGGCGGTTTCTCAGAAGCCTGACCGCACAGGTTCGCTACCTGGAAAAGATCGCCCATCATGTCGCCGATGGCGAGGCGCGTCTGCGGGTTCGGATCGCGCTGGCCGCAGCCTCGGTCTCGATCCCGTCCTCGGGGCGCAGGATAAAGCGGGCGGCACAGCTCCTCAATGCGGAACTCGACCGGCAGATCCTGTCCGATGGCGGACACATATCGCGCAACCCGAGAACCGGCCTGGAGTTGTTGCTGGATTTGCTGCCGCTGCGCCAGACCTATGTCAATCTCGGTCACGACGTTCCTGTCCGCCTTATTCCCGCAATCGACCGGATGTACCCCGCCCTGCGCTTCTTCCGTCATCAAGGTGGCGAGCTTGCACTGTTCAACGGAGCGACGACCACGCTTGCCAATGAGCTGATGTCAGTGCTCCGCTACGACGAGACAGCGGGCAAACCCTTCAAGGCGCTTCCTCATGTCCGCTATCAGCGGCTCGCGCTCGGAGATACCGTCATCCTTGTCGATACCGGCACTCCGATGACGGCGGAAATGTCGAAGACGGCGCACGCCGGTTGCCTGTCGTTCGAAATGTCGTCGGGGCGATACCGGTTCATCATCAATTCAGGCGCACCGCGTTTTGCGGGCGAGCATTACCGACAGCTGTCGCGCGCAACCGCTGCGCATTCGACGGTTACGGTGAACGATACTTCCTCCAGCCGCATATCGCGGTCGGCGATATCAGGGCCGATTTTCGCCGACGGTGTTACTTCGGTGAAAATGGAGCGGCGGGATTCGGCGGATGGCGTCGAGGAGCTGGTCGCATCGCATGATGGCTATCTCGAACCCTTCGGGCTCATCCACGAGCGAATGATCCATCTCAATGAAGCTGGGTCGCGTATTCGCGGCCGGGACCGCTTGATGACGGCTGACGGGGCAGAACCCGATGCATCGGTGGAGGATACGGCTGTCATCCGCTTCCACATTCATCCGCAGGTCGACATCCGCCCCGTCAGCAGGCATGAAGTCCGGCTGGTCGCGCCGGATGGCGAGACTTGGCTTTTCTCCACCGCCGACACGGAAATCGACATCGAGGACGACGTGTTTTTTGCCGATCCGAGCGGCATACGCGCCTCGCGGCAGATCGAACTGTCCTTCCGGGTTGGCGAAGTGTCGGAAGTACAGTGGGTCATGACCAGAAAACCGGCGGTGCCGGTGGTTTGAAAAGTCCGGCAACACGGTGACTTTCCGGTTTAATCACTGTGCTGCATATGCTAACGCCACCTTCAATTAGCATCCATTCAAATTGAGGGTAGGTCCATGGCTGTTCACTCCAAGCGCATTCCGGCTCCGGATTTGGTGAAGATCGAGACAGCGCTGCTGTCGGTGTCCGACAAGACCGGGATTGTCGATTTTGCCGCCGCACTTGCCGGACATGGTGTGCGTATCCTTTCGACCGGCGGTACCTACAAGGCGCTGCGCGATGCCGGTATCGCGGTAACCGACGTATCCGAGGTCACGGAGTTTCCGGAGATTATGGACGGTCGCGTCAAGACCTTGCATCCGCGTGTGCATGGCGGCCTGCTGGCGATCCGCGACGATGCCGAGCACCGCGCCGCGATGAAGGCCCATGGTATCAGCAGCATCGACCTTGCTGTCATCAACCTCTACCCGTTCGAGGAAGTCAGGGCGCGCGGCGAGGACTATGCCGAAAGCGTGGAGAATATCGACATCGGCGGACCGGCAATGATCCGTGCGTCGGCCAAGAACCATGCCTATGTCACCGTTCTCACCGATCCGTCGGATTACCAGGCGGTGATCGATCTGCTTGGCAAAGGCGCCACTGTACCCTACGCGTTCCGCCAGCGGATGGCCCAGAAGGCCTATGCGCGTACAGCTGCCTACGACACAGCAATTTCGAACTGGCTGGCCGAGGATCTTGCAATCGACACGCCGGCCTATCGGACGATCGGCGGCGTGCTTCGCGAAGAGATGCGCTACGGCGAGAATCCGCACCAGAAGGCGGCATTCTATGTCACCGGCGACACGCGGCCTGGCGTATCCAATGCGACATTGCTGCAGGGCAAGCAGCTCTCCTACAACAACATCAACGACACAGACGCTGCTTTCGAGCTGGTGGCTGAGTTCACGCCCGAAAAAGGCCCGGCCTGCGCGATCATCAAGCACGCAAATCCGTGCGGGGTCGCGACCGGCGGAACGTTGCGGGATGCCTATCTCAAGGCGCTCGCCTGCGACTCGACCTCGGCTTTCGGCGGCATCGTGGCGCTGAATTCGCTGCTCGATGCCGAGACCGCCACCGAGATCGTCAAGCTGTTCACCGAAGTCATCATTGCGCCGGATGTAACAGAAGACGCCAAGGCGATCATCGCGAAGAAGGCCAATCTGCGGCTGCTGGTGACTGGCGGACTGCCGGATCCGCGCGCTGCCGGCCTCACCGCCAAGACTGTCTCGGGCGGCCTGTTGGTACAGACCCGCGACAATGGCATGATCGAGGATATCGACCTCAAGGTGGTCACCAAGCGCGCGCCAACCGCCCAGGAACTTGAGGACCTGAAGTTCGCCTACAAGGTCGCCAAGCACGTCAAGTCGAATGCCATCGTCTATGCCAAGGACGGCCAGACAGCTGGGATCGGCGCCGGCCAGATGAGCCGGGTGGATTCCGCCCGTATTGCCGGCATCAAGGCGGAGGAAGCAGCCAAGACCGCCGGTTGGGCGGTGCCGCTGACCAAGGGATCGGCCGCCGCATCCGAAGCATTCCTGCCCTTCGCCGATGGCTTGCTTTCGATTGTCGGAGCGGGCGCGACAGCCGTCATTCAGCCGGGTGGCTCGATGCGCGATCAGGATGTCATCGATGCGGCCAACGAACACAACGTGGCGATGGTCTTCACCGGTATGCGTCATTTCCGGCACTAATCGGTACGAGGTCATATCGATCCGGCGTGCAAGCAGCTGTAGCTTGCATCGCGGCAAAGTGAGTGCTCACCGCTCGATCGGCCCTCCGGCCGATGTCCAGGCCGCGATCCCACCTTCGAGATGGCGGGCGAGCCGCAGGGCGGCATCCTGCGCCGCCTGAACGGCCATCGCTGACCGCTCACCGTAGGCGCAATAGAACAAAAGCTGCTTGCCCTTCCTGCGGGCAAGATCGTGCAGCATGCCGCCCTCGGCAATATGGTCCTTCAGCGCGGGATAGGGAACATGAAGCGAACCCGGTATGATGCCGTAGCGCTCCCGTTCGGCGTGCTCGCGAAGGTCAATGAATGCAACTTCAGGATTGCCAGCAAACACCAGCGCCTCCGTGACCCCCACCGACCAGCCTTGCCGCGCGACCTCTTCCTGGTGCAGGCCGATCGTCATGTTGGCTGGTACGGCGACGTCCATCATCTTGGGATTGGCGAGCTTCAGATTGTTCATCAGCTCGACATACTCCTCCACCGACTTCACCTGCAGGCGGGGATTGTGGGCTTTCTCCTCGCCGATCGTGGAGACCGTGTCGCCCTTGTAATCGTGGGCAGGATAGACGAGCGTGCGTTCTGGCAGCCGCAGCAGGCGGCCGAAGATCGAGTCGTATTGCTGCCGCGGATCGCCGTTCTGGAAGTCCGTCCGCCCGGTCCCGCGGATCAGCAGTGTGTCGCCGGTAAAGACGCGGTCCGGAAGCACGAAGCTGTAGGAATCGTCCGTGTGGCCGGGTGTGTAGATTACGTCGAGCGACAGTCCCTCGACGGTCAGCTTGTCGCCGTCGGAAAGTCGCATCGACACCACGTCAGCCTTGGTTTGCTCGCCCATCACGGTGATGCACTGCGTGTGGTCGCGCAGCGCACCGAGGCCGGTGATGTGATCGGCATGCAGATGTGTATCGACCGCCTTGACCAGCCGGAGATCAAGTTCCCGCATTAGTGTCAGATAGCGGTCGACCTTTTCCAGTACGGGGTCGATGATCAGAGCCTCTCCGCCGGCGCGGCTGGCGAGGAGGTAGGAATAGGTGCCGGACGTCTGATCGAAAAGCTGTCGGAAAATCATCTGCTCCTCCTTTTTCAGTGCCGAACGCCGGCAAGAGCCCTATCCTAGTTTTTGGGTTGCGGGACGATGCGAATATAGGGCTTGGGCGCCTTCCAGCCATCGGGATACTGTTTCTTGGCCTCTTCGTCGGACACCGACCCTGCGATAATGACGTCATCGCCCTGCTGCCAGTTCACCGGCGTCGCCACCTTGTGCCGGGCCGTGAGCTGGAGCGAATCGATGACCCGCAGCACCTCGTCAAAGTTGCGGCCGGTCGTCATCGGATAGATCAGCATCAGCTTGATCTTCTTGTCAGGACCGATGACGAAGACGGTTCGCACTGTCTGGTTGTCTGCCGCGGTGCGCTTGGTCGGATCGCCGGAAACAGGTGCCGGCAGCATACCATAGAGCTTGGAGACATTGTAATCGACATCCGCGATCATCGGGAAATTCGGCGCAGTGCCTTGCGTTTCCGCGATATCGCTGGCCCAATCGGCATGGCGGTCCAGAGGGTCTACGGACAGTCCGATGATCTTCACGCTGCGCCTGTCGAACTCGGGCTTTATCCGCGCCATGTAGCCGAGTTCGGTGGTGCAGACAGGGGTGAAATCCTTGGGATGCGAGAATAGCACTGCCCAACCATCGCCGATCCAGTCGTGAAACTGGATTACGCCCTCGGTTGTCTGGACGGTGAAATCGGGCGCCGTATCGTTGAGGGCAAGCGCTTTGGGGTGCATTGATGTTGTGTCCATTTACCTCTCCTTAGTCCCTTTCCGGGGATCGATTGGGGTTACTCGACACGCTCCGATACTCCGACTGAGCTTCGATGCATAGTGCACTATTGTTGTTCGCCGCGATCCGCGGGATAGGGCGTGAGGAGCAACAAGATCAGGCCGATTACGAAAAAGCCGATCAACGAACTCATGCCGATCCGCGGCGAGGCCGTCAGCCAAATCAAGCCGCTGTTGATGGCGGTTGCCAAAAACGACGTGGCGCGTCCGGACAGTGCATAGATACCGAAGTAGCGGCCCGCCTCCTCGCTGCTGACACTCCTTGCGAGATAGGAGCGGGAGGATGCCTGGACCGGTCCGAAGGCCAGCCCGATCAACACACCATACAGGATGTAGGCCTTCTCGGCAGCGGTTCCGAACAACCCGCCGCTATCACCCGGAGCAAGCGGTAGCAGGCCGAATAGCGTGAAATCCAGCCCGGTCGATATGATGCCTGTAGTTGCGGCAATCAGCATGACTAGTCCGATCACCACCACGACCTTCGAACCCAGGATGTTGTCGAGATAGCCGGCGATGACGCAGCTGAAGATCGCGACAAAGGCGAGGATGATGCCGAACAGTCCGATTTCTGTGGTCTGCCAGCCGAACATGCCTGCCGCATAGGCGCCACCGAGGAAAAGGAGCGCATTGACGCCATCCTGATAGAGCATGCGGGAGACGAAAAACCGCATGAGCCCGGTCTGGCTGACAAGGTCCTTCAAGGTGTTGCCGAGTTGGCGCAATCCGCTGCGCGTCGCGGTGCCAATCGGCACGTGCTTGGAGCTGTCCGGGGTGAAGAAAAACATCGGCAGGATGAAGATCAGATACCAGACTGCGGCAAGCGGCCCGGTGACGCGTGCATCTTCACCCGTCGCAGGGTCGAGACCGAAAAGTGGTGTAATGCCGATGATCGTCTTGCCCGTTGTCGGGCTGCCCGCGAGAAAAAGCAGCACGAAGAACAGGGCGATAAGGCCGCCGGCATAACCAAGCCCCCAGGCGATATTGGAGATCTTGCCGACACTTTCGCGGGAGACCAGCCGCGTCATCATGGAATCGTTGAACACGATCGAGAATTCCGCCGCGATCGATGCCAGGACTATCAACATGCCGATCGCCAGCAAGGAACTGCCCGGCGCCGCATACCAGAGCGCCGAGAGCGACACGATCTTGATCGTCGCGAAGAAGCCGATCCAGTGTTTGCGGTTGCCTGTTTCGTCGGCAACGGAGCCGAGGATCGGCGACAGAATGGCAATGATGATCGAGGAAATGGTGCCAACGTTGCTCCAGGCAAGCTGGCCGGCAGCCGGATCGGTAGCCATTCGTGCCGCAAAGTAAGGTCCGAATACAAATGTGATGACGACCGTAAAAAAAGGCTGCGCGGCCCAATCGAACATCATCCAGCCGAAGATTGCCCGCCGGTTTGCCTTCCTTTCGGATATCAAAGAGATTTCAGTCACTTGCGTTTCCCTGGCGCGCTGACGTGGCAAAGTGGCATTTCAACCATACACATTCAAGATGTGATCGCGCGCGCTGTCTCGTCCAAGGCAGTTGACATTTCGCTGCACTGCGGCAATCAAGGTGCGAAATAAAAGGCGGGAATGCGAAACGATGGACAGGGCCAGCCCGGCAGAAATCATCGCCATATCGAGCCATGTCGTACGCGGGTCCGTCGGCAACCGCGCCATCGTTTTCAGTCTGGAAACGTTGGGGCATCCAGTCTGGTCCATGCCGACGGTCATCCTGCCGTGGCACCCCGGTCATGGTCCCTCCACCCGGATTGTCATACCTGAAGCGCAATTCTCCTCGGCGATTGACGATATCATCCGATCTCCTTGGGCCGCTGGCGTGAAGGCCGTGATTACCGGCTATTTCGGCGATGCCGGTCAGGTGGACGCCGCGGCACGCCTGGTGTCTGCCCTGAAGGCCGCAAATCCATCTATGATCTGCCTCTGCGACCCAGTTATCGGCGATCTCAAGGGGCTCTACGTACCGGAGCCAGTTGCCACGGCAATCCGTGACCGCTTGCTGCCGCTTGCCGATATTGCGACGCCAAATCGCTATGAACTGGCCTGGCTCGTCGGCGCAGCCCTCGAGACCAACACCGAGATCATGGATGCCGCCCTGTCGTTGGGGCCGCGCCGGGTGCTGGTGACGTCTTCAGTGCCAATGATGACTGGCGGCATCGGCAATCTGCTTCTGACGGATCGTTACGCAATGCTGGCGGAACACCGCATGGTCGGAAATCCGCCGAACGGGCTTGGCGATCTGACTTCAGCGCTCTTCCTGTCCCGAATCCTGAAGGGAGAGACTGATGAGCGTGCCTTGCAGATGACGACCGCGTCCGTGTTCGAGATCCTGGCGCGCTCTGTCAAGCGCGGTGCGGATGAATTGATGCTTTCCGAGGATTACTCGAGTTTCTCCACTCCGATGGCCATGGTCCAACTCAGGCAGCTGGTGCATCCGTCGCGAGCCAGAAAAAAGTAAGCAGAAGGGAAATACCATGTGCGAATTTCCGGATCACTTGATCTGTGGTTACAGGTCTTTCATGAAAGGGCGCTACGCGGGCGAGTCCAACCGATACCGGGCACTTGCGGAAACCGGCCAGGCTCCGAAGACGATGGTCATCGCCTGTTGCGACTCCCGCTCGGCGCCGGAGACCATCTTCGATAGCGGGCCCGGCGAGTTGTTCGTCGTTCGCAACGTCGCAAACATGGTTCCGCCTTACGGCCCCGACGACCACTATCACGGCACCTCCGCGGCGCTGGAATTCGCCATCCAGGGCCTGAAGATCCGCGAGATCGTGGTGCTCGGCCACGGCCGCTGCGGCGGCATTCACGCCGCGCTCAACAGCGATGGCAATCCGCTTTCGCCCGGCGATTTCATCGGCAAGTGGATGGGCCTTCTGCGTCCGGCGGCAGAGCAGGTGCAGCATTACGACTTCATGACGGCAGCCGAGCGCCAACGCGCGCTTGAGAGGATCTCGATCCGCAATTCGATCGAGAATCTTCGGACGTTTCCCTGTGTCGATATTCTGGAAAAGAAGGGCAGCCTGACGGTTCACGGCGCCTGGTTCGACATCTCAACCGGCGAGCTTTGGACGATGAACCCAGATACCGGCGATTTTACCCGTCCTGCAATCGAGGACGAAGCCGAGGAGACATGAAAAAGGCGGCCATGAGCCGCCTTTATTGCGTGCAAGGGGCAGCTCACTGCCCGTCGATTTGTGCGCCCATGATTGCGATTGCCTGCTGATACACGGTCGCCGCGTTCCAGCCCTGAATTGCCCCGAAATTCGGCTCGCCCTGCTGGTAGCCAGCGCCCGCGCGCCAGCCATGGCCGCGCAGGAAGTTGGCCGTGGAGGCCAACGCGTCGGCGCGCGAACCGACCATGTCGATGCGGCCGTTGCCGTCGCCGTCGACACCATATTTCAGGACGTTCTTCGGCAGAAACTGCGTCTGGCCGATTTCACCATGTGCCGCACCCTTGGCGTTGACCGGAAGCGTGCCGTTTTCGACCAGCTTCAGCGCGGCGTAGAACTGATCAGTGAAATAGTCCGAGCGGCGGCAGTCAAAGGCCAAAGTGGCGACCGCCGAAAGCGTGTGTTCCTTGCCCATGAAGGAACCGAAGCCGGTTTCCATGCCCCAGATGGCAATCAACGGGCCGGCCGGCACGCCGTAGCGTTGTTCAATCGACGCAAAGAGCGCGGCATTGGCATTCTTCATCTTTTTGCCGCGAGAAACGATGGTGGTGGCACCACGCTTTCGCATGAAGTCGTCCAGCGACAGCTTGAAGCTTTTCTGGCCTCGGTCGGCGCGAATGGTCGCCTTGCTGTAGGAAACCTGGGAAAACACCTTGTCGAGGGTCCGCTGGCCGATGCCATTTGCCGCCGCCTCGTTTTTGAACTCGGCAGCCCAATCGTCAAAACCGGCTGACGTGTTGCCGCAGGATGCAGCTTCGGCAGTCGCCGCAAAGGAACAGGACGCCGCAAACAGTGCAAGCGCTGCAAATACTTTCCGTGTCGTGATCATGGGTGTCCTCATCCGCAAATCCGGCATTTTCCAGCGCCGAATCGCCTAAAATCAAAAAAATCAGCCTGCCTAAATCTACTTCAAGACGAAACCCCGCAAGAACAGACGTTTCTTGCGGGGGAAATATTCGCCTGACGAAATGGTTAAGCGGCGTTAAGCCGTCTTTAACAGGCCACGGTTAACAAGAAGTTCCGCAATCTGAATTGCGTTCAACGCAGCGCCCTTGCGAAGGTTGTCAGAAACGATCCACATGTTGAGGCCGTTCTCCACGGTTGCATCCTCGCGGATGCGCGAAATATAGGTTGCGTCCTCGCCAGCGCATTCGTAAGGCGTTATGTATCCGCCGTTCTCGTGCTTGTCGATGACCTGGCAGCCCGGCGCATCGCGCAGGATGTCACGTGCCTCGTCGGCCGTGATCTCGTTTTCGAACTCGATGTTGACGGATTCGGAGTGGCCGATGAACACCGGCACGCGCACGGCGGTGCAGGTGACCTTGATCGCTGGATCGAGCATCTTCTTGGTTTCAGCCAGCACCTTCCACTCTTCCTTCGTATAGCCATCTTCCATGAAGCTATCGATGTGCGGAATGACGTTAAAGGCGATGCGCTTGGTGAACTTCTTGGATTCGATCGGGTCGGCCACGAAGACCGCACGGGTCTGGTTGAACAGCTCGTCCATGCCCTCCTTGCCGGCGCCGGAGACGGACTGATAGGTCGAGACGACAATGCGCTTGATCTTGGCCTTGTCGTGCAGTGGCTTCAGGGCGACGACCAGCTGGGCGGTCGAGCAATTCGGGTTGGCGATGATGTTCTTCTTGCGGAAGCCGGCGATAGCATCCGGGTTGACTTCCGGGACGATCAGCGGAACTTCCGAGTCGTAGCGCCAGGACGAAGAATTGTCGATGACCACGCAGCCCTGTGCGGCGATCTTCGGCGAGTACTTGAGCGAAACCGCTCCACCAGCGGACATCAGGCAAATGTCGGTTCCGGCGAAATCGTAGTTTTCGAGATTTTTGACGGTCAGGGTCTTGTCGCCGTAGGACACTTCCGTGCCAACCGAACGGCTGGAGGCAAGCGCTACGACTTCATCAGCGGGAAACCCGCGTTCTGACAGGATGTTGAGCATCTCGCGACCGACATTGCCGGTGGCGCCTGCGACTGCAACTTTGAAACCCATTTTGATCGTCTCTTTCTCTTCTCTCCGCCGGTTGCTTGGGGTTTGAACCACGAAGCGCAGACCGCGTCGGGTTCTGCTCCCGGCCTAAAGCCGGGGAGAGAGCGGCGGGCCAGGAACGTCAGACGGTAGTCGTCGTCGTTTTTTTGGCCCAGGTTTTGAAAACTGGAGAAAAGAAAGAACGTCCGCCGGACCTGATGTCCGGGCGGCGCATGAACTCAGGTGCTGAAATGCCACCGCTCATGAGCTGTTCCTTCTTACAGCGTTTCCTCTAGACGCTTTTGCCGGAGAGTCAAGCGGTTCGCGACGCGCGCGCGTGATTTTGCCGATGGTGCGACGCACCTACGACTTTGGTCATAATCCCAAAGCAAGGCTGCCGGACCCCCTGCGGTTCTGGCATTCTGACACCACGCGCGCAGTCTGGAAGCCTTTGAGGAGAGGTGCTGCGGCGATTTCCTGGAGGATACCATCATGACAGACATTGCCGTCGGCGCGCCCAGATCGCGCAAAATGACCGGCGAGGAGAAGAAAGTCATCTTCGCTTCCTCGCTCGGTACCGTGTTCGAATGGTACGACTTTTATCTGTACGGTTCGCTCGGCGTCTATATCGGGTACGCCTTCTTCAATTCCTATCCGGAAACGACCCGCAACATTTTCGTGTTGCTAGCCTTTGCCGCTGGCTTTCTGGTCCGGCCGTTCGGCGCGCTGGTTTTCGGCCGGCTCGGCGATCTCGTTGGCCGTAAATACACCTTCCTGATCACCATCCTGATCATGGGTCTGTCGACTTTCATCGTCGGCCTGCTGCCTGGGTCTTCGACGCTCGGCATTGCAGCGCCGATTATCCTGCTTGTGTTGCGGATGCTCCAGGGCCTGGCCCTCGGTGGCGAATATGGCGGCGCCGCGACCTATGTCGCCGAGCATGCACCAGACGACCGTCGTGGCTACTATACGTCGTGGATCCAAACGACGGCGACCGGTGGCCTGTTTCTGTCGCTGGTCATCATTCTCTTCATCCAGTCGATGATGAGCGCCGATGACTTTGCCGAGTGGGGCTGGCGTATTCCGTTCCTGCTCTCGTCCGTCCTGCTTGGCGTATCGGTCTGGATTCGGCTGAAGATGAACGAGTCGCCGGCTTTCAAGCGGATGAAGGAGGAAGGCAAGGGCTCCAAGGCGCCGCTTACGGAGGCCTTCGGCCAGTGGAAGAACGCCAAGATCGCGCTGCTCGCGCTATTCGGCGCCGTCGCCGGTCAGGCCGTCGTCTGGTACTCCGGCCAGTTCTACGCGCTTTTCTTCCTGCAGAACGTGCTGAAAATCCCGCTCAAGGACGCCAACATCATGGTGGCGACATCGCTCGCGATCGGCACACTGTTCTTTGTCGTGTTCGGTTGGCTGTCGGACAAGATCGGCCGCAAGCCGATCATCATGGCAGGTCTGCTGCTGGCAGCGGTAACCTATTTCCCGCTGTTCAAGGCGCTGACCTGGGCGGGCAATCCTGCCCTCTACACAGCCCAGCAGACGATCAAGGCTACGGTGACGGCCGATCCGAAGGATTGCTCGTTCCAGTTCAACATGACGGGGACCAAGAAATTCACCACGACCTGCGACGTGGCAACCGAATTCCTTGCCCGCAACTCGATCGCCTATGACATCGTTCCGGCAGCTGCGGGAACGGTTGCAAGCGTCAAGATCGGCGAAACCGTTATTCCGAGCTATGTCAATGCCGGCGATGACGCCAAGGCGAACACGGCGAAGTTCCAGAAGGCCTCCTTCACCGCACTGAAAGATGCCGGCTATCCCCTGGCACGTGGCGCGGCGATGGTTCCCGAACCGAAGATTGCGGCCTTCGTTGCAGCCAATCCGGAGCTGAACCTCACCGAGGAGCAGATCAAGGCAATAACTCCGGAAACTCTGCCTGCGGCCAAGATGATCCGTGACAAGATTGCGACGGCAGCGGATCTGAATGGGGCGACGGAGCTGGCGGTCTACAAGGTACCGGGCGGTGGCGACTTCAAGATCGTTGCAGACCCGTCCCAGATCAACTGGGTGCAGGTCATCGCAATCCTTACCGTGCTGGTCATCTATGTGACGATGGTCTACGGCCCGATCGCGGCGATGCTGGTGGAAATGTTCCCGACCCGCATCCGCTATACCGGCATGTCGTTGCCCTATCATATCGGCAATGGCTGGTTCGGTGGCTTCCTGCCCGCAATCGTTTTCGCATTGAGCGCCTCGGCCGGCGATATCTATTACGGCCTGTGGTACCCCATCGTGATTGCAGTCATGAGCCTGGTGATCGGCATGCTCTTCCTGAAGGAGACCAAGAACAACGACGTGCACGCACTCTGAGTTCTCATATCCAACAAACGCCCGGCGCGATCGCTCGCGCCGGGTTTTTCATTTCAGACGCAGCGATTTGTCGAAAACAATGCCGTAGCGGGAGAACCACACGGCGACCGCAAACGCAAACCACATTCCGAAGCCGAAGCCCGCCGTTACGTCGCTGGGGAAATGCACGCCGATGAATACGCGGGTCAGCGCGAAGCAAACGCCGATGACGAGAAGCGGCCACCGGAAGCGCGGAAACAACAGGGCAAGCGCCATGAAGAAGGCGCCGTTTGTCGTGGCATGGCCGGATGGGAAGCTTTCGAAATCGAAATTGCGCGCCAAAGGGTTGAACGAAAAAATCCCGTGATCATCCGCCATGAACGGACGGGGACGACCGATCAGCCGCTTGATGATGTTGACGATCAGTGCGGCAAGTCCGACGGAGATCAGCACGTAAAAGCACATCGAAATGATAGTTGTGCTCATTCGCCCGGCGAAATCCGATCGAGCAAATTGCTTCCATGCCCACGCAGCGAATATCACCAGGGTCGTCAGGGTCAGGATCCACCAGGACGCGCCGACATCGGTGATGGCAGCCGACGGCCCTGAAAGCCAGCCAGGCCAGTGCCCGGACATGACAGCTGCCTGGCGGTCGAGAAACAGGAAGGCGAAGAGGACAAGCACGACGATCGCTGCAAATGGATAGAGCACCGGCAAGGGCCGGTGCTCTGATTTCGTCATTTCGTAGTGAACTCTAAATCTGGAAAAGGGGCCGGGCGTTTTCTCTGTCATGCAGGAAATATGCGGCCCCTGATTTCAGATTCAAGCAGAAAGCTTGAGGAATTCGGCGAGAATTGCGTCGCCCATCTCCGTCGTGCCGACCTTCTTGGCGCCTTCAGCCATGATGTCGCCGGTCCGGATGCCCTGCTCGAGCACATTGGCGATGGCGCGTTCAAGGTTGTCAGCTTCGGTGATCATGTTGAAGGAGTAGCGCAGGCACATCGCAAAGGATGCGATCATGGCGATCGGGTTGGCGATGCCCTGGCCGGCAATATCGGGCGCCGAGCCGTGTACGGGCTCGTACATCGCCTTGCGCTTTCCGGTGGTCGCATCGGGTGCGCCGAGCGAGGCCGACGGCAGCATGCCGAGCGAGCCGGTCAGCATCGAGGCGATGTCGGACAGCATGTCGCCGAACAGGTTGTCGGTGACGATGACATCGAACTGCTTGGGCCAGCGCACCAGCTGCATGCCGCCGGCATCGGCCAGCATGTGTTCGAGCTGGACGTCGGAGAACTTCGCCTTGTGGGTGGCAGTCACCACCTCGTTCCACAACACGCCCGACTTCATGACGTTGCGCTTTTCCATCGAGCAGACCTTGTTCTTGCGGGTGCGCGCAAGTTCGAAGGCCACGGCGGAAATGCGCTCGATCTCATAGGTGTCATAGACCTGTGTGTCGATGCCGCGCTTCTGGCCGTTGCCGAGGTCGATGATTTCCTTCGGCGAACCGAAATAGACGCCGCCGGTCAGTTCGCGGACGATCAGGATGTCGAGGCCTTCGACCACTTCCGGCTTGAGCGAGGAAGCGGTGGCAAGCGCCGGATAGCAGATGGCCGGACGAAGGTTGGCAAACAGGGCGAGATCCTTGCGCAGGCGCAGCAAGCCGGCCTCCGGGCGGACGTCATAGGGGACGCTGTCCCATTTCGGGCCGCCGACGGCGCCAAACAGCACGGCATCCGCGGCCATGGCTTTCGCCATGTCTTCCTCGGAAATCGCGACGCCATGGGCGTCATAGGCAGAGCCGCCGACCAGACCTTCCTCGGTTTCGAAGCCGGCGTTGAACTTGTCGTTCATCGCCACAATGAACTTACGGACTTCGGCCATGGTTTCCTTGCCGATGCCATCACCGGGAAGAAGAAGGAGCTTGCGTACGGTCATTGCCTGAACTTTCCAAATCGAAGGGTTGAAACTGGGGTTCCCATAGTCCCCAAAGCCCCGCTTTTCAAGCCAATCCGGGCGATTCCGGTACGCCTTCGCTTGCCGTGCCCAGCGTCAGGCAACAGCGGTTTCACGTGAATCAGGACCTTCCCCGCATTTGGCCGCACCGACGCAACCAAATGCGGATCGCGGAAAACGATGCGCAAATGGTGAAGTCTTCGCCGGTTCCGGAGCGCCCTGCCGTCAGTTCCTGCTTGCGTTTTTCGTTGCCGCGCGCATCACCCTCCCTGCGGGGGAAGGCAATGTGTTGCGGAACTCAAGTGCTTAGAAATAAAAGTGGTCCCGTGTGAGCTCACTCAGATGCACGTTCAGCAGAGTGATGCTGTCGCCTTCGGCTTCGATCACGACGTTGCCATCTTCATTGCGCGCATGCTCCCAGAGGACTTCGTAGTCTCGAATGTCGTGCCAGGATCTGAGAGCGATCACATCGTGGGGCGATTGCCCGACATCGGATACCGCGAAATCGGTGATCGTGTCCTTACCGTCGCCGACAGCAAACATAAAGACATCCCTGCCGGATCCACCGCTGAGGACGTCATCGCCCTTTCGACCATCCAGCACGTCATCTCCACCCATCCCGGAAAGCTTGTTGGCGCCTTCATTTCCATCCAGCGTGTTCCTCTGGTTGTTGCCTTTGCCGTCAGTGTCCCCCTTGCCCAGCAGGACCAGCCTTTCCACATTGTCCGACAGTTTGTAGCTGACGGTCGATTTCACTGTGTCATTGCCGCCACTGCGTGCATCGACAAGCAGAATCCGGGCGTCGTCGGTTATCAAGATGTCGTTGCCATACCCAGCCCGAACGACGCCGTTTATCGTTCCACCAAGTGTGTCGATAAGATCGTTGCTCCCACCACAGCGAACATTGCCGTCGATTACTCCCCTGTTGATCAAGGTGCCGGAGCCGTTGAGAAAAACCGCGGTTTCGCCGGAAATCCGGCCATAATTCTCAATGTTTTCCCCGATGGCGCCATACGCATCGCCGATGATTTGGCCTGATTTCTCGTTGACGATCTGACCACGCTCCATCATTAGGCCTTCTCTTCCACCACCAACGAAGCCCTCATTCCGGAACTCGTTGTTGTTGCCCCTAATATACACTGCAGCTCCGAGTGCAACGATCCGCCCGGAATTCGCGAGCGATCCATTGTCGCCTTCGATCCGGATGCCGATTTCATTGCCAGCGACAAAACCAGTCTCGGAAATCTGAATGTTCCAGCGATCTCCCTTATCCACCCGCAGCGCGTCGCCACGTCCAAAGCCCTGCAGGGTGCCTTCGACAAGGGCTGTCGCCGATCCCTTCATAACCATGCCGGAAAGCAGAATGGCGGAATTGGAAACTGTGCCATGGTCTTCTTCCTTCACAACCACTTCCGTGCGTACCAAACCAGTATATCGAGCCATAATATCCCCCTCGGTTCGGAAGCTCTTCTCCCGCCGTTCAATGGGCTTAGAATGTCAGGAAAGTGTTTCAAAACAACTTACAGGCCGTGCATCAGTATTTCCTGATGCTGACTCAGTTCATGGACGATAAAGTGATTGAGATTGAAAATATTCCAGATAATGAAAACGGTGATGTTCTGCGGCGCATACGTTCGGGTTTGATAGCCTGACCGCGCCAAGAAATATTGACTTCAACGTTATCTTTCCGAATGAAGCATCAGACATCGCATTTTGTGAAGCAATTCATCACGATGGGCTCAAGCTCAGCTACCGCAAATCCGATGCTGATGAACAGCGTCCCTGGGATGTCCTGGTTGTCAGGCATATGGTGCCGGATCATGCCGACATAAGCAGTTTGGAGGACTATCTCGGCTCTGCCGCCCGACCAATTGACGGCGAAAACGATGACTGGGGTTGCTTCAATGCCAGCGATATTGCCCAGGATTGACCTGAGAATTCTCCTCGCTCATCCGCCCTCTTGCCATTCGCCAGATGCAGGTCTACATGTCGCTTTGCTCTAACGGGGTGTCCTCGGCCGGAAACGGTCCTGGGCTGAGAGGTTTCGACCGACCCGCAGAACCTGATCCGGCTCATACCGGCGGAGGGATTAGACGGCACATCGCAAGCGCCCTATTCCCGTTTTTTATGAAACCAAGGAGGCGCTCATGCGCAGGATTTCCCTATTTGCTGCCGCTGCATTCGCAGTCTTTTCCCTTCCCGCACTAGCGGCCCAGAAGTCGCTGACCATCTACACCTATGAAAGCTTCACCTCCGAATGGGGCCCCGGCCCCAAGGTCAAGGCGGCATTCGAAAAGTCCTGCGACTGCACGGTCAATTATGTCAGCCTCGGCGATGGCGTAGCGCTTCTCACCCGCCTGAAGATGGAAGGCGCGGCATCGAAGGCCGACATTGTGCTCGGCATCGACAACAACCTGACCGAGGAAGCCAAGGCAACCGGCCTGTTTGTCGATCACGGCATCGACACATCTGCAGTCAAGGTGCCCGGCGGGTTTGAAGATCCGGTTTTTGTCCCCTACGACTATGGGCACTTCGCTGTCATCATCAACACGAATGAGGTCAAGAACCCGCCGAAAAGCCTGCACGACCTGGTCGACGGCGATCCGGCCGAGAAAATCGTCATCGAGGATCCGCGTACCTCGACGCCCGGTCTCGGGATGCTGTTCTGGGTAAAATCTGTGTATGGCGACAAGGCGCCGGAAGCTTGGGCAAAGCTCAGCAAAAGAATCCTGACGGTGACGCCCGGCTGGTCTGAAGCCTATGGCCTGTTCACCAAGGGCGAAGCGCCGATGGTCCTGTCCTATACGACCTCACCCGCCTACCACATGATCGCCGAAAACGTGAACCGCTACCAGGCCGTAGAGTTTTCCGAAGGCCATCCGATCCAGATCGAGGTTGCCGGGATCACCAAGGCCGCGAAGGACAAGGAACTTGCCCAGGCATTCCTCAAATTCATGATCGGGCCGGACTTTCAGGACATCATTCCCGAAAACAACTGGATGATGCCGGTTGCGGCAACCTCCAAGCCGCTGAACCCGGTTTTCGACAAGCTCGTGCATCCGGCCAAGACGCTGACCATTCCGGCTGCCGAGGCTGCGGCCAAGCGCAAGGCATGGGTGGATGAATGGCTCGCTGCCATGAGCATGAAGTAACAACTTAGCCGGATTCCCTGCATCATGAATCGCACTCTGGAGGCGCGTATCTGGATCCTGGCCGGCTCTGTCGGGCTGGCCTTGATCATCGGCTTTTGTGCGGTCGCGATCATGATGCTCGTTATTGCCGGCGGCGGAGGTTCGTCCTGGCCGCCGCTCGGCTACATCTTTGGGGTGACACTGTTCACCATCGGTCAGGCGCTCGCATCCACCGCGTTGTCGCTCATTTTCGCTCTGCCGGTGGCGCTCGCCATGGCCCGACGGCACGATTTCCTCGGGCGGTCGTTGCTCGTTGCGCTGATGATCCTGCCGCTGGGTTTGCCGGTGTTGCCGGCCATTTTCGGTCTGGTGGAAATTTGGGGCAGGCAGGGTGTCGTGAACGATCTCCTGAAGATCGCAGGCATCGACACTGGCTTTTCGATCTACGGCCTTGGCGGCATTCTTCTCGGGCACGTGTTCTTCAACCTGCCGCTCGCCGCTCGCCTGATGTTGAGGGCGCTGTCGCATGTGCCGAGACGCGAATGGCAACTTGCCGCCGGGCTGGATTTTCCTCGCTTCTCGCTTTTCCGGTTTGTCGAATGGCCGGCTATCGTCCGGGTCCTGCCGGGAATAGCCGGCCTGATTTTCATGCTGTGCATTACAAGCTTCACCATCGTGCTGACGCTCGGAGGCGGGCCAGCGACTTCCACCCTCGAGGTGGCGATCTACCAGGCACTGAAATTCGAGTTCGACCCATCACGGGCCCTGCTGCTCAGCCTGTTGCAGCTCGCGCTGACCGGCTTGGTGTTTATCCTGCTGAGTTGGTTTCCGGATCCCGAACAGGATCGTACCGCCAACGCCGGCGAACCTTTCCGGCCCGACGGCAAAAGCCGGCCGGCCGTCCTTCGTGATGTCCTGACGATTGCGCTCTTCGCCCTCTTTGTCGGGACACCGTTGCTGGCGATCCTGATTTCGGGGGCGCAATCGGATCTCGCGCGACTGTTGACCGATAGCCTGTTTCATCAAGCGCTGCGAACCAGCCTCATCGTGGCCGCATCTGCCGGATGCTCGGCCGTGCTGCTGACTTACCTGATTGCGCGGGCCCGACTTTCTCTTTCCGTGACAAGGCCGATTGGCGGCCTGTTTCGTCTGCCGGAGTTTACGCTGCTGATACCGCCGCTGGCGCTTGGGGCGGGTTGGTTCATTTTCCTCCTCAAGGCGGGTGTCGGCGGCAATCCGGCTGTGGCGATGGTGATCGCCATCAATGCCGTCATGGCCCTGCCCTTCACCAGCCGGATCCTTGGCCCTGAACTCAAGACGCATGCTCTGAGAACCGCACGGTTGGCGGACAGCCTGGATATTCATGGTTTTGCGCGTTTGCGTATTGTCGATTGGCCGGCGCTGAAATCACCGCTGATGACGGCGCTGAGCTTTGCACTTGCACTTTCTCTCGGTGACATGGGGGCAATCGCATTGTTCGGCAGCGACAATTTCATCACCCTGCCGTCGCTGCTCTATGCAAAACTCGGCAGCTATCGCACAACCGATGCGGCGGGACTGTCCCTTATCCTGGGAACTCTCTGCCTTGTCCTGATGTTACCAGCGATAAGGACAGATCGCCGCAAGAAAGAGGAAACAGCATGACGCCGGCACTGAGGCTGGAACACGTGACCGCGCATCTGGGTGCCCGCACATTTGACTATGACCTCGCGCTCGAGGGGCCGCAAATCGTGGCAATCACGGGTGCATCCGGGTCCGGCAAGTCCACCCTGTTTCACCTGATCGCAGGCTTTCAGGAACCATCGGGCGGTTCGATATCGATGAACGGCGCGGAGGTGACCGGGATTGCACCGGGCAAGCGCCCCCTCACCTACATTTTCCAGGACCACAATCTGTTTGCCCATCTCGACGTCCAGAAAAATGTCGCGCTCGGCATTTCGCCGACGCTGACCCTGTCAGCAGGCGACAGCGACGCCATTTCCCGTGCGCTGACGGATGTGGGGCTGTCAGGATTTGAGAAACGAATGACCCAGGCGCTTTCGGGAGGAGAAAAACAGCGTGTGGCTTTCGCACGCGCTCTGGTGCGAAGGCGCCCGTTTCTGCTGCTTGACGAGGCGTTTGCCAGTCTCGACGAGGAATTGCGTCACCAGATGGGCGATCTTCTGACGCGCCTCCAGCGGCAAAACGCTATGATGGTGCTGATGATAAGCCATGATCGACGTGAAGTTGTGCGAATTGCCGACCAAGTGGTCGAAATCGACGATGGCCGTGTCGTGTATTGTGGCAACCCAACCAGTTGGGCAGGGCTAGGCAAATATTTCGCCTAATCTATTCGCAGCCTCAAAATGGTCTGATTTATTCTCATGCTCGTCCTCGGATTCCCAGCAATTTGTGCTATGCAATAAGTGGTGAAATCGGATAAAGGTGCCCCGCTCCCGCAGGGAACTCCGGAGCAGATGAAGGACAGGGCCCTGACGGTCGAGAGTATACAGGCTGGCGAATTGATCGAGGTGCCGCAGACCCGGGTGGGTCGTCGGACATATCGGCGTGCGCTTGCGCGCTCGATTGCGGTGCTTCTTACAACCGTGGCGCTTTCCGGCTGCCAGTCGATCCTCGACCAGAGTTACGAGCCCAGCGTCGCGCCTTCGCAGACCCCGCAAATCGTTGACGAAGTTCAGAAAAATGACCCGCGTGCGGAGATGGGTGCGCGAGAGCATCCGCGTATCGTAGCCTCCTATGGCGGCGAGTACAAGGATGTGAAGACCGAGCAGTTGGTGGCGAGAATTACCGGTGCACTGACACTCGTGTCTGAAAATCCGTCCCAGTCCTACCGCATCACCATCCTCAACTCGCCGGCGATCAATGCGTTTGCACTGCCGGGTGGCTATGTCTATGTCACACGCGGCCTGTTGGCGCTTGCCACGGATGCGTCTGAAGTTGCTGCAGTGCTTTCGCATGAGATGGCGCATGTGACCGCCAATCACGGCATCGAACGCCAGCAGCGCGAAGAGGCCGAAGTGATCGCCAGCCGCGTGGTGACCGAGGTGCTTTCCTCCGAGCTTGCAGGCAAGCAGGCACTTGCCAGATCCAAATTGAGGTTGGCAGCGTTTTCTCGAAATCAGGAATTGCAGGCCGATGTCATCGGGGTGCGCATGCTGGGCGAGGCGGGCTACGACCCCTATGCCGCCGCGCGCTTCCTCGATGCAATGGGCGCCTACTCCCGGTTCAATTCGATCGACCCCGATTCCGATCCCGGCCTCGACTTCCTCTCCAGCCACCCGACCACGCCACAGCGCGTGGATCTTGCCCGCCGGCACGCGCGGCAGTTCGGCATGGAAGGCAAGGCCGGCGACAAGGGGCGCGACTACTTCCTGCAGGGCATCGATGGCCTGCTCTACGGCGACAGCCCGCAGGAGGGCTATGTGCGTGGCCAGGCTTTCATGCATGGCAACCTTGGCATCCGCTTCGAGGTGCCGGACGGCTTCCGCATCGACAACAAGGCCGAAGCCGTGATGGCCACCGGGCCGGGTGAAGTCGCGGTCCGTTTCGATCTTGTAGATGACAAGTCGGGCGGCAGCCTGACGGAGTATATCGCCAGCGGTTGGGTCACCGGCTTGATGCCGGATACCGTGCGCGCTGCGTTCGTCAATGGCATGCCGGCGGCGACGGCACGGGCATCCGCAGACCGCTGGGATTTCGATGTCACCGTGGTTCGCAATGGCCAGAAAATTTATCGCTTCCTGACTGCTGTGCCAAAAGGCAGCACGGCGGCACTCCAAGCGACCGCCGTGCAGCTTCGCCGGACATTCAGGCGCCTGAGCCCGTCGGAGGCGGCAAACCTGAAGCCGCTGCGCATTCGCGTGGTTGCCGTCAACCCCGGTGAAACCATCCAGACGCTCGCCGACCGGATGCTCGGCACGGATCGCAAGCTTGAGCTCTTCAGGTTGATCAACGGCTTGCCGCTCGGCGCCAGTGTCAGCGCTGGCGAGAAGGTCAAGATCGTTTCGGAGTGAATTGCAGACAACAAAAAACCCGGCCAGGCCGGGTTTTTCGTCAGTCCAGTTTACAGTGAAAGGCTTACGCCGCTTCTTCCTGCTCATCTTCTTCCGTCAACTTGCCTGAGCGGCGCGGGCTCTTGGCAAGGTTCGTTTCCACCAGCCGAACGGCTTCCGTTTCAGACATCTTGTTGACGGCAGCGATTTCGCGGGCCATGCGGTCCAGTGCCTGTTCATAGAGCTGACGTTCGGAGTAGGACTGTTCCGGCTGGTTGTCGGCACGGAAAAGGTCGCGCACGACTTCTGCAATCGAAATCAGGTCGCCGGAATTGATCTTTGCATCGTATTCCTGTGCCCGACGCGACCACATGGTACGTTTGACGCGGGCCTTGCCCTGCACGACCTTGAGGGCGCGATCAACGAAATCCGTTTCAGAAAGCTTGCGCATACCGATGCTCACGGCTTTGGCGACCGGAACCTTCAAACGCATTTTGTCCTTTTCGAAATCAATAACAAAAAGTTCAAGCTTCATGCCGGCCACTTCCTGCTCTTCAATGGTCACGATCTGGCCGACGCCATGGGCAGGATAGACGATCGATTCACCGGTTTTGAAGCCCTGGCGTGTAGAAGGTTTCTTGATCTGGGTTGTCATGCTTTTCACAAACTCCCTAACATGCTTCCGGTTGCCCGGGTACGGCCAATTCGGCCGGGGAATGGCGCAGGCGTTGCGCCATTTCTATGGACTGGACCCATATGCGTGGATGCAAACAATCTCCGCACGCGGCAAAATGAAAACCGGCTACCATAAGGGCGCATTTTTCAAAATAACCGCATTCGGGGATCGTAGCTTTCGTGATGTCAGGGCAAATTTTGCCCCTTGGGATCAGTGGGGCCTTGAATAACACAAAAATCAGTGGAAATCAATAATTTGCTTTGACTGGGGAAAACCCAGACTCAAGCTGTCCGTTGCGCCGTTGATATAGCTACGTCCAATCGCGTACAAAATGGACAGCTTACGGCGACGATCTGTAATTCTTTCGACATTCTGCAAACGAGTCGTGCTGCCGGACGACCGGCAGCACCCGCGTCTACGCAATCAATCGCCTGTGCCGGGCTTTTCGGAGAAGTATTGCTCGAACTTGTCTGCGACGCCATCCATCTCCTTGGCTTCGGGAAGCGCATCACGCTTCTGCGTGATGTTCGGCCAGATGGAAGCATATTCCGCGTTGATTTTCAGCCACTTGTCCAGCCCGGACTCGGTGTCCGGCTTGATCGCTTCGGCGGGGCATTCAGGCTCGCAGACACCGCAGTCGATGCACTCGTCCGGATGGATGACGAGAAAGTTCTCGCCCTCGTAAAAACAGTCGACCGGGCAGACTTCGACGCAGTCGGTGTACTTGCACTTTATACAGTTGTCGGTCACGACATATGTCATGAGACACTCCAGCTTACATTCCGCATCTCGGGATCCGAATGACCCCGATTTTGACCGTCAAGTACCCAGTTTACCCCTGCTTTGCAAGGACCGACATCCTAAAAGCAGCCCTGCTAAAACTGCATTTCTGCCCTGCAATCCAGTGATTTCGGTTTAATTTTCTACTCGCCATGGAAATCACGCTTGCTGCGCAGGCGATCGAGTTCACGCCGCTCTTTCTTCTCCGGGCGGCCGGCGCCGGGGTCGCGCTGGGCGTGATCGAAGCGGCTCATTGTCTGCCTGGGTGGAGACTGGTCCTCGTAGAGATGGCGGGCCTCCTCAAAAGGTCCCCGCCTCTCCCCGGGCGCAAGTACGATGAGCACAAGGTCTCGTTCCCGCGTCATCACATCGAGTCGATCGCCGACACGAACCTCAACGCTTGAACGGCGAATTTTATCGCCGTTCAAGGTTACATGGCCAGCTTCGACCCATTCCTGCGCCAATGTGCGGGATTTCGCGATGCGCGCGAAAAACAGCCATTTGTCTATGCGCTGGCGTTGGGTCGCGGGCTGGTCAGCCATCGTCGATTACTTCTTCATCTGCTCCTTGAGGATCGCGAGCTTTGCGAAGGGCGAATCCGGGTCGACCGGCTTGTCCTTGCGGGCCGGCTTCGCGTCGAAGCGTTGCGGCTGGTTGCGATCCTGCTTGTCGCGCTTTGGTCCGGAATGCCGGTTTTCGCCGCGATGCTCGTTGCCCGGGCGATCTCCACGTGGCTGACGGTCACCGCGAGGCTCGCGATTGTCCGAAGGCCGGCCATCCTTGCGGCCTTCTGCCCGCTCGCGCGGCTGGCCACGATGTTCGCCCTGCCGATCGTTGCGGCGGTTGTCGCGATTTGCATTGTCGCGGCGGTTTGCGCCTTGATTGTCGCGGTTCTGGCTGTCCGGCTTTCCGCCGCCCGGCCGCCACAACAATACGCGCTTTTCTTCCTGCGGGACAGCTTCGCCTTCTGCCACGGCGACGGCTTCAGCAGCGTCGCTCTTGGGCTCTTCGGCCACAGCAGGCTCGGCCGATTCGGTTGCCGCGGGTGCTTCGTCTGCGTTTTCGGCGGCAGCGGCGGGCTCTGTAACACTTTCCGTGGCTTCGGCTTCGCCGGTTGCCGGATCTTCCGAGCCGGCCGCGGTTTCCTCCGCAGGAGCAGCGGGCTGGGCTGCGGCGGGAGCAGTTGCGGCCAGATGCACGGTCGCTTCGTCAGCCGTAACACTGTCGGCCCGATAGCCCAGTCCCTTGAGGATTTCTTCCATGTCGTCGGCGGTGGCGCCGAGAATCGACAGCATGGACGGTGTTGCCATGAACCGGCGGCCGTCATAGGCGCCTTCAGGACGTGCCGGTGCGCCCGGCTTCCATTGCAGCAGCGGACGGATGAGATCAGCCAACCGCTCGAGAATATCGATGCGCACAGCGCGCTTGCCGAGGAAGCGGAAGCCGGCGAGACGGTAGAAATTGCGCTCGAAGGAATTGTCGGTGACGATCGACGTGCGGCCAGCGGCCAGCGCCGGAATCAGGTCACCATAACCGGGCTTCGTCAGTGCGTCGTTTTTGAGAGCCCAGAGAAGGGTGATCAGTTCCGCTTGCGCGGGCTTCAGCAGTGCCGGCATGAAAACGTGGTAGGCACCGAAACGGATGCCGTATTTGCGCATGGATGCACGGCCTTCCTGATCCAGCGTCTTGACGTCTTCGGCAACATCGCGACGAAACAGCACGCCGAGATTTTCAGCGATCTGGTAGGCAAGACCCTTGGCGATGCCCTGCAAATCCTCGGCGCGGATAAGGTCGTCCAGCGGCTTGAGAACGGTGGCGATATGATGGTTGAGGTAGCGCTCGATGCGCGCCTGGACATGCTCACGGGCATGACCGGAGAGCAACTCGTCAGCCAGCAGAACCACGCGCGGCCGCATAATGTGGTCAGACGCGGTCAGCTTGGCGACTGGTTCGCCGAGCCAGCGGACCAGCCCATCGCTGGACAAGGCCAGATCGTTGTTGCCCGCCGCATGCAGACGCGCTGCACGTGCTTCGAACTCCAGCGCCAGCGCCTTGCCGGCGGCATTTTCCACCGCCTTGAGATCCTGGCCGTCGGCACCGCCTGCCAGCGCAAACCGGAAGCCCGACAGTTGTCCCACATGATGTCCTTCGACAAAGACATCGCCATTCACACTGATTTCAGCTTCCAGCATAGCATTCTCTCTTAGCCGCTTCATGAGCACAGATGTCCTGCGGTCGACGAAGCGTTTGGTCAATCTTTCATGCAACGCATCTGAGAGACGATCCTCGATGGCGCGCGTTTTTTCCTGCCAGTGCACCGGGTCTGCAAGCCAGCCCGGCCGGTTTGACACATAGGTCCAAGTCCTGATTTGCGCAATACGTGCCGAAAGCGTGTCAATTTCACCATCGGTGCGATCCGCCCTGCGAACCTGCTCGGCAACGAACGCCTCATCGACAGCGCCACGCCGGACAACGTCCTTGTATATCGCAGCAACCAGATCGGAATGCTGAAGCGACGTGATCCGCCGATAATCCGGGAGCGCGCAAATCTCCCAGAGCTTTTCCACTCTTTCCCGCGTTGTGGCAAGCTCCAAAATGTCCGGATAGCGCGCCAAATGTTCCAGAGCCTGCAAATCGTCGGCCGGGAGCGCCCTGGTCAGCCCCTGCATGCGCGGTCCGGCCTCGAGGCTTTTTCTGAGATTGGCAAGCGTCGAGAAATCGAGCTGCTTGGTACGCCATTGCAGGACCTTGACGGGATCGAATTGATGCGACTCGATCCGGCGTACCAGTTCGTCATCGAACGGGGGTGTCTGGCCGGTCACGCCGAAGGTGCCGTCTCGCATGTAGCGTCCGGCGCGTCCGGCGACCTGGCCCAGTTCGCCGGCATTCAGGTTGCGATACTGGAAGCCGTCGAACTTCCGGTCCTGGGCGAAGGCGACGTGGTCCACATCAAGGTTGAGACCCATGCCTATGGCATCAGTTGCGACCAGATACTCGACGTCGCCTGCCTGGTAGAGCGCTACCTGGGCGTTGCGGGTCCGTGGGCTGAGCGCGCCCAAGACGACGGCGGCCCCTCCCCGCTGGCGTTTGACCAGCTCGGCGATCGCGTAAACCTCGTCAGCGGAGAACGCGACGATGACGCTGCGACGCGGCAGGCGGGTGATTTTTTTCTGGCCGGCATAGAACAGCTGCGACAGCCTCGGCCGCTCGGTGATGTGGATGCCGGGCAGAATCTGGGAAAGGATCGGCTTCATGGTCGCCGCGCCGAGAAGCAGCGTCTCTTCGCGGCCGCGCAGATTGAGGATACGATCGGTGAAAACGTGACCGCGCTCGAAATCGCTGGCGAGCTGCACCTCGTCGATGGCCACGAAGGCCGCACGCGTCTGGTCGGGCATTGCCTCGACCGTGCAGACAGAAAACCGCGCACCGGGCGGAGCAATCTTTTCCTCGCCGGTGATCAGCGCAACGTTGGCGGCGCCAACCTTCTCTGCGACCCGTCCGTAAACTTCCCGCGCAAGCAACCTGAGCGGCAAACCGATCACACCCGAAGAGTGGGCCACCATCCGTTCAATGGCGTAGTGGGTCTTGCCGGTATTGGTCGGTCCGAGAACCGCGGTAACACCGCGGCCGCTCAATGCAATGGGATCGGATATCAAGTCAGTCCAGTCCAGTTCAATTTCCTGCCCAGCCAAAGGAGGCGGGCGCGCTTTCCTTGCATCTCCTTGGCGGCAATTGCAAGCCGGGATTGCTCGCGGCCTGACCCCGGGTGTCGGCAAAGCCCAAGAAATCAACTTTCCGGTAAGATTCGGAACAGCTTGCGAACGAATCGGCGACGAATCGATGACTCGATGTCGTTCCCGTATTGTTCACTGCTATATATAGTGTCTCAAGACGGGAAACTCACGATAGGCTGAATCTTTGCGGATTCTCTCACTGCCACTGATAAAGCCTGCCAGTTGCAATGAAAAATGGCGTCAAATCCGAATGAGAATTATGGTTAACAAAATATAAAGATTGCATTTTTTCGAACTCCTGCATCCTGCCTGCATGGGTCTTTGATGGTGCCTGAACCAAACTGGAACAAATCGCTGACGAATCGAGCCAGATCTTTTGTTCCTGACATGTTCGCCACCAGATATTGCGGATTATGTTTTCGTTAACCATAGTCAGTGTCGATGCAGCCGGATTCTGGTCTCGGACCGTGCGAAAGCCCTGGTCAATGTTTGAAAAGTACAATCGAAATACGCAGGCCGGAGCTCGCCTTGCGCTTCCGAAAGCCCGGTGAACCAATATGGAACGAATCGCTGACGAATCGGGCTTTCGAACCTGTTGTTGGTTTGTTCCCCGCGAGATGTTGTATAATAACGGAATTTTAACCATATCCTCAAGAATGGCGCTGCCGCGTTTGACTGCAACCGGCGTCCGCCTCGGGGTGAATTGCGGAGTTGGAAATGCTGACTTGCCATGTGTTCATCGCCACAAGCCTCGATGGCTTCATCGCCCGTCGAAATGGTGACATTGATTGGCTGACAGCGCTGCCTCCCGACGGTGGCGACTACGGCTACTCGGCATTCCTGGAAACCATGGACGGGGTGATCATGGGGCGCGCGACGTTCGAGAAAGTTCTGACTTTTGGCGCATGGCCGTTTTCAAAGCCCGTGGTCGTGCTCAGCGGCAGGCTGAAGGCTGGGGATCTTCCCGCGGAGCTGGCCGGCAAGGTCCGAGTCTTCGATGGGACTCCACTGACCGTAGCCGACACGCTGACGTCGGAGGGGTGGCGGCGGGCCTATGTCGATGGTGGCCGCCTCATCCAGTCATTCCTGCGGGCTGGCCTGATAGCCGATCTGGTTCTGTCGCGCCTACCAGTGCTGTTGGGAGACGGCCTGCCTCTGTTCGGGCCGCTCGACAACGATCTTGCCCTGGCGCACATCCGAACCGAAGCATTCGAGTCTGGCCTGGTTCAGTCTCAGTACCGGGTAAAATAGAAACGCCCCCACTGCAGGCTGGTGCGGCGGAGGCGTGCTGTTGATATCAGGTCAGGTATTGACCGCCATTCGCCGAAAGCGTCGCGCCCGTGATGAATCCTGCATCGTCGGCGGCAAGGAACACCACGCAACGGGCGATTTCCTCGGGTTCGCCGAGCCGTCCCACGGGAATTTGCGGAATGATGCGCTCGTTCAGGACCTTTTCCGGCACTGCCCGGACCATCTCCGTGCCGATATAGCCGGGGCAAATAGCATTGACGGTGATGCCCTTGGCGGCGCCTTCCTGTGCGAGCGCCTTGGTGAAGCCGATATCGCCGGCCTTTGCCGCGGAGTAATTGACCTGGCCCATCTGGCCTTTTTGGCCGTTAATGGAGGAAATGTTGATGATCCTCCCAAAAGAACGGTCGCGCATCCCAGTCCACACCGGATGGGTCATGTTGAACAGACCGGTAAGGTTGGTGTTGATGACGGCGCTCCATTGGTCCGGGGTCATCTTGTGGAACATGCCGTCGCGCGTGATGCCGGCATTGTTGACCAGAACCTCCACCGGGCCAAGATCGGCTTCGATTTTTGCGAGACCTGCGACGCAGGCTTCATAGCTGGAAACATCCCATTTGTAGGTGGGGATGCCTGTCTGTTTCGAGAAGGTATCCGCAGCCTCATCATTGCCGGCATAATTGGCAGCGACAGTGTAGCCTGCATTTTTCAACGCCACGCAGATGGCAGCGCCGATTCCCCTCGTTCCACCGGTTACGACAGCAGTTCTACCCATGAATGCCTCCCATTTGCTGTATCCGAATTAAAAAAGGCCGGTTCGTGAGAACCGGCCTAAGTTTGCGTTACATTGCTTCGATGCACATGGCGATGCCCATGCCGCCGCCGATGCAGAGGGTCGCCAGACCCTTCCTGGCGGAGCGTCGCTTCATCTCGAACAACAACGTGTTGAGGATGCGCGCGCCCGAAGCGCCGATCGGATGGCCGATGGCGATGGCGCCACCGTTGACGTTGAGGATATCCGGGTTGATGCCAAGTTCCTTGCCGACGGCGCAGGCCTGGGCGGCAAAGGCTTCGTTGGCTTCGACCAGATCAAGGTCGTTGATCGACCAGCCGGCCTTGGCAAGCGCCTTGCGCGATGCCGGGATCGGGCCTGTACCCATGATCTTCGGATCAACACCGGCGGTGGCCCACGAAACAATGCGTCCGAGTGGCGCAATGCCCCGGCGCGACGCCTCGGCCTCGGTCATCAGCAGGGTGGCAGCCGCGCCGTCGTTAATCCCGGAGGCATTGCCGGCGGTGACCGTGCCTTCCTTGTCGAAGGCCGGGCGCAGCTTGGCCAGGGCGTCCATGGTGGCGCCGAGGCGGATATATTCGTCGCTGTCGACGATCACGTCACCCTTGCGGCCCTTGATCGTGAACGGCACGATCTCGTCCTTGAAGCGGCCGGCGACCTGCGCGGCTTCGGCCTTGTTCTGCGAGGCGAGCGCAAAAACATCCTGCTCCTCGCGGGTCAGTTGCCACTGACGAGCGACATTTTCTGCGGTGATGCCCATCGGGTAGCCGTGGAAGGCATCCGTCAGGCCGTCCTTCATCATCGTGTCGATCATCTTGAAATCGCCCATCTTCACGCCGCCGCGCAGGTGCTGGCAGTGGGGCGCCATCGACATCGATTCCATGCCGCCGGCCACGATGATGGAAGCATCGCCGCTGGCGATCTGCTGCATGCCGAGTGCCACGGCGCGCAAGCCAGAACCGCAGAGCTGGTTGATGCCCATGGCTGTCGCTTCGACCGGGATGCCAGCCTTGATCGCCGCCTGCCGGGCCGGGTTCTGGCCTTCGCCTGCGGGAAGGACCTGGCCGAGAATGACTTCATTGACTTCGCCCGCCTCGACGCCGGCGCGCTCGAGCACGGCCTTGACGGCGGCGATACCGAGTTCGTGTGCCGGGACATTGGCAAAACTGCCGTTGAAGGATCCGACCGCGGTACGGGCCGCGCTGGCGATGACGATCGACGGATTGCTCATGATATCTCTCCTTGGCAAGGTTGGGATGACACTGGCAAACCGGGTTCGGCCTGTCAATGTCATCTGGTAGACTGAATTCTGGCACCTGGCGGGCGGCTGTTGCAGCAGGCCGCGTTTCTCCCGGGAACCGCTGATACTGCAGTGCACTTAATGCGCAACAAAAAAGTTTGGAGCCCTTCACTGCATTGCACAAAATGATTGTGCTGACGCGGGTTTTTCGCTTAAACTGACTGAAACGCCAATCAAAAAGTATCGGGAGAGCCGGCGTTTGCAGGAGGAACTCATGGCCAAGAACGATGGGCAGATCGTCATCAAGAAATATGCGAACCGGCGCCTCTACAACACCGGAACCAGCACGTATGTGACGCTCGATGACCTGGCCCACATGGTCAAGCGCGGCGAAGACTTTACCGTTCAGGATGCCAAGAGCGGCGATGACATCACCCATTCCGTGCTGACGCAGATCATCTTTGAGCAGGAATCCAAGAACGGAAATACGTTGCTGCCGATATCTTTCCTGAGGAAGTTGATCTCCTATTACGGCGACCAGATGCAGATGTTCGTGCCGTCCTATCTCGAACAGTCGATGCAGGCTTTCGGCGACCAGCAGTCGCAGATTCGCGAGCACCTTTCCAAGTCTCTGGGTGAAACGCCACTTGCCAAGAACCTGCAGATTCCGATGCAGATGATGGAAGAGCAGATCAAGCGCAACACCGAGATTTTCCGCCAGGCGATGGAAGTGTTTACGCCCTTCAGTCCCGCAACCGCCAAGCCAGAGCCCCAGGATGGCCGCAAGGCCGACGCCAAGGATGTCGAGGACCTGAAGGAACAGCTGCGCGCGCTGCAGGCCAAGATCGAGAAGATGTAATTTTCCGTGGCGCACTGGCCTGCCGCGTCACCTCGCGGCAGGCATTGGAGTCGGCTCCAGTGTCTTCAAAGGCCGATCGAGACATCCCGTCCGGCTGACCGGATCGATATCACGAAGCCAGCAAGCACATCGATCAGGCAAACAATCATCAGAATGAAGAAGACGTGGTTGGCCGCGCTCGGAACGAGCAGGAACTCCACGAGAAAGACGATGAACATCACCATCGACAGGAGATGGTCGGTGATGGATGCCGCACTCCTGCGGGTGGACTTGAGAATTTCCAGGAACAAGACGATCAGTCCGACGACGAGCAGCAGATCGCCCAGACTCATTGTCCATGTTGCGCCGGACATCATGCTGAGGCTGAAGACCTGATTCTCCAAGGCGCCGACGCCGCCATCGCCAAGCAAGCCGAACATCGTCAGATTGTACAGTATGAAGGGGATGAGCATCAGTGGAACAGCAAACATTTCCAGTCCTCTTTGGGTAGGCCAAGGCATTGCTGCCTGAACTCGAAGTTTACGTTCCATAGCCCGACCAAGGCGCCGGATCAATAATGGTGAAACGGCAATTGCGGATTCGAATTACTTCAGCACAAAAAGAAAAGCCGGCCCAAAGGCCGGCTCTAATACAGTAAAGCTGCTGAAAGTATCAGCTGCTTTCCTTCGGCGTCAGAACCTGACGGCCGCGATACATGCCGGTCTTCAGATCGACATGGTGCGGACGACGAAGCTCGCCGGAATTCTTGTCTTCAACGTAGGTCGAAGCCTTCAAACCATCAGCGGAACGGCGCATGCCACGGCGTGACGGGCTTGTTTTTCTTTTAGGAACTGCCATTTTTTCAAACTCCAATCTCACCCGGACACTCTTGCGATCAGCCAGACGGGCTGTACCAGTCAGTGATCTTTTCCGGAAAATTTGTCGGGCTTATACATGTGCAAAGCCCCTTTGACCAGTCCCCACAAGAAATTTTCTTGCTGGATGATCGGCAGCCTTATGCCTCGTCCTCCGCGACGATCCAGGTCTCCTTCGCGGCATCTCCGGCCCAGGCAATCCAGGCTGGATGAGCCTTCATTGCCGCCATGTATTTCAGCGATTCTGGATGTTCCGTCAGCATGTAGGCATCAAACCGGTTGACGACGGGAGCAAACATCGCATCGACGGCCGAAAACGCGCCGAACAGGAAGGGGCCGCCGCTTCTTGCCACGCTTTCGTGCCAGATCTTTTCGATGCGAACGATGTCCGCGCGCATGCTGTCGGTGATCGGCATGGCCTTGCGTGGGCGCCTCAAGTTCATCGGGCAGGCGTTGCGAATACCGCGAAACCCGCTGATCATTTCCAGGCTATAAGCGCGGGCCAGGGCTCGATCCTGCCGGGCAGATGGCCAGACCGGAGCATCCGGAAACAGTTCGGCAACATATTCAATGATCGCCAGCGACTCCCACAGTTTGAAGTCGCCATGCACGAGCAGGGGGACCATGCCTGTTTCGGAGATCGCCTTGATTGTCGGATTGCCGTGTTCGTAGTCGAACGGGATCAATTCATCGGTGAAAGGGATGCCGGCGGCTTTCATAGCCAGCCAAGGCCGCATCGACCAGGATGAATAGTTCTTGTTGGCAACGTAAAGTTTCAACTGGTCCACGGTTTTCGGCTCCTGTTTTCGCGTCGGCAACGATGCAGCTCGATTGCCGAAGCTCTGAATTAGCACATTACGAGACTCGGGCAATGCCGCAACCGGCGCGATGATTCGTGCGTTGCCGAAAGTTTGGTTCGGACGACAAGAAAACACGAGAAAAAAGCGGGAATCGCCATCCTAATATATCCGCAACGCCGTTGATTTCAGGTGTTTGCGGTGCGTTTTTCCATCATGTGCTTTTTGCCTGTTCTGGGGGCCGCCACGCTTGTCATCGGGCCAGAATTAAATATACTCAGGAAAGAAATATTCCACAGAGTAAAATAATCGGGGGAACGATAATGACTCTCAGCTGGCGTTTTTCGGCACTCGCGGATCGTCACCGCGCAATGGGCTCCAAGCTCGAGGACTGGAGCGGTATGGGTACCGCCTGGACCTACGACAAGGACATCTATGCCGAACATATCGCGGTCCGCACCAAGGCCGGCCTCATGGATGTGTCGGGACTGAAGAAGGTGCATCTGGTCGGCCCGCATGCCATCGCCGTCCTCGACTATATCACCACCCGGGACATGAACAAGATCTATCCTGGTCGCTCTGTCTATGCCTGCATGCTCAACGATCGCGGCATGTTCACTGACGACTGCATCGTTTATCGCACAGGGCCGAACTCCTGGATGCTGGTGCATGGCTCCGGTTCCGGGCATGAGGAAATCATCCGCCAGGCAGCCGGCCGCAACTGCGCCGTGCTGTTTGACGACGATCTTCACGACCTGTCGCTGCAGGGGCCGGTCGCGGTGGATTTCCTGGCCAAGCACGTGCCCGGTATTCGCGACCTCAATTACTTCCATCACATGCAGACGACGCTGTTCGGCGCACCGGTGATGATTTCGCGCACGGGCTATACCGGCGAACGTGGCTACGAGATCTTCGTTCGCGGTCAGGATGCGGGTATGGTCTGGGACCGCATCCTCGACGAAGGCAAGGACATGGGCATCCTGCCCTGCTGCTTCTCGGTGCTGGATATGCTGCGGGTCGAAAGCTACCTGCTGTTTTATCCCTATGACAATTCTCAGATGTATCCGTTTGCTGACCAGCCTCCGGGCGACAGCCTCTGGGAACTTGGTCTCGACTTCACCGTCAGCCCGGGCAAGACCGGCTTCCGTGGTGCAGAGGAGCATGCACGGCTCAAGGGCAAGGAACGCTTCAAGATCTTCGGCCTGCTGGTCGAGGCCGATGGTCCGACCGATCTGGGTGACGAAGTTTATGCCGGCGACAAGAAGGTCGGCGTGATCACCTGCCCGAGCTACTCCAAGCTGACGAAGCGATCGATGGCAATTGCGCGGCTGGACGTCGATGTCGCCAAGCAGGGCGTGCCGCTCGAAGTGCGCGGCAAGAACGTCAAGGCCAAGGCGATTGCCCACACCATCACGTTCGACGATCCGGAAAAGAAGAAGCGGACGGCCAAGGGCTAGGAGCGCGCGCCATGCTCGTTCAAGGTATCAAAAGCCGCCCGGTCTATGAGGGGTTGACGATCGATCCCTACGCCAAGCGGCACATATTTGCACTGGAAGGCGAAGGTGCTCGCGCCCTTCTCGAGCAAACGGTAGACAAGGAGGTTCTCGCCCGCAGCGAGATCCTCTACACGGCGGGTGCTTCACGTGAAACGGATCCTTTCGGTTCGCTCGTCGCACTAGGCGCCGATCAGTGTTGGCAGGCGCCGACCATTGCGACGCTGCTATTCCGCCTCAGAGGCTCGCTCACCAACGCGACCATGGGCACACGTCTCTATGTGGCCGGAACGGAGGGCTTCATTGGTCAGGCGATGGGCCTCGGCATCGATTTCGGCATGGATTACCGATCGATTGTATCGGAACATCGGGGATCGCTGGCGCGGCGTGTTCAGTGCGTACATTGCAAGGGTACGACGGAGAACGTCACAGTCAGCCCGTTCAACTGCAGCCATTGCGGCCTCTCCCTGCTGGTGCGTGACCATTATTCCCGCAGGCTCGCCGCCTTCCAGGGGGTCAACATCGATGCGGAAGAGCCCGGCACCGCGCCGGAACCGGAGGAATTGTTTACGTGAGTATCAATGCGGATATCCCGGTGCGCGTGGCTCGGGTCACGCCGGTCACCGACAAGATCAAGCGCTTCCGTTTTGAGCGGACGGATGGACAGGCCTTGCCGATCTTTTCGGCGGGCGCGCATGTCGTCGTCACCATGCGCGGCGACGGACACATGCGGCGCAATCCCTACTCGCTAATGTCGGCACCGCATGATCCTTCGGCTTACGAGATCAGCGTGCTACGGGTCGAGGAATCACGAGGCGGCTCGGCCTTCATGCACGAACAGGTGCGGGAAGGCGACCATCTGACGATCAGCCAGCCGGTCAATCTTTTTCCCGCTGACGCGCGCGGCCGTAAACATATCCTGGTCGCGGGTGGCATCGGGATAACGCCATTTTTGGCGATGATGTCGCAGTTTCATCGCAGCAACACGGCTTTTGAACTGCATTATGCCATCCGCTCTCGCAGTCATGGCGCTTATTGGCGGGAACTGATCGACGAATACGGACCCGAGCGGATCAAGGTCTATGTCGACGAGGAAGGGGGCCGGATTCCCCTTGCTGACATTCTCGACAACCAGCCGCTCGGCACACACTTTTATGTCTGCGGCCCCGCCGGCATGAGCGATTTCTGTCTTCGCACCGCCCGTGACGCGGGCTGGCCGAAGGAGAACCTGCATTCGGAGCGCTTTCTTGCGCCGCCGCCGGGCGAGAAGTTCGCAGTCGAACTGACGCGGTCGGGCAAGACCGTCACCGTTGGCGATCACCAGAGCATTCTCGAAGCGGTCGAGGAGGCAGGTGTGGACGCGCCCTACATGTGCCGCGGCGGCGCCTGCGGCCAGTGCGAGACTGCCGTGGTTCGCTGCGACGGCACGCTTCAGCACAACGATATTTATCTTACGCAAGAGGAAAAGGCGGCTGGGCGCAAGATCATGGTCTGCGTGTCGCGCTTCCAGGGAAAGTCGCTGGCACTGGACCTTTAGCCGGCAAAATAAAAATAGGGGAATTTGCGAATGGCAATCATGTTCAAGCAAGAGACTTTTCGCGATGACTTCACCTATCGCAACAGTCCGGAAAACATCAGGCGTTTTCCCTTTCCTTTCGACCGCGACGACTACATGTACGCCGTCAATATGGAACCGCATGTGCTGGGCGCCAAGAATACGGTGTACGAAAGCCTGATCGACGTCGATGAGCACTACATTTCCGAGATGCGCGACCGGGCACTGGTGCTGAAGGAAGACCCGCTGCGCTGTCAGGCTCTGCCACACATGATGGCGGCGCAATGGGATACGCTGGAGCTGCTGATGGAGCAGCAAGCCGCGGGCTATCCGGAGCACTTCACCCTGATCCGGAACGGTGATCAATGGCGGTGGATCAACCGACCGCTCGGGATCGACGATACATTCACCTTCGGCGATCGTTCCACCCTGCCCTATGAGCCGATGGAATACATCACCCGGCAGGCGCAAGGCGACTTCTGCATCGTCGACCAGCGCGACGGCAATCTGTGGATGGATGCCGGCATGGTGACCACGCAGGCGGACTGGTCGCTCGATTTCGATATCGGCATGAATTTCATGGAATGGCACGGGCCGGTGCCGCTCGCCCACCAGATCGGCGTGTTCGAGCGCGCGCTGAAGTTCCTGTTGAACCTGCAGCAGGGCAAGCCGGTTCGCCGCTTCAACTGGACGATGACGATCAACCCGCGCCTCGACACCAGCCCGGAAAACTATCCGAAATGGGGAACGGACCGGGCGACGGTGACGCCGGAAAATGTCGGCGAAAAGGTGCATCTGCGCGTGGAACTGCAGACGCTGTGGCGCCTGCCGCGCTCCAACGCCATGCTGTTCGTCATCCGCTGCTACCTGATGAACATGAACGAGATCGTTACGGTGCCGAAATGGGCTCGGCGGCTGCCGCGTGTACTGCGCACATTGCCGCCCGAGCTCATCGATTACAAGGGACTGACACGCTATCGCGAAGCGACGATCGACTGGCTTTCGAAATACGATGACGGCGCACCGACGAGCCCCGGGTTTTCGCCGGATTGATTGCCGCAAGCGCCAATTGGAATACGCATAATCAATAAAGGGAACGTTTCATGACCAGAGTAGCAGTTATCGGAGCCGGCCCTTCCGGCACGGCGCAATTGCGAGCATTTCAATCGGCCGCCCAAAAGGGTGCAAAAATCCCGGAGATAGTCTGTTTCGAAAAGCAGGCGGATTGGGGCGGTCTGTGGAACTACACCTGGCGCACCGGTCTCGATCAATATGGCGAGCCGGTACACGGTTCGATGTATCGCTATCTCTGGTCGAACGGTCCGAAGGAATGCCTCGAATTCGCAGACTATTCCTTTGAGGAGCATTTCGGCCAGCCGATCGCCTCCTACCCGCCGCGCGCCGTGCTCTGGGATTACATCAAGGGTCGGGTCGAGAAGGCCAACGTCAAGGACTGGGTGCGCTTCAATACGCCGGTCCGCATGGTCAATTTCGACGAAGAGACGCAGAAGTTCACGGTCACGGCGCACGACCGTGTCAAAGACGTGATGTATGATGAGGAATTCGACCATGTCGTCGTGGCATCCGGTCACTTTTCGACGCCGCACGTACCTTATTTCGAGGGTGTCGAGAGCTTCAATGGCCGCGTGCTGCATGCCCATGATTTCCGCGATGCCCGCGAATTCAAGGATAAGGACGTGCTTCTTGTCGGCCGGTCCTATTCGGCTGAAGACATCGGTTCGCAGTGCTGGAAATATGGCGCCAGGTCGGTGACGACCACCTATCGCTCCAAGCCTATGGGTTTCAATTGGCCAGAACGCTTCGAGGAGCGGCCGCTGATCACCCATCTGAAGGGCAAGACGGCCTATTTCAAGGACGGGTCAAGCAAGGAAATCGACGCGCTGATCCTGTGCACGGGATACCTGCATCACTTCCCGTTCCTGCCGGATTCACTGCGTTTGAAGACGGCAAACCGCCTGTGGTCGGACATGCTGCACAAGGGGGTGGTGTTCGAGAACAACCCGAAGCTTTTCTATCTCGGCATGCAGGACCAGTTCTATACATTCAACATGTTCGATGCCCAGGCCTGGTATGTCCGCGACCTCATCCTCGGTCGTATCGAACTGCCGGCGGAAGCCGAACTCAAGGCGGATTTCGACAAGTGGCGTGCCCGCGAGGAGACGCTGGAAGATGCCGAACAGATGATCTGGTTCCAGGGCGACTATGTGCAGGAACTGATCGATGCGACGGATTATCCGAGCTTCGATATCCAGGGCACCAACAAGACGTTCATGCAGTGGGAACACCACAAGGCGGAAGACATCATGGGCTTCCGCAACAATTCCTATAGATCTCTGATGACCGGCACGATGTCGCCCAAGCATCATACCCCTTGGCTGGAGGAACTTGATGATTCCATGGAGGCCTATCTGAAGAACTAGGGCGAGTTTCTACCCGCCCGGAGTTAAATCTTTCGAGCTAGAGAAGAATCAGGCGCGTCCCCATCGCACGAGGGGCGCGCCTTTTCGTATTGCGAGGCGATATATGCGCCTCATGAAAGACTGAAATTCATCATTTTGTCGAAGCAAAGCATACGCATAGTAAGAAATTATTATCCACATTCGACAATACTTCCTGATGATTATATCCTTGATCTAATTTCACGTGGTACCCATGGATTTTCAAAACAGCGTTCTTGGTCGCATGAACGGATTCCTTTACAGGTGCCGTGCGGATGAAAACTATACAATGCTCGAGATGACGGACGGGATTTCCCGAATTTTCGGCTACCCAGCCGCCGAGATCGTCGGCAACACCATCAGGACATTTACGTCAATCATGTGCGAGGAAGATGTGCCGCGCATGGACGAGGCCGTGGGCAAGGCACTCGATACCAAGACCGACTGGACGATGGAGTATCGCATCCGTCATCAGAAGGGGCACTACATCTGGGTTACCGAAACCGGCGGCGGCGTCTGGGGCGATGACGGCCAACTGCTGTATCTCGAAGGCAGCATCATCAATATCGAATCGCTTTATCAGCGCCTGGACGAGCAGACAGCCGACATGCGGATTACCGCGTCGCGGACCGGCGAGATTCTGCATTCGCTGCGCTATCTGAAGCTGCTTGCCGTCAATGCCGGCATCGAGGCGGCGCGCGCTGGGGCTGCCGGGCAAGGCTTTGCCGTGCTGGCGACTGAAATGCGCAATCTCGCCAACGACTCGGAAACCACCGCACGCGCGATCGCTTCGGCGCAGCGCAGGTCGGCCTGATTTTCATCCCTGATCAATCCGGAGCCCTCTGCAGCTATCTGCAAAGGGCATTTCCGGCGTCAGCTGCGCGGCCGTGTCTTCTGCGGATCATAGTGCGACAACGGAACGATCACGGCTGGCAGCCGCTTCTGGTGGCCATCCAATTTGCCGATCTCGACTTCCGTGCCCACTGCGGCATGGATCGCTTCAACGCGTGCCAGTGCGATGGACTTCTTCAGGATCGGCGAGCGCATTGCCGAGGTCACGACGCCGACCTGCGCCCGGCCGATATGGATGCAATCCCCGTGGCCCGCGCCTTCCGTTGAATCGATATCGAGTCCAACAAGGATGTGGCGCGGATTTTCCTTGCGTTTGATCAGCGCATCGCGGCCGATGAAATCGTCTCCCTTTGATTTAAGCGGAACCGTGAAGCCGATGCCGGCTTCGAAGGGATCGGTCTGGTCGGTAAACTCGTGATGGGCAAAAATCAGCCCCGCCTCGATGCGAACCATGTCAAGTGCCTCAAGACCCAGCGGCTTCAGTCCATGCGGTTCGCCAGCCTGCCATACCGCATCGAACACAGCGACGGCGTCTTTCGGATGGCAGAAGATTTCATAACCGAGTTCACCGGTATAGCCGGTGCGGGAGACGACGATGGGCACGCCCTCGAAGCCGCCGATGCGGCCGACGGCGAAGCGGAACCATTCCAGTTCCGAAATGGTCGGCTGTTTCGGCGCGGTCCAGACGATATCTTTCAGGATTTCGCGGCTCTTGGGGCCCTGGACGGCGATGTTGTGCATCTGGTCTGTCGAGGAGCGCACCCAGGCACGATAGCCCATTTTTTCGGCTTGCTGGCGTAGCCAGATGCCGCTCTGGTCGTCACCACCAATCCAGCGGAAATTGTTGTCACCGAGCCGGAACAAGGTGCCGTCGTCGATCATGCCGCCATGTTCGTAGCACATGGCCGAATAGACGACCTGACCGGTCGAAAGCTTGCGCACGTCGCGCGTCAGGCAATATTGCAGCAGTGCTTCGGCATCCGGGCCAGTCACCTCGAATTTGCGCAGCGGCGACAGGTCGGTAATCACCGCCGCCTCGCGACAAGCCCAATATTCCTCGATCGGTCCTGTCGACGTGAAGCGGTTGGCAAGCCAGTAACCGCGATATTCGGCGAAATCGCGGGTCATTTCAGAAAAACGTGGATGGAATGCGGTTTCCCGCGTCAGTTCGGCGTCGGCATCTGGGGTCATTCGATAAGCTACCGCTCTGGAGAATTTCTGTTTGTCCGAGAATGTCCGGACGTGGATGTCGGTCGGGTTCCAGCCATTGGCGGCATCGATGTCGTCGGGGCAGGAAGAGGAGACGCAGACAAGATCCGTCAGCGCCCGCATCAACACATAGTCGCCGGGGCGCGACCACGGCTCGTCGAGATAGAGCTGGTTGTTGTGGTCGATATTGGTGTTGTAGAAATAGTTGATCGCTTCCCAGCCCTTGCGCGGAGCAACACCGTAAGGCGCCAGCACCGCATTGAAATTGTCGGTGCAGTTGACATGGCCGGGATAGCCCATGTCGTCATAGTAGCGCGAGTTGCAGGCCGTGGCGAAGGCGTCGTGGCGGCCGACGGTATCCTGCACGATCTCCACAAGCGGTTCGAACTCCCGGTCGAACGCCTTCGACGGCAGCCCGGGCATCGGATAGGAGCGACCGAGCAGCGTGCGGGTAATGGTGGAATCGAGTGCGAGATCCAGCCCCTTGTCGACCTTGCGGGCGGCAAATGCCTGAAAATCTGTACATTGCCGGCCCGACACGTCGATGATCTGGATGAACTCGCCGGCCCGCACGAAATAGGCGGATGCGGTGGCGGCGCGGACGCGCAGATCCTGAATGGGATCGGCGATCGGTTCGGGCAACAGCGATTCGTAGGAACGCTCGAAGTGGCTGTGCGCGATGCGGACTTCGATAGGCGTGCTGGTGTCCTGTCCATCTGGCAACATGGCGCTTCCAGGCGCCGCCACGATCAGCAGCCCTTCCCGGCTTACGATCAGATCGGCGTTGCTGCCAGGTGCGCTGAAAGCGCCAAAAAGCCGTAAGGCCCCGGCCTGGGCAAGATCGACTCCGCGGCGACGCAAGGCAGCCAATGTTCGGGCTGCGCTCGGATCGCTCGATGCGAGGATGGATTTCAGCCCCTCGGCGGAGTTGGTGAATTTCGAGCCCAGTCCACTGGCGTCGAACGCGCCCGTGGCATCGACGAACGTCACTTCGCAGGGCTGACAGCCCTCGATGTCTGTCAGCAGTACCCGGTCGCCGGCGGCAACGCGCACGACCAACGAGCCAGCACCGCGCACGCGATATCGCTCGGTTCCCGCAGGCAGTGAGGATATCCCCGGCTGCAGCACGATGCTCGGCCTCGGCGGCGTGAGCCTGGGTGCTTGTAAATCGGTTTCCTGCATGTCGCCTCCCGTCTCCGCGCTGCACTTCTACCCTGCAAAGCGCAAAAATATTATTTCTCAAACCCGGTCCGCATGTAAAGCCCTCTTGACCTGTATGAAAAATTATTCACTCTTGGTAACGCGTTGGCGGGATGCGGCCCGTCGATCGACAGTGAAAAATATCGGGAAAACCCGGACTGTCGAGCCATCTCTCGGATGCGGCGCAAAAAAGGGGACTGCGCTTACGGCGCAACGAAAAACTGGCTGAGGAGCCTAATATCAATGACACAAGTATTGGAAGCGGGAGGAGTGCCTGCGGCTACCAGCAGCAGCAATCTCCACCGCGCACTCGATTGGAAAGGCGCCTTCTGGGTCGCCGCGGGCGTACCGCCCCTCGTTCTCTTTTCCATTGGCGGCATTGCCGGCACCACCGGCAAACTTGCCTTTCTGGTCTGGATCATTTCGATGGTCATGGGCTTCCTGCAATCCTTCACGTATGCGGAAATTGCGGGCATGTTCGGCAACAAGTCGGGCGGCGCCTCAATCTACGGCGCGACGGCCTGGCTACGGTATTCGAAGTTCATCGCGCCGCTCTCGGTATGGTGCAACTGGTTTGCGTGGTCGCCGGTCCTTTCGCTCGGCTGTGCGATCGCCGCCGGTTATATCCTCAACGCGCTGTTCCCGATCCCGCTGGCTGACTCCCAACCGGTACTCGACTGGATTGCGGCCAACGCAGCGAGCCTCGCGGCCGATAGTCCGCGTGTGGCGGAATACATCGCGGCCAATGCGGGCGCGACGCCGGACGTGGCGGTCAAGGCACTGCTGACCAGCGATGCAATCGCGGCCCTGACGCCGATGATTCGCGGCTGGTCGCTGGCCAGCTTCAACATTCCGTTCCTGGCGACTGCAAATATCAATGCCACTTTCGTGATCGGCGGCATTCTGATGCTGATCATTTTTGCGATCCAGCATCGCGGCATCGAAGGCACCGCCAACGTGCAGAAATGGCTGGCGATCATCGTCCTCGTGCCATTGCTGCTGATCGGCCTGTATCCGATCTTCACCGGTGCGATCGAGTGGGGCAATGTCACAGGGCTGGTACCCCCGACTGCCGGCTATTCCGGCATTGACGGTGCCTGGACGGTCGGCGGATGGACGCTGTTTCTCGGTGGTCTCTATATTGCCGCCTGGTCGACCTACGGGTTCGAGACCGCCGTCTGCTATACGCGCGAACTGAAGGATCCGAAGCGGGATACCTTCAAGGCGATCTTCTATTCGGGTCTGCTTTGTTGCCTGTTCTTCTTCCTCGTTCCGTTCACCTTCCAGGGCGTTCTTGGTCATGCCGGCATGCTGGCGCCAGGTATCGTTGATGGAACGGGTGTCGGCGAAGCGCTGGCGAACATGGTGCATGGCGGCCGCATCGTCACGCAGATCCTCGTCATCCTGATGATCATGGCGCTGTTCCTGGCAATCATGACGGCAATGGCCGGATCGTCGCGGACGCTCTACCAAGGCTCGAAGGACGGTTGGCTGCCGAAATATCTCGACCACACCAACGAGCACGGCGCGCCGACGCGGGCGATGTGGACCGATTTCGGCTTCAATTTGTTCCTGCTGGCAATCGCCTCGGATGCCGGCGGCTATTTCTTCGTGCTCGCGGTTTCCAATGTCGGCTACATCATCTTCAACTTCCTCAACCTCAATGCAGGCTGGATCCATCGGATGGATTCCCCCCACATCGAGCGTCCGTGGAAGGCGCCGACCTGGCTGATCGGACTCAACACGTTGCTGGCCTTCGTCAACGTGCTGTTCCTTGGTGCGGGTGCCAAGGTCTGGGGCTACTCCAACGCGTTGTGGGTGGGCTTCATCTTCGCCGCCATGATCCTGCCGGTCTTTGCCTGGCGGCACTATGTGCGTGACGGCGGCAAGTTCCCGGCCGCCGCGATGGAGGATCTGGGCCTCACGGGCCAGGATCTCGGCGTCCGGCGTGCGGGCATCCTGCCGTACCTCGCATTGACGGTCGGGCTGGTGATCGTGCTCTGGGCCAACTGGTTCTTCCAGCTGCCATCTTGATGGGGCTTGCATAAGGCGCGGCGACAGCCGCGCTTTCATCCGTCGGAATGCCGGCGCGTCCCTGCCATATATTGGCAGGGACGCGCCGATTCTACTTGGCAAGGATGTTTGTCCGGCTAACATTCACTTCAGGAGGAACGAACCATGCGCAATGTTGAACCCGCCGAACGAAAGGTCGCCAACATCTACGACACCGAATTCGAGCCGTTTGTCTATGACGATGGCACGGCACTTGGCGACAGCGTTCTGCAGCTCGACAAAAGCCTGCCGCTTGGCACCGGCTTTCACGTCTATCGGATGCCGGCCGGCATGACGACGCGGCCGCATCGCCATAATGGCCACGAGCAGTTCCTGATCCTTGAAGGCGAGTTGATCGAGAACGATGGAACCGTTTTCAGGAAGGGTGATCTGGTCTGGTTCAAGGATGGGACAGAGCATTGCTCCCACAGTCCCGAAGGTTGCCTGCTGGCGGTGCATATCGCTGGTCCGGAAATTGCGGTTGACTAACCCGCGATCGCGCTGCGGCGCTTGGCGCTCAACGCATTGAAAAGCCGGTCGGCCACAATGCCGATAAAAGCGATTGCCAGGCCCGCAACAATGCCGCGTCCGGAATCCGCCTTGGACAGGGCTATGAACACTTCCTGGCCGAGGTCCCGGGTGCCGATCATCGCGCAGATGATGATCATCGCCAGTGCCATCAGGATGGTCTGGTTGATGCCGAGCATGATTTCCGGCAGCGCGACGGGCAACTGTACCCTCCAGAACAGTTGTCGCCTGGTGCAGCCCGAAACGAGGGCAGCTTCCACCAGCGATGGCGGCACCTGCCGGATGCCGTGGTTGGTGTAACGGATGGCCGGCACGATCGCGAAGGCCACCGTGGCGATCATCGCGGTTACATCGCCGACACGGAACAGCATCACCACCGGAATGATAAAACAGAAAGACGGCAGTACCTGCAGCGTGTCGATCATTGGCGTGATGAACCGCTCAAAGCGGTCGCTGCGGGCTGCAACAAGCCCGAGCGGAATGCCGAACAGGCAGGCGACAAAGGCGGAAATGCCGCAGAGATAGACGGTCGCCATCGTCTTTTCCCACAGGCCGGTCACCGCACAAAACGCCGTCAGCAGTGCTACAGTCAATGCGAGGCGAATTCCACCGAGTTGAAAGCCGGCAAGTCCCAGCAGAAAAACCGCCCCGAGCCATGGAAAACCCTCGCAGAAGGCACGCAGCGGGTTGAGCACATAGAGGATCAGGCTCACGCGGAAAACCTCGATGGCGTCAAACAAGTTGATGGTGACCCAGTTCAACGCCGCTTTCCAGAAGGGAGCAGTACTCAGCGTCAGCGATTTCGGCAGTTGCGCAAAGGCAGGGATGACCAGGCTTGCCAGTGTAGCGGCCACGACAAGTGCGACGGCGAGCGTGAGGTTCGGGTAACGCTTCCAGATCGGTTCGGCGTCATTGCTGCCGGGTTTCGACCCGGACTGTCGCACCGCGATTGCCTGGCTCAGCCGGTCGAGCGCAATGGCAAGCGCCACAATCGCCAGACCCGCCTCCATCGCTTCGCCAACCTTGAGCGCGCGCAACGCCAGCAGGACGTCATAGCCCAGGCCGCCTGCGCCGATCATCGAGGCGATGATCACCATGTTCAGCGCCAGCATGATAACCTGGTTGACACCGACCATCAGCGTCGGTTGCGCCGCCGGGACCAATACGCGCCAGAGCTTCTGGGAGCGAGTACAGCCGGCCATGTCGCTGAAATCGACAATCTCCGAGGGCACGCGGCTCAAGCCCAGCATCGTGGCGCGCACCATGGGCGGGGTGGCGAAGATGGCGGTGGCGATCATCGCCGAAACGGGGCTGTTTCCGAACAGCAGCAGCATCGGGATCAGGTAGGCAAACGTGGGAATGGTCTGCATCAAGTCCAGCGCGGGCGAAACCAGTACCCGGTTTGCCCACGGTTGCCGCCACGCCCAGATTCCGACGAGCAATCCGGTCATCACGCAGAACGGGACGGCGATGACGATCAAGGCCAGTGTCAGCATTGCGCTCGTCCACTTGCCGAACAGCGCGATGTAGAGGAAGCAGCCGCCGACCAGAAAACCAAGGCGGTTGCCGCCATAGGCACGTCCCGCGACAAAGGCGGCAGCGCAGATCCCCACCCAGGAGAGCCGCGGCAGTGCAATCGCATCAAGCCCCCGGCCAATCTTGAAGCCCTTGGCCAACAGGTCCATGGCAAGATCCAGCGGCACATCGAGCACCGCCGTTATCGTTCGCGTCAGCCAGCTGATATTGCTCTTCAGCCACACCATGATCGCTGAAATCCAGTCTGCCAACGGTACCACCGCATCACTCGGGTAGGTTACCGCGTTGGGAAACATGTCGCGCATCAGGAAAAGCGCGGCGACGGCCAACAATGCCAGCGGCCAGATCGCATGCCATCTATTGATCGCGCGCCTGCCAACGGCTTCTGTTTCAGAGGCGATGGCTGCCATCTGACCTGTTCCTTTCGCCGACATCTGCCAGCAGCGCGACGACCGCCTGCGGGGTCACTTCGCCGAGTATCTGCCCCGAACCATCGACCACGGCAAACGGCTTGCCCGCGGAGACGATGGCTGACGAGAAGGTCGAAATCCTGGCATCAGGCGAGACTGAGCCGCCATATTCATGGCCATCCGGCGGCTGCATCAGGCGACGGGCGGATACCACCTTCGCCCGCTGCACATCGCGGGTGAATTCCGCCACATAGTCTGTAGCCGGGTGGACAACGAGTTCTTCCGGCGTGCCGATCTGGATGATCTCGCCATCCTTCATGATCGCAACCTTGTCGGCCAGCCGGATTGCTTCGTCGAAATCATGGGTGATGAAGACGATCGTCTTTTTCAGAACTGCCTGCAATCGCATCAACTCATCCTGCATTTCCCGGCGGATCAGCGGATCGAGTGCGGAGAACGGTTCATCGAGAAACCAGATGTCCGGATTTGTGGCAAGGCTGCGTGCGATGCCCACCCTCTGTTGCTGGCCGCCCGACAATTCGCGCGGGTAGAAATGCTCGCGGCCCTTTAGGCTGACCAGCTCGATCATTTCGCGCGCCCTGCTGTCGCGCTCAGCTTTTGCCATGCCCTGAATGCTCAGGGGAAAGGCGATATTTTCGATGACGTTGAGATGCGGCAACAGCGCGAAATTCTGAAAAACCATGCCCATGCGGTGGCGTCGAAGCTCGATCAGCTCGGCTTCGGATATTTTCAGCAGGTCCCTGCCCTCGAATTCCATTTTGCCGAAGGTCGGCTCGATCAGTCGTGACATGCAGCGAACGAGCGTCGATTTTCCGGAGCCTGAAAGGCCCATGATGATGAAGATCTCGCCTTGGCGTACTTCGAGATCTATGCCGCGCACAGCTCCGACAAGGCCGGCGGAGGCTATGTCCTCGGCGCTGGCCCGGCCATCCTGGGTCGCGATGAACTGGGCAGCCGTCGCACCGAAAAGCTTCCAGAGATTGCGGCATGCAAGCTTGATTGGTCGCAGCTCGGTCGTTTCACGGTGAAGTGCTGTCGCGCTGATATCGGCAACGCCATTCATGCGGGATACCTCGGTACTGGAGCATGTTGTGCGGCCGCCGGCAGGGCTCGGCGGCGGCCGCTGCGGTGCTATCGGGCGATCGTTACTTGGCCCATTCCTTCCAGGTCGCTTCGTTGGCATCGATCCATGCAGCCGCGACATCTTCCGGGGTCTTGCCGTCAAGGTCGATCTCGCCACTCATCTTGTTGAGCACGTCGGTGTCGATCTTGTAATTCCTGGCAAGCTTATAGGCGCCCGGCCATTTGTCCTTCATGCCTGACCAGACATATTTGAAGATCTCGCCATGCGGCTTGCCGCAATCGTATTTAGCATCCGGGTTGGAACCCCATTTCGGGTCGGTATAGCACTCCTTGGTGTATTCCGGAAATTGCAGCCATTCGCCCTTGTATTTCGCCGGCGCCCAATGCGGCGAGTAGATCCAGAGCATGATCGGCGCCTGGCGCTGGTAGGCCGATTCCAGTTCCGCAAACATCGCGGCATCAGTGCCGGCATGGATGACGGTGAAAGGCAATCCAAGTGCCGCCACCCGTTCGTCGTCAAAGCCTTCCCAGGTCACCGGCCCCCCGACATAACGACCCTTGGGTGCCGTCTCAGGAGTGGAGAAGGCCTCCGCACATTTCGGATCCTTCAGTGCTTCCCAATTCGGCAGACCCGGGCATTTCGCCTTCATATATTCAGGAAACCACCACTCCTCCTTGGCCTTTGGGCCGAGCGTGCCGAGATTTTCAGTCTGGCCAGTCGCGTCTGAGGCGGCCATTGCCTCTCCGGCAGTCGTCGCCCAGTATTCCATGCCGATGGACAGGTCGCCGTTGGTCAGTCCCGTGGTCAGGCTGGAAAGGTAGTCCGCCGTTGGATACTCGACGGTATAGCCAAGCTTTTCGAGAATGCCGCCATAGATCCTGGCGTTGAGATTGACGCTGGTCCAATCGAACAGCGCCACCTTGATCGGATCGGACGATTCCACCTCCTGCGCGAGCGCGGTCGAGGAAAGGCAGCCGATTGTGGCCAATGCTAAAACGCCGTAACGCAAATTCGAAATCAGTCCGGATAGCAGCATGCTGGAATCTCCCGTTTGACTTTGCGATTGCGAGGTTGTTCCCCAATGTATTTTCAGGACGAATGCAATTGCGTCTTGTCCGATAGGTCTGGAAGAAATGGGAAATGGAGAATTCACTGGTAGGGAATGCACTGCGTCGAGATGCAATCGCATCGGCTCCGCCGACAACGGGGCAGGCCGTATTCTTTCGTCCGGGAAATATTAATACACTGCCAAAAATAATTGCAAAGCATCCGGCGCGACGAATTCGCTGGAAACTACATTTTCCTTCATTGGCAAGGTATTTTGTGGGAAGGTTGCTCAAATCGACGGCGCATTGCTTGTTTGCCGTTCATTCCCTGCCCATTAACTGGGCTTAGTCGTAGAGACACTTGATGTAGTCGCCGGAAGCTTTTGCCCGGCGCTCGATCAACCCGGCGAGACGCTTCATGCCTTTTCCCGGCTTGGAGGCATTGCGCGTGATCGGATTGGGCAGCGACACTGCAAGCAATGCGGCCTGGCGGCGATTGAGTTTTGAGGCCGGAACCTTGAAATGGTAGCGCGCTGCCGCCTCGATGCCGTAAATGCCCGGCCCCCATTCGGCGATGTTGAGGTAGATCTCCATCAGCCGCTTCTTGGACCAGACTAGGTCTGCCCCTAGCGCGAGCGGCAGCTCCAGGCCCTTGCGAACGAACGAGCGGCCGTTCCACAGGAACAGGTTCTTTGCCGTCTGCATGGGTATGGTGGAGGCGCCACGCGTGGCTTCGCCATCCAATGCGTCCTGAATAACGCCATTCATCTGCACCCAGTCCACGCCGTCATGATTGCAGAACTGGCCATCCTCGGACATCATCACTGACCGAACCAGATTGGGGGAAATCTCTTCGAAATCCACCCAGCGCCGGTCATAGCCCTTCAGAGTGACGAGATCCCACAGCATCAAGGTGGACACCGGGTGGACGAAGCCCACCGCATAGATCAGGATCAGCAGATAGGGCAGCAGAACAAGGCCGATCGCCCATTTCAGGACTTTCCGCAAACGCGCACGCACCGGCACATCAACTCGCGCGGACGACGACGCCTGTGTCTCCGAAGCCGGAGATGGCGCGATCAATCCTGTCTCGGAAGCAACTTCCAAACTTCAAAGCCCCGGTTTTCCCTGCTGTATGCCACGTTTTCATAACCCGAGCGCAGCCACATTGCCAGCTATCGGCGGCATGTTTTGTCATCGGCAGGCGCATCAGGCCTGTTGCAAGGCTTTACGGCCCATGCGAAAGAGCGTGCCATGCAAGACAGGGATTTTTCCAAAACGCTCAAGGCGCATGCAACGGCAGTCGAACGGCTGCTTGGCGAGATGTTGTCATCGGCGCCCCAGAAGGGCGAGATCGCGCGGCCCGAAAGGCTACTTGCCGCCATGCGGCATGGGGTGCTCAACGGTGGCAAGCGCATGCGACCGGCGCTGGTGATCGAAAGCGCCAGGATGTTTGGCGGCATCGAATCGACGGCGCTGCGCATCGCGGCGGCGCTCGAATGCATCCATTGCTATTCGCTGGTGCATGACGATCTTCCGGCAATGGATGATGATGACATTAGGCGTGGCCAGCCGACCGTGCACAAGGCTTTTGACGAAGCTGCGGCCATTCTCGCTGGCGACAGCCTGCTGACCTATGCTTTTGAAATCGTGGCGTCCGATGAAACCGAACTCGATGCCGCTCGCAAGATGCAGCTGACGCTGGCGCTTGCACGTGCGGCAGGGCTCGGCGGCATGGCGGGTGGCCAAGCGCTGGATCTGGAAGCGGAAAGCCGCACGCTTTCCGAGGGCGAGATCACCGTCATGCAGGCGATGAAGACTGGCGCACTGATCCGGTTTGCCTGCGAGGCAGGAGCAATCATCGGCAATGCGGAGGCGGGGGAACGGGCTCGCCTCGTACGCTTCGGCGAGATCATCGGCCTTGCCTTCCAGTTGCGCGACGACCTGCTCGACCTGGTTGCCGATAGCGCCACATTGGGCAAGGCGGCGGGCAAGGACGCGGCGCGCGGCAAGGGCACCCTGCCCTCGCTGCACGGCATCGCCTGGACCGAGGAAAAGCTTGAGGCCCTCGTTGCCGAAGCGCAGACCCTGCTAGCGCCATACGGCGAAAAGGCGGACATGCTGGTCAAGATTGCAGCCTATATCGCACAACGGAATCACTGAGATGAGCAAATTCTGGTCGCCGATCGTTTCAACTCTCAAGCCATATGTCGCCGGCGAGCAGCCGCGGATGCAGAATCTCGTCAAACTCAACACCAACGAGAATCCGTATGGGCCTTCGCCGAAGGCAGTCGCAGCCATTCAGGCGGAAGCGGGTGACGGGCTGAGGCTCTATCCCGACCCGTTATCGTTGAAGCTGAGACAGGCCATCGCTGGGCTGCATGGTGTCGATGCAAGCGAAGTATTTGTCGGCAACGGATCGGACGAGGTGCTGGCGCATGCCTTCCAGGCGCTGCTCAAGCATGACAAGCCGCTGGTCTACCCGGATATCACCTATAGCTTTTATCCGGTCTACTGCCTGCTCTACGGGATCGCTGCGCAGACGATCCCGCTCGACGACAAATTCGAGATCCGTCTGGAAGACTATCAGCGCGATTGCGGCGCAATCATTCTGCCCAATCCCAATGCGCCCACCGGAATCGGTTTGCCGCTTTCCGGGATCGAGGCGCTGGTCGCAGCCAATCCGGGCAAGCCAGTGGTGATCGACGAGGCGTATATTGATTTCGGCGGCGAAACCGCAATTCCGTTGACGCGGAAATACGACAACCTGCTGGTGATCCACACGCTGTCGAAATCACGTTCGATGGCAGGGCTGCGCGTCGGTTTCGCGATCGGTCAGCGCCACCTCATCGAGGCGCTGGAGCGGGTCAAGGATTCCTTCAATTCCTACCCGATCGACCGGCTGGCCGAAGCCGGGGCAACCGCCGCAATCGAGGATGTCGCCTGGTTCGACGAGACGCGCCACAAGGTGATGGAATCGCGCGATCGGGTCACCGGTGCGCTGCGGCAGCGTGGGTTCGAGGTGCTGCCGTCATTGGCAAACTTCATCTTTGCCCGCCATCCCGGTCATTCAGGTGCCTCACTCGCAGCGGGTTTAAGGGCTGTATCGGTGCTCGTGCGGCACTTCGACAAGCCGCGCATTTCCGATTTCCTGCGCATTTCGATTGGCACCCGGGAAGAGTGTGACAGGCTGATCGAAGCGATCGATGTCGTCATCGGTGTCCGCTAGCGGTCGAATAGCTGTTACGGGCGGATAACGCAGACGCCCATTTCCATGCGGCAATCGTTGTTCCGGTGGCCGACATTGATGATTTTCGCTCCGCCGGCCCTGATCCTCGGATTCGAGATTCGAGAGGTCGTGCCATAAGACCAGGTGCCGACGCCTGGTTGGTACGAGACAGAAACGTCGCCGGAATATGTGCCGCTTGACTGGGTGACATAGCCGTACCCGCTGCCATTGATGACATTGACCACAACCTTGGACTTGATGACGTTGCGTGGCCCGCGGTGGTGCGCCACCCTCTGCCGGAAAAGCTTGTGGTTGTGCCTGACGTGATGATGATATCGATTATGCCGTTGACCAGCGTCGGCGGTATCGATGCCGACCGGGAACATAACAAGCGTGGCAAGTGCGAGGAGAATTCCGGTACGCATGAACATGGCAATCTCCCTTTGACTGCATGAAGTGGCCGACTGCTGAAATCCCAAGAGCCGGAGTCGGTCCAAGGACATAATTACGCAGCAGATTCAAAATCCTACAGAGTCATTGCGCGTCACGGCTGAGGCGTGTCGCTGTAGCGGTTACGACGCATTGTTAATCACACGTTAACACTTCGTCCCCTCTACAATCAATGGGCTATGGGACTTGCGCGAGGATTGCATATCTGGTGGCTTGGCTGCGGGCGCGAGCCGAATTCAAAATACTGGTTTCGAAATAATCGATTAAATCGGAAATACGCCTTTGGCAGGGCTTGCGGCGGCGCAAACACGCGACTAAACACCGTTTTGATGCAATGCACATAATTTTGATGTGTATGCCTGAACGAGTGCGCCGGTTTCCAGGCGCTTATTGATTGCCCTCCCGGGAGGTTCCTTACATGGCGAACGCGGCAAAAAACCGTCCTTTGTCTCCCCATCTTCAAGTCTACAAGCTGATTCCGACGATGGCGAGTTCCATAATCCATCGCATTACGGGCGCTGCCCTCTATTTCGGCACGTTGCTGGTGGCGTGGTGGCTGATCGCGATCGCGTCGGGTGAAGGCTATTACGACTTCGTCAGCACGATCTTTGGTTCGATCATCGGCCAGATCATCCTTTTCGGATTCACCTGGGCGCTCGTCCAGCACCTTCTCGGCGGCCTGCGCCATTTCATGTGGGATCTGGGCTACGGGTTCGAGAAGCATTTCACCACGAGGATGGCCAAGGCCACGTTCGTCGCCGCACCTGTCATCACGATCCTTCTTTGGGTCGTCGGCTATATGGTCCGCTAGGAGGTCATTCGATGGATATGCGTACGCCTCTCGGCAAGGTTCGCGGGCTCGGTTCGGCCAAGGAAGGCACGGATCATTTCTGGCGCCAGCGGCTGACGGCCGCTGCCAATGTGCCGCTGATCCTGTTCTTCATCGGCTTCATCATCACCCACAGCAATTCGTCTTACGCGGAAGTGCGTGCAGCGCTCGCAAACCCGTTCGTCGCTGTCATCATGGGTCTGGTCGTGATTTCGGGCCTGGCGCATATGCGGCTCGGCATGCAGGTGATCATCGAGGATTACATTCACCATGAAGGGCAGAAGGTCGTGCTCCTGATGCTCAACACATTCTTTACGGTTCTTGTTGCCGGGCTCTGTCTTTTCGCCGTGCTCAAGACCGGATTTGCAGGATAATCAACATGGCTGCAGTCTCAAACGCCGCTCAGGGCGGCAAGGCCTACGAGTATGTCGATCACGCCTATGACGTGGTCGTTGTCGGCGCTGGCGGCGCGGGGCTTCGCGCCACGCTCGGCATGGCCGAGCAGGGGTTCAAGACCGCCTGCATCAGCAAGGTTTTTCCGACCCGCTCGCACACGGTCGCGGCACAGGGCGGCATTGCCGCCTCGCTGACGAACATGACGCCGGACAGCTGGCAATGGCACCTCTACGACACCGTCAAGGGCTCCGACTGGCTCGGCGACGTCGATGCCATGCAGTATCTCGCCATGGAAGCGCCGAAAGCGGTCTATGAGCTCGAGCATTACGGCGTGCCCTTCTCGCGCACCGAAGACGGCCGCATCTACCAGCGCCCGTTCGGCGGCCACATGCAGAACTACGGCGAAGGCCCGCCGGTGCAGCGCACCTGTGCGGCAGCCGACCGCACCGGCCACGCCATCCTGCACACGCTCTATGGCCAGTCGCTGAAGAACAATGCCGAATTCTTCATCGAGTATTTCGCGCTCGACCTGATCATGTCGGCCGATGGCCGCTGCACCGGTGTCGTGGCCTGGAACCTCGATGACGGCACGATCCACCGCTTCACCGCCAAGATGGTGGTGCTGGCGACCGGCGGCTATGGCCGCGCCTACTTCTCGGCCACCTCGGCCCATACCTGCACCGGCGACGGTGGCGGCATGGTCGCACGCGCCGGCCTGCCGCTGCAGGACATGGAATTCGTGCAGTTCCACCCGACCGGCATCTACGGCGCCGGCTGCCTGATCACCGAGGGTGCACGCGGCGAAGGCGGCTACCTCGTCAATTCCGAGGGTGAGCGCTTCATGGAGCGCTATGCGCCCAATGCCAAGGATCTCGCCTCGCGCGACGTGGTTTCGCGCTGCATGACGATGGAAATCCGCGAAGGCCGTGGCGTCGGCAAGAACAAGGATCACATCTTCCTGCATCTCGACCATCTCGATCCGGCCGTGCTGCACGAGCGCCTGCCCGGCATCTCGGAAAGCGCCAAGATCTTTGCCGGCGTCGATGTGACCCGCGAGCCGATCCCGGTTCTGCCGACCGTTCATTACAACATGGGCGGCATCCCGACCAATTACTGGGGTGAAGTGCTGAATGCCGACGCCAACAACCCAGAACGCATCTCGCCAGGCCTGATGGCCGTCGGCGAGGCCGGTTGCGCCTCGGTGCACGGGGCCAATCGCCTCGGCTCCAACTCGTTGATCGACCTCGTGGTGTTCGGCCGCGCGGCTGCAATCCGCGCCGGTGAGGTCATCAACCGCGCCGAGCCGATCCCGGCACTCGACGTTGCCGCCTGCGACCGGATCATGGAACGCTTCGACCGGCTGCGCTTCGCCAAGGGCTCGACGCCCACGGCCGTGCTGCGCGAGAAGATGCAGCGTGCCATGCAGGAAGACGCGGCCGTGTTCCGCACCCAGGAATCGCTCGAAAGCGGCTGCAAGCGCATGAGCGCGATCTGGAAGGAACTGCCCGACATCAAGGTTACCGATCATTCGATGATCTGGAACTCGGACCTGGTCGAGACGCTCGAGCTTGAAAACCTGATGGCCAACGCCATCACCACGGTCTACGGCGCCGAAGCTCGCAAGGAAAGCCGCGGCTCGCATGCCCGCGAGGACTATGTCGATGGTCCGTTCGCCGGTCGCGACGACGTCAACTGGCGCAAGCACACGCTGGCCTGGGTCAATGACGCGGGCGACGTCAAGCTCGACTATCGTCCGGTGCATACCGACCTCATCGCTGAGGGCATCGATCCCTACAAGATCGCGCCCAAGGCGCGTGTGTATTGATCTGAGGAGAACAGGAAATGGTTGAACTCGCTCTCCCCAAGAATTCGACGATGTCGGAAGGCAAGGTCTGGCCGAAGCCGGAAGGCGCCAAGAACGTCCGCGAATACCGGATCTATCGCTGGTCGCCGGATGACGACAAGAACCCGGTCATCGACACCTATTACATCGATGTCGACGATTGCGGCCCGATGGTGCTCGACGCGCTGATCTACATCAAGAACAAGATCGACCCGACGCTGACCTTTCGTCGTTCGTGCCGCGAAGGCATCTGCGGTTCGTGCGCGATGAACATCGACGGCACCAACACGCTTGCCTGCACCAAGGGCATGGAAGAGGTGAAGGGCACGGTCAAGGTCTATCCGCTGCCGCATCTGCCCGTCGTCAAGGATCTGGTGCCGGACCTCAACAACTTCTACGCCCAGCATCGTTCGATCGAGCCATGGCTGAAGACGGTGTCGCCGACGCCGGCCAAGGAATGGCGCCAGAGCCATGAGGACCGTCAGAAACTCGATGGTCTCTACGAGTGCATTCTGTGCGCCTGCTGCTCGACCTCCTGTCCGAGCTACTGGTGGAACGGCGACCGCTACCTCGGTCCGGCCGTTCTGCTGCAGGCCTATCGCTGGCTGATCGACTCCAGAGACGAGGCCACCGGCGAGCGCCTCGACAATCTCGAGGATCCGTTCCGGCTCTATCGCTGCCACACGATCATGAACTGCGCCCAAGCCTGCCCGAAGGGCCTTAACCCGGCCAAGGCGATTGCCGAGATCAAGAAGATGATGGTGGAGCGTCGGGTCTGACCGCGGCACTGCCGAAGGAAATTTTCGATCAGATACATTGCAAAACATCCATCCGCGCTTCGGTTTGCGCGGATGGTCAAGCTTTTCACCCAAAAGACACTTAAGGCGGACGATTGCCGCAAGGGGCGATTTTCGAGCTTGTTGCAGCCAAGAGCTTCAACAGCGAGATAATCTCGGAGTTATCGCTTGATTAACCATATGCGCCTACGCTAATTCCGCCATAATTTTCCGGTTGTGAGTGGCAGCCGGGTCGGGACTGAAGGAGTTGGGGATGCGGAAATCGCTATCTGTCGGGTCGCTTGTTGCGGCGATCATGCTTTCCGGTTGCGCCAGCGATCGCATGGATACCTATGACAATTCGAGCGTGAAGCCGCAACCGCTGGAAGCGCAGCCGGTTGCGCCGGTCGAGGCCGGTCAGCTTCCCGATCCGACCACGGATACGGCGCAGTTCCCGCAGAAGCCCGTTGTCGACCCGGCTCTTGGGCAGAACACCCAGGCCGATGCGGCGGCGGCCGCAGCAGCACTCGACATCAAGAAGGAAGCGATGGTCGGCGGCTGGAAGGTCAATGCGGGCGGCGCCAATTGCGATATGTTCCTGACACTGACCAATCTCGGCTCCGGCTCGCGTGGCGGCACGCGTGGTTGCTCCGGCGAGTTGATGGCCATGGGTTCTTGGGAGGTCTCCGGCAAGCAGGTGGTGCTCAAGGACCGCGCCGGCAACCAGCTGGCACGTCTCTACAAAACCGCCGAAAACCGCTTCGATGGTTCGCTGGCCAACTCCGGTCAACCGGTAAGCCTTTCCCGCTAAGCCCAGCAGCCGGATTTCCATCACATGCAGCCACCCCCCGACTACTCCGCAAGCGTCGTCGAGCGGTTGCAGACGATGACCGGCGACGGCCATATACAGTATGACGCGCAGCAGATCGCCGTTGCCCGCCGCCTGGATATGATCCTTGAGGCATTGCACTCGCGCAAGCCCGCGTCGAAGACATCGGCGCTGGGTTGGCTGTTTGCTTCTCGCCGCAAGGTCGAGCAGCCCGTGCGCGGGCTCTACATCCATGGTAGCGTCGGCCGCGGCAAGACGATGCTGATGGATATTCTCCACGAGCTTGCGCCGATCGAGCGCAAGCGCCGGGCGCATTTCCACGAATTCATGGCTGACGTGCATAGTCGCATCCACGCGCACCGGCAGAAGCTGAAGAAGGGCGAGACGAAACAGGCCGATCCCGTGCCGCCTGTCGCCGCCAGCCTGCACGCCGAGGCCGTCCTGCTTTGTTTCGACGAATTCACTGTCACCGACATTGCCGATGCGATGATCCTGTCGCGGCTGTTCACCGAACTCTTCCGTCTTGGATCGATTCTGGTGGCGACGTCGAACGTCGAGCCCGACAACCTCTATTTGGACGGGCTGAACCGGCAACTGTTCCTGCCGTTCGTTTCGCTGCTGAAGGACAATGTCGACGTCGTCTCGCTCGATACTGAAACAGATTACCGCATGGAAAAGACAAAGAGCCTGCCGGTGTGGCTCGTGCCGATCAACGGCGTCAATGATACGAGAATCGAAGCTGCCTGGCATGAGGTGACGCAGGGCGCAAAGTCCGTACCCGATGGGATTGCCATGAAGGGTCGCACTATCCACGTTCCCCTTGCCGCGCATGGCGCTGCCCGGTTCACCTTTGCCGATCTGTGCGAGCAACCGCTCGCCGCAACGGATTACCTGGCAATCGCCGAGCGCTATCATACCGTGTTCGTCGAGCATGTTCCGGTGCTGGCCGTGGAAAAGCGCAATGAAACCAAACGCTTCATAAATCTGGTCGACGCGTTATACGATCGTCAGATTCGCCTGATAGCATCAGCTGCAGCGATGCCGGAAGCACTGTTGCCGGTGCGCAAGGGAACAGTCGGCTTTGAGTTCGACCGAACGGTTTCGAGGTTGTTTGAAATGCGCAGCGAAGAGTATCTTGCTGCTAGCGCAAATAACACGCGTGGATAATTCTGTCAGACATTCAATTGACGTTTACGTAAGAAAATATATATCTAACCGATTGAAATTACTGCACGCAAAATTACGTGTTGTATTTTTAACCTTTTCTGTTTAAGCCCGTTCGCCATTGGAGCGAGGTGTGCCAAGCCCGCCCCGCAGTCTTAACTATGAAGGACATATTCCCATGGCGCGTAAGAAAATCGCACTCATCGGTTCTGGAATGATCGGCGGCACGCTGGCGCATCTTGCTGGCATGAAGGAACTGGGCGACGTGGTGTTGTTCGACATTGCCGACGGCATTCCCCAGGGCAAGGGTCTCGACATCGCTGAATCCTCTCCAGTCGACGGCTTCGATGCCAACTATACCGGCGCGAGCGACTACTCGGCCATCGAGGGCGCAGATGTCTGCATCGTGACTGCCGGCGTGCCGCGCAAGCCAGGCATGAGCCGCGACGACCTTCTCGGCATCAACCTCAAGGTCATGGAACAGGTCGGCGCCGGCATCAAGAAGTATGCCCCCAACGCATTCGTGATCTGCATCACCAACCCGCTCGACGCCATGGTCTGGGCGCTGCAGAAGTTCTCCGGTCTGCCGAAGAACATGGTCGTCGGCATGGCCGGCGTGCTTGACTCTGCCCGTTTCCGTTACTTCCTGGCGCAGGAATTCAACGTTTCCGTCGAGGATGTCACCGGCTTCGTGCTCGGCGGCCACGGCGACACGATGGTCCCGCTTGCCCGCTACTCGACCGTTGGCGGCATTCCGCTGACCGATCTCGTGACGATGGGCTGGGTCACCAAGGAACGTCTCGAAGAAATCATCCAGCGCACCCGTGACGGCGGCGCTGAAATCGTCGGCCTGCTCAAGACCGGCTCGGCCTACTATGCCCCGGCCGCTGCTGCCATCATGATGGCCGAAGCCTTCCTCAAGGACAAGAAGCGCGTTCTGCCTTGCGCGGCGCACCTCACCGGCCAGTACGGCGTCAAGGACATGTATGTCGGCGTTCCCACCGTTATCGGTGCCGGTGGCGTCGAGCGCATCATCGAGGTCGATCTCAATGGTCCGGAAAAGACAGCTTTCGACAAGTCGGTCGGTGCTGTCGCCGGTCTCTGCGAAGCCTGCATCAACATCGCTCCGGCTTTGAAGTAAGCCAAGCGCAACGTCAGATTGACAGGAAAAGATCATGAACATTCATGAATACCAGGCCAAGGCTCTTCTCAAGAGCTTTGGCGCACCGGTTGCTGAAGGCGTGGCCATTTTCTCGGCGGATGAAGCCGAGGCTGCTGCGAAGCAACTCCCCGGCCCGCTCTACGTGGTCAAGAGCCAGATCCATGCTGGCGGCCGCGGCAAGGGCAAGTTCAAGGAACTCGGTCCGGACTCCAAGGGCGGCGTTCGCCTCGCTTTCTCGATCGATGAAGCCAAGGCTCACGCCAAGGAAATGCTCGGCAACACGCTGGTGACCGCGCAGACCGGCGATGCCGGCAAGCAGGTTAACCGCCTCTACATCGAGGACGGCGCCGACATCGCCAGCGAACTCTATCTCTCGCTGCTCGTCGACCGCGCGGTCGGCCAGGTCTCCTTCGTGGTTTCCACCGAAGGCGGCATGGACATCGAAACCGTTGCCCATAACACGCCGGAAAAGATCATCAACGTGGCGATCGATCCGGACAAGGGCGTGACTGCCGAGAACCTTGCGGCCCTGACTGCGGCGCTCAAGCTCGATGGCGAAGCCAAGGCCGATGCCGAAAAGCTGTTCCCGATCCTCTACAAGGCCTTTGTCGAAAAGGACATGAGCCTGCTCGAGGTCAACCCGCTGATCGTCATGAAGAACGGCCGCATGCGCGTGCTCGATGCCAAGATGTCGTTCGACGGCAATGCGCTGTTCCGCCATCCCGACGTCGTCGCCCTGCGTGACACGACCGAGGAAGACGCCAAGGAAATCGAAGCGTCGAAGTACGACCTCGCCTATGTGGCGCTGGACGGCAATATCGGCTGCATGGTCAACGGCGCAGGCCTGGCCATGGCGACCATGGACATCATCAAGCTCTACGGCGCCGAGCCGGCGAACTTCCTCGATGTCGGCGGCGGCGCCAACAAGGAAAAGGTCACCGCGGCCTTCAAGATCATCACAGCCGATCCGGCCGTGAAGGGCATCCTGGTCAACATCTTCGGCGGCATCATGAAGTGCGACGTCATCGCCGAAGGCGTGATCGCAGCCGTCAAGGAAGTCGGCCTCAAGGTTCCGCTCGTGGTTCGCCTCGAAGGCACCAATGTCGAACTGGGCAAGAAGATCATCAACGAATCGGGTCTGAACGTGATTTCAGCCGACGATCTTGATGACGCCGCCCAGAAGATCGTCAAGGCCGTCAAGGGAGCCTGAGTATGTCCATTCTGATCAACAAAGACACCAAGATCCTGGTTCAGGGTCTGACCGGCAAGACCGGCACCTTCCACACCGAGCAGGCGCTCGCCTATCACGGCACCAAGATGGTCGGCGGTATCCACCCTTCCAAGGGCGGCGAAACCTGGAACGGCGCCATGGGCGAAAAGCTGCCGATCTTCAAGTCGGTTGCCGAAGGCCGTGACGCCACCGGCGCCGATGCTTCGGTCATCTACGTGCCGCCGGCGGGTGCTGCCGCTGCGATCATCGAGGCGATCGACGCCGAGATCCCGTTGATCGTCTGCATCACCGAAGGCATTCCGGTTGCCGACATGGTCAAGGTCAAGGCTCGCCTCGACAAGTCCAAGTCGCGCCTGATCGGACCGAACTGCCCGGGCGTGCTGACGCCGAACGAATGCAAGATCGGCATCATGCCGGGCAACATCTTCAAGAAGGGTTCGGTCGGGGTTCTGTCCCGCTCCGGTACGCTGACCTACGAAGCGGTGTTCCAGACCACCAACGAAGGCCTCGGCCAGACCACCGCTGTCGGCATCGGTGGAGACCCGGTCAAGGGCACTGAGTTCATCGATATCCTCGAGATGTTCCTGGCTGACGACGAGACCAAGTCGATCATCATGATCGGCGAAATCGGCGGCTCTGCCGAAGAAGACGCGGCGCAGTTCCTCAAGGACGAAGCCAAGCGCGGCCGCAAGAAGCCTATGGTTGGCTTCATCGCCGGTCGTACGGCCCCTCCGGGCCGCACCATGGGCCATGCCGGCGCCGTGATTTCGGGCGGCAAGGGCGGTGCGGAAGACAAGATCGCAGCGATGGAAGCCGCAGGCATCCGCGTCTCGCCGTCTCCGGCGCGCCTTGGAAAAACCTTGGTCGAAGTGCTCAAGGGTTGAAGACATAAGGCGGGAATATCGATTCCCGCCTTTACCACTCTGCCGGCGGATGCCGGTGATGAAAAGCTACAGGAGGCGGAGCGAGCTCCGCATTGGAAAAATGGCAAGGCAAGAGGCCAATCAGCAGTTTTCGGCGACGTCGTTCCTTGATGGCGCCAATGCCCTTTACATCGAGCAGCTCTATGCGCGCTTCCAGGAAAATCCCTCTTCGGTAACCGCCGAATGGCAGGCGTTTTTCCGGGGGCTGGAGGACAGCCCGGCCGACATTTCCAAGGCCGCCAAGGGTGCTTCCTGGCAGAAGAAGAACTGGCCGGTGCCGCTGAACGGCGAACTGGTCAGCGCGCTGGATGGCGATTGGCCGACGGTTGAGAAGGCCGTTACCAAGAAGATCGAAGCCAAGGCCGAAGTCGCGGGCAAGCCCGCCAGCCCGGAAGAAATCCAGCAGGCAGCGCGCGATTCCGTTCGCGCCATCATGATGATCCGCGCCTATCGCATGCGCGGCCACCTGCATGCCAAGCTCGACCCGCTCGCCATTGCTGCGCCGGTCGAGGATTTCAATGAATTGTCGCCTTCCAACTACGGCTTCGGCCCGGAGGACATGGACCGCAAGATCTTCATCGACAACGTGCTGGGGCTGGAATACGCCTCGGCGCGCGAGATGATCGATATCCTCGAGCGGACCTATTGCTCGACGCTGGGCGTCGAATTCATGCATATCTCCGATCCCGAGATCAAGCAGTGGATCCAGGAGCGTATCGAAGGTCCGGACAAGGGCGTCGATTTCACGCCGGAAGGCAAGAAGGCGATCCTTTCCAAGCTGATCGAGGCGGAAGGCTTCGAGCAGTTCATCGACGTCAAGTACAAGGGCACCAAGCGCTTCGGCCTCGATGGCGGCGAATCGCTGATTCCCGCGCTCGAACAGATCATCAAGCGCGGCGGCTCCGAAGGCCTCGAGGAAGTCATTCTCGGAATGGCCCATCGCGGTCGCTTGAACGTGCTGACGAACGTGATGGGTAAGCCGCACCGCGCCGTTTTCCATGAGTTCAAGGGCGGTTCCTACGCGCCCGACGACGTCGAAGGCTCCGGCGACGTGAAGTACCATCTCGGCGCTTCCTCCGACCGCGAATTCGATGGCAACAAGGTTCACCTGTCGCTGACGGCCAATCCGTCGCATCTGGAAATCGTTGACCCGGTCGTCATGGGCAAGGCACGCGCCAAGCAGGACCAGATGGCCAAGGTCTGGGACGGCGACATCATCCCGCTCAGCGAACGCGCCCGCGTGCTGCCGCTGCTTCTGCATGGTGACGCGGCTTTTGCCGGCCAGGGCGTGATTTCCGAAATCCTCGGTCTTTCCGGCCTGCGCGGTCATCGCGTTGCCGGCACGATGCATTTCATCATCAACAACCAGATCGGCTTCACCACCAATCCGGCTTTCTCCCGTTCTTCGCCCTATCCGTCCGATGTGGCCAAGACGATCGAAGCACCGATCTTCCACGTCAACGGCGACGATCCGGAAGCGGTGGTCTTTGCCGCCAAGGTCGCGACCGAATTCCGGATGAAGTTCCACAAGCCTGTCGTCATCGACATGTTCTGCTACCGCCGCTTCGGCCACAATGAAGGCGACGAACCCTCCTTCACCCAGCCGAAGATGTACAAGGTCATCCGTTCGCACAAGACGGTCGTCCAGCTCTATGGCGAACGTCTGATCGCCGAGGGCCTGATCACCCAGGGCGAACTGGAAAAGATGAAGGCCGACTGGCGCGCCCATCTCGAGCAGGAATTCGAAGCCGGCCAGGCCTACAAGCCCAACAAGGCCGACTGGCTGGACGGTCTCTGGTCGGGCCTGCGCACGGCCGACAACGCGGATGAGCAGCGTCGCGGCAAGACGGCTGTGCCGATGAAGCAGCTTAAGGAAATCGGCCGCAAGCTGAGCGAAATTCCTGAAGGCTTCAAGGCGCACAAGACCATCCAGCGCTTCATGGACAACCGCGCCCAGATGATCCAGACGGGCGAGGGCATCGACTGGGCAATGGGCGAAGCGCTGGCTTTTGGCGCGCTCTGCCTCGATGGCCACAAGATCCGCCTTTCCGGCCAGGATTGCGAACGCGGCACCTTCTCGCAGCGCCATTCGGTGCTCTACGATCAGGAGACCGAGGAACGCTACATTCCGCTCGCCAACCTGTCGCCCACCCAGGCGAGGTACGAAGTCATCAACTCGATGCTTTCCGAAGAGGCTGTGCTCGGTTTCGAATACGGCTACTCGCTGGCCCGTCCGAATGCGCTGACCCTTTGGGAAGCCCAGTTCGGCGATTTCGCCAACGGCGCCCAGGTGGTGTTCGACCAGTTCATCTCGTCGGGCGAACGCAAGTGGCTGCGCATGTCGGGCCTCGTCTGCCTGCTGCCGCATGGCTATGAAGGTCAGGGCCCCGAGCATTCGTCGGCGCGCCTGGAACGTTTCCTTCAGCTCTGCGCCGAAGACAACATGCAGGTCGCCAATGTGACCACGCCGGCGAACTATTTCCATATCCTGCGCCGGCAGATGAAGCGCGACTTCCGCAAGCCGCTTGTCCTGATGACGCCGAAGTCGCTGCTGCGCCACAAGCGCGCCGTGTCTTCGCTGTCGGAAATGGCGGGCGAATCCTCCTTCCACCGTCTGCTGTGGGACGATGCCGAAGTGATCAAGGATGGTCCGATCAAGCTGCAGAAGGACGCGAAGATCCGCCGCGTGGTGCTCTGCACCGGCAAGGTTTATTACGACCTTCTGGAAGAGCGTGAAAAGCGCGGCATCGACGATGTCTACCTGCTGCGCGTCGAGCAACTCTATCCGTTCCCGGCCAAGGCGCTGATCAACGAACTCAGCCGCTTCCGCCATGCCGAAATGGTCTGGTGCCAGGAAGAGCCGAAGAACATGGGCGCTTGGTCGTTCATCGATCCGTATCTCGAATGGGTGCTTGCGCATATCGATGCGAAGTACCAGCGCGTCCGCTATACCGGCCGTCCGGCTGCGGCCTCGCCGGCGACGGGTCTGATGTCCAAGCATCTCGCACAGCTTGCGGCCTTCCTCGAAGACGCGCTCGGAAGCTGAGGTGGACCGATGGGCTACTATCATCTGAAGCTCATCGGACCCCGCTCGACTTTTCCCTTCGACATGAACGAGGCGGAAAAGGCGGCGATGACTGACCATGCACAATACTGGCAGCGGCTGGCAGAGGAGAAGCTGGCCGTTGCTGTCGGACCGGTTTTCGATCCCAAGGGCCCCTGGGGCATGGCGATCGTTGAAACTGAAAACGAGGCGGAGGCCGAGGCATTGTGCGCGGCCGACCCGGTGATCTCGGTATCACTGGGCTTCCGTTATGAATTGGCTCCGATACCCTCTCTCATTCTCCGGCAGAACTGAAACCAGATCGACGTAACGTCAAACAATTCAGGAACTTAAAGATGTCCACCGAAATCCGCGTCCCAACCCTTGGCGAATCCGTCAGCGAGGCCACTATCGGAACCTGGTTCAAGAAAGTGGGCGACGCGGTCAAGACCGACGAAATCCTCTGTGAACTCGAAACCGACAAGGTAACGGTCGAAGTGCCCGCTCCGGCCTCCGGCGTGCTGAGCGAAATCGTCGCCAATGCTGGCGACACTGTCGCCCCGGGCGGCCTGCTAGGCCAGATCGCCGCGGGTGCTGGCGCCGCTGCAGCAGTACCTGCTGCCAAGGCTGAACCGGCTCCGGTTGCTACCGCTCCCGTTGCAGCACCGGCCGCGGCCATGCCTGCAGCACCGGCTGCCGCCAAGGTCGCAGCCGACAGCAACATCGCCGTTGCCTCCATCGACGGTTCGGGCAAGCGCGGCCAGGTGCTGAAGGAAGATGTTCTTGCGGCAATCGCCAAGGGCACTTCGGCAGCCGCACCCGCCGCCCAGCCCGTTGTTGCCCGTGCGCCGTCCTCGGCTGGCGATCAGGTTCGTGAAGAACGCGTCAAGATGACCCGCCTGCGCCAGACGATCGCCAAGCGCCTCAAGGACGCGCAGAATGCCGCCGCCATGCTCACCACCTATAACGAGGTGGACATGTCGGCCGTCATGAGCCTGCGCAACAAGTACAAGGACATTTTCGAGAAGAAGCATGGCGTCAAGCTCGGCTTCATGGGCTTCTTTACCAAGGCAGTGACGCATGCGCTGAAGGAAATCCCGGCCGTCAACGCCGAAATCGACGGCACCGACATCATCTACAAGAACTACGCCCATATCGGCGTCGCCGTCGGCACCGACAAGGGCCTCGTGGTTCCGATCGTCCGTGACGCCGACCAGATGTCGATCGCCGAGATCGAGAAGGATATCGGCCGTCTGGGCAAGGCGGCCCGCGATGGCGCGCTCTCCATGGCCGACATGCAGGGCGGCACCTTCACCATCTCCAACGGTGGCGTCTACGGTTCGCTGATGTCCTCGCCGATCCTGAATGCGCCACAGTCGGGCATTCTCGGCATGCACAAGATCCAGGAGCGGCCGGTGGCCATCGGCGGACAGGTCGTCATTCGTCCGATGATGTATCTGGCGCTCTCCTACGACCACCGCATCGTCGACGGCAAGGAAGCGGTGACCTTCCTCGTTCGGGTCAAGGAAAGCCTCGAGGATCCGGAACGTCTGGTTCTCGACCTCTGATCCCAGCTTTCGGGCCGCTCTCGGGCGGCCCTTTCTTCGCACGAGAGAAAGTCGTCGATGTCGACCGAATTGTTATGCCTGGTCTGGAGTACGGTTCTCGGCGGTATCTATATCTGCACACAGGTAGCGACGCTCTATGCCGAGCGCGGTGTCCGCAATTATGATCCCAATCGGGACAAACAGCATGCCAGCGGCCTTTACACGGGCAGGGGTGAACGGGCGGTTAGGAACTTTCTCGAGACCTACCCATTCTTCGTGGCGCTGGTGCTGGCGACGGAGATGTCCTCCAGCGGCGATGTATATACGACGCTGGGCGCGATCGTGTACCTTGTGGCGCGCGTGATCTATCTGCCGTTCTATATCGGTGGACTTGGGCCGCTCAGATCGATCGCCTGGGCGATTGCGATGGCCGGCCTTGCCATCATGTTCTTCGGCGTGCTTTTCTGAGCGCGATCAACCTGTCTGGAGGCTGACTTGCACCAGTATGTTCTCGAAATAGCGTCGTTGATGGCGATCTTCGCCTTCGTGATCGTATCGCCGGGGGCCGATCTGGCAATGGTCATCCGCCAGTCCATCGTGCATGGGCGCCGCGCCGCGATCTTCACCTCATTCGGCATCGGGGTCTCGCTGGTCTTCCACATGACCTATACGATTCTCGGTCTGGGGCTGATCATTTCCCAGTCGATCCTGCTGTTCAACATCGTCAAGTGGCTCGGTGTCGCCTATCTCATCTATATCGGCGTCAGCGCGCTCAGGGCCGGCCGTACGGATATCGACGCCATGGCGGCGGTAACTGCGGACAGAAAGCAGCAGTCGTCGCTGAAGGCCTTCGGCCTCGGATTCCTAGCCAATGCCCTCAATCCGAAGCCGGTGTTTTTCTTCCTGTCGGTGTTTTCCAGCGTGGTCAGCCTTCATACGCCTGACGGGGTCAAGTTCGTCTACGGCATGGTGATGGCGAGCGCCCTGATCGGCTGGTTCGTGGGCGTTTCGTTCTTCATGACGACGGCACGCATGCGGGCTGCGTTCAGCCGGGCCTCCAAGTGGATCGACCGGGCAAGCGGCCTGGTGTTCATCGCCTTCGGCCTCAAGCTGGCAACCGAGAAGGCAGGTTGAGATGGTGGGCATACGGACTGCATTGATGGCATGGTTGGCGCTGCTGTCGCCGGCTGTAGCAGCGGCCACCGAGTGCCGTCAGGAGAATGCCGTCTATGGCGATGCCGCCGCTGCCTACGAGTTGGCATTTTCCGCTGTCGATCCCGATTCCTCGGCATCGAGCCATCGCTTTACTGTCAAGGTATTGAAGACAAATCTGGCGCTTGACGGCCACGTCATGGCGTCGGAGCCGGTCAACCGCACCAATGGTATCCTGTTCAACAATTGCCCTGAGGGCGATGTCACGGGAGAGGATATCGCCGCCTGCACCGTCTGGGAAGGCGTCATCTATGGGCACCGCAATGGCAAGATCGATCTGTTGCCAGGGCAGGGTGCCGAGGCTGCGCCGGAAATCCTGCTGGCAGGCCTTGGCCCTTCGCTTCAGGCTTCGAGCGCCTGGGGCGAGAAGAAAGCCACCGTTGTTCCCTGGGATGTCTTTTCGCTGAAAGGATGCGGTAAATGACCAACGACGCTCCAGTTCTGCTTGTCACCGGCGGCAGTCGCGGCATCGGCGCCAGCGTGTGTCGAAAGGCAGCCAAATCCGGCTGGCGGGTGCTGATCAACTATCTTTCCAACGAGGCAGCGGCAACCGCTCTGAAGGACGAGATCAATCAGGCGGGCGGCGTCGCCGAGATCGTCCAGGGCGACACCGGTAATGAATTCGGCATCGAGGCCATTTTCAGGGCCGTCGACGAACGCTTCGGCCGGCTCGACGGGCTGTGCAACAATGCCGGTGTCGTAGACCTCGGCGCCCGCGTCGATGCCTATGGGCGCGAACGGCTGGAGCGGATGTTCTCCATCAATGTCATCGGCAAGATCCGCTGCGCGTCCGAGGCGGTGAAGCGAATGTCGACCGCCCATGGCGGCACGGGTGGTGCAATCGTCAACCTTTCCTCGATGGCGGCAGTGATCGGCGGTTCGGGCCAATATGTCGACTATGCCGCCTCGAAAGGGGCAATCGACACATTCACCGTCGGTCTGGCCCGCGAGGTCGCCGGCGAGGGCATCCGCGTCAATGCGGTGCGCCCTGGCATCATCGAAACCGACATCCACGCTTCGGGCGGGGCGCCCGACCGTGCCTGGGCGATGGCGGCCCAGATTCCAATGCAGAGACCTGGCTCGAGCGACGAAGTCGCCGATGCGGTGGTCTTTTTGCTTTCAAGCCAGGCTTCCTATGTAACGGGAGCCATTCTGAATATCAGCGGCGGCAGGTAGTCGCCGGAAAAGAAGGAAATGCCTATGTCATATGATGTCATTGTTATCGGTAGCGGTCCCGGCGGTTATGTCTGCGCGGTCAAGGCGGCGCAGCTTGGTCTCAAGGTGGCCGTGGTCGAAAAGCGAGCGACTTATGGCGGCACCTGCCTCAACATTGGCTGCATTCCCTCCAAGGCCCTGTTGCATGCCTCGGAACTCTACGCGCATGCATCGCACGGCATGGACAGCCTCGGCATCGAGCTGGCCAAGCCCAAGCTCAATCTGGAAAAGATGCTTTCGTTCAAGGATGGCGTCGTCAAGTCGAATGTCGATGGCGTCGCCTACCTGTTCAAGAAGAACAAGATCGATGCTTTCCAGGGCACCGGCAAGGTTCTGAGCCAGGGCAAGGTGCAGGTCACCGCCGACAACGGCGATGCCCAGGTCCTGGAAGCCAAGAACATCGTGATCGCTACGGGGTCGGATGTCGCCGGCATTCCGGGCGTGCAGGTCGATATCGACGAGAAGGTTATCATTTCCTCCACCGGTGCACTGACGCTGGAAAAGGTGCCGGAGACCTTGGTCGTGGTCGGCGGCGGCGTCATCGGGCTTGAGCTTGGCTCGGTCTGGGGCCGGCTCGGTGCGAAGGTCACGGTTGTCGAGTATCTCGACACCATTCTCGGCGGCATGGACGGGGAAGTCTCCAAGCAGTTCCAGCGCATGCTCGCCAAGCAGGGTTTTGAATTCAAGCTGGGCGCCAAGGTCACCGGTGTGGAGAAGAGTGCCAAGGGCGCCAAGGTCACCTACGAGCCGGTCAAGGGCGGCGAAGCGGTATCGATCGAAGCGGATGTGGTGCTCATTGCCACGGGCCGCAAGCCCTTCACCGACAAGCTCGGTCTGGCCGAAGCCGGTGTGGTCATGGACAATCGCGGCCGCGTCGAAGTCGATGGCTCCTACCAGACATCGGTGACCGGCATCTACGCCATCGGCGACGTCATCAAGGGGCCGATGCTTGCCCACAAGGCGGAAGACGAGGGTGTGGCAGTTGCCGAAATCCTGGCCGGCCAGCATGGGCACGTAAATTACGACGTCATTCCGGGCGTGGTCTATACCCAGCCGGAAGTCGCTTCGGTCGGCAAGACGGAAGAAGAGCTGAAGACCGCTGGCGTCGCCTACAAGGCAGGCAAGTTTCCCTTCACCGCCAATGGCCGTGCGCGCGCCATGGAAGCGACCGAGGGCTTCGTCAAGGTTCTGGCCGATGCCAAGACCGATCGGGTTCTCGGCGTGCACATCGTCGGCTTCGGCGCCGGCGAAATGATCCACGAAGCGGCCGTATTGATGGAGTTTGGGGGCTCTTCGGAAGACCTCGCCCGCACCTGCCATGCGCATCCGACCATGTCGGAAGCGGTCAAGGAGGCCGCGCTGGCCACCTTCTTCAAGCCGATCCATATGTGAGCGGCTTGAAGTTTACTTCGTCGTAAGGTTTCGGATTGCGCCTTGCCGAGGAGGTACGCTTGCCGCATCCAGCCTTGCCAACGGCGAACTGGGCCGATTGTTACGAGATCGATGTTCGCGCGCCAACCCTGACGGCGGTGCAAGCCGCCCATATGGCCCTTGGCCATTTCCCGCCGTGGGTTAAGTGGCTGATGCACTTGCGTGACGCCATTGTTGCGGTGCTGGGACTGAAAACGTCAAGTTATCACACGTCCGGCAAGCTGGATATGATCGGGATGTTTCCGGTCATCAGCTCTGACCACGATGAGGTCGTTCTGGGCTTCGATGATCGGCATCTGGATTTCCGGATCGTCATCCGACTGCGGCGCCTGACTGATGGGCGCCAGATCATCAGCGCCACGACATTGGTTGACCGCAAGATCCTGCTCGGCCGGCTCTACATTGCGCTCATAACGCCGTTCCACAAGTTGATCGTGGCAGCGATGCTGGCCAATCTCGGCAAACGAGCAGCACTCACATGACCGGGGTGGCTTTGTAGCCCTTCTTTTTCAGAAGCTCGATCAGCCCCTCGTCGCCGATCAGGTGTAGCGCGCCCACTGCCATGAAGACGTTGCCCTCTGCCAGGATCGGCGCGCCTCGATCGGCCATGTGATGGTTGCGGTCGGTGATCAGGCGACGTTCGAAGACGGCCATATCCTTGAAGTCGCTGTCCGACTTTTCAGGCGCAAAAAAGGTACTGGCCGGGAAGACCATGCCGATATTGCCTTCGAGATAAAGACCGAGTGTCGTCTCCATCATGTCGGCGGTGAACTGCGGATAGCGAACGATGCTGACCAGCGAACGGACGTGGAAATCCATCGGCAGGCTTGCCATGGCCTCGATCTGCTCGGCCAGCGTTTCCACGCCTTTGACCGCCTTGCCGGAAGCCTGCCCGTCCTTTGCGAGCTTCATGTCGAGAAACGGCGCGCCGCTCGCTTTGCGGGAGAGTTCGCATGATGACAGGGCCACCATCGAGGACAGAATATAGGGCTTCATCTTGATGACGGTGGCCAGCGGAATACCCCGCTTCTTCAATCCCTGTTCCAGCACGATCTGGTCAGCAGGGTTGAGATAGTCGCGGATTGTCGCATTGCCGGAGAACATCAACAGATCCGGCTTGGCCATCAGCTTGGCCGACGCGCGCGCCTGATCAAGTATTTCGTCGGATTCGAGCAGCACCGTGCTGGCTTTGTCAAATGCCGCTTTCGCTTCCGTCGGCATGTCGGTCACGCGCGGATCGGAAAGGTGCATGGTGCCGAGCAACCAGTCCGGCTCCTGGCCCGGCTTTTCCAGCTTCCAGAAGCGACTGCCGGAATTCTTGACCGCGTCGCCCTCCGCCTTCAGCTTTGCATAGGCGGTTGGATCGGTCTTGCGGAGTTCGGCGACCAGATCCTTGGCACCGCAGGCGATATCTTCGGCGGCCTGTGCCGGTCGTACAAAGGCGAGGATAAAAACCAGCGACAGTGCGGCGAGAAGGTGGATCGCGATCAGTGAAAACAGCGCGCCGTTCGCCAGCCGGTCGGCAATTGCCGACGTGAGCCAGCGGGTGGGGGATTTGGTGTTCGGCGCGGCAAAGGACATGGAAACCCCATCTTCAATCAATTGGCGCGAGAATAGATGTGCGCGGCTCATATTTCCTTAATGTCTATGGTTAACCGGCGCGAGGGTGAGCCCTGTCGAAGATATCGAGGAGCCGGGCAGCATCGACACCGGTATAGACCTGTGTGGTGGAAAGGCTGGCGTGTCCCAGCAGCTCCTGAATGGAGCGGAGGTCGCCGCCGGCCGAGAGCAGATGGGTGGCGAAGGAATGTCTCAGCGCATGCGGTGTCGCGGTCTCCGGCAGGTTGAGCGCCGAGCGCATCTTCTGCATTTCGCGCTGGATGATCGCCGGCTGCAGGGGGCCGCCGCGCGCGCCCCGGAACAAGGGGACATCCGCGGCAACCACAAACGGACAGGATTTGAGATAGGCGTCAATGGCTTCCTTTGCCGCGTCGAGCATAGGCACGATCCGGGTCTTTCCGCCCTTGCCGGTGATTCGAAGCGATGCAGCGGCTGCGGGGATATCGTTTCGGGTCAGCGAAAGCGCCTCGGAGATGCGCAACCCCGATCCGTAAAGCAGGGTCAGGACTGCCGCGTTGCGCGCCGAGATCCAAGGTTCATCGGCCAGCTGCCCGGTTTCGGACGAAACCAGGATCGCTTGTTCGGCGGAGAGCGGCTTGGGCAGGCTCTTCGGCTGTTTCGGGGAGCGTACGGCGCGTGCCCCTGCGGCATTGGCGATCCCCTTCTTCTCGAGATAGCGCAGGAAGGAGCGCAACCCGGCGAGCGAGCGGCCCATGGTGCGTGCACCCACGCCATCCCTGCGCCGGCTGGCGAGAAAGGCACGCAGATCGGCGGGTCGCAGCGCCTCGATATCGGAGAGCCGCGCCGGCCCGCCGGCATGCCCAGAGAGAAAGAACAGGAATTGGCGCGTGTCACGTTCGTAGGCCTCGACCGTCAAGTCGGCGAGCCGGCGCTCATGCGCAAGCCCGTCGAGCCAAAGCTTGCGCTCGGCCAGCAGGGCTTCATCGGCCATGATGAGGATTTCGTTCACGTCCATCTCCACATTTTGATCGAGCATTGCGGCGAAATGGTTGTGACTTTGTTAAATCGTATGCGGTTGCCTATGCTAACTGCCAGACCGTGGTCTTCTTGACCTCGGCATCCTCCAGCGCGCGGGTCACTGGGACTTGGTACGTCGCGAGCGCCTGCATTCGTTCGCGCGGGCAGTAGGCGCGACCTGGATCGCCGACGATGACGGCAATACCGGCCCTTGTCAGGGCTTCGAACCAGGGGATCAGTTGCTCCGCAAACCCCTTGTCGTAGAACACGTCTCCGGCCAGCAGCATATCGGCATCGAGGGTCTTGCCGATGATATCCGCGTTCGAATACCCGAGCGTAACGGCGTTCAACTGCCCATTGAGCTTGATGGCGCTTTCGGTCCACGGGTCAATATCAATAGATAGAACCGAGGTCGCTCCCGCCTTCATTGCGGCGATTGCCACCAGTCCCGAACCGGAGGCGAAATCGACCACGCGCTTGCCGGCGACGCTCTGTGGATGATCTAGGACGTAGCGGGCCAGTCCCTGTCCGCCGGCCCAGGCAAAGGCCCAGAAGGGCGGCGGCAGGCCGATTTCCTCGAGCTCTTCCTCGGTTTTCAACCAGAGTTCATGGGCTTCATCAGCCAGATGCAGGCGTATTTCCGGCACATGTGGCGGCGCCATGACAGCCGTGTTGGCGAGAATGAACGCCTCCGGATCGGTCTTCATGGGGAGCGGGGAGGATTTTCCACGCCGCCCATTGCGCAGATGAGCTCGTATTCGGCCTCCGTCACCGGTTGGACCGACAGGCGCGAAAGTTTGACCAGCGCCGTATCAGCCAGTTCCGGCGTCGTCTTGACCATCTCGAGCGTCACCGGCCTCGGCACATCGCGCACGGCCTTGATGTCAACGCATTCCCAGGTGGGATTGTCGGCGGTGGAATCGACATGCGCCAGTGCCACGACCTCGACAATGCCGACGACGGCAAGTCCTTCGTTGGAATGGTAGAAGAACCCCTTGTCGCCGATCTTCATCGCCCGCATGTTGTTGCGGGCGGCGTAATTGCGCACGCCGTCCCATTCCTGACCCTTGTCACCGAGATCCTTCAGCATCTGCCACGAGAATTTGAAAGGCTCGGACTTGAACAGCCAGTATGCCATCGATCAGGCCTCCGGCTTGTTGAAGACCCAGTTCCAGGGGCGCACATCCACCGAGGCGAAGAGGCCCACCTTGGCATAGGGGTCGGCGGCGGCAATCGCCCTGGCGCGCTCAATTGTCTCGGCCTTGACCACGACCAGACTGCCGTTCGGCTTGCCTTCCGCATCCAGGAAGGGGCCGGCGAAGGTTACGGTGCCGTCCGCATTGATGCTATTCAGCCACTCCACATGTTCCGGCCGCGTATCCATGCGAAGCTGCAGCGAACCCGGATTGTCCTGGCAAATAAATGCGAAAAGCATGGGTCTTCCTTTCATTCGGTGGTGATGGGCCGGCTCATCAAGCCTGAAATCGCCGATTTCACGTTGATCCGCCCTTCTATGATCGAAGCTACTGCGTTTGTCACCGGCATTTCGATAGCCTTTTCGGCCGAAAGCCGGGCGGCGATGGCTGCAGCATGGGCGCCTTCCACCAGTTCACCCGCAGGCAGGACAGCGCGGCCGGTGCGTCCCGTTTCGATGCCGAAACGCAAGTTGCGCGACTGGTGGCTGGTGGCCGTCAACACGAGATCGCCAAGGCCGGAAAGGCCCATCAGCGTCTCCGGATTTCCGCCGAATGCCTCCGCAAAACGCGACATCTCCGCTAGACCGCGTGCGATCAGCGCTGCGCGGGCGGAATCGCCCAATCCGGCACCCTCGACGATGCCGCAGGCAATGGCGAGCACGTTCTTCAGCGCCCCGCCGAGCTGTACGCCGATGCGGTCCGTGGACGGGTAGAGGCGAAATGTCGGTCCGGAGACCAGTCGGGCGATGTGCTCTGCTTCCGCCATGTCGGGGGAGGCGACGACCATTGCCGTGGGCAGGCCCCTGGCGATGTCGGCGGCAAAACCCGGACCGGACAAGACCGAAATCTGATGACCCGGAAGTTCCTTTTCCAGAACCGTCGTCAAAAGTGCGCCGGTGGATTTTTCGATGCCCTTGGCGCAAGTCACGATCGACTGGTGTTCGGAGAGATAGGCTTGGAGGCTCTGCGCCGCCTCGCGCTGCGCCTGGCTGGGCATCACGAACAGCACCACGGAAGCGTGGCGCAATGTGTCCGGATCGGTGCTGAAGGCCAGTGTGTCGGGCAGAACGATGCCGGGCAGGTTTCGCTGGTTGATCCTGGTCGCGGCCAGTGCCTGTTGCTGCTCGACGGTTCGGCAAAGCAGGGTGACATCGGCATTGCCGGAAATCGCCGCAGCGGCCGCAAGGGCGGTGCCGAACGCACCGGAACCGACGACGACGATCCGTTCGCGTGCACTCATGCCTTGGCTCCCCGTTTGCCGGTGCCGAGCAATGTTTGGGCGTTCTGGTCGAGTGGCCAGCGCGAGCGTGGCGAAACGGTCAGGTCATCGGCCGGAAGGTTCTGGGCAATCCGTTCCAGTCCTGCCCAGGCGATCATCGCGGCATTGTCGGTGCACAGCGACAACGGCGGAGCGATGAACCGGAAGCCGTGCCCGTCAGAGATCGACTGCAGCGTCTGCCGAAGTTCCTTGTTGGCAGCCACCCCGCCGGCGACGACGAGCGATGGCTTTTCCGCCATCGGCCCGAAACGCTCGTTGAAACGCTGCAGGCCCCGGCCGATGCGGTCGCGCATGGTCCGGCTGACGGCGTCCTGGAACGAAGCGCAGATGTCGGCGATGTCCTGATCGGTCACCGGGGCGATCGCTTCGGCTGCCTGCCGCACGGCGGTCTTCAGGCCGGAAAAGGAGAAGTCCAGCCTTGCCTCGCCGACCAGCGGGCGCGGAAAGGTGAAGCGCTTGGGGTTGCCTGAGACGGCTGCCGCCTCGACTGCCGGTCCGCCCGGATAGGGCAGCCCGAGCAGCTTTGCGGTCTTGTCGAAAGCTTCGCCCAGCGCATCGTCGATGGTGGTTCCCCAGCGCTCGTACTCGCCCACCCCCTTGACGAGGATAAGCTGCGTATGGCCGCCGGAGACAAGCAGCAGGAGATACGGGAAGGCAAGTCCGTCGGTCAGCCGTGCCGTCAGCGCGTGGCCTTCGAGATGATTGATGGCGTAAAGCGGCTTGCCGGTCGCCATGGCGATTGCCTTGCCGGTCATCAGGCCGACGATCAGTCCGCCAATCAGGCCGGGGCCGGAGGTGGCGGCGATCGCGTCGACATCGGCAAGCGACATATCGGCGCGGGCAAGCGCCTGCTCGATCAGCGAATCCAGCGCCTCGACATGCGCGCGGGCTGCAATCTCGGGCACCACGCCGCCATAGGCGGAATGCTCTTCCAACTGTGATAGAACGACATCGGAGAGAATGCGACCCGTGCCGTCGGGTTCTCGTTCGACGATCGCGGCGGCGGTTTCGTCGCAGCTTGTCTCGATCCCGAGAACACGCAGAACAGCCATGATCGACCTTTTGAAAGATTGCAGATGTATCGAAAGATGGTTACTTGAAAGCCGATTACAACGGATCGCCGCAAATGCAAACAAAACCTTTCAGAATCGGCACAAGAGGCAGCCCGCTGGCGCTGGCGCAGGCGCATGAGACCCGGCGCCGGCTGATGCAGGCGCATGGCCTTGCCGAGGATATGTTCGAAGTGGTGGTGCTCTCCACCCAGGGGGACCGGATCACCGACCGGCCTCTGTCGGAAATTGGCGGCAAGGGTTTGTTTACGGCCGAGATCGAGGAACGCCTGTTGTCCGGCGAACTGGACTTCGCGGTTCATTCGTCGAAGGACATGGCGACCCGTCTGCCGGACGGGCTTGGCATCGTGGCCTATCTGCCGCGTGAAGATGTGCGCGACGCTTTCGTCAGCCAGAAGGCGGAGCGCCTGCTGGAATTGCCTCAGGGCGCCATGGTCGGCACGGCGTCTTTGCGCCGGCAGGCGCTGGTGCGCAAGCTGCGTCCCGACCTCAAGGTAAAGATCTTCCGCGGACAGGTCGACACGCGACTACGCAAGCTCGCCGACGGCGAGGCGGATGCGACGCTGCTCGCCTATGCCGGGCTAAAGCGGCTCGGCAAGCCCGAGATTGCCACCGAGATCCTGGATTCCTCGATATTTCCGCCCGCCCCCGCGCAAGGGGCGATCTGTCTCGAGGCGCACATGGATAATTCGGCAATTCACAGCCTGCTGTCGGCCGTCAATGATCCAGCAACGTTTGCGGCGGTCAGTTGCGAGCGGGCGTTCCTCGAAGTGCTTGACGGGTCCTGCCGGACGCCGATCGCTGGCTATGCCGAGGTCGAGGGGGACCGGATCCGCTTCGCCGGCATGGTGCTGACGCCGGACGGTCAGACTTTTCATGAAATCAAGTCTGAAGGCCCGGCCGATCAGGCTGCGGAAATCGGCCGCGCCGCCGGCCACGCGATCAGGGATAAAGCAGGAACGGCCTTCTTCGAAAACTGGGGTTGAGCAATGCGCGTCTTGATCATCCGTCCGGAACACCAGGCGATGGGAACTGCTCGAAAGCTCGACGAGCTAGGCCACGAGGCCGTTCTCCTGCCGCTCCTGAAACCGGTGCATGACCAGGCGCTGGCCGCCGATGCTTTGAATTCCCGATACTGGGCGCTGGCGGTTACGTCGGCTGAGGCGGTCCGCTGCCTGAAGGGGCTTGGGCCGACGCTCGACGCTTTTCGCGAAGCGACGGTCTTCAGCGTCGGTCGGGCGACGGCACGAGCGCTGCTGGAAGCTGGCTTCACCAAAGTGCAGGCCGCATCGGGCAATGGCAAGGACCTCGCTTCGCTGATCGCCGGACAGTTCGCCGCCGAAAATGGCCCTGCTGGACCGCTTCTCTATCTTGCCGGGGCGCGGCGATCGGGATTGTTCGAGCGTACACTCACTGAAAACGGCATCGATTGCGTGACGGCCGAAATCTATGCCATGGAGCCGATCTACTATTCGATCGAGCAGCAGCAGAAACTCCTCGTTGATCGGCCGGTCGATGCAGCCTTCTTCTTCTCCCGTGAGAATGCGAAAGCCTTCTTTGAGCTGGAAGTTTTCCGCCAGAGTAAGGAAGCCTTAAGGAAGACATTGTTCTTTTGCCTGAGCCGCAACATCGCCGAAGAGGTGCCGGAGGAGTTCTCGAACAGCGCCGTCATCAGCCAGAATCCCGATGAGGACGAACTGATCGACCTGCTGTGAGGCCCCTGGCCTGACAAAAACACCTTGCGAGGCACCATAGTCGCGCTAAGGTTCTACATATCGCGAAAGGGGAAGCACCCATGAAAACGGACCCGACCCGCCATTCCAGGCCGAACGACGATCCGAAAACGATCGACCTCGCCGCCGGGGAGGTGAAGGATATCGCAGTCAGCGAAGCGGAAGGAACCGAGGAAGACGTTTCCGCCTCTTCCGCTGCTGAAGGTGATGCGTCGGCCGCTTCCGAAGCAACCGCGACAACGACCAATTCCGATGATCGCCGATTTGCCGAACCCACCCGGCCCGCCAGCGGTGGCGGCAGCCTTTCGCTGATCGCGGCAGGTTTGATCGGCGGCGCAGTGGTCTTGGGTGGCGCGGCCGGCCTGCAATATTGGGGTGTCTTTCCATCGCTCAATTCCGATGACAAGACCGCTCAGACGCTCAATCTGCTTTCGGCTGAAATCGAAGGCCTGAAAACGTCGATCAAGACCGTCGAAGCCGCCAAGCCCGATGTCGATCTGACGCCGGTAACGGAGAAGATTGCGGCCCTGGAAAAGCGCATGGCCGATGTGCCGGCCGCCAATGGCCTTTCGGTCGATGCGGATGCCCGGCTCTCGGTTCTCGGCATGGAGATCGGCGGTATCAAGGCTTCCGTCGAGGAGGCGAAGAAATCGTTCGATGCCGCCAATGCCCAGTTGGTCATGCGGCTCGAGGCTTTGGAAAAGAAGGCTGCCGAACCCCGCGACGACGTCAATGTGGCAGTGGCCATTGCGTCGGCAGGACTGAAGGCGGCTATCGATCGCGGCGGGCCATTCATTACCGAACTCGACACGCTCGAAGGCATCGATGCGCAGGATCCTGCGGTCCAGGAACTGAAGAAGTTTGCCGCCATCGGCGTGCCGTCGCGTTCGACGCTGATCGCCAGCTTTCCCAATGCCGCCGACAGGATTCTCGCCGCCGTGCATGTCGACGATCCCAACCAGGGCCTCATGGACCGGCTGTGGGCAAGCGCATTTTCCTCCGTCAAAGTGCGACCGGTAGGCAATGTCGAGGGCGATGGCCCAGACGCCGTCGTGGCGCGGATCGAGGCCAAGCTGACCGATGGAGATCTGAAGGCCGCCGCTGTCGAGTGGCAGGCTCTGCCGGAGGCTGCGCAGAAGGCGGCGGGTGACTTCAAGGCGTCGCTCGATGCCCGAATCCGGGTAGAGGAACTTGTCGGCTCGGCGCTGACCAAAGCCGTATCCGGCACACAGACCAAGGGCTGAGGAAGGAATTTCGATGATCCGCATACTTTCCTTCATTGCCATCGTTCTTGCCCTCGGTTTCGGCTTCTCCTGGCTGGCCGAGCGTCCCGGCGAGCTCAGCATCCTCTGGCAAGGCCAGAGGATCGAGATGAGCCTGATGGTTGCGGCAACCATGGTGGCCGTTCTCGTTGCGCTCGTGATGTTTGCCTGGTGGCTGGTGCGGACGATCTGGACCTCGCCGCAATCGGTGACCCGCTTTTTCAGGGCCCGCAAGCGTGATCGCGGCTATCAGGCGCTGTCGACCGGCCTTATCGCTGTGGGTTCGGGTGACGCGCCGCTGGCGCGCAAGATGCTCGACCGCACAAAGGGGCTGATCAGCAGCGATTCCGAGCCGCTGATCCATCTGCTGGAAGCACAGACGGCCCTGATCGACGGGCGCACCGATGATGCGCGCAAGAAATTCGAGGCGATGGCCGAGGATCCCGAGACGCGTGAACTGGGCCTGCGGGGGCTCTATCTCGAAGCCCAGCGGCTTGGCGCCCATGAAGCGGCACGTCACTATGCCGAAAAGGCGATCGAGAAAGCCCCGCACTTGCCTTGGGCCGCGGAAGCGACGCTGGAATACCGCATTCAGGCCGGTCGCTATGATGACGCTATTCGCCTGCTTGAAGCCCAGCGGGTGCTGGCCGGCATGGACCGCAAGGTTCATGACCGAAAGAAGGCCGTGCTGTTGACCGGGCGCGCCCTGTCGAAGCTGGAGGCCGATCCGAAAGGGGCTCGCGAGGATGCGATCCATGCGCTGAAGCTGGCCCCGGAACTGGTGCCGGCGGCGTCCATAGCTGCTAAGGCCTATATTCGCGAGAGCAATCCTCGCAAGGCTCTGTCGGTGCTGGAACAGGTCTGGAAGCTTGATGCACATCCGGAAGTCGCCTCGGCTTACGTGGCCGCGGGCGGTGGTTCGGCGCAGGAAAAGCTGAAGCGCGCCGAGCGGCTCGAAACTCTGCAACCGGAGACTTACGCAGCACTTTATGCCGTGGCATCTGCGGCCTATGACGCGCGCGACTTTGCGCTCGCCCGCGCCAAGGCGGAGGCGGCGGCGCGCATCGAAGAGCGTGAAAGCATTTACCTCCTGCTGGCCGATATCGAGGAGACAGAGACCAACGATCAGGGCAGGGTGCGCTACTGGCTTACGCAGGCGCTTCGAGCCCCGCGCGATCCCCAATGGGTGGCCGATGGACAGATATCGGAGCACTGGCTGCCGATCTCTCCAATCAGCGGTCGGCTCGACGCATTCGAGTGGAAGCGTCCGTATGCGCCAGCCGCTGCGGCAATCGACGGGCAAGCCAACCAGGCCGATGCAGCGTTTCGCCAGTTGCCGTCGCCGCACGTTTCGCCGGCTGAGCCCGCGCCTGTCAGGCAGCCGGTGACGACGGTGGAAAAAACCACGGCAGCTGGTGAAATCAAGCCTGTGGTAGCAGCGAAATCACCCACAGAAGACAGGCCAAGGGTGCAAAAGGCCGCCGGCGCTGATGTCGAACCGTTTTTTGGAAGGCCGCCTGATGATCCCGGCGTCAAGGGCGAAAGGCCACTTGAAAGGACCGGGTTCCGGCTGTTCTAGCCGCAGTCGCTAGCAAGCAGTTCCAAGGGCGAGATCGAAATGTTTGAAAAAGTGATGGCTTTCTTGAATTCGCTGGGTGGTGAAAGTCAGGGCGTGGTGCCGGACGATACCGCTGTTGCCGTTATCGCGCTGGCGCTGCATGTCATCCAGGCCGATGGTGTTGTCGAGGATAGTGAGAACCAGACGCTCGAACAGGTCATCCGGGCGTATTTCAACTTCTCGAAGGGGGAGTTCGAACAGATGCTGGCGGTGGCGCGCAAGCAGGAGGAAGACGCTGTCGATCTCTTCCGCTTCACCTCCCGGATCAACCGTGCCCTGGATGAGACCCAGAAGGCGGAGTTTATCGGCATGCTCTGGCAAGTCGTGCATGCCGACGACAACCGCAACGAACTCGAGGATCACCTGGTCTGGCGGATCGCCGAGTTGATCGGCGTTTCCGGCCGCGATAGGATTGCCAGCCGACAGGCCGCCGAAGGTCGGCAGTCCGACGAAAAATCTCAATAGGGCAGGGTCGAGAGACTGATGATGCTGAGGAGTGCCCTCAAAACCAAAAAGGTCGATAGCCGGCCCATTCTGATTGTTCTTCATCAGGAAAATTCGACGCCCGGCCGGGCGGGCCAGATGCTGGAGGCACGCGGCTATCGTCTCGACATTCGCCGTCCGTTCCTCGGCCAGAAGCTTCCCGATACGATGCGCAATCATTCGGGAGCGGTGATCTTCGGCGGCCCGATGAGCGCCAACGATCCGGATGATTACGTCAAGCGGGAGATCGACTGGATCTCGGTGCCATTGAGTGAAAACAGACCGTTCCTCGGTATATGCCTGGGTGCGCAGATGCTGGTCAAGAATCTCGGCGGCAAGGTGGAGAGCCACACGGAGGGGATGACCGAGATCGGCTGGTATCCGCTGGAGAGCACGGAGGAAGGCCGCAAGATCATGGACTGGCCGTCGATGGTCTATCACTTCCACCGCGAAGGGTTTGACCTGCCGTCCGGTGCCAAGCTACTCGCGCGCGGGCACACCTACGAGAACCAGGCATTCCGTTTCGGCGAAAATGCCTGGGCCGTGCAGTTCCATGGCGAACTGACACGGGCCATGATGCACAGGTGGGTGGTTCATGGCGCGCATCGATTTGAGTTGCCCAACGCCCAGACCGGTGACCGGCATCTGGATGGCCGCTTTCTACACGATGCGGCGCTCCGGCAGTGGATGTCAAACATGATCGACACCGTGTTCGGCCACAGGATGGTCGATCTCGGTTGACGCAGTGCCGGTGGGCTGCTTATGCCCGCTCCGCCAGCAGCATGTAGTTGACGTCCATGTCTTTCGACAGGTTCCACTGGTTGGAGAGCGGGTTGAAAAACACGCCGGTGCGATCGACCACTGTCATGCCGGCAGCATTGAGCGGGCGCTCGATTTCTTCCGGACGAACAAGCTTCTCATACTGATGGGTGCCGCGCGGCAGCCAGCGAAGAATGTTTTCGGCTGCCACGATCGCAAGCGCCGCTGCCTTGAAGGTGCGATTGATGGTGGCGACGAACATCAGTCCGCCCGGCTTGACCATGGTTGCGCAGGTCTCGATGAAGAAGGGCACATCGGAAACGTGCTCAACCACTTCCATGTTCAGCACGACATCGAACTTTTCGTCATCGGCAGCCAGCGCTTCGGCTGTCACCGCGCGATAATCGACGACGACGCCGGTTTGCTCGGCGTGGATCTTCGCGATGCCGATATTCTTCTCTGAGGCATCCGCACCCAGCACTGTGGCTCCCATGCGCGCCATTGGCTCGGACAACAGCCCGCCACCGCAGCCGATATCGAGAACCCTGAGGCCCTCGAGCGGGCGATGCGACTTCGGATCGCGGCCGAATTTATCAGAAACCTTGTTGCGGATATATTCAAGGCGCACCGGGTTGAACTTGTGCAGCGGCCGGAATTTTCCGGTCGGATCCCACCACTCGGCGGCCATCGCGGAAAAGCGGTCGACTTCCGCCTGGTCGATGGTGGTCTTTGCCGCTTCTGTCATGATCCTACTCCGGATTCTGGTCCTACTTGCGTGCTATATAAGCCTAAAGGCGCTAACGCGACAGTTCTTTTGCCGCAGCTTCGAGCCCGCCGAGCGTAAGCGGATACATCCGGCCGGCAAACAGTTCGCGAATGATGCCGATCGATTGCGTATAGCCCCAATGCGCCTCGGGAACCGGGTTCAGCCATGCCCATTTACGAAAATGGCCGGTCATGCGGTTGAGCCAGACGGCCCCCGCCTCCCTGTTCCAGTGCTCGACCGAGCCGCCGGCCATGGTAATCTCGTATGGGCTCATCGAGGCGTCGCCGGCGAAGATCACCTTGTAGTCCGGCCCATAGGTGCGGATGATATCGGTCGTGTCGATCATCGAGGCTTTACGGCGCAGATTGTCCTTCCACACGCCTTCATAGAGGCAATTGTGAAAGTAGAAGAACTCGAGCTGCCTGAACTCCGCCTTGGCCGCGGAAAACAGCTCCTCGACGATCTTCAGGTGGTCGTCCATCGAACCGCCGATATCGAAGAACATCAGCAGCTTGACGCGGTTCTTGCGTTCCGGTCGTGTCTGGACATCCAGCCAGCCGTGCTCGGCGGTCGAGCGGATCGTGTTGTCGAGGTCGAGCTCCTCGTTGACACCATCGCGTACCCAGCGGCGAAGCCGTTTCAGCGCCACCTTGATGTTGCGGGTGCCAAGCTCGACCGAATCGTCGAGGTTCTTGAATGCGCGTTCGTCCCACACCTTCACCGCCCGGCGATGGCGGGATTCATGCTGGCCGATCCGCACGCCCTCGGGATTGTAGCCGAAGGCGCCGAACGGCGAGGTGCCACTGGTGCCGATCCATTTGTTGCCGCCCTGGTGACGCTCTTTCTGCTCGGAGAGCCGCTGCTTGAGCGTTTCCATCAGCTTTTCGAAGCCGCCGAGGCTTTCGACCAGCCGTTTTTCCTCGTCGCTTAGGTGCTTGTCGGCAAGCCGCATCAGCCATTCGTCGGGGATCTCGGCAATATCGACGGCTGCAGCGTTGCCGGAAACGCCGGCCACGCCCTTGAAGCAGTGGCCAAACACCCGATCGAAGCGATCGATGAAGCGTTCGTCCTTCACCAGCGCCGTGCGCGCCAGGTAATAGAACGCCTCGATATCATAGTCGGCTATGTGGCTTTCCATTCCCTCAAGCAACGTCAGGAACTCCCGAAGGGTGACCGGGACTTTCGCTGCCTTGAGCTCAAGGAAGAAGGGCAAGAACATGATGTTGCCTTACACCCGTTGAAGCTGCGGTGTACGATCTGCGATGCCGACATTCTCCAGATCGAATTCGGTGGTCTGATAGACTTGGTTGATCCAGTTGCCGAACAAGAGGTGCGCGTGGCTGCGCCAGCGGTTGGCCGGCAGTTTCGACGGGTCGTCATCCGGGAAATAGTTCTCCGGCAGTCGCACCGGAATGCCGGCTGACTGGTCGCGGAAATATTCGTCGGCCAGCGACGTCGAGTCATACTCGACGTGGTTGAACATGTAGAGCCTGTTGCCCCTCTTTTCCGCGACCAGGCAGAGGCCGGTGCGGTCTGACGTCATCAGCACTTCGAGGCCGGAGGCGGGGATTATGTCCTTGCGCAGCACTTCCGTCCACCGCGACACCGGCACATCGAAATCATCCGAAAAACCCAGCAGGTAGGGCGAGGCCGGATTGAGATTGCGGTGGCGGTAGACGCCGAACGCCTTCTCTTCCAGGGTGTATTTCGGCACCTTGTGGAAGTGATAGATCGCTGCCATCGCCCCCCAGCAGACGTTGAGGGTCGAATGGACATTGGTTTCCGTCCAATCGAGGATCTGCTTGAGTTCGTCCCAATAGGTGACGTCCTCGTAGTCCAGCATTTCCACGGGGGCGCCGGTGATGATGAAGCCGTCGAACTTGCGGTGCTTGATCTCGTCCCAGGTCTTGTAGAACGACAGGATGTGGTCCTCGGACGTGTTCTTGGACTTGTGGCCGCCGATCCGCACCAGCGTCAGTTCCACCTGCAGCGGCGAAGCGCCGACAAGCCGTGCGATCTGGATCTCGGTCTTGATCTTGTTGGGCATGAGATTCAGCAGGCCGATTTGCAGCGGTCGGATATCCTGGCGGATAGCGACCGAGTCGGTCATGACAGACACACCTTCTTTGAGGAGGGTCTGAAACGCAGGCAGCTGGTCTGGAATCTTGATCGGCATAGGGGAACTCCATTAATCACCGGCGTTCAAACAAATCGCCGGTCCCCGTATGCGGTGGCCCTATTTAGCGATTTGTTTAACGTGGCTGCAAGCCGGCCGGCAAATCACCACGGTTATGTCTCATATACCGGGCGAAGCATTTTATCAATCGGGTTGAAAGCAGGCGGTTGACGGACGCAGGGCTTGCTCAGGGCTCCGCGCCCTAGCGCATCTCGCGACGCGCCATGAAGGCCAGGCGTTCGAAGAGATGGACATCCTGTTCGTTCTTCAGCAGCGCACCATGCAGCTTGGGCAAGGCATTCTTGTCGCTTGCGGCAAGCGTTTCTGGCTCGACATCATCGGCCACGAGCAGGCGGATCCAGTCGAGCGCTTCAGAGGTCGAAGGTTTCTTCTTCAATCCCGACATGTCGCGGATCTCGAAAAAGCGGCTCAGCGCTTCCGAAAGCAGTCGCTTCTTGATGCCGGGATAGTGAACCTCGACGATGCGGGCGAGCGTATCGGCATCGGGAAAGCGGATGTAGTGGAAGAAGCAGCGGCGCAGGAAGGCGTCCGGCAGTTCTTTCTCGTTGTTGGACGTGATGATGACGATCGGCCGAACCTTGGCCTTTACCGTCTCGTTGGTCTCGTAGACATGGAACTCCATGCGGTCGAGCTCCTGGAGCAGGTCGTTGGGAAACTCGATATCAGCCTTGTCGATCTCGTCGATCAGCAGCACGACTTTCTCGCCGGAATCAAAAGCCTCCCAAAGCTTGCCCTTGCGGATATAGTTCTTGATGTCGTGCACGCGTTCGTCGCCGAGCTGGCTGTCGCGCAGACGCGACACGGCATCGTATTCATAGAGCCCCTGCTGCGCCTTGGTGGTCGACTTGACGTTCCACTCGATCAGGCGCAGGCCCAGGCTTTCTGCCACCTGGCGCGCCAGTTCCGTCTTGCCGGTGCCGGGTTCTCCCTTCACCAGAAGCGGTCGCTCCAGCCGGATGGCGGCATTGACGGCTACCATCAGATCCTTGTCGGCGATGTAGTGCTCTGTTCCGGTGAATTGCATAGTCTGGAGTCCATTCTCATGATTTCGGCGGGAAACTAGTTGCTTGGAAAAATCTAGGCAACAAAAAAGGCGGCACGTAAACGTCCGCCTTCGAACCGGCCAAGGCTTTACGCCCGGCCGCTGTATCACATGTCGATAATCGTGCCCTTGCCGTCGTTCCAGACGCGCATGCGATCCTGCTCACGACGGGTGCGAGCTTTTGCATAGGCGCGTACCGGCTGAGGCTGGCGGCCAAGGAAAGTCGCGAGCCATTGTCCGAACAGCAACACTGTGAATGTTCCAGCGATCGCCAAACCGATTGACGCAGTAAACAACGCGGCCACAGCGACAAAGGTCAACCCAGCGAGAGTGAGCAAGAATGAACGCAAGCTTTTCATGGTCATCACCATTCCTTTGTCAACAATGTGGGGCAAGTCCGCCTCATTTGCAAGGGTCCTGGCGCCGACCCTTTGTCACATATTCTTGAACTCCGGCGGAATTCGGGCCATAGATCGGCGATGACCATGAATTCCGATCCGACCGCGTTTGCGCTTCGCCGCTCCGTGCTTTCCCTGCCGGCGTCCAACGAGCGTGCTATCGCCAAGCTCGGCAGTCTGGCCATGGATGCCGTCATTCTCGATCTGGAGGATGCGGTGGCCGAGGAGATGAAGGCGGCCGCTCGGGACAATATCCGTAAATTCATGGCCGCGGGGCTCGCCGGCGGTCGAGAGATCATCATCCGGATCAATGACGCTGCCTCGCCCCACTATCAAGACGATCTCGCTTTGGTGCTGGAGACCCAGCCGAATGCAGTGCTGCTGCCCAAGGTGCGGACCAGCGACGATGTGCTGGACCTGTCGCTGTTTCTATCGGAAAACGATGCGCCGGACATGCTCAGAATCTGGGCGATGATGGAGACGCCGCTTGCGATCCTCAATGCCGGTTCGATAGCGGAGACGGGGCGTACCCGGGGTGGTCGGCTCGATTGTCTGGTTGTCGGCCTCAATGATCTGCGCAAGGATACCGGGGTCATGCCCGATCCCGCCCGCACATACCTCGTTCCGTGGCTGATGCAGGTGGTGCTTGCCGGCCGCGGCTTCGGCCTGTCGGTGATCGATTCCGTATCCAACGACTTTCGCGATCTGGCGCCATTCGAAGCGGAATGCGCGCAGGGCCGCGCAATGGGATTCGATGGCAAGATGCTGATCCATCCTGCGCAGATCGATGCCGCCAACCGGCATTTCCAGCCGTCCGAGTCCGAAATCGCCGACGCAAGGGCGATCATCGACGCCTTCTCCGCGGCAGGAGCTGCGTCGCTCAACGCGCTCAGCGTTGGCGGCAGGATGGTCGAAAGACTTCACTTTCAACAGGCACTGGCGCTGATTGCCAAGGTCGATATTATAAGAGCGAGATCCGCATGAAACTCTATCGCTTCCTCACCGGCCCGGATGATTCAGCCTTCTGCCACCGCGTCACCGATGCGCTCAACAAGGGGTGGTTGCTGCATGGCGACCCGGCCTATTCCTTCAATGCCCAAACCGGGCAGATGATGGCCGGTCAGGCCGTCTTCAAGGAAGTCGAGGGCAAGGACTACCATCCCGACATGAAGCTCGGCGAGCAGTAGACCTGTCGAGCGCTGGGTCAACGACGCCGGAGCTTTGGCTCCTCGGTCGGGATTGTGTCGGCACCTTCGCCGAGCTCAATCTGCATCAGAACGGTGTCGACCCATTTGCCGAACTTGAACCCGGTGGAAGGCATGCGCCCCGTATGCTTGAAGCCGGCCTTCTCGTGCAGCGCAATCGAGGCCGGATTGGCCCCGCCGATCACCGCGACCATCTGCCTTATGCCAAGCTCGGCGGTGCGGCTGAGCAGCGCCTCCAGCAATGTCAGGCCGACGCCCATGCCGCGCGCCTCTGGAGAGACGTAGACGGAGTTTTCAGCCAGATAGCGATAGGCCGGGCGCGTGCGGAACGGCGAAGCATAGGCATAGCCGAGGATCGAGCCGTTTTCATCTTCGGCGATCAGGTAGGGGTAATTCTGGCCGGTGACGGCGTTGAAGCGGGAGGTCATCTCGATTTCGGATGGTGGCTCCAGTTCGTAAGTGCCGATGCCGTTGAGGACGGATTCCCGATAGATCTCGGTGACAACAGACACATCCGATATCGCCGCGTTGCGAATACGTATCCTCATATCATCCCCCGCATAAGTCATGACCTCCACCAAAGGTGGAGGTTTGAAACGCTGCGCTTGAACCGCTAGAAGCGGTTTTGCTATAGATTAGTAGCTACGATTAAAGAGGTCGGCAAAGTCGGAAGCTTTGTCGACCT
>NZ_JAEQNC010000010.1 GCF_016722925.1 Phytoamicus setariae | reverse complement strand
AATGCCGTCGACGGCCAGATGCATTGCCGTCTGGTAGCGTTTGAGCGCGGCGATCGTCTGTCGGCCAAGTATGCCGTCCAAGGATCCCGGATCATAGCCGAGCTCCTTCAGTCGGCGCTGGATGTCCAACGTCGTCTTCATTGCGATTTTCCTTATTGAGAAACCTGCGATATGTGGCGTGCACGCCTACCCGGCGTTAAAGATTTGGAAACCAGCACAACTTTAGACTCGGAAGTCTGTTGAACTCGTTCGGGGATATGAAATCCCCCGGTGTGCGAGCATCAACTTCATGCAAACCCCGGAGACAATGATTGCCTCTGTATTACTTCACGCTGTGCATGCACGATCACAGCGTCAGCGAACCCTTTGCACACGAATTGCCGGATCTTGAGGCCGCCCTGGCGCTGGCCTCTGAAGCTGCGGCCAAGCTGAATACCGGGTTAGAGGACACGACTTCCCCTACGGCCGTTATCGAGGTCCATGATAGCTCGGGGGTGCTGCTGGATAGCGTTTCGCCAAGCGGCACCTCCCGCCGGCCGAACACGGGATTGGATGTCCATAATCGTCCCATACTTTGACCAAATATTATTGTTTCAGGAATGAACCACGAACATCGCGGGCACGAACCCGGGATGAAGCACAAACATGAAACTTCTATTCAACTTTCGGGGATCATCCGTTTGGGTGTTCTGGGAAGGAACGATATGTCCGCTTCGGCGGTTAGAGCTCCAGAAGATAATCGGACGGAGCACATGGTCGAGACTATTGTGGCAGTTGGTGCATTGCTGGTCTTGCTGCTGGTGATCGTGGTTATCTGGGCTGTGTTGGGCTTTGAGCCAAGTGACTACTGGTAGGCCGCCGGCTACCACTGATCGTCGGTAATGTTGGCCGGGATGGGCTCCATTTTCTGCAGTGCCCACTTGGCAACTTGTAGCCAAAGTGACAGCGGTCGCGGCTGGATGTCCGACGTCGTTTTCATAAAATGCTGCTCCATTTGGGGTTTTGACGAGAAGCGCGTCGCCTGCTTTTATGAGAGAGGCAACGACAGAGATGGCCATGCGCAAACCACCGCTGCGATATTCAATTCCGAGGCTATCCGATCACCGGGGCGGCAAGATCGCGGTCGTTTGCGAGAAGTGCGGGATGAAGCGCCGCTATGACGCGAACGCGATGCTGGAGAAGATCGAGGACATGACGATGCCCCTGTTGTTGAAGGAGATCGCCCGGGCGGAGGGCTGCCCGCGCGTTGACAATCGGGGCGATGACCGCTGCATGCTGCACTACGATCTTGGGTTCGTAGCGATGTTCAAGAACCGCTAGTGTGCGATGGCCACCACCGATCGTCAGCAAAATCCGCCGGTATCGGCTCCATGGTCTGCAACGCCCACTTGGCGGTGTACAGCTGGGTCACATAGGCGGTGGAGGCCAACCAGATATTGAAGATCGCCTGCCATGTGATCTCGTGGACAACGTCACTACCGTCCTTGAAGGTGAACGTCGAGGCATCCCCTTGGGCGATCTTGAGCTGGGCGATGCTCGCAAGGCTTTGCAGGTTGCGCACCATCTTGTCTTCGCCGGTGATATGCACGCCGGAGAACAGCTTTCCTGCAAGCTCTCGGCGCTCATGCTCCACCTTGATCGCTCGAAGTATTTGGCCCGCGTCTCGATCCGGCTGGCCGAGGTGCGGCTCCTTAGTGGCAACGTCGACCATGTATTCGTCGTCCGGCCATTCACCTTCGATCCAGTCCTCGTCAGAGGCCAGAACTTCAGTGAGGTAGTCGGACAGCGGAACATCTGTCACGATGTCAGGCAAGGAATTGCCTTCTTCGTCAAAAACCCCTTTCTGGACTAGTTTCGGCGGGGCCGCATCCCAAGTTCTGAGAATGCGACCAGCGTTGTGCGTCGGGCCATCTGGAATGGTCCGATCAGTCTTGAGAAAGATGGAAACCATTACCACAGTGTGAATCCTAACAGTCGCCGGTTGCCGCAATCATTGCCTGCTGTCGTGCTTGTCACGTTCAGGTAGTAGTTTGTGCTCGTCCCTGTTGGGGAACCCTCGATACCAAACAGCGTTATCAGGCCACCATCTGGAACGGTCACGTTACCCGTCTGAGCCATCACCGTACCAGCACCGTTGACGATGGTGACGTTCCAGACCTTTGACGCACCCGAGGTGTTGCGCACTTGCCCGAGGAGGATGACAGAATTGGCCCCAGCGCCATGGGTCACGTTGATGTTCTGCACGGCTGGACCGCCTGTGCCGAAGCTGCCGAAGTTGGCGGCAGCATAAGCATGGCCGCGCTTGAACAGGTCGTTCTGTAGTTCGGAGGCCCCGATGGCGTTGGCTGCTATGTCTCCAGCAACGATGGTGTTGTTGATGATGTTCTCGCTGCCAATCGCATTGAGCGCCATCTTCGCACCGGTCACGGAGGCATCCGCGATCAACCACTTGTCGACAGCCTGCTTGATAATGGGCGACGATACATAGAGGTTCAGAGGAGCGGTATGCGCAGCAATCGCAGTGGCTTCCACGGTGACGCGTATCGCGCATCTGGTGGCATTGGCCGGCGCACCGTTGGTGGCCTTGATGGACATCGTGCTCAGGGAGCCACCAGACGAAACCGACGTGGTGGTCGAGTTGCTGAGATATACGAGATTGCCGGATGCGTCCAACCCGTACCAGAGCACGTAGAGATTGACGGTAAGGATGGCGAATGCGGTGGAAGTGGTGGACTGAGGCCTGACGACGACAGAGAAGTAGTAGTCTCTCCCCGGCTCAACGACATTGTTTGCATCGCTGTCGATACCGAACTCTTCCCACTTTCCAGCGGTCAATATGCCCGTCGTGGTCAGATAGAAGCGGTACTTTGAGTAACCGATGCCATCGGAGGACGGGTTGAGCTGGTGGTTAAGGGTAAGTGTCCCAACATCGATGTAGGCGCCACTTGCCGGCCTCTTGTAGAGAGCCCACATCGACGGGGTTTCCATCTCGCTGTCACGCAAGATGCAGGATGTGTCTCGCGGATTAAAGTTGATTGGGAAAACAGCGTTGCTGGCAAGATTCGAAGTGCCCACAGCTGCCGGGGCGATATCAGCAGTCACAATGCGCTTGTTGGTCTCGTTCTTGGCCGCAGAGCGCGCGCTTTCATTGCCGTAGATGTCGAAGTATGTGGCCCGATACCAATAGTTCGTCTCGTCGGCGAGCGCTTCCTCGTCGCGGTACTTCTGTTCGTAGATCGGCCCGAGAATGGTGAAGTTGGTGTGGTTCGTCGCGTCGGTTGCGGTCGGATAGCGATAGAGCCGGACGAAATCTAGATCGCTGTCGGTGACGACCAGATTGGAGATGACAATTGCCTTGGGACGGGCCGTGGCGACGATGACGGTCGGCCAGGCCTTCTGAACCTTGCTGATAAGCACCATCAGACCACGTCCACCTGACCGGACGCGGTGATCATCAGCAGCAGCGGCATGGTCGGCCACGGCGGCGTGAAACTGTAGACCCACTCGCCATTGATCGCCGTCTTGAAGGTGAAGCTCTCGGAGCCAGCCGCCGTATAGGTGCTGCCATCGTCAAGCGTGATGACGGCTCCGTTCGGCAATGCGAAGGTGATGTTGTCGACGCCATCGGGCGACAGGTCGACCGACGTCACGCCATCGGCAATCAACTGCGGCCGCTGCGTCAGCGTCGTGCCGCCGGCAACATAGTCGGTGTTGATGTTGGCTTGCGGCGCGTCGATCCAGGCGCAGCCCGCAGGCGTTTCGGCATTGATTATGCTGGTCGCGGTTCCATCTTCGAAAGGCAGGATCATGACAATCCGCCCGTCTGACGTCTGGAAATAGGTTGCGGTTATCATCGTCTACCTCCTGTTCCAGTAAACCTGCATTTTCGCGTTGGCGCTGACGCCGCTGGAACCCATCGTGCACTGGCATTTCCATTTGAGCTTCAGAAAGTAGCGCACGGTCGCAACCGAGGCGTCGCCACCGGCAAATGTCTCTTTGATGTGCAATGTATGGTTGGACGAATACGTGTTTTTCTTCTGCTTGCTGACCGCGTCGACCTTCCAGCTGCGTATCGGGGTCTGCTTGGTGCTACCGGCGTCCTGCCGATAGAGCGTCAAAGTCCCCTCTGCATAGCGGCTGATCGGGCCGCTCGCTCCCGGGTAACTGTAAAAGGCAGCCAGGGTGATATCGACATCGACCAGGATCAGCGATCCGTTTTCGTTGTTGATCGACTTGGCACCATTCATCTGGATGACGAAATCATCGCCGGAGTGCTTGGCTGCGTTGGTGAAGCTGCCGCCTGCGGATCCTGTCATCGCCTGCTTTTGCGAGATCTGGTTCTTGCGGATGTTTCCCGTGGTGACCGCATCGGTGTCGATCTCGGCATTGCCGATCGCGCCCTGGGCAATGTCCTGTCTTGCAAACGGGACGTTGGTCAGCGTGACGTTGCCAGCCCCCCAGGCGCTCCAGCCCGTGGCGCGGTCGGAGTAAGGAATAACCTTGTATATGACCTGGTAGTCTTCACCCGGCAGGAAGGCGGCGTGGGCGATGTCGATCGTATTCGCCCCGAATTCGTCGAAGAAATCATCGTCGCGTCCTTTGGCAATGATCGTGCCGGTGTCCTTCAGCCGCACCCGGTATTTGAGCGCCTTGCAGTCGACATCGTCGGCATCGACCGTCGCCGCGATCCGGATACCCGGCCTCCGGGGTGTGCCTGCATTGTTGCGGATGTTGATCGCCGAAACCGTGGCGGCAAATGTCTGGCTGGACGGCACGATGTCGCCATAGACGCCGACCGTGTAAGGGTCTTCATCGCCGACGGTCCAGTCGCTGTCATTTGGGTTCGCTTCTCGAATGGCAAGCCAGACAATGCCGTCATTGCCGAGTGTGACATCACCGGCGATGAACTTCTTGTTGACGTAGCCGAGGCGGGTCGAATTCCAGTTGATGACGTCGCCGGGTTCCAGCTTGCGCGCCCATGCCGGCAGCGGAATCACATGCTTGACCAGCCGCAGATTGTCGTTGACCGCAAACCGCGCCACGCGCTGTGCCTGGGTGTTCGATCGGCAATAGTCGAGGGTCATCTCTATAGCGCGGATCTGGCCATTGTCGGCCGCCAGCTGGTCGGCATTGGTGCGGCGTTTGAATGCCTTCATCTGCCCGCCGTTCTCGGGCTCGCAATAGCTGCCGGTCACGGAATTATAGACGCTCTCACGGCCGGGGAACATGTCGCCGGAAACGCCCTGCGAGATGACGATATCGTCGTCGGTGATCGAGACGACCGCTGCCGGAATAGCACCGGCATAAACCTTGTAGATTCCGCCGCTTTCGACCAGGCGACCGTTGCAGGCCGACAGAATGCGCTCGATGACGGTCAACGGTTCTTCGGAGAGATTGAACTCCATGCCGACCCGGCAACGCTTCTCGGTACTGCCATTGGCGAGCGTTACGTTCTCGTCGCAGACGTTTGCCGCCGCCGTCCAGCTGTCGTTGTCGAAGCGCCGCGCCGGCCAGTTGCGGCCACCATAAAGCCACTCGGAACCGCGATAGATGCCGCGCTTGATGTTGTAAGCGGCAACGAACGGATTGGCCGAATACTCATAGGTACTTTCGTCGCCCCAACGATGCGAACCCGAACCGCCATTGGTCGAATCCTTGCGCCAGTCGTAGAGCGGCATCCCTTGAGGGACAGCAGTGAAATTGTGCGTCGAACTCGGCGCTTTTTTGTTATAGCGCTCGGTGACGATCATCATCGGCCGGCCGCGTCCGATCATGGCGGCTGTCCATGGCCGGCTCGCCAGACCGCCAAACACCTCGACGAGATAATCGTCGGCGACTGTCTGCGTGCCGTCGAGGAACTTGATCCACGCCTGCGGTTCGTCGCCATCCTTCAGGCCGACGACGGGCTTGCCGAAGGTCTTGCCGTTGACGATGCCGGAGGAAGCTGTTTCGTCGAGACTGTCCTTGACGTTGTCGCGCCAGACGGTCGACTTGAAGCCGGTTACCCTGACAGCCGAAAGCACGTAGACGCGGACATAGTAGCCGTTCGGCGTCTTGTTCGGCCGGCCCCAGGAGCCCGCATAGATCCAGTGCCCGGCTGTTTCCTTCTCGCCGATTATGATCGACTGCGCAGTCGCGCCGCCGAAACTCGCCTGCAACTTGGTGCCGCTCTCCGGTTTCGGTGCGGTCGCCTGCTGGACGAAGTAGCTGGCCGCCGTGGTAGCGGCATAGAGGCCGACCGTTGCGACAGTGGTCGAGGCCGCGCCGAAGATCGGCGCGATTGCGGTAGCGACAGCTGCGACCATCGATCAGACCTCGAATGCTTTCTGCGCTTCGCTGCGGGGAAGGATGCCGACACCGTCAGCCGTCTTGACGTAGAGATACGGCCCGACGAACACGCCATAGGTCCAGTCGCCGCCCTCCTTCTTCGCGCCGATATCGCCGCCCATGGCGCGCGTCTGGTGTTCGCGTTCGCGCAGTTGCGATCGAACGAACGAGAGCGTCGATTTGCCGAGCAGCGCCCGAGCCTCCTCGAAGCTCGAATACTTGCCGCGATAAGGTGCCGCGACGTCCTCGCCGGTCATGGCCTCGATCGCTCCGGCCACGAACAGCAGGCAATCGCTCTGCCCCCAATTAAACGGGGTGCGCTCCTGCGCATGCACATAGTCTAGCAGGCGCGGATGCCAGTCATCCCGCCTCGTCAGCTTCAGGTATGCCAATGATTATCCCCTGCCCCAGGTATGCGGTGTTGCCGGTGGTTCCGAGCGGGGGTCTTTGCCGCCTGTGCCGTGATGAGAAACGACATTGCGCTTGTTCTTTCCGCCCTTGCCCCACAGGATGTTCCATGTCGGAGCCTCGTCGACATAGCGGAAAATGTCGTCGCCGCTGCGCTCCTGTCCGACCGAGCGCGAAAGCATGTCGGTGTTGGTCTGCAGCAACGCCGCCTTGTGGCCGTTGATCGAGAGCGGGAAAGTGCTTTCGGCCGTCTCGCTGGTCAGCGGGTTGATCTCGCCGGTCTGGAACGCGCCACTGTCGAGATAACCGACGAACTCGCAAACTGGCGTATCGACCAGCAGCCCCGTTGCTTCGTCGACCTCGCCGATATTGTATTCGACCAGAGCATCGCGCGCGTCGTAACCGCGAACCATGTCAAGCACGGCCGTATGGACCGCCGATAGCGAGACGCTGAAATTGCGGATGCCGGTGCCTTCAGACCTGACGATGGGATCGGCACCGACGATCGCGCCATCGCCCCAATAGTCGCGATATTCGAGCGAGCCGTTAGACTGGTCAACGACCTGGATCATCTCGTTGTAATCGCGGCTGGAGAAGTTGAACCAGACGCGGGTATTGTCGGACCTGTTGCGGACACGGAAGCTGATCAGGTGGACGGCATTGAAGGTCTTCAGGCCGTTTCGATAGCTGTTGATTGCGCTGGAATAGATCTTCATGCCGGCACCGAAAGTGCCTGGAAGGAAAAACCGCCGCCCATGTTGCCAGAGCCGTCATCGCCTGTGAACGTGGCGGGCACGATGCGGAACTTGCCGGGTGGCTTGATCAGCGTCACGGTCTGACCGACAGCGATCCACGTCGCAAGGAAAGGCTGGACCTCGAAAACAGGCGTTTTGCCAAGACCGTTTGCGATAGCGTTTTCGCTGACTTCCAGAAGCTGGAACTTGCCTGCGCCGTCAGTGACAGACAGCATGTCGCCGACTGACAGTTGAAACGATGCGGTGAACCCCTGCAGCCCAATGCTTCGATTGTTTGCTCCCTTGGTCTCGATCGTAATCGTGCGTGCCGCAAGTACCAGCCCCTTCGGATCGTTTTTCGGAAACGGCCGGCGGGTGTCGTAGGCGAAGAACGTGCCACGGCGTGCGACCAGCTGGTTGACCAGTGCGACGGCCGGAATGTCGTGCGAATGCCATTGCGGCACCGTCTTGACCGAAAAAGTCCATTTGGGCTGACCGTACTGGGCGACGAGCACATTGCCGCCGCCGTCCATAGACGATTCCTGATACTGGTTGGTCGTGAACGCCGGGCGGTTGGCGAAGTTGATCGCTTCCCAGAAGGACGCGAGCGAGAGCGGGAATGTAACTGCCATTATCCACGCCCCTTGATCCGTGGCGAGCGCATCATCTTGCCAACGTCGTCGTTTAGCCCTGCTTTGCGCCAAGTGTTGAACTGCTCTGTCGATGCGGCATAGGCCTTGCCGGCCGCGCCATTGGCGACCTTCTCGACAAATGGCTTGAGGTTGCCGTTGTTGTCTGCAGACACGCCGACGGTCACATGCACATTTGAGGACTTCGCCATTGATGCCGCTGCTGGCAGCTTCGGAGCCGATGACATGACCTTTGCCCCAGACGCCGCCCCGGCGCCAAGAAAGCCGCCGAGCGTCGTGTTGGCCTGGAAGCCGCCGCCGAGAATGCCGCCGAACAGACCGCCAAGCCCCGAACTGAACAGCTGATCAACCATCATGCTCTGCAGCTTGTCGGCGATCTTGTTCAGGACGTTCAAAGCCACGTTGCCGAGGTCTTCCCAGGTCAGCTTTCCGTCTTCCAGTGCCGATCGCATATCCGACAGCGCGCCATTCAGAATGTCTTTCTGGAACTGGATCGCCTCGCGTGCTTCCTTGTGGGCTTCCGAAAGCTTTGCCAGTTCGACACTCGTTCGCGCATAGGCCTCGGATACTTTGTCGATTTCCGCAGCGAGCTGCGGCGTGATTTCCTTGCCGGCCTTCTCCGCGGCTGCCAACAGATCCTGTTTGGCCTTCGCCTTCTCCAGCGCATAGCCGTAGTCGTTGACCAGAGGGTTTATCGACGCCTGCGCCGCGCGCTGCGCTTCGAGAGCTTTGGTACGTTCGGCAAGAGAATCCGCCGCTGACCTAAAGGGATCGGCCTTGGAGCCGACAGGACGTTTGTCGGATCCGGGGAGCCCCTCCAGCTCGACTAATGGCCGGTTTTCAGGCGATCCCGGTGTGCTGACCGGCGTAAATTCCGATGTAAGCCGGGTCTTGCCATCCTTGTCTCTGAAGGTCGCACCCTGGATGGTGTTCTGCAGTTGCTCCTGCACCTTGGCGGCACTATTGACCACACTCGCCACCGCTTGCGCTGTCGTCTGCGAGACGGCTGCCAATGTCCCAAGCAGTTCGATCATCGACTGCACGGCAGGGTTCGCCGTGTTCTCGATACCGCCCTTCAGGATGTCCATCGCGGCGTTGAGTTCGCCGGAGGCATCCTTGCCTTCCCTCATTTTCTCTGCTGCGCTGTTGATCGCGTTTTGCAGGTTGATGATCTGCTCGTCCTCTTCACCTGCCAACTGCAGCTGACTGACGAAATCGGCCATCTCAATCGACATCTGCTCAAGCAGTGCCGGCACGTCCTTAAGTTGGTCCTGCTTTACGATATCGATTGCAGCGAGTAGATCCGCCTGTTCCCGAGCCCGCTGGATTTGGTCGTTATAGGCCTTGATAGCGGGGTATGCTTCGCCCCATTTCTCCGAGACGGACTTGATCAAAGCCGCCTGCTTCTCAAGCGTTTCTTCAGATTTCTCGCCCTCGGATATCAGGCTCGAAAAATACTGGATCATCGTGCCACCGAGTGTGATGGCGGCAATCGTCGCCAGCGAAACAGGGTTGAGCATCGACATGAACGCACCACCAAGAGCACTCACAGCGCCGCGCGCACCGGCCTGACCGAGCACCTGCGTGATCTGCGTTCCCTGCTGAAGCGCGATCAGAAAAGGCGACTGGCCACCGGCAAGCTGCACGCCGATGTCGTTGAACTGCGCGGCAAGATTGCCGGTCTGTCCCTGGATGGAGTTCATGGACTTCGACATGTTGTCAAAGCCCTTTTTGCCACTAACTCCGAGGCGGGCAATGGAAGCCTCCATCTTGTCGCCGGCAGTCGTAATCGCCTGGAAGTCACCGACAGCTTGCGCGCGGGACTTCGCAACGCTCTTGTCAAACTGATCCATCCGCGCTTCGAGCACGGCAACCATTCGCTCGACGGTGATAGCCATTACATTCCCCTTGCCGCCATGATCGCAGCCTCGAAATCTGCTTCGGAAGGCGGTTCAATTTCGCTCTTGCCGCCATGCGCCTTATTCCATGCCCTGCAGATGGCAGCCCATTCGCCGAGGCTGTGGCACTGCCAGTTCGGGACGTTCATCAGGACGGCTGATCCTGCGATGGCGGCGAAATCGAGCCGTCCGTCTTCGCCGCCTCCGGCTCCCCCGAGGGCTTTTCCACTTCGCTGGTGTGAACCCTCATCAGACCCGCCAGTGCGATGGCATAGGCAGTGTCGCGGTTCTCATCGATCGGCCGCTCGTCGACGTAGCGGCGCACCAGCACAAGCGCATCGGTCGGGGACTTGCCGCCACCGATGAGGCCGAGGCGGATCACCTCGGAAATGTCGGGAAGACGGCACTGTCGGATCTCGGGAGAAAGTCGCGTGACGATCTGGAAGATCCCCAGATCGCGCTTACGCTCCAATTCCTCGATCTCGGATAGACCGAGGCGGAAAGTATAGGTTCCATCCGCCCAATCCAGTTCGATCGCTGCATGCCGGCTCACGTGGCGTCGACCCACGTCACCGCGCCATCGGATTCCAGCGTCACCGACGATGTCGCCTTCTCGTTGCGTGCGCCGGTTACTTCCCATCCGGTGAGCTTGAATTTTCCGGCCCAATGACCGCCACCGTTTGCGGCCGATACGGCATTGAGCAGAACGCGGACATTCTTGCTCTCGCCGGAATCAAACCATTCATGCCATTCCGGAATGCTGGCCGTGTGGACCATACCCGCACCGGTGATGGTGGCTGATTTCGCGTCCATGGAAAGCGATTGCCAGGCGAGCGCGTCAGGCGTGTCACAATCCGGAATGGTCTGCCGGTTGGTTTCGGACTGAAACTGGATGCCGCGATCAGTATTGATCAGGCAATCGTGGGCGAACAGTTCGGTCGGCGTTGCACCATCACCGATCTGGATCAGCAACGATGTGCCGTTCATAGCCTTGACTGGGGCCATGGTCTTAACTCCTGTTTTGGGAAAATGGCCGTCAGACCGGGGTAATGACGAAACGCACTGTGATGACGCCGTGGTTGGTCAAGCCGTCCGGATCTCGAAAGACGCGGGTAGCTTGGACCTCTGCGGCGATCAGGGTGTGACCGCCGATGCTGGCGATGCTGGCAAGACGCGGCACGGCGGCAGCGATCAGCCCCTTGACCTCAGGAAAGCCGACAGAGCGGGACCAAGCATGGAGATCGTGAAAGACCTCCCACCCGTCATCGCAACTGTTGCCATCGTCGAGGATCTGCTCATCGCCGATCGTGATGTAGGGAAACGTCGGCTTGTCGGGCACGCGGTCGTAGATCCGACCACCGGCCACCGCAGGCGCGGCCATGAGCGCATCGTGGATGGCCTTCTGAACTTCCGTGCCGATCATTCCGCCGCCACTCTCTTTGCCGCCTTGGTGATTGCGCGACTGATACGGGATTTCGCCCGCTTCTTGCCGGTGCGCCAACCGGGATAGAAAAACGGCTGCTTGGGCGAACCGGGATGCTGCGCACCCTCGAATTTACCACCGGCAATGTGCGGAGCTGCACCGAACTCGACGAGGTGCGCGTACCTCACCTTGCTGTCACCGGCAAAGATCCGCGCCGAAAGTTCGTGGCTCCCGCTGATGCTACCGAAGTCCTGCGAATAGGCTTCGCGCTTCTCGTTTCCCCACCGCCATTTGATGCTCATCTGCAAATCGCCGTCATCGACAGGGGCAAGCCGCTTCTGCAGATCGACGATTTCCTCTGCGCTGTCGGCCACCGCCTTGCGCATCTCGTCCTTCGCCACCTTTGGCAGCGCTGCGAGTTTCGCCTTGAAGCGATCCAGATTACTGATTTTCACGGCTCGGCCTCCCGGTCTTTTCTGCTCTGTCCGCAGCTAGTGCGAGGCCGGCACATTCGCGCGTGACGTTGGCGATCGTTCCCGCCTTGTAGGCGATCGTTACCCAGCCATTGCGTGCTGCAGGTGAGAAATCGAAATCGGCCTTGAAAAGCACCCACGCCACTAGGCGACCCCTTTTTCGACCAGAAGCGAAATCCAGGCACGATCGGTTTCATGGGTCACGTCACGGATATTGAACACATCATCTGTCCGCACATCCCGCACTTGCCAATCCGTGGTGATCTGCCGCGTCTGCGAGGAAGAGCGAACGCTGATGATCTGCGTATGCTTGCCCTGAAGTCGGGCAGCCATAACGCTTTCGCCGCCACGAAGGTGATGATAGGCCGCACGACACTGGAACTGTTCATCCCACTCAGATACGGTATTGCCGAGACCGTCGTCGGTAGGCATCCTCGTATAGGCTGCGATCTTATAGTAGAGATTACCTACGGCCATCAGACACCAACTCGACGATATGGTGCAACCAGCGCATTTACCGCAAACGGCAACGCCATCATGGCCGTCGTAGATGTTGCCGATCGGTTTTCGTACCAATTCCCAACGAGAAGCAGGATTGCCACCTTCAGAGCTGCCGGGACATCAGCGACATCAGCTCCGGCAACATAAATGACGCTCACGGAATCAGGTCTCGGGTAGGTCTTCGGCCAGGTTTGATCAGGCTTCAATGCCACAAAGGCGCCAAGAGCATCAGATGACAAGCCGTAAACCGTATCAGCAAGCGTTTGCTGTACGTTCTCGCCATCGAAATAGGATATACCGACAACAGATACCGCTGGTGCGAGCGGGAGAGGCAGATTGCGAAAGCAAAATTGCGGAAAATCCTGTCGCCACGTCTGCGTAACCAAGGCCCGACCGAGAATCCCCGTCCAGCCATCCAGATGATCGACCGCTGATGCAATCAGTCCTGCTATCAAGGTATCGTCGTCGCTATGGTCGACGCGCAAATGCGTTTTCGCTTCAACGAGCGATATGGGCATTTCGGCCGGTGCGATGGTGCGAACGGGTGCGAGCATAATAACCTCGAACAAGTGGAAGGCGCGAGCGGCATGGATGCCGCCCGCTATGTCAGCAAGCCGATTAGCTAGCTTTCATCTTCAGGACCTTGATGGTCTGAGGATCGTTGACGCCGCCGCCAACACGCTTCGTGGTGTAAAACATCACATAAGGCTTGTTGGTGTACGGGTCGCGCAGGACGCGGACGCCAGCACGATCGACGATCAAGTAGCCGCGCGCAAAGTCACCGAAGGCGATAGGCGTGGCGCTTAGCGCGATGTCCGGCATCCCCGACATCTCCGTAACCGGATAGCCAGCGATCTGCGCAGGCTGACCTGCAACATAGGACGGCTGCCACAGATAGTTGCCCTGCCCGTCCTTGAGCTTGCGGATGACGCCCTGGGTTGTTCGGTTCATCACCCAGCCTGCGCCGGCGGTGTAGACAGACGGCAGGAGGTAGACCAGTTCCAGCATTTCATCAGCGGTGATCGCCGTGCCGGAAGCGGTAGTCTTGATCTCAATCGCCCCGAGCGGGTTCTTGGCTGCGTTGGCTGCCCCGGTGATGAAGGTCAGAAATCCGGCCGGCTTGTTCGTGCCGTCGCCACTGATAAACGCCTGCCCCTCTTGATAGGCGAACTCGGTCTGCACCTCGTCTGCCAACCAGCTTTCCAGATTGATCTGCGCGTCATCCAGCATCGCCTGGGTGGCTGCCGGATTGGCATAGATTTCACCGGGCGTGAAGGTCATCGAGCCAAAAGTCGGCGTGTTGGTTTCGGGGCGCGCCGCCTTTTCACCAACCCAACCGGACGTGGTGCCACGAAGATTGTAGAGCTTCGAGTAGCCGGCAGTCGAAATGGTCTGCACCGATGCAATCTGCCGCATGGGTGAAACCAGCTTCAGCTTGTCGGTCACCGTGCGGTCCCATTCGATCGGGGCCAGATAACCGCCCTCCGGATCGGTGCCCTTATTGAGCGATGCCTGGATATCGCCGCGACGAACGTGGGCCATGAACGCATCGGAATACTCCCGGTCCTTCACCGGCTTGTCGCCGCCAGCACCGACCGACATGGCAGCAATCTTGATGTTGGCTGCATCAACCGCCTTCTGGAGATCGCCGACGCTCGAATTGATGCGATCGAGCTTTTCCGTCGTCACCACATCATCGAACTTCTTGGCAAGCTCCTTGTCCTTGTCAGCCATCGTTGCCTTGAACTCGGACCAGTCCTTGTTCAGATCAGCAATGAGGGCCTTTACGTCGCTACCCGCATCCGCGCGCACAGCGACGAGCCCGCGCGCTTTGCGCGAGTTGATCATCTGGGTCATGGGAATCTCCTGTTATGACCGGATTGTTGAACGAAGCTGCTGAATTGCAGCCTTCAGATCGTCAGCGTCGCGCGTGACGTTTCCCGGAGCATCTCGCGTGCCGGATTTGAGGTCCGCAATGAACGCCTTGGCATCTTGCGGAGACATGCTTGCAGCGGCGACCAGCGCGTTTTCCATTACACGTTCGCGTGGGACGGCCCTGGAGGCATCGGCCTTTACCTTCACAGCAGCGGCCGATACCTTGCCGTCTGCCAACCCCTGCTCGATAGCAGACGAAGCATTGAACATGGTGCCGTCGCCGCGACGGCGATCCATCCATGCCGCTGCCGTTTTTGCATCGACGCCCGCACGCGCCGCATAAATATGTGCCATGGCGTCATCCACCTCGGCCAAAAGCTCCGCTGCGTCCTTCGCGTTGAACTTGTTACCAACGACGACGCCGGAGGCGTTGTGAACCATGATGAACGAGCCATCGGCCATCAGCGTCTCGTCGCCAGACATGGCAATCACTGACGCTGCCGAACCGGCCATACCGATTACGTTTATCGTCACCTTGGCGGGATGAGCACGGAGCAAGTTGTAGATGGCGAGGCCGGAGAAAAAGCTGCCGCCAGGTGAGTTGATGCTGACGGTCACGTCACGCTTGCCGATCGCGCGCAGCGCCGCAGCAATCCGGCGTTCAGAGTTGTCGACGGCCGTGAAGGGATCGATGCCGATCTGCCCGTAGATCGAGATCTCCGTCGCATCGTCTGCCCCGGCCGAAATGACGGCTGGATCAAATGCATCAATGTTCTGGTCCGGAGGCTCGAAATTGAGCCATTCCGGCTTCTGGAATGCCTGGACTTCAGGCAGCTTTCGGAGGCTCATTGGCCTGCTCCTTCTTTTGAGCGAGAGGGTTCGGCGCAATCGTGCGCTCCGGCAAATCCATCCAGTCGCGGATTTCCGGATATTCCATCCACGGCTGGTGCCCGCCCGAGCCAAGCGCCTTGGCGAAGAATTCCGCTTGGTCTTTCATCGATCCGCGCAGCAGCGCGCCGGCATTGAATTTGGCTTCGAGTTGGTCTTTCTCTGCGTCAGTCATGCAGGATCGCTTGATCGCCTGTTCCCAAGCTGTGAACCATGGATTAAGCGCATAGCGGACGAAAATCTGACCGAGGATATCAACACCGGTTCCCCAACTCGTATCGTCGACACCCAGAAACGGGCGCGGTACACCGAAGGCGCGGCCGATTTCCTCGACCTGCAAGGCGCGGGTTTCGATCTGCTGGCTATCCTGCGCTGTGTTGGCGAATTTCTCCGGCTTCATGCCCTCTTCGAGGATCATCCACTTGTGGGCGTTCTCCGCACCTTGATAGCGCGCCTCCATGCTCTCGCGTAGGTACGCCAGAGCTTCTGGACCAATCTTGTTCGGATGCACCAGCGCGCCGCCGACCAACATTCCGTTCTTGAACAAGCGCGCTTGCGCCTTTTCCGTATCACGCGCCAAGGCAATTGCATCGGCGGCAACCCTGACCATCGATGTGCCGGACAGCCCGTCTTCCGAATCCGCGTAGATGTGCAGAACGTCAACCGGATCAAGAACGCGCTCGCCGCCTTTCGGGCGATAAACATATTCGACGGACCAGTCGTTGCGCTGGCGCGGCTCGATCATTTCAGGGTCCAGCGGTACCAGTCGGATAATCCGTCGCCCAGAGCGCACGATAAGCGCATAAGCGTTGCCGCTGATGAGCGCGCGGCGCTGCATCAATTGGCGGAAATTGAAGGCGGTCTGCCAGTCGTTCGGCTCACGGTGGAGGAGTTTGAACAACGGGTGCTCGCGCGCCTTTTCCTTCGTCTCGCTGTCAATCAGATGCAAAGGCAGCATGCCCATCGCGTAGGATATCAAGGTGACGCAGCGGAAAACCGCTGTGTTCTTCATGGCCTCCTTAGCCGAGATCGCGCTGCCCCCGTCACCGCCAATGCGTATAAACTCCAGGAGGCGAGGATCATCTATGCCGTTGAAGGTCTGGGTCTCGCCAGCCATCGCGAATACCTTGGAGGCCTGCGGCGGGGATCGGCGGAACATTTCAAGTAGCTTCATCCGATCACACCACCAAAATGCCGCGCCGCTCATAGACCGAGGGGCCGGTAGCTTCAGGATTCCGGCTCATAACGGTGACGGCATCGAACAGAGCCATGACCGGGTCGATCTTCGCATCGCCGGCATTTTGCTTCGTCGCGCGGACGCCTGTTGCGGTCGGTTCGATCTTGAGATTACCAACACACCAGGCCATCAGCTTTGAGCCGGCGTGGCGCATCGTTCCATTCGCCAGCTTACGCTCAGCGGTTTTGATGGCGTTCATCATGGCCCATCCCTGCGGTGCGCCGATTAGCTGACCGCCTTCCTGCGTAATATCGATTTCCGCTAGAGCTTCGATCATCTCGCCGAGCCCTGCCGGATCAACTGCAACCGAAGCCAGCAGCCCGCGCCTGTTGATCGTGTCGATGATCTCAATGATTGCCGAGATGTCCGCCAGTTCGTCGTCAACGATCGTCAGTTCATCGGCACGCTTGAAGTCGAGAAGCATCGGAGCGATCGACTTACGTCGCTCAAGAACACCTTCGTGACACCAGGCATGAGTCCAGACCAGCCAGTCTCGCGTTTCCTTGTGACGCCCGACAGCGGCGAAGCCGAAAAGATCGTCCAACCCGCCGCCGTCGATACCGACGACAACGACCTCCGACTGATCGAGCAGGCTGTCCAACGAAAGATCAGGTTCAGCACGACGCGACCAAAAGTCAGTTCCGGCCCACCGGTTGTTTCGATGGCTTTGCCCAATTTCGACATTGAGGTGCTTGGCCAGGAAAGTGTTGCGGGTGCTGGCGTCCTTAGCCAATTCCTTTTTTAGTTCGTCTTCAAGCCATTCCCGGCTGACAGATCGGCCAAGATTCGGGTTGGTGATGTAGAAATTGTTGGGATCCAGATAGGCTTCGCTTTCCAGCATTGCCTTCGGAAACTCGTAGAGGACGCCAAGCGACTTCATATCTTCGATCTTGCCGTCCCGCACGTCGCGAAAATAGTCAAGCTTGGCTTTGAAGACCCCAGCAGGCGGTGCGTCGGATTGCGTCGAAAGCGAAATGACAAAGCCTTCCGGCCTCGACACCAACCCGCCCGTCGCCTCGCGGATCATCGCGTCCGCCTTTGGCTTGGCTCCGAACACCCAAAGCTCATCAATCAAAACAAACGCGGCCTTCTTGCCCGACACCGTGTCGTTATCGGCCGCCACCACCTTCAGTACCGCGCCGGTCGTCCGATGCGTGATGGTCCGGTAGTGATCCTGGACATGAAGCAGGTCGGCTAATTCTTCGTCGGCCCGCACCATGTCGGCGGCCGGCTTAAAGCTGTTCTGTGCAACCTCGATCGTCGGTGCAATAATCAGCAGTTCCGCCGACATACGCCAGTTTCGGATCAGTGCCGTTAGCATGATCCCGGCAGCTATGGTCGACTTTGCGTTTTTCTTCGAGATGAGCAGGAAGAACTCGCGGATCAGGCGCTTGCCGCTCTCCGGGTCATAGGCGCCGAAAATCGACGCGACGAAATCGAAAACCCATGGCTCGCAGGCTTCGCCAAATGTAGGGCTTCCCGCCGCATCCACGATACGCAGCGACTTGAACACTGCAAGCGCCGCGTCAGACTCGTCCTGGAACAATGGTGGAGCGACAATCAACGGTCTGCCGGCAACGATGCGTTTCTGCCAGTCCTTACAGGCAGTCGTCCACTGCTTCATTTGTTGGATACGACCAGCTTCGGTGCCGATGGTGCAGCGAACCGGCCACCGACCTTTTCCGCAGCCGCCTGCTTCTGCGCCTTCTTGCCTTCTGGGGTTGCCGCCTCGTTTAGCGTCTTGATTGCCGTGCTGAGGTTCTTCAGCGTCGACGCCCGCTCGCCAAGCGAGATAGCCTTGAGCAACGCCTGTCGGCGGCGAGGGTCCGATTCCTCGTCGCAGATCATGTCTTCCAGATCTCCGACATGGGCGGTGACGGCCTCTAGCTCGTCCATCATCCTGGCAGCGATGGCGCGGCCACGATCGGAAAGGTCCTCGGGTTTTACAGACGCTGGCGGGATGATCTCGATAGACACAGCCCTCTGTTCGCGTAGCTCCTGAAACGGCCCCTTTGGCGCTTCTTTGCGGGTCCAGCCATCGGCTTTCGCGCGCTTGTGGATCGCAGTGTCAGAAACACCGTACCAACGGGCAATTTCGCGGATGCCCATCACACCGGCGCGGTAATCGCGTTCGATACCGACCCAATCAATGGGCTTGTCGTTCTTGTGTTTTGACATGGTTGGTTTGCACCTCGGTTTGCATCTGCAAACTTACTGGGAGGGAAAAAATCTCTGAATGTGGGGGACGCGGGTGCAGCAGGTCGAGGCCTTCCAGACTTTGACCCGCCCACCTGGGTGCCTGATTTCTGGCTTATGTGGTTATCGTTCGAATGTGCGCTTACTGCTTGCTTGCATGCTGACTGATGATCAGCGCTACGTGCTTGCCTGTGAATCGGTCTGGCCGGCTACGTGACGGGAACATATTGCAGGTTCGATTGCAGCACATTGATGGAGGCTCACGTGCGTAGACTTTTGAACTACGAGCAGCACCACACACCCGTCGGATCCATGGTGGTTCGGTTCTATCACTCCGGTGATCAGATCCGCTGCTATGTCCGTCAAACCCTAGCAGACGAAACCGGTGACAAGATCTTCCCAGGTGAAGGACTCGATCCCGAAGTTGCGCTGCGTCTGGCCGCAAACAGGCTGCAGGATCATCCGGACCAGCCTATCTATATCGAGCTATCCGAAGGGATACAGTGGAACCCTGATTGGGTAGAGGACACAGCTACCTAGATAGCAGTGCGCCACGTTCCATCCGTTGCTTGTCGCCATCATGGCAGGGCTTGCAGATGCACCAGACGTTGTCCTCGTTGAAGAACATGGCCCTGTCGCCGTGGTGCGGTTCCTTGTGGTCACCTATCAGACGGGATGTGTTGCCATCGACCTTGCCGCACATCTGGCAAGTGAAGCGGTCGCGGATAAGCACCAGCATCCGCAAGACCTTCCATTCAGCCGAGTGATACCACTTGCGCCAGTGTTGGGTGCGCTCACGTTCTCGGTCTCGGGCCTTTTCGCCGGGTGCGCGACCGATACGGGGTTTAACAGCGCACACACGGGGTTCGATCATTTTGACCTTGCGACTCATTCCAGTTGCTGATCCCCTACAACTCCTCCGCCACACATCTCCCTGCGACTTGGCACCAGAACCATCGGGATTGCGGCTCTCCGGCCAGCGCAAGAACGTAGCTCCCCCAAATTGTCGCTACTAAGAGAATTAGTACGGCTGCAATACGAAACATCGAGGCCCTATGACAGACGAAAAGCGGATTAACATCGAAACGGGAAAGCCAGACGTTGGCGCTATGGTGGTCAGGGGTACGGTAGGTCTCATACCGGTGTTAGGACCGATACTCGGCGAGATCATCACCCACTTCATACCAAACCAGCGGCAAGACCGGATTTCGGACTATATCCAACGATTAGACGTACAACTGTCAGATCTCCACGAGCAAATTGTTCGGGAGAAGATGAAAGACGCCTCTGCGATAGACTTGTTTGAAGAAGGAGGCTTCCAATCGGCTAGAGCTCTTTCGGATAAACGACGTGACGAGGTTTCCGCCTTAGTTGCATATGGCATTCGCGGCGAAGACAAAGAACGCATCGAAGCCAAGAGACTTCTGCTCCTTTTCCGAGAAGTGGACGATGACCAGATTGTCATTCTATGCAGCTATCTTCGGCGCTATCAGCAAGATGAAATGTTCCAAGAAAGGCACCGGCACATCCTAGACCCCTTCGTAGCGCATCTTGGTTCCGATGATGAGGAGTTTGATCGCGCAACGATGTATGAGCTTTCTAAGCAGCAACTTTGTTCGCTTGGGCTTCTCAGCACTAGCTTCAAAAGCATAAGGAAGGGCGAGATACCTGAATTTGACAGCAACACCGGAATGATGAAAGCATCTTACACCCAGATTTCACCACTCGGGCGGCTGCTTTTGCGAAGGGTCGGACTTGCGGATGACAACGACTACTAATGTCACTCAATAACGAAACCGCAGGGTAAAGTTCCCCGTCATGCCACGCGCTGTTTGCTGTAGCCGGGTTCAGGTATCGGTTCCTAGACCGAGGGACCCAAATCATCCTGCTTATTTATTACACTACCGAAACGAATTTTTCAAGCCGCCTCCTCGCGTACCACGTCAGCAGCATGTACGGCCCGAGACGCCGGCCGGTTAACCAAACGAGGAGTGGATCAGCATCGCCCCGGCATATGCATAGAGGGCGAAAGCCCCTAAAGCACAAAGTGCCGCTGCGGCAACGACAGCGGAAGTCCATTTCATCCCATTTCTCCTGAGGTAGCGGCATGTCTGCTTGTCTCGGATTTAGAGGCGCGCCGGCGAATACTTGTCTGGGGAGGAACTAACTCAGGCCGCCTTCGTTCCTGCATCTGGACCCCTATGGAGGATTGATCGATGGGCATTGAACAAGCGCCGACAAAAGCCGGAAAAGAATCCGCTCGCGGGTTGAGAAAGGCTACCGCTGCTGAAGAACGCAAGGTAGAGGCCGAAAAAGGCTCCGAACTGAAAAAGGGTGCTGATCGCGTCGAAGAGCGCTCGCAAAGCTCGGACGGGAAGAGCGCTGGCGAGAAGCAGCGTCAGTAATCTCTAACTGCGCGAGCTAGGAAAAACAAAAAAGGCCGGGCAAACCCGACCTTCCTCACATCGCTTCTTTCACCAGTGCCAGTACATCCGTGGTCAAAAGTCTAGAGCGACTATAGCCCTGCGAACATCCTTGGACGCTCACCAGCAAGGCCGATGAACAACCTATAGCGGCACAATGTGTTCGAAACAAGTTCGACTGGCATGCCTCATCCGCTTCGGCAGGTGTCCTTGGAATCTGCTGAAATTATTAAGGCACTGAACCAATTTATTCATGCCGCCTCCAGTTTATCCAGTGTCAGCGACAGGCGGTGCTCGCTTCCGAACAGTTCCATTCGAAAAAACGCGTGACCTCCGCTGATCTCCTCGACCCTGACGATCCTGTCAGCGAGTGGGCCATCAACGACAACGGCAGCATCGCCTACGCCGTATTCGCGGTGCGTCCTCATGTGCCTTTCAGCGTCCGGACGGCGCAAGCCATTGCGGAATAGCGAGACAAGCCTGCCCATCCCCTCAATCGGAGCGGGCTCGCCTTGGACGCCGACGACAGACAGGATAAGCGGCGTCTGGAAGACATGGAACCATGAGGGGTCGCCAGCAAAGCCCGCGAAGACGTACCGGGGCATGACAGGGAAGTGCCGAAGCACCTTCTCCTTCGTGTAGCGTGATTTCTTCCGCCAGAGGCTTTCGAACGGGCAAAAGGTCACAACACCTCTGCGCTTCAGGATCTCTTGCGCGGCGAACTCTTTCTGAGGCGGCACTACCAGCGCATACCACGTCAGGTCTGCGACCAGTTCAAAGCCACGGCCATTACGTTCCGCCGGACTGCGTGTGTTTGCTGTCTTCATCATCAAACCTTTCAAATGCCGCTCATATGGCGCGATACTGCACGTCGAGATCCGTCTCGATCGGCATGTCTGCCTCGGTGATTGATTGCCGTCCCATTTCAGCCAGTTCGTCAGCGCGTTCGTTGCCGATGGCTCCGCTGTGGCCTTTTACCCATGCAACCGATATATTTGCGGCGCGGCGGATCGTCAGAGCCTCGTCTATTGCCACCCATACCGCGGCATTGGCGAGGCTCTGGTTTTTCTCGGTAGCGTTTGGCCCGCCACGCTTCCAGCCGTTGCGCTTCCAGCCATGTCGCCATTCGTTGACGCCCTTGACCACATACTGACTATCGCTCCAGATCGTGATCGCCAGCGCTGGGTACTGAGTCGCCCAGCGTATCGCCTGCAGAACCGCAGTGAGCTCCATCGTGTTGTTGGTTGCGTCTTTATCGCCCCCATTGTCGGAATATATCTCCTGACCATCCAGATAGGCGACAATGCCCCATCCACCGGGACCCGGGTTCGGTACGCAGGCCCCATCAGCGAATACGTGGTGGCCGGACAAGACTATCGATGGCGTGAACGATGTCAGATAATCAGGCTTCGGCTTCGGGTTGAAGTTGCGGGCCGGCTTCATGCCGCACCTCCCCAGTTGGACGCCATTTCTTCGAGCAATTCGAAAAGCATGTCAGCCGCTAACCCCGCTCTACCGGAGTTGCATTCATGGGTTCGGGCCAGATCCCAGACGTAGTTGAAATTATCTGGCGACAACTCCTTAACGTCGTCGACGATAACCATTATCGAGCCGATTAATTGCGCGAACCTAAGCCGAGCCTCGGCTGGAATCTCATTGTTTGGCTCGTCACGCGTGACATGCGTGACATCACGTGACACGTGGCCGGGGAATCCGACTACTTCACCCATTGATCTGATCCTTTCTGTTTGCCGCGTCACTGCGCAGCACATCGTTCCAATCCTGCCCTACGCTCAGAGGCATGCGGACGTCGACCTGATACCCTCGGGCTTTGAGGCGCTTTGCTAATCCGTAGGCCGCAGCCTGTCCGGTGAAGCTCGCATCGTTGTCGCCGAAAACCGTAACCCTGCCCGTTCCTGCTGGTGGCGACCACTTTTCCAGCGCTCCGGCCGTCAAGGCCGCCCACGTTGGAATGCCGAACAACTGCGCCGCTGCCAGTGCGGTTTCGATGCCTTCAGCGATGCCGAGGTGTTCAAGTGCCTTGGTAAGGCGGACAGCCCCGCCGTCTGGCAGTTTGCCCAACACCTTCTTTGGCATGGGTACCGACGCTTGGCCGCTTCCGTCGTGGCGCAGGTAAGTGCGATGGATGCCTGCTGCCTCTCCAGCCTGATCCTGAATGACCGCGACCATGCCAGGCATGCGGCCGGCGAAATTGCCCTCATCGTCGAGATACAGTAGCCGAGGGTCCAGCCTGATTGCGGTCGACGGGGTCCATTCCAGCCCACGGCCTTTAAGGTACTTGGCGACGGCATCGCCGGCACTGACTGCAACGGCTCCGTCCCAGATCTCTTTCGCCCGGGGTAGGTCGTTTCGGACGGGACGCGGCGCATCGGCAACGCTGGTAACGTTACCGGAAACGCCGTTCAGGACCCGCTCGATATCGGCCATCGCCTGCGCGATCGTCAGGCCATTGATCTTCTGGTGAAGATGGACACCGTAGCCCGGGCCGCAGTGATTGCAGATCCATGAACCGCTGCTGTTCTTGTTGTCGAAGCGAAAGCGATCCTTTCCCCCGCATATCGGGCATGGCCCTTTTTTGCTTTTGAGGAAGCGTTCATCAATCCCGAGACTGATCAGGATGCACGACCAGCGGCCCTTCGAGCGGTCGATTAGATCCCGGCTCATTGATGCACCTCTTTCGTCCATGTCATGTCGTCATGGACAACATCATCCGCATCAACGAACTCGTCACGCGTATACGTATCCCCTAGAGGTCTTCCGTGTGGTTGAGGCTGTTGTGTATTCCCTCCTTCACCCTCCCTCCTCCATCCTACATCCTCCATCTGCCGATGAAGTTCCGTACCAGTTCCGAACTGGTTCCCCACCGGTTCGGAACTCGACGTCCTTAAAGCGACGTAAGTTCCGAACTCGGGCGGCATAGGATGGATGTCGTTTGGCTTTTTCGGGCGCTGGTAACGACGGAAGTTGCGGATCGCACCGTAGGACCTACCGTCGATTTCGTAACGTCTGACGATGTTTTGCTGCAAAAGCTCATCGAGCAACTCCGAGACGACAAAGTCGTCGGCCGAGAAGAGGCGCATTTTGAGAGTGCGAGGCTTCCATTCGAAAATACCCTTGTCGTCCGCCTCGGTCCATAGACCGATGACAAGCAGGCGTGCCGCAACTGAACACTCGACAAACGCCTCGTCAGAGAAAAGCCCGGGATGAATGCTGCGAATTCGTGCCATGTCTCACCTCAAAAAGGCAACGGGTCGTCCATGTCGCTGTCGACGCGATCATGGCCGGTGCCGCTGCTGGTGTTGACGCTGTTGGACTTCCGCCCGCCACCGGGGCGAACCGTCCTGTTTGAAACGACCGAATCCGCGACGACCTGCAGCTGTTCGTGTTTTTCGCCCGAACCAGAGATCCAGCTGTTGCGCTGAACCCGGCCCGATACGCTGACCATGTCGCCCTTTCGGCACTTCAGGAAATCCTTGGCAACGCGGCCGAAGGTGACGACCCCCATCCAGAGCGGGGGATCATCGTGGTCGCCGATGGCAACAGCGATGGAGCCCACCGCCATGGCCTTGCCGGATTGCGTGCTGATCTGCTTCGGATCCTGGCTGAGACGCCCATATGCTGACGCGTGCATCATATCGCGTTCCCCTTCGGCGACGAAAGCTTCCGCTCGATTCCCTGCGTCCACTCAAATGCTAGGCGTGTGAACGAGAAAATCCGCTCCAGATGATGATTGCGGGTGTCGCCGCAACCGAACTTCACCTCCCCGAAAGCTTCCAGTGAAGCGCCGAGCAGTTCCTGAAGGTCGGTCAGGTCTGAAATGACCGCGTCTCGGTCGTAAGGTGCGTTAATGATCTCCATGGTGCCCCTCCAGATCTGGATCGGCCATGGCGATGATTTCCTTGAGCGTGCATTTGGCAACAATGGTGCCTCTCTGCATAGCGTCTCGCTCGTGCCTCATACTGATCGACATCGATGCAAGCTCGATCAGGCTCAGCAAATCACGCAGATCGTGGAGACGATCCAGAAGATCGAGTTTGCGGTCCTCTGTGACTCCCCTGCCACCCGTTTCAATGGTCTCCATGGGGGGCCACCTTCTGCTCGGAACCAGCCTCTTCAAAGGTCTCATCAAGCAGGCGTTCCAAGCTATTCAAGCGCCCGACAACATCGTTCCAAGCAAAGCTCAGGATACCCATTTCATCGTCGGTAAGCCGGATATGCCATAGCTTGTCATCCGGCCGGATGCCGCTCAACATGCGATAGTCGCGCAAATGATCATCGAGCAGTTCCGCAAGAATATAGGCCATCCGGTGCGAGTCTCGGATTGGTCCCTCGAACTGGTTCAGTGCTCCAAGAGCAGCCATATCGTTGAGGATGCTGCGAGATTGATCCACGCACTCCAGGATCTGATCCGCAAGCCGCCTCATCCAATTTACGTTTTCAATGTCGGCGAACGGCTCCCCAGCGCCTTTAATTGCCGTGGCGGCTGCATAAATCTTGTCGAGCATGTTGACTTTGACTTGCGCCCCGGCGTTCATCCCTCGCCTCCTTGCATGCTGCTCAGCTGCTGGTGAGCGATGTTGAGCGTATCCAGCGCATAGGTGAGGACGTAGCCAATCGACGCGATATCCTCGTCGTCGACGAGCCCGGTCTCGGTGTTGGCATGCAGGGCCAAACGTGAAGTGCGGATCAGGTCGATTGCGAAGTCGACGTTATCGATCGCCTGGTTGTCGTGATACTTGGTGCGGATGTTGGCTGGCATAGCTTCGCCAGCCCGTTGTTTCGCGGTCATATGATTTCTCTCCGAATGTCGAGGATGGGTGCGCCCCGAAAGGCGCTGCCCCTAGTTCACGTCACTGGATTTCTAAGGCATACGCTTCGCGCCACACATCGGCGTGATAGCCTTTGACGCTGCCATAATTTGCATCGAACACGTCGATCGGCGGGATACCCAACTCTTGCGACACATGCTTGAGCATCCGCCATTCGAATTGCTGACCGTGGTAAAGCAACGACATACGCTTGACGGTCGCATAGTCGCGTGATCGGTCGAGTTCGATCTCAAGCCGGTTTGCCTTCTTCACCGCCTGGCTGGCGGTGTTCATTGCCGTGGCCTCTCGGCGTGATCCGATTTCAGCCTTGGTACGCTCAGCGATTTGTCGAGCTTCGTACTCGCTCGCCCAGGCACGAGCGGCGGCTGCGGGATCGGAGAAGTTCGGAATGGATGGCTGAGCGGCTTCCAGTTCCATCCAGCGGTCAATGATGCGGGCGCGAAGCTCGACGCTATAGCCGGAGCAAAGGATCAGGGTTTCGCGCTTCGGGAGGAAGTAGACCTTTGACGGCCGGCCACCTGTCGGCGCTTCGACCTTTTCCTGAAAAGTAAGGGAAAGTTCTGAGGCGACCTTTTCGATATCTGCGCGGACGTTGTCGTGGCGCTTCCCGGTCAATTCCGCAATCTCGCGGCTCGACATGGTGACGGAGTTCCCAAACCGGGCGACTGGAAATCCGCTATGAGGCATGCTATTGAAGTGGGTGTCCATATTGGCTCCTATGCTCTGGACGGAGGGAGAACCGCTTGCAGGCGGTTGTCATTTTGAGAACGGTCGTCGCGTGAGGTTGCAGCCTCGTCGATGGCCGTTTTCGTTTTCGGGCTCATGCTGCGGCTTCCATGAAGAACGCGATGAGTTTGGATCGCGAGCAGACCCAGCGACCGCCGACTTTCTTTGCTGGGAGAAGTCCAGCGCTCAGCATGTGGAAGGTTTGACGGTCGGTGCGGCCGATCAGTTTCGCGATTTCAGCAACCTCCCAGATCAAATCCATTGTTTCATTGGCAGAGTTTGGCATTAATTCGCTCTCCGTTAGGGTTAACGACACCAAATTAGTGTCGCACCATCTTGGTGTCAAGACATGGTGTCAAAATAGTGCTACTGGACTGTGCGTAAACTAATTGGGCACGGTGGAATGGCTGAAGAAGATGAAATTCGAATCACGCTCCGGCTGCCGGTAAGCTTAAGGGATCGCTTAAAGGCCCGGACTGATCAAAGCGGGCGCTCGATGAATGCTGAGATCGTAGCGCGGCTTGAAAGTTCATTCGAAAGCAATGTTGACCCGAAAGCCCTGGCAGAAGCGTTTGCTGTAGTCGAGGAAATGCGCACTCGGATGGACAGGCAGTGGGAATACATAAAAAAGGTCGAAAAAGAAATTCTGGATGAGCGGCGCAAATCTGACGAAAAATTGCGTGAAAAGCGTCAAGATCTCGCAAACTATCTTTGGAACCGGCGGGCCAGGTTTCGAGAGGAATTGGTGCGTAAAGAAGAGAGCATCGAGAATCGCGAGGCGAGGTTCAATCAACGAAAACGCGAAAAGGAGGAATCACTGTCGTTGAAAGAAAAGGAGCTGGACGAAGCCATCGAGCGCTTTAGAGCGCGGGAAGTACAGCTTTCCGAAGTTATCCGATCCCTTGCAAGAGGCGCCGACGGCTTGGAGAAAGAGTAGTGTCAGTCCGCAAACGTGAATGCACCAGCCCCAAGGGTGAAGCGAAAACCGCATGGGTGGTCGACTATACCGACGCTGGTGGCAAGCGCCGGCTGAAGACGTTCACCAAGAAAAAGGATGCAGACGCATTTGCCTCAACAGCATCGGTCGAGGTCCGCGAGGGAACGCACGTCGCCGATCGAGAAACAGTGACGGTCGAGGCCGCCAGCAAGCTCTGGATCGCGTCGACAAAGGCGGCAGGACTGGAACGCTCGTCGGTCGAGGACTACGAACGCACGCTGCGCCTGCATATCATCCCCTTCATTGGTGCCTATCGCCTGAATTCCCTGACCACGGCTCGGCTCCGTGCATACGAGGATCAACTGCGCGAGGCCGGTCGGTCCGCATCAATGACGAGGCGCGTACTCACCTCATTGGGAACGATGCTGGCAGATGCGCAGGAGCGAGGGCTTGTCGTGCGCAATGCTGCCCGCGAGATGCAAGCCCGCCGGGGGCAGAGTGCAAATCGCCAGGAGAAGCGCCAGAAAGGTCGGCTGAAGGTCGGCGTAGACATCCCCACCCGCGAAGACGTGAAGGCACTTCTATCAGTTGCCGAGGGGCGTTGGCGTCCACTTATTCTGACAGCTACGTTTTGCGGCCTGCGTGCTTCCGAACTTCGCGGGGTTCGATGGCAGGATGTCGACTTCGACAGACGAGAAATTAAGGTTCACCAACGCGCCGATCGGTTCAACGATATCGGCCGACCCAAGTCGATCTCGGGCGAAAGGACCGTGCCGGCCCCTCCCCTTGTTATTAATGCGTTGCGTGAATGGAAGCTGGCTTGTCCAAAGCGCGATACCGGCAAGCGGGACGACGACGGCAATGCCGTGATGGCGCATGACCTTGTGTTTCCAAATGGTCGAGGGAAAGTCGAGAGCCTGAACAACATCCTACGCCGTGGCCTGCATCCCCTATGGATGACTGCAGGCATCGTGACCGAGACTGAGGAATTTGACCAGGAAGGCAAGCCGGTGCTTGCTTCCAAATATTCAGGCCTGCATTGTCTGCGCCATTGGTTCGCGTCGTGGTGTATCAATCGTCGAGAAGATGGCGGGCTAGGACTGCCGCCTAAAGTGGTGCAGGAGCGTATGGGCCACTCGACGATCGCCATGACGATGGACACCTATGGACACCTATTCCCACGTAATGACGACGGGTCCGAACTGGCTGCTGCAGCCGATTTCGTTCTTTCTTGATGCAACATGGATGCAACATAGAGCATCAATGCCCTGCATTTCAGTCGGTTGAACCTGATTTGTAATCAGGGGGTCGCGCGTTCGAGTCGTGCTGGGGGCACCATTTACCTATTTACAAACAATGTCTTAGGCCAAGAACTCATCTTTCGGATGGCTCTTGGCAATTTGCTGGATTTTCCGGTGTTTACGCCACTTTACATGGACTGACGGGTCGTCCGTGGCGCACATTTGTCGCACGCGACAGCGCTCGGCCTAGTGCCGTGGCCTCTAACTTCAACAGCGATACACGCTTTATCCTCACGAAACTTCGCGAGGCTCTCGGCAACGGCGCGCTCTTCAGCCTGTATAGACTTGAAGCGCACGCCTCCTCCCCTCGAATCATCTCGCGGGACAATCTCCACCCCGGCCGCATCGAGGGCATCGGCGACTTTCTTTCGGGACCGGCAGTTCCGGGCGTCTTCATTCCTCTCCATGAGGGCAACCGTGTTGCGCGAAATCTTCGCCTTCTCGGCTAGTTCCGAGATGGTCCAGCCAAGCAGAGCGCGCGCGGCACGTATTTGCGCAGATCACGTATTTGCGCAGATAGTGCGTACATCCTCATAATCCGACAAACCAATCAAACAGCCGCCTGTCAAACTTGTGCACCATGCACGCTTTTAGGTCCTGAATTGCTCAGCTTTGCTAGACGCCGCCGCCGAAGCTTGCGGCGTCCCGCCCTGGAGAACTCGCATATCGAGATCGGGGACCTTGGGGTCAACCTGGAAATTCTGATCATTTCCACGGGAGATGTGGAAGCGGTGTCCCGCTCGCACCTTGACTGAGATTGTATAGTCGATGTCTAGGATTTCAGCCGTGATGGGCACGGCAACTATGCGTCATTTGCAGACGTACTCATTATCAGCCCGCGAGGGCCAATCCCCCCTGACGACCGATGTCCCTCTCGATTTCTCGGACCAAGCTATCGAGAGCCGGATTTCTCGACTTACGTGCCCGTCGTACAACGTAAGCCAAGGATGGCGGCAGAGGCAGGCGGTCGGTCATTATCTGCATCTCGCCTCGGATATGGCGGTCGCTCAGCAACGCTACACCCATTGTCGCGTTCACAGCGGACACAATTCCAGCGGCGCTTGAACACTCAAATACGGTTTCGAGAACCGCATCGTCCTGGCCGATGTCGAGCGCCCATTGTCGATAGAAACATTCGTCATCGAACGACAAAAACGGTATCGGTTCATCCTGCCGGATCATCAACTCGGGATGCTTCACCCAGTGAAGGCCCTCTCTGTAAAGGACCACGTCGTTCGGTCGCACCTCGTGGCTGAAGACCTGGACGATTGCAGCATCAAGTTCGCCGCGCTCCAACATGGCGCGGAGGACCAAGCTCATGCGTACCTTGGTTCGGACCGTGACGTTTGGGTGAAGCCGCCTGAAGCGGCCAAAGATGCGAGCGAGATCAGTACACGCAGTGTCTTCGGTGAGTCCGAGTAGAAGTCTTCCGGCGAGCGGCGTTTTGGACAGACTTAACAGCGCCTCGTCGTGCAGTCCAAGGATGCGCCCAGCGTAGTCCAGCAGGTCTTCGCCAGCCGACGTGAACATCGGCCCGACCGTTTTCCGCCCGAGCAGCTCGCAGTCGAGGCTGACTTCGAGTCGTTTAATTTTATGGCTGACGGCGGACTGTGAGAGACCTAGTGCGACCGCTGCTCTGGTAATGCCGCCATGCTGGCGGATTGCGGAAAGCGCCCGCAATGCATCGATTTCGAGTCGGCGATTATTCAGCGCGTTCATGGCCATATCCGTTTAATTTTCCTTGGAACGAACCTACCACGAACTATGCCGATCATGACATCGTTTTAGAGTATGTCATGCATCCATCGATATTTGTCAAGTGCGCCGATCGCACTTTCCCCTTACCGGTTATCGTATTCCTCGCGACAGAGCCCCAATGACCGTTACCTCTCTTACTTCCGCCACCACCAGTCGCCATCCTCTCTTATGGCCATTGCTCGCCACTCTCCTCATCATCGGATGGAGCTCGGGCTTCGTCGGCATCCGGTATGCCAACCAGGAAGCGAGCGTCATGCTTCTGCTCTTCTGGCGGACATTGCTTTCAGGACTGATCCTTCTGCCCTTTGCGTTGGCAATCGGGCCAAGGATATCCATGCGTGCGATCCGCGATCAGGCCCTGTTCGGCGTCATGGCCGTGTTCCTGTATCTGGGAGGCTTCGCGCTGGCTATCGAGCAAAAAGTACCCACGGGGCTGGTCGCGCTCATCGCCGACCTTCTGCCGCTGGCTATCGCCGCGCTCTCACAACCTGTCCTCGGCGAACGGCTGACCTCAGGGCAGTGGGTGGGCACTGTGATTGCCGTCATAGGTGTTTTGATCGTGTCCTTCGACAGTCTCAGTTTCGGTACGGCCCCCGTATGGGCATACGGCCTGACGGTGGGTTCGATGCTCATCTTCGCTATCGCGTCGGTGTTGCACAGAAGGCGAAAGACGCAGCATATGCCTGTCCATCAAAGTCTTTGCATCCAGACGCTGATGGGTTCGGTTCTCTTCGGCCTGTGCGCGTTGACACAGGGCAGCCTTGCTCCACCGATGACCCGTGATTTCGCCATCGGGATGATCTGGCTGATCCTGATCTCGACGTTTCTTGCCTACGCGGTCTACTACACCAGCCTGCGGCTCTTCCCCGTCGCCAAGGTGAGCGCCGCGATTTATCTCAGCCCGCCCGTGACGATGCTGTGGGCATGGATGCTGTTTTCAGAGCCCCTGACTGCCGCAATGTTTGGTGGGCTGGCAGTGACGTTGGTTGGCGTTTGGATGACGTCGCGGAGCTGACCAATGCTCAATCGGCGGCGACAATGCAATGGAAGTAGATCGCTGTGGGCCTATTGCGGTCCCTGTCAGGCGTTACGCGACCAGATAATTCCAAGGAAGCAACGTATCGATCTGACTCTGTTTATGGCCGGTGACGATGGCTGAGAGCGTACAGGCCAAGTAGGCGTGCGGACCCAGTTTTCGGCCCCAGTGTCGTGGCCTGCAAAGAGCGAGTTTTTCCGATTGAGAGCTATTGGCCGGATGGTTCTTTCGACGCTATTGTTGTCAATCTCGATACGGCCGGCGGTCAGGGATAAGCGCAGGCCGTCCCAGTATTTGGCGATGTAGTTCAGAGCCTCGCCTAGCGGCGATTTGTTGGCGACGCGGGCACGGTGATGTGCGAGCCATGTTTCCATGTCCGCGATCAGCGGTTTTGATCGCGCCTGTCGCGCAGCCAAGCGGGAATCCTCGTGCGCGGCGGTGCCCGAAATGGAAAACCTCGATATCGGATAGAAACAGAGTCTCCCCCGAGGGTTAGAAACTTTCCCGCTTTTCCGATTTTGGTGTAACGTCGCGAGAATATCCGAGGGATATGCCGGAGACCAGAATTATAGCTCCCCGGAACGGATGGGTGGCTGTATTGCGGCGGCAGGGTGCTCCCAACCGCTTTGCATGCCTACAGGAGAAAGAAATCATGACAAAGCAAAGACATGTACTTGCAGTTGGTTTTGGACTCGCGGCTGCAATCTTTCTTGTCACGACACCTGCGTTGAGCGATGGAACAAACCGGTGGCCGCCGACAAGCGTCGACAAGCCTGTTCCGAAAGTCAAAGGCATGCCGATGGTCCTAGCCAGGAATCTGGCCACATTCGACGACCTGGACTTCCATGTCTATACCGGCCAGCAGTGGAAGAACCTCCACAAGAGTCACGCCAAGGACGTTATCGTGCACTATCCGGACGGCCACACCACGAAAGGAATTCCAGATCACATCAAGGAACTGGAATTCATGTGGACCTTTGCTCCGGACAATCGCATCACCGAACATCCGATCCGTTTTGGCACCAAGGATGGCGAATGGACGGCGGTGGCCGGTTTCCTCGACGGCACCTTTACCAAGCCGATGGTTCTGGCAAGCGGCACGACAATCCAGCCGACGGGCAAGACGTACCATCTGCCGATGGCCACCTTGGGGCGCTGGAACAAGCAGGGCACCATAGACGAGGAATATCTGTTCTGGGACAATGCCGCTTTCATGAAGCAAATCGGTGTGGGACAGTAGGGATATGGCGCTGGTTTTCCGCCGCGCATCGAGCCATCAAACTAGCAATCATACAAAGCCGCCATGGTGAAGCGGCCGACGATGCCGTCCGGCTCAAGTCATCTGGCCTTCTGGAAGGCAACAACGGCGGCTTTTGTCTTCGGCCCGCGCTTGCCATCGACGACGACAGGAAAGCCGTGGGCAACCAGCCTGCGCTGGATATGCACAACCGCACCATCCGATCCGGCCCGTCGACGGGCGCAGGGGTGGCAGAAAGGCGGCGGTAGGCCTCGGCCATCCTGGTGTCGTAACGATTGACCATGTAGGCCGGCCCGTTATAGCCACGCGCCACAGCGGGCCCAGTCGTGCCGGGTAAGCGCGCCCTTGAGGCCGCTCTTTTCGATGAAGCCGGCAATCAGTTCGGGACTGCTGCATTCTTTAAAGAGGAGTGTTCTATTCCAGTTATGGCGACGATCCACTTTACAAATCCGTAAGTTGACCATGGCGGGCGCAGTCGGCATAGCTCGACCCAAAAGAGCGGCTTCGCCAATTCGCCGACGATGATCGTTGTGCTGACCGCTACGCGGTCGAACATCGTGCTCTCTGTTGTCCACAACGCACCTGATTGGCCGAAATGGAGAGTTTCGGAATGCGGATCGCCCGACCCACTGTTTCGAGCGGAGTGTTATGTCTAGCGACCGCGCTGTACCTCCTCGCCTTCACCAACACTCCGTTTTGGCAAAAGCTAGGCGCATATTTCGCCGCTCATCCTTCCAAGTTGATCGTCGGCGGGACAGCCGTTTTCCTCGTTCATGTGGCGATTCTGCTGGTTTTCTCACACAGAGTGATCCTAAAGCCAATGATCATGTTGCTGGTTCTTGTCGCGGCGGGCGGCTCGTACTTCGCTGACACGTTCGGAACGATCATCGACCGAAACGTGGTCGAAGCCGCGCTGACGACCACCAGCGCCGAATCCGGGGCGCTGATCACGCCGAACTTCCTACTCCACATGATGGTCTACGGCGTGATCCCTTGCTTGCTTGTGGCGTTGATCCGGCTCTCCGATCCGCCATTTCTCCGCAAGCTCGCGGTGAACACGCTGATCTGTATCATCTGCCTAGTGGGCGCGCTCATCCTCATTGGATCGGATTACGGCAGCTTCTCGTCCATGTACCGAGAGCACAGGGTAGACATCATGGGGCGATTGATGCCGTCCGCGGTTATCCGCAGCCTCGCCAGCTATGCAACCCACAGCGTGAGTGACCGCCGCATTGTAATGAAGCCACTGGGCGTCGATGCAAAACAGACGCTGCCTTCCCTGCTCTCCGGGAAAAAGCTGCTGACGATAATCGTTGTCGGAGAGACGGCTCGCGCCGCGAACTTCAGCTTGTTCGGGTATGACCGGGCCACCAATCCCGAATTGGCGAAACAGGCCGTCGTCGCTTTTCCAAACACCGCAAGCTGCGGAACCGACACCGCGGTCTCTCTCCCTTGCATGTTTTCGCCATTCACTCGGGTCGAATACACACAGTCCAAATTCCGCGGTTCAGAGAACCTCTTGGATGTCCTCAAGCACGCCAAGGTACAGGTCGCGTGGTTTGAAAACAACACCGGAAGCAAGGGTGTCGCCGATCGCATCGAATACAAGGACCTGCAGGCGTTCGACGACAAGCGCTTCTGTGAGTCGGGCGAGTGCAAGGATCAGATTCTGATCGAATCCCTGAAGCATTACTTCGGAAGCATCCGCGGAAACACAACTGTCGTTCTGCACATGACCGGAAGTCACGGGCCCGCCTACTTCCGCCGCTATCCGCAGGAGTTCGCCAAGTTCAAGCCCGACTGCCGCACGAGCCAATTCTCCGACTGCACGGCCGAGGAAATTCGCAACGCCTACGACAATTCCATCCTTTACACCGACCACATCCTGTCTGAGTTGATCAACCTGCTCCAGGCGAACGAGGGCGAGTTTGCGTCGTCCATGATCTACATGTCCGACCACGGGGAATCGCTGGGCGAAAACGGCTTGTACCTTCATGCCGCACCTTATTTCATGGCTCCGGAAGTTCAGACGCATGTGCCGTTTATCGCGTGGTTCTCGCCTGAATACGCGTCGGCCACCAAGCTGGACGTTTCATGCTTGAAAGCCGGGGCCGCGGAGGCCGCGTCCCACGACAACCTCTTCCACACAGTGCTCGGGATGACGGGTGTTGCAACGTCAGTCTACGATCAATCGCTTGATCGGTTTTCGGATTGCCGTCGCAAATGAAGTCCAAACGTCTTCGAGATTGTTCATGATGCGGTCTCTTGCACGCTTTTCGTGGAGCGATTGCAATCGTGGAAATAGCTGCAGAGCCAACCCCTTTATTCAGCTTCCAGTGTCAATACATCCACGCGTCGCTCTCACGCCAATGCGCGTTGACCAAACCACCACGTTGAAGCATGGAAAAGGACGACCCCGGCAAGGAGCGGCAATCCGTCAAAAACCACGCATGCAAGACACGATGCCCCGCACGCAGCTCGATATGCGAGCGTCTTTATGGGCGTCGTCGCACGGCGGCGGTCACACACCAATGTGAAAGCCGCGATGAAGTTGCCCGCCGCCGAGACCGGCAACGCCGCCATCTGATATGCCGTCAAACCGTTCGCCGCGCCAAAATAGGTGCAATAGATCCCGTCCTTTGCCATCCGGAGCAGGAAGAACACGTACTGCACGCCATTGATGATCGCAGCAGCGAGGACGGCCGCCAGAAGGACGATCGCCAGTTTCAAAGCCAGGCTTTTGAGAGTTTTCAACGGCAAAGGAACGCGACGGATGCGATGTCCAACCAGCGCTCCCGCGATTTGCCCGAACACAACCGTGGACACGACGACGCCCGTCTGCCAGAGCGGCAAGCCGATGGACGTCGCCGTGATGTTTTCGAGCAGTGCGCATTTCGCGAAATCAAGATATTCCATTTGATCTCATCGGGTGCCGCCTTTGATATGCGGCGAGGCTGTCGAAAAACGATCCGTCGCTGCATGCGATTTACAGCTGTAAAAGGCTGATTTGGATTTTGATGCTGCTCTCATTGTCGGCGTCCTGCAAATGGAAGGCCCAGCGATCATTGCCGGGCCTTCCTCGTGCCCTGTCTTGAGAGGATCAAGAGGGGTCAGGGCTCCGCGGTTAATCCTTGGGCGGGCACGCTCTCGGGTTCGTAGACGAAGGACATGTAGGCGACCGTTACGACGATGATTGCCAGGAAGAGGATGCTGGTCACGATCGTGCCGAAGCCGAGGCCGCCGTACTCCTGCGGCTGGGCAAGGAGGTCGCCGATCGAGGCACCCAGCGGGCGCGTGAAGATGTAAGCCAGCCAGAAGGCGGCGATCGCGTTGAGCTTGAAGGCATAGTATGCGGCGGTGATGGCGACAATTAAGCTGGCGAAGATCAGCGCAGTCGTAGGATATCCAAACTCGAACTGTTCAGCGACAAGATCGCCGGCAGCCGTGCCGAGAGCGAAAGTGAAGAGGATCGCTAGCCAGTAAAAGACCTCGCGTTTCGTCGTGTAGATCGAGTGGATTGAAAGCGTCTTCTCGCTGGCGTACCAGACCGCGAAAGTCAGCGCGAGGATTACCGTGAACGCGATGGTCGAGACCTCAAGAGGCACGTTGAGTTTGTCGGTCAGGTTATCTGTTACGAGCGTCCCGACGACGCTGATCAAAACGACCGCCAGCCAGTATGCCCACGGGACGTAACGTCGCTGTGCGAACTGGAGGACAAGCGCAACACCCAGAACCGCCGTCATGATCAACGAGGTCGCAGTGAGGCCGAGGCCCAAATTGACGGCGAGGTAGTCCGCAGCTGTTTCGCCCATCGTTACCGCTGTCAGCTTGATCAGCCAGAAATCGGCAGTGACCCGTGGGACCCGGTTGAGCGGGTCATTCGTGTTTGCATCGTGTTGCGACATGTCCGTAGCTCCGAGGCCTACTTGCCTATGGCGGTCATGGCGTCCTTGAAGAAGCCATTGGCGCGGTTGTCATCGTCTGCGTTGCAGCGGTCGATGCCTTGGTTGATGAGCTCGTCGACCTTCGCGGCGTCGGCGGCGCTCAGTGTGGCGCTGGAGCGGGCAGCGCGGACCTCATTGAGCGTCTCCTCGCACGGCACTTTTGCGAGGGCCGCAACTGGCACGAGGATGGCGAGCGCGCCGATCGCGGCAGCGCGGATCATGATTTTCATGGTTGTCTCCAGCTATCGGTTTGTTGGGAGTTACTCGGCGACAGGGTGCCGAAGCGTGTCGATCAGCGCCGATACCGTTCTCTGTGCGTCGGTGGCGCTGGGCGAACGCGCGCTAAGGGATTCGATGGCAGCATCAGCCGCGTCGTCGATCACGCTCCACTCCGCCTTGTCCTTGGGATAGAGAGTCTTCTCCGCTTCGTCCCAGGCCGACGCGAAGTCGGTGATGCGCTGCTCCGCGCCTTTGAGGTCGCCCTTGTCGACCAAGACCAGAGTGTCGTTTGCGATCCCTTCGAACGACGAGAGGTTGCCGAGCTTGTTGGCCGCAATAGCGGACGTAGCGATCAGCGCGGCGACCAAGACTACAGGCGTGAGCTATCGTTTCATTTTAGAATCTCCGTTGAGCGTAAATCGACGCGACGGAGGCAAAAATGCGGGGCCGACTTTACCGCGACTTTGCCGCAACTATACAAATCAGTAAGATGACTTCACTGTGTTTAAGGCCTACCTAAGGTTTGTGAACGGCTCGATGCGGCTTCTTGCAGAGCCTGTGAAATGGGCGCGACGTCGCAAGGATGTCCGAACTTCGCATTCTTGCCCCGTTCGATCAGCCACGAGGACGCCAGCAACAGCAATGCGCATTCTATTGATCGAGGACGACCGCAAGATCGCAGACTACGTCACCCGCGGTTTCGAAGAGGCGGGGCATGGCTGCGATGTCATGGATGACGGGCGCGACGGACTATATCAGGCCACACGCGAACCCTATGACGTACTCATCGTAGACAGGATGCTACCCGGCTTGGACGGCCTTTCGTTGATCAAGGCCGTGCGCGCGGCTCGCATAAAGACCCCGGCAATTTTCCTGACAGCGATTGGCGGCGTCGACGATCGCGTCGAGGGTCTCGAGGCCGGAGCGGACGACTATCTGGTGAAGCCTTTCGCGTTCTCTGAGCTGGTGGCGCGCGTCAACGCGCTTGCCCGTCGGCCGCCCGTGCTCGAACAGAAGACGGTCCTGCGGGTGGCCGATCTTGAGATGGACCTCGTCAAGCGGCAGGTAAAGCGCGGCGACCAAGTGATCGAACTGCAGCCGCGTGAATTCACTCTGCTCGAGATCTTGATGCGCAGCGAAGGCAGGGTGCTGACCCGCACGATGTTGCTCGAACTTGTCTGGGAGTTTCATTTCGACCCTAAGACAAGCGTCGTCGAGACGCACATCAGCCGCTTGCGCTCAAAAGTAGACAAGCCATTCAACATTCCCCTCCTGCACACGATCCGGAACACGGGATACAGCCTGCATGCTCCGCGTTGAGCTTTGGCGTTCAACACCGTTCCGCCTGGCGATCACGTTCGGATGTGTATTCGTTGCGGCTTTCGTGATCACGGGATTCATCACGTATCTCTTTCTGAAACGCGAACTGCTTCAGGAACTCGATGATTCAATCCGAGAAATTCATACGGTCGTGGCGTCGACCTATTCGCCCAACGACCTCGAAGACCTCATCTCCACCGTTGACACCTATTCCAATCTGAGCAAGGCCGATGAACGCATATTCTCGGTGATCGACGCCGATGGCACGAAAATCGCCGGGAATTTCTCGATGGCGAACATTCCTTATGGGATTTCCGACGTGTCATCGGAGGATATCGGACTGGGCGGAGACATCGACTTCCGTGTGATGGCGGGCCCAATCGGAGACAAAAGGCTGGTAGTTGGCCAGAGCCTCAACGAAACCGACAGGCTTGAGGAGATCGCCTTCATAAGTTTTGTGTGGGCTTCAATTCTTGTCATCGCGGGTGCGGTGGTCGGCGGAGTGATCCTGGCTACCAAGGCACAGCAGCGGCTGGATGGTATAGCCAGCGCGATGAACGCGGTTTCACACGGTGACCTCGAGGTGCGGGTTCCTCTGCATGGAAATGGCGACGATATCGACGTCGTCTCGCGACAGATCAACCAGGCGCTTGGACGGCTTTCCGTGCTGGTCGAGACGATGCGCCAGGTCAGCGCCGACATTGCACACGAGCTGAAAACCCCGCTCAACCGCCTCAAGATGCAGATCGAAGGCGCTGTGACCCGCGAAGAGCGGGGAGAGACGTGCGGGGCCGCCCTGCTGGATGCACTTGATGAGGTCTTCCAGATCAACGCGACCTTCGAGGCGTTGTTGCGAATCTCCCAGATCGAGGCAGGAGCCAGAAAGACCCGTTTCCGCGAAGTCGATCTTGCCGACATCATGCTTTCGGTCGCCGAAATCTACGCCGATGTCGCCGAGGACAACGGCCAATGCCTAGAAGCACCAATCAATCCGTCGTCGAACTCGATCGTCCAAGGCGACCGCGAGTTGTTGACGCAGATGTTTGTCAACCTCGTAGAGAATGCGATCCGCCATTGTCCATCCGGGACCAAAATCGAGATGGGCTTGGTGGTCGGTGACCAGTACGCGATCGCCACCGTCTGCGATGGCGGTCATGGAATTCCAGCCAGTGAACGGGACAAGGTGTTCAGACGACTATATCGCCTCGACAAGAGCCGCACCACGACCGGAAGCGGATTGGGTCTCAGCCTTGTCCGAGCCATCGCTGAATTGCATGGTGGCGTCGCTGTCATGAAGGACAACTTGCCGGGTCTGCGGGCGGAGGTAAAGCTTCCCCTGGCGGAGCGCTGAGACGACCGGGGTTCGGTTCAACCGCCCGCTGATCACATGGCGAACGAGGGTGGCATAGGCCTGTCATCACAGACAAGTCAGATGCATTCCTCATCAAGGCTCAGAAGACTAAGGCCCCGGCAAAACCCGTCCCTACGTTCGATGATGCAGTCAAGCTCTACATCGCGAATAAGATCACTGGCAGTGCGTTGGAGGTGAAGAAGAACACCCAGCGCGTGGACCGGGTGACCAAGCGATTGAAGACGGCCCTTGGACAGTCTCCGCGATTGGATCAGTTCAAGCGGGAAGACGCTCGCAAGGTTCGTAACTACATGCTGGAATTGGGTAGTCTCACACCGGCCTCGGTCAAGCGGGAACTGAACATCGTCAAGGCCATCATCAACCATGCCATCACCGAGTTCGAACTCATATGCAACAACCCGTTCAAGAAGCGCGACATCGCTGGCCTTGGTGAGGATTTTGAGAAGCGCGATCCGTTCCCGGCTTAGCTATTGGACAACACTCGGGCGAATGTCCTTGCCAAGTCCAATGGCGATCTATGCCTTGTCTTGCGGCTTCTGGAGGGAACCGGGGCGCGGTTGGCAGAGATAACAGGACTGAGGGTGGAGGATGTTACCTTGGGCGGCCTCCCCCCAACATGCGTGTCACCTGGCACGTAGAGAGGCGAGTAAAGACCAGAGCATCAGAGCGATATATCCCACTCGTGGGTGATGCTCTGGTAGCAGAGCAGGACTTATGGTGGAAGCCCCGCCATATTGCAGGCTACCACGGCAGCAATGAAGAAGGCGTTCGGATTGCTAGAGGACTGATCACGAACGGCTGTCATCATTCGCCCCAGCTGATTTGTGGCATCCCTCTTTCATTCCCCCCTTGTCGACCCTACAGCGCCCTTTCATGCTCCCGATAGTCTGTCAGAACGCGTGCCTTGGCCGGCCCCTGAGCAAGGGAAATCGATGCCGACTTTTATGCCGCCCAGTGGCCTGATTTTACTCCGCCGTTGACACCGATCATCGTATCCCTCACCTTTCCGTCCTGCGGCCAACACCACATCATCTTGGCACGTTGCGATGCCGTTAGGGGATGGCAACCACCCCATCGCTCTTGTCCTGACCCCAACAAGGTATGGCGGGCGACATTCCCAGCTGGCACGGAAAAACCTCATTGTTGGATCACGCTGGCGATGCGGGCATTCAGAACATCAATTCGGATGTCTCACGACGAAAACAGGTGGCTACAGGGAGGATCGGGTCATGACCAAGCGGAACCTCAATAGCGCGCCAGACATCGGCGACTTGCCGCTCGCTCAGTCAACCGCCTTCGGCGGCGCAATCAACCCGAAGAATTTCACGACGACGATAGACAATCCCTACATGATCCTGAAAGAGGGAACCACGTTCCACTATGCGGATATGGGTCTCGGCACGACCACCAATACGATGGTAACCCACAAGACGGCTGTCATCGACGGGGTAAGGTGCGTCGTTGTGCATGATGTCGCCTTCGTCAACGGTCAGTTGGAAGAAGACACATTCGACTACTACGCACAAGATAAGCGGGGAAACGTTTGGTATTTCGGCGAGGATACCACGCAATACGAGCCAGGTAACCCAGTCCCGATTGGGACCGTAGGATCGTGGCGCGCTGGGGTCGACGGCGCCAAACCGGGCATTATCATGGAGGCAAGACCTCATATAGGCGATGTCTACCATCAGGAAAATGCAAAAGGCATCGCAGAGGATGCGGCGAAGGTGCTCAGTCTGGATGCAAATGTCTTCACCATCTACGGCATGTCGCATCATGCGCTCAAGACCAAGGAATTTTCACCGCTCAGTCCCGGTCAAATCGAGCATAAATTCTATATTGCGGGTGTCGGAGAGCTTCTGACGACGACGTCGGACGGGGAGTATGAGCAACTGGTCGGCATTTCCATCAATGGACGGGCCGGCAATGACAGTCTCATTGGTTATTCCGGCGGTGATGAGATCAGAGGTCGAGCGGGCAACGACACCGAGCACGGTCATGACGGTAATGACACGTTGCGTGGCGGCGATGGCAGGGACAGCCTGTTCGGTGGGCGTGGCGGCGATCTGCTGGTCGGTGGAACTGGAAACGCTCAATTTGCCGGTGGACTTGGAGCAGACACGTTCAGCTTCAAAAATCTCCATGACGGTGTATTCGAGGTCACCGAAATAGACGACTACCGGCGGCAGCAGGTAGACGTGATCGACCTCCCTCATGCGAAGGGGAGCATCTTTGGCGAGAATCTCGTGCACGGAGTCTGGCAACTCACGCTGAACGGCGATGGAGACGTGATCCGGCTCAACGGCGTAACCGATGTCGATCACAACGGCAGCATTGTCGATAACCTCATTTTTGTCTGAGTTCACTTGAAGAGACAAGGAGCATGACAAATGTCACAATCGATGAAAGCAGCCGTTGTCCGCGAACTCGGAAGACCTCTGACGATCGAGGATATGCCGATCCCCTATCCGGCGGATGACCCGATCCTTGTTCGCTTCGCGGCAACGGGAGTGTGTCACACCGATTTGCATGCGGCCCGGGGCGACTGGCCTGTAAAACCCACTCCCCCCTTTATTCCCGGCCATGAAGGTGTCGGCTACGTCGCAAAAGCCGGCAGGTCGGTAAAACGTTTTAAGATCGACGGTCGTGTCGTGGTGAAGCTCCAATAGTCCACGAAAACCGCTGATCCGGACGGGATGGATCGGGAATTTCGTGCGGCTCCAAATGCTCGGCGCCGCTATCCGTCTGCGCTGCACCAAGCCCCATGGGCTTGTCCACTGTGGGCGCGAGCGTCGCCTCATCGGCATGTCGCTCGCCGAATTCGTATTCGTGGAGGGAAGGAACGTCCATGACCAAGGGCTTATTCTCCGATTTGCATCATGGGATATCCCGAAGGGACCTCCTGGTCTTGGCTGGCACGGCTGCCGCCACCGTCGCAAGTTCTAGCCATGGGAGGGCAGCTCCCGATGGAGGGAAATTTGCGATCGAGGAGGTGAATCCGGGCGAGGATGTTTTTGCCTATATCAGCAGGATCAAAGGCAAGCTTGATCAGAGCGCCTACCAGCAGGTGATTGGCGCTGCCAATGATTTCAAGGAGGGAGATCAAGCCATCGGCGTGGTTGCTGGAGACGAGACGACGCGGCGCAATGCCCGCGCTCTTCTGGCCAACACGAAGATCAAGGACCTCTACGAGCGCCCCCTGTTTGAGGACGACTTGCAAAGGCTGATCTGGCAGACAACGGACCATGCCCAGTACGAAAAGGTCAAAGACTGGACGATGGGAAGACTGAAGGAATTCCTGCTGGCCGAACCGGAGGAAAATATCAAGGCCGTGATGAACGGCCTCACCAGCGATACGATCGGCTGTGTCCCGAAACTGATGAGCAACGAGGAACTGACCCTGCTCAGTCAAAAACTTTTCAATGTGATGCCGGGCACCCAGATGGGGGCCAAGGGATATATGGGCGCGCGGATCCAGCCGAATTCTCCGACGGACCATCCCGACGACGTCGCTTGGCAGGTGTTCGATGCGTTCTCCTTCGCGACCGGCGATATCGTCATCGGCACCAATCCGGTTGACAGCACTGTGGCCAGCGTCGTGGAGGTTGAACGTGCGCTGAAGGACATCGTCGATACGTTCGAGCTTGGCGACGTGATCCCCTGGTGCGTACTTGCCCACATCGATGTCCAGACCGAGGTGAACGAGAATTTCCCGGGCACAGTTTCCACGATGTTCCAAAGCCTCGCCGGAACTGATGACTGCAACAAGATTTTCGATATTACGAACGAAAAAATCCTCAAATATGCGCATGCGAAGGCCGGGGAACGATACGGCCTCTACTTTGAAACCGGGCAAGGTTCCGAGTTCACCAACGGGACAGCCAACGGCGTCGACATGATGGTGCTCGAGTCCCGAAAATACGGTTTCAGCAGGGCAGTCGGAATCGAACTTGCGAAGGTGCAGCCAAAGGGGGCCTGGCTTCATGTCAACGATGTTGCCGGCTTCATCGGGCCGGAGGTGTTCAAAAGCCGTGAACAACTCGTCAGATGCTGCCTTGAAGACCTGGTCATGGGCAAGCTTCACGGGCTAACGATCGGCCTGGACGTCTGCACCACCCTGCACATGACCGTCAGCCTCGACGATCTCGATTGGTGCCAGGAACAGATTATGCCGGCCAATCCCGCATATCTCATTGCACTGCCGACCAAGAACGATCCCATGTTGAGCTATCTCACCACGTCGTTCCAGGATCATGTGCGGTTGAGGGACAAGTTCGGCTTCAAGGTCAACGACGCGATGTGGAATTTCTACAGGAAAATCGGCATTGTCGGTGACGACGGCAGCTATACCGCAAACTATGGTGATCCCCTGTGGGTATACTTTCAGTACCGCCTCGCGAAGCATGACGCGAGGTCCAGGGATGCGATCTACGCGGAAGGCCGGCAGAAGATGCGCGAGGTGGAAGCGAGAGGCGTCGATCTCGCCACAGGGCACGGCGAAAAGATCTGGGACCTCAACCGACCTCTCGCAACGAAGGTAAAGGGGCTGTACGACGACGCAAAGCAATCTCTTTGGGCCGAACTCACGCCTGATTTCATCGCCGCCGTTCCCAATGTCGTGCCGGTGCGTACTCTGTCTAAGGATCGCAACGATTACATAGCCCATCCGACAACAGGCGAAGCATTGAGCCCGGAAGCCCTCGCTGCAATTGAGAAAGTCAGGGATGCCTGGGGAAGCGACCTGCCGAAGGGCCAGATTGTCATCTCAGACGGTCTGAACGCAAAAGCCATCATGGATGAGGGACACCTCGTTCCGTTCCTGGAGGAGATGCGCCGACTCCTCGCAGACGCCGGCGTTACGATGGGCGATCAGAACATCATGGTCAGCGGCGGACGCGTGCGGGCCGGTTATCGAATTGGTGAGGTGCTGTTCGAAAATGCAGACCCCAACAGCCTCAGAGGCATACTCCACATCATCGGCGAGCGCCCCGGCACCATGCACCACGCCTATTCGGTCTACATCACCGTCGCCAAGGGCAGGCAATGGACGGACAAAAAGATCGACCACGATATGACGAAACTCGTCAGCAACGTCGCCGATACGGCGCTGTCGCCCAAAGAAGCGGCCCGCGAAACCCTGACGATCATCAGGGAAATCGTCGGCAAAAATGTAAACGGCAGCCGTCGTTATGGGTAGGAAAGCGTGGCCCAAAAACCCTCGACTTGTTCGCCTTTGGTCGGCGATTTCCCATCAAGATATATAACGAATAAGCATACTTGCGGAGGAAGCGCGCGGTTCGAATCCATCCGTAGCTGAGATCGGTGGTCTGCTGGAAGGCTCATTCGGGAAGTTCGTTTACGAGAAGATACGCAATACGTCGGAAAGCCGCTCGCATCGTTTCGACATGCGGACCGGAATGACCACCATCGACTATGGCCTGATCCATCAGTTCCAGCCAGTCCTCGGCATCCTTCTCGCGGATCGGCACATGTGCATGCATCAATCTCCAGTCCATATTTCCGTGATTTTCAAGATAGTAGCGCCTCCCACCCAGAAACCCTGACAGGAAATCGAACTGCTCTTGGCGAACATGGTTCAGACCATGTCCACGAAAATGCAACCGAAGAATATTAGCGCCACGAGGATCAGTTTCGATCAAATCGTAGAATCGAGTGACAAGTTCTCTCAGGGCTTGCTCGCCACCAAGTTGCTCCAAAACACTCCCAGCTGACATATCTGACCTCATGGAACAAGATTAGTTGAAATGTGACTGCTTTATTAACATGCGCGTGTAGAAATGGCGTGTCAGAAGCTCGCCATGTTCGGCGAGGACGGGGGCGGTGGACTTCACGATGGCGATCGTCTCGGGCTCAGCATTGCAACTCCATAATATGCATGTTGAATGCATATTAAAAAATATGCACCGTCCTCTGCTTTGGCAAGAGGCAAAAAGAAGATTCGGGGAATGCAGCTAACGACCTTTACAGACTACGGTCTGCGCATACTGATGTATCTGGCGGCCCAGCCCGAGCGGCAATGTTCGGTGCGCGAGATCGCCGATCACTACGGAATTTCCCGCAATCACCTGGTGAAAGTGGCACACCGGCTGTCAAAGCTCGGCTTCATCGAAAGCACCAAGGGAAAGGGCGGCGGTATCCGGCTGGCAGACAAGCCTGCTTCCATGCGGCTTGGAGATATCGTGCTCAAGCTGGAGCCGAACATGCATATCGTCGAATGCTTTGACAAGACGACCAATTGCTGCAGGGTCACAGCAATCTGCAGGGCGAAGGATTTCTTTCGCCAGGCCAATCAGGCATTCATCGATGTCCTCAATCGATATTCGTTGCGTGACACGATCGTCAGCGGAAAGAGCTTTCTGGAAGCGTTTGCGCTTCCAGAACATCCGGATCCCAATCAGGCGGGTGCATGATTGCATCTATTTGGCGAACAGATGCCAGTCGAACAAACGGATTGATAGAAAAAGCAATTGGCCGTTGTTGATGACCGGTCATCATCACCTGCATGATCATAACTTGACATCGAGTCTCTCCCGAGATTTTTTGTAAAAAAACGAGGAGCGCGCAGTGTCCCGATGCATCCTTATCCTGCTGGCGGTCGGTGTTGTCTGGCTGATGCCGTGCGGCCAGAGGGCGACTGCGCAGGAGCCGAGCGGGGTTGTCCAACCGGTCGAGCCCGATTTTCCCCATCGGGAGCTCGTCGTCGGCACAAAGGAAGCACCGCCTTTTGCAATGAAGGATAGCGACGGGGAATGGACAGGCATATCCATCGAACTCTGGCGCAGGATTGCTGAAAGGCTGCATCTCAAGTTCCGCTTCGAACAAGAACCCGACGTGCAGAGTCTGATAGCAGCGACGGCAAGGGGCAGATACGACCTTTCAATTGCCGCGATCACGATCACCGCCGAGCGCGAACGCAAGGTCGATTTCACCCAGCCGTTTTACAATACCGGACTTGGTATCGCCGTATCGAACAATAGCATTTCGCTCTGGCGCGAGATCGGCCGAACCATGGTGTCCTTTGGTTTCCTGCAGGCGGCTGCAGCGCTTATCGGCATTTCATTGCTGGTTGGTTTTCTGATCTGGCTCTTCGAGCGCAAGCACAACGAGGATTTCGGCGGGGGCGCGGCAACCGGCCTCGGAGCCAGCATCTGGTGGTCTGCCGAGGCAATGACGCAGGCAAGCACGGGCTATCGAGGTCCCAAGACATTACCGGGACGTATACTTGCAATCGTCTGGATGGTGGTGTCGATCATCACCATCGCGGTGTTCACCGCGAGCGTCACCTCGGCGTTGACGACCCGCCAGATGCGCGGTCTGGTCAACAGCGCCGACGACTTGCCAATGGTGCGCGTGGGTGCGGTGGCGGGTTCGGCCTCCATCGGTTTTCTCGACAGCGAGCGTCTGAAGCACAATGACTTCAAGACGCTGCAAGACGGCCTGAAAGCACTCGACACCGGCAAGATTGATGCATTTGTCTATGACAAGCCTTTGCTCACCTGGATGGCTGGACAACAATTTGCCCGCTCGATTCAGGTGCTCGATCCCCTATTTGACGCACAGGGCTATGGCATCGCGATGCCGCGCGGTGCGCCTTTCCGCAAGTCGCTCGACGTGGCGATTCTCGAGATCACCCGCGACGAAGCCTGGAAACAGACATTGTTTCGATATCTCGGCGAGAAATATTGATTCAAAAAGTTGCAGAGCGCGTTGCAGCCAATTGGTGGCGATTGGCGAAAAGCCGTGCCACAACGCAAAATCCCGAAGCCAGGGTTTGCGTGACACGGAGACTACTTTCGTCTCCCCGAAACCGGCACCGACCCCACCTCGCTGCCACGCCTGGCAGTGTGTCCGATGGCGGAACGCCCGTGCAAAGCGATCACGTCACAAAAGGCATTACATCCACCCCGTCGCCCGGAAAAACGGTGATGTGCGGGTGGTCTTCGAACAATCGGGCAGCAGCATCTGCGTTCTCCGCTTCGATCACCAAGTAGCCGCAGAACGAATTCACCGCATTGACAACGCCCTCCTTGGTCACGCGTGTCGTCTTGCCAACCATTCCACCACGATCAAGGATGGACGAAGCATTTCTTTCTTCCCACGCTGCCCACTTTTTTACGCCGGCGGCATCGATAGCATCCTGCTCGGCTTTGGGCAGGCTTCGAAAGGACGCCACGTCCTCGGGCTTCATGGTGTAGACGGCAAGAAAGCGGGGCATCGGCATATCCTCCATTCGTCTTGAAGGTTGCCAATTTACACGCCTCGCCCAGGGAAATCACCCGCTGATAAATAGCGCGGGACGTGGGACGGCGGCTTTTGGCGCAGAACAGCCGTGAGGTCATGGCAGCGCTTGGCCCGAAGCGGACCTCGGATGGTTGTTCGCGCCGGTAGCATGTCACTCTCGAACGCGGGTGATCGCTTTTGTGTGGCAAAAGATATGACGTCGCAGCTAACGCGTTTGTCTGCTTCGTGCTCTCATTTTTGATCCTTTCACTTGGCAGTGCGTCGTGATAAAATCAGATAAATCTAATATATAACAATGGAGGGACCGTCAAAGCAGGAAACCTTCCGTCTTTGGGCCGGGAAACAGCTATGGGAGTTCGACATGCTTAGAGGCTTTAGCAGGGCCTGCGCGCTAATCCTTTTGTCAGGGAACTTCGCTCTCGCCCAATCGGATCAGATAGAGCCAAATGCTGGAACGTGGAAGACGTGGGTAATCAGCTCGGCAAAGACTTCCGAGTCCTGCCCCCACCGGATGATTCCGCAGCCGAGTTGGAGCAGGTCCGCGAACTTGTCGCAAAGAAAGATGCGCAGGTCGCCGTCAAGATCACGTTCTGGGACGCCGGCTCGCCCGGCTATCGATGGCTTGACGTGGTCAACAACCGTCTCCTCGCAAACCAGACGATCCCCAATGCCCATCGCATCTACACCTATTTGACGATGGCGGTCTACGACGCCACCGTCGCGGCTTGGGAGTCAAAATACTTCTACAATCGCCCCCGCCCGGGCGAGATGGATGCGACACTGCTGACTGTGCTGCCTACGCCTCGCAGTCCCTCTTATCCATCTGAACACGCGGCGGCGGCCGGAGCCGCCGCGACTGTTCTTGCCTACTTTTTTCCGGACGAGGCCTTGTCGTTCAAAGCGATGGCCGAAGAAGCCGCACAGTCACGTGTCCTTGCCGGTGTCCAGTTCCCAAGCGACTCTTCCGCCGGCCTGGAACTGGGGCGGCGCGTAGCAGAGCGAGTGATTGCGCGGGCAAAGGTCGACGGCTCCGATGCCGTTTGGACCGGCACGGTGCCGACCGGGCCGTGCAAATGGGTCGGAGACAAACCGGCCAATGTAACCATGCCAAACTGGAAGCCGATCCTACTTGACGCCGCTGATGAATTCAGACCACCCGCTCCGCCTGACTGCAAGTCTGCGGCCGTGACGGCAGACGCGGATGCGGTCAAGCAGTTTGATCGAAAATTCCCCAGCAATTACAAAGCGTTCTACTGGCAAAGCCCGGCCGGTCTGTATACCAGTTGGTATGACTATGCGAGCAGGTGGATGTTCGAGGACAAGACGGATTCGAACGCGCCGCGCGCCGCACGGACTTATGCGATGCTCGCAGCCGCCTACTACGACGCATTCATCGCAAGCAACGATGGGAAATACGCTTATTGGTATCTGCGGCCCAACATGCTTGACCCGAGCATCACTCCCCTGTTCGCAGTGCCGGCCCATCCCAGTTATCCGTCGAACCACTCCACATTGTCCACTGCCCGATCCGAGGTGCTTGCCTACCTGTTCCCCGACCACGCGGAGTTCATCCGCACTGTCGGCAAGGAGGCGGGCGATTCCCGCATCTGGGCCGGCATCCACTATGAAATGGACAATCGGGCCGGTGCCGCACTTGGCAAGGCGGTTGCCGGGAAATTTATCGAGCGGGCAAAAGAAGACGGGGCGGACTAGCGAAAGAGAAGAGGCTTGTTTGATCCGCGCTCAGCGAATGTGCGTGAATATCAGGTCGCTATTTGACGACATCATCGGAATCAGCGTCTGCCCTGTCCGTAGGAAACCGGAGCGTTCTGATATGCCCTAACAGTAAGACCAGGAGGACAAGGGATTCTGGGCAAGGCACAACGTCCACTTCTGGCGCAGAGCAGCCGAGAGGTCATGGCAGCTCTTGGCCCTAAGCAGTCATCATGCTCGATCAAAAAACCGACCGCCCTCGCTCATATATCGACGTCAGATCGGAAATAGCATCTCGCGGTGTGACCTCAACTATTGCCGCGGTGGATGGCTGCTGAGGGCGGAAAAGTCACAACGGACTTTGCAGCGCCATTGAAGGCTTGCGCGTTCGTCAATGGACGCTACCCCCGTGTTACCTGCGTAAACTACGCAGGATCTGTGTCATCCCAAGTACACTGCTCTTCGAAAACTGCCGACCTGATAACGGAAGCGGCGCGATGTCAGAGGAAGAGCAGAGAAAAACTGGCGAAGGCGCCGCGTTGCGGCGGTTCCCAGCCGAGCGCCGGACCATCCAGCAGCTCTTAGTCGGCGACGGCGATTTTTATGACATGTGCGAGGAGCTTGCTGAGGCGGAGTCGGCGTTGCTGGCGGCCGAAGCGCTGCCGCTGGATGTTCGCGAGGCCAGGATTGCTGAGTGGACGGCTTCGATCGACCGCCTGGTGGGCGAGATTGCAAGGGCGTTGAGGGAAGCCAACGTGATCCGGATTGGCTGGGCTGGTGATCTGAAAAGCCGCAGGTGACCAAGGCACGGATGATCGTGCAACTCAAGGGCTCATACGCGCCATCGGTCGGATCAAGTTCTTCGTTGCTGTAACCCACAGGGAGGAATGCACATGTACTATACCGACGACTCGATACTGCCTGAAAAAATGGCGCCGCTCATCATTACGGCCGCGCCCTACGGTCCGGCATGGTTGCCAGGCGACGCGAGCGACATTCCTCTTACCTGGGACGAGCAGGTCCAGGCTGCGGTGGACTGTTACAACGCCGGCGCCACCATGCTGCACTTCCACGTTCGCAACCCGGCCACCGGCATGGGGTCAACGAACTTCGACGACTACAATTACCTGATGAAGCGGGTGAAGGAAGCCGTCCCGGATATGATCATCCAGGTCGGCGGGTCGATCTCGTTCGCGCCGCACACGGATGACGCCAAGGCAAAGTGGCTCGACTACGACACCCGCCATATGCTCACGGAAATAGACCCCAAACCGGAGTATGTGACGGTCACGACCGGCACCACGCTGTGGGATATTGCTTCGATGTTCTCCAAGGAGGATATCAAGGGAACGCACATGGACGATCCCAAGGTGCTTGAGGCCTGGTCCGGCATGGTGGTGGATTCAACGCCTGCCTTTTACGTCGAACATCTCAAGCGGCTTAGGAAGAATGACATCCAGCCTTACTTTGTTCCCGCTCATGTTCACCAGTGGGAGATTATTGAGCGGCTGGTCCGCGCAGGTATTTACATGGGGCCGCTGAACATGGCGCTCTGCGCGTATGGCGGTGGAACCCTCGGCCGAAATCCATTCGATCTGATGCATTTTCTTGAACGTATACCGCAAGGATCGGTCAACACATTCTGGTCCAGCATGAGAGGTCTGATTTCCATCTCGGCGATGTCCCTCGTGCTCGGCCAGCACATACGCGTCGGCAACGAGGACAATCTGTGGGGCGCGGATGGCAAGCGCAAGACCACGGTGGAGCAAATCCAGGGAGTAGTGCGTCTCTGCAAGGAGTTTGGCCGCAAAGTGGCGACCGCCGAAGAGGCGCGCAAGATCATGAAGGTCGGCACCTGGTACAACAGCGTCGAAGAGACGTTGCAGAACAACGGCATGCCGCCCAACCCCACCGAGTTCAATCCGGGCTTCCTCACCTGGCCAACCGACGGGAAGATCAAGCCCGCTGTCCTTGGTGGCGACTCGCATCCGATCGCCGCATGCATGATCGCACCGGAGCCGGTCCGGGCCGCCCAAGCCGCCCTGATGGCAGCGAGGAAGTAAAGCCGACAACGGCCTATGCGCCTTATCACGGGTGACCTGCGCTCCGGTGCGGGTCGCCAGTTCCAGGACGAACGCGGGAGAGAAATCGTGGCTGGCCGGATAACGCACTTTGAAATCTATGGCGACGAACCGAGCAAGCTCGCCGAGTTCTACAGCGCCCTCTTCGGTTGGGGGACTGAACAGGCGGAAGGCCTGGACTATTGGCGCATTCACCTGGATCCGACCGACACAAGCAGTGTGGGCGGTGGGCTAACCTACCGGCCCCGTTCCGATCCAAAAGGCTGGCTGCAATTCGTGGATGTCGAGTCAATCGACGATTCGCTCGCCCTTGCCCAGCGAATGGGCGCGGAGGTGGTGCGGCCCAAGACCGCGGTTCCGCGAACTGCATGGGTTGCAGTTCTCGCCGATCCGTCAGGAAATATGTTCGCGGTTTGGCAGCCCGACCCGCTCGCCTTTCCTTCCCCGGAACCAGATTGAAGGTTGTGGCAATGAGACAGGAAGTTAAGGATGACGGTAAGCTGGGTCCATGGGAACCCGACGCAATCGCCCGGCTTGAAGATTGGGATGCAGCCTGGGCCGGCGCATGCGAGGCGATGAGCACGAATGCTTGGGCGAACAAGGTTCTTACCCCGAGACTGGTCGAGTTGATCGCCGTCGCAATCAACGTGGCCTGCACCAACCTCAACCCGGAAGGCTCTCGCCGTCATATCCGGGCGGCCCTTGATCAGGGTGCGACGCGCGACGAGATCCTGACCATCATCAAAATGGCGTCGGTCATGTCAATTCATTCCTGCAGCCTTGGAGCACCGATCCTGCTCGAGGAAGCCAAGTCGTCGGAGAAGACCACGGCGCCACGTGCTTCGGCGGCCACGCCAGCCTGCGACAGGATGAAGGAGATCGGTCAGTGGAATGAAGCCTGGAACCCCTTCTTCGAACTCGATCCCAAGTGGACCGATCAGTTCATGGCAGCGGGCGCCGGGATCTATGGCAGCGGCATATTCACGCCGAAGGAAACGGAACTCATCAGCATCGCATTCGATGCATCCTTCACGCACATGTATGCGCCCGGCACACGCCGCCATATCCGGGCGGCACTGAAGCTTGGGGCGACGATCGAGGAAATCATGGAGGTCCTGAAGCTTTGCGTGGCGCAAGGCGTGCAGGCCTGCAACCTCGCGGTTCCAATTCTTGCCGAGGAACTAGCGGATCGTCCGTTCAAACAAGCCGGGAACGAGTGATGACGAAAGTTGACCCCTGAACTGCCGGACGGAATCAGCGCCGCGAACCAAGGCGGTTCGCCTGAGCATCGCGCGAGGCACCTCCGCGACCGAGCGGTCGCCGAAGCGAAGCACTTTTTGGCGTTGTTTCTTTATCTCTGGGTCTTGTTCGGCCTCTTTGTTCTGAATGAGCGGATCATCCTCCATCAGCACAAGATCGATTTTTTGTCCCATGGCTTTGCAGTGTTCAATGCCTTTATACTCGCAAAGGTAATGCTGATCATTGAAGATATGAACTTGGGGCGATGGCTGGACAATCGACCATTGATCTACCCGATCCTGTACAATTCTCTCATTTTTTCGATCCTGTTTATCCTGTTCCACGTTGTCGAGGAAAAAGTCGTGAGTATCGCCTGGGGCGAACCGGCTTCCGCGAGCATCCCCAATATAGGCGGAGGCGGAATTGCTGGAATTGTATGCGTCTCCGTGATCCTTTTCTTCAGCCTCATTCCCTTCTTCGCTTTCAGAAATCTGGCACGCGCGCTCGGTTTAGAACGCCTGAATTCGATGCTGTTCAGCGAGCAAGTCGGGGCCCTGACCGAATAGGGGTGCCGTGCGAGGAGCGGTTCGTTCTTAGGTCTTTTTGTGCAGAGGTGCCCTGACCTGCCGAAGGCCTAAGGTTCGGTGGTCATCAGCCTGTTGGCCAACGGGTGGTCGTCGCTCGGCTGCGCCACGCCTGCCTTCTGCAACGAAGAAAGCAATCGCTCGACATCGGTGGGCCGAACGACGCGCACGGCTATTTCCGATCGGAGGTTCGCAACCAGCTTTGGTGCATTGGTCACCAGCCATTCTCGCTCGCGAACCATGTCACGGGTTTGGCCGCTCTCGGCGAAGATCGCCGCGGCAATCAGGTGATAGTTGGGGTTTGCCTGCGTAGGTGTCTTTGCGATCCACATGGCGGCCTCGCGAAAATCACCGCGGAAGTAGCTGCAAAGTGCAAGGGCGGATTCATAGTATGCCAGCGGACCGGGATTTCGTCGACGGGTCTCATCGACCATCGCACAACCTCGCGACCAATTGCCGGAGAGTGCAAGCCGGTAGCCATATTCGCCCACCAGTTCGGTATCATTGGGATTGATACTCAAGGCTAGTTCCCCGACCTTCAGGGCAGCCTCAACATCGCCATGGAAGTACAAGGCGAACATCTCGGACTGTAACGCTCGAATATTTTCAGGATCGAGTTCTACAGCTCTGCGCGCAGCGGCGAGAGCTCTGTCGATCGAAGCCGGGGATGACGAGGGATCGACAGGATAGCGAAAACGAATCTCGTCGACATAGGTTTGAGAGAGGAGCGCCCAGGCGCTTGCATAGGTCGGAAAGCGTTGGACAGCATCTTCCAGACATTTCCGGACGATCGGATGGGTCTTGGCGTCGAGGCTGGCGCGATAGGCGTAGTAGGACAGTGTGCAGGCATAAGCCTGCCAGTCGTCCGGCGCATTGCGCGGCTGTTGAGACGTGTCTGCTTGAAAAATTATACCATAGGGTTGGGCAAGGGTTGTGGCGACCTGGCGAGCTATCTCGCCCTCGACCGCAATCAGTTTGGAGGCCTTCAGGTCGCCGTCGTAGCTTTTCGCCCAGATCACCGAGTTATCGATGCCGTTGATGACGCGGGCGCGGAGCCGGAACTGATTATCGGCCATCTCTACATCACCGGCCAGGATATAGCGCTGGTCATCGGTGGGCACCGTCGTGCCGAGAGGTGCGTCGCCCTCGATGGCCACGATGTCCTTGAACTTCGCAATTTGACCAATGATTTCTCGCGTCAAGCCGACCGCTATCGCCCGCGAATTTCCCGCATTGGTCAGGTCGTCGAAGGGTTTCACCAGCAAATGTGGGATGGCGGGAGCCTTGGGAAGCCGGTTGCTACCCATCCACTCGACAAGCAGCCATGACAAGGCCGCAACGAGCGTCAGTGAAAAAAGTGCGATTGGAAGCATGCGCCGCCAGGAAGGTGGCTTTTCGGCTGGAGCGGTTAATCTCGGCAGTTCCCGTGTTTCGAAATTCGGGACATAACTGCCCTTCGGGACGGAGATGACGATCGCATCCGATACACCGGCCGTGAGGTAGTAGCGGTCCAATGCACGGCGAAGATGCCCGGCCTCGATGCGGACTACGGGATCGGAGTGGGCGTCAAATGTGGCGTCCCGCCCGAACACGATTGTCGCGATAGCATAAGCCTTGATGCGCTCGGCACGGCCTGCAATCGTTTCTTCAACAACATAAGTCAGGAAGTTGCGCGTTCGCGCGGTCGCGTCGAAGTCGTGGCTGTCAAGGATGCGGCTGAGCTGGGCCCTTATACTCTCTGGCGCACACACGTCATCCCGCCGAAGAAAGGGATTGGCGGGTGAAACGGCTCGGCGAAGGGATTGTAAAGAATCCAAGGCCCCTCCCTCCACGCGATCCTCTTCGCGCGGGATAGTGTTGGAGAGATACTAGCCGAAACGTAGGGGCGGCGGAAAGCCAACTTAGAGGAGTATCCAAATTTGGCGCGAGAGGGACTTGCGGCCGATGATTTAATCGGAGCAGCCATCATCGTCCGATGACCGGTTTTGGCGCGAAGCTGCCGTGAGGTCATGTCAGCTCTTGGCCCTTAGCGCCCCCCCGAATTGGGACCCCTGTTCACTTGGACGTGCCGATAAAAATCTATAGCTCGCTAGAAATGTCAATCTCTGCGATCCTCGTCTTGGTTTCGTTGTCGAACATCGCGGCCTTGCCATCAACTTCCGCCATTAAATGCAGACCCTTGTCGGTGATAAAATACCAGACTGTCTGTAATTCGATGTTGCCTCGCCCCTCAAGCTCTTCCGGCGTGAGTTGTCGCACCACCTTTCCGTCATAAAACAAATCCATCGCACCGGCCGTCACCTGATCGAGTTTTTGCCCGCTCTTCTCGCAGAGCTCGCGGATCGCTTTAATATATCGCGGCTGAGCTTGAAGTGCCCTCTCCATACGTTTGGCGCGATCCGGCGCAGCAGAGGATCGGTGGTCCACTTCCTTCCACAGTTTGTCGATCGACAGCACTAGCAGGTTCGGCTGGCGCTTCAACCATATCGCGTTGAGCTTGACCAAGTCTTCCGACTCTCCGAGAGCGTAGAAACGGTCATCAATTGTATCGAGGCTATTTCGCACAATATTCTCGCTCCAATAATCGCTACCGAGATATGTGATTAGCCTCTCCTCGCCAAGCGCTCTGACGGCCGCCGCCCCTTCCTCAAATAGAGCGCTGTGACGAGATGCGCCCATTTCGCGCAGCCCTTGTCTGACGAGGTTGACGATCTCTTCATTCCAATCCGAATTGAAAACGAATTGCGAGAAACCGCCATTATTTACTTGCGCGAGATAGAAGTCGACGTAGTAACTGGTGAGCGCCGCGCGGCTAACTTCCTCTGGCTTTAGATGCTCGCTGAACAGCTCATTTATGACGGAAATGTTCGATTGGATGATGTCGTAGGGATCGACGCTCTCAAAGGCGTCGGTGGATACCATTACTAGGTCGTTAGACGATAAAATAGTGCTTTCAGGATTTGCCATGAGCGATCCCCTCCTCGAGAAGACACTTAATGCCAAGCGCGAAACCTGCGCGGTGAAGTTCTAAGCTGCGCCACGACAGCACCGCAAGCGGTACGGGTTGTTATTGGATCAGCAATGTCCGATTCTGGCGCAAACCTGCAGCTCGGCGACATCCGTGCATGTCGGCTTCTGGGATACCACCGTGCTCCACTCAGTGTCCGACTTGCGGGCGCAAAGCTGACGATCCAATAGCCACTTTCAATCGCGTGACAACGCCCGCAGCAACCCGAGGAACACCACGGCCGCAATGGCCCCAGCCACTGACAGCATACGTGGTTGTTGATGTCGGCGGTCGTATTCAAAGGTCTCTCAGCGTCTCATATGCTCCGACCCGTGCCCTACGGCTGGCAAACGCAATCGCAACCAACACCGATCCTGCTATCATGACATAAACTGAGGCCAAGTATCCCCACGGCACCGAGATCGTCTCGGGTGGAGGATCGAAGACTCCAGTGAGCAGCTTGACCAGCATCCACGCCGTGGTGACGCCAGAGATCACCCCGAAGACGATTCCACCGACGAGGACTAAGACTCCTTCCGACCACAAGAATCCCGCCAGCTGACGCGGCTTCGCGCCGATCAATGTCAGCACAGCGTAGTTGCGTCTGCGGTCTATGAAGCCCAGTCCCACCATCAGTCCCCCTGCGGCGACGGCCATGACCGCTCCGAAGAAGAGCTCAATGACTGCCAACTTGCCGACGTTCACGGCAGTCAGGCTTGTTCCAATGATATGCGAGGCGTCGCCGATGTTTTTGACGTCAAGACCTGAGGTCGGGCCGAGCGCAGTCGCTATGGCTTTCGACAGCATACCGGGGTCACTTGATGCGCGCACCAGAACATACTCGGCGGCGGTAGACTCCGACATCTTGGATACATAGTCCGCGTTGGCGACAAGAAAGGAGTCCCGAGGTGCGGTCGGAAACTCGCGTGCGACCCCGATGAATTTGAAGGGCACCGCGTGATACTGGTTGTCCTTGGCGCTCACGAGCCTGAGGTTGATTGTGTCGCCTTCCAGTAGTTGGAAATCGCTGACGGTCTCCTCGGAAACAAGCACGCCGTTTGGCGTCGCTGCAAGCTTTGCCAGGATTTCCGAGGTTGTTCCGCCCCTGAAATAGGCGTCCGACAGGGTAGTCGCTGCCCCGATCGATCGCGGATCGATGCCATAGAGGTCCTGGAGATCGGAGCCGACGTAGGCGAACCGATGCTGCATCGTCCTTGCTGCCTCAACGCCTGGCACGTTCTTGACCGTTTCGAGCTTGCCGCCCGCCGGATGGGCGGTGGTCCCGAACACAGTGACGTCCGCTCCGTTGGTCAATTCCGCGTCCACTCGCGTCTGCCCCTCATAGGTGACGTTGAAGATCGCGGTGGAGGTCACGAAGGCGACGGCAAGCGCCGTCATTACAATTCCCCGACTGATCCGCAGCTGTTGAAAAGCAATAGAAGCTGCGACCGCTCCGGCGAGGGTGCCGGAAATCGGCCGAAGGACGGTCTCGAAGAGTGGATTAGAAGTCGAAATGAAATAGCGACAGAGCCGGAAGATCAGGAGACCAAATCCCATCGAGAACAACGCCGGCGAAAGGAAAGCGTTGTAGTCGACCGACGCCGCAGGCACGCCTTCTGGTGCAAGCACGATTTCGTAACCAGTACTTGCGGACTGCCAGAACAGCAGTCCGGCGCAGGCCAGCATAACCAAATCTACGCACAGCGATTGCCACAACGGGACATGGCTTCTGCCGACGGCCTGGCGAGCGCCTACCACCGTAGTGGCCCTCGACGCTCGGAAGGCCGAGACAGCAATGGCCAGCATGGCAACAGCCCCACCCAAGACGGCGGCGAGCGCCGCGAATAACAGAGAGGACGTATCCGCAAGAGCGCCCGAATGCGATGAGAACGCGATCGAAACGAAGAATCCCAATAGTGTTGAAACGATCCCGATCGCGAACGGCTCGGACTGCAGCAGCATCAGCGACTTCCGATCCGACGCGCCATGGATGCGCAGCAGGGACTGCTCCTGCATTCGCGCCCCTGCCCCCGCGTTGGCCAACGATACGGTTAGGACAAGCGCAAGGGCGACGCCTGGAATTCCGAGGAAAAGAAACAGCACCGTGGCATAGAGCGCGTCGCTTCTCACTGTGTCCAGCCGCGCACCCAAGTTGGTGGAGACCAGCGCCTGCCCGGCGACGCGAGCTTCGAGGTTGCGCGATTGGCCTGCGACGACTGTGTATGCCTTGGTGGGATCAGATGGCAGGCCATCGTGCACCAGCCTGACATGGAACTGGGTGCGCGTTGTGTCTGGTCGTTTGGCTTGCTGCGCATCAAACGCTTCATGCCAGTTGGAGATCGGCAGGATCACGACATTGTCCGGAGGAGCTTGCGGGGCCGCCTGCGGCGGTAGCCCCACACCCTGAAACAGTGCGTCGGCATCGGGTAGATCGACGACACCGTCGATCTTCACTTCCACTGGCGGCAACCCCAAGCGCTTGATCGACACATTGTCGCCGGGACCGACATGAAGGTTCGCGGCTGTCTGCTGGGCGATCAAAACACCCGAACGCTTTCCAGCCAGCCATCTCAGTTCTTTCGGAAAGTCGACCGCATAGTTCGCATCGAAGGCGATGACCTTTCCAGGCCCAGTCTGTTGCGTCGTGTCCGCGGTGCGGGCTTCGAATCCGTCCGACTGCGCGTATTTGACTTGGTGGATGATCTTCACCGGAGCAGCTCGTTTGATTGCGTCAATCAAAGCGTTTTGGTCCGCCCCTGGAACGGCCTCGACCTGCCAGTCGATCGGCACGTCGGAGATCGCGCGCTCTGTCATCGACGCTCCGCTTTCAGACAAGAAGAAGGCTAGCGTGGACAGCATCGCAACAGTGAGCGCGATCCCCGCGCAAAGGCCCGCGACTCTTGCTGTTCGCCGTCGAAGAATGCCGGAGAGCCAAAGTGCGATCATCCGCCTCCCTCCCCGGCCGTCGAAACTCGCCCGCGCTCCATGCTCCAGCGTTTGCGCATCCGCCGTGACACCTGTCCATCATGGGTCGCAAGAATGAGCGCGGAATAGGTCTCAGCGAGTTGGTCCAGAACCACGTCCAAGAGCACCATTGCGGTGCGCGTGTCGAGCTGTCCCGTCGGCTCGTCTGCAATCAGCAGCTTTGGACGCACGACCAGAGCTCGCGCCATCGCCACTCTCTGGGCCTGGCCTCCGGAAAGCTCCTCGGGAAGCTTGCTCGATAGGCCCGCGAGTCCCAACACGTCGAGCAGGCGCTCTGCCCGCGCCGTCGCATTCGTTGACCGCCCAGCTAAAAGCAGTGGGAGACTGACGTTCTGGAGCACGGTAAGGGGCGGGAATAAACTCGGTGACTGAAAAACGAAGGCAATCTGCATCGGTTGCAGATCAGTGCGCTTTCCAAGGGCTGGCCAATTGATCTCCCCTGCACTCGGCGACACCAGGCCTCCGAGAATTGTGAGCAGCGTCGATTTTCCGCTTCCCGAAGGCCCCTCGACGGCGATCCGGTCACCAGGCATCACGCTGCAAGTCGCGTCACGCAACACCTCGACGGTTTCACCATCGGGCAAGTGGTAAACCTTTGCCAGATGGTAGGCATCTACAAGTTTCTCAGTCATTGTCCGTCCTGCCGTCTCTAAGGCGGATGATGCGATCGGCTGTCCGCGCGAGCTGTTCGCTGTGTGTGGCGATCAGGCTCGCAAACCCTGCCGCTTTCCTCGTTTCGAAGAGTTCGACGAGCATCGCCTCGGTATGTTTGTCCACCTCGGCGGTGGGCTCGTCGGCAATGAGGACGGACGGCTCCGCGGCCAACGCCACCGCCAGACCTGCGCGCGCGGTCTCTCCGCCGGAGAGCTGCGTCGGATAGTTGTCGCCACGGTGTGCCAAGCCAACAGTCGACAACAGACTGCGGATGCGGGATTCATCCCGCCTGTCCGCCAGCATCATGCGAAGGCGAATGTTCTCTGTCACCGACAGGTGAAAAAATAGATTGCCGGACTGCATCATCATGCCGAGATGAAGCGCCCGTAGCCGCGCCCGAGCCTTCTCCGACCTGCGCGTCATACGCTCGCCCTTGATGTCGACGAATCCTCCGTCAGGCTCGTCTAGGCCAGCGATACAGTTCAGCAACGTCGACTTTCCGCTTCCTGACGGCCCGACGAGCGCGACGAGTTCTCCGGCCTCGACTTCGAGGCTGACACCGCGCAAGGCCGCCGTTTCCTCATCTTCGATATGGTAGAAGCGATAGAGCTCGTTCACCTCCAGGAGCATCGCTCATTTCCATGAAAACGAGCGCGACATAAGCAGCCACTGGTCGACGTTGTCCGCGCCTTTTGGTGCATAGAGCTCCAGCGTCACAAGCTTGCCGTCGCGATAAAAAAGGTAGCGTTCGTTCTCCAACCGCACCTGTTTGTTCGTCACCGCGTTCGGTTCGGAGTTCGAGGTGTAGACGATCCGGATCGCCTCCCCAGATGGAAGTTTCACCGACTTCACCGCGCTAACCTTGATGGCGCGCCCGGACGCCTTGAGGTTCTCGACGTATTGGGATTTCGCCGTCGCGACGTCGGGCCTCTGCTCGACGGCGGCTGCCGTCAGGACGACGCCGTCGAGCTTGTCGACGAAGCTGGCTCCGTCCGGCTTGTCGGAACGAGCCCATCCTTCTGGCACCTTCATGGTGAAGCCGAGCTTCGAGGTATAGTCAATGAACACCTGGGTGTCGGGGATATCACCGGGCGGATTCTTTTCGGCGGGCACCGCGCTCTCTGCATGGGCGGTTGCGGCCATGGTGAATGGTGCAAGTGGCGGCGTCGCTACGGCGGCCACCAACGCCGTGACGGAGATGACGCGTATTGAGATTTCAGAAAACACGCCCATAAAAGGCCTCCATTCGTCGTTCGCAGCCACCGCGACCTTCGAGGTGCGGCGAACGACGACAAGGTAGAAGTCGAGTTATACGGAAACCTGTCTTCGAACTTACGAATTTGTAAGGCCCGAGGAAACTTACGTATCCGTATGGAAGCGTTTTGGCGTTCGCTCGCGGAGCAATGCCCGGACTTGAAGATGCAAGATCGCGATTAAAGCGTTGATATCGGAAAAAATTCTAAAATGCTCAAGGTGGCTAGTACACCCCGGAATGATGGCGCGCGATCAAATCATCAGTACTTGCATCGGCACGTTTTGATCCGGAAGTTGTCTTATCTGTAAATTGGCGAACACCTTGGTGTCGATTTTCAGACCGACCAATTCCGCGTCCCCACGCGTTGTCGGGGAAACCAAGGAGAATGAAAATGCCCAAGGCAATCGTATTGGCAGCTGCGGCCGCCGTCGCCCTCACCGCATTCGACGCAAGCGCTGCCACCATGTCCGGCGTAGTAAAGAGCATCGACAAGGCACGTGACGCTATCCGGCTAACTGACGGCAGCTCTTATGTCCTATCGGAAGGCAGCGAAGCAGAGGACTTCAAGCCTGGAAGCAAGGTCTCGATAACTTATTCGACCAAGCACGGCCAGAACGTTGCGTCGTCCGTGAAAATACTGAAGTAGTTGTCTTGTCTTGCGGGGCTCCCAAGCATCGGCTTGGGAGCCACCTACGGACCAACCAGGCGGAGGCCGTTTCGATTAACCGGCATCGCCCGAACCTGCATGGTTGTTCGCTCAGCTCAATGCCACTGGTTGAGGTGCTGCCCAGCCTCGGTTAGAGTTTCTCAGGTGCATAGCCTAGTGGTTCTCTGCCGACGACTTGAAAGGGCCCAATGAAAATCCTTCTGATCGAAGACGACCGGAAAATCGCGGAACATGTTACCAAGGGCTTTGCTCAGGCTGGGCATGCTTGCGATGTAAGCGACAACGGCCAGGAAGCTCTCCGAAAAGCGAACTCGGAAAGCTACGACGTCTTCATCGTCGACAGGATGGTCCCCGGCCTCGACGGCCTTTCGTTCGTGACCGCGATCCGGGCCGCCAACATCGACGCGCCGGCGATATTCCTTACCTCTATCGGTGGAATCGACGACCGCGTGGAGGGCCTCGATGCGGGTGGGGATGACTACCTCGTCAAGCCGTTTGCGTTCGCGGAATTGATAGCGCGGGTCAACGCCCTCGCCCGCCGGCTACCCGCGTCTGATCAAAAAACCGTCCTAAAAGTCTGCGACCTAGAACTCGACCTTGTAAAACGGAAAGCGACCCGGGCCGGACAGGTGATCGAACTCCAACCTCGCGAATTCACGTTGCTCGAAGTGCTCATGAGGGCGGAGGGCCGCATCATGACCCGCGCCATGCTCCTTGAGCTTGTTTGGGACTTCCATTTCGATCCCAAGACCAGCGTCGTGGAGACCCACATCAGCCGCCTGCGTACGAAAATCGACAAGCCGTTCGGCGTTCCATTGCTGCACACGATAAAGAACACAGGATATACCCTGCATGTCCCTCAGTAGCGTTTGGCGATCCACGCCGTTTCGCCTCGCGGTGACGTTCGCCTGCATTTTCGTCGCAGCCTTTCTTCTGGCGGGAGTCATCACATACCAGCTGTTCAAGAAAGAATTGCTTGACAATCTCGACCGCTCGATGCGCGAACTCCACACGGTGATCGCCTCCTCCTACGACACGAATGACCTGGAGGACCTGACCGCAACCGTCGGCACCTATGCGCGCTTGAACAAGCCGCGCGAACGAGTATTCGCGCTCTTCGATTCCGCGGGGACAATGATCGCCGGGAACGCCCTTCCCAATTCGGTGCCGGACGGATTGTCGACCGCCCGCGCGCGAACTCTAGGCTTTAACTTCAGCGGCGACTACAGGGTGATCGCCGGACCGGCGGGCGAGTACCGTTTGATCATCGCCGAAAGTTTCAACGAAACGGACCGCCTGGAGGACATCGCTTTCCGCAGCTTCATCTGGGCCACATTGCTCGTAGCACTGCTCGCAGTGGCGGGCGGCGTATACGTCGCGGCAAAGGCCCAGCGTCGGCTCGACGGGATTGCGAGCGCGATGACCTCCGTTTCACACGGGCGTCTCGACACGCGCGTGCCGATACACGGCAGCTACGACGATATCGATGTCGTTTCACTCCAGATCAACGAGGCGCTTGAACGATTGTCGACGCTCGTCGAGACGATGCGCCAAGTGAGCTCGGATATGGCCCATGAACTCAAGACACCGTTGAATCGCTTGAAGATGCACATCGAGGACGCTGTGGAGGAAAGTGAAAACGGACAAGACGTGGCCCAGAGCCTGCAAAACGCCCGGGATGAAGTGGACCAAATCAACGCCACCTTCGAGGCCCTGCTCAGGATATCCCAGATAGAAGCCGGAGCTCGCAAGACACGGTTTCAGACCTTGGACCTGACACAAATCCTGGCCGATGTCAGTGAAATCTACGCAGGCGTCGCCGAGGATGCCGGGATGACGCTCGCCGACCGGATTGATAGAGGCAACTCTTCTTCGATAGACGGCGACCGGGAGCTGCTCACCCAGATGTTCGTCAATCTTGTTGAGAACGCGATACGCCACTGCCCAAAGGGCACGGTGATTACTCTCGCCATCGAGAAGCAAGGCCCACAGGCTGTAGCATCGATTGCCGACGATGGTCCCGGAATTCCAGAGGATGAGCGGCACAAAGTGTTCCGAAGATTGTACCGCCTCGACAAGAGCCGCACGACCGCCGGGAGCGGTCTTGGTTTGAGCCTGGTGCACGCGATCGTCGATCTGCACGACGGTCAAGTAGAGCTTGCGGACAACCGACCTGGTCTGAAAGTCGAAGTAACCCTGCCACTCAGCTAACCTTGAGAAGCTGCGCGCTCTACCTCCGGGATCAATCGCCGTGCTATCAACCAGCACAAACACGCCCAGGCTGCACCAGCACACCATCCGCCTAAAACGTCGGTAGGAAAATGGACGCCGAGATAGACGCGACTGACACCGACAAGGACCGTCAGGAAGATTGCGATGCCCACGAAGTAGCAGCGCAGGACACGGGACTTCTGGGTCTGAGCCAACAACAATCCCAGGGTGAGATAGGCCACTGCAGAGAGCATTGCATGACCACTTGGGAAACTGAGGTCGTGTACTTCCACAAGGTGCGGCACGATCTCGGGACGCGGTCGGGAAAATCCCAGTTTCAAGCCGTTGCTGAGCACCCAGCCGCCGAGCACTGAAAGCATAAGGAAGATCGCAGTGATCCTTCGTCTAACAAGAAACAAGAATATCACCGAAAGCGTGGTAATGATCGATAGGACGGTCACGCCTCCAAGACTGGTCAAGTCGGTAAACGCCTTCATAAGCCACGCAGGCCCAATGGGGACGGCCAGGTCTTGCGGTTCTCGCAACGCTCGGAGGATCGCAGTGTCGAACGCCCTCGTCTCGCGTTCCGAAATTTCGCTAGCTAAGCGCAGGAAGACAAATCCGCTCACCGAAACGGCAAGGAAAGCGACAACGACCATAGGTTCCAGCAACGTGATTTTCTCTTGCGTGGCCGCCCAAATCTTTCGCGGCGTCACAGTCGAGCCTCGCGCTCGCGGGCACTGTAAATGTCCTCGAGTTTCTCCCATGTCTCATCCATAGGATAAGCCTGCGAGACGACCGGGATGCTGAAATGGCCGTAGTACAGGGAAATCTGCCCCTCGGCCTTCTCTATGCCCGCCCCGCGGATGCGCTGCATGAAGATCGCGGAGGCGAGACCGCTGCGATCAGCGCCTGCCTGGCAATGAATGAGAACGGGCTTGGGAACTTCTCTAAGGATTTTCTCGAGTTCGTCAGCCTTGTTCAGAGGCAACTCCTTCGTCGCAGACATCTTGAAGTCGACGTGCGTTATGCCCAGAGCCTTCGCCTCGGCGACCTCGCCTTTGTACCAGTCGGCTTTCTCCGACCGTCCCCGAAGGTTCACGATGGAGCGAATGCCGAAGCGGTTTGCATAGTCCCGGAGTTGCGCAGGTGTAAGCTGGCCGGAGCGGTACAAGTAGCCGGGATCGACTTCGTGGAAGTTTGCACGCAGTTGTTCGACGCCCAAGTACGATCCGCCCGCGAGAATAGGCGCAATGGCAACCAGAGCGGTGGTGATCAGAATGCGCCGAAGTTTAGATATCTGGGGCATAGTCCGGATATGGGGCCGATGGCCGACGGGGTCAACTTACGGATTTGTAAAGTGCATTTTCCCGACATCGCTCAGGAACCGAAAGGTTGTGGAATTATTTGGCGGATGCAAAATAGTTCGCGGCCGATGGATATTGGGATCCAGGATTTCGAACGGACGTCGGCGGCAATGTGGTCCAGTCGGGCCTCCGGCCGGAAGCCTCAGATAGGCGCCATCCATGCTAGGGGCTCGCTGCTTATTTGCATTAAAGTCAAACGCGCTGAAAACCCATCAAGGCAAATGTCTAGCCAGGGCAAATGCAATCAAACCTGCAAGTCCAACAAGAGAGAATTTGTCTATTAGCGAGAAAGATCGATCAACTCTGACCTTATTCGAATTGAGTGCGCGCTCAACGTCTTCGAAGGTTTTTCTCGAGAACAACATCGAATATTCCTTTCGGTGATTTGGCCGCTCAGGCCGTCAGATGAATGACCGTTGCACCAGTTTCGTAATACGCAGTCTTAGCCCTACTGAACCGCTCGGAATACCGCTCGATGGGCGCAATGGGCAGTGCATCGGGCGTACCCTCGAGGAGGGCGATCGCAGCCTGCGCTCCGAACACCGTCCCCGGACCGATCCCTCGACCGGAATACCCGAAACATGCATATGCGTCTGGGCCAAAGGCGACGATTTTCGGAACATGGTCATCGGTCATCGCGATCCTACCGCGCCACATATGTTCGAAGGGCAAGTCGCCAATCGACGGAAAGATTGCACGTAACTTCCGTCTCGCCCAGGAGCGGTGGACCGCAGCGCCTGGCCCCTCCGTATTTCCGATCCCGCCGAGGATCATCCTTCCGGCCTTATCGATCCGGAACGATGACATGACGAGTGCGGTGTCCCAGCATCCTTCTCCCCCAGTCAGGATTTCATGTCTGGCGACTTCCGGCATCGGGACGGTAGCGAACTGGCAATAACTGACGGGGGTGTACTGGGGCGTAAACGGACTTTCGATGCCCGCCTGATAGGCGTTGGTCGCCAGCACGAGAGCTTTCGCCGTTACCGTGCGTTCTTTCGCCTGAACGATCCAACGGTCGGCGTTTCTGGTGATCGACGTTACTGGAGATTTGTGATGGACGCTGGCGCCCCGCTCCTGAGCGGCCCGGGCCAACCCGCGGCAATATGAGAATGGTTGGATGGTGCCAGCCCGCGGGTCGAAAAGGGAGCCGTGATAGGCAACTGTCCCCGTCCGTCGCGCCGTCCCGTCAGCGTCCAGCAGTTCAAGCGGTGCGCCGAACTTGTTGCCCTGTCGATACCGTTCCTGCAGGTCGCGAAATCCTGATTTCGAATGCGCCAGGTGCAGCGTTCCCTGCCGGGTGGCCTCGCAATCAATCGCTTCGCGGTCGATGATCTCGAAGACCCGTCTAGGGGCGTCGGCGAGAATGTCAATCAGGCGCCTTCCAGCGGCTTCCCCCATTTGGCCGACAACAGTGTCCGGTGGCAACCAGAGGCCGGCGTTCACAAGGCCGACATTGCGGCCGGAGCCCCCATGCCCGATTATTTCACCTTCGAGAACACATACCGAAGCGCCCCTGGTAGCCGCTTCCAAGGCTGCCGACAAGCCTGTGAAACCTCCCCCAACCACAACGAGATCAACCGACTTGTCTTCATCGATAGGCTTGGAATCGTTGGTCTCCCGCGTGCTAGCGCGCCAAAGAATGGATGAGGTCTGTGTGGTCATGGAAATTGCTTTCGTTTTGCCTTACAGGCGGCCTGGTTCAGAGACCAAGTATGCGGCATGTTTGAGCTACTTCCCTGATCGCGAGCACGTAGACAGCAGTTCTGAGGTCCGGAATATCAGAGTCTGGATCATTCCAAAGTTCCTACATGCCCGCGTAACCATCGTAGCCTCGAAAGATGAGCGGCAGATAAACAGGCCAAGGGTATGAAGGCTGTCTCTGCCTCCACGGAAAAGCGGCTCGTGTTCAGGATGGCGACGAAGGCGCCATCCTCTATCGAAGATTCGCGCAAGCGGCCGCGATGCGACGCATGGCCTCTCGCAACTCCGCTTCAGAGGTCGCATACGAGATACGGAAAAAGGGCGAGAGACCGAAGGCGGACCCTGGCACAACCGCGACGTCCGCCGTTTCAAGAAGGTAGTCAGTGAAGTCGGTATCACTTTCGATCCGTTTCCCGTCCGGCGTGACCCTGCCTATCAATCCGCCGCATCCCGCAAACGTATAGAAGGCGCCTTCGGGAACCCGGCACTGTATGCCGTCGATTTCATTGAGAGCCGACACGACCAGGTCGCGGCGCCCCTTGAAGCTTTCCCGGCGCTCCCTCAGAAAGACCTGCGGCCCGTTCAAAGCCTCCACCGAGGCGGCTTGGCTGACAGATGACGGGCATGACGTAGCCTGGCTTTGAATCACCGCCATGGCTTTGATCAGGGCCTTCGGTCCACCAGCGTAGCCGATGCGCCAGCCGGTCATCGCATAGGCTTTGGACACACCGTTGATCGTGAGAGTTCTCGCCTTCAGCTTGGGCTCCAGAGCGACCGGGGTCACGAATTCGAAGTCGTCGTAGACAATGTGCTCATACATATCGTCCACCATGAGCCAGACATGCGGATGTCGAACAAGAATCTCGATCAAAGGCCGGTAATCGGAGGCGCTGTATGCCGCACCGGAAGGGTTGGAGGGCGAGTTGAGAAGCAGCCAGCGCGTTTTCGGGGTGATCGCATTCTGGAGCTGTTCGGCCTTGAGCCTGAACCCCGCGTCCGCCTCACAAGGGACCAGCACGGGGACGCCGCCGCAGACCTCGACGATATCAGAGTAGGAGGTCCAGTAGGGTGTTGGGATAATGACTTCGTCACCCGGATCGATGGTCGCCATGAACGCGTTGAACAGAATCTGTTTGGCACCGGTACTCACAGTGATCTCGTCGAGCGCGTAGTCGACACCGTTCTCACGTTGGAACTTCTCCGCCACAGCCTTTTTCAGGTCGGGCGAGCCATCTAAGGCAGTGTATTTGGTCTCGCCACGGTCGATCGCAGCCTTCGCCGCCTCCTTCACGTTATCCGGAGTGTCGAAGTCCGGCTCACCCGCTCCGAGAATGATCACCGGACGACCTTCCCGCTTCAAGGCTGCCGCCCGTGCACCTATGGCGAGGATTTTCGATACACCCACGTTGGCAATTCGAGTCGCGGACTTGAATGCGGGATCGACTATTCTAGTGTGGCTTGTCATGGACGTTACTCGATTTCGAAAGAGACGCCCTGCGCGAGCGGCAGCGCTTTAGAATAATTTACGGTGTTGGTGGAGCGGCGCATGTAGGCCTTCCAGGCGTCGGAGCCGGATTCGCGGCCTCCGCCCGTCTCCTTCTCGCCACCGAACGCGCCGCCGATTTCGGCGCCGGATGTACCGATATTTACGTTCGCGATGCCGCAGTCCGAGCCGTCCACCGACAGGAAGCGTTCGGCTTCCTGCATGTTCAAAGTGAAGATGGACGAGGACAGGCCGGCGGATACGGCATTGTGTTCGTCGAGCACGGCATCGAAGTCCGTGTATTTCATGACATAGAGTATCGGCGCGAACGTCTCCTCGAGGACTGGCCCCGATTGCTTTGGCATTTCGACGATCGCGGGCTTCACATAATATGCGGTGTCCTTGCCCACCTCACTGACGCGCTCGCCGCCAACGACCGTCCCGCCCTCTGCCTTGGCGGAAGCCAGCGCTTTCTGCATGCTATCGAACGCAAGCTTGTCGACGAGAGGGCCCACCAGCGCCGATGTTTCCAGCGGATTGCCGACCGAGACGCTCCGGTAGGCCTTAGTCAGACGCGGGACGAGCCGGTCGTAGACGCTATCGTGGACGAAAAGACGGCGGAGCGTGGTGCAGCGCTGTCCTGCGGTGCCCATCGCGCCGAAGGCGATCGCGCGCAGCGCCATGTCGAGATCGGCTGACGGGCAGACGATGCCTGCGTTGTTGCCGCCGAGTTCCAGGATGGAGCGGGCAAAGCGCTTAGCGACTCGCGGGCCAACTTCCTTGCCCATTCGGGTGGAGCCAGTGGCCGAGACGAGCGCGACCTTGGGATGGTCGACCAGGACCTCGCCGACGGAACGGTCGCCAATCAGTACCTGGGAGAGGTTCGCCGGCGCGTCTCCGAAGCGCCTGATAGCGCGTTCGAGGATCGCCTGCGAGGCAAGCGCGGTCAGTGACGTCTTCTCGGAGGGCTTCCAGATTACAGGGTTACCGCAGACGAGCGCAAGCGCTGCATTCCAGGACCAGACGGCGACCGGGAAGTTGAAGGCCGAGATGACGCCAACGACGCCGAGGGGATGCCAGGTCTCCATCATGCGGTGGCCCGGACGTTCGGTCGCGATCGTGAGGCCGTAAAGCTGTCTGGAAAGACCGACTGCGAAGTCGCAGATGTCAATCATTTCCTGGACCTCGCCGAGACCCTCCGATGTGATCTTGCCCGCCTCGATCGACACGAGACGGCCGAGGTCATCCTTGGCTGCGCGCAATTCCTCCCCGAGAAGCCGGACGAGCTCGCCGCGCTTCGGCGCGGGCACGAGCCTCCAGGTCCTGAACGCCTCATGTGCGGCTTGGATGGCCTTGTTGGCGTCGGAGGCAGATATGGTCTTCAAAGCGCCTACCTGTTCGCCAGACACCGGGCTGTAGGTGGGCATGTCGCCATCCGTCCAGACTTCGCGGGATACACCCAGCTTATCCAGAAGGCTCGCGGTTTCATTCTTCACGTCTACGGACTTCGTCATAGTTGTTTCCCTGTTTTCTCTTCTTCACCACGGCGACCGCGGCTCAACTCTCAAAATTTCATTGATCCGAGCGCGCCCGGCGATGTGACTTTCCTCAGACTCGCGGACAGCTTGCGGATTTCGCGCGGCGTGTATCGATCATAGAAAGCTTGGTTCTTCCGTCCGATCGCGTGCTCGGCGCTGAAGCTGCCACCGAACTGCTGGACGGCGATGTCGAAGACCCAGGCCCGCAGACTGTTTTCGAAGGCCCCGTCGGACATACGGGCATCGTCCCTGGCAACCACGAGATTGAAATGGACACCGCCGTCGCCGATATGGCCAAAATCGCAGATCGTGACATCCGGGAATTTGACTGGCAGCTCTGTCTTCATGCGGTCTAAAAATCGCATGACGTCGCCACGACGGAACGAAAGGTCGAATGCCACCAGCCGGCCCCTATGCTTCACACCTTCGGAAAGCGCGTGACGCATCGCCCAGATTTCACCTGGCGGGCCGACGAACGCGTCTGCGAGCAACTGATCTTCGCCTTCCCATATTTCCTCCAAGACAGTTTCCAAAACTTCGTCGAGACTTTGCTCGCCCTTGCGCGGGGTGTTTGAACGCGAAATTTCCGCGAGGATCACGAAGTCAGGCACGATACCGCCCTGGAAGGGATTTCGGAGCGACGGCACGTGATCGAGCGCTGCGCGGACAGCGTTGCCGGACATCCCTTCGAAGGCCGATAGATAGCTTCCGACCGCGGCTTCCATGGCGTTCAACAAATCCGAGACGCTTTCCGGCGAAGCCGGGACCAGAAGCGCAGTGGCCGTCTGTTGCGGCACCGGTTCGAGGTTCAGCACGCACTCCGTTATCACGCCATAGGAACCGGACGTACCGATGAACAGCTGCTTCAGATCGACGCCGGTATTGTTCTTCCTCAGATCGGAAGTCAGATCGAGTACGGTCCCGGTCGCATCAGCAAGCACAACCTTGAGTCCGAGGGTGTTGCGCCTGACATCGCCGTAGCGGAGGAAGCGAGAGCCACCCGTGTTGGTGGCAACCATCCCACCTACACGGGGGTCCGCGCCGAGGTCGATAGGAAAGCATAGTCCAGCATCCTCCAGCCGGGCGTTCAGGTCGGAAAGCCGCATTCCCGCAGCCACCCGCACGGACCGGTTCGCGCGATCCAATTCGAAGATCGACGTCAGTCGGTCGAGGCTGAGAACACCCTGTGCACCCGTGGCATCAGGTGTCGAACCTGACACGAGGCCCGTATTGCCGGACTGGGGAACGAGACAGATGCCGTGTTGCACGCAGTATGCGACGGCAGCCGATAGGTGCTCCGTCGACCCCGGGCGAGCAACGAATGCTGCGAGCCCCTTGTCGTAGCGCGCGCCAGTCTCGTATGGGGCCATATCGGCCGGCTCTGTCAATACCGCATGGTCGCCGATGAGGCCGCGAAGCGCTGATATGTGGATCGAGTCGGACATGGCGCGCTACTCCGCCGCCGCGACTTGGACACCATCTTCGCGGACGCACGCGTTTATCGAAGCGCGAACGATATCGATGTAGTGGGCGAATTCGTCGAGAACGGTCACCCCGAGATCGCGTTCGAACATTTTTTGGTTTGGGCTTGCAACAAATTCCTGCGTAGCGTCGTCACCGAGATTGGACTGGAAAATGCCCGCTGCGCTGACCGGAAGGAAATCTTCGTAGACAACCGGGTCGAATTGGACCAACCCAGCCTCAAGGGCGGCTTCGAGGTCAAATTCGATGCCCCCACGAGCCTTACCGGCGTCCGTCAACGAATATGCGAAGTAGCCGAGGCCTTCCTTGCGCATCGAGTTCCAGTCGTCGGGAAATGCCTTGAAAACGTCGGCCAGCGCCGTCTCATACTCGGAGGAGTTGGAACCATCCGCGGCTGGTCTGCAGCGGTCACGTGTCAAATTCAGCATTCGGTCATACAGCGCTCGACCTTTGGGGGTGAGCGCGACGCCTCTCTGTTCGATCTCCCCGAACCGCGCGCTGTGGGAACCCGTCCGCCAGCTACCGTCTGCGTCTTCAAACGAAACGTCTTCTTCCAGCGCCTTAAACGAGGTCTGGCGCAGCAGGATGGGGCATCGCCGGGCCGGCGGTCCTTCAATCACGGCCTTCGGAGTGATCCCCTCCTCAGGCATCCGAGCCTGGACCTTGTCGATATCCAGAGTGCGCGGCGTCAGGTGGTTGATATGCGGCCCCTTGAAGGACACGACGTCCGCGACCAACCGATGCGCGCCATGAAGCCGCTCGTACATTTCGGCGCTGACGATCGCCTTGTCGTGCCATCTGAAGGTGTGAAGGACTTCCGCCACGAAGCGCTTGGCGTCGTGGCCATCCAGACCGCCGTCGCGCTCGGCCTGCTCGACAAGCGCGAGAGCGTCGTCCGTAAATATCTTCCGCTTTGAGAGAACATCCGCAGCCTCCTTCCTGAGACCCTCGTCCTTGATGAGGTCGAGACGGAGCAGCGAGGTGAAGACCCGAAAAGGATTGACCTTCAAACTTGCGGCGCCCACCGGCCTGAACGCGGTAGAGTGAACCGGAACACCCGCGGTAGAGAGGTCGTAGTAGCCGACTGGATACATGCCCATTACCCCGAAGACGCGCCGCATCGTCGACAGCTCCTCCGCGGTTCCCAACCGGATCGCGCCGTGCCGCTCTTCGGAAATGCGGCTGAGTGTATCCGTGGCAGCCAGTCGCTCCTTCGTCGCTGGATCGGCCGATAGCGTTTCGTCGTTCACTTTCGTGACGAGACCCATCAACGTGCCGTAGGCGGGAACCTCTTCTCGGTACATGGCCGACATGGCCGCTGAGAACTTGGACCGGACAGCGTCGGGTGATACAAACTCGGTTTTCGTCATCGCTATCGTATCTCGCTTCAAATTGGGCTAGATCATTCACGATTTTCATCGTACCTACCCTCAAGCGCGTTGTATCGCGATGATTCATAATGAGTTGATGCGAGTTAAGAATGAAGCTCAACAGATCAATGATTCCTGATCTATCGGTTTTGCAGGCTTTCGAATGCGCCGCCCGGCATGGAAACTTCACTTTGGCGGGAGCCGAACTCAATCTCACGCAAAGCGCGGTGAGCAGACAAATCCGCGCTTTGGAAGACCAACTCGGCGTTTCGCTATTCGAAAGAATCCGGCAGCGAGTGGTTCTGTCCCCTGCGGGTCAGGCGTTGCTACCCGAAGTCATTCAGGTGCTGGGACAGACAGAGGAGATGGTTTTACGTGCCATGGCAGCGGCGGACGGTAAAAAGGCCCTATCCGTAGCCACTCTTCCAACCTTCGGGGCTCGATGGCTGATGCGACGGCTGCCTGCTTTCCTTGAGCGCCACCCGGGCACCGTCGTCAATGTTGCGTCGCGCTCCGAGCCATTCGATTTCGCTGTAGACCGCTTTGACGTGGCGATACATTATGGCCAACCAAATTGGGCGCGTGGAAACTGCACCTACCTCTGCAGCGAGACGATCCTGCCCGTGGCAAGCCCCGCACTTATGACGCGGTGGCCAGCCCAGGCTCCCTCCGACTTTGTCGGCGCGCCGCTGTTGCATCTGGCGACGAGGCCCAAGCTGTGGAGCGAGTGGCTCGAGATGGATGGCCAGCAAGGGGTCAACGCATTTCATGGAAGCCGTTTCGATCAATTCAACATGATCATCGAGGCCGCCGTGGCGGGGATGGGTTTCGCGCTGCTGCCACGGTACTTGATCGAGGAAGAGTTGCAATCCGGTAAGCTGTCGATCGTTATTGCGCGTACGATGACCACGGACCAGAACTATTACGTCGTCTTGCCAGAAGGAAAGGGCCTCAACCCCACCGCATCCGCGTTTCAAACCTGGCTGATCGAACAGGTACTGCCGGGCGAGGCAGCCAAGGTGGGAGCCTAAGACACGACGCGCTCTCAAGGGGCCAGGCGGTTACCGACCCAATCGTCGCCACGGCGTTGGAAAGCAAATCGCTCATTTTGCGGCAATGAAAGATCGAGCCATTCCATATGGGAGAGCGTCACCGTCACCAAAGCGAACCTGTCGAACGGCTCAGCAGGCGCATCGTCCTCATCCTTGTCATGAGAGGGGGCGTCTGAGTCGTTGATCATCGTGCCCGGGGCGAGCGGCGCGTCGAATAGGATGAGGGTTTTGCCCCTAAGCGAGTGCCATACGTTGCGTCTTATCCCGTCGTCGGAGACGACGGTGGCTTGCCCAGCGACACGGAGCTGTATCAATGCCGAAGGATCAAAGCCTACGAGCGAGACGCGAGGATCACGGCGGAGCTGCTCAATTTTGGGAGATCGGATATCGGTGACAAACGACAATGCCCCTGCTGCGGGATCGAAACGTCGCAAAACAATCGTCCGAAGGTTGGGGGAGCCATCGAGGCCGATGGTCGCGAGCTGCAAGAAGTTGAATGCGGACCGGCTTGTCGACGCTTCGATCAGACGTTGGACAATCGCCTGGAAAATGTTTGAGGTCATTGCAACAGTTACCCTGGTGGTTCTCGACGTCGACACAAAGATCGCGACGGTCTAATGTTTCACTTCGATCAATCCGCGATCTGGCCTACGCTGCAAGCCAAAGATACACGAAAGTTTGCGGAAGAAGGCTAAGGGCGCCACTTGCCTGACCGGCGGCGAAACTTGCTCCATTGGTGGTCTTCAAACTGCAGAGCTTCGCTGTGGTTCAGGCCTCCTGCGGAATGCAATGGCTGCAGCAACCGCCATCATCAATCCTCCGGCCAGTTCGATCGGTCCTATGCTTTCATCGAAAAGCCACGCGCCAAGTCCTAGCGCCACCACGGGCGAGACAAAGGCATAAAGTCCCGCACGTGCTGTTCCCCATTCCCGCAGCAGAATGAGATAGATGGTGTAGGCGACCACGGTGCCCAGGAGCGACAGAAAGGCAATGCTGGCGGCACCTTTGATCGAGAAGATTGCAGAGAGCGTAGCCAGGTCTATCGGTTCTGCGATCACGGAGAGGATCAAAAGAGTTGGCCCGCCGATAGCCGCCTGGATCAGTGTCAACTCGAGCGGTTTCATTGTACGCGTCAGCGGGCGCGCCACCACGCTGCCAACGCAGTAACTCGTCGTCCCGACAACGATCGCGGCAAGTCCATTTCCACTGCTGCTTCCCTGTTCGTGAAGCCTTGTCCAGAACAGGCCAACGAGACCGATGCAGCCCAATATTAGCGCGAGCGCGTGTGTCCAGGTCAAACGCTCTTCGCCAGTGAATGCGGCCAGTGAAAAGAGCATGATCGGTATGAGAGCGAGGTTGACGACTGCAGATAGGCCCGACGGCACGCTCTGCATACCCCAGAACATCAGACCGTAGGTCCCGACATTTATGAGGATGGCCGATGTAAAGAGTCGCAAGGTTTGCCCCCTCACCCAGAATCCACGACCTCGTTTAAGTACGACGAACAGCACGATCGTTGTCGTCAGGTATCGCATTGCCGCCAGAAAGAGAGGCGGCATCTCTTCCAAACCGAACTTCACCGCCGCCCAGGTCATCCCCCATATTATGGACATGACCATGAAGTAGACTAGATTACGCGCCAAGGCCGTCTTGCGCCTCGGTTCGACGAAGTTTCGGGTGAGTTTTCGAACATACAAGCATTTAGATGAAACGCTTTCTATTAAGAGTGAGGCATCTCTCCCGGATGCCATTGCGACCGCCGATGAAGGCGTTATCCCACTGACGATGTCGCCGCGCCTTCGATGCGCGCGAGAACGTCGTCGAGGGCGTTGACTACCGCGTCAGTTCCGCCATCGCTGGAAAAGTGCCTGAAGACCTGCTCGTTGGTTCCTCCCACCGTGGAGTGATCCGCGATCAACTCCTTGAAGCAGATGTCATCGCGTGAAGAGGTGACGTCGCCCAGGCCAGCAAAAAGTCCGCGCAGGTATGCGTCGGCGGCCGATCTCGGAAGTCCTCGCTTTTCCATCCAACTGGACGTGATCTCGAGGATGCCGAAATACGTGCCCATCAACGAGCTTGCCGCGGCGATTAGATCATACTGCCTTTTGCTCTCGACCTGGACGGCCGTACCGAGTGGAGCAAAAATCGCCGCCGCAACGTCGTCGGGAGGAAAAATTGCGGTTGCGCCGTGCAGATTGGCCACGAATGGCAGAGGAATTGCCTGGCTCAAGCGCACTGATTGACCGATCCACTCTGCAAGACGGGGAAGCGGTGTCGCGGCGACAAAGCTGACGACGTGATGACCCGGCCGAAAGCGCAACGCGCGAACGACCTCCTCGACAATCTGCAGCCGGACCGCAACGAAAACAAGATCGGCTTTATCGACGACATCCTGGTTGTCGGTAGCGACCTCGACATTTTCATATGTCGCCGAGAGCCGCGTGGCGACGCTATCGCTTCGAGGAGACAATACGATCCTCGTGTTGCGAAACTCTGTCTTGCTCAACCCGGTGACAACGGCTTCGGTGATCGTGCCAGTTCCGATAAAGCCAAGAGTCAGTTCCTTCGGATCGCGCTTCATCGTCGCCCCCTATGCTACAGCCTGCGCACCTGTGATTTCGATCAGCAAGCCACACATGAACTCGGCCTCGCTGGACGCGAGAAAGGCGACAAGCGCCGCCACTTCTTCCGGCTTTCCGATGCGTCCGAAGGGAACGAGTTTATCAAGATCAGCGATGGTTCGGCCAGAACGCGTTACCCCGGCTTCCAGCATCGGCGTGTGGATTTCTCCCGGGCAGACGGCGTTGACCCTGATCTTGTTAGGCGCGTAGTCGCGGCCAAGATTCTGCGTGAACGAAGCGACGGCCGCCTTGGTTACGTTATACGCAATATGGTTAGGGGCAGGATACAGCCCCCATTGCGAGGCGGTGTTTACGATCGCACCGCCGCCTGCCTCGATCATGTGCGGAATCACGGCTTTAGAGAGGTGGAACATCGCGTCGATGTTGACAGCGAAGCTCAGCCGCCAATCATCTTCGGTAATGGAAAGGATATTTCCGCGGCGGTTGACCCCGGCATTGTTGCAAAGGACATCGAGCTTGCCATGCTTGCCGATCACCTCGGCGATAAGCTCTCGGCAGGACTCGCCGCTCGAAATGTCGGCCACGACAGCCGAAGCCTGGCCACCCTCGGCTTCGATCTCCGCGACCGTAGTGCTTGCAAGGTCGCCGTTCATGTCGGTGACCACCACATGGGCTCCCTCGCTCGAGAGCCGCTTTGAAATCGCAGAGCCGATACCGCCGCCTGCTCCAGTGACGATCGCCGTCTTGCCTTCGAAACGCTTCATGGTGTTTTCCTTTATCTGATGTAGCTGCCGCCGTTTGCGTCCAGTGTCGCGCCGTTGAGCGATCGCTGGGACGGGCGCAGCGCGAAGGCGGTCAATTCAGCGATTTCCTCCGGCCGCGCCATCGCCCCGATCGGGATATCCGCAACGGCCGCTGCCTCGCCGTGCTTGGCAATGAAATCCTCAGCCATGTCGGTCCGTATCCAGCCGGGCGCGATTGCGATAGCGGTCACGCCATCCGGCCCAAAGCTGCGCGCGATCGATTTGGTGAGATTGACGAGGGCGGCTTTCGTCGCGCCATAAGCCATGGCATCGGCTGAGTAGCCTCGCTGTCCGGCGCGGCTCGCAATGTTGACGATCCGCCCGCCGCCGTTTTCCTTGAAATGCAGTATGGCGCTGCGGCAGAGGTCTGCGGCCGCGAATAGATTGACCTGGAATTCGTCGTACCAAGCCTTGTGCCAGGCAGTTAGACTGTCATCCAAGCTGACTTCGGTCCGTATACCGGCTGCATTGACCACTGCGTGGACCCTGCGCGCCGCGCTGACGGCTTTCCTCCACAGTACTTCGGGGCCTTCGAGCAGCGACAGATCACCCTGGACGACATGGCCGCGTCCTTCGACCCGGTCGAGAAGCGCATCTGCCGCCGCCTTGTTCCAACCGAAGTGGATGATCGGCGTCGCACCCTCAGCCGAGAGGCGTTCGACAATTGCCGACCCAAGGCCGCCGGATGCTCCGGTCACCAATACATTCATGCCTTCGAGCGGCTTTGCGATCGTCATGAGTTCCTCATTTCAGTTCGTCGACCTGTGGTCCCCAGGTGTCGGAGAGCGCGAATCCCTTCATGAACGGATCGGCGGCATCAACCCGAAGCTCTTCCTTGCCATACACCCAGGCTTGCCCGGTGATGCGCGGCAGGACGGCCTTGCGATTGCCGACGACGGTTTCGCCGATCGCCTCCGCTGAGAATTCACCGCCGATGATCGACCGTGAACGTCTGGTGTCACCGACCGAGACCTCACCGCGCGCATGGAGGACGGCCAAGTTTGCCGAGCTGCCCGTGCCACACGGCGAACGGTCGACGCGCCCTGGTTTGAGCGTGGTGCATGTTCGGACCGCGCCGTCCGGCTCCTTGCCGCGGAACATGACGTAGGCGATCTCGTCAATGGACGGGATTTCAGGGTGCCTTACCGAGACTTGATCGGCCAGTAGAGCCTTGATCTCAATCCCGACTTCGGCGAGTTCTCGCGCGTTCTCCGGGGCGATCGCGAGTCCGATCTGGTCGACATCGACAATGGCGTAGTAGACTCCGCCATAGGCGATATCGGCCTTGATTGTTCCCCACTTGGGCGTCGAGACCGATTGATCGAGCGTTTCCACGAAAGCCGGTACGTTGTCGAGGCTCACCGCGACGCAACGACCGTTCTCGCAGCGAGCGCGGGCAGTGATCAGACCGGCTGGCGTATCGAGCCTGACAGCGGTTTCAGGTTCGACCATTGCAATCCGACCGCTTTCGAGAAGCGCCGTGACGACGCATATGCAATTGCTTCCTGACATGGGATGCGCGCGGTCCGCCTGGAGGACGATGAATCCCGCCTCGGCATCCGGGCGGGTCGGATCGACCAGAAGGTTCACCGACATGGCGACGTTGGCCCGAGGCTCGAAGGTCACGAACCGCCGGAGGCTGTCATCGACATTGTTGATATGGTCCATCTTCTCGGCCATGGTCGCGCCCGGGATTTCCGGCGCGCCGGAGACGATGACCTTGCCTATCTCGCCCTGGCAGTGGACCTCGAGCAGGTGGAGGCTGTTTTTCCAATTCATTGATGTACCAGCCCCATGGCTCGTTTCCAGTCGTTGGGCGTCAGAAGCGGTCGACGCGGTATGGTTTCGCGTCCAACGGCGGAGGCGCACCGGTCACCAAGTCGCCGATAATGCGCGCGGTCGTGGCCGCATAAGTCAGGCCGAGATGGCCGTGACCGATGGCGTAGAAAAGGTTTGAAACCTTCGCGGAAGGTCCGATCATGGGAACAGTGTCTGGAAGCGCCGGCCGATGGCCCATCCATTCTGTCGTCCCATCGATCCGCAGGCCCGGGAGTGCTTCCCTCGCGCGTTTGGTCGTGATCTTGGCCCGTCGATAGTCGGGAGGCGCATCGAGCCCAGCCATTTCCACAGTACCGCCCACCCGAAGCCCACCCGCGGTGGGTGTCACCATGAATGCCTTGGCGGGCCAAATAATCGAATGTCTCAGGCTTACTCCGGGCGACATGATCTGTGTGTGATAGCCGCGCTCCGTTTCCAGCGGGATGGTTTCGCCGATGGTCGACGACAGGCGCGCGGAGAATGCTCCCACCGCTAGTGTCATAGTGTCTACTGCGACAACACGGCCGTCGGTGAGCCGGACACCAGTCAACCGATCTGCGTTCCACTCGAAAGCTTCAACATTGCCCCGCACCAATTCGCCGCCGAGTTCCTGGAATTTCCCGAGGATACCCATGACCAGCTTGTACGGGTCGCGGATGGACCTATTGTCCGGGAAGAGGACAGCGCGTGAGATGCGATCGCTGATCGCTGGCTCCAGCGCCTGGATTTCCGCCCGGTCGAGATGACGATGGGCGAACCCGAAGCGCTCCAGGATTTCAATGTGCGCTCGGTCCGCCGTCAGCTCGTTTTCGTCGGCATACAGCGCGAGGCAGCCTTCCTCGGTGAGCAAGTCCGACATGCGCGTCGCGCTCAGCAACGGCAACAGGTCCTCATAGACCCGGCCGGACAGCGCGGCGCCCTGCGCTTCGAGTTCCCGAAGTTTCGAGGGCCTGCTCGCCGCGAGGAACCGGATAAACCAGGGGACAAGCTTTGGCAGGTATGAAGGCCGGACGCGAACTGGCCCTTCGGGATCGAGGAGCCACTTGGGCATTTGCCGCCAGATAGCCGGACGCGACGCAGGCATGAACTCGGTGACGGCGATCGAGGCCATGTTCCCGTACGACGCACCTCGGCCCGGTTCGTCTCGGTCGACTATGACCACAGACTTGCCACGACGCTGGAGTTCATAGGCGATCGTTACGCCGATAACGCCTGCACCGATGACCAGATGTTTCTCAACGATTTGCATTTTCGCAGCCTTTCAGAACCCTCTCAGAGGGACGGCAACCAGGTGTCAGCAACGATGAACCCTTCTTGGTACGGGTCGGTCGGGTCCATGCCCATCTGATAGAAGCCGCTGAAGTGCCCCGGGGACGGATCGCAGTCGTCCCCGGCCACTGTCAATCAACTGATCACGGGCGCCATCGCCTCGGCGAACGACTTCTTTTCTTCCGGTGTCAATTCGAGAAGCGGCTTGCGGCCTGCACCGACCGGGATGCCTGCCATTTCGCAGCCGTATTTAACTTTCTGCACGAACTTGCCGCTCTCGAGGCTCGCCATGGCTTTGAAAATGACCTGCATTTTGTCACGGGCCTTCAGCCAATCGCCGGCTTCGATCGTATTGACGAGATCGACGCAGGCCTTCGCCATGCAGTTGGCGGGACCGCAAATCCAGGAGGTCGCACCCCACAGGTAGAAGTCCAGCGTCTGGTCGTCGGAGCCGTTGGTGACCTGGTAGCGATCGCCGTAGCGCGAGCGGATTTCGATCGGGCGCAGCAGGTTGCCGGAAGACTCCTTGATGCCGAGGATGCGCGGGTTGCCGACAAAGGCATCGAGGACTTCGAGACCCACTTCCACACCCACCTTCGGCGGATAGTTGTAAAGCACGATGTTGACGTCCACCGCGTCAAGAACGGACTGATAATGGGCGATCAGCTCGTTCGGGGCCGGTGTTGCATAGAACGGAGCGGAAAGCAGGACGGTGTCGTAGCCGATCTCACGTGCCCTTCGTGTGTGCTCAATGACTTCCCAGGTCGATCCGGCATTGGTGCCTGCGATGAGCAACTCGTCCTTGTTCGCGAAGTCTTTGACGAATTTCAGGACGGATGCGCGCTCGTCGGCAGTAAGGGCGTTGTATTCGCCGGTCGAGCCGCAAGGTACCCAACCCGTCACGCCATCGGCGCGGAGCTTGGTCAGCAACTTCTCGAACGCCGCGAAATCGATCTTGCCGTGGGTATCGAAAGGCGTGACGAGTGCGGGCATTACTCCCCTGAGCTTCATTGTCTTTCTCCTTGCTTTGAGTTGTTACTTCAGACAGCCAACCGCGTGAGGATGCGTCTTTCGATCACGGCGACCAACCGGGTGAGCGGGAACGCAATGACGAAGTAGATCAACGCCACGACGGTCAGGACCTCGACGGGCCGGGCGGTGTTGTTTGAAATATTCTGGCCGACGAACATCAGGTCGGCCATACCGACAGCCGAGACAAGCGCTGACTCTTTGAAAAGAGAAACCACGTTTGAAAGCAGAGTCGGCGCTGCGCGGAGCACCGCTTGCGGCAGGATGACACTCGTTGTCCTGACCCATGGGGACAGGCCAAGTGCGACACAGGCGTCAATCTGCTCGCTGCCGACAGACTTAAGCGATGCCCTGAATGTTTCGGAGGTAATGGCCCCCATGTAAAGACTTAGGGCGATGACTCCCGAGGCGAAATTCGACAGCTCTGCGCCCAGAATCAGCGGCAGGCAGAAGAAAACCCAAAAGAGTTGAATGAGGACGGGTGTGCCGCGGAAGAACTCAACATATACTCCTGAAACGCCACGCAGCGCAGCGTTCTTGGAAGTCCTGGCAAGGGACAGGAGGAAGCCGAGCACGCAGCCGATCGCGACACAGACGATAGTCAGTTGGATAGTCATCCATAGTCCGAGCAACAATGCGTGCTGAAACTTGAGGACGATGGCGAAATTGTACGTCATGAATCTTTCCTCTTCAGCTCGCCATCACTTCACGCCGCCGTTCCAGGTATCCGACGATCTGCGAGACCGGAAAGGAAACCGCGAAGTAGATCAGCGCGACGATCGTGAAGGTCTCGATAGGGCGGTAGGTCTCGGTAGCGAGCATTTTGCCCTGGTACATCAGGTCCTGAATCGCGACGATGGCCACCAGCGCGCTTTGTTGGAAAGTGCTGATGCCGTTTGTAAGCAGCACAGGCACCGAATTGCGGACTGCGGTAGGCAGGACGATATAGGCGATCCGCTGGAACGGATTCAGCCCAAGCGCGACTGCCGCGTCGAGCTGTTCGTTCGGAACGCCTTGGATGGAAGCCCGGTATGCCTCGGCGTTGAATGCCGCCAGGTTTAGGCCGAGAGCCATGATGCCCATCGTCATGGGGCCGAGGAAGACGTCGAAGAGCATCGGCACGCAGTAAAAGAACCATACGATCTGGACGATGGCGGGCGTGCACCGGAAAAATTCGATGAACAGAACGAACGGGAGGCGCACGACCGCCCAGCGGCTCATCGCCAGGAGTGCGAGGACGAAGCCAAGCGTGAGGCCTACGATGTTCGAGGCCAATGTCAGCGCCAGCGTGACCACCAGCCCATCCCAAAGGGGACCGAAGTTGCGGAAGACGGAACTGAAGTCGAAGGTGTAGTCCATAACGCGGTCTCCGATCAGTGCTTTATATGGAACACGCGTTCGATGAATTCGCGAGTACGCTCTTCTTTCGGTGAACCCAGGACCTGGTCCGGCGGGCCATCCTCGACGACCACGCCCCCTGCGCAGAATATGACGCGGGACGCGATGTTCCTTGCGAACCACATGTCGTGGGTCACGATGACCATCGGCAGATCCTGCTTCGCAAGCTGTAGGATGACCTGCTCGACCTCTGCCACGAGTTCCGGGTCCAGGGCGCTCGTGACCTCGTCGAAGAGCATGAGTTTCGGATCGAGCATCAAGGCTCTCGCGATTGCGACGCGTTGCTTCTGCCCGCCGCTGAGCTGAGCCGGATAGGCGTTCGCTTTATGCGCCAGCCCAAAGCGGGACAGCAGAGCCATTGCACGTTCCCGCGCTTCTGCCTTGTTTTCACCCCTGACCTTCACAGGGGCGAGGATCAGGTTTCCGATCACGTCCCGATGGGGGAACAACGTGTAGTGCTGAAAGACCATTCCGATGGATCGGCGGACCTTGGAGTCGATGTGGGTCTTGCCACCTTCGGCCGAGATATAGGGCTTGCCGCCAAAGCTGATCGAACCCTGGTCAATCTTTTCGAGACCCATAAGAACCCTGAGCAGGGTCGACTTTCCGCCACCGCTCGGGCCGATGACCACGACGCGGTCGCCCGGCTTCATCTCGATGTCAAGGCCCTGAAGGACCTTCACGGCTCCGTTGCCGTAACTCTTGTGCAGGCCTTCCATTTTGACAAGCGGGGTCGTTGATGGCGACGACATGGCGCGATCCTCTGGCGTTCTAAAATTGCTTGGAAAAGATGGGTCGCTTTGAGCGACCCACTCGAAAATCAGTTAGTCGTTTTCAGTGTTTCGTCGACCGCTTTGCGGATTAGATCCTCGACGTGGCCTGTAGCAACGCGTTCTTCGAGGAAAATATCTACGACCTCCTTGTCTGCGGCCGAGAGTTGCTGAGGCAAGCCGAATGCGACGCCCTGTTTGGCCAGTGCGGGCTGCGGATTGAGAGCGACCGCCCAGTCCGGGTTGGCCTGGGTGAACAACTGATTGCTGTCCGAGGCGTCTACCAGAATGTCGGCGCGCTTGGACGTAAGCGCTAGACGGGTCTCATCGCTTGTCGGCAGCCGCATGATCTGCGCCTTCTTGACGACAGCGGAAATCGACTTGTCCTGAGCCGAACCGGACATCACAGCGATGGTTACGCCGTCCAGGTCGATGTCGGAGACCGCCTTCGCGCCGGCCGGAAGCTTCGGATTGTTTTTGTTATAGACGAGCGAGACCTGATATTCGAACGCTGCGATCGAGAACTGCACCGCCATCGCGCGGGTCGGCGTCCGATTGAGGGCGAGCGAGAGGTCCCATTTGCCTGCCTGGAGTCCTGCGACGATGTTATCCCAGGTCGTGTCGACGAATTCCGTCTTCACTTCGAGCACATCGCCGAACTCGCGGCAAAGGTCCGCGAAGAAGCCGGAGTATTCGCCGGATGCCGGATCGCGCATCAGGTAGGGAGGAGCGACCGCAGCGCCGCAACGCAAGACCCCGGCCTTCTGCACTCCCTGCCAATAGCCTTCTGCTGTCTGAGCCTGTGCGGTCCCAGCGAGACCAAGCATTAGAGCAGCAGCAGGCAGCGTCCGCAGAGCGGACGAGATCAATTTTGAGAACATGGTCATTCCTCTTTTTGCGCGCCATTCAGACGCTGTTCCGAGGTCGGCTTCACGCCGATCTTTCCTCCGGTTTCTGTCGAACAGTTGTCGACTGCGCCATATATGTCGACAGCGGATCGACAAGGTCAATGCAGTAAAATTGCGCTTGGTCGATAGATTTTGTGACTGGCATTCTGTCGAACAGCGTGTACGTAACGAGCTATGGAATACGTCCGGAATGTCGAAAAAGTGAGCGGCAATGGGAGAATTGGAGGGCAAGCGCACCCGCCAGTTCCGAGACAATTTCATCAACTTCATGACAGAAACTACACGACGGATGTACCGTTACGATCGCCGTCGACTGCAGAATGAACAAATCGAATGAGCCACATATGAGCACCAATGGATCGACGAACATATTTCTCCCGGTCAGCGATCTGACTGATCTTCTTACCCGGATTTTCATCCGCAATGGCGTGTCCCGGGATAGTGCTGGCATCCTCGCGGCCAATTGCGCCTGGTGCGAGAGGGATGGCAGCTTGAGTCACGGAATTTTCAGGATGCCGGGCTATGTGGCGACTTTGAAGTCAGGATGGGTAGACGGGTGCGCCAAGGCAACGACAGAAATAGCCGGGGCAGCATTCCTGCGAGTTGACGCTCAGAACGGCTTCGCCCAACCTGCATGGCAAGACTCGCTTCCTCAGGTTTTTAAAATGGTATCCGAACAAGGAGTCGCAGTCGTTGCCATCCGGAATTCGCATCATTTCAGTGCGCTTTGGCCGGACCTGGAGCCCCTCGCAGACAAGGGGTTGATCGCCTTGTCGATGGTGACTGGGCTTGCCTGCGTCGCTCCCTATGGAGGCCGCCGCCCCGTGTTTGGCACCAATCCCATCGCGTTCGCGACCCCTGTCGCCGATGCGCACCCCATGATTTTCGATTTCGCCACCAGCTCGATCTCCAACGGCGATCTGCGGATCGCGGCGAAGTCGGGGCACCAAATTCCTCCGGAAAGCGGAATCGACGCGTCTGGCAATCTGTCTGCCGATCCCAGTGCAATACTCTCAGGCGGCGCTTTGCTGCCCTTCGGCGGTCACAAAGGCGCGGCGATCAGCTTGATGGTCGAAATCCTGGCATCAGGCCTCACGGGCGGACTGTTCTCTTCAGAGGTGGATTTTTCGAGCCACCCAGGCGCCGAATCTCCCAGAACAGGCCAGGTAATTATTGCAATCGATCCGCAGCGAGGCGGCAACGGGGCGTTCGAACGCAGGGTGAGGCAGCTCATCGACACCGTACGCGACGCTGGGCAAACCCGTCTTCCGTCGGATCGGCGTTACAGGACACGGGAGCTCGCCCTGTCGAACGGAATTCCTCTGTCTCAGGAGCAACACGAAGCGCTCCTCGCAATGGCAGGCTGAGAGGCGATTCGTCTGCGACCTGTGTCTCGACAAATCCGTTAATCGGCCTCGGTCAACCCGTCACTATGCTCGGGCTCCGATTTCGAGAGCAACCATTCCCTGACGACATTGACGGAAGCCGCGTGTCGCGGCTTCCGTGGAGCGACAACGTAATAATTCGTTCCAGGTCGCAGCTCGGTGTCGAAATAGCGGACCAGTTTCCCTGCAGCGATGTCCTCCGCCACGAACAGAAGACTTGCGAGGGCGAGCCCTTGTCCGTCGATGGCGGCTTCGATCGCCAGCGAAGTGTGGTTGATGCGGATGTTTTTGGACGGCTGCGGCGTTTCACCGGGCAGTATCATCCCCAAGTACTGCGGCCAAAGAGCGAGATCGTCGTGCAGCAGCGGTATCTGTTGAACATCGCTCGGCTGAAGGGGGCGTCCCATCTTTTCAGCAAGAACGGGGCTACCAACAGCGACGATTACCTGCTCGCAGAGCAGGTCCGCGGTCAGGCCAGGCCCGAACGGCGCTCGGCCGAGGCGTACCGCCATGTCGATAGCATCCGTCTGAAAGTTGGCCAGTCGTCGGCTTGCGACGATTCGAAGCTCAATTTGCGGATGAACGTTTGTGAAATAAGGCAGCCTCGGAATCAGCCATTTTGCCGCAAACGAGGGCATCACGCTAATCGTCACGTGCTGGGGTTCCGGCCGGACTGCCTCCGTCGCATCGGCGATCAGTTCGAAAGCTTTTCGGATATTCGCGACATAGCCTAAGCCGGCGTCGCTGAGTGCCAACGTCCGCGGCAGCCGCAGGAAAAGCTGGATACCAAGATGCGCCTCGAGATTCCGGATTTGTTGGGCGACAGCACCCTGGGTCACATTGAGCTCTTCCGCTGCGGAGCGGAAGTTGAGGTGTCGCGAAACGACCTCAAACGCCCGTAGTCCGTTCAGAGATGGAAGCCGTTTGAAGTCTTTTGGCATCGATAGTTTTTCTGCTGGAGGAAGACAGAGATTTTGGTTCGAAGCGTGAGCGCTCGAATGGTATTGTCAACGAATATAAAGAGCTTCTCGCCTTCTTGCCAGCAACCCAGGTCGAAAATGTCAGCAGAAAAAGTGGCGCTTTTCACAGCAGGTGGCAGTGGCACGGAGGCCGCCGTGCGGGCCACGCGGCTAGTGACCCCGATCGAGTTCCAGGTGTCGGACGGAGCGGGTTACATCACAGGTCAGAACATCAAGGTCGACGGCGGCGTAACGCGCTCGGTCTAATCGTCATTCATTGAACAAGGAAGAACAGCATGCGTTTCAGAAAGACCCTCTCGGTGGTTGATTGCCACGCCGAAGGCGAAGTGGGCAAGGTCGTTGTTGGCGGAGTGGGCCAGGTTCCCGGCCAGACTATGTTCGACAAGAAGCTCTATCTCGAAGCCCATATGGACGACATCCGCAAGATGGTCCTGTTCGAACCGCGGGGCGCGGCATGGCACAACGCGAACATCATACTGCCTTCGAACAATCCCGAGGCGGCGATGGGATACGTTATCCTTGAGTCTACCGAATACCCGGCCATGTCGGGATCGAACACCATGTGCGTCGCGACCGTCCTCCTGGAAACCGGTATCCTTCCGATGCAGGAGCCCGTCACGCAACTCACCCTGGAATCGCCTGCAGGCCTCATCCGCGTCCATTGCGAGTGCAAGGACGGCAAGGTCACCAGTGTAAAACTCGTAAACCAGCCCGCCTTCTGCTACCATCTCGACGCCAAGATCGAGGTCGAAGGCCTAGGGACGGTCAATGTCGACATTGCTTATGGCGGCATGACTTTCGCGGTCGTTGACGGAACATCGCTGGGGTTCGATATCGCTCCGTCCGAAGCACGGCAGCTCTGCGAAGTGGGTGAGAAAATCAAGGCCGCGGCGGCGGAACAGTTGCCAGTCGCATATCCCGGCAATCCCGACATGCCCGGCATCACCATCACCGAGATCACCGCGCCACTACGCCGGGAGAACGGGCAGCTGATCGCGCGCAATACCTGCATCGTATCGCCTGGCCGCTGCGACCGGTCGCCTTGCGGAACCGGAAGCTCGGCGCGGCTCGCTGTGTTGCACGCAAAGGGGCAAATCCGGCCCGGTGAAGTACTTCACCACCACTCGATCACTGGAAGCCGTTTCATTTGCAGCATCGAAGGTCTTGCCAAGGTCGGCGATTATCCGGCGGTCATCCCGAGCGTCGCGGGCCAAGCGTGGATTACCGGCCTCAACCAGATGGGAATGGACCCAACCGATCCTTACCCCAACGGATTTACCCTGACCGACACATGGCTGCGAGAGTTCTAATCCGCATAGAGTGCCAGGTCTCATCGGCCCGGATCTAATATCCGGCGGCCTCATGCGGGGCCGTCGTCAATTTCGGAAATTTGGGGCCTGTTGACGATGCCTATCATACGCGTTGAACTTCTCACCGGCCGCAGCGCCGAAAAAAAGGCCGAGCTCGCCAAGGAGTTCACTGAGACTCTGGAGCGGGTCGCAGGCGTGAAGCCGGAGGCGACGACGGTCGTGTTCGTCGAGGTCGCACCTGAAAACTGGACAATAGCCGGCGCACCGCTCGGCGCCCCTCCCACCTCGAAGTAAAAGCCCGGTCAGAGGTGCTCGTTCAGCGCACATTGCACCCAGCCGCATCTTCAAAATCCAACCACTCCGCAGGGGTTCGAAACATGGCAACTTTTTCAATTCTCGATGCCGAGCAAACCGCGACACTGCTCCCGTTCAACGAACTCATCGGCGCTTTGCGGTCAGGCTTCGCAACAGGCTGCGAGGCCCCCGAACGTCACCAGCACACGATGCACAGGCGGGACGAAGCGGACGCGACACTGCTTTTGATGCCCGCATGGACCAACCCCGAGGAGGAACGTCAGTTCCTTGGAGTAAAAATTGTCACCGTTGTCCCGGGCAATGCCGGGCGCGGGCTTCCCGGACTCGTGTCGACCTATATCCTGTACGACGGCCTTACCGGAACACAGCTGGCGTTGATGGACGGCAACACCGTCACCGGGCGGCGCACGGTTGCCACCTCTGCGCTCGCGGCGAAATTTTTGTCACGGCAGAATTCGTCGAACCTGGTCGTGATCGGTGCGGGACGTGTGGGGAGCCTCGTCGCGGAAGCTTATCGGGCTATCCGGCCCATTGAACACGTCTCGGTCTGGGACATGAATGCCGATGCGTCACAGCGCCTGGTCCAGAACCTTTCTTCGATGGGCATACGAGCGTCTGTCGCCGATGACTTGCGGCAGGCCGTCGAAGGTGCCGATATCGTCAGTGCAGCCACGCTTGCCACGGAGCCCGTCATCAAGGGCGAGTGGCTGCGGCCGGGAACCCATGTCGATCTGATCGGAGCGTTCACGCCCCGCATGAGAGAGGCAGATGACGTCACGATTTCCAAGGCTCGGCTCTTCATCGACACGCCGGAAGCATTCCATGAAGCGGGCGACCTGGTGCAGCCGATCGAGGCAGGCTTTATCACCAAGAGTCACGTTCTGGGGACACTCGCAGACCTCTGCCGGGCCGACAGGTTTGCCCGTGAGAGTGACGAAGAGATCACGTGCTTCAAGACCGTGGGGTCCGGTCTCGCTGATTTGACCGCAGCGAAGCTCGTCTTACGGACACTCGAGGCCAACCTGGCAGCAGGGTGACGCCAGCGCCCATCTAGCGCTTCCGTCGAAACCTTGGCGGACCGCTCGACAGTGGCGCAGAACTGCATCTGGACCGCGTCAGCTTCGTTGAAGCCGACCGCGAAGAGAACGTTCTTTGCAACATCGAGGAATGCATAGCGTTCGGCGGCATAGAGGCGAGTCAGCCGTCAGCTAGTCGCTTATCAGGTTCCGAAACTGGCTCCGCGGTGATCGGAAAATCTTGCAGAACAGTTTCACTTGATGTTGGCATCCTCTCAGCCTCTTCGAGCCAAGCCCAAAGGCTTGATCGCCTTGCCACGACGCTCGCGCCCACTCATCACTCCAGACAACTATGAACCGGTATGGTCATCTCTTTCCTGACGAGCGCCACCATACTAAAATGGATGAAATTTCGACGAGATATTTCTGAATGGCGCATATCTGTCACACGGAGATATCTCCGTGCACAACAATTGTTCGAAAACCAAGTTCTTTCAAGCTGAGGCGACGGCGAATCCATGCAACATGGATACTATATGGCATCCCTTTGAGATAACGCAGATTATCCAGCGATGCGCGGGACTTCCTGCCTCGTTCAGAAACGGACTGTCGGCATCGGGCAAAAGGAAAGGCGACCCACGGCGGACTGAAAGCCTGCCGGGCTCTTCATTTTCAAACTGGCGAGCCGACCAGCGGGGCCGGCTCCGGCTGACGCAAGGCTGGCGTAGGATTAGCTATCAACCTGTGAAAAGCGCGCGTAATCGCGCAAAGAGGCTGGTTCGCCCGTCTAAAACCTCGCGAACGCGGCGTGCTGAATCGGCGCCACTTACGGTGTTACCGAAGTGGCAAAAGCACACAATCCGATGCAGTTGCTCATCGTTGATTTCGAAGAATCGTTTCGCTTCGTCATAAGTATCGCCATGCAAGCCGGCGGCTCGAAGGATTGGGTCCTTGAACGCTACCGAAATTGGCGTGCAGTCAGCACGCATTACGGCGCGCAACGCTGTCGGTTCGTACTCTGTTTCATACAAGGTCGAGAGTTGATGATGCGAGACTTGCTCCAGGAGCTCCGCCCAACGCGCCAGCCGATCGGTACGCGGCAAGGAGGAACGAAGAAAATCTCCAGTCGCGCCAATGGACTGCAATTGCTCAAATGTCTGGTGTTTCACAATAGCCTCCATTCACAGATGGTTGCTCGGTTGCGCCTGCTGACAGAGGGTTAGCCGTGGCGCCAAAACCCCAACGATGTTAAGCCTTGTCTGCTCCGTTGTCCGCTCACTTAAAATTGACAAGGACCAGTAAGCCGCCCCCTATGCAACATGCTTGCGCTACCATGCGATCATCTCACTGGACCCGTATGCTTCGAACAAGGACGCAAACGGCTCCCACCGGCCGATGGGAGCCGATTACGCAGTCCTGAGTATCAATGAGCCGAAAGCTTCATCATCACCAAGCCGGATACGATCAGTACGGCCGCAGCCACGCGCATCGGGCTGACCAACTCGCCAAGCACGGCTATGCCGACCAGGAATGCCCCGACCGCACCAATGCCCGTCCAGATCGTGTACGCGGTACCGAGCGGCAGCGTCCGCATCGAAACCGACAAAAGGGCGAAGCTGCCGATCATGGTGATGAATGTGATGATCGTGGGCGTCAGGCGCGTGAAGCCCTCGGATTGCTTCATATAATACGCCCACACGATCTCGAGGACACCGGCGGCGACTAGATAGACCCAAGCCATTGTTAAACCTTATGGCACGTCGGGTCGTCCCGATCGTTTGAACCTGACATAGGGAGGTCGTCCTCTGTTCGATATATAGGATTTTGCCGGCGGCAGGAAAAGACCTCTGCTTGCCTAATGTCCTGGATGGAGCGCATCGTTGAGATACATGCAAGTGAGCATGGTGAAAATATAGGCTTGGATGACCGACATCAGCAGTTCGAGGCCCGTCAGGCCGACCGTCATCGCCAGGGGCATCACCGCCGCCAGCACACCAAGCGAGCCGAGGCTGCCAAGTGCAACAATGAAGCCAGCAAACACCTTGAGAGTGATGTGCCCAGCCAGCATGACGGCGAAGAGACGCACGGAGTGGCTGACGGGACGAGAAAGATAGGAGACGATCTCGATCGGAACCAGGATCGGTGCAAGCACCATGGGCACGCCTGACGGCATGAACAGCCGGAGAAATCCAAACCCATGCTTGACGATCCCGTAGACGGTCACCGTCAGGAAAACCAGCATGGCGAAAGCGAACGTGACGATGATCTGGCTCGTCACGGTAAAGGCGCCCGGAAACATGCCGATCAGGTTGGCAAACAGAATGAACATGAAAAGCGAAAACACCAGCGGAAAGAAACGCATCCCTTGCTTGCCGGCATTGTCACGCAGGGTCTTTGCCACGAATTCGTAGAGAAATTCGGCCGAGGATTGCCAGCGATCCGGTGTGATCAGTCGTTTTCTGCTGGCAAACAGCAAGTATCCACCGGCGCTGACAACCGTCAGGAGCATGAATGCAGCGGAATTGGTGAAATCGATCGCGTAGCCGTTGAACTCGGCGATACGGAAAATCGGCTTGACTTCGAATTGTTCGATTGGCCCGGCCATCGAGACTCCCCTTTCAGATGGGGCCGTCCCCGATGAAACACATCGGCACAGGTCGTCCTGTGCAAGGTGCGTTTAGAATCCAAACTCAGGAAATGCAAGTATCGAGCGCAAGGTTATGGGCGCCGAATCGACGCACCGTGATAAATTGATCCAGAAGCCGCCCAGACGGTGGCATCCTTGGGGATGGACCGGAAACATGACCTTGCAGAATCGCGTCACCCCCTTCGGCGAGATCCTCGCCATACCACAACGCGGCATGTTCACCGGCAACCGCGGCATCATCCATGACCCGTCGACCCGGACGTTGCTCAAGCGGCGCTGGACGAGCAAAGCCTGGCTGATCTGCGCCTGCGAATTTCAAGGCCGTCGCCGCACGGTGATGGGCGGACAAAGCTGGACCGAACTCTTTTTCCTCGACGAGGCAATCGCGCTGGCCGCCGGACACCGGCCGTGCTTCTTTTGCCGGCGCAACGCGGCTCTCGCTTTCCGGGCAGCCTGGGCGGACGCCAGGGGCGAGAAAATACCAAGCGCGGCGGCGATGGATGCGCTTCTTCATAGGGAGCGGATCGATCATGGGCGCAAGCGAATTCATCCCGTGCCTGCGCCGCTGGCAAACATGCCTGACGGGACGGTTGTCATCGCGAACGGCTCCGCGTTTACACGCGCCGACGGTAGCTTCTATCGCTGGACAGAACAGGGCTACGGAGCGCCGGAGAGAGTTGAGCAAGCCGACGGCTTGCTTACGCCCCCCTCTACCTACGCAGCATTGCGGGCCGGCTATCTGCCGATCATGCATCCGGACTTGCGGATCAACCGGCAGATTCCGACATTGAAATGAGTGTCGCCAAAGGCGTTTTAACCATATTTTTCATATACTTGTAGTAATATCATGCCGGCTTTTATCATCCCCGATGGTTTCAGGAACGACATCGAATGCAGCCCGAAATAGAACCAATACCCTGAACTCTCCAGCATCTAATTAAGGAAGATTTAACGAATCTTCTTTATAGGCTCGCTTTTTTGAGAGAAGAAGGGCGGAATCGATCTCGATCCAGGCTGCCCGGCAGACGACCGGGATGAACAACTGTGGGTTCCGGCGCATGAAGTACCCGCAGTTGCCAATTGGACGGAATGGGATAGAACCCGTCCCGGCTTTTTAAACTGGAAACTATATTAGAAATGATTGTTACATATCAGGACGACCAGACAGGGTTTGGGAATCGTTACGGTTCCAACGGCCTCGTCCCGAGCTTCTCAGGTCAAATTGCGTCGATACCCAACAGGACCATGGGTGACGTTACGATCACTCTCGAATATTTCGGGGATTTTGACGTTGGCGGCACCACTGAGGCACTTACGATCAACATCGAAGGCGTAACCTTTGGGGCATATACGGGCCAACAGTACAACGGCGCCTTCGGCCCCGCGTCGCCGAGTACCGTGAACCTCACCATCGATCAAGCGACTTGGGCATCCATCATCGCGGATGGAGTGATCGACATAAACTATAGCGTAGGGGATGGCTTCAACAACCTGTCCGATGCGCCGGGTGTTGAAGAGTTCGTTAAGCTCACGTTCACCTGGGATCGAGGGTTCGTCAATTCAGCGCCGGTGGTTTCGGCCCCACTCGTCGACCAGTCGACAGACCAAGATGCGGCCTTTTCCTACACGCTCGCGCCCAATGCCTTTACCGATGCAAATGGCGATACCCTGACCTACGCGGCGACCCTGGCAGATGGCTCGCCCCTGCCCGCATGGCTGAGCTTCGACGCCGCCACACGGACGTTTTCGGGAACGCCAGGCAATGCCGATGTTGGCACCATCTCGGTCAAGGTCACGGCATCGGACGGAGCGGCAAGCGCTGCGGATGTGTTCGATATCGCGATTGGCAATGTCAACGATGCGCCCACCGCCATTGCGCTTTCTGCTGCCACGGTTGCGGAAAATTCCGCGACCGGCACGATCATCGGCCAGGTCAGCGGAATCGATCCGGATGCCGGCGATGTCCTCGGTTTTTCCCTCAGTCGTAATCCCGGCAATGCGTTCGCCATCGTCGACGGCAACCTGGTCGTGGCCAAGGGCGCACACCTCGATTTTGAAACGAAGGCGACTTACGCAATCGTCATCCGCGCCACCGACCTCGCTGGCGAAAGCTTTGATCACGCCTTCACCGTCAATTTGACCGACGTCCTGGAAAATCCCTCGGGTGCATCGGGCAACGACCGACTCACCGGAGATGCGGGCAACAACCGCATTCGGGGCTACGGTGGCGACGACAGCCTGCAGGGCAAGCAGGGCGATGATGTACTGTTCGGCGACCAGGGCAACGATCACCTGCGAGGCGGCCGGGGTGACGACAGGCTGCTTGGCGGCAACGGCAACGACCTCCTGCGAGGCGGTTATGGCAGTGACGAGCTGTATGGCGGCCAGGGCAATAACAGGCTGCGTGGCGGGCTCGATGCGGATACCCTGACCGGCGGCGCAGGCGCGGACCTGTTCGTCTTCCGCTCCGTCGGCGATTCTCTTCCCGCCACGGCCGATACGATCACCGACTTTTCCCGTGCTCAAGGGGACAAGATCATGCTGCGTTTCATCGATGCGGACACAACTGCAGCCGGCCACCAGCATTTTTCGTTTATCGGCAAAGCGGCGTTCAGCAACGCCGCCGGCGAACTGCGCTTTGAACGCTCGGGGGCTGACACCCTGATCAGCGGCGATATCGACGGCGACGGCGTGGCTGACTTTGCCATCCTGGCTGCTGGCCACATCAACTTCCGCGCCGACGATTTCGTCCTCTAACCAATATTCTTCTCTACCACCTCAATGAGGATCGCCTGTGCACCGCCTGGGCCCTGATAGCCAAAGCCGACCGCAATGCCCGAAAAAATTCCGGCAGTCCGTGGATGTCCGGACTGCCGTTGGTTCAGAGACTGAAACCGCCGGATGCTATTTGCGTGGCAGGCCGTAGATATCGTAGTCGAAATACGGCTTGGCGAGCTTGTCGTACTCGCCACTCTTGAGCAGCTTTGCGATCGAGGTGTTCAACTGCGCCAGCAGTTCCTTGTTGTCCTTGTTGACACCTGCTCCGGCCGTCACTAGGCCGCCATCGGTGACATCGGCAAGCATGCCGAGATCCTTGGCGGCATCAGTTTTGAGGAATTCGGCGAGCGGCGCCTTGTCGGCGATGACGAGATCGACGCGACCGGCCACAAGATCTGCATTAGCTTCGTCCTGGGTTGCGTAGGTGCGGATTTCCGCAACATCGCCATACACTTTCTCGATATAGGCGGCCTGCGTGGTGGCAATCTGGACACCGATCGACTTGCCCGACATCCACTCCTTGGTCAGCTCGACCTCGGTGCCCTTCGGCCCGATGAAGGCCGGGACGGTGGAGTAGTAGGGATCGCTGAAATCGATCACCTTCTTGCGTTCCTCGGTGATGGTCATGGAATTGATGATGACATCTATTTTCTTGGTCTGCAGTGCAGGGATAAGGCCATCCCAGGCAATCTCGACGATCACGCACTCGCGCTTGATGTCGGCGCAGATTGCCTTACCGAGATCGATTTCGAACCCCTTCCAGGTACCATCGGCTTCTTTCCATTCGAAGGGCGCGTAGGGCTCAGGCGCCATGCCGATCTTGAGAGGCTCGGCATGCGCGGCGGTGAGCGCGGCAAGCGACATGCAGGCAGTGAAGGCAAGTGTCAGCAGTCGGTTCATCAATACACTCCATAGCGATGCTGTTGACGTTGGTCAGCATTTCCAGCACCAACAGATCACACTCCCGAAGCCCAGACAATTGAATTTGACGACTGTTCAGTCTTGTTCGATTATCACTAGGCTAAGGCCCTGTTGATCCGATCCGACCGAAAAGTTGGAAAGGTATCCTTCAACCCCCGAATTTTGCAGCCAGCCATTTCCAGAAGTAGGACGCAATTGCGCCAAGCAGGAAGCCGATGGCCGTGAACGCCATCCATATGCCGATAAGCCGTTCCTTCCACTTCTTGATGTCGCTCAGGGTGGGCTCCGCCGCTTCGAACTTCGTAGCGATTTCGCTGACCTTCGCGCGGCTTGCCACAGCGTCAGCGCAACAGCCCACGAGCAGATGGCGATGTACGGTTGGTCGCACCTGTCGGTAGCTGAATTTTACATGAAGGAAGCAGACACGAAGAAGCTGGCTAAGGCCGCATCAGAACGGTTAGCGAACAGGATATAGATCACACCTACAACCCCGTCCAGTCGAATTCATAATAAAAACAAATACTTAGATGGTGAAATGGCGATCCCTGCAGGGCTCGAACCTGCGACAACCTGCTTAGAAGGCAGGTGCTCTATCCAGCTGAGCTAAGGGACCGCTGGCCGTGCCCGTTGGCGGGCTACGGAAGGTGTACTATTTTGCCAGAACGATAGCCCGTGATCAATGAGTCCAAGGCTGTGTGCGCGTATAGCGGAAGTTATCGGTGTAGGAAACCGTCTTGCGCGTTGCGTCTTTGGGCTCGATCACACGATATTCGATGCCGTTGCGCTTGGCATAGGCTTCAGCCAGTTCGCTGGATTCGAATGTCAGCCTGATCTGCTGGCGCATATCGCCGGAGCCGGTGTAGCCGAACACCGAATCGATGACACGGGGCTGTTCCTGATCGTACTCTAGCACCCAGAGATTGGTCTTTGCCTTGCCCGACTGCATCGCGGTCTTGGCAGGACGATAGATTTTTGCACTCATGCTGAAACAGCCTCTGAATTGTCCCGCGCCGGGCGCCCTTCATTCCTTCTGCCACGAATTTGTGAACAGAAGAATGACGAAACCAACTTTTCGCAAAGCGGTCCGGCGCGCCGACAGTTGCGTTCTTCTACCGGCGTTCGCACACGGTTTCAAGCCGCTTGGCAACGGTTGGCACAATTCCTTCTAGGCGCGAAGCATCTGGCCGCGGAACGGAAACCACCATGCCGCGACAAATAGCGGGATTCAGCGCCCTGCAATTTCATGTTGTGAAGTCTCTATCTCAGCGTTATCTTCCCTAGGGTAAGCAAGGAATCTTCCGAGAAAGGAACCCTGCATGTCCCAAGAACTTGAAAAAGCAGCTGAAACTTTCCGCTCAGCCATGCGTGACACCGTCAAGCGCTACTCGTTCTGGTATCTTGTCCAGGGTGTCCTTCTCGTCATTGGTGGCGTTCTGGCGATCGTCTATCCGCTTATCTCGGCCGTTGCGATAATCGTGCTGATGGGATGGCTGCTGATCCTCAGCGGCATTATTCAAGGGATAAGCCTGATCGGAGCGCAACGCGTTCCGCATTTCTGGCTGCAACTTGTCTCAGCGATCCTCGGCATCCTGATCGGTTTTCTCTTTCTGCGCGATCCGGCACAGGGACTGGTCACGATCACGATGCTGCTCATCATCTTCTTCATGATCGAGGGTATATCGAAGATCGTTTTCGCCTTGACCATCCGTCCCCTTCCGCAATGGGGATGGGTGCTGGCGAGCGGAATCGTCGGTGTCATCCTGTCGATAGTTCTGTTGGCATACCTGCAGATAACGGCCGTCTGGCTGGTCGGTCTCTTGCTTGGCATCCAGTTGATCAGCATCGGGATGGCAATATCCTCCATGGCATGGCAGGCCCGCAAGTCGCTGACATAAAACGTATCTTGGCTCAGCGGGCTTGCCGAGCGGCGCGACTCAGGCATGATTGCACTGTACCGCCCTCGACTCCCTACGCCAGATCGGTTGTATCAGCATGCTCGTCACCCCAGGATCCCAGAGAGATGCGGTAATCGACCGCCAACTGGCGATTACGCTCGCTTCGATCGCCGGAGGTATCAATGCCGCCGCGTTCTATGCCGTCGGCTTTTTCTCGGCCAATATGACCGGAAATGTATCGGCCCTGTCGGATCGCATCGCGACCGGCGCCTTATCCAGTGCCTGGCTCTATCTCGTCATTGTCATCGCCTTCATTGCCGGAGCGGCCACCTGCACATTCGTAATTCTTGCTGCGGAACGTCGAGGAGTGGTCGGCGCGCATGCCTTGGTGATTCTGCTCGAAGGCCTGCTTCTTGCACCGCTCAGCCTGGTCGACCTTTGGCTGGCAGGCACGGTCCGCGTAGCGCTGCTGGTCATCTGGCTGGCCTTCCTGATGGGAATGCAGAATGCGGTGGTGACTCACCTGTCGAACGCACGAGTCCGCACAACGCATGTTTCGGGGATGGCGACAGACCTCGGCATAGAAATCGCACTGGCCTGGAAATTGCGTGGCGATGCAAACCCCAACGCTTCAGGCAACGACACCAGACTCAGGCTTCACCTGACGACCATCGTCGCCTTTCTGGTTGGTGGTGTGGCTGGCGTGGTACTCTACCAATTCTGCGGTGGCTATGCGCTTCTCGTCGCGTCGGCCCTGCTGTGCATGCTCGGCTTGCGCGGTATTGTCTCGGCACGCGCACGATCCCGGCTTGCCTGATGATCAATTCAGCCCGCGCATTGTGGATTAAAGGCCGTCGCGTCCCCTGAAACGGCGCTGATAGGCGGCATCATATAGCGAACTTTCGCGAAAATCGGTAGCGTCCAAGCCGGGACCGACAAAAATCAAGGCAGTTCGCTCGATCGGCTCATTCTGCACCTGTTCCTCGATGCTGCCAAGCGTGCCGCGCACGATACGCTCGTCTGGCCAGCTCGCCTTGACGACGATCGCAACCGGGCAATCCACACCGTAATGGGGCACAAGCTCTGCCACCACCTGTGGCAAGGCATGGATCGCCAGATGAATGGCGAGCGTCGAGCCGGTCGCGGCAAAATTATCCAATGTCTCCTTCGGCGGCATCGGCGATGCACGGCCGGAAACACGCGTCAGCACCAGACTCTGGGCGACAGATGGAATGGTCAGTTCGCGCCCCAGTGCAGCGGCCGCTGCCGCAAAAGAAGGCACGCCAGGCGTCATCGTGTATTCAATGCCATGCTTTTGCAGCCGCCGGATCTGCTCGGCCACCGCGCTCCAAACCGAAAGGTCGCCGGAATGCAGGCGCGCCACATCCTCGCCATTGGCGGCGGCGTTGACATATTCCGCTTCGATCTCATCCAGCGACATCGGCGCGGTATTGATGATCCGCGCACCGTCCGGGCAGTATTGCAGCAGTTCCGGCGATACGATCGAGCCGGCATGCAGGCAGACCGGGCACTCCGATATCAGCTTCGCGCCGCGCACCGTGATGAGATCTGCTGCACCCGGTCCGGCGCCGATAAAATGCACTTTCATACCAATTCCCTTTTCAATTCGTCTGCTCAGGCCGGCTTGGCCCAGGACCATTGGGTGACGGGCATAGCCGGCCGCCATCCGGTCATGCCGCCGACTGGCGAGGCGCGCGCCACATCGATGCGGATCAGATTGCCGCCGAGCCGCTTATGATAGCCCAGAAGCAACACTTCCATTTCCGTCGTCACCGCATTGGCGACCAGGCGGCCACCATTTTTCAGTGCGCCAATTGCCCGATCCAGGACATCAGGATCGCTGCCACCGCCACCAATGAAAATAGCGTCGGGCGCGGGCACGCCGTCCAAAGCTGCTGGCGCGCTGCCCTCGACAATTTTCAGCCCCGGCACGCCGAACATCCGCGCGTTGCGGCCAATTCGCTCCGCACGCTCCGGATTGGCTTCGATGGCAATCGCCCGCATAGCTGGATCGCAAAGCATCCACTCGATGGATATCGAGCCGGAGCCAGCCCCGATATCCCAGAGCAGTTCACCCCTGCGCGGTGCAAGCGAGGACAGGGTCACCGCCCGGATTTCACGCTTGGTAATCTGCCCGTCATGCTCGAAAAGCGCGTCATCAAGCCCCGTCGAGAGCGGAAGAACGCGCGCATTTCCTGCGCAAATTACTTCGATTGCACAAACATTGAGCGCATTGATTTCGTACGGCACAAAATCCTTCGCAATAAGTCTGGATTTCCGCTCGGAGCTCCCGCCCAATACTTCAAGCACGTGCAGGACCGACAAACCAAAACCAGTTTCGGTCAGCAGCCTTGCGAGAGCTGCAGGCCCGTCGGCATCCGAGGTCAGCGCAAGTATCTTCGCACCAGGTTGCAAGTATGGCCGGACAAGATCGAGCGGCCGGCCATGCAGCGACACAGTCGCGGTGTCCTGCAGCGGCCAGCCCAATCGAGATGCCGCCAGGCTGAACGATGACGGAGCCGGCAGCGAGATCATTTCTGTCACGTCGATGAACCGCGACAGCGTCGCACCCATGCCGTAAAGGAAGGGATCGCCGGATGCCAGCACCACCACCCCTCGCCCACGCAGGCTTTTGATCTGTTCAATGGACCCGTCGAGTGGGCTGGTCCAGGCGTTCGTCTCACCGCTGATCAACGACTGCGCCAGCTCCAGATGCCGTTTGCCGCCAAAGATGAACTCAGCCCCGGCTATGCGCCGCTTGGCGTCGTCGCCGAGCCCAGCTATACCGTCCTCGCCGATGCCGACGATCGTCAGCCAGCGGAGCGGCGCAATCGATGAATTCGACGGATCAGACATGACAAAACACCGGATACTTGTTCTGGGAGGCACGACCGAAGCGCGGCAACTCGCGGAGCTGCTGGCGCCAAGACCGGAGTTCGATTGCATTGTCTCGCTCGCCGGGCGAACCTTGGATCCGAAGCCATTGCCGTTGCCCGTGCGCAGCGGCGGCTTCGGCGGTGCAGCCGGCCTGGCGAATTATCTCAGGAACGAGAATATTTCGCTGCTCATCGATGCCACGCATCCCTTTGCCAACCAGATTTCGGCCAATGCGGCCAGTGCGGCCGCAGCTACGGACACGCCGATCTTCGCGCTTTGTCGCCCGGGATGGCAGCGGCAGCCGGGTGACCGCTGGTCTTCGGTAGCCAGCATCGAGGACGCAGTCCGCGGGCTCGGAAACCGTCGCAAGCGGGTATTTCTCGCCATCGGCAGGCAGGAAGCTCACCAGTTCTCGGGCGCGCCCCAGCACGATTACCTCGTGCGCAGCGTCGAGCCTGTCGACCCGCCGCTCGCCGTGCCGGATTGCCGCTACATTCTCGCCTCCGGCCCGTTTGCGGAGCAGGACGAACGAAAGCTGCTGGCCGACAACGCCATCGACGTGATCGTTTCCAAAAACAGTGGTGGAACCGCGACTTACGGCAAGATCGCCGCCGCACGCACCCTTGGTATCGACGTGGTCATGATCGAGCGAAAGCCCGATATCGGCGTGAGGACCGTCCATCATGCGGATGCGGCCCTCGAGCTGATCGATCACTTGCTCGCTCCCGCGATGAACCGTGGCGTATAGACGAGGCCGGACTTTTCGCCCCGATCGATGATCCGGGTTTCCGGCGAGCCTATGATGACGCAAGTCGCCATGTCGGCGACTGTGGCATCGGCTTCGGAAAGTGGTTGCACGACGATGCGCTCGTCCGGCCGGCCCGCCGCGCGTCCAAAAATCACTGGCGTTGAAGGCGGCAGTATCCCGCACAGGATCGCAAATGCTTCGCCCAATTGCCATGGACGTGCCTTGCTGATCGGATTGTAGAGCGCGATCACCAGACCGGCTTCGGCCACCAGCTTCAACCGTCTTGTGATGACATCCCAGGGCTTAAGATTATCCGACAAGGAGATCGCACAGAAATCGTGACCCAGAGGCGCGCCAGCTCGCGCTGCCACGGCGAGCATGGCGGTCACGCCGGGCGTGACGACAATATCAATTTGACGCCATTCGGCCGGCCCCTGTTCGATCGCCTCGCAAACCGCCGCCGCCATGGCGAACACGCCGGGATCTCCACCCGAGACAACGGCGACGTCGACACCTTCGCTTGCCCGCCGCAAGGCGACACTGGCACGGTCCAGCTCTTCGCGGTTGTCAGAAGCCACTTTCTTCTGATCACCGCGAAGTGACAGGCGATCGAGATAGGGAAAATAACCGAAGAATTCCGTCGCCTTGCTGACCGCAGCCAGCGCTTCGGGCGTCATCTGTTCAGGGCTTCCGGGGCCGGTGCCGATCACATAAAGCGTGCCGCTCATGGCTTGGTCTTCCAGCCGGGTACCAATACGATGGAAAAATACGGTGCTTCGTCGTCGCTCTTCTCGGCCAGCGGGGTCATGGCGGTATTGGCCATTGTGCCACGCTCGACATAGAACGCCTGGTCAATTCTTCCGGCTTCGATCAGTGCTCGGCGGATCTTGGGCAGGTTACGACCGACCTTCATGATGACTGCAGCTTCGGTGTCGCTCAGGCGCCGAACCAGCTGATCCTCGTCCATCGTGCCCGGGAGTACCGACAACACATCATCACCCTGGACGATGGGCAGGTTTGCCTGCGACCAGCATCCGGACATGGCCGTTACACCCGGGATCACTTCGGTCGGAAACCGATCCGCGAGCCGCACATGAAGATGCATGTAGGAGCCGTAAAACAGCGGATCTCCCTCGCTGAGCACAGCCACCGTCCGGCCGGCCTCGAGATGCTTGGCAAGGGTCGCCGTCGATTCCTCATAAAACCGCGTGACCTGATCGACATATTCCGGCTTGGCGCGATGGATCTCGGTTGTCACCGGATAGTAGAGCGGCACCTCGATAATCTCGGCTGGCACCACGCCATCGACGATGCCGCGGCCATTGCCGCGCCGGCCTTCCTTGGCAAACCAGGCCAGAACGTCGGCGTTCTGAATGGCCTTTACCGCCTTGACGGTCAAAAGGTCCGGATCGCCGGGACCCGTGCCGACCCCGATAAGCTTGCCCAATGTCATCGCGCTCACAGTCCCGGCCTCGCAAGTGAATTCAATGCAGCTGCTGTCATTGCACTGCCGCCGAGGCGGCCGCGAACAATTGCAAACGGCACGCCATAGGAATTTTCCGCCAGCGCATCCTTGGATTCCGCCGCACCGACAAAACCGACCGGCATACCGAGGATCGCCGCCGGCTTCGGCGCACCATCCCTAAGCATTTCAAGGAGATAGAAAAGCGCTGTCGGCGCATTGCCAATTGCGACGACCGAACCAGCCATCCGTTCGCCCCAAAGCTTCAGTGCCGCGGCCGAACGGGTATTGTTGATCTCTGCGGCAATCTCAACCGTTTTCGGATCGCGTAACGTGCAGATCACTTCGTTGCCAGCCGGAAGTCGGGCAGCGGTAACGCCGTGAACCACCATGTTGGCATCGCAGAAGATCGGCGCTCCATTCCCGAGAGCCGTCCGCGCTGCATCGACAAAACCTTCGGAAAACTCGAAGTGCTGGGCAGCATCCACCGAACCAGCGGCATGGATCATGCGAACAGCAACATCGGCTTCCGCTTCGGAAAAGCGTGAGAGGTCGGCTTCCGCGCGGATGATGGCAAAAGACTTTTCATAGATCGCCATTCCGTCGCGAATATAATCGTATTCGATCATGTGTTTTCCATTTTTAGGGCCGCGCCGATCCGGTCCGCGCCCAGCCGTGTAAGACAGGTATGAACCGATTCGCCAGCCTGCCTGCTTTGCGCCACCAACAGAGCCAGCCGCGAAAGCAGAGGTTTTACGTCGTTTGCGGCAATGTAGGCAACAGGCTCGTTCGAAGCCGCCCCATTTACGACAAGCCCATAGCCTGTTGGCGTACCGATGAGCGCCAAACCTGATGGCGCCGGATGTGCGCAACCCTTGGCGCAACCCGACAGATGAAGGGTGCAAGATCCATCCAGCAGGTCGGGCGCATCCTGGAGGACAGCGTCCGCTAGCTGCTTGGTATCGAAGAATGCCGATGCACATCCTTGCGAGCCAGCGCATAGCGAAATATTGGCCCTGATATCACCCGGGTCCGTCCAGAAGCCCAGCTCTGTCGCCCGCCGTTGAAGAGATTCTCCGGCAGGCCGGGAAAGGCCGGCGACAAACAGCGCGTGACCGGGGGCGAGATAAACCCGGCCTGCGCCTGCGCGTTTCACCGGATCCAGAAACTCGATTAACGTAACGGCATGCACCTGCCGGTAGGGAAGCACAACGCCGACTGCAATCGTGCCGCCCTCCATCGTGTGCAGACCGCAGGGCTGTACCGGCTCCGTTAGGGCCGCAACGGTTGGCTTGATCGCAGGAATATGTGCAGCGAGTCGATCCGCTGTGAGATCTTTGCCACGCGCGGCCGGACCGAGATCGGCCAGCATTTCCAGCAGCCTCACGACGGCGTCGTCGATCTCGCCTTGTCTCAGGAGCGCTACCGGACGCGCGGACGCAGCAATTCCGCTGACAGACAGCAGATAGTCGCCCTCGCCGCCATATGCAGCGATTCGGATATCGGCCGCCACCTCGCCAAGATGGAAGCGCCCACCTCCGTCGACGGTAATCGCCAGCTTTGGCGCCAGCGCCAGCAGCGGTTTATGTTCCTCAATGCGCTTGCGCAGCCGGGCGGCCAACGGCCGAACATCCACCAGCTCATCCGGATCAAGACCAGCCAGCGGCGGCGTTTCAATCATTGGTCCCGGGGGAATCTTGACGCCTGTCTCAAGCACTGCACGTTCGAAGGAGGCCACCGTTTCGGGTCGAAGCCCGCGTATCTGCAGGCTGCCGCGCGCGGTTATCTCGAGGATTCCGTTGCCGAATTCCGCCGCCGATTGCGCAATTGCCCTAAGCGCGTCGACACCAATCGTGCAGTCAAGAGGTCGCAGACGCGCCAGCAATCCATCTCCGGTCTTCATCGGGCGGGCAAGCGTCGGGCAACTGCCACGGCGCATGTTCGATGCTGGGATCTTTTCAGGCCGGGCAAGAGTCATGGTCGTTCCAATCAGGCAGAAATCTTAGAGACGTTTTGCGATGCCGGGCAAGACTTTGCCTTGCGCCCGGTCAAATCATGGCCCTATTGTTCGAAATCTGCGCCCTTGCGCAGCAGATAGATGTCCATGATCCATCCATGGCGTTCGCGTGCAGCAGCACGGGTGGCGAGGATCTCGTCTTTCTTGTCATCGAGGCGGCCGGAGATGACGATCTCGTCCACCGTGCCGAGATAGGCGCCCCAGTAAATCATCGCATCCGGATCATCTATCTTCGCAAATGCCTGCTCGCCATCGAGCATGACCGCGCTGGTTTCGCTCGCCAGCGGAAATGACTGCGAAACCCGTCTGCCAGTGGTGATTTCCACCGGCTTTCCCACGAGATTGAGCGGAATGCGGTGGGAAGCGCAGAGGGCCTGCAGGCTGGTAATGCCGGGAATCACCGAGTAATCGAATGCGACCCGCCCGGCGGCTGTCACCCGCTCGATAATACGGATGGTGCTGTCGTAAAGCATCGGGTCACCCCAAACCAGAAACGCACCGATGCCATCCTCCCCGAGTTCGGACAGGAACAGTTCCTCATAGATGCGGGTGATTGCTGCGTGCCATTCATCGACGCTGCGCATATAGGACGGATCAGAGGACCTGCGCTCCGGAACCGCATATTCGACGGTCCGGCTCTGAGGATTGGTAACATAGCGCCGGATGATGTCGCGCCGGACGTCAGCAAGTTCGACCTTTTTTGCGCCCTTCGTGGGAATGAACAGCACATCGGCCTTGTTCAGCGCGTTGATCGCCTGAATGGTCATATGTTCCGGATTGCCTGAGCCAATGCCCACGATCAGGATTTCACGCATGCTTCCCTCCAGTCTTGCAGAATGCGTACTTAGCAGGCGCGCATGAGACATGCCTATGCTCCCAGCGCCATTGGGCGTCAAGACAGGCAAACAAAAGGCGCTGGATGCCATATGGTATTGCAAACATGGAAGAAACAGGCTCTTCTGGAGCTCCCGCTTTTGCTATAGCAATATCCCGTTTCCCCAACTGCGATTGAGTGCCATGCCGCGACAGTTCAAAAAACTTGCCTTTGTGGCCTCGTCTGCAAACGAAGCACAGGTCGCACTGGCCGAAATGGAGAGCCTTTACGGCAACGTGCCGACCGAAGAAGCCGACGTCATTGTCGCACTCGGCGGCGACGGCTTCATGCTGCAAACCCTGCATGAGACGATGAACACCGGCAAGCTCGTCTATGGGATGAACAGGGGCTCGGTCGGCTTCCTGATGAACAAATACTCGACCGGAGATATCGCCAAGCGCGTTGCGCATGCGGTGGAAAACGCCATTCGCCCGCTGAAGATGCAGACGCTGGATGCCGAGGGCAACCGGGCCATCGCCTATGCGATCAATGAAGTGTCGCTGTTTCGGCAGTCTTATCAGGCCGCCAAGCTCAAGGTCGTGGTAGACGGCCACACGCGTCTCGCAGAATTGATCTGCGACGGGCTGCTGCTGTCGACGCCCGCTGGATCGACTGCCTACAATTTTTCGGCGCATGGACCAATTCTGCCGCTCGAAGCGCCTCTGCTGGCGATGACGCCGGTCAGCCCGTTTCGACCCCGCCGCTGGCGTGGCGCGCTGCTGCCTGACCGCCTGAAGGTCGAGATATTCGTCCTGGAGCCGGAGAAGCGCCCGGTAAACGCGGTTGCCGATCACAACGAAGTCAAATCGATCGTGGAAGTTACCATCACCCAATCCGAAGGCAGCACCGCACGACTTCTCTCCGACCCGGATCATTCATGGTCTGATCGCATCCTCGCAGAGCAATTCGTCGATTAGCTGACCCTGGGATCCTTTCCGAGAGCTCCCTTTCCTTGGCGTGTACACGTCATCTAGGCTCACTCTCGCCCTTGCAATAGGAATAATATCCCATTTCGGACCGAAACGACGTGATATATCAGTGGAATTGACATCTTTTCTGCAGGGTGCCAGGATCTGATATATCAAATCGGACACACAATGCGCGCCACGCCGGAATCCCAAAGCCGCCTTGCCTACTTCGAACTCGAAAAGCTGATCGTGACATCGAAGCTCGCACCGGGTTCTGTAGTCACAGAAAAACAGCTGATCGCGCTTGCCGGTTACGGACGGACGCCTGTGCGCGAGGCAATCCAGAAGCTGGAATGGCAGGGTCTCATGCAAGTGCGACCGCGGGCCGGCCTGCAGATCACACCGCTCAATCCCACCCAGCAGGCAATGGTGCTGGAAGCCCGGCGCCAGCTGGAGCCGCTGGCCACCCGGCTGATGGCAGGCAATATTTCTCCCACATATCGCAAGCGGCTGATCGACTGTGCCAAAACCATGACCGAATGTTCGATCACCGGGGACAGTGAAGGCTACCTTGCTGCCGATCGGCACTTCGATGAGATCGTGGAGGCGACCTGCCCCAATCCCTTCATCACCCAGGCGCTGGCGACTCTCCAGACGCATTCGCGCCGCTTCTGGTTCCACAGCGCAACGAGGCAATTGCTGGAACTCTCGGTGGATTTGCATGTGCGGGTCATACGGGCGCTTCTCAACGGCGATGCGGCGCAGGCGGAAAAGACCATGGCTGCACTGGTCGACGGCTTGATTGACTATGCCGGCACGACTTCAGTCATCGGTAAAGAGCGACTTCAGGGCGGGTGACGTCGACGAATAGGCCAGTACCGTCCGCTTGCCCCCTGCCCGCCGCTTGCGGATCGAAAAGGCCATCAGCGCCGCCTCGTGAAAAGCCGAAACCAGCAGGCATAACTTGCCAGGGTAAGTGACGGCATCGCCGATGGCGTAGAGATTTTCACATCCCGTCTGGAATGTATCCTGCGTCACCAGAAGGTGACCATCGCTACAAATGACATTTTCCGGCAATTGCAGCGAAAAAGACTGATCACCGGCCGAAAACGGCCCGAGCCCTGTGGCGACGATCACATAAGGTGCACGAAGTTTTTCGCCGCTTGCCATCTCGACAAGCAGTCCATCGGGCTGCTCGCCAACTGCAATGACGCATTTGCCCAGCCTGTATGTCGGCTCGAACCGGGCAGCTTGCGCAGTGATCGCCGGGCCGACATCGCCTGCATCCAGAGAGGCATAGCCGGGTAGATCAAAGATGGGCTTGTCAGCATAAAGGGCGGCACATTGGCCGCCCACCTTGTCATTGCTATCGATAACCACGGATTTGACGCCGTGGATGCCGAGCTGAAACGCGGCCCAGAGTCCTGCGGGACCAGCGCCGATGATCACGGCTTCGCAAATCTCCGGACCGGAAGCCACATCCGCTTTCATCAGTCGACGAAAGCGCGCTCGATGACGAATTCGCCCGGCTTGTTGTTGGAGCCTTCATTCAGGCCAGCATCGATGAGAATCTGCTTGGTTTCCTTCAGCATCGCCGCAGAACCGCAGATCATGCCGCGATCAACAGCCACGTCGAGCGGCGGAACGCCGAGATCGGAATAGAGCTTGCCGCTGCGCATGAGGTCGGTAATCCGGCCCTTGAACGGGTAGTCCTCGCGCGTCACCGTCGCATAGTGCTTCAGCTTGTCGCCGACGACTTCTGCCAGGAACTCGTGATTGCGGATCTCATCGATGAGATCGAAGCCGTATTTCAGCTCGGACACTTCACGGCAGGTATGGCAAAGGATGACGTCGTCGAACTTCTCATAAGTTTCCGGATCGCGGATCAGGCTCGCGAAAGGTGCGATGCCAGTGCCGGTCGAGAACATATAGAGCCGTTTGCCAGGTACGAGCGCATCGTTGACCAGCGTGCCGGTCGGCTTCTTGCGCATCAGCACGGTGTCGCCCACCTTGAGGTTCTGCAAATGGCTGGTCAACGGGCCGTCAGGAACCTTGATCGAGAAGAATTCAAGTTCGTCGTCCCAGGCCGGGCTTGCGACCGAATAAGCGCGATAGAGCGGCTTGCCGTCGATCATCAGGCCGATCATCGCAAATTCACCCGAACGGAAACGAAACTCCGCCGGACGCGTCATCCGGAAGCGGAAAAGCCGATCGGTGTAATGCTGCACGGCAGTCACCGTTTCGGCATAGACTCCGGCCGGAACTGCATTGGCGATATCTTTGTTCAAAGCGGGCGCGTTCATAAGGTCCTGATCCTTCGGAAGTCCGGGTATGCTCTAGGCAGATATTACAAATGAAGCCGATGTTGAAGGTATCGGTTTCTAACCGTCAAAAGCCAGGCGGAATATGCTTTTGAATCTCCGGAAAAACCATGCGGCAAATATACACCCGCAGGCACGATGATTCCAGCATTTTGTTTGTGTACGAACGTTATTGGCCGCGGCGGTTCATTTCGCTCATCCGGCCAACTCCACCGGATGAGCGTCAAGTTATTAGAAGACTTTAGGAAACCCGTCTCCAGCTATACGACTTTGCGTCCGTCGAGGCGCGCGCCGTCGGCTGGTAGTGATTGTCGATTCCCGGCAGCTTGCCCTCTTCCAGCCGCTTCAATGCAGTCGCATTGGTAACAGCGAAGCTCGATATGCCACACCGTAGCATCAGTGGAATGGGATCGATCAGCACATCGCCGACCGCCCGGATTTCGCCTTCGAAGCCGAGCCGCTCCCGCAGCAGCGAGGCATGGCTGAAGGAGCGGCCATCGTTGAAAGCCGGAAAGGAAACCGCGACCAGCGCAATGCGATCGAGATACGGCGCCAGCGCCCTGACATTGTCAGCCGGAAGGATCAGCACGCCGAGATTCGTCTCGCCGGCTTCGGCCTTTTCCAGAAATGTAGCCAGCGGCAGGATCGGCTTCTCGTTGTTGCCGGCCTTTGTTTCCTCAGTTTCGATCACCCAGGGATCATCGCTCTGAAAGCCGGCTTCGTTCCAAATTCTTGTCATTGTCGGGTCCTTATATCTCAAGCCGCTTCAGCCGCGTTGCCGTACAGCGCATCCTTGAAAGGCTGCTGGCCGACGCGACGATAGGCTTCGAGGAAGGTTTCCTTGGGCGACAAGCGAAGGCCGAGATAGGTATCGACCACCGTCTCGATGGCATCCGTGACCTTCTCCGGTTCAAAGCCACGGCCAATGATCTCGCCGACCGACGTGTTGTTGTCGGCAGAACCGCCCAGCGTGATCTGGTAAAGTTCGGCACCCTTCTTTTCCACGCCCAGCAGGCCGATATGGCCGACATGGTGGTGGCCGCAGGCATTGATGCAGCCCGAGATCTTGATCTTCAGCTCGCCGATTTCGGCCTGCCGCTCGGCAGAGCCGAACCGTTCGGAAATCTCCTGCGCCACCGGAATGGAGCGTGCATTGGCAAGCGCGCAGTAGTCCAGGCCGGGACAGGCAATGATATCCGTGATCAGATTGGAGTTGGCGGTGGCGAGATTTGCAGGCTTCAGCGCGCGATAAAGCGCCTCCAGGTCAGCGAGCGCCACATGCGGGAAGATGATGTTCTGCTCGTGGCTGATGCGGATTTCGTCGAAGGCGTATTCCTCGGCAAGATCGGCAACCAGATCCATCTGCGCGTCACTGGCATCGCCCGGAATGCCGCCGATCGGCTTCAGCGAAATGGTCACCATGCCGTAATCGGGGTGCTTGTGCGGCTGGACGTTCTGCTCCACCCAGCGAGCGAAATCGATATCGGCCTTCTTCCAGGCGGCCAGGCTTGCCCAGCCCTCCGCACGCGGTGGCAGGTCAGGAAGAGCGAAATAGCCCTGGATTGCCTGAACGTCCTTTTCCGGCAGCTTGAGTTCGCCGTTCTTCAGTTCGGCGAACTCCGCCTCGATCTCGGCCGACAACTTCTCGACGCCCGTCTCATGGACGAGGATCTTGATGCGTGCCTTGTACTTGTTGTCGCGGCGGCCGTAGAGATTGTAAACCCGCATGATCGCGGTGATGTAGGACAGCAGGTCCTCTTCCGGCAGGAATTCTCGGATCTTCTTGCCCACCATCGGGGTACGGCCCTGGCCGCCGCCGACATAGACATCGAAGCCGATTTCACCTTCGCCATTCTTCTTCAGGTGCAGGCCGATATCGTGAACCTGGATTGCGGCACGGTCGGATTCCGCTCCCGTCACCGCGATCTTGAACTTGCGCGGCAGGAAGGTGAATTCCGGATGGACAGACGACCACTGACGCAGGATTTCCGCGTAAGGGCGCGGATCGGCCGCCTCATCGGCTGCGGCACCGGCGAAATGATCGGCGGTGACGTTGCGAATGCAATTGCCCGACGTCTGGATGGCATGCATTTCCACGCTTGCAAGCTCGTCCAGGATATCCGGGGTGTCTTCCAGGCGCGGCCAGTTGTACTGGATGTTCTGGCGCGTGGTGAAATGGCCATAGCCGCGGTCATACTTACGCGCGACATGGGCAAGCATCCGCATTTGTTTCGAGTTCAGCGTGCCGTAGGGGATGGCAACGCGCAGCATATAGGCATGAAGCTGCAGGTAGACGCCATTCATCAGACGCAGGGGGCGGAACGCATCCTCGGCGAGTTCGCCGGACATGCGGCGTTCGACCTGGTCGCGAAACTGCGCCACACGGCCGGCCACGAAGGCATGATCGAATTCATCGTAACGGTACATTCTACTCTTTCCTCAACCCTAGTATTTGCGCAGTCGCCAGACGGCTATCAAATCACGTAATCGATCGTCGGCCCTTCGGCGCGAATGCGCTCGCGAAGCCTGAGCGGCCGAATAAAGCCATTGTTTTCCTCAACATCTATGAGGTTGACATCGAGAACCAGATTGGCAGAAAACGCCTGCTTGCCAACACTTTCCAGCCGTGCGGCATCCTCCTTGGTGCGCGCGATTTCGGCACGCGCAATGCTTTCGTTCCAGAGACCGTCCACGTCATACCAGACGGAGATGCCGTCTGAAAGCCGGTTGGCGGTCAAGATCTGCAATGTCATTTCATGCTCCCGGTAGTCTCGGCCATTTTCTTCTCTCTGGAGAGTAGTGGCTCGGAATTGTCAATATTGGCGCCTGCCACCGCGTCGCCGATGATCACCATCACCGGTCCGGCGAGATCGTCGCGTGTTTCAAGGCCTGGCAAGTCGGCAAGCACGCCATGCAGCATGCGCTTGTCGCGGCGGCTGGCATTTTCGATGACCGCCACAGTCGTTTCCTCAGGCAGGCCCGCGGCAATCAGTCGTTCGGCCACCGACGCAGCGACGGTACGGCCCATATAGACCGCAATCGTCGCACCCGAAATCGCCAGGCTCGCCCAATCGGGAAGCACATCCCCGGTCAGATCGTGGCCGGTGGTGAAGATCAGCGAGGAAGCGACTCCGCGCAGTGTCAGTGGCAACTCGAAATCGGCGGCCGCAGCAAATGCCGATGTGATGCCCGGAACGACTTCATAGGTGATGCCAGCGTTCCGAAGAGCGGTCATCTCCTCGGCAGCACGGCCATAGACGAGTGGATCGCCCGATTTCAGCCGCACAACGCGCTTGCCTTCTCGGCCTAGTTCAACGAGCAGATCGTTGATCTCGTCCTGAGATTTGGAGTGGCACCCTTTGCGCTTGCCGACGGAAATGCGGTCAGCATCGCGGCGCCCCATATCGACGATTTCCTGTGGCACAAGTGCATCGAAGACGATCACGTCAGCTTCCATCATCACCCGCTGGGCGCGCAACGTCAGCAAATCCTCGGCGCCCGGACCAGCCCCGACAAGCCAGACATGGCCCTTGGCCTCGCCGATTGTGTTGAGAAGTCGTGTCGCTTCGCGCTCGGCATCATGCATGCGACCGATATTGACGGCGTCGGCAACCTGCCCCGAAAAGAACCGTCTCCAGAAGACACGGCGCACCACACCTTTTGGCAACATGGCGTCGACTGCGTCGCGATAGAGCGTTGCCAATCGGGCAAGCCGCCCTAGCGACGGCGAAAGCAACTGGTCGATCTGGGCTCGGATCATCTGTGCGAGCACGGGGCCAGCACCCTCCGTGCCGATTGCAACGGCAACCGGCGCACGATTAACGATCGCGGGCGTCAGGAAATCGCATTGGTCCGGCTGATCGACCGCATTGGCCGGAATCCTGAGAATACGGGCGACCTCGACGATGGACCGGTCAAGCAGGCGATCGCCAGTCGCTGCAAACACCAGGGTCATGCCATCGATGAGCGCCGGCTCGAAAGGCCGCGCGATGTGGCGCACATCGTTCTGAATGGTAAGAGCCATGAGCGCGGCATCCGGCGCATCCGAAATGAGCGTGATCGAGGCGCGCGTGTTCAGCAGCAGCCGCACCTTGGCAATAGCCTCGGCGCCATTGCCCACCACGGCAACACTTTTCCCCTCGACGCGGAAAAACGCTGGAAACACGCAAAGCTGGCTGTCGCGATCAGACATGGATAAACCCTATTAGAGATGCGGCAATATCGCTTTTATTCGTGCAATGGTGAAGAAACAGGAATCCGGGTTTGCCCGGGCAAGTATATTCTTTTCCTCGCTTTTCCCCGTTCTGGAGCAATATCTGCCGTGCCGGCATGCGCACGCGCTGACACTTCATGCCCTTCGATTGCGTCGGCGTTCAGTATCACCCAATAACTTGTTCGTTTTGCGCCTCCGGCGCTTTCATGCATCTTGCTCAATGGATATGGTCGACCATCAAGCCGCGCGGAGCCAAGCATGTATTTTGACCATTCGCCCGATCCTTTCGTATCACGCCTTCTTTCGGTGATGGAAAACGATATCATCCCGCTGACCAAGCGCGGTGTCGCTGCAGGCAACAAGATCTTCGGCGCGGCGTTGCTGCGCAAGTCGGACCTGTCGCTGGTCATTGCCGAGACCAACAACGAGACGGAAAATCCGCTCTGGCATGGCGAGATCCACACGCTGAAGCGTTTCTACGAAATGGCCGGAAAACCCGACACCAAAGATCTGATCTTCCTGTCCACCCACGAACCCTGCACTATGTGCATGTCAGCGATCACCTGGGCCGGGTTCGACAATTTCTACTACTTTTTCAGCCATGAAGACAGCAGGGACGCCTTCGCGATCCCGCACGATCTAAAAATCCTGAAGGAAGTTTTCGATCTTGAGCCTGGCGGCTACCGGCGCAGCAACGCCTTCTGGAAGAGCGCCTGGATTGCCGATCTCGCAGCAGTTGCCACGCCCGCTCACAAGGCGGAGTTTGCCAGCCGCATCGATGCGATCAAGGCAACCTATGCCGAGCTGTCGAATGCCTACCAAGCTTCGAAAGACAACAACGCCATACCGCTGAACTGAGCCCGTCATGAAGCCTGCAAAAGACATAACCCGGCTGATCGAGATCATGGCCGCATTGCGAACGCCCGTCACCGGCTGCCCCTGGGATCTCGAACAGAACTTCGAGACCATCAAGCCATACACAATCGAGGAGGCCTATGAAGTCGCAGATGCGATCGAGCGCGGTGATCTCGATGACTTGCGCGACGAACTCGGCGACCTGCTTCTGCAGGTGGTGTTTCATGCTCGTATGGCCGAAGAACAAGGCGAATTTGGCTTCGGCGACGTCGTAGAGGCGATCACATCAAAAATGATCCGCCGTCACCCCCACGTCTTCGCGGAATCCGGTGCCGACGACCCCACCAAAGTCAAGAAACAATGGAGCGACATCAAAGCCGAGGAAAAACGTGAGCGCGTCGCCCGCCGGAGCATGCGTGGAATCTCGGAGGATTTCAAAACGGGTCACCTTGGTGACGTGCACCGTGCCCAACCGGCCCTGACCGAAGCACTGAAATTGCAGGAACAGGCCGCCAAGGTCGGCTTTGACTGGTCCGAACCGGAGCCGATCCTCGACAAGATCGAGGAAGAGATCGCCGAATTCCGCGCCGCGCTTGCTTCGGGCGACAAGGCGAAGATCGCAGACGAGTTGGGTGACCTCATTTTTGCAGCGGTCAATATCGGCCGCCACGTCGGCGCCGACCCCGAAATGGCGCTACGCGGCACCAACACCAAGTTTCGCCGGCGTTTCGCCCATATCGAAAGAAAACTCGATGAAAACAGCGAAGCGCTGGAAGCAGCCAGCCTTGAACGCATGGAAGACCTTTGGCAGGACGCCAAGCAGCACGAACGCAAGTAGAACTCAGGAGATCGGAGCGCCCTGCACCCGGTTGCGCCCGTCGGCCTTGGCCTGATAGAGACTCCGATCTGCCGCCGAGATGAGTTCGACAAGGCTCTGTCCGTGAAGCGGGGCCGTCGCAACACCTATGCTGATTGATACAGGCAATACACCGCCTGCCCTAACGTTGTCGACGACGTTGCGTCGAACCCGCTCGGCAGTTTCCAGCGCTTCAGCATGGCTGGCGCGCGCAACGAGCATGATGAACTCTTCTCCGCCAAAACGGTAGATCCTGTCTCCCGCGCGGACGCTTCCCCTCAGGCTTTCGGCGATCATCTTCAAGACATTGTCGCCTTCGAGATGGCCGAAGCGGTCGTTGACATCCTTGAAATGATCGGCATCGATGACCAGCAAACTGAGGGCTTCGTTGTTGCGTGTCGCCGTCTTCAGCATCTCGATCCCGTCCTGCTCAAGCCGTGCGCGGTCCTGCAGTCCAGTCAGCGTGTCGAGCCCGGTTCGAGAAAGAAGTTCGTCATACTTCTCGCGGTAGGTCAGGTCGTTGTAGAGATCGCGGATCCCGATCCGGACGGGCATCTTCCACTGTTGCCGCGCCACGATAAGATAGATACCGGTCAGCACAGAATAGAATGCCGCCATACCAATCTTGCCGATCAATCCGCTCCAGAACACCGACGGTGGTGCGCCGGTATAGAAATGCAGCACACCGAAGAAGCCGAGCTGGTCGAATGTCAAGGTCAACGCTCCGGCAATGAACATCCTCGGCACCAAGCCCCGGCCGATCACCCGCCCAAGCCGTTCATATATAAGTATGATACCGATGGAATCGATGTAGAGCAGCGCGGTGCCCCAGACCATCAGCACGCCCATCTCACCCATGAAATCGTCGCCCGGCAGTGGCCTTCCGTCGACCCCCGTACCGAACTGCAGGTTCAAAGTGTAGGCAAGCAGCAGGCAGGCAAGGTTGCCGATCAGTAACCCGTAGATCAATTGCCGGACAGTCGCTGCGTCCTCTTTCGTATAAAGCAGCAGCGTCATCATCAACTTGCCGCTGAACATCATCACCGATCCCGGCGAAATCGAGCCGAATGGAACGGAGATGTAGAATTTCGCTGCAAGATAGGTCTCAAGGAAGTGCATCGTGCCGAGCACGGTGATGAAGACACCTACGCCGATCCTGGCGCGAAAATGGAGAAGAACGATGAGTACCAGAAAGTAAATTGCGGCTTCGACAGCCAGAATTGCCAGATTATAGAATTCCATTCAGAATTGCCCGTCGCTGCCCTGTCGACCGTCTAATCCTTCTTGCCCGCTCCCTGCCGCAGCGTCAATACAAGCGAGGTGGCGAATGCTGCACAATCACGATGGGTTTTAATAACCCGAACTGCCGCGATGCGCGCCACCGGCGCGCGCCCGTCATCGATCAGGCGTATGGATCGTCGTCTGCCTCAGGAGTACGAATACCCAGGCGCCGCTCCATCTCCTCGGCCGCGCTTTCTGACAGGCGCACATCGAGACTGACCGTGCCGTCCTCAAGGTCTTCGCGCGCGTCCACTATGGCGTTCTGGTAAAACCACGGCAGCATCGAGAGCTTGTCGATCGGCAGAATGACGGTAACCTCCGTCATCACGCCGGAAAGCCGCGCGCTGATCGTTGCGAGAAGCGTATCGACGCCCTCGCCCGAAATGGCTGACACCGCCATCGTATTCGGCATGGTCGACGCCTTCTGTATCAGAGCGTCGCGGGCCTCGGGCTCCAACAGGTCGATCTTGTTCCAGATCTCGATGATCCGCTTTTCGCGCTCACCCTCTTCGATACCCAGATCACCAAGGATGCGCAGAACGTCTGCGGCCTGAGCGGCATTATCGGGATCGGACATATCTCGAACATGCAGGATCAGATCGGCTTCGAGCACCTCCTCAAGAGTTGCCCGGAAAGCTGCGACCAAATGCGTCGGAAGATCGGAAATAAAACCCACCGTGTCCGACATGATGACCATGCGGCCTTGCGGCAGGCGAATGCGGCGAAGCGTCGGGTCGAGCGTGGCAAACAGCATGTTCTCAGCCAGAACGCCCGCACCAGTCAACCGATTGAACAAGGTCGATTTCCCGGCGTTGGTGTAGCCAGCCAGCGCCACGATCGGATGCGGCACTTTCTTGCGCTTTGCGCGATGCAGCTGTCGGGTGCGGCGAACCTGCTCAAGCTCGCGTTCCAGCTTGATGATCTTGTCCTGGAGCTGGCGCCTGTCGGCCTCGATCTGCGTTTCGCCGGGCCCGCCAAGAAAGCCTGCGCCGCCCCTCTGCCGCTCAAGGTGCGTCCAGCTGCGGACAAGGCGACCTTTCTGGTAGTTGAGGTGGGCGAGATCGACCTGAAGCGTGCCTTCCTTTGTGGAGGCCCGGCGTCCAAAGATTTCCAGGATCAAGCCAGTGCGATCGATGACCTTGGCGTTCCAGGCCTTTTCGAGATTACGTTGCTGCACCGGGGTCAGCGGATGATCAACGATGACCAATCCGGCATCGCCTTCGTCGAGCATGGCTTCGATTTCCGCAATCTTGCCTGTGCCGATCAGTGTCGCCGGTCGTGGCTGCACCACCTGGACGATGACACCTGTCGAGATTTCAAGGTCGATTGCACGGGCGAGCCCGATCGCTTCTTCCAGACGGCTCTCATTGGTGCGCACCTTTGCGCTCTCGCCGCCCTGTCCTGACTTGAGAACAGGCACGACGATGACCGCGCGCATGTCGTTACGAAGCTTATTGCCTTCCGGAATGATCGATTCCTGGCTTATGTCGCGCTCGTTAATGTGTGTATCTCCAGGCAGCCGCGCCCAAAATGACAAACCTGCATGCCGAGTCGCTCGCGAGCCGGCATACAGGCCTCAAAAAGCGCGATTTGCGATTTTAGCCGATATTTTCTTCGCCTTCAAACATCTGCACGGGCGAACCCGGCATGATGGTCGAAATGGCATGCTTGTAGACAAGCTGGGAGTGCCCATCGCGGCGAAGCAATACGCAGAAATTGTCGAATGACGTCACAACACCTGTGAGCTTGACGCCATTGATAAGAAAAATCGTCAGCGAAATTTTCTGCTTGCGAACCGTATTGAGAAAGAGGTCCTGCAGATTCTGGGAACGTTCAGCCATAGGCGCCCGCCGTTTCTTCCTTTTTGCCGGCGAATTTTGCCGGATTATTGTTGATGCCTCCCGGCAGGCGCTTCCTCAGGCAACCCACCCCTTATATAGACTGCTATCAAATCGGGGTCTTTTCCGCAACGTCGAAAAAGGCTTCGCGAATCTTTTGCGTAACGAAGCCCGGATGACCGTTGGCGATCGTACGGTCATCAATCCGTACCACGGGAAAGCAAATGCTCGTCGCCGCGGTAATGAAGACCTCTCGGGCACTCTTCATCTTTTCAGCCGAGAATTCCTCTTCACGGATGGCAATTCCAAGCTTTTTTGCCACATCCATGAGTGTTGTACGGGTTATTCCTCTCAGAATACCGTGTTCCGCAGGTCTTGTCAGCAAAGTCCCATCCTCGTCCACCATCCACACATTGGTCGCGGCACCTTCTTTCACCATGCCTTTTTCGTCCACAAAAATAGCTTCCTGCGCACCGCTTTCTTTTGCGGCCTGCCGGGCAAGCACATTCGGAAGAAGCCCTACCGTCTTGATATCGACCCGGTCCCAGCGATTCTCCGGCACGGTAATCGCATTGATTCCCTTCGCATTCTTTCCGGCTATGATGTCCGGATTGGTGCTTTTGGCGGTAATGACCAGCGAAGGCCGTGTGCCGGGAGCAGGAAAGACATGGTCGCGCTTAGCCACACCACGCGTCACCTGAAGATAGAACATGCCGTTACGCACATGGTTTCGCCTTGCGACCTGGCGGATCACCTGGGTCAGAGCAGCGCGGCTCATTGGCCAGTCAATCCTGAGTTCGGAGAGCGACCGCCCCAGACGGTCGAGGTGCCGTGTCAGATCGACGATCATGCCATGACGGATTTCGCAGACCTCGTAGACGCCGTCTGCAAACTGGTAGCCGCGATCCTCGACATGGACAAAAGCGTCGGAATGGGCAACGTATGCACCGTTGACGTAAGCAATTCGTGACATCGATATTTCCCGAAATATCAGCGTTATACGCCGAGTGTCTTAAGCTTCCTGTGAAGAGCCGACCGCTCCATGCCAACGAATTCCGCCGTCCGGGAAACGTTGCCGCCAAAGCGATTGATCTGCGCGATCAGATAGTCACGCTCGAACATTTCGCGCGCTTCCCTGAGGGGCAGCGTCATGATGTGCTGGTCGCCCGTCGAGGAAACCTTGGGCATCGTGTCGAGCACATCGGCGGGCAGCATTTCGGCCGTCACGGCTGTATCCGGGCCATCGGACTGGGCAAGTATCAGCAGTCGCTCGATGTTGTTGCGCAGCTGGCGGAGATTGCCCGGCCAGTCATGGGCCTGCAGGATCGCCAGCGCATCGTCGCCGATCTTGCGGGCGCGGATACCGGCATGCTCGCAGATCTGCCGCATGAAGATATCGACGAGAAACGGAATGTCTTCACGGCGGTCCGATAGTGCCGGAACGCGTACCGGAACGACCGACAGGCGATGATAAAGATCTTCCCGGAAGCGCCCCTCGCCGATCATGTATTCCAGATCGTAGGCGGTCGAGGAAATGATCCGCACATCGACCTTCACCCGCTTGGAACCGCCGACGCGTTCGAACTGCTGGTCGACCAGCACGCGCAGGATCTTGTTCTGGGTTTCCCTTGGCATTTCACCAATTTCATCCAGGTAGAGTATGCCGCGATGGGCTTCCTCCAGCGCGCCGGTCTTGCGCGGTTGACCAGGCCCGCCTTCCGTGCCGAAAAGGGCAATCTCCATCCGCTCCGGTGTGATCGTCGCCGCATTCAGTGCCACGAACGGCCCATCGGCACGCGACGATTTGCGATGGATGATGCGCGCCACCAGTTCCTTGCCGGAACCGGATGGCCCATGGATCATGATGCGGCTGTTGGTCGGCGCCACCTTGTCGATCGTCTGACGCAGTTGCGACACCGCGACTGAAGTACCGATAAGTTCAACGGAATCGCCGGAACGCTTCTTGAGATCGCGCACCTCGCGCTTCAACTTGGATGTCTCGAGCGCACGCTCGGCAATCAGGATAAGCCGGTCGGCCTTGAACGGCTTCTCGATGAAGTCATAAGCACCCCGGCGGATGGCATTGACCGCCATTTCGATATTGCCATGGCCTGAAATCATCACCACCGGCAGATCCGGATAACGGTTCTTGATCTCATCGAGCAGGCCCAGGCCATCGAGGCGGCTGCCCTGCATCCAGACATCCAGGAAAATCAGCCGCGGTACACGCTCTGAAATCGCCGCCAGCGCACTGTCGCTATCGTGCGCGGTGCGCGTCTCATGCCCTTCGTCGGACAAGATGCCGGAAACGATGTCCCGGATGTCCTGTTCGTCATCGACCACCAAAATATCAGACGCCATGACCTACTACCTTTTTATCTATGTCTTTCACGGCATTGCCGGCGCGCGGCAGGACCACGCGGAACATCGCGCCATTGCCATGATCGAATTCCGGCGGCGCATCGTGCAATTCGAGGTGGCCGCCATGCTCCTCGATAATCTTCTTGACAATCGGCAGACCGAGCCCCGTCCCCTTGTCACGCATGGTGATGTAGGGTTCGAGAATGAGATGCCGGTTTTCTTGTGGCAGACCTTTACCGTTGTCGATGATATCAACAACAATCCGCTCGCCAGAAGCGTCCAGCCCCGCCTTGATCAGCACCTTGAGCTCGTCGCGGGTCTGACCTTCCGGAATGGCCTCGACGGCCTCGACGGCATTCTTGACCAGATTGCTAAAAGCCTGGCCAAGCATGCGGGAATCGAATTCTCCCCTCAGCGGTTCGTCGCCCCAGTCACGAATGAAGTGGACATGACTATTGCCCATCTCCCGCAGAAACACCGTATCCTTGAGAATGTCGCGGAGATCGGCGGTTTCCTTGGTCGGTTTCGGCATTCGCGCAAACGAGGAGAATTCGTCGACCATGCGCCCGATGTCCTCGACCTGCCGGACGATCGTGTCGGTGCACTGGTCGAAGACGGCGCGGTCATCCTCGGCGATCTGGCGGCCGTAGCGGCGCTTCAATCTTTCCGCCGAAAGCTGGATCGGTGTCAGCGGGTTCTTGATCTCGTGGGCAATACGGCGTGCAACATCCGCCCACGCAGTCGAGCGCTGCGCAATCACCAGATCGGTGATTTCATCGAGCGTGATCACGTAGGACTCATTACCCGCATGCGATTCCTCACGCGTGACCTGCAGATTGAGCGTACGCTCCTTGCCTCCACGGATAATGTTGATCTGACGGCGGAATTCTCCCCGATAACGCGCCGACGCCTCGGAAAGCGCCACATCGATTTCCGGAGCGACATCGTAGAGCTTCTGCCCGACCAATGCCTCCGGTGCCTGCCCGAGCAGGATTTCAGTGGAAGGATTGGCAATGGTGATAGTCCGGTCGTCTTCCACACCGATGACGGCGGCGGTCACCCCCGACAGCACCGCCTCGATGAATCGCCGGCGGTCATCCACTTCATCCTTGGCGACAAGAATTTCGTTTCGCTGGGTTCGGATTTCCGAAATCATCTTGTTGAAGGTGCGCGACAGGCTGCCTACGTCGCCATCCACCGCCCTGACGGGAACGATGACGTTCAGGTTGCCGCCCGCCACATTGTCGGCCGCATTGATGAGAAGCCGGATCGGCCGGACGATGCGGTCCGCGACCGCGATGGCAGCCCAGATTGCTGCGAGCAGCACGATAAGGGCAAAACCGACATAGATGATACCGAAGGCCACCTGAGTCGATACCTTGCCTTCATCCATGGATTTGTATTCGGCGGCATTCTGCTCCATCAGGTGCAGTGCCGTCATCACCTTGGGATCGACGGCACGGATCGTGTAGAGGTAGGCATCGATCTGGTCGAGATTGATGATGGCTCCCACCAGATTGGTGGTGCCGGGCGGAATGAGCGTCGGCTTGCCGGTAACCGCCGCACTGAGGGCATCGGCCGGGATATCCGGCAACGGCTGATCCGTCTCCATTTCAGCCTTGAGGATCACCGAGCCTTTGCTGTTGATCAGAAACGCCCCAAGAAGACCTCGGCCCTTGGTCTGTCGCGTCAGCAGTTCTGCAAAGCCCGACCGGTCAAGCGCGAAAAGCTGCCGGTTACGATCGATGTCATTGGCCATCGAAATCGTCTGTCCCTGCAGATAGCTTGCGTTTTCCCGGACATAGGCCTGTGCAACATTGATGGAAGAATTGACGATTTCCTGGGTGCGGGCGCTGAACCACCTGTCCAGACCGGCATTCAACGTCAGCGAGGCGATGATTGCCACCAGGATCGCCGGCGCAATCGCCACGACCGAGAACAGCGTCACAATGCGGATATGCAACCGGGCCGCAGCGCGTCCACGCGCGCGGGCCTTGATCAGTCGGTAGAGTTCATAGCCGACCAGCGCCATGAGCGCTGCAACAAAAAGCGCATTGATGACCACGGAGGCAATAACGACATTTGCGACCGGTTCGATCGGGGTAAAGCCGAGCAACACAGCCAGCGTCGCCAGTGCTGCGACAAGCGCGCCACCCGCTACCGCGATCCCGGCGGAATTTGAGATCCGCCGTCTATCGAGATTGGTTATGATTTTTTCCTCACCCTCGTCGGGCATGCAACCTATTCCCCGAAACGCAGCCGATGATCCGGCCTGTAGCTTTTGATTGCCGCCTAGCTCACCGCATCCGACAAGAATTGATGGCTCGACTGAAAATAAACGTTCGGCACACTCGAATCGTATGCCCATACAAAGAATGCGTTGCTATAGAGCAACGCATTGTGGCGAAAATGCAACGGAATATGGCAGACGGTCAAGCCATTCGAGCACTCCGATAGACCGTAACGCCGAGCTCTCTGATCTTCTTGCGCAACGTATTACGGTTCAAACCCAGCAAATCGGCGGCCTTGATCTGGTTGCCGCGCGTCGCTGTCAATGCCGCAAGAATCAGTGGATATTCCATTTCGGCTAGAACCCGGTCATAAAGCCCGGGCGGCGGCAGGCTGTCGCCGAATTCGGCGAAGTAGCTGCGCATGTTTTCCTCGACCGCATGTGAAATGGAAACCGAACCCGAACGCTGGTCGGCCTTCTCGGCAGGGCTGCTGGCAATATCCGGCTTCAGTTCCGAGCTGGCGATTTCCCGCGTGATGACATCCTGCGGATAGAGTGCAGTCAGACGCCGGACGAAGTTTTCCAGTTCGCGCACATTACCCGGCCAGGGATAGGACTTCATGACGTCGAGCGCTTCATTGTCAAACCGCTTGGGCGCCATGCCCTCTTTCTCGGTCTGCTGTACGAAATGCCGGACCAGATCGGTAATGTCCTCAGAACGCTCGCGTAACGGCGGCAGCCTGAGCGGAACCACATTCAGCCGGTAATAGAGGTCTTCGCGGAAGAGGCCCTGGTTGATCGCCTGTTTCAAATCTTTGTTGGTCGCGGCAACAATGCGGACGTCGGTACGGATCGGCGTCCGCCCCCCCACCGTCGTGTATTCTCCCTGCTGAAGTACGCGCAGCAATCGGGTTTGCGCATCCATCGGCATGTCGCCGATTTCATCGAGGAACAACGTGCCCCCCTCTGCCTGCTCGAAACGCCCGGTCGAGCGCGCCTGAGCGCCGGTGAAGGCACCCTTCTCGTGCCCGAACAGCTCGGATTCAATAAGATCGCGGGGAATCGCGGCCATGTTGATTGCGACGAACGGGCCATTGCGGCGTTTGCCATAATCATGAAGCGCGCGTGCGACCAGCTCCTTGCCGGTGCCGGACTCGCCGGTAATCATCAGCGTCAGGTCCGTTTGCATCAGACGCGCGAGAACCCGGTAGATTTCCTGCATCGCCGCCGAGCGACCGACCAGGGGCATGCCGTCCTGGCCGTCGTCTTCCGGCCGCGAAGGCTTGCGTTTGGGCTCCGACAGCGCGCGACCGACAATGGCGATCAGTTCCGTCAGGTCAAAAGGCTTGGGCAGGTAGTCGTAGGCGCCCTTCTCGGACGCACGGATGGCCGTCATGAACGTATTCTGGGCGCTCATGACCAGAACGGGCAAATCGGGACGCAAGCGTTTGATGCGTGGCAAGAGGTCGAAGGCGTTCTCGTCGGGCATCACGACGTCGGTGATGACCATGTCGCCCTCGCCAGCCTGCACCCACCGCCAGAGCGTGGCCGCATTCGAGGTGATGCGGACTTCATAGCCAGCGCGGCTCAGCGCCTGGTTCAGAACTGTTCGGATCGCGGCATCGTCGTCCGCAACGAGAATTGTGGCAGCACTCATCTCAATATCCCTGATTGCCTTGTTCAAACGGCTCGTCAGCCTGTGCGTTGCGCGAAGCAGGCATCAGAACCCTGAAAATAGTCTTGTTGTGCTGACGGTCGCATTCGACGATGCCGCCATGTCCACCAATGATCTTGGCCACCAGCGCAAGCCCCAGCCCGGAACCGTTGGTCTTCGTGGTAATGAACGGGTCGAATAAATGCGGCACCAGATCATCGGGCACACCTGGCCCATTGTCGATCACGCAGAATTCGAGTGGCAGAGAGATCTTTTCACGCGAACCCGCCACAGAAATCCGAATTCCGGGACGATAGGCCGTGGTGAGGATGATCTCACCATCCGGACGATCGTTCACAGCCTCGGAAGCATTCTTGATCAGATTGAGAAAAACCTGAACGAGCTGGTCGCGATTGGCATGCACGGCAGGCAGGGACGGATCGTAGTTCTCGCTGATCCGAATGTTGCGCGCAAAGCCGGCCTTGGCAACAGCCTTTATGTGGTCGAGAATCGAGTGGATGTTGACGGGCGCACGATCCACCGGGCGTTCATCCGAAAAGACCTCCATCCGGTCGACAAGCGAGACGATGCGATCGGTCTCTTCGCAAATCAACCGCGTCAGCCCCCTGTCTTCGTCCGTGACCTGCGTTTCCAGCAGTTGCGCGGCGCCGCGTATCCCCGACAGCGGGTTCTTGATCTCATGGGCGAGCATGGAAGCCAGTCCCGTGACTGACCGCGCAGCTGCCCGGTGGGTCAGTTGCCGATCGATCTTGTCGGCCATCGACCGCTCCTGAAAGACCACGACCACCGAGCCCGGATTGGTCAGCACCGGCGCGACATAGAGATCGACGAGCTTTTCACTTCCCAATCGTGGTGAACTGAGATCCACCCTGTATTCGTTCACCGGCGCCTTTCGCTCGCGCACCTGTTCGATGAGCGTCAGCAGCGGGCTACCGAACGGGATATAGGCAAAGATCGTATGCTTGGCGAGATAGGCAGCGCTGGCGCCGAAGAAGGCTTCCGCCTCCCAATTGGCAAAAGCGATGTAGCCGTCGTCATCGACCATGATGACGGCATTCTGGATCGCATTGAGCACACCCATCGCCACTTCATCATTCGCCGGTTGCGGGTTTCGACCCGAGGGATCTCCGTTCATGCGGCCTCGCTGAGGCCAGCGCCGGGCGCTGGCGGGTTGAGCAAAATGGCGCGCATCGCGCCAATGACAGATTCCGGATCCTGCGATGTCAGGATGGATGTGCGCGCCTCACCTTGAAGATGACCACCGAAGCGATCGAGCGCCCAGCCGACGTGCTTGCGTGCGTGGCGAAGGCCCGGAAGTCCTCCATAGAACTCGAGAGTCATCCGGTAATGCCGTTCGAAAATGTCGGCAATCTCGGCACGATCTGGCGCAATGCGTGTTCCTGCGAGCACACCGGCATGCCAAGGGCGCCCTTGCGAGCCCCGCCCCACCATCACGCCATCGGCGCCAGACTGCTCCAGAATCAGCGCGACATCCTCGGGCGTCTCGACGTCCCCATTGGCAATCAGCGGAACCGAAATGCGCTCGCGCACTCGCGCGATCATTTCCCAATTGGCGCGACCCTCGTAGAACTGCATTCGGGTACGCCCATGTATCGTGATCATCTGTGCGCCAAGATCCTCCGCCGCATGCGCAAGTTCCGGCGCATTGATCGAAGCCTCATCCCAACCGAGCCGCATCTTGACAGTGACGGGCACCGAAACCGCTTTGACGACCGCATCGATCAGCGACAGCGCCAGCTCGGGTTCGCGCATCAGCGCCGAACCGGACAGCCCGCCGATCACCTTCTTCGCCGGGCAGCCCATATTGATGTCGATCATATCGGCGCCATTGGCCTCGGCGATACGCGCACCTTCCGCCATGTAATGCGGATCGCGCCCGGCAAGCTGGACGATATGCGGATCGATGCCGGAATTCTGCAATCTCGACCACGATTCCGAGGAATTGCCGACAAGCTCTCTGCTCGCCACCATCTCGGTGACGACGAAACCCGCGCCGAATTCGAATGCCAGCTGGCGGAAGGGCAGATCGGTCACGCCCGACATCGGCGCAAGCGCGATGCGATTGCGAAACTTTACGGAGCCGACCTGCAGCGGCGATTTCACGAAGTCGAGTTTCAAATGCTCATCTTTCAGGCAACGCGTCGTCATGCATCATTTTTAGACATTCAACAGCGTCTTGCCAAGCGTTTTCGAACATCGATCCAAAAAAGTATCGAGGTATCGCCATGCGGAGACTGGTCAATTCATGACCCGCTCTGTAAACCGGCCTTCACACCAGACTAACGAGTGATTGTTCAGGCGACATGAAACAGGACGGCACAGTTTCCTTCGGCATTCTCATCGTCGCCGCCGGCCGCGGCGAGCGCGCCGGCAGCAGCTCTGAAGGCCCGAAGCAATACCGGCTCATCGGCCGCAAACCCGTCATTGCACACACTCTTCAACGCTTCCTCGACTGGGCGCATTCCGGCCCGATTGTCGTCGTCATCCACCCGGACGATCAGGACCTGTTTGACCAAAGCGTTCCGGCAGAGGCCTCTGGCCTGAAAATACGGACAGTTTATGGCGGCCCGACAAGACAGGCTTCGGTCTTGAACGGTCTTGAAGCCCTCGTCTCGCACGGCGTCAGCCATGTGATGATTCAGGACGCTGTGCGCCCCTTCGTCTCGGAACGATTGCTCGAAAGAGTATTCGACGCCCACCAAAATGGATCGGACGCCGTATTGCCCGCGATCCCGGTCGCCGACACCCTCAAGCGCGGCTCCGCAGATGGACTGGTGCAGGAAACGGTCTCGCGCACCGGTCTCTATGCAGCACAGACCCCGCAATCCTTTGCCTTTGCGCCAATTCTGGCCGCTCACCGAGCAGCGGCGACCTCTGGCATAACGGACTTTACCGACGACGCGTCGATCGCCGAATGGGCAGGGCTTCCCGTAGAACTTGTCGAAGGCGACGCCGACAATATTAAACTCACCCTTGCCCGCGATATAGAACTGGCCCACGAGAAAATCATGTCAAACACACTTCCCGACGTCCGCACCGGCAACGGCTACGACGTCCACCAGCTCGAACCCGGTGACGGCGTCATCCTGTGCGGCATCCTGATCCCAAACAACCTTCGTCTGAAAGGCCATTCGGATGCCGATGTGGCGCTGCATGCCTTGACGGACGCGCTGCTGGCGACCTGTGGCGCTGGCGACATCGGCGATCATTTTCCGCCCTCCGATCCTCAATGGAAGGGTGCAGCCTCGAGGATATTCCTCGAGCATGCAGCCGCGCTCGTTCGCAGCAAGGGCGGCACGATCATGAATGCGGACATCTCGCTGATCGCCGAGGAGCCAAAGATAGGCCCGCACAGGCAAACCATGCGACAAGCGCTTTCCGAAATGCTTTCGATCGATCTTGAACGCTGTTCGGTCAAGGCAACGACAAACGAGAAGATAGGTTTCGTCGGTCGTGGCGAGGGGATCGCTGCGATAGCGACCGCCACGGTCGTCTACGGGGGAAAATAGACATGTTCGACAAGCAAATTCTGGCCCTTGCCCAGCAAGTCGTCACGCTGTGCACCGAGAAGAACGTGATGGTGGCTACCGCGGAATCCTGCACCGGCGGGCTGGTTGCAGGCGCGATCACCGAAATCCCGGGCTCCTCCCAAGTGCTGGAACGTGGCTTCGTCACCTATTCCGATCAGGCCAAGTCCGAAATGCTCGGCGTCATGTCGATCACGCTGAAGCAGTATGGCGCCGTCTCCAAGGATACCGCACTTGAAATGGCGCACGGTGCGCTCTCGCGTTCCGAAGCTGGCATATCGGTGTCAATCACCGGCATTGCGGGTCCTGGCGGCGGCTCGACCGGCAAGCCTGTCGGCCTAGTGCATTTCGGCGGGCGCCACTACAAGGGTGCCATGATCCATCGCCAAATGAACTTTGGCGACATCGGCCGCGACGAGATACGCCTCGCCTCGGTGGAAATCGCGCTCGAAATGATCATCGAGCTGGCGAAACTGGGCTGAATGACGTTGGCCGGTCAGGTCTTGTAGATCTGATCGGCGCGCTTCTCGAAAGCATCCGTGAACATCCGGAAGGCACGGTCGAACATCGACCCCATCACGACGCCGAGAATGCGGCTCTTGAATTCGTAGTCGATGAAGAAGTGCACCTCGGAACGCCCATCGCCGAGATCGACGAACCGCCAGATATTCGTAAGATATTTAAAGGGCCCGTCGATATACTTGACCTCGATGACCCTCTCGTCCGGCTTCAGCAGAACCTGGGTCGTGAATGTCTCGCGAATGGCTTTGTAGCCCACCGTCATCGCCGCAACCAACAACGTCTTGCTGTCGCGCTCTTTCCGGCTTTGCACGGCGAGCGCCTCACAAAGCGGCAGGAATTCAGGGTATTTCTCCACATCAGCAACAAGCGAGAACATCTGCTCGGCGGTGTGATTAGCGATGTGACTGGTTTCGAACTGGGGCATTTTGGTGCGCTATTGATCCATCTTCCATGCCATGCAGGCATCCATCTCGCACGTAATGCGGTCCGGGGAGAGAAACAAGTCAAAGTTTTGCATCTCTGCCCCGCAGCGCAAAGACGCCGGACCTTCAGACGGAGTTGTGGCCACGCGCCTGATCGTAAGCCGCGATTATCGCTTCAGTGGTGTGCTGTGCCTCCTCCATGCCTGTCTGGTAGTTGCAGACAGAGATTCGCATGACCTGCAACCCGCGCCATTTCGCACCGCCAGCAAATGCGTCTCCGCTCGCCTGCAAGGCGGCAATTGTGGCTTCGGTGATGCGATCTCCCTCTTCATCGGGCAGCCCGGCACCAAACCGGACGATCACCTGATTGAGGCAGACGTCGTTGAGGATCGCCACGCCCTGCTCCGCGGCCAGCTTGTCGGCGATTGCGCTCGCTGCCTCGCAACTCCGTGCCACCAATTCGGCAATCCCCTCGCGTCCGAGGTATTTGATCATCGTCCATGTCGCAAAGCCCCGGGCCCTGCGCGAAAGCTCCGGGACATAGTGCGACGGATCGCGCTCGTCTTCGCTTGCCGCCGGCAAGAAGCTCGCCGAGATCGTCATCGCGCGGCGATGTGCCGCTTCGTCCCGAACGATCGCGTATCCGCAGTCATAAGGGGTCTGCAGCCATTTGTGTCCGTCTGTCGCCCAGCTATCGGCCAGGTCCACATCCTTCGCCAAGTGGCGCTTGGACGGCAGCGTTTGCGCCCACAAACCGAAGGCTCCGTCAATGTGCACCCACGCTCCCTTCGCCTGCGCCATAGGGATGATCGCGGTGAAATCATCGAAGGCGCCGGTGTTGATCTGTCCGGCCTGCAGGATTGCAATGGCTGGTCCCTGGACATTCTGAATGGCGGCCTCGAACTCCGCCACGATCATCCTGCCCTGCTCGTCAGTTGGAATGCGCACGACACGATCATGGCCTAGACCGAGAAACTGCAGGGCGGAAAAAACAGTCGTATGAGCGTCATCGCCGATCAGCACCGTTATCGGCGGCGCGCCGAACAAGCCCTGGCGGTCCACATCCCAACCCACCTTTTCGAGCACCGCGCTTCTGGCTGCGGCAAGACAGGTAAAATTCGCCATGGTTGCGCCGGTCACGAACCCGACGGAGGCATGTTCAGGCAATCCGAGCAGTTCGAGCAGCCAGCGACCGGCCACGAGCTCCATTGCCGCCGCGGAAGGCGATGCCATGTGGTTGCCGGCATTCTGCCCCCAGGCTGAGGTCAGCATGTCGGCGGCGACACCGACGGGATGGGAGCCGCCGATCACCCAGCCGTGAAAACGTGGCCCCGTCATTGCCGCAAGGCCCGGTTCGGCACGCCAGACCATCTCGTCGATGACCTTTTGCTGCGACATGGCATGAATCGGCAAGTCTTCTGATAGTGCCGCAACCGAAGCTGCATAATCGCGCCCGGGACGATGCGATCTGTCACCTTCACGGAAACGCGCAGCATGCTCTGCCGCTTTCAGGAACAATGCATGAATGTCCATAACTCGCCTCCTGACCGTGCCTCGTGGCGCCTCGCGTCAAAGATCTTTCTGGATCGAATGCAATATGTATGAAAAGTCCGCGCATTGGAAATACGCGGACGAAAAATTTCAACCCCCTGCTTGTATTACAACCCGAAGGGATACCAGGGTTAGACAGCAGCCTTCGCCAGCAATTTCTCGCGGTTTGCCTTGAGGCGAGCGAAGTCATCTCCGGCGTGGTGAGACGAGCGCGTCAGCGGGCTCGCCGACACCATCAGGAAGCCCTTGGTATAGGCAACCGTCTCATAGGACTTGAATTCTTCGGGCGTGACGAAACTCACCACCCGGTGATGCTTGCGGGTTGGCTGCAGATACTGGCCGATGGTCAGGAAATCGACGTCCGCAACGCGCAGGTCGTCCATCAACTGCAGCACTTCGTTGCGCTCTTCGCCGAGACCGACCATGATGCCCGACTTGGTAAACATCGTCGGGTCGAGTTCCTTGACGTGCTGCAAAATCCGCATCGAATGGAAGTAGCGTGCGCCCGGACGTACCGTCAGGTAGTTCGAAGGAACGGTTTCGAGATTGTGGTTGAAGACATCGGGCTTCGCCTTGACGACCCGCTCCAGCGCGCCGGGTTTGCGCAGGAAGTCAGGCGTCAGGATCTCGATCGTCGTGTCGGGAGAGGCTTCGCGGATTGCGAAAATCACCTGCTCGAAGTGTTCGGCGCCGCCATCGTCGAGATCGTCACGATCCACCGACGTGATGACGACGTGGCTCAGGCCCATCTTCTTGACGGCCTTGGCGACATTGGCCGGCTCCTCCCGGTCCAGCGCCAGCGGACGGCCGGTCGCGACATTGCAGAACGCACAGGCTCGCGTACAGATTTCGCCCATGATCATGAAGGTCGCGTGCTTCTTGTCCCAGCACTCGCCGATGTTGGGGCAGCCCGCTTCCTCGCACACGGTGACCAGATTGTGTTCCTTCACCAGCGCCCGCGTCTCCTGGTAGCCCTTGGAGACCGGCGCCTTGACGCGGATCCACTCCGGCTTGCGCAGCACCTCGGTATCGGGACGATGTGCCTTCTCCGGGTGCCGGACGCGCTTATCGGGGCTCAGTGTATCGAGGATGGTGACCATGGATTACCGCCAATGCAAAAAAATCAGGCCGCCACGCGAAGCGGCAGCCTGATTGGAAATAGTGCTGATGTGATTGGAAATCAACCGCGCCGAAGCATTCGCCCCACCGCGATCAGGATGCAGGCTCCCACGAAGCCGACGATCAGATAGACCACCCACCCGCTGCCCGTGTAAACGCCCAGCGCCGCAAGTACGAAATTCAGCACTGCCGCGCCGATAATACCAAGAATGATGTTCATCAAGACGCCTGTGTTGCTCTTCATGAACATCTCTGCCAGCCAGCCGGCCAGACCTCCGATGATGATTGCCGCCAGAAACCCAACACCGTTTAAATCCATGGGAGTTTTCCTTGCCAGTCGTGTTCAACGAGCAAGTAACGTATCTGAAGGGCAAATGTTCCATGGCGAGATTCATTATGCGTTGAGCGCCCTGTCATAAGCGTCGAGCACGCTCTCCTTCAAAGTTTCCGATATAGTCGGATGCGGGAAGATCGTGTGCATCAACTCTTCTTCGGTTGTCTCGAGATTCATGGCAACCACGAATCCCTGGATGAGTTCGGTCACTTCGGCACCGACCATATGGGCGCCGAGCAACTCGCCTGTCTTCTTGTCGAAGATCGTCTTGACCATGCCCTGATCCTCGCCCAGCGCAATGGCCTTGCCGTTGGCGACGAAGGGGAAGCGACCGACGCGGATATCGCGACCCAGTTCCTTGGCCTTGGCTTCCGTGAGGCCGACAGAGGCGACCTGCGGGTGGCAATAAGTGCAGCCCGGGATCTTGTTCTTGTCCATCGGGTGGACATTCGGCAGGCCGGCAATCTTCTCGATGCAGATCACCGCCTCATGCTCGGCCTTGTGGGCGAGCATCGGCGGGCCGGCAACATCGCCGATCGCGTAGATACCAGGCACGTTGGTCTTACCATAGCCATCGATGGCGATGAAGCCGCGGTCGGTCTTGATACCAAGCGTCTCGAGGCCGATATTCTCCACATTGGCCTGGACGCCGACAGCTGAGATCATCCGGTCTGCGGTGATCTGTTGTGTCTTTCCATCCTTAGTCTCGATTGTCGCGGTGACTGAATTCGCACCCTTCTCGACCTTGGCGACCTTGGCGTCGAGCAGGATCTTCATGCCCTGCTTATCGAATTGCTTCTTGGCGAGAGCCGAGATTTCGGTGTCCTCCACCGGCATGACCTGGCTCATGATCTCCACCACGGTCACATCGACGCCCATGGTGCGATAGAACGAGGCAAACTCGATCCCGATGGCACCAGACCCCATCACCAGCAGCGACTTCGGCATTTCCTCCGGCTTCATCGCCTCGAAATAGGTCCAGATCAGCTTGCCGTCAGGCTCAATCCCCGGCAGCGCGCGCGGGCGTGCGCCGGTGGCAATGACGATGTGCTTGGCGGTGTAGGTGCCCTCGCCCAGCGTGTTCTTCGGCATCGGCGCCTGCGGCTCGACCGGCTTCTTAGAGGACTTGCCGACAACGATCTCGCCTGGCTTGGTCAGCTTCGCCTCGCCCCAGATCACGTCGACCTTGTTCTTCTTCATCAGGAAGCCGACGCCACCGTTCATGCGTTGGGCAATGCCGCGCGAGCGAGCGACGATCGCCTTGAGATCTGGCGATACGGTGCCCTCGATCTTCAGGCCATAATCGCCGGGGTGCTTGGCATAGTGATAGATCTCGGCGGAACGCAGCAACGCCTTGGTGGGGATGCAGCCCCAGTTCGAGCAGATGCCGGCAAGATGCTCGCGCTCGACGATTGCGGTTTTGAGCCCAAGCTGGGCGGCGCGGATCGCGGCTATGTAGCCGCCTGGGCCGGAACCGATGATGATGACGTCATATGCGTTCGACATGGGTGCTTCCACTTCCTGGCAATACGTTCAGCGATCGACCTTTGCCGATACGCGCATGTGTCTGCCCCTCATCCGGCTGCCGCCACCTTCTCCCTGTCCATACGGGGAGAAGGGGTTGTGGCACTGTCGGCGCTCCCATCGTCCCCTTGCCCCGTTTACGGGGAGAGGGCTAGGGTGAGGGGCAATGGAGACGACACAAGCCGGCTCCGCTTTATCCATTCAAACGCCGAGCAACATGCGGACCACGGGCTCGAGCCCCTTGCCGATTGCCCGCGTATTTTCCGCGTCCATATGCACGCCATCGACCGGTGTTGTCCGCGCTACCGAGCCCGCATCGAAGAATGCGCATTCGAGTTCATCGGCGAGATCCCGATAGACCGAGGCCAGCATGTGGCTTTCCTCGATCCGGCCCGCAAACATCGGCCCGAGCAATGCGTGATCTGTCTCGCAAAGCGGTGGCGGCGAAACGATCAGGATTTCCGGACCATCCGTTTCGACCGGCCAGGCGTGATGGCGAATGAGTTCCACCAGCCGCTGGATGCCATGCCCGACGATGACGGCATTGTTTGCATAAACCGGCTTCAGGTCGTTGGTCCCGAGCAGGATGATCACCAGATCGAGGGGCGCATGGCTGTGCAACAGGGTCGGCAGGATACGCGCACCGTTGCGGTCGCAGTCCGCCGTATAGTCGCTGTAGACCGTCGTGCGACCGTTTAGGCCCTCGGGTATGACACGCACGCCATGCCCGAGCCCCTTCTGCAGCACTGAAGTCCAGCGATCCTCGTAGGCATGGCGGCACTCGCGTTCCGCATCCACGCCCCAGGTGAGGCTATCGCCGTAGCAGAGAACGGTTTTCATGCGCGTTCCCGCCTATCACACCAGCATGCCCATCGGATTTTCGATGTAACGCTTGAAGGCGCCGAGCAGTTCGGCCCCAAGAGCACCATCGACGCAGCGGTGATCGGTAGACAGTGTCACCGTCATCACCTGCGCGATGACCATCTGCTTGTTCTTGACCACCACGCGCTCCTGACCCGCACCGACCGCGAGGATCGTCGCATGCGGCGGGTTGATGACGGCGGCGAAATTCGAAACGCCCATCATGCCCATGTTGGAGACGGAGGTCGTCCCGCCCTGATATTCCTCGGGTTTCAGCTTGCGTTCCTTAGCGCGCTTGCCGAGATCCTTCATCTCGTTAGAGATGGCCGACAGGCTCTTGAGTTCGGCATGACGGATGATCGGCGTGATCAGGCCACCCGGGATAGACACTGCAACGCCGACATCGGCATGCTTGTGCTTGACCATGTTCTGGTCGGTCCAGGAGACGTTGGCATCCGGCACGTCGCGCAGCGCCAGCGCCATGGCCTTGATCACCATATCGTTGACCGAGAGCTTGTAGACCGGCTTGTCGTCCTTCTTCGGCGCGGCATCGTTGAGCTGGGCTCGAAGGGCCAGCAACGCATCGAGTTCGCAATCAACAGACACATAGAAATGCGGAATCGTCTGCTTGGACTCGGTGAGGCGCTTGGCAATCGTCTTGCGCATGCCGTCATGGGCAACGAGTTCGTAGGAGCCCGGCTCGAACAGCTTGAGCACTGCGTCTTCCGACATGCCCTTGGCGAGAGGCGTGGCAGCCGGTGCCGCAGCGGCAGGAAATGCGGCAGGTGCCGCCTTGCCGGTGCCGGTGGCGACGGCCTTCTCGACATCGGACTTCACCACGCGGCCATGTGGGCCGGAGCCGGCGATCGCTGCGATATCAAGGCCGGATTCCTTCGCCAGTCGGCGTGCGAGCGGCGACGAGAACGTCCGGGCGCCGCCAGAGACAGTTGCAGCGGCGGGCGCCGCAGCAACAACTGCCGCCGGAGCGGCCGCAGGTGCCGGCGAAGCGGCTGGGACCGGAGCTGCCTCGGCCTTCGGCGCGGGGGCTGCAGCGCTACCGCTGGCAGCAGCCGCTTTTGCGTCTTCGCCTTCAGCCGCAAGAACAGCAATCACGGCATTGACCTTCACGCCTTCCGTGCCCGCAGGCACGACGAGCTTGGCGACGACGCCCTCATCTACGGCCTCGACTTCCATCGTCGCCTTGTCGGTTTCGATCTCGGCGATCACGTCGCCTGACTTGACGGTATCGCCTTCCTTGACGAGCCACTTGGAGAGGTTGCCCTCTTCCATGGTCGGCGAAAGGGCGGGCATGGTGATGTTGATCGGCATGACCTCGCCTCCCTTACTTGTACGTTACGGCTTTGACGGCATCGACGACTTCGCCGACATTCGGCAGAGCCAGCTTTTCGAGATTGGCCGCATACGGCATTGGCACGTCCTTGCCGGCGATGGTGATGACAGGTGCATCGAGATAATCGAAGGCTTCGCGGCTCACGCGGTTGGCGATGAAGTCACCGACCGATGACTGCGGGTAACCTTCCTCGACAACAACCAGTCTTCCGGTCTTCTTGACCGATTCAATCACGGTCGGCAGGTCCATCGGGCGGATCGTGCGCAGATCGATCAGTTCGACGTCGATGCCGAGCTTTTCGAGTTCCGCAATCGCCTTCAACGCATAGGTCATGCCGATGCCGAACGACACCATGGTGACGTCCTTGCCGGCGCGGTGGATACGCGCCTTGCCGATCGGCAGCACGAAATCATCCATCTTCGGCACATCGAACGTCTGGCCGTAGAGGATTTCGTTTTCGAGAAAGATGATCGGGTTCGGATCGCGGATCGCAGCCTTCAGCAAGCCCTTGGCGTCGGCTGCCGTGTAGGGCATCACCACCTTGAGGCCCGGAATGTGGCTGTACCAGGCAGCATAACATTGCGAATGCTGTGCGGCGACGCGGGCAGCGGCACCGTTGGGTCCGCGGAACACCATCGGAGCACCCATCTGGCCACCCGACATGTAAAGCGTCTTGGCAGCGGAATTGATGAGATGGTCGATTGCCTGCATGGCGAAGTTGAAGGTCATGAACTCGACGATCGGGCGAAGGCCGGTCATCGCCGCCCCCACTGCCAGGCCGGCAAAGCCATGTTCGGTAATCGGCGTATCGACAACGCGCTTGGCGCCGAATTCCTGCAGCAGGCCCTGAGTGACCTTGTAGGCACCCTGATATTCGGCGACTTCCTCGCCCATGACGAAGACGTCGGGATTGGCGCGCATTTCCTCGGCCATGGCGTCGCGCAACGCTTCGCGAACCGTGGTCGGGACCATCTCAGTGCCGGCGGGAATTGCCGGATCTGCAAGGGCGGCAGCCGCAGAGATCGGCGCAGCCGGAACGGGTGCGGCAGCAGCGGCAGGAGCCGGCGCTTCGGCGGCAACCATACTCGGCGCTGGCTCAGCCTTGGCGGCGGGTGCCTTGACGTCGGAAGCGCTCTCGCCGTCCTGCAGCAGAACCGCGATCGGCGTGTTGACCTTGACGCCCTCGGTGCCGGCGGCGATCAGCAGCTTGCCGATCACGCCTTCATCGACAGCTTCGACTTCCATCGTCGCCTTGTCGGTTTCGATTTCGGCGATCACGTCGCCGGACTTCACCGAATCGCCTTCGTTCTTCACCCACTTGGAGAGGGTTCCCTCTTCCATCGTCGGCGACAGCGCGGGCATGAGAATCTCTATCGGCATATGTCCTCACCTGTAGATCTTTGCGGCGGCGAAGGCCGCTGAAATTGGTCCGAATAATCCAGCCGGGTCATGGCTGGATCGTCTCATGCCTCGAGCAGGATATCGGTGTAGAGTTCGGAAGCATCCGGCTCCCGGTCGGCCTGGGCAAAATCGGCGGCGTCGGCGACGATATCGCGGACATCCTTGTCGATCGCCTTGAGATCGTCCTCGGTTGCCCACTTCTTTTCCAGCAGGCGCGCACGCACCTGTTCGATCGGATCGTGCTCGGAACGCATCTTCTGCACTTCGTCCTTGGAACGGTATTTCGCCGGGTCGGACATGGAGTGACCGCGATAGCGATAGGTCAGCATTTCCATGATGATCGGGCCCTTGCCGGAGCGGGCGTGCTCGGCCGCCTCGTCGGTCGCGGCCTTGACGGCGCGCACATCCATGCCATCGACCTGGATGCCCGGAATATTGAACGAAGCGCCGCGCTGGGAGAAATCGGTCTGGGCCGAGGCACGATTGACCGAGGTGCCCATGGCGTAGCGGTTGTTCTCGACCACGTAGACCACCGGCAGCTTCCAGAGCGCTGCCATGTTGAAACTTTCGTAGACCTGGCCCTGGTTTGCAGCGCCGTCGCCGAAGAAGGCGCAGGACACGTTGCCATTGCCGCGATAGGCATTGGCAAAGCCAAGTCCCGTACCGAGCGACACCTGGCCGCCGACGATACCGTGGCCGCCGTAGAAATGCTTCTCCTTGGAGAACATGTGCATCGAGCCGCCCTTGCCCTTGGACAGGCCGCCGCGACGCCCGGTCAACTCGGCCATGACACCGCGTGCACTCATGCCCATGGCCAGCATGTGGCCGTGGTCACGATAGCCGGTGATCATCTGATCGCCTTCGATCAGCGACATCTGCATGCCGACCACGACAGCTTCCTGGCCGATATAGAGGTGACAGAAACCGCCGATGAAACCCATGCCGTAGAGCTGGCCGGCCTTTTCCTCGAAACGCCGGATCAACAGCATCTCGCGATAGGCCTTCAGCTCGGCACCACGATCAAATTCGGCGATGGCGCCGCCCTTGGATTCCGTCTTTTGAGATTTGGTGCTCGCTGCTTTGCGAGCCGGAAGTGCCGCGGTCTTGCGCGTTGCCATCCAGTCCTCCCTTTCGGCTTTTCAATTGCAGGGAGGATACGCAATTATGATCGCCGCAGCAATGCCATAATTGCATGGCTAGCATTCCTGCTAACAATTTGATTTTTAATGATATATCTCGAATCAACCTAATTCAGGTTAATTGGCACTTCGCGCCGCAATGTGCCATATTTCGCAACGCAACATACGCCATCGAAATCACTTGAAGATGACAATTTCGTCGCTGCGCGAAACATTGAGATAGTAACGCGCCTTCTCGTCCAGCATGTCTTTTTCCAGCGAACCTGCGCTCATCAGCGACACCTGACGCTCCAGCTCCTTGCGCACCTTAACCAGATCGCCAAGCTCCGCCTCGCGCGCAACACGACGCTGCTCGAACACCTCGGTCGCACGCAGGCCGAGATCGCCGTTGAGCGAATGATAGCCGAAATAGCTGAAGAATGCTGTAGCCATGATGGGGGTTACGAGCCGCCCGTAGTGACGCTTTTTATGCTGCTTGGTCCACATTTTGAGGCCTGGTTACGCGATACAATGAAAACACAATGAATCAAAATGCTTAACCGACCGTTGACCATGAATGCGAAGCGGTAAATTCTCTCTGCCGGCGCCCGTTGCAGCGAACCGGAATCAAAATGGCCGGCACAAGGCCGGCCATTTCATTCTCTGACCGTGTGTCGGCAATCAGCCCTTGAGGATCGAACGGCCGGCATAATAGGCCGCAGCACCGAGCTCCTGCTCGATACGGATCAGCTGGTTGTATTTCGCGGTCCGGTCCGAACGGGCAAGCGAGCCGGTCTTGATCTGGCCGCAGTTGGTGGCGACTGCGAGATCGGCAATCGTCGAGTCTTCCGTTTCGCCCGAGCGATGCGACATGACGGCGGTGTAAGCGGCCTTGTGGGCGGTTTCGACGGCGTCGAGCGTCTCGGAAAGCGAACCGATCTGGTTGACCTTGACGAGGATCGAGTTGGCGACGCCCTTCTGGATGCCTTCGCGCAGGCGTACGGAATTGGTCACGAACAGGTCGTCGCCGACCAGCTGGACCTTCTTGCCGCAGAGATCGGTGAGGATCTTCCAGCCTTCCCAATCGTCTTCGGCCATGCCGTCCTCAATCGAGGCGATCGGATATTTGGCGGCGAGATCGGCAAGATACTGGGCCATTTCGCCCGGCTCGCGAACCTTGCCTTCGCCTTCCATGTTGTACTTGCCGTCCTTGAAGAATTCCGTCGAGGCACAATCGAGACCGAGATAGATGTCTTCACCTGGGCGGTAGCCGGCCTTTTCGATCGACTTCATAATGAAATCGAGGGCTGCAGGCGCGCTGGCGAGATTCGGCGCAAAACCGCCTTCGTCGCCGACATTGGTATTGTGGCCCTGCGACGACAGTTCCTTCTTAAGTGTATGGAACACTTCCGAGCCCATGCGCACCGCATCGCGCAGAGACGCTGCGCCAACCGGCATGATCATGAATTCCTGGAAATCAATCGGGTTGTCGGCATGGGCGCCGCCATTGATGATGTTCATCATCGGAACCGGCAGCGTACGGGAGCTGACGCCGCCGACGTAACGGTAGAGCGGCAAGCCGGCAGCGATCGCAGCGGCCTTGGCAACGGCCAGCGACACGCCGAGGATGGCGTTGGCGCCGATACGGCTCTTGTTGGCTGTGCCGTCAAGTTCGATCATCGCCTGGTCGATATCGAGCTGATCTTCGGCGTCCATGCCGGTGATCGCATCGAAGATTTCGGTGTTGACCGCTTCGACAGCCTTTTCGACGCCCTTGCCGAGGTAGCGCTTGCCGCCATCGCGGAGCTCGACCGCTTCATGCGCGCCGGTCGATGCGCCCGACGGCACTGCGGCGCGGCCGAGGCTGCCGTCCTCGAGCAGAACGTCGACTTCCACGGTCGGGTTGCCACGGCTGTCGAGAATTTCCCTGCCCAAGATATCGACGATTGCAGTCATGTTCCTGTCCCTTGCTGTTTGGGGTTATGGATGTTGAAAACTCCATTAGCCCCTTCTTGTAAAATTTCAATGGCAGCGGCTGGACCGCCTCACGCCTTGGCGATGGTATCGATTGCCAGCAACTTCTCGAGCAGCGCTGGCATGTCCTTGAGGTAGACCATGTTCGGGCCGTCGCAGGGCGCATTGTCCGGATCCTGATGCGTTTCCATGAAGACGCCGGCCACGCCGACCGCGATTGCCGCACGCGCCAGAACCGGCACCATGGTGCGGTCGCCGCCTGTCGAACCGCCCTGCCCGCCCGGCTGCTGCACCGAATGGGTGGCGTCGAAAATTACCGGAGCTCCCATGGCGGCCATGATCGGCAGCGAACGCATGTCCGAGACCAGCGTATTATAGCCGAACGAGGCGCCGCGCTCGCAAAGCATGACATTGGGATTGCCGGTATCGTTCAGCTTGGTCAGAACGTTCTTCATGTCCCACGGCGCTAGGAACTGGCCCTTCTTGACATTGATGACACGGCCGGTCTTGGCGGCGGCCACCAGCAGGTCCGTCTGGCGCGACAGAAATGCCGGGATCTGCAGCACGTCCACGGTCGGTGACACCAGCGCGCATTGCTCCTCGGTGTGGATGTCGGTCAACACGGGAAAACCGTATTCCTTCTTGAGGTCGGCGAACACTTCCATGGCCTTTTCAAGCCCGATACCACGCTCGGCGGAAAGCGAGGTGCGGTTAGCCTTGTCGAAAGAGGACTTGTAGACCAGCCCGATGCCGAGCTTGTCGCACATTTCCACCAGTTTTCCGGCCATCATGAAAGCATGATCGCGGCTTTCCATCTGGCAGGGACCGGCGATCAGCGAAAAACGGCTGGCATTGGAAAAGACAACCTTCTTGGCGCCTTCGCCGGCGGTGATTGTTGAATTGTTTGCTGACATTTGACTACTCCGAAAACGCAAATGGTATGCCCTGGCCCGGCTCATGCGCGACCAAGATCATGCCGTCATGTTTGATGAATGGGATGGCGTTGACGCCGAACAGCGTTTCTGTTTCGGCAATATCGGCGACGCTGAAGAGCACCGCGCGGCCGCGCAGGCCGCGGTCGGCCGGAACATCCAGCCCGAAGTGCTCACGTGCGCCGGCTTCGTTGAGCACGAGTATATCGGCATTGCTGGAGCGGATCGTCAGACCTTCGTAGCTTTCCGACAATTCGTGGTTATCGACGACCTGCCGGAAAAAACCGAGGAAGTCCGACGGATGCGGCTCCGTCAGAATGACCGCCTTGATGCCCGTGACACTGTTGGCATGGACCTCCAGCGCCGAACGGTCGACCGACGGCACATTGATGCGCTGGCAGGTGATGCCGAAAACATCCGGCGAACGTTCATCGGCAGCAAAGGCCAGTCGGAAGGTCGGGGTGATTTCTGAACCATCAGGCAATTTCATCACCCGTGAGAATTCCAGCAAATCGCCGCCGGAGCACCCCTCCTTAAGGAATCTCTGATGATCGGCTTCGGCATCGTCCGAATGCATGACGATGGCCGAAAGGCCCTCGACGCGGCGACGGGTGCGAAACGCCTTGTTGCGGGCGGTGAACTGGTTGCCGGCCTTCGCGGTCGCAGTGGCCTTTCTCGCATCCGCAATACCAAGCGGCTCGAGATAGCTGTTGTCGCTGAAATAGACACAGGCGTTTTCGGTGCCGAAAGGATGTACCGCATCGGCCGCAACCGTAAACCCGAGTTCGGTCAAACGCGTGCGCGCGGTCCTGATGTCGGTGACAGGCATGACAAGGTGGTCAAGCGGGCGGGCGGACATGGTCGATCCTTTTCGACAAGCGTATCCGCCCTTTCGCATGTTTAGGGCCCACGGATCAAGTGGAGCGTGCATTTAGCGCCGATGTATCGGGAGCAAATCGGCTGGACGGCCAACAGCGACACGGGTCAGACAATCTCGACGGTAAGAATAGGTCAGATTCCCGCTCCGAAACTCAGTCGCCCAGATTGCTAAGCCGGCGAATTTGTTTCTACCGACAGCAGCCGGCAGCTTAGGAAATTGCCAGTCAAAACCGCAAACCGCCCTCTAGTGGGAGAGCGCAATTGGTCCTGTACAGACCAAATCGATATTAACGCATGCACTCAAATTATCTGGTGCCCGAAACAGGCACGCCGGAGAACGATTTCAACGTGTCGAGGACGATGGCCGTCTTCACGTGCTGGATAGCTTCGTGTGGCAGCAGGACGTCGTTCACCAGACGCGTGAGATCGTTCAATCCCCGGACGGCCACCTTCACATGGTAATCCATTTCGCCAGTCATCTGATAGGCTTCGAGGACTTCGGGCAATCCCCTCAAAAGATTTGAGAATTTTTGGGCGCTGTCTCGATTGTGTGTGGCCAGAGTGACCGAGATTACTACCAACATATCGAAGCCGAGCTTCTGGCGGTCAAGGTCAGCGTGATAACCGCGAATGTATCCCTCAGCTTCAAGCCTGGATCGCCTGCGGGAGCATTGGGACGGCGAAAGTGCTATCGCATCAGCCAGTTCATTGTTGGTGAGCCGACCATCCCTTTGGAGCTCCTGAAGAAGGCGTAGGTCGAAACTGTCGAGGTCCTGGTCCATGAATGTGCTCTCAGGTCTTGGGGGGGCAGCATGCATTTCGGTTCCTTCCCTCGCGGAGATCAGGGATTTCATGCACGCATCTCGCATCAAATTGTCAGAACATGCTATAATCGTGCACAATTTCAATTTTGCAAGGCGAATTCGCACAGTTCACGCATCCGATACCTGCTAGCTTTGCGCAAGCGCGACCACAAAGCGTATTTCCAGGGCGAGGAGCAGATGCAAAGCATGAACGAGATATATGTCTACCAGTCGATTGCCCGGGCGGTGCTCGATCACAAGACCGAAACGATGTTCGGCCTCATGGGCGATGCGAACCTGTTCATGGTCGACCATTATGTCCGGGCCTGCGGCGGTCGGTTCGTGCCTGCTGCCCACGAAGGAAGCTCGGTCCTGATGGCGCTTGCCTATGCGCACGTTTCGGGAAACATCGGCGTCGCCACCGTGACACATGGCCCTGCCCTGACCAATTGCGTCACTGCCCTGACGGAAGGCGCACGCGGGTCAGTCCCGATGGTGCTTCTGGCAGGAGACACTCCGGTCGCCAATCCGCGACATCTGCAGAGCATCGACCAGCGCGAGGTTGTCAAGGCAACGGGTGCTGGCTTCGAACAAATGCGCTCGCCGGAGACGTCGATCCAGGATGTTGCACGGGCATTCTACCGTGCGCGCGTCGAGCGACGCCCGATCGTGCTGAACATGCCAGCCGACTTCATGTGGCATAAAATGGCTTACGAGAAGATCGTCCACGAGCCGTTCGGTGCTCCGGCATTCATTCCCGCGGGAAGCGATCTCGATAAAGCGATTGGCATCATCGCTTCTGCCAAACGTCCGCTTATCCTTGCGGGTGCTGGTGCCTGCGGCGCGCGTGAGGAAATCATCCGTCTGGCCGACCGCCTGGAAGCCCCGCTCGCAACGACGTTGAAGGCAAAGGGACTCTTCAGGGGGCACCCCTATGATATCGACATCTTTGGCACGTTGAGCACGCCCGCCGCCTATGACCTCATTGCCAAGACCGACACTATCGTCTGCTTCGGCGCCGGATTGCATGACTTCACCACCGACAGGGGAGCATTGATGCAGGGTAAGCGCGTCGTCCAGATTGACGTCGACCCGCGCAACATCGGCAGAAGCGTGCATCCCGACGCAGCCTTGGTGGCAGATGCAGGCCTCACGGCGGAAAACATCATCGAGTGGCTGGACGCTGCGGAGATTCCAGCGAGCGGTTTCACGCCCGAACTGGACGCAGCCAAGCTCCGAGCCCATCCCGTCGAGCAACGTGACAAAACCAAACCCGGTTTCATCAATTATGTCTGGGCACTCGAGGAGTTTGAAAAGGCGCTGCCGGAGAACCGGATACTCGTAACCGATGGTGGGCGCTTCATGACCGAAGTCTGGTGCCGCATCTCCGTTTCCGACCCGAAGAGCTTCGTCGCGACGGTCGATTTCGGTTCTATCGGACTGGGCTTGCCAGAAGCCATCGGCGCGGCGCTGGCCGCACCAGCTCGGCCAGTGGTCCTGTTCACAGGCGATGGCGGCTTCATGATGGGCGGCATCAACGAGTTCAACACGGCAGTACGTCTAGGCCAGGACCTGATTGTCATTGTCTGCAATGACTCTGCATACGGCGCTGAGCACATTCAATTCCTCGATCGCAAGATGGATCCAGGACTTTCGCAGTTTGATTGGCCTTCATTCGCAGCAATCGCGAACGCGCTTGGCGGAACTGGCATACAGGTCAACTCGATGGACGAATTTGAAGCCGCCCTCGCCGCCATCCGCGGCCGCGATCGCCCGCTGCTCATCGAGCTGCGTCTCGACCCGCATGACGTACCACGCATGCGCGTTTGACAAGATTTTCCTCTCCGCTCAGCTGGGCGGACGCCAAATACTAGAGGAATCTTGGCACTTTTGCTTGGAGCAGACGAATTAAGTCGGGATCCATAAACTCATAGTCATCCGGAATATTGAGGCAGATTACTCGCGTACCGTTGAGGCTTGACCGGAACTTGGTGCGGACCTTGTTTAGATGGCTCTTCTCCATCACAAAAATGATGTCCGCCCAGGAAACCGTTTCAGCATCCAGCGGCGTCACCGCATCATTGTTTGTTCCCGCGGACAAAACCTCGAGCCCCGGATACTCGGAAAAAACCTGTTCCGCAGTAGGGCTTCGCAATTTATTCTGACTGCAGACAAAGAGGATGTTTTGCATCTAGGACGTCAAATGGGCTCAGTTCGTGATAGCGGTGAGGTCAATCAGTTGCTTCGATGACCGTCAGTATACGCCAGCAAACGAAATCCAGAGATCATTCGATCTGCTACGCGAAAATTTCGGCCACGCAACCAAAATTTTCGCGCGTTTCGCTTATCTCTTACCAACTTCGGCCATGGGCCCACGCGAGACAACGTCGCCTGGGCGCAATTGGCTGGGGTGGCTCTTACCTAAAAGCAAAATCTGGCAATCCACTCCAGCCGTTAGGATGGTTCACCGTGCGGTATACTTGGCCATCTGCACGGATCTCATACTCTGGCAGACCAGTCCAACCGGACGGATGAGACACCGTTCGGTATAGCTTGCCATTCCTAAGCGTGTAGTCCGGCAGTCCTGACCATCCAAGCGGGTGTGAAACCGTTCGGTATACACTGGCATTCTGAATCTCGTACGCTGGCAAACCGCTCCAACCATTCGGGTGAGAGACGGTATTATAAAGCTGCTTTAACATCGTGTTTCCTTTTACAAGTTGGAAACTCCGAGGCTACCTCGACTCCAAAAACTGAGGTGGTATAATTCCCTTGCACAAAGGAAGACTCAGTCTTCTTAGCCCCGCGTGGGCCTCGGGCATTTTCGCGGAATGCCGTAGTCAAGTTTGCACCTTGGCTACGGTATCGCGAAATGGCTATTTTTCCTTGCGTACGCCTTTAAAGGGCGTCCCGTCCTTTTTACCATCCATGAATTTGCCATCAGGACCACGCTTGGTCCAAGTATCCGTCTTGGGATTATGCACCTGTGAGCGGTCTTTTACAGCGCCGATTCTATGGCCATCGCCTTTTGGTGGATTGGTTGCCATCTTTGTATCACCTCTCTTTCCAATTCGAGCTTCAACATGCCCAGGCTAGAGAGTATGACGGCTTTTGTCAAGTATAAATCATAATATATTGTTGTATTCAAACGATATACATCAATAAAAATCACGTGTCAATTTGTATTTCCATTTATTGTGTGGATTCATTACTTATTTGCAACTACTTAGAATTAGTAAAGCCAAAAAACTAACTCAGACAATACTCAATGCCCGAGTCAGTTTACATCAACAATAAGGATAAGCTCCTGTTATTCTAGAAAAGCCTCCTATTTCCCTCTCCTCAGCTGCACCCGCTGGTCGCGCCGCACGTGTCGCACTTCTCGCACGTGCCATTCCGCACCATGGTGAAGTTCTGGCACTCGGAGCACATGTTGCCGGTGTAGCCCTGCATGATCGAGCGCGCGCGGCGTTCGGATGCGAGCTGCTTGGCCGAGGCTGCGTCTGCTGCCGCCTTGTCCGAGAAGATGTCGGTGACCGACTCGCCGACTTCCTCAGTGACTTCCTCGGCCTGGCGTTCTTCGTAATCGCGCTTGAAGGCGACGATTTCGGAGGTGGACACCAGTGTCGTCGTTTCAAGCTTGCGCACGGCGCTGCCGGCAAAGGCCGTCACGCTGCCACCCGATGAAGCCTTGGCCGGCGCGCCAGAAGCCGAGCCCTTAGGTTCGCTGGACGGGCCATGGCCCGAAACCAGTGTCGGCTTGTAGCCGCGCGTCCAGCCGGTCGAGATCAGGTTGGTCTTGCCTTCGGAAATGCCCTTGCCAAGCGCCGTGTTGGAGAAATCCGAGGTATCGACATGTGCAAGATCATTGCGGTTGAGGTAGGACACGGCCAGTTCGCGGAACACGTAGTCGAGGATCGACGTGGCGTTCTTGATCGCGTCGTTGCCCATGACGATGCCGGCCGGTTCGAACTTGGTGAAGGTGAAGGCCTCCACATATTCTTCCAGCGGCACGCCGTATTGCAGGCCGAGCGAGATGGCGATGGCAAAGTTGTTCATCATCGCACGGAAGGCAGCCCCTTCCTTGTGCATGTCGATGAAGATCTCGCCGAGACGGCCGTCGCCGAATTCGCCGGTGCGGAGATAGACCTTGTGGCCGCCAATGACGGCCTTCTGGGTGTAGCCCTGGCGACGGTTCGGCAGTTTTTCGCGTTCACGCACCACGCGCTCGATGACGCGTTCGACGATCTTTTCGGTGACAGCCACGGCCTGGGCCGCAGCGGGCGCGGCCAGCAGTTCCTCCAGCGCCTCGTCGTCTTCCTCATCTTCGATCAGCGAGGCATTGAGCGGCTGGGAAAGCTTGGAGCCGTCGCGATAGAGCGCGTTGGCCTTGAGGCCGAGCTTCCAGCTGAGCATGTAGGCGTTCTTGCAATCCTCGACGGTCGCATCGTTGGCCATGTTGATGGTCTTGGAGATCGCGCCCGAGATGAACGGCTGGGCAGCCGCCATCATGCGGATGTGGCTCTCGACCGAGAGGTAGCGCTTGCCGATCTTGCCGCATGGGTTGGCGCAATCGAAAACCGGCAGGTCTTCCTTTTTGAGGAACGGCGCGCCTTCCAGCGTCATCGCACCGCAGACATGGATGTTGGCGGCCTCGATTTCCTTGCGGGAGTAGCCGAGATGATCCAACAGGTTGAAATCGATGGCGTTCATCTGTTCGTCGGAGACACCGAGCGTCCGCAGGAAGTCTGCACCAAGCGTCCATTGATTGAACACGAACTTGATGTCGAAGGCCTGCTTCAGCGCCGCGTTGACGGCTTCGATCTTGTCGTCCGGGAAGCCCTTGGCGCGCAGCGAGCCGGGATTGACCGACGGCGCCTGGTTGAAGTTGCCGTGGCCGACAGCGTAAGCCTCGATCTCGGCAATCTGGGCTTCTGTGTAGCCGAGCGAACGCAACGCTTCCGGCACGGCGCGGTTGATGATCTTGAAGTAGCCGCCGCCGGCCAGCTTCTTGAACTTCACCAGTGCGAAATCGGGCTCGATGCCGGTCGTGTCGCAATCCATGACGAGACCGATCGTGCCTGTTGGAGCGATGACCGAGACCTGCGCGTTGCGGTAGCCGTGCTTCTCGCCGAGTTCCAGCGCCAGATCCCAGGCAGCCGTGGCATGTTTGACCAGATCCTGGTCCGGGCTGTCGGCATGGATAAGCGCCACCGGCTCGATCGACAGCTTCTCATAGCCGTCGCGTGTGCCATGGGCGGCGCGGCGATGGTTGCGAATGACGCGCAGCATGTGCTCGCGGTTCGGCTCGTACTGCGGGAATGTCCCGAGTTCGCCCGCCATTTCGGCCGATGTCGCATAGCAGACGCCGGTCATGATCGCGGTCAGCGCACCGGCGATGGCGCGGCCTTCCTTGGAGTCGTAGGGAATGCCCGACGACATCAAGAGGCCACCGATATTGGCGTAGCCGAGGCCGAGCGTACGGTATTCGTAGGACAGTTCGGCAATCCGCTTGGACGGGAACTGCGCCATCATCACGGAGACTTCGAGCACGACGGTCCACAAGCGGACGGCATGTTCGTAGGCGGCGATGTCGATGTTGCCGGTCTTGGCATCCTTGAACTGCATCAGGTTGAGCGATGCGAGGTTGCAGGCCGTGTCGTCGAGGAACATGTATTCCGAGCACGGATTGGACGCGCGGATCGGACCGGCTGCCGGGCTGGTGTGCCAGTCGTTCATCGTCGTGTTGAAGTGCAGGCCCGGGTCAGCTGACGCCCATGCTGCGTAGGAGATGGATTCCCAGAGGTCGCGGGCCTTCAGCGTCTTCAGCACCTTGCCGTCCTTGCGGGCAGTCAGGTTCCAGACATCGTCGCGCTCCACAGCGCGCAAAAAGTCGTCCTTGATCGAGACGGAATTGTTGGAGTTCTGGCCGGCAACGGTCAGATAGGCTTCCGAATCCCAATCCGTGTCATAGGTCTTGAATTCCATATCCGTGTAGCCCTGGCGGGCGAACTGGATGACGCGGCCAATGTAGTTTTCCGGTACCAGCGAGGCCTTGGCGGCCTTGATCTCGCGCTTCAGCGCCGGGTTCTGCTTGGGGTCAAAGCAGGCGTCGTTGTCGGCCTCGCAATTGACGCAGGCCTTCATGATCGCCTTGAGGTGCTTGGCGACGATCTTCGAGCCGGTCACCAGCGCGGCGACCTTCTGCTCTTCCTTGACCTTCCAGTTGATGTATTCCTCGATATCGGGGTGATCGATATCGACCACCACCATCTTGGCCGCACGGCGGGTGGTACCGCCCGACTTGATGGCGCCGGCAGCACGGTCACCGATCTTGAGGAAACTCATCAGGCCGGACGAACGGCCGCCGCCGGAAAGCTTTTCACCTTCGCCGCGCAGATAGGAGAAATTGGAACCGGTGCCCGAGCCGTACTTGAACAGGCGTGCTTCGCGGACCCAGAGATCCATGATGCCGCCCTCGTTGACGAGATCGTCGCCAACAGACTGGATAAAGCAGGCATGCGGCTGCGGATGCTCATAGGCCGACTTGGACTTGGTCAGCTTGCCGGTGAAGGGGTCGACATAGAAATGGCCCTGCCCCGGGCCGTCGATGCCGTAGGCCCAGTGCAGACCGGTGTTGAACCATTGCGGCGAATTCGGTGCGACGCGCTGGGTGGCGAGCATATAGGCAAGCTCGTCGCGAAAGGCGGCCGCATCTTCTTCCGAAGTGAAGTAGCCACCCTTCCAGCCCCAATAGGTCCAGGTGCCGGCAAGACGATCGAAAACCTGACGCGCATCGATTTCGGAACCGTACTGCTCGTCCTTGGGAAGCGAGGCAAGCGCATCCTTGTCGGCTTCCGAACGCCACAGCCAGGACGGAACATCGTTTTCCTCGACCTTCTTCAGGTGTTTGGGCACGCCGGCCTTGCGGAAATACTTCTGCGCAAGAATGTCAGCCGCAACCTGGCTGAACTGTTCGGGCACCTGGATGTCCGCAAGCCGGAAAACCACGGAACCATCCGGGTTTCGGATTTCACTCGTTGCGGTACGGAACGCCACGCTATCGTAGGCCGATTTTCCTGCTTCGGTGAACTTGCGGTCTATGCGCATCTCTGCAATCCCTTTGCCTGTCCAATGCGCCCGGTAAAAGGCGCGAATTTCTCTGTCCGGCAGCCTGAGCATCGCGCTCGTGCAGCCAGTTTCCTCGTTCGAATTTTTCGGGAAACCCGATCCTGGTCATCCTGTATATGGTGGCCAGAATGGCTGCAAACACTAAATATAGTATCAACAGCAAATTTTAGCCAGCCTTTATTCCGTATCGCGGGAGAAAAAGACACATGCCTCGGGCGCTCGAAATGCACGCTTTCGCGCCCACATTCAATGCCAAAACTCATATCGATTTACAGATAAGAACCGGGCCTCGTTACTATCCAGTTCTGTCGCCGCCGCAACATGTCCCATTAGGCGACAACGGGGTGATTCGGTCAAGTGCTTGACCGTGCAGGAAACGTTAACACTATATGTTGTGTATTATGGGTGTGGAAACTGTGGAAAGCGTCCAAGTGCCTATAAATCAACGAGTATGTTGCGGAGGAAATCTGCGCCAAGCCGTCGATCGCGCCTCCCCCTCGCAAAACAATTTATTTTTTTTGTCGGCGACCTACCGCACTTCCAATTGAGACAAGAATGTGACGCGAACGATTCGATCCACATGTTTGCGAAAGCTCCTGCATGGCCGGAGCCCGAGATTTTCAGCCACTTGCCACCAGTCCAAAGCCTGTCGCTGGCATCTCCGGCAACTGGCGACACGCAAAGGTTGTCGACCACCTTGCGGGCAAGCTAGCTTCCCTATACGGACAAAAGCACAGACCAAATCATAACGACCCAATCTATTTTCTCCTTGCATTGCCGAGCGCACCGGCCCGCTTACCAGATGTTGCTTCGACCATTAAACGCGGGCTTTGCATCGTAGTTCAATATTTCCAACTGCCGCCCGGCTCAGCGATCGAGCGGCTAACGGACTGATTTTAAGGAATAAAAATGGCCACCGCAGTAAGCTCTACACCGACAGAAAACGATTATATCGACGGTGTGCTCTATGGCACTCAATGGCGCGGCCCCATCACCTACAGCTTTGCCGACGATCCCTCCGACTTTGCTGGCGATTATCCATTTGCCTTCACCGGGTTCACGGAAATCAGCGACGAACAGAAAAACGCCATCCAGTCTATCCTGGAAGGCCGCTACAACGGCCCGGGACCTGCATTATTCACATACGGCTCCTTCAGCCAGGTGTCGGGGCTGCGGATCTCGCTTGCTGCCGATCCCGGCGGCCCTTCCGACATCATGATCGCGCAAGCCGATATGTTCGATGGCGCAAATCTCGACACCGCAAGGGTTGCCGATTTCCCCCGGCTCGATGGCGACTCTTCAGCGGGCGATGTTTGGTTCGGAGACGATGCCGACTTCCGCAATCCGACACCGGGCACCTATGCCTGGATGGCTCATATCCACGAACTTGGCCATGCGGTTGGACTGAGCCACGCCCACGATGCCGGAACGGATATCCCTGGGTTCGAGCTGGCGATACCGCGTCACCGCGACAGCATGGAATTTTCGGTCATGACTTACCGAAGCTATGTCGGCGACGTGGTGGGCTTTACCAACGGACAGTATGACTTTCCCCAGACGCTGATGATGCTGGACATCGCCGCACTCCAGCATCTCTATGGCGCCAACTATTCGACCTATGCCACCGACACAGTCTACACTTGGTCGTCCACCACCGGTGAAATGTCCATAAACGGCATTGGACAGGGTGCGCCCGGCGGCGGCATCGGCGGTGATGCCAATAGCGTTTTCCTGACTGTCTGGGATGGTGGCGGCGTCGACACCTATGATTTCTCCAACTACACCGAGAACGCCCTGATCGACCTGGCGCCTGGCGGCTGGTCGTGGACCTCATATGAACAGCTCGCCTGGCTAGGCCATGGTGCCTTTGCGGCTGGCAATGTCTTTAATGCCCTGCTTTTCAAAGACGATCTGCGATCCATCATCGAAAATGCCTCAGGCGGCTCCGGCAATGACGAGATCCACGGCAATCAGGTCGCCAACACGCTCTGGGGCAATGACGGCCATGATATCCTCGTGGGCAAGAAGGGCAACGACAAGCTCTACGGTGGGGATGGCAACGACATTCTCTATGGCGGTTTTCGCCAATCGGAAGCCACCTATTCCGGCAGTGGCCTCTATACCAATGCCGCGGGTGCCAACAATATTTCGATCGAAACCGCCATCGAGCTCCGCCCTCATTTCGGCATCCGGTCAGACGCCAATATCGAGCTGTCGGACACCAACCCCACGGTCAGCGTCAGCGGGATTGGTGATGGCGGTCACGACTTTTACGCAATCGACGTTTTTGCCCCTGGCCAGTTCATCGTCGAAACCGACGGAACATTCGATAGCTACCTGAGCATCGTCCATGCGGACGGATATGTGTACTCTTACAACGAGGATTCCACTGCCGACACCGGCGACGACGGAACGTCCTACCAGAGCCGTATCGCCTACACCATCACAACGCCCGGCCGATACTACGTCAAGGTTTCCGGGGTCGACAAGGACGTCGTCCCGGTCGGCACAGCCTACACGCTTAACATCACGCTGCCCAATCCGGTTGATTCCAATCCCGCACGCGATGGCAATGATATCCTCGACGGTGGTGCCGGCCTCGACACGCTGGTCGGCGGCCTTGGCAATGATACCTATGTCCTTTCCGACGGCAATGACATTGTCATCGATATCGGCGGCATCGACACCATCACCTCGATCATCAGCCGCTCGCTGGCCGACTATAGCGGCATTGAAAATCTCGTTTTGCTCGGCGAAGCCAGCATAGCCGGGACCGGCAATGCCGACAGGAACGTCATCACCGGCAGCGCCGTCAACAACAAACTCTACGGCCTGGACGGCGACGACACGCTGAAGGGTGGCAACGGCAACGACGTCCTCGTTGGCGGTCAGGGAAACGATATCCTCTACGGAGGCAACGGCAAGGACACCCTCAAGGGCGAGGCCGGCGTCGATATCTTTGTTTTCGACACAAAGCCGTGGGCGGCCGGAAATGTCGACGAGATCGTCGGGTTCAATGTTGCCGATGATACGATCTGGCTGGAGAACAGCATCTTCACAGCGCTTGGCAAGGCCGGCAAACTGATGGCCTCGGCGTTTCACGCCTCCGCAGCAGGCAAGGCCCATGACGTCAACGACCGGGTGATCTACGAGACCGATACTGGTAATCTGTTCTACGACCATAACGGCCACAAGCGTGGCGGTAGCGTCCTCGTCGCCCATCTCGACGACCATCTTTCGCTCAGCGCGAAAGACTTCTGGATCGTCTGAGCAATTTCACGACGTAACGCAAAAGGCCGGATGAACCATCCGGCTTTGCAAACACGATCTGGAAAGATGCAGACCTTAGCCGCGGTGATCCTTGGCGATCGGTTCCTGGTAGGTGAAGCCCATGTCCCAGGGAAAATAGATCCAAGTATCCTGCGACACCTCAGTGACAAACGTGTCGATTGTCGGTACGCCCTTGGGCTTGGCGTAGACTGCGGCGAAATGCGCCTTTGGCAGCATGGCGCGCACTTCCGTCGCCGTCTTGCCGGTATCGGTCAGGTCGTCGACGACCAAAACCCCCTCGCCGCCATTTTCCAGCAGCGAAGGCGTAATCCCCTTCAGCACGTTCATCTCACCCTGGCTGACATAGTCATGATAGGACGCGATGCACACGGTCTCGATCAGTCGGATATTGAGTTCGCGCGAAATTATCGCCGCCGGCACCAACCCGCCGCGGGTGATACAGACGATGCCGCGAAATTCTTGCTTGAGCCCGGAAAGCCGCCACGCAAGCGCGCGCGCGTCTCGATGAAACTGATCCCAGGAAACGGGAAAGGCTTTGTCGGGAAGGGACATGGGAAATCCTGCAGTAAGCTCGTGGAACAATGGTGCGGTTCCCGAACGTCAATAGGATAATCCCAGGCCTATCGTCCAGTTGAAAAACGATTGCCCCGCCAAGATACGGAGCAATCGACCCGGCGAAACCACAGGATTCAGCGCGACATCAGCACCGGTACAGTCATCGATTGCAGGAGGATATGGGTGACACCCCCAAACAGCCGCTCGCGAATGCGTGCATGGCTGTAGGCGCCCATGACCAGCAGATCGGCTGCGAAATCGCTGCAACGGTTTTCGATCACAGCCGAGACCGCCAGCCTCTCGGGGTCTTGCGTGTTGGTCACGACAGACAATCCGTGCCGCGCCAACGCTTCGGCGATCCCCGCACTCGTCAGTTGCGCATTCGGAGAGCTGACATCATGCGGATCCACCGAGAATATCTCCACTTCATCGGCATTTTTCAGCAAAGGCAGAGCGTCGAAGATTGCCCGCGTCGATTCCCGCGAACCGTCCCAGGCCACAAGCACCCGCTTGAAAGGTTTTGCCTGCCTGGTGATCCACGGAACAAACAGCACTGGCCGGCCGCTTTCGAACAACACGTCATCGAGTTCACCGACCCGACCTGCGCCCGGCTGCGGTGCCACCACGAGATCCACAGTTCGGCAGGCATCGACCAACCCTTGGGACGCAGTGCCGCTTGTGCCGCGCACAGCCTGCCAGGTGGAGTTTGCCCCACTGAGACGGACCGCCTCGTTGAACATCGCCTCCAGTTCTTTTCTGCGCGTGGAGGCGGCCTCATATATGGCCGCGATGACGGAAGAATCCGGAAGGTCGAATGGCGACATGACGGGAGGAGGATCGATCACTTCGGCATGCAGACCCATGACGTGCGCGTCATGGTCAGCAGCAAGCCCCAGTGCAACATCCAGAACGATTCTGGCTGTTTCCTTATCATTGAGCACGACGGCGATCGTTTTGATGGTCATGAGAGTCTCCAAGGGTCAATCACTGATATGATCTTAACTTCTCTGAACAAAACGCACTTGACCTCGATCAAGTTCAGGCACGAGGAAATTCTCCTATTTCTTTCCTGCCGCTACCCTGGCGACCATTTCGCGAACGGCTGTTTCCACCCGATCGAGCACATCAACCTCCCTCGCCCGTATGACGATGTCTGTCGAATAGGACTGGCCATTGAATTTGGGGTATGAGCCGATAATCGTATCAGGATTGGCCCTCTGGATGGCCGCCAGAGGCTCGCCGATATCGCCTTCGCCAAACGGACAAGGAACCGAGCGGGACTGCATGCGTGTGCCGCTTCTGAGCTGGGGAAGCACGCCGTCCAGCATGGCCTGAAAAATGTTGGGCACTCCGGCCATCACATACACGTTGCCGATGACGAAGCCGGGTGCCGTCGACACGGGATTGTCGATATGACGGCTGCCCTCCGGCATCCGGGCCATGCGCTGGCGCGCCTCGTTGAATTCGATACCACGTCGCGCATACATGTCGCCAAGCAGACGCATCGCTTTTTCGTCATGAATCACGGGCAAGCCAAACGCCTTGCCAATGGCATCGGCAGTGATGTCATCGTGAGTCGGACCAATGCCACCCGATGTGAAGACGTAATCATAGCGGTCGCGCAGCGCATTAAGTGCAGCAGCGATGTCCGCCTCGTCATCGGCGACGATTCTGACTTCCCGGAGGTCGATTCCGGCCAGCGTCAGCATATCGGCGAGATGGCCGATATTCTTGTCCTTGGTGCGTCCCGAGAGCAGTTCGTCGCCAATCGCCAGCATCGCCGCCGTAACGGTAGTGTCTTCACTCATAGCGCTCATCTCCACTCTTCTCGACCCATAGCGTGCTGTGCGGCACTGGCGCTGTCAAGGCCGTCCGGGTCCGGATTTGTCGCCACTTCATTAATATTAGCAACTCCATTGTTCACTAATAGCGAACGATCAAGCCACAATTTGCTATCCTGTATTCCCGTTCCTGCTGACCTATATCGCTGTTGTCCTATTCAATAACGCCTCCCAAATGCGAAGGAATAACACGATGGCAAAAGTTCTCGTCCTCTACCACTCGGCCTACGGCCATATCGAAACAATGGCATACGCCGTAGCCGAAGGTGCGAAGTCCGCAGGTGCCGATGTTGTCGTGAAACGCGTACCGGAACTGGTTCCGGAAGAAGTCGCAAAGGCCTCCTACTTCAAGCTCGACCAGAAGGCGCCGATCGCTGACCCCAGCGAGCTCGACCAGTACGATGCGATCATCTTCGGTGCCGGAACGCGTTACGGCACGTTCGCTTCCCAGATGCGTAATTTCGTCGACCAGACCGGTGGCCTGTGGGCCAAGGGCGCGCTCGTCGGCAAAGTCGGCTCGGCCTTCACCTCGTCAGCGACCCAGCACGGCGGCCAGGAATCCACCCTGCTCGGCTTCGTTCCGACCCTGATGCACCACGGCATGGTCGTCGTCGGCCTGCCCTACGCTTTCCAGGGCCAGATGGGCCTTGAGGAAATCAAGGGTGGCTCGCCCTACGGCGCCTCCACGATCACTGGTGGCGACGGTTCGCGCCAGCCTTCCGAAGTCGAACTGGACGCCGCCCGCTTCCAGGGTGCGCATGTTGCCAAGATCGCCGCCAAGCTCGCCGGCTGATCCACGCGAGATCTGAAACGAAAAAACGGCGGCACGCCCCGGTGTGCCGCCATTTTCTATCGTCACCGGGGCAAACTCGGGAAACGGCCGGAAAATCACATTCCGGTTCACGCAGCAGGACGGTCTGCAAGGTTGTGTGCCGGGCTGGGCATCCAGCCATCGTGTCAAAGGAAAATCCGACTCGGCTAGGAACTGGCGTTGATACTTGGACCTTCGCCACGTATGGTCGCCCCCATGGCGATCAAATTTGCACCAAAAGAATCAGAACCTTCAAAATCGGATCCGAAGGTCAATCCTACCCCATCAAAGCCGGAGCCCGATTTCGAGCTCCAGCCTGCCGAAGAGCGCAAACCGCCAAAGGCACGCAAGCCGAAAGCGAAGGCGTCGTAAGGGCTGGTTGTGACCGCGGCTATCGGCAGCCACGACCTTAGGCTCTGGATGATCTGGTGGAATTGGCTAGAACACCCGTCAACATCGCGACAAAGCCCTCTGGCGAAGCCTGGAAGGGCGAGGTCCAATGCGGTCTGCGGTCGCCGCCGCACCGGTGATCGAACCGTGCGGGTGGGACCTCATTACACCGGCTACGTTAAGAACCAAGCAAAGATGACAAGGCATTTATAGCCATGGAAAGGGGTGTTCAGGAACAGCCGCAGTACGAAATCTGCAAAACGCCAGGTACATTCCTGCAAAACATCGGTTGACGGAATCGCCCAAGTGACTGATATCAAAGGCGCGCGGACGTGGCGGAATTGGTAGACGCAAGGGACTTAAAATCCCTCGGCCTTGGCTATACGGGTTCGATTCCCGTCGTCCGCACCATATTGCGCCGTCAATGCTGACCCGGAGCAATCTTTTCGTACATGACGGTGTGAATGCAGTCGCGACCGTCGAAGGGGTTCTTTGCTGGAGCGGATTTGTAGGTCAACTTTTGCCCATCCGTTTCTATAAACCGGACCTGCAGGGTGCCCTCCCATGTCTTGTTCCAACTCATGTCGAGGTGATGAACTACGCGATCATCTTCCACGACGTATGTTCCCGCATAGGCAAACATCGAATCGTAGAGCCGGATTTTTTCTTCGGCAGTGGGAACAAGGGTTGCAGGCGTGACACGATCCGCACGCAGGACGAGGACCATGACCCTACCGTCATCTGAATAGCTGATGATACCATGAGGATTCTCTCCCAAAGCGTCTTTCACTTCGCCGGTTTCAAGGGTCTCATACGTCCAGGTAATCATTCTCCATGACCCGAGCAGCAAGGTTTCCAATTGTGACATGACAATCACCTTTGCGAATGATGGAACTGGCAGAATAACAGCAAGCCTGGTCACTTTACCGCAAACCGCCTTTCGAATGCAGTCTCCCAAGCAGTTTTGTTGAATGTCGATCGATCGACGTCGTGACATAGGTTCCAGACAGCATGTCAAACTCCCATCGGGATCGCGAAGATGACAGCGTTCAATCAGGATCCTGGATTGCCCGAACCACTCCAGCTTCCGGGGTGAGATGGCACAGCCGGCCCCGGCGTTGATCATACCATGCGTGTTGGTGGCCTTGTCTCCACCTCATCGGTGATAAAGGCGCTTGTCATTCCGCCCGCCATGCTCGGATAACCGCGTCAGAATCGAGCGTGCCTGCAGGTGGGCGCCTGTTGTCGAAGAGATGACTGTTTCGCGCGTCATTCCCGCACGTAGAATGCAGCTGGAAAACCTGGGAACTGGCCGCCGTGTCATGCTCGTGAAGCTAGAAGGCGACCGCGTCACGCATACGGTTTCGTGTTTTTGGCCAATTGCCACTCACCTGTCGCATCCGGCTCGACGCGTTTATTGCCGCGGTAGAAGATGGGCTTGCCAGTCTTCTTGTCCATCGAAAAGCGGCTGGGCGCGTATTTTTCGTCCTCGCGGCCTTGAACGGCGAGGCCAAGCGCCTCCTTGAATTTACCGGCCTTGCATAAGCTGATGAAGAGAGCTTGATCCATTATTTGTTCCAGCGTCCTTTTGCCGCCCATGATATTCCGACCGAGTCGGATGACTGGGCCACATGCATGTGGTTTCCTATTAATTACAAATCGAGGCCCAATTAGGCGACAATTCATTTCAGTTCCGTGAATTCAATAGTCTGCCATATGCTTTCGGGGCATGGTGTGCGAGCACTTTTCGCCATTTCGGAAAGCAAGGGATCGAGCGGCCGCATTGTCTACCGAGACAGCGCCTGTTGGTCCAGGACATCCCCGAGACGCGCCAGGGGCTCCCGCATTCTTTCTGCCGACACTCCGGTAAAGCCAAGAAGCAATCCCCCTCTTGCAAGCGAACCGCCCCCATAATCGGACAGCGGATAAGATCTAACCCCTGCGCTTTCCGCCGTCGCATGTATCCGTCTGTCATCGACGCCCGGCTTCAGCCAGGCAAGTACGTTCATGCCGCTTGTCGGGGCGCTCATCTCGACATGCTCGCCGAGCTCCTGCCGGGCGATATGGAGAAACGCCGCGCTGCGCTCGGCGTAGAGCTCCCGCGTTCGGCGCAAATGCGTCACGAAGTGTCCACCATCGATGAACCGCGCCAGCGCCGCCTGCATTTCAACCGGAACGCTTCGGGAAACCAGGCTCGAAAGATCGCGAAACACACCGACCAGTTGTGGTGGCAGAACCAGATAGCCGATGCGAATTGCCGGGTAGAGGGCCTTGCTGAACGTGCCGACATAGATGACGCGGCCGGCAGTATCGATGCTGCGAATGGAGGCGAGTGGTCTGCCCACATATCTGAACTCGCTGTCATAGTCGTCTTCGATGATCCATGCGGCACGACTTTGCGCCCAGGAGAGCAAGGCCAGACGTCTTGGCAGGGACATCGTGGTGCCGAGCGGATGCTGCCGCGATGGCATCGCGAAAACCAGTCTCGCGTCGGGAGCCTTACCGATGGCGTCGGCCACCATCATCCCCTCGTTGTCGGAGCCTATGTCGACGACATCCAGTCCCAGGACCTTGAAAAGATTGCGCACCGCGACTGGACCCGGGTTTTCAAGCCAGACCTTGTCGCCAGGATCGGCCAGCAACATTGCGGCAAACGAAAATGCCGCATGAGCCCCGGATGTGATGATGATCTGATCGGGGTCGCAGGCGTCGCCACGCTGCAGGCCCAGATATTGCGCGATGCAGCGTCTGAGCGGCAGGAAGCCTGCAGGATCGCTGTAGCCCATGTCGCTTGCGGTATTTGCACCGGGGCTGGTCCAGCACTTGCGCCAATTAGCCCAGGGAAAGGCGTCGAACGCAGGAAAGTTCGGCAGGAAAGGCGCATAAGTGGCAGCCCCGAGCCCGGCCGGCACCGATTGTATCGACGTCCCGATCCGCGAAAGGCCCGCAAGCTGAATGTTGTCGACAGACGCCTGGGTGGAATGCAGGTCGAATGTCGGGAGCGCCTTGGGAATATCATGGGCAACAAATGTGCCCGCGCCTTGCCTGGCCTCAAGATAGCCCTCGAACTGCAACGCTTCGAGAACCTGCACCACAGTCGGCCGCGCCAGCCCGAGTTCCGCGGCAAGAATACGGCTGGATGGAAGCCTGACGCCCCTCTGCAGGTCGCCTTTCAGGATCGCCGAGCGGATTTGTTCCTCGAGTTGTCGATAGACCGGCGTTGCCGATGCCCGATCGATCGAAAATGAGGATAGCAGTGCGCCCTGTCGCCGCCGAACCATGTCGCCTCCAAAGTGGTATAGTCCATTCTATCAGAGTGGACATTTTATAGATAGCCAGTTTGGAGAAGAGTACTGATATCCAAGGAGCTTGCGATGCTTGATGGCAATAAAACCCTAGTCGCGTTGGACCGCCTCCAGCTTACGCGTCTGATCGCGCGGATCGACGCGATTCCGCTCTTCGCGCACAGTTATTCGCATCACCTGAACATGCGATTTGGCGACACGAGTCCCGCCGATATGCTTTCCTTCGCTCATAGTCACGGGCTTTCCGGCCTATGCATCCACGTCGATGATGGAGAGGGCCGAAGCCTTTCGGCCATGAGCCCGCAAGAACGTTCGAAGTTCGGTTCTGACGCCATTGAGCTGAATCTCACTATTCATGTGGAAACGAGTTCGACTTCGCGTGCCGACCTTGCGGATGCGATTGCCGTGGCAAACGATATCGGCGCACGCTCGATCCGCTGCTATCCCCGATACGAGGGATCCGTCTCGTCTGTCATGACCCGAACGATCGAGGATTTCGGCCATCTGGATCAGCTCGATCCCCAGCAGCGTCTGCGGTTTACGCTGGAACAACATGAAGACCTCAAATCATACGAACTGGCCGCGATCGCCAGACAGTCAGGCAACCCGCGCCTCTCTCTGCTCTTCGATTTCGGCAACATGATCAACGCCTATGAGACGCCGGATGCCGCCTTGGAGGCAATGGCGCCGCTGGTGACCGAGGTTCACATCAAGGATGTGAAAGCCGGCGAGGATCGGGGCGGCTGGTCGCAGATCGCCTGCAGATCGGGGGAAGGTATGATCGACTTCCCCGAAATGCTCTGCAAGCTGCTGCTGCTGGGGTCAGATCAGGCCCAGATCGGTGCGTTTGCGCTCCAGGAGGAAAACGGCATGCTGTCGCCGGCCTTCCGCTTCCCTGACGAGGGCGCTGATCCTTTCATACCCTGGCGCGCACCCAGCACCACCGAACCACCCGCAGACGAACCGTTGATGGTGCGGCTGGAGCAGGAACGCCAGGATGCAGCGAGACAAGTAGATTATGTGCGAGGCGTGCTCGCGGATCTGCGCGAAGCGGCGGTCATTCGTCTCGCCTGTTGACCCAATCAGTCCAAGAAGGATACCGGCCATGTCCGACAAAGCAGCTCCCCCTACCGAGAATTCCACCTATTGGCCGATCAATTCATCGTCGACGCCACGCTTTGCAGGGCTGGTCAGCTTCTTCCGGCTCCCTACAATGACAGACCCTTCGGCGGTCGATATTGCGCTCGTCGGCCTGCCCTGGGATGGCGGCACGACAAATCGGGCCGGTACGCGGCACGGCCCCCGCGAGGTGAGAACGCAGTCTACCTTGCTGCGGCCCTATCATCACGTGACCCGCACCTCGCCCTATGAGCATTGTCGTGTCGCCGATCTCGGCGATGCGCCAGTCAACCCGCTCGACATCACAGATACGTTGCGACAACTGGAAGCACACTATGCCACGCTCCATGGCGCGGGCGCGGTGCCGATCACGGCTGGCGGCGATCATCTCATTACCTTGCCGATTCTGCGCGCCCTCGCCAAAGACGGCCCCGTCGGGTTGATCCAGTTCGATGCGCATGCCGATGTCAACGACAGCTATTTCGGCGGCCAGCGCTACAGCCATGGCACACATGTGCGTCGCGCCATCGAAGAGGGCCTCGTCGATCCGAAGCGTACGGTCCAGATCGGCATTCGTGGCACGCGCTACAGTCCAGATGGCGAAGACTTTTCCGCCGAGCACGGTATTCGGACGATCAACATCGAAGAAGTTTTCAGCCTGGGAACGAAGGGGGTCATTGAGGAAATCCGCCGCGTCGTCGGCTCCGCCCCCACCTATCTGACCTTCGATGTCGATGGCATCGATCCGGCATTTACCCCGGGAACTGGAACGCCCGAGGTGGGCGGATACTCGGTCTTCGAAGCCCAGCAAATGGTGCGTGGTCTAGCGGGCCTCGATATCATCGGCGGTGACGTGGTCGAGGTCTCTCCTCCCTTCGATCCGTCAGGGGTTACGGCGCTCGTCGGCGCCACCATGATGTTTGAAATCCTGTGCGTCACTGCACAGGCGACTGTAGCCCGCAAGGAAAAATTGCGGCGCTGAAGACGCCCGGCAGGAGCAATGTCTCCAGGTTGCCGGGCAGAAAAGTGCGTGGTCACAAGGGTGTTACATATAGGGGATAGGCACTCGCGCGACCGACAACACAAGAGACGTTGAAACCTGAGAGGATTTGGAAATGACCCGTTCAACACTGAAGAAGACTGGTGCGGCACTTTTGTCCGCCATGCTTGCGACCACCGCATTTTCTGGCGTTTCACATGCTGCGGGCCTCGATGAGCTTGCCGCAGCCGCCAAGAAAGAAGGGCAACTGACAGTTATCGCCCTTCCCCATGACTGGTGCAATTACGGCGAAGTCATAAGCAGCTTCAAGGCGAAATATCCGGAAATCACCATCAACGAACTCAACCCGGACGGCAGTTCGGGCGATGAACTTGAGGCGATCCGCGCCAACAAGGGCAACACAGGACCGCAAGCACCTGACGTTATCGACGTTGGCCTGGCCTTTGGCCCTCAAGCCAAGGCTGAAGGACTGGTCCAGCCCTACAAGGTGGCAACCTGGGACGAAATCCCGGCCGATATCAAGGATGCCGACGGCTACTGGTTTGCCGACTATTACGGTGTCATGGCCTTCGGCGTGAACAAGGATCTGGTGAAGACGACCCCGACGGACTGGAAGGATCTTCTCAAGCCGGAATATGCAAACTCGGTTGGACTGACGGGTGATCCGCGCGCTTCGGCCCAGGCAATCCTGGCAATCATGTCGGCCGGCATCGCGCATGGCGGCAAGCCTGGAGATTCGGGCGCAGCAAAGGGTCTGGAATTTTTCGCCGAACTGAACAAGGCGGGCAACTTTGTTCCGGTCGCCGGCAAGACCGCCACGATCGCCCAGGGTCAGACGCCAATCGTCGCGGCCTGGGATTACAATCTTCTCTCCTGGCGTGACAATCTCAACGGCAATCCCCCGATGGACGTTATCGTTCCGGCATCCTCTTCGCTCGCCGGCGTCTATGTCCAGGCGATTTCGGCTTACGCGCCCCATCCGAATGCGGCAAAGCTCTGGCTGGAACACCTCTACTCGGATGAAGGCCAGATCGCCTGGCTGAAGGGCTATTGCCACCCCGCGCGTTTCACATCGATGGCAGCAGCCGGCAAGATCCCCAAGGACCTGCTCGACAAGCTTCCGCCGGCCGAGGCCTATGAAAAGGCAATCTTCCCGACAATCGAGCAGTTGGAAATGAACAAGAAGACCGTGACGGAAGGCTGGGACAAGGTCGTCGGCGTGTCGGTCAACTAAGCCAATTTCGGTTGGTCTGACGTCTTGTCTTTATAGGCGGAAAAGACCTTCGAAGGTCACAGGTACTGACAAGGCAGACCCCGGATAGAATCGGGGCCTGCCTCTCTTGTTTCAAGCGTCCAGCCCGTTTGCTTGCGTGCAAGGCGACGATCTACCAGGCCGCCGCGACAAATGCAGCTCCTTACGCTTAAGCCTGCCGCTCCAGCAGCATCGCCAGCACGGCCTCCGATGATGGTATCCTCCGCATCAACGACGCCGACCGGACCTGAAGCCGACAAGATTTACTCGGCGACATCGATCACTTTTGCGCCAGCCGGAACGCATCTGCTGATGCCGGCAACCTCCCCGTCCCGCACCGCCAGCGATCCGATGGTGATCACGCTCGATCGCCTGACATTCTTGGTGAAATTGGCGATATAGGCGTCTTTTTCCCTTGAACGACTGGAACAGGTAACGTCCGCATGGACCGGACAGCGATCACTCGATGGTCCTTGCCGCATCGAGCATTTCGATGACTTCGGCATCGGAAAGCTGGGCGAAGTTGTGGTAGTGGAGGTTGATTGCTCCCATACGGCCCAAAGCCTCCAGGCACACGAATTCATCGACATCCAGTTTCAAATCCTCGACCACGGATTTCGGAGCGACGGGCACGGCGACGACGATCCTGGAAGGCTTTGCGGTCTTGAGTCGCGCCAGAGCGGCTCGGAGCGTGGCACCTGTCGCGATACCGTCGTCAACGACCACAGCGACTTTGCCCTGCACAGGAAGCGACGAGCGTTCGCCGCAGTAGAAGCGGCGCCGGCGCTCGATCTCGGCGAGTTCTCTGACGACGACGCGTTCGAATGTTTCTTTCGATATGCGCAACAGTCGCAGGACGTCCTCATTGCGAACGATAGTGGGGGTGTCGCCGTCGATGACAGCGCCCATGGCGAGTTCCGGCTGGCCGGGGACGCCGAGTTTCCGTACCACCAGCAAGTCCAGCGGTGCGGAAAGCTTGAGCGCTATCGGAAGGGCAACCTCCACGCCGCCCCGCGGCAGAGCGAGGATGATGACATCGTCGTGGCGATATTTCGCCAGTTTTTCGGCCAACCGGTTTCCGGCGTCACTGCGATCCAGGAACGACATGGCTCGCCTCCGTAATTAGATCCGATGCGCGCTTCAACTCGCTTCCGCAAGTCCATGCAGGCAGTGAATCATAAATCTGCGCAGGCAGCCATAAGTTTTGCAGCAGTCGGCCAGCTCATTCGCTGGCGATAACGCGGTTCATGGCGAGAGAGAACAGCTCCGCCTGCGAGGAAATGTTCAGCTTACGGTAGATATGGCGTCGATGCACTTTGACGGTGTCGACGCTGATCCCCAGAAGCAGGGCTATCGACGGCGAAGAATGGCCGCGCAAGATGAGGTTGGCGATTGCGGTTTCCCGCTGGGTCAGGGCGTCGTCGTCGCCAAACTGCAGTTCCATACCTGCCTTGCCCGGATTGGGCATGACACCTGGCTCAGCGCCGGCAGCCTGACCAATCGCAACATGCCGGCGCACCAGACTGGTGACCAGCGGCGCATAGCTGCGAAGTTCGCGGACGCTGGACGCAGACAGTGTTGGCGCACCAGTTCGGCGGGCGAGCGAGATGATCACCAGATCATCCGGTTTTATCCAGCAGAACACCCCCGCCTCGTCAACAAGCCCGGTCTGTACATAGTAGGTCCGGTGGTACTCGCTGGAGAAGAAACGGTCGGCGGCGAGATCCCGAAGCGTATGCACGCCGCCGGGCTTCCGCTCGAGATAGGCCAGGTAGAAGGGATCCAGCAGATAGGCACGCGTCCGGTACTGGCGAAAATCGCTGCGCGAAAGTTGATCGCGGTAATCGCTGAAGACGAAGGCCGGCTCCCGGCGAGCCTGATAGCGGAAAACCACAGCTCCGTGGTTTTCCAACAGAGCACCGATACCCAGCGTCAACCTGTCCCAAAAAAGCGGCGTGCCGAGCGCCAGGATCGCATCCGCAAGCCCCGCGACCCATGGCTGGGGTTCTGATTGAGCATCTGTCCGGGAACTATTCATGCGGAATGGGCACAGCGAACACAAAGCCGACGCACCCTCCTTGGGCGCGTCGGCAGATTATCAGATGCGCATGCCGGCGCAAGGCAGACGCCTCAACTCAGGCGAACACCTTCGCGCGTCAGATCATCGGCAACAACGCTGATCGACGTGGCCAGCGCATCGACCAGCACGTCGATCTCCTGTCGCGTCAGCGTCAATGGCGGAGAGAGCACGTTGAGATGGCCGATGGGACGCACGAGCACGCCGCGCTTCTGGCACTCGGATGCAATACGCTTGCCGATCGCGATCTCGGGCGCCAGCAACGCTTTCGTGCCCTTGTCGGCTACATTCTCCACACAAAGCATGAAGTGGCTGCCGCGAACATCGCCGACCAGGGGCAAAGCCTGAAGCTCCTTCAGACGTGTTTCGAAATAGGGGCCCACCTCCCTGACATGGCCGCACAGATCCTCGCGCTCCATGATCTCGATATTCTTCAATCCAGCCGCACAGCAGACCGGATGGCCGGAATAGGTAAATCCGTGGGTGAACATTGCCCCTTCGGCTTGTGGCACGCTGAGGACATCGTAGAGCTCGTCCGAGATGATGGTCGCCGACAGCGGCGCATAGGCCGACGAAAGGCCCTTGGCCGAGGTGATGATATCCGGCACCATGTCGAACACGGATTCCGATGCGAAGAAATGCCCGAGGCGTCCGAAGGCAGTGACCACTTCGTCGGCGACATAGAGAACGCCAAACTCCCGGCAGACATCGGCCATCCGGCGATGGTAGCCCTTGGGCGGCACCACGACGCCCCCCGCCCCCTGGATTGGCTCGGCGAAGAAGGCGGCGACATTTTCAGCGCCCAGTTCCTCGATCTTGGCCCGGAACTCGCCGATAAGATGTTCGAGAAACTCTGCTTCCGACATGCCCTCCGGCCGCCGGTAGGTGTTGGGCGACGAGACCCGGTGGATCAGGCCATCGCCGACCAGGTCGAAACCAATATGATCAAAGGCCACGCCGGTCATCGACATGGTCAGGTAGGTGCTGCCGTGATAGCCGTCATGACGGGTGATGATCTTCTTCTTCGATCGCTGGCCCAGGCGATTGAAATAGAAATGGATCATTCGCACCGCAGTGTCATTGGCGACCGATCCTCCGGAACCGTAGAAAACGTGGTTCAGCGAACCCGGCGCAAGTTCGGCGATCTTGGCAGCCAGTTGCGCGGCCGGTACCGAGGTATGATGCCCGAAGGACGAGTAGTAGACCATCTGTCGAGCCTGCTGCGCCATCGCCTCGGCCATCTCCTCGCGGCCGTATCCGATATTGACGCACCACAACCCGCCGATGCCGTCCAGATAGCGCCGCCCTTCGCCATCGACGACATAAGCGCCCTCCGCGCCGGTGAATATCATGGATCCGGTGTCCTTGAAGCTGGCGAAATCCGTGAACGGATGAAAGTGATGCTTCAGGTCCTGTTGTCTTATGGTCGTCAGATCGTAGTTGGGGCGAGCGGTCATCGAGTTCTCCTCAGATTGCGATCGCACCATTCTGCGTGAAGATTTAGCGCGTTGAATAACCCCAAGGAGTAGTACGATAGAGATGGCGCCGGCCCGCTATCGCCACAGCGATGCCCTCGCTAGGTTGCCAGTTGCGCTGTCGAGCACTCATAGAGCATGGCGCCGGTGGAATCGTCCATGCCGGCAAGGCTGACGTCGTAACCCCAGAGTCGGTGGACATGCAGCAAGGTAGCGTCGCGGCCCTCCTGTTCCAACAGAATTCCGTTCTTGACGCTATGCTTCAATCGCAGCTGCCTGTCTCCGAGCAGATCGACATCCACCACCTGGATATCCGGTTGGTTGGCCCCTACGTCGTAGCTGCGGGCAAGAGCTGCGCGCACCGCAGCATAGCCGCGCTCGTTATGGATCGCAGCCACTTCGCAATACTTGTCCATGGCCAGGTCCGAAAGCTGAAACAACCGGAATTTGCGGATCACCGTCGGGCTCAGATATTGCAGCATGAATGACTCGTCGCGGTGATTGGCCCATGCATCAAGCAGCGTGCCGCGAACATCACCGTTGCCAGCAAAGGATGGAAACCAATCGCGGTCTTCCGCGGTCGGATTCGTGCATATCCGCTCGATGTCCTGCATCATTGCAAAGCCGAGCGCATAGGGATTGATCCCCGAAAAACGCGGATCGTCGAAGTCCGGCTGGAAGACGACGTTGGCGTGGCTTGCCAGCAATTCCAGCATGGCACCCTCGCTGATCTTGCCCTGATCGAAGAGCCTGTTGATGATGGTATAGTGAACGAAAGTCGCGCATCCCTCGTTCATCACCTTGGTCTGGCGTTGCGGGTAAAAATACTGGGCGATAACGCGTACAATTCGCAGGATCTCCCTTTGCCAGGGCTCAAGAATAAGGCTGTGCTTCTCCAAGAAATAGAGCAGGTTCTCCTCGGGCAAGTTGAGGACCTTCTTGCGCTCGGAAACCTGTCGCTCAACTTCTTCCAAATCGGGACTTTCGGCCGCCAGCGGCAGCGTCCGCCATAAATCGCTATAGGTCTGCTCTTCATAGTCCAGCCGCTCCCGGGCTCGCTCCCTGACTTTCTCCGACGACATGCGCGGTGGCCGGCGATAATGGAATACACCGTGGTCCATCAGCGCATGTGCCGAGTCGAGAATTTCCTCCACCGCCTCGATGCCATGCCGCTCCTCGCATCGGGAAATGTATTTTTTGGCAAAATCCAGATAGCCGAGGATGGCGCTTGCATCCGTCCACTGTCGAAACAGATAGTTGTTCTTGAAGAAATGATTGTGTCCGAATGCAGCATGGGCCGTGACAAGCGCCTGCATTGCCATGGTATTTTCTTCCATGAGGTAGACGATGCAGGGATTGGAGTTGATGACCAGTTCATAGGCAAGGCCGCGGCGTCCCTTCCGGTACAGGTGATCCTCGTAGACGAAGCGCTTTCCGAACGACCAGTGCTGATACATCAACGGCATGCCAACCGAGGAATAGGCATCGAGCATCTGTTCGGAGGAAATGATTTCGAGCTGGTTCGGGTAAACGTCCAGCCCCATTTCTTCGAGTGCGATCTTCTCTATGGCGTCATAAGCGCGTGACAGCGTCGCGAAATTCCAGTCTGAGCCGTGAAACAGCAGCCCTGAGGTTGCTCGTTTTGCCATCGCGCTCATCCCTCACTTGTATAGATGCATGGCTGGCTGCCGCGTAAAGAGCTTGCGGAAAACCGGATAGATATCGGAGGGCCTCGCAATTCGAGCCATCTGAAAGTTCTGTATTCGTCCATCCACCGTGCGGTAGGAACGCCAGAGCGAAGTGCCGTTGTCGGTCGCTCCGAATATCTCGCTCTCGCGCTCGTCGATAATCTCGACATAGGCGTAATACTGGCAGAGCTGCATCAGCGGTCCAGCAAGAAGTTCGGCGCAGCGCTCGGAATCGCCGTTGGCGTTGTCCCCATCGGATGCCTGGGCGGCATAGATGTTCCAGATGTGGGGGGGATAGCGCTCAGCGATAACACGTTGCATCTCCTCCAATGCCGTCGAAACGACGGTGCCGCCACTCTGCTTGCTATAGAAGAACGTCTCCTCGTCGACCTCGTGTGCTTCGTCGGTATGCCTGATGAACACAATGTCGATCCGCTCGTAGCGTCGTTTGAGGAAAAGGTGCAGCAAGACGAAAAAGCGCTTGGCGAGATCCTTCTCGCGCTCCCCCATCGAAGCCGACACATCCATCAGGCAGAACATCACTGCGCTGGCATTGGGCAGAGGCTGGCGCTCGAACCTGTTGAAGCGCACGTCAACGGGATCGACATAGGCAATGCGGCGGTGTCGACGTTCGAGCTTTTCGAGTTCTTCGTACAAGCTAGACAGTTGCCGGCGCTGCTGGGCAGATAGCTTTTCTTCCTTCTCCAGCAGAGCGATCTCGTCTGCGATTGCCTTGATTTCCTTGTCGCGCGGGCGATGCAAGGCAACGCGTCGTCCGAAGCTGTTGCGCATGGTTCGGCCGACATTGATATTGGTCGGTGTGCCTGCAGTGGTAAAGCCGACGCGGCGCGGCTTGAAGATCACCGTTTCCCGCAGGTTCAGCTTGACCATATCGGGAAGTTCCAGATCCTCGAAGAAAAGATCGAGTACTTCCTCGCGCGACAGCAGGAATTGAAAATCATCCTCGCTCTCGCCTTGTCCGGCTCCGCCACGACCACCGCCTCCGCCAGCGCCGTCAGGCTTCAGCAGTCGATCGCCTGGTGAAAACTCCTTGTTGCCGGGCAACACATATTGCCGCTCACCGCTATTGGCCGCCGGTTGGAAGGTCGGTTCCCCCGCCCCCCGCTTCGGCATGGGTACGCCATGGGCCGCGTCCACGTCGATGATCCTGTCGGACTTGACCTGATCCCTTATTGCCCGCTTGATTTCATCGCGGGCTCGCTTGAGAAAACGCTGTCTGTTGCCAAGGCTCTTATCCTTGGGATTCAGCCGGCGGTCGATGAAATTCGGCATCTGCCATTCCCCGCTTCGGCATCGTTAACCGGCTTTGTTGACCCGCATATACCAATCGACGAGCCGTCGGACCTGACGTACCGTGTAGCCGCGCTCCGTCATGCGTTGGACGAATTCGGCATGTTGTTTTTCAGTGGAACTGTCCTTCTTTGAACCGAAGCTGATAACCGGCAGCAAATCTTCGACCTGGCCGAACATACGCTTCTCGATCACTTCCCGTAGCTTTTCATAGCTCGTCCATGAGGGATTCTTGCCATTGTTCCTGGCGCGAGCACGCAAGGTGAACTTCACCACTTCGTTGCGGAAGTCCTTGGGATTGGCGATGCCCGCAGGCTTTTCGATCTGCGACAGCTCGCTGTCGAGAATCTCCCGGTTGAGGATTTGACCCGTATCGGGATCCTTGAAGTCCTGATCCTCAAGCCATGCATCGGCATAGGCAATATAGCGGTCGAACAGGTTCTGACCGTATTCGCTGTAGGACTCCAGATATGCTTTCTGGATTTCGTGGCCGATGAATTCGGCATAGCGGGCAGCGAGCTCGGACTTGATGAAGTCAAGATAGCTCGCCTCAGTCTCCTTGGGGAACTGTTCGCGCCGGATTGCCTGCTCCATGATATACATAAGATGGACGGGATCGGCGGCAACCTCCTTGGTGTCGTAGTTGAAGGTTTCCGACAAAACCTTGAAGGCAAACCGTGTGCTCACCCCCGTCATGCCCTCGTCGACCCCCGCCACATCGCGATATTCCTGCAGCGACTTCGATTTCGGGTCGGTATCCTTCAGGTTCTCGCCGTCGTAGACCCGCATCTTGGTATAGGTCGGTGAGTTCTCATGGCGTGCCAACCTAGTCGACACAGTGAAGCGGCTGAGATTCTCCAGCACTTCCGGCGCGCAAGGGCTACTGGACAACTCGCTCTCACGAAGCAGTTTCTCATAAATCATCCGTTCTTCGGTGACGCGCAGGCAATAAGGAACCTTGACCACGAGAATACGGTCGAGGAAGGCTTCATTGTTCTTGTTGTGCTTGAATTGCAGCCATTCGGACTCGTTAGAGTGCGCAAGCACAATACCCTGGTAGGGGAAGCCGCCGAAATTCTCCGTGCCGTTGTAGCTGCCTTCCTGGGTGGCTGTCAGCAGAGGATGCAACACCTTGATAGGCGCCTTGAACATTTCCACGAACTCCAGGAGCCCCTGGGTGGTCCGGTTGAGGCCACCGCTATAGGAATAGGCATCCGGATCTGCCTGGCTGAAGTTTTCCAACTGCCGGATATCCACCTTGCCGACCAGCGCCGAGACGTCCTGGTTGTTTTCATCGCCCGGTTCGGTCTTGGCGATAGCCACCTGACGCAACCGTGACGGTATCAGCTTCACGACGCTAAATTTGGAAATATCGCCACCGATTTCGTCAAGGCGCTTGGTCGCCCAAGGTGAGATCAAGCCGGTAAGCCTTCGCCGGGCTATGCCGTATTTATCCTCGAGAAGATCGGCCATACGCTCGGGATGAAAAAGGCCCAGGGGGGATTCGAATATCGGGCTGATCTTGCCATCGATGGCCAGGGTGTAGATTGGAAGATATTCCATCAATTTCTTGAGCCGCTCGGCAAGTGAGGACTTACCGCCACCGACGGGCCCAAGCAGGTAAAGAATCTGCTTGCGTTCTTCGAGCCCCTGCGCGGCATATCTGAAATAGCCGACGATCCGTTCGATCGTGTCTTCCATTCCATAGAAATCGGAAAAAGTGGGATAGACCTTGATGGTCCGGTTCGCAAAAATTCGCCCCATGCGCTCGTCAGTACTCGTATCGACCAGCTTGGGATCCCCGATGGCCGCAACCATCCGCTCCTGCGCTGTCGCGTACATGCTCTTGTCGTCGCGGCAGGCCAGCAGATACTCTTGTAAACTTAGCTCTTCTTGTGCTGCACTCGTATAAATCTCCGAAAAGAGATCGAAAACGTCACATTCGCTCGTTTGCATGATGCTCTCCCGCGGCCGCTCGGTCGAGATGCGATCGCTGCATGACGGCCGCTAAGCTACAAACGATGCGCAAAACGAAAGGTTCCCAAAAATCGGCCGTGATTGTGGAAATTTTCCGGACGGCCAATTCGGATCAATCGGCCCTGACCAGTTGCAGGCAGAACAGTATACGGGTAGCCACAATTCTGTGGACAATTTCGCAACTGAAAAAATTTGCCTCATTTAAACCACAAAATCCGCTATAAAGCCGCCATCGACTTTTGCTTGTGACTTATCCAGAGATTAACCCCTCCGCCGATTTCCTCTCAATTTTCGACGCGCACCGCCACAGGGGCCTGCGCACTCGGTTTCTTTGAAAGGAAATCCCAATGAACACTGGTACAGTCAAATGGTTCAACGCCACCAAGGGCTTCGGCTTTATTCAGCCTGACAACGGCCAGCCGGATGTCTTCGTGCACATCTCGGCAGTGCAGCGCGCTGGCCTGCAGGGCCTCAACGACGGTCAGAAGGTTGAGTTCGAAATCGCTCAGGACCGTCGCACCGGCAAGAGCTCCGCAGAAAGCCTGCGCGCTCTGTAAAAATCATTCGCCCATGTTGACGGGATGTACTGGCAACACGTGGCTGAGTGAAATGGAAAGGTCGGGAAATCCCGGCCTTTTTTTGTTGTTCCATGGGTGCCGCTATTCCAGACCCTGCGAGCTGTTGGCAAGCTCATTGACGAACGTCACGGCAGTGCAATGACCGGATTGAAAGTGGAGGGCGAAATGGACGTTACCGCCTTCCTGAACGCATTACACTTCCGCCGCTGCGCACGCTGCGATCAACATTAGGTTGAGTATTTGAGGCGAATTGCTTGCTTTAGTCGCAGCATTGATGCATGGTCAATCCATCGGCAGCCAATTATCCGGGCGCTGCTGTGAGGGTGGCAGAAGTGCCCTAGCCCCAATAAAAGGAGGACGAAATGTCTTCCGCTCAATACAGACAATTTCTCAACCCCGCAGACCTGAGAATGTTGGACGATGCTCTCAAACTCGCTGGCATGGGCAACCATCACACGCCGGGGCAACAGGAAGTCCGCATGAAAGCCGCGCGATATTTGATTACGCGCTTTCAGCAGGGTGCAAGATCCCCTTCGGAACTCGCTCGCGAACTGCTTGCGCGCGCCGTAGAGCAACCGCGACCAACGGAAATTTCGGCAGTCAGCGAATCGAAGGCCGGCGCCCCGCCTTCATGGCACATCTTGGGACCCGAAAACCCCTTTGGCCCGTACAGGTTTGGTCGCCGCGTAGAAACTGACAGGACATGGACTATTTTTCATGTCTTTACCGGCGAACCTGCCCGGTATGGAACTTGGACGATGAAAGGCCTGAATGCAATGGACGCTTCAAGGGTGCTCCGGACGCTGAACACGCCTCTGACTGCAAATAGCTAGGATCGCAAAATGGATACGTTCGTCTACTATGGTACTACGCTCGCGGCTAAGAAATCGCATCCCCTTCCCACAACCAGGAAAAATAGCAGACCTATCAGACTGGCCACAAGAAAACGCAACGGCGGTGCCGCAGCGCTAATGGTTCTATCGATCATCTGGCTGCCGCTCGCGCGACTGTAATGGCTGCTTTTTCAGCCGTGAGCAGGCGGCGGCGTTGACTGCCAGTGGGGTTCCCTCAGAACTTTAAAAAAGATATTCAAGGCATTGTTTGTTTAGCTATTTTCTGTCGATATGACTTTGTGCGGCCCAAGCCATCAACCTGCCTCCAGCCAACATTTTCGATGAAAATGGCCATGAGAGGATAGCAAATCCATCAGTGGAAGTCGGCAACGGTCAACGTACAAATCGTATGTGAATGCCCCCGATTGTACGCTTTCCTGGCAACTGACAGTATCTCGTCCCGGCAATCGTCGAAAGTGATCAGCAGATCCGATTCCGCGAAGGCGCTACGCGTCGATAATTTCCTCAATACGTCAGCCTCAATGTAAAACTGAACCTCGAAAACCCCATCATAGCCGGCGAACCGCACACGGTTGCCCGTCTGGTCAAAGCTTCGCATATGGTTGGGAAAAGAAAGTGGCACCGCACTCTCCTGTAAATCCGCGCGCAAGTTACGCATCTGATTATAGCACACTTCACCGGACAATGCTTGCCTGTTGCCGGCGCCAAAACCAGTGAGAGCCTAGGCAGCCTGCATTCGCAGATAATGTCAGGCTTGGGCAGAAATCATCCGCTCAGAGATGCTCCGGTGCGAGAATAGAGCTTGTCATCGCCGGAACCATCGGATGAAAGCTCAAGATTTTTCCACTCCGCATCAAGCGTATTGTAGGCCGCTTGCATCATGTCGACATCGTTGATCTGGCTGATTCCGGCCAGGGCGATCATCACATCGCCAATCTCGGCCACGACGTCTGTCGCCGGCCTGGAATAGATTGCCTTGGCCAGCCCACCAGCTTCATCAAGGGTCCCTCCCATCGCTCGATACAACTCTAGCGCATTTTCCAGAAAGCGGGTCCGTCTTTCGACAGTGTCCATTGCGACGGCCGCACCTGGACCTGCAACCAACAATTCAACCGCCCTGTTCTGAAACTCGCTCATCTTGTCCTCTCACCTCAGCTCCCGCAAGGGGCTGCTGCAACATCCTGGCGGCCCGACGGCAGTTTCCTGCGTCCGGCCGAATTGCCCACGCCTTTCCGGTAGATGAAGCCGCTGCAAAAGCGCGCCATCCACCGCCAATACTTTCGCGGTGCGTGAGACATTGCGAATTATGCATCACGACAGGTTGAAAAAGTGCAAACTGCGCGCATCTTCATTGGTTGATACCGCAAATAATGTTGCCTCGACGGCTGAAGGCGACGACGGGGCAACATCAACCTTTCAAAACCGCAATAGATCGAATGCAGCTTCCCTAAACGCCGCCAGGATTCTACTTTCTCTGCGAAACTTCGGCGAGAGAGAAAACCGACCATGTTTATCGGACGTGTCATTGCCATTGTGTTTGCCGTCGCCGGTTCTGTGCTAACAGCGCAAGCCGAGGACGCCGGCCGACTGCAGCCGCAAAACAATTCACACGGTGGAATTTTGGGCCTCTTGCCACCGGATTCTGTAAGCCGGCATGTGCTGAAGACCGTGTCCCGTGAACTGGTCTATACCGCGACCGCCGGCACAATGGATCTCTATGGCGCTGACGGCAAGATCGCTGCGAAAGTCTATTACACCGCCTATATCGCGCAGGACACCGCCCCGAACCGCCCCCTCACCTTTGCCTTCAATGGCGGTCCGGGCGCTGCCTCCGCCTATCTCCATCTTGGCCTGGTAGGGCCGAAAGTCCTCGAATTCGGCCCCGGGGACAATGGCGGGACGACACCCTCGGTGAAAGACAATCCGGAAAGCTGGCTCGACTTTACCGACCTGGTGTTGATCGATCCGGTGGGGACCGGCTGGAGTCGTGCAGCAAGCGATGGCGACAACGCCAAATACTTCGGTGTCAAGCAGGATGCCGAAAGCCTCGCCAAGGTCATTGCCCTCTACGTCCAGAAGAACCAGCGTATCGAATCTGCGAAGTACTTGCTTGGGGAAAGCTATGGCGGCTTTCGCGCCGCCAAGGTCGCCGCGGCGCTGAAAGACAGCCAGGGCATACTCGTTTCAGGCATTGTGATGGTGTCACCTCTGATCGATTCCAGGCTGATATTCGGAGCGACGGACTACCCTCTTGGCGCGGCCCTGCAATTTCCGTCGCTGGCCGCAGCCGAGATGGAGCGCACCAACCGCTTTGACGAGCGTGCCGTGGAAGATGCCGAGCAATTCGCGATGACGGATTACCTTGTTGCGCTTGCCGGTCCTTCGCTCGTCGGCAACGCTGCTGCGAGCTTCTACGGCAAGGTCTCCGGCATGACGGGGGTATCGCTGCGCGACGTCGAACGGACGCGCGGCTTCGTCGACAACGTCTACGCCAAATCCGCAAAATCAGCGTCGGGCGACATCGTCAGCCCCTATGATGCGGCGGTGGCGGCTCCCGATCCCTACCCCGAAGGAAACTGGCAACGCGGCGGCGACCCGGTGCTGGACGGATTTACACGCGCCTATGGATCGGCATTCGTCAGCTATGCGCGCACCGACCTGGGCTTTGCCTGCGACATGACCTACTCGCTGCTGAACACCGATGTGAACCGCCGCTGGGAGTGGGATGGCAACAGAGCGGACGCCAGTGCTGACGATGACATTCGTGATCTGCTGTCGACAATTCCATCGTTCCGGCTGCTGGTGTCGCACGGCTACAGCGACGTGCTGACCCCCTATGGCGCCAGCAAATATGTGCTCGATCACCTGCCTCCCCGGCTTGCACAGGGCCGGACGCGACTGACCCTCTATCGTGGGGGCCACATGTTCTACACGCGAGGCGATTCACGCCGGAAAATGACCGAGGACGCACGGGCCTTCTTTGCTGGTGGAGGAGACGGCAACTGAGAACCGCACCCTTTATGCAGTTCCATTTCCGGTCTTGTCTGCAAAAGCCGGACTCGGTAGGTCGCATATCCCATCTTTTGCCCGGAATTTGGCCGATCCCAGGAACAGCGAATGACTCTTCTGCCAAGACTGATCTGCACACTGATGGTGTCAATCTTCACAGCAACGGCCGCGATGGCCGGGTCCGTTTCCGGCCAGGCCATTGACGAAACCGGAAATCCTGTGGCCGGCGTGCATGTCGAAGTCGTCTATCAGACATGGCGCGCCGATCAGATCATGGGCTACGGCGAAAGCATCAAGGCCGAAGCCGTAACCGGCAGCGATGGACGCTACAGCATCGACACCGGCAGCCTGCCTCCCGGCGAATATGCGGCACACGCGTACCAACCGATCACCAATGGCGGCGAGCAAGCCAACATCGATCTGGTGCCGGACAACAATGCGACCTTCATCGGCCAGGGCGATGCGATTCGCAACTTCAAGGCCGGCATCGTCGAGAGTTCCGACGAATTGCCCTATGGCAATGTCGGCATCTTCGTCCTCAACAATGCAATTTCCGATTTTACCGACCTCAGCACCGCCGAAATGACCCTGGTCAATATCGACACCGGCAAGACCTATGTGAAGGCGGTGCGCAGCAGTGGCGAGGGGCTTGTGGTCACCGGCATCCCATTCGGCACCTATCGCGCATCGGTGAGCCTCAATGGCAAACCCTTGCAGGTTGCCCTCTGGGGTCCGGGTCTATCCGACACTTTTGGCGCCAGCGTCGTGCACGATTTCACCATGGGCTATATGGGAAACCAGATGCAGGTTCAGGTGAAGCCCTGAACTAGCTGCCGTCCCGCATGGGATGCGCCAGCACGCTGATGATGCGGCAATCGCAGATATGGCCGTGACCGCACTCCTTGATCATGCGGGCAAGTTCTTCGCGCAGTGCCTGCAACCGCGCAATCCTCTGGTCGACTTCGCGCAGATGGTTCATGGCGATGCTGTCGGCCTGATGGCACGATGCCTGCGGCTCCGCAGCCATGTCGAGCAATTCCCTGATGTCGTCCACCTCGAAGCCGAGTTCGCGCGCATTGCGGATGAAGTTCAGCCGGTCCACCTCAGGCTGGCCATAGCGCCGCTGGTTGCCCTCGGTCCGTGGCGGCGCGGCGACCAGGCCGATCTGCTCGTAAAAGCGGATTGTCGGCACCTTGACCCCGGTTTTGAGGGAGAGTTGCCCGATCGAAAAATTCATGTTTTTCCCTCTTGAACCTCTAGTGGCTAGAGGTGCTAGCATGTTTCCATGAACTGAGAAAGGCTGGATCATGTCAGCATCACAAATCGAGAAACTGAAATACCGCATCGGCGGAATGGATTGCGCCAGTTGCGTGACGAAGATCGAAAACGCGGTCAGCCGGCTGCCGGGGGTCGATGAAGTCGGTGTATCGCTAGCTTCGGGCACGTTGACCGTGATGCCGGGCACAGCTCTGCCGAAAGGCGCAGTCGAACAGCAGGTCAAGGCGCTCGGTTATTCCATCGCGCCAATGGGAGGTCCCGCCCACGCGGCTGGCGATGATGGTGACCACAGCGGCCATAGCCATGACCATTTCGATCTTGGATCGGGCCCCTGGTGGAAAAGCCGCAAGGCCACGCTTACGCTTGTCACCGGGCTGGCACTGGTTTTGACTTACCTTGCCCATCTGGCGCTGCCTGCCGTGCCGCAATGGATCTTCGTGCCGGCGCTTGCGGTCGGCCTTGTCCCGATCGCCCGGCGCGCAATCGTCGCGGCGATGACGGGTACCCCCTTCTCGATCGAAACCCTGATGACTATTGCCGCTGTTGGCGCGATGTTCATCGGTGCAGCCGAAGAAGCGGTCATGGTGGTGTTCCTGTTTCTGGTCGGCGAACTGCTGGAGGGCGTGGCCGCCAGCCGGGCCCGCGCCAGCATTCGCGGCCTGACGGACCTCGTGCCAAAGACCGCGCTGGTCGAGATGAACGGCAAAACCGAGGAAGTCGCAGCCGAAGCCTTGACGCTCGGCAGCATCGTGGTTGTTCGGCCCGGGGACAGGATCGCGGCCGACGGCATTATCGTCGAAGGCGCGTCTGCCATCAACGAAGCACCGGTCACCGGCGAAAGCGTGCCGAAGACCAAGGGTCCGGGCGACGTGGTTTTCGCCGGAACGATCAACTCCGACACGGTCCTGAAGATCAAGGTGACGGCTGTTGCGGCCGACAACACCATTGCCCGCGTCGTCCGGCTGGTCGAGGAAGCCCAGGAAAGCAAGGCACCGACCGAACGCTTCATCGACAAGTTCTCGCGCTATTACACACCAGGGGTTCTAGTGGTCAGCGCACTCGTGGCCATCGTCCCGCCGCTTGCCTTCGGACAATCCTGGAACGAATGGATCTACAAGGGCCTCGCCGTGCTGCTCATCGGCTGCCCCTGCGCGCTGGTGATCTCGACGCCTGCTGCCATCGCAGCAGGGCTGGCGGCCGGCGCACGCCGCGGCCTGCTCATCAAGGGTGGCGCAATCATCGAAGCGCTGCGGAAGGTTACGCTCGTCGCGCTCGACAAAACCGGCACCCTGACCGAGGGTAAGCCAGTGGTGACCGATATCGTCAGCGTCGGCAGGCTGGAGAACAAGGTTCTGTCGCTCGCCGCTGCCCTGGAAAGCGGTTCGAACCATCCCCTGGCACTGGCAATTCTCGCAAAAGCAAAAGCCGACAAGGCGCCCGTCCCTCCGGCCATGAACGCCAAGGCGATCCCCGGCAAGGGCGTCTCGGGCTCTGTCGGCGGCGAGGACATTCTGCTGCTTTCGCCAAAGGCGGCTGGGGCAATGATCCCCCTCGATCCGAACTTGCTGGAAAACATCGAGGCACTGAACGCGGAGGGCAAGACAGTTTCGGTTCTGCTCGCAGGCGGCTCGGTCGCAGGTCTCCTCGCCATCCGCGACGAGCCGCGCGCCGATGCAATCGCCGGTCTCAAGGCGCTGTCGTCGGAAAACATCGGCACGGTGATGCTGACCGGCGACAATGAGCGGACTGCCAGGGCCATTGGCGCCGGACTGGGCATCGAGGTTCGCGCGGGGCTGCTGCCGGAAGACAAGCAGGCGATCGTCCGCCAAAAACAGCAGGAAGGCTACGTTGTGGCCAAGGTCGGAGACGGCATCAACGACGCTCCGGCCCTTGCCGCAGCCGATATCGGCATTGCCATGGGCGGCGGCACCGATATTGCGCTGGAAACAGCCGATGCGGCAGTGCTGCATGGCCGCGTGACCGATATCGCCAACATGATCGACCTGTCGAAGGCGACGATGGGCAACATCTGGCAAAACATCACCGTGGCACTGGGGCTGAAGGCGGTGTTCCTTGTCACTACGATCATCGGCATAACAGGGCTTTGGCCGGCCATCCTGGCTGATACCGGCGCAACCGTGCTGGTCACCATGAACGCCTTGCGGCTTCTGGCCTGGAAGGCGCCGACATCGGCCTGATGGAACCCGGCAGCGATCTGATGTGTTCTCCATCCGGAAGGAGAACACAGATGCTCGACAAATCCGAACGGCAGGAGCGCCTCGACCGCCTTCACGACTTGATAGAATCTCGCCTGCTGATGATCGTCGCGGATGCCAACCGCGACGGCTTCGCCACCGATGAAGCACTATACGCGATCGAAAAGGCAATCGGCGAACAGTGGCAGGCATTGGAACAAGATCCAGACCCGGCGGATGATCCGGAATGAAGTCCTTCATGGCTAACATGTAAGGCTCCATCTGCCACGAACGCTGCCGCACTGTCGTCACAGCAGACACATTCTGCAGCGCATGGCTCATCGCATGCGCCCCGCCCATCCCCTTCTGAAATGCACGAGCGCTATTGAATGCCGCCGCCAGCATTTCAACTTGGCCGTCTTGCATCGAACGCCAAACCGTCACCAATCCGCGGGTTTGAAAATACTTGAAATCGACGCTTGACCTTACCATTATTGGAAGGTTCATTGTTCGTGGCAGTTAAGGCCAACAGGAGAAAAACCATGAATTCGGTGACTGCCATCGGGAACGCCGACCGGACGCCAGACCAGCCCGCGGTCAATTCTGCCAACATCGCAATCTGGGGCATGACCTGCGCAAGCTGTGTGCGCCGCGTCGAGAAATCGCTGCTCGCCGTTCCCGGCGTCGTCTCCGCATCGGTCAATCTCGCCACCGAACGCGCCGAAGTCATCTATGACAAGCAGACCTCACCGGCAGATCTCAGCGCCGCAATCGTCGGCGCCGGATACCAGACCGGCGAAGAGGATATCGCGTTGGCGATCGAAGGGATGACCTGCTCGTCCTGCGTACGCCGCGTCGAAAAGGCGTTGCAGGCTGTACCCGGCGTCATCTCCGCCTCGGTCAATTTCGCCACCGAGCGCGCCGATATCAAAAGGATCGCAGGCGCCGGCGATGTCGCGGCACTGATCGGCGCCATCGAACAGGCCGGCTATAGCGCGCGCCTTTTCGAAGCTGCCGCACCCTCCGACCCGCAGGCGGACCGGCGTGCCGAGGAGAGCCGCGCGCTCGCCCGCGATTTTGCCATTGCCGCTGCGCTGACGCTGCCGGTCTTCATTCTGGAAATGGGCTCGCATTTCGTGCCGGCCATCCATGAATTCGTCATGGGCACCATCGGCATGCAGGAAAGCCGCATCCTGCAGTTTGCACTGGTGACACTGGTTCTCGCCTGGCCGGGTCTGCGTTTTTACCAGAAGGGCATTCCTTCGCTGCTGAAGGGTCATCCCGACATGAATTCGCTGGTCGCGCTGGGAACGCTGGCCGCGTGGACCTATTCGGTGATTTCGACATTTGCTCCAGGCCTGCTGCCGGAAGGCACCGTCAACGTCTATTATGAAGCCGCCGCCGTGATCGTCACACTGGTGCTGCTGGGCCGCATGCTGGAGGCGCGCGCCAAGGGCCGGACGTCGGAAGCGATCCGCAAACTTGTCGGCCTGCAAGCCAACACGGCATTGGTCATTCGCTCCGGCGAGACGGTCGAAGTGCCGATTGCCGACGTGCGCGTCGGCGACACGCTGCTGGTTCGGCCCGGAGAACGCATCGCCGTCGACGGCGAGGTCGTCAGCGGTCATTCGTTCGTCGATGAGTCGATGATTTCGGGCGAACCGATCCCGGTCGAGAAGAACGGTGGCGCCGAGCTGATCGCAGGAACCATCAACACGTCTGGCGCCCTCACCTATCGCGCCACCCGCATCGGCGCCGATACACTGCTGGCGCAGATCATCCGCATGGTCGAACAGGCGCAAGGCGCCAAGCTGCCGATCCAGTCGCTGGTCGACAGGATTACCGCTTGGTTCGTGCCTGCCGTTATGGTGATTGCCGCGCTGACTGTGCTCGTCTGGCTGATCTTCGGGCCCGATCCGGCGCTTGCCTTTGCTCTGGTCAACGGTGTTGCGGTGCTGATCATCGCCTGCCCCTGCGCCATGGGCCTGGCAACGCCCGTCTCGATCATGGTGGGCACCGGTCGCGCTGCCGAACTCGGCATCCTGTTTCGCAAGGGCGATGCCCTGCAGGGGCTCGGCGAAGCCGCCGTGGTCGCCTTCGACAAGACCGGCACGCTGACCAACGGAAAGCCCGAGCTGACCGACCTGGTGACAGCCAATGGTTATAGCCGCGATGAAGTGCTGACGCTTTCCGCATCGCTGGAGGCACTCTCTAGCCACCCGATCGCAACGGCAATCGTGACAGCGGCCAAAACAGAGGGCCTGCGGCTTCTGGCAGCCGACCGGTTCGAGAACCGTGCCGGTTTCGGTGCGCTGGCGACTGTGGACGGAAAGGCCGTCGCGATCGGAGCAGACCGGATGATGCGGGAACTTGGCATCGATGTCGCCGTTTTCGGCACCGAAGCGGCCCGGCTCGGAACCCAGGGCAAGTCACCGCTTTACGCGGCAATCGACGGCAAGCTCGCCGCCATCATCGCGGTTGCCGATCCGATCAAGAAAAGCGCTGTGCCCGCCATCCGCGCGCTCAAGGCAAACGGCATCAGGCTGGCGATGATCACCGGTGACAACCGCCGCACCGCAGAAGCTATCGCCTCGGAACTGGGCATCGACGAGGTCGTGGCCGAAGTCCTGCCCGACGGCAAGGTGGCGGCAATCGAACGGCTGCAGGCGGGCGGCAGGAAAGTGACGTTCGTCGGCGACGGTATCAACGATGCGCCGGCACTGGCGAAAGCCGACACCGGCATCGCCATCGGCACAGGCACGGATATCGCCATCGAAAGCGCCGACCTTGTGCTGATGTCCGGCGAACTCGAAGGCGTATCAAACGCAATCGCGCTCTCCAAGGCAACGATGCGCAACATCAGGCAGAACCTGTTCTGGGCGTTCGCCTACAACGCTGTCCTCATTCCGGTCGCCGCAGGGGTGCTGTATCCAGCCTACGGGTTGCTGCTGTCGCCCGCGATCGGTGCTGGAGCGATGGCGCTATCGAGCGTCTTCGTCATCGGAAATGCCCTGAGGCTTCGCCGCTTCAGGGCGGCGTAAAGCCGGCAACCAGCCGCGTTGTCGTCAGAAAGACGGCAGCGTGGCGGTGCAACCCGCGACAAACCGGAAGGAAATGACCATGAATATTGGTGACGTGGCCCGACAGTCGGGCGTTTCTGCCAAGATGATCCGCTACTATGAAAGCATCGGCCTCATTCCGGAAGCCGGGCGCAGCGAAAGCGGCTACCGCAATTACGGCACAAACGACGTCCACACGCTGCGCTTCATTCGTCGGGCGCGCGATCTGGGATTTACCGTCGAACAGATGGGGGATCTGCTGGCTCTATGGAACGACCGCTCCCGCGCCAGCGCGGAAGTCAAGAAGATTGCGCTCGATCACGTTGCGATCCTGGAAAGCAAGATCGCCGAACTGCAGGCCATGGCCCGCACGCTTGGATACCTCGCCAATCATTGCCAGGGCAACGATCGACCGGATTGTCCGATCCTGGACGACCTCGCCCAGATGGATCGTGAACCCCGGCGACATGCCGATGCGACCAAATTTGGCCGCACCGGCATCAGGCCCGCCGAACCGAAACGGTGAAGCGGGCATTAGCCCGCTTCACGATTATCAGAACTTGTAACCGACGCCGAACAGCACCTGGTGCTGCCTTGCGTCGAAGTTAACGCCGCCAATCTTCTCGCTGCCGTAATCGTTGAAGCGATACTCGGCGCGCGCGAAGATGTTCTGGGTGAACTTGTAGTCGACACCAGCACCGAGGGTATAACCCTGCAGCGCCTTGGTCTTCTTGCCGCCGTTGTTCGGATCGACGAAGCCACGCGCAGTGGTCCAGCCAGCCGCACCGTAGATCAAGGCGTCATCCCAAGCGTAACCGGCACGAGCGCGGACGGATCCAGCCCAGTCAGTCCCGACGTCGGTACCATTGATGTCCTTGTCGTTCCAGTTGTACGAGACGTCCCCTTCGATGCCGAGCACGAAGTTGTTGTCGAACTGATAGTTGTAGCCACCAAACTTGCCGATGACGCCACCGCCCGACGTGCGGCTATGCGACGATGTGCCGAAATCGTAATCGCCGTCCAGCCAGCCCGCTCCCCCGAACGCACCGATATAGGCGCCGTCCCAGCTGGAAATCGGGGCCACTTCAACGACTTCCGGTGCAACCGGCTCAGGCGTCACCACATCCGCTGCAAAAGCTGCGCTGGAAACGCCGGCCAGCAATGCGGAAATCAAAACCACTTTCTTCATCGTGCTCTCCTTCGCGAATTCCCCACAAACACCGGGAATGTCGCAGTCGCCTCCGATTTGGGAGGCTTCGTTTGATTGCATAAATGCCTGTCAAAACCCTAAGTCAGGATCGTGCATGAGCCACTTCTAGACAGAATTGTGGCGACAATAGTTCTGTATATCATGAAAAGATTTCGTACGCCATCGATCGGCAGCGGTGAGTTGCAAATCCGCCACACACAGCTCCCCGCCCTCGAAGTTTTCCACCGCCGCGGCAATGTGGGCGACAAAAATCCATTGCAAGGCGCCCCTAAATCTGTACAGTTGACTGGACAACTTGGGAAGCGAACATGTCACGACTTCTTGAAAGCGGCGAACCCTATTACCTGCAGATCGCAGGCCGTCTGCGCGGCCTCGTCGACGGACTGCCGGCAGGCGAACGACTACCGAGCGAGCCGCAGCTTGCCAAGGATTTCAAAGTGAGTCGCTTCACCGTCTCGAAGGCGGTGGAACAACTCGTCAAAGACGGTCTGATTGTGCGCAAGCAGGGCAGCGGCACATTCGTGGCCGAGGCGCCCCTGAGGCGCCAGCCGGGCTACCTGCTCTCCTTTACTGAAGCTGTAGAGGCGGCCGGACACATCGCGACCCACAAGGTGCTTGCGTTCGAGCCGACGGAGTGGTCGCCCGGCCTTCCTTATTCCCCCGATGCGGCGCTGGTGCTGTTTGATCGTCTCCGGCTGGTCGATGCAACAGCCGTTGCACGCCATCGATCCGTTCTGACAGCAGAGTTGGTCAAGACAATCGGCCTGACCCCGGATGTGGTCAGCGATCCGGCTTTCTCGCTCTATTCAAGATTCGAAAGTCACGGCCTCACGGTCGCCACCGCCAACGAGCGTCTGCTTGCGCGGCTTGCCAGCGTCGAGGAGCGGCAACTTCTGAACCTCGACGCCCACGCGGTCGTCGTTGCCGTCAGCCGCCAGACCTTTGCGCATGACGGCACGCCGCTCGACGCAGTCGATGCCACCTACGACGCTCGCCATTACTCATACGAAGCCAGGCTGACGCGTCAGCCTGAAGCCGGGAACCCAAAACCAAAACTGGAGAGAAACGATGAATTCCAAACCCATGAAGTGGATGGCCACCACGGTCCTCGCCTCGGTCCTTGGGGCGATGAGCGCGCAGGCGGCTGACAAGCCGGTCGCGCTTGTGATCGCACAGGGTGGACTGGGCGACCAGTCATACAACGATCTCGCCTATGCCGGCTTCCAGCGCGCGCTCAAGGAAACTGGCCTCGAAGGCAAGCCAGTCGAATCCAAGGACATCGTTGCGCAGGCGGCCGACATCCTGCGCCGCGCCTCCGATGCCGATTTTGGCCTGATCCTCGACCTTGAATACTCGCACGGCGAGCCGATGGTCGAAGTGGCCAAGGACTATCCGGACACAACATTCGCCATCCTCAACCAGGTCCAGAAGGGCGACAACATCGTCTCGGTCCTGTTCCAGGAACAGGAAGGCTCCTATCTCGCCGGCATGCTGGCGGCTCAGGTGACCACGGACACCTCGATCAAGGGCATCAACGACAAGCCGATCCTCGGTGTTATCGGCGGCACGAAGTCGGCCGGCATCGACAAGTTCATCGCCGGCTTCATCGAAGGCGCCAAGGCCGCCAACCCGAAGGTTGAAGTCAAGGTCGCCTATTCCAACAACTTCGGCGACCCCGCACTCGGCCAGCAGATGGCGAAAGCCATGTACGAGGAAGGCGCCGACATCATCTACCAGATCGCGGGCGGCACCGGCATTGGCGTCATCCAGGCGGCCAAGGAAACCGGCCATTATGCGATCGGCGTCGACGGTGACCAGGACGGACTTGCACCGGGCAACGTGCTGACCTCGATGATCAAGCGCGCCGATGTCGCCGTGGAGAACGTGGTCAAGGACTACGCCAAGGACGTCAAGCTCGGCGGCACCACCGTCGCGTTCGGCCTCAAGGAAGACGGCGTCGGTCTTTCCGAGATGAAGTTCACCAAGGACCTCATCCCGGCCGCCTATCTCGAAAAAGTGGAAGCCGCCAAGGCCGACATCATTTCCGGCAAGATCAAGGTCTGGAATGTCGTTGACCAGGGCTACCCCGACTATCTGAAGTAAGCGCCTTGCCGGCACCGGAGTTCATGACTTGAATACCGTAAGCAACCCGACAGCGGCCCGCGTGCGTCTTGGCGCACACGGCGTGACGCGACGCTTCGGCACACTAATCGCCAATGACACCGTGGATTTCTCCGCCCTTGCTGGAACCATCCACGCCATCGTCGGCGGCAACGGCGCCGGCAAATCGACTCTTATGCGCATCCTGCAGGGCATGGACCGGCCGGATGCGGGCACGGTGATCGTCAACGATCAGCCTGCTACTTTGAACGGACCTGCCGATGCCTTCGACAAGGGTATTGGCATGGTTCACCAGGAATTCATGCTCGTTCCCGGGCTGACGCTACTCGAAAATCTCGTTCTCGCGCGCGAGCCGGTCAAGGGTCTTGGTTTGATTGACCGCGACAAGGCCCTTGGTGCGGCTCGCGCCCTGGAGAAGGAAGCTGGCGTCACGCTCGACTGGGACATGCTGGTCGACGACGCGCCCGTGCATGTCCGCCAGATCGTGGAAATTCTCCGTCTGCTCTATCGTGGCGCCGATGTGCTGATCCTCGACGAGCCAACCGCCGTGCTGGCCCCCTCGCAGATACGCGAGCTGATTGCCCTGCTGAAACGGCTGCGCGACGATGGCCGCACAATCCTGTTCATCAGCCACAAGCTGGACGAAGTCATGGGCGTGAGCGACGACATCACCGTCATCCGTGCCGGGCGCGTGATCCGCAGCATGAAGACGTCGGAAACGACAAAGGCCGAGCTGGCCGAACTGATGATCGGCGAAATCCTGCACGAGACATCGGCGCGGCCGGGCCAGCAAGGCAAATCTGTCCTCGTCGCAGAAAACCTTTCGGCCGATGATAGCCGCGGCGTCGCCAAACTGAAGAGCGCGAACTTTACCGTTCACGCCGGCGAAATCGTCGCCATTGCCGGTGTTTCCGGCAACGGCCAGGACGAACTGATCGGTGCAGTTACCGGCCTCATCGCCGCCCGTGGCGGCAGCGTCTCGCTATCGGGCAACGATATCTCGAAACTCCCCCTGCCCGCGCGTCGCGCGCGTGGCCTGGCCTATCTGAGCCCCGATCGGGCTGCCGAGGGCCTCTGCCTCGAAGCCTCGATCGCCGAAAACGCCATTGTCGGCCATCACCGCCGCAGCGCATTCGTCTCTGCCGGCATCCTCAAGCTCGGCCAGATCGCGGCGCATGCGGAAAAGCTGCTCGACGCCTACTCGGTCAAGCGCGCCTCCTCCGACCTGCCGATATCGAGCCTTTCCGGCGGCAACCAGCAGCGTGTCGCCATCGCCCGCGAACTCGACGGCAACCCGGACATCCTTGTCGCCTGTCAGCCGACGCGCGGCGTCGATATCCGCGGTATCGCCTTCATTCACCAATGCCTGCTCGAATACCGGGACCGCGGTGGCGCGGTGCTGCTGGTATCGGAGGAACTCAACGAGATCATCACCTTGGCCGACCGCATTATAGTCCTTTACAATGGCGAACTTCGTGGCGAGTTGCATCGCGGCGACGGCGACATCGAGCTGATCGGCCGCATGATGCTCGGGGAGGCTGCATAATGGTCGCTGTCGTTTCCCCCACCCCGACGGCAAGCCGCCTTTCGTGGCTGGTGCCGGTCGTAACCGCCTTGCAGCCGCTGGTTATCGCGCTCTTGCTTGGCGCGGTCGTGCTTGCGATTGCCGGCCACAATCCGTTGGAAACCTATGGCCTGCTGTTTGCAGAATCGTTCGGTTCCACCAAGCGCATTGCGGCAACCTTGTCGGCTTCCACGCCGCTGATCTTCACCGGACTGGCAACCGCCATCGCGTTTCGCGCCGGCGCGTTCAATGTCGGTGTCGAAGGCTGCGTCAATGTCGGTGGTCTCGCCGCCGCGTTCGTCGGCTTTACCTTTGTTTCCCTGTCGGCGTTCATCCTGCTGCCTGCCGCGATCGTTGCCGCGGCCATCTTCGGCACGCTATGGATGGTCATTCCCGGCCTCTTGAAGTCGCGCCTCGATGTCGATGAAGTCGTGACGACTCTGATGCTGAACTTCATCGCCATCAGCCTGACCGCATGGCTGGTCAACGGCCCGCTGCTCGCGCCCGGCTCGGCTAACTCCGCCACGCCGATGATCGCCGACGCCGCGCGTCTTCCCAAGCTGATGCGTGGCTCAACGCTCAATGCCGGCTTCCTGATCGCACTGGCCTTCGTCATCCTCTATTGGCTTTGGGGCAAGTGGGCAGCCCTTGGATTTGAAACCCGGCTGGCCGGCATGAATGCCCGTTTTGCCACGGCATCGGGCATGAACGTTCCCGGCCTCGTCTTCAAGATGATGCTGCTTTCGGGCGCTATCGGTGGCATTGCCGGCGGCGTGCACGCACTCGGCAACGTCTTCCGCTACGTCTCCGGTTTTTCACCCGGCTACGGTTTCGTCGGCATCGCGGTGGCGTTGCTGGGTCGCGGAAACGCATTTGGCATCCTGCTTGCTGCCATCCTGTTCGGCGCGCTTGCGACTTCAGGCGCAACGATCCAGCTGTTCAGCGACGTGCCGATTGAAATCGTCAATATCCTCCAGGGCTTGGTGATGATCTTCGCGGTTGCCCGCTTCTCCTGGATCTTTTCGCGGCGGGCCAAATCATGATCGACAACATCATTCATGCCGCATTGATCATGACGACGCCGGTGCTGCTGGCAGCACTTGGCGGCCTCATCAACCGCACCGGCGGCCTCGTCAACATCGGCCTCGATTCGATGATGCTGGTCGGCGCGCTTGTCGGGCTCATCCTCGCATCGGGCAACGGAAACTGGGGCGTGGCGCTTGCCGGCGCCGGCTTTGCCGGAGCCATGATGGGCCTGATGATGTCGCTGTGCGTCACACGCCTCAGCGCCAACGAGATCATCGTCGGCCTGGGCTTCAACATCGTCGCTGCCGGTCTGGTCCGCTTCTTCCTGAAGACGACCTACGAAACGTCGGGAACGCTGAGCCTGCCTGATGTAACCCGCCTGCCGCGCTGGGATATCCCTGTCATCGAGGATATCCCCGTGCTCGGCGCAATCTTCTCCGGCCACGATATCCTGACTTGGGCCGCATGGCTGCTGGTTCCGGTAACCGTATGGTTTCTTGCCCGCACGCGTCCCGGCCTGAGGCTCCGTGCGGCGGGCGCCGGTCCCAAGGCTGCGCGTGCACTCGGCCTCGACCCACTGCGCACCAAGGATCTGTCAACGGTGTTTGCCGGCTTCATGTCCGGTCTTGCCGGAGCATATCTGTCCATCGGCGTGGTCGGCATCTTCAATGAAGGCATTACCGCCGGACGTGGCTTCATCGCCATGGCGGCCTTCTATTTCGGCCGCACAAGACCTGTGATGACCGCCATCGGCGCGTTGCTGTTCGGCTTCTTCGACGCCTTCCAGATCCGGCTCCAGGGACGTGGGCTCCCCGCTGAACTGGTCCAGACCCTCCCCTACGTCATGGTCATCGTGATCCTGACCCTAATTGCCATCGCGGCAAAGAAATCCCGCGGAGTGAAATCATGAGCACCCAGGAAAAGACTGCACTCATCCTCGTCGACGTCATCAACTCGTTCTTCGAACCGGGTCATCCCAATTACTACAAGGCCGTCGAGGATGTTCTGGAGCCCATGCGCGCGCTCAGGAAGGCCGCAAGCGAAAACAACATCGTCACGGTTCACGCCGTCGAGCGCCACCGTCCGGAAGTGTTCCATGATTTCGAATGGAAGAAGCTGCCGGTCCATCACCTGGAAGACGCGCATGACGCAGATTTCTTCGCCGATTTCCGTCCACAGGGCAAGAACGAGACCGTCGTGATCAAGCGTCGCTTCAGCGCCTTCTTCGCCACCGATCTTGCGCTTTTCTTGCACGAGCAGAAGGTGACGCGGGTCATCATCGCTGGCGTGAAGACCAATGTCTGCATCCGGGCGACCGCCCAGGACGCATTCGCCAACGGCTTCGAGCCGGTTATCGTCCGCGAGGCGACCAATTCCAACCGGCCGCATCTGGCCGAAGCGTCGCTGGAAGACATCGAGCGCTACATGGGCCGCGTCGTCAGTCTCGACGAAGGACTGGAGATGCTGGCATGACCGGCATCGCCATATCAGGCTATGCGAGCCTCGACCATGTCATCGTCCTCGACGGCGATGTCAGGCCGGGCCGCACAACCACGATCCTCAGCCGTCCGGAAAGCGCCTGGCCACGCCTCGGCGGCGGCCCTGCCTACGTCGCACAGGCAATTGCCAAAGACTACCAGGGCCCGGTTCATCCAGTGAGCTGGATCGGCACCGACGCGCCCGGCGAAGTCTATCTCGGCCAGCTCGCGGACATAGGCATCTCGCGCGACGGCATGGCGAAGGTCGAGGGCGCACGCACACCAATTTCCGTGCTTGCTTATGAGCCGACCGGCGATTGCGCCTGCCTCTACCATCCCGGCCTGCCCGATGGCATCGGACTGACCGAGCAGCAGAAGACCCTGGTGGCAAGCGCCGAGTGGGTCTGCATCGCCATCGGACCGAAGATCGTCACCGATCAGATCCTCGACATGATCCGCCCCGACCAGAAGCTTGCATGGATCGTCAAGGACGATCCGCGCGCCATTACGCCGGAACAGACGGCCCGGCTGGTGAGCCGCGCCGACCTGATCTTCTGTAACGGCCGCGAACGCAGCTTCCTCGAAAGCGCACGCACGACAAGCCACGCACGCGAAGGCCAGACCATCGTCGAGACGCAGGGCCGCCGCGGCGCCGTCTTCCTTTGCAACGGTCAAAGCACATTCGTGGCAGCCGAACCTGTTGACGTCACCGACCCGACCGGGGCCGGCGACACATTTGCCGGCGGCGTCATTGCCGCCATCATGAAGGGCGAAACCGAGCTGGAAGCCATTGGCCGGGCAGGCAATGCCGCCGCGCGCGCCCTTCTGCTCAATAGAAAAGCCGAAGAAACCGAAAGCTGATAGCATGACTGAAAAAGAACAGACGAAACAGGCCTGGTACATCGGAGCCAAGCGCGATGAAGTCGGCAAGGCCGCCATCCTCGTTGGCGACCCGGCCCGCATCGAGCGCATCGCCGCGCACATGACCGACGTGCATTTCGTGCCGGAGCAGCGCGGTCTGAAGACCGTCACCGGAACGCGCGGCGGCCAGCGCATCACCGTGTCTGCTTTCGGCATGGGCGCCCCCATTGCCACTATCGTTCTACACGAGTTGCATGCGCTCGGCATCCGCAACTTCCTGCGCATCGGCACAGCCATGGCCGTGCCGCCAGCCAAGCTTGGCGATTTCGTTCTGGCTGATGGCGCGCTGCGCACCGACGGCACGTCCAACTCCTATGCGCCGCTCGGTTTTCCGGCAATTGCCGACTTCGACCTCAACCTGGTCGTCCGCGAAAAGCTGAAGTCCAGCGGCAAGACCTGGCATGCCGGCATCTTCGGCACCTATGACGGTTTCTATACCGAGATGTTTGCGCTGTCGGGCGAGCGACGCTCGATCATCGGCAAGCTCAAGGATGACATCCAGCGCCTCGGCCTGATCGGCACCGACATGGAAACGTCGGCCCTGCTCACCGCTGCCCGCATTCTCGGTGTGCGCGCCTCGACACTCTGCATCGCCACCGTCGATGCCAACACCCAGGAAAAGATCGGCGACGACCTGATGGCCACGCTCGAGCCCGACATGTTCGAGCTTGCCCTCGATTCCATGGCCGCCATGGCCGCCGGCGAACAGTAATAGACAGAAAGGACGTGGACATGACTGATCTCTCCACCCGCTACTTCGACACCCTGATCGAGCGTCTCGCCAAGGTGCGCGACGAACAGAACGCCGCCATCGACAAGGCCGCCGAGATGTGCGCGAAATCGATCGCCGCCGGCAAGCTCGCCTTCACCTTTGGTACCGGCCACGGCGCAATCCCGGCGCTGGAAAGCTTTCCGCGCACCGGCACCATCGTCGGCTTCCGTCCGATTGTCGAAAGCACGATGATCTCGTTCCACCACGTCTGGGGCGACATGGGCGCGCGCCAGTACCGTTTCATCCACGCACAGGAAGGCTATGGCCGCGCCATCATGCGCTCGCACCAGCTCGACAGCGCCGACACGATGATCCTGTTCTCGCATTCCGGCATCAACGCCGTGATCCTCGACATCGCCATGGAGTGCAAGGAACGCGGCATCGGCCTGATTGCCGTTACATCCCTGCCGCATTCGAGCACCGTTCCGTCGCGCCACTCCTCCGGCAAGCGGCTCTATGAAGTCGCCGACGTCGTCATCGACACCGGCATTCCGAAGGGCGATGCAGCGATCTACATCGACGGCCTGGAACATCCGGTCGGCGGCAGCTCCACCAGCGTCACCATCGCGATTGCCCATGCCATCGTTTCCAACACGGCAGAAAAGCTCGTCAAGCAGGGCATCACGCCCGGCGTCATGGTCAGCCCCAACACGACCGAGAAGAAAATCGCAGACAAGCAGAACGATGAAAACTACGACGCCCTGTGGGCTCGTTTGAAAGCACGGTGACCCCCATGAACCGCAAGCTTTACATCGACGGGAAGTGGCAGGATTCGCTTTCGGGCGAAACTGCCGTCATCCTTGACCCGGCCACCAGCGACCCGGTCGGCACCAGCGCCATTGCCAGCGCCGCCGATGTTGACAAGGCCGTCGAAGCCGCCACCCGCGCGTTCCCGCTCTGGGCCAGCATGCACACCGACAAGCGCGCGCAGATCATGCACCGCGCCGCCGACCTGATCGCTGAACGCATTGATGCCATCGCCGAGCTGCTGACCCGCGAACAGGGCAAGCCCGTCCCCGATTCGAAGAAGGAAATCGCCTTCGGCATCGAGGTCATCCGCTACTATGCCGAAGAAGGCCGTCGCGTGCATGGCTCGCTGCGCCCGGGCTCGCGTGCCGATATCCGCAATATCGTCACCTCCCATCCGGTGGGCGTGGTTGCGGGCATCGTTCCCTGGAACTACCCGGTCGATCTCTACGCCTGGAAGGTTGCCCCTGTACTGGCTGCCGGCTGCGTGCTGATCGTCAAGCCGCCACACGAGACGCCCCTTGCCATCGGCATGGTGGTAAAGTGCTTCGAGGAAGCAGGCCTGCCCGCCGGCGTGCTCAACGACATTCCGGGCACCGGCCCTGAAGTCGGCGCGGCACTTTCCGCCCATAACGGCATCCACATGATCACCGCGACCGCGTCTGTTCCGGCCGGTCAGGCAATCATGCGGGCTTCGGCCGGCAACCTCAAGCGCCTGTCGCTGGAACTTGGTGGCCAGTGCCCGTTCGTGGTGCTTGATGATGCCGATCCGGTAGAGGCGGCAGCGGCTGCGGCTCGCCGTTCGTTCTCGAACATGGGCCAGATCTGCATCGCGGTGAACCGCATCCTGGTCTCGAAGGGAATTCACGCGCGCTTCGTCGAAGCGCTGGTGGAGGAAACCCGCAAGATCCAGCTCGGTCACGGCGTCAATCCCGGCGTGCTTTACGGCCCGGTGCTGAATGAAGGCGTCCGCACCCGCGTCAAGCGCCACATCGATGACGCGGTCACGCGCGGCGGCAAGCTGCTGACCGGCGGCTCGGTGCCTAAGGGCGAAGCATTCGACAAGGGCTTCTTCTTTCAGCCGGCGATCGTCGACGAGGTTCCCGATGGCGCGCTGGCAACCACCGAAGAAACCTTCGGCCCGCTGGCAGCAGTTCGTGCGGTTGCCGATGACCGTGAGGCGATCCGTATCGCCAATGCCCTGCCCTTCGGACTGGCGGCCTACGTCTACTCCGGCGATCTCGAACGCGGCTGGGGTGTCGCCGAGCAGATCGAGGCAGGCGCCGTCGGTGTCAACGTCAACGATACCAGCGAATTGCAGGCGCCTTTCGGCGGCTGGAAGATGAGCGGCGTCGGCCGCGAGCTTGGCCCTGAAGGCCTCGACGCCTTCCTTGAGAAGAAGCACATCAAGCTCAGGCTTCGCGACCGCCTGCGTTAACCCAAAACCATTACGCCCGGCTGAATGCAGCCGGGCGTAATTTGCTTTTCATGACACCGGAATGCGGCTTGCAGCCGGCATTGATCTCACGGTTTCCGACAACCCGACACGCCTGCCCCGACCACATTACGAGAGCACAATTCTATTTTTACTAATACAAAGAATAGGTTCGGCGGAAACTAAACGTTAAGCGGTTAAAGTCTTAACAAAATATGCAACATTGCAGATAGGCCTTTCCATTACTGTCGGTGATCTGAAAGGGCAGATCACGCCGATGACAGAGATTGTCACAATTTCACCAATCACCGCCGCCTATGCGACGCAATCGCTGAAGGCGAGCGCGCGCGTCAGCGGCTCGAGCCCTGCTGAACGCACGTTGCGTCAGCTTGCCAGTGAAACGATGCGCGGCGAAGACGGCCCGATGTCGACGATGGATATCGTCGGCACATCGGCAATGACGCTGTTTTTCCTGACGTCCGGCCAGAAGCGAAACCAGCCCCAGACCTCCCGGCGCCAGGCCGAGGAGGAATACCTCCTCAACAACCTCGACGAGACGCTTTCGCCGTCCGCCGAGGCACGTGAGGAAGAACAAGGGATGGGTCTCGGAGATATCCCCGAGCTTGCTCCGCCGGTTCTTGCCCTGCCCGATCTCACCGACGAAGCCTAAGCCCATCAAGGTGGCAAGCGCGGGACGTGTTCCGCGCCTGACCGATCACATCTTGTGCTGCATGCCGCCCTTGCGATCGACAACCGGGATCTCAATTTCCACGGTTCCGGCCTTTTCGAAGACGAATGTCGCCTTGACGGTGTCGCCGGCCATGAACGGCTTTTTCACGCCCATGAACATCATGTGCAGCCCACCGGGCTTCATTTCCGTCGTCTTGCCGGCGGGCAACGCGATGCCATCGTTCAGTTTGCGCATGCGCATCACGTCGCCATCCACCTTCATCTCATGGAGTTCGACATGATCGGCGCCCGAGGCAGGGCTGACGGATACCAGCCGATCATCGGTCTTGCCGTTGTTGGCAATGGTGACGAAACCGCCGCCGACCGGTTGGCCGGGCGTCATCGCCTTGATGAAGGCGGCGCTGAGTTCGAGAGCACCGACCTTGACCGGAGAAAATTCCGCAGCTTTCATCTCCATGCCGTGATGGTCGTGGCCCTCGCCCGCGGTCAGGGTGACGGTCGGCGCCGGGTTTTTCAGATCGTGCGGATTCTGGCCTTCGGCCGGCAATTCGGTCCAGGCCACCTTGCCCTCGCTGCCGCAAAGCTGGGTGCTGACGAAGGGTACGGATGTACCGGCCGCAATGCCGGAGAATTTCCCCGAAATCGTGAAGGTGTCGTAATATTCGTCCGGCAGGTTGCCGTTCTTCCAGCGAATTTCGACCGGCCCTTCCGTCACGGTCTTGCCATGCAGATCGTAGCTCTTCTGATATTTACCCTTGATGATCTCGATCTCCCAGCCGGCCTTCGGTTGCGGTTTGGCTGCAATGAAGCCTTCGGGGAGCTTGATCTGTACTTCTGTCGTGGCCTTGCCGTCACAACCATGCGGCACCTGCAGGGTGGCAAGATAATAGCTGTCGGCGGACGCTTCGGGAATCTGCATCGTGGCATGGGCGAACGCCATTGCCGGGACGGCAGACAGGATAACGGATGAAATGATTCTGATATTTTTCATAGGGATACACTCTGAATACACGCCAATGCGTGCTGGCCTTGCCGCAAGCGCGGCAGTAAGTCGTGGAGTAGACGATCAAGCCTTCAGCGGCGGTCCACGGCTTAGCTGATGAAAAGAAGTGATGCGCTTCAGGTTGGGATTGCTATCCCGATTGATTTTTTCGACCGGCTGAGCTGCGCGATTTGCCAGAACTGCGAAAGCGGGCGGCGTAAACAGGTGTATGGTCGCAAATACACAGACGTCGCAATGATTGCCGTCGGAATGCGGCGCGCCCCCATGTTCTTCACTGGGAAGGCACATCGAGGCATAGCTGCCGTCCGGCAGCATGTACTCAGCGCCATACGGCCCGATTGCCGCCCGGGTATCGGCGTGAGCGGCAAAACCGAGCATGAATAGCGCAATCACGCAGATGATGCGTGTCGCCATCGCTCTCCTTGCCCAATGCTCCATAGCTACGATCCCATAAGCCTGTCATTCTCATAGACAACTAATTGCGCGTTGGGAAGGCGGCTGCGATGTTCCCGAGGCTGCGAATTGCCGCACTCTCCCCTAACGTAAAGCGCGGCAGCGACAAATATGTGGTCCCCAGCGCCATTCCCCTTGCCATCGGCCCCGTCGAGCCGCTATCTATTGGCGACCCATTGGGAGAATCTGCATCTGGCATGCAGTGCCGAAGGAGCAACCGCCCCGGAAACTCTCAGGCAAAAGGACCAACGGGCAGGATAGAAACTCTGGAGAACGGTGCTTGCGCATCTGCCGAAGGGATAACAATCTCAGGCAAAGGGACAGAGGGGGCTTAAGTATGCGGGTGCCGAGGAGCGCCCTGTCTTGAGCGGCGCCATGCGCCAAACCCGGAGGCCTGTTCGTGAGCGAACAATCGCTGAAAAAGACCCCATTGCATGCGCTGCACCTGTCACTTGGTGCGCGGATGGTTCCGTTTGCCGGCTACGACATGCCGGTGCAATATCCCGCCGGCGTGCTCAAGGAGCACCTGTCGACCCGCACCCTGTGCGGTCTGTTCGACGTTTCCCACATGGGCCAGGTGATCATCCGCCCCAAGTCCGGCAGGATGGAAGACGCAGCCCTTGCGCTGGAGAAAATTATCCCTGTCGACATTGTCGGCCTCAAGCCCGGCCGCCAGCGCTACGGCCTGTTCACCAATGCGGAAGGCGGCATTCTCGACGATCTGATGGTCGCCAATCGCGAAGATCATTTCTACATGGTGGTCAACGCCTCCTGCAAGGACGACGATTTTGCCCATATGGCAGCGCATCTGTCCGACGCCTGCACCCTGGAAATGATCGAAGACCGCGCATTGATCGCGCTGCAGGGCCCGCATGCCGAACATGTGCTGGCAGAATTCTGTCCTGAGGTCACCAGCATGAAGTTCATGGATGTCGAGGGCGACGACCTGCACGACATCGACTGCATCATCTCCCGCAGCGGCTATTCGGGCGAAGACGGCTTCGAAATTTCGATTCCCGCCGACAAGGCCGAAACCGCGGTGCAGCGGCTGCTCGATCATCCCGATTGTGAGCCGGTCGGTCTCGGCGCCCGCGACAGCCTACGGCTCGAAGCAGGCCTGTGCCTCTACGGCAACGACATCGACACGACAACGACTCCGGTCGAAGCCGCTCTGGAATGGGCGATCCAGAAGGTCAGACGCAATGGCGGCGCACGCGCTGGCGGTTTTCCGGGCGCGGACCGTATACTTGCTGAACTGGACAATGGTGCTTCACGCCGCCGCGTCGGCCTGAAGCCGGAAGGCAAGGCGCCGGTACGCGCCCATGCAAAGCTCTATGCCGACGAAACCGGGCAGTCACCGATCGGCGAGATCACATCGGGAGGGTTCGGCCCGAGCGTCGATGGCCCGATTTCGATGGGCTATGTGCCAACAGGGTTATCCGCCGACGGCACCCGCGTCTTTGCCGAAGTGCGCGGCAAGTTCCTGCCGATGACGGTATCGGCCCTACCCTTCATTACCCCGACATACAAACGCTGAACGGAAAACCAACCGGCAAGATGTTCTCGGCCCATCACCCTAGCGTTCTCCCCGTCCTTGCATAGCGAAGGCGGCAGCAGCCGGATGAGGGGCATCAATTCAACCGCAAACAGACAATTGCAAACAGACGATTGAAGGAATCCTGAGATGTTGAAATTCACCGAAGAGCATGAGTGGCTGAAGATCGAAGACGGCGTTGCCACCGTGGGCATCACGGCGCATGCGGCCGAACAGCTCGGCGACCTCGTCTTCGTCGAACTGCCTGCGGCCGGCGCGTCTTTCGGCAAGAACGACAACGCCGCCACCGTCGAAAGCGTCAAGGCCGCCTCCGACGTGTTTTGTCCCCTCGATGGCGAGATCACCGAGGTCAACGATGCCATCACCGCGGACCCCTCGCTGGTCAATTCCGACCCGATGGGCGCGGGCTGGTTCTTCAAACTCAAGCTTGCCAATCCCTCTGACGCCGACGGCCTGATGGATGAGGCAGCCTATGCGAGGATGATTGCATAATGGCCCTCCCGACCGATTTTACCTTCACGGACTACGATCCGTACAATTTCGCTGACCGACGGCATATCGGCCCCTCGCCCGTCGAGATGGCCGCGATGCTGAAAACCGTCGGTTACTCCAGCCTCGACGCGCTGATCGACGACACTGTGCCGTCCTCGATCCGGCTGAAGACGCCGCTAAAATGGGACAAGCCGCTGACCGAGCGCGAGGCGCTCGACAAGATGCGCGAGACCGCCAACCTGAACCAGAAGCTCGTCTCGCTGATCGGCCAGGGTTATTACGGCACGATCACGCCGCCGGTCATCCAGCGCACGATCCTTGAAAATCCGGCCTGGTACACAGCCTATACGCCGTACCAGCCTGAGATCAGCCAGGGCCGTCTCGAGGCACTGTTGAACTACCAGACCATGGTCAGCGACCTGACCGGTCTCGATATCGCCAATGCCTCGCTGCTGGATGAGTCGACCGCCGCCGCCGAAGCGATGGCCATGGCGCAGCGCGTCGCCAAATCCAAGTCCCTGACCTTCTTCGCCGATGAGAACTGCCACCCGCAGAACATCGCGCTGCTCAGGACGCGCGCCGAGCCGCTTGGCTGGAACGTCGTTGTCGGCAATCCCTTCACCGACCTCGATACCAACAACGTCTTCGGTGCGATCTTCCAGTATCCGGGTACGCACGGCCATGTGCACGATTTCACTCCGCTGATGGACAAGCTGCATGCCGCCGGCGCCATCGGTATCGTAATTGCCGATCCACTTGCGCTTTGCCTGCTGAAATCGCCGGGCGAGATGGGCGCGGACATCGCTGTCGGCACCACCCAGCGTTTCGGCGTGCCGGTTGGCTATGGTGGCCCGCATGCCGCCTATATGGCGGTCAAGGACGAATGGAAGCGCTCCATGCCCGGCCGCCTCGTCGGCGTCTCGGTCGATGCGCGCGGCAACCGTGCCTATCGCCTGTCGCTGCAGACCCGCGAACAGCATATCCGCCGCGAAAAGGCGACGTCCAACATCTGCACCGCCCAGGTGCTGCTCGCCGTCATGGCCTCGATGTATGCGGTCTTCCACGGTCCGCAGGGCCTGAAGGCGATTGCCCAGAGCGTGCACCAGAAGACGGTACGGCTGGCCAAGGGCCTGGAAAAACTCGGCTACACCGTCGAGCCCGGCACGTTCTTCGACACGATCACCATCGAAGTCGGCAAGCTGCAGGGCGTCATCCTCAAGGCCGCCGAGGCCGAGGAAGTCAACCTGCGCAAGATCGGCAACGACCGGATCGGCATCTCGCTCGACGAGCGTTCGCGGCCTGTGACGCTGGAAGCCGTCTGGCGTGCGTTCGGCGGCGACTTCAAGATCGAGGAATTCCAGCCGGACTGGCGCCTCCCGGAAGAGATGCTGCGCACCAGCCAGTATCTCACCCATCCGATCTTTCACATGAACCGCGCCGAAAGCGAGATGACCCGCTACATAAGGCGGCTGTCGGACCGGGATCTGGCGCTCGATCGCTCGATGATCCCGCTCGGCTCCTGCACGATGAAGTTGAACGCGACAGCCGAAATGCTGCCGATCACCTGGCCGGAATTCGCCGAGATCCACCCCTTCGTTCCCGATCATCAGGCCTTAGGCTACAAGGTGATGCTTGACGATCTCAGCCAGAAGCTGTGCGACGTGACCGGTTACGATGCCTTCTCCATGCAGCCGAACTCCGGCGCGCAGGGTGAATATGCGGGCCTGCTGACAATCCGCAACTACCATTTCGCCCGGGGCGACAACCATCGTGACGTCTGCCTGATCCCGATGTCGGCGCATGGCACCAACCCGGCGTCTGCACAGATGGCGGGCATGAAGGTGGTTCCGGTCAAGGCTTCGGACAACGGCGACATCGACATCGCCGATTTCCGCGCCCAGGCTGAAAAGCACGCCGCCAACCTCTCCTGCGTGATGATCACCTATCCTTCGACGCATGGCGTTTTCGAGGAGACGGTGCGCGAGATCTGCGACATCACGCACGCGCATGGCGGCCAGGTCTATCTCGACGGCGCCAACATGAACGCCATGGTCGGCCTTGCCCGCCCCGGCGACATCGGCTCCGACGTCAGCCACCTCAACCTGCACAAGACGTTCTGCATCCCGCATGGCGGCGGTGGTCCCGGCATGGGGCCGATCGGCGTCAAGGCGCATCTCGCCCCCCACCTGCCCGGCCATCCGGAAAGCGACGGCAAGGACGGCGCGGTGTCTGCCGCTCCCTTCGGCTCGGCCTCGATCCTACCGATTTCCTGGAGCTACATCCTGATGATGGGTGGCGAAGGGCTGACGCAGGCAACCAAGGTGGCGATCCTCAATGCCAACTACATCGCCGCACGCCTGAAGGGCGCCTATGACGTGCTCTACACGTCCGACAAGGGCCGCGTGGCACATGAGTGCATCATCGACACAAGGCCGCTGCAGGCATCGTCGGGCGTCTCGGTCGAGGATATCGCCAAGCGGCTGATCGATTGCGGCTTCCACGCCCCGACCATGAGCTGGCCGGTGGCCGGCACGCTGATGATCGAGCCGACGGAATCGGAAACCAAGGCCGAGATCGATCGCTTCTGCGACGCCATGCTGGCGATCCGCGAGGAAACCCGCGCCATCGAGGCCGGCACCATGGACCGGGACAACAACCCGCTGAAGAATGCCCCGCACACGGTGCAGGACCTGGTGGGTGACTGGGATCGTCCCTACAGCCGCGAACAGGCCTGCTTCCCGCCGGGTGCCTTCCGTGTCGACAAGTACTGGCCTCCGGTCAATCGCGTCGACAACGTCTATGGCGACCGCAACCTCGTCTGCTCGTGCCCACCGGTGAGCGACTATCTCGAAGCGGCAGAATAACAAAAAGGCCGGAAACCCCTCAAGGTTTCCGGCCTTTTCGATTGGAAACTTTCTTCGCTCAGCGGGCGGGCACCACGGCATCGCCGCGCGCGGCAAGGGCTGCCAGATCGGCGGGCTTGAGCTCGACGGATTCGCCGCATCCGCAGGCTGATGTCTGGTTCGGATTGGAAAAGGTGAAGCCTGAGCGCAGGGTCGTGACTTCGAAGCCCATTTCGGTGCCGAGCAGATAGAGCACGGCCGCCGGCTCGACCCAGACCTTGGCGCCATCGCGCTCGATCAGGTCATCCTTGGCGTTGGGTTCGGTCACCAGATTGATGGTGTATTCCATTCCCGCACAGCCGCCCTTCTTGATCCCGACGCGGATGCCCAGCGCTTCGGAGGCGGAATTCTCGACGATTTCACGAACACGCGCCGCGGCACCATCCGTCATGGTCATTACTGCAAAGCCCATCGGCTCACTCCTTCAACGACCGGGTTCAAGGCCCGATGTTTCACGATTCCAATGTAGTCCTGGTGCGTTAAACCTTCAATACCAGCCGAGCGCAACCTGCGCTTCTTCGCTCATCCGGTCGGCGGACCACGGCGGATCGAAGGTCATCGACACTTCGACGCCCATCACACCCTCCACCGCGCTCACGGCATTTTCCACCCAGCCCGGCATCTCGCCGGCGACCGGGCAACCCGGCGCCGTCAGTGTCATGACGATCTTGACCATACGGTCGTCCTCGATATCGACGCGGTAGATCAGCCCGAGTTCGTAGATATCGGCGGGAATTTCCGGATCGTAGACCGTCTTCAGAGCCGCGACGATATCATCGGACAGCCGGTCCAGTTCCTCCGGGGGAATGGCCGACTTGACCAGCCCTTCGCGGACATCGATCTTTTCGCCTTCAGTGGTGCTCATATCATTTTTCCTTTCAGGCGAAGAACTTGCGGGCATATTCGAGTGCGTCCACCAGCGCGTCGACCTCGGTCTTGGTGTTGTAAAGGCCGAACGATGCCCTGCATGTGGAGGTGACGCCGAAGCGTTGCAAGAGCGGTTGTGCACAATGGGTGCCGGCGCGAACGGCGACACCGGCGCGGTCGATGACCATCGACACGTCGTGGGAATGGATGCCTTCGAGCTCGAAGGAGAAGATTCCACCCTTGCCCGGCGCATTGCCGAAGATTTTCAGCGAGTTGACGCTGCGCAGGCGTTCGGCGGCATAGGCAGCAAGCCCCGCTTCGTGCTCGGCAATCGCCGCCCGGCCGATACCGTCCATATAATCGAGTGCATAGCCCAACCCGATCGCCTGCACGATCGGCGGCGTACCAGCTTCGAAGCGATGCGGCGGTTCGTTATAGGTGACATTGTCCGTGGTGACTTCGACAATCATCTCGCCGCCGCCCATGAACGGCCGCATGGATTTCAGCCGGTCCGTCTTGCCATAGAGCACGCCGATGCCTGACGGCCCGTAGAGCTTGTGGCCGGTCATCACGTACCAGTCGCAATCGATGTCGCGGACATCGACCGGCATGTGCACGGCGGCCTGAGAACCATCTACCAGCACCGGAATGCCGCGCGCATGCGCGATACGGCAGACTTCCTTGACGTTGACGACGGTGCCGAGCGCATTCGACATGTGGGTGATGGCAACGAGCTTGGTCTTGTCGGTCAGGCATTTCTCGAAATCGTCGAGGTGGAAAGCCCCATCGTCATCGACCGGCGCCCACACCAGCTTGGCGCCCTGGCGCTCGCGGATGAAGTGCCACGGAACGATGTTGGAATGGTGCTCCATGATCGACACGACGATCTCGTCGCCTGCGCCGATATGCGGCATGCCGTAGCCATAGGCGACCGTGTTGATCGCCTCGGTCGAGGACTTGGTGAAGATGATTTCGTCCACCGAACCTGCATTGAGGAACCTGCGGACTTTTTCGCGCGATGCTTCATAGGCATCAGTCGCGGCATTGGAGAGGAAATGCAGCCCCCGGTGAACGTTTGCATACTCATTGGAATAGGCATGCGCCACCGCATCGATCACCGCCTGCGGCTTCTGGGCCGAGGCACCGTTGTCGAGATAAACGAGCGGCTTGCCGTAGACGGTGCGCGACAGGATGGGAAAATCCTTGCGGATCGCTTCGACGTCGTAAGTGCCAATGCCAGACATAGAGCCATCTTTCCAATTTCGTGGGGCAATGAATGCCCCTCATCCGGCTGCCGCCACCTTCTCCCCGTCGTACGGGGAGAAGGGAGTTGTGGCACGGCCAGTGCATTTAGCGTCACCTCGCCCCGCTCGCGGGGAGAGGTCAGGGTGAGGGGCAATCACCCTTCAGGCGTGCTTTTCCAGCCATGCCTGGATGATCGCTTCCAAGGGTTCTATCAGCGTCTCGTCTTCCAGTTCCTCGACAGTCTCCTGCACGAAGGCCTGCACGAGCAGTCCGCGCGCCTGCTTTTCGGGAATGCCGCGCGACTGCAGGTAGAAGAGATGGGTATGGTCGATATCGGCGACCGTCGCTCCATGTCCGCAGACCACGTCGTCGGCGAAGATTTCCAGTTCCGGCTTGGTCGCGAATTCGGCCTCGTCGGAAAGCAGCAGCGTGTTGCACGACATCTTCGCATCAGTCTTCTGGGCGTCGGGGGCAACCCGGATCTGTCCCTGGAAGATACCCTTGGCGCGGTCGAAGATCACGTTGCGCATGATCTCGGTCGAGGTCGTGTGTGGCACGTTGTGGCCCAGCACCAGCGTCACATCGGTATGGCTGTCGCCGCCGAGCAGGTTGATGCCGCGCAGCGTCAGGTCCGAGCCCTCGCCCTCGACATCGATGAAAATGTCCTGACGCACGAGCCGGCCGCCGGCATTGATCACGTAAAGCTTGAGCTTGGCATTCTTGCCGAACCGCACCTTGATCTGGCCAAGATGGGTGTCGTCTGCGCCCTGCTCCTGCAGCACGATCCAGATGACGTCAGCACCTTCGCCCAGTGTGATGTCGCTGACGGCAGTCACCAGCGCCTGCGATCCGTTGACGGCGCGATGGCGCTCGATGATAGTGGCCTTGGCGCTCGCGCCGAAATTCACCGGCAGCCGGGTGTTGACGAAACCGCCACCCTGAACGAGCTGGATTTCGACCGGCTTGTCGCTTTCGTAACGATCGGGAAAATGGATCGCATAACCATCGCTGACGAAGCTGCCATTGAGACGGCCGATCAGGTCGTCGCTGCTGCGCACCGAAAGACCCTTCAGCGCCGAGCCATCGACCAGGCTGTCACGGTAGTTCTTGACGGTCACGCCTTCGATCCGGGCATCGTCGACCGCAGTGCCATTGAGGATGGACAGGACATCCGAACCGGAAACCAGCGGATCGGCTGCGCTGACGGCCACGGGTGCGGCTTCAGGAATGGTCCTGAGCAGCGAGCGCAGGTCGGTGTAATGCCAGTTTTCAACCCGCCGCGTCGGCAGGCCGTTGGTCTTGATCGCCTGAATCAACGTCGAACGCTGGGTGGTGATGGCCGCATCGCCGGGCAACTGGCCGATCGCGCCGCCGAAGGCGTCGATCAGCGCGGTTTCCGCGGCTGTCGGCTTGATAGGAGCCTGAATGGTCATGATCTCACCTCCGGCCTCAGGCCGCTTCGCCGATAATGTCGGCGTAGCCGTTGGCTTCGAGCTCATGAGCCAGTTCCTTCGGACCCGACTTGATGATCTGGCCCTTGTAGAGCACGTGCACGGAGTCTGGCACGATATGGTCGAGCAGGCGCTGGTAATGGGTGATCACGACGATGGCGCGATCGGGCGAGCGCAGCGCGTTGACGCCGTCGGACACAATCTTCAGCGCATCGATGTCGAGACCGGAATCGGTTTCGTCGAGAACGCAAAGCGAGGGCTGCAGGAGCGACATCTGCAGGATTTCCGCGCGCTTCTTCTCACCGCCGGAGAAGCCGACATTGAGCGGCCGGCGCAGCATATCGGTGTTGATCTGCAGCTCAGCCGCGGCAGCCTTGACGCGCTTGAGGAATTCCGGCGTCGTCAGTTCGTCCTCGCCGCGCGCCTTGCGCTGCTCGTTCATCGCGACCTTGAGGAACTGCATGGTGGCAACACCGGGGATTTCGACCGGATACTGGAAGGCCAGGAACACGCCCTTGGCAGCGCGCTCGGCCGGATCGAGTTCGAGAATGCTCTCGCCGTTGAACAGGATGTCGCCTTCGGTGACTTCATAGTCTTCACGGCCCGACAGGATGTAGGACAGCGTCGACTTGCCCGAGCCGTTCGGGCCCATGATCGCGGCGACTTCGCCGGCCTTGACGGTGAGGTTCAGGCCACGGATGATTTCGGTGCCGTCTTCGGCGATGCGGGCATGAAGGTTTCTGATTTCAAGCATAGTGGTTTCCTAGCAATGGCGTGTGCGGCTTCGGGCCGCCATGAATGAGTATGACAGGCGACGATGACCGGCTTAGCCGACCGATCCCTCAAGGCTGATACCGATCAGCTTCTGCGCTTCCACGGCAAATTCCATCGGCAGTTCCTGAATGACGTCGCGGACGAAGCCATTGACGATCAGGGCGAGAGCCGCTTCTTCCGGAATGCCGCGCTGCATGCAGTAGAACAGATGATCTTCCGACACTTTCGACGTCGTCGCTTCATGCTCGAGCTGTGCCGTCGAGTTCTTTGCCTCGATATAGGGCACGGTGTGAGCACCGCACTTGTCGCCGATCAGCAGCGAGTCGCACTGGGTGAAGTTGCGGGCGTTTTCCGCCTTGCGGTGGATCGACACCTGGCCGCGATAGGTGTTGTTGGAACGGCCGGCCGAAATGCCCTTGGAGATGATGCGGCTCGAGGTGTTCTTGCCGAGATGCAGCATCTTGGTGCCCGAGTCGATCTGCTGGTAGCCGTTGGACACCGCGATCGAGTAGAACTCGCCGCGCGAACCATCGCCGCGCAGGATGCAGGACGGGTATTTCCAGGTGATCGCCGAACCGGTCTCGACCTGGGTCCAGGAGATCTTGGAATTCTTGCCACGGCAATCGCCGCGCTTGGTGACGAAGTTGTAGATGCCGCCCTTGCCGTTCTTGTCGCCGGGATACCAGTTCTGCACCGTCGAATACTTGATCTCGGCGTCATCGAGCGCCACGAGCTCGACCACCGCGGCATGCAGCTGGTTTTCGTCGCGCTGTGGGGCCGTGCAGCCTTCCAGATAGGAGACGTAGGCGCCTTCCTCGGCGATGATCAGCGTGCGTTCGAACTGGCCGGTGTTCTTCTCGTTAATGCGGAAGTAGGTCGACAGCTCCATCGGGCAGCGCACGCCCTTCGGAACGTAGACGAACGAGCCGTCAGTAAAGACCGCCGAGTTCAGTGTCGCATAGTAGTTGTCGGTCACTGGCACGACCGAGCCGATATACTTGCGTACGAGATCCGGGTGCTCGCGGAGCGCCTCGGAGATCGACATGAAGATCACGCCAGCCTTTTTCAGCTCGTCCTTGAAGGTCGTTACAACAGAGACGGAATCGAACACGGCATCAACAGCGACCCTGCGGTTCTGCACGCCGGCGAGTATTTCCTGCTCACGCAGCGGAATGCCGAGCTTCTCATAGGTCTTGAGAATCTCGGGATCGATATCGTCAAGCGACATCGGCCCGGACTGCCCCTTCGGGGCCGAATAATAGCTGATTGAGTTGAAATCGATCGTCGGATAATCGACGCGTGCCCAGGTGGGCTCGTCCATGGTCAGCCAGCGGCGATAGGCGTCGAGACGCCATTCGAGCATCCATTCGGGCTCATTCTTCTTGGCCGAAATCAACCGGATGACGTCTTCGTTCAGGCCTGGCGGCACCTTGTCGGATTCGATGTTCGTCTCGAAGCCGTATTTGTACTGGTCCACGTCGATCGCGCGGACCTGGTCTATGGTCTCTTGAACCGCAGCCATTTCGATCTCCAATCTCGCCGGGTCAAGGCCGGCAGCTTGTTGTCGTTGTGACAGCCAACACATACATTCATACGATGCGTTGCCGTCTATATAAGGTCGCCAAAAGGGATTTTTCACCCCTTTTGGCAAGCGGAAATTTGACTTCCCGCAAAAATTACGCCGCCTTTGGCTTGGCCAGCCGTCCGGCAATCTTTCGGAACGCTTCAATCGTCTGGGCGATCTCCGCCTCTGATGTCGACGGTCCGAAAGAAATCCTCAGCGCACCCATGCGCGGATCAAGCCCCATGCCCTTCAGCACATGGCTCTCGCCAACCTTGCCCGACGAACACGCGGACCCGGCCGACAGTGCGATGCCTTCGAGGTCGAAGGCGATCTGGCCGGTTTCCGACTTCATCCCTGCAAGAGAAAAGAAGGTCGTGTTCGGCAGCCGATCGGCTAAACGTCCATGAATGACCGTCTCGGGCACAATCTCCAACAGCGCAGCCTCGATGGCGTCACGCCGCGCGGCCATATCGGCGACGCGCATATCCAGCAAAGCATTCACCTCCGTTGCCGCCGCACCGAAGCCGGCAATTGCCGCTGCATTCTCCGTGCCGGAACGATGTCCTTTTTCCTGGCCTCCGCCACGGATGAGAGGCGTGGGCATCATCGCCTCGCCGCGTGCCACAAGCGCACCAGCGCCCTTTGGCCCGCCGATCTTGTGGCTGGAGACGAACAGGAAGTCCGCATCCAGCGCTTCGATATCCACGGGGATGCGGCCAAACGCCTGCACGGCATCGACAACAAGGATACCTCCATGGGCGTGGACGATCTTTGCCGCTTCACAAACCGGCTGGATGACACCCGTCTCGTTGTTGGCCAGCATCAACGCCACCATGGGCAGGCCGCTGGTCTTGTCGTGGGTCGACAGAAGAGCTTCGAGCGCCGCCAGATCCGCTACGCCATCGGCATTAACAGGAAAGATCGAAACCTCCGGCGCAGAAAACCGGCCGCCCTCGAAAACCGCCTTGTGCTCGATGGCCGAAACGTAAAGCCGTCCGATAGACAATGGCGAACGCCCCATCCGGAAGTGAGGCGTCAGGACGGTGTTGGCCGCTTCCGTAGCACCGCTGGTAAAGGTCACGCTTGCCGGCTTGGCGCCCAGCGCCTCAGCCAGCGCCCGACGTGCCGCCTCGACTTCGGCCCGGACCGCGCGTCCCTCGCGGTGGACGGAGGAAGGATTACCCTCCATCAGCGCCACGCGCAGGAAGGCATCGCGCGCGGCATCAAGCAGCGGCGCTGTCGCATTCCAGTCCATGTAGGCGCGGGCCTTGGTCACGGTAAAAATCCATCCTTGGCGAGATAACCGGTCTCGAATCGCATTTTTCTTGAAATTCCGGTCTCGCCTGTCCTATGAAGCGTCACACGAAACGGGCAAAGCCCAACTTTCGAACGGTTCTAAACTAGCTCTTAGAAAAGCTGACTGGTTTCGTCAAGACTGGAATGCGGTTTCAGGGCTGTTTTTGCGAAGTTTCAACATCTGGAGTAAGAATGCCCGAAGTCATCTTCAACGGTCCGGCCGGTCGGCTGGAAGGACGCTACCAGCCTTCCAAGCAGAAGAGCGCGCCAATAGCGATCATCCTTCATCCGCATCCGCAGTTCGGCGGTACGATGAACAACCAGATCGTCTACCAGATGTTCTACATGTTCCAGAAGCGCGGCTTCACCACGCTGCGCTTCAACTTCCGTTCGATTGGCCGCAGCCAGGGCGAATTCGACCATGGCGCCGGCGAGCTTTCCGATGCCGCTTCGGCTCTGGACTGGGTTCAGAGCCTGCATCCGGATTCGAAGAGCTGCTGGGTGGCCGGCTATTCGTTCGGATCGTGGATCGGCATGCAGTTGCTGATGCGCAGGCCCGAGATCGAAGGCTTCATCTCGGTGGCGCCACAGCCCAACACCTATGATTTCTCCTTCCTCGCCCCCTGCCCGTCTTCCGGCCTGATCATCAACGGCGATGCCGACAAGGTCGCACCGGAAAAAGACGTCACCGGCTTGGTTGAAAAACTCAAGCAGCAGAAGGGCATCCTGATCACCCACAAGACGATCCCGGACGCCAATCATTTCTTCTCCGGCCAGATGGACACGCTGATCGAGGAATGCGGCGACTATCTCGACCGTCGCATGGCCGGCGAACTGGTGCCGGAACCGGCAGCCAAGCGCATCCGGTAAAACCAATATGCGGGTTATCGCCGATACAAACGTCTTCATCAGCGCTTGTATCGGCGGTGGCGCCTCGTCAAAAGTGATCTGAGGCATTTCCACCTCAGCGCAGCAAGCGAGAAGTGGCCCTCGCGCTGCTGCGCCGCAAATAGGCTTGGTTACTCCCCCGCCCGCATCTCAAAGAACACATTGTCGCCCATTGAGGCGTTGTTTTCGAGTTCGAATTCCTGCATTCCCATCTTTTCGAGCACACGCAACGACGCCAGGTTATTGACGTCAGATGCGGCTCGCAGCGTTCCCGTGGGTCGGGAAGTGGCAAACCATGCCATCAAGGCGCGGCCGATCTCGGTGGCATAACCCTTGCCCGCTTCCTCCGGCAGGATGGAGAAGCTGAGTCCATACACATCGGCTGCGCGGTGGTAGTGAATGCCGGCGCGCCCGATGAACCGCCCCTCGTCCTTCGCGACAAGCTTCAGCATGCCGATGCCGTCGCGTTTGAACTCGGCGATCCAGCTCGCCATGCGCTCCTCGGCCCTCTCCAGCGTCCACGGCTGACCATCGGCCAGATAGCGAACCGACTCCAGCTGGCTGTGCAGCGCTTTTACCAGCACGGCGTCGCCAGGTTGCCAGTGAGTCAGGATTAACCGCTCGGTATCGAGAAACACCGGCCCGACGATCACACCTCCGGTAACGGGCTTTTTCACACCCGTGGTTCCCGGAAATGTCAGCGGTAGACCTTTTGCCGAACGTACAGCCAGATAAGCCCAGGCTTCGGCCTCCATGCTATCGCCATTGAAGCCGAAATCTTCGGCAGGTGCGACGCTGGCGCCGGCGAACAACGCCTGCAGATCGGACATGATCACCCTGTTCAGCCTGCCGCCGCCACAAACGATCACCAATACCGGAACTTCCGGCAGATGCCGTGTCGACATTGAAATTGCGGCTGCCGTCACATAAGCGAGCGTCCTTGCGCCGTCGTGCAGCCCCGCCTCGCTTGCTTCGGGCGGCCGGAAATCGTTGCGATCAAGCGACATACGTCTTTCGGACGTAAAGAACAGATTGGCCAGATAACGCTCGGCCAGGCCTCCGATGACCACACCTTCGGAGGCGATCGCACCGCCCTGATCGTAAGGCACCCCGGCCTGATCCTCCACCCACTGGTCGATGAGCGTGTTTCCCGGTCCGGAGTCGAAAGCGACAATCGCGCCATCCGAACCGATAAAGGTCAGGTTGGAAATGCCGCCGATGTTGACAAACATCACCGGCTTGCCGCCGTAGCCCTCGATACCCGCCGCCAAGGCAGCATGATAAACCGGCACCAGTGGCGCACCCTGCCCGCCATGCACCATGTCGTTGGCGCGCATGTCGTAGACGACGGAAATACCGGTCTCGGTGGCGAGCAATGGACCATCGCCAATCTGCACGGTCAGGGCCTGATGCGGCCGGTGCAAGACCGTCTGGCCGTGAAATCCAATAAAATCAACATCCTGCGATGGAATTTTGAAACGACCCAGGAAAGCCCTGACCGCTTCGGCATGACGCAAGGTGAGCTCCTGCTCTATCTGCCGCATGTCTTCCGGTCGCTCGTCGCGGTGCTTGATCGACTTGGCGATCTCCAAGGTTTGCGCAAGCCGTTTGCGGAAATCCGGCGGATAGGCAAGGCCGAGCGCTGGACCGCGCTCGACGATAGCCTCGCCGTCCGTCCTTACCAGGGCAACATCGATCCCATCCATCGAGGTGCCGCTCATCAGCCCGATTGCAGTCTTCAAGTCAGGCATTGATGGACCTCATCGCAAACATTGATGGAAGACATGCGCCAGAAGGGGTGCAACGCAGCGAAAACTTTGCTAAAGGCCCCGTGAAATCACGATTACCTTCCGAAAGCAGTCGGTCATGTCAAAATTCAAATCCGAATTTCTCCACACGCTCTCCGAGCGTGGCTTCATTCACCAGATTTCCGATGAATCGGGCCTGGATGATCTTCTACACAAGGAAACGGTAACCGCCTATATCGGATTTGATCCCACGGCGCCATCGCTTCACGCGGGTGGTCTCATCCAGATCATGATGCTGCACTGGTTGCAGAAGACTGGTCACCGGGCCATCTCGCTCATGGGTGGCGGCACCGGCATGGTCGGCGACCCCTCGTTCAAGGACGAAGCTCGCCAGTTGATGACGGTCGACACCATCGCCGACAACATTGCATCGATCAAGAAGGTGTTCTCGAGCTACCTTACCTATGGCGACGGCCCCAAGGACGCGTTGATGATCAACAACGCCGACTGGCTTGCCGGCATCAACTACCTTGAATTCCTGCGCGATGTCGGTCGCCACTTTTCGGTCAACCGCATGCTGTCGTTCGATAGCGTCAAGACGCGGCTGGACCGCGAGCAATCGCTTTCCTTCCTCGAATTCAACTACATGATCCTGCAGGCCTACGACTTCGTCGAGCTCAACAAGCGCTATGGCACGCGCCTGCAGATGGGCGGCTCGGATCAGTGGGGCAACATCATCAACGGCATCGACCTCGGCCACCGCATGGGCACGCCGCAGCTCTACGCGCTGACCTCGCCGCTGTTGACCACCTCTTCCGGTGCCAAGATGGGCAAATCGGTCAACGGAGCCGTATGGCTGAACGCCGACATGCTGTCGGCTTACGACTTCTGGCAATACTGGCGCAACACCGAGGACGCCGATGTCGGCCGCTTCCTCAAGCTATACACCACGCTGCCGATGGACGAGATTGCCCGCCTTTCGACACTGGGCGGTTCGGAAATCAATGAGGTCAAGAAGATCCTGGCGACCGAAATCACCGCCTTGCTGCATGGCCGCGCTGCTGCCGAGCAGGCAGCGGAAACCGCACGCAAGGTGTTCGAGGAAGGCGCCGCTGATTCAAACCTGCCGACGGTGACGCTGCCGGCCGCCGAGATCGAAGCCGGTATCGGCCTGCTTGGGCTGTTCGTCAAGGCAGGCCTTGCCGCCTCCAACGGCGAGATGCGCCGGCATGTTCAGGGTGGCGCGGTACGGATCAACGACGAACCGGTCTCCGACGAAAAGCGCGTCATCGGCTCTGCCGATCTCAATGCCGACCAGGTCATCAAGCTCTCGCTCGGCAAGAAGAAGCATGTGCTGGTAAAGCCGGCCTGATCAATCAAGCAGACGACATCCGATACCAGGCCCTGCCGGACACGGCGGGGCTTTTTCATTCAAACTCGAAGATGTTGCGGAACACGCCCGGCGCGATCAGCGACAGCGGGTTGATCGACAAAGCTGGCTGGTCATAGGGGCCGACCAGCTTGAATGTGATACCGAGCAGGCCGCGATCGCGGCCGTTGCCCAGAAGCACGCCAATCAGGGGAAGTTCGCTGAACAGGCGGTTCAGGCCATAAGCAGGCATGAACGTTCCGGTCATCGCCATCATCCCGTCGGCATCGCGGACAGTTCCCTGAAATGTCGCCCCGACCTCGTCGCCACGCACAACCCCGTTCTCCACACGCACGAGCTTTCCGTCGATCAGCAGCCTCGCGAAACCTCGCCGGAACTTCTGCGAACTGACATCGATATCGGCCTTGACCGCATCGGACAGGCTGCGGCCGTCTTCACCGGCCCTGGCGGAAACAATTGATTTCAACCGCGCTTCGTTGACGAGAGCAAAGTTGCGGATATCAACCGAGCCATGCCATGAATCGGCATCCCTGGACTTCAGATTGACGTTCAGCAGACCACCATTCATGTTGCGGTAGATGTCGGCAAAGCGCCCCACGGCTCCAGCATCGCCGCTCGTGACCTCGATCTGGTCCCTTCCCTTGCGAATCACCACCGCCTGCCCCGAACGGGTCACAGCGGAAAAATTCACCGCCGACATCGCCCCTTTGGCCATAACCATGTCGAGATTGACCGACGTCAGGCTCTCATTGTTGTAGCCTATCGCGCGATCGATACGGGCCGAGACCGAGTTGCTGGTATCCGCCGTCTTACCTTTATCGCTCACGCTATTGCCGGACTTGGCGAGATCGAGGAAGCTTCGCATATCGATGGAATCGCCGTTGATGCCCACCGATAGCCCCGCCCCCTTGCGCGTCAGTGAAAGGGCAAAATTATCCGAGCTGGCAAGGCGAACACGGTTGAGCTTTGCAGTGACGAGGCCCTTGGCGTCGAACGTCAAGTCACCGCGCGCGCCAAAGCCGTCGCCTGAAACGACCAGGTCGTTGATTTCGGTCCGGCCATCATTCGACACAAGCTCGAACTCTGCCTTGGCTGGAACTCCCGGCCCCTTTCGCCAACCGACCAGCGGAATGGACAGATCGGCCGAAGTCAATGAAAGAGTTGCCTTGTGCCTGTCCTTGCCCAGATACTGGAGATTGACGTCCATATTGCCGGAGAAGTACCCCGCAAGAGTTGGCGCAAGTTTCAGAACCTCGGCACTGGAAACCCTGCCATCAAGTTGCCAGTCGCGTTTGGCAATCGCATCCTTGTCGATAGGTTCGGTTGCCACGACATCAAATCCCATCCCATCGACATCAGCCTTGCCTTTCATGACGGCCTGCTCGGTATTGATCGTCACCTTGCCTTCGACGTTGGCGATCTTGCGGTTGTCGAATGGAGTCTTGAGCCCCACTTTGTCCAGATCGAGAACAATATTCCAGTCGGGCTTCACCTTGCTCGGAGCGTGATCGAGGCCGAAACTCGCGCGGATGCTCGCGGACAACTTCCCGGTCAGGTCGGCCGGAGAAACCGGGAAACGCGACATGGCGTTGATCGGCTTGAAGCTTGCAAACTCCGCCGCCGCCGCCGCTTCGCCCACGGCTTTGATGTCCAGCGCACCGGCGAGCGGCTTCTTGGCCGTATCGGCGATCTCGAATACTCCATCGCTACCCGCAAGCCGCTTGCCGGACGGCAGGTTGATGGTACCTTGCGCAACATCGATACGCATATTCCGGTCGGTCAGGTCGAAGTGGCCGAACGTGTCGCGCGACACAGGCATGGTGTCGATGTATTTCACCGTCAATCCCTCGGCATCGAAGGCGATATGCATCTCATTGTTTTCGAACAACATGGGCTCGGGATGCTCAGGAATGCGTCCTGCAGCGAGAGATACGTCGATAACGGCATTCTTGACCACGCCATCCCTTATATTTTCCAGGATCCAGTGCCGCGCCTTCTTGCCGAACCAGAACGGCCAAAGCTGTTTGACGGTGGCAACGCTCAATGTGTCGGCGCGCGCGGCGAAATTGATGGCGGGCGACGGCTCCACCAGTCGCATGTTGAGCGAGCCGGCAAAATTGCCGGAACTGGTAACGATCCCGATCGTATCGAGCTGCAACTCTCTGGCCTGCGGCAGATAATAGCCGGAGACACGGGCATTGAAGCGCTCGGGCGCCTCGCCCGAACCTTCAGCACTTCCAACCGCATCATTTCCGATTGCCTCGAAGGCGAAACCAGGCGGTTTTCCGCTGGCGACACGGTCGAGGTCGATCAAGGTTCCTTCCAGCGGTACAACTGTCGGGCCGAAGTCCATCACCCCATTCATCAGCCGTATCTTCTTCTCCTTGAAATCGTAGGAGAAAACACCCTTCCCAGCCCGTACGGGCTGGGCATCTCCATCGCCGTAGAACAAGCCTGCCCCGGCATCCAGCTTGGCAATCAGGTTGCGATCCCGATCTGATGAGATGGAAAAACTCAGCGGCAGGTCCATGCCCTGCCGGATCTCGCCGGTCACAGCGCTATACTTGAGAAGGAAAGGTTCGGCTTCCAGACCGGCAATAGCGACACTGAAGGATGTTGCTTTTTCGCCGTCGCTATCGAGTTTCACGGTCAGGGACGGCGCAAGCTCACCGTAGCGAACCCCGGCAGTCATTTCATAATGATTGTCCCGTGAATTCTGGAATTCGAGATCGTTGAGGCTGATCCGATCGCCGAGCGCTGTTTTTGATGGCAGCAACAGTCCGAGCTCGCCAGCGACAATCGTCTCGGTATTGGAGCGCTCGAGAAAGCCTATGATCTGGTCAATTTGCGGATAAAGCGCCTGCAGCAAGGCGGGAACAGCATCGACCCGCACTGTCGCCCAATCGATCGGCCCACGCGCTGGCAGGAATCGAAGGTCGCCTTCCGCCGCACCGATCTCCACTCTGGCAAGCGCCATCCTGCCTGCCAGCAGCGCCACCGGGTCAAGCACCGCCTTTATCGAATCCGTCTTCAGCAACGCGATCTTGCTCTGCCGGTGGGTAATCTGCAGATCGGCGGCTTCGAATGCCAGCATCCAGTTTTGCGCAAACCGCAGCCGGATAGCACCGACGTTCGGCTCGAACTCATCGCCAAGTGCATGTGAAAGAGCCTGCGTCGCGCGCGATCTCAAGGTCTGGTCGAGATAGCCGCCTTCCAGGGCAACGAAGAGAAGCCCGACGGCCATTGCTGCCAGCAAAATGAGCGCCAAAACAAATTTGGCCAGCCGCCGGAAAAAATGCCGCGATCGCGGAACGCCAAGAACCACCGCATCCTGCTGGGCCACGGATGGCATGGCATCGAGCGGATGGTAGTCTTCCTTGCCGAATACGACTTTTTCGCCGCGAATTTCATTCACGTAGCGGTGCCTTTCAAGTTTGCACGTCCTATAAGATCACTGTCTCGCCGGCGATTCTCTGGCAGGACGATGCGTAAGCGCCGAAAGGATTTCAAGGCAACATGATCGAATTGTCCATTGGCGATCAAGCCCCGGATTTCACTCTGCCCACGAATGGCGGCGGAACGGTCTCGCTATCGGCGCTTTCCGGCAAAAAAGTGGTCATCTATTTCTATCCGAAGGATAACACGCAAAGCTGCACTGTGGAGGCAATAGATTTCACGCGCCTTTCCGCAGAGTTCGAGGACGCTGGCACAACGATCATCGGAATTTCGCCCGATAGCGTGAAAAAACACGACAATTTCTGCAAGAAGCATTCGCTTGGCATCACATTGGCCGCTGACGAGCAAAAGCAGGCGATAGACGCCTACGGCCTGTGGGTCGAAAAGACGATGTACGGGCTGAAGTATATGGGCGTGGAGCGTACAACCTTGCTGATCGATGCCGCTGGCCGGATCGCCAGGATCTGGCGCAAGGTGAAGGTCAAGGGCCACGCCGAGGAAGTGCTGGAAGCGGCCAAACTTCTTCGGTGATCTCCAGCAAACTGCGAGCAGTTGCGAGAAAGCGATTCAAATGACTCCCGAATTCAGCATCCGTACCCTGCGCGCAGGAGCGATTGCAGCGGTATCGGCAGCCGACCTCGACCGAAAAGTCGCCTTGACGCGCGAGACACACCGCCTTTGGAGCGAACGCACTTTGTCACTGCGTTCGCCACTCGATCCTTCCGTTCCGTCGCGCCCCGGCAGGCCGGAAAAACCAGACCTGATCTCTCCCGGCAAGATGAAGAAGCGCTCGCTGCACACCCCGCAAGGGCGCATCGCCCTCCTCCACGCCATTTGCCACATCGAACTCAATGCGGTCGATCTGGCACTCGATATTGTCGCCCGGTTTGCCGACCAGCCGGTTCCCCGCTCGTTTTTTGACGGCTGGCTGCAGGTGGCCTTCGAGGAAGCCAAGCATTTTTGCATGGTCCGTGATCGCCTGCGCGACCTCGGTGCCGACTACGGCGACCTGCCCGCCCATGACGGCCTATGGGAAGCGGCGCACCACACCCGCAACTCGCTGACCGCAAGGCTCGCGGTGGTTCCCTTGATTCTTGAGGCACGCGGCCTGGACGTCACGCCCTCGATGCGCGACAAACTGCGCGAACTCGGCGACGAGCCAAGTGCGGCAATTTTCGACGTGATTTACAATGACGAGAAGGGGCATGTGGCGATCGGTGCGAAATGGTTCCGCTTCCTTTGCGCCCGCGAAAAACGAGATCCCGCAGCAGCTTTTCAAGAACTTGTCCGCGCCAACTTCCGCGGCGGGCTAAAAGCCCCCTTCAACGATCTGGCGCGCGCCGAAGCTGGGCTGACGCCAGGATTCTACAGATCGCTCTCATCGATCTCAAACGCCTGATTCCAGAGGCTTTAACTCGGCCAGCCGATCACGCGTAGACCCATTGTTAACCTTAATGGTTTGTAATCGTCCGCAAGCGGAATCAACCATGTCCCCCGCGAATCTGCGTCAATGGTGGAGGCGTTAAAGGATGACAAGCGGCGGCCAGAGCCAGGTTTTCGGAAAACGGAAGGAGAATGTCTTCCTGATCCTCGCCTGCGGCGAAAAAGTTCGCCACATGACCGTTCGTCCCTGGATGACCGCCGCCGGCGTTTCGATCTTTGGACTTTTCACCATTATCTATCTGACCGCGACGGCCTATCTGGTCATTCGCGACGACCTGATCGGCGCTTCGATGGCGCGACAGGCGCGTATGCAGCACGAATACGAAGACCGGATCTCGGCATTGCGTGCCCAGGTCGATCGGATCACATCCCGGCAACTCCTCGACCAGCAGGTCGTCGAAGATAAGGTAGAGAAACTGCTCGAGCAGCAGATGGCGCTGACCAATCGGCAGGGAATGCTCGGCAGCGTTCTGGAACGGGCAGAAAATTCCGGCCTGGAAGCCGCCTCACCCGTTTCGGTAGAGGCAAGCGACTCCCTTACGCAAGACCACAGCGACGCCGGTTCACTGGACGCCTTCAAAACCCTGCTTGGCGAGCAGCACGCCGAACTTGGGGGCATGAAAACACGCGCTCTGGCCTTCGCGGCACCGGAGCGCGGCATGGCCGATCGCGCCGACAAGCTGTTCTCCAAAGTGACCCACTCGTTGAAAAGCATCGAGATGGAACAGCTCACCCACATACAGAACCTGACCGTCGACGCCTCGGAGCGAACGGAAAACATTCGCCGAATCCTGACAAACACCGGCGTCAACATTCCGGAAAAAATGGCCGGCCTCGACATGGCAGAGCCATCCGACACCGCCATGGGCGGGCCCTATGTCGCCCCCGAGACGTCGTCGGAATTCGAAGCCTCGATAGCCGACCTCGATATGGCACTCGACAAATTCGAGCATGTGAAGAAATTCGCGCTCATGCTGCCCTTTGCAAACCCCGCCCCAGGCAAGCAGATCACCTCGCTGTTCGGCAACCGTCTGGACCCCTTTTTCGGCAGGCTCGCCATGCATGCCGGCGTTGATTTCCGGCAAAAGACCGGATCGGAAGTCGCCGCCACCGGCGCAGGCGTCGTGATCGCGGCTGGTCCGGCCGGCGGCTACGGAATCATGGTCGAAATTGACCACGGCAACGGCATCACCACACGCTATGGCCACCTGTCGCGTATACTCGTCAAGAACGGAGACAAGGTCATCGCTGGCGAGACGATTGCGTTATCCGGTTCGACGGGCCGCTCTACCGGCCCGCATCTGCATTATGAAGTCCGCCGCAATGGCCGCGCCATCGATCCGGTGCGTTTCCTGAACGCAGGCCTGAAGCTGGATACCTATATAGAATAGGACTTTAGCGAACGGCGGCACTTCGGGTTTACCAGCTCCATCGGCTGGCGGACACCAATCAGGTGATTTTCTTGACTTTGCAGGCGTTAACGATTATGAGCAGCGCAGCCTCGACCACCATCAGGTGCGCCGACCCTTCAGCATAAGACGCTAACAAACGGAAAAGTCATTTCCATTGACAACCTTTCAAGACCTTGGCCTGAGCCCAAAAGTCCTCTCTGCCGTTACTGATGCCGGCTACTCCACCCCCACTCCCATCCAGGCCGGCGCAATCCCGCATGCTCTGAAACACCGGGATATTCTCGGGATTGCACAGACCGGAACTGGCAAGACGGCGTCCTTTGTGCTGCCGATGCTGACGCTGCTGGAAAAGGGCCGGGCCCGGGCCCGGATGCCGCGCACACTGATTCTCGAGCCGACCCGCGAGCTCGCCGCTCAGGTCGCTGAAAATTTCGAAAAATACGGCAAGAACCACAAGCTCAATGTCGCATTGCTGATCGGCGGCGTCTCCTTCGACGACCAGAACCGCAAGCTCGAGCGCGGCGCAGACGTTCTGATCGCCACACCCGGCCGACTGCTCGACCATTGCGAACGTGGCAAGCTGCTGATGACCGGCGTCGACATCCTGGTTATCGACGAAGCCGACCGCATGCTCGACATGGGCTTCATTCCGGACATCGAACGCATCGTCAAGATGATCCCCTTCACCCGCCAGACGCTGTTCTTCTCGGCCACGATGCCGCCGGAAATCCAGAAGCTGGCCGATGCGTTTCTGCAGAACCCCGAGCGCATCGAAGTGGCCCCGCCGTCGTCCACCGCCAAGACGGTCACCCAGCGGCTGGTCGCCAGCCATTCGCAGGATTGGGACAAGCGCGCCACGCTGCGCGACCTGCTGCGCGAAGTCGAAGCGGATATCAACAACGCCATCATCTTCTGCAACCGCAAGAAGGATGTCGCCGATTTGTTCCGCTCGCTCGAACGCCACGGCTTCGAAGTCGGTGCGCTGCATGGAGACATGGACCAGCGCTCGCGTACGACGATGCTGCAGAATTTCCGCGACGGAAATCTCAAGCTGCTCGTCGCATCCGATGTCGCGGCCCGCGGCCTCGACATTCCTGATGTCAGCCACGTCTTCAATTTCGATGTCCCTATCCATGCCGAGGACTATGTCCACCGTATCGGCCGTACCGGCCGGGCCGGCCGCTCCGGCGCTGCCTTCATGCTGGTGACCAAGCGCGATTCCAAGCATCTCGATGCGATCGAGAAATTGATCGGCGAAAAAGTCGAATGGCACAAGGGTGACATCGCTGCCCTTCCCGCAAAGGAAGAGAGCGAAGAGCGCCCCCGCAACGAACGTCGTTCCGGAGGCCGGGATCGCGATCGCGACCGCCGCAAGGATGGACGCGTGCCACGCAAGGAAGCTGCAATTCACACCGTTGTTCACAACAATGACATCGAAGCCGTGGACAATGGCTCCGTAATCGACATCGAATCGAAGAGAGCGGAGAAACCCATGACGAAGGCGAATGTGGCACCGAAGAAGGATCATGCCGCGCGCGACCACCGTCCCTACCCGGCCAATGATGATCGCGCCCGCCAAAATCGCCGCTATCACCAGCAGGACGATGGCCCGACCCCTGTCGGTTTCGGCGATGATATCCCGGCCTTCATGCTGACCAGCGCCGCGCTGAAGTAAGAATGGGCGCAACGCCAGGTAAAGATTTTCCCGGTCTCGGGACTGGCCTTGCCATCCTTCGGGATGGCAAGTTGCTTTTGTACAGGCGCACGCGCGCTCCAGAGGCAGGGCACTGGAATATCGTCGGCGGCAAGATCGATCATCTCGAATGTTCAGAGAAGGCCACTCGCCGCGAGGCAGAGGAAGAATCGGGATTGACGATTCTATCGGTCGAATATCTCTGCGTTTCCGAACAGATTTTTGCTGACGAAGGCCATCACTGGGCTTCGATCATCTATACGACAACGGATTTCATCGGTGAACCCAAAGTGATGGAGCCGGAGAAACTGCCGGAATTCGGCTGGTTCGGGCTCGACGCGCTGCCCTCGCCACTTTCCCGCTTCGCCATGGATGCCGTACGGCATCTGAAGGGGCGATAAGCGCCGCAATCGTCATTTGCTCGAACGTCGCGCCGCTTCCAACGCAATCTGCACCCACTTTGCAGCCTCGTCGGGGTCGTCGAACGCCTCTGCGGGTATCGGCCAGTAAGGCATTGCAACAGCTTTTCCGGACTTGTTGTGGGTGTATGTCCAACGCTTCGAGCCTGCTGCCTCGTAAAGCGCGCCGGCTTGTGCGTCGCCCTTCAGCATCGCCTCGTCGCGGAGTTCCACCGCGATGATAAGCCCGTCGACATAGATTCCCTTGCCGCCGAACATCCGCTTGATCGTCACCGGCCCTATCGACTGGAACAGTTCCTGGATTGCGTCATTGTCCATGAAAACCCCCGATGGTCTCTTCGACTATCGGGGGCAAATTCTCTGGCGTTGTCAAGCAGGCTTAGAATTGCGCAGTAGCGCCAACCATGATCGTACGTCCGCGGCCGTTGGTAATGCCGCTCAGGATATCGCCAGTTCCGGTATTTGCCGTCCAGTAACTTTTGTCGAAAAGGTTTTGCACCGTGGCAAAGGCGCGGAAATTATCTGTGACTTTCCAGGAGCCGTACAGATCGAAAAGCGTGTAGGCCGGGCGCTTGATCGATTGCGCCTTGTCCAGATAGGCCTGCACGCTTTCACCGGTGTAACGCATGCGGCCGCCGACCGTGACTTTTTGCTCGAGGAAGCGCGCCCCAAGGTCGACCGTAAAGAAATCATCCGGCAACGTACCGACATCGTTACCAAAGCCGGCGCCCTCGCCGAGCGGCTGCTTGGTGTCGGCCATGGTGACGGCAACCTTCGCAAAGGCGATGCCCGCATCATAGCCGCCCTCGATCTCGACGCCTTGCATGGTCGTGGTGCCGGGAAGATTGATCCACTTTGCATCGCCTTTGGCATCGTAACCGTAGGTGATGTAATCGGAAATCCGATTGTGGAAGTATCCGACTTTCACATAGCCCTGGTCGTCTGCCGTCAAAAGACCTTCACCGATCAGGTTGACGCCGATGTCGATACCCTTCTGGCGCTCCGGCACCAGGTTCGGATTGTTGTTGATAGGATCGCCCGTGCCATCGAAGTTGTGGCCGCCGGGAAAGAACATTTCCGACGCTGTCGGCGGACGCATGGTGTGCGCATAGGTTGCGTAAAGCTGCAGCCAGTCTTTCGGGGTGACTGTGACACCGATCTTCGGGTTCCATTCGGCACCATCGCGCGAAAGCGACGGTCCGTCGCAAAGGCCATTATGACCGCTCGGGCATCCAGGAGTACCCGGGGTAAGATACTCAGTGACGCCGTCGACGTTCCAGGCGTCGTACCGCATCCCCGCAATCAGCCCGAACATGCCGTACGTGAGGGTAGCATCCGTAAAGGCGCCGCTCTTTATCAAAGAGCCGTCCGGATTTGCACCACGGGCATCGTTGCCCTTGTAGTCGTCGGAGTTGATCGCCGCGCCATAGGCGAGCTTCAGCTCGGTGTCGGCGTTCAGATCGAAGATACTCGTATTGCTGATATCGAAACCAAGTCCGGTATCGGTGCCGTCGCGCCCCGCAAACGTGCCTTCGGCGCTCGCCATGGTGATATCGGTGATGTTCATGTAGGCGTTGATCTTCAGATCGACGAGATTGTCGCCGGGCTGATAGGCATATTTGGCCGTATAGGTCTGGTTCTTGATGCCCCAGTCGTAGCCCGCACTCTCCACCGCAAAGGCGTTCTCGTAGTAGATGCCGCCCAGTTGCAGGGAATGATCGCTATCCGGTGCAAAGTCGAACTTGAACAGGCCCGAATTCGGCTTCTGCGCCGCATCATATGGATATGCGATTCCGTCGCCGTTCTCGAAATTGCTGAAATTGCTGCCGCTGAGCGCGCCCATGATCGAGACGCTCCCCTCGTTGCCGAGGTCCCGTCGCCATCCGCCAGCCGTCAGGCGCGAGAAATTCTGGCCATTCGTCCCGCCCTGCAGGGTGACCAGGCCACCATAATCCTTGCCCTCCATCAGTACGTCGTTGATGCCAACGGTGCGAAAATTGGCCGCGCCCGAGAGCGTGCCCATGCCCTGATTGCCATCGACCGCGCCGCGCGCGATATCGATACCAACAAGCATGTTCGGGTCGACATAGGCCATGTTGTCGAATGTGCCACCATGGCCGGAAAGATTGCGAAAGGTCTGCGGCACGCCGTCGATCATCGTGTTGACGCGACCCATGCCCTGCATGCCGCGCACATTGACGATCACACCCGGCTGCTCGGCCTGTTCACGGGTGTAGGCTCCGGGTGTCGAGCGGATGGCCTCATTGGTGTTGCCAGCGAAACGCTCCCTGAAGGTTTCGGAATCGATGATCGACACAGCCTCCGGCTTCGTGGCGATGTCGGCGGGCGATTGGTCCGCACCGATGACGATGCGCTTCAACCTGGTTGTGCCGTCAGCATCCGTTGTGCCAGTGTCATCGCCATCGGCTGCGGCATCATCAAGGACAATTTCCTCCGGTTCGTCGGACTGCGCAAAGGCGAAATGCTGCGGCAGAACAACCGTAAACGCCGCGCCAGCCAGCAGCGTGGCAACCAAACCCTTCAAGACTCTCACGGAAAACCCCCGTCCATTCCATTTCTCGACCTGTCTGGCTTGCCCCTGAGAAATGGCGGCTGGCTGATGACCGGATAGCGCGCACAGCCATATGCCGTGCAAGCCGGACCATGAAGAAGTGGACTATTTATGTCAAGTTATGGCGAGGGGAAAAATGAGGAAATTCGCTATCGATTCAATTGACGATCACACCGCCGGCGGCCTGAATTTCCTCAGGCGTGTCCGTGTCGAGATGGGCAGCCATGCCAATTTCGACATCGACGATCGCTTGGCCGCTCTCCTCGATGACCGTGCGTGCGCCAACGTCGCCTTCGAGGCGGGAAAGCGCGGCAAATGTCGCGCGCGGAAGGATCACGGGATTGCCTCTCTTGCCATCGGATACCGCGCGAATGATCGCCCGCCCCTCCTGGGCCCGAAAAGCCGCGATCAGTGTATCCAGATCATCATGCGTCACGCCCGGCATGTCGGCGAGCATCACCAGCATTCCATCTGCAACGTCCTCGACGGCGGAAAGGCCTGCCCGTAGCGACGAAGCCATGCCGCTGGCAAAATCAGGGTTGTGCACGGTCCAGAGGTCGCCATGTCCAATGGCATCGGCGATTTCTTCGGACCGATAGCCGGTCACGATCAAGGCACTGTCGGCATGCGAAGCCAACACGGTTTCCACCGATTTGCGCACCAGCGGCACGCCGTCGAACTCCGCAAGCAATTTGTGCTTGCCCGCAGACCCCATTCGCCTTGCCTGCCCCGCCGCAAGGATGACAGCAGCCACATGCAGGCGGCGATCTTGCGCCTGACCGGCAAGTCGCGGCTGCGGACGGCTGGGAATTTCCATCAACAATCCTCCGACGCCCCATCCGGTAAGCTCTTCGACCGAAGGCTTCTCGCCAGCCAGGATGCGCGCCAAAATCCAGTCGAAGGCATTCTCCTTCGGGCTTCTGGCACAACCCGGCGCGCCGATGACGGGCACGTCGCCGACATGGCCGAGCACGAGCAGATTGCCGGGATCAACAGGAAGACCCACCTGCTCCACCACCCCTCCGGCAAGCCGGATGGCAGCGGGGATCACATCTTCGGCATCCGAGACGGCCGATGCGCCGAAGACGATGATCATGCCATGCTCGCGATACGTCTCGCGAATGGCGTCCGCGACCGCCTCGGCACGATGGGGGACGCGTCGCTCGACGGCGACATGACTGCCGGAAGGCCGAAGCCGGGCTTCCAGCAGGCGTCGGGTCTTGTCCATCACAGATGGTTTGAGCGAGGCAAGCTCCGTTGCGACAAGCACGACTTGTCGCCCGGAAAAGGGCTTGACCTCGAACGGGCGCCTTTTGCCGAACAGTTCGACAGCCCGGTCGACCGCCAAACTGGAGACCGCCAGCGGTATGATCTTGATGGTCGCCACCATGTCGCCGGCCTTGACCTCCGCATGGTCGCGCAGACAGGCAAGAGTAATTGCCGGATCGACACGGTTGACCGCATCTACGATCTCGCGGGAAGCCCTGAACAGGCCATTGACCGTCGCGAATATGTTTACCCGTCCGGTGCTTGCAGGCGAAAACTTGAGATGATCGATCGGAACGGCAGCCGCGATACGAGCCGCCGCCTCGTCCTCCATCATGTCCCCTGCATCCAGTGTTGCGGCTATAACAGAGCTCACACCGCGCGCTGTGAGGGCCGCGACATCGTTCGCACTCAGCCTGCGTCCTTTTGAAAACCGCAGGTCTCCGGCGCTGACCGAATGGGCGAGAACAGCGCCTTCCGCGTCCTGCAATGCCACGTCGCCGAATTTCATAAGCGCCTCACTTCTCAATGAGGTCAGCAGACCATGGAACATCCGCGGCGTAAATCCGCTCGCGTCACGCACAATCTGAAATTTCCGCCAACTGGCGCAAATCTGCGCCTCCGCTACGTCAGCCTCGATCGCGGAACCGATTTGTAATCGGATAGCGTCGGTCGCGACCGAAATTCTTCTGGGTGATCTTCACGCCGGGCGCCGATTGCCGGCGCTTGTATTCGGCGATGTAGAGCAGGTGCTCGATCCGGTGCACAGTGGCCGCGTCATGGCCGCGCGCGATGATCTCCTCGGTTGCCATTTCCTTTTCCACAAGGCACTCGAGAATATCGTCGAGCATCGGATAGGGCGGCAGCGAATCCTGGTCGGTCTGGTTTGGCCGCAGTTCCGCCGATGGCGCCTTGTCGATAATGTTGACCGGGATTACCTCGCCCGAGGGACCAAGCGCGCCCGGCGGCACATGGGCATTGCGCCAGCGTGACAGGCCGTAGACCTGCATCTTGTACAGATCCTTGATCGGATTGAAGCCGCCGTTCATGTCGCCATAGAGCGTGCAGTAGCCCACCGACACTTCCGACTTGTTGCCAGTCGTTACCACCATCGAACCGAATTTGTTGGAAATAGCCATCAGGATGGTGCCACGCGCGCGGCTCTGGAGGTTTTCCTCGGTGATGCCTGTTTCCGTGCCTTCGAAAAGATCGGAAAGTGCCGAAAGGAATCCACCCACCGGCTCCTCGATCGCCACGACGTCGTAGTGGCAACCGAGCGCCTTGGCGCAAGCCTCTGCATCGACCAGAGAGTCCGCCGATGTGTAGCGATAGGGCATCATAACGGTGCGAACACGCTCCTCGCCCAGCGCATCGACAGCAATCGCCGCGCAGATCGCCGAATCGATTCCGCCGGACAGGCCGAGAACGACGTTCTTGAACCCGTTCTTGTTAACATAGTCGCGGAAGCCCAGCACGCAGGCGCGGTAATCCGCCTCCTCACTATCCGGCAGGCGCGACATCGGTCCGGCATGGCATGCCCACTTGCCGTCCTTCTTCTTCCAGTCGGTGGTGGTCACCGAATCCTCGAACTGGCTCATCTGGAAGGCCAGATTGCCGTCGGCGTTGTAGGCGAAGCTCGCGCCATCGAAGACGAGCTCGTCCTGGCCACCCAACTGGTTGGCAAACAGCAGCGGCAGACCGGTCAGTTCTACCTGGCGGAGCGCGACCTGATGGCGAACATCGATCTTGCCACGATAGTAGGGCGAGCCATTGGGAACCAGCAGGATTTCCGCCCCGCCCTTCGCCAGCGTCTCGCAAACCTGCATGTCGTTCCAGATCTCCTCGCAGATCGGAATGCCGATACGGACACCGCGAAATTCGACCGTCGTCGGCGCGCCGCCCTCGACGAAAACCCGCTTCTCGTCGAACTCGCCATAATTAGGCAGGTCGATCTTGTCGCGGAACGCCAGGATCTTTCCACCATCAAGAACCGCTATCGAATTGTGCCTGCCCGTTTCGCTCTGGCGGGGAAAGCCTATCACCATGCCCGGGCCGCCATCGGCAGTCTCGGCCGCCAATGTTTCCACTGCTTTCAGGCAAGCCTTGAGGAACGCCGGTTTGAGCACCAGATCCTCGGGCGGATAACCGGAAATGAACAATTCGGTCATCAGGACCATGTCGGCGCCCTGGCGCGCGGCATCGGCGCGCGCCTCGCGGGCTTTTGCAAGGTTGGCAGAGACATCGCCGACAGTCGGATTCAACTGGGCGACGGCAATCCGGAAAACATCAGTGATCGTGCTCATGCCATTGGTCTAGCCTGCCGGTCTCGTCAATTCAATCGTATTTCCGCAATCGGCCTGCTGGAATCGAACGTCGGATTAACATTGATCATAGTGCGAAAGCCGTTGTTTTCGCATAGGCTTTGGGTGAAGTATGCGTGCACTGGAGAAGGAGACTTTGAGCATGCTGCACGATCTCGAGAAGGTCATTTTCGACAGGCCCGTCGAAGAACTGACCCCCGCCGAAAAGAAGGTCCTGAAACTCGCACGCGAACGCAAGACGCTGTCGTCCAATGCAAATGAAGACTTCCTGGCTGATTCCACGCCGGGACAGCGGCTGGCCGACACCATCGCGCGCGTGGGCGGCTCGTGGGGCTTCATCATCGGTTTTTTGAGTTTCCTCGCATTTTGGGTCATCCTCAATGCCGTCGTGCTCGTCACCGGTTCCTTCGACCCTTACCCTTTCATTTTCCTCAACCTGATCCTGTCGATGCTGGCCGCGATCCAGGCGCCGATCATCATGATGAGCCAGAACCGGCAATCCGAGCGCGACCGCTTCATGGCCGCCAAGGACTACGAGATCAATCTCAAGGCGGAAATCGAAGTGCTCGGCCTGCATCACAAGATCGACCTGCAGGTTCTCAAGGAAATCAATGGGCTGCATCAAAAAATTGACTCAATTTCACAAGATCTGAAAGCGCTCGGCCAGTCGGTGCCGCCTCGCGCCTGAAGATCTCCGAGCCCGCTATTCGGTATTCGTCACTATACCTGGACTGTCTTTGCGAAACTGCGGCAAACCATCATTGATCTCGTAAAAATCGCCCTTGTCGGCGCAGAAGATGTGATAGCCAGGCGTCAGATTGGTCGGCATATCGACCGAACCCGCCTGTATCGAGATCTGGCCCGTTCCTTCGTACTTCCAGAACAAGGTCGAACCGCAATGCTTGCAGAAGCCGCGCCTGCCCTTGTCACTGGAATGGTACCACGTTACTTCATCCGCACCCTCAATGGCGATGTCGCTATCGGCGACATTCGTCGACGCATAATAGAGACCGGTCTGCTTGCGGCACTGGCCGCAATGGCAGAATACCACCTCGCGCATCGGGCCGGACGTGGTATATCTGACTGCTCCACAAAGGCAGCCGCCGGTGTGTATCCCTGTCATCGTTCTCCCCCTCTTGGTTTTCGCCACTTTTGCCATCGAACGTACAAAGGTCAAATGAATTGGCCTTGGTGGAGGTTCAATGATTCTGAACCATGCCTCGCCGCCAGATTCGGGTTTCAAATCTGATTTTGCCATGTGCCTTGCGACCAAGTTGTTCGGATCGGTGTAACAATTTAAAATAATTTGATTTCAGGGGCTTGCCCACAGCCGTTTCTTCAATCTATCCGTGCTGGAAAGAAGCTCACAATTTCAGACCAATCTCCAGTAATCCACGGCATCATCAACAATGACTTCCATTATGCTTGCGGCATTTGCAATCATCCTCGCTCTCATCTTCATACTGCTGCTGCAAGCTGGCAAAGGCGGTCGGATCATATCCATCAGCCGGCGCTCCGCAGCCGACCCTGAAAGCTCCTGGGGCAATCTGCAGAGCGCGTGGCTCGGCAACGGCCTGACCTTCAAGCCTTCGCATCTGGTGGCTTCCGAAGACGAAGAGGGCAGCCACCGCCTCACCACGTCCTCGAACGGCGCAGTCGATGAGTTTTCACTGAAGCTGTGGCCTCAGCCGTCGCCTTGCTCGATCGCTTTTTCGGTGACTAGCAAGAACGGACGTCCGAGCCCGAATGGCGAGAGACATTTCGAACATTGGTCGGTGGAGCCAGACGGAGCAGGCTCCAAAATCACGGTGCAAACCCGTTTCGAGCAGGGATTTGCCCACACTGTCACTACACTTCTTCGCCTTTGGCGAAATGTCGGCATTCTCGCGTCACCAAAGGCCGAAATTGCGCTTGAGACCGTAAACACATCTGGCTCTGCACCCCCGAAGCAAGGAACGAAGCCGCACCCCGCGCGACCACGCCGGCCGTCCCCGACGAATTTGCCATCCCACTACGGACGGGAAGCAGCAATTTCGCTAATCGCTTTCGGCTATCTGCTGACACAGTACAAATGGCAATCGGCGGTCGTGCTGGCGCTTGTCATTCTCTGGCACGAGTATGGCCATCTGCTTGCCTACCGCCTAACGGGCAAGACCGGCAACCGATTGATGCTGGTGCCCTTCTTCGGCGGCATCGCCGTGGCGGGCGCACCGCACAAAAGCGAGTTCGAGAAAGCCTTCTGTGCACTCATGGGGCCCGGCATTTGCGCGCCGCTGACGCTCGGGGCCTTCGCGCTCTGGTACTACGACGTTGCGCCTGATTACGACGACTGGTTCTGGCTGTTCATCCATTTCAGCTCGGTACTGAACTTGCTGAACCTGCTGCCGATCTACCCACTCGATGGCGGACAGACCGCGGAAAGCTTCCTGCGGTCGTTTCTGCCGAGCTCGATCCTGGTGCATCTCTCCGGCCTGTCAGTGGCGGGTCTGGTGGTCCTGCTGGGCTACGAGTACTACGAGATGGCGGTTTTTGTCGGCCTGTTCAGCCTCATGGGCTTGAGGACGCTCCCCTCGCACTCGCCAATGGCGCCCATGTCCAAACCCCAGGCGCTGATCATCGCAATCTTTTACGCAGCAATCGTAGCTGCCCATGGCGGTGTTTTTTACTACGTCTCCTGATCTGGCAAACTTGCAAAGTCATGACCTCCACCAAAGGTGGAGGTTTGAAACGCTGCGCTTGAACCGCTAGAAGCGGTTTTGCTATAGATTAGTAGCTACGATTAAAGAGGTCGGCAAAGTCGGAAGCTTTGTCGAC
>NZ_JAEQNC010000001.1 GCF_016722925.1 Phytoamicus setariae | reverse complement strand
TTCCGACTGCGAGAGCTACGCGGCCAATTGGATCGTTCCGGTGGAGGTTACGGTCGTTCCCGAACCACAGACGTACGAGGAGGAATTCGTGATTTAATCACCCGCATGGGGCGGAATGGCGGCGCCGGCCAAAGGGGGCATCCACCCCATCAATTCAGACAGCCGGGCGACTGGCCGACCCTTATCGCAGCGTGGAATCGTCCTTGAGAGCGCGCAGCGGCTTTGGCTTGAGAAAGTCGAGCAGATCGTCCAGGAAAACCCGTGTCTTGCGCGGCATCAGCTTGCGGCTCGGGAAAACGGCGCGCGCCATGGCGGGTGGTAGCTGCCAGTCTGGCAGGACACGCTTCAGTTCGCCGCTAGCGACGCGCGACCGGACGAAGATGTCCGGCAGCGCGGCGATGCCCGCCCCAGCTGAGGCAAGCTTGAGCAACAGATCGTAGGAATTGGCCGAAACACGACGGCCCGACATATCGACCGCCGCCACTTGCGCGCCCCTTTCGAGCCGCCAGGAAGCGGCTTCTCCGCCAGTGTGCAGCACCAGCATACTATGCCGTGCGAGCGATTGCGGCATGTCCGGCTCGCCGAATGCCGCTATGTAGGCGGGCGATGCGTAAAGCCCGATGCCGATATCCAGAAGGTGCCGTGTGGTGAGGCGCATCCCTAACGCCTCGCCGCCGATGCGTATAGCAAGGTCGAAGCTGTCGGCCAGCACATCGACATAGTCGGGCGACAGGTCGAGTTCGAGCTGCACTGCCGGATAGCTTTCCGCAAACCGTGCCAGCATCGGCGCAAACGTGATGGAAGCGAGGTCGCTGGGCATGGAGACCCTGAGCCGACCCGATGGCGTCACCTGACTATCCTCCGCCAGTGCCGTAACTATCTCCACTTCGTGGACGATCTGCTCTGCAGAGGTGAGGATGCGCTGCCCCATCTCCGTCAGCACGAGCTTGCGCGTGGTGCGCTGAACGAGCCGCTCGCCGAGTCCGGCCTCGAGCGCCGAGATGCGCCGCGAGACCGTCGATTTGGGCAACCCCAGCCGCTCAGCGGCAAGGCTGAAGCTGCCCGCCTCAACGACACGGGCAAAGATCATGAGGTCGAAAGGGTCAGCCTGGCGCGCCATTTGATTGTTCCAATTCCGGAACAATCAAACTCATTATCGCCAATTGCGCAATGATGATTTCGTCCCTTAGCTTGTCACCAGGACAACAGAGGACAAGCTGCTGATGGCGTCTGCTTCACTTATCGACAAGGCCATCGTCTGGGAGAGCGCCGTCGGCTGGACGCCGGAATGCCTCGACGAGGGACCGGACATGCTGGCTCGCTACCGCGCTGCCGGCTTTTCCTTCCTGTCGCTGACGATCGGCGCCGACTGGGATCGCCCGGAGCCGACGCTTCGCCATCTGTCGCAACAGCGGCGCTGGTTCGAGGCGCGCGCACACGAGTTCGAGATCATCGACACGGTGGCGGATATCCGCCGCGCCAAGACGTCAGGCAAGACCGCGATCAGCTTCCATCTGCAGGGCGCCGGCCCGGCGGCTTACGAGCCGGCGATGATCGATAGCTGGTATCGGCTCGGCATACGCTGGATGATCCTGGCCTACAACACCCGCAACCCGCTCGGCGACGGCTGCCACGAGCCGTCCGATGCCGGCCTCTCGATGCTCGGTCGTGCCTTCGTGGCTGAAGCCAACCGTGTCGGCATGATGCTGGATGCCAGCCATGCCGGCGTCAACACCTCGCTCGACATCATCGAACTGTCGAGTAAGCCGGTGATTTTCTCGCATTCCAGCGTGTTCGCCCTCAAGAACCATGAGCGTAATGTCAACGACACCCAGATCAAGGCGGTGGCGCGGCGCGGCGGCGTGATCGGCATCAATTCGATCGGCGCGTTCCTCACCGACGACAATACGTCGGGTGTGTCGGCGATCGTGCGCCATATCGATTACATCGCCCAACTCGTCGGGCCCGAACATGTCGGCCTCGGCCTCGACACCGTCTTCTACCAGCCCTTCATGACCAAGCTCTACGATTCCGGACCGATGATGGCGCTCCGCGGCTATCCGCGGCCGCCATGGGCCGATGTCAAGCCCGAAGCATTGCCTGAACTGATCGAGGCGCTGGACCGCCACGGTTACGACGAAACCGCGCTTCTCGGCATCCTGGGGGAAAATTTCCTTCGAGTCGCCGAACAGAACTGGCGCCCATAGGCGCGCCGCACCTGAGGAGGAAAGAATGATACATCGCATGAAAAGGCTTGTCGCGGCCGCAGCGCTGGTCGCCTTTGCAGGGGCGGCTTCGGCCGATCCCAAGCTGATCGAGATCGCGAGCTTCGGCGAACACCCGGCGCTCAACGAGGTCGCCGAGGGCTTCAAGGCGCGCATGGCGGAGCTCGGCTATACCGAAGGAAAGGACGTGCGCTATGAATTCCGCCACGCCAATTTCGACCGCACTCTGGTGCCGCAGCTTCTGCAGCAGGTCGAGGCCCAACATCCCGACATGATCTTCGCCATCACAACTGGCCTCAACCAGGCCGCCGTGCGCGGCATCACTAACAAGTCGATCCCGATTGTATTCGGTGCCGTCGTCGATCCTGTTGTCGCCGGCATCGTGCCGGACTGGCAGCACGGCTCGGCCTGGAGCACCGGTGCGTCCATGCTGCCGAACTTCGATGCCTCCTTCGATTATCTCAAGCAGGTCATGCCCGGCATCAAGAAGGTCGGCACGCTGTTCAATCCCGGCGAGGACAACGACACCTCCAACATGGAGCTGATCCAGAAGGCTGCGGCCAAGGCCGGCCTGGAGATCGTCGCAGTGCCCGTCGACAATGCCAACGACCTACCGCAGCGCGTGCAGAGCTTTGCCGGCAAAGTCGATGCGATCTTCCTCATCCAGTCCAATATCGTGCAGACCTCCGTGCCCGTGGTGGCGCAGGTGGCCCAGCGCATCAGGCTGCCACTGTTCAACTCGGTCTTCGCGCCTGATCTGAAGGGCCAGCTCGCCGGCTTCCACGCGATCTCCTACCTCAAGAACGGCCAGCACGCCGCCGATATCGCCGATCGCATCCTCAAGGGAGAGAAGTCTGCCGACATCGCTCCCTATGTGCCGCAGACCGTGGATTTCGAATCCTATGTCAGCCCCGAGGGGCTTGCGGCCGTGGGCCTGACCGTTCCGGATGCTCTCAAGGACAGCCCGTGGATCTTAAAGTGACCGACGCCGCGCAGGGGCCTATCCAGGCTGGCGCGTGCCTGCTGGCCTGCAAAAGCCTGACCAAGACCTTCAATGCCGGGCAGGCGACCGCCCGCCCGGCCCTCGACGGGCTCGACCTCGCCGTCAACAGGGGCGATTTCATCGTCGTCATCGGCAGCAATGGCGCCGGCAAGTCCACCCTGCTCAATACCATTGCCGGCGCGATCGAACCGGATACCGGCACGCTTTCGTTCGATGGGCGCGACATCACCCGTCTGCCGGCCCATCGCCGGGCCGGCATGATCGCCCGTGTGTTCCAGGATCCGATGATCGGCACGGCGGCGGCAATGACGATGGAGGAGAACCTCGCGCTTGCCGAACGGCGCGGCAAGGGCCACGGCTTCGGCTTTCTCCTGAGCGCCGGCGGCCGCAAGCGCTATCGCGATATGCTGGCTGGCCTGGAACTCGGCATGGAGAACCGCCTGTCAACGCCCGTGGCCCAGCTCTCGGGCGGCCAGCGTCAGGCGCTCTCGCTGGTCATGGCCTCCCTTTCCAAGCCGTCGCTGTTGCTGCTAGACGAGCATACGGCCGCACTTGACCCGCGCACCGCCGATCTCGTCATGACCATGACGCGCCGCCTCGTCGCTGAACAGGCGCTGACGACGCTGATGGTAACGCACAACATGCGCCAGGCGATCGAGACCGGCAACCGGCTGGTGATGATGGATGCGGGCCGCGTGCGCGACGACATCCATGGCATCGAGAAGTCCTCGCTGACCCCCGCAGACCTTGTGGACAAATTCAAGATCGAGAACGATCGCATGTTGTTGGGAAGCTGACCGATGGATCTCATCCACGCATTCCTGAACCTGGTGCCGGTGACGCTGTCGCAAAGCCTCATCTATGCCTTCGTGGCGCTCGGCATCATGATCCCGTTCCGGCTGCTAAGCTTTCCCGACCTGACCAGCGAGGGTGCATTCCCGTTGGGCGGCTCCGTCTGCGCGGCATTCCTCCTCGCCGGCCATACGCCGCTGCTCGCGACCGTCGCCGGCGCGCTGACGGGCGTTGCGGCCGGCGCTGCGACAGCGCTGATCCATCTGCGCTTTCGCATCAACCCGTTGCTTTCTGGTATTCTGGTCTTTACCGGCCTCTACAGCATCAATATGCGGGTGCTGGGGCGCTCCAACGTGGCGCTCTTCGGCGCCGACAACATCTTCGCCCGGATCAATCCCGACATATTGACCAATGTCGGCCTGCAGATCGTGACGTTTGCCATCATTCTCAGTGCCGCCTTCCTGGCCCTGCGCTGGTATCTGATGACCCGGTCCGGTGCGGCCATGCGCGTCATCGGCATCAATCCGGAACTCGCGCCCTCGCTCGGCATCAATCCGTGGACCTACACGATTGCCGGCCTCGGCATCGCATCAGGCCTCACCGCGCTTGGCGGAACTCTGGTCGTACAGTTGCAGGGCTATGCCGATGTCGGCATGGGCGCCGGCATCCTGATCAACGGCCTCGCCTCGTTGGTGATCGGCGAAACCCTGACCGGCCGGCGCACCGTTCTGAGGCAGTTGCTGGCGCCCGTGGTCGGCGCCATCGTCTACTATCAGCTCCTCTCGCTGGCGCTCTCGCTCGGCCTCCAGCCCAGTGACCTGAAGATCGCTACGGCGGCACTCGTTCTCGTTACGCTCGGCTTGCCTCTTGCCCGTGGGCGCACCGCGATGCGCGAAACGATGCAGGCATAGGGGGAAGGCACCCGCGACTGCGCGGATGTCCGGCCCTCCAGGTCTTCGACCCCGTAGGCCAGAAAGCGATCATACCAACCGTAGAAAAGTCGGCCGGGGAATGCCGAGCGGTAGCCGACAAGGTGATGTCGCGCCAAGCTGTCATGCCAGCTGTACGGCATGCGCGATGCTGAAGCGCTGAGAAGTTTGCGGCGCAGATCCAGACGAATGGCTACCGCGTCAGCATGGCCGAAAATGCCACGCAGGTTCGCCAGAAATTCTCGGATTCAATCGACCTCATCCTGCTCGATCTCGGCTTGCCCCATGATGACGGTTTGACGCTGGCGCCATATCCGGGCCTTTTCCAAGACCGCGATCATCATTGTCGCCGGACGAACGGACGACATGGATCGCATAATCGGACTGGAGGTTAGTGCAGACGACTACATTTCCAAACCGTTCAATCTGCGCGAAGTGCTTGCCCGCGTCAGGAGCGTACTGCGGCGGACGCAGGCGGCAGGCCAGCATGTCCGCCATGGGGCCGGAAGCGGACTGCCGGCGATCAGCCGCAGGAACATTGAAAAATGTCATTCGGCTGCTGACCCAATCTTCAAAGCCCTCACACAAACCCGGGTCCAGTTTTCCGCTGCTCCTTACTCAGTTCCGTCGCCTTCAGAAAACTGCCCCAGCGCCTGGGGGTTGGTGACTGTGACCGATCGATAGGTGTAATCCACCCAACCGGCGGCAGCAAAGCGCCGCATGGCCATGTTGACCTGCTGCCGCGACGCATTCGCCATGACGCCAAGTTCGCTTTGCGACAATGGAATGGGCACGTCGCCGAGCCAGCCAGCCCGTTGGAGGACAGAGGCAATTCTCCGACCGACGTTGCGCTTCTGCAAGTCATGAACGATGCGAATGAGAGCATCGACGGTGAAAACGGTGTTCAGTCCCACGGCACGCAATACGTTGGGATCGCGAGTCGCCATCTGCTCCAAGGCATCGAGCGGCACATGCATCATCCAGGAGTCGCCAAGGGTCCGTAGTTCGATCCGGCGTGGCTGGCCGGTTAGGAACGGGCCTTCTCCCGTCCATGCACCAGGAATCCCGAGATGGATCAGACGAGGAACCGCGTCAGGTGGCGCGGAATTGATCGTCAGCGAGCCAGCGACAAGCCCGTACATCCCGCCGGTCGGATCACCATAACGGTAAATGATCTGATCGGGAGCGAAGCGCTGCAGCCGAGCATTGCGCATCAACTCCGTCCGGAATGGCTCAGTCATGTTCCCGAGCCAGGTGCCCGCGCGCATGATTTGCTCGGCCTTCTCCCGCGTCAAATCCAACATCGCTCCTCCATATTTTCAGAATTCCCACGACATATCTTTGGCAGATCCGTTACAAGACAGCCAAGTATACGCACAGTTCCGTCATGACCGCACAAAGACAACCCGCTCGACCGGATTCTTGATGTGGCAATCTAATATTTTGCAGATTGTCCGGATTCAGACAATCCTGCCCTATCCAATATGCAATCTCGTCGCCACCGATGATGATTGGCGGCGGTGACCCGCAAGTGTTGATCCCGGTCAGAAAGGCTTGGTCTCGGACTGACAATCTCGTTGGACGGTTTCCGCGGCGAATGCGCGCGGACCGGGATTGATATCTGATGGCAGCGAGTCCAGTTGATGAAAGCTCATGCAATAGTTGCAGTCGCATTACTGTCCGGCGTTGTCGCGGGTTCATCCGCAAGGGCCGCCGATCTCCAGCAGCCCTTCATCGTTCCCGAGGCCAAGCCGGCTGAAGATGGCGGCTGGACGTTCGCCGTGAGCCCTTACTTCTGGGGCGCCGGCGTCTCGGGCGACGTCGGGCAATTCGGTCTGCCCGCGATACATCTCCAATCCGACTTCAGCGATATCCTTAAAGATCTCGACTTCGGTTTCATGGCTGTCGGCGAAGCGCGTTACGACCGCTTCAGCGTCTTTGGCGATGTAATTTATACCAAGGTATCGTCCGGGGGAGCCACACCGCTCGGCATCGTCGCGGGCCGTGTCGATGTGACGTCTCAGACGTTCGCCGGACTTGCCGGTGCGGGTTATGCCATTTTCCAGGACGGGCGCAGCAATCTCGATGTCGTGGCAGGCGCGCGCCTCTGGCATGCCAGTACGGAAATCTCCTTCTCCGGCGGTCTGCTGGACGGCGCTTCGGGCCGGGATAGCGCCACATGGGTGGATGCAATGGGCGGTTTTCGCGGGCGCTATTTCATGACGGGCAACGTCTATCTCAGCGCCTGGGGGCTGCTCGGTGCCGGCCAGGCCGATCTTGACTGGGATGTCGCCGCCGGCGTCGGCTACGAGTTCAATGAAACGATCTCGGCCGTTGCCGGCTACCGTTCACTCGGCGTCGACTACAGCAAGGACGACTTTGTCTTCGACGTGGTGCAGAAAGGTCCGATTTTCGGCCTTGTCGGGCGCTTCTGAAGCAGGCGGTGGAACTTTGGGATAGCGGCCTCCAGCTTTGACGCCTGTTCTTCAAATTTCTCCGAAAACCGGCGGCTCGCTTTCGACAGAAACACGCCACCGTTCGTTTGCCTAACTGTGAGGCTTTAGTGTCCAACCTTGGAGGACTTTCAATGTCTATTGCCAGATTGAATGTGTCGACGATCGCCATCGCAGCGCTTTTTGCCGCGCATGCAGCCGCAGCCGAACCGGTTCAGGTCAACAGCGACAATTTTGTCCGCGCCGAGAGCGACCTGTATTTTTCGGCCGTGGCTGCCCGCGGCCGCTTCGGCAAGTTCGGCCACGACCGCGAGATGACGCCGCTGGACAAGCAGGCCATCATCCGTATGAACCGCGACACACTCTACTCCTCAGCCGTGTTCGATCTTGATGCCGGGCCGGTGACGGTCACGCTGCCAGAGACCGGTGGGCGGTTCATGTCGATGCAGGTCTTTGATCAGAATCATTATACCCATGGCGTCTATTATAAGCCCGGCACCTACACCTTCACCCGTGAGGAGATCGGAACGCGCTATGTCTTTCCGGGCATCCGCATCCTTGTCAATCCGGAGGACCCCAAGGACATGACGGCCGTGCACGAGTTGCAGGACAAGATCACCGCGGAACAGCCTGGTGGCCCCGGCGAGTTCGAGATCCCCGACTGGGATAGCGCCAGCCGCGACAAGACCCGCGCAATCATCCTGCAACTGGGCGAGCCGCTGCCGGATACGCGGGGCATGTTCGGAGCCAAGGATCAGGTCGATCCAGTTCGTCATTTCATCGGCTCGGCCATTGCTTGGGGCGGTAACCCTGAAGAGGACGCCTTGTACCTGAACCGCACGGTGGCCAAGAACGACGGCAAGACCGTATACGGCGTCAGGGTCGCCGATGTGCCGGTCAAGGGCTTCTGGTCAATCAGTATCTACAACGCCAAGGGACTTTACGAACCGAACACGTTGAATGCCTACACGATCAACAATCTCACCGCCGCCAAGGACGCCGACGGTGGCGTGACCGTCCAGTTCGGCGGCTGCGATGGCAAGATTGCCAACTGCCTGCCTACACCGGAGGGATGGAACTACATGGTCCGTCTGTATCGGCCCGAGGCGAACATTCTCGATGGAAGCTGGAAGTTTCCTGTTGCGGAGGAGCTGAAATGAAGCGCCGGACCTTTCTGGCGGGCTCCGCTGCCCTGATCGCATCGTCGCCGTTTCCGGCCACCGCGCAGGATGACATCAAAGCAGCAGCCCGCGAGGCTTACATCTACACCTATCCGATGGTGAAGAACTACCTCACCATGTATCAATACGCGTTGGAGCCGGGCGGCAGCCAGTACAAGGGCCCCTTCAACACGATGGCCAGCATTGCTCGGGTCTATGCGCCCGAGGACACGGCTATTATCACGCCGAATTCGGACACGCCCTATTCCTTCATTGTCTTCGATCTCAGGGCGGAACCCGTCGTCGTGACGATGCCGTCGATTGAAAAGGAACGTTACTACTCGCTGCAATTGATCGACCTCTATACCAACAATGTCGACTATCCGGGGACGCGCGTCGACGGCAATGAAGGCGGCGATTTCCTGATCACCGGCCCCGGCTGGAAGGGCAGTGTGCCGAAGGGCATCAAGCGCGTCATCGAAATGCCGACCGCGCTCGCCATCGGCATCGTCAGGACGCAGCTCTTCTCCGCTGCCGATCTCGACAAAGTGAAGGCAATTCAGGCAGGCTACAAGGCCACGCCCCTCTCGGCCTATGCCGGCGGCCAAGCGCCCGCGGCTCCACCGTCGGCCGATTGGCCGCCGATCTCTGACGAAAGGATGGTTTCCGATTATTGGTCGATTGCCGCCTTCCTGCTTGCCTTCGCTCCCCCTTATCCGGGCGACGAGGCGCAGCGGGAGAATCTCGCCAGGCTCGGTATCCGGCAAGGCGTGAAGTGGCCGGGAGCGGATGTGCCGCCCGATAGGCTGGCATTGATGAATGCGGTGGCGGTCGCGACGGAGAAGGAAATTCGTGACAATGCCGGCCGTCTGACGGATTCATCCAAGCTGTTCGGCACGCCGGAGATCATGAAGGGTCAGTACATGGTTCGTGCCGCCGCCGCGCAAGGTGGAATCTACGGCAACTCTGTGCAGGAAGCGCTCTATGTCATCTATGTTTTCGACGCAAAGAAAGCGGCGCTCAACGGTGTAACGGGAAAATATACCCTGACCTTCACGCCGGAGACGCTTCCTCCGGTCGACGCGTTCTGGTCGCTGACTATGTACGACAGGCCAAAACAGTTGCTTGTCGACAACCCTATCGATCGCTACCTGATCAACTCTGCGATGCTTCTCGAACTCAAGAAAGACGGCAAGGGAGATATCGTCCTCTATCTGCAGCACGAAAGCCCCGGATCGTCATTGGAAGCGAACTGGCTTCCCGCCCCGAGCGAAGCTTTCTATGCCGTCATGAGACTTTACCTGCCCAAGGCCGAAGCGCTGGACGGACGCTGGAAACCGCCGCAGATCGAATTCGCGCACTAGCCATCTTTGGCGCTTGGTCGCCAACGCTCACTAATCTAATGCGCCGCACCTGGATCATGTATCCGCTGTCGGCGCAATCGCGACCCGCATCGTCACTGCGTCATGTCCGCTTTGCAGCAACAGCGACCGGTAGCTCGATGACCATTATGCGGGCGCGAAGCGGACATATGTGCCAAGAAGCGGAAATGATTTCCGCTTCCGAGCCGGTTACTTCTCTGAATTTGCAAGTCTCTGTGGACTCAGGCCCGAGCCCTGAACCTGGGATCAATGCGCGTGCCTGGATCTTATTTCCGCTGCCGGTCCGAAGACTATGTTCCCACGTCGGAGTTGTTAACGGCAGCTTCGCACCAATAGCGGACGTCGTTCCTGATGATCCGGCCGGATAGCAAAACGCTTGTAGTTCGCAGCGTTGCACAGAGACCTTAATGCAACCGGGTGGCAACACCGATCCGGGCGAGACACCCGAGATGGGACTGGCACGAGAGAACTCGGTCTCGATGACGATCACCTCCTATTCGAAGCTCTCAGGTGGTTCGAGGCAATGGTCGTGAACGAACCGGGGAGTGCTCGGCTGACAGATGAATCCATGATGCGAACCAAAAGGCGGTTCATCTATCCTGCCGCCTAAATTGAGGAAGCGGTTTGGGTCTAGCCATTCAAACCCTCAGATATAAACTCGCCCCGCTCACGGAGCATCATATTTTCCCAAACTACCGATCGCGGATCAGACGAGCAGAATAGTCTGAGTTTCTGCGGAGATGAATAGCCCCGAGTTTCGTAGACACCCTCAGGTTACGTTTTCTGCCGCTTTTCGAACTCGACGGGCGACAGCATTCCGTTTCTGACATGCTTGCGCTTCGGATTGTAGAACATCTCGATGTAGTCGAACACATCCTGCCTGGCTTCGTCCCTTGAGCGGTAGACCTTTCGGCGTATCCGCTCTCGCTTCAGCAGATTGAAGAAGCTTTCAGCAACTGCATTGTCGTGGCAGTTCCCGCGTCGGCTCATCGAATGAACCAGATTGTGGTGCTTCAGGAACGCTGCCCAGTCCATGCTGGTGAATTGTGAGCCTTGATCGGAATGGACCAGCACCTGTTCCTTTGGCTTTCTCCGCCACACCGCCATCAGCAATGCCTGCAGCACGACATCGGTGGTCTGACGGCTCCGCAGCGACCAACCGATGACACGGCGGGAATAGAGGTCGATGACGACGGCCAGATAGGCGAAGCCTTCACCGGTCGGATGTAGGTGATGTCTGTGACCCAGGCTTTGTCCGGAGCCTCGACGTCAAATTGCCGATCCAGCGTGTTGTCGATGACAACGGAAGGCCTGCCGCCATAAATTCCAGTGGTCACATGATCGAGCCCGAGGAGGGGAAGGAGCGATGGCTTGACATCAGATTGGGGCTCACAATTTTTGTTCCCTGAACATCGCTGCTACCGATCGTGGAGCGACTTGGCAACGCGCCAATGCGTTGATCGAGACTGTCAGTCGTTAAACTGCTTTTGCAAGAACTGCTGGCCGCGCGATAGAGCGCTGGCTACAGTTTCTCCATCCCAAGAGAACTGAAGCAATTTCTGATGCCCGTTCTTGGTAACGCTTAAGGTCATGACATTGGGCTCAACTCTGGTGGAGCTCCAGTCGAACGCGTAACCATCGCCAGTCTTCCTGCCAGCGAAGATCTCGTTGAGGTGACGCTCAACGGTTCGTCCCACCGGCTCCCAACTGTTGTCTTTGACCAGCGTGGCGACGAAGCTGTCGAAATGCTCTGCATCGAAAACCGCGGACTTTCGATTGAGGCACGACCATTCCACTGAGTACAACTTCCTCTGAACGTCAACGACAAGATCATCGCATCCCAAGACCCCGCAGCCGCAGCGGCCTATTGTGAGGTGGTTTCGATGCTCTCTGGTAAGCTCTCTGACGAGGTCAGGTGGATCGAGACCCAAGTGACCCGCTTCTATCCAGTCTATGCCATCAACGAACAATCTCACCTCATGGGTGTTGTCGTCCGGATTAGGAAGAATTTGATACGATAGGTTGCTCATGATGAGGTGACACTAATTGCCCATCTCTATGCCTGCAATAGCGACGCAGGGCCACCGCACGTACTCCACGAAGGCTTAGGACTTGAGGTACGCAACGAGGTACGATCAGGGGCACGCATCACCCTGTAAGTTATTGAAAATGTTATATTTCTTAAGGATGACTGGGGCGCCAGGATTCCCAGCTAAGAAAATCGGCCTCTTTCAAGCCTCTGAAAAGGCTTTGCTATCCGGAAAGCCTGATATTCAGGTAAGACAGTCAGGTAAGACAGTCAAGCAGACAATTTTCTGCTCTGCGTTGAGCAAGTGCCGAAATATGTCCAATCGATTGGGGATAGCGCCAGGCGACTCGAGGTTGGACTGAAAAGCCACGGTGTCGGAACCGGAAATGATTTCCGCTTCGCGCCACGAGCGGTCGTCGGTTGGAACCAAATGCGCCGATCGATTTTCTAAAAACCGGGTGCAAAGCTTGGAGCCACCATGATCCAAATAGACATATATACTTCATCGGGTGGAGTGGCACATACCAACCGCTACCAAACGGACTGAATTGCGAATGTTTGTCGATTAATCCGGTAAGCTAGTGCCGAAGGCAATCTCCTGTCCGAACTCTCACCGCGTAATGGCAGCGGCTTTCAATCTTGAAGAGCAAGTCTTTTTATGAAATAACCCTAATATTAAACCTAGGGCGTGGACTTCAACCCATAAAAATAATCGAGGCGATGCGCTGGTCTCGCGACGAGACCCGCATACCGACTTCGGGGGCGCGTCCTCTTTCCGTTGACTGCGGTGACAAAGGAGGGTGCGAAAGACTTCAAGCACAATTGAGCCAAACCGAACACCTGTTTGGGCGGATTGCCGCCACGTCCCACGTCCGGTTTTTTCTCGGCGACATGGAGGGAGAAAGCAGATGAAGCACAAATTTGGCAATTGCAGCGCCGTATTGGCAACGTTTGCGGCAGCGCTCTTGGCCGGAGCTAGCCCGGCCGCCGCTCAGGAAACACAAAAACCCAACATCCTGTTCATCATGGGCGATGATATTGGCTGGATGCAGCCCAGCATCTATCATCAGGGCCTGATGGTGGGCGAAACGCCCAACATCGATCGCATAGGCAAAGAAGGTGCGAAATTTATGACCTATTACGCCGAGCAAAGCTGCACGGCTGGTCGTACCGCCTTCCTAACTGGCATGCAGCCCGTGCGAGTGGGGATGGTCCTGCCGGAAATTCCCGGCAGCCCATCATACCTTCGGAAAGGCACACCCACCCTTGCTCGCTTCCTGCACGATCTCGGTTATAACACTGGGGAGTTCGGCAAGAACCACCTCGGCGACCACACGGAGTCTTTGCCAACCGCACATGGCTTTCAGGAGTTCTGGGGTTATCTCTATCACCTTGATGCCATGCAGGGCGTGAGCTTCCCTGACCTCAACAAGACGCCGACCGAACAGACCCTGGCGCCGCCTTGCAGGAACACGCCGATACCAGGGCTTAAAGAAGATCCAGCAGCAGTAGACCCGGCTACCACTACTTGCCTGACGCCTCCGCGACCGATGCTCGCTTGCATATCCTCCGACGGCACGCCGGAAAATCAGACATGCAAGGACGAAGGGCCTCTTACACTCGATCGCTCCAAGACGATCGACGAAGAAATCTCGGCCAAAGTCATAGATTTCCTCGACAGGAACGACCCCGAGAAAACCAAGAAGCCCTTCTTCGTTTGGTACAACCCGGCACGCATGCACATCACCACCGTGTTGTCGGACAAGTACCTGAACATGGTGGGGGAACCAGGCGGCAAAGATTGGGGCGTCAACGAAGCCGGCATGAAGCAGATGGACGACAACATTGGCTACGTGTTGAAGAAGCTCGAGGAGATGGGTGAACTCGACAATACCATCGTTGTCTTCACTACCGACAACGGCGCAGAGACTATCACCTTTCCTGACGGCGGCACCACGCCATTCAAGGGCGGAAAACTGAGTACCTGGGAAGGCGGAATGCGAGCCCCGCTCGTGGCACGCTGGCCTGGCCACATTGAACCGGGAACAGTGAAGAACGACATGTTCGCTGCGCTCGATTGGTTGCCCACATTAGTCGACATCGCCGGTGGTCCCAAGGGCAATGAACTGAAGGAAACGCTCGAGAAGGGCGAGTATCCCGGCCTCGCAAAAACTACGCTCGACGGCGTAAACCAGCGCGCATACCTGGAAGGAAAGTCCGACAAGTCGGCACGGGACTCATTCCTTTATTATTCCGGCAAGGAGCCGTCTGCGGTCCGCTATAAAAACTGGAAAATGTACTTCGCCATGGTGTCCGATGATCCGGCCGGGTTCATAGCTGGCGTGCAACCCTACTCTTGGACACAGGTCGTCAACATCAAGCGTGATCCGTTCGAGACTTCAGTCGGTCAGCAAATCAAGACACTTTTCGGTATGGGAGGCGCGATCGCCTCTCCGTCGACCGCCTATGTCTATGACTGGAACATGCTCCCAATCGGCCAGCAGTTATGGCTGAGACATCTTGAGACCTACATCAAGTTCCCGCCGATGCAAGACCCGGCAAGTTACAATCTTGAACAGGTGATGCAGCAAGTTCGACAGATGAAGACAGGACACGACTGACGTCCCATTGGAACAATAACGTCACGACGGACGCCTTCGGGCGTCCGGTTGGTGAGGGAGGCCTAGATGTGCAGGTTTACTCTGAAATGGCTGATCATATCAATTGCCTTCGCCTTGGTAACCGCTCCTTTGGGGGCCTTGGGCCAAGAAATCCTGCCGTCGTGGAACGATGGCGCGACCAAGGCTTCTATTGTGGCGTTCGTCAAAAATGTGACAACTGAAGGCAGCAGCGCATTTGTTCCTGCCGAAGACCGCATTGCAGTGTTCGACAACGACGGCACGCTCTGGACCGAGCATCCGATCTATTTTCAGCTCGCCTTCGCCCTCGACCGGGTCAAGGCCATGGCTCCGCAGCATCCCGAGTGGAAGGAAAACGAGCCTTTCAAATCCATCCTCGCTGGCGACATTGAGGGACTCGCGGCGACTGGCGAGAAGGGCGTCGTCGAAGTAATAATGGAAACTCATGCCGGGATGACGACGGAAGAGTTCAACTCGATCACAAGGGATTGGTTTGCGAGCGCCGAACATCCGCGTTTCAAGAGGCACTATAATGAACTGACCTATCTGCCAATGCGCGAACTGCTCGACTATCTCCGCGCCAACGGCTTCAAGACCTATATCGTCTCGGGCGGCGGCGTCGAATTCATGCGGCCGATGACCGAGAGCATGTACGGCATTCCGCCCGAGCAGGTGATTGGCAGCCGCATCGTCACGAAATATATGTTGAAGGACGACAAGCCGGTTCTAATGCGTGAGCCGAAGGTAGATTTCATCGACGACAAGACCGGCAAGCCCGTGGCGATCAATTCGATCATCGGCCGCCGGCCGATCTTCGTGGCAGGCAATTCAGACGGCGACTATGAAATGCTGCGGTGGAGCACGGCTGGTGACGGCCTTCGCCTTGGCGTCATCGTTCATCACACAGACGCTGTACGCGAATACGCCTATGATAGGGATACCCATTTCGGCAAACTCGACAAGGCGATGACGGAAGCCCCAGAACGCGGTTGGGTTCTCATCGATATGAAGACCGACTGGAAAGCAATATACCCACCTGCCAAATAGGCGGACCCGCTCTTTTGCTAGATCTCTGTGTGCTCCGCGAGTTCCAGAGCATCCTCAATGTCCACGCCCAGGTACCTGACCGTGTTCTCGATCTTCGTATGTCCGAGCAAGATCTGTATTGCACGAAGATTTCCCGTCGCCTTGTAGATCATCGCGGCCTTCGTACGTCGAAGTGAATGCGTGCCGTAGTCTTGGCGTCTTAGACCAATCGCTGTCACCCACTCGTCAACCAGTCGGGCATATTGGCGAGTGCTGAGATGGCCAGCTTGGTCGATTCGACTTGAAAAGGCATGATTGTCAACTTCCACCTCTTCTGCGAAGCCATGCCAGCAGGCTTGCCCTGACGTCGGCGGTGATCTCGAACTGCACGGGACGTCCTGTCTTTTGCTGGACAACCATGGCGCGGGTTCGAATTTCCTGCCCTGTGACAAGGGTTCCGATCTTGATCTTAACAAGGTCGCATCCTCGGAGTTTGCTGTCGATCGCTAGATCGAACAATGCGCGATCTCTCATGCGTCCTTCCCGATCCAGGAAGAACCGAATCTCCCAAATCTGGCGCTGCTTCAGCGGCTTCTTAACGCCCCCCTTTCGGCCGGCAGTCCATGCCGGACGTCCCAGTGCGGCAGGATCGTATTGTGCCACACCCATTTGAGTTCTCCTTTGGCCACCATTGGCCGCGAGGAAAACGCCTCATCTCAAAGGTTTCACATGGCCCTGATCAGGCGTAAAGGAGCCACGAGGTCTTGGCTGCTTCTTGGCAAAAACATGCCGCCTCGCCAGTCCACTGCATTGTCTGCTTTCGAGCTGCCGCTTCGCGGGCTCTATGACCGACTTGGGGGCGCGAAGCCGACCTTGGCTAAGCGCATCCTCCATGGCTGCTTTGGGCCAGAAGCGGTAATCATTTCCGCTTTGCGCCCCCATTTCCTTTGGACTGCGGTGCCGCTTACCCCAGAGCTGCCCTTCAGTTTCGGCCGGCAGATTGCGATGAAGGGGTGGAAAGCGGACTGACTGTTTTAAGATGATTTGTTGCGAAAGGCAGACATAGGTGCAGGTCAGTCTATGGGTAACCGGTGTCCTGCCCCCACGCGGCATGCCAGCGTTGTCGCATAAGTCTGGCGGGCGGCGTTCGTCACGCTACTCCGGTTGGCATCGCATACTATGGGCATAATTTACTTATCAGGCGCGGAACATCTGATGGGTTGAGGTCTTCTATCGCCATGATGGAAAAACTGGTGCTCACCTCACTGTTTGCGCTGACCTTCTTCAGTTGGGCTCATGCTCAAGAACTGTCGCCTGACGCGATAAACAACATTGATATCGGCTCTATCGCTGCGGAACACACCGAGCAGAAGCCGCCCGTCCCCGATCCATCGATCATCCATTTGCAGGTCTTGCTGGATCGTGCTGGGGCATCACCTGGCGTAATTGACGGCTTCTATGGCGACAACGTGAGTAAAGCGGTTGCTGGCTTCGAAGCGATGCGGCACCTTCCTGTAGATGGAAAACTCGATCCGGAAGTCGTCGCCCGCCTGAACAACGACAAACACGTCATCGGACCGTATATAATTGCGCCCGATGATGGGGACGATCTCGTCGAGCAAATCCCCAAAGATTATGCCGAACAGGCCAAGATGAAGCATCTCGGCTATACCAGCATTGCGGAAAAGCTCTCGGAGCGGTTTCACATGGATATTGATCTGCTTCACGCCCTCAATCCGTCAGCGAAATTTGTTCCGGGCGAAACTATTTCCGTGGCTGTGATCGGAGCCACTCGCACAGGCATCGTGAAAAGGATTGAAGTTCGGCGCAATGTAGGGCAGCTTTTCGCTTACGCCGACAACGGCGACATTCTTGCCGTGTATCCAGCGACGATTGGAAGCGAGGACAACCCCTCACCTTCCGGCAAGCACAAGGTCAATGGTGTCGCTCGAAACCCGACGTATGAGTATAATCCCAAAATCAATTTCCAGCAGGGGAAGAACAAGAAGAAGCTCACTCTCCCGAGCGGGCCAAACAACCCTGTCGGCTCGAAATGGATCGATCTATCGCAACCGACCTACGGTATTCACGGAACGCCCGAACCCTCCCTAATCGATAAGGCTGGTTCCCACGGGTGTGTCCGACTGACAAATTGGGACGTCGAAGAGTTGGCGGGCATGGTCAAGCCCGGCGTTATCGTTGAATTCGATAAGTGACAAACCGGGGTCGTGTCCTCTGATGCGACATCCAGACACGCCAGACGCGATGTCCTCGTCAGGTCCAATGACTTGTAAGCTGCCTGGCACTCTCCCCTCATAGTCGCCACGCCCGGATTTCGGTTTCTTGCTCTGGCCAGCTTCCGGAGTTTCTCAGAAGGTTTCCACCTAAGTAGCCGGTAGCTGAAAATATCGTAGATTCCCGACGCTGTATGCGGCTTCCATAACTCCCGCGCCGGTTTCCGTTCAGTGGATCAGCTTCCTTATACCTACTAAGGTAGCCACGTCCGGAACGCGCCCCATTCCTGACGTCGGACGTTCCTCTTGCATGTGCCGAAAGCTGCCCTTCCCTCCTACTCTTTGACTGCCGTTTCAGGATCGTGATGGATCGGCTCCATTAAGGATAGCCGCGCTGGCGACGGCTTAACGCTGAGCTGTGCCGTACTGTGGAGCCGCCTCTTCGTTAGACCATGAGCGATGAAGAGCTCATCGATTGCGCGCGAAGCGCCAATCGCCTCCCGCAAAGCTTCCGCAACCTGCCGTCGAGTATAGGGCTTTGCAAGGGGCCGGAATCGCGACGTGGCACTGATGCGTTCGATATCGGCATAACCGGTGGTCAGGACGACCGGGAGGTTCGGATACTGCGCCGCAATCTTGCTCGCCATGGCGCGGCCATCAATCGGACCGGGCATGACCACATCCGAGAAAACCAAATCGAACGAACCGTCCGTTTCCAGTATCTGCAACGCTTCCGATGCGTCGGCCGCGGATGTTACGGAGTAGCCGAGAGAAATGAGTGTTGCGGCGGCGAATTCACCGACCATTGGATCGTCCTCGACGACGAGAACGCGCTCACTGCCACCATCCAATACTCCGTTCGAGAAAGTCTCAGCAGGAATATCCGTGGGCGCCAGTCGGGGAAAATACAGGGAAACGGTGGTTCCATTTTCTGGCTCCGACGCAATTTCGATCCGCCCCCCAGATTGCCGCACGAAACCGTACACCACGCTGAGTCCCAAGCCGCTACCCTTGCCGAAGGGCTTCGTGGTGAAGAATGGCTCGAAGGCCTTCGCGCGCGTCTCCGAGTCCATACCGAAGCCTTCGTCCGAGACTCTAACCACTGCATCGTTGGCGTTTCGCGCCGTCGAAATTGTCACCTTGCCACCCTTGGGCATTGCGTCGTGGGCATTGATGCAAAGGTTCATGATAGACGCTTCCAGTTGCGCCGCATCCGCTCTTACGTGACCTGCTGCCGGATCAAGTTCAAGATCCAGGATGATCGTTTCGCCAAGTGCAGCAGACAGCAATCCCTCCATGTCCCGTATGGAACTGTTGATACTCAAGGTCGCTGGTTCGAGGGGTTGCCGTCCCGCGAAAGTGAGAAGTTGGCAGGTAAGGGCGGCGCCTTGCCGCGAGGCCCTGTGGTTCAGCTGCGCCAGCGCGGAAAGTCTCGGATCGGCAATCTCGTCGACCAGCGTTTCTGCAGTTCCGATGATGACCGTCAAGAGGTTGTTGAAATCATGGGCGACGCCACCCGTCAATTGGCCGATCGCTTCAAGCCGCTGTGCTTGCAGTCGCTTTGCCTCGTTGAGCCGAGTCTCGGTGATATCGCGGACGCCGCCTACCATGCGCGTCGCCTTGCCTATGGAATTGCGGATGATGTGACCCTGATCCAGAACCTCAGCATATGTCCCCGCTCCGCGGCGGAAGCGAAATTCTTCGCGCCACGTTTCGGCTCGCCCATTAATTGCGGTAAGCACGCTTGACACGACGCGTGCGCGGTCGTCGGGGTGAAGCTTGGCTTCCCATTCCCGAAAACCATCCTCGACCGGTACGTCGTTGTGTCCAAAGACGGACGCGATGTTGCTGTTCCAATGCACGCGGCCGGTCGCGATGTCCCAGTCCCAGATGGCATCCGTCGTCATCTTAGCGACGATTGCGAAGCGTTCCTCGCTTTCGGCCAGTCTCTCCTCCGCTCTCTTTCTCTCTGTTATGTCACGACCAGTCGCGACGTAATGGGTCGCTTTTCCATCGGAATTGACAATGGGTGCGATGCTCATGTCCGCCCAGTACTCACGGCCGTCCTTAGTGTAGTTGAGAAGTTCGACATGGATCGGCTTCGTCTGCGCGATCGCCCGATCCATCTTCTTGATTGTGGCGATGTCGGTACGGTTGCCTTGTAGAAGACCGGGGGAACGTCCGATCGAATCTTCCTGGGAGTAGCCCGTGATCCTGACGAAGGCGTCATTGATGTAAACGATCGCATGCGCGTGACCAGGCTCCGATGTGGCCGTCGTTATAATGACGAAGTCCTCGATTCTTGAGATGGCCATTTCCAGCAGGTGCAACTGTTGGTCCGCTGCTCGCCGTTTCGTTATGTCACGGAAATAGACGGTCAGCCCCGTCGGCCCCGGATAGGCAGTGACCGAAAACCAAGCGTCGAGCGACTCATAGAATACTTCGAAGTCGGCCGTCCTGCCTTCGCGGACGGCGCGTTCGTAATGCTGGCGGACAATGCCCGAGGAGGCCTCTGGGAATTCCGGCCAGATTAGGCAGCCCAGAAGCGCCGACCGGGAGCGCTCGAGCAGACGTTCGGCCTGATGATTGAGGTAGGTGAAACGCCAGCTGGTATCGAGCTGAAAGAAAGCATCGCTGATGTTCTCCATTGAATCGGCGAAGCGCCGTTCGAGATCACCGGCGGTCTTCTCCAACCGCTTGCGTTCATCGATATCCTGGAGGGCACCCTGGATTCGGGAAATGCGCCCCATGTCATCGCGAATCGCCACCCCGATCGAGCGAACCCATTTCCGCCGGCCCGTACCCGCAATTATCTCCACCTCGGTATCGAAGGCCAGACCGGTCGCCACACAGGATTCGAATTGCCGAACGATCTCCCCTCGCCATTCTGGTGCGAAATAGCCGAGCCCTTCTTCGAATGTCACTGTTTCGCCAGTTCTTTCGTGGATCGCCCACGTCTCATCCGACCATTCAAGTCTCCGGTCCGGCAGGTGCACCACCCATCCGCCGAGCTTCGCGGTCTTGCCGGCGATTTCGAGAAGGGCCCGGTTCCGATGGAGATCGTGCGACGCTCGGCGAATGTCGCGAGGCAGGGCCACGTCTTGACGGAGGCGCCAGGCGACGATCAGCGTTGCGCCGACGACCCAGAACCATGCACTTGTCGGGAGCCAGGCAACGACGAAAGCTGAGATGCCGCCAGCAAGCAATCCAGCGGAAAGCCGATCCGTTGCACAGTGCCTGAAACCGGTCACCAGGGTGCGAAAGCCTTTGCCAGCGATTGTGCTTTCCCGTTGCATGGTCTGCATGTCCTTAGCCGTCGTTGATTTCAGCCTCTCGATAGTCTTAAGGGGCGCCCTAATCCATGAGGGATCGCTAAATTTTACCTTTTTTAAATTTGACGCCGCGGTCGCTTAATGGTGTGCCGGTCTAATCGATGCCACGAACTGCCGCGTCCCTTGCCTCCCGCCGGCGAATAGGATTTCGGCGAGCATCGAGGTAAACCCATTGAAGCCCACAAAAAGAACCACCTACCTCAGTCGTGTCGAATCCGACTACTTCAGCCGTAAATGGTACCGCCGCAGCGTCACGCTGTTCTGCAATCTGCTCTTCACCGGCAAATGGATGCGTGACGCGCGGATCATTCGTTGTCTCATTGTTGAGATCAGTGAGGGCGGAGCGACAGTGCGCATAGGGAACTCGCAGGTTCCAGATCATCTCTATCTTGTTCTAGGACGGTTTGATGTGGTCGTTGGCAGCATCGTCGTTCAGCGAGATCCCGGGCACTTGCATCTCTGTTTCGTCAGACAGCTGAATCCGGCCTTCGTCAATCGGCTGGCGCGCATGACCTCCCCGTTTTCCACCTTGGAAAGCCTCACCCCAAAAACCATATTGGAGAGTGAGAACGTGCAGCCAGCACCGCGCCCGATGCCACCAGCGCTCTATGGCGCTCAGGAAGGAGGCTTGGGCCAAACAACCAAGCAATCGAAGAAGCCATGAACATAATGATCATCGAAGATCAGCGAGACGTCGTTGAAATGTTGCGCCTAAACTGGTCGGATTCGCGCGACCGGCTCGACTGCCTTGCATCCGTGAGACAGGCGAACCGCTTCATTCAATCGAATGAACTCGCTGCTTATGACTGCATCCTTATCGATATCAACCTGACAGACGGGAGCGGGCTGGAACTGCTTCGCGATGTGCGCTCACGCTCCGACGTCCCTATCATCATGATCTCAGGTGCTGGTGATGCCGACAGCCGGGCGGATGCGATCAGCGTCGGCGCAGACGACTACGTGATGAAGCCGTTCAGCGTAAAGGAACTGCGCGCCCGCGTGCATCGCCTGCACGAGGCGCGGTTGGGCCGCAGCCCTCTGCGTCAGAACGCCGCTTTCAGGATCGGCAATATTGATTGCGACATCGGGCGCCTGTCGATGCACTGTGACGGCGCGAGTCAGCCGCTGACCGCACTCGAGGGCAGAATACTGCAGGTCCTTCATGCCAGTGCGGGTGAGGATTGTCCCAAGACATGCATTGCACGGCAGGCGCTCTTTCGTGAGCACGACCCGCGCGACAAGACAATCGACGTCTACATAAACCGGTTGCGCGGCAAGCTTGCAGAACTCGATGCCGCCAGTGGTGCTGCCATAAAGACGATCCGCGGTGTTGGCTATCGCCTCAGCGATACGCCGCAACAGGGTAAGTAGAGGAGCCGCATGCGTCAGCGTGTTCACCGTGAAGTGATTCTTGCGACAAAGGTCAAACCCATGGAACCTGCGCTGGACGAATCGGCTCGTCTGAAACGTCTGAGTGAGCTGTCCATCGATTTGATCAGCCCAGATCCTGTGCTCGACGCGCTGGTCGATGCAGCTTGCCTCGCAGCCGGTACGCCGGTCGGCCTGATCACGTTGCTTGACAGTGAACGCCAATGGTTCAAGTCGAAGCGGGGCATCGAAGGGGAAGGCTCCGCCAGGGAAGACGCCTTCTGCCACTATACAATTCGATCATCGAAACCTTTCGTCGTGCCGGATGCCGTTCGCGATGTCCGCTTTGCCGAGAACCCCTTCGTAACTAAAAGCGACGGGATTCGCTTCTATGCTGGCGTACCGCTCGAGATCGAGCCGGGGCTTCGCCTCGGCTCGCTATGCGTTCTCGATCGGGTGCCGAGGCGCCTCGGGGCCGACGTGCGCGGCTTGCTGGATCGGCTGGCGCGCTGCGCTGTGGAACGCCTCCTGCAATTCGAAGACCGGTATTTGCTTTCGCGGATCGATACGGGCCGACTGGATCGCGCTAAAGCCGACAAGGCCGCATTGGCGCTTGCGGAAGAGGCGCTCGCAAATGGCTTGTTCATGCTCCATTATCAACCGAAGGTCGCGCTCGATACGGGACGGCGCATTGGCTTTGAGGCTCTGTTGCGGCTGCGGAGGCCTGATGGATCGGTATTCGGTCCCACGGCCTTTTCGGCGGCTCTCGAAGATCCCATAGTTTCCAGGCGGATCGGCAATCACGTGCTCCAGACCGCCATCGTACAGGCCAGGGTGTGGGAGGCGGCCGGGCTCGATTTCGGGCACATCGCGATCAATGTTTCATCGTCACAATTTAGTGCACTGCCAGGCAGTCCTTGTCTGGTCGATGAAGTCCTAGGCGCAACCCGGTCGGCAGGGCTGTCGCCCCGGCGTATCCAGATCGAGGTCACGGAAGGTGTGATGCTGTCAGAGCAAGACGGCGATATTGGGACGCAGCTTGAGGCGCTACGGGCGGCTGGCTTCATCGTTGCATTTGATGATTTCGGTACCGGCTTTGCTTCCCTCGTGCATCTGAAGCAGTTTGCCTATGACCAAATCAAGATCGATGGCTCCTTCGTGCGTGCGATGACCCACTCAAGCGCCGATCGGGCAATCGTGAAGGCCATTATCGATATGGCAAATGCGTTGGGAAAGCGTGTCGTCGCCGAAGGTGTGGAAACTATTTCGGAACGCGTCGCACTTCAAGAGCTCGGCTGTCAGTATGGCCAGGGGTTCCTTTTCGGCCGGCCCGCCAGCGTATCTGAATTACGCTTTTTCTTGTGATCAAAGTTCGGTAAGATGACCCGGCTATTGTGCAGCCTGCTTGTGTCAATCCTTCAAGCTTGCCACGACAACTTCCACCGATAGGGGGACGACAAGGCGGTTGGAGAGGCCTCAACCTGTTGTCTCCTTGGCCAAGTCGTCGGGCCCACGCGTGACCTTTTTGGCAGGCCCAAGAAAGCTGGCTCGTAGAAACCGCAAGCCGGGATCTCCTTGCCATCAAAAAAAGTATGGCTCGACCCGACTCGTATCGAGGGTCCGCACTTGGTCTATCGGAGCCAAAAGCTGCCGTTCCGCTCACGGCCCAAAGTCGGTCGTCTATCGCGGGCCCGTGGACGTCCGCCTATGGCGCGCGGAAATGATTTCCACATTTGCCCGCGATTGGCCCAAAGCAGTCCTTGCAACGCGCCGCATGTTCACTTAATGTTCCGCATGACTTAGAATTTAAAGGAATATTTTATGATTGAAGGCAGCTGCTGTTGTGGTGCTGTGAAATTTGAACTGTTGGCTGCGCCATCCATAATGGGGACGTGCCACTGTTCCCGATGCCGAAAGGCAGGGGCCAGCACCATCGTTTTTGTGAACCGTGACGACCTGAAGTGGCATCAAGGCAAGGAAAATGTGGCGACCTATAAGCCGGATGCCCCTTACAAATATGGCCGCTGCTTCTGCAAGATTTGCGGAACGTCACTTGGAGAAATCCTCTCCGAAGATGCGACTTTCCCCATCGCGGCAAATGCTTTGGATACAGACATCGGCCTTAAGAACCAGTTTCACGAATTCACTTCGGAAAAGCCGAGCTGGTATGAGATTTGTGATGATGCCCCACAATCGGAGGGCCACCCAGCATCATAACCTCTCGGAGGGCGACCGTCCGCATTTGGCGGCGCGAAGCGGACATCCACACACTCACTGTGGGATTTGTTCAGCATCATCCAATGAGGCCATAAGTGGATCATCGCGCACCGCCTCCGCGAGGAAATCGAGAACGGTGCGGACACGCAATGGCATATTCCGGCGCGAGAGATAGACGACGTTGATCGGCAATCGCGTCGGAGGAAAATCCGGCATAAGTTGGACCAGCCGTCCGCACTGGATGTCAGGACCTACAAGGATGTGCGAGAGGACGGCGACGCCGCTTCCTGCAAGCGCAGCCCGATGAACGGCGACGGAATTGTTTGCTATGAGACGCGGCGATATCTGCAGGCGCTCTTCATCCGCGCCGTTGGAAAACGACCATGTTTTTTTGTCGCCCGCGCGGCTATAGCAGATGCAATCGTGGGAACCGATTTCGCTAAGCGTCTCGGGTGCACGCCGCGTTTCCAGATAAGATGGCGCAGCAACGAGGTAGGCAGTGGTCCAACCTATCCTGCGGCATATCAAGCTGTTGTCGTTGACCTGACCGAGGCGCACCTCAAGATCAATGCCTTCTTCGACCATGTCCGACGCCTCCTCGCGGAAGATCAACTCCACCGACAGGCCAGGATGGCCGCTTAGAAGCGCATTGATGCGTTCGCTCATGTAAAGCCCAAGCGGCGCAGGGAGGCTGAGCCTCACTTTTCCCGAAACTGTCGGCCCTTCAGAGGAGTTGCCTTCGCCCAGCGCCTCAACCGCCTCGATCACTTTCAACGCCATTGGGATGGTCCGCTCGCCCTCGGCCGTCAGCGCGATCGCACTGGTCGTACGATGGAGAAGCCTCAGGTTGAGATGCGCTTCAAGGCTGGAGACCTGTCGCGAGACGGCTGGCTGGGTCAAACCGAGATCGGCAGCCGCCGCCGAGAAGGAGCGGGTTTCGGCGACCCGCAGGAACGTTCTCAACGCTGACACGATGTCCATTGTCGCCTCCCCATACTTTTTGACATAGGCCTTATGTCTCAACCGTAGACGGAAAGCGCTTTACTGTCCAGTTATTAAGGATATCTGATATCCATAAGGATGTTATGTATCCTTAATTGAAGGAGAGAGAAATGACACAGCGCCTCAACTATGCCCAGCAATCCCCCGAACTTTTCAAGAAGCTGTCTGACCTCAGCATGGCCATGAAGGACAGCGTGATCGAACAGAAGATTCGCGATCTCGTGAACATCCGTGCCTCCCAGATCAATGGCTGCGCGTTCTGCCTCGACATGCATGTCAAGGAAGCCAAAATTCATGGCGAGAGCGAGCTTCGTCTCTACCATGTCGCGATCTGGCGTGAATCCAAGCTTTTCATTCCCCACGAACGCGCAGCACTCGCTTGGACGGAAGCCGTCACGAGTCTGGCGCAAGGCGGCATTCCGGACGAACTTTACGAGCGCGTTCGCGGCCAGCTCTCGGAGAAGGAGGTCTCGGACCTGACCTTCTCAATCATGACAATCAACGCCTGGAATCGTGCCAGCATCGCCTTCAAGGCCGTGCCCGGCTCTGCCGACAAGCTTTACGGCTTGGACAAGGCAGGACTAAACTAAGCCCCCGATCCTACACCCCAGCATCTGATTTTTTTGCGCAGTCGCAACGTGGCTGCCGACCGACGGAGAAACATTATGAAAATCGTCATTATCGGCGGAACCGGCCTCATCGGTTCAAAGACTGTCGAACGTCTGCGTGCCAAGGGCCATGAGGTGATTGCCGCTTCGCCAAACACGGGCGTCAACACCATCACTGGCGAGGGTCTTGCCGAAGCGCTCGCAGGCACCGAGGTCGTGCTCGATCTCGCAAATTCGCCCTCATTCGAAGACAAGGCGGTGCTCGAGTTCTTCGAGACGTCCGGCCGCAATCTCCTGGCTGCGGAAAAGGTCGCCGGCGTTAAGCATCATATCGCGCTTTCCGTCGTCGGCACCGAACGCCTGCAGGAAAGCGGCTATTTCCGCGGCAAACTGGCCCAGGAAAAGCTGATCAAGGATGCGGGTATTCCTTACACGATCGTTCATTCGACCCAGTTCATGGAATTCCTCGGCGGCATCGCCCAGTCCGGCACTGTCGGCGATCACGTCCATCTTTCGCCCGCCTTCGTCCAGCCGATCGCATCGGACGACGTGGCCGATGCCATGGCCGACGTGGCTTTGGCTGCTCCCGTCAATGGCACGATCGAAATCGCGGGCCCGGAGCGTTCGCGTCTGAGCGATCTCGTCGCCCGCTACCTGAAAGCAATCGGCGACGCGCGCACGGTCGAGGTCGATCCGGAAGCCCGCTATTTCGGAGCGCGGCTCGATGATGGCTCGCTTGTCTCCGACAACGATCCCCGCCTCGGCAAGATTACGTTCGAGCAGTGGTTCGTCACGTCGCCACGCAAATGATCCTAAACACCATGTGAACACATGAAAGGAATATCGAGATGATGAAGTCCATCCTGTCGGTGCTGGCATTCGGCGCCCTGTTGCCTGGAATCGCCGCAGCCCACGACACGGCGACTGGTAACGTTTCCAAGGTCACGCTGGTGTTCCAGCATGAGTTGCCGAATGTTCCTGGCAAAAGCATGAAGGGCGTTCTGGTCGAATACGGACCGAGCGGCTTTTCCGAAGCGCATACCCATCCGGACTCAGCGTTCATCTATGCGACGGTTCTGGAAGGCTCGATCCGAAGCCAGGTCAATGACGGCCCCGTCAAGGTCTACAAGGCTGGCGAGAACTTTGCCGAAATGCCGGGTGATCGCCACGGTGTCAGCGCGAACGGCAGCAAGACCAAACCCGCAAAGCTTCTCGCTGTTTTCGTGGTCGACACCGACCAGAAGGAGCTGACATTTCCGATCAAGAAGTGAAGACATCAAGGACCGGACGCGAACGCACGCATCCGGTCCTTCACATTCTGTCGCCACTCCACCCTGAGGCAGTCCCATGCTCGCTTACCCCACCTTTCTTGCCCTTGTCGCAGTCAATATACTGGGGGTGCTTGGCATCATCGTTTGGCATCTTCAAGGCCGCCAAAGGCCAACAGCGCGGCTGATCGTGCAGATCCTGTTCTTCGCGGCGATGACCATAGTCTTGGTCTTGAGTGGCATCATACCGTATCGCGTCTACGGAGCCGGTGTCGCGAGCGGCGGCGGTCTTCTCGGCACGTCAGCGCGCGTACTTTGGTGGGTTCACCTGGCCTGGGCGACCATCGGTTTCGTACGTCTCTATATCGTCCTCGATCGCCGCCCTCAGGAGGCCAGGCTTTTCCAGGACCTGATCGTCGCCGCCGTCTATCTTGGTGTCACCCTTTCGATTGTCGGCTTCGTGTTCGGCGCCCCGATCGGTACCTTGGTCGCCACATCAGGTGTGGTCGCCATCATTATCGGTCTCGCGCTGCAGAACACGTTGGGTGACTTGTTTTCCGGTGTCGCGCTGACGCTAGGCCGACCATTCTCCATCGGCGACTGGATTCAGCTTGCTGATGGAACGGAAGGCCGCGTCGTCGAAAACAACTGGCGCTCCACTCACGTTCTCACGCCAGCCCACAACATCGTGGTCCTTCCCAACAGCGCCCTTGCTAAGATCGCGCTGACAAACCTGACGCGCCCGGACGAATCCCATCTCATAGTCCTGCCGCTGCGGATCGCCGCTATACATCGCCCGTCAATCGTCCATGAGGTGATCCTGACGGCATTACAGACCTGCTACTGCATCGTTCAGGATCCCGCACCGATCGTGGCCCTCAAGAGCGTGGACGCCATTGCGATCGAGCTTGAACTTCAGTTCAGGGTAACCAGCCCGACCCAACGCACGCCCGCCAGAAATGAAGTCATCGATGTTGTCTACGGGCAGTGCGCCGCGAACGGCATTGCTTTCGCACCGCCGGTGCAGAGTTTGATCCATTGGATAGCAGGGACTCCCGGCGGTCAGACAGCGACGTCAGGTACTCAGTCGCTATCCGGCGCGCTTTAGGACCCACTCGAAGGTCCCACTCCAGATTTGCGGCGGAATGTCCTTCTTGAGAGCCTGTCCCAAGTCGGCGAGCGTCACGCTGCGCAGCTTGCTGCGCCAGGCTTCGTCCGCCTCCCACATGATGCGGGCGACGGCGCAGGGGCCGACTTCACAGTAGCCCTCGGGGCGACATGGGTTGTTGGCGCGAATATTGTTGCACACGAACGTTCGCCCGCTGCCTTCGACGGCCTCGACGATATCCAGGAAGGACACCTCAGCGGGCTTCTTTGCTAGACGATAGCCACCGGATGGTCCGAGTGTCGTATGAACCAGCCCTGCTTGCGACAGGCTCTGCAACGCTTTCGAGAGATATTCCTTGGGCAGACCGTGCAGTTCGGCGAGCGCCTTGGTCGACAGATAGCGGCCCTCGGGCAGACCCGAGAGGATGGCGCAACAGTGTAGCGCCCACTCAACCTGACTTTTCAAGATCATTGATTCTCACTCGTCATGCGACTCCACGAAATAAGGATACACAATATCCGTATTAATTTCGGATGTAAATGGAGGGAGGCTTGACCCAAGTGGTTTCGACATCGCCCTAGGCGAACGTTCAAGTCGTTTGCAGACTGATTTCATAAGCAGTGAATGCTCGGCTTTGCTCGCTTTCTGTGGCATTCCTCGTCCGCTATCGGCGCTATCCGGAAGTGAGCGCCTAAATTCCCGACCCATCGAGTTCGCTGGCATCTTCGCCCTCCCATGGGGAGGGCAATATCTGGAGATTGGCTGAAGGCATCGGCATCCAGCACTTCAATTCTGGCTCGGCATATTCGATAATTCTGCCTGGCGCGGAATCAGACGACCGCCAGGCTTCTCCGCCGAATTGATCACCATTCGACCAGTACGCGAGGTCAACTGCGGCTGGCCCCTGTTCGGAGGGACGGATTGTCACGAGGATACGACTGCCGTCCCTCGGCGCGCTCTGCATATGTCGCCAACGGTCTGGTTCGTCCAACTTTCCCTCCTGTGTCACTACAGGAAGGAGTGTCGCCTCGCGAATGAGCGCGGTCAACGCAAACGTTACAGAACGTCACTCATAAACTACCATGCGATTGCTCGTGTCGCGCACACCGATAGCGCCATTGAACACTGTAGATATTTCATCATCCTGATGCCAAGCATCGACCAGTGGAAACTGCTAGATCCGTCAGAGGTAGGTCTCGAAGCTTGGCGAATTCGAAACCGTAGTCGTCGGAATGGCTGACTAGACGCAATGAGTGGAACTTCGACACGTTTTGGAGACCTGAATTGGCCGTAGGTCGGTTCGACCACCACGATTTCCGGATCATCGTCGCCGAGATAAGCGACCGCGAAGTGGGGCTCTCCGTCAATTCGGGGCGGAAGAGTAGGTTCATGCATTTAGAGAAACCTGCTAGAAACATCAAACGCTTTCGCTACTGATGGAGACCGTGATGGATTTGCGTCGGCAACTGACAGATCTGTGCAATGCCTTCAACGCACACGATCTCGATCTTCTTATGACTTACTTCGCTGAAGACTGCATATTGGAGATGCCAAGAGGACGCGATCCCTGGGGTTCTCGCTTCGAAGGCAAGACCAAAGTGCGAGAGGCGCTGGCGACGCGCTTTCAGGGTCTGCCTGACGTCACCTACAACAACGCTGAGCACTTCGTTGATGAAGCATCCGGAACTGGGATATCGAGATGGACCCTCATGGGTACGTCGCTCAGCGGGACAAAGACGAAAGTCCAGGGTTGCGATCTTTATACGTTTCGGAATGGCCAGGTGATCCGCAAAGATTCCTATTGGAAGATCGTCGAGTAGCCACAAGACCAGATGTGGACGCTTTTGAGGTGCCTCAGCTATGAGCCGTCGGCCAACTTCCGGCTCCACAACGGAAATGATTTCCGCTTCGCGCCAGAAGCGGCCATGTGGGTTGAAGCAGGCCCAACTGTTCTACCGCTGTCAACACGTCGATCGGCGGAAGGCTTCGAGTTCAGGAAGCGCGAGTTCCGATGGCCGCGCCGAGCGTTCACTGTGTCTTCGTCATCGGCGGCTGCTTCCATGTGCCGTCGATCGCTGCTTCCTTTGGCCAATAGAGGCGCAGCGCAATGAGGAATGGGCCTTTGGGCGCAGGCAGCCAGTTCGGCTCCTTGTCTTTGCCCGGCGACTCGTTCTGGACATAGAACGTCAGGCCGCCGTCTGCGTCTTTCACGAACTGCGGCAGCATCGGCGAGTTGAGCAGATAGCGGTCGATCGGATTGGCGACGAGCAGGCTTTGCGGCAACTCATACATGGTCAGCGACCAGAACGCGTTGACGGGCGGTAGCTCGTTCGGGGCAAAGTGGACGCTGTACTTGTTCGCTCCGTCGAGCTTTTGACCCTCGGCGTCGACAGCATACGCGGGATACATCGCTTCCTGTTTCGAATTGCCGTAGATGCCGAGCACGGCGGCCGCCATGCGATAGAGGTAGTTGTTCTTCAAATAGGCTCGCGTACCGAACACGTCGCCGGAGGTCACCTTGCCCGTGTCGAACTTCTGCTTCACGACGGCGAGATCAGCCCAGGCTTCGGCCACTCCCTCCTCGAAGGCCGCCTTGATTTCGGGTGAGAGCGCGCCAACGTCTATGGTTTTTCCTGCACCGACCCCGATCTTGGCGAACCGCGCCATCAGTTCGGTCTCGGAAGGCACCGTCGGGGTGAACTGCAGGACGAAGTTCAGGATGTTGAAAAACTCGAGCGACGTCTTTTCTTCGTCCGGCGAGAGCGGCTTGATGAAATCGATTGCGGGCGCGAGCGCCGGCGCGGGCTGGCCCAGAAACGCCGAGAGAGGCTCTATCTTGTAGCCGGCCTGGACTTTCTTCACATTGTCGAGATCGGCCGGATTGAAAAGCTGCGTGCGGTAGGCGGGGAACACAAACTGGGTCTCCGAATGAAATACTTCCTTGACGCCGGCGGGCGTCTCGCCCTTCCAACCTGGCCCGGCGACGAGGTAGCTGCCGCCATCATTACCGGTCGCGCGACTGCCGATGTAATCGAAATTGAACGTGTACCAATCGATGAGCTGGACGCTGAAATAGCGATCCTTCTCGATTGGCGGCACGGTGAGAACGAAGGGTTCGGCGCGCAGATCCAGGCCCGCGAAGGAGTAGGGCGTATCAGAGTTGGGCGTCTGGATCGCCGTGTCGGCCGGTGTGTAGACACGCGGAATGTTGACGAGGGTGTTCCAGGGTCCCTTGTACTCGGGATTCTTGCTGTCCTGGAAATAGGCATGCTGGATGCGGTAGTTGTCGACCATCGGGAAGCCGTAGATATAGGCTTCCTTGGCGATGGCGCGGGCGTCCGCCGCCGTCACGTCCTGAGCCTGGACGCTGGTCGATCCAAGACCTGCAAGACCTGCGGCAAGCACAGAACCTATCGTGAAATCGCGTCTGTTCATTTTCATCGGATCCTCCAAGTGTTAGGTGTTCAATGGCATCAATCCGGAACACGCAGTCTCGATACGATCAAGCTCCGTGATCTAGCTCAGGCAATGGGCGTTTGCGACCGTGTAGCCTAATCTCAAGGCTTACTGCCCAGTGCTCGAATGAAATCAATCACGTGAGCCGCAGTCGTCCCTGGCTGCTCTAGCGGAAGAAAATGAGCCGCGCCCTGCACGTTGACCAGCGTTGCCCGATCGCCCAGCTCCTTCTGGAGCTCGACACCGTTTTCGGGAGGGGCGATCTGATCCTCCGCGCCCTGCAAGATCAGGTATTTCGTGTCGCCAGGAGGTGCCCACCATGCCGAAAGTGGCGTGGATTCCGAAGCCGCCTTTTCGATGCTGGCGGCTCCCGGCGCGCGCGATAGTTTGAAAATTGCCCAGATTTTAGCGCTGTCGGCCGGGTTGGACACGAAGTATGGCATCTGCGCCAAAATCTCTGCATCGGTAGAAGTCGGAGTAAAGATAACCTCCAACGCAAGGAAAGCCGCTGGCTTGGGCTGAATTTTGCCGCCCGCCGCTAACAGGATGACACTGCGCGTCAAATCGGGATGAGACGCCGCAAGCATGCGAGCCACGCGGTTTCCGAAGTCGTTTCCAGCCACATGAGCCGGCGCCAGATTCAGCGCCTTGATTACTCCGGCCACGTCGTCGGCCATCGTCTGGAGTGTGACGCCTTCGCTCGAACCCGTGCTCCTGCCTGAACCGCGGAAGTTGATGCCGACCACCCGATAGCCAGCCTTCGCCAATTCGTCTGCGAGGCCGTCCAAGTAGCCCACTGTCAGCGTCCCGCCTGGCAGCAATACGATCGCTTCACCTGCGCCTCGGCTAAAATATTCAATGTTGGAGTCAGCGAGTTTCACCAAGCCCGTCTCGACAGTTTGTGCGTGCGCAAGAGTTGCGAAAGTTGACGACACGAGACCGGCTACGAACAGTGCGATCAATGCGAGATGCTTTGTCGGTTTCACGATGGTCTCCTTGTTGCGGGCTAGGGGCTTGGGATCATCAGTCAGCTCACCGTGGCTGTAATATCGTCGGCTGCAATATCGTCGCCCCGTCGAGCGGCGATATTTGGTCCATGCATGAAGCGCACTTACCGCGCCTTCGTCATCGGTGGCGCTTTCCACTTGCCATCAAGCGCTTCTTCCTTCGGCCAATAGAGGCGCAGGAAAGCAATGAACGGAACTTTGGGCGCAGGCAGCCAGTTCGGCTCCTTCTCCTTGCCCGGCGACTCGTTCTGGACATAGAGCGTAACGCCGCCATCGGCGTCCTTCACCAATTGCGGCAGCATCGGCGAATTGATCAGATAGCGGTTGATCGGATTGGCGACGAGCAGGCTCTGCGGCAGCTCATACATCGTCAGCGACCAGAATGCGTTTACCGGCGGTAGCTGGCCAGACGCGAAGTGGACGGTGTACGTGTTGGCGCCGTCGAGCTTCTGACCCGCAGCGTCAACGGCATAAATCGGATACATCGCTTCCTGCTCCGAATTGCCGTAGATGCCGTTCACGGCGGCGGCCATGCGGTAGAGGTAGTTGTTCTTCAGAAACGCCCGCGTGCCGAACATTTCGCCGAAGGTCACTTTCCCCGTATCGATCTTCTCTTTCTGCAGATTATCGAGCTCCGTCCAGGCGTCGGCCATACCCTGCTCGATGGCGGTTTTCATTTCGGGCGAGAGCGTGCTCGCGTCGAAGGTCTTCCCTGCGCCGACCCCGACCTTGGCGAACCGCACCATCAGTTCCGTCTCGGATGGATCGGTCGGGCAGAACTGCAGAATGAAATTCAGGATGCTGAAAAACTCAGGCGACTTCCTCTCTTCGTCCGGTGTCAGCGGCTTGATGAAATCAACCGCCGGCGCGGCGACCGGCGCGGGCTGGCCGAGAAACGCCGAGAGCGGCTCGACCTTGTAGCCGGCCTGGATTTTCTTCACATTGTCGAGATCGTCTGGGCTGAATAGCTGCGTACGATAGTTGGCGAACACAAACTCGGTCTCCGAGCGGAAGGCCTTCTTGATGCCTGCGGGCGTGTCGCCTTTCCAGCCCGGCCCGGCGATGAGGAAGCTGCCGCCGTCGTTGCCGGTCGCGCGGCTGCCGATATAGTCGAAGTTGAAGGTGTACCAATCGATGAGCTGGACGCTGAAATAGCGATCCCTTTCGATCGGCGGAATAGTGAGCACGAACGGTTCGGCGCGCAGATCGAGCCCAATGAGCGAGTAGAGCGTATCCGAGTTGGGCGTCTGGACCGCCGTGTCGGCCGGCGTGGCGAGACCCGCCATGCTCATAATCTGGTTCATGGGCGCCTTGAATTGGGAACTACCGCTGGCTACGAAAAAGGCGTACTGGATGCGATAGCTGTCCACCATCGGAAAGCCGTAGATATAGGCTTCCTTGGCGATGGCGCGGGCTTCCTCGGGTGTGGCGTTCTGGGCGCACACCGCACTGAAGCGGAGCGCGGGCAGCACGGCAATTCCGGACGCAAAGAGTCTTCGTGTAATGGCTGGCATAGTTGGATCCCCCACATTGCTGATGTTGAATGCGCTAGGCGAATTATAGGATCGCGGAACCGATGGATCACTGGAAGAGGGCAACGCTGGCCACTCAGATCGCGTCGGGAAGATTGAAGACGCCTGCAACTGCTCTTATAAGTATTAGGAATACATTATATCATCGACGCTACAAGTACGTAACGGTAACATCATCGAATATGTGAGCCATGCCTCGCTAAGCATATCCCCAAACACCAAAGGCGTCGAATAACCCCTGCTACCCTCTCTTCCGGAACGAGAAGCGAGCGGCCGCTTTGGGCCAAATGCGGTCATTGGCGCCGGGGCGTCGAATGCTGCATTCCGCAGGAGACGAGGCATCGGCGATGCCCGAAAGCTCGCTATCTTCTCCATCTGCCATCAAGCCGGATGATGCGGCGAACGCGGAAATCATTTCCGCTTTTTCATCAGTAATCCGCGATTCCTCGGCAAACACCGTTTTCAGAAGTAATGGGGGGAGATACCTTACGAATGATTAAACATCGTTTGCACGATGGGCACGGATACTGGGTAGATTGATCCTACAGTCATTCGGCATCAGCGCCTGAACCAGACCAGAAGCACGAATCCTTGTATCCGACAGCAATCCACCTATCCTAGATGCCGTTTGATCCTGAACGGCATTATTCCCTTGGCATAACGGACGACGAGGTCCTCGAACACCTCCTCAGATTCCCGGCCATCGAAGCCCTGCACTTGCAGTACATCGACAATCTGGTTGCGAAGAGTGTCCAATGCCGCACGCGGGTATTGATATCTCGTCTGGAAGCCATGGATCGTCTGCCAAAGAAGAACACGAGCGATGTCGTCACGTGACGGCCTGCCGCGCTCCTTATTCTCAGTCCGGTTTCTGTCAGATCGTTCGCGCTGTTCGGCGTTGCGTTGCTTGCGAGATTTCCGGGCCATGGGGTTCCTCCTGTGCTCGGCCTTGGCTACTCAAAGCCTGCATCGGCCGGCCGCAAGCGACAAACGGCGTTTTCAGAAGAATCCCGACTCCGAACCTCGCAACCGCGGAAACGCCATCCTGAATCGCAAATTCAGATTTCGGAATCGCATCAGCGTAAATTGAGATGACTTAGGACGATGTGCCGGAAACTTGTCTCGGATCGCGCTGGTGTGCGGGAGAGGCATCCCGACCTGGAACGCCTCACCCCGCGTCTCGCACCGATCCGCAAGCACCCGCTTGTGGTCTTCCAGGCGCGTCATCCGACGGCACCGCGCAAAGATCGCCAGTTTCCCGTCAGGAATCGCGCTTTCGGATTCTGGAATCGATCCACGCGCTTCTGGAATCGGAGTGAACGTCAAAGGAATCGCCGATTTCAGCTTTGGCATCGCGGGTTGGCCGTTCGGAATCGAATTATCGCAAATCAGAATCCAATGCCCGCAATGCCGACACGATCATTCAGACTTCTGAATCGCAGTTTCAGACGCCGTCGAACCATCGTCGCTACCTACAATCACCTCAAGGACTTCAATTCCTTCCATCACGCGGCAACCGCAAAGCCGCTTGGCGAACGACAGGATGATATCCCGGTGTCGTTCGAGAATGCCGAGTGCAATCTGTTCGGCCGCCTCGAGCCTTCGGTTGACGCGACGGGCGAGGTTCGGGTCATAGTTCAGCATGTCCGAACCATTCGACGGCGGTCGATAAAGGAGCGGCATCTCCTCGCCCAGTCCAAGCGATGTTTCGGCTTCGAGCGCCAGCTGGGTCGCGCGAGCCAGATCGCTGTCGACCGTTCCGCCTGCCCCAATACCGACTTTTCCCAACACGATTTTCTCCGCGGCGCGTCCGGCCAGCGTCGCCGCGATAAGTTTCATCAGACCGTCTTCGTCCTGAAGCTCGGTCACGTCGAGGTCAGTATCGACCTGTCCACCGCGGCCACCGATGCGGATCGTCGACACGGTGCCAATGCCAAGGACGGTACAGACAACTGCATGGCCAAGCTCGTGGACAGCGATCTGCCAATCAAGCGTCGCATGCGGCGGTCGTGCAGAGGCCGTCATGGACCGTTCGATATCCTGCCAGGTCAGCGACCGCCGCTCGCGGCGTGCCCTGGCCCGCGCTTCGCGGACAAGCCGCTCGATGTCGGCGCCCGTCGAGCCTGTGGCGAGCAGAGCCAGAGGGCGAAGAGCCTGTGCATGATCCAGGCGATCTTGGGGTGTTACTGGCATGCCCGTTCTCCTTTGGTCAGAGCTTCTCCGATTGACCGGGTGCCATCGGCTGGATCGGCATCCGGTTCCGCATGAATGGAGTCGATCGCTTCCAACGCGGCGGCTTCCAGCGACGGACGGCTCGCCAAAACATGATCGAGGTCGCCGCCAAGATGATGGACAAGGATACCGACCAATGCATCGGTATCTGGAGGACTAATGACGACATGCTTCTCAAGACGACCAGATCGCAGCAGCGCGCTGTCGATGCGATCGGGGTGATTGGTCGCACCGACCACGACAACGCCGTCGTGGCGGTTGGAGCCATCGAGCAGTTCAAGCATCCGGTTGATGAGCGAATCCCAATAGTCGGAGTGCTGGCTTGAACGTCCGCGGCTACCGATGTTGTCGAGCTCGTCGACGAACAGGATACAGGGTGAATGTGACTTTGCGGTCTCGAACGCCGCGGTCATCGCCTTGAGAACGTCTCCGAGATATCCAGGCTCGAGCCAATGGGCGACCGACGTAGCGATCAACGGCACACCGAGTGTATTGCGAAGCGCCTTGGCAAACGTGGTCTTGCCTGTGCCGGGTGGCCCGGAGAGAAGCAGCCTTGTACTCAATTCCGACCAGTCGAGCTGACCCTGGCGCCAGAGAGCGAGATCGGCCTTGAGATCGAGTGCCCAAGTCGCGGCCGCGCCATAGCCGTTGAGTGTCTCGACAAGCACGGGCGCACGCTGAACGATCACGCCCTGTTCCGGCTTGGGTGACCCGGCGTTCACTTCTGGCGGCATCACATCGAACCGCACCTCGGACTTCGCGGTATTCTTGCCAGTCTTGTCCTTGCCCGGCTTCGTTTCCTTCACCTCCTCTTCCTCGTCCTCCGTGTCGCGCGCACCACCCTTGCCGATAGCCTTGAGGATGTCGACGATGCGATCGACGCTGCGGCCGGGACGGATTGCCAGCATCAGGTCGTCGAGACCGAGACCACGCGGATCGAGGCCGACGCGCGCCATTGCTGCAAACGCTGCCTTCGGCGCAATGCCGGCGGAGAGTTGCAGCAGTTCGGCGATCAGAGTCCGGTCGACATGCTCAAGCGTGATGACCAGATCGGCCGCAGCGGTGATCCTCACGGGAAGTTTGCCAGCACCTTCATCGGCAACGACGATCGGTGCATCGGCGAATGAACGTGCCCTGGCAAGCGCTGTGCGTACGACAGGCTCACTCTTCTGCCGCAGCGAGAGACCACCGAAGGTGATCATCCTTGGCAATTTCGCAGGCACATCACGATAACTTCCAGACAGAGCATAGTGGCCAAAGCCGTCGGCTTGCGGCATCGTCGAACCCAAGATCAGCCCGGCTTCAAGCATGGTGCCGAAGCGCTGCTCGAACCCGTCGATCGGCACCCGGACAACGACCATGGCATCCGGCTGCCGCAATGTCTGGAATAGCTGTTCCAGACTGCCGACACTTTCGCCTACGGCGCGTGCCAGCAGCAGTGCTGCCGCAACATCGCCAACGTTCAGCGGCGGAACCATGGAACGCAGTGTCCGCAGAACACGATGGCGACCGGGATCGCACATTCTGTCCGTCGCAGCAGCACGGAGAGCGTGTTCGGTCGAGACTGGTTCCCGCGGCGGCTTGCGCGTGCTCCTGCTTGTCTGTGATACACGAGCCCACTCCTCCTGTTCGCGACGGCGCTTCGGCATCGAGCGCGGTTGGTCGTCGTCAAAGCTGATCTCCCCATCAGCGGGCGACCGGGTTGATCGTGGCGCTCGAAGGAGCCGGGCAATCTGTTCACGATCGGCGATGTCGTCGCCCAAGAGCGTGATTGGCGTTGTCGATGACAGAGACCAGATCAGACCGGACTGGTTGTCGCGGTTGGTGCTTTCAAGCAAACCGGCCTCGGCGGCACATTCATAGAGATCATGGATCGCCTGCCGGCGAAGGCGGGCAAGCAGATAGCGGGTGAGACGGTCGGTGATCGTGGTCATTAATCAGCCCTCCCCATCGGCAAACGCACTGATGGCGCGACGATCGGTTTCGGGGACTGCAACTTCAAAGCCCGATTTGCAGTCGATCCAGTCGCGCAGCATCCTCGCGGTGGGATCGCCCTGCTTGCAATGCCGATCGAGATCGGCAGAGATCAACGCAGGAATCCTCGACGGCCGGCGGCCGAGGCGCTTGCAGCTACGCAGGATGATGGCGACGATCTTTTCGATCGCGAGGATCGGTTCCCCTTCCTCTGTCCTTGCACCGCCGGCGATCGCCATCGCGATTGCGACGGCATTGTTTTCCACGCCGATGGCTTCGCGCTGATCGTTGCGGGAATGCCGCGTTTCGGCTGGCGCCAGGTGTTTGCGCGTTGGGGCTGAGGGATGGAGCTGGATGATTCTGGGCATGATGCCTCCTGGCATGCCGGGAGCTACTCGACCGGCTGCGCAACAAATCGTGGGATGGAGAAGCTGGTCGGCATGCCAGGTCAGCGCGAACTGCCGTCATCGGGAAGGCGGGCAAACCCGATGGTGATTTCGCCGGGACGGCTGCGTCGTTGACCGCAGGCACCCCCACCAGTCGTCCCGCTGTGCCGGCGTAGTGCGGCGACGCGCTCACGGACTGCATCTTCGATCAGCACCTGCCTTGCTGCCGCGAACTGCGCGGCGACGCGCCGCGCAAAAGTCTTCCGTATCGCTACGATCATCACCGCTGCATCTGGCACGCCGATCAGGTGGTCGAGTTCCGCAAGCGACCAGATGCCTCGGTCGATGTCCGGCCTGACACCTTCGATGTTGACAACGGCGATGCGGATATCTCGGAGCACCACCTGTGATCCGGCCTGACCGAGCAGATCAGGAAGGCTGATCCCGGCCGCCAGCATGCGGCGCCGGAGGTGCGCAATCCGGACCGCGTCATAGGAATCGAGGCTGCGCTTGATGTCGATGAGATGCGCGGTCCCCTTCTCGCCGTTGATGACCAGAAGATCGGGCCGATAGTGATGCCGGGTCTGTCCGCTTGCCGCAGCCTTGAGCTTGCCGATGAGCTCAGTCGGCATCGTTCTGATCCTTTCGACAAAATCCGGATCAAGCGGCAGCCGGCAATCGGCAAACACGCTGACATCCGGATTGGCGGACGCGAGAACGGTGATCGCCTGCTCCAGCAACTGGCCTTCGGCGACGGGCGGCAGATTGCCGAGGCGCGCATAGTCACGCGGGTCACCGCGCATCAGCTCGGCGATCCGGGCAATCGGCAGGGCGGTGGCAAATGCGTGATCGATAAGCTGGTCGAGGTGAGCCTTGACCGTCTTCAGGTCGATCGGGGCCGTGGCGCCAAATGCGCATTTGGTTTTTTTGGTCATGGTGGTTCCTTTGAAACGCCTTGATGTCCCGCGCTCTGCACGGCGGACGATCGCTCGGAAGCGCGGAAGTGAATTCCGCTTCGGCTGCCATCGGGCAACTTGATCCGACGATCGAAGCCGACTGGCGCGAACGGTTGCTGGTCAGCCTGCCGGGTGCGGCAAGGCGGTAGCGGCATGGAGCGCTGCAAGACGGCAAGCGGGATGGCCGCAGGTCGCGGCTGCGCCGAAGCCTGCCGGATCGCAGCGGAACCGATCGGACGTTTTCCGGGGAGAAAGACGGGAATACTCTTCCGGGTGGGAAGAGGAGAAGTTATGGCTCGTCATAGCCTGGGTCCTTTCAGAAGAAGGATTGCGGGTCAGGCCTCCGTCTGGTGTTGGTAGCACCGGCGGAGGCCGCTTCGTCCGTCCGGCTTCGATCGCCTTCCGGTGATGATCAAATAGCTTACACGCGGCAAGGTTGCAATTGCAAAAGGAACGTATCCGGAACAAGAACGCCGGCATGGTTAACGGCAGACGCGTCGGCAACAAAAAACCCCGCACGAGGCGGGGTCAAAGACGTTGATCGAGAGTGACATACGGCGTTCGCCGTGAGGTGCCTGAACCAGTCAGGCCTCCAGAGCTTCGGCCACCATCCTGACCTGTTGCCGCTGGGGAAGTTCGACAACATTGCCAGGCTGCGGCTCAGGCGGATCGATCCTGACACGGCTCATATCAAGGGCTTGCCGTTCGGCGGCATGGATCGCCGCGGCTTCCGCGGCAGTATCCACCGCCTCGCCATCGATCGGCATCCCACCTGCGACTGGTTCGCCGCGAACCGCGAACTTGAGAAGCGGATACACTTCATCGACAATCCAGGTCTTGAACGCCGCATTGGTCGGCCAAACACCAGAGCCTCCAAGTTGATGCAGTGCCGCCTGCAGGCGCCCCCATGTCGAGCTCTGACCATAGCGCGATGAGCTCCAGTTCACGCGGGGGTGTTCCGCGTCCATATAGAGGGGGGCCAAGGTGAGCCCGAAGAGATCGCTCGCATGTCGAGCATCAAATTCGATCGCCTCGGCAAGCCCGCTCTTGGTGACACGCTCGCCGCTGTCGTACTTGGCGACGGCTTCTTCGACCGCGACCAAAATCTTCGCAAGCAGATCGGAGAACAGCCCGATATTGGCTTTCATCCGCTGCTCGGCGATCTTCACGCACCCGGCGCGACCCGGCATGTCAAGCACATTGACCGCAGGCGCTTCCGCCTTGGTCTCTGCCCCGACCATCGTCTTGATCTTTGCCACTGTCAGCCGCTCACCGGTCTCGATGGTATCGAGCACGCCCTCGATCGCCTGATCGTCGGCTCCCAGGAGCGCGAACATGGCAGTCGAGGCGACGGCTGACTTTTCCAGCCGTTCCCGGTAGCCCGACAGCTCCTTATGGACGCGGGTATAGTTTTTGGCGGCCTTGGTGCTGATGCCGGCATTGGTCTTCAGCCAATGGCCGAACTTCTTGTCCGGCAGAATGGCCTGCACCATCGCAAGCTCCTCGCCATATTCAAAGGTCTGTTCCGTAGACTTGCGCCCGAGCGCCCTGATGCGTTCGGCGCAGTGCGCAAGCGTCTGCTCCTGCTCCGGTGTCAGCGGAGGCTCGACCTCGAGGGCCTTCGGCACCCTTACGGCTGTCGATGCCTTCAACTCGGCTGTCGTTGCGGCTGCCGCCTGCGTCTTATGCGTGTTCTTCTGCACTCGGAAACTCCTTGTTCCATCAGTGATCACCTCGATCAACCGTGAGACAATAATGACATAACTGGCGCATGAGCGTTACAACCGACATATATCAACATACTGAATATTCTATATATAATTCATTTTCAGAAGGTCAGTCCCTGATTCTCTTGGGGGAATGTTCAGCAGGATGGCGTAAAAGAAATATTCGTTTCGTATGCGGAATTATATGTTTGCTAATTTAACTTAAAATTGAAGATGACGCTTTTTTTGCTTCCGCACCTGGGTGCATCCAGGATTCTGGTCAATGATGGTTCAGCTTGGCTTGGCAGCTAACCGAACGACAATTTCGATCAAGAACTGCGCCGCAGCGGGTCGATCAGGCACTTGCGTGCGGCGCCGTTGCACTCCGAGACCGCATGCTCGACGTCAGCCTGCGGGCACCGTCCAAACGATTGCCGCTTTCACACAGTGACTTCCATAATGACGGAAATGATTTCTGCTTCAAACCAGACTGTCCCTTAGTCACGTTTTGGATACCGGTTGTGGCTTCGCAGATCAGAGCGCCTCAAGCCAATGGGTAAACATGCAACGCGATTAGTATCCTGGGGGTGCCCAGGAAAATCATCCTCGCCACCATCATTGGGGATAGGGCGGTCTTGGTATCGCCGAGTGCAATGCCGACCACTCTTGCTGCAACGATCGATTGTTCGAGCTGACAGGTCGGCTTGCCGCCTTCGAGTTCGACGATGAACCTTTCGGCCGTGCCACATCGCTCGGCGAGTTGGGCCTGCGTCCAGCCCAATGCCCGTCGTTTCGCGCGTACCCGCGCGCCGAATTGAACCGCCGACTTGATCATAGCGCTTACCGTACGGGAAGTTTTGTGACCCAACAACCAAAACTTCCCGATCGGGAAATCAGTGTCGCGATCAGCTGCCTTTTCGTTTCCTGGATTGCCTTGGAATGTGATTGGTCACTGCTTCGGATAGACGGACCGGAAAAGGGGTCAGGTGAGAGGTTGGAGTTGGCAATGTCGTCAACGACAACGCCATCAACTCCAATGACGCGGGGTCAGAATAGCGCCCAGCATTGACGTCGTCACCATTGCTATGACCAATGATATCCCTTCTGACTTCCAATGACACGCCCGCCTGCTTCATCGCATTGTTGCACCAGTGGCGGATCGAATGCAGGACCTTTCCTTCGGCCTTGGCATTGGGAAGTGCTGCCGAGCGCATCTTCTCCCACTCGTCGCTGAAGACATCCCCCATTGGCGTACCTTCGGCCGCGGCCTTCAACTCGGGAAACAGATAGATGTGGCCAGCGGAGCGAAGAGCCTCCACGTAGTCCAGGAAGCCCAAGCGGATGAGTTCAGTATGCAACGGGACGCGCCGCTGCGACTCTTCGGTCTTCAAGTCACGGATTGCGCTATTCTCCAAACGTAAGCAGTGGACACCCTCGAAAGTCTCAACTTCCGACAACAGAAGGCCGCAGAATTCTTCTCTGCGGCTTCCCGTGTACATGGCCAAGAGCGGCCCCCAATAGGTCGCGTCGTGAATGACAAGATTGCCGGCCAGCAAACGCTTTTCCTCATTTTTGCAGCCGTGCCAGATTGGAAGACTGCACAGCGTTTGAAGCTCCGCCGTTTCGAAAGCCGGACGCTCCTTGCGTGCGCTTCCCCTCTTCCGGGTTCTCAGACGTTCTACGCCTTCAAAGTCGGCAAATGGGTATCCCGCTGCCTCGCAGATTTTCACAATGTTGCCCATCTGCGTCATATGGCGGTTCATTGTTGAAGCAGACAATCCGACCTTCTCTTTCGGCATCTCGGCCGCCCGAGCGAGGATTTCGGGAATAGTTCGCGCAAAATCCTTTGGCGACTTGCCGTAGTTCTTTGGGAATTTGACCAGCGCCGCCCGAAATTGAGCGATGTGTGTCTGACGCATTTTACGAGGATTGCCGTGGCCGACGAAACGTACAAACAGCCTTGCCAATGAATTATGTTGATCGAATGTGTCCTTGCGCCATTCCTTCATGACGAGATTGATTTCTGCCGCTTCGGCGACAATCTCAACGAGGCTGCGGAAATCCTCGTCGACTGCATCATCGTCCTCTTCCTCGATATCGTCATCGAAAGTCTTCACCTGATCCAGCGTCATCTTCACGTCGACCCGGTCCGACATATCCATGATTGGTTGCGGGGCAGGCAACTCATTGGGGGAGGCTGACAGCAGACCAACCGGCTGCTTCGTGGACTTCGAATTAGACGGCACGGGAGACGATGCTCGATCGAGATAAGCCTGCTGTAGCAAAGCGTCATCGTCAAACCGAACCCCTGTCCAACGCCTCTCCGTGTCAATCAACGCGGCCGCCATACCACGAAGGTAAAGCTGCTGCGCGTGCTGAAAATGACCGTTGGTCGGAGTGATCCCGAACTCCTCCATCAGGGTCAGGATTTTATCCGGCGCAGGAGAAAATGCACCCTTACGCCGGAGTGTCACTATCGTTTGTTGGACTTGAGATATGGTATCGTCGTCAAGCCCGCTCGACCGCATGGCACGGAGCTCATGCTCTCCTACATTGGCGTTCTTGCCATGCGCCGCAAACAGACGGTATGCCCATCCACTGGCTACATCCGCTCTTCGTGACGACTCAACGTCAGCGCCATAGGCAATCTCGTTGGCGGCGACTGCGTCGAGCTTGGCACTGTGGGCGAGCGCAACCTTCTTGAGTATCTGCCTTGCGTGGTCTTCCGATATCATCTTGTCTCTCAGGAGAGGTATTATCTTCTCGCTCGTGACCGTCAGCTCCGCTGCGATCCGCTTTGCCTCGTCCAAATTTTTCGTGTTCAAACTGATTTCCGTGGACACCAAAGCACGAAACTCGGTTCCATTCGGTAAACGACGGCGCCACCAATAGACTGCGCCGCGTTTGAAGACGTATTGAACTGCACCCATTTTCGATCCCTTTCTGTGAGGGCAATCAAGATGAGCAGCCTTTTCAGGTCAGACAGTCGAGTCAGACAATGTCTGACTTGGGATTCCCAGCTAAAATGAACATGCTGGAAATCTCGACGTTTTTGACTTGAAAGAGAAGTCATGGCTGGGGCGCCAGGATTCGAACCTGGGAATGCCGGTACCAAAAACCGGTGCCTTACCGCTTGGCGACGCCCCAATGCCTGATTGCCGGATGCGGTGGAGAGGTTCCGGCGTGGGATTGCGAAGCGCTCATAGCAAAAGGTATCCGGCGGGGCAACGCCCATAACGAAAAAACCGCAAGATCATTTCAGCGCGGCGATCCTTCACCTGAATTGTCCAACCGATTTCAAGTTTTGACTGGACGCGGCGGCAGACTTTTCTAAGGTCTGGCCAACGCATGAGGAGAAACATATGCCTGGATTCAAAGCCCGTCCGCCCGCCGAACCGACCGTGCTGCTTGATGACGCCATGGTGCGCATCACGCGCTGGGATTTTTCGCCCGGCGCCGATACCGGCGTGCACACCCATGGCTGGGGCTATGTCGTCGTACCGATGACCGATTGCAAAATGCTGATCGAGGAAGATGCTGGCAATCGCGAGGTCGATATCGCGCGCGGCGCCGCCTACCGGCGCGAAGCGGGCATGACGCACAATGTCGTCAATCGTGGCGAAGAATTGATGTCCTTCATCGAGATCGAGTACAAGTGAACATGGCCGATGCCGATTTCAACAGGGAGTTCTCGCCATCCTATGGCGAGGCCGTCCCTGTTGCGCCCGGGGTCGAGCGGCTGACTGTCAACAACCCGTCCGCCTTCACCTTCTACGGCACCAATTCCTACATTGTCGGCAATCGCTCGGTCTGCGTGATCGATCCCGGGCCGGAAAACGATGACCATTTCCGGGCGCTGATGGCCGCGCTCAAGGGTCGCGAACTGACCCATATCGCCGTCAGCCATACCCATCGCGACCACTCGCCACTGGCCCGGCGCCTGAAAGCCGAGACCGGCGCGATCATCGTCGCCGAGGGGCCGCATCGGGCGGCGCGACCACTGCACAACGGCGAGACCAACCCGTTCGCCGAAAGCTCCGACACCGAATTCATGCCCGACATCGCGCTGGCGCACGGGCAAAAAGTGGAAGGCGACGGCTGGAACCTGACAGCGCTGTTGACGCCCGGCCATGCCGCCAATCATGCCGCCTTCGCGCTCGATGACGACGGCGTGGTGTTTTCCGCCGACCACGTGATGGCCTGGGCGACCTCGATCGTCGCACCGCCCGATGGCTCGATGAGCGATTACATGGCTTCGCTCGACGTGCTGCTGGCGCGCGACGACCGCATTTTCTTTCCCGGCCACGGCGGGCCGGTGATGGATCCCCCGGCGTTCATGCGCGGCATCCGCACCCATCGCCGGATGCGCGAGCGGGCGATCCTGGAGCGCATCCGCGCCGGCGACCGGCGGATACCCGACATGGTCAAGGTGATCTATCGCGAGACAGACCCGCGGCTGCATGGGGCAGCGGCGCTTTCGGTGCTTGCACATATCGAGGATCTGGTGGGGCGTGGCGCGGTGACCACCGATGGTCCGCCGCTGCTAGCCGGCATCTACGAGCCGGCCTGAGGCGATTCAGGGGATCGCGGTTTGTGAATATACGACGTTGCGGCCGCGGCGACGTCGTTCACACCGCGCACATCCGGCGAAGTTTGGCCTCAGTCCCCGGCGATGCCCAGCAATTCCGCATCCAGCGCCCGGAGGTACTTCTCGATGAAGGCCGCGCCGCTGCCAAGATCGTGCTGCCCGTAACGCGATGCGACACGGATATCGACGAGTGTGGTTTCCGCCTCTTCCCGCATCCGGATCACCACGTCCTGCCGGAAGCCGAAGACCAGTGAGCGATGTACGCCCTGTATGAAGGCGTCGCCAACCGTGACGGGCTGTCCCATTTCGTATTCCGGGCGTGGCAGTGGAACAGGGACGTTCTCGGGCGCATCCGGCACGGCTTCATCGGCGGCTTTCTTGCTGTCGACCCGCGCCTCGGCAGGCGCAGTCTCCGGCCCGCCGCGTTGTTCGGTGACGGTAATGCCCATAGCGTCAGCTACTTTCAGGGCAGCGGTGTAGACACGATCGAGCGCACCGTCGTAACGCCGGCCGGAAATCGTCCGATAGGCATTCTGTTCCGCCTGACGTTCCTTTGCCGTCTCCGGCTTGCGCTCGCCCAGCCAGGACTGATCGGCCTTCACCTCCTCGATCCATTGCGGAGGATCGGCGAGATCGCTGCTAATGTCGTAGATCGGCGGCAGGTTCACATAGTTCGATGCTGCAAACGCCAGTGGAACCAACGGCAGGATGACCAGCAACAACGCTTGCCCGGCTGCCTTGCCGCCCTTGGCGCCCTTTCTCCACAACATGGCCAGCCCGACGATTGCCAGATAGAACGCCACAACGGCGAGACCCGCGGCAACCAGTGCGATGGCAAGGAAAGAGGGCGTTTCCAGCGGCCCAAAACGATGCAGGCCCCATCCCAGGACGAACATCGCGAAAGCGAGAAGTGCCAGACGGCGTGCGAAATAAGCCGAACGGGAAATAGGGCGTTCATAGCGGACCGTCATTCGCACCTCAGAACAGGGCTACTTGCAAACCATTTTTGGATACGCCGACTGGCGGTTGCGGGCAATGGCCTTGGTCGAAAAGAGTGGGAAAACCACAATGTGTCAACCATCGAAGCAGCTCGGTTGAGGCTGCAACATCGAGCACACGCGCCCGTCGTTTTCCGGGCGCACCGAATGCGCTGGGCTGCATGAGCCGCGCATGGGCCGGGCCCAAGCACCGGAACGCAATCGCGCGACACCGCTCGCCATAGATTTGCCTAGGTTTACCCTACACTTACCCCAGTGGGGGCACGAACTGGAGAACAGGATTATGCGGGCACCCGAAAAGCATGTTGAAAAGGCCAGGCACACCAAGCCTTCCAAGACGAAGGGCGATACCGCACCGGTAGAGTTCATCGAGGTGGGGCTCAGCCTGGAATTGCTGCTGGACAGCCATCCTGTCTTTTCCGACGCAGTGCGCGCTGCGATCCTGCCGCTCGATGGCGAGTTCCTGTTCGACCTGCCTCATGGCACCGACCCCGACAGCAAGGGCCGCGTCGCAGCTGTGCGCCTTGCCTATGCCGGCGTCGACGAACCAAGGCTGGCTTTCGTTTTCCTGTCCGACGACGGTACGGAAACCAAGGTGGAAGGTGCTGACGGCCAGGCCGAACATCTCATCAATTTTGCAAATTCGTTCGTCGATGTGCTGGAGAAGATCGGCCAGCATTGAGCTCGCCAGCCCAGCTCCTCCGCTTCTAATCTTGACGGTGGGACCTGCGGCCCTCCCGTCACTCCCTTTATGACGACTTGTAACCGCCGGGATGCTCATCCCGACATTCGCCATCGTGGTCTTGACTCTGAATAGAGAATATACAATTCTCTATTCAGCGCGATTGGAGGAAATGCGATGACGACGTCAGCCCGGACTGCGGTGGCAGTTGATCACGATGCGTTTGCGCAAATGGATGCCACCGAGCAGGCAATGCTCGTGCGCCGCGGAGACGTCAGCGCCCTGGAATTGGTCGATGCCGCAATCCGGCGGATAGAAAAGCTGGAGCCGCGCATCAACGCGCTGGTTTCCGAGAATTTTGCCCTCGCGCGGGAGCGTGCCCGCAATACGTCGCGAGACGGCGTTTTTGCCGGCGTGCCTACTTTGATCAAGGACCTGACGGCCTATCCGGGGCATGCAGCAGGCTTCGGCACGCGGATGTTCCATGGGCAGGTCTCGCCAGCCGGCTCGCAATACACGGAAGCACTGGACGCTGCCGGTCTCATTGTTCTCGGCAAGAGCGCCACATCCGAGTTCGGATTGCTCGGAACGACCGAGACCCTGGTAAACGGCGCAACCCGTAATCCGTGGAACCTTTCGCTCTCGCCCGGCGGCTCCTCCGGAGGTGCTGTCGCGGCCGTGGCTTCGGGCATGGTGCCAGTCGCTCACGCATCGGATGGCGGCGGCTCGATCCGCGGACCAGCGTCATTCGCCGGCCTGTTCGGTTTCAAGCCCAGCAGGGGGCGAACGGTCCTTTCGGGTATTCCCGCCGAAATGCCGACGGCGCGGCTGATCAGTGACCATTGTGTCAGCCGCTCGGTGCGCGACAGCGCAAACTGGCTTTTGGCAACGGAGCAACCCGGCGTCAATGCGCCTCTACCAACGGCGACGGCACTTGCCGGCACGGCGCCCAAACGACTGCGCATCGGTGCCTACCGAAACGATTGTTTCGGACGACCGCCCTCAAAAGACGCCCTCTGCGCATTCGAAACCGCAATGCGATTGTGCGAACAACTCGGCCACGACGTGGTCGAGATCGCAGGCCCGGCTATCGACGCCGAGGCAACCGGCAAGGCCTTCTTCGCCCTGTCCGGAATTGCCATCGGAGGCATTCTGGAACACGTCAAGCAGGTGATGGGGCAAGCCTACGATCCCTCGCTGCTCGAACCCTATACAAGCGAGATCGTCCGGCGCGCGCAGACGCTTTCGCCCGCCGACTGGCCGGAGATGATGGGCGCGTTTGCCGCTGCGGAAATCGCCGCCGACCGGGCCATGTCCGGCTATGACGTGCTTCTCAGCCCCACTGTGCCGTTCGGCCCCTGCCCCCTCGGCATGCATGGTCCGAACGAAGACGCCGACGCAGCCAATGCGTTCACCCAACAGTTGGCGGGCTACACGGTCGTCGCCTCCCTCGCCGGCTGGCCAGCCATGTCCGTTCCCCTATACTGGACTGCCGAGGGGCTTCCCATCGGTTGCCACTTTGCGGCTGCGAGGGACGAAGATGCGCTGTTGTTTTCGCTGGCATTCCAACTGGAAATGGCAGCCCCCTGGCGACATCGGCTGGCGGACCTGACGGAGACGCTGCTTTGCCTCAACGACTGAAGCAGGAGGTGCGCGAGCGCATCGTCGCAGCAGCAGCCGCCATTTTCGCCGACCAGGGCTATGCCATCGCCAAGCTCTCCGATGTGGCCGAGCGCGCCGAAACCAGCACCAGCAACATCTACAAGTATTTCGCCAACAAGGAGGCACTGTTCGACGAGATCGTGACCCCTGCACTGGCCGGACAGCTCTTGAAGCTGCTGCGCACGCGCATTCGCGAGCTGGGACAGCTGGACAGCTGGACAAGCGCGGATGCGGCGGGATCTGACCACGCTCGCGCGCTGCTGTCGTTCTGGGTCGAACACCGCCACGTTACCCTGGTGCTGCTGCGTGGCGCCGAAGGCACCCGCTTTACCCACTTCCGAGATCTCATTGCGCGCGAAATGGAACGACTCGCCGCCGACTACATCAGCAGGACCCGGGGCGAGCAAGCGCTGTCCCCGGAACTTGCTTTCGTGCTGCACAAGCTTTTTGTCCGCACTGTCGACATGCTCGCGGACATCCTGACCGAGTACGATAAACCAGCCGCTATCCAGCAGGCCTTCGCCCATTTCTGGCGCTATCAACTGGCCGGATTGCAGGCGCTGCTGACTTTACAGAGCGCACCGCAACCCGGTCCTCCAATCAGCTCGACTACTTCACGAGCCCCAGATTGATCAGTTGGACTCGCCTGTTGACCGCCGCGGTGGGTTGTGCCGCATCGATCGGCCATTCCTCACCGACCCCGATGGCGAAAAGCCGATCTGGCGAAACCGCGAATGTCGTCGCCAGCGCCACCCTGATCGCATCGGCGCGCTGCTGGCTGAGCTTGAGATTGTGCCTGGCGTCGCCGGTGGAACTGGTATGGCCGATGATCAGGAACTTGTAGCGAAACAGGTTGGGATGATGCATCGCATCGGCAATCAACCCGACCGCCCGGTATGAATTTGGCTCGATTGCTATCGAGTTGTTTTCGAAATTGATCTCGAGGATCAACTGCGAGAGCTTGGCCAGCCTGCTCCAGTCCGGCAGCGTGGAGACACCCTTTCCGACATTGTCCGATGCCTGTTGAGCGAGCAACGCCACATCGATAACGGGGGCTGCGCCCTCGACCCGCCCGAGCGTCGTGACCATTTGCCGATGGGTGATTTCCTGCGCCGAGACAAAGCCCGGAACGGCAAGGATGGCCAGTGCCAGCAGTGTGCGTAACCCCCGAGTGCTTTTCTTCATGTTCTCGATCCCGCCCATGGTTCACCGCCATCCTGCATCTGTGATGGTCTGATTGCAGTCGTCGCTTATGTGCTTTGTTGCCTTGATAAGGCAGCCAAGGATGTTTCCATCTCCTCGCATGCCCCGGCAACGCTGACCGATGGCGTGCCTGCAGACCTTCGCGTAAGACATCTGGGCTGTCTGTCGCAGCTGGATCGACGCCAACACGCTTGAAAGCGTTGAGTTGCAGGTTGGCGACACCTTTGCCGCCTTCTGCTCAAGGCAGTTCTGAATCGCCCCGTTCCCCAGGTTGAGGCCGCGACAATGCTTCTTGATGTCGGCGCCGCAATCCTTGGCAAGAACAGTCACGGCATCGGCGTAGCTCATGGTGTCGGCGATGCTGGCACCCGGCAAAGCCAGACAGGCGGCCAGAAAGGCCCATCTGAAAGCACTCGGTTTCTTCGACATTCGAAATCCCTCTCCAAACGATAAGGCCAGCCGATCCGGCACCGCGACCTCACAAGACGACGCGCCAGCGCCGGACAGACAGCCCGGCAGGAAGGAGCACACTCGTCGGTGGAAAATACAAGTACGTTACGGTAACGAACACGCAACATGATTGAAAACGCGCCCGTTGAGCACGCAGTTTCAGCATGGTGAAAGGCAGGGGATGCTTTCCGGTTCTTCTCGTTCCGGAGCGTTGCCTGTGCCGCCGCCAGCTTGAAGCCTGGACGGGGGCGAGGCAGCGATCCAGCAAGCGTTTGTGTTTTCCAGCACGAACAGCTTATCGGATTGCAGGACTGCTCATCGACCATAACTGGCCACCGATCGTATGGCGCACCCTTGCATTGTGGGTTCGGATCGCGTTAGAGCCAGTCGCGCAAGCTAAAGCGTAGGTCCCTGATGTCCGATACCAGCCCCTCCCTCCCCTCCCAAACCCAATCTGCGCACGATCGCATCGAATTTCTGGCCGGTATCGCCGCGTTGATCGGGGCGGCTTTCGCGATGAGCATTTCACCGAGCCTGGTACGGTTTGCGGATGTCGGGCCGCTGTCTAGCGCATTCTGGCGTGTGTTCCTGGCGCTGCCGATCCTGTGGATGTGGATGCGCGCCGAAGAAGGGGCACCGACTGGCAAGACCAGAAGCTGGTCGCTGCCCGTCTTCTTGTCAGGCCTGTTCTTTGCGGGCGACCTGCTGCTCTGGCATCTCGCCATCATGAAGACCACGATTGCCAACGCCACCTTCTTTGCCACCATGGCACCGCTCTGGGTGGTGATCTTCGGCTGGCTGGTCCTCCGGCAGAAGGCGGAGAAGTCCACGCTTGCCGGGCTCGGCCTCTGCCTGGTCGGCGGTGGCGCACTCGTCTACCAGAGCATGTCGCTCAATCCCGCCCACGCGATCGGCGATGCGCTCGGCATCGGCACCGGCGTATTCTTCGGCCTCTATTTCCTCGCCGTCGGCGCGGCCCGCAAGGAAACCAGCGCCGCACGCGTGACCTTCGAGATGAGCCTTGTAACGGTCGTCATACTTCTTGCGGCGGCTCTTGTGATCGAAGGGGATATCCTGCCGCATACGGCGCTCGGCTGGGGCGTGCTCTTCGCGCTCGCCTTTGTCAGCCATGCGGGTGGACAGGGCCTGCTGTCGATCGCGCTCGGCCGGCTGCCGACAATATTCTCCTCGCTCGTCATATTTATCGAGGCGATCGCCGCAGCCGGCTTCGCCTGGGTTTTGCAAAACGAGCCGGTTTCGGTAACGCAGGCCATCGGCGGCGCCGTCATCCTCGCGGGGATATGGATCGCGCGACCGAGGGCGAAGGATTAAGGCAAGGGCCCCTCACCGCTTCCTCTCATTCCGGATCGTCGCCTGTGCTGCCGCCAGCTTGGCGATCGGCACGCGGAAGGGCGAGCAGGAGACGTAGTCGAGGCCGGCTTCCTCGCAGAAAGCGATTGAGCTTGGATCGCCGCCATGCTCGCCGCAGATGCCGAGTTTGAGGCCCGGACGGGTGCGGCGGCCGCGCTCGGCGGCGATCTTGATGAGCTCGCCGACGCCATCGAAATCGAGATTGACGAACGGGTCGCGTTCGATGATGCCCTTCTGCATGTAGGTCGGCAGGAATGCCGAGGCATCGTCGCGCGACATGCCGAAGGTGGTCTGCGTCAGGTCGTTGGTGCCGTAGGAGAAGAACTCCGCCACTTCGGCGATCACATGGGCGCGAAGGGCGGCGCGCGGCAGCTCGATCATCGTGCCGACGAGATAGTGGATGGTCATGCCGGATTCCTCGATCACCGAGCGGGCGACCTCGTCGATGCGCGCCTTGACGTAGTCGAGCTCGGCCTTCAGGCCCACCACCGGCACCATGATCTCCGGTTCGACCGCCTCGCCCGTCTTGCGGGCAGCGATGACGGCGGCCTCGAAGATGGCGCGCGCCTGCATCTCGACGATCTCGGGATGGGAAATGTGCAGCCGGCAGCCGCGATGGCCGAGCATCGGGTTGAATTCGTGCAATGCATCGATGCGCTCGCGCAGGTGGCTCGAGGCCATGCCGATGCGGCCCGCGACCTCTTCTATTTCCTCCTCGGATTTCGGCAGGAATTCATGCAGCGGCGGATCGAGCAGGCGGATGGTGATGGGGGTGCCGTGCATGATCTCGAAAAGCTCGACGAAATCCTCGCGCTGCATCGGCAGCAGCAGGTTGAGCGCCGACCGCCGCTCCTCGACGGACTCGGCCAGGATCATTTCGCGCATGACGTTGATGCGGCCGCCCTCGAAGAACATATGCTCGGTGCGGCAGAGCCCGATTCCCTCCGCCCCGAAGGCGCGTGCGGCGCGAGCATCCGACGGCGTTTCGGCATTGGTGCGCACCTTCATGCGGCGAATGCGGTCGGCCCAGCCCATGATGCGCTCGAAATCGCCCGACAGCTCCGGCTGCAGCATCGGCTGGAAACCCTTCAGCACATGGCCGGAGGAGCCGTCGATGGAGATGATATCGCCTTCCCGGAGTTTTACGCCTTGGGCAACAAGCTCGCGGTTGCGCATGTCGACGCGCAGCGAGCCGACACCGCAAACACAGGGCAGGCCCATGCCGCGCGCCACCACGGCGGCGTGGCTGGTCATGCCGCCACGGGTGGTCAGGATGCCCTGCGCCGCCTGCATGCCATGGATATCCTCGGGGCTGGTCTCGGTGCGTACGAGAATGACCTTGCGGCCTTCCTTCTCGGCGGCAATCGCGCCTTCTGAGGTAAACACGATCTCGCCTGAGGCCGCACCGGGCGATGCCGGCAGACCGGTGCCGATCACGTCGCGCCGGGCGCTCGGATCGATGGTCGGGTGCAGCAGTTGGTCGAGGCTCGACGGGTCGATCCTGTCCACCGCATCGGCCGCGGTGATCAGTCCTTCCTCGACCATATCGACAGCGACCCGCATTGCGGCCTTGGCCGTGCGCTTGCCGGACCGGGCCTGCAGCATCCACAACTTGCCGCGCTCGATGGTGAATTCGAGATCAAGCATATCACGATAGTGGTTTTCCAGCCGGTTGCAGACTGCCAGGAACGCCTCGAAGGCTTCCGGCATCAGCTTTTCCATCGACGGCCGGTCCGATCCGGTCTCGATGCGGGCGCGCTCGGTGATGCTCTGCGGGGTCCTGATGCCGGCGACCACATCCTCTCCCTGGGCGTTGACGAGGAACTCGCCATAAAGCTCGCGCACGCCGGTCGAGGGATTGCGGGTAAACGCCACGCCGGTTGCCGACGAATTGCCGAGGTTGCCGAACACCATCACCTGGATGTTGACCGCGGTTCCCCAGTCTGCGGGGATGTTGTGCATCAGCCGGTAGGAGAGCGCACGCGGATTGGTCCAGCTTGCGAAGATCGCGCCGATCGCACCCCACAGCTGGGACATCGGATCTTCGGGGAACGTCTGGCCGACCTCCTCCTCCAGCATTTCCTTGTAGCGGCCGACAACGCCCTGCCATTCCTCGCCGGTCATATCGGTATCAAGCTCGCGACCGAGGCGCGCCTTCTCATCCTCAAGAATTTCCTCGAAGATATCGTGGCCGAGTCCCATGACGACGCCGCCATACATTTCGATGAAGCGGCGATAGGAATCCCAGGCGAAACGTGGATCGCCGGTGTCGTCGGCAAGCGCTGCAACGGTCTGATCGTTGAGGCCGAGATTGAGCACGGTGTCCATCATGCCCGGCATCGACACACGCGAACCCGACCGCACGGCAAGCAGCAGCGGATTGGCCTTGCCGCCAAATTTGCGGCCGCTCAACTGTTCCAGCTTCTGCAGACCTTCGACGACGGCCGCCTTCAGCCCGTCGGGAAAATTCCTGTTGTGGAGGTAGTAATGTGTACACGCGTCGGAGACGATGGTCAGGCCCGGCGGCACCGGCAGGCCGAGAAAACTCATCTCCGCCAGATTGGCGCCCTTGCCACCCAGAAGCTCGGCCATATCGGCGCGGCCTTCGGCTTTGCCACCACCGAAACTGTATACCCACTTGGTCAACTCCGGCCCTCCCCAGGCGGAATTCAAAAAACTGTCACGAACACTGCTATCCTATTCCAAAGGCTTTGAAAACCAGTGTCTAATACAAAATGTTGCAACGCAGCAAGAAAGTTGGCGTGCGCTGGAAAAGACCCCTCCTAAATCCTCCCCACAAGGGGGAGGACTTAACGCGAAACACCCATCGCAGCGGAACTCCGAAGCAGGAAGCATTAGCTGTGGCCTGAGCCCCTCCCCCTTGTGGGGAGGGGAAGCCTTGCGCTCAATAATCCGTCACATCGATGCGGATGATCTTGCCCTCTGCATTGAAGGTCAGCGTTTCCTCGCCGGTGCGCACCATCGGCTGGCCGGTGCGGCTGTCGATGGCATTCAACTTCCACACGGAACGCGCCGCAAGCGGGCCGACATTTTCGACCAGCGTGTCCTCGGCGACCTGATCGGGATAGGCGTCGAAATACTTGCGGAAGGCGATCATGATCGCATCGCGGCCATCTATCCGGCCGCCAACGCCACCGGAGACATAGATGGCATCGTCGGCGAAATAGCGCTCGATCGTCTGGTAATCGAGGGCGTTGATGGCGTCGTGGAAAATGGTCAGGTGTTTTGCGGGGTCGAATGTTTCAGTCATCATGCCAGTCCATAGGTCTTGAGGTCAGAATCGAGCTGGTCGGCGCCGACATAGTGGATCGCTTGCCAGCCGAAAGCGCGGGCGGCTTCGATATTCGGCAGGCTGTCGTCGATGAACAGCGTGTGCGCGGGATCGAGGTCGAAGGCCTCGGTGTGCGTCCGGTAGATCTCCGCATCCGGCTTGATCAGCCGGACACGCGCCGAAACCGTGACCCCGCGCGGCTTGGCGAGAAATGGAAAGATCTCCAGCGCCTGATCGAACGTGTCGTCGGCAAAATTTGTCAGCAGCGTCACATCCTTGCCCTCGGCGATCAGCCGCTCCAGGTGAGCTACGCTGCGCTCATAGGGATGCGGCACCATTTCATGCCAATACTTGCGGAATGCGCGAATATGCTCTTCCCGGTCAGGGAATTTTTCCAGCAACAGCGCCTCCGCCTCAAGCCAGGTGCGGCCGCGATCCTGCTCGACGTTCCAGTCGTGCGTGCAGACGTTCTCGAAGAACCATTTGCGCTCCTCGTCGTCGGGGATGATCCGCTTGTAGGGAAGATCGGGATCGTAATGAATGAGCACCTTGCCGATATCGAAGACAATGTGGCGGATCTCAACGGACATATTATTTCCTTTTGATTCTTTGAAATGCATGCGGAATAGCGGCGGCAATTGCTTTTTTCATGACGGTCGGCAGTGCTTCGCCATCAAGATTTGCGACGGGCTCCCACCAGCCGTTATTGGGCTTGGCACCAGCGCTTTCTACATCGGCACGGTAGACGCTCAACCTGAGTTCGAAATGGGTGAATACGTGGGTGATGGCGCCCGTGGGCTTCCAGTCGCCGGCAAAAGGGGCGGCATTGATGCCCGTCTCCCCGTCCCGGCTGGCGGTCCAGCCTGTCGTCGGCACTTCGGTCATCGCGCCGAGTAGCCCGGTATCGGGCCGTTTGCGCAGCAGCACGCGCTGGCCTTCATCGACAGCGACGAAGGCAGCCCCCTGCCGCACCGGCTTTTCCTTCTTCGCCTCCTTGACCGGGAAATTTTCCGGATCGTCCTGGTGCAGGGCGACACAACTTTCCCGCCATGGACAGAGCGAACAGGCCGGCCTTCGCGGCGTGCAGATCGTGGCGCCGAGATCCATCATCGCCTGGGCAAAATCGCCGGGACGTTCCGCCGGCGTCAGTGTCTCCAGATACGCCTTCAGGATCGGCTTGGCACCGGGCAGCGCTTCGCGGACCGAAAACAGGCGCGAGACGACACGCTCGACATTGCCGTCCATGACCAGCGCCCTGATATCGTAGGCGATCGCCGCGATCGCCGCAGACGTATAATCGCCGATGCCGGGCAGCCTCCGCAGCCCCTCCACCGTTTGCGGAAACGCGCCATCGTGCAGCGCCACCACTGCCTCGGCGCATTTCTTCAGGTTTCGGGCGCGGGCATAATAGCCCAGTCCGGCCCAGGCCTTCATCACGTCCTCGGTGTCGGCGCTGGCCAGATCGCCAACCGTCGGCCAAAGGGACAGGAACTTCTCGAAATAGGCTTTCACCGCCTGCACGGTGGTCTGCTGCAGCATCACCTCCGACATCCAGATGTGATAGGGATCGGCGACTTTGCCATTCCGGCGCATGACGGGACTGACGCGCCACGGCAACTCGCGATGATGGCGATCATACCAGCCGAGGAGTTCGGAAGCGTCGGGATGCGGTAAGGGGGAAAGTTTCATCGGTTGCTGGCAAGCCTGATCAAGGTTATGGTTCAAGCAGTAACAATGTTCGCCCAGTGCTGAAAGCCTCATGTCAACTTTCCAGAGAAAAGGTGCCTTCCAGATTTCGGAAGTCGCCAATCGGCTTATTGACCCTGTGCTGGCGCGCAAGGCGGGTATCAACACGGCCTTGATCGGCTCGTGGGACGAGATTGCCGGTGCGGATTTTGCCGATTGCACCCGCCCGGAAAAGATCACATGGCCGCGGCGCAATGCTGATCTGACCAGCGAAAGTGCGGGCGTCGAACCGGGTGTGCTGACGATTGCCTGCGAAGGGGCGCGCGCGCTGTTTCTCACGCATGCGCAGGGCGAATTGATCCAGCGCATCAACGGTTTCTTCGGTTACCCCGCCATCCGCCAGATTCGAATCGTCCAGAAGCCGGTGGCTCCGCTGCACAAACACCGACGCAAGCTGCGACCGCTGTCGAAAACCGAAGCGATCCGGCTCAGCGAAATGACCACGGAAATCGAGAACGACAAGCTGAAGGCCGCGCTGGACCGCCTCGGCCGCGCCGTCATCGGCAGCCGCAAATAATGGAAATCCTTCGGCTATTCTCCGAGCTCAGCCATTTGCCAGTCACAATTGTTTGAACACATGCGCTTGCCCGCCCACTTGCGGCCTTTGGCAGCGCAGTATATCGAAATTTCATATGCCTTATCGAGGAGCAACCATGCCGATCCCTTTGACGACCCTTTCAATGCGCCTGCTGGCCGCCGTTGCCATTGCCGGTCTCGGCGCGATGCTGACCGCATGCAGCGACGGCACAGACAAGGAAGCCAAGAAGACCGACACGACCGCGACCGAGGTCGCAAAATCCACCGCTGTGGAACCGGTCGACACGATCAAGACGGCTGCGACCTCCGCCAACGTCAAGCTGCCGACAGCCGAAAGCACCGTCGATGTCGCCAAGCTGATGGAGCCGGGTGCGCTTCCGGACATTTCGATCGGCAACCCGGACGCCAAGGTGACCATCGTCGAATATATGTCGATGACATGCCCGCATTGCGCGCGGTTCCATAACGACATCTTCGAAGCCATCAAGACGAAGTATGTCGACAGCGGCAAGGTGAAGTTCGTCCTGCGCGAATTCCCGCTCGACAATCGCGCCGCCGCCGCAATCATGCTGGCCCGTTGCGCGCCCAAGGAACAGTATTTCCCGATGGTCTCGGCGCTGTTCAAGAGCCAGATGACCTGGGCGACTGCCGAAGATGGCCGCGCAGCACTGCTGCAAATGTCCAAGCTTGCCGGTTTTACACAGGAGAGCTTCGAAGCCTGCTTGACGAACCAGAAGCTTCTGGATGATGTGAATGCAGTGCGGGACAAGGCAGCCAAGGAATACGGTGTGGATTCTACTCCGACGTTCTTTATCAATGGCGGCCGCTATACCGGGGAAATGTCTATTGAGGAAATGTCGGCTCTCATCGACGCCGCCGAATAAATTCCTGCCTCTTCTTCGAACGGGCGGTGGCTTCGTGCTGCCGCCTGTTTTCGTTTGCCCCCAGAGGCACGCTGCATGAAATTCACCAAGCTCCGCGTCACCGGCTTCAAGTCTTTTGTGGAACCGTCCGAGTTCCTGATCGAGCCGGGCCTGACCGGCGTGGTCGGCCCGAATGGCTGCGGCAAATCCAATCTGGTGGAATCGCTACGCTGGGTGATGGGCGAGAACTCCTACAAGAACATGCGTGCCTCCGGCATGGACGACGTGATCTTTTCCGGGTCCGGCCAGCGACCGGCACGCAACACCGCTGAAGTCGGCTTGTTCATCGACAACTCAGACCGCACAGCCCCCGCCGCCTTCAACGATGCCGACGAATTGCAGGTGACGCGGCGCATCGAGCGCGAACAGGGATCGGTCTATCGGATCAATGGCAAGGAAGCCCGCGCTCGCGATGTGCAGTTGCTGTTTGCCGACGCCTCCACCGGCGCGCGCTCGCCGGCGATGGTCGGACAAGGCCGTATCGGCGAGCTGATCCAGGCAAAGCCGCAAGCCCGCCGACAGTTGCTTGAAGAAGCAGCCGGCATTTCCGGCCTGCATTCACGGCGGCATGATGCCGAACTCAGACTGCGCGCGGCCGAGACCAATCTCGAGCGGCTGGAAGACGTAACCACGACGCTCTCCACCCAGATCGAGAGTCTGAAACGCCAGTCGCGGCAGGCCAACCGCTTCAAGCAACTCTCTGCCTCCATCCGGGCCGAGGAAGCCAAGCTCCTGCATATCCGCTGGGCGGAAGCCAAGACTGCGGAAGCAGATGCCGACAGCGCACTCAACCAGGCGACAATGGTGGTCGCCGAACGCGCCCAGGCACAGATGGAAGCCGCCAAGAACCAGGCGATCCAGGGCCTCAAGCTACCGGAACTGCGCGATCAGGAAGCGCACGCCGCCGCAACGTTGCAGCGGCTGACGATCGCCCGCACGCAGCTTGAAGACGACGCCAAGCGACTCGAAGCCCGGCGTCAGGAGTTGGAGCGGCGCATCAACCAACTCGTCGCGGACATCGAGCGCGAACGCCAGATGATCGCCGGAAACACCGAAATCCTTGCCCGGCTCGAAGAAGAAGAACTCGACCTGCGGGAAACGCTGGAAAGCTCCGTCGAACGGACGGCCGAACTTGCGGAGGCGCTTCGCGCTGCCACCGAGAGTGTCTCGGAGGCCGAGACACGCATGCAGGCGCTGACCGCCGAACGGGCCGAAGCAGCCGCGGGTCGCCAGCAGACAGAGCGTTTCCTCGCAGACCTCGCCCAGCGCCGCATGCGGCTCGACAGCCAGATCGCCAACCAGAAACGCGAACTCGAGGGAATAGAAGCCCGGCTGTCGGCCCTGCCCGATCCCGAAGTCAGGCGCGAAGAACTTGAAGGCGCCGAGATTGCCCATGAAGACGGTGAGGCAGCGCTTGCCTCCGCCGAAATCGCGCTGGCGCATGCCCGAACCGCAGAGACAGACGCCCGCAAGCCGCTGGACGAAGCGCGCGCAAGGCTTCAGATGCTGGATACGGAAGCCCGCACGATCCAGAAAATGCTGGCCGCGGGCGGCAACGCCGAGCATACACCGGTTTCGGAACTGATATCGACCGATGAGGGACTGGAGACAGCGCTGGGCGCTGTGCTGGGTGACGATCTCGATTCGTCGCTAGATGCCGAAGCGGCCTCGCATTGGTCGATGTCTGGCGATGGGGCTGATGACCCCGCTCTACCGGGCGGCGCGCGGCCGTTGATCGGCTTCGTGCGGGCGCCGGAAGAGCTTTCGCGACGTCTCAGGCAGATCGGTCTTGTCGAAGCCGCCGATGGCGCAGCGCTGAGCAAGCAGCTCAAGCCGGGGCAGCGGCTCGTGTCGCGGCAGGGACACATCTGGCGCTGGGACGGGCATGTTACAGACGCTGGCGCGCCGAGCGCGGCTGCCCTTCGCCTGCAGCAGAAGAACCGGTTGGCAGTGCTGGAGGCTGAGAAGGACGAAGCTTCCATCCTCGTCGAGGATTGCGAACTCCGCCATCAGGACGCCGTCGAAACCGTTCGCCGGGACGAAGCGAAACTGGCCAGCAACCGCGACATGGTGCGGCTCTTGGCCCGCAAGCTGACCGAGGCGCGCGACGCCCTGCAGCAGGCCGAGCGCGCCAGCGCCGAACTTGTTCGCCAGAAGGATACGGTCGCTCAGCAGGTGTCCGGCCTGGAAAGCCAGATCGAGGAACTGGCGGTTGCCGAGGAAGATGCCCGGGTCGCACTGGCCGATGCGCCGGACCTCTCCCATCTCGACCAAGCGCTCAGCCAGCATGGGCTCGTTGTCGCTCAATGCCGGGCTGGCCTTGCCGAAGCACGTGCCAACCATGACTCCGAGGCCCGCGAAAACGATGCTCGGCGGCGGCGGCTCACCGCGATTGCCACCGAGCGGCATGTTTGGAAGGAGCGCGAGGCAAGCGCCGGCCGCCAGATCGAAACGCTCGAAACGCGCGAGGAGGAAGCCCGCATCGAGCTGGAGGATCTTCTGGCAGCCCCCGAAGAGTTCGACGACAGGCGCCGCAGCCTGCTCAGCGAGATCGGCAAGGCGGAGATCGCCCGCAAGGAAGCCGCCGACCGGCTGGCGGCCCAGGAAAATCTTGAACGCGAAGCCGACCGGGGCGCCTCGCAGGCGCTTTCCGCGCTTGCCGAGGCCCGCGAAAAACGCGGCCGCTCTGAGGAGCGGCTGCTGTCGGCGCGTGACTGGCGGGTCGCAGCCGAGGCCCGTATCCGCGAAACGCTGGATTGCGAGCCGTACGAGGTTCTCCGGCTCACCGGCCTCGCACATGACGAGCCCCTGCCCGAGATCCGCGCCATCGAAATCGAACTCGAGCGGCTGAAGATGGAGCGCGAGCGGCTGGGAGCCGTCAACCTGCGGGCGGAAGAGGAACAGACCGAGCTTACCGGAAAGCTCGACACGCTGGTCACCGAGCGCGACGACATAATCGAGGCGATCCGTAAACTACGGTCAGCGATCCAGAATTTGAACCGCGAAGGCCGCGAGCGGCTCACCGCCGCCTTCGATGCCGTCAACATGCAGTTCAAGCGGTTGTTTACCCACCTCTTCAATGGCGGCGAGGCCGAGCTTCAACTGATCGAGAGCGACGACCCGCTGGAAGCCGGTCTCGAAATCCTCGCGCGCCCGCCGGGCAAGAAACCGCAGACGATGACGCTGCTATCGGGCGGCGAACAGGCGCTGACCGCCATGGCGCTGATTTTCGCGGTCTTTCTCACCAACCCGGCGCCGATCTGCGTGCTCGACGAAGTGGATGCGCCGCTCGACGACCACAATGTCGAGCGCTATTGCAACCTGATGGACGAGATGGCCGCAACGACGGCCACCCGCTTCCTGATCATCACCCACAATCCCATCACCATGGCCCGCATGGACCGCCTCTACGGCGTCACCATGGCCGAACTCGGCGTCAGCCAGTTGGTGAGCGTCGACCTGCAGACAGCTGAGCGTCTGGTCGAGGTGGCGTGAGTTGACAACGCATTGTTGCAAAAACTATAACAATAGAATGTTTTTCAATGCTTTCCTTGGTGTATAATGGGCATACTTGCGTCGGACGAATTTGTTTCGGCCCCTAAATTGATCTCTGATATACTGGAAAATGGCCATACTTTCGAAATCGGCTACGATCAAAGCGGAAGTAAGATTGTCGGAAGGGAACTCGATGCGTCTGGTGCCAAGGTCGGCGAAGACATCGTTTTCCTGAGATTCGTCGGGCAAACATATCACAGCTATACTGCGTCAAAAGGCCCCGGCGGCAACTACGTCATTTGCGATATCGCGCCAGCCTCGGACACCAGCAGCGACGAGACGATAAAAACCTATTATGAGTTCACTCCATCAGGAACTCTGCTGCAGACCCAGGTGGTGGACTTCGATGCAGATTGGGGTTCTTCGCAGACACTCGGTTTTGCCGGCGACGTTTATGTGGAGTTGAATCGCTACAATTTCGACTCCCGTGTTCAAATCTCCTTCCTTTCTGCTGGAGGCACAATCGTCGATGCCCTGCGCACTTTCGAGCTGACATACAGCCGCGGTCAGACAATCACAGCACTTGATGAACACAGATTTGTCCTGGCATGGCAGCAGGAGTATGACGCCCGAGACGGATCCTCTCCCAGCGGCGCCTATTTCCAGATCTACAACAGTGATGGCACTACGGCGTCGGACGTTGTCAGCCTCCATCCCGGCGTATCCACCTATGCCCCGATTGCAGACGTGATTGTTCTCGCAAACGGGAGCTTTGTTGTCACTACTCTCGAAGAGCGCGAAGTTTCCAATTTTTTATATGATTCCAGCGGAACGCTCTTGGGAGTCACCTCGCCTGCAAACGTGGATCCGGAGACCTACAAACTGGTCGCCGAGACGTTGCCCCTGGCGGATGGAGGATGGATTACCGTCTGGGGAGAAGACGAGGGATACAGCAATGTCACGGAACTCAATTTCCAGCGCTTCGACAGCGATGGCAACCCAATCGGGCAAATCACCAATATCAGCGAATTCGACCCTGTCGGATCATGGTCCTTGGGACTTACCGCGACCCTGCTGGCCGGTGGCGAGTTGGTCGTTACATGGAGCGAAGGACGGCGTTTTCAACAGATATTCAGTGCCGATGGTACGGCTTTGGGGACGGCTGCTCGCGTTTGGGAAAATGAAACGTGGCTCGGGACAGCCAATATAGTCGCGCTGGACGACGGGGGCTGGATGGTCTCCTCCGGCTCAAAGACGAAGACATTTCACCTGACGGACACACACACGCCTCCAAAGGCGGTGGACAGCGGTAGCTGGTGCTACGAGGACGGGTATGTCAGCCGCTTCGATGAAATATTCCAATACAACAGCAGCGCGGGCTATTACGACAGCGAGGGCGACAAACTTCAAAGCATCACCATTACAGACTTGCTCGATCACGGCAAATTGACGCTTGCAGGGATTGAGGTGAAGGAAGGAGACGAGATCTCCTGGTCCGATACCGACAAGCTGGTCTGGACTCCCGATGCCAATTTCCACGGAACCAACGTGGCATTCAAATTCAAGGTGAAAGTCGACAACGGTGACGTCAGCCAGAACGAAGCCGCCTTTACGATTCAGGTTTTTTCGGTGTCGGACGCTCCCGTTGGTGCAGACCGGCGTGTTTCGATCGATGAAGACAGCGCCTACCGCTTTTCGAAGTCAGATTTCAGCTTTACCGACATCGAAGGCGACCAACTGGCCCTTGTTGCCCTGTCCAGCATATCGAAGAATGGCACACTTTGGCTCGGCGACAGGATTTACACCGCAGACGAACCTATCGACGCAGGTGAGATCAAGAACCTTGTCTGGAAGCCAAAGCATGACTTTCACGGCGATGGCGAGGTCATCTTCAAATTCAAGGTCGTGGATACGGGCGAATCCGATCGGGGTGAGTATGTCGATGCCGTCTGGCGAACATTCACGATAGACGTTGCATCCATTGCCGATGCGCCATCCGGAAACAACCGGACTGTTACGCTTGCCGAGGACACGTCATATCGCTTCACGCCAAGCGACTTTCCTCTTCACGACATAGATGGCGATCGTCTGCGGTCGATCATCGTCGACACGCTTCCCGGTGACGGTAAGCTAGTTCTTGACGGCGAGAGGGTGCACGCAGGCGATGAAATCAGGCGCGGAGAGATCGGCAAGCTGTTGTTTGTACCCGATCGAAACGCAATCGGGAATGATGCCGGACTTTTCACATTCCGCGTCAGGGACAATAGCGGCTCAAGCAGCGCCGACACGTCGATCACATCGCACACTTTCAGCTTCAGCATCGCCGATACACCGGACACCTTCATCGGTACCGCATCCGCGAACCGGCTGCTTGGTACCGATGGCAAAGACGAAATCAAGGCGCTGGGCGGCAACGACGCCATCGACGCCGGCATGGGCAACGACCGCCTTTGGGGCGGATCCGGCCGAGATCGGTTCGTCTTCAGGGATGGCAGCGATGTCGATATCATCAAGGATTTCACCGCCAAAGGAAAAGCGCATGACGTCATCGATTTCAGTGGATCGACCGAGTTTCTCAGCTTCGCCGATCTCAATCGCAACCACATGTACCAGTACGGCGATAACGTGATCATCCAGAACTTCCGCGCAAAGCCGAACCTTGACGCGATCGTGCTGCTGGACACCGACTTGGACAGCCTGACCGCCGGCCATTTCATTTTCTGACCAGATGCTTTGTATCTGAACGCACGCCGTTCCGCGCTAGCATGCAAATCGGTGGCCCAACAAATAGTCGCGCCCGCTGTTCGTCAGGATCGATCAACCGCTCGGCCGACCTGCGGGCGGCCGAGCGGTTGATCGAGGTGGCGTAAGCCGCCGCCTCACTCCTCGCGCGGCAGCACCGTCAGCACCCGTTTGATGAACTGGTGGTACTCAGCCATGTAGTTGCGGAGGAACTCGGCGGTGGAATCCACCGTTACCTCGCCGGCATCTGTGATCAACCCGAGCGAGAAGGTGATATAGGCCTCGGGCGAGTTCATTTGCGGCGCGTTGCAGAAGCTGAGAACGCTTCTCAGGCTTTGCTGGGCAACGGCGGTGCCAATTGCACCCGGCGACGTGCCGATCACAGCCGAAGGCTTGCGGGCAAATGCATTGGTGCCGTAAGGCCGGCTCGCCCAGTCGATGGCGTTCTTCAGCGCGCCCGGAATGGAGCGGTTATATTCCGGTGTCACGAACAGGATCGCATCGGAGCTGGTAATGGCTTTCTTGAAGTCGCGCGCGACTTGCGGATAGTCGCCATCGTAATCCGGGCTGTAGAGCGGCAGGTTGCGGAAGGAGATCTCGGTCATCTCCAGTTCGTGCGGGGCAAGGCGAACCAGCGCCTGGGAAAGCTTGCGATTGATCGAGGTGCTGGAAAGGCTGCCGATGAGATAGCCAACTTTGTAGGTCGTCATGATCTATCCTCAGAGTTGCGTCGGGCCGATCTGGCCGATGGCCGGACAGGGCTGGCATGTTCGCACCGGGAGGGCGTAGCAGGCTGACGAACTCAAGCATCCCTCAAAGAGGCTGCACGGCTTCGCCAAAACGTGTGATCGCCGCCCACCATTGGGTTCGAGCTCGAATGAACACGCAGGACCAAGAGGTATTCTTGCGACGTCGGATGCCGCTTGGTCTATATCAAAGACCACGGAAACCGCCCGCTCGCAAATCAAATCTTGCGGAGACCGATCGATGATATCGGGCTCTAAACGATGAGGAAATCGCCGCTGCGTAGATTGAGGTCAGCATCGAGCCTGGCAAACAGCACCGCCGCGCCCCCCTGGCTGCCGTCCTCATCATAAAACAACCTGCCGGTGTCGGGCTCGTAGATGATCCGGTCGTCTCGGTCCTGCGCTAGGCCGCTGGCACCGATGTGAAATGTGCGCGCAGCTACTTGGCCGGTTCCGGTTCCACCCAGCCCCGAATAGACGTCCGTGGAAAGCACGATGACGTCGGTGCCGGCTTCAAAATCCCGTATGCGGTCGAAATTCTTCACCGCATCCGGGGTGGTATCAAAGACAAAGGAATCGGCGCCACCGGCCCCCCTGAGAATGTCCTTTCCCAAGCCGCCATGGATGACGTTGTCCGCCGCATTGCCGATGATCGTATCAACGCCGCGCCCGCCTCTCGCTTCTTCGATCACAGTTCCGCACGAGATGCCGAGGTTGCCGATGTAGCCGTTTATGTCCGAGTATGATTCCGCGCGCATGTCGATCCGCTGCGGGCGTCCATTCCATGAAAAATCCAGCGTGTCATGGCCGTCGGTATCGACAATCGTCCGCGCGACCATGAAATCGAAGTTGTGACGGAAGGAATAGGTGTCGTCGCCGGGACGGATTTCCATGGCTCCGTACAGATTCCTTATCGCCACGATATCGGCCATCATCGGCGTCACAGCATAGGCGAGATCAGCGCGCACATCGGTATTGTCCAGCTGGCTGAAGTAGGACATCACTGTGGCCTGCCAGGAGTCGTTGATGAAGAGATTGTCAACACCGTATTGGGCGGAGCCATTGTAGTTACCCGCATGGCCGAGACCGATCGCATGGCCGATCTCGTGAATGTAAGTCTGCATCGAATAGGTATGGATGCCTGCTCCATAGTCCGCCAGCCATTGACGGGAGATGTTGATCTGCGAAGACGTTATGATGCCGCCGCTGATCGAGGACGAAGCGTAGGCGCCCACATCCTCGTCGTCGAAGGTGATGTTGGCAGATCCGCCGGTAACCTGCAGGAACTGCAAACCACTCGCGGCTGTCCAGGCATCAAGTGCCCAAAGAGCCAATTGCTGGCCTTTCGCGGTCAGGCTGGAGATATCGACGGTAATTTCGCCGCCCGCAGAGATGTCGAATTTGCGTGGGCCCGTCCCTTCGAAAGTCCAGTAGCCATCAGTCAGCTGGAAGGCGAGTTGATCCAGTGGCTTGGAAACGCCCAGAGTGGCGCCGGCGCTCCGCGATGTCACAATCGCTGGAAGCAAGCTTGTATTCAGGTTGGCAACTTCAGAAATACGAGAATGCCTGACAAAGGCATGGTTCTGGGACGTAGAGTTTCCAACAAGCATAACTCAGACCCCCAGTCGCTGGCGATACGCCAACGAAAATACGGACAAGAGCTACAGCGATTCCTTGCTGGACTAACTTTATACTATTTTAAAATCGAAATACATTTTCCATGGATACCAATATAGGCTAGTAACTACGTTGATCTACATCTTTTCTAATACTTTTGAGGTAGCTGGCCACATCGCAAAACAAACAGCCCGGGAAACGCTTACGCTTCCCGGGCTGGTTTTCCTCTTCCGGGACTGAAGGACCTAAACCGGAAGAAGTGATGAAGAAGGGTGGAGGAAGAGGCCGGAGGTCAGCCGCCCGCTCCCTCCATCCCCTTGCGGATGATTGCTCGGAGATCGTCGATGGGGCGCAGGGAAGAGCCCTCCTCGAAATGCCAGAACGTCCATCCGTTGCATGCATCCAGACCCTGCACCTTGGCGCCGAGCCGATGAATGGAACCTGCTTCTCCGCCCGAAGCCAGAGTGCCGTCAGCGCGCACGATCGCCGCATAGCGGCGGCGCGCATCGGTCAGCACCGTGCCGGGCTTGATCATGCCGCTCTCGACCAGTGTGTTGAACGCCACGCGTGGCTCGGCCTTCTTGCCGGTCATGACCGTGAGTTCGGCGGAAGACAGTGGCTCGACGGCAGCGATACGGGCGGAGGCCGCATCGATGTAATCCTGCTCCCGCTCGATGCCGACGAAATTGCGACCCAGCCGCTTGGCGACCGCACCGGTTGTGCCGGAGCCGAAGAACGGGTCGAGCACGATGTCACCGGGCTTCGACGACGCCATGAGGATGCGAGCCAGCAGCGCTTCCGGCTTCTGGGTCGGGTGCACCTTCTTGCCGTCCTCGCCCTTCAGGCGTTCGCCGCCGGAGCAGATCGGAAACAGCCAGTCCGAGCGCATCTGCACGTCGTCATTGGCCGCCTTCATGGCATCGTAATTGAAGGTATAGCTTTTGGCGCTCGGGTCGCGGCTCGCCCAGATCATTGTCTCGTGGGCGTTCTGGAACCTGCGGCCCTTGAAATTCGGCATCGGGTTGGTCTTGCGCCAGATGACGTCATTGAGGATCCAGAAATTGAGATCCTGCAGCGTCGTGCCGACACGGAAAATGTTGTGGTAGGAGCCGATGACCCAGATCGAGCCGGTCGGCTTCAGCACGCGGCGGCAGGCCAGCAGCCAGGCGCGGGTGAAGGCATCGTAGGCCTCGAAGGAAGCAAACTGGTCCCACTCGTCGTCGCAAGCATCGACGAGGCTCTGGTCCGGGCGATGCAATGCGCCCCCGAGCTGGAGATTGTACGGCGGGTCGGCGAAGATGACATCGACCGATTTGTCGGGAAGTGCTTCAAGGGCTGCAACGCAATCGCCCTTGATAATGGAATTGAGCCAGGAATTGCCGTGAAGGCCAGTCGTGGCTTCTCTCAGGGATAGTACAGCCGCCATGTGAAAATCACCAATACGCTTACTCGTTTACTGGCTGTTATGGTTACCGATCTTGGTTACCAAAGACTGAAGGCGGGCGTCATTTGGGCGCTTTTTTATTGCAGGGTCGATGAGACCGAAGTTCAGGTGCGTGGCTTGCACCTCTGAAAGCGCCCTTGCCGGGCACAAGAGTCGCCTTCAAATCCTTTACCGATACCGGCTATCATATCGGCCAGTTCAGCATATATTTCATTGTTGCAATTTTAGCGGGAGGAAAAGACATGTGCCTTGAATGCGTGGCAACAGGTATCAACAGACGCAGCCTTCTTCTGTCACTTGCCGGCGCCGGCTTCGCGGCGGCGACACTTTCCCGCGGCGCTTTCGCAGCAACGCCGGCGGAAGGCGCGCTGTCGCCGGATGAAGCGCTGGCGAAGCTCAAGGCAGGCAACGAAAAATTTGTGGCCGACGCCAATGCCTGCGCGGCGCATCTCGCCGACCAGCGAAAGCAAGCCGCCAAGGGACAGGCGCCCTGGGCGACGATCCTTTCCTGCTCGGACAGCCGCGTGCCGCCCGAACTGGTGTTCGGCGGCGTCAACCTCGGCGAATTGTTCGTCATCCGCAATGCCGGCAATGTGCTTGAGACAAATGGCCTGGGCACGATCGAGTATGGCGCAGAACACCTGCTTGCGCCTCTGGTCGTGGTCATGGGACACAAGAACTGCGGCGCCGTCGTGGCCGCTTGCGAGGTCGCCAAAAACGGCACGGCCTTTGGCGGCTCGATCGACCGGATGATCGAACCGATCGTGCCCGTCGCACTTGCCAACGTCCGCGAGGCTGGCGATTTCGTCGACAACACCGTGCGCGCCAATGCCATACGCGGTGCGGCGCGGATTGTTGCTGAAAGCGCAATCATCGCCGCTATGGTGAAAAGGGGAACGGTCAAGGTCGTGCCTGCCTATTACGACCTGGACAGCGGCCGCGTCGATTTTCTTGCGTAATCTGGCTTTGCGTAGTTGGGCGAATCCCCCTCCGTCGCCATCCCTCGGTCGGCTGCGAAAGTGAGCCTTTCGCAGCCGACAGAAAAGCACATGAATGGCGAACGCGCCCATATCCCCACATGATGCGACTGCGATAACCTCTATATTTCAATTAGATAAAATGATGCATCCGTATTCCCGACGGTTTTTGGGTTGACGAACAGGGCTCGAAACACGATCCTGCACCGCAACATAGGGAGACACGACATGCTGAAAATCTATGGCGTTTACCGATCACGGGCGTCCCGAACCTACTGGATGGCGCTCGAGCTTGGCATCGAGTTCGAGAGCGTACCGGTTGTGCAGGGCTACGCGCTCGATGATCCGCTGGCCCCCGGCGCTCGGCTCAACACTCGCTCTCCCGAATTTCTGAAACTCAACCCAAATGGCCATATCCCGACGATCGACGATGACGGATTGGTGCTGGGCGAATCCATCGCCATCAACCTCTATCTCGCCAGCAAGCACCGCGGGCCCCTCGCGGCCGGCAGCTTGCAGGAAGAGGGCATGATCACGATGTGGTCGTTCTGGGCCGTCAACGAGATCGAGCAGCATTCGATCAAAATCGTCCAGACCTACGACAATGCGCTCGACGCAACGCCCGGCGGCAAGGAAACCATCGCGGTCGCGTCGCGGCTGCTCAAAAAACCGCTTGGCGTGCTCAACGATCACCTTGCCGAACACCAGTATCTGGTCGGCGAACGCTTCACGGTCGCCGATCTCAATCTGGTGGAGATCATCCGCTATGCGCTTTCGGAGAAGGAATTGTTCAAGGCCTTCCCGCATGTCTTGAAATGGGTGGAACGCTGCCATGACCGCGACGCGTTCCGGGAGATGATGGCCGGCCGCGCGGCGGAAGGCTGATCAATCATGCTTGTGGCACAGTCGCTGCGCCACAAGCTTTGTCACTTTGGCATCGACACCCCAGCGAGGAGCAACACCTGACAGCCTCGTTGCCCGCAAGCAAGCATTGAGGCAATACGCCTCAAGCTCAGACCGCCACGCCCGGCACGTCCTTCAGATCGTACCAGACCGGAATGCCGCGTTCTGTAGCGATCTTCACGTCGTTGTCAGCACCCTTGGATGCCCCCGGCAGGCGCAGCACGCCCTCGCACATGGCCAGCAGCCGATGGGCGACCGGATGGAAGATCTCCTCATAGAGTTCATCGCCCACCTCGCTGCCACCAGCCGCGTTCCACACCGGCAACGCCACCCATTCGCCGATCATCGGCACATGGCCGGCCCTGAACAGCGCATGCGACGGCGCCTCCAGCACTCTGAGATTTGCCGCCATCTTCGCCGGATCGTCACCGGTTCCCGAGCGGTAGGGGCCTGCAATCAAAATCAACATCTTTCATGTTCCTTCGTCAGAAAATCAACGACATACCAGCACGAAAAATCCGTATTTCACTTGATCCCGGGTAATTTCGTCGATACATATGTAAATATTCGCGCAACTTCGTGCAATGTCAAGATCGGAATCTGAGAATGCTGACGACCGAACGCAAAGCCCTGATCATGGATCGCATCCGCCGGGACGGGCGACTGGTGGCCAAAGCCTTTGCCGAGGAACTATCGCTCTCGGAAGACACGGTGCGCCGCGACCTCCGGGAGATGGCGAGCGAGGGGCTGCTGAGCCGCGTTCACGGCGGCGCACTGCCCATCCAGCCCGACTTGCCCGATTTTACCGCGCGTCGCGCCGTCGCCTCGGACGAGAAGCGGCGACTGGGGGCAAAGGCAGCCTCGATGATCCAGCCGGGACAGATCGTCTTTCTCGATGGCGGCACCACCAATGCCGAGATTGCCCGCGCGCTGCCAAAGACAATTGCCTTCACCATCGTCACCCACAGCCCGACCATCGCAACTGAGCTGGAACATCATCCGACGGCCGAGGTGGTGCTGATCGGCGGCCGTCTCTACAAGCATTCGATGGTGGCGGTGGGCGCCGTCGCGGCAGCAGCCATTTCCGCAATCCGCCCGGACATTTTCTTTCTCGGTGCGACCGCGATTCATCCGCGCCACGGCTTTTCCACCGGTGACTTCGAGGAAGCAGCGATCAAGCGCCAGATTGCGGCTCAATCGTCCGCGACCTGGGTTCTGGCGACCAAAGAGAAACTCGATGCCGCCTCGCCGGTGACGATCATGCCACTGGAAGCAGCAACCGGGGTTATAGCCTCTACGCAAGTTGAGGCGGAACAGCGTCAAATGTTGGAAAGCGCAGGGCTGGAACAGCTCTTGGTCTAGACCCTGGCCGCTACCTTCCAACTGGAGATTTACGCTTGCCAGCCAATGGCTTGCGATGCAAATGTCGAATAAGATGATCCTGCTGCGCGTTACACAGAAGCACATGCCTCACGGGAAAAATCATGCTGACCGACGCCGATCTTCGCTCCATTCGTGATGCTGGCATCATCGACGATGCCAAGCTCAAGGAAATCTCCGATTTCCTGACCAGCAGAAAGCGCGCCGATGTCGTCGCCAGCACGCCGCGCTTCGATCTGACCCACGTGCTCTGGTATGCCGGCGCGCTGATCATCATCGGCGCGATGGGTCTTTTCACCAATGAGGCATTCAATCGCATGGGTGGCTGGGCGCTTGCCGCCTGCGGCACGATCTATGCCGTGGTCTTTCTGGCAACCGGTCACTACCTCTGGCGCGACAAGAGCCTGCGCGTGCCCGCCGGGCTGCTGATCGCAGTTGCGGTATCGATGGTGCCATTGATCATCTACGGCATTCAGGATGCGCTCGACCTGTGGAAATATGCGCTCGGCAATCCCGGAGAGTACAAGAACTTCTATCCCTATGTGAACGGCAGCTGGCTCTACATGGAGATCGGCACAATCGTTGCGGCCCTGATCGCGATCTGGCGCTACCCCTTCCCCTTTATCCTGCTGGTTGGCGGCGTCGCGCTTTGGTTCATGTCGATGGATCTTGCCATGTGGTTCACGCGCGGCGCGGAAAGCTACGGCGACTGGGAAATCCGCCGGCAGGTGTCGCTGGTTTTCGGGTTGGCAATGATCGTCGCGGCCTGGGCGGTCGACGTCCTCAGGAAGGACGGCCCAGACTACCCCTTCTGGATCCACATCTTCGGCGTCATGGCCTTCTGGGGCGGCATGACGATGACGGATGGCGGTACGGAACTGCAGAAGCTTCTCTATTGCCTGATCAATATCGGGCTGGTCGGGCTCAGCTTGTTTCTCAATCGCCGCGTCTATGCGGTATTCGGAGCACTTGGTATCGCAACCTATCTCGGCTACCTCGCCAGCGAGGTGTTCCAGGACGTCATGTTGTTCTCCTTTGCGCTGTCGGCGATCGGCATTGCCATCATCGGCCTCGGTTTGCTGCTGCACCGCAACCGGGCAAGGCTGGCGGCGGCAATGAACGAGATCCTGCCGCCATCGCTGGCATGGCTGCGGCCGCAGCACGCCAAGACTGGTTGACGCCGGCGGTCCGCTTTTGGCGAGCCGGTGACTGCCCAGGCAACATAACCGACGGAAACGCCCCTCATTTGGTAACTGAGGGCGTTTCCGGCGGTGCTCTCGGCTAGGCGATCTTGTCGAAGAAGGTCATGCCCACATTGGCGATCAGCGAGCCACCGTCCACCGCCAGCACGGCACCATTGACGAAAGATGCTGCAGGCGACAGCAGCCAGGCGATAGCTTCGGCAGCTTCATCCGCTGTTCCGGCCCGACGCTGGGGAACATCCTCGCTGACCTTGGCATAGGCACCTTCCAGGTCTTCGGCGATGTTCATCGTCGCCATTTCCTCGTCGCCCATTTCGGTGCGAATCCATCCCGGTGCGACTATGTTGGCGCGCAGCCCGTTGCGGGCATGCTCATAGGCGATCGCCTGGGTCATCAGCGTGAGGCCGGCTTTCGAAGCGGAATAGGCAGCAAGTCCCGGACCGGTCTGAACCGCGCCGACCGAACTGACCGAGACGATGGCGCCCTTGCGCGCAAGCAAATGGGGAAGCGCCGTCTGCGCCAGCACGAAGGGGCCGGTGAGATTGACTGCAATCTGCTGGTTCCAGTTATCGAGCGAGGTTTCGGCAAAGGGCTTGGTGATGACGATACCGGCATTCAGCACCAGTCCGTCCAGCCGGCCGAACCGCGCCACGACCTCGTCAATCAACTTGCTGGCGGCGGCAGGGTTACCGATGTCGGCGACAAAAGGATGGATGCCTTCAGCGCGCTCTGCGACCGCATTCAGCGCATCGCCGCGTCGGCCGCAAATGGCGACGTCATACTCCCCCGCCAGTCGCAATGCCGTGGCGGCACCAATGCCGCTTCCTCCGCCCGTGACCAAAACGACGGGTCTACCACTGCTGCCTGGAACCAAGATAACCTCCTCCTGAATTATCTGAAAGTGCATATATATTCGGGAAGCAGAACTCTGTCGAGACAAGGCAGTGTCACTATGGTGGAACTGGCGGAAAAATTCACCGCAGGAACAACTCCGCGGCTGCGGCGCGGCCCGGCAGAAGCTGCCCCACAGCGCCAACTTCCATGCAAAGGAAAATAATGGTCTATAGAAATCCGGGATCGGACATCAGGATCGTGCCGCGTAAACACGCCTTGGCGGATTGCCTCCAATGACATTGAGAAGTGCAGATTTTCAGTTTATGGATCTATAAATGGCGGGCGCACCTTCCCTGACCCGTCGTGCATCTTTCACGGAGATCAGCATGCAGTTCCGGCCGGAAACGGATCGAACACCTTCGGCCGAACCCCTTCATCAGCAGACGGAATCATCGCAACAAAACCGAGCGGCAGCGGAAGACGGCCTACCACTTCCACAACGATATATCGCCGCGGCTGCGGTGCTCGCGGCCATCGTGCTGGCCGTGCTCGATGGCGCAATCGCCAATGTCGCCCTGCCCTCGATTTCGCAAACCCTTGCCGTCTCGCCATCCGCCTCGATCTGGGTCGTCACCAGCTATCAGCTGGCTCTGGTGGTGGGGTTGCTGCCCTGCGCCGCACTGGGGGAGAGTTTCGGCTTTCGCCGGGTGTTCACGACAGGCGTCATCGTCTTCACCCTTGCCTCCGCACTCTGCGCCCTTTCACCGTCGCTTGGCTGGTTGATCGCAGCGCGCTTCCTGCAGGGCCTGGGCGGTGCCGCCATCATGTCGCTGATTGCCGCACTTCTGCGTCTCACCTATCCACAGCGGCTGCTGGGAACGGCGATCGGATGGAATGCGCTGGCCGTGGCGCTATCATCAGCCGCCGGCCCGACGATCGGCGCCGCAATCCTGACGGTGGCGGATTGGCCCTGGCTGTTTGCCGTCAATGTCCCTGTCGGCGTGCTCGTGCTGATCGCCTCCCGCTTCCTGCCAACCAACCACGGCACGGGCAGGCGACTGGACCTGTTGAGCGTGATGCTGAATGCGGGCTTTTTCGCCCCTCTCGTGTTCGGCGCCGAATTGTTGTCATCGCGTCCCGCTATCGGTGCTGTACTGCTGGTCGCGGCAGTGATGAGCCTCGTCGCACTGATCCGCCGGGAATTGCATCGGCAAGCGCCGCTTATTCCGCTCGATCTGCTGCGCGCAATTCCGTTTCGCATCTCCGTCATCGCTTCGGTATGCTGCTTTACCGCCCAGATGGTGAGTTACGTCGCCCTGCCCTTCTACCTCCAGCAGGGCCTCGGGCTGCCAGCGCTCGAAACCGGCCTCTACATGACGCCATGGCCCCTGGCGGTCGCGCTTGCCGCGCCGATTTCGGGACATCTGTCTAACCGCATCCCGACTGCCTGGCTCTGCGCAGCCGGTGGGGTGTGTCTTGCTGTCGGCTTGCTTGGCTGCGCCCTATGGCCATTGCAGGATGATCTTACGCCGTTCATTCCGCTTTCCATCCTGTGCGGGCTCGGCTTCGGGTTTTTCCAGACGCCCAACAACCGCAACATGCTGCTTTCGGCGCCACGTGCCCGCAGCGGCGCCGCCGGCGGCATGCAGAGCACGGCGCGCCTGACCGGCCAGACGGTGGGCGCGGTGATCATGGCGCTGCTGTTCACCCAGATTTCGGCCGACATCGCGCCCCGCGTCGGGCTTGCACTGGCAGCGGCACTGGCGCTTGCGGGCGGTATCGTCAGCACGCTGCGGCTGGAAAAGTAGAGCCGGCAGCGCCAATGCGCTGCCGGCATAGGTGCCTTTACCGGTCGCTCGTTTCCCAGCGCGGATTGATCCAAGGTCGCTGATTGGAGCGCGCCAGACGCGGTTTGCCGAGGATGTGATCGGCCGCTTTCTCTCCGGTCATGATCGAGGGGCCGTTGAGGTTGCCATAGGTCAGGCGCGGAAAGATCGAGGAGTCGGCAACGCGAAGGCCTTCGACACCGATGACCTTCGTGTCCGGATCGACCACGGCCATGGGATCGTCTTTCGAGCCCATTTTGCAGGTACCGCTGGGATGATAGGCGCTTTCGAGATGTTCGCGCAGAAAGTTGTCGATCTCGGCGTCGGACTGTACCTTCTCGCCCGGCTGGATTTCCGGACCGCGGAAATCGCCGAAGGCTTGTTGCGCGAAGATTTCGCGAGTGAGCCGCACGCAGTGACGGAACTTCACCCAGTCTTCCTCGTGGCTCATATAGTTGAAGCGGATGACCGGATCGGCCATCGGATCGGGCGAGCGGAGTGTCACCGAACCGCGCGACTTCGAATGATTATAGCCGACATGGACCTGGAAGCCGTGGCTTTTGGCTGCCGCCTTGCCGTCATAGGAAATCGCCACCGGCAGGAAGTGAAACTGGATGTCCGGCTGCTTGACGCCGGGTGCCGAACGAACGAAAGCGCAGCTCTCGAACTGGTTCGACGTACCGAGACCGGATTTGGAAAACATCCATTGCGCGCCGGCAACGCCTTGCCAGAACCAGGGCAGCCAGGAATAGAGCGAGACCGGCTTGGTCGAGACCTGCTGGAAATAGAACTCCATATGGTCCATTAGGTTGGCGCCGACACCGGGGCGGTCGACCTTCACTTCGATGCCCATTTCCTTGAGATGCGCGGCCGGGCCGATGCCCGACAGCATCAATAGCTTCGGCGAGTTGAAGGACGAGGCCGAGACGATGACCTCGCGGTTAGCCCTGACGATCTCGATCCTGCCATCGCGTTCGATTTCCACGCCTGTGGCGCGGCCGTTCTCGATGACGATTCGGCGGGCAAAGCAGCGGACGAGCTCGACATTTTCACGCTTCAGCGCCGGCTTGAGATAGGCGTTTGCGGCGGACCAACGGCGACCCTGGTGGATCGTCTGCTCCATCAGGCCGAAGCCTTCCTGTTTCTCGCCGTTATAGTCCTCCGTCGTTTCGAAACCCGCCTGCTGGCCCGCCTCGACAAAGGCGCGGACGAGCGGGTTCTTCGCCGGCCCACGCTGGACATGCAGCGGACCGTCGGTGCCGCGCCAGCCCTCCTGCCCGCCCTTGGAATTTTCCTGCCGCTTGAAATAGGGTAGCACGTCGGCATAAGACCAGCCGGTGGCGCCTAGCTCGTCCCAGGTATCGAAGTCTTCGGCGCTACCGCGCACATAGACCATACCGTTGATCGAGGACGAGCCACCAATGACTTTTCCGCGTGGCGCGGTGATCCGGCGGTTGTTGAGGTTCGGCTCGGGCTCCGACAGATAGCCCCAATTGTAGCGCTTCATGCTCATCGGCCAGGCCAGAGCCGCCGGCATCTGGATGAACGGGCCGACATCGCTGCCGCCGAATTCCAGCACCAGAACCGTATTCTTGCCGTCCTCGGAAAGCCGGCTGGCCAATGCCGAACCCGCCGAACCCGAACCAATGATGATGAAATCCGCCTGCATCATTTACCTGCTTGCCTTATCTCAAAAGCCCCCTCATCCGGCCCTTCGGGCCACCTTCTCCCCGCCGGGGAGAAGAGGGAGCATGCCGCTTCAATGCCATTCAAATTAAACCGTTCGCACCCACGACGGTCGCGATTGGGCCGCCGACCGCGCCGCATTCCTCTTGTCCCCGACGGGGAGAAGGTGGCCCGAAGGGCCGGATGAGGGGGTGCCGCAAACACCAGGCGTCAATACGGCGCGTCCACCTTGCCCATTGCCACATAGACCGTCTTGATCTCGGAATAGTGGTTGATGGCTGCAGTCGAATTTTCGCGGCCGAAGCCGGATTGCTTGACGCCGCCGAACGGGATTTCCACCGGGCAGAGGTTGTACGTGTTGATCCACAGCGTGCCCGCTTCCAGCCGGTCGACGACCCGATGGCCGCGCGACAGATCGCGGGTGAAGACACCGGCCGAAAGCCCGAACTCGGTCGCATTCGCCCTCTCGATGACCTCGTCCTCGCCATCGAAATCGAGCACGCACATGACCGGTCCAAAAATTTCCTCGCGAGCGATGGTCATTGTGTCGGTCACATCAGCAAACACCGTCGGCTGGATATAGCAGCCGTCGGCGGAAACGTTGTTGGGGATCGCACCGCCCGTCACCAGGGTGGCGCCTTCGGCCTTGCCCTTGGCGATATAGGACAGGATCTTTTCCTGCTGAGCACGGTTGATCACCGGCCCGAGTTGGGTCGCCTCGTCCATCGGATCGCCGATCAGGATCGCTTCGGTGCGCGCCTTGAGGCGCGACAGGAATTCCTTCTTTACCGCTTTGTGAACGAAAACGCGGGTGCCGTTGGAGCAGACCTGGCCGGTGGAATAGAAATTGCCAAGCATCGCCCCACCGATGGCGGAATCGATATCGGCGTCGTCGAAGACGATCAGCGGCGACTTGCCGCCCAGTTCCATCGTCACGTGCTTGAGATGACCAGCAGCGGCTTCGGCCACCTTGCGACCGGTCGGTACCGAGCCGGTCAGCGACACCTTGGCGACGTCGGGGTGATTGACGAGCAGCGGGCCGGTTGAGCGATCGCCCTGGATGACATTGTAGAGACCCTTGGGCAGGCCGGCTTCGATGAGGATCTCGGCGATCTTCAGTGCGCCGAGCGGCGTATTTTCAGACGGCTTGAAAACCATGGCATTGCCACAGATCAGCGCCGGCGCACCCTTCCAGCAGGCGATCTGCTGGGGATAGTTCCAGGCACCGATGCCGACGCAGACGCCGAGCGGCACGCGCTTGGTATAGGCCCAGTCACCGCCGAGCGGGATGTGCTCGCCATTCAGCGCCGCAGCCGCAATGCCGCCGAAGAATTCGAAGGAATCCGCGCCCGACGCCGGATCGGCGACCGTGGTCTCCTGGATTGGCTTGCCGGTATCGAGCGTTTCGAGTTCGGCGAGTTCGCGATTGCGTTCGCGGATGATGTCTGCTGCGCGCTTGAGTATGCGGCCGCGTGCGCTGGGGCTTGCCTTTGCCCATTCGACCTGCGCTCGCTTGGCCGAAGCGATTGCTTTTTCGACAATCGCAGGCGTGGCGGCATGCAATCTCGCGATCACCTCGCCCGTTGCCGGATAGACGCTCTCGAACGGCGTACCGGCAGTATCCTCGACATATTCGCCATCGATGAAATGGCTGGCTTTCGGCTGTGCGCGCATTTTTACCTCTGCCGGATTTTACACCCGGTGCAATGAATGTTGCGAGCATATAAGCGCGAAGCCCTCGGATACTCCCTTTTAATGAGACCATATTCATAGTCTGTTTGCGACGGGATTTTTTCGCAAGCATCACCACCGGCATTGCACAAACAAAAAACGCGCATGGTCGGGCAACCATGCGCGTTTTTCGGGTGAGTACTAATGAACGATGCTCACCGTTTCAGCGTCGAGTTTCTTGCCCACCTTCTGATAGGCGACTTTCACCTTTTCGCCGACCTTGATGCCAGGATCCTTGAAGTTTGCCGGCAGGACGAAGGTATCGCCATTCGCCAGTTCCAGCGACTTGTGGGGAGCGTATGCCTTGACCGTACCGGTCATAGTCATGCTGGCCGCATAAGCCGCAGGAATGATTGCAAAGGAGCTGAGAACTACAACAGAAGCATAGAGCGCGCGCATAGGCGTCATCCTTCAATAACAACTCGGCGGGAACTGGGTCGTTCATCACGCCGTATCGCCACGTGGAACCGTCTGAAGTTGTCGCGTCGCACCCAAGTCGAATGATGCCGGCATCTTCCGGTTCCGTATGGATTATATACCTATGGTTACGCCATTCAAATTAATTCGCCTTAATATTTCCGGCGTAAATGCTTAACTATATTTAACATCTACTTTATTAAAGACTGCCGTATTTGAATAAAATCTGGCGGGATTGCGGCGAAAACTTGGCGATCGCAATCCCGCGACAATATTACTCACTCGCGGGAAACGTTATTCACCCCGTGGATAACGCTTTGAATCTTCGAGATTATCGAGGTTCATGTGGTTGCGCATGTAGCGCTCGGATGCCTTTTGCAACGGCTGGTGATCCCATGGGAAATAGGCACCGTTGCGCAACGCTTCGTAAACCACCCAGCGGCGCGCCTGGCTTTCACGCACCTCGGCATCGAAACGGCCGATGTCCCACCGTTCGCCAGCGCGCGCCTGAAACTGCGCCAGCACGCTGGCATGGGCGGAATTTCCAGCAAGATTTGTGCGCTCCAGCGGATCGGCATCCAGATCATAGAGCTGATCGGGATCCAGTGGGCAATGGATGTACTTCCACTTTCCCTCGCGGATGCAGACAAGCGGCGCATAGGATCCTTCGGCGGCGTATTCCATCAATACCGGCGACGTGCGCGCGCGGCCAATGATAACAGGCAGCAGGCTTTCGCCATCGGTCCAGGGCATCATCTCGCGCATCGGTACGCCGGCGAGATCGGCCAGCGTGGGCGCGATATCGAGATTGGAAACCGGCGCGAGATGGGTGCCAGGTGCAATGCCGGGGCCCGCGATCATCAATGGCACCCGCGCCGAACCCTCGAAGAAATTCATCTTGAACCAAAGGCCGCGTTCGCCCAGCATGTCGCCGTGATCCGAGCAGAAGAGGATGACGGTGTCATCGAGCTGGCGCGTGCGGGTCAGGGTGTCGATGAGTTCTCCGACCTTTTCATCGAGATAGGAAATGTTGGCGAAATAGGCACGACGCGAACGGCGGATATTCTCATCGCTCAGGTCGAAATTGGTGTAGTCGCAGGCCAGCATCAGCCGCTGGGAATGCGGATCCTGTTCTTCGAATGGGATCGCCGGCACCTTCGGCTCGAGATGCTCGCAATTCTCATACAGATCCCAGAACTTGCGACGCGCCACATAGGGATCATGCGGGTGGGTGAACGATGCAGTCACGCACCACGGCCGGCGATCCGCGTCATCGTTTTCCCGCGCCAGCTGGTAGATCTTCTGGTTGGCGAAGAAGGCCACCTCGTCGTCGTATTCCATCTGGTTGGTGATCTCGGCCACCCCTGCCCCGGTCACCGAACCGAGATTGTGATACCACCAGTCGATCCGCTCGCCCGGCTTGCGATAATCCGGCGTCCAGCCGAAGTCGGCGGGATAGATGTCGGTCGTCAATCGCTCCTCGAAGCCATGCAACTGGTCGGGTCCGACAAAGTGCATCTTGCCGGACAGGCAGGTGTAATAGCCCAGCCGCCGCAAATGGTGAGCATAGGTGGGAATGGCGGAGGCATATTCGGCGGCGTTGTCATAGACCTTCGTCCGGCTCGGCAGTTGGCCGGCCATCAGCGAAGCGCGCGCGGGCGCGCAAAGCGGCGAGGATGTGTAGTTGTTGACGAAACGGGCGGAGCGGGCGGCGAGCGCCTTCAGGTTCGGCGCATGCAGGAAATCGGCGGGGCCATCGGGAAAGAACGTCCCGTTGAGCTGGTCGACCATGATGATGAGAATGTTGGGCTTTGCCACCGCCATGTCCTGATGTTCCCGCTCGTCGTTGTCCACTCCCTCCTTTATAAGGCCAGCAGGAAAATCCGCAGCCCTCCAGGAGCAGAATTCTCGCCTGTTTGCGACGATATGGGTGGGCAACCGGGCCCTCATGGCAGCACGACATGTCTGCGGTTGCACGCTCGACCATATTTCGCCACTGTCACGGAACTATCACACTGGAAGAACTATTTATTCAATAATTTCAGTGAACTCTCGGCATGTTGCCAGCCGGAGTATTTCATGACCGCGCCATTGTCCGAGAAGATTTCGTTTCCCATCCGCTATGCCGGTGAAAAGCTGCTGTCGATGGCCAAGCTGGCTCTGCAGCCTGCCTTTCAGCCCTTGGTGGAGATCAATACTGGCGTCGTCTTCGGTTACGAATCCCTGATCCGGGGACATGACCAGATGGGGTTCGATGGGCCGCTCGAACTCATCGACCGGATGGCCGAAATAGGCCAGCTCGCAGCACTCGACCAGATGATGGCCGTGCGGGCGTTGAGCAAGTTCTCGTCGCTTGCCGATTATCGCTCGGCGACGCTGTTCATAAATCTCGACGTCAGGCTGATCCCGGAAGGGCAGGCCTTGCTCGACCTCTTGCTGCGCTATCTGCGGATGCACGCGATACCGCCGTCCTCGATCTGCTTCGAGCTCTCCGAACGCTTCGACAACACGGCCATTCCGGAATTTGCGTCGCTGGTGGCCCGGATGCATAAATCCGGCTTCAAGATCGCCATCGACGATTTCGGCGTCGGAAGGGGTGAGTTCAAACTGCTTTGCGATTATCCCGTCGACTATCTCAAGATCGACCGGCATTTTATCAGCGGCCTCGACAGGTCGCCCCGCAAGCAGCATCTGGTGCGCAACATCGTCGGCATTGCGCATGCGCTGGGTATCCGCGTCATTGCCGAGGGTGTCGAAACAGAAGCCGAATTCCTCGCCTGCCGCGAATATGGCGTCGACATGGTGCAGGGGTGGTACATCGCGCGTCCCAGCGTCAATGCAAGCGAACTGACGGGCTATTATCCGCATCTGGCGGAATCGGCAAAGCACCGGATGTCCGGTCCCTCCTTTGACGAACTCTTGATCCGCCGCCAGATCGAGAACCCGCCAGTCGCCTACGAGAACGATCCGATCGAACGTGTTTTCGAGATGTTCCGCCAGCATCCGGAGAGCAGCTACTTTCCCGTGCTGAACGCCAACAACGAGCCGCGCGGCATCATCCCGGAAAACCAGCTGAAGGAATACATCTACCATCCGTTCGGGCGCGATCTGCTCAAGAACCGCGACTACCTTCGTTCGGTTTCCTATTTCGTCAAGCCGGCGCCGATCGTCAGCCTCGATTCCGACACCAGCGGGCTCGTGAGCGCGTTTGCCAACATGGAGGGTTGCCAATGCGTGCTGCTGACCGAGAACATGCGCTTTGCAGGCGTCATCTCGGCGACGTCGCTGATCAGGATTCTCAACGAGAAGCAGTTGAAAACGGCGCAGGACCAGAACCCGCTGACCGGATTGCCGGGCAACCTCGCCATCGTCAACCACATGCGGTCGGTGGCGATGAATGCCGAGCAGGCGCGCTATCTCTGCTATTGCGACTTCGATAATTTCAAGCCGTTCAACGACCGCTACGGCTTCCATTCGGGGGACAAGGCGATCTGCCTGTTTGCCGCGCTGATGAAAAAGCACATCTTTTCCGGTCAGGACTTCATCGGTCATGTTGGCGGCGACGACTTTTTCCTCGGGCTGGAGGGATACGGGCAGTCCCGAACAGAGGCGATGCTTGGCGCGCTACTGGCTGAATTCAACGCCGAGGTTCGCCAACTCTATACATCAGAGGATCGGCAGGCCGGTTATATGCTGAGCCAGGATCGTGACGGCATGGAGCGGCAGATGCCCCTGATGCGCTGCTCGATCGGCGTGCTCGAATTGCCGGAGGGCATTCTGGTCAATGACCTCAACCGGATCAGCGCCGAAATCGCCAATGTCAAATCCAGCGCCAAGAAAAGCGAACTCGGGCTCAGCTTTAGCCGACTGAACGACTTCGGCATCGCAAGAGCGACAGCACCGGGCGCCGATGCTGCCTGATCCCTGTGAGAGTTCGGGGAGGTCAATTAGCCTCCCCAGAGATCGCCTGCACTGCGATAGAGCACGTAGCCGGCAACGACGAGAATGACTGCGGCGAAAATCCGGCTGAGCAAGTTCTTGCGGGCCGACAGCCGCGTCGCAAGCAGCATGCCGATCGCCCCGCCGGCAATACCGCCGCTGATAAACTCAGCTGCCACGCGCCAGTCCACCAGACCGGACATGGCATAGTTGAGCGCCGTCGCCAGACCGAACGTGCCAACCGCCAGCAGGGACGTGCCGACGGCGTTGATCATCGGCATGCCGGTCGCGATGATCAGCCCCGGCACGATCAGGAACCCGCCACCGATGCCGAAGAAACCGGAGGCAACGCCCGAAACAAGCGCCACGGCGGCGGTCGTGACGCACATTCGCATGTCCACCGGTCTTGGGCCGGAAGTCGCGACCCTGCGGGGTTTGAGCATCAGCCCGCCAACCACAACCATCACCAGCCCGAACAGAAACAACAGTTGCGTTCCGTCGATTGCCTTGCCGAGCGTCGACCCTAGTGCGGCGCCAAGTGTTCCCAGGAGAGCGAACACGATGGCGCAGCGCCACCAGACATGGCCCTTCCAGGCATGGCCGGCGAAGTTGGCAAACGCATTGATGGAGACGGCAAGCGCACCGGTGCCGATTGCCACATGCGGCTGGGCAATTCCGACGATGTAGATCAGCAGCGGCGTGGCCAGAATGGAACCGCCGCCGCCGACCAGGCCGAGCATCAGCCCGACCAATCCGCCGGAACCGACTGTCGCCAGCATAGTGGCGCTCACGATGCCCTCCGGGCGACGAACCTGTCGTGGACGACCATGCCGGCGACCATGAACACCACGAACAGCATGGTCTGGCCAAGCCCCAGTGACAGCGATGCGACAGCCGGACCGGGGCAGAAGCCGCCGAGACCCCAGCCGAAGCCGAAGATTGCCGAACCGACGATCAGTCGCCGGTCGATGCCACGTGTCGGAGGAAGATGAAAAGTATCGCCAAGAACCGGTTGGCGCATGCGCTTGACCAGCCACATGCCTGCCATGGAGACCACTACGGCGCCACCCAGCACAAAGGCCAGGGTCGGATCCCACGCGCCGGTCACGTCCAGAAAGCCCTGTACGCGGGCCGGATTGAGCATGCCCGAAAGCGCCAGTCCGAAACCGAAAACGATGCCCGAGGCGAGGGCGGCGAGCGCCTGCAATCTGTTGTTTCTCACAGGCCTGCCCCCCTGATAATGGCGACGGCGACAACACCGGCCGCAAGGAATGTCGCCACAGCAGCGATGGAACGCGGTGAAAGGCGGGCCAGACCGACCACGCCGTGACCGCTCGTGCAGCCCGAACCCATGCGGGAACCGAAGCCGACCAGAAGTCCTGCCGCCATGATGATCGGCAAAGAGGCACTGATGGTGATCTCGGGCCAGCGGCCAAAGAAGAGAAGATACACAGCCGGGCCAATCAGAAGCCCGGCTACGAAAGCAGCGTTGACGTAAGCGTTCACGCCCTGCGCCAGCCGGCCGACAATGCCGCTGATGCCGGCGACCCGGCCGTTGAGTGTCAGGAAAATCACCGCCGACAGGCCAATGAACGCACCGCCGGCAAGGGCAGTCAAATAGGTGGTCATGCTGTTTCTCCGTCAGCGCAAAATATGGTGTAGAGAGCGGCGATCAGCCGCGTCGTCTTTTCGGCTGTCAGCCAGTAGAAGATCTGCTTTCCCTCGCGCCGGGTTTCGACGATCCCGGCCTCGCGCAGCACTGTCAGTTGCTGGGAGAGAGTCGGCTGGTGAATGCCAAGCTTCTCCTCAAGTTCACTGACCGAATATTCGCCCTGCACAAGCGTGCAGACGAGCATAAGCCGGGCGGGATGGGCCAGCGTCTTGAGAATGGCCGTCACTTCCTTGGCCCGGGCCTCCATGATTTCAGGAGACATTTCGACCTTGCCCATCATTTCCTGAATGCTGCCGTTCACCATGTGGCTCCCCCCAAGGCGTCGAGCGGGATCTTCAGGTAGCGCCGGCCGTTTGCTTCAGGCTCGGGCAGCCTGCCGCCACGGGTGTTGACCTGAAGCGCGTGCAGAATGAGCTTCGGCATCGGCAGGGTCTTGTCACGGGCAGTGCGCAACTCCACGAATGCCTGCTCGCTGACACCGACCAGATGCGCGTTGGCCCGCTTTTGCTCGGCCACCGTACTTTCCCAGCGCGGCGCACGGCCGCCGGGCTGGTAATCGTGGCCGGTAAACAGGCGCGTGTCATCCGGCAAGGCCAGAATGTCCTGCAACGACTTCCACAGCACGCGCGCATCGCCACCTGGGAAGTCGGCGCGTGCAGTGCCGCTATCGGGCATGAACATCGTGTCATGGACAAAGGCGGCATCGCCAATGACATAGGTGATCGAGGCCAGCGTATGCCCCGGCGAGAACATGACGTGCGCGTCGATGGAACCGACCTTGAATGTGTCGCCATGTGCAAACAGCCGATCCCATTGTGAACCGTCCGCGCGGAATTCAGGCCAGTTGTAGATATCCTTCCAGAGGCGCTGCACATCGACCACCCGCTCGCCAATTGCGGTCGGCGCGCCAGTCTTCTCCTTGAGATACGTGGCAGCCGAAAAATGGTCGGCATGCGGATGGGTGTCGAGGATCCACTCGACCGTGAGGCCCTTCTTTGCAATGAAGTTCAGGATCGCGTCAGCGCTGTGCGTCGAGGTCGAGCCCGATTTCTCGTCATAATCGAGCACCGGATCGATGATCGCGCACTTGCGGGTCTCGGGGTCGGAGACCACATACTGGACGCTCCATGTCCGCGGATCAAAAAAGCCCTCGACCTCCGGCTTGCGAACGGAATTTGCCTTCAGCCACTTTTCCGCAGAGGTCAGGTCGTAGCCATGGGCGCTGCCGAATCCGGCCAGATCGGCGATCTTCATCCGGCCATCCAGGACTTCGCCAATGGCATGCAGCGCAATGGCGCGCGAACCGCCCTTGCAGTGGGCGAGCACGGGGCCACTCGCCTTGGCAACCGCGGCCTGGAAGGCGCGGACATCGGCGAGCGTGATCGTCGGCATCGTGACCGGAATGAAGTCATAGGCAAGGCCCGCGGTGCCGGCTGCTGCCGCCTCGACCTTGTTACCGGGCTGGCTGGACTCCTCTCCATCCGGACGCAGGTTTATCAGGGTGGTGAAACCCTGGCTGCCCAACGATGTGATTTCCTCTGCCTGGGGCTGACCTGAAACAGAAAGCCTCTCCGTGATCGCCGTGATTTTCATGGCTGGTCCCTTTGTTAAACTACATTATACATTTTCATATATTGTATAATGTCTGCGCATTCAAGTGCGGAATTGGCGCTTTTTCGCACGCCTGAAAAATTCACCCGAGCCGCGAGCATGGCATTCCCACCTTTGCCGAAGACGGGTTTTGGAATAGGACTCGATCACGCATCATATTGGAGACCGCCATGTCCCTGCCCGACGAAATGACCTTTATCGATCTGCCCGCGCCCGGAGCGCCGGAGGCCATGGTTCTCGCCAAGGGGCCGTTGCCCAGGCTGCGCGCAAACGAGATCCTGATCCGCAGCGAGGCAATCGGCGTCAATCGTCCCGACGTCGCGCAGCGCCAGGGCAGCTACCCGCCGCCGGCGGATGCAAGCCCGGTTCTCGGGCTCGAGGTTGCCGGAGAGGTGGTGGCTGCTGGTGACGAAGTCGTCGGTTTTCGCGTCGGCGACAAGGTGACGGCGCTCGCCAATGGCGGCGCCTATGCCGAATATTGCGCGGTGCCTGCCAGCCAGGCCCTGTTCTGGCCGAAAGGCTATGATGCCGTCCGCGCTGCAGCGATCCCGGAAACTTTCTTCACCGTATGGGCCAACCTGTTCATGATGGCCGGCCTGAAGCAGGGCGAAAGCGTCCTCATCCACGGCGGATCGAGCGGCATCGGCACGACCGCGATCCAGCTCGCCCGCGCAATTGGCGCCGAAGTTTTCGTTACCGTCGGCAACAAGGAAAAGGCCGACGCCTGCCTTGCACTTGGCGCGAGCCGGGCGATCAATTATCGCGAAGAGGACTTTGCCGCCGTCATCAAGGCAGAAACGGGCAAGCGCGGCGTCGATGTCGTCCTCGACATGATCGGTGCGGCCTATTTCGACCGCAACCTCGCCTCTCTGGCGCGCGACGGCCGGCTGTCGATCATCGCCTTCCTCGGCGGCGCGGTGGCCGAAAAAGCAAATCTTACTCCGATCATGGTGAAACGCCTGCGCGTGATGGGCTCAACAATGCGACCGCGCACGGCTGATGAAAAGCAGGAGATCCGCGACGAACTGCGCGAGAAGGTGTGGCCGCTACTCGAGGCCGGCAGCGTGGCCCCCGTGATCAACAAGGTGTTCGCATTCAATGAGGTGGTGGAGGCGCATCGCCTGATGGAATCCAGCGATCACATCGGCAAAATCGTGCTGAAGGTGGGGTAAGGGCGAGGATCAGCCCTTCCGCACAAACCCGCCGATCTTCTCGCGTGTCGCAGATAAATCCATGTTGTCCGCCATGGCAACGGCAGCGTCTGCATAGGCATCGGCGATCTCAAGTTCGGTCTGCCGATAGAACAGGGATTTGCCGAGGCCGATGGCCTCAGGCAGCTTGGCGGCGATTGCACTTGCAGCCGCCTGCACGACCTCATCCAGCCGTTCCGCGGGCACCGCCTCGTTGATCAACCCGATCTCGGCGGCACGCGGCGCCAGGATCAGGCGCCCGGTCAGGGCCAGATCCAGCGCCTGCTTGGGCTGGACCGCCCGTGACAATGCCACCGACGGCGTCGAGCAGAACAGGCCGAGATTGATGCCATTGATGCCGAACTTGGCCGTTTCGACTGCATAAGCGAGATCGCAGGTTGCCACCAGCTGGCACCCGGCGGCCACAGCCGCCCCCTGAACGCGGGCGACAAACGGTTTGGGGCAGGCACGAATAGCCATCATCAGCCGCGAACAGCGGTCGAAATGCGCCTGCTGCCAGCCGCGATCCTCATGCTCCAGCATTTCCTCGAGATCGTGACCGGCCGAGAAGATCTTGCCATTGGCGGCGAGTATGACGACCCTGACATCCGGATTGGCGGATACTTCCGCTACGCGGTCCTCCAGCGCGTCCATCATTGCTGCCGACAGGGCATTGCCCTTGTCGGGCCTGTTCAAGGTTATGGTGGCGATATGATCGGCCACATCGATCAGCACGAGTTCGTTTCGCATTCCACTAATCCTTGAACCGGTCGCGCAGCTTGAATTTCTGGATCTTGCCGGTCGAGGTGCGCGGCAGTTCCGAAAAGATGAAATGGCGAGGCACCTTGAAGTGCGCAAGATGCTGGCGGCACCACTCTGCGAGTTCCGCCTCGGTCGCCTGCATGCCAGGGCGAAGCTCGATGAAGGCACAGGGTGTTTCGCCCCACTTCGGATCCGGCCTAGCGACCACGGCTGCATTGGCGACGGCAGGGTGCTTGTAGAGTGCATCCTCGACCTCGATCGAGGAAATGTTTTCGCCGCCGGAGATGATGATGTCCTTCGAGCGATCCTTGAGCTGGATGTAGCCATCGGGATGCATGACGCCGAGATCGCCCGAATGGAACCAGCCACCGGCAAAGGCATCTTCGGTGGCAGAACGGTTCTTGAGATACCCCTTCATGACCACATTGCCGGAGAACATGACCTCGCCGAGTGTCTCACCGTCGCGCGGCACCGGCTCCATCGTTTCGGGATCGATGACATCGATCCGCTCCAGCGTCGAATAACGCACGCCCTGCCGTGCCTTCTTGCGGGCCCAATCGGATGCGTCGAGAGCGTCCCAGTCGCCTTGCCATTCGTTGACGACAGCGGGACCATAGGTTTCGGTCAGCCCGTAGAGATGAATGACCTCGAAACCGGCCTCTTTCATCGCCCCGAGCACGGCCTCGGGTGGCGGTGCGGCCGCGGTCATGAAGGTGATGCGCTTTGCCACCGGGCGTTTTTCTGTTTCGGTGGCATTCAGGATGGTCGACATGACGATCGGCGCGCCGCACATGTGGGTCACGCCATGTTTCTCAATCGCCTCGTAGATCGCCGCCGCGCGGACCTGCCTGAGGCAGACATGCGTGCCGCCCACTACAGAGATCGACCATGGGAAGCACCAGCCATTGCAGTGGAACATCGGCAACGTCCAGAGATAGACCGCAGCCCCCGGCATCGTGCTTGTCAGGATATTGCCAAGAGCGAGCAGGTGCGCGCCACGATGATGATAGACCACGCCCTTCGGATTGGACGTGGTGCCGGACGTGTAGTTCAGCGAGATTGCATCCCATTCGTCGTCCGGGCCGCGATACGGATGGTTTTCGTCACCGGCTGCGACAAATGCCTCGTAGTCGATCTCACCGAGCAAAGCGCCCGACTGCGGATATTCCTTATCGTCGTAGTCGATCACCAGTGGCTTGTGGACGGAAATTTCCAGCGCGGCGTGGATCGTCGCCGAAAATTCCCGGTCGGTGATCAGCACCTTCGCCTCGCCATGGTCGATCATGAAAGCAATGGTGGCGGCATCGAGCCGCGTGTTCATTGTGTTGAGGATTGCGCCGGTCAGCGGTACGCCATAATGGCATTCGATCATCGCCGGGGTATTGGCGAGCATGACGGCGACCGTATCTCCCTTGCCAATTCCGCGACTGGCCAGCGCCGATGCAAGCCGACGGGATCGAAGGCGAAGGTCGCGATAGGACGTGCGCGTCTTGCCGTGGATGATAGCAATCCGGTCTGGGAATGTATCGGCGGCGCGCTCCAGAAATGTCAATGGCGTCAGCGCCTGGAAATTGGCCGCATTGCGGTCAAGGTCTTTGTCGTAAATGCTTGTCGTCATTGTCGGGCTCCTCCCCTTGCCAATATGTGTAAGTCAAACGCGACCGGTTGGAAAGTTGGCATAAGGTCTGATGCGCCTGGAGAGGTCTGCCACCCTTTGCGAATGGCTACTATGCGCCGGCCGGCATTGCCTGAAAGGGCTCCATCGTGTAGTCAGCGGCACTGAACACATCCTCCCCCGACACCGAGAGACCTATCCCCAATGTCAGGCATCGACCTCATCCTATTTGATTGCGACGGCGTGCTCGTCGATTCCGAAATCATCGCGGCGGAGGTGGAATCCAAACTTCTGCGCGACTCCGGCTTCGAGATCACCGCCGAGGACATGTGCGTGCGGTTTGCCGGTCTCGACTGGAAAAACATCCTGCTGGCGATCGAGAAGGAATCGGAACTGCCGCTTTCGGCCAGCCTGATCGACAAGTCCGAAAGGATCCTCGACCAGACACTGGCAAGGCGGGTAAAGATCATCGACGGCGTCCGCACCGCCCTTGCCCGGATCACCGAACAGCGCTGCATCTGCTCGAACTCGTCGTCGCAGCGGTTGGACATGATGCTGACCAAGGTGGGGCTCAAGCCCTATTTCGAGGGCCATATCTATTCCGCCAAGGATCTCGGTCCAGACCGCACCAAGCCGAAGCCGGATATCTATCTGCATGGCGCCCAGCAGTTCGGCGTCGACCCTTCGCGTTGCCTGGTTATCGAGGATTCCGTGCATGGCGTGCATGCGGCGCGTGCAGCGGGGATGCGCGTGATCGGCTTTACCGGCGGATCGCACACCTATCCGACGCATGCCGACCGACTGACCGATGCGGGCGCCGAAACCGTGATCTCGCGGATGATCGAACTGCCGCAGATGGTGGAAGCGCTGAAGAACTGGACGGAACTGGCGTAAACAAGTCCCAGTTCAGCCTGTCGCCATGTCCCATCCGGCCATTGGGCCAGCTTCTCTCCGCTGAGAAGAAGAAGGGGATCTTTCGATCACTCCAAATGGTGTCATCCTCGGGCTTGACCCGAGGGCCCATGACGCAAGCGGCCCGTGTGATCGTGGATCCTCGGGTCAAGCCCGAGGATGACTCGTGGCAGGAACTGGCTTCCAGTTAACATGGTCTTCGCAACGGTAAGAACGTCGTCAGAAGGGCCGTCTGACGGGGCAAGTTTCCAAGCCTCGCCAATCTCACTTCGTATTGTACGGACCTTCGTCGATGCCGGCGAACAGCCGCGTCATGCCGCCCGCGCCTTGCAGCACGACGTCGTCCTTGGAGAAAATGAACTGGCCGCTACCCTGCCCCGCCGGCACCGTCACCGGGAACCTGGTCAGTTCGGAATAGAGCGTCTGATCGCCATCGGTGGCAGCGACGCGGATCGGCAGCGTATAGCTCCCGGCCTTGCCGGCCGGGCCAAGCACGACGCGAACGCGCACAACTGCGGTCACTTTCAGTCCTTGAGCGGTCTGAAAGCACTGACGAGTGGTGCCGTCGAGCGTCGCCTGAAACTCCAGCTTTTCCGGATCGGCCATGCCGCTCGGGTCCTTCTTCGTTCCCTTGGCATATTGGCGATAGATCGCCGTGCCCTCGCGCAGGTAGATCTGCGGGCATGACCCCTGGACAACGACCGGGGTCGAACTGGAAGGGGCCGTCTCGTCCGTTTTCTTGCCGAGATTGAAGCTGCTGCTCATGTCGGAGGAACTGCAGCCAGCAACGAACGCAGCAATCGAAAGAGAAGCAAGAAGTCGGAAAATTCTACCGGACACTGTGTCGCCCCATCCTGTTAACTCATAAATCCAACACGGAATATAGCTGTTGTTTTCTCATGCAATCGGGCCTTTTCATGGCCCAGCGAGTTGGTCTATATCAGCCGCAAAATAAAAAATCGATTGGTCAGGGCAAAGATTCAGCCATTTTACGGGCGGCAGCGGACGCAAAATGGACAATCGGCGGCGCAACCCGCTGATAGGCTTGTTTTCGCATGCAATCGACAGCAACAGAGGTAGGCAAGTGCGGTACGTATCGACGCGGGGAGAAGCCCCGGAACTCGGATTTCTGGACGTTCTCCTGACAGGCCTGGCGCGGGATGGCGGTCTTTACATCCCCCGGGAATGGCCGCAGTTCTCCAAAAAGGAAATCCGGTCCTGGCGCGGCAAAACCTACCAGGACATCGCATTTGCGGTCCTGACACCTTTCGTCAACGGCGAAATCGAAGCCGACGAACTCAAGCGGATGATCGATGAGGCCTATGCCACATTCAGGCATCCTGCCGTAGCGCCGCTGGTTCAGACCGGGGCAAACTCCTATATCCTCGAGCTCTTCCACGGCACGACGCTGGCTTTCAAGGACGTCGCGATGCAGTTGCTCGCCCGCCTGATGGACCACGCGCTGGCTGTTCGCAACCAGCGGGCAACGATTGTGGGCGCGACATCCGGCGACACCGGCGGGGCCGCGATCGATGCCTTCGGTGGCCGCGACCGCACCGACATCTTCATCCTGTTTCCACATGGCAAGGTCTCGCCGGTGCAGCAGCGCCAGATGACGACATCGGAGCACAAGAACGTCCATGCCATTGCTGTCAACGGCACGTTCGACGATTGCCAGGACCTCGTCAAAGCGATGTTCAACGACATCAAGTTCCGCGACCGGATGCAGCTCGCCGGGGTCAATTCGATCAACTGGGCGCGCATCATGGCCCAGATCGTCTATTATTTCACCTCGGCGATTTCGCTCGGCGGGCCGGACCGCAAGATTTCGTTCACGGTGCCAACCGGCAATTTCGGCGACATCTTCGCCGGCTATGCCGCCAAGCGGATGGGACTGCCGATCTCGCGGCTGGTGGTCGCCACCAACGAGAACGACATTCTCGCCCGCACGCTGAAGACCGGCCGCTACGAGATGAAGGGCGTCAAGGCCACGACCTCGCCATCGATGGACATCCAGATATCCTCGAACTTCGAACGGCTGCTGTTCGAGGTGTACGACCGCGATCCCGCCAAGGTCCGCTCCGCGATGGATGGCCTCAAGCAATCGGGTGCTTTCGAGATCGAGAAGAAGGCGCTTGCCGCCATCGCCAAGGATTTCAGGGCTGATCGCGTCAGCGAAGCGCAGGTCGCCAAGACGATCAAGAACACGCTCGCCGAAACGGGTTACCTGCTCGACCCGCATTCCGCCATAGGCGTGTTCGTCGCCAACAAACAGGAAAAGCCCAAGGCGCCGATGGTGACTTTGGCCACCGCGCACCCGGCAAAATTTCCCTTGGCTGTAGAATCAGCTTGCGGTATTGCTCCCGCGCTGCCATCGTGGCTCACTGGTCTTATGCAAAGGGAGGAGCGCTTCGAGGTGCTGGATGCGGACATAAAGACGGTGGAAGCCTTCATCGCCCAAAATGCCCGGATCAAGAGCTGACCGGGCGTCAATAACTAAAATGAATGTTAAGTCCACTACGCTTCCCTCGGGTCTGACTGTCGTCACGGAAGAGATGCGAAATCTCGACAGTGTCGCACTCGGTGTCTGGATCAAATCCGGATCGCGCAACGAGGCCGAGGGGGAGCACGGGATTGCCCACCTGCTCGAGCACATGGCGTTCAAGGGAACCGGGCGGCGCACCGCGCGGCAGATCGCGGAAGAGATCGAAAATGTCGGCGGCGAAGTCAATGCCGCCACATCGACGGAATCAACCTCCTATTATGCACGCGTGTTGCGCGACGACGTACCGCTCGCAGTCGACATTCTCGCAGACATCCTGACGAACTCGGCCTTCGACGTGGACGAGCTTGAGCGCGAAAAAAGTGTCATCCTGCAGGAAATCGGTGCAGCCAACGATACGCCTGACGATATCGTCTTCGACAAGTTTTCCGAGACCGCTTTCCGTGCTCAGACGATTGGCCGGCCGATCCTTGGCACGCCGGAATCGGTGATGGCATTCAATCCCGACGAAATCCGCCGTTATCTCTCGCGAAACTATGTGACCGACCGGATGTTCGTGGTCGCGGCTGGCGCCGTTCGCCACGAGGACTTCGTCCGCGAGGTCGAGAAGCGGTTCGAGAACCTCCCGACCACGGCGTCATCGCCACTGATCATGGAGCCGGCCCGCTATACCGGCGGAGACATCCGCGAAGCCCGCGACCTCATGGACGCACAGGTGCTGCTCGGCTTCGAAGGCAAGGCCTACCATGCGCGTGATTTCTATTGTTCGCAGATCCTGGCAAATGTGCTGGGTGGCGGGATGTCGTCGCGTCTGTTCCAGGAAGTCCGGGAAATCCGCGGCCTCTGTTATTCCGTCTATGCATTCCATTGGGGCTTTTCGGATACCGGAGTCTTCGGCATTCATGCCGCCACAGGTGGTGACAACCTTCCCGAGCTCATCCCCGTTATCGTCGACGAGCTGAAAAAGTCCTCCATGTCCATCCGGCAGGAAGAGATTGATCGTGCGAGAGCGCAAATTCGTGCGCAGTTGCTGATGGGCCAGGAAAGTCCGGCCGCGCGTGCGGGCCAGCTTGCCCGCCAGATGATGCTCTATGGCCGGCCGATTCCCAACTACGAGCTGATGCAGCGCCTGTCCGATATCACCACTGACCGGCTGACTGACCTCGCCGGACGATTGTTCTTCAATACCACGCCGACGCTATCGGCAATCGGTCCGGTGGATGCGCTGGCACCAACCAGTGATATCGTGTCTTCACTGAGCGCTGCGCAGGCAACCGCGCACAAGACGGCAGCAGAATAACTCCTCCGGCGGTTGGCGAATGGCAAGATCAGTTTTCGGCTTCTTGTCCAAGCAAGCGACCGTCGAAGAGATCTCGGGTCCGGACCATTTTTTCCGGCTGCCGCGCAACTCCGACTATCCGCAGTGGTACAAGCTACGCTCGGAGAGTCGCAACTTTCTCGAAAAATGGGAACCGGCCTGGGAATCCGACGCCTTGACGGAAGGCTCGTTCCGCTCGCGTGTCATCCGTTGCAATCAGGAATTTGCCTCGGGGGTCGCCCAGCCCCTCTTCCTCTATTCCCGCCAGCAGGAAACGCTGCTCGGCGGCCTGACCATCGGCCATATCAGGCGTGGAGCTTCACAATCCTGCATGGTGGGCTACTGGATGGGCGAGCGGCATGCGGGAAAAGGCCATATGACGGCCGCGATCGAACTTGCTGTCCACCACATCTTTGACCGGCTAAACTTGCACCGGATCGAAGCTGCCTGTATTCCGGAGAACGAACGATCCATCCGCCTGCTTGAAAAAGCCGGATTTCGGCGCGAAGGATACATGCACGACTATCTCAAGATAAGAGGCGAGTGGCGCGATCATCTTCTCTATGCGCTCGTCTCGAATAAGCACAGCAAGTACGGGGCCTCAAGCATTTGACAGCACAACATCAGGAGCACGCCCCCGGCTTGGGCCCGCTTGGCGTATGCGTTCGCATATTGCTGTTTCTGGCTGCCCTGCTTCTGCCATCGCTTGCCCATGCGATCGAACCCGTAAAAATCTCCCGAGAAGACAAGGCACTGGATCTTACGGCAATTGCCGAGATCTATGCCAACCAGGGCGAAGCATTCCAGGTTTCGACCGCCGCCGGCACTGACGGAATCGTGCGCCGCATCGAAGTCAGGGCCAGTTCCAAGAATCACAATGGCGACTGGGCCGTCTTTGCGCTCGCCAACGTCTCCGACGAGCAGCTCGAACGATTGATCGTGGCGCCGCACTATCGTCTCGTCAACTCCAGCATCTTCTGGCCGGACCTCGGTTCCGACCGCATCCAGTCGATCACGCCCAGCGAAGGTTTTGCGCTCGACAGGGTCGAGAACAATGATGCCGATATTTTCTCCATCACGCTCAATCCCGGCGCGGTCATCACATTCGTCGCCGAGATCAATTCGCCCAATCTGCCGCAGCTCTACCTTTGGGAGCCGGAGGCTTACAAGGATACCGTAAACGCGTTTACCCTTTACCGTGGTATCGTGCTCGGCATCGCGGGCCTGCTGGCGGTGTTTCTCACCAATCTTTTCGTCATCAAGGGCACATCCATGCTGCCGGCGACGGCGGCACTGGCCTGGGCAGTGCTCGGCTATATCTGTGTCGACTTCGGTTTTCTCGAGCAATTGTTCGGCAACAATGCGCTGGACGAACGGGTCTGGCGCGCTGGCGCGGAGGTGGCGCTGGCCTCCGGACTGGTGATTTTCCTCTTCACCTACCTCAACCTCAGTCGATGGCACGCGAACCTCGCCTATGCGACGCTGGCCTGGGTGCTGGGCCTTGGCACACTTTTCGGGGTCGCCATCTACGACCCCTCGATCGCGGCCGGCATCGCGCGGCTGTCGTTTGCGCTGACCGCAATTGTCGGGTTGGTGCTGATCGTGTTCCTCGGCTTCCGGCGTTATGACCGCGCGATCCTGCTGATTCCGTCGTGGATCGTCATCCTGGTCTGGCTGTTCGGCGCATGGCTTGCGGTGACCGGCGAGCTTGACAACGACATCGTGCAGCCGGCACTGGCTTTCGGACTTGTGCTGATCGTGCTGTTGATCGCTTTCACCGTGATGCAACATGCATTCGCGGGTGGCGCCTACCAGCAGGGGTTGTTCTCCGATCTCGAACGCCAGTCACTGGCGCTCACCGGCTCGGGAGACACGATATTCGACTGGGACGTCGCTCGCGACCGGGTGACGACCATTCCCGATATCGCCCAGCGCCTCGGCGCGCTTCCAGGGACGCTGCATGGCCCGGCGCGCAACTGGCTGCCACGCTTGCATCCGGATGATCGCGACCGCTTCCGCGCAACGCTCGATATTCTGCTGGCGCAGAAACGCGGCCGGCTCTGCCACGATTTCCGCCTCCGCGCCGAAGACGGCCAGTATCACTGGCTTTCGATCAGGGCACGGCCGGTGTTGGCCGGAAACGGCGAGATCAGCCGGTGCGTCGGCATCGTCGAGGACGTGACCGAACAGAAAAACATCATCGACCGGCTGCTCAACGACGCACTCAACGACAATCTCACCGGCTTGCCGAACCGTCAGCTTTTCCTCGACCGGCTGCAGTCGCTGTTGTCACTGGCCGCCCATGACGAGAATATGCGCCCCACCGTGCTGACGATCGACATCGACCGCTACAAACAGGTCAACGACTCGCTGGGCATCGCGGCCGGCGACAATATCCTCATCGCGCTGACACGCCGGCTGAGGCGGCTGCTCCTGCCGCAGGATACACTCGGCAGGCTTTCCGGTGACGAGTTCGGCATCGTGCTGGTGTCGGAGACCGATCCCGCCCGCATCGCCGATTTCGCCGACGCCGTGGCAAAAGCCGTGTCCATGCCCATCAACTTCGCCAACCAGGAGATCATCCTGACCTCCTCGATCGGCATCGTCTCGTGGACAGATCAGACCACCACCGGCGAAGGCATGCTGAATGACGCCGAACTGGCGATGTACCGCGCCAAGAAGTCCGGCGGTGACCGGGTCGAGCCATTCCAGCCGGCATTCCGCATGGCTGTTTCCGACCGCCTGCAACTTGAATCCGATTTGCGCCGCGCCATTGAGCGCAAGGAACTGTCCATGGTCTACCAGCCGATCGTGCGGCTGGAGGATGCCGAAATCGCCGGCTTCGAAGCTCTGATGCGCTGGGACCACCCAAAGCGGGGAAACATCCCGGCCAGCGAATTCATCCCGCTCGCGGAAAGCTCCAGTTTCATCAGCGATCTCGGCCTGTTTGCACTGGAGCGCGCCACGTCTGATCTTTCGGGCTGGCTCGCGCAAACCGGCGAGGTTCCGTTCTTCGTCTCGGTCAACCTCTCCAGTGCGCAGCTGATCAACTCCAGCCTTGTCGACGATTTCAGACGGGTGATGGCGCGCACCGACACCGAGCCTTCGCGCATCAAGCTCGAGCTGACCGAAACGGTCGTCATGGAAAATCCGGAACAGTCACGGCTGGTGCTGGAGAAATTGCGCGAGCTGGGAGTCGGCCTGGCGCTCGATGATTTCGGTGCCGGTTTCTCGTCCCTTGGCTACATCACCCGCTTCCCCTTCGATACGATCAAGATCGACAGGACGCTGGTGCGCGACAAGAGCGAAAAGCGCGACGTGCTGCTGCGCTCGATCATTTCCATGGCATCGGAGCTCGAAATGACGCTGGTGGCGGAAGGAATCGAAAGCGAGGAAGACGCCATCAAGCTCGGCGAGATGGGCTGCCAGTTCGGCCAGAGCTTCTATTTCGGGCCGCCGATCGGCGCCGATTCCGTGCTCAGGATGCTGAAGGAACGCTTCCCGTTGATGAAGCGGAACTAGAGGGGCTGTTGTCAGCCATGCCCCGCTTGCATCGACAGCATGGCGGGGTTGATACCCATCAGGGCCAGTGCACGGTTGTACTTGTCCGCAAGCCCCCGGTCGAAGATCAGCGCTTCGTCCGCCGGGCATGTCAGCCAGCCGTTATTGGCGATCTCATCCTCGATCTGGCCGGCGCCCCAGCCGGCATAACCCAGCATCAACGCAGCTTTGCTCGGCCCTTTGCCGCGCGACATGGCGCGGATGATATCGACTGTCGCGGTCAGGCACATTTCCTCGCTGACCGGAATAGAGGATTGGGTGAGATAGTCGTCGGTGTGGAGCACAAAACCACGCCCCGTCTCCACGGGGCCGCCTTTGCGGATCGGGAATTCCCGCGTCTCGTCCGGAAGGAGAATGGCATCTTCGTCGGCGATCACCTTGAGATGCAACAGGATATCCACGAAGGTCAGCTGCTGCGGCTGGTTGATCACGAAGCCCATGGCACCATCGGCAGAATGGGCGCAAATATAGACAACGGAACGGTAAAAATTGCTGTCAGCCATTCCCGGCATGGCGATCAGGAACTGACCGTCAAGAAATCCACGCTCGCCCTTGCTCTTCAAAGACTTTAAATCGACCATGAAGGTAGCCTATCAAGTCACGGAGAAATGAAAAGGATGAAGATGCAATTCGGCCGCTTTTCTCGTAGAAAGCTTATTGTATCAAATAGGCTCCATCGTTGTCGACAAACGAAGGCGGGAATGAAAACGCGCTGCACTCTTCTCATAACGACGCTCTGTATGCTCGCCAGCACCATCGTGCCCACCCATGCGGCTGTCAGCGACTGGGTTCATTCCGAAGGCGGCAAGGCCCGGCTATCGGCTCTGTCGGATGGCGCCGACGGCAAGATCACCGCGATCCTCGAAATCGACCCCGCTCCGGGTTGGAAAACCTACTGGCAAAATCCCGGCGATGCGGGTCTGGCACCTCAGATCGATCTCTCCGCCGGTCGCAATCTCAAGCTCGTCAAGGTTTCCTATCCCGCACCCGAGATCGGCAATGACGAAGGCGGCCGATTCCTTGGCTACCACAAGCCGGTCACCCTGGTCCTCGAACTTGTCAAGCCCGTGCCAGCGGACCCTGCCGAACTGGATGCGACGATCCTGATCGGGCTCTGCAAAGATATCTGCCTGCCGTTCCAGGCCACCTTCAACCTGCCTCTGGCGGATGCGAGCCAACCCCAGGCCGACGAGTTCATGAAGATACAGATGGCCAAGGCAGAACTGCCGGACCGGCCGTCACCCGGTTTTGACGTGCCGAAAGCCGGCCTGACGGCTGACAAGACCTATTTTGAGGCAACGATTGTCGCGCCCGAAGGTGCCCCTTTGGAAATCGCGATCTCTCCTTCCGGAGGGCTGCAACTCGGTGTGCAAGAGAAGCAATCGGTCATCGACGGAAAGACCGTCGTTCGCTATCCCGTCACCAGATTGCCAACCTCGCTCGAAGGGGCCAATGTCACGATGGTGGTGAAAGCCGCGGGGCGTTCCATTGAAACCACGCTTTCGGTCGACTAAGCGAGAGCAGGTTGATCCCATTTGCAATCAGTTCTGCTGGCGAAGCCCCTGCATTGCGAATCCAGTTGGACGCAAGCGGCTCGATTGGCTACTCCTGTCGGCGAAAATCATACGCATAGGAGAATCCGCGTGACGATTGCAATTGGCGACAAGATCCCCGCAGCCACCCTGAAAGAAAAGACCGCGGACGGTGTCCATGACATCAACCTCGATGACTTCCTGAAGGCAAGAACTGTCGTTCTGTTTGCCGTGCCCGGCGCCTTTACTCCCACCTGCTCGCTCAATCACCTGCCGGGCTTCCTTGAAAACCGTGACGCGTTCCGCGCCAAGGGCGTGGATGAAATCGCCGTCATCGCCGTCAACGATCATCACGTCATGGGCGCTTGGGCGAAGGCATCGGGCGGCGAAGGCAAGATCCGCTTTCTTGCCGATGGAAGCGCCAATTTCACCCGTGCAATCGGGCTTGAGGCTGATCTTTCCGCCGGTGGCCTTGGCATCCGTTCCCAGCGCTATTCCATGCTGGTCAAGGATGGGACCCTCGTCCAGCTGAATATCGAGGACAAGCCTGGCACGGCGGAAACGTCAGGTGCGGCCACGCTACTGGGCCAACTGTAATCCCTGAAATGAATTCGATGCAGCTCCCCGCGTGCGACACGCGTGGAGCTGTTGTTCTTCAAGCCAGCGAAAAATCTATCAAAACCCCTTTATTTTGAATGAACGTTCAGCCAATATATACCATCAGGCTGGATCGGCAGGGGGAATTTGAATGTCGCAACATGATGTCATCGTTGTCGGGGGCGGTTTTACCGGACTCTCGGCCGCTACAGCGCTTGCCGAGGCTGGCCTTGATGTGGTGCTGCTCGAAGCACGTGAGCGCGTCGGAGGGCGGGTGGAATCTCACGTCTTGCCTGACGGAATGCGCGTCGATACCGGCGGTCAATTCCTCTGCGAGGACATGCCCGAGGTGATGGCGCTCGCAAAGGCACATGGCAAGACGCTTGTGCGCGCTTATGTGGATGGCGACGTCGTCTTCCAGCCGCCCATGCCGCTGGAACAGGGCCACGCCATCTACGATGAAGTGGATGCACTGCGTGAGCGGGCGCGCAACACGGACCTCGACGATCCATCCGTTACCAGGCTGACGGTGACCGAGTGGACAAACAGGCAGGATGCAAGCGACGAAGCCAAGCATGGCTTCCTGAGGTTGATCGACGGACTGTGGTGTCGGTCGCCGGACGACGTCTCTTTCGTCTATCTCGCTTCGAGCGACCGGCGCATCACCAACACCCAGTCGGAGCTGGAGCTGTTTCTGGCCGAGACGATGCACTCGCTTGCCGAAGATCTGGCGGCAAAACTTGGCCATCGCGTGGTGCTCAACGCCCCGGTGACAAAGGTTCGCTATTCCGGCGACGGCGTGGAGGTCGACGTTGGCGGCGGCCATTTCACCGCCAGGCAGGCCATCATCGCCCTGCCCCCTGTTATGGCAAGGCGGCTCGATTTCCAGCCTCCGCTCCCCAACCAGTTGTCGCGCGCCCTTGCCGCCTGGGGCAGTGGTGCGGTGATCAAAGTGCTGGCGCGTTATGCCAGACCTTTCTGGCGAGACAGGCAGCTGAGCGGGACCGTGATCTGGAGCGAGCCGGAGGGGCTCTACGCCTGCGATGTCAGCCGCAATCGGGATGATGGTGCGCTGGTGATTTTCATCGGCGGTCCGCTTGCGCTCGACTGGCATGGCAAGGAGGACGCCGACATCAGGAACTTCATTCTGAAAAAGCTGGTCTCCGCCCTCGGCGAAGACGCCGGCAAGCCGCTGGATGTCAGCTTCCGTGATTGGACGGACGATGCCTGGAGTGGCGGCGCCTACAGCGACAGCATCATCGACGTCGAGACCACGGATGCGGAAACAACGATCCTGCAGGGCCTGCCTTCGATCCGCTTTGCGGCATCGGAACTCTCTCCTTCCTTCCCTGGCTACATAGAAGGCGCCATTGTTGCGGGCAGGCAGGCGGCCGAGGACGTGCTGCACATCTGGCGCGGCAGCAGGACGGCTGCTTCTGTCTCCAAATAACGCATCCTTGAGTGATGAGGATGGACTTCATCAGTCGCAGGTTTAAGTCCGTCACTGTATATTAATCATACAAAATGCTTCATGCTTAAATTAATAGTATTTCAATCCCAATTCCCGAAGTTGGCCCGCGTAACCCACCAGGCCAGTCAAGTCCCTCCATGATTTCAGTCATTAATTGCATTACGGACGCGCACAATCTGTGGCTCGTCCTCGTCGCGGCTTTCATCTGCGTTTCAGGAAGCTGGTCAGTCATCCGCCTCTTCCGGCGCGGCAAGGCTGCATCGGGCGGGGAAGCGTTCGGCTGGCAGTTCCTTGCTGCGGTCGCAGCAGGCGCCTCGATCTGGTCGACACATTTCGTTGCGATGCTCGCCTACCATCCTGGAACGCCCGTTGCGTTTGATCCGGTGCTGACGGTCATTTCTCTGCTCGTGGCAATGGTCGGTTCATTGGCGGGGCTTATCGTCGCGGGTATCATCCGCACGCGCTGGTCGCCGGCAATCGGTGGCGGCATGGTCGGCCTGGCCATCGCGATCATGCACTATACCGGAATGCGTGCTTACGTAATCGAGGGCAGCATCGATTGGAACAGCACTTATCTGATCGCGTCGATCATGCTTGCGATCAGCATTACGTCCATAGCGTTCCATGTGGCCAATCTCTATGGCAGCGTTCGCGGCAAAGCGGCCTCCGTCGGCTTTCTGACACTGGCAATCGTTAGTCTGCATTTTACCGGCATGACCGCACTTCAGATCACACCTCTGTCCATTTCCCCGGGATTTACCAATCCCGGGGAAATGCAGGCCATGGCGCTGGCAATCGCGCTCGTCTGCTTCATCATCGTCGGTTCGGTACTCGCCAGTTACCTCATCGACAACCAGACCCGCAGCCGCTCGATGAGCCAGCTCCGTCATATGGCGCTGAGCGACGCACTGACCGGCCTCGCCAACCGCGCATCCTTCAACGATCATCTCGACGAATCGATAGAGGTTGCCAGCAAGCAGGGCCAGAAATTTGCCCTTGCCGCGATCGATCTCGACCGTTTCAAGGAAATCAACGACCTGCGGGGACACTCGGCCGGCGACACCACACTGCAGATTCTGGCCCAGCGCATGCGTGACTTCGACAACGGCAGCCTGTTCGTGGCGCGCGTCGGCGGTGACGAATTCTCCGTCATCCTGCCCCTGAGCGATCCGTTGGACATGCGCAACCTGCTTGTCCGGTTGCGCAACGAGTTGATCCGACCTTTCACGATTGGCGAAGAGGAACTCTCCGTTGGCGCAAGCATTGGCGTCTGCGTGTTTCCGGATGATGCGACAGAAAAGTCCGCCCTGATCAACTACACGGATCTGGCGCTCTACCGCGCCAAGACGGAGATCGCCGACAAGATCTGCTTCTTCGACAACGTCATGGACGAAAATGTCCGCAACAAGCGGGAACTTGCCGCCGATTTGCGCTATGCCATCGAGCACAATCAGCTGGAAGTGCACTATCAGGTCCAGGCGACGATATCGGACAGCGTGATCACCGGCTACGAGGCATTGCTGCGCTGGAACCATCCGCTACGTGGCGCCATACCGCCGTCCGAGTTCATCCCGCTGGCCGAGGAGAACGGCATTATCCTGCAGCTTGGCGAATGGGTGCTGCGCATGGCATGCAAGCAATGCGCCCCACTGGGGATCAAGGTCGCCGTCAACCTCTCGCCCATCCAGTTCCTGCATCCGAACCTTCCCGGCCTTGTCGAGGACATTCTTGCCGAAACCGGCATGCGCGCCGAAAACCTGGAGCTGGAGCTGACGGAATCCGCCATCATCCACGACAAGGAACGGACGCTGGTGCAGCTTCAGGCAATCCGCAAGCTTGGCGTCACCATTGCGCTCGACGACTTCGGAACAGGCTACTCGTCACTCGATACGCTGCGTGCCTTTCCGTTCGACAAGATCAAGCTGGATCGTACCTTCATGAACGAACTCGAGACCAGCGATCAGGCTCGTTCCATCATCCGTGCCGTGCTCTCTCTCGGCCGCAGCCTGGAAATTCCAGTGCTGGCCGAAGGCATCGAAACTAGCGATCAGCTGGCAATTCTCGCCGAAGAAGGATGCCAATCGGCACAAGGTTATTTCCTTGGCAGGCCGGCGCCATTGTCGATGATCGTCTCGGCCATTGAAGTGGAAAACCTGGAAGCGCCGGAGAAGTTGGCCGGCATGCTCAACAAGCTGCGTGATGCGGATGATAGCGCAGAGACAGCGGCAGCCTGAATTGAGGCTTTCGACGAAAAAAGCGGGCGTCGTGGCGCCCGCCTTTTGCATTGATGAATGCCAGGCCCCGACGCTGAGGCCGATGTCTCACCGCTTCTTGTACGGCTCCATGCCCTTGCGGGCCAGTTCATCGGCGCGCTCGTTCTCATCATGGCCGGCGTGGCCCTTCACCCAGTGCCATGTCACCTTATGACGCTGGTTGGCGGCATCCAGCGCCTGCCAGAGTTCACCGTTCTTGACCGGCTTCTTGTCGGCCGTCCTCCAGCCGTTTCGCTTCCAGCCGAAGATCCACTTGCTGATGCCATCCATGACGTATTTGCTGTCGGTATAAAGATCGACCTCGCAGGGCGTCTTCAGTGCGGTCAGCGCAGAGATCGCCGCCATTAGTTCCATACGGTTGTTGGTGGTATCGGCCTCGCCGCCGAAGAGTTCCTTTTCGGTTTCGCCGTAGCGAAGAATCGCCCCCCAGCCGCCCGGCCCGGGATTGCCGGAGCAGGCGCCATCGGTAAAGACATCGACATGCTTCATGCGGTCACCGGCGCTTCGAGCCCGTATTCGACCGCACTTTTGATATGCTGGTGGAAGCGCAGCTTGCGGAGATATTCCTTCGGGTCCTTCTTGGTGACCATGGCGCCGGGCGGTGTCATGATCCAGTCGTAGAGACGGGTCAGGAAGAAACGCAGCGCCGAGCCCCGGCAAAACACCGGAAGCGCTTCGATCTCGGCAGCCGACAACGGCCGCACCGACTGATAGCCCTCGATCAGCGCCATCCCCTTGGTGATGTTGTAGCACCAGTCCTTCTCGAAGCACCAGGCGTTCAGGCAGACAGAAAGATCGTAGGCAAAATAGTCGTTGCAGGCGAAATAGAAGTCGATCAGCCCCGAAAGCCGGTCATCGAGAAAGAAGACGTTGTCCGGGAACAGATCGGCATGAATGACGCCGGACGGCAGCCCCAATGGCCAATTTTGTTCGAGGAAGGATAGCTCAGCGCGAATCTCGTCCTTGAGCCCCTTTTCGACTTCGTCGGCACGCGGCTCGGACTTGTCCCATAGCGGCCGCCAGCCCTCGACGGAGAGAGCGTTCTTGCGGGTGATCGAAAACCCCTCGCCCGCCAAATGCATCTGTGCGAGCGCAACACCGACATCGCGGCAATGCCGCGCTTCCGGCTTTCTCAGCCACATGCCTTCGAGAAAGGAAATCAGCGCAGCAGGACGGCCGGCGAGATGGCCGAGAATTTCGCCATCCTTGCGCGCCACCGGCAGCGGGCAGGAAAGCCCATTGTCGGCAAGGTGCTGCATCAGGCCGAGAAAGAACGGCAAGTCGTTGGGATCGACGCGCTTTTCATAGAGGGTGAGAATATGGGGCGCCTTGTCCGTGTGGAGCAGGAAATTGGAGTTCTCCACGCCCTCGGCAATGCCCTTGTAGGACATCAGATGGCCTGCATCATATTCAGCCAGGAAGGCGGTCAAATCGTCTTCATTGATATCGGTATAGACGGCCACTGACCCTATTCTCCATTCACGAAGGCCATGTCGGCGGCCGTCAGTTCGATCTTGCGCAGTTCCCGGTTGACGGGGAAATGTTCGTTTTCCTCGGCCATCTCGGCCAGTTCGACCGTCGCTTCGTAGCGCTCGCGGAAGGCATCGATGATCTCGTTGACCACCACTTCCGGCGCGGAAGCGCCCGCTGACAGGCCAACCGTCGTCAGCGGCCCATAGGCATCCCAATCGATTTCGGAGGCGCGCTGCACCAGTTCGGCATTGCGCGCGCCGGATTTCAGCGCAACCTCGACCAGTCGCTTGGAATTGGACGAATTCGGCGAACCGACGATCAGGAAAAGATCGCAACCGGGTGACGCCAACTTTACCGCCTCCTGGCGATTGGTCGTGGCATAGCAGATCGATTCCGCCGCGGCATCGTGCAGGTTCGGAAACCGCTCCTTGAGTTTGGCGATCACGTCCTTCATGTCGTCGACCGACAGCGTCGTCTGCGTGACGTAGCCGAGCTTGTCGGGATCGGCGGGCTGATAGCGCTCCGCATCTTCCACGGTCTCGACCAGAGACATGCTGCCTTCGACCATCTGGCCCATCGTGCCGATGACTTCGGGGTGGCCATCATGACCGATGAGGATCACATGGCGTCCGAGTCGCTGGTGGCGCAGCGCCTGCTTGTGGACCTTGGAGACCAGCGGGCAAGTGGCATCGAGATAAAACAGATTGCGGGCAATCGCATCGGCCGGAACCGATTTCGGCACGCCATGGGCGGAAAACACCACCGGCTGCGCACGATGCTCGTCCGGGATCTCGTCGAGCTCCTCAACAAACACGGCACCCTTTGCCTCAAGCCCTTCGACAACGAAGCGGTTGTGGACGATCTCGTGGCGGACATAGACCGGCGCGCCATAGGCCTTGAGCGCCAGAACGACGATCTGGATCGCACGGTCGACACCGGCACAAAAGCCGCGCGGCGCGCAGAGGCGAATGGAAAGCGGAGGCTTCATCTGCTGTAACATACCTTATTGCGTTGTCGTCGGCGCCGAGTATCGGCTGGCGCAACAATCCGTTCCCATCAAATGGGGATTGGCGAACGCCACGGTAATACCCAGAGCGACAATAGCGGGCAAGCCCTGAATGAGCGGGATCGGCCGCGACACAGTGAACACTCCAGACTGCGCGGGAAGAATATAGGCCTCACCGCGCCCTTCTGCGCCACGCTAGCCCGGCCACGATCGCAAGCACAGCGGCAAGCCCATACCATGTGAGCGCATAGCTGAGATGGCTGTTGGGGAAATCGATCTGGGTAACGCCACCGATCGGGAAGCCGCCAGGATTGGGCGCATCATTGGCATCAATGAAGAACGGAAGCAGCTTCTGTTGATCGATGCCTGCCGACAGGGCCATCGCGTCCATGTCCTTCCAGAAATACAGGTTCTTGCCTGGATCGTTTTCCGGCACGACGAAAGACGGCTTCTTTTCGAGCTTGGCTCGTGCAAGGCCAGTAACCTCGGCCTCGCCCGCCGCCAGGCCCTGCGGCCGCGAGGACGGATTCTTCAGCGCCTCCGGAACGAACCCGCGATTGACCAGCACGACACGGCCATCAGCCATGGTCATCGGCGTATAGACGTAGAAGCCGGGCTCTCCATCATGCGTCGCGAGAAAATAGCTCTCATGTGCGTGGTCGAAACGACCCGATACCGAGATAGCGGCGTAGTCGACAGGCTCACTGGCAGCAATCCTGGTCATGGCCTGGTCGACCGTCATTGGCGGCGCGGTCCTGCGCGCCTCGATATCGGCAAGAAGCGTTTCTTTCCAATGCATCCGCTCGATCTGCCAGGTACCGAGCGACAACAGAATGATAAAAGCGACGGCAAGCGCGACAAATGTTGCAATTCGCTTCCCGGACGATGGGCGGACAGTTTCAACCACGGTCGATTTCGCCTTGTCGAGCATTGTTACGGAACTGCATGGCAATCAGCCAGGCCTTCATCACCCTGAGCAGCCACAGCGAAAGGCCGACTGCAAGCGGTATCCAGACGATGAAATGCAGCCAGAGCGGCGGGTTGAGGTTCACCTCGGTCCAAAGCGCCAGCCCGACGACCACGAAACCAATGATCATGATAACAAAGACTGCAGGACCATCACCGGAATCGGCGAAGGAATAATCGAGACCGCAATTACTGCAGGCTGGCCTCACCTTCAACAATCCGTCGAACAGACGTCCCTGCCCGCAGCGCGGGCACGCGCAGGTCAGTCCCGCCCTGATCGGGTCCATAGGAGGATAAAGGGCCTTGTCTTCATTCATGGGGATATTCCTGCCTGAACAGGCCCTTTACAGTCTCAACGCGAAATGATGTCCTGCCACTCGGAATGGCGCTCTACTTGAGCCTTGAAGAATGGGCAAAGCGGGATGATCTTCCATCCGCCAGCGCGGGCCGCTTCGACGGCATGAAGCGCAAGCTTCGCCCCGACACCCTGTCCCCGATAGATATCCGGGACTTCCGTATGGTCGATGATGATCAGCTTTGCAGAGGCGCGTGAGAAGGTCATGATTGCCTCCTGGCCCGGCTCACCAGTCACGTACCGACCGCCCTTGGCGCCATCTTCATCGCGGATATCCATTAGCCCATCCTTTCGACACAAGCAGAAAACAGAAACGGGCACCCGGTACTCCGGGTGCCCGCATTGTATCAGATTCGTGGCCGATCAGCCATGGAGCGGCGCGCCCCATCCGCCCCACACATAGATGGCGAAGAACAGGAAGAGCCAGACGACGTCGACGAAGTGCCAGTACCATGCAGCAGCTTCGAAGCCGAAATGCTGTTGCGGCGTGAAGTGACCAGCGGCCGCGCGGAACAGGCAAACGAGCAGGAAGACCGTGCCGATGAAGACGTGGAAGCCGTGGAAGCCCGTGGCCATGTAGAAGGTCGCGCCATAGATCGAGTCAGAGAAGCCGAACGGCGCATGAATGTATTCATAGACCTGCACGGTGGAGAACAGCACGCCAAGCGCGACCGTCAGCGTCAGACCATAGATCACGCCCTTGCGGTCATTATGCAGCAGCGCGTGGTGCGCCCAGGTCACGGTCGTGCCGGAAAGCAGAAGGATGACCGTGTTGTAGAGCGGCAGATGCCAGGGATCGAGAACCTCAAGACCCTTCGGCGGCCACTGGCCACCAGTGAAGGCGGCGCGCGAGGCCTGGATGGCTTCGCCCGGAAACAGGCTCGCATCGAAGAATGCCCAGAACCAGGCAACGAAGAACATCACTTCCGAAGCGATGAACATGATCATGCCGTAGCGCAGGTGGATCGACACCACCTTCGTATGGTGGCCCTGATGCGCTTCCTTGATCGTGTCCGCCCACCAGGCGTACATCGAGTAAAGCGTGATCACCAGACCAACGACGAAAACCCAATACTTGGCATGGGCAAAGTCGAAGCCGAACAGGTGGAACGGCGAATCATGAAGCCAGCGCATCATGCAGACCGCCCCGAACATCAGCACGAAAGCGCCGATGGAGCTCAGGATCGGCCAGGGGCTCGGATCGATGATGTGATAGTCATGATGTTTTTCGTGTGCAGATGCCATGTTTTTCCCCGGCTCCATTCCCTCTCGCTGTCCGTCCTCTACGGCAACAGCTCAATTACAGTTTTTTCGGCGCGCCTTCGCTCTCATCCTTCACTTCAGCGACCGGCTTGGCCTTGTCGCTGCCGTAGAACGTATAAGAGAGCGTCAATACCTTGAGGTCCTTCGTTTCTGGATAGTTGACGATGTCAGGATCCACGAAGAATACCACGGGCATATCGCGTGTCTCGCCCGGCTTCAGCGTCACGTCGGTGAAGCAGAAGCATTCGAGCTTGTTGAAGTAGGCTCCCGCGACCATCGGCGTCACGTTGAAAACGGACCGCCCCGTCTTTTCGCGGGTGGAATTGTTGGTAACGCGGAAATTGACCTTCGCAGTCTCGCCGATCCGAAGTTCGGTGACGCGGTCAACCGGACGGAAATCCCAGTTCAGATCCGACGACACGTTGGAATCAAGTTCCACGCGAATCTTTTGATCAAGGATGACCTCGGAGGCTTGCTCCACTTTCTGCGTCGTGCCGTTATAGCCCGTAACCTTGCAATAGAGGTCATAAAGCGGAACGGCAGCAAAGCTCATGCCAACCATGCAGGCGACGAAAACGCCACAGGAAGCCATGACCGTATAGTTACGGCGCTGAGAGGCCGGAGCCGCTTGCGGCTCGATGACAGGTGTATCGTCCATTTTCAATTGCCTGCAGCTGGAACCATCTTGATGATGGTGATCGCGTAGAAGATCACCACGAGCAACGCCAGCGTCACGCCAAGCGCGATGTTGCGGTTGCGGCGGGACTTTCGCTGCAGTTCGGTCAGTTGGATCTTGTCCATTCTTATGCTCCACCCACAAGGCCGGACCATAGGCCGGACGCAAAATGATCGATCATCAGGCTCGAGAAAATCGCAAAGAGGTAGACGATCGAATATGCGAAAAGCTTCTTTGCCGGTTTCATGGCGGCATCGCCATCCGGCATGCGTCGACAGAGCACCGAATACCAAACGAATCCGACACCGAGCAGGCCCGAGACAATGCCATAGACCGGCGATGCAAAGCCCATCAAGGCAGGCGCCGCGCCACAAAACGCCGTCAGTACCGCGTAGACCAGGATCTGGTCCTTGGTCACTTTCTCGCCGGCAACGTTGGGAAGCATCGGAACGCCGACCGCGCCGTAATCACGCATCTTGAACAGCGCCAGTGCCCAGAAATGCGCCGGCGTCCAAAGGAAGATGATCATGAACAGGATTACGCTTTCAACCGTCACATCGCCGGTAACGGCGGCCCAGCCGATCATCGGGGGAAATGCCCCGGCAGCTCCGCCAATGACGATGTTCTGCGGCGTCCAACGCTTGAGCCACATCGTGTAGATGACGGCATAGAAAAAAATGGTGAAGGCGAGCAGGCTGGCCGCCAGCACATTGACGGCGAGGCCGAGCACGACCACCGAAAAACCGGAGAGCGTGATGCCAAAGGCAAGCGCCTCGCCCGGCTGAATGCGTCCGGCAGGAATCGGTCTGTTTGCGGTGCGGCTCATGATGGCGTCGATATCGGCGTCGTACCACATGTTGAGCGCACCCGAGGCCCCTGCCCCCACGGCAATCGCCAGAATCGCAATGAATCCGATAACCGGATTGATATGTCCCGGAGCCACGACCATACCGGCCACGGCGGTAAATATAACGAGCGACATGACGCGCGGCTTGAGTAGCGCGAAATAGTCCTTGAACGTCGCCTCCGAGATTCTCAGGTGCTCCGTACCGGCCACTGGGTTTTCCCCTTCGATCACCGCCATTTGCTCAGTCACTTTCAATTCTTATCACATGGGAGCCGCCACCGGCGACTCCCCGTTTCGATCGCGCGCTTGTTACTTGATGCGCGGAAGCTGTTCCCACTGGTGGTACGGCGGCGGCGAAGACAGCTGCCATTCCAGCGTATCGGCGCCCACACCCCACGGATTGTTGCCAGCAACACGCTTCTTCATGAATGCCTCGATGATGCAGACGAAGAAGATCGCGACGCCAACGACCGAGATGTACGAGCCGATGGACGACACGTAGTTCCAGCCAGCATAGGCATCCGGATAGTCGATGTAACGGCGCGGCATGCCGGCGAGACCGAGGAAATGCTGCGGGAAGAACACCAGGTTCACGCCGATGAACATGACCCAGAAATGCAGCTTGCCGAGGAATTCGCTGTACATGTAGCCGAACATCTTCGGGAACCAGTAGTACCAGGCGGCGAAGATCGCGAACACCGCACCCAGCGACAGAACGTAGTGGAAGTGAGCAACCACATAGTAGGTGTCGTGGATGACGCGGTCGAGACCGGCATTGGCGAGCTGCACACCGGTGACGCCACCGACCGTGAACAGGAAGATGAAGCCGATCGCCCAGAGCATCGGAGTACGGAACTCGATCGAGCCGCCCCACATCGTTGCAATCCAGGAGAAGATCTTCACGCCGGTCGGAACCGCGATGACCATGGTGGCGAACACGAAGTAGCGCTGCGCCTGAAGCGACAGGCCGACCGTGTACATGTGGTGCGCCCAGACGATGAAGCCGACTGCGCCGATTGCCGCCATTGCATAGGCCATGCCGAGATAGCCGAAGACAGGCTTCTTGGAGAAGGTCGAGACGATGTGGCTGATGATGCCGAAGCCTGGCAGGATCAGGATGTAGACTTCTGGGTGACCGAAGAACCAGAACAGGTGCTGGAACAGGATCGGGTCGCCGCCGCCTTCAGGATTGAAGAAGGTGGTGCCGAAGTTGCGGTCGGTCAGCAGCATGGTGATGCCACCAGCCAGAACCGGCAGCGACAACAGCAGCAGGAAGGCGGTGATCAGCACGGACCAGGCAAACAGCGGCATCTTGTGGATGGTCATCCCAGGAGCGCGCATGTTGAGGATCGTGGTGATGAAGTTGATCGCACCGAGGATCGATGAGGCACCGGCGACGTGGATCGCGAAGATCGCAAGGTCGACTGCCGGGCCAGGCGAACCCGACGTGGAGAACGGCGGATAGAGCGTCCAGCCACCGCCGACGCCGTGCGAGCCGGCCGAACCTTCGGCAAACATCGAAAGGACCAGCAGCAGGAATGCCGGAGGCACAAGCCAGAACGAGATGTTGTTCATGCGCGGGAACGCCATGTCAGGCGCACCGATCATGATCGGGATCATCCAGTTGGCAAAGCCGCCGATCAGCGCCGGCATGACCATGAAGAAGATCATGATCAGCGCATGCGCCGTGGTGAACATATTGAACATCTGCTTGCCGGCATCGACGGCATTGTTTGCATCAACGCCGTAAACCATCTGCGCGAGGCCGTGGAAGATCTGAATCCCCGGCTCCTGCAGCTCGATGCGCATCATGACCGACAGGAAACCGCCGACAACGCCAGCGAAAATCGCGAAGATCAGATAGAGAGTACCGATATCTTTATGATTGGTGGAAAACAGCCAGCGCGAGACGAAGCCAGGCTTGTGGGCGTGGTCGTCATGCGCGTGGTCATGGTCATGACCGGCATGTGTGTCGTTTGCGGAATGTCCAGCCATTGTGGTCACTTTCCTCGAAATGAATTTCAGTTGGCGCCGTTCTCGGCGACATCAACGGTCTTCGGACCATCGGCGGACGCCAAGAGAGCCTTATAGGCGGATGGGAGGTCTGTGGCCGCAGCAGCGAGCCATGCCTTGTACTTTTCTTCCGATACGACACGAATGGCGATCGGCATGTACGCATGGTCCTTGCCGCACAATTCCGAACACTGCCCGTAGAAGATACCTTCCTTCTCGGCCTTGAAGTGCGTTTCGTTCATACGGCCGGGCACGGCGTCGATCTTGACCCCGAACGACTGCATGGCGAAAGCATGGATCACGTCGGACGGCTCGGCCGTGACGATGACGCGGACTTCCTTGTTGACCGGAACGACGAGTTCGTTGTCGACAGCCAGCAGACGCGGATAGACGTTCTTGTCTTCCTTGCCGAGAGCCGCGCGATCCTTGTCTTCGAGAATCAGCGAATCGAACGAGAAGCCATTGGCGTCCGGATACTCATAGGTCCACTTCCACTGGGTGGCGGTGACCTTGATGGTCAGATCCGGATTTTCCGGCTGCGTCAACTGCGCAGTCAGAAGCTGGAAGGAGGGAATCGAAAAGAAAAGCAGAATGACGACCGGCGCCACAGTCCAGACAACTTCGATTGCTGTATTGTGGCTGGTCTTGGACGGCACCGGGTTGGCGCTCGCGCGAAACTTGATCACGACGACCAGAAGCAGAGCCAGAACTAGCAGGGTGATGGGGACGATGAACCATAGAGTATAATGGTTAAACCACCGCACTTCCTCCATGATCGGAGTAGCGGCTTGTTGCAGGTCGATCTGCCAATCGACCGGCTTATCGGCATAAGCGCCTGAAGCAGTCACAAGACACGAAACCGTGGCCAGCGCTGCAAGAGCTTTGTTCTTCACGAATGAATCTCCCCAGATGTTTGATCACCATCAAACGGACATGCAGAATCCCTGCTATGGAATTCTCTTAAAATCATAGTTTCCCGCCTGCCGCAACAGGCGGGGGCAGGGTTTCATGCGGCATTTTTGCGCAACAATCGACGACCGAGGGGCAATTTCCACTCATTTTAGCATCCGGGCAATTTTCTTCAAGGACTGCAACGGCTTGCCGCGCTTTTGCCGCAGTCCCCGGGTTGAAATCCGCTCACCGCGTTTACCGGCGCTGCCGTTTGCTCTAGACAGACGGCTCTGCCGGACGGCGCTCTTGATTCGAACCAGAGGTTTTTATGGATTTCCGCGTCCCCATGCGCTTTGCAGCTTTCGCGGCCGCGCTTCTCATGCCGCTCGCAGCATTTGCGCAGGCCCAACAGCCCCAGCAGCCCGGCGTGGTCAAGTCCAATCACGGCTCCTGGTCCATCGTCTGCGACAAACCGGCGGGTGCAGCCGAAGAGCAGTGCGCGCTGATGCAGAACGTCATCGCCGACGATCGTCCCGAAGTCGGCCTTTCCGTTGTCATCCTCAAGACAGCCGACCGCAAGGCCCGGATCCTGCGCGTGCTGGCACCACTTGGCGTGCTGCTGCCGAACGGACTCGGCCTCAATATAGATGGCAAGGATATCGGCCGCGCCTATTTCGTTCGCTGCTTCTCGGATGGCTGCTATGCGGAGGTCGTGCTTGAGGATACGCTGCTCAAGGCCCTGCGCGCCGGCAAGCAGGCGACCTTCATCGTCTTCCAGTCGCCCGAGGAAGGCATCGGCATTCCGGTCGATCTGGCCGGTTTCGGCGAGGGCTACGACGCCCTGCCTTGATGGACGCGACTACTTCTCACTATCCGGCGTCACCAGCGCTACAGTTGGAAAGTAGGTCCTGTATCGGCCGATATCCCGCGTAAGAACCGGCATTTGCATGACGGCTGCTTGCGCTCCAATGAAGAAATCGGGAAGCACGCCGTTCCTGGTTCCGCCGGAGTGGCGATAACGCGTGAATACCTTGGCTGCAAGGAAAAGGGCTTCCTTAGGGAAAGGGGCCGTCACAAGGCCTGCGGCCTGGAGGAATTCGTCGAGCGCTTCAATGCGTTCATAGCGGACCGCCAGTTCTGCATATATGACGTCATTGATAAGCAAAGGCCCTAGCAGGCTGGCAGCATCAAGCTGGCCAACTGACCATTCAGCCCAAACAGGATCATTCGTCACGAGGTCGAGCAGGACGTTGGTGTCAACCAAAATCACTCTTCACCACGTGTCAGCGCCAGAATTGCATCGGTGCTCATGCCTTTGCCGGCATGGCCGCGAAACCGGGCGAATCGGCTCGCTTTTTCGCCGTGATTTGCTGTCACAAGCACGATACTGCCGTCAGCAGCACGTTGAAAATCAACCTTGCTGCCGGGCGTGATGCCGAGCATATCGCGAACGGATTTTGGTATTGTTACCTGACCTTTTGCCGTCACCGTGGTCGCCATCGAGAGCTCCAGTAAGGACTACCGCTAGCAAGGTATTACTTTGCCTGCACGATTTCAATCCCCGCCGCGCCCTTGCGTGGCATGGCTTAAGTGCCTAAATCTTAATGCACAAAACCTGCCTTTGAAAGCGCCGTCCATGAAAACCGATCTTCTCGCCGATTTCGACATTTCCGAATCCTCGTTGCAATCCTTTCTGGAGACCAGCCTCGCGGGTGCGGATGATGGCGAACTCTATGTCGAATACGGCGAAGCCGAATCGCTGAGTTTCGACAACGGAAGACTGAAGGGCGGCAGCTTCAACACCGATCAGGGTTTTGGCCTCAGGGCCGTGGCGGGAGAAGCCGTTGGCTATGCCCATTCGGGCGAGCTCTCAGAGGCTGCCCTGAAGCGTGCGGCGGACGCGGTGAGCGCGGTGACGCGCGGCCACTCCGGCACCTATGCGGCAGCACCCCAACGCACCAATGCCAAGCGATACGGCGAAGAGAACCCGATCGGCTCACCGAGCTTCGAGGAGAAAGCCGCACTTCTGGCTGATATCAATTCCTATCTCCGCGACAAGGACGAGAAGGTGCATCAGGTCAGCGCCTCGATCAGCGCCTCGTGGAAAGTGGTGGAGATCCTTCGCGCCGACGGTTCGCGCTTTCGCGACATCCGGCCGATGACCAGGCTGAATATTTCCGTCATCGCCGCGGAAGGCGGCCGTCAAGAATCGGGTTCGTTCGGGTTCGGCGGCCGGCGGCCGTTCGGCGAATTCCTGACGACCGAAAGCTGGCAGCACGGCGCCGACCAGGCGCTGCGGCAGGCACTCGTCAACCTGAGCGCCGTCGAGGCACCGGCCGGATCAATGGACGTCGTGCTCGGCTCCGGCTGGCCCGGCGTCATGCTGCATGAAGCCGTCGGCCACGGGCTGGAAGGCGATTTCAACAGAAAGAAGACCTCGGCTTTTGCCGGCCTGATGGGCGAGATGGTCGCCGCCAAGGGCGTGACCGTCGTCGATGACGGCACGATCGACGGCGCGCGCGGCTCCGTCACCATCGACGACGAGGGAACGCCTGCGGGTTACAATGTGCTGATCGAGGACGGCAGGCTGGTCGGCTACATGCAGGACCGCCAGAACGCCCGGCTGATGGGCATGAAGGCGACCGGCAACGGCAGGCGCGAATCCTACGAACATGCGCCGATGCCCCGCATGACCAACACTTATATGCTCTCGGGCGACAAGACGCCGGAAGAAATCATTTCGTCGGTGAAGCGCGGCCTCTATGCCGTGTCCTTCGGCGGCGGCCAGGTCGACATTACCTCGGGCAAATTCGTGTTCGGCTGCACCGAGGCCTACATGATCGAGGACGGCAAGGTGACGACGCCGGTCAAGGGCGCGATGCTGATCGGCAACGGCCCGGAAGCCATGCGGCGCATCACGATGGTCGGCAACGATTCCAAGGTCGACACCGGACTTGGCAATTGCGGCAAGGCCGGCCAGTGGGTTCCGGTGGGCGTCGGCCAGCCGCATCTGAGAATGAACGATATCACCGTGGGCGGCACGAAGGCCTAGCACTTTCGACCTTAGGACAGCACACCCCCTCATCCGGCCTTCGGCCACCTTCTCCCCGATGGGGAGAAGGGGTAATTCGCCATGCCGCTTTGCTAACTAGCCACTCAATATCCTACAACCGAACTGCCTTGACGATCCTGCGCCACAGCATCAGCCAGAAGCGCGACCAGCCCATGACCCACATTCTCAGGCCGCCCGGCCGGACTTTTCTGACGACGTCGTCCAGCAGCTGTCGGACTGTCGGGTCCGCCTGGAGTTTTTCGGCATCGTAGAAGGCGCATTCCTGCGCCCCTTCGAGAAACAGGCGCTTGGCCGGCGACGGGATCATGCTGGCTTTGTATCGCGCCAGCAACTGGCGCTCCGCACGCCGGAAAACCGGCTGCTCGCGATCGATGGTCATGTTCTGACGCGCTTCGCTCACGGCGCCCACCGACGAGACAATCTGTTCGCGCGTGCGCTCGCCAAGCATGTGGTGAAAGACCCGGCCGATATTGGTATCCGCCTCGTCCCTCCATGACCCCACGCGCAGCAGAATGAGGCGCATGAATTCCGTCATTTCCAACGGCTGCCGCTCGTTTGCCGTTTCCGCGTCGACATGCGGCAGCGGCCCGATGCCGAGTATGGACTGGACGAAGACATCGAAAATATCGTCGTTGCGGCGCCGTATCTCGTCATAGAGGAGAAGCGTCAGGTCGACATCCTCAAGTTCCGCAAGCGCATCGATCTCGACCAGCGGATTGAGCAGCCGCGACCGGATCGGCTTGCGAAACTGCTTCTGGCAAAACTCCGGAAACGACAACTTCGATCCGGTCTTCACCTGTTGGGCCCAGAAGGAATAGAAGGTCGAGACCGGATCGCGCACGCAATATACGATCCGCATCTCGTGTGGCGCCATGATCTCCTTCAGCCGCAACAGATGTTCCGGCTTCCAGTTCCTGAACCCCTCAGAAGACAGAAGGATATTCAGCCCCCTGTCATTCGCCTTGCGGGCAATCGCCTGCAGTTCGCGGAACCTGCGGCTCTTGCCGTCCAGGGTTTCGTCAGGATCGTCGGAGAGGTCGTGGTGCGCGACGCGCACCCGCTCGCCGGTCTGGGGATAGAGCCAGCCGGCTTTCTCGAGCGCCTTGATATTATGATGGAAGTTCTGCTGCAGCCAGGTCGTGGCAGTCTTATGTGGCCCGACATGCAGCACGAACATGCTTAGATGATCTCCGTCGCGACGATCTGCAGGCCGAATCCTTCCAGGCCGACATAATGGCGCTCGCGCGATGACAGGATCCGGATCGAGGAGATACCGAGGTCCTTCAGGATCTGCGCGCCGAGGCCGATTTCCAGCCACTCGCTTTCGCGCTCGCGCGCCTGCGCATGGTCTTCATTGCCGTCGCGACCGTGGCCCAGCTTTCTGTTGTGTTCCGATGCGCCGACGCCGACGGACCCTTCGCGGAGATAGATGATGACGCCACGGCGCTCTTCGCCGATGCGCTTCATGTATTTTTCGACGGCGCGCCCCTTGCTGAACACGTCGTCGGCGACGTTTTCCATATGCAGGCGGACCAGCACATCCTCACCGTCGCGAATATCGCCATAGACAACAGCGAGATGCTGCATCGGGTCCCACGGCAGCGAATAAGTATGTGCCTTGGCGAGGCCGTGCTCCGTTTCGATCTGGAAGCTGGCAACGCGATTGACCAGCGTTTCCTTGCGCTGGCGGTAGGCGATGAGATCGGCGACGGATACCTGCTTGAGCCCGTGCTCCTCCGCAAAAGCGGCAACATCCGGACCCCGCTTGACGGTGCCATCATCGTTGACAAGCTCGGAAATGACCCCGATCGGCGGCAGGCTTGCCAGACGGCAGAGATCGACCGCGGCTTCCGTGTGGCCCGAGCGCATCAGCACACCGCCCTCACGGGAAACGAGCGGGAAAATATGGCCCGGCCGCACGAAGTCGAATGCGCTGGCATTGGGGTTGGCAAGATTGCGAACCGTCAGCGTGCGATCGTCGGCGGAGATGCCAGTCGTCGTGCCATGCTTGAAATCGACCGAAACCGTGAAGGCCGTGGTGTGGGCGGAATCGTTTTCGGCAACCATCGCATTGAGGTTCAGCCGCTTGGCTTCCTCCTTCGGCATCGGCGTGCAGACGATGCCCGAGGTGTAGCGAACAATGAACGCCATCTTTTCCGACGTGCAATGGACAGCAGCAACGATCAGGTCGCCTTCGTTCTCGCGGTCATCGTCATCGGTAACCACAATGATTTCGCCGCGCTCGAAGGCGCGGATGGCGTCGACGACGCGCTTCTGATCATATGCCATGCTAGTGTTCCTTATTTCAGTCGGCCGGTCTGGCCGCGGTCCCTCAGATAGTGATCGGCGATCGTGCAGGCCACCATCGCCTCGCCGACCGGAACCGCCCGGATTCCGACGCAGGGGTCGTGCCGACCCTTGGTGCGCAGCTCAACTTCCTTGCCATCCGCATCGATCGAGCGCCGCTCTGTCAGGATCGACGAGGTTGGCTTGACCGCAAAACGGGCGACGACGGGCTGACCCGTGGCAATACCGCCGAGAATGCCGCCCGCATGGTTGGAGAGGAAATACGGCTTTCCGTCATTGCCTATCCGCATTTCGTCGGCGTTCTCCTCGCCGGTGATTTCAGCTGCGCCAAATCCGTTGCCAATCTCCACGCCCTTGACGGCATTAATCGACATCAGGTTCGACGCGATATCTTGATCGAGCTTGGCATAAATAGGCGCACCGATGCCCGCAGGTACGTTTTCTGCGACGATCTCGATGACCGCACCGATGGACGAGCCTTTCTTGCGGATGTCGGAAAGATACTCTTCCCAGACCGGGACGATCTCAGGGTCCGGCGCAAAGAACGGATTGTTGCCGACCTCGCTCCAGTCCCAGTTGTCGCGGTTGATCTTGTGGATGCCGATCTGCACCAGCGCGCCGCGCACCACGACGCCCGGCACGACCTTGCGTGCTAGACTGCCAGCGGCGACGCGAGCCGCCGTTTCACGGGCGGATGACCGCCCGCCACCGCGATAGTCACGGATGCCGTATTTGACGTCGTAGGTGTAGTCGGCATGACCCGGCCGATACTGGCGGGCGATTTCGCCGTAGTCCTTCGAGCGCTGATCGGTGTTTTCGATCAACATGGAGATCGGCGTGCCGGTGGTAACTAGCGTCTCGCCATCGGCATCCGCCATGACCCCGGACAGGACCTTGACGATATCGTCCTCGCGGCGCTGGGTCACAAAGCTCGACTGGCCGGGCTTGCGCAGGTCCATCCAGTGCTGGATTTCGGCGAGCGTGAACCTGATGCCGGGCGGGCAGCCATCGACGACGCAGCCGAGTGCAGGACCATGGCTCTCGCCCCAGGTAGTGACGCGGAAAAGCTGACCGAACGTGTTATGCGACATTGACCCTACCCGCGAGATCGGGGCGAGCAATGCCGCCCCTTCCTTTACTTCGGCGGAACTCATAGTGCCTGTCGACGCGAATTTGAAGCGATTTCAGCATCGGTAGCGTATGAAATCAAAAAACACTGTGTTGAGAAAGATGCGGCACTGCTGCCAGATATTGAACAACCATATAATCCTGCTAACACTTTGCGCGAAAAATGCCGTTTTCCGGGAAAAATTTTGCCATATTCAGGGGGAAGAGATGAGCAGACAACGCGTTGCAAATAACCATACAAAGGGAACGATGATGCGTATTCTCTTCGCCATCCTACTGGGAGCCGCAAGTTTCCTGCTGCCGGTCAACAGTTTCGCGGAAAGCGCCGACGTCGAAGCGGTTATCGAAGGCGTTGATGAAGACCACCTGACATTGGTCCTGAATGACGGCAAGAAGTATCAGGCACCGGAAGAGTTCAACTTCGACGGGCTGAAGAAGGGCGTCAAGGTAGTGGTGTTCTACACGGAAACCGACGGAAAGCGCGTCATCAACGACCTGCAAATTGTCGAGTAGCCATTCAACTTGAATTAACAGCCGGCTGCTAGCTTCGAGCGAGTTTCATGGTTTGCTCGCGGTCGAAATGCTGTCCCAACTCAAAAGCCTCGCCAGGCCCGCGGTAAAGCGGGCGATCATCTCCACAGGACTTGAAGCGACGTCAGCCCTTTCGGCACTTGGTTTCGGCAAGGGCGCTCGCGGGCGCGGCGCGATCTTCACGCTCCATCACGTCCGTCCCAGGTCAGACGACGCTTTCCAACCCAACGACATTCTTGAGATCACCCCGGAATTCCTGGAAACGACGATCCTGACGCTGAAAGCAGAGGGCTACGAATTCGCGCGGCTCGACGACATCCCTGCCCGGTTGGCAGAGCCCGCCGGCCCGCCATTCGCCTGCTTTACCCTGGACGACGGCTTCCGCAACAATGCCGAATACGCCGCGCCCGTGTTTACCCGACACAACGTTCCCTTTCACATCTTCATCGCCAAGGGTTTTGCCGAAGCGACGCATTCCATGTGGTGGGAGACGCTCGATGCCCTGCTCAAGCGCCACGAGAATCTGGAGTACGATTTTGGTTCCGGCAATGAAAAGATTGCCGCCCACGGACCAGCCCAAAAGCTGGCTGCGTTCAACCGCCTTGCCGGTTTCATCAACCGCTCCGAGGAAACGATTGCTGTCGCCAAGATTGACACCGTCGCCCGTTCAATGGGCGTCGATCCGCTCGCCATTACCCGCGAACTGACGATGCGCGGCGACGAACTGCAGGCGCTCGCCACCAACCCGCTGGTTTCCTACGGCGCCCATACGATCAGCCATCGCGGCCTTTCCCGGCTGACACCGGAGGAAACCCGTCGGGAAATCGAACAATCGGCCGATTATCTGGAAACGCTGACCGGACGCCGCCCGGCAAGCTTTGCCTATCCCTATGGCGACGCACGCTCGGTATCCACTGGCGTGCGCTCCATCCTGCGCGCGCTTGGTGTCGGCTTGTCGTTTACGACGACGCCGGGCGTGCTGGTTTCATCCATACTGGCCGATCCCACCGCCATCCCGCGCATTTCGCTCAACGGGCAATACCAGAAAGCGCGCTATGTCAGGGCGCTGGCCTCGGGCCTTCCATTCAAGATAATGGGGTAGATTCTGCATTTGCGCGTGGTTACATGGCTCCTCGGGTCAGACCCGACGATGCCGCAAGCTGGGAATTTTGCGTGACAACCAAAAGCGCCGAGTTTGATGATATGGGCAGACGCCTCAGAAGGGTCATCCTCGGGCTTGACCCGAGGATCCACTAAACGGAAAAGTGTCGCTCGCAGCCGTCAGCTCGTTTGTAGTTAAATTGACGGCACTCGGCAGTCATGCCAACATTCGCGCATGGCGGGATTTGTCTACATCGTCACCAACCAGAAGAATGGAATATTCTATATTGGTGTGACGCGTGACATTGTGCGCAGGGCTTACGAGCACCGAGAAAGTCTGATCAAAGGCGACCTCTATCCGGAGCTTTGGTAGCGGCTCGTGGCCGTGGATCCTCCGGTCAAGCCCGAGGATGACACGCGGAGAGGTATTGGCCTAGCTTCCAGAAGCTTCAGCTTGACGACACGTATAGGGCCCAAACGCTACACTCTCAGGCCCCAATGGAGTCATCGTCGGACTTGACCCAACGATTCAGCTTGCGAGGTCGAGGGCTCCCATCCGGCTCACGGATACATCCGGACCTTCTCCCAGCCGTCGCCCTTGCGGCGGAATTCGATCCGGTCGTGCAGCCGGAACGGACGGTCATGCCAGAACTCGATGGAGACCGGCTTCAGCCGGAAGCCGGACCAATGCGCCGGCCGCGGTATGCGTCCGATCCCGAACTTCATCGTGTATTCGGCCACCGCCTTCTCCAGCGCAAAGCGGCTTTCAAGCGGGCGCGACTGTTTGGATGCCCAGGCGCCGATGCGGCTTCCACGCGGGCGGCTTTCGTAATAGGCGTCGGCCTCTGCGTCGCTGACCAGTTCGATATCTCCCCTCACCCGCACCTGCCGGCGTAGAGACTTCCAGTGAAACACCATGGCCGCCTTCTTCTGGCCAAGAAGCTCCAGTCCCTTCTGACTCTCATAATTTGTATAGAAAACAAAGCCATCATGGTCGAAGCCCTTCAGCAACACCATGCGGACATTCGGCATGCCGTCGGCGTCGACGGTCGCAAGGGCAAGTGCGTTCGGATCGTTTGGTTCGGAGGCGGTCGCATCTTCCAGCCATGTCCCAAACAGAGAAAAAGGCTGATCCGTCTCAGTGAAGTCACCGGTTGTTAACTCATTTTCGCTCATGATCCGCCAAATGCCTTATCAGTTTTAGAGTTTCGGGCCGTATCATTGGGACACATAGCAAAGCCGACAGGCCGCAGAAAGGATTATGTTGCCGCAGCGGCCCGCGTGGTCGCCGTCGCGACACTGTGCGCCTTTCTGGGTGGCTGCATGGGCTTCGGCATGTCGGGATTCGAATCGACTGACAAGAAGCTGACGACAAGCGCTGTCCAAAATAACTACCAGGCGCTGCCGGACTCCGTTTCCGACGAAGTGACGGTTCGTAACGCCGTCAGTTCCGCCGACATTTCCAAGCCCGGCCCGACGAACATTCCATGGGCGAATACCTCTACGGGCAGCGCCGGCGTCATCAATACGATTCAGGAAGAAAACAACGGCAGCTACGTTTGCCGATTATTTACAACTACCAGGCATTCCTATCGCGGTATCGCCAATTTTGGTGGCAAGGCATGCCTCGTCGGCAGCGGCGAGTGGCAGGTTATCAATTTCAAGGAAATCGGCTGAACCGAGGGGGGGGAACAGTGACAGTCGCATCCGCTCCCGGACTTCATTGGGTGTACCCTGATGCGTGATCCCTATTCCATTCTCGGCGTCAACAAGGATGCCGGCCAACAGGAAATCAAGGCCGCCTGGCGGGCGACCGCAAAGGCGTTGCATCCCGACCAGAACCCTGATGATCCCAGGGCGGTCAACCGCTTCACCGAAGCCGGCCGCGCCTACGACCTTCTGAAAGATCCGGACAAGCGCCGCCTGTTCGACGAAGCACGCGCCCGCGCGACCACGCGTGGCAACAAGGAAGCGACCTTCATGGAGCAGCGGGCCGAACGGGCCCGTGCCGAAGCCGAAGCAAAGGCGGCCGCACAGGCCCGCGCCCAGGCAGAAGCCCGCGCAGCCGCTGCGGCTGCTGCGGTTTCGGCACGCGCCAGCGGCGGCGAAACCGCCGGCAAGGAAAGCGCGGAAGACGTCGTTTCGAAGATCTTCGGCACACGCAAGACATCCGAAAAAGCCGAATCACCGGCACAGCAGGCGCAGAGGCCGCAGGCAGAGGCAGCGCGTGCGAACGCACAGCCCGCATATGAAGAGCTGGACCCGGCTTCTACCGAAAAGCCGTCGGAAACGTCCGCCGAACAACGAACATCGCCGGCACTCGAGTTGATGTCCTATCTTCTCAAGCGCCTGACACGTCAGATACCGCCACCCGACAAGGTGCCGGACCTGATCGTCGATGTCGCAGTGAGCATCGAAGACATCCTGAATAGGCTCAATCCCGCCATCACGCTGCCCGACGGTAAATTGCTCAGCATTACCCTGCCCGAGAGCATCAAGGATGGAACAGAAGTTCGCATCGAGGGCTACGGCCATCGCCTGCAGGGGCTGAAACGCGGCGATGTGGTGGCGCGAATAAAGGTCAAGCCGCACCGTTGGTACAGAACCGACGAACACGATCTCAGGACATTCGCCGATATCGACATCGACAAGGCGGTGCTCGGCGGCGAAGCAACCGTCGAGACAATCGATGGGCCGATAGCCATCACGATTCCGGCCTGGTCAGGATCGCAATACACCACCCGCATCGCCGGACGCGGCTTGCCGAAGGGGGCTGGCTCGCGCGGCGATCTGGTCGTGGAGGCACGCGTGATGCTGTGGGACCGGCCCGACCAGAAACTGGTCGACCTGATGCAGTCTTTGCGCAACGGGCTTTATTTGTGACAAGCCGATGACGCTGTTTGCACAGGATTGATGCAAAAACCGCTGGTTTTCCCACTCTCTACACCAAATTTTGCCAACGCTAACATTTGATGATTTCACCGTGCTTGAACCGCCGGTCAGGCTGTGCGATAGGCCGAAACAGAGTTTTTGTTTCAGGAGGGGCCTTCATGGTTCAAACTGCCGGTTTGATGGCGGGCAAGCGTGGCGTCATTATGGGCGTTGCCAACAACCGTTCGATCGCGTGGGGTATCGCCAAGGCCATACACGCGCAGGGTGGCGAAGTTGCGCTCACCTATCAGGGTGACGCGCTGAAGAAGCGGGTGGAACCCCTCGCCCAGGAAATCGGCGGCGTTCTGGCCGGTCATTGCGACGTCAGCGACGAAGCCAGCATCGATGCGCTGTTTGCCGACATCGAGAAGATGTGGGGCAAGATCGACTTCCTCGTCCACGCCATCGGCTTTTCCGACAAGGATGAGCTGAGCGGCCGCTATGTCGATACGTCACCCGAAAATTTCGCCAAGACCATGCAGATTTCGGTGTTCTCGTTCACTTCGGTCGCGCGTCGCGCCGAAAAGCTGATGACCGATGGCGGCTCGATGCTGACGCTGACCTATTACGGCGCCGAGAAAGTCATGCCGAACTACAACGTCATGGGCGTTGCCAAGGCGGCACTCGAGGCAAGCGTGAAGTATCTCGCCGTCGACCTCGGCCCGAAGAACATTCGCGTCAACGCGATTTCCGCCGGCCCGATCAAGACGCTTGCCGCGTCCGGCATCGGCGATTTCCGCTATATCCTCAAATGGAACGAGTACAACGCGCCGCTGCGCCGCACCGTCACCATCGAGGAAGTGGGTGATGTCGGCCTCTACATGCTGTCGGACCTGTCGCGCTCGGTGACCGGCGAAGTCCACCATGCCGACAGCGGCTACCATGTCGTCGGCATGAAAGCCGTCGACGCGCCCGACATTTCTGTCGCCAAGGACTGACAGCAGGAACGGCCGTGACACTTTTCATCATTCGCCACGGCCAGACCGACTGGAACGCCGAATGGCGCCTGCAGGGCCAGAAGGACATTCCGCTCAATGCGCTCGGCCGCCGTCAGGCGACCGAGAATGGCGTGGCGCTCAAGGCGCTTGCCGGCGATCTCGCCCGCTACCGTTTCGTCTCAAGCCCGCTCGTGCGGGCGCGGGAGACCACCGAACTCGTGCGGGTCGCCGCCGGCCTCGATGCTACGGGATATACGCTTGACGAACGCCTGCGCGAAATCTGCTTTGGCGACTGGGAAGGCAAGACCCTCAAGGAGGTTCGCGCCGTCACGCCGGAACTGGTTGCGGCGCGCAGAGCCGACAAATGGCATTTCCTTGCTCCCGGTGCAGATGCCGAAAGCTACGACATACTTTCCAGGCGCGTCGGCGATTGGCTCGACAGCGTCGACAGGCCGACGGTCGCGGTTTGCCATGGCGGCATCATCCGCTGCATTTTCAAATTGACCGGCGCGCTCGATTCCGCCGAGGCGGCCAGTATAGAGATCCCGCAGGACCAGATCCTGAAGTATCAGGACGGCAAGCTGGAGTGGATTGCCAGCGCCGAGATTACCGCGACAGTTGATTAAGTTGAATTCTCGCGCTTTTGCTGCTTAATATTCATCGGTGACGATCACTGGGCAGGACGTTTGGATGAAACGCGCCGAGGCAATTTCCCTGCTGGAAAGCCAGGAGCAGAGCGTGAGGCGCTTTGGAGCAACATCTCTGTACCTATTCGGGTCCACCGCCCGCGATGAAGCGGGGTCCGGCAGTGACCTGGACTTGTTCATCGACTATGATCCAACAGAGAAGTTTTCGTTGCTTGATCTCGTCGGCATCCAACAGCTGCTAGAGGAGGAACTGGCTGTGCGTGTCGATGTAACGACGCGCAGCAGCCTGCATCCCCTGCTCAAGTCCGAGATAGAACAAACCGCAGTGCGGGTATTCTGATGATCGCCCGACGTCCAGATGCCGTCATTCAGGAAATGTCAGACGCAATCGCGGGTATTCTTGCCGCCACCGATGGCAAGACTTTCGCAGATTATCAAGGTAACTGGCTGCTACAAAGAGCCACCGAACGAGCGCTGGAAATCATTTCGGAAGCAAGCAGACATCTTCCTGATGCATTGCTGGCACAGGCACGCGAAATCCCCTGGAAGCAGATTCGCGGCATCGGCAACATTCTGCGGCACCAATATCATAGCGTAGCGGACGAAATCATTTGGGCGGTTATAACCGAGCATATTCGCCCGCTTAAGCTCGCAATGGAGCGGATCAAGTCTCAAACAGCTTGACGTCAGCATACTCTTCGCGGGCGATTTGCGTACAGAAATCGCTCCACGAGCAGCGCAGGCACGCCTTGCGGATCGAGTTGTCGGCAAAGCCGCTGCGAAGCGCGGCAATCATGGCAGCGTCCATCACGAATGGCTCGCCGGATTGGACTGGCACCAGTGCATTGATCGCCTCGACGGCGGTCTGGTCCATTTCGCGCGTGTGCGGCTGGCCACAATCGTGGTCGCTGACGGTTCGACAGTGCTGGGTGAACCCGCCACAGATATCATCTGGGCCTTTGCACAAGATGACCGGCCTGCCGGCCTCGATTTCGCCCACCAGCCTGGTCATGTTTTCAACGAAGGGCTCGGTATAGCCATAGCCCCGATAGGTCAGGACGCACAAAAAATGGTGCCCGCGCAGACGCACGGGCACCATGTTCCGAACTGACCTGTTGTTTGACAAATCAGAGCTTGGCAAAGCGCGATGCGCCCTTGATGACGCCCTTGCCGATCAGTACCGCCAGCGCCATCTTGACGAGGTCGGCGAGCACGAACGGATAGAGGCCGTAGGCCAGCGCGTTCTCGAAGCCATAAAGATAGGCCAGATAGGCAATGCCGAGACCGAAGATCACCACTTCGCCGGCAAGCAGCGTAAGGGCCGCGCCTAGCCAGGACTTGGTCATGCCGCGATCTGCCGCAAAACCCATCAGCGCTGCGGCGCCCAGGAAGCCGAAAAGGTAACCGGCAGTGCCGCCGACGAAGACAGCCGGGCCGAATGCGAAGCCAGCGAATACCGGCAGGCCAATGAAGCCCTCGACGAGATAGAGCGCGACGGTCGCCGTTGCCAGGCGAAAGCCGAAAGTCAGGCCGATCAGCATGACGCCAAGCGTCTGAAGCGTCATCGGGACGGGAAAAAACGGTACCTCGATCTGCGACAGCGCCGCCAAGAAAAGCGAGCCGAGAACGGTGATCGTCGCCTTGCGGGCAAGCGAGCCGCCAAGCATGCTTTCAAGTGTCTGTGCGCCGGATTTTATAGTAATATCAATCATCGAGGTACCCCTCATTGGTGCTACACGGCTCCCTCTGTCACAAACATGCCCGGCATTGTCAATCAGCATTCGCTAAGCAAGCGATGCTTTGATGAGCCATTTTTCGCCGACCAGGTCATGCTCGTTGAAGCATCTGTTGAAAGCGACCAGGGCGCGATGGACCACAATCGCTCCAGCCTCTATATTCGCCGCCATGACAACTAGGCTCTATGAACACTCCGTCTTCCTGCAGCATCAGGTGCCAGAAGGACATCCCGAGCGGCCCGACAGGCTGAGAGCGCTGAATGCGGCGCTTGAGCATCCGCATTTTGCGGGCCTCGACAGGGTCGAGGCGAAAATCGCCAACGAGGATGCAGTGCTCTATGCCCATCCGGAGGCGCATCTGACGCATGTGATGCGGAGCATGCCGGAAGAAGGCCTGCGGCAGATCGAGGCCGATACCCACGCCTGCCCCGAGAGCTTGACCGCCGCTTTGACAGCGATCGGTGGCGCCATGCAGGCGGTGGACGACGTATTTTCCGGAGCCGCCGTCAATGCATTCGTCGCGGGCCGTCCGCCCGGCCATCATGCCGAGCAGGACAAGGTCATGGGCTTCTGCCTGTTCAACACCGTCGCCATCGCCGCGCGCCATGCGCAAAAGGCCTATGGCGTCGAACGGGTGGCGATCGTGGATTTCGACGTCCACCACGGCAACGGCACCCAGGATATTTTTTACAACGATCCTTCGGTGCTGTTCTGCTCGACCCACCAGATGCCGCTTTACCCCGGCACCGGGGCCAAGGACGAAACGGGCGTCGGCAACATCGTCAATGCGCCTCTCGCGCCTGATACCGCCGGCGAATATTTCCGCGAAGCAGTCAAATCGCGCGTGCTACCGGCGCTCGAGAATTTCCGCCCAGACCTGATACTTGTGTCGGCCGGCTTCGATGCCCATTACCGCGACCCCCTCGCGCAGATCAATCTGGTGGGTGACGACTTCGACTGGATCACCGGCAGATTGATGGAAATCGCAGGCAAATATGCCGGCAACCGCCTCGTCAGTGTGCTGGAAGGTGGCTATGATCTCGAAGGCCTCGCCGAATCGGCGGGCCTGCATATTTTGCGTCTGATGAGAGGTTGACGATGTCCGGTGAGAACGAAAAGCCTGAAGTGTCCAGCCTTTCCTTCGAGCAGGCCGTCGCTGAACTGGAAACCATCGTTGCACGCCTTGAGCGCGGCGATGTTGCGCTCGACCAGTCGATCGCCATCTATGAGCGCGGCGAAGCCTTGAAGAAGCATTGCGAGACATTGCTCGATGCCGCCGAAGCCCGCATCGAGAAGATTCGCCTCGACCGCAACGGCAAGCCGACGGGCACTGAGCCGCTCGACGGCGGCTGACCACGACATGTCGCAAAACGTGACACCCAGCAGCGAAACCAACCTCTGGGCCGGCGCTGAAGTATATTTCTGAACAAATCGCCGATAATGGGCAGATGTTCATCCGTTTCCTGGTAAAATAGACGAAGGTTTCCAGGCCGATCTTTAAGGTAAATTAAGCACGTTTTGAGACTATGCTTGCATCGAACTTTTCCTTGCGAGATTCCCATGGCGTCAATTCAGCATAAAATTATCATTGCAAGTATTTCCATTTTTGCACTTTCCGGTGGCGCGACGGGCATTGGCATCTGGTCCGCGGCAAAGCTGACGGACAATGCCGAAGCTGTCACACAGTCCTCCCAGGTGTTGCACAACCATATGCAGGCCGACATGATGCACGATGCGCTGCGGGCCGATGTGCTGGCGTCGCTGCTCGCTGCCAATCCCGCTTCCGGCATCAAGATGGATGCGGTCAAGGCCGATCTGACGGAACACGAGAGTTCGTTTCGCGAAATGATTGCCGCCAACAAGGTGCTGGCAACTGATGCGGCGACTCAGCAAGTGCTTGCGGGAGTGGAAACGCCGCTGCTCAACTATATCGGCAGCGCCACGAAATTAGTGGATCAGGCAGGCTCCGATCCTGCCGCCGCGTTGAAGTCGCTGCCGGATTTCATGACACAGTTTTCGGCACTTGAAGCGGCGATGGAAAGCGCCGGTGACCAGATCCAGGCGGCCTCGGAAGCTGTATCGAAGAAAAGCGCCGACACATCCGGCGTCATCGACACCTTGCTGAAGGTCATCCTCGGATTGACTGCATTGTTCTCGACCGGTCTCTTCCTGCTAAGCCGCAAAACGGTGACCAAACCGATCCTGTCACTGTCCCAGGACATGCAGACACTGGCCAGCGGCCAGACCGATATCGATTGTACCGGCAAGGGACGCAAGGACGAGATCGGCACCATGGCCGCGTCCGTCGAAGTGTTCCGCCAGGCGGCGATCGCCAACAAACGGCTCGAGCACGAGGCAACGGCGGCGCGCGCGCAGGCCGACCGCGACCGCATCGCCGACCAGAGCCGCGCCGAGGCCGATGCGGCCGAGCGCCTGAAGATTGCCACCTCCGGTCTCGCTGCCGGCCTGCAGCGGCTGGCTGCCGGCGATCTGGCCTTCCAGATCGACGAGGCTTTCGCACCCGATTTCGAAGCCTTGCGCCACGACTTCAACAGCTCCGTCAAACAGCTGGGCGACACGATGTCGGCGATCTCAGAGGGCATTTCGGCGATCGACAACGGCACGCAGGAAATCTCCTCCGGCGCCAATGATCTATCGCGCCGCACCGAGCAGCAGGCAGCGTCGCTGGAAGAAACCGCGGCCGCGCTGGACCAAATCACCGCCAATGTCTCCAGTTCCAGCAAGCGGACGGACGAGGCACGCGCTGCAGCGACCGAGGCCAATCACAGCGCGGCAAAGTCTGCAACGGTCGTCAACCACGCCGAAGAGGCAATGCAGCGCATCGAAGCATCTTCGCAGCAGATTTCCAACATCATCGGCGTCATTGATGAAATTGCCTTCCAGACCAACTTGCTGGCGCTGAATGCCGGCGTCGAAGCAGCGCGCGCGGGGGACGCAGGCAAGGGCTTTGCCGTCGTTGCCCAGGAAGTCCGCGAACTCGCCCAGCGCTCGGCACAGGCGGCAAAGGAGATCAAGGGGCTGATTCAGAACTCCACCGACGAAGTCGACAGCGGCGTCAGGCTGGTGCGGGAAACCGGCGAGGCGCTCAAGACGATCAGCCACCAGATCGCCGGCATCAACGAACACATGAATGCCATCGCTACATCGTCCAGAGAACAGTCGACCGGACTTGCCGAAGTCAACACCGCGGTCAATTCGATGGACCAGACCACCCAACAGAACGCGGCGATGGTCGAGCAGTCGACGGCTGCTTCCGCAAGCCTCGCGCTCGAAGCGACAAAGCTTCGCGAGCTGGTCTCGCAGTTCACCCTGCAATCGGCGGTATCCGTCTCGACATCGGCATTGCGCCAGACCGCGAGAGTCATGGCAGAACCTGTGCGCCGCGCCGCCCCCGTTCGCCAGGCGTCTGCGCCGCGAAAGGTCGCCGCTGCCGGTGGTCTTGCGGTGCACACCGGCGGCGACTGGCAGGAGTTCTGAGTTTCGCCAAGCCCGAATACCACACGCCCTCGGAGAAATCCGGGGGCGTTTTGGTTCTGGACCTGAAATGAGTTGACCGCCCCGACCGCCGACACTTAGCCTGCGGTAATGTCGTTCGGGAGGTTTGCATGAAACGGTCACTTACCCTTGCCCTGCTGATGAGCATCGCCGCGCTGCCGGCGCTCGCCAACGACACGACAGCACAACTGGCGACTGGTGGGCTCGAATTTACCCGCACCGATGCAATCTCGATGGAGGAAGAGAAGCTCTATATCTCCCCCAAGGAGGTGCGGGTCGACTACATCTTTCGCAATACCGGCGACCTACCGGTCGAGACGTATGTGGCCTTCCCGATGCCAGACATCGACGGCGGTCCGGAATCCAATGTCGATGCCGGGGATCTGGCCAGCGACAACTTTCTCGGCTTCTCTGTGGTGCAGGACGGAGTAGCGATCAAGCCTGATCTGCAGCAGCGCGTCTATTCCAGCGACATCGACATGACCGATGTGGTCGCCGCTGCCAAGATACCGATGAACCCGCTGAGCGAACAGGCGCGCAAGGCACTTGCCAAGTTGCCCCAGGAGACGCTCGACGACTGGCAGAACCGTGGCCTGATCTTTGCCGATGTCTATGACGACGGATCCGGCGAGAAGAAGGAATATGTGCCGCTCTGGACGCTGAAATCGGCCTATTGGTGGAAGACCAGCTTTGCGCCGGGCAAGGACATCCAGGTCGCGCACACCTATCGGCCGAGCGTCGGTGGCACAGTCGCAACGACCTTCCTGGATGAAAACAACGAGGCAAAAGGCGCGCGTTTCGACGAATACAAGAAGAAGTATTGCATCGACGATGCCTTTGTCAGACTGGCGAAGAAATCCAACGAGGCGATGAATGCAAACCAGCCCTCGCTGGTGGAAAACTGGATCTCTTATGTACTGACCACCGGCGGCAACTGGGCTGGCCCGATCAAGAAATTCACGCTTGTCATCGACAAGGGCGAGCACGACAATTTCGTCAGCTTCTGCGGCGAAGGCGTCAAAAAGACCGGCGACACCACATTCGAGATGACCGCCACGGATTACTATCCGGAAAAGGATCTCGATATCCTGCTGCTGGTGCCGACGGGAGCACCCTGAACCAATGCTCAGATTTACTTAATATGTTCACTAGTTTGATCTGGATCAACGAAAGCCGGCCGGATTTGCATCGAATTGGATGGAGTGCACGGGCAATTGCGCCTGTCGCCGCCATTCGGGAGGAAATGCAATGGGCAAGATTTCAGTCGCCGCCAAGATCACGCATGTACCGTCGATGTTCATTTCGGAGCAGCCCGGCCCTAACCAGGGTTGCCGGCAGGCGGCGATAGACGGCCTCGGAGAAATCGGCCGCCGCTGCGATGCGGCCGGTGTCGACACCATCGTCGTCTTCGACACGCACTGGCTGGTCAACACCGCATTCCATATCAATTCGCGCGCGCGATATGCCGGCGTTTATACCAGCAACGAATTCCCGCATTTCATCCAGGACCTGAAATACGACTATCGCGGCGCTCCGGAACTCGGCGATGCGGTTGCGGCCATTGCCACCGAGAAAGGCGTGCGGGTGATGTCGCACCATGTCGATACACTGGATCTGGAATATGGAACGCTGGTGCCGATGCGCTACATCAATGCCGATGGGCGTTTCCGGGTGCTGTCGATCGCCGCATGGTGCCCATGGCACGAAATGGAAGACAGCATGAAGATCGGCCAAGCGGTGCGTGAGGCGATCGAAGCCAGCAATCTCAATGCCGCCGTGCTGGCCAGCGGTTCGCTCTCGCATCGGATCCACGACAACAACGATGCGCCCGCCGGCATTCACACGATCTCCGACGAGTTCTACCGGCAGGTGGATCTGCGTGTCGTCGATCTGTGGAAGGATGGCCGCAACAAGGAGTTCCTCGACATGTTGCCGCTCTATTCCACCCTCTGCCACGGCGAAGGCTTCATGCACGACACGGCCATGCTGTTCGGTGCGCTGGGCTGGGACCGCTATGCCGGAAGGGCGGAAATCCTGACGGACTACTTCACCTCGTCGGGCACCGGTCAGATCAACGCGGTGTTTCCGCTGGCGGCATGACTGCGGGATGCGTGTGAGCGCCCCCTCATCCGGCCCTACGGGCCACCTTCTCCCCGCTGGGGAGAAGAGGGTGATTGTTGCTCGCTCTCAAATCATGCAGCGCCCGGTGTATCCGATTGGCAGATGCCGCGAACTCTCCCTTCTCCCCAGCGGGGAGAAGGTGGCCGAAGGCCGGATGAGGGGGCGTCAAGGCACGATGGCGACCAGCTCGAGCCTCTACAGCCCGATCGCAGCTTCGGTCTGACCCAGCATCTGGAACACGGTCGACACGATGCCCTTGCGGTCCAACCCCGCCATGGCATTCATGGTTTCGGGCTTGGCCTGTTCAATGAACAGGTCGGGCATCACCAGCGGCCGCACCTTGAGGCGACCGTCGAGCAGCCCTTCATGCGCCAGGAAGTGCAGCACATGCGCGCCGAAGCCGCCGATGGCGCCTTCCTCGACCGTCAAAAGCACTTCGTGATTGCGGGCAAGCTGGCGGATGAGATCGATGTCCAGCGGCTTGGCGAAGCGCGCATCGGCAACCGTGGTCGACAGGCCAGCGGCGTCGAGGTCTTCGGCCGCCATAAGGCAATCGGCAAGGCGCGTGCCGAAGGACAGCAGTGCCACCTTGGTGCCCTGCTTGACTACCCTGCCCTTGCCGATCTCGAGAATTTCGCCGCGCGCCGGCATCTCGACACCAACGCCCTCGCCACGTGGATAGCGGAACGAAATCGGGCCGTCGTCATAGGCAGCAGCGGTGCGGACCATATGCTTGAGTTCGGCTTCATCGGCCGCCGCCATCACCACAAAGCCCGGCAGCGTGGCCAGATAGGTCGTGTCGAAGGAACCGGCATGGGTCGGGCCGTCTGCCCCGACATAGCCGGCGCGATCGATGGCGAAACGGACCGGTAGGCTCTGGATCGCCACATCGTGCACCACCTGGTCATAGGCGCGCTGCAGGAAGGTCGAATAGATGGCCGCAAACGGCTTGTAGCCTTCGGCGGCCAGACCTGCGGCGAAAGTAATGCCATGCTGCTCGGCAATGCCCACATCGAAGATACGCTTGGGGAAAACCTCGGCGAACTTGTCCAGCCCCGTGCCGGTCGGCATGGCGGCGGTGATGCCGACGATCTTCGGATCGTGGCGTGCTTCCTCGATCAGCGCCTCGGCGAAAACCGAGGTGTAAGCAGGTGCATTGGGCTTTGCCTTGGCCTGTGCGCCGGTGATGACATCGAACTTGTTGACGCCATGATACTTGTCGGCAGCGGCTTCGGCGGGCGCGTAGCCCTTGCCCTTCTGGGTGACGATGTGGATCAGCACCGGGCCGTTGCCATTGTCGCGGACATTGCGCAGCACGGGCAGCAGATGTTCGAAGGAATGGCCGTCGATCGGGCCGATATGGTAGAAGCCCAGTTCCTCGAACAAGGTGCCGCCGGTCACATAGCCGCGCGCGTGCTCGACTGCCCGGGTAATTGCGCGGTCGATGTTCTTGCCGAGATATGCGGTCAGCTTCTTGCCGATCTCGCGAAAACCGAGATAGGTGCGGCCAGAAGCCAGACGCGCCAGATAGGCGCTCATCGCCCCGGTCGGCGGGGCGATCGACATGTCATTGTCATTCAGGATGACAATCAGCCGGGCATCGAGCGAGCCGGCATTGTTGAGCGCCTCGAACGCCATGCCACCCGAAAGCGCACCATCGCCGATGATGGCGATGACATTGCGCTTGGACTCGTCCATCTCTGCGGCAACCGCCATGCCCAAACCGGCGGAAATCGATGTCGACGAATGCGCCGCTCCGAACGGATCGTACTCGCTTTCAGCGCGACGCGTGAAACCGGAAAGCCCGCCTTCCTGACGCAAGGTGCGGATGCGGTCGCGGCGGCCGGTCAGGATCTTGTGCGGATAACACTGATGGCCGACGTCGAAGATCACCCGGTCGTAAGGCGTGTTGAAAACCTTGTGAACGGCAATGGTCAACTCGACCACGCCGAGGCCGGCGCCCAGATGTCCACCGGTCTTGGAGACCGCGTCGACCATTTCGGCGCGCAGTTCGGCTGCCAGTTGCGGCATATCCTTGTCATCGAGCTTCCGAAGATCATCGGGATAGATCACCTGGTCAAGGAGCGGAGTCTGCAGCATTGGGTTCACTTAAAGGTCCTGTTCGCCGGACAATTGTTTGATCCGGCGTTATTATCGGTCTCACCACCTTTTTCAATCGCCAAGGGCGGGTAAATTAAGGCGCAAAACAACAAACTACAGGCATTCCACCATCAGGGCAAAGGCAAACCGCTCATTTTTCAGTGATTGTGTCGATTTGCAGCACCCTGGATTGCGTTGCCGTCAGCGCGCCAACACCGCGTTTCGGATCGCATGAATTGCGGCAAGCGTCAGCTTCGTGCGCTTGGCATTGATGAAATCCGGCCAGGTCGAGAGTTTGACCGCGATGAAATCCGCATCTTGGTCCATATAGAGCAATTGCCCGAAGACACCGCGCGACATAAGCACCGGCCGGTCGACATCCTCGACCCAGAACTGGTTGTGGTAGGCGCCATTCGGCAGCACGAACCTGTAGTCCGAACCGAAGACCGCGTGATTGCCGCCGCTTCTCGTTTCAGCGACCCATGCGGCCGGCACGATCTGGCGGCCATTGAAGGTGCCGCCGGCAGCGATCATCGCGGCAAAACGGCCATAGTCGCGCAAGCTGGCATTGAAGCCGCCGCAGGCCAGCGCATAACCGGCGGGATCGACGGTGAAGGAGGCATCGTGCTCCGCACCCATCGGCATCCAGATTTCTTCGCTGACAAGCTCTGCCAGCATCTTGCCTGTGACCCGCTGCAGGATGAAGGCCAGCACATCAGTCTCGATCGAACGATACTGGAAGGCCGCGCCATGCGGACGCTCGGCTTCGCTGAGTTCGAGGATCAGCTGCCAGACGGTTTGTGGCCAGTTCACGCTCTTGCGCTCCTTCCAGCCGCAGGCCGCATCGAGTTTGGCGACATGCGAATCCGGTGCGGTGTAGGTCTCGTCGAACGTTGTGCCGGTGGTCATATCCAGCACCTGCTGCATGGTGGCGCCGCGATAGGCTGTTTTTTCGAGTTCCGGCAGATAGGCCGTGACGGCGGCCTGCGGATCGAGCAATCCACGCCCGACAATGATGCCGGCTAGTGCGCCGACCACGGATTTTCCGACCGACTGGCTGAGATGCAAGGTCTCCGGCCGCATGCCGTTCATGTAGGTCTCGGAGACGATCTTGCCGCCATGCATGATCAGCAAACCGTCGGTGAAGGTTTCATCGAGAAACGTACCGATCGTCCGCTCCGTGCCGTCGTGGCTGAAGCGGATAGCGGAAAGATCCTGATGGGCTTCAGCCAGCGGTGACACCGCTCCGGTGCCGCGCCACACCCGGGTCGTCGGCACGAAATCTCGGACATTCTGGAAGGTATAGCGGTTATAGGGCCCGATATCCCATTCAGCACGCGGAATGACCGGTGCACCCGGGTTTTTCGGGTCGCGATAGGTGTGGTCGCCAGTCATGATGCCTCCCAGTGCGAATCTGCCCCTCACCCTAGCCCTCTCCCCGCAAAAACGGGGAGAGGGAATCCGCTCGGCGTTTCGCTTCTCCACCGGAGTATTTCTCCAACGTCGAGAAATGCGCTGAAAGCGAGGCAGGTGTGACAAGACTCCCTCTCCCCGCCCGGCGGGGAGAGGGCTGGGGTGAGGGGCAAAAATCAACTCGCTGGAAGCGGAATGAACTCTTCCTCATCGCCCGGCACGATATCGAACTTGCCGGTGCGCCATTCTTCCTTGGCCTGCTCGATGCGCTCCTTGGAGGAAGAAACGAAATTCCACCAGATGTGGCGCGGGGATTCCATCGTCTCGCCACCGAACAGCATGACGTGGCAAGGCTCGTCGCCCGTCACCAGATCCAGCGTATCGCCGGGCCGGAACACCAGCAACTGGTCGGTTTCATAGCGGGTACCCGAAACCGACAGCGCGCCGGAGAGGATATAGGCGGCGCGTTCCTCGGCGCCTGCCTGGAATGGACATGCGGAATTCGGCTCGATCCTGAGATCAACATAGAGCGTATCGGTCGGCACGGCCACCGGCGACTTCAGCCCCTGCCAGTTGCCGATCACCACGCGGCCCGAATAGCCCTGTTCGGAAAATTCGGGCAGATTGCCCGCCTCGGCATGCAAGAACGACGGGTCGTTGTTTTCATGGCTTTCGGGCAAGGCCAGCCAGGTTTGCAGTCCCGACAGCGAGAACGGCTTGCCGCGCAGGTTCTCCGGCGTGCGCTCGGAATGCACGATACCCCGGCCCGCCGTCATCAGGTTAATATCACCCGGCCTGATCACCATGCCGGTGCCCAAGCTGTCGCGGTGGGTCATTTCGCCATCAAACAGATAGGTCACGGTGGAAAGCCCGATATGCGGATGCGGCCGGACATCTAGCCCCTGGCCTGCCCTGAACAGGGCCGGGCCCATGCGGTCGAAGAAGATGAAGGGGCCGACGAGCCGGCGCTTGGCGGTCGGCAGTGCGCGGCGCACTTCAAGCCCGCCAATGTCGGACGTGCGCGGAATGATCAGCATTTCCACTTGATCGACGGCGGCATGATCGCCGGCTTCTGGGTCGGGACACGGAAAGAAGGACATGGGTGCACCTCACAAAGGTGAAATGAATTTTAGCGTAGGCGATCATTGCATAGATGGGTATGAGAAGGAAACCGCTGAAAAACTCCAGGACAAAAATGTCAGATCCCATCCGCCTCGACCAACTGCTCGTCTCCCTCGGCCTGTTCGACAGCCGCTCGCGGGGGCGCGATGCGATCCAGCGCGGCACCGTGCGCGTCGATGGCAAGATCATCACCAAAGCCGGCTTGATTGTATTTCCGGATTCCGTGGTCATCGTCGACGACCCAGCGCAGACCTATGTGTCGCGCGCAGCCCTGAAGCTGATCGCCGCACTCGACCATTTCGGCCTTTCGCCTGCAGGACTCGACTGCCTCGATATCGGCGCATCGACCGGCGGCTTCACCCAGGTCCTTCTGGAACGCGGTGCAAACCATGTCCTGGCCGTCGATGTCGGTCACGATCAGCTCGACAAGCGGCTGCGCAGCAATCCGGGGATCACCAACCTCGAAGGATTGAATGCCCGGATACTGGACGAAAGCCACCTCGACGGCCGAACCATCAAGGCTGTGGTTTCGGATGTCTCGTTCATTTCCCTGAAGCTCGCATTGCCGCAAGCGCTCGAGCTTGCGGAAAGCGGCACCTGGTGCGTGCTGCTCGTCAAGCCGCAATTTGAGGCCGGACGTGACAATGTCGGCAAGGGTGGAATGCTCAAAGACCCGGAATCGGCACCGAAAATCGCTGAAGATCTCGAACAATGGCTGAATTCGCTTGGCGGTTGGCAGAGCCTCGGTGTAATCCCCTCTCCAATTTCCGGCGGAGACGGGAATATCGAATTCCTCTTGGCCGGAAGAAAATCATGAGCACAGAAACAGTCACCATCCATGCAATAGGCGCCGAAGGCGACGGCATTGCCCGTACACCGCAGGGGCCGGTCTTTGTCCCCTTCACGCTGCCGGGCGAAGAGGTCGCCATCGCTAGGGTGAAGAGCCAGGGCACGGCCATGTCGTGGGCAACCACATCGGCCGACCGCGTCGCGCCGAAGTGTCGTCACTTTGGCCCCGAGGGCAAGGGCGGCGCCTGCGGCGGCTGTTCGCTGCAGCATTGGGCCGATCAGCCCTATCACGACTACAAGCGCGGGCTGGTGATCGATGCGCTGAGATCGCACGACATCGAGACCGAGGTGGCGCCGCTTGTCACGTGCTCTGCCGGCGAGCGCCGGCGCGTGACCATGTCAGGACGGCTGACCGACAAGGGCGTGGTGCTCGGATTCATGCAGGCACTGAGCCATACCATCGTGCCGGTGGAGGAATGTCCCATCGCCCAGCCGGCTATCGTGGCGCAGCTTGCCGCCGTGCGCCGGCTAGCCTCGGCGCTCGCGGCAGGTTCGGAGCCCTTCCGGGTGACCATCCAGGTGACGACTTCGGGTCTGGACGTCAATTTCGCCGATCTGAAGAAGCCCGATGCCAAGAAGCGACAGGCCGCCACCGATCTGGCCATGCGCGAGCCGCATATTGCACGCGTTGGGCTCGAAAACGAGATCCTGATCGAGACGCGCAAGCCGATGATCGAATTCGACGGCGTTCCCGTCGTGCTGCCGCCGGGCAGCTTCCTGCAGGCGACCGCCAGCGCCGAAAGCGCCATGGCGGAACTGGTGATCGCCCATGTCGGCAAGGCCAAACGCGTCGTCGACATGTTTGCCGGCTGCGGCACGTTTTCCTTGAGGCTGGCGCGCAAATCGGCTGTTCACGCCGTGGAATTCGATGCACCGGCCCTCGCCGCACTCGATCACGCCGCCCGGCACGCACAAGGCCTGAAGCCGGTCAGCATCGAACGACGCGATCTCTTCCGCCGGCCGATGCTGCCGCTAGACCTCAAGCATTTCGACGCTGTCGTGTTCGACCCGCCGCGCGCAGGTGCGGAGGCGCAATGCCACGAGCTTGCCCGCTCCAAGGTTGCCCGCATCGCGGCCGTCTCGTGCAATCCGGTGACGCTGGTGCGCGATCTGTCGATCCTGATCGCCGGTGGCTACAAGCTCAAGTCGGTCACGCCCATCGACCAGTTCCTCTGGTCCTCGCATGTAGAAGCGGTGGCACTGCTGGAGCGGTAGAGCCTTACTTCTTCCTGGCGAAGAACGCTTCATAGACTCCGGCGGCTTCGCTGGACTGCAACTGATCGAGGAAATGCTCCATTTCCTCGTCGATGCGGCTGCGGATCACGTCGCGGTCGCCCTTGAGCAGCTTGCGCGACAGCATCAGTGAATTGTGTGGGCGGGCAACCAGATTGGACGCGGCTGCAAGCGTCGTCGCCTCGAGTTCTTCCTCGCTGACCACTTTCCAGACGATACCCGCCTCACGTGCTTCTTCGGCACTGAACGGCAGCCCGTTGACCAGCATGGCAAAGGCGCGCTGATGGCCCATGATGGCCGGCCCGAGCAAGGTCGAGCCTGCCTCGGGCACGACCGCGAGATCGGTGAAGGGGGTGCGGAAAACCGTGCGCGGCGTGGCGAAAGTCAGGTCGCAATGGAAATTCATCGTCACGCCAATGCCGATGGCAATGCCATCGACGCCGGAGAGCAACGGCTTGGTGAACCGCGCGAGTTCCCGGACGAAGGCGATCACATTCTTGCCTTCCTCCCTCACCTTGGCGATTTCCATGAAATCCATCAGGTCGTTGCCGGATGAAAAGCAGCCGGGCGCACCGAACAGGACCGCCGCTTTGATCGCTTCGTTGGCGTCGGCATCGGCAAGCGCCAGTGCCATGGCGCCATACATTTCGCGGGTAATGGCGTTCTTCTTGTCGGCGCGGTTCATGCGGATGACAAGCACGCCCGGATGATCGGCAGGAAGTTCAAGCAGGATGAGATCAGTCATGATAAACCCCTAGAAAATAGTGAATTTTAGACCCCTCCCAACCCTCCCCCTTGTGGAAAGGGTTTGGGAGGGGCCTTTCTAAAAATTCCTTAGCCAAGTGCAGCGCGGGCGGCCGCCAGGCTTGCCGCACCGTTGACGACGCGATCCTTGAGAGCGGTGGTCTCCGAAATCAGGTTTTCCGCCGCAAACCGGGCAAGTGCCACGCGGGCCTCGTCCTTGCCATCGCCCGCGTCCGCCAGCCCGGCCTTGGCGAGGTAGACGCCGGTCAATGTCAGGCCGAACTGGCGCTGGAAGGGCGTGGCACCGGAAAGCGCCTCGGCTATCCGGCCCTCTCCTTGCGCAGCAAGCAGCCATTCGGTGGCTTCATCCAGATCGGCCAGTGCGATGGCGAGTTTGTCGGCGGTGTGCCCGAAACCCGGCCTGTTCGATTTTCTGACATCCTCGACCACGGCTTTGAGTTCGCCGATGAACCCACGCACATGGGCGCCGCCCGATAGCGGCAGTTTGCGACCGATGAGGTCGATCGCCTGGATACCATTGGTGCCTTCATAGATCGGGGCGATGCGCGCATCGCGATAAAGCCGCGCCGCGCCCGTCTCCTCGATGTAGCCCATGCCGCCATGCACCTGCACGCCGAGCGAAGAGACCTCGACGCCGGCATCGGTGGGAATGCTTTTCGCCAGCGGCGTCAGCAGATTGGCGCGTTCCTGCCAGAATCCACGATCGGCACCGCTGGTTACCTCAACCATGTCGATGGCATGTGCGCAGGCATAGGCGATCGAGCGGGCGCCCTGGGTGATGGCCTTCATGGTCAATAGCATCCGCTGGACGTCGGGATGCTCGATGATCGGGCTCATGCCATCGCCCTTCCAGCCTGGCCCCCTGCCCTGCGTCCGCTCGCGGGCATAGAGAATGGCCTTCTGGGTCGCGGCCTCGCAGATCGCGACGCCCTGCATGCCGACGGCAAGCCGGGCATTGTTCATCATCGTGAACATGCAGGCGAGCCCCTTGTTTTCCTCGCCGATGAGCCAGCCGACAGCGCCCTTCTCGGCACCGAACTTGCCATCGCCATAGATCATCGTGCAGGTGGGCGAAGCGTGGATGCCCATCTTGTGTTCGAGCGAATGGCAATAGGCATCGTTGCGTGCGCCGAGCGACCCGTCATCGTTGACAAGGAATTTAGGCACGAGGAACAGGGAAATGCCGCGCGATCCAGCCGGCGCGTCCGGCAGGCGGGCCAGCACCAGATGGACGATGTTGTCGGTAAAATCATGCTCGCCATAGGTGATGAAAATCTTCTGGCCGAAGATGCGGTAGGTGCCGTCGTCGCGCCGCTCGGCGCGCGTCTTGAGAACGCCGAGATCCGAGCCGGAATGCGGCTCGGTGAGGTTCATCGACCCCATCCATTCGCCCGACACCATCTTCGGCAGGTACTTTTGTTTCAGCGCGTCGGATGCATGGGTGGCAATCGCCTCGATGGCACCGATCGTCAGCGTCGGCCCGATGGCAAAGCCCATCGCACCGCTGTTCCACATCTCAAGGGTTGCCACGAGCAATTGATGCGGCAAGGCCTGCCCGCCGAACTCTTCCGGCGCGGCAAGCGAATTCCAGCCGCCCTCGGCCCAGCGAGCGTAAAGACCGGCCCAACCGTCTGGTGTCTTGACCTTCCCGTCGACGAGACGCGCACCCTGTTTGTCGCCGATCTCCGCTAGAGGGGCGACTTCCTCGGTGGCAAACCGACCGGCTTCGGAAAGAATGGCATGGGCAAGGTCATCGGAAAGGTCACCAAAGCGACCCGCGCCCAGAACCCGATCCAGACCCGTCACATGCTTGAGGGTGAAAAAAATGTCTTCGACCGGCGCCTTGTACATGCGTGCCCTCCATTCTTTGTCCGTGCCTTCCAGATTGCATATGTAGCTGGGCAATGCGACTGAACTTACGTTGAATATGGCTATTTGATTTTTACGTAAACGTCAATTTCAATGAGGAGCGTCGCGACCGGCAAATCATTGGTGCCGTGACCGCGAAGAACCGGCGCGCGAAGCTATCGACAGCGCAACCGACTCTCGATATCCATCGACTGAATTGTATCATTACTGGTTATTGGATTGAAACCGATGTCGCTCGAACGACGCCTTTCATTGATTACTTCTCTCATCATCGCACTTACTCTCGGCATTGGCGGCTTTATTTTCTACAACGATGGACGCGGCAGTCTTGCTGCCGGCGAGAAAGAGCAGATTGAGGCAACCGGACTGGTGCTGACCACCACGATGAGCCAGGCGGAAAGCCTCACGGTCAGCCACTCGGAGCTTCTGGCGCAAGACCCTGCGGTCATCGAGCTGATGAGGACGGGCGACCGCACGGCGTTGCAGGCAAGAATGAAGCCGGTCTTCGATAGCTTGAAGGTTGATGCCGGGGCAGACGTCCTGCATTTCCATACCGCGGACATGAAATCATTCCTGCGCGTCTGGAGTCCGGACGATTACGGCCAGGACCTGTCGCGTATTCGCCCGATGATCCTTTCCGCCAACAAGCATGCCAAGTCACAGAAAGGACTCGAGATCGGCCTGAGCGGCCTGAGCCTACGCGCAGTTTCCCCCATTCGGAGCGAGGGTGTTGTGGTGGGCACGGTTGAAGTGGGCGTCAGCCTCAAGACGCTCATGGAACTGGCCAAGTCCTCGACAGGTGCTGATTTTGCAATCTTCCTGGACCCGCAATTCATTCCTGATGGCAAAGGCGGCCACGGCGAAAAAGGAGCTGCGTTGCAGCTGGGCGCAGCAACGGACAGCCAGCTTTTTGACGATCTTCAATCGCGCGGACTGGTGCATCTGACTCGCTCAGCAGAAAGTTCGACCACCAGGCTCGGCGACATACAGCTCGGCCTGCTCAACCGTCCGCTGCTCGACTACAGCGGCAAGATGATTGGAACGCTGATCGTGGCGAAGGATTTCACCGCGATCGAAGCTGGTTTCCGGGCGACGCTGGTTACTGTCGCTGTTGTTGCCATCTGCGGTCTGCTGATCGCTTACGGCGTGTTGATGGTAATGCTCCGTGCGCTGGTCTTCCGACCGCTTGAAAAGCTCGCAGCCGACCGCCTTGGCGGGGAAGTAAACAATCCAGCGGTGTGCCTGAGCACCTATCTCCGGATCCGCAGCATCCCCCTGCAAGAACCTCTCCTGGCCAACACTTCCCTGACCACCGACAACGAGCACTGACATGCGCTTTTCGAGATCGTCGTTGATGCTTGCTGCCCTGTTTATTCTCCTGGGGCTGCGACCACAAACCGTTACAGCAACGGAAAGCACCGCGCCTCAACCTCTGCCGGCTGGAATACACCTGCCCGTCAAAGTCCATTTGTCCGCCCGCGTCCTGAACATCTCGCGCATCGAGGAGACCAAGGGAGAGGTATCAGCGCGCCTTGAATATACCCTTTCCTGGCGGGACGACTCACACGGCTTCGACCCGCTCGCCGCCGGCGTCTATCGTCAGGATTTCTACGGTGGCGAAGCAACAGGCGCACTCAAGGCCATGTGGCATCCCGACGTATCCATAACCAACCAGCTCAGCGACCCGAGATCCCAGTCTGTTGCCGTTTCGGTGACATCGGAGGGGGACATCACGGTTGTGCGCCAGATCGACGCCGATTTCCGTATCTTGGTCAACCTGGCGGCTTTCCCGTTCGACAGGCAAAAGCTCGATTTCGCCTTCGTGGCCGCCCGCTATCCGACGAGTGAGGTCATCTTCACGATCGATGACCGTGATCGGGAACTGTCCTCAATCAGCGAAAGCCTCTCGGTCGCCGACTGGCATCCCGGCAATCTCGGTTTCACCCTCGAGCAGTTCTATGGCTGGAACGCCAAGCCGTTCGTCCGCGCCACAGTGACGGCAACGGTCGAAAGAGCCTGGCCGCGCTACCTGCTGCGCCTTTTCATACCTTTCGCTGCCGTCGTTTCCGTCTCGCTTTTCATACTTTGGGCACCGGAAAAACTGCGGCTGGACCACGCCGGCATCATCTATTCCGCCCTGCTTGCGCTCGCCGCACTCAGCTTCACGTTCGAATCGAGTTTCCCGGGTTCGATGTCGGTGAATTCGCCGATCGCCTTCATGATTTCGATCGGCTACTTCTACCTGGTGCTGACACTGCTCGTTCATCTCAGCCTGATTTACGCCAATATCCCGGTTTTCAGCCGTTATCCTTTCCTGAGAGCCGAGATCCGCAACAATGTGCGGTTCGTGCTGCCAGCCATATTCACATTGGTATGCGTCTGTTCGGTCGTACGCTCCCTGACATAGGACCTGGACCCCGCGGCTGCCGACAGATCTCCCTGCCGGCAGCTTGTCGCAGAAGGCGCGGACGCACCAAGTCGCCTGCGGCTCAGTAACCGATCTTGTAGATCTGCCCGGTGTTGTGGCCTTCGACGCTGCGGGAGAATGCAAGAGCGGCGTCAGCAACCGGTACGGGTTTGAAGCCGCGGAAATACGGGCCGTAATGGGCTATCGCTTCTTCGAACATGGTGGCGCTGACGGCATTGATGCGAATGCCGCGCGGCAACTCGATTGCGGCTGCCTTGACGAAGGAATCGATCGCGCCGTTGACCATGCTCGCATTGACGCCACTCAGGATAGGCTCATAGCCGAGAATACCGCTGACGAGCGTGAATGAACCGCCATCATTGAGAAACTTGGTCCCTTCCAGCACGAGGTTCACCTGGCCCATCAGCTTGTCCTTGATGCCGATGGACATCTTTTCCTCGGTGATCTCTGCGAGCGGGCCGAAATGGGCCTTGCCGGCTGTACAGACGATCGCATCCAGCTTGCCCGTCTGCTCGAACATTGCGCGAATACTCGTGACGTCCTTGATGTCGACTTTCACGTCGCCATTTCGCGACGCTGAAATTATGTCGTGACGTTTCGACAGCTCGGATGCCACTGCGCTGCCCAGGATACCGCTCGCGCCCACAACCAGAATTTTCATTTTGTTCCTCCAAAGCACTTACCAAAGGTAAGTTCGATCAAATTTTAGCCAAGGGTTCAACCGTTTCCGAAAATAATTGTGTCACAAAGGGGCATCGCTACAATGGAGGAAATCGTGTCACTGGGTGCAAGCAACATAGCGTTCGTCGCTGATGATCCGGAGTTCATCGCAGGACGGGCAGAAGACGTCCCGCTCGAACTTGCACCGATCAATCCGAGCTGGATTACGTCGGGTGCCCCCATCGCACGGGCAGGCCTGCATTCGCCGAGCATCGACGGTATGACATCGACGAATATCTGGGAGTGCAGCGCCGGAAGCTTCTGGTGGACATTCTACGACGAGGAAACGGTCTTCATTCTCGAGGGATCGGTCCGCATTACCTCGCAGAGCGGCGAGGTGCGCACGCTGAAACCAGGCGACATCGCCTATTTCGCCGCGAGCACCAAAGCACACTGGGAGATCGATGATTATGTGCGCAAGATCGCCTTCTGCCGTCGCCGCCATTCGCCGCAAGTGCAGGCTTTGCGGAGCATGCTCGGCCGTATGAAACGGGGCCAGATCCCCAAGATCACCCGCCCGTCCCTCCTCGGCACGCTCGCGGCCCTGCTGCCCTTGTGAGCGAAGCAATAGTTCGATACTTTAGCTTTGCCTCATATTAACCAAATATTGACCATATTGCCGCACGATCCTTTTTCAATATCACGGCACGGTGGACATGAAGATAGCTGCAGCACTTGCGATTGGCCTGTTTGCGCTCGGTGGGGCGCAAGGCGCAATCGCAGCGGATGACGAGCCTTGGAAAAACAAGACGACCTCCCTGGTGATCGACGCCTATGAGTTGAACACCGTCGAATGGGACAAGATGGTGACCAACAAACGGATCGCCGGTTTCATTTCCAAGGCCTCCGACGGATTGCCGGAAGTCTACGACTGCAGCAGGAAACATAACGGCGACACCGTCAACCACTGCAAGACGATGTGGCGAAAATACGCGGTCAGCCGCGAGCTCCACCAGACGCGGCGTCTTCTCGCCAAGGCTAATGGCCTGCTGTGGGGCGCCTACCATCTCGGCCGGCCCGGCAATCCGGTCGACCAGGCCAACCATTTTCTCGATTACGCTGCACCGGGTCCGGAAGACATGATGGTGCTGGATATCGAGAGCCTCGATTCCAGCCAGTTCATGTCACTGGACGATGCCGAGACGTTCGCCCGCCATATCAAGGCGCGCACCGGCCGCTATCCCGTCCTCTACATCAACCATGACACCGCGCGCTACATTGCCACGCGCCGCGAGCAATACCGGCTGCTGTCGCGCTTGCCGCTCTGGTACGCGCGCTACAAGCCGGAGATCAAGGGCGTGTTTCCGATGGGCAACTGGGACAACTACATGCTCTGGCAGTTCTCTTCATCGACCAACTGCGACGACCGCTCCTGTCCCATGCGCATAGAAGGCACGCTCGACGACATCGACGTCAACACGGTCCCTATCTCCCGGGAAGCTCTGGCGAAGATCTGGGGCAAGGGCGAATTGTTGCCGGAAAAACCACCGGCCTTGCAATATCTCGTCAATGTGAAGGGTAGTCTCGGCACCAGCGCGCTTGCCGGCCTGGGCTTTGGGAGCGCCCACTCGCTAGCGCGCGTGCCATCCGTGCTAACCGCATTGAATTATCAGGAAGATTAGGCGCGTTGCTCACGACAGGCAAGCCTGGCGAAACATACGATTGCTATAGCTGCGGGCCATAGTAACCAGTTTCAGAGTACGCACATGCAGGGACTAGCTCCGGAAGACCTCTCCACGATGGCGAAACTGCAGTATTTCGAACGGGACTTGGCGGCAGCTGCGGTGCTGGAAAAGCCGGCCGTACACACGGAGTTCCTGCGCACCGGCCGCATCGACCGTACCCGCCCCAACTGGGAGCCGACCGAGAAGCGCTATCTGTCCTACGAAGAAGTGGCCGAGCGGACCGGCAAGGTATTGTCCAGCGCCGGCGTGCGCACCCACGAGCGGCTCAACAACTTCCATCGCAGCATCCAGTTTCCGCGCATGATCTTTCATCGCACGCTCAAGGGAACGCCGCATCTCGGCTATTGCCATGTGACGGCGGCGAAATCCAGTTTTGCCGAGTACAAGGATGTGAAGTGGTCCTTCTACATCGCCAACTTCTCCGCCGAGATCGCTACCGAAGACCTCGAGTTCCACAAGATCAACATGCGCGCCGAACGCATGTACTTCGCCGTGGCGATGGAAAAGGACGAGGAAAAGAAGAAGTTTGCGATCAACAGGTCGATCCGTGGCAACGGATTGCTTTTCCGTACCCACGACCCCAAAATGGCAATGAAGAACGTGCTGCTGCTGGGCGCCAAGCATGAGGCCGCACGCAGGATCATCAACGCGCTCTAAGCATATCGCGGCGTTTTGCTTGGCAAGGGCGAACCGTCGCTGTATACGCCGCTAACAGCTTTAGAATTGCGGCGGATCATGGCCGAATTGATCGACATCACATTGGAACCGGAGCGGGCGATTGCAGAGGCTTGCGTCGTTCTGGCGCGCGGCGAACCGATCGCCATCCCGACCGAGACGGTCTACGGGCTGGCGGCCGACGCCACCAACCCGGCCGCGATCACCCGTATCTACGAGGTCAAGGGTAGGCCACGCTTCAATCCTCTCATCGCCCACATGTCCTCACTGGAAATGGCACTCAAACATGCGGATTTCGATCCCCTGTCGATGGTGCTTGCACAACGCTTCTGGCCCGGCCCGTTGACGCTTGTGGTGCCGGTGAAAAGTGAAAGCCCGATCCATGATCTCTGCACGGCGGGGCTCTCCACGATTGGCGTCCGCGTGCCGGAAGGGTTCGCCAGCCTGCTGATCGCCGCTTTCGGCCGACCACTCGCCGCACCCAGCGCCAATACGTCAGGCCGTATCAGCCCCACCTCCGCCGCCCACGTATTTGCGGATCTCGGCGAGAAAATCCCGCTGATCGTGGATGGCGGTGCCTCGCCGGTCGGCGTCGAGAGTACGATCATCAAGGTCGAGGATGGCATTGTCCGGCTGTTGCGTCCGGGCGGGCTCGATGTCGCCGAAATCGAGGCCATGCTGGGCGTGCCCGTCCAGCGCTCTGACCACGCGGAAGCAATCGAAGCGCCGGGCATGCTGGCGTCGCATTATGCACCGCATGCGCCGGTGCGGCTCGATGCCCGATCGGTGGGCCATGATGAGATCCTCGTCAACTTCGGCAATCAGACCATCGAAGGTGGCGACACAGCCATTACCCGGTTCGATCTGAGTCCTGCCGGAGACCTTCGCGAGGCCGCGGCAAATCTGTTTGCGATCATGAAGAAGGCGGACACGCTTTCAGCCCGCGCCATCGCATTTGCGCCCATACCGGCCGAGGGGCTTGGCGAAGCCATCAACGATCGGCTCGCCCGCGCCGCAGCTCCCAGGGAGTAGGTTATGCTTGATCCAGATCTCATCGCCCGCTTCGCCGCCATCGTCGGCGTAAGCAATGCCATTACCGACCGAAACGAGATCGCCCCACACCTTGTTGAAACGCGCGGCCTCTATCATGGAGCATCGCCTCTGCTGCTGAAGCCCGCCAGCAAGGAGGAAGTAGCAGCAATCCTCAAGCTCGCGAGCGAGACCGGCACGGCAATCGTGCCGCAATCGGGCAACACCGGCCATGTCGGTGGCCAGACGCCGAGGGCAGGCAAGGACGACGTTCTGCTCACGCTTTCGCGCATGAACCGTGTCCGGGAAATTGACACATCAGCAAATCTCATCGTCGTCGATGCGGGCTGCGTGCTGCAATCGGTTCACGAAATCGCCGAACAGCATGACCGGCTGTTTCCATTATCGCTCGGCTCGCAGGGCAGTTGCCAGATCGGCGGCAACCTGTCGACCAATGCCGGCGGTACGCAGGTTCTCGCCTATGGCAACATGCGCCAGCTCTGCCTTGGGCTGGAAGTGGTGCTGCCGACCGGAGAAATCTGGGACGGGTTGAGAAAACTCAAAAAGGACAACACCGGCTACGACCTCCGGGATTTGTTCATCGGCGCCGAGGGCACGCTTGGGGTGATCACCGGCGCGGTGCTCAAGCTTTTCCCCCGTCCAAGGGGGCATCAGGTGGCGTTTGCAGGCCTCGCCAGTGCCGAAGACGCGCTGGTTTTTCTGGGCATGGCCTCGGATATCTGCGGCACCTCGCTCACCGGCTTCGAGCTGATGGTCCGGCTCGGCGTCGAGTTTACCGTTCGCCACATTCCCGGGGTGCGCGACCCGCTCTCCGAGGCCTATCCATGGCATGTCCTCATCGATATCTCGACCTCGGACAGCGCCGAAAGTGCTGAAACCATGCTGCAGGCCCTGCTGGAAAAAGCTTTGGCAGCTGACATTATCAAAGATGCCGCAGTTGCGACGTCCAGTTCGCAGGCACGCGCCTTCTGGCACATGCGCGAAAGCATGTCGGAAGCCCAGAAGCCGGAAGGCGGTTCGATCAAGCACGATGTTTCCGTACCTATCTCGTCCATCCCCGAGTTCATGGCCAAGGCGGAGAAGGCTGTCACAGCCGTCGTGGCGGGCGCCCGCATCTGCGCCTTCGGCCACATGGGCGATGGAAACATCCACTACAACATTTCCCAGCCTGTCGGCGCCGACAAGCAGGCCTTCATCGGACGCTGGCGCGAGGTCAATGCCATCGTCCATGGGCTGGTGCTGGAGTTTGGCGGCTCGATTTCGGCCGAACACGGGATCGGGCAATTGAAGCGTGACGAACTCGCCGAAATCCGTCCCGCGATCGAGATGGACCTGATGGCCCGCATCAAGCGCGCCTTCGACCCCGCCGGCATCATGAACCCGGAAAAGGTGATCCGCCCGCAATGACCCGCGCGATCAAGACCAATCTGCGGCTGACATTTCCCGGTGGCTCGCCGCTCAGCCATGGCAAGGCAGAGTTGATGGAACTGATCCGCGAAACCGGCTCAATCCGCCAGGCTGCGCAGCGGATGGACATGTCCTACAGACGTGGCTGGCTGCTGACCGACGAACTCAACCGCATGTTCCGCGAGCCGGTGGTCGCCACCAAGCACGGCGGCAAGAGCGGTGGTGGCGCGGTGCTGACGGAATTCGGTACGGCACTGCTGGCGCGCTTCCGCGACATGGAAATACGCACGCAACTTGCCCTGAAAGCCGATCTAGACTGGCTTGAAGCCAATGCCCAGCCGCCTCAGGATCCATCGGCGGAGGTGTGAAAGACGCTGGCGCTGTCGACGGTGACCGCCTTGAACAGCGCATGCACCAAAAGCCCCTTGTGGAGTGAAAGCCGCTCAGCCGAAAGCAGGGTGATCCGCGACACCAGCTTCTGGCCCGAACAATCCAGGCTGACCAGCACATGCGGGCCGTCCGGAACCATATCGGTTATTGTGCCGCTGAGGTGATTGAGTGCGCTGATATTGTCAGGACGTTCAAGCGCAAGCATGATGTCAGTTGATGCGATCCGCATGCGCACAACGGTGCCTTCCGGCAAATCGACAGGCTGCAGAGTGACGATATCGCTGCCAACCTCGGCGATGCTCAGCCCATAATAAGGTTCGTGTCCGATCAAGCGGCCATCGAGGATCGACTGCGGCACCATGCTTTCCGGCATGCCAAAGGCTCCGGCAAACACCACGTCAGGGCGACCTGAAGCCTTCACCCTGCCCTCGTCCAGCAGCACGACGCTGTTGGCCAGTCGCGAAACCTCGTCGATCGCATGGCTGACATAGATGACCGGAATGCGCAGCTCGTCACGGATGCGCTCGATGTAGGGAAGGATTTCCTGCTTGCGGGACCTGTCCAGCGCCGACAGCGGTTCGTCCATCAGGATCAACCGTGGGGCTGCCAGAAGTGCCCGGCCAATCGCCACGCGTTGCTTTTCTCCCCCCGATAGCGTCGCTGGGCGCGCGCTCAACAATCGTTCGATCCCGAGCAGCGCCACGACCTCCGCCTCGGCCATCGCCCCCGCATCCTTTGGCGCGAAGAAATGGCCATAGAGCAGGTTTTGCCTTGCGGTAAGATGCGGAAACAGCCGTCCCTCCTGAAAGACGTAACCGATGCGCCGCTTGTGGGGCGGCACGAAGATGCCCTTGGCGGTATCGTTCCAGACCGTGCCATCGAAACGGATCGTTGCCTCTCGCGGTCGGGTAAGGCCGGAAATGACCTGCACCAGCGTCGTCTTGCCCGAACCGGACGGGCCGAACAGCGCTGTGACTCCACCGCCCGCTTCGAACGCCGCATCGATCTCGAATTCTCCCTGTCTGTGCTTGACCGAAACAGAGATCATCCGCTCGCCCCCACGCGTCGGGCTATAAACCGCGATACGAAACCGGACAGGAAGATAGCCGCAAACGAGATCACGATAGAAAGCAAGGTCAACCGGAACACGGTGGGTTCGCCATCAGGATCCTGCAATGCCGCATGAACAGCAGAGGCCAGCGTCTGGGTTTCCCCCGGTATGGCCGAAACGAACGTAATCGTCGCACCGAACTCGCCAAGCGACCGGGCAAAGCAAAGAACGGCCCCAGCAAGGATGCCGGGCAAGCTGAGGGGCAGCGTTACCGTCAGGAAGACCATCAGCGGCGAAGCGCCAAGCGTCGAGGACGCAGCCTCAAGCCGCCGGTCGATCGCCTCCATGGAAATCCGGATCGCCTGCACCAAAAGCGGAAAACCCATCACCGCCGCAGCGAGTGCGGCGCCCGTCCAGCGGAACGAAAAGACGATGCCGAAGGTTTCGAGAAAACCTCCGAATATCCCCTTGCGGCCAAACGCGACCAGCAGCAGGTAGCCTGTGACGACAGGCGGCAGAATCAACGGCAGCGAGATCAGCGCACTGAACAGCGATTTGCCGAAAAACTCATGCCGGGCAAGGATATAGGCCGCCAGAATGCCAAGCGGCAGGCTGACGACAACCGCCAGGCCCGCCACTTGTAGACTAAGGGTGATCGCCACCCATTCTTCAGCGCTGAATTGCATGCTCGATGGTTATCAGGAACCTGTGAGCACGGTAAAGCCGGCTTGCTTGAAAACAGCTTGGGCTTCGGCCCCGTTCAGGAAGGAAAGAAAGTCCTTCGCTTCCGCTTTGGTCGATGCCGCTACGGGTGCCACCGGATAGACAATCGGCGTGTGACTGTCCTCACCAAACGTATCGACGACCTTGACGCCCTGCTCAGCCTTCGCATCGGTTTCATAGACGATCCCGAGCGGTGCTTCTCCGCGGGTCACGAGTTGGAGCGCCGCGCGCACGTTGTCGGCGCCTGCAACCCTGGATTCGACGTCCTTCCAGACACCGTAGAATTCGAGCGATTCCTTGCCATACTTGCCGGCGGGAACACTCTTGACCTCACCCATGGCGAGATGGCCGTCCTCACCTAGCGCCTTGGCCAGCGGAAACTCCTTCTCGATCTTCAGCGAAATGGTCGAATCCTTGGCGGCTACGAGCACCAGTCGGTTGCCAAGCAGCTTGACCACTTCCTCCTTCTTCACCGCGCCTTTCTCGACCAGGTAGTTCATCCATTTCATATCGGCCGAGATGAACACATCCGCCGGTGCGGCAGCCTCGATCTGCTTGGCAAGTGCGGAGCTTGCGGCAAATGAGATCGACACTTTGACGCCAGCCTTCTTCTCGTAGAGAGCTGCGACTTTGTCGAGCGACCCCTTCATGCTGGCAGCGGCAAACACGTTAAGCACTTTGTCTTCGGCGCGGGCAGGCAGCAGCGAGATAGCAGAAACGGCAACTGCAGCGGCGACGGAAACCAGAAATGAACGGCGAAACATCTACTTCTCCCATATCGTGATATACGGAGGAATATAATGGGTCGCACACAAAAGCAATCCGTCCAGCGCGGAACGAATTACCGTTTCAACTGGGCTATCGAAAGAAGTGTATCGGCACTGATGCCGCCGGAATTGTTGGAAAACAGCGCCAGCGTCGGATCGCTATCGGTGCCGTTGGCCAGATCATACATGGCCGTGAAGCGCCCGACGAACTTTTCCAGCTTGTCGGGATCCTGCAATTCCGCAAAATCCATGTGGCGCTCAACGAGAGCCTTCTGCTTGTCGATATCCATGGTCGACATTTCCGCGGGCAGATCGAAGGTCGTGCGGAACACTTCCAACAGCGCCGGATCGCCGAGAATATCGTAGGCGGTATTGATTTCCGGCATCATGCGCTTGAAGTACAGCGCCAGACGAGCGCCACTATTGTCCTCGCCTGTCTGCTCTTCCAGGCTTTGCTGGAGATAAAGATACTGGGTCATCATCTGGCCGTAACGGCCCTGGATGCCGGTTTCGCGGGTCGCGAGGTTGCCGTCCTTGCCGAAATTGAACGACCCGACAATTTCCGTGAAACGATGATCGGATTGCTGATTGGCAAAACTCTTCGGGTCGTTGAGATCGGACTCGAAAAGCTGCTTCATGAAATCCTTCGTGATTCCTTCGGGATCAATGCCATTGGCTTCGAGCACGAAATTCACCAGCCGGCTGTTGCCAAGGAAATCCGACACCGTCCTGATGTTCTGTACCTGGTCGGCGTAGTATTTCGCCTCCTTGGTCGCGTCTTCCTTTTCGTCCTCGTGGCCGTAGCGGGTCTTGAGGATCACATAATCCTTCGCCGTCTGCTGAATGGTGGACTGCGATTGGGCCAGCAGCGGCGCGGTCTTCTCGCCATCGGAATTGAAGTTGAACGCTGCGGCCATTTCCTTGAAGCGGCCATCCTTCTGGGTATTCGCAAAGCTTTTCGGATCACTCAGATCGCTGGTCAAAGCCTTCTTGATCGTCGCTTCCTTGGTCGTGGAAGGATCGAAGCCAAATGCGGCCAGGACGAAATTGTAGAGTTTCTTGGTTCCCGTGAGTTCGTCGAAACTGTCGACGCCACCGATATAGGACCGATAGAACTCGTAGATCCCATCGTCGGCTTCCTCCTGCGGATCGTCATAGCGCTCCATATAAAGGCTTGAGGTCGTCGCGGTCTGGGTCGCCGTCTGGGCAGAAGTGCCGCTGGCAAGCGAACCATCGGCCTGGAAGTTGAACGCCCTGGCAAGCGCTTCGTATTTCGCCCCGCCCATGGTCGTTGCATAGTTGCTGGGATCGCTGAGGTCGCTGGTCAGGATGTTTTCCACCGTGGCCTTGAGCGTCGAGTTTGGCAGACCGAAGGCGGTCTTGACGTAGCTCAGCATCCTCGCATCGTTGACCAGATCGCTGACATTGCTGATCAGCCCGATGTGATTTTCAAAGTCGACCTTGTTCAACTCGGCTGCGGCAGGAACCGTCCGGCTTGGAACCGTGAACGTATAGGCTTCCACCACCGCATTGGTCTGACTGGCATCCTGCGCGCTGACTCCGGCGTCGAGGCCTCCAGCCGCGTTGAAGTTGAACGCAGCCGCAAGCGCGACATAGTCTGACTTGTTCTTGGCCGTCAGCGTATTGACGAAACTCCCGGGGTCACTGACGTCGCTCGTCAGTACATTGGTCAGGAAGTCACGATTCCAGTAGACCTTGTCCAGGCCGAACGCATCCAGCGCATAGTCCCGGAGGCTGCCGTTGTTCAACAACTGATCCACTGACGTGATTGTTGTCACAGTGTTCTTGAAATAGGCGTTGGCGACCGAAACAGCCTCGGCCTCCAGCTCAAAATTCTTCTTGTAACTGTTGATGACATCTTCGACCTGCCCCGACGTCTGGGTAATCGCGGTGCCCGAAGAAAACTGAAAAGCCTCTGCAAACTTGCGGTAGCGGTCGTCTGTGAGCTTGTTGGCGAAAGAATTGTCGTCCGTGAGATCGCTATCCAGCACCTTTTTCATGAAGGCCTTGGCATAGGTCATGTCTTCAAGGCCATGCGCTTTCATGGCGTAGGAGAACAACCTGTAGTCACCGACGAACTCCTCGACGGTGTTCACCTTACCGATATTGTCTTTGTAATACTGCGCCGCGCGCGCCACGGTCGTCGACGAGCCCACGCGCTCGAGGTTTGCCTTGAGATCGCGATTGACCAGATTGTAGCTCAGAAACGTCGAGACCATATCGATACCAGAATTCCGTCAAATGCCGGAAGGATACTGCAAAAGTCTTATCCGAAACTTACCCGCCATTGCTTGCGATGCCTTAAGCCGAACTTTCAAAATCGCCGGATCTTGTTCACGATTTGCAAACCCAACCGCCTTGCAAATCGCTAACCATCGCGAGAGGCAAAGTTTTCTTAACCGAGATTTTTAAGCCGCCTAAAACGCCCGGCTTCTATCTTGAACTCATCAAGAGGACGCAAAGTCCCAAGCAGAGAAGAGCCTGAGCTCTCAAGATAGAACAGGGTAGAAGACCATGCAAAACACCGTCATGCAGCCCAGCTGGGCATCGAAGATCCTGAGACTCGATCCCGGCCTGTTTCCGCAGCAATTGACTTATCGGATCGACAATTCCACGGAAGTCGTCTCGATAACCATCGATGAACGCGGCGCCGTCATGCGGCGAAACCTGCCCGCGAGCGGCCTGCCATTGACTGTTGCACTGCCCTCACGGGTATTTGCCGGCGTCGCCGCCCGGGCAATCGATCACGGCAATGGAGAAGTCACGGTCACGCTGGAACTACACCACACAGACCCCGGTCTATGCATTCCGCTGCTGGTGGCACACGACTTGTTCGATGTCGCTGCGGACTGGCGGTCCTGGTCGGAAGCCTACGGCATTCCGATGCTGATGGTGGAAGCCGACGGCATCGCCCGACCGCTTGACGAACACCTGCTGACAGCGGGCTCCAAGCCGCCAAAGCCGCGTCGCCGCCATTCCTACTTCGCAGATCGCAGGCCGCGCTTCCTCGTTCGCCGCAAATCAGGCACTCTCGGCATCCGGATGAAGCTGGAAGGAAAAGAAATCTTTCCGCTGGATTGACCGATCCTGCAGGCATTAACAAAAATGGCGCCATTCGGCGCCATTTTTGTATATAAGCATTTCATTATAGAACAAAGTTCGACCCGGTCAGATCCTTGAGGCCGGTCAGTTCGATCTGCATGTCGACATCGCCGTCGCCATCCGTATCGAACTGGACCATCGTATTGGTGGCGCCCTTCTCATAACGAACCTCGGGCTCGCCGCCCTTGGTGAACGCTCCAGTGCCGGTGAAAACGAAGACGTCGGTCAAGCTGAGCTCCGTCAGGTCGAACTTGTCCTCTGCAACGTCGAAGTCGGTGATCAGATCGAAATGATCTGCAGCACCCGTATCGCTCATGCCCGTATAGACGAACGTGTCCTTGCCGGCCCCGCCGGTCAGCTTGTCCGCGCCTGCGCCGCCAGTAATGATATCGTCACCAGCACCACCGCTGATGGTGTCTGCGCCCGCGCCGCCAAGCAACTTGTCCTTGCCGTCCCCACCGTCCAGCGTGTCATCGCCATCGCCACCATCGAGCGTATCGTCGTCAGCGCCGCCGGTGATCTTGTCATTGCCCGCGCCACCGTAGATCGTGTCCTTGCCAGCATCGCCGGACAACGTGTCATCGCCTTCATCGCCCCAGATCTGGTCGTCGCCGACGCCACCAGTGATGGTATCGTTGCCGTCGTTGCCATGGATCTTGTCAGCGCCAGCGCCGCCATCGATCTTGTCATGGCCTGCACCGCCGTCTATCGCGTCGTTGCCGCTGTCGCCACTCAGCGTATCGTCGCCGGCGCCACCATTGATGATGTCATCGCCTTCGCCGCCGGTGATCGTATCCTTGCCCACGCCGCCGCTCAGCGTGTCATCGCCCGCACCGCCGTTGACGGTGTCGTCGCCTGCGCCGCCGTCGACCTTATCGTCGCCGTCACCGGCCTCGATCTTGTCCTTGCCATCGCCAGCGTCGATCTTGTCATTACCATTACCAGCGTCGATCACATCGTCGCCAGCGCCGCCGTCGATGACATCGTTGCCCGTGCCGCCATAAATGGTGTCGTTGCCCAGACCACCATAAATGGTGTCATTGCCGGTTCCGCCATCGAGCGTGTCGTTGCCGCCGCGTCCATCCAGCATGTCGTCGCCGGCCAAGCCCTTCAGATTGTTGTCTTCAGCTGCACCGGTAATCTTGTCGTTGCCACCCGAGCCGATGACGTTTTCGACCCCGGTGATGGTCACCCGGCCGCCAAACCGCCCGAGATCGCTCTGCTCGCCGAGCTTTATCGTGTAGTCTCTGCCCTGATCCAGGTGCAACGTATCGATGCCGTCGCCGCCATGCACCTCAGTGGTGTTCCATTTCACCACCTCGCTGCTGGTCCGCAGAGAGGTATAGATGTGATCGTCGCCTCCGCCCAGGCGCAGGTTTTCGTAAAAGCCGTTGAGGGCTACCTTGTTTGCGTCATCGCCAAAATTTCCGCCCACGGCCATGCCACGGAAGTATGAAAAGAGCAGGCTAAAATAACGGTTGGAATCCATGCCACTCCATTCCGGCATTTCCAATGCGGCGTTCTCGAAGTTGTCAGGCCGACTGTTATCGCCGGCTGCTGCGTCAGATTTGGCGACTGCAGCATCGGCATCTTGGTCGAAATCGGCGAACGTAGCGGGAATTTCCAGATCACTCGTTTTGGCCACAGCACCTTCATCGTCCGCGTTTGCGTCGGCCTCGCCAACTGGCACATCGACGATCAAATCCGCTTCAGCCGCGTCCGCCTCGATGGCAGCAGCCAGATCTTCAAAGGGCGAAAAATCAAAATCCGTGGTTTCGAGCGAGGAGAAAACATCGTTGAGCCAGTCCTCGCCATTCTCTGCAGCTAACTGAGCAAAATAGGGAATTTTCATCAGCGAAACCATGAAAGCAGAGTTGGTGGACATAGAAATTGGTGCTCCGGAAATACAGACTGCAAATCAGCGTAGTTGATTCCATATGCCTGTCGCGTGATCCGGAGTCAATTTCAACCACAGGCATCAGTGTACGAATAATTACCGGGGCGTCGCAAAGAACACAATACAACACAAAAACCGGCAGCGTACGCTGTTAATCATGTATTTCTCAGATTAAAACGTCACTGAACAACTGTCACCAAAGTAACAGCCCGAACCCCACACTGACTCTAGGTTCGCCCAACACTTCACCGCGGCACTCAGCAGCGGTTGGTGGAAGGCCCGGCTGTCTTTGTCCCACAGCCGGGCTTTTTCTATTCTGCGAGAGGCAAGGCCAGCAGCAGGCCGGCAAAAATCACGGCTCCGACAACCGAATTGAACTTGAAAAGCGCCAGGCACTGATCGGCATCATGAATATCGATCGTCAGCAACTGCCAGCCGAAAAGCAGCGCGGCCACGAACAGCCCGATCCAGGCCGGGAACGCAACGCCGACAGCAATGAACGCGAAAGCCGCCAGCAAAGTCGTGGCGATATAGAAGCCGGCGAGCCAGCCCTTGGTGCTTTCGCCGAATAGGCGTGCCGTCGAGCGGACGCCGATCAACTCGTCGTCTTCCTTGTCCTGATGCGCATAGATCGTGTCGTAGCCGATCGTCCAGGCAATCGCCCCTATGTAGAGTGCGACCGCAGCGAAGGATAATGAACCGAAAACGGCCGCCCAACCCACCAGTGCCCCCCAGGAAAAGGCCATACCCAGGAAGAATTGCGGCCAATCCGTAAAGCGCTTGGCAAAAGGATAGATCGCTACGATTGCCAGGGAGAGGATCGACAGGACGATCGTGAACATGTTGAAGTTCAAAACCACAAACAGTCCGACGAGCGCCTGCAGCACAAGAAACGTCTTTGCCTGGGTCCGGCTGACCCGCCCCGACGGCAGTGGACGCGAACGGGTTCGCGCCACAGCGTTGTCGATTTCGTGGTCGACGAGATCGTTATAGGTGCAACCGGCTCCGCGCATGGCGACCGATCCAATGAAGAACAGCAGCAGGTGCCAGACCATCTGCCCCCATACGGGGGCTGTGGGGGCGGCCGCATTGGCGGCAAGCGCCGCCGACCAGAAGCAGGGCCACATCAGCAATTGCCAGCCGATTGGGCGATCCCAACGCGCAAGCTGCGCATAGGGCCAGGCCCATCGGGGCAGGACGCGATAGACGAAATTGCCGGAGGGCGCATCCGCAACACGCCCGTTGTCAGGGGAAAACATGCTCATGACACAAGCCACTGAACCCAAACGGCGCGCCAGTCAAGCAGCTGCCCGGCGAGATATCACGGCAGCGTGAAATTGAAGCGGTAGGTGGCAGAGACACCGACCAGGTACTGATCCTTCGAACCGCGTTCCTGCACGAGGCTGGAATCGCCAACAGGACCCAGCAGGCGCTTGTACTCGCCGAATGCGCTGGTATCGATGTTCTCCGTAGCCTGCCAATTGATGGCCGCGCCGACGCCCGCCGACTGAATGCCGCCTTTCGCCTTGTATTTCGAGAGTCCGGATTTGGCCGACTCGGACGCATTGACGCCGTAATAAGCATCGACGTAGTCAGCCGATGCGAAGGATACACGCGGGCCGGCGGAGACGCGCACCACTGGCGTCACGTCGTAAAAAGCATCGGCAGCCAGGTCGGCAACGATGCCCTGATGGCTGCGTATGCCTTGGCGCACTTCGGCGCGCATGCGGAGCCAGTCTGTCGGATAGACCTCGGCGAAACCGCCCACTTCCACCCCGAGTTTCACGGGCTTGAGACCCTTGAGATCAGAGGAATCATCTGCGTCACGAGGCATGTCCAGCTTGCCGACTGCACCAAGGCGAACGAAGCCCGCGTCATAGAGCGAGAAGGAAGCGTTGTCGTTGCGCGAGGTGAAGCGCACAACATCGCCCGCCTTGCCGAGCGAAATCATCGGCTTGCCCTGCAACAGGTAACTCTTGGAGCCCTCGTAACGCGGTGCCATGAAGCCCGATGCGCCAACCTTCAGATACCAGTCACCGGACCACCAGTAGTCGCCGGCCGAAGCGATGGATGGTGCGGCGAGCATGAGACCGGCGGAAAGTGCCTGATATATCCTGAAACGCAAGGTAAGCTCCAAATCGATGATCGAAAATGGCGTACGACTTAAGCAGTCGATTCACGCTTTCGGAACCGGAGACTAGCGGCGTTTGGTTAGCGCATCAACAAGAAGTAGCGTTAATGGCGGGTTAAGCAGGGTATACAGCAGGCGGTTGGGCCGCATTGGCGCTTGACCTTTCCAGCCTTCACCCTTAACCCGCGAGGATCTGGAATATAAGAGGCTTGGCAATGAAGGTACTGCTGATCGGATCGGGCGGACGCGAACATGCGCTGGCGTGGAAGATCGCCCAGTCGCCGCTGTTGTCAAAGCTTTTCGCCGCCCCGGGCAATCCGGGCGTTGCCGAGCATGCAGAACTCGTTGGGCTCAACGTCGACGATCATCAGGCGGTGCTCGATTTTTGCCGCAACCAAACCATCGATTTCGTGGTGTTCGGGCCCGAAGCCCCGCTCGTCGCCGGCCTTGGCGATATGCTGCGCGATGCCGGTTTCCTGGTCTTCGGCCCGTCGGCGAAGGCAGCACAGCTTGAAGGCTCGAAGGGCTTCACCAAGGATTTCTGTGCCCGGTTCAACATTCCGACCGGTGCCTATCAACGCTTCAACAACGGCCCCAAGGCCAAAGCCTATGTGCGGGCGCAGGGCGCGCCGATTGTCGTCAAGGCCGATGGCCTCGCCGCCGGCAAGGGCGTGACCGTGGCCATGATTGTCGAAGAGGCGTGCGCGGCCATAGACGACTGCTTTGAGGGCGCCTTTGGCGATGCCGGTGCCGAAGTTGTGGTCGAAGCCTTCCTTGATGGCGAGGAAGCAAGTTTCTTCGTGCTGTCGGACGGTGTGCATGCGCTGGCGCTGGCCTCCGCGCAGGATCACAAGCGCGTGGAAGATGGCGACAAGGGTCCCAATACCGGAGGCATGGGCGCCTATTCTCCCGCAGCCGTGATGACAGCGGAATTGACCGCCCGCACGATGAAAGAGATCATCGAGCCGACGATCCGCGGCATGGCTGAAATGGGCCATCCGTTCTCCGGCGTGCTGTTTGCCGGACTGATGATCACGGCCAAAGGCCCCGAACTGATCGAATACAATGTCCGCTTCGGCGACCCGGAATGCCAGGTGCTGATGATGCGGCTGAAGTCTGATCTGTTGCCATTGCTGATCGCAACCGCTCAAGGCACGCTCGATGAAGCAAGCGCCGAGTGGAGCGATGAGGCGGCACTTACGGTCGTCATGGCTTCAAAGGGATATCCCGGATCTTACCGGAAGGGCACGCCGATCGCCTCGCTCCCCGGCAACACGGAGCGCATGCGGGTTTTCCATGCCGGCACCGCGCTCGCCAATGGCCAGCTGGTAGCAACCGGGGGGCGCGTGCTGAATGTCACAGGCGTCGGCTCGACGGTATCGGACGCGCAGGCAGCAGCCTATCAGGCAGTGTCCGAAGTGGCTTGGGACGAAGGTTTTTGCCGCTCCGATATCGGCTGGCGTGCTGTAGCCCGTGAAAAGACCGGCACTTAAGCCTTACTTAACCACCTCTCCTGACCCAAACTTTACTTTTTTTTCATAGTCTTCCGGGTGATCCAAACCGGGAGTGCAGCTTGATGCGCGTTTTGATTTTTTCGGGTACCGTGGTTCTGGCGGCCGCAGCCGCCCAGGCTGCATCGATCGATGAGGTTGCGACCAACGATAGCGAGCGCAGCATCGAGCATGTATCCTGCGCCACATGCCCGCCACTCAAGTCGCGGATCCGCAAGCAAGCGGTCGAAATCACCCTGGAACCCGGGACCCAGAAAGTCGAGATCCGCGATGTCGACGGGGTCAAGAAGATTTTCCGAACCGAGGCATGGATGGGCGGTTCGCCGGTCGTGTTCGTTTCCAAGGCGCCAGAACAGGAGACAGATGCCAATGTCGCTGTGAATGTCGACGGCGGCTCCAACCCGATCACCGCACCTGTCACCATTGACAAGGATGCGACCACCTCTGCCGTCACAGCCGACATGACGGGCGAGGCCGACAACAATCCGACACCCAAGCTGGCCACGACAACCGCATTCGCTCCGGAACAAATGGAGCTGCGGCTTAAATAGCGCGGGTGCTCATCCGACGTTACCATCAATCTTGAGCGCAAGGTCCTCGATCTCCGAGGGGCGGAAGACTTCTATCCCGTGCGCAGCGAGAAGGGCCGCAGTCACACCGCTTCCGGCATGCCTGACGCCGGAAAAACTACCGTCGTAGACAAATCCTGAACCGCAGGACGGGCTGCCATCGATCAGCAGCGCATAGGCGCATCCACCTTCTTGCGCTGCCGCAAGTGCCTTCTCGGCACCCAGGACAAACTGTTCCGTCACATCCCGGCCCGAAATCTCTATCACCCGCGCCCGGCCTGCCAGAACGTCTGCGCCGGCAAGCCCACTTTCAATTTCCGCGGGCGGTCGTGGAACCGCAAAACCTCCAGCCAGTTCGGGGCAGAATACCACCAGTCGCCCCTCCCGATCCCATTTGGAGATCAGATCATGACTGAGGAGCTTGCCCTTGCCGTCATAGCGGACGGGTTTGCCCATCAGGCAGGCGCTAATCAGGATCTTCGCAGTCAATGGATATGCCGGATCATTGGCCGCCCCGCCTCAGATGCTCGTCCAGGCGCGGCATGATCTCGACGAAATTGCAGGGCATGTGCCGGTAATCGAGCTGATCGCGGATGATGCCGTCCCAAGCGTCCCGGCAGGCGCCGGGCGAGCCCGGCAGCACGAAAATGAACGTCGCGTTGGCTACGCCCCCCGTTGCACGCGATTGGATGGTGGAAGTGCCGATCTTGTCATAGGAAATGCGGTGAAAGACTTCGGAAAAGCCATCCATGCGCTTTTCGAACAGTGGTTCAAGCGCCTCGGGCGTCACGTCACGACCGGTAAAACCGGTGCCGCCTGTGGTAATGACCACATCGATACCCTCGGCTCGCGTCCAGGCCTCTACCCGATCGAAAATGGCTTGCTTGTCGTCGGGGCAGATTGCCCGCGCTTCCAACCGGTGACCGGCATCCGTGATCCGCGCAGCAAGCGTGTCGCCCGACCTGTCATCGGCAAGCGTGCGGGTGTCCGATACAGTCAGGACGGCGATGCCGACCGGGATGAAAGGGCGGGACTCGTCAAGCTTGGACATGCTGGGGCCACTCATCTGGTTGTCGTCGCTTCGAGATACCATTCCGGCCGGCGCGCCTCAAGCGCTGCGAGAGCTGCCCGGCAGGAGACTTCGTCCTCATAGATACCAAAGCAGCTTGCCCCAGATCCAGACATGCGGGCGAGAACCGGCTTGGTCTCGGACAACAGCGCGATAGCCTCTGCGATAACAGCCTGCAATCGCTCGGCGGGTGGCTGAAGGTCGTTGCGCGCGTCCCTCAGCGCATCGATCCAGTCGCACTCTGAAGCGCTGTGAGGCGGGAGCAGCAGTGCAGAATTGTCCTTTGTCGCGAGCAACTTGAAAATCACCGGCGTCGACACCGCCACCATCGGATTAAACAGCAGCAGATGCAGTTTCGGAAAGCCGTCGATGATCTGGATTTCCTCACCGATACCGCGCGCCACAAGCGGCCTGCCCTCAAGGCACATCGGAACATCGGCGCCAAGCGTCAGCGCCAGATCGGCGAGTTCGGTGGGGCTGATGCTCAGATCCCACAGACGCAGGAGGCCGCGCAACGTGGCGGCGGCATCTGCCGATCCTCCGCCAATGCCCGAGGCGATCGGCAAGTTCTTTTCCAGATGGATTTCGACCGGGTTGGTCGCCCTCCCCTGCCTTCCCGCGAACGCGCGCAGGCTGTCGCGCGCCCGCAAGACCAGATTGCCGGTTTGTGCCTCCGAATTCGTGGGCAAGCCGCTTGCGAAGCGACCGGAAACGGTAAACGCATCCCGCTCGGCCACAGCAAAGCGCAGCCGGTCGCCGGCATCGGCAAACGTTACCAGCGTATCGAGCAGATGATAGCCATCCGGCCGCTGGCCCGTTACATGCAGCGCGAGGTTGATTTTGGCGGGAGCGAATTCGTGGATCGTCATGGACACGCCGGAATGATCAGGACCCTAACACGGTGTCATCCTCGGGCTTAACCCGAGGACACACAAACCCGCGCTACAAAAGCTGGCCAAGCATCAGTTCTTCGTTGCCGGCAGCTTCAGCAACTGGCCCGGCTGCAAGCGATCGGGATAGCGCCTGAGCTCCGGGTTAAGATCGATAATCTCACGGAACCGGTGGCCATCACCCAGGATCTCACGTGCGATATTCCACAGCGAATCGCCCTTCACCACCGTATGAGACTGGTCAGCTGGCGACGTTGCGCCGGCATCCGTCGGCTTCACGCCCGTGTCGTCCGCTCCAGCCGGCTGCGCCGGTGCTTCTTCCGTTTGCTGCTTTTGTGCATCGGCAGGCTTCACTGCCGGCTGCTTCACCGGATCTGCCTGCGCAACCGCGACAGCGCGCGTTACCGGTTCGGACTTCGGAACCGCGATGGCCTCGATCGGAGGCAACCCCTCCTTGATCTTTTTCTGGATCTTCGGGATCTCGGCTTCTTCCGGCTTCATTTCAAGCGCTGTCCGCCACTGGAAAATCGCCTCGAGCTTGCGCCCGACGCGCCAATAGGCATCGCCCAGGTGGTCGTTTATGGTCGCGTCGGAAGCCTTGAGCTCGACTGCACGTTCCAGCTCGCCAACCGCATCGTCGAAGCGGTTGAGCCTGAAATAGGCCCAGCCGAGCGAATCGACGATGTAGCCGTCGTCTGGCCTGAGGTCGACGGCCTTGCGGATCATGTTGAGGCCTTCATCGAGGTGGATGTTCATGTCCACCCATGAATAGCCCAGATAGTTCAGCACCTGCGGCTGGTCGGGGTAAAGCTGGAGTGCCTTCTTGAAGCTGGGCTCGGCTTCCGACCACTTCTTCAGGCGCTCGTAAGCGATGCCCCGCTGGAAGAAAACCGACCAGTCGGACCGCTTCGTCACCGGCCCAATCACCTCGACGGCCTTGTCGTATACCTTGGCCATCTCCTCATATTCCTTGTTGTCGGAAAGGAGACTTCCATAGGCGACGTAACCGCGAATATCCTTTGGATCGGCGGCGATCGCTGCCTTCAGGTGTTTGCGGGCATCGTCGACCTTGCCGGTCGCGGCAAGATTGAGACCGAGCTGCAATTCCGAAATCCGGCGCAGGGGCGAATTGGGGCCAACCTGCTTGTACCAGCGGATCGCCCTCTCGGGCTGATCGAGGCTTTCGGCCAAGCCGCCAAGCAGCACCGACGTATCGGCGTCTTTCGGCGCCAGCGCATGCGAAGTGACGAGATAGAAACTGACGATATCCTGCGCGCCCTGCCGGTCCGGGGAATTGGAAAGCGACTGGTTCAGCGCTCCGCCGACAGAAAACAGCACGGATGCCGCCCCTTCGGTGGCGTTGGTGATCGGCACTTCCGGCTTCACGCCTGCATCGATTTGCTTGTGGAAGGCCTGCAACGGCACATAACCCGGCGCGAATGCCTCGCCGATGGCAATGGCGTCCAATGCCTTCTGCTTGTTTCCGGCCCGTGCTTCCAGCCCGGCAAGAGCAACGACTGCCCGCATATAGGTATCGCTTGCCGCCGAGCCCTCATCGCGATTGGCGATAGTGTCGTTCAACTTCCGTCGCGCCATATCGAGATCGCCAGCCGCCAGGGCAATCATCCCGGCGCTGTAGTTGCGGAAGACGGAATACCAGTCGGGGCCCTTCATGGTCTCGATCGTGGCAAGCGCTTCCTTCGACTTGCCTTCGCCGAACTGGCCCCAGGCGATCAGGAGCGTATTGACCATCCGGTCGAGCTCGTTGGGACCATTGTACTTGAGCATCTGGTAGGCGTCGGCGAATTTCTTGTTGCGGATGGCGTCAATGCCAAGCGCGATCACCGCGATCCGCTCGACGGCCGGATCATCCTTCAGGCGGGTGGCCTCGACGACGCCGTCATCGAAATTGCCGTTCATGAACAGGCTTACCATCAGCCGTTCACGCACCTCCACATTGCCCGGCTCGAACTTGAGCGCGGTGCGGTAGAGCTTAATCGCCGTCTCATAATCGTAATCGTTGTCAGCGGTTCGGGCCGCCAGGAATGCGCCCGCGAACGTATCGACAGCAGAAACGTCGAACTGAACCTGAGCCGCCTGACCTTCGTCCGCCGGTTTGGCCTCTTGAGCAAGGGCCGGCGCAGATACCGCCAGAAACAAACCAAGCGCGGTACCAACGCGAAGTCGGCGGATAGTCAAAAAAGCCATTCGAGAGCCTTTCATAGGGGCACGGATGCGCAAATCGCCGAAGCGATACATCGCCTCTTAAGATCACAAAAAGGTGCCCGTCACAAGACACCGAAACTCACGGGGCCATAACCTTGAAAGCGGGCTTTTAATTGACGCGGTCGATGCAAAAGTCGATGACTTCCATCAGCGCCGACTTCCACGGCGAAGCCGGCAAAGCCGCAAGTGCATCGCGCGCGATCGTTCCGTAGTGATTGGCACGCGCTATCGTATCGGTCAGCGCACCATACTTGGTGATCAGCCCGTAAGCCCGTTCCAAGCCGGCATCGTCGTTCTTGCCACCCTCGATGGCCTCACGCCAGAATCGACGGTCTTCTTCATTGCCGCGGCGCCAGGCGAGAATGACAGGCAGCGTTATCTTGCCCTCGCGGAAGTCGTCCCCGGTGTTCTTGCCAAGGTCGGCGGCCTTGCCACCGTAGTCCAGCGCATCGTCGACGAGCTGGAAGGCCAGCCCGAGATTCATCCCGTAGGACTTGAGTGCGGCCCGGTCGGCCTTGCTGGTGCCGGCGACGATCGGCCCGACTTCGGCGGCAGCAGCAAACAGCGCAGCCGTCTTGGCCCGGATCACCTGAAGATAATCGTCTTCCGTGGTATCCATGTTCTTGGCCACGGAAAGCTGCAGGACTTCACCCTCAGCGATCACTGTTGCAGCCGTCGAGAGGACGTCGAGCGCCTCGAGCGAGCCGACCTCGACCATCATTCTGAAGGCTTGCCCCAGCAAGAAGTCGCCGACCAGCACGCTTGCCTGGTTTCCCCAGAGAATGCGGGCCGTCTTGCGGCCGCGGCGCAAATCGCTTTCGTCGACGACATCGTCATGCAGCAGCGTGGCTGTGTGCATGAACTCGACGCTGGCCGCAAGCTTGACCTGGGCATCGCCCTTATAGCCGAACATATTGGCGGTGGCGATCGTCAGCATCGGCCGCAGCCGCTTTCCACCCGAAGAAATCAGGTGGTTGGCAACCTCGGGAATCATCTGCACATCCGAACCGGCCTTGGCGAGAATCAGCTGGTTGACACGCTCCATGTCGGCCCTGGTCAGATCGACCAGCGGCTTGATGGATGCCTGTTTGTTTTTGCTTTCGTCAAGCGGTATCACAACGCCCAAGGAACCGGCTCCTGTTCATTTTTGTTGAAAGACCATAAAAACAGGTGGGCGGAGGGGCAAGTGGCGATTTGTCCCGCCCACGGAAAAATGGCAGGAAAGGAACGGAAAAGTGATTGAAATCATGCGGACGAACGATGCAGTCGGCCTTTCCTTCGCGCAGAGCTTGCTGAAGGACCAGTCGATCCACTGTATGGTTGCCGATCAGGGCATGAGCATTCTGGAAGGCTCAATCGGCATATTGCAGCGGCGCCTGTTGGTGGAAGCCGACCGCGCCGACGAAGCTCGGCAGATACTCAGGGATGCCGGCCTGGGCGGGGAATTGAAATGAGTGCAACCTCCGAAACCATCGATGCCTTCCACTTCGGCGGCTTCCATATCGTCCAGCCGAAGGGCCGAGGGCATCGCGCGGGCATGGATGCCATGCTGCTCGCTTCGATGGTGGCAACTGAGGGGCCGATCCGCGTCGCCGACCTCGGCGCCGGCGCGGGGGCAGCAGGCATGGCTGTCGCGGCGCGGCTCGATACGGCCTCCGTTCTGCTGGTGGAAAAATCCGCCGATATGGTCGCCTTTGCCAGGAAAAGCCTTGCCCTGCCCGAAAACGCACGGATCGCCGCACGGATCGCCGTGACCGAAGCCGACGTCACCCTCAAGGGCAAGGCAAGGCTCGCCGCGGGGTTGGAAGACGATACCTATGACCACGTCATCATGAACCCGCCCTTCAACGACGCCTCGGACCGGCGTGCACCGGATGGGTTGAAAGCAGAGGCACATGCCATGCAGGGCGACCTTTTCGAAGACTGGATCCGTACCGCGGGTGCGATGCTGAAGCCCGGCGGCCAGATGTCACTGATTGCCCGACCGGAATCGATTGCCGCCATCATCGACGCCTGCGGTCGAAGATTCGGCGGCATCGAGGTGACGCTGATCCACCCGCGCGAAGCAGAAAACGCAATCCGTGTGCTGGTCAGCGCCATCAAGGGATCACGGGCGCGGCTGACCTTCCGCTCGCCGCTCTACATGCATCCGGAGGGATCGCACCGGTTTCTTGCCGATGTCGACGATCTCAACAATGGCCGCAAAGCCTACGAGCGGGTGAAACACGCGAGGAAGGCATCCCCGCCCATTGCGTTTCCCTCAAAGCGCATTACATCTCCGATCTGACGCCAATAACTGGATAGAAAATGCTCTCATCGCTCAAGCGCCTGATCCCGAAGAAATTTCGCGAGCAGAAGACGGTTATTCCCCTCGTGCGGCTTGCTGGCATCATCCAGGCTGGCGGCAGCCGCTTTCGGCCTTCGCTCAGTCTCGAAAGCGTCGAGGAAAGCCTCGAAAAGGCGTTTGACTTCAAGAAGGCGCCGGCGGTTGCGATCGTCATCAATTCTCCCGGCGGCTCGCCTGTGCAATCGCGCGCCATCTTCCATCGCATTCGTTCGCTGGCGGTCGAGAAGGAGAAGAAGGTTCTCGTCTTCGTGGAAGACGTTGCCGCATCCGGCGGCTACCTGATTGCGCTGGCTGGAGACGAGATCATCGCCGACCCGACCTCGATCGTCGGCTCCATCGGCGTCATTTCCGGCGGCTTCGGCTTTCCGGAACTTCTCAAGAAGATTGGCGTCGAGCGCCGAATTTATACGGCCGGAGAGAACAAATCCGTGCTCGACCCCTTCATGCCGGAGAAGCAAAGTGACATAAATCACCTGAAGTCCCTGCAGCTCGATGTGCACAAGGTTTTCATCGATATGGTCAAGGAGCGCCGGGCAGGTAAGCTTGCCGAAGACGACCAGCTTTTCAGCGGCCTTTTCTGGTCGGGCGAAAAAGGCCGGGAGCTCGGCCTTGTGGATGCAACGGGCGACATGACGACCGACCTCAAAAGGCGCTATGGTGACAAGGTCAAGATCGAGGCGATCGAGAAATCCAAGGGTTTCTTCAGCCGGTTGATCTCGGGTTCCTCGTCGCATGCCCTGGAGCAAGCGTCTATCGGCGAGGGACTGGCCAAGGGCTTGGCGGATACAGCGGAAGAGCGGCTCTGGTGGAGCCGCTACGGACTTTAGTAACGGGGAAGAAAGTGGGTTTCACGAAGGTCATATTCGTCGCGCTGATTGCGCTTGCTGGCTGGTTTCTCTACCGGAAATTCGTCGCAGACGCGATCAAGCTGGCAAAATCCTCCGCCGCCAAGCGCAAGGAGCAGCAGACGGGCGCCCAGGGCACACTGGTGCAGGATCCGGTGACAGGGGAGTACCGCGTCAAGCGACGCGAAGAGGAAAACTGAGTTTGCGGCTGCAAGTCGGCGATCGCTCATGAAATCGTCGCGAAGCCGCCAGTTTCACTTCTTCGTTCGTGTCTCGCGGCGTTCGTCATACCCTTTCCAGAATTCTTCCTGGTTCAACCAGTTTTCATCCGGCACTTCCATGCGCGAGCGGATCGCGCTTGCGGCGTCGGCGTCCGCCGCCTTTCCCTCGATGAGGGCGGCAAAGTAACTCGATAGCGTATCATGACCAAGGAAGCGCATCTGCTCTTCGGCCAAAGCTATCTGGCGTTCGGTGAGTTCTACCGAGATTTTCACTGTCATATGAAGTCTCCAGGGAAATCGCGCTCGCCGACATTCTTGCACCAATCCAGGTGCGAGGCAATTCGAGCGCGACGCTGGATCGACCTCAAAGAACTTGACCGATATGCGATGACGTGGCACTCACCGCCGATATTTCATCCACCCACCATGGTAGCCCGTATGTCCGCACTTCCCGATCATATGCATCCGACCCGCTCCTTCCAGGGGCTGATCCTGACGCTCCATAACTATTGGGCGGACAAGGGTTGCGCGGTTCTGCAGCCCTATGACATGGAAGTCGGCGCCGGTACGTTTCATCCAGCCACGACGCTGCGAGCACTTGGTCCCAAGCCTTGGAAGGCTGCCTATGTCCAGCCGTCCCGCCGCCCTTCCGACGGCCGTTATGGCGAAAATCCCAACCGTCTGCAGCATTACTACCAGTACCAGGTGATCCTGAAGCCGAATCCGTCGAACCTGCAGGAACTCTATCTCGGTTCGCTTGCTGCGATCGGCCTCGACCCACTGCTGCACGACGTGCGCTTCGTCGAGGACGACTGGGAAAGCCCGACGCTGGGCGCCTGGGGCCTCGGCTGGGAATGCTGGTGCGACGGCATGGAAGTTTCCCAGTTCACCTATTTCCAGCAGGTCTGCGGCATCGAGTGCTCGCCAGTTGCCGGCGAACTGACCTATGGTCTTGAGCGCCTTGCCATGTATGTCCAGGGCGTCGACAATGTCTATGACCTGAACTTCAACGGCCGCGAAGGCGAAGACAAGATCACCTATGGCGACGTCTTCCTGCAGGCCGAACAGGAATATTCGCGCCACAATTTCGAATTCGCCAACACCGAGATGCTGCACCGGCACTTCATCGATGCGGAAAAGGAATGCCAGGCGCTGCTCGCCGCCGGCGCGCCGGGCGATACCGACAATCAACGCGTGCACAAATGCGTGCTGCCTGCCTATGACCAGTGCATCAAGGCGAGCCACGTCTTCAACCTGCTCGACGCGCGCGGCGTCATCTCGGTAACCGAACGCCAGAGCTACATCCTGCGCGTGCGCACGCTTGCCAAGGCCTGCGGCGAAGCCTTCCTGCTGACCGAAGCGGGCGGCGTGAACTGGGTGAAGGCGGCCTGACTTTCGATTGCAACGGTCACAGACGGAAATCTCTAGCCATTAATGCATGGTCGTTTGGGCAGGTCAGGCAGAATTGCACTCCCAAAAGCCCACCGTTTTCAGAAAGCCGTTGAATGAATCCGGAAATCCAATGGCGCTACGCTGGTGTTGGCAAACTTACGAAGACGCTGCATTACTTATTTTATATATCGCTTGCGCTCATCCCTGCCGCACTCATACTTGATGTACTTGAATATAATTTACTGATTTCGCTGCGCGAGCATACATTCGATCCGGCAAGCGATATCGTGGCAATGGCGGAGGCCAGCGATCGCAATCAGTTCGTCATGGGCATCGTGCAAACGTGTCTGGTAATTGCGACCACTTGCCTGTGGTTTATATGGGTTTTCAAAAGCAACAAGCTCGCACGTGCCTTTGGAGCGGCAACGATGAAGTATTCTCCGGCGTGGTCGGTCGGCTGGTATTTTGTCCCAATTCTGAATCTATTCCGCCCCTATTTCGCAATGAAGGAAATCTATCTCGCGACGTTGTCTCCACAGGACTTATGGACGAGCCAGGCTTCCAAAGACCAGCTGGAATCGCTGAATTTCGTGAAGTTGTGGTGGCTGCTCTGGATCGTGCAGAGCTGGCTTGGCAGGATTGCTTTCAAATATTCGATGAAGGCTGAAACGATCAACGAGTTGATCCTTTCCAGAAAATTGGTGATGGCCTCCGAGTTGATCTCAGTGGTGGCCATGTCCACGTGCATATTGTTTCTCAAGCGCATGTGGATAGCGCAATCAGATGCGTTTGAAGCTTCCAAGGGAGCTTTAGAACCGCAGGCCGAACCGACCTAGCTCACATTACCTCCCCCACCTTACACCGAGCTCGCAGATAGGTAATTGCGTCCGGTAGCTTGACGTCGGCAACTGGCCACCGAATAGCTGCACGAAGCAACGCGTGCCAGGCGGATGAGGCGGCCTCGCCACGGCATAATCGAAGAACAGCACCGAAAATGCGAGGATATTAATGAATGGCTTGGTGGTCATCATAGCAGGTCGCCCTGGCTGGGTGTCTCACTTGAATCCGGTATCCTATTGTTATCACAACCCACGCGTCGCACAGCAAATCCCGCGACGCCGCAAGATTCCCGCAAGAATCTCCCATGACTTTGGCCGGTTGAAACGTTACCTTGCAATCAATTGCTCGCAGTTCGGGGGAACTCCATGTCTTACATCGCTATCGCGGTCGTCGTCCTTGCAGTCTTCATCGCCATTGTCCTTTACAACGGGCTGGTGCGCGCCCGGCAGATGGCGGAGGAGGCATGGTCGGGCATCGATGTGCAGCTCAAGCGCCGCGCCGACCTGATCCCCAACCTGATCGAAACCGTGAAAGGCTACGCCACCCACGAGAAGTCGACGCTTTCGGAAATCGTCGAATTGCGCAACAAGGCCCAGGCGATACCGCAGGGGGATGTCGCCGGCCGAAGCGCTGCAGAGGGTCTGCTCGGCCAGGCGCTCGGCCGGGTGATGGCGCTCGCCGAGGCCTATCCCGACCTCAAGGCCAACCAGAATTTTGCCGAATTGCAGCAATCGCTCGACGGTATCGAAAGCGAGATCCAGATGGCGCGTCGCTACTACAACGGTGCGGCCCGTGACCTCAATATCAAGGTCGAAAGCTTCCCTTCCAACCTGCTCGCCGGCCCGTTCGGCTTCATTAAGAAGGCCTTTTTCGAGATCGACAACGCCGCGGACCGCGCGGTGCCGCAAGTCAAGTTCTAGACGATGGGCGCGCTCAGTTTACCCCCCTCTGTCGCTTCGCGACATCTCCTCGCAACTCTTCTTCTATTTCTACTTCTTTTCTCGGCCTTCCCCACCAACGCCGAGGAAGTCATCCGCAACTATCATGCCGACATCGATGTCGCCAAATCCGGCGTCCTGACCATCACCGAAACCATCAAGGTCAATGCCGAGGGCTACAAGATAAGAAGGGGCATCTTCCGCGACTTTCCGCTGACCTTCGAGGGCAGTGACGGCCAGATGCACCGGGTCGATTTCGACATCAGGCGCATCGAACGGGACGGCCAGCAGGAGGACTATCGCACAGAATCGATCGACAATGGCACCCGCATCTATATCGGCAAGGAAGACGTCTTCCTCGACAGCGGCGAGCATACATTCAAGATCACCTACGAGACAGGCCGGCAGATCCGCTATTTCGACAGGCACGACGAACTGTTCTGGAATGTCACCGGCAATTTCTGGGATTTTCCGATTTATCACGCATCGGCGACCGTGACATTGCCCGAAAGGGTTTCCCCGCTCGCGACCGTCTTCTACACCGGCCCACAAGGCGCCACCGAAAAGAACGCCCGCGTCTGGCAGGACGGCGGCAAGCTCGGCTTCGAAAGCACTGCGCCGCTCGACCGGCTGGAGGGCATGACGATCGGCATCAAGCTCGCCAAGGGTGCAATCGATGCGCCGAGCGACAGCGACGAACAATGGTGGTGGCTGCACGACCGGATGAACTCCATCATCGCCGGCCTGGGCTTCATCGCCGTGCTCGCCTATTTCGGCTTCAACTGGTTGCGCGTCGGCCGCGACCCGATGAAGGGCGTGATCGTACCGCGTTGGGATCCGCCGGCAGACCTTTCTCCCGCACTGGTCAACTATGTCGACAACAAGGGATTTTCCAATGGCGGCTGGACGGCGTTTTCCGCCTCGATGATCGACCTTGCCGTCAAGGGATTGATTACGCTTGAGGATCTCAAGAAGTCCGTAACGCTGAAGCGGACGGATGCCAAACCCCAGGCCCGGCTGCCGCTTGGCGAAGACATCATCTACAACAAGGTCAAGGGCCAGACCTATTTCATGATCGACAAGGCCAATGGCAGGACGATCCAGAAGATGGGCGAGGATTTCCGCTCGGCAATAGACCGGGAGCATAGCGGTAAGTATCACCGCTTCAATCTCGGCGTCCTCACCACCGGGATTATTCTGACGGTCGCCGCCTATCTCGCGGTGATCGTACTCGGCGACTTTAACCAGAACATGCTGGGGCTACTGATCGTACCGGCATTCGTGTTCGTCTTCGTGGCGGCTTTTTCAGCCGTCCTCGCGGCCACCGCGCTGGCGTCGCAGGTCATGGTCCTGCGCATCTTCGCCTGGATCATGCTCGGTTTCTTCTGGCTTGGCATGGCGGTGATGCTGGCCGCCTCGGCGGCGATGGCGCTGTCGGAGGCGCGATCGCCCGACGATATCTTTGCCCTTGCCGCCAGCGGCGGCATGATCGTGGTCGCCACCCTGTTCAGTGCCATCATGGGTGCTGCGACACCGCTTGGCCGCCAGTTGCGCGACGGCATCGAAGGCTTGAGGCTTTATCTCACCGTCGCGGAGAAGGACCGAATGAACTTCGCCGGCGCACCGGAAATGTCGCCGCAGCATTTCGAAAAGCTGTTGCCCTATGCGGTGGCGCTGGGTGTCGAAAAGCCGTGGTCGGAACATTTCCAGTCCTGGCTGATTGCGGCGGGCGCCACGGCCCAGGCTTATTCGCCCGCCTGGTATTCCGGCCAGCCTTTCGATAGTCAGCATTTAGGTCAAAGCGTGTCGAATTTCTCGTCGTCACTGTCCTCGACGGTGTCCTCGACACTCCCTCCCCCACCCAAGAGTTCCTCTTCCGGCTTTTCATCATCAGGCGGCGGCTCATCGGGCTCAGGCGGCGGAGGCGGCGGCGGCGGCGGGTGGTAGTTCTCGAGGCCCGCCCCGGATGTGCCGCTCGAAAAAATTTGGCGGCGCATCCACACCTGCACGCCCAGGTAAATCAATAGCTTATAAACACCACGCCCTCATATAGGGCAGGTTGCAAACGACGAATCGACTCGCGCATATTGACTCCTGCAATGTTTTAGTGTATATAGCATCCCCTTATCACGCAAGTATATGCGCGATTGAAGATTCCAGCCAGTATTGACTGATGTCGATATAGGACAATCAAGTATTTTCGTTTGTTCTAAGGCAGTTTCGTGGATTTTCCTGCTTTGATGTAGCATAAGCAGTTACTATCCGCATGTGAATCTTCTTATTTTGTTACCGGCCATTCTTATCCGTATGGACTATCATGCGGTTCGGTGACGTATTTGTCTTGCAACCAGTTGAACAGTTAGCACGCCTTCGCTGGCGGACATCGACAAAGGCACGAAAGGCCAAGGCCCGAGTCGGCGCTCAATCTCATGATGTGAAAACGACAAACAGGTCGAATCGCTCCTCCAGCGAGAGTCAACATTACCTTCGCCGCGCCTTTCACCAGCCCGACGTCCGCATGGCGGACTCGCCGGTTGCTGCTGGCGGCGAAGCTTTGGACCAGGAGGATACAATGGCTACGTTCATCGGCGGTCTCCCACCGCTCAATGGGATCAACAACACGATTATCGGCACGTCGGCCGACGACATCATCGTCGGCGATCCCTACACCATCAGCGCTCTCGACCCCAGCAACTCGGTCGGCTCACCGCCGAGCGGCGTGCTTAACAGCGGGGTCGGCGGGAATGACTGGATCGATGCCGGTGGTGGCAGCGATGTCATTTGGGGCGATGCACTGCAGATCGCCGACGAAGGGCGTGGCGGCGCTGACACCATTGCCGGGGGTGATGGCGATGACACAGTATCCGGCGACGCGGAGATGCTTTTTGGCGATGCCCGCGGCGGCAACGATGTCATCGACGGCGGCGCTGGCGATGACAGTCTTTTCGGTGACGCAGGTACAAACCTGCGCGGATATCGACCGACAATATCCGGCCGCAGCCAGGGTGGAGACGACCTCATACGCGGCGGCATCGGCAACGACCTGATCTATGCCGACGCGTACCTTCTGAGCGACCAAGCCCGCGGTGGTAACGATGTGGCCTATGGCGGCGACGGCAACGACGAGATCCAGGGCGAAGGCGCGCGGATCACCGGGTGGGCACGTGGCGGCAACGACCGGCTGTACGGCGACGAGGGAAACGATATCGTCTATGGCGATTCCTGGCTTTACGACCACGCTAAGGGCGGGGAAGACCGCCTGTACGGTGGAAACGGCAACGACACCCTCTATGGCGAGGATTATTTTATGCATGATTATGCCCGTGCCGGAAGGGATCTGCTGTATGGGGGAACGGGCGACGACCGGATCTTCGGCGATGTTGTGGTGGCCAACGACAAGGCACAGTGTAGCAACGATGTGCTAATCGGTGGATCGGGCAATGACTCTCTCTATGGCGACCTCGATCCAGCTTCGAGTGCTCTTGCCATGGTGACCCGTGGAGCGGACCGCTTCGTCTTCGACACTGGCAGCGGGCTGGACACGATTTTCGATTTCGAGATCGAACGAGACTTGATCGACCTGCGCGGCATCAAGGGTATCAACCGATTTGCCGATCTTTTGGCGGCTGCCCAGCAAGTGGGCGCCGATGTGGTGATCGATCTGGGTGCCGCCGCCGGCGGTCCGGCCGGAGTGGACGTGTTGACGCTCGCAGCAATTGATCTCGCTGATATCGAGGCGGGCAACTTCGTGCTTCCAGGCGAGAACCTCCACTGGCCGGATGCAGGAGGCAACACTCACAAAAACGACAATCACAATCAGAATGCAGATGACAAAATCGACGGGACCGCCAACGCAGATGTTCTGTTCGGCGATCCGTACACGACAGGCAATCCGTACGGGCTTGCCGAAACGGGCATTTTTTCGGGCGGTACCGGCGGCGCTGATCAAATCCGGGGCCTCGCTGGCGACGATACCATTTTCGGCGATGCCTATCTGATGACAAGAAACGCCAAGGGCGGCAATGACATGCTCGACGGCGGAGATGACAACGATTTTCTCAATGGCGATGCCTTTCAGATGTTCGATTCGGCACGCGGAGGCAACGATACGATCGACGGGGGCAACGGCGACGACTCAATCTACGGTGATGCAGCGGACACAATGGGCGCCACGACACGCGGGGGCAATGATGTCCTGCGCGGTGGGGATGGCAATGACGGATTGACCGGCGACAGCGACATCCTTGCCGAAAAGGCCGTCGGCGGCAACGATTGGCTCGAAGGCGGAGACGGCGACGACGGGCTGAACGGCGACGCAGCCGGCGAGCTGCGTGGGCGTGCGCGTGGCGGCAACGATCGGCTGGACGGTGGAGCTGGGTTCGACTTCCTCATAGGCGATGGTATTTTCCTTTCGGATCGGAGCGAGGGGGGCGACGATCGGCTCGCAGGTGGTGACGATGGGGACTTTCTGGTAGGTGATGGCGCCCTTCTCAATGACACCGCCAAGGCCGGCAACGACTGGCTCGATGGAGGCACCGGCGATGACTTTCTCTATGGTGACGCAATCACCGCCAACTACCGGGCCGTCGCCGGCAATGACACTTTGATCGGCGGAGCAGGAAACGACATGCTCTATGGCGATGTCGATCCGTTTTACAGTGATCTCAGCAACGTCAAACGCGGCGCTGACCAGTTCGTCTTCGCTCTTGGCAGCGGGCTCGACACGATCTTCGATTTCGAAACGCAGCGCGACACGATCGATCTGACTGATTTTACGGGAATTGGCAGCTTTGCCGACATCGCAGCCAATATGATTCAGTCCGGCGTCGATGTCGTGATCGACCTCGGGGCCGCCGCCGGCGGAACGGCAGGGACAGACGTGCTGACGCTGGCAAATCTGAACGCGGCCGATATCACTGGTCAGAGCTTCGATTTTGCCTGAAGCAATATGCGGGGCCGCCTCGTTATCGACGGCCCCGCCTGCAATTACCGGAGCCCACCCAACTCGCCGCCAGGACATTGCAGGCTTGGCGGCCGTGATCTTCGGCCGCGAACGCTCCATCCACCCACATCAGTTGCACAATGATGGCCTGTAAGGCGACTTCGCAGCACTTGCCGCGATATTTCCCATTGTGCAGCAACGGCAAATTTTGCTAGCAGGGGCCAACCATTTTCACCACACCCGGCACCGTGTGCCGACCCTGCCCGCTCCGGGCAGGGTGAGGAAGAGAACTGATGCCCGATCTTCTGCTTGAACTCCGCTCCGAGGAAATTCCTGCCCGCATGCAGCGCAAGGCTGCCGGCGACCTCAAGAAGCTACTGACGGATGCGCTGGTCGAAGCGGGACTGACCTACGAGGGCGCGCGTGAATACTGGACACCGCGCCGGCTGACGCTCGATATTCGTGGCCTGACCATTCGCTCGCCCGACATGCGCGAAGAGAAAAAAGGCCCGAGCACGTCGGCACCCCAACAGGCGATCGACGGCTTCATGCGCGGCGCTGGACTGACATCCATCGAACAGGCCGAAACGCGCACCGATCCGAAGAAAGGCGATTTCTACGTCGCCATCATTTCCAAGCCCGGTCGTTCGGCCGAAGAGATCATCACCGAGGTGATGCCAGACATTATCCGCAACTTCCCCTGGCCGAAATCGATGCGTTCGGGCGCTGCCTCCGCCAAATCCGGCGCGCTGCGCTGGGTGCGGCCGCTGCAATCGATCGTCTGCACCTTTGGCGCAGAACACGACGAGCCGGTGATCATCCCCTTCGAAATCGACGGCATCATCGCATCTAACGTCACGTACGGCCATCGTTTCCATGCGCCCGAAGCGATCACCGTCAAACGCTTTTCTGACTATGTCTCGAGCCTCGAAAAGGCCAAGGTCATTCTCGATGCCGAACGCCGCAAGGAAATCATCCTCACCGACGCCCGCAACCTCGCCTTCGCCTCAGGCCTCGAACTCGTCGAGGACGAAGGCCTGCTCGAGGAAGTTTCCGGCCTGGTCGAATTTCCCAACGTGCTGATGGGCACGTTCGAAGAGGACTATCTCAAGATCCCGGCTGAAATCATCCGCCTGACGATCAAGACCAACCAGAAATGCTTCGTGGTCGCCAAGCCCGGCGCGTCCGAGGAAGGGCTTTCGCTCTCCAACCACTTCATCCTGATCTCGAACATCGAGGCGAAGGACGGCGGCAAGGAGATCATCCACGGCAACGGCAAGGTCGTGCGCGCCCGCCTGTCGGACGCAGCACACTTCTACAAGCGCGACCAGGGCGACCTGCCTGACCTTGCCGACCTCGCCGCATCGGCTGCGAAATTCGGTCTCGACCTGAAGAAGCCGCTCGATCAGCGGATGGCCAAGCTCGATTTTCTCAACGTCACGTTCCACGCCAAGCTCGGGACGCAGGGCGACCGGGTCGAGCGTATTCGTACGCTGGCCGCCGAACTCGTCAAGTCGACTGGCGGCGACCCGATCAAGGTCGATCGTGCCGCCGTGCTGGCCAAGGCGGATCTGCGCACCGAAGCAGTTGGTGAATTCCCCGAGCTGCAGGGCCTGATGGGCCGCCGCTATGCGCTTCTGCAGGGTGAAGATGCATCGGTTGCCGCAGCCATCGAGGACCACTGGAAGCCGAATGGCCCATCGGACCGCGTGCCAACCGATCCCGTCTCCGTGACCGTCGCGCTTGCCGACAAGCTCGACACGCTGATCGGTTTTTGGGCCATCGACGAAAAGCCGACCGGCTCCAAGGATCCCTATGCGCTGCGTCGCGCGGCACTCGGCGTGATCCGGATCCTGCTGGAGAACAGCATTCGCCTGCCGCTTTTGACGGTGGCCAAGGATCGCGACCTCCTGTCCTTCTTCCATGACCGGCTGAAGGTCTATCTCCGGGACAACGGCCAGCGCCATGACATCGTCGATGCGGTGCTGACAGAGAATGCCGACGACCTGCTGACCATCGTCCGCCGCGCCCGCGCGCTGACGGCCTTCATCACCTCGGAAGACGGCGAGAATCTTCTGGCCGGCACCAAGCGTGCCACCCAGCTGCTGGCCGCCGAGGAGAAGAAAGGCACCGTGGTTGGCGACCGCATCGATCTTTCCATCCTGAAGCTTCCAGCCGAAACAGCGCTGCATTCGGCCATCGTCTCGGCCTCCGAGGGCGCGGCATCGGCTGTTGTGCGCGAGGATTTCGAAGGCGCAATGGAAGCACTTTCAAAACTGCGCGGCCCCGTCGACACATTCTTCACGGACGTCCTCGTCAACGACGAGAATGCAGACATTCGCGCCAACCGCCTTGCGCTACTGGCGGCCATCCGCAGCGCCACCGGAACTGTTGCGGATTTCTCCAGGATTTCGGGATAAGCCTCCGCACAATCATGCGGCGTCACGGGACAACCTGTGGCGCCAGGGACACAAACTCTCCCGTATCCTCGATATTTCACAAAAATAAGAAATATTTTGTCGATGCTGCCGTTTTTGCGACGCAGTCGTACCTATATGTCCTGACGATAAAATTATGTTTTTGCAGGAAACCCCGATGACTCTGACAAAAGAAATAAAGAAAACAATCAGAGCTCGTATTCAGAGCGATGAAGCATTTCGTCTGGCGCTGCTTTCCAAAGCCGTGGAGGTGCTGCTGTCGGGCGATCTGGAAACGGCAAAGGGCGTGCTATGGGATTATATCGAAGCCACGATTGGCTTTGAAGATTTGTCCCTCCAGTCCGGCTTGTCTGAAAGAAGCCTGAAGCACATGTTCAGCGACGCAGGCAACCCTAGCGCCAATCACATCTTCAAGGTCATCAATATCCTGCAGAAGTCGGACGGCATTCACCTGGCGGTCAGCGCTGCAGCTTGAGGCTAACGCCCCTCGCGGATCACCCAGGCCGGGATCAGCTCGGATCGTAGCTTGCGGCATGAAGCAGACTTGGCGAGTGCATCCAGGTCCATGCCCGGTCGCGCAAGTGCCGCCGCCTGCCGCTTCGAAATGAGATAGCCATTTTCCAACGCCCCGGTCCGCGCCATCAGTCGCTTGAAGAACGGACGGCGGAAGCGCCGCGACGGCGAGAACCGCGCGGGCATACCGGCAATCGCCGCATATTCAGACACTTCCTCGATCCAGCCGGATTGTGGACGTGCCCCGGCCTCCAGCAGCATGACCCAGTCGCCGCGCGCTGACAGCAACGTCTCTTCCAGACTCCACTGCGTTAAAAACCGGCAGCCGGCTGCATCGGCCACGGCGGCCGATGCATCCTGTGAACCATGGTCCAGCACGATTACGTCGCTCACCAGGCCATCCACCGCTCCGGCGACCAGCACTGCCAGCGTATGGGCAAGTTCCTGCTCGTTGTCCCGGCATTCTAGCAAAACAGTCAGCATTCCTTACCTTTAGCGGAAGGTTTTCTAAAAGACCAGCTTCCATTTTGTTCTTGCATTGTTCTCTTTTTCACGATAGGAAAATAATCATGACGGGGCAAGGAGTCGCCTCGCAGGAGATGCCCATGATCAATATGTCGCTTTCGCGGCAGGCTGCTTTTGCGCCTGCCAATACGGCAGATATTGCCGATGGCCTGCTCAAGGAGAGCGGTCTGAGGATCGAGATCGATCGTCGCCGGGGGCGTGCTGCCGGGATCAACCCGTCGGGACGGTTCGAGCCCAAGGAGCGCGAAGCTGTCGACGACGGCTGGCAGACACTGGAAAGTCTCGAACCGTTCCGGACAGAAGTGCAGGTGGAAAAACCGCGCGCGATCATTACCCGCAACGACAGCCCGGACATCCCGTTCGACCGTTCGATCAATCCCTATCGCGGCTGTGAGCATGGCTGCATCTATTGCTTTGCCCGGCCGACGCACGCCTATGTCGGCCTGTCGGCGGGCCTCGACTTCGAGGCCAAACTATTTGCCAAGCCGGATGCGGCAAGGTTACTCGAGCGGGAGCTATCCAAGCCCGGCTACAAGCCGAAGACGATTGCCATCGGCACCAATACCGACCCCTACCAGCCGATCGAGAAGGAATGGCGGATCATGCGCCAGATCCTAGAAGTGCTGGCGGCCGCCAATCATCCCGTATCCATCGTCACCAAGTCAGCGCTGGTGATGCGCGACATCGACATTCTCGGTAAGATGGCCGAACGCGGCCTTACCAAGGTGGCGCTTTCGGTGACCACGCTCGACCGCAGACTGGCCCGGCTGATGGAACCGCGCGCATCGACGCCTACACGCCGCCTGGAGGCAATCCGTGCCCTTACCGCTGCCGGCGTGCCTACTGCCGTGATGGCAGCGCCAATGATCCCGGCACTCAACGACCACGAGCTGGAACGAATTCTGGATTCTGGCGCCGCAGCCGGCGCCACGGAGGCCAACTACATCATGCTCAGGCTGCCGCTCGAGGTGAGCCCGCTGTTCCGCGACTGGTTGCTCAGGAACTATCCGGAGCGCTACAGGCATGTGATGAGCCTGATCCGTTCGATGCGCAACGGCAAGGACTATGACGCCGAATTCGGCAAGCGGATGAAGGGCGACGGACCCTATGCCTGGCAACTCAGCCGCCGCTTCGAACTTGCGGCCAAGAAACTCGATCTCAAGCGTCGCGGCATCCAGCTGAATACGGAGCTTTTCGTACCGCCCAGCGGCCACGGCGTGCAACTCAGCCTGCTCTGACCCCATCTCTTCAGCGCCGGGTTGGCTCCCTGCCCCGCACCCGCTGCTGAATGAGCCTCGCGCTGCCCGGCCTTCCCCGCCCTGGCCCGGCGCGCGCCTGTCCCGGAACGCCGCCCTCTTTCCGGGACTTGCAGGGAATCGGGAGAATGTGTCACTAACCCCGTATGAAACGGCACGCTCTCACCGATTCCCTTCCCCTTTTCGAGGAAGCCCCACGACCGACCTTCCTGATCGAGGAAGGATTGATGCGGGACGGTTACGAGATGGTGTGCGGACTGGACGAAGCAGGGCGCGGACCGCTTGCCGGCCCCGTCGTGGCAAGTGCCGTGATCCTCGATCCGCACAACATCCCTGATGGCCTTCACGATTCCAAGCAATTGACCGCAGCCCGCCGCGAGCACCTTTTCGAGTTGATACTGGCGTCGGCAGAGGTTGCGGTCGCTTCCGTGAGCCCCGCAGAGATCGACCGCACGAACATCCTCAGAGCGAGCCTCGAAGCCATGCGCAGGGCGGCTTTGTCGTTGCATCGGCGACCGCACTTCGCGCTCATCGACGGGCGTGATGTTGCACCCGGCCTTCCCTGTCCCGCCAAGGCATTGATCAAGGGCGACGCACGCTCCCTGTCGATCTCGGCCGCCTCGATCGTCGCCAAGGTAACCCGCGACCGGATCATGTCGGCCGCCGGCAAGACGTTTCCCGGCTACGGCTTCGAGCTTCATGCCGGCTATGGAACGCAAGTCCATCGCGATGCGATCAACGCGCTCGGCCCTTGCGCCATTCACCGGATGACGTTTCGCCCCCTACGCAAGGACTGATCGCGTCAACCTCTGACGCTGCCGGCTTGCCCCCGGTCACCACGCCCTGATAGAAGACGCTGTCCGGTGTCCCCCATAAGCGGGGAAGAATCGGGAAGCAGGTGCAAGACCTGCGCGTGCCCAACGCTGTCAGGGGGACGGAACGACGCACAATGCCACTGGGCAACCGGGAAGGCAGCGCCGTTCCGAGCGATCCCGAGCCAGAAGACCGGCCGGACACCATAGCCGAGAAAGCGCGGACGGCTTTCAAGGCGCTGGAGCCTTTCGCGGCAGGGAAATCCTCGCCGTCTTGAGGCCTGAATTGTCGGGGATTGACAATGACAGGCAATACCAACCGCCATATGGCGGCGGCCGGTCCGTTTTCGGAATCCGAAATCGCCGCGGTCTACCGCACCATCTATTCGCGCCGCGATGTGCGAAACGAGTTCCTGCCGGATCCAGTATCGGAGCAGACGCTGCTGCGCCTACTGAATGCCGCGCATGCAGCACCTTCCGTCGGCTACATGCAGCCTTGGAACTTTATGATCATCCGGGACGAGGCCAACCGGCGCGCCGTCCATCAGATCTTTGACGACGCCAACAACGAAGCGGCCGAGCGGCTGCACGGCGAGCAGAAGCGCAACTATATGGCGCTGAAGCTGCAAGGCATTCTCAAGGCACCGGTCAACATCTGCGTGACCTGCGATCGCAAGCGCGGCGGCGGGTTCGTCCTGGGTCGCACGCACAATCCCGACATGGACCTCTACAGCACCGTTTGCGCCGTGCAAAATTTCTGGCTCGCGGCACGCGCGGAAGGCATCGGCGTCGGCTGGGTCAGCATCTTCGATCACCAGCGGCTGAAGGAGCACCTCGGCATTCCCGAAAGCGTGGAGATCATCGCCTATCTCTGCGTCGGCCATGTGTCCGAGCTCTTCACATCGCCCGAACTCGCCGTTAAAGGCTGGCGTGACAAGATCCCGCTCGAACGACTGATATACAGCGAGCGTTGGCCCGAAGCGTCGCATGTCCTCGATTTCTATCGCGAAATTGAATGCCGCAAAACAAAAAACCCCGCCTCCTAGGAGGCGGGGTTTGGAACTTCAAGCGAGCGACGCTCAGTTAAGACGGGTCTTGACCTGCTCAACGGCGTTGCTGAACAGGCCGTCAGCGACCTTGGCGTCCGGGTTGCCGCCGATCAGCTTTTCAGCAGCGGCGATCGCCAGATCAACCGCGGCAGAGCGAACGGCGTTGACCGCATCGGCTTCAGCCTGCTTGATCTTCTGCTCGGAAAGCGCGGTCCGACGAGCAACATACTCTTCGGTCTTCTGCTTGGCGTCGGCTGCGAGGCTGTCGGCTTCGCGCTTGGCGGCCGCAACGATCTCTGCAGCTTCGGCCTCAGCTTCCGAGCGCTTCTTCTTGTATTCAGCCAGAAGCGATTGAGCTTCTTCGCGAATCTGCTTTGCAGCGTCCAGTTCACCGGCGATCTTGACCGCTCTGGCATCCAGGGTCTTCGTGATCATCCCAGGAACCTTGAGATAAATCACGATGCCGAGGAAAATCGCCAGCGCCACCTGGGACCAAATCTGGGCCCACATTGTTGCATCCATGACGAACCCTCCGATCAGACCTTGGAAGCCTTGACCGCGGAAGCGGCTGCAGCTTTGGTTACGGTGACGCCGGTCAATTGCTCGACGATTTCCGAGGCGGTGTCCTCGGCGACGGTTTCGACCTCGGCAAGAGCCTTGGTCTTGATGGCCGCGATACTCTGCTCGGCATCGGCAATCTTCTTGGCGAGGCCGGCTTCCAGCTGCGCACGTTCAGCGTCGGCCTTCGCCTTGACTGCGTCGCGCGCTTCGGCAGCAATGCCCTGACCCTTGATGCGGGCTTCAGACAGTTCCTGCTCGTACTTGGCTATGGATGCGTCGGCTTCGTCCTTCATCCGCTTGGCTTCGGCTAGATCGCTGGCGATCCGGCCTTCGCGCTTGGCGATGATGCCGCCGATTTGCGGCGTGATCAGCTTGGAAACCAGAAAATAGAAGGCACCAAACGTAATCGCCAGCCACAGGAGCTGCGACGGGAAATGTGCCGGGTCGAATGGCGGAAAGGTGTCGTGCTCGACCTGGGGGTTTGCACCCACCTCGGTATGCACCTGGCCTTCAACGGCCTGCGCCGCTGCTTGCCCTTCCACCGCCGTGGCTGACAGAACATAGGCTGTCGTCACAAACATTCCTACCTCCAAGGCAAGGATACGGTATTAAAACGGGTCATGAACAAGCGCCATGACCCGGAAGCTTTAATAACCGATCAGCCGAAGAGAGCGAGAAGTGCAACGAGCAGCGAGAAGATGCCCAGAGCTTCCGTAACGGCGAAGCCGAAAATCAGGCGGCCGAACTGGCCGTCGGCAGCCGATGGGTTGCGCAGTGCGCCGGCCAGGTAATTTCCGAAGATGTTGCCGAGACCGAGGGCCGCACCGCCCATGCCCAGGCACGCAATACCAGCGCCGATGTACTTTGCTGCTTCAGCTTCCATTTTAAAACTCCTTCAAGTCTTTCGTTTCTTGGTTGGGTGTTAATCAGCAGCGCCCGCCAGAGTCAACAGGCGCCGGATTATTGGGTAATCAGTGGCCCGGATGAACCGCATCGTTGAGATACATGCAGGTCAGAACGGCGAACACATAGGCCTGCAGGAAGGCGACTAGGAACTCAAGTCCGGTCAAACCGACCGTCATCAGCAGCGGCAGAATTGCGCCAACCATGCCGATGGGTCCGACCACGCCGAGCGAGAACACGAAGCCGGCGAAGACCTTGAGCGTGATGTGGCCGGCCAGCAGGTTGGCAAAAAGACGAACCGAGAGGCTGACGGGACGCGACAGGAACGAGACGATTTCGATCGAAGTCACCAGCGGTACGATAAGCGCCGGAACGCCCGACGGAACGAAGATGCCGAAGAAGTGGAAACCGTGCTTGTAGACGCCGTAAAGTATCACGACGAGCATGACCAGAATCGCCAGAGCGAAGGTGACGATGATCTGGCTGCCGACCGTGAAGAAGCCCGGGATCATGCCGAACATGTTGGAGACCAGCACGAACATGAACAGCGAGAAGACGAACGGGAAAAACCTCATGCCTTCCTTGCCGGTCGAATCCTTCAGCATCTTGGCGATGAATTCGTAGGAAAGCTCAGCGACCGACTGCATCCGGCCCGGAACGATTGCCTTGGGCGCCGAAGCCCAGAGCAGGAAGCCGGTCGCCACGATGACGGTCAGCACCATGAACAGCGCCGAATTGGTAAAATGAAAACCGCTCCCACCAACATTCTCAATCAATGTGTTGATGTGGAACTGGTGGATTGGATCTACCTTGCCGCTGTCGCCTGCCACGTCTGGTCTCTCTCGTTACATTCCATTGCGCTTGTCGGACGACGAGCGCGCGTTGTCTTGCTTGCGTCCCGCGCCAATTCTATCCACCGGATGGGGTGACTTTACCACACCCACAACCCTTAGGACATTCAGCACGCCCGCACAAAATCCGAGGAGGAGAAATACAATCATCCCCCACGGCTTGGAGGACAGAATATAATCCAGAAGATAGCCGATCATCGCGCCGACGATCACCGCAGCGATGAATTCCGATGAGATTTTCAGCCCCTGCGAATAGCCCTTGCGGGTTTCGTCGCTGACGCCAGCCCCATCTTTCTCCGTCGCGCGCGCCTCGGTCAGCCTGTCTTCCAGGCGACCCATGCGGTCTTCCAGACTATCCTTGCGGTCGGTTCCCATCCTTGCCTCCTTCAACCAGGTCCTGCCCGGTTTTTCCGGCCTTGGAGACCGGTCACGGCCGTGTGGAAACTTGTAAGACCCCCGCCTTCAAGCCGGCTGCAACATAGTTTCACACTTCGTGATAGTCAAGGCGCGATACAGTAGTTAACAGATGCTATTTAATTGATATTTTTCAATATGTTAAGTGACCGAAGCAGCATTCACTGCTTTAAAATGCGAGCATCGTCGCAACCGATGCAGGAATCGCCCCGGGATTCCGGTTGGCGTCAGACCCAGCCGCCGCGATAGGTTCGGTAGAAAATGTGAAGGCCGATCTTGCTGACCTTTTTCATCGTCCGTGCCCAATTCGGCTTTACGTAGACAGCGTGATAGTGAGTGGAATCGCCCACATCCGCAAGGTAGATCTTGCCCGCGGTCACAGCCATGGCGACTTGCTTGGCCGTATTGAACTTGCTGCGCGACCAGACGATATCAGGTATGCGATCGCACGCAAACGAGAACTGGCACCGATTGCGCCAGTCTTCGTTCTGGTAAACTACCCCGCAGATGGAATTGGGAAAGGTCGGGTTGCGGACACGATTCAAGACCACCTGCGCCACGGCCGCCTGCCCCTTGAGCGGCTCGTTTGCCGATTCGAAGTAGATTGCCTCGGCGAGGCATTTCTGTTCCTTGGCCGAGAAGACGGTTGCGGGCAACACATTGGCCGCCCAGGCGTGATCGGTCCCCTTGATCTGCGGAATGAAACGCTTCCGCGCGGTGTCGACCAGGATGGAATCGAAAGGCGATTGCAGCGCATAGTCGGGCTTGGGGTCGGCATAGGCGCTCGCGAGGCTGTCACCCGTCTCGTTGGTAATCAGACCGGTAAGCATCGCCGGAACACCAAAATCGTCCCGCTTGGGCTGGTTGGCGTGGAAGGCCAGCGCGATGCCGATCTCCTTGCCCTTGATATCAGGCTTGACGAAGGCCGTCAGCTGGCCTTCGGACAGTTGCGGGTCCAGCAGATGCGCCTGTCTATCGAGAATACTGCCGGCGCTGAAATCCTTCGGCGGCTGGATTCGGTCGACTGCGACGATGCGGCCCTTTTTCAGGGAGCGAGTAACACGGCTCTCATCGGGGGTCGCGGGAACAGGCTTTTCGGCATCGCTGAAAGCGACACGCTTGCCACTATCCGTCACGATACCGCGACCGGATGCATTGAAACCGGCATTGCGGGAGCCTGCGAAGACGAGTTCCTCGCTATGAATTGATCCCGCAGCAGCGCTGACCATGTAATTTCGCCAGCTTTGCGAGCTCGCTGCGCCGTCGCTCATCAGACTTGTGACATCGGCCTCCGCCGGGATGCCTGGAAAAATGATGATGCCAGCCAGGGCGAAAATTGCGGGCGTCGCCCACTTCGATACGCGCAGACCCACGGGCCGCGACGCCAATTTACGCTTCAACACGGGAACGCTACTCCACGAATGACCGATACAGGAACAGTTTCCCGAAAATGAACCATTAACCTTGATGAGTGGTTAACAGGTGCGTTTGTGGCGTTTGAATGTCTTTATTAGCTTTTGCCGATTAACCATAATGCGGCAATACGCCTCGCTCGTAAGGTGCGTGCCCCTACGGATTCCTTATTTCCGGCACCTGGCCCGCCTGCTCGCTCCGAAGATGGACGCCACGTCCGGAGCCTGATCCCGGTCGCGTTCGCAATGTTCGTCGTCATGGGGATTGCGGGTGTGCTGGCTGCCCCGTTGCGATTGGGCAGCCGAAACGTCAAACGGTCACATGCGCGCCGAGCTCGACGACACGATTGGCCGGTAGCCTGAAATAGTCGGAGGGATCTGTGGCGGCAGTCGCGAGCGCGATGAACAGTCGATCCTGCCACACCGGCATGCCCGAATTGGCGTCTGGAATCAGCTTGCGGCGGCCGAGATAGAAGGATGTCGACATGATGTCGAACTTCAAGCCCGCCTTTCGCAGATGCGCAAGCGCTTGCGAAACGTTCTGCGTTTCCTGGAAGCCGAAGTTCAGCTCAAGCAGTTGGAAATGCTCGGAGATCCGCTCTATACGCCCACGCTCTTCGACCGGAACGCGCGGTCGGTTCTGGGTCTTGATCGTCAGCACGATGTTCTGCGAGTGGATCACATGGTTGTGCTTGAGATTGTGCAGGAGTGCGGCTGGTGTCGATGTCGGATCCGACGTCAGGAAGATAGCCGTTCCCGGCACTTCGATCGGTCCGTGGTCGCTCTTCTTTTCAAGCGACTTTACGAAGCTGGCGAGCGGAATATGCGTGCGCCGGGTCTTCTCGAACAGAATGCGGGTGCCGCGCCTCCATGTCCACATGATCACGATGAAGCAACTGGCGATCAGCACCGGGACATAGCCGCCATGATGCAGCTTGGTAAGGTTCGAGCCAAGGAAAATCGACTCGACAAAAAACAGCGGCGCAACCACCATCAAGGTCCGAACCACGCTCCACTTCCAGAATACACGCACGAAATTGTAGAACAGGATGGTGGTCACCACCATATCACCGGTCACCGCGATACCGTAGGCCACGGCGAGCGCTTCGGAACTGCGGAACATCAGCACCAGCGCCATGACGCCGAACAGCAGGATCGTGTTGACGGCCGGCAGATAGATCTGCCCGGTGTTGGTCTCTGACGTGTGGTAGATTTCCATGCGCGGCAGGAAGCCGAGATGGATGGCCTGGCGTGCCAGAGAGAACGCGCCTGTGATGACCGACTGGCTGGCAATGATGCCGGCGATGGTGGCCATGATAACCACCGGCAGCCGGATCGTTTCCGGAAACATCAGAAAGAACGGATCGGAAAGCCCTGCGGGATTGCCGAGCACGAAAGCGCCCTGCCCCAGATAATTGAGGATCAGTGCCGGAAAGATCAGCCCGAACCATGCCAACCGGATCGGCGAACGACCGAAGTGGCCCAGATCGGCATACAGCGCTTCAGCGCCGGTGACGGCCAGGAACACCGAACCCAACACGATAAAACCGACAAAACCGCTGTGGATCAGGAACCACACGCCATAATAGGGATTGAATGCACGCAACACGCTGATGTCGTCGAAAATATGGTAGACCCCGATAGAACCCAGGATCAAAAACCATATCATCATGATGGGTCCGAAGAACGCCGAGACAGCGCCCGTACCCCGCGACTGGACCGCAAACAGAATCACCAGAATCACGACCGAGATCGGCACGACATATTGCTGCAGCCCCGGCGCCACGAGCTTCAAGCCTTCGACGGACGACAGGACCGTCAGGGCCGGCGTAATCATCGCATCGCCGAGAAACAGCGAAGCGCCCACGACTCCGATGATGAACAAAATCCCTGCCCGGCGTTCCGACACAGCCTTCGTCACCAGCGACAGCAGCGCCAGGGTGCCCCCTTCGCCGTCGTTATCGGCCCTCAGCAGGAAGATCACATATTTCAGGGTAACGATAATCGTCAAAGCCCAGAAAAACAGTGAAATGAGGCCGATGATCTCGAGTTCCTGGACACCATCATGAGAAACAGGCCGCAATGCCTCGCGGAAAGCGTAGAGCGGGCTGGTGCCGATATCGCCATAAACCACGCCGACCGAGCCTATCGACAGCGCGACAAGCTTCTTTTTGGACATCGGTCCCTGATGACCGCTGGCGTGCAATGCCTTATCTGACATGTTCAATTTTCTGGCTATAGCCAGCCTTTCCAACGAAAGAAGAAGAACGGAACAAGGGCCGAAACGATCATCAGTACCAGCGATGAAGGATAGCCCAGGAGCCATTCAAGTTCGGGCATGAATTTGAAGTTCATGCCATAGATCGAAGCGACCAGCGTGGGCGGCAAAAACACCACGGACGCGATCGAGAAAATCTTGATGATCGAGTTCTGCTCGACATTGATGAGACCGAGCGAGGCATCGAGCAGGAATGTGATATTGCCAGAAATGAAGGCAGCATGCTCCGAAAGCGATTGCACGTCCCGCGAGATCGAGCGGCAGAGTTCCTTGGCTTCCTGATCAGCCTGAACGGCGGGCACGGTATACAGGAACGTCATCGCGCGCGACAGCGACGCAAGACTATCGCGCGCCTTGGATACCAGACGGTGATGCTGAGCTATATCGATCAGCAGCCTTTCCAGAAAACGTGGTGGCCGCCGCTTCTTGCCAGCAGTTTCCTCACCAAAAATCTGCATCAACAACATGTCGCCACGCACTTCCGCATGCTCGAGAACCTCGGCAGTCCGGTCGGTGATGGTTTCCATCAGCTTGGTCAGGGCCGTGTGTGCGCTTTTCAATCCGTCCGGTATCCGAGCAATCGAACTCGAAAATAACTTGAACGATCTTGGATCGTCGTAGCGAACCGTGACCAGGTATTGGGGGGTCAAGACAAAGGCGACGTCGCTGAGCGCAGGATTGGGCGTATCGGCATGGCACAACAGCGTACTGGTGAGGTAGGTCGCCTGCCCATCCGTGTAGAGACGGCTCGACGGTTCGATGTCGCGCAGGTCCTGCCGCGTCGGGACTTCAATTGCCGTCAGCCGCTCGGCATAATTATCTTCCTCGCGCGTCGGGCAATTGAGGTCGAGCCAGATGACATCTTCGGGCAGCGCCTGGAGTTGATTGTCAACTGTCAGCACGATCGCCTCACCGTTTGAACGGTAAGCGGTTATCATCAGGCCAGTGCTCCGGAAGAATTCGTCATGCGCCCCAAGCCAAGTCTATCCCCGTTCAATCCAAAGGAATTTGCGCGCAATACTGTTGCCCGCCACCACATTCAGCGCGGGCGTGGGCGGTGATATTGCTCAAAACGCTTGAATAATCAAGAAAAGAATATTGCAACGCGAAATGGCCCGGAGCTTGACATTCAAGATTCCGGGTCAGCAGCGTGGAGAGGCTTTACTCGAAGATAATTTCGGGCGCCGTGCGGACAGCCTTTCCGTCCGCAAACAGCTGATCGGCGATCTTTGTGGCAATTTCACGGTAGACTTTCGCATGTGGGCCGTCCGCCGCCGACACCATGACAGGGGTACCCGAATCCGAATTCTCGCGGATCGTCATTGCCAGGGGAATCTCGCCGAGGAAAGGCACGCCTATTTTTTCGGCCTCGGCGCGAGCGCCGCCATGGCCGAAAATATCGTGCGATGTCCCGCAGCTGGGACAAATGAAATGGCTCATGTTCTCGACGAGGCCAAGAAGTGGAATTTCCACCTTCTTGAACATCGTCACAGCTTTGCGGGCATCGATCAGCGCCAGATCCTGCGGCGTCGATACGATGACCGCGCCGGACAGGGGAACCTGCTGGGCCATAGTCAACTGCGCATCGCCCGTACCCGGCGGCATGTCCACGACCAGCACATCGAGATCGCCCCAGGCGACTTCGCGCAACATCTGCAGCAGTGCCGACTGGATCATCGGCCCACGCCAGATCATCGCCACGTCTTCATCGACGAGGAATCCCATCGACATGGCTTTCAGTCCGTAATTCTCCATCGGCTTGATGATCTTGCCGTCGATCTGCTGCGGACGGCCAGAAACGCCGAGAAGCCGCGGAACCGACGGCCCGTAGATATCGGCATCGAGAATCGCCGTTTTCAACCCGAGCGACTGCAGAGCGAGGGCAATATTGACCGATGTCGTGGATTTGCCGACACCACCCTTGCCGGACGCGACCGCAATAATGTGCTTAACGCCGGGAATACCTGGCTTGGGCGCAGGTGCGCCGGCCGGGCGCGGCGGATGAGGGTGGGCATGACCATGGCCTTGAACGGGGCCTGCCTGCGGACGGCTAACGGGCGCCTGGCCGCTGGCGGCCTTCTTGTCGGCGGTCAACGCTGCAAACGCACCCTTCATGCCGGGCATATCCTTGACTGCACGTTCGGCAGCCTGCCTGAGCGGCTCGAGTTCCTTGGCACGTTCAGCTGGAACCGTGATCGAGAAGTAGGCCTTGCCATCCGAAATGAATACATCGGAAACCAGGCCAAGATCGACGATATTGCCTTCCATATCCGGTCCGCGAACCGTCTTCAGTTTCTCCAGAACGTCCTTGCTTGTCACTTCAGCCATTCTCATCCCTCACGCGCTGCTTGCGCCTTAGATAATAGATCAAGCGCGGGTCGCCAACGGTCGGATGAAACAAATATTTCGGCCAATTGCGACAACGGGTCCGCGGGCTGGCCAATGGCGGTCGATATCTGCTCTACCAAGCGCGTGATGATCGTCCGGGGAGTTGGGGCAGACCCAATATGAAAGAACCGCCCCACGCCCTGCCGTCTCTCGGCTCAGGGCGTGGGAGCGGTCTTGCCTTCAATCTGCACCCTTTGTCGGGTGCTATAATTGCAGTCCCCTCCGGACCTGCTGATAACAAAGCAGGAAACGTGCCAACTACCCAAAGGCGAGGAATTGGCGCTGCGGGCGCCGAAACGGCCGCCCATGCGGCTCCGATGCGCCCAATGAAGTTGCAGGATTGCCGTCCATTCACTGTGCAGAGCACACAATTTGTGCATTGTCGGCTTACTGCTCGGTACCAAAAAAGGATAACCCGCCCGGCAGGGCTGCGGGCGGGTTTTACCGGCTAGCGTCTCCGGCATCCCGAAGGGACGATCCGAAGTGGGGTCCGCCATACCAGCCTTTGAAACAGATGAAGTGGAAAACCTCTGTCAGTCTATATATAACGGGCGCAAAAATAAAGTCCCCCCATATGAGGGTGGCGCGGCCAAAACACACGTATTACCAATGGCATGCATATCGATCCGCGAAACAGTTTATGAAATCCCGCTAAAAATGCGGCCCGGCAGCACTTTTTCGAGTCGCGAGCTCCCAAGCTATGGAAGCTGTACGTCTGCCCGGGACACGTCTTCTGCGCACATTGCGGCAGGCAAAAGTATCAACTGATAATGCCCATGCGCATTGCCTTGGCGACCGCCTGGGTACGATTGACGGCATCAAGTTTCTTGGCCGCACGATTGAGGTAGTGATTGACCGTATGCTCGGAGAGGCTGAGAATATTGGATATTTCCAGGCTGGTCTTGCCTGCGGCCGTCCAGTTCAGACAGTCTATCTCCCGCTGGGTCAGATCGTCACCGGCCCTCTGGCCGGGGCTGCTGATCTTGTACAACCGATCGAACGCGAAGGTAGAGATCATGTGCAGTTCAAGCATCTCGGCGGCAGTGAACGGTTCGCGGCTCCCCGAAAACCCGACGCTGCCGCGCTCGCCGCCAGGGTCGCAGACGGGGAAATAGGCGCCTCGCGACATGCCGAACTTCTCGGAAAGTTCGATTATCTTGGTTTTTTTCTCAGGACTGCGCTTTTCGTTGAGCTTGGCGATTTCGTAGGAGAACGGCAGTGTCGATGAGCGAATTTGCGCGATCGTGGGGCTATCGTGAAACAATCCCTCGGCGTCGTAGCGCGAAAGCAGTTCAGACGGCCAACTATTGATGACTGATACGGATTGAAGCGCGCTGGCAGTCCGGTTCGGCACCTTCAGCACGATAAAGGCGCGCGACCTGTATAATTCCGTCGTTTTCTTCAGGAATCTCAGCACATCGAACTGTGTGGTTGCCGCCGAAATTTCCTTCAACAGGCAGTCGTGGCTGGGCTTATACACTTCAGTTCGCTCGAGCATCTGCAATTATTCGTTGATTCCATGTGCAACGCAATCAACAAACATACAATGCAGCCAATGGCGTCCATGGCCTGCAATGATTTGTCGCGGTGCCCGGCACGCAAGACTTTCATATTCGCGATGCAACACACCTTCGTCGGAACGACAAAGGCGACGCATTTTATCGACACCATAAAGTCCGAAGCTGTCCCGAAAGTGCCCAGATTGAACGGTGATCGCATAAAAATTGATGGCAGACATCAATGTGATTCGCCATAGCGGCGCCAACAACAAAACACACAATGTAATTATTTCATTACATCGTCACATTAATACATCTTGAGTTGAATGAGTTTTCCGGTATGTGCCGCAAACGGGTAATAAGTATGATTTTTACACCAAGGGGTTTTCTGGCCAACTTTTCCGTCATATACCGTCGATGTCGCGATGTGGAGCAACAGCGACGGAACTGCTTTCGCGCGGCTCGGTGGGGGATTTCTACGGAATGGGCTCAGGACAGGCATGTTTTCCCGATCTCAACGATACGGGTGTATTGATTACGGGCGGAGCTTCCGGCATTGGCGCCGCGTTGGTCAAGGGTTTTGCCGCACAAGGCTGCCGGGTCGCCATACTGGATATAGATGCCAAGGCGGGCGCAGCGACCGTTGCCGGCTGTGCGGAGGCGAAGCACACGCCTGTGCTGGAAGTCGTTGACCTCAGGGATGCCGCAGCCACACGGACTGCCGTGGAACGTGCTGCCGAAAGGCTCGGTGGGATCAAAACCGTTGTCAACAACGCGGCCTGGGACGATCGGCGCGATATCGAGGCCGTCACACCAGACTATTGGGATATGAGTCTCGGCATCAATCTCCGGCCGGCATTTTTCGTCACGCAAGCCGCCCTGCCCTGGTTGAAGCTTTCCGGCAGCGGTGCAGTCATCAATTTTTCGTCCGTCGCCTTCATGATGAACCTGCCAGACATGCCGGCTTATCTCACGGCCAAGGCGGGCATCATCGGCCTGACCAAAGGACTGGCCGGCAAACTCGGTCCGGACAATATTCGTGTCAATGCGATCCTGCCCGGAATGGTCCTGACCGAACGACAGAAGCAACTGTGGGTGTCCGACGAGGCGGCAGAAGCGCACAAGGCGCGTCAATGTCTAAAATTCTCGCTGACCGCCGAGGATATGGTCGGCCCCTGCCTGTTCCTCGCGTCCAGCATATCCGGCGCCGTGAGCGCCCAGTCCCTTATTGTCGATGGAGGCTATTTCTGATGGTCAAACCGCAATTCGCCGCTGTTGATTGGGGAACATCGAGTTTCCGGCTATGGCTGATGGGCGAGGATGATGTGATTCTCGGGGAAAGCCGCTCCGGCGAGGGGATGACCACGGCACGGGAAACTGGATTTTCGGAAATCCTCGAAAAGCATCTCGCGAACGTGAATGCGCCTGCCGATATTCCAGTCATGATCTGCGGCATGGCGGGCGCCAAGCAGGGCTGGCAGGAAGCCGGCTACATCGACGTGCCATCACGCCTTTCGGCGATCCCAGACCACTCGATCGCAATCGAAGGGCAATCCCGGGAGATCCGCATCCTGCCGGGGCTGGCGCAGCGCGACCCGCATACGGCGGACGTCATGCGCGGCGAGGAAACGCAACTTCTTGGCTGCGCCCAGAGCATGAAGAGCAGCGATTGTCTGGTCGCCATGCCGGGCACGCATTCAAAATGGGTGCGCATCGTTCGGGGCGAAGTTCTGGGCTTTGCAACATTCATGACCGGCGAGTTGTTTCAGGCCATTTCAGGCCATACGATCCTCAGCCACGCCATCAAGGATTCACCCGGTTTCGATGGCGCCGACCCCGCCTTTACCCAAGCCGTGCTTTCGGCTTTCCGCGAGCCGCATTCCGTTTCGAACCGACTGTTTTCCGTTCGGGCGCGCGGCCTGCTGTTCTCGCTCTCCAACATCGAGGCGGAAGCCACGCTGTCAGGCACGATGATCGGGCTGGAACTTGCAGGTGCGATGCATTCAGCGCCCAAGGACACTCCGGTCATACTCGTCGTATCCGGAAAGCTGCGCGGTCTCTACGAAGCAGCCCTGCACAGCCTCGGGCGAAAGTTCTCGACTATCGACGCCGATGATGCGGTCCGGCAGGGCCTCTCCCAGTCGGCACGCACCATCTGGCAATTTCAGGACCCCGCATAGGAAGATTCAAGCATGAACCGCATACCGTTTCCCGACATGAAGTATCCTCTGGTGGCGATCCTGCGCGGTCTGACGCCAGCAGAAACGCCGGCGGCGATCGAAGCCTTGCTTGGCGCCGGCTTTCGCGCAATCGAGATCCCGCTCAACTCGCCCGATCCGTTCAAATCCATCGAAATCGCTGTCAAAATGGCACCAGCCGATGCCTTGATCGGCGCCGGCACAATATTGACGAAAGCCGATGTGGACAGGCTCGATGACGTCGGCGGGCGTCTGTTCGTCAGTCCGAATGTCGACGTGCCAGTCCTTTCGCATGCGGTCTCGAAGAAAATGGTCACGCTGCCTGGCATCTTCACCCCAACCGAGGCTCTTGCCGCTGCCGCCACGGGAGCGACCGGGCTCAAGTTTTTCCCGGCTGGCGCGCTCGGCCCCTCCGGGATCACGGCCATCCGCACCGTATTGCCGCCAGACCTGCTGATCGCCGCGGTCGGCGGCGTCTCGGACCAGAATTTCGGCGACTACGCCAAGGTCGGCATCAAGGCATTCGGACTCGGCTCAAGCCTGTACCAGACCGGGATGGACGCGCGCGACATCGCAGCACGTGCCAAAGCCACGATCGATGCCTACGATAGAGTCTTTGGAGCCTGATATGAGTGCTGCGATCCCCTTCAACGGCAAGGTCCTCGACCCTTCCAACATCCTGCTTGGCGAAGGCCCGACCTACGACCCCGCCACCGACACCGCCTACTGGTTCGATATTCTCGGGGCCGAACTGCACGAGCTCAGCCTCAGCACGGACAAAAAGACAGTCCATTCACTGCCCGCCATGTCGAGTGTGTTCGCCCGGATCGATGGCGACCAGCAACTCGTTGTCTCGGAGCACGGCCTCTACATCCGCGATTTCCGGTCCGGAGCGCTGGCGCTGGCGACCCCGATCGAGCAGGACCGACCCGACATGCGCTCTAACGACGGCCGGGTGCATCCTTGCGGCGCGCTCTGGTTCGGCACGATGAAGAAGGGGCAAGAGGGCCGCAAGGGCGCCGGAACGATCTATCACGTGGCGCAAGGCAAGGTTACCGAGCTGTTTCCCAAAATCTCCATCCCCAACGGCATCTGCTTTTCGCCGGATGGTTCGGTCGGCTACTTCGTCGATACGATGGAAAACCGCTATTTCAGGGTAATGCTCGATCCGGCCACTGGCCTGCCGCTTGGCGAGCCGCAGATCTTCGTCGACGAAGCCGGACAGCAAGGCGGCATCGACGGCTCGGTCTGCGATGCCGAAGGCTCCATCTGGAACGCACATTGGGGCGTGGGCGAAGTCCACCGTTATTCCCCCAACGGCGAAAGAACGGCGATCTACAAGCTGCCGGCCAACATGACCACCTGCCCCGCTTTCATCGGCAAGCAGGCAGATCGGCTGCTGGTTACGTCTGCGAGCGAAGGCCTCGACGAAGCCGGTCTCAAGGCCGATCCAGAGGCAGGCTACACCTATGAACTTGGCATTACTGTCAGGGGCGTATTCGATTCGGCCTACCGTCTCTGATCAGGCGATGTCCAGCACCAGCGCGCGGTGATCGGAAACCTCCGGCGCCGCGACCGGCTCAAAACAGGTGACGTGGACATCCGGCGTCACCAGCATATAGTCGGCATACCGCCCCGGCTTTTTATAGAGCGACGTGCGGGTGTCGGTGAACCCGCGCCCGACCACCAGATCGGCAAGGCCAAGTTCGGCGAGCTTGTCGAAGGTGGCACTATCAGGCAACACGTTGAAGTCGCCGCAAACCACCAGCCGCTCGTTTCCCGACCAGATCCTGCCGATAAGCCCCACCAGCGCATCCGCCTGCGCCAGGCGCGCGGGCGTATCGTGCTTGCCGGCGGGGTCACGCAGCCCATGCAACTGGACGATGGTGATCGGCGCGCCACCTTTGTAATCGAAGATACGGACAGCCTGGGCATTGCGGGCACGCGGATGTGGCCCCCATCCATCATGCAGAAACGCGCCATGAATGAAGTCTGTTGTCAGTCCGATGACGGCCTTCGACCGGCGCACGAAAGTCGCAAGACCGAACTCTGACGGCACAGACTGCGCGCCATCGAAAAGTTCTCCGCGCGCTACAGGCGCAAAGAAAGCATCGTGTTCGGGCAACGCGGCGCAGATCTCCGCATAGAGATTGGCCCGCTGCGGCAGTTCGATGTTGTGATCGCGATACATCAACCAGTCGGCCCGCGATGCCGGGGTGCGAACGACCTCCTGAAGGCAGATGACATCCGCATCGACATCGATCAGGTAGGCCATCAGCGGTGCAAAGACCCTGCCGCCCCAAGCATTCAACGAAACGATCCGCATGATCCGCCGCTCTCCCTCACCGCTTGCTTCAAGAGCAACTATCCGATTCTCACCCGGTGAAAAATGCGGGCTGTCACGGCCATGGATATTCTGTCATAGCAACCGCTAACATTCATACTGCGCAGATTCCCAATGTTCCTGTCCGAAATTTTCGCACTCTCCGCTGCAGCTTGCATCGCGCTCAGCGGCATGTTGATCAATGAACTGAATGGTCGCGTCGATGTAATCAGGCTGGCGCGCTGGCAGATGATCGCGGCGTTTGCAATGACGGCTACCGCCTCGCTTGTCGTCGGTGGCTGGCGCACGATCGGGCTCGAGCAACTCGGCTTTCTTGCGCTGTCCAGCCTGTTCGGCATCATCATTGCCAGCACCACTTACTTTTCCGCGATCTATGCGGCAGGGCCGCGCACCACGGCGCTGTTGTTTTCGCTCACCTCGCCGTTTGCCCTTCTGCTCGGATACTTGGCGCTGGGCGAAACGATCAGTGCGCGACAGGGGCTGGGCGTGGCGCTGGTGATATCAGGCATACTGCTGGCCGTCGGACTGCCGGGCAAGGGACCGCATCGCAAGACGGAAGCCATCGCCCATCATGGCATCCCCTGGAAAGGCGTCGCACTCGGCGTCATCACCGCACTGGGGCAGGCGCTCGGCAGCCTTTTCGCCCGGCCGGCGATGGCGTCGGGCGCAGAACCCTTCAGCGCCATGGCCGTCCGCGCCGGCGTTGCGGCGATTTTCTTCATCGCGCTGATGGCCGTGCCGCTACCAGCCTTGCGCGTAGCGTCCAGATTTTCGGGAAGAAGTCTCGCGCTCGCCATCGGATCGGCATTTTTCGGAACCGGGCTGGGCATGTCCTTGCTTATGGCAGCGCTTGCCGAGGGCAATGTCGGCATCGTCTCGACGCTGTCGTCGATGACCCCGGTGGTGATCCTGCCGATGGTCTGGGCACGCACCGGCAAGGCCCCGCCCCTGCTCGCCTGGATCGGCGCAGCTCTGGCTGTGGCTGGCACGGCGTTCATCAGTATCTGAGCCGAGTTGACACGTCGCTAGGCGCAATTCTAGATGATCCTGCTGATGAAGGAGCCAGGTGATGTCCGACAACATACTGCCGATGAACGGAAGCTGCCGCTGTGGTCGCGTCAAGATCAGAATAGGCGCCAAACCGATTATCACGATGGCATGCCATTGCACCGGTTGCCAGAAAATGAGTTCCAGCGCCTTTTCGCTCAGCGCCGCTATCCCTACCGAAGGCTTCGAGGTCACCGAAGGCGAGCCCGTCATTGGCGGCCTGCATGGCGCCGCACGCCACTATTTCTGCCCCTATTGCATGAGCTGGATGTTCACCCGGCCCGACGGCATGGATTTTTTCGTCAATGTTCGCCCCTCGATGCTGGCCGATCCCGACAAGTTCCCGCCCTTCGTCGAGACCTATATGAGCGAGAAGCTCGCCTGGGCTGCGACTTCTGCCGCGTATAGCTACGACAAATTTCCGCCGATGGAGGATTTCCCTCGATTGATGCAGGAATACGCGGCTCTTCCAGCCTAAGTTTCCGGCTGGGGCACCGAGACTGCAAAAGCTTGCCTGATGATGCCCTTGATCCAGTGGATCGCGGCATCCTCCGCGACATCCCGGCGATGCAGCATCGAGACCATATAGGTACCGAGCGCCAGCGGCACGGGCGAAATGTCGAGGGCCGTATTGGCCGCAAGTGCGCGCGCGGCATGCGACGGCACGCTGGCGATCACCCGCATCTCCATGAGATAGGAAGGCAGCGAGGAAAAATGCGTCAGCGCCGTATGGATCGTGCGACTGCGCCCGATCGCCTTCAGTCCGGAATCGACGATACCTTCGCGCCCGAGAAACGAAATCAGGATATGCGGCAGTCCGAGAAAGTCCTCGAGCGATAACGGCAACGGCAACCCGCACAGCTTGTTGTTGAGCAACGACGCATAGCCGGAATGACCAAGATCTTCGGTGACCAGCCAACTGCGTGCCGGAACACCTGAAGCGATGGCGAGGTCGATCTCGCGCGCCTCCAGCATCTGTTCGACGATGTGACGATTGGCCTGGCGGAAAACCACCGAGACATTCGGCGCCAGTGCGAGCAACCGCGCGGCAATGGCCGGGCCAAGCGCCACCTCGAAATCATCGGACATTCCGAGCGAAAAATGCCGGGTGCTGGTTGCGGGATCGAACCTGTCTTCGACGACCAGAGCCTGCCGCAACAGTTCGACGCCGTGCTGGATCTGCCCGGCCATCGAAATCGCCCGCGCCGTCGGCTCCATGCCTCCACGCGTCCGGATAAACAGCGGATCATTCGTCGCAACGCGAAGCCGGGCAAGCGCCGCGCTGACCGCAGACTGGCTCAGCGATAGCCTGAGCGCGGCGCGCGAAACGCTGCGCTCCTGCCAGATGGCCAGGAACGTAATCGCCAGATTGAAATCCAGCCTGCCGATTTCAGCGATCTTGATGTTGCTCATCAGAAGAAGATCAGTGTTGTTTACAATTGTCACGTTGCCGAACCTGTTCATTCGGTCAGGGCGGGCATCTTCGGCATCTTTCATCACCTACGGTGATACTACTCATCCAAAAATGCAATTTGATTGATAATGCGATTCAACGCAAGCTGTGTCCACCAATCGGGATACTGTTTGCATGTCGGCACTACACACGTCCAAATCACTCTCGGATTCACCCATCGCGGTGGCGATCGCAGGCGCTGTTTCGCTGTCCGTCGCCATGGGCATCGGCCGTTTCGCGTTCACCCCACTTCTTCCGATGATGCTGCACGACGGGCTGCTCGACATCAACGGCGGCAGCCTGCTGGCAACCGCCAATTATGTCGGCTATCTGGCCGGCGCGCTGCTCTGCATGGTGCTGCCGGCAATCGTGCGCCTCTTCACCCACAGGCCGATCATCAATTCGGTGATGGTGCGTGGCGCATTGATCGCCACCACGGCTCTGACGCTCGGCATGGCATTCGACCTGCCCTACGCTTGGCCGGCCCTGCGCTTTCTGTCCGGTGTGATCTCGGCGGGTGGCTTTGTCTATACAGCCGGCTGGTGCCTGGGACGGCTCGAAGAACTTGGCGCATCCCGGCTGGGGGGTGTTATCTTCACCGGTCCCGGCGTGGGCATCGCGCTTTCCGGCCTTTCTTCCTACGGCATTTCCCTTGCCGGCGGCTCCTCGACAATGGGCTGGATCGGTTTTGGCGTGCTTGCCGCTGTCCTGACCATACTTGTCTGGCGGATATTCCATGGCGGACCGAAAGTCGCCCTGAAAACCGTGTCTGATCCGGCAAGCGTGCGCGCCGCAAAGCCCCGATTTGGATCCGAGCACATGCTCCTCACGCTGGCCTATGGGTTGGCAGGCTTCGGCTACATCATCACTGCGACCTTCCTGCCGGTCATTGCCCGCGAAGCGCTGCCGGGATCGATGTGGATCGAGCTGTTCTGGCCGATTTTCGGTCTGGCCGTGATGGCGGGCGCGCTGCTGACCCAGCGGGTTGCCCTGCATATCGATCGCCGACTGATGCTGATTGTCTGCTATCTGGTACAAGCCACCGGCGTGGTTGCCAGTCTCTTCCTGCCCAACATCGGCGGCTTCATCCTCGGCAGCCTGCTGGTCGGCCTGCCGTTTACCGCGATTACGCTGTTTGCCATGCAGGAGGTGCGGCGCCTGATGCCTGCGCATGCCACAAGCTTCATGGCGCTGATGACGGCGGCCTACGGCATCGGCCAGATCGCCGGGCCGCCGCTGGTCGCCACCATTCTCGCCCACAGCAGCAGCCACGCGACCGGCTTTGCCACATCGCTGGCGATTGCATCCGGTTCACTGGTTTTCGGCGCCCTGCTGTACGGCCTGCAGATTTTCCGCCATCCAAGCACCCGCTCCACCGCCTTTGCAAATGGCGGTAGCCAGCACAACAAACAAGGCGCGTGATAAGACCACGGGACGCGCGAACGCGTCCTGTCGTTCACATTTTTAACGCGTCCAGCCCCGCAAACAGTTCCAGCGCTTCCGGATTGGCCAGCGCTTCCTTGTTCTTGACCGGACGGCCGTGGACAACCTCACGCACCGCCAACTCGACGATCTTGCCGGATTTGGTGCGCGGGATATCGGCCACCTGAATGATCCTGGCCGGAACATGCCGGGGTGAGGCACCGACGCGGATCTTGGTCTTGATCTTTCTGTCGAGCTCGGCATCGAGCGTCAAACCAGGCGCCAGCCGCACGAACAGGACGACGCGGACATCGTCGTCGAAATCCTGCCCGATGCAGATCGCCTCGACGACTTCATCGAGTTGCTCGACCTGATTGTAGATTTCCGCCGTGCCGATGCGGACGCCGCCCGGATTGAGGGTCGCGTCGGACCGGCCATGAATGATCAAGCCGCCATGCTCTGTCCACTCGGCGAAATCTCCGTGGCACCAGATATTGTCGAAGCGCTCGAAATAGGCCGCCTTGTATTTGGCCCCGTCCTTGTCATTCCAGAAGCCGATCGGCATAGCCGGAAACGCTTTTGTGCAGACGAGTTCGCCCTTTTGGCCGCGCACCGGCTTGCCGTCGTCATCCCAGACATCAACCGCCAACCCCAGCCCCGGGCCCTGGATCTCGCCTTTCCAGACCGGCAGGACCGGGTTGCCGAGCACGAAACACGAAACGATATCCGTGCCGCCCGAGATCGAAGCAAGCTGGACATCACCCTTGATGCCTTCATACACGAAGGAGAAGCCCTCCGGCGACAGCGGCGAACCGGTCGAGGTGATCAGTCGCAGGCTCGAAAGATCATGGGTCCTGGCAGGCTCAATGCCTCCCTTGCGGACCGCATCGATGTATTTGGCCGAGGTGCCGAAAATGGCGAACTTTTCCGCCGCGGCATAATCCCAGAGCACATTTCCATCGGGGGCGAAGGGCGAACCGTCGAACAGGCAGAGCGTGGCGCCGGACGCCAGGCCCGACACCAGCCAGTTCCACATCATCCAGCCGCAGGTGGTGAAGTAGAACAACCGGTCGCCGGCCTTCAGGTCGCTATGGAACCGCTGTTCCTTGAGGTGCTGCAACAGCGTGCCGCCCTGGGAATGGACGATGCATTTCGGCACGCCCGTGGTGCCGGACGAAAACAGGATATAGAGCGGGTGGGAGAACGGCAGCGGCTCGAATTCGACCGTCTTGGCCTGATAGGGCGCGATGAAGGCTTCGAGCGTCCGGCCGTCTTTCAACGATGTCGCCAGCGCTTCGGGGTCGCCGGCATAGTGAACGACCAGCACGGGGGCCTTCAATACCGGCTCGACGGCGGCCACCTTGGACGAGACGTCCTGCAGCTTGCCATTGTACCAGTAGGCATCACAGGTGATGAACAGTTTTGGCTCGATCTGGCCGAAGCGGTCGATCACCCCCTGTTCACCAAAATCGGGAGAACAGGACGACCAGATGGCTCCAAGCGAATTCGTCGCCAGCATGCAGGCGATGGTTTCGGGCATGTTCGGCATCATGGCCGAGATCCGGTCACCCCTGCCGATGCCCATGGTACGATAGGCCTGCTGTATCTTCGACACCATCTGGTGGAGATGATCCCAACTCCAGCGATAGCTGACCTTATCCTCACCACGGAAAATCAGTGCGTCAGCGGCACCGGTAGAAGACAGCAGGTTTTCGGCAAAGTTCAGCGTGCCATCCGGGAAGAACTGCGCCTCCAGCATCACCTCGCCGTTGACCAGTGCACGTGTGCCCTTGTTACCCTTGACGCCACAATAATCCCACACGGCTGACCAGAAGTCGGCTCGTGCATCGATGGACCAGGCATGAAACGCATCATGATCAGGCAAATCGACCGCGAATTTTTCCGCGCACCAAAGCCGGAAACCGGTCATCGCGCTTGCCGCGATCAGGCCTTCGGACGGAGTCCAAAGCGGCGAATTCTCTCCCATGCGCATTCTCCCATGCTCAGTCCGGAATTTTGTAGTCAATGTTTCGCTGCACCGCAACACCAACTCGGGCGGTACTTTCTTTTGCCAGATGATCGAGCACAAAGTCGGCGCGGGCTGCGGCATCGACTTTCGGAACCGCGACCAGCTCATAGCCCAACCGCTCATATGTGCTGACAAGATCGTGGTAGGTATCCACGGCTTCATCAGCAGAGTGACGACGCTCGGCATCACCAGTGAAGATTTCCGGCCAGGGCGGCAGGACGAAAACTGTCTTGCAATAGCGCAGCCTTTCGGCCGCCCTTGAAAAGTGTTCGGGCACCGGCAATCCCAAATGCTCGAAGGAAGCAAGCGCATCAACGATCCCTCGGTCGAAAAACACCTGGCCCCCAAGCTTCAGGGCAAGCGCCAGATTATGCATCGACCGCGACAGGCAAAGCTCGGCAAAGCCCTCGGGATTGGGCCATGGCAAGGCCGGCCCATCAATCAGATCTTGCTCCTTGACGATCTGGCGGCCAGGTTCCTCGAACACGTGATATCCGCGCCTATCCAATTCCGAAAGCAGGGTGGACTTGCCGCCCCCGGAACAGCCGGTCAGCATGATCAGATCTTTGCATTTTTCGTGCACGCGTTGGAATCCATAGTCCAGTTCGGACATTGCCTATCTCCATGTCAAAAACAGCCCCACGCTGTTCAGGGCGCGATGACACAATTGGATCTTGCTGGAATACGGGGAAAGTAGAGGCGGCGGGTCAGCAGCTCAAGCCGGTGCACGGCCAGCCAACAAAGTGTCCCGGCATTTTGGCCCACACTTGGATCAGCCGGAAGGGATCAGCGCCCGCAGCGCCGAATGCTGGAGCAGATGCAGGATTATCGCGGCCAGATCGTGGCAAAGATGTCCCAGATACCGTATCGGGGACATCTGCAGCGCAGGCTCACGTCGGTCATCACCCCTGAACCAACGCCGCCCGCTCGTCACGCTGGCGCTGGACTTCAGCGCGTTTGGTCGAAATCGAGGCGATAATCACGCCGATCGCAACGAACCCGATCAGCAAGGTACAAGCCGCGTTGATTTCCGGTGTCACACCCAGCCGTACCTGGCTGTAGATCTTGATCGGAAGGGTCGTCGCCCCCGGGCCGGTGTTGAAGTTGGCGATCACGAGATCGTCGAGCGACAGGGTGAAGGCCAGCATCCAGCCGGCGATTACGGCCGGGAGGATCAGTGGCAGCGTTATCCTGAAGAAGGTTTTCACCGGCGGGCAACCGAGATCGAGCGCCGCCTCTTCCAGGCTGCGGTCGAAAGTGATCAGCCGGGACTGCACGACGATCGCCACGTAACACATGGTGAAAGTCGTGTGCGCAATGGTCACCGTCCAGAACCCGCGGTCGATACCGACAGCAACGAACAACAGCAGCATCGACAGACCGGTGATGACCTCGGGCATGACCAGCGGCGCATAGATCATGCCGGAAAACAGCATCCGACCGGGAAAGCGCACAAAGCGTGTCATGGCCAGCGCCGCAAGCGTGCCGAGGATGGTGGCGACCGTTGCACTCAGAATGCCGACGCGGATTGTCACCCAGGCGGCATCCATCAGCGCCTCATTGTGCCACATCTGGATGTACCAACGCGTGGAAAAACCGCCCCAGACGGTCACCAGCTTGGAATCGTTGAAGGAGTAAATGATCAGGATGAGGATCGGAATATACAGAAAGGCAAAGCCGAGACTGAGGGCGATCGGATCGAAGCGCGATGATTTCATGGTCTTTCCCTCACGCCTTCTGCTGCTGGTTCTGGAAGATCGCGATCGGCACGACAAGCACGAGCAACAGAACCACCGCCACCGCTGAAGCCAGCGGCCAGTCCCGGTTGCCGAAGAACTCGGTCCAGAGCGTCTTGCCGATCATCAGCGTATCGGCTCCGCCCAGCAGATCCGGGATGACGAATTCGCCGGTGATCGGAATGAAGCAGATCATCGACCCGGCGATCACACCCGGAAGCGACAGCGGGAAGGTAATCTTCCAGAAGGCCTTCCAAGGCGGGCACCCGAGGTCGCTTGCGGCCTCCAGAAGCGTGCCGTCCATTTTTTCAAGCGCCGCATACAACGGCAGGATCATGAACGGCAGGTAGGAATAGACCATGCCGATGAAGACGGCGGTATCGGTCCGAAAGATGTTGACCTGATCGTCCGGGCTATAAAAGCCGATCGTCTGCAGCAACAATGTCAGCAGCCCCTCGGGCTTGAGTATGCCAATCCAGGCATAGACGCGGATCAGGAATGACGTCCAGAACGGCAAAATCACCAGCATCAGCAGCGTCGGGCGCAGCTTTTCGGGGGCTCGCGCCATGGCAAGCGCCACGGGATAACCGATCAGCAGAAGGAGGACTGTAGAAATCAGTGCGATGCGCAGCGAATTCAGATAGGCGTCGAAATAGAGCGGATCTTCCGTGAGAAACGTATAGTTTTCGAAGTCGAGCTTCGAGAAAAAGTCCCCGAGCGCCGAAAAGCCATGGAAGACAGGTGTATAGGGCGGCATCGCAATGGCCGTGTCCGACACCGAAATCTTCAAGATGATGAAGAACGGCGCCAGGAAGAAAACAGCCAGCCAGAGATAAGGAACGATGACCACCAGCCACCGGGCGGGATTCTTCTTGGCGAGTGCAATGTCAGCCATCGATCCCTCCTCTATCGCGTCAGCACGAGACCGGCTTCCGCCGGCCAGGTGAGCCACACCTTGTCCCCGAAGGTAATCGGCCGGTCGACAAGGCGCGAGACATTGGCCTGAGCGGCCCGGAGAATGCGGCCGTCCGGCAGCTTGACCAGAAACAGCGAGAAATCGCCGAGATAGCCGATATCCAGCACTTCGCCGCTGGCGCAGTTGATGCTCTGGTCAGCTGGCGCCTCAAGCGAGAGCCGGACCTTTTCCGGACGAATGGCAAAGGCCACGGCATTGCCCGAGACCGCGGCGCATTCCTGCTCGACCGCGACCTTCAGACCATCGCAATCGAGCGTGACGAGACCCGATCGGCCCGTACCGCCGGCATTGGCGATGACCTGGCCTTCGAAGATGTTGATGTCGCCGATAAAGTCGGCGACATAACGCGAATTGGGTGCCTCGTAGATCTCTGCCGGCGTCGCGACCTGAACGATGATGCCCTTGTCCATAACGGCGATGCGATCGGATACGGTCATCGCTTCTTCCTGGTCATGGGTGACGATCAGGAAGGTCAGGCCGAGCTTGTCCTGAATATCCATCAACTCGAACTGGGTTTCCTCGCGCAGCTTCCGGTCAAGTGCGCCAAGAGGTTCGTCGAGCAGCAGCACCTTCGGGCGCTTGGCGAGCGAGCGTGCCAATGCCACACGCTGACGCTGGCCGCCGGACAATTGACTCGGCTTGCGTTTGGCAAATTCACCCAGCTTCACTAGCTTGAGCATTTCCTCGACGCGGGCGTCGATCTCTCCCTTCGGAATCTTGTCCTGCTCCAGGCCGAAGGCAATGTTCTTGGCGACCGTCATATGTGGAAACAGCGCATAGCTCTGGAACATCATGTTGGTCGGCCGCTTGTAGGGCGGCACACCGGAAATGTCCTTGCCCTGCAGCAGGATGCGGCCCTCGGTCGGCTCCTCGAAGCCAGCCAGCATGCGCATCAGCGTGGTCTTGCCGCAGCCTGACGGGCCGAGCAGGGAAAAGAACTCCCGTTCATAGATGTCGAGGGTGAGATTCTTGACCGCGACGAAATCACCGAACCGCTTGGTGATGTTTTCGAACCGGATGAACGGAACCGCCGCCGGGTCCGTCCAGGGAGTAAATTTCCGCCTCACGGCCCCGAGAGTTTTTGCCATTCCCCTATGCCACCTTTTTATAATGATTGGATGACTTGTTGTCGATTTGGGCGTTCTTCAAACGCCTGCCGGAGCCTGTATCGTTTTCGCAAGGACCGGCCAGGGTAAAAAGAAAGGGCGGTAATACCGCCCCTTCGACTTCGGCTACCGGCATCAGCTGCCGGTTTTAATCTGCGTCCACAAGCGGTTGAGCACGCGCTGCTCTTTCGGGCCATAGGGCGAGATGGTGAAGAGTTTCTTCATTGTCGTCGCATCCGGGAAGACAGCCGGGTTCTTGTACACGGATTCGTCGATGAATTTCTGCGAGGCGAGATTGCCGTTGGCATACTGAACATAGTTCGATGCCTTGGCGATCACTTCCGGCTTCATCAGGTAGTTGATGAAGGCATGCGCTTCATCAATATGCTTGGCATCCGCCGGGATCGCCAGGTTGTCGAACCACATGTAGGTGCCTTCCTTGGGGATGACATAGTTGATCTCCACACCATTCTTGGCTTCCTCGGCCCGGTTCTTGGCCTGCAGGACGTCGCCCGACCAGCCGATGGTGATGCATGTGTCGCCATTGGCCAGTTCATCGATATAGGCCGACGAATTGAACGTGCGCACATAGGGGCGGATCTTCATGTAAGCGTCGCCGCCCGCCTCGAGATCGGCGGTCTTCTTGCTGTCACCGTCTATGCCCAGATAGTTCATGGCGATGGCGAAGGTTTCATCCGACGCGTCGAGGATGTTGATGCCGCAATCCTTGAGCTTGGCGGCATTCTCCGGCTTGAAGATGATATCAAAGCTGTCGACAGGCACATCGCCGAGCGCTGCCTTGACCTTCTGGACGTTGTAGCCGATGCCGGTGGTGCCCCACATGTAGTTGACGGCGTATTCGTTGCCCGGGTCGTATTTCGCAAGGCGCTCCGACACTTCCGGCCACATATTCGTTATGTTGGGCAATTTCGACTTGTCGAGCTTCATGAACACGCCGGCCTGAATCTGGCGGGCCAGAAACGGCGCGGTCGGCACGACGACGTCGTAGCCCGATCCGCCGGCAAGAAGCTTTGTTTCCAGAATTTCATTGGAGTCGAAAACGTCGTAGACGACCTTGATGCCGGTTTCCTTGGTAAAGTCTTCAAGTATGGAACTATCGATATAGTCGGACCAGTTGTAGACGTTGACAACCTTGTCCTCCGCATTTGCCGGCGCGCTGTAAACCAGAGCAGCCGTCATCATGACAGCCAAGCCAAATAGCTGTTTTTTCATACATCTCTCTCCCGTTTGTCCCGGCTCTCGGTTATTCTTCTGACGTCCGGAGATCCACACTCTGTAAAGAGATTAGAAAGGATTTCGGCGAGCCACAACTAAAAAATACAGATTCTTTTCAGAATACATTCCTATTGAAAGTCAAAGACGCTGAGCCCCGCCACCATTTCGTCGAGCCCTAGCGGGCGCGTCACCGGAGGCTCCGCGCGCGCCAGGCAGCCAGGCCGCTCACAGAGTCGACACGCCGTTCCGATCGCAAGCCGACGACCGGTCTCCCGCATCACGCCATCGCCATAAACCACCTGCTCGGCATGTGCGGCGTCGCAACCCAGCAACAATGCAGTCCGCCGCACGCGCTCCTCGAAGCCGGCAATCGGCCCCTCCAGCGTACGCGAAACGAGCAGGTACTGCGTACCATCAGGCATCTCCGCACATTCCGCCAGGATCTGGCCCGGCGCGGAAAACGCCGCATGTATGCCAAGCTTGGGACAGGCGCCACCGAAACGGGCCTGGGGATAGCCCAGCGCCCCTGCCCGACGGATGCGGTTTCCCGCAATGTCGATTTCCAGGAAGAAAAACGGAATGGTCGCCGCTCCCGGTCGCTGCAAGGTACAAAGTCGGTTGGCCGCCTGCTCGAAGGACACCCGGAACCGCGCGCACAGCACGCCGACATCGTAGCGCGCCCTCTGCGCGGCTGCCAGAAATGCGCCATAGGGCATCATCAATGCCAGAGCCGCATAACGCGCAAGCTCGAACCGACAGATGCGTCGCGCTTCGGCGGACGAAAGATCGAGACCGTCCAGCGTGGTTGCGATCTCATCGCGCAAGGCGATCTGGCAGGCTTCCTGCGCGATCTCCCGCAACTGATCATGCGGATAAAGCCGCTCGGACAGGAAGAGCCGCATCGAATGCCTGTCATAGCGCCGCCTGAGGTTCGGCATCGCATGGATCGGCAGGGTTCGGACGACGACACCGTGTTCGGTTTTAAGCCAACTGCGGATGGCTGTCGCGAGATCCTCTCCGGCGTCGAGCCGGGCGTGAAACTGCTCGGCAGCTTCATCGATCGCCGCAAAATAGTTGGTCCGGGCCGCCAGCTTTTCGCGTACCTCGTCCATCGGCAGCTTGGCGGTCGACATTGCCGTCTCGTGACCGGCCTGGGCCATAAAACCCGCCAGATCGCTCAGCCGCGCCGCCTGCTCCTTGTAGGCACGGTAAAGCTTGACCATTCCCTGCACGACGTTCGGAGCAGCCTCCGATACATCGACCAACTCCTCCCCGGCCGGAATCTCCCCAGCCAACAGCGGATCGGAAAACACTTCCCGCAATTCACCGGCAGCACTGCCAGACTCGCCCTGCAAAGCCTCCACATCGACCTTGTACACCGCCGCGAGCTTGAGGATCAGCTGCACCGTAATCGGCCGCTGATTCCGCTCGATCAGGTTGAGATAGGAGGGCGAAATCCCCAGCCCTTCGGCCATGGCCGTCTGGGTGATGCCGAGACCATTGCGAATGCGCCGGACCCGCGGGCCCGCAAAGATCTTCGCTTCCACCATCAGTCAAGCCCTTTACACGAGGTCTCAGGAAAAGCCGCGATGTGGCTTTTACAATATTTACACTTTTACAAGCTGGCCTCGTCAAAATCAAGACATCATAACCCCTTTAGAACCTGATATCTCTGCATTTCTATGGCTTTTCTCGCAGCGCAATGTAAATTCAGTCACATCAAAGGCAAACGGATTGGCCACTCAAAGACGGTCAATCATGTGACACAAGACTGAAGGAGACTTCCTGTGACTGATTTTTACAACCTTATCCCGAACGCCCCCAAGGGACGCTACGAGGGCATCGAACGCCCCTACACGGCAGAGGATGTGAAGCGGCTGCGCGGCTCCGTCGAGATCAAGTATTCGCTGGCCGAAATGGGCGCGAACCGTCTCTGGAAGCTGATCCACGAGGAAGACTTCGTCAACGCACTCGGCGCCCTTTCCGGCAATCAGGCCATGCAGATGGTTCGCGCCGGCCTCAAGGCGATCTACCTCTCCGGCTGGCAGGTTGCCGCCGACGCCAACACCGCATCTTCCATGTATCCGGACCAGTCGCTTTATCCTGCCAATGCTGCTCCCGAGCTCGCCAAGCGCATCAACAAGACGCTGCAGCGCGCCGACCAGATCGAAACACAGGAAGGCAAGGGCCTTTCGGTCGACACATGGTTCGCGCCGATCGTTGCCGACGCCGAAGCCGGTTTCGGCGGCCCGCTCAACTCGTTTGAGATCATGAAGGCCTTCATCGAGGCGGGCGCTGCAGGCGTTCACTATGAAGACCAGCTCGCATCCGAAAAGAAGTGCGGCCATCTCGGCGGCAAGGTGCTGATCCCGACGGCAGCACACATCCGTAATCTGACGGCCGCTCGCCTCGCCGCCGACGTCATGGGCACGCCGACGTTGATCATCGCCCGGACGGACGCGGAAGCCGCCAAGCTCCTGACCTCCGATATCGACGAGCGCGACCAGCCTTTCGTCGACTACGACGCCGGCCGTACGGTCGAAGGCTTCTACCAGGTCAAGAACGGCATCGAGCCCTGCATTGCGCGTGCCATCGCCTATGCGCCTTATTGCGACATGATCTGGATGGAAACCTCCAAGCCCGACCTCGGCCAGGCCAGGAAGTTTGCTGAAGCCGTGCACAAGGCCCATCCCGGCAAGAAGCTGGCCTACAATTGCTCACCGTCGTTCAACTGGAAGAAGAACCTCGATGATGCGACGATCGCCAAGTACCAGAAGGAACTCGGCGCAATGGGCTACAAGTTCCAGTTCATCACGCTGGCCGGCTTCCACCAGCTGAACTACGGCATGTTCGAACTGGCCCGCGGCTACAAGGACCGCCAGATGTCCGCCTATTCCGAGCTGCAGGAGGCCGAGTTCGCCGCCGAAGTCAACGGCTACACCGCCACCAAGCACCAGCGCGAAGTCGGCACCGGCTATTTCGACGCCGTCTCGGTTGCCATCTCCGGCGGCCAGTCCTCGACCACGGCGATGAAGGAATCGACCGAGCACGACCAGTTCCGCTCGGCGGCTGAATAGGGCTGACGGCCCCTCACCCTAGCCCTCTCCCCATAAGGACGGGGAGAGGGAATCCATCCCCATCTGCCGCGCCGACAAAGCGTCGGACAAGGCAAGATGGGGTCGAAACAAGTGCCACATCGCCCTTCTCCCCGTTTAACGGGGGGAAGGTGGCGGCAGCCGGATGAGGGGCACTGCGTGACAAGCGATTTGAATCTTCAAGAACCCCACGAGAGGAGAAATGCGATGACTGTCCAGACCCGAGTCAAGGAACGTGCGGAAGAACAATCCTCCGCGATGACCGCCGATCAGCAGGCCGCGATCCGCATGGTCGCCAACGACCTGCATCGCCTCAACCATTCCGTCATGAAGGCCGTCGATGCCGGCGTGTCGGTCGAACTAATCCGCTCCGCCCGCCACCACAACGAGGGCAACTGGGGTGACCTGATGATCCCGGTGGTCGTCACGCAGGGCAGCTAACACACTCCCCACATCGCATTCGCAGGCGATGTACTGCCCGGACCGTAGAACATGGTCCGGGCCTTTTGGCTTTTCCGGCCTAGTTGCATGACCAATTGACGCATCTAGCCTTACAATCTAGGCTGGAAACGTGAATGCAGGATCCATTCTTGACCTTGGGCGAATGATGGACATGCACAACATTCCCGGAAAGATCGCCAACGGCGCCGATCGCTACAAAGACGCCGTACATTTCCTGAATGGCCGCTTCGACTGCAAGGTGTCGGCAGCCGACACATCAGGCGCGATGTGCATCTTCGACACATTCCGAGACAAGATCGGCGGCCCTCCGCTGCACTATCATGAGCTTCAGGACGAGTGGTTCATGGTGCTTCAGGGAGATTTTCTGTTTCAGGTGGGCGAAGAGCGCTACCGGCTGGCACCCGGAGATTCGATATTTGGGCCGCGCATGGTGCCGCATGCCTTCCGGAACCTCACCATCCCTGCGCGATTGCTGATCGTCTATTCCCCGGCACTGAAGATGGAGGCGTTTTTCCGTGCGGGCCTGGGTCCGGATTCCGCGGCTTCGGCGGAATTCGAAGCGCTGCACAAAGAACACAACATCATCAATGTCGGCCCGCCGCTGAGTGCAGAGCACGAAGATATGTAATTACCCGGTGCGGCTCGGCCTCCTGCCGGCAAACACATCCGAATGGCTTTTCAACAACTTGGCCATGCGGTCCGAAAGCGTGCGGATCTCGCGGCGCGATCGGTCGTCGTTGTGGGTAACCAGCCATTGCCTGTGGCGAAGTTCGACGATTTCGCCGCCGACACGCTCCAGCATCGGATCGAGATCGCCGATGAAGCATGGCAGCACGCCGATGCCCGCGCCGGCGCGTACGAGGTCGAACATCGAGCGCGGCCGGTCGACTGTCGCGATGATCTGGCCTGCGTGGTTCTGGTGCGTCCATCTGAGATAGTTCGATATCGCCTCGGTCTCGCCGACCGCGATCCATCGATCGACATCTGACGCATTTTTCAGACGATAGGCAGCGTATGCCACTTCACTGATTGCGCGCGATGCGAGATTTGGTTCCTCCGGCTCGAAAGCGCGGATGCCGATGTCGTTTTCCCTATGGGTCAATTGAGCGCGTCGCTCACCGACTGTGAACTCGATGCGAAAAGGATCGCGCGCCGCACACAGCGCGCGGAAATTCTCCATCAGCAGCCAGCCGATCCAGGTGCCGACCGCAATGCGCACCGTCACCAGTCCGCCGCTCTCCTGCCGCCAGCTCTCGACTCGGCGCACTGCCGATTCCATCTCGCGCAACTCGGAAAACAGCGCTTCACCATCCGTTGTCAGCGTGTAGCCATTCTGGCTGCGATGGAAGAGCGAAAGCCCGGTCGCCTCCTCGAGTTGGAGAATGCGGCGCCCAATCGTCGCGGGGCTGAGGCCGGTCATCAGGGCTGCGCCCGTCAGCCCGCGCTGACGGGCAACGATGAGAAAAATCTGATACGCATCCCAGTTGATGTTTTTCATGTCTGAAAAATGTAGTGCGAATTCGTGCGTATATAAAGCGATTTTTGCAGAGTACAAAAACTGGGTCTGCAAGAGCCAAACGCGATGATCGCCATCGGATCTGAATGGCAATCGCCGCCGCCTCCCCGCTTGGGACGTAGGCAAATCACCAATCAGGCCACCAGAATGCCCTCACGAGGAGGACCCACCATGCATGAGACATTGACCGCATACTTTTTCGCCCGCTACCTCGAACGCCGGCAGCAGGAGGACGAGCGCAGGCGCACCGTCATACCCGAGAACCGATTTTCAGTGGGCATGCAGCTCTTCCGCAAGATACAGGCGTCGAAAGCCGATTAAGACGCAGCAGCCACCAAAAGAAAAGCCGCCGATCGTCTCGGCGGCCTTGAGTATTTACGGAGCAATCCGATCAGACGTTCAACAGCAGATATTCCCGCTCCCACGGGCTGATCACCTGCATGAAGGTTTCGAACTCGCCGCGCTTGACGCCGGCATACATGCCGACGAATTCATCACCGAAGACTTCGCGCAGTGCCGGCTCATTCTCCAACAGCGCCACACCTTCCAGCAGGCCACGCGGCAATTCCACCGAACCTTCGTTGGCCGTGCCATCCGACGGCGGCGTCGGCGCCATGCCCTTCACCATGCCGAGCCATCCGGCTGCAAGCGAAGCAGCAAGTGCCAGATACGGATTGGCGTCAGAGCTCGGCAACCGGTTTTCGACACGGCGTGCTGCTGCGTCGGACACCGGCACGCGGAAAGCCGTGGTGCGGTTGTCATTGCCCCAGGCATTGTTGACCGGGCAGGACATGCCCGGCGTCAGCCGCCGGTAGGAGTTCACGTAGGGCGCCATCATTACCAGCGTTTTCGGCACGTAGAATTGCTGCCCACCAATGAAGTGGAAGAACTCCTTGGAGGGAGAGCCGTCCGGATTGGAGAAAATGTTCTTGCCGGTCTTGGCATCGACCACCGACTGGTGGATGTGCATGGCCGATCCTGCCTGGCCCTGTATCGGCTTGGCCATGAAGGTGGCAAAGATGCCGTGGCCAAGGGCGGCCTCGCGGATCGTCCGCTTGAACAAAAACACCTGGTCGGCGAGCTCGATCGGGTCACCGTGGCGCAGGTTGATTTCCAGCTGCGCCGGTCCCTCCTCATGAATCAGCGTGTCGATCTCGAGACCCTGCTCGGCGGAGAAATGATAGATATCGTCGATCAGCTCGTCGAACTCGTTGATGCCGGCGATCGAATAGCCCTGCCCGCCCTGGATCGAGCGACCCGAGCGGCCCTGCGGCGGCTTCAGCGGATAGTCCGGATCATCGTTCTTGGCAACGAGATAGAACTCGATTTCCGGAGCGACGACGGGCTTCCAGCCTCGATCCTTGTAGAGCGATAGAACATGCTTGAGCACGTTGCGCGGCGTATAGCGCACCGCTTTGCCGTCCGTATCGACGATATCGCAGATCACCTGCGCGGTGGGATCGCTTTCCCAGGGAACGACGGAGAGCGTCGACAGATCCGGCACCAGCTTGATGTCGCTGTCGCGCGAATCGTAGCGGAATTCTTCCGTTTCTTCCGGATATTCACCTGAAATCGTATGGCGGAAAATCGCCGACGGCAACGCGAGTGACGTGTTTGACGTGAATTTGGAGGTCGGCATCATCTTGCCGCGCGGCACCCCGGCCAGATCGGGCGTGATGCATTCGATATCCTCGATGCCGCGTGCACGTAACCACTCTGCGGCTTCCTTCCAATTGTCGACACCACGGGCGCGGGACAGCATGGGGGATGGTTTGGGCGGCGTTGCCGTTGTTGCCTTGACTGTCCTTGAATGCGCTTTCCTTGCGGCCATGATGCACCGTTTTGCTGTTGATCTTGTGGTCGATCATACCGAGTTGCGGATAAATGGCGAGGGGGGTGACGACGAAAATCGTAACGCGCAGCTCGCTTTAAGCTTTGTTAAAGAATTGCGCGGATGGTTTTACTATCGAAATCTGAGGGAGCCGTCCGATGCGTTCAGCACCTGCCCGCAAGCCAACCGCAGTTGCCATTGCGATTACCCGAGATGAGACAACCCACCGCAAGGCGCTGCTATCTTTCTTTGCCACATTCGGCATTGCGATTGTTGCGAGCTGTGCGCTTCTCTTACATTGAAGGCCCATAATTTAAAGATTTTGGCTGCCAATTGTATTTCGGGCGCGGCAATTTGAATTTGCCGATACTTATTTTCAATTTCTTTAAATCAACGCTTCGGGAGGTGGTGGAGTTCATTCAAATCTCTACAAACCCGGCAACAGTAATTTAATATTAACAGCAAAGCATAAATAGTCTTCCGAGCAATCCATCAAACGAAGCACCGCCCGGTGAGCGACACGCCCGGCATGCAAGAGTTGGAGCGACGCAGCAGTTCCATGCGGCGCCGAGATCAGATGCGAGGAGGCATCAGACATGAATATCGACAGGATCCTGTCCCGTTTCAGAATCCAGACCAAGGTTCTGATCTTCATCCTTCCGTTTGTCATCAGCATCACTGCAGTGGGCATCACCGGGCTCTACGCGTCCGGTCTGCTGCAGAGCCGCATGGAAGTGTCCAACAGCGTGCTGCAATCGCTTTCCGGGTTCAAAGGCGTCTCGACTGCGATGGAACAGTTCCTCGAGCAGACCACGCCTGAAAACCGCGATACGGTGGCAAGCAAGCTGTCCGAGCAGCGCGCTATGCTGGAAAGCATGCTCGCGGGTACGCCGGATGGCACGGACGGTCGCGAGGATCTCCAGAACGCCGCCGCCTCCGTGGATAATCTCAACACGAGGATGGCCGGGCTCTGGTCGCTGTACGAATCGGAATTGGCGCTGCGAACAAACCTGCAGAGCAGCCTGAACGTCGTGATCGGTTCCCAGCTGAAAATCACCGAAGGCATGGCCAGCCTGAAGCGGACGATCAACAACGATCAGAATGCCGCAAAGGCAAAGCTGCGCGAAGCAGACCGGATCGGCCTGGCTGCCGCCTTCCTTACCGGCGCAGCGAACGACTTCTTAAAGTTGAAAACGACCGATGAAAAATTTGCGTTCGTCAAGGACAAGCTCAACGACCTCAAGAAACAGCAAAAGATCCTTTCAGCAGCCCTGCCCGAGAAGAACAAGGCAGTGGCGAAGTCTCTTTCCTTGGCCATCAAGGAATTGTCGGAACTTGCCGGCAGCGGCCAGCCATCCGATGACACCGTCGTCAAAATGGCGTCCAAAGTCAGCTCTTTCCGGCAACTGAATGTCTATCTGGGACTTGCAGCTTCGCAGAAGATGAAGGAAGCGACCCAGAAATTCGCCGAACTTGACGACCCCCTCGTGCGCGCTGAAAGCACCCTCAACGAAAGCCAGAAGCTGGTCAACTCGGCCTATTCCATCCAGATTCTGCTGGCCCGCTTCATGCTTGCACCGACAGATGACAACCACAAGCGCCTCTCCACCGACTTCCAGACGGTCTATGCGGAAATGATGACACTGGGCGGCTCCGCGCAGGATATGCCTGTCCTTGCGCAGCTCGAAGAAACGCTGATTCCGGCCATCGATGCCCTGGATAGCGATACACAGAAGCTGGTGCAGATCTCCGAGCAGCGCCACAAGGACTTTGCGGCGGCGGCCTCAGAGATCGACACGATCTGGAAGCAGCTGACAACATTTGCCGAGCTGCAGAAGCACAGCGCGAGCGTCGAGCGCGACAATGCCAACACCATCTCGATCGGCGCCACCGTGGCCGGCATCGTCATCGCCATCTTCGCCGGCATCGGCCTGGTCATGACCTTCAAGGGACCGATCGGCCAGATCACCTCGGCCATGCGCAAACTTGCAGAAGGCGTGCTCGACACGCGCATCAACGGCGAGGCCCGCATCGACGAGATCGGCGAAATGGCCCGTGCGCTCGGCGTCTTCAAGCAGAATGCGCTGTCCAAGATCGAGATCGAGGCGCAGAGCGAGGCCCAGCGCGCCGAGGCCGAAGCCGAACGCCGCAAGAACGACGCAGAGAAGATCGACATCGACCGGCAGATCGATTTTGCCGTCAACGCGCTGGCCGCCGGCCTTGGACGGATGTCGCAGGGCGACATCTCCCAGACCATCGAGACGCCGTTCTTCGGCCGCCTCGAACAGCTCAGGAACGACTTCAACGGCTCGCTCGTGCGTCTGCAGGACACGATGAGCCAGATCCGCAACAATGTCTTCATGATCCAGCGCAATGCCGGAGAAATGAGTTCATCGGCGGACGAACTGTCCAAGCGCACCGAGCAGCAGGCCGCCTCGCTGGAGGAGACCGCCGCCGCCGTCGAGCAGATCACCGTCACCGTCAAGTCGTCGGCCGAAGGGGCCGAGGAAGCCAACCGCATCGTCGCCGAGACCAAGCGCGCTGCCGACCAGTCCTCGGCCGTCGTCGCCAATGCCATCGACGCGATGGGCCGCATCGAGGATGCATCGGGCAAGATCGTCCAGATCATCGACGTCATCGACGAGATCGCCTTCCAGACCAACCTCCTGGCGCTGAATGCCGGTATCGAGGCGGCGCGCGCCGGTGAGGCCGGCAAGGGCTTTGCCGTCGTCGCCCAGGAAGTGCGCGAGCTTGCCCAGCGCTCGGCCCAGGCCGCCCAGGAGATCAAGGGGCTGATCGACACCTCGAGCACCGAAGTGGCCTCCGGCTCGCGGCTGGTGCAGCAGACCGGCGCGGTGCTGGCCGAGATTTCCGCCAAGATCGTCACGGTTTCCGAGCGGGTCGAGATGATCGCCATGGCCAGCCGCGACCAGTCCAACGCGCTGGGCGAGGTCAATTCCTCGGTCAACCAGATGGATCACATGACCCAGAAGAACGCTGCAATGGTGGAGGAAACCAACGCCGCCACCCGCCAGCTCGCCGGCGAGGCCGACACCTTGATGACCTTGGTCGAGCAGTTCAGGCTCTCGGCACACGAGACGACCGGACAATCCGCCCGCTACGCGGCCTGACATCGCCAAAGCCAGATCAACCAACGCCGCGAGTCGACAAACCTCGCGGCGTTTTTGCGTGTTGCCGACACCTCATGTCGCGTAATGACCGTGCTGAAGTACAGTCTTTCCAATTACTTGCTAAAATTTGAGCTTTTTAGCTCGAATTTTAGCATTGCACTGCAAAATTAGCGTCTCTTTAATTCTCAAATGCAAATCTCCCCGCAACAATACTCGACCACGGGCGGGGGCCGCGGGCTATTGTTGACAGGCGCTGCTGCAAACCGTGCTTTATCAATGACATGCATCCCCTGACTGTAGTCGATCAATAAGGGGAAGGTTGCAGCGCATGAATATCGACAGATTGTTGTCGCGGTTCAGGATCCAGACCAAAGTTCTGATCTTTATCCTGCCATTTGTCATCAGCATCACCGCGGTAGGCGTCACGGGTCTCTACGCGTCCGGAATGCTTCAGGGCCGCATGGAAATCTCCAACAGCGTGCTGCAATCGCTTTCCGGCTTCAAGGACGTCTCGAGCGCGATGGCGCAGTTCCTCGATGACACGACGTTGGAGCGCCGCGACGATGTTGCCGGCCGGCTGAAAAGCCAAAACGCTCTGCTGGAAGACATGCTGGCCCAGCTCGACCCCGACGCGGAAGGACGCGCGGACCTCGAAAGTGCCGCCAGCTCGATCGGCGGGGTGCTCACACGCTTCGGCTTGTTGTGGACGCTGCATGAGAAAGAAGAAGCACTCAACAAGGACATCAGCGACAAGCTTCGGATCGTCACCTACAATCAGCAACGGCTTGTCGCGACCGCGACCAGCCTGCAGGAATCGGTACGGCGCGATGACGATACGGCGAAGTCCATGCTTGACGAGGCCGATCGCATTACTTCGGCAGCAACGCTGATCACCGATGTTGCCAAGAAATTCTCGCAGAAGCAGACCCCCGAGGAAAAGTTCGATTTCGTCCGCTTCAGCCTTTCGGAACTGAAGAAGCAGCGCGACGTGCTCACCAAGATCCTGCCCGCCAAGAGCGCCGGCTCGATCAAGACGCTCGACGTCGCCATCAAGGAATTGCAGGCCATTATCGATACGAAGGACAAGTCCGACACAAATGCATCGCTGATGACCAACAAGCTGCAGCCATTGCGCCAGTTCTCTGTCTATCTCGGCCTCGCCGTGCAACAGAAAATGAAAGATGCGACCAAAAAGTTCTCCGAGCTTCGGGCACCGCTGCAGAAATCGCAAACAGTGCTCGCCGGCAGCCGCAAAGTCGTCGATACCACCTATGCCGTCCAGATCGATCTTGCCCGGTTCTTGATCGCACCCGTCGAGAAAAATCGTGAAAGCCTCGCCAAGAAGATCGCGCAAGTCCACAAGGACATGGCGGTCCTTGCGGAATCCGCACATGGCCTGGCCTTTTTTACCGAACTCGAAAAGACGTTCATTCCCGCCATCGATGCCATCGATCTCAACACCAAGGAACTGGTGCAGATCTCCGAGCAGCGCCACAAGGACTTTGCGGCGGCGGCCTCAGAGATCGACACGATCTGGAAGCAGCTGACCTCCTTTGCCGAGCTGCAGAAGCACAGCGCGAGCGTCGAGCGCGACAATGCCAACACCATCTCGATCGGCGCCACCGTGGCCGGCATCGTCATCGCCATCTTCGCCGGCATCGGCCTGGTCATGACCTTCAAGGGACCGATCGGCCAGATCACCTCGGCCATGCGCAAACTTGCAGAAGGCGTGCTCGACACGCGCATCAACGGCGAGGCCCGCATCGACGAGATCGGCGAAATGGCCCGTGCGCTCGGCGTCTTCAAGCAGAATGCGCTGTCCAAGATCGAGATCGAGGCGCAGAGCGAGGCCCAGCGCGCCGAGGCCGAAGCCGAACGCCGCAAGAACGACGCAGAGAAGATCGACATCGACCGGCAGATCGATTTTGCCGTCAACGCGCTGGCCGCCGGCCTTGGACGGATGTCGCAGGGCGACATCTCCCAGACCATCGAGACGCCGTTCTTCGGCCGCCTCGAACAGCTGCGCACCGACTTCAACGGCTCGCTGCTCAGACTGCAGGACACGATGAGCCAGATCCGCAACAATGTCTTCATGATCCAGCGCAATGCCGGAGAAATGAGTTCATCGGCGGACGAACTGTCCAAGCGCACCGAGCAGCAGGCCGCCTCGCTGGAGGAGACCGCCGCCGCCGTCGAGCAGATCACCGTCACCGTCAAGTCGTCGGCCGAAGGGGCCGAGGAAGCCAACCGCATCGTCGCCGAGACCAAGCGCGCTGCCGACCAGTCCTCGGCCGTCGTCGCCAATGCCATCGACGCGATGGGCCGCATCGAGGATGCATCGGGCAAGATCGTCCAGATCATCGACGTCATCGACGAGATCGCCTTCCAGACCAACCTCCTGGCGCTGAATGCCGGTATCGAGGCGGCGCGCGCCGGTGAGGCCGGCAAGGGCTTTGCCGTCGTCGCCCAGGAAGTGCGCGAGCTTGCCCAGCGCTCGGCCCAGGCCGCCCAGGAGATCAAGGGGCTGATCGACACGTCGAGCACCGAAGTGGCCTCCGGCTCGCGGCTGGTGCAGCAGACCGGCGCGGTGCTGGCCGAGATTTCCGCCAAGATCGTCACGGTTTCCGAGCGGGTCGAGATGATCGCCATGGCCAGCCGCGACCAGTCCAATGCGCTGGGCGAGGTCAATTCCTCGGTCAACCAGATGGATCACATGACCCAGAAGAACGCTGCGATGGTGGAGGAAACCAACGCCGCCACCCGTCAGCTCGCCGGCGAGGCCGACACCCTGATGACGCTGGTCGAGCAGTTCAAGCTCTCGGCACACGAGACGACTGGACAATTCGCTCGCCACGCGGCCTGACACAGCCAAAGCCAGATCAACCAACGCCGCGGGCCGACAAACCCCGCGGCGTTTTTGTAATCGTAAAAGGCACGGGCTGGCTTGCTCTAATTTGCATAAAACCCGGGTGTTTTTATCCACTCATTAAGAGCAAAATGAGAACCTTGATGGGAAAATGCAGATATCCATGCGTTCCCATCTGCTGTTTACGCCTTTGAGCGACGGTTCCAACTTTCCGTCGATCATCCGTGCGCGAGCCTGAGGGGGAAAGCAGATTGCTACCGCTCTTGGGAGGAGCTCGCCAGTGATCGACAAATTCATGTCTCGCTTCAAGATCCAGACGAAAGTCATCGTCCTGGTGGCACCCTTCGTCATCAGCATTTCTGCCGTGGGGCTTACCGGGCTATATGCGTCCGGAATGCTTCAGGGCCGCATGGAAATCTCCAACAGCGTGCTGCAATCGCTGTCGGGTTTCAAACAGGTCTTCGCCAGCATGAGCAAGTTCCTAATCAAGCCGACGCAGGAAAATCACGACAGGGCAGCGAAGGACGCCAGCGACCAGCTGGCTCTGCTCAAGCAGACGACAGATGGGTTGCGCCCGGAGACGGATGTGGGGCTACTCGATACCGCGGTCGAGCAGTCCCAGACCATCACCAGCAATATCGAGAAGATCTGGGGCCTGCAGAAACAGCAGGAGACCATCCTGTCCGACGTCTCGAACGCATCGGCAGAACTGCTCGAGGTACAGGGGCAGACCGGCAAGCGCTCTTTCGAACTGATCGCCGCCGCCAAGAAGAAAGAGAAGGCGGAAAAGAAGGGCCTTACCAACGGCATGAATCTGGATGGCGTGTCCGTCGTTCTGGAAGCGATGGTGGTCGACTACGGCAAGGTGCTGACGCCGGAAGACAAGATCAAGGTTTTCGCCAAGTACCTGCCCGACCTCGAAAAGGGTGTCAGTAAAGTTCTGACCGCGCTGCCCAAGCAGAAGCTTCCCTATGGCAAGAAATTCGAAAAACAGGTCAAGGCTCTCGCCGAGCAGGTAAAGGCCAACGACATTTCGACGGCAGCCATGGACAAGGCCAACACCACCATGAATGGTTTCCGTTCGACGGCGACCATGTTCAAGCAGATTGGCGGCGACCTGATGCGCCAGTCCATTCTCAACCTTGCCGCCGCAGATGCCGAGATTTCGAAAGCTGACAACGTCGCCAACAAGCTACGTGCCATCGTCGCCAACAACAACGAGATTCGCGTCGTCTTCGCCGAACTCGTCGCCAGTCCCGACGCGGCCGGCGTCAAGAAGGTCCAGCAGTCGCTCTACATGTATGGCGCGGAAGTCGCCGGTCTTTCCAAGGCCGCCAAGAGCGACCCGTTCTTTGCCGGCTTACCCGGTCAGGTTCAGCCGATCCTCGACGGGCTCGGCAAGAATGCAGCCGCGCTTTCGACAAACTCCGAACAAAAGGGTGCGGAGTTTGCAGCCGCTGCCAAGCAGATCGATGGAACCTGGAACCTGCTGACCGAATTTGCCGAGAGCCAGAAGGCCAATGCCGGCGTCGAGCGCGAACAGGCAAACACGATTTCGATTGGCGCCGTGCTGGCCGGCATCATGATTGCCCTGGCTGCAGGTGCGGCGCTCGTCATGACGCTGAAGGGCCCGATCAGCCAGGTGACATCGGCCATGCGCAGGATTGCCGATGGCCGCCTCGAAACGACGATCTCCGGCGACAAGCGACCCGACGAAATCGGCGACATGGCACGCGCTCTTTCCGTCTTCAAGGACAATGCGCTCGCCAAGGTAACGATGGAACGGCAGGCCCAGGAATCGCGTCTGACCGCCGATGCCGAGCGCGAACGCAACGAGCAGGACAAGCAGGAAAGCGCCCGCCAGATCCAGTTTGCGGTCGACGCGCTGGCACAGGGTCTGCGCAATCTCGCGCAAGGCGAATTGCGCTTTACCATCGACACCCCGTTCGCCGGCCACCTCGACACGTTGCGCGACGATTTCAACAGTTCGGTGGCGGGCTTGCGCAACACGCTGTTCGAAATCCGCGACGCCTCCGGACTGATCCAGGACAACGGCCGGCAGATGGCCGACGCCGCCGAAGACCTTTCGAAGCGCACCGAACAGCAGGCGGCATCCCTGGAAGAGACCGCTGCCGCAGTTGAGGAAATCACCGCCACGGTCAAGACTTCCTCGGGACGCGCCGCCGAAACCAAGGAGATCGTGACCAACGCCAAGAAGAATGCCGACAATTCCTCCGCAATCGTCCAGAACGCAATCTCGGCAATGGGCCGCATCAAGGAAGCATCCGACAAGATCAGCCAGATCATCGATGTGATCGACGCGATCGCTTTCCAGACAAACCTGCTGGCTCTCAATGCCGGGGTCGAGGCGGCCCGCGCAGGCGAGGCCGGCAAGGGTTTCGCAGTCGTTGCCCAGGAAGTGCGCGAACTCGCCCAGCGCTCGGCCCAGGCCGCCAAGGAGATCGGCGGACTGATCGGCAAATCGGCAGACGAGGTTGCGACGGGCTCCCGCTATGTTAGCGAAACCGGCAACGCGCTGATGGAAATCTCCCGACAGATCATCGAAATCTCAGGGCATGTCGAGTTGATCGCCACTTCGAGCCGCGAACAGTCGACATCGCTTACAGAGGTCAATGCCTCGGTCAACCAGATGGACCAGATGACCCAGCGCAACGCCGCCATGGTCGAGGAAACCACCGCAGCAACCCGCCAGCTCTCCGGAGAAGTCGACATGCTGATGGAACTCGTCGGGCGCTTCAATCTGGGCGAACAGCAGGCAGCTTATGAGGCCGGCCGCAGCCGGGCCGCGTGAACGGTCGTCCCCGACGAGCCAATCGTAGCGCGGCCGGCCCAATTGGCCGCTTTACTCTCATATTAGCGCTTCATGAGCCCGCTTGCTCGCCCCAAGCGAGATGCGCTATCAGGTTGAGGCCCGAATGACGGGTTGAAGCTTGAAGGTGTTGGCATGGCATGGCAGAGCCCGATATCGCCCGGAATTTCCTGGTATGAATCCTCGGTCGGCGAGCGACCGGAATACCCTCCCCTCGACGGCTCGGTGAAGACCAGCGTCGCCATCATTGGCGGCGGGTTCACGGGCCTGCAGGCAGCTTGTCATCTCGCGCGCGCCGGCGTCGATGTCGTACTGATCGATGCCAACCGCTTCGGCGACGGCGGCTCGGGCCGCAACGGCGGCCAGCTCGGCACCGGCCAACGGTCCTGGCCTGAAGAATACGAAGATCATCTGGGCTACGAGACCTCTAAGGCGATGTTCGAAATGGGCGAGCGGGCCAAAGCAAACCTGATCGGATTTGCCGCCGCTGAAAACATCGACATCGACTATGTGAAGGGCCATATGGTGGTGGCCCACAAGCCGCGTTACGAAAAGGCTTTCCGCGAAAGTCCCGTCATAGCCGCCGAGCGCTACAATTATCCGCATCAGCATTTCATGGAGCGCGAGGAAACCGCCGCGCGGGTTGGCTCGTCGCGGTTTCACTTCGGCATCTACGACAAGGAAACCGGCCATATCCATCCGATGAAGCTGCTGGTCGGGCTTGCGCGGGTCGCCGCCCGATCCGGGGCGAAAATCCATGAGATGACAGCCGCCAAATCCATTCGTTCAGAGGGTGGAAAGGTCACGATCGAGACGCCGCGCGGAACCATTATCGCCGACAAGGCACTGATCGCAACCAATGCCTATTCCGGCAATCTCGAAAAGAAGACGGCGGCGCATGTCATGCCGATCGGCTCCTTCATCGGCGCCACTCCGCCGCTGGATAACTTCCCGGACGTGCTGCCGGGCGGCGAATCAGTTGCCGATTCCCGGTTTGTCGTCCGCTACTTCCGTAAGACCAAGGACAACAGGCTGCTGTTCGGCGGCCGCGAGGCCTATACGTCGGCAAGCCCGAGCGACATCACGACCCATATTCGCCGTCAGGTGAGCGAAATCTATCCCGCGCTCAAGGACATTCCCTTCACCCATGGCTGGGGCGGCTATGTCGGCATAACGCTGACGCGTGAACCCTTCGTGCGTGAAGTCATGCCGAATGTGACCACGATCGGCGGATATTCTGGCCATGGCGTCATGCTGGCCAACTACTGCGGCAAGCTCTACGCAGACATGCTGACCGGCAAGCCAACCGACCTCGAACTCTTCCGGTCGTTGAAGGTCCCCCCCTTCCCCGGCGGCGCCCGTTTCCGTGCCCCTCTGCTGTTTCTCGCGCTGACCTGGTTTTCGCTCGCCGACAGACTATAGGAACAACGGCGGGCGCGCTTGCTGTTGCGCGCCCGCCGTTCGCACTTGCAACATATCAGAAAAAGTCCATATTCCGGGTTGGAGCCACTGGCTTTTTTAAATCGATTGAATTATGACATGCCTGCGCCGACGAATATGAGAGACACTTCCATGAGCAGCCAGATCATCCCGGTCGATCCCTTTGACTACGTCGTCTTTGGCGGCACCGGCGACCTCGCGGAACGCAAGCTTTTGCCCGCGCTCTATCATCGCCAGGAAGCAGGACAGTTCACCGAACCAACCCGCATCATCGGCGCCTCGCGCGCTGCGCTGACGCATGAACAATACCGGACATTTGCCACCGAAGCGCTCAAGAGATTCCTCAAGCCCGGCGAATACAATGAAGAGGCGATCGCCCGCTTTACAGCGCGGCTGTTCTACGTTTCGGTCGATGCCGGATCCGACAAGGGCTGGGATACGTTGCATGACCTTCTCAACGAGGGCAAAGACCGCGTCCGTGCCTTCTATCTCGCCGTCGGTCCGGCAATCTTCGGCAGCATCAGTGAAAAGATCAGGGATCACAAGCTGATCACCAAGAACACCCGCATCGTGGTGGAAAAGCCGATCGGCCGCGATCTCGCTTCTGCGCTGGAACTCAACGACACAATCGGCAAGGTCTTCCACGAAGAGCAGATCTTCCGTATCGACCATTATCTCGGCAAGGAGACGGTGCAGAACCTGATGGCGCTGCGCTTTGCCAACGCACTCTACGAGCCGTTGTGGAATTCCGCACATATTGACCATGTGCAGATCACGGTAGCGGAATCCGTCGGCCTTGAAGGCCGCGCGGGCTATTACGACAAAGCCGGCGCGTTGCGCGACATGGTGCAGAACCATATCCTTCAGCTACTTTGCCTTGTGGCGATGGAAGCACCGGCTTCGATGGGGGCGGAAGCTGTTCGTGACGAAAAGCTCAAGGTGCTGCGTTCGCTCAAGCGCATCGATGCGACGAATGCAGACAAGATGACCGTGCGCGGTCAATATCGCGCCGGCGCCTCGGACAAGGGTGCCGTCAAGGGCTATCTCGAGGAGCTGGAAGGCGGCGTCTCCAATACCGAGACCTATGTCGCCATCAAGGCCGAGATCAGCAACTGGCGCTGGGCGGGCGTTCCCTTCTACATCCGCACCGGCAAGCGTCTTGCAAGCCGCGTTTCCGAGATCGTCATCACATTCAAGCCCATCCCGCATTCGATTTTCGATGCATCGGCTGGCCGTATCTCGCAGAACCAGTTGATCATTCGCCTGCAGCCCGATGAAGGCGTCAAGCAATCGCTGATGATCAAGGACCCCGGCCCGGGCGGCATGCGACTGCGCGAAGTTTCGCTCGACATGAGTTTTGCCGAGGCCTTCGATGCGCGCAACGCCGACGCCTATGAGCGCCTGCTGCTCGATGTCATCCGCTCGAACCAGACGCTGTTCATGCGGCGCGACGAGGTGGAAGCCGCATGGCGCTGGGTCGATCCGATCCTCAAGGCATGGGAAGAAACTGCGCAGCCGGTCCAGGGCTATACTTCGGGCACCTGGGGACCGAGCCAGTCGATCGCCCTGATCGAACGAGACGGGCGCACCTGGCACGAGTAGCCGCTTGCCGCCCAAGGGGACATTTGCAGGAACGAGATAGTCGATGGCGTACCGGTTCAATATTTTCGACAATGGAGCAGCACTGGCGGAGACGCTTGCGGAGCGAGTGGCCGGCACCTTGGCCGAAGCGGTCGCAATGCGCGGCCATGCTTCGATCGCCGTTTCCGGCGGTTCGACGCCCAAGGCATTCTTTCGTGCCCTGTCCTCGACAACGCTCGACTGGAGCCGCGTGACGATCACGCTGGTCGACGAGCGTTTCGTCCCGGAAAGCAACGAGCGATCGAACCATGCGCTGGTGTCTGCGGGGCTATTGCAGGGCAAGGCCGCAGAAGCCCGTTTCGTCCCGCTCTACCATGACGGAGCGACGGCTGAGGATGCCGCACGACTGGCGACAGCGGCGACCGTGGATCTCTGCCGACCCTTCGATGTGGTCGTGCTCGGCATGGGTGGCGATGGCCACACCGCTTCGTTCTTTCCTGGCGGCAGCAACCTACAGATGGCGCTCGACCCGGCCACTCCGCGCGGCGTCATCACGATGGAAGCCGAAGGGGCTGGCGAGCCGCGTCTGACCTTCACCTTCTCGGCTCTGCAGGATGCGCGCCTGCTCATCCTGCATATCGAAAGCCAATCCAAGAAGCCTGTCATCGACCGCGCGCTGTCGGAAGGCAAGGACAGCACGTTGCCGATCGGCCGCGTCATCGCGACGGCATCGTCGGATACCGAGATTTACTGGGCGCCCTAAAGATCCCGAAATGTTTGGGCGCCACCTGTGCCGCGCCCTCCCCAGCGGCACGACATAGAAAGGAACCGCCATGGCAGCCGACAAGAAAATCGCGGCCATCACCGCTCGTCTCGTGGAACGATCCAAACCCTCGCGTGAAGCCTATCTCGGCCGCGTACGCGAAGCGGCAACAAAGGGTCCGCATCGCTCGGTCCTGTCGTGCGGAAACCTCGCGCATGGATTTGCCGTCTGTTCCCCCTCCGAGAAGGGCATGTTGGCAGGCGACCGCGTTCCCAATCTGGGCATCATCACCGCCTATAACGACATGCTCTCGGCCCACCAGCCCTACGAGACCTATCCTGCGCTGATCCGGGAAGCCGCTCGGGAAGCCGGTGGTGTCGCTCAGGTGGCGGGCGGCGTGCCGGCAATGTGCGACGGCGTTACCCAGGGCCAGCCTGGCATGGAGCTATCGCTGTTTTCGCGCGACCTGATCGCCATGGCGGCAGGCGTCGGCCTGTCGCACAACATGTTCGACTCGGTGGTCTATCTCGGCGTCTGCGACAAGATCGTCCCCGGTCTTGCAATTGCGGCGCTGACATTCGGCCACCTGCCGGCCGTGTTCGTGCCCGCCGGACCGATGACATCGGGCCTGCCCAACGACGAGAAGGCGCGCGTGCGCCAACTCTTTGCCGAAGGCAAGGTCGGCCGTGATGCGCTGCTCGAGGCCGAGTCCAAATCCTATCATGGTCCCGGCACATGCACCTTCTACGGTACGGCCAATTCCAACCAGATGCTGATGGAGATCATGGGCTTTCACATGCCCGGCTCCTCCTTCATCAATCCGGGCACGCCGCTACGCGATGCGCTGACCAAGGAAGCCGCCAAGCGAGCACTGGCGATAACTGCCATGGGCAACGAGTTTACGCCTGCCGGCGAGATGATTGACGAACGTTCCGTCGTCAACGGGGTGATCGGCCTGCATGCCACCGGCGGCTCGACCAATCACACGCTGCATCTGGTGGCGATCGCGCGCGCGGCCGGCATTCATCTGACCTGGCAGGATATTTCGGATCTTTCCGACGCGATCCCACTCCTGGCGCGCGTCTACCCCAACGGTCTGGCCGACGTGAACCACTTCAATGCGGCGGGTGGCATAGGCTTCCTGATCCGCGAACTGCTGAAGCAGGGCCTGCTACACGACGACGTCCGCACCGTATTCGGTCAGGGCTTATCGGCTTACACCGTGGAAGCGGGACTCGGCGAAAATGGCGCCGTGGTACGCAAGCCGGTCCCTGCACAAAGTGGCGATGCCAAGGTACTGAGCACCATCGAAGCGCCCTTCCAGGCATCCGGCGGTCTGAAGATGCTCAAGGGCAACATCGGCACCGGCGTCATCAAGATCTCCGCCGTCAAGCCGGAACGCCATGTCATCGAAGCGCCGGCCAAGGTGTTTCACGACCAGGCCGGGCTCAACAACGCCTTCAAGAATGGCGAACTGACCGGCGACTTTATCGCGGTCGTGCGGTTCCAGGGGCCGAAGGCGAACGGCATGCCGGAACTGCACAAGCTGACCACCGTGCTCGGCATCCTGCAGGATCGCGGCCAGCGCGTGGCACTGCTGACGGACGGCCGCATGTCGGGCGCTTCCGGAAAAGTGCCGGCGGCAATCCATGTGACGCCCGAGGCCAAGGATGGCGGAGCTATCGCCAAGATCCGCGACGGCGACATGATCAGGCTCGACGCGACCAAGGGCACGATCGACGTCCTGATGGATGCCGATATCTTTGACGCACGGATCGCCATCGAGGCCGATCTGTCGGACAACGAGTACGGTATGGGCCGCGAGCTGTTCGCCATCTTCAGGCAGAATGCAGGCGCCGCCGATCAGGGCGGCAGCGTGCTGTTCTGATCCGCTCATGGTGACCATCAGACGCGCCGGTCCGCCAGACATAACTGCCTTCATGGAGATCGAGCGGCAGCCCGGATTCGAGCATCTCGTCGGGCGGTCCTCCGCTGAATTCCATGCCCGGGTGATAGACGATACGGACTACGCCTATCTGGCGGGCCTGACTGATGACGGCGCGATTGCCGGAATTGCCATATTGCGCGATCTCGAAAATCCGCAGGGCAATATCCTGCTAAAACGGCTTGCCGTACTCACGCCGGGCTCCGGCTTCGGCAAACCTTTTCTCAGGGAAGTCATCGGCTGGGTATTTACCAATACGCCCGCCCACAGGTTGTGGCTCGATCACATCATCACCAACGACCGCGCCCGCCATGTCTACGAGCAGAGTGGCTTCGTGCGCGAGGGCGTTTTCCGGCAAGCCTACGAACTGCCTGACGGAAGCCGAACCGACCTCGCGGTCATGTCGATCCTCAGACCGGAATGGCTGGCCAGACAGCGATAGACATGTAGAATGGGGTCTTCGCTGGCGCCGAAGGCCGCCAGCATACTCCTTCGGGCCGACCATGCAGAACGCGCCGTCCACCGATATCCGCCGTGCCATCGTCACCGACATTTCCGCCATCATGCAGATCGAGCGGCAGCCCGGCTACGAGTTGCTGGTCGGGCGGTGGGAAGCGGACCAGCATTTCCGCAACATCACCGATCGCAATTTCCGCTACCTCGTGGCTGACAGCGACAATGGCAGGCCTATCGCCTTTGCCGCCCTGAGCGGCTTTGAGAAGGGGAATGGGCTGGTGCTGATCAACAGGCTCATCGTCAAAACGCCTGGCATGGGCGTGGGCAAGCAGTTCCTGCGCGCGGTCATGGCATTCGTCTTTGAAAATACCCAGACGCAACGGCTATGGCTGCGCGTGGTGCCAGACAACACCCGAGCACGCCATGTCTATCAATTGCTGGGTTTCTCGGACGAGGGCGTACTGGAGAAAGCCGGTACGCGGCCGGACGGGGTTCGCGTCGATCTGGCCGTCATGTCAATACAGCGGGCAGCATGGGAGGCATCTCTGCCGCCCTCATAGGTCCGCCCTGCCGACAACGGCTTGACCACTGCGCCGCCAGGCAAGCAAGGCCGCGACAGGCAGTGACAACGGCCAGAACAGGCAGGCAACAAAGCCGGGCAACAGTCGCCGGCTGAAATAACCGTCTCCGGCAAAATAGCTTTCACGATAGGTCAGGCTCATGCCAACGGCCGCAGGTAGTCCCCACAACAGTAAGAAGAATTCAAGCATCACAAGATCTCGTAAACCAACGGACCAATGCGTAGCGCGAAACAAAATTCGCCGCCTCACCCAAACTGGTGAGACGGCGAATTTTACAGCAAGCGATTCCCTCCGACAGAGTGAAATCAGAATTTCGGCGCGGTCTTTCCAGCCTTGCGGTAGGCGGCAATCACCGTGTTGGCCATCAGCATGGCAATCGTCATCGGCCCCACGCCCTTCGGCACCGGCGTAATGGCGCCCGCCACCGGCTCGCAGGATGCAAAATCGCAATCGCCCACGAGCTTGTGCTTGCCCTCACCCTTTTCCGGTGCGGCAACGCGGTTGATACCGACATCGATGACGGTCGCGCCGGGCTTGACCCAATCGCCTTTGACCATTTCCGGGCGGCCGACGGCGGCAACGAGAATATCAGCGCCAGCGCAGACCTTGGCGAGATCCTTGGTGCGCGAATGCGCCATCGTGACGGTGGCATTGCGCGAAAGCAGCAATTGCCCCATCGGCTTGCCGAACAGGTTGGAACGGCCAATCACGACGGCGCTGAGGCCCGACAGGTCTTCGCCGCGGACATTGCGCACCAGAATGAGTGCACCAGCGGGCGTGCAGGAAATCAGGCCGGTATCGATGTCTCCGGTCGCCAGCTTGCCGGCATTGACGACATGCAGGCCGTCGACATCCTTCTCCGGCAGGATCGACTGGATCACAGGCTCTGAATCGAGATGCTTCGGCAGCGGCAGCTGCACTAGGATGCCATGAATGCTCGTATCGGCATTGAGCTGTGCGACAAGCGCCAGCAGCTCCTGCTGGGTGGTTTCCTCCGGAAGCGAGTGCTGTACAGACTTGAAGCCGCAATCCTTGGCCATCTTGCTCTTCGAGCCGACATAAGCCTGGCTGGCGGGATCGGTGCCGACGATAACGACCGCAAGACCGGTCACGACACCTGCTTCTGCTTCAAGCGCCTGGGCAGACGACTTGACCTTCTCGATGACGGCTGCTGCCGCTTCCGTCCCATTGATTACCGATGCCACCCGTAGTTCCTCCGCTTTGCTCTTATTGGACCGATCCTATCCCCGGACCGAAACATGCAATTGTCTTTTCACGCCCCTCAAGGGCGCGTTCAACAAGGTGTATTGAGAGAAATAAGAGAGATCAATAGGGGTTGCGGCTGCGCCGGCGGGTGACCGAAGCAAGTCTCTCGCGCAACTCGTCGAGATCGTCCTGCAAGCGATACAGCTCGGCGTCCTCGCGGCTGATACGGCGCGAGGCGAGCTCGGGCATACGAGGCTCTTCGTGAGGCTGCTTATGGCGGAGCTCCTGCGTCAGCGACGACAGTTCCGTCGTCATCTGCCGGAACGCCGTCACCATCTGCACCATGGTGGCAGCGAAATCGGCGCCGTTCTGGACAGAGCGAACCGGAACCGGCTGCTGTTCGAGCGCCGGTATCGACCCAGGCTGCCCGAGAAAGCGCTCTGCGGCCTGACCGACGAGATGGACGGCCTCGATGAATTTTGCGAAATCGCCGGAGATCTCAGGCAATTGATGCGCAAGCGGCGGCGCCTGCATGGGAATGCGCGCGACCGGCGGGGTTCTGGGAGCGACAGGTCTTTCCACGGCCTCGGCAGCAAGGCCGTTTCGCCGTTTGAGGATCGCTTCGATCTGCGATGAGAAACCAGTTTCTTCCTGTTCCGGCTCGGGGTGGCGAGTTGCTGCCGACAGACGGCTTTCGAGCTCCTGCAGACGTTTTCTCAGATCATCCGCCGAATAGGTCGCCGGTTCTGCAGGTTCGTCCTGCGGATCGAAATCGGAGAGATAGTCGAGAAGCGGGCGTGGGGGCATCGGCGCAGTCCATCGAGCTCTTGGGTTTGAAGCGGACCGGAACACACCGCAATCACGCGCCGGTCGCTGCCGACCGACCCAAAATCTAGAACCCCATGGCTAACAAAAGGTTAACGCCAGCGGATTGAACAGCTCCGGATCACACTAAAAGCGTGCTGCAGCTATGACAGCGCGCGCTTCAACGTCCCCAAATGGTAAGACGCCCTGTTGGCAAGTATGTGGCCGACAAAGCGCGGCCCGCCAACAAAGTAGCGCGCGGCAAGGCGGCGCGGCTCCTGCATGAAGCGGAACAGCCATTCCACCCGAAGACGGCGAAGGTGTTCGGGTGCACGCGGGACTTCGCCACCGACGAAATCGAACAATGCGCCAACGCCGATCACCAGCCTCGCATGCTCGGGACGGATATAGCGGTCGATCCATTTTTCCTGCCTGGGTGTGCCCATCGCCACCAACAGGATGTCGAGCTTGTGCCGGGTGATTTCCTTAGCAAGCTCGGCGGAGTTCTCCTCGCCGAAATAGCCATCGCTGACGGCGATGAATTCATGCCAAGGGGCATGTGCCTCGAAGGCAGCACGCGCACGGCGCAGCACTTCGGGCTTGGCACCGACCATCCCTATGCGCTTCGGCGTCGTCATATAGGTCAAAAGCGCAGGCACGAAATCCGTGCCGTTGAGGTTGGCGGGAAACGTCTTGCCGAATGCTGCCAGCGAGGCGAGATCGACGCCGATGCCGTCGGGAAGCACCAGATGCCGCTCGAGCGTCTCCCGGTAGTCGGGATCCTTCAGCATGATGTTGGCGTTGTGAGCATTCAGGAATGAAATGACGGTCTGGCCAATCGGAACATCTGCAAGCGCACTGACGAAGCTGAATGCTTCCGACCAATCCAGATCACATACGGGCAGGCCGAACACCTCCCGCTGCGAGCTGAATACGGCCATATTGGATACAATGTTCATTCCCGACTACTCCCGTCATCCCAGCCGGCTGCTTGCTTGCGAGCCGCGGCCTTCGAAACAAGACACAGCAAATCCCGTGCCGCCGGTGAGAGCGGTTGAAACCGTATGACGTTTTGAGACCCTTGGAGGAGTAGTTAGCAAGCGGCCCTGAAACCGCCTTTAAGTCATTCAATCAAAAGCATAATCTGACGTTTACCGGTCATTAACCGGACATCTGAAAACGATGATTTTTCAAGGAATTGGAGGAAATCGCATCCAAAAAATAGCGAGCGCTACTTCGGGAATCTTCACGCGAAAAGGTGTTTGCGCCGCAGTGCCGACACAAAAAGGTCCGGCTTTCGTTTCGTTGCGAAACGGGTGCGCCAAATTGATTGTCCCGTAACGGGACGAACGGGGCGATCAGCCGCCGAAGAGGTTCCTGATCGCCCGTATCCTGCGAAATCGTTAATGACCTGCAGCGGCCGAAGGCTGGGCGGCGCCATCGCCTGGGACCTGCTCGGCAACCAGCTTCTTGCCGCTTTTGATGGTGACCTGCTTCTGCGACATGCTGGTGCGGATATCCTCCTTCGAGAGGTAATCGACCTGCTCCACGACGATATCCAGGATGGCGTCGGAACCGAGGCGCTTGTTGAGCGCAGTCTTGATGCGCTCGCGGAATGCCTTCAGGTCGAACTGGCCGTTTTCCTCGACGCGGATCACCCGATCGCCAACCAGTGCCGTGTAGAGCTCATCCGTCAGCAGGGCGTCGATCGGCAGTGTAATCTCAGCGATCTTGGTCTTGTCGACGATGTAGGAGGTACGCGTCAGGAAATAGCCTTCCACATGGCCATCCCCGATGACCGGGAAGGTGACAACCTCGCCGCGCACCAGTTCCTGCACCGCCTTTTTCTTGGCTTCCTCATCGGCAGGGTCCGGCGCCTTCGACATCTCGATCGAAAAGTAGACCGATCCCAGGGTGACGACCGCCACCCAGACGCCGGTGAGAATGAGCTTCAGCATGGTTTATCAGATCTCGGCGTAGCGGAATTGTTCCTGGGTATAGGTGCCGTCGCCTTCGTTTTCCTGGGCGGCGGTACGCAATATGTCCGTCACGGTACGGACAGCATTCAGGTGCGCTTCAAGCTTGCGGGCATTGAGCAACAGCTTCTGTTTGAGAAATTTCATCTGCGATGAAAAGCCGGTCGGGAATTCGTCCGGCCCGGTGTCCCTGCAGAGCATCGTCAGTTCGTACAAGCAACGGCTCTTGTGGGCGTTCGACGTCTTGATGTCGAACATCTGGTCCTTGCCGATCCGATCGTTCTCGTTGTCGATGATCAGCTCCAGGCGACCTAGAACCGTCTTCAACCGCACGTCCCTGAAATTCTCTTCGTTTACGGCTGTGGTCATTTCATCTTCTCCGTCAGTCCTGGCGACACTTCATAAGATCCGAAAGGAGATCAGGCCTTCTTGTCCTTGCGATCGACAGGCAGGAACTTGTCGAGCGCACGCATCTGGTTTTCCTCGATCACCTGTGTCGCCATATGCAGGCGATCGGATCGATTGGCTTCCGCAGCTTCCTTGGTGCGCGTTCGCGTCGCGCCGCCCTCTGTCAGCTTTTCGGCGATGCCGATGCCGCCATTTTTCGACATCTCGTTGCCGAGTTGCTCAGCCATCATGCCCTTCCAGATCTCTCCGGTCGCGCCCTTGCCATAGATCTCTTCGCTATCGGGCATCATCGATTTGAGCATGCTGGAAAGAACCATGCCCTCGAACTTGCGATAGCTTTCAGGAATCTCCTTGCGGTCGGCGGAATTCAGGTGGGCATTGGAACGTATGTGTTCGCGAGCGACAGCGGCATCGAAGGATGCGTCGCTGCTGGCGAGCCTCTGCGCCTGCATGGCGGCTTGCCCTGCATTCAAGCGCGCGCGCGCAACTTCCATCGTGGAAGGATCTGCTGCCTTCAAGACATCGGAGACGATATCGGTAGGTGGGTTGATAGCCATGGGATTACCGCCGCAATAGACGCATTTGAACTGATTTCAGATCATCGCCGGTTAAGCTTGACCGTGGCTGGTGCTGCATCGAAAACACAAGTTCATACAGGATCGGACTTGCCGTTTGCGGCCATCCGCTGATCGATCAGGTCGTAGATCGCCGCGTCGTCGGCCTCGCGGTTTTCGAGTTCACGGGCCTCCTGCGCGTTCTCTTCCAGCCGGTCGCCCTTGGCCTTTTCGCGCAGCATGCGGTTTTCATGGATCTGCTGCATCGTGTGCAGATGTTGGTCCTTAGCCGTAAGACGGCTGATCTGGCTGGAATAGAGCCCCGCGAAGATCTGATGGATCGGCTCAAGCGAGCCAATCGCGTCGACCACTGCGACGAGATTTTCCTGAACTTCGGCGCGGGCCTGCGTCGTTGCTGCGAGCTCGTTTTCCGCCATGTGCTCGAGATGGCGCTGCACCTTCACCAGCCGCGTCAGCTTTTGCGACCTGCTCTGCTTCACCATGTCGATCTCATCGGAATACCGTCCCGAAAGCGTCGGCGAACAGCGACAGCATGGAGGTCACACCGAAATAGAATAGGAGCATTCCCCCCATCACCTGATAGGGCGTGGAGATGAAGTAGACCGGCACGATGGGGGCGAGCTTGTTGATGAAGCCGATCGCCACATTGAACAGGACGTTGAACAGGATGAACGGGCTTGCGAGCCTGAGCATGATGGTGAATGTCATCGCCAACGTATCGACAAGCGTCACGAGCGCCTTCTGGGAGTCGAACGCCCCACCGGGCGGCCATGTCCGATAGGATTCGGCAACCGCCAGAAACACCTGATGGTGAAAATCCAGCATGAACAACACCATCAAGCCGGCAAAAGTCAGCAGGTTCGTCAGCTGGCCTTCGCTGGTATCTTCGAGAACATCGCCCGCCGGCGGCGTGTTGAGGCCGATCATCATCGTGACCACGGTGCCCAGGAACTGCAGTCCGAGCGCATAGAAGCGCGTAACCAGGCCAAGCACAACGCCGGTGACCGTTTCAATGCCGATCATCAGCACATAGTCTGGCGTGCCGCCGCTGACCTTCGGATAGAGGCTGTCCCACATCAGCGGCATCATCGCCAGGGAGATCGTCAGAGCCATCATCAGACGAATGTTGACGGGCACGCGCGCCGTCGAAAATCCCGGCAGCACCATGATGCAGCCACCGATCCGGCAGAAAGCCAGGATCAGCGCCAACAGCATGCCCTCCGGATCCTGAATCATGAAATTGTTCCGAGAATCTTGATTTCGATGCCCTTGGCGAGTTCGACATGCGAAAGCACCGGCAGGGTCGCAAATAGCCGTTCGACGATCATCCTCACGTAGGAGCGTGTCTCCGGCGACGTGACCAGCACGAAGGGAACGCCACGGTCCAGGTATTCGCGGACGACCTTCGTCGCCTGTTCGGAGAATTCCTCGAGAAGCCGCGGATCGATATCGAACTCGACGATCTCACCCTTGGCATCGCGCTTGATGGCCTGATGGAACACCATATCCCATTTGTTGCCGAGGCGAAGCACGCGCAACAGACCATTATCGGACAGGTCGCCGCAGATTTGCTGGGACATTCGTACACGAACATGCTCGACGATCTGCTCGGTCTTGCGGACATGCGGGGCGAGTTCAGCCACCGCTTCGAGAATGAGGTGCAGGTTGCGGATCGACACCCGTTCGGCCAGCAGGAGCTTCAGCACGGCCTGCAGACCGGAATAGGACATATGGGTCGTGCAGATCTCGTCGGCGAGCTTCTTGTATTCGGGGTCGAGCCGATCGATCAGGATCTTCACATCCTTATAGGACAGCAGCTGGGGCAGATTGTTCCTGATGACCTCGCTCAGATGCGTCAGCACCACAGACACGTTGTCGATCGGATGGAAGCCTTCCCGCTTGAGCTCTTCCGTGAATGTTTCGACCACGGAAACGGCCGGCATGCCAAACGCTGGTTCGCGAACCTCGTCGCCCGGAACCGACGGCTTCCTGCCGCCACCAGTGATGACGAGCACTTCGCCGACGCGCAGTACGTTGGAAGCTATGGTCGTGCCGTGAATGCGGATCTGGTAGGACTTGTCGGCAATGCCCAACTCGTCGGCCACCTTGATCTCGGGCACCACGAAACCGTATTGGCTGGCGAATTTCTTGCGCATCTTGCCGACGCGGAACGCCAGTTCCTGATGCGCGCCGAGCAGCCGGGTCGAGACTTGCTTGCCAAGTGACAACTCGATCTCCGGCGTTTTCAACGCCTGCTTGACTGAGTCCTTGTCGTCGGCTTTGACCTCGGCCGCCTTCTTCTGTTCCTCGACCTGGCGCTTGGCCTGGTTTTCGGCCTCAAGACGACGGGGAATTGCCCAGCTTGCGAAAGCCATCACGGCACCAAGGGTCGCAAAGGGAAAGAACGGAAGACCCGGCATGACCGCGAGTACGAAGACAAGACCTGCGGACATTCCCAACGCGCGGGGATAGCCCGCAAGCTGGTCAACCACAGCCTTGTCGGTCGTGCCGGTCTGGCCACCACGCGAGACCAACAGACCGGCGGCAAGTGAGATGATCAGTGCCGGGATCTGCGAAACCAGACCGTCACCGACCGAAAGCTTGACGAAAACATCGGCGGCTTCACCGATCTCCATTCCATGGCGGAAGTAGCCGATGATGATGCCGCCAAAGATGTTGATGGCGGTGATCAGAAGGCCCGCGACCGCGTCGCCGCGAACGAACTTGGAGGCACCGTCCATGGCACCGAAGAACGAGCTTTCGTCCTCCAGCTCCTTACGGCGGCGGCGCGCTTCCCCTTCGTCGATCATGCCTGCCGAAAGATCGGCGTCGATCGACATCTGCTTGCCCGGGATGGCATCGAGGGTGAAGCGGGCACCGACTTCGGCAATACGCGTCGCACCCTTGGTGATGACGATAAAATTGACGACGATCAGGATCAGGAAGACGATCAGACCGATGACGAAGTCACCGGACATTACCAGGCCGGCAAAACCGGCGATAACGTGCCCCGCCGCTTCATGGCCTTCATTGCCGTGGCTGAGGATGACGCGCGTCGTCGCAATGTTCAGCGACAGCCGCAGCATCGTGGCAATCAGCAGAATCGTCGGGAAGGATGAAAAATCCAGCGGCTTCTGAATCCACAGTGCCACCATCAGGATCAGCACTGAGAAGGAAATCGAAAATGCAAGCCCGAGGTCGATCAGAAACGGCGGAATCGGCAGAAACAGCGCCGCAAGGATAATGATAATGCCGACGGCAAAACCAATGTCGCGGCCTTTCGGCGCAACTTTAGGAACGACTAGGGATTGCACATCCGCCATAAAACACCCGCCTCTTCATGAGCCGTATTACAAGCGCTGGAACTCGCGCCGAGGCGAAACTAGCTTTTGAAACTTGTGCGAAGGGTGCGGCTGCGAAATTGGACGCAGCTAAAACCCGCTCTGGACGCGGGAGAAAATCATGTTGGTGAAGATGGACATCTGCGAGCCGATGAACGGCGCGGAAATGGCAACGGCGGCAAGCACCGCCAAGATCTTCGGGACGAAGGTCAGGGTGATTTCCTGAACCTGTGTGAGGGCCTGGAGAAGCGCGACGGTGACGCCGACGATCATCGCCGCAAGAACGGCCGGGCCCGAGGCCGCGAGTACCGTCCAGATTGCTGCCTGAACCATGTCAAGCGCGTCAGCCTCGTTCATCGAAGGCCCTCACTTTTCTCTATTCGCCGTCAGCTTGCGGCGTCGTCCTTGTCACCCTTGACGGGCTTCGTACCAACCGTGATGCCTGTCTGGATCACCACAGTCTTGCCGTTGTCAAGCGTGGCCGTCAATCCATCAGCATTGATCTCGACCGATGCGACGATACCTGACGTCTTGCCGTCGACGCTTGTGACTTCCTTGCCGATAAGCGAGGTCGCTTGTGACAGCGTCGTTTCCTGGATCAGGCTTTCGAGATGCGCATTCGTCTTGATAGATTGCTCGACATTCGAAAACGATGCAAGCTGCGACATCTGCTCGCTGGCGTCAACAGGATCGGTCGGGTCCTGGTTCTTCATTTGCGCAATGAGCAGCTTCAGGAAGCTATCGTAATTCAGCGTCGCTGTGCTGGTGTCCTTGGTCGACGCCGTCTTGGGCGTGTCCTGCGTATTGTTTGTGGCCGCCGTCCCCGCCGCGCCCGTAAACATCAATGGGCTGATCATTGCCATGGAGCCATCTCCCTGCGCATGCTTTCACGCGCTGCCGGCGTGATTTCGTGGGCAGCAAGGATCTGCTCTTCCAGTGCATAGAGACCGCGAATGGCCTTCAGCGCATCGAAGGGACGGCCCGATGTCACGACAGCGTCAATGCGCTTCAGCTCGGCCAGGATCTCGTCATGCTGGAAGCTTGCCAGAAGCAACGCAATCGACCGCTTGAACATGGCCTTGGATTGCTCGGCGCCTTCCGGATTGATCAGCATCATCTGCACGATGAAATAGAGCTGCTTGAGCGGCGTGGTAGCGCCCTCGGGCTGCAGAACGTGGTTCTCGAGCAGAAAAGTGACGTCGTTGAGAAACTCGACAGCAACCTTGCGATCCACTCGCAGAACGGCTCCGTTTATGAAAATCCGCTCACCGGATTTTAGCGAAATTCGCAAAGTGCTCTTCATTTCAGTCCATCCCTGATGATGGTTATAATGTCTGCGATGCCCTTGAAATTCTCGGACTGGCGCAAGCGAATCCGATCTGTTTCCTTGAGCACCCAGACACCGATCGAAATCAGGTCGGCCCTCAAGTTGGCAGGCAATTGATTTTCGGGATTGCGCAGATCGTCAATGAAGGCGATCCAGACGCGACGCGTATAGTATAGGGCTTCAACCGCTTCACGCGATTCCCGCCCGTTCTGCATTGCCAAGCGCAACAGCTCGACAGCTCGGTCCAAGACTTGTTTCTCTCGGTCACGCGAACCGGCGACATCATCCGCCATGATTTCTGCGTAGGAAAACTGGTACATTCAGTCCCTCATATTCCGGTCATTCCTGAAGCCTAATCCATGTGCCTGAACCCAGGCTTACGCTTCAGCATTCTACTTCGGAGATTTCGAATTTATTGCGGTATTTCAGCAATTTATCCGAATGAAACTCCTACTAGAGCTCGTTTACCAGGCTCAACTGCGAAATTCTTGCAGTGAGATTGTAGGAAATTTCCATCTGGTTCGTCAGCGCGGTGATGCGTGTCGACGCCGCATAGACATCAACCCCTTCGAGATCGTCGAGGTTGAGCTTGATGATGTCGATCTGCGCCTGAAGCGTCTCGTTGGCGATGGCGACGCGATTTTCCGACAGCCCGAGTTGACTGCGTTCGGCATTCACACCATTGATCGCCTGACCCATCTTGCCGATAGCCCAGTCGCTGACCACCCGTCGGGTTTCGACACTCATTTCCTGGTTCAGCAATTCGATGCCGACAACAGACGCCATTGCCAGGTAGCGGAAGCCATCGGCATTCGTCGTCGTCGATGTCTGCACGACCTCGGTCTTGGAAATGCGGCTGGTGACCGGCGTATCGGACGCGCTCGACCACGTTGCCCATTTGTAGTCAGGAGAAGATGGATCGAGAAACATCGGCTCGATAACCGTCGTCAGGAAAGTCTCCATGTCGGCGGCTGCAATCGGCGAACCCAAGGACGCGATCCATCCTTGAATGTCTGTCCTCAAGCCGCCTTCATCCTTCAGGAAGTTGGCGACCGGCTTTACATCGGTGTTGATGCCCGCAAGCACATATTCGCCATTGACCGACGTGTTTGCCGCGGTCGTGAACTGGTCCATGACGTCAGTCAGCGTTTGCACTGCGGTTCCAAGCTGGGTACTGTCGGTTGAACCGGCCAGCGCCACAAACGTATTCAGCCCGGTCTGAGCCGCATTGGAGATCGTCTCCATGGCCATCTGGGTGGAGGACAAACGCTGCGTCACCACCGAATTGGTGGAAAGCAGGTTGTTCATCATCGACAGGTCACGATGCAGGTTCAAGCTTCGCGACGTCGTCGCACCGAGAACTTCACCGAGATTGCTGTGGCGCCCGGAGACTACTTCTCTCTGCGCATCAATCAACTCACCCTGGATCTGATTGATCGTCGAGCGCATTGCCGACTGTACGGAAAGGTTCGAAATAAAAGAGGTTTTCATCGTCAGTAAACCTTAGACAGCCTGCAGCAGCGAATCGATCATCTGATCGACCGCACTGACCAGTTTGCTGGACGCCTTGTAGCTTTGTTCGAGATCAAGCATCAGCGACATCTCCTCGTCCAGGCTTACGCCGGTGGTATTGGAAAGCGCTTCTGTTACCCGCGCCAATTGCGCGGCTTTGTTGTCGGATGCCTTGGAGCTCTCTGAAATATACTGCTCCAGCCAACCGACCGACCCAGTCGAAAAATCTGCGATCGTGGTGCTGGTATCGAGCATGGCACCAGTGTCGAAGGCGATGTCGGTTTCGAAGTTGCCAACCAAAGCATCGAGGATCTGCGAGTAGCTCGCATCATTGCTCGTATTGCCCAGATAGGCCGCATCGGCCACACCCAGCCCATCGACGTCGTATCCGCCGTCACGCAGGAGCGTCGGATTACCCCCGGTGAGGCTCTTGACGAGACTGTCGTTGACCTTGATCAGGGATGCAAGGCCACCGGTCAGCGAGCCGGACGCCGGCAGGGAATCGCCGGCAGCATAACCCTTCCAGGTGAATAGGCCGGGCAGCGGATCCAAACCGGATGCGGATTGATCCTGCTGGGCAAAGATCTCGATCAGCCCGCGCGCCGTCTCGTCCAGCTGCGTCTGGTAGGTCGGGATAATATCGTCACGTACCTGCAACAGGGCCTGCAGCGAGCCGCGTCCGGTCGTATTGCCGTTCACGCCTGCCGTCATCGTCACGCCGTCGATGATCACCGGATTGCCCAGTGTCGCCGCGTCAAACGCCGCATTCGGGGTAAACATGATATCGCGGGCATTGACGTCGAACAGCATCGTGCCGTCGCTGGTGTAAAGCACCATGTCGTTGTCGCCACGGGTAAACGAGCGAATCCCTACGATCTTGGAAATATCCTTGAGGTAGCGTTCGCGCATATCCAGTTCGTTATTGACATCCGAACCGGTGGCAGTCCCCGCCTTGATGGCGTTGTTGACGTTCTCGAACTGCTTGAGCAGCCCCCTCAACTCCTCGAGCTTGTCCTGAATCTCCTGGTCGATCGAGCCGCGCATGGACTGGATCTCCGACGAAATCGAGTTCAGCGAATTGGATACGTCCTTGGCACTCGAGATCACCGTCGATGCCAGCGTCGATTCATTCGGCTTGGTGGCATAGGCCTGCAGATTGTCCCGCAGCGTCGCAATATAGGTAGACGGCGATGTTTCATAGTCATTGCCGCCGAGCAACGAGCGAATACGCTCCAGCTTTTGCTGGAGCGTTTCCTGAGCCGACGACTCCGCCGTCGAATACATGGTCTGCTTGACCAGGCCATTGTCATAGGTGCGCTGAATCGAAAGCTGCTGGCCACCTGCCGAATCAATCGTCAGAACTCCAACCCGGCGCGCGTAGTCCGGGTTGGATGCATTCGCAATGTTCTTTGACAATGCCGCGCTCTGCAGCCCGGTATTGGAGAAAATTGTTTGTGCCGTACTGATGGCAGAAGATAGCGACATAGCGCGCCCTTTCTAAAATTCACTACCGCTTCAGATTGACGAGAACGTCCATCAGATCTGAGCCGGTCTGAAATACTTTTGAATTTGCAGTATAGGTTCTCTGGGACTCAATCATCGTCGTCAGTTCGGACGCGAGGTCGACCGTTGAGTTTTCGAGAGCGCCAGAAACGATTTCACCGAAACCGGAATTGCCTGGGAAGCCGAGTACGACAACACCGGAATCCACGCTCTGGGCGTAGACGTTGCCGGAAATGACACGCAGCTCGTCCGGGCTCTGAACGGTTGCCATGGCAAGACGATAAATCGGGACGAGGTCGCCGTTTTCGTATTGCGCATAGACGGTTCCGTCGCCTGACACCTGAACCTTCTCGACTTCGCTCGGCGCATTGCCGTTGACGTCCGCATCCTGCACGGAATAATCGTACGAGAGCTGCGTCATCTTCGACATGTCGATCGTCACATCTTCCATGTTGGAGATGAAGCCTGCAGCGAGGGTGAAGACGCCAGTGGTAGGGTCGACGAGTTTGCCAGTCGACGGATCGAACTCCATGGGCGCGTCCAACAATGAGGCATTAGCATACGGGAAGCCACCAGACGCAGGATCGCGCCCAGCCGCATCGAAAACCGAGAGCTCCCATGTATTGTCAGCGGTCTTGGTGTAATACATGTCGAGCAGAACTTCATTGCCAAGCGTATCGTACGTCTTGAGCGAGCTCTTGTGCGTGAATTCAGCGTTCGGGTCATTGCTAGACGGCAACGGCCCGGGCGCGGCCGGAATAACAGTGCCTGCATCGAGATTGGCACTGAAAGTGGCGTGTGTCGTCGGCTTCGCCACGAGCGAATCGGTGCCGACTTTGACTGGAACGAGACCGTCAAAGCCATTGACGACCGGCGCCGGAGCGCTGGCAGTATAGGGATAGCCAAGCAGCTTGTAGCCGCCGGCATTGACCAGTTCTCCCGCCGCATTCGGCACAAACCCGCCGGCACGCGTCATATAGGGAACGCCGCTCGCGTCCTGGACGACAAAAAAGCCGTTGCCGCTGATTGCAAGATCCGTCGATGACGAGGTGTATTGCAAGGCACCCTGCTGGCTGATGCCATAGCGGATATCTGTCGATACCGCGCCGGAATTGTAATTGCCCGAGACAGACGGCAGCAGCAGCGAAGAAAATTCAGTCGATGCCGCCTTGTATCCATTCGTGCTGGCGTTTGCGATGTTGTCAGCAACCGTGCTCAATCGGCTCGCCTGGGCATTCATGCCTGACGAGCCGGTTCTCATCATACCGTAAAGGCTCATGTCGGATCCTCGTTTCCGTATTTGTCTCAGAGTAGGACACGTGCCTTGCGTGAAACTTTGCGACTTACAGAAAATCAACTGATAGCCATGCCAGAGCCTGCGGTGCACGCGTCGGTGCGGCTACTGCCAATCGATGCAGTAACCAAGGAAGCGCTTGGAATCGATCGGGTCAAAGCCCAGGCGCTTCCGCAGCTTCTTGCGCAATTTGGAGATGTGGCTCTCGACCACGTTCTCCTCGACATCTTCATCGAAGATCCCGTAAATCGCATTGAATATCTGGGTTTTGGAAACGCGCCGCCCGCGGTTCGAGACCAAATATTCAAGGATACGACGCTCGCGACGCGGCAAAGCGAACACTTCGCCGGCGATCTCCGGATCGCGACCATCAGAGAACACCCTGACCGTGCCGATATCCGTGAAATTGTTTGCCACGCGATAGCGCCGGCGAATGGCCGCCGCCCGCGCCAGGATTTCCCTGGGATGCACGGGCTTGCGGACAACGTCGTCCACACCACAATCAAAGAATGCAAGTGTCATTTCGAGGGAGGGCGAATCAGAGACCGCTATTACCGGTGCCTGGCTCCTGTCCCGTATGGCTTTCGGAAGCTCCAGAGAGAGCTCCGACTGCCCAATCAAAAAGGCTTCCACGGCATCGATATCCGTGTCCGCCGCCGTGTTTACCCACTCCCCGAATTCACTGGGATCGAAGCCCGTGGAGGGCACACCTTCCCGGTAAAAAAGCGAAGTATATCCATCTTTTACGAGTGTTCTCTCGTCTACCACCACGATCATCAGCCGCCTCCGAATCAGTGTAGTGAACCAATACGGCTATGAGTACGAATCGCGGGACTCAGCGACAACTAGACGTTCTGATGGGTACGTATTAATAGTTGATTAACCATTTCGATGCGATTTGATCTACATGTAGTGGGTAAAATATTCCTCAGCACTATTTTCCGAATCCAAAAGTTAACACATGGTTAATGGTCGGATTCCGGCCTCTTGACTCTCTGCCGGCTCCACATTGTCGCCACAAAGAATCTATCGGGGATTCAACCTGACGTTTTGGAGATATTCAATTGCTGCAGAAGGTTTTCGCTTCGGGCGTCCAGTTGCCGTAACCGGTCGCAACCAGATTTGAAATGACGCGGCATACGTATCTTTTTTGCGCCGGATCATTGTTGGGGCCCGCATGATATCGAGCCACTGCCATGGTCCACGTAACATGCTTCGCATGCAGCTGAGCAAGAAATTTCGCTGCATATTCCACGTTTCTACGTGGATTCAACATTTCTGCAACACTGCTGAAACGATCGCCATGATAGCGATGATTTATCTGCATGCAGCCTAGGTCGATCAGCTCCGCGCCACCCCTTCGCGCATCCTCGAAACGACCGAGAGCCTCATCTTGAGAAACGGCGAAAACCGCCTTTCCCTCAATATTCAGCGACCATGGTTGAAGCGACCCCCGCCTTCCAGTCTCCGTCAACCCCACCGAGTACAGGATGCCTTCGGGGACGCCGTATTTCATGGCTGCTGCAGAAATCTCGCGTTCGCAGATTCCGGCCGAAGCATCAGCGTCAGAGGTAAAGGTTACCAGAAGCACCGCCGTCAGCAGCATCGCTGGAATCGCTTTGGGCACCACTCTGCTCGCTGCCATGCCACTCACCCTGATTTCCGGCCCGCCGTGCATTTTCTTCACGCTGTTTAGCATTCTGTCCCTGGCTGTCACGCAGGTCTTGCCCGCCTGATGCCTGGTTGCCCCGGTCTTGTCCGGGCTCGGAATTCTTATCGGCGGCGCTGAGCTGGATGGTTACCTGGTCGATCGCAAACCCCTGATCCTTCAAGGCCTTTACGATGACGTCCTGGTCATTGCTGAGCTGCCGGTAGGCTTCGACAGTCTCGACCCGAACTTCGACCGACAACTCGTCGCCCTTCAGCCTCAGCGACGCTATCATGGGGCCGAGGTGATCGGGATTCATCTGTAGCTTCAGCGTGTTGACCGTAGTTGCGGTGTGAGCGCCGCCGGCGGGATGCATCGATTGTGCGCCACGCATGGCTTCGGTCCAGGTGCTGTCACCTTTGATGGCTCGCGCCAATGTATCGGCGTTGTTCTGGGTCTCGAAACCAAGATAGCGTCGGGCATCGAGCACGGTTACCAGATCCACCTTGCTACTGGCGGATGCAGAGTTTGCCTCGTCATCACCGTGTATCTCAGGCAAAGCAATATCGACAGGCCGGCCCTTACAATCAGCCGAGACGAGTCTGACCGTGTCATTGCCCTCGTCCTTGGGAGCATCGTTGGTCGCAGTCGCTCGAGTCGGGGTCGCAACTGCGACATTTTCCGCTACGAGCGTTACCGCCTTCAACGCATCGGCGACCGCGTTGTCGTGGTGGTCCGGCTTTGCGTCCGCCGCCTCTGTCTTGGGCTCGGGTTCGGATTTCGCATTGCTGGCCTTGTGCGGGGTCGAAGCCTTATCGGCTACAGTATCCGCGGTTAGGTCGAGTAGATCGGTCAACTGCTCGGAAGCGCTTTCGGCCTTGTCCGACGATGACGAAGCTGCATCCCGCTCCGCGAGCTTCTGCAGGTCAGCCTTCTTTCGCACCATGCCATCGGTGGGCGCTACCTTTTCGTTTTGCGGGGCCTGCCGGTTGTCCGTAGCCTGTTCGCTTCTCAGCAAGCGATCGAAGTTACTGAGCCGTATCCGCGAAGGCTGTTCCTTCGTGGTTGCGCCCTCTTCTGCTGTCGCGTCAATCGCTGGCAGAAGCGCTTCGATGTCCTTGTCTTCGGAAACTCCATCGCCAAGCTTCTGCTCCAGCTGCGCGACCAGATCGTCGAAGCTTTTCGCACCCTTGTCGTCCTTGCCGAAGCCCGGCGCATGGTTGCGCCCGCCATTGGCTTTTGCGCCGCGGACTGGTGCCAGGTCGATTGCCGATTGATCTATCGCCGTCAATTGCTTTCCCCCGAGAGAAGTGCGTCGACATCCCGGAGCCTGGAGCGGCTGGAACTGACGAAGTTCTCCACTTTCTCGATGCGCAGATCGAGTGCTTGCCTGCGTGTTTCCTGTTGTGCATCCTGCTGGTCATTCTGACCATCGGCGGCCGCGTTGACCCGCGCCGTGGATGCAGTCTTGCCAGCATCAAGGCTGAGCTCGGACATCCTGTCCCTGTATTCTTTGTCGACCATATCGCGCTTGACTTGCGTCAGGCTATCGCCGCCGGGTACCTCGGTGACCTCTTCCGCCACCACCCGCGCAGCATCCCTCAGGAACCGATCTTTAGGGGTCAGCTCCTGATCCGGTATTTCGGCGAGACGGTTCAGAATCTCGTTGACGCCATCCCCCGAGATATTGACGATGCCGGTGTAGAGCTCGGCGAGCGCCAGTTGCGACGTGTCTTCCTTAGTGGAAAGCTTGCGTGCTTCGGCCGAGGCGAATTCCGTCAACGTCCTGTTTCCGTTAATGGCGGCGCGGCGCGCCAGGCGCAAATAGATCTCGCGCTGGCGCTTGCCTTCGACCAGAGACAACACCGAGCTGATTTCTTCGGGCGGCAGCGCTTCCTGATGATCCAGCGCCAGGCTGACAAAAGTATCGGCGAACTGCGACGCATAAGGCGAAGCCATGTAACGGCGGGCATAGCGGCGCGCGAAAGGCAACGCACGTGCGGTGTCGCCCTTGTGCGACGTAATATTGAGGGATCGCCGGAGAGCAGCTTCCTCGACAATCGACCCCGGCGCTTCCACGCGTGCCCAGTCAAAGAACCTGAGAGCCGCTTCGGGATCCTTCTCCATCAGCGCGTTCGCACCGATCAGTTCGAGATAAGGGCCGATCGGCGTGTTGCGGTATTCAGGAACGACTTCCTGCAACTGCTTGACTGCCGTGCCACCCTTGCCGGACAGATATCGGCGCAGGATGCTGGTCACACGGTTGTCGAATCTGCCCGCGACGTCGCGATCGGCCAGGATATCCAGCGTCTCCGGGTTGCCACCGCTCATCGCGTAAATCAGCGCCGCATCCACATTGCGGGGATCCTCGAATACAAGCATCTCCGCCGTGCGAAGCCGGCGGTCAATTTCGCCGAGCAGAAAACGCTGCATCTCCACCGCATTGAGGTCGCCGTTGATGACCGAGTCCTGGATGTTCTGCAGGCTGCGGACCATCCGGAAAGGTGCCGCCGCTTCGGCGCTACGCTCCGCCGACGGCACCGGCGATGCTGCAAGCAGGCCAAGCGCCAATGTCAGACCGAAGCGGGCGATATTTCCACGCATGCTCACCCCTCGTCCGCCTGGATGAGGATCTCGATGCGACGATTGCCTTCGTCCAGCGGCTTGGCCGGAAATCTCAGGCGATGGTCGGCAAAGCCCGAGATCTGCGAGATACGGTTTTCTGCCACACCTGCGCTCTTGAGCATGAAATATGCACTTTGAGCGCGATCAGCCGACAGCCGCCAATTGTCGTAGTTCTTGGTCTTGTAGGGGCGCGCATCAGTATGACCACGGATCGCGATCTGTCCCTTGCGCGACTTGAGCAGTTCGCCGATCCTGGCCATGGCAACGACCGTCTCGCGCGTCGGTATCGACGAGCCGATACGGAACATCGGCGTCTTGATCTGGTCGCTGATGCTGATCAGCAGACCGCCCTCGGCCGGCATGACGACCAACCCCTCAGCCAGAAGTCCGATCCTACCCTTCAAGTCCTTCTTGAGTTCGGCCTCGAGCGCCTTGGCGGCCTTCCGGTCCTCGGTGAGCTTCTTGAACTCCGCTTCCGAAAGACCGCTCTTATCGAATTCGGTTTTGCCGTCCCGGTCCTTGTCGGCAAGCTTGTCCTTGTCAGCGATACCGTTCTTGTCCTTGTCCGTCTTGCCGTTGTCGGTCTTCTCGGTAACACCTTGCTCCTTCATCGCGTGATCGGTAGTGCCGTCCTTGTTGGTTAGCCCCTCGCCCGCATTCAGGTCGCCAGAATTCTTCTCGCCGCTTTTCAAGTCACCCGACTTGGCATCGCCGGTAAACACGGTCTTCGGGTCTTCGGCATCGACAACCATGCCATCGCCCGGCAGGCCGGAGATTTCGACCGGCCGATCGGCGCTGGCAGCTGTCGTGCGCGACACTTCCACCTGCTGCGTCCAGAAATCCGGATCGAAGGGATCGCGAAACGCCTCGCCGCCCTCGGCACCGGTGCCAGGGCCGGCATTCTGCGCGCCGCCGTCACCCTTGGCGCTGACATTGGCCTTGTCATCGGTCTCCTGGGCAATTTCCGCGATCACCGAGTAGGGATTCTCGAAATAGTCGGCCTCGGAGTACTTGATCTCCTCGCCCACGGTCGCGCTTTTATCCTTGCCCGAGTCGGCTGCGGTCCCAGGCGATTTTTCACTGCCTTGGGATGTGGACTTCTCCTGCTCGTTCTCGCCGTCGGCCTCCTTGGCGGGCTTTTTCAAACCCTTCTCGGCCGGTGACGGATCGGTCAACTTGATCGGGTTGAAATAGCTGGCAACGGCGGCCTTGGTCTCCTCATTGGCGGCATTGACCAGCCACATGATGAGGAAGAACGCCATCATTGCCGTCATGAAGTCAGCATAGGCAATCTTCCAGGCGCCGCCGTGGGATCCTTCATGACCGCCCCTGTGGCGTTTTACGATGATGATTTCATTTTTGCCGTGATGGTGGCTTTCGGCTTCGCTCATCCTGTCACCTCGGAGAGCGTCTGGGCCCATGTGCCCAGGCGGGTGGCCAACACTGTTTCATTGATTTCCACGGTCAAATCCTGCGATGCCTGTTCTATGAAGCGACTGTCAATTCCATCCGCATCGAGCAGCGGCTTGAGCGCGGCAAAAAGCTCTGCCGAACCGCGCACGATGACGGTGCTGATATCAGCTTCCCGGAGTGCTTCCCTGACCGTCGCACCGAGTGTCGCTACGGCCAGACTTGCCAGTTCCTTGTTGAACACCGGCAGCAGAACCTGAAGCGTCTGATCGGCCAGTGTTTGCGACAGAACCTGCGTCATCTCGTGAAAGCGGGTGTGGACCATGCCCACCACTTCATTTTCATGAATAGCCTGGATGGCGGCAAGTTCGTCGGACTGGGCTTGGCGCAATGCGGCCATTTCGTCTGCATGCCGGGCTTCCAACAACTCGGTGGCGGCTCGATGCCCCTCTTCGTAGGCCTCTCGGCGTTCCGCCTCGATGTCGATTGCGGGTTCCGGATCGGTGTCGAAATCGATATCGCCGAAGGGGGAGCCATCCAGGCTTTCCAGTATGTTGCCATGTGCGGGTTCTATCGCCGCGGGCACACTGAAATCCTTGAGATACTTGGCTAACATGGCATTCATTGCAAAGCCGCCGAAACTAGAGCCTGAATATGGATTGCCGACGCGAGCCGGAAATACGGTACATTTTCTACAGGCTAGATGCGCAAACTTGCGCGAGAATGAATGTGTTGGGCCGCATCAGGGCAATAACGCGGCCCAACGTTCCGAAACCGCGCCAATGACCGCAGCGCGACGGAATGCGAACCAGTCCGGCATGCCCAGCTATGGCGGCTGAACATGCCCGATCCATCCGGTTGGGGCGCAAGATCAACTTGCCCGGAAATGCGCCCCGACAATGCTTACTTGAACAGCTGCAGGATGTTTTCTGCGTTGGAATTGGCGATCGACAAGGACTGGATGCCGAGCTGCTGCTGGGTCTGCAGCGCCTTCAGCCTGGTGGATTCCTCGTTCATGTCGGCATCGACCAGTCGTCCGACACCCTTGTCGATCACGTCCATGAGCGTGGAGACGAATTCGTCCTGCATTTCGATGCGGGTGTTGATGGAACCCAGCGTGGCGGCCGAGTTGGTCAACGTGCCTAGAATACCATCGACGACCGAAATCATGCCATCGAGTTCGAAGCCCGTGGTCACTGTGTCCAGTACGATTTCAGTGGGAGTTCCGCCACCGCTGGCACCCGAAGCCGATTGTGCGTCGATCAGGAAGTAGGTCATCGTGGTCGTGCCGCCAGCGCCGTCGTCGATATCCACGTCGATACCACGCGTCAAAACGCCGTCCTGGGCATCATTGGTGTCGATGAGGGTCGAGGTCGTGGTATCGAATTCAAGCGTTTCCACCGCCACTGAACCATCGGAGGCGCGATTGAAGGAGCCGACCATCTCGACAACTGCCGGCGGCGCTCCGGTGTCGTTGAAGAGCCAGTTCTCTCCCGAGAACGACGCGGATTCTGCGATGGACTGAAGCTGGTTCTTGAGTTCCTCAAGTTCCTTGTTGATCTTCAGCTTGTCGACACCAGGCTCGCGGGCCGCGACCAGCTTGGCCTTGATTTCGGAAATGACATCGATGGCGGAAGAAAGACCGGTGTAAGCCGTGTCGGTCTTGGCCGCGCCGAGACCGAGGGCATCCTGCACGGTTCCCAGTGCCTTGTTGTCCGAACGCATCGTGGTGGCGATCGACCAGTAAGCGGCATTGTCGGCTGCGGTCTCGACCCGGTAGCCCGAGGAGACCCGCTGCTGCGTCGTTTCCATCTTTCCGTTGATGTCGCGAAGGGTTTGCAGCGCTGCCATCGCAGCTGCATTGGTCATTATGCTTGTCATGGGTATTGCCCTAGAAGGAGTTTCGCGGACATTCCGGACCTTCGTACCGGCAACAGCAGTGGTGCATCATGCGCGTCGTCGCCACTCTTTGCCCTGGGCGACAACCTGCCATTCGTTAAGGATATTTAAACAGGGATGGTTAATCAATGGTTAATTGCCCGCGAAATTTAACCATTGATTATTGTTTATTATCAATGCCTTAAATTTTAGGCGTCCGGGAATTTCTCAGGCGTTTCGTGCAATGTTTTCAATGAAATAGCGCGGCTCCGAGAACCCCGAAGCAGGCAACGCAGCATATGCCGGATGCAAATTCCATATACGCGAAAACCGCCGGCTGCGATGCAGCCGGCGGTTTTCAATCTTGTTGCGATGTGATTCGCTGTTAACGGAACAGCGACAGCACGTTCTCGGAATTCGAGTTGGCGATCGACAGCGCCTGGATGCCGAGCTGCTGCTGGGTCTGCAGGGCCTTGAGGCGGGTCGACTCTTCGTTCATGTCTGCGTCAACGAGTTTGCCAACGCCCTTTTCGATCGAGTCGGTCAGGTCTTCGACGAAGTCTTCCTGCAGAGTGATGCGGCTGTTAAGCGCGCCGAGATCGGCGGCCGCGTCCGTCATGTGCTGAAGAACAAAATCAACGCCGCTGATGGCTTCCCGCATTTCGGCAAGGCTCTTCGTCGAAATGTCCATGTTTAGGACGGAATAGGTCAGCGCCTTGTCGTTAAAAGCGCCGGCGCCATCGGGCTCTTGGTAAGCCATTTTTGCCGAAAGCCAGCTCACGGTGCTGTTGTTGACGGGATCGTCAGAAACGATCTGCTGATCGAAATAACCAGTCGGGTCGCTTAGATCTTCGTTGATCAAAGAGCTCTTGTTTGTATCAAACTTTAGTGTAGTGACGCTGACATTGCCGCCCGCATCGCGGTTAAAGGAACCAACAACCTCTTTTTGGGCAGGCGTGTTGTTAACAACGTCGTGATAGACCCAGTTTTCACCTGAGAACGAAGCGGATTTCGCGATGGAAACCAACTGGTTCTGCAGTTCGGTGATTTCCTTCTGGATCTTGCTCTTGTCGACGCCCGGCTCGGAAGCAGCAACCAGCTTGGCCTTGATTTCATCGACGACGGAGATCGAGCTGTTCATTGCAGTGTAGGCAACGTCGGTCTTGGCAGCGCCGAGGCCGAGGGCGTCCTTGACGGCGCCAAGCGCCTTGTTGTCGGAACGCATGGTGGTGGCGATCGACCAGTAAGCGGCGTTGTCGCTAGCGGTTTCGACGCGGAAGCCGGAGGAAACGCGGTTCTGCGTCGTTTCCATGTTGTCGGCGATCGAACGGAGAGTGCCAAGCGCTGCCATGGCAGCAGTGTTTGTAAGAATGCTCGTCATTGGTGTAGTGCCCCTCGTAATACGAGAAAAATGAAAGGGACATTCCGGGATTTTCAAACCGGCAACGGCGGTAGGCTTCATGCTTGTCAGCCAATCTTCTGGCCAACCCGACGCTTCAATGAGGATCAATAAACACCGATATGGTTAAAGAACATTGAATGCGCTTGATAATTTACCGTGAAACTTAGCAAGTTTGGCGCAAGCTACGAAAAACGTGAAAAAGCCGCCCGGAAAATCCGGGCGGCCTCGATAAGGCTACTAAGTTGCAGTCTACGCTTAGCGGAAAAGCGACAGGATGTTCTGCGAAGCCGAATTGGCGATCGACAGTGCCTGGATACCAAGCTGCTGCTGCGTCTGCAGAGCCTTGAGGCGGGTCGACTCTTCGTTCATGTCGGCATCGACGAGCTTGCCGATGCCCTTTTCGATCGAGTCGCTGAGATCGGCAACGAAGTCGCTCTGCAGGCCGATGCGGCTGTTGAGTGCGCCGAGATCGGCAGCAGAGTCCGTCATTTTCTGAAGAATAACGTCGACAGCGCTGATTGCGCCGGCCATCTGCTTGCTGTCGAGGCCGTCCGTAGCGATCGTCAGGAGGGACTTCTGGAAGTCAACCGGCGTAGCCGTTGTCTTATCAGTGACATACTCGTTACCGATCAGCAGACCGGAGAGCAGAGAGCCACCATCGCCGGCCACATCGAGTTGCTCCACCGCAAAGCCATCAGTTTGGGCGGGATCGAAGTTGATCAGCGAGCTCTTGGTGGTGTCGAACGAGAGCGTCGTCAGGCTGACATTGCCCTGGCCGTCACGGTTGAAGGAGCCAACGATTTCCTTGGCACCGGCGGTGTTGTTGGCATCGTGTGCAACCCAGTTCTCGCCGGAGAACGATGCCGACTTGGCAATGCTCACGAGCTGGTTCTGCAGTTCCTTGATTTCCTTGTCTACCTTGGCGCGGTCAACGCCCGGCTCCGAAGCGGCAACGAACTTTGCCTTGATTTCATCGACGACCGAGATCGCGGAGTTCATCGCGGTGTAGGCGACGTCGGCCTTGGCTGCACCGAGGCCGAGGGCGTCCTGCACAGTGCCGAGAGCCTTATTGTCCGAACGCATGGTGGTGGCGATCGACCAGTAAGCCGCATTGTCCGACGCGCTGCCGACGCGGAAGCCCGACGAAATGCGGTCCTGGGTGGTTTCCATGTCCTGGTTGATAGAACGCAGCGTAGCGAGTGCCGACATTGCGGAAGTGTTGGTCATGATAGAAGTCATTGGGGACGTCCCTTTTACGCGTTACAAAAAGTAGGGACATGCCGGGTTCGAAAGCTCTTACCGGTCACGGCGTCTCGGCTTCATGCCACTCGGTTCCCGTCGTTTTCTTGAGAACCGTTCGTCGTGTGAGGGCACTATTGCGGCCGATACATTGCCAACAACTTAACAAACCCGGCCGCCTTCAGGGCGACCGGGTTTGATGGATAATCATCAATTAAAATAGATGGTTAAGATGTGTCGCGTTGAAACGTTAACGCGACCTTGGAGTCTTCAGGTGAACGATCTGACGAGGCTGCCGACCAGCAGGTTCCAGCCGTCGATGAGCACGAAGAACAGGATCTTGAAGGGCAGTGAAATGGAGGTTGGCGGCAGCATCATCATGCCCATGGCCATGGTGATGGTCGCCACGATCAGGTCGATGACGAGGAACGGCAGCACGATGAGAAAGCCGATCTCAAAACCCCGGCGGATTTCCGAAATCATGAAAGCCGGAACAAGCACGCGAAGATCGACCTGGCCGTTGGTCACCGCCGGTTGGCCCTTCTCTGCCGCGATATCGGCAAACAGCTTGAGGTCCTTGTCGCGCGTGTTGGCGGCCATGAAGTCGCGGAACGGCACGGCAATCCGGTTCAGCGCTTCGGTTTCGGTGATCTGCTCGGCCAGCAGCGGCTGGGCGCCATCCTTCCACGCCTTTTCCAATGTCGGCGACATGACGAAGAAGGTCATGAACAGCGCCAGACTGGTCAGGATCATGTTTGATGGCGTCGACGCCAGCCCCATGCCGGATCGCAGGATCGAAAACGCGATGATGAAACGCGGGAAACTGGTGACCATGACCAGAATGCCGGGTGCCACCGACAGGATGGTCAGCAGACCGAAGGTCCGGATGATCCAGCTCGCCACCGAACCGCTGATCGGCGTGTTCAGGATATCTGGCGTTGTCGTCTGAGCATGCGCCAGTCCCGCGACCGCCGCGATTGCAAGGGCGGTGGCGAAGGACAACAGGTGCCTGGATAGGTGGCGGCTCATTCGATTACGAAACTCCTGAACAGTATTTTGGAGATCTTGCCTTCGGAAATTACGTCTGCCCGCTCTTCCAGATCTTCCTTCAGGTACTGGAAGCCCCGTGGCCCCTCGATCTGTTGCAGGGTTACCGTGCGGAGATAGACGAGAATGTCCTGATGGATGGATTCGGCCAGTCTGACATCCGGCTTCTCCTTGAACAGCAACGCCACCTCCAGCCGTATCCAGCGATCTGCCGGAAAGGACAGGTTGGTGGTGATCGGCTCAAGCTGCACGACGCCGTTTTCTTCCGTGGAGATGCGCGGCAACCCGTCTTCGGACTTGGTAGCGCCGCCCTCACCGGCAGCCTCTGCCTTTGCCTTTTCGGCAGCCTTGTCGGCCGCTTCGATTGCCGGGGCCAGCATTCCGCCCAGAAACCAGCCGCCAGCCCCGGCGACCGCCGTCACGACCGCCACGGCCGCGATGGTCATCACCAGCGCGGACTTCTTCTTGGGCGACTCAATATCGACAGTATCAACCATGGTTCACCGGCATTACATCAAACGACATCAGAGCGGAGAGAAAATATCGAGGAACTGTTGGCCTACAGGGGCGTTCTGCACCTCGGACAGGCGTCCACGACCGCCATAGGAGATGCGCGCTTCGGCAATCTTCTCGTAGGATATCTTGTTATTGGCGTCCACGTCCAGCGGCCGGGCGATACCGGCAAGATTGAGCACGCGCAGTTCCTGATTGACGCGCACTTCCTGCGAGCCCGAGATCAGCACATTGCCGTTGTCGAGCTTGCCGGTCACCACCACCGCGACCTGCAGCGTCAGCTTTTCCTTGCGTTCGATCGAGCCATCCCCCTTGGTGGAGGTCTTCGAGCCCTGCTCGATATCTGCCGACAGGCCAACGCTGTTGTGGCTGTCATCGCCATTCAGCCCGAAGTTCTTGCTCCAGTTGCTTTCGCGGCTGCGGTCGGTCGTGTTGTCGAACTTGGCCTGATCGTCGATGTCGATGATGACGGTGAGAATGTCACCAATCTCGTATGCGCGGGCATCCTTGAACAGGGCCGCCTTCTGGTCGCTCCACAGCGAATAGCCGGTTGACGTCTGCGCAGGCTGCTTGGGGTAGAGCGACATCTGGCTGGTCTGCGTATACTGCAGGCCGGTGCCGATGGGGCTCATCACGGGCGCCTTGCCGATCTCCTTCACCGCCTGCTGCGAGCAGCTGGCAAGCAACAACACCGTCGTCAACGCTGTCAATTTTGTCTTCATGACGGGTTCCTTGCCTTAGTGCGGTTGGCGGAATTGCGATCGCCTGCCGATGACATGACCGCGGCCACCATCGCGGCCTTCTTGGATTCCATTTCCGAGAGAATCAGGCTCGATTGACGCGGCGGCAGCTTCATGATGATCGCCGATGCCAGTATCGGCTCGAGCTGTTCCAGCTGGAGGGCTGCGGCATCGGGCTTCATCTTCTTGTAGATGTCGACCAGCCCGCCTTCGGCCTGCTTGAGGAAGTCGTTACGCTTCTTCAGCCACTCTTCGTATTCCGTCTTGCGCTTTTCCAGAACGGCAATGCGCTCATCCACCTGGCCCTGCAACTTCTCGAGTTCGGACTTCTGCAACAAATAGCGCTGGTCGCGCGCCGAATCGGCAATGTTGCCGCAAAACGCCTTGATCTCCTCGCGCGCAGTCTTGACGACGGGCTTGGGCTTGTCCTCGGCGAGCGCTCCGGAAATCGGCGCCACCGCGATGCAGGTCAACGCCGCAACAGCGATACGGATGAAGCCATGATTGAAAACAGGACGATTGATCATTGCAATACGAGCTCCGCTTGCAGCGCGCCGGCCGACTTGATGCCCTGAAGGATGGCGATAATGCCGTCCGGCTTGACACCGATGCTGTTGAGACCAGAGACAAGCGTCTTGAGGTCCGAACCCTTGAGGATGGCGACCTTGCTCGAAGCCTGCTGGGCGATGATGTCGGTCTGCGGTTGAACAGCTGTCACACCGTCGGTAAACGGCAGGGGCTGGACCACCATCGGATTTTCGCTGACCTGAACGGTGAGCGTGCCGTAGCTGACGGCGACTTCGGAGATGCGGACATCCGCGCCAATGACGATCGTGCCGGTGCGTTCGTTGACGACAACCTTGGCCGGCGTATCCGTCTCGATGACCAGATTTTCGATTTCGGCCATCAAGCGGGCGAGATCGGCGCGCTTCGGCTTTTCAATCACCACTTCCTGGGAATCGTTGATGGTGGCGATCGGCGCGCCATAAGTGTCGCGTGAAAATGCATTGACAGCATCCGACATCCGGACAGCCGTGGAAAAATCGGGATTGCGCAACTGGAGCACCAGATTGACGGAATCCTTGAAACGCGACGGCAGCGGGCGCTCGATAATCGCGCCGTTGGGCACGCGGCCCGCTGTCGTCACGCCTTGCGTCAACTGGGCCGCATCCCCTGTTGCCGAAAAACCTGAAACGATGATCGCGCCCTGCGCGACCGCATAGATCTGCCCGTCAGCGCCGGTCAGCGAGGTCATCACCAACGTGCCGCCGCGCAAGGAGGTTGCATCGCCGAGCGAGCTGACCGACACATCCATGCGGCTGCCGGGGCTTGCAAATGGCGGAAGCGATGCCGTGACCATGACGGCTGCAATGTTCTTGGAGCGATTTTCACCGCCCTGGGTCGAGATGCCGAGATTCTGCAACATGGCGCGCAGCGACTGCTCGGTAAACGGCGACGACCGCAGGTTGTCACCCGAGCCTTGCAAGCCGACGACCAGACCGTAGCCGATCAGCTGGTTGTCTCGTCCGGCCTGCAGCGACGCCACATCCTTGATGCGGGCGGTCGCAGCCGCCTGGCCAACTTGCGGCTGGCATCCGACAAGGACGGCGACGGCCAGGAGAACATTCAGGAATTTCTTCATTTCTGCGCTACCAGTAAGGAACCATCGGCCATTACCGTGCCGGAGATGATGACCCCGGTATCGGTGTTACGTGCCTTGATCAGTGCGCCGGTGATCGCATCGGCGAGCGGCGTGCCGGACGCGGTGATGCGCAGGCCGTCATTGTCGTAGACCAGAATGATCTTGTCGCCACGCCGGACCGTGTAAGGCTCGCGAAGCGCCGAGACCATGATCGTGCGGCCCGGCAGCAGGGTGCGTGTCGAGATCAACCCTTCGATTTCCGATACCTTGCGCGCGTACCCGTCCAGCAGGTTCGGGTTGGTTACGTCCACGCTCTCGAGCTTGTCGGCCTCGACCGCCTCGCCCGGATAGATGATCTGGGTGGGAACCACCGCGACGCCGAGCTCTTCGGCTTTCACTTGCCCCGAAAACAGGCAAATGAGCGGCAGGGCGGCCAGCACGGCCACCCTCTTCAGTTTCTTCGAATGCTGGAAGCCAAACATCATGTTTGCCTGCCTTTCATCATCTCATGTTCTTGCTGACAGTGGCGGCCATTTCGTCGGCCGTAGTGATCACCTTCGAGTTCATCTCGTAGGCGCGCTGCGCCGAGATCAGCTCGGTGATTTCCTTGACCGGATCGACGTTGGAACCTTCGAGATAGCCCTGCTGGATGTATCCGAATGCCGGATCATCGGGGGCGCCGACGATCGGATCGCCGGACGCGGGAGTCTGCTGGAAGAGGTTGTCGCCCAGTTCCTTCAGGCCGGCTTCGTTGACGAAGTTGGCCACCTGCAGCTGGCCCAACTCCTGCAGTTCCGACTCCTTGCCGATCCGCGCAAATACCTGACCGGAACGATTGATGCTGATTTCGGTCGCATCGGTCGGCACCGTGATGTTGGGGATGACCCTGTAGCCGTCGATCGTGACGAGTTCGCCGTCGGCATTCTTGTTGAAGGCGCCATCTCGCGTATAGAGCGTCGAACCGTCGGTGGATTCGATCTGGAAGAAGCCGCGGCCAATGATTGCCATGTCGAACGAGTTGCCGGTGGAAACCAGATCACCTTGGGTGTGCAGGTTCCGCACGGCCGCCGTCTTGACGCCGAGGCCGATGTTGACGCCTTCGGGCACGACTGCCTGGTTAGCGCGGTTGGGAACACCTGCCGCCCGGTCGGTCTGGTAGATCAGGTCGGAAAATTCCGCCTTCGCACGCTTGTAGCCGGTGGTGTTGATGTTGGCGATGTTGTTGGCAATGACCTCAAGATTGGTCTGTTGGGCATTCATGCCCGTGGCGGCTATGGCAAGAGCTCTCATGTTCTGTCCTCAGATTGGCATCTTGATGACTTCAAGATAGGCCGAGACTATCTTGTCCCGGAAGGCCATCGCGGTCTGCAGGGTCTGGTCCGCAGTCATGACGGATTCGACAACTTCGCGTACGCCGGCCTTGCCCATCATGCCGTCCATCGATTTTTTCTCGGCATCCTTGAGGTTGTCGGAGAATGTGGTGGCCATCGACGACATGAAGCTGGCGAAGCTGGCGCCGGCGTCGTCGACCTGCGCGCTGGCAGCCGGATTCGTCCCCTCGGTTTCTGCGGCCTTGCGCATTTCCGAGGCGAGCGAAGCCGCGTTCAGTGAGTTGATTGCATCGATCATTATCACGACCTCAGGAGATCAATCGTCGAGGTGATCAGATCACGGGTCTGACGAATCGACTGGAGGTTTGCTTCGTAGGACCGGTTTGCTTCCCGCATGTCGGCCATTTCGACCAGGATGTTGACATTCGGATACTTGACCACGCCGTTGCCGTCGGCTGCCGGGTTGCCAGGATCGAATTCGGTCTGGAAAGGGGTACGGTCCACGCCGATGCGCTTGATCTCGACAGTGGCGACGCCGCTTGAACGGTCGATCGTGTCAGAAAAGGAAATCGTCTTGCGCTGGTAGGGATCGGCGCCGGGTGTGTCAGCCGTCGAACGGGCATTTGCGAGGTTTTCCGAAACGACGCGCAAACGCGCCGATTGCGTGGACAGTCCCGACGCGGAAATCTTGAGGGAAGCGCTGAGCGGATCCATGAATTAGCCTTTCCTGACAGTCATCAGCATCATCTTGTTGAAGGCTTTGACGACGCTGGTATTGAGATCGTAGTCGCGCTTCACCGAACCTGATTTCATCAGTTCGTCGGCGAGATCGACCGAATTGCCCGAAAGCTGCGAGGCGGCGCCCTTGTCGACTTCCGATTCCACGACGTAAGTTTCAGTCGGGGTCTCGGCAAAGTGCAACGGATTGGTCGCCCGCATCGGAATATCGGTGCTTTTCATGATCTGGTCGAAAGACGTGACATCCTTGGCGCGAAAGCCAGGGGTGTTGGCATTGGCGATGTTGCCCGAAACCACGCTCTGGCGGACGGTAAGCCATTCCGCCTGTTTGGAAGCCAGTTCAAAGAGCTGGATTGGTTGCATGCTTTTCTCCGTCTTCATGACCGATCATGAGTCTTCATGACTGATCGTGAATCTAGAAAGATAAACTTGCGCGGGACTTATCCGAGAGTTCGTCCATGCAATTGGGTGTCAAGGCAGGTAGAATTTATGCTCGATAGTCGAGAAATGCAGGGCTTTGACCGATTTTCGCCCGCTTAGCCACGTCAACGTAAGGTACGCGTCGGCTCAACAGCCATGGTCGCGAATCAAATGGCACCCCCGCTTTCGCAAGCGGAGGTGCCATTTAATGAAATCAACTGTGGCTGGTATCCTGAATGTCTGATGTCAGGCAGAAAGCAGGTATCGCCGATCAGCGTTGCCTCTTGCCGGTCGCGTCATAGATATCGCCCTTGTCGGTGACCAGCACCCATTCACCCTGCTGCTCGGCAATTTCAGAGACCTTGGACAGGTCCGGCAACAGCGAACCAACGGCGACGATATAGATGCCGTTCTTATCCTCGATCATCGCCTTGCCCTGGGCAATATGCAGTAGATGGAAGTCCACGGCCTCCGTGGGGAACGGCTGGTTCACAGCATCAGCGTTGCCGCCATCCGGCATGGATGCGTCGTCCTTGATGGTGCCGGTAAATATCTGTTCTTCGGGGCGCGGCAAAGCAGCCAGGTCATCGTTGTCGCTAATGCCACTCGGCGACGGGGTGACGATCGGCCGCCCCGCACGCTCGGGAAGATCGCGCGACAGGATCGCTTTGGCAAAGTCGATGCCGAATTTGTCTTCGTTGAAAAACACGTACCAGGGGAAAAACGCGGCCGTCAATGCCAGGGCGGCGCCTGACCAGCCCAGGAAGCGATCCGACGTCAACCAGCTTCCGCCCTTCTGCTTTTTGGGAGCCGCTACGGGCTCATCCGCATCAAAATCGGTCATATCACCTCTGCCGGATCATGTTGGGAGCGACGCCTTGCTGGGCGTTGGCATTCTTGAGCGCATTGGCGAGATCGGCAAATGCATCGCGCGCCGGTCGATCGCCGGGGCTCTGCTTCAAAATCTCGTAAATCGGTGGCACCTGTTTGACGGCCATGTCCAGATCGGGATCGGCGCCTGGCCGATAGCCGCCGATCAGTCGAAGATCGCGCGTTTCCTCGAAGCGATGGATAAGCGACTTGAGCCTTGAGACGAGTTTTTCCTCGTCCGGCGTCCATGCCTTGCGAGCCAGACGCGATATCGATGCCAATGGGTCGATGGGCGGATAGCGCCCCTCTTCGGCGAGCGAACGATCCAGCACGATATGGCCGTCGAGAATGCCGCGGGTCGAATCGGCGATGGGGTCGTTGTGGTTGTCGCCGTCGACGAGAATGGAAATGATGGCGGTGATGCTGCCGGTTCCTTCGGGGCCAGGCCCTGCCCTTTCGAGCAATTTCGGCATTTCGGTGAACACGGATGCCGGATAGCCGCGCGCGACTGGCGGTTCACCCGATGCAGTTGCCACTTCGCGGATCGCATGTGCAAACCGGGTCACGCTGTCGACGATCAAAAGGACATTGTGTCCCTCGTCGCGGAAGTGTTCGGCAATCGTCACCGCCGACAGCGGCGCCATCTTGCGCAGCATCGGGCTTTCATCTGAAGTGGCGACCACCGCGACCGACTTCTTGATGTTTTCGCCCAGCGTATCCTCGATAAACTCACGCACTTCGCGGCCGCGTTCGCCGACCAGCGCGATCACCACCTTGTCGAACGCATCTGCGCGGGCGAGCATCGAAAGCAGTGTCGATTTGCCTACGCCCGAACCGGCGAAGATGCCAAGCCGCTGGCCGAGGCACAGAGGCGAAAAGATATCGATTGCGCGGACGCCGGACTTGAACCCCTTGGTAACGCGCTGGCGGGTCATCGATGGAGGCGCCGTATTGGTGATCGACAGTGCGCGCGGTCCGACATCGAGCGGGCCAAGCCCATCGATCGGCTGGCCGAGCGAATTGATCGTACGGCCACACCAATTGTCGGAAGGCGACAACCGGAAGGCTCCGCGCCTGAGAATAAGATCACCGATGCCAATCGGTTCGCCCGGCTCGATGGGGCAAACATAGATGATATCAGGTTCAACGCGCACCACCTCGCCCAGGTGGATGCCGTTGGCGCTCTGATGGGCGACGAATTCGCCCAGCCGGACGTGGCGGGAGAGGCCGGTCACGGTGTAGTGGCCAGCCGCTATAGTCTTGACCCTTCCGCCATGGGCAACGAGCGCTTCTGGGCGGCAATGCTGCCTGAGAGCGGCGGCCATGTCGCCCATCTTGCGTTCAGCCAGGCTGGAGATTTCTGCCGTTTTCATCACTCGTCGCCTTTCGCGGTGCGTTTATCGCGCGCCGCCCAGGGTCTTGATTGCATCGCCCATGGAGGTTTCGCTATCGCGCATCAGCTGCGTGACCTGCTCGAAGGCGCGCGAAATCGTCATCATCTGCGTCATCTGCTGGATGGGATTGACGTTGGCCTGCTCTACGAAGCCCTGCACGACGCCCGCGTCGATGCGGTCGGTCACCGGCTGCGGCGTTTCGTTCGGGATGATCGCAGAGTTGCCGACGCGGGTGAAATTCGGGCCGACATCGACCTCGAAAAGGCCCAGCGTGGCGACCGGCTTGTCAGCCTGATAGAGGATGCCGTCCGCAGATGCTGTCGGCGGCCCCTCCTGCGGGTTCAATTGAATGGCCGAGCCACCGGCATCCAGCACGGGATATCCTTCCAGCGTCACGAGCGCACCGGTTTCCAGCATGGAAAATCGGCCGTCCTTGGTAATCGCGTTGCCCGAGGGCGTGTCGATGGAGAACCAGGTGTTGCCCTTTGCAGCGAAATCCAGAGGGTTCTTGGTCTGCACCATCGCCCCGTTGGCCGACGAGAGATATTGCTCTCCTTCAGACACGTAATTTACCTTGGCGCCATCGGCTCGCACCGGCACATCTTCGAACTTCATCTGCGTGGCGCGAAAGCCCACCGTATTCATATTGGCGAGATTGTCGGCGATGGTGGTGAGCCGCTTTTCGAGCGAGATCTGCGAGGAAAGTGCGACGTAAAGACCCGATTGCATTTCGGCCTGCCCCTTATCGGGAATTCATTCCCGAATCATAAGTAACTGAAGATGTTTAGGGGGCCGCAACCGACAAAAGCCGGCAGCACGCACGCCCATTTTCAGGGTGCAGTCTGGGCAAATTTGCTTGCGCGAGGCTGTCGCCAAAACATCCTCGGGTTGGTACCGGTCAACAGCCTCACACAAGCCTGATTCCGTATTTCTTTCGGCAACTTCCAGAAGGTAAAAATTCGGGCACCGCGCATGAATATTATAATCGGATTTGTCATCGTCTTCGGCTGTATCATCGGCAGCTTCATGGCAAGCGGCGGTCACATCGACGTGCTGTGGCAGCCTTACGAATTCCTCATTATCGTCGGCGCGGGCATCGGTGCGTTCATCGCCGGCAACCCGATGAAGGTGACCAAGGACGCCGGCAAGGCGCTCGGTGAAGCATTCAAGAACAGCGTTCCCAAGGAACGAAACTATCTCGACACGCTTGGCGTGCTCTACGCCCTGATGCGCGACCTGCGCACCAAATCGCGCAACGAGATCGAAGCGCATATCGACAATCCCGATGAATCGCCGATCTTCCAGACCGCGCCGACCGTTCTCAAGAACAAGGAACTGACCGCGTTCATCTGCGATTACGTGCGCCTGATCATCATCGGTAACGCGCGCAGCCACGAGATCGAAGCCTTGATGGACGAGGAAATCGAAACCATCAGCCACGACAAGATGAAATCCTACCATGCCCTGCAGAGCATGGGCGATGCATTTCCGGCCATCGGCATCGTCGCGGCCGTTCTTGGCGTTATCCACGCCATGGGCGCCATCACCGAACCGCCGGAAGTCCTGGGTCACCTGATCGGCGCGGCACTCGTCGGTACGTTCCTCGGCATTCTGATCTCCTATTGCATCGTCAATCCGCTGTGCTCGATGGTCAAGGCCGTGCGCACCAAGCAGAACCGGCTCTATGTCATCGTCAAGCAGACCCTGATTGCCTACATGAACGGCTCGGTCCCGCAGGTCGCACTGGAATACGGCCGCAAGACGATTTCCTCCTACGAGCGTCCGTCGATTGACGCGGTAGAACAGGAAATGATGAATCCCGGCGGCGGCAGTGAGAAGGTCGCATGATGAGACAGAATACCGCCATGAATCCCAAACTGCTTGCGCTGCTGACCGGCGATATGGGAAGCCATGAGACGATCGGCAGGATTTGCGGCGATCTCGGCCAAGTGCTGACCGCATTCCTGCCCGACATGATCGCGATGGAAACCCAGCTCCAGTTCGGGTTCGTCTATGACGGCTGCGAAACAGGCTTCAAGAACGACCTGATCGCAGACCTCGACGAATACATGGTCCTGGTCGATGGCTCCCTGAAGAACTGGTGCTCGGATTTCACCATCGCGTGTTCGACGGGCGCAATCGTTCCGATGGTCGAATGCCTGATGGGTGGCGACCCCAAGACGCTCATCGAAGCAGAAGGCCGGCCGGCCTCACGCATCGAGCTCGAGCTCGCGCCACTGATCATCGACAAGATTGCCTCGGTCGTCAAATCGGCGGTCAGCGCTCCCGGCAATTTCGAGCCGACGCTGACCAAGCCCTACAATTCCGAAGATCGCGCCAAGCCAGCCGACGACTATGTCGACATGCAGGCCGCCCTTATCAGGGTGAAGGTCGAACTCTACGGACTGGTCAGCCATTTCGCCGTCATCATCCCCCAGAAGACCCTGCTCAAAACCACCGTGCGCACGCCGGCGGCGGCATCTACGGGCGCCAAGACAGGCGAAGGCTGGACCGAACAGCTTCAGCAGCAGGTCCGCCGCTCGCAAGTTCGCGTAGAGGCACGCATTCAACTGACGCCACTGGCGCTGGGCACGATCGCCAGGCTGCAGCCGGGCGACGTCATTCCCTTCCTGGACAAGGAAGACCCGACGGTTCAGGTCAGCGCCAACGGGCGCGATCTCTACACCTGCGAGTTCGGGCGCGCCGGGGAGCAGTACACCGTACGGGTCAAGGACACCGCCACCTCAGAGGAAATCCTGATCCGCGATATCCTCGGATAACAAATTCATCAAGAAAAGCTCTGCACAAGTTTTAACTGGAATATTGCACCCATGGCACCCAAGAAAGCAAAAGCGGCCGAAGCCGAAATGGCGTTCGGAGATGAGAACGCCGAGTTCGACCAGGCGATCGACGATCTGCGCGGCGTATTGAAGGCCGATGCGGACGGCCTCCCGGCCGTCAACGATTTCGGTTCGGAATTTTCCGCCGAAACCGGCGACACCGGCTTTTCCAGCGACTTCGGTTTCGACGCTGGTAGTAGCGATTCGGATTTTGGCGCAGCATCCGGCCTTTCCACCGACTTCGGCGGCGAAAGCTTCGGAGGTTCAGACTTCGGCGGATCGGACTTCGCGACATCCAGCTTCGGTGAATCGTCAGGCGAGAGCATGCAGATGGCCGGCAGTGCGATGCACGCCAACCACGATATGATCATGAACATCCCGATAGATGTGCAGATCATCCTCGGCTCCAGCCGCATGCAAGTTTCAGGTCTTATGAATCTCAATGAAGGCGCAATCATCTCGCTCGATCGCAAGATCGGAGAACCTGTAGACCTCGTGGTCAATGGCAGGCTGATCGGCAGGGGCGAGATCTGCGTCTTGGAAAATGACGAGACACGTTTTGGCATCAAGCTGATCGAGGTCAAGTCTGTTGGTAAACCGCAGTAATACCTTGCAATAGGAAGCCGCGATCAGCCGGAATGATTCCGGGGAGGCCTCAAGATGTTCGATTTTGATAATTTTGGCGAGACAAGCCCTACTGTCAACCTTAGTTCCCCGGACAAGGCTGCTGCAGTATTGCTCGCCATGGGCAGACCCGTTGCGGGCCGGCTCCTCAAATACTTTACCCAGGCCGAATTGCAGGCCATCATCCAGTCGGCTCAACGCCTCAGGACGATCCCTCCTCATGAACTGATCGATCTCGTCAACGAGTTCGAGGATCTGTTCACCGAAGGCGCAGGACTGATGGATAACGCCAAGGCCATCGAGGGTATCCTCGAAGAAGGGCTGACGCCGGAGGAAGTGGATGGACTGCTCGGCCGTCGCGCCGCATTCCAGGCTTACGAAGCTTCCATCTGGGACCAGCTCGAGAATGCCGAGCCGGCTTTCGTGGCCAAGTATCTCATCAACGAGCACCCGCAGACGATCGCCTACGTGTTGTCGATGGTTCCATCATCAGCCGGCGCCCGCGTCCTGATGGAAATGCCGGAGCGCCGACGCGCCGATATCCTCAACCGGACGGTTGCACTCAAGGACGTCAGCCCGAAGGCCGCACAGATCATCGAGGATCGCGTGCGCGAAATCCTCCGTGATCTCGATGCCGAGCGCAACTCGGTCGGCACGGTCAAGGTTGCCGAACTGATGAACGAACTCGAAAAGAACGACGTCGATACATTGCTGGAATCGCTCGAAGTGCTCAGCAGGGATGCGGCCAAGCGCGTTCGCCCGAGGATCTTCCTTTTCGAAGACCTGCTGGTCATGCCGCAGAGAAGCCGCGTGCTGCTGTTCAACGACATCGCCGGCGACGTCATCACCATGGCACTGCGAAACGCTCCGATGGACATTCGCGAAGCCGTTCTGTCCTCGATCGGCGCACGCCAGCGCCGCATGATCGAAGCGGATCTCGGTGCGCCTGACACCGGCGCGAGCCCACGCGCCATCGCTGTGGCGCGCCGCTCGATCTCGCAAGAGGCAATCCGCCTCGCCGCAGCCGGACAGATCCTGCTCAAGGAACTGACGGATACACCGGCAGCAGCCTGACGCTGCCTCGAAGTTACTGGAAAACCACCAGATTGGGGCCCGCGAGTGCAAACAGTGCGCACGCGGGCCTTGCTGCATCGTTATAATGCCGATTCGGTACACTTTGGGAATCGTCGGGCATGAGCGATAGCGCTGATAAAGACAGCAAAACAGAAGCCCCGACACAGAAGCGCTACACGGAAGCCGCCGAGAAAGGCAATGTGCCCTTTTCCCGCGAAGTCACGGTGTTCGCCTCGACGCTCGGCATCTACGTCTATCTTCTCTTCTATCTCCCCGAAGGCATTGCCCATCTTTGGGAGACACTGCGGGATCTGTTCGACAAGCCGGACCAATGGCGCTTCGATTCCGGCCCCGATGTCGTTGCGCTGTTCATGCGACTGGCCTGGGACTCGAGCGCTATTGTCTTTCCCGCGTTCATTCTGATGGCTGCATTTGGTGTCGGTTCATCGATCATGCAGAACCTGCCGAGCCCGGTGCTTGAGCGCATAACCCCAAAACTTTCGCGGCTGAGCCTGGTTGCCGGCTTCAACCGGATCTTCGGCCTGCCCGGCTTGGTCGAGTTCGGCAAATCGCTGTTCAAGGTGGTGATCGTCGGGCTTATCATCGTCTTGGCGCTCAAGTCAGAGTTCATCTCGTCGCTCGACGCCATGTATGCGGATCCGAGCTACCTGGTTTCCCGGCTGACGTCCGACGTCAAGACCATCCTGATCATCATCCTGATTGCTTCGGCCATGATCGGCGTGGCCGACTATTTCTGGACCCATCACCAGTGGTTCACGGAACTGAAGATGACCAAGGAGGAAATCAAGGAGGAGCGCAAGCAATCCGACGGTGATCCGATCATCAAGCAGCGCCAGCGTTCGTTCGCCCGCGACCTGGCGCGCAAGCGCATGATTGCTGCCATTCCACGGGCGACACTGGTGATTGCCAACCCGACGCACTTTGCCGTCGCACTTCGCTACGTGCGCGAAGAAGACGCTGCACCGATCGTTCTGGCCAAGGGCCAGGATCTGATTGCACTGAAAATACGCGAGACTGCCGAGCGACACGGCATCCCGGTTTTCGAAGATCCGCCCCTGGCCCGCTCCATGTTTGCGCAAGTCTCGGTCGATAGTGTGATTCCGCCGGCTTTCTACAAGGCCGTCGCGGAACTTATCCAGCGGGTCTATGCGTCGAAAAACAAAAACAAACGGGTTAACTGACACATGAAAAAGTGCCCCCATACAGTCGAACGCGAAAAGCTTGTCGCAGAGGCATTGCGGCCGGTCGCAACCGAACTCAGGCTCATCGATGCCGCCGATCTGGTGTCTCTTGTGCGCTACGAGCGCTGGGGCAACCTGTCCGACCTTGTGTCGTCAGCGGCGGAGCTGTACTTCCTGCCCGGAACTGTAAAATTCGGTATTGGCGGAGACTATAATCTCGACTGGAACAGGCTTCCCGAGATCCTGCTGGATCTGGAAATCAAGCCTGCCGGCGTGACGATCTATGCCAAGCTGTCGCTGACAGATGAACTGGCCGGGCTGGAAATCTCGCATATTGCATTTCACTCGCCATCGCTCGATGCCGACGAGAATACGGCATTTCTTGCCCGCAGCCTGCTCGAGGCACGCTTCGTCGTGCCATCCGCAATGGGTGGCGCCGGCGAAATGAGCCACAGCGGCAATCTCCACTGATCAGGCGATATAGCCGAGCCGTATTGCCTTTGCGATCGTCTGGATGCGGTTTACCGCATCCAGCTTGACCGTTGCCGATGCGAGGTAGGCGTTGACCGTGTGAACGGACAATCCAAGCTGGCCGGCGATTTCTTCGCTCACAAGCCCATCGCCAGCCAGTTGCAGGCATGCGATCTCACGATTGCTCAAGACTTCATCTGGCGCCGAGCGGCGTTCGTCGAGCACCAGGAGATCCATCATCATCTGGTGGCTACGAGCGTGCAGGTCGATAATCGTTTCACTGGTAATGTCGAGGTAGTTCGCTACGAAGACGGTATAGCCATTGCCCATGGACCCCAAGCGAACCGGCATCGCAATGCCGCAGACTGGCAGGACGCGTGCCTTGAGGCGCGTCACGAACGCCGTGAAGTCCGGCGTTTCGGCGGTCTGGGCTTCATCACGGCCGTTCCACAGCAGCGGCAGGGAAGACAGCTCCAGATGTTCGAGCAGGGCCTGCCCGTAGGCATCGAGCACGCTCGTGGCGCTGATCTCGCCATCGGAAGCAAAATTGTCGAGGATGCAGGTCAGTTTCCGGCGACTGGCCAGCCCCGAATTGTTGGTCTTGAAGACCGCAAAGTTGCGTGCATGGACAAACCGTTGCATCGCGACAAGCCTGGGGAAGAAATCGGATCGGCTGACGGCTTTGCCTGGTCTCTTGGTCGGATCCGCGATGGTTCTGGCCAATTTCATGCTACGATCCGGTCCCTAGACAAGGTTGTGCCTGACGGCATAGGCAATTGCTTCCGAACGCGTTCGGGTCGCAGTCTTGCGCATCACGCTGGTAATGTAATTGTTGATGGTGTTCTTCGAAATGCCGATGATCGTGGCGATCTCGTCGCTGGTCTTGCCTTCGGCAATCCAGTAAAGGCATTCGAGTTCGCGATCGGTCAGATCCATCTCTCGGGTGACTTTGGTAACGTCCTGGAACATCAGGCTGGCAAAGTAGCTCGTCAGCATCGCCGTCTCGCGCAGCCTTTGCTGGGAGAGAATGACGTCTGCCGGGCATAGGAACATCAAGCAGTAACGATTGCGCCCGGCATTGAAGATGATCGTGCAATATTCGCAACTTTGGGTCTCCAGCCCGTAACCTTCTTCCGTTGCAACGCTGAAGGCAGGCTGGAGTACCGAGAGGCACTTTTCCAGCTCTGTGGTACGGGCCAGTCGCGCAATCAGTTCTGCGCCGCGCTTGCGCACCAGATCGAACGGCCAGTCGGAAGACAGGACATTGTCGAGACCATTTTCGCTGTTGAGTTCCTGGCGGGCAAGAAGGTATCCATCAGCACCGACAAACTTCGAAAGTGCCGACAGCCCCCCGGCGACGTTGCCGGTCTCTATGCAGGACTTCAGGTGCTGGACAAGCTGCTCGGAAGACACTGAGCTCAGGTCTACTGGTGCGGTCACCAATGGCCGCTCCGGTAAATCCCAATCCATATTTGCACTTGTCACGCTACCCACCCAAATCGAAGCGATCAAATGCCAATGCCTTTGGCTAAAGCCAACCCTCAATGGCGGAAAAATCGTTTTATCGTCGAAAAATGCCCCGCTAAAGATGTGTGCTGATTCGAATGCAAAAACAAACGTTAATTGACATTGTTAACGTGCAACCCGTCTGGATTGACGCGGTGTGTCAATTATGTCGACTTGACTGTTTTGGCGCCCCTTGTCGCATTCGCTTCAGCAGAGGCTCAAATGCTCTCGATTTGCGACATTTCCAGCAGTTTCCGATGATATGACCACTACCGTTAAGCGTATTGTATTTTATCAATACAATGTTGCAGTTGCCTCCGGCACGACAACACACTGATCCCGTTCGAGACGAAGAAGGGGCGAACTTGACGTTCGCCCCTTGCGTTTGGTTGTATTCTTCTCGCCGCTAGGCAGCCCTTTCGGCCGATGCCCATTTGCGTAGAATCTTGGCTGCCCGCTCTTCGCTGAGATCGACCATCCGCGCCAAACGCCGTTCTGGTCCTTCCTTGACGCGCTTGCTGAAGCTTGAGTCTTCGTCGCCAGCCGACAGCAGGTCGTCGGTCGAATCGAAGCCGAAGTCGGAGCCAAAGCCATCCATCAGCGTAGAGCCCGGTCCAACCACTGGGGGCGAGAAGTCAGGCAATTCCAGCCCGGCGCTTTCACCCATCGGCAGGGAACCTGGGGCGCCGACCGATGCCGCGGCAAGTTCAGGTCCGCCAATGGCCTTGATGAGCGGCCGGAAGCCGAGCCAGACGATAAGGAAGGCGACGAGCACGAATGCGCCTGCATTGACCATGCTGCCCATATTGCGAAGGAAGACATCCATGAAGGATTCGGTCGAGGCGCTTTCCTGCAGCAGTTGGTTTTCGAGGAAGTCGATCGCCGAGACGCTGACGAGGTCACCTCGCACCGTGTCCAGACCTGCCGCCGACGAAACGATCTTCTGCATTTCGGCGATGAAATTGTCATACTTCACCTGGTCGAAGGGCTCGCCGATCAATTTGCCGACGCGGCCTTTGTTAATGACAACCGCAACCGAAAGCTTGTCGACCGTGTATCCGTTCCTGACCGTCGCTGTGGTCTTGGAGTTGATTTCGTAGTTGGTCTGCTCTTCCTTCTTGTCGTTCTGGTCGGACGACTTGGGACCGGTACCGGCACTGTCATTGCCCTGCGGCACGTTCTGTTCGACGGTCGCCGCCTGATCGGCCGAAACCTGCTCGGACTTCTGCGCTTCCTTGGTGACCCGTACCGACCGTTCGACCTTCGATTCGGGATCGTAGACGGTTTCCTGGATCTGCTGGGCGTCAGTATTGAGCTTTGCCGTCACCGAAGCACGGAAATTGTCCATGCCGAGAAACGGCGCCAATGCCTTGTCGATTTTGTTTTCGAGTTCTGACTGGACGTTCTGGACGATGCCGAGCGAACGATTGAGCGCGCTGTTCGATGGATCATCGCCGGAGGCAAGCAACTGTCCGGCGGAATCGAGAATCGTGACGTCGTCGATCTGCAGCCCGGGAACTGCTGATGCGACGAGATGACGAATCGAAGCGGCCGCACCCTGCCCGGCGGACTGCGAAGCGCGGATCATGACCGACGCACTCGGCTTCTGCTCTGCCTGACGGAAGGAGCCGCGGTCCGCCATGACGATATGGACGCGCGCAGCGCTGATGCCGTTGATTGTCTGGATCGTCCGGGCAATCTCGCCTTCAAGCGCACGAACCCGCGTAACTTCCTGCATGAAGGAGGTCAGGCCCAGCGAACCCACATTGTCGAAGAGCTCGTAGCCGGCATTGTTGGAATTAGGCAGTCCGCGCTCGGCGAGAAACAGTCGCGCCTTGCCTGTCAAACCGACGGGGACCGAGATCGACTTGCCGTCAGTACCGACCTGGAACTCCATGCCGCCTTCTGAGAGTGCGATGCCGATCTGGTTTACGTCGGTTGTTTCCAGTCCGACATAAAGCGTTTCATAGCCTGGACGGTTTACATAATATGTACCGAAAAGGATGGCTGACAGCGTAAGTACGCCGACCGCGCCAAGGGCAATAAGCTTGCCTGTTCCGAGGGCCATCAGATTTTTCAGGATGGCCGTAAGCTGATTCAACAGATTCATTCTGTTCCCGTGAGTTCGTGCAGAGCGTCATGGGGCTATCATTTCCCACTGCCTGCTTACGGGACCAATCTTGCGCGAAGGTTTTCACCGGGCTTATTTCGGAAGGCAGAATGCAACAAAAAAGCGACAGCCAGCCAGCCGTCGCTCATCTGCCGGTAGCAGTTGATCAGTGATGGTCAGAAGAGGTCGATGTCGCCCGCCGCCCGCTTGAGCGGCTGCGAATGACCATGCCGCTGCATTCCGCCAGAAAGCGAGCGCTGCATATCGGCGAGCTTGACGAGATTGAGCGCGGTCGTGACATCGACAAGGATCTCCTCCGGAATCGAGCCGGTCACGGTATCGATGAATTCGGCAAGTCCCCTCGCCTTCTGGACGGCAAGATCGATACCCTGCATCACCATCACCCGGTCGGCGCTATCGGCAATGCCCTCGGAACCGGAGTCTGACAGAAAGGGCTCTATGCGTTCGATGAGATAGGCGACGTCATGCAATTCGGAAACGACCCGCATGAGAATGTCCGACAGCGACTCGTCATTGGACGGCGCGTGGGACGCAAGACTGGACTGCATGACTGAAAACCCTTCACACTCAAAAAAACTCGATGGAACTTTCGACGGGCTTTGGTGGCACCGGCCTGGTTTCCAGTTGTACAGTACGTTGTGTTTCCGCGCCCGAAAGCGCGTATTGGCGAGCCCGGCCGGAAACCGGCCAGAATTCAAGCTTGCGGCCAGCGTCGCCACCGGTTGACGAGCCCGCAATCGTAATTCCCTCGTCCCTCAGAAATCGGGTTGCAAACTCCGCGTTCTGCTGGCCGACATTGGAAAAGGATGCGATCGTTTTCGCGCCGCCGAAAATCTTCGCTTCCAGCCGATCACGCCGCGCTCCCTGCTTCAGGAGGCCGTTGATCAACAACTCCATCAGATGCACGCCGTAGCGGGAAACATCGCCCCCCTGAGCCATCGTCTCCACGGAGCCCGGCAAGAGGAAATGATTCATGCCCCCAACGCCAAGCACCGGGTCACGCAGACAGGCTGCCACGCAGGAACCAAGCACAGTCGACAGGACGACATTGGGATCGTTCGAGACTTTCCACTCGCCCTGTATGACATGAACCCGCCGGAAGCCGTCTGTGTTCATTTCAGCGATCCGAAGACGGCTTCGATGGCAGCCCGCATCTTGTCGATGGTGAAGGGTTTGGCCAGCACGTTGTTGGCACCCATCTGCGCAGCCTTCTGGACCAGAGCGCGATCGCCCTGCGCCGTCAGGATGATGAAGGCCGCCTTCTTGGTCGCCGGATTGGAACGCACCGCCTGAAGGAGGCCAAGGCCGTCCATCTTCGGCATGTTGAAATCCGAGATCACCAGGTGATGCGGCTGCTGCGCCATGATCTGCGCGCCCTGCTGGCCATCGCCGGCAGAGGTAATCTGTTTAAAACCAAGCTGGGTCAGCGCATCGCTGAGCAGCAGGCGGCTGGTAACCTGGTCATCGACGATGAGGACCTTGATTTTTTCAGCGATAGACATTTATTCGCTTCCTTCTTTACGGGCGGCCGTAAGTTTCAGTACTTCTTCCCCGATCGCGTTCAGTGGCAATTGTGTTTCCACACCACCGAGTTCGAACGCCACGCGGGGCATTCCATAGACAACGCAGGTTTTCTCGTTCTGCCCGAGAGTGCGAGCGCCTGCGTGCCGCATTTTCAAAAGGCCGGCGGCACCGTCGCGGCCCATTCCCGTCAGGATCACCCCGACGGCATTGCGTCCCGCCAGTTCCGCGACAGAATCAAACAGCACATCGACCGACGGCCGATGGCCGTTGACCGGAGGCTTGTCGAGCAGCCGGCAGACCGGAGCATGAGGATTGGCAACGACCGTGTGCCGCTCTCCGCCCGGGGCGAGATAGATTCGACCAATCTCCAAACGCGCGCCATCGGTTGCCTCCTGGACCTGCGGTGCGCAGATCCGGTTCAGCCTTTCCGCGAAGCTCTTGGTGAAAGTCGACGGCATGTGCTGTGTGATAACGGTCGGAGGGCAATTAACCGGAAAACCCTTAAGAACTTCTATCAGCGCCTCGACGCCCCCGGTCGAAGAGCCGATTGCCACAACCTTGCGGCCGACGCGATAGTTCGCCGCAGCGACGTTGGCGTTGGCTGCCTGGACGGGCTGGGGAGCAGCCGCGCGCATCGTCTGATAGCGATAGCCCGAACGGGCCGCCGCCTTGACCTTGTCGATGAGCTCATGGAACGGGCGCACATCGCCGGGAGCAGGCTTGCCGATGCAATCGAATGCTCCGATCTCGAGCGCCGCGATCGACGCTTCCGCGCCACGGTGCGTGAGCGAGGACACCATGATCACCGGCATCGGCCGGAGCTTCATGATCTTCTCGAGGAATTCGAGGCCGTTCATGTTCGGCATCTCGATGTCGAGGGTCACGACATCCGGATTGAGTTCCTTGATAGCGGCGCGCGCCTCCATCGCGTCGCCAGCCTGTCCGACAACACTCACCTCCGGGTCGGAGTTGAGAACGGCCGAGATCAAGCCGCGCATGGTGGCGGAGTCATCGACAACAAGCACTCTTGCTGGCGCCATCAGCCCTTCCTCCCACCGGACTTGCCGAGAAACTTGTAGGTCGTGATCCCGGTGTTGTCGAACCACGCCTTGGATTCGCCCGAGACACGCTCGGAATGGCCGATATAGAGATGCCCGCCGACCGGCAGCAAATCCGAGAATCGCGTCCAGATCTTCACCTGGGTCGGCTCGTCGAAATAGATCACCACGTTGCGGCAGAAGATCACGTCGAACTGCCCCTTGAACGGCCAGCTCGCCATCAGGTTCAGTTCGTTGTAGGTGATCAGCCGCTTGACCGCGTCCGCCACCTGCCATTTGGGCTTACCGCCGATACTGACCTGCTGGAACCATTGCTTGCGCATCTGCGGGCTGACGGTTTCCAGCGCGCTCTCGTCGTAGGCGCCAAGCCGGGCCGCAGCCAGGATCTTGGGATCGATGTCGGTGGCGAGAATCTTGAAATCGTAGTCGGCAATGTTCGGCATGACCGAAAGCGCCGTCAGTGCGATCGAATATGGCTCCTGACCGTCCGACGATGCCGCCGACCAGATCCGCGCCCGTCCGCCGGCCTTCAACCGCGTGATCAGTCCGGGAAGGACCTCCGTCCGCAAGTGATCGAAATGATGGTTCTCGCGGAAGAAGCGCGTGAAGTTCGTGGTCAGATACGAAAGCATCTCACGACGTTCCCCGGCACCTTCCGGCGACGAGACCAGTTCGCAATACGAGCGGAAGTTCTTCAGCCCGAGTTGCCTGATATGCTTCGACAGGCGGGAATAGACCAGCGATGCCTTGGTTTCGTTGAGATAGATACCTGCATCCGAATAGATCATCGCCGCGATTTCGGCGAGGTCCCTGCGCATCAGGGGGAATTCGCCTCCAGCAAGAATTTCATCCTGGCTGCTGCGGCGCGGGTCGATGGCTAGGGTCATGTTCAGGCCGCTTCACTTTCTGTGTCTGGAAAAATCGCCTCTAGTTCCACGAGGCAGATCATCCGGTTATCGAGCGCGAGGATTCCGCGCGCGAAGTTTCGCTCCATATCGGAGGCAACTTCCGGTGTCGGCTGGACGTTTTCATCGGTCACCGTCAGGATATCCGACACCGCATCGACAAGCAGTCCCACGATCGTGTCGCGTACCTGGGCGACGATGATGACATGCCTGGAGGTGGGCTTGACCGGCTTCATACCCAAGTGGGCCGACAGATCCACGATCGGCAGGACAACGCCCCGCAGGTTGATCACTCCCAGCACGTAGGACGGCGAATGCGGCATTGGGGTCGCGGCAGTCCAACCACGAATTTCGCGTACGGCCATGATGTTCACGGTAAATTCCTGATCGCCTATCCGGAAGGCAATAAGCTCCCGTCCGCTTTGCGATGTGGTTTTTGCAGTGTACGACATGCTGACTTCCCGAGACCCCTTTGTTACATTCAGCCGGTTGCGGCGAGCGCGTTGTCGATCTTGAGCGCCTGTCCCCTCGACGCGGCGACGACCGCATCGACATCCAAAATCAGCGCCACGCGTCCATCGCCGAGGATGGTTGCAGCCGCGATGCCCGGAACGTGGGTGTAGTTGGCTTCGAGGCTCTTGATAACGACCTGGCGCTGGCCCTGGATGGCGTCCACCATCAGTGCGCGCTGGCCTCCGCCTTCCGATTCCACCAACAGCGCGACGCCATCGACCGGATTGGCCGGCGTGCCGCGATAGTTGAGGATCCGGCCGACATCCACGAGCGGGCAGAAAGAGTTGCGGATGGCGATAAGCTTCTGGTGAGCGCCAAAAGAGTGGATGGCGCTTGCTTCCGGCTGCAGCGTTTCGACGATGGCCGTCAACGGCACCACCAGCGTCTGGTTTGCGACCGTCACCACCATGCCGTCGAGGACTGCCAGCGTCAGCGGCAGACTCATCACGAAGGTCGAGCCTTGGCCCGGACGGGACTGGATCGAGATGCGGCCGCCAAGCGCCTGGATCGAGCGCTTGACCACGTCCATGCCGACGCCACGGCCCGAAACGTCGGTGATTTTGTCGGCCGTGGAGAAGCCCGGCATGAAGATCAGGTTGTCGATTTCCTCGTCCGACAGGTTAGCATCGGCCGGGATGAGATCGTTCTCGATCGCCTTCTGCTTGACCCTTTCGCGGTTGATGCCGGCGCCATCGTCGGAAAGCTCGATGACGATGCGGCCGGAGCGATGCTTGGCGGTCAGGCGAACGGTGCCATCCGCGGGCTTTCCGAGGGCTGCGCGTTTTTCCGGAGATTCGATGCCGTGATCGACCGAGTTCCGGATCATGTGTGTCAGCGGTTCGGCAAGCTTGTCGATGACCGTCTTGTCGACTTCGGTGTTTTCGCCCTCGGTGACGAGACGGACGGATTTGCCAACCATGTCGGCGACTTCGCGAACGATGCGCGACATACGCTGGAACACCGGCTTGACCGGCTGCGCGCGGATCGCCATCACGCTGTCCTGGATCTCGCGGGTGAGCTGCTGCAGCTCGTCGAGACCCATATTGATGCCCTGGGTACCCGTCGAGTCGTTTTCGATGACGCTCTGGGCCAGCATGGCCTGGTTGATAACGAGTTCGCCGACCAGATTGATCAGGCGGTCGACGCGATCGAGATCAACGCGGATGGTGGGGTTTGCCCCACCCGAATTGTCAGTTGCCTTGGCGGCAGCGGCATTGTTTTCGCGACGGTCGCCACCTTCGCGACGGTCAACGACCGGTGCCGCGACGCTGGCGGCCGCTTGTACGACCTGCGCTGTGGCCTGCGTCGCCTGCTGCGCCGCTGTTATCGCGCTGGAAAAGTCGTCGGACGGCTCATCCACGCCCATCGACATCACGGGCTCTTCGTCAAGCATGCTCAGGTCGAACGGAATCGGTTGCATCGGCAGCTCTTCGGTGGCTTCCGGCGCGGATTCGAGCGATTTGATCTCGAGTTCGCAATCCCACTCGGCAAATTCGAAAACCTGGCGGATGGCTTCCTCGCCCTTGTCGGTCTTGATCCAGATCTTCCAACCGAAATAGGCGGCCTCCGGATCGAGCTGGTCGAGCGGCGGCAGGCTGGACATGTCGCAATGAATGCTCATGTCGCCAAGACGGCGAAGGTCGCGCAGCAGAAGCGCGGCATCGTTGCCCTTCGAATAGAGATCCGAGCGCGGCTTGAAGATGATTTCGAACGAAGGCAGCTCGGCTGTTGCAGTATCGTCATCGCCGAAATCGTCAAAGGAGAACGGAATCGGCTGGAAACCGCTGTCATCGGATGGCTTCGGCGCCTCGGCGGCCGGCGCAGCGGCAACCCGGGCAACCGGTTCGATGAAAGACGAGGCACCCGACGGCGCTTCGCCATTGGCAAGCGCTTCCAGGTCCTTGACGAGGCCACTTGTCCGGCTCGGCTCGATCTTGCCTCCATCACGGGCGGCATTGGTGAGGTCGGCGAGCACGTCGGCCGACTTCAGCATGACCTTCATCACTTCCTGGCCGGGGTCGAGCTTGTTGGAACGAACGCAATCCAGAGTGGTCTCGAAGACGTGGGCGAAAGCGACCAGATCGTCGAGGCCAAAGGCACCGGCACCGCCCTTGATGGAGTGAACGGCACGGAAAACGGCATTGACCGTTTCCGAATCCGTTTCGCCATCGTTCATTTTCAGCAGACCGGATTCCAGTTCGGCGAGTTGCTCCTCGCACTCCTGGAAGAAGATCTCTTTGATTTCGTTCATATCCATAGGAAAACTTCCCTTAAGCGGTTACGCGCTCGATGGCATCAATGAGCTTGGTCGGATCAAACGGCTTGACGATCCAGCCGGTGGCGCCGGCCTGTCGCGCGCGGTTCTTCTTTTCGGCGTCGCTTTCGGTCGTCAGGACCAGGATCGGGATCGCACGATACTTGTCGTTCCTGCGCACACCTTCGATGAACCCGAAGCCATCGAGACGCGGCATGTTGATATCGGTGACGATCACATCCGGATTGCACTGCTCCAGAACCTCAAGGCCCTCGATGCCGTCCTCAGCCTGGATCGTTTCGAAGCCGGCATTGTTGAGGGTCACCAGAAGCATGTTGCGGATGGTGCGGGAGTCGTCGACTGTCAGCACTTTCTTCTTCATTATTTGCTCTCCTTTGCGAGCAGATGATCGTAGTTGACGCCGATCAACTGCATTGTCTTTGCAAGGGCGTCGGAGATTTTCGAAAAGGCGAAGGAGTGCTTCTCCTCCTCCCAGCTCTTGGCGGCTGACATCAAAACCTGCACGCAAAGCGCGCCGGCGCGTTCGACAGAGGATGCATCGATGCGCAGGTTGCTGCCACGCAACGCCATCAGCTTGGTGTGAAGCGCACTCGCTTCATTAAGATCGAGAACCTTTCCAAGACTCAGTTTCTTGGCTGCGCCTGCTTTTGCGGTCATTTCATTGTCCCTGGTTGAATGATCTCATTGATCATTTGCGCATTTCCCATTCCCTGTTTCGGCGAGGCGTGAAGCAATTCGTGGCGTCCCTGCCACCGTCCCCGCCCACCGTATTGTTTTGCGATTGCCAGTCTTGCCGAGTTCATCGCGAGAGACCTCCGGCGGCAACGTTCGGCAGTGGTGGTTGGATTGCCGCATGGGGCCGATGGACCTGTCCGGAGATAGCCTGTTGCGGGCTTGCATGATGGTGCCTGGGCGAACCCTCGTAAGCTTGTAGGCGGAACGCACGGATCGTCTCGCCAAGCTCAACGATCACGGTCTGGAGATCGGTCGCCTGACCGGCCGCCTCGGTCGCGGTGGACGCTGTTGCTCTTACTTCGACAGAAATTTCCTGCGTCGTGCGTGCGATCAGGCCAACGGCGGCGGCGGATTCACTCGTATCAGCAGCAAGACCCGAGATTTTGTCGTTGATGCCGCTGACCTGAGTGACAATGTCGCCGATCGCAGTCTGGGTTCGTGCGACGATGGACACGCCACTCTCGACCTGCGCCTTGGTTCCTGTCACCAGGTCCTTGATTTCGCGTGCCGCATCGGCCGAGCGCTGGGCGAGTGCCCGTACCTCCTGGGCGACCACTGCAAACCCCCGGCCGGAGTCGCCGGCCCGAGCGGCTTCAATGCCAGCGTTGAGCGCCAGCAGATTGGTCTGGAATGCAATCTCATCGATGACACCGATGATCTGGCCGATTTTTTCCGCCGACTGTTCGATATCGGCCATCGCGGCGATGGCATTTTCGGCAATGGCGCCGCTGGAGACGACTGCCTGGCGGGCAGCCTGCGTGGCCTCCTCCGCGGCGCGGGCATCCCTAGCGCTTTGGGTAACCTTCAAAGTGGCGTTCGCCATTTCGGACGCGACCGCGTTCAACGCCTCGGATGCAGCCACGCCCTGGCGGGCGACCGTATCAGCCGATAGTGCGATACGCCCCGAGGATGCGCCCATGCGTTCGGCCGCGTCCCGCGAGCCGGACAGCGACGTGCGGATCTCCTCCAGCGCATCGTTAAGACCGGCAAGTGTATCGGCATGGTCAATAGCCAGATCGATCGAAAGGGGACCGCAAAAGTCCTTCGCCCGCAGTCGCTCGGTGATGGCGCCGAGAAGCGCTGATGTTTCAGCCCGATGGCCGGCATGAGCGCTGGCAAGCGCTTGTTGATGGTTGACGCGGGTCTCGTTGAAGCGAAGCGAAACGGAGATCTCGAGATCGACCATGACGGCACGAACGACTGCGCGCGCCAGCGAGATAGCGTCCTGACGGCGGCGTTGGCCGCTCTTCAGCCAGGATTTCGGCCAGGATTGCTCGATCAGGCCCGCGACAATGTGCTCGAGCACAACCGCATGGCTGGCGATGTGCCAGCGCGGATCGAGACCGATGCGGCTTTCGGTATCGGCGAGTACCTTCACCCGCTCTGCGTAAAGGCTATCGAACCGGGCATCGGTGAGCACATCCCAGTGAGACTGGCTCAGGTCGTGCAGCCGTTCGAGTTGCGCCTCGCTCTGGAAATTTCGCGATGCTTCTGGATATGTCTGGAAACGCTGGAAGAGATCGCGCAGCGCCAGCTTCACATGCGGCAGCAGTTGATTGCGGTTTTCTCGAATGAGCGCTGTATCGGAGGCTTCGAGCCCGGCAAAACGCAGCCGACCGCCGAGGCTTCCGCCGTCGCGCCGCTCCTTGTCCGCCGATGTTTCCGCCTCAACCAATACAGTCCCCGTCCAAACGCATGACGCCAGCCAATGGGCTGACATATCCCCTTGCGCCGCCACGCCTGCCCCTTTTGCTCGGTACAAACCCGAACGAAAGCCTGGACGTGCGGCCAAAATATTTAGTGAATTCCGGGTCTTAGTACCGGCACGGCGAAGCGGCATCATGCCTATGGATTGGCTCAGCAATCCCATTCCGGCGTAGTAACAATGTTTATGGTTAATTCCTTGCCTGAAGGTTAACGGAGGGTGCAAACTTTCGGTATCCACCAAATAAAGCCAGTCGATAAGACTTTATTCATCTCTCGCGAAAAGCCGTGCATCGCAGGGGTTTGGCGCGCAAGCTACAAGCAAGTCTGGGCGTGTACAGACCCACGTGTAGCTGACAATGTCGTCACTAGAGGTTGAGCAATGATTGTTCTTGGACTGAGTGCTTCGCTTATCGCCACCTTTACCCTGGCAGCCGTAACCCTTCTCCTGAATATCGACTTCGACAGAAAGACCGCTAGCAATAAAGTGTTCTGACGCCAGACAGCGAAACCCTCGAGAATAGTCGGAGCAGTCCGACACCAAGGGAAGGATGCCGACCGAAGACGAAAGATTGCGCTGCGGGATCGCCCCGGGGATTACCCGGAGTTTCGCGCAAGCCAGTCGCCGAAAGTAAAATGCGCTGTCCGAAAGGGTTGGCGCATTTTCGCTTTGCAGCTATAAGTCGGGCACCTTCAACAGTTTCAAGTGTTCGATTTTCATGAGTGTTGCCTCGGTCAAAGAATTTCTCAACCTGAACGCTCCCGATATCGATATCATCGAACTGGACGTCAGCACCGCCACGGTGGAACTGGCGGCTGCAGGCCACGGGGTGGAGCCCGGCCAGATCGCCAAGACGCTTGCACTCAGGATCGGCGACGAGATCGCCCTGGTCGTCGCCGGAGGAACTGCGAGGCTTGACAACAAGAAGTTCAAGGCCCGCTTCCAGACCAAGCCGAGAATGCTCGATTTCGAGGACGTGGAGCGGGAAACCAGCCACCCGGTCGGTGGGGTGTGCCCTTTCGGGCTGCCAAAGCCGATGAAGGTGTTTTGCGACAGTTCCCTGCGGGTCTATGACGAGGTCGTTCCTGCAGCCGGCGGCACAAAGGCCGCGCTGCGTATTTCCCCCGAACGGCTGGTCGCACTGACCGGGGCGGAGTGGATCGACGTTTGCCAGTGAGGAGAGCACCATGATCACAGCATCCCAATGCCGCGCCGCTCGCGCGCTGACTGATGTTTCCCGCGCCATTCTCGCCGATCAGTCCGGCGTGTCGGAAGATGTGATCCGAGAGTTTGAGAACAAGCTTTCCAAGCCCGATGACGCGACCATCAATGCGTTGCAAGCGGCGTTGGAATCTTTAGGAGCGTTGTTCATTGCCGAGAACGGCGGCGGTATCGGCGTACGTCTGAAATTCACCCGCTCGGAAGCCCGTCGTATCGCACAAATGGAAAACGAGGGCGGACCGACGGCATTTGACGAAGTCCCTTGAGGTTCGCTCTGCTCTCGATCAGTTGATGCTGACGGGGTCGGCCGGGAAGGCCAGCTCGTAATGTATATTTTTTGGTGTAATTGAGTATCTTGCCTGCCCGTTCACCGAGGCTGGAACCACTCTCTCCAGGATAGCCGTTCCCAGGCGGCGCACCGGAGTGGGCAGGTCAGTCAACACCAGCGGATGTTGGGGTGTAACCGGCTCGTTCCACTGAACCTTAACCTGCCTGACATCGCCGCCATTCTTTATACGGCAATCGACCTTGATCTGCTCTCCGGTCGAAAGAAACGTGCCGTAGTTGATCGCGTTGACCAGCAATTCGTGAAAAGCCAGCCCTAGATGCATAGAGACGTTCGGCGACAGCAAAACGTTCTCGCCGGTAAAGTTCACCCTATTCTGGCGTCCGGGCATGTAGGCAGCAACCTGCTGATCCAGCAGATCACGCACGAAAGCGCCGCGCCAGCCCGAATCCGTGACCAGATCCTGTGACCGCGAGAGCGAGTAGATCCGGCCCCTCAGCTTCTGCACATAGGCATCGATCGAGTCGGTATGCTGCGACGTCTGCGTGGCGATGCTCTGGATGATCGCCAGCAGGTTTTTCGACCGGTGACTGACATCCCTCAGTAAGCCTTGCAGCACCTTCTCGCGCCGGCGATCCTCGGTACGATCGACGATCGTGGTGATGACTTGCGACCGCGACTCTCCGACGAAGAACACCAGGATCCGAAACTCGAAATAGCGCCGCTCGTCGAGCGACACCTCGATCGTCTCGGTCGATCCCGACTGGCGGGCGCGGCATTTCGCACTTGCCAGCATGCCGGCGATCGCATCTCCGAAGATGGTGTTGTCCGCGGGCACCGTGGACCCGTCGATGCTCCAACAGTCTGGTAGGCCGGTGATGCAGAGATAGGCATCATCGGAGTCCTGCAGGATCAGACTTGCACTCATATCCAGCAGTGCCACGACCATGAATGTACTCAGGGAGTCCGCATTCACATGATCGGCGCGCCAGAGAAATCGTTGCACCACAACCCACCTCGAAACCGCCGGACCAGGAGGTGCGACGCCCGTTCAATTCTACTTTCTGTCCGTGCCGAACCCCAGGCGCACGAACCGGTTTTTCCCAATCGTCACGCCGACTGAACCCGCTGCGACGTCGCGTTCTCCTTGAAGAACAAAGCCTGACTGATCAGCGCCTTCAACATATCCGGATTATAGGGCTTGGTGACGAGGAAGGTCGGCTCCGCCCGTTCACCCGTCAACAGCCGCTCGGGAAACGCGGTGATGAAGATCACCGGAATGCTGGCGACCTTGAGGATTTCGTTGATCGCATCGATGCCGGAGCTTCCATCAGCAAGATGAATGTCGGCGAGGATCATGCCGGGATTGGTGCGGTGATAAAGCTCTACAGCCTCCGCACGGGTGCGCGCTATGCCGCTGACCGAGTGCCCGAGATCGACGACGATCTGCTCAATGTCGAGCGCAATCAAGGGTTCGTCCTCGATGATCATGATCTCGGTCGAGATATGGCGAGAGATTTCCCTTGCCGCTTCATCGACCAATGCCCGGCATTGTTCCGCCGATGCATCGAGAATTTCGGCGGTTTCTGCGAGATTGAAATCCTCCACCGAAACGAGCAGGAACGCCTGCCGCGCCATGGTTGGCACCGAAGACAGGTTCGACATCGCCTTGGTTTCCCAGGCAAAAGGCGACACGACCGGGGGAATATTTATCGAAGCCGACTTCTGGATGCGAACATAAAGCTTGTAGAGCGCCACACGGTCGGACGACGCCTCCGGAAATATCGACAAGTCGGCGATCAGCGCTTCGAGTGTGGCGGCTACGAATGCGTCACCAGAGGTCTGTGTGCCGGTAATGGCTCGCGAAAAACGTCGTAGAAAAGGGAGATGGGTGGCTACACGCTCGGTCAATGTCATAAACTAAACTCCCATATAAGCAGTCAGACGCTGGCTTGAACTGACCATAAACGTGCTAGTGACGCATTGGTTCCGACAAATCCGTTTCGTTGTTCGACAACTCGGCAAATAGCTCCGGAACCCGATCCGGGCGGAACAGGTTTGCGGGCATCCTATTTCTGACTGGCCTTGGCCAGCACATACGCCGCAGCAGCGACGGCCGCGAGTGTTCCGAGCGGGCTGGCCCGCAAGGCGACGGGAAGGGCCTGCATTGCAGCGGCGGTCAGCGCCGGCTGCGTCGCTTTGCGCAACAATCTTCGGCGCCGAAGACTTCTGCGCCTGTAACCAAGCCACCCGAGCACCGCGAGCGCGGCCACAAGCGCGAAAACCGCGACGCTCAACGCCGCCGCCACAGGCCCGTAGGCCAGTGCCACCGCAGTCGCGGCGGCATAGATAGATGCGCCAAGCGCCACCAACAGCAGCAAGGTGATGACCGCATAGGCAATGATTGTCACGACCACCCGCTCACCGGACGCTTCCATACGGGCGACATAAGCAGCAAACAGATCAGCCATCTTCATCCGCGCCGTGTCAGGAGTGCCGCAAGGAAGCCGATGCCGACGGCGATTCCGACAGCGTGCAGCGGCCGGCTGCGGATCTGGGTTTCGAGACTCTGCTCAAGCGATACCGCCTCGTCCTTTGCTGATTGAAAGGCCTGTGCCGAGGCTTGCTTGACATCCGCGGCAAGTCGGTCGAGACCAGCACGATAGTCATCGGCCTTGGCTACCCCGAAATCGGCGAGCGCCTTCGTCAACGCAGCGACTTCGCCCCGCAGTTCTTCAATACGTTCTTCGATTTCTGCCGTCGATGCCTGCGAACCATTGGACTTCAGGGCTTCCTGGGGGGCTTTGCTTACAGCCATTTTGTTATCTCCTCAAACGTCAATCGATGCGAGATGTGTCGGCTCAGTTTACCCATCCGAGCAGATACAGAAGGATGATCACCTGGATAGGTATGCCGATAATCCAGAGTAGAATGGGTTTCATTGCTTCTCTCCTCATGAGCGTACCGGGTCAGATGACCTTCATCAACATCAGGATGACGACAATGATGAGGATCGTTCCGATCAGCCCGGTCGGACCGTAGTTCCAATTGCGGGAATGCGGCCAAGTTGGCAGGGCTCCTATTAGCAGGAGTATCAGCACGATTATGAGAATGGTCGTAATCGTCATAACTTCGGTCCTTTCGTCAGGCGGCTCCTGCAGGCCACCGGGCTGATGGTTTTCCATTTGCCGCCGAAGAGGACTTGCATCGCTTCCGGCTTGATACTGCAACGTCCTTTGAGACGTATTGTTCCAGTCGCCAGACGACCAGCCGCGCTTCGGTGAGAGCAAAAGGGAACGGTTCCCTCAAATAAGACGCCAGCGTGCGGGGGCAATTGCGGCGCCTTGGCAGAGCAACGAATGAGGGCAATCCGCGCGTCCCGCAACCGCTTCAACGTACCTCTCCCGGTTTGGTTCTAGGCAGAACACACGCAATGTGAACTATTTGTCAGGGAACCCTACCGCGACTGGGTTCGTTCTTATTGCGGAGCGACCGTTCGCCCATACAACGCAATAGCATTCGAAAGGAAAGACCATGAACTGGAACCAAGTCGAAGGTAATTGGGAACAGGCCAAAGGCAAGATCCAGGAGCAGTGGGGCAAGCTGACCGGCGACGATCTGGATGTGATTGCCGGCAATCGCAAACAACTCGCGGGCAAACTCCAGGAGCGTTATGGCAAGGCCCAGGACGACGCCGAAAAGGAAATCGATCGCTGGCTGGGCAACGCATAAGCCCAATTGCCCGAACTCACTAATTGAAGCGGCATCGCCAGGCGATGCCGCTTTTTTTCTACGTCCGTCTGGCCCGGACTGAGCCAACAAAAAGCCGGGCGCATGACCCGGCCATCTCCGCCTCCATTCCTGACTGCGTCAAACGCTGCGGATCGCCTTTAGGATCAGCGACACCGCAAGAAGTGCCAGGAAAAGAAAGAACAGGATCTGTGCGATGCCGGCCGACGTTCCTGCGATGCCCGAAAAGCCGAGGACGCCGGCAATGACGGCAACTACCAGAAAAAGCAGAGCGTAATACAGCATGATCATCTCCTTGTTGTCACACATGATAGAAATGTGCTCCTTTCGGATTTGTTCCTCTTTTAGGTCGGCAAGGGCGACCTGCCGACAATAAGGAACGCGCCATGCATTATATTCCAGAGCATTGGAACATTTCCATATTCCAATCGTTTAGGACCAATGCCGAAAACAAATTCGCACTGATACGAGCACAACGATAATGGCAAATTACATGAAATCAGCAGATGAAGCGGGACTGCCGGCACCGATTGAGGAAATACCCCGAAAGCTGAGGCAGTACTACGATTCCCTGCAAAACGAGGCGATCCCGGATCGCCTGCTGGACCTTCTTGAAAAGCTGGATCAAGCCGAGCAAGCCGCGGCACGACAGGCCTCCGCTGAGGAATCCGGAAAATGACCACAGCCGCCGAAGCGCTGGACGATGATTTCAAACGTACCATGCTCGGCTGCCTCGGCAGTCTGCGCGCCTTTGCCGTTTCGCTGAGCGGTCGACACGACAGAGCTGACGATCTGGTACAGGACACCATCATGAAAGCCTGGGCGAAGAAAACATCCTTCGAGCCCGGAACAAACATGAAAGCCTGGCTTTTCACCATCCTGCGCAACGAATTCTATAGCCAGATCCGAAAAAGCGGGCGGGAAATACAGGATTCGGACGGTTACTACACGGAACAACTCGCCAGCCACCCCGGTCAGTACGGTGCTCTGGATTTCAGTGATTTCAAGATTGCATTGGAAAAATTGCCCGACGACCAACGCGAGGCAATCATCCTGATCGGCGCCACTGGCTTTTCCTATGAAGAAGCGGCCGAGATCTGCGGATGTGCAATCGGCACGATCAAAAGCCGCGTCAACCGCGCAAGAACTCGCCTTACCGAATTGCTCAACATCGAAGGCGATGGGGATTATGGCCCGGATTCAGGCGCTCTCGCAGTGACCGGACGGCCATTCATAAACTAACGCGACGCATAGCCATCAGCGGGAAAAGTATATCAAAACTCACCCTTCGGCGGGAAATGTTCAGGGATGCAGGCTAAGATGGACCTCGGCCCGCGTGCCGCTTTCCAATGGCACGTAACGTATGCCATCGCCGATCGACTTGGCCATCGAAGCAACAATACGGGAGCCCAGCCCCGTTCCCTGAGCGGGGCTGTCGACATTGTAGCCCGCCCCGTCATCCTCCACCACCAGCAATGCCTCGCTGTCGCGAATGCGCTCCAGCTTCACCCGGATGGCACCAGCCGCGCCATCGGGATAGGCATATTTAATCGCATTGGTCAGGAGCTCTGTCACGATCATGCCAGCAGAAACCGCCCTATCGGACGAAACGGCAATCGAATCGAGCGAACACTCGATATTCAGCTCCTGCCCGTCCTTCGACATCGTCTGCGCAATATCCGAGACCAGCGCCGATAGATAGCGGTTCATATCCACACTGCGAACATCATCCGAAGTATAGAGACTGCGATGCATGCCGGCGATTGCCGAAATGCGCGCCTGCGTTTCGGCCAGCGCATTCTTGACAGCGGCATCTTCGGTTGTCGAAACCTGCAGCCGGATCAAGGCGGCCACCAGCGCCAGGCTGTTGGCGACGCGATGATTGACTTCCGCCAACAGAATTTCTGCCCGCTCCTTTGCCGCTAGGATTTCCTGCTCCGCAAGCTGGCGCGCGGCACGAAGTTCCGCGTTTTCCAGCGCCTGCTCGATGGAGTTGAGCAACAACGGCCAGAACTCATCACCGACCGTTTTGATCACGTAGTCGGCAGCGCCCGCCTTCAATGCCTCGATTGCAATCTTGGCCTCGCTGGAGCCCGTGACGTAGACGACCGGCGTAGGAATTCCCCGACGGTTGAGCTCCTCCAGAAAAGACAGTCCCGTATAGCTTTGCAGATAGTGATCGAGGATGATCCCCGATATGTCGCCTTCGGCGAGGCGCACCAGCCCCATCTCCGGATCTGACGCGTGCACCACCTCGTAACCCGCACGGTCGAAGGCCTTCTGCGCCAGACGAACCAGTCCGAAATCGTCATCGATATACAGCAGCTTTTTCGTCATTCGCCGTCACACCATCAAGGAACTTGCATTACTGAAAAGAACAGACCCAATTGGCGTATCGCGTGGGCGAAGCTGTCATAGTCAACCGGCTTGGTGATATAGACATTGGCGCCGAGATCGTAGCACTTCTGGATTTCCCGCTCGTCGTCAGTCGTCGTCAGAATTATCACCGGCAGGCGCTTGGTATGGGGATTGGACTTGACCCGCTCGAGGACATCGATGCCCGACATGTCGGGAAGGTTCAGGTCCAACAGGATCAGCAGATAGCGATTGAAGTTCTCGCCGCTGCGGTCATGGCCAAGGATGAAGTCGAGAGCCGAGTTTCCATTGGTGAACGGCATGATCGGGTTGTTTACTCCGGCACGCCGCACATTTTTCTCGATCAGCCTGGCGTGACCCTCGTCGTCTTCTATCATGACGATCGTCACTTCTTTGCCTGCGGCCATCATGGTCTGGCACTCCTCAAAACAGCGTCGAGATTCAGAGGCAGGCGTATCATGAATGTCGTTCCTTTACCAATCTCGGATCGCAACTCGATGTCACCACCCATGTTGCGCAAGAGCGAACGGACATGCGCAAGCCCGATCCCTTCCCCCGGACTATCCTGCACGCCGGCACGACGAAAAAGCTCGAAAACACGTTCGCGGTCGCCATCGGAAATACCACGGCCGTTGTCCGCCACCTCGATGCCGACCGTCAAACGGTTTACGACATAGGTTCTTATCGACAACCGCAGCGGCCGCGACGGCTCCTTGTATTTGGCGGCGTTATCGAGGAGATTGGCGATGACCTGTTCGATGGAAAAACGGTCGGAAACGATCTGTCGCACGCCTATGGAAATCTCAATCTCACCGTTCGCATCGGAAACCTGGTGGCGAATGGTCTGCGTTGCCGAATTGATGAGGCTTTCCAGATCGATCGTCTCAGGCTTCAGATCTCGGCGACCGTCGCGCGAGATCTTGAGGATGGCACTGATCAGGGCATCCATTTTGCTCGTGGAGGAGCGGATGAAACCGATGGCCTCGGGCAGGTCCTCACTGACCGCGTGCTCCGCCGCTTCCTTAGCCTGCGGATCGAGATTGTCAGCGGTATTAAAATAGGTGGAGATGGCTTTCAGCGCGGCGTCGAGTTCGCTGGTAAAACCCATTATATTGACGAGCGGCGCCCGAAGATCGTGGGTGACTATGTAGGTATAACGCTGGATCTCCTGGTTGGCGGCAAGCACGTCCTGTGTGCGCTCCCTGACCCGTTCCTCCAGGCTGGCATTCAACCCTTCCAGTTCCACGCGCGCAGCCAGGATCTCGAGCACATACCGACGCATAACGGCAATCACCGCAATCATGATGCACACGATGAGGATTGCGCCGACGACGGTTGCCAAACGCAGCAGCGTGGCCAGTTCCACCTGTGTCGTAAGCTGGCTTTCGATCCGGGCATCCGAGGCTTCGATGATCCCTGACAGCTCCGCGCGGATGTCAGCCATCAGCCTGAGACCGTATTCGCTGCGCAAGACCTCCATCGCCTCGTTGCGACGATTGGCCTGCGCAAGCGCCAATGTCTGGCGAAGCTCGGCAATCTTGCTGTTGATCGTCTGCTTGATGAGCTCGGGATCCACCGCGATGAAGTCGCTCTGCGACAGAGCCCTGTCGAATTCAGCCTCCCGCTCCTCGAGCTTTCCAATGGATTCGAGATATGGCGTTAGGAATGCGTCCTCCTGCGTCAGCAGAAAGCCGCGCTGTCCGGTCTCCGCGTCCTGGACGGCCAAAAGCAGGTCGGCGGCCGCACTGCGCACCGTCCGCGCCTCCACCGCGCCAGAGACGAAATCCTGGGTCCGGTAGACGAGGTAGACCATCGAGGCGACGATTCCGACAAGCACCACACCGCTCGATAACAATGCAATGGATGTCGAGCGAATAAGGGATTTTTTCCTTGCCGGCATACATGAACTTTCGAAGTCTGCTGCAAAACGTCAAAGCCAAATCCGGCCGTCGGGTTGCTTCGTCCATGGGCCGCAACGGCAACGATACTCCGGTCAATCGTCAAGATGCAACCGGATATGCCGGAAACGGGCCAGCACAGGCAATGTGCGCTGCTGCGGTCTTCGGGGGGCTGCAGGCTGCCTAGCCTGCCTTGGCGCCGGGCCAATTGCCGAACCAGCGGCGTTCACTTGCAAATTCCAGCAGTTGCGCCGGGCTGAGCGGCTTTGACAGTGCATATCCCTGCAGGACATTGCAACCGAGGTCACGCAGGATCTCGGCATGGGCTATTGTCTCGACGCCTTCGGCGACGATCTCGATTCCACGCGAACGGCCTATCTCGATGATCGAGCTGACCAATCGCTGCTGGGAGGTCGAATTGACGATCGGGAGGATCAACTGTCGGTCGATTTTCAATCGCTTGGGCGTCAATTTCAACAAGGTAACGATCGAAGCATAACCCGTGCCGAAATCATCGATATCGATGTCGATACCAAGATCGCGGATCTTCTCGATCTGCGGAATCAGTTCCCCGTCATGGCCGTCGAGAGAAATCGACTCCAACAGTTCGAATGACAAGGTGCCCGGCCGGAAACTCAAGTTCCTCAGTCGGTCGAGCAAGGTTTCGTCGCGCAGACGCTGGGCGGAAATGTTGACCGAGACCTTGGGGATGTGGATGCCGTTTGCCGCCAGCCGATAATGTTGCAACAGCGCCTGATTGAGAATGATGTCGTCGATGGTCGAGACGACTTTCAAGCTCTCGGCGATCTGCAAGAACGCACTGGGGGGCAGCATCCCCTTGCTCGGATGATCCCATCGGGCCAGCGCCTCGATGCCAACAATTTCGAGCGTATGGGCGTCGAACTGCGGCTGGAAATGGGCGATGAACTCATTTTGCTCAAGTCCACGCAGGATCTCGTCAGCCGTCTTCTTGGTGTTGATGGCGACCAGCCTCAACGTGTCGGTGAAATGCTCGACCCGGTTGCGGCCACGGCGCTTGGCTTCGTAGAGAGCAATGTCGGCGTTGACGAGCAGTTCGTCGATGCCTTCGCCCTCGTTGGAGCGGCAGGCGATGCCGATGCTGGCGCCCACCCTGCATTCGTGCCCCTCGTAGTCGACGGGCTTGCTGATCGCATCGATGAGGCGGGACGCCATTGCGGATATCTGATCCAGCCCCACGCCGCGCGATACGATCACGAATTCGTCGCCGCCGATGCGGGCCAGGAAGTCGTTCTCACGGATATTCTCCCGAAGCGTCTTGGCGGAATGGCGCAAAATGCGATCGCCCGCAGCGTGGCCAAGGGTATCATTGATGTCCTTGAACCGATCGAGATCGATGTGCAGGATAGTGATGTCGTCTGCCAGTCTTGCCGTATCGAGCTCGACCATGACCCGGTCGAGGTAGCGCCGGTTCGGCAATCCGGTCAGGGCATCATGCAGGGCAGCACTTTCCATGCGCAACCGCGCCTGCTCGAGCGCCCTGTTCTGCTCGTCGGACTGACGTTTGGCCTGGCGCAAATCCGCCTGCAGCTGGACGTCGGCGGTGACATCCCAATTGACGCCGACGATCTTGCGATTGCCTGTAGAGTCGCGATAGATTGAACCGATCGCGCGAACATGGCGGATGTCGCCGTTGCGCCAGACGACCCTGAATTCGCTGCGGTAGTTGACGTCATTGTCGACAGAAGCGGCAAAACTCCGCATCGCTTCATCGACATCGTCAGGATGGATGGCCCTGCGCCAATCCTCGTAACTTATCGTCCCGCTCTCCTGGTCGATGTCGTAAAGATCCCTCATCCGCTTGTCCCACAGCAACTGGTCAGCGGTGATGTTGTACTCCCAAACACCGATCTCTGATGTCTGCAGCGCGATCCGCAGGCGATGCGACATCCTCTTCACTTCGTCTTCACGCTGTGCAAGCTTCAGGGCGCTACGCTGGCGTTCTTCCATCAGGCGCCCGGCCCAGAGCATGGGCAACACCACGAGGAATTCCCCGAACAGCAGCAAAAGCCGGAAGCGCCAGATCTGGATGAAGGAGAGGTGCCAGCCAGCCTTTGGCTCAGCCGTGATCAACCAGTCTTCGTGACCAATCCGGATCACCGAACTGACCGGATCGCTAGCGGGCGTATCCCGCTTGCCGAAAAATGTTTCACCAACGCTACCGTCTCGCGGCATTGTGGAAATGGAAACGTCGATGGGAAGCGTGGATGATGTCAGGCCACTATCGCGATAGAGCGCTTGCATATCCATGACCGCCGAGGTGATACCCCAGAACACATTCTGTCCATAGCCCCCCTCGATGGTCATAGGAAAGCGTGCGACAAGCCCTTCCCCTCCCTGCACCAGCTTGATTGGCCCCGTCACGACCACTTTTTGGGTGTCAAGAACTTCCAGTGCGGCCGGTCTTTGCCGTTCGTTCCGCATATAGTCCAGCCCAATGACCTGCTGGTTCGTCTCGAACGGATAAACCATTCGAACGACAAAATTGGGTGCGACGGCGATGTTGCGGAACTGGTTGGAATTGGCGGTCACATGCCTGGCAATATGCTCAAATTCTGCCTGCTCCATCGTCGGCTCGATCTCGACCGCAGCAACAAGGCCGCGCATCAGCTGGATATTGCCGTTGATGTTGTTTTCCAGCCGTGTGCGGATTTCGCTAACCTGGTCGGAAACGGCATTCCGCTTGGCTTGCATGACCTCGCTTTGGTTCAGCCAGTCGGCGTAGATAAGTATTCCAAGCATCGCAATTATTGCAACAATGGCTGGCACGTAATGCAGAGTGAAGAAACGCCTGAACGGCGCTATCCCATTTTTCCCAGCATCATACGCCTTTAACATTGTACGCCCGCACCGCAATTACAAAAGGGCCACCCTTGGCATCCCCGTGTTGAGATGTCTCACACTTCTCTTAAGAAGACCTTGACTTAGTGATGCGATATACACGCTGAGCTTGTCGGTGCCGAGTTACAGCAACGAATTTTCAAAACCTCGTAAAGATTGTATTATTCCTATGCCTGTGCAGTCGAATTGCAGGGTCTAGTGCCTTGCAAACTCGAATTATCACAACTTCAAATCGTGACGTGCACGGCATCATGGCGAAGGTCTATCGCGCGATAGGCCGGCATTGTCGGCCAGGTCAACCTGTTACCCTCCACCCAACCGCGCTGGCCGTCGACCAAGACCTCACACCATCCGACTCGCCTGTCGCATCCAACGACCTTAAGGCTTTGCCTCCAGGTTATCATCGCAATGGCTGGGTAATCTTTCGATGGGCCCCCATACAGCCTCATGGAGTTTTTCGCCAAGGCGATATCGGCTGCGGACGCTGCACTGGTCATCATTGTTAAGGCTAAAAACGCAGATGCGAAGAATTTGTGCTCAAACATGGCTCGTTCTCCTCGTGCCCGGTAACGCGTCATCCGCTGACCACCGGTTGACTTCGAGTACAATGCGCTCGCATGCTTGTTGTTCCACGCCCAGCATCCCGCACCTTCGATTTCGATCTGCACGCAACCGTCCCATCCTCTAAAAATGTTAGCGCTAACTCTTGACTTACTGAGCAGTTCTCTTAGTTTGCGACAAAGCAGGGGCTCCCGATCAGGCGGAGCGGGAAGGAAAAGACGATGGGAATTTTATCGGGGTATCGGGTACTGGATTGCTCTATTGCCATGGCGGGGCCGTTTGCAGCCCAGCGGCTGGGCGATCTTGGCGCCGATGTGGTCAAGATCGAACCTGTGACGGGGGAGTGGCAGCGCCACGTGGCCGCTGGCGGTGCGACCGGCAACAAGGTCAATGTGTCGTTCCTGTCGCTCAACCGCAACAAGCGCTCGCTTGCGGTCGACCTGAAGGCCCCCGAAGGCAAACAGGTGCTCATGGATCTCGTCAAGACAGCGGACGTTTTTCTGCAGAACTACCGCCCCGGTGTCGCAAAGCGTCTTGGGGTCGATTATGAAAGCCTTTCGGCGATCAACCCCGGGATAATCTACATTTCGATGTCGGGTTACGGCGAAAGCGGTCCCTACATGAACTGGCCGGGTCAGGATCTGGTGTTGCAGGGTCTGTCAGGGGCAATGCTATCGACCGGCCGGGAAGGCGAACCGCCCACGGCTGCAGGCCAGTATCTGGTCGATGCCATCACTGCCTACACAGCTTTCGAAGGCGTCTTGGCGGCGTTGCTGCATCGCGAACGCACCGGCGAGGGCCAGCTCGTCGAAGTCAACATGCTCGATGCGATCACCACGATCCAGATGCAGGAACTCTCGGTCCATACGGTCGGCGGCAAGCAACAGAAGCGATCGGCCGAACCCCACGCACACGTCTTCATCCGGGCGCCCTATGGTGCGTTTGCGACGACCGATGGCTTCATCATCATTTCATTTCCGAAGTTGAAGACACTCGGCGAGGTCATCGGCGAGGAAAGCTTCCTCACCATGAACGACGAAGTCGACAGTTGGACGCAACGCGACGAAATTTTCGCCAGGACGCGTGACAAGATCAAGACGAAAAGCAGCGCCGAATGGCTTGCGGCGCTGCGCGCGGCCGACATCTGGTGCGGCCCGGTCTATGGATATGCCGATCTCGTCAAGGATCCGCAGATCGTCCATAATGGCACATTCGTCGAATACGACCATCCGACCGAAGGGCGCGTCAAGACGCCGGGATTTCCGATCAAGTTCTCCAAGACACCTTCGAAGGTGGAACGGGGCGCGCCGGTCACCGGCCAGGATACGCGCGATGTGCTCGCCGAGGCCGGATACGATGCGGCGACGATCGACAGACTTGCGGCCAATGGCGTCATCGCAACCGGCAGCGTCTGAGCTCTGCCGCCTGCGAGATCAGTTGTGAATTTGGCTTTCGGCGAGCATTGCAAGATGCTGCCGGAGGCCATACATCGTTGCGGACATATTTTCTTGCTGTTGCGGCCTGAGCATTTTCCAGATGCCAGTCTTCTACGACGCTGCAAAGCGCCACCACCGGCTCCTCGTGGAGCTGACTTTACCAATGACCTAGAACGGAACAAGATCATGGCACTTCATCATAATCTGATCGGCGGAGAATGGGTTGGAGGCGAAGCCGTCGCCAATATCAATCCATCGGATACAAACGAAGTGGTGGGCGAATTCGCACGCGGCACCGCCCAGGACATGAAGGATGCCATTGCGGCAGCCAAGGCGGCATTTCCTGCCTGGTCGCGCTCCGGCATCATGGAGCGTCACGCCATCCTCAAGAAGGCCGCCGAGGAGATCATGGTCCGCAAGGACGAGCTTGGCGCGATCCTGTCGCGTGAGGAAGGCAAGACCTTGCCCGAGGGCATCGGCGAGACCATTCGCGCAGCCCAGATTTTCGACTTCTTCGCCGGCGAGGCCCTGCGCCTGACGGGCGAGACGGTCCCCTCGGTACGCCCGGGCATCGGCGTCGAGATCAACCGTGAGCCGCTCGGCGTGATCGGCGTCATCACGCCGTGGAATTTCCCGATCGCCATCCCGGCCTGGAAGATCGCACCGGCCCTTTGCTACGGCAACACGGTCGTGTTCAAGCCGGCCGACCTGGTCCCGGCTTCGGCCTGGGCTATCGTTGATATCCTGCATCGTGCCGGCCTGCCCAAGGGCGTTCTCAACCTGGTCATGGGCAAGGGCTCGGTCGTCGGTCAAGTCATGCTCGACAGCCCCGATCTGTCCGGCCTGACCTTCACCGGCTCGACCGGCACCGGCAAGCGGGTGGCGCTGTCTTCCATCGAGCATAACCGCAAGTACCAGCTGGAAATGGGCGGCAAGAACCCATTCGTGGTGCTCGACGACGCCGACCTAAACGTTGCGGTCGAAGCTGCAGCCAACTCGGCCTTTTTCGCCACCGGCCAGCGCTGCACGGCGTCCTCGCGCCTGATCGTCACCGAAGGCATCCACGACAAGTTCGTCGCCGCGCTGACCGAGCGGATCAGCGGCCTCAACATCGACCACGCGATGAAGCCCGGCACGCATATCGGCCCGGTGGTCGATCCCGGCCAGCTCAAGCAGGACGAGGACTACATCGCCATCGGCAAGCAGGAAGGTGCAAAGCTCGTCACGGGCGGCGAACGGCTGGAGCGTGAAACTCCGGGCTTCTACCTCAAGCCGGCACTTTTTACCGAAGCGACCAACCAGATGCGGATTTCCCGCGAAGAAATCTTCGGACCGGTTGCATCGGTCATCCGGGTCAAGAACTACGACGAAGCGCTGGCCGTCGCCAACGACACGCCGTTCGGCCTGTCCTCCGGTATTGCCACCACCAGCCTGAAGCATGCGACGCATTTCAAGCGCAATGCCGAAGCCGGCATGGTGATGGTCAACCTGCCGACAGCGGGCGTCGATTTCCATGTGCCGTTCGGCGGCCGCAAGGCGTCTTCCTTTGGTTCGCGCGAACAGGGCAAATACGCCAACGAGTTCTTCACCACCGTCAAGACCGCCTACACGCTGGCCTGAGCCACACAAGTTGCATTCTCAAAGCGGGCCATCCTACGGCCCGCTTTTTTTCCAGAGTATGCCGATCGAGAACTTCCCAGAGACCCTGACGCGTCAACTGCTCTGGCGGATCATCAGCCTGAACCCTACATCGATATGCTTGTCTGAAGACACGATACCCTGCATGCCTTCCAGCAGCAGCCTTCCGGCTTCGCGGCCGATTTCGGCTGCGGGCACGGCCACCGTCGTCAGCGACGGGTTAAGGTGACGGGCGAGTTCGAAATCACCGAAACCGGTGATCGCGATGTCTCCCGGCACCGAAATTCCACGGCGCACGCATTCGAGCAGCGCACCCGACGCCAGCACATCGCTCGAAAACATGATCGCGTCAGCGTCCGGAAACTCTGCCCGGGCACGGACGAGAAGTTCGGCGCCGGCCGACATATCCAGCGCCAGTTCGCTCGACGTCACAAGCCTTGGTGCTTCGCCGGCAAAGGTCTTGCTCATAAGTTCAACAAATCCGTCGCGCCGCTCGCTTGCGCGACTATCGCCTTTGCGCAGTGTCCCAGCAAAGACGATCTTCCGGCGTCCACCATTGATCAGATAGGTCGCCAGATCGGCAATGGCGGCTGCGTTCGAAAACCCGACAAGCCGATCGATCGGGCGCGCGGTGAGATCCCAGCCCTCGACGACCGGAATGCCAGCCCGCTTCAACAGTTCCTTGGCCTGGCGGCTGTGATGCGTGCCGATTATGAAAATGCCATCCGGTCGTCGGCCCAGCAGACTGCGGATCACCTCCTCTTCCCGGTCTTGCCGATAATCGGTGTTACCCAGGAAGATCTGGTAGCCCTGCCGATTGAGCGTCTCGGAGAAGTGCTGGATCGTTTCGGCGAACACCGACGCCGACAGGGTCGGGATGATGGCCGCCACCGTATTGCTGCTCGCCGAAGCGAGATGGCTGGCTGCGAGATTGTGGACATAGTGAGTCTTGTCGATCGCAGCGCGGATCAGTTCGCCGGTATCCGCCGTCACAGTATCGGGCAGACGCAGATAACGCGAAACGGTCTGCATCGACACGCCCGCGGCGGCAGCAACGTCTGCCATCGTCACGCTCGTCCCCTTGCGACGGGCTTTTCGCGGGGTGGAGGGAGCCTCCGTCACAACAGGAAAGGCCTGACGCACATCGGGGTCCCGACCTCGATCCGCTTGCCCGTGAAGGCCAGCGCGCCCGTATCGCCGTCACGTCGAAAGATGGAGATGTTGTCGCCATTCTGGTTGGCAACCAGCAGCGTGCGTCCACCGGCCATCAACACGAAGCTGCGCGGGGTCGCACCGCCGCAATCGACATGCCCGTTCGGCGCGAGCACTCCGGTTTGCTGATCGACCCGGAAAATCGCGATCGTATCGTGTCCGCGATTGGCCATATAGACGAAGCGGCCGTCAGCGGAAACATGGATATCGGACGGATGGTTTTGTACGCCTTCCGGAGCGGCCGGCCAACTGCCGACATGCCTGAGGTCATGGCCATCGCGGACCAGCGTCGAGACCGTTGAGTTCAACTCGTTTGATACGAAGACAAAACGGCCGCCGGGATGCTGGGCGATATGGCGGGGTCCCGAGCCCTCCGGCATCGTGACCGCGGAGACCAAAGCGAAACCACCGCTGTCGGTCAGCCGGTAACTGAAGATGCGGTCGAGCCCCAGATCAGCCGACAGGAATCCTGTCTTGTCGACCATCTCGACAATAGAATGGGCATGGCTGCGCTCTTGTCGCTCGGGCACTGTCATTGCAGCCCCTTCATGCGCAGCACTGCCACTCGGCGGCGCAAGTCCACCATCCGGACGGAACGGAAATGACACGAGCGACTGATCCGGGCCAGCATTGCCGTAGCCATAGTTTGCCACCAGCAGAAAACGCTGGTCCGCCGTTATCTGGGCATAGGCTGAAATGGCGCCGAGCGTCGGCTGCTTGTTGAGATAGACGAGTTCCTGTGTCCGCTTGTCGAAATGAAATGCCGTTGCCGTGCCTTCACACCATTCGGCGACTTCGGACACGGAATAGATAAGGCCGTCTTTCGGGGAGACCGCAAGATAGCAGGGATTGTCGGCTGTGGCAGAGGAGGCAAGTTCTTGCCATTCGAGTCGATCCTCGTCGAAGGCATAGACGATGACGCCCCTTCCCCTCGCCCCCTGGAAATAGGGTGTCTCCCGATTGAGCGTTCCGACCGCCAAATACAATTGCTGCACCACTTAGCCCCCAGATGAATTCCTGGCACTCTGTTTGGCAGGGCATTTCGCGCGACGTTTCCTGCCATCGGAGCGCTCTAATTGGCGATATCAATCAGCATATTAGCGAAGGGAGCAAGCGAAATCGTCAGTGTTTGCGGGTAACTCACAATGCGACAATACGGCCCTACGCCGCCTACAGTTAGCGAGCCTGCCAACGGCACAGAACAGACCGCCAAATCCGCCTTCTGTACTTCGTCGATTAAGATGAATTTAAGCGGTCTGCAGTATTCAGTTTAGCGTAGAAATCGAGAGTACCGACTTGGCGTCGTCCGGCAAGAAAATACAACCAGACTCTATTCGCGTCCCTGGCAACGAAGCCACGCTTGCAGGGCTGCTCGACGACTCTCCCCTGGGCATGGTCCTGCTCTCTTCGGACTACCGCATCCTCTATTCGAACCGAATTTGCAGGGACCTGTTTTCCAGCCGGATACAGGGCTCCTCGCCCGTACTGCTGACCGATCTCGTTTGCCCGGAAGATCGTGAGCGGATGCATTTTGCCTTGACGCTGCATGCCCTTGCGGAGTTTCGCCCGCGCCACAACGAGATCCGCTTCATCAGAGATGACGGAACCGAGCGGTGGATGTCGGTGCACATGTCGTCGGTGCATTGCGTCGGACCGGATTTCGTCGCCAAGATCGTCGTGCAGTTGACGGATATCGACCAACGCAAACGCGATGCGATGGAACATCGGGCATGGGAGGAACGCTGGAACAGCGCTCTGGTTAGTTCGGACCTCGGCGTCTGGGACCATGATTTCAAGACCGGAACTATGTATTACTCCGATACATGGAAGCGGCTGCGCGGCATGGCGGCGAATGAGGAAGTAGACTCGGTGACGGAAGACTGGCTGCAAAAGGTGCACCCAGACGACCGCGCCCATGTGCAGGAATGCATCCGTCGGCAGAATGCCGGTGAAGTCGCCTTCTCGATTTTCGAATACCGCGAACTGCATAAGAAGGGCCACTGGATCTGGATTGAATGCCGGGGATCTTGTGTCGAATGGGATGAAAACGGCAAACCGACCCGAATTGTCGGAACCGATATCGACATTTCAGCCAGAAAATCGACCGAAGAGGAGCTGGCCCGCGTTTCGCACAGGTTGGAACTGGCGCTGACCGTGACACGGATCGGCGTCTTCGAAGCCGACATCAGCGAAGGCAGCCTGCTTCTGGACGACAGACTGCTGTCGATCATGGATCTGGAAGGCGCACCCAGGTGCCAGGGACCGGACGACTGGAAATACATTATCCATCCCGAAGATCGGGAAATGACCAGGCAGCGCATCGACAGCAGCGTCAGCGAGAATGCCGATTTCTCCAACCAGTTCCGCATTGTCCGAAAGGACGGTTCCATCCGTCATATTCGCGCGCGCGTCGCACCCTTCGAGGACAGTTCAGGTCATACCAAATATATCGGCGCCAACTGGGACGTTACCGAGGACATCGAGGTCCGCCAGGAACTCGAACGCGCCAAGCTGCTTGCCGAAGCGCGCAACCGCGAACTTGAAGATGCCAAGGCGAAGATCGAGCATAACGCCCTGCACGATTTCCTGACGGATCTGCCCAACAGGCGCTACCTTGACGACAGGCTCGGACACCGCGACCCTGCAACGATACATGGCCTGGCCGTCCTGCATATCGATCTCGACCGCTTCAAACAGATCAACGACACATTGGGCCACCAGGCCGGCGATTCCATGCTGATGCATGCGGCAAAGGTGCTTCGCGAAAATACCGGGCCGGACGAGTTCGTCGCACGCATCGGCGGCGACGAATTCGTGGTCCTGTCGCCTTTCGATGGCGCAAAGGACAAGCTTACGAGACTTGCCGACAAGATCATCAGGCGGATGTGCGAGCCGGTGCACTTCAACGGCATGACCTGTCGGATCGGCGCCAGCATCGGCATCGCCTGCGACCCGCATCCGGCGGCGGATGCCAAGCAATTGCTGCTCAATGCCGACATCGCGCTCTATCGTGCCAAAAGCCGTGGCCGTAACCGCCACGAATTCTTCACCCTCGACATCCAGCATCAGGTCATCAACAACAAGCTGGTTTCCGACGAGATTCTCGTGGCACTCGAGAAGGACGAGTTCGTACCCTTCTATCAGTTGCAGTTCTCGGCGCAGACACTGGATATTGCCGGGGCCGAGACGCTTGCCCGCTGGGCACATCCAACCAAGGGTATTCTAGGACCCGACAGCTTTCTGACCATTGCCGAAGACCTCGATGTGGTGGCGGCCATCGACAGCGTCATTCTGCAAAAAGCACTGGTGGATCTGGAAGCATTGCGCCGCCACGGCATCGATATTCCCAACCTGTCGGTCAATGTCTCGACGCGCCGGCTCTATGACCCCAAACTCGCCGAAAAGCTCGACAGCCTGGATATTCAACCGGGCCGGGTTTCCTTCGAGCTGCTGGAGTCGATCTTTCTGGACGACTGCGACGAGATGGTACGCGACAACCTCGATGCAATCCGGCGCAAGGGGATCGGCATCGAAATCGACGATTTCGGCAGCGGCCATGCCTCTATCGTCAGTTTGCTGAAGATTGGCCCCGGCACGCTGAAGATCGACCGTGAACTGATTTTTCCGATCGACAAGACGGCCGAACAGCGGCGGCTGGTGCGCTCGATCATCGACATCGGCAAATCGCTGGGCATCAGGGTCGTCGCAGAGGGCGTGGAGACCCGAGAACACATCCGTATCCTGCAGGATCTGGGCTGCGATGTTCTGCAGGGCTACGCCCTTGCCCGGCCGATGCAGTTTTCAAGCCTGGAAAGCTTCATTCACCAACAGAAGTGGCGGGCGGAGAGCTAAGTACTAAATGCATCTGCGTCCATAATATCCGCCTCGGGGCGCGCATGATGGAGGGTAGCTCGTTGCCATTTTTTTGGCATCGCTGCACTCAAGGATTGACGGCGAGCAAACTGGCTCGCCGTCAACTAAATCAGATCAATCGCCGTAACCGACGATGCTCTTGATTTCCAGGAAGTCGTGGATGCCGAAATCGGCATACTCGCGACCGTTGCCCGACTGCTTGTACCCACCGAACGACGAGAACGTATCCCAATCCGGATAGTTGAGATTGACCGTGCCGGCGCGCATCTCGGCAGCGACAGCGCGGGCATGGTTGATGTCTTGCGACTGGATATAGGCAGCCAGGCCATAGACCGTGTCGTTGGCGATGCGGATGGCATCTGCATCGTCGTCATAGGAAATGATCGACAGCACCGGTCCGAAGATCTCTTCGCGGGCGACGGTCATTTCCTCGGTCACATGGCCGAAGACGGTCGGGCGGATGTAATAGCCACGGTTGAGATGTTCCGGACGGCCCACCCCGCCGGTGACGACGGTTGCACCTTCATCGATGCCGGTCTGGATCAGCCGTTGGATCTTGTCGTACTGCAACTGGCTGACGACCGGGCCGAGATTGGTGTCGGCGGCCTTCGGATCGCCGGTCTTGAAGCCTTCGGCTGCAACCTTGGCAATCTTCAGCGCTTCGTCGTGACGTTCCTTCGGCACCAGCATGCGGGTCGGCGCATCGCAGGACTGTCCGGTGTTGCCGAAGCAACCCTCGACACCCTTGCTCACGGCCGTCTCGAAATCGGCATCACGCAAGATGATGTTGGCCGACTTGCCGCCGAGTTCCTGCGCCACGCGCTTGACGGTATCGGCTGCGGTCTTGGCAACGATGATGCCCGCGCGGGTGGAACCAGTGAAAGAGACCATGTCGACATCGGGATGGCCAGCCATGACCTGACCGACGTCAGGACCGTTGCCGTTGACCATGTTGAAGACGCCCTTCGGCACGCCGGCGGCATGCATGACTTCGGCAAACACGATGCCGCTGATCGGCGCGATTTCGGACGGCTTGAGCACCACGGTGCAACCGGCTGCGATGGCGGGCGCCACCTTGCAGACGATCTGGTTGAGTGGCCAGTTCCAGGGCGTGATGAGCGCGCAGACGCCGATCGGCTCCTTGACGACCAGGGTCGAACCGCGCTTTTCGCTGAACTTGTAATCTTCGAACGCCGCGATGGTCGCTTCCATATGTGCACGGCCAGCCCAGGCCTGTGCTTCGAGCGCAAAGCTCATCGGTGCGCCCATTTCATCGGATACGGCGCGGGCGATGTCCTCATAACGCTCGTTATAGACTTCGAGAATCTTCTTGAGCAACGCCAGTCGCTGTTCCCGCGGGGTCTTGGAGAAGGTTGCGAAAGCCCGCTTGGCTGCAGCAACCGCCTTGTCGACGTCAGCCTTCGAGCCAAGGGAAATCTTGGTGTAAGCTTCCTCGGTTGCCGGATTGATGACATCGAGCGTTGATGGCACCTCTGGGGCAACCCACTCACCGTCGATGTAAAATTTCAGGTTATTGCTCATTATTCACTCCCATTTCGAAGATCGCGGATGTTATCAGGCCGCAAGAACCGGGCAAGTGGCATCTTGCCTCACATACACATGAATATTCGTACCCGCCTGCAGCGCCGATGTCTCGCCTTGGCGCGGCGTATCGATGACAATTTCCGTAGCGGTGCCGATCACCGCCCGAATACGCAGTGCCTTGCCATGGAAGACAATGTTCGCCACCCGGGCAGGCGTCGTTGCCGGGCCGGCGACAGCCGATATGAGGATGTCCTCCGGGCGGACGCCAATCGTCCGGCTCTCGCCGAGCCCCGGAGCCTCGCCCGCCGCCGGTATCGACAGATGCAGGCCGTCGGCATCGAACTTCATCATCCTTTCGGACAATCCCGCAAAACGAGCCTCGAGCAGATTCATTGTGCCGATGAAGCTTGCGACGAAGCGGGTGGCCGGCCTGTCATATAGCGTTGCCGGCGACGCAATCTGTTCGATCCGCCCATCATGCATGACGACAATACGGTCGGATATCGACAAGGCTTCCGTCTGATCGTGCGTCACCATGACGAAGGTCGTGCCGAGACCCGACTGCAGGCGCTTCAACTCCACCTGCATCTGCTCGCGCAAATGCGCATCCAGTGCCGAAAGCGGCTCATCCAGGAGCAGCATGCGCGGCTCGCAGACGATGGCGCGCGCAAGCGCAACGCGCTGGCGCTGACCGCCCGAAAGCTCCGTCACCCGAGCCGAGATCTTGTCGGACATCCCGACCATGTCGAGCGCGGCGGCAACCTTCTTGCGTCTGTCGGCGGGGGGGATCTTTCGCAGCCACAAACCGAACTCGATGTTTTCAGACACATTCATATGCGGAAACAGCGCATAGTCCTGAAAGACCGTGTTCACCGGCCGATCATAGGGTCTGAGTGGCGTGATGTCGCGGCCATCGAGCAGGACCGTGCCGCCGGTCGGTGCCTCAAAGCCTGCGATAACGCGCAGCGTCGTCGTCTTGCCGCATCCAGAAGGGCCTAGCAAAGTCAGGAATTCGCCCTGGGCAATATCGAGATCGATGGCATCCAGCCCGATGACGCCACCCGCAAATTCCTTGCGCACGGATTTGAGGCGCAGCAGCGGGTCAGCCATTGTCGCGTACCTCGGATGGCTTTGTGGTATTGACCCAGAGTATCTCGCCACGCACACGACTGTTGTTGCGGAAGGCGTGCAAGAGCGTGCTCTTGAAGGCGAAGCTGTCGCCCTGCCTGAGAATGTAGGCGGTGCCGTCGACCACCAGTTCCATTTCCCCGGACAGGACGTAGCCGAACTCATGGCCGGCATGGGCATAGGCTTCCGCCGTGCCACCGCCGGGCTCGACGATCACCATCATGCCGGTCAGTGCCGCGCCGGGTGGCGACAGCAACTGTTTGGCGATGCCCTCCGAACGCACTGGCAAGGGGCGGCGCGCATGGGCACGAACGCAATAGAGATCGCCCGCAGCATCCGCACCATCGCCGATCAATGCGCTTGGCTCGACGGAAAGCGCCGCCGCCAGAGGCCAGATGACCTTGACCCGCAGCGACGTAAGTCCACGTTCGATCTGGCTGAGTGCGCCGATGGAGATTCCGGCCATGCTGCCGAGATCGCTGAGAGACAGGTTGCGCTCGAGCCTGAGCGCTCTTACCCTGCGGCCGACAAGCACATCCGCCTCGCTGATGTCCCTGCTCGCCTTCTCCACCACGCCTTGCAACTCTTCTACCATATGCACTCGCCTTCCCAGCCAGTTTCGAATACCACGCGGACGAGAACCTGAGCCCTCGCCCGCGCGATCTTCCCGGTTCAACCGCCTGCCTTGATCTTCTCGAACATCTTGGCGAGGTCGTCGTTCTGCTTCATCGGACCTGTGAAGATCGTGGTCTTCAGCATCACGTCAGGATCGGCAGGCAGTTGCAGATTGTCGAGCGTTTCCTTGGGAACTGCTGCAAAGGCAGTGCTGGTGGAACTGCCATAGCCATAGGCTTCGATCAGGTATTTGCCGGCATCAGTTTCCAGCCGGCTGTTGATGAAGTCATAGGCCAGATCGACATTGGTCGCATCCTTGAGCAGCACGTAGCCGCAAGTCCAGGTCAGCATACCTTCCTTGGGGTTCATGAACTCGACCGGCACTCCCTGCTTCTTGAGCGCAACCGCCGAAGCATTCCAGGTCATGGCCGCGACCAGCGCGCCGCTGGCGAGCGCCTGCTGGACCGAAGTCATGTCGGTGGTGTAGGCGCTCAACAGCGGCCGTTGTTCGCGCAGCTTTTCGGCGACCTTTTCCAAGTCTGCCGGGCTCATGTCGAACGGATTTACGCCTGCCAACACGGCGGCGACGAGCGGTGTGTCGTGCACGGCGTCGATGGTCGCCATGCGGCCGGCATATTGCTTGTCCCAGAGCAGGTTCCAGCTCTTCTCAGGATCCTTCACAAGGTCCGTGCGATAGAGAATTGAGGTATTGCCCCAATCCCACGGCACCATCCAGACCTTACCGTCTCCCGCCTGGATATCCGGCAGGTTCCTGAAAGTCGGGAATATGCTCTCCCAGTTCTTGATACGCTTGGTATCGATTGGTTGCAGCAGACCTTCCTTGTTCCACCGCGCCACCTTGTCATAACAAGGATGGGCCACGTCGGGCCTGAAACCGGCTTTCACCTTGGTGAAGGCATCATCGTCATCACCGAACATGGAGAATTCCACGCCGTCCGGATGGGCGGCAAGGAAAGTCTTGTTGAAATCGGGCAGCTCATAGCCCGACCAGGTGAAATATTTGAGCTTGCCATCGGCCAGCGCCTGGCCCGCCAGGGACGTAACGATTGCAGTGAGAACAGCAAGTCCGGTCTTTTTGACGCGGTTGGCATTTCCGGTATCCCAGTACATGATCATTCTCCTCTTGGTGGTTTTGTTCTTATGGTTCGATGTCATCGGCGCTCGCCGGCGGAAAGCCCCCGGTTGCGGAGCAACTCCGCAGCACCGGCGATCACCACGGATGCGAGCAGGATCACGCTGCCCAGCGCCATCACGACAGGCAGCGATATCGGGAAACGCAACTGACTCCAGATATAAAGCGGCAGGGTCTGTTCTGAGCCAGCCAGGAAAAAAGCGATGATGAATTCATCGAAACTGGTCAGGAACGCCAGCATGAAGCTCGACGCTACAGCCGGCAGTGAAAGGGGCAGCAAGATCCGCCAGAAGACCAGCGCTTCGCGCGCTCCCAGATCCTCAGCCGCCTCGGCGACGCTGCGCGGAATGGCCTGGAACCGGCCCTTCATGATGATCACCGTCGTCGGCAGGCCCGCCAGCACGTGGCCGGCGACGATTGCCAGCAAGGAAGGCCCGAGGCCCGCAAGGTTGACGAGGATGAGCAGCGCAATGCCGACGATGACCCCGGGAATGAGAATCGGCAGCCGGGCGATGGCCGAGATCGCCCGGGCTGTCGTGTTGCGCCCGAAAACATCCATGTAGGAGATGGTGACGCCGCACAATGTGGCGATCCCTGCCGCGGACACGCCGACCAGAAGGCTGTTCACCAGTGCATTGCGCAAGGCTTCGTTGCCGGCGAGCGAACGATACCAGTCAAGCGTAAAACCCATCAGCGGAAACGCCGCCTGGATGGAATCGTTAAAGGAAAACAGCGGGATCAACGAAACCGGCAAATAGAGAAAGGCGATATAGAGCAGCACATAGGCGCCGAGCCAACGGCTGCCTTGCCCAGGCGCTGCCGCCCCACCGCTCATGTCCTGCTCCCGTATCTCTTATCCATCGACCGGACCGTCAGGATAAGCGCCGCGATCAGCAACATCACCGACACCGCAAGTGCTGCACCGAACGGCCAGTCATTGGCTTTGCCGAACTGGGCCTGGATCAGCGAGCCAACCATCGTGCTGGACGGTCCGCCAACCAAGGCGGGGGTAACATAATCGCCGATGGTCGGGACGAAAACGACGAGCGCACCGGCCAGGACGCCGGGCATGGAGAAGGGCAGGATCACCTTGCGAAAGGTGGTGAAGGGCTTTGCGCCGAGATCTGCCGCCGCCTCGGTCAACGACTTCGGCATCGTCTCCAGCGCCACATAGATCGGCAGGATGGCAAACGGCGCATAGGCATGGGCCAGCGTGACGACCACGGCGGCGGGCGTATTGAGAAACGCCAGCGACGGCTCGTCGATGAGCCCGGTGGCCATGAGGGCCGAGTTCAGCACCCCATTATAGGCCAGCACAATCTTCCAGGCGAAGACGCGCAGCAAGTAGCTCGTCCAGAACGGCAATGTCACCAGAAACAGGATCAGCTTGCGGCGACGGCCGGCATGGAACGCCAGATAGTAGGCGACGGGATAGGCTGTGACCACGGTTGTCGCCGTCACCAGACCGGCAATCAGGATCGAACGCAATGAGACGGTCAGATAGAGCGGATCGGACAGCACCGTGGCAAAATTGCCGAGCGTATAGCCGTCACCCAGAAGGTTGCCACCATTAAGGCGGAAACCGAGAAAAACCACCAGCGCGAGAGCAAACAGAATGAGGACGAAAGTGACAAAGCCGCCCGGCAGCAGCATCGCAAAGTGAAACCTGGCCCGCGAGGCGCCTGAGGTCTTGACCGCCGATGTACTGATTTGAGACATGGCAATTTTTCAGAAGTGAAATCCTGTCTAAAGATTTCACGGTTTGAAAAACTGTCAAGTAAAATACGACGATGCGCGCCGTTCATCTCTATTGTTCGATCGCGTCCAGCATCCGATACCATCCGATCGTCGCCGCGACCCCGATGTTGCGCAGGAAGTGAAACGATATGGGCTTGATCGGCGTTATGGGAAATGGAAGCGCGGCCTGATCGCCCGTCAGAATATAGTCGGCAAGCCGCCGGCTCATGGCGGTCATCAGACCGACGCCCCTGCCCTGACAGCCGACAAAAGCCAGCAGCCCCTTCTCCGGTTCGTGGAGATGCGGCAGGTGGTCCGGCGTCATCGCCACACGCCCATACCAACGCCTGGAAATCTCGACATCGGAGAGCGAGGGAAACAACCGCGCCATGGCCCGCTCAAGATGCGACCAATCGTCGATATGCTTCGGTCGGGAAAGCGGCCCTCGCCCGCCGAGAATGAGACGCCGGTCCGGCGTGCGCCTGTAGTAGACGAGGATGCGGCGCGAGTCCGAGACTGCGTGCCCTTGCGGCAGGATATCGCGCGCCACATGTTCGGGCAGCGGCTCGGTGGCGATCTGGAAGGAGTGCAGCGGCACCAGAGTCTGGGCGAGGCCCGGCACGAGATTGCCGGTATAGGCATTGGTCGCGACCAACACCGATCGGGCACCAATCTCGACACCGTTTTCCATCGTCAGCAGCCAGCGATCCTGCCGCTTCTCCAGCTTGCGGCACTTCATGTTTTCGGTGATGCGCGCGCCGGCCGCCGCGGCAATGCGCGACAGTTCCATCGTATAGGCAAGCGGCTGAATGACACCTGCGCGGCGGTCAAGAAAGCCGCCGTGATAGTTGCTGGTGCCGATCAGCCGCTCGATCGTCTGCGCATCCAGCATTTCGACATCGGCGCCCAGCGCTTTCCACTGGGCAAATCGGCTCGACGCGGTTTTCAGGGCCGCTTCCGTATGACAGGCCTGGATCCATCCATTGCGATTGTAGGCTACGTCAAGCTTCTCTTTGCGGATCAGGTCAAAAACAGCATCCGCAGTCTGCGACGCAAAGTTGATTAGCACTTCGCCACGTTCGCGCCCAAAGTGTTGGAGCAGCCATTCCGGGTCATACTTCAATCCCGGTATGACCTGGCCGCCGTTCAAGCCACTGGCCCCGTCGCCGATTCGTCCCGCATCGATGACTTGCACCTTGAGGCCGTTCCGCGCGGCATGAAAAGCCGTGGCCAGACCCAGAATACCAGCGCCCACCACAGCAAGATCGACAGTTTCGCCGGATTCAAGCGGCACGCCGCTCGACTTGCGGATATGCTCCTCGGCCCAGACAGGCTCCGAATAACCGGGCATGCCGCAAAGTCTCCAAAAAACGGCTCAAATCAATGCCGGAATGATAGTGCAGTTTCACATTTCTGAAAAGAGAGCCGCAATAGTATGCCATGCCTTGGAAATCAGTTAACCACATCGCCCTCTGCTGCGATGCAAACAAAACAACCGATCACGAAACCGCAAGCAATCCAAAATTTCACTTCCGCAACCAGAAGATACAACAATCACCAATTTCGATTGAATTCGCATTTCAAATTTTAGATATCCGAGCTCAGCCGAGCATCCGAATATGACAATTCATCTTAAGTCTAATATTTGTATTCGAATGTATATTGAATTCAACGGAGATGGACTTGGAATTCCACACGAGGTTTCGGGCATGACCTCATATTCCAGCTTCGCACCGCCGCTCCAACAGGAATTGGCAGGAATTCGGGACCTAATGCGCGCCGATGCCGATCGAGCATTCAGTCCATCAAAATCGCGCAGAGACGCGCATTGTGCAGCGCGAATATTTATGGACACTGATGTATGCATTTTTCGCTTTGCAAGTTCACTATGCATGAATGCGCGGCCCCCTGACGCCGCCAGCAAGCACGCGCGATGGGATCCATTCCGTCGATCGTCAAAAGGCGGCAGGAAATAGGCGCCAAAGTGTCCAAATGGGATAGCACCCGAACGGGAAACTCCCTAGACATTTATGTCCATACATCTTACCAATATCCGCATTCCGGGCGCAGAGGGAGCATCGTCGTGAAATCGCATTACAAGGTCGTGGTCATCGGTGGCGGCGTGGTTGGCGCCTCGGTTCTCTATCATCTGGCCAAATATGGCTGGAGCGACACGCTGCTAATCGAGCGCAACGTGCTAACCTCCGGGTCCAGCTGGCATGCGGCCGGCGGTTTCCACGCGCTCAATTCCAATCCGAACGTCGCAACGCTCCACGCCTACACGATCGACCTTCTGAGCGAGGTCGAGAAGGAATCCGGCGTCAATATCGGCATGCACACCACGGGCGGCATTTCCTATGCCTGCAATCCCGACCGCTGGGATGCGCTCAAAGCCTCCTACCGGGTCTTCCAGTCAACCGGCATCGATGACGTCCGGATGATCTCGGTGGAGGAAATCCTCGACCGCTGCCCGATCGTCAAGCCCGACGGCATCATCGGCGGCCTCTATGCCGACCGCGAAGGCCATATCGATCCCTCCGCCGTCGTTCACGCCTATGCCAAGGCCGCCCGCATGCGCGGCGCATCGATCGTCGAGAAGAACCGCGTCATCGAGCTCAAGCAGCGCCCGGACAATTCCTGGGACGTGATCACCGAACAGGGCACCGTCAATGCCGAGCATGTCGTCAATGCCGGTGGCCTGTGGGCCAAGCAGGTCGGCCGCATGGCCGGGCTTGAGCTGCCGGTTTCGCCGCTCGAGCACATGTATCTGGTCACCGAAGCAATCCCGGAGGTCGCCGAGCTCAAGCAAGAGCTGCCGACCATGGTCGACCTCGACGGCTTCTCCTATCTGCGCCAGGAGCAGAAGGGAATCCTGCTCGGCATTTATGAACTCGACCACCGCCATTGGAACATGGACGGCGCGCCGTGGGATTACGGCTTCGACCTGATCCAGGAAGACGCCGAGCGCATCGAGCACGAACTGACCCTATCCTACGAGCGCTATCCGATCCTCGAACGCGCCGGCATCAAGCGCTGGGTCAATGGCGCCTTCACGTTCACCCCTGACGGCAACCCGCTGGTCGGCCCCTCGCGCGGCGTGCCGAACTACTGGCTGGCCTGCGGCGTCATGGCCGGCTTCATGCAGGGCGGCGGCGTCGGCAAGGCGCTGGCCGAATGGATGATCCACGGCGAGCCGGAAGACGACACCTTCGGCATGGACATCGCCCGCTATGGCCAGCACACGGCCAACCGCCAGTATATCAAGGAAACCACGGGCCAGTTCTATTCCCGCCGTTTCGTCATGACCTATCCCAACCAGCAATTGCCGGCTGGACGCCCGCTCAAGGTCTCTCCGTCCTATGACGTGATGACCGAGGCCGGCGCGCGCTGGGGTTCGTCCTGGGGTCTCGAAGTGCCGCTCTATTATGCACCGAAGGACTACGTCGAAAACCACACGCTCCGCCGCTCCACCGCCTTCGATATCGTCGGCAAGGAAGTGCTGCATACCCGCGAAAAGGTCGGTCTGATCGATATTTCCGGCTATTCGCGCTACGAGGTGAAGGGGCCGAAGGCCTACGAATGGCTCGACAAGGTTTTTGCCTGCAAGATCCCCAAGCCGGGCCGTTCCGTTCTTGCACCTATGCTGGCGCCGAACGGCAAGCTCAAGGGCGACCTCACCATCTTCAACTGGGGCGACGGTACCTACTGGATCATGGGCTCCTACTATCTGCGCGAATGGCACATGCGCTGGTTCGACCTCTTCCCGATGGAGGGCGTCATCGTCAACGACCTCTCCGATGCCTGGGTCGGCTTTTCGCTTTGCGGTCCGCTGTCGCGCGAAGTGCTGCAGCGCACGACGGAAGACGATGTGTCGAACGGCAACTTCAAGTTCCTTGCCGCCAAGACCGTCGATATCGGGCTTGTCCGCGCCAAGGTCGGCCGCATGTCGGTGACCGGGGAAATGGGCTACGAGATCAACATCCCGGCGGCCCAGCATCGCACGGTGCGCGAGACTCTGATGAAGGCCGGCGCCGATATCGGCCTGCGCGATATCGGCTTCGGCGCATCTCTGTCGATGCGGCTGGAAAAGAGCTACGGCATCTGGAGCCGCGAGTTCACACAGGGGTATACCCCGCAGATGACGCTGTTTGACCGCTTCATCGATTTCGACAAGCCCGATTTCATCGGCAAGCAGGCAGCGGTGGCGGAGAAGGAAACCCAGTCCGCCAAGCAGCTGCAGGTGACGATCGAGGTCGATGCCGTCGACGCCGATGCTTCGGGCTACGAGCCGATCTGGAAGGACGGCAGGCTGGTCGGCTACGTGACGTCGGGCGGCTACGGCTACACGATCGGCAAGTCGATCGCAATGGCGCTGGTCGACCGCGAATTTGCTGTTGTCGGCACCGAGTTCCTGACGCACATCGTCGGCGAGGAACGCGGCTGCCGGATCATCGAGGCTTCGCCTTATGACCCGATGGGCAAAGTGTTGCGGGCGTAATTTTGCCCCTCACCCTAACCCTCTCCCCGTAGAAACGGGGAGAGGGAATCTGCTCCGAGTCTCGCCGCTCTGTCGCTCCTTTTATTGGGGCGAGTTGGGCGAAACAGCGCCACAAGTCCCTTCTCCCCGCAAGCGGGGAGAAGGTGGCGGCAGCCGGATGGGGGGCAATTGCGCGTATGTAATTTGACCAGCTAGAGACCATGGGAAACACATGACCCGTCACTACTCAGCACTTTCCCTGCTCAAGGAAGGCTTCGCCAACCAGAAGGGCTGGCAAAAGGCCTGGCGCTCGCCCGAGCCGAAAGCAGCCTATGATGCCATCATCATCGGCGGCGGCGGGCATGGGCTGGCGACCGCCTATTATCTCGCCAAGCACCACGGCATCACCAATATCGCTGTTATAGAGAAGGGCTGGCTGGGCGGCGGCAATACCGGCCGCAACACCACCACGATCCGCTCCAATTACTTCTATCCCGAGAGTACCGACCTCTACGAATATTCGCTCAAGCTCTACGAGGGCCTGTCGCGGGAACTGAACTACAACATCATGTTTTCGCAACATGGCGTGCTGACCATGGTGCATTCCAAGGGCGAGATGGAAATCGCCGCTCGCCTCGTCAACGCCATGCAGATCAACGGCATCGATTCCGAACTGCTTGGTGTCGACGAGATCAGGAAGCGCGTACCGCTTTACGACCTGTCGCCCAATGCACGCTTCCAGGTGCTGGGCGGCGTCTGGCAAGGACGGGCAGGCTCGGCCCGGCACGACGCGATCGCCTGGGGCTATGCCCGCGCCGCCGACCGCCTGGGCGTCGACATCATCCAGAATTGCGAGGTCACCGACTTCATCGTCGAGGGCGGCCGTTGCCGTGGCGTCGTGACCTCCAAGGGCAGCATCCGCGCAGATCGCGTCGGCCTCGCCGTCGCCGGTCATTCCTCACAGATGGCGGCCAAGGCCGGTTTCCGCATGCCGATCATTTCCTACACGCTGCAGGCCTGTGTCTCGGAGCCGGTCAAACAGGCGCTGGGCTGCACCGTGCTGGCACCAGCCACCGGCACCTATGTCAATCAATCTGCAAAGGGCGAATTCGTCATCGGTGGCGGCATCGACCGCGTGCCGTCCTATGCGCAGCGCGGCAACATGCCGGCGCTGGAAACGGTAATCTCCGGACTGCTGGAAATGTTCCCGTCACTCGGCCAGCTCAAGCTGATGCGGCAATGGGGCGGCGTGGTCGACGTGACGCCGGACTCCTCGCCGATCATCGGCGAAAGCCCGCTGCCTGGCCTCTATCTCAATTGCGGCTGGGGCACCGGCGGTTTCAAGGCGATACCGGGAGGCGGGGTCACCCTCGCCCATCTGCTGGCAACCGGCAAACACCACGATCTGTCGCGCCCCTTCGACCTCGACCGCTTCCGCACCGGACGGCTGATCGACGAAGCGGCCGGTTCCGGCATCGCGCATTAAGGGAGTACGGATATGCAACTCTTCCCCTGCCCTTTCTGCGGCCTTCGTCCCGAGACCGAGTTCCACTTTGCGGGCGATCTCGGCAACCTTCGCCCCGAAGGCTTTCTGGACGTCTCAACCGAAACCTGGACCGACTATCTCTTCGCCCACAACAATCCGCGTGGCGAGAGCAAGGAAATCTGGAAGCATTTGACCTGCATGGAAGTTTTCACCATGACGCGCGACACCGTCAGCCACAAAGTCACGTCATCGACCGCGTTGCTACCTGAGGGAGACGCCCAATGAGCGCGTTCCGACTGACCGAAGGCGGCAAGATCGACCGCTCGCGCCCGTTGACCTTCACTTTCGACGGCCAGATCGTGCATGGCTTCGAAGGCGACACCGTCGCCTCGGCGCTGATTGCCAGCGATATCCGCATCGTGGGCCGCAGCTTCAAGTATCACCGCCCGCGCGGCATCTGGGGGCACGGTTCCGAAGAACCCAATGCACTTGTCGATGTGTCGGGGACTGTCAGCGCCTCGCCCAACGATCGCGCCACAGTGGTTACTGCCAAGCAAGGGCTTATCGTCCGCAGCGTCAACAACAAGCCCGACGCCGCGCATGACAAATTCGCCTATCTGGACCGCTTCTCGCGGTTCATTCCGGCGGCCTTCTACTACAAGACGTTCATGTTTCCGAACTGGCACCTGTTCGAGCCGCGCATCCGCGAAATGGCAGGGCTGGGCAAGGTCGACCCGACCTGGAAGAAGACCGGCCTCGCCACCCAGCGCAATGCGCATCCGGACGTGCTGGTTATCGGCATGGGACCGGCGGGGCTGACCGTCGCACTCGATGCCGCCGAGGCCGGCAGGACAGTGATGATCGCCGACGAAAAATCGACTGCCGGCGGCTCGTTGCAGCATCGCGATTACGCCGCCCAAATCGATGGCAAACCGACGATAGTGTGGGTGTCCGAGACCATCGAGCGCCTGCGCGCGCTGGGCGCCGTGATCCTGACCGACACGACCGCCTTCGGCATCTACGATCACGCCATGGTCGGCCTCAACCAGCGCCATACCGATGGCAAACGCGATACGCTGTGGCGCGTCCGGCCGAAACAGGCCGTGCTGGCAACGGGCGCGATCGAACGCCCATTGCCGTTTGCCAACAACGACCTGCCGGGCGTCATGTCGGCGGATGCCGCACTTTACTACCTGCGCCAGCAGGCCGTCGTCGTCGGCAAACAGATCGTCATTGCCTCGAACAACTCGTCAACAATCGAGGTCGGCATGGCACTGGCTGCAGCCGGCACTGACGTCACGATCGTCGATCACCGTGCCAATGCCACACTGCCTCACCCACAATCGGGCCTGACCCTGATCGCCGGCAAGCGCGTTGTGCAGGCGCTCGGCAAGCAGGCCGTGACAGGCGTGGTGCTTGACGATCGGACCCGGCTTTCGGCCGATTGCGTTCTGGTTTCCGGCGGCTGGACACCGACAATCCATCTCTACGGGCAGGCCAAGGGCAAGCTGCACTGGGAGGAGTCGTTACAGACATTCGTGCCCGGCACGGCTATTGGCGGCTTGACCGTTGCCGGGGCGGCGAACGGCCGGCTGACGCTGGCCCGAGCGCTCGCCGACGGCGCCACCGGTGCAAGCCATGTGCTCGGCAGGGAACTGGCCGCCCCCGGCGCGACCGGCATCGGCGAGACCTATTCCATCTCGGCGGCCTGGCCCGAACCGGGCCAGAAGGGGCGCGTCTGGATCGACTATCAGAACGATGTGACGGCTAAGGATGTCGAGCTCGCCGCGCGCGAAAACTTCACCTCCGTCGAGCATCTCAAGCGCTACACGACGCTGGGCATGGCGACCGATCAGGGCAAGACCTCCAATCTCAACGGTCTGGCACTGATGGCAACCCTGACCGGCCGGACCATTCCGGAAGTCGGCACCACGACTTACCGGCCGCCGTTTACGCCTGTGCCGCTCGCAAGCTTCACCGGAAAACGCTCCGGCAACTTCTTCAATCCGGTCAAGCGGCTGCCGCTTGAAAATGCCCATCGCGCCGACGGCGCCGTGTTCTGGGATTACGGCGGCTGGCTGCGGCCCGCCTATTTCGGCACCGGCGCGGCGGACGACGAGATCGCCCGCGAAGTGCTGGCGGCGCGCGCATCGGTAGCACTGTTCGACGGATCGACGCTCGGCAAGATCGAGGTGATCGGCCCGCAGGCGGCGGAATTCCTCGATTTCATGTTCTACAACACCGTGTCGACGCTGAAGCCGGGCAAATGCCGCTACTGCTTCATCCTCACCGAAACCGGCATCATCTATGACGACGGCGTGCTGGTGCGGCTTGCGGACGATCACTTCGTCGTCTCCTGCTCGTCGTCGCACGTCGCCGGCGTCTATTCGATGCTGGAAGACTGGCGGCAGGACCGGTTTGACCGCACACGCGTGTTCATCCACAACGCGACAGCCAATTATGCGACCCTGACCGTCACCGGCCCGCGTTCGCGCGACCTGCTGTCGACGATCGACTTCGGTGGCGCGCCGCTCGATGACGCGACGCTGCCGCATATGTCGTTGGTTCATGGCAGCTACAGGGGCGACCCGATCCGCATCACGCGCGTCTCCTTCACCGGCGACCGCTCGTATGAAATCACTGTTCGTGCCGACCGCGCCGAAGCGCTGTGGGCCGAACTCAAGGCCAACGGCCGCGCATTCGATGCCGTGCTGCTCGGGTCCGAAGCGCTGCTGCTGCTGCGCGCCGAAAAGGGTTATGTCATCGTCGGCAAGGACACCGATGGATTGACGCGTCCTTCCGACATGGGCCTGCATGGCCCGCTGAAGAACAAGAAGGTGGAGTTCATCGGCAAGCGTTCGCTGATGCTGGAGGACGCCCAGCGCCCCGACCGCAAGGAATTCGTCGGGCTGGAAGTCGCCGACGACGGGCCACCGTTGCCGGCCGGCGGCCACGGCGTGGAGTGGCAAGGCGAGAGCTGCCGCAGCCTCGGCTATGTCACCTCGAGCTATATGAGCCCGACGCTCGGACGACCGATCGCGCTCGGCCTGATCGAGCGCGGCATGAGCCGGCACGGCGATATCATCGATATCAGGCATTTCGGCGAAATCAGGAAGGCCCGTATCGTCGGCCCCTGCGCCTTCGACCCGGAAGGAGGACGCCTCAATGCGTGATTTGACTTCGAACTGGCTGCCAGTCCCGGCATGGGATGACGTATCGCTCAACCGCAGCGACCTTACTGCCCGTACGGTGACGCTCCCGAGCCAGCATCTCGTCAGCGGCAACCTCACGGCCTTCTCGGCAAAAGCCGGATTGCCTGACAATGGAGCCGGCGCATTTCAGGAGGTGTCCGGCGACCACTACGCCTTGCGTGTCGCGCGCGATAGAATTCTGGTGGTGGGTGGTCCGGCCGAAGAGCTCGGCCCCGGCTGGCATCCGGACGGCTATGCAGCAACCGACGTCAGCGCCAGCTTCCATGTCTTCGAATTCTCGGGCACCGGCATCGAAGCCCTGCTGCAGGAGGCAATGTTCGTCGATCCGAATATCCAGAGCGCCAGCGCATCGACGATGTTTGCCGGCCAGGCAGCCTTTGTCTATTACCATCAGGGCAAGCTGCGGGTGCACGTGGAGCGCGGCTTTGCGCCCTTCATCTGGCAGTGGCTGGAGGCGCGGGATTGACCGCGCTGGTCGCCAGCGGTGACGCGCAAAGCCGATCCACCAAGGAGGATTGGCTCAATCACGCGATCGCGACGCTGGTGACTGACGGCATCGACCATGTGAAGATCCAGGTGATCGCCAAGGAACTCAACGTCTCGCGCTCCAGCTTTTACTGGTTCTTCGAGAGCCTGCAGGACCTTCACGACCAGCTTTTGCAGCACTGGCTGCACAAGAACACCGGCGGCATCATCGAGCGCGCCATGCGGCCAGCGCCCAACATCATTCGCGGCATATTGAACGTGTTCGAATGCTGGGTCGACGAAGCGCTGTTCGACCCGCAACTTGATATGGCCGTGCGCCTGTGGGCGCGGCGTTCTGCAACGGTCAAGGCCGTGGTGCAACAAGCCGACACCCAGCGCGTCGACGCGGTGACTCAGATGTATCGCCGGCACGGCTACGAGGAAGAAGACGCCTTCATCCGGGCACGCGTGCTCTACTTCACCCAGATCGGCCACTATGCACTTGAAGTCGATGACGACATGGAGACGCGCCAGTCGCATCTGGCCGCCTATCTCCGAAGCTTCAGCGGACGCGAGCCGACGACGGACGAGATCGAGGATTTCCGACGGTTTACGTTTGGGCGGCAGAGCGGAATACCGACGTAACGGCTGACTTCCACTTCTCCCCAGCGGGGAGAAGTGCCGAGCGAAAGCGAGGCGATGAGGGGGCCTTGCTCCAAGTGGCGAAGGCCCCCTCATCCGGCCTTCGGCCACCTTCTCCCCGCTGGGGAGAAGGGAGTTCACCAGCCCTCGTCCAGCACCTTGGCCAGCATGTCGGCGAAGAAATCCGCGCTTTCCTTCGTCAGGCAAAGCGGTGGTTTGATCTTCAGCACGTTCAGATGGTCGCCGGTCGGCTGCATGATCACGCCGAGGTCGAGCAATCGGTCGCAGATACCCGCCGTCTCAATCGTGGCCGGCTCAAGCGTTGCCCGGTCGCGGACAAATTCCAGTCCGAGATAAAGACCCATGCCGTGGACGGCACCAACGATCGGGAATCGCTGGCCGAATGCTTCGAGCCGGGCCTTGAGATGATCGCCGACATCGCGGGCGTTTTCCTGCAGCTTCTCGTCGCGCATGATGTCGAGCACCGTCATGCCGACCGCGCAGCTGACCGGGCTGCCACCGGCCGAGGAGAAGAAGTAGCCCTCGCGCTCCAGCGAATCCGCGATCGCGCGCGAGGTGATCACCGCGCCCAGCGGATGGCCGTTGCCCATACCCTTGGCGATGGTGATGATATCGGGCGTCACGCCCTGTTCTTCAAAACCCCAGAAATAATGGCCCAGACGGCCATACCCCACCTGCACCTCGTCGGCGATGGTGACGCCACCACGCTCGTGCACCTGCCGGTAGACCTCCTTGAGATAGCCCTTTGGCAGTGGAATGCCGCCGGAATTGCCGTAGACGGTTTCGCAGATGAAGCCCGCGAGTTTCTCGCCCTTCGCATCGACATTCTTCAGCGCTTCTTCGACCGCTGCGATGTAGCCCGGCGCGGAATCCGCCCCGCGGAACGGGCCACGATAGGTATTGGGCGATGTGACCGGATGCACCCAGGCGGGCCGCGTGGTCAGCGCCAGCGGGTTGTCGGCAATCGAGGTGGAGACGGCATCGCTGGCTACCGTCCAGCCGTGATAGGCTTCGAGCAGGCTGATGACGTTGCGCGCGCCCGAATGCGCCCAGGCCAGCCGAAGCGCCAGATCGACGGCCTCGGAACCGGAATTGACCAGAAAGATCGTATCGAGGCCTTCAGGCGCAAGATCGGCCAGACGCTTGGAAAAATCCGCCACCGCCGCGTAGTGGAAGCGCGAATTGGTATTGAGCAGCGACCATTGCCGCCCGACGGCCGCAGACAGTCTCGGGTGGCCGTGGCCGGCTATCGCGACATTGTTGACCATGTCGAGATAGGTGCGTCCGTCCATGGCATACATCTGCGCGCCAAACCCGCGCTCGATCTGCGGCGGCGTCTTGTAGTAGTTCTTCTGCGGCTTGGCGAAATGCGCATGGCGCGTTTCGAGCAGGCCATCGCTCTCGAGCGGCGGCGCATCGAAATCGGCACCGAGCAGGATCGACGGCGACGGGCAGGTCGACGACCATGCGGCCGCCTGATGCGGCATGACGAATTCCGGCGGCGTCACCGTGGGGTCCATGCAAAGCTGGATCTTGAGATGGCCACTATCAGACACAACAGCGAGATCGAGGCCGGGCGCGGCCTTCATGCCGGTTTCCAGCACGGTATCGACGCCATCGAGCAACAGCACCACATCATGCGCAACCAGGCGAAAGCGGCTGCCGGCCAACTCGACCGATCCGGCGAAGGGTGCAGCAATCCGCGTGCCGGCCGGCAGCACCATCTCGATGAACAATGCCCTGGTGGCCGACGGCGTGGCCGAATGGTGTCGTGTCCGGGTCAGACGATATTCGCCGTAGCGCGCCAGTGCTGCCCCAGCCTCACCTGCCGCGTCGCTTAGCAGTTCCTGATCGATGCCCGGTCTATGCCAGTTGCCGTTCTGAAGGTGCGGGCTCAGCGTTCCGAGTTCGACGATCCGGATCGCCACGGGGTCAATATCAGGCAAAAGCCGATGCATGGATGGCAAGGCTGGCGTCTTGTTGATGCCGACCGCATCGAGAATTGCCGCCTGCATGACTGCCAGCGGCACGGAGGTTGCCACCTCGAAGATCGTCCGCTCATGCTCGATATTGCCCAAGACATAGTCGTTGTCGGGCTCCAGCTCGAGTTGCTGTTCGCTCGACGCGATCAGCACACCCGCACGCTGGATGATCAGCGGCCACAGCGCCTCCGCCTCATCGGCATTCAGCGGATGGGCCGCATGGAATGCCCTGACCGCGGGCAAGATGAAGAACGGATCGCCGCTGGCATGGTGCAACAGCGAGGCGCAGCAGACCGCGAGATCGGCAATCAGCCAGCCCTCCATCAGGTCGCCGAAATCGATGACGCCGTTGGGGATCAGTTTTCCATCAGCGTCGGCGGCCGCGACGACATTGTCGTCGGTGATATCCTGGTGGATCGCCTGCAATCGGAAGCCGGCGGACAATGGTTTGACCAGCGTTTCTGCCGCGGCCATGGCTGCAGAGACCCGCGCGCGCTTGCCTGGATCCGGCACAGAGGCCATCAGTGCGTCGGCAATTGCCACCGCATGGCGGAGATCCCACTGGATCTGTCTGTTGAGGCCATCATGGCGAAAACTCGCCAGCCCCCTTGCCGTCTCGCCGCAAACCCGGCCAAGTGCAGCGACTGTCGCTTCCGGCAAGAACTTGCGCCGCGTCAGCGGTTCGCCCTCGAGGTAGCTGAGCAACCGGACCTGGCAGGACTGGTCGTTGATATCGAGCGACAGGATTTCCGAACCGTCCTTCGCAGCAACAGGCTGCGGCACGGCAGGCCCTGCCGTTGTTTTGGTCAGGTGACGCATCGCAGCGTTCTGCGCCTCCAGTTCGAGTCGACTATATTCCGCATGGCAAATCTTCAGCACGAAGCGACCGGAGCCGGTATCGACGCGGAAATTGCGGTCCTGCTGGCTGCCCAATTCGACGATCGGACCTGACAGGCCGTAATGCTCGGCAAAAATCCGCGCCGCGTCGGCCGCCGTCACATTCGGGCGCGGCAATTCGGCGCGTCCAAAGGCACTCATTTCCAGCATAATAGGTCTCGCTCCTGCCCTGATCCTGGATGAGATGTTAGACCAAGCGACGATTACAGAGCAACGGGATTACGCGCGTTGCGTTGCACATTAATACGTGCCGCCGCTTGCCAGTATCCGGCGCCTTGTCTATGAGAAAACGACCGCAGATTGTTCGGCCTGCGTGACTCCAAGTCAAAAGATTGATGGAAAACAAGCCACAGCGCAAACGCGGGACATTGATATTCTGGTTGCTGTTCCTGGCGATCGCGACCGCCATCTCTGCAACCGTCCTGTTGGCCAACCAACACCGCAACCTCAAGCACCTGATGCGATGGCTCGGCCTGCCGCTCCATGAAACAATGGTGATACCCAAGCCGGGTGGCTTGGAAAAGTTCAGAGGCAGGCGCCTGCAAGGCGTCGCCGTGCTTCTTGATCCTTACGTGTTCATGCATGAAATCAAGGGCATGGAAAGCGCCTTCTTGCGCAGCATGAAGAAGGATGGCGAAAACCTGTGCGACCTCTTCAACCGGTCCGGCTTTCCAATGTCGAAATGGCAGCCCGGCACATTCGCCAAGAAGGTCAACGAGTGCTGGTATGAGCTGGCTATTCCCAATGCCGAAAAGCCTGACGACCCCTCGACGTTCTTTCTGATGATCAAGGGCGCGCAGGATGGCACGCTTGTCTCCACCCGCGTCAAGTTCATCTTCACCGATGCCGCCGCGCGGGCGAAGCTGACAGCGATGGCCGCCGAGGTGCTGACGGACTTTGCCGATGCAACCAAGTGGACGGAGATCGCCGACCAGAAGAACAAGCTTCTGGCGCTCACCCCCTTCAACTCGACGCTTTCCGGGGTCAGCGCAAGATTCTCGAGCGAGTTTTCCGGGTCCGGCCGCTATAATCTGATCTTTTCGCGCACAGATTTAAACCCCGCGCAAAAGCGCACAGAGGACTACTTCGAACACCGCCATTTCTATCCGCTGCTGCCGGAGCATGGCGGGCCAGCCATCGCCGCGGCGCAGCCAAAGCCATAGTATCTGCCATTTTCGCAGGCGTTAGGCGGTGAATTCCCCTTCCCTTTCCCGGCAAAACCGCATAAGAACCCGGGCCATGGATAGCTTGCGGCTTTGGATCATATCCCGAATTATTTGCCCGGCCTTTGCAGCCTGATCGGCTCCTCGCAAAGGTCCGGGCCGACTGGCGTTGCGCCACACGAAGCCGAAATCTCAGATTTCAGAATTTTCGCGCGCCCCCGAGAGGCGCAGCACAATCAACGGTATGACGATGAACGATTCCGCCGACAAGAACGACTACTCTTCCACACTCTACCTGCCGCAGACGGACTTCCCGATGCGCGGCGGCCTGCCGCAGAAGGAACCCGAACTCGTCGCGCGCTGGCAGCAGATGGGCCTCTACAAGAAGCTGCGCGCCTCTGCCGCCGGCCGCGAAAAATTCGTGCTGCATGACGGCCCTCCCTATGCCAACGGCAACATCCATATCGGCCATGCGCTCAACAAGGTGCTGAAGGACGTCATCACCCGTTCGTTCCAGATGCGCGGCTATGACGCCAACTATGTTCCGGGCTGGGATTGCCACGGCCTGCCGATCGAATGGAAGATCGAGGAAGCCTACCGCGCCAAGGGCAAGAACAAGGACGAAGTGCCGGTCAACGAATTCCGCAAGGAATGCCGCGAGTTCGCGCAGAACTGGATCAACATCCAATCGGGCGAGTTCAAGCGTCTGGGCATCGAGGGCGACTTCGAAAAGCCCTATACGACGATGAACTTCCACGCCGAAGCGCGCATCGCCGGCGAGCTGATGAAGATCGCCGCGAGCGACCAGCTCTATCGCGGCTCCAAGCCGATCATGTGGTCGGTGGTCGAGCGCACGGCGCTGGCGGAAGCCGAAGTCGAGTATCAGGAATATGAGAGCGACACGATCTGGGTGAAATTCCCTGTTGCTTCGGGCTCTGAAAGCCTGGGCGATGTATCGATCGTCATCTGGACGACGACGCCATGGACCATCCCCGGCAACCGGGCCGTCTCCTACTCAAAGCGTATCGAATACGGCCTCTATGAAGTGACCGCTGCCGAAAACGATTTCGGCCCGCAGCCGGGTGAAAAGTTGATCTTCGCCAAGCGCCTCGCCGAGGATTGTGCAACCAAGGCAAAGCTCACCCTTAACCTGGTGCGCGACGTGACCGGCGACGAGCTTGCCGGCATCAATTGCGCCCATCCGCTCAAGGGCTTCGGCGGCGGTTACGAATTCTTCGTTCCCGTTCTCGATGGCGACCATGTCACCGACGATGCCGGCACAGGTTTCGTGCATACGGCGCCCGGCCACGGCCGTGACGACTTCGAGATCTGGACGCATCATTCCCGCGACCTCGAAGCGCGGCACATCTCGTCGAAGATCCCGTTCACTGTCGACGATGCCGGCTTCCTCACCGAGGATGCACCCGGTTTCGGTCCCGACGCCGAAGGGGGTGCCGCCCGCGTCATCGACGACAACGGCAAGAAGGGTGACGCCAACAAGCGCGTCATCGAGCAGCTGATCGCCCACAGCGCGCTGTTTGCCCGTGGCCGCCTGAAGCACGAGTATCCGCATAGCTGGCGCTCCAAGAAGCCGGTGATCTTCCGCAACACGCCGCAATGGTTCGTCTACATGGACAAGGAACTCGGCGACGGCACCACGCTTCGTTCGCGCGCGCTCAGCGCTATCGATGCGACCCGTTTCGTGCCGGCAGCCGGCCAGAACCGCCTGCGCGCCATGATCGAGCAGCGTCCGGACTGGGTGCTGTCGCGCCAGCGCGCCTGGGGCGTGCCGATCTGCATCTTCGCCGACGCCCAGGGCAATGTGCTCAAGGACGACAAGGTCAACGCCCGCATCCTCGAAGCTTTCGAGAAGGAAGGCGCTGACGCCTGGTTTGCCGACGGCGCCAAGGAGCGCTTCCTCGGCAACGAGCATGATGGCGACAAATGGCAGATGGTGTCGGACATCCTCGATGTCTGGTTCGACTCCGGTTCGACCCACACGTTCACGCTCGAAGATCGCCCTGACCTGAAATGGCCGGCCGACGTCTATCTCGAAGGCTCCGACCAGCATCGCGGCTGGTTCCATTCGTCACTGCTCGAAGCCTGCGCGACGCGTGGACGCGCGCCCTACAACGCGGTGGTCACCCACGGCTTCACCATGGATGAACATGGCCGCAAGCAGTCCAAGTCGCTTGGCAACGTGGTGGTGCCGCAGGACGTGATGAACCAGTCGGGCGCCGATATCCTGCGCCTGTGGGTGATGAACACCGACTACTGGGAAGACCAGCGCCTCGGCAAGACCATCCTGCAGACCAACATCGACAACTACCGCAAGATCCGCAACACGGTTCGCTGGATGCTGGGCACGCTGGCCCACGACAAGGGCGAGGAGATCGCCTATACCGATCTGCCGGAACTCGAAAAGCTGATGCTGCACCGGCTGGCAGAACTCGACCAGCTCGTACGCGACGGCTATGACGCATTCGACTTCAAGAAGATCGCCCGCGCATTGACCGATTTCGCCAATGTCGAGCTCTCGGCTTTCTATTTCGACATCCGCAAGGACACGCTTTATTGCGATGCGCCGTCGAGCCTGAAGCGCCGTTCGGCCCTCTACGTCATCCGCAAGCTGTTCGATTGCCTGGTGTTGTGGTTTGCGCCGATGATGCCGTTCACGACGGAAGAAGCGTGGTTGTCTCGCGATCCTTCCGCCGTTTCCGTGCATCTCGAACAGTTCCCGGAAATCCCGGCGAAGTGGAAGAACGATGCGCTGGCCGACAAGTGGAAGAAGGTTCGCACCGTTCGCCGCGCGGTTACTGGAGCGCTCGAAATCGAACGCAAGGACAAGAGGATCGGCTCGTCGCTGGAAGCGGCTCCCGTCGTCTACATCTCAGACGCGGACCTCTTTGCCGCGCTGGAGGATCAGGATCTCGCGGAAATCTGCATCACCTCAGCCATCACCGTCGAACTCGGCGAAGGTCCGGCTGATGCGTTTCGCGCAGATGACGTCGCCCAGGTCAGCGTGCTGCCGACGCTGGCACAGGGCACGAAATGCGCCCGTTCCTGGCGGATCACCACCGATGTCGGCTCCGACCCGGATTATCCCGATGTGTCGGCCCGCGATGCTGCAGCACTTCGCGAATTGGCAGGACTTTAACATATAGAGGCATTCACGTGCGGTCCGTAAAATGGCCGCCCGTGTTGCGTATCCGGCAACACGAAGCGTCGTTACAGGATGAATTCGTGGATTGTGACAGTGGATGAATTGCACTTTTGCGCTGCCTCCGGTAAAAGCTGCCTGAAAATGGCCGGATTTTTGCGTCACCGCGAGAACCAATTTTTAAGATCTTGCGCTTTGCAGCGCCGGAAAGGCTAGTTGAGCATGACACAGATGTATCGCATGGCTGGATCAATGATCGTGCTGGCTGCTATCGGCCTCGGCACGACGAGTTGCATGGGTCCAACCTACGGCACAGACAAGAGCTCCAGCGAGCAGTTGGTAGACGATCTGGGTGATGCGTTCTCGCTGGCCCCTCCAAAGAGGCAGAACCTGGCCTATCAGCCACGCGGCGCTCTGGTAAAACCAGCTGATGACAAGAAGCTTGTCGCTCCGGAGCAAAATCTGGCAACCCGCGACAATCCGCAGTGGGTCGAAAGCCCCGAGGAAGCACGTGCACGCCTCAAGCAGGAAGCGGACGACAACTCCAACAACGGCAATTATCGTTCGCCGCTGGCGGTTTCCGTAACCGAAGGCAAGGTCATGTCGCCTGAACAGCAGCGTGCCGCCTACCGCGATGCGCGCAAGCTGCAGGACGGGCGTTACTCGGATCGCCGCCGTTTCATGAGCGATCCGCCGCTCGATTATCGCCAGGTAGACGATCCGGCCAAGCTGCAGCAGCTCGGCGAGTCCGAGCGCGCCAAGGAAGCTCGCCGCAAGAAGGAAGCGGAAATCGCCGGCACCGGCCGCAAGTGGTATCAGGTCTGGGATTGATGCATGCGAAACGGGCCGCTATTTCCTTCCTTGGCCCGTATCGCTCTGCCCGTATTGTTCTGGCTGGCCGCAATCTGCCATGGCTCAACGGCCGCCTCCAGTCTTGATGGCAAGACCTACATCATCCAAATGAGCAGCAGCCAGGCTAGCAGTGGGTATGCCTCCTATCTCGTTCCTCCGCTTGCAAAAGCGCTCAATAAGGCCGGCCTGAAGAGCAAGGGCGGCCCCGGTGCCGATCTGGCGATTAATATCGTCACCAATTCCGATGTCGGCCAGTGGATGACTACGACGAGCGGGAAGGAATGGCTGTATACGGTGAAAATCACCGTCGGTATCAGCCCTGAGGATTATGAGATCCCCTATGAGGGAACGCCGCAGTTCGGGGCGGAAGTTACGCTTCTCACGCCGAATGGCGACCGGGAAGACGAACTTGTCTGCCTGATCGATCTGGCGACGAAAAACGCGATCGCGCATTACAAACCGACCGGGCTGCACAAATCCTCCGGACAAGCCTGCCTGAGGAAGCAATAGGCCTGGGCGAATTGACGCGGCGCAACAAATAGGCGCTTCTCCACCAAATGGTCAGAACGCGTTAACATTGCGGCCCTAATATGCGGCCATGTTCGGAATTAGCAGAAAGACCGCTGTCAAAGCTACCATAGCTGCACTCGCATCCATGGTCGTTTCGCTGTCCGCCGCCCTCATACTGGTGCCGATACTGGGCGGACACCCGGATGGCCCGGGCTTCTGGATGAGTGTCGTCTGCCCGCTCGCGATCGCGTGGCCGGCGAGCGCCTACCAGTTTACGGTAAACGAGCGCCTGAAAACGATGAAGGACCGACTTGCCGCAGCGCATGTCGAACTTGACGAGATGCATCGTGCCCTGACGCAAGCACATGCGGCTCTGCAGGAAAAAGCCCGGCATGACGCCATGACGGGCGCGCTCAACCGCGAAACGTTCCTCTCGCTGCTTGAAGCGGCCAGCACCGATCGCCGCGCCTGCGCACTGCTAATCATAGATGCCGATCATTTCAAACAGATCAACGACACCTACGGCCATGCCTGCGGCGACGAAGCACTGAAAGGCATAGCACGGACAATTTCCTCGGTTCTGCGCCCGCAGGACTTCTGGGGACGCATGGGTGGTGAGGAATTTGCCGTATTCCTCGACCTGACGAGCAAAAGCGACGCCTGGAAGATGGCTGACGATATCCGCATGGGCTGCGCCGGGATCGACCTGCGGGCCAATGGCAAAGCTGTCAGCGTCAGCATCAGCATCGGCGCTGTCTGCTTTACCGATGGCTTCGATCCGACCGTCGCGCTCAATGAAACGGATCGCCGCTTGTATCGCGCCAAGCACGCGGGCCGCAACTGCGTCGTCATGGACGAGATCACCCGCAGAACCGCAATCGCTTAATCACGCCTGTCTCGAAAGAACGTCCTGAGGATCTCGCCAGCCTCGATCTCGGAGAACCCGCCATAAACTTCGGGCGCGTGATGGCAGGTCGGCGCAGCAAAGAAGCGCACGCCGTTCTCCACCGCGCCGCCCTTGGGATCTTCCGCGCCATAATAAAGCCGACGGATGCGCCCGAAGGAAATCGCGGCCGCACACATGGTGCACGGCTCCAGCGTCACATAGAGATCGGCATCAACAAGCCTTTCGCTTCCCAGCACCTTGGCGGCGGCACGCATGGCTTCGATTTCCGCATGCGCGGTCATATCTGCCAGTTCACGGGTGCGGTTCCCAGCGATCCCGACGACCTCGTCCCGGTACACCACGACGGCGCCCACCGGCACCTCGCCACGCGCCGCTGCAGCACGCGCTTGCTCGATTGCCATGTCCATAAAGCGATTTGGAGGTTTCACACCCTATTTTCCTCTTAACCCGGACCTCATGTCCTGATAGGAGACGAGTAACTATGAGGCAAGTGAAATGAAAAATACCAGAAAACCGGGTGAAGGCGGTCGCAAACCCTTCAAGGGAGACGGCAAGCGCGCCGAAAGAGGCGACCGGGCTGGCGGAAAGCCCCCGGTGAAGAAGAGCTTTGCCTCCAAACCCCGATCTCAGCCGGAGAAGAACCCGGATCACGTCGCTGTCACCGGCGAGGGTGAACGCATCTCCAAGATCATGGCGCGCGCCGGCGTGGCATCGCGCCGCGACTGCGAGCGGATGATCATGGAAGGCCGCGTCAACCTGAACGGCAAGGTTCTCGACAGCCCGGCCGTCAACTGTACGCCGTCCGACATCATTCTCGTGGACGGCGAGCCGATCGGCGCGATCGAACGGACGCGGCTGTGGATCTATTGCAAGCCTGCGGGGCTTGTGACCACCAACCACGACCCCGAAGGCCGGCCCACGGTATTCGACAACCTGCCGCCAGAATTGCCGAGGGTGATTTCCGTCGGCCGTCTCGACATCAACACCGAAGGCCTGCTGCTGCTGACCAATGACGGCGGACTGGCGCGAATGCTGGAACTGCCGACCACAGGCTGGCTGCGCCGCTACCGCGTGCGTGCTTACGGCTCCATCGACCAGGCACGGCTTGACGAACTCAAGGACGGCATCGCCGTCGACGGCGTATTCTATGGCGCGATCGAAGCCACGCTCGACCGCGAGCAGGGCCACAATGTCTGGATCACGATCGGTCTTCGCGAAGGCAAGAACCGGGAAGTCAAGAATGTGCTCGGCTCGCTCGGCCTCGACGTCAACCGGCTGATCCGCATTTCCTACGGCCCCTTCCAGCTGGGCGAGCTGGAGGACGGCGAAGTCGTCGAAGTCAAGAGCCGGACGCTGCGCGACCAGCTCGGCCCACGCCTGATCGAAGAGGCTAACGCCAACTTCGAAGCCCCGATCTTCAACACTGGCAAGCCGGATGAAGAAGCGAAGGCCGACAGCTGGGAGCGACCGCAGCGCCAGGAGCGGCACGAGAGCCGCGAGCGCGATTCTGGACGCAGCGATGCGAAACGTCCGGAGCGCTCAGAGCGGCCGGCACGTGGAGATCGCCCAGAACGCAGCGAGCGGCCGGCACGCGGAGATCGTCCGGAGCGCAGCGAACGACCGGATTGGGGCGACCGCCCACCACGCGACCGGGATCGGGATGGAGACCGCAGAGGTGGTCCGCACGGCCGCGATCGCGACGACAACAAGAAGAAGCGGCCACCGCTTGGCACGACCCGCACGGCCAATGTGTGGATGGCGCCAGGCGCTCGCCCCGTGGCGACCAAGAAGCCGAAAGACGAGGCCGCAGGCGACGCAAATCCCAATCGCCGTACGTTGCGGCTCAAGAAGGATGACGGCGATGCCGTAGCCTCCCCCCGCCAGCGCGAGGACATGCCGAAGCGGACGGCAGGCGCTCAGCGCCCGGACCGGCCGGAAAGGCGCGAGCGGTCCGAGAGACCCGAACGCGGCGAACGTCCGGCAGCCAGACCTTTTGCGCGCAAACGTGACGATGCCGCAGGCGAAGGCGGCCATGGCCGTCCGGAACGCAGCTTCGAGGGTAAGCGTTCCGAGGGCAAGCCACGTGGTGACAAGCCGTTTGGCGACAAACCGCGGGGTGACAAACCATTTGGCGCAAAGCGTGAGGGCGACCGCCGCGAAGGCCCCGCCAAGGGACCGCGCAGTTTTGGCGGCAAACCCAAAACCGAGGGCGATCGCAGCACACGGCCGCGCGGGGAAGGCCCACGCGGCGACGGGCCTCGTGGTGACGGGCCTCGCGGAGATGGTCCACACAAAGGCGGCCCCGGCGGCAAGGGTCCCGGCTCGAGAGGTGTGAGAAGCGGTGCGGATCGTCGGCGGTGAATTTCGTGGCCGCGCGCTCGCCACTCCCAAGAGCAATGACATCCGCCCGACCACCGATCGGACTCGAGAAAGCCTGTTCAATATATTGAGCCACTCCTACGGCGATATCTTGAACGGCGGCCGCGTGCTCGACTGTTTTGCCGGAACCGGCGCAGTCGGGCTCGAAGCATTGTCGCGCGGGGCCACCCAGGCCCTGTTCGTCGAAACCTCGGTGGAGGGGCGCGGCCTTCTGCGCACCAACATCGAGACCATGGGCCTGCAGGGTCGCGCCAAGATCTTCCGGCGCGACGCGACCGATCTCGGCCCTGTCGGCACGATGGAGCCATTCGACCTGTTGTTTGCCGACCCGCCTTACGAAAAGGGGCTGGGTGAAAAGTGCTTTCACGCAGCGGCCGCAGGCGGCTGGCTGGTGGACGGTGCGCTTGCAATTCTTGAGGAACGCGGCACTATCGAGCCGATCGTTCCTGCTGCGTTCACGCTTGTCGACGTACGCGAGTTCGGCGAGACAAGGATGCATTTCCATCGGTATAAAAGGTGAATGGACGCAATCGGCATCGTCAGTGACCCGCATTCCTCCCCGACCGTAGCCGTCGCGTTCGGCGGAGGCGGTGCGCGGGGCCTTGCCCATATCCATGTCATCGAGGCGCTGGACGAACTCGGCATCCGCCCGGTCGCCATTACCGGATCATCGATCGGGGCGATCATGGGTGCCGGCATGGCAGCCGGCATGAAAGGCCGCGACATCCGCGAATTCACCTTGAAATCGGTCGGCAACCGCCGCGAGGTCATGAACCGGATCTGGTCGATGCGGCCGACGTCAGTACGCGAGGCCGTTGTCAACGGTTTCCGACTGGGCCAGTACAATCTCGAGCGCGTCCTGAAGGCATTTCTCCCAGACGCGCTGCCGCAGGATTTCGCCGACCTTGCCATTCCCCTTCAGGTCACGGCGACCGATTACTACGGTCAGTCAGAAGTATTGCTCGGCACAGGCGACCTTATCCAGGCGCTGGCCGCATCCGCGGCTATTCCTGCCGTGTTCATGCCGGTCCGGGTAAACGGCCGCATCATGATCGACGGCGGCATTTTCAATCCTGTGCCGTTTGATCACCTGCTCGGAAAGGCCGACATCGTCGTCGGCATCGATGTGGTCGGCGGCCCGGAAGGCGAAATCGACCGCATGCCGAACCGTATCGACAGCCTGTTCGGCGCAAGCCAGTTGATGATGCAATCGATCATAGCTGAAAAGCTCAAGATCGAAGCGCCCGACATCCTCCTGCGGCCCAGCGTCGGACGTTTCAAGGTCATGGATTTTCTCAGGGCTGGCGAAGTCCTGGAGATTTCCGCCGGCATCAAGGAGGATGTCAAACGCGCGCTCGACGCCGCATTCGCCGAGCGCGCGAGATCTGGCTGAAGACTATTTCTTCAGCGAGTCGCGAATCTCGGTCAGCAATTTGACCTCATCGGACGGACCGGCTGGTGCTTCGGCTTCCTTCTTGGGAATGGCGCGATTGACCGCCTTGACGAGCAGGAAAATGATCCAGGCGATGATCATGAAGTTGATCGCGACCGTGATGAAATTGCCGTAAGCGAAAACTGCCCCCTGCTCGCGCGCGGCGGCGAGCGATGTGGCCGTGACCTTGCTCGACAGCGGAACAAAATAGTTCGAGAAATCGATGCCGCCGATGACCGCGCCAACGATGGGCATGATCAGATCGTCGGTCAGCGACTTGACGATGGCTCCGAAGGACGCGCCGATGATCACACCGACGGCCAGATCCAGAACATTGCCGCGCGCGATGAAGGTCTTGAATTCCTGTAGCATTAGCCTCTCCTGCTGTTTTCTGCTGGAAGACCAGCAAGATAAATAAACCGCATATGCCAATTTGTCGCAAGGCAATAGCAATTTCGCCCAACACAATTCTTGATAAGGGTCGGCGCATACATCCTCACGACGAAAGCATGACTTTGCAGCGTCCGCCAATCGCATTATTGTCCGGCGATAACGGTGCTCGTTGCGCCCAAGGGAGGTTTCATGCTGCCAGGCTGGGTGGTTTTCGGCTCGGCGTTCGCCTATCTGGTCCTGCTGTTTGCGGTAGCTAGCCTCGCGGACCGGCGGGCGAAGGCGGCCGCGTCGACCATTTCCGGCCGCCCGGTGGTCTATGCACTCAGTCTGGCGATCTACTGCACATCCTGGACATATTTCGGCGGCGTCGGACTGGCGTCCGAACGCGGCTTCGAGTTCCTGGCGATCTATATCGGCCCGGTCCTGATGTTCACCATCGGCCTGCCGCTGTTGCGCCGCATCACGGCAATCGCCAAGGCCGAGAAACTCACATCGATCGCCGACTTCGTCGCCGCCCGCTACGGCAAAAACCCTGTCGTGGCGATGATCGTCGCCTTCATCGCGCTTGCAGGTGCCGTTCCCTACATTGCGCTACAGCTCAAGGCAGTCTCCAACTCTGTCGCAGCGCTTGTCGATACGTCGGGCTATGCGATTGGTCTGGACCAGCACCAGTTGATCGACCTTCCGCTGCTCGTATCGCTGTCGCTCGCCTTTTTTGCTGTCGTCTTTGGCACGCGCCATGCCGATGCGACCGAACATCAGGACGGCTTGATCCTGGCAATTGCGATGGAATCCGTCGTTAAGCTGGTCGCGCTGCTGACCATCGGCATCACCGTCGTCTACGTCATTTTCGACGGCCCTTCAAATCTGCTGGCGCTCGCCAAAGCGCATGCGCCGGCATCCGAAGCGCTGTTTCATACGACGCCGCTCAGCCGCTGGATCATGATCACCGCGCTTTCCGCCTTTGCGATTATCATGCTACCCCGCCAGTTCCACGTCATGGTGGTCGAGAACCGCACATCGGGAGAACTCAAGCTCGCGCGCCTGTTCTTCCCGCTCTATCTGATCCTGATAAACCTGTTCGTGCTGCCGATCGCTATCGGCGGCGCCCTGCTGTTCAATGGAACCGGCAACGGCGATCTCTACGTTCTGACAGTGCCGATGAATGCCGGAATGCCGACGATTACCTTGATCGCCTTCATCGGTGGCTTCTCCGCGGCGACTGCCATGGTGATCGTGGAATCGGTAGCCCTTGCCATCATGATTTCCAACGACATCGTCATGCCCATCTTGCTGCGTCGCAATCTGGTGGCAGCCTCGCGGGACGGCGAGGATCTCGGAAGGCTTGTGCTTACGGTGCGCCGCGGCGCCATCTTCGCCGTCCTCTTGCTAGGCTACGGCTATTATCGGTCCGCCGGGTCCGAGAGCGGGCTGGCGTCCATCGGCCTCATTGCCTTTGCGGCGATCTCCCAGATCGCGCCTGCGACGCTCGGCGGCCTCTTCTGGCGCAGGGCCAATGCGCGCGGCGCGATCGCCGGGCTGATTTCCGGCTTTGCCGTCTGGGTGTGGCTGCTGTTCATTCCTAGCCTGGGCGGCACCGACACATCGCGCGATGCAGGCGCTATTCTCGACGCGCTGTTGCCGTCGTCGACTTTCTTTTCCGGACCGGGCCACGATGCCTTCATCAATTCGGTATTGCTCAGCCTGATCGTCAATGTCGCAGCGTTTGTCATCGGTTCCATGACCCGCAACTCGAACCTGATCGAGCGGCAGCAAGCCAACGTCTTCGTACCACGCGACGCGAACGCCAAGCCGCTGCTGCGTAGCTGGCGCACGAACCTGACTGTCGGCGACCTCAAGCAGGCGATTGTCCGCTACCTCGGCGAAGAGCGGATGGCGCGCTCGTTTGCCAGTTATGAGTATTCCTCCGGCAAGGTGCTGGACGATCGTCGATTTGCCGATGCCGAATTGCTGAACTTTGCCGAGCAGATGCTGGGATCGGCAATCGGATCATCGTCGGCGCGGCTGGTGATTTCACTGACCATGCGGCGCATGGACGAGCACCCCAACGACACCGCGCTGCTGCTCGATCAGGCAAGCGAGGCGCTGCAGTATAATCAGGGCGTGCTGCAGACCGCGCTTTCGCAGATGGACCAGGGGATCGCGGTGTTCGACGGCGAAAACCGGCTGGCGATCTGGAACAAGCGCTTCCGCACCCTGCTGGAGCTACCGGAATCGGTCGGTCAGGTGGGATATCCGCTTTCGGGAATCATTATCCTGCTGGCGGAGCGGGGCGACATCCGCGAAGGTGAAGAGGTCGACGTGATGGAAAAGATCCTGACGCCGGACACGCCATTCGTGCTGACGCTGGACGGTGGGGCGCGCATCGTGGAACTGCGATCCAATCCCATGCCCGACCGCGGCGTGGTCGCCACCTGTACCGACATTACCGAACGCGTCCGGGCAAATCGTGCACTCGAAGTCGCCAACGAAACACTGGAGCAGCGCGTCAACGAACGCACCAGCGAACTGACCGAAGTCAACAGACAGCTTGCCGAAGCCCGGGCCTCCGCCGAAGACGCCAACATCGGCAAGACGCGTTTCTTCGCCGCCGCCGGCCATGACATCCTCCAGCCCCTGAACGCCGCCCGGCTCTACTCGTCGTCGCTGGTCGAGCGGCTCGGCCATTCGCGTAACAGCGACCTTGTGCTCAACATCGATTCAGCGCTGGAGTCGGTGGAAACGATCCTCGGTGCCGTCCTCGATATTTCCCGGCTCGACACAGGCGCGATGAAGCCGCGGCTGCAGGGGGTCAACCTCGACGGCTTCCTCAAGCGGATTGAAACCGACTACCAGCCGCTGGCGCGCGCCCGAGATCTGCGGCTGACCGTTCTGCCGACGAACCTGAGGGTTCGTACCGACCCGACATTGCTGCGCCGCGTGGTACAGAATCTGGTTTCCAATGCCATCAAGTATACCGTCAAGGGACGGGTGCTGGTAGGGGTGCGCCGGCGAGGAGATGAGGCGTGGATTGAGGTTTACGACACCGGCATCGGCATTCCGGCATCGAAGTTCAAGACAGTGTTCAAGGAATTCGCGCGGCTGGACGAAGGCGCGCGAACATCCACGGGCCTCGGCTTGGGCCTGTCGATCGTCGATCGCATTGCGCGCGTGCTCAGCCATCCTGTCGAACTGCAATCCGTTCCCGGCAAAGGCACGATGTTTCGGGTGCGCATTCCGCTCGATCTCACCGAGACGCCTGCCCTGCCCGCCGAGACCAGAAAGCCAACCTCACGACCTGCTGAACGGCTTGACCAGTTCAAGGTGCTTTGCATCGATAACGAAGCGCGCATCCTTGATGGCATGCGGCTGCTGCTGGGTGGCTGGGGCTGCAAGGTAGAGACCGCCACAGGCATCGATTTCGCATTAACCGCTATCGAAGGTGGCTACTGTCCCGATGCGATCGTTGCCGATTATCACCTCGACCATGGCACCGGGCTCGAGGTGATCAAATGTCTGCGCGAAAAGCTGGGCCCGGTACCGGCTCTGCTGGTCACCGCCGACCGCACGACCGACGTCCGCGGCGAAGCCGAGCGCGCAGGCGTCGAACTGCTCAACAAGCCGGTCAAGCCCGCGGCCCTTCGGGCCGTGCTCAGCCGGTTCGTGGGCCTTGGAAAAGCGGCCGCCGAATAGATTTCCCGCTTTGCTTTGCCCACCGAATCCGCGAAAATAGCCTTATGTCCATCAAGCTCCTGCCTGAAACGCTGATCAACCAGATTGCCGCCGGCGAAGTCATCGAACGACCCGCCAGCGCTGCCAAGGAGTTGATCGAAAACGCCGTCGATGCCGGCGCCAGCCGTATCGAAATCGCCACGTCCGGCGGCGGCAAGAGCCTGCTGCGCGTCACCGACAATGGATCGGGAATGCAGCGCGCCGATCTTGAACTCGCCGTCCGCCGGCATTGCACCTCCAAGCTCGACAACGGGCTCGACGATATCCGCACCCTGGGTTTCCGGGGTGAAGCACTGCCGTCAATCGGCTCGGTGGCCAAGCTTTCGATCACCAGCCGGACCAGGGACGCGTCCGACGGGTCGGAGGTCGTGGTCATCGGCGGCAAGGTCTCCGAGCTTCGGCCAAAGGCTGCAAATCCCGGCACGATCGTCGAGGTACGCGACCTGTTCTTCGCCACCCCGGCGCGGCTGAAATTCCTCAAATCGGAAAAGGCCGAGGCCGGCGCCATCACCGAAGTGGTCCGCCGAATGGCGATCGCCTTCCCGAATGTTCGCTTCACATTATCAGGCACCGATCGTTCGACACTTGAATTTCCGGCAACCGGCGACGACAAGCTCGGACGCATTGCCCAGGTGATCGGCAAGGATTTCGAGGAGAACGCCATCGCCATCGATGCGGATCGTGAGGAGATCCGACTGACAGGTTATGCCGGGCTTCCCGTCTTCAACCGTGGCAACGCGGCCCATCAGTTTGCCTTCGTCAACGGCCGGCCGGTCGCCGACAAACTCATATCGTCGGCCCTGCGCGGCGCCTACGCGGAGACCATCCCCTCCGGCCGCTATCCCGTGGCGGTGCTGGATATCAGCCTCGATCCGGCGCTTGTCGACGTCAATGTGCATCCGGCCAAATCCGACGTGCGCTTCCGCGATCCGGGGCTGGTGCGCGGCCTGATCGTCGGGGCGATCCGCGAGGCACTTGCCCGCGATGGTGACCGGTCCTCGACCACGGCTGCCCGCGCGATGATGTCGGCGTTCCACACCGGCTATCGTCCGCCGCCGGCCCAGAACTGGACACCGGCTGCCTCGCCATTCCGGCCGTTTTCGAGCGAGCCCCAGGGCGGGCTGCGTGAGACGGTCTCGCCCATGTTCGGCGATATGGCCATACCGTCGGCACGCGCCGAACCGGTTGCGGAGCCGGCTGAAGAACGATTGGCCGAGCGGATCGAAAGTCATCCGCTGGGCGCCGCCCGCGCTCAGGTACATGAGAACTACATCATCGCCCAGACTGACGACGGCATGGTAATTGTCGACCAGCATGCGGCTCACGAACGGCTGGTGTTCGAGGATATGCGCAAGGCGTTGCATGCCAAGACGATCGCTTCGCAGGCGCTGCTGATCCCCGAAATCGCCGACCTGCCCGAGGAAGACTGCGACCGCCTGATGGAGCACGCCGAAAGCCTGAAACAACTCGGCCTGCATTACGAGCGTTTCGGTCCCGGCGCGATCCTGATCCGGGAGACACCGGCAATGCTGGGCGAGATCGATGCTGGCGCGCTCGTCCGCGAACTCGCCGACGAGATCGGCGAATGGGACACGTCGGGCACCTTGAATGCACGGCTCGAACATGTTGCCGCCACCATGGCCTGTCACGGGTCCGTTCGGTCAGGGCGGCGGCTGCGGATCGAAGAAATGAACGCGCTGCTGAGGCAGATGGAAGCAACACCCGGCTCCGGCCAGTGCAACCACGGCCGGCCGACCTATATCCGCCTCAAGCTTGCCGATATCGAGCGTTTGTTCGGCCGCAGTTGACCGGACCCGAATTGCAATCCCGTGCGGCGGGCGCTATATCCGGCAAAACGTTGAAAGGAAGTCACGACAATGAACCGGTTTGAAGGAAGCGGCAGCCGCGAGGCCAAGATCCGGTATCTCGACGGCGATTTCCAGATCCTGATGCCGGGCGGCTTCGTCACCTGCGCCATTACCGGCAAGGCGATCCCCATTGACGAGCTCAAATACTGGAGTGTGGACCGGCAGGAGCCTTATGCCGATGCGGAGGCTTCCTTCGAAGCCGACAAGCGTGCGGGCGTGCTGCCGGGTTCGGCAGGTTAGTCGCCCGCGTCTGGTCAGCCGGTTGCCGGGCTCAAGTGGGTCAGAACACACAGCCACTTGTCTTCAACTTTTCGGTATATATCGGTGATCCATTCATCGGCTTTGATCGGTTCACCTCGGAAGGTGCCGGAATTTCGGCCGCGTCCGGTAACGACGGCGATCTCCCCGTAAATCTCGACCCGAACTATCTCCTTGGTCATCATGTCGTGGCTTAAGATGCCGCTTGCGATGGCGTCCAGCATTCCCTTGCGGCTGACTGGCCCGCTTTCAGGTGTCACAAGCACCCACTCGTCTGCCATGCAATCCGCGATCCGGCCGATGTCATTGGACACCATGGCCGCGCTGAACGCATTTTCAACTGTCACAAACTCTTCGAATTGGAGGGAGTTCATCATGCAGTCTCCGGCTCGAAGCCATGTTCAGAGGCCATGCTCGTCCATTTTCGCTGCATCTCATCCGGGCCCACATCACTGACCTTCGTCGCAACAAACCAGCTGTAGCCATAGGGATCGACGATCATCCCCGTGCGGTAGCCATGGAACTCCACTTTCGGCTGACGCAGCAGCAGGGCCCCGCAATCGACAGCATGGGCAATGAACAGGTCGACATTGTCGACATCGAGATGGAACTTGACCGTTGTGCCGCCCAGCGAATCCGGACTCAGCGCACCAAAATCCGGGTACTCGTCGCTGATGTAGAGCCGGTAGCCTCCGAGAAGCAGCTCCGCGTGGCCAATCCGACCATCGACTGGATCGACCAGCCGGAAGTCTTCCTGCGCGCCGAAGGCCTTCTTGTAGAATTCGATCGCATCCGCAGCCCCCTTGATGGCAAGGTAGGCACTCACGCTTCGCACGGTGATCTGGTTCATCACGGCACCTTGATGTTTGGATATAATTACGTTACGATACGTTTTATAATGAGTCAAGACAATTCGAAACCACCTGTCGGCAAACCCGGCCGTCCGCGCAGCGAGGCAGCAAGGCGCGCGATCCTGCAAACCGCGCATGAAATCCTCGTTGCCGATGGTTTGGGACGGCTGACGATCGAGGCCGTTGCCGAGCGGGCTCGCGTCGGCAAACCGACGATCTATCGCTATTGGCGAAATGCACAGGAATTGGCCATGGCAGCCCTCATGGCAGATACGCCGCTGGAACCAGCAGCCGAAGGGCACGGCAGTGCACGAATGCGCCTGCAGGCGCATGTCGAGCATCTGCTCGAGACTTTCACCACGGTGCGGGGACGCCAGATTGCCCAAGCGATGGCGGCGGCCGATCAGGAAAGCGAATTGGCAAAGGCATTCAGGTCGCGTGTCATCTTGCAGTATCGGGAAAAGGCGCGGAGTATCTTAACCGACGCACAGGCCAACGGGGAGATCGCGCTGAAGACAGACATCGAGGTCATTCTCGACATGCTGCATGCACCTGTTTTCTATCGCCTGCTGGTCGGCCATCAGCCATTGTCGCAATCATTCGGTCTCAACATCATCGATACGATGTGGGCCGCTTTGGCGCCGACCAATGGCCGTGGCGCTACGTTGCCGAAATCCTAGCGCACCCGGCGCTTGCGTGCGGCGGCAACTGCCTGATCGATGATCCGGCCCGTTGCGGCTGGTGAATCGAACACCATCTCCACATCGATGACCTGTGACCTGGCGAGAAGTGCGGCGGCCTGCCCATGGCTGCCGATCAACCTGACGGCATCCTTGGCCGTGGTGACGATGATCAGATCTCCGGCATCGGCCGTTTCGATGATATCGCTGATCTCGTCCTCGGTCAGATGCTGGTGATCGCCGAAGGGACGTTTGGCAGAGATGATGCCGCCGATTTCGGTGACCGTCCTGAAGAATTTCTCCGGATCAGCAATTCCTGCGAATGCGAGCACGTTCTTGCCGGCGATATCGGGCGGCGCAACCGGACGGATCGCGGCTTCCAGAACCTGCTTGCCAGCACGCGCTGCCTTGCGGATGAAAGGGTCGGCCTGGTTGCCGGCCCCAACCTTGAGAAGGGCAGTGGAAAATTTGAGCTGCAGGTCGATCGGGGCACGCACGGGACCTGCCGGAACCATGAAGCCATTGCCGATGCCGCGTATCGTGTCGATCACCATCAAGGCATAATCGAAATGCAACTTGGCGCTCTGGAACCCGTCGTCCATGATGATAAGATTGGCGCCTTCGTCGATCAGGCGCCTGGCGCCCTCGATACGCTTGCGCGAAATCACGGCCAGCGCTTCGCGTGCGATCAGCAAAGGCTCGTCACCGACGTCCTTGGCACGGTGATGAGCGTGATCGACGACTGTTGTTCTGTCCATGCCGCCGCCATAGCCCCGGCTTAGAACACCCGGCTTGAAACCCTTGGCACGGGCAGCTCGGGCCAGCGCGATGACGGTTGGCGTCTTGCCGGCACCGCCGACGGTGAAGTTGCCGACGCAGATAACCGGCACTTCCATTTCCAGCCGCTTGGCTTTTTTCATATTGCGGCCGGCGATCGCCCCGTAGATCCAGGAAGCGGGTGCCAATGCCCAGGCCCGCCAATCGCCTTTCTTCCACCAGAATGGTGGTGCTTCCGAAACCATGTCCCCGCGCCCCGCTTAACCGGGGCCCCCAATGATACTTGCCCTTCAGGCGAGAAAACGCGAAAAGCCCAGAGATTGCAAGGTGTTTGCGGGTAACGTCTAGATCAGGACGCCGAAAGGCGGTCCAGAAGCCCCTCGAGATCGTCGATGCTGGCGAGCACGTGGTCGGCATGCGGTGAAAGCATCGCACGATCGCTCGTTCCCGTCAGCACGCCAACGGCAAGGCCGGCTCTGGCATTACGCGCCATGTGCAGATCATGGGTGTTGTCGCCCACCATAGCGATTTCGGCATGGTCTAGCCCGTGACCTGCGGCAAATCCGTCGATCATGCCAGGTTCCGGCTTGACGCCATGGCCACTGTCATAGCCGGCGATGTAGTCGATATAGGGCATGATGCCCATGTTTTCGGCCATCCGCCGGATCGATGCCTCGTTGTCCGACGAGGCAATACCAAGCCGCAAGCCACGGCCTTTCAAGCGTGCGAAAAGAGCTTCGAGATCGGTGACAGCCACCGCATGAGCCGCCCCTTCCACGAACATCCGGTTGATTGCGACCGTCAGTTCCTCAATCGAGAAAGGTGCACCCGCCTCGACCATCGCCGCGACGATCTCGCTTGGCGCGGCGGCGGCAAAAAGGCTACCGCCCTCGGTCTTGCCGGTTTCAGGATCCATGCCGCATGTGCGCATGATGTGATCGGCCAATGCGGGATCGCCACCCGCTGCAAACAGGCTGGCGCGGCGATTGACCGGCTCCCACGTCCTGTCGAAGTCCAGCAGCGTCCCGTCCTTGTCGAAAAGGATTGCGGCAATCTTCGTCATTCTCAGGCTCCGGCTATCGCGCCATTGCGCGGCATCAGCCGGGCCTTCATGGTCAGCGGGTTGATATAGGGCTCAAGGCCGCGAAGCGTGGCGTTCAGCGCCCCGCGCATCTGATGAACAGTCTGCAGCCCGGCATCGATCATCCGGTGGCGGGCCGGCTCGTTGGTCAGGAGATAGTAGACGCCCTTGGTGAGCATCTCGCCATCTCGCACCATGCGGGCCGAGCCGTTGCTGGCGAGCATCTGGTAGCTTTCCCGGAAATTACCGACATGGCCGCCCGACAAAATAGCGCAGCCCATCATTGCCGGCTCCAGCGGGTTTTGCCCGCCTTCGGCAGTCAGCGAACGTCCAACGAAGGCGACTTCGGTCAATTGCAGATAAAGGCTCATCTCGCCTATCGTATCGCCGAGATAGATATCCGTGTCCGGTGCAATCGCGTCATTTCGGCTGCGGCGGGCGACATTCAGCCCTTCCTCAAGCAACATCGCCTCGATCTCATCGGCACGCTCCGGATGGCGCGGCACGATGATAGACAAAAGATCGATCCGGCTCTTTAGCGCCCTGTGAACGGCCGCAGCGGCTTTTTCCTCGCCATCGAATGTAGAGATGGCCGCCCATGTTTGCCGTTCGCCTATCTGGTAGCGGCAGCGCGTGAGGGAAAGCTGATCGGCTTCGGGCATGCCGCTGTCGGCCTTGAGATTGCCGGACACCAGAACCGGCAGCGCCCCGAGTTCCTGAAAGCGCGTTGCATCCAGTTCGGACTGGGCAATGACCAAAGCAAAGTTTTCAAACAGCGTCGAGGCGATGTTGGTGACCGAAGACCAGCGACGGAACGAACGGTCCGAAATGCGCGCATTCACCAGAATCTGCGGAATATGCCGGTGACCCAGCTCCATGACCGTCACCGGCCAGATCTCGGATTCGGCAAACAGCGCGATATCGGGCTGCCAATATTCCAGGAAGCGGTTGATCACCGGCTTCAGATCCAGCGGCACATATTGATGGATAACCTCATCGCCCAGTCGCCTGTGCGCCACGGATGCCGACGTCACCGTGCCGGTGGTCAACAGAACCGTAATGTCCCGGCGGGCGATTTCCTTGATAAGCGGCACCATAGCGTTGGTCTCGCCGACGCTGGCCGCATGGATCCATACCAGCGGCCCTTCCGGGCGGGCCGCGCTCGCATAGCCGTAGCGCTCGGATTTGCGTGCACGCTCTTCCTTGCCGCGCGCAGTCCTGAGCGCCATCATAGCGTTGACCGCGGGGTAGGCCGCTACCCCGGCCCAACGATACGCCGACAAAGCTATGCGTGCGCGCAGGCTGCTCATCAGGCTTTACCAACCTGGGGGTCGAGAAGCTTGTGCATGTGGACGATGAAATAGCGCATGTGGGCATTGTCGACGGTCTGCTGCGCCTTGGCCTTCCAAGCCATATGGGCGGCGGCATAGTCAGGAAACACGCCGACGAGGTCAAGGTCCTCGAGGTTTTTGAATTCGGTCGAACCGAGAGTCGTCAACTCTCCACCGAACACTAGATGCAGCAGTTGTTTTGGTTTTTCGCTATCGCTCATTCTCATCACCTCGTGATCGTGATTTCAGCGCGCTTATCCGCATGGAATTGCGGCATTCCTATGTAAACGTCAATGGTTTGGCGGCCATACTACGCTCGAAGCTGATCAATGCACCGATTTCTTAGTGGGTGCCGCCCGGGAACGCTGCCAGAATTGCTCTATGCAGTCCCGCATCCGCTGCGACCAGCACGTTGTGGCGAGGGATAGGGGTGTTGTAGAGCAACGCCTCGCCGGCGAGATTTGTCAACCGACCGCCGGCATTGCGAAGGATCAGATCGGCAGCGGCAAGATCCCAATCATGGGCATTTGGCTTGACCAAAGTAGCATCCAGCCTGCCGTCGGCGATCATTGCGAGCCGATAGGCAAGCGATGGAATGCGGCTCATCCGTTCGAGCTGCGCATTGACCGGCGCCCGCAGTGCCTTGACCATGTCATCGGCCGCACTGATCCGGATGGGTTCGCCGGGCTTGTGGCCGGCAAGGGCGAGCGGCTCGCCGTTCTTCTCCACAAGTCCATCGGCCGTCGCTACATAAAGCTCATCGAGCGCCGGGGCATAGAGCACGCCGGCGACAGGCAACCCACCCATTGTTACCGCGGCGCTCACCACCCAGGTATCCTTGCCTGCCATGAAGGCGCGGGTGCCGTCGATAGGATCGACAATGAACACCGCATGCCGCGAAAGCCGCTCGGCGCTGTCTTCGCTTTCCTCCGACAGCCAGCCGTAGTCAGGCCGGGCGGAAAGAAGCCTGTGCTTTAGAACATCGTTTGCCGCGTGGTCTGCCGCTGTGACCGGCGACGTGCCTTCATTTTTCCACCAGATCTTCACGTCATTGCGAAAATAGGTCATCGCTTCCCGACCGGCCGCCTTGGCTGCTTCGACCAGCAAGTCGAGATCGTCGGCATATTGCGGCCGGGATGGCGTTGAAAGTCCTGATGTCATGGTCGCGTTTCCTACCGTCCGGCGATCGTCATGTTCTCGATCAGCACGGTCGGGGATGCCGTTCCAAACTTCCTGTCGATGTCGCTGGCGGGCGTCATGTTCAGGAACATATCCTTCATGTTCGACGCGATCGTGACCTCGGAGACGGGATAGGTGAGCGCGCCGTTCTCGATCCAGAAACCGGATGCGCCGCGCGAATATTCTCCGGTCACGAGATCGGCGCCGTGACCGATCAGCTCGGTCAGGTAGAATCCGTCCTTGATGGAGGCGATCATGTCCTCAGGCGAAACATCGCCAGGCTCCAGCGCCAGGTTTGTGGATGTGGGCGAGACCGTGTTTCCGCCTCGCGCACCGCGACCGTTGGTCTTGAGGCCGAGTTCGCGGGCGGCGGACGTTGCCAGGAACCAATGGTTCAGCACCCCGTCCTCGACCATCAGCAGCCGTTGACCCTGAACGCCTTCACCGTCGAAAGGCCTCGAAGAGGATCCCTTGTAGACAAGTGGATCGTCGGAAATGGTCAGCCCCTTGCGCAGAATCTGCTGGCCCATGCGGTCCTTGAGAAACGAGGTCTTGCGGGCGATCGCCGCGCCATTGATCGCAGAAGCGATATGCGACACCAGTCCGCGCGCCACGCGGGGATCATAGATGACCGTCAAGCCGGTACCGGTGTCTGCCTTGCGCGGATTAAGGCGGCGAACTGCACGCTCGCCGGCTTTGCGGCCGATCTCCACAGCAGCATCGAGATCGACGTAATGCAGGCGCGAGTCGCTTTCATGATCGCGCTCCATGCCGGTGCCCTCGCCGGCAATGACGCTGACGCCACGCCCAAATCGCGTCGCCATGTATGAGCCCGAAAAACCGTGCGAGGTAACCAGCACCAGTCCGCCCATCGACGCAGAAGCGCCTGCACCGCCGGAGTTGGTGACGCCGCCAACTGCGAGCGCGGCGCTCTCGGCTTCAAGTGCAGCGTCAGTCAACTGCTGGGATGAAACATCGGTTGCATCGAAAAGTCCGAGATCCGGATGATCGCGCGACAGATCGCCGGAATCAGCCAAGCAGGCAAAAGGGTCTTCAGGGGAGGCCTTCGCCATCGCAACGGCGCGCTCCGCCAAGACGCGAAGATCAAATCCCGGATTGGCCGAGACGCTCGCCACCCGCGCGCCGACAAAGACACGCAGCGAGAAATCGTCGCTTTCAGATGAGTCGACGCCCTCCACCTTGCCGAGCCGCACGGATACGGATCGCGATTTGGAACGAACGACAACGGCGTCCGCCGCCGTCGCGCCCGCTTTGCGGGCGAGATCGACGAGTTCGGATGCACGGGAAAGCAGGCTGGTGGAATCAATGGGCTCAAGCATGGGAGGCCTTTCTCATGCCCTTCATTTATTGTGCGCTTGCAAAATCATCAAGGGTCGCTCACCTTATCTTTACCTGTCTCGGGCCTAACAGGCTCACAAACATCGATCGACACCGGATCCATAGCTCTCATGGCTCAGCCGCATGCCCTATTCAACGAAGCGCTTCTGCTCCTCGGGGGCGCCGTTGTTGCCGCGCCGCTTTTCAAGCGCCTCGGCCTAGGCACTGTCCTTGGCTACCTCGCCGCGGGCATCGTCATCGGCCCGGTGCTCGCGCTGATCAGCGGCGGCGACGACATCTTGTCGGTCGCCGAACTGGGCGTGGTTTTCCTGCTGTTCATCATCGGCCTGGAACTCAAGCCGGCGCGGCTTTGGCAGATGCGCAGAGATATCTTCGCGCTGGGTAGCGTGCAGGTGCTGGTCTCCGGCGCGGTGTTGTCGGCGTTGGCATACTATCTCGGACTTCTCGATTGGCGCGGTTCGCTTGTTGCCGGATTCGGACTGGCGCTGTCTTCCACGGCTTTCGCGCTGCAGATCCTCGAGGACCGGGGCGATCTCAACACCCCCTATGGACAGCGCGCCTTTTCCATCCTGCTGTTTCAGGATCTCGCCATCGTGCCGCTCCTGGCCATGACGGCGTTCATAGCGCCGGGCGGCGACGAAGGCGGCTTCAGCCTCGCAAGCGCGGGCATCGCCATCGGCGCCGTCATTGGCCTCGTGCTGATCGGCCGCTATCTGCTCACACCGCTTTTCCAGATCATCGGGCGAACTGGCGCACGTGAAGCCATGATTGCGGCAGCCCTGTTCGTGGTACTTGGGGCAGCAGCGCTGATGGAGGTTGCCGGCCTGTCGATGGCCATGGGGGCGTTTCTTGCCGGCCTGATGCTTGCCGAATCGTCATACAGGCACGAGCTCGAAGCCGATATCGAGCCGTTTCGCGGCATTCTGCTCGGCCTGTTCTTCATGGCGGTCGGCCTGTCGCTGCAATTGCAGGTGGTCAGCGAGAACTGGCTCATCATCGTCCTGGCCGTGCCGCTCATCCTGCTTGTCAAGACGGTCGCAATCTATGTGCTTTACCGGCTTGCCGGATCGTCGCACAACAATGCGCTGAAGGGCGCATTTCTGCTGTCGCAGGGCGGCGAGTTCGGCTTCGTGTTGTTCACCGCTGCGGCAGGCGCTGGCATTTTTCCGCAGTCCACCGCCTCCCTTCTCATTGCCATCGTCACCGTGACCATGGCGCTGACGCCGGTGTTTGCCGCCATCCCCGCCCTGATCGCCAAACCGGAGGAACGTGAAGAGATCGAGGAGGATTTCGAAGGCGCAGGAGCAGACGTTTTCATGGTCGGCTTCTCGCGCTTCGGCCAGATTGCGTCGCAGATCCTGCTTGCCGGCGGACGCAGCGTCACCGTCATCGACCAGTCCGCCGATCGCATTCGACAGGCGTCCCGCTTTGGCTTCCGCATCTACTTCGGCGACGGCACCCGCAAGGATGTGCTGATCGCGGCCGGAATCGAGAAGGCCAAGATCATCGCGATCTGCACCCAGAAGAAGGAAATCACCGACCGGATCGTCGATCTGGTGCAATCGGAATATCCGAATGCCCGTATTTTTGTCCGGTCCTACGACCGATTGCACGCACTCGAACTGCGCAGCAAGGCCGTCGAGTACGAGCTGCGCGAGACCCTGGAATCCGGCCTGCTTTTCGGTCAAAGAGCGCTCGAAGCACTTGGCGTACCGGAAAGCGATGCGGTGCTGGTGACCGAGGATATCCGAAAGCGGGACGAGGCGCGCCTCGAACTGCAGGCATCGGAAGGCATCACCGCCGGCAGAGAGATGCTATACAATCATCCTGTCCAGCCAGAACCGCTGGTGAAGCCGCGGCAGGAGGCTGCTGAGTAACCGCCTGCGGCAGAAAAGCAGGAAGATTGCGGACGCGTTAAACGCTAATTAATTTTATCCTGCAATTAAATGTACAACTTGAAATGAATGCGGGACCGGTGCGCGGTTCTTACCCGCAGGCCAGGATCATTTGCTGGAGTGATCCAATTGCGAGCCTGCCGTTTCCCGCTTCAGGCCATCACCAGCATGAAAATCCACAAAATGTAGCCCTTCAGGGAGCCAGCAATGGACGATGCCGCGTCGATGGACGCCATCATGCAATGCAATTTGCTGGAGATCTTCTGTGAAGGTCTCGGGGCGGCGATTTTCGTTACCGACAAGCTCGACCATTTGAGCTTTGCGAGCCTGCGTCTGCTGCACCTTTTTCCCATTCCTGAAGCCGCCATCGAGGTCGGCAAGCGGGCACGCGACCTCTACGGCGCCCTGTTCGATTCAGGGCTACGGTTTGGCGACGGTTCCAAGTCCCCCGCCAGCCGCGAACAATGGATTGCCGAGCGCGTGGCTGTTGCCTGGAAGGAACGGTTCGATACGATCGAGCAATGCGGGCCGGACCGCTGGCTACGCATCGTCAGCCGCCGTTTTCCGTCCGGATTGGGCCTCACCATCATTCTTGATGTTTCAGAACAGAAAAAACGAGAAGTGAGCTGGCGTGTCGATCAGGAGCGCGTGCGCCTCACCGAGGAAATCCTCGACACGCTGCCCGTCGCCGTCGCCATAAAGGACAAGTATCTGAACTTCGTTGCAGTCAACCAGAGATTCTGCGCGATGCTGAACCTGCCTGCCGAGGCCATTCTCGGCAACAATATCTGGTCGATATTCACTCCCGAACTCGCGCAGACGCTGGAGGAAGCCGACTGGCAGCTTCTGGCGAGCGGGGTGGACCGGCAAACGATATTCAATCTGGGTGATGCCGAAGACAAGCAATTGACCATCCTGCATCGTGCGCGCCGCATGGGAACAGCCGGCAACCAATTCATCGCCATGTCCTTCGACGAACTTCCGCAGGCTTCCGTGAATAGATCGGCTGCCGATCTCATGCTGAAAATCGACACGTCCGCATTATCGCCTCGCTCGACCGCAGCAGATGGTCCAGCACACCGGACCGAGCCATCGGTGCCGAATCGGGTGCGACGTCGCATTGTCTATGTCGCCACCGAGGGCGAGAATGACGAGGCGCTGATGCAGGATGCTGCCGGTAGACAGATTGATCTCTGCATCATTCGCGACCCCGTGGAGTTCGCGGCGTTCCTGCCTGCAGTCAAAGCTGCCGGACTGACGATCGACCTCGTTCTTCTGGCAAGCGACAGCGGCGGCCTATTCATCGAAATCGCAGCACGGCACCAGATTGCCTGCAGACGACTGGCTGTGAACGCCAGTCCCGCCAGTGGGTTCGAGATCGCGCCGGCCGTCGATCTGCTGCAGGCAAGTCCAGCATACAAGCCGTTTTCTGGGGCAAGTCCGCAGGCGACGCCGCTGCCCGCTGCCGAGGTTACCGACGTGCTCGCGGTCGAGGATAACCCGGTCAATCGTCTGGTGCTCGAACAGTTGCTGGAAAGCCTGGGATTGAACTTCACGATCGTCAGTACCGGCAAGGAGGGGTTGGCGAAAGCCGCCGAACTCAAGCCACGCATCATCTTCGTGGACGTCACGCCGCCGGACATGACCATTGGCCAGTTCGCGGCCACTGCGAGCAGCCTGTTCATGCCCGACGCCAAGGCGCCGCCGATCATCGGGCTGTTGACTGGCAACTCAACGGAACAGCATCAACTCTGCATCGATGCCGAACTTGCCGGCGCGATCGCCAAGCCGCTCAGCCCGGACGCCCTGGACGCGGCCATCCGGAAGCATGTGTTGAATTTGGAGGCTCCTCGCGCGTTGTCATCGCGTTCGGCTGCCTAAGTCGATTTATTTCCGGCCTTGCGACTTTTACGGTTGCATTCCGGAAAACTAATCGCCTCGAAAAAGCCAATTTTTAACACTTTCGCCTCAATGTCACATTGTGACGTAAATGCTTGCAGGGAATGCGCAAATGAGGGTCGATGACCCGGGATTATCGCCAGCTAGCCAAAATGAATTGCAGGCATTGGCTTTCACCGATCCGCTCACGGGACTGGGTAACCGCCACAGGCTACGGGACAAACTGCGCGCTCTGATCGCCGAACGTGCCGAAGATCCAGCTCCTTTCGCCATCGGCATTGCCAATCTTGACGGCTTCAAGCCGATCAATGATCTGTTCGGCCCTTCCTCCGGCGACCAGATATTGTGCCAGGTCGCGCATCGGCTGAAAGCGTGCATACCCGATGGCGCGACAGTGGTGCGCTATGACGGCGATGAGTTCGCCTTTCTCTTCCCACTCGTCTTCGAGCGCCGCAGCGCCGAGAGGACTGGGATCATGCTCAAGGAAGTCCTGTCGGCGCCGTACGATCTTGGTGACCGCAACGTGCGCCTATCCGCTTCATTCGGTTTTTCGATCCATCCGTTCGCAGGCGAGGATTTCGAGGACCTGATCAAGAGCGCGGAAACTGCGCTCTATCGTTCGAAACGCCGCGGTCGCGGTCAGATCACCGTCTATTCCACCGAAATAGCCGAGCAGATGAAGCGCGCGACCCAGCTAGAGCAAGCCCTGCGCAACGCCATCATCGCCAATGAGGTGGAGGTACATTTCCAACCGATCGTCGATCTCCAGAATGACACGGTCGTCGGTTTCGAGGCGCTGGCTCGCTGGATCGACCGCGATCTCGGCTTCGTTTCACCCGCAGTTTTCGTGCCGCTTGCCGAGGAACGGGGATTCATCGACGCGTTATCGGAGACGCTGCTGCGCAAGGCAGCCGAAGCTGCGCTTTCATGGCCGCAGGAACTGTTTTTGTCCTTCAATCTTTCATCAGCGCAATTGATGGACCCATCCACAGCGTTCAATATTCTGGCGATCATCAATCGCACCGGCCTCGACCTGCGCCGCCTGGAGCTCGAGATCACCGAGACGGCGATGATGACCGACCCGGAAACCGCGCACAAGATCGTCACTGAATTGCGCTCGGCAGGGGTGCGCATTGCGCTGGACGATTTCGGGACCGGTCAGTCGAGCCTCAGCAGGCTGCGCGATTTCGCTTTCGACAAGGTCAAGATCGACCGCGCCTTCGTCTCCCGCATCACGTCGGACAGCGCTTCCGAGCACATTGTCAAGGCTATCATCGCCATGTGCCGGGGTCTGGAGCTCGAAGTCGTAGCGGAAGGAATCGAGGACTTCGCCGAGGCGCTGCGCCTCAAGGCACTCGGCTGCGGTTTGGGCCAGGGATATTTCTACGGCCGCCCCGTCGATGCCGAGGCGACGCTCGACTATATCGCCCGGAAATATGTCGATGAAGGCAACAGAGAAAAGGCGACGGCCTGAACCTTCGCTGCGCCGCTCAACGTGCCGATTGAAGCATCAGTCGCTGTTGGTCTCGAAATCCAGGGTAAAGCGGCCAATGCTACCGTGTGCCGTGCCTTTTCCCCCGCCTTGAGAAAAGTGGTTTTCGTAGCGGAGCTGGCCGCTCATTTTCACACACGTGTTGCTGCCAGGAACCAGCGTGTAGCCCGTGCCGTAAGCATCGCAAACATTTACGCGCTCCATCGTCAGCGGATCGGTTGCCACGATCGCGTCCTCGGCCCGAGCGCTTACGGCGGCAAGGCTGATGACGCTGCCGAAAAGAACACTCCTGATGAACATTGCGGGCCTCCGGCCAAAAGCTGACGACATGGATGCACCGGTAGAAATGGGGCAATCTGATGGACTATCCACTTTTGCACGCGGATTTTCCACCGGCAATTCTCGCGACTAGGGCAAGTCGCTTGCTCCTGTCCCCTGCCCCACGAGCCAGTCCCTCACCTTGCGGGCGGGAAGGCTGAGTTCGCGCGAGCGCGGCCAGACCACATAGAACGCGTTGCCGGTTTCCAGCACATAATTGCCAACCGGCATCAGCGCGCCGGACCGCACCTGCGGTTCTATCAGATGCCGCCAGCCTAGCGCGATGCCCTCGCCTGCCAGCACGGCCTGGATGACCAGAACATAATCATTGATGATCAACGGGCGATAAGGCCTCGCATAGTCGATTCCCGCACGCGCAAACCACTCCTTCCAGTCGCAGGCCTCGCGAACGGGCTCTTCGAGGTGGATCAGCCTGAGCCCGGTCATCTCGGCCAGCAACGGCGGTTTACCCAGCGCATCAACGAAGCTGGGACTCGCCACGGCACAGACGACCTCCGGGGCAAGCATGGCAGAATGATACTGCGGCCAGGCGGAGGGATCGCCTCCGCGAATACCGAGCGGAATAGCTTCCTCCTCCAGATCGAGGTCGCGCACCGATGTCTGGATGCGCAGGTCGATTTCCGGCAAGTCCTTGCGCAACAGGTTGATGCGCGGCAACATCCACATCGAGGCAAAGGCCGTGGAAGCAGCGAGCGTGACGTTGGTCTCCCGGCCCTTGGCACGAATGGCCTCCGCCGACTTTTGAATGCGGGTCAGCCCGGCGGAAACATCGGCATGAAAGCGGGCGCCGGCCTCGGTCAATTCCACGGCCCGATGGCTGCGGTGAAAGAGCGGCACGCCAAGTTGGTCCTCCATGGTCCGGATCGCATAGGAAACCGCAGCCTGGGTCATGCCAAGTTCATCGGCCGCGCGCGTGAAATTCTCATGGCGCCCGGCCGCTTCGAAGACGACGAGCGAGGAAGCCGAAGGCAGCAGTCTCTTCAGGTTTTGCATAAGGAGATTTTATATCTTCTCTCGAAAATTTGGAAGGATACTTCGTGAAAAATCACCGCTAGTCTTTCGCCAACCACAGGGGAGCTTATGCAATGGCAGTCATGGAAGCGGACAAATCAACCGGGCCTGCACCGGCGCGGCGCGAGCGCGGCAAGCGGCGCGACCCATCCGCCAAGCCGCTGGGTATTCCCTACATCGTCAGGAACATCCCGACCTACGACATCCTTGGCGAAGAAGGCCTCGAGCGGATCGAAAAAACCGGTGAACGCATCCTTGCCGAAATCGGCATCGAGTTCCGTGACGACCCGGCAGCATTGGAACTCTGGCGGAAAGCCGGCGCGAAGCTCGACGGATTGAAGGTGACCTTCGAACCCGGCATGCTCAGAGAGATCGTGGCATCCGCACCCGCGAGCTTCACCCAGCATGCCCGCAACCCGGCACGCAGTGTCGAAATCGGCGGCAAGTCGGTTGTGTTTTCACCTGCCTATGGCTCGCCTTTCGTGATGGATCTCGACAAAGGCCGCCGCTACGGCACGATCGAGGATTTCCAGAACTTCATCAAGCTGGCTTATTCGAGCCCGTGGCTGCACCATTCCGGCGGCACGATCTGCGAGCCTGTCGACCTGCCGGTCAACAAGCGTCACCTCGACATGGTCTACAGCCACATAAAATATTCCGACCGCGCCTTCATGGGATCGGTAACGGCGGAAAATCGAGCGGAAGAATCGATCGACATGGCCCGTATCGTCTTCGGGCGCGACTTCGTCGACAACAATTGCGTCATCCTCGGCAATGTCAACGTCAACTCGCCGCTGGTCTGGGACGGCACAATGACAAAGGCCATGCGCGCCTATGCCCGCGCCAACCAGGCCGCCGTGATCGTGCCCTTCATTCTCGGCGGCGCGATGGGTCCCGTCACCAATGCCGGCGCCATTGCCCAGAGCTGGGCCGAGACGCTGGCGGGATGCGCGCTGACGCAGCTTGAGCGGAAAGGCGCGCCTGTGATTTTCGGCAATTTCCTGTCCTCTATGTCATTGCGCTCAGGATCGCCGACATTCGGCACGCCCGAGCCAGCGATCGGCTCCATGGTGGTCGGCCAGCTCGCCCGGCGGCTGAAGTTGCCGCTCCGTTGCGCCGGCAATTTCTCCAACTCGAAACTGCCCGATGGCCAGGCGATGCAGGAAGGGGTGGTCTCTATGCTATCTGCCGTGCATTGCGGCGCCAACTTCATCCTGCATTCGGCGGGGTTCCTCGACGGCTTGCTGTCGATGTCCTACGAGAAATTCATGATGGACGCGGATTTCTGCGGCGCGCTGCACGCCTATCTCAAGGGTGTGGAGTTCGATGACAATGCGCTCGCCTTCGACGCGTTTCAGGAAGTCGGTCCGGGCAGCCATTTTCTCGGCAGCCAGCATACGCTGCGCAACTACCAGACCGCCTTCTGGGACACAGAACTCTCGGACAACGAACCCTTTGAAAAATGGAGCGACGAAGGTGGTTCGACCGATATCGCCGCCCGCGCCAACAAGAAATGGAAGCGGACGCTGGCCGAATACGAAGCGCCGCCTTTGGACGTCGCCATTGACGACGAATTGCAGGACTATATGAACCGACGGAAGAACGACGTGGCGGATGCTTGGCATTGAGAGGGAATAGCATGAACCAATACCCCCCTCTGCCCTGCCGGACATCCCCCCCTCAAGGGGGGAGATCGGCAAGACGTGAACTCGCCATTTCCAAACTTTTGCCGAGTGCTGAGACAACGCTGTTATCCTTCGGCACGACGGCACTACATCCAATCTCCCCCCTTGAGGGAGAGATGCCCGGTAGGGCAGACGGGGGTGCTTCGCATGGCTGATCAATCCAACGACCCCCTGCTGCAGCCCTACAAGCTCAGGCACCTGGCACTGAAGAACCGGATCATGTCGACCGCGCATGAGCCGGCCTATTCCGAGGACGGGATGCCGAAGGACCGCTACCGGCTCTATCATCTCGAAAAGGCCAAGGGCGGCATCGCCATGACGATGACGGCGGGATCGGCCAGCGTCGCGCCGGACTCGCCGCCCGCCTTCGGCAACCTGCTCGCCTACAAGGACGAGGTCGTGCCGTGGCTGAAAAAGCTCACCGACGACTGTCATGAGCATGATTGCGCCGTGATGATCCAGCTCACCCATCTTGGCCGCCGCACCGGCTGGAACAAGGGTGATTGGCTGCCGGTGCTCGCCCCTTCCCCCGTGCGCGAGCCGGCACATCGCGCCTTTCCCAAGGAGATCGAGGATTGGGATATCGAGCGTATCGTCGGCGACTACGCCGATGCCGCCGAGCGCATGCAGGCGGCGGGTCTCGACGGTATCGAATTCGAGGCCTATGGCCATCTGATGGATCAGTTCTGGTCGCCCGCGACCAACAGGCGTGAGGATGAATTCGGCGGTTCGCTCGACAATCGCCTGCGGTTTTCGAACATGGTCATCGATGCGGTTCGCAGGCGAGTCGGTCCGGACTTCATCGTCGGCATCCGCATGGTAGCGGACGAAGACTGGGATATCGGCCTTTCACGCGCTGAGGGCATGGAGATCGCCCGGCGCTTCGCCAAATCCGGCAAGATCGATTTCCTCAACATCATCAAGGGGCATATCGACCATGACGCGGATCTGAACGAGGTTATCCCGATCCAGGGCATGCGGTCAGCCCCGCATCTCGATTTTGCCGGTGACGTACGCGCCGAGACCAAGTTTCCCGTTTTTCATGGCGCCCGTATCGCAGATGTCGCGACAGCCCGGCATGCCATTGCCGAGGGCAAGCTCGACATGGTGGGCATGACACGCGCCCATATTGCCGACCCGCACATCGTCAACAAGATCCGCTCCGGCCGCGAGGCGGAAATCCGCCCTTGCGTCGGCGCCACCTACTGCCTCGACCGGATCTACGAGGGCGGCGAGGCGCTCTGTATTCACAATGCGGCCACCGGCCGCGAGGCGATCATACCGCACACGATCCCCAAGACCGAGGGCAAGGTCCGCAATGCGCTCGTGATCGGTGCCGGCCCCGCCGGACTGGAAGCCGCACGCGTGCTTGCCGAGCGCGGCCACAAGGTCGAGGTGCTGGAGGCGATGGATGAAGCCGGCGGCCAGATCAACCTGCTGGCCCGCAATCCCCGTCGCAAGGAAATGATCGGTATCGTCGACTGGCGGGTGGCTGAACTCGAACGGCTTGGCGTGCCGGTGCACTACAATTCCTATGTCGAGGAAGACGAGGTTCTGGGACGCGACGCGGATCTGGTGATCGTCGCGACCGGCGGCATGCCGCAGAATCCTCCGCTTCTCGAAGGCGACGGTCTGGTCGTTTCGAGCTGGGATATCATTGCCGGCACCGTCAAGCCAGAAGGGCCGGTGCTGCTGTTCGACGACAACGGCGCCCATCCCGGCATGACGGCCGCGGAACTGATCGCCAACCAGGGTGTTGAACTCGAACTGGTTTCGCCGGAGCGGTTCTTCGCGCCGGAAATGGGCGGGATGAACCACGTGCCTTATGCCCGCGCCTTCGCCAAACCGAATGTACGGGTGACGATCAACACGCGCCTGCTCGCCGTGCGACGCGACGGCAACAGTCTGATCGCTACGCTCGGGTCGGATTTCGACAAGTCCTCTCGCATCGAGCGGCGCGTGGCGCAGGTGGTAGTCGAGCACGCAACCGAGGCCAATGACGGGCTCTACAAGGCGCTCAAGCCGCATTCGCGCAATCTCGGGGCGGTCGACTACAAAGCCCTGATAGCGCGCAAATTCCCGCTGGGAGAGCGCAATGCGGAAGGCCGCTTCGACCTCGTCCGTATCGGCGATGCGGTGGCGAGCCGCAACATTCACGCGAGTATCTATGAGGCGCTGAGGATCTGTTCGCTGGTGTGATCCCCATTCACCTTGCTGACAGGTCCTTCAAGATTTCTCATAGGATTTCGGCGAAAAATCAGGTTATCAGGGAATACCTATCCAGGAGCCCGATTGCATGAATTTCCTCGACAGTCTTAGCCCGCAAGCCCGCCTCGCACCCGAGAGCGGCATCCTCGAAGTCGTCAACTATGCCCGGGGCCGCGAAGGATTGATCCCGCTGTGGGTCGGCGAAGGCGACATGCCGACGCCCAAATTCATTGCCGATGCGGCAGCGGCCTCGCTGGCTGCAGGCGACACGTTCTATACCTACAACAGAGGTATTCCGGATTTGCGGCGGGCGCTATCCGACTACTATTTCAGACATTTCGGCAAGCGTCTTTCACCAGAGCATTTTTATGTCGTCGGTTCCGGCATGCAGGCGATCAAGCTGTCGATCGAAGCTGTTTGCCAACCCGGCGACGAGGCGATCTACCTTTCGCCGGCCTGGCCGAATTTCGCTGCGGCACTGGAGGTCTCGGGCTCGCGGGCCGTCGCCGTGGAACTAACCTTCGGCCACGGTCGGTGGAGCCTCGACATCGACAGGCTCAAGTCCGCGATCACGCCGAAAACGAAGGCGCTGTTCATCAACACTCCATCCAACCCGACAGGCTGGACGGCGACGCGTCAAGACCTGCTCGAGATCCTGGCGCTTGCGCGGGAGCACGGTATCTGGATCATCGCTGACGAGATCTATGCGCTCTACTCGTATACGGCCCAGCGCACCCCCTCGTTCCTCGATGTAATGGAACCCGAAGACAAAATACTGTTCGTCAATTCCTTCTCCAAGAACTGGTCGATGACCGGCTGGCGCGTCGGATGGATCGTCGCTCCGCCGCAAACCGGACAAGTGCTGGAAAACCTCGTTCAATACGCCACATCAGGCGTTGCCGAGTTCATGCAGAAGGGTGCGATCGCCGCGCTAGACCAGGGCGACGGCCTGATCCACAGCAATTTCGACAAGGCTAAAATCTCACGCGACATTCTCTGCGATGCACTGATCGCCACCAACCGGGTGGAAACACTCAAGCCAGACGGCGCACTCTATACGTTCCTGAAGATCGATGGTGTGGTGGACGCGAAGAAAGCTGCCTTCGACATCGTCGACAAGGCCGGCGTTGGACTTGCTCCGGGCACGGCTTTCGGGCCCGGCGGTGCAACGTTCCTGCGCGCATGTTTCCTGCGCGACCCCGAGCAGGTGAAGACCGCAGCGGAGCGGCTGGCAGAATACATCCGAGAGCTATGAGCCGCTCCAGATCAGTTCCAGGAGATCTCAAAACAAAAAACCCGCCGGCGATTGCCGGCGGGTTTTCGATTTCTGGCTTCGAAAGCAATCAAGCAGTGACTGCCACGCCGCGGCGTGCATCGAGCGAAATCGCGCCGGCACCGACGGTGGCAAGCAGAACATAGGCACCTGCAAGGGTAATGTTCTTCATCATCATGATCTGGTTGAGCGTGTTGATCCAGCCAAGCGCGCCTTCCGGCCAGCCTTCAATAGCAACCGTGCCGCTGTGGAAAACGACGCCGGTGAATACGCAGAACAGGGCGAGTGCCCAACCGACGATCCGGGTCTGAAAACCAGCGAGGACGGCAAGGCCGGCAACGAGTTCGAACAGACCGGCGAGGTAGGCGAGAGCCGTCGCAGCCGGCAGACCGGCACCAGCGATCATGCCAGCGGTACCAGCAGGATCGGTCAGCTTGCCGAAGCCGGCAAAGATGAACATGAAGGAGAGCAGGATGCGTGCGACGAGAATGATAACGTTGGACATGGGTGGCTCCGATTGGGTTTGATGAAAGCAGATAACCACTTTCTCATCGTAACCGAAAGCCAGCCAGCAGTGCACATATTGTCAAGCAATAATGAACGATAACCGGCTTGCATATTTCTTCATTTTAAAGGTGATAACCTTGCGGGCCGCTGGTCTGCTCCTTATGTCTCCTGTCACCACCTCGATTTCCCGGTTTTACTACTCTTCCCTAAGGATTTGATTTCATGGCCGATCTTTCGAATTTCCCGATTACTGCCCGCTGGCCAGCCACCAAGCCGGATGTTATCCAGCTCTATTCGCTACCCACTCCGAACGGCATCAAGGTTTCCGCCATGCTCGAGGAAATCGGTATCGACTATGAGCCGCATCTCATCGATTTCGGCAAAAACGACCAGATGACACCAGAGTTTATTTCGCTCAATCCCAACAACAAGATCCCGGCGATCATCGATCCCAACGGTCCCGATGGCAAACCTATCGGGCTGTTCGAATCCGGCCTGATCCTGCAATACCTGGCAGAAAAGACCGGAAAGCTGCTTCCCACGAACGCGTCAGGTCGGTACGAAACCCTGCAATGGCTGTATTTCCAGATGGGTGGCATCGGGCCGATGTTCGGCCAGGTCGGCTTCTTCGTCAAATTTGCGGGCAAAGAAATTGACGATCCACGTCCGCGCCAACGCTACCTCGATGAAGCCAAACGCCTGCTCGGTGTGCTCGAGCGTCGCTTGGCCGGTCGCAAATACATCATGGGCGACGACTACACGATTGCCGATATCGCACTTTGGCCGTGGCTGAGGACCTTGACCGGATACTACGAAGCCGGCGATCTGGTCGGCATATCCAACTTCCCGAACGTGCTAGCCTTCCTCGATCGCTGTGCAAGCCGTCCTGCCAGCCTGAAAGCCATCAACATTCCCGCACGCAGCTGACGGACAAACGGAAATCCCCGCAAAGCGGGGATTTCAATCAATGCGTACCCTGAATATCGGCCGCCATGCGCGGAAAGACAAACACACCGCGCATGCTGCCGCTGGAACTATCGCTCATGCTTATCGACTCGCCAACGCACATCAGCGGCTGCCGATCGCTAGGCCCACCGACAATATATGTCGAGAAACAGAAGGACGATGGGGTCGAGGATGCATTTTCGAGCAACTCGAGAATGCTGACGCGATCGTTCGGCTCATAGCAGCGCAGAAGCGTCAGCAGCCCGCATTCACCTTCATCCAGGCCGTGAAAATAGCCGCCGACCCTGCCGATCTGGAAGAGACCGTTCGCCAGGTCACCTGTCCAGTTCTCGGTCGCACAGAATTTGTAGAGTTCGACGCCGTCCGCCGTCAGGGCCAGCCCGTCTACGAGGCTGATTGTCGAAGGCGCTTTCGATTTTGATATCCTAAACACTTCCAAGACCTGTTATTAGGATCCGCCAAGAATGCGCCGCCGAGGCAGACGACAATGTTTCGGACGATCCATGCACCAATGTTATGGCAAATTCCTGTCGAGCAGTAGAAAACGCAATACATCGGCCACAACGCCTACCAGCATTGTGCCATCAGACAAAATTCTCGGTGCATGCTACAAGCGTGTCACATGCTTCTGCAGAATCACAGAGCACACTCCGTCCGCATCGATTATAAGAAATTCTTTATAAGACCTTTTACCTTGACGGCAATAGCAAATGTAACGGGCAGCTACAACGCCTGAATATCGATGATGTACTTCGGTTGACTGGACAAATTGCAACTTTCGCCGTCGAAACAGGAGGCTACGCAAACAGCCGCCCCCTCCTGGACTTCCCACCTAGAACAACACTTCCGAAAATATCAATTGAATTAGTATTCTAGTCCGCTTTGATTGCTCAAATATTACGACATTCGCACAATATTTCTCGCTACGACGCCCTGAACGATAGTCCAGCTCCGCATGATCAAGGGCGGAACCTCTCGGGATATGACATGAACGTCCACCGCTTGAAGCCTGAAGCGAAAAAGGGGCGCCCTCGCGGGCACCCCTCAGCTCTATCGATGCATAAGGCTAACGCCTTGTTACATCATGTCCATGCCGCCCATGCCGCCCATGCCGCCAGGCATGCCGCCAGCAGCTTCCTTCTTCGGAAGTTCGGCGATCATGGCTTCGGTGGTGATCAGGAGCGAAGCAACGGAAGCTGCGTTCTGCAGAGCCGTGCGCACAACCTTGACCGGGTCAACAATGCCCATGGCAATCATGTCGCCATATTCAGACGTCTGGGCGTTGTAGCCCCAGTTGTCCTGGTTCTTGTCGAGGATCTTGCCGACAACGATCGAGGCTTCGTCACCAGCGTTGTCTGCGATCTGGCGAACCAGCGACTGCAGAGCGCGGCGGATGATGTTGATGCCGGCTTCCTGGTCGTCGTTTTCACCCTTGGCAGTGATCTTGGTGGACGAACGGAGCAGAGCCGTACCGCCGCCTGGGACAATGCCTTCCTGAACAGCAGCGCGCGTCGCGTTGAGAGCGTCGTCGATACGGTCCTTCTTTTCCTTGACTTCGATTTCCGTCGAACCGCCAACGCGGATCACGGCAACGCCGCCAGCGAGCTTGGCAAGACGTTCCTGCAGCTTTTCGCGGTCGTAGTCAGAGGTGGTTTCTTCGATCTGAGCCTTGATCTGGGCAACGCGGCCTTCGATGTCGGACTTCTTGCCGGCGCCGTCGACGATCGTGGTGTTTTCCTTGGAGATCGAAACCTTCTTGGAACGGCCGAGCATGTCGAGGGTGACGTTTTCGAGCTTGATGCCGATGTCTTCGGAGATCACGGTGCCGCCCGTCAGGATGGCGATGTCTTCGAGCATGGCCTTGCGGCGATCGCCGAAGCCCGGAGCCTTGACAGCAGCAATCTTGAGGCCGCCACGGAGCTTGTTGACGACGAGCGTTGCAAGAGCTTCGCCTTCGACGTCTTCAGCGATGATCACGAGCGGCTTGCCGGTCTGAACGACAGCTTCGAGAACCGGCAGCATTGCCTGGAGGTTCGAGAGCTTCTTTTCGTGCAGCAGGATGTAGACGTCTTCGAGATCGGCGATCATCTTTTCTGCGTTGGTCACGAAGTACGGGCTGAGGTAGCCGCGGTCGAACTGCATGCCTTCGACGACTTCGAGTTCGGTCTCGGCGGTCTTGGCTTCTTCAACAGTGATAACGCCTTCGTTGCCGACCTTCTGCATGGCTTCAGCAATGTCGAGACCGACCTGCTTGTCGCCGTTTGCGGAGATCGTGCCGACCTGTGCGACTTCTTCCGAGGTCGAGATCTTCTTGGCCTTGGCCTGGAGATCCTTGACGACTTCGGAAACTGCGAGGTCGATACCGCGCTTGAGGTCCATCGGGTTCATGCCGGCAGCAACGGCCTTGTTGCCTTCGCGAACGATGGCCTGGGCCAGAACGGTTGCCGTCGTGGTGCCGTCACCGGCGATGTCGTTGGTCTTCGAAGCAACTTCGCGGACCATCTGGGCGCCCATGTTTTCGAACTTGTCTTCGAGTTCGATTTCCTTGGCGACAGAAACACCGTCCTTGGTGATGCGCGGAGCGCCGAAGGACTTGTCGATGATGACGTTACGGCCCTTGGGGCCGAGGGTGACCTTCACCGCGTCAGCGAGAATGTCGACGCCGCGCAGCATCTTTTCGCGGGCGGAACGGCCAAACTTGATTTCTTTAGCAGCCATTTTACAAAACTCCCGGGCTCATTGCCCATTGGTTGTCATGGTTAGGAACAGGTGGGATTGCGGCAATCAGCCGATGATGCCCATGACGTCGGATTCCTTCATGATCAGAAGGTCTTCGCCATTGAGCTTGACTTCGGTGCCCGACCACTTGCCGAACAGGACGCGGTCGCCAGCCTTGACGTCGAGCGCAACAAGCGCACCCTTGTCGTCGCGAACGCCGTTGCCGACGGCGACAACTTCGCCTTCTTGCGGCTTTTCCTTGGCGGTGTCCGGGATGATGATGCCGCCCTTGGTCTTTTCTTCGGACTCAACGCGACGAACGACGACGCGGTCATGAAGCGGACGGAAATTGATGCTTGCCATTGTCTGTTTCCTCGATCAAATGACATTGCCGGGTTCGACCCGGATGATTGGACTGCTAGCACTCGTCTCCGTGGAGTGCTAGCGGGCTGGATTTAGGACCCTGCCCAGGCAGAGTCAAGGATTAGCCCCATAAAAAAATCCGGAATGGTGAACGACGCGGGGATCATTCGTAAAATCAACTGGTCCCCAGAAATGGCTCACAGCCTTACGCATCAGCGTGAATGTAAGTTAACAAGGACGCGCGGCGGGTCCTAAGGCATTTCATCCCGGATGATGTCTGCTTGCCAATCCCCGTGTCGCCGTGCCATCAGTCGGCCATGGCTTTTACGCTCCGACAGCTCCAGTATTTCATTGCAGTTGCCGAAAACGGCACGGTCAGCGGCGCTGCGCAGGCACTGTCGATTTCGCAGTCGTCGATCACCGAGGCGGTGAAGGAGCTCGAAAGCGATCTGGGTGTAAACCTGTTTGAGCGGCACTCGCGTGGCCTGACTATCACCCACAACGGTCACCAGTTTCTCCGGCATGCGACCAACATCCTCGCTTCCGTCTCAGATGCGAGACGGACATTCACCGACAAGAAGGACGAGATGCGCGGCTCGCTCAATCTCGGCGTCACCTCTCTCGTGGCGGGCTACGTGCTGTCGGACCTGCTGCGGCGTTATCGCCGGGCCTATCCCGCCGTCAGTGTCAGCGCCATCGAGGACAATGGCAGCTATCTCGAACACCTGCTGATCGGCGGCGAACTCGACATCGCCGTCATGACCATCTCCAACCTGCGCGACCGCATGGCGCTTCAGGCCGAAATCATCGAGACCTCGCCTTACCGCCTTTGGTTGCCGATGGGCCACAAGCTCGGCAGCGCAGACATCATCTCGGTCAGGGATATCGCCCAGGAACCGCTGATCATGCTGACGGTGGATGAAATCGAGGAAAACACCGGCAAGCTCCTGACCGCGCTCGGCGCCAAACCGCACGTCGCCTTCCGGACCCGTTCCGTCGAAGCCGTGCGCAGCCTGGTGGCCACCGGCGCCGGCATCGCGCTGCTGCCGGATCTCGTTTATCGCCCGTGGTCGCTGGAAGGCGACCGGATCGAAAGCCGCGATGTGTCCGGCGCGCTGCCCGTGGTCCAGGTCGGGCTGGTGTGGCGTCGCGGCTCGTCGCTGCCCTCCGCCGCCAAGGAATTTCTGCGGATCACCGAGACCGCCCGCGCCATGCGCGATCGGTAATCGAAGCGATAGCGAGAGTGTTGCTCCGCAATCTCGCGCAAGCTGCAGCAACCCGGCCGTTTGGCGGGTTCGACCACAGATTGACTTCGTTGGAGTTTCCATTGTTATATGTCAGGCAAACAGATCGTTGGCTGCCATGCAACGTCGCCTTACTGCCATTCTCGCTGCCGACGTGGTCGGCTATAGTCGTCTCATGGGGCTGGACGAGCGGGGAACCCTTGCGGCATTGAACCTGCACCGCGCGGAACTGGTCGATCACAAGATAGCCGAGCATCAGGGTCGCATCGTCAAACTCACCGGCGATGGTATTCTGGTGGAATTTCCAAGCGTTGTCAGTGCCGTCGCTTGCGCCACGGAAGTCCAGCTGCAAATGCGTGAACGCAACTTCTCGGTCAAGGAAGACCAGCGTATTCAGTTTCGCATCGGCATCAACGTCGGCGATATCATCGTCGAGAACGACGATATCTATGGCGATGGCGTCAATGTCGCCGCGCGGATTGAAAGCATGGCGCCGGTGGGCGGCATATCCTTGTCCGGCACCGCGCGCGATCACGTCGGCAGAAACCTGGGACTGCACTTTCACGACAGGGGCGAACAATCGCTGAAGAATATCGAAAGGCCGGTGCGTGTCTTCGACGTGCTGCTGCCGGAAGATGAGGACAGGCCGGCACAGAACAATATGGGCAGCGATGCGTCGGCCTCCAGCAAGCAAGAGCGACCATCCATCGCGGTACTTCCCTTCGACAACATGAGCGGCGATCCGGAACAGGAGTATTTCTCCGACGGCATCACCGAGGACATCATCACCGACCTTTCCAAGATCTCCGGGCTTTCCGTGATTGCGCGGAATTCTGCTTTCACGCTCAAGGGTAAGGCTGTGGATATTCAAGAGGTAAGCCGGCGCTTCAACGTCGCGACCGTCCTTGAGGGCAGCGTCCGCAAGGCGGGCCAGCGCGTGCGGGTCACCGCCCAGCTTATTCTGGGCAAGGATGGAACACATCTCTGGGCGGACCGCTATGACCGCGAACTCACCGACATCTTTGCCATTCAGGACGAGATCACCAAGACCATTGTCGACCAGCTCAAGGTCAAATTGCTGCCGGCCGAGCAGAAAGCGATCAGCCTCAGCCCCACGACAAGCGTTGAGGCATACACAGCCTATCTGCGCGGCCGAGACTTCCTCCACCGCCATACGAAATCTTACTATGCGCTGGCGCGGCGCATGTTCGCAAAGGCAGTCGAAATCGATCCACTCTACGCGCGCGCCTATGCCGGAATTGCCGATTGCGATTCCTTCCTCGTGTTGAACTACAATACGCAGATTACCCTCGAGAGCATCATGGCGACCAGCGCCAAGGCGCTTGAACTTGAAAGCGGCCTTGCCGAAGCCCACGCGTCGCGTGGTCTCGCGCTCTCGCTCGGCTAGCGCTACGAGGAAGCGGAGATTGAATTTCTGAAAGCAACCGCGTGCGATGCAAATCTTTTTGAGGCGCCGTACTTTTACGGGCGGGCCTGCTACGCGCAGGGCAAGATCGAAGACGCGGCGAAGCTGTTCGAGAGAGCCGTCGAACTCAAGCCCAACGACTACCAGACCTGGGGCTATTTGCGGCAGACCTACAACACGTTGAGCAGGAAAGCTGACGCAATGGGGGCCGCGCTAAAAGCGATCGACGCAGCCCAAAAGGAGCTGGCGATAAACCCGGACAATTCGCGCCCCGCTTATCTGGGGGCCATCGCGCTGATTGCGATCGGCGAAACCGACAGGGCACACGAATGGGCCATGCGTGCACTGACAATCGAGCCGGACGATGTGTTATGCCAGTACAATATTGCCTGTGTTTATGCGTTGTCCGGTGAACTCAGCCAGGCATTCGAGACGCTTGAACGCGTCTTGTCGTCGGCCAACCACGAAACGAAATCCTGGGTCAAATATGATTCCGATTTCGAGCCGCTTCATTCGGACCCGCGCTGGGAGAACATTCGCCGGCTGATCGAAAATTGAACAGAGGTCAGCCGCTTGAGCCGTGCAGCTTTTGGATTCGTCTTCACGGCGCAATGCTGTGTCACGCGGCGCATGAGGTTCGAAGCTGCGGCTTCACCGACACCCCGGCGAACTCCCCGCCCCGCCAAAGCGGTGCGCGGATTGCATCCCTTTTCTCACTGTCGGCCACTTTAACCCTTGTCATCGGGCCGCCATTTTGCGATCTGGGGCACGAAGATTTTCCTGGAGCATTTCATGGCAGAGCGCATTGGATCCCTCAACGACATCGTCAAGCACTACGATGTTATCCTTTGCGATGTTTGGGGCGTGCTCCACAATGGCGTCAGCAGCTTTGCCGACGCCTCCATTGCGCTTCGATCGGCGCGCGAGGCCGGACTGTCGGTGGTGTTGATCACCAACTCGCCACGCCCCGGTAACGGCGTCATCCCGCAACTTGAGAGCCTGGGCGTGCTGCCCGAAGCCTACGACCGGATGGTCACATCGGGTGACGTAACCCGCAAGCTGATCGCCGAAGGCCCGGGCAAGGTGTATTTCATCGGCGCTGACCGGGAAACATCGCTGCTGGAAGGCCTCGACGTCGAATGTGTGGACGAAGAGCAAGCCGAAGTGATCGTCTGCACCGGCTTTGTCGATGACGAGGTCGAGACGCCCGAGGATTATCGCGAAGTGCTGACGCGACTGGCGTCGAGAAACATTCCGATGATCTGCGCCAATCCCGATCTGGTGGTCGAGCGCGGCCATCGGCTGGTCCCCTGCGCAGGGGCGATCGCAGCCCTCTATACCGAACTCGGCGGCACCTCGCGGATTGCCGGCAAGCCGCACAAGCCGATCTATGTCGCGGCTCTGGACGAAGCACTCAGCCATCGTGGCCCCTTCGACAAGAACCGGGTGCTCGCAGTCGGCGACGGCATGCCCACCGACGTACTCGGCGCGATAACCGAGGGGCTCGACCTGCTCTACATTTCCGCCGGCATCCATGGGCGCGATTACATGGATGGCGCCAAAACGGATGTGGCGGCGCTGGAAGCCTTTCTCGATAGCCACAATGCCCGGCCCCGTTGGTGGATGCCGCGCTTGCAATAAGATGCCGGAGACAATGGCCTGATGACGGTCTTTCATCGCAATGAACAACGGGGCGATCTGCCGGAGACGCTACAGGGCGGAGTACTGGCGATCGGCAATTTCGATGGCGTGCATCGCGGCCACCAGGCCGTCTTGTCGCGCGCGCTGGAAATCGCCTCGGACAGGAAGATCCCGTCGCTCGTCCTGACGTTCGAACCGCATCCGCGCACGATCTTCACACCGGACAAGCCGGTTTTTCGCATCACGCCGGCGCCGCTGAAAGCCCAGATCCTCGAGAAAATGGGCTTCAATGCCGTGCTCGAATATCCGTTCGACCGGACATTCGCGGGCCGTTCTGCGGAAGAGTTCATCCAGTCCGTGCTGATCGACTGGATCGACGCCAAGGAAATCGTCACCGGTTTCGATTTCCATTTCGGCAAGGGTCGCGAAGGTGGACCGGCCTATCTGCTTGCTGCGGGCGGCCGGCATGGTTTCGGTGTCAGCCTGATTGACGCCTTTCGCGACGAAAACACCGACGTGATTTCCTCGAGCCGCATTCGCTCGCTGATATCCGAAGGCGACATGGTGGAAACCGCCGGGCTGCTCGGCTATCGCTACACCGTACAGTCCCCTGTTATCCACGGACAGAAGCTGGGCCGGACGCTCGGCTTTCCCACGGCCAACATGGCTCTGCCGGTGGATGTCCAGCTTAAGGCCGGAATCTATGCCGTTCGTTTCCGCCTTGAGGATGGCCGCGTGTTTGACGGCGTTTCCAGTTTCGGCTACCGGCCGACGGTGACCGACCACGGTGCGGCACTGCTGGAAACGATGCTTTTCGATTTCTCCGGCGATCTTTATGGGCAGACCTGTTCGGTGTCGTTCTTCGGGTTCCTGCGGCCGGAAATGAAATTCGACGGGCTGGAGCCGCTGGTCGAGCAGATGAACCGGGATGTCGAGGAAGCCAGAGCGCTGCTTTCCGGCGTCAAGCCGCTTGGATCCATCGACCAAGCCATCGCTTTCTAAACTTGGTTATCGTTAAATCGATTTGCTAAGCTTCGCTCAAGATTGGCGTCTTAGGTCTTGTGCATGGGCAGTTGCATGTGATCCGGGCTTAAAAGCCCGACCGAGCGAAGCAGGACCGCCTTCCTGCATCGCCGGTTCACATGCCTGCTCAACCCCATTCATCGCGTTCGCCAGATCGCGGCGCAAAGGACGATCTGGTCGCGTCAGATCGCAGCCTTGACCGCTGCGACGATTTCGGCGATGCGTGCATTGCCCTCATGCTCCGGCTTGCGCGAACGCACTAGGCAGGCCTCGGACTTCAGCACAGTCCCATCAGACAGGATCTTCAGGTGATTGGCGCGAAGCGTCGATCCCGTCGAGGTGATATCAACGATGATATCGGCTTGTCCCGCCGCCGGCGCACCCTCGGTGGCACCGAGGCTCTCGACGATCCGGTAAAGCTGTATGCCGTGCTGGGAGGAGAAGAACTGCTGCGTCAGTCGCCAGTACTTTGTGGCAATCGCCAGACGCCGACCATGCCGGGCGCGAAAATCAGCGGCAACATCACCCAGATCAGCCATGGTATCGACATCGAGCCAGATTTCCGGCACAGCGACCACGACATCGGCATGGCCGAAGCCCAGGCGCACGCAGAATTCGGCGCGCTTGTCGGCTTCCGCAAGATCTTCGCGCACAAGGTCTTCGCCGGTGACACCGAAATCGATCGATCCGGCACCCAGCTCGCGGGCGATCTCCGAGGCGGACAGGAACGCGATTTCGATATCGTCGGCACCTTCGACACGGCCACGATAGGAACGGTCGTTGCCGACGGCCAATATTTTCATGCCGGCGCGCTCGAAAATCGCCGAGGCGTCATCCTTCATCCGGCCCTTGGAAGGGAGTGCGATGGTGATCATACGATTTCTCCCCTCACCGCCTCGATACGGTCGAGCCACAGTGCAAAACCGACAGCCGGGATTTCTTCTGCAGCCCCAAGCAGCGTCATCATCCTGTCGAAGCGCCCGCCGCCGGCGAGCACCCTGTGGTCTTCGCGCACCGTGATCTCGAACACCAGGCCGGTATAATAATCCAGCGGACGACCGAAGGCCGCGCGCCATGTCACGGTCGACAGATCAACACCGATGCCGGTCAACGCAGCGACGCGGGCATCGAAGCGATCGACCGCGCCGTCAAGCTTCAGCCCTGCGCTGCGGGCGAAGGTCGCAAACACATCAGGCGCGTATTTCAAGCTGACGCTGAGTGACAGGAATTCCTTGAGAACTTCCAGCTTGGCCGGATCGAGCGCCGTGCTTGCCAGCGCCCGCTTTTCGCGCAACCGTCTGGCGATGCTGGCCGGCGAGCGGCTGGCATTGCTGGAATAACCGGTCGCCTGCATGATCGCGTCGATATGGCCGATCAAAGTGGCCTCGTCACCGGCCGCAAGCATCGCCTCGACCTCTGCACCGAGATCGGTGACGCTTTCGGGCCGGGCAAGCCGGGCGATCATCGCGTCCAGCTTGGACGCCTCGCCGAATGCGTGCACCAAACGTCGCTGCCAGCCGGAGGGAAGGCCGAGCGCCTCGACCACCGCCTCGAACACCGATTGGTCACCCATGGTCACGGCGAGCGGTTGGCCCGGCAGCAATGCCTTTAGCGTGGCGATGGCATCCGCGACCGCCCGCGCATCGGCGCCGGCGACATCTTTGGTGCCGAGATCCTCGATGCCAGCCTGATAGAACTCCTTGCCGCCTTCGCGACGCTGGCGGAAAACCTCGCCGAGATAGGAATAGCGCTTGGGCGTTCCGGTCGCGGTCTCGATGTGCTGCAGGCAGACAGGAATGGTGAATTCCGGCCGCAGGCACAGGCTTTCGCCGGTCTCACTCTCAGTCATGAAGATCCGCCGACGCAGATCCTCGCCGGCCATGTTCAGGAACGGCTCAGCCGGCTGAATGACCGGCGTATCGACGCGATCAGTCTTCAGCGTTTCGAACAGCGATAGCAGCTCATTGGAAAAGTCTGGAAGATTTATCAAAGGCATGAGCGTCCCCTAGCGGCAGGCTGACACATTGGTTACGACTGCCGCTTCCGATCTTCGGCCTGGTCGGCGAGCATCTCGCGAACCTTGGCGACAAGATCGGTCTCAGCCACCGAGACCTGCGCGACACGGGCCTCACGCCAGGCGACGTTGTCGGTGATTTCCCCCGACAGACGCTTACCCTCGATCAGATCCTTGATCTGCACGATGCCCTGGGCGCGCTCGTCGCCACCCTGGATGATGGCGAGCGGCGAACCGCGACGGTCGGCATACTTGAGCTGGTTGCCGAAATTCTTCGGATTGCCCTGATACATTTCGGCACGGATATTGGCGTGACGAAGCTGCTGCACCATCTTCTGGTAGCGGCCGAGGCTTTCGACATCGCGGTCCATGACGCAGACGACGACCGGTGCGACGACTTCGTCGGCGCCAAGCTTGCCGAGGTTCTTCAGCGCCGTCATCAGGCGAGACACGCCGATGGAAAAGCCGGTTGCCGGAACCGGCTGGCCCATGAAGCGCGACACCAAACCGTCATAACGGCCACCGCCGCCCACAGAACCAAACACGACCTTCTCGCCCTTTTCGTTGGTGACGTCGAAGGTGAGTTCGGCCTCATAGACCGGGCCAGTATAGTATTCGAGGCCGCGCACGACGGAAGGGTCGATCTTGATGCGGCCGGCGTCATAGCCGGCGCTGGTGACCAGTGCGCCAATGGTGTTGAGCTCGTCGACGCCTTCCTGCCCCTTGCTCGTACCTTCCAGAAGCTGCGCCAGTTCGCCGGCACTTGCCGCATAGTCCTTGATGCCGACGAAAAACAGCACCTTGCCGATCTGTTCGTCGTTCAGGCCCGCGCCCTTGGTGAAGTCGCCGGATTCATCCTTGCGGCCAGGGCCGAGAAGCAATTTGACGCCTTCCGGGCCGAACTTGTCTAGCTTGTCGATGGCGCGCAAAACATTGAGGCGGTGGCCTGCCTTGTCGTCGCCACCAAGCCCGATGGCCTCCATGACGCCATCAAGCACCTTGCGGTTGTTGACACGGATGACGTAGTCGCCGCGCCTGATGCCGAGCGCTTCGAGTGTGTCGGCCATCATCATGCACATTTCGGCATCGGCCTGAACGCCGGCGGCACCGACGGTGTCGGCATCGAACTGCATGAACTGGCGGAAGCGGCCGGGACCCGGCTTTTCGTTGCGGAATACGTAGCCGGCCCGATAGGTACGGTAGGGAAGCTGGATCTGCTGGAAATTTTCGGCGACGTGGCGGGCAAGCGGCGCGGTCAGATCGTAGCGCAGGCTCATCCACTGCTCGTCATCATCCTGCAGCGAGAACACGCCCTCGTTGGGGCGGTCTGCATCCGGCAGGAACTTGCCCAGCGCGTCGGTGTATTCGAACAGCGGCGTCTCGACGGGGTCGAAACCATAGCGTTCATAGACTTCGCGGATCTTGCCGGTCATCTCGTTGACGGCGCGGATATCGGACGCCTCGCGATCGACAAAACCGCGCGGCAGGCGGGCCTTGAGCTTCTGCTGTTTCTTCGGCTTGTCATTCATGGCGGGGTATCCGGAAAAATTCAGTTTGTTGTTGCGGCTGCTCTAACGGATTGAGGAAATTGCGGCAAGTGCAATGATGGCTCCGCCATGTTTGGCGATTGCTTGCAACCTGCGTTGCAATCGACTATTTTAAGGGAGTGGAAGACGGGCTCGCGCCCGCCTCCCGTTTCGTTAGCTATAAAGTTGGACGCGGATAACGAGGGACCAGCTCGTCCGCGTCCTCTTTATTTCAAACGTGATGCGTATTGGCGATTGCCACATAGCAAGCACTCCTATTCAACAGCGAGGCTGACGCCACAGCCAAGGGAGCCCATCTTCCTTGGTCGCGCCGGCTGGTCTCGGCGCTGCTGCTTTCGCCATCGAACGCTCCCTTATTTCATTTGCCCGCGTTTTCGGCAATATACGCCTCAACGACTGATTGCGATTCACCGAAAGCCTCATGCTGCTCGAAGCCCTCAATTTTGCCGCCTCATATGCCACTTCGCCGCGACGAAATGCGGGCGAGATCAATTCCTCAGTCAATCTCTGGGCGCGGGCCCGGCGTTGCGCCCGCGATTGGGCCGAACACGAGGAAAACTCGAAGGCCTTCGTTCAGCGGGCAATCGAGATGCTGCCACAACGGCGAGTGGCCGTGGTGCTCGGTTCAGGATTGTTGCGTGATGTGCCGATCGCCCTGTTGTCAAAGAGCTTTTCCGAAGTCCGCCTTTATGACCTGCAGCATCTGGCAAGCGTGCGCGCATGGGCGGCGATCAAGGGTTTGCGCAATCTGACGTTCGAGTGCCTCGATCTCTCTGGGTTTGAAGCCTTGCGAGACACGCCGTCTTCGCCTCCGACGCCGCTGGCCTTTCTCGCAGAGATTGCCGATCTCGACTTTATCGTCTCGGCCAATCTGCTCTCACAGATTGGCGTCGGCGTCGGCCATCTGATGGAAACGCAGCCGAACCTGCCGGCAGACACCGTTGGCCGCCTCATTCAGGCGCATGTCGATGGATTGAACGCGACTGCCGCACCAAGCTGCCTGCTGACCGATATTTCCTATGATGTGATCGGCAAGTCAGGCGAGGTTCTGGAGCGCGACGACCTGATGCACGGCGCTACCCTGCCGTCGCCGCACACGGAATGGCAATGGCTCGTGGCGCCTTATGGCGAGCTTGATCCGACCTACAAGGCCGTACACCGGGTGGTGGCGATCAGGCTGCCAGCAGAAGTAAGGAAAATCCCTCTACACCCGTCATCGAACTCAGCAATGAATTGACTCACCATAAAGAATCTTGATATTTTTTCAGTATTTCTACCAAAATGCCGGAGAAAAACGCGGTGAATTTAAACGAAATTCTTAGATCATTAGTTTCCGAAACCATAAAAACAGGAAACCACTACGATGTAAACGCCATTATCGCAAAGGCAAAAGCAGATCACAGTAAACTCATAGAAATGTCAGCGAGTTCGCTCATAGATAGAGCTCTAAAACGAATGATATCTGATATTGGAAACAAGCCTCCCAAAGTTCGCAATCCCAATCAAACAGACATGTTCGACGAAACTCCGTCGCTCCCCCTCTCATTCAGACTGAAGGATGCTCATGGCCAGACACGAACACTTTCACCATTAGACATTCCAATGGACCAACTCAGCGCCGAAATTGATAGAAAGATTCAGAATAACGCGAAAAATATTAACAGCACGAGGAAACAAGAAGTAGAAAAATTCCGGACTGAAAACAAATCACATATCATATCTCCAAGCGACACTATGAATGACGTCATCAAAAGAAGAAGCAAGGAGAATAGTTAGTTATTACGCCAATCAGAGGCGGCCTCAACCATACTATCAACCTGAATTCAAACTGCCACAGGCCGGCCCGGCACAACCGCTTCCCTGATCGGGACATGGACGATTGCTGCCAACAGTCCAAGCACCACGCCCAGCCACCAGACCGGATCGTAGGTACCGAAATGGTCGTAGAGATAGCCACCCAGCCAGACGCCGAGGAACGAGCCGATCTGGTGCGACAAAAACACGATACCGCCCAGAAGCCCCAGATGCCGTGTGCCGAACATGATGGCGACGAGGCCGTTGGTTGGCGGGACGGTGGACAGCCACAGCAGGCCCATGACGGCGGAGAAGATGATGACCGAAACCGGGGTGATCGGCAGGAGGATGAACAGCGTCACTGCAATCGAACGACCGATATAGATCAGCGCCAGGAACCACGGCTTGGAATAGGTCTGGCCGATCACGCCCGCAGCAAGCGAGCCGATGATGTTGAAGGCGCCGATCAGCGCCATGCCGATAACTGCATATTTCGGCTCGATGCCGATATCGAGCAGATAGGCCGGGAAATGCGCAGTGATGAACGCCACCTGAAATCCGCAAACGAAGAAACCGGAGGTCAGCAGCAGGTAGGAGCGATGGCTTAGCGCTTCGCGCATGGCCTCACCCACCGTCTGCTGGAAAGCCGCGTGGCTTTGGCTGCCGGAATGGGCGTTGCCGCGCAACGCAATGGCGAGAAACGGGATGGCCGCCATCAGCAGCGCCATGATCATCAGCGCTTCGCGCCAGCCGAAGGATGTGATCAGCCCCTGGGCAAGCGGCGCGAACACGAACATCCCGGCCGAGCCGGCTGCAGTCGCGATGCCGAAGGCCATCGAGCGTTGGGCCGGGGTGACGTTGCGGGCAAAAGCTGAGAGAATGACGCTGAACGAGCCTGCGGCTATTCCCAGCCCGATCAGCACGCCACCACCGAGATGCAGCATCGCGGGGCTCGAAGGATGGGCCATCAGCAACAGACCGGCGGCATAGAATATCGCCGACATGATCAGCACACGGGCCGTGCCGTACTTGTCCGCAAAGGCGCCGAAGAACGGCTGGCCAACGCCCCAGAAGAGGTTCTGCAGCGCCATCGCAAAGCCGAATGTCTGCCGATCCCAGCCGGTATCGGCAAGCAACGGCAGCTGGAAAAAGCCCATTGCCGAGCGTGGCCCGAAGGTAATCATGGCAATCAGCGAGCCGGCGACGATGATCGCCCATGGCAAGGTTTGGGTGCGGCTTGCTGCAGTCATGGAAAACTCCGTTTGTTCAGCCTTCACCATTAGGGGCCGCGCCCCGTCGTGAAAAGCGAGTTTTTCTGAATGCAGAAATCACTTTTGCTGATGGAAACGGTTCAACGCTGCTTGAGTGGCCAGCCCTCCGGGCGCTGTTCGAGTACGCTCACGCTGTCGCCCACTTGCAGTGCCCCGATAGTGCGCGGCACGGCGTTCCATCCGAACAAGACACCCGACACCCGCCGGTCGGCGGACATTCTGAGCTTGCGCATCGCGGGCATGGGGTCCGGTCCGCCGCGTTCGCCGGTCAGCTGATCCTGTGTGGTCATGATGCAGCGGGCGCAGGGTTTGACCAGGTCGTAGCGGATGCCGCCGATCTCGATCGCCGCCCAGCGGTCGTCTGCGAATGGTGCATCGTCTTCTATGACGACATTGGGACGGAACCGGTCCATGCCGAAGCCCTCGTCACCGGCGGCAAGCGTCGCCTCGTTGAGCGCCTTGAGCGAACCGGTGGTCGTCACCAGGATCGGGTAGCCGTCGGCAAAACCGGTCGAGACGCTCGCGCCGGCCCAGTCCGGGCTGCATTGGCGATCGGTGATTTCGTCGGCATGCACAAGCAGCACCGGAATGCCGAACCATTTGCTCAGCGCATGATTGACTCCATCCAGCGCAACGGCTGCGGTGACCTTGCTGTCCCAGATTTCCACATTCATGCGCCGGTCAGTGTCGAAGCTGGCAAGGATCGGCTGCGGCTCTCCAACCTTCGAAAGCGTCAGAACGCCATCCTTGGCAACCGCGGTCACCTGCGCCAGCGGCTGCACCTCGCGCTGGGTGATGCACCTGCCGTCAGGATCGACGAGCATATAGCGGCGGTCTCCCGACAATCCCCAGGCCGTGATCGCGGCACTGTCCAGATCAATGACGCGGCCGCTTTTCAGCGGATAGATATGCAGGGATTTGACTTTCATCCGATTTCCTCGAGGAACTGGTGATAGAATTGCTCAAGTCGCGCATGCCGCTCCGCCGCCATTGCCCGACCAGTCGGCGTCTGAAAGCCGTCCGCGAGCTTGAAGAGCTTGACCGGAAAGTGGTCGATGGAGAACCGCTTGTCGTCCAGCGCGCGATCTTCCGCCCTGGGATCGGTGGAATCGTAGAGCCCCGAGCCCATGCGTCCGCCAGTATAGAAGCAGCGCGCCGCGCCGATCAGGCCAATGGCATCAAGGCGATCGGCGTCCTGCAGGATTTTGGCTTCCAGCGTCTCGGGTTTGATCGCCGCTGAGAAGCTGTGCGCGGCAATTGCATGGGCAGCGCGCGCGATCTGGTCAGCAGACCAGCCGAGCACAGCCAGGATTCCGCCGGCCTTTTCCGCCGCAAGCCGGGACGCTTCGGCCCGCAGCGGCGAATTCTTCTCCACCGCCACACAATCGTGCAGCAGCACCGCGCCCGCTATCGTTTCGGCGTGGCCACCCTCGACCGCGTGAATGCGCATGGCATTGGCAAAAACCCGCTGGATATGGGCGATGTCGTGGGCGCCATCGCCGGGGGCGACGGCATGGGGAATCAAGTTTGTGGCAAGCTCTTCGAAAGGCTTGAAAATCCGGGCGATGTCATCTTGCTGCATCGTTCCGTTTTACCGGTTTACGACTTTGCCGCAACCACCAATCGCTGGCTTAGGCGCCTTCAGTTGGAGTGGCCGTGATATCCTTATGCGGCTCGTCACCCGCCAGCCCCGTGAGGATAGTCTGGTAAAAGCGGCCGATGCCGATGAGAGCCACGCCGAGGCCGATAAAGGACAACACTCGGTAAAGGCCTTCGAGGTTCGACATATCGATCAGGAACACCTTGACGACGGCAATCAGCACCAGCACCGCCGATGCAATGCGGATGCTCTTGGCCCGGAACCGGTAACCGACCACGAGCAGCAGCACGCCGAGCAGCAGCCAGACAACCGAATAGGTGTAAAGTTCCGCCTGCTGGAAGCCCTTCCAGTCGGCTATGCCCTCGCCATGGAAAATCCGGCGCACGGAAAGCGTAACATAGGCAAACAGCAGGCTCGCACCGGTCAGCGCCAGCGCGATCACATAGTGCAGCGGCCGGCGGTCGCGGGCATACCAGGCCGCGAGGCCGTAGGCCAATCCGGGTAGCAGATAGGCGAGGAACAACAGGTTGAAGAAGGGAATGCGGCCGGTCAGTTCTCCGGTCAGGTAAGGGTTGAGGCCGACATAGTGGGCTGCAATCACCGACACCATCGAGAGATAGCCGACCGCCATCGAGCCGGTGCGGAAAACGATGCTCGGGCGACGGAGGTCGAGATTCATGAGCGTTGCGGAAGCGCCCACCGTGAGAAGCGTGTAGATAGCCTGCTCGGCAAGCGTCGGCACGGCCGAGTTCAACTGGCCGCCATTCATCGCGTGGCGAACGAGGATGCCCAAGGTCAGCAGGGTGAACAGGCTGGCCAGCGCCTCCATCACGTTGCGCAGGCGGACATCGTCGCTCTTGCGGACGATCCATGCCGAAGCAATCAGCAACGCCGACGGGATGCCGTAGCCGGCAAGCAGCGCGTTGAAGACAGGTGTCGTCCCGAGATGGCTGGCGCCGACAATGGTCGGCTCCCAGGCTATCCGGCCAGCCACGAAGATGGCCGAAGCCGCCATCGCCCACGGCAGAACGGGCCAATCTCGTATCCGTCGGGCATTGAGGAAAACAAAGCCGAGTACCGCGGAGCCGATCGTCGTCGTGATCCCATCGGTCATCACGATCAGTGCGAACACGAAAGCGGCCCAGGAGCCCGCAACAAACAGGTCACGCGCAACGACATAACGTCCGGCAAATGCCGCTCCGCGGAATGCCCCCTCCGCGCTTGCGAGCCAGAGGACGCCGAGCACGACCGCATAGAGCCCGTACTTCAGATCGAAAAAGTAGTTGCCGAAATAGAAGAAGCCGACACTCGCAAGCACAAGTGGCGTTGCAATCGAGATCACCGACCAGGCAATCGCATGCGGGCTTTCCTTTTCCTTGCGGCCGAAAGCAAGCACGACGCCAAGACCTGCCTGGAACAGGCCGAGGCCCAAGGCAAGCCAGGTGACAACAGCCGGATCAGTATAGCCCACAAATCCGTCAGGCACCTGATCGTTCAAGCTGACCGTCGCTGCACCGAAGCTCATGACCCTGATACCGCCAAGCGCGGTCAAAGCGGCAAACGCCGCCGGGTAGAAGGCATAGGTTCTGATTGCGCCCAGCAGCGCAAGCCCGATCACAAGTATGGCGAAGCCCCACGGCGCATAGCCGGTGCTGATGCTCTCGGGCGCAACGAAGGCGATGGCTGCCGCCATGACGCCGAGCGCGGCAGTGAGCGTGCTGGCGATGTGCCGCGGCAACACCAATTGCTCCCATGCGCCGCGATGTTTCTGCGGGGTTGTCACCGCTGTCGGAGCAACCTCGCCATCTGTCTCTCCGTCAGCGCTTTCTTCCAGAGCAAGTTCGGGCGCGGCAACCGATGGCGGCTCGGACCAGCGGCCCGGCCAGATGAAGGCGATACCGGCCAGCATGATCAGCAGCGAAAGCGCGACAGGTGCGACGTGGAAAGGATCGACCGACGCGAGATAGGCGACTGCCCACGCGGAAAGGCCGGCATTGCCGATGGCCGGCGCAACCCGCCAGTGGCACAGCTTCGACGCCAGGCTACTGCCGATCCAGGCGACCGACAGGAAGCCAAAGAGCGGCCATGGATTGGGGGCTTCCGATGCCACCAGCAGCGGCGTCACAAACGAAGCGACCAGGCCAAGGCCTGCAAGAGCCTGGCCGTGGATCAGCGACAGCAACAGGGTTGCAAGCGAGATGAGGCAGAGCAGGATGAATGCCGTCGCAGGCCCGAAATAGCCGTAGACGGAATGGGCGACGAACACTGCTCCCATCAGGGTCAAGGTTCCGGCTGCCGTCAGGATTCCGGGAATGAGCGCATTCTGGAAGGTATTTTCGAGAAGCGGCGTGCTGCGGCGGCGAACCCACTCGCCCGCAGCCATCAGTACGAGGCCAAACAGTCCGGCCAGCGAAAGCCGTACGGCGGGGCTCAGGAGTCCCTGCTCGATTGAGTATTTGACCGCAAAAATGCCGGCGAAGGCGAGCGCGATACCGCCGACCCAAACAGACCAGCGCGCCGCGAGCCGGGATTCGAAGCTTTCCCTCGGGGCCGCGGCTACCGTTTGTGCGAGGGCTTCCTGTGGCTCCTCTTCAACCACCACCAACTCGGCAGTTTGCTGTTCGGGTGCGTCGGCGCCAACTTCTTCAGGCACGGCTTCCGTAGCCGCTTCACCAATGGTTTCCGCTGTGCCCTGTCCAGTTGCGAGCACCTCGCCGATATCGGATGGTTGCGGGGAACCCGTACCTGTCCCGACCTGTCCCTCCAGCCGCTTCAATTCCAGTTTGAGCGCGGCGAGTTCCGTGTCAAACCTAGCACGGGTGCCGCGCGCGCTTGACAGCGCTCCGATGGCGAGGGCGATGGCGATCAACGAAATAAGTTCGAACATGGTGGCAGCGTGCTTTCCGGACATGCGCAATCGGCGCAAAAATGCTTTCCGAGCGGAAGACGTTCGGTGTTCAAGTTTTATTTATCGATCCGTCACACGACTGTCATGCGGCAACGAATAAAAAGCTCTCGGAGTGAATTCCCCTAAAGGAGCAGTAACATGGACCATCTCAGAGACCACCACAATCCGGAGTTTTCCCAGACACCGCAGGATCTGATCGAGGCGAAGGAAGACTATGGCCGGAACTGTTCCAGCAATCCGACGATGGGGGATATCATCAATCGCCGCTTTTCCCGCCGTGGCTTCATCGGCGGCTCACTTGCTGTGGCGGCCATTGCCACCACCGTCAGCCCGCTGGCGCTGGTGGCCGCCGACCGGGCGCATGCCGAAACCAGGCCCGCTTTCGATTTCGACGAGATCGAGGCCGGCGTCGATGAAACGCACCATGTCGCCAACGGCTATGATAGCGATATCCTGCTGCGCTGGGGCGACAAGGTGTTTGCCGATAGTCCGGACTTCGACCCGCTCAAACAGTCTGCCGCCGCCCAGGAAAAGCTCTTCGGCTACAACAACGACTATGTCGGCTTCATTCCGCTTGAGGGCAATCCGGATCACGGCCTGCTGGTGGTCAATCACGAGTATACCAATGCCGAGCTGATGTTCCCCAACTTTGCCCATATCGGCAAGAAGGTCGAGGACGGCAAGGAAGAAGACGCTGTGATCATGGGCGACCATACCCAGGAGCTGGTCGATATCGAAATGGCGGCCCATGGCGGCACGATCATCGAGGTCCGAAAGGTCGGCGGCAAGTGGCAGCCGGTGCTGGACGGCAAGTTCAACCGCCGCCTAACCGCCAAGACGGAGATGACCGTCAGCGGCCCCGCCGCCGGCCATGACCGTTTGAAGACCAACGAAGATCCGACCGGCACCAAGGTGTTCGGCACCATCAACAACTGCGCGGGTGGCGTGACCGCATGGGGCACCTGGCTGATGGCCGAGGAAAACATCAACAACTATTTCAGCGGCGAGCTGAAGCAGGACCACCCGGAATATGCCGCATACGAGCGCTACGGCATCCCCGGAGGCGAATTCAAATGGGCCGCCTTCTACGATCGTTTCGACATTGCCAAGGAGCCCAACGAAGCAAACCGTTTCGGCTGGGTGGTTGAGGTCGATCCTTTCAATCCGTCCTCCAAACCGGTCAAGCGCACCGCACTGGGACGCTTCAAGCACGAAGGCTGCGAGTCGGTTGTCAACAAGGATGGACGCGTGGTCGTCTATTGCGGCGACGACGAGCGCTTCGACTATGTCTACAAATTCGTGACTGCGGGCAAGTTCAACCCGGACGATCGAGCCGCCAACATGACGCTGCTCGATAACGGCACGCTGCATGTCGCAAAATTCTCCGAGGATGGCACGGTCGAATGGATGCCGCTCATCCACGGCCAGGGCCCCCTCACTGCTGAAAACGGCTTTGCCTCGCAGGCCGATGTCGTGGTTCATACCCGCCTGGCCGCCGATCTGCTCGGCGCCACCAAGATGGACCGTCCCGAGGACGTGCAACCCAATCCGGGGACCGGCAAGGTCTATTGCATGCTGACTAACAATTCCAAGCGCAAGGACGAGCAGGTCGACAAGGCCAATCCGCGCGCCAAGAACAAGTTCGGCCACATCATCGAGATCACCGAAACCGACGGCGATTTCGCCTCGACCAAATCCACATGGGAAGTGCTGCTGAAATGTGGCGATCCTGATGTCGCTGAGGTCGGCGCGTCGTTCTCAACCGCCACCACTAAAAACGGCTGGTTCGGCATGCCCGACAATTGCGCCATCGATGCGGACGGACGCCTGTGGGTCGCCACCGATGGCAACAACGAGAAAGCTACCGGCCGTACGGATGGCATCTGGGCGGTGGAAACGGAAGGCGAGATGCGCGGCACCTCGAAACTGTTCTTCCGCGTGCCTGTTGGTGCCGAGATGTGCGGCCCCTGCTTCAACCCGACATCGGACACGTTCTTCGTGGCGGTCCAGCATCCGGGCGACGCCGGCCTGCCGACCTTCGAGACTCCGGCAACCCGCTGGCCTGACTTCAAGGACGGCATGCCGCCGCGTCCGTCGGTCGTCGCCATCACCAAGGCCGGCGGCGGCAAGATCGCTTAGCTTGCCTTCCTGGGCTCGCCCCTCATCTGCCTGCCGGCATCTTCTCCCCGTTGCGACGGGGAGAAGGGACTCGCGGCACAGCTGCCGTTTCCCTCGGATGTCGGCATTTCTGGCAATTGACTGCAGATACAACTCGGGACCAGTCCCCTCTCCCCGCCTGCGGGGAGAGGGTTAGGGTGAGGGGCAATTCTGAGTGGAATAAAGGCCAATTTCGTTCATGTGAGGCGAACTATTCCACCAGTTCCTCCAGCACCGCCCTGATGAAACCGTCGCGCGCCGTGCCGTGTTCGATGCCGCGTGGCTCATAGACATAGCGGTCGAGAAAGTACTGGGTCATCCGGAATGCCTCGATCAGACTTTGACGGTTTGCTGCCTCTTTCGACGAGGATCTGAGGAATTCGGGGAGCAGGAACAGCTTGTCGTGATAGGGCATGCCGGCCTCGCGGCTGACCGCCCTGCCGGATCTCGGCGAGATGTATTCCAGATTTTCCCGGCTGCCGGTCGCGGCGCATTCGACCAGGTCCAGGCCGAAGCCGAGATCGTTGAGAACAGCAAGCTCGAAACGGATGTAAAGTTCGCCAGCGCCCGATGCATCGGCAAAATTGTCCAGTACAATGTTGAGCATATCGAACAGATGCGGATGCGGATCGCGTTCCGGCAGCAGCCGCAGCAGTGCCGCCAGCGCCTGAACACCATGCAGGCTGGCCGCATGTTCCATCAGGCTTGCCGCGCGATAGCTCAGGGGCTCGAGCGTGAAATTGCCGAGATGCTCGTCAAGTCGCGCCCGCCAGCTGACCTCGACGAGATTTCCCGGCTGCAGCACCGGCAGCATGGTGCGCGACTTGCCATTGCGGATCAGGCCGAGATGGCGGCCGCGGTCACGGGTCATCACCTCGGCGATGACGCTTTGCTCGCCGTGCCGTTTGACCCCGAGAATGACCGCCTCATTGGTCCAGTGCATGTGTCAGCCTATCCTGGCCGCCTCCGCGCGTGGGCGGCACCAGCAGCCCTCGATGTGGTCGTTGACCAGCCCCATCGCCTGCATGAAAGCATAGACCGTGGTCGGGCCCACAAACGTCCATCCGCGCTTCTTCAGATCCTTGGAAAGTCGTGTCGAAGCAGGCGAAACCGGATTGGCGCGCAGCCAGTCGATTTCGATGATCTCGGGCCGTTCGCCCGGCAATGGAGCATGCTTCCAGAAGTAGTCCGAAAGCGTGCCGAATTCGTTCCTCAGTTCGATGGCGCGCCGGGCATTGTTGATGGTCGAGACGATCTTGCCGCGATGGCGAACGATGCCCTTGTCCTCCAGCAGCCTGAGGATGTCGGCTTCATCGAATTCAGCGACCGTGTCGTATTCGAAGTTGGCGAATGCGGCGCGAAAATTGTCGCGTTTGCGCAGGATCGTCAGCCAGGAAAGACCGGACTGGAAACCTTCGAGGCAAATCTTTTCGAACAGCCGGCGATCATCTCGCACCGGATAGCCCCATTCCTCGTCGTGATAGCGCACATAGTCCGCAAGCCCGCCATGCCAGAAGCAGCGTGTTTTGCCGTCGCTACCGACGATCAGTCCATTGTCACTCATGTTCATCCGTGAATCGTTTGCCAGGAAATCGAAGGTTTACCATTCGCTTACCAGTTTTCCAAACCGGACGGTAACCCTGACAAAAAGTTTCCGCTTTTGCGCCATGTTTAGCGAGCCGGCGTTTACCATTCGCTTGCTCAAGATGTGCATGGTCATCTGATCACATCAAGGCACGAAGTATAGAATAGGCCAGACGATGAAAAAAGCGCTTCTTCTCGCGACCGCATTGACAACCCTGACGACGCCATCGCTTGCAAATGACCGTTACAAGGTCGTACGCCCGGTGATCATCGAATCCGGCATTGCCGGTCAATGGGTCATGCAACTGTCCGGCCCGGTTCGCCCCGTGGTGGTCCGTCGTATCCAACCCGTGCAGAACTATCGTCCGGTGCGGCGCAGCAAGGATTACCAGGAGCAGACCAACCAGGGCGACGCCCAACAGGTGGCATATCAGGCTCAACAACCGGACTACAACCAGATCGAACCGCAATTCCTGCCGCAGACCGTCGATTACGACACCGACAAGAAGCCCGGGACGATCATCATCGACACCAACAATCGCTTTCTCTACCTCGTGATGTCGGATGGAAAAGCACGGCGCTATGGCATCGGTGTCGGCAAACCAGGGTTCGAATGGGCCGGCGAGCACAAGATCACCCGCAAGGCGGAATGGCCCAACTGGGTTCCGCCGAAGGAGATGATCGCCCGCGAAGCGGCAAAGGGCCATTTCCTTCCCGATCGAATGGACGGCGGGGAAGCCAACCCGCTTGGCGCACGCGCAATGTATCTCGGCTCGACGCTCTATCGCATCCACGGAACCAATGCTCCCTGGACGATTGGTTCAGGCGTCTCCTCGGGCTGCATTCGCATGCGAAACCAGGATGTCGTCGATCTTTACGAGCGCGTCGGGGTGGGCACCCGCGTTGTCGTGATGTAGGCTAGGGGACAAAATCTGGACTTCACGGAAACGTGAACGGGGCTTTTGGCGCGCAAAAACGTCAAACTTCTTGAAATAACCGGTAAAGCCGATAGTTTTTTCGAACTTTCTAATTTGAGGGGATTTTAGCATGCGCAAATTGGCCTTTACGCTGACGGCAGGCGCGATTGCCGCCGCCAGTATTTTCGGAGCGGGCAGCGCCAGAGCGTTCACACAATCGGGCAAGCCGGTCCCAGCTGCCGCCAGTGACGTCACGCAGGTGGCAGTGCAGCGGCAGGTCCCGCAGAAATACAAGCGAAAGAGCGTAAAGCTGGTAACCGACGAACGGCCCGGCACGATCATCGTCGATACCAACAACAAGTTTCTCTATTTCGTAGAGGGCAACAATAGGGCAACGCGTTACGGAATTGGCGTCGGCCGTGAGGGTTTTGGCTGGTCAGGTGTCGTCAAGGTACAGCGCAAGGCCGAATGGCCGGGCTGGACGCCGCCCAAGGAAATGATCCGCCGCGAAGCCGCCAAAGGGCATATCCTGCCCGAATACCAGGAAGGCGGCATCGACAATCCGCTCGGTGCGCGTGCACTCTATCTTTACAAGGGACGCAACGATTCCGGCTTCCGGATCCACGGCACCAACCAGCCATGGTCCATCGGTCTCAACATGTCGTCCGGCTGCATCCGCATGATGAACAAGGACGTCGAGCATCTCTACGACCGGACCTCGCTCGGCGCCAAGGTCATCGTCATCGGCCCCGGAAACCGCCAGGGCAATGTGCAGTTCGCCGACCAGGGCGTGGATTATTTCCGCACGCTGTTTTCGTCGCTTCAGTAAGAGATCACGCGTGCCGATTTCGAGCCCCGCGATGGCATGAACGCCCCCGACAGCTGGAAAGCCATTTTCGGGAGGGTTCACTTCATCGCGGGCTTTGCCTTGCGGCTGCAACAACCTGTTGATTGCTGAATATAACATATGCCTGTATCAATTCGGCTGCATATGATGATTCATCGTAATGCACGGGCACTGGGGGCTGGCAATATGCATCGGGTTGGATTGTTGTCGTTGATCGCGGCTGGGCCGCTTGCTGTCGTTGCACAGGCTGCTGCGGCTGATCCCGTTCTCTCTGTCTACGGCGGCTACCAGACGGCGCCGCACAGCACGGTCAGCGTAACGGACGGCACAGAGTTCGTCAGCGGCTGGCAGGGAAAATCCTTCTCCATGCCACCTTACTGGGGTGTGCGTGGCACATGGTGGCTGGATGAAATGGGCTATGACAACATCGGCGTGGCAATCGACTACAGCCATTCCAAGGTCTATGCCGACAGACAAACCTTGCGCGACAAGACGCCAGGCTGGACGCATTTCGAGTTCACCGACGGCCTCAACCTTGCCACCGCCAACGTGTTCTATCGTTATACGAACCCGGCCCGCGCCTGGACGCCTTATGCCGGCCTTGGCGTCGGGGTCAATGTTCCGCATGTCGAGGTCATCCGCCCATCCGGAAAGACATGGAACTATCAGCTTGGCGGTGTAACCGGACAGTTGACCGCCGGCCTGGACTACCGGTTCAGCCAACACATCTCGGCGTTCAGCGAATACAAGCTGAATTACTCGCATATCGACGTCGACATCGATTCAGGCGACCAATTGAAGACCAACATCCTGACGCATGCCGTCAATGTCGGTCTGTCCTATCACTTCTGATTTGAATGTGACGTGGAGTTTCACAGGCTGAGGGAAATCCCTCAGCCGTGATCGGGTCTAGGCGCCCCGGTTTCACATCGGGCGATCAGCGGCAGACTCGGACACGCTTGATATAGGCGTTGCCCCACTGATCATACCGGCGGACCTTCCTAATGAAGCAATAGTCATTATAGCCGACATAGGGATCATAGTAGGCACCACCCCAATAGCCGCCGCCCCAATAACCACCACCCCAGTAGCCGCCGCGCCAATAGCCACCGTGCCAGCCACAATGCCTGCCACAGTGCCCACCATGACCGCGATTGTTGTTCCAGCCATTATTGAAACCCGGGTTACCGCGCCGACCGGCATCCGCGCTCGGAACGAACGACAGCATAGCGAAAATACTGACCAAGACAGCGATTGCGATTTTTTTCATCGCAGTTCTCCTAAGGAACAGTTTGATCTTGTTACTGATTTCCTTCGGCTCGGACTTTCAATTCATCCGCGGAGACCTTCTATGCGCCCAAAGCGTCTCACCGCTGCTCCCAGAACTGGTGGTGCCGGTTGACGGCAAACCTCCAGACGTGACCCTCCTGGAAACACTCTTGTAGGCCGAATATGCACCCGAGCCGAAACGTTCAGAACTTCGGCATCCGATAGCCTCTGCCGATTCATGAACGTCTCTGACACTCAGTTCTTCGATAGTCCGGGAATGTACGTGGTCTCGAAATCCGCCGAGCGGATCGCTCATTAAGCCTATTCGCTCAACTTTCAGCCCGAGGGCGTCATGGCAGGACTATTTTCCTGCATGAATTATCAGCCCTAATCCAGATTTTTTCAAGTTTTTTGATTTGCCATGCGCCGCCGGTTTGGCTGCCTGCAACGACGCCAGGCAAAGACGTGCGTTTCTACACAGCTCGTCAACCAGCCGAACAGCCGACCTTGCCGTTCAAGGTGATCAATTCGCTTTCGCTGTCTGCCACCGCAGGCGTGACGACGAGCGTGTAGTTTCCTTCATAGCCGATTTCATCGTCGCCCGAGACCGCTTCGATCGTCAGCTTGACGGCTGCATGCGGAACGTTATCACCGGTGGTCTCGCGGTAGAATTGCAGCTTGAGATCCTTGGCCTCGAACCATTGCTGGATCAAGTCTCCGCGCTCGATTGGAAATTTCTTCAGCGTCGGATAGGCTTTGGGGCTCTTCGCTGCGAACTCGCCGCGGATCTGCATAAGCGGACTGGTGCCGGCATAATTGTAGAGCGCTTCGAACTCAAAATCGAGATTGGCGTCATGGATGCCGCAGTTCAGCCCGCCCGTGGCCGATGCCGATGTCGGCAGGAAGGCGATGGCAAATGCTGCAGCGGCGTATTGCAATTGCGATTTCATGGATATGTCCTGTCTTCAGATGCACTTCACTGGAGACGGACAACCGTCGTCATTTATTTCAGCGCCGCCGGCTTGGCGCCGCCATAGGCCCAGTTCAGCAGCTCGACCGTATGCAACACGGGCGTTTCCATTGCCGTGCCGATCTGTGTGATGCAGCCGATATTGCCGGTGGCGATCACATCCGGCTTCAGGGCTGAAAGGTTCTTGACCTTGCGCGCCTTGAGCTGCTCGGAAATCTCCGATTGCAGCATGTTGTAGGTGCCGGCCGAACCACAGCAGAGATGACCCTCGGCAGGCTCGCGAACGGTATAACCTGCCTTGCGCAACAGCGCCTTCGGCTGGACCGTAATCTTCTGGCCATGTTGCAGAGAGCAGGCCGAATGATAGGCGACGACCATGCCTTTCGAGGACTGCTCGGGCATATTGAGCCGGTCGAGATACTCAGTCACGTCGCGGGTGATGGCGGAAACCCGCCTGGCCTTCTCCGCATAAGCGGGATCGTGACGGAACATGTGACCATAGTCCTTGATGGTGTTGCCGCAACCGGACGCGGTGATGACGATCGCATCCAGGCCATCGCCATCCATCTCGGCAATCCATCGGTCGATGTTGTTGCGGGCGGACGCGAGCGCTGCGTCCTCGTGGCCCATGTGATGGCGGAGAGAGCCGCAACAGGCCTCGCCCTTCGGCAGCACGACTTCGACCCCCAACCTGTTCAGCAGCTCGATCGATGCCTGGTTGATGCCAGGATCGATCACCGGCTGGACGCACCCCGTCAGCATGGCCACACGCTGTTTCCGCTGGCCTTTGGCGGCAAAAGTGCCCGGCTCGGCGAAACGCGACTTTGGCGGCAGCGCAGTCGGTGCGAGATCCAGCATGGCGCCAAAAGCTCGGAGCGCGGGGACGCGCTTCAAGACACCAGCGAATGGCCTGCCCAGTTTTGCAAGCGTCATGGCGAAGCGAAAGCGCGACGGCGACGGGATGAAATAGCCAAGCAATGCCCGCTGGATACGCACCATCAACGGCCGTTTGTAGGTATTCTCCACATGCACGCGAGCGTGATCGATCAGGTGCATGTAATCGACACCCGACGGGCAGGTCGTCGTGCAGGCAAGGCACGAAAGACAGCGGTCGACATGCAGCGCAACCTTTTCGTCCGCAGGTCGGTCGTTCTCCAGCATGTCCTTGATCAGGTAAATGCGGCCGCGCGGACTGTCGAGCTCATTGCCGAGCGTCACATAGGTGGGACAAGTGGCCGTGCAGAAACCGCAATGGACGCATTTGCGCACGATGCTCTCGGCTTCTGCAATCTTCGGGTCGGCAAGCTGGGCCGGGGAGAAATTGGTCTGCATGTCTTATCCCATCCGCCCTGGATTGAAGATGCCGGCGGGGTCGAACTTTTCGCGGATGCGTGCGCTGAGCGCGGCCACTGCTGGCGCTTGCGGCTCGAAGACCGCGATGGAGCGGCGCTGGTCGTCGGTCGCGCGCATCAGCGTGGCGTGGCCGCCGCCAAAGTGCTTGATGCCTGCCCGCAGCATGTCCGCTTCCGGTTCGGCCTCCATCCTGAGCCACAAGAGCCCACCCTGCCAGTCGTAGTATCCATCGACGCCGGTCTGCATGCGCAACGCCGAGAGCAACTGATGGCCAGCATTGGGCGCGACGGAAACCTTCCACAGCGGCCGCGGGCGACCATCGGCAAAAAACGGCTTCACATCCCGGATTTCCTGCCAGAGCGTGGCGCTTTCATCCTTGTCGAGCACGGAGAGCGTGGCACTGGGGAAGGCCGACTTCAGTCTCGCAAGACGCTCTTCGACCGAGAAGGCCAACCCTTCCAGCCTGAGCAGGGTCGCGGGCCCCTCGGGCAGCTGGCTTGCAAGAAACTGCCACTTGCAGCTTTCCGGCAGATACGCGGCCCCGGTTACCTCGACGGATTTGGACAGGGCATGCGACATCGCCCAGCTCGCATCCTCGTCATGGAGGCCGGACAGCACGACGGTTACCGCCGTTTCGGGGCGAGGCAGGACCTTGAAGGTCAGTTCGGTCATGAAGCCCAGAGTGCCGAACGAACCGGCCATCAGCTTGACCAGATCGAGACCGGTAACGTTCTTCATCACCCGGCCGCCCGCACTGACAGCTTCACCAAAGCCATTGATGAAGCGAACGCCGAGCAGGTGGTCGCGCGCCGCACCCGACTGGAAACGGCGTGGGCCGGAGAAATTGCCGGCAAACAGCCCACCAATCGTTGGCTCGCCCTCTGAGCCATAGATGCCGCGATAATCCGGCGGCTCGAAGGCCAGCATGTGCCGGTTTTCATCGAGCGCAGCTGTGATGATCGAGAGTGGCGTTCCAGCCCGTGCCGTCATCACCATCTCGGCCGGATTATAGGCGGCAATGCCGGTAAGTGCCGAAGACGACAGTTTTTCCTGCGTCTCGACAAGATTGCCGAGGCCGCGCCGGGTGCCGCCACCGACGATTTCCAGCGTCGTACCAGCGGCAGATGCAGCGCGGATGATGTCGATGGCTTCGGATTCTGATCGGGGCGTCAGCATTGCAGTACCCACCTCTGCCCTGCCGGGCATCTCCCCCTCAAGGGGGGAGATTGGATTCCATCTTCGCCGTCATCCTCCACGACGCCGCGACTATGGCAGGCGAGCGCCACATCCGATCTCCCCCCTTGAGGGGGAGATATCAGGCAGGGCAGAGGGGGGTGAGCCATGGAACATTCGTTCATGCCGCAGTCCGTCCTTCCAGAGGAAACACCTTGGATGGATTGAGAATCCATTTCGGGTCGAAAGCCGCGCGCAGGCGCATCTGCTGGGCGAGGTCGGCTTCCTTGTACTGGTGTCGCATCAGGTCGCGCTTTTCGATGCCAACGCCATGTTCGCCGGTCAGGCAGCCGCCGTGATCGACGCAGAGCTTGAGAATGTCATTGCCGGCAGCTTCGGCCGCAGCCGATTGCTCGGGATCGTTGATGTTGTAGAGGATCAATGGATGCATGTTGCCGTCGCCGGCATGGAAGACATTGGCGACCCGCAATCCATAGTGAGCGCAGATGTCGTAGGTACCCTTGAGCACATTGGTGAGCTCGGACAATGGCACCGTGCCATCCATGCAGATGTAGTCGGCGATGCGGCCGGTGGCTCCGAACGCCGATTTGCGTCCCTTCCAGATCGCGGCAGCTTCCATGGCCGACTGGCTCTCCTTCACCGCCTTGACGCCATGCCGCCGGGCGATGCTGATGATGTGCTGCAGCATCCGGTCCATCTCGGTCTCTGACCCTTCGACCTCGACGATCAACAGCGCCTCGACATCCATCGGATAGCCGGCATGCGCAAAAGCCTCGCAGATCTCGATGGCCGGCTTGTCCATGAATTCGATGGCAACCGGGATCAGGCCGGAGCCGATGATTTCGGAAACGCAGGCGCTGGCACCTTCGGCTGTCTCGAAGCCGAACAGCACGGGTCGCGCACCTTCCGGTTTGGCGAGCAGGCGAACGGTTGCCTCGGTAACGATACCGAGCTGGCCTTCAGAGCCACACACGACACCCATCAGATCCAGCCCGCCCGCATCCAGTGCCTTGCCGCCGAGTTCGATGACGGTGCCGTCGAATAACACAAGTTTGACGCCCATCAGGTTGTTGGTGGTGACGCCGTATTTCAGGCAATGGGCGCCGCCCGAATTCATGCCGATATTGCCACCGATGGTGCAGGCAAGCTGGGAGCTTGGATCCGGTGCATAGAAAAAGCCATCCGCACCAACCGCATCGGAGATCGATAGATTGGTGACACCGGCCTGAACGACCGCAGCGCGGTTTTCGAAATCCACCTCCAGGATACGGTTCATGCGGGTGAGCGCAATCACCAGCGCATCCTCCTGCGGGATCGCGCCGCCGGAAAGCGAAGTGCCGGCGCCACGCGGAATGACGGGAATGTCATATCGTGCGCAGTATTTCATCAGTTCAGAGACTTCAGCTGTGGTGCGCGGCAGCGCCACCGCCAGCGGCAGGTTGCGACAGGCAATGAAACCGTCGGTTTCGAAGGGAACGAGCTCAAACGGATCCGAGACGATGCCCTCGCGACCGATCAGATCCACGAGGTCGGCGACGATGGTATCCCGGCGGGCCAGTATTCTGCTGTCGGGCGGCAGAAATGCCAATGATTGTTCCATGATCCAGCCTCCTCGACCTGACACCAGTTTCCTGATCGGCCCCGTTTCGTCAATGATTATATCGCCTTGAACGTTGCTGTCCGTCCTTTTTCAACGGCAAACACTCTTGCATGATCAGGAACAAATCGGCATGGATTATACCGCGAACGAGCAAGGAAGAGCATGGCAAATCTGGCGGACCTGGAAATCTTCGCCCGCGTGGTGGCGAGCGGCTCGATGTCGGCGGCGGGCCGGGAACTGGGTTTGCAGCCGGCCATCATTTCCAAGCGCATCAAGCGTCTGGAAGAGCGGCTCGGCACGCGACTTTTCCAACGCACGACGCGCCACATTTCGCTGACGGAAGCCGGCGAAGGCTTTCACGCGCGCGTCGTGGCCGCACTTGCGGGGCTCGAAGATGCCGAAGCCTTCATCTCGGGCAAATCGGGCGAGGTGCGCGGGCGGCTCAAGATCTCCGCCCCCACCTCGTTCGGGCGGATGCATATCGCCCCCCATCTGAAATCCTTCTTCGATCTCTATCCCGACCTGAAGGTGCAGCTTATCCTCACCGACAAATTCCAGGATCTCGTTGCAGAAGGGCTGGATGTCGCGATCCGCATCGCCGATCTTGAAGATTCCAGTCTGGTGGCGCGACGGCTTGCACCGGTGAAGCGTGTGCTTTGCGCAAGCGCGGATTATGTCGTCGCCCGCGGCGTGCCCAAGACGATCGCCGACCTCGACAAACACGCCTGCATTCCGGCCCACAACAATGCCCACTGGAATCTGATTGGGCCGGACGGTCCAATCTCCTTGAAACCGGAAGGACCACTCGCCACCAATTCCAGCGAAGTGATCCGCGAGACGGTTTTGGCCGGTCTGGGCATCGCACTGCGATCCACCTGGGACGTCGGTGCCGAGTTGCGATCCGGCAATCTCGTGCGCGTGCTGCCGCAACTGGCGGGATCGTCGAAGGTCGGGCTCTATGCTCTTTATCCTTCGCGGCAATATCTGCCCGCCAAGGTGCGGGTTTTCATCGACTTTCTCGCCGACCTCTACGGGCCGACCCCTTACTGGGATCTTTAGGGCATTGCGCCTTGGCAGGCATCGGGTCAGAAATTCCGCCGGTCTACCATCTGCCAGAATGCATACTTCTTGGCGTGGCGACTGCGAATTCCGGCAAGAAATGACGGGTGGCTCTCAAGGCGAGGATCGCCTTCGATCTCAGGCGCCAGCGCGATAAGTGCCTCGAAATATCCAACGGCAAGTGGATAAGCTGCGATCGGCGCGCGATCGAGAATGTGGTTGAGCAGTATCCTGAACAGCACTGTTGCCGCCAGCGGCTGATCCTCGGAAAGAGCCGAAGCCGCCGCCACAAGCAGATCGTGATTGCGGGCATCCCACTTCTTTGCATGTGCCATCACATGTGTGGCAGCTACGTCACGCTTGGGCCATTCGATCAGGAATAGCAGCGCCTCGTAGATATGCTCGCTCTCCAGCACGGCGGCAAAAGCCTTGTCGAGCTCATCGAATTCGGCAAAATCATCGAGCTTCGAGATATATTTCCGCAGCACATCCGCATCGAACGTATCGAGGAAAACCTTCCAGCGCAGTGCCTGTGCCTCGCTCCGCTCCTTCATCGCATCGAGAATATCGGCCTCCAGCAGCTTGCGCTCGCGCGCCTGATAGTCCTGGCCGACCTTGGTGGCGATGCCGTTGACCGGCAGGATGCGAATGGCGGCGATCTTCTTGCGAACCCAGTCGAGCGCTTCGGCATACCGTCCGGCCTTGTGCAGCATACCGGCAATGGCGTAGCTGTCCTGGCTGTGATCCGGCTTGGCCTTCTCGAGGCTTATATAGGCATCGAGGTCGCCTCGGTGGAGAAACAGCCGTTGCAGCAGGCGTGAGACGAAGCGTCCGGGCTCACCTGCCTTGATCTGACCTTCGAGGATCGCTTGCCAACGATCGGCGGCGGATTTTCCTATGCCACAAAGGGCCGTGGCGAAAAACTCGAACCGCTCGCCATAGCGGTCGCGCTTGCGATCGCTTTCCAGCATCGCCACCGCATTTTCCTGCGCCGCTTCCGGAAGGGTCGGCAGCAGTTCCGCAAGCACAAGCTCCACTTCGGAAAAGACCTTCGCCAGACGGGCGCTGTCGGATTTGAGCCGGTGTTCGATGCGAAGGCGCAATGCCGCCAGCCGCATCAGCCGCTCGAACGCGGCAAAGGCATCGACACCGCCGAGCTCGGACTGGATGTTGCGCATCAGCCCCGATAGTTCGACAGCAAGATCGCGGGCGCGGGTACTGTTGATCGACGTTTTTGCCGTCTCCAGCGCATCGAGCCGCTTGTCGATCAGGCGGGTGATTTCCTCGGGGCCTGATGTTCCGGCAAGGGCTGCCTGCAGGCGAGCCTTGAGCGACTTGTTGGCGACGGATTCCTCAAGTAGGATTTCGACAAGCTTTTCCAGGCCGAGGTTGCTCAGCCCCTTGGCGTCAAGCCTCGCCTTCACCTGCCTTGCCATTCGGTCCGTCCTTGTTCGCGCTCAGCTTTCGTGCCCCTTGCGGATGCGGCGTACCACATACCACACGGCGACGACGGCGAAAGGCACGAAAAAGCCTGTCAGTACCGCCGGGTCAACCGGCAGGATGTCATGGCTGACAGCCTTGGCGAGATAGCCGAACAGCCCGACGATATAGTAGGAAATGGCCGCGACCGACAGGCCTTCGACCGTCTGCTGCAGGCGCAGCTGCATTTCCGCACGCCGGTTCATGGCCGAGAGCAGCGCGCCGTTCTGGCGCTCCAGCTCGACATCGATCCAGCTGCGCACCAGTCCATTGGCACGCGTCAGCTTGCGCGACAGGTTGGCCTGGCGCTCCTCCACCGACTGGCAGGTTCGCATGGCCGGCGCCAACCGGCGCTCGAGGAAGGATCCCAACGTTTCGAAGCCCGGAATGGCCGTCTCGCTGAGCGTCTTGATGCGTTCCTGCACGATGCCGTAGTAAGCCCGAGACGCCCCGAAACGATAAAGCGCCAGCGCCGCATTGGCTTCGAGATCGGCCGCAAGCCGGGTGATCTCGGCAAGCATCCGGTCAGCTTCCTCGCGTGCCTCGGATTTCATCTGCTGGGTGATGCCGGTCAGGCCATCCTCGATGCGGCGAATTTCCGGCGACAAGGTCTGGGCGAGCGGCAATCCCAGCATTGCCAATGTCCGATAGGTTTCGATTTCGAGCAGGCGCTGGGTCAAGGCACCGGTGCCAAGCGGCGTCAAGCCCCGGTCGACCACGAGGATCTGGGTCAAACCGTCACCGTTCTGGCGAAAGTCGGTGTAAATCACCGCCTGACCATCCTTGACCTCGCTATAACAGAGGCTCGCCGGATCGAAGGCCGCAATCGCCGCCGGCACCTGAGCGTCGTCAGGTCGGATTTCCAGCCGGATCCCGGAGATCAGTGAACCCGGCGGCTGAAATCCATCGCCGAAGGGATGGGTGGTTACTTCGCCGCCGAATTTCTCCGGCAACGGCCCGTCCCAGAACCATGTCGAAAATTCCGTATGCTGCTCCCAACGGAGCGTACCGGGGCCCCAGGCCATGGCATGGTGGCGGGCATCGCGGCCCGGCGGCGTCACGCCGCGCTGCCGCGACATTTCGGCCATGACTGCGTGGTCGACGCCCGAGCCTCCATCCATCATGAAAGCAAGCTGAAAAATCACGCGCGGTGAATTGACCAGCACATATGGGCGAGCATGAATCTCACCGAGCGCCCGCGCCCTGTCCGGCGCTTGCGGAAATGAAAAGGCACGATTGCCCATATATGCTTGTCCCCCTAGGTTCCCCTCACGCAGTCTGGCGAAGATCACTAAAAAAGGGAAGCGGCGCTTTGCCGCAGGCACAACGAAAAAGTCCATGAAATCGGCGGCAACGCGCCTCGGCGAAGACACCGCCTCCGCCATCGAGAAAGTGGATAACAAAATTGACCACTTTTGCGTTTCCTGCTAAATTGCTTGACAGGAGACCATCATGGGCGACGAACTTTTCCAGGGAATCGATCACATGCGCACTGCCGACGAGGCCGTGCGGCAGATCGAATTGCTGCTGCTCGATGGGGTTCTGTCGAGCGGCGACCGGTTGCCGAGCGAACGCGACCTCGCGGAGCAGCTCGACATTTCCCGCCCGGTGCTGCGCGAGGCGCTGAAGGAACTGGAGAACCGGCAGTTGATCGTCAGCCGCCATGGCGGCGGTACCTATGTCGCCGATCTCATCGGCCAGGTTTTTTCCAAACCGGTCGCCCAACTGGTCTCGCGACATGACCGGGCGACGCGCGACTACCTCGAATACCGCCGGGAACTGGAAGGGCATGCCTCGGAACTGGCCGCGCAAAGGGCAACGCCCGCGGATCGCGAGCGGCTGTCGTCCATCTTCGCCAAGATGAAGGAGTTGCACGAACGCGGCGATCCCGAAGGAGAACTCGATGCCGATGTCGAGCTCCACAATGCCATCGGCGAAGCGGCGCACAATCTCATTCTCATGCACACGCTGCGCGCCTGCTACCGACTGTTGAGCGAGGGCATCTTCCATCATCGGAAGCTGATCCTGAACATGCCCGAAGCGCGCGAGACGTTGCTTGCACAGCACGCGGCAATCGTTGTGGCAATCGTTTCGGGGGATGCGCAGGCCGCGCGCAATACAGCCGAACGACACATCGACTATGTCGCCGCGACTGCTGCGGAAGCCGCACTTTCGCTGGAGCGCGAGAAGATTGCCAATCTGAGGAAAGTACAGAGGGAAACATCGAAGTCCGCCCCGGCGGACGACAAGAGCACAAAAGGAAGACGGATATGAAATCGACCTCGAAAATCGATGACATGCACGACCGGGATCCGACCCGCTCGCCGGACATGCCTGCTCAACATCATGAAGCCGAAAGCCGCGCTGTCGTTCTGGCAACGGCAGGCCGCGATCTCGCGCCATTGCAAGACACCGCCCTCGACATTTCAGGGCCCCAAGACTCCATAGGAAAACCAGACATGAAATCCGTCCTGACCATTGCCGAAATGAAAGAGCGCGCCCGCCGCCGCGTGCCGAAGATGTTCTTCGATTACGCCGACAGCGGCGCCTGGACCGAAAGCACCTATCGGGCCAACGAAGACGATTTCGCCAAGATCAAGCTTCGGCAACGGGTGCTGGTCGACATGACCGGCAGGACGCTGGAATCGACGATGATCGGGCAGAAGGTGTCCATGCCGGTGGCGCTGTCACCCACCGGCCTGACGGGCATGCAGCATGCGGACGGCGAAATGCTGGCTGCACAGGCGGCCGAGGAATTCGGCGTGCCGTTTACGCTATCGACGATGAGCATCTGCTCGATCGAGGATGTCGCATCGGTTACCAAGAAGCCGTTCTGGTTCCAGCTCTATGTGATGAAGGATCGCGAATTCGTCGAAAACCTGATCAACCGGGCAAAAGCGGCGAAGTGCTCGGCATTGGTGCTGACACTCGACCTGCAGATCCTCGGTCAGCGTCACAAGGATCTGCGAAACGGTCTTTCGGCTCCGCCGAAATTCACTCCCAAGCACATCTGGCAAATGGCGACGCGCCCCTTCTGGTGCCTGGAGATGCTGCAAACCCAGCGCCGCACGTTCCGCAATATTGCAGGCCATGCCAAGAATGTCTCCGACCTCTCTTCCCTTTCGGCGTGGACTGCCGAGCAGTTCGATCCGCAGCTTTCGTGGAAGGATGTCGCCTGGATCAAGGAAAAGTGGGGCGGCCCGCTTATCCTCAAGGGCGTGCTTGATACGGAGGATGCACGCGCGGCAGCCGATACCGGCGCCGATGCCATCATCGTATCCAACCATGGCGGACGCCAGCTCGATGGCGCTCGCTCCTCCATCTCGATGCTGCCAAGGATCGTGGATGCGGTCGGTGACAAGATCGAGGTGCACCTCGACGGCGGCATCCGCTCAGGTCAAGACGTCCTGAAAGCGGTGGCACTCGGCGCCAAGGGCACCTATATCGGCCGGCCATTCCTCTATGGGCTCGGCGCCGGCGGCAAGGCGGGCGTCACCCGCACGCTTGAAATCCTGCAGCGCGAGATGGACATCACCATGGCGTTGTGCGGCAAGAAAAACATCAGCCAGATCAACCGCGACATCATCGACGCGTAGGCGTTTTTGCCCAGGCAACCCTCGATCGGCGTCTTCCAGCCGTACCCGCAGATGGCAGGTACGGCTGATGCCGGAGGAGGTTTGCGGTATCGCGATCATATTGCCACCCCGTGCCGAGCATCGTTGAGCCGCATGACCGTTGTTAAACTCGTCCACAACTAATCCGGTTGCCCGAACGAACCCGTAATTATGTTAGGAAACCCTTACATCCTCGGCGGGTGTGCGACCGCTTCCTGCTTACCGGGTGGCCCGGTGGGCACACAGATGGCGTATTTGGGACATTTTCCTCGCTGCGGTTTGTTGCCAGCAGAGTCCCGCAGGTCTAAGTCACCCTCGCTTTCTAAGTGAGAACCACCAGATTTGAACGCGGGAGAACAGTTTGAAATTTGCATGCACGGCCGCAGCGTCTCTTCTCTTGGCTACCCTTCCGTCCCATAGTTTTGCGGTGGACGGCAAGCTCAAGGCGCAGCTCCTGAAACTCGACCCAAAGACGCGACTGGAACAAGCATGCGACACGGAAGCGATGTTTCGTATCAAGGCCGACGACAACCCGTACCAACCCGATAAGGTCATCGCCTATACGTTCAAGGATCCCGTCTACGGCAAGGACTGGATCGAGGCACCCGGCGCTGTATTTCGCAGCCACGGCGACTGGTATCGGCTTTCCTTCAAGTGCCACACCGGCCCCCAAAATCTGGATGTGGTCGCTCTTGACTACAAGATCGGCGAGAAGATTTCACGGGAGAGTTGGGGCGAGTACTATTTGTACGATTAAGCTATCCGGGCCAGATTTCGTGTCATTTCTGGAACGTTCGATGTAAATTTCTGTGATCAACATCGATATCCAGAAACAAATTCATCAAAATGCTACAAATGCCCTGCTATATTTAGAGAATTGTATTCCATGATTCGCAGAGGCTCCAGGCGGTAGCTGCAGTTGAACATTTTCACCGGTATTTCAGACTCTGTACAGTTGATGTTTCGCCGGCCACGGCGGGGACAATTTGCGGCGCTGTGCTACCGTATTGCTGAAGCGACCGGCGAACCCGAAATCCTCGTTCTGACCAGCCGGGATACTGGCCGATGGGTCATTCCGAAGGGCTGGCCCATGGGCGACAAGCCCGGCCATGAGGTCGCGGCACAGGAAGCTCTTGAAGAGGCCGGCGTCATCGGACAGCCGGAAAATCAGCCAACCGGAACCTATACTTACCAGAAGGGTCTTGGCGATGGAGTGGCTGTTCCATGCCAGGTCCAGGTCTATGCGCTCCGAGTGACTTCGCAAGTCGAAAACTTCAAGGAAAAGGGCAAGCGCCGCATCGAATGGGTCAGCCCGGCCGTTGCCGAGCGTCGCGTGCACGAGCCTGAACTGAAAAGATTGATCCACCACTTTTCGCAACGTTTCTCTGCCACCCGTGGATGACGACGCGTTTTCCAGTTGCCGCTTTGCGGATTTCAGCCTAAGCGGCGAAAACTGGATTGAACGATGAGCGAGCCGAATTCACCTTTTGAAAAACCGACATTGGACAAGGACCTCGAAAAGCTGGGCTTTATCGAGACCGCGACCCAATTCGTCGTCATGCGCCTGGCTGCACCCGGGCTGGCCCTCATATTCGTGGCCGCCTCGGCACTGTTTGCGGCTGCATTCGTTTCCACCAATCCTGGCGGGCTGATCGTCGTCGCCGCCTCTATCGTGGCGGCCTACATGGCCATGAATATCGGCGCCAACGACGTGACCAACAATGTCGGGGCAGCGGTGGGGGCCAAGGCTATCAGCATGGCCGGCGCGCTGATCATCGCCGCGATCTTCGAAATCGCCGGCGCCATGTTGGCCGGAGGCGCGGTCGTGGATACGATCAAGTCCGGCATCGTCAGCTCGACGCTTGTGCCCGATGCGGACCAAATGATCGTCATCATGATGAGCGCCCTGCTTTCAGCGGCGTTGTGGATCAACATAGCGACCTGGCTCAATGCGCCCGTCTCGACGACACATTCGATCGTCGGCGGCATCATGGGCGCGGGCGCAGCCGTTGCGGGACTGGGCGCGATCAAGTGGTCCTTGCTGGGCGGGATCGCCATCAGCTGGGTCATTTCACCCATCCTCGGTGGTGCAATCGCCATCGCACTGCTCTGGTTCATCAAGGAAACCATCATCTACCGCGAGGATAAGATCGCGGGTGCGCGCAAGTGGGTTCCGCTGCTTCTGGCCCTGATGACCGGCGCTTTCCTGAGCTACATTCTGCTGATTGTCGTGCAGATCGTAGGACCGTTTCAGGTCTGGCATGCCATCGTCGCCGGTGTTGGCGCCGGCTTTGCCAGCTACTTCCTGTATCGCGGTATTGTCGCGCGGGCGTCCGCCAAACTCGACAATCGCAACCAGTCTCTCAAGATCCTGTTTCGCCTGCCGCTGGTCTTTTCGGCAGCCCTGCTATCCTTCGCCCATGGCGCCAACGACGTTTCCAACGCGATCGGCCCGCTGGCTGCGATCGTGGAGGCCAGCGGCATTCAAAGCATCGCCACCAATGGCGACGCGCCGATCTGGGTCACAGCTATCGGCGCATTTGGGATCTCCATTGGGTTGTTGCTGTTCGGGCCGCGCCTTATCCGCATCGTCGGCGCACAGATCACCCGCCTCAATCCCCTGCGCGCCTATTGCGTCGCCACATCTGCCGCCACGACCGTTATTGTTGCTTCCGCCTTCGGAATGCCGGTCAGTACGACGCATATTGCTGTTGGATCAGTGTTCGGAGTGGGCATTTTTCGCGAGTGGTACACCGCAAACTCCGCGCGTCGACGGGCCTATATCGAGCGCAAGGCCGAACAGGGCGACAATTCTGCCGCCAAGACACTAGCACGCGCCAATCGCCCCTCCGACGACGACGACGCAGAAGATGGTGGCGAGCACCGCCGGTACCGGTATCTCGTTCGTCGCTCCTATCTCAGCTCCATTCTCGCAGCGTGGATGATCACCGTACCCGCTTCCGGCCTGCTGGCGGCGGCCATCGCGATGCTGCTTATCCGCTTCGATTTTTAAGGATCTCTTGATGCGCGCCAATTTCCGAATGCAGAGGCTTTTTGTTTCCGCTCCCATCGAGGCCGGCAAAGCCATCGCCACTGACAGCGACCAGTTCAACTACCTCGCCAATGTCCTGAGAATGGACGACAATGCCGAACTGCTGATTTTCAATGGCAGGGACGGCGAATGGCTTGCGCGCGCCAGCTACCCCTCGCGCAAGAAGGTCGACCTGATACCGATCGAAATAACCCGCCCGCAACCGGCCGATTCCGATCTGCACTACCTCTTTGCGCCCCTGAAGGTCGGCCGTCTCGACTACCTGATCCAGAAATCGGTCGAGATGGGTGCCGGTGTCATCCAGCCGGTCATGACCCAGCATGTGCAGGGCAGGATCACCTCCATCGATCGCTTGAGGGCCAATGCGATTGAAGCGGCGGAACAATGCGGCATTCTGGCGATCCCGGACGTCCGTGAGCCGGTGCGCCTGACTACCCTGCTGGAAACCTGGCCAGCCGAGCGGCGCATCATCTATTGTGACGAAGGCGCGGAGACCAATAATCCCGTTCCGGCGCTCGGCGCGATCAAGGAAAAGCAGCACGCGCTGTTGATCGGCCCGGAGGGCGGATTTTCCGAAGACGAGCGGCAATTGCTTCGGTCGCTCGACTTCGTCACCGCCATCCCGCTGGGCCCGCGGATTCTGCGGGCTGATACGGCTGCGGTCGCTGCATTTGCAATCATCCAGGCCACCATCGGCGACTGGCATTGATCAGATAAATTTGACAAGGGCTTGAATCCTTTTCACTTGCAAAACACATGAAGACGGTACAAGCAAATCTCCCGGTGGCCTGCGGACCTGCATGCCCTCTCCATTTATGAAGAATTTGACATGGCCCGTGATACTACCGACAGCACACACGTCTCCTCCGTCGATGACCTGATCGCCTATATCGCCGCTGGCGAAAAGCCTGAAAGCGCCTTCCGCATCGGTACAGAGCACGAGAAATTCGTGTTCTTCACCAAGGACAATTCGCCGGTACCCTATGCCGGGGATGCCAGCATCAAGGCACTACTCGATACGATGCAGGCAAAGCTTGGCTGGGAGCCGATCATCGATGCCGGCAACATCATCGGCCTCGCCGGTCCCGATGGCATGGGCGCAATTTCGCTCGAGCCCGGCGGACAGTTCGAATTGTCCGGCGCACCGCTGGAAAACCTGCATGAGACCTGCAAGGAAACCGGCCAGCATCTGGCGCTGATGCGCGAAATCGGCGAACCGCTCGGCATTGCATTTCTCGGCATAGGCGGCAGCCCGAAATGGACGTTCGACGAGACGCCGCGCATGCCGAAATCGCGCTATGGCATCATGTCACGCTATATGCCCAAGGTCGGAAGCCAGGGCCTCGACATGATGTACCGGACCTGTACGATTCAGGTCAATCTCGACTTCTCCTCGGAAACCGACATGCGTCGCAAGATGCAGGTAGGCTTGAAGCTGCAACCGCTGGCAACGGCGCTTTTTGCCAGTTCGCCCTTCAGCAATGGCCAGCCGAATGGCCTCAAGTCCTGGCGCGGCGATATCTGGCGCGACACCGACAACCAGCGCGCCGGTCTGCTGCCCTTCGCATTCTCGGACAACTTCGGCTACGCGGACTATGTCGAATGGGCGCTTGATGTGCCGATGTACTTCATCGTGCGCGACGGCGCCTATCACGACTGTACCCATGTGACGTTCCGCCAGTTCATGGCAGGCGCGCTGAAGGGCGAGGTCGCCGACTGGCAGCCCAATATGGGCGACTGGACCAACCACCTTTCCACGCTCTTTCCGGACGTGCGGCTGAAGCGCTTCCTCGAAATGCGCGGCGCCGATGGCGGCCCCTGGCGGCGCATCTGCGCACTTCCGGCACTCTGGGTCGGCCTGCTCTATGACGCAGGTGCACTTGCCGAAGCCGAGACGCTGGTGAAGGATTGGAGCTACGAGGACGTGCTGCGGCTTCGCAACACCGTACCGACAGAAGCACTGAACGCCAAGCTCGGCGGCCGCGACCTGTTCGAGATCGGCAAGGAGGTCGTGGACATTTCCCGCCGGGGTCTGGTGGCACGCGCCCGGAAGAATTCCTCCGCCCAGGATGAAAGCATTTTTCTCGCACCGCTGGACGAAGTGCTGGCCAAGAAGGCCACCCTCGCCGACGAGATGCTTTCACTCTGGAGTGGCCGCTGGAACGGCAACATCGATATGGTGTTCGAAGACTACAAGTACTGATCGTGGCAGCGCCCAAACGTGGGCGCCATCCCTTCCCTCTTCGACAGAGATTTGGCGCACCGCACGCTAAAATCCTGTTTGATAATCACAAATTCGGGCTATAGTGAGCAATCTCCATTGCGCCCGACACGGGAAGGATTGCCATGTTGCCTCTGTTCGACCTGATGCTGAAAGCGCAAAACGGTCATGCCGTCGAGGCCATGTCGAAGCAGTTCGGCCTGGCCCAGGAACAGATGAAGGATGCCATGGCAGCGTTGATGCCGGCGTTCTCCACCGGGCTCAAAAGAACCGCTACCAACCCTTACGATTTCACCTCGCTGATGTCGTCGGCAATGAGCGGCAACTATACGCAATATTTCGAGGACATGGCCAAAGCCTTTACGCCGAAGGGAATAACTGACGGCAACACGATCCTCGCCCAGATCTTCGGCTCCAAGGACGTTTCGCGCGCCGTCGCCGCACAGGCCGCGCAAATGTCGGGTATTGGTCAGGACATTTACAAGCAGATGCTGCCGATCGTTGCCAACACCATGGTTGGCGGCTTCTTCAAGCAGATGGCGGAGCAGTTTCAGGCGACGGGCGAAGCCTTCACATCGGGAAACGGCGCCAACCTGTTCGATCAGTGGATGCGGGCGACCGGCCTCGCCGACAAGCCCAAGCGCGAATCGAACCCGATGTTCGACAATCCGTTTACCCAGTCGTTCCAGGCCATGTTCACACCGCAGGCCGGAAAAGACAGTTCCACGAGTGCGAATCCACTCGCCAACAATCCTTTCCTGCAAATGTTTCAGGCGATGATGACGCAAGCACAGGGTAACAGCGATTCTCCCAAGCCTGCCGACGCCGCTCCACAGGCTGGCGGCATTGCTGATCTGGTCAACCAGATGTTCGACAGTGGGATCGAGGTGCAGAAAAGCTACCAGAAAAGCATGGATAGCATCTTCGATACTTACCTCTCCAATCTGAAGCCCAATACACCGAAATAAAACCGGCTTATTCAGCCACCATATCAAGCTTTACATTTGCGCGAGGAACCCTTCGGGGCCTCGCGCATTTTTGTTGTACTTGGTTTCCGACAGGAAAAACCGGGGAATAGGCGTGTCCAGGGTGCGCTGGACAGCCAGAAGTGCAGCCAGAGAAATGCGAGGAAAGCATGGCAGAGATGCAGTTGCGGAATAGCTCTGGCCGACAAAATAGGTCCTGTGGACGCAGCCAAGCGTTTGCGGCGAGCGTTATCCCGGCAATTCAGCGCGAGTCGCCACATTTATGCAGTTTTTATCAGATCAATGGTTCTCATCGCCAATCGGTAACGGTGGCGGAACATAGTGAAGGCTTCATTAATTGATGATGACAATCAACTGTGTTTCGTCTATCGAATAGTCCGCCCGCCAAGAAAAGTCCAATTCAGGCAATCAGTTATGCATCCTGGAAACATCATCACCACCATTGCGCTTCCGGCACCGGCCCTTGACGGGGCGTTTCACGTCGGCACCCAGGCGCTACCGGGCCTGAGAGACGACAGCTGGATCCATGCCGCGCTGCGCAAACCCTACCAGTTTGCAGCCAAGCGCGCGTTCGATGTCGTCGTGTCGGGGCTGGCGCTGGCCTTCCTGCTACCCTTTTTCGCTGCCATCGCGGCGACGATCGTTATCGAGAATCGCGGTCCGGTATTCTTTACCCAGATGCGTTGGGGTCGCGGCGGCAAACTGATCCGTATCTATAAGTTCCGCTCGATGCGAACGGATATGTGCGACGAATCCGGCGTCGCCCAGACCAAGGAAAATGATCCGCGTGTCACGCGAATCGGTGCCTTCCTGCGCAAGAGCAACCTTGACGAACTGCCGCAGCTCATCAACATTTTCATGGGCGACATGTCGCTCGTTGGTCCGCGCTGCCACGTTCCGGGCATGCTGGCCGCTGGTCGGCTCTATGAAGATCTCGTGCAGGAATATCACCTGCGCCATCTGGTCCGTCCCGGTCTGACCGGCCTTGCCCAGGTTAACGGCTTTCGTGGCCCGACCGACCGTGAAGACCTCGCTCGTGGCCGCGTCGCACATGACCTCGAATATATCAGGAGCTTCTCGTTCCTGAAGGACATCGAGATCCTGGTGAAGACCGCGATCAAGGAAATCAAGGGCGGAACTGGTTTCTGATAGAAATCCACGCCATTTCTGCTAGTCAAATGAACCGGAAGAAAGGTTTCTTCCGGTTTTTTTACGTCCGGACGCAACAAGAGATGGACAGGCTAAGACGTCAGCTGATCTGCGCTGTGCCTGCAGTGGCGCTCTGCGCCCTTCCTGCTGTCGCCGATGATACCCTCTGGACGCAGGAACCGACCCGAATCGACAAGAGCAAGCAGCATTTCGAGCGTTTGCCACCCCTGACGAAACCGGTCGACGGACGTATCTGGCTGCAGGTGAGCGAACGCATCGTCGTGCTCGATAGCGTACGGTTTTCAATGGATGACAAGGTCTATCGGATTGGCGGGATCCATCCGGTCAAGCCCCGGCGCATCTGCAAGCAGCAAGACGGTTCGCGTTGGCACTGCGGCCGCATGGCAGCGATCAATCTCGGAAACCTGGTGCGCGGCAACCGGCTTCTCTGCGATGTCACGGCTGACGACAAGGAAACCATCCTCAGCAACTGCCTGTCAAAAACCCGGAACATCGGAACTGAAATCGTCGCCAGGGGGTATGGCCGAGCCGACGGTGAAGGCCCTCTCGCGGAGATCCAGCTGGACGCCCAGAGGAACGGGTCAGGGCTTTGGCGCAATCCTGCCTGCAAGATCGACTTCGACAATTGCTGACTCTTTTTGCGGTCAAAGCCGCCGATCTCAGATTCCGAAGCTATGGCGGCACCATTCAAATTTCAGGAAAACCCGCCCACTATATCTTGACATATTTAGTCATGTTAAATACCTAACTCAAACACTCAAGTTTGGGAATGAAAGGAAATTAACGTGGCACTGCAGATCAGCGTCAAAGACGCAAACGGCGACGGCAAGGGCGTCAATTTCACCAGCTACCTCAAATCCTTCGCCAACACGTTCGAATCGACTGAGCGCGGCGGCTTCAACCCGGCGGACCCGAACAATCCGATGCGCGGCCGCGGTTATGTCACGACCGACAGCGATACCGGTGGCGGCACGAGCGTGCTGTTTCAGTCTTCTTCGTACTTCAACTACGATCTTCCCACGCACGTCATTGGCGGCAAGCTAAAGTCGATCACGTTCGGCGTTGACACTGTCTACAACAGCGCCAAGGAGACCTACACCAACAGCAAAGACATCACGATCTCCGGCTTTGCCAAGAACTACGCGACCGACAGCAAAGACGGCTCCGTGATGGGCGACATCATGGATGCCAACACGGCAAGCCTGATCAAGCTTCTCAAGAGCGACGATATCGTGTTCAAGGGATCGTCCGGCAGCGACGTCTTCACCAGCTACGGTCACGCCGATAAACTCAACGGCGCAGCTGGCAACGACAAGCTCAACGCCGGAGGCGGCAATGATCGCCTGATCGGTGGCCTCGGCAACGACGTCCTTACGGGCGGCGCAGGTGCCGACACGTTCTATTTCGCCAAGAACCACGGCAATGACCGGATCACGGATTTTGCCGCCGGCAAGGCTGGCAAGGACGTGATCGAGTTCCAGAAGGGCCTCTTCGATTCCTACGCCGACGTCATCGACCATGCCGTCCAGACGGGCAGCAACACCGTCATTTCCTACGACGGCGGCAGCGTTACCCTGGTCGGCGTCAATATTTCCCAGTTGCACCAGAGCGACTTCCACCTGCTCTAAGGCCAGCACGCGCAAATAACTGCAAAAGCCCGCGATTGGTTTCGCGGGCTTTTCGCGTTTATCTGCTTGTAAATTCAGGCTGCTGTCTGGGAGGGGTAGATCCGGAGTTGGCCCGTCGCGGCATCGCGCGATACCGAAATCGGGCAACCATACACCGCCTCGAGATTGGCCTCGGTGAACACGTCTTCCGGCGCGCCCGTCGCGTGGCACTTTCCGTCGCGCAGCATGATGACCTTGTCGGCGAACATGGAAGTGAGGTTGAGATCGTGCATGACGGCGAGGACGCCGCCGCCCCGGCGGGCGAAATCGTATGCGAGCCGCATGATCGAGAGCTGGTGCTTGATGTCGAGGCTTGCCACAGGCTCGTCGAGAAACAGCCAGCGCGCGCGCGCGTCCAACACCGGGCTGGAGATCTGGCAGAGAACCCGGGCCATGTGCATGCGCGCCTGCTCGCCACCGGAAAGTGCGGTGGCGATACGGTTCTCGAAGCCCTTGAGATCGACGCGTTCCAGCGCCTCGGCCATGACCCTTTCGGCTTCCTGCCGGCTGTGGATATCGCCGGCGACGACGCCCATTTCAAGGATCTCGCGAACCTTGAAAGGAAAGCCGAGGCTGATCGACTGGGCCAGCACGGCCCGATCCATCGCGAGCTCGTGAGCACTGAACGATTTGAGATCACGTCCGCCAAAACCGATGCGCCCGCGATAGTCGCGTTCACCGGAAAGCGCCCTCAGCGTTGTGGTCTTGCCGGACCCGTTGGGACCGATGATGGCAGTCAACTGGCCCGGCGCGGCAGAAAAGGACAAGGCCTTTACGACCTCACGGCCGGCAAGCGAGATCGATACGTTGTCGAGTTCTATCATGGTATCTCGCTTACATGATCCGGCCGGAACGGCCCTTGAACAGGATCCAGAGGAAGAAGGGCGAGCCGATCAGCGCCGTCAGGATCCCGATCGGCAGTTCGGCCGGCGCGACGATGACGCGCGCCACCATGTCGGCGGCGAGCAGCAGGCTGCCGCCCAGCAATACGGAAGCCGGCAGCAGGAAGCGGTGGTCCGGCCCCGCCGTCAGGCGGATCAGATGCGGCACGATGATGCCGACAAAGACGATGCCGCCGCTGAAAGCCACCGATACACCGGTAGCCGCCGCGACCAGCAGGATCGCCACGCGCTTGAAGCGCTCGACGGGGATGCCCATGTGGAACGCCGCAGCTTCGCCGAGCGTAAACGCGTTCAGGCCACGACCGAGAAACGGTACCACCAGCAGCGCAGGAAGAATAACCAGCGCCGCAATGCCGGCCTTGCTCCAGGTCGAACCGGCCAGCGAACCGAGGCTCCAGAATGTGATGTCGCGCAACTGCCGGTCATCAGCCATGTAGATCAGAAGGCCGGTAATCGCCATTGCCAGCGCCGACACCGCAATACCCGCGATCAGCAGCGTGCCGATCTGGGTTTCGCCATCGCGCGAGGACAACTTGTAGAGGATCAGCGTTACCGCCAGACCGCCGATGAAAGCGGCCACCGGCAACGCGAAGATGCCGAACAGCATCATGAACGGTGCAAGCACGGTTGGCCCGAAGACAATGCAGCTGACCGCCCCGAGGCTTGCCCCGGAAGAGACCCCCACGACCCCGGGATCGGCGAGCGGATTGCGGAACAGGCCCTGCATGACCGCACCCGATACGGCCAGGGCCGCACCCGTCAGAAAGCCGAGCACGGCGCGCGGCATTCTGATTTCAAGGATGACGATCCTGTCCCGCAACATCGTGCCGGCACTGTCACCGGATGTGTCGAGCAAATAGGAGCGAAGGACTGCGAATACCGAGGCGGTGCTTGCGCCGGTGGCTGTCGAAGCCACCAGCACAACCAATGAAAGCACGGCCAGCCCGATGAGGCCGACAGTCGGCCCAGCGGCAGAACCCAGCATTCCGCCTGTGCGTCGCGACGTCGGAATGCCACCCTCCTTCAGCTCCATCTGCAATGTCATCAGACTAGCCGCCGTAAAGTGCTTTTGAAAGCTCGCGGATTGCCTCCGCCGTGCGCGGTCCAAATCCCAGGAGCGTCATTCCGCTTTGACGGATCAATGCCCTGTTCTTGCCAGCCGGCGTCAATGCGATCGCAGGATTGGCGAGCACTTCGGCATCCGATACGCCCGGCCCGTTGTCACGCATCATCAGGATGACATCCGGCTTTGCCTCGATGATCGTCTCGTCGTTGAGCGGCTTGTAGCCATGGAATGCGGCGGTGGCGTTGATTGCGCCCGACATTTTCAGGATGCCATCGGCCGCGGTGTGCTGACCCGCTGCCATGATCTTGCCGTTCTGCATGGTGAGAACGAAAAGCACGCGCTTGCGCTTGTCTTCAGGGATCTTTGCCGCGGAAGCTTGTGCAACATCGACATCGGCAGCAACCTTGGCAGCGAGGTCGTCGGCTTTGTCTTCGACATTCAGGGCCGTACCGACGGCCTTGATCTTGGCGATGATGGCATCCTTGTCATAGCCTTCCGGGATCGTCACCAGCGGCACCGATGCCTTGGAAAGCACATCGAGCGTCTCCTTGGGGCCGCTGCCCTGGATCATCAGGATTGCCGATGGGTTGACCGAGAGCACGCCTTCCGGCGACAGCGCCCGCATGTAACCGACATCCGGGAGCTTCATCGCCTCATGGGGATAGAAGCTGGTGGAATCGCGGGCGATCAATTTGTCGCCCTCGCCGAGCGCATAGACGATCTCCGTCACGGCGCCGCCGATCGATACCAGCCGGGACGTGTCGACCGGCTTTTGCCCTTCGGCAAGAGCGGCAGACGTTGCAAGCGCGGACACCGCCGCCAGCGCCATCAAGGCGCGGCGGCTCAAGGTCATCATCATCATCTTTCAGCCTCTCAAGCAGCGACTGCAGTGCGGACGGCGAGCCCTTCGACCAGCGACCGCCACTCGGCCATCTCGACATTGCCTTCCTTGCGCTTGCCAAAGAACTGGATGATCATTTCACCGTTCTTGTCATAGGCTTCAACTGAAGTGACATGCCCGTCCTTGGTCGGCTTGCGCACGGCCCAGGCTTCGGCGATGTGATCGGCACGAAGGTGCAGGTGGAAGGTCGGATCCATGACATTGACCCATGGGCCCATCGGCTGGATGTTGCTGACCGGACCGGTATGGATCTGCACGATGCCGCGATTGGCGACAAAGCACATCAGGTTGATCTGGGTTTCGGCGGCCTTGCGGAAGAACTCCTCGGCGGCGCCGTCGGCAAGCTGCCAGGCGAAATCGTTACCCACATGCTGGACGGCAGCCTGGCGATCGATGTCGAGCTTCTTCAGCATACCGAAGAACTCATGCGTATCGGTCATCTTGCTCCAGGAACTGCGCAGCTCATCGACATCGAAGCCTTCCTTGCGGCCCGAAGCAAGCTTGGTGAACGCCTCTGCGACGAATTCCTGGCTCTGGTCCTCCAGACGGAAATCGGCAACAATCTTCTCATAAGCTTCGAGGTTCGACGCTGGGCGTAGATGGACCTTGTGGACTGCCTCGCCAGACTTGTCGAAGTACTGCAGGCTGCGGCGCACCGTCTCCCCATCGGTCTTGGTGACGGCAAATGCATGCGCCCAGACCCAGTTGAAGATACGCAGGTCGATGTTTTCGCCAAGCGTCAGCGACGTCTTTTCACCGATCTGGATATTTTCATAGACACCGATCTTTTCATGCACAGCGCTTTCGTTGCGGCTGAGTGCCATGACCTCACCGAGTTCGGGCGCACGCTCAAGCAGCCGGTTCGGATTGGCATCGATACGGATAACGGAAATTCCGCACTCGGCAGCAACCAGTGCAGCTTCCGACACGCCGAGATTGGCAGCGATATCGCGCTCGCGCATCTTGGGGTTTTCTGCGCGGTATGCGCGGATTTCAGCCGGTGTCTTTGCAGTCATTTTCAGTATCCCTTCCCTCGGTCATATACCTGGGTCATTTGTTGAGAATAAGTTTTCCCTGTTTGGTGATCTTCATCCTGTACGCCGCCCCGGCGTGATGGATGACGATTTCGCGCGCACCATCGAAAAGGGAGCGCGTATCGTATTCCGGAAGGCGCGCTACATCAGCGCTGGCTGTTCCGGTTTGCTGAGCCTGAGCGGTTATGTCTTCCGCCGCCATCATGCCGCTTTCCCTGTTCACTGGTGGTATTCATTGTTGACTTCGTTACTCATATTTCATTATTGATGCAATACCTGTCTGGAATAGTCGACTTTAATTTTGTTGAAAGATTTTGACGAAGCCGGGCGACCCGAATGAACACGGAGTCCGTCATGCAAAAACCTCTGACCGGAAGAATGCGCCAGCCACATCTGGGCGAGGGCTGAGTTTGGAACCCGCCGGCGACAACGTGGTCAATCTACGGGAATTGCGGTTCGAGCCGGCCAATTCCAACGACGCGGCGCGCGCCATCTTTTCGCATCACTTCAGGGATGTCCCTCGCTGTTCCTTTGCAAAGGACGACGGGATTTCCCAGTATCTGGGCTCCGAGACGGGGATGGAAACCTTTCCGTGCTCGCCGGGCGAGCACGTGCCCCTGCATCAGGACGTTCCGACCGTTGCAAGCGAGATCCCCCAATCGTCGCGGAAACTTGCCCACAGATTGCTGCGCAGCGGCTTCGGTCTGTCAGTGCTTCTGCATGCCGTGATGGCGCTTGCCGTCAGCTATGTCGCCGTGACGCTGCCGGACGAGGATACGCTGGTCGAAGGCGTGACAGTCATCAGCGTGGTCATCGAGGGCGAAGCCGATGCTGCCGCAGTGTCCGCAGGCCAGAAGGAAGAAGCTGAAGAACCGATAGAAAAGCCCGTCGACAAACAGCCCGAACCAGTCAAGCAGCCTGAAGTGGTGAAGAACGTTCTGCCGCAGGCCGCAGAAATCCTGAAAGACCTGCCGATGCCGCAGCTCGGTGCGGCCGTTCCCGATATCCTCGTAGCCCGCGATACTGCCGTTACCAAAACCGAGATGGTCGCCAAGCCCGTGGTCGAAGAAAAGACCGTGCAGCAGCCGGAAAAAGATATATCGGCGACCGTTCCTGAACCCGTCAAGGATGAGGCCAAGCCGAAACCTGTCGAACCCAGAAAACCCGAAGAAGCCAAAACCGTCGAGAAAAAGCCGGACCTCAAGAAGCAGGAGCCGCAAAAGGAAAAACCCAAGAAAGACGTCAAGAAGCAGGAAAAGCCTGTCGATAAGGCAAAAAAGAAAAAGGGCAATCAGGGCGACGCATCCGTGACGGCCAGGAAGGGCGACGTCGACGCGCGCAGGAAAGGCGAAACGGCAAGCGACAATTCCCGTGGCGATTCTGATAACCGCGAGATCGGCAATGCTGCACGTTCAAATTATGCGGGTGTAATCCGGAAAAAGCTGATGCGGGCAAAGAGTCGCATCCGCAACCCGGGCAAGGGAAATGTCACTGTGGCATTCACGATCACGGCCGACGGCAGTGTCTCGGGCTTGCGGATTGCCCATAGCTCCGGCAAGGAAAAGATCGATAGCGCGGCCTTGAAGATCGTCAGCGGTGCCGCGCCCTTCCCCGCAATCCCGGCCGAGGCCAAACGCAAGAGCTGGCCGATGTCGGTTCCGATGCAGTTCAAGTGACGCACTGCGGATAGTAAATGTTTTCCTAAGTTAGTATATGCAACTTGCAATTCACGCATTACCGATGCTTAACCAATAGATTTAGTTAATTCTTAGACCCTTTTCCCTATGGTCTGTGCCAATCCGGAATGAAAATCCGGAAGCGCTGATAATTTGAAGGAGTACAGGGATGAGCACGAATATTCGCGAGCTTTTGAAAAAACACGCTGGCTTGCCGGTGACTGTGGACGATCTTGCTGACAGCGCCGATCTCTATGCTGCCGGCCTTTCGTCCTTTGCATCCGTTCAGCTGATGTTGGCCATCGAGGAGAATTTCGACATCGAGTTCCCCGACAGCCTGCTCAACCGGAAGTCTTTCCAGAGCATCGAAGCCATCGAGCGCACGGTCAATTCCATCATCGAGGACAGGAAGGTCGCCTGATGAACATCCCCGTCAATCTGGCAACAGGTAGCCTGACAGACCGTGCCCAGCGCGTCGCTTCGGTGGCGAAAGCCTATGCCGATTGCGTGGACGACAAGGGCCGTTTTCCCGACGAAGCCGTCGATGCCATGAAGGCCGAACGGTTGCTCTCCATCCAGATCCCCGCCGATCTGGGCGGAGAAGGCGCCTCGACCGGCGAGATCGCCGAGCTTTGCTCGATCATTGCACAGGCCTGCGCATCGAGCGCGATGATCTTCGCCATGCACCACATCAAGCTCTCGAGCCTGGTCGAGCATGGCAACAACAGCGACTGGCACTGCGACTTCATGCGCAGCATCGTCGCCAATCAGCTGCTTCTCGGCTCGGCGACGACCGAAGGCGGCATCGGCGGCAACCTGCGCAACTCGATTTGCGCGGTAGAAATCGAGGGCGATATCTGCCGTCTGACCAAGGATGCCACGGTCATTTCCTACGGCGCCAAAGCCGATGCTATCCTGATCACCTCCCGCGCCCACAAGGATGCGGCATCCACAGACCAGGTGATGACTGCCTTCCTCCGCGATCAATACACGCTCGAAAAGACCCACGACTGGGATACGCTCGGCATGCGCGGCACCTGCTCGGAAGGTTTTCTATTCAAGGGCGAAGCACCGGCCGCCCAGATCTTTCCGAAAGCATTTGCCGAGATCGCGGCGCAATCGATGCTAGCAAATTCCCATATTCTCTGGAGCGGCGTCTGGTACGGCATCGCCGTCGATGCAGTAGCACGCGCACAAGCCTTTGTTCGTGCAGCGGCCCGCAAGTCGCCCGGCCAGGTGCCGCCCGGCGCCATCCGCCTGGCAGAAGTTTCAAATCTTCTGCAGATGATGAAGTCCAACGTCGTGGCTGCCATCAAGGCTTACGACGAGGCCCGGCGCGACGAGGACAAGCTGTCGTCCGTCGCCTTCGCCGTGGCGATGAACAACGTCAAGATTGCGTCTTCGGAGACGATCCTCACCATCATCAATCACGCGATGCTGATCTGCGGCATCATGGGATACAAGAACGGCACACCTTTCAGTCTCGGGCGGCATCTTCGCGATGCGCATTCTGCCCAACTCATGATTTCGAACGACCGGATTCTCGGAAATACGTCCAACATGCTCCTGATCCACAAGCAGGACACTAGTCTTTTGGGGTAAAACCACTATGGATATGCAAGTCTCCCTTCTCGACCGGCTCTTCGAGTCCGGCCTGCTGATCGAAACCGGCGTTGATGGTCTATATGGCCGCTCCGGCCAGTTCGAAGACGTGATTGCCGCTTTCGAGCGCCTGGTTGACCGTTTCGGCAGCGCCGATGGCGCCGAAGCCATCCGATTCCCACCCGGCATGAACATGGCCTACTTCGAAAAAAGCGGTTACATGAAGAGCTTCCCGCAGCTCGCGGGCACCGTTCACTCCTTCTGCGGCCATGACCATGACCACATGAGCCTGCTGAAATGCATGGAGGAAGGCGGAGACTGGACGAAGGAGCAGAAGTCGACCGACATCGCGCTGACGCCCGCAGCCTGCTACCCGCTCTATCCGACGATTGCCAAACGCGGCCCGATCGCCATGACTGGCGGTCTCTACGATCTCCAGTCCTATTGCTTCCGCCACGAGCCTTCGAAGGATCCGGCCCGCCAGCAGATGTTCCGCATGCGCGAATATGTCTGCATGGGCACGGAGCATCACGTCACCGAATTCCGCCAGACGTGGATGGATCGCGGCGTCGAGATGATGAAGCTCGTCGGCCTCGACGTCGAGATCGACATTGCCAACGACCCGTTCTTCGGCCGCGCCGGCCGTCTGCTGGCCAACAACCAGCGCGACCAGAACCTCAAGTTCGAACTGCTGATCCCGGTCACCTCGACGGCCAACAAGACGGCCTGCATGAGCTTCAACTACCATCAGGACGCCTTCGGCGCCAAATGGGACCTCAACCTCGAGGATGGCAGCGTTGCCCACACCGCTTGCGTGGGCTTCGGCCTCGAACGCATCGCGCTGGCGCTGTTTGCCCATCATGGCCTGGACGTGGCGCTCTGGCCGGACGCGGTTCGCAAGACGCTGTGGGGCTGAGACCAGACCCATGACCACTGCCGTATTCCCGCTCCTGGATCCCCGGGATTATCAGCCTCATCGGCTGCACAATCCCGAGCGGATCTGGCCGGAGACCAATTGCTATGTCGATCTGTGGATCGAGGTCCTCAATGCGCGGGGCCTCGCGCCGGAGGCGATGCTGGGTTTTACCGTCACTCAGGATTTCGAGGGCGATCAATTCACCTTCTTCAAGGTGCCGCTCGACGATCTCGAGACGCTCTACGACATCCGCGTGATGGAACTTGCGATCTTCGACAAGGTCGAGGCGCATGTCGCAGAACAGATCGGCCGTGGCCGGCTCTGCCTGGTGGAGATGGACAGCTTTTACATGCCTGATACGCAGGGCGTTGCCTATCGCACCGAACACGGCAAGACCACGGTCGGCATCAACCGGATTTCGGAGCGGGACAAGGAAATCGACTATTTCCACAATGGCGGGTTTTTCCAGCTGAAGGGCGAGGATTTCGACGGGCTGCTCGGGCGGCTATATCCCGCGGGCGGACCACCCTTCCTGCCCTATACGGAATTCGCCAAGTTCCCGGACCGACCTCTTGACCAAAGCCAGTTGCGCACCTCCGCCGAAACCCTGCTGGAGCGCCATATAAGACGAATGCCCAAGGAAAACCCGGTCGCAGCGTTTGCGCGCCACTTTCCGGAACAGGCACAAGCGCTGGCAGAACGCCCGTTCGAATATTTTCACAAATATGCCTTCAACACCCTTCGGCAGTTGGGGGCGAATTTCGAACTGGCGGCAAGCCATTTCCAGTGGCTGTCGCCCGAGGGCGAATTGACAACCGCTGCCGATGCCGCGTTGCAGATTGCAACAGCGGCCAAGACGGCGCAATTTCAGCTCGCGCGCGCGCTGACCCGCAAGAAGTTCGAACCGCTCGCCACGGCGCTTGATCCTGCCATCGAAGGATGGGATCAACTTGCAGGGATATTGCACAGCCGAATCAACTGAGTTGATACGATCTCGGCCTTTTCACGATCATCCCGGCGTATGCGGGGTGATCGATTTCATGAGAGAAGGATCGATATGAACGGAACGTCAGCCGGACTTCAGACGAAACACTCTCTGGCAGGGGACTGGGCGCTGGTCGTTTCCGAAGCGGGCGCCTATGCGCTGCCGGCAGATATCCCCGCCTCCGCTCGCACCATTGCCGCGCCGGTGCCCGGCACGGTGGCTCAGGCCCTGGAACGTTCAGGCAAATTCGACCGGGCCAACCCGGCCAGCCTCAACGACTGCGACTACTGGTATCTCGCCGCCATCGAGGGTGAGCGCCCGGGGCCGGGTCGCCTGCAATTTGACGGGCTGGCCACCATCGCCGAGGTCTATCTAAACGGCGAGCGGGTGCTCGAAAGCGTCAGCCAGTTCATCAGCCACGATATCCCCATCGCCCTCACCGGCTCCGACCAGCTGGCCATCTGCTTTAGGGCGCTCAATCCACACCTTGCAGTGCAAGGACCGCGCGCCCGCTGGCGGCCGCAGATGATCACGCCACCCGGCATGCGGCTGGTGCGCGCCACGCTGCTTGGCCATATGCCCGGCTGGTGCCCCGATGTCGAAGCCATCGGTCCCTTCAGAGCTATCCATCTCGTGCGCCACAGCGAGGTCGAGATCGACGACCTCCGCATCCAAACCGCGATCGATACGGACGGCAACGGTATCCTCGATGTCTCGTTCGGCTTTTCCGGCCGCGCCGGAGACCTGAAGGTCAGTTGTGCCGGTCACACCGTTCCCGTCACCATATCGGCTGATGGACGCTTGCGGGCGCATCTCGAGGTTCCAGATGTCAAGCCGTGGTGGCCGCATACCCATGGCGAGCCGGCCATTTTCCCAGCAGCGCTGGTGATCGACAATGTCAGCCACGTGCTCGCCCGCATCGGCTTCCGCAACATCTCGCTCGACCAGGGACCGGACGGCAAGGGCTTTGCCATCGAGATCAATTCCGTGCCGATCTTCTGCCGTGGCGCCGTCTGGACCAATGCCGATATCGTCCGCCTGCCCGGTGGTGGCGAAGATTACCGGCCATGGCTCGAACGTGCCCGCGACGCCGGCATGAACATGGTCCGCATCGGCGGCACCATGACCTACGAAACATCCGAATTCTTCGCGATCTGCGACGAGCTGGGGCTGATGGTCTGGCAGGACTTCATGTTCGCCAACTTCGACTACCCGGCATCGAATGCCGATTGGGTCGAGTTGGTGGAGCGCGAAGCCTCGGACCTTCTGAAGAGCATCCAGGGTTCGCCGTCGCTGACCGTGCTGTGCGGCGGTTCGGAAATCTACCAGCAGGCAGCCATGCTGGGCATGCCGAAGAAATTCTGGACCGGGCCGCTGACCGAGGAAATCCTGCCGGCGATCTACGACAGCTATCGGCCTGACGTGATCTACATCCCCAATTCGCCCTTCGGCGGAGCCATGCCGTTTTCGCCCAATCAATCGGTGACGCATTACTACGGTGTCGGCGCCTATTGCCGGCCGCTGGACGATGCAAGGCGCGCCAACGTGCGCTTCGCGGCTGAAAGCCTCGCCTTCGCCCACGTTCCGGAGCAGGTGACGCTGGATACGCATCTGCCTGTTCCGGCGGTCCATCATCCGCGTTGGAAAGCGCGCGTGCCCAGAGACCGGAGTGCATCCTGGGATTTCGAAGACATTCGCGACCACTATCTGACTGAACTCTACGGCTTCGAGCCTGCACGGCTGAGGCGCGAAGACCCGGCGCGTTATCTGGATTTCTCGCGCGCCACCACGGTGGAAGTCGCCGAAGCGACCTATGGGGAATGGCGCCGGCCGGGATCGCAGACCGCGGGGGCGCTGGTCTGGACGTTGCAGGATCTTCTGCCAGGGGCAGGTTGGGGCGTGATCGATTCCACCGGCTTGCCGAAGCCGGTCTGGCATGGGCTTCGCCGAGCGTTTAAACCCGTGCAGGTGCTGCTCAGCGATGAGGGCACAAGCGGACTTGATGTGCATGTGATCAACGAAAGCCAGCATCCAGTACCGCTTTTGCTTACGGTCAGATGCCTGCGGGACGGCGCCACGCAAGTCGTGGCGGGCTCCATAGAGATCGAGCTTGCCCCGCGCGGTACGATAAGCATCCCGGCAACGGAACTGTTCGGTGCATTCTTCGATACCAATTACGCCTTCCGCTTCGGGCCAGCCGCCCATGACGTAACGGTCGCGACCCTGAAAGACCTGGAAACAGGTGCGGAAATCGCTTCGGCGTTCCACTACCCCAAGGGTCGGCCGGCAGCGATGCATGAGGCAAACATTACTGCAAGCCTTGATCGCCGGGACGGCGATTGGGTGATCGCGCTCTCCACCGACAGGCTCGCACAATCGGTCAATATCGCGGTTCCCGGGTGGCTGCCCGACGACAATTGGTTCCATCTGGCGCCGGGGCAAGAAAAAATGGTCCGGATCGCAAGTTTTTCTGCAACCGCCGGCAATAAACCGGAGGGTGTCATCCGTTATCTAGGAGTTGCTACAGCCATCAGCATCTGAACAATCTGCGAGTTGACCTCACGTCGGGAAATTAACAATTTCAAGCCATAGTCCGGTGATTTTCGAGAGATAGCGCGCCGCAATATTAATTCGAGTAAGTATCTCATGACACAGAAGACGCGAAAGATTCTGAAGGCAGCACTCACAGCAGGCGTTGCGCTTGCAATGAGTGGATCGACGTTTGCACAGGCAACGGCCGCCACACCCTGTTTCCGCGGCATCAACCTTTCCGGCGCGGAGTTCGGCAAGCCCGGCGGCAAGATCAACAAGGACTATACCTGGCCTTCCGAGGAGACCGTTGCCTATTTCGCGTCAAAGGGCTTCGATACTGTTCGGCTGCCATTCATGTGGGAGCGCCTTCAGCCGAAACTCATGCAGCCGCTGGACAAGGATGAAGTCGGCCGGCTCAAGGAGGCTGTCGAAAGGATCCGCGCCCATCGCATGCGGATCATTCTCGACCCACACAACTACGCCCGCTACAATGGCCACCTCGTCGGCAGCGAACTCGTTCCGGATGCCGCGTTCGGCGACTTCTGGGCCCGGCTTGCCAAACTCTACGCCAACGAGCACGACGTGATCTTCGGATTGATGAACGAGCCGGCAAAAATCCCGATAGCCCAATGGCTCAATGCCGCCAACCAGGCAACCGCGGCAATTCGCGGCAAGGCCGGCGCCGACAATCTCATACTGGTGCCGGGCACCGCCTGGACCGGCGCCCACAGCTGGATGCAGCCGATCTACGGCGAACCCAACGGCGTGGCGATGGCGCGGTTCGAGGATCCCGGCAAGAATTTTGCCTTCGAGGTTCACCAATATCTCGATGACGACTTTTCCGGCACGAAGAACAACTGCTCGCGCTCGGACGATGCGGTCGATGCACTCAAGAGCTTCACGCTTTGGCTGCGCGAGCATGGTTTCCGCGGATTTCTCGGTGAATTCGGCGCGCCTGGCGGCAAGGTGCGCTGTATCGATGCGCTCAAGGGCATGGTCGATGTGACCGAGGATAACAAGGACGTGTGGACCGGCTGGACCTACTGGGTCGCCGGTGACTGGTGGCCGGCAACGGAAGAGCTCAATATTCAGCCGACGGCCGAAGGCGATCGGCCACAACTTGCAGCCCTTAAGCCGGCTCTCAGCGATTTTTCAGCCGAGGGAAAGAACTGCCCGTCGCTGAATTGAGGGGTCTTCGTTCAACTGCTTGTTCCTGCCGCCAAATACTCTTTTCCAGAACCCCTGCGTTTGGGGGAAGTCGGCCGGGCGAACAGAAAGAACATATAGGTCAGGAAGATCGCGAGGAACACGTAGAGCCCTACCCTGCGATCCAGCGCCGCCAGGAAGGCGGTACCGGTTACTGCCATTTCCATCAACATCACATGGCTGTCGCTGATGCCCATGAAGCGCGTGTTGACGAAACACAGCACCAGATTGAAAGTCAGGCCGGCGAGTACGCTTGCGATTGCCGCCATCCGCAAAAGCGTACCAGCATGCTCTCGGAAGCGTCCGGAGCGAACGCGTGCGCGATGCTGTCGCCCGCGAGCGCCATGGTCAGGTCGTCTTATCGACGATCAGTGTGCCGAGCATCCTGTCCTCGAAAGGCGCCAGCGACTTGATGAAGGCATCGATCTTCTTCTGGCCATCATGCTGGTCGGCGAGTATGAGGATACCGCTGGCCTCCGCGAGCAGCTCGTCGAGATGACGGCTTGCCTCGCCGCCACTTGCGTCGATCAATACGTAGTCGGCCGTCTTGCGGCGGCTGGTAGAGTTCCGGAACGTTGGAGCGGAGCTATCTGCCGGGTGCTCGGGAATCGGCGACAGGCGACGGAACTTGAGGACATCGCCGAGTGGCGCGTCGACCGCATGGCGCCGGTCGCTGAGATCGGCTCCCTCACCGGAGGAATAGAGCACGTCCTTGGAGTGGCGGTAGAGGGCATCAGCGAGCCTCGGCAAAATGCTTGGCGACGGCTTGTCATTGTCGAGCGAAAGCAGGACGATGGTCGACGTCTGGTCCGGCTGGTGCAGATGCAGCAACAGGTCCACCGCGATTGGCAGGCTTCGCATCGAGAGCGGTCCGGGATCGCCTTCGTTGGCAATCGGCTTGCTGGCAACACCAACGGGTTCGCTATCTGCCACCGGCATATCTGTGCCAGGTCGTGTTAACATGCGACCGAGCAATTCCCGTGCGACCGCCAAGCCGCAACCGGCCGCAATACCGAACAGGGTCGCTGCGACCAGAACCATCAGCTTGGCGAGCATTCCGGAGCCGCCGACCCCGACGGCCTTGGAGATGACGCGGGAATTGTTGACGTTGACGGCATCGCCTTGCCCCAGTTCTTCCGAACGGGCCAGAAACGCCTTGTAGAGCGCCCGCAGCGTATCGACCTCGCTCTGCAACTGGCGTGCCTTGATACCGGCTTCTGACGTATCGAGGCTGGACCTGGTCAATTCCGAAAGCCTGGCTTCGAGAGCTCTAACGTTGCCCTCCGCCCGCTCCATGCCGCTTTGCAACGATTGCCGAATGCGGGCGAGTTCCTGTTCAATGGACTGACGCATGCCAGCGACCTGAGAGCGCGCCGCGATCATCCGCGGATGGCTTGCTCCCAAAGACGAAGCAAGTTCGTTCATGTTCGCGACCATGTCTGCATAGCGCGCGCGCATGCTGCCGAGCGCTGTTGATGCGAGGGCTTCAGGAATAGCCCCATCCTGTACAGACCCGGCAGTCAGCGAGCGCGCCTGCTCGTAGCTCGACCGTTTCACGCCGAGATCCGTGCGCGCAGCGATCAGCTGCTTGTTGACGCCTTCGAGCTGCTGGTCGATGACCAGGCCTTGCTGGCCGGTAGACACCAGATCATGTGCCGCTTTGAAGGCTTCTAGCTCCGTTTCCGCCTTTCGAACGCGTGCGGCAAGTGTTTCGGCCTGGAGCTCGAAGGCGCCGCTGGCACGGCTCGATGCATCGTTGCGTGCTTCGTGATCTTTCTTCAGATAGACGGAAGCAATTGCGTTGGCGATCTCGGCACCCTTGGCCGGGTCGCTATGTTTGACCGTGAGGGTGAGCACGAAGGATTGCCCCGCGCGCTCGATGCTGAGATGCTTCTGCAATGCCGTTACGGTTGCGGTACGGGCGAAATCCTTGTTGGCAAGGTTGCCCCTAAACAGAAAGCCATCCTTGGTGAGATCGAGCTTGTCGACAACGACGTCAAGAATTTCGCTCGATTGCATCACATAGATCTGGCTTTCGAGGACAGCCGAATCCTGATTGCCAGCCGACGAAGCGGCGGGCACGAGATCACTCTTTTCGGCGATAAGCCCCTGCGGATCGATGAGAATGTCTGTAGTCACGGGGATCGTCGGCTTGACGACAACCACGTATGCTAGCGCGAACGCCACGAACAGAATTGTCGGCGCCAGAACATAGATCCAGCGCTTCCGCAATATGCCCGGCAACTGAAAGACGTCCATTGCGAAAGCCCTGCCGATTTCATCTTCTTGTTTATTTGTTTGAGGCGCCCATCCCAAAAGATGACCGCACGACACCGTGTCAATGTCTCATCACATGGTGAACACCCAGTGAACTTACAGCTTTATTAATCCGCCTGCGGCCAACCAGCGATAGCGCTCTCAACCTCGATAAACGCGATCTTAACGGCCTCGACGCCATTATCACCGCCCCGAGCACAGCCGGCATCCCAGCCTACAACAACTGGATTTTCAATGCACACTACCGTCGACCGCAATTCGGCAAAGATGTCCGGCACAAGCGCTTCGCCGCTGGTGGTGCAGGTCGTCCGTCAGTTTCTGCCAAATCGCGGGGGGTTGGAGGATGTGGTTTTCAACCTCAGCAGACAACTCATCCGGCGAGGATATCGCGTCCGCGTCGTGACCCTGGATTCGCTTTTTGCGGATCCCTCGCTACCGCTCAGCGACCGTGAGACGATCGAGGGGATCGAGGTGGCTCGCATTCCCTGGAAGGGGTCGACCCGCTATCCGATCGCACCTTCGGTGCTGCGACATATCGGCGATGCCGACCTGGTACATGTGCATGCAGTCGATTTTTTCTATGATTTCCTTGCGCTGACCAAGCTATTGCATCGCAAGCCGATGATCGCCACCACCCATGGCGGCTTCTTCCACACACGTCGCTTCGCTGCGATCAAAAGCCTGTGGTTCAATACGCTCACGCGATTTTCATCGCGGCGCTACCGATACCTGGTAGGCTGCAGTCGCTCGGACGTCGAGACATTCACGCCGATCAGCCGCGCCAACCTGCGCTTGATCGAAAACGGTGCTGATACGGACAAGTTTCAGGACCAGGCCTCACCCGTACCGACAAAACGGATTGTGACAATCGGACGGTTCTCATCCAACAAACGGCTCGATCGCCTGATCGGCATGATGCGGGCGCTGGTCGATCGAGAACCGGATTGGCGGCTGGAGATCATCGGCGTGCCATCCGACCTGTCAAACAGCGACCTCACCCGGATGATCGGGGATCGAGGCCTTGCAGGTCACGTCAGGCTGCTTACAGGATTGAGCAACGAAGAAATCTGCCGGGTGATTTCCGGCGCCAGCTTTTTCGCGTCCGCCTCCGAATACGAGGGTTTCGGCCTCGTTGCCATTGAAGCGATGAGTGCGGGGCTTCTTCCGGTCTTGCAGGAAAACACCGCCTACCAGGCGCTGGCGGGCAAACACGACCTCATCAGCCTTGCGGACTTTTCCAGTCCCTCCGCTGCCGCAACGATTATGCTGGCTGCGTGGGGCAGGCTTTCAGCCGATCCGGCGCAGACCCGTGCCACGCTCATCGCTCAGAGCGAAGCCTATTCATGGAACAGCGTCGGCGACAGCTACGTCGCACTTTACAATGATATACTGGGCTGAACCGCCAGGCCGGGTAAACCGGACTGGCTTCATGCCCTCTTTGCCAGCTTGAAGATCTCGTCGAACAACCGGCGGCGCGCGCGCGCCGGCGTGAGATTATGATCGGTCTGCGGCATCATGATCAGTTCGACATTTTCATAGCGCGAAATGCGTCGTCCATTGGCGCCGAAATGAAAATAGAGATGCTCCAACCCGACGTCACGCTCGCTGTACATCACAGTCACGGGAATGCTTTTCTGATGATAATGCGCAAATGAACGCTTCACTTCCCTGGCGACGGTGCTTCGTCCCGGCAAATGCATCAGCAGCGGCGCGATCCGGAAGGAGATGCGCCTACTCATGGCGACGATCATGTTACGGAGCGCCGCCCGGATATTGATCTCTCCCTTGAACAGGCGCTTGAGGGTCTCCACGCGTGCAAACCGGTTGCCGTAGTCCTCCAGGCTCCGCGGCACGACACTGATGTCCTCTGGAACTTTCTCGTCCGGGTTCCAATAGAACACGAATGGATTGACCGTAACGATGGCAGACAGACGCCGGTCAACCAGACCTGTACGGAATGCGACATAGCCGCCGGAGCACCGCCCTGCCACCATCAACGGCCCGGGCTTGTGTGCTTCGAGCACATCGAGTGCAGCGACCGCGTCCTCGTTCTGAGTTTCCGAATATAGGACGCGATCGGGCGCATCCGGTCGCGGAGGGCTGTCCGCGATATTCGAGGAATCGTAGCGCATCGACGCGATGCCATGCCGCGCGAGTTGCCGCGCCATCGCGACCATGCTGCCGCCCCAGCCGGAATGACGATCATAGGCGGTGGTGAGCAACAGCACCGACGCTCCGGTCGAAGGACCATCAGCCGGCAAACAAACGACCCCGACGAGATTTTTGTGAACACCGAAGCGCACCGGCTGCTCCCGGAATCCCTCGCCCTCCAAGAAGCCCGAGTCGGGACGCTCGGACGCCGCAGGCCGCGTCCCAGGCGTCGCCAAAGCGCTCACCCAATCCACGAGACGGTTCATGACCTCCACCGGCTCCCGCGCTGTCAACGGCATTGTCATCAATTCGTCGTAGCCGGCATATTCGATCTGCTCGACAGTTGCTCCGTTGGCGGCCAACGCATCGAGCAACGTGGTATCCGCCATCTTGAGTCCGCGCTCCACGATCAGCGCGTGCTTTATCGCCACCTTTTCGTCACCGCCCAGCTTGATCTTGCGAACGTCTTCAGCGATTTCGTCCGGCATGCGCAGTCCGGCAATCGATACACCCTCGACCTCACGATCCGCGTCGCTGAGTCCCAGATCCTCGTAAATGAACTTCGCCCGGAAGGAGACCTCACGTAGATAGGTACGTCCGTTCGCAACCGGCGCAAGCAGGCCGAGCGCTTCGACGCCGCCTATCCGTTCGGCGATCCGATATCCGATCGTCGCGCCAATCCCCTGTCCGATGACCACCAGCCGGTCGCAATGGCTCAGCGCCTTCAATTGACGCGCAGCGTCCAAAGCGGCTTCTTCCCATACGGCAATGCCGGCGCCGAAGTCGGTAGCGTCAATGGAGTCCCCGGTGCCGGGGAAGTCGAACCTCAAACTCGCAATTCCCGCAGCGGCGAAGCGCTCGGCAAGAACACGGTAGGACTTGCGAAGGCACATCTCATCGTAGCCCCAGGGGCTGAGCAGCAGAACGGCGACATCGCGCTTTTCAACTTCCATGTCCTCCGGCATGAAATGGCCCAGTGTTCCGGCGAACACGACAGGAAGTGCTGCCTGCCGGCCCGCGCCCTCGGTCGATATGGCGGAAGGTATTGCGGGGCTCACAGTCGCAACTGCCTCGACGGTCGGTGGACATACGAAGTTTGCAATAGCTTCGCCAAATCCACGCAGCCTTCCAGGCAATTTGCGAGCGCTTTGTCGAATCAGATCGGCATCCTCTTCCGGCACGGCGCGGAACAACTTGAGCGCGGGAACATAGACGACCGCGCCGGCCACAATGGCCAGAAGCAGGCCTATCGGGCCGCCTTGCAACGAAAGAACGCCGAGCGCCGCCATGCCACATCCTGCGGAAGCAAGTGCAACCTTGAGCAGCGTCACATAGAGCTTGTTGAACTCACTTCCGAACTTCAGAAGCTTGATCATCATCACGCACATCGCCACGAAGACCGCGATGCGTGTCGCCGCAGCACCTTCGCCACCGAACTGCGGCACCAGCGCCAGACATCCGACGACCATGATCGCACCCGCAATGACGCCGATCCACAGGCGTTCCTTTGCCCGGTCCTGTGACAGAAGATACAGGCTGAGCGTCTGCATGAAGGCCGCGCCGGGAGCCGCAAGCGCGAGCAGCGCCACCATCATGCCCGCATCGCGGAACGGCTCGCCGAACACGGTCACCACAAGCTCTTCGGATATCGCCGCCAGCCCCAGGCTCATCGGTAGGGTAATGTAGGACAGGCTGCGGACAACGCCGCCGATGACATCGGCAGACAGACCGCCGCCGCCACTTTCATGCCGGCGCTCGGAATAGTAGGGCAGCAGACTGCCCGTCAGCTGGATCGGCACCTGCAGCGCCATATTGGCGATCGACAGTCCGACTGCATAGAAACCGACCATCTTCACCGACCAGAACTGCTGCAGGAAAAGCAGCTCAAGCCGGTTGAGAAAGATCGAATCGACAATGAATTCGAGCGAAATAATGATCGAGGACGATGTCAGGTAGTTCTTCGGTACGTCGCACCAGTCGCGCCGCGTCAGAATGATCGGCAACGTCGCGATGAACAACACGAGTTGGCCGAACGCATAACCGACTAGCGCGCCTTCGACCCCATAATAGATCGCGCCGAACAGCACACCGGCCATCTGTACCAGTGAAACGAGCATGGTAAGTTTGAAGAAACTTCCAAGTCGCTTTTCACCGATCAGGTAAAATTTCGAGAAAGAGCCGATTGCCTGCATGACGAAGAGGATGCCGGTTACCAGCGCCACGCTGGGGGCGGTCTCCGCCCAATGCAGTTGCTCCGACGTCAGGAAAAAGACGCCATAAAGCGCCACAAGCACGACAGTAGCAAACACCGTCGGGATGATGAGGATCGCCGCAAAACCCTTGCGGCGATGTTCGTCATAACCCTGCGCCTTGAGTTGGGGCAGCATCTTGAGCAGCAAAACCGACGAGCCGAGCTCGGCGATCGAGGCGCCGGACACAACGAGCCATAGGGAGAACGCGATGATACCGTTGGCTTCCGGTCCCAGAAGTCGTGCGGTGATGATTGCCGACGCAAAGCCGGTGACCAGCAGCATAAAGCCGGCCAGCGCGTTGACGATCGAGTTTGCGACAATCCCGTTAGCCATTATTCTCTCTTGCTCATGCCGACGCCAGCTGCGCCAGCGCCTTTCTGTAAGTATGCTCTGCCAAATAGCGTTCGAGATAGTCCTTCGCACGGCCGGCTTTCGCCGCAGCAGCGGACGGATCGCCTGCGATCTCGCTCAGCTGGATCGCCGCGTGAGTCGCATCCGCATCAGCCCAGACAGCATCCTTCAGCCCGGCGAATTCCGGATGCGTGTCGACGACCGGAATCAGCCGGTAGCGGGTGTTCCAGGTATTGTCGGGATCGCAGAAATCCGATGTGCCCGACCAGCCGGTGGAAACAACGGGGGTGCCACTCAGGATCGCCTCGGCGACCGTCAGCCCAAACCCCTCCGACCGATGCAACGAGACATAGGCGTCCGACTGCGCGATGATGCCGTTGACATGCGAGGTAGGCAGCAGGTCGGCAACGATCCTGATGTTGCTGCTTTGCTTTGCCCGTTCGACCAATGCGCCCAGGCGTTCGTCCCGTGCCGGGTTGCCGCTGGCCTTCATCAGGAGATAGGCTTCTGGGTGGGTTGCCGAAAACATCCGAAATGCCTCGAAAACGGCCTCGGGGTTCTTCCGGTTTATCGAGGAACCGGCGCTGAAGATCGTGCTGATCAGAAACGCGTCCTCGGGTATGCCGAAGCGGGCTCGCATGCCCGGCGCCGCCGGCTTAGGCGTCACCGGATGCGGAACCACGATTACCGGGATATCGGTGTGTCTGGCGATAGCCCTGGCGGTAAACGAGGATGGAGCGAATACGGCGTTCATGTAACGCAGCGCCCGCTTCCATTCATCGGGAATGATCTCAAGCTCCCAGGCCCAGTAGCCGATATTGTAGGTTCTGGCGAACTTGCCAAGACCTATCCTGGCGATGGCACGCGGCAGCATGGGCGGGTTGAGATGAACGATACGGGTGGACGCATTGTCGGCCGGCTGCGGCGGACGCTGCCACTCGACATCGCCCGCTTCCTGGAGATCCGGGCTGACATCGCCGATCTTCACCGCAATTCGGGCTCTCGCCAATGCATCGACGCAGAGCCGGGCGGATTCGGCGATACCGGCGGTCATGGAGAAATAGCCATCAACCTCAATGGGCCTGGAGGATTCGAACGCTGCCCGCGACTTCGGGATAACCCGCTGCAGCACATGGCTTCGAAACATCCGATAATATTGGCGCACGGCTGAACCTTCTTTTCGCAATCAGGTTCAGGGATAGCGGACAGTTGTTATTGAAATCTGAAATTGCGCTTCATGGCCGATGTATGTGCCGAATTGATAAATTCATCCTCAAGAAAAGATAAACTCCGGGCGCTCTGCGCGGTCCCGCCTTTGCCGGAGTGCGCCTCAGAAGATGAAATCGGCCTTGTCCAACTCCGCCCTGGAGACGTCGACAAGCGTCAAAGCATCGTCGCCGGCGGAGATGACCAGATCGTCGCCCTTCACCGTCAGGTGATGCTTCATCAGGTCGCCGTAGGAGGTGATCGGGTCGAACTCGTCGAGCTCGATCCTGTCGGCACCATTGCCGAAATCGAGAATGCGGTCATGGCCATTGCCGATTTCGAACAGGAAGGTGTCGGCGCCACCACCACCCCTCAGCACGTCGTTTCCCCTGTTTGCGGCAAACTCGTCCCTGCCGGCGCCACCCGACAGCCGATTGTCAAAATCATTGCCGATGAGGCGGTTGGCGAGGTCGTTGCCGGTGCCGTTCACCTTACCATCGCCGTAGAGGATCAGATCCTCGAAATTGGAGCCGAGCGTCCAGCTGACGGAGGCGTAGACGAAATCCGACCCACCATTGGCGGCTTCGCGGATATCCAGCCCCGCCTTGTCGACATAGTAGAGGTCATCGCCTGCACCGCCGCGAACAATGCCGTTCATGGTACCGCCATCGTTCTGGTACACATCGTTGCCCGCGCCGAAGGTCACGTTGCCATTGATCGTGCCACGGTTGCTGACGATGGCACCGAGGGTGATCCCTGTCGCGTCGATGGCCAGTTTGGTCCCCTCGATGAGCCCGTTATTGGAGACGTTGGCGGTCGTCCCATCTAAGGCAATCCCACTCTCGCCGCGAATCGTGCCCTGGTTGATCACGTCGCTGCCGTCGCCGGTTATGTCGACCCCTCGAAGCTTGCCTTCTACCGTGCCCGCGTTCGTAAAGCGCAAGTCGTCAGCTACGCCAAAAAAGCCGGCATTCCCCGTGCCCTTGAGTGTTCCCTGATTGGTCGCCCACTGTTCGTCCGCATAGACTATGAGCCCATCGAGACCAGAGACGGTCCCAGTGCTGCCAACGACCAGAGTGTTGGCTTTGCCCCCATGCGTGTAGAAATCACCAACTATAACGCCAGCGCCGTATTTGGAAGAAATCTCGCCGTGGAGAGAGAAACTGCGACCGGTTGCGTCGCTGCCGGCATCGAGCGCCGTCAAGCCGCCCGGTGAGGTGATCGACCTGCCGGTTCCGAGCACATATTCGTTGCCGCCCGCTGTCGCGTCATAAGAGCCGGTCATTGTCTGAATGCTGATCTGAGCCATTTAAGCCTCCATGTCTCACTTGAGGACCTGTCTAAGGCTCTTGCATTTCAGCCGGAGTTCGCCGCGACGCGAGATTCGTTTCAATTGTTTCAAAACACAAACGCCCGCCCCTGACAGGGGCGGGCGTTCAAAGAACCTGCGATGCGGAGACCGTCAGTCGCTGAGCGTGTCGAAAAAGTCCTTCATCTTGGCGAAGAAGCCGCTCGATTCCGGATTGTTTTCCTTCGAGGAGATCTGCTGGAACTCATCGAGCAGTTCGCGCTGGCGCTTGGTGAGCTTCTGCGGCGTTTCCACTACGATCTGCACGTAGAGATCGCCGGTCTGGTGCGACCGCAACACCGGCATCCCCTTGCCCTTCAAGCGGAACTGCTTGCCGGTCGGGGTACCTTCGGGAACCGTCACGCGCGACTTGGTTCCGTCAAGCGTGGAGATCTCGAACTTGCCGCCGAGCGCCGCTGTCACCATCGGGATGGTGACCATGCAATAGAGGTCCGCGCCATCGCGCTTGTAGAACGAATGCGGCCGAACCGACATGAAGATGTAGAGATCGCCGGACGGGCCACCGCGCAAGCCAGCCTCGCCTTCGCCCTGCAGGCGAATGCGCGTGCCGTCTTCGATGCCTTCTGGAATGTTGACCTGCAGCGAGCGCTCTTCGGTGACTCGGCCCTGGCCATGGCACTTGGTGCACGGATCGGAAATCGTCTGGCCCTTGCCCTGACAGGTCGGGCAGGTGCGCTCGATCGAGAAGAAGCCCTGTGTCGCGCGGACACGGCCCGAGCCATGACAGGTCGCGCAGGTCGACGGTTTGGTTCCCGGCTTTGCGCCCGAGCCCGTGCAGACATCGCAAGTGATGGATGACGGCACACGGATCTGCGCAACCTTGCCCGTGAAGGCTTCCTCGAGCGAGATTTCCATGTTGTAGCGCAGGTCTTCGCCGCGCTCGCGGCCCTGTGACTGGCCGCCGCCACGACGGCGCCCGCCCATCATTTCGCCGAAGATGTCCTCGAAGATGTCGGAGAAGCCACCGGCATTCTGGAAACCGGCGCCCTGCCCACCCGGGCCACCCTGTTCGAAGGCAGCGTGACCGAAACGGTCGTAGGCCGCGCGCTTCTGGGGATCCTTCAGCATTTCGTAGGCTTCGTTGAGCTCCTTGAATTTCTTCTCTGCTTCATGATCGCCGGGGTTCTTGTCGGGGTGCCATTTCATGGCGAGCTTGCGGAAGGCGCTCTTGAGCTCCTTTTCATCCGCAGTCTTGCTCACGCCGAGCGTTTCATAAAAATCAGGTTTTGCCATTTGTTACTGTACCGGACGCGCAAGCGTTCTGAATTTGGTTCTGGATCTTCCATTCCTCTCTTCAGGTTCAGCGCCCACGGGGGCGCCAGATTTTGAAAGGATGGTCAATTGAGAAGGCCTGCAAGCGAACTTGCAGGCCTGATTTCGATCAGCTTAAGCCGACTTTTTCTTGTCGTCGCTGACGTCTTCGAAGTCTGCATCGACGATGTTGTCATCGGCGGTCGGGCCGTCCTCGCCCGGAGCGCCACCCTCTGCCTGCTGAGCTTCATACATCGCTTGGCCTAGCTTCATCGACGCTTCGAGTAGCGCCTGAGTCTTGGCCTTGATGTCCTCGGCATCGGCATCTTCCGATGCGGTCGCTGCCTTGAGCGCCTCGATCGCAGCGGCGATTGCCGCACGGTCGTCCTCGGTCACCTTGTCGCCGAAGTCCTTGAGGGACTTTTCGGTCGAGTGGATGAGGCTCTCGGCCTGATTGCGTGCTTCCACGCCTTCACGACGCTTCTTGTCGCCCTCGGCATTGGCTTCGGCATCCTTGACCATCTTTTCGATGTCGGCGTCGGAGAGACCGCCAGATGCCTGGATCCGGATCTGGTGTTCCTTGCCGGTGCCCTTGTCCTTGGCCGATACCTGCACGATACCGTTGGCGTCGATGTCGAAAGTGACTTCGATCTGCGGGACGCCACGCGGTGCCGGCGGAATGCCGACGAGGTCGAACTGGCCAAGCAGCTTGTTGTCGGAGGCCATTTCGCGTTCGCCCTGGGCGACGCGGATGGTCACGGCCTGCTGGCCGTCTTCGGCGGTCGAAAACACCTGGCTCTTCTTGGTCGGGATCGTCGTGTTGCGATCGATCAGGCGGGTAAACACACCACCGAGCGTTTCGATGCCGAGCGACAGCGGGGTCACGTCGAGCAGCAGAACGTCCTTGACGTCGCCCTGCAGAACGCCGGCCTGAATGGCAGCACCCATGGCAACGACTTCATCGGGGTTGACGCCCTTGTGGGGCTCCTTGCCGAACAGCTGCTTGACGACTTCCTGGACCTTGGGCATGCGGCTCATGCCGCCGACCAGAACCACTTCGTCGATTTCAGCGGCAGACACGCCGGCATCCTTGAGTGCGGCCTTGCACGGCGCAACGGTGCGCTGCACGAGGTCGTCGACCAGGCTTTCGAACTTGGCGCGGGTCAGCTTCATCGTCAGGTGCTTCGGACCGGTCGCATCGGCTGTGATGAACGGCAGGTTGATTTCGGTCTGCTGCGAGGACGAAAGCTCGATCTTGGCCTTTTCGGCAGCTTCCTTGAGGCGCTGCAGGGCAAGCTTGTCGTTCTTCAGCTCGATGCCCTGTTCCTTCTTGAACTCGGCTGCGAGATATTCGACGAGACGCATGTCGAAGTCTTCACCGCCGAGGAAGGTGTCGCCGTTGGTGGACTTCACTTCGAAGACGCCATCGCCGATTTCGAGAACCGAAATATCGAAGGTGCCGCCGCCAAGGTCGTAGACAGCAATCGTCTTGCCTTCGCGCTTGTCCATGCCATAGGCAAGGGCAGCTGCGGTCGGCTCGTTGATGATGCGCAGGACTTCGAGACCGGCGATCTTGCCGGCGTCCTTGGTGGCCTGGCGCTGGGCGTCGTTGAAATATGCCGGAACAGTGATAACGGCCTTTTCGACCTTCTCGCCGAGATAGGCTTCCGCGGTTTCCTTCATTTTCTGAAGGATCATGGCGGAAATCTGCGAAGGCGAATAGCCGGTGCCGCGGGATTCGACCCAGGCATCGCCGTTAGGCGCCTTGACGATCTTGTAGGGAACGAGGCCCTTGTCCTTTTCAACGGTCGGGTCTTCATTGCGGCGGCCGATCAGGCGCTTGACCGCGAAGACGGTATTTTCCGGGTTGGTCACAGCCTGACGCTTGGCCGGCTGACCGACCAGACGCTCACCTTCTTCGGTGAAAGCCACCATGGAAGGCGTTGTACGCGCGCCTTCGGAGTTTTCGATCACCTTGGAGTCCTTGCCATCCATGATGGCGACACAGGAGTTGGTGGTCCCGAGGTCAATACCGATTACTTTAGCCATTTTCACTTCTCTCCTTTTAGCAGGCTGCCGGGACCCTCAACAAGGCGTTCCCACGCAACCCCTCTGGAATTGGGTTTTGCGTTCTTCAGAGCTTCAAGAGCTCAGGTTCATGCCGGGTATATAAGGAGGCATTTTTGGCTCTGCAAGGCGTTAGTGACCGCGATGCCACCCAAAATACAATGTTTGTGACAAGAATTATTACAGCTTTTTCAGCCGATCCATAAGGTAGCGCAATTTGTTTCCACCGAGATCTGGCGTCCTATCGCCGTCACTCCTGCATAATCACGTCCAGCAGCGTGGAGTTGGCCTTCTTCGGCTGCGGGTTTGCGCCGGTCCGGCCGACGTCCATTGGCGGCACGAGACCGTTGTTCTGGTCGCGATCCGAGTGCCGGATTACATCATCGATCTCTGCCGCCGGCAAACCGCTCTCATCGACGACTGGGCGGTCTCGATTGACCTTGGTATGGTTGCCACTGACGCTTTCGCCCTGCCCCACGCCAACTTCCGGCGTCGGCTTGCCGCCATCGCCGCCCAGCGCATTGGAAATCATCTCGAACAAAGTGTCTTTGTGCTGCTGCTGCGGCTGCTCGCCCGCCACCGGGTCCGGATCCTGCATCTGAACGCCACCAAGGCCGAACAGAGGCGCTGGCGCAAGCCCCTTGTGGGCGGCGATCATGAAATCGCTCCAGGTCTGCGCTGGCAGCCCGCCGCCGGTAACCTTCTTCATCGATGCGCCGTCGTCATTGCCGAACCACACGCCGGTCGTCAGATTGGCCGAATAGCCCACGAACAACGCATCGCGGAAGGACTGGGTGGTTCCGGACTTGCCAGCCACCTGCCAGCCCGGGAGCTTGGCCTTCTTGCCAGTGCCGCGGGTGATGACGCCGGCCATCATCATGTTCATCTGGGCGGCAATCTTCTCCGAAATGACCTTGGGTGGCGTATCGTAGGTGTTCTCGTAGAGCACTTTGCCGGAAACCGTGGTCACACGTTTGATGACATGCGGCGTCGCCTTGAATCCGCCGTTCATGAATGGCGCGTAAGCAGCAGTCAGCTCCACGAGGCTCACCTCTGAGGTTCCCAGCGCGATCGAGGCATTGTCCTGCAATTCGGTTTCGATACCCATGCGATGGGCAAGCTTGGAGACGTTCTGCGGGCCGGCTTCCATGACCAGTTGGGCCGCAATGGTGTTCAGCGAATTGGCTAGCGCGTTGGCGAGCGTCACCTGGCCGCGATACTTGTTGTCGTAGTTTTCCGGCGTCCACTTGCCGATGCGCACCGGGGCGTCATTGCGCACCGAGCCGGGGGTAAGCCCCTGCTCCAGCGCTGCGGCATAGACGAACGGCTTGAAGGCCGAACCGGGCTGGCGCTTGGCCTTGAAAGCACGATTGAACTGGCTCTTGGCATATTCTCGGCCACCGACCACGGCGCGGATCGCGCCGGTTCCGTCGATGGACACAAGAGCGGCCTGCGAAACGCCGAGCCGCTTGCCATCCTTGTCGAGTGCCGTCTGGATCGATTTCTCGGCCGCCTTTTCCAGGGTCTTGTCGATCGTCGTGTCGACGACGATATCTTCCTTCACCTCGCCGATCAGGCCGGGCAACTCATCCATGACCATGTCGGCGGCGTAGTGCTCGGCACCCGACCAGTAGCTTTTCGCCTTCGGCGCTTTCTGGTCCAGTGCAGCTGTCAGCTCGTCGTGATTGATATAACCTTGGTCCTCCATGGCAGCGAGCACCAGCTTGGCGCGCGCCATCGCCCCTTCCGGGTTCTTGGCAGGAGAAAGCGCTGACGGAGCCTTGAGCAGGCCGGCCAAGATCGCCGCTTCGGTCAGGTTCACGTCTCGCGCTGATTTATTGAAGTAGCGCCTGGAGGCTGCCTCCACGCCATAGGAATTGGAGCCAAAGAACACCCGATTGAGGTACATCGCAAGGATCTGTTCCTTGGTGTATTTACTCTCGAGCCAGAAGGCGAGCAACAGTTCCTGCACCTTGCGTTCGAGCGTGCGCTCCGGTGTCAGGAACATGTTCTTGGCGAGCTGCTGGGTAAGCGTCGAGCCACCCTGCACCATGCGGCCGGACATGGCATTGCGCATCATGGCGCGCGAAAGACCTATCGGATCGACGCCGAAGTGCGAATAGAACCGCCGATCCTCGATGGCCATGACCGCCTGTGGAATATAGGGCGACATGGAATCGAGCGGCACTGCCTCGCCGCCTGTGGAGCCGCGATTGGCGAGCAGGCTGCCGTTTACATCGACGATCTTGATATTGGGCGGCCGGTCAGGCATCGCCCAGCTTTCGGCGCTCGGCATGCGCGAGCCGTAGTAGACAAGCAATCCGGCGACGGCGATTCCGCCCCAGAGGCCGAGAACGAGCATCCAGTAGATGCCTCGGCGCAGGAAGCCAAACAGTCCGCCACCCGAACGCCGCTTGGTTCGCGAACGGCTCGTCGAACGCGATGATTTCGAAGTCGGCTTGGCGGCGCGGCTGGTTTTGGAAGTTGCGCGATCACGTGGGTCGGCACGCAAATCGTCGTCACGACCACGCCTGCCTCCTCCATCGAAGGAAGGTTCGATTCTCTTGCCGGACTTCGATTTTGCCGCCATGCGCGCGTATTTTCAGCCTGTGGTCGTCTGATGATTAGAATTTGCGATGAACTTTAAATGTGGCGATTTAACGGGCCGTTAACTGGGCTAACCGGGGTTTCCCTGACAGCTCAAACGCTTGCTTTGCTGTGTGGCAGATATGCCGATGTAACGCCAGCGCAGAACTCAGACGCCTCAACAAATCGTGAAACGACGCACTGGACCGACGGGTATAGTATCGCGCCTTCGCCAAAACGGAGGGCTGAACTGACTACAGGAGCAAATGATGAACAAGGTTCTAAAGATAGCCCTGGCTTCGGCCGCGGCAATAACGTTCATCGTCAGTGCATCGGCAGGTTTTGGAGCAGACAGGAACAATAGGGACCCGAACAACCCCAATGGGTTGAGCAACGGCAGGGGCCCCTCGGTTGAGGAGCGAGAAATACTTGATTACGGCATGACGGGCTCGATCACTCGATGCGAGAGCGAAACATGGGATCAGTACGGTAACTGCGTAATCTTCGACCCTGAATACAGGTACCAAGACAGGTACTGATAAAGACAATCCCATTCAGCCATGAAATCATACTGCCCTTCGCACGGCTTGCGGAGGGCCTGTCGGGCACCTCGCCTTTCCCCTTAAGATGAAAGCTCGAATGTACCGTCGCCGGTGGCAGACGCCTTTCCGTTGACGGTCACCGTGTGAGTGCCGTCGGCCGACCGCACCACATCCACCGCGAACTGCTTGCCATCCAGTTGCAGCATAGCGCTGAAGCCCGGCCATTGCGAGGGGAGCGCGGGCCGGATGACCAGTGTGGCGCCCCGTCTGTTGATCCCGAGTATCGCCTCGACGGCAGCTCGGTAGAGCCAGCCAGCCGAACCTGTATACCACGTCCAGCCGCCCCGACCTGTGCGATCCGCCGCCCCGTAGACATCCGCCGCGACCACATAGGGCTCGACACGGTAAAGCTCCGCATCCTCCCGCGTCAGGGCATGATTGACGGGGTTGAGCATCGAAAACAGCCGCCACGCATCGTCGGCTCGACCCAGCCTCGCAAGGGCATAGGTCGTCCAGATTGCAGCATGCGTATATTGTCCGCCATTTTCGCGTACACCGGGCGGGTAGCCCTTGATGTAACCAGGATCCCTGGCGGAATGCTCGAAAGGCGGCGCAAACAGTTTGACGATGCCGGCCGTGTCATCGACGAGGTGTGAGAGAACGCTGTTCATTGCCTGTTCGGCGCGACTGGCATCACCTGCCCCGGATAGCACGCTCCAAGACTGGGCAATCGAGTCGATCCTGCATTCCTCGCTGGCGGCCGAACCGAGGGGCGAACCGTCATCGAAATAGCCCCTACGATACCATTCGCCGTCCCAGGCCTCGGATTCGATGGCCTTCTTCAGGCTGATGCAATGGCTCTGCCAAGCATCGGCACGGGTCTGGTCGCCCCGCTCGCGCGCAATGATGACAAAGTCTTCAAGCGCCTTATGGAGGAACCATCCAAGCCATGTGCTCTCACCCCGGCCTTCGATGCCGACGCGGTTCATGCCATCGTTCCAGTCCCCGCCGAGGATGAGCGGCAGACCGTGCGAGCCCGTGCGGTGCACGGCGAGATCGAGCGCCCGCGCGCAATGTTCGTAGAGGCTGCCGACTTCACCGGATATGGTCGGCACCATGTAACTCTCATGCTTTTCGCCCAGCGGTTCGCCTTGAAGAAATGCGATTTCCTCGTCGAGAATGGCGCGATCGCCGGTTGTGGCAACATAGTGCGCAACCCCGTAGCCCAGCCAGGCGACGTCATCCGAAATCAACGTGCGAACGCCCGCTCCGGACTTCGGCAACCACCAATGCTGCACATCGCCCTCGACAAACTGACGGCTTGCGGCGTTCAGGATCTGGGCACGAGCAAGGCCCGGATCCTGCAGCATCAGCGCGAGCGTGTCCTGCAACTGGTCGCGGAATCCGAACGCGCCGCTTGCCTGATAGAAAGCGCTGCGGGCGCGAATGCGGCATGCGAGACTCTGGTAGGGCAACCAGGTATTGACCATCCGGTCGAATGCCTTATCAGGCGTCGTGACCTGCAGGGTGGCAAAAAAGGCCTCCCACTGGCTTTCAGTCTCGCGCAGGCTTTGTCCAAACCCCTCCGCCAGCAGCCTCTTGATCATCGGTTCGGCCAACTCTTGCGTCTCGACATCGCCGAGAATGAAGACGACCTCTGTCATACTGCCAGCTGCGACAGAGGCATCCACGGCAATCGCCGCACATGGATCGCCACCGCTTTCCTCTGTGCCGGAAAGCGCTGCACCCGAAACAGCTGTTTCCGGCGCAAGGCTGTTGCCCGTTTCGCCCAGAAACTCCATGCGGTTGATGGTGTGGGATGAAAGGGCCGCGCTCGATGCGAGGAACGCAACGCGCTCCGAATTCTCGACACTGAAGGGGTTAGAGGCCATCAAGGCGTTGGTGTCTTCGCTATGCCAGCTCTTGATGTGGGGAGCTGTCTTAGCTCGATTGTTTCCCAGTACCCATTCCACATATCCATAAATCCTGAAATTCCTCGGAGCCGATCCGCGATTGGCGATCTTCAGACGGATCAGCTTGGCGGGATCGCGGGGCGCGACAATCTGCGTCATCTCGATGGCCAAATCGCCAACGGTCGAGGAAAATGTCGAGTAGCCGGGACCATGCCGGGTTTCATGCAGGATCGCCGGATCGGCCGACAGGGCTGGGAAGGGTGAGAGCATCGTGCGGCGGTCGAGGTCATGGATGTAGAAACCCTCGCCCGGACGATTGCTGACCGGGTCATTGCTCCAGGGTGTGAGCTGATAGTCGCGCGAATTGGTGCTCCAGGTAAATCCCGCGCCCTCCGCCGACACATGGAAACCAAAAGTGCCGTTGGAGATGACATTGACCCATGGATGGGGCGTTGCCTGGCCGCCCCTCAGGCGAATGACATAGTCCCTGCCATCAGCATCAAAACCACCGTAACCGTTCCAGAATTCCAGATCGCCGCCGGCATCCGCGGCAGTTTCGAGCGCGGAAGTTGCAGGCCTGGCGATCGCGCGACGGCGGGCCGCGGCAATCGATTCCGGCCTTCCGGCCGCAGCCTCGCTATCATAGATGCGTTCGAGCCTGTCTATCTGCTCTAATATGGCGCCATTGCGTGTATGCAGCACAATGCGCGCCGCGCCCATCAGAGCTTCATAGGCATCATCGTCAATCAGGTCTCTGCGAACCGAGAAAATGTGCTGCGCGGGGCCTGACGACAGCCCCCGACGCCGGGCGTTCTCGCACATGAAATCGATGGCATGCTGAACGTCCTGGGCATAGGTCGAGCCACGCTCGTTGATGATGACGAGATCGGAAATGACGCCGCGCCCGCGCAGGTATTCCTGCATACGGAACGCCTTCTGAATGATCGGCAGATCGACGTCGTTATCTATGCGAAGTGCAAAAATGGGGAAGTCGCCCGAAATCGAAAGCGGCCAAAGCGCTGATTGCGGCGCTTCGCCCACCTGCCCGCCAGTCTGCACCTGCCTGAGGCGCATATCAGGGTAGATCAGGAAGGCGGCGATGCGTTGGAAAATCAGCGCTTCCTCGTGGGTGGTATCCAGATGCCGGATCTGCACTTGCGAACGTGTCCAGGCATGACGGCTTTCATGGTTGAAACACTCCACATGGCGGCAACGCTCGACGGCGCGCTCGACTTCGGGACGGTTTGGCGCGGCGATTGTCCAGAAGGTGACAGACGCCTCCCGGCCGGACGGTATGCGCAGCACCCGCCGCAGCGAGAAGATCGGATCCAGTGTGAACCCCTGATGCCCCTGCAATGGCGCCTCGCCCTCGAACGCCAGCGCGTTGGCCAGTTCCCTTCCCCGGCCGATGAAGGCCCGCCGGTCCGTCTCGGCTTCGGTTCGCCTGCTTCTGCCCGCGCCGGTGACGAGATGGGCAACCTCTATGTCCGGCTCGTCTGGCGACCGCTTGTTGCGTCTTGCATAGATGACGTCGCCATCCTCGGATATTTCCGTTTTGACGAACATTTTCGAAAAGACCGGGTGGGCTGCGTCGCTGTCGGGAAACGCCAGCACGAGTTCACCAAACGATGTCACTTCGATGTAACGATCGATTTCGCCAGTGTTTTTGATGGTCAGCCGCCTGGCTTCAGCATCCGATTCGGTTGCGACCAGGATTTCGAGCCGAGACTCGATGTCTCCAACTTTCTTGCGAAACTCCGCCTTCTCATCAGAGAATATCGCGCGCGACACCTCGTCAGGCCCCTGCTTCGGTCCGGCAGTCGCCGACCACCAGTTGCCATCTGCAACGTCGCGCAGAAAGACATAGCTGCCCCAATCATCCGAGGTGGGATCGGGCTTCCAGCGCGTCACAGCCTGACCGTTCCACATCGAGTAACCCGAGCCGGTGGCAGTGACCATCAGCGCATAATGGCCGTTGGAAAGCAGCGATACGGCGCGCTTGGTGTTCAATGGATCTTCGACCAGCCGATATTTCTGGCCCAATCCCGCCCGGAGCGTGTCTGGCCGGCCATCGCCGAGCTCGACCTTGACGACTGCCACGAAGTCGCGTGGCGCTTTTTCCTGGAGGAGAAGTTCGGCAGCCTCGATCACCGGATCGCTGTGAAAGCGATCTCGCAGCAGACCATTGTGCACGGCATTGCCGATTGCGGTGATCGTCATGCCCTGATGATGCGCCATGTAGTTCTGCACCACGGCACAATCCCGGCCTTCCGGTATGCGGCTCTCGGTGAAGTCCACGGCGTCATAGTAACCATAGATTCCCAGCGCTCCGAGAGCCTGCAGCCGCTCGTAGTTGGCGACAGCCTCTTTGGGATAGAACTGGCTCGCAAGACCGGTCGAGTAGGGCGCGATCACCACATTGGCGGCAATGTTGCGCTTGAGCCCGAGTGCGGGCACTCCGAAATTCGTATATTGATAATTCAGTTCGCGGTCGCGCGCGTTATAGGCGGATTCCGAAACGCCCCACGGCAAACGCTTGCCACTGGCATATACCATCTGCCCGACGATGGAGAGCCTGTCTGACTGGTTGAGGATGCCGCCTTGCCGCTCGTGCATGACGATAGCCGGCATCAGATACTCGAACATCGAGCCTGCCCACGAGACCAGGACCGCCTGCCCTTTCACCGATGTGACCGGACGACCAAGGCGAAACCAGTGTTCGCTCGGCAGGTCGCCCTTGGCGATTCCGAACAAGCTTGTCAGCCGCGCCTCCGAGGCCAGGAGATCGTAACAGGCCTCATCGAGCTTGGCGTCTTCATACTGGTAGCCGATCGACAGAAGGCGGCGTTCCGAATTGAAGAGAAAGGCAAAATCCATGGCGAAGGCCAGAGCCCTTGCACGCTCGCCCAGCTCCAGCAGACGCTCCCGCAAGACCTCCGTCTGGTCGCGGTCGAAAACCGCATCGCCGAAGTGGGCCTCGCAAACCCTGTGCAGCTTGGCTGCCCATTCTGTCAGCCACCCGGTAGCAGAACTTGCAAGCTCCCCATGCAGATCCTTCACCAACGCTTCGATTTCACGGGCTATGACGGACAATCCGATAGAGCGGACGGGAGCGAATTGCGGGGTTTCGAGATTGGATTGCAGTGCGGCCACAAATCCTTCCAGCCGTTCCTCCAAACGACGTCGAAGCGGCCTGATGTTGCGGCGGTTGTCGGGAACGCGGGCCAGCGTTTCACGGACGATCTGCACGGTGTCGCCAATCCCGCGGGCATCTCCCAACAGATGGACGGCGGGGGCGGCAGCCCATTCCCTCAGGCTCGATGAAACCACTACGAGGTGGCTGGCGAGGTTGCCGCTATCCACGGACGAAATGTAGCGGGGCGAAAGTGTCGCCATCGATTTCGTGTCGTACCAATTGAATAAATGGCCCTTGTGCTTGTCCATCCTCTCGACCGTCGCGATGGTTTGCTCAACCCTCTCGATCGCTTCATTGAAACTGATCCATCCCATATCGCGAGCCGTGATCGTCGAGATCAGATAAAGTCCGATATTGGTCGGTGAAGTGCGATGGGCTACATAGGGGATCGGCACTTCCTGAAAATTGTCGGGCGGCAGGTAATTGTGCTCGGCGCTGACAAACGTTTCGAAATAATGCCAAGTGCGCCTGGCGATGGCGCGCAGCGCATTGGTATCTTCCTGGGAGATTACCAGGCAGTCCTCATTCACTTCCGACTGGCTGACCCACCAGGCAAGCCCCGGCGCTATCAGCCAAATCAGGGTGAAAATGCCAGCCACTATGGCGTTGGCCGGGTTGACCAGCGCGACGATGGCAAAAAGCACCACCGCAGCCACCAGCGACAGCGCCATCATCCTGTAGTAGTCGCCGACGCCATTCGGTCTTGCAGCATGCGCATCCTCAGCCGTCAGCCACTCCAGCAGGTGCCGGCGGCTGATGAACAGACGATAGGCCGTTCTGACGATCGCATCGATCATGGTGATCGCGTTGTGGATCATGAACGCGATGAGGAGGCCGATCTGGGCCAGGGCATCTATGCATTCGGCCAGAATCGTCTTGAGATGGCGCCATGGCGTGACATCCCGTTGCTGGGGAGCGAGCCCGGTCAGCAGCGATAGCAGCGTCGCGGCAAAAGTGCTTCCGATCAGGACCAATTGCCAAAAAGCCGCAGCCGGCGGTGAAAGCAGGCACCAGCCCAGCATTGACGCCACCAGCCAGATGACGGGCATCAGCGACCGACGCAGATTGTCCAGCATTTTCAATCTTGCGAGCGCACCCAGCCCGTTATTTCTGTCAAAGATCATCGGCAGGAGCTGCCAGTCGCCGCGTGCCCAGCGATGCTGTCTTGACAGCTCCACCTCATAGCGGACCGGAAAATCTTCGACAAAGGTCACGTCGCTGACAAGCGCGCAGCGCGCAAAAGACCCTTCCAGAAGATCATGGCTCAGCACCGTATTCTCGTCGATCCGCCCTTCCAGTGCCTCGGAGAAGGCGCTGATGTGATAGAGCCCCTTGCCTGTATACGAACCCTCACCAAACAGGTCCTGATAGAGATCGGATACTGCAAAAACATAGGGATCGAGGCCGCAGTCCTGGGAGAATATCCGCTGGAAAACGGATGCCTCGTCGCCGGTCGTCAGCGATGGCGTGATGCGCGGCTGCAGGATGCCGTAACCCTCGGTAACCCTTCCGGTCTCCGCGTCGACCACCGGAGCATTCAGCGGGTGCGCCAGTTTTCCAATAAGCTTTCGGGCCGAATCCCGGGGAAGTCGGGTATCGGAATCAAGTGTCAGGATATACTGGATGCCTGTCGGCAGATCCTCATGGTGGCCGACGAAGGTGGTGTCCTGTTCGCCGTTCAAAAGCAGGTTCAGCTCATGCAGCTTGCCGCGCTTTCGCTCCCAGCCCATCCATACGCTTTCGGCCTTGTTGAACAGTCGGCGACGATGCAGCAGAAAGAAACGTCGGGGGCCGGCCGTCAGGTATTTATAGGCAATCCGGTCGATCTCGGCTTCCGCAAACGCCAGAAGCTCCTTGTCGTCCTCCGCTTCCTCCTGTTCGGCATCAGGCCAATCGCTTAACAGCGCAAAGCAAATATTGTCATCGGGGTTGGCGAGATAGTGGATCTCCAGATTTCGCACCAATGCCGCGATGGCATCCCGGTCGGTCAGCAAGCACGGGATGACGACCATGGTCCGTACAGTCTGTGGTATGCCGCTCTTGAACTCGTAACCCGGCAAAAACGATGGTGGCAGTAGTGCGAAGACGATGCTGCGAAAGATCGCGGAAGCGACCTCCCAGGCAAGCGGCGCAAAGACGAGGCTAAGCACTAGGTTTTCAATGACATCCAGCGCCAGGAAGCTCAGCATCCAGGAAGCGAAACCGACCATCGCCAGCGCCATCAGCGCGACGGGCACCATCAAGGTGGCAACGCCAGCGCGTCGCGCGGCAGACTCCACTCGCTGCAAGACAGGTGTTCGATAGCCGGCGGCGCGCCTGAGGGCTGAAACACCAACCCCGACCAGGTAGTAGCCGACATTGGCCTGCCGCCTTGCAGGGTCAGTGTCCGGCATGGCGGACTCACGGGCAGCAAATTCAAGCGCGAGCTTAGCGACCTCGATTTCGGATTTATCCGAGCGGCGCGCCGTTTTCTCGATTGCCGTGCGGTAATGATTGCGCGTGGTCGGATCGAGCCGACCGAAATCAGAGCCTTCGCGCAACGCCCTGTCGACGGTGGAAATTTCCTCGAACCATTTCGTCCAGTCGAAATCGTCAATGCGCCGCAAGCTGCGAATAATGTTGCCGACAGTCAGGTTGTTGGTCGATATCCTTGCATGCTCGGCAATCATCACCTCTTCGGCATTGCTGTCGCGCGCTTCGAGACGTGCCTCGAGCCAATCGAGCGCTTCCGATGCGGCTTCGGAATCTTCCCGCAAGCGATAGAGCAGCTGGGTGGAGAAAGCGTTGTCGCCGGTAAGCTTCGCCTTCACCCGAAAGGCGGCCTCCAGGCCGCTCCGATCGCTGCTGGTTGCCAGGAAATCGGCGAACCGATTGGCTTCAATGCGCATCTGACGAGATTGATCGACCCGATCGGAGATGCGGCGCAAATTCTCGAGCAGTATGTATCTGAGGATGGCAGGAACAGCCCAGATCTCGCCAATGGTCAAGGACTGGCTATGTTGGAACCCGTTGACGACCGCACTCAGCGTAGCCCCTTCGAACGTGCTGTCGGTATGGGCAACATAGACCCAGGCAAGCGCAAACGTTCGTGGCAACACGGCCCCGCCCTCGACGGTGATTTCCGGGAGTTGCCGATAGAACTTGAGCGGCAGGTCGCGGCGTACCTGACGAAGGTTTTCGCGCACCAGATGATGGTTGTCGAGCAGCCACTCCGCAGCCGGGGTTATGACCTGGCTGCTGCGCGATGCGATCGAAATTCTCTCGTAGTTTCCGTGGATCGCGATCTCGTTGTCGAAAAGTCGAGCCGGAAACCGGAATGGCTTGAAAAAAGGCAGCGAAGGCAAACTAGCGGACGCGAGCCCGCGGCCGATGTCGCTGAGTTCCGCCTCACTGCGGAATTCCATACGAATAGGCTGGTCCAAGCCATCAAAGGCGGCGACGCTGACTCGTGGAATCTGATTTTTCTTTGTTCCAATATCCATCAGCAATCGTTCCACCCGCAGCCTCTATTGCTGTGGAGAATGCCTGCGGGACGAAATGGTTCCGTCAATCCACCGTCGTTGTGACTCGGCCGAACGTGATTGTCTCGCCCTGCTACCAGACATTCGAGCGGCGAGCCAAGCCGACAAGCCGCCCGAAGCCACCCAGTGTTCATGCACTGTGCGTTTCAGCGGCTGTTTCTCGCGGAAGCCGAGTGTTTTGCGGCTGACCTTTTTACTGACGCCTTACCGCCTAGCGCCTTGCGTATCCGCTTGTTGGTGTACTTCGATCTGCCTCCACGTGACATGACGGTTCTCCATTCCTGATCTGGCTTTGAAACAGGCCAGCGCAGGAATGGTTCCGCCTGCCAACGTGCGACAGGCGCATAGCGTGATGGCGCCGCTCAGCCCTTGAGCGCGGCCATGATCCGGATCCAAGAGCGAATGCCCTTGTGGTAGGAGGTCAGCTCGTATTTCTCGTTGGGCGAATGGATCCGGTCATCCGACAGCGCAAACCCGGCAAGCAGCGATTCCATGCCCAGCATTTTCTGGAAATCGCCAACGATGGGAATCGAGCCGCCCATGCCAATGGTGACTGCAGGCTTCGGCCATTCGTCCGACAACGCAGCCTTGGCCTTGTTGAGCAGCGCTGAATCATAGGGTAGCTGGATCGCCGGCGAACCGCCGTGCTTGTGAAATTCCACCGAGCAATCGGCGGGAATCTTCGACTTGACATAGGCGCGGAAAGATTCGCGGATTTTGTCCGGATTCTGCTTGCCGACAAGCCGGAACGAAACCTTTGCGGACGCCTCAGCTGCGATCACCGTCTTGAAGCCATCGCCGGTGTAACCGCCGATGATGCCGTTGACTTCCGCAGTCGGGCGAGCCCAGGTCGATTCAAGCACGCCACGGCCTTTTTCGCCCGAAGGTACCGACAGGCCAATTTCGCCCAGGAACTTCTCGTCGCTCATGCCGAGGGTCTTCCACGAATCCTTCACGTCCTCGGGCGTTTCTTCGACACCGTCGTAAAAGCCCGGAAGCGTCACCCGGCCATTATCATCATGCAGACCATCGAGAATCCTGGCGAGGATGTGGATGGGGTTGGCGGCGGCACCGCCGAAATAGCCCGAGTGCAAATCGCGGTCGGCGGCCTTGACGACGATCTCCTCGCCCACCAATCCGCGCAGACCGGCAGAAATTGCGGGCGTTTCCGCATCCCACATCGATGTATCGCACACCAGCGCGAAATCGGCCTTCAGTTCAGCGGCATTCGCTTCAAGAAAAGGCTTCAGGGACGGCGAGCCGGATTCCTCCTCGCCTTCGAAAAGGATCGTGACCTTGACCGGCAGCGAGCCATGCGTTTCCTTGAAGGCGCGGCATGCCTCGACAAATGTCAGCAACTGGCCCTTGTCGTCGGAGGTGCCACGTCCGGTGATGACTTTGCGACCGTTGGCGGTTTGCTTGATGGTCGGTTCAAACGGGTCGGTTTCCCACAGATTGATCGGGTCCACCGGCTGAACATCGTAGTGGCCGTAGAAGAGCACGTGTGGCGCATCCGGGGCCGCACCCTCGTGATGGGCCACGACCATGGGATGGCCGGGCGTTGGCCGAACCGATGAGGTGAAGCCGAGGCTCGCCAGGTAGTCGCTCAGCCATGTCGCTGCACGGGCGCATTCCTCCTTGTAGGCCGGATCGGTGGAGATCGATTTGATCCGGCAAAGCGCGAACATCCTTTCGAGGCTGGAATCGAGATTGGCGTCGGCGCGGGAAAGAACGGTATCGAGAGCGGGCATGACATTCCTCACTGATGAGCACTGATGAGCACTGATTTGCTCGGGAGCTTAGCGAATCGCCAGCAAGAATTCGCCTCGCTTTTTGAACATTCTGTGGCAATTCTGTTATGCATTCGGGCCATGGCTCGAGAAGGGCGGTCAAATCGATTGAAATCCTTTGATCCCCGAAAAAAATCCGCTATAGCCCAACATTGAAGATCTCGGTTCAAGCGGCGGGGGAACTGGTTTGGCAAAACGGGAAACGATCGCACTGATCGCACACGATCAGAAGAAAGACGATCTTGCCGATTTCGCGCGCACCCACGAGGCGGTGTTGTCGCAGTTCGATATCGTCGCGACAGGAACCACCGGCGGCAGGATTATCGAAGCGTGTCCCTCACTCTCGGTCAGGCGCATGAAGAGCGGTCCGCTTGGCGGCGACCAGCAGATCGGGGCGATGATCGCTGAAGGCGAAGTCTCCATGCTGATCTTCTTTACCGACCCGCTGACGCCCATGCCGCATGACGTCGATGTCAAAGCCTTGACGCGGCTGGCAACCGTCTACGACATTCCAATGGCGCTCAACCGCGCGACGGCCGAAATTCTGATCGGCGCATGCGATCGATAAAAAGACAATACCGGGCAGGACTCCCATGGCAAACGCTTACGATCACTATCCCTTCCCGATCCTGATCGGCGATATCGGCGGAACCAATGCGCGCTTTTCGCTGCTTGCCGATGCCTATGCGGAACCCAAAGAGTTTCCGATTGTCCAGACCGCAAAGTTTGCGACTATCGACGAGGCCATCCAGCGGGTCGTTCTAGACAAGACCTCGATGCATCCACGATCGACGATTCTTGCCGTCGCCGGACCGATCAACGGCGATGAAATCCCGCTGACGAATTGCCCGTGGGTGGTGCGCCCGCGCGCGCTGATCGACAACCTCGGCTTCGAGGATGTGGTGGTGATCAACGATTTCGAGGCGCAGGCACTCGCGGTCGCCTCGCTGGGCAACGAAAACCAGATCCAGATCGGCCGGGGCAGCGTGTTGCCGGGGCATTCCAAGGTCGTGCTGGGACCGGGCACTGGCCTGGGCGTCGCCGGACTGGTGCATGCGCTGAATGCCTGGATCCCGGTGCCGGGAGAAGGCGGGCATGTCGACCTCGGCCCGCGCAGCGTGCGCGATGAGAAGATATTTCCGCATATCGAGCAGATTGACGGCCGGGTATCGGCCGAGCAGATCCTGTGTGGACGCGGCATGGTCAATCTCTATCGGGCGATCTGTGCGGCCGATGGCGTTGCGCCGGCGTTTTCCGATCCCGCCGACGTCTCCAACAACGGCCTTTCGGCGGAAAATGCACAGGCCGCCGAGACGCTATCGCTGTTTGCCACCTATCTTGGTCGCGTCGCGGGCGACATGGCGTGCGTGTTCATGGCGCGGGGCGGCGTCTACCTCGCCGGGGGCATCCCCCAGAAAATCCTACCAGCACTGCAGCGCCCCGAATTCCGCGCCGCCTTCGAGGACAAGGCACCACACAGTGCTCTTATGGCAACGATCCCCACTTTTGTCGTGACCCATCCCTTGGCGGCGCTGGCAGGCCTCTCCACATATGCACGCACGCCATCGCAATTCGGCGTCGCCACCGAAGGCCGACGCTGGCGGAAATGACTGTTCAAAGGCGTCGCTTGCCGCTACTAGAGCCTTTCAATTGCAATAGGCCCTATGCCGTAGCGTTGTCGGCCAGGAAAGTTCTGATTTGAGTGTATCACGCCCCCAGAAGCAGGAAATCGACCGTTCGGCGATCTTCCCGGTGATCAAGCGGGTTTTCAAGGAGAACGCGCGCGAGCATATGCGCGGCTACATCCTGGCAATCTCCTGCCTGATGGTCGTGGCGCTGTCGACGGCTTTCACTGCCTGGGTGATGGAGTCTGTGATCAACGAGACGTTCGCCAACAAGCGCACCGATCTCGTCTGGATCATCTGCATTTCCATTTTCGTCGCCTTCTCGCTGAAAGGTCTGGCGTCCTACGGCCAGGCCGTGGCGCTTACCAAGATCGGCAACGCGATCGTCGCTCGCTATCAGAAGCGCCTGTTCAACCATCTGCTGGCTCTGAACCTCGGCTATTTCTCGGAAGCGCGCTCGGCGCGGATCACCGCAACGATCTCGCAGAATGTCAACGGCATCCGTGACACGCTGAACCTCACCATTACATCGCTTGCCCGTGATGCGTTGACGTTCGTGGCACTCGTCGGCGTGATGTTCTCGAAGGACCCGCTGCTGTCGGTGATCGTCTTCCTGGCAGCCCCGCCGATGTTTATCGCCATGCGGATCATCGCCCGGAAAATCCGGGTCGCTTCGCGTGAATCGGTAGAATACAACGCCCATGTCAGCGGTGCGATGCAGGAGGCCATCCAGGGGCTGCCAATCGTCAAGGCTTTCACCATGGAAAGCCAGTTGAGAGGTCGCGTCGAGCATCTGGTCGATACTGCAGAAAGGCGCGCCAACCGCATAGCCCGGCTTTCCGAACGCACCGCGCCATTGACCGAGAGCTTCGCCGGCGCGGCGATCGCACTCGTGCTCGGCTACGCCGCCTACCAGTCTATCTACAACGGCCAGCTTCCGGGTGCCTTCATCGCCTTCATCACCGCGCTGCTGCTTGCCTACGATCCGGCGCGGCGGTTGACGAAACTGCAGGTGCAGATGGAGCGCGCCTACGTCAATGCGAAGATGATCTACGACATCCTCGATACGCCCATACCGATGCGTGACGTCGCCGAGGCTAAACCGCTGGAAGTGACCGCCGGCAAGATCGAATTCCGCAATGTGCATTTCGGCTATGGCGCCGATCCCATTCTGAAGGGCGTGAGCTTCGTGGCCCAGGGCGGCGAAACGACCGCATTTGCCGGCCCCTCGGGCGCCGGAAAATCGACGATCATCAACCTGATCCCGCGGTTTTATGATCCCGATCAGGGCCAGATTCTGATCGACGGTCAGGACCTGCGCTTTGTGACAAAGCAATCGCTCCGCGAAAAGCTCGCTTACGTGTCGCAAGCACCCGTGCTGTTTGAAGGTACAGTGCGTGACAACATCCGCTATGGCCGGCCGGATGCAACGGATCGCGAGATCGAAGATGCTGCACGACTTGCCTATGCCCACGAATTCATCCTCAATCTGCCACTCGGATACGATACCCCGGTGGGCGAGAACGGCGCCAACCTGTCCGGAGGACAGAAGCAACGGCTGTCGATCGCCCGCGCGCTTGTGCGCAATGCGCCGATCTTGCTATTGGACGAGGCGACCTCCGCACTCGACAATGAATCGGAAGCCGCGGTGCAAAAGGCCTTCGAAAACGCCATGAAGGGCCGAACCGTGGTGGTGATCGCCCACAGGCTTTCGACCATTGCCGAAGCCGACAAGATCATCGTCATCGAGGCCGGGCAGATTGCGGAAGAAGGCTCGCATGACATGCTTGCACGGGAAGAAGGCGGGCTCTACGCTCGCCTGAACCGGCTGCAGATACGAAAAGACGACATCTCTTCGATGGGAACAGGACAATGACGGATACCGAGATGAAGATGGTGGTGGTGGCCGGAGCCGCCGGGCGCATGGGACAAACCCTGCTGAAGGCTATCCACGCCGCAGCAGGCATGCGCATCCATGCGGCGATCGAACGGGAAGGCTCTGCCGCCATCGGCAAGGACGCAGGCGACGTCTGCGGCATCGGCCCGATCGGTGTGCCGATCACGGCCGATCCACTCGAGGCTTTCGTCAAGGCCGATGCCGTCATCGATTTTACTTCGCCGGCGTCGACGGTGGAATTCGCGGCCCTCGCGGCCCAGGCCCGCATCGTCCATATCATCGGCACCACCGGCTGCTCGCAGGACGATGTTGAAAAGATCAAGGCTGCCAGCCGTCATGCCCGCATCGTCATGTCCGGCAATATGAGCCTCGGCGTCAACCTGCTTGGCGTGCTCGTGCGGCAGGCCGCTGCCGCGTTGGAAGCGGTCAACTGGGACATCGAAGTGCTGGAAATGCACCACAACAGGAAGGTGGATGCGCCATCGGGCACCGCTCTGCTGCTCGGCGCGGAAGCTGCCAAGGGCCGGGGCATCGACCTGCTCGCCAATGCCGTCAAGGTGCGCGACGGTCACACCGGTGCGCGCGAACCGGGCTCGATCGGATTTGCGACGCTGCGTGGCGGCGGCGTGATCGGCGATCACGAGGTTATCTTCGCCAGCGAGACCGAAATGGTGACGCTTTCACACCGGGCTACCGACCGGTCGCTGTTTGCGCAAGGGGCCTTGAGAGCCGCGCGCTGGGCTTTCGACAAGAAGCCCGGCTTCTACAACATGCTCGACGTGCTCGGGCTCGACAGCTGACTATCCTGACATGCAGATGAGGAGAATGACCCTATGAGCGGAACGTTGGTACTGGTTCGTCACGGCCAGAGCGAATGGAACCTGAAGAACCTGTTTACCGGCTGGAAGGATCCCGACCTGACCGAACTCGGCGTTACCGAAGCCAATGCCGGCGGCCAGGCGCTCAAGGACTACGGTATCAAGTTCGACATCGCCTACACATCCGACCTGGTGCGTGCGCAGAACACGCTCAAGATCATCCTGGATTGCGTCGACCAAAGCGGCCTTGAAACCATCCGCGACCAGGCGCTCAACGAGCGCGATTATGGCGATCTGTCGGGCCTCAACAAGGATGACGCGCGCGCCAAGTGGGGCGAGGAGCAGGTGCATATCTGGCGCCGATCCTATGACGTGCCGCCGCCGGGCGGAGAGAGCCTGCGCGACACCGGCGCCCGCGTCTGGCCCTATTACCTCACCGATATCCTGCCGCAGGTGCTGGCCGGCAAGAACGTGCTGGTCGCCGCCCATGGCAACTCGCTGCGTTCGCTGGTGATGGTGCTCGACCGCCTGACCAAGGAGCAGATCCTGTCGGTCAATCTCGCGACCGGCGTTCCCATGGTCTACAAGCTCAATGCGGATTCCACGGTCAAGTCCAAGGAAGTGCTGGGCGACATGTCCGGCGCCCATTGAGCGCGAATTGAGCTGACGGGCGAAGGCGTCACGCCTTCGCCGCTTCCCAGCCGAGCATCGCCCGCTTGCGGGTCAGGCCCCAGTGATACCCGGTCAGAGCGCCGGATTTTCCGATTGCGCGATGGCAGGGAACCACGAACGACACCGGGTTGCGGCCGACGGCCGCGCCGACCGCGCGCGATGCCTTGGGCGCGCCGATGCGATTGGCGAGGTCCGAATAAGTGCAGAGCCGACCAACCGGAATTTCCAGCAATTGTTCCCAGACCCTGATCTGGAAATCCGTGCCGATCAACACGACGCGCAGCGGCTCGTTTGCCTGCCAGCGCTCAGGATCAAAGATCCGCTCCGCGTAGGGCAGCACCGCTGCGTCATCGTGGCTATAGACGGCATCTGGCCAGCGGTGTGTCATGTCCTCCAGGGCAAACTGATCGCCGCCTTTGTCCTCATCAGAGAAGGCAAGGCCGCACAGGCCGCGGTCGGTCGCCATCAGCAGGGCGCGACCGAACGGCGAATCGTGGAAGCCATAACGGATCGCCAGCCCCCTGCCCTTCTCTTTCCACTCGCCGGGAGACATGGCCTCATGGGTGACGAACAGGTCATGCAGCCGCCCCGGTCCAGACAAACCAAGCTCGATTGACGCCTCGAGCAATGGCATCCGTTCCTCGCCGAGCAGGCGCTTGGCGTGATCGAGCGTTACCGCCTGCAGAAACGCCTTGGGCGAGAGCCCAGCCCAGCGGGTGAACGTCTTCTGCAGCTCGAGCGGGTCGCGACCCATCTCGCCCGCTATCCGGTCGAGCGAGGGCTGGTGCTGGTAGTCCTCGGTCAGCATTTCGATGACACCCGACACCACGGCATAATCGTCGCCTGCGGGAGTGATGTCCTTCGCGTGATTTAGAGAAATTGTCATGCCCGTAATCCTTGTTTGGATGAAGCTTGGCATGAAAGGCGGCCCGCGGCCACCCGCTTCTTGCACGGTTCTAAATCCGCCGCTTGACCGTTGCCAGCGCCGACGTGAAGGCGCGCGCGAAGCTCTCGCGCTCGTCGGCGCCGAGGAACATGCCGACCGGCGTGTACCGCCCCTTGCCGGTCACGGCCATCGATGTGATCCCATATTCTTCGTGCCGCGCCACGTCGAAGCGCGCCCAGAACGGGCTGTACAGGCTCCGCGTGATCCTACCTGCCGGGGAAACCTTATGAATCTCGAGCTCGGTGCGTGAAAGCATGATCCTCTCACGCGCCCTGGCCGACCGGTAGTTCAGCCAGAAGGCTCCGTAAAGAAGGATGAAATCGATCCCAAAGAACATCGCCACCGGCAGCGCGCCGGTTACCATGAAGAAGATCGCGTTGAAGAAGCAAAGCACAAAGGTGAGTGCCATCAGCACGCGAAAACCCGTCTTTCCAAGGGAACGGTGAGGTTTCAGCTCGGCGGTAAAAACCGGCTGGCTGTTGATCGTCTCGCTGTCGTTCCCTATCGTCATTGCTGAAACTATAGGACAATCATGACAAAGCGCAACCCGATCGAAGCCGTAGCCACCGCGACCAGAAAGATCCGCAAAAAACTCACCTTCCGCTGTCCGTACACGCCGGAAGAAATAGAGGAAATCTTCCGGCGATTCTCGATCCTACGGCCCGAACCGAAGGGTGAGCTCTTCCACACCAACCCCTACACGCTTCTCGTCGCCGTGGCGCTTTCGGCGCAGGCGACCGACGTCGGTGTCAACAAGGCGACGCGTCCGCTGTTTGCCATTGCCGATACGCCAGCGAAAATGCTGGCACTCGGCGAAGACACCGTGCGCGAATACATCAAGACGATCGGCCTCTATCGCAACAAGGCCAAGAACGTCATCGCACTTTCCGCCAAGCTGCTGACGGATTTCGGCGGTGAGGTTCCCAGGACACGAGAAGAACTGGTGACGCTGCCGGGCGTCGGGCGCAAGACTGCCAATGTGGTTTTATCCATGGCCTTCGGGATAGCCGCGCTCGCGGTCGACACCCACATTTTTAGAATTGGCAATCGCCTGAAGATTGCACCGGGCAAGACGACTGACGAGGTCGAGAACCATTTCCTGGAAATCATCCCGCCGCACTATCTTTATCACGCCCACCACTGGCTGATTCTGCACGGGCGCTATTGCTGCAAGGCACGGCGCCCCGAATGCGAAAAATGCGTTATCGCCGATATCTGCAAATCGCCCGACAAGACCTGCGACGTGCCGGCGGAACTCAAGGAACTGCCGCCGCAGGTCTTTTAAGCGCGGCATCCTTCTCTTTCATCGCCTTGAACAGATGGACCATCAGCACGGCCGCAAACAGCGGTGTCAGCAGGTTGAGAACCGGCACGAGAAGCAGGAGACCAACCAGCATCCCTGCCAGGATCACCGTGCCCTGATTGACACGACGGTACTGCTTTGCCCCGGCCACGCCGAGATGGCGGCTGGCGGCAAACTCGAAATACTCCCGGCCGATCAGGTAGCCGTTGACGACAAAGAAGATGACGATGTTGACGCCGGGCACCAACAGCAGCACCAGCGCCAGCAAGTTTGCAGCGATCACGACAAGGAAAAAACGCAAGCTGGAAGCAAGCGCCTGGCCTAGCGGCAGGGCCACACCGGGGCGATCGTCTGGATAATCCTTTCCTTCGATGATTTCAGCCGCGTCATCGAGAAAAAAACCGGCCACAATGGCACTCACCGGCGCGATCAGCATGGCGACCGCTGCAGCAAGACCCACTGCCCAGATGAAAGAGCCTGCAACGGCGAGCCAGCCTGCCCAGTCTGGCAGGCCGGGAAACCAGGGCTCGATCCATGGCATCACCCATGACACGAACGCCTGGCGGATGGAAAGCCACAATGCGGCCAGCGCGAGCACGGTCAAGCCCAGCACTTTCCAGAAAACACCGCGAATCTCCGGCGAAAAAATGCCGGCGGCAGCGCGGCTAGCAGACGTCAATATCATAGGGGTCTCCGGTGTTTTTGGGCCAGATGTCGGTGCGCCCTGCAGCCTTTGCAAGGTCGGAATGGAATGGTATCAGTCGGCATGACCCAAAAAGCGCGCGTGACCATCCTCTACTGCACCCAATGCAACTGGCTGCTTCGTGCCGGCTGGATGGCGCAGGAATTGCTCCAGACCTTCGGTCAAAGTCTCGCAGAAGTGGCGCTGGTGCCGGGTACCGGCGGAAATTTCGAAATCAGGGTGGACGACCAGCTGATCTGGGAGCGCAAAGCCGACGGCGGCTTTCCCGGCCCGAAGGAACTCAAGCAACGGGTTCGCGACATCATCGAGCCTGAGCGCGATCTTGGTCATACAGACCGATAGTCACGCTCAGCAATCGCATTGAACGACAAAGGGCAGGCGGTTCACCGCCTGCCCTTTGTCAGCTTACCAGCCGTCGATCAACGGTATGGCGAGTTGCAACGCTTGTAATAACCGTCATACGACAGGAACGTGTTGGTTCCCGGATTGTACGACCCATAGCGGTTCAGGCACCACCGGACGTGGGCGTTGTAACCGCGGCGCACGCCGTAACCCGGCGCAATAACCACCCGTGGAGCAATCCAGACTCGGCGCGGACCCCAATATCCACGACCACGCCAGTAACCACGGCCGCGCCAGTAGCCACGACCACGGCCGCAACCCCAACGTCCGCAACGGACCTGCGTGACATCAGAGCTCTTTTCAATTTTCAATGGCGCAGGTGCAATAGGCCCGGCTTCGGCTACCGACATCGGGATGACCGAAGCAACAGCGAGTGCGCCTGCCATCACGATATTGCGGATTTTCGACATATTCTAATCCTCTCAAGTTTGTCCGGAGCCATATGCTCCAAGGTGTCCCTTGCAGTAGACGTTTTTTTGTTCAATCTTATTCGTTGAACTATGACCACATTCTACAATACGTTGGCAACTCCAAAAAAATTCCCTCCGCTTGCAGTTGCAGTTCCAGGTTACCAATTGCTTATTTTTGGCAAAATGAGGGCAACCGCCTGCAAACCAGCCGCTCCAGCTGGAATGTTAGAAAAGGCTCAAACGGCGACCTCATTTTTCTCCTGCATTTTTTCAAAAACCCTGTTGACAGGCGGCCAGCCGGCCCGTACATGCACCGTCGTTGCCCAGATGGCGGAATTGGTAGACGCGCCAGCTTCAGGTGCTGGTACCCGAAAGGGTGTGGAGGTTCGAGTCCTCTTCTGGGCACCAGTCCTTTTTCCGACGGTCGTAAGCCGTTGAGAAAACTCAAAAAAGCCCGGTCCGCCGGGCTTTTTGCTTTTTTAGCGCCAAGCAAACGTCCCGCCTAAAGCCGCGATCGGCCCAGTTCGGTATCGGACAAATCGCTTCCTGAAAACCTCGGGGGATCAAACTCGCCTTCGGAGAGTCCAAGGTCTCGGCGCAAGTGGGCGTTGAGGCGCAAATCGCTCCCAACATCTGTGATCGCACCAGTCTTCTGCGACAGAGTGGCAAGCATTTTCTTCAACCAGTGCTGGATCATCGTTCTCATCGCAATTCCTCCTGGTCCTAGATTCGGTCGCCGCTTGACATAAATCAAACGAATATACTAAATCTCGTTCATGATTATTTTTAATGGCTATCGCAATCATGTCCAGCACCCTCGAAAGCGACCTCCTGCGCACATTCGTGGCCGTGGCCGACACCCGAAACTTCACCAAAGCGGGTGAAGTTGTTGGCCGCACGCAGTCGGCCGTCAGCATCCAGATGAAGCGGCTCGAGGAAAATCTCGGCGAGTCGCTGTTCGACCGCACGTCGCGCGGCGTGATCCTGACCACGCACGGCAATCACCTGCTCTCGAAGGCGCGGCGCGTGATCGCGATGCTGGAGGAAGCTGCAGCCAGCGTGCGCCAGCCGCATCTGAGCGGGCTGGTCAGGATCGGCATTCCAGAGGAATACAGCTCTTTCGTCTTGCCCAGGGCGCTGGGCAGCTTCGATTCAATGCATCCCGGGGTGGAAATCCTGGTTCGCTTCGGGCTGTCGGCGACCAACATTCAAGCCCTCAACAACGACCTGCTCGACCTTGCCGTGGTCTATGAACAGGGAGACCACTCCGCCCACGAACTGCTGTGCAGCGATCCCACCGTTTGGGTGACCTCCAAGATCCATGAACAGCATCTGCGCAGCCCGATGCCGGTGGCGATGTACACCAGCGAGAGCTGGTGCAAGACCATGTCGCTTGCCTCGCTCGACAGAAAGCAGGACAACTACCGGATCTCCTATCTCTCGGATAGCAGCAACGGACTGACGGCAGGGGTCCGCGCAGGACTCGGCATTGCCCCGCTGGCACGAACCAGCATACCGGACGATTGCCGGGAACTCACGGCGGCCGACGGCTTTCAAGTGATCGATTTCTCGCGCGTCGTCCTCCGACTCTCCAATCGTCTGGCCAGCGAGGCCATCCTTGGCATGGCGGATGCCATACGGCAGGCCTTCAGGGCATCACAGGCCTGACCAGCCGGCGACCCGTCGCCTGCCTCAAACGAACCGGTCTATGATCCTTATCCCGGTATCGGCGAAGGCATCCATGTTGGTCAGTGCGGATGCCGCCTCTGAAAGCGTCAGAGAGCCGCCGATCAGCTTTTGCGGCTGGAGCTTGCCGGCGGAAATCATCTCCAGCATGGCGTCGTATCGCCAGGCCTGCATGCCATGGCTGCCGTAAATCTCCAGCTCTCGGGAGATCACCTCGGCCATTGGTATCTTCGGGGTGGTATGCTCGCCGAGCATCAGCCCCACCTGGACGTGGCGCCCTCTGCGCCGCAAGTTGGCAATAGAGTTGAAACAGGTTTCGGGGTGGCCGAGCGCATCGATGGAAGCATGCGCGCCGCCGCCGGTCAGGTCCTTCACCGCTTGCACAACGCTGGCCACGTCTCGGCTGTTGATGGCCGCTGTTGCGCCAAGCGAAAGGGCCAGCTCCAGCTTTTCGCTTGAAATGTCAACCGCGATGACGCTGGCGCCCTGCGCCGCAGCAATCATGATCGCCGAAAGCCCCACCCCGCCACAGCCATGCACGGCCACCCATTCGCCGCCGCGCACGCGCGCCTGATCGACGACGGCGCGGAAGGATGTCGCGAAGCGGCAGCCAAGGCTGGCCGCTGTTGCGAACGCCATGCTGTCGGGCAGCGTCACGAGATTGTTGTCGGCATAGTGGATGGCGACATATTCGGCGAACGACCCCCAATGGGTAAAGCCGGGCTGGAATTGCTCCTCACAGACCTGCTGGTTGCCGGAGCGGCACTCATGGCAGTGTCCGCAGCCTGAAACAAAGGGAACGGTGACCCGATCGCCTACCTTGTGGCGTACGACCCCGTCGCCCACTGCAGCGACCACACCAGCAAATTCATGGCCGGGCACATGCGGCAGACGAATGTCGGAATCATGCCCCCTCCAGCCGTGCCAGTCGCTGCGGCAAAGCCCCGTCGCTTCGACCTTGACCACGACGGCACCCGGCACCGCGACCGGATCGGGAAGGGTCCGGATTTCAGGCATTTCTCCGAAACGTTCGTAGTACATGGCCTTCATCACGGCACCTCTTCACTCACGACGAAATTTCACTCACAGCACGGTCCGACATTCGGCGTCGGTCTGGCGGGTAACCTTGTTCTGCACATTGTCAGACCGGCAGTTTCCGGTCCGGTTGTCAAAAGTGCGGAAGGTCGACTTTCAGGAACAGGCCGAGCGCCTCGACAATCATGCGGTGATCGTCAAGCTGCGGCAGGCCCGAAACGGTAATGGCGCCGACGACGCAGGATTTCCGGATGCGCACCGGAAAGCTGCCGCCGTGGCCTGCATAGTCCATCAAGCCGATGCCCATGTCAGGGTTGATTTCCCGCCCCTTGAGCGCCAGCGTGTCGCCGAAAAGCAGGGAGGACTGGTGATAACGCAGCACAGTGTTGCTCTTGCGGCGTACCCAGTTGTCGTTGTCGGGTGTCGCGCCCGGCATTGCGGCGTGAAACAGCACACGGTCGGACGTGCGTATGTTGACGACGACGGGCGCGCGCTTGGCCCGGGCGATGCCGAAGATCACAGACCCGAGGTCAAAGGCCGTTTCTTCGGTAAAGGTCTGGAACTGAGCCAGTTGCTCCTGCTTCTTCAGAATGGCGACACGCTCCTCGCGGTCGATCTCCACCTCACTCATTTCGGGTCCTCTCCTGCTCAGGCCAGTCCAGCCAATCGCGAATCAGCCGATAGGCGATTGCGCCACCGACCGGTACATAAATTCCATCAGGGTGACCGCCTTCCACCATCGCCAGAACTTCGGCGCGGGTAAACCAGCGGCAATCCTCCAGTTCGGTCGTATCGGGCGTCACATCGAACGAGAGTGCTTCGGCATAGCAGCCGATCATCAGCGAATGCGGCATCGGCCATGGCTGGCTGGCATGATAGCGAACCTTGCCTGTTTCGATACCGGACTCTTCGAACGTCTCGCGGCGGACCGCGCTCTCGATCGTCTCTCCCGGCTCGACGAAGCCCGCCAGGCACGAATACATCCCTTCGCTGAAATGCGGCGACCGCCCCATCAGGCAACGGTCCCCAGCCACGTCGATGGTCAGCATGATGGCGACCGGGTCGGCGCGGGGAAAATAGAGCGTCGCGCAGGCCGAGCATTTGCGCCGGTAGCCACCTGCCTCACTCAAGGTGGACGCACCACATTTGCCACAGAAGCGCGCGGCGGCGTTCCAGGCGATCAGCGAGCATGCCTGGGCGAATTCGCCCAGCAACTCGTCGCCGATCAGGGCCTCGCGCATCAGCGTGCGCCCGTCGGCAAACTTCAGTTGATCGACGCTACTCTCCGGATCGAGTCCGACAGGCACGGCGAGCCGCGCCTCGCCTGTCTTTTCATAACCGAGCAGGATCGCGTTGTCGAAATCCGGCTCGAGATCTTCGAGTTCGTAGGGAGCAAACAGCGGATCGAGGAGCTGCTCCTCGTGCTTGAGCACCAACTTGCCCCCGGCAAACGCATAGAGGTGAACGCCTTCGCTCTTCAGCGCCGCATCCACGCAATCGGCCGGGCGATGCTCCGACTGCCGGTCCAGCCGGTTGGCTGAAAACGCGACTAGGCTTGAGGCTTCGGGATGGGGTTGCAGTACATCGAAAATGGAGTGTTGCTGCGTTTTGGGCATCAAAGAGCATCCAATATGTATTTCACCAAAGCCGCTTTCTCCGCTTCTGGATAGGGCTGTCTTTCACCGTATCCCCAGACCGGGCCGGGCCAGTTCGCATCGTTTTCATAGCGGGCGATGACGTGCACATGCAACTGACGAACGATGTTGCCAATTGCTGCGACATTGATCTTCTCCGCGCCCTTGACCTTCTTCAAGGCCTCGGCGACGAGATTGGTCTCGAAGGTCAACATGGCCTGATCGAGCGGGGCGAGATCGAACATTTCGCAGATATTGTCGCGCTGCGGGACAAGGATGAGCCATGGCCAGCGGCTGTCGTTCATCAGCCGGAGCTGGCAAAGGCCGATATTGGTGACGAGGACCGAATCGCCTGCGAGCCTCTCATCGAGTTTGAACGTCGCCAAATCCAGTCTCCCTGCAGGTATTTTTCATTTGCATATCAGTTTATTCCAAGTTTGGCTTGCAATCGAGAGCGATATTGACGATATGGACAGCGGGAGGCTGGTGGTGGACGCGCCACTCGCCAACCGGGTCAGGTCCGGAAGGAAGCAGCCCCAACGAGCTTCGGTACGGGTCATCGTGCCGGCCTCCCACCCTCTTTTTCCCGTGGACTTCGCTATTTCAGAGATGACCGGAATTTCCATTTCCGGTCAAGTTGGATAGTTTGATCCGGAAACAGGCGACAGCGCAGCGGACGAGATGGCAGACGAGCTCATTCCATCAGGACAACCAACCGAGAAGACCGGCTACCGCGTGCTTGCGCGCAAGTACCGGCCGAAGGACTTCTCCGACCTGATGGTCGGCCAGGAAGCCATGGTCCAGACGCTGACCAATGCTTTCGAGACAGGTCGCATCGCGCAGGCCTACATGCTGACCGGGGTACGCGGGGTCGGCAAGACCACCACCGCCCGCATCCTTGCCCGGGCGCTCAACTACAAGACCGATACGATCGACAAACCGACGATCGACCTGCGGGACCCCGGCATCCATTGCCAGGCGATCATGGAAGGCCGCCATGTCGACGTCATCGAAATGGACGCCGCCTCGCATACCGGCATCGACGACATCAGAGAGATCATCGAGCAGGTGCGCTACAAGCCCGCATCCGCCCGCTACAAGGTCTACATCATCGACGAAGTGCACATGCTGTCGACCGCGGCTTTCAACGGCCTGCTGAAGACGCTGGAAGAGCCGCCCGAGCACGTCAAGTTCATCTTCGCCACCACGGAAATCCGCAAGGTTCCGGTCACCGTCCTTTCCCGCTGCCAGCGTTTCGACCTCCGTCGAATTTCGGCGGCCGATCTCACCGGCCTATTCACCACCATTTCCGAAAAAGAGCAGATCACCGCCGAAGCCGAAGCGCTGGCGCTGATCGCACGCGCCGCCGAGGGTTCCGCCCGCGACGGCCTTTCGCTGCTCGACCAGGCCATAGCCCATGGCAGCGGCCATGTAGCAACCGACGCCGTGCGCTCGATGCTGGGTCTTGCCGATCGGGCGCGCATTGCCGATCTCTTTCGCCACATCACCAAGGGCGACATTAGTTCAGCCCTGAAGGAATTCGCTGGCCAGTACGAAGCCGGCGCCAACCCCACCGTGGTCTTGACCGATCTGGCCGACTTCACCCACCTGGTAACACGGCTCAAATTCATTCCGGAAGCGGCGAGCGATCCGTCGCTTAGCGAGATCGAACGAGTGCAGGGCGCCGAGTTCGCAAAGTCCATTGCGGTTACCACTCTGTCGCGGATCTGGCAGATGCTGCTCAAGGGCATTCCGGAAACCGAAAATGCCTCGCGCCCGTTTGGCGCCGCCGAGATGGTGCTGATCCGCCTGACCCATGCAGGCAGCCTGCCCTCTCCCGAGGATGCCGCGCGACGCATCGCGGCAATCGCCAGCGGCGAAGCGGAAGCGCCCGGTTCGGGTTCCCGGCCGACGAATGGCGGCGGCGGCATGACGCAATCCTACACGACCGATGCGCGCGGCCACGACCAGCCTTCGGGTCCCCGGACCTCGGGCGGAGGCGCCTCTGCCATGTTGCGCGCCGTGCCCAATACAAGGCCGGAACCCTCGCAGATGGTCGCACCGAGGATCGAAGAGAAGCCTCAGCCGACAGTCAACATCCGTTCGCTGGCCGATGTCGCAAATCTGGCTGGCGAAAAGCGCGACATGAAACTGAAGGCGCAGATTCGCCAGTTCGTGCGGCCGGTCCAGATCGAGCCCGGCAAGCTCGAGGTGGCACTCTCGCCCGACGCGCCACGTTCGCTCGTCAATGACATGGCACTGAGGCTGAAGGAATGGACGGGCATGCACTGGCTCGTCGTCCTGAGCAACGGTCCCGGCGGGCTGACGCTCGTCGAAAACGACGCCAAAGAGCGTGACGACCGGGTAGCGGACGCCCGCGCCGACCCTGACGTCGCGGCAATCCTTTCCCGGTTCCCAGGCGCGAAGATCATCGATGTTCGCATCCATGCTGTCGCTGAAGACGACGACGAGACGCTGCCAGAACCCGATTCGAATGACGACAACGACTGATTTCAGAGGAGTACCGCTATGAAAGACCTGATGGGCATGATGGGCAAGGTCAAGGAAATGCAGGCCAAGATGGAAAAGGCCCAGGCCGAGATCGCCGCACTCAGCATTGAGGGCAAATCCGGCGGCGGGCTGGTGACTGTCATTCTCGATGGCAAAGGCCAGATGAGCGCGATCAAGATCGACCCCTCGCTGTTCAAGGAAGATGATGTCGAGATCCTCGAGGACCTGATCGTCGCCGCACACAAGGATGCAAAGGACAAGGGCGAAGCCCAGGCCGCCGAAAAGATGTCGGCGCTGACTGCCGGCCTGCCGCTGCCTCCGGGCATGAAGTTCCCGTTCTGAGCCTGCGGGCCTTGCAGCCCGAACGCTGATCGCCCAAGTACCAAGACGAGCCCAATAGCCGGCACTTTACTCTGTGCCGGCTTCAGGCTTGCTTCATCCTCATTGTTCCGCCGCCGCAGCGGTTGCCTCGGCCAACTTCTTCTGCGCGGCAATTGCCGATGCCACGGCCGCATTTTCTGCCTTGTCCTCGCCGCCAACCTGGATAGTCGGCTGTGCGAACTCGATGCCGTTCTCCTTGAACGCCTGCCGTATCATTGTGTAGGCACGCCGACGGATCATCGATTGGTAGCCGGGTTTGGCCATGAAGGCGAATGCGAGTTCGATACCGTACTCGCTGATCTGCTCGACACCCTTCATTTTCAGTGTCTCGATAATTTCGGGGCCAACTTCCGGATCTTCAAGCAGCTCGGCCCCGATCGCCTTCACCAGCTTTTTCGCCTTGGCGATATCGGCATCGAATGTGACGCGCAGCAGGAACTTGTCGATCGCCCAGTCGCGGCTCATATTCTGCACCGCACCAAGCTCCCCGAAGGGGACAGTGAAGACAGGGCCGCGGTGGTGACGAAGCCTGATTGAACGGAGGCTGAAGGATTCCACCGTTCCCTTGTAACTGCCGCTCTGGATGTATTCTCCGACGCGGAAGGCATCATCCATCAGGTACAAGACGCCACTGATCACATCCTTGACCAGCGTTTGTGACCCGAAGCCTATCGCAACGCCGAATATGCCGGCACCGGCGATGAGCGGCCCGATCTGGACGCCCAACTCGGCAAGAACCATCAGGGCGGCAACGACAATAAACACGGCGGCAAGGCCATTGCGAAAAATCGGCAGTAGTGTCCGCAGCCTGGCCCGGCGCGCTGCCTCCTCGGGCGGCAAGGGCCCATCGGTTCGTACGGATTCAAGCTTGCGGTCGATCAATGCCTTGGTGAGGCTCCAACCGAGATCGAACACCAGGAGCACGATCATGCTGACGAACAGACCGCGTATGATGGTGTCGAGGAATGAGATTTCACGACCAAGATTTTGGGGATTGTACTGCCAGACGACCGCAAGCCATGCGACGGCGGCAGCGAAGATTACCGCTCTGACGCCGCGTACGACGAGAACGGTACGTATACTGTGCTCCGGCTGATCCGGCCAGCGGGCAGCGACGAATGCCTTTGCAAAGCGATCCACCGCCGGCAGTATTTTCGGGAGCGCGACTGCATAAAGGCAGGCCCAGAACAATACACGGAAGCCGCAGGACCAGAGCAGCCACAGCGCGACGAAATAGGCGGTCCGAACCAGCCTGGTACGGACCGGCGTGACGGACGGATCGGGATGTCGCCAAACGGCTTCGCAGCAGAGCCCCAGCAAAACGATGGTCGCAAGGAAAGACGCCGCGCGAATTGTGTCCGGAGGAACGGATAGTTTTTGGGCCAGCCGGGCAGTGGCAATCGAAAGCAGCAGGATGGCGCTGAACAGCAGCACCCTGCGATACATGAAGGTCGACAAGCTTCCAGCGGACAAGGCCATGGCGGATGCCGAGGCGACAATCCTGAAGGCAACAACGGCCAGCAGGTAGAAGAGTATGGCCGAATGCATAAGGTGCGGCCAGTCTATCGAAAGGAACGCCGCAGCCACAATCAGAATGAAGGCAACCAGCGGCACAAGCTCCATATACGTCCGTTTTAGCAGCAGGCTTTCGTTGGCAGTCCGGCGGATGAAGCTCCGGACCGCCCACTCGCCAAGAAAACTGACCAGCAGAACAATGGCAATGCTGCTGGCGGCAGACATGAACCCGCTGCTTGCAGCCTCGCTACGGACCCGTCCCGCCGCTGCGGCAAACTCGGATGGAACCGTCGGGATTGCCCTGAACAATTGCCGGAAACTCGATCTGGCATTGGCCTCCCATTGCTCGATGCCGGGCTCCAGTTCGGATTCGACCGGCTTGGCTTGAGTCTGCTGCTGTGTTTTCAGCCAGTCGCGGATTGTCGGATCGTCCAGCAACCGGATCAGTTCCGAGATTTTCTCAGGCGGCGGCGCGGGCGCTTGCTGGGCAAACGCAATCGCCCCGGACAAGGTGAGCATGAATGAAACAAGGAAGGCAGAAAAGCCAATGCGGAGCATTACGAACATCCAAAGCCTGCGGTTGTGGCAACTGAGAAAAGACGTGCAGTTTATTCCGAAAGCTGAAAGGTGGGTGCACCGCCAAGAAGCTGTAAAAATTACAGCTCTCAATCGCGGGTGCGATTTCCCCTTTCACACCGATTGAGAGCACTGAACCACAAAAAAACTGGTTCGGCAATGTTACCTTATTTGAAGGGCACGAGCCAGTCAGCCGGTTGCCGGATAAGATGCCTGGTGTATGATCCGACCTGCCACGGGAGGGATAACGATGACCTTAGCATCACTTGCCATCTTCGCGGGTGCGCTGGCGATCGCCGCCGGCTCGCCGGGCCCCAGCATCGCTGCACTGATTGCGCGTGTCCTGTCGCGAGGGCACCGTGACGTGTTGCCGTTTCTGGCCGCGATGTGGATCGGGGAGATGATGTGGCTGTCGCTTGCGGTGCTCGGACTTGCGGCAATCGCCGAGACATTCCATTACCTGTTCGTAGCGATCAAATGGATTGGCGTGGCCTATCTGCTGTTTCTCGCCTGGAAAATGTGGCACGCGCCAACCGGAACTGAAGGCAGCGCAATCCCGGACGCCGGCTCGGCGAGAAAGCTGTTTTTCGCCGGCATGACCGTGACACTCGGCAACCCCAAGATCATGATGTTCTATGTGGCATTGTTGCCCACAATCATCGATATCAATTCGGTAACGGTTGCAGGCTGGGCCGAACTCGTCGGGGTGATGCTGGCGGTGCTGGTCGCCATTGACCTTGCCTGGGTCCTGCTTGCCGCGAAAGCCCGCGGCTTCCTGAGAAGCAGTCGGGCAATGAGGATTGCCAACCGGACCAGCGCCGGCTTGATGGCGGGCGCAGCGGCTGCGATCGCCGCAAAATAACAAGTGGCAAGTTTACGACGATTTTCCCATTTCCGCCTGCGGCTTTCTTTCCGGCTAAAGTGATTCACAAACGTATCGAACATGGGATAAAAGCAGCCCATGGCAAAGCGAGTCACCGGACCAGAAATCGAAAAACTCATCCAGCTCCTGGCAAAGGTGCCGGGCCTCGGCCCGCGCTCGGCGCGACGGGCGGCCCTTCATCTCGTCAAGAAGAAGGACCAGTTGCTGGGCCCGCTTGCGAGCGCGATGGCGGAGGCCCACCAGAAGGTTCGCATCTGCTCCTGCTGCGGCAATGTCGATACGATCGATCCCTGTACGGTCTGTTCGGACGAGCGACGCGATCATTCTGTCATCATCGTCGTCGAAGACGTTTCCGACCTCTGGGCGTTGGAGCGCGCAGGCGCCATGAACGCCGCCTATCACGTGCTCGGCGGCACACTTTCGCCACTCGACGGCATCGGTCCCGATGATCTGAACATCCGTGGACTGATCGAGCGGGTCGGCGATGGACGCGTCAAGGAAATCATCATCGCCGTCAACGCGACCGTCGAGGGCCAGACGACCGCCCACTATATAACCGGCCAGCTTTCCGGGCTGGGGATCAAGGTCACTCGGCTTGCGCATGGCGTGCCCGTGGGCGGCGAACTCGAATATCTGGACGAAGGCACGCTGACGGCGGCGCTTCGATCGCGGACGACAATCTGACCCCCTAACAACAGCAAGGAGTGAGCATGAGTCTGCCACGCCCTACCTTGAAGGCAGCCATCGCTGCACTGGCACTGTTCCTGGCCCCGATATCGGCGTCCCACGCCGCCTCCCAGGCTGCGGTCGAAAAGCAGTTCCACAGCTGGATAGAAAGCGACATCTGGCCAGCTGCCCAGGCGCAGGGCATCTCGCGCAAGGCCTTCGACCGTGCCTTTGCCGGTGTGGCACTTAACTGGAAGCTTCCCGATCTCGTTGCCCCGGGCGAGAAGCCGAAGAAAAAGAAGAAACAGACCCAGGCAGAGTTTGCGACGCCGGGCCCCTACTTTTCCGAAAAGCGGCTGGCGAGCCTGGCGAGTCAGGGCAAGGCCTACGCGTCCTCGCATGCGCGCCTGTTGAAGAACATCGAAAGAAAATATGGGGTTCCCGGCGAAATCGTCGTGGCAATCTGGGGTCGCGAAACCGGCTACGGCAAGGCCAAAATCACTTCCTCCGAAATGGACGTGCTTGCCACGATGGCCTTCATGGGCGATCGAAAGGATCTCTTCCGCAAGGAATTGCTCGCCGCACTGCAGATGGTTGAAAGCGGCATCGACCCCAAAGCCATGAAGGGTTCATGGGCCGGCGCCATAGGCCAGCCTCAGTTCATGCCTTCCTCCTACCTGAAATATGCCGTCGATTTCGACGGAGACGGGCGCAAGGACATCTGGAATTCGGTGCCGGATGCACTCGGTTCCATTGCCAATTACCTGGTCGCCAAGGGTTGGCAGCGTGACCGTGGCTGGGGCTACGAGGTGATGATTCCTGACACTGTCTCCTGCGCGCAGGAGGGCCCGGACCTCGCCCAGCCGCTGAAGAAATGGGCCACGCTTGGGATCACACGCATTTCGGGGAAAGCTTTCCCTGGCAACGAGATGAAAGCCGACAGCATGATGCTGGTGCCGGCCGGACGGCACGGGCCGGAATTCATCGTCAGCCCGAACTTCTACGTTATCAAGGAATACAACAACTCCGACCTCTACGCGCTGTTCATCGGCAACCTGGCCGACCGCATCGCCAATGGGACGGGGCCGTTCAAGGCTAGTTGGGGTCAGGTGGGCCACATGCTGCGCTCGGATGTGCTGCATATGCAGCAGCGGCTCAACAAGATGGGCCACGATGTCGGCAAGATCGACGGCCTGCCGGGCTACAAAACCCGCCGCTCGATCGGCCGCTGGCAGCAGCAGAACGGCATCAAGCCGACCTGCTATCCGGATGAGGCTTTGCTCAGCAAAATATAACGGGCGGGCGGCGGCAAGCCGCCCAGCCGGTCTCCAGTGCCGTCAGGCTAGCACGAGGGTGAGCTGGTCGAACATTCGCGTCCAGCCCTTGATATGGCCGTCCCGAGACTCTTCGCTCGAGAACTTGACCTGCTTCAGTGCGACAAGCGTCGACCGCATCCCGATTTCGGTAAAGTCGATCGTCACGACACTGTCATCCTGCGAAAAGGGCGATTCCCAGGTGAATGCCAGGCGCGAATAAGGCTTTACTTCCAAGTAGGTGCCGGCATGCGGAACTTCCTTGTCTTCCAGCTTCATGACGATGGAGAAGCGTCCGCCTTTGACCGGGTCGTTCTGCACCGTCGCGTCCATCCCCTCGCCGTCGCAGGGTCGCATGAACTTCGCCAATGTTTCGGGTTCGAGCCAGGCATTGAAGACCTTCTCGAGCGGGGCGGCGATCGTGCGGCTGACATTCAGTTCAAGTTCACTCACGGCATCAAGTACACTCATGATCGTCTTCCTTTGAAGCGAGCAGTTGATCGAGCGCCGAAAGGCGCAGTTCCCATACAGACTTCAGTTGCCCGAACCAATTTTCCGTATGTTTCAACGGATCGAGCTCCGCCGCAATATAGTGTTCGCGGCCCAAAGTCCGGCGAGTGACCAGTCCCGCCTCCTCCAGCACCTTGATATGTTTGGAGACGGAGTTCAGGGACATGGCAAAATGGGAGGCGAGAGCCGTCACTCTCAGCGGCCCCTCCTGGACGAGGAGCGTGAGGATATGCCGCCGCGTGGTATCTCCGACAGCCTTGAGGATACGTGACAGAGTTTCGTCTTCCATTTATTCACCCTGTTGGTTGAATATTCCATTTCGCCTCATTAGTCAACCATAAGGGTGAATATTTTGACAGCTACGGAATCTCCCGTCCACTGAAACTTTGGCCCGCAAATGGCGCAAAGCTTGCAATTCGCGATGGGGCGGAGTATATGAAGTCCAAATTCTTGATCTTTTGATGAAGGGTGGGCCCGAAAGGACCCGCTCTTTTTTGTTACCCCCGGCACGGCCGGGTGAAACGAGAGCAAAATGAACGACACGGTAATCGAACCGAGACTGATCACTGAAACCGGCATTGATGCCCGCGTGGCTGAAATCATCGAGCCCGTCATCAATGGCATGGGCTACCAGCTGGTGCGCGTAAAGCTTTCGGGCCAGAACGGCATGACGCTGCAGATCATGGCCGAGCGCCCCGACGGCACGATGACGGTCAATGACTGCGAGATCCTGTCGACGGCAATCTCACCGGTGCTCGACGTTGAAGATCCGATCGACAAGCAGTATCATCTGGAAATGTCCTCGCCGGGCATCGACCGGCCGATGGTGCGCAAGTCCGATTTCTCGCGCTGGAGTGGACACCTGCTCAAGTGCGAAACCTCTGTCATGGTTGAGGGGCGTAAGCGCTTCCGCGGCAAGATCGTCGGCACCACCGAGGAAGGCTTTATCATCGATCGCGACCAGCCGGCTGCCGGCGAAGAGCCGCAGGTGACCATTCCCTTCACGGCGCTGGCCGAGGCACGGCTGATTCTGACCGATGACCTGATCCGCGACGCGCTGAGGGCCGACAAAGCCGCACGCGAAGCGGCCAACCAGAACAACGAAGACGAGGATGAAGGCTGATCGCCGCAAGGCTTCAGCTCATTCTTGGTAACTTGACCATCCAAATGGAGACCTAAGACGATGGTAGTGAGTGCAAACAGGCTGGAACTTCTCCAGATCGCCGACGCGGTAGCGCGGGAAAAGTCCATCGACCGCGAGATCGTTCTCGCCGCGATGGCGGACGCGATCCAGAAGGCTGCACGCTCGCGCTATGGCACCGAGTCCAACATCAAGGCCGACATCAATCCGAAGACGGGCGAGATGAAGCTGCAGCGCCTGCTTGAAGTGGTCGAACACGCGGAAGACTATTCCCGCGAGATCCCGCTCTTGCTGGCCCGCGACCGCAACCCGGATGCCCAGATCGGTGACTTCATTGCAGATCCCCTGCCGCCGATGGATTTCGGCCGCATTGCCGCGCAGTCTGCCAAGCAGGTCATCGTGCAGAAAGTGCGCGAAGCCGAGCGTGACCGCCAGTTCGACGAATACAAGGATCGCATCGGCGAAATCATCAATGGTACCGTCAAGCGCGTTGAGTATGGCAACGTGATCGTCGATCTCGGCCGTGGCGAAGGCATCATCCGCCGCGACGAAATGATCCCGCGCGAAGCGATGCGCCCCGGCGACCGTGTCCGCGCCTTCGTCTACGACGTCCGCCGCGAACAGCGCGGCCCGCAGATCTTCCTGTCGCGCACCCATCCGCAGTTCATGGTCAAGCTCTTCACCATGGAAGTGCCCGAAATCTACGACGGCATCATCGAAATCCGTTCGGTCGCCCGCGATCCGGGTTCGCGCGCCAAGATTGCCGTCATCTCCAATGACAGCTCCATCGATCCTGTCGGCGCCTGCGTTGGTATGCGCGGCAGCCGTGTCCAGGCCGTCGTCGGCGAGCTGCAGGGCGAAAAGATCGACATCATTCCGTGGTCCAACGATCCGGCCAACTTCATCGTTAACGCGTTGCAGCCGGCGGAAGTCGCCAAGGTCGTTCTCGACGAGGATGCAGAGCGCATCGAAGTTGTGGTTCCCGACGAGCAGCTTTCGCTCGCCATCGGCCGCCGCGGCCAGAACGTTCGCCTCGCTTCGCAGCTGACCGGCTGGGATATCGACATCCTGACCGAAGCGGAAGAGTCGGAACGCCGCCAGAAGGAATTCAACGAACGCACCAAGCTGTTCATGGATGCACTGGACGTCGACGAAATGGTCGGCCAGGTCCTGGCTTCGGAAGGCTTTGCGCAGGTCGAAGAACTTGCCTATGTCGAACCGAGCGAAATTTCCTCGATCGACGGTTTCGACGACGAAACCGCCGTGGAAATCCAGACCCGCGCCCGCGACTATCTCGAAAAGCTCGAAGCCGAGATGGATGCCAAGCGCAAGGAACTGGGCGTAGAGGACGAACTCTACAAGATCGAAGGCCTGACCGCCGTGATGCTTGTGGCGCTTGGCCAGGACGGCATCAAGACGATCGAGGACTTCGCCGGCTGCGCCGCTGACGATCTCGTCGGCTGGACCGAAAAGAAGAACGGCGAGACCAAGCGTTTCGAAGGCCTGTTCCAGAAGTTCGACGTTTCGCGCACCGATGCCGAAGCCATGATCGTTCAGGCGCGGCTGTCTGCCGGCTGGATCACGGAAGAGGATCTGGCCAGGGAAGCCGCAGCACTAGCTGCCGAAAGCAGTGACGAGGCTGATGAGGCCGGCGAAGCTGAAGAAGCTTGAGACAAAGGCGGCGATCACTCATGCAATCCGAAAAAGACCTGGATCCGGACGAATTCATGAGTGAACGCATGTGCATCGTAACACGCGAGACGCATCCGGCGGAGGACATGATCCGCTTCGTCGCCGGGCCGGATGGCTCGGTGGTGCCGGACCTGAAGCGTGTATTGCCAGGACGCGGCTGCTCGGTGAAAGCCGAACGGCCGCTGCTCGAAAAGGCCGTGCAGAAGAACATATTTGCACGGGCACTGAAAAAGGACGTGAAACCTGCGGCGGACCTCGCCAGCCAGGTCGATCGGCTGCTGGTCATGAACATGACCGGCATGATGAACATGGCCCGCAAAGCTGGACAATTCCTTTCCGGCAGCACGAAGGTCGACAATGCCGTACGGTCTGGTGAAGCACTTGCTGTGTTCCACGCGACCGATGCCGCCCCCGACGGGGTAAGAAAGATTGCACAGGCCCGCAAGGCCTGGGCGCTCGTCATGGACGAGCCGGAACAGGTGCCCTCGTTCCAGATGATTTCCTATGAGGAAATGCAGGAACTAATGGGCGATAATGCATTTATCCACGCCGTAGCGCTTGCAGGGCAGGCCGGTGAGGGTGTAGTGAAGCGCGCGAAACTGCTTGAGAGCTATCGTGGCGGCAACGCGCAAAAGGCATCGGGCAACTGATGCCGCGATTTTTTGAAGGCGAAGGGCGCCTGCTGTGATGTAGAGCTGCTCTGGAAGAACGGGACCGGAATGACGGACAACAACGACGACAAGACACTGCATGTATCTGGCAAGAAGACCCTGACGCTGAAGCCGTCCGGGCTGCAGCAGGGTACGGTGCGCCAGGACATGGGGCGCGGCCGCACGAAGGCCGTTGTCGTGGAGACCCGCAAACGCCGTCATTCAGGTCCTGATGACAAGCCGGCAGTAGTTACGCCGATCGTGGCGAAACCCGCACCGCAACCTGTGCAGCCGCAGCCTCGCATCCATCAGCAGGAACAGCCGCGCCGACCCGAGCCGCAGCGCCGTCCGGAGCCTTCGCGCACCGGCAACGTGCTGAACGAGCTTTCCGCCGGTGAAATGGAAGCCCGTCGCCGCGCGCTCGCCGAAGCTGCGGTACGCGATGCAGCCGAAGCCAAGGCTCGCGCCGAAGAAGCCGTTCGCCGTGAAAAGGCGATGGCCGAGGAAGCCGCACGTCAGGCCGCCGAAGATGCTGCCCGCAAGGCAGAAGAAGCCTCTCGCCCAGCAGTCGAGCCGGTCGCTGAAGTCAAGGCCGAACCGGTCGTCGAACGGGTTGCACCTGCGGCCCCAGCCGAGCTTGTCCGTCGCACCGACAGCGCGGCTCCGCAGGCACGTCGTCCCGATGGCCGTCCGGCGGCTCCCGCTGTCCTGCAGCCTGCAGCTCCAGGAAAGCCTGGCGTCGCAGTGCCGGGCCGTGGCCGCGGCCGCGACGAGGAAGAAGAAAGCCGTAGCCGCGGGACTCCCGTGCGTGGCAAGCTTCCCAGCCGCGTCGAAGTCGCCAAGCCTGTTCGCAAGGTCGAAGATAACCGCCGCGCGCCAACCAAGGTCGTCGTCGGCGGAGAAGATGAAGACGGCACGCAGCGCGGCCGCTCGCTTTCGGCAATGCGCCGCCGGCAGGAGAAATTCCGCCGCAGCCAGATGCAGGAAGTGCGCGAAAAGGTTCTGCGCGAAGTCATCCTTCCGGAAACGATTTCCATCCAGGAACTCAGCCAGCGTATGTCCGAACGTTCGGTCGACGTCATCAAGTTCCTGATGAAGGAAGGCCAGATGATGAAGGCGGGCGACATCATCGATGCCGACCTTGCTGAACTGATCGCGGTCGAATTCGGCCACACCGTCAAGCGCGTTTCGGAATCCGACGTCGAAATCGGCATCTTCAACCGCGATGACGAAGAAGGCGAAATGCTGCCGCGTCCGCCTGTCGTGACCATCATGGGCCACGTCGACCACGGCAAGACCTCGCTTCTCGATGCGATCCGCCATGCAAACGTGGTTGCCGGCGAAGCCGGTGGCATCACCCAGCATATCGGCGCTTATCAGGTCGAGCAGAACGGCAGCAAGATCACCTTCATCGACACGCCAGGCCACGCCGCGTTTACCGCAATGCGTGCTCGTGGTGCGCAGGTCACCGACATCGCGATCCTCGTGGTCGCCGCCGATGACAGCGTGATGCCGCAGACGATCGAATCGATCAACCACGCAAAGGCGGCCGGTGTGCCGATCATCGTGGCGATCAACAAGGTCGACAAGCCATCCGCCAATCCGCAGAAGGTTCGCACCGAACTTCTGCAGCACGAAGTGTTCGTGGAATCGATGGGTGGTGAAGTGCTCGACGTCGAAGTTTCGGCCAAGACCGGTGCCGGCCTCGACAAGTTGCTGGAAGCAATCGTCCTCCAGGCTGAAATCCTCGACCTTCGCGCCAATCCGAACCGGACGGCAGAAGGCTCTGTGGTCGAAGCCAAGCTCGATCGCGGCCGGGGTTCCGTTGCGACCGTTCTCGTTCAGAAGGGCACGCTGCGTCCGGGCCAGATCATCGTCGCCGGCGACCAGTGGGGTCGTGTGCGTGCGCTGGTCAACGACCGTGGCGACCACATCAAGGAAGCCGGTCCTGCAACGCCGGTCGAAATCCTCGGTCTGCAGGGCACGCCGCAGGCGGGTGACCGTTTCGCCGTGGCTGAAAATGAAGGCCGCGCCCGCGAAATCGCCGAATACCGTCAGCGCCTGACCCGCGAGAAGGCTGTTGCCCGCCATGCTGGCCAGCGCGGCTCGCTGGAACAGATGATGACGCAGCTCACCGCTGCCGGCGTCAAGGAATTCCCGCTGGTCATCAAGGGCGACGTGCAGGGCTCGATCGAAGCCATTGCCGGCGCACTCGACAAGATCTCCACCGGCGAAGTCCGCGCCCGTATCGTCCATTCGGGCGCTGGTGCGATCACCGAGTCCGATATTTCGCTGGCAGAGGCTTCCAATGCCGCGATCATCGGCTTCAACGTGCGTGCCAATCCGCAGGCTCGCGATGCCGCCGAACGTGCCGGCATCGAGATCCGCTACTACAACATCATCTACGATCTGACAGATGACGTGAAGGCAGCGATGTCGGGCCTGCTTCCGCCGGAGCGCCGCGAAACCTTCCTCGGTTATGCAACGATCCGGGAAGTGTTCAACATCACCAAGGTCGGCAAGGTCGCCGGTTGCCAGGTTACCGAAGGCAAGGTGGAACGTGGCGTCGGTGTTCGCCTGCTGCGCGACAACGTCGTCATCCACGAAGGCAAGCTCAAGACCCTCAAGCGCTTCAAGGACGAAGTCTCGGAAGTGCAGACCGGCCAGGAGTGTGGCATGGCGTTCGAGAACTACGAAGACATTCGCGCAGGCGACGTCATCGAGTGCTTCCGCGTGGAAATGATCACCCGGACGCTCTAAGCTTGCGAAGATATAATGATCCAGAAAATGGCGGCTTTGGCCGCCATTTTTTTTGCGACAGGCGCTACTGCCACACACTAACCTGAAGATGGCAACCATTTGCCGAGCGCCGCCTTGCGTTGTCGCCTCGCATTTTTTATGCAAAGCAACTGGCACGCAAGTTTGTAACAAGCCTGCTGCGCTAGACCCCTGTGCATTGGATGTATTCCTTTCATCGCATGGACGGTTTGGAAATGCTCAGATACGCACCTCAGCCAAAGTCAAATAACCTCGCTCGCTATGAGGCCGTGAACCGGCGCCTCTCCATTTCGTTCGAGCGTGACCCGGCCGAGCATGTCGAAGTCATGCTCTCTGCGGGACGCTGGCATATGACCGCCCCACGCCCACGCTACACTTGGCTCGTCCTTGCGGGCGCCATAGCCTCTGGCCTCGCCATCGGCCTGCTGATGGAACTCTATCGCCGCTTCGCATTGCCGCTGGTTCTGGACGCACAGATGATTCCGACACTTTCGGTCGTACTCTTCCAGTTCCTGCCATTCGTGATCCTGATCGCCGCGCTGGTCCTCGGCCGGTCGCGCTATCTCGACAGGCTGCGCCGCCAATCCTTCGAGACGCAGCTGGAAACCGGCCAGTTCATCGACACCGACGTCTATGACAACGGCATCGAGACGACATCGGGCGACGTCACCGTCTGGATGCCGTGGGGCACCGTGCGCGATGTTGTCGTGTCGTGCGGCCGCATCGAGGTTTTGGGCGATGCCTTCATCGCCTACCTGCCTGAGCGTGCATTCCCCAACAAGGAGGCCTTCCACCGGGCGTCCGTCCTGCTCGCCGACCTGCGCCTGGAAGCGCAGGTCGTGCCGCTTTTCGAGCAGGAAGAGGAACGCGAAAACGCGCTGGATCAGGCAGCCTGAGCAGCACCGCCTCCCTCGGAGCTACCCAGCAAAGCGTGGAGTCGTCGCACTCTCTGACACCGATTTCGGCTCCGCACTTGACGTTTTGGCGCAAAAGGTTCATTCCAGCCCGCTTGAGCGTTGGCCGTTTTGGCCCCATTGGAAGCACCATGTCTAAAGCCACATCCTCCTCGCCCTCGCAGCGCATGTTGCGGGTAGGCGAGCAAGTCCGTTCAGCAGTCACTCAGGTGCTGCAGCGCCGCGAGATCATTGATCCCGTGATCGAAAATGCAGTCGTGTCGATTTCGGAAGTGCGTATGTCACCGGATCTCAAGATCGCGACGGCGTATGTCACGCCGCTTGGCGCCAAGAACCACGATGAAATCGTCGCCGCGCTGAACCGCAACGCGAAATTCATTCGCGGCAAAATCGGCGGCGCACTCCGGCAGATGAAATACATGCCGGAAGTCCGCTTCCGCGACGACACCAGCTTCGAAAATTACCGCAAGATCGACGAACTTCTGAAATCCCCGGAAGTTGCCCGCGACCTCGACAATGAAGAAGAAGACCAAGACTAAGCATGTCCAAGCCAAGAAAACCCAAGGGCCGCCCGATTTCCGGCTGGCTGATCCTCGACAAGCCTGTGGACTTCGGCTCGACCGAAGCCGTCTCCAAGATCAAGTGGCTGTTCAAGGCGCAGAAGGCCGGACACGCCGGCACGCTCGATCCGCTCGCCTCCGGCATGCTGCCGATCGCGCTGGGCGACGCCACCAAGACGGTGCCATACGTCATGGATGGCCGCAAGATCTATGAATTCACGGTCTCCTGGGGTGAAGAGCGCTCGACTGACGATCTCGAGGGGCAAGCAACCCAGACCTCTGAGAACCGTCCTGCCGAGGAAGCCATTCGCGCGATCCTTCCCAACTATACCGGCGTGATCCAGCAGATCCCGCCGCAGTTCTCCGCCATCAAGATTGCCGGCGAGCGCGCTTACGATCTGGCCCGCGAGGGGGAGACTGTCGAGATTCCGGCACGCGAGGTGGAAATCCATCGTCTGACGCTCGTCAAGGCGGAACAGGATCGTGCCTGGTTTGAAGTCGAATGCGGCAAAGGCACTTACGTGCGGTCTCTGGCACGCGATTTTGGCCGTGATCTCGGCTGCTACGGCCACATCTCGGAACTTCGCCGTTCATATGTGGCGCCGTTCGACGAGGACAAGATGGTGCCATTGGCCGAGCTGGTCGCACTCGAAAGCATCGAGGACATGGACGAGCGGCTCGCCGCGCTCGATGCGTTCCTCATCGACACCGGCGAAGCGCTTTCGGCGCTGCCGCATCTTGCCATCAGCGATGATCAGGCTCGCCGCCTGCGATCAGGCAATCCAATCATCCTTCGGGGCCGTGACGCGCCGCTGCCGGTGCCGGAAGCCTACGCCACCGCCAAGGGCGAACTGATCGCCATCGGCGCCATCGAGGAAGGCGAATTCCGCCCCAAGCGGGTGTTCGGCTAAGCCGGCTTTGCGGCGGCCTTCTTCCGGTACTCTTCCACCGGCAGGCCGCCGATACCCCAATGCTCCATCTCGACCTCATCGATAACGACGACCGTCGTGGCCGGGTTCTTGCCCAGCACATCGACCAGAAGATCAGTAACGCCCTTTATAAGCGCCGCCTTCTGTTCGCTTGTCGCACCCTCGCGGGTGATCTTGATGTTGACATACGGCATGGGCGCTCCTCAGCTTGCGATGATGTCGTGGTGGAAAACCTTCGAAATGATCTGCCAGCGCCCCTCCAGCCGGATCAGCGACAGGCAATCGGTAAAAAACTTGTCGCCGATCGCACAGTTCACCCGCGCGGTTGCCGTGGCCGGCCCGGCAAACTCTATGGAAACGATGCTGTCGCGACGCGGCTCGCTACGGCTTGCCGGCGATGGCCGGGCTGCGACGATGGGGAAATATTCCCCCATCGTGCGGTAAAGCAGGGAGCCATCGGAAGCCGATACATATTGCGCCTGCGGATGGAACACGCGGGCGAGCCGCACCGTGTCGCTGAAGTACAGACCATCGAAATAGTCCCGCAACACTGCTTCGATTTCAGCAAATGCACTGCTCATGATCGCTCCCTCCTCTTCATGCTCAGATCAGGCCTTCGGCCTTCAGCGTCGCCTGAACGGCCGGACGCGCGGCGACGCGTTCCATATAGGCCGTCAGCTTGGGCCAGGCGGCGAGCGATATGCCGGTCATATGCGACCAGTTGGTCACGACGAAGGCATAGGCGTCAGCAACGGTGAAGTTGGCGCCGGTCAGGTAAGTCCGGCCATCTGCGAGACGCGATTCCAGCCACGCGAACTTCTTGGCCACCCCTTCGCGCAAGGCATCCTTTTCCGCATCTGTCTTGCCTGGATGGAAGAGCGGGCTGAAAGCCTTGTGCAGTTCGGATCCGACATAGTTCAGCATTTCCTGCACACGGGCGCGGTCAAGGGTGCCGGCCGGCGGGGCAAGTTCCGTCGCGCCATTGGTGTCGGCAATGTACTGCAGGATAGCCGGCCCCTCGGTCAGCACTTCGCCACCACCGATGTCGAGCGCCGGAACGGCCCCCTTGGGATTGATCGCCCAATAGTCGCGCCCGCTCTCCATGACCTTGGTCTTGGTGTCGACCTTCTCGATTTCGAACGGCTTGCCAATTTCATTCAGAACGACGTGGGATGCCATTGAGCAGGCGCCGGGGGAATAGTACAACTTCATCTATGGTTCTCCTGGGTTGCGAAACGCTGTTTGCGCGGTTTACCTATGTGATCTAGTATCCATTTGTAACCACCATTCTTGTGGTAACCATGATTTCGTGATAACCGCCGGGTAACCTGATATCGGGAGTGAGACTCCATGCCGCTGAAGCGTCGCAAGAACACCGCGCCCCACCCTTCCTGCCCTCTCGCCAAATGCATGGGGCTGCTTTCGGGCGCCTGGACGCCGAATATCATCTGGTATCTGAGCCAGGGCCCGCGCCGGTTTTCCGAACTACGCGCCGACATTCCCACCATTTCGTCAAAGGTGCTCAGCACACGGCTCAAGGAACTGGAGGGGCGCGGCATCCTGAACCGCCAGGTGATGCCGACATCACCCCCCTCGGTGGAATATGCGCTGACGCCGCTTGGTGGCGAGTTGATGCCGGCGATCGAAGCCATTGTCGATGTCAGTCACCGTCTGAGGCTGAAGGCACTCGGCCTTTGCGACGAGGCCGAACGCGCCACCGCGGCCTGACGCTGACGCACCCGCGCATGACCGCCATCCGGTCCAGGCCGCCGCCCGGATCAAACCGATTCGCATGCGGCCCTTTCCTTTTGCCTAAAATTCGTCTATAGGCCGCGCCAGCAAACGAGTTTTCTTTGCTTTCACTGGCCAGAGCTGGACGACATCCCGGCTTTGGGCGTCTCTAAAAATCCAAAAAAATCGAAAGGATTACCGATGTCGATTACTGCAGAACGCAAAGCCGAACTCATCGTCCAGTACGCAACCGTACCAGGTGATACCGGTTCTCCGGAAGTTCAGGTCGCCATTCTGACCGAGCGGATCAACAATCTGACCGAACACTTCAAGGGCCACAAGAAGGACAACCACTCCCGTCGTGGTCTCCTGAAGATGGTTTCCAGCCGCCGTTCGCTTCTTGATTATCTCAAGAAGAAGGAAGAAGGCCGCTACCAGAAGCTGATCCTGGCTCTCGGCATTCGCCGCTAAAACCTTTTCGGCGGAAGGGCTCTGGCCTTTCCGCCGTTTTCAATTTCCCGGCTCGCCGGGCCCCCTGAAGACGGATGGGCCGTTGCCTCAGGGAATGCCACCAGCCCATCATGGGGCAGGATTGCAGGACGTTTCCCGGCTGGGTTTGCCGGTACACAAGAAGCATCCCGCTGTCTTGCCCGTGATGTGCCCCAAAAGCGGAGCGGATTGCGAAAGTAAAATCGCCTCCGCGCACACAAAGGACAAAACATGTTTGAAACCCACAAGGTAGAAATCGAATGGGCAGGCCGCCCGCTCATCCTGGAGACGGGCAAGATCGCCCGCCAGGCTGACGGCGCAGTGCTCGCCACCTACGGCGAGACCGTGGTTCTCGCCACTGTCGTCTCCGCCAAGGAGCCGAAGCCCGGCCAGGATTTCTTCCCGCTGACCGTCAACTACCAGGAAAAGACCTATGCCGCCGGCAAGATCCCGGGTGGCTACTTCAAGCGCGAAGGCCGTCCGAGCGAAAAGGAAACGCTGGTTTCCCGCCTGATCGACCGCCCGATCCGCCCGCTCTTCCCGGCTGGCTACAAGAACGACACCCAGGTCGTCGTCACCGTCATGCAGCATGACCTTGAAAACGATCCGGACGTGCTGTCGATGGTCGCCGCTTCGGCTGCCCTGACGCTTTCCGGCGTTCCCTTCATGGGCCCGGTCGGCGGCGCACGCGTCGGCTACATCAACGGCGAATATGTTCTCAACCCTCATCTCGACGAGAACGACGAGAGCGTTCTCGATCTGGTCGTTGCCGGTACGTCCGAAGCCGTTCTGATGGTTGAATCCGAAGCCAAGGAACTCAACGAAGAGATCATGCTCGGCGCCGTCATGTTCGGCCACCGCGGCTTCCAGCCGGTGATCGACGCGATCATCAAGCTCGCTGAAGCTGCCGCCAAGGAGCCGCGCGACTTCACCGCACCGGACCATTCCGAGCTCGAAGCCGCAATGCTCAAGCTCACGGAAGAAGAACTCCGCGCCGCCTACAAGAACACCGAAAAAGCCGCCCGCTATGCTGCCGTCGATGCCGTCAAGGCAAAGGTCAAGGCGCATTTCGTCGACGCCGAAGGCAACAGCAGCTATCCGTCTGACGTCATCGGTTCGGTGTTCAAGGAACTGCAGGCGAAGATCGTTCGCTGGAACATCCTCGACACCAAGAGCCGCATCGACGGCCGCGACCTGGAAACGGTTCGCCCGATCGTTGCCGAAGTCGGCCTTCTGCCGCGCACGCACGGTTCCGCCCTGTTCACCCGTGGCGAAACGCAGGCGATCGTCGTTGCCACGCTCGGCACCGGTGAAGACGAACAGTATGTCGACAGCCTGACCGGCATGTACAAAGAAACGTTCATGCTGCACTACAACTTCCCTCCCTACTCGGTCGGTGAAACCGGTCGCATGGGCTCCCCGGGCCGCCGCGAAATCGGCCATGGCAAGCTTGCATGGCGCGCTGTCCACCCGATGCTGCCGACTGCGGAAGCGTTCCCCTACACGCTGCGCGTCGTTTCCGAGATCACCGAGTCCAACGGCTCGTCGTCGATGGCCACCGTCTGCGGCACTTCGCTGGCTCTGATGGATGCCGGTGTTCCGCTTGCCAAGCCGGTTGCCGGTATCGCCATGGGCCTGATCAAGGAAGACGAGCGTTTCGCCGTTCTCTCCGACATCCTGGGCGATGAAGATCACCTCGGCGACATGGACTTCAAGGTGGCCGGTACCGATGCTGGTATCACGTCGCTGCAGATGGACATCAAGATCGAAGGCATCACCGAAGAGATCATGGGCATCGCGCTCAACCAGGCAAAGGGCGGTCGCCTCCACATTCTCGGCGAAATGGCGAAGGCCATCTCCGAGAGCCGTGGCCAGCTGGGCGAATTCGCACCGCGCATCGAAACCATGAACATCCCGGTCGACAAGATCCGTGAAGTCATCGGTTCGGGCGGCAAGGTCATCCGCGAAATCGTCGAAAAGACCGGCGCCAAGATCAACATCGAAGATGACGGCACGATCAAGATCGCGTCCGCATCCGGCAAGGAAATCGAAGCGGCCCGCAAGTGGATCCATTCGATCGTCGCTGAACCGGAAATCGGCCAGATCTACGAAGGCACTGTCGTCAAGATCGCCGATTTCGGCGCGTTCGTGAACTTCTTCGGTCCGCGCGACGGTCTCGTGCACATTTCGCAGCTCGCTTCCGAACGCGTCGCCAAGACCAGCGATGTCGTCAAGGAAGGCCAGAAGGTCTGGGTCAAGCTGCTGGGCTTCGATGAGCGCGGCAAGGTTCGCCTTTCGATGAAGATCATCGACCAGGCGACCGGCAAGGAAATCGCACAGGAAAAGAAGAGCGCGGAAGACGCTGAATAAGCGCTTCTCGCGACTTGGATTGAGGCGCGGGAAACTCCCGCGCCTTTTTCATATTCACGAAGCATACAAGAATGCCCCCTCATCCGGCCCTTCGGGCGACTTTTGCCAGTTGCTGGAAAGATAGGCCGAAGGGCCGGATGAGGGGGCGGACGCACTGCAGTTCGCCCCAAAGAGAAAGCCACACAACATGAGCCGTGACGCCGTAAAAACCCTATTCCATCCTTTCGCCACACGAACGCTGACCCCGCCTGCGCAAGGCGAGCGTGTCCTCTTCCTCGGTGCGGAGGCCGGCTTCGACCTTCCGGAAGACTTCGGTGCGGCAATCACCGCCGTGCAGCCGTTCCGACCTCTCTACAACGGCTTGATGCGTCGTGGCATCGAGGCCCAGCCCTTCACCGAGGGCGAGGACTACGACATGGCGCTGGTCCTGCTGAACCGCCATCGCGGCGCCAACGAGAACTATCTTGCTGATGCCCTGAAGCGGGTTCGCCCCGGCGCCCGCATCGTGGTTGCCGGCTCGAAGGAAGACGGCGTGCAATCGCTGCGCAAGCGCGTGGGCGGCCTGGGGCTAGAGACCGAGCATCTTGCCAAGTACCATGCACAGGCGTTCTGGTTTGCCAGGCCCGTGGACAGTGAAACGATCACCAAAGCCTTGGTGCAGCCGCAGGCATTCGTACTCGACCGCTTCGTGACCGCACCGGGAATGTTTTCGCATGGAGAAGCCGACCCAGGCTCGGTATTCCTGGCACGCTACTTCCCCAAGGATTACAAGAAGCTGGTTGCGGATTTTGGAGCCGGCTGGGGCTTTCTCGCCTCCGAATTCTATTCGGCTTCGCCGAACGTCGAAGGCATCGACCTTTACGAGGCCGACCATCCATCGCTCGAGGCGGCTCGCCGCAACCTCAACACACTGGCTCCCAAACTCAGCGCACGTTACTTCTGGCACGATCTCGCTCGCGAGGAGGTCAAGCACCGCTACGACCTGATCATCATGAACCCGCCCTTCCACGAAGGCCATGCCACCGAGCCTTCGCTGGGCCAGGCGATGATCAAGATGGCAGCCAGCGCGCTGAAATCCGGCGGTGAATTGCTTATGGTCGCCAATCGCGGGCTGCCATACGAGCCGGTGCTCAAGGAACTGTTCCGGACCAGCGGCGAAGTAGCCCGCAACGCCCGCTACAAGGTTCTATCGGGCAAGAAGTGACATTAAAAATACAGCAGCCGCACGCAAATTTGCGGGCGGCTGGCCCAAGCAGTCGATTGACGGTCTTGTAAAGCCGCGAATCCAGCATAGTCGGCAACGCATAATTGCAGTGCCGACCTGCCCCTTATGCATACCCGTTCCTGACGGCCTCGGTCATATGCTCTTTCGTCGCCCACAAAACAGCGCGGCATTGTGACCGAACGCCCGGAAACGCGCCGAACTTCTCCATTATATCGTTATATTTCATCTACTTACGACTACTCCACACAATTCGCAATTGTGTCATTTTCAGGGCAAGACACCGGGAAACACCTGTGTTAGCATTCGGCGCCAACAACTTAACATATTGCGCCAAATGGCTATCAAACGCGAAACCGAACTCGATCGATACTCGGCGCCTTCCGGTCTCGCTTCAGCGATCGGCGAGACCGCTGCGCTCTATGGAATCGATATCGTACCCATATGTGCGGCCCTTGATATCGACCCCGCCACGTTCAGCGATCTAACAGGGCGCATCAGCCTGGACCGGCTTTGCAGGCTACTGGAAACGTGTGCGCTTATTGCCAATGACGACATGTTCGGGCTTAAAGCCACCGAACACTTCCGTTCGGGCTCGACGGGCCCATATGGATACGGGCTGATGGCCGCGCCCACCGCGCTCGACTTCCTTCGGTTTTTGGGCGAGCACCAACAGTACGTCTCATCCAAAAGCTATATCAAGTTCACCATCAATGAGTTCAGTGCAGAAGTCGAGTTTTCTTACTCGCCCCTGATACTCAAGCGAAATCAATATGTTGACATGGGAATGGCGCTTATCCTGCAGCGGTTAAGGACCATTCTCGGCAGCCGGACCGACTTCATCGAGGTCGGAATGGAGCGCCCGAAGCCTAAGAGCCAGGCACTCTATCGCGAAAAAATCTCCCGAAAGGTGAACTTCGATCGCCGCGTCAACTCAATCAAGCTGCCTGCCGAACTCTTCTCTGTGCGCAACCCCAATGGCGATCCCCGCCTTTTCAGATTGATGGATCTGCAATGCAGGTCGCTTCGACCACCCCCACAAAAAGAAGCTGACTTCACTGAGGAACTGAGGGAGTTCATTCTTTCCCGGATATCGGAGAGTGTCATCAGCCTCAGCGAAGCTGCTGAATTCTTTCGCGTTTCCGAGAGAACGCTACAGCGGCGCCTGGCAGACGCAGGCACCAGCCTCAATGATACGCGCGACGAGGTGCGGCGTGGGCTGGCAGAAAAACTGCTCGCCGAGACCGACCTGAGCGCCGCCGAGATCGCGTTGCGTCTTGGCTATTCCGCGCCCAGCGCGTTCACACGCTCAACGCTCCGATGGTTTGGCAAGACACCGCGCGATGTCCGCAAGGCGGCAGTGTAAAAGGCTCGGCTTGCTGCATGGAAAATCCTGAAGACGCGGTCGCGCGTCATGCAGGAACTTCACTTGCGGCGCCAATATTTTTAGCATTTGTTCAAAAGTTTGGCGTGTCGAGTGAATGCGCCGAAATCTGTTTCGAACTATTACACCGCCAATCCGAAATGAAACTGGGTTGTGACACACCGCTTTGCGAGGGGGACCGCGAGGCGGGCTTGTTTTGTGCGGAACCCAGTACGTTTCAATGCAGTTACATCAATGGTGAACGAACACATCCCGTGTGGAGCAAGGAGGGGCTTCAAGCGGGACAACGCGAAACGGTATGTTGTAATGAGCCAGAATTCCCTGAAATTGAGCATCAAGGACGAGCTGATCGAACTGTCTCGACTTGAACTCGATTGTCTGAAACTCGCCGCTAACGGCCACCGGACGAACCAGATCGGCAGTGAACTGAATGCCAGCGAGAAGGAAGTCGAAATCCTTCTTTACTGCGCGGAGCGCAAGCTCGGTGCAAAAAACCGACTTCATGCGATCGGTATCGCCGTTTCGCAAGGCCTGATCGGGATCGACTACAAGTAATCGATTCCGGGCGGGTGCTGCTGGTGTTTCCACAGCAGATCTGTGTGCCACCTCTATCGGCACCTGGTTAATGTGGAGTCCGAGGACGGCGGATCGCCTGCAGCACCGAATTTCCAGTAGTGCGTATGACAAAAGGGCCGTCGAACATGATGTTCGACGGCCCTTTGTTCATTTCCGACCAGCCTGGCGATCGCCGCGGCCGGTTCGCAGTTGCTTATTCAGCGTCGTTCTTGCCCAGCGTCTCGAGCGTCGGCATCGACGTGATGTTGTAGCCGGCATCGACATAGTGGATCTCACCCGTAACGCCGCTCGAAAGTGGCGACAGCAGGTAAAGCGCAGAGTTGCCGACATCGTCGATTGTCACCGTACGGCGCAACGGCGAGTTCTTCTGCTGCCAGGAAAGCATGGCGCGCGCATCCGAGATACCGGCGCCCGCGAGCGTACGGATCGGGCCTGCAGAGATAGCGTTGACCCTGATGCCGCGTGGACCGTAATCCGACGAAAGGTAGCGAACGGACGCCTCGAGCGCCGCCTTGGCGACACCCATGACGTTGTAGTTCGGCATGATACGCACCGAGCCGCCATAAGTCAGCGTCAACATCGAACCGTCCTCGCCCATAAGATCGGCGGCTCGCTTGGCGACTTCCGTAAACGAGAAGCACGAGATCAACATCGTCTTGGTGAAGTTGTCGCGTGTCGTGTCGGCATAGAGCCCCTTGAGCTCATTCTTGTCGGAGAAGCCAATGGCATGGACGATAAAGTCCAGCCCGCCCCACCGCGCTTCGATCGACGAAAACACCTTGTCGACCGATGCCAGATCTTCCACGTCACATTCGAGCAGGAAATCGGAATTGGCTTCGGCCGCCAGCGGCCTGACGCGTTTCTCCAGCGCTTCACCCTGATAGGTGAAGGCCAGTTCCGCGCCCTGCGCAGCCAGCGTTCTGGCGATCCCCCAGGCGATGGAGTGACTGTTGGCGACCCCCATGATGAGGCCGCGCTTTCCCTGCATGATCCCGGTCATGGCCTCACCCATTAAAGCGCTCGAAGACGAGCGTCGCGTTAGTCCCGCCGAAGCCGAAGGAGTTCGAAAGCGCCGTGTCGATCTTTGCATCGTCGATCCGCTTGCGCACGATCGGCACGCCGTCGAATTCCGGATCCAGCGTCTCGATGTGGGCGCTTTCGCCGATGAACTTGTTCTGCATCATCAGGATCGAGTAGATCGCTTCCTGAACGCCGGCTGCGCCGAGCGAATGGCCGGTAAGGGACTTCGTCGACTGGACATGCGGCATGTCAGCGCCGAAGACTTCGCGAATGGCGCCGATTTCCTTGCTGTCGCCAACCGGCGTCGAGGTGCCGTGGGTGTTGACGTAGTCGACGCGGTTCTTGACGGTCGACAGCGCCTGACGCATGCAGCGGATGGCACCCTCACCGGAGGGTGCGACCATGTCGTAACCGTCCGACGTCGCGCCGTAGCCCGTCAGTTCGCAATAGATCTTGGCGCCGCGCGCCTTGGCATGCTCGAGTTCCTCGAGGATGAGAACGCCTGCTCCACCGGCGATGACAAAACCGTCGCGGTTGGCATCGTAAGCGCGCGAAGCGCGTTCCGGCGTGTCATTGTACTTGGAGGACATCGCGCCCATGGCGTCGAAGAGGTTCGACATCGACCAGTCGAGGTCTTCGTGCCCACCGGCAAACATCATATCCTGCTTGCCCCACTGGATCATCTCCGCCGCATTGCCGATGCAATGCGCCGACGTCGAGCAGGCCGACGAAATCGAATAGTTGACGCCGTGGATCTTGAACCAGGTGGCCAGCGTGGCCGATGCCGTCGAAGACATAGCCTTGGGAACCGCAAACGGGCCTATGCGCTTGGGGCTGTTGTTCTGGCGGGTGATATCGGCCGCCTCGACGATCTGGCGCGTGGACGGACCGCCCGAACCCATGATGATGCCGGTGCGTTCGTTGGAGATATCGCTCTCCTCGACGCCGGAGTCGGCAATCGCCTGCAGCATCGCGATGTGATTCCACTGTCCGCCGGTCGACAGGAAGCGGGTCGCGCGGCGATCCACCATCCCCGTCACGTCAATCTTCGGGGCACCCCAAACCTGGCACTTGAAGCCGTGTTCGGCAAAATCGGGGGAATGCGAGATGCCGGACTTTGCATTGCGCAGGGCTTCAGTGACTTCGGCGGCATCATTGCCGATGGATGACACGATCCCAAGACCGGTGACAACGACACGTCTCATAGCTTCAAACCTTCAGTGGTTGACATTCGGGCCGGAGCTGGTGCTCAGGCCGCTTTCTCCTTGGACAGACCGACCCGGAGATCGGACGCCTGGTATATGGTCTCGCCGTCAGCCTTGAGCCAGCCATCGGCAGTGCCGAGAACCAGGCGGCCGCGCATGACGCGCTTGAAGTCGATACCGTATTCAATGAGCTTTGTGTTCGGGCGGACCATGCCCTTGAACTTCACTTCGCCTGTGGACAGGGCCATGCCGCGCCCTTCTTCCCCAAGCCAGCCAAGGAAGAAGCCGGTCAACTGCCACATGCCGTCAAGGCCCAGGCAGCCCGGCATGATCGGATTGCCTTCAAAATGACAGGGGAAATACCAATCATCAGGACGAACGTCATATTCGGCGCGAATATAGCCCTTGTCGAAGGCCCCGCCGGTTTCGGAAATATCGGTGATGCGATGAACCATCAGCATCGGAGGAAGGGGCAGCTGCGCATTGCCCGGGCCGAACAGCTCGCCGTGCGCACAACTCAGAATCTCTTCATAGGTATAGCTTGATTTCTGAACGGCCATAAAAGGCTATCCCCCTTCTCTTCATATGTAATTCAGGCCCCCGACGGCGTCGGCGGAGCATCCAGCTAGCGCCAATATAGGATGTGACTTGAAAAAGCCAACCCAATTCGCTGTTTTCCGGGGCCTCCAAAAGGCGGTGATGCCGAAACCTGTTGAAACAACTGCTGTCAGCCTATATATCGTTGACCAAAATACTCCTATTTAAACTGGCGTGGAGCGCGGCATTTTATGGCCACCGATCAATCGACAAAGACCGAGGCGAGATTGCGGCACGCAGGATTGCGCCCAACCCGCCAACGGATGGCGCTTGCAACACTGCTCTATGCCAAGGGTGATCGGCACCTGACAGTCGAGGAACTGCACGAAGAAGCGTCCGAGGCAGGCATCGACGTGTCGCTGGCCACCGTCTACAACACGCTGCACCAGTTCACGGAAGCCAAGATGATCCGCGTACTGGCGGTCGAAGGCAATCGCACCTATTTCGATACCAATGTTTCCGACCACCATCATTTCTTTGTGGAAGGCCGCAACGAGGTGCTGGATATCCCGCTTTCCAACATCACGATCGAGAACCTGCCCGAGCCGCCGGCCGGTATGGAAATCGCCCATGTCGACGTGGTGATCCGACTGCGAGAAAAGAAAGCCTGAAAACGGCTTTCCGCCAGAGCAACTTCCACGGCCATGAACATATGAAAGCCGCCCCGGCTCGATCCGGGGCGGCTTCTTTTTGTAGCCTCAAAAACTACTTGGCGTTCAGGAACTCGCCCACTTCGAGCAGCACGAATTCGTTGTCGTCTGCCTTGCCGAGCGTACGCCCGGAAGAAAACGGCAAGTTGTTGTCATTGCCGACGATGATATGGGTTGCATCGACGCGGTCGACATTTTCGATCGTGACGAAAGGCATATCGTAATAGCCGTCGCCGCCGCCGTGGATCTTCTTGTTGTCCGGATCCGCGATCTTCATCAGGTCGATGTAGCCGATCTTGCGGGCCGACTTGCCGACATTTTCATCCGTCATTTCGATCTTGTAGATGCGCTTGAACTTGGCCGGGACGGCAAAGCAATCGGACTTCGGATTTTCGGGATCGGCGCAAGCCTTGTCCGCAGAGCCGGCGCCATTGTCGCGCTCGATCACCAGTGCGGACGTCGCATCCAGCATGTTGAAATCGCCGATCGCTTCGCCGCCCTCCGACAGCGGATAGAACCAGAAGCGACCGGTCCAAGCCTTGGAGGCGGCATCGAGTTCAAGAATGCGCAACGCGGTCTGACCATCGGCCTTCTCTACCGAGCTGTCTTCCTGAAACAGCGGCCCCTCGAGCATGCCGTAAAGCTTGCTTGCGTCCTTGGACATCGCCAGGCCTTCATAACCGCCCGAGCGCTTGAGGTTGTAGACCGGTAATTTCATGTTCGGCTTTGCCGGCAATGTCATCGTCGGGTTGTCGGGAGACTTGACCTCGATGTCGCCCGCCTTGGTCGCGATAACGTCTGTCAGCTTGCCGTCGCGGCTGAACTTGAGGATATAGGGGCCGAATTCTTCACCGACCCAGAAACCATCGGCCACCGGCTGGATCGACTCGACGTCGAAATCGGCGCCCGTCAGGTAACGCTTTTCAGCGCCTTCCATGACGATGGGGAACGGCGCCTTCTTGTCCGGATCAGAGAGGAAGACGGTCTCCAGCGCCTGGACCTTGCCGTTCTTCCAGTCGAAGGACAGATGATGCAGCATCAACATGGAATCGCTGGAGTTCATCTTTGCACCAAAGCCGTTGTCGGAAAGGCTCCAGAATGTGCCGTCCTCCATTGCCTTGATGCCGGAAAATCCCTGCATCGCCTGACCATCGAAGGGCATGGAAAGACCGGTCGGCACAACGCCGTCCTTGCCAGCGACAGTGCCAATGCCTGCGGCGCGCTTGCGGTCGGGCGTGGTGAACTTGGCTGAAGTTTTCAGATGCTCGGCAGCATCCGCCGGCGCCGGTATGATCGTGTTGGCGGGCAGAATGGCATGGCCGACAAGCTTCGCCGGAAAAACCGCTTCTTCAGCGAGCGCCGGAATCCCTGTCAGGGCGGCAAGGGCTACTGAAGCGAATAAAAACTTGGTCACAATATCACCTGTTGGCTTGCGTAAGTTGAACAACGCAGAACCGATAGGCGGGCTAGATGACGGTGACTTGAAGTCCGGATGAAGCTTTCGTGACGTCGGCGGCAAAGCAGACGGTCAAATCGCTACATCACATCCTCGGGATCGCGCCCCGGGCGCCCCCTGTAGACCGGCATTGTCCAGCCAAAGCGGAGAGCCCCTCCGCGGATGGAAAAGGCCGTCGCCATGGCAAGCCCGAAGCAGACAAGCTCACTCATTTGCATATACGAGGCCCCGGTATAGACTGCAGCTCCCGCCAAAGCAGCTGTAACATAGATTTCGGGCCGCAACAGAACCGAAGGCTCTCCCGCGACGATATCGCGGAGCACGCCGCCGAATGTGGCTGTCAGCATGCCGGTGACGATCGCCACAAGCGGAGACCCCGTCGCCGCCAGCCCCTTGGCTGCCCCCAGCGCCGCATAAGCGGACATGCCGATCGCATCGAGCCAGATCAGCAGCCGGTAGCGCGATTCAAACAGATGGGCGGTGAAGAACACCAGAATTCCGGAGAACAGGCATGCCAGCAGGTAATTGGGATTCTTGACCCAGAAGACCGGCAATTGACCCAGGATGATGTCGCGGAACGTACCGCCGCCGATGCCGGTAATCGACGCCAGGAAAATGAAGCCGACGAGATCCAGCTGCTTGCGGCTCGCCGCAAGCCCGCCAGTCGCTGCAAACAGCGCAATCGCCAGGTAATCGAGAAATTCTAGATACGTCATGTCCGCTCCACAGTAACGGCATGGAAGGATGCCAATGGCTGTTTGTCAATCATACCAAGGATGGCCCCGCGCAGGTTAGCTCTGCAGAATCCTCAGGGAACCAGTTGCCTTGTCTTGCCGGTTGCATAGGAATTCAGGAGTGCAAGCCATTCACGCGTGGCGGTAGAGATCAGCTGGCTGTTTAACGTCGGTTGGGTAAAATCGAGGCCAAGCGCCACCTTGCCGCTGGCACGGTAATCAGTCGGCCATGCGATCGTGGCAACATTGCGTGCCTCGAACAGCGCCCGCGCCCGCGGCATGTGATAGGCCGAGGTGATCAGCAGGCAATCCGCAAGCCCGTTGCTGTCGAGAAGCTGCTTGGTTTGGGACACATTCTCCGCCGTGTTGCGCGAGACGGTCTCCCGGATGATCCGGCCGGGATCGACACCCATGGCGGAGAAGAAGTCGCCGGCCAGCTCCGCATCGCCCTTGTAATCGCCCGAAAACGATCCATCGCCACCCGAGACAAGGATTTTCGCGTCCGGATGTAGGCGGGCGAGCCGCGCCGCTTCGATGAACCGATCGGCGGACTGGTTCATCTCCATCCCACCGCGACCGGCTGTCACCTCAAGGTCGAACGCGCCGCCAAGGACGACCATGCAGGCCACGTTCTCAGGCAGCGCCGGTTTCGGATAGCGCGCTTCCAGGTGCTGAAGGCTCCAGGCGCCGAAAGTGGTAAACAACGCTATGAAAAGGATCAGTCCTGCCATTGACGACAACAGCACGGCCAGTTTCCGCCAACGCAACAATTGCAAGGCAACGGCTGCGGCGATCAGGAAGAACACCAGCGACAGCGGCTGGAACACCAGCCAGAGCAGCTTGCCTGCAACGAACATCAGTGTCCTTCCTAGAAAAACAAATAAGGGCCGGGCTTTGCTGCCCGGCCCTTCCTATTCGACACGTGCCGTGGCTTCAACCCGTTCGTCCCAACGCCGGCTGCGTTGTCGCAGCCGCCGCCGCTTTCCGGCGGAGGTAGATGAAGGCCGCGGCCAACAGCAGACTGCTGGCAATGATTCCTATTGCCAGCGCCGGGCGATAGGCAAACCAGCCGATGGCGATGACAAGCGGCCCAACGACCAATGTGAAGACCAGCGCAAGTATGCCGGTACCAAAGCTGACGATCGAGCCGATGAAAGGCACGACATCGCCAAGAACGGGCAGGATCATCGTCATCAACTTGAAGCCGATGAACAGGCCGAGCAGGCCGCCCGCGCGGATCAGCCAGGTGATGATGGTATTTTCCTGCTGCGCCTGCGCGAACATGGCCGGCGCATCCTTCTTGCCAGCCGCACTCAGCAGGATTTCGCGACCGTTGGTGCTGGTATAGGCCTCGATCCGGTCACCCTTCTGGGCGCCGACGAAGCTGGCTTCGGCAAGATCGGTGCGTTCGAACCCGATCTTCATGTCGCCGATTTGCGGCGAACTTGCAGAAGAGCCGAGATAGATGTCACCTTGATTGAACTTCACCGGCCTGTCGGTCGCGATCTCGCTGCCGATGCGCGACACGTCTTCCTCGGTCAACCGAATCTGCTTGTCATCGCCAAGATTGGCAACCTGCGAACCGTCGAGCACGAAGGCGCCGACGGTGGCGCTATCGACGACAATGCGCTTGGCGTCCACCGCAAATGAAGGATTCTCGTGGCCATCCGGCACCTTGAAGTCGGCGGAATCGACCGGGCTCGAGCGCCATTCTTTTGAATAGCTGTAGGTCGTCGTCGTCTCTTCGCTGCCACCGAGGTTCTTCTCGGTCTTGCTCTCGGATTTTTCAACCCACTGATACATCTCGACATTACGCACGATCGCCAGTGCTCCATCCGCCTCTACGGCGAACTGGTCGTCACTGACCGTGCCTTCGGCCTTCACCGGCCCGGTAATATGGATGAGCTTGCCATCGTTGGCAGGATCCGTCCTTGCGCTGTCGACCGAAACAACCAGACCCGCCCCCTCCACCAGCGAACGGTACGTCTGGATCGCGCGCCCCTCGTTCCAGAACAGGAAGTAGATGGAAACAAGAATTAGAACGATGCCGACAAGTATTCCGATCAACGCGTTCTTGATGCGCGTGAACCAGGATGTCGTGGTGGTTTCGGTGTAGCTCATAGCCCTCTCCAAACAATCGAACCGCAACCCCTTCTTGCGGCTCAGGCAGCATAAATGCCTCAAACGGCCCTAATAAAACGTGGATAGGCGGCCAGTTATTCGCCAACAAGCGGAGATATTTGCCGCTTGCACAGAGATGACCAGCAAAATCCCTTGCAATGCATGGAAAGTCCCACAAATAGTCGAAAGACACGGCGTGGGGACGCCGAATCAGTTGAAATGAGCGGAAATTCCATGAAAAATACGATCGACGCGTGGTTCGAGAACGCTGGGGCGTTCATCGCCGCCTGGTACGGGCGAATCTACGCCGTCTGCGCCTTCATACTTGGCGTCTTCATTGCCTGGCACGTGCTGAGCCTTGCGACACCGCTCGGAATCTTCCAGATCCTGCTCGTGATACTTTGCCTGGCGGGATTGTCGGTCGGGCTATGGATGCGCGGCGGCGAGATGCGCCTGCTCAACGTCCTTGCGACATTGGGCATGTATGCCGGCGGCTTTGCGGCAGCGCTGGCCATCTACGACACGATCCAGGGCGACGATACTGCCATCGCCGAGTGGCAGGTCTGGCTGATCTTCACCGGTATATTTCTGGCTCTCTATCGCGGCTTCATGGTCTGGTTTGCGCCGACCAAACGGCTCGAAGGCATGACCGACGACGAGCGGGCCGAATACCTCGCCGTGCGATCGGCCGATGCCAGGCGCAAGGCCGAACTGAAAAGCCTGCCATCGCATGGCTGGTATCAAATCGCCTCCTTCGTCACCGGCGCGGCCATGGTCGGTTCGTTTGCCACCACGGCAATCGGCTTTCATCACGAGATCGTCGACCCGCTCGATCCGCCGCTGGTGCAATACGGCATCCCGATCGGCCTTTCGGCGCTTGCAGCCCTGATCATCTGGGCGGGTTGGAACTTCGTTTTCCTGCGCATCCGACTGGCTTCGAACATGTTTTCGCGGCTGTTCGGCTTCGTCGCCGGTCTCATCGTTCTGGTACCCCTGACACTTGCCATCCACACGGTATTCGGCATCATCGGCGTCGGCGGCACGGAAGGTATCCGCGCCCATAACCTTTGGTATGCCGATGTTCTGGATGCCTACGAACGGCGCGTGGACGGCGTCCGCGCCATCGAGGCGAACCGGCTTTCCGGCGCGCTTCAATACATGTCCAACCAGCTCAAGGCGGCCGCGGCGAGCGAGGAGACTACGGGACAGGGCTGCGGCGCCGGCAAGGGCTCTCTCTGGACATTCTACACCGATTCCGCTGCGCGCACGGCGACGATCCTCGACATCGTCACCACCCGCAAGAATGCCAACCAGGACCTCAAATCCGAGATCGAGGCGCTGCGTGCCCGCATCCGCAAGCCGGAAGGCAAACTGGAAGACATCCAGCCGGAACTCGCCGCCCAGGCCGACCAGATCCGCCGCAAGATTGTCGAGACCGACAATTCGTCCGCGCTTCCCAGCGTCAAGACGTTCGTCAAGGAAACCAGCGCAACGGTGAATTCCGACGCGTTCTTCTCCGGCTGGTCTGCGTGTACGCTGGCCAAGAAGGATGTCATCCTCACCCAGATCAACACGTTGGTCGCCTCGGTGGACGACGCAGCTGAAAGCGCCGAAGCTGACATCGCGGTGAAGAAATCGAGCCTGGAGTTCCGTATTCCGGTCGAAAACCGCATCGAAACGATCCCGTTCATCGATCGCTATTTCCATGGTGAAAGGGCAGCAGCGGTGCCGACGCTGGAGCAGCAGGCCCAGTCAGCAGACAGTGTGCCGGTCTTCGTGCCGCTGAGGCCATTCTGGGCTGTGGTTTCCTATGCCGGCAGCCTGATGGGCTATGTCGCCCTGCAATTGGCGCTCGACTTTTCGCCAGCCGTGCTCGGCCTGCTGTTTGCGCTGCTCGCGCCCTTCCCGAACAGCCGCACGCGGCTCGGCAAGGCCTGGGACAGCTTCTGGGCCAAGCGCTTCGAGAAATGGACCCCGGCCGACGAGGAGCCGGAAGTCCCCGCTCCGGCTAAAGCCGCACCGCAGCCTAAAGCGGCACCGCAAGCAAAGGTGATGGAAGACGAACGCCCTGCGGAAGTCGAGGAGCATTTCCCTGTTATGGAGCCCGAGGACGTCTATCGGCCGCAGGCTCCGGACGCGGATTCCACCCCGCCCCAGCATCGCAAGGAGCCGGAATTCGGCGACGCCCCAGAACACGAAGAGGTCACGGCCCAGGACACCGGGCGCGAGCCACGTTTCGAGCGGTAGCAATAAAACATACCTAGATATGCAAGAGGCCGGCGATATCTCGCCGGCCTCTTGCATTTTGGGGGCATGTCTGTAACCGCGGCCTTAGGCAGCCTTGGCGGAATTTGTCTCCAACACCAGTTTACGGGCAGCAACAAAATCGACCTTGCCGGAACCGAGAACCGGCACCTTGCCAATGCGCACTTCCGCCGGCACCATCATGTCCATCGCACTTTTCAGCTTGGCAAAGGCGAGGAATTCGGCGCGGGTGGCGTCGGGCGCGTCGGTGAGCAGCACGAGGCGTTCGCCCTTCTTGGCATCCGGGATGGCCGAAACCACCGAGAGATGACCCGGCCACATCTCGCCGGCGAGCGCCTCGACGGCAGCAAGCGACACCATCTCGCCGCCGATCTTGGCAAACCGCTTGGCGCGACCGCGGATGCGGATGAAGCCATCCTCGTCGATGGTCACGATATCGCCGGTGTCGTGCCAGCCGTCTTCCAGCGGCTCGATGACGCCGGGATTTTCGGCCCTGAGATAACCGGCCATGACATTGGCGCCGCGAATATGCAGGCGGCCGCCTTCGTCGATGCCCGGCACCGGCTCAAGCTTCCATTCCATACCCGGCATGATCTTGCCGACAGTGCCCGAGCGGTTGAACATCGGCGTGTTGAGCGAGATCACCGGCGCGGTTTCGGTCACGCCATAGCCCTCGAGGATGCGGAGGCCGAACTTCTCCATGTAGGTCTCGCGCGTCGACGGCTTAACCGGCTCCGCCCCCGAGAAGATGTAACGGATCGAGCGGAAATCGTAGGGATGAGCCGTCCGGGCATAGCCGTTCAGGAATGTGTCGGTGCCGAAAATGATCGTCGCATTGGACGAATAGATCAGCTCCGGCACGATGCGGTAATGCAGCGGCGACGGGTAGAAATAGATCGGCACGCCCGAGACCAGCGGCAGCACCGTGCCGGCAGTCAGTCCGAAGGAATGGAACACCGGCAGGATGTTGAACACCTTGTCGCCCGAGTGGAAATCGATGCGGGAGGCGGCCTGCGCGGCATTGGAGAGAATATTGCGGTGTGTCAGCACCACGCCCTTCGGCGTGCCTTCCGAGCCCGAGGTGAAGAGGATCACGGCGGGATCATCGGCCTTGCGCTTGACCAGGGGGCGGTACTTTTGAAGTAGGCCGCGCACCTTGTCGGCAAAGGTCACGGTCGTGCGAAGCTCATCCAGCCAGATGATCTGCACTTCCTTTTCGAGTTCGGCAATGACGGGACCAAGCTTGCCCTGCTCGACGAAGGCGCGCGAGGACAGCACGTGCTTTATCTCGGCAGCCCGGCAGGCCGACAGGATGTTGGCGGCGCCCGCCGTGAAATTCAGCATCGCCGGAACCTTGCCCGCCGACATGACGCCGAGGACGGTGGCTGCAGTGCCATTGGCATTCGGCAGCATGACGCCGAGCGTTTTTTCATGCGGGAAAAGTGCCCTGAACTTTGCCCCGAGCACGGCAGCACCCGTGAGCAGCTTGGCATAGGAGAGCTGACCGGCAATCGGGTCCTCGACCGCGAGCTTGCCGCCGCCCTTCTCCCTGGCCGTATCGATGATCCGTTCAAGCACGGTGGAACTGGTATTGGACGTGCGGAACATCAGCATCGACATGACCTGGTAGAGCGCGGCACCGGCAGCGATGCGGCGCTTGCGACCCTTGAGATCCTCAGGGACATCCAGTTTGACCGGCTCAAGGATCGTCACCTTGACCTTGGGGAACAGGCGACGACGCACCTGGCCACCCGAGAGGCGCGAGAAGTAGCTCTTCTCCAGACCATCGATACGGACGGGAACGATCATCGAACCCGTCTTGTCGGCCACCATGGCGGCACCATCATAAACCTTCATCAGCGTGCCGGTGACGGTCAGGCGCCCCTCCGGGAAGATGCCGATCGCATTGCCTTCATTGACGATCTTGATCAGCGAGCGCGTCGCCATCGGCTTGGTCGGATCGAGCGGCAGGAACTTGCACATGTTGAGGAAAGGTTTGACCCACCATGCCTGGGCGATCTTGTAGTCCACGGCGAAGACCGGTTCCTCCTCGGTGATGGCAAGTGCCAGCGCACCATCGAGGAAGCTGACATGGTTGAGCGCGATAATCGGCGCAGTACCCGCCTTCTTGATGTTTTCCAGACCATCGACTTCCAGCCGCATGAAGGCGCGGAAAAGGATTGTGATGAAATCGCGGAAGGGATTGGTCGGCAGCGTCTTGATCATCAGCCAGGCAACGCCGAGATTGATGATGGAAAGGCTGAGAATGATGGCCGGTACCGTGGCGCCCAGCTTCTGCAGCACGGCAACGAGCGCCAGGCCCGAGGTGATGAACAGTGCGGAGAGAACGTTGGCCGCGCCAATGACGCGCGCCCTGCGATCCTCATGCGCCCAGGTCTGCATGGCCGCGAAGGTCGGCACGGCAAGGAATGCACCCGCAATCGCCATGCCCGCGAGATCGATGGCCACACGGATGGTCCGCTCGCCGGCAAAGAAGGCGCCGATGGTTTCAGCATGCGCGGTGGAATGCAAACCCCAGAGGTTCCAGGCGAGATCAAGACCGAATAGCGCGATCAACGCGGTGCCCACCGGCGCCGGCAACAGCACGATGCGGCCCGCGGACATCCAGCCGGCAATCGCCGAGCCCACCGCAATGGCAATGGCGAAGACGGCAAGATAGGCCGGCACGACGATTTCGGAACCACCGAGGATTTCGGTCACCATGACCGGCAGCATCGACATGACGAACGCACCGACGAACCAGAACCACGAATTCATCAGGGCGGAGCGCCAGATACGCTTGTCGGCACGGATCTCGTTGACGAGCGTATAGCTGGAACGCAGCACGTTCCTGTCGATGACAAGGTCTGGCGCCTTGGCTCCGGTTGCGGGGATCATCCGGCTTGCCAGCCAGCAAAGCACGGCAAGACCCATCATCATCGGTCCGAAGACCCAGACGCTTCCCTTATCTGAAAACGCCACCGCGGCAGTGATCGTGCCGGTCAGGATGGCGATGAAGGTGCCTCCTTCGATCCAGGCATTGGCCTTGGGCAGATCCTTGCGCTCGAGATGATCGGGCAGGATGCCGTATTTGATCGGGCCAAACAGTGCCGAGACGACCCCGAAGCCGAACAGCGCCAGCATCAGGATCCAGATGGAGGAGAAGGCGATGCCGGCGACGGCAATCGCTGCAACGCCGATTTCGGCGCGCTTGAGCAGTTCGGCCATCTTCGCCTTGTCGAACTTGTCGGCCAATTGGCCACCCAGCGCGGAAAGCAGCAGGAACGGCAGAATGAAGATGCCGCCGGCCAGCGTTACCAGCGCCGCGCCTTCGGCTGCGAGCTGCGCCATGATCACGAAGATCAGCGTGTTCTTGAGGAAATTGTCATTGAAGGCAGAAAGGAACTGCGTCCAGAACAGCGGCGCGAACTTCCTCGAGGTCATCAGATTGCGTTGCATGGCACGTCCCTCGTTAATTCCGAAGAGAGAGCCACAGAGTGGTTACGCAAAAGTTGAACAGCGCAACAACCCTGTGGTGTGGTTAAGAAAGCTCAGCTTTCGCCGTTACGATTGAAGTTCACGAGAAGCTTCTCGGTCCGGGCGTCCTCGACCTTGCGGATGAGTTTTTCAGCCTCGCTGTTGTCACGCAGCGTCTTGGTCATATTCACCGTGGTCTGCACCAGCATCAGGATACCCATGGCAAGATAGCCTTTTCCCCACAGGTCGAGCGGCATCATGTATAGGCCCATGGCGAGCATGAAGGCAGCCGCGCCGAAAGAGATATAGGAGAAGCTGACCCAGCTGGAGGAGTGTTTCTGGAAACTGTCGTTCATCGTGGTGATCCCTTCGTCAAATGGAATACGGTTCAGGCGGCGGAGTTCATGCGCCCGCGGAGGCGCACGAGCACATCGTCTGCGGAGGTGCGAAGCGGTGCGCCGCAGCCGGCATTGGCCAGCTTTTCGATGATGCCGGCGGGACGGATCGAACCTTCCATGTTCCGGAGCACCGATGCGGTGGTTTCGTTCTGGCTCTGGCGAATCCTAAGCCGGGCAAGCGTTTCCTCGGCCTCATCGAGCGTGGCCAAGCCCGGGCCTGCGACCGCAAGGTCGAGCTTCTGGGTTTCCTCGGTGGCACGGGCCAGCCGTTCACCGCGCTGCAAAGCCTGCAGCCGGGCTTCGGCATTGCGCACAATCGCCTTCAGTTTGTCGATCGTGGCGGTAAACTGGGCCTGCGCCTTCTGCGAAATGTCGCGCTCGGCTTCGAGATAGGCCAGCGCTTCGGCCGCTTCCCGGGCAAGGGCTTCGCTGCCTTGTTCAAGTGCGGCCAGCGTGCGGATTTCGAGATCCGCGATGCGGATCTGGATCGCGGCATGCTGGCCCTTTTCCTGTTCGTTCTGGGCGATGGCAACGGCGACTGCTCGCCGCGCCGCCTGCACGGAACCTGCGGCATCACGGATCTGCTGGCTGAGGAGCGGCACGGCGTTGCGGTCGGAGAATGCCTGCTCGGCATCGTATGCCCGGCCGCGCAGCAAAGTCAGAAATTGTTTGAACATTTGTAACCTCCCAGTTATGAACGTTGTTCAAGAAGTAACTTATGGCAGAATCATGAACGTCGTTCAAGAACTAATTTGAACGACGTTCATGAATCGAAACGGAATGGTTAATGGCTGGCAAAAGAGAAGAAAAGCGCGAGGACCTGAAGGCTCGGTTGATCGAGGCGGCGCGCAACCGCATTGCCAGCGAAGGGCTGGCAAACCTCCGGGCCCGCGAGATCACACAGGATGCCGGCTGCGCGTTGGGCGGTCTCTATACTGCCTTCGCCGATCTCGACGAACTCGTCATCCATGTGAACTCTTCCACGCTCGCCGCTCTGGAGCACTCGTTGGAAGAGACGGCCGGCCCGATCGACGGCCCGGTCGACACCCTGCGGCATCTGGCGCGCGGCTACCTCGCCTTCGCCGTCGCCAACCGCAATCTCTGGCGCGCCCTGTTCGAGCACCAGCGGCAATCCACACCCGACTGGCACCTCGCCGAGCACCTGTTCCTGATCGGCCTGATCGCCGAGCCACTCAAGCAGTTGCAGCCTTCGCTTTCCGATGAGGCCCGCTTCATTCGCGCCCGAACGTTGTTTGGAGCGGTGCATGGCGTCATCTCGATCAGTCTCGAAGGACGCTTTGTCGGCCTGCCGCTTGAAGTTCTGGAGCAGGAAATCGACGATTTCGTCGGGCTTATCGCAAGGGGCGCGCGCGCCTGACGTCTTCCGGCAGCCCGCATTTTGCCTTAACATGGGTTGCCCGGAACTTTACCGGCGCAATAAGGTTGAAGGGAGCATGCAGGCCAGCACCAAGGGAGGACAACATGACTGCTGCCGAGCCACTCAAGCCCGCCATCGAACTTGCCAGGTCAAATGGCGTCAGGTTCCCCAATGAATCCGAAGAATACCGACAGGCGCGCGATGCGCTGTTGGCCGAAGAAATCGAACTCCGCCGCCACATCGAGCGTGTCGCCGAACAACGGCGAGCCCTGCCGCCGGGCGGCAAAGTCAAGAAGCACTACATGTTCGACGGGCCGAACGGGCAAGCCAGTTTCGAAGACCTCTTCGACGACAAGGAAACCCTGGTTGTCTACAGCTACATGTTCGGTCCTGAACGCGAGCGGCCTTGCCCCATGTGTACCTCGCTTCTGTCATCCTGGGACGGCGAAGTTCCCGACATCCGGCAGCGGGTCGCCTTTGCCGTCGTGGCACGGTCGCCGCTTGAAAGGCTGCTGGCTTTCAAGAAGGAGCGTGGCTGGCACAACCTGCCGCTCTTTTCCGATCCGACTGGCGAATTCAGCCGCGATTATCATGCATGGCCGGCTGACGGCAGCGACGATGCCGCATTCAACGTCTTCACCCGACGGGACGGCACGATTCGCCACTTTTGGGGCGGCGAGATGAGCCAAGCAACGGCAGATCCCGGACAGGACCCTCGCGGCGCGCCCGACCTGATGCCGCTCTGGACAATCCTTGACAGCACGCCCGAGGGCCGAGCACCCGACTGGTATCCAAGATTGAATTACTAGAGTCTCTCAGGACTCCAAGCGACATCTGAATATACTTGCGAAGAACCTGCAGGCCATGCTTAATCATGGTGTGCAGGCCGACACAAGAATACGCCGCACGCGGGGGTACAGATGAAGTTGGTTCGCAACGTGATTGCCATGGCGATCACACTTTCCTTGACGTTTTTTCTCGCACTAGGGGCCACCACGGCACAGGCAGGCAGCCTGCCGCCCGAGAAGGTGCTCAGCAACTGGTACAGGCTCGTGCTGGAACTGGTGCGGCATACGCCGACCTATTCGCCGCCAGTTGCCAGCCGCAGCTTCGCCTATCTGGGCGTGACAGCCTTCGAGGCGACGGCCACCGGGCCCGGCGATCTCAGGTCGCTTGCCGGCCAACTGAATGCGCTGACGCCCGCGCCGCAACGCGAGGCAGGCAAGACTTATGACGAGGCCGTGGTATTGGACGCCGCGATCGCATTTGCGGCCCAGAACTTCTTTACCCATACCGGCCCGACCGGGCAGCGGGCGCTGGCCGCCATGTCCAAGAAGATGCGGGCGAAGGTTGCTGACGGCTTGCCTGATGACGTGGTTGCGCGCTCAGAAGCGCACGGCAAGGCAGTGGCAGAGCATATCCTCAAATGGTCCGAAACCGATGGCGGCGCCGTCGTCGAAAACATGGGCTTTCCGCTCGAATACAAGCTGACGCCCGGCCCGGCCCACTGGGTGCCGACCAGCAAGATCGCCCAGCAGCAAACCCCGCTTCTGCCCGCATGGGGCAAGAACCGCACCTTTGCGATGCCGGATGGCGCGACCTGCGGCCTTCCTCCGCCGCCAGAATACAGCGAAGACAAGAATTCCGCCTTCTACAAGGAAGGACTGGAGGTCTATGAGACCGTCAACACGCTAACCCCGGAACAGCGGGCCATTGCCCGCTTCTGGTCTGATGATCCGATGCTGTCGCCAACGCCTCCCGGCCACTGGATATCCATTGCCATGCAGGTGCTGGACCAAGAGCATGCCAAAGTGGATAAGGTCGTCGAGGTTCAGGCCCGTCTCGGCGTGACGCTTGCAGACTCGTTCATCGGCTGCTGGGACGCCAAGTTCAAGTACGACCTCGTTCGTCCGATTACCTATATCAAGCGCCTGATGGACCCGAAGTGGGAGGCACTGCTGATCACGCCGCCCTTCCCTGAATATCCCTCGGGGCATTCGACCCAGTCGGGCGCGGCGGCCGTGGTGCTTGCCGACCTTTTTGGCGAAAACCACGCCTTCGTGGACGCCACCCACGAGGCAGACGGGCTAATTCCGCGCAAGTTCACCAGCTTCTGGCATGCGGCCGAAGAAGCCGGCATTTCGCGGCTCTATGGTGGCATCCATTACCGCTCGGCGATCAAGCTGGGTCTCGATCAGGGCAAGTGCATCGGCGCCTACACCAACAAGCTCAAGACGAGGAAGTAAGCAATGCGACTCGTCCTTCTCTCTGCCGTCATCACAAGCCTGTCGCTGACAACGTTGGCGCTAGCCGCAGAAACCACTGTTGCCGTCCCATCTTTTCAGGAGGAGACGGCGAGCGCCGGCATCGACAGCATCTATGCCGGAGACTGGCAGTACATGGTCGGCGGCGGAGCGGCGAGTTTCGATTGTAATGACGATGGCTTTGCGGACCTCTACCTCGCCGGCGGCGAAAACCCCGCCACCTTCTACCGCAATGCCTCGACACGCGGCGGCGCATTGAAATTCACCAAGCAGGCGAGCGGGCTTGAACTCGACAAAGTCACGGGCGCCTACCCCATCGACATCGATGGCGACGGCATCACCGATCTTGCCGTGCTGCGCGTCGGCGAAAACGTGCTGATGCGCGGCCTCGGCGCGTGCCGCTTCGAGCGAGCCAATGAAGCCTGGAATTTCAATGGCGGAGATTTCTGGAACACGGCATTTGCCGCCACATTCGAGCGCGGCGCCGTGTGGCCGACACTGGCATTCGGCACCTATGTCGATCGCAACGAAGATACCTACCCCTGGGGAACCTGTACGGAAAACTGGCTGATACGGCCTGTGTCGGATGCAGCAAAGAAATTCGCCGCGCCGCTGCCGCTAAAGCCCAGCTTCTGCCCGCTGTCGATCATGTTCACCGACTGGAATCGTTCCGGCACGCCAAGCCTGCGCGTCTCCAACGACCGCGAATACTACAAGGGCGGGCAGGAGCAGATGTGGAAAGTCGAGCCCGGCAAGAAACCCGAGCTCTATACGCTTGCGGAAGGCTGGAAGTACCTGAGGATCTGGGGCATGGGCATCGCCAGCTACGATCTCGATTCCGACGGATATCCCGAATACTTCCTGACATCGATGGCGGACAACAAGCTGCAGTCGCTGGCTGCCGTGCCCAAGGACGGCAAGCCGAAGCCATCCTATGCCGATATAGCCTTCGCCAAGGGTGTCACCGCCCACCGCCCCTATGCAGGCGGCGACTGGCATCCGTCGACGGCCTGGCATACCCAGTTCGAAGACGTCAACAATGACGGCCGTGTCGACCTGTTCATCGCCAAAGGCAACGTGGCGGAAATGCAGGATTTCGCCAAGAAGGACCCCAATAACCTTCTGCTGCAGCTTGCCGACGGCAAGTTCACGGAAGTCGGGGACAAGGCGGGCATCGCCAGCATGGACGTGGCTCGCGGCGCGGCATTGACCGACTTCAATCTTGACGGCCTGATCGATCTCGTGGTCGTCAATCGCTGGAAGACCGCCCAACTCTGGCGTAATGTGAGCAAGGACGCCGGCAACTGGGTCGAGTTGAAACTCCAGCAGACCGGCGCCAATCGCGATGCCATCGGCGCCTGGGTCGAGGTGCGTTGCGGCGACGTCACGGTGCGGCGCGAGATCACCATTGGCGGCGGCCATGCCGGCGGCGAGCTCGGTTTCCGGCATTTCGGTCTTGGCGAGGCATCCACAGCCGACGTCAGGGTTATCTGGCCGGACGGCGCGGCCGGAGAATGGCAAAGCGTGCAGGGTGGCAAGATCTACCTTGTCAAACGGGATGCAAAGGTGGCGGAATGGGCTGCACAATAAGGGTGCGGCCAACAGGGGGCGAGCGCACGGCACCGAAATCCCCTCTATCTGCTTAGGAATACCACAATGAGCGAACAACCTCTCAATCTCCCAGTTCTTCTCAAGCGCAGCCTGCAGGCGCAGGTCATCGGGCCGATTCACGCCGAAATGGTCGAAGCCTTCGGCAAGGAAAAGGCCGATGCCGTGCTGGATTCGGCCATTCGCAAGGCAGCGATCGCCGAGGGACAGGCCTTTGCGGCCCGCGCACCGGATGGGCGTACCTCACTGGCGGATTTCATCAAGCTTTACGAGCTCTGGACGCACGACGGGGCGCTCGAAATTGAAGTCCTCGACGCCTCTGACGAGCGCTTTGACTTCAATGTCACCCGCTGCAAATATGCAGAAACCTACAAGGAGATGGGATTGGGCGACATCGGCCACCTGATGTCCTGCAATCGCGATGGCACCTTCTGTCAGGGCTACGATCCCAACATCAAGCTGGAGCGCAAGCAGACTATCATGGCCGGTGCGAGCTGTTGCACCTTCCGCTATACCTATGACGACGCAACAAAGCCGTGACACCGGCTTTCACCAGGCCGGCACACGGACTTGGCTTGAAATCAGGAGGCTTGCGATCCCTGAATATGCAACACGACGTCTGTGGCCATGAACATCGAGGATGACGACCTCCTGCAGTTCGAAGCACAAGGCGCGCCTCCCCTGCCAGAGCCGCAGGTTCAAGGGCATGTTATCAGGAACGGCGCCCGGATCTGGTATGCATCCTATGGTCAGGGACCGGCAGTGCTGTTGCTGCACGGCGGGCTCGGCCATAGCGGCAATTGGGGTTACCAGGTGGAGTCGCTCGTTGCGGCCGCCTTCTGTGTCACTGTCATGGACACGCGCGGGCACGGGCAGCACGCGACGCAAGACCATTCACTTACGATCTGCTTGCATCCGACACACTCGCGGTCATGGATGCACTCCAGATCGAGCACGCTGCGGTGGTCGGTTGGAGCGACGGCGCCTGTACCGGCCTCATTCTTGCCCACCATCACCCTGAACGGGTGGATGGCGTCCTGTTCTTCGCCTGTAACATTGACCCCGGCGGGACGAAGGAATTCGTGCCGACCCCGATCATCGATCGCTGCTTCAGCCGACATGGCAAAGATTATGCCACGCTTTCGGAAACACCCGACCAGTTTGAAGCATTCGTGGAGGCCGTCGGGCAAATGCAGAGAACGGAGCCCAACTACACGGCGCAAGACCTGGCCGGGATTTCCGTACCAGTAACTATCCTGCATGCCGAATACGATGAATTCATCAAGCCTGAGCATGCACAATACCTGGCGTACAACATCCCGGGCGCCGAGCTCGTCCACCTTGCCGGCGTCAGCCACTTCGCGCCGCTCCAGAGGCCTCGGTTTTTCAACGACACCATCCTCGCGCTCCTTCGAGAGCCAGTCGCGTGAAGCTGTTCCTGCCGTAAGACGGAGCCGGCGAGCCGCACTGCACATAGTTGCAATGCATTGGCCGAGCATCGGCAGTGTCGCAATTCTTCCGCAATTCCGGACGAAAACTGACGCGCGGCAGTCACAATTGCTTGGCATTCCCGGCGGGGTTCCTTAATAAACCCTGCGTAAAGCGGCCACAGCCCGCGATTCTTAAGCTATGGAACTGTAGATGACTGTGATTGCCATAGATGGCCCGGCCGCAGCAGGCAAAGGAACGCTTTCCCGCCTGATTGCCGACGCCTATGGTTTTCATCACCTCGATACCGGGCTGACATATCGTGCGGTCGCCAAGGCGATGATCGATGCGGGCCTTCCCTTCGACAATGAGGCTGTTGCCGTTCGTATCGCCCGGTCCATCGAGCTCGCCGGGCTGGATCGGACGGTTCTTTCCGCGCACGAAATCGGCGAGGCCGCTTCCAAGATCGCCGTCATGCCGAAGCTGCGCAAAGCACTGGTCGAGGCGCAGCGCGCTTTCTCCCGCCGCAATCCGGGCACAGTGCTCGATGGGCGCGATATCGGCACCGTTGTCTGCCCTGACGCAGCGGCCAAGCTCTACGTCACCGCCTCGCCCGAAGTGCGCGCCAGCCGCCGCTACGAGGAGATTGTCCACAACGGGGGCGATACGGATTTCGAGACGGTACTTGCCGACATTCGCAAGCGCGACGCGCGCGACATGGATCGCGCCGACAGCCCACTCAAACCCGCAGATAATGCGTACTTGATTGATACGTCTGAAATGAGTATAGAGGCCGCGTTCCAGGCTGCGAAAACTCATATCGATGCGGTTCTGGAACGGGAAGCTGCTGCAATCCGCGCGCCGGAATAGCCCTCCTGCAGAGGGCCGGATTGTTGAAGCGCCCATGTTCAACCCTAACCCCCGGCGCTTTGGCGGCCTAGATAGCATCTGTCGCCCGTTTGGAGAACCAATGTCCGCAGTAAACTCCCTGAAGGAGGACTTCGCGTCCCTCCTCGAAGAATCCTTTTCCAAGGTTGATCTGGCCGAAGGCTACGTCACCAAGGGCATCATCACCGGCATCGAGAAGGACGTCGCCATCGTTGACGTCGGCCTCAAGGTCGAAGGCCGCATCGCGCTGAAGGAATTCGGTGCGCGCGCCAAGGACGGCACGCTCAAGGTCGGCGATGAAGTCGAAGTTTACGTCGAGCGCATCGAAAACGCGATGGGCGAAGCTGTTCTGTCGCGCGAAAAGGCTCGCCGCGAAGAGAGCTGGATCAAGCTCGAAGTCAAGTTCAACGCCGGCGAACGTGTCGAAGGCGTGATCTTCAACCAGGTCAAGGGTGGTTTCACCGTCGATCTCGACGGCGCGATCGCCTTCCTGCCGCGCTCGCAGGTCGACATCCGTCCGATCCGCGACGTATCCCCGCTGATGCATGTTCCGCAGCCGTTCGAAATCCTCAAGATGGACAAGCGTCGCGGCAACATCGTCGTTTCGCGTCGTACCGTTCTTGAAGAATCCCGCGCTGAACAGCGTTCGGAAATCGTCCAGAACCTCGAAGAAGGCCAGGTTGTCGAGGGTGTCGTCAAGAACATCACCGATTACGGTGCGTTCGTCGACCTCGGCGGCATCGACGGTCTGCTGCACGTCACCGACATGGCTTGGCGCCGCGTCAACCATCCGTCGGAAATCCTGTCCATTGGCCAGCAGGTCAAGGTTCAGATCATCCGCATCAACCAGGAAACCCATCGTATCTCGCTCGGCATGAAGCAGCTCGAGTCCGATCCTTGGGGCGATATCGGCGCGAAGTACCCGACCGGCAAGAAGATCACCGGTACGGTTACCAACATCACCGATTACGGCGCATTCGTTGAGCTGGAGCCGGGTATCGAAGGCCTCATCCACATCTCCGAAATGTCCTGGACCAAGAAGAATGTCCATCCGGGCAAGATTCTCTCCACCACCCAGGAAGTCGACGTCGTCGTTCTCGAAGTCGATCCGTCCAAGCGTCGCATCTCGCTCGGCCTCAAGCAGACGCTTGAAAACCCGTGGGCTGCGTTCGCAAACGCGCATCCGGCTGGCACCGTTGTCGAAGGCGAAGTCAAGAACAAGACCGAATTCGGCCTGTTCATCGGCCTCGACGGCGACGTGGACGGCATGGTTCACCTCTCCGACCTCGACTGGAACCGTCCGGGCGAACAGGTCATCGAGGAGTTCAACAAGGGTGACGTCGTCAAGGCTGTCGTTCTCGACGTTGACGTTGACAAGGAGCGTATCTCGCTCGGCATCAAGCAGCTCGGCAAGGATGCTGTCGGCGATGCAGCCACCTCTGGCGACCTGCGCAAGAACGCAGTCGTCTCGTGCGAAATCATCGGCGTCAACGATGGTGGCATCGAGGTCAAGCTCGTCAACCACGAAGAGCTCACCTCCTTCATCCGTCGTGCCGACCTGTCGCGCGACCGTGATGAGCAGCGCCCAGAGCGTTTCCAGGTTGGTCAGGTTGTCGACGCCCGCGTCACCAACTTCTCCAAGAAGGATCGCAAGGTTCAGCTGTCGATCAAGGCTCTTGAAATCGCTGAAGAGAAGGAAGCCGTCGCACAGTTCGGTTCGTCCGACTCCGGCGCTTCACTCGGCGACATCCTCGGCGCGGCTCTGAAGAACCGCGGCGGCGAATAAGCCTCAGCCGAAATACTGAAATGAGAAACCCGCCGGAGCGATCCGGCGGGTTTCTTTTTTGGACGGCGCGCCCCCGCGAAACACCGCCCAACAATTACGGAATGTGCTAAAAGCCACCCATGCGCTGGTACATTGCATAGGCGCGGTCAGACTCGGACGAATCGCGCGTGACCGCTACCGTCAGCGGCTCCTCGGGCTCGCCGGTCAGCAGGTCGTCCACCGCCTTGCGAGCCAGTCGTTCACGGCGTTCCTCGCCCGTTTCGGCCTCGTCGCCTTCCATGTCGTCGCCCTCGCTCTCACCCTCCGGGTGTTCGTCTTCTAGGGGACTGGCATGAAATTCGTCCTTTGCCGGCAAGGCCGGCGCATAGGCGAAGGGAATGGCCACCGGTTCGGTTACGATCCTCGCAGGAGCGTGCATGTCTGGGCTATTGGCGGCTCGGCTTTGCGGCATGTCCTCCGCCTTTGTCTTTCGCCTCACCTGCTCTGCCTCATCTTCCTCGGGCGTGGCTCGGGCCAAGACCGCCTTATGCCTTTCAATAGCCGCACTGGCTGTCGCGACCGCTTTCTCAATTTTGGCTAACGCCTCGGCAACAACGGCCCGCGGAAGCTCTTCGCCTGTCGCGCGGCGGCGAAGCAGATCTGCAGGGTTGGGCTGGCTGGCAATGAGATCCGTTGCGTTGGTCGACTTGGCGACGACGACTTCGGCAACGGCCTTCTGTACGAGCACCGCCTCAAGACGACGTTCAGCCACCTGGTGTTTGTCCACTGTCCGGTTTTCAATCAGCTTTTCGCCTATTGCGGGCTTCAGTTGCACTTGGTCGCGAAGCCTCGCTCCATCCGGCCTGTCCAGATGCTTGGGGTTTGGTGTTTTAGTTTCAGCCTCAGGTGCCTGTTCTTCCGGCTCGGCCAGCGCTGCGAACTCCGATTCCGCCATCACTTCATTCGCCGCGATAGAATCCACACCCTCGGCAGCCACGGTTGCCACTGCTGTCTCGGGTTTCGCGACCCGCCGCGGGGTCTCTGTCTCTCGCACCGGCTCGTGTGGATCCAGCATTGAAGCGTCTGTATCGACATCCGGCACAACAACTTCCGGGTCGGCGACTTTGAGTGCCACAGGGCCGTCAGCATCGGCTGGATGCTCCATGGGCATGTTCGCCGGCCGGTCACCGGCGGCCTGCTCGCTGGCAGTCGACGCGCCCGGTTCGAACATCGATTTCAACTGGCTCTGCAGCCCCCTGGCTTCACCTTCTCCTGAACCTGCATTCGGGGCTTGAACCGAAATTTCGTTAGCCCGCACCACGGCCTCGATCGAAAACGCTTCCGCAGCGCGGGGCAGTACCGGGCCCTGCTGCAGGTAACTGCTGGTGGCGGCGATCGCTGCCGCGCGCGCAAATGGCGTGCGTGGCGCTTCCGCCAGGGCCACAATACGGGCAGCCATCGACCCTCCCGGCGCTTTCAGGGCTTCGGCGAGATCGGTCAACCGAATGTTGAGCGCCTTGAGGCCTGAGCGGATTTCGAGTGCTGCGCGGTCATTGTCCTTCATATTGGAGATCGCGGTTGCTAATCGCAGGAAGAATGCGTCCATGCTTTCGTCGTCACGGCGGCTCATGTTGAGCTGTGCGGCAATCGCAAACGCAAGCAGTTGCAACACCGTTCGGCTCGCTGCCGTCGCGGTGACCGCATTGACGTTGGCCAGTACCGTGCTCCCGGACAGCCCGATCGTCGGCGCCGCGCTTGCCAGCTGCGACTCGGAGACATCAGGCTGCGCGTCAGCAGCGGAATGGCCCGCTGCCGTGCGTGCTTCGGACCCATGGGTCTTGATCGATGCCGAGGCGATGCTCGATTGGGATACGGGATTCAGCATGGCAACGCTCGCTGCTGAGGAAGGGACATGGAAAGGAAACGCCGCTCATGCAGCTCTTGGTTTGCCGTACCGGCGTTGGCCGGAGGCGATTGGCATAACGCCAGCGAAGGCCTATATTATCGTTCAATTCTAGGAGATGTTGGTTAATTGTTTAATAACAACGGCCCGACTCTCAAGGTGCAGCAATGAGCCTTCGCCCACCGCAAACCTATTTTGACAACACATCCGGCAAAGCACCATTGAATGTGCTGGACTACGAGATGATGGCCGAGCGGGCGGATAGCCTCGGTCGTGCTGGATTGAGAGCAGAGGCGGCGCTGGCCAGTTTTGCCTGCGCATCAGACGATGAACGCGGCAGGTTGATAGACGAGGCCGCAGCGAAAGTTTATGCATTGTTTATCCAGCGAGAGATATGCGGCCTTAAGAACGGCCGGGACGTTGTCGCGCGGTATGCCATCCCGGGCGCCGTTATGGCACGGCTCGGGGCAAGCGCAAGGCAACCGGGAAATGCCTCCGCCTGATGATGGCGGAACCTAAGAGCGCCATCCAAAGTTATACTGATCTGCTTGAGGAATGGAGCTGACCGCCATGCTCTACGATCCCATTCATATCGCCCAGTCCAGCTACCTCGCCTACGTCAACAAGGACCGCGCGGCCCTTGAGGCGCTGATCGCAGACGATTTTCACTTCACAAGTCCACTCGACAACCGCCTTGATCGCGAGACTTACTTCGAGCGCTGCTGGCCCAACAGCGCGTCGATCTGTGGGTTCGATTTCATCCATACGGTGGCCCATGGCGACAAGGTCTATGTCACCTATGTCGGGCGAACCACGCACGGCAGTCAATTCCGCAACACTGAGATCCTGACGATCCATGAAGGCCGGATTGTCGAAGCGGAGGTGTATTTCGGCTGGAATGTGCCGCATGAAGCGGCCGAGGGCGGCTATATCGACGCCGGCGAGTGAGATCAGACCGATCGCGCCAATTCATCCAGCGCGAGCATGGTGTTCCAGTTGCGCGCGGTCATCGGCACCTTGAGTACCCGTTCGACCAGGCCCGCCAGCTTTGATTTTCCAAATCCATCTGGTGCGTGCAGATAAAGCACGACGCCGACGATTTTCCATTCATCGGCGCCGAAATCGCGCGACATGAGCTCCTCGACGTTCGCCGACTCCGGCTGACGGTCGAGGATGAACGCGTGCAATGTCCTGGGATGCTCCGCCGCCTGCAGAAAGGGATTGGCCGCGACTATATGCGACCAATCGTTGGCGGTACGCACCAGAACATGCACATCCATTGCGCATTTGTCGGCGATGGCTTGCGAAATTGCTGGTGCCAGCGTCCCAGCCTCAGTCTCCTGCGCACGGAAGACCATGTTGCCGCTTTGCAGATAGGTCTGGATGTCGGCGAGGTCGAGCATGGAGACGGCCTGCCTCAGGTCCGCCATCTTCAGCACTTTGCCGCCGACATTGATGCCCCGGAGAAGTGCGATGTAGGTCTGATCCGCCATGCCTTCTCCCAACATGGTCAGCTGTGAGCGAAGATATCCGTTTCTTCCCAGCCGACGAGATCGAGCTTGGCGCGGGTGGGCAAGAATTCGAAACAGGCCTTGGCCATTTCGATGCGGCCGTCACGCACAAGGCGGGCGGTAAGCTTGTCGCGCAAGGCATGCAAATGAAGCACATCGGAGGCCGCATAGTCGAGCTGTGCCTGGGTGAGCGTCTCTGCGGCCCAGTCGGATTGCTGCTGCACTTTGGAAACGTCGATTTCCAGCAGTTCCTTGAGATTGTCCTTCAAGCCGTGGCGGTCGGTGTAGGTGCGCGAAAGGCGCGAGGCGACCTTGGTGCAGAAGACGGGCGTCGTGGTCACGCCGAATGTGTGAAACAGGACTGCAATGTCGAAGCGGCCGAAGTGGAAGATCTTCTCGCGCCGGGGATCGGCAAGCATAGCCACCAGATTTGGCGCTACCGTCTGACCCTTGGCTATCTGGATGACATCGGCCGAGCCGTCACCGGGAGAAAGCTGCACAACACACAGCCGGTCGCGGCGCGGAATGAGGCCCAACGTTTCGGTGTCGATGGCAATCGCGCCGGTGTAGCGGGCAGCGTCAGCAGCGGAGATATCGCCCTTGTGAAGACGGATTGTGGTGGGCATGGGTAAATCCCCGGAGTTGATTTGTCGGCAAGGCCTATGGTGGAAAATACGTCAAAACGCCTTGAAGGTCATCGTGGTCAGCGAGCGCGAGATGTTCTCGATGTTCAGGACCTTGTTGTTGATGAAATGACCGATATCTTCCTCATCCGGAATGTAGAATTTGACCAGCAGGTCAAACTCGCCACTGGTCGAATAGATCTCGGATGCGATCTCGCGCTGATAGATCTGATCGGCGACATCATAGGCCGTACCCGGCTTGCACTGTAGCTGGACGAAAACGCAGGTCATCGACTGCTCCTTCCTGAATTACAAAGTGTCGCGCATCGGATGCGCGCGATAAGTTCCTAGCACGCGCACTTCCGTCGAGAAGAACTTCAACTCATCCATGGCGTGGCGCACGTTTTCGTCATCGGGATGGCCCTCGATGTCGGCATAGAACTGGGTCGCCACGAACTTGCCGCCGAGCTGGTAGCTCTCGAGCTTGGTCATGTTGATGCCGTTGGTGGCAAAGCCGCCCATAGCCTTGTAGAGCGCTGCCGGAATGTTGCGGACATTGAAGATAAAGGTGGTGATGATCTTCTCGTCCGCCGAATGGCGCGCCGGCACGATACGGTCGCGCGACAGCACCACAAAACGCGTGACATTGTTTTCGGAATCCTCGACGTTCTCTTCCAGGATTTCGAGACCGTAGAGGTCTGCTGCAAGCCTCGGTGCAAGTGCCGCCATCGTGCGGTCCTTTTCCTCGGACACCATCTTGGCTGCACCTGCGGTGTCGCCGGCAACGATCGCCTTCCAGCCATTCAGGCGGACGATCTTGCGGCACTGGCCGAGTGCGTGAACATGGCTGTGCACGGTGCGGATTTCGTCCATCTTGACGCCCGGCAGCACCATCAGCTGGAAGCGGATCGGCATGAAATACTCGCCGACGATATGTACCCGCGATTCCGGCAGCAGGCGATGGATATCGGCGACACGGCCGGCGAGCGTGTTCTCGATCGGGATCATGCCGAGATCGGCATCGCCGTTTTCGACCGCCGCCAGCGCATCTTCGAACGTGGCACAGGGCAGAGGCGACAGTTCAGGAAACTGGTCCCGGCAAGCCATGTCGGAATTTGCGCCGAAGTCGCCCTGAAAAGCGATACGGTTTGTCTTGGTAATCATAAGGAATGCATCCGCCCAATGTATGAATTATCTATTTTCCAGCGAGGATCGCCCGGGCCTTTTCGAGGTCCGCGGGAGTATCGACGCCGAGCGGCACCGAGTCAACGATTTCGGCGTCGATCCGCATTCCCGCCTCAAGTGCTCTGAGCTGCTCCAGGGATTCGCGCTTTTCAAGCACCGAGGGCTGAAGCGATACGAACCGGGCGAGAGCGGCGCGGCGATATGCATAAAGCCCGATGTGATGATAGAGCGGCCCCTTGCCATGCGGGGCCGTGGCTCGGGTAAAATAGAGCGCATGCAGCCGACTGTCGCCAATGGGCGAGCCGACAATCTTGACGACGTTGGGATTGGTTTTCTCGTCCTCATGGACGATCTCGACCGTCAGCGTGGCAATATCGACTTCCGCGTTTTCGAGCGGACGCAGGCTGGCGCGAATCGTTTCGGGCTCTATGGTGGGAAGATCGCCCTGCACATTGACGACGAACTCGGCCTTGCCGTCAGGATCGGCGCGGTTCAGCGCCTCGAAAATCCTGTCCGAACCCGATTGATGATCGACACTGGTCATCACGGCTTCGAAACCTGCCCCGACCACGGCATCGAAGATATCCTGGTGATCGACGGCAACGGCAACCCGGCCGAGACCGGATTCGACGGCCCGACGCGCGACCTGCACGATCATCGGCACCCCTGCGATATCGGCAAGGGGCTTGCCCGGCAGGCGGGTCGAGGCCATTCTGGCTGGAATGAGGATCAAGGTGTTGTCAAAAGTCGGTATCATCCTGCAAGGCCCTTCAAATTCCAGCGGAAAAGTGTCAATTAGTCTCACCTGCGTCGGTGAATTATGGTTGCGCTCATAGTTCAAAAGACATAGGTTCCGGCCGATTTCAAGATGGCCCGGGGGGCATCAGGCGGCAAGGGGAGCTTTGCAAGATGAATTCTAAAGTGAATATGGGTTTGGGTGCATTGCTGGGGACGGTGTTCGTGCTGTTCACCGTGTCGCTTGCATCGGAGAGTCTCTTCCATTCGGAGACTCCGGAAAAGCCCGGCTTCGAAATTGCCGCTGCCGAGTCGACAGATGGAGCTGGCGCGGCTGCCGAAGCACCTGCCGCCGTTCCTGTCGCTGATCTCATGGCCACTGCGGATGCGGCTCGCGGCGAAGCGCTATTCAAAAAATGCGCCAGCTGTCATAGCGCCGAGAAGGGCGCAGGCAACAAGGTCGGCCCGAACCTCTTTGGCGTCGTCGGCCGCCCGATCGCTCACCTCGGCGATTTCGGCTATTCCGGCGCGATGAAGGAATTCGCGCAGGGCGGCAAGGAAGTTTGGGACTGGGATCATCTGAACCACTTCCTGACTGCCCCGAAGAAGTACATCAAGGGCACCGCGATGGGCTTTGCCGGCGACAAGAAGGATGCCGAGCGCGCAGACCTGATGGCCTACCTGAACTCGAAGTCGGATAGCCCGCTGCCGCTGCCGACCAAGTAAGGTCAGGAAACTCGCTGATTTCAGGCCCGGTTAACGCCGGGCCTTTTTGTTGTGCGGCCGTTTTCTTGACCCATCAGGGATTGGCCGCTAAATTTCCTCTCCACCAGAGGAGGATGGAAATGGCCAGAATTTCGACATGCCTGTGGTTCGATGGCAAGGGCGCGGAAGCTGCCGGGCTCTATACATCGCTGATCCCAAACTCGAAAATCCTCACCAATTTCGGCCAGACAGAGAGCGGCGAGCCGCTGGTCGTCGATTTCGAGCTCGATGGCGTCCCTTATCAGGCCCTGAATGGCGGGCCGCTTTTCAAGCCCAGCGAATTCGCCTCGATCGTGGCCCATACTGACAATCAGGCCGAAACGGACCGACTCTGGAATGCCCTGACCGCCGACGGCGGCGCCGAAAGCCAATGCGGCTGGCTGAAGGACAAGTACGGCGTCTCCTGGCAGATCGTGCCGCGGGCGCTTCTCAAATCGCTTGCCGGGCCTGACAAGGCCGGCGCCGGCCGGGCCATGCAGGCGATGATGCAGATGAGGAAGATCGACATCGCTGCAATCGAGGCGGCCTATTCCGGAACGAGCGATTCCGGCGGCTAGCATCCTGTCCCCGAAATCGCGTCATGACCGCCACGTTACTGCGACTGGCGCGACAACGCCCTTTGGACGCTTTCAAGCTGAGTCATGCGGTTGAGATGATCGCTGACCTTCGGATACTCCTTCACGTCAACGCCGTCGCCTTCCAGCCAACGGGCGATTGTAAAGAGATATGGATCGGCGACGGTGTATTTGTCGCCCATCACCCACGGGCCCTTGAACATGCTCTGTTCGATCAGTCCGAAACAGGCCGCCATGTTCTCCGGCACCTTCTGCTGCATGTCCTCGAAGGAGGATTGCTGGGTTGCCCAGCGGCTGCCACGCCGGCCATGGGCATGGGCAACGTGCACAGTGGAACAGAGATAGGAGTTGAACGCCTGCAGCTCGCCGAAGGCGAACGCATCGTCGAGAGGGGCAAGCTCGGCTTCCGGAAAGCTCTGGGCGATGAAAGCGAGGATCGCCGGGTTTTCCGTGAGAATCCCACGCCCTGTGACCAGCGCCGGCACCCGGCCCTTTGGATTGACCGCAAGATAGTCCACCCCCCTCTGCTCCCCAGCCTTGAAATCCAGGCGGATAAGCTCGTAGTCGGCACCGGCATCCTCGAGCGCGATCTGGGACGCGAGCGCGCAGCTGCCGGGAGAATAGAAGAACTTGAGCATGAGAACTCCTTGGGACGACGGGCGAGACAGGGATTTATAGCAGAAACCGATTGCGTGTCAGCGCTTCTATTCGCCAAACCGTGCCAGCCAGATTGTATGACCGCCGCACGTGGGATCCTCGGCCACATGCGCCATGACCGCAAAACCGTTGTCTTGAAGCAGCTGCCGGTACTCCTCCGGAGCCAGGCTTGCATGATAAAGCTCTTCGCCTTCGAAGCTGCCGATCGCCTCGCCGTGAGCAGGGCCGCTGGTAAACATCAGCCGCGCACCCGGTGCGGCATGATCCCGGAAGATCGGAAACATCGCGCGCTGATCGTCATAGGTCAGATGAAAGAAGCTGTCCCAGGCAATCAGCCCATCAAACCTTTGGCCGAGCGATAGCTTGCGCATGTCGGAGACATGCCATTGATGGCCAGGAAAGCGAGCGCTGCAGAGATCGATCAACGGTGCGGACGAATCGATCCCTGTCACGTGAAAGCCCGATGCCGTAAAATACGCGGCAATCGGCTCACCGGAGCCGCAACCGATGTCGAGGACGGCGGCGCCCGCCTGAAGGCCGTCAGTGAACCGGTCGAGCCAAGGCTTTTCGCCCAGCGTCTTGCCACGGCCTGCATCCCAATGGGCGGCGAAGGTTTCGTAGAGTTCGATAATCCTTTGCGCCGCATCCGTCATGACTTACCTCAGCGTTTTGCCTCAGCCTATTCTGGCGCCCAATCCCGTCATCAGATCCATGAACTCCGGAAAGCTGGTGGCAATCATGCGCGCGTCGTCGACCGTCACAGGATGCTCCGAAGCAAGGCCCATGACAAGGAAGCTCATGGCAATGCGATGATCGAGGTGCGTCTTGACCTGGCCATCCGAACGATTACCGAGCCCCTTGCCTCCGGGCACCCCATGCACGACAAGCGATGTCTCGCCTTCCTCGCACTGGACGCCATTGAGCTCGAGACCCCGGGCCACGGCGGCAAGGCGATCCGATTCCTTGACGCGGAGTTCTTCCAGGCCATCCATGACGGTCTTGCCTTCGGCGAAGGAAGCGGCGACCGCCAGCACGGGATACTCGTCAATCATCGACGGCGCGCGATCGGCGGGGACGGAAACACCCTTGAGTTCGGAAAATTGCACGCGCAGATCGGCAACATCCTCGCCGCCGGCATTGCGGACATTGAGCACTTCGATCCTTGCACCCATTTCCTGAAGCGTCAGGATAAGGCCCGTGCGGGTCGGGTTCATCAGCACGTTGACAATGGTGACGTCGGAGCCCGGCACCAGCAGCGCCGCGACCAGCGGGAAGGCTGTGGAGGACGGATCGCCCGGCACGTCGATCACCTGCCCGGTGAGCTTGCCCCGGCCTTCGAGGCGGATCGTGCGGACGCCTTGGGCGTCGGTTTCGACGGTGAGGTTGGCGCCAAAACCCTGCAACATCTTTTCAGTGTGGTCGCGGGTCATGATCGGCTCGATCACCGTGGTAATTCCCGGCGTATTGAGGCCCGCGAGCAGCACGGCCGACTTGACCTGCGCCGAGGCCATCGGCACGCGATAGGTAATCGGGTTCGGCGTCTTGGGTCCATGCAGCGTGACCGGCAGCCTGTCGCCATCGGCCGACTGAACCTGAACGCCCATTTCACGCAGCGGATTGAGCACACGGCCCATGGGGCGCGAAGTCAGCGAGGCGTCACCGACAAAGGTCGAGGCGAAATCGTATACGCCGACCAGACCCATCGTCAGGCGGCAACCTGTGCCGGCATTGCCGAAGTCGAGAGGCGCCTCGGGCGCCAGCAGCGCGCCGTTGCCGGTGCCGTTGATGATCCAGGTCTCGCCGACCTTTTCGATCTTGGCGCCCATCGCGGCCATCGCCTTGCCGGTATTGATCACGTCCTCGCCTTCAAGAAGGCCGGTGATACGGGTTTCGCCGGCTGCCAGCCCCCCGAACATGAAGGAGCGATGCGAAATCGACTTGTCGCCGGGGATGCGCACCGTGCCCTTGAGATTCTCGGATTTCCTTGCTGTGGCGGGAGCGGGGTTACCACTATGCGACATGTAATTAGCCCTTCGAAAGACTGCTTTTGGCGGCTGGAAAGGGTCGCTCGAAACCGTCCCCCCTCGCCCGATTGCGCGCTGGTTAACACAAAGGTGTTTCAAGGTCATCACGATAGTTGCGATTTATGCAACTCCCGCCATCGTTCGCTTGAACTTTAGCTTTGACAGATGCGGGCAAGATCGCTAATGGGCTTTCACCTTATTTACCGCCAAAGCCGGCTTTCCGGCTCGCCGCCTTTGACGCATTGGACGGCTTATCATTCAAGAGGTCTTGACGTGGCAAAACCAGAACTTGGTACCAAACGCATCGATCCGGAAACGGGCAAGAAATTCTATGACCTGAACAAGGACCCGGTGGTCTCGCCCTATACCGGCAAGGCCTACCCGCTTTCCTTCTTCGAAGAGACTTCCGCGGCCAAGGTCATGGAGAAGGCCGCCGAAGAGGAAGAAGTGGCGGAAGTCGATGCCGAAAGCACGGAAGTCGAGCTGGTTTCCCTGGAGGAAGCCGACGACGAAGCAGCGGGTGGCGAAGACATTCCGGATCTCGGTGACGACGATGTGGATATCGGCGACGACGATGACGACACGTTTCTCGAGCAAGACGAAGACGAAGACGAAGACGACATGTCCGATCTGATCGGCGTCAACTCCGACGAAGACGAAGTCTGATCTGCAGTTTTCTCCGGCGGATCAAAAAAATCCGCCGGATGTGAATTTCCTGCTTGCCATTCGGAAAAAGCAGAAGTAAACACCCGGCATCGAAGCCAAACAGGCGCCGGTAACCACCCACCCGGAAACGGGACAGGATGGGGCTATAGCTCAGCTGGGAGAGCGCTTGCATGGCATGCAAGAGGTCAGCGGTTCGATCCCGCTTAGCTCCACCAAATTCTTCTCCCAGAATATCACAAATTTCCAAGTCTTTGAGATTGTTGCAGGATTTCACGCGCTTCAGGCACTACACCCGGCCAGCTGTGCGAATCGTGTTGCTGCGTCTTTCGCTTCGGGAGCCGGCTGAACGAATCGCCTCAGCTCGGCAGGCCGAAATACTTTTCGAGATCTTCCCAGCTCTCGTCCATCGCATAGGTCGGCGAGAGATAGGGAATGCCGATATGGCCGAATCGGATGGACAGCTGCCCTTCGGCAGTCTCTTCGTCAACGCCGGCCAGGCGCTGCAGATAAATGATCGAGACAAGGCCCGTCCGGTCAGAGCCGGACTTGCAGTGGATGAGAATGGGCTTTGGCGCATCCTTCAACAGCGCAATCAACTGATCGGTCTGCTTTGAGGTTAGCGGCCGGCTTGCCGACATTCCGAAATCGATGAGCTTGATGCCGGCCTTCTGGGTCGCTGCGACCTCCTGCCGGTACCATTTCGCATCGCTGGCGCCACGGAGGTTGACGACGGTTTTGATGCCATAGCGCTCGGCATAGCGGGCTATGTCATCGGCCGATGGCTGTGCGGAACGATAGAGTTGGTCGGGCAGCACCTCGGCGAAATTGCCCGTCATCTGGATCACGACCAGATACGTACCGGCCAACACGCCACAAGCAGCAACGCCCACCCCCACACGCTTCCAGAATTTGCCGAACATGCCGCCTCACCCCTCCGGGAATAATTCTCGATGCAACCGCATTTTATAAGGGCTGAATTTTGGCCAAAGGCCTGCAGCTGCTTAGATTCATTCCAAAATTGCGCTTTGAAGGTCAATATGCCTCTTCAACATTACACGCAAATGAAGATTTCCACCAAGGCCGCGCCGCCACCGGAACTTCAGCGCCTTCGGATCGTTTTGTTTATGAGGGAAAGAAGGTGGCCTATGAAGACGCGCACGCGAGTGACAATCGTCATTTCCACTGCCTTGAACGCCTTATCGTTTGCGGCTGGCATAGTGCTGGTCTACGCTCTTGCGGGCCTCGTCGATCGTGCCGAACTGATCCTGCCGGTGGTAATGCTGGCGAGCCTTGTGATGACGCCGATCATTGTGTCCTGGCTCATCTGGCATTTCTACGAGCGGGAGCATATTGGCACGCATCGTCATCGATATTAGCCGAGACCCGCCAAGCGTAAGAAGCGGCCAGATGGCCGCTTCGATAAGTGGATAGGTACGAACAATACCTTAGCTGCGCCCAAACGTGTCCTCGAGCCGGATGATATCATCCTCGCCCAGATAGGAACCGGTCTGCACTTCGATCAGTTCGAGCAGGATCTTGCCTGGATTGGAGAGCCGGTGCACATCGCCCTGCGGGATATAGACCGACTGGTTTTCGCGAAGCATCTGGACGGTGTCGCCGATCTGGACTTCGGCGGTACCCCGCACCACGATCCAATGTTCCGAACGATGGTGATGCTTCTGAAGCGACAATTGCTTGCCCGGCTTGACGAACAGCCGCTTCACCTGGAAACGATCCCCCATCAGGACCGAGGAGTAACCGCCCCAAGGCCGATAGCTGGTGCGATGCTCTTCCGTCAGTTTGGCGGTCTTCGGGTTCTTCATCAATTCCTTGACGACGCGGCCGACGTCCTGGGCATCCGAAAGCTTGCCGACATAGACGGCATCCTCGGTGGCGATGACCACGGCGTCCTCTACCCCATTGACGGACACATGCATGCTTTCCGACAGCACCAGCGACTGCCGGGTGTTGAAGAGGTTGACCGGCCCGCGTGAAACGTTGCCCGCCTCATCGGCCTGGCTTTCCTTCCATACGGCGTCCCAGGCGCCAAGATCCGACCACTGGATCGGCGACGGCACCACGGATGCGAGCCGGGTCTTTTCGAAAATCGCATAATCGACGGAAATATCCGGCGAGGCGGAAAACTCGGCTTCGCCAAGACGGATGAAATCCAGATCGACGCGGGCAGCTGAAACCGAAGCGTCGGCAGCCTTGAAGACGTCAGGCGCGAGCACCTTGCATTCGGCGGTGAAGACGGTGGAATCGAACATGAACATGCCCGAATTCCAGTAGTAATTGCCGCTCGCGATCATCTCGCGTGCCTTGTCCTCACTGGGCTTTTCCACGAAGCGCTTGACTGTGTGCGCGCCGGTCTTTTCCTCGGTTCCTGCCTCGATGTAACCGAAACCGGTGGCCGGAGAGGTCGGCGTGATGCCGAAAGTGGCAAGGCGTCCTGCCTTTGCTGCCGCAGCGGCGGTGTCGACGGCCGCCAGATAGGCATCGTCCAGCGTGATGTTGTGATCGGATGCGAGAATGTGGATCAGACAAGGGCCATTGCGGGCAGCGATCAGGGTGGCGGCGGCAATCGCGGCTGCCGTGTTTCGTGCCACCGGCTCCAGCACCACGGCTTCAAGTTCGATGCCGGCTTCCTGCGCCTGCTCGGCGACGAGGAAGCGGTATTCCGCGTTGGTGACAACGACGGGCTTGCCATACCGCGACGGATCATCCAACCGTTTCAACGTCATCTGAAACAGGCTCAGGTCGCCGGTCAATGCAAGGAATTGCTTCGGACGCTGCGAACGGGACATCGGCCACAGCCGCGTTCCCTTGCCGCCCGCAAGAATTACCGGAACAATCAGATTGCTTCCCATCGTCTCATCTCTCCAAAAGTGCTGGCTACAGTTTCCGGCGGCGGCGATTGCGCGTCAGCGCTTCGTTGCCACATCAGAAGCTGAGAATTCCGGTCCATCCATACTATTTATCCGTTTCCGGATCCTTTAAATCCAAAGTGTTTGCGGGTCATCGTTAACGAAGCACCCTATAAACACTTGGGGCGCGGTGAGTCGCTGAAGCAGATATCGCGACAAATGCGGCGAAATCCTGCAAAACTGCGCAAATAGAGTGATTCGACGCATTTTATGGGATGAGCAGAATGGATCGGCTAGCGGCTTTCGTCACGCTGAGTTCAGGCACGAAACGCTTTCTGATCGCACTTTTCGCCGGGGCCCTCGCGGCCTTTGCGCTGCCGCCCTTCGGAATTTTTGTCGTCGGCTTCGTGTCCTTTTCCATCTTGGTCTGGCTGCTCGACGGCGCAGCCGGCAATCCAGACCGCAATTTTCTCGTCCGGCTTCTGCCCGCCTTTCTGATCGGCTGGGCGTTCGGGCTCGGCTACTTCGTCACCGGCCTCTGGTGGATCGGCAACGCACTGCTGGTGGAAGCTGAGAGCTTTGCCTGGGCGCTGCCGCTGGCTATTCTCGGCCTGCCCGCCTATCTCGCATTGTTCTACGGATTGGCCGCGGCACTTGCCCGCTTGTTCTGGACGGACGGCTTTGCCCGCCTGCTCGGCCTCGGAGCGGCATTCGGACTTGCAGAATGGCTGCGCGGTTTCCTGTTTTCCGGTTTCCCCTGGAATTCGATAGGCCAGGCCGTCATGCCGTTTCCGGCGATGATGCAGTCGATAGCCATCGTCGGCAGCGACACGATGAACGTTATCGCCGTCGTGGTTTTTGCTGCCCCCGGCCTGATTGCCGCCGGCCGCGGTGCCCGACCGGCGCTGGCGCTGGCGTGTGTGCTGCTTGCCATGCATGTCGGCTTCGGGCTCTACCAGCTTCAGCAGCCGGCAACATATCCGGAGAACGCCCGTGTTGTGCGACTTGTCCAGCCTGTCATAGACCAGGCCGCCAAGATCGACGACAACGAGCGCAGCCGGATCTTCGCCGAACACCTCGCATTGACAAAAGCACCAGCCAAGGGCGGCGGCAAGCGTCCCGACTACATCGTCTGGCCGGAGACTTCGATTCCATTCATCCTCACGCAGAATCCCGATGCGCTGGTGCAGATTGCTGATACGCTGGAAGACGGCCAGGTATTGATTGCCGGGGCGGTGCGAATGGAAAGCGACAGCGCCGGCCAGGAGCCGCGATATTACAATTCCATCTACGTCATAGATTCCCAGGGCCAGATCATCAGCGCCGCCGACAAGGTTCATCTCGTCCCGTTCGGCGAGTACCTTCCTTTCGAAGACTTACTGGAGCGAACCGGCTGGTCGGCGGTTGCGGCCATGCCCGGCGGCTTCAGCGCCGCACAAAGCCGGCAGAACCTGACATTGCCCGATGGCCTCAGGTTACTGCCGCTTATCTGTTACGAAATCATCTTTCCAAACGAGATCTCTTCAGAATCGCAGGCAGATGCGATCGTCAATCTCACCAACGACGGCTGGTTCGGCTACTCGCCGGGGCCATGGCAGCATTTTTTCCAGGCAAGGCTCCGCGCGGTCGAAACCGGCCTGCCCGTCATCCGCAACTCGAACAGTGGCATCTCAGCAGTGATCGATGGTCGCGGCAGAATACTTTCCGGCCTCGATTTTCAAGCTGTGGGATACATAGACGAAACTTTACCTTCAAAGATTGCAGTAAAATTGAACGAACAAATTCGCAGTCTGAACTTCGGGTTGCTGGAATTCACTATATTCGTGATTGTGCTGATCACCCGCATGAGTTTTATTTTCAAACGGAATTGACCAAAACCCCTAAAAAGGCATAGTATATTTAGCGGGTCGTTCCCGCGATGGTGAAAAGTTCTCAATCGATAGCTTACAACGCAGCGTTAGCGCTTATGCCTTTGCCGGGCAGCAAAGGCTACCCTACCACCAATAGGACACTAACATGATCGAAAACAAGAAGAAGCCAAACCCAATCGACATACATGTCGGTAGCCGGATTCGCCTGCGCCGTACGATGCTCGGTATGAGCCAGGAAAAGCTGGGGGAAGCCCTCGGCATCACTTTCCAGCAGATCCAGAAGTACGAAAAAGGCACAAATCGCGTCGGCGCCAGCCGCTTGCAAGCGATTTCCGGCATTCTGAACGTCCCGGTATCCTTCTTCTTTGAAGACGCCCCGGACGGCAATCCCGCAAACAGCCCCGCCGGCATGGCGGAAGCTTCCAGCTCAAATTATGTGGTTGACTTCCTGTCTTCATCCGAAGGTCTGCAGCTCAATCGCGCTTTCGTGAAGATCAATGATCAGAAGGTGCGCCGCAAGCTTGTGGATCTCGTCAAGGCTTTGGCTGCCGAGGCCGAAGCCGAATAAACCGATCATGCCCTGCGATTGCGGACCTGGACAGAAAATGGCAGGTCCGCAACCGGGTCAAAGGCACGCTCAGCCATAGATTTGGGCTAGATATGCCTTAAAGCTTCTCCATCAGCTCCGGCAATTCCTTCAGGAAAGTGGCCCTAAGCGCCGGCCCTGGCGGCAAATCCGTATCGGGAACGCCGATCTTCATTCGCACGAAGACCAGACGGCGGCCATCGTTCTCAGCCCAGCCGACGAACCAGCCGATCGGGTGGCTTTTGTCGATCCTGCCCTTGCCGTTCCTAAGCCAACCGCTCCCGGTCTTTCCCTGCACGGTCCAGCCATCGCCGCTTTCGAAAGTCGGGATGACCTTTCGGGTCATTTCCACCGCCTTGGCGTTCACGGGCAAGTCTCCCCCCAGCAAACGCCTGAGGAATGCGGCCTGTTCGTCCGGCGAAATAACCAGCGACGACATCAGCCAGGAATGCGTCAGGCCATTGTTTTCGCCGGGCCTGCCGGCAACATCTGCGTTCCCATAACCGAACTTGGCGACATAGTCGGCAAATTTCCGGTCGCCGAGCTTGCGTGTGATCTCCTGCGAGTACCAGACGATCGAATCCTTCTCCCAGATCGTCGGATCGACGGATTTCCGTTCGCGCTTGCTGGCCTTGAATTCCGGCTTGTAGTCCCAGCGAGGCTGATGTTCACTTTTCAGAATGCCGGCATCGAAACCGATAACCGCCAGCGGAAGCTTGAACGACGACATCGGCGTGAAGCGCTGATCGCATGTGCCGTCGCGGTAAAGCGTCTTGCCGGAAGGCTGATCGACGATCAACGTGCACTCAGCCGCGTCTTCGGCTGCCAATGCAGGCGACAACGGCAGCAGAACGCACAACATTGCCACCAGATTTGCAATTCTCGGCTTTTTCACCACGCAGTCCTCATTTTCTGATTTTCGATGAGCCATTAGCTAGATTGATTGAGCGGGGGTCGCAAACGATGTTATCTCGTGCCTGACCCAAGCAAAATTAGGCCTTCAGATACCCACGATGGTAAGACCCTACCTTCCCCTCAACGCGCTCAGGGCCTTTGAAGCGTCCGCCCGGCATCTGAGCTTCACGCGCGCGGCCATCGAACTCCGCGTCACGCAGGCCGCCGTCAGCCACCAGGTGAAACTGCTGGAAGAGCGGCTGAAAACCCCGTTGTTCAAGCGTTTGCCACGTGGCTTGATGATCACGGAAGAAGGACAGGCCTTGCTGCCAGTACTCAAGGATTCGTTCGATCGCATGGCCGACGTCGTCGAACGTTTTGAAAACGGCCATTTGCAGGAAGTCCTGACCATCGGTGCCGTCGGCACCTTTGCAGTGGGCTGGTTGCTGCCCCGTCTCGGTGATTTCCGCGACCGTTTCCCCACGATCGATATCCGGCTTTCGACCAACAACAATCGCACCGACATCGCGGCCGAAGGGCTCGATTACGCCATTCGGTTCGGAGACGGCGCCTGGCACGGAACCGAGGCATACCCGTTGTTCGAGGCGCCTCTCAGCCCGCTCTGCATCCCGCAGATCGCCCGCAATCTTCATACCCCGATCGCAGTGACTGACTATCCGATGCTGCGCTCCTATCGCGGCGACGAATGGAGCGGCTGGTTCGATGCCGCAGGCGTCTCTCCGCCCCATGCAGGCACCAAGGGCATCGTTTTCGATTCCTCGCTGGCCATGATGGAGGCGGCGGTCCAGGGCATGGGCATTGCGCTCGCACCGCCATCGATGTTCTCGCGCCTGTTGCTCAACGGATCGATAGAGCAGCCATTCCGGATCTATACGTCGAGGGGCAAATACTGGCTGACGCGCCTAAAATCGCGCACCCCGACGCCTGCCATGAAAACCTTCAAAAACTGGCTGCTCGGCCCAGCGATGACAAGGTTCTGAACACCGGAAATTACCGTCTGTCAAAGCGGCGAACAGTCACGCAAAACTGATCACATAAAGATATATTTATGTCCTTCTGCGCTTGTTTTTCGATGGGGGAATGACTACACATGCGTCGTTATTTTTCATTGAGGGAAGATCCCGCATGCGCTCCAGCTATCTCTTCACCAGCGAATCCGTATCCGAGGGTCACCCGGACAAGGTTTGCGACCGGATTTCGGATGAAATCGTTGACCTCGTCTACCGCGAGGCCCTGAAAACCAATACAGATCCGTGGTCGGTTCGCATCGCCTGCGAAACGCTGGCGACGACCAATAGGGTCGTGATCGCCGGTGAAGTCCGCCTGCCGAGCAGCCTGCTCAAGAAGGACAAGAACGGACACGACCAGATCAACCCGTCGAAGTTCAAGGCTGCGGCGCGCAAGGCAATCCGCGACATCGGCTACGAGCAGGATGGCTTCCACTGGAGGACCGCCAAGATCGACGTCCTGCTGCACTCGCAATCGGCAGACATCGCGCAGGGCGTCGATAGCGCCGCCGACCAGCAGGGTGAGGAAGGCGCGGGTGACCAGGGCATCATGTTCGGTTACGCCTGCAACGAGACGCCGGACCTGATGCCGGCACCGATCTACTACTCGCACCGCATCCTGCAGCTGCTGTCCGAAGCCCGCCGGAAGGGCGAAGGCGATGCCGGCAAGCTCGGCCCCGACGCCAAGAGCCAGGTGACCGTACGCTATGTCGATGGCAAGCCGGCCGAGGCTACCTCGATCGTGCTCTCCACCCAGCATCTCGATGCGGACTGGGATTCCAAGAAGGTGCGCGAAGTCGTCGAGCCCTATATTCGCGAAGCGTTGGGTACCCTGCCGATCGCCGCAGATTGCAACTGGTACATCAATCCGACTGGCAAGTTCGTGATTGGCGGACCGGATGGCGATGCGGGCCTGACCGGCCGCAAGATCATCGTCGACACTTACGGCGGCGCAGCCCCGCATGGCGGCGGCGCGTTCTCCGGCAAGGACACGACCAAGGTCGACCGCTCCGCAGCCTACGTCGCCCGCTACCTCGCCAAGAATGTGGTTGCCGCTGGCCTGGCTGATCGTTGCACCATCCAGCTCTCCTACGCCATCGGCGTCGCCCAGCCGCTGTCGGTCTATGTCGATCTGCACGGCACCGGCAACAAGGTGACCGAGGACCAGGTGGAAGCTGCGATCCGCAAGGTGATCGACCTGTCTCCATCCGGCATCCGTCGCCACCTCAACCTCAACAAGCCGATCTATGCCAAGACGTCGTCCTACGGCCACTTCGGCCGCAAGGCTGGCCGCGACGGCTCGTTCTCTTGGGAAAAGCTTGATCTGGTCAAGCCGCTCAAGGAAGCCATCACCGCGTGAGCCCGAAGGATGACAATCAGGAGCGTCGGTCACGTTCGACCGAAGCGTTCTTCGGAAGGCGCAAGGGCAAGCCCTTGCGCACCAATCAAGTGCGGCTGTTCGAGGAAGAACTGTCCGCACTTCGACTGGATCTGAGCAATCCGGCTCCGACCGACCTAGCTACACTCTACCCTGTTGCCGTCAGCAGGATCCGCATGGAAATCGGGTTTGGCGGCGGCGAGCACCTGATTCATCGCGCTGTCGAAAATCCCGAAACCGGGTTTATCGGCGTGGAGCCGTTCGTCAATTCCATGGCGAAGCTTCTCGCACAGGTGGAAGCCCGCGACCTCAGGAACATTCGCCTGCACGACGACGATGCGACCGTGGTGCTGGACTGGCTGCCGGCAGCGTGCCTAGATCAGATCGACCTTCTCTATCCCGACCCCTGGCCGAAGAAGAAACACTGGAAGCGACGCTTCGTCTCGGATGTGAATTTGAAGAGATTTCACCGCGTGCTCAAGCCCGGCGGTCTTTTCTGCTTTGCGTCCGACATCGATACCTATGTCAACTGGACGCTTCAACATGTCAGCCGCAATGACGGCTTCGAGTGGTTGGCTGACAATGCAAGCGACTGGCTAACGCCCTACCCGAATTGGCCAAGCACCCGCTATGAGGCCAAGGCGCGGCGCGAAGGAAGATCCTCCGCATATCTGACATTCCGCAAGCGGTAAGGCAGAAAACTGCCCCCGACTGTCAGTGCAGACTGACAGTCGTCAACTCGTCTTCGGCGGCCTTGTAGAAGGTCGAAGAGCGGTTGTCGGTCAGGAGAATCGGCGTGCCGTCGGCGCCGAATAGCGCCCAGAGATCCAGTCCCGGATTGAGATCGGGCGCTTCGGGGAACACACGCGAAACGTCTTCCGACCTCATCTTCCTGATGTAACCGACCTTGCCGGCCCCGAGATGGGCGAATTCGTTTCTTGTCAGTCTGTCGAGCGTAGCTCTCGTGGCCATCTTGTGCCTCCTTCTCATTCAGAAGACGCGGGAGGGATTCTCCCACCATGTCATTCTGAAACAGAAATGTTAATTTTTCTTACCATGCGCTCGGGCTCGGGGCGAATAAGGTCAACCGACAGAAGTCCATTCTTGAGGACCGCTCCGACAACTTTCATTCCGTCTGCAAGCATGAAACAGCGTTGGAACTGGCGTGAGGCAATGCCACGGTGAAGATACTCCTTTTCGCCCTGATCGTTTTGACGCCCACGGATAAGCAACTGGTTCTCTTCCGTGGTGACATCGAGATCTTCTTCAGCGAAGCCGGCCACCGCGAGGGTGATCCGCAATCTCTCGGGCTCATCGAGCGAAGGATCGGCCTTCAGTCTCTCGATATTGTATGGCGGGTAGCCATCGTTGCTCTTGGCAAGACGCTCAAGCGTCTTCTCCATCGCATCGAACCCCAGCAAAAGCGGGCTAGCAAAAGGCGTAACTCTCGTCATCTCATTCCTTGTCCTTGGCTGCAAGCGACAATCGCCGGGCCTTGTTCAAGCGCCCGACACCACAACATATGGGGCCTGTTGGTAAGACTTGCAAGACGCTTGCATCGTCAGGATCGGCAGACCATAGTCGCGTCCACCGGATGACGAAAACATAAGGAATTCAGTATATGGGCAGTCCCCGCAAAATCATTATCGACACAGACCCCGGCCAGGACGATGCAGCCGCACTCATGCTGGCTCTCGGCTCTCCCGAAGAGGTCGAGGTGCTCGGCATCACCACGGTTGCCGGAAATGTTCCGCTTGCCCTGACCACCAAGAACGCCCGGATCGTCTGCGAGTTTGCAAATCGCCCCGACGTCAAGATCTATGCGGGCTCGGACCGCCCGCTGAAGCGAAAGCCGGTATCGGCAGAGCATGTCCATGGCGCGACCGGCCTGAACGGCCCGGAACTCTTTGAGCCGACCATGCCGCTGCAGCCCGAACATGGTGTCGATTTCATCATCGATACGCTGCGGCGCGAACCCGCCGGCACGGTGACGTTGTGCACCCTTGGCCCGCTCACCAACGTCGCCGCAGCCTTGATCAAGGCACCGGATATCGGCCCCAGGATCAAGGAAATCGTCATCATGGGTGGCGGCTACTTCGAAGCCGGCAACATCACGCCGGCGGCGGAATTCAACATCTATGTAGACCCTGAAGCTGCAGACATGGTTTTCCAGTCCGGCATACGGCTTGTGCTGATCACGCTCGACCTGACCCACAAGGTTCTGACGCTCAAGCACCGCGTCGAGAAAATCCGCGCGCTGGGCACCCGGCCTGCCGTCGCGTTGGCCGAAATGCTCGATTTCTTCGAACGTTTCGACATCGAGAAGTACGGCTCGGACGGCGGCCCCCTGCACGACCCCACCACCATTGCCTATCTCATCAAGCCGGAGCTTTTTGCCGGCCGCGAATGCAATGTCGAAATCGAGACCAGTTCCGAACTCACCCTCGGCGCAACGGTTATCGACTGGTGGAAGGTGACCAACAGACCGACCAACGCGCTCGTTCTCAAGGACGTCGACGCGCAGGGCTTCTTCGACCTACTGACCGAGCGTGTGGCCCGGCTCTGATCCAATGAGAAAGGCCCCGGTGGAGATCCACCGGGGCCATTTGCAAGCAGTCCGTTTGCGTTCGGCTTACGCCCGCATGCGGCCTGCCATCGCACGAAGCGAGCCGGTATGGGCAACAGCGGCGCGCTGCTCGCTAGTACGGAAGCGGGCAACCAGGTTCTTGAGGCCTTCTGCCTCTTCGCCGAGCGTCATCGAGGCGGCGGTCGTCTGCTCCACCATCGCGGCGTTCTGCTGCGTCACCTGATCCATCTGGTGCATCGCCGAGTTCATTTCCTTTAGGCCGACAGCCTGCTCGCTGGCCGAGACCGAAATCATGCGGATCAGACCGTTGATCTGCACCACCTGCGAGGCAATCGCCTGCAGAGTATCGCCGGTCCGGGCAACAAGACTGACGCCGTCATTGACCTGGGTCTCCGAGGCGCTGATCAAGGTCTTGATTTCCTTTGCGGCCGTTGCCGAGCGCTGGGCAAGCTCACGCACTTCCTGGGCTACGACGGCAAAGCCCTTGCCGGCCTCGCCGGCTCGCGCTGCTTCCACGCCGGCGTTCAGCGCCAAAAGGTTGGTCTGGAAGGCGATGTCATCGATCACACCGATGATGTTGGTGATCTGGCCAGACGACTTTTCGATGTTCTGCATCGCCTCGATCGCGTTCTTGACGATAGCACTGGAGTTTTCGGCGTCGTTGCTCGCCTTCTGCACCGCGTTGGCCGCCGTCTTGGCATTCTCCGCGCTGGAATGGACCTGCTCCGTCAGCTGGTTGAGGGCGGCTGCGGTCTCCTCGAGCTGGGCGGCCTGTTGTTCGGTGCGGCGCGACAGATCGTTGGCGCCGGAGCTGATTTCGTGCGTGCCCGAGCCAATGGCGACGACAGCACCGTTGACCATGCGGATCGTCTCTTCGAGGCTATCGAGGGCTGCGTTGAAGTTGCTCTTCAGGCTATGATATTCGCCGGGGAAATCGGAGTTGATACGGAACGCGAGATCACCGCCGGATAGCTTCTCAAGGGCGCGGCCGACTTCCGCGACGATATACTGCTGCTGGCGGGCGTTTTCGGCGCGTTCCCTTTCGGTCTCCAGCCGCTCCGACTCGGTGGCGCGGCGTGCCGAATCAGCTTCCGATTCGTGTCGCTTGGAATCTGCAAGCTTGTGGCGGAAGCCTTCCAGCGCGCGCGCAACCTCACCGGTTTCATCCTGACGATCCTGACCGGAAACGTTCAGATCATATTTTCCGGCGCTAAGCATCGACACATCGCCGATCAAGCTTTCGATCGGTTTCTGCACGAACTTTCGAACGGAGAAATAGAGGCCGCCCAGCACCGCAAGCAGCAGCAGCAGGCCGCTGGCGACCATCATCATGGTCTGGTCGCGGACAGGGCCGGTGAGTGCAGCTTCGGGGATATCCACCAGCAATACCCATGACGCATTCAGGCCTTCGAGCTTGAAAGGATAGACGAGCCGGCTGAAGCGATCGCCCTGCTCATTGGTGATATCGGCGACCGAAGCGACCTTGCCGGTCTCCAGCGCGGCCTTGATCTCCTCAGACCCTGCACCGTCGTAGGCCTTGCCCATCTGCGCCGGAGTCGGCGCTACCAGCCAGTTGCCATCCTGCGCCACAAGCAACACCTTGCCTGTGCCGAAAGGCTTGAGAGTTTCCAGCTTGCTGCCAAGCACGGCAAGCGAGACATCAACACCTGCTACACCGATCAGTTTGTCGCCATCCGTGACTGGATAGGCGATAGAACTTGCCGCAGTAGGGACTTCGAGTCCGCTGATCACGTAAGGCTTGGTAATCGCGCCTTTGCGGCTTTCCGCGGCGAGTTGGTACCATGCAGCCTGATAGTCCGTGTCGAATGCACTGAACGTATCTTCGCCGTTCTTGCCCTTGGTCCAATAGGGATTGAAATTACCGAGCTTGTCCGCACCAAGTTCCAAAATGCCCTTGGACGTATCCTGCAGATTGTCGAATCCTTTCGGGGCTTCTGAAAACCAGCTTCCGAACGCCATGTCATGCTGTTCGAGGTTCGTCTTCAGGATCTTGACCACGCCCTTGCGATCAAGCGCTCCGGACTTTTGTCCATGCGCGATAATACCGGCCATGGTGCGGGCCGCACTGGCGAGCGAACCGGTACTGGCAGCCACGTCCGCCGCGATCGACTTGGCTTCGGTTTCGGCCTGCGTGTTGATCAGCGTGCTGACCCGGTCACGGGTTTGGGAAATCTGGAAGAAACTGGATGCAAGGAGCAATGTGGCGACCGTTGCTCCGGTTACGAGAAGCAATTTTGTCGCCAGGGACTTTGGGGCAAGCAAACGCATGGAGGCCTCAGACAGCAAGAAGAGAGTGGACAAGCGCCTGAGACGTCCCAGACGATCGGCGCCGGAGAACCGGCACTGATCATCTGACTAAAATGTATTCGTTAAATTAGAGGAAAAACAATTTGCGATTTATTAGCCCTAAAGTGGTGGTTTTGTTGCCATGTTAGAGGCTTGCGTCGACTTCTGCCGCAAACGGAATAGAAGGCTGGGCGCCGGGTTTGGTGCAGGCCAGCGAACCCGCCGCAGCGGCCCTGCGTAGAGCGGTCTCAAACTTCAACCCTGCATCAAGCCCAGCGGCAAAATAGCCGCAAAAGGTGTCGCCCGCGCCGACCGTGTCGATGGGATCAACCTTGAGGCTTGGAGCGCGGGCGAGCTTGCCGTCCCTTGCCGCAACGACGCCGTCAGCCCCGAGCGTGACAATAACCGTCTGTCCGGCTTTGCGCCCATAGTCCAGCATCGCAAGTTCGCGCGCATCCGCGTCCAGTCCGGCCCTGCCCACCAGCAGCTCGAACTCGGTCTCGTTGGCAATGACGATGTCCGCGAGCGCCGCCAGCCGCGGCGCATCCGCCGTCAACGGCGCCGTATTGAGGATGGTGCGAATACCCTTGGCACGGGCAGAGATCAAAGCCGCTTCGATCGTGGCCGGCGGAATTTCGAGCTGCAACATCAGCGTATCGCCTCGCGCCATCGCGCCCACCGCGGCCTCCGCATCCTGGACGGAAACCAGCCCGTTCGCCCCGGAAATGATGACAATGACGTTTTCACCGTCCCCACCGACGAAGATGAGCGCAACGCCCGTCGCCGCAGACGCGTTCCGCACGCGGTCGAGGCCCACGCCGTCGTAGCGCAGATATGTCAGGGCCGGCACAGCAAACTCGTCCTCGCCGCAGGCGCCCGCCATCGTCACATCAGCACCGGCGCGGCGTGCGGCAAGCGCCTGGTTGGCGCCCTTGCCGCCGGGCGCGGTGACGAAGTTATCGCCGGCAAGCGTTTCGCCCGGCTTCGGAAGCCGGAAAACAGTGGCAATGAGGTCCATGTTGATGGAGCCGAGCACGGTGATCATGACAAATCGCTTTCCCGAGAAATGAGTGCGGCACCTATTTCGCCGGAAGATCAGTCCTCGTCAACCACCCTCAGCTTCAACATCCCGGTACGGCTTTCGACCGAACGCTGCGGCGCATCGGAGACACCATTGGACGGCTGCGGCGGCACGCCTGCTTCGAATTCCATTGCCTCGATTTTCTGGCCGCGCCTGGCGAGCTTGTCCGATGAGGTTACGATCATCTCCACATCCTTTTGCGCGGCGATGAAATGCGCCTGCAGCTTGCGAACCCGATCATCAAGCCGGCCGAGATCCTCCATCAGGCGGATGACCTCCCCTTGAATCAAATGCGCCTGCTCGCGCATGCGCTGATCCTTGAGCACGGACTGGATCACCTGGATAGACAGCATCAGCAGCGAGGGAGAGACGATGACGATCCGGGCCCGATGCGCCTTCTGCACTACGGCTTCGAAATTTTCGTGAATTTCCGCGAAGATCGATTCGGAGGGCACGAACATGAACGCGGTATCCTGCGTCTCGCCCTGTATCAGATACTTCTCCGAGATATCGCGGATATGCACCTCGATATCCCGGCGGAACTGCTGGCTGGCGACTTTGAGCCCTTCCGGCCCGCCATCGCGTATAGCATTCCATGCTTCGAGTGGAAATTTTGCATCGACCACCAGCGATGGTTGGCCGTTCGGCATCTTCACCAGGCAATCCGGCCGGTAGCCGTTCGACAGCACGGCCTGGAACTCGTACGCGCCCATCGGCAATGCGTCGGCAACAATCGTTTCCATCCGGGACTGGCCAAAGGCGCCGCGTGTCTGCTTGTTGGACAGGATCGCCTGCAGCCCGACGACGTCCTTGGCCAAGGCTTGAATGTTGTTCTGAGCTGTATCGATCACCGCCAGCCGCTCATGCAGGTGCCTGAGGTTCTCATGGGTCGTCCGCGTCTGTTCGGTCATGGACTGTCCGATCCGATGCGTCATGCCATCGATGCGCTGGTTGATCGCCTGATTGAGTTCCGCCTGCCGGGCCCCGAACACATTGCCCATAGCGGCGATCCGGCCCTGCATCTCGGTCTGTGCCTTCAGGATATCGGCCAGCCTGAGCTCGGCAGCGGCGGCGCGCTCGCGTGCCTGTAAATTTTCCATGGCTGCTGACTGGCGGGCGCTCATGAGGATCAGGAGCAGCATCGCCGCGAACAGCAACGCAAGTCCGCCAGCCGCCAAGACCAGGTGCGCCGGCGTAATGGGTAGAGTGCCGATAAAGAAAAGCGCCTCGCGCATTGGATTGCCTTGTTTCCGTGTCGGCCGAACATAACAGATTCTTTGAAGAGAACCAGATCAAAGCGTGAACATTCTTCCAGTCGGTGCATTGACCAGCAGTCGGAAAACTCATCCGCGGTCCAGTTCGATTTCAAGCCCCGCGACCGTCGCCAGCCTGAGCCACAAGTCCAGTCGCCAGCACAGCAAGCCGGGCACTCAACCGAAAGTCAGGAGACCGCCCATCACCTGTCGCAGGGTGTCAACTGCAATCTTGCAAGACATCCGAGCCTGTAATAAGGAAGCGGCATGACCATCAAGCCGCTTATTATCCTTCCCGATCCCATTCTTCGCCAAGTCTCGACCAAGGTCGAACAGGTGAATGGCGAAATCCGCACACTCGCCGACGACATGCTTGCGACCATGTATGACGCGCCCGGCATAGGGCTTGCCGCCATACAGATCGGCATTCCCAAACGGTTGCTGGTGATCGATCTGTCCAAGGACGGCGACGAGAAGGCGCCGCAGGTGTTCATCAACCCCGAAATCCTGTCCTCGTCCGACGAGCGCTCGGTGTATGAGGAAGGCTGCCTGTCGATCCCCGACTATTACGCCGAAGTCGAACGGCCTGCGAAGATTGCGGTCAACTATGTCGACATCGACGGCAAGCAACAATCGATCGAGGCCGAAGGGTTGCTCGCCACCTGCCTGCAACACGAGATCGACCACCTGAACGGTGTTCTTTTCATCGACCACATCTCCCGCCTGAAGCGCGAGATGGTGATCAAGAAATTCACCAAGGCCGCCAAGCTGCGGGCCTGAGCGACTGCATTGATTTTCGTGGTTGGCACGCCTATGATATCACTGATATCAAGGAAGATGTCGCATGAGCAACCTTTTGGTGCGGGACATTCCCGAAAGCCTCAAGCAGGACCTTAGCAATGTGGCACGGGAAACCGGGCGGAGCATGTCGGACGAGGTGAAAGACATGATCCGTCAGGGTATTGCCGCACATCGGGCTGAGAAGTCCGGCGTTCATGCGAAAAACGCCTTTGAAGAACTGCGGGAACTGTTTGCCCCATCTGACGAGGAAAGCGAGCATTTCGCCGAAATCATGAACGATATCGAGAACGGTCGAAAGAAGGACCACGTCCGCTCATTCAGCTTTGACGAATGATAGTCCTCGATACGAACGTCATTTCGGAGACCAGCAAGCCATTGCCAAATGCGGCTCTGGTTGCGTGGCTCACGCGACAAGAGGCCGTAAACTTGTATTTGACCGACCTGACTGTCATGGAGATGGTCTACGGCGGCGAAAAATACCGGTTGAAAACCGGATCTTCGCGCTACGTCGACAATGTAACGGAATTGGTCCAGAAGCGTTATCGCGGACGCATCTTGCGATGGGATGAAACTGCTGTCGGGCTGGCAGGCCGTATGCGGGCACTTCGCGAAAATGCCGGCCGCTCCCTCACCATCCAGGATGCCATCATCGCCGCTATCTGCCTGTCCAACGGCGCAACCCTTGCCACGCGCAACGTCAAAGACTTCGAGGGGCTTGATCTTCTGCTCATAAACCCGTTTGAAGGGACTTGAGAGTCGATCTTCGGGAAATAGCATGCCGCTTCGTATCATCTTCATGGGAACGCCGGATTTTTCGGTGCCGGTCCTCAGGGCGCTGCATGCAGCAGGCCATCAGATCGTGGCGGCCTATTCGCAGCCGCCACGGCCAGCGGGCCGGCGTGGACTGGAGCTGACGCCTTCTCCTGTTCATCAGGCCGCCGAGGCGCTGTCAATTCCGGTTCTGACGCCGTTGAACTTCAGGAATGACGAAGATGTTGCGACCTTCCGCGCCTTCAATGCCGATGTCGCCGTCGTGGTCGCCTACGGGCTTCTGTTACCACTATCGATCCTCGAGGGCACACGGTTGGGCTGCTACAACGGCCATGCCTCGCTGCTGCCGCGATGGCGCGGCGCAGCCCCGATACAACGAGCGATCATGGCGGGCGATGCCGAGACCGGCATGATGATCATGAGAATGGACAAGGGACTGGACACTGGCCCAGTAGCGCTGACCAGCCGTGTCGGCATTCCGCTCGACATGACCGCCGGGGAACTACACGACCAGCTATCCGTAGCCGGAGCATCCCTGATGGTCGAAGCCATGGCCAAACTCGAAGCCGACGAACTGCCGCTGACCCCGCAAGCCGAGGCCGGCGTGCTTTACGCCGCCAAGATCAGCAAGGATGAAACGCGCATCGATTTTTCGCGCGACGGGATCGATGTTCACAACCACATCCGCGGTCTTTCCCCTTTTCCCGGCGCATGGTTCCAGGCCGACGTCGGCGGCAAGACCGAGCGTATCAAAGTGCTTAGAACCGAGCCTGCAACCGGGTCCAGCACGCCCGGAGACGTGCTGGACGATCACCTGACGATCGCGTGCGGCACCGGTGCGGTGAAGCTGCTCAGGCTGCAGAAGGCTGGCGGCAAGGCAATGGACGCAGTCGACTTCCTGCGCGGCACCGCGCTGGCGCGCGGCATGAGGGTTTCCTGATGCCGCGTTTCCGCATGACCGTCGAATATGATGGCGCCCCTTATGTCGGCTGGCAGCGGCAAGACAACGGTCACTCGGTACAGGGCGCGATCGAAAAAGCGATCCTTGCGATGACCGGCGAGGCGATTTCGCTCAAGGCCGCCGGCCGGACGGATTCCGGCGTTCACGCCTTCGGTCAGGTCTGCCATGCCGACCTGACCAGGGACTGGAAGGCCATAACCGTGATGAACGCGGTCAACGCCTATCTCGCGCAGGCCGAGGAGCGCGTTGCCATCCTGGATGTACAGGTCGCGCCTGACACCTTCGATGCACGCTTCTCCGCCACCAAGCGGCACTATCTCTATCGCATCGTCAACCGGCTGGCGCCGACGGCCATCGAGGCCGAGCGCGCCTGGCATGTCAAGAAGCCGCTCGACCATGAGGCCATGCATGCCGCCGCGCAGGAACTCGTCGGCCATCACGATTTCACCACCTTCCGGTCGACGCATTGCCAGGCCAAGAACCCCAACCGCACCATCGAACGGCTCGACGTGAGCCGCAACGGCGAGTTGATCGAGATTCGCGCATCGGCGCAGAGTTTCCTCCACAACCAGATCCGCTCGTTTGCCGGGACCTTGAAGCTGGCCGGCGAAGGAAAGTGGTCGCTTGCGGATGTCCGCGACGCGCTCGAAGCAAGAGACCGCACGCGTTGCGGCCCGGTGGCGCCGCCCTGGGGGCTGTTTTTCATGCAGGTGGATTACGGCGACGTGACGAAACTCCTGCGCTACGACACAGACGAGGATTCATAGGCCGACGGTGAGGCCCAGTGTGGATTGCAGCGTCGACGAAGCCCAGAAGCTCGAAACCATCATCGTCAGCAAGCTCGCCGCTGCTGGCAGCGACTTGCCCCCCATGAACTGGCGCATGATCAGGAAATAGGCCGCACCGGACATCATCAGCAAAGGCAGCCCGATCGACAGTTGCGCATCGATGTTGAGCGGCGAAAAAACCTGCACCAGCGACACCGGCACCATCGCCCATTGCAGCAATACCGACAGCCAGTTCAGCGCGATCATCACAACGGGAATTACGGCCCTAAGTCCCGCCAGCGACATGACCACGGCAAGCGCAATGTAGGGCACGACCCAGTTACCAATTTCCACCGCCAGCAATTTTGCGAAGAAAAAGGCACCCAACGAGGTGCCTTCGGGCATCATCGCCAGGTAATAGAGCCTGAAGCCGGCCCAGCTCAGCAGCATGGGAGGAAGGCAAAAGCCAACGGCCCACCAGGAGCGCCAGAACCCGCGCTCGGTCAGATCGAGCCAGGCAAACCCCTCCGGTTTGCCCATGCCCAGCAGCCAGAGTCCCCTGAAATAGCGGAACAGCTCATCAAGCCCCGGCATCGGCGAACCAGCGCGCGATAAAGGCTTGATAGATTCTAGTCAGCGCCTCCAGATCGGCGACGGGAACGTTTTCATCGACCATGTGCATGGTCTGGCCGACAAGCCCGAACTCGACAACCGGGCAGTAATCTTTGATGAAGCGCGCGTCCGACGTGCCACCGGTCGTCGACAGCTTCGGCGTGCGGCCGGTGCTCTTCTCGATGGCAGCGTTCAATGAATCCAGCAGCCGGTTGTTTCTGGTTAGGAAGACATGGCTGGGGCGCTCTGCCCAGGTCAGATCGTATCGCGCAGGCTGGCGGCCGGGACGAAGATCGGATTTCGCCGCAGCGTTGTCCAGTCTGCGGGTAATCTCCGCCATCAGGCTTTCGGCGGTCCATATGTCGTTGAAGCGGATATTGAACGCGAAAGTGACCTTGGAGGGCAGGACATTCGTCGCCGGATTGCCGGTGTCGATCGTCGTCACTTCCATATTCGACGGTTGGAATTCGTCCGTGCCATGATCGAAGGGTGGATCCATCAGCGCGCCCGCCATGGCGATTGCCGCCCGTAGCGGGTTGTCGGCGAGATGCGGATAGGCCACATGGCCCTGCACTCCATGTACGACCACCTTGCCGGAAACAGAACCCCGGCGGCCGATCTTGATCATGTCGCCGAGTTGGTCCGGATTGGTGGGTTCGCCGACGAGGCAAGCGTCCCAACGCTCACCCTTCTCGTGTGCCCATTGCAGCAGCTTTATGGTGCCATTGATACCCGGCCCTTCCTCGTCGCCTGTGATCAGGAACGAGACCGAGCCTTTCGGCGCGCCGTGGTTTTCGATGTGTCGCGCAACGGCAGCGGCAAAGCAGGCGATTCCGCCCTTCATATCGACCGCACCACGGCCATACATGATGCCGTCGACAATTTCGGCCGCAAACGGCGGGTGGGTCCAGGCGCCTTCATCACCGACGGGCACGACATCGGTGTGGCCGGCAAACATCAGATGCGGCCCATCGTTGCCCAATCGGGCGTAAAGATTCTCGATGTCGGGCGTGCCGTCCTCGGTCGACACAACGCGATCGACCTTGAAGCCGAGTGGCAAAAGCATTGCTTCGAGCGCGCTCAATGCGCCACCCTCGGCAGGTGTTACGGACGGGCAGCGGATGAGCCGCTGCAGATTCTCGACAGGATCAGTTGTGCTCATGCGCAAGGCGTTTAATCCAAAGCGAAAAAGCTGTCACGGAAAAAGCGCAAATCATTTCGGACGGTTGGTCGAATTGCCGAATTCATTGGGTCCTGGCGACGGCCAGAAAAGAAATGCGACCACGGCAAAAAACGACACGACCGGCACGAAGGTCAGCAATGCGAAGATGCCGGCAAAGCCCATATCATGCACACGCTTGACGCTGAGCATGAAAAACGAAACCACCGACATCAGGCTAACGATCACGAGAGCAAGCGTCCAGAGAGCAAGGGCGGGATCATTGTGCTCATTTGCCATCATCTGCGAGATCGCGACACCGGGAAGCACCATCCAGAACAGGATAGCAAGTCCATAGGGCAGACGGCCCAGACGCCCCGACGGACTGAAAAACAGCCAGAACATGCCCGGATTTTCGTCCTGTTCAACCATCCCGACCATTCTTTCCGGAGTCTCGATCGACAACCAATGCCCTTGCAATGCTACAGACACTTGAGCAGACAAACCAAAATCCCGGCCGAATGGCCGGGATCGTGGTAAGCTCAAACGCATGTACCGGTCAGTCGCGCAACAGTTCATTGATGCCCGTCTTGGAGCGGGTCTTCTCATCGACCCGCTTGACGATGACGGCGCAATAAAGGTTCGGCGCGGGCATGCCGTTGGGCATGTTGCCGCCGGACGGCATGGAGCCTGCCACGACGACCGAATAGGGAGGCACTTCACCATAAGTGACTTCGCCGGTAGCGCGGTCGACGATCTTTGTCGACTTGCCGATGAACACGCCCATGCCCAGCACGGAACCTTCGCGGATGATGCAGCCTTCGACGACTTCCGAGCGCGCGCCGATGAAGCAATTGTCCTCGATGATCGTCGGGCCGGCCTGCATGGGCTCGAGCACGCCACCGATACCGACGCCACCCGAAAGGTGAACGTTGGCGCCGATCTGGGCGCACGAGCCGACGGTCGCCCAGGTGTCGACCATGGTGTTGGCGCCGACATGAGCACCGAGATTGACGAAGGACGGCATCAGCACTGCGCCTGGAGCGATAAAGGCCGAGCGGCGAACGACGGCATTTGGCACGGCGCGGAAACCCGCCTTTTCGAACTCGTTGGCGCTCCATCCGTCAAACTTGGAGGCGACCTTGTCCCACCAGACCGACTCGCCGGGCCCACCCTTGATGACCTCCATCGGCTGCAGCCGGAACGACAACAGAACCGCCTTCTTCAGCCACTGGTGCACCGTCCACTGACCATCGTCACCACGCGTGGCCACACGAGCCTTGCCGTTGTCGAGAAGGTTGAGCGCTGTATCGACCGCATCGCGAATTTCGCCGCGTGTCGAGATCGAGACGCTGTCGCGAGCTTCGAAGGCAGCGTCAATGATTTTTTCGAGCTGGGAGAGTGGGGTGGAGTTCATGGGAATTCCTTAAGATTTGAAGGATTATTCTTCCGCCAATGGACATGAAGGCCTGTCAACGGCTCTATAGCGAATGGAAATGGCAATGGCAAAGGGGAAAACCGACGGTTTGCGAGGCAAAGGCGGCGTCTGGGCGCCGCTCGAAAGCAGCCGAAGCGCCAGACAGACCGCCGAAAGAGTACCGGAAACCCCGCAAACCCTTTCACCCTCCTATCGGCTGGCGTATACCGATGCGGACTTCCTTTGCAGCGAGGACTTGCGCCCCGTACGCCTGCAACTGGAACTCCTGAAGGCGGAAGCGATCCTCTCCGCCCGCGGCATCAAGTCGACCGTCGTCATGTTCGGCGGCGCGCGGATCCCAGCGCCAGGACAAGCGGCCTGGGCGGCACGAAACGAAACCCAGAAGAAAAATCTCGAGTCGGCGTCAATCTATTACGACGAAGCGCGCGAATTTGCCCGGCTGTGCTCGGAATGGTCCGCAAAGCATCACTACCACGAATATGTGGTTGTCACCGGTGGCGGCCCCGGAGTCATGGAAGCGGGGAACCGGGGCGCTGCAGAGGTCGGCGCGCCCTCGATCGGTCTCAACATCGTGCTCCCGCACGAGCAGGCACCGAACCCTTATGTCACCCCGGAACTCAGCTTCAACTTCCACTATTTCGCCATCCGCAAGATGCATTTCCTGATGCGCGCCAAGGCTATCGTCGTGTTTCCGGGCGGCTTCGGCACGCTGGACGAAATGTTCGAATCCATCACGCTGATGCAAACGGGAAGAATGGCCAAGGTGCCCATCATTCTCTTCGGAGAGAAATTCTGGCGCACGATCATCAACTTCGAGGCGCTTGCCGAGTTCGGGACGATCGCCCCGGAGGACATCAATCTCGTGCAGTTCGTCGAAACCGCTTCGGAAGCCTGCGATATCATCGCCTCGTTCTACGAAAATGGGAAGGCCGGAAAAACAAGCGGCCCGTGAGACACGGGCCGCCGTCATCCACGCGTGGATTTCATATACTCAAACGTTGAAATCCGCTGCGGATATGTAACCGTCCTTGTTGTGATCCCGGCGCTTGAAGACACGCTCAGCGACATGCTTCAACTCGCTCTTCGAGATCGCACCGTCACCATTGGCATCGACCTTGGCAAAATGCTTGCCGACAGCCTTGGGCAAGCGGACGACGCCCGCGATTTTGTTGCCTGCATTGCGCTCTGCCTTGACCTGCACCCTATAGGCTTTGTAGGCCGCCTTGCGTCCAGCCAACTCGGATTGGCTGAGGACGCCATCGCGGTTCGTGTCGAGGACTGCAAAGCTGCGTTCCAGCGCCTGCACGAGTTCGGCCGGCGATATGCGCTTGTCACCGTTGAGATCAGCACGCTTGACCATGCGATGGATACGCTTTTCCTTCTTGGCCGGATCACCTTTGGATGGATCGTTGGCTGCGAATGTGGGCGCTGCTGCAGTCACCGCGACAACCGAGGCGATGGCGGCAATGATAAGAGACTTCATTTTCATTCCTGAGGACCTTTCACTTGATTTCTCAAGGTGATGGCTAGCGCGACCGTTACGCGCTTTTTTGCTTCCTCTGGGCGATCGGGGCACTCGATGCACGCAACCAGTCTGCCGTTCGCCAAAGTTGAGAACGGTTATAGGGATTACGGCTGAATACAGGCTGAATGGGCGGTTCATCTCAGATTATCCGTGTTGGCCCAAAATCGCTGGGCCAACACGGATAATCTTGGAACCGCCGAGAAAAATCAGAGAATGGCCTTCAGGAAGCCGGTCAGATCGCTGGTGACGTAGTCGATATGCTCGTCATTGTCGTCGGCGATTTCCCAACGCTCCAGCGGTTGGTCGACGACAGAGGGAACGATCAGGACGGTTTTCATGCCAAGCAGCTTCGGCGCGATCAGGTTGCGCGGAAGATCCTCGAACATCGCGGCCTTGTTGGTGGTCACACGATGAAGGCTTGCGAACTTGTCATAGGTCTGGCCCGCCGGCTTGGGAACGTAGTCGGCTGCAACGATGTCGAAGATATCCTCAAAATGATCGAGAATACCGAGGGCCTTTGCCGCAGCTTCCGCGTGCTTGACGGTGCCATTGGTAAAAATGAACTTGCGGCCCGGCAGAGCCTTGATGACGGCGCTAAGGCTTTCATCGACCGGCAACGGCGAGTAGTCAATCTTGTGGGCGGCATCGAGAAAGCCGGCCGGATCGATGTTGTGATGATGCATCAGGCCGCGCAACGTCGTGCCGTGGTCGTGGTAATATTGCTTCTGCAGCTTGCGCGCATCCTCGGGCCCAAGGTCGAGCAGATCAGCGACATAGGCCGTCATGTTCCTGTCGATCTGCGCGAAAAGATCGATGTGGTGCGGATAAAGCGTGTTGTCGAGGTCGAAGACCCACTCGCTCACATGTGAGAAGTCGCTTTTGCTCGGAAGGTCTGTTTTGTCGTTCATGTGAGGGGTTATGACAGGGATCGCAGATTTGGCAAGGGGATATGACGTTCACAAGGCCGGCATTGCAAGCAGATCGTAGCACTTCACGGCAGCAAATTGCTGTTGTTGAGGCTTGCGTATCAGTCGAGCGTCTGCCGTGACAAAAGGGCAATTGGCTTCGAGAGCTGCCGCAAGATACACACAGTCATAAGCAGGATGGCCAAGCGCTAAAGCAAAATCGGTGGCTTTTTCCAGTAGACCGCGCATGGAAGCATATGAGATACCCGAATTTGCCAGCAGTTCGGCAGCCAATCCCGCTTCTGCGGCGGAGAGTTCGCCTCTCTGGAATTTCTTCCAGAGTATGTTGGCAATTTCTGGAATGATCAGCTCGGGTGCGCAGAGATCGTATTTCAGCCTGAGCGCCAATGCCTCTTTACTGCCAATCTCCGGCACAACCCATTTTATGGCGACACTTGAATCAATGATGATGAGATCGCTCACCGGTCGTCACGACCCTCAAGCATCAAGATTTCGGATTGGGTATGGTGACGACCTTCGAGCATCTCCCGCATTTTGCCGGCCAGCTCTTCAAACGACAGCTTGGCGTCAAGAGCCTGCATGAGAATGGCACGATGCTCTGCTTCGATCGTCCGGCCGTGCCTTACTGCGCGATCCGAAAGTTTTTTGACGATTTCATCATCCACATTTTCGACTCTCAAAGTCTGAGACATGACCGCAACCTTGTTACCGGATAGGATAATATCAGCCAACACGCTTTCAACGCAACAGTCCTTCATTGATCATCAAGAGAGTTGTATGACCGGCATCACTCACATTGCACAACTACTTACCAGCATGGAGCCGGAATTACAGCCGGGCGAGTTCGTATTCTGCGCGTTGCCTGCTGGGCGCAACCTAGCGCCACACATCGAGCCTCTCGGGCTGTTTGCGGAGAAGGAAGGCCGCACGGCTATTGTCGATGCTGAGTCCGCCAAGAGTCTGGACTATCCGAAGAGCCTGCCGATGCGCCAGATCTCCCTGACCGTGCATTCGTCGCTGGAAGCGGTTGGACTGACAGCTGCTATCTCGGCGGAACTGGCCCGGCACGACATCAGCGCCAATGTGGTCGCGGCGTACTACCACGACCACATTTTTGTTCCTTCGTCCGATGCCGTCAGAGCCGTCGAGGCGCTGCGAGAATTAAGCCGAAGCAGCGCTGGCGCCTGAGCTACATCATATCGCGCGGGACACTCTTCTCCCAGGTCTTCTCGAAGATCTGGTCGTGGCCTTCGTAGGCCAGGACGCTCGCGCTCAGCACCCAATCCGTCTTCGTGCAGGATATTTTAGCCATCGACACGGTGCGAACGGACCAACCGGGGCGCGACATGTCACAGGTCCAGACCGAGCGGCCGGTCATGGATGTGGGATCGTTGTCAGATATGGACCAGAGTTCCTCGCGGAGCTGACGGGTGGACAGCCCGGTTTGCGGATGTTCGTGAAGGCCGGTGTCTTCGTGGATGAGATAGTCCGTACGCGCGTGAGACAACTCACGCGTGACGGCACGGCGCGTCGCGCCGGCGTGATGCTCGATATAGGTTGGCAGCGGCGAGGGATTTTCAGGCTCCTTCATCGCGATCCGTTCGGCAGTTCCGAGTTTCGGCAGCGCGACATCGATCGAGGCAACATCGATGGTAACGCCGGCATCGGTGGGTGGCGGCAGGATCATCGGCCAATAGGAGGTGGAAAGCGACAGGCGGATCTTGTGGCCCTTGGCAAAGCGGTAACCGCAGGCATCGAGCACGAGGGTAATCTCTGTCTTTCGGCCGGGCACCAGCGGTTCAGGATGCTCGTTCGAGTTCCTGTGCGCCAGATTGAGCACGCCGAAGGAAACACGTTGGGCAGAACCATCGGGATGGACATCGACGATGCGGGCACACAGATTGGCAAGCTCCGCTTGGCAGGAGAGTGTCAGCCTGACCACTGGCATGCCCAGGCAGTCCAGATCCCCGGTGAGTTCCGCGGTTTCGAAAACCAACGAGCCGGCGTCGTCACCGCGCTGATCGACCGCCATTTCGGCATCGGGCTTGAGGGTGAAGAATTCGCCTGATGATGTGCCGGTATCGAGAGGTGAACGCAGAAACGCTTCGCCCCCTACCCCCCTGCCCGCACCGCTTGCCAAGGCCCCATCCGCATTGACATGGAAATGTTGCTTTTCCGGGCTGGTCCAGCGGTCCTTGGCGATCCAGAAACCGGGGTCGAAATCGCGACGCGCAGCCGGCTTGATTGCGTCCATGATATAGGCGCGCACCTGCGGCAGGCTTTCGGCGCCATTCTCCTCACCGCGCAGCCAACGGTTCCACCAGCGGATCGCCTCGCCAAGAAAGTCCGCGCGGGGTTTGGGCCAGGCGAAGTGCGGGTACTTATGCACCCACGGGCCGATGATAGCCTTGGATTTCGGGCCGAGACCCTCAACAGCCTTCAGCGGCGTGTTGCGATAGCCGTCTGCCCAGCCGGCGATCACCAGCGCCGGGATCTCGACATCTCCGAAATTATCCCCGATGGATCCGTGCTTCCAGAAATCGTCGCGACGCTGGTGCTGGAGCCATTCTTCCAGGAAAAACGGCTCGGCCTCCAACCGCTCCATCCACATGTCCTTCCAGCGGTTGCCGGTCAGCTCCGGATCGGGCGAGCGCGACTGATAGGCGAGCATGGTTGCCGCCCAGGAAAGCTGTGCCGAAAGATGGGTGCCGTTCTTGTAGTGGATATCGTCGTTGTAGCGATCGACCGTGGAGGCGATGGAAATCACCGCCTTGAGCGCGGTCGGGCGCAAGGCTGCGACCTGCAAGCAGTTGAAGCCGCCCCAGGAGATACCCATCATGCCGACCGAACCGTTCGACCACTTCTGTGCGGCGATCCATTCGATCAGTTCACAGGCATTTGCCAGCTCCAGCGGCGTGTATTCGCCATCGATGACACCATCGGATTCTCCGGAGCCCCGGATATCGACGCGAACGCCGGCGATGCCGGCTGCCGCAAAAGCCGGATAGGTGGATTCATCGCGTGCGCAGGTCCCATCCCGCTTCCTGTAGGGCAGGAATTCGAACACGGCTGGGACGGGATCGTTCTCGGCGTTGTCCGGCATCCAGATCCGCGCGGCGAGCCGGGTGCCGTCCTTGAGCGTGATCCACTGGTTTTCGATTGTGGTGAACGAACGGTCGGTCATATCAGGCGCCTTCTGGAAATTGGCATGCAGAAAAAAAGCGGGCCTTACCGACCCGCTGACATGTTAGATTGCATCCAGAAGATTGTCATGCCGATTGCGGCTTAATGACAGTCCAAAAGCGGCTACCAGCCCGGCAGCATATGGCCGGCCTTGAGGCGCGGCAGGCGCGGCCACATCTTGACGTCGCGATCAAGTTCATCATCGACATTGGCGGGCGTGATGTTGTCCAGGCAGGCGCTGATATGGGCCGTAATCGCGTTGGTCAGCGACGTCGAAAGGCCCGGCCGCTTCATGATGCCGATTTGCACGGGCGCAAGCGGCGGAAAGCCATCCGGCTGGCCGAGCACCTTCATGCCGGTGCGCAGAGCCGATTCAGGCAGTACCGAGACCGCCATGCCGGCGAGCACGGCAGAGGCCACGACCGTGGACGACCAACTGGTAAACAGGATCTGGTATTCGCGCCCGACGGCATCGAGCGAGGCGCAGGCGAGCCGCCGCCACTGACAGTCGCGGCGTCCCACGGCAAGCGGTACCGGCGCATTTTCCGGCAATGGGTGATTGGCCGACATCACCCAGCAAAGCGGTTCGGTGCGCACCACCTCGGATTCGCGTTCGAGCGGATTGTGGGTCACAAGCGCGATGTCGAGTTCGCCACGGCTCATCTTCTCGGCAAGATCCACCGAAGGTTCGCAGACGATATAGAGTTCGACATTCGGATGCGAGCGCGCGAACCGTTGAATGATTTCCGGCATGTAGCGATCGGCATAATCGTCCGGCGTGCCGATGCGCAGCGTGCCCTCGAGACGGTTGTCATCGAAGGCAGCTACAGCTTCGTTGTTGAGCCGCAGCATCCGGCGCGCGTAGTTCAGGAGCTTTTCGCCTTCGGGCGTCAACCGGTTACCACGGCCATCCTTGACGAACAACGGCTTGCGAATGCGCTCCTCAAGACGGCGCATCTGCATCGAGACCGCCGACTGCGTCTTGAAAACGCGGTCGGCCGCCTTGGTGAAACTGCCTGCGTCGGCAATCGCGACGAAGGTCTGCAACTGATCGATATCCAGCGGCGCGGTCATGGCTCTAGCACCCATAAGAGAGTTTGATGATAATGATTAGAAACATTCGTTGGACTGATCAATAGTAATTTTCGATATTGCGAGCATCAAATGCGTCGCGTTGGCGGCGTCCGAGGAGAAAATCGATGTCTACGCTGGAACACGCGCCCGTTTGCGCAACTGCGGGCAGAGAAGAAAGAGTTTTTGATTTTGGATTGTCGGCGGCGTTACGTACGCTACTGAGCCTGGCTCGTGCCGTCAGAGGCCGTCGCGCGGTGTTGAATATGCGTGAATTCGATGACGCGCAGCTTGCCGACATCGGCCTGAAACGTTCGGATGTTGAAGTTGCGTTGCTGTCGCCGCTGACCAGCGATCCCTCTCGCTCGCTGGTCTCGGCGCGACAGAACCCACTCAGAGGCATCAAGCGGTTCTGAGCCAAAGTTTCCCCGCAGGGTGAATAGCCAAGCAACCCTGCTTTTTGCCCGGTCCCGTTGCCTCCCAGCAACCGGCCGGGCTTTTTCTCTACAGGAGCGCACGGAAGCCCTCCCCGACTACCATGTCTGTTCCTGCGGATACTGCCGCCCTTTCCAAGGATCGGTAGACAATGCACTGCAAAGGAGACTGACCATGACGTTCGAATCAATTCCGTCTGCGGGCATTATCCAGAGCCTGCTTGCGCGCGCGTCCTCGGCGTTCGCCGGCAACCGTCAGACCCGCGCCAACCGTGAGGTACTCAGGGATCTGGCATCGCATCCTGATTATCTCCTCTTCGATATCGGGATCAGTCGTGATGATGTGGAGTTTGCGCTCTATTGCCCGTCATCCGCCGAGGCGGCTTCGTTGCTGGTGCGTGCGCGCCGAAATCCTCTGAGAGACGGCAAGGCAATCTAAGCAGCCTTGCCGCGGAGCGAGACTAGGGTGCCCTCAAAATAGAATGAAGTCGATCATTCTGGCGGCACTCCCCAAGACGTCGAAATCGGAGACCCGTCACCATCGCATCCGCTTGCGCAAATACATAAATAGCCCAACCTTGAGGACTGACTGAAGGGTCCGATCAGTCCGGCTTGCGGACAAAATCCCTCAGTTGCGTCTGGATGACCATTTTGTAGTCGGCGAGGATGGCGCCGGCCTCGGCAGGCTCTCCCGCAAGCGCCATCCGCACAACGCCGTTGGCAAGCTGGAACATCATGAAGGCAATGCGCCGGAAAGCATCATAGCGTTCGGTATCGACCCAAGTACGCGCGACGCTACAGAGCAGATCCACATGGAATTTCGTTTCTGCAATGTCGATATTGTGCAGCGCTTTGTCGGCCTGAATTGCGTTCAAAAGATCAAGGATAGCGGGATCCGATGCGATCCGCTCGTAGTAGAAATCCAGAATTGACGATATCGCATCGATCAACCCGTCCAGGTTCTCGACGCCAGCCATTTGCGATTTCATCACATCGGCCAATTCTTGCGCCCACTTATTGTAGAGCGTGGCGATGATCGCGGATTTGTTTGGAAAGTATTGGTAGACTGACGAAATCGGCCCGCCAGCAAGCGCCGCGATTTCCCGCATCTTTACCGCGTCGACGCCTTTTTCGCCGATCAGGCGCTTTGCCGCGACAAGTATTTCGTCAACTCTTTCACGGCTTCTATCCTGCTTTGGCGGGCGCCTGAGAATTGTCTTACCGTTCGGCATGTAAAAGCAACGTCTTTCCTCTCCAAGAGCGGGCATTGACAACAACCTGATCGAATGTCAGGTTCGCAATGCTTGCCCCCACTTATATTAGAACAGTGTTGTCCGACCCATGCGAAAAATGCAAGTGCGAGGCGCGTCGATGCAGCAGGAATCCTCTGTATCGAAGCGGATTTCGACCGGCTGGGCAACTGTGGGGAGCGCGTTTTCCCGCGCTCGCGCGCCCGGTTCTTCCGGCAGCCTGACACAAGGGCGTCAACTGGTTTTACTTGGCGCGCCGTTTTCGCCAAAGCGCACTACTTTCGCCCCGACCCACCACTTCCTGAACGCAGGCGATGACGCCGCACGGCTCCAGCAAGCCGGCGTTGTTCCTCCAGCATTGTCCAAAAACAACCAAACGGATTTTCAGAATGGCCTCTGCATCGGGATGGACGAACTGGTCGGGCTACATTTCCGCCGAGCCTGCACAGCGAGCGTCGCCCGGCTCGGTGGAGGAATTGCAGGCGGTCGTCAGATCCGCACCCGGACCGGTACGGGTTGCCGGCTCCGGGCATTCGTTCACACCACTCGTTCCCAGCGCAGGCACCATCGTTTCGCTGCAGAAGCTTGAAGGCTTAAAGTCGCATGATCCTAAGACGTTGCAGGCAACGGTCGGCGCGGGCACCACGCTCGGCAAGCTGACGCCGATGCTGCAAGGTGTCGGTCAGGCACTTGCAAACATGGGTGACATCGACAAGCAGACGATCGGCGGTTCTCTCGGCACGGCCACCCATGGGACTGGATCAAGGCTCGGCGCTTACCACACTCTGGTCGAGCGGGTAGAGCTTGTCGATGGTAGGGGCGGGCAGCGCAGCTATTCAAAGGCGGTGCATGGCGACATGCTCGAGGCCACAGGCGTGACACTGGGAGCTTTCGGCATTATCACGGAGGTTACGCTGAACAACCTGCCAGCGTACCGCATGCGCAAGCGGCGTTGGGTGTTGCCGATCGAAGACATGCTCGCCAACTTCCACGACATGATGACGGCCCACCGCTCGGCCGAATTCTACTTCATCCCCTTTTCCGGCCACGCGATGTTCCTTGCGAGTGACATCACCGACGAGCCGATCACCCATCGCCCGCCGGAAGACGACGAGGAGGGGCTGGCAACTCTGAAAATGCTGCGCAACATGCTCAAATGGTTTCCCTGGGCCCGCCGCGCACTGATCTGCAATGCCATGCGAAAGCTGCCGCGCGAGGACTATGTCGAGGACTGGCTGAAGGTCTACACCAGCGACCGCCGCACGCGCTTCAACGAGATGGAATACCACCTGCCGATCGAGGAAGGCCCCAAAGTGCTCGCGGAAATCATCCAGTTGACCGAGGATCTCTTCCCGGATGTCTATTTTCCGATGGAAGTCCGCACTGTCGCCGCGGACAATTTCTGGCTCAGCCCCTTCTACAAACGCCCGACCTGCTCCATCGCCATCCACCATGATGCGTCGGAAGATCCCCTACACTACCAGAAGGCAGCCGAATCGATCTTTCGTCGCCATGGCGGCCGGCCGCATTGGGGCAAGATGCACAATCTCAGCGCAGTAGAGCTGTCAAAGCTCTATCCCCGATGGAAGGACGCGATGGAGGTCCGCCGTGATCTGGATCCCGACAATCGCTTTGTAACGCCCTATATCGCCAAGTTGTTGGGTGTTGAATGACGGATGGCGCCTATTTCGAAGTGCTGGGCCGCGCGCTGCGTGAAGCGGGCTGCTGGCGACCTGCACTCGTCATCGACAAGATCAGGCTCGACGCCAATATCGATCTCGTCAAGCAAAGACTTCAACCCGGGCGACCGGTGAGGCTGGCCGACAAATCGCTCGCCGTCCTGCCCTTGCTCGGCCATCTCATGAACAGGCTTCAGACCAACCGCATCATGAGTTTTCACCTGCCAATTGCTCGCGCGGTGCTGTCTGCCATGCCCGATGCCGAAATCCTGTTCGGCAAACCGATGCCCATCGGTGCGCTCCAGCATTCGTTGGCATGTATGAACAGCTGCGAACGTGAAGACATGTCCGACCGGGTGGTCCACCTCATCGACAGCACCACCCGTCTGCACGCCTATGCAGACCTTGCCCGCAATACCGGCCTCCGGTTGCGGTTTGCCGCCGAGGTCGATGTCGGAATGCATCGCGGCGGCTTTGCCGACCCCGAAAGCCTGCGCGATGCGCTGCTGTCCGTTGCAGGCGATCCAATGCTGAAATGCGAAGGGTTGATGGGCTATGAAGCGCATCTGTCGAAAATACCCCGTATGCTGGGCGGGGCGGACGGCGAGCGCCGCAAGGTGGTCGAACGCTTCAACGCATTTGTTGCAGTGTTCGACCCCGCTGACCGGACTATCCTCAACATCGGGGGAAGCCTGACGGCGTTGGGCTATGGTGGGGAAAGCAAGGCAAACGAGGTATCGATGGGCTCGGGGTTCCTGCAACCCACCGATTTCGAAGGCGACGAACTCGCTGGGCTCTTGCCAGCATTGTTCATCGCGACACCGGTGCTGAAAATCGTCGAAGCCCGGCTGCCCGGGCCGCGCTTGCTGACCCAACTCATGCAAAAGATCGGCAGATTCCCAAACAAGGGATGCTTCCTGTATAGCGGCAAGTGGATGGCCAAGCCCGCCTGGCCGGCCGATCTCAGGGAAAATTCACTCTGGGGTGCAAGTTCCAATCAACAGTTCTTTGCGCTCGGCACTGGCAGCACGCTTGCGGAAGGCGACTACGCTTTCTTGCGCCCCACCCAGAGCGAGGCAGTGTTGCAACAATTCGGGCCGCTGCTCGTATTCGAAAACGGCCATATCACTGGGCAATGGCAACCGCTGCCGCTTGGATAACACTCCAGCGCCCTTGTTCCCGATCGATTTTTTGGTCTTATACCCTCCTGACATATTGCGGGAGGTTTGCATGACGAAAATTGCCTTTTTGGGAACCGGATTGATGGGTGCGCCGATGGTGCGCAACCTCTTGAAGGCCGGATTTGACGTAGCCGTCTGGAACAGGACGGCCAACAAGGCGGAAGCTCTCGTTGTCGACGGCGCAACGCTTGCCTTCACGCCCGCCGATGCGGTGGCTGCGGCCGATATCATCATCACTATGGTATCCGACGGTGCAGCCGTACGCGCGCTGATAGACGGCTGTGGTGTTGCCCGGTCTGCCCGCAAGGGTGCAGTGCTGGTGGACATGAGCTCGATCAAGCCGAACGAGGCACGCGCGCACCGCGATCTGCTTTCGCCATTCGGCATCGGTCACATCGACGCGCCGGTGTCGGGCGGCACCAAGGGTGCAACGGATGGAACCCTGGCGATCATGGCAGGCGGCACCGAAGAAGATTTCGCCAAGGTGGAGGCCGCGCTTTCGGCAATGGGGCGGCCAGTGCTGGTTGGTCCCTCCGGATCGGGGCAGCTTTCCAAGCTCGCCAACCAGGGCATCGTGGCGACCACGATCGGCATAGTTGCGGAAGCCATGCTGCTGATGAAAGCCGCCGGCGCTGACATGAACAAGTTCCGCGATGCGCTCAAAGGCGGCTTTGCCGACTCGGTCATCCTGCAGCAGCATGGTAAGCGGATGGCCGATGAGAACTTCGTGCCCGGCGGCCGCTCCGCGCTGCAGCTCAAGGACCTCAACAACCTGATCGAAGCCGCGACCGATCTGGGCCTTAGCCTGCCGCTTTCGGAATTGCAGCAGGGCCGTTTCCATCGCTTGGTGCATGAGATGGACGGCACGGATCTTGACCACGCCGGTCTTTATCTCGAACTCATTGACCGCCAGAAAAAATAGTCAGCCCCTGAGTTCCTTACGCAGGATCTTGCCCACATTGGATTTGGGCAGACTGTCGCGGAACTCGATAAATTTCGGGCGCTTATAGTTGGTAAGCGACGACGCACAAAAGGCCTTGACCGCATCGGCCGTGAGGCTCGCATCTCTTTTGACGATGTAGAGTTTCACGGCCTCGCCGGTCACATCGTCAGGCACGCCGATGGCCGCCACCTCCAGGACACCGGGATGCGAGGCGACGACTTCCTCCACCTCGTTGGGATAGACGTTGAAGCCGGAAACGATGATCATATCCTTCTTGCGGTCGACAATCTTGGTGTATCCGTCCGCATCCATGAACCCCATGTCGCCGGAGCGGAAGTAGCCATCTGCCGTCATCACCTTGGCGGTTTCGTCGGGCCGGTTCCAGTAGCCCGCCATCACCTGGGGACCACGAATGCAGATTTCCCCGACCACGCCGAGGGCAAGGGAATTGCCGTCATCGTCGCGGATATCGATTTCGGTCGAGGGCAGCGGCAGACCGATGAAGCCCGTGAACCCCGCCGCATCGAGGCGATTGACCGTAGCAATCGGCGACGTTTCCGACAGGCCGTAACCTTCCGAAATTACGCATTTGGTGATCGACTGCCAACGCTCGGCGACGGACCGCTGGCATGCCATACCACCGGACAGCGTCAGCATCAGCCCCCGGAAATCGACCGCTGCAAAATCCGGATTGTTGGCAAGCGCGTTGAACAGCGTGTTGAGACCGGGGAAAACGTGGAAACGTGTTTTCTTCAATTCCTTGATGAAGCCGCGTATGTCGCGCGGGTTCGGTATCAGCAGGTTGCGCGCGCCTTCGGTCATGCCCATCACCATGTTCACGGTCAGCGCGAAGATGTGGTAGAGCGGCAGCGGGCAGACGAAAGTCAGATCAGCCGGATGCCCCTTCAAATCGAACGCGGTCTTCAGCCACGCGGCTGTCTGGGCGGCATTCGACAGGACGTTGGCATTGGTCAACATCGCGCCCTTGGCAACCCCGGTGGTGCCACCGGTATACTGCAGGAAGGCGATGTCAGACGGCTCGATGGAAACCGCTGTAAAGGGCAGTGACGCGCCCGCGGAAAGGAGTGCTTTAAATCCTGTATGCTCGGGCAGCGACCAGGCCGGGACCAGTTTCTTGACCTTGCGGACGACGAAATTGACGAGGTGCCCCTTGAGGCCAAGCAAATCGCCCATCGTCGCGATGACCACATGCCTGACGCTGGTTTCCTGCAACGAGGCCTGAACGGTCGACGCGAAATTTTCCAGAGCAAACAGGACGGTCACGCCGGAATCGGCCAGCTGGTGGTGCAACTCGCGTGGCGTATAGAGTGGATTGATGTTGACCACGATGCACCCGGCCCGCAGCGCGGCCATGGTCACGACCGGAAACTGCAGGATATTGGGCAGCATGATGCCGACCCGGTCACCCTTGACGACACCCTTCGACTGCAGCCAGGCAGCCACCTTGAGAGATTGCTCCTCGACTTCGCCGAAGGTCATGGTGCGGCCCATGCAGGTGAAGCCGGCCTTGTCGCGATTGTCGCTGCAGGAGTTTTCGAAGAGCGCGGCGACCGAGCGATGCTGCAACGGCCCAATGTCGTGCGGCACGCCATCCGGATAGGACTTGAGCCAGGGCCGCGCTAGAGCCGTCACCTCTGGTTTCTGCTCGATTGCCGTCATTCATTCCTCCCGATTCGCCCTGATCATCCGCACCTCTCCTCCGGAGGATGATCAAGAACCGATGGTGCCGCAAGCTCTTTATCCCAGAGATATTTGCCATTGACGTAAACGTCAATGTATTACTCGCTGCCTTGCCTTCACGATCAAAACCGGCATGAGTGCCGCTGCAACAGGAGATGAATGATGCCGGAATTGTTGGTCGCGACCCTCTCTGCAGCTTCGGGCAGCGGCGGGACCGGCCAGATCTCTCTTTTCAAAACGGATGGCGCACTGACAGGTGTTGCCGAACACGCAACCACCAAGACCGTTCCGCACCCCTCCTTTGCCGCGTGGTCGGCGCGAAGAAGCAAGCTCTATGTGACCAGCGAAATTGCCAATGGGCAAGGCAGGGTGACCGCCGTGTCCGTTTCAACCGCAGGGCTCACAGCCGAAAGTCACGCAGCGACCGGCGGAAACGCCGCGGTTCATATCAGTCTCGACCGGCGGGAGAACTTCCTCTTCGTGGCGAACTATCAGACTCAACCCGAGGCGGGGCCGCTGTCGATTGCCATATTCTCGCTCGAGGCGGATGGCAGCGTCGGTAGGCTGACGGGCCACGCCGAGCATGATGGGCACGGACCGGACCGGGCGCGCCAGCAGGGGCCCCATTGCCACTTTGTGTCAATCAGCCCGGACAATCGGCTGCTCGCCGCTATCGATCTCGGCACCGACAGCCTCCACTTCTATCGGTTCGACGCTGCGAACGGCACGATCGCCCTGGCATTTCATTTGAAATTGCCGCCGGGAAGCGGTCCCCGGCACGCGGTTTTTCATCCCTCGAGGCCGCTGATCTACGTGACCGGCGAGCTTGCTTCGAGCCTGATGAGCGTCTCGTTCGATGTGCACGCACAGACCGCAGAGCTATTGGCAAGCGAGCCTGCGACCGCCCGAGACACTGAGGTTCGCAACTACCCTTCCGGTATTTCAATTTCGCCGGAAGGCCACTGCGTGCTCGCTGCCAACCGTGGGGCCGACACGATTGCCACCTTCTGGACAGACCCGGAAACCGGCATCGCCCGGCTGAAAAGCGAGACCGATTGCGGCGGCGCCTTTCCCCGCGCCATCCGCTTCGACGCCACAGGCCGCTACCTTGCGGTCGCCAATCAGAAATCCGATACCGTCTGCGTGTTCGGCTGGGATTTTGCATCGGGGCAATTGTCGCCCCGACCTATTTTGTCCTGGCCGGTTCCGGCACCTCTGGACGTGGCATTCCTGCAGCCCGAATGATCAGTAGCCGGCGTCGCGAGCCACCAGGTTTTCCATCGGCTCGCCACGTTCGAAGCGATCGATCTGCTTTTCGACATAGGCAAACAACGCGCTGACGTCGGAATCGGCCGCCGAGTGCGGGGTCAGGATCACGTTGCTCAACGTCCAGAATGGCGAAGTGTCCGGCAAGGGTTCGATCTGGAAGACATCCAGCGAAGCACCCTTGAGAACGCCAGTCTTCAGCGCTTCCGCGAGATCGGCCTCCACCTGACTGCCGCCGCGCCCGGCATTGATGAATACCGGCCCACCAAGCGGGCCGTGTTTCCTGAGTTTCGCAAACAATTTCGCGTCGAAGATGTTTGCGGTGTCCGCCGTCAGCGGCAACAGCCCAACGAGGATATCGGTCTTCGACAGGAATTCGTCGAGCCCGCTTTCACTATACATCTCTATGCCCTCGACCGGCCGGCCGCTTCTGGACCATCCGAGTACGTTGAAGCCCATGACCTTGAGCTTCCTGGCGGCATCGCTGCCCAGCACACCCATGCCCATCATGCCGACCGTCAGCTCGGCGGCCTCGGGCTGGTTAAGAGCATTCCAGATCTTCTTGTGCTGCTGGCGATCGTAGGCAAGGTGCTGGCGAAGATGCATCAGGCATTGCATGACGATCCATTCGCTCATGCGGGTCGTCAGCGTATGGTCTACGAAGCGCACCAAGGGCAAGTTCGGCAGGCCCGGCAGGGTCAGTACGTGGTCCACTCCCGCGCCGCCCGAAAACAGCACTTTCAGATCCGTTGCCCGCGTAAACAGATCATCAAGCGGCTTCCAGAGAACGGCATAGTCGATACCGGAGAGATCGCGGTCGGCATGCTGCGGATCGGCGCGATTGATGACTTCGCGACCTGGAAACGCATGCTTCAAACCCTCGCGAACTTGCTCTGGATGGAATCGGAGATCGACAATCACGGGGCTCTTGGCAGGCATGGCAGGCTCTCGGTTCACTGATGGATGGATTTCGTTTTAACAGCTTCGATATTGAAGGCGGCAGCAAGCAGCGCCTTGGTATAGTCTTCCTGCGGCGCTGAAAACAGCGACTTGGACGGGCCCTGCTCCACCACCTTGCCCTGGCGCATGACGATGATGTCGTTGGCCAGCGCCCGCACCACTTTGAGATCGTGACTGATGAACAGGTATGCGAGGTCGTGCTTGACCTGCAGGTCGCGCAGCAACTCGACCACTTGCGCCTGTACGCTCATATCGAGGGCGGAGGTCGGTTCGTCGAGCATGACGAATTTCGGCTTCAGCACCATGGCCCGGGCGATGGCAATGCGCTGGCGCTGGCCACCGGAAAACTCGTGCGGGTAGCGATGTCGCGTCTCGGGGTCCAGCCCGGTTTCGGCAAGCGCCGCCGACACGCGCTCATCGCGTGCATCCGCATCGATCCCGGGTTCATGCACACTCAGGCCCTCACCGACGATTTCGCCGACCGACATGCGCGGCGACAGCGAGCCGTAGGGGTCCTGAAAGACGATCTGCATCTCGCGCCGCAACGGCCGCATCTCCGAGAAGGTGGCGCCCTGGATATCCTTGCCGACAAACGCGATACGACCGCGCGACGAGATAAGTCGGGTGATCGCAAGTCCGAGCGTCGTCTTGCCGGACCCGGATTCGCCGACGATTCCGAGCGTATGGCCCGCTTTGAGTGTCAGATCGATGCCGTCTACGGCTTTTACGTGATCGGTGACCTTGCGGAGAAAGCCGGTCTTGATCGGAAACCAGACCTTGAGATCCTGCGTCTCGACGATGATCGGCTTGGTCGAATCCGAGACCGGCGGCTCGCCTTTCGGCTCCGCGGCCAGCAAGTGCCTCGTATATTCATGCTTGGGATTGGCGAAGATATCCGCGGTCGGCCCCGTCTCCACGATCTTGCCCTTGGTCATCACGCAGACGCGATCGGCAATCTTGCGGACGATGCCGAGATCGTGGGTGATGAACAGCATCGACATGCCGTGCTCAGTCTTGAGCTTGGTGAGAAGCTCCAGGATCTGCGCCTGTACCGTCACATCGAGCGCGGTGGTCGGCTCGTCGGCGATCAGCAGCTCCGGGCGATTTGCCAGCGCCATGGCGATCATCACACGCTGCCGCTGGCCGCCCGACAGTTCATGCGGAAACGCTCCAAGCCGCTTTTCCGGCTCGCGGATGCCGACCTGTGTCAGCAGTTCGATCACCCGCTTGCGCGCCTCGGCAGCGCCGATCGGCTGGTGCAACTGCAGAATCTCGGCGATCTGCCGTTCGACCGAATGCAGCGGGTTGAGCGAGGTCATCGGCTCCTGGAATATCATGGTGATGTCGTTGCCACGCACCTGCCGCAGCGCCTCGTCACCTGCCTTCAGCAAGTCCTTGCCCTTGAACAGGATCTGGCCGGAAGGGTGGCTGGCGGCCGGATAGGGCAGCAATTTCAGCACGGAATTGGCGGTCACCGACTTGCCGGAACCAGATTCCCCGACCAGCGCGACAACTTCACCGCGGGCGATATCAAAGGATACGTGATCGACGGCAACAGAAGTCTTGCCACCCTGATGAAACGCTACGGACAAATCACGTATGGAAAGCAGAGGATCGGTCATCCGAATGTCTTCCTTGGATCGAAGGCGTCGCGAACAGCCTCGCCGATGAAGATGAGGAGCGACAGGATCAGCCCCAGTGTGACGAAAGCGGTGATCCCGAGCCACGGCGCCTGCAGGTTGGCCTTGGCCTGGCCGACGAGTTCACCGAGCGAGGCCGACCCCGGCGGCAGACCGAAGCCGAGGAAGTCCAGCGAGGTCAGGGTGGTGATCGAACCCGACAGGATGAAGGGCAGGAAAGTCAACGTCGCCACCATCGCGTTCGGCAGGAGGTGCCGCCACATGATGGTTATGTTGCCGACCCCGAGCGCGCGCGCCGCTCGCACATATTCGAAGTTCCGTGCCCGCAGGAATTCTGCCCGCACGATGCCGACGAAAGCCGTCCACGAAAACAGCAGCATGATGCCCAGCAGGATGAAGAAACCCGGTGGCAGGATCGCTGCGATGATCAGCAGGATATAGAGCACCGGCATCGACGACCAGATCTCGATGAAGCGCTGCATGATGAGGTCGGTGCGGCCACCGAAATAGCCCTGTACCGCGCCGGCGAGCACCCCAACGATAGCTGAGGCGAAGGTGAGAGCAAGCCCGAACAGGATCGAGATACGCGAGCCATAGATGATACGGGCCAGGACGTCGCGCGCTTGGTCGTCAGTACCGAGCCAGTTCATGTTGCCCAGCGTACAGCCAGGATCGCTGTCGCCGAGCGGATAGGCCGAGCAACGGTCCTTGGCATCCATCAGCCACCATGGCTCGGTCGGTGCGGAATGGGGAATATTGGAATTGACCGTGCCATAGGAATAGCGGATCGGCGGCCAGACCATCCAGCCATTCGCGTTGATCTCGTCGCTGATGTAATCGGTGCGATAATCCGTCTGTGCGAGAAATCCACCGAACTTGTCTTCCTGGTAGTCGACCACGATGGGAAACAGGATCTCGCCCTTGTAGGACACGACGATCGGCCGGTCGTTGGCGATGACCTCGGCAAACAGCGTCAGCATGAACAGGACGACAAACACCCAGAATGCCCAATAGCCGCGCTTGTTGGCCTTGAAATTCTGGAGGCGGCGCTGGTTGATCGGCGAGAAAAATGGCCTCTTTGGCTTGGACATCTCAGACCTCCCGCTTGTCGAAATCGATGCGCGGATCCACCCATGTGTAGATCAGGTCCGAAAGCAGGGCGATGAGCAGGCTCATCAGCGAGAAAATGTAAAGCGTGCCGAAGACAATCGGGTAGTCTCGCTTGACGATCGCATCAAACCCCATCCGCCCCAGTCCGTCGAGCGAGAAGATCGTCTCGATCAGCAACGAGCCGGAGAAGAACGCCCCGATGAACGCGCCGGGAAAGCCGGCGATGACGATGAGCATCGCGTTGCGGAACACATGACTGTAGAGCACCTTGCGTTCGGGCAATCCCTTGGCGCGCGCCGTCACCACATACTGTTTCTTGATTTCGTCGATGAAGGAATTCTTGGTGAGCAGTGTCGTGGTGGCAAAGGACGACAGCACCAGCGTCAACACCGGCAGCGTCATGTGCCAGATATAGTCCAGAACCTTGCCGCCAACGCTGAGTTCGTCGAAATTGTCCGAAACGATGCCGCGCAACGGGAACCAGTTGAAGAACGAACCGCCGGCAAACAGCACGATCAGCAGGATGCCGAACAGGAAGCCGGGAATTGCGTAGCCGACGACGATGACGCCGGAAGTCCAGACATCGAAGGTCGACCCATCCGAAACAGCCTTGCGGATGCCTAGAGGGATCGAGATGGCATAGGACAACAGCAGGATCCAGAGGCCAAGCGAGATCGATACCGGCATCTTCTCGATGATCAGATTGAGGACGCTTTCGTTGCGGAAGAAGCTCTCGCCGAAATCGAAGCGGGCGAAATTCCAGATCATCTCGCCGAAGCGCTGGTAGGCGGGCTTATCGAAGCCGAACTGCACTTCCAGTTTCTTGATCAGATCCGGATCAAGCCCCTGCGCACCGCGATAGCGATCCGAACTGCCGGCGGTGTCGTTCAGGCCTGTATCGTTGCCGCCGCTATCCAGCCGGTCTCCGCCGTTCTGGCCGGTCAGGTCGGCAATGATCTGCTCGATCGGCCCGCCCGGTGCGAACTGAACGATGGTGAAGGAAAGCAGCATGATGCCGAGCAAGGTCGGGATGATCAGCAAGAGGCGCCGGAGGATATAGGCTCCCAAATCAGATCTCCGTTCCGGTAGATGGTGTCGTCATCGATGCCAACAAAGTCTCCAATTCTCGCGGGGCCGCGCAATCGGGCCGCCTGATTCGCACAACTGCAAACAATTCCATCATCCGTATGGCGAAAGCCTTTCGCCAGCCTCGCGTAACCCTAGCGCTTGGCCCACCAGATGGTCGGAAAGCCGATCGAATAGTACGGAAGTTCCTTGGGGCGCTCGAACCTGTCCCAATATGCGATGCGGGACTTCCTCAACGTATAGCTTGGCACCACATAGTGATGATGCAGCAGCACGCGGTCGAGCGCCTTCACTGCCGCAATCTGATCCTCTCGCACAGGCGAGAAGATCACCATCTTAACCAGTTTGTCGATCGCCGGATCGGAAATACCCGCCCAATTGCGTGTCCCTTCCGTCTCGGCCGATTTCGAGCCCCAATATTCCGCCTGCTCGTTGCCGGGGTTCAGAGACTCTTCCCATCCATTGTACATGACGTCAAAATCGCGGTTTCTTCCACGTTCGGTAAACTGCGAGTCGTCGACCGAACGAACCGAGGCCTTGACACCGATCAATTTCAGATTGTTTGCGAAAGCCAGCGCGACGGGTTCGATAATCGGTGTATTGAGCATGATCTCGAAAGCAAAGGGCTCGCCGGTCTTGGTATTGACCATCTTGTTACCGCGGATCTCGTAGCCCGCCTGCTTGAAGAGACCGACGGCCTGCCGGAGATTTTCGCGAAGCTTCTTCTGGTCGCCACTGACGGGACTCTTGTACTCCTGAGTGAACACGGAGGGAGGAACTTCATCCCTCATGCCTTCAAGGATTGCAAGTTCCTTGCCCTGCGGCAGACCGCTGGAGGCAAGCTCAGAGCCGAAGAAATACGAATTCACCCGCTGGTAATTATTATAGAAAATCGTCCGGTTCAATTCCTCGAAATCGAAGCAGTAATTCAAGGCTTCGCGCACGCGCGCATCCTTGAATTTCTCCCGCCGCAGGTTAGGGATGAAGCCGACCATCACACCGGATCTGCGATACTCATTGTCAAAAAGCTCCTTCTTGACCTTGCCCTGCTTCACCGCAGGAAAGCCGTATTGGGTCGCCCAGCGCTTAGCCTGGTTCTCTGCCCAATAGTCGACATTGCCACCTCGGAAAGCCTCGAACTCGACGTTGCGGTCCGAGAAGTAGGTGTAGTCAATTGTCCGGAAATTGTTCTGGCCGACATTGACGGGCAGATCCGTGCCCCAGTAATCGTCGCGCAACTGGTACTTGATCGTCGAGCCCGGCTTGACGGAAACGATCTTGTAGGGGCCTGATCCCATTACCGGTTCGAGCGTCGTTGCAGCGACATTGCGCTTCTTGCCGCGTGCGTCCGTGCCTTCCCACCAGTGCTTGGGCACGACGAGCAACTGGCCGACGATGTTGGGCAGTTCGCGATTGTCCTTCTGGTCAAAGGTGAATTTCACTTCGGCGTCGCCGATCTTCTCCGCCTTGGTGACGTGGCTGTAGTAAGACGCCTTGCTGGGATCCAGTTCCCTTGATTTTTCAAAGGAAAAGATCACGTCGTCAACCGTCACTGGCTGGCCATCGGCCCATCTCGCTTTCGGGTTCATGCGGAACGAGACGGAAGAGAAGTCGGGCGGGTAGGAAATGCTTTCCGCCAGCAGGCCATAGCTCGAAAACACCTCGTCTGAGGATGGCTTCATCAGCGTCTCGTAGACAATGCCGACACTCGCGACGATGTTTCCCTTGTTGGGTATGGGATTGAGCGTATCGAATGTACCAAGCTCTGAAAGATGCAGGTCACCGCCCTTCGGGGCATCCGGATTGACATAATCGAAATGCTCAAAGCCCGGTGGATACTTCAACTGGCCGATAGTGGAAATGCCGTTGGTCCAGCTTTGGGCCAAGGCGGCGGCGGGAAGGACAAGGGAAAGCGCGAGGATCGCTCCCGGCAGTCGTGCGAGCTTTCCAGACATGTTCAACCCCATATCAAATCCCTTCAGCAACCGAATCCGGCACAGGTCTAATGTGAAAAACCGATCGTGGCAAATTTGCCGCTGGCGGAAAAGCAATTTAGCCATCTCCATCGATTCACCAAAATTGCTGCTATCTGTGGTACAAAACCAAATCACTTTCCTGCCGGCTGGTCCGGCAGCCAAGTCATGAAGGACAGCGAATTGAGATTTAACCTTTTTCGCATCGCGGCACTCGCGCTCGGCCTGACAATTAGCGCGACCTCGGTGCATGCCGGCGATCCCATTCCCGCAAAGCAACTGTTTGGCGCGGCAAAACTGCCGACACGCAGCGATCCGGAATCCCTCGGCTTCTACGCCAAGGGCTGCCTGGCGGGCGGCATGGCCATCCCGGCGGATGGCCCGACATGGCAGGTGCTGCATCCTTCGCGCAACCGCCGCTGGGGCAATCCGCGCATGATCTCGTTGCTGGAGCGACTGTCACGCGAGGCGCACGCCGAGGATGGCTGGAACGGCCTGCTGCTTGGCGACATTTCGCAGCCGCGCGGCGGACCCATGCTGACCGGCCACGCCTCGCACCAGATCGGCCTGGATGCCGACATCTGGCTCACCCCGATGCCGAACCGCAGGCTTTCCTACCAGGAGCGCGACGACTTTCCGGAAAATTCCGTTCTCCGCAGGGGCACGCTCTATGTCGATCCGAACAAATGGACCCAGTCGCATGCCAACCTGATCATGCGGGCAGCGAGCTATCCACAGGTCGAGCGCGTCTTTGTCCATCCCGGCATCAAGAAGAAGCTTTGTGAATCCTGGGAAGGCAATCGCTCGCTGCTCTCCAAGGTGCGGCCGATCTACGGCCACCACTACCACTTCCACATCCGTATGAAATGCCCGCCCGGCCAGGCCGGCTGCGAGGATCAGGTCAATCCGCCTGATGACAGCGGATGTGGCAAGCCGCTGGCCGAGTGGTTCGACCGCCTTAAGCCACGCCCGGCCAAGAAACCGGAAAAGAAGCCGGTCAAGCCGACGAAGCCGACATATCTGACGCTCAAGTCCCTGCCCAATGCCTGCACGGCAGTGCTGAACGGCAGGTCGGTGACGTCGATGGCCGCGGCGGAATATGGGGCGCCAGCGCATGCCGATGACGTCACACCGGTCACCGAAACCGCCTTTGCCTCGCCGCAAACCGCTGATGCGACCGCTTTCCGCGCGATCGAAGATTTTTCGGATCTGGTGCCGAAGGGCGTTATTCCGGTGCCCGCGGAAAGGCCGTGATATCCGTGCCTGATCGCCGATGGCGATCAGGCACCGTTTTGGCAATCCAAGCGCGCGGCGCATTGGAGCCCTGCATAAATTTCATCTGATTTTCGTAGGGCGGCCTGTTCCCTTCGGCGAATGAACGTGTTACCAGCCCTCGTCATCTTCCCACAGGTTTTTCCTGCCCCCGTGCTTAGAGTATCGGGTGGATTCGATATAAGGAACATGGCATGGCGCGCATCATCCAAACGATCACCGGGCTCGAAGCTCTTACATTTGACGATGTGCTCTTGCAGCCCGGGCATTCGGAGATCATGCCGGGCCAGACCAACATTGCCACAAGGATCGCTTCCGATATAGAACTGAACCTGCCGCTTCTTTCGGCGGCGATGGATACGGTCACCGAAGCCCGCCTCGCCATCGCCATGGCCCAGGCCGGCGGCATCGGCGTGATCCACCGCAATCTCACCCCCGAGGAACAGGCCGAGCAGGTTCGCCAGGTCAAGAAATTCGAAAGCGGCATGGTCGTCAATCCAGTGACGATTGGCCCGGACGCCACGCTTGCCGAAGCGCTTGCGTTGATGAAGGTGCACAGCATTTCCGGCATTCCCGTGGTGCAGAACAGCGGCAAAGGCCGCACCGGCAAGCTGGTCGGTATCCTGACCAACCGCGACGTCCGGTTTGCTTCCGATCCGAACCAGAAAGTCCATGAACTGATGACCAAGGAAAACCTGGTCACGGTGAACGAAACCATCAATCAGACAGAAGCCAAGCGCCTGCTGCACAATCGCCGCATTGAAAAGCTGCTCGTCGTCGACGACTCCGGCCATTGCATCGGTCTGATCACCGTCAAGGATATGGAGAAATCGCAGCTCAACCCGCATGCCTCCAAGGACGCACAAGGCCGACTTCGCGCCGCAGCCGCAACAAGCGTCGGCGATGACGGCTTCGAACGCGCCGAGCGGCTGATCGATGCAGGTATCGACCTTCTGGTCATCGATACCGCCCACGGCCATTCCCAGCGCGTGCTCGACGCGGTGACCCGCGCCAAGAAGCTTTCCAACTCGGTCCGCATCATGGCCGGCAATGTCGCGACCCCAGATGGCGCCAAGGCGCTGATCGATGCGGGCGCGGACGCGGTCAAGGTCGGTATCGGCCCTGGCTCGATCTGCACCACCCGCATCGTCGCCGGCGTGGGCGTTCCGCAGCTTGCCGCGATCATGGGCGCGGTCGATGCGGCGAGCAAACAGAACATTCCGGTCATCGCCGATGGCGGCATCAAGTTCTCCGGCGACATGGCCAAGGCCATTGCCGCCGGCGCTTCGGCCTGCATGATCGGCTCGCTTCTGGCTGGCACCGATGAAAGCCCGGGCGAGACCTATCTCTATCAGGGCCGCTCCTTCAAGGCCTATCGCGGCATGGGTTCGGTGGGCGCCATGGCACGCGGCTCAGCCGACCGCTATTTCCAGGCGGAAGTGCGCGACACGCTCAAGCTCGTGCCGGAAGGCATCGAAGGCCAGGTCCCCTACAAGGGGCCGGTTTCGGCCGTGCTGCACCAGCTCGCCGGCGGCTTGCGCGCGGCGATGGGCTATGTCGGCGGCAAGGATCTGAAGGACTATCAGGAAAAGGCGACTTTCGTGCGCATTTCCGGCGCCGGCCTCCGCGAAAGCCACACGCATGGCGTCACCATCACGCGCGAGAGCCCGAACTATCCGGGCGGCTCCTGATCAAAGGCCTGCCGGGTAGCGGTCGGCTGATCGCCGGGTCTTGACCTCAAGCATATCGCCCGAACGCTTCGTGTGAGCGGGCGATATGCATCAGATTTGGCGAAGATGATCGGCAGTATTGTCAATCATCGTCCCGATCTGTTTCTCTCAGATCGTAGAAAATAACCAGCTTGGACTATCATGGCCAAGCTCTTCAGGTCAGCAGCCTGAAGAAGAACTGTCCTGTTTGCCCTTGTCGCCTTTTGCATGGCCGGGATCACGGCTGTCTGCAAGAGCTGAGCTATTGCTAAAGCCCGTTGTATATGTGGCGTGTGGGGCTAGGGGAATTGCCAGAATATAGGCGCTGGCAATCAAACTCAGAGATAGCAGTCTTAGAAATGCTTTCATGCCACTTCTCCCCTTGACTTGCGTTGACTACTCGACGGCAAGATTAGTGATCCAGGCCGCAAGGATAACATTATCTTTTTCTAATGTTCAGTCAATTTGGGCGAGCTATGTTATTCTTGCATCCACCAACCTAATACCCAACGCATCCGCGTGGAAAATATCGTGCCGAATCAATAGCCTCCGGCGCCTATCGCCGGAGGCTAAATGGCCGTCATCGGCTTACATCACATAGATCGCGTGCTGGTCGGCATATGCTGCCGCTTCCTTGTCGTCGCCAAAGCCGATGAACAACATCTGCAGCTTCTGTTCACTTTCACTGCCACGCTTGCGGCAGATCATCTCGATCTGCATTGTCGGTCGGGTATGGTCTTCGTTGAGTGTTTTCAGGATTGCCGCCTGCCCCTCTTTCGGCACTTTGCCGCTCCATGCGAGAAACTGGCCGTTGGCGACGAACCGGTCGAAAGCGGCGAAAAAGGCATCCTTGTCGGACTGGAAATTTTGGCGGAACGCCGAATCCTTGATCTGGAAGGTCTCCTGCTTCAGCTTGGGGCTGTGCATGATGCCGGCACCGACGGGGTGACGATCCAGCGTGATCCCGCATTTCATGCCGAATTTTACCAGCGCGGGATCGCCGTCGCGGTACTGCTGCACCAGACCTGCGATTTCCTTCACCAGATCCGCTTGTTTTACGTGTGCCATGGAAAACCCCTCTGAGCTCGTTTCCCCGGCAAATAGCACAAACGCGGCGCGATCCAAGCAGTTTCGGCGCCGCCGTGTACTGCAATCCGGGTGGCGGCAGCACGTTGCCCAGGGGGGACAGCACGGGTAATTTCGGTGCGCTCGTATGGGGACCCTATGACGTTTTACGAAATGGCAATGATCTCAATCTCTTGAGCTCCAGCGCCCACGACATCCCCGACCGCTTTGCCCATCAATAACCTTGCCACCGGGGATGCGAAGGAAATCGACCCGGCCTTGGGGTCCGCTTCGTCCTCCCCCACAATACGATACATCTGCACGCGCCCATCGTTACGGCTGAACGTCACTGTGCTGCCAAAGGCAACAATGTCGATTGAAGCAGGGTCAGGCATAACCTGAGCCGTGTGAACTCTTGCCGCAAAGTAGCGCGCGTCACGCAACGGGTTGGCCGCCTGCCGCCGCCGTTCATTCACGTCCTCGATTGTGCTGGTCGCATCGTAGACTTCGCGCGCTTGCTGGAGTTGCAACTCCAGAGCCTTCAACCCCGCTTCCGTAACGAGATTCGGATGCGGTGAAATCGCACGGTCAGGCAACAGGGTTTCCGAAGCAGTTTCGGCACTTTCTTCCTTGACGAAGGCAACGCTCAATTTCGAACTCCCTTTGGCCGCGATGCGCTCTTACAACGCCTGGGGCAATTTCCCCATGCATTTGCCAGAACGATATATACGATGACAATGGCGATCCGCCAACATTGCAGCATGGCGTCCATGCGGATCAGCGCACTACCATGATTTAAGGTGGCCGCAGGCGACCAGAATGACCTGGTTAGACAAAGCCAGTGTCGATTATTGATTTCTACCCAATGGCCAATTTCCGCTGTAGGTCGACAGGAGGCCGGTTACCACGTCTCCTGTCGCGCCAGAAGCCGTCATCGCATTCGGGAGCCTTGCGCGGAACGAAGACGGCAGGCAAGGTCCTTAACGTGTCCGAAAGTCAGTCGAGGAGTATCCAGCAAGTGCGCGTACCCTTTTTTCAA